>NZ_VEBF01000990.1 GCF_007676705.1 Paenibacillus xylanexedens
GGTGGGTGATGGGGGTCGTGAGAGTGGGTGGGAAGAGGATAGGGAGGGGAAGGAGGAGGAGAATTGGGATAAGATAGATGAGAATGAGTATATTTTTGAAGGATATAATAGGTTGAAAAATTTGATGATAAGAGGGGATATTGTAATAAAGGGAGCGGGTATAAGAGGATTTGTTGTGGGAAAGAAATATCTGGCTGTGATGGAGATTGTTGATCTG
>NZ_VEBF01000991.1 GCF_007676705.1 Paenibacillus xylanexedens
AGGTGTCATGGGTGGCATGGGTAGTGGATGAGGCAGCTCGATGTTGGGGATTTTGGTTTTAGTGGAAATGTTTTGGATGAGATAGAGTGGTGTTGATTGATTGATAATTTTAGAGATGTATTAATGGAATTGTGAAATGAGGGGATAGATTGCGGGTGTGAGTTGGAATTGATAGTTGTGATGTAGAATCGCCAGGACCACGTGGTTATGACGATAG
>NZ_VEBF01000992.1 GCF_007676705.1 Paenibacillus xylanexedens
GCGAAGTCTGGTGAGGAAGTGTGATGGGTGTTGGAGGAGTGGGGGGGGGAGTGGGGTAGGAGAGGGGAGGTGAGGAATGAGTGGATGCAGGATGTTGGGATAGTGCGGATGGGAGTTTGGTGGGGGATTATGGAATAGTTGATGGGAGAGAGGTGGTGTGATGGGAATGAGGTGTGGGTGTACGGTTTGAGGGTGGGGTTGGGGGGGAATGAGATAT
>NZ_VEBF01000993.1 GCF_007676705.1 Paenibacillus xylanexedens
ACCAATCAACCTCCCTATATCCCATCAACAACCTCACCTAATCCATACCTATCAACCACCCACTCAACTCCATAACCCCCTACACACCCTCATCCCCAACATCCACAACTATCTCCCACATATCCTACCCCAATCACCTTACACTTCCCAACACCTTCACCCTCTACCTCCTCCACTCCCCCCTTTCACCAATCTACCTCACCCAATTATCCTTCAT
>NZ_VEBF01000994.1 GCF_007676705.1 Paenibacillus xylanexedens
AGGAGAGATGATGATGATGACGACTGGAGTATTGGTTGAAGAGATGAGGATTGGGGTTGGTGAAGTGTTGAATAGGGAAGGGAGGGAGGATATGGAATTGAGGAGGTGTTTATTTGAGGAAGTTTAGGTGGATTGGAGGTGGGTTGTGGAAGTGTTGATGAGGCTGGAGGAGGAGATTGAAGGTGTGGAGATTGACGGGGATGATGTGGTGGCGGAT
>NZ_VEBF01000995.1 GCF_007676705.1 Paenibacillus xylanexedens
CACTGCACGCTCTTCCATCCATTCACCAACTCCGATAACCATCCTAGCGGTGCTCTTCATACCCATGCGCTGTGCCGTTTCCATAACCTCCATCCAATCCCCCCATCAACCTTTCAAACCCCTAATCTTCCCACCTCTCCCCTCATCCACAATTTCACCACCCCCACCACCCAACCAATCCACTCCAGCTTCATCAATACCACCTACAACCTCTTCC
>NZ_VEBF01000996.1 GCF_007676705.1 Paenibacillus xylanexedens
CCCCACCATTTCCTCCACCTCTCACTATCTAAGCCTCATTCCAACCTCATTCACATAGTTTTCCAAGGCCAACTATTTCCTCTACCTCATTTACTCCCACCTCCTCAAAACGAATACACTCATTATACAACCTCCCCATGATCATACCCACAGCATACATAGATATCAAACCAATCCCTACATCTCTCTTACTACCGAACAACCCTCCGTAACCCTT
>NZ_VEBF01000997.1 GCF_007676705.1 Paenibacillus xylanexedens
GGTGAAGATGTGGGGAAGGGAGGGGAAGTATGGGTGGTGTGGGTAGGTGTGGATGGCAGGGAGGAAGGGGAAGTGTATGGTGGAGGAAGGGGTTGTGAGATGTGGATTGATAGAGAAGGAAGAGGTGGGTGGAAAGTGGTGGCGGAACATGTGAATCCCATGGACTATGCTTTGAAACGTTGCTTGATGGTGTATGTGGTTGTTGTTGAAGTTGCTG
>NZ_VEBF01000998.1 GCF_007676705.1 Paenibacillus xylanexedens
GAAGAATAGAGGGGAAGGATTGTGGAATGATATGGAAGAAATTGAGATGATGGTGTTGGATATGTATAAGAATGAGGATCTGGTGGGGTTGAACGGGGAATTGGAAAGAGTGGGATTGGAAGAGGGAGAGTATGTGAAGGGCAGAAATGTGATGATGGACATTGGGGGGTACGTGTAGAATTGTTTGTTTCTGCTCGACGATGTTATCGTGCATTTT
>NZ_VEBF01000999.1 GCF_007676705.1 Paenibacillus xylanexedens
CCCTTACTTCACTTCACCTCCTACTCATCACACTCCTAAAATTAGTCAACATCACCACCCAGAGACTCACTTCATTCCACTCCTACTCCAAACACCTTTCAAACAACCCCCCCACATCCCCCTCTTTCCTCACCACTATCCAACACAACATCCAACATCTATCCCTCACTACATCCACGTCACCCACTTCCCTCATCCCCATCTGCATCCAGTACAT
>NZ_VEBF01000096.1 GCF_007676705.1 Paenibacillus xylanexedens
ATCAAAAAATGGTTATGAATAGGGTTTGGTTGAAAGAGGTAAAAGGATTTGGTGGGATTAAAAGGGAGAATTTGGTAAGGGAAGTTGTTATGTGTATTGGTAAAGGAGGAAGGGGAGAAGGTGGTAATGGAGAAGAACTTGTGATGTGGTGAGTGATTGGTTGTTAGGGTGTGAGTCTAGCTTATATGTTAGATGGGAAGAAAGTAGCGGTTGCTGGATTGTTTATGGATAGAGAAGGGAAGAGAGGAGAAGGAAAGGAAGTGAGGATTAGAGATGGTCCGGATGTTGTTTTATGGTCAGATGGGTGGAAGGAAGACATTGGTGTAGTGGAAGGAG
>NZ_VEBF01001000.1 GCF_007676705.1 Paenibacillus xylanexedens
TGCGGTGAGGGGGGATAGGAAGGTTAGTGGGAAGAGGAAGGGTAAAGTGCTTGAGGGAGGAGGAGAAGTGAATTAGGGGAAGAAGGGGTTTGGGATGGAGGTGAAAGGGAGGGGTAGGAAGAGGATGGGTTTAATTGTGAGAGATGTGTGAGGTGGGTAGTAGTGGGAGTTGATGGGTAGTGTACAGGATGTAGGACTTGGGAAGGGGTATGATGTG
>NZ_VEBF01001001.1 GCF_007676705.1 Paenibacillus xylanexedens
TCAAAAACAAAACAGACCCATAAGACATCGCTCTCTTTTCCTTCCAACCCCAATAATCTTCTCACCCACCTTCTTCAATCACTTCTTCCTCACTTCCTCCCCCATCATATTCCCTCACTCTGCAAATACCCTCACACTTCCCACCCTACCTACCCTTCCACCTTCCCGGTCTTCTCTCACCATATCCTCAAACCCCCCAATGACTTTTCCCCTCCCT
>NZ_VEBF01001002.1 GCF_007676705.1 Paenibacillus xylanexedens
GCGTCTTTCCAGTCTCCTATCTCCATTCCTCCCCACTTCTTCAACCACCTTGCCCTAATCTCCTCTCTCAACAACCACACTAACAAAACCATCCTTTTTCCCACCACAACCAACCATCCTTCCACCACCCATATCCATCTTCTCAATCCCCTCTTCCTACCTAACATCCCCTTTCCCAATCCTATCTTCCAACGCCTACACCTTTACCACAACCAC
>NZ_VEBF01001003.1 GCF_007676705.1 Paenibacillus xylanexedens
ATGAGGAAGAGGATGAAAGAGAGGAGTAGGAGGAATAAAGGTAGAGGTGTAGGGGGTGGATAATGGAAGTGGTGGAGGTTGGGGATGATGAAGAAGGGGGGAATGTGGGTTTTGATGGGGATATTGGGTGAGATAAATAGAAGGGAGGGATATTCGGGAATGGGCCGGGGAAAAGGGAGAGGAAATGGGGTGAGGAGGGGGGGAATGAGATGCGGG
>NZ_VEBF01001004.1 GCF_007676705.1 Paenibacillus xylanexedens
AAGAGCGAAAGATTTTCGGGGAGATGGAGATAGCAGGGTAGATTGTCAGGTGGGTATGGTTAGGGTAGGGGATGATGGAAAGAGGTTGGAAGAGATAGAGGTGTTAGGGTTGGGGGAAGGTATTGAGGGAGGGGTGGATGGGATTATGAGAGGTGATGTTATCTTTCGAGGGATTCAACGGGCGGGTATTGGGGGAACATTATGAGGTAAAGTGTT
>NZ_VEBF01001005.1 GCF_007676705.1 Paenibacillus xylanexedens
GGTGTAATGATGGGGGTTTTGGGTTATTTGGGTTGATTATTTTATGTTGGGGGGTTGTAGGTATGGGTGGGGAGATGATGGGAGTGGTGATGGAGGTAAGAGATGAGGGAGTTGAATGGAGGGTGAGGTTGATAAGGCAGCGGGGGATTGAAACGAGGGGGAGGGGTTGTGTGATTTAGGGGAGTATCGAGACAGAGGCAGTTGTAACGGTAGATG
>NZ_VEBF01001006.1 GCF_007676705.1 Paenibacillus xylanexedens
TTGTGTAAGGTTATGCATAGTTAATAAGTTGTGGTAATTATATATTTGCAGAGAGTGGGTAGGTTGGAGGATGGTGATAGGGTGGGGTATTTAGTGGGTGGTAATTGGGTAATGTGGTTTTTTATGATTAAAGATAAGAGAAGTGAATGGAAATGTGGAAAATCGGAAGGAAGGAGTTGAACGAGTTGGTGGAATGATTGTTGTGGGTGTTCGAAC
>NZ_VEBF01001007.1 GCF_007676705.1 Paenibacillus xylanexedens
CGTTTTATTATTTTCCTCCTTTTCTCCATCCTTCATCCATTCGCAGGCAATACGCCATCTCCTTTGCAACACTCCCTCCATCCGTTTCCCCTCACCAACCGCTTCCACACCTTCATCAAACCCCTCCTTACTCCACCCCATATCTTCTATTATCTCACCCTTTCCCCTCTCTTTCTGCTCTTAACCATTCAAATTCTCCAACCCAACCCCTCGACC
>NZ_VEBF01001008.1 GCF_007676705.1 Paenibacillus xylanexedens
GGTAGAATGGTTGATGTGGTGAAGGAGGGTGAGAGGGTGATTGTTGAAGTTGAGCTGGGAGGTGAGTTGGAGATTGGGAAGTTGATGAAGGGTGGGGAGAGAGTGAAAGGGGGAGGAGGAGATGGGGTGAGGGTGGGGGATAATTGACTAGGGGTTACAGGGATGAGGAAGATGGGGTTGGGTGAGGTCGTTGAGGATGGGAGGGGGGTAGGTGGA
>NZ_VEBF01001009.1 GCF_007676705.1 Paenibacillus xylanexedens
AAGGGAGAATAATAAGCAAGATTGGTTGTTGGTGGTTGAGGGAGTGGAGTGTAAGGTTGTGTGGTGAATGGGTGAGAATTGTGTTTGAGATGAGGTAGCGATTTGTGAAAATGTTGGTTTGATGTAGGATTGAGATGAAAAGGGATTTGTGGAAAATGGTGAGGTGTGAAGTTAGGAGGGGAAGCGGAGTAGTTAGGTTGATGATGTGGGTGGAGG
>NZ_VEBF01000097.1 GCF_007676705.1 Paenibacillus xylanexedens
CATAATGGTCATATTGGGTTGAATGAAGGGGGAAGGGAGCTGAGTGGGGGGAGAGATGTTGTGGATGTGAAAGAAGAGAGGAGGAAGGGAAATGAGGGGTTGTTGGAGAGGATTGATGAAGTTGGGGGTGAGGGGATTAGGATGGGGGTTGGTAGTATTTTGAAAGGTAAAGAGATTGAGTGGGGTTGGTATATTGTGGATGTATGGAGATTGGTGAAAAATGATGGGAAAGGGAAAAAGGGTGATGGGGGGGAAGGGGTGGAAGGTGTGTATGAGATGGTGAGAGAAGGTGGATTGTTGGGTGATTTGTATGAAGAAGAAGTGAATGATGGGTT
>NZ_VEBF01001010.1 GCF_007676705.1 Paenibacillus xylanexedens
AAGGATGCTGAATGGATATGGGTCCGATGAGATGGTGGATGATATGAGAGAGTTGCTGAAAGTGATGGGGATTGAAAGGGAAGGTTGATGAGAAAAGTAAGGGGGTATGGGGTAGAGGAGGAGAATGGAGTTTGGGATATGTAGAAGAGAGTGAGTGCGTGGAAGGGCGTTGGTAATTTTATGTGGATGGAGTTGTGAGGTTAGTGTGCGATTGTA
>NZ_VEBF01001011.1 GCF_007676705.1 Paenibacillus xylanexedens
TGAGGAATATGGATCAAGAGGAAAAGGGAATGAATTTCCCATGTTTGACCGATGTCCCGACTGTCATTGTATTGCCCAAGGGAATGTTCATCGAAATGGCTATTACTGGAGGTACGCAATTGATGAGGCGGATCAGGCCCTGCGCATTCCTATTTGTCGACTCAGATGCCTGGCCTGCGGAGTAAATATTTCGATCTTGCCCGACTTTCTGATTCC
>NZ_VEBF01001012.1 GCF_007676705.1 Paenibacillus xylanexedens
ATTACACAAGTTCACCACTTTACCACAAATCACCACGGCCACTTTAACACACTCTACCCTTCCCCAATCCAACCCCCAACCCTCTAATCATTTCTCACACAACCATCACTATAATCCCACCCTCCCTCAAAATAACACCCACGATCACAACTACACTTCCAACCATCATAATCCCAATCCCCCTCATGACCCTACCCTTTCCCGCACCACCTTCAT
>NZ_VEBF01001013.1 GCF_007676705.1 Paenibacillus xylanexedens
AGTGTGAGTGTGTGATTGGTTGGAGAAGAAAATAAGGTTAATGGAAATCGAGTTTGGTATGTGTTTAGAAGAGATGCAGGTATGGGTGAAGTGATGAAGTGATATGAGGAAGAGGAATTTGATGTGGTAGGTGTGGGAGGTGGAGTGGTTGGTGATGGGGGATGGGGTGGAATGTTGTGGTAGATTTGGGAGAAGAGTAGATCATGTGACTGGTAG
>NZ_VEBF01001014.1 GCF_007676705.1 Paenibacillus xylanexedens
AATCGAACCGCCGACACGAGGATTTTCAGTCCTCTGCTCTACCGACTGAGCTACCGAGCCATAATAAAGTCTAATCTCATTTCCTTACACTTTATATAGGGCATCAGTGCCATACAGCAGATGTAGTGAACAGTTTGCCTCATGTAAAGATTAAATGGCGGAACCGACGGGATTCGAACCCGCGATCTCCTGCGTGACAGGCAGGCATGTTAGGC
>NZ_VEBF01001015.1 GCF_007676705.1 Paenibacillus xylanexedens
CTTCATCCTTCAACCATTTCCACCTTCCCCCATCATTACACCACTCCTCCTACCTCTATTTCTCCCTCTTCTAATCATCATCTCCAACAAATTTTCCTTTTTCAAAAACCCCTCTTCACTTCCCCAATTCATTATCCACTCCTTCCATTTTCTCCTCCCCATCCCCCTCCTATTAACAACACCATGCCTGCTTCTATATCAACTTCATTTTGATA
>NZ_VEBF01001016.1 GCF_007676705.1 Paenibacillus xylanexedens
TCTCAATATTCATTTCCATTACCTCCTCATTCTTAACATTTTTCTCCCTTATTTCCTACTTTTCTTCCCATTTTCCCCACACCTCACCCTTCCAATACATTCTACAAAAACACACCACTCCACTATCCATATCCCCAACATATAAACCCAACTCATTTTTTCTTCATCACTCGATGCTCCTCCCTTCTTAACTCACAACATTCTCTTCAATTTTT
>NZ_VEBF01001017.1 GCF_007676705.1 Paenibacillus xylanexedens
GGTGGTCAGGTGTATTAGGTGTACAACGGTGTTGAGGGAATTGAGGAGATGGGTGCCGAAATTTGTGAACTGGTGCGGGAAGGGAAGGTTGGTGTAGGAGATGGTGAAATGTGGGAAAGAGAGGTGGAGAAGAGAATTGTGGAGTTGGTGGATGGTGAATATGAGGTGGTTGTGAGGAGAAGTATGATGGAGAGGGGGGTAGATATTCGGAACGT
>NZ_VEBF01001018.1 GCF_007676705.1 Paenibacillus xylanexedens
AACGTGCGGGAAATTTGGGAGGAGGATAAGGAAATAGAATGGGATGTTTGGGGGAGAGGAGGAGTGGGAGAAGAAATAAGATTGGAGGAAGAGCGAGCATGGAGGGCGGGATGGAAGGATGGAGGGGGTAAGGGATGATGTAAGGGGGAAGGGAGGAAGGTGGTGGGATGAGGAGAGGATAGAGAATGATTTTGTGGAGAGGATGTGTAAGGAGG
>NZ_VEBF01001019.1 GCF_007676705.1 Paenibacillus xylanexedens
TAACCCTCATCGTGCTCAGCAAATCAACACATTCCAAGCCAAACTCTACATTCTACGTCCACGCCCGCCTCACCCCCAACTCATTACCCTCAACGCCTATCCCATCATCCCCCAATCTCCACTCCTCCCTTATCCCAACAACCGCAAACCCCCAAAATCATATCCCCACCAGATCGTCGAACTGTACGTGAACCCGCAAGACAAACACATCCTCG
>NZ_VEBF01000098.1 GCF_007676705.1 Paenibacillus xylanexedens
ATAAATATTACATATTTCATCCTCAACCACACCCACTTCACAAACTCACCATCTTCTTTCAACAATTCCACAAACTTCCCCACACCCATAAACCTCTAATCCCCATTAACTCCCTTCCAATCTCTCACACTATACAACATCCCACTAAACCTACCCTACACCACCAAAATCCCATAGATCACAAACCCACCCCCACTCAACCCCACCACTCACACATACTTCTTCAACACATTCCTACCCATTCCTTCTCCCCCTTTTCACTCCAACCCCATCATTCTAAACCACCCAACCAACAACCTTCTCCCTCCCCTATCATCTCCTTCCACACTCCCACC
>NZ_VEBF01001020.1 GCF_007676705.1 Paenibacillus xylanexedens
ACCTCCTTCCTCCAATACCAGGTTCAGCCTTTCCGCCTCTTCCCCCCCCCCCCCATCCCTCTCCACCCAACATCCATTACCCCCCCCATTTCTAATCTCACCTACCCCAAACACATCCTTCACCATAAACCTCACTCCCTTCACCCTACCCTCTCCTCTCCCTTCAACTACCATCTCGTTGACAATCGCGTTCCATTGCTCCTTCATTGCCTCAT
>NZ_VEBF01001021.1 GCF_007676705.1 Paenibacillus xylanexedens
CCTCAACACGTTCAAAAAAACAAAACATCTCATCTATCTCCTTATCCCCTTCTCCATCCTCCTTATTCCACTCCCACCAATTTCATTTCCCCCACCAATCCACTGCCTTAATATTTTTCCCATCGTATCCCTCCTCTTCTCTTTATTAATCCTTCCCCCACATCTCCATTTTGTTCTCCCTCTCCATCACCACAACGACCCTCCCCTCCAAGCCG
>NZ_VEBF01001022.1 GCF_007676705.1 Paenibacillus xylanexedens
AAGTCCCCCAAGCAATCCGCATCACCCAACAAGCTTCTGCAACCATATCCAACATTGAACAATATACAACCCATATCCTCCATCAAATTCACCATATTTCCCCTCTCTCACAACACTTCTCACCAACTACCCAACAACTCTCCCCTACCCTTCCCCCCATCACTCATATCTCTAAACTCTCCGCTCATACTCCCCACACGACTTCACCAGCACCC
>NZ_VEBF01001023.1 GCF_007676705.1 Paenibacillus xylanexedens
AAGGAGAGTTGAGGGATTTAGGCGGGAGGTTAATGAGGATTTCTGGTTGTTGGAGTGGGTGAATAATGGTTGGAGGATGTTGGCAGGGAATATGAGGGGGGTGAGGGGAGATAATGAATAGGTGATAAGGGAGCTTGTTGAAGGTTTGAGGAAAATGGTGTCGTACAAATGGGGTTGCAGGAGGGAATAGAAGCTTGTTGACGGTATGGGCTGAT
>NZ_VEBF01001024.1 GCF_007676705.1 Paenibacillus xylanexedens
GTAATAGGGTTGTTAAGGATGTGGTGATTGAGGTGTGTTGAGCTGGGTTGTGATAATTAATGTGAATATATGAGAGAGGGATGCGTTGGTGGAAGGATGGGATGGGGGAATTGATGGGTAGTGTAGAGTAGGTAGTGGTGTGATTAATTTGTGGCGGGTGGGCGAAGGAGCAGATGGGTGATCGGGAGGGTAATGAGTGTTAAGATTGCGGGGGT
>NZ_VEBF01001025.1 GCF_007676705.1 Paenibacillus xylanexedens
ATAACGGAGTTGTTCACGGAAGCAGATGAGGGGGAAATGCGGTGGGAGTGGAATTTGTTTCATGGGAGCGAGGTGGGAGTTGGTGTGATGGGGGAGTTGGATAGAGAGTGGAGGAGGGGGAGGTGGAATTAAGTGAGGTAGAAAAGAGAGGGGATGGTGCTGACGTTGCTGGGAGGGAATGGGTGTGGTGAGGAGCAATTGGGCGGGATTGGGGA
>NZ_VEBF01001026.1 GCF_007676705.1 Paenibacillus xylanexedens
CATCCGTAGACTCTATTTCATACAACCTATAACCCAAACCCCTTTCCAACACAACATTCCCTTATCCCTACTCACCAAACCACCCCACCAAATCCCAAATACAACTCCACTCAGTCACATCTCTCAATCTCCTCTTTCCCCACTACCTGAACCAATCCGTCATCACCACCATATCCGTCAATCCCCCCCAATTATCCATTTCCATAATGATTCCT
>NZ_VEBF01001027.1 GCF_007676705.1 Paenibacillus xylanexedens
GATGGGGCATGAAAGGAATGAGATTCGAGGCTGTTAAAGGATTAAGAGCGGAATGGAGTTGGAGATCATACGAGAGATGGGTTGTGAGAAATTGGGAGAATGGGATGGGTTGATGGGAAGTTGAGGGGGTATTGGGATGGAGGGGAATTGGGTGAATGAGTGGTGGGGGGAGGTGTGGAGGTGGAGGTTTTAGAATTGGGGGGGAGGAAGGGGGG
>NZ_VEBF01001028.1 GCF_007676705.1 Paenibacillus xylanexedens
TATATGCTTCTAGTCGTTGATATATTGGGTTACACTGCGTTGAAGGAATTCTGTAACCTGCTGCTTGAAGTGAGGTGGTGAGATGAGGTTGAGTTGTGGTGGATAGGAAAGTAAGTTTGGGGGTGTAAAAGAAAAGTGTTGAGGGGGAAGGAGTGGTTGGGATTGATGAGGTTGAAGGGAGTTGAAGAAGAGATGTGAGGGGGGAATGGTTGGTT
>NZ_VEBF01001029.1 GCF_007676705.1 Paenibacillus xylanexedens
GAGGATGATGCGGAAGTGAAAAGGCAGCTTGGATGGAGAGTGAGAGAGAGCGGTGATGTGATGGATGGGAGTATGGATGAGGAGGGGATGAGTAAGATTAATGCGGGAATGAAGGGGGAAGTGGAGGGGGTTAGAGAGGGGAAAGGGAAGGAGGTGAAGAGAGGAGTGGTGATATTGAGTTACTTGTGGTATGGAAGGGAGGGATGGAGAGGTGT
>NZ_VEBF01000099.1 GCF_007676705.1 Paenibacillus xylanexedens
AACCTACCAACACCTTTATCAACCATCTACTCCACAAATACAACATTCCAACCCCACCCTATCACAAATTCCATAATTACCAACACCCACACCCTTACCTCAATCACCAACCCATTCCCCTTCTCATCAACCCACATCCATTCCCACCACCCAAACGTCTCACCCTACCTTATTCCCCTCAACACCCTCATAACCCACTTCACACTATTATGCTCCACAAAGTATTTCCTCAACCACCACCCAAACTCATTATCCACCAATTCCTACCACCGCACCAAATCTCCATTCTCCCTTTTCTCCATCCTCACACCCTTCCTCCAATGCCTGCACCACA
>NZ_VEBF01001030.1 GCF_007676705.1 Paenibacillus xylanexedens
GGGAATGGGGGGTGTGATGATTGAATTGATTGTTGGTGGTTTTGGAGTTGGTGGTATTATAGGTATGGTGTGTTTGGTGTTGTATTTGTGGGGTAAGTAGATTGGGGGATTTGGGGGAGCAGAGAGATGGGTAGTATTTAGAGTGGGAGTGATTATGATGATGGTGGAGATGTTTATTGCGAGGTTCGGTATTGTGGGTATTTTGGGATGGATT
>NZ_VEBF01001031.1 GCF_007676705.1 Paenibacillus xylanexedens
AACCTCATCCATATATCCCTCATCCAGATAAAAATTCAACACCATCACCACCCCAAACCCCATTTCATATTCCTCATCTCATCTCACATACCCCTCCAACAATCCCCACATTCACTCCCAATCCACCTTCCTATATTTCAGTCCTCCACACAACCTCTCCCACACCCACCAATTCTCCATCTTCCGTACAAATCCTTCAATCCCCTTCACCAGC
>NZ_VEBF01001032.1 GCF_007676705.1 Paenibacillus xylanexedens
GTGCTCTTTTCAATTCACATCATCCTTCGAACTTAAATGCGAAGCGTTTATTTTGATGCTTCCATTAAGTAATCATACCTTTTTATCAGCTTTTAGTCTACTTCTACCATATTGGCATGATTGACTGTAATAGTATTTGTTCCTTTTCCGAAGGAGATGTGCCCGGATTTTAAGCCTTCTTCATTTACATCTTTGATACCTTTCCATGCACCTT
>NZ_VEBF01001033.1 GCF_007676705.1 Paenibacillus xylanexedens
GAATTATAAAGAGGGGGTGGGTACGGTTGAGAAGGGTGGTGTAGTTGGTGAATAGGGGATGGTAGGTGGAATGGATGTGGGAGGAAGTATTGGAGAAGGATCAGGTGAGAGTTAGGGTGGAAGAAATATTTGGTTATCATGAGGATAATGTGATGGAAAGGATGGTTGGGGATGGGAATGTGAGGGGAATGGGTTGGGTGGAAGGGTGGTTAAG
>NZ_VEBF01001034.1 GCF_007676705.1 Paenibacillus xylanexedens
AACACTTCCCCCCCTCCCTTCACCATCACCCCCCCTACCCCCATTCACGCCGAAATTTCACATTCCCCTACACCATCTCAACTTAACTCCCATATCCACAACCCACCTTCTTCCTTCCCATCACGCTCCAAAACACCATCCACTCCCATTTTCTCCCATTCACCACTACCACTTCATTCCAACCACAATCCAACATCTCTTTCCCCCCACCATT
>NZ_VEBF01001035.1 GCF_007676705.1 Paenibacillus xylanexedens
CTTCACCCCAAGCTGTAATCATCACTCCGACCAACACCGAGACACCCCAGACTACACCAATCACCATAAACCTTACATCCAATCCCCCCAGCACCCCCCTCATCAATCATCCTCCCAAACCACCAAATCCAAATCCCTCATACATCACCCCATACTTTTTGCTCTCATTCTTCAGTCCCAAGTAATCGGCCACAATCCCCGGCAATACCGTAAT
>NZ_VEBF01001036.1 GCF_007676705.1 Paenibacillus xylanexedens
GGAGGGTTTAGGGGAGTTAAGAGGAGGGAGAGGTGTAAGGTTTGTGGGTAGGAGGATGGGATGGTGTAGAGAAGGATGGGGTTAGGGGTAAGTTGATGTTGTGATGGGAGAGGGGAGGAAAGTAGAAATAGGTGTTGATCAAATAGATGGATAGAGTGGATATGAGGATGATGAGAGGGAGAGGGAATAAATGGTGGTTGGAATTGATAGGGAA
>NZ_VEBF01001037.1 GCF_007676705.1 Paenibacillus xylanexedens
CCATCTCCCCATATTCATCCTCCCCCCCATCCCCTCAAACATCATCTCTTTCATAATCCTAATTTCCTTCACTCTTTCATACTTACTATCACCTCAGCACCTCTTCTCCATGCCTCCAAAAATATTCTTGCTCCACAATATTCCCTCTCACATTTCCTTCTCTTCTTCTACATATAGATCAACCTCCTCTCCCACCTTCCTACCACTCACTACC
>NZ_VEBF01001038.1 GCF_007676705.1 Paenibacillus xylanexedens
CTTCACTTGGCCCTATTGCTTACTCACATAACGAATGCACCATAAGAAGCACCATTGGTAATCCAATTCCCCCTTCTATCATACCCATTACTACCAACCCTAACTCACAAATTACCACCCCTTTTCCTCACCTCACTGTAGTTCTTCCATCCCTTGCCTCAGCTCAACCTCAAGTTGCCCGCATTACCCCAGCCTACAACCTATACTCGATATC
>NZ_VEBF01001039.1 GCF_007676705.1 Paenibacillus xylanexedens
GAAGTGTGCTGCGGTTCTGAGGACGTTCCAGTCAATATGCGGAACGCCTCTATAGACGATGACTGCAAGCAGCGGGAGGAATAGAATAAGAATGAAGAGGGGGAATAGAAGGATGAGGGATGTTGGAATTTTATGTAGGGTTTTGGGGTTGATTTTGATAGGGGGTTTGTGGTTTGAAGGAGGGGAAGGAGAATGAGGAAGAGAAATGTGATGA
>NZ_VEBF01000100.1 GCF_007676705.1 Paenibacillus xylanexedens
GGTATGTTTTTTGGAGGGGGATCTGAATTGAGGGTAAAAGATGGGATGGTGTGGGTTTTCGGGATGGGATGGATGTATGGTGGGGGTATGGGGATTGGGGTGGGGGGATGGAATGTGAGGGTGGGTGAGGGGGTGGATGGAGGGATGTGGATGGTGGGTAGGGAAAATGGGGTTGTGGAGGGGGATGAAGGATGGGTGAAGGAAGGTGCCTGGACTGTGGTGATCTTGGGGGGTGGGAGAGTGTGTGGTTGTGGGTGTAGGTAGAGAGGGGAAAGGGTACGAAAACCTGACTGGACATCGGGAGTGTGTGATTAATTTGGGGGATGTATGTAT
>NZ_VEBF01001040.1 GCF_007676705.1 Paenibacillus xylanexedens
CTATTTCTATAACTTCATCACACCCCACTATCATTCACTTAACTCCTATCTCCACTTTATACACCATAATCACAATCAAACTCTTCTTCCACTTCTCAACCTTATCGAACCCCCTAATCTCTATCAATTCAATCTTCACCACGTTCTCAAAACATTTCAATTCTTTATTCATATCTTATTGAATCATCCTAACCATCACACTACTTATATTACT
>NZ_VEBF01001041.1 GCF_007676705.1 Paenibacillus xylanexedens
CGAGAATGTATTGGATCTTGGAGGGGGTACGGGGTATATTTGAGTTTGGATTGGGGAAGGAGTGAAAAGGGTATATGGATTGGATTATGAGAAAGATATGGTTGAATAGCTTGAATGAGTTGGGAAGGAAAGAAAGATGGGAAAGATGAAATGGGTTGTAGGAGAGTTTAATGATATTGCGTTAGATAAGGAGTGTATTGATATAGCTATTGGT
>NZ_VEBF01001042.1 GCF_007676705.1 Paenibacillus xylanexedens
GATAGGAGGGGGTTGGAGTGGATTAGGAGCAAGGGGCGAATGTGGTGATCGTGGAGGTTGTGGATGATGTGGTAGGGAGAGAGGCGTTTGGGTGGAAGAGTTGGAGGGTGGAGAGGGGAGAGGGATGGGAGATAGGGAGGATGGGTTTGATTATGAATGGATGGATAGGGTGGGAGGTGATGAGGGTTGTGGGGATGGTGTTGTGGGGGGTGGG
>NZ_VEBF01001043.1 GCF_007676705.1 Paenibacillus xylanexedens
TATGACTTCTTCATATATCCTACCGTTGTTTGATTCAATAACACCTTTCACCATACTACTGCTACATGAATACTTACATACTTCCTTTACCCACCCCATTTTTTCACCTTCCTAAATATACACCTTTTTCCCCATAAACGATTTCAAATCATAACTCACTTTCTCTAATTCTTCCATTAACCCTTTTCATTCTTTTTCTCCTTCACATCCACTC
>NZ_VEBF01001044.1 GCF_007676705.1 Paenibacillus xylanexedens
CCCCTTTCCATCACCCACACCACTCACTACATTGCTTCCGCCTGCCCCACATCTGCCAAAGGCAACCCCAACCTTCCCTCTCTGTAATGCATAACCCCCTCCGCCAAACCCTCACCTCCATTCATGACGGCCTCCAATCAATTCTAATCCCTAATCCACCATCTTCACCACACCAGCACACATCCATTTTCCAATAATACCAAACACATGACTA
>NZ_VEBF01001045.1 GCF_007676705.1 Paenibacillus xylanexedens
ATCCCAATCTCACCCCAATCCCTTCCCTCCAACGCTCCTTAAGCTCGCTCCATCACCAACACCTACCAATACCCGTTCCTTCTTCCTCTCCACCTCCACTCATTCATTTCATTATCCACAAAACCCCACTTCCACAATACTTTCAGCTGCCAATCACACCTCAGGAACTTACCAACCCCAAGCCCGCACCACATATTTTCCTCACCACACCTGA
>NZ_VEBF01001046.1 GCF_007676705.1 Paenibacillus xylanexedens
ATGAGGTTGGTAAAGAGTGTTGGTGTATTGGTAAGGAAGATATAGATGGAGGGTTGATGTGTGATAAGAAAATTTGGGGTTATGAAGTTGGGAGTATTGGTTGATAATAAGATAGGTAGCGTATAATGGAATGTTAGTTTGAATAAGGAGGTGATGGGTACGTGAGGAGTTGATTATTTACAGTAAGGGTAATGTTGAGAGGTGTACTGGTGAT
>NZ_VEBF01001047.1 GCF_007676705.1 Paenibacillus xylanexedens
CAAAAAAATAATGGTGGGGTTTTTGGGGAAGCATGGGTTGGTTGGATGGAGGTGGAATGATGAGGGAGTGGAGGGTGAGATGAAAAAAGGAAGGAATGTGAATTAATTTATTGGTAGTGGGAATAGAGTTGGGAGGTTTGGAATGAGCGAGATTGGGTGTGGTAATGTTGAGGTGTTGGGAGAAAGGGTTGTTGGTGATTGGTGGTTGGGGAAT
>NZ_VEBF01001048.1 GCF_007676705.1 Paenibacillus xylanexedens
ACATGGAGGTGAGGTAAGGTGTTGGGTATTGAGTTGTAGGTGACATTGATGATAGGAGTAGATGTAGTGGAACTGGGAATGGGGAAGTGGAATGTGAGGATGTGCGCTGGTGTGCTGTGTTGTGGTAAGTTGTTGTTTGGAGCAATGGAGGGCTAGAAATAATATCGGATAATGGGATAGTAAATCATAAAAACGGTTAAAGGACTGGTGATTG
>NZ_VEBF01001049.1 GCF_007676705.1 Paenibacillus xylanexedens
TATTTTGTATTGGAGTTGAAAGGGATAAAATGGAGAGTGAGGTGTTCAGTGTTTGGATTTTGGAGAAGAGGAAGGAAGGATTTGAATGATGAGTACAAGTGGATGGGTTATATTGTTTGAAGGAGATTGGATTAGAGATGGGGGAAGATGAGGCAATGATGATCGGAATCATTTTCTGGGTCAGGGGTATGGGTATGTGATCTGGAGCAAAGTG
>NZ_VEBF01000101.1 GCF_007676705.1 Paenibacillus xylanexedens
ATAAATCGGGTAAGGAAAAAGGAGGTTGTTGCTTGGAGGTGGTTTTTTGGTATTGAGAAAAGGGATGTTGAATAGGGTGATTAAGATGTGGATGGGGGGGGGATGGGGGTTGGGAGGTAGGAATTGGAGATAAGGGTGAGGGAAAGGGGGGGCATTGGGTGTTAGGTTATGAATGTGATGAGTTGTTTTGAAAGGTATTAAGAATGGCCTTTAGAAAGCGTGGGAAAAAGTTGGGGAGTTTGAATGTGTAAAATTTGATAATTGAGGGTCGGCATCATGCTGATGGGTGGGGGGTATGGTATGGTGGAGGGGTTGTTTACCTCAAAGACGAG
>NZ_VEBF01001050.1 GCF_007676705.1 Paenibacillus xylanexedens
AATTTGATGTTGGTGATAGGTGTGAAAGTCAAGGATTGGGCGAATGTTGGGGTGGAAAATGTAGATGAGGGGATGTGGCGGAGAGGGGGGGTTGATATGATGGGTGAGGATGAGAAGGGAGTGTGGTTTGGGGTGAAGGTGGGTAAGGATATGCAGAAGGGGTGTGGGGTGTTGGAGATTGAGGGTTGGGGTGGGTTGATGGGGAAAGATGATA
>NZ_VEBF01001051.1 GCF_007676705.1 Paenibacillus xylanexedens
AAGGGAAAGTAAGTTCGAATGTAGGGGGTGGGGTGGGAGGTGGTGGGAGTTGGGGTTTTGATGATTTTGCTGTGGTGTTTGGATGGGGTGGGTATGAAAATGCTAGGAAGGAGAATGGTGAATTTGTGGAGATGGTTGGGGGAATGACAGCGGATGAGGTGTATGCAGGTGTGTCTCGTGTTCTGCCCGGCGTTACTATAGAAGACTCTACGCG
>NZ_VEBF01001052.1 GCF_007676705.1 Paenibacillus xylanexedens
CTACATTCTCTCTAGATCCACCTAAATCACTCTCTAACATTCCGAAAAAACATACCATCCTCACTCCCATCAACCCCCACATCATTCCCATTAAACACCTTCACCATGACCCTTTCTCCCAACAACTATTACCTCCACCGATTCCAATTCCTCCTTCTACACCCCAACTCTTTCCCCCCTTTCCCCCAAAAATCCTTACCCTCTTCCCCACTAA
>NZ_VEBF01001053.1 GCF_007676705.1 Paenibacillus xylanexedens
TTAATGGTTGGAATGAGATTAAAGTTTGAATGGAAAGAGGTGTGGAGATTTTGTGGGGAGGTGTTTTTGTATGGATTTTTCTATTTATGTTCATTATAAGAGGTTAAATAAGGATATAAAGTATAGAGTCGGTTTTGGAGAAGGAGAGATGATTATAGTGATGAGAAGAGTGAGATGGAGGGGGATTAAAGATGGATTTTTTTGGGAATGGGAA
>NZ_VEBF01001054.1 GCF_007676705.1 Paenibacillus xylanexedens
GAGGTAATGGGGATGACATTAGGATTGGCGAGCGGGTTGCGGAAGATGGTTTGGAAGGTATAACGTGGAATAGGGAAGGGAAATGCGGGAAAGAGAGGTGTGAGGATTGTTGGTAGAGGTATGGTATTCAGGGGAAAAGAGACACGTTTGATGTTGTCTCGCGGAAGGGAGGTGATGACATGTTTACCCGGATACATTGTGTTGGGGAGTAAAA
>NZ_VEBF01001055.1 GCF_007676705.1 Paenibacillus xylanexedens
AGGAGAGGGAGGGTGGTAAGGTTGTGAATGGGGGATGATGAGAAGCGGAGGGAAGGTAAGGGGGTGAGGATTGAGGATAGGTTGTGTAAAGGGAGGATGGGGGGTGGGAGATAGGGGAGAGAAAGGTGAGAGTTTGTGAATGTGATGTGGGATGGGGAGGAGAGGAGGGAGATATGGGAATTCGTTAGGACGGTAATGCATATTAAGTGGGTGG
>NZ_VEBF01001056.1 GCF_007676705.1 Paenibacillus xylanexedens
GAGAGATGGATGAGTAGAGAGTGAACATGAGGAGGGAAAGCAGGCTGGAAAATCAAGTGAAAGGTGGTTTGGTGGTGGGGATATGGTGAGTGGTTGTGAAGAAGAGGTGTTGGGACTGATTGGTGAAGGGGTGAGGAAGATGGATATTCGGGATGGGTGTTTGAGGGAGAAAGGGAAGGTGGAGTTGTGGAGGAAGAGGGATGGAAGGTGGGAG
>NZ_VEBF01001057.1 GCF_007676705.1 Paenibacillus xylanexedens
ACATACACCAAACACATCCATCCATATCCCATCACCATCCATATCATCATTACAACCATATCTACCGTCCCACTTACCATCACCCAACCCTTATTCCTTCCCTCTCCAAACACCCATTTCACAAACAACCTACTTCCTCTAAAATCTAAGAAACAAAACAAAACCACCATCCCCATTTCATAATCCCACTCCCCCCCTCCTATCACATAAGCAC
>NZ_VEBF01001058.1 GCF_007676705.1 Paenibacillus xylanexedens
TGGTAGAGCACTCGACTGTTAATCGAGTTGTCACAGGTTCGAGCCCTGTTCGGGGAGCCATTTGCTCTCATAGCTCAGTAGGTAGAGTGCATCCATGGTAAGGATGAGGTCACCGGTTCGATCCCGGTTGAGAGCTTTGAAAATGGGGCCCGTTGGTCAAGGGGTTAAGACACCTCCCTTTCACGGAGGTAACAGGGGTTCGAATCCCC
>NZ_VEBF01000102.1 GCF_007676705.1 Paenibacillus xylanexedens
GATGGTATGTACACTGGGTACGTCGGTTCGGTTGTGCATATGGATGAGAAAGTCGGTGAGGAGATGGATGATGGATTGGGAATAGGGGTTGATATTATAGAAGAATGAAAATTGGTTGTAGAAATTGAATGAGGTGGGGTGGGTGGGGTGGGAAGGGAGGTGAGTGATAGACTGAGAGTAAATGGAGAGGGTTTTTAATAATATGATTGGAGTGTATTGAGGTGAATAGATGGGTTGGTTTATGGTGGGGAGGAAGTGGTGAATGGGGTGAAGTGTGGGGTGGAGATGAGGAGTGTGGAATTTTTTGTGAAAGTTTAGGAGGTATGTGTGG
>NZ_VEBF01000103.1 GCF_007676705.1 Paenibacillus xylanexedens
GATTGACCGCTGTGGGAACGGTTAGGCATGAGGGAGAGGGCATGTTGGGGAAGAGGTTGTTGTTGTGTTGGTGGTGGTTGATGTATGGTTGGATTTGGGGGGTTATTGGGGTGGTTGGTTTTGGGAGGTAAGGGTGGGTGAAAGATAGGGGTTAATGGGATAGGTTGACGTTGGGAGTGAATGTTAAAAGTCGGGAGTAGGGATTTGGGATATGAGTGTAGAATTAATGGAGTGGTGAGGAGTGTGAGTGAAGTGAGGAGGAAGAGGGTTAGGATGATTTTGAGAAAGGAGAGAAGGAACTTGATTGGGTTGTGTGGGTGGGATTATGCGA
>NZ_VEBF01000104.1 GCF_007676705.1 Paenibacillus xylanexedens
AAGCGGGTAGCGACATCTTCTGGTGGGAGAGAGAATTGAATGATATTGGGAATGTGTTTGAATAGTTGATGGGGAGGATGATGGGGGAATGTATGATTAATGGATTTGAAGGGGTGAATATGGAGAAGAATAATGGAGAAGGGGAGGTGATGGTGAATGGATTGGTGGATGAGTTGTTGGAAGGGGATGGTTGGTTTTAGGGAGATTATGATATGGGGTACAAAGGGGGAATTGTATTGTATGGAGAGGGTGGAAAGGGGAAGAGGAGATTGGTGAAATGGATTGGTGGAAGTATGGGGGGAGGGGGAGCGTATTGGGAGATTAGGGAGTA
>NZ_VEBF01000010.1 GCF_007676705.1 Paenibacillus xylanexedens
AAGCTCATTTTGAATCTGACGAGATTAAAAATCTCATTTGTGCTCCAGTCGATTCAAGCCAAGACTTGTTTCCAACTTTCGCGTTTCATTCTGCAAGCAGAATGTTTACTCACTCGTTGTTCAGTTTTCAAAGATCAAACTTATTTCGTTACCGAGCGTTGTTCCCCTCAGCAACTTTTATATCATAACACTTCCGAACCAACTTAGCAAGCTCTTTTTTTAAGTTTCTTTCGAAGCTTATTTTGTTCTGCCTGCACACTTTGTTTGTCGTGTTTTTTTGGCCGGAAGTAGAATATACCATATGCACAATATGATTACTACTTGTAAAATATCCCATCAATGGCCTTATTGCTTGTTTGATATAATCTCTTTTCAAACTCTTCAATTGACGGCAATATCCTCTTACTATACCCTACATACCCTCGCTAGTCTAATCTGTCTCAATATAGGTTACGAACAGATCCTATCAACATCATTACGTTCTATTATAATAAGAAACACAATACCTTATTGGAGAACAATGCTATCTATTATTTTTGACATATCGAATATAGTAATTGAACTCACTCTTCTGTGAGCATGATAGATTGTAAGCTTTACTTTCTACACGGTCAGTCTTTGAACCTGCCCATCACTATCGTGTCATGATATTGTCCATCCGCGTGTCGCCGATCCTTTTTCAAAACGCCTTCGATTCCGAAGCCACACTTTTGATATAACTCAATTGCTTTTTCATTTGTTGCCAGCACGTTCAACGTCATCTTCTCCACACCACTCTGGTCTGCCCACTCTATAGACTTCTCCAACAAGTTCTTGCCAATCCCATGTCCCCAGAAATCCTTGGCTACACACACACCGAACTCAACCTTATGGCAAAAGCGCTTCAACGCTGTGCCTTCACATCGGGAGTATCCCACTATCTCACCTGCTACTACAGCAACGAGGAATATATTACGCCGCTTCTCGGTATCCGACTGGATGATACGCCGAAACCCGACTGCATCGATGTACGCCTCACCCTTTTCACGATCCATGTTCTCCGTTTCCCCATCCAGTTGTACACGAAGTGAAGACAAGGCTTCAGCATCTTTTTCCTCTGCCGATCTAATCGAGTAAGATACTCCTCTAATGTAATACTCCTGTTGCTCGATAATCATAAGAACCAATCCGCCTATTCCTCTTTATTTAACTTAATATACTCTCTATTGCTCTAACCTACCTCAGACGGACTCTTGCCCGTAAGCATCTTGAACACCTGACTGAAATACGTGGCATTACGAAACCCCGTCATCTCACTTACCTCGTATACCATGTAATGTCCTGACTGCAACAGTTCCAACGCTCTCTGAATCCGGTACCCGTTCAAATAACTGACGAAATTCTCTCCAGTCACCCTTTTGAACAGTTGACTCAGATACTTTGGATGCACGAATAGCCCCTTGGCGATCGCTTCAAAACTAATCTCTTCGGCGTAATGCAGCTCCACATACTGTTTCACCTGCTCTATCAGTTTATTGCTTTTCTTCTCGCCCATCTCTTTGCGTATCTGTTCCAGCCAGTTGCAGATAATACGGTCCATCCAGTTTACCAAATCATGCAATGCATATTTCGATTGAATTTCACGCAAAAAATCACTCATCGCAAGCGGCGGCGTTAACATCGGATGAAGTCGATTCCAACTATGAATCAAGGTGTCAAACAGACTGACGGCTACAACCTGTATATCCTGTATCCCAACACAGTTTCCCTCTTTCAGTAAAAGGCGAATATGATGCCACACCTCTTCCGCCTGATCGGGTCTGATATCTGCCCATGCCTCATTCCATTGGCGAAGCAATAATGAATAATCAGTCGCACTTGGCCCCGTATCCGCTGACGCTTCATAACGGTAGATGCGACTTCCACCCTGAAACTCTGCTGTTTCTACCGCTTCCCTGCTCTCCAGATAAGAGTCTATCACCTCGCATGGATGACTTTTGGATCTTCCTATTCCAGCACTTACTTCGATTTTCAGATACGTAAAGATCTGATCGATCATCCTCTCCACAAGTGGCAGGATTTCCTCCAAATGATCTCTATCTCCTAATAGAAGCAACACAAATACCTGATCCGAATAATCAACAATCTCTACCTGCCCATCCGCCATGTGCTCGGATTGCTCCTTTACCGTCTCCTGAATAATATCGGCTGCCCCATAGCGGAGAAGCTGCCAGTCCCGCTCTTTCATCCGTGTCAGAAATACGGGGCGATTCAATTGCAGACTAATGGCTCGTGCCTGTGAGGACATATGAATGCCTATATACTCCATGCGTTCTTTAGGCAGCTCCTCAGCTCGATATCGCGTAGTCAGCAATTCGTGAAGAAATTGTTTGCGTAAATAGGGAAGTACCCGTCCAACCTCCTGCTTGTACGTCCGCTCCAGCCGCTCATGCCGCTCTCGTACATCTTGTTCTAATAAAACCTCACGCAACACAGACTCAATCTCCTCGACCTCTGCTGGCTTCAGCAAAAAGTGATTCACACCCCAACGCATGGCTGCCCGGGCGTTCTCGAATTCGTCATATCCACTAAGGATGATAATCGGCAGATGGGGATGATCACGCCGCAGCGCCTGTGTAATCTCAAGCCCGGTCATCCCCGGTAGATAGACGTCGGTCATGACGAGATCTGGATGCATCCGGTGGAACAACTCCAGCGCATCCAAGCCATTGGAAGCTGTACCTGCAATGCTTAGGCCCAGTGAAGGCCAATCGATATGTTCGGTTAGAGCCTTAACAATATGCGGATCGTCATCTACAAGCATAATGGTCTTCATCCTTTTTCACCGTCCAGCCACAGATTTAATTGCTCGTCGGTCTCTATACGCGGCAGCGTAATGGTCACTTCCACGCCACCCGACTCTGCATCGCTCAGTTGAACGCCATATCTCTTCCCGCAATACAGTTGAATGCGCTGATGTACATTCCGTACCCCGATACCACACGTATCTTCCAGCTCCCAGCCTTCCGGTAAACCTTGCCCATTATCCGTGATACGAATAACGATATCTAGGTGAGAGCCTTCTGCTGCTTCGTGCATGTGCACCTGAATTCGAAGTGTGCCTTCTTCGGGATGCCCGTGCATAACGGCATTTTCGATAAAGGGCTGCAAAATGATCTTGGGAATGTAACAACCGCGAATACGCGGATCAATATGTTCCTGATATTGAATAGAGAAGGGTAGACGCTCTGACTGAATGCTGACGTAGCAACGTGCATGCTCCAACTCATCCCGCAACCGAATAAATAATTTCCCCCCACTCAGTCCGATCCGTAACAGCTTACTGAGTTGTACAATCATGCGACTGATGTCTTTGGCTTCGTAATCGAGTGCACGCCAGTGGATCATGTCGAGGGTGTTGTATAGAAAATGGGGTTTGATCTGAGCCTCAAGCAAGCCCGTCTGGGCTTCCCGCTTGGCACGGCTCTCATCCTTCACCTGTTCCATCAGCGTCGTGAGTTGTGAAGCCATGTGATTGAAGCCATAAGCCAAGTGGGCGTATTCCTCTGTGAAAGACAACTGAACCCGGGTATTGAAATCCCCTTTCTCCAGTTGTCTCATCCGCTTGATCAATTGGCGTAGAGGACGAATAATCCGCCGCACGAAGAGATACGCGAGTACTGCCGAGCACAACAACCCCAGCACCGCAATGCCGAGGATCTGCCATCCTGCTTGCCTGACTGGAGATAAAAGCATATGAACCGGGATCGTCTGCACCAGACGCCACTGAAGCATGGCCGGTCTGGAATATAGCACAAGCTGTGAACCACCGGACTGACCGGAGACCACTTCGAATCCGTCTTCTCCACGCTGGACGTGTTCCTGAATCCAGGCACTATCTACTATAGAAGAAGAAGAATCTCCATCTCCACCACTTGTATTAGAGTCATCTGGCCACTTAGACCCCTCAACGGGATTAGATTCCCCCATCTGCATGACGACTTTGCCAGCCGTATCTACCAGCAGCACCTTTCCATCCAATACCATGGGCATATCCGCAAACCTGCGTACAATGTCAGCACGACTCAGTCGAATGAGCACATAGGCAACCGTACCCCCTCGGCTGTCAAAGATTCGCTGGGCGTACCCAATTAATGATTGACCAGATTCATTCTCGCGCAAAGGTACCCATGCTGCATCTGCCTGCTCCAGTGCATCGAACCAGGAATCACCTGATATTGTGTCTACCGGGAAGATGCGATCAGGCATGGTAACAGCTACACCGTTAAATGCATCCGTGTACAACTCTATAGAAGTAATGCCTTCACTGACGACCAGCGTATGATCCAATATGCGGGATACTTCCCGCCGTTGATGAATCTGCGAAAGTCTTCCTGTCTCCATCGTTTCGAGCAAGCTGGACAGTTCCCGATTGCTTGCCAAAGCGTAGGCATTGCCCGTTACACTTGTGATGAAGTCAAATCCCCGTCGTGTACTCTCGTTCAGAAGAGCCAGGCGTGCTTTGCTAATCTCGGCAAAGGTGACTGCTGAGAAAGACTGATATGCCAGCCAGACCACAATCGAGACGAGCAGGAGGTTAAACGCAATAAAGCAAGTCACCATCAATGTGGAGAGCTTGCTTTGTTGCAGCTTTTGATTAATAAATGAAGACCATCTTCCTTTCCGCATGCGAAAATCAACTCGTTTCGTCTTGGAATTACCCTTTGAGTCCAGAGGTTGCGATTCCTTCCACGAAGTACTTTTGACACACGATAAATACGATAAAACATGGCACCAGCGACAATACCGACATCGCAAACATTGGACCCCAATCGGATTGAGAGCTGGAATCAAGGAACAAACGCAGACCTAACGGCACTGTATATTTACTCACGTCGCTCAGGTAGATCAACTGACTGAAGAAGTCGTCCCATGTCCACAAGAACGTGAAAATCATCGTGGTGACCAATGCTGGGAAAGCCAGTGGAATGATGATTTTGGTGTATATTTTCACAGGACCGCATCCATCGATGGTGGCCGCCTCATCCAACTCTTTAGGCAATCCCCGGAAGAACTGCACCATAAGAAAAATGAAGAATGCGTCAGTCGCCAGCCATTTTGGCACGACGAGAGGCAGATACGTATTCACCCACTCCAGGTGGTTGAAAAGGATATACTGCGGGATCAGCGTCACATGATGTGGCAGCATGATCGTCATGAGCATCAGGCCGAAGCAGATGGCTTTGAGACGAAAATTCAGTCGGGCGAAGGCATACGCCGCCATAGAGCAGGAAATCACATTGCCCAGCACGGCGCCAAGCGATAGAACGACAGAGTTAGTTAGGAACCGGGAGAACGGATTACCCTGAATTCCCGACCAGCCATTCATGTAATTTTGCCAATTCCATTCCTGCGGCCAGAACCAGGTCTCTGTAAAGATCATATGTCCCGGTTTGAACGAGCTACCCAGCATCCAGAGAATCGGATAGAGCATGACAAAGGCGATGCCAGAGATCAGCACATGTTTGCCGACGACCCATGCTGTGGAGTTCCGTTGTCCAATCATGATTTCCCACCATCCTCATAGTGCACCCACAGCTTGCTGCTGCGGAATACGAGCAATGTAAATACGCCAATCAGGATCACCAGCACCCAGGCCATCGCGGAAGCATAGCCCATCTGAAAGAATGAGAATCCTTTTTTGTACAGATACAGAGAGTACATTAAGGTTGAGTTCACTGGCCCTCCGCTACCATTACTGATGACGAAGGCCTGCGTGAACGATTGAAAGGACGTAATCAGCTGCATGACGAGATTGAAGAAGATGACGGGTGACAGAATCGGCAACGTTATATAGAAGAATCTCCGCAGAGGACCTGCACCATCTACCGCTGAGGCTTCATCATACTCGGGTGGAATCTGCTTCAGGCCTGCCAGGAAAATAATCATCGACGATCCGAACTGCCACACGGATAACAGTACGATGGAGTACAGGGCATACTTCGGATTCGCAACCCAATCGGGAGCTTTAATGCCTACCATGGCAAGAACACTATTGAGTAGCCCATCCCCACCCAGCATCTTACGCCACAACATCGCAATCGCCACGCTACCCCCAAGCAATGTCGGGATGTAGTACACCGTCCGGTAAATACCGAGCCCTCGAATCCCTTTGTTGAGCAGCATCGCTACAAGCAGTGCGAAGATCAATTTGACCGGTACGGATACAGCGACATACGTGAATGTGACTTTGAGCGACTGGGTAAACAGTTTATCCGATGTAAACATCGTCGTGTAGTTATCCAGACCGACCCAGGAAGGGGCGGCAAGGATACTGTAATCGGTGAACGAAATGTACAAGGATACCAACATGGGACCCAGGGTTAGAAATAATAATCCGACAAGCCATGGGGCAAGGAACAGAAGCGCTGCTCCATTGTGGGCATATCTCCGTTTCACCCGCCGGCTAGCCACACGCTCGATTCGGGCTTGACTGACCTGTGATGTCGTCATCTTCGCAACCTCCCCGCAGAATTAGAAGTCTGGAACGGTTTCAATGGTTTATTGACTCGATCCAAGCGCAGCCTTCGCTTCTTCAATAAACTGTGCAATCACATCCGGTGTTTTGCCTTGACCGAAGGCGATCTGCTCGCTTGCGCTCTTGAAACTCGTGTCCACTTCAGCAAACCCTTGCGGGTATGGCGGGTCAATCTCGCTGGAATGCTTCGATACAGTATCGATAAATTGGAAAATAGTTTGCTCCGCTTCCGGCAGCGTAGGCTGCATCTGTTCACGAATGCTGGAATTGACCGGCACCCCACGTTCAGAACCGAGAATGGCAGTTGCTTCCGGATCATTCACCATGAAATCGATGAACATGGCCACTTCTTTGGGATGTTTTGTTTTGCCATAACCGGATAAGAATTGACCTGGCTTCAGGTATTCGCCAATTTGCTGCTCGTTAACACCATGCGGAAGCACTTGTATGCCAAGCTTATGATCCTGGTTTTTGTTCACCTGCTGGAATGTCAGCAATTGATTAGACCACGCAAAATCCATGGCAGCTGTTCCAAGTGAGATCGGACGTGTCTCCAGTGCGTTGGTTGTGGATGCCGTTATCTCCGCTGTGGTGACTCCACCATTCTCACGAAGTGCACCCCACATATCGAACCATTGTTGAAGCTCCTCGCTGGTAGCGGTCATCGTGCCACCATCAAACAATCCTTTCCCGGATTGCCGAATAAACACTTCAAACATGTTCGTTGTACCGGAAATGTCTGCCGATCCATAGAACCCCTCACCTTTGGCTGCGGCGATCTTGGTCGCAATATCCCCAAAATCCTTCCATGTCCAGCTCTCTTGTGGTTCTTCGATACCTAATTCCTGAAATACGGTGGCGTCATAGATGACACCTGGTGCGTTAACTCCGAGGGTAATTGCATATAATTTATCGTCAATCGAACCGGCTGTAATCATGCTCTGATCATGATCCTCTGTTCGCAGCTCTTTGCTCTCTGCAAACGGGGTCAGATCAAGCAAGGCCCCACGCCGGGCAAAGTCAGTCAGAAAGGCGTAATCCATCTGGATGATATCCGGTGCATTCGAACCGGCTACCTGTGTAGTCAACTTGTCAAAGTAACCGTCCCAACCGGAATATTCAGGCTTAATGGTGATTCCCTGATGTTTCTCTTCAAACAATTGGATCACTTTGGTCGTCAGATCATGTCTAGTCTGTGATCCCCACCAGGTCATGCGCAGTTCAACCTTACCTGATGAATCTCCTTCACTTCCACTTGCTTCTCCAGAAGAAGATGATGTATCGGTGGCCCCTCCAGAACAGGCTGTAGCGAACAATAACAGGGACAGGCAGAACAGGGTTACCCACTTTTTTGTAATCATCATAAATGAATTTCCTCCCCTTCTTGCATTTATGGAATCGCTTACAAAACCTATTGTATCGGTCCATTGCTGCACATGACATAAAGAAAAGTAAGCTTTCCTGTCAAAAAAGTAAGGAGTTACAGGAATCAAAAACCACCAGGAATGATATTCCCGGCGGTTCCGTTCCCGTATCGGTATGATTACGGGTATACATGCATGATACGTTGAGAAGAAGATAGCGGGTTGATATGGAACGAAAGTATGAACATCAAATCACGGCATTTCTTTTAATGGACCATTAGAATGTCCGAAAAGCTCGATGTTCAGCCGTAATGATGTGTTTCCTGTGGATCAGTCAGGAGTGTGTGGCGGCAGGTGAAGACACCTTGTGATCAGCCAAATGATTCTTCATTTTTGCAACCTCAGTTCCTGCCAACATCATAATGCCTATTCCGTGATTGTCATTGGTGACGGTACGCAAGTCCTGATCGTAATACTCTGCCGTAAACGCATATCTCGAACCGCTGCACACACCATGCACATTCCCTTGACGATCAATCGCTTTGCAGATGAGTCCCTTCCATGCCCGCTGGGCAGCTGCGACATAAACTTCAGGGTCTTTGAACCAGCCAAAACGCACACCACGTGCAAATCCATAGGCAAACATGGCTGTACATGAGGCTTCTTCATATGTCTGGGAGTCATTCAACACCTGATGCCATAACCCGCTTTCCCCTTGAAGTGCTGCGTACCCTTCACACAGCTCATTGAAGAAATCTATTAAGGCTGGGCGCTCAGGATGCTCTGCTGGCAAAGCTTCCAATACCTCCGTCAAGGAAAACAGTGTCCAGCCGTTCCCCCGTCCCCATGGAATCTGCGTTGCCTGTCCGTATTTGAAATCATATACGTGAGACATAATCTTGAACTCAGGCATGAACAGATATTTCCGATACAATAAAAACTGTCTGGCGGCTTCATCCAGTGCGGATGAGCTTCCCGTCACACGGGCATAACGAACGAGAAACGGCGTGCTCATATAGAGGTCATCTGCCCACATGGTATTCTCGGCATACTCCCCTACGCATGTGCGATAAAACGCACCATCCTCCTGTCGTTCCAAACGGGAAAGCATGAAATCCGCAATCCGCTCAGCAATGGGAAGAAACGTTGGTTCATGGCACTCGGAGTACGCTTCTAGCATGGCTGAACCAAAAGAACCGCAGTTATCCAGCATTTTTAGCATGACCAGTTGTTGATTGACTGCAGGGAAACCATATTGCTCCCGATCCCATAAAGAGTACTCATACATCTGAGTACATGCCTGCACATGCTCAGCCGCATAACGCGTAATGTCCGGTCTTTGCAGATAACGCCCCGTCCGTAATAGACCATATACAGTGACACCCAATGGATAATCCCAGCGGCCATAATTGGTCACACTGCCCACTGTCCATTTGTTGCTTAACATGGCGTTTTCATAATAGGGTCTGATCCGGGCATCCGGTCGATCCAAGCGCCAATATGTCTGTTCTAGTCCTGTTTGGTACACTCGGTCCGTTCGGGTCAGATCCTGCAAATCCGGTTCAACCCCCGACTCAAAAGGCCCAACATATAACCAAGACTCTCCAGTAGCACCGTGCACACGCTGAGGAAGTTCCAGTGAAAGCGGCTTGCCCGAAACGGTTGCATTCATATTAAAATGCCATGGTTCAGCCTTATCGTTGCATTCACTTCGGACAATCAGGTCACTCCGTCCAAAGGAGACTGGTATATCCACTTCGAACGTACCCGCTTCCTTCACCTGTGCCACAGGCTTGCCGCTAATCCATATACTTAGAGAACCAGAAGATTGACCTGACAATCGCACTGGACTCCCGGTTGAATCGATGTTGTTCAGATGGGTCCAAGCATAAGCATGCCGACCTGGAAGATGCCCATATATTCGTTCAAGGGCTGGTTTGGAATCATCCTGATCAGACCAGCCTGTCTCAGGCAGCCACTTTAAACTGTAATCTGCTTCTTGTCCAAGCAGGTCCGGTTGCTTACTTGCGGCCCGGTCCGGTTGGGAGAATATCCACCCTGCTTGTCCTTGTCTCTCCTGAAACGGAGCAAGGATGTTCAAAATGCGCACTTTACCTTCATCTGATCCGAACTGGCAACCGAAGCCGGCAGGCGTGTTTTTCATTTCCAGCCAAATAGTGTTCCAACCAGGCTTGATGTCGATGCTGAGCTTCACCGTGGCATCTGGACTAATCTCATCCATTACCGTAGAGCGATAGACCATCTGCTCATTGAAGTAGAAACGAACAGGTCCATAACAGCGGACCAGTACATCCAGATTTCGGTCCTCATCCCCCCAGACCAGTGCAGCTGCGTAAGATATATGGTCTTTAGGTGCATCAGGAAAGCGTTTACCTAAATTCAGATCATAAAGCCCTTTTTCATTTTGCAAAATACCAGACTTCTGAAATACCCGATATACAAAATCAGCCTGTGCATTGGCTCCAATATACCTCTCGGCCAGTACCTTCAGTACCTGATCCTGATCTTCTCCAAATCGGTAATACATGCTCTGCGGTTCACTGAAATAGGTCGTCATCGATGGCACACATCCCTCTCCCGTTGAAATAAAGTCTTATATCATTGCATTCATACCATCCACACTGGAGCACCAAACTGATATGCAGCAATCTAGTATAGCGCTTAACCCGGGTGGATAATCCCCTTACCGGGAAATAGGTATGTCCCTTGGTTATCTTCTGAATAGCCGAATAATAATCCCAGTATAACTGACATGTTCGGTGGTGGCTACAGATTTTTGATTACGCTTACAACTATATTGGATTTAGTCGCCTTGTCTTTCTAAGTTAACTTAAATTTAAACAATGGTTTAAAAACAAGAAAACGTTACCGATATAAATACTAGATTGAAAAATTCCACTTTTTGTATCGGGAAGGAAAGATGCACATTGAATACTCTTGAATCTCTGGTAAATGCTATGCCTTTTGTTAGCCAAATGTTCCGTGACGACATATCCATATCCATTAATGATCATGAGAAAGTATTGTATTTTTCCGAGGCAAAAAGTCTGGAGATTGGCGTGAAGGTTGGGGATGAGCTGCATGATGATTATAAACATTTCAAAATGCTGACTAACAGAGATTCCCGTACCGTGGCACGCATGCCTGGTGATTTGCAGGGCAGACCCTTTGATGCCATTCTAATCCCTATTAAAGAAAACGATCAGGTCGTTGGTATATTGGGTGTAAACTACGCGCTGGATAGCCATATGACCCTCGAAAATCTGATTCGTGAAAATGAAACAACCATTAATGCTCTCGTTGGTGGCATTCAGCAGATTGCTGCACATTCCGAAGAACTCTCCGCGACATCGGAAGAGATTCTGCGCAATTCCAAAAAAGCTTCCGAGAACTCGGTCAGTGTAAGTAAAGTAACGAACGTCATCCGTGAAGTATCCGAACAAACCAATCTGCTTGGACTCAACGCCATGATTGAGGCAGCCCGTGTTGGTGATCAGGGGGCCGGCTTCGGCGTGGTGGCCAGTGAAGTGCGTAAGCTGTCGGATCATACGAAACAAGCAGCGGCTGATATTGAATCATCACTCGGCAGTGTACAAGAATCCATGAAACATATGGAGCAGGAGATCGGTCAGATTACAACCGCAACGGTGGATCAGGCCAAGCTCGTTACCGAATTCATGGAAAGTATTGAACAGCTTAGCGAGACAAGTGCGAATCTGAAAAAGTTTGTACATCAGATGCTGGCACTCGAGTAGTACTAGTATTAGCGCCATTACACAACAAAAAGAACAAACAATATGATATGTACATAGTAAATTATTTTGAATGGAAAAAGCCTCCCGCTACACTTCCCTTTACAGGAAGTCAGCGGAGGCTTTGTTTCGTATTTGCGGTGATATCACCTTTATAGTCGAATGGCTGTTATATTTCTACAGCGACGCCAAAATGGTCGGACACGACCGGCCCGTTTTTACCGTTCAGGACCACGGTGGAAGACTTGGCCTGGATTGGACGATTGGAGAAAATATAATCGATCCGCAAATCGCGTTTATTGTCTGCCCAGCCGGCAATGGCCTTCACCACGGTTGCTCCATCATCCTTTTGCAATGCTGTGGTATACAGATCGTTCCAGCCTTTGCTCATCATATAATCATAGCCTTCATTACGTACTTCAGCCACATTATTGAAGTCACCCATCATATATAACGGCTGATCCATGTAGGGTGCAAGCTTGCTCTCCGTCATCTCCCATTGTCCCTTGAACGGTTCCTGCGCATCATCCCACCAGTTGTAGTGTCCATTTACAAACCAGGTTGCTTCACCTTGAACGACCGTCTCGATTCCCACAATCTTGCGTGTACGGTAATTGTTATAATCCCTCATGTGAGACACGTATTCTCCAAAAGCCTGCTTAATCGGCGTCCGGCTAAGGATCGCCAGTCCTTCGTCGTACTTTTGGAACCCGACATGAGCGGGAATCCACGTCCAGTAATATTGCTCTGTTAGCTGTTGGAGCAGGACATAGGCATAGTTATCTTTTTTAATCACAGCATCCGATTCAGTAGCATAATACATCCTCAGTTCTTCTTCAGAAAGCGCGGCTTCCTGCATCGATTGGTTGACCTCCTGCATGGAGATCACATCGAATTGATGTGTATTAATAAAATCAGCCAGCTGACTGATCTTGTTCAGTTGATCCTCTTCCGCCCAGGCGTGTGTGTTTAACGTAAGTATTTTCATATGCTCTCTCCTGTTGTTTGTAGTATGGCCGTTTCTACGGCCTGCATCGTTCCTGATAGGAATACATACTATAAGCATACACAATATGGTGCATTCTTGCATGTCGGCCGCCAGCAGAACCGCCGTGTTCATCCTGGTTCATGTTGGTCTAAAATAACTTCAAATTCTTCATAACCCATGCACGAATTGACTCATAACTGATATGATGGATACATCAAATTCACACCATGACGTCATAGACGTCGTGATTACCGAACCTATGTTTACCCCAGGAGATGGAATGATGAACATACCCAATAACATGAGAATGGATGATGCGCAGTGGCAACAATTGATTCGGGAAGTTGCAGAGCATTTTAACAACCTGACGATTATGCGCGGATTCCAATATTATAAACAGAAACGTGTCGGACCATTAACTTATTCCGAACAAAAAGGGATTTCGGCCGTTGTACAAGGATCGGAAGAGTACGAGGTCACACTAAGCATGCAATCCCTGTCTACCAGTTATTGTACCTGCCCGGTGAGTTCCCTTTGCAAACATATGACCGCTGTTTTGATGAGTTATGCCGAGCAACTGGAGCGACCTGTGCATGCCATTGTGAATGCACACTCCAGTACTGCACTCAAACAAACGACCAAACCTGTCGGGGCCATGTCCGCGGGACTATCCAGCTACGCAGATGCCGATGAACAGCAGGATATGGATATTCCAGACAACCAATACAGCCAGATCAAGGAGCGTGCAACAGAACTTGCCGATCTCGAAATCTCGGAATGGCACGAACTATTCCACTCCTGTCTGAGGCGGCTGGGTACTGGCACAGCAAGCACATCCTACGTACAGGAAGCAACGGACGAGCTATATGCCATTAAACCAAGGCTGTCCGCTGCAATGGACCAACTTTTTGAACTGCATGTACAGCTGTACCTCATACGATTCTGCGTGCCTCCAGCTCGTAACTCCATCACGCATGCCCCCGTGTACTTGAGCTACCCTGCCCAGCTCGCGGTGGATGCACTTCAGAAAGACATTGAACGGATCTTTAACCATCCGCTAGACCTGTCAGGTCTAAAGGGAAACAAGCTTGAGCAACATTGGAACAGACTGGCCGAAACCTCGGCTTATTTACGTAAACAGATGATGTCGGAGACAGCCAGCATGATGTTCTTCACTCCGATCTATCGACAACTGTGGTTGAACTGGATTGTGCCTGAGCTTCAAGAGTCTCAGGACATGCTGAACTCGGAACAGGCCATATTAAATGATATAGAGCGCGGTATAATCGCCGCTTCTGCACCTTCCCAGTCAGGCGAAAGTGTCTTGGGTGGCGCTCAAAGTAATGGAAGTAGTAGTGAGAGATCGAGCAAAGCCGTAACGCTGCCCCTGCCGCTGGTACTCGCGCAAAGCTGGATGCACTTCCATCTGGGGCAGGATGATCAGGCGTGGCAACGACTCGTCCATGGAAGCTCAGCCTATGGCATCCCACCAGAACATCTGCTGCATTTTCTCCATGTACTCGCAGATTCGGCTGAATGGAAGCGGCTTGGGGATTGGTTGGTACAACTTGGCCCCCTTCTGGCGAATCGGCGCAACACACCTTTGAATGATTACATGCATCTGTGGGATTCGGCCATCCAACATCTGCCCGATGCAGAGAACCGCATGTGGGACACGCTTGTCAGTATGCTTCCCCACTCCCGCCCCGCCTACGAGGATGCCATGCATTCGCGTGGACAGTGGCGCAGGTGGATTGATTTTCAGCTGAGTACGGGAACGGAACCTCTCGAATTCCGCGTAGCGATGCTGCAACCGATCGAAAAAGATGCACCTGAGCTGCTGCTCCCCTTCTATCATCAGGCAGTGGAGCGATATATCGGACACAAAAACAGGGACGGATACAAAGCAGCCGTGAAGCTGCTGAAACGTCTGTCCAAAATCTATAAGAAATTGAAGCAAGAAGCGCACTGGGAGCAATTTATCACCACACTCGCTGTTCGTAACAGTCGGCTGCGCGCCCTGCAGGAAGAGCTTCGGAAAGGTAAACTGATCTCATGAGCTTAATTCATCCTTACACTGAAACGATTGAGGTTCACGTCGCTTTAACCGGATATGGCGATGCTTTGTTTTACGGAGCACTCAACACGCATCACTTTGTATCCGGACAGTCACTTAAGCAGCGATTGTTCGCTTGGCATGTGCCTTCCTTCTACGGCACCGAACTGGAAGTTCGGCAGATTGAAGAGATTGAGCTGGTTGTTCTGCCAGCGGAAGAAGTGATTCCCTTCTTTGCAGAGATGCATACCCTGCTTCATATTGAATGGAAATGGGATGAGCAGGCTGAACATCTGATTCGACTAGCTCCAGCACTGGCATCCTCCATCGAGAAACGAAAATACGTACCCAGCTTTGAAGCCTACCGTGCAGGACAGCTTCAGTGGACTTGGGACCCGGACAGTTTGAAGAAGCAGGATCGAGCTTCTCTCACCAAAGCGTTTCAACAAACGGATGAGAGCTATGCCGAAGGACTTGGGGCGGCCTACTCCGCCTTCGTATTCCAGCGCTGGTACAGTTCGGAAGAAGCTGCGACGGATCTGCGGCGTGAATTTCCGCAGTTGTTCCCAGAGCGCGGCTCTCTCCCTAAGACAGCCGGAATGGACGCCCAGTCCTGGCTCGTATCCATTGGTTGGAAGGCAGATGCAGCACCCTTCAGACCCATGTTGCAATTGCAGGAGCCAGACGATGATGAGCCATCTTGGCGACTGCGATTGGTATTGCAGAACAAGCTGGATGCCGCCGTATTGGTACCCGTCATGCTGGATTCGCGCGGCAGGCTTGAAGGAGAATGGCCCGAGGTATGGACACCGTTCATTCTGGATCGCTCCGCCGGGTGGCTGGATCAACTGCGCGCACATCTGCCGCGTCTTGGAAGCTCCATTAGCGGCAGGCGGGATGTGCTGAGTGATCCTTTGGAAGATCAGGAAGCCTGGCAGTTCCTGACGCAGGATAGCGGCAGGTTGCTCGCAGCGGGCTGGCAAGTTCTGCTCCCTGGTTGGTGGGAAGCAGCCCGTAAGAAGAAACCAAAGCTTCGCGCCAAGGTGCAGCCGGAGGAAGGCAGTGAGCGGGGACAGTCGTTCTTTGGACTGGACTCGATTATTCATTTTGACTGGCGCATTGCTATCGGTGACACGGACCTCAGTGAAGATGAATTCGCTGATCTGGTTGCCCGCAATGAACGACTGGTGCGCTTCCGCGGAGAATGGGTCCCGCTCGACCCCGATCTGCTGGAACAGATTCGTCGGGCCATGGGCGGTGTAGATCGGGAACAGGGACTCTCGTTCCAGGATATTCTGCACCTGCATCTGCTGCATAATGAACAGCGCGAATATCGCAATCAGAAATGGAAGGAAGGACAACAAACCGAGGAAGAGCAACAACCACAGAATGACCAGAACATTCGGCTTGAAGTAGAGCTGAATGAGCACCTGAATCGGGTTATCGCACAACTCGGGGGCGGACAAGGCGGCGCGCCTTCCCTGCCCATTCCGACAGGACTTCATGCCGAGCTGCGATCGTATCAGAAGGAAGGTTTTGCATGGCTTGGTTTCTTGCGCAGATTCGGGCTTGGGGCATGTCTTGCCGATGATATGGGGCTTGGGAAAACCATTCAATTCATCACGTATCTGTTACACATCAAGGATCATGAACCACGTAAGCCGGGACAAGCCCCGGTACTTCTGATCTGCCCGACTTCCGTACTGGGCAACTGGCAAAAGGAAATTAGCCGCTTCGCCCCCTCCATTAATGTCAGTCTGCATTACGGGGCACGCCGATTAAGTGGAGAAGAATTCCGGGAGCAGACCGAGCAGGTGGATATTATTATCACGTCCTTTGCTACAGCTACACTGGATCAGGAGATGTTACAAACCTATACCTGGGCATGCATCTGTCTCGATGAAGCACAGAATATCAAAAACGCCCAGACCAAACAGTCCCTGGCTGTTCGCAGTTTTCCGGCGAAACACCGCATCGCCATGACGGGTACGCCGATCGAGAATCGGTTGTCCGAGCTGTGGTCAATCTATGATTTTATCAATCCAGGATATCTGGGCAACGCCCGGGCATTCCAGACTCGCTTCATCAGTGCTATTGAAAAAGACAAAGATGAGCAGCGGATGCAGGATCTGCAGCAATTGGTGAAACCATTTATGCTGCGCCGGAAGAAAAAAGATCCGAATATCCAACTCGATCTACCGGACAAAAACGAGATGAAAACCTACATTCACCTTACGGGTGAACAAAGTGCATTGTATGACCAGTCCGTGCAGGCCTTGATGGATAAAATGAAAGAGCTGGAAGGCATCAAGCGCAAAGGTGCGATTCTATCGGCGTTAACCCAGCTTAAACAGTTGTGTGATCACCCACTTCTGCTGACGAAAGAGGCTTTGCCGGAGGAACTACCCGAAGACGGCGCACTGACATCCTCTTATGACGTGTATAGCCCGCAGGATATGGCGATGCTGATCAGCCGCTCTGCGAAGCTGGAACGACTGATGGAGCTTGTCCGCGAATTGCGGGACGAGGGCGAACGATGCCTGATTTTCACCCAATATATCGGTATGGGACAGATGCTGCAGCAGGTACTGCGTCAGGAGTTACAGGAGCCTGTATTGTACCTGCACGGGGGTACGTCCAAAACGGCGCGAGATCGCATGATTGAGGAATTCCAATCCCGTACACTGCCTGAGGACAAGCAACCATCCGTCTTCATCCTGTCCATCAAGGCAGGCGGTGTGGGATTGAATCTGACCGCAGCCAATCATGTCTTCCATTTTGACCGCTGGTGGAACCCTGCTGTTGAGAATCAAGCCACCGACCGGGCTTACCGAATGGGCCAAACCAAAGATGTTCAGGTGCATAAATTCATCTCTCTTGGCACATTGGAGGAGCGTATCGACGAGATGTTGGAGAGCAAACAGCAGCTTAGTGATAACATCATCACAAGCTCCGAAAACTGGATTACCGAATTGTCGACAGACGAGTTGAAGGATCTGTTCACTCGGCGTCGTGACTGGTCTGGGTGACTTGGAATGAAGAATGCAGTATAAAGACTGGTACCATACCCGGATTAGATAAGATATAAAATATAAAAAGAGAACTACAAAAAAGAGCGAAGTTTCGGAATTTGAATTCCGGCTTCGCTCTTTTTGTGTTGTTGCAGTTAATCATTCGTTCTTAACGCATGTTACCGATGATGGATGATCTTGAATCCTGCATTTTTTTGATAAAGTTCGTCATGACATCAAATGCTTCATTGCGCTTGTTGGACATAGACTGCAGACGAAGCATGTCCATCTGTTGGGAATTACTCGCAGCATCAATTTGGGCTTTTCAGCTTTTGAACAGCTGCTTTTCTTTGGCATCTTCCGCCATTCAATCAAATTAACTTCAAATTTGAATTAATGTTGATACACGCCATTATGAATTATTTCTACGCATGAAAGGTCATGCTGGAGATGGATGGAAGGCTCCCTATTTTACTTTAGAAAATGGTTATGTTATATTTAATAATGTATTTTAAACAATTTAATTTTGTAATATTAAATATAAATTATTGATATATACTTACGGGAGGTTTTTTATATGAAAAAGATACTGGTTGTTCTCACAAATGTGGATAAATACGCAACGAAGGACGAGCCCACCGGCTTGTGGCTAAGCGAAGCAACTCACTTTATTGAAGAGTTTGATCACAACGAAAATGTTCAGATCGATCTGGTTAGCCCTAAAGGTGGGAACGTACCTCTTGATCCGAAAAGTCTAGGTGACTCCCTCGATGAGAGCACCAAAGCCTATTTCGAGAACGAAACGTTCATGAACCAATTGAAAAATACGTTGAAACCTAGCGAAGTAAACGCGAGTGACTACGATGCAATCTACTTCACAGGGGGTCACGGTACGATGTGGGATTTCCCGGATAATGCCGAACTTCAAGAGCTTTCTCGTGATATTTATGAAAAAGGTGGCGTTGTATCCGGTGTGTGCCACGGTGTTACAGCCCTGTTGAATGTGAAGCTGTCCAACGGCCTGCTTTTGATCAAAGACAAAACCGTTTCCGGCTTCACGAATGAAGAAGAAGCATTGGTTCAACAAACAGAGTATGTTCCTTTCCTATTGGAAGATGCGTTGAGAGAACGCGCTGCACAATATGATAAAGCTGCTGCATTCAGCTCCTATGTCACAACAGATGGCCGAGTGGTCACAGGACAGAATCCGCAATCCAGCAAAGCTGTAGCGGAAAGTGTTAAACAATTGCTTGGTCTGTAAAATAACTGCTTGATCCCTCTCCTCCCCCAGGAGATCATATAGATGAACATATCAAAACAGCACGTGATCCGTCATGACCTGACAGAGCACGTGCTGTTTTTGCTAATGATTTTCCCGTATAAGAGCTTCCGTCGCTGTTGTTCCAGCCAAACGCTTTACGATGTAAGGCACGGTCACCGACGTCAAGATCACAGCAAATGCAATCTGAGCGATAGCTGTATCCACATAAGGCGCATACGCCGGATTGAATTCGGCAGCCATCGATGGTACCACCATGGACAGTCCAGCAACCGAGCATGTTGCAGCCGCCGCGTAACCGGGCCGTCTTAGTATCGTGCGATCGATTCCAATGAGCGGCAGCATGCAGATCAGCAAAAATATCACCGTGACCAGCAAGCCGGACAGACTGGACTGAAATGCAATACGCAGATCAATATTGGACCCAAAGCTGGTGCCCAGAAAAGGCAGAAGAATCAGTGTTCCCGGAGCGAACATCTTCTGTATATTGCTGTCCAGATTACCAAGCAGTATGCCGATGAAGAAAGGCACCAGCGTAGCAATTATACTGAGGTAATCCATACCGACGCCGCTTGCCGAATTCAATATCATGACCGGAATAACCGGTACAGCGATCAGATTCAGAATGCCAAACGCAGCACGATCCACATCATCTCCGTACGTGTTCATCAGGGCCAGATATAACCCCGGATTGCAACTGGTCAGGACAGCAATGAAGGCTACCGCTGACACACCTCCAACCCCACTGATACCGAAAAAGTGTACAAACGCCCAGCCGAACAGGCAGCTGATGAGGATTCGTGAAATACAGAGCACCCCTGCTCTCTTCAAGGTCACCAGAAGCTGTGACAAGTTAAGCTGTGTCCCTGACACCAGCAAAATCATGCCAATCAACACCATGGTACCTTTCGATGTGAACAGCGCTGTTGTTGGATCTCCGATCTGAAAGAACGATGGAAACACTGTGTTGATGACCGCGGCAGCCAGCATAGGAACAATCAGCAAGCCGCCGGGTATTCTTTTGATACGACCCAGAATATTCATGCTCTATTACAGTTCTGCTCCGTTGGTGCGGATCACATTCTGATACCAGAAGAACGAATCCTTACGATATCTTTCGAGCGTACCATTGCCATAGTCATCCTGATCCACATAGATAAATCCGTACCGTTTGCTCATCTCGGAAGTCCCTGAACTGATCATGTCGATTGGTCCCCACATCGTGTATCCCAACACTTCGACCCCATCGGCAATGGCGAGTCCCATCTGTTCGATATGTTTACTCAGGAAATCAATCCGGTACGGATCGTTGATCGTTCCATCTTCATTTAGCTTATCGTAGAAGCCTGAGCTGTTCTCCAGAATGAAAACTGGTTTTTGATACCGATCATAGACGAGATTAAGCGTATAACGCAGGCCAATGGGATCAATCTGCCAACCCCACTCGTTAGCGGGCAGATGCGGGTTTTTATACACACTGTGTACATTGCCTGCCGTTAGTTCGAGCTGCTCCGTATCACTGCTGGATATCATGGAGTTGTAATACGACATCCCCACGAAATCAGCCGTGTGTGCGCGAATGCTATCCAGATCACCATCCTCGATATTCAGCTGGATCTCCTTGTTTTTGAAATACGTTTTACTATAGTAAGGGTATTCGCCTTTATTAAGCACATCGAGATAGAACTGATTTTTCATCTGATCATCCTGCTGCATCTGAAGTGCATCCTCCGGCTTGCAAGTGTAAGGATACGTTGTAAAATAAGCCACCATACTTCCGATCTGGTTATTCGGATCAATCTCATGAGCCATCTTGGTTGCTCTGGACGCAGCTACAAATTGATGATGCAGCCCTTGGAACAGCATTTCCTCATAATTCGGAGCATCATAATCAATGATTCCCAGCGTCTTGGCCGATGCTTTCACGCTCATGTTGATCTCATTAAAGGTCACCCAATATTTCACTTTACCCTTGTAGCGATTAAACAGCACATCACAATAGTTCACATACAGATCGATCAATTTGCGGTTATACCATCCTCCGAACTTGTCCATCAGTACAATTGGCGTATCAAAGTGACTGATGGTGATCAAGGGCTCCATACCATGTTTTAGACATTCATCAATAACCTGATCATAGAACTCTAATGCCTTTTCATTAGGAGCGGCATCGTCGCCACCTGGAAATACTCTGGCCCATGAAATCGAATAACGAAATACTTTGAAGCCCATCTCGGCGAACAAGGCGATATCCTCACGGAAAGAATGATAGAAATCAATTCCCCGGCGCTTCGGATATTTAACCGTATCCGGGTCATTCCTGGCCTCTTCAATCATCTCCCAATTCACTCTGATCTGCTTGGTCACTTTGCGGTCGTTCTTCTCGTTAAACTTCATCACTTCTGGGATGGTCAGACTCTTGCCGTCCACATTATAAGCTCCCTCGGCCTGACAGGCAGACAATGCACCGCCCCATAAAAAATCTTTTGGAAAATTGGAATTCGTCATTTTAGTTTCCTCCTGTTATTACGTGTTGTGGTCTTATTTCATGTTTTATGGGATCAACTTCATTAGCGCTTCGCTCTCCCGGATCGGTCCGCTGGTCGCGGTAGTCAGCACGTCTCCATACTGTTGCATGTTGGTAACGACAATGGATGTAATGGTGTTATAGCCTGCTGACGTAATGCCTTCTGGATCAAACTCCACCAATAAATCGCCGGCCTTGATTGTTTGTCCCTGTTCGATATGGGCGTTAAAATATTTTCCTTTCAGACTAACGGTATCCACCCCGATATGAATCAGGATCTCGACACCATTCGCTGCCTTCAATCCGATGGCGTGTTTGGTGCGATAAAGCGCCTCGACTACTCCGTCAAATGGAGCGTATACCTTGCCATCTGTCGGAACTATCGCAATACCTTTACCCATTAACTCTTGGGCAAATGCTTGATCTTCCACTTCAGAGATCGGTTTGATCTCTCCTGTCATTGGACTAACGATAAGCATGTCCGAAGAAGTGGATGTCTGTGATGATACTGACTCTGGAGCTACCTCTGTGACAACTGCTGTTGAATTGTCATTTACCTTATTCGTAGCTTGTTGCTGTTTGGCTCCTTCTGTACCTTCCTTGATGCCTGCCATCAAGGTGAACACAAAGCCAAGTACGACAGCTGCAATACAACCAATAACGACATACATGTAACGATCAGATGTATATGTACCAATTGCCAATACACCTGGAAGTGAAATTGCGTTCGCTGTTGTGTGCACCAAGCTGTAGAATCCACCGACTAATCCGCCTGCAAGACAACCTGCGAAAAAGGGACGTTTATATTTGAGCGTTACACCATAGATCGCCGGCTCGGTAATCCCGAACAACGCGGTGAATCCACTCGAAGCAGCTGCCGATTTCATCGTTTTACTCTTTGTCAGGACAAACACACCGAAGGCTGCTCCAGCCTGAGCCAAATTCGCCGCCAGTGCCGTTGGTAACAACACGGTTGCGCCCAGTGTAGCCACTTGTTGAACCTGGATAGGCATGATGGCATAGTGCATACCGAACATAACCATGATCGGTTTGAAAAATCCAAGAATTGCACCAGCAAGAACACCTGCGGTGGAGAACAATGAGTTAATACCATTGGTCAACCAGTCACCAATATATGATCCTACTGGGCCAAGCACGATTAGTTCCACTGGAATCATAATGAACAAAACAATCATTGGGGTAAGCAGGACCTGCAGAAACTTGGGAATCACTCGATTGACGATTGGATACACATAACTCATGATCCATACCGCCAGAATGATGGGAATGACGGAAGATGAATATTTCATCAACAGGATCGGCATGCCAAGAAAATCAATGCTGTTCACACCTGTCTCGGCAATCTGGGACGCAGCGTTCAGAATGATGGGGTGCATTAGCCCCGCAGCAAGTGCTACCGCCAAATAGGGATTGGTTTTGAAACGATTTGCTGCACTAACAGCCAGGAAGAATGGCATGAAGTAGAAAATACAGTCCCCGATCATGTTAATGATCGTCAGAAAGCCTGAACCTTCCAAATAGCCCATGGCAGCTATAACGGTGGCCAAACATTTGATCATCCCGCAACCAACAAGTGCTGGCAGAACAGGCGTAAATATACCTGCAATGGTTTCAAGTACTACATTGACAGGGTTGCGTCTCTTTTTCGGTCCACGATCTGTGGACTCCGCAAGTTCGCCAATCTTGTCAGAAGTCAGATTCTTCACTTCACTGTATACCGCGTCTACTTTGGCACCGATAACAACCTGAATCTGTCCTCCGGAATTTTGTGCCTTAAGCACGCCCTCGAGCTGATCCAGCGCCTTGAGATCTGCTTTGTTATCATCCTTCAATACGAATCTCAAACGGGTTGCACAGTGTGTCAGACCCGATATATTTTGCTCGCCGCCAACAAGCTCAAGTACGTTTTTAGCCAAGTCTTTGTTGTTCATGACCCTTCTCCTCTACATCAACTGAAATGGTTATATAAAAAATGACCAAGCCGGGGAATCGTCATTCCCTACGCTTGGTCATGCCTGATCGAATCAGTAACAGTCCATAATTGTTATGCAATTGGTTAGTTCGAGATTAATCGTTGGATATGCAGAATGAGATATAACTTTTCATCATCAGAACAGGTCCAGCCGTAATTATTTTTCAGAAAATCAGCAATCTTCTCCACACAAGCCAGTTCCTTCGGAAACTTTTCTTTGACCATCAGGAAAAGCGATTCATTCTCATCCTTGAGCGATGTACCGCTCATCTGTCGCATGATGAAATATCTGATATGTGTGGCAAATCGCATAAAGTGAATGGAGTCTTCCTGAAAATCAATTTTGAGAGCATATTTGATCACGGATAGGATCTCGCCCGTCACTGTGGTTACCTTAGTGGTATCCGTCATCTCTCCCGATCCAACCTGCGCATTAACAAAATGCAGAGCAATCAGTGTTGTTTCGGCTGTCGGCAGAGCAATATCCATTTTTTCCTGAATCAGCTTCAGCGCAGCCTCCCCCACCCGGGTCTCGTCCGGATAGAGTGTCCGCACTTCCCATTCCAGCGGATTTTTGATACTGATGCCTTCTCTGGTTCGGGTTAATGCAAAACTGATATGGTCAGACAGGGTGAGAAGCAGGTTCGGGTTAAATTGTTTATTCAAAATCTGACTGCCCAGCTTGATGACTTCCTCAGCGAGATAAATATCCTCAATTGGAATGCTGTTCAGCAGATCATACATACGGATATTCTTCGGTGCTACGAAAATTTTCTCTACCAAGTCCGTCTCTGTCAGCTCGTAAGGCGTTTTCAGAAATCCGACCCCTTTACCTACGACGAATACTTCTTCGTTGTTATCATTAATGGCAATCGCCACATTGTTATTCACTTTCTTAATAACCTTCATTGTCCTCACCCCCCGACGAAAATAAAAAAAGACCGAAAGCGATTACAGTTAAATAATCGAATTCGGTCATGCCTGGTTCGCCCAGTAACAGTCCGTGTTATGAATATATTTATTATTATAGGCCTGTTCTTCAAAAAGTCAATCCGTCAATATCAGGAAAGAATATGCTGTTCTTGACTGAAGGGGACATGTCGTAGGAATACGTCATATATAACAGCATCTTTTTCACTATAAAAAATAATTGTGACCATATAAGCCCACTGGAAGTCTAATTCATGTAAAAACAAACGGGAAGTTGAATCCCTGTAACCCAAGAAAGGAGCTGCTATCCATGGACCCAACCGATCTCATTCATCAGGCGATATCCGGAGATCGCGATGCCTTTATCAGGCTCATCAGAGAAATTGAAAACTCTCTATACAATACGGCAAAATCCATGCTTCGAAAAGAGGAGGATGTAGCTGATGCCATTCAGGAGACGATTCTGAAAGCCTACAAATCACTCCATACGATTCGGGAACCTCACTATTTCAAAACGTGGATATTCCGTATCCTGATTAATGAATGCAACACGCTATTGTCCCGTCGCTCCCTCTCCACGTCCTATGCAGAGGTGCCCGCAAAGCAGGAATCCTCCAGTCCCTTCGATGAGGTAGATATGAGAGAAGCCGTTGATCGGCTTGACGAACAAAAGAGAGTTGTCCTCGTGCTGCATTATTTCGAAGATCTCTCCCTGCGGCAGGTAGCAGAGGCGCTCGATATATCCGAAAGCGCGGTGAAAATGCGATTAAGCCGTGCACGACAGGAGCTGTATCACAAATTCAAAAACTTTCGGGAGGTAAAACTACATGTCAAACCCGTTTAATATCGATCAAGAATTAAGAGAACAGGCGAAGGAGCGACCCGTCATGTCAGAAATTGTGCGCAATCGAATCGATGCCACCCTGGAATCACTGCCGGAAGCAACCATGCTGAATTCAGAACAATCTCGTAATCCTCGTCTTCGTAGAGGTCTGCGTCGTACAGCCGCAGCAACGATTGCAGCGGGAGTGTTAGGTATAACCGTCTTTGCCTCTGGATTTGTGTCTCCTGTCATGGCTGATTCTCTACGCAGCATCCCGCTGGTTGGCAGTCTCTTCAGCTCTATTGAAGCCGATATGGGATTACGCACTGCAGGAGACGAAGGTCTGACGAAATTCGTAAACAGCAATGTATCGTTCAAAGACGTGAAGCTGGAAGTGAAGGAGACCATATATGATGGTACTCGCGCAGCCTTTTTGGTTCATGTCACTGCACCCAACCTGAACAATGGTGAGTATGACAATGGCAAGGACATCGTGAAGCTTAGCGATGGAATGGATAATGTCTTTTTCAACGTTAATGGTACAGACCAGGAGGGCGGCTTATTCTACGGCCCTGCAGGACAAACGCAGCCAGATACATTACTGTTCGAGCAAGTAATCCCCGCTAACCAGGCTGCTGCCGGACTGCCAGATCAGTTCAATGCTGAGGTCACATTCACTTTGCAGGGCATTGATCACGAGTTTAAGCTGAGCATCCCGTTCACAAAAACGACTGAGGATATTCAGCATATTGAACCTAACGTCATCGTCTCCAATGACCTGATTACCGCTTCCGTTACGGAAGCACAGGTTACGCCGATTACAACACGTCTGTCCACGGTGATCTCACTTCATGGTAAGAGCATGCTCACGGCTAAAGATGAAGAACAATTACGAAATATAGGGTTTGCAATTTTCGATGATCAGGGCCGGCAATTGACCGCATTAAATGCGGAGGGCTTGTATGGGGGCAATCAATTAAAATCTGAACGGATCTATGCCACCACACCTGGCGACTCAGCATATTTGGTCGTGAAACCATTTGAGATTGAGGATGATTTTACGGAAGAGATTAAAGATCGGCAGTTCATCAAGGGAATGGACATGAAAATCGAGCTGAATCAACCGTAACCATCTATTCATAAAGGAGTTTTCTTCATGTCCATTCAACATACGGTTGAGTCCATAACTGTACTGGGTCCACTATTTATTCTGTTCCTGATTGCTCTGGTGTTTTACACCAGGGCAAACCAGATCAGGTACACGATAAGGCAGTACATCTCTATCATTACATTTGCTGTATATATTCTGGCAGTTATGCATTTTGTCTTCTTCCCCATCGACGTCAATATTGGTATGTATGCCAATCAGACGCCATGGTACAAAACCATTCAGTTCATTCCCATGCTTACGTTGGATATCCCCAGTTTTGCACTGAATATGCTGTTGTTTATGCCACTCGGCTTCATGCTGCCTCTGATTAGGTCTTCGGCAGACTCGGTGAGAAAAGCTGTGCGGAGCGGATTAATCTTCAGCTTTTCCATCGAAATGCTGCAGCTCATCATCCGGATTACTCTGGGTAATGGCCGTACTACGGACATAAACGATCTGATCGCGAATACAGTCGGCAGCATCATTGGTTATCTCATTTTTCACAGAATTACCAAACTCGCGATAGGCCAGCGGTTCATGATCCCATGGAGGCTACCGAATCGCTTCCTTTCTAAACAATCGTAGGCGAAATCAGTCTCTCTTCCATTCGGATTTAATTCAGGCAAAACATGGTCACTTCCCTCAGATGAAAAAAGTAAAGCGCTGTGGTACAATGAAAGAATTGTGTATTCACAGACAGACATGTGGGTAAAGGTGCTGAAATGATTCTGAATCAGTACACTTTATCCATGTTTATGCTGCCATTCTAGGGAGGCTTATGGAACAACCATGCTCATTATTGGTATCGCCGGAGGAACCGGCTCCGGTAAAACGACGGTAGCTCGCTCCGTCATAGACCGTCTGGGATCAGGTAAGGTTACGTTTATATCCCAAGACAATTATTACAAAGACCAGTCGCAGCTCACACCTGAGCAACGCCGACTCACCAATTACGATCACCCGTTTGCATTCGATAATGATCTGTTGATTGAGCATCTCACCCTGTTGAAAAAAGGCCAAGCGGCGTATGCTCCCGTATATGACTTCACCATAGATAACCGTGCTGCCAATGAGACGGTTGAACTGGCACCGAACCATATTGTCATTGTAGAAGGATTGCATGTGCTGATTGACGAACATCTTCGCAGTCTGATGGACATCAAAGTATTCGTTGATACCGATTCCGATGTGCGGATCCTACGTAGAGTGCTGCGGGACATTGAAGAACGCGGACGCACGATCCAATCCGTGTACAAACAATATCTCGAAACGGTAAAACCAATGCACGATGCTTTTATCGAGCCATCCAAAAAGTATGCTGACATCATTATTCCAGAAGGCGGACATAATGAAGTAGGCATTCAGATGTTATCCATCCTCACCGAGAAATACCTCACCGGAGAGAATTGGAACGGCGCTTAATTTGTTGCAAAGCAACAAAACAAAAAATCCAGGTTACGATACAGCGTAATCTGGATTTTTTGTTGATTTTTCATTTATAATAGTCCCCAATAGTTGAAAGGAGATCTCCCCTATGGCTACTTTTGAAGAGTTTATGCAGCATGACATCCGGGTTGGTACAGTGGTGGAAGCCGAACCCTTCACCAAGGCTCGTATTCCCGCCATTAAAATGACGATCGACTTCGGACCACTTGGTCTTAAACGTTCCAGTGCTCAGATTACCCAACGCTACACGCCTGACATGATGATCGGCAAACAGGTGATAGCTGTAGTTAATTTCCCGCCTCGACGGATTGCCGGTTTTGTCTCTGAAGTACTCGTACTGGGCGGTGTGCCTGGTGAAGGTGATGTTGTCTTGCTCTCACCGGATAGCCCATTACCTAATGGAACACCGATAGCCTGACTTTATTTGGAGTAACGAAAACCCGCACATCGGTGTTATCCTGACAGACTTTCCTGAAGAACCCCCATCCGTCCTTGTTCCTCTTCCTGCTTCTGCGCCTTCATCTTATGCTTCATTTCTCTCACGGACAAAACCGAGGCCATCAGGCTCCGGGTATAGGGATGATTCGCTGAGCTGGTCAGCTGCGAACTTTCTACGATTTCAACGACTTCCCCCTGATACATCACGGCAATTCGATCGCTGACCTGTTGTACCACCGCGAGATCATGCGATATGAAAATAGATGAGATGCCTGTTTCCTTTCTCAACTCCAGCAACAGATCCATGATCTGCTGCTGAATGGAAACATCCAGTGCAGAGGTAGCTTCATCGAACAGGATGATGTCCGGCCGAACACCAATCGCACGGGCAATGACTGCTCTCTGCTGCTCTCCCCCGCTCAGTTCGTGTGGATATTTACCTGCCGTCGCAGCAGACAATCCCACCCGTTCCAACAGCCTGAGCACTTCCTGCTCCGCTTGTTGACCCTTCATTATTTTATAATTAATGAGTGGCTCCCGGATAAAAGCTCCAATCTTCATTCGCGGATTAAAGATAGCCGAAGGCTCCTGGAAGACCATCTGGATCCGCTCTCGTTGAGAGCGTAGCGCCTTTCCGTTCAATCGCGTAATATCCTGCTGACGATAGCGAATCTGTCCTGACGTCACTCGTTCCAGATGGGTTACACATCTAGCCAGTGTGCTCTTCCCGCTACCACTCTCCCCGACAATCCCCAGACATTCTCCCGGATACAGTTCCAAATGAACAGCTTTCAATGCATCAACTGCCCTATGCCCCTTTAACTCGTAGGTTTTGCTCAGATTTCTTAATTCCAGAATTGGTAACTCCTTATGATCCATGAACATTTCCCTCCAATTCAGGTACAGCACTCAGCAGTTTGCGGGTATATTCATGCCGAGGTTCGGATATGACGCGGAAAGTCTCTCCCATTTCAACCAAGGTACCACCCTGCATCACACCAATTCGATCCGCCATATGAGCTGCAACGGCAATGTTATGCGTTACGATGATCATGCCTGTCCCTTGCCGGGAACGAAGCTCGCTCAATCGGTTCATCACTTCATTCTGTGTCGTCACATCCAATGCACTCGTCGGCTCATCTGCAAGTAAGAGTTCAGGTTCCATCGTCACCGCCATAGCTATCGCCGTTCGTTGTTTCATCCCCCCACTCAGCTGCGAGGGATAGGCACGCATGATTCGTTCCGGATCATCCAATCCCATGTCCGAGAGCATATTCACAGCCATGGCTTGAGCTGCTTTTCTGGATACAGTGAAATGAGTACGAATTGCTTCGATATATTGACTACCGATGCTGCAAATCGGATTAAGATACGAACCACTATCCTGAAACACAATGGCAATCCGCTTCCCACGCACTCCACCCCAATCCAACCGCGACTCACGTAGAAGCGCTTTTTCCTGAAAAGAGATCTCTCCCCCGGTGTATCGGCCACCTTCTGGAAGCAGGCCAAGCAAGGCCCGAATCAGGGTTGACTTTCCGCTGCCACTTTCACCTACAATCCCGATAATCTCCCTCTTATTCATGGAGAAGGACAAATCCCGCAGAGCCATAGAATCATCCTTATAAGTTACGGAAAGGTCGTTGACACTAAGCAAGGGCTTCATTACTGTCCAACCTTAATATTACGATCCAGCAGATAGAAATCGATGGGATACATCGTCGCACCTTGCACGTTGCTTTTACTCACAATATTAATCGGGGTATAGGTCAAAAACATATATGCTGCATCGTCCAGAATCATCTGCTGGGCCTCAGCTGCGAGGGCATACCTTTTCTCCACGTCAAACTCAGAGTGAAGGCGAGTAATTACTTCATCCAGCTTCGGATTGCTATATCCGCCCACATTCCATTCCGCGCCCGTCATAAAGTAGAAATCCAGAATATACTGCGGGTCACCCGTGATGCCTGTATTGATACTTGTTAAAGCCAGATCGTAATTTCCGCTCTTCTGATGATCGGTCAGATCCTCATAAGAGGTCATATCCAACTGAACGCCAATCTCTTTAAGCTGGGACTGCATCGCAGCAGCCACAATTGAATCGGACTCGTAAGAGGAGTTGAGAATCAGCTGTAACGACAGCTTCTTTCCTTCTTTTTCACGAATGCCATCGCCATCTGTATCCTTGAAACCAGCCCCATCCAGCAACTGTTTAGCTTTCTCCGGGTCGTAATCATATCCTTTGATCTTGTCATAGCCAAAAGGCAGAGCTGATGTGAATGGTCCTTTGGCTGCCTGACCGCCCACCAGTGTATTCGCGTACATCTCCCGGTCAATACCATAAGAGATCGCACGGCGAACCTCCGGATCACTCAGCAGCGGATTGGTTGTGTTGAACCATACGAATTGGGTACGCAGGCTGGGAATTTCGTCAATGGTGTATTGACTCTTGTCCTGGAATAATGCCAGACTGCTGCGTCCCACGTTACTTGCTACATCAATCTCTCCTGACTGCAGGGCAAGGGCGCGCGTGCTGTCATCCTTGATGTATTTCAACGTCAATGTGTCGACATCTGCCGCGCCGCCCCAATACCCGTCATACTTCTTCACCTGGATTTCCTGATCCGGCGTATATCCTGTCACCATAAAAGGCCCGGTAGCAATAGGCTCGCTCTTGAATTTGGATGTATCTGCACTCGTATCCACTATGATAAACAGTGGCTCGGCAATATTACCAAGCAGGGACGCATAAGGCTCTGTCGTCTTGATCGTCAGATCTTGTCCCTCAGCAGTCATCGAGGCCACTGGCACAGTCGCTTGTCCTCTTTCGTTTAGCTCAATGGAGCGTTCAATCGATTTTTTTACTGCATCTGCGGTTACCTTATTTCCATTATGGAAAGTTACACCCTCCCGAATATGAAAATGCCAAGTCGTGTCATCAACACGTTCCCACGTGTCTGCAATTTTAGGAACCAGCTTCATATTCTCGTCAAACTGAATCAGTGTCTCACCAATTGCTGCACGCGTAAGCGTCCAACCGTTCCATTCCTCTGCCGGGTCCAGATTGCTTCCAAGCCAGAACAGGGCCACATTCAGATGAGTTGGTGCGCTTGCAGTCTCATTGTCGGTAGCCACCGACTTTCCCGTTGCATCAGACGAGGTCGATGGATTATTGGTGGTGCCACAAGCTGCAAGCAAGAACACAACGAACATGGATATGATGGTGAGCAGGATCGATTTTGGAAAATTCCTCTTCATTCTGGTTCCTCCAGTTAAGTTGTATTTTTCTTGGGATCAAGCACGTCTCGCAGGCTGTCTCCCAGTAAATTAAAAATAATAACAGTGCTAAATATCGCCAGGCCCGGATATATCAACAGCCAAGGCGCAGTCTGCAGGTATCTTCTGCCTTCATTCAACATAGCACCCCACTCGGGGTTCGGTGGCTGCGCACCGAGTCCGAGAAAAGATAACCCCGAGATGGACAGCATCATGCCACCCACATCCATCATCGCCATGACGATGAGTGGTGACATCATATTGGGCAGGATCGTCCTGCCAATGATCTGTATCTTACGTGCTCCGCTGAAAGCAGCGGCAGCGACATATTCCTTTTGCTGAAGGGAAATCACCAGGCTTCTGGCCATCCGTGCATACTTCGCCCACCAGACAACCGACAGTGCCAGCACCGTATTGAACAATCCCGGCCCAAGCATCCCCACCACAGCGATCGCAAAAATCAGGCCCGGAAATGCCATTAGTGTGTCGGACAACCGCATGAGAATCGTATCCGTCACACCTCGAGCGAAACCGGCGATAACTCCAATCGCTACACCGAGTACAAATACAATGCCAATCATCATAAAGGTAAGCAGCAGCGAGGTTCGCGCTCCGTATAGCAGACGGGACAATACACAGCGACCTAGCTGATCGGTTCCGAGTGGATATTCGGCGCTGGATGGCTGCAACACTTTGGCAAAATTCGTTGCAAGTGGGTCGTGTGGTGCGAGCAGCGGCGCAACCATGGCGAGAATAATCCAGAAGACGGTTAGAGATAACAGGAATGTGAACCAGCGATTTTGTAGTAATACAAGTCTGAAGGCTCTCATCTATACATCCACATCCAGTCGGATTCGAGGATCACGAAGATGTGTCCATACATCAACCAGCAGATTCAGTGTGACATATATGATCGCCATCCAGATGACATACCCCTGAATCAGCGGATAATCCCGTGTGAAAATGGCATCTACTGCCATCTGACCAACGCCAGGCCATACAAATAAACTTTCCACAATCGCTGCACCACCTAACAAAGCACCTGTCGTCATACCCATAAGGGTAACGATCGGCAGCAGGGCATTGGGGAGAATATGACGCAAAATAATGATCGACTCCTTCACACCTCTGGATCTTGCTCCGATCACATAGTTCTGGCTTGTCTCCTCAAGCAGGACCGTACGAATCTGTCTGCTGTACTGGGCAACAAGTGGAATCGCGAGTGTACATGCAGGCAGAATCAGACTGTTCCAGCCGGAATTGCCCATCACTGGCAGCAGCTTCAGCTGTACGCCGAAGACCAACATGAGCAACATACCCAACCAGAAGCTGGGCATCGATAATCCGGCAAAAGAGAACAAACGAATAACAAAATCCAGCCATTTATTACGATAGACAGCCGACAACATCCCCAATGGAAAGGAAACCAGAATAACCAGAATCATAGCGCTTCCTGTTAGCCAAAGCGTTGCCGGGAGCCGTGCCATCAGCACGTCCAGTACTGGACGATTGTATTTATACGACGTACCAAAATCTCCGGTCACCACCTGTCCCAGCCATGTCCCGTATCGATAGAGAAAAGGCTCGTCCAATCCAAGCTCTGACCTCACCTGCCTGACCAGTTCATCGGATGGCGTTACCCCTGTAGACATGAGCATAAGTCTGGCTGGATCCCCAGGAGACAGATAGGTTAGCAGGAATGTCAGAAACGTGATGCCGAACAATACGACAACCAGTTGTAATAAACGCTTAACGATATATCTGGTCAAGTGCTCAAACGTCCTTCCCCAAAACTTTATGTATGTGCCATGATGCTCTCCGTCCACAGCTCCGCTGAAAACGTATAAATTCTATCAAAAAAGGCGTCCCTCTCCGTGTTACTGGATGAGGACGCCTTAAATAAACAGATTTTCAGAAAAAATCATGCTCTCTAAACACCTTCCTATCTCCCGTAGGGTACTACTGTGTTTGTTAAACCTGGCAGGTCTCCTGGCTCCAGAATCATGGTCATTGCAGCTCCTTCCCGGTCTAAACCAGTGGATTATCGCTACTTGACTCCTCTGTTACAGTGGCGGGACCGCGCCGGTATTACACCGGACTTCCCTATTAAGCTTTCACCCTGACGGGCGAAGCACCAAGTTCCACATATTCAATTGCACTTCTGTATCAGTATAGCGGGACGACGATTAATGATCAAAACTTTTCTTTCAAATTTGAAACACTGGATACGTCTAACCGCGAATTCTCGAACCCTTCGGAGACACACCCGTCACACGCTTAAACATCTTGGAAAATAATAATGGGTCCGTATAACCCACCGAATGGGCTACTTCACTAACGGAAAGTCCGGGGTTCTGAAGAAGATCGGCAGCACGATTCATACGGTACTCCAGAAAAAATGACTGTAGCGACTTGCCGTATCGTTCCTTGAACAATCCCGACAGATATGTGCGGTCCAGCCCCACGGCGTGGGCAATATCCAGAATGGAGGTCCGCTGGCTGTACCTGTTCTCCATAAACTGAACTGCCTGCCTGATGTACTCTTCTTTGTTCGAATGAAGCTGTCCCTCCTCTTCCTCAACCGGTGACGATGAGATCAACTCCGCTATCAGGCGGTACAAGAGACTCTGGTTCATCACATCCCCTCCCGAATACGTGGAGGCCTGAACCATTTCTGAGTACAGGCGCTCCATTGTATTCGTATCACGGGCATCATACACTGGATGCTCCAGGCTCAATCGGGCACGTTGCATGAATGCCTTGGCTTGCACACCTTTGAATCCAAACCACGAATACGTCCAGGGATCCTTTGGATCTGCCTCATAATGAATAAGCGTGTCCGGCAGTATGACAAAGCCCTGTCCCTGAGTCAACTTGTATTCTTGGTCACCCATGTAAACGATCCCCCGTCCTTCATGGATGTAGTGCACAATGTAAGAATCACGTACACCCGGTCCCCAATAATGCGCAGGGTCACATGCCTCCCACCCGAAAAACAACAAAATCAGCTCCATCTGTGTCCAGCCTGCGGGAACCACATTCATCTCAATGCGACTCATTTTTCGCCCTCCATCCTGACTTCGTTCCGCTTACCTCTTCATTCAATCTATTTATATTATAACAGCTAAAGTGCTTCCATATTAGTTGAAAGCGGGAACAAAAATGGGATTATGACATGTTTGAAAGGGGTTGAGCCATAGTTATATGCGCCGAATCGGCCTATAGTTGGGGTACAACATTTTTCAGGGAGGCTAAACTTAAATGAATAAAATTACGTTCCTCGGTGCAGGCAGCACCGTCTTTGTTAAAAATGTATTGGGTGATGTCATGATGACCGAAGCACTGCAAGATTTTGAGCTGGCATTGTTCGATATCGATGCTGAACGCTTGAGCGACTCAGAGCGTTTGCTGACCAGTCTGGCCCGTTCGATTGGAAGTCGTTGTGTCATTAACGTATATCATGACCGCAAAGAAGCGCTTCGCGGAGCGAAATATGTCATCAATGCCATTCAGGTGGGTGGGTATGATCCATGCACCATTACGGACTTCGAAATTCCGAAGAAATACGGACTGCGTCAAACGATTGCAGACACACTCGGTATCGGCGGAATTTTCCGTAACTTGCGGACGATTCCGGTCATGCTGGATTTTGCCCGGGATATGCAGGAAGTATGTCCGGATGCATGGTTCCTGAACTATACCAACCCGATGGCCGTGCTTACCAACGTCATGAACGTACATGGTGGGATCAAAACCGTAGGATTGTGTCATAGTGTGCAGGTGTGTGTACCGCATCTGTTTGATGCACTGGGGATCGATCAGACGGGTGTCGTAGCCAAAATTGCAGGCATCAACCACATGGCATGGCTGCTCGAAGTCACAAAAGACGGACAGGATCTGTACCCCGAGATCAAACGTCTGGCGAAGGAGAAACAGAAGGAACAGCATGATGACATGGTTCGTTATGAACTGATGCAGCGTTTTGGCTATTATGTAACGGAGTCCTCCGAGCACAATGCTGAGTACCACCCTTACTTCATCAAACGGAATTACCCGGAGCTAATCAAACGCTTCAACATTCCACTGGATGAGTACCCACGCCGCTGTGTGAACCAGATTGAAGGCTGGAAAGAGATGCGTACCAAACTGTTTGCCAGCGAAAATATTGAACATACCCGCAGTCGGGAATACGCATCGCATATTATGGAGGCTATGGAGACGAACCAACCTTACAAAATTGGCGGCAACGTCATGAACAACGGACTGATTACGAATCTGCCGCGCGAGGCATGTGTTGAGGTACCTTGTCTGGTCGATGGCTCAGGAATAAGCCCTACGTACATTGGTGATCTGCCTCCACAACTCGCGGCATTGAACCGGACAAACATCAACACTCAACTGCTGACGATTGAAGCAGCAATCACTGGCAAAAAGGAGCATATCTATCATGCCGCCATGCTTGATCCTCACACGGCTGCGGAGCTGTCTATCGATGACATCGTAGCGATGTGTGATGAGTTGATTGAGGCTCACGGTGACTGGTTGCCAAAATACACGTCATAATATAAAAGCACCGTTTCCTTTGCAGCTGAAGGGGGCGGTGTTTTTGTTCGTTTCATAGCGCTCATCTGCTGAGGCGTGCATCGCATCTCTTATAATAACGCCACGCACACTTAAACCTTATTCGGCAGGGAGCAAAAAGCGATAACCAATGCCCGGCTCCGTCTGAATATATCGGGGATTCGCCGGATCTTCCTTTAATTTTTTACGCAGATGTCCCACATATACCCGGAGGTAATGACTGTCAGACTCATGATGATGCCCTCCCCATACTTGCTGCAAAAGCTGACGCTGGGTGATGATCTTTCCCGCATTGGAAGCGAGCACCTTCAGCATCTCATATTCCGTTGGGGTTAATTTGACCAAAGTTCCCTCCAGTTCGACTTGCCTTTGGGCCAGATCAATCGTAAGTGATCCGAAGCGCAATATGGGCTCATCTGTCGTTTTGGCTACATGACGCAGCGCAACCCGAATACGAGCGATCAACTCACCCATCCCGAAGGGTTTCGTCACATAATCATCTGCACCACCATCCAGCGCAGAAATTTTATCTCCCTCCTGATCCTTCGCTGTCAACACGATAATCGGCACCTGTGACCATTCACGAATCCGGCGAAGCACCTCCATACCGGACATGCCCGGCAAACCGAGATCAAGGATGATCAGATCCGGATGTACAATGCTGGCCTGAATGACACCCTCTTCGCCATCCCCGCACTCGTGGAGTTCGAATTGGTGTGCCTGAAGGGTGACCTTGAGCAATTTGCGAATCTGCGGCTCATCATCGATCACCAGTATGCGAGCCCCTAGTGGTGCGTTCATGTTATTCTTCAACCTCTCCTTGTTCTGAATAGGGAAACCGTGGTCCGTGAGCCTCCATGGGGATATCTATGCGCATTTTCGTTCCGCCACCCGAATTCGGCTCTGCTACAATAGTACCTCCGTGGACTTCCACAATGCCTTTGCAGATGGCCAGACCAAGCCCCGTCCCTGTGACATGCTGAGTAGACTCTGAGCGATAGAACTTATCAAATATACGTGTTCTTTCTGCTTCCGGTATACCGATGCCTTGATCAGCGACCATAATCGTCAATTGACTCGGACTTCTATCACTCGCCACAATGATGACAATCAGGCTCTCATCGGGTGAATATTTGATGGCGTTGCTGACAATATTGACCAGCATCTGCTGCAGCAATACTTCATCTCCGTAAATGAACACCGGATCATCAGGAAGCTCAACTTGAATGTTGCGATGCGGACTGAATTCCCGAACCTGTGTCAGTACGACGCTGATTATATCTTCCACGTCACACCATTTCCGATTGAGTTGCAACATGCCGCTCTCCAGCCGAACCATGCCTAACAGATTTGTGACGAGACGATTCATACGCATGGCCCCATCCCGAATGTTGCCTGTTAATTCTCTCCGATCCTCGGGTGTAAAAAGAGTATCATTCTCCAACAATCCCGTAGCCGAGCCGATAATGGCGGTTAGGGGAGTACGCAATTCATGAGAAACAGAGTCCAGCAGCGCTGTGCGTATGCGCTCCGATTCGGCAGTGATCTGTGCCAATCGGGCCTCTTCCGCCAGCTTCACTCGGGCAATAGCACCTGCGGCCAGTCCACCGCATGCCTCCAACAGACGAAGCTGTTCTTGCTGCTCATGAACCTCACCAGCGTCCATACTCACAGCGAGCACGCCATGAATCTGCTCCTCTGTGCGTAGCGGTACGTAAAGTCCGGTAGATTCCCTCAAAGTGGATGATCCCTTACCGGTGATCTTTCCGTGAAGATATACCCATTTGGCAATGGCAATCTCCGACTCTCCATCCCCCCACCCATCCTTCTCCCCTTCTGATGCGGATGCGGAAGAGTTTGTAACCATCAGATCACCCTGTTTATCCGGAAGATACACAGCCGTCGGCTTACCCAGGGTAAGCGATACTTGGGTCGCAATATTAACCAGCAACGTATTCAGATCCGTAATGGCTGTCATCTGACGACTCAATGCGTACAGAGAGTTAGTCGTGGCCTCACGTGCTTTTACCATCTCCAGCTGTTGTCGCAATCGACCTGCAAGACTGGCTGTCAGGATCGCCACCGCAAGATACACGACAAAGGAGATGAGATATCTCAGATCTTCAACCGTAAAGCTCAGATATGGTGGTACAAAAAAGAAGTCAAACATAATGACGCTAAAACTCGCGGCATATATAGCTGGCCCCATTCCCCAATACACGGCACTCACCAGTACGGGAAATAGGTATATCAGCGCTACATTAACCAAATCACCACTCATGCCGATGGGATGAAGCAGCAAGGTTAACAGCGTCACCCCGAGGGTCACCCATACATATGCCGGAACCCGTTTCCCATGGGATGCCCGCGTTTCTTTTTTTATTCGTTCAGACAACATCCATTCACATCCCGCTCAGTTCATAATCGTAATCTGCAACGATCAATATATCCAGATGCCGCGACAAGCGTACAAGTCGGTTGACCACCGAGCCTGAGCCGCGATAGCCATTCAGCCACCATACCCGTCTTGCCTGCCCGACCACCAACTGGGTTACTCGCGCCTCGGATGCCTTCCTTGCCAAAATCCCAGGTACATCCCGCAGCTTTGGACTGTGGTGGATGTGAAATTGACCGCCAAGCCGAATCGTCAGCTGTTCCAAGGCTTCCAGATGGCATTTCACTTCGTCACTCATGGACTCACCGATGTGGATATGATGTACATGCCAGATGGCTTTTAGACGATAAGCCATACGGAATCCACGTCGGATCAGCCGCTCGGCATGACGATCACTGCTTACACATACGAAGACTGCTTCCTGTCTGCGCCAAGGTCCTCGAAGTGCGATTTTGGCCTGCTGTGCTTCAAGCCGTTCATCCACATCGTCCGCCAGTTCACGAAGGGCAAGTTCTCGCAAGGCAATCAGATTACCGATTTTGAAGAAATTCGCAAGGGCTTGCTCGACCTTGGCAGTTGCATAGATTTTACCCTCCCTCATGCGCTGCCGCAAGGCCTGAGGCGCCACATCAATCAACTGCACCTCATCCGCCATCTGAATGATCCGATCGGGTACGGTCTCGCGGACACGAACACCTGTAATATGTTCAACGGCATCATTCAGACTTTCGAGATGCTGTACGTTCATTGTGGTAATCACCGAGATGCCTGCATTCAGCAGGAGCAGAACATCTTCATAACGCTTTTGCCTAACACTCCCGGGTACATTCGTATGCGCCAGTTCATCCACAAGCACCACTTCTGGGCAAAGATGCAGAATGGCCTCCGTGTCCATCTCTTCCAGACGAGTTCCCTGATAAACGCGTTGCGCGCGAGGGATCACAGACAGGTGGCCCATCTGCTCCACGGTTTCCGCCCTCCCATGTGTCTCCAGCAAGCCGATCTGCACACCGATGCCCTTGCGGAGCAAATCATTGCCTTCCCGAAGCATCATGTAGGTTTTGCCTACACCTGGTGCAGCTCCGATATATATTTTGAATGTGCCGCGCTGAATCTGACCAATCTGTTCCTTCATTTCCTGCTCGCTTAGTCTGCGGTATGTCAGCGACTCCACATCGTTAACCTTAGCCGGAACCACACGTTCACCCTCCCGGGCAGCTCGATCAGCAACCAGGAACAGGTCGACACCACGTAATCTGCGCAGCAACGAGTTAACAACGGACCCTTGCCACAGTTCCTGCCAGCGCGTACGCCGGGAGTGTCCCATCACAATGCGGGTAATCTGGTGCTCCATTGCGTAACGCGCCAGCGTAGACGGGATGTTGCGACGGTGTAATATAGACAACTCCTCCATATGTCCGCCAAACTTCTCTACCAGCTTGATCATATTGCGCCGAAATACGGTTGCCTCCTTGGTTAATGGCTGCTTCATATTCCGGAAAACAACGGCGCACAAATCACCATTCAGCCGTTTGGCAATCTGTTGCCCACGCCGGATATAGATGGAGCCGTTCCAATGATATTGCGTGGACACCAGAATCCGCTCCATGATGCCTGTCGTGACGGTAATTCCCATCTCCTCCCGATGCTCACGCAGGGATTCATTCACCCCTTCCGCAACCAATCTCAGGGCCAGTTCGCGCAGAATACCCAGATTGCCTTGACGAAATACAGCTTCACCCTCATGTCCCTGCAAATGACCCTCTGCAAGACGGTTCAGTATCGTTTCCGGCGTGACGTCTATCAGCTTCACTTCATCCGCAAGCTCCAATGTATCGGCAGGCACCGTATATTCTGCTGCGATCCCCGTAAGTTGTCGTGCCAGCTCGGTATACCCTTCCAGCTCATACACATTCACCGTTGTCATGACACTGATGTTGTTTCGGAGCAAGAACTGAATGTCCTCCAGCCGGGTAGCATAGCGAGCGCCTTCTCTGTTGCGATGTGCCAAACCATCCACCAGCACAACCTCCGGATTACGCGCCATTAGTGCATCCAAGTTCAGATCCTTCATCTCTACATCATCACTCTGGCGCAACCAGTGAATGCTTGGAATCCTTTCGAGTGCGCCAAGTTGCTCCACCGTTTCCGGTCTGCGCATCGTGGACACGGCACAGATGACCACATCAATGCCCTGTTGGCGTAACGTGTTCCCTTCCCGCAGCATGTGATACGTTTTGCCCGATCCGCTGACTGGGCCGATGTAGATTTTGAGCGTACCCTGCTGCAGCTTCGTAATCATCTTCAGCATCTCTTCCGGTGACTTGCGCTTGAAGCTGTCTTCCATCCGTCCTCTCCCCCTTTCTTATTAAAATATGAAGAAAAAAATGGAGAAAGCCCCTCCCGATATATCGTGAGCAGGCTAATACATTCGTCCTTTATTTCAGTTCTGCTGTCAGCGCCAGATTCAGAGCCGTTACATTCACACGCGGCTCCCCGAATATACCCATCTGACGGCCTTCCGTATGCTCATTTACAATTTGCATGAGCTGCTGTTCACTAATTCCCGTAGCTTCGCTAATGCGCGGGATCTGCACCTCAGCAGCTTCAGGAGACAGATCCGGGTCAAGTCCCGAACCTGAACCCGTCACGAGATCAGCGGGGATCTGCTGCAGTCCCGGGTTTCCCTGTCTAAGCTGAGCAATCTTTTCCTTCATCTCGCTGATATACTCCTCTGAAGCTACGGCGCGATTCGAACCGGCTGAAGCCGTTGGGTCATAACTGGCATTCGATGCCCGGGGCTGGAACAGCCCCGGCGATTGTATTTCCTGCGCCAGCAGTGACGAGCCGATGATTTTCTCATCTTGCGTAATCAGACTTCCATTCGCCTGCGCAGGAAAGAGAAGCTGGGCTACGCCAGTCGTTACGAGCGGGTAGATTAGGCCGCAGATCAGCATAAGTACGACGGATAACCGAATAGCGGGCAAGAACATGTTCATACAGATCACTTCCTGAATTCATTAGGATAAAAGAATAATGTTGATAAGCGTTGTTATCTCGTTAAAGAATTCCCGACAGAACCAAGTCAATCAGCTTAATCCCGATAAAAGGCACAATCACACCGCCTACGCCATAGATAAACACATTGCGCCCGAGCAGTCTTTCGGCTGACATCGCCCGGTACTTAACCCCTTTCATCGCTATGGGAATGAGCAGTGGAATAATAATAGCGTTGAATATTAGTGCCGACAGGATCGCAGACTGCGGTGAAGCCAGATTCATAATATTTAGTGCCTGAAGCTGCGGCATAGCGAGGATGAACATGGCTGGAATGATGGCAAAATACTTCGCAATATCATTGGATATCGAAAAGGTTGTGAGCGCGCCGCGTGTAATCAGCAACTGTTTGCCAATGGAGACGACCGACAATAGCTTGGTCGGGTCGGAATCCAGGTCAATCATGTTGGCCGCTTCTTTGGCCGCCATGGTGCCAGAATTCATCGCCAGGCCCACATCGGCCTGCGCCAGAGCAGGAGCATCGTTCGTACCATCGCCCGTCATGGCGACGAGTTTGCCCTCCTGCTGCTCTTTTTTGATCGCCGCAATCTTGTCCTCGGGCTTCGCTTCGGCAATAAAATCATCCACGCCCGCTTCCAGCGCTATGGTCGCTGCGGTCAGCGGATTATCGCCTGTACACATAATGGTCTTGATGCCCATGGCGCGCATCTCGGCGAACTTCTCTTTCAGCCCTGGCTTCACGGTATCTTTCAGATAGATCACACCGTAGATTCGCTCATCGATGGCTACAGCAAGCGGCGTGCCTCCAGCCTTCGCAATACGATTTGCAATCTCATCCAGATCATCGGGTATGCGACCTCCTTCGGAAGCAATATAACGTTTGATCGCATCCACGGCACCTTTACGAATCTTCATACCGTTACTCAGATTGAGACCGGACATCCGAGTCTCTGCTGTGAATTCCACATTTTCCGCATTCGCATACTCCGTCTCAGACCAGCTCTGACCTTGTTTGCCTGCCAATTCCACAACAGAACGTCCTTCCGGGGTCTCATCCCGCACAGAAGCCTGTAAAGCAGCTTGCGTCATCTCTGATGCAGTTATGCCCTGAACAGGAATAAACTCAGATGCCATACGGTTTCCGTATGTGATCGTCCCCGTTTTGTCCAAAATCAACGTATCGATATCCCCGGCCGCTTCCACCGCTTTACCCGACATGGCCAGTACATTGAACTGCGTAACACGGTCCATCCCGGCAATACCAATGGCGGACAGCAAACCACCAATTGTGGTTGGGATCAAACAGACGAGCAGTGCGATTAGGGTCGCCAGATCCAGTCGAATACCCAAGTAATTCGCCATCGGGACCATCGTCAGAATGACGACCAGAAAGATCAGGGTTAATACGGCGAGCAGGGTTGTCAGCGCAATTTCATTGGGTGTTTTTTGGCGCTGTGCACCCTCAACCAGAGAGATCATCCGGTCAAGGAATGACTCACCCGGATCGGTCTGAACACGCATGACGATATAATCGGACACGACACGTGTACCTCCGGTAACGGAGGAGAAATCGCCTCCTGCTTCCTTGATAACCGGTGCAGATTCTCCCGTAATGGCCGATTCATCAATGGAGGCCAAGCCTTCCGTAATTTCACCGTCCGTCGGGATCAGTTCACCGACTTCCACGCGGACCATATCACCTTTTTTCAACTGGGTCGAAGACACTTGCCGGATTGTTCCATCCTTCTGCACCAGATTGGCTAGGGTGTCCGACTTCGTCTTGCGTAACGTATCCGCCTGCGCCTTACCTCTGCCTTCTGCAAGTGCCTCCGCGAAGTTAGCGAACAGCAGCGTGAACAGCAAAATGAAAAACACGGCGATGTTGTACCCGCGCCCAGCCTCGGATGCGGTGAAAAGATCGGGATTAATGCATAATAAGAACGTAATGAATGTACCTACCTCGACAATAAACATGACCGGATTTTTGATCATGACCACCGGATTTAGCTTTTTGAACGCATCCAGTGAAGCCTGAAGTATCATATCCTTGCTTAACGACCGTTTCGATCCGGGATCACGTTGAATATTACCGCGGTTGTTATCCGGCTCATTGCCCTTCGATCTGAACATTTCTGTATCCATGTGTTGCATCGTCTGCTCCTTCTTTCGTTCGACTGCATTCATCGTGCACTGCCACCTCCATACGTTACGTCCTTGCACCAATTCCTCTGTTGCTCCCCTGTTATATCCCTCATTGAATCATCGCCAGATGCTCTGCAATCGGTCCAAGAGCAAGCGACGGGAAAAACGTAAGCGCGCCGACAACAACGATCATCATGACCAAGATGCCAGCAAATAAAGGCGTGTGTGTACGCAGCGTACCTGTAGTTACCGGTACAACCCGTTTCGTAGCGAGTGAACCCGCTATGGCCAGCATGGCGATCATCGAAACGTACCTTCCCAGCAGCATAACGATACCAATCGCAATGTTGTAAAAGTCTGTATTGGCATTTAGTCCGGCAAAAGCCGATCCATTATTGGCTGCACCTGAGGCAAAAGCATAGAGAACCTCGGTCAGACCATGCATGCCCCCATTCGAGATGGACGCAATGGCTTCAGGCCGCATAAGCGCGAGTGCCGTTGGCGCAAGAATAATCAAAGGATGAATGAGCAACGCAATGGATGCGAGCTTCACCTCTTTCCCCTCGATTTTTTTGCCCAGAAACTCAGGTGTTCGTCCCACCATCAATCCACAGATAAACACAGCCAGAATCACATACAACAGTCCGTTGATCAGCCCGACCCCTTTGCCACCAAACACGTTATTAAGCATCATCTGAGCCAGTGATACCATGCCTCCAAGTGGAGTGAGCGACTCATGCATATTATTGACCGATCCTGTTGTAGCCGCCGTCGTGACCGCTGTGAATAAGGCCGACTCCGGTATGCCGAACCTGACCTCTTTCCCCTCCATATTGCCTTGAAGACCTACTGCATCCAGTGCGGGTACACCTCGATATTCGGAGACAAATACGGTGGTCAACATCACAAGGAAAAGAAAACTCATCGCCGCGAACAATGCCCAACCCTGCTTCCGGTTATTGACCATCAAGCCAGAGGCGTATACCAGTGCCGTTGGCAGCAGCATCATGCAGACGATATGCACCAAGTTGCTCAGGGCCGTCGGATTCTCGAATGGATGTGCAGCATTGGTTCCAAACCAGCCACCGCCATTCGTTCCAATATGTTTGATCGACTCCAGTGAAGCGACCAGTCCACGTGTGATCGTCTGCTGCGCGCCTTCCAGCGTGGTTGCATTCACCGCTCCCGCGAGCGTCTGAGGCACACCCTGGAACACGAGGAACAGAGCCACGATGAAACTCAGCGGTAAAAAAATACGTGTAATCGACCGTACAAGGTCGACGTAAAAGTTCCCCAGTTCATCCCGGCGGCCTACCAGTCCGCGAATGAATGCAATGGCTACTGCGAATCCCGTCGCTGCCGACGTAAACATCGGAAACGTCACGGCCAGCATCTGTGACAGGTACGACAGGGCATTCTCGCCCGTATACGACTGCCAGTTCGTGTTGGTCATGAAGGATACGGCCGTATTAAATGCCTGCGCCGCTGGCATATTGCCGATCCCATCCGGATTGAGCGGTAAATATTTTTGCAGTCGCAGCACCAGAAACATTAACACCAACATCACGAAGTTGGAGAGGAGAACCGCCGTAAGGTACTTTTTCCACCCCATGGATTCGTTCTCGCGTACTCCCATCACTCGATAGAGCAGTCGCTCCGGCCCGCCAAAAACCCGATCCAGCCCCGTTCGATGTCCATCGAACACGTTCACTACATATTTCCCCACCGGTTTAACCAACAGCAGGATGATCAGTAGCGTCACTGCTACTTGCACTACACCGATACCCATATCCGCATTTCCTCCCTATTCGACGTTCCCTTGTTCCCGTATTACGCACATCGCCAGCATTAGAATTTCTCCGGCTTCACCAGCACATAACCGAGATAAATCACCAGTGCGAGCACAATCATGCCGATGACGATCATCTGGCTTCCCCCTCTCTACCCTCAAGCCTTCTCGCAGAATTTCACGAATCCCCAAAACACCGCAAACAGCAGCACAACCAATCCAATCATCGTGGCATCATTCACCATGCGCCCTTCCTCCCTCTCTCTACCGTTCTCTGCACCTGCTACATGTAAAATCGTAATACGAAACGCTGTAAAAAAGGGGTAAAGAAATGCCTCCACAGGTGTAAAAAAAGCGTAAAAAGACCCGCTCTCCTCAGCTATAGGCTGAAAAGAATGGGTCTATAAGGTTTACTATTTATCCAAATGGATTCTGTGCCCACTGCAATAATCTCTTTTTCGTGATTTTGCCATGGGAGGTATGTTTGGCGACTTGTCCCTGATCGAGCAGGAGTACCTGTGGTGACTCATGATGAACCTCGGTCTCTTCCGCAATGTAGCGGGATAGCGAACGATTTTCAATCACTTTGACGATGCGGTAATCCATGGGTTGTTTGGGATCTGATGCATTGGTGCCTACAAACGCCATAAACTCTCTGTACGCTCTCGCACTCGTCGGACAAGTTGTGCTGTGCTTCAGAATAAGCACCGGATGATCCTGCGAGCGATGAAGCGCGTCTTCCCAGTCACCGGGTTTGTGCAATTCACGGACATGTTCGCTGAGCATATGTTCCGAGTCCGACCCGGCACGTTTGCTAACCACCGAACCAATCACAATGCCAAGCGCCACGCCAAAAGCAATCCCGAGTCCAAGCTGCTGCGTAGCCGTACCAATGCTGACTCCCATAGCCGTTCCTATAGCAAGCCATACGGCTTGATGATTTACTTTTTTCTTCATGCAGATCTTCCCTTCTTAGACTATGTATATCAGGGCTATAACTTCCCACCGTATATTCTGATGAAATTATAGCATAGCCTTCTGCGAGCAGGCTTTGATAATCTTCATCTCCGGGTACAGATTTCAGTGATTGGATTTATGCAAAATGCTCATTTGTGATACACTGATTGTAATTTGGAAACGATGAACATGAAGAATGGATTGGAAGGGCGGAAATTCCATATGACATACGCGTTTATGATTGAACCGCAGGATTTTATTGCGCTGGATAACGAAGATGAGCTGATTGAGAAATGTCAGGAGTGGGGCCTGCTTTCGGGTAAAGCGACCAAACTCAAAACGTTCTATTATAAAGGAAACGGATTGAACATGCCGTGCACCATCATTGGATATGTCGATCACATGGCAGCCGTTATTCAACTGGATAATGGACAAAAGCATTGTATTCACCCGTCGTATCTGAAGGAAATGCAAGCGTCCAGTTACAGCGCCAGAAGCATAAGTAATGCCGGGTCAGATCGAAGCACAGAATCGGCAACTTCGGATACAGTCGCACCAGTCGCTGCTGATGTTACGCCAACTCCAGATGCCCTGGTTAACCCGGATGAAATTCCGCCGGATCTGGATGATTCGGACGATACGGACACAGATGAATTCTCCTCGGGGATGAAGGGTGATCCGGACGGGCTGGTAGAAGAGTATGTTGGACCTCAGTCTGGGGCAGCCAGTGAAGCCAAACCCAAAGCCAAAACAGCGAGCAAAGCTAAGAGCGTCAAGATTGATCTGCCAGAAGGCAAAGTGAAGATGAGTGCCGTTGTCAAAGAGTTCACCACCGTACCGAATCACTTCTCTGACAATGACGATGAAGTCATCATCTATGAAGCAGTTACCATCACGGAGCCAGACGTCATCGATGTTGGGGAAGCCTGGTCGAGCCACAGTGCTACGGTTAAGAAACAAGAACTGGAAGTGGGAGATGTTATCACGTTTGAAGCGAAAATTATCAAGAAGAAGCTGACACGTAACCCGGTTCCTTATAAAATCAACAATCCTTCCAAGATTCAAAAGGAAGGTTAATCTCACAATCACCGCAAAAAACCTCCAAGACTGCCTGAAGCAGATCGCGGAGGTTTTTCCATTTGAAGGCTACATTTAGTGAAGAGTACGCTCTTAAGCTTGTTCCGGTGTAGCACTGATCTGAAACTGTACACCGAACTTGTCAACAACCGAACCGTAGGCTGGACTCCAGAACGTCTCTTGTATCGGCATTTTCACTTCGCCGCCGTCTTGCAGTTGGTTAAAAATCGCTTTGGCTTCTTCCGCCGTATCCGTGTTCACTGTAACCGTAATATGGTTACCTACAGTGTGCGGCATGCCTGGAAACGTATCAGACAACATTAATACCGAACTGCCAATCTGCAAAGAAGCATGCATAATACGGTCTTTCGCTTCGGGCGGGATGGGGTGATTCGGGTCAGATGGACCGTCGCCAAATGTTTGAAGCGCGAGCACTTCGGCTCCAAATGCCTTTTGATAAAATTCTACCGCTTCACGTCCATTACCGTCTGTAACCAGATACACATTCAAGCTGATCGACATGCGTTCTTCATCTCCTTGGGCTCATGTAATTATACGATTCACGCCACTTGCGACATGAGTATATATGAACAGGTTGTCCTTTGACAAGCGTATATTTTCTCACTAATACAGGCGTTCGTTTATTCAGCACGTTCTGTCCCCTTTCCAAGAAAAAAAAAGACCACTCTCCCGAATCCTGTCGGTAAAATGGTTGTGTTCAATCCTATAAAGTTATCGCGTTTGAACGATGCTATCTATTTCACTTTTCAATAAGAGGTATCGGTGAACACTTCTCATGATCGGGACCTTCGTTAGTTTGTTCTTGTCCACGTACAGTTTCATCTGGTCTTTGGTCAAACCGAGCAAACTTCCAGCTTCCGATACCGTCAATACTACCTCTGGGTTCGTAGCATTAAACGTCCTCTTTACTTTCTGATTCCAGTCCTCGAATACCTGCATAGATCAGCGACCTCTCCTATCCATAGCCAGTTATTATCAGGCTGAATGTATCTATTATACCATACTTGTGCTACTTGTAGCTTAATCCTTGCACAGAACCATATTCTGTTAGTCATTTCCTTCTTGACCCTGACGTTAACTGGAGGGTTTATACTGGCTGCAGGAGGGGATTAACATGAGTATGTCACCTGAACATGTAACCAAGAAACGACGCAGCAGTGGTATAGCCATTATTGGAATGAGTTGGTTAACGATGACATTAGGTCTGTTTTTTGCTACACTCGCAGGGGAGCTTGTCAGCACTATTGGTGCTGCTGAATGGATGGTTCATCTCACCCAGGCTGTTGTCATTATTAGTATCGTCTTCCCCGTACTATTCGTCATTCGAAGACGCTTCCACATGAAGTCCGTTCTTCTTCCTCTGACAGGAAAAAGCATAATTCACTTGCTCTCCGGGGCATTATTTGCCACTTCTCTGGCCTTCACCGGTTTGGTGATAGCCAGTATGAACGGCTGGATTACAATTACGGAATGGCACTTCTCAGCTGAGTTCTTGATTGCTGTCATAATCAATAGCTGTATAGCTTTCTTGTATGAAGCTTTGCCAGAGGAACTGTCCATGCGAGGCATGGTATATGATGGATTGCGCTCTAGACTGCGACTTCCTGTGTTTTTCGCTTATGTATCTCAAATCATACTCTTTCTGCTGGTTCCAATGAGCGTCAGCCTTTTGCAAGAGCTCATCGGTATGGACGCCGGAAACCAAATAACCCTGGATTACATGATCTTGCTCTTGACCTATGGTACTACGTTACAGCTTCTGCGCAGTTTGACCAGATCTTTATGGGCCTCCATCGGATTTCATATCGCTTACCTGGAAGTAGCCAGATTCGTTGTTATTCCAGGTGATAGACCTGCATTGTTAAGCTATACCACGCAAGATAACGGGTTGGTCGAAATATTTATTTTGTATATGATGATGATCTTCGTCGGTGCGATCATTCTGGCGGTACTTAATTCATGGCGCTGGTGGAGAATACAGAAATCATGAGGGAGGGTTCTGCCTGTTGTATACCGTCGGACAACTATCCAAACATACCGGAGTATCTATACGAACACTGCATTATTATGAGAAGCTGGGTTTGCTGCGACCGACCCGTAATGAGAACAATCAGTATCGCTTATATGGTGAAAAAGACATCTTGCGGCTTCAGCAGATTACCATTCTGAAGAAAATGCATTTTAAATTAAATGAGATTGGAGAATTCCTCGATCAGGATGCTGCCCACTCTGCGCCGGAGAGCACCCTCACTTTATGGAATCATACGTTGGAACAACAAATGGCCGTTGTCAAGGAACAGCAGGAGAGATTAAGCAAGGTCGAGCATCTTCTTTTTTCAACCATATATGCCATCAGAGCCTCCGGTAGAATCAACCTAGATGAGATGATGGGTTTCATCCGTGAACTGGATCAGCCTCCGGGCAGATCCCGTCGAGATGTTTTTACACCGGAAGAAATCGAATCGCTACCCCTGAATAATCAGAACAATTCACTATCCCTGGAATGGGCCGATATTCTTAAAGAAATTCATACATGCAAGATGGAACCTGCCGATTCCGAAGCCTCACGATTACTGGCCATCCGAATCTATGATTATGCTGAAAGGGCTTTTCAAGGGAATGCAGAATTGGCAGAAAAATATTGGGATTATATCGCCCCGCCGGATGATCAGCCAGCTCGTGTGTATGGTATGACAACGGAAACCATGCATTACATTGAAACAATCCTAGACCGATGGACAGTCCAGAATCCTAGGGGTCAACTATAAGAGCCACTTCGAAAAGTGGCCCTTCATCCATTTCTTCGCAATGCTTTCTTAAGCTTCTTCCCAGAAGCGACGCAGGTTGTCCATGGCAATCTTGGATGCCGACTTGCATTCCTCCATGCCCTCGAACTCCACTGTAATGTTGCCATCGTAACCGGAATCTTTGATCAGCTTTACAATTTTACGGATTGGAATATCCCCTTGTCCAACGATGGCACCACGAAGAAAATTGCCGTAGGCCGTCAGAAACCATTCACCCTCACCCGGATGCTCATCATAAGGACGGAAGTAGAAGTCTTTGAAGTGGACCAGAGAAGCATACGGCAGATTTTTCATGACACCGATGATCGGGTTCTCATCCACACACATGAAATTGCCAATATCGAGTGTTGTTTTGAAATTCGGACGATCTACAGCATGCAGCACACGCTGCACCCGGTCACTCGCCTGCACGCTGAAGCCGTGATTCTCAATGGTTGTGGTGATACCAAACTGCGCGGCATAGTCCGCAATAATCTGGCTTCCCCGTACCATCAGAGGCAGATGTTCCTCGAACCAGGCAATGGTCATCTTCTCTTTCGGCAGGGTAAACGCCGTTACGTCATGACGCATATGTTTTACACCCATCCGATGCACGACATCCACATGTCTTTTGACCCGAGCCATCTCTTCAGCAAACGCCTCTTCCGTCTCCTGCACAAAATTGGCTGGCATCGAGTAGTTGGACAGTTCAATACCTGCAGATGCCGCCCGTTCCCGAATCGCATCAGCCAGATCATGATTATCCTCCACGGTATAACCGTAAGGAACCATCTCCATATGCTCGCCACCGTTCGCCGCAATCCAGTCGATCACATCCAGCACCGTCATCTCACCCGAATTCAAATCGTTCAACAAACTATACGTGCTCAGGCCCACTTTCATCTGCTCAACTCCCTATCGATATTGTTGAATAAATTGAACTGCCTTGCGAATATCCTGCTCCGGCTGATGGCCTACCTCACGTTCAATCGTCAGATACCCGGTGTACCCAATCTCCTGAAGAGCTGCAAAGTATTCGTCAAAATCAACGCCACCCTCGCCCAGTGGCACCTCACGGAAGAAGGTTCCGGAAGAGACCATCTCGGCAATCTTATCGTGATCCATAGGCGCATAACCGACTGCACCGTAGACATCTCTTGGGTCCACTTCCTTCAGCCGCACCCCATCCTTCACATGGGTATGTACGATGTAATCCTTGAGCAGATGAACGCCCCGCGCCGGATCATCTCCGGTCACCATCACCATATTTGCCGGGTCAAAATTCACCGATACTCCGTTGGTGGACAGCGTATCCAGAAATCCTTTCAAATCAGCAGCCGTTTCCGGTCCTGTCTCAATAGCAAAGTATGCACCAACGCTTTTGGCGTATTGGCCCAGCTCCTCACAAGCAGCGTGAAGTGTAGCGTAGACTTCCGATGAAGGGTCATGTGGAACAATACCGATATGTGTTGTGACGATGTTGGTGCCCAGATCCAAAGCGAGATCCACGATCCGCTTCGACTTCTCTACTTTCCACGGATTATCTTCCTTGACTTGAAACCCATGTCCACCCAGATCGCCGACCAATGCTGAAATTTCGAGACCTAGAGAATCGATGTAACTCTTTAACTCTTTGCGCGCCGCAGGCGACAAATTTTCGGGGTCCATCTCTCCCTTGACGGCGTAGATCTGCACACCTTCTGCACCTACGTCTTTGGCTTTGTTCAACCCTTCCCGTACGCCTACACCAAAGCTATCCACGATGACACCGATCTTGTTCGTTAATTTCATGTCATACCTCCCGTGATTGAATGAGTAACTCTACGTTCTCATATAAATGTAAGAATCGACTCATTTACTGATATCAACAAGTTTCACCGACTTGATCTCATACGGTTTAAAGGTCAGTTCGAATGCTCCATTCACACTAGCCAACGGATGGATCTCATCCTCCAACAGATTAATGATGGACGCTTTGATTTCCTTTTCAGCCCACTGAACATGCACCGTTTCTCGACTTCCTGATGATTCGTAGAAACGTAGTACCGTTCCCGAGCCATCTTCTGCAGCCTTAATTGCATCCAGAATGACATGTTCACTCTGGAATTGAACCCAAGCGTGTTCTGCTGGCAATGGACCAGAATGCTGACTCGCTGCCACAACCTCCACCGGATGATTAAGCTCCATCGCCCGGCGAACCACGGCAGCTTGTCGCCAATCCCCCTGATGGGGCAGGAATGAATACGTGAATTCATGATCGCCCTGATCGGCATGTTCATCCGGCCATTTTGGGGCACGAAGCAGGGACAGACGTATCGTCCGATCCTTGATGTCATAGCCGTACTTGCAATCATTCAGCAAACTCACACCGCTGTTGCCCTCCGAGATATCCGCCCAACGATGTCCGCAGACCTCGAACTGTGCCTGCTCCCAACTGGTGTTGTTATGAGTTGGACGCTCCAGCGCTCCAAACGGAATCTCATAGGTTGCTTTGGCTGCTACCAGATCCACCGGAAAGGCCACCTTCAGCAGCTTATGACTCTCATTCCAATTCACTTTCGTATGGAAATCAACACGCCGCTGGTAGCGATGCAAAATGATATCCTGGCTGATCTCCGATTGATTCAACTTCCAGACAAAACGCAGTACATCTCGCGTAGCCCCGCGCTGTACAACCTCTCTGGAGATCAATTGCACTGCACCTGCCCGCTGGGATTCAAATCGTGGATCGATATCCCATGCATCCCAGTACGTCGGTTTGTCGTGGAAAAACTGCCACTCATTCGCCCGATCACCGGGCTTCAGCCAGTCGCGTCCTACTGTTTTGTCATACCATCTGGTGATCTCTCCCAAATCATTAAACTCAAGGGTATAGAACTCGGTGTCCCATGTAGAAGGGATGGATTCTTCTTCCCTTACTGAAAGGATAACATCCGGTGCCTCGCGCAGCCATATAGTTGTGTACCCAAAGGCAGGAATCGATGGAACATGCACGAGCAGCGTATACTTGTCTTCCTTTTGCTCAAGATCACAGGCCAGACGGCTCCCTTGACGACCGAATGCAGCCAATCCGTCGAGGCGGGCATCTCCTGTAATGGTGATATTCTCTCCACGTTCCCAGCCGAGGCTGTTGAATATAATGTAGGGGAGACCATCCACTCCATCTGTCGTAACCCTGTCCGCAAGGGTATCCAGCGTTTCCCGCAGTGCGGATCTACCTAATGCAAATACCTTCGTGTACTCCTCGGTAGACGTTACGTATACTTCAGGAATCGACGTCCCCGGAATAATATCATGGAATTGGTTGAGCATAATCAGCTTCCAGCCTTCATCCAGATCATTCTTCCTGTGTGCGGCGCAAGCTCCGGCAAACTGCCCCCAGATCTCCGCTTCCCGATACAATACCTCTGCCTTTCGGTTGCTACGTTTGTTCCTCGCATGAGTCGTGTACGTTCCGCGATGCAGCTCCAGGTACAAGTCCCCGTGCCATTTCGGCAAAGTCGGTTTATTAATCGATATGTCTTCAAAAAAAGCGCCTGCTGTGCTGAATTTGCTGATCGGCTGTCCCACCATAAAATGGGACCGCTCCGCAAACTCCACCATCTCATCGGTTACGCCACCACCACCATCGCCATGTCCGTAAAGCAACATTTGCTCAGGGTGCACACCCTTTTGTTTGTATGATTGCCAATGTTCATCCACATCTTTGGGCCTTGTGTGCTCATTCACCCCATGATTCAGATAAGCGAGCACCGAAGTACCATCAATGCCTACCCAGTCGAAGAGGTCATAAGGAAACGCATTGGTATCATTCCAATTCAGCTTCGTGGTCATAAAATAAGGAATATCCGCGAGCTTCAGCATCTGCGGCAAGGAAGCACAGTAGCCGAATGTATCGGGTAGCCACTCAATGTTGGAGCGTTTACCAAACTCCGCCTGATAAAAGTTCTGTCCATATAGAATCTGTCGAACCAATGACTCGCCACTCGGAATATTCAGGTCCGGCTCCACCCACATGCCTCCAACCAATTCCCAACGGCCTTCGGCAATGCGGGCTTTTACTCGCTCGTACAGCTCCGGGTAATGATCCTTCACGAAGGCATACAACTGCGGCTGGCTCTGGGAATATACAAAATCCGGGTACGTATCCATCAACGTACACATGGTCGAGAACGTACGACTGGACTTGCGCACCGTCTCACGCACAGGCCATAGCCAAGCAATATCAATATGAGATTGCCCGACCAGATGCATGAAGCCACTCCGATATTCCTCCGGGTCTTCCTGCTGTACCGACTGCGCTAATCCATGTTCGAAGTTCTGTATCCAGGCTGCATCACTCCACTGGTCTGGGTCATTGTACATCTCATCCATCACCTGATGAATGGCCTGAGTAAGTACCATCCGCTTGGGCTCCTTCTCGGTATATGCCCGGAGTGACTCAGCGAGTACCGTAATGCTGTACATCAGGCTCTGGAGTGGCTGGTTCACATGAACCAATGCTGCTCGAATGCCCCGAATGGGCGGCTGAATAACAGCTTGTCGGTTGAGTGGATCATGCGGCTCTGGAATCGGATCGTAGAGTTCAATCTCCAACTGCGGCGTATTCCCTACCCGACTTCTTGGCAGAGGTACGAATCCGTGATTTCGATCCAGTCCGTGATAAGGTATGCCATTCACCTTCAACAGCCCTTCTCCTCCGGCTTCAAAGATCAACCCAACGGCTTGATCCTCCCAACTGTCCGGAATCTCCATACGTTTACTCAGAAAATATGTCGTTCCGTGTACGCTGTTCAGCGGATTCAAGCTTGGCATGGCCTTGTCTGTCTGCTCATCTTTATGTTCATATCCCTGTTCGTACTCGTATTCTCCTGGCCGGATATATTTGGCCCGCTGCATCTCCCACGCTGGAAGCTCGATCGTATCCAGCCATTGCCGCTGCTTCAGATCTTCGATGAATCGCTGAATTCGAATCATACCTCCGCCCCCACCTTCTGGATCTGCAGACTGCAAGCAGTCCATTCTGTGGAACTACGGCCAACCATGAGCCTGAATTCACCCGGTTCCACGACAGACTGGAGACGGGAGTCGACCAGTGCGAGGTGTTCCTTTTGCACAGGGAACGTAACGGTTTGGGTCTGTCCTGGCTCCAGATGGATTTTACGAAAACCTTTCAGTGACATTTCAGCCCGGGTGACCGAAGCCGATACATCGGTGATATACAACTGCACAACCTCGCTTCCCGCAACCGCGCCGGTATTCGTGACTTCAACCATCACCTGAGCTTCATCTTCCGGGCCGATTACGTCCGGTATAACCCTTACATTCTCGTATTTGAATTCGGTATAGCTCAGTCCATATCCGAACGGATACTGCGGCGCCAGATCCATCTCCAGATACCGCTTGCCACGAGTGCGTTTGGCATGATAGTAGACTGGGAGTTGACCAACATGCTTGGGAATGGACACGGTCAGGCGACCCGATGGGTTCACATCGCCAAACAGAATATCTGCAATTGCGTTACCGCCTTCCTGTCCTGGGTACCACGCTTCCACAATGGCATGAACATGCTCATCAATCCAAGGTTCAGCAATCGGGCGGCCGTTAATATACACCACAATAACCGGTTTTCCCAGCTTATGTACCTCCTGCACCAGCTCCAATTGAACACCCATGAGATTCAGGGACGCCCGGTCAATGCCCTCACCGCACTCCATGTCGTTCCATGGATCATCGGTTACCACAGACGCACCTGTCCGCAAGTCTATCGTACCTTCGCCAAAATCGCGGGCACTGGACCCTCCCATCACCATCACAATGGCATCTGCCTGTTCCGCACAGGCCAGCGCTTGCGCAAAGCCCTCTCTGGAGTCGCCTTTAATCCGGCAGCCAGGCGCGTACAGCACCTGACCCGAATCAGCGCCAAGCTTGCGCGTAATGCCATCCAGTACGGTGACGATCTGCTCTCTCGGTTGTGGCGAGGTATAGTCCCCAAGTTGGTTATAGATATGGTTCGCGTTCGGACCAATGACGGCCAGCTTCGTGCCTGTTTTGGAGAGTGGCAGGGTAGCCCCTTCATTTTTCAGTAAAACAATTCCCTCTTGTGCAACTTCCCTCGCCAGCTGAGTATGGTCTTCACATCCGATAACCCGCTCTGCAAACTCTGGATCAACGAAAGGCTTTTCAAATAACCCAAGTCTGAATTTCATCTCCAACACCCGCCACACAGCCAAGTCCAGATCCTTCTCTTCGATCAGCCCCTGCTCCAACGCCTGACCGAGATGTTTGCGGTACATGTACCCGGACATCTCCATATCTACCCCTGCCTGAAGGGACTGTGCAACGGCCTGCTCCCCGTTCTCAGCGGTGTTATGTCCATGGACCAGCATCTGAATGGCGCCAAAATCAGTAATCACGAATCCTTCAAAACCCCACTGCTCACGCAGAAGGTCATTCAGCAGATACGTACTGGACGTGCAAGGTACACCATCAATCTCGTTATACGCGGTCATGACAGAGCATGCTCCGGCTTCTACCGCTTTTTGGTACGGCAACAGATCTATTTCATGCAATTCACGTAATCCCATATGCACAGGTGCTGCATTACGCCCGCCCTCCGAGCTGCCATAAGCCGCAAAATGCTTGAGTGTCGCGACTATCGTCTGGTTGGAATCGAGGCGATCACCCTGTAGTCCCTTCATCGCTTCTACTGCGAATTCACCAATCAAGTAGGGATCTTCGGCAAAACACTCCTCCGTCCGCCCCCATCTCGGGTCACGCACTACATCAAGCACTGGAGAGTAGGTTGCCGCTCCTCCCTGACTCCGGGTCTCCACAGCGATAGCTTCACACATCCTGCGATATAACTCCATGTTCCACGTGCTGCCTACTGTTAACGGTACGGGAAACACAGTTGCTCCAATCGCCATATGTCCATGGGAACACTCTTCTCCGAACAAAATGGGAATGCCCAGCCGAGAATGCTCCATGGCATACTGCTGAATGACATTCGTCGCGACAGCTCCCTGCCGTGGGGACAGCCCCGTCTCAAGTGTCACTTCAGTCCATGGATCGGCCCGAAGCACACCGTACAGAGAACCGACACCACCTTGTTCCATGTCCACTTTGAACTCTTCCGTCACCTGTACTGTACCATCAGCTGCTTTATCATACGTCTTCCATCCCATCGGCTGAATGAGTTGTCCAATCTTCTCTGCCGTTGTCATCCGTCCGATCAGATCCTGAACCCGCTCCTGAATGGGAAGCGAAGCATCTTTATAGTCCATATGCACATTCTCCTTATGCGTTCGGAATTAGTTAGGCGCGTACACTCACATGGCTTTGCGGTAGTCACTTGGTGCCACACCCACCACGTTCTTGAAAGCCCGGTTGAAGGAATTATAGTTCGTGTATCCCACTTCCTCACTGATCTCCTGAATAGCCTTATCCGTCTCCTGCATGAGCAGCTTGGCTTTTTCGATGCGATGACTAATGAGCAGATCCACAAACTTCTCCCCAATCTCATCCTTGAAAAGCTTGCTCAGATACTTCGGATTAATATCGAATAGATCACTAAGGTAGTTCAGTGACAGATCGGGATTGTTGTAATGCTCTTCAATGTATTTGCGAATCTCCAGAATATGTGATCTGTGTTTTCGGGAACAATGCAGCGTCTGCATCTGCAGCGCCAGTTCCCGGAATCCTTCCCAGCACAGCTCACGCAGATCGTCTAACGTCTCCCAGCCCTCAAGCCTTGGAAGAAGTGGAGTGAATATCGATGCCCACGACTCCTGATACTCTCGTGGAAGTTCAGCGAATTCCCGATTATAATGTTGAAATAACAATTGGATCGTATTCATAATCTCCTGACGGGACAGGACAGACTCACTAATCTGTTCAAATAGCCTTTCAAAATGCTTTTCCCAAACATCGTCCGATAAGCGCATTGCCTGTACTAGCAATGAGATGGTCTTCAGGAACTCATACACATCATTGGTCGAATTCGGCACATCATTACAGGGAATGATGCGATTCATCCCCAGTACAGCCTTGTACTCCAGTGCGTGCACAGCCTCTTTCAATGAAGCTCTCAGTCCCCGAATATCGACGGCAACCCGACCAACACCGATGGTCACAGTGAAGTTCAGATACTGATCGATTCTATCCAGATAACCAGTGAGCAATTGATGTTCGGTCTCCTCAGCCTGTTCCATTTCCGGAATCCAGAGAATGGCGTACAGACGCTGATCGGAGATCCATTCAGCCCATACTTCTGTTCCTTCATGACGTGCACTCTCCTGCAGAATACTGGATAACACGAATTTCAGGAGGGATTGGTCCTGGTGATGATACTCTGTCACAAATGCATCATACCGATCCATCTCGACTATCATGACGGCCCAACGATGCTCCAACTCAGGCAGTTTGAACTTCTTCATCTCTGCTGTCAGCTCGCTGCCCGTAAAGTCTCGTGTGCCTTCCAAGAGTTCCTGAAAGAACATTTTTTTCTGCAAAATCAGATTCTCTTCATGCTCCTCCTGATACTGCCTCGTCTGATCAATCATGCGTTCCAGCGTCGTATGGATGAATCGGAACTCATTTTCCTTGCCATAGTTCAGTCCGGATTGCTTCTGTGAGGAGACGGTCTGAATTAACGTGACAATCTGCTGAATTGGCTTATAGTTTCTGCGAGTCACGTAGATCACCCACACCACCCCGATCAACACAACCACTACCGCAAAGGCAAACCAGATATTATAAAATTGCAGAGCCAATTTGACGATTTTGCCATTATTGAGACCTGTCTGCACCTTCCAACCGCTATAGCTCGACGTAAATTCGGAGAAGACTTCTCCCGACGTGGTTTTAGTGGAAGCTGTAACCCCTTCTGGCATGCTGCTATCCCACAGATTGCCGCCCGAACGGTTGAAGATGTTCACGAACGTAAATTCCGGATCATACATCTGCATGATGGATTTCCTTAAGGTACTCAGGTCCACGTTCGTGACCACAAGTCCTTTGCCGTTTCCTACACTTCGCACAATCGTAATCACTTGCTCAGCTGCTTGCGAAGGAAAAGCCCGGAACGCTCGTGCTCCTGCCCACTTCTGTTCATCCCTTGACCGGCTGTCTGCAATAAAGTCTGCATCCGGGAACTCTTCAATCGGGACAGCCTTCCCGTTACTGAAGACCGTGCCATCCCCATACCGGACGAGATAAATCGAATCAATCAGTGGATACTCTATTTTCAATTCATCAACCACCTGGACCGCCTGAATGCCAGCATACACATCTTCGCTGCCAGATACCGAGAAATAATTCTTCAAGTTAGGGTTGGTCAAAATCTCACGCAGTACCTTGAAGTCGATGGAACGCAGGGAGTTGTCCAGATATTGCGTAACCTGTGAGGCCAGGAATTCATTGGCCTTGAGTGCTTCTCTACGATTCTGTTCATTGAATACTTGGAAGAAAATGAAGAATAGAATGGTCGTCACAATAAAGAAAACAGGCAGATACGATAACAGCAAACGCCTAAACCAATTGTTGTTCATCTCCGAGATCCCCCCACAACTGTTTATACGCATGATGACAATCACAATTACTCGCGTTGGTTGTTCATTTTCCCATAAATATTCAGTAAATGATATTGGATGACGTGGGGTTGTCATAGGAGAAGACCATCCCGGTCACGGGTGACAGACGGGACAGCCTCTATATTGATTCCTTCAACAATTATTGATTCTTCTCAATGGCACGCTGATAGATCTCAAGGTAATTACTCAGTCCAAGGCCCTCGAAGCCTTTGACATACGAATCCCATTCCTTATCGATGCTCTTGCTGCCAATAATGAACTGTGCCATATTCGTCTGCACATAATCCTTGATCGCGGTAGTCAGTTGTGCAGCTGATTCCGTATCCTCCGGACGGATAAATACGTTCGCAGGGTACACTTCTTTGGGTGCATAAGGTTCATACACATTGGTTGCTTGAGCCAGACGTGTACCGTAACCCTCTGCTTCTAATGGATTCTGTCCTTCTGCAAACAGATTACGGAACGTGTTGGACAAGTCATGCGCTCCGATCTGTGACCAGCTCTCGTTCACAACGACGTTCGGATCACGCTCAGGCAGGTTGTAGTAGCTGTATTTAGCCGGCTCGCCATTGATGTTTTTCTCATCGGCATCCGCCTTCTTCCAGCCCTTGCCTTCGGTTGGACCATACTCCGCATACAGCGCACCTTCCTCACTGAACATGTAGTCGACAATTTTGATGGCAGCAATCTGCTGTGCTTCTGTCGCTTTGTTCGTGATGGCAAACTCAAACTCACCTACGCTCTGTGTGGCGCCTGTCGTCTGCACTCCATCCGGTCCTTTTAATGGAGGAACGATCTCCCAGTGCTGGTGACGGGTGATATCTTTGTCATAGGTATTCACGAGATAGCTGACCAGCGCCGTCGTAATGGAGCCGACCACTTCATCGCCTTCCTTGTTGCCCAGTTGTCCGATGGCCTGATCGTTCTGTGTAAAGGAAGCCGGATCAATCAGGCCATCTGCGTACAGCTTGTTCATGTACTCCAGCCCTTTCTTCCAGCCTTCCTGATTGGCGGCAAAACTCACCTTGCCATCGTTCACGATCAGGTACTTGTCGTTATCATTGTAGATAAAGCTATTCATCAGGTAGGCATCAATGTTGCCATTCCATACATACTTGTTCGGTGCACCTGTAAGTGGAATCTCGTCCGCTTTCCCGTTACCATTCGGATCTTGTGTCTTAAACGCCTTCAGAACGGTATACAGTTCATCTGTTGTGGTTGGCATTTTCAGACCCAGATTATCGAGCCACTCCGTGTTGATCCAGTATTTCTGTGCATACGTACAGTGGTAACATTCATTGAAGATCGGCAGCGCATAGATGTTGCCATCCGGTGCCGTGATGGCTTCTTTGAAGTAAGGTTTCTCTTCCATAATCTTGGTCAGATTCGGACCATACTTCTGAATTAGATCTTGTAGCGGAAGAAACACGCCCTGTTTTCCATAGGTTTGAAGGTCTGAGGTGGTGAACTTGCCGTGAAGAAACACTTCGGGATAATCACCACTAGCCAGCAGCAATTGTCTGCGATCCTGCAAAGCGTCTGTTGGGGCCAGATCCCATTTCAGGGTCACGTCGAACTTGTCTTCGATAAATTGGGTAAATTCATTCTCTTCCATGGACGCTTTGCCTTGCGGAGCAAAGAAGGTCATTGTGACAGGACCGCCGCTCTCACCGCTACCGTCGCTACCACCCGATTCCTCGGATGAACTGCATGCGGACAACAAAGCCATCGAAGCAAAGACCAGAAACAACATCGAAATCCAAGATTTTCTCAATCTGACTCCTCCTTTTTATTCATAACGGCAAATGATTGGGTTGTAGTGCAAGCATATAAAATCGACCCCGGAAGCCGGCGTGTTCACTCCACCTCCTTTCAAGAGGCAACCGGGCTTAATTCACAAGGATTAACCTTTGAGGGAACCAACCATGACCCCTTTGACAAAATGCTTCTGTACAAATGGATACATGATTAGAATTGGGATACTCGCAACAACGATCAGCGCATATTTCAACACCTGCTCGAACCCTTGATCCCGCATCTGCTGGCTGGTATTGGCGAGCATCGCCGGATCAGCCGCGTTCAGGATAAGCAGATTGCGAAGCACGTATTGCAGAGGGAACAACTTCTCGGAACGCAGGTAGATCAGTGCATCAAAGTACGCATTCCAGTGACCTACGGCATACATGAGTGTCATGACTGCCAGTATAGGCTTCGATAGGGGAAGAACCACACTGACCAGATATCGGATATCCCGACAACCGTCCATTTCCGCGGCCTCTCCAAGCTCTTCCGGGATGGAAGACTGGAAGAATGTTCTCGCCACGATGACCTGGAACACCGCGAGCGCCCCGGGCAGCCACATCGCCCAGCGTGTATCGAGCAGATGCAAGTCCTTCATCAACAGGTAGGTGGGAATCAGACCGCCATCAAAGAACATCGTGATCATCATGAAAACGATGATGACCCCTCGTCCGTAGAACGATTTGCGTGAGAGGGGATACGCCAGCATGACGGTCAGTGCCACGTTAATGAACGTACCTACTACGGTGTAGATGATCGTGTTATAGAAACCGAGCATAAGCTGTTGGCTTTTGAAAATGGAGATGTACGCCTTGATATTAAAATCGACCGGGAACAGCCACACCTGACCGGAGGTCACGGCTCGTGAAGAGCTAAACGAAGAACTGATGATATACAAGAGCGGGTAAAACACCGTTAGCAGTATGGCGAACAGAAAGATATAGTTGAATGTCATGAAAATGCGATCACCGAGCGGGTCCTTGATCCGGTTACGATTAATCAGGTTGAACATGGATAAGCTCCTCCTTTACCACAAGCTGTTCTGGGATACTTTGCGGGATATGCCGTTGACGATAACCAGCAGGATCAGGTTGATAATGGAGTTGAAGAACCCTACTGCCGAGGAGAAGCTGAAATTCGCCCCGATCAGACCGACCTTGTACACATACGTGGAGATGACCTCCGAAGCGCTTGTGTTGAGCGGATTCTGCATCAAGTATATTTTCTCGAAGCCCACGCCCATAATGCTTCCCAGACTTAGAATCAGCATGATGACGGTGACTGGAACGAGTGTTGGAAGGTCGATGTGCCAGATTTTTCGAAGCCTTGATGCGCCGTCCATCTTTGCTGCTTCATAGAGAGATGGATCAACACCAGCAAGGGCGGCAATGTATATGATTGATGAATATCCCATGCCCTGCCAGACACCTGACCAGACATATATCGATTTGAAGTATTCTGGAATACCCATGAAGTTGGTCATCGGGAAGCCGAGCAGTGTGAACAGCTTGTCTACCACGCCCACATGCGGGGAGAGCATCAGAATGATAATGGATACCATGACAACCGTTGAGATAAAATGCGGAGCGTAGGTAACCATCTGTACGGTCTTCTTAAAGTAACCCGTTCGAATCTCATTCAGCGCTAGGGCCAGCAGAATCGGAATGGGGAAACCCGCAATTAAGGAATAAAAGCTGATACCTATCGTATTCTTGATCAGCAGCCAGAAATTTGGAGATTGGAAGAAGGCTTCAAAGTGTTTGAATCCGACCCACGGGCTTCCCCAGATTCCTTTGACTACACTGAAGTCCTTGAAGGCGATCTGGACACCCACCATAGGAATGTACTTGAAGATCAACAGGTACAACACCGGGGGCAGCACGAGCAGGTATAACTCCCAGTGCTTCTTGAGGCTTTTGATGAATGGATGCTGCCGCTTGGGCTCCACATGTTTCCTCTGCTGGAGTTCCATCTTGGCGGGTATGCTTTCCGTAGCTCGACTCATTTGCGTCACTCCTTCTACACCTCAAGTGTAATAATACATTACATTTACATCCCTTAAACATCCTTTTTTCTGTTCCTAGTTCCTTGTTTAACAAATACGATGTAAACATTCATATCAGGTAGCGCTTTCTTGATTTGATAGTACCTCGTACAGTAATCTTTTATCAATTTGCAATTTTCTCCGACTTCTCTTTATTCTAAAAACCCTTATGTGGCAAGGGATTTCAGGCCATTTCTATTGGGAATTGTGTCCCTTATGTATGAATATAAAAATCCCGGAGGTGGTTATATCTCCCCCGGAATTGACATGGCATTCTATGCGCTTGTGACCAGCCTGAACGTATGTGTGATGGGTGCTGCACTGGTTGTAGCGGATTGTGGCAGTTCCACGAGAAGTCCTTCTTCTGTCTGCTGATACGAAAGTACGTCATCGCTACCGATGAGTTCGATCCGCTCTACCTTTTCCAGATAAGGAATGATTAGCTGTGGTTGTACGGTCTCATTCTCGTTTCGGTATATACGGAAGGCATATACGGTGTTGATCTCTTCTTTCTGCGTGAAAGCCCAATCTTTCGTAAAATAAGGCCCACATATCCGGGTTCCATAAACACCTTCTCCGTGAGTACTCAGCCATTCACCGAGGCCCTTGATGCCTCGAATTGCCCCTTTTGGCAGACGGCCATCTGGTTGCGGTCCTATATTCAGTGCCAGGTTACCCCCCTTGGACACGACTTCGAGTAGAATATGTGCCAGCTGTCTCCCCGTTTTATACTGATCATCGAATCCAAAAGCAAAGGAGTTGCCCACGGTAATACAGCTCTCCCACGGAATGTTCATCGGATGTTCCGGTATGGTCTGCTCGGGGGTAACGATATTCTCATACGGCCCACCCACGGTGCGATCTGCGGACAGAAGCCACGGCTGTGTGGTCTGACGCGCCCGTTCCACGACTTCACCAAGCCTGATATCCTGACCGTGGCGACCTTCGCGCACCCAGCCGGCATCCAGCCACAGACATTCGATCCGTCCGTAATTCGTCAGCAGCTCCATGATCTGCTCATGTGTGAACTCTACGAATTTCTCCCACAGCCACGGATACTTATGGGGATCATACGAGGGCCCGCGCCACATATGACGACCACGTTCCATGCCCGGTGCCCAGTAATACGGGGTATGCCAGTCCGCTTTGGAGAAGTACGCTGAGATGCCGAGTCCTTTGGCCCGGAAAGCGTCAAATAGCGCTCGACAGATGTCCGCATACTTATGGGTATGAAAAGGCGTGTCCTTGCCCGTAATCCGGTAATCCGTCGTCTTGGTATCCCACATGCAGAAACCGTCATGGTGTTTGGTGGTGAACAGGAAGTATTTGAACCCGTTGTCTGCCGCCATCTGTGCCCATTCCTCGGGCTGGAAGCGAATCGGATTGAAGGTTTTGTTCAGATCGAAATATTCCCGTTTGAAATCTTCCATGTCATCCGTCCAGTCGATGTCATCGCGCGACCAATCGCCATCCTCGTCGCTCAGTGCCCAGGACTCCACGAGACCAAGCTGGGAATACGGCCCCCAGTGCATCATCAGCCCCAGCTTCTGGTCCTTGAACCACTCCAGCCGCTCATTCAGCAGTGGATCTTCCGGTTTGATCCACTCTTCCTCTTTGCTAAAATTGTGCACGCCAGCTTCCACGATCTGTTCTTCCTGCTCCAGTACGGTTTCTTTGGCTTCGCTCATCTGATTCATCTCCTTTGGATTAGATGTCTCACGTTGGATACATAGCTTTACACTCGCCCACTGCGCGGTCAGAATAATCTTCCGATCGCTGTTATCCCCAGATTTTTATGATTGTTTCCCTAGAGGGAAAATCCGGGGATAAAGGCGAGCGCTCCGCTTCTTCAGATTTCTTCTGCCCTCTCCGTTATCGTGTAAATGTTCAATTCAACTAAGAAGGACATCGTAAATCCTGTCGCTTTTAATGTAGTAGGATCTTCCGAAGCTTTTAGCTTTGCTGCTTCGGATAGGTTCTGTACCTTCCGTTTTGGCGTAAACGGTTCGTGTAACTATTCGGGGGCGTAGTCAATATCTCCGTATTGCAATGCTCCTTTTACAGCGTGATTTCGCGGCCTTGGCGTGCTGATTCGTAGATGGCGCAGAGCATTTTCATCACTTCGACGCCGTCCTCGACGGGGCTAAGGGTTTCTTTGCGGCCTTGTGTGCTGTCGATAAAATGGTTGATTTCATTTCGGAATGAGCCCATAAAATCGAATGATTTGAAATCCACCTGTGGCGTCATGTTCAAGATAGTGTTGAATTTCTCGCCAATAATCGAAATCTCCGGCTCCAGCTCGGCACCGCCTTTGTCGCCATATAGTTTGACCGAGGTCTCATCCGCTTTGGCATGAAGTGTAAAGCTGACATCTACGAGCAGGCTCGCTCCGTTCTCGAAACGAATCAGGGCATTCGCCATGTCCTCAACGGTGTTCTGCTTCGCATCATAGTCCGCTGCTTTGTAGAACGACAGATTGTTAATGTTGGAGCGGTTCCCCAACCGGTTGGACACGTTAGCGGAGACGGACTTCACCTTCGGTCTGCCCATCAGATACCAGCAGATATCGATTACATGCACCCCGATATCAATCAGCGGGCCGCCGCCGGAGCGGTTGATATCCGAGAACCAGCCACCTGGATTGCCCAGACGACGCAGACTGGAGGCTTTGGCATAATAGATCTCGCCCAGTTCACCCTCGTCGATAAACTTCTTCAGAATCTGTGCATTGTCGCTATATCGGCGAACAAAACCGACCTGCAGCAGCTTTCCGCTGCGATGAACGGCCTTCTCTACCTCGAGCGCATCCTCCACCGTTTGGCAGAGTGGTTTCTCACATAGCACATTTTTGCCCGCGTCGAGAGCAGCAATGCTAATCTCGGCATGCGAGTCGTTCCATGTGCAGATGCTGACGGAATGAATCTCAGGCAGTGCGAGCAATTCCTTGTAATCGGTAAACACATGAGGTGCATTATATTGCTTCGCCACTTCTGCGGCACGTTCTGCATTCAGGTCGCAAATAGCGTATATTTCAACGTCCGGGTTACTGGCATAGGCTTGCAAATGGCAATCGGATATGGATCCGGCACCGATGACGGCGACTTTCAATTTGGACATAGTGCTGATTCCTCCATAAATAAAATAATTGACGTCCAGCGGGTAGACGTTCCGGTTGCGAATCGTTCTTCCGATCGCTCTTATCCCCAGATTTCTTTAATCCCCTTATTCCAAAGGGGAAATCCGGTGATAAAGGCAAGTTAATGCTTACGAAGTAGCTTTCTTACAGAAAGCTTTTAACTTCGTTTCTTCAGAATCGATCTCGCCCCCTCCACTACTTTTCCTGACTGAACTAACTTTCTGTTTGAGCCATAAGTAACAAGTCATATTTCATTTAAAACAAGTACGCAGCCCTATGCCTCTTCCCATAAGCGGCGGACGTTATCCATGGCAATGCGTGAGGCGGTTTTGCAATCCTCCATGCCTTCAAATTCAACCGAGATATATCCGTCATACCCGGATTGTTTCAACACACGGAATACCTCCGGCATGTCGATATCGCCTTGGCCCACAATGGCACCACGCAGGTAATTGCCATGCGAGGTTTGGAACCAGCCTTCACCGGGATTCCGGTAGGAAGGTCTCCAGTAGAAGTCTTTGGCGTGCACGATCGACGCGTACGGAATATTATTTTTTACGGCACTCACCGGATCTTCATCCACACAGAGGAAATTGCCGACATCCAGTGTGGTCTTGAAGTTGCTCCGCGCTGTTTCGTGTAGCAAACGCTGAATTCGCTCACTCGACTGCACATAGTACCCATGGTTCTCCACGCTTGTTGTAATTCCAAAATCCGCTGCATAATCAGCTATCCGCTGACAGGCCTTCACCAGTACGGGTAGGTCAACCTCGAACTGTGCTACGGTTCCCTCTGGTGCAGGGCGGAAAGCCACGTCATGACGCATCAGCTTTACTCCCAACGCAGCAGCCACATCCACATGTCGCATCACATTTTGGATCTCTTGCTCCAACGCTTCAGCGTCCTCCTGCACAGCAAAGTTAGCGCCGATGGCATAATTAGAAATGTCGATCCCGACCTCTTTTGCCACAGCTTTAATCTCATCAATCAACTCCGGATTATCAATCAGACTGAATCCCATCGGAACAATCTCCACATGTTCCCCGCCCTGATCGGCGATCCAACGAATGGCATCCGGCACGGTTAATTCTTTGCGATCCAGTGCTTGTTGAAGACTGTAGGTGCTGAGTCCAACTTTCATTTCCCCTCATCCTCTCCTGTAGTCGATGTCCATACCCAACGTATACCTTTTTCCGGCGGACACGACAATTGCCAATAATCGTTTGGCTCTACTTTTTTCCTTTTCTAGCCCAAATCCGGTGTATCCACGAACGTTACGGCCTGATCATCCGTCTGATGTAGTTCGAATACCATGATTTCATTCTCACCTTCATGAAGGAGCGGGGCTGGTACATACAACGTTTTTTGCGGTCCTTTATTCCAGTAGCGCCCCAGGTTGAATCCGTTTACAAATACAATCCCTTTGGTCCAGCTATCCAGTCGAAGAAAAGTATCTCTTACATCCTTGATATCAAACTCTCCTCGATAAAATGTCGGTCCCTGTGCTTCGTTAATTGCTTCGCTAATCACATCGCTGAATTGCAAGCCCGACAGATCCGTTAAGGGAAGACAGTGAATCGTCCAATCATATAAAAATTGAAAGCCATGCCGCACCCCCTCCGTAATCCCCTTCGGATCTCTCAGGTACGGGCCATAGTTGATTCGCCCCATATTTTCAACAAGGATCAATAGTTGTGCGCCCTCTGGCGGCACTTCAAAGGAAACCGATAATGTTGTATTTCCCCGTTCGAGCACGCCCTGAAATTGCCCATCCACAAACACAAGCGCACGGTCGCGCACCTCCTGAACCACCAGTTCCTGTCGCTCTCTGGGCCCGGATATCCGGGTCTGATAACCAATAAAGCCATAAGCCTGACCCAGCTTCTCCATCGGTTCCGGATTCGTACGCTGCACCGGGACTGATATCTGGTCCATCTGCGCCAGTAATGATGCCTGCTGAGTCATCTCCACTCGCCCATAGGCGATGGTTTCCTTTGGTTCTGGCAGCACAAGCTCACCCAGATCTTCATTGCTATACCGAGCAATTAGATCACGCACCGCATGGAATTTTGCTGTCGGCTCCCCGGATTCACTAAGCAGTGAATCGTAGTCGTAACTTGTAATCGTTGGTTCGTATTGATCCTTCTGCTGACAGTTCGCCCCGTTGTAAAATCCGAAGTTCGTTCCGCCGTGGAACATATAAAAGTTAACCGAAGCGCCTGCCCGGAGCATCTCCTCAAACACACCAGCCACATCTGCGGCTTCTCGTGTGTGATGCGACTCGCCCCAATGGTCGAACCAGCCGTTCCAGTACTCCATGCACATCAAAGGTCCATCCGCCTGATATTCACGTAGCTTGTTGAACGCTCCCTCTGTCCCTGATCCAAAATTAGCCGTAGCCAGATGCCCTGGCACTGATCCCGCTTGCAGCATGTGGTCTGTCGGTCCATCTGAAGTAAATAACAACACATCCATACCGCGCTCCACCATGCCATCACGTAAATATCGCAGGTAACTCGCGTCATTCCCGAAGCTGCCGTACTCATTTTCAATCTGCATCGCGATGATCGGCCCGCCATTGGTGCTAAGAAGGGGTTTCAATTTGGGCAAAAGCACATCATAATAACGATCCACATTCTCCAGAAATTTTGTATCATTACACCGCAGACGGATGTCATCATCCGCGAGCAACCAGGAGGGCAATCCGCCAAACTCCCACTCGGCACATATATAAGGACTTGGGCGAACAATCACATGCAGACCCACATCTCCTGCAATGCGAATAAAACGCTCCAGATCAGCAATCCCTTCAAAACAATACTGGCCCGGCTGCGGCTCATGAACATTCCATGGCACATACGTTTCCAGCGTATTGAAACCGCAGGCTTTCAGCTTGATTAGCCGATCCTCCCAATAGTCGGGGACCACTCTGAAATAATGGATGGCACCCGACATAATCCGAATAGGCTTGCCATCATACATAAATTGAGACCCTTTATACGTCAGCAGAGCCATTTTACACATCTCCCCGTTCGCTCAGATATATGCCTAACCCGGACAACGTAGGGCACCATCTGGATTCATGAATGGTTAATCGCATCCTTCTCGCTGTGACCTGTGGGAAACAGCAAATTCGCTTATGCCCCACCACCGTCCCCTTGTAGAACTCTTCCCAACCACCATCTGCCCTCAGTGACTCCAGTGTAAAACGCTCAATCCGTTGGCCTGTCTGGATATGTTCCATCAGCACCACCCGGTCAAATGATCTTTCTTCCTGCAAATCCAGCTCGATCCAAGCCTGCTCCGTTCCTTCGTGAGGACACCAATACGTTTCCCGGCGTTCCGTCAGCACTTCCGATATGGCATGTTGTTCATCCATCGTCTCCGATGCTTTTACCAGCGCCTGCAAGGCCAAATTTTCCTGAAAAATGGTGCGCAACGAATCTCCCAATTCCTGTAGGCGCTCCACATCACGTTCGTGAATGAGACCACGCGTATCCGGTGGCAGATTGAGTAAAAAGGTGGCGTTGCCCCCTACTGCGCCGTAATAGACGGCAAGCAATTCTTCCAATGTTTTGACCTGATCATCTTCACTGGCATGATAGAACCATCCCGGGCGAATCGAGGTATTCACCTCGGCAGGGTACCAGATCAGTGGGTCACCTTGGGAATTAATGATCTCTCGACTCCCCAAATCACTGTCCTGCGTGTTTATCCTTCTGGCAAACTCGCCATCATCCACCTGCTGCGATTGCTCCTGAATCTTCTCATTATCCTGCATATGCGCTGGCACAACGCTCCATTCCGATTCCCGTGTGTGTCCCGCCTCATTGCCACACCAGCGAACATCCGGACCACATACCGAGATGACAGCTTCAGGCTGAAGTTCACGAATAAGCGCGTAGTATGCATCCCAGTCATAGACCTGCCTTTTGCCATTAGGTCCCTCTCCGCACGCTCCATCGAACCATACACAGAAGATGTCGCCATAATTCGTAAGCAGCTCGCGTAACTGTTGGAGGAAAAACTCGTTATACCTCTCCGAATCCCCGTAGGAGGCTTCATGCCTATCCCAAGGAGACAGGTACACGCCAAACTTCAATCCATCCTCACGGCAGGCATCAGCGACTTCCCGAACCAAATCCCCCGCACCGTTCCTCCACGGACTGGCTGCAACCGTGTGCTCTGTATACTGACTTGGCCACAAACAAAATCCATCATGATGCTTGCACGTCAAAATCAGCCCATTCATCCCCGCAGCCTTGCACGCATGCACCCATTGCACTGCGCTCAGTCCAGAAGGATTGAAGATAGCCGGGTCTTCCTCCCCAGTTCCCCATTCGCGATCCGTGAATGTATTTACCGTAAAATGAATAAATGCATAGAACTCCATCTCCTGCCACCTCAATTGGCGTTCGGATGGGCTGACCTGTGCTGCGGCCTTAATCCAATCGGCTGGTTGCAATCCATGATTCATGGCGTATCACTCCTTCAAATCGTAGGGTTGAATGGCATGTAACAATTGATGCTTCGCTTCTGCGACCATTTGTGGATTAATGGGCTGTTCGAAACTGCCTTCGTACCGCACGCCCGATCCCATATGTATCTCTGTGATACCTGTTTGTTTTACAAGAGTCGGTATCCCGTCTACAGTGATCCCGGCCCCCGCCATAACGGTTATATTCAATGCTTGCCCTAGTTCCTGAAGCTGTTTCAGTTCCAGTATGGCTTCAGGCGCTGTCCGTTTCCCTCCCGATGTAAGCGCTCGCTCCACAGTGCCCAATGTGCTAATGGCCTTGAGCACCGCTACCGGGCTTGCGCTCACATCAATTGCACGATGAAATGTAACGCCCAACCCCGGAGCTTCGGCCATACATAATTGCAAGGTTATGAGGTCAACTTCCGTATCTTCTGTAAGAGCACCGATCACGATGCCAGCAGCTCCAAGTTCCCTCGCCACGCGTATATCCCGAGTCATGACGTGGATGTCATCTGTGCTATAGCGGAACGAGCGGCTATGAGGACGAATCATGACGTACACCGGAATGGATACTTGGGACACCACATGCTCAATAACGCTATAACTGGGAGTAAGCCCTCCTTCAGACATCGCAGACACCAGTTCAATCCGATCTGCTCCTCCCTCCTCAGCTGCCTTGGCATCTGCCGCATCCACAGCGATGACTTCCAATACAGGCTGTCTTTTCATAAGGATCGCTCCCTTCATCCATATTAATCATAAGACGTGCTCACATCAGAAATGCTTAACCTGCTTTCTCATCCGATCGTTCCAGCATTCATGAATATCACATCATCGTACTGGTACACTACACTGCTCCATGACATAAAGGACCGACAAAGCGCATCATCAGTGCTCCTGCGGTCCTCTATGGGCGACGGTCAGCTTCCAGATCGCAATCTGCAAAGGCTGACCTTCCTGAAATATATATGGTTTGTCCGCAATGATCTTCATGAATGGATTCTCCTTTGTGTGACCGGAATGGGGCTGGCAAATAGAGAGTGCAACGGACATCAGTACCTTGTCTGATTGATTTTTGTTAGTTTTGTTATTTATAATGTTATTATTTATTAGCAATAGTCTAAAACGTTAGGATCAGAACGTCAATACAAAAAAAAGACACCCGGAGGATGTCTTCATATCTCAGATAACCTTCTAGGTTATCTGAGCTTTTTCTATTTTTTACGCCGAGCCTTCGTCATTCGATTAAACATGATCAGTGCAGCAATCAACATGGCAATCATGGCAATATTACTCGCTGCTTCTTGTGATAAGCCGAACAGAACTCCCAGGTTAGTCACTAGGCTTCTCACAATCAGCGCCACCACAACCAGCAGGATTGGACTCAAAAAATTATAATTTCTCATTCTTCGCAACACCCCTGACCCCATTGTTCAGAACTACGAATCTCATAACACTATCATAACAGTAGCTATTCTGTGTTACAACAAAGGACACCCGCGCACGCGTACAGTGTCCTTTGTCATACCAACGTATTCTACTTTTGATGACAGAACAACCTTTCGATTGCTGTTATCACCTGATATTTCCGATTATCTTCTACACCTGCTTGAATTCAATCCAGTCAATCTGGAGGCCTGGTTTCGTGAAGTCCAGTTTCAATTCATACAGTCCTGCTTCAAGGTCTACTTTGACAAGTTTCTGTCTGATCCACTTGCCTTCCGTACCATTCGTTTGGATGGTAGTCACCAACTGGTCATTCAGGAGCAGGTTACATGCACTTTGAGCGAGTTCCGGCTCTGGGGACATGATCTGTACGATAATCCGGTAATGGCCTGCCTCGTCCACTTTCATGTAGACAGGTTCAGCTACCGCAGGTTTTACCTGTGCGTTCTCAACCAGCGCCTGAGCTTGTGCAGCAGATAGGGAGGCATTCGCTTGGAACGAAGCGACGTTCTCCACGATCTCATGTTTTCTGCCGGACACCGGTGCATTCATGATGAACTTGCAGATATTAATCGCCGAGCGTTGCAGCTCTCCACGAGTCAATGTTCCATTTTCCAAAGATTCAATCGTGTTGTCGTCCCAGCCATTGATCTCTGCGCCGTAGTTCGGTACAACCATGTAGAGATCATTCTGGGCACGGATCATCCAGTTGGTGTATTTGCGATCAGCCTCTCCGCCTTCGGTCACATCATTCATAATGGCCCACCAGTCCGTCATTACGATACCCTCAAAATTCCATTCTCCGCGCAAAATCGTGGTGTTCAGGTCGTAATTGGATGCCGCCCAGTGCCCGTTAACCGGGTTGTAGGAGGTCATGATGGAGTTCGCTCCGCCTTCTTTTACAGCGATTTCGAACCCTTTCAGGTAAATTTCACGCAGTGCACGCTCAGAGACAACGGCATCTACTTTGCTACGGTGTTTCTCCTGGTTGTTGCAGGCAAAGTGTTTCAGTGTGGCATTGGAACCACCCTTCATAATACCTTTTGTACATGCTGCCGCAAATACACCCGAGATCAGTGGATCTTCGGAGAAATACTCAAAGTTCCGGCCATTGAGCGGGCTCCGGCGGATATTGAGTCCAGGTCCGAGCAGGGTATCCACCTGATTTCTCAGCAGTTCCTGTCCTTCCATTACATACAACTCTTCAACGAGATCTTTGTTCCATGTCGCAGCAAGCAACGTACCAATGGATACCTGTGTTGCCTTCTCGCCACTATCCATACGAATACCGGATGGACCATCTGCCGTACATGCTACCGGAATGCCGTAGTTAAACAGGCTGTCGCTGACACCACCAAATGCGGATGCCGTTCCGGAAGTAACGAGCGGGCTGCTCATGCCTTCGCCCCGGATAATTGCCGCCAGATCCTGATCACTTAGTTGAGCGATGAAGGCTTCCAGACTCACTTTGCCAGCCTTAACGTCACTCAGCTTGTAACCCTGGTTACCCGTCTGCTCCAGCGTTTGCGGGAGATTCTGCTCAATCCGGTTCGCCATGGAAACTTTACGCTTCGGCACTTCAGCATAAGTCAGTTCATATGATCCATCTTCCTTGCGCAGACCTGGCTTCATCCGTGTAAAGTCTTCGGTAGGTGCCATCGCTTCTTGCAGTTGCTCCACCAATTGAAGGGATTCGATAACATATCCATCCTGACCATCGATGCTGATATGTTGCACTTGTTTCACGCTGGTGCCTACATGCAGTCGGTATGTGCCTTCTTCCAATACGTACGCGGAAGCAAGACCTGTAACACCCGCATCATCATACGATGCCATGGCATGAATCGGGAAGCTGATCGTCAGAAGTTCTGACTCGCCCGGCTGCAACAATCCTGTTTTGCCGAAAGCCACCAAAGCCTTCACCGGTTGTCCCAGTTTGCCTTGTGGTGCTTCATAATAGACCTGTACAACCTCTTTGCCCGCATATGTTGTACCTGAGTTGGTCACATTCACACGTACTTCGATGTAGGTTTCGCCGTCTTTGGACACTGACTTCGCTTCTTCATGCTGGGTCAAAAACGTCGTATAAGACAGGCCGTAACCGAATTCATATTGTACTCGCTCAGGTCGAAACGTTTCGAAATAACGATAACCTACATAGATATCTTCCTGATACAGGTTCTTGAACTCATTGCCATAGTTGCTGGTCGAAGGGTAATCTTCGATGGAATATGCAATCGTATCTGTTAGTTTACCACTCGGTGTAACGTCGCCTGCCAGCACATCAGCAATCGCATTGCCACCCTCCATACCACCATGCCAAGAGTAAATTACGCCTTGGATCGGATGTAGATACGTTTCATTTAACCAGCTCATGTCGATGATATTCGAGACATTCAGCACGACAATTGTGTGTTCGAACTGCGAAGTGACTTGTTTCAGCATCGCTTTCTCATCTTCTGTTAGTTGGTAACTTCCTGGCGCATCCGCATTATCCTGATCTTCTCCCGCTGTACGTCCAATCACGATAATTGCTTTGCTGGACTTGCTTCTGGCCTGTGCAACCAGTTCATCTGTCAAAGGCATTTCTTTCTGATTCCATGGCTCGGCTGCCCATACTTTTCCGCCATCATCGAATGGATTTTCCTCAATCCACTTCTCATAGACAGCTGCCAGCTCTTCATTGACCGTTATATTCTTTTTGCTGCGAAGACCATCCAATAGATTCGTTGTGTAGGCTACATGAACACTACCGCCTGAACCCGTGCCGCTGCGATAATAATTGACTTGAATTCGACCAAAAACTGAAACGTTTTCGTTTTCACGAAGTGGAAGCACTTGGCCTTCATTTCTGAGTAAAACGGCTCCTTCTGCGGCAACCGTACGACTAAATTCTGCAAACCCTTCCAATGGAACTCCGATTTGATGTGTGCTCAATGATTTCCCTCCTGATTGTCATCCCCATATCTACGAATCGCTATATATAAAATGAACTAACAAAACGTACACTCGGCCACTACTATGACAGAACAACCCTTCGATCACTCTTATCCCCCGATTTCTTGATTCTCTTTTGCTAAGGGAGAAATCCGTTGATAAAGGCGAACGCGTATGCTTCTTCAAGTTATTTCTGCCCTCTCCGTTTTCATGTTTGTTTCTTACGCTCATTTTATAAAAAAGATATTCTATGATCTGGTAGATTCACTTGTACATAGTCTCATATTAACAGATTCTATAGAAGAAATTAAATTAGATTTGTGCTTTATTTATATTATTAAAACTTGTCCACGATTAATGGCATAACAAAAAGCCACGGACGCCTGTTGTCCGTGACTTTTCTTCATTTTAGATCACTATATCAAGTTGTAAGTTTCGCATATACCAGGAAGAATAACATCTCTTCGCCCATGATGACATAACCCGGAACCCGATAGATCAGGTCAACAAGGACAAATGCCACCAGCAGCCCTACCATCACCGCCAGATGACGTGGCCGGAGTCGTAGATGTGCGTGTCTGTAACGATGGAACACAAGGGAGGTCGACAAGAAATACAGTAGCGCCGATCCAAACACAAACCCCAGCATGAACACATAGTTTAACTGATTCTGGTACAACAGCTGAATAGACGCGGCGATCATGCTCATGGAGATGTAGATGAACAGATGGCCGTATATGATCGCTTGCCCGGCAGTCTGAATCTCTTTGCTGACCTTTTTCTCCACATTGTCGAAGTATTGCCACCATATCGCAATGACAAATATGGACGTAAAGGCAGCAAACAAGATGGATTTCATATCCCAATGATCAGCTTGCAGCACTGCGATAATACTAACTACCGATTCACCCAGCAGGATGAGTGTAAAGAGCGCAAAACGTTCCAACAAGTGATGGGTCTGAACCGGTACTTTTACCAGATTTTTGCGTCCGATCAACGGAAGTACGATGTCCACGGCAATCCCCGCATACAAAATCACGTAGCGCAGCCAGGAATCGAAAAACAGCGAACCTGATGAGATCAATATGCCAATGAGGAAACAGATACCCAAGTAACGGGCCGCTTGCTGTTGATGCTCGCTTTTCGACTTGTGAGCCGTCAGATACTGAATGGCCGTAAACGCCCGTGAACCGATATATCCTATGAAGAAGGACAGGTAGTATTGGTCAAAATGGGTAGAGAGACTCGCCGTCATAACCATAACGGACAGGAGCTGAAGGATGAGAAATATTCTATGGATCAGGATGTCTTGACCATAGCGGTTAATAAACAAGGTCTGACCGACCCATGCCCACCAAACAGGGATAAAAATAAGCACAAACTTCATTAGATATTCAAACGTAATTACTCCGTGTTCGGCATGCAACAGGACATGACCCGCTTTGGCGACCGCTGCTACGAAGAGCAAATCATAAAACAGCTCCAGCCAGGTAACCTTTTTCTCCATCATCCTTCATGCTCCTTTGGTTTTTCTCATAATCTAACGTCAGCTATATAAGTTGAATTCAGTTTTTTTCTGTCCTCTCCGTTATTGTGTAAATGGATAGTTCAACCTATATAGTAATAGAACTCTTATTAATTCGCAGCTGTAGCAGGTACGAGTGTTCTTACCACGATTGGTTGCAGATTGTCCTCAATTTGTGGGCGGTATTTCTCGAACCACTCAGGCAGCATCAATTTTTGTCCAAGCGAATCAGCAGGTTCATCTTTGGCAAAGCCCGGAGGATCTGTAGCAATTTCGAACAGAATACCGCCAGCTTCTCTGAAGTAGATTGCGTTAAAGTACTGACGATCCCGAACTGGAGTTGGTTGGTACCCATACTCGCGTACAGCTTCACTCCACTGTGCATGCTCCTCATCATCTTTGGCACGCCATGCAATATGGTGCACGGTTCCTGCGCCGCCCATACCCAGAGCCATGCGTGTCACCGGAACATCTACGACATTACCGATATCCCCGCTGGACCGGAAACGGGCATACTCCTCATTTTCACTCACTCTAACGAATCCCATGATTTTCTCAAGAGCATCCATCGTTCTTTGCGGGTTAACACTGAACAGGACAGCACCGCCGAAGCCTTTGATCGCTTTATCTGTTGGAATTCCTTCGTGTGCCCAAGTGCTGGCTGCTCCCTCTTCCCGTTCAACAAGCTCAAGCCGCAGGCCTTCGCCATCTTCGAATTGAAGCAGGTCTTCATTGAAACGACTTGTTTTGGTTACCTCAATGTTATACTGTTCCAGCCGATTCTGCCAGAAGCCAATCGACCCAGGAGGAATGACATAGGAAGTGATGCCGACCTGACCTCCACCAATTTTTCCCCGTGGTGATCCAGCGGATGGGAAGAAGGTAATGATGGTACCTGGGCTTCCGTGTTCATCGCCAAAATACAGATGATATACATCAGGTGCATCGAAGTTGATTGTTTTTTTCACCAGACGAAGTCCCAGAACTCCGGCATAAAAATCAACGTTGGCCTGTGGATCTCCTGCGAAAGCTGTAATATGGTGAATACCTGCTGTTTGAATAGTCATGATTAATTCCTCCTTGGTTTGGTAAGCATGTTTTGAATTGAGTAGGTGTTAGAGATAGTTTAGTTAGTTGATTGATTTATAGTAATTTGTATTATCTTTAAATTAAGATATATGATCTAGCGAATTGTATTCTAGTCGTTATTTTGATTGGCCTGTTTTTGTTTCAATTTATCAGGAGTAACGTCATCGCCGTTCGGATCATAGATGGTTGCATTCAGCAGAATGTCGTTGACCGAACCGCGAAAAGTTTGCAGATATTCCTGGCGAAGACGAACCTGTTCCTCTTTCTCCATCTCCGTCAATCCGCCCTCTTTGGCTTTTCTTGAAAGTTCATTTATTCTGGTCAATGTTGGGATCATCATCTTGATCTCTCCTCGTGTAATGGATTAAAGATATTTGTTTTGGTTGTTATTTATATTTAAATTAAATATCTTAAGTTAAAGATAAATGATTTGTGATCGGTTGTCAACTCTTTTATCTAAACTAAAATAATTGATCCTGCTCCTCTGCTCTACGCCATGTTGCTTTAACTATACAACAAAAGAGGGCCAGCTCCGCAATATCTCAACTACTGCTGGACTAGCCCTTCATGTATTTATTTTATTAACCCAGCTTCTGACCACAATTCGGACAGAAGTTGGCACCTTCATTTTTGGCTCCACAGTTCGGGCAGAAGTTTGGCTTCTTATTGCCTTCTGTAGATGAAGAGTTACCTGAATCACTGTTGCTATTTCCCACTGGCTTCTGGTCGGCATTCTGATTCTGAGACGAATTGGAATTATTGTTCTGGTTCTGGCCTTGGTTCTGGTTCATGTTCTTCATCATTTCATTGGCCATGTTCATGCCCATCATCATGCCCGCCATATCCGAAGCTGCGCCGCCGCCTTGTACTTTACCGGATGCGATGCCGTCTGTCATGCTGACCTGCTGATACTTTTGCAGATTACCAATCATCTCATGCGAAGCGGTCTTCGTAATCATATCCTGAATCTCTTTCGGATAATTGAAGCTCATCACCTGAAAACCGGTAATCCCAATCCCGATGTCCATCATCTGCATATCCAGATCTTCCTGAATACCTTTGGCAATATCCGATGCATTGGCCTGCAGGTTGAACATATCCTTCCCTTCACGGCTAATCCACTTCATTAGAAGCTGATCCAGCACGGAAGTAATTCGGATTTTGACATCCTCCACCAGATAGCTCTGTTTGATGCCTGCAATCTTATCAATCAGGGTCACATAATCACTTACTTTAAAATTAAATGTGCCGTTGGCCCGAATCGGCATTCCTCCCGGGAGCTGTGGTGTTGGAATCAACACCGGACTTTGTGTGCCCCAGCGCACGGTGAACTCTTTTGTGTTTACAAACAATACCTCGACCCGCATGCCGCTGTTGAATCCGAATTTGAATCCTTTTAATGTAGAAAGGAATGGAATAATCTCAGAATCGATATTAAACGATCCTTCGTCCTCGAAAATCCCCTCCACTTTACCGTTATTCAGGAAAATGGCGTCTTGACCCGAACGGATGATCAGTTTACTCCCCTTCTTGATCTCCCGGTTGCTCCACTTCCAAAATATCATGTCATCTCTGAACTCTTCCCATTCCACTACATTCGAAAACTGATTTCTGAAAAATCCCATACTAATTCCCATCCCTTCTAATTAGAAAATCCGTATACTCAGTAGTGACTAGAACGAACCTCTACTTCCACTGTGTGAGTGACCGCCTCGGGAGGTACCGCCGCCTCCTCCTCCGCCACCATTGTTATTGTTCTTCTCGATCTTGCGCTTGGTTACAGTTGTACGGATGTAGCGATCCTGACGATCAATTACACTGGAATTGCTTGAATCCTCATAAGTCGCACGATTGACCGTGACACGTCCCCCGGAACGATAGGTCATAATACCAACAACAATACCCCCAAGAACCACCGATACTCCTAACTGAAACCAGCCGTTGAACAAAATATTGTTTGGATTCACACCGGGTTCATACCCCATATATTTGTAAGAGAGTTCAATATATTTCTCAAATGCGAGTTTATAATTCCCACTGGACAATTCAGAGGTAATTCGGGAACGGATAGAATCAAGCCGCTGATCGCTCAGATATTCTTTTGCCTTATAAAATCCAGCCAGATACACTTCGCGATTATTCATGTCCATCGTCAATATGACAGCATTACCATGTTCTTTATCGTATCCTAGCCCCTGCTCATCATAAAAATCTTCAGTTAAGAGTATAACATCCTGATTCTCAACATTATTTGTTGTCAAAATAATAAAGTCTGTCTGCCGTTCGGCACCATACTGATTCGCAAGTGCATTCAATTCACTTTTCTCCTGCTCACTCAGCAGGTTGGCCTCATCGTAGATGAGATTTTTGCTTTCCGCTGCGGATGCCGATGACATGGGAATCAAAGGAGCAACAAGGGTGATCATAAGTAAAATGAGCGTAGCCATCACGGCTAGAGGGGTTCTTTTTCTCATAAGAATCCACCTCCCATCATCCAGGAAACCAGCTTCAGTGACAACAACGAGACCGCAGATACCCCTGCGAACCATCCAGCCACTTTGGCTTTGCTGATCGGCGGTTTGCCGACCACCTTACCTGTCTGACCATTCATGGCAAACGTGTACTGTGCACGATTATAGTCATAGTTGACCATCCATACCGGGAGCAGCACATAATCCGCATTTTTGAGTGTGGTATCAATCTGTTTGTCCGTGTAGCTCACACTGCTATAACCGGATACGGTTGAAGCGATATAAGAATCGATGTACGATCTTGTCTTATCCTTGGCCCGTGGGAAAAGTTCCTCGTCTGTATAACTGTATTTTTCCGCAATATACCCCGCCAGATACGGGGTCTTGAACAATTTCAGCTGATTATATGGAAAAGGCTCCAGCTTATCCATCAGTTCATCCTTCATTTTCTCCGATGCATCAATGGGTAGATTCACGTAATTCAGCCGAATTCTGCGGTATATATCGAAATGCTGTGTTTCCGTGTAATGGTAGTCGCCCTGGGTGTAGGATCTGACCTTGGTGCCACGACCATGCACTTCGATTTTGTTATGTAACTCGTACAACCAGAACGGCACGTACAGGCCGGTAATGCTCTGAATCCGATCGGCGGACATGAAGCCACTTGGCGTTAACAGGCCATTTCTGCACCATTTTTTGAATGCCTGCTTGGCTTGCTCCTTATTAATAGAAAAGGGAATCACCATTGCGGGGGCCAGATTGCCCGTCAACCGATCACTCAGCACAACTGCTGCACCGCAGAAACTGCATGTCGTCGCACTGGTCTCCGGCTCCGTCACGATGTCAGCTCCGCAGCTATTGCAGTGGTATTCCTTGACCTCATTCTCCGTGAACACTTGTCTCTTCAAGGGATCTGGGATCTGCTCTATGTTGTCCTGACGGCCGCAGCTTGGACAGGATAATACACCTGACACACTGTCAAAGATCATGCCACTGCCACAGTTCGGACATTTATATTCAATAACCGGCATCTGCTCACCTCAATGTTAACGAAATATGATTCTAATTGACACTGTATAACGTCGCTGGCAGAACAACCTTCCGATCGCTCTTAAAGGCAAAGTGTTTGCTTCCGATGCAGCTTTCTTTCAGAGAGCTTGTAGCTCCGCTTCTTCAGCTTATTTCTGCCCTCTACGTTGTAGTGTACAAGTTAAACTCACTTCTTCAACTTCTCCTGAATCGCTGCGAGTTCTTCCTCTGCACTTGGCGACGCATTTTCATTATTACCCGCATCCGCGTTCATGTCCCTCTCCAATTGGGCAATTAATTCGTCCAAATCATCTTCCTGTGCTCCAGCGCGAAGTTCTGCCAAAGCCGCTGCTTCATTCAACGCCTGATTCGTCTTGTCTTCCATTGCCTTCAATGCAGCATCAGTTCTGCCCGCAGATGCACTCCGTTCATTGGCCTGTTGCTGTGCCTTCGCATCTGCCATGCGACCTTTCAGTTCTGCATGCCGTGCTTCCAGTTGCCCCAGATCTGCAACCAATTTATCATTCATATGCTTCATCATCTTCGCTTTGGCGGAAGCCCGTTCATAAGCCGCCTGTAATTCGTTCAGTTTGTCAGCCAGCTTCACTTTCTTCTCCAGAAAACCACGGGCCTTGTCTTTGTCTCCCGACTCCGCTGATTTCTCCGCATACCGTTGCAATTTCTTGACCTCGGCGCTGCACTCATCGAATGCTCGCTTCGCCCGGCTCTCATCTGACAGCACCGCTGCCGTCTCCGCTTTTACCTGACCCAGATCGCTATTCAAGCTGCGCATGTACTCATTCACGCTCTTCTCCGGGTCTTCCGCCCGAGACAACATGTGGTTAATATTCGCCTTCATCACGTCTCTAAACCTCGATAAGATTCCCATTACTTGTTCCTCCTCCGAAAATTCATATGTATACTATAATACATGAATACGCCCACATACGTTTCACATTTCACGATGGCAAGTGGAGCCTCTCCTTTCCAAAGTCGGTTAATTATGGAGTAATAAAAGAAAAGACGAACACCTATAGTGTCGCCTTATAATCGAAAAATCCTCTCCTAATTCTCAGTAACTTTCTTCCTAGTTCACAGTCCTTTAATGAACAGCACACTTTCCTCTGCAATCCGATCTGGATCCGTATTATGTATGTAATGACCGCCATCTAAAATCTGATATTGTCCCATCTTCACAGACTCGATATAACGTATTAGGTACGTTTGCCAATTCTCAATCGGTAACTCTTCACCATTAGATATGAAAAAATACATCGGCACATCCGGAATCCCCTGTGTGGCAACTTTTGCTGCATTCTGTTTAATCATTTTGACTTCATCATTCATATTTGATGTTTGCGTGTTCTTATAGAACAACGCCCGATAAAGTTCCACTTCATGAGGAGACAATCGATTCTCCTTAATCGCAGCCGATGAATCTACAATCCCGGGAAAAAAGCGTGTAATCCCCATGTGGGCTCCCAAACCTGTCAGACTCATCATGCCTCCCGAAGGCAAAGGGTATGCTTCATATATTTCTGGAATGGCAGGGTCTAATCCAATGATCGCCTTCACTTCGTTAGGATACCGTTGTGCCCAATATAGTGCTTCAACACCTGACATGGAATGTGGAAACAACACATACGGTGGACTCTGGCCTGCTAAAGTCAGTGCTGTTCTGGTTTCTTCCAATATCGTATCGATATCGCGGGACACCTTGGCCGTTTCACTGAAGCCGTACCCTGCCTTCTCCACTACAGCAATTTTGTATTGTTCCGATAATCTGGAGTAGAGTGCCTTGAAATCCAATACAGGAGCGGATGTACCCCCACCTGAAAGAAAGACTAGCGTCTGTGCCCCAGAACCTTCTGTATAGACATGCATTTGGTGATTATTCACGTTAACCATTGCACCTGGCGGCGACAGAATAGTCAACTCACTCTTGAGTTTAATCGTATGATTCGTGAAACTAATTACAATGAACAATAGCATGACACCCAATATTGCCAAGGCACCATACCCCAATCTCTTCAATAGAATTCTCATTGGTTCCCCTCCAACATGATGTACACTTCTGTTTATTTTACCACGTACTTTGGAAGTTATATGAGATTTAATCCTTTTCTCATCGCGCTCTATTAAATCATTACCTAAATCTATGGCTCCACCGGAAGGCTCTCCACCGCTGTGAAAAACACATCCAATAGCTCAACGTTGTACACTGTACGGACGTACTCGGTTATTAACGCCACATCCTCTTCCCTCTGATACTCCAGACATGGACGGCCCTCACTCCACAGCGCCCTGCACGGGAACTTTCCAACAATATCTTTAATGATGTGATCTGGCTCAGCCACATTATGAATGTCTCCCATATGAAATCTCCTCACTTCTCCGCACTTAACATGTGCAATTATCCATTAATTTTGAAATAGATGACGGTTCGGTTCAGTGCACTTCATCACATTCTTCTCGAAGAGTTATGGTGACATACCACGCAGGCATTCTGCAGACATGAGCGTGTTGCTCCCCCCCAAAGGTGCCATTCCTCCGCAAGTTGGCTATAATAAGGGGATCAATGATTTCTATAAAAGGCAGGAAAATTATGCGTACACGAGTTCACTTTATCGCTCCCTACGAATCGATGATTCCTATCATACAAGAGTGCATTCCTCGCTTTCCCCAGTTAGCCATTCAGACGGACGTGGGCGATTTGGCAAACGGTGTGGAATTAGCAACTCAAGCTGAGAAAAACGGTGCAGAGATTATCATCAGCCGCGGTGGAACGGCTCAATTGATTAAGAAAGCAGTGACTATTCCCGTCATTGATGTGCAGTTATCGGGCTATGATATGATTCGTTCACTTACACTGGCAAGCCAGTTTAACGGCCAGACAGCCATCGTTGGCTTCTCCAACATCACCTCTGGTGCACAATCCATTATTGATCTGATGGATCTGCCCCTCAAGGTCTATACCATACATAGCTCGGAAGATGTAGCTCGATTGCTCCTGGAGTTGAAAGCTTCCGGGTACCGTCAGATTGTCGGAGATGTAATCACCGTCAATACCGCGAAGACCTATGGTCTGGAGGGATTGTTGATCCAATCCGGCCAGGAATCCATCCTTAGAGCGATGGAGGATGCACAGTTGGTCTACCGTTATTTGAGCAAAAATCATGCGATATCGATTATCCTGAATGACCTGGTTACACAGGAACATCCGAATTTGCTTATTTTAAATGAACGGAATGAAGTGGTGTTCGAGAACCTGACCGATTTTGAGAAAAATCCACTGACCGATAATCACATATATCTGACCAACACCAGCCTGGAATTCCATCAATCCCAAATCCAAAATGTGTTCATGGTGGACGATTACCAGCTCACGGTCAACGCCTATGAAACAACTCTGAACAACAAGAGCTACAAGGTATATATGCTGGAAAAAGGACAACCCTATGCCTTTGCACAATTCGGCATAACAACTTTTACGGATGCATCGATGGAGCCCATTGTTGCCGAATCCCCTGCCATGCAGGCGGTATTGAAGAACATTCGGGCACTCTACGAGAATCATGAACCGATCTATCTGCGGGGTGAAGCGGATTCCGGTAAATCTTTTCTGGTCAAACACATTCATCAAATGTACTCCAGTGGCGGACTGCTGTTACAGATCGATCTCACGCAAGTTCCGCCTGGTCATTTGCACAAGATACCACTCGCCAAGGTTCGAAATGTAGAGATTAATCATATGGAAGCACGTATGGAAGATTCGGAGTTGCTCTCCTTTATCCAAAACTGCCTTCAAAGCCAGATTGGGGTGTTTATACTCGGGGAACAGATATTGAACCCGCAGTGGTCACTCGATCTGGAGCTTAATACAATCATGATGCCAAATCTTGCGGATAGACCGGAGGATCTGGCTCCACTGATGCAGCATTTCCTTACGGATTACTACCAGAAATACGGAACTACTGCGGTGAGGATAAAAGAAGATGCACTACAGCTGATCCGGGATCAGATCACGAATATGAACGTCAACCAGTTGAAGCATCTGATCAAGCAGGCTGCACTCAATGAACAGGATTATGTCATCACCACGGCTACCTTGTCCCGCTTGCTGGATCAGCAACCTTCTTCAAGCCCAATGAAGTTGAACGGTACGCTGAAGGAGATTGAGAAAGAAGTTATTCAGTTCGTGCTTCAGGAGGAAAATAATAATCAATCGAAGGCCGCAGAGCGCCTTGGGATTAACCGGGCCACATTATGGCGTAAACTTAAAGATTAACTTTAAGTTTACGTCTTTTTTATCGCTTTTATGTGTTGCATTTTTAAACAGTTAACCGAGTATTTAAAATTTACAATAAATTATTGTTGCTATATTAAACGATATGAGATAACATAATCCCTGCAAGCGCTTCATAAAAACGATTACTTCATAAGGAGCTACTACTATGAACATTAAAGCAACTTTAGATCGCATCCCTGGCGGTATGATGGTCGTTCCCCTGTTACTCGGTGCAACCATTAATACATTCTTCCCGAATGCCTTGCGCATTGGTGGATTCACGGAAGCTCTCTTCGTTAACAGTTCCAGTACCTTGATCGCGCTGTTCCTATTGATTGCGGGTACACAGATTACGTTTAAAACAGCAGGTTCTTCTGTCGGCAAAGGTTTGACCTTGCTTACGTTCAAATGGGTGATTGGTGCAGCCCTTGGTTTTATCGCTATTTTGTTCGCGGATTCAAACGGGTTATTTCTCGGCCTTGCCCCGCTTGCCATTATTGCTGCGATGACTAACTCCAACGGCGGTTTGTACATTGCTCTCGCCGGTCAATACGGGAAAGAAGATGACAAAGCAGCCTACCCTTTCCTGGCACTCAGTGATGGTCCTTTCCTGACCATGGTAGCGCTCTCCGTCTTTGGTGCGATGGGTTTTGCGAACGGTATGTTTTCCCCTATGGCCTTTGTCGCAGTATTGCTTCCGCTCATCGTTGGTGTCATTATTGGTAATCTGGACCGCAATCTGGCGGAATGGCTGCATAAAGGCAGTGACAAACTTGTTCCGTTCTTTGCATTTGCTCTGGGTATGAACATTAGCTTCTCCTCCATCATTCAAGGTGGTCTTAGCGGAATTTTACTGGGTGTGTTAACCGTGTTATTAACGGGCGGAATTGGTTTCCTGCTCTTTAAAGCCATCGGCTGGAATCCCATCGTTGGTGCTTCCGAAGGTTCAACTGCCGGGAATGCCGTAGGTACACCTGCTGCCATCGTGGCTGCTAATGCTTCATTTGGCCCGATTGCCGAGATTGCTACTGTGCAAATTGCAGCGAGCGTTGTAACAACAGCCATCCTGTTGCCCATCTTCATCGGGTTCCTCTCCAAACGACTGGAGAAATCAGGTGGAGTTGAGAAATACAATCAACGACCAACCACATAAATGGGTATCACCTGATTTAATTTGCTTAATCTGTGCTTAATGGATGATCTGAACGGACTTTTTATTAAATTGTGCTTACAAGGAGGGATGACTGCATGAAATTAGCCATTATTGCAGATGATTTGACCGGTGCCAATGACAGCGGGGTGCAGCTTGCCCGTCATGGCTTGAAGACCAGTGTTCTTTTTAATATGGATGAAAGCCCTCTTACACGTTACGATGCCGTCGTCTTTGATACAGATAGTCGTTCCATATCCTCGCAGGAAGCGTATGACCGTGTATATCGGGCTGCTGAATTGCTGACGAACAACGGATATGAGACGATTTTCAAAAAAATGGACTCCACCATGCGTGGCAATATCGGCATCGAGATTGATGCTGTATATGATGTCGTAAAGCCGGACTTTATGATGATTGCCCCGGGTTATCCAAAAAATAACCGGACGATATTGGAAGGAATTCATTACCTGAACGGCGTTCCGCTGGCAGATACTGAAATTGCCCATGATCCGAAGACACCTGTAACGATTTCCTACCTTCCCGACTTGTTGAAACAACAGACCAAGTACGAAGTTGGCGAGATCACCGTCGCCGATCTGGAAGCTGGGCAGAATCATATTCGCACCAAGCTAGAACATTTGAAAACAAATAACATCCCGTATGTAATGGTGGACTCCACCGAAGAAAGACATCTGGAACTGATTCTGCAGATGACTCGCGAGTTGGAGTATACCTTTACTTGGGCAGGTTCGGCGGGCATTGCCAATTACCTCCCCGCACATTACGAGTTGGAATCCAGGGCTGCGTCACTTGATATCCCGGAGAATTCCGGTCCAATCTTAACAGTGGTCGGCAGCGTGAACAAAAACTCCCGCGAGCAGCTGCATCGCTTGATGCGCAATTCCCGCGTAGCTTCAATCTCCTTCCATTCTTTCAAAGCGGTATCCGCAACCGCAGACCGCGCGGAAGAGATGGAACGTGTCTATAACGAGGTCCGAGACAAAGCCCTGGAAGGACAAGATGTTGTCCTCTACTCCACCGCTGAACAGGTGGATATTGAACTGGCACGGGCAACGGGCGAAATTCGCGGTCTCAATCACACGGAAGTCAGCAATGAAATTGTACTTGCGATGGGTGAGATCTGTGCCAGACTTCTGGAAGAGGGACTTTTCAAAGGGGTATCCATGACCGGCGGCGATACAGCTAAACAAATCTGTCTGAAATGGAATATTAGCGGCTTCGAGCTGCTGGATGAGCTTGAAATCGGCGTGCCGATCTCCAAGTTTATCGGGATTGATGATCTGCATGTGATTACCAAGGCAGGCGGATTCGGTAAACCGGATGTCTTTATCCATGCGATTCAAAAATTAAAAGGGGGTATTCTCGTATGAAACCTACAATTGGAATTACGATGGGCGACGCAGCAGGTATTGGACCGGAGATTATTATGAAAGCACTGGGTCATCAAGAGATGTACGATCAGTGCAATCCACTCGTTATCGGTGATGCGAAGATTCTGGAGCGTGTGTTGCCAGTCATCGGCTCAAGTCTGAACGTTAATGCGATTCAAGAGCCTTCTGAAGCCAAGTATGAATTCGGTACTGTAGATGTGATTGATCTGAACCTCGTTCCTGCGGATCTGGAATACGGTAAAGTATCTGCCGTGGCTGGGGATGCAGCATTCCAGTTTCTCGCCAAAGCCATTGATCTTGCCAAAAAACAGCAGATTCACTCCATCTGCACCGCGCCTTTGAACAAAGAAGCTCTGCATCAGGGTGGGCACCTGTATCCGGGGCACACCGAGATTCTGGCGGACCTGACGGATACGCAGGACTTCTCGATGATGCTGACCACGCCGAATCTGCGCGTTATTCACCTGACAACACACATGGGTCTGATCGATGCCATTGCGAGTATTAACCCGGAAAGAACCTACACCGTTGTGAAGCTTGCTCATGATACGTTGAAAAAAGCAGGCTTTGAGAATCCGCGCGTTGCCGTATGCGGAATCAATCCTCATGCCGGGGAGAACGGCTTGTTCGGTAATGGAGAAGAAGAAGAGAAACTGCAGCCCGGCATTGAGCGTGCGCAGCAGGAAGGCATTAACGTCGTTGGTCCACTCCCGGCGGACACTCTCTTCTTCCGCGCTGGTCGCGGCGACTTCGATATCGTCGTAGCCTGCTACCACGACCAAGGCCACGCACCGATCAAGGTGATGGGCATCGAGGAAGGCGTGAACATCACCGTTGGCCTGAAAGGCGGTATCATCCGTACGTCTGTCGACCACGGTACAGCCTTCGATATCGCCGGCAAAAACATCGCCGATGATAAAAGCATGCTGGCTGCCATCCGCTCTGCTATTGAGCTGGCACCAAAGGATCAAGTTTAAGAGTAGCCTTTATACGCATATGAGAGCACAAGAATGAGTTTGGTCGTGAGACCATTTCTAGGTAAACGTATCTTTATATAGAAGGAAAAAGGCACTCCCTTTGTAACTTAGAGGGTTTGCCTTTTTTGTATGTCCTCTACACATCCTTGGCTGTCGCGATTTATGCAGCACATCTCCACGGATATCTCCAGATCATCCCGCTTCATTTCAGCGCTCAGGTTTACTCATCATGTTCGCCACTGCATCTTCCCTCTGCAGCTGTCTACTTCGGCGATATGCACTCGGTGACATGCCATTCAGCTTATTGAAAATGCGATTGAATTGAGAGAAGCTGGCGAAGCCACACTGTGATGCAATTACGGTGATTTTTTGGTTAGAGTTCAGGAGCATTTGTTGGGCGTTGCGAATTCGGGTCATCTGAATATACTCGGTAAACGTAAAGCCTGTGACTTTGTTAAACTGACGGGATAGATGATGAGCACTCACGAAAAACCGTTTGGAGATCTCTTCAAGCGACAGCTCATTCTGATAATGGCTGTGAATATACGATGCAATGGCATACATCCGCTGCGATATGGACGAACCTGTCTCTTCACGAACGTAGCTATTCTCTGCTGAGTATCGATGGATCACACATAGAAACTCAACGAACTTGCTATGAATCGCAACTGATTGAAGTGCAGAGGGATTCTGTGATAGAGCAAAGATTTCGTTTAAAGGAGCCATTACCGCCTGGCGCCGTTCTTCTGTAAATCGGAATATCGGGATTGGTTCATCAAAAATCGAAAACAGTTCTTTGTAACCGCTCTCAAGACCAGAAGTATTACGTGGCATGGCAAAGGTGATCATCAATCGTTTGGGTGGCACTCCCTTGGGATATTGCGTTTTGTGTAGTAAGGAAGGCCGCAGCAGAACAATATCATAAGGCTGAATCTCGTACAAACTGCCTTCAATGATGTGTGCAGCCGTGCGATCCAGAAGAATACAGATTTCATAGAAATCGTGGAAATGCTGAAACTCCATATTCAGTTCATGGGAGCGTTCGTCATAATCCAGATGATAAAAAAGTGAATCTCCAGGCTCGTTCACATGGATCGCATATCCCTGCTCGTATGCCAAAACCGATTGTGTCATGGACATGCCCCCTATCCCGATTCTAATGAGTTTATTTTAGCATGAAATGCAATAAAAAGACGTTATTTTCAGCATACAATACGTAGTTTCGCCCATTTCTCTTTTGGTATGATAAAGATAATATGTTAGCGCTTGCATTAACATTGATCCAACAACGACTACAGCCTGTACTTACTATAAACCGAGGTGGGAAACCAACATGAAAATGAATTCCTTGTATACTCGAATCCATACCATTGTGAAACACTTGGGACGTGCACGACTGACCTCCAAGACATATATACCCGAGCTTTATCATAAAGAAAGTGGTTACCATTCCTGGGAACTGGTTCATGAGGACCCTTCCTCCTGGAACGTGTTTCGTAAAGGGGATGGCTGGGGCGGTAAGGATGTACACAGCTGCTTCAAAACCCGGATTCGCGTCCCGGATCATATGGAAGGAAAAAAAGTCGTTTGTACCATCGTCACTGGTGCTGATGATATCTGGAACTATGATAATCCGCAATTCTTGGCATTTCTGAATGGGGAATTGATCTGCGGTCTGGACGTTAACCATACGGAGATTGACCTGACACCCGCTGCGGTAAAAGGTGAAGAATTCGAACTGGCACTCTATGCGTACTGTAGTACTTCGGCAGCGGATGTCTTTCTCAATGTATATATTGCCGAGCATCATCAGCCTGTCTCGGACTTATATTACGATCTCAAGGCTGCGCTGGATGCTGCCGACCTGCTTCGTGAGGATGACCTGGAGCGACTGAAGCTGATTGAACATCTGAATCAGGCGGTAAATTTACTGGATCTACGCCAGGAAAATAGTGCTGCATTTCATGCATCCGTACTGGAAGCCCGCCTCTATATGCAAAATCACATCTACGGTGAAACTCGCCCTGCGGGTGATCACATCCCTACCGTTCACTGCATCGGTCATACCCATATTGATGTGGCATGGCTGTGGACACTGGATCAGACACGGGAAAAGGTCATCCGGAGTTTTGCGAGTGTACTCTACTTGATGGACAAGTTCCCGGAATATACCTTCATGTCCTCACAGCCTCAGCTGTATGCATACCTGAAAGCCGATTACCCGTCTCTATATGAGAAAATCAAGGAAAAGGTAGCCGAAGGCCGCTGGGAAGCGGAAGGTTCAATGTGGCTGGAAGCCGATTGTAACCTGATCTCGGGTGAATCCATGATCCGTCAAATTATATACGGAAAGCGTTTCTTCAAGGAAGAATTCGGCGTGGAGAACCGTGTTCTCTGGCTGCCGGATGTATTTGGTTATAGTGCGGCGATGCCGCAGATTATGCGCAAAAGTGGCATTGATTATTTTATGACAACCAAAATTGCCTGGAACGATACGAACCAGATTCCGAACGACACCATGTACTGGAGAGGCATTGACGGATCTGAGGTGTTAACCCATTTCATCACAGCGACTGACTATGACAAGCATCCTGATTTCAGGCAGCGCCGTTTCGAGACAACCTATAACGGGCGATTCAATGCATCTCAAGTCAAGGGGACATGGCAGCGATACCAGAACAAAAATATCAATGCAGATGTGTTACAGTGCTACGGCTTCGGCGATGGGGGCGGCGGTCCAACCGAGGAGATGCTGGAGTACGGCAGACGGCTTGAAAAAGGGTTGCCAGGCGTACCAGACGTGAAACGTACGTTTGTACGAGAGTTCTTCGAGAAGCTGGAACAGAATCTGGACGATGTTCATTCCGTTCCACGCTGGTCGGGAGAGCTATATCTGGAATACCACCGGGGAACTTACACGTCCATGGCTCGCAACAAACGGTATAACCGGCATAGTGAATTTGCCCTGGCCGATGCCGAACTGTATTCCATGATTCATCGGGAAGCGGATGCACAAGCAGCTTACCCAACAGAAGCACTGGAGCATGCATGGAAGCTGACAATGCTGAACCAGTTCCATGATATTCTGCCAGGCAGCTCCATTGAGCAGGTCTATGTGGATTCGAAGGAGCAATATGAAGAGGTCATTCATGTTACGGATGAGCTGAAGAACAGCGCCCTGAACGGCATTGTAAGCAGCATTACGTCTGACGTTGAAGCCATTGTGGTATTCAACACGACCGGCTTCGAGCGGACGGATGTGGTTGAACTGCCTTCTTTTGCGAGAAATGTGACCGTCTATGATGGTGATCGTTCGGTACCGAGCCAGCGTGCACTGGATGGTGGATTGGTATTCCTCGCTGAAAATGTACCGGCTTCGGGATATAAAACCTTCCGGATCACGGCTGATCTAGCCGACGAACTGGGTGCTGGCGTGTCAGTTGCACAGTGGGAATCGGAACAACGCCACATTCAGACGCCTTGGTACGACATTCACCTGAATGAAAGTGCCGAGTTCATATCCGTATGGGACAAGCTGGAGGGCCGTGAGCTGCTTCAGTCTGGCAAGCGCGGTAACGTGCTGCAAGTATTCGAGGATCGACCTGCGGAATACGAGGCGTGGAACATTGACGATTATTATGAACAGCATATGTGGGAGATTAATGACCTGCAGTCGCTGGAGTGGATTGAAAGTGGGCCAGTGCGTTCCGTGCTTCAAGTGAAGCGACAGTTCCTGGAATCTGTTATTGAGCAGACAATCATCTTCTATGCGCATACGCGCCGGATCGATTTCCGTACGTTTGTAGACTGGAAGCAGGAACACCTGTTATTGAAGGCCGCCTTCCCACTGGATATTTGGAGTGAGAAAGCGGTCTATGAAATCCAGTACGGCAACGTGGAGCGTGCTACCCACCGTAATACAAGCTGGGATCAGGCACGATTTGAAGTGTGTGGACAGAAGTGGGCCGATCTGGCGGAGAACGGATACGGCGCTGCTCTGTTGAACGATTGCAAGTACGGATATGATATTCACAACTCCATCATGCGATTGTCTTTGATCAAAAGTGCCACGTATCCCAATGAGAACGCCGATAAGGAGCAGCATATGTTCACGTACTCCCTCTATCCGCACAAAGGAGATTTCCGTGAGGGACGTGTCATTCAAGCTGCTTATGATATCAACCGCCCTTTGGTTGCCCGTGAAATCGCATCGCAAACCGGTACTTTGCCTGGAGTGTGGTCACTCGCATCGGTTGATCAGGAGAATGTCGTGTTAGAGGTTATCAAAAAAGCCGAGAACAACGATGATATGATCATCCGGATGTACGAAGCACATGGTCGCCGCAGTCGGGCTTCACTTCAGTTGCCTGAGGGATCAGGCTCAACAGCATATGCTTGTGATCTCTTAGAAAATAACGAAGCGGAATGCATCGTGGAGAATGGCCGGATTTCTTTTGATATCAAACCGTACGAAATTTTAACTTTCCGTATCCCTGCGGGACAGTAAACAGAAATTACGCAACATGGAATACTGCAACAATGCTTAATATGCTTCAACAATAAAGGGCTGCCTCCTGTCATATCTGACATGGGAGCAGCCCTTCATTTGTCGTTCTTTAAAATTCTTCATACTCGCTTGGGTCCTGATCCCACAACCGTCCATCCGGACGATTAAATGCAGAGATGACCTGCATCTCTTCTGTGCTCAACTCGAAATCGAATATATCGATATTTTCCTGCTGATGCTGCAAGGAGCCAGCTTTCGGAATTGGAATGGAACCCAGCTGAACATGCCAGCGCAAAATGATCTGGGTTGGCGTTTTGCCATGCGTCTCCGCGATCCGAAGAATGTTCTCATCCTTCAGAATATCCTGTACGGCATCATTGCCACGTCCAATCGGACTCCAGGATTCGTTCACGATGCCATGCTTCGTATCCTGTTCCCGCTGATCGGCCTGGTCGAAGAATGGATGCAGCTCAATCTGATTCAGACTCGGCGCTATTCCCGTTTCCTTAATCAGCCGTTCATTGTGCTCAGGCAAGAAGTTGCTGACTCCAATGGATCGGATATATCCACGTTTTTTAGCTTCGATCAGTGCTTGCCATGCCTCGACATACATGTCCTTCTTCGGATTGGGCCAGTGAATCAGATACAGGTCGTAATAATCCAGATCCGCTCTGTACAGGGATTCCTGGATCGCCACGAGTGCTTTATCATGAGCGTGATAACGCCCCGGCAGCTTCGAGGAAATGAGCAGTTCTTCTCTGGCGATGGAGCTTTGCTTGATAGCTTTGCCCACTGTTGCCTCATTCTCATAGTTATACGCCGTATCAATTAATCGATAACCCGCATCCATTGCGGACGCGATCGATTTAACGCCTTCTTCACCTTTTAAACTATAGGTACCAAATCCAATTGCAGGTACTTTCAAACCATCGTTCAATGTGTATTCAGGGATTGTATGATTCATGTGGGAACTCTCCTTTGTGAAAGGTATGCTTCCTATTTTAATGCGACAAAATGACATGTGCTCTCGGTTATCTCTAACCTTTCCTCAAGCGCTTGAATCAATTGTACACCATCATCGAGAATCCCTTCGACCTCTCGCTCTGTTCACACGGTAAGTCAACCTCTCTAATAAGAGGAAAGTCGCCTCTTCATTCAAGGGAAGAGATAGGTGGCTGATAAAGGTCGATTGCCCAAAAATTCTTTGATGGCAGCAGCAGCCCGCTTATACCCGCCAGCATCACGCAGTGTGTTCCCAATCACTCCTGCATGTTCCCTGTAGGAATCATTGCCGAGCACCTCTAACACCGCGGTTCTCAGTATGTCAGGCGTCAGGTTATTTTTATCCAAGATTACTCCCGCGCCCAACTCCTGTATCCGGCCTGCTACACGAGGCTGATCCGAGGTTAAAGGGAGCATGATCATCGGTACATTGTAATACAAAGCCTCACTTGCACTGTTCATGCCAGCATGTGTCAGGAAAGCATCTACGCACTGCAACACTTCCAGTTGGGGGACATAGGGCCTGATGATGAAATTATCAGGAATGAGATCAGCAATGGGCTCCAAATCGGTATCCTTACCAGAAGACAAGATAAACTGCACAGGCAAATCACGAAAGGCCGTAAAGCAAAGCTTATAAAACTCGAGATCTTTATTTAAAATGGTTCCCATCGAAATATAAACGACCTGCTTATAAAGAGCATGCAGAGATTCATTTGCAAAAGCTGGCGCATCCTTACGAGGAATAATGGACGGGCCAGTGAACACAAAGCTGTCGTCCAGCTTGTCCCCCATGGGTTGAAAATAGCGGCTTGTATAGACAATCTTCAGTTGTCCTGGATGCCCTGAAAGTTCCGCCAGAGAAGGCGCAGCCACATTGAACCGGGAAGCTAATTGTTGAGACATTTCCATAATGCCGTTATATAGCTCCTGGACCTCCTCATTGTCATCCTTCAGATTATGACTACCTGACCCGAGAGGCTCTACAAAAACAAAGGTACTGGTCGAGCAGATCGTGGGTATCCCCAGCTTTTCGCCCAAAATTTGTCCGCCCCAGCCGATTAAGGAATCAAAAATTAAATAGTCATAGGTTTCATTTTCGATCAGATTCAGAACATCCGGAATAAACCGTTGAATTATTTTTTTCAAAATCATATATAAGAATTGGTACGGATGCTTGATTTCAAATGGCTTCATATTGGGGTTGTTGAGCAGGGTTGCCTCGTTGAAGGAGTAAGCTTTAAATTGAGCACCTAACGCTTCAATCTTCGTCCGGTATTTTTCAGTACAACAATAGACGACCTCATCTCCGCTCTCTATCAACTCCTTGATTAACCCGAGCGACGGATTGATATGCCCTTCTGCAGGCATCATCACAACTAACACACGTGCCACGAAGCTCACCTCCATCAAATTTTCCAATAATCAAAGCTGTGCATTGTATATCCATATGATTGAGAAGATAAAGAAAAAATAGAATATGGAAATCAAACCCATATAGATATACTATTAATAATTTCCATTTTTGTAAATGGTACATATGTCACTTTTTAAACAAAAAAAAAGCACCTTTACGGTGCTTCGGATCTCAATATCCGCTCGAATATTGTTTATCCTCTTTCAGTTGCACAATATCATGTCCGGTTGGATTCTGGAACGCACGAAGCCCAAATGTCGAAGCAACCGCAAAGATATGATCAAAGATATCCGCTTGGATCGATTCATATACTCCCCAGGCAGTATCATTGCTAAAAGCGTAGATCTCCAGGGGCAGCCCGTTATCTCCCGGCGCCAGTTGTCTGACAATGAGCGTCATATCCTTATGAATTTTTGGATGATTTCTCAAATACTGATGAATATATTCCCTGAACACACCCACATTCGTGAGTTGTCTTCCGTTCACATTGCTTTCTGTATTCACCTGATGCTCTATGTTGTATGCATGAATTTCTTTTGTTTTTGCCGTGACATAATCAGTCAGGTAGTGAATCTTCTCAAATTCCGCCACCATCTCCTCCGTACAAAAACGGATACTGCTAATATCAATATAGATGCTTCGCTTAATCCTTCTGCCACCAGATACCTGCATACTTCTCCAGTTTCTGAAGGAATCGGAAATCAGGGCGTAGCTTGGAATCATCGTAATGGTCTTATCGAAATTCATAACCTTTACCGTGTTTAGTGTAATGTCGATAACGTCACCGTCTGCATTATATTTCGGCATTTCAATCCAATCACCTACACGTACCATATCATTCGAAGATAGTTGAACGCCGGCCACCAGACCCAATATGGAATCCTTGAATACCAGCATCAGTACAGCCGATAACGCACCAAGTCCACTGAGAATAATCAACGGATTCTGTCCGATCATGTTGGAAATGACGACAATGCCACCAATGATGTATAGCACAATTTTCGCGACTTGAATGTATCCCTTGATCGGTCTGATCTTGGAGACATCATAGGTACGATAAATATCATCAAACACATTGAGTAGTGCGTTAAGCACTGTGATCATGATAACGATCATGTATGTCATCGCAGCCTTTTCAATCAAGGCCTGATAGGACGGGAAAATATAAGCAGAATAATAGATGATAATCGCTGGCACGAGATGCGACAGCTTGTGGAACAATTTTTTCTCTACAATGATGTTGCCCCACTTGTACCGATTGTTATTGACGATATGATTAATTGTCTTCAGCACAATTTTTTTGGCTATAAAATTCGCCAACACCGAGATCACCGCTATAAAAATAACCATAATTATATTCGAAAGATATCCAATGGTTGGCTCACTCATGCCCATTCCCTCTAGTTGATTTCTGATAAAGTCCATTGTTTCCTCCTGACATCGTCTAGTTTAGCCTATTATTATAAAGTAGATTAGGATGGTAAGCAAAATACGCAGTAGAACTCTTAGTTTTCTCGATCCCCGTCATAGATAGAAAACTTAACTAAAATCGATCATACCGCTTACTAATTATATGATTTTCTCTTCTGTAATATTTCCTGTTACCAAATTCGATATTTGCAGGATGACTAGGATAATGTTCTCGTAATATTATGCTTGGGAGGATATCTGCTTACTAAGCCACTACACTTCTCCCAAACAAAAAAGGACCTTGTCATTCCACAGAATGATAGGCCCGTTCTATTTAATCTCATTTGATTTTATTGCATGTCCTCAGCTAGTTCCAACAACTCACTCACCGTCACCAAACGATATCCTTCCGCAACCATTTCATCCACCAGCACACGAACCGCCTCCACCGTCAGGGAACGATCCCCGTACCCATCATGAAATATTAACACGCTACCGGGTTTCACCGCAGATCGGCTATGCTCCAAAATATGCTCAACGCCGGGATTGTCCCAATCTTTCGCTTCACCGTTCACCGCACCAATCGTTCGATATCCACGCTCCGCCGCCAGAGATAGAATATCATCATTTACACCAAAATACGGCGGGCGAAAGCAGCGGGCAGGTTGTCCCGTGACTTCTTGAACAAGGTTTTCCGCACGTTGCAGCTCGCCCCCTGCCTCCTCCAGTGTCAGCTTGGTCAGATCCGGATGCGTATATGTATGGTTGGCGATCTCATGCCCTTCACGGTGCACCTCCGCCGCAATCTCCGGGTGGGCCTCCATCTCTTTGCCAATCATGAAAAATGTTGCCCTCCCACCGGCACGGCGGAAAATCTCAAGCACTTGATGTGTATACACCGGATGTGGACCATCATCAAATGTGAACGCCACAACCTTTTCTTGAACAGATTCCTGCTCTACCAACGCGATATTGACCATGAAATCATGACTCCTCTCTGCAACGATCTGGCTGTTACCCTCTTATTATTCCATGGACGTAGGCTCCGGTCTAGTCCAGTGATCATAACTTCATCGCCTTCTAATCTAACCTTTGATCGCACCTGCGATCATGCTCTTCTGCACCTGTTTATTTAGCAGCAGATAGATGACCACCGTTGGCACCGTCGTAATCATCAGTCCCGCACCAATGATGCCGAATGCCACATAGGGAATGATCAGTGACCAGTAGCTGTTCAACAAGCTCAGATTCTTTAAAAGAATAAACAATGGCAGCAGTCCGCTTCACCAGCCAAGGTATAAATGAAGTTCTCTCCAGTTTCGAAAAAAGGACTAGGACTAAATAATCATCCGCACTGCTTCTCGAAATAATACTGCCCTTCCATTCGCAGGATGTGGAACATGGTCATGCTTGATTCGATAGAGACTTAACGTGTCTGCTGATTTTCTGCCAATAGCCACAATCTGAGCATCAGGATTCAGTCCGATAAGCTCCCTAGCATATAGCAGACCATCCTCTAACTCTGCAGAAGTCGGCGTTCGATTCGTCATCATGTTTTGAGAAGATTGATAAGGGTGAAAGGGATACATGTTCCAAAATATAAAGTCTGTTGGCTTCCACTTCTGACCGGATAGAACTACATCCCATATAATGGATGCTGTTGGTTCTGCGAATCCATACTGTGCCTGACTCCGGTTAGGTTTAGCGATATTGGGAAGACTTGTCCGGACACCAGGCTCGCCTGGAAAAATCATTTGGTGATCCACCAGCAAGTGATTCCCGGTAACCATTCGCTCGGACGTCAAAGGTACGCCAGAGAACCTCGCCCCTTGATAGCCCACGGCTTCAGCAATAAAAATGTACCGAGCCTTGGACATTCTTGGTTCCAAATACCTGACCAAATGTTCAGAACGAATCTTCACCGCTTCGGGGCCGATATCATAGCCCGTCACATAATCTCTCCAAGGATTAATCACATTTACTGGCGAGACATATGCTTGTATCCCTGCAACAAACTCGCGGATCTGTTGCTGTGTTTGGCTCATGTTTCTTTGCCTCCTTTGGGAGATTACGGAGTAATTACGGCTTCCATCAGCATAATTTAAAAAGATTATAGCATAAACAAAAAAACCACCAACCAGATTACTGATTGATGGTTTCTTGACTCTAATGGAGGCGAGGGGCATAGAACCCTTGACCCGAAGATAACGACATATAATCCTCAATAGGCATAGTCACAGTTTTAATATCACCCGAGTATCAGTATCCAACAAGAACAGGATTAGACCAACTAGGTATTGACTCAACACAATAGATCAAGTTACCCTGCGTGATTTCGGCAACAATTAAAGGCTCATATGTATTATCAATGATGATAACCTGGTCTGCGATGGATAGAGCAGGTTTAAGGTTCTTCAACGACTGACCATATCGATAACGAATGTCCTCTTCTGCAATCCAATGTCCACCTTGTTCAACACGAGATGCAACACGATCTATATGCATTTGAACGTCCTCAAGGCCGATATAGTATACGACAATTTCGTAACTGTTTTCTTTTGCAATTTGCATGTGTTTCAAAACAAATGATCCAGATAATGTCGTTTCAATAGCGAAGTTTTCACCATTTTTTATGAGTGATCGGATTCTTTTCACAGCTTCCCTTCCAGCAGACAGGTCAGCACTACGTGGGTCCTCTGGCTTCAACTCCCGTGCAATCTGATCAGGATCAACCAGTTCACCGAGCCACTCTCTCATTTGCATGCTGAGTGTACTTTTCCCTGCTCCATTGGTCCCAGCAAACACAGTCATGACTGGTTTCGTTTCACTCATGATAATCAAACTCCTGGCGTTTCCCAGTAGCATCGAATATAATTTCGAATTTATTACCTTCAGCATCCTCACGAACGCGTTTGTTATTCTTTATATAATAAATAGAAGCACCAGACTCTTTAGCCTGCTTCCTTGCATGTTGATTTGCTTTTTTTAAAATTGCTTGGAGCTGTTCTCGATTTTCAAACATCTTGAGTCCCCCAATCTAAATTTATGCTTATTATATCATAAACTGAAAAACCACCAACCAGAACACTGGTTGGTGGTTTTTGCTTACTAATGGAGGCGAGGGGAGTCGAACCCCTGTCCGAAGATAACGACACATAAGCTTCTACGGGTGTAGTCACAGTTTTGATGTCACCCGAGTATCGCCCCGTAACCGGCTATACGTTGGGTCAGCCTGATTGTCTTCTTCAGCACACCCCAGGCGGAGATGTGACAGCGTATCCCACTACTTGTTAGCCCCTAATCCTGTCACATGGGCGATGCAGGTTAGAAGCACGCACACAGTTTCTTAGGCTGCGAAAGCGTAGTTTGTTTGTTGTTTGCCGTTTAATAGGCTTTAGCGTTGATGAAGCGGACGCGTCCCCACTACCCGCTACCCATGCTCGAACTATCCCCGTCGAATCCATAAACGCCCCCTCAATTAAGAAGGGCTCCAGGATTAATCCGTGAATACGGAGCAAAGGTGCTGCACATCTTTTTCCTCCAAGGTAAAAAGATGCTTCTTTCAAACTCGGCATTCCTGTCTGCTACATGAGTAATCATAACACAGGACACATCACCGAAATAGTACAGATTGCTGGAAGACGTTCCAACAGGTGAGCAACTGTGCAAGTATATCCAATGCAACAGATGGCTCAATCGTCTACATATTATACCTCGTCACCAATCGGAAGTAAAGTTTACCCAGATCAGATCACGAACAACTGCACCTAAGTAACTTACCCATGATTAAAGTAAACTACGCAACAGTCTGATATTTCATATTTCAGCACCTACCAAGCTCATGCTTCTAGTCCTCCAATGCATAACAGCCAAATTCACCACAGTACACTTCAGCAACTCACATAACAGTACCTTCCCCAAAACAAATAAAAAAAGCCTCAATCTTGCCCCTTACAGGACAAAACTTGAGACTCCTTACCTCGTACATCATTCTTCCTAGCTCCATCACGGAAACTATCTTATATGCCTAAGATGCAGCTTTTCACGCCAAGGGATCCAATCAACGTGCAATCTTCTGCTTCTCGCGCATTGCCCGTTGGATATCACGTTGTGCATCCCGCTTGGCTGCAGTCTCCCGTTTGTCGAACTGTTTCTTACCTTTACCCAGTCCAAGCAGCAGCTTCGCATACCCGTTGCGGATATAGATCTTCAGCGGCACAATGCTGTATCCATCCTGTTTCGACAGACCGAGCAGCTTGTGAATCTGCACTTTATGCATCAGCAACTTGCGCGTACGTGTTGGATCGAGTGGATTATTTCGGTTTCCTTGTTCAAAAGGACTAATATGCATATTGTGAATATGAATCTCACCGTTCCGAATTGTGGCAAATGCATCACCAATATTCGCACGGCCGTTGCGAAGAGATTTGATCTCCGTTCCGGTAAGCACCATGCCCGCTTCATACGTATCTTCAATGAAGTAGTCATGGGAAGCCTTTTTATTCTGTGCGAGCACTTTACTCTGTCCATCATTCTTGCCCATGTCCTCACTCCTTCTCCGTAAAATATGCCGGTACCATGCTCTATAGCAGCGCACCCAATGTTGCACCAAGGTACCACATGCCAGACCTTAATTGTAGCAAGTACGGCTGTTAAAATCAAGAAAGAGGCGGCCTCTGCCGCCCCTCCTAATTACACCACTTTCGAACTGTGCGAAACAACACACAACTGAAGTGATTATCTCTCTCACACTTAACTTGGAGGAACCATCCATCTCTCCAAGTTACGTTAGCTTTATTTTTTCTTTTTCCGTACAAAAGCTGCGGTGCCGTTACCAGCTGCACCTTTGCTCTTCTTACGCTTGCGACGTGGTGCTCCGCCTTCCTGAGCGCCACCAGGTGTTGCTGCTTCTCCGATAAACACGCCGCTTGGTGAAGTGTTCTTGCGTCCACTTCCGCCTTTGCCACCTTTACCGCCGCCCTTGCCGGACTTGAAGCTTCCTTCACCACGACCGCTGCCGCTGTTCAGACCACTTCCTTGTCCACCCGCTGAACCACTATCCGGTCCACCCGCTGTAGAGCTATAACCACCTTTACCTGAGCCAAAACCAAAACTTACCGCGCCTTTGCCCCGGCCAGTCGATCCGCCAGCTTCACCAGCACGACGCTCACCCTTCGGTTTGCCTCCGGCTTTACCAGCATAGCCACCCGATGAGCCTGCGCCGGCTCCTGCACTCGCAGCACCACTGCGACCGCCACGTCCACCTTTGCTGCTATCTTCTGGTGATCTGCCAACACGGTTTCCTCCAGCACCGGATGAGCCGCCTTTGCCGCCACGCGAACCGCTGAATCCACCTGGTCCACCCTTGGCACCGCCGCGTCCGCCGCCGCTACTAGGACGTCCACCTTTACCGCCACGTCCGCCACCGAAGCCGCCAGGACGTTCACCGCGAGGTTTCATATCCACCATTTCAAAATCAATCGTATACTCTTCCATGCTTACACGTGCCACACGGATCTTCACTTCATCACCGATGCGGAAAACTTTCGAGGTACGTTCACCAATCAGAGCCATATGCTGATCGTCAAAATGGTAATAGTCGTCCGTGAGCGCGCTCAGTCGAATCAGGCCTTCAACCGTGTTTTCCAACTCAATAAACATACCGAAACTGGTCACACTGCTGATCATGCCTTCGAACTCTTCGCCTACTTTATCGAGCATGTACTCGGCTTTCTTCATTTTCTCTGTATCCCGCTCAGCTTCTACGGCCACACGTTCACGTTCCGAAGACTGCTGGGCAATATCGGACATGCGTCCAGCCAGATACTCCTGACGGTTCTCCGGCAAAGCGCCTTTGTTCTCAATGACTTCGCGAATCACCCGGTGAATCACGAGATCGGGATAACGACGAATCGGAGACGTAAAGTGACTGTAGAATTCTGCTGCAAGGCCAAAGTGACCCGACATTTCGGAATCATACTTCGCCTGTTTCATGGAACGCAACATCATCGTGCTGATCACGGTCTGTTCTTTCGTACCGTTAATATCCTCCAACAACGACTGAAGTGCCCGTGGATGAATCGCGTTGCCACGTCCTTTGACCTGATGTCCGAAATTCGCCGCAAAGGCGAGGAAATTTTGCAGTTTTTCCTGATCTGGGTCTTCATGCACACGATAAATGAAAGGAACCTTCAACCAGTGGAAATGCTCTGCTACCGTTTCATTGGCCGCAAGCATGAATTCCTCAATGATTTGCTCCGCAATTGAACGCTCCCGTTTTACGATATCGACCGGTTTGCATTCGGCGTCCACAATGATTTTGGATTCTTCAAAATCAAAGTCAACCGCGCCGCGACGCATACGCATAGCACGCAGTTTCAAAGCAATCTCTTTCATCAGATGGAAATCATCCACCAGATCCTTATAACGCTCGAGCAATTCCGGCTCTTCACCTTCAAGGATTTTACGAACGTTAGAATACGTCATACGTTCTTTGGTTTTAATTACACTCGTAAAGATGTCATGTTTCACGACCTTCATCTGGTCGTTGAACTCCATCTCACAAGACAGGGTCAAACGGTCTACCTGCGGGTTCAAACTACAGATCCCGTTGGACAGACGCTGTGGAAGCATTGGAATAACCCGGTCCACCAGATATACACTGCATCCGCGGTTGTATGCTTCCTGATCCAACAGAGAATTCTCCTGCACATAATAGCCAACGTCGGCAATGTGTACTCCCAGACGATAGTTGCCATTAGGCAGTTTCTCTACGTTAACAGCATCATCCAAGTCCTTGGCATCTTCACCATCAATTGTGACAATGTTAAGTCCACGCAGATCTCGACGGCCCTGTTGGACAATCTCTTCATCGGTGATGGAGTCTGGAGCTTTCTCAGCTTCATGGACCACTTCGTCCGGGAAAGCTTCGGGCAGCTGATGCTTGCGAATAACGGACAAAATATCGATACCCGGCTCATCCTTATGACCGAGGATCTCAATTACTTCACCCTCAGCTGCAGCACGGCCCTCCGGATAGCTGACGATCTTTGCTACGACTTTCTGTCCATCAACAGCCCCTGCAAAGTTAGTGCGCGGGATGAAAATATCGCGATTAATCCGTTTGTCATCCGGAATAACGAAACCGTACACTTCATGGCTTTGGAACACACCAACGACTTGTGTCACAGCGCGAGTAACAATGCGAACGATTTCACCTTCAAGGCGACCGCCAGAAGGTCCTTGAGACGTGACTTTAACCAATACCGTGTCACCATTCATCGCACTCTTCATATCATTGGCGTGAATGTACACATCCGGGTGCTCCCGATCCTCAGGAATGAGGAAAGCGAACCCTTTGGCATGAGCCTGTAAACGTCCACGTACCAAGTCCATGCGCTCTGGCATACCATAGCGATTGTTACGGGTCAGCAAAACTTTACCGGATTCCTCCAGCGTATTAAGCATAATCAAAAAGGCTTTGAAATCAGCTGCATCTTCGATCGCGAAGTGCTGTTCCAACTCCTGGTAAGTCATGGGTTTATAAGCGGTCTCCCGCATGAAGTCGAGCAATTGTTGTTCTGTTATCATTAATATATTCACCTCGGGAAACATAAAAGTGTAATCAAGTCTCATCTCTTTATGTATCGGAATTCTTACCATTTTCATGATACATATTGCCATTCTCGTGTAGAGTGTAGTAGTGCAACCATACTATCTCATACCCTAGTATACACGAATTCAATCCGGACCATCCGTACCTCGCAAAAAAACCACAGTGGCCTGACACTCCGCTATAATCACGCTTTCACATATCTCTACAGACATTTTATGCGGCACATATACAGTACGCATCTGGAAAAGGACTAGACCCGAAAAGTTTTCTGTACACATGACATTCATTATAAGGAGTGAATTCGCGTAACGAATAAGCGAGGGACATACCATGCATGATAGGGGTGTTTCACGCTAAGGAAGGAATTCTGAACAGAAGTTGAGAAGAAGACCGAAATCATGGAGTCTATTAGTCATTGGAAAAGTTTGGACGCGTAAGAATTTATTAAAAAACCCCCGTTTCTCCACGAAACGAAGGTTTATCAATTAAGCCATTAGCTTAAAAGCTATTCATTGCCGTGCTGATCCAATTCTTATTTGGAAACAACCGTAACAATAATAGACAAAATCATAAATCCTGCACCCAGTACCACCGTTGCACGTTGCAGGAAGAGATCCAATCCGCGCGCTTTCGTTTTACCGAAAAGATGTTCCGCACCACCGGAGATGGCACCCGCCAAACCAGCGCTTTTCCCGTGCTGCAGCAATACTACAGTGATTAGACCGATCGAGAAGACAACGAGCAGCAGTTTCAAAGCAATATCCATTCTTTCCACCTCCTACCCATGTGGGCATAACATCTCACCATAAAAACAGTTACTTTAATTGTAACATAGCTATTGTTGTGATACAAGTATTGCAGTTCAAGCAATTCCCTAAATTTCACCATCTACCCGATCCATACGGTATAGCATTACTGTGTTTTAATAAAAAAGACAAGCCGGTTACCCGGCTTGCCCGTAAAAGCTGGATATCCAGCTTATTTTTTAAGGTTGTAGAACCCTTTAAGACCATTGTATTGAGCCAGTTCACCCAGTTGATCCTCAATGCGGAGCAATTGGTTGTACTTCGCGATACGGTCTGTACGGGAAGGAGCACCCGTTTTGATTTGACCAGCGTTAGTTGCAACAGCGATGTCAGCGATTGTGCTGTCTTCGGACTCACCGGAACGGTGGGAGATTACAGCTGTGTATCCTGCGCGTTTAGCCATTTCGATTGCATCAAATGTTTCAGTCAATGTACCGATTTGGTTAACTTTGATCAAGATGGAGTTACCGATACCTTCGTCGATACCTCTGCCCAGACGCTCAGTGTTTGTTACGAACAGGTCATCACCAACGAGTTGTACTTTGTCTCCCAATTTCTCAGTGAGCAATTTCCAACCATCCCAGTCATCTTCGGACATACCGTCTTCGATTGTGATGATTGGGTATTTCTCAACCCATGAAGCCAGAAGGTCAACATACTCAGCGGAAGTGTAAGATTTACCTTCGCCAGCAAGTGTGTACTTACCATCTTTATAGAACTCAGTGGAAGCAACGTCCATACCCAGGAATACGTCAACACCTGGTTTGTAACCTGCTTTTTCAATTGCTTCGATGATTGTAGTGATTGCTTCTTCGTTCGAACCAAGGTTCGGTGCGAAACCACCTTCGTCACCTACAGCTGTGTTCAATCCTTTTGAGCTCAATACGGATTTCAAGTTGTGGAAGATCTCTGCACCTACGCGAAGAGCTTCTTTGAAGCTTGGTGCTCCAACTGGAAGAACCATGAACTCTTGAACGTCGATGTTGTTGTCAGCATGCTCACCACCGTTGATGATGTTCATCATTGGAACTGGCAATGCTTTAGCGTTGAATCCGCCCAGGTAAACGTACAATGGCAGGTCCAGAGCGTCAGCAGCTGCGCGAGCTACTGCCATGGATACAGCCAGGATTGCGTTAGCACCCAGTTTACCTTTGTTTGGCGTACCATCCAAAGTGATCATCAATTTGTCGATACCCAGTTGATCCAATGCATCCATACCGATAACTTCTGGAGCGATTGTTTCGTTTACGTTTTTAACAGCTTGCAGAACGCCTTTACCGAGGTAACGGGATTTGTCACCATCGCGAAGCTCAACTGCTTCGTGGGCACCAGTGGATGCACCGGATGGAACGATTGCGCGTCCGATTGCGCCGGACTCCAGGTATACTTCAACTTCTACTGTAGGGTTACCGCGGGAGTCGAGGACTTCGCGAGCGTACACGTCAGAAATAATAGTCATTTTTGATAATCTCCTTTATAGTTGGGATTTAATTTTGGACCAACTTGTGTTTGCCCTTATTTCACTACGTCAACAGAATCGTCTTCCGATCGCTGTTATCCCCTGATTCCTTTGAACTTATTTTCATAAGTTGAAATCATGTGATAAAGGCGAACGCGTTGCTTCTTCAGACTATTTCTGTTGCCTTCGTTCAATGTGCAAACGCCAAACCGTCCAATTTATATATGTTGCTGCGTAATTTATTTACGGGTAGCGATGACGGATGTACCTGTCATCTCAGCAGGTTTAGGCAATTGCATCAGGTCAAGGATCGTTGGCGCGATATCCGCCAAGATTCCGCCTTCACGCAGGGTTACATTTGCATCGGTAACGATGAATGGAACTGGGTTCGTTGTATGAGCTGTGAACGGACGTCCTTGCTCATCGAACACCATATCCGCGTTACCATGATCCGCCGTGATCAGTACAACGCCGCCTTTGGCAAGTACTGCATCTACAACACGACCCATGCACTCATCTGTTACTTCAACCGCTTTGATGGTAGGCTCCAGCATGCCGGAGTGTCCAACCATATCAGGGTTAGCAAAGTTCAGAATGATGGCATCATGTTTGTCTGCTTCAATCTCGCGAACACATGCATCAGCCACTTCATACGCGCTCATCTCCGGCTGCAGGTCATACGTTGCAACTTTTGGTGAGTTAATCAGTACGCGAGTTTCGCCCGGAAGCTCCACATCACGACCGCCGCTGAAGAAGAAGGTAACGTGCGGGTATTTCTCAGTTTCTGCAATACGCAGTTGTTTTTTGTTGTTCTGTACCAGAACTTCACCCAACGTATTGTCGAGGTTCTTCGGCGAATAAGCCACATAACCTTCAACCGTCTCGCTGAACAAAGTCAAGCAAACAAAGTGCAAGCCCACAGGGAACTTCGGACCACGATCGAAACCGCGGAAATCTTGGTTCGTGAATACTTGCGACAACTGGATCGCACGGTCAGGGCGGAAGTTGAGGAAGATGACGGAATCGCCGCTTTCCACCAAACCTACCGGCTCACCATCCGCTTTGACGATAACCGTTGGTTCAACGAATTCATCAAATACGGATTTCTCATACGATTCTTCAACCGCTTTGAGTGGGTCAGTGTATTTCGGTCCATCTCCATAAACGATGGCGCGGTATGATTTCTCAACCCGTTCCCAACGTTTGTCACGGTCCATCGCGTAATAGCGACCTTGAACCGTTGCGATTTTCCCTACACCAACTTCTTCAATCTTGGCGATCAGCTTCTGCATGAAGTCTCTACCACTGTCTGGCATAACATCACGGCCATCCATGAAGGCATGAATATATACATCGTTCATTTCTTCTTTTTTGGCCAGATCCAGCATAGCAAACAGGTGGTCGATGTGACTATGTACGCCGCCATCGGACAACAAACCGTAGAGATGAAGTTTTTTACCGCTTTGTTTCGCTTCGCGAACAGCTTTGACAAGTGTTTCATTGTCGTAGAACTCACCGTCACGAATGGATTTGGAGATACGGGTCAAATCCTGGTATACGATCCGGCCGGCACCAATGTTCAGGTGACCTACCTCGGAATTTCCCATTTGCCCTTCTGGCAAACCTACAGCCTCACCGCAAGCAGTGAGCGTTGTATGTGGGAATTGGCTCATGAAACGGTCATAGTTAGGTTTCTTGGCTTGCGCTACCGCGTTGCCTTCCACCGTGTTACGCAGACCAAAGCCATCCATGATGATCAATGCTACAGGTTTTGGAGCTGTCATCTTACTTCGCCCCCTCAACAAGCGCGATGAACGAAGCCGGCTGCAAGCTGGCACCGCCAACAAGTGCGCCGTCGATGTCGCTTTGTCCGAGGTATTCTGTTACGTTCTCTGGTTTAACACTGCCGCCGTATTGAATACGAACTGCACTCGCAACCGTCTCGTTGTACAGATCCTTCACCAGCGTACGGATGTAAGCAATAACTTCATTCGCATCTTGGGAAGTTGAGGATTTGCCTGTGCCAATCGCCCAGATTGGCTCATAAGCGATAACGACTTGTGCCGCTTGCTCTGCGGACAGACCTTCAAAAGCAGCTACCGTTTGCACTTTGCATACGTCTTTTGTTTGGTTCGCTTCACGCTCTTCAAGCGTCTCACCAAGACAGAAGATTGGAGTCAATCCGTGACGGAATGCTGCATGCAACTTTTTATTGACAGTCTCATCGGTTTCCGCAAAATATTGACGGCGCTCCGAGTGACCAATAATGACGTAATCCAAACCCAGGTCTTTCAGCATTACACCGCTGATTTCACCTGTGAATGCACCGTTGTCTTCAAAATGAAGATTTTGTGCACCAATTTTGATGTTTGTGCCTTTAACGGCTTCTACCAGGGATGGCAGATTTGTAAACGGTGCGCAGATTACAGTCTCCACGCCTTCAACTTCCGCTTTTCCTTTAACTTCCTGAATGAAGTCATTGGATTCGGAAACGGTTTTGAACATTTTCCAGTTACCTGCGATAATCGGTGTTCTCATGGGTTTCAACTCCTTCATGCTATAGACTACTAAAACTTACTTGTCGTTCAATGCCACTACGCCTGGAAGTACTTTACCTTCCATGAACTCGAGCGATGCACCGCCACCTGTAGAGATGTGGTTCATTTTGTCAGCCAATTTGAACTTCTCTGCTGCTGCTGCGGAGTCGCCGCCACCAATTACAGTGTAAGCTTCTGTCTCTGCGCAAGCTTCTGCTACTGCACGAGTACCGTGGGAGAATGGCTCGATTTCAAATACGCCCATTGGTCCGTTCCATACAACCAATTTGGAGTTTTTGATTACATCAGCATAGATCTCACGTGTTTTAGGACCGATGTCGATGCCTTCCCAATCTGCTGGGATGCCATCGATGTCAACGATTTGTGTGTTTGCTTTCGCACTAAAATCGTCAGACACAACGATATCTACCGGCAGGTAGAAGTTTTTGCCCAGTTTTTTCGCTTTTTCGATGAAACCGAGAGCAACATCAAGTTTGGAATCATCCAGCAAGGATTGTCCAATTTCATGTCCTTGTGCTTTGAAGAACGTGTAAGTCAGACCGCCACCGATGATCACGTTGTCTGCAATGTTCAGCAGGTTGTCGATTACATCGATTTTGTCCTTAACTTTGGATCCACCAATGATGGCTGTGAAAGGACGCTCAGGGTTGGAGATTGCTTTACCCAACACTTCAAGTTCTTTCTCCATCAACAAACCGGACACTGCTGGAAGCAAGTGAGCGATTCCTTCAGTCGAAGCGTGTGCTCTGTGAGCCGCGCCAAACGCATCGTTAACGAAAACATCAGCCAGTTCAGCAAATTGTTTTGCGAGTTCCGAATCGTTTTTCTCTTCGCCTGCGTGGAAACGAACGTTTTCAAGCAACAATACGTCGCCGTTGTTCAGTTCAGCGATTTGAGCTTTAACAGCGTCACCAACGGAATCGTCAGCTTTAACAACTGTTTTACCAAGCAATTCAGACAAACGCTCAGCTGCTGGAGTCAAACGCAAGGATTCAACCACTTCGCCGTTAGGACGACCCATGTGGCTTGCCAAAATGACTTTAGCGCCTTTTTCAATCAAGAAGTTGATTGTAGGAAGCGTTGCACGAATACGTTTGTCATCTGTAATTTTACCATCTTCGAGCGGCACATTGAAATCTACACGGACAAAAGCCCGTTTTCCTGTCAATTCGATATCGCGTACACTTTTTTTGTTCATCTGTATTTCCTCCGCACCCATGTATTTGGTGGACCAATCAAGAGCTAGAATCCCCTGTCAATCCTGGTGTTTTTGAGAAATTTGCAAAATGTAGATATATAAAGAGCGGAAACAATAGCATCTGTTTCCGCTCTATGTTATTGCAGATATTACTTAATCATTTTTGCAAAGTGCTCCAAAGTGCGAACCAGTTGAGCAGTGTAGGACATTTCGTTGTCATACCAAGCTACAGTTTTAACCAATTGTTGGTCGCCAACAGTCAGAACTTTAGTTTGAGTTGCATCAAACAGGGAACCGAAAGTGATTCCTTGGATATCGGAAGATACGATTTCGTCTTCAGTGTATCCGAAAGTTTCTGGATCGGAAGCTTCTTGCATTGCTGCGTTAACTTCTTCAGCTGTTACTTTTTTGTTCAGAACAGTTACGAGCTCAGTCAGGGAACCAGTAGCTACTGGTACACGTTGAGCTGCACCATCAAGGATGCCTTGCAGTTCTGGGATTACCAGACCGATTGCTTTAGCAGCACCAGTTGTGTTAGGGATGATGTTTTCAGCTGCTGCGCGAGCACGACGGAAGTCACCTTTAGGGTGTGGAGCATCCAACGTGTTTTGGTCGCCAGTGTAAGCGTGAATTGTAGTCATCAAACCTTGAACGATTCCGAATTTGTCTTGCAGCGTTTTTGCCATAGGTGCCAGGCAGTTCGTTGTGCAAGATGCGCCGGAGATTACAGTTTCAGTACCGTCGAGGATTTCATGGTTTACGTTGTAAACGATGGTTTTCATGTCGCCAGTAGCTGGTGCGGAGATAACAACTTTCTTAGCTCCACCTTTCAAGTGTTTCTCAGCTGCTTCTTTTGTTGTGAAGAAACCAGTACATTCCAGAACGATATCTACGCCCAGGTCGCCCCAAGGAAGTTCTTCCGGGTTACGGTTAGCCAATACTTTAACTTCTTTGCCGTTCACTTTGAAGAAGCCATCGTGTACTTCAACATCGCCATCGAAGCGACCTTGAGTTGTATCATATTTGAGCAAATGAGCCAGCATTTTAGCGTCAGTCAAGTCGTTGATTGCTACTACCTCGATGCCTGCTACATTTTGAATACGGCGGAATGCCAAGCGTCCAATACGTCCAAAACCGTTAATACCTACTTTAATCATGAGTAAGTTCCTCCCAAGTTTTGATTAATTTTTTTTATGAAACTTATATATTCAAGACAGACGGTAAAGTCCGTCAAGACAACAATGGTTGTGGTGAAAAGTAAACTCTTATTCCATTTCGGCAACGATGACTTCGGCAGCAGCCTCATCAATAATCAGAATATCTTCCTGACCAAATCGCAACACGGAGTGTATCGCAGCAGCTTTGCTTTTGCCACCTGCAATTCCGATCACGACATCGGTTCGTTCAATATCCTGAAGTCGCATACCCAGTGTAAGCATGGTATGTACCACTTCACCCTGATCATTAAAGTAATAACCGAAAGATTCAGATACGGCCCCTTGCTCCTGAAGTTCATCTATAATCTCCGTTGCAAGTTTGCGTCTCGTTGCCATCTCCACGGCATCACCAATTCCATGAATAACAATCCGTGATTGCCTGATCAGCTGTAGAATCTCCTGAACACTGGGGTCCTGGATCAATGATTCGTAGGCATGATCACTAAGCAAATCCGGTACATGCAGGAGTTTGTATTGCGCTCCTACCCGTTTTGCCATTGTGGATGCGATCGTATTCGCCTGAATTTCAAGGCTTTCTCCCAGTCCACCGCGTGCCGGTACGAACCAGACACCTTTGAGCGATGTTGGTGGATTAAGTTGCTCTGCGACTTCGGCCGTTGTTGATCCGCCAGTAACGGCGACAACGTCGTTGTCACTCATGATATTGCCGAGAGCCTTCGCTCCGGCTCTGCCCAGTTCCCTTTTGGCAAACGGAGATACGTCCGAATCACCAGGAACCACAACTACCTTTTGCAGACCGTAGGCTTGCTTGATGCGCTCTTCCAGCTCGGATAATCCGAACAACTCTTTGGCTACGGGCTCTAACTGCTGCAGCAAATCATACCCTGCCTCGCTGATCTTCATTCCTGCGCTGTCAATTTCAATAAGTCCCTGAGCCTTTAACAGATCGGTCTCAGCCCTCAGAACCCGCTCGGTCATCTGCATGGAATTAGCTAACGTTCTCCGTCCGATCACATCCGATAACATGATCTGTTGCAGAATCGTATACCTCTTTTTCAAGATATCCATGAGATCAGGCAGAAGCTGCTTTTGTACTTCTAAAATCGTTCGCATGCTTTCCACTCCCGCAAGTTCTCGTTCCAAGCTCTCTTTCGTGGCCCTAAAACGTCCCGGGTTAACTTTTTAAGTCCCACGTCTATTCTACCTAAAACTGACGTGACATGCAAGTGTTTCAACATGTTATTTCGACACGCTTCCAAGCGTTTGTACGCGCCTATTTTCACAATCCTAGACTTCCATGATCAAGGACTGCCACACGTATACCATATATAGAAGGAATACATTTTTCTCATCTACATATCGCTCAGAATTACATTTTATACGGCATGTCCAAAACCTCTAATAGCATTTACTTAAATACACTCTTTATCCACTCTTCTTCATCATGATCATTTTTAGGCTAATCCAAACCACATCCACAATGAACTGCTTGCAATTACATTTTTCATGAGCTATAATCATTATTGCTGTCACATAATGTGCGCCCGTGGTCCAATGGATATGACGTAGGCCTCCGAAGCCTGAGATCCAAGTTCGATTCTTGGCGGGCGCGCCATTTTTATTTAACAGCTCATAACCCTTTTAACCAATGAAACCGGAAAGGTTTCTTTTTTTTGTAAGTTAGTTTGACTTTCTTTGACTTTTTGTTTGGAATTGTTTATTATGTGGGTAATACGGTAACAGTTTAAGTAGAAACACCAATAACATTTACATTTCCGAGGAGGTTTTTCACGTGAGTTTTATTCCTATGGTCGTTGAACAGAGCAACAGGGGTGAGCGCGCCTACGACATCTACTCCAGATTGCTGAAGGATCGTATTATTTTCCTTGGTAGCGATGTTAATGACGTTGTGGCGAATGCCATCATGGCACAGATGTTGTTCCTAGCTGCGGAAGATCCGGAGAAAGACATTCACTTATACATCAACAGCCCAGGCGGATCGATTACAGCTGGTATGGCCATTTACGATACAATGCAATTCATCAAACCGGATGTATCTACCATCTGTGTAGGTATGGCGGCTTCCATGGGTGCATTCTTGTTGAATGCCGGTGCAAAAGGTAAACGTTTTGCGTTGCCTAACAGCGAAGTCATGATTCACCAACCTCTTGGTGGTGCTCAAGGTCAAGCGTCGGACATCGAAATCCGTGCTCGCCGTATCCTGAAAATGCGTGATACATTGAACCGCATCATTGCTGAACGTTCTGGTCAACCACTAGAGCGGATCGAGAAAGATACAGATCGTGACTACTTCATGAGTGCTGCTGAAGCGGCAGAATATGGTATCATTGATAAGGTTCTCGAAAAGGTAGGTTCACAAGGCATCTAATTGCTAGTAGACCACGGTCTGCGTTAACGCAATCAACATTTAACGTACTAATCAACACCTAAATGTGTTGCTCATACGCAAAGAAGCCCTCGTCATATTCATGACGAGGGCTTCTTTTTTCACTTTATAAGAAAGATAACACAAGAGTGCACAATAATGATCGCTTACTTGCTTCCCGTTACGTCACTGAAAGGTTCTGTACCTTTAGGAAGAAGTTCTTTATACGTAAATGGCATTTCGGGGAATCCCTCTGCGTATGCCGTATATTCATACAACTGGAAGAACACAACTACACCCGTCGGTGTCACATAGAAATCTTGATCTTTGTTTAACCCTTTGTAACCTTCGAGGTAGCCACCGCGAGCTTTCAGTTGTTCGCCCACTTTTTTACTCAATGTCTCGCGTATGGTTTTGTTATTTTGCAGCACATCATCTAACGTAAGCTCCTTGCCTGTGTCCAGTGCAAAGGTGTGGCCTGTACGGTATGTCATACCATGAGCGCCAGCATAATCCTCGTATCGTTGTGTAATGAGTCCCAGTACGCCTCTTTCATTGTAGGTCACCACATAAGAGCTTTCAAATGCATATGGACGGTCGGCTGTCGCTCCACCAAACTCAGATGTCTGTTTCTTGAAGTGGGCTACATATGCATCTACTTCGTCTTTCAACACTTTGTTGATCGCTGCTTCAGCCTCTTTGCTAGCAAGGCCACTCACCTGCGGATATTGAACATCCACTTCAGCATTTTTCACTGTGACATTGACTGTCGCCGCTTTAACTTTCACACTATTTTGTTTCACCTTGCTGAGCGTCAACGTTTTGGTTTTGCCATCCCAATTCCCCTGTACACCCAGATAATCTCTCATTGCTGAGAATGGAATATACAATCTGCCGTTGATCAGCTTGGCGTCCACTTGAGGATAATAGTTGTTTATTCTGACACTTGGTTGACCATCCATAAGACTAATTGTCATGGTGTTATTGGCTGCTGTCAGAGCATATTCTTTGGTCTTCGCATCATATTTCAGCGTTCCACCTGCTACATCTTTGACTGCCGTAAGAGATACCCAGGTTGAACCACCTTGAAGGAGTCCTTTTTGAGTCAGTGTTTTCCCACCCGATTTCAGAGTCACCTCAGCCGGGGTTGTCACTTTCGAGGATACAGAAGCCGCTTGAACTGAACTATCCTGCCACACCGCACCGCTTCCTACAATAATTCCTGCTGCAAGCAGCGCACTTGTCCATTTTTTCCATGATGTCATATATAAAACTCCTCTCTGAATTCACAATTAGGGATCATTGCGTATGTAATCTTGACCTGTTCGTATATCTCATACGCTCACCTCTCTATTATAATTAACCCGATTTCAGAAAGGTTTACAGCTCCAGTTACAATCTTGATGGATATCAGCCGGAAAATAGAACGGGATATGACCTTTTTGTCACGAACAACTGTACAAAAAAGATACCAAAATACAGCATTTTGTGTAGCTTCTAAAAGGTACCCTCCTATCTAACTTCATCAAAGTTTGCTTTTCCAACAAAAAAAGACTCTGTCCACAGGACAAAGTCTTTGTCATTATTCGTTGTACCCTTCAAATGACACTTGAAAAGGTTACTTGAGCTTACAATCTTAGTTCGATCTTGTTTATTTCATTTCATACGTAATATTCAGGATCGTGCTTACTTTAACTTGGCCTGTTTCAATCTCCGTGCCACCTGCTGTATCTTGTGCTTTGGACATCAACGCCTCGCTTGCATAGAATACAGGCACATTGGCATCGCCTTGGCTCACGGAAAGAACAGCACCCAGTTGACGTTTAACTGCTTTTGCAATGGCGCCAGCTTTCACATCTGCATTGGCAACAGCTTTCTCAATCACTTGGGACTCATAACTTTCCGGATTTTCTACAGTGAAGCGCACGTTCTCAATGTTATTAGCACCTGCCCCCGAAGCAGCATCGAGCAACTCGCCGATTTTGTCCATTTCACGATATGTGATCGTCAGCGTATGATGCGCTGTGTATCCTTTTACTTGTTGTCCTTCTTTTTCGCTATACGTGTAATTGGGTTGTACAGAGAATTGACTGGTTTGAATGTCGTCTGTACTGATCTTCCACGTATTCTTGAGCAGATTGGTTACTTTGGAAACTTTAGCAGCATTGGCTTTTTGGGCAGATGCAGCTGTCTCCGCAGTACTGTTCACACCAATGGACAGATAAGCGATATCAGGTTTAACCTGAATCTCACCTTTACCCACCACATTAATTACATTCTGTTGTACACCCTGAACCTCTGCAGCGTAAGCATAGTTACTTGGTGTAACCCATGCTGTTCCTCCAACAAGCAACGTACTTGCCACCAGCACCGCACCGAACGGTTTCATCCATTGTTTACCCATCACGATAGCCTCCTTATGTGTTAACATCTCAAACGTTAAGCAATTTGATACCTTAACAGACGGGACAAATTCCATAATGTTGCACTTGACGATCGTAAAAACGGTAAAAACGCAAAAAAGCCCCTTTCGGGACTTCTTCATTGAATTCAAGCATAGTCTTATTGGTTTTCAAGCTCTTCCTTGCTTACCAGACTAACTAAAGCGTTTACAGCCTGTTCGGCATCCGCGCCTTCTGCACTAATATGGATTTCCGTACCTGTGCTAATCGCAAGGCTCATGATCCCCATGATACTTTTTGCATTAACTTTTTTGTCGTCCTTCTCGACGAACACTTCAGATGAGTACTTATTCGCTTCTTGAACGAAAAGTGCCGCAGGTCTGGCATGGAGACCCGTTTTCAAACGGACAACTACCGGGTGCTTTGTCATGGAAACTTACCCCCTATTATGAAATCTAGACATTAAATACACAATTATATTTATACAACATTATAACATTAACCCGTGCAGGACACTAGAAGAAAAAACTCAGGCAACTTTGGAGGGCATAATCATGCCCCATTTTGCCTTTTGTACATCGCACCAAGTTACCTGAGTAACTCTTCTCGCTCCTTAACAGCTAACTAAACCGACGGTTTGTTCCATAACATCAAACGACCTTGTTAATTTACCCTACTACGTATTAACCTTAACCATACCGTTCTGCTCGTACTTTTTCAGCCAGTTCATCAATTTTACGAAGCCGGTGGTTTACACCCGACTTGCTGACTGTACCTTTCAGGAGTTCTCCCACTTCCTTCAGGTTGATATCCGGATGCGCCAGTCGAACCTCCGCAACTTCACGAAGCTTCTCAGGCAACGATTCCAGACCAACTTCCTTTTGCAACAACCGGATATTATCAATTTGTCTTACCGCCGCTCCGATTGTCTTATTCAAGTTAGCGGTCTCGCAATTGACAATCCGGTTAACGGAGTTACGCATGTCTCGCATGATTCGTACGTCTTCAAACTTGAACAAGGCCTGATGAGCACCAATGATGCTGAGCAGCTCAATGATTTTCTCGCCTTCCTTAATGTATAGGATGAATCCTTTTTTCCTTTCTATACACCGGGCATTCAGATGAAATTCATTGGCCAGATCAACCAGTGCCTGACAGTGTTCCTCATACATGGACGCAATCTCCAGATGGTAGGAAGAACCTTCCGGATTATTAACCGATCCACCTGCCAGAAATGCACCGCGAAGATAGGCCCTTTTACAACAGTTTTGCTGAAACAACTCTGCATTGATCCCTGGTGTAAACAGAAAGCCTTCAGATACAATATGAAGACTATTGAGAATCTCTTGTACCATGGTTGGAATACGAACAATATATACATTGTTCTTTTTCAGCCGCATTTTTTTGCGGACCAGTAATTCCGTATGCACTTGAAAATGCTTTTTAAGCAGAGAGTATGCCCGTCTTGCAATGGCGGCATTCTCCGTCGAAATATCCAAGATGACTTTTTTATTCGATAACTGCACCGCACCAAGCATACGGATGAGGGCTGAAAGTTCCGCCTTTTCGCAGCACGGTTCGCTCTCGATCATGGTTAACTCTTTTTTGGTCTGTGCTGCAAACGACATGGGACTTCACCTCTTCCGTAACATCCAATTTTGTACCAGTTGGTAGATGTGATGACTTAGCTTGTCGGCATCATGACGCAGATAGGTTTTGAACAGAACAAGCGTATCTGCAACCACCTGATAGCCAGCACTTTCGAGTACATTCATATCCAGTACAACCGGTTTCGCTCCTTTTTCCGCATACTTATTCTGTACTTGCAGCGGAATATCACCATTATTTACGATAACATAGTCGAAGAGCTGATGACCTATATGCTCGTGTACCGCCTTAAGGTGGTCACTTACTGTATAGTTATCTGTTTCTCCCGGCTGTGTCATGACATTACAGATAAACATCTTCACCGCATCAGCCTCTACCACAGCCTCAGCCAGCTTCGGTACGAGTAGATTGGGAAGGATGCTGGTATATAGGCTACCAGGCCCGATTAGAATCGCGTCAGCTTGACGAATGGCCTCTACCGCCTCTGGCAACGGCTCCACGTGATCCGGTTCAAGGAAAACGCGCTTGATGCGTCCGCCTGCTTCAGGGATCTTGGACTCACCTGTAATAATTGTCCCATCTTCCATCTCAGCATGCAACACAACGGCCTGACCAGCAGCTGGTAATACCTCACCTCGAACGGCAAACACGCGGCTAAGTTCCCGCACCGCGGTCACGAAGTCGCCCGAAATATCCGTCATTGCAGCCAAAATCAAATTCCCCAAGCTGTGGCCTGCAAGCCCCGCGCCTGTATTAAAACGGTACTTTAACATATCTGAAAGCAATGGTTCTACATCAGCCAGTGCCGTAAGCACGTTGCGAATGTCGCCCGGAGGCGGCATTTGTAGCTCATTGCGCAGGATGCCTGAACTTCCACCATCATCTGCAACTGTGACGATGGCCGTGATATCCAGCGGCTTCTCTTTCAAACCGCGCAACATCACGGATAATCCGGTTCCGCCGCCCATTACAACTATTCTCGGACGTTCTCTTCGTGGTCCGGCCTCTTTCATCCCTTCACCCTCTTCAATGACGGTCCCGGTCAGCGTCGCGATGGCTCACGGTGACAGCTTCAGTCTCGCTGCTTCCCAACATCTTGCCCAAATATTCCGATATTGCTACCGAACGATGCTTGCCTCCGGTACAGCCGATTCCAATAATAACCTGGCTTTTGCCTTCCTTCCGGTATTGCGGAATCAGGAAATGCAGCATATCCAGCAGTTTCGTCAGAAACGCCTGTGTCTCCGGCCATTTCATGACATATTCATACACATCACTATTCTGCCCCGTATTCGGACGCAAATGATCAATATAATGCGGATTCGGTAAAAAACGTACATCAAACACCAGATCGGCATCGATTGGAATGCCATACTTGAATCCGAACGACGTAATATTCACCGACAGCATTTGGCTTTCCAGATGAGAAAAGCGAGATATGATGCGCTCTTTCAGTTGAGCAGGCTTCATCGTACTTGTATTCAGTACCTGAGTTGCAGAGTTTTTGAGTTCCTCCAACATCTTGCGCTCCAGCCGGATGCCGTCCAGCGGCATGCCCTCAGGAGCCAGCGGATGTCTGCGCCTGCTTTCTTTGTAACGCTGAACAAGTACAGAATCTGTAGCATCCAGGAATAAAATTTCGCAATGAATGGTAAAATGATCTTTAATATAGTTCAAAGACTCGGACAGAGCTGTAAAGAATTCACGCCCGCGCAGATCGATAACCAATGCAACTTTACCAATCTTGCCATTTGACTGTTCAATCAGTTCCGCAAATTTTGGAATCAATACCGGCGGCAGATTATCCACACAGAAGAAACCCAGATCCTCCAGGCTCTGTACTGCAATCGTTTTACCTGCTCCGGACATGCCCGTAATGATAATGAGCGTGGCGCCTGTGCCTGGTGAGCCTTCACCTTCAAGCATAAATGTCCCCTCCTTATCATATTGCTGTCTTCATATATTGTTACGAGGTTACTAGGAACGCAAGAGAAGACCTGCTGCACCCACAATACCTGCATTATTACCAAGTGTAGCTTCCAGAATCTGAACCCCTTCTTGCAGTGGCTCCGGTGTCAACTTAGCAAATACGGTACGGATTTCATCGAACAAGAAATTACCTGCTTTGGATACGCCACCACCGATGATGAACATCTCCGGGTTAATGACAGCCGCTACAGTAGCCATGGACTTGCCCAGGTAGAAGGCCGCACGGTTTACGATGCGCTGTGCCACTTCATCGCCTGCCTTCGCAGCATCGAATACTTCCTTGGCTGCAATCTTGTCGACGAGTGCCAGTGACGTATGATCACCACGTTCTACTGCATCCTTCGCCATACGGATAATTCCTGTTGCAGACGATACCGTTTCAACACATCCCATTTTACCACATCCGCACTTGATGGCCTCCAGATCAGGTACAACACTGATATGACCCAGTTCTCCCGCCATACCCGAGAATCCCTGATAGATGTTGCCATTCAGGATCAAGCCTCCGCCAACACCCGTACCGAGTGTATAACATACGCAATTATCTACGCCTTTGCCGGCACCTGCCCATACTTCACCCAGTGCAGCTACATTGGCATCGTTATCTATTTTGATTGGCTTGCCCAGACGTTCTTCCAGAATCGAACGAATGGCCACATTCCGAAATCCGATGTTAGGGGCATGAACGATAATTCCCTCACGTACATTCGTGAAACCGGCCACTCCAGCACCTACACCCTCAAGCTGTTCCCAACTGTAAGGTGATTCGGCTACGATATGTCGGACATACTTCTCGATGTTGGCGATGACCGTGTCTACGCCCTTATCCACTTCAGTCGGTCCTTCATACGTATGCATTAGCTGACCTTGTTCATCGCATATACCGACCTTGATTGCTGTTCCGCCGAGATCGACCCCAACGTAGATTTTCTCAGACATGCTGCAAGCCACCTTTATCTATCTAAAATAGTTTAAGTCCTACGTACCAACTATAATTGAAGGATACGCCTGGGTCAAGACGATAAGACCTTGGATACTCCATGCTCCGTTAGGGTTGTGAACCACATCACACACCATTATTGAATACGTATACATCCTCATTACCTTCAATTATAAACGCACGCTTAATTCCTTCCTCCATAACAGAGGAAGCCTCAACTCATGATATTGCATCTACACTCGTTCCATTCGTAAAAGATGATCATCGTCACCTCAGAGTGGTGACCCATCTCACTCACCCCACCACCTGTCATTCTCATGTAGAGAACTACCGAATGACGGTATTGCCAACACAAAAGCGCCCTCCACAGATGGAAGACGCCCTTACTTTTTCGAAATATCTGAAGTTGTTCAATTGGATTGAACTCGGTTGATATTCTTACGTTATAATTTCGTTTCCACACGTACCGGCTCTTCTGTCTTCTCCATCTTGTTCACATCCAGAATATCGAGCAGGAAGACGAAGATTGGAATACCAATGATCAGTCCCCAGATCCCCAGGAAGTGTTGCGATAGAATCAGTACAATAAAGGTGTAGAACATCGGCAATTTGGTCTTGTGTGCCATGAGCTTCGGATTCAGGAAGTAAGTCTCCAGCGCATGGATGATAATGATTATGATGATCACGATAATACTCAGTTTCAGTCCACCCATCTGATACCCAATCAGACAGAGCGGCACCAGAGAGATGATCACCCCTGCCACAGGCACCAAACTTAACATAAATACGAGAATGGTCAATGCGAACAAATACGGATATCCGAGAATCCAGAGCCCCAGCATCGTCAGCACCGTATTGAATACAGCAATCAACAATTGCGCTTCAATAACTTTACCGAAAGAAGAAACGAATTTATCGCCCAGGTAAGCTACTTCCGTATAAAACCATCCGATTTTGCTTGTTTTGAACTTGGACGTGAATTTGGAAATCTCCTGCTTCTGCAACAAGAAGAACAGACTCAGAATGATAACGAGTAGTATAAACTCCAACCATTTGCTCAATGCGAAAATATATTTCAATGCATCATTGGTATAATTTTTGATATCGAAGGATTGAAGGTAACCCGCAATCTTGGAGGCAAAATTATCACCATCTGCACTGTCCAGAAATTTCATAATCTCGTTCGTCAACTGAACGACCTGATCCACAATCCGCGGTGAATATCTGGATATACCAAGTACAATCACTGCGATAACGATCATATAGAGCAGGATGACCACGACTTTATAATTGACTGGAAATAGCCGATTCAGACCACCTGTAATGAAATGCTGTAGCCTGTTCATGACATAGGTCACCAGGAACAACAGCAGAATCATGTGAAGCATACTCCCCATACTGAACAAAATTAAACAGAATAAGAGCAGAATCAAAAACCGTCTCACTGTTGCATTTTGTAACCAATCTTTTATCATTTCCCCCAAAATCTTCACCTCACAGCTAATATGCCCCATATGTATACGAACTCATGCCCACTGTAGTTTCAAAAAAAGAGAAGCCTTCCGGCTTCTCTCATTTCATGAGACTTCCCGTTGTCTCTTATTCCTAGCCTATGCCTAACCTCACGGATGTCATGCTTACTTATCCAACGTTTCGCTCCAGTCATGCACAATGCTTCCTTCAAGGAATTTCTCGCAATCCATCGCAGCCATACAACCTGATCCGGCTGCCGTAATGGCTTGGCGATACTTCGTATCCTGAACATCACCACAGGCAAATACACCCGGAATATTGGTCTCCGTTGTTCCCGGTTTAACCACAACATAACCATGTTCGTCCAGTGTGATCGCATTACCCAGGAATCCGGTATTTGGCGTGTGACCAATGGCGACGAATACGCCATCCGCTTCAAGCAACTCTTCTTGCCCCGTCTCATTATTGCGTACCTTCAGCCCTTTGACACCCATTGCTTCAGGCACGACCTCAAGTGGAGTACGGTTCAGCGCCCACTTCACCTTCTCATTGCTGCGAGCCCGATCCTGCATAATCTTGGATGCACGCAACTCATCACGACGGTGAACCAATGTGACGTCCGTTGCAAAACGAGTCAGGAAGCTCGCTTCCTCCATTGCGGAGTCACCACCGCCCACGACCACGATCTTTTTGCCACGGAAGAAGAAACCGTCACATGTTGCACATGTACTTACACCACGTCCCACATTTTCCTGCTCGCCCGGAATACCGAGGTAACGAGCAGAAGCACCTGTGGAGATAATAATCGATTCAGCTTCCAATTCACCGATTCCGCCAACCTTGATCTTGAAAGGCTGTTTGCTGAAATCAACTTCTTCCACCCAACCGTTTTTGAATTCCGCTCCAAAACGTTCTGCTTGCTTACGCATATTGTCCATCAATTCAGGACCCATGATACCTTGCGGGAAACCAGGGAAATTCTCAACTTCCGTAGTCGTCGTCAATTGACCACCCGGCTGAAGACCTTCGATAACCAGTGGGTTCAGATTAGCACGAGCCAGATATATCGCTGCTGTCAGACCCGCAGGTCCCGTTCCGATCACAATCGTTCTGTATTTAGACATATAGATACAGCCTCCTTGATAAGGTGAATGTGTGTTGTACTAGCGATGAACTTGCCAAGATGATATCCTACAGGCGTTTACGAGGCCCATTCGTTAAGTTTACCCGTTTTCCCGGTTGTTGTATCCTTCACCTTATGATGTCTTTCTGAAAACGAGTTGAAGCGCACTGAACTTTCTATACCAGTGGCGGGTTACTGTTGCACACGCGATGGATCTGTTTGGCATATTTGCTAACCGTTGATGCCGATATCCCGTATCGTTCAGCTATGCTTTGATAGGTAACGGGTCGACTGTGATTCTTTGCAGCCAAATATTCTAGTCCCGCAGCCCAGCCCTCAATTTGCTTCGTACCCGGAACCTCGGGATGCACCCGGGATACATAATCCGTCCAGATCCGTTCCATCTCGTGCTGCAATTCGGCCTTTGCCTCAGACATTTGCAGTGCACGATCGACCACCGCTTGCCAATGGGCAGTGGAGTGAGATTCCGTTTGCTCTGATGTGGATTGGGCTTTCCCAATGGACTTCAAGGCAACAGGAGACAGGGGTCGAACCACCTGAGTATTCCGATCCTCGTGTTCAGCCGATTTCAATCCGTTCAGCACAACTCGCGCTGCCTCAAGCAAATCTGGTTCTTCTCCTGGCTCTTCAATGAAAGATTGTAGTGCCTGCTGTACCTCATAATCGCCGATCATTCCAAGCGCATGAATAACCTGCAGTTTCGTTGCCCGATCACCATGACGCAAAGCCCAGAAGAACGATGAACGAATCAGTGGATCATTCTTCATTTCTTCAGGTATGCCGCTACCATAGTTCTCCCACTGTCTGAACTGCTCATCAAATGGCAGATGATAGTGATAACTCAGCTTCTCAGGCTCTTGCTCGCCTTGCCTTACAGCCTCAAGACCTGACAGATAGTATCGAGATACTTCCGAACCCGGATCAAGCTTGGACACATGATGCCATAGACGCTCGGCGGCGTCATAACGCTCTGTATTATAAGCTGCTACTGCTGCATAGTGAGCAAGAGCCGGATCACCAGCCGTCTCTTCATCCTTGAGCAAACGCCGGAAATGAACATAGGCTGTATCGTGCTGACCCAGAATTCCCATCGTTGTAGCCAGTTTGTAAACTTGTTCGTGCTGGAATGGCACGATGACACGCAATTTTTTGATCAAAAGTAGGACTTGATCAGCCCGGTTCTCATTTTGATGGAAAATAGCGAGGTTGCAAAGCGCATGCAGATTACCTGGTTCCTGTTCAAGTACTTCCGCAATAGTCTCTTTTGCTTTGGGAAACAGCCCCATATAATAGTAGGCGAGCGCCAGATTGTTACGGGCAGCCAAGTAATCAGGATAATCAGATGACATGCCTTCGAGCAGCTCAGCAGCCTGTGCAAATTTTCCTTCTTCCAACAGTTCCCGTGCCTGATCGTGCTCCACTACACCTTTGCGCGATTTGATTCGATTCAGTTTGGCCGGACGATCCAGCTCATAGTACAGAAGCTCCATCATCTCTTCAGCTTCCGTCATGAACTGACCCTGGGTGTCCTCCTCCAAGTAGGTAACAAGTGCTTGCTCGGCTTCCTCAAACCGATCCATATTTGCATAATTGTTCGCCATATAGAAATAACATTCCGTCATCGACGGATCTACCACTTCCAGCACGTTAGCCAGAATGGCATTGGAGGCTTCGTAATCCCCCTTCTCCGATAATATACCCGCCATATTACAATGATTCACCGGATTTTCCGGTTCGTATTCAACAGCTTTGCGAAAATATTTTAATGCCTTGTCGACATGATTACGGTCCAGCGAGCGGACAGCTCTTTCAAAGAAGAAAGAAGCATCCAAGTGAATCGGTATAATATTGGCAAGGTGTCCCTCAGCCCGCACTAGCTTGCCCTTCATCTCCAAGGCACCTCCTCTTTGCATTTCATTCATACTCTTCAGTATACCACATCTTAAGGCCCACTTCTCAATATGTAGTTTCATGTCGTTTATGAAAAAAATGCAAATAAAGACGACATTCCATCATACACGGATGAAATGCCATCTTTATTTTTTGCCAACAGATAATACTCAGGTAACTACATCAATTGAAACTGCATTAAATCAACTAAAATGATAGACCTTGTTTAACATGCGAAGAAAGGAGCCTCAAGAGCTTTAATCCTTCAACGCCATCGAAGGAGAGAGTGAAATATGAATGGTCTTATCAAAAGGTGTCATGAAATTGACCAGCACAACCTTGCACTTGTCCGGCAGTTTTGCCTCCCGAACACTTGCTGCCAGATGCCCCAACTCGCCTCCAGTAATCTCTAACCAGTCTTCTCCGCAGGTATAGCGCAATGTACCGCCTCTCCACAAGTAGTGGCCCTCACTCGTTTCAATCGCGTCCTCGCAGGTCAGCTCACCTTCGCTTCCGAATACAAAGGACAACTGCATCATAACGTCCTCCGGTTCCTTCCCTGAGAGATGCATGGTCCATCCGTTTTCGGTTGGCTGCAACTCTGCCCCAACACGAAACGTCTGCTCATGGGTGAGCTGACGACTCTGATGAGGTAGCAAGTACCATGGACTGATGTCTGATGCGGCCGATTCCGGCAACAGATTCGCAGGAACTGGGCCGTAGTAGCCCTTTTTCTGCTCGCCAGTCAGTCGATACCCTTCGGACAACCTTGTCATTTGTTGCATAGGTACATACCCTGGATTAAAATAAGAGGCCAGTTGCACAGCCAGCAAGCGCACCTTGCCATGACGAAGAGCGAAGAAGGAAGGAACTTCTGTCATCACAGTCACACTCGTAGCGCCATCCCGAATTCGGGCTACGGGAGCACCAAAATCCGTATGCATCCGACTGTGCGAGATACGTCCGTGATGCCCTGCCGAATCCATCTGCTCCAGATATTCTCCCCGTACAAAATGTTCATTCAGCATGACCTCATACTGTTCCGGTAATGCATCACGTGTATTATTTGTCTGCTGAAGCTCCGGCTCAAGCATTAATCGAATGAGCGTATTCACTGAGCATACACCTGGATCTGTCAATGTATCTCCCGCCCAGGATGCCATGCCAGCAAAGAGTGGATCACCGTCCAGCCGCGCCAGAATGGCATACGGCAGATAGTAAGGTGACAGATCATGAACACTGCCCAGATCCTGTCGACCTGAATAATCCGTAACAATTTCACCCGTAGGATGCACAAGGTACACCATCATGCGAAGATTGAGCCTCACCGGTTCAAGCAGTTCAGGACGATTGAGCAGACGCGCTGCATGAATTAACATGATGTCGCTAACGGCGCTGTATATCCCATTGCTCCGCTCCGTCCACTCTCCATCGGGTGTAATATCCATACCTTCATCCATCCACTGCTCTGCGCGCTGCACAGCTTCCTCCAGATCAAATAGTTCATGCAGGAAACCAAGCGCCGCGCATAGCACCCAGCGATGATTTGGCGTATGACAACCTCCCGTTAGCATGGTTGGGATTGTCCGTTCCAGAAACAACCTCATATTGTCCAATACAGGTTGCAGCGGCTCCCATTCCTGTTGCAGAAGAAGCTGATACAACTGCGAATACCCTACAATGACAAATGCAGTATCCGGAGGGGAATGGTAATTGGTCCAGCCAGGTGATATTGAACCGTCTTCATGCTGGAAGCGAAGTACATATTCCGTAGCTAACAGCAGTCGATTTAACAATGCCTCATCCCGGTAATAGACGGAGTCCGGATTGGAGATCGCAGCTCCCCAGTAACACATATCCGTGGGTGTTCCTGTCGTATGGTTGACCCAGGCAACACCTGTGAAGGGATCAATTGTCCCTCCATAGTAACGGCTTTCCGGATCAAGCATTTGCCGGGATATGCCTCTTTCTACCGCTCTGTCATTACTGTCCACCAGTTGTTTGTACATGTGCAGTCCCTCCATACCAATGCATTCTCCCGATGTGCAAAGTATGTTGCTTCAGCTCTTCGATTCATACCGGAAGCTTTTCCCCATACCGCCCGTAACGTGAGTTCATTTTTCTCGTCAGTATATATCATATTTCTACAAAAGTCGCTAGAATTCCGTTCTTGTTTCACCAAACTTTATGTGGTTTTCATCACCGAGAAAACCGCCGTTTAACACACACTTTGAACACGCAGAATGTTCCTAATTTCACGGCTCATACTCTGCTAATCTGCCGCTTCAAGTTTCTTCATAAGCAAGTCATGGCTCTCGTGGATCTCTTCTGGCTTACAGGCAGACTTCAACTCGTATACCTTCACCTGTGCCCGGCGAATCATCGGTAGATAGGCATCATAAAAATTCATGTCCTTACTGTATACATAAGGGCACCAGTGGTCAGAGAGACCCAGTGTCTCATGGATATGAACACCTACGATATCATCCATCAGGCCCTGCATTTCCCCTACACTGTCATAGAGGCCCAGTCGATCCATCATGATGGCATGACCGGTATCGTACCAGATACCAACTGAAGCCCCTTTGAGCGCCGTGATGATGGTCTTGGCTTCGGCCAGGGTAGGAATCTGTTGTGGTCTGGATCTTGTCTCGATTCCAAAACGAACATCCAGACCTTTGGCTTCAGCTCGATTACAGACCTCATCCAGGCTAACAATAATCTTTTGTACATAACCAGAGCTGAGTGCCTCCCGCCGTTCCATCAGTTCTGCCCATTTGCTGCGATACTTCGCTGAGTCTGGACCGTCCTCGTGATAGAGCTTTCCAAGATCTTTGCTGATATCCTCAGGAAAAGGTACTTCCCCGGGGTGTACGACGACAGCTTTAGCCCCATAACGATGGGCATATTCTGCCGACTCAACAAGTAACTCTATTGCTCGCTGACGTTTAACCTCGTCCTCGAATCCAAGCAGGACTGAATCCGTACCGTAATCGGGATCAGGGTCATGCGGAAACGTATTATGGACACTGGAGATACCGATGTCTCCGCGTTCAATCATGGGCTCAATCGTCGTGAGCATTTCCTTCGTTACGTTATAGTTGAGCTCGACCTGGCGAAAGCCAAGTTCGGCAATCTCCCGAATCATGGCTTCCCCGACATCATGTTTTCGGATATTCCAGCATGTGGAGAACGAATATATACCCTTATCTATGTGCTGCATCTGTGTTCCTTCTCCCTCCCTCTGGCTTAACTTTTTACACCAGCCTTAACTCAACCTTTTACTGCGCCAAGCATCGCACCGCTGACAAAATACTTTTGCAGCCACGGATAGACGAGCAGAATCGGTACAGTTGCGAATACAACTGTTGCTGCCTTGAGACTTTCCGGAGTCAGTGGTGTGCGGTTAGCACCTTCCATCAAGGTAAGCTCACTCACCATGTTGTTTTGAACCATTTGGAAGAGCTTCAGTTGTAGTGGATACAACTTGGGATCATTAATATACAAAAGTGAATCTTGGAATCCATTCCAGCGACCAACCGCATAGAATAACGCTAATGTGGCAAGTACAGGCATGGATAATGGTAGTATGATTTTGAATAGTGTGTGTACATGTGAGCTGCCGTCAATTTCTGCTGATTCTTCCAGACTTTCAGGAATGCCTCTGAAAAATGAGATCAGGATAATCAGGTTAAATGGACTTACCAGTCCCGGTAAGATCAGTGCCCAGACTGAATTAAGCATATTGAGATCACGAATGAGCAAATATTCGGGAATCATCCCGCCACTGAAAAACATCGTAATGATGATGACATACATAAAGAGCTTGCGCCCTTTTAATTTTTTCTTGGTTAGCGGGTATGCAGCAGCAAGTGTGAATAACATGCACAACACTGTAGTTGCCACTGTCAACACAGACGTAAAGCCCAATGAGTAGAGCATGGATTGATCAGAGAATACTTGAATATACGCATCCCAGTTAAATTCTTTAGGAAAAATGGTCACTTCTCCCGAAGTAATAGCCCGGTTAGAACTTAGAGATATCGCAATAGTGTGCAAAAATGGAGCCAGACAGAATATAACAAACAAACTGATAAAGGAGATATTAACGATATCAAAAATCCGATTTGAGGTGCGTTCACTCATATGCGCACAGCTCCTTTACTGATGGTCTATACATACAAGCCGATTGGCGTATCTTTCATGCTTCGATAACTTATAAAATGCCTTCGCCGGTTGCCTTTTTCGAAATATAGTTAGAGCCAAGTACAAAGATTAGCCCTACAACAGCCTGGAATAGTCCTACGACAGTTGCTAGCGTGTATTGTCCTGATTCAAGGCCGACCCTGTATACAAAGGTACTAAGTACATCTGAATATTCACGTACCGCTGTGTTACCGATAATATAAGGTCGATCAAAGCCAATGCTGACCATATGTCCGAGATTAAGAATGAGCAAGGTCACGATGGTTGGTTTGATACTTGGCAGCGTTATGTGCCAGATTCTCTTCAGCCGCGATGCTCCATCGATCTCAGCTGCTTCAAACAATTCCTTGTTGACGCCGGTTAATGCGGCCAGATATAGAATGGTTCCCCACCCTGCACTTTGCCAGACACCTGTGAACAGGTACGTCACAAGCCATGGATTTTTCTCTGTCAAAAATGGTATCGAATTAAAGCCCATACTCTCCAGCACACCGTTAACCATACCGGATTGATTACCAAACAATTGGTATACAATTCCCCCGATGATAACCCAGGAAATAAAGTGAGGAATGTACAGAATCGTTTGCGATATTTTTTTGAACCATTTGAATCGAACTTCATAGAGCATGATGGCCAATATAATTGGAGCAGGGAACGAAACAAGCAGGTCGAGGAAATTTAGCATGAAGGTATTTCGTAATGTGGTGTAGAAATCCCGCATTCCAAATACTTCACGGAAAGCATCGAAACCGATCCACTCACTCCCGTTGATGCCCTGAAACAAGTTGAAATCCTTAAAAGCGATCTGAACCCCGTACATTGGGCCGTAACGAAAGATCAAGAAGTAGATCAGAGGCAGTGAGATGAGCGCATATAATTGCCAATACCTTTTCAAGTATGTGATGGTCAAGTCGGTTTCCTCCTATCAACAGAGAAACGGCTGTGCCGCCCATACTGGCGGCACACGTTCCTTCCAAAGTTATGCGGTAAATTACATATTGATTTAGTAATCACAAGATGAACCTGTTTACTTGATAACGCTTACTGAAGTGCTGCTTCAAGCTCTTTCTTCAGTTCTGCGCCACCCAGTGACATGAAATCATTCATTTCTTTTTCATATACCGCTTCGAAGTCTGCCGGTTTAGCCATCGCAGTTTTCACAATAAGCACTTTCAACTTATCATTTAGCGCTGTACCATATTTAGATTCTGCTTCAATTGGTTTGCTGAAGATAACCGGGCCGATCGTATCAGTATTAGCGATATCAATGGACTGTCTCATCAGCTCTTGGTTACGTTCTGGGAAGCCTGCAATCCATGCGGCTTCATTGGCTGCCTGATCTCCAACTACTTTACCGTTGGCAATAATGGCCATGTCACCACCGTTGTAGAGACGATCTTTGACATCCTGTGGTGCATCATCTTTAACAACTGGAACACCATCAACCATATCGTAATTTTCACCTTCGACACCGGTGTTCATCTCCAGCAAGTTCTTTCCAGAAGCCATCCAGTCTAGGTATTTCACTGCTTCAACCGAACGTTTGCTGCTTTTTGGAATCATGATGTACATACCGTTGCTACCATAACGTGATTTGATGTGTTTGTTGTCCACATTTGGGTTGGTGTAAGCATCAACTGCTACAACTTTGCTATCCGGTACATTTTTGTACAAATTATCAAGCATACCATCTGCATACAGAATCTGACCTACGTCCTCAGACATGTAGCCAATATTACCGTTCTGGAAGTCTTTGACCAATTGCGTTTTTTCTTCATCAAGACTGAAGTCTTTGCTGATCAGGCCTTCATTGTAAAGCTTGTTAAGGAACTGCATCGCATCTTTGAAGCCATCATGCAATGGTAGCTCGTAACGCTGACTGTACGTAAGTCCATCTTGTACAGGTTTAATAAAGGAGTAAATCAATGTTTCGTACTGCGCTGGGGCAAGTGCCATACCCATTGGGATGTTTTTGCTGCCCAGATTGCCCGGATCTTTCTCTTTGAATGCCTTCAACGTTTCGTACAGCTCATCCGTTGTTGTTGGAGCATTCATGCCGACTTTATCGAGCCAATCCTGGCGGATATATGAGTTGTAACGAGCCGTAATGGCACGTTTACCCGGAATAGCGAATTGCTGACCTTCAAGCTGACCGAATTTCAACAGGTCTTCGCCGAGATATTCTTTTAAGTTAGGTGCATGTTCATTAAGAAGTTCACCTACGTCAGTTAGACCACCTTGCTGAGCATAACGGTAGAACACACTGGAGTCGTATACAAACACAATATCTGGAACGTCGCTGGGGCTGGCCATTAACACGTTGAGCTTGGTTGTTTCTTCTGAACGTTGAACAGGTACGAATTGCACATCAATGTTATTCGGATCGCCGAATTTCTCTTGAACAAATTTAGTTAAGTAGTTGTTCGTGATCGTATGCGGAGAAGGACTATTACCGCGATCAAATACCTCCACCTTTAAAGTAACGCGCTCGCCATTTCCTGATGTTCCACCTTCAGCTGATTCTTCTGATGCTGATGAGCATCCCGCAAGTAAAGAAACGCCCATTACCATCGTAAGCGCCAAACCCATCCATTTCTTCAGACTCCCCTTGGTTGCTTTTCTTGTCATTTTGTCATCCCCTTTGGCTTTGCGTGAATGTTTAAAGCTTGCCCAGAGTATTTCACATTTTTCCAACCCTCTGCAATAAACCAGTTTCGGAAGCGCTTTCAAACGGATTATGGTTTATACGCTATGCTCATTTTCGCACACTGACTATTTTCCTGAACCCGCGCTATCTCAGGCTTTAACAGCAATATGTCTCCTAAGATGCCAGCTTGCCTGACCGATTGCAGATAAACCATTTTCACATACTGCCTATAATCGCAAACCTCAACAAAAAAGGCATACCTCCATAATCCCCTTCGCGAGCAGGTAAATCCGATTTCAGTTTAATGTCCGATCAATAGAAAAGGGTGAACTCCTGTCTCCCTCCTCTCCGAACGAAAAGGGAATGCAAGAAATTCACCCTATACTTCATTTCTGATGTATGAACATCAGATACACGTGCTATTCTTCGGGTGCTCGGTGTTCACGTTTCAAACGTCGATAATCTCCTGGTGTAATCCCCGTTACCCGCTTAAATACACGCCCCAAAGTAATCCCGTTGGCATACCCTACCTTCAGGGCAATGTCCTGTAATGAATGATCCGTTTTTATAAGCAACTGTTCCGTTTCCTTCATGCGAAGCTCTGTAACAAAATCAACAAACTTCATGTTGAATTCTGTCTTGAACAAATAACTCGCATGTTTGCCCGTAATCTGGAATCGATCACTCAAATGCTTCAATGAAAGATCCGGATTTGCGAACTGCTCTTCAATATAATTTTTCATTTCGTTAACCATCGCTTTGTAGCTCTTGGTTTCGGTTACCGCTACATATGTTCTGAACAGATCCGTCAGATTATCGAACAGAAGACCTTTGACATCTTGGAGTGTCTCTGCTTCTTCCATCAACTGTAGCCATTTGTTAATATTCTCTTCTGACAGTGCCTCCTGCAGCTCTTCCGACATCATGGCCACTTCTCTGCTGAGCATCTGTAGCATCGCCTGGATCAGGGAATGAATCTCATCATCCGGCAGCTTATTTTGTTCAAACGCTGTAAATATTTCCTCCAGTTGATCACGCCACTGGGTGCTGGACATCCGGAATCGTTTCACGAAGTCGGCAATCATCTGCAGATACGTGTAGGTATCCAGCAATGGATGCTGGTGTTCTCCACACTCCGCCTGACCCACATCCCCATTCATTAACAGTTTACGTTGCATCACTGCCTCAGCGGCCGTATAGGACTCCCGAATCGAACCTATCCCTTCAGCAATAGGCCCGATGCCAAATCGTAAGGAAATACGCAGGTTTTGTTCAACCCATGATTTACACTCCTCCGCCACAACGCGAATCTGTCCGGCCATATCCTTGTTATCCCGCTGTTCTTTAAACACAAAGAGGATTGCGATACGATCTGCACTGATCCATTCTGTCCAGCACTGTACACCTGTATTGCGGGACAGCTCTTGCAGAACATTCATTAAGGCAAATTTCAAAGTGTTCTGCTCGCCTCTCGTATACCTCTCCTGAAATCCCTTCTCATAGCGGTTAATCTCACCAACCACAACAATAAAACGTGATGAATCATGTACCTCATCCAGCGGGGATAGCTCCCTTAGCTGTTCAGCAGCATGATCCGTATGTTCCCCATGCAGCAAAGCATTAAACAGCTTACTGCGTTGCATAAGTACATTTTCTCTACTCTTCTTATCATAATCCATCATATGATTGATCAGATTCTCAAGCACACCATCAATCATCTTCATCTCATCGGTACGAACACCGGAATGTTCGAAAGCCCGAATCTGATGTGATTCGATCCGGTTCATGATGATCTGAATAGGCTTGTAGTTACGACGAGTAATATACACGATATAGACAATTGCACAGAGGACAGTCACAATGGCAATGATCACCCACACATAGGACACAACAGATACCCAGCCGAACAAGTTCCCTGCCTTGATTCCGCTCGATAATGTCCAACCCAGTCTTTCCAGGGGTAAGTTATTCAGCTCTTGTCCATCTACTGAACCTTCCCCATCAGAATGTGCGTTATATACCACTTGGCCATCGCGATCCGTAATTGTCAGAAATGACAGTTGCCCATTGACCATACTGTCTACACTTTGCTCGATGCTACTCATCTTGATATTAATGACCAGGGTTCCTTGGGATCCAAAAGGTAAAGGCATATCTTTATTTATGGTTAACACCCGAATAGGGGTACGTTGTACAGATTCAGCATCAAATTCCCGAACGGGCTGCCAGCCCGATCCAGTTGACCCTTTAGCCATTTGATCAATCCATGCCTTATCAGAGAAACTCTCCACTTCTCTGGAGCCACTTACCGTCAAAACATGTTTATTTCTCTTGTCATATAGATAGATGGATTGAATCCATGAGGAAGAATTGGTCATCTCACGCAAACTCTGTGCAATGGTATACACGGTATCCGAGCTGGTTTGGCTTGTATTATTAAAATAAAGTTTATAGGCCTGCTGACTCTGCACCGTTTCCAGGATGGATAGTTCAATATCTCTGATCGTGCGATCTACCGTGTCCAACAGATAACTGGAGGAAATCCGGTCTGCTTTTCGGGTTTCCTCCCTGGAGATATCATTAATAAATACAAACGCGATAAAAATGAGTATGGTCACGGTAAGAAAAAAAATCGGGAAATATGAAAAGAGTAACCGATAATACCAATTACGAGACAATAGACCCCACTCCTCACTCCACGATGCCAATATTCATCAGCCGTGGTTCTACTGTTCAGCATCCGTCACACCTCTGGGATGAACTTCTTATATGATAACGCTATCATAACTAATTTTATGTTATTATAGCACAAGCCTCCGAGCAGTAATGCAAGAATTGAATTCCTAAAGGCAAAACAAAAAAACCGTGCTGAGCAGGTAAGCAACTCAGACACGGAACAACTAATCAAGCTTAGCAATATTTAATACCTCGATGCGCTAAATTCCAGAATCCTTAAACAATGTAGCCATGGAACCACCATCCACAATAATGCGTACGGCGCGGGCCAGCATTGGCGCAACAGGTAACACTTTGAAGCATTCAGGGTGGTCATCTGGCAGTGCGATCGAGTCCGTAACCACCACCTCTTCAATAGACGGGTGATTCAATTTACTCACTGCCCCATCCGAGAACAATCCGTGTGTTGCACATACATATACATTTTTGGACCCACGTTCCTTCAACCCTTCCACGACATTCAGAATAGTCGTTCCGGTATCGATCAGATCCTCAATAATAATAGGTGTCCGGCCTTCGACATCACCAATGACATGGGTAATTACGGATTCATTATGGCTTGGCCGTTTCTTGATCATGATGGCAAATGGAGAATCCAGACGATTCGCCAGCTTCTCTGCCATCGATGCTCGTCCCGCATCTGGGGAGACCACGACAGGGTTCTCGATGCCTTTACTTAACAGATAATCACTAATCAGATCCAGCGATGTCATATGGTCAACTGGAATATTGAAGAATCCCTGAATGGCCGCTGCGTGCAGATCGATTGTAACTACCCGGTTGGCCCCAGCTGTAGTTAATACATCTGCTACCATCTTGGCCGAGATCGGCTCCCGAGGAGCAGATTTACGCTCTTGACGAGCATAGCCATAATACGGAACAATGATGTTCACTGTACGTGCAGAAGCCCTCTTCGCGGCATCAATCATCACAAGCAATTCAACAAACAGCTCATTGATCGGATGAGACAACGACTGTACCAGAAACACATCACAATTACGGATCGTTTCTTCATAATGAACGTATATTTCTCCGCTCTTGAACCGGGACAGCTTGATCTTGCCCAGTTGTACTCCCAGCTTGTCACATACCTGTTCTGCCAGCTTAGGGTTCGATGAACCGGAAAAAATACGTAACGAATGCTGCATAATGCCCTCCCGAGGGTTGAAGTCCCTATATAATCCCTTATCTAAAAGGTTATTTCCTACCCTCATTATACTCCACTGGCTTATACATTTAAAGGAATGAACGAGCGATGACGGCCTTCAAAAACAGCGACTTCCGTACAGCCCAGCTCACGCAAGAGAGCCTCTGCTTCAGGCAAGTAATCCCCCAGCTTCAGTGGGTCATGTGCATCAGAGCCCATGGTTAATGGAATACCCAAGCGAATAGCTTCCGTCAGCATCCTGCGACTAGGAAACATCTCTGCACACGGTTTCGATAACCCGGAAGCATTCAGCTCCATGGCGCAGCCACTTTTTGCAATAGCCTGCAGCGCTGCGTTCTCCAGTGAAATACGTTCTTCTGTCTGCTCCGCTGAAGGAACAAAGCCGAAGCGTTTAATGACATCCGTATGGCCCATAATATCGTACATGCCCGTGGCAGCTGCTTTGCTTACGGCATCGTAGTACTGACGATATACTTCAAGTACGTCTTTGCCCTCCCAATGATGGGTCTGGCGGAAGTCCGTAATGTCCCATTCCCCGAGGAAATGAACCGAGCCAATCACATAGTCCCATGGATAACGCTCAATGATCGCACGGATCTCTGCTTCCCAGCCTTCAATATAGTCACCTTCCAAGCCAACACGTACGTCAATCTGCCCACGGTAACGTTCTTTCAAGGAGAAGCACTCTTCCACGTAACGCGGCAGTTCATCCATAGGCATCGCCATTTCCGGATAATATTGAGCCGGATCCACATGCAACAAGGGCATGTGATCGGACAATCCAATCTGGGATAGCCCGATCTCCACACCGCGTTGCACGTATTCCTCCAGTTTGCCGACTGCATGTCCACACCGCTCATGGTGTGTGTGATAGTCTATACGCACGATACTCGCCTCCTAATCGCGGCGAGGCCGTTCATGACGGCGGCTCAGCTCTGACATAATGTCGTCCAGCGGCAGCTTACGCTCTTGTAAGAGGACGAGCAGGTGATACATCAGGTCACTGACTTCCAGGCGAAGCTCGTCATTATCTTTATTTTTGGCGGCGATGATCGTCTCGGACGCTTCTTCACCGATTTTCTTCAGGATTTTATCTACACCTTTATCAAACAGATACGTTGTATATGCACCCTCAGGGCGCTCACGTTCACGCTCTGCAATAACCGATTCCAGTTCAGCCAATACCTTAAAGCGACTTTCGGAACTGGAGCTTGCAGCATTCGCACCCACTCTATCCGAAGCCTTATCTGCCGATTTCTCTGGCAAACCAATAATCTCATTATGGAAACAAGTTACCGCACCTGTATGGCAAGCAGGACCATTTGGTTTGACCTCAACCAACAAGGTGTCGCCGTCACAATCATATTTCAGGGAAGTAATCGTCTGCACGTTGCCGGATGTTGCACCTTTATGCCACAACTCCTGACGCGAGCGCGACCAGAACCAGGTCTCACCGGATTCCAGCGACAACTTTAGGGATTCGCGATTCATATAAGCCATCATTAAGACTTCCCGTGTATCCACATCCTGCACAATTGCAGGAATCAAACCATCACTCCAACGAATGTGCTCCACAACCTGTTCCAAGGACAGCTGTTCCTTGATTTCATCGCTCACTTTAGTCACGGATCTCCACCCCTTGTTCTCTCAAATGTTGTTTTAGCACCGGTACGGCGATTTCTTTGTAATGGAAAATCGTTGCGGCCAGACCCGCGTCCGCTTTGCCTGAGGTGAATACATCATAAAAATGAGATTCCTTGCCCGCACCGCCCGATGCGATGACTGGAATACGCACAGATTTGGATACCGCTGCCGTCAGCTTCAGATCAAAACCGTCTTTTGTTCCATCCGCGTCCATACTGGTTAGCAGAATCTCTCCCGCGCCTAATGTCTCAGCTTGCTTAACCCATTCCAGTGCCTTGATTCCGGAAGGTTTCCGTCCACCATGCGTGTAGACCTCCCACTCGCCCCAAGCCTCGTTATACTTGGCATCAATCGCTACCACAATGCATTGCGATCCGAAGCGACGTGCGCCATCGGCAATCAACTGTGGATTAAGTACCGCCGCTGTATTCACTGCAATCTTGTCTGCCCCTGCACGGAGAATACGCTTCATATCCTCCACCTTGGAGATGCCACCGCCTACGGTGAAAGGAATAGCAATCTCGCCTGCCGTCTGCCGCACGACTTCTTCCATCGTTTCGCGACCTTCTACCGAAGCGGAGATATCGAGAAATACCAATTCGTCAGCGCCCTCGCGGTCATATAGCGCCGCCAGCTCTACCGGATCACCCGCATCGCGGAGATTAACGAAGTTGACGCCTTTGACGACCCGGCCGTCCTTCACGTCCAGACAGGGGATGATTCTTTTTGCCAGCATGCTACCTCTTCCTCTCTACCCGAATATCCTCTACTTGTTTACCGCACGTACTGCTTCAGACAGATCGATGCTTCCAGTATACAGCGCTTTGCCCACGATTGCTCCTCCAACACCATCATCGGCATGACGACTCAGACGAAGCAGATCATCCATTACACTCACACCACCGGAAGCAATAACCGTCCGTCCACTCGCCTTGGCAAGAGATACAATCGCTTCTACGTTAGGACCCTGCATCATGCCATCACGGGATATATCCGTAAAGATAAACGTTTCTGCACCATATGCCGCCAGTTCCTTCGCGAGTACCTCTGCCTGTACTTCAGATGTTTCAAGCCATCCGCGGGTTGCCACGTAACCATTACGTGCATCGATACCAATTGCCACTTTGTCCCCGTAACGTCCCAGTACTTCCTCTGTAAAAGCACGATCCTCAATCGCTGCTGTCCCAATGATCAGTCGGCTAACACCCAGACCCAGCAAACGCTCAACGTCCGCTACCGTACGAAGTCCGCCACCAACCTGAACGGGTACGTTCACAGCCGAGGCAATCCGTCCGATCAGTTCATCATTAACGGGATGCCCCGCTTTCGCACCATCCAGATCCACCAGATGGACGTATGTACCGCCTTGCTTCTCCCAGGATAGAGCCACTTGAACCGGGTCATCATTATACACGGTCTCCTGATTATAATCTCCCTGCACCAGTCTTACACATTTGCCGTCCCGGATATCAATCGCCGGATATAGGATAAAAGATGACATACAAGGCCTCCTGAATATTGATTAGATTTGTACGCTTATTACAAACTGACGATATGAATTCTATCGGTACGCTGGATTTCGTGCCCGCGTGTTTAACTTCAGGTATTTTATAAATTAGAAGAGACGAGCAATGCTCACATACCGGGTATGCTATGTTTAACACTTCGTAGCAGTGTATCACTCCGTCTCGGATCATATGAATTATACTCAGATCACACCTGTTTCTCTGGACTTGCGTAGACTATGTGTTCGCTCTCTTGCACCCGTCCTATTGTCCACGGATACCAGAGACATTTACCTTTGTACAGGCGCTCCTGTCAGAGCCAGAAAGTTACCGAGCAGCTTCATGCCAAGTTCGCCACTTTTCTCCGGGTGGAATTGCATGCCGAAGTTAGATCCTCTGCCTACAATGGCTGTAACCGGATGTCCGTAATCGGTCACTGCCAGCAGATCGTCCCTATTTTCAGTAAGTGCATGATAGGAATGGACAAAATAGACGTGACCTGCCTCAAGTCCCGTAAATAGCGGGTTTTCGGCGTGTAGGAATTCTAAACGGTTCCATCCCATATGAGGAACCTTCAGTTCTCCTGGTGCGAAACGCACCACTTTACCTGGCAGAATATCCAGTCCCACATGCTCGCCATGCTCTTCACTCGAGCTGAACAACAGCTGCATGCCCAGACAGATACCGAGCAGTGGCTTGGATCCGGCAGCGGCTTCCTTCACCACCGTATCTAGTCCACTCTCCCGCAGATGAACCATCGCATCACCAAAAGCACCTACGCCTGGCAGAATGACACCATCTGCGCTAAGAATCTTTTCCCGGTCACCCGTGACCAGCGCTTCGTAGCCAAGACGTTCGACCGCTTTGCCGACGCTGTGCAGGTTCCCCATACCGTAATCGACAATTGCAATCGCCATCGTCTACAGCACTCCCTTCGTGGAAGGCACACCCGTTACACGTGGATCAATCATCGTTGCCTCATCCAGTGCACGTCCCAATGCCTTAAAGATCGCTTCAATCATGTGGTGGGTGTTCTGACCATAATGTACGATGACATGCAACGTAATCCGAGCTTCCAGCGCCAATTTCCACAGGAATTCATGCACCAACTCCGTGGAGAAACTGCCTACCTGTTGAGAAGGGTATTCTGCACGGTATTCAAAGTGAGGTCGGTTACTCACATCAATAATGACTTGAGCGAGCGCCTCGTCCATCGGTACAAAAACACTGGCATAGCGCTTGATGCCACGTTTGTCACCCAAAGCTTCACGCAACGTCTGCCCCAGACAGATTCCGATATCTTCAACTGTGTGGTGATCATCGATGTCGATATCTCCGCGAGCCTGTACGTTCAGGTCGAATTGACCATGCTTCGTGAACAGATCCAGCATATGGTTCAGGAAGGGTACATCCGTTTCAATCGTAGATTGTCCAGTTCCATCTACAGTAAAAGCCAACTGGATATTGGTCTCGTTTGTTTTGCGGTCAACCTCTGCTTGGCGCACCGCGCCTTTGTTTTCAAGTTCCACACCATTATTTTGCTTATCCATTGTCTGATTCCGCCTTTCCTTCCTGTTCTAACCGTACAGCGATTGCACGGGCATGTCCCTCAAGACCCTCATGGCGGGCCAACTCTATGATAGCCGCTCCGTTCTGCAGCAGCGCTTCTTTACTATAATAGATCAGACTCGACTTCTTGATAAAATCATCCACATCCACCGGTGAACTGAAACGGGCAGTGCCATTGGTCGGAATAATATGATTCGGTCCGGCAAAATAATCCCCTACCGGCTCCGAGCTGTATGGGCCGAGGAAGATCGCGCCGGCATTCTCGATCCGGCCAGCGTAAGCCATCGGCTCCTGCACCATGATCTCCAGATGCTCCGGTGCGAGCCGGTTCACCACATCGATTCCCTCATCGATGGAATCGACTACAATAATCGCGCCATACTGCTCCACGGAAGCAGCAGCGATATCGCGTCGCGGCAGCACAGCAAGCTGGCGCTGCACTTCGCCCTGCACGGCTTCCGCCAGTGTGGCCGAGTTCGTGACGAGAATGGCCGATGCCATCTCGTCATGTTCCGCCTGCGACAACAGGTCTGCGGCGACATACACCGGATTCGCCGTATCATCGGCGAGTACCACAATCTCACTCGGCCCGGCGATACTGTCGATATCGACCGCACCGTATACCTCGCGCTTCGCGAGCGCCACGTAAATATTGCCCGGTCCACAGATCTTGTCGACCGGGGCAATGCTTTCCGTGCCGTAAGCCAAGGCGGCGATGGCCTGAGCGCCGCCAACCCGGTACATCTCGCTCACGCCTGCTTCCGCAGCAGCGACGAGAATGTACGGGTTAATACCTTCGCCGCCGTTCGTAGACGGCGGCGTCACGAGAACAATCTCCGGCACGCCTGCCACCTGTGCCGGAATCACATTCATCAGCACAGACGATGGATACGCTGCTTTGCCGCCAGGTACATAGACACCGACCCGCTTCAGCGGTCGGATGACCTGGCCCAGCAGGCTGCCGTCCGGCTGCCAATCCATCCAAGAGTTGCGTTTCTGCTTCTCATGAAACGCACGAATGTTGGCGGCGGCTTGCCGAATCGCCGTCACAAAGGATGGCTCCACGGCTGCATAAGCCGCCTGCAGCTCTTCCTGCGGCACGCGTAGCTCCGCTGCCGTCAGCTTCGTGCGGTCCAGCTGCTCCGTGTAACGCAGCAGGGCCGCATCTCCTTCCTGGCGAATGTCGCTGACAATGCGCCGTACCGTTTCATTTTGCTCTGGCGTACCATACTCTACTTCTCGCTTCAGATCAAACTCCCGTGCAGGTACAATTTTCATGCGTACAACCCCCTTATCCCCTATAATGCCTGCCTACTTATGGCTGATTCGTTTCTTTGTTAGTGTCCTTACCTCTGCTCTACATGTTTCTCATCTATGTTTCCGACGCAATAACTTATCCCCGAAGGCTTCCTGCCGAAATCTCATTCGATGCCGGAATGACCTGCTGAAGAGCATCACATAAAGCCTGGATTCGTGCATTTTTCATCCGATAACTTACCCGGTTGGCGATAAGACGGCTCGTAATATCCAGAATGCCTGTCATCTCCACAAGTCCGTTCTCGCGCAGCGTCTGACCTGTCTCCACCAGATCGACAATTCGGTCCGCCAGACCAATCAGGGGTGCAAGCTCAATGGAACCATTCAGCTTGATCACCTCGACCTGCTGTCCCTGCTCCCGGAAATACTGCGAAGCAATCCTTGGGTACTTTGTTGCGACACGTTGCTGGATACCTGGTTTCCAGTCCGGAAGTCCAATGACAGACATACGGCACTGAGCGATTCCCAGATTCAACAGTTCATACACATCCCGATTCTCCTCCAGCAGCACGTCTTTACCGACAATTCCGATATCGGCAACACCGTACTCCACATACGTTGGAACATCCACGGGTTTCGCCATGATGAATTCCATTCCTGCTTCCGGTACTTCAATGACCAGTCTGCGTGTATCGTCCACGTCTTCTGGAATATCCAGTCCCGCTTCACGGAACAATTTGGAGGCTTTTTTATAGATTCGGCCCTTCGGCATGGCCACCTTCAGAATATCCGACATCTCAGCGTCCTCCTTCTTCAGATCCGTAAGTAATAACCTGCTCAGCCTGAACAGTTGTTGCTCCACCCGATACAGCATTTCCCTCAGCTCCGTCTTTAGAAAGAAGGAGTGTCACTACATTTTGACCCATACTGCGTAATCTTGCCGCTTCTGTTAGTGCCTCTGCCCGACGTTTCGGGCTGTATTGGATAAGTATTGGTTTTTTCTCTTCAATGATAATGCCATGAACGCCATCAATAATCCGGTTGGTTTTCAGTGCAAATCCTGTAGCTGGTAACGAGCGCCCAAACTGTTGTAACAGATTATCATACCGTCCGCCGCTACATACAGGTGATCCCAGTTCTGCCGCATACCCTTCAAACGTCATGCCCGTATAATAGGAGAAGTCACCGATCATCGTCAGATCAATCAGTACATGCTCAGATACACCGTAAGCTTCCAACACTTCGAATACCGCACACAGATGTGCAATTGATTGAGTTGCTTCAGCGCTGGAACTTAGCTCTGCCGCATGTGTGCATACTTCCTTACCACCGCGTAGGCGCAGGATCGCTTCAAGCTGTTCTTTAAGCTTAGGCTCCAGATTCAATGCTTCAATTGACTGGCGGTAGCCGACATAATCCCGTCCGAGCAGACCTTCCTTCAATTGCTCCTGCTCAGCGGTCTGACCTGGAATTACTTCCTCCAGTAATCCGTTCAGGAATCCCATATGCCCCATTGCTATTTTAAAAGAAGACACGCCCGCTGCCTGCAAAGAGGCAATTGCTAACGCAACAACTTCTGCATCCGCTTCAGGTGAGTCGTCCCCGACCAGCTCCACGCCTGTCTGGAAGAATTCCGCCTCACGTCCAGCTTCCTCTTCAATGGAACGGAATACGTTGGCATGATAGGATAAACGCAGCGGTAACTGCTCATCTTTGAGCATGGACGAAACTACGCGTGCAATCGGAGCCGTTAGATCCGATCTCAGCACCAGCGTGGTTCCGCGGCTGTTCAATAATTTAAATAATTTTCGGTCTGATGTAGAGCTTGCTACTCCTACGGTATCGTAATATTCAATCGTTGGCGTGATGATCTGACGGTAACCCCAGCGTTCCATACATTCCAGTACATTGCGTTCAATCGTCCGCAGCTTGGATACTACATGTGGTGTATAGTCGCGGAATCCGGTCGGTTTTTCAAAACCTTTTGGTTTGGACATTGGTAATATTCACCCCGAGTCAGTAATTTAAGAGTCGCACTCGTTCTATTTCAACAGGATTTATGTAGTGTAAATCCCCATTCTATCTTATAAACTTGAATCACCGTATTGCCGTAAAAAGCTTTCAACTATTGGTTTAGTTTAATCTTTATCATGTTTAATTCTCTTAAAATACTTTTACATGGTAAAGTGCTAACAAACTAAAGGATATGGGATATGATAACATGAAATCCGCATTACCGTCAACAATACCGAGGCTTGAACGTCCTTGGATGAACATATTATTATATACACGCACCGTTACCCTCACCAATCGGTATTTATATACGAAAAAAGCTGCCATCAGCAGCTTTTTACATCGAATCATCTTCATTAATTCATCTTGATTTATCACTTTATGGACTTAATGCACACTACCCTGAGAAGAATCATCCATGTTAAAGACAGTCTCTTCAGTAGAAGCTGCCGGACGTGATAAATCACGCAGTGGATTGCCTCCAACAAAAGCTCCTGGAGCAACATCCTTATGTACGACAGCTCCGGCAGCCACAACGGCTCCATCCCCTATAGTCACCCCGGGCAGAATTGTTGTATTGGCACCAATCAGTACATTTTCCCCAATAATCACCTCACCGAGCCTGTACTCCTTAATGAGATACTCATGAGCGAGAATCGTTGTGTTGTAACCAATGACCGAGTTTTCACCAACCGTTATTTTCTCCGGAAAGAACACATCTACCATCACCATCAGGCCAAAAGCTGTGTGTTTTCCCACCTTCATACCGAGCATACGGCGGTATATCCAGTTCTTCACCGATAGAATCGGACAGTAGCGTGACAACTGGATCCAGATAAAATTACGAACGCCCTTCCACGGACTCACTGTCTTGTAGATATGCCAAAGTGCATTCTGGTCCTCTACCGGATAGCGGGTTACTTTTCTCATGAACGTTCCGTTTCAATCCGGATGAGTTTCAACAAGTCTCTCATATCATGCAGCATGTGATCGGGGCCATATCCATTCAGGATCGTTTCCCCTTTCAGAGACCATGCAACTCCTGCTGAGAGAGCCCCAGCATTTTGTGCCGATTGGATATCCACCGGACTGTCACCCACCATTAACGTTTTGGCAGGATCTGCACCCAGTTCCGTCATGGCTTTCAGTACAGGTTCAGCGTGTGGCTTCGGATTCGTTACGTCGGTCACTGTTACAATCGTCTGCATGTACTTAAGCAGGTCAAAACGCTCAAGCACCTTTAATGTAGATGGACGAATTTTGGTTGTGACCACACCCATCACAATGCCAGCCTGATGCAGAGCCTCTACTACCTCAATAACATGTGGAAAAGGTCTAACCATCGCTTCATGATGGATATCATTATAGGCGCGGTAACCTTTCACGTACTCGGAGACTTCCTCCTGCCCTGAGAAGGTGCGCATTTGCTGCTCCAGTGTGCCACCCATATGCGGAATAATCTGTTCCCGTGTCCATGGAGCTGAATGCTCCCATCCCCCCATGACATGCTGGAATGAGCTGATAATCAGCTCATTGGTATCAATAATCGTTCCATCGAGATCGAACAATACCGTGTCAATCATGTTGCATTACTCCTTTTTATCATCAACTTGCTTCGGATCGTCTTTGGCTGGAGGCGTTACCTTATTCTCTTTGCCAGCAACCGTTCCCGTATGCTCCATATCATCTGCAGGAACTTTGGACGATACAATCGGATCACTGTAACGAACATCCGCTTTACCTGTCACTCTTCTCACCACAATGAATACAACAGCAACAATTATGATGCCAATAGCGAGCAGTTGTGAGATTCTCACGTTACCGTATGCAGGATCAAGATATCCTTGTTCGAAGCCCATTGCAGTCATTGGAGACCACAACCCGTCCACTAATGAAGCAACCCACTGCGGAGCCTGGAAGCCCAGACTGTCCGTACGCAAAGCTTCAATGAAGAAGCGACCGATAGAGTACCAGATGAAATAAGACATGAACAGTTCGCCTGAACGCAGAAACTTCTGACGACGCAGAACCAGCAGCAAGACCAGACCAACGAGACTCCACATCGATTCATACAAAAACGCAGGATGGTGGAACACACCGTCTATGTTCATTTGATTCACAATAAAGTCTGGCAGATGAAGCTTGTCTCTCAAAAATGATTCTTCCACGGGACCGCCGTAGGCTTCCTGGTTCACGAAGTTCCCCCAGCGTCCAATCAACTGTCCAACAATAAGTCCAGGCGCACAGATATCGGCCATACGCCAGAAGTTATACCCTTTACGACGGAAGAAAATAACTGCACAGATGATAGCACCAATAAGTGCACCATAGATGGCAATACCGCCATTCCATATTTTAAAGACATCCCAGAAATTATCCTTATAATCGTCCCATTTAAATGCTACGTAGTAGATGCGGGCGCCAATGATGGCAGATGGCACACCCAACAGAACCATGTCCATGAACACTTCCTGCGGGATATTGTATCTTTTACCTTCCCGGATCACGAGCAATAGTCCTACAAGTGCCGCGGCACCAAGAATAAGCCCGTACCAGTGAACCTTTAACGCTCCAATAGAGAACGCGATCGGGTTCAACAGTAATAATGTATCCATTCATTCACACTCCTATAAATTCGATCAATCGCACGCATGACGAAAGGTTGGCATGCCCTGCGCCTTCAGAGAAGCAGTACATGTCAACCATTTATCATAAGTTCAATTTATATATGCTTCTTAATCCATGTCTTCCATATCTTCTGAGATGGTTGCTGTCAATTTATTCGTGAATTGCAATGCAGCATTAAGACCCATCTGTTTCAGACGATAGTTCATGCCGGCCACTTCGATAATAACGGCCAAGTTCCGTCCCGGACGAACAGGAATCGTAACGAGAGGCACATCGGTATCAATGATCCGTGTTGTCTCTTCATCCAGACCCAGACGATCATATTGTTTATCCTGCTGCCATGCTTCCAGACGTACAACCAAGGTAATCCGTTTGTTATTACGAACTGCACCAGCTCCGAACAAAGTCATGACGTTGATGATGCCCACGCCTCGAATTTCGAGTAAATGGCGGATCAGTTCAGGTGCAGTACCGTGCAACTGAAAGTCTGATGTTTGGCGGATTTCTACGGCATCATCGGCAATCAGTCGGTGTCCGCGTTTAACCAGTTCAAGCGCTGTTTCACTCTTACCAATACCGCTACTACCTGTGATCAACATACCAACCCCGTATACATCACACAGTACACCATGAATCGTTGCAGTAGGTGCTAATTTGCCCTCCAAAAATCCGGTAATCCGGCTGGACAGAATCGTTGTTGCCATATTACTACGCAATACAGCCAGGTCCCGTTCTTCACTAATATCAATCAGTTCTTGCGGAACTTCAAGTCCGCGCGTTACAACGATACAAGGTGTCTCTTCCGTACAAAGACGTTGCATACGATCACGTCGTTCTTGCTCCGGCAACATTGCGAAAAAGGCAAGCTCCGTTCTTCCAAGCAACTGTACACGTTCTTGTGGATGGTATTCAAAATAACCGGCCATTTCCAGACCAGGACGGTTCAGATCATCTACCGTAATGACTCTTTTCAGTCCGTGAGATCCAGAAACAACCTCTAACTGAAACTGCTGTACCAATTCGGATACTTTCACTTTTTTCGCCATTTGTCTCTTCCTTTCAGCATTCGCTGTCCCTCTATGTAATTCAGATCGTGTATCAGTTCTTTCCATTATTAGCGCATTCACAACATGGGGTACAGATTGCATACCCTTCCAACAGTCAATTCTCTTAATGATAAGAAGACAGACCTTCAAATAATCTTAAATGAATTCCGGGCTGAATGCAATCGCGGCCTGCCACAACCATTAGTAAGAAAAAGTCTTCTGATCGAAGCAGTAACGGGGATGCTACATTCGTGGTTTAGTAGATTTCTAACGATCATCGAATCCTTCAGCCCCGTTGAAAACTTATAGATTCAATAATCTTAAAAAAGCCCCTTCCAGCAATAACGGAAGGGGCTCTCAATACAATGTATAATTGCGTTAACTGTCAGGTTCCATCGTCACCGAGGAATCTCAGTATTATTAGTCTTGAAGAAGTACGTTCACTTCAGTCTCTTTGTCAAAGATATGAACTTTGTTCATGTCGATGGCCATTTTAACTGTGGAACCATCACGAGTGTTAGAACGTCCGTCTACACGTGCGATCGTTGTATCATTACCAACACCGCTCAGGTAGAGGAGCATTTCGTGACCCAAGTTCTCTGTTACATCTACGTGAGTAGAGAATACAGAGTTCGGGGATGCTTCCAGGAATACTGGCTCTTCGTGAATGTCTTCTGGACGAACACCCAGAATCACTTCTTTGCCAATGTATCCTCTAGATTTCAACACTTGTGCTTTACCTTGCGGGATTTCAACGTCCACGCCTGGAGCTACGAAGTGCAAGTTAGCACCTTGCTCAGCCAGTTTACCCGAGATAAAGTTCATTGTCGGGGAACCGATGAAACCAGCTACGAACAGGTTAGCCGGCAGGTTATACAACTCTTCCGGAGAAGCTGCTTGTTGGATGATACCATCCTTCATAACAACGATCCGATCACCCATCGTCATAGCTTCGATCTGGTCATGCGTTACGTAGATAACAGTTGTTTCCAAACGTTTCGCAAGTTTAGTGATCTCTGCACGCATTTGACCACGCAGTTTGGCATCCAAGTTGGAGAGAGGCTCATCCATCAAGAACACTTGTGGATCACGGACAATCGCACGTCCCAAAGCGACACGTTGACGTTGACCACCGGACAATGCCTTAGGTTTACGCTCAAGCAAATGCTCGATATCCAGAATTTTAGCTGCTTCACGTACACGTTTGTCGATCTCATCTTTTTTAACCTTACGCAATTTCAAACCAAACGCCATGTTTTGATATACGCTCATATGCGGATACAGGGCATAGGATTGGAATACCATCGCGATATCGCGGTCTTTAGGTGCAACATCATTAACGACACGGTCACCGATATAGAGTTTACCTTCAGAAATTTCCTCAAGGCCTGCGATCATACGCAGTGTTGTTGATTTACCACAACCGGACGGACCTACCAGTACCAGAAATTCTTTATCTTTAATGTCCAGGTTAATGTCAACTACAGTTGCTTTATCAGAACCCGGGTATTTTTTGAAAATATGCTCTAAACGTACTCCAGCCATGATTGTTGCCTCCTCAGAGATCATTTTGTAATCGAATACAATTTGTATTTTTATAATACCCTATCTACGTGAGGTTTGACTATTCGCAAACTGCACAAAAATATCAATGCTTTTTCGTCACTTTGTACATTAGTAGTAAAAACTGCACTAGAACAGCACTTTCGAAGTGCCTCACATCATAGCCAATCTCCTGTTTGATCTTGTCCAGACGGTATACCAACGTATTACGATGAATGAAAAGTCGTTTCGCTGTCTCGCTGACATTACAGTCCAGGCTAAAAAAGGTCTCCAGCGTAGCAAGTGTCTCACTGTCATTGAAGATTAACGTGTCTTTGCCTGTTTCCTGTATAAAACGTATGCGTTGTTCATCTGGAATGCTCGCTACCAAACGCTCCAGATGCAGATCCCATGGAAGATGAATATGCTGCGTAACATGGAATGCTCTGCCCAAGTGAACACTTTCTTTAAGAAGAGCTGTGACCGATACTAGTTGTTGTGCCGGAATGCATGGTAGGGATGCAGAGAGATGGAACACACCTGCCCACTCACTTGCGACCAATTCATGCAACCCCAGACAAAAAGCGTTCAATGAATCCTTTTTGGCTTCCGTTGTATCTTCCTCGGCTTCTTCTGTAACAATCTCTTTATCCCCCATGAAAATCCACTCTTGCTCCCCTAAAGGAATCAATACAATCTCCTCGCCAAAATAACTCTCAAGCAACTTGTTGAGTTCCTTGGAACGTAAACGATGTGCATCCGGTGTATCCCCTTGGAGCAAAAACAGAATCTTCTCCGTATTCAACCCTGCCGCCACTACAAAGCGATCAGGAACAGCTTCAGCTTCCTTCTTGGTTGGTTGTTCGATCTGCTCTTTAAGCCAGAGACCCAATTCAGTTAGATACTGCTCTCTATCATTCTCATATACAACAGGCTGTGCCTCAGCAGTTAGTCCCGTGTTAGTACGGATTATAAGCTCAATCAATTGCCGTGTTTCCACAGTGATAGATCTTGCAGCGCATCCCCAACACACAACAGTCTCTTCTTTCTCATTCATCCGAACCTTAAAAAATATACGCTCTCCCGTATTCAGACTGATCACATCGGATAATGAATCTTGAGATCTAGATTGATCAGGTAGCTCCTGACTCTCCCCTTCATTACTAAAGGTCTCCGAATTTCCATGAAGAGCAACCAGATTCTCCACGGATTGCATCCATTCTTGTATTGTGATTTCGTATTCATCCAAAGTTGTACCTATAATGACTTCAATTTGTTGTTTTAGATCAGGTATGAGCTTCATATAATGAACGCCACCACTCTGCTTATTTTCTATTATTTTATCATATCTTGCGCAGCATTAATAAATATCCATATTCAGCTAAAATTACATAACAAAAAAGAGTGACTAATCAAATTAATGATTAATCACTCTCTTCTAAAAGATGAGTCATGAAGGGCTCGAACCTTCGACACCCTGATTAAAAGTCAGGTGCTCTACCAACTGAGCTAATGACTCATAAAACTGGTGGAGGATGATGGATTCGAACCACCGAACCCGTACGGGAGCAGATTTACAGTCTGATGCGTTTGGCCACTTCGCTAATCCTCCAAGGATTAAAGGTGGCTCGGGACGGAATCGAACCGCCGACACGAGGATTTTCAGTCCTCTGCTCTACCGACTGAGCTACCGAGCCATATTTAATTTTTAGGATTAATGGCGGAACCGACGGGATTCGAACCCGCGATCTCCTGCGTGACAGGCAGGCATGTTAGGCCAACTACACCACGGTTCCAGGCATTAATGGTGCCGGCGAGAGGACTTGAACCCCCAACCTACTGATTACAAGTCAGTTGCTCTACCAGTTGAGCTACACCGGCGTATATGGTGGAGGCTGAGGGGATCGAACCCCCGACCCTCTGCTTGTAAGGCAGATGCTCTCCCAGCTGAGCTAAGCCTCCTGGGTAATATGGTAGCGGCGGAGGGGATCGAACCCCCGACCTTACGGGTATGAACCGTACGCTCTAGCCAGCTGAGCTACACCGCCATATTAATTGTGTCTTGATTGCTTGTCCATCTTTAGGTAAAGATGGCGGAGAGAGAGGGATTCGAACCCTCGCACCGCTTACGCAGTCTAACCCCTTAGCAGAGGGTCC
>NZ_VEBF01000106.1 GCF_007676705.1 Paenibacillus xylanexedens
ACCCCCCGCAAACGCCACTCCACCCACCCGCTTCGGCGAGACGTGCGGTTCCTGGGCAATATACTCCGCCAAGTTCTTCTCCATCAACCCCACACCCACCTTCTACATATCCTTCACAACATCACCCCATCCACACATATTTTTTATCTCCATACCCATTTTCATTTTAACCAAACCTACCACACACCTCATAACATCCACCACAACTACAATCTTCATTTTCTACCTCTTTCACCTAAAATCACTCCTCAACACCACCCACCACAACATCCTCTTCACTTCTCCAAGTCTGACCCCAACGCATGTTCCAATATCCCCAAACTTCACC
>NZ_VEBF01000107.1 GCF_007676705.1 Paenibacillus xylanexedens
CTCATGCTCCCAAACCAGCCTTTTCTTCTTCTCTCACACTCTCATCTCCTTCCCCCTCCCTTTCGCCCACGTTCATTTTTTCTTCCTTCATTACCAATCCATCAACACCCCATTTTCCCCTAAAACAATAAAACACACCTCCCCCCCTACCAAGCAACTTCGTATCTTCTCATAAACCTTCCCATTTCACACTTGGTTCTTCCTCACTCACATTCCTCATCCCTACTACTCCACCACCTCCATAACCTCCCTCAAACACAACCGACTTCTCCATAACATCACCCTCATTCATATCAACACTACACAGTTTTCTATCATACTCTCTCCC
>NZ_VEBF01000108.1 GCF_007676705.1 Paenibacillus xylanexedens
AGATCATGGGATAGATGGGCGGTGGTTGTCGGATGGAGAAGGGGATTAGGTGATGGGGCAATATGTTGAATTGATGGAGAGGGTAATAAGGGAGATTGGGTTGGGAATGGGGGTGTTTAATTAGTTTTTTAGGTGATGGAGGAGTTGGTTGATATGGTGATTGAAAGGGTTGAGGTTGTGGAGTTGTTGGGGAAGGGAAGCAAATTCGGGAGGGAAGAGGATTTTGTGGAAATTGGGTATTGGTGAGTTCGATGGAGTGATGGGGAGATCGTGGGGTGGACAACGGAAAAGGGTAGCGGTAGGGGGTGGGGTGGTTGATGGTTCCGAA
>NZ_VEBF01000109.1 GCF_007676705.1 Paenibacillus xylanexedens
CCAATAATTCCCCACAACCCTTCCCCCCTACCTATTACCCCCCCTCCTCCCACCTACTTACCCCCCCCTTTCTTCTCACCTACCCTCACCTTCACACCACTTACTCTCCCAACCCTTCTTCCCTCCCAACACACCTTTACCATCCCAAAACCTTCATCACTCACCCCCCATTCCTCCCTCACCCTTTCCCCCATTCCCCAACATTCCCTACTCCTCCCTCCCCTACCACTCTCCCCCCTCTCTCACTCCCACTCTCCCCCATCACCCTCTCACCTCCCCTACCCATCCTCCCCTTCCTCACCCCTTACCTCACCAACTACCTAATCC
>NZ_VEBF01000110.1 GCF_007676705.1 Paenibacillus xylanexedens
CCCCACCATTACAACCCCCTACATAACCAACTCCCCCACCCATCACCATATCATTATCTCTTCCCCTTCCACGGAGCTCACCTCCTCCACGTTCCACACTAACTACCCCCTCTCCCCTTCCACCCTCTCCACCACATCTAATCCTCTCTTTTCTCCATCACCACCAATCTCCTTCATATCATTAAACCCTCTCTTTCCCCCACATCCCCTCAACACACCCTTTTTATCTCCCTACTCCTTTATTTCCTCCCTCATTTTTCTTCCCATAACCAATCCCATCAACGACTAACACCGACACGCCCATGATAAAACTCACACTCATATCCC
>NZ_VEBF01000111.1 GCF_007676705.1 Paenibacillus xylanexedens
TCTCAGGAAAGAGAAGGACAGTTGGTTCGTGTGAATGGAGTGTAAGCTTCGGTGAAGGATGTGCGTGAAGTGATTGAAGAGGCGCAAAGGAACAAAGAGGTGTATGGAAGGAAAAGTATTCTGTTGGTGGATGAGGTAGATGGGTCTAAGAGTTGAGGTGAGGAGGGGTTAAGTGGGAGGGGAAGGGGTGTTAGGAAGAGAAAATATGTGTGGAAGTGGTTGGGTGAGAGAAGGAAATGGGTAAGAGTTGGGGTGGTGTTGGGAGTGTATTGACCAGGAGTGGATAGGATAGGGGTATTGATGGTGGAGGGGGTAAAGTAGGAAGG
>NZ_VEBF01000112.1 GCF_007676705.1 Paenibacillus xylanexedens
GGTGCTGAAGGTGGGTTAAGGCATAGAGCGGGTGTAGGTGTGTGGGTTCAGTGTAATGAATGGAGAAGGATGAGAGGGGGGTGATGGACGAGAACGATGGGAGTTGATTGAGATAGGTGAGCGACAAGGACTTGAGGGGTAGGTTGTTGAATAGATAAAAATGTGTTACGGAGTGATGGAGATAGGTAATGGATAAAGAAGTGAGATTAGGAAATTGGAGGAGGATGGGGAATTCCTCATTGGTGGGAAGGTGGGTGGAAAGTTGGGTAATTTTAGACTTGTGGGGAAAGTAGCCGGAAAATGTAGTAAAGGATTGGTTAAAACGG
>NZ_VEBF01000113.1 GCF_007676705.1 Paenibacillus xylanexedens
TGCACAATAGCCTCAACATTACCCGTCAACATCCAGGCAAACTTACCAACTTCACCTATTACTTCCTCACCAACAACACCTCCTCCCCTTATACCAGCACCTATTGACTCCCAACCATCTGTGCATATCCCAACCCCTTTTCATCTCACCCTCACTTCCTCCACTCCATTCCTTTTTTCTTCACCCACTATTCCACCTTCTCCTGCATACATCACTTCACTCTTCCTGTTCTTCATCTCAATCACCCCTTCCTTCCCAAATCATTCAAACACATCCCTCCCCATCTTCCCCTTTCAAAACACCTTCTTCCTAATATTCTTATTTC
>NZ_VEBF01000114.1 GCF_007676705.1 Paenibacillus xylanexedens
GTTATGGGGTTGTGGGAGGAAGAATGATGAATGTGAGCGGGAGTATGATAGGGGATGTGAATACGATTGGAGTAGGGGAGAGTATTAGTAGGGGGGGTGGTGGTATGGAAGGAAGAAGGACAGTAAGAGGTGCTATAGGAAATGGAAGTGGAAATGAAGGGGGTTGGGTAGGTTGTTGGGGAGTTGGGGAGGATAAGGGGATGAGGGAAGTGGTTGAAGTGGGGTGTAGTGAGGAAGAGGTATTTGAGGGTGAAGCAGGAGAAGAGATCGGATATGATGGAATGTAGGGGAAGGAGTACTGTGTGTGTGGATTGATGGTGTATTT
>NZ_VEBF01000115.1 GCF_007676705.1 Paenibacillus xylanexedens
GTGGGGGAGTGGGGGGGAGTTAGCGATAGATGTTGGAGAAGGGTAGGGGGGAAGGTTGAATGGGAGTTTGTGGAGGTAGGTGATGAGAGGTGGTTTTTGGAGATAGTGGGTAAGTAGAAGGGAAGGTGGTGTGAGAGTGCTTTTGAGATATGGTGGTTTGGTGAGGGCGGGTTGAACTGGTTTTTTCGGGAGTAATCCTGGTGGAACGATAAGAGTTGGATTGGAAGTGTTGGTACAACTTGTGATGGGGGGGATGAGAAGTTGTAGGAAGAGTTGGAATGGAAGTGTTATGGTTGGAGGAGGATTATTAGCGAAAAAAGGAGTT
>NZ_VEBF01000011.1 GCF_007676705.1 Paenibacillus xylanexedens
GTTCATTCTGCAAGCAGAATGTTTACTCACTCGTTGTTCAGTTTTCAAAGATCAAACTTGTTTTGTTACCGAACGTTGTTCTCTTCAGCGACTCTTATATAATATCATGTCCGAACCAACTTTGCAAGCTCTTTTTTCAAGTTTCTTTCGAAGCTTATTTTATTCGCTTGCCGCACCGTGAATCTCGTGTTTTTTTTGGCCGGAAATAGAATATACCATGTACAGTTATGGAACGCAAGTATTTTTTCGAAAAACATTAAATTCTTATAAAATAAGTACTCTGTAGTCCTTTTAATAAGTATCTCCTTATAGCCGACCAAATGATACTTTGCGCACAGCCTTTAATGAGTCGGAATAATCAACAACCTTGTACAGAAGGCGTCCCGTAGAATGCCCGCTCTGTAACATCCGTCATTAAAGGAAGAACAATATGGAGTCTTCATAATTATAGAAACTTATTAACCGATGATATAAGTGGTTAAACAACCAACAAATCATAGATCATTTTACGCGTTCCTTCTATATAGAAGGAAACCATTTTTAAAATTCATTTTTTCCTAAGAAAAGAAATACAAAAAAAGCGAAAGTTCCGGGTTTGAATCCCGTGGCTTCCGCTTCTTGCATTTATAAAGAAAACAAACTTATCTCAGTATTCTTCATAAAACTAAATTAAGTCTACTCCCCGCCAATAAATACGTATCGGCAGACTACAATGAGCGCCAAGATCCACATGAGCCAGTGAATTTTCACTTTGCGTTCTGTAACCAAGTTACTGAATACCGCCAGAATCACATAAGATACGATACCTGCAGAGATTCCGTTCGCGATTCCGCCTGTGAAAGGCATCAATACAATGGTAAGGAACGCGGGGAAAGCTTGCAGGAAATCATCCCACTCGATGCTACGCACTTGACTCATCATAAGTACACCCACGATGATCAATGCCGGAGCCGTTGCAGCAGATGGAACAACCAAAGCAAGCGGCGCGATAAACAGGGCCAAAATGAACAGCAAACCTGTCGTTACCGAAGTCAGTCCTGTACGTCCACCTGCCTCAACACCTGAAGCACTTTCAACGTATGCCGTAATGGTACTTGTACCCAGTGCAGCACCGGCGCTGACACCAACTGCATCGACGAGCATCGCTTTACCGATGGTTTTCTCGCCTTTTTTCTTATCCTTCATAATGCCCATACGCGTTGCAGTACCTACCATCGTACCGAACGTGTCGAACAATTCTACGAAGGTAAAGATAAAGATGATCTCGAACAATCCCAGACTGATGGCACCTTTCAAATCCAGCTGTCCAACCGCCAGATCACTGAAGTTAGGCAACCAGCTTGCGCCCGAAAGACCACTCAGATTCGTAACACCCATCGGAATACCAATTAACGTTGTTGCTACGATCCCGATTAGCAGAGCGCCTTTAACGCGCATAACCATCAGTATAGCAATAAGGAGCAAACCAATCAGTGCAAGTAATGCATCGTGATGCGTTATAAAGTTACCCAATGAAAGATTAAAGCTGCTGCCTGGAATCGGCTGGCTCAGATCTGCGTCTGGCGCAACATTCACCGTTACAGCCACGAGATTAGCAAGTTTGAAACCGATAATCGTAATAAAGAGACCGATACCCACCGTAATGGCCATTTTGATCGACTGCGGTACTGCAACAAGCAACATTTGCCGAATCTTGGTCACGGTCAGAATAATGAACACGATACCGGAAAGGAATACCGCTCCGAGAGCAGCTTGCCAAGTAATCGCTCCATTCGAACTTAGAACGACAGTCATGAAGTACGCATTCAATCCCATACCTGGTGCGAGCGCAATCGGAATATTCACGAACAATCCCATAATAATAGTCATTAATCCGGCGCCGACGGCCGTTGCAAAAAATACGGCATTATCCGACATACCCGCCCCGGCTTGACCCAAGAACAACGTGTTCACAAAAAGAATGTAAGCCATTGTCATAAAGGTAGTAAGACCCGCAACAATCTCCGTTCTAACGTTTGTTCCGTTTTCTTTTAGTTTAAAGAAACGATCCATAATTCACTAACTCCCCCTTAGAGATGTTGAAGCCATATTGAAAAACGACAAATGACCCTGAAGATGATTCTTCCCCCAGGGCTCAGCTGATAAGGAGTGGCACTATGGCCTTTACTAAGAACAAAAAAAATTCTAATGTGCGTGATGTCCCCGCAATCATGTAGAATTCCCGTGCTCAGCCTTCTCCTCTTCGTAGCCAGATCATTAGGGTGATCTCGTAGAGACTCCCGGGCCAATTCCCGGGATTATACGAATTAGTATGCGCTATTTGTTTGTTTCCCATCACTATTTTAGGAGGGTGGTGTCTATTTTGTCAATGAGAAAAACGAATGTTAATCTCGTCGACCTTACATATCGTTCGTATTATTTAACAGAAAGAACCAGTTCAGCGGTTTACAACCCAATTAAATACGCTATACTCGGCAGATTTTCCACGGCATATGTTCATTATGTCAGGATGGGATTTCTGCAGATTAATATAAAAAGCTACCCTGATCAAAGGCATGAAGCGCTCTGATCAGGGTAGCTTTTTAGTCTGTCTGATGCGTTTTAGCAATCAGTTGAATGATATCTGTGATAACAAGTTATGGTATTCCAATCCATGTATTGAATAGGTATACGGAGCAATTTACGACATGTTCCAGTGCTCATTTCACCGGACCAGTCCTATGTCAATTATATCTCTGTCTGCTGAGTATTCTCTATCTCTTGTTGTTCCAGATCTGTGTTCGTTGTTAAGTCAGAGGATAACTCCTGGTTTCTGGTCTGATCGGAAGAAGCATCCGCTGCCTCTAAGTTCACAAATGGAAATTCTCCCGAACCGGAGGCCAAGTCTTGCATTTCTGAACCGTATCCTGCCAGCATCACCATCAGAAACGCACTTCCAATGCCCATCTTCCATTTGCTCATATAGTCGGTTTTACGCATACATTCAATTCTCCCTTCAGTAGCCATATAGCTCTTAGTATGTACTTATTGTACAGGCCCGACCTGAAAGGATCATGAAGTGAACTTTAAAATGGGATGAAATTTTAAATAGAACCCTCTCATAAAAAAACTCCCTTCTATTTGCGAAATGCCGCAGATAAAAGAGAGCTTTTTTCAAAATATTGTTACGGGTGTATATCCTACTCCCATTCAATCGTTGCAGGTGGTTTGGATGTTACGTCATAGACGATACGGTTTACGTTATCGACTTCGTTAACGATCCGTACAGAGATTTTCTCCAGCACATCCCAAGGGATACGTGCCCAGTCAGCAGTCATACCGTCGATGGACGTTACGGCACGAATACCTACAGTGTAGGAATACGTACTCCAATAGAGTAAATTACTATTCAATTATTGCGTTATTCTTGTATACCATTTGTAGCGGGTAAAAAGAGTGATTTCAACTAAGAGATTACAGAACAAAGACACATGTATTATTCACGTTATCCTAGTTCAACAGGTAAAAAAGGGGATATGCTTAAACGCTAAAAATACCGCACAAAACAATAGTCATCCTTTACCGTCTCATATCATTTATAGAGCATGGGTTACTGAGTAGTTTGTTTGTAATTGTAGGTGAACAAGGAAACAATATTTTCGAGGTGATTTTTATGAGAAGGAAAACGACTAAACTTGTTTTATTTGTTTCTTTATTTATGCTCATTAGTGGCTTTACTAATGCGAATTCACCACAACCACCCTTAACGAGCATTGAAACGATTCCTGCTCCTGAAGGTAATTGGGTCTACCTACCTGAAGGTGATGGAGAAATGGTGATTCGTGTATCTACCGCTTATACAAATACATTTAATGTGTGGAGAGTTCCTACTGGAACACAACAATGGGAGAATCGTATTCTGATTTGTAATGAAAAAGGCAACAAAGATGACTGGACTTGTATCTGGAGATATACCAAAGATGATAATATCCATGACCATTTTGTTGTTGAAGCTTCTGGAGAAGGTGGGTGTATCAAGGATAGTATTAATGTAACTCGTAAGCATGATGAAGATCATCCACAATAATTTTGGTTCACACCTTGTAGTGAACTTCTTGATCCACTTCATCCAAGAAAACGCATGTATATGCTCCCTAGACGCTCTCATGAGAATACAAAAGGCACAACCACATATGTTGTGCCGACATGAAAATTCTCTTTTATTTGAACTCTCGTTTTCCCGTTAGTTGAACGAAAAAAAATGGTTATCCATTAGTCAATTTTAATCATCTTATCAAAGCAGTATGAATCTTTGTCATAGCCATTATGCTTATAGAAAGCATGGGCATCAGTTCGCTTCATCCCGGTACATAGAATAATGCTGGATATTCCGCTGTCCTTCGCATAATTTTCAGTGTATCGTAGCAGTTCAGTTCCTACCTTATGACGTTGAAAATCATTATGAACAGCAAGTCCGGTTATATGCAGATAACCATTCGCAGACCCTACAGCTAATGCATGGACTATAGATATGAATCCAACAACATGATTCGCAAGTAACGCTACAAACGTTTTGTAATTGCCGGCTCTGATCATCTGGTCCATCGTAACACGAAAGTTCTCATCCGTAACAGTATGTACGCCCAGTACATCGTTCCATAAGATAACAACTTCATTATAATCTTTTGATAAAATTTCTCGTATCTTAATTTCCATACCCTCCCCCCCCATAAAAAATATCTGCGAAGATAGGATTCGACAATTGATGAAGCAATCCTGCCCGTTACTTGAACAAAAGCAGCCGATCACGTTGATCTGCTGCTTTCATTGTATTATTGAGCTAGTTTCCCGTTAGTTCAATGGGTAATAATTTCTTGCCAATTAGGAGGCAAGTCATAATCCTTAATGTGTTTATACTCTTGAACCATTATTGATCCAGAGTTATCTATACTAAATCTCATCGAGTCGATCCCAACATCCAAATGAGGTCCTACGTACGGGATTGTATTAACCTGAACATCAATATGGGAAGAATAATATTTAACGTCTATATCGGTTCCATTAAAAAAAGGCGTAAACGTAGGTGATACAGTTAATTTATTTTTATAGTATTGGTTAATCTGTTCCTGTATTTTTGGAGCTAATAAAGTAAGTACAAGCCTTTTCAGAGGTTCATCGTTTTGCTTTGCAAAAACGGGCTGTATTGTCATCAAGAAAATGATGACCGCTAGCAATAATCCGATAAATCTTCTCATTTCTGAACCCTCGTCCCCAACATATTTAAGGGTATTTTTCACTAAATGAAGAAAATTTATTATTATCCTACCCTTAGGAGATTGTCTTTCTCATCAATAAATTCTTCACTCACAAGCTGTTGGAAAACACCTTCAGTGTTGCAATATTATTGTTTACCGTGCTGTTAGTCTCACTACCTATGCGTTGTCGTTCCTGTATATATTTTTTAATGTGAAGCAGGCTCATATCCTCTACCTCTGAAACAGCTAATTCATGCTCTGTGAACTCCGGCCATCTGTACAATCGAAACAAGCACGAGTCGATGTATTTCTTTTCTCTGCCCAAAATTTCTTGGTTCAGCTTAAAATCCTCAATCAGTTCTTAATTTTGGTCATAAAAAAACTCCCTTCTATTTGCGAAACAACGCAGATAAAAGAGAGTAATTTTTTTGCACTCTATTGTTGCAGGTGTATACGTACTGTCAACGCTGCTAACGCCATAAGCCCTGATGTATTAAGGCTCCAAAGCGGTTAACGGCATTAAACATTTATAACCTACTCCCACTCAATTGTTGCAGGTGGTTTGGATGTTACGTCATAGACGATACGGTTTACGTTATCGACTTCGTTAACGATCCGTACGGAGATTTTCTCCAGCACATCCCAAGGGATACGTGCCCAGTCAGCAGTCATACCGTCGATGGACGTTACGGCACGAATACCTACAGTATAGGAATACGTACGCGCATCACCCATTACGCCTACACTCTTCATGTTCGGCAGGGCTGTGAAGTATTGCCAGATCTCACGATCAAGGCCGGCTTTGATAATTTCTTCACGCAGAATATAATCCGAATCACGAACAATTTTGAGCTTGTCCTCTGTTACTTCGCCAAGCACACGAATCGCGAGACCCGGACCTGGGAAAGGCTGACGCCATACGATAGCTTCAGGCAGACCGCATTCTTCGCCGACTTTACGCACTTCGTCTTTGAACAGGGCACTCAGTGGCTCAATCAGTTTGAAGTTCATGTCCTCAGGCAGACCGCCCACGTTGTGGTGGGATTTGATGGTCTGTGCAGTTGCTGTACCACTTTCCACGATATCTGTGTACAGTGTACCTTGCGCCAGGAATTCAAAATCATCAAATTGCTTGGATTCTTCATCAAATACGTAAATAAACTCGTTACCGATGATTTTACGTTTTTGTTCCGGATCATCCACGCCTGCCAGTTTGGATAGGAAGCGCTCCTGTGCATCAATTTTGACAACCTTCATGTCAAATTTGCCGACAAACGTCTCCATTACGCTTTCTGCTTCGCCTTTGCGCAGCAGACCATGGTCGATAAACATACATGTCAGTTGGTCGCCAATGGCTTTGTGTAGCAGTGCAGCAACAACAGAAGAATCCACGCCACCGCTCAGTGCACACAGAACTTTACCGTCGCCCACTTTTTCACGAATATCTTTGATCGTATCTTCAATGAATGTCTCCATGCTCCAGTTGCCTTCGCAACCACAGATTTCGAACAGGAAGTTACGAATCATATCGTTACCACGAACAGAGTGACGTACTTCCGGGTGGAACTGAACAGCATACAATTTGCGCTCGTCGTTACTCATTGCAGCGATTGGCGCACTTTCCGTGCCTGCATCCAGTTTGAAACCCGGAGGAAGTGTAACCACGTGGTCACCGTGACTCATCCATACTGTGTGCTCACCGTCAATACCTTGTGCGAGAGCAGCACCAGCTGCGAACTCGATGTCGGCTTTACCGTACTCACGCTTCTCGGAACGTTCTACTTTACCTTCAAGCTGCTGGGCCATAAGTTGCATCCCGTAACAGATTCCGAAGATGGGAAGTCCAAGATCATAGATAGCCGGGTCCACATGTGGTGCATTTTCTGCATACACACTGGATGGCCCGCCAGAGAAAATGATTCCTCGTGGTGACATTTCTGCGATCTTCTCTGCCGGTGTGTTATACGGCAAAAGCTCGCTGTATACGCCGAGATCCCGAATTCTTCTGGCGATTAACTGGTTGTATTGGCCCCCAAAGTCAAGGACAACCACAATTTCATTTGGTTTATTCATTACCGTGCCTCCCTCAATTCAATGAAACTAATTATACGCAACGACAAAACATACCGTCAAGGAAAGGCGAAACTCCTTTTTTCGACATTTCAAAACAAGGGATACCGAATACCTTCGATTATGAAATTTCGAATAGAAGCTTGGCAGCAAGATGATGGATCAAGTGTATGATCATGGAAAGACGCCTCGTTCTCAGCATAGCGAGAAAGGCGTCTTATGTATGGCTTGCAACGATCGATAAACGCTGCATTTAAAAACAGTGCGTCAGCCAATGGTGATCTTCATCTGCCCACAAATCGCCAAGCTCTATTGGAGAGCAATAGGCGTTTGTTACCGCAGGTGCTTCGCAACTTTGGTGTAACGTTGTAACACCCTTGTGTTACAACGCCTGCAACTGCCGGGCCAACCGAAGTGCCCGGCGCAGGAAGTCCAGACTGTCCGCGCGCAGCGGACGGTCTGGCCCGTACAGCAGCCGTTCCCAGTCGGCTGCAAACCGCGCGATGTCCGCGCCGTCCGTGCCTGCGGCCAGAGCCGGTGACGCTGCATATTCACGCAGCGTCATGCCCGGCGGCCGCGGGCCGTACCGGCGCGCGAGCGCGGCCCAGACCGGATCGGCGGCACGCAGCAGCCGATCACGGTCCGGAAAGCTGCTGCGCGGCCACGCCAGCAGCAGCCTGATCCGCAGCGCGGGGCGTAGCCGTCGCATGCGAACCAGAGCAGCGGCGCCCAGCAGGGCCGCTGCCACAAAGGCTGCCGCAAGCCATGGCTCCGCGGCAATGGCCTGTGCGCGTGCGAGCAGCCATGCGCCCGCGTAAGCCAATCCGCCGCTCATATACCGCGGAGTCTCCGCAACAGGCTCCGGCCCGGCGAGTGCTGCGACATCTTCGCCCACGCCTTGCGCCATGGTGAAGCCCGGCGTAGCCTCGAACGGCATCCAGCCAGCACCGGGAAAATACACCTCTACCCAGGAATGTGCATCTCCCTGGGAAATCATATACTGACCGGGTGCATCCGGGTCAGCAACTCCAGGGCCAAAGCCTTTAACCCAGCGCGCGGGGATACCTTCTGCACGCAGCAACACAATCATGGCTGTGGAGAAATGATTGCAATACCCCTGCCGTGTGACGAATAGAAAATCGTCCACAAAATCTGTTCCACGCGGTGGCATACGCGTATCTAATGTGTATTCGGCATGAGCAGCAAGGTAAGTTTTCACAGCTTGTACAGCATCATAACGGGTCTCACTGCCTTGAATGATTTCCTTGGCGAGAGTCTGCACCCGATCGGGAAGTGTCGTGGGCAATTGCAGATATGTTCTCCGAATGGCTGCCGGATCTTTCTCTTTATTCGTTTCCCCAAGCAAACGTAACTGTTCCGGGGACGCCACAGGAACCATGACGTCTGCCGAATAATTTTTAATCACCTTATCGTTTCCAGAGCCTGCGAGCCACAATGTTGCCGACTCGCGATTAGACAGCAATGAAAGCATGTTTTCCTGATTATCCTTGTTCTTATCCTGGAACGATACGTTGACCGGTATGCCCCCGGTAAAGAGTGGATTCGGTCCTTTCCACTCTCGCTGCATCGTAACGGTTTGGCGAATGCGACTCCAATAGGTTGGATTCTCCCATCCATCTGTTCGCAGCAATCCGGATGAACTCGCTGTTTCGAAGCTTTGACCAGGATCACTCCAAGTACTACCGTTATAATATGAACGGGTCTCCCCTCGCCAATACGTCACTTCCGGACTCTTTGCTATAAAAAAGATGGAGCTCCCCTGTACCAACGGTGCTCCCATCGGCGCATCCGCTGTGCTATATCCTGTGACTGCCGTTGCAGCAGGGATACTACTGTGCTGTGTGTAACCCGCCCAGCGAGCTAAGCGTTCACCAATCTGCTCCAAGGATATGCGTTCCGGTTGAGGAATGGAAGCAAATTGGCCAGGTAACGATGAGAATAGCACCATACCTGCGGAAGCAACGATAGTGACTGCACTCCAACGGCCATAGGGACTGCCGCGATAACTTGGAGTAGTGACTCCACCGTTAAGGCGGAGTAACTGAAGCAGAGCCTGAATAAGAAGAATCCATAATACAGACCGCATCACTGAAGCATACACATCGAGACCCGCAAAGGATTCAAGTAAAAGCAAATAGACCAACGTTGCACTACCAAACAGCATAACGCTTCGACGGTGCAATACAAGGGATTGTACCGAAGCCATGAGCATGCTCCAGCCGCACATCATGAGCAAACCTCTCGTTTCTGTGCTCATGGCGTGAAATCGCCAGTTATCTATAAATGTGTCCATGTCCGCTGAAAGTATTCCCGGATAAGCGGTTGCCCATCCGACAGGATCATTCCCTCCGTACATCAGACATAGTGCGGCAAGAGCAATGAATAATCGGACCAGTACTCCCGTGATCCAACCTGTACGAATCAACCCCGCAAGCAACAGAGCTCCCGTTAATCCCGCCATCACAGACAAAAACCGTTCACTGCCCTGCTGATCTGATGATGTAACCGGATATATCCATTCCAGAGACAGTATGAGTAAAATGACTGAGATAAAGATTTTGTACAGGACAGGTACGATAACACGTCCCTCATCCTCTATGTCCGCCACAATGGAATTCGGTTGCTGGTTACCATTACGCTCCCACATCCGTTACCTCCGCCTTTCCCATTGAAGATAACGCGCTGTCTGTAATCGAATGAATTGGCACCCCGCTGTAACGAAGCTGCTCCAAACTATCATTTCCCAATCCATTCATCAATCTATCCGTTGATCCTAACTGTGTCGCCTCAGTCAGTTGCACCTCTACGCTGTAACCCAACCCGATTGCAGACATAATCCACTCAGCCAGAACCTGATCCATTTTACCTGTGAGAACTACAATTCTTGACCCATTCGCCAGTCTATTCAGCATCTCCGTGCGGAGCGGAATATGGACAGAGTGTAACTTGGATATCCGTGCCCCCGCGAGCTTGTCCAGACCATGGCTTTCATCATCCACTTGGAATGGACTCTGTTGCCAGGGATCTTGTGGACCATAGCTCTTATCGCCGCCTTCCATCCACAGATGATAAGGAATGTCATCCCGTTCAGCGGTATGAATCCAGCGTGCAGCTGCACGAACCACACGTTCAAAGGCAGGAGTATCCATGATCTCCGTCGGTTTCACGTTATAACCCGAAGCCCCTTCATACACAAGAATGCCTAGCGAAGCTAAATCAGAGGTATCCGGCAAAAAGGTCTGAAGTCTTCCCGTTTTGGCTGTACTTTTCCAATGGACACGTCCAAGTGGATCCCCCTGCTGATATTCACGAAACTCAGGGCTACGATTACCTTGGCTGGTTCTTCGCTCAGACAGAGCCCCTTCCATCATCGCCGCGAATCCTACCGACTCGCCCTTCCCCCAAGCCGTTGCTTGAGGAACAACAATGAGGGGTGTATCACCTGCGGTCTCTGCGGAGAGCGTATTCCATCCAAACATGTCACCCCAGTACAATCTGCCCGTATCCCACCTGTAGACTCCTCTGCGTAAACCAGAACATTCATATTGATAGGTGAATTGACGCCGTGTTCCCGGAAAAATCAATTTGCGATGTACACCTGCAGGTGTGTTCTCACACAGAATGATCCACAACAATGGAATTCGGCAATCGAATTCCAACTCTACCACCACCTGTACTCCCTCGCCTGCCTCAATCCGGTTCGCGTGCATCCTCCGACGAATGTTAATACGGCGGGGTCTGAACCAATGGAGAAGCAGACCTCCCGTGAACATCAAGAATGCCATAATGGATAGGAACAACGCTGCTCTGCCTCCATGCCACTGATACAGAGAAGCGAAGGCCACCACCAAGACAGCACTCAACATCCGTTGTCCCAGTACAGTCATTGCCTCCTTCCCCTTCCCTGTGATGCCATTTGTACAGGTACCGGAACAGATGACAATGCTTCTTCAATGACTTGTATTTGCCCCCAAATCTCCCCTCTGTTCTGGGCCTTCAATTGAATACGATGGGAAAGGACAGGCACAGCCACCTCTTTCACATCATCCGGTATGACATAACTGCGTCCCTGAAGGTAGGCAAATGACTGTGCGGCAGCCATCCAGGCCAGTGTTCCGCGAGGACTGATGCCCAGTCTTACCGCCGGAAGGCTGCGAGAAGCCACAGCAACGGCCACCAGATACTGTTTGACGACAGGATCAACATGTACCTGTTTGACTTCACGCTGCATGGCTACAACCTCTTCAGCAAGCAGGACAGGACGAAGTTCTTCAAGTACTTCCCTGCTTTGCATGCGGGTTAACAATTCCAGTTCCTGCTCCGGATCTGGATACCCCAGTCCAATCCTCATGATAAATCGATCCAGTTGTGCTTCAGGCAGACGGTACGTACCCTCGAATTGCAACGGATTCTGTGTCGCCAGCAGAAAGAAGGGGCGTGGCAAGGCGTAGGTTGTGCCATCGACCGTAATACGTCGTTCCTCCATTGCCTCCAGAAGGGCAGACTGGGTACGGGGTGAAGCACGATTTATTTCATCGGCCAGGACAATGTTGGACATGACAGGTCCGGGCCGAAACTTGAATTCGGCTGTATGCGGTTGATAGATTGAGGTGCCCGTAACGTCTGCCGGCATGACATCAGACGTGAACTGAATCCGGCCCATGGAGCAATCCAGTGCAGAAGCAACAGCACGAACCAGCATCGTTTTCCCCGTACCGGGCATATCTTCCAGAAGTACATGACCTCCACTGAGCATTGCAGTGAGGACATAACGAATCTCTTGTTTTTTGCCAACAATCACACTTTCTACTCGCTTCATGACCCTGTTTAGCAATTCGACTGCGTGTTCATGTTCCATTCGAATATAAGACATTTCTCCTGATCTCCTTCCGTTCATCAGCATTTCTGAGCCATAGTAATCTATGATTCAGTGTTGCCCGGAAGTAGAGAGAATAGTCCTGCAAGAATGACTTTCTTCAGATCATTTTATACATAAATATGCTGTTCATCGCCGAAATGGATATGGACGGGCCTGCCTTCACCGTCCACTCTGTTTCATTGCTGTTTAAAGCGTGCACCCTTAATCCCATCTGCTCCAGCAATTCACGTAACGGAACCCAGATGGTCCCCCCTTGACTCTGCACTGCCCCCATTTCACTTAACCCTTTCGTTGTTAGTGTTCCGCTCACAGCGTCTGCATGAATCGTTCTTTCCTTCCACACAGCTGTAGCTGTTCTGGACTCAGGGTCCCAGCGAGTGCTGCCCCCGAATTTTTTCATAAAGGTACGCAAAGGCACCATGATTCGTTGATCCTCCATACGGAATTCGCCCGACTGTAGGGTAGCCGCAGCCAATCCCACCTCTACCTTCAGCTTCTTGCTCCCGAGCCACAATGTCGCATTCCTTTCAACATGCTCTGCTATCCAGGCCTTTCCCGGCGCCTTGCGGGCCTTATACTTACCATCTGGATGTACACGGAATTGAACTGGTTGATCTGTACTCTTTATGGTGTCAAAACGATATCCGTGATCACGATAATATTTGATAATACCCGGGAGTGCTTTCACCGTTTCAGCGTGCGCACCTCCATCATGCATCAGGACAATGACTGAACGTGCTCCCGCAGGTACTTTGGTCGAATTGCTGAGGATTTCTTTGGCCGGAACACCTTTGCGCTTGGAATCTCCGCTGTCGACGTTCCAGTCCATGACGGTGTATCCGCCCAATTGCAGCAAATCAAAATAGCTTTGGTCAAAATGTCCATAGGTACCGCCTGGTGCTCGCACCAGATTCGGTCGGAAACCGGTGATACGCTCCAGCACTTCCTCTGTCTGCTTGATCTGTTTCCAGAACACTTTGAAATCACTATACAGCTGTTCGTATTGATGATTGTACGTATGATTGCCCAGAGCATGTCCATCCTCCACAAGCGCCCGAATTAACTCGGGATAACGTTCTGCCTGCTCACCCAGCACAAAAAATGTAGCCGGAACCTGCTCCTTGCGCAAAATATCCAATACGTCACGGGTATGGTTACCCGGTCCGTCGTCAAAACTCAGATAGACTACCTTGTCTTGGGTTTTCTTTTCTGCCGAGATAGGCTCATCTGAGCCGGAAGCAGAAGAAGCGTGAGCTACGCCTGCATAAGCAGCGAATGCGCATAACAAGATCGCCACTCGCACGAGAATGACAGACCATTGTTCAGATAAGAACGTATGTATGGATGTTACGGAGACTTCCCCTTTTTCCTTGATTCTGAATTCCGGTCTCTGTACCATTTACGAATCGACCTCCACCGTCTCTAGTAATTTGCTGATAGACTTCAGCAGATTTGTTAGAATTATATGGAGGCTACATGGAAAAAAGACGCGATTTTGTTTAATATTTTTTCACAATTTGCTATGTAGCATGATTGATTCTTCGCCTCGGATTAGGTAGCATAATGGACAGGCAGAACGTATTCAAAACACCTTGGAGAGGAATTAGGCTCCCACCCCGTCTTCAGGAGAGTGAAATCTATTGGAATTGCTTGAGAAGATCCAACATTTGTTTGGGTCCTACGGATACAGCGTATTGTTTTTTGGCTTGTTGCTTGAATTCATTGCACTCCCCTTTCCGGGTGAAACGACGATGGCTTACGCAGGGTTTCTCTCCTATAAGGGACATCTTGATTTCGGTATCCTCACCATACTGGCTTTTCTGGGAACGACGATTGGCATGACAATTACTTATTTTATTGGAGCCAAAGCAGGTCTGCCCTTCATAACTCGGTACGGAAAATGGTTTCTGCTGAAACAGGACAAGCTCGATAAAACACAAAAGTGGTTTGCCAAGTATGGGAATGCCTTGATCTTCATCGGTTATTTCATTCCGGGGGTAAGACATTTCACCGGGTATTTCGCGGGCATAGCCGCGGTTCCTTTTCGCAAATTCGCTCTCTACGCCTATTCAGGCGCGCTGTTCTGGGTTGTGCTATTTCTGGGCATTGGCAAAATATTTGGCCCCCAGTGGAATGCCGTATTCCATCTGGCTCATCAATATGCAGCATATATCGTGGGAGGAATCGGCCTGTTACTCATCGTGGCTGTACTCTACCGTTACCGCAAAGCATGGGCAGCAAGATCCGTATCCAAGCCTGCCCCTGTTCGACAAAGACAAAAGTAAATTCAAACGAACGTCTATCGATAATTTCAATTAAGGAGCTGCGTGTCATCGCGGCTCCTTTTTTTTGCGTTATCCATACGGAAGGAGAAGGCTTCATTCCTTTTTGTGATAATCCGAATTCATCCAGGTCATACTAACTTGCAAATATAGGATGTATAAGGAGGATACATGATGAGTGCATCAGTACAGGACGATCAAGATCTGAAGAGAATCTCTCCAGATCTGAATGAAAATACTACGTACTGCAAGCAAGTAATGGGACACAGTAATGACTTGATGATTCGTCCTCTGCAATGTTTGCATAAATGGCCTGCCGTCATGCTCTACATTGATGGAATGGTCGATGTACAAATTCTAAATCACTCCATCATGGAACCCTTATTACATAAACGTGATCTTCCTGATTTTTCAGCGGATGATGAACATCTGAGTTACCTCCAAAATGATGTTCTGATCGCAAGTGATGTCCTGCTCGTCAATGATATGGATGAAGTGCTGAATGCCCTGCTGTCGGGATCAGCTATCTTACTGCTTGAAGGATCTGTACGAGGATTGAAAATTGGCGCAGCAGGCTGGGAAGACCGCTCTGTTGGTGAACCCATCTCACAAACCGTTGTACGTGGCCCCATGGAAGGTTTTAATGAGAATTTGCGTACGAATACAGCATTGATTCGAAAGCGAATTCGCGATCCTCACCTCTGGATTGAAGAAAGGGAAATCGGACGAGTCACCAAGACAAGGGTTGCGGTGTTGTATTTGGAACATACGGTTGATCCGGAAGTAGTGAAAGAACTCCAAAGCAGGCTTGATAAGATCGACATTGATAGCATTCTGGAAAGCGGATATATTGAGGAGCTCGTGCAAGACAAAACGGGGACGATCTTCCCTACCGTGTACAATAGCGAACGGCCAGATACCGTGTCTTCAGCCTTGCTGGAAGGCCGGGTCGCCATCATTGTTGACGGTACTCCTTTTGTACTGCTTGTCCCTGCTTTATTCGTCCATTTCTTTCAGTCTCCCGAGGATTATTATCAGCGGGCCGACATCAGCACCTTGATTCGCCTGATTCGTTACCTGGCCTTTTTTATCGCTTTACTCGCTCCGTCCTTTTATATTGCCATCTCCACCTTTCATCAGGAAATGCTGCCAACCAACCTGCTGATCAGTCTGGCCGCTCAGCGGGAAGGCGTCCCCTTCCCTGCGTTTATTGAGGCCATTTTAATGGAACTGACCTATGAAATTTTGCGGGAAGCAGGCATACGGATCCCAAAAACAGTCGGTCAGGCTGTTTCCATTGTCGGTACACTTGTTATTGGTCAAGCCGCGGTAGATGCAGGAGTTGTGTCCGCGGCCATGGTCATTATCGTTTCCATCACGGCCATATCCAGCTATGTTATTCCAGAGAATGGATTATCCATCTCCGTTCGGATTCTTCGTTTCGTATTGATGATTCTGGCGGCGGCCTTTGGGCTCTACGGAATTCTGATCGTTCTGCTGATCACCGTAACCCACCTCTGCAGCTTACGTTCCTTCGGCGTGTCGTATATGTCCCCCTTCGCACCTTTCATACAGAAAGATCTGAAGGATACCCTCTTCCGTGTTCCATGGTCCCGGATGAAGACCCGTCCACTGTCTACGGGTACACCGAACGAAACCAGACAGTCCAACCAAAAAACAAAGCGTTAATTCAGCAGGGAGAATAAGTGATGAACAAATGCTTACGGTTAATTTTATCCATTGCCGTTCTTTTCCCTCTCCTTACCGGATGCTGGGACCGCCACGAATTAAACGAACTCGGCATCATGTTGGGTCTCGGTGTGGACAAGGATGGCGACAGGGTTAAGGTGAGCGCACAGGTCGTGGTTCCAAATGAAGTATCCTCCAAGTCAGGAGGAGGCAAAGGAACACCTGTAACTCAATATCAGGCTTCGGCAGATACGCTGTTTGAAGCCATTCAGAAGCTGACCGAGACAAGCCCTCGCCGCATCTTCATGTCACATGTCCGAGTACTCATATTCGGAGAGGAATATGCACGCAAAGAAGGTATTTATGATGTGGTAGAAGCGCTAATGCGCGAACCGACCGCCCGGCCCGACTATTACGTTATGGTTGCACGGAACACAACAGCTTCCAAAATACTAGATGTGCTTACTCCGCTGGATAATATTCCAGCAGAAAAGTTGTTTAATTCTCTGGATTTATCCTACAAAACGTGGTCACCAACGACGACCGTAACCGGGGATCAATTAATGGATTACTTGTTAACTCCCGGTATTCAGCCTGTTATAACCGGGGTAGAGATTGTCGGTAATCAGGATAAGAGTGGAAATAAGGAAAATATAGCGACCATCAAGTCCCCTAGCAGTCTGCATACCACAGGACTGAGTTTATTCAAAAAAGATAAGCTGATTGGCTGGCTAACGGAGGATGAATCTAAAGGTTATAACTATATCCGAGACAATGTGGCATCCACTGTCAACCATTTGCCTTGCCGGAAAGACGGAAATGTGACTTTCAAGGCACTTCGTACAACTACAAAACGCAAAGCCAAAATCGTTGGCGGTCAACCTGTAATTAACATCAAACTCAAAAATGTATCCTCTATCGGTGCAGTGGAATGTGGCATCAAAATCGGTTCGATGAAAACGATCAGGGAACTGGAAAAGGACAGTGAGGAGTATCTTGTGGAGTTGATGCAAAATTCCGTGAATTCGGTACGACGAAAATACCATACGGATATTTTCGGATTTGGGCAGGAAGTGTATCATGCCGATCCCAAACTTTTCAAAAAGATGGAAAAGGATTGGGATAAATATTTCGAAAATCTGGATGTTCGGTACGAAGCCAATGTGCAGATTAAACGTGTAGGTACACTGGATGATTCGTTCAAGAATGAATTGAAGGAGTGAGACAGAAATGTTAATTACACTTATAGTCATCGTGATCGCGGGGATTATTGGGTGGTTCGATCTCCCTGGTCTCATTCGTCGCAAGGAGTGGAAAGAAACGGCCGTGTACAGCGGGATGCTTCTCACGGCAACTGTGTTCAGCGTTATCGCCGCAAACTTATGGGAATTTCCAAGTCCACTCTATATCATCATGTGGATCTATGAGCCTGTAAATCAATTCCTGGCACACTTGACCGGAACTTAGGAAAAAGGAGAGGGACTTTATGCTTGAACAGGGTCGTCTTGGAACAAGACAATTGACCACCCTCACCTTCATGATGGTAGTTGGGGACATGATGCTGATCTACCCCTCGGTTATTACGTCCTATGCCAAGCAAGATTCATGGATATGCGCTCTGGTAGGGGTTCCCCTGGGGATGGCTCTGCTGGCCATGATCCTGAAGTTATGCAGCATGCACCCAGATAAAAATCTGGTACAGATAGCACGAAGCATTCTGGGATTTTGGCCTGGTACTCTCCTTTCCTGCTTTTACCTATACTTTTTTATTATCGGGGCATCCACACACACCCGAGAAGTCGGGGATTTTATGACTTCCCAAATATACCAATATACTCCGGCTCGCATTATCATCCTGATGTTTGTTATCACGATAGGTTGGGGAGTATTCCACGGTCTGGAAACGATAGGAAGAAGCAGTGAATTGCTGATGCCTATCGTTATCCTGTTTATTATCGTTCTGGCATTCTGTCTGCTGCCACAGGTGGATACCAGCCATTTGGAACCCGTGAGTGATACAGGCATCGTTTCCATCTTGCAAGGAACCCTCGTAAGCATCATATATCCGATAGGTGAAGTCATTCCCATCATGATGCTTCTGCCCTACACTGCCAAACAGGCTCATCAGACACGGGACATACTTGTTGCAGCAGGATTTGGAAATCTGTTACTGGCGACGCTGGTTACCATTTCCCTTCTCGTTTTGGGGGCCTTCCTTACGGAACATAATATCTACGTTTCCTTCGTGTTGTCACAGAAAATCAGTATCGCTGGTTTTTTTGAACGGATTGAAGCCGTTATGGCTTCTTCATGGCTCATATCTACATATTTCAAGGCAATAGTGTACCTTTACGCCTTTGTTGTCGGATGTGCAGAACTGTTTAAACTTAAGCAGTATCGGATGCTCATTTTGCCTGCATCCATGCTTGTATTTGGTTTAGCCAATTTGGTCGCGCCCAGCCTGACTTTTATCGTGATCACCATTGTTCCTTACTGGGTAGATTGGGATGCAACAATAAGTATTATCCTTCCAGGGATGTTATTGTTAATCCATATGTTCAAGATGCGTTGGAAAGCCTCCAGATATTCGGGATAATGACAAGGCCCGTGTCGAGCATAAAGAAGGAGTTTGCGGCTCATGTTAATCAAAGATAACATTACCATTCGGCAATTTGCACTGCTGACCTTCCTTGTCATGGTTGGGGATATGATTTTGTTGTATCCCTCGCTCGTCACCGCTTTCGGCAGGCAGGATGCATGGATCTGCTCCCTGCTTGGTCAGCCCATTGGTTTATTCATCATGTGGATTCTATACAAACTTCATCAAACGCATCCGGAGCTTTCTCTTATTGAAATCTGCCACAAATTACTGGGGCCATGGGCAGGATCCATACTATCAGCTGGTTATCTGTTCTATTTCGCCATAGGCGCTGCCATATGCATCCGCGAGGTCGGCGACTTTATGACAACGCAGATCTACCTTCAAACCCCCATACGCGTCATTCTGATTATGCTCCTATGCTCCATCTTTTGGGGGCTTTTGCATGGTTTGTCTACTATAGGTGGAAGTAGTGAACTGCTCACTCCCATCGTTGTTGTCTTTATGATCCTACTATTCCTGGGCCTTCTGCCCCAAGTAAACAGTTCACACCTGCAGCCATACCTGAATACTCCCTGGCTGCACCTTGTTGAGGCAGTCATTAGGGGGGCATTTACTTCCTTTGGTGAACTCATTGTTATTACGATGGTTCTCCCTTATGTGAAGCAGGGGCCTCACATCAAACGAGACATGTTGCTCGCCACCCTTGCCGGAGGGCTATTACTGAGCCTGTTACTGCTCATCTCTCTCATGGTTGTTGGCCCCATCCTGACTCAGCATAACATCTATATCTCCTATATCCTGGCCCAAAAAATTAATATAGGAAACTTCTTTGAACGTATTGAAGCCTTGATGGCCATAGCCTGGTTAATTGCTACTTATTACAAAAGTTTGCTGTACATGTTCGCTTTTGTTGTGGGAACAGCCCAATTATTTCGCTTAAAGACATACAAGCCGCTTATTCTGCCTTCAGCGATGTTGTTATTCGCGCTAGCTATTCTGGTTGCTCCTAATGTCATTTTCTACACCAACACCATCATGCCTGCATGGGTGGACTGGGATATGACTGTCAGTTTTATCATCCCCCTGTCCCTGTTACTCGTTCATCGGATTCGTTATGGCAAGAAAAATCAGCGAGCAAATAAACGAGTACCCACATAAAAAGGCTGTGTTCACGGGATCTCCCGCAAACACAGCCTTTAATGATATGAAGGACATTCCTCCTCATGGAGAAAACAGAGGATTACATGTCCTGCAGAGCCTCCAACGCAGCTTCAATATGTCCTTTGACCCGTACCTTCGACCATTCCTTCATCAGAATCCCCTCTTCGTCGATTAGAAAAGTGGAGCGCACAATACCCATGTATTCCTTGCCATACATCTTCTTGAGCTGCCACACACCATATTGCTCGGCAACCTGATGTTCTTCGTCAGACAACAGGGTGAACGGCAAGCCGTATTTTGCAATGAATTTGTCATGCTGCTTCATTGGATCCGTACTGATTCCCAGAATAACCGTATTCAGCCCCTGAAACTCCTCATGCCGATCACGAAAATCACATGCCTGCTGCGTGCAGGATGAAGTCATATCCTTCGGATAAAAGTAAATCAGCACCCGCTGTCCACGATAATCCGAGAGCTTCACGGTTTTCCCCGTACTGGACGGAAGCTCAAAATCCGGTGCCAATTCACCTACTGTTAACGTCATGTCAAATTCCTCCATAGTCTCGCCCCTGAATTGCTATAAGGGGGTTTATTATGATCCTGCTCCGCGATACCGTTTCACGCCATAATTCCATAGCAGTAAGCCCATGGAGCCAAACACCAACCCCATCACAGGTGTAAGCAAGGCCATGCGATGCATCTCGGACCTCTCCAGGAACAATGCCGCAGGATAGATCCCCACAAAGGCAAACGGAATGATCCAGGTTAACAGCACCTGAATGGCACGGTTATAGATGGTTACCGGGTAACGTCCATACCCTTGAATGTTATACATCAACGGCAAGATGCCTGTTGGCGCGTCCGAATAAAAGGACAGAGAAGTCAGTGTGGTGTAGATGCCGGCATAAATCATTACTGAGCTGAGTGCCAAAATAATCAATGCAGGAATATGCCACCACTCCAGCATCAGACCCATCTCTGCTCCGCTGAAGATCATGATAATCAAACCGATAAACGAGCCCACGAGTGCAGGTGGGTCTACATTTTCAAGCAAGATCTGGAACAAATTATGTGCAGGGCGTGTCAAGATTCGATCCATCTCGCCTTTGACGATATATCGCTCACTGAATCCCCACAGATTGATAAAACAACTAAAGATGCCATAGGGCACCATAAAATATCCATAAACAAAGAGTACTTCACTCTCACTCCAGCCGCCCAGGTTATCCGTATGCCGGAAGACCACAAAGATAAAGATCAGGTTGGTCGCCTGAAACAGTAGATCCGATAGGATCTCCACCCAGAAGTCGGCACGGTACGTAAGTCGCGTTTTCATGTAGTTCTTCAAATATTCCCAGATCAAACCCATATAGTACATATCTGTTATCCCCCTTGCACGAACAGACGCTTACGCGCCTTACGCCAGATCAGTACCATCGGAAGCAGCAGCACGGCAAACCAGAACACCTGAATACCGAGTACACTCCAGATGGCTGTACCTTCCACTCTTCCAGTGAACACGGAACCGGGCAGATACGTAATGGCCTGAAAAGGCAATACCTTCATCACCGCAGACATCCAGCCTGGATATAAACTGATCGGGATGATCAGACCGGAGAATAAATCGACGACGACGCGTTTCATGCGCATCATGCCTTCATTATTTTCCACAAAGAATGCCGCCAGTCCCGTTATCACATTAATCTGGGAATTAATGAGGAAACTGAAGAACAGCATGACGAGAAAGCCAATCCACGCTGATGGTGCCGTAGGCAGTTCAACCGGGAATAGCAGAATGGCAATGAGCATCCCCGGAATCATGAGGAGCAGGAAGCGGAATATGCCTTCACCAAGCCCTTGCATCATTTTGACCATAACGTAATTGATCGGCCTGATGAATTGAATCGCAATCGAGCCATCACGAATATCTGCGGCAATCTCGCGATCCAGGTTGTTGAAGTAAAAGGCACGTGCCATCCAGGATACGGCGATATATGTGGTCATCTGCGCTGCCGTGAAGCCGCCAAGTTCACCACTGCTACCGTAAATAGCTTGCCAAGTAAAGTAATACACGCCAATATTCAGCGTATATATCAAAATGCCGGAGTAATAATTCACCCGGTATGCCAGCATCGTTAGAAAACGGATGCGCATAAAATCAATAAATGCACTATTCATCTCAGGATACACCCACCGCTTCTTTCCCTGCTCCCACAATCTCAGGACGCTCGGCGGAACCGGATTGGTAAATACTGCGCACAATCTCATCCGTGTTGATCTCAATAATCTGAATATCAGTAATATCTGCCTGTCCTACGACACGTCCGAGGACATCCGAAACATTCAGTTCAAGTGGAATCCATACGGAAGCAGACAATTCGTTCTCTACGGTCCAACGCACAGGCAACGCAGTAGTCCACTCCTGCATCTGACTGATGTTGTGACCCGAGCCGAACTTGAAGCGAATTTCCCGTTCCTTGCCCCACTGGGACTTCAGATGATCCAGACCTCCATCATAGATGATGTTGCCTGCATCAAGCATGATGACCCGGGAACACAGCGCCTCAATGTCCTGTAAATCATGGGTTGTAAGCAAAATGGTAGTTCCATGCTCTTTGTTCATGTCTTTCAGAAACTCCCGAATCTCCGACTTCACGACAATATCCAGACCAATGGTTGGCTCGTCCAGAAAAACAATACTCGGGTTATGCAACAAGGCTGCAACCAACTCACAGCGCATACGCTGACCGAGACTGAGCTTCCGTACCGGACGGCTTAACAGATCCTGAAGCTGCAACCGCTCAACCAATTCATCCAGCCGTTTGCGGAAATCGGCTTCTCCTACACGATATACTTTGCGCAATAAATGGAAGGATTCGATAACGCCAATATCCCACCACAATTGACTGCGCTGACCAAAAACAACACCAATATTCTGTACAAACTTCTCCCGTTCCTGATACGGAACATATCCACCAACCGATATTTGCCCTGAAGTAGGCACCAAAATGCCGGTCAACATCTTGATCGTTGTTGATTTACCGGCACCGTTCTCCCCAATATATCCGCATATTTCGCCTTGCGGAATCTGAAATGAAATATCATTTACAGCCAATACCTCCTGGTATTGACGTGCAAACAGGTCCTGGAACGCGCCCTTCAGCCCACCTCGGCTTTTCTGGACGCTAAACGACTTGCGCAAATCTTTGACATCAATCGCCAGCATGATTATACCTCACTTGGATTTTGTTGAAATTGCTTGTAGCCCAAAAAGAAATTATAATGGTATCAGTCAAAATTCAGCAAGCTTTAAAAATAGTCTGGAGCCGCGTCCTGTGCCTGATGACGATGGAGACGTGAGCGGAAGGCTTCGGCTAGATTATAACAGAAACAACTTTGGACTTATTTTATATTTCATCTCAAATACAAAGGAGAGCTAGCATGACCAGAAAGACGAAGAGAACCATCTGGATTTCTCTTGCCGCCTTCGTGTTAATTATCGGAGGAGCAGCGGCATATTATTTCGGTTCTATTCTCAATCAGTTGGACGGTTTGGCAAAAGACGGTGACGAATCACCATTCGCAGGTATCGAGAATGTGGAGAAAGTAAATACTCCTGACCCTCCAAAATGGGAAGGTACAGAAACGGTAAATATTCTCGTTATGGGTGTCGATGCGCGCGGATTGAAAAAAGGTGAAGTTCCCCGCTCCGACAGCATGATGGTTGTATCGCTCGACCCACTCACCAAAAAAATTAATCTGTTCTCCATTCTGCGCGACACTTACGTCAATATTGACGGGTACGGTAAGGAGCGGATCAACACAGCGATCACTCATGGCCCTAATGCAGCGATGCAAGCTGCGGGCGACCTGCTCGGCATTCCTGTACAGTATTATGTGTATACGGATTTCCAGGGATTCATCAAATTGGTGGATGCCGTTGGCGGCGTGGATTTTGATGTGGAGAAGGACATGCACTATACAAGTAAAGCAGACAATAACGAATACGATATTGATCTCAAAAAAGGTTATCAGCATCTGGATGGCGAAACAGCCCTCATGTACGTTCGTTTCCGTCATGATGCGATGTCGGATTTCGCTCGTTCCGAGCGTCAGCGTGAATTACTGAAAGCTGTGACGGCGAAAATGCAATCCACAACAACCATTGCCAAACTTCCTTCCATTCTGGAACAGGTTAATCCTTATGTGGATACGAATCTGACGCTCTCCGATATGTGGAAGCTGGGTGGACTCGGTTACCAGAGCAGCATGAACGGCAGTGAGCAGATCCCGCCAATGGACCTGCTGAAAGAAGAACGGACAGCTGGTGGAGCGCAGGTATTGACGGTTACGAATGAAGAGAAGCTGAAGCAGCATATTCAGGATATTATTCATCCACCTGCTACAACGGATGATAGTACAACCAGCACCGAAGACAAAACAGCCAGTGGTGACGATCAAAAGTCAGAGCAACCGGCTCAGTAATGTAAAACATGCAGAGGGCAGCCATCACGCTGCCCTCTCGTTGTGCCCGGCTATATCATTATGAGAAAATCATCATATCTTACTGTGGCTTGTTATTTTATTATATTTTGAATGACGAAAGGAAGTTATCTTATGAATACATCACGTTCCCGTTCCGAACTTCTATACGCAGAAGCACTTGAACATATTGTAGGAGGTGTGAACAGTCCATCCCGCTCGTTCAAAGCCGTGGGTGGCGGTGCACCTGTATTTATGAAAAAAGCCCAAGGCGCCCACTTCTGGGATGTCGATGACAACCGTTATATTGATTATCTGGCCGCTTACGGACCGATTGTTACGGGACATGCCCACCCCCATATTACACAGGCGATTACGGAAGCGGCAGCCAATGGCGTTCTGTACGGTACTCCGACTGAACTTGAGATCAAACTCGCCAAAATGCTGAAGGAAGCGATCCCTTCCATGGACAAAGTACGTTTTGTAAACTCGGGTACGGAAGCGGTTATGACCACGATTCGGGTCGCTCGTGCCTACACCAAGCGCAACAAGATTGTAAAATTCGCTGGATGCTACCACGGTCACTCCGATCTCGTACTTGTGGCTGCCGGTTCTGGCCCCTCCACGCTGGGTATCCCGGATAGTGCAGGCATTCCCACCAGTATTGCGCAAGAAGTCATTACCGTGCCTTACAATGATCTGGATGCCCTCAAAGCTGCACTGGAGCGCTGGGGTGACGATGTTGCTGCGGTCATGGTTGAACCGATCGTTGGTAACTTTGGTATGGTTATGCCGGAACCTGGCTTCCTGGAAGGTCTCTGTGCCATGACACGTGCTAACGGCTCACTGGTTATCTATGATGAAGTCATTACGGCTTTCCGTTTCCATTACGGTTCTACGCAGACGTACGCTGGACTCGATAACCATGCAGAGATCGAACCGGATCTTACAGCTCTTGGTAAAATTATTGGCGGCGGCCTACCAATCGGAGCCTATGGCGGCCGTAATCACGTTATGGAGCAGGTAGCTCCGCTCGGCCCTGCTTATCAGGCCGGAACGATGGCTGGTAACCCTGCATCCATCTCGGCTGGTATCGCATGTCTAGAGGTCCTGCAAGGTGCGGGTGTGTACGAAGAGATGGAACGTCTGGCTATAGATCTGACCGCAGGCCTGCAAGCTTCTGCTGACCGTCATGGGATTGCACTGACGATCAACCGGATTCGAGGTGCATTCTCCACTCACTTCTGTGACCACCCAGTTACAAACTACGATCATGCTCAAGACACGGATGGAGAGCTGTTCGCTTCCTTCTTCCGCCACATGCTGGACCGTGGTATTAACCTGGCTCCGTCCAAATATGAAGCCTGGTTCCTGACAACTGCTCATACAGACGAGGATGTTCAAGCCACATTGGAAGCCGCAGAAGCTTCCTTCAAGGCGATGGCTCAGGAATAAATAGAATGAATTCTATCAACAATTTACCGTACAAGCTGGTTGGTTGATAGTTAGCAATTCACCGAAAAAGGCGTCCAACAAGTGATCAACTTGTGTGGACGCCTTTTGGTGTTCTTTTCAGTTTTAAAATCTCCTCCCGGATCTTCAGAATCCCTTCTTCAATTCGCTGCTTCGGCACATTGGAGATGTTCAATCGGAGCATTTGATCCTGATGCATCTGATATGTTCCCTCCGGATAATACCGTTCTGTCGTATCTACGATGACTCCACGCTTTTGGAGCCGGGACACCAGAACACGAAGCGGCATATCACCCGCCAAAGGCAATACCGTATGCTCCCCCCCTGTTCGAGGGGCGTCCATAAATGGAATAAAGTCTGGATATGCGTCCAGTTGCCCATGCACCGTGTGCATCCGGGCAGCATAGCGGTTACGAATCACTTTCCTGTGATGAGCAAACATTCCGCTGTGAACATAAATCTCCAGAGCAGCTTGAGACAGGACGGAAGTGTCGATATCGAGCATTTTTTTATAAGCACCAAAGGACTGGATTAAAGGTGATGGCAGAACAGCTACACCAATACGCAGGCCTGGAAACAGAATTTTGGAGTAACTTTTCAGATAGATGACACGACCTTCTGTATCATAGGACCATAACGGGTCCTGTTTCGAATTGTCCTCCAGATCAGCCAGATAATCATCCTCCACCAGATAGACATCATACCGCTGTGCAAGCCGGATCAGTCTCTTCTTCTCAGCAACAGTCAACGAAGTCCCTATTGGATTGTGAAACCTCGGCATGACATAGAAAAACTTGATATCTCCTTCAGCAAACTGGCGTTCAAGCGATGCCCAGTCCAGCCCATCCAAGGCACGCCTCACACCAGCAATCGGCACATTCAATCCACTCAGTAGGGAGGGCATATTATGATAGGTCGGTAGTTCTAGCAGCACTTTTTTCTTACCATTGGGAAAAGGCATCAACGCCAGTACAGCCAGTGCCTGTTGCACACCTGATGTGATGAAGAACTGCTCCGATCTGGCAAACACCTGATAATCCGCAAACTGCTTCTGTAACAGCAAAATAAGTGAAGGCAATCCCTGATCCGTGCCGTACATGAACAACTCTGCCTGCTTCTTTTCCATCGCCTGATCCACACAGTGACGGAAGTCTGCATAAGGAAATACCCTTGGATCGGGAGCAGCGGAAGCAAAGTCCAACGCCCCCTGCCAATCCATGTCCTGAGCACCTGTCCCATTCTGTACGGCATAATAGCCGGATTGAGGTATGGCATACACCAAATGTCGCTGCTCCAGCCACTCATATGCACGAATCGCCGTACTTACACTGCATTGATACTGTTCTGCTACAACTCGAACGGCTGGAAGTCGAATGCCCTTGTCTGTCCACTGCCGACGATCTTGCTGCAACATTTGTTCCTGAATCCACTGCTTTAATGCTTCGGCAATCACTTCATATTTTCTCACTGCACTCGCTCCTCTCCCATAATTGTACCGTTACAATTCATGCTTTTATCTATTGTAGCACGATGCACCCGGCAGTATATTGAATAAGGCCAGCACGTGACTCGAACCTGATATGTTTAGGTAAAATCAAAGATAAAACAGTATGACTACTGTATTGGAGGAGCACTCATGAACACAGCATACACTCGGGGATACGCTTATATCGCAGCTGTTCTGTACGCAGCTATAATCGGCCTTTCCTTTTTATTTGTTAAAATGACCGTTACTCTAGCACATCCGATTGATGTGCTTGCCCACCGATTCGCCCTGTCGCTGATCGTTGTCAGCATTCCTGTCATTTTTGGTTGGATCAAAATCCGGCTTAGCCTTCGTGATCTGTGGCGAATTATTCCACTTGGGCTACTGTCTCCCGTCTTATTTTTTGCCTTTCAAGCCTTTGGACTCGTGTCCTCCAACTCATCGGAAGCGGGGATTATTCAGGCCATGGCCCCTGTATTTACACTCGTTCTCGCTTCGATCTTCTTGAAAGAACGTACATCCACCATGCAGAAGATGTTCCTGCTTCTGTCTGTCGCTGGAGTGGTCTTTATTTTCATGATGCAAGGAAGCGGCGTATCTATGAGTAACCTGAAGGGCATTGCATTATTGCTGCTATCCACGGTCTGCTTTGCAGGTTATGGTGTGCTTGCGAGACCACTGACCCAGAAGTATAAACCGATGGAATTAACATGGGTCACACTGATGGTTGGCTGTATTGTGTTTAACGCCGCTTCCTTGATCCGACATGCTGCCAGCGGCTCCATGATGGACTATATCAAACCACTTGGAGATGCATCGTATCTTGGTGCACTCGCTTATCTCGCGATCCTCTCCACCATGATCTCCACCCTTCTCGCGAGCTATGCCCTGACCCATCTGGAGGCATCCCAGATGAGCGTATTCAGCAATCTGTCCACACTCATCTCCATCGTAGGAGGTGCATGGATACTGCATGAACCCGTTGGTAGCTATCACTATATTGGAGCATTGCTAATCATCGCCGGTGTACTCGGCACCAATATGAGCGGCCGGAAACATAGGCTGGTCAGTGGGACCGAAGCGTGATATAATTCTGGAAATTGTAAATTATTGTTATCCACGATGATGAAGAGAAGTACGCATGTCAGGATGTTACAGAGAGCCGGCGGTTGGTGGAAGCCGGTGCATCAGATGTGTGGAAATGGGCTTCGGAGTTCCGAGTTGAACAGAGTCTGTATCCTGTGCTAGGAAAACAAACTTTCAGTAGGCGAGGCGGCATGTCCAGCCGTTATCCATGGACAGGATATCGATAGGCATAGACGCTCGTAAAAGCGCTTCTGAGATGCCTCATTCCGTATCCCTCAAGTGGGCCGCAACAGAGCGGCCAATGAAGGTGGCACCGCGAGGCATAAGCTTCGTCCTTTATTCTGTTCCCTACCAGGGAATGGGATAAAGGACGAAGCTTTTTTTATTGAATTTCTGCAGGCTGAAAGGAGGTGATGGTCGTGGAAGATGGCTGGTGGCGACAGTTCAACGTTGAAAAATCACACAACCAAAGGAGAATAAACCATGAACAAAAACAACGATATTATTTTGACAGGGGATCGGACTACCGGGCAGCTTCATCTCGGCCATTACGTAGGCAGTCTGCGCAGTCGGGTGCAATTACAGGAAGAGTACAAAACGTATATTTTACTGGCAGATGTCCAGGCTCTCACCACCCATTTTGATCAACCTGGGTTGATTGCGGATAGTGTACATCAAGTCACCCTGGATTACCTGGCCGTAGGCATTGATCCGAACAAGGCTACCCTGTTCATTCAATCCATGATTCCGGAGATTGCGGAATTAACCGTGATCTTCTCAATGTTTGTTACCGTCAATGCACTTCGGCATAACCCTACCATCAAGAACGAAGCGCGTGATCGTGGATATACGGATCTATACTATGGATTCCTGGGGTATCCCGTCAGTCAGGCTGCAGATATTGCATTCTGCAAAGCAACCCTTGTTCCGGCAGGCGAAGATCAGATTCCTCATATTGAGACAGCGAGGAAGTTGGTTCGTCGATTCAACGAGCTATATGCTCCCATTCTGCCTGAACCCCGTATTCTGACCGGAGAGCGGCTTGGTGGGCTGGATGGCGTCGGTAAAATGAGCAAAAGCATGGGTAATGCGATCTCATTAAATGCAAGTCCAGAGGTTGTAAAAGCCAAACTGACCAAGGCTAAGACTGATCCCGCCCGCATCCATCGATCTGACCCAGGACATCCGGATGTCTGCCCTGTTTTTGCCTATCATCAGCTTTTCCGCAAGGAGAATGTAGACGAAATACATGCCAGTTGCAGCCAGGGGAAGATTGGATGTAAAGATTGTAAACAGATAGCTGGTGAAGCCATCAATGATCTGCTTGCTCCTTTCCGTGAACGGCGGAATTATTATGAACAGCGTGATGATCAGGTGAAAGAGATTCTTATCGAAGGGACTCGTGAGGCCAGAAGGACTGCCCGGGAAACGATGCTGGAGGTACGAGAAGCCATGGGCATTCAGTATTTTAAGCTTTAAGTGTCTGTATGAAGGGCTTCAATCACGTTAACACTGCTGAGGACAGTCTATTGGGAAAAGGGGACTCCTCAGCATGAAACGTACACAGCCATCTTTTTTGCAAGCCATGATGTTAATCATGTTATCCGTTGGTCTAATCTGCCACGTTCTGATTATTCCTGCCCTGTTGTCTGCGGCTAAAAGGGATTCCTGGATCTCTGTTCTTTTGTCTACAGGACCCTACCTTGTATTTGCGCTCATGCTTGCCTATGTTTCTCGTTTTCTCCAGCACCAAACGCTGCATGATTGGCTAACTTCCCATCTGGGTAAACCTCTTGGCTTGCTATTACGGATTGGAAACAGCCTCTTTTTTCTGTCCGTCATCTATTTCACCTTACACGATACCACCACCTGGGCCAAAACCAGTTACCTGACGGAAACTCCTACATTGGTTACCAGCATTGCGCTCATGTCACTCTGTGCCTATGCGGCTTATAAAGGGATGCGTTCTTTGGCTTTCACAGCAGGATTGATCCTTCCCCTCGTTGTACTGCTTGGCTTCTATGTTGCGATTGTGAATACCCAATATAAGGATTACAGTCGTCTGCTTCCTGTGCTTGAACAGGGCTGGCATCCCGTGCTCCACGGTATGGTTTATAGTCTTGCAGGCATGTTTGAACTGCTATTCATCTGGTACATACAACCCCACCTCTCCAAACAGATTCGTGTATGGCAGTATCTGATGCTCGCACTCATTATTGTCGGTCTGACAATAGGTCCACTCATTGGTGCTATCGTCGAATTTAATCCTTTTGAGGCTGCCAAAATGCGATTTCCTGCCTTTGAGGAGTGGCGCATTGCCTCATTGGGCAAGTACATTGCACAAACTGACTTCTTTTCCATCTACCAGTGGCTCGCCGGCTCGTTTACCCGAATTAGTCTTGCTATGTATATTGTGGTAGAAATTTGGGATATTAAGAGCACATCCAAAAGAATCATCAGCTGTATCTCTTTAGCCGTTCTATTTATAATCTTCATGCTGTACCGTCTAGACGATATTACATTTGAAAAGCTGCTTATCGATTACATATTCCCGTTCAATCTCATCTATCTTAGCGGACTAGCAATAATTGCAACAACCGTCGCATTCATCAGCTCACGCCATCAGAGGAGGAAACATCATGGAGCATCCAACGATTGACACCACGTCCCATGAAACACTGCTTGCCTCTTTGAAAGAACAATTCAACCCCTGCGCCGATGTCGTTATTCAAACGTTTCCAGCAAAAAATGAAAATGATTTGCCGATCATTGTGCTATATTGCGATGGTCTGAGTGATGCTAAACAAATCAACCAGTTTATCATTCCCCGGCTCGAAGAGCATTCCCTGCTCGAAGAAGATTCGCACCCGAAAGAACTTGGATTAACATTAAATCCAGTGGAAGACCTTCGAGATACGAAAAATTTAAACCTGTTGATTTTTAGCGGACAACTGTTGTTGATCTTCGGCAACGGCGATCAGTCCTGCAGTTTGGATATTGCGAGCATACCAGGGCGCAACCCTGAAGAATCTGCCATCGAGTCTTCCGTAAAAGGGCCTCGCGATGGATTTACCGAAGAGCTGACTGTAAATATCGCACTCATTCGTAAACGGATGAAAACCTCTTCCATGTGCTATGAAAAATACGTTAAAGGTGGACGCACTCAGACCGCTATCGGTCTATTGTATGTAAAAGACATTATCAATCCGGAGATCCTGAAAGAAGCACGCGAAAATCTCGACAAAATTGAAGTCGATGGGATTATTGGGACTTCCATTATGGAACGAGCAGTTATGGGAGGCATTCGCAGTATCTTTCCTCTCACCGATAATACAGAGCGACCTGACTATGTCGTGGACTCGCTCTTAAATGGGCGTTTTGCTGTTCTGATCGAAGGTTCACCTGTTGCGATCATCGCTCCAACTACACTGTTCAATCAGTTGAAATCACCGGAAGATGAGAACACTCCTTTCTTCATTGTGACTTTTGAACGCATCCTGCGGATTTCCGGTTTGCTAATTGCTTGCTTTTTTCCTGGATTCTATATCGGCCTCACCAGTTTTAATGTGGAGCAGATCCCTCTCCCGCTTCTGGCAACGATTGCTGGTACTCGTATGGGGCTACCCATGCCTGTAACGCTGGAAGCCTTTTTAATGATTTTTATGTTCGAGTTATTCAATGAAGCTGGCCGTAGACTTCCTCGTGCTTTGGGCCAAACGGTCAGTGTGGTAGGTGGACTCATTATTGGAGATGCAGCTATTCGTGCCGGGATTACTTCTCCTACCATCATTGTAACGGTAGCGATTTCAGTTATCTCCAGCTATATTCTAGTAAATACGGTGCTCAGTGGGGCTACTGCTCATGTTCGGATCGGGATGCTTATCATTTCTTCTATCCTTGGATTATTTGGTTTCATGCTTGGACTATTCGCTCTGCTGGTACACCTTGTTTCCTTGGAGTGTTATGGCGTTTCCTATCTGTCCCCCGTCTCTCCCTATATTCCCGGCGACTTCACCCAAGCCGTATCCATGTATCCTTCCATGAAGAGAACCAAGCGTCCGGCCGCACTCCATACTCAGGATTCTACCCGTCGGAGGAAACGTCCGTGAGCAGATGGATTCAATTGGTGTGCTTGCTTATGAGCAGTCTGATCATGCTGACAGGGTGCTGGGATTCCAAAGAGGTCCAGAGCATTAACTTTATTACGGGAATAGGGATAGATTATAAGGATGACAAGTATATTGCTTACGCCCAACTAATCGATTTCTCCAGTATCGCCAAGCAAGAAGGGCCGACTTCGCGGGAAGCAAGCGATATCTGGATTGGACGAGGCGAAGGCAAAACCTTAAGTATGGCTATTGATAACCTCTATCAAACTTCACAGCAACAAACACTGTGGACCCATGTAAAAGCGATTGTTATATCAAAAAATGCCCTGAGCGGGCGGCTAGAGGATATTTTTAACACACTGTTGCATTCGGGTCAGCTGAGATATACACCATGGATCTACGGCACGGAACAAAGCATATCCGATGTGCTTGCCCCCTCTGCCCTGTTGAACCAATCTACCCAGACCATTGAGCTATTTGAACCAATCAAGCTGTACAAGCAGCATTCTGCCTTCGAACCCATCCGTCTTCATCAGCTTCTTGACGGTATCCGTGAGCCTGCTTCGGTTATCCTATTACCCTCGATCACCAATAAAAACCAAACCTGGTTCAATGGGGATGAAGCTCCCCCCTTGATTAAAACAGATGGATTTTTTGTCATTTCACAGGGCAGAAGCCAAGGGAAAGTGGCAGGGGAGGACGCAGATGGTACTCGATTCGTAAATTATAATCGTGTCTACCAGTACCCGCTGTACGTTTACAAGAATGGAGGCAAGACCCCTGATCTCACACTTCGCCTCCATAACCCGCATACGAAAATTTCATCAAGAAAAGAAGGAAATGGGGTTATTTTCGACCTGATCACTTCGGTAAAAGGTGTCATTGTGGAGGATAACGGCTCCCACCAATCTCCTCGCACAATGGAGAAATCAGCCGAGAAACAGATCGAAGCCGAAATTCGGACAACATTCGAAAAAAACAAATCACGGAAAATTGATTCCTATGGCCTAGCAGAACATCTGTATCGTCATGACCTTGCGATGTGGAAAGAACAGGTTCAGCAACGGGCTGATCCCATCAAACAATTCAAACTTGGCAAAGTGGAAGTTCGTGTAAAAATCCTTAATGCCAGCACATACAAATACACTGAGTAATACACAAAGAGGGCCAGTCACCTGCAGTGTGAATGCAAGGTTGCTGGCCATTTTCTCTTCTACCTCTTGCTGGTTATCTTGCATTTGTATCACGCCAGCGGATACGCCATAACACTCATCAAAGCCAATTCAGGCTGAGTCGTATCCAAACGGCTGTACTGGATGATGACGGGGATGTTGCTCGAAACCGTAATCGCATAAGGTACGCCTGGCGGAATTGACTGTTCTCCGGAACGAAGCGATGCAGTACGAATATGCTTCGTCCTTCTCGCTGGCACTTCAGCGACAATACCTTCGAGTGGTTCTCTGTCTTCAAAGTAAATCGTGATGTGCAGCTCCGCATCCGTGGCACTGGTGTTCAGTACACAGATGCTCTCATGACTCTCCAATGTGCCCCGGCTCTCCGGGGGAATGTAGCCATCCGGAATAACCCAGTAGGTGTGACCTGTAGCTGCTGAAGCATTCTTACGAGTAGACGTGCCAGTTTCTATCTGGTCAGGTGTCATTGAAATACATCCTCCTCTTTTGCGATTGCAATATAGGTTAAAAATGTGGGGGCTCGCGGGGCAGACGCTTCGGCGGGCGGATCGGGCTGTGGGCCGCTGTTGGCTCGGGATTTCTTCTATTCCCCCTCAGCAGGGGAAATCCCGCTCCAAAGGCGGACGCTCCGCTCCCTCTACCCGATTCCGCCCTTCTTCGCTGCTACGCTCGTCTGTTTTTTAAAAGTTTATTGCCTTCGCTATTCGCTGGGCAACTTGGTTTCGCTCATTACTACGTTTAACTCGCTACATCTTTTAAAACCCGTGGGCTCGCGGGGCAGACGCTTCGGTGGGCGGATCGGGCTGTGGGCCGCTGTTGGCTCGGGATTTCTTCTATTCCCCCCAGCAGGGGAAATCCCGCTCCAAAGGCGGACGCTTCGCTCCCTCTACCCGATTCCGCCCTCCTCCGCTGCTACGCTCGCCGGACTGATTTAAAAAATTATTGCCTTCGCTCTTTCGCTGGGCAACTTTGCTGGCTCGTTATTTAATTAACTCGCTTAATTATTAAGGGCATGAACCTACCGCAGATACATCTGCAGCGGTTGCAATTGCATCTCACGGATGGCTTCTGCCACCTGCTGGGCAAGGCGTCGGGCGCCACGTTCCTGAAAGTGCGTGTTATCCTCCACGCCTGACGGGAAGTTCACATACTCGCCTGGCAGCACCCACATAAAGTCTTCCTTTGTGCCTTCCACGCCTACCTGCTCGAATAGAAGACGGCTGCGCTCAGCCAGATCGATCAGCGGAATATCTTCCTCTTCCGCCAGCTCACGCACGGCGATGATATAATCGCCATGGGTATCAGTCAATGTGCCGTCGTCCGCGAAATAGCGACGATGCACCGGGGTCACGAGTACCGGACGAGCCTTGGCTTCCCGGGCAGCATCAATATACTTTTTCAAATATTCCTTATATGTTGTGAATGGGTCCGTCCCACGTTCAGGGTCCGGCTTCTCATCGTTATGTCCAAATTGAATAAATAAAAAATCCTCTGGCTTCATTCGCTCCATAATGGCGCTCAATCTGCCTTCATTGATGAAACTGCGGGAACTTCGGCCTGACTGGGCATGATTATCTACTGCCACATCATGTTTGAACTGTGCAGGCAGCAGTTGACCCCAACCGCAATATGGATATCCACTTTCCGGCTGATCCGTTACGGTTGAATCCCCGGCAAGAAATACGGTCATGGTCTGATTCGCGAGAGTAATCTCCAACGCATTAATTCTTGGTGCAGGACCAGAGAATGACAGACGAAGTCTGCCCCCGCGAACAACCACCGAGAATCGGACCTCTGCGCATTGCCCGGGAAGTGTACGGATGGTTGGCAATACGAGCCTGCCTTCACCAGCTTTGACACGGGTTACCGTCTCGGCCAATTCATCACCTGCAACAAGTAAAACTTGATAGGTTCCATCGGGAAGATCCACGATGAACGATGCTTTGAGCGGAATACAAAAGCTTGAACGCAATCGGGCAGACATGGTCGTCTGCCCCTGATTGTTATGATTTCCGGTATCCGACACATCGTCATCACCGCTACGTTGTTTCTCATATACCAGAGAACCTGCTTCGAATCCATAACCTCCGCGGTCCTCATACGAGGTTGTTGCAGTCACTCGCAGATAATCCTCTGTCTCATCTGCTCTTCCCGAGTCCGGTCCAAAGTTAAACTTCCAGCTGGTAACGGACACTGCCTGGCCCTCTGCCGCTGCCTCCATGGCAACGGCCTGACTACCCTGAGCTTTATTCAAAAGGAACATCCTCCTTGTTTAACTTTCGCAAACGTTCATTCGGGCATAGAGGTAGTGAATTCTGCTTAGCCTTTTAGTCCGCTTGTGCTCATTCCTTGAACAATTTGTTTCTGGAAGATGAAGAACACAGCTACAACCGGAACCAGACTGACGATGGACATCGCGAACATTGCACCCCAGTTGGAAGCAGATTCGCTATCCAGGAACATTTTCAGTGCCATGGATACGGTATATTTCTCAGGCGAGTTCAGGTACAATACCGGACCGAGCAGATCCTCCCATCTCCAGTAGAAGGAGAAGATCGCTGCAGTCGCCAGAGAAGACTTGATCAGCGGCATAATAATCTGAATATACAGTCTGAATTTGTTACATCCATCGATGGTTGCAGCCTCATCCAGCTCCTTCGGAATCGTTCGAATGAACTGCACCATCAAGAAGATGAAGAACGGCATTCCGAAGAATGTAGGTACAACGATTGGCAAGATGGTATTCAGCCAGCCGAGCTTCGTGAAGATGATGTACTGAGGAACCAAGACCACGTCATGCGGCAGCATCAGCGTCAACATCATCAAGGAGAACCAGAATGTGCGTCCCTTGAAATTCAGTCTGGCAAAACCGAAAGCGATCAGCGATGACGATATTACGGCACCGATGGTGGAAATAACCACGATTACAAGTGAGTTGGTGATGTAATCCATAAACGGTCTTCCCGCTGTGCCTTTCCAACCATCTACATAGTTACTCCAGATCCACTCGGTAGGAAACAGGGTATCCGCGGTAACGAAGATCGTACGGCTTTCCTTGAATGAACTGAAGAGCATCCAGAGTACGGGATAGAGCATCAGGAGGGCAAGAGCTGCAACGAACAGGTGATAAACGGGCCATTTTACATTTCTCCAAACCATCGTTACTTCCCTCCTTCAGATTCGTAGAACACCCAGAACTTGGATGTCAGGAACACAGCTACCGTGAGTATACCGATCATAATGAGCATGACCCAGGCCATTGCCGAAGCATAACCCATGTTGTTAAACATAAATGCCTGACGGAACAGATACAGGGAGTACAGCATCGTACCGTCCATTGGACCGCCTTCGCCTTTGGAAATAATGTAAGCTGGTACGAAGGTCATGAATGCTCCAATCGTCTGCATAATCATATTGAACAGGACGATCGGGCTAAGCAGTGGCAAGGTGATGCTGAAAAATTTCCGTATAGGATTCGCGCCATCCACACCTGCTGCCTCGTACATCTCAGTTGGGATATTTTTGAGACCAGCCAGGAAGATCAGCATGGACGAACCGAACTGCCACACAGACAGTGAGATGAGCATAACCAAGGACGCATTCGGGTCACCAAACCAACTTATAGGCCCGATCCCGATTGCCGTTAGAGCACTGTTGATAACACCTTCATTACTGAAGAGGTTACGCCACATAATGGATACGGCCACACTACCACCGATAATGGATGGCAGGTAATACAGCGTCCGGTACGTTCCAATCATACGAGAGCCAGTGTTCAGGACCATCGCTACGAAGAGGGCAAAGATCAATCTTAACGGTACCCCAATGAATACATACAGAAACGTCACTTTGACCGAGTTCCAGTATTTCGGGTCATCAAAAAACATTTTGGTGTAGTTGTCGAGCCCAATCCACCGTGGAGAAGTGAACAAGTTATAACTTGTGAATGACATATATAAGGAAACAAACATGGGGATTAGCGTAAAGCCCAGGAATCCGATAATAAACGGGCTAATAAACGCATATCCGGTTAAGTTTCTACGTAACGACGAATACTGCCTCAATGGAACGAACCTCCTTCATGGATCAGCTTGCCCCAATCCTTGCTTCAGTTATCTGGACGGGGAAAGGCCCTCGCATTCGCGAGTAGCCCCATTCCCGACCATCCCTGCAGTGGGACGAGCAAGCCATCATTCAACTGTTATTTATTGTTCGCAAGTACAGTTTCGGCGTTCTTGCGGAATGTTTCTGCTGCTTGTTCGGCTGTGATCTTGCCAAAGTTCAACTCTTCAACCACATCTGCCAGCGAGGAGATTACTTCTGGTGAACCCACAGGTGGCGGAGGGCTCATCGGGGATGCCTTAGGCTCCATGGCTGCTACGAATTCAAAGACTTGTTTCGTTGCATCACTCAGCTCAGGTGCGATGGCTTCTTTGATGGCTCCTGAGATGGGTACACCACGCTCACCTTTGATCAATTTGTTAGCTTCCACGTCATTCACCCAGAAATCAATGAATTTCGCTGCTTCTTCCTTCACTTTGGAGTTAGATGTTAGACCCCAGTACATACTTGGTTGCATATAAAGTCCTTTTTCCATATCCGGTCCAGGCATAGGAGCGAACTCCAGTGGACGGTCAGCTACTTGCTGTACGGCTACAAACTGGTTAGACCATTGCCAGATACCAACGCCCTTACCCTTCACCAGGTCTGACTCCTCAATAATGCCCTTGGTTTGGTTGGCTACATCCGGCGTAGGTGCTGCGCCTTGTTCGATCATACGGCGCATGAGCCCGAAGAACTCCACAAACAATTGGTCATCATCATAACCAAGGCCAGTCCCTTCTGCATTGTAAAGGGAATGCCCTTTGGTACGCAGGAAGTAATGGAAGAAGATATCCGGAGCTACCCCTCCATCCAAATACAGGCCTTTCTCTGCGGCTTGTTTACCCAGCGCTTCGTACGATTCCCATGTCATATTCTCAGGCATTGCGTCGGCTCCCGCTTTTTGAAGCAGCGCAGGATCATATTGGAAGCCCAGAACATTAACACCGGCAGGTACGCCGTATTGTTTACCGTTAATTACACCTGTGCTAATAACGTTTTCGGATACATCGTCCACTTTGATCTGGTTGCCCAGATAAGGGGCCAAATCCTCTAGCTGGCCATTCTGTGCATATTGGCTGATGTAGGAAATATCCATCTGAACGATGTCAGGCAGTTGATTTGCTGCTGCTTGTGGTGCAAGTTTTTTCCAGTAGTCATCAAATGAAGCATATTCCACGTCAATTTTGACATTCGGGTTTTTCGTTTTGTACAGGTCGATGACCTTCTGTGTATATTCATGCCTTGCATCCGAACCCCACCAAGCGATCCGCAGAGTAACCGAATCATCCCCAGACGCTCCTTCAGTTCCTCCACCTGAGCTACATGCCGCTGTAAACACGAGCAATGCAGCCATCATCAGGAATATTGCCTTTTTCACCATGCCAATCTCCCCTTTTTATGTTGATATGGTTGTGTGAAGCGTTATCCCTTCAATACTGATAACGCTTTCACAAACTTGTTAATGTCATTTTCGCAAATGTACGACCAGAGTTGAATACACAAAACCGTCTTGTTGGTTCAAAAAACAGAGGAGGACAACAGTCCCCTCTCGGCGCTGTTCATCCTCCCCAGACATGAATCACATGATTGGTAGTGCATTGTTATATGCCGATTCTGCGGAATTCCGTAGGGGTCATTCCCGTCCACTTTTTGAACACCTGACTGAAATATTGTGAATTACCGCCGAATCCGAACAATTCCGCAAGCTCGAATACTTTCACATCCCCACCTCTGCGAATATGATCACATGCTCGTTCGATACGCAGACGATTCACGTAGTTGGAGAAATTCTCGCCCGTGACTTTTTTGAAAATTTTGCCCAGGTAATCTGGATTCATATATAACATCTGATGGGCGACCCCATTGAGTGAAAGATCTGCCTCTCCATAATGACGATCCACGATATCCATCATCTTCTCCACGGCTGAAGACTGACGACTTATATGATTTTTATAATAACCAGAGGTTAACCGGGCTGCACTGCTTGCTACAAAAGACTTCAAAGCAGATAACGTATCCATGTGGGGCAACTCCGCCATACGCTGAGTAAATTCTGTTGCCTCTTCGGGCGGACAGACATGAATCATCGCCGAGTACAGCTGCACTACATACGAACGCGTCACTTCAATTTCCAACTGCTGACCCGATAATAGATCGAACAGACGATCCACCTCTGCGGCTGTTTCCTCGCTATTGCCCGATTTGATCAACTGACACAACTGCTCGGCATCCTGTTCTACATGCAACCCGTCGCATTCTCCGGCCAGAACCAGATCATTCTTCGTAATCAACTTGCCTTCACCGATAAAGAAGCGATGATTCAGATATTGCAATGCCTCACGGAACAAACGCCGAGACTGGATCATTCGATCTGCTTCGCTCAGTGCAGCGGTCACTTCCAGTTTATATAGTCTGGTAAATGCAGCCCGAACCTCTTCAATGCTCTCCTTCAGTCCAGCCGGATCAGCTGAATCCGCAAGCAGAATCAAGAGTCTACCTTCAATCGTTGTGCTTAACAGTACATGAGGGAGCAGATCGCTGGCGATATTTTTGATGGCAAATAAATGACTGTAATCATGTTCATCCGCAATTCGGAACAGCAGTAACCGAACTGCAGTATCTTCAAGTTCCAGATCAAACAGCTCCTGGTAATATTCCAGATCGACCGGCCCATAGGTTCGGTTGGTCATGAACTCCAGCAAAAATTGTTCCTTTACATGCGGAAGGACCCGTTGCAACCGCTGTTTCATCTCACCAGCCACATGCTCCTTCACCTGCGCATCCTGATGCTCCTGCAACAGTTCGGTCAGCGCGTCATGGATCTGATTCTCGTTACAGGGCTTGAGCAGATAATGCTTCACACCATACTGCATCGCTCTGCGGGCATATTCGAACTCTTTATAGCCAGATAACATAATGAACCGTACTCCCGGGTATGCTTCGGATGCTTTCTCTATGAGTCCCAGACCATCCAGACCCGGCATGGAAATATCCGTAATGATAATATCGGGTTTCGACTGCCCGATTTTGTCCAGCGCTTCAATCCCATTCCGCGCCGTGCCCACTAATTCCGTACCTGCTGCGGCCCAATCGACCACTTGGGATATTCCCTCCAGAATGACACGTTCATCATCTACGAGCATCACTTTGTACATCGTCATCGTCCTCTCTAATCCAAGGTATGCTGATCGATACTACAGTTCCTGATCCGGGCTTGCTGCTCATCACCATTCTGCCTTCTTCGCCAAAGGTCAGCCTGATTCGTTCCTGGATGTTAGATAACCCAATGCCCTGTCCTCTTGTCTGTATGCGTCCTTCATGTAATTGTTCCAGGAATTCCGGTGTCATCCCTGGACCATCGTCCTCGACTTCAATAATGACTTGGTCTTCCTCTGCTCTCGCCCTTATTCGAATCCGGCAAGGATCAATGCTTGGTTCGAGTGCATAATGTATGGCATTCTCCACCAGCGGTTGCAATGTTAACTTGGGAATTCGTGCTGAACCCACCTCAGGCGCAATCTCCATATCAAAATCCAGTCTCTCTTCAAAACGGGTGCGCTGAATTGTAACGTAGCTGCGGACAATGTCCAGCTCTCTTTCCAGCGTGATCCACTTCTCCGTCATATTCACAGAGCTGCGCAGCAGGAATCCAAGCGCCTCAACCATTTCCGAGATCTGACGTTGTTTCTGTACTTTGGCCATCCAGTTAATGGATTCAAGCGTGTTGTATAGAAAATGAGGATTAATCTGTGCTTGAAGCGCTTTCAACTCAGTCTCACGAATCACCAGTTGCTTCGCATAATTCTCATCAATCAATTCACGAATCCGCTGAAGCATCATCTTGAATGTGCGATGCAGCAGCCCAACCTCATTCTGTGGAGACATCGGAACGTTACCCAGGGCAGCCTCCTCCAGTTTATCCAGATCACCTTTTTCGATATTACGCATCTTCTTGATCAACTGCGCAATCGGATGGGTAATACTGCGGGAGAACTTTGCTCCTATAATGAGTGCCGCCAGAAAAATCATGATAAAAATAACCGTGACCAACTGTTTAACAAACTGAATTTTTTTAAACATCTGGTCAAAAGGTGTGATGTACAGGTACGTCCAGTCTGTGTAGGAAGAATTGGCACGTGCTACAAAGTGTCTGCCCTGCTCAAACATGGCAATTCCATAGGGTTGGGTTCGCTTCAGTTCCGATTCAATCTCAGCTTCACTTACCGAAGATTCGGTTGGATAGATGACTTCTTTTCCATCCGAAATCAATAACTGGGAGTCCTCTGCGGGTTCCTGCATCTGATCCTGTACGATCCGGTCCAGGCGTACTCGGATAATTAGAGTCCCGAGCTTATCCAGTGTAAATGCGCCCCCAGTAAAAGATTTCACCTGTCGTACAGATAAAAGCCTGGCTTGTTTATCCCCGCTGGTGTGCCAGACATTGGAGCCTGTATATTGATCTCCCAGTGATACCAGTTCCTTTTGCTTCGACTCCGAAATCCCTTCACGGTTCCCTGCAGCCATGACGTTATTATCATTATCGATAAATAGCATAGAATAGACGTATTTCTCAGAACCCGCATAAGCAACCAATCGGTTGGTAATTTTCTTGCGCAGACCATTTCTCTCATATCCTGTCTCGGCCTTTTCAAGTTGAAGCAGATATTGTTGAAGCGGCTCGTCCGACATCACCTTGAAGGAGAGATTGGAAACTTCACGTAGTTGATTCTCAATGCCTACTGAAGACATATTAAGGACCTGCGAAGATTTCTCATAGATCTGACGGTCATAGATACTGAACACATATCGGAGTACGGATGCATAAAACGTAAAGCTGATTAACATCAACAATCCGATGAGGAGAATCGTTTTATGATGAATCGGTAGTGTTGTGAAAGCGTTCTTAATTTTACTCATCCTAAACGCTCCTTTGGCTTGCGAAGGGTGCTGCCATACTATGGGTTAGTGGTTATATTGTAAGTTATTTTCATATTTACACATCCATGGTCATCTGACAAGTCATATTTATACAACATTCTGGGTCATTAATGAAGGTATACAACAATGTCAGGAACTCACGTAGAACGCAAAACAGCCAGAACGCCTTGAATAGTTCAAGGCATTCTGGCTGTTGAATAACATGCTATAGTACGAAATGGTTATTACGGATTCACAAAAACAGTTTTCAGCTTCGCTACATACTGCACGTCAAAGCCAAGACCTTCAGCTACCATGGCAAGCGGTACATATGTTTTGGACTCTTTGCCTACCTTGTTCAGGAATGCAGGTGTATCCACAGTAACGGATGCTCCGTTGACCTTCACCGCATTGGCACCAATCGTCACGGCTACCTTACGATCTCCGTAGGTAATGGTTGCCGTTGAAGTTTTGTTATCCCACACCGTAGTCGCACCGACAGCGTTCACGATGTCCTGGATCGCCACAAAGTTTTTACCGCTACGGATAATTGGTTTGTACGGTGTATTCAATGTTTTACCACTCACGATAATGTTCATCGGTTCACCTGTGGCAGGTGCAGTCAGCTTCGTGTAGTCGCCCCAGATCGTTTTGGCAAATACTTCGGCAATGGCTGCATATCCGAATTGATTCGGGTGGAAATCGCGATTTTTGATCATATGTGTCATGGTGCCTTCACCGCCAATAAACTCCTTAGCTACGTGAGCCACCTTTACATCGGTACCCTGAGCTGTGAATTGAGCAACAATCCCATCAATGGTCTGTGTGAAGCCTTGGGATGCCTCCATAAGTTTGGCATAGAGGGCCTTGCCGGCTACTTCTGGCATCGGTTGATACTGGTCAGCGATGACAATTCTAGCTGTCGGATTAATCTCATGGATATCATTAATCGTTGCACTAACATTGGCTGTATATGTTGCGAGTAATTCTTTTACCTTCTCTTGCAGTTCCTGATCACTCAGTTTGTCTGCTGTACCAAGAAGCTCAGATACGTCATTTCCCCCAATGGTGATTGCAACCAGATTCGCCTGCGCTATGCTCTCTCGAATTGCAGCAGTATTCGCTCCAATCTGTCCCGCTCTTGGATCGGGAAGACTCGGCTGAATAGCTTCGGAAGTGAGTGTCTTGCCTTCCTTAATTGCAGTGGTGAAGTTCTTGAGGCCGCTGGTTTTCAAACCAGCAATCCCGTAGTTATCCACCTGTGTACGTCCATGCAGCAAACCCTGCTCATGCAGTCGTTCTACATAACCATAAGGCAATTCTTTCGTGTTGGGCTCATAACCTACGGTTATGGAATCTCCCAATGTGACGATGCGGAACTCCTTGGTTACAGCTACTGCATCTTTCTTCGCAGTCAGCGTAGCCTCGTTTGTACCCGCTGGCGATACACCAGTTTTGGCATCAGCAGCGTGTGCAGGCAATGCGGATGATGTGAAGAGCAGCATTCCTGCCAACATGCTTGCCGTTAAACCGGCAGCTGTATTTTCCCATATACGTTTACGCTTCATTCAGGGTAACACTCCTTTAATCGAATCTATAATTTTACACTAATGTATAGTACATCTGTCGCTCCAATGACATAAGTTTGTGTAATTCTATTCTATCATTTAAGAGCAGGCCTTGTCCTCTCTGTCAGAAACACACATGAAATAACAGACTCCCTGAAGAGGAGCCTGTTATTGGTGATCGTACAACTATGGAGTTCGTAGTTCGTTAAGATTCGGGCTTCTCGGAGTCTCCAGAATTCGTATGACTCGTGTTGCTCTCCGCTTTTTTCCCAGCAGCTCGCTCCAGGTATCGATCATAACGATCGTCCACTTCGATTGCCATCTTCCGGTACTTCAATGTTTCCTCGACAATTGGATCACGTTCCGTCTGTATCCGAACTTCATATTTGGGAGGAATCAGCTGGCGTTCACGCTGATCGGTGTCGCCGGACTCTTCCATGTCCCCTTCCGTCAGCATTTCACTGAGCCGTCGTTCCAGTTCTTTGGATTCATCCATTGTTCTCGCTCCTTTAATTAAAGTCATACATACGTTAATTATTACTATTGTACTTTCACTTCGTGTACAGAACCATCTTCCGATCGCTGTTATCCCCAGATTTCTTTGATTCCTTTTCCAAGGTAGAAATCCGGTGATAAAGGCGAGCGCTCCGCTTCTTCAATGCAATTAAAAGTAATTAAAGCATGGATGAGTTGAATCAACTCACTCCAAGCCGGTAGCCTTCGCTTCCTTCAACACATCTGTTAATGCATCATGGATGTGTCCGTTGCTGGCAACAAGATGACTTACAGACAATTGATAAGGCGTCCCGATGGTATCGGTAATCTTGCCGCCGGATTCTTCCACCAGCAGCGCGCCTGCCGCAATATCCCATGGTTTCAATCCAATTTCGGTGTAGGCACTGAGACGCCCTGCAGCAACATATGCCAGATGCAAGGCAGCAGATCCGCCTGCACGCAAGTTACGAACTTGCGGAGCAAGAGCCTGCACAGCGGCCATATTAAGCGGTAACGCATAGGTCGTATCTGCCGGGAAACCAACCGCAATCAGACTCTGATTCAGTTCCTGCTCACCAGATACAACCATCCGATTTCCGTGAACGTATGCTCCTTTACCTTTTTCCGCAACAAACATCTCATCACGGGAAGGGTCATATATCACGCCGACAATGACTTCACCTTTATGGGCCAAAGCAATGGATACCGAATAGAACGGAAATCCGTGTACAAAGTTCGTCGTGCCATCCACAGGATCAACAATCCAGAGAAACTCTTCTTCCTCTGCCTCTTTCAGTGCTTTTGCTGAAGCTTCCGGTCCCGGTTCTACGCCTTCTTCACCCAGAATAGCATGGCTGGGAAAATGGGTCAGAATCAGGCGGCGGATCATCTGCTCCGCTCCTTTATCCACTTCGGTGACCAGATCCTGAGGTGAATATTTGGTTCCCAGTTCGCTTACCGTTCCAAGACGACTCTTGATCCATTCACCGGCCTTGGAAGCTGCATTAATGGCAACGGCAGTATAGCTTTTGCTTGTCACGACATAAGGTTGCTTTTCCTTCTCATTCAAAGCGTTCACTCTACTTTCTATATCAATCTATGAAAAGTTGAAATTCTTGTTAAAAGTATACGCCTCACAGGTCGTAAAGTTTCTCGTTGCCTAGGCCCCTTTTGACACTACGGATGAATGATGACGGTAGACTCGTCCACCCACTCCACACCCTCTTCGTGATAGAATGCCAGCTTCTGCATCAGTTGCACAAGAGCCTCATCCTTACGTTTGGCCTCAATCATCACGTCGAGCCTCGGGGTGTCTGCTGCAATATGACGCAAGAAATCGAGCACAGGCTCTACCTCTACACCATCGGCATGACCTCGCAGATCCTTCTCGCTCTTCGGACTGGATACATGAATTTTGGGTGGCAATGGCTGATCAGCCGGTGAATCTGCCTGTGCGAGCGGTGACTCCCATGTTTTCAGGATATCAGGCCACAGATCCCAGGGCTGTTCACCCTCATTATTGACCCACTGGTGATGAATATCCAGCACCATGGGCAATCCCAAGTGCTCGCATACAGCAAGTGTCTCGGCCGCATTAAACGTTTTGTCATCATTTTCGAGTGTCAGCCGCTCCTGAATGTCCCGATCCAGCTTCAAAAAATTCTCTTCAAAACGAAGCGCCGCCGAAGGCTTGTCCCCGTATGCACCACCAATATGTATATTGTTCTTGGCAGTGGCATTTAGACCCATGGCATCCAGCATCCGAACATGATGACGAAGGTCGCGAATCGAATTGTGCAGAACTTGCTCACGAGGTGTACTAAGTACGGTAAAATGATCCGGATGAAAGGATACACGCATATCATTCGCCTTCACAAAATCACCAATAGCCGCAAAGTCCTGCTTCAGTGCCGGGAATGGATCCCAGTCATTCAAGTCCTCATGTGTCGCCAGTGGAATCAATTTGGAAGAGAAGCGATATACATGAATATGGCTGCCCTTGTTGTGCCGGAGCAATCGTAGTGTATTATGCAGGTTCTCGGCTGCAATCCGTTCGAGCTTGCGGATGGCTGCTTCCCTGTCATCAATTTTGTTAAAACTGGACATGGTCATGGTCCGGGAAGGTGAGGCATTCTCAACAAGCACGGACATTGCCACATAACCAAAACGTACGAGCATGAATTTCTTCCTCTCTGTTAGGGCGGAAAACCAGCACGGCATATTCAACCGTCAGGATGTACCGTCACTGTATATAACCAAGTTTTACCCTAAAAGAGTGACCATAATCGTATTCTGGCAAATCAGTCCATCCGCCCTACAATCACACTCAGCAACTATTCCTGTGCTTGCTCTCCGAAGAACATCTCATCCGCAAGTGCCGTCTGAACGCGTGATTCTTCCTGAGTCAGTTTGCGGATCAACTGCATCTCTACCTCGGTTACTTCTTGACCCTGGAAGTTGATCTCTGCAATGGAAACCACGATCTTCACGATGGCTACAGCCACGTTATCCGGTGTATAAGCAATGACTTTCTGGCCGGTAGGAAATACCCGGAAGCCTTGTTTAACCATTTTGCCGCGACCATATTCAAGCAGTTCGTACAGTTCCTGCTCATTCTTGAACTTGCATACGGAATTGAATTCAGTCTGAAATCCCATGCATATCCCTCCTGATCTTGTCGTCTCAGGCTACGCCTGTACGCCGTTCTCGTAATTCAATGCCTGCTTGCGGTTATAACGCTCCAGTGCCAGCTCAATCATCCGATCCAACAGCTCGGCATACGACACACCTGTCTCGCGCCACAAGAGTGGATACATGCTGTACGGTGTGAAACCAGGCATGGTGTTAACTTCATTAATAAGCAATGCACCGTCATTTTTCCGAATGAAGAAGTCCGCACGTGAAATCCCGTTACCTTCGATCGCACGGAACGCCTGCAATGCGGCTTCGCGAATGCGATCTGCGGCTTCGGGGTCAAGTGGTGCCGGAATCAGCATCTGTGACTGACCATTAATATACTTGGCTGCATAGTCATAATACTCACCCGACGAGACAATCTCCCCTGGAACGGAAGCCATAGGCTCGTCATTGCCGAGGACGCTGACCTCAACCTCGCGTGCTTCAACGAATTCTTCGATGACTACCTTCGTATCGTACCGAAGTGCGAACTCGACAGCTGTTTTCAGCTCATCACGGTTACGCGCCTTGGAGATGCCCACGCTGGAGCCCAGATTAGCCGGTTTGATAAAACAAGGATATCCCAGTTGATCTTCGACTTGTACGATCATTTCGTGCTCTGTCTGCTTCCATTGTGTCGCGTTAAAATACGTAAAGGCACATTGGTCAATACCAGCCTGTGCGAACAGCTTCTTCATGACCACTTTGTCCATGCCGCCAGCTGAAGCGAGTACACCTGCACCTACATATGGCATATCCGCCATCTCGAACATGCCCTGAATGGTGCCATCTTCGCCAAACGTACCATGCAGCAGAGGGAACATCACGTCCAGCGCTTCCGCTCCGCCATACAACCGGCCAAACAGTGCGTTCAGTGCATCTTGAGTTCCACCCGCCGATTGCTCCAGCTTCAAATCTTCAATCTGCGCGAACGGCGCATGCATGACAGGTCCTTTTTTCCACGTACCCTGCTTGGAGATATAAAAAGGAACCAGTTCATACTTCTCATAATCAAATGCGTTCGTTACAGCAAACGCCGTTTGTAGCGACACCTCATGCTCGCCTGACTTACCGCCGTACACGACGCCTACTTTTAATTTATCCATACTCATGCGTAACCTCCGATTATCTGTGCCTGATGCTGTCATCCTTGCATGCTCAGCACCCTTGTTATTCTGCTTGCGTTACCTGGTCTTATTTTACACGGAACTGGATGTCTGCGTCACCGCATCCCGAAAATCTTTCGTCATTAAAACTCATCTGCAATATGAAAAAGCCGGTATACCGTCCGCTCTGTCCAAGCGTAAGAATCCCGGTAATCCCAATATCGGTGACGACTGCTAACCGTATGTGCGTTAACAAGCGGCATACCGCCTGCATCAAATGCGGTCACAACGGTGCTGTGCTGAAATCTGCCGTCTCCATCCCAATCGTAAAGAATAACATCTCCGAGCATCAGCTGCTCGGGACGATCTACTGCTGTGGCAGTCAGACCCCAGCTGCTGCCTGACAAGTAACGCTCCAGACTATTGGAAACCGCCCAGCTGTAACTCCACATTTCGGAGCCGTTCACATACCCCTTATACCACCAGCCAGCTTCTCTTCTACCAGTATAGTGGATGGGTGCGCCCCCTGCAAAGAGACATTGGGACACGTAATTGGTGCAATCCACATCAAATTCCTCATATGCCGGGTTCCCTGCATTCCACCAACGATCTGCGTAGGCAACTGCCAGATCTCTACGATACGCCTGCTGCCTTGAGCTTCTGCCTTGACCCAGAACTTCCCGATTCAGCAGCGGCCGGTTCATCGCCTGTACAAAATCGGCTTGTTGAAAGGGACGCCCTTCCCCAGCTGGGCGACGCTCCGGTACTTCCCGCTCGACCCGTCCAATGATCCATCCACCACTCTGCCGCAGAAAGGTTAACCGCTCCCGCTCAATCCGGTCCTCCCGATGGGTGATCCCGCTCTTCTCGTAGAACAGCCTGCTGTACAATTGTACATCCACCACCGCTTCTTCCTGTCCATCCATGAGCGTGCGCACAAGCTTGGCGCTGGTCTCGCTGCGAAGAGGCACGGCGCGCCGCTTACGGTACCATTCGTCCAGCCTTGCCATACGCTCTCCCCGTTCCACCACGAAGTCAGGATCGGTAACAATCCGTTCGCTGGTCTGTGGACGGTAGTCGATCTCACAGCGATTGTACTGGTTCACGTAAGTGTATAAGGCACTCTTCCATTCCCGTTCCAAGCCTATGTCCCCCTTTGGCATGAGTTCTGTCTGAAGTATTTCATTGCGTATATAAACTCCTACTATTCATATGAGAGGGTCTTCGGTTGTATGTACGTGTCTCGGGATGAAGACTCTGAATTCGGCAAATACAGGTACATGCGATATCTTATTCCTTCTCACTTCACGAAAACGCCTTCATTAGTTCAAAAGCTTGCTTGAACAGGCAAAAAGACCTTTACGTACAGAGGTGAAAACGGTATACTTAAAACTAAAGTTATGATTATGAAATTACGTTTCACCTGATGAAACTAACAAACGAGAACACGGAACGATGAAGGCCTGTTCCTCACCTAAATGAACGTTTTCTTCATCTCACCGACACATCCCAAGGAGGTACATGTATGTCAGCAAAGAATCATTTCTCCGCCGCTCGCAGTCTTGAGGTTGGAGGCAAATCTTACCGCTACTACAGTCTCGATGCTCTTCAGGAAGGCGGCCACGGCGATCTTTCCAGGCTCCCTTTCTCCATTAAAGTGTTGCTTGAAGCAGCAATTCGTCAATTCGACGGACGTGCCATTACCGAAGAACACGTTAAACAACTGACCGGCTGGGCAGATGGCCGTGACAATAACAAGGAAATTCCATTCATCCCTGCACGTATCGTTCTGCAGGATTTCACCGGTGTACCGGTTGTCGTTGATCTCGCTGCAATGCGTGATACTGTGAAAAAAGCAGGCGGCGACCCGAAACAGATCAACCCGCTCGTACCTGTCGATCTCGTTATCGACCACTCCGTCATGGTTGATGCTTTCGGTACCAACGATGCACTTGATTACAACATCAAGGTCGAGTTCGAGCGTAACGAAGAGCGTTACCGCTTCTTGCGTTGGGCACAAACGGCATTCAACAACTTCCGTGCAGTTCCACCATCCACAGGGATCGTTCACCAGGTTAACCTGGAGTATCTGGCTTCCGTGGCAGCAACAAAAACCGTTGACGGCGAGACCGTTGTATTCCCGGATTCCCTCGTAGGTACAGACTCCCACACCACCATGATCAACGGACTTGGCGTTGTTGGTTGGGGTGTTGGTGGAATCGAGGCCGAAGCAGGTATGCTGGGCCAACCGCTATACTTTGTAACACCGGACGTTATCGGTTTCAAACTGACAGGCAGCCTGAGTGAAGGTGCAACAGCAACGGATCTGGCACTGACAGTTACCCAATTGCTTCGTAAAAAAGGCGTTGTTGGTAAATTCGTAGAGTTCTACGGACCAGGTCTTGCCAACATCGGTCTGGCTGACCGTGCAACAGTAGCCAACATGGCACCAGAGTATGGCGCTACCATCGGTTTCTTCCCTGTTGATAGTGAAACGTTGAACTATCTGCGTAACACTGGCCGTCCTGACGAGCAGGTTGAATTGGTTGAAGCTTATTACAAAGCTCAAGGCATGTTCCGTACTTCCAGCACCGTTGATCCTGAATTCACAGATGTGATTGAACTGGATCTCGGCTCTGTTGTACCAAGTCTTGCCGGACCAAAACGTCCACAGGATCGCATCGAGCTGACACAAATGAAAGAAAGCTTCAACAGCATCATCCGCACACCTGTAGATAAAGGCGGCTACGGTCTGAGCGATGAGAAAATTGAACAAACCGTACCTGTGAAGCACCCGGACGGTTCCAACAGTGAACTGAAGGCAGGCGCTGTTGTGATCGCGGCGATCACAAGTTGTACGAACACTTCGAATCCAAGTGTTATGGTTGGAGCAGGATTACTCGCGAAAAAAGCAGTTGAACGCGGCCTGACCAAACCAGGATATGTGAAAAGCAGTCTGACACCAGGTTCCCTTGTAGTTACCGAGTATCTGGAAAAAGCAGGTCTGATCACGTACCTCGACAAACTCGGATTCAACGTTGCCGGCTACGGTTGTGCAACATGTATCGGTAACTCCGGCCCACTGCCGGACGAAGTGAGCGAAGCTATTGCTGAGAACGATATGACCGTAGCGGCTGTATTGTCCGGTAACCGTAACTTCGAAGGCCGTGTGCATGCACAGGTTAAAGCCAACTACCTGGCATCACCACCACTCGTTGTGGCATATGCACTTGCGGGTACAGTGAATATTGACTTTGAAACCGATCCAATCGGTTATGATACGAACAATGAGCCTGTATTCCTGAAGGACCTCTGGCCTACCTCCGAGGAAATCAAGGATACCATCGCAAGTTCCCTGAACGCTCAGATGTTCCGCAACAAGTACGAGAACGTATTTACAGCCAACGAGCGTTGGAATGCGATTTCTGTACCGGAAGGCGAATTGTACGAGTGGGATCCGAACTCCACGTACATTCAGAATCCTCCGTTCTTCCAAGAGCTTGGCGACACGTTGAACGATATCGCTGATATCCGTTCTGCACGCGTTATGGCATTGCTTGCGGATTCCGTAACAACGGACCACATCTCGCCAGCAGGTAATATTGCAGCATCCAGCCCGGCTGGACTGTACTTGAAAGAGCATGGCGTAGAGCGTAAAGACTTCAACTCCTACGGTTCACGCCGTGGTAACCATGAAGTAATGATGCGTGGTACGTTCGCCAACATTCGTATTCGTAACCAGGTGGCTCCGGGCACCGAGGGCGGTATTACGAAGTACCTGCCGACGGACGAGGAAATGTCCATCTACGATGCTTCCATGAAGTATCAGGATGAAGGACAGAACCTGATCGTTATCGCTGGTAAAGAGTATGGTACAGGAAGCTCCCGTGACTGGGCGGCAAAAGGAACATTCCTGCTCGGCGTCAAAGCCGTTATCGCGGAAAGCTTCGAGCGGATTCACCGCAGTAACCTGGTCGGCATGGGCGTAATGCCATTGCAATTCCAGGAAGGTCACGGCTGGTCCAGCCTCGGCCTGAACGGACGTGAAACGTATGATATTACTGGCCTCAGCAATGATGTGAAGCCAGGACAAGAATTGAAAGTTACCGTAACTCGTGAAGACGGTACACAGTTCGACTTCCCTGTTATCGCTCGTCTGGACAGCATGGTTGACGTGGATTACTACCATAACGGCGGTATCCTGCAAACCGTATTGCGTCAAATGATGAAAAAAGCTTAATAACATCAATCATTAATGTGATGAAGTTATACAAAAAAGCTCCCCATTACGTGCAATAGCACGTGGTGGGGAGCTTTTTATTTAACTGTCGATATGCATCATCAATTTAATTATAAGTAGGTTCTTATCACTTAAAACTCAAAATTTAATCCAACTTCTGAATCATCAGGTGGTTCAGGAATACGATATACACCTCTGCAGTTTAATTTCTCCACGTTGATCCAGTCCACAAAATCATCCGCCCCGTAACTACGAATAAAGTGAGCATATTCCGTATTTCCCTCATGATCAATAGACTCGATATACAGGGTGAATGGGTGCTTATACTCTAAGCTCTGCAAAAAATCGATAAATTCTCCTCTCCACTCGCCAATTTTTCCTGCATATTGATTGGGAACGTAATAGTAGAACACATCAAAGTGATATACAACAATTTTCATTAGCATTTACAAGCCTCCTAGAACTTACAGATCACAGTTTAAGTTTTAAGATCTCCATACCTTCTCTCAGTTGTTCCGACACAGCGGTATAGTACTCAATGCTATCCGCAAGTTCGCGTTCAGTCTTATGTATAAGATAATAGGAATATTTCTGCATCAACTCATGCTCGTTTAACTCAACAGGGAGATAAATAATCTCAACATCAGTCGAATCGAAATAATGACGATATCCCCTCTCCGATTGCCCCACTTTCATGACTGTTTTTATCACCATCAACTCATCGCGATTACAGGTTCTTATCATATCTGCTCTTTTCTGTTCTAAATCACTTACTACTTCTTCATCGTAGTGATTATTGTTAGCTTCAACAATTTCATTTTCAATTTGCATAATGGCTTTCATGGTTCCTGCTAGTTCTTTAGCCAATGAGTACAATGTATATCCTCCTTTTTTTGTAAGGAATAGGTATTAACGAATCCTCTCTACTCTACCTCATTTACGATGTTACTCGCAAAGTTCAGTGGTCCTATGCTAAATTCGATACCTTATGAAGCAACAAAAAAACTCCCCGTAACGTGCAATCTGCACAGTGATGGAGAGCCTTTGGTTTCAGTATTTGTGTATTCTCCGTTGCTTCAAGGCCAACTGCCTTTTAATGCCCAATGTGATGTGAGGCTTGATCTAACAGTTGAATCGTACCCATGACCAGAAACAGACACGACAGAGCAATTAACGAGCCCCCGACCCATCTCGACATGATCAATCGCTCCATAATCTGTTTCTCCGAAGCATCCTTTACGCTGTGTGGATACACGAGAAACATCAGCCCTGCGCTAATAAACAGTACAGCCATTATAATCAAGTTGTTCCCCTCCTTACACATGACTTTCCTTAGAATTTAACTTCTTCGTCGTCACACGGGATTCTCCTCCCACCAACACCTTTTTCAGGCCGATGGCCATGGTGAGAATAATATATCCAATCAAGCCGCCGAGCGTATTGAGCATCAGATCATCCACATCAAATATGCCCATACCCGTCAACAACTGTGTCACTTCATAGCCCATACTGAGCAGCAGAGACAGCAAGAGTACCTTTACTCCAGAAAATAATTTGTTACCCGTCAGCACAGGAATGAAGATGCCCAGTGGGATAAAAGCCAGTACATTGCCTACCAGATGGATTGCGGTGCCTGGACGATGTAACGACAGGCTGTTCCAGTCTCGTGAGATTTCTTGAAATGGCGTTAAGTTGACGGTTCGCGTATGGATCAGATCCGGTTGTTGCAAGAATTCCATAAGTCGAACTTTCACGATGTCAAAGTCGACGGGACTTCCTTTGAACAGAATCAGCTTGGTAAGTAGGTATACGTAGACAATGAACACGGCAATCCAAAGGATGTAATGTTTGGTTTTCTTCTGGTTGTTGTGCTTCATGTTGCTCTTCCTCCCTGGTGTGCCCTGTTATTTCTTAACGGTGACGATGACGCCATCCATGTTATCACCCGATATTTCAGTTTGGCCTTGTTCAGGTATGTAAACGGTCGTATCTGCGGTGGCCCGATAATAGCGGATATGATACACCTTACCCTCTACTTCCACAGTAATGTTCTCTTTCTCTTTTAGCAAATCAAGGTACTCCTCCAGCACCAGATTGTTCTTATGCATGACAGCACTATGTGGCAACCCCACATATCGAAAGTGCCATGGTTCATACTGAATACCCGTAATGCTCACCTTATCCTTCGGGTAACGTAGAATGAATCCGTACCTCCATGCATTCTTTTCCAGCCAGGCCCCCTCTGGTGCTTCATTCATGGCAGCCAATGTGGAACCGACATCCAGGGATAACCCCAGATTGTGCTCACTGTGACCCGCAGGAAGAGCGTAGTCTGAACCCTTTTCCCGATAAAGCTCGTCCTGCTTCGCAAAGTCCCTGTAACCACTACTGATGAGGAAATATCGTACTCCCTCTTCACCTGCTGCCTCAACCATCTTCTGAAACGCCTGCGCCACCTGCCGTGATAACATGATTTTCTGATCCTGTATTCCATATCCACGAAGCAGATCATCCTCATGCGCCACATATACAATATCGGATTTGACCCCTTCCGCGTGAACCGGGTATTGCTTATTAACCAGTAACAAGTTGCCCTTATGTACCTGATCCTGAATGTTTCCGGTGACGGATACTGTATAACCTGCTGGGTTTTCACGCGTATTCTGAATCTCAATGGGTAATTCATCCTTCTGCTGAAGCCATCCCGGTGATTGCGTAACGATATATCCGATCAAAATGATGCATATCAAAAAGCCCCACTTTTTCATGCTTGTTCCTCCTTTTGCCTCATACATCAAGGATAGAGAAAACTAGTTAAAGAAAAAGCAGGGCAATTCTAAAGTTTTTCTTAAATTTGCTGTCAGACCTCAATGAAATACAGGTAACCGAACTTCGAATTGCGTCCGTACCACATCACTCTGGGCCGAAATCGTACCGTCATGCTGTTCCACTATATTGCGTGCGATAAATAAGCCGAGACCTGTCCCACCCTCCTGAGGGGTCCTGGCACGATCTCCGGTGTAATACATATCGAAGATATGCGGCAGCTCCTCCGGACGAATATGTCCACCATAGTTAATCACCTGAATGATAACTTGTTCTGCATCGCGATATCCGTTAATATCCACGTACATGCCATCCTTGCCGTGCCGTGCAGCGTTAATCAGCAGATTCTCGAACACACGAGCCAGCAACTCACCATCACCGGAGATGGTAAGTTCAGTGTCTATTTTTAACCGGGTGGTCAGATGGTTCTTTTCGAATACAGGATAGAGTTCTTCGTTCATCTGTTTTAGCAGTTCACTAAGATCCAGCGGGGTCTTGTTTATAGGCAGCATCCCATAATTCATGCGGGTGATTTCGAACAAATCATCAATCAGCTTCTCCAGACGCTGTGACTTAGTGAATGCAATCGACGTAAAGTGCCGAACCTGTTCCTCCGTCAGCTGATCATCCTTCATGAGCAGATCCAAATATCCAAGCACAGAGGTCAGCGGTGTTCGCAGGTCATGCGCCAGATTGACAACGAGCTGGTCCTTACTATTTTCAGCAAAATCCCCTCGTTCTACCGCTTCCTTTAGCTTCTCACTTGCCAAATTCACATCCTCTGCAATCGTACCTAACTCGTCCTTCGAGGAGATCTGCACACGATGCTGAAAGTCACCATTGGCCAAATGTCTGATCCCTGTGGAAATGTCCTTGAAATACGTCGCGTAAGGCTTGGTAAACCAGAAGAAGAATAGAATGGCGAGCGGGATAAATAAGATCAGGAAGAAATAGATATCTCCGATACTTTTCATAAAATGACGATATTCAGCGAGCTGATCTTCAGCACGGACACCCGAATAATAGGCTTGCAAAAGCTTGTAAATCCCATAAGTGATTGCGCCAGAGGCAAGCATGCTTAACCCTAACAACATAATCATGGTCGTGCGAAAACTTCTTCGTTTAGTCATTAAACGTGTACCCCACACCCCAAATGGTTTTGATAAACTTGTTCTTGTTCATATCTTCCCCCAGCTTTTTGCGGAGGGTGCGAATGTGGACCATCACCGTATTCCCGCTCTCATAATACGCTTCTCCCCACACCTGTTCAAAGATGCTTTCTGCACTGAACACCTGCTTGGGATGACTCGCGAGCAGATACAGAATGTCGAATTCCTTCGGTGTTAGTTCCACTGGTTTGCCGTAGAGTGTAACGCGATGTTGATCTGGCATGATGACGAGTCCGCCCTTCTCCAGAATGGTGCGCTGCACAGGCGCCGACTGGCTGAATTGCAGGGAACGACGCAACTGGGAATTCACCCGGGCAACAAGCTCCATCGGATTGAACGGCTTGGTCATATAATCATCTGCACCCATCACAAGTCCCGTAATTTTGTCCATGTCCGACGTTTTGGCGCTCAGGAAAATGATCGGCAGATGATGCTGCTCCCGAATTTTGCGGGTTACTTCGTATCCGTCCATGCCAGGCATCATGATGTCCAGGATCGCCAAATCTATCGCTTGGGTCTGAACGGCTTGAACCGCCGCCTTTCCATCGAAGGCTTTAATGGTGTGATACCCTTCTTTTTGTAGATGCAATGCAACCAGGTCAGCGATCTCAACTTCATCGTCTGCGATCAGAATCGTAATTCGCTTCATTGCTTATTCCACTCCTATGTGTGATGCTCAACAATATAACATATTTGAATCCAACAGATAAACCAATGAAAGGAATCCATAGATATGAAACTGGAGCGTTTGTTAGCTATTGTGGTGCTACTCATCAATCGTGGACGAGTTCAGGCCAAAGACTTGGCAGATACGTTCGAAGTATCCATCCGTACCATCTATCGGGACATCGATACATTGGGTCAAGCTGGCATCCCAGTGGTGACGTATCAGGGCGCAAGCGGCGGGATTGGTCTGGCAGAGGGCTACCGTCTGGATCGAAACGTATTAACAGACAAGGACCTCGCGTCCATCGTCACTGCACTGCGCAGCGTATCCACCTCCCATGCCAATGCGGCGCGTGAGCTTCTGGTGGAAAAACTCAGCAGCATCGTGCCTGAAAGCAAGAATGATGATTTTCAGGCCAATACGAATCGTTTTATCGTCGATTATTCAACCTGGTCTCACCCCGAAGCACTGCAACTTAAGCTTCAACTTATCGAACAGGGCATGGACCAGCTAAGGCCCATTACCTTCACATACTGCAGTGCCGAGGGTACACAGACCCACCGAACTGCCGACCCTCATACCATCGTACTCAAGAAGCATTCCTGGTACCTATATGCCTTTTGCCACGAGCGAAATCAATTTCGCATGTTCAAACTTGTACGTATGCAGGATGTCACGCTTGCTAACGAGCACTTCGAGCGTAAAATTATTAACCCACAGGACAGACCCTGGCAGCAGGAATGGACCCGTCCGGGCAATCAGGCTGGGTTAACCTTGAAATTCCATGCTCGCGTCCGTCATCTAGCGGAAGAATGGTTCGGGATTGAGAACGTCATCCCTGATGGGAATGGGTATTACATCTGCCAGGTTGCTTTTCCCGAGGATGCCTGGTTATACGGGTTCATTCTGGGCTTCGGCGCGGACGTTGAAGTATTGGAACCCCAGCATATTCGGGACGAAGTCTGCCGTATCGCCGAGCAAATCGTACAAAATTATATAACCCCGACTCAAACCTGACAGACAGCTGTCCAGTTACTCCCCGTATACTTCAGATATATTCAATCTGTACATATCCAAGGAGGAATTAATAATGAACGTCACTGTATGTCAAAGCTGCGGAATGCCGCTGACAACCCCTGCTCAATTTGGCACCGAAGCAGATGGAAGCACGACTCGTGAATACTGTATCTATTGTTACAAGGAAGGCGCGTTCGAACAGCCTGGTATTTCACTGGAAGGCATGACGGAGATGTGCACTGCCATTCTAAAGGACGAGGGCATGGACGAGGAATCCGCTCGTTCGATGCTGCGTAACCAGCTGCCCTTTTTGAAACGATGGCGTACTACCGCGGCTGATCAACATGCGGAATTCCTAGCGGGGAACTCAGCTGCTGCTACTCATCCAGGTCAGGTAACAACAGATCATTCGTTCTCTACCCAGCCGGTTCGTTACGTCACACTCCCAGGCAAACGTCTTGCTGGCATATCCGCCCGTACAACCAATGCCATTGAAATTAGTGGCAAAGGCTGTATTCAAGAACTCTGGAACAATTATTTTACCTCAGAGCACCTCCCTGCACCGGAAGCTGCCCGCTATGGCTGTTACGCGGATTACACCGATGGCATAACCGGAGAATACACCATACTGGTGGGGCATGAGGTCAGCTCCGATGAATCCTTACCTGAAGGACTGGATGACATTCTGCTCCCTCCTGCGACTTACGCGGTATTCACTTCCAGAAAAGGACCCATGGCAGAGGTTGTGGGCGAAGCATGGGGAGCCGTGTGGGCATGGGACAAACAAAGCGACAGGACATTCACAGGAGATTTCGAGTTGTATGATGAACGCAGCTTGAATCCCGAAAGTGTACAAGTCGATATATACATCGCTGTTCGTCAAAATAGATAAGAGTAGTACGATATACATCTCAGTCAGAATCAAAGTAGTTCGCATCTTTCTTCATATCACATCAGCTGCCGAGTTTGCTCGGCAGTTTTTTGTTATATCCGGAACTACATAACCACCTAAACAACCCGACCATGGTACCAAGTTAGTTAGCATGCTTTGCATCATTTAACCAGATAATATGCCTCATATGTCGGTACCATTGACTTCCTTAGAATTGGGACTATTCACATAACAACCGATTCGATCCTCCCATATGAAACCTGTTATATCAGGTTCTTTACTCCTGAATTTCCCTAAAACCGTTTACATCTCCTTAAAACCGGGTAAAATCACTACAATCCAATTGGATTTACATTCTAAAGTCATCTATTTCGTCTAACAAGTCATATGTACCTATATGCGCACCTGGCAACACAACCAGTCGAAATACATAATTTAAAAAAATGCATTAAAGGAGGAACCAAGATGATCCGCATGCCTATTCAGCAAATGATCCCGTACCACCACCAATATCCACGCAACACGGCGACCACTGCTCCTAAAAAGGAGAATGAGAACACTCAAGGTCTATCCTTTCATGAAATTCTGCAGCAAAAAATGGCGAAGAAGAATGCGTCTCCTTCCCTTCGATAAAATGGACAACGGACCCTATTCGAGTCCGGTTATCAACCGTCTTTCCGCAGCTTGGCGGAAGGGCGGTTATTGGCGTTGAGTAACAAACAACTGTACAGTTCTCAGTCATGTTTTTATAATGGTTTAAATATCTTCAAGATCCATGACATATACGAACTGTAAAAGGGGACTTAGCCTATGATCACCATTGGTTGTTTTCACGCCCACTATTCCAACATCGCCTTAATTGAAGAGACGCTTGCTCCTTATGAAGTTGAATTGGTCCATTACGTGGATCCAGGACTGGATCGTCTTAAACATGACGCTGACTTTAACGATGTAATTATCCACGAGAAAGTAGCCCAGACGCTCCACTGGATCGCTGAGTGTCATGCAGATGCCATTTTGGTCACGTGTACCCTCTTTGCGACAGTACTAGAGCAGGAAGCCACACAGGTCCCTGTGCCTGTGATCGGCATAGATGATCCGCTATTGCAGGAGATGCGGCGAGTATCCGGAGAATACATAATCGTTTTCACCAACCCCGCAACCATTGAAGGAACGATGGCACGGGTGAATCAGGTGTTACAGCAAGAGGATGGAAGTGGGCAGCTACACGTTTCCCAGACAGCTCAGACGGAAGCGGTGTGCATCCCAGGGACATTCGAGTTGATCATGCGCGGAGATAAGCAAGGGTATCTCGAAGCAGTACGTGAAGGATTACAGCAGATTGCTGAGCAGTATCCTGGTAAAAGGGTAGTTGCAGCCCAGCTCTCCATGGCTCCTGCAGCCGCACAGGTCGCAACAGACACAGGCATTGAGATCCATAGCCCGTTGGCATTGCTTGCGACGTATTTGGAAAAGAATTTGGGGTTAGCTCGTCAATGAACTAGCACATACGGAGGAGCACCAAAATTCAGTGATGCTCTTTTATTCGTTATCGCAGGAATTCTGTATAAGATACGGACCACGAACCGTCGCAAAGCTGATTCTGATAAAGGCTGAGTACGTGCAGAATATATACCTGCCATATTCCTAAAGAAAGCCGTTCTTCTCTGCAATAACAGAGCGGAACGGCTTTTATCTCTATTACAGACTGCCCAGTTTACGCTGTACTAGCGCCTAGGAGCGTGTCCGATATTCCTCTGCCTTTTCCTGCATACCCGCTGCTACAGCCTCATTCTCGGACAATCCTTTGTCCGCGGCAAAGGCACGGATGTCCTGCGTAATTCGCATGCTACAGAACTTCGGTCCGCACATGGAGCAGAAATGAGCTTCCTTGGCCCCTTCTGCCGGCAGAGTCTCATCATGATAGGACAGTGCCCGTTCCGGGTCCAGTGACAGGTTGAACTGGTCCCGCCAACGGAACTCGAAGCGCGCCTTGGACAATGCGTCATCCCGACGCTGGGCACGCGGATGACCTTTTGCCAGATCGGCGGCATGGGCTGCTATTTTGTAGGCGATAACCCCTTCCCGTACATCATCCTTATTAGGCAAGCCCAGATGTTCTTTTGGCGTAACGTAACAGAGCATGGATGTGCCGAACCAGCCAATCATGGCCGCCCCAATGGCAGACGTGATGTGATCGTATCCCGGGGCAATATCGGTCGTCAGCGGCCCCAGCGTATAGAACGGTGCTTCCTGACAGATCTCCATCTGCAAGTCCACATTCTCTTTGATCTTGTGCATCGGCACGTGACCCGGGCCTTCAATCATCACCTGCACGTCGTGCTTCCACGCGATCTGTGTCAGTTCTCCAAGCGTCGCCAGTTCCGCCATCTGAGCTTCATCGTTGGCATCGTAGATACTGCCTGGACGAAGTCCATCTCCCAGCGAGAACGCGACATCATACCTTTTCATAATCTCGCAGATTTCTTCAAAATGGGTGTACAAAAAATTCTCCTGATGATGCGCAAGGCACCATGCTGCCATAATGGACCCACCGCGAGACACAATGCCTGTCATCCGCTTGGCCGTCATCGGGATATAACGCAGCAGTACACCTGCATGAATCGTAAAGTAGTCCACGCCCTGCTCTGCCTGCTCAATTAGCGTGTCACGGTATAACTCCCAGGTCAGCGCTTCCGCTTCGCCATTCACCTTCTCCAGCGCCTGATACAGCGGCACCGTACCGATTGGCACAGGTGAATTGCGGATAATCCATTCCCGGGTGGTATGAATGTCTTTGCCTGTGGACAGATCCATTACGGTATCCGATCCCCAGCGTACCGCCCAGGTCATCTTCTCGACCTCTTCCTCGATGGAAGAAGATACCGCAGAGTTGCCAATGTTGGCATTGATCTTCACATGAAAATGACGACCGATCAACATCGGCTCACTCTCCGGGTGATTGATGTTAGACGGCAGGATGGCTCTTCCACTCGCCAGCTCCTGGCGCACGAATTCCGGCTCCACGCCTTCACGAATGGCGGCAAACTCCATCTCTGCCGTAATGATTCCCTGCCTCGCATAATGCATCTGAGTCACACAGCGTCCTGTCTGTGCTCGCAGCGGTTTGCCACGCAATCCAGGGTACTCTTCGGCTCCAGCTCTCTTCCCTCCGGGCTTTAGTCCGTTATCCTCGGGTTTTACTGTACGGCCTTGGTAAGCCTCGACATCGCCACGCTCTGTGATCCAGCGGGTACGCAGAGCTGGTAGACCTGCACGGATATCGGCATGAAATCCGGGATCAGTCATGGGACCGCTCGTATCGTAGACACGCAGCGGTTCGTTATGCTCCACCCCTTGGGGAGTATTCGTGTCATGAAGGGCTATTTCACGCTCCGGGACAGCAATGTCCGGCCGTGAGCCCTGAATGTAGACTTTGCGGCTGCCCGGAAAGGGCTGAACCCGTCCGGCCGCCTCTGTTTTCTTTTCCACCTGCTGACCCGTATGTTCCTGTTCCATCGCTTGTTGTCCCGTTTGATTTCCTGTTCTCATGTCGCTTGTCTCCTCCTCATTGTTCGTTCGCTTGGTTTTGGGTTGGCATCATCATTAGCTCGCTTACGTACCTGTCCCAAATCATGCGCAATGCAGAGAAGAAAGAGCGATTCTACACCAGACCAGAGGAGACATCATTCATGTACAGTTCACAACATAACGGAGGTTACAACAGATCATGGATCTACGCTGATTTCTCTCCTATCCAAGCCCACTTTCGTAGGTCATTGAAAAAGAGGCCCATGGAGTCCGTGCTATATCGCCTGTTCCCTGTATATAAAAAAGCCGGTCCCCGAAGGAACCGACTTTGATGTCCATCACCAATAATGCACCTTCAATCAGCTCCTTAACGGAGCACTGCAAGGTTCACATCATGTGGTTGTTGTGGTCATATCGCCGATTACTTCCCTACGCTGGTATGATCCAGATCAGGTGCAAAGGGTCCGGAATCTCATGCGATTCCGTCTCAGTCCGGACAGTTCGGACTCCCCCAGTAACGTTAACAAGTTGCGGCTTACACAAGCCGCTGTTCATATTCAATGAAGCTGGCCCCGTTGGGCCGTCCATTACAGAGTAGCGCAACCGGAACATAAAAACAACCTTTATATTCCAGATTACTAACTTAATTAGTGACAAACCTTACATCAACATCAGGATAACATGAGCCCCATCTGCGTAGCCGCTTCCTTTAGCACAGGTGCGTATTCGTGCAAAGTCTCCTGCGAAAGTCGGCTGACAGGTCCCGAGACCGAGAGCGCAGCTGCAATATTGCCTCTACGATCCATAATCGGCACCGATACCGCCGCAGCTCCCGGCTCACGTTCCTCGTAACTCGTGGCATATCCGTTATCCCGGATGTCTCCCATCTGCGCCAAATACACCGCTGGATCGATAAATACCGGCCATTCAGGCCCATTCATCAGTTCTTCACGGTCCTCGTCCGTCGCAAACGCCATCAAGACTTTGCTGGAAGCCCCGACAGATAGCGGGAGTCTAACGCCGACGGGAGCAACACGGCGAATGGCCTGATCACTTTGTACAGCCTGAATCCGAATCCGTTCACTGCCATCACGCAGGTACAGACTTACGGTCTCTCCCAACCGGTCTCTCAGCCGCTCCATTGCAGGCAGCAGCAAAATCGCCGGATCATCACTGCGTGACATATGGGCTGATAGCTCCCAGATTCGTATGCCAAGTCGGTACTTCTCCGTTGCCGCATCCCGGATGACAAAGCCTCGATCTTCCAGCGTAGCCATCAGGCGATGCACTGTACTTTTGTGCAAACCAATCTGACTGGCAATTTCGGTGAGTCCCAGATCACTGCGCGTGGTAAAACATAATAATATATCCAGCGCCCGTTCTACAGCCCGGACGGTTAACTTACGATCTTCCATGGCATGATGCCCTCCTCATGTTTCATCACATGAAACTTGGTTACATAAATTATATGAGAAACGGTCTCATCTGTAAACCAAAAAGAGTCAAGATCTGAATAGGCCAAGTTATAAATATTTCCTTTTTATAAGACTAAATCCCCTGTAATTTACACGCTAAGGAAATGTTACCCATATATCTTAAGAACTATATAACAATTGCGTAACAAATGCCCTCAATCAATTGACTTTGACTATATTGGAACATACGATAAAGATATATTACTTTAAGATATCGCTCTGAAGCAGGTTCTGAAATAGACGTAATTCTCTTTTCATGTCGTTGTTATCTTCAACTGAACTTCAAAGGAGGGGCATTCATGTATCCAACATCCCAGAGCGAAGCCCCGCTGCAAACAAAAGTGTCCGATCTGCCCTCTTCGTTATCACCGAGGCTGATTCGGTTCAAACATATTATCGTAGCGTTGCTGCTCTCCGTTGTATTTTTTCTGCTGTTTTGTTTTATTGCACTGCATGGTTATATCGCATGGGTATTATCCAATCCAACTGTAGCGCCTGTCTTCTCCAATCCAATGCAGGCCAAGAACATGAAGTACGAAGACATCACGTTTCCGGCAGCAGATGGCAGCCGGACGATGCAGGGATGGTATATTCCTGCTGACAACACTGCGAGCAAAACGATCATCTTCAGTCACGGATATGGTGCCAATCGGGAAGAAACATGGGTACCTATGTACGATCTGGCCCACTATGCCCATCAACTCGGGTTCAACGTGGTGATGTTCGATTACGGTTTTGCCTCCCAAGTAAACAAAGCTGTAGCCACAGGTGGCAAAGCCGAGTCACAGCAGTTGCTCGGTGCGATCCAGTTTGCCAAGCAGCGTGGTGCGCAGGAATTGGTTGTCTGGGGCTTCTCGATGGGTGCCGGTACAGCGTTACAAACCGGACTTATTACGAAGGAAGTCGATGCGATGATTCTGGACAGTGCGTTCCTGCTTGAGCCGGATACGCTGTACCACAACATTCACAACCAGATTGACCTCCCGCGTCAACCGACACTGGAGATTATGAAACTGTTGTTCCCCGTTCTGAATGGAACCGGATTACAGCAGATTCCGTATCAGGAAGTTAAAAAAGAGGACTATCCGTTCCCGATCTTCTTTATCCATGGTACGGAGGACGAGAAGGCACCTTACCCGATTGCAGAGCAACTCGCCGCCAACCAAACCAATCCGTACTCGGATGAATGGATTGTCCAGGACGCGCATCATGAACTTATTTTCCGGGAACACCCGAAGGAATATCTTCGCCGTGTCTCTACGTTCCTGAGTCATGTTACGAAGACAAGCAGTGACGATGTGCAGAACACGAATAATGGAGAATGACCGTATTTTAACAATTGAGTTTCTCGTTGATCCTTGAGCCCTTCGGGGCTCTTTTTTTTGCGTACATAGGACAACAGGCCAGCGGAATATACTCTTGGGACGCATTAACCGATGGTATGAACATGCAATGGAATTCATCTGAAGGAGGTCCACCAGATATGAACTGGTATGGATATGGTCACCTGCTGCCTCTGCGGACATTGGAGGAAATTCGTTTCTGGAAAGAGCAGGAGAAAGAACATACGCTAGTCATTCGTGCACTGGTCCCTGAACTGGAGCCCCCATACGTTAAGCTCCTGGAGGAATGGGAGGCTACTTTTGAGCACAGTGAGAGAGTAGCGAATCAGCTATTAAAGCAACTATTACCGGGAACCCATCCACCCGCGCCCTACATGATTGGTTGTGTTGATCAACTCGTATCGGCTGCCCGCCAGCAATCCAGGGAGTTCATCAAACAGCTATATGTTCTTCTGGAGCAAAGCGCTGCTGTTCAAGCTGTTCCGCTTGCCAAAGCACTCATTTTGCATGTTATCCGCGAATCGGAGTATTTTCTTGGCGTACTGGATACACTCAGTCAACCTGGGATCATGCGAGAAACGGATTCCGAGCCGTCACTTTTGCTGGAAAATGCGTTGCATGCCTCAGGACCGGGAAGTGTCCATCGCCAAGCTTCAGAGGCTCCAACTTCTCCAGAGGGGAATGTAAATGCACCTGCTGCTTCAGCTCAGATCCAATCCGCAGCAGTTCAGCCTTCACCCAGCGGAAGTGCTTCGAGCCAGCCTGTCTCTACCTCACCTCCAGTAAAAGAAAAGCCAGTTCCCATTGGTGGGCACACACTGCCACCACTTCCCTATGCGTACAATGCGCTGGAGCCGCATATTGATGAGCTGACGATGCGTATCCATCACGATAAACACCATCAATCCTACGTGGATGGACTGAATGTAGCGGAGAAGAAGCTGGCGGAGTCGCGGAAAAAGAATAACTTTGAACTCATCAAGCACTGGGAACGTGAACTAGCCTTCAATGGGGCAGGCCACTACCTGCATACGATCTTCTGGACGATTATGAATCCTGCTGGCGGCGGCAAGCCTTCCGGCATGCTCGCTGAGCAGATCAAACGGGATTTCGGCAGCTACGAAGCATTCAAGAACCAATTCACGGAAGCTGCGAACAAAGTAGAAGGCAGTGGCTGGGCCATGCTTGTCTGGAGTCCGCGAGCACACCGCTTGGAGATTCTGCAGGCAGAGAAACACCAGAACCTGTCCCAGTCCGACATCGTTCCACTCCTGCCCCTGGATGTCTGGGAACACGCCTACTATCTGAAGCATCAGAACGAACGTAAAAAGTATATCGAGGACTGGTGGAATGTCGTCTACTGGCCGGCTGTGGCCGAACGTTACGAAACGGCACGCAAGTTGTTGTGGCCACCTTACTGAGATCGGGATAAGAATGTATGTAAAAAAGAGATATCTCCAGACGAATGACTGAAAGATATCTCTTCTAAATTTCATACAAAAAAGCAAGTCTCCTGTAAAAGAGACTTGCTTGTATTTTGAGAGACTTCCTATAGCAAAATGCTCACTTAAGAAGCACAGCCCTCGCACGCCACATAGTTGTCGCCAACCTGTTTGCTAATGGCGATCAGATCGCCCAACTTGATGTCAGCCTCATCTGTAAACTCCAGATCGGCAATACGTGCAACGATCAGTGTAGCAGCCTCTTCCTTGCTTGTTGCCATTTGGCTGAACTCAGACTTTTCGCCTGTAGATACAACCTCATATAAGTACGTATATCTCAACGTTTCCATCCTAACACTCTCCTTCCGAAATCACATCATATCATCTCTATTACCCAATTCCAAGTCCAAGTAAAAAGATCTTAATCATAGCGCAGTTTCATCTGCTCCGCTGTCAATCGCACCTCTTCAGTGCCGACGCTTAACACGCGGCTTGTCTCCGCCTTGGGATAGCGATCGCGCAGTGTCCGAACCAACGAGGCAGTATATGCCGCAGCAGAAGGTACACCTGCCAATTCTTTCAGACTGGCCATCGTACCCGGCTGAACATCAGGATATCCTTCACTCGCCCCACCCGCTGCGTGCTGATAGAATTTACGTACGTCTGCTGCCAATTGATCTCCCTGGCCTTCCACGATGATAAAAGCAGTAATGATACACGCCTTGGCTTGCCTGCGCTGGGCAATACCACAGAATTTCAGCCCACCTACACTGACATCATAATCCCCCGGGCAAAAAGCACCCTGCACTTCGCCTGTCTGCGCCTGATTCGACCACGGCGCTAGCGACTCGGCAATAATCGAAGCCATCTCCCGGAAATCATCATGAATATTAATGGCATGTCCGGGATTAGGCAGAATCAGTGACACATTGACGATCCCTGGATTTAGAGGAACCGCCGCTCCACCAGAAGGTCGAACACAGACCGCTGTACCCTGGCTTCTTATCCGTTCCATCGATTCTACAGCCTGTGGCAGCCTGCGGTCACGCAAACCCGCTACAAAGGCATCTGGATGTCGCCATATATGCGCAACAGGCAGATGCCCTGCCCCGACCCGTCTGCACATGACTTCTTCCCATGCAAAAGCTTCGAGCACGCTGCTGCCGTGTCGCTTGAGTGGTGTCTCCCAGATTTGCAAACGCATGGTATGTTTATCCGCTTGTGGTCCCTTTTCCGGCTGAACCGGTTGATCTGAATGGGAAGGTACACTCATCGTTCCATTACCTCCGGCTAACGAATTCGGTTGTATGCATTATATGAATGAAAAAACGCCATATATAAATAAGCCGGTTCCCCAGGGAACACGGCTTATTTATATCACATCCTGTGGTTTCAGAAACTCGAAACTTCTGCTTTCAAAACCAAAAGGATCTAATCATCTGGCTTGTCCAGCAAGTGGACATACCCGATCTTAATCTTTTACCAAAGACAAGAACTCGGCACGTTGAGCCGGATTCTCACGGAAGGAACCACGTACAGCAGACGTTACCGTCTTGCTTCCTGGTTTCTTCACACCGCGGGAACACATACACAAGTGCTCGCCCTCCACAACGACCATAACACCGTGTGGCTCTACGGCCTCTGTCAAAATGTCAGCGATCTGGGAAGTAATACGTTCCTGAACCTGCAGGCGACGTGTTACCGCTTCGACCAGACGAGCCATTTTGCTCAAACCGACGATTTTTCCGCTTGGTACATACCCAATGTGCACCTTGCCAAAGAACGGCGCCATATGGTGCTCACATTGACTGTAGTAGACAATATCTTTAACGATAACCAGTTCTTCATGATTCTCGTCAAAAGTAACACCGAGCACATCGCGCGGGTCTACTTCATATCCGCCAAAAATTTCTTCATACATTCGGGTCACACGTGCAGGCGTTTCAAGCAGCCCTTCACGTGTACTATCTTCTCCGATCAATTTCAGGATCTGCTCTACATGATACTCGATCTTCTCCCGATTGTCGGACACTTTTGAATTCAAATAATCTTTAACGCCAGCCACTGCCGAACGCCTCCTTTCGAACCACATACGGTAAGCAGTTATTCACTTCACTGCTATTATTTTCGGCGGCCCGAATTTTTACGCGCAGGATGTTGTTGCGGCTGGGGCATTTTTGCTCCTGGCTGCTGGTTCTTCATCATCTGCTGGGCACGCTGCATTTGCTTGCCGTTCAGGTTGTAGCCCATTTGCTTCGCCATTTTCTGAAGCATGTCCGGATTGCTTTGCATTTTCTCAAGTTGTTTACGCAAGTAGAACACCCCGATGAAAAATCCCCCGACCAGACCAACAATCAATGTAATAATCGGTATAACAATATCCATCTCTTAGACACCTCTGTATGCATTCTAAAAAGCCTGATAATCCGTGCCACTTCATGATGTTAAACGCACATGTTGCAAACCTGACACAGACCGGATTTCCTGAAAGTATCATAGCATTTCCGCACGCCTTGAGCAAACGGATTTTCCAGTTGAACCGCCGGCAAGCTAACTCATGACGGCTTCAATGAAAACGGTTGTATGCTGGGCCAGATCGATTTCGACCACATCCAGAGAATAACGTGTACTGCCTCGTGCCACTCGGATTACAGGTCTGCCTGGCAATCCTCGATGCTGACGCACAATGACTCCCGTCTCTTTGGTAGACAGCCTCACGGCTGTACCGTTGGGGTATACCGATACACTTTTGTTGAACTCAATCAAAATGTCTCGATCTAGCCTGGTGTTAGACATTGCCATCATCTCTTCACAGGCTTCATGTGGTAACAGGCTGTCCTGCGATAATCCATTAATCAGATTATCATAGATGTTCGCCGCACTAACGATCCTTGCAAACAGATGGATATCATTTCCCTTGATGCCTCTCGGCATGCCTGTGCCATCTACATGCTCATGATGTTGTAAGGCTGTATGGGCGACCATCAGACTGAACTCCCGCTTGTTCTTAATCACTTCGAATCCGCGCCACGTATGATGCAGTGAAGAGTTGGCAGCAGAACCACTGCCAGGGGGTTCCCCCACTTTGCCAATATCATGCAATAATGCCCCCACAGCAAGATCCTTCAGTTGGTTATAGTTGAGTCCCATATTCATTCCGATGACCGAAGACAACAAACATACATTCATGGCATGAACATACTGCGCATTGTCTTTGGTTCGAATATCGGTGAGCTGCACCAGCAACTCACGCCCGTTCAGAACATCATTCAGCAGCTTGTCTATACTGAGAGCTACCCTTCTTGGACTCCAATCCTTCCCGGAACGCACCGCTTCAAGTGTGACACTCATTTCGTTAATTATTGCCCGTTTTGTGGTTTCATCCAGAATGTCTTCTGAATTCACATCTTTATAAGCTTCATCCTGGATGTACAGCATGGTCACGCCAATACGTTTCAGCGTATTGACCATATATACGGTGAGCTGGACTCCGGCAGACAGCAGTACCGTACCGTTACTGGAATATACCGTCTTACCCAGAAGCTCCCCCGCTTCCACGCTCTCCACGTTTACATACTTCATGAACGTCCCCCGCTCTTACGATCGCTGCTCCAAAGCGAGCAATTGCTCCTTGGTTTGCAGACCGCCTACATAACCCACCAGTGTGCCGTCTTTACCGCTGATGCGGTGACAGGGAATTATAATCGGAATCGGATTCTTGCTAATGGCGTCCAGAACTGCACGAACAGCCTTGGGCCTGCCGATGATTTCCGCAACCTGTTGGTGTGATGAGGCCTCTCCATAAGATATATCGGACAGAACTTGCCATACTTGTAGCTGGAATGGTGTTCCAAGCCGATCAAGCTGCAATTCGAACACCTTTCTTTCTCCCGCAAAATACTGCTGTAACTGCTTTGCAGCTTCGCTGAGCTTCTCTTCATTTTTCTCATAGCGATACTCGCCAATCCATATACGGGCCCATTGCTGCAGGTGAGCTTCCCGTACGTGAAAGGCGCCAAAGTCGATGTGACACAGTCCTTCATCCGTAGCACATAACGTTAGTGGACCAATCGGTGTCAGTATCTCATCGTAGTATACTGGCTTGCCATGAAGCCCCGTAACTGCTGAAGGCTTCCACGCTGCGGCTTCCGGTTTGGCAGGCTTCGCGGATTGCTCATTACCCGGTTCAGTCGCAGCTTCCATTTTCAATTCCTGTTGTAATGCCTGTAATGTGTTGCGCTCATTATTCTTCTGTTCCTCTGGCTGCTTCTCACTCACTTGTCCAGCCTGTGGCTGTTTGGGTAAGGTCTCGGACGAACTCAGTCGTTCCTTGGCCTTCTGCAGCATGCTTAGTACGTTCCCATCTTGTTCGTTAGCGGCAGCTTCCCCAATTGCTCTCATGGCGTCTTCTCCTCCAATTCTACTTAGCGCCCAAGCTGCAGTTCCCCGTAGCTCAGGGCGCGGATCACGTTTTAGTACTTCCGTAAGTTTGGGTACAGCACTTTTATCTTTGAAATTGCCCAGGGCAATAACGGCGTTTCGTTGAATCGGCTTCTTGCCACGCCATGCGGCGGAACTCTGACCGAACCGTTCTTTGAACTCCCGGTTGCTAATATCCAGTAGCGGTAGCAGCAGCGGCTTCACAATCTCCGGATCGGGATGAAACTCGGGATGGTGATCCCAGTTCTTACCCCGGTTCTTCGGACAAACAATCTGACAAGTATCACAACCGTACAGACGATTACCGATTTTTAGCATAAATTCTTCATCCACGAACCCTTTGGTTTGGGTTACAAAAGAAATACACCGTGATGAATTTAACTGTCCGGGACCTACTAATGCTCCTGTTGGACAGGCATCGATACATTTTGTACATTCACCACAATCCTCAGTTACAGGTGTATCCGGCTGGAATGGAATATTCGTCACCAGTTCCCCGAGGAAAATCCATGAACCGAATTTGGGTGATATAATGGCACAGTTCTTGGCACTAAAACCAATCCCCGCACGCTGGGACACCGCACGATCCACCAGCGCTCCGGTGTCAACCATACTTTCGATCATGGCTTCAGGTACGCGCTCCCGTATGAAATTAACCAGCTTGTCCATGGCTGTACGCAGAACCTGGTGATAATCCTGCCCCCATGCGGAACGGGCAAAGATCCCCCGATAGGCTCCCGGCTCCGACTTCGGCGGGTTCACCATCTTCGATGGGTATGCCACGGCTATCGCAATAAGTGAAGCCGGCTCGCCATCCTTCAACTCCGGACGTACCCTTTTCTCAATATCCGGCTCTTCAAATCCGGACTCATACCCTTTAGCCCGATGCTGTTCGAGTATGGATTTAAGTGTTACGAAGGGTTCTGCCGAAGCAAATCCGATATCATCAATGCCCAGTCCGGGGCCAGCTTCCTTGATCTCCTGTTTTAACTTCTCCCATACGGAGGCTGCCTGTGCCCCCCCGGTCTGTACGCTCGTCATTTCTCTTTCCTCTTTTCTTCCGACACTTATTCCGTAAATAGTGAACGCCCGCCTCACGATAAGAGAGGACAGGCGTTAATTTCTGTATATGCCTTGCATACTTGAAGTCAAACGGAACGAGTCTATATAATTTAACGCAAAATGCGCTCTGAAGTTGTTGTCTCGCCAGCACTTTACAATTTTTTCAATTCAGAAAACGGCCAAAAAATAAATTCAGCCTTGCCTACAATCTCATCGGATGTAATACTGCCAAACACTCGGCTATCCTTACTTTTACCTTCATGACGATTATCCCCCATCACGAAGAAATGATCCGGCTCCAGTGTAATTGGACCAAAATCCGGGTCTTGTACCTCAATATCAGTATACGTTTCCGCTTGCTGCTCGCCGTTCACATATAGATGGTGATCCCTGACCTCAATCGTATCTCCCGGCAGTCCAACGATCCGTTTAACCAGAAAATCCTTCTTCTCCACACCTTCGCTTGGATCACGAAGTACAATCACATCTGATCGGGAAGGTGTACCCAGATGATATACGATTTTGTTGACGAACAGACGATCTCGCTCAACCAGTGTCGGCTGCATGGACTGTCCCTTGACCATCGACAGGTTGAACACAAACAGGTTCAGCAGCATCATGATTACAAAAGCTACAACTATTGTTTTGACCCAATCCCACAGCTCAGCAACCCAGGATTTCCCCGGTTGTTCAGGCTTAGGCGGTTCATTACGTTGCTCGGAAGTCACATGTTCCATTGAAAGGTTATTGGAATTCAAAGGGACACCTCGTTTATCAATTAGTTGAATAAAACGTCTAAAATGAATGATCATGCTCCCTTTCAGTCTACTTCATTTGGGAGAGTGAAACAATTGGTTATGAGCACCAATACCTTAGGTATCACTAGCTTACCCGGAACAACCGTATGGATTTAACAGAACTCGAAGACACCGGAGGAGTATAAGAAGGATGCGAAAACAGGAGGAATAATACGTGAAGAACACTCGTATAAATAGAAAGGCACATCCCTCACGTTATTACACGCTAAAGATATGCCTAATATGAAATGAAAATCTTTTTTTATTTCTTTATAAACATGCAAACTAAGCTTTTGACAAAATACTAAGATTCTGGAAAGCGCTCATAATCTGATTGGCACCGTAACCCATCGCTTCATATAGAGGCATAGCTACTTTGTTGTGCTCATCACCCGCCACCCATACTTGGCTGACTTTACGCTGCTGGAACCTTTGTTCCATAGCCTCGACAAGTGTTTTGCCGACTCCACGGCGACGATAGTCTGGATGTACCGCAATACGGTAGATACAACCCTGGTTGTGATCAATCGTACCGATCAAAGCGCCGACGAGGTCTCCCTCTTCTTCCGCAACCATGATCAGGTCAGAATCCCATGACAATTGACGGGCAAACGGGCCCATCGTGTTCTCATAACACTCTTCCGATAGTGCAACCTGGAGAAGCTCCGTCATCTGGCTTGCATCACTCAACTGAAAGGAACGAACGTGCATGTCTTAAATCTCCCTTTTCGTTAGCTTAGATGAGGTTTTTTACAAAAAGGATTCCCTTTTTACCAAAAACCCAATGTTCATATAATGACAAAAAACGAGAAAATACCGCTTCTTCGTCAATTAAACCATACTTTACTCCATAAAACACGCATTTTCTTTTGAAAGCGCTTAATTGTAACCGTTTACAATGTATTCCTTCATATTTTTGCTTTTATTTCTACTAAAATCACATAAATATATTCATAAAGGGTAAAATATGTTTGTTAACTCTGGCCCATCATTAGATCAACACCTTGGGGTACTTAATAAACAAAAATGTTGCTTAATTAGCCCGAATGCGGTTTAATATTAGTGGCAAGGGTATTATTACATATGTACCTATTCAAAAAACCTAAAATCTCAGGAGGTATTTCATTATGGCTTTTCAATTACCGGCACTTCCTTACGCTAACGACGCACTCGAACCACATATCGATGCAAAAACGATGGAAATTCACCACGATCGCCATCACAATACTTATGTAACTAACTTGAACGCAGCTCTGGAAAGCGCTCCTGAACTGCAAGAAAAAAGCTTGGAAGATCTGATTGCTAACCTTGACAGCGTACCTGAAGGCATCCGCACAGCGGTTCGCAACAATGGTGGCGGACATGCTAACCACAGCTTGTTCTGGGAAATCATCGGACCTAACGGCGGCGGCGCTCCTACAGGCGATATCGCAGCAGCAATCGATAGCGAACTGGGTGGCTTTGACAAATTCAAAGAAGATTTCGCTAAAGCAGCTACAACTCGCTTCGGTTCCGGCTGGGCTTGGCTTGTAGTTGGTAAAGATGGCAAACTGTCCATCACTAGCACACCTAACCAAGACAGCCCTCTCTTCGAAGGTCTGACTCCGGTTCTGGGTCTGGATGTATGGGAGCACGCTTACTACCTGAACTACCAAAACAAACGTCCTGACTACATCGCCGCTTTCTGGAATGTAATCAACTGGGATGAAGTGAACAAACGTTACGCTTCTGCAAAATAAGACGGTTGACCTAAAACGGTTAACATATTAAAAAAGAGCCTGAATTGGTCATTATTACCAATCCAGGCTCTTTTGCTTTCATATCTTCATTATTCCCTAACATCTTCATAAGCCCCAGCAAAATAACTGCTGATTAGCTTCAAGAATATGTTGGGAAATGCCATCTTCTCCATATCTTCTGGACCGATCCAACGGTAGGTCAGGCCATCGCCTTTACCTGTCCGTACATTCTGTCCTTCAGGAGCGCTTGGCTCCGATGAATGCGTTGCGGCTGACTCAGGTAACACAGCTGATGATAAGGCTGTGGCCTCTCCTGCTGCCGCCTGTGCATCGTAGGCGGCTCTCGCTTCCGCTGCAATCAGCGGAAGCTCACCAGTCTGGTCCTGCTCGGTACACTTGTACACCTGCAGGCTCCAGACAATGTGGCTGAACACATGCTCCGCATGGGTAGCCAGCCCTTCCGGGCGGGCAGCGAAGCCTTCCGCCCACAGACTGCCGGCCAGCAATGCCATGGCCGGCTCATCCGCCAGCGGCGCCGCTTTCTTGCCAGCTGCGGCGGGCGCCGCGAGCACATGCGGCAGCTCCCACATGCGGGCGAGCAGGCCCGTATCGGGGCGCTGGCGCACCAGCACTTGGCCGTGATGATCACCACGGCCTTCCACAATCGCGACCAGCCGCTGCTCAGGGCGCGGCGGCTTCGCCTTGGTCTTGACCGGCAGTGTGAGCTCTCTTCCGGCGATACGGCCGGAACATTGCTCCATGACCGGGCAAGTCAGGCAGTGCGGCGCTTTGGGTGTACACACCAGCGCACCAAGCTCCATCAGCGCCTGATTGAAATCACGCGCCCGCCCTTCCGGAATGAGCTCTCCTGCGAGCTCTTCCATCAACACCCGGGTGCTGCCCTTCATAATATCCTCATCAATAAGGAAGTATCGGGACAGGACCCGCATGACATTGCCATCTACCGCAGGCTGCGGCTGGTTGAAGGCAATGCTGAGAATGGCCCCGGCAGTGTAGGGGCCAACCCCTTTTAATGCAAAGACAGCCTGCTTGTCCTGCGGCATCTCGCCTCCGTGCAGCTCCATAACTTGTCTCGCGGCTGCCTGAAGATTACGTGCCCGGGAGTAATAACCGAGTCCCTCCCAATTTTTCAAGACGTCCTCTTCGGGTGCTTCCGCCAACGCCTGTATGGTCGGGAAATTCCCAATAAAACGATTGAAATACGGAATTACCGTATCGACCCGCGTCTGCTGAAGCATAATCTCTGATACCCATGTAAAATACGGATTGTTGTGACGCCGCCACGGTAAATCCCGTCGGTTGATCATATACCAATCCAGCAAATTCACGCTGAAATGTCGTTTCTGTTCCATTAAACCCATTTTTCCGTCCTCTCCTATTGCCAAGCTAACTACTTCTCCATCTGTTCCACGATGGCAAAAGCCGCTGCCAGTTCCGTCTGATGCGTAATACTCAAATGAATGTCATATTGCTTGTCGTAGGGCAGCTGCAGGCGTTCCCAGGCTTGACTGGACAGCGAGGCCACTGGACGTCCTGTCCCATCAGGCAGCACTTCAATGTCAGTGAACCCCATAATGCCACCGATCCCGCAACCAAATGCCTTGGACACCGCTTCTTTTGCAGCAAATCGGCCGGATACAAACTCCGTCATCCGCTTCCCGCGATGGACCGCGATCTCCCGCTCTGCTGGCGTTAAGATTCGTTTCATAAAAGCTTCCGCATGGCGACCGGACAGCAGCTTGCGCATACGTCCAATCTCCAGCACATCATTGCCTATGCCATATATCATCAACGCTTCACCCGCTTAATCTTTTATACTGTAAAAGATCTCCATTCAATCACATGATCCGTAACTATCCGAACACGTATTCTATTGTAGCAGGAGGGGCGCTCAGAAGCGAGTACCTATGCGCATTACCATATATGCTAAAATATGAATCAGGAATCGTCTGAAACTCTTAGGAGGTCTGAATCATGCCCATAACTTTTGAATTGCCCACTGACGTAGATGCGATCATTCGCGGGGACTTTTTCCCTGCACAACAACCCGCTCAAGGGGTCATCCTTCTGGCTCACGGATACAAAGGCTTCAAAGACTGGGGCATGTTCCCCTATGCAGCTTCACAGCTAAGCCAGACGCATCATGTGCTGACCTTCAATTTCTCTCACAACGGTATCGGCGAATATCTAGAGCAATTCTCTGAACTTGAAAAGTTCGCAGTGAATACCTACAGCCGCGAACTTGCTGATCTCGCCTTGGTACTTGATTATGTGACTACACAATCTGAACTCGCTGGACTTCCTGTATACCTGGTTGGACATAGCCGAGGTGCAGGGGTAAGTCTCGTCTATGCACTGGATCATCCCGAGCAGGTGCAAGGTGTAATCTCTTGGAATGGTATAACCAACCTGGATCTCTTTACAGCGGAGCAAAAAGAAGAAATGCGTACGCATGGCCGCAGCCATGTCATTAACGGACGTACAGGCCAGCAGATGCCACTGGATGTATCTATCCTGGAAGACCTGGACAAGCATAGCAAACGTTACGCTATCGTTGACCGCTTGGCTTCATCAACTTTGCGAGTCGCACTCATTCAGGGAACAGAAGATCCCCAACGTCTGCGTGACGGTTCTGCCGCACTTGTGCAAGCACGCCCAGATATCCCATGGCACCAGATACCTGAAGGGAACCACACGTTTAATACGGTACATCCATTTAAAGAAACCACTCCACAACTGGAGCAAGCCATCACCCAGACCCTGCAACAGATCAAAGACTGGAGCAACTAACTCATCTTTAATATAGTAGTTCGTTCCACATAACAAAAAGAGCCACTGCGTGAGCAGTGACTCTTTTTGCATTCCCTATATAACGATTATGCTCATTCACCCGTATTAGATACCAGGAATGGCATTGCGTTTGTGATGGGTGCGCGTATAGAACGCTTCAAGACGCTCTTGTGCAGCCGGATCGATCTGTTTGCCTTCGAGATAGTCGCTGTTGGCTTCATACGAAATCCCCAGCTCCTCCTCATCCGTCTGACCTTCCCACAATCCTGCCGATGGTGCTTTGTCCAAAATGGCCTGTGGCACATTCAGATAAGCTGCCAGCTGGCGTACCTGACGTTTGTTCAGGGTGCTCAGTGGTGTGATATCTACAGCACCATCACCCCATTTGGTATAGAAACCCGTGATGGCTTCGGATGCGTGATCCGTACCAACGACGAGCAGGTTTTCTTCAAACGAAAGTGCATATTGCATCACCATACGGGTTCTCGCTTTAACGTTACCTTTGCCTTGATGAGTCATATGGCGTGGGCTGCCCAGTGACTTGAAGCCTTGCTCCACTTCCAGTGCAATCTCGTTAACCGCATCTTCGATATTCGTTTCAACGACATACTTCAGATCGTATGCTTTTGCTACAGCATAGCTGTGGTCAATATCGGATTGCTCACCATACGGTTGGAACACACCCAGAGTTTTGTACTCTTGTTTGTTCTCTTCTGTAAGCTCGTCCGTCGCTTTTTTGCAAAGCGCCGTAGCCACAGCACTGTCAATACCGCCACTGATTGCAATCAGCAGGCCTTTGGCACCCGCATTTTTCACATATGTCTTCAGAAAATCAACACGCTTGCGTACTTCCTCTGCTTCGTTAATGCTTGGTTTAACCTTCAATTCAGCGATGATCTGTTGTTGCAAACTCATCGTTAATACACCCCGTTTCTAAATGAATGAAATTTGATGCTTGAAAGGTCCGAATGGTTCAATAACCTTATCTATCCAAAATGAAACGCCCCGGCATCGGTTATCCGAAGAGCGGGGCGTTCTATGGAGCGAATTAACGGCAATAACGTTCAAATGCACTTTTGAGATCAGCCGCAATTTCCTCTGCAGAACGGTCTTCCACTTGATGACGCTCGATAAAGTGAACGAGTTCTCCGTCTTTCATCAGGGCGATGGACGGTGAAGATGGCGGATACGGTGCAAAGAATTCACGTGCTTTTGCAGTTGCTTCTTTGTCCTGACCAGCAAATACAGTGTACAGGTGATCCGGTGTGATATCGTTCTGAAGTGCTTGAGACACACCTGGGCGACATTGACCTGCGGCACATCCGCAGACAGAGTTTATTACGACCAGCGCTGTTCCTTTTGCATCCGGCAGACTTGCTTCCACTTCTTCAGGAGTACGCAACTCCTGAATGCCCAGACGAGTTAGCTCATCCCGCATGGGTTGAACCATATCTTTCATGTATTGATCAAATGACATCGACATTCGGTTTCACTCCTTATAAATGGTTGTTCTATGATCTCGATAGAATTAAAGGCGATTAGCTATCCAAACAACGTTACATTCATATCGAATATTATGGATGTAATGATGTGCTATTCCTATTATACATCCATAAGCAATGAAAGCAAGATTCAGACAGTGCCTGCAGAAAGGCTTCTTCTAAAATATTATGTCTCATCGTCTGGGAAAATATGCTGATTACCTAACGTTCAAATGCCACTTTGAAGGTAGTCCCTCGACCTTCCTCTGATTCCACGGTAATGGTTCCATTATGTCGTTCCACAATACTTAAACACATGGATAATCCAAGTCCCGTCCCCTTGGCTTTTGTCGTGAAAAAGGGCTCGAACAGCTTTTCCTTCTTCACCCTAGGTATACCAGGCCCTGTGTCACGTACACACAGTTCCACTTTGTCATCGACTATCCGCGTCTCCAGCGTAAGCACGCCCTTCTCATTCATGGCTTCCATCCCGTTACGGGCCAGATTGAGTACCACCTGTTTGATTTCCTTTGGATTGAGGTGCAACTTCGGTACATTATGGTCCAGCATGAGTTCAATACTCTGACCACGCAGGTTCGCATCGGCCCACAACAATGGACTGAGTTCATGAATGATATCATGCAGCTGGGATTCCTCTTTTTCCGCAATCCGATCCTGGGCCAGCGATAGAAAATCATTAATGATACTATTCGCCCGATCCAATTCTTCCAGGACGATCCGGTAATAATGATCAAGGGAATCCGGACTCTTCTCCTGCATGAGTTGAAGAAAACCACGTACAACCGCCATAGGATTACGCACCTCATGCGTAATGCTTGCAGCCATCTGCCCCACCAGACTGAGACGATCCACATTATCCAGTTCACTTCGCAACATCTCAAGCTCCGTGATATCCTGAATAATCAGCATAGCTCCTGTGACCTCTCTTGCAGGCTCTGTTGAAAAGGCATAGATCGGCACGGTTCGGGACTGAAATACGTGAGCACCGTAACGAACAGTCAATCCATTAATCTCACCATGAACGACAGCTCTGCGAATGCTATTATCCATCTTGTCCGCCTGACCTTGTTCAACAAATTGACTGGCTGGCCGGCCGATGAGATCAGGCGTGGTGTTACAGGGTAACTGATCTCTTGCTGTTTGTTCCATCATCTCATTGACGAACATGACTGTGCCTTCTTTATCTACAGTGGCAATGGAGAGAGGAACCGCATTCAGAATCTGATGAAGCTTTTCCATCTCGGCTATGTATCGGTGGTGAACTTCCGAGAGATGTTGCTCCAGCCCGTGATAGTGCTTCATCCGTTCCAGCCATAACAGACTCAGACTGCCCGCAACTATGGCTCCCGTGGTATATCCCAGTGCTGTAAGTACCATATAAGTGGCAGAGTATGTGGAGTCATTCTGAAGGGATGCGATCCACAACAGACTCGTTACACCCCTTTCCATTGCAATCAGGGTGATCAGGATCGTCATTTTGCGCGAAGGTGTATTATGCTTGAATCGTTTGGCAGACAACCATACAATAGGATAGAGAAGAATGCCCGTATGAAGGAGAAATCCGAACAGATCATAGGAATGCGCGAAAAGGAAATAGAAGAGAATATGTAGTATGGACAGCGTTAAGCCTATAACGGACTTACAATACAAAATAACAAGTATTACAGGTACGATGCTTAGTGATATGGGTACAGCCGCTGGACTCCCATGAAACGCGAACATCAAACACAGTAGCATGCTCGCAACACTCGTCACAGCTAAAACGGTCTGCATCATTCCGGCATGTTCCAACTTGGCCACAGCCCGCTTGGAGAGCCCCAGATGGAATAAGGGAATCAGGTATACCGCCGACCCCGCCAGCAGTACTTGTAAAAGAATGTCCTTTAACGCAACCACAATGCCATCTCCTCCTCCGCCTGCACATTCCCTCATGTATTTCTGATTAAAACATAGGCGACAGTATATTACAATATATCCCTTAAGACTCCATAATAGAACTGCTCGTAACTCCATTATATTTCAGAAAAAGCCAGGAGTAGACATGGTTTACGTAAAACAGACAAAATCAATGAAAAAAGAGGGTAATAACATATGTATGATGTCATCGTAATTGGTGGTGGATCCGCGGGCCTGATGGCTTCTGTTGCAGCTGCCGAGCATGGAGCTTCCGTCATTCTGCTGGATAAAGGAGATCAACTGGGTCGTAAACTCGGCATCTCTGGCGGAGGTCGTTGCAATGTAACTAATGCCAAGGAAACGGATGAACTCATCCGGCATATTCCGGGTAATGGACGCTTTTTATATAGTTCGTTTCAGAATCTGGACAACCAGGGGATTATGCGTTTCTTCGAGAATCTCGGAATTGCCCTGAAAGAAGAAGACAATGGAAGAATGTTCCCTGTAACCGATAAAGCCAAAACGGTCGTTGATGCGCTGGTAGGTAAAATTGTCTCCCTCGGTGTCGAGATTCGCACCAAAGAACCCGTCAAGGAAATTATTCAAAACGGTCAGCAGGTACAGGGTGTTAAATTGGTATCAGGTAAAACGATTCTTGGGCGCTCTGTCATTATCGCTACCGGCGGCAAGTCCGTACCCCAAACCGGATCAACCGGAGATGGTTATCCCTGGGCTGAAGCTGCGGGACACACGATAACGGAGTTATATCCAACCGAAGTGCCTATTGTGTCTGGGGAGAGTTGGATTCAGTCCAAAGAACTGCAAGGTTTATCTTTGAGGGATATCGCTTTATCTGTAGTGGATGCCAAAGGAAAAACGGTCATCTCCCATCGCGGGGATATGATCTTCACGCATTTTGGAGTGTCTGGACCGGTTGCATTGCGTTGTAGCCAGTTTATCCGCAAGGTTCAGATGAAGTCTGGAAACCCACAGGTCATGATGAGCATTGATCTGTTCCCGGAGCTGTCAGCAGGTCTACTAGAAACTCAGGTTCAGCAGGTATTGGAACAAGAATCCCGCAAGGCTGTCAAAAACATTTTGAAAACATGGGTTCCTGAACGCATGATTCCGTTGATGATGAAACGCGCCGAGATCAGCGATGACCTTACGTACCACCATTTCCCCAAAGGCATGTTAAGTAACTTATGCGGGCTAATGAAAGCTTTTACTTTCCGCGCAGACGGAACAAGATCGCTCAAAGAAGCCTTCGTTACTGGGGGAGGAGTCCACTTAAAGGAGATATACCCAAAAACAATGGAATCCAAGCTGTTGCCTGGACTATTCTTCTGCGGTGAAGTTCTGGATATTCACGGCTACACCGGAGGGTATAATATCACTGCTGCTTTCTCCACGGGATATACGGCTGGCATGCATGCGGCTGAATATAGACACGTTACATCCTAATAGGTATTACACCTTTTAACCCGATAATGAATTAGCTCAGATGCCAAAAACCCCGATATCCACTATCTGTGGAGTATCGGGTTTTTGGGCATTGTTTCATTTTAGAAAAAACGACTCGAACTGCTCTTGGGCTTGTGATGCTTCTATGCTTTGACGCTGCCTGAGAATCCATCAGCCGAATCATCGTATGCTGGGTCCTCGCTATAATTATGTGCACCTTGCTCAGCCTGACTCCCCTGGTTTCCACTCGCATATCCCTCATTCCAGTCCTCATTCACGAGATGAGCCGGAATTGAGATATTCTGAAACTGATCCAGCTCTTCCGTTTGTGAGGAAAATACGGCACTTCCTCCATGAGATTGTACAATCTCTACGGCTGACTGAGGATCCTGGCGATCTGTAGGAATGTACAATTCCAGCGGGCCAGACTGATAAGGCTTATACCCTAATTCCTCCAACGTTGCCCTTGCAGCATTCAACGCTGAACCGTCTGAGAAATGCACCTGTAGTTCGCTATTATCCATCATCATCTCTTCCTCCTTGCTACAGCTAATCTCTCATCATTCATAGATGAGATTCTTCTTCTATAGCATGGTCAGTTATAGCGCGTCATATGCTCTGAACTACAAAGGAATTCTTTTAGGCTCGGGTAAGTCTAACCCATCCGGCAATAGATAACACACAAAGTCCGAAGACCACCGCACCTGCGGCTGTCAGAATACCGACGATCCAACCGAGCCAAGCCAATCCCAGCGTGAATCCCATAAGAATACCAATGGGGACAAACAACATCTTAACCATCATTGAACCCGCACGATGCAGAGCATCGGAGTCATATGTTATGAGCTGAACATAGTCGGACGTTGCAAACACATCCCAGGAGCGATAAAACATCACCGTTAACATGATAATCAATAACGCACACACAATGATATTGACCGGAAAAGGCGGTAAGGCGACTGCTGCAATGGACAGTCCTCCAAGCTGTAAATACAATTTCATTGTGGCTGAGTTCCGGAAAAACGCCTTGAATGCGATCTCCGCTGTACGATTCGCGATGGAACGATTGCGTAACAGTTTACGCGGTTTGCGGAAGATAATGGACCGTGTTCGTGGGGCTTTCGGCTTGCTCACCGCTCGGCTTAACATCACAGCTGTCAACTGCAGCCTGCTTCGCAAATCTTCTCGCACATCGCCTTCAAACGTTCCTTTCATCATAAGCCGCATCTGTCCGACGGTAATCAGAAGAAGCATGATAACCCCGAGACTAAACATGATTTTCCACGTCTGCCCATGCATCCATGATGTCGCATGAATGGTCATGTACCCTATGCCAATGACGAGAGGAATCATCTGAATCCAGCGTCGCCATCCTGTAAGTCGAACCTTTGTCAGATGTAGTGTTATGGCTTGGAATGAAGATACTGCACCGAACCAGACAGCCATAAGTGCAATCTGGAGATTAGACATCTCATAGACACGGGACCACAGGGGGGCAGTCAGTGCTGTAATCACGATCATTTTGCCCAGATGTTGCAGACAGGCGCGGTATAGCCCTTGCCTCATCAACGTGCGCATCCACAACGGTCTTGATTTCAGAAACAATACATCGGCTTCCTCCACAAATATCAACACACCCCCGGTAAGCATAACGACGTCGATCAGCCCGGTCAGCACGGGCAACGGTAATCCAGTCGCCCATGCAGGCAGCGGTTTGGTCCACAGACTCGTGTACCATCCAGTCAGATAGAGCAGACCCGGGACAAGCAAATATACCCATACCGTCCAATCCACTACGAGTCTGAGATTTTTCATTTGTTCCCTGAAATGTTCTTTGCGTCTTCGCCTGTATAAACGAAGTGGTGTATAACGCTGGGAAGTTTCCATCCTTTCTCTCACCCTCTCTCTATCTAAGACGTCAGTATATCGAAACAGTCAAACAAAGAGGCTTCCGATAATCCCGCTGTTTCACGGATCTCATCCAATGTTCCCTCGGCAGCAGACCTGCCCGAAGCAATCAGAATAAATCGGTCGCAGATTCGTTCAGCGGTATCCAGTACATGCGTAGACATGAGTACACCCGCACCACGCCGACGTTCGTCATCGAGTAATTTCAGAAAATCTTTGGTAGCACGCGGATCAAGTCCAATAAACGGCTCGTCCACAATATAGATATCCGGCGAAGACAGAAATCCGATCATCAGCATCATTTTCTGCCGCATACCCTTCGAAAAACTGGCTGGAAGATCGTTACGAACGTGGTCCATACCGAAGCGAACCAACAGTTCCTCCGCTCTGGCGACAAAGGCCTCTTCCTCCATCTCATATGCCGCTGCGGCCAGATCAAGATGTTCCCACAGGGTCATGTATTCGTAAAAAACCGGTTGTTCCGGGATATAGGCATAACGTCCCTCTCCCCCAATCGTCACTTCATAGTCAGCATGTTCCAGCAGACCAAGCAGCGTTTTGATCGTCGTACTTTTACCCGCACCATTTGGTCCGATAATACCCACCAGCTCTCCTCGCGCCACACTCATTCGAATGTTGCGTATGGTCGACTGTCCGGGTTCGTAACCTGCCTCTGTAATATGTACATCCAATATGGACTCTTGTATGTTTGTACCTTCATGCTCTATCTTCATATCGAACACTCCTGTTCTCAGTCGGGCTTGTTAGATCATCTCATTTTATTGTATACGAGTTTTGTGCCGTTTGTTTGATCATTTTGAGCATATTTGAAGGCAATCTCCCATTAATGCTACAGCATTATTAGAGTCACTGGTGAAATTAAAGTATTCAGAAGAACGATAGCTCTTGTGTCTTATAAATGCTAAAAAGAAGCAGGGGTTCCGGAGCCCCTGCTTCTTCATATTACAGTGAAAATCTCATATTACCGATTTGTCTCCACCACAGATGTAATTTCACTCTCTGCATCTGCATCCACGTTCAGACCCAGATCCAGTGCACCACGATTTTCGCTCGCATAGCTGCTGTTCACGTTACGCTCACGGTCATTCCCGCTATTGTTGCATTCAGATTGAGTCCATTATCATCCTGCTTCTCCTCCATTTTCTTCCGAATTCATAATATGAACTCATTATAAGAGGGCAGGGCTTGACTCAACCTCCTGCCAGAGGCGGAGAAGAAGCGACATCTCAAGGATGATTTTACGAGATGATGAATGATCAAATTTTAAATGCTAAAAATGCAGATCTTGTGACATATCGCATGTTTTTCGTAGAAACAGAAGTTTACAATGAGTACATGGCGACATCCTGAATCGTCAAACAAACATAACTAACCAACTCATATAAGTTGAAATAATCTTTTACAAGAACAGCATAACGGAGAGGACAGAAAAAACCTGAAAAAGCGAAGCGTTCACCTTTATCACCGGATTTTACCTTTGAAGAATATTCAAAAAATCTGGGGATAACAGTGATTGGAAGGTTGTTCTGTCCTCGTAGTGGTAGGTTGTAACTTTATCATTTCAACTTATAAAACTAATCTGAAAAGGCGGGATCAGCATGCTGGAATTACAAGAAATCGGAACCGAACGTTCACTTCATCTGTACCGCACCTTGGCCCAGACATTCAAGAGCGTGAATGAACACGCTGTATCCGGAAGCAAAGTGCATGGCTTCAACCCCACCGCATATGGGGTGCTCGAAGTGTTATATATGAAAGGAGCTCAGCCGATTCAACAGGTTGGTGCACAGCTTCTGCTGCAAAGCGGAAATGTAACCTATGTGATTGATAAGCTGGAGCAAAAAGGACTGTTACACCGGAAGCATTGTCCGCAAGACAGACGTATCATTTTTGTGGAACTAACCGAAGAAGGTCAGCGCACCATGGATGATATCTATCCAGGTTATGCGGTGAAGATCGATCGTGCGGTCAGCGGACTGAGCGAGGAAGACAAGGAACTGTTGTCCGAACTTTTGGGAAGGCTTGCACACAGTGCAGACCGTTTATCCGCGAGTAGTTAGACCTTGCAAAATGGAGCAACAAAAATAACCGGATTTGCCTGACAACGGCGAATCCGGTTTTTCGTATACATCCACTTTTACTTCGAGCCCTGTGGTTGCGGTGGAGCATCTGCATCTTCGGGTACAATTAAACGTTTGCGTAGAGCAAGCGTCGTTACCCACGAGACCAGTGCAATAACGAACATAATCACAAACAGGGAATGCAAGCTTCCTTCCAGCACGCTCCGCAGTAGCGCCCATTTGTCATCCGATAGCGCAGCATCTGTATGCGGTGCAAGCAATTCGTTCAGATCACTCTCCGATATTCCCGCCTCAGCCAAATTCTGCTCACTCGATAACGTGGAGATTCGATAGTTCAACCAGGTACCAAAAGCCGCTGCACCAATCGTCTGTCCCAACGTACGCATGAACGTGTGCAGTGCAGTAGAGGAACCACGTTCCTTATACCCTACTGAAGACTGCGCAATAATGGTGAAGATGGTAAAAGCAAACCCGAAACCGAGACCATATATAAAGGTCAGTATAAATAGCACAGCCTGCGGAGATGTCCCGCCCACCATGAACAGTCCACCCGATCCGATGGCAATTCCGGTTAATCCAATTAATGCGGTCATACGTGATCCAATTTTCATCAACAGGCGGCCTGCCAACACACTACCAATGAGCCAACCCACTGACATCGGCGCGAGCAGCAGCCCGGATTCCGTCGCATTACCTCCCCGAACCCCCTGCACCCAGAGCGGCAAATAACTGGTCAAGCCGATCATTAGAGTACTGGTCAGTAGTCCGGCGATATTCGCCACACGGATGTCCCGAATTCGGAACAAATGTAGTGGAACCATAGGGGCCTGAGCTCTTTTTTCCACCACGAAAAATAAAATAATAAACAGAGCGGCGACCACACTCAGCACGACAATTAACGGTGAACTCCAGGCATAATACTGCCCACCCGCCGACAGGACGAACAACAATGCGGTAATACCCACCGTGAAGGTCAGTGCACCGACATAATCAATTTTGGCCGTACGCGGAGAGATATCTTCCTTCAAATAACGGAATACAAACCACATCGCAAGCAAACCAAATGGCACGTTAAAACCAAAGATCCACTGCCAGCCCAGATTATCAACAAAATAACCGCCAAGCAGCGGTCCAGCCAGAGAGGAAATACCCCACACGGAGCTAATCCAACCCTGGATTTTACCACGTTCTTCAATAGCGTAGATGTCCCCAATAATCGTAAAGGTAACAGGTACTACCGCACCCGCACCAATCCCCTGAATGGCACGAAAAATAATCAACTGCTCCATATTCTGCGAAAGGCAGCACAGGAGTGAACCCAGTAAAAATAAGGCACAGCCAATTAGAAATACAGGCTTTCGTCCATACAGATCACTGATTTTGCCGAAAATGGGCGTACTCACAGCCATCGTCAGCAGGTATGCGGTGAAAATCCAGCTAAGCAGCTGTACACTCCCCAGTTCACTGACAATGGTTGGTCCAGCTGGACCAATTACGGTGCCTTCAATCGCTGATAGAAATGTTGCGAGCAGCAAGCCCGTCAAGATGAAACTGCGCTTCAAACCTCCGGTTGCATTCACACAAACCCTTCTCTCTTCGTTTCTCTATATAATTGGTACGTTAATTTACACATCTACTACGAACCAGAACAAGCTTCCGATCGCTGTTATCCCCAGATTTTTTCTTCTCCTCTCTAAACGAGAAATCCGGTGATAAAGGCGAACGCTTCGCTTCTCCCAGCTTTGTTCTGTTTCTTCGTTTACGTGTAAATTTAAAAGCAATTATATATTGTCTCTTTTATTTACCTCGCTTGCGAAGGAACTCATCATACAACATGGAATACATCACCATATCCTTGTATCCGGTGGACGTATGCTGTACCTGACGCAGCAATCCTTCCCGCGTGAAACCGCGGTTTGTCAGGAACTCGCCGGACGCCAGATTGCGTGGATCAACCAGCGCCTCGATCCGATTAAGACCCATGGTCTCATATCCGAAGGGCAATAATGCCGAGAAAGCCTCCGTCATATAACCGTGACGCCAGTAGTCACGTCCCAGCTCATAACCGATCTCTCCCCGGAATGCGCCTTCAAGCTGCCAGGTGTTGAATCCACAGCTTCCGATGAGCCTGCCTGTCTCCTTGAGTTCAATCCCCCACCGGATCGCATCCTCTTCCCCTGCCATATGATTAAGCAGCCCAATCATGTCCGCCGCCTCGCTTGTCCCAATCATGGGTGCAAGATTCATGTAGCGGGTCACCTCGCGATCTGACCAACATGCGAACATCTGGGCCGCATCCCGGCGACGCATTTTACGCAGACGAAGCCGCGCAGTCTCCATTTCGGGAATTCTCCCTTTGCATTTATACATATAAGACACTCCGATCCGATCTATCTCTGCAGACCATAAGATTCACTAGTCATCTAATCATAACCTGCGCCGAATGGCAACTATTCAGTCATGGATACACGTCAAAAAACCGGGCCCATTTCGCTCCCGGTCTTGTTGTACGTACGTATGGATAATTCAAGGTTGAGTGATTCTTGGCATCACGGCTTGTCCAAATGAATATTAGACTTTGGACGGTTTCTTGCCTTTCGCCAGCAATTCATCGCTAACCCGACCAAGCACAGTCGTGATTTCTTTGAATTCTTCTATGCCAGTCCCGGTTAAGCTCCATTGGTCCCCGTGGGCGGTCAGGAAGTTCTCCTGTGTCAGGTGTTCAAGCTCCTGCTTGATCTCCCGCTCTCCAACGCGATATCCCCGTTCTTCCAATAGGGGCAGCGCCTCGCTAACGTTCAAATCCTGATTTTGCGCCAAATATAGAAGATGAATTCGTACAAAAAGATTCTGTACCTCTGCATGCATAAGCCAAGCTCCTTCCCGGGTTATAGCCCTCCGTGGTTGCTAAGTAATTACCCCATGCAAGAAGCTGAGAAACAGGAGGATTCTTCAGGTATTCCCTTCCCTTTCCGAAATCCTCCGCTTGACTAACCGCATCCTCTGCACTATCTTGAAAATAAGTACCATTTTGCTCGGGAGGGTGATTTACCATGTTTCAAGCTGTTTCCTATGAAGGAACACGAAGTGAGCAGCACACCGCCGTCCTGGGACAGTTAAGTGCTCTGATCCGCGATGAACCTAGTGCGATTGCCAATCTGGCGAACGCTGCTGCGCTGCTCAATGTATTTATGACCGACACCAATTGGGTCGGCTTCTATCTGTATGATGGAAAAGAACTGGTCCTCGGTCCATTCCAAGGACTGCCTGCCTGCATCCGAATTCCACTCGGACGTGGCGTATGCGGTACATCTGCTGCCGAAAAACGTACCATGGTCGTAGAAGATGTGCATGCCTTCCCAGGCCACATTGCCTGTGATGCAGCATCCAATAGTGAGATCGTTGTACCGATCATCAAAGACGGAGAACTATACGGGGTGCTGGATATCGACAGCCCGATCAAAAACCGTTTTGACGATGAAGACCGTGTCTTCCTGGAGAAAGCCGTAAGTCTGCTCACAGAGCAATTATAAGCTACCATACTCCTTTTGGGATAAGGTAATTGGGGTTCTTCATCCTACTATGATGAAGAACCCGCAATAACAAAGAGCGCAGTCCTCTCAGAGGTCTGCGCTCTTTGTTATCCATTATAGTTCACACCCATGTTCTTGCTCGCCCATGTTACTTTATGCATCTAGGATAAATCCTGTTCCGCTTTAATCATCATCCCTTCACGCAAAAATTCAGCCAGGCTCGGGTGGTAACCATCGTACATCTTGCGGAAATCTGGATGCTCGACATACAGATTGGCCAAATCCCGGTAAATCTCTGATGTGGGTGTGTAGTACCCTTTGATCCATTCGAGATGTCTTCCAATAATCTCCTGCACCTCGGGACTACCAGGTTCCAGTTCATCCTCAATTGCCTGCTGCAAGTCCAGATGAATCCGGTCAATTTTTGCCTGTGAATCGAGATAATCTTCCTTGGACTTCAAATCTTGGTTTTCAGGCATTGTGGATGAATTGGAAGATTGGATGTCGGAACTCTGAACTCGCTCTGTCTGCACATGATTCAAATCATTATTGACTGCATGGTTAGAACTCGCTTCATTCAGCAACTGGTGACGCCCCTTATTTACAAAGCCCATATACAGCTCATGTTCATCAAGTTCCTGTTCGCCTTGCAAATGGGAAATCGTCTTGTCCAGTGTCTGAATCAATCCATGCAGACGCAATGCCTTCTCCAGAATCTCAATGCGATGTTGCTGCATGATGCGAATGACGTCCTGAGGATTATCCCGGAGCATTGATCCAATCTCATTCTCCTCCATACCTACTTCCTTACAAAAGAGAATTTGCTGGAGTCTCAACAGTTCTTGCTTTTCATAATAGACATCCTCATTCGAACCTCCAAAAGCCGGATTCAGAAGACCCGTCTCCGCATACTGGCTCAGCTCGCTCAGACTCACGCCTGACATTCCAGATACGTCAACCATGGAATATGCCATTTGAATACACCTCCTGCCTACCCTGCAACTTCTAAGTTCAGGTTTATTTCATACTGCATTTTATTTGAATAGTGAGAGATTATAAGACTTTCGACAATGCTGTACCGCTTTCATTCCGCTCGCGTTCTGGATAGGTACACCATGCTTAGGTGATATGAGCGGCGTTTTCAAATGAATTGCGGTATGTTAACTATTTATACCCCTCTCCTCAGATGTGAACCCGCAGTCAGTGAAGAATTCGTATGTATTTTTGAAACAGTTTTCCATGATCTACATATGAAAAATCCTGTACCAATATCATGGCACAGGATCATGTGAGAAATGAAGTGAATCACCCTTTATTGAACATAACAAACTTCAATTCCGTCATTTCCTCAACCGCATATTTTACACCTTCACGCCCGACGCCACTCTGCTTCACACCGCCATAGGGCATGTGGTCAACCCTGAACGTTGGAATATCGTTAATCATCACTCCGCCTGCCTCGATCTGATCGACAGCATGGAGAGCTGTACGAATATCGTTCGTGAATACACCTGCCTGAAGCCCATAGATGGAATCGTTGACATGTTCAATGCCCTCTTCAACCGAATCCACGGTATTAATCACCACGATGGGAGCAAACACTTCCTGACAGGATACCTTCGCATCACGCGGAACGTTAACGAGCACCGTTGGACGCAGAACGCCTCCTTCAGCTTGACCGCCTGCTGCTACTTCAGCACCGGCCTGTTTGGCTTCTTCAATCCAGTCGAGCGTACGCTGTACATCCTTGGAGGTTATCAGTGCAGAGACCACCGTATCCGGGCTCAGCGGGTCCCCGACCACCACTTGTTTGGCCGCTTCAGCGAAACGCCGGATAAATTCTTCCGAGATGTCACGATGTACATAGATTCGCTGTAGCGAGATACATACCTGTCCTTGATACGTGAAAGCACCGGTAACACAGCGAGGAACGACTTTGTCCAGGTCTGCGTCCTTATCCACGATCACCGCTGCATTCGATCCAAGCTCCAGTGTCACGCGTTTCAGTCCTGCTTTGCTACGAATGCTCGTCCCCACTGCTGGACTGCCTGTAAACGTAATGTGAGCAACACGAGGGTGCTCCACAAGCACATCACCAATCGTTTTGCCTTCACCGCTCACCACGTTCAGTGCACCATCTGGCAACCCTGCTTCTTGAAACAGATTAGCAATGTAATAGGAAGACAGTGGTGTCTGCTCTGCAGGCTTGAGAACAATCGTATTGCCCGCTGCCAGAGCCGGACCTACCTTGTGAGCTACCAGGTTCATTGGAAAATTAAACGGCGTTATTGCTCCAATGACGCCTAGAGGTTGCCGCATCGTATACCCGATGCGCCCTTCCCCACCTTTCGCTGCATCCATCGGAACCGTCTCTCCAGTCAGCCGCTTGGCTTCTTCGGCAGCAAAACGGTAGGTTTCCACCGTACGGTCTACCTCAGCCCGAGCTGCGGTAATTGGTTTTGCTGCTTCAAGCGCAATGATTCGCGCCGCTTCTTCCTTCCGTTCTTCGAGTAAGGAGGATACCTTATACAAAATATCTGCACGCTGATGTGCAGGCATCTGGCGCATTTTCTTCCCAGCTTGCACCGCAGCCACAATAGCAGCCTCGGCCTCCTCTGCTGAAGCTGAAGAGACTTCTGCCAGTGTTTCACCTGAGTATGGTGCCTGAAGTGCTTTATAATCTACGGATTCGGTCGGTTTGCCACCGATAAACAGAAGTTGTTTTTTCATGAGCTGCACCCTCCATCCAATAATTACTTCAAATCCATAACGGTATGTTACCTTATCTATTTATACACTACTTTTGTGCCATCAACCCACTACAATATGCGGCAATCATACCTTGTAACCTACCTGATGAGCCATAGAGGCGATCTTTAGCCAATGCACTATAAGAATTTCATAGCTTACTTAACCGTCAGGACGGGGCACTCTGCATGTTTTAACACACCATGGCTGACACTGCCCACGATCATCTCTGCAAGCATGCCTTTTCCAGCCGTGCCCATCACAATCATTCCACAATCTCGTTCTCGCGCTACACGGCAGATCTCATTAACGGGATCACCTGCAATTAACTGTGTTTCATACGTGACGTCACGCCCGGACAATAGACTAGTCACTGGTTCTATAATATGTTGCCCTTCTTCAGCAATCCGTGCTTCCAGATCAACACCCAGTGCAGGTTCATTGATGGAAATGGAAGGATTCACATGTACGATCAACAGACTTGCGGGTTGTTTCATATTTTCAGCCAGGATCAGTGCTTGTTCCAAAGCCTTATGCGCATGATCCGAACCATCAACAGCAACCAATATACGTTTCATCATGGCAATTCCTCCTGTGAATTAATGAGATGTAATGGCGGAATCGATATCCCGCAGATGATGACGACGTACCAGCAGTACCACGACACCAATCAGGACCATGAATGCGCCAAAATAAAACGGCGTTTCCGGCAGAAACCATTCCGATAATTTACCCGCAAGCCATGGAGCAAGCGCACCACCCAGGAAACGGACGAAGCTGTATGCAGCGGAAGCAACAGAACGTTCTACAGGTGCAGCTTCCATAACAGCCGTAGTAATCAACGTATTATTAATCCCAAGGAAGATCCCTGCTACAATGACCGCCACAATAACCGTAGTTGGTGAACCCATCACAGTACCGACTGCCATAACAACCAGATCAATCGCGAACAATGTAAGCATGACACTCATGGACGGCACCGATCCGAATCGGCGTTGCAGTCTTGGTGCGACGAATACCGACGTAATTGCCAGCATCAGTCCCCAGCCAAAGAATACATATCCCAAGCCGTGCTCATCCAGATTCATGACATATGGTGAGTAAGCCATCAAGGTAAAGAAACCAAAGTTATACAGGAAGGCGGTAATCGCCAATGTTTTCAGTGAAGGATAACTTAATGCTTTGAACGGATCAGACAGAGAACTGCGTGTTTTTGGTTTGGCCATCTTGGGCAGCATAAACGTAATGCTGATAAAGGCAATTGCCATCAGAACAGCCACCCCATAGAACGGGCCACGCCAGGAGATGGAACCCAGTTCACCACCAAGCAGCGGACCAACTGCAATCCCGAGACCAAGCGCTGCTTCGTACAAAATAATGGCCTTGGCTGTCCCTGATGTGGACAGTCCAACGATTGCAGATAACGCGGTTGCGATGAACAAGGCATTACCGAGTCCCCAACCGCCACGGTAACCAACCAGTGCACCTACCGTGTCTGAGGTACCGCCGAGGAAGGAGAAGATAATAATCAACAATATCCCGCTGAGCAGCGTCCACTTCACACCAATCCGGCTGGAGACAACACCTGTAATCAGCATCGCTACCCCGGTTACAGCGTTATAACTGGTAAATAGCAGTGACACTTGGCTTTTGGATGCATGCAGCTGATCTGCAATTGCGGGCAAAATCGGGTCAACCAGGCCCAAACCCATAAAGGATATGATACATGCAAAGGCGACCGCCCATACCGCTCGCGGTTGGGATAGCAATCCCCCACGTGATGACGGCAATTCGTCCGGTAATGATGGCTCTCTTTTCATACGTAATTCCTCCTGTGAATGATTTATGTGGTGAAGCATCTATTGAACTTGTTGTGAAAAATACTGTGAAAACGATGAAAATATTGCGTTCATTTTCATGAATAGAGGTAACAAAACGGCACAAATGACACCGGAGCCTCCGGTGTTTGTACAGGATCACCACAGGTACTATGGAACTCACGCCATGTAGTGATTATTTGTTTGCAGTTTTGTTTATAACTATGGATGCTAATTCGGTTAGCCGTCTTCTTCACCCTGTGGATCATGTGCCTGTAACTTCTGAATACCGCTCCGAACGCGTTCACGCAGCTCTTCAAGTTCGGTCTGTACAGCATGTATGCTCTGAAGTTTTTGCTCAATCAGCTGCAACTGACCATCCAGTGTTGTTTCCATTGTGGTGAGTTTCTCAATCCGTTCTCTCACTTCGGTCGTCTGTTGGTAGTCAAAACGTTGTTCGTTCAATGCATCTGCCGTAGCCACATAGGTATGTAGCTCCTGAAGGGAGAACCCCAGCACCTCTTTGGCGCGAACCACCTTCTTCAGATAATCGATATCCTCCCGAGTATATAGCCGCGTTCCGCCATCTGTCCGCTGAGGTGAAGGCATGACACCAATCTCTTCATAATACCGAATCGTTCGCTTGGTCAAACCGCATTCCCTGGCTACGTCGTCGATTTTATATAAACTCATTTCCTTCACCTCTTACATATGTCTATAATGTTATGTACATAATTATATATAATATTAACGTTAACGTCAACGTTAGATTTTATGTATGAAGTCTTAGCTAGTTTAACTAACATTCCTTCGATACGCTATCTTCAACGCCAAAAGACCCGCTTTACGCGCGGGTCTTCCGTTCTAAGCTATTTACTCATTGTACTTTAACCGTTCTGTTCATTCTGTTGCTGTTGTGCACGCTGCATTTGCTTCAAACGACCTTCGACTCTGGTAAACAGTCTGAACGTATAGAATCCTGTAGCCACCAGACTCAGAACCAAAGCTCGTACATCTGTAAGCCAGAAACCGATAATGCCAAATATTGTAATGATCACACCAAACTGCATCATCAGGTTGGCGCTATACTTTTGCGCTTCGTCCCATAACTCGGGATTACTCATGGCACGCGGGGTACGATAACCATATATACCGTTAATCATTTTCGGTGGTTTTTTGAACACCATTAACCCCAGAATGAAATAACATACCCCGATGATGATCCCAACTACTGCTCCTGTCAAAACATTCTCCCCTTCACTGTTGTCTTCCATAGACCTGCTTACACTGACACTCCGATGACAGAATAACCTTCCGATCACTGTTACCCCCAGATTTTTTTGATTCCCTATTGAAAGGGGAAAATCGGGGGATAAGCTTATGCTTCCGATGTAGCTTTCTTTTAGAAAGCTTTTAGGCCTAGTGTATGCTTTCGAAGTAGTTTTCTTACAGAAAACTTGTAGCTTCACTTCTTCAAGTTATTTCTGTCCTCTCCGTTCTCGTGTAAATGTCTAGTTAGACTTATCTACATAAAAATATAAAAACGGCTCTACGTATATACGAAGAGCCGCCTCGATCGTTTCGTAAACTTAGATATTCTTCACACGAAGTACACGCATGGCGTTCAGAACAGCAAGCACCGTGACACCCACATCGGAGAATACCGCTTCCCACATGGTGGCAATGCCGAACACACCCAGTAGCAGGAAGATCGCCTTAACACCCAGCGCAAACCCGATATTTTGCCATACGATCATTCGTGTACGCTTCGCAATGCGGATTGCACTCGCTAGTTTCGACGGTTCATCCGTCATGATGACCACATCAGCCGCTTCAATGGCAGCATCCGAGCCAAGTCCCCCCATGGCTACGCCCACATCGGCGCGTGCCAGCACTGGTGTGTCGTTGATACCATCCCCGACAAATACCATTTTCTCCTTCGGAGACTTGGCAGCTTCCAGTTGCTCCAGCCGCTCGACTTTGTCCTGTGGCAGCAATTCAGCATAGACCTCATCTACACCCAGCTCGCGTCCTACCGCTTCACCCACAGCTTTGGCATCGCCTGTCAGCATGACCGTTTTGCGGATGCCGAGCTTCTTCAGTGCCCGAATGGCCGCGGCTGCGTCATCCTTCACTTCATCAGCAATGATCAGATGACCAACATACGTGCCTGCTTCAGCAACGTGTACTATTGTCCCTGCCGTCTCTGGAGTGCTATACGCTATACCCGCCTGCTCCATTAATTTGGCGTTGCCCGCCAGCACTTCCCGACCATCGACGCTCACCTTGATCCCGTGTCCGGCAACTTCATCATAGCCTTCCAAACCTTGCGTGGGAATCACTTTGGCCCAAGCTGCACGAATGGATTCGGCAATTGGATGATTGGAATTTGCTTCGGCAATGGCTGCAAGCTCCATCAGTTCTTCTTCCGTACGTCCACCTTCGGGACGAATGGCTGTTACTTTAAATACACCTTTGGTGAGTGTACCCGTTTTATCAAAAACAACGACTTTCACATCGTTCAACGCTTCAAGGTAGTTACTGCCTTTGATGAGAATACCGTTACGGGAAGCCGCTCCGATGCCACCAAAGAAGCCGAGTGGAATCGAGACGACCAGCGCACATGGACATGAGATAACCAAAAAGACCAAGGCACGATAGATCCAATCGGCAAATGTTGCACCACTAAGTAGCAACGGCGGAACAAATGCGATCAATGCTGCAAGGATCACAACAACCGGTGTGTAATAACGAGCGAATTTACTAATAAAATGTTCTGTTTTCGCTTTCCGACTGCTCGCGTTCTGCACCAGATCCAAAATCTTGGATACTGTTGATTCACCGAACGTTTTGGTTACTTCAATGGTCAGCATGCCGTTTTTGTTCACAAATCCACTCAGTACATCACTTCCGGGCTCCAGCTCACGAGGTACCGATTCACCTGTCAGAGCAGAAGTGTCCACCATGGAACGTCCAGTTCTAACGATACCATCCAATGGTACTCGCTCGCCCGCTTTCACTACAATCCGATCACCAATCCGTACATCTTCTGGAGAAACCCGTTTGGTTTCGTCACCCGAACCCGTCAGGACATTCGCGTAATCCGGACGAATGTCCATGAGCGCCTGAATGGACTTGCGTGACCGATTAACCGCCATACCCTGAAACAGCTCCCCGAGCTGATAGAAGAGCATGACTGCTACCCCTTCCGGATACTCTCCAATGGCAAAGGCACCCAAAGTTGCCACGGACATCAGGAAGTATTCATCGAATACCTGGCCACGAATAATGTTTTTGGACGCCTGGAGCACAATATCTCCCCCGGCAATCAGATAAGCGAGTGCATAGAGAGCAAATTGCGCCCAGCCCTCCAGCGGCGACCAGATCGCGGCCGCGAGCAACACAGAACCTGCAGCAAGACGAGCAAGCAATACTTTCGTCTGTCCTGCACCATGTTCATGCGAGTGGCCTGCATGGGCATCATCATGGGTATGGCTGTGATCATGTCCAGCATGATTTCCGTGATCATGAGTATGTGAGTGTTTGGCATGTGAATGTGAATGTCCATGATCATGTCCGGCATGGTCATGACTGTGGTTATGCGCACCAGCTGCACTCCCTGTGTGGGTGTGCACATGTCCGTTCATATGTTTTCCTTTTTCCGAGATGCGTATATGCGGCTCTAGCCGCAGCACTTTGCGCTTCGCTTCTTCCACTACCTGCTCATCCATATCGGAAGTGGTGTGCATCGATAACGTTTTGGTAACGAAATTGACAGAGCATTCGCTAATGCCTTTAATTTTTTTGACGCCATTCTCAATCTTCAAAGCGCAGTTCGCACAATCCAGTCCATCAAGCAGAAGTTCCCTTTTCACCTGTTCCTGTCCGGTTCCCATGTGAATTCTCCCCTTTGCAGTACAAAAACGATGTTATATTCCAATTACATTCAATATATGAGCATTCATTCATATGTTTGTTTACCCCTATTATATGCACGCCTAAACATGAGTGTCAACAATCGTTGTTGATTTTTCATACAGATTATGCTAATAGTAATCATTTCGCTTTAGACGGTTTTTGGATATAATAGGCGTATAGTTAAACTTTTGCATAAATCCGAACTAGTGAATTCCAATCAGCAATGTACTTACAAATGGTTAAAATCGAATTATGCAAAATGTTGAGTTAACATAGGCGGTGATAGGAAATGGAACAACCGGTTAAAGCACCAAGCGAATGTGATGCAGCCTGCTCAGGCACTGAAGCCGACGTGCAGACGATTCGCACTTCACTCATAGATCGGGAGACCTCTTCCGAGATGGCGGATTGGTTCAAGGCATTCAGTGATCCAACACGTCTACGTATTATTGATGCGCTGTTACAGAAGGAATTATGTGTTCATGACCTGACGGTTCTGCTCGACATGGGACAGTCGGCCATTTCACACCAGCTGCGTTCACTCCGCAACATGCGGATCGTCAAGCGGCGTAAGGAAGGCAAAACCGTGTACTACTCTCTGGATGATGCTCATATTGAGCAGATTTTCCTGCAAACGCTCCAGCATATTAAACACAGCTAGGCAGCAGCCAAGCTTGTTCATGAAGAAGAACCCCCGCCTCTCGGCTATATGCCGATGGACGGGGGTTCTTCTTGGTAAGGGTACCGTTTTATCCAAGATGGATATAAAGTGACTACTTCTTCTAAGTACCGATCAGTTGGACTCGCCGCTTCGATTACAGAAGATTGTTCTTGTTCGGATCATACAGACCGGATCTGTCTTTGAACCAGTTGAAGATATGCGATACACATACTTTCAGCACCGCATATCCTGGGACAGCGAGCAGGATGCCCACGACTCCAAACAGATTACCTGAAGTCAGAATGACAAAGATAATCGTGATAGGATGAATCTTCAGCGTTTTGCCCATGATCTGTGGAGAGATGAATTTACCTTCGATTAACTGCACGATCGTCCATACGGCAACCATCTTCAAAAGCATCACCGGTGAAGTAACGAGAGCCACGATCAACGCAGGTGTAATCGCAATTGCAGGCCCCAGATACGGAACAACACTCGTGAACGATGCGATAATTGCAAGAATCAGTGCGTAATCCAGACCAATGATCATATAACCAATGTAGAGCAGGATACCGATGCAGAAGCTGACGATAATCTGTCCACGAATAAATGAACTGATCTGGTGATTGATGTCTTCCAGCACATGCATTGCACCCGTCCGGCTCTTGAGCGGCAGGAAAGACAGAATTTTTGCCGGCAGCTTCTTGCCGTCTTTCAGCAGATAAAACAGAATGAACGGAACCGTAACGATGGACAGCACAGTCTCAGTGAAAGCTCCGAGGAATCCGCCTAATTTGGTCCAGGTCGAGTTCAGAATTTCTGTAGCCTTCTGGGAGATTGTTCCCCACCAATCCTGAGAATTCAGATTCACCGTCTCCTGGAACTGACTGAACAGTTGGCTACCCGTGAGTTCCTCAAACTGCTGTTTTACCGTCTCGCTGTATGTTGGGAAATTTTCGATCAGCCCCATAATCTGGTTCCGTACAACCGGAATGACTGCCAGCACTACGACTGTCAGAATGCCTCCAATCGCAAGATACAGGATCAAAATGGACCAGCCGCGCTTGATTTTTGACCTTTCCATGACATCGACAATCGGATTCAGCAGGTAGTAAAGTATGCCTGACAGAATAATAGGTAACACAATAGTCTTGATGAGTACCGCGAGCGGATGAAGAACAAAGGATACTTTGGTCAGAACCATCACGTTCAGTCCCACCAACAGCAGAATTAACAGAAATAGAACAAACTTGTTGTTAAGAAAAAATCGCTTGAACCGATCCGGCCAAACGCGGGGTTGCTCAGGTTGCTCCATAGGCGTGTCGTCCTCTCTTATGACCATTAATCAAAACTAAACTGTAAAACTATAAATGCCCCATACACGAATAAAAAAATACCTTGTACAAGCCAACATATGTATAACACTCTGGATTTATACGTATGGTGCTGATTAATCGTTTCAAATTAAACCGATAAAGTCATTTTACCCCAAAATGAGTCTTCTGCCCCACACGAATCATTTGCAAAATCTCCCTATTCAAAAACGGCTCGCCTCCCTGGGAGACGAACCGTAAATTTGAAGCTACAGCTTACCATTAAAGCCAGCTTTTACGCTGAAAATTAAAATTAAGATTAAGCTTTGCCTGCCAATTGTGCGATCAACTCATAGGAGTGCAGACGTGCCTTATGATCATAGATCATCGACGTAATAATCAGCTCATCTGCCTGCGTCTGCCGAATGAAGGATTCCAGCTGTCCACGTACCGTTTCTGGCGAACCGTTAACAGCCGCCTTCAGCGTCTGCTCAACACCAGCCTTCTCGCGGTCCGTCCATTTGCCTTCCATCTCTGCGGGAGGCTGTACCAATCCCGTTGTGCCGCGAATAATGTTCAGGAATTGCTGTTGCATCGTTGTACCCAGCCATGCTGCTTCCTCGTCTGTATCCGCAACAACAGCGTTGACACCAACAATCACGTGCGGCTCCTTCAAGCTATCAGATGGTTGGAAGTTGTTACGATATGTTTCTAGTGCAATCCGGGTGTAATCGGGCGAGAAGTGGCTGGCAAAAGCAAACGGCAATCCCAGCTGACCCGCCAGACGAGCGCTGAAATCACTGGACCCCAGCAGGTAAATCGGAATATTCAGTCCTTCTCCTGGTACAGCACGAACAGGCGCGTGATAAGATGTCGCCGAAGCATCAAAGTATGCTCTGAGTTCTGCCAGCAGCTCTGGGAAATCTTCACCGCTGTTCAGATCTTTGCGCAGTGCCAGCGATGTACGACGGTCACTTCCGGGTGCACGACCCAGTCCCAGATCGATTCTGCCAGGATACAGGGATTCCAGTGTACCGAACTGCTCTGCGATAACTAGCGGCGCATGGTTAGGGAGCATGATTCCTCCTGAACCCAGGCGAATTGTCTTGGTTCCACCAGCCAGATATCCAATAACGACCGAAGTTGCGGAAGAGGCAATCCCCGGCATGTTGTGATGTTCAGCTACCCAGTAACGGTGATATCCCCAACGCTCTGCATGCTGTGCAAGATCGAGACTGTTGCGCAGTGCATCAGCAGGTGTTGCACCTACAACGACGGGAGCCAGATCCAGGATGGAAAGCTTAACGTCATGAATATGTTCTTTATGGGATGAAGCTGTATTTTCTGTAGTCATTACTATCTAATCTCCTTAATGATTATATTTTTGTATATCCAGATATATAGATTTATTATACCGCCATTGGATATGATGTGAAATGAACTAGCCGTTTACATCCGGACGGAATCCCTGCCTGACTATGCATCCTAGCTTCCGTTCCGGCATCCGGCTTATAACTCGTTCTGCACGTACTCGGCAAACTGACGAATTGTCTCTTCGTTCCGTCGATAATACGTCCATTGTCCTCTGCGCTCTGAGAGTAGCAAACCCGCCTTGAGCATGGTCAGCAGATAACTGGATATAACCGACTGAGCCAGTCCAGCCTTCAGTTGAATCGTACCGACACAGATTCCGTTCTTGCCACCATCCGGATGCTGAGATAGTTCCAGCGGTGGAAAGTGTTGCTCCGGGTTTTTCAGCCACAACAAGATTTGTCTACGTGTCTCGTTCGATAATGCTTTGAATATTAGTATAGGTTCCATGGGTACGATTATACCCCCTTTCATTCATTTTGCAAACACATGAACAAACAAACCGACTCTTAATCGAGTCGGTCTGGAATCATATGGAATGTGAAGCTGGAATCTACATCTACTTCCACATTAGAATTTGGTCGTAACCGTCTGTTTAACCTGATCCAACATCGCTTGATATGCTGGTGCATCCAAATATCCAATACTACCAAAGAGCAGATGATCTACGGCTTCAATACCCACAAAATCGAAGATACCTACGTCTGAAGTTACTTTTAATCCAGCAGTCATGCCGATCTGGTCATATATTTCATTTGGTGTACCATGAGTGTTAATGATGAGGCCTTTTTTGCCTGTCAGCAATTTCTCAATTCCCGCTTCACCCGCTGCATAAGCAAAACCATAGGCGAATACACGGTCAACATACCCTTTCAGAATGGCAGGAAGACCTGTCCACCAGATCGGATAGATGAATGTAATGGCCTCTGCATCCGTAACAAACTGTTGCTCTGTAGCGATATCCTGTGGTGTCTGTCCTGCACGCATGGAAGCTGTATCGGCTTCAGTCAGTACAGGTTGGAATCCAAGCTTATACAAGTCACGAACGACCACTTCATGGCCTTGGGCTTCTAGAGCTTCTACAGCAGTATTGAGAATTGCGTTATTGAAGCTGTCTGTGTGTGGGTGAGCATATACGATAAGATGTTTCATAGTGTTAATCCCTCCAGATTGGTTTGAGTTAGGTTGCAATGATTGGTTCTCTTTAATACGTTCCACATACATAGATATCTATTTATGTGAGCAAAAAAATATTTGGGCTCTTCTGCCTCACCCCATCCAAGTCTGGAAGGTTGGCAGACAGAAGAATTCATTCACTATAATCTTCGAACAATAGTGGACAGCAAGCTCTCCAATTGCTCCGATTGTTCATCAGATAGGCCAGCGTAGATGATGTTATTAATCTGCTCTGATACCTGATGGAATATCGGTTCGAGTCGCTTCCCCTGTTCGGTTAGGCGAATCATCGTCACCCGGCTGTCTTCGGCACTCTTGCTGCGTTCAACATAACCGAGCTTCTCCAGCTTATTGACGAGTACCGTCACCGTTGGTTGCGTACGTTGAACACGTTCCGCCAGCATCTTGATCGACAGCGTCTCTTCCCGGTATAAGAACATGAGTACATCCCCATGAGAAGGAACAATACCTGTCACCTCATGCTGTTCCAATTCGTGAACAATCCGTTTGTTGACATGATCTCTGATTCTTGCAATCAGTGCAATTGCGTTGTATTTTGGCATGACCTCATTATATATAGATATCTATGTATTATCAAGTTCTTTTTTTATACAAAGAAAAACAGCCCTTTCCATTCTTATAGCATGTGGAAAATATCGGGCTGTTTCGATCCTGTTGTATTCTAAATGGTTAGATTAACGTTGTTGGTTCATACTGAATTCAGTTAAGCCATTGAGTAACCTTTTCAATAGGTTGTCGGGTCTTCTCACGTTTTGGCTCCTCTGCCCGATAACCGAAGGCTGCCATCACCGAAACGTCCCATGCACCCTTCTCCAGCAAACCCTCTTCTTCCAGAATATGATGGACAGCCTCGCGGTTGAAACCTTCGATTGGACAAGAGTCAATCTCGATCTGAGCCGCAGCCGTCATCATATTGCCAAGCGCAATGTACGTCTGTTTTGACGCCCAATCGAATAGGGATCGTGGATTCTCAAGAATTCTCTGGTTATTCTGAAAATTCCCGTAAGCCGCACTTGTCAGCTCAAATACATCATCTGGCATTCCTTTCATTTCCTTCAGCATGTATTCCGCATAGGGAGAATTATAACTGGCATCTGATCGGGCCAAAATAACAACAAAATGACTTGCTGTTGCCAATTGTTTTTGAGCACCCGAAGAGACTTCCGACAGACGTTTGCGCAGATCCTGATTTTGTACAATCAGAAACTTCCACGGCTCAAAGCCAATCGAACTTGGGGATAATCTGCCTGTTTCCAATATAAATTGGAAATCCTCATCCGCAATTTTACGAGTATCGTCAAATACCTTTGTTGCATGCCGGAAATGATATGCCTTCAAGATGTCTTCCTTTTTCTTTACCTGTGTTGTAACTTCCATGGATCTCCACGTCCTTCTCTTTATATTTTTGTTGTATGTGCGATCGTTAGTGAATCTATTCCGAAAATGAAAAGTACGCACAATATGGTTTCTCAGTTTCAGAAGGGGAATTTATAATTGTTCCATGAATTCTTTCTCCGAAATGACGGTATATCCTTCTTGTCTCAGTAATGCTGAGGTGACACCTTCCCCCTGTACTTTATGATTGGCAAAGCTTCCATCATATATGGTTTTCGTGCCACAGGATGGACTATACTCCTTCAACACAACACACGACACATTTAATTTTTTGGCCAATTCCAATGTCTGATAGGCTCCCTTGATATAAAAGTCTGTGACATCCTTGCCACTTTTCTCGATCACTTTCGCAGTGCCTGCCAGTACGTCTTTGCCCGTACCACCGATAATTTCAGCCGGTTCCCGAGGAGTGGAGAATCCGCCAAGCAGCTCCGGACATACCATTTTTGCCTGCTCCTGCTCCACAAGTTCCTGAATCTTTTCATCCAGACTCGCTGTTCCATTGTACCGACAGGCTACCCCCGCCAGACACGAACTGACCAAATATTTCTTCCTTATCTCCTTATGCTCATTCCATCTTTGAAGTAAATTGTAACATATAAGATCAAGCTCTATAGCTCGCCTCTGGTAATCATCTTGATCTGTCCATCTTCCCTGTATATCACCTGAAAAACATCCGTGCTCGACTCCAGTTCAAATGTGACCATCCCCAATTGCTCAGCATTTTTGTGAAGTTTATAGTCGTTAAAATCAACGTTAAATATTTTTTTAATTATAGGACCAACATTGTCCCTGAGAAGGGATTCATCTATATTATATAATTTCTCGTGATAAGCCTCCATCTCTTCTATGTTGCCTATTTCTTGTTGCTCATAATAATTAGCATCCCCAATGGTATAACTCAAGCCCTTTTTTCCTTCGCTCATCTGTACAAAGTAGTTACTCTCAAAGCTAAAAAAAACCGTATCCTCTCCAAGCTCATCATCTTTGCTTCGACTTGCTCTTACCAGATCAAGATTGGCTTTACCAGACAACGCTTCAATAGCTTTTCTGGCATCCCCCAGCGCCGATTGAGATATTTGATCAGGTCTCAATTCGCCTGTGATCGAGATAGCCTTATCCTGCTGCCATACAATCTCTCCATAACTATTCTCATTTTCTAATGTTAATGTCGTATGTGATATCGGCTCCATTTCCCCTTGCTTCATACTCACATAACGTCGAGCTGATGCAGGTTTCAGGGTTGGAGTACTGCCTATACTTTGCAAAAGCGATGGAACTTGGCGCAGATAACGGTGTTCCAGCTCGCTCGGCTGCATCTCACGTCTCATTTCTAATTCCCGCAGATTGCCTGTGGCCGCATCGAGCCATATCTGCGCGTACTCTTTCTCACTTTCATTTCCAGCCTCTACATATATTCTTCCGGAGACAGGCAAGTCTTCCACTTTCGTAATCCGCAGCTGTTTACCCAGATCATCCCGCATGGTGACCGCAACATTTCTTTTCATCCTATCCGTTAGCAGATTAATACTCAGATCATCGGAATACTGTAACGCTGCTGTAGGATAGACCTGCTCGATTACGGGCTTTACCAGCTGTCCATCATCCCAGATCCACAGGAACAAACCTGAAGCAATAACCAACGCACCTGCCGCTGCAATTAGAGGGGCAGTTCTAGAACGGCGCTTATGTGAAGAGTTGTTGCCTATTCGCTGTCTAGAAGGCTCGGGACGGCCCTCCGACTGATCTCTCTGGCTTCCCATTTCCGACTTTTTCATCCACTCTACCTGTTGAAGCACCTTTCGCTTGTGATCCTCTGTAAAAGGAGACGACGCAAACGGTTCCTTCCGGATTTCCTTTTCCCATTGCTCATCCTTATGTGTCATTCGCTTCGCTCCTCCCAGTGTTTACGTACCTTGTCCTTACCTCGGGAAAGTCTGGATTTTACTGTGCCTGAGCTGATTTTCAACATCTCAGCAATCTCACTCGTCGTAAGCTCATACTTCAGATGCAGCAAAAGAATTTGGATTTTCGATATGTAAACGTCGTGTTCCTAGTAATCGTCAGTAGCCACGTCTTCAGTGAGCACTCTCCCCGATAATGAGCGATCCCTGAGTATGCCTTAATAAACACTTCCTGTGATAAGTCATCTGCCTGCTCGGCACTTTTGGTCAGAAAATAAGCATAATTCCACACATCGTTCCCATAATCATCCATGATGCTGCCGAGTGTGTAATTGTCGATAGTATGAGCCTGTGCCAGAAATTGATAATCCAACTGTTGTTCACCTCACTTAATATGACTGAGTCTATTCTCGTTTGGTTCCCTATTTTGGACATTATTTCTTATTATTGTAGCAAAATAAAAAAACAGCATGTTCAATATCCCTGAACACACTGATTCCTTCAAGTTTGCTTAGATAGAAACCTCTATCAGAAAGCTTTTAGGCGAACGCTCCACTTCCTCATTTTCTTTCTGCCCTCTGGTCTAACGAATCATTTTCATCGTTATACTTTAACCGCAGCAATCATCAGAAACATGGGTCTCCGGTTCTCATCTCGCATGCCAGGAACCTGTTCAATCATTTCCGACGATGGCTTGGATTCAGCCACCTGCCCAATAGCAAACCCCGCCTTAATCAGTTCATTGAGATGTGTTGCCAGTGTGCGATGATATTTGACCACGTCCTGATTCAAAAAGTTCGCCACTCGCTTCCCTTCATCGTGGTAGTCATCCACGGGCCAGTGCAGTATCTCACCTTCGGGTCCATAATGCCAATCCTGCGCAGCACGAGCGGTGAAGATGGGATGTTCAGATGAAAGTACGAACGTGCCACCTTGAACAAGACAGTTATTGATCTTGGCGTAGACCGCGTCTAACCGTTCAATATAATGCAAAGCCAGCGAACTAATCACAACATCAAATTGTCCAGGTGCAAAATCAATATCTTCAATCGCCAGCTGCTTGTACTGGATCTGTGGATCGTCCGTCATCTCACGAGCACGCTGGAGCATATTTTCAGACAGATCTACACCGATCACTGAACTCGCTTGTTGCTCTCGCGCATACCGGCAGTGCCAACCAAAACCACATCCCAAATCCAGCACACGCTTTTCCTTCAAATTAGGCAACAAGGTCTGCAACTCATGCCACTCCCCGGCCGCCTCCAGCCCTTGAATTGAACGAGCCATCTTACTATAGTTGTCGAAAAACTCAGCTTCATCGTATTTATTTTGTTTCATCTGGAGATTCCTCCCGCCTTATGAATATCCACCTACTCTACCACATAAACGATATTTAAACGCAAAAGTTGCCAAGCGAATTCATGGCGTGTTATCATACAGAACGAACGTTCAGTATTATTAAATACAGAATGAACATTCAGTTTACTAACGGAGGTCATTATGAATACGAATTGGACGCATCCATTGGAAGGGCAATCTGTAGGTAAAGCTTTTATTAGCTACCTTGTGCCTTCCGTATTGGGGATGCTGGTGGTTGCTTTTAATTTTATTATCGACGGTATTATGGTTGGACACAAACTGGGTTCTACCGCGATGGCCGGGATCGGCATTGCCTCTCCTGTCTATACACTTTTTGTTGCCATGTCGCTGTGGATAGGTATGGGCGGGGCAACTTTGTACTCCAACGCAATGGGTAGAAAAGATATAACCACAGCCAAACAAATTTTCACCAAATCCATTATGCTCATAATGCTATTCACGATAGCTATTGGATATACTGCATATACCTTCAAAGACAAGCTGGTCTACTCCCTCGGTGCTAACGCTGAGACCTTCCCGTTTGCTTCAGACTACATGAATATCATGTTGTTGTTTGGGTTCGTCTTCACCATTGAGAATGCACTCTCTGTCTTTGTTCGGAACGATGGGAATCCCAACACATCCATGTACGCTCAGATTACATTTGCTGTAGCTAATATCATCATCAATTATGTAACATTGTATGTACTTGAGTGGGGTGTACGCGGTGTTGCCCTCGGTACAATTGTATCGGCATCCCTTGCGTTGCTTGTCCTGTTTACACACTTTTTCAAAAAAACAAATAATCTCAGATTCACCCGGTTCAAATGGAACAACAAACTGCTGGCGTCCCTGCTACTCATTGGCTTCCCCAGCTTTCTGGCTGAACTCGGCATGTCGGTCTTCTCTGTCTCTCATAACATCTCGATGGACCGCATTGCGGGCACGGACGGTGTAGCATCTTTTACTGTATTGAACTATATTCATGGTGTCGTACTGTTAGCGTTCCTGGGTCTTGCATCCGCAGCTCAGCCTCTGGTCAGCTATTATCACGGTGCGAAACAGATGAAACGGGTACAGCAAACGATACGTTTAGCCACCAAAACAGCACTGGCATGCGGTCTACTATTACTGATTGTTGTTCAAATCGGTGCACCTTATTTCGTGCAAATCTTTGGAAACTTCAGTAGCGGTGTAACGGATAATGCCGTTTACGGATTACGCATATTTACATTTGCCTATGTGTTCATGGGTGTTAACTTTGTTATGAGCACCTATTACCAATCTGTAGGTAATGCCAAAATGGCCATCTGGATTACAGCCGCGCGTGAGATGATCATCATGATTGCGTTAATTGCAGTCCTCCCTTCATTCTTCGGTGTGACGGGTGTGTGGCTTGCTGTTCCGTTATCTGAGATGCTGGTTCTTGTCACGATAGCTGTATACTATAGAAAACGATCCCTTACGGATCGGATAAACGCGTTGCGTCCTGAATAACGTTAACAGATATATAACGGCAACAGATAGAAGATAACTAGAACGTAGGTAGAATGTAGGTAGACCTCATAAATAATTAAATAAACAAATACATGAAGCCCTGACCGATCCATATAGATCGGTCAGGGCTTGGTTTTATTCTAACTTAGATGTCATTAGATACGTATATCAAATCGGCCATTACTGTCTGTCGTTGCGTTTGCAATCTCCTTAGGTGTAGCTACACCCATTCCGTTGGACAGAGGTTCGGCAGGTGGCGCCTCCTTCGCAACGGCTGTACCGACTCCTTGAGAACTTTGCTGTGCAATCTGTGCATCAATCTGCTTGATCTGCTGTTCAAGCTGTTTGGTCTTTGTCTTCTTAGTCTGCTCATCATCCTTGCTGGATTGCACTTTCTCCAGTTGAGCCTCAAGCTTCATCTTTTGTTTCTCCAAGCTACTTGAATGGTCCGAACTCGAAGATGACGATATGTAAGATGTAGTGGAACTAGCTGTAGAAGATATATTCATTATGGTTCTCCTCCTCTTTACTTGGCTTCACTATACCCTAATTCGCTAAAACCTACGTTAAATTCAACTGAAAGGTTGCTGAACCAGGCAAGCAAACTGAACTCGACACATGGAAATATATATAATACTAACATTGATTCATGGCCAAATCATTAATACTGAGAGTCTTCATATAAGTGAAGGTCTTGATGCTGTCTTATCTGTAGAGTTTTCTTTCCTAGTGTAAAATAGTAACACAAAAAGACACACTCGATATCATCAAGTGTGTCTTCATATTGCTTGGCGGCGTCCTACTCTCCCAGGACCCTGCGGTCCAAGTACCATCGGCGCTAGAGGGC
>NZ_VEBF01000116.1 GCF_007676705.1 Paenibacillus xylanexedens
TACTATCCACTTACCATCACTCCCCATCTACCTAAATATACTCACACCACTCACCAAATCAACAATTATTTTACACCCATTCACCCTTTATTCATTTCCTCTCTTTCTCCACTTCCCCTTCCATTCTTCCATTAATCATCTTCATTTCTTCTCACCTCAATTCATCAACTTCACTCTATTCTTTATCCATCTCCTACTCTTCCCCCTCACCTTTCTTCATTAACCCCAGATCATTCTTCATATCCCGCATATCTTCACCCATATCCATCCTCTGGCGGTATTGCTCTACAACAACCGCAAAAACAATCCCCCCCCCCACTATTG
>NZ_VEBF01000117.1 GCF_007676705.1 Paenibacillus xylanexedens
TGGGATAGGGGTTGATGGGACGTTTGTGAGCCAAAGGTTCAGGCAACGTCTGCCGCAGAGAGATTGGGATATGTTGAAGTGTGTGGTGATGATGGATGTGGATATGTGGGGGAGGGTGTAGGTTGAGGTGGAATTGAGGATGGTTGGTGAAGAGATGGAGGATATGGTTGAGGAAGGGTAGATGGGTTTGAATGGTAGATTGTGGAGTTGGATGTAGAGTAAAAGGGAAGTGGATATTGGTGTGGTTTGTTTTGGGGTGAAGGTGTGGTTGGGGGACGGGGGGTTTGTTTTGAAGTTGGAGAGGATTATTTTGGTTATGGATTG
>NZ_VEBF01000118.1 GCF_007676705.1 Paenibacillus xylanexedens
ACTATGACAATACCTCTATCACAGATCTGCTCAATCATATCCCAATTCATCCTAAAACCTTCTATCACACATTTCCCCATAAACATACCTTCTTTCTCAACTCACTACATCTCTATCATCACCAAATCACCTCCCCCCTTCCAACAGCCGTACAGCATTCTCAAACCCCAACCGAACCACTTCACTTTATATTTTCTTCTTTCATTCATACTGACCACCATCCACCATCACCCTCCTTCATTCTTAATTCAACCCTCCAATTCCCCCCACCTCATGACCACATCAACAACCGATCCACACACATCTTTACAAATACCGACAAAC
>NZ_VEBF01000119.1 GCF_007676705.1 Paenibacillus xylanexedens
AGTAATATATTTTATTTAAGGGGGGAAAATTGAAGATGTGTAATATTTTATTGGTAAAAGGAAATGAGGGTGGTGGAGATGAAGGAGTGGATGGGTGGATTGAATGTGGTGGAAGGGGGGGGCCGTGGGGAAGGTGGTAGGGTGGGAGATGGGGGAAGAAGGATTGTGATGGATGTGGGGATGATTGGAGAGAGTGGTAGGAAGGATATCATTGCAGTGATGGAGTATGGGATTGAGGAGAAGCAGGTGGGGGCGTGGGCACGTGTGAAGCAGTTATATGCAGTGGTGGCGCAGACTTATAAGTGTACGTGGTAGGATGTGGAG
>NZ_VEBF01000120.1 GCF_007676705.1 Paenibacillus xylanexedens
ACCCCCAGACTCCTTTCTTTCACCATCCCACCTGCTCTAACCTCCTCTCCCTTTTTACTTACATCTCACCATCATTTCTACAACTTATCCATCACAGTCCCAAAACCACTATTGCATCCTTCCTTTACAATACCTTCAACTTTCTCAACTCTATCTCCTTCAATCCACCAACTTCCGAACTTCCTATTTTCATTCCCATACTCGTCATCCACGAATTTTTCACCCACACCCCTAATCCACTCCAACTCTACCCCTCTACCCACCTCTCCTCCTCTTCTCCTATCCACAAATCCGAACCCCTCCATTCCAATCGATCCCTGCA
>NZ_VEBF01000121.1 GCF_007676705.1 Paenibacillus xylanexedens
GAAGGCGAAGCAGAATAGCTCTTCGAAAAATGGAGGTAAACGGAAAAAGGGTGGCAAAGCGAGGGTCTGTGGAAAAGGGTGGAAAGGGGGGAAAAAATGGAAATGAGGAAAGTGATTAGGTCAGGAAAAAGGGTTGAAGATGGTGTAAAGGAAGGATTGAGGGAGGTTGGGGTGAGTGGGGAGAAGGTGGAGATAGAAGTGTTAGAGGAGGGGTCAAAAGGATTGCTGGGTTTGATGGGGGTGAAGGCGGGGAAAGTTGAAGTAAAAGTATTGGGTGTAGGGGAAGTTGTTGAAGAGGGGATGAAGGGAGGGGCGGAGGTAG
>NZ_VEBF01000122.1 GCF_007676705.1 Paenibacillus xylanexedens
CTTTCCCTTATATCAACCCCCTTCTCCCCAATATTCCCTTCCAACCGACTATCCACCCCCACATCTATTCCCCCAACTCCTCATCCCTACACCTAACTCCCTCACCATTCCCATTATCCTTACCTTAATCACTCCCTTCATACCTATCTTAATTCCCCTTTTATCCCCTTATTTCCCTCCAATCATTCACAACCTCTTCATCCCTCTTCTTCATTTCTTCATCATCCTTCCCATCTTCATCATTCTTATCCCCTTTCTTACACCACTACCCAAATACAATATCATCTCCTTCTCTCTAATCATCACCCCATTTCTCTCCAT
>NZ_VEBF01000123.1 GCF_007676705.1 Paenibacillus xylanexedens
GATTGAAGTTTAATGGTTTGAGGTTGATGGATGGAGTAAGCTGGACGTAGCAAGAATTGAGGGGAAGGATTAGGAGAGAAGTTAGGGTTAGGGTGGATGAGAGGTGGGTTGATGGGTGGTTGAAGATAAGGTTTAGGCGATGGTGGTGGATTGTTGTTAGTTTGAGTTGGGATTTGAAGATGAAGTGGAGGAGTGAAGATTGTAGGGATTTCAGGTAGTGTGAGTTTAGGATTGAAGTGGAAGATTTTTTTGTGTAGGTTTTTAGGTTGCATGATAGCGGGAGGAGTTACTGGTTGGATGTAAGGTAGAGGGGAGTTTTTA
>NZ_VEBF01000124.1 GCF_007676705.1 Paenibacillus xylanexedens
ATATGTTGAGTGGTGATTAGAAGGGAAGATTAAAATGTAATTGATGTTTGAGTTGGAAGATTAAGGATAGAGAAAGATTATGTGGAATGGTTTGGTTGAAGAAGAATAGGGGGTGAGAGGAGTTAGCATGGGGAAAGGGGGTATAGGAGTTTTTGTAATGGAAAATAATTGGAGAATGAGAATGGAATTGGAGTTATATGATGATATGTGGTATTGGAAGTATAGAATGAAGGATAGAAGTTTAGGTGGATTGAGATGAATGAAGGGATGGTGGGTAATGTTGAAGGGGGGAGTTAGGGGAAGGGAATGGGTGCTGATCGA
>NZ_VEBF01000125.1 GCF_007676705.1 Paenibacillus xylanexedens
ACAACACACCACAAACAAACACACGCCACCAAAATCACACCACAAACACCCCCAATCCTTTCCTTCGTTACACCTCACCAATCCCACCTCATTCAACCCAAAATCCAACCCAAACCCCTAAACTCCCCCTATACTCTCTTTCTCCAACCCCATCAACCCCCATATCTCTACTACATTCCTTCCCCACCACTCAAAATCACCAACTCCACCCAGCATCCCAACCAAATTATCCTATCCATTCACCAAACCCACCATCTCATCCCTCACTTCCCCCCCATCCGCCCACTGAATCATACCTATAGTCCACACATCCCCCAAAA
>NZ_VEBF01000012.1 GCF_007676705.1 Paenibacillus xylanexedens
GGAGAGTAGGACGCCGCCAAGCAAAGAACCACTGCCGATGTTATTCGGTGGTGGTTTTTATTTGTGTATAAGGATTAAATATGATGAGCGGAAGCTTTAACATGTTCGTCAATTGAAGGTAACATTTTTGTTACGGATAACAGCGGTAAAACCAGTATAATAGGACTATGTTAAATATGCTAAAAGTACCTGACCACAGAGCTGGAATGTGCAGCTGTGAAAAGGAGGGTGTGTGTGTTAAGTTGGCGGAGACTTGGACTACAATCATTTCTGTTGCTTTGCCTGACGGTTGTTCTGGCAGGATGCGGTGAAGCTTCAGGAGCTGTATGGACTTCATATGAAGGTGCGGTTAACGAGAAGAGTTTTCCGGTGCCTAAAGTAGCGAATAAATCTGACCAGTCCGAAAACAATTCGGATATGGATTATGTTCGATATACGCTGTCTGGTATTAGTGAAAGCACTAGTTTGCCTGAGGTATATCTAGACGAGATCAAAAGCTGGGGTTGGACAGAGAGGCAAGCCAAGGGTACATCCAATGAATCCAGTACCTTGCGTGTATTTGCAAAGGAAGGACATACTGTTCATTTAGCGGTACATGACGGTTCCTTTACACTAATGGTTCCTAGAAATGATGCTACACAAACGACAGTTAAATCATTGGCTGAAGATGATTGAGCTGCTGTGAGCATGGTAGGTATGAATAATTAACGCTGTGATGTTCCTTATATAGTAAAGCTCCCGTGTACTTGATCGGGGGCTTTTTGTTATTTTGCGGAAGTAGGCAGTAATGAAATACCTATCGCGTTATGTGCAGGAGAAGCATAAAAGGTACAGAGGATTTGGAGTAGACATGGTTGTATAGAAAGGCAGTATCTGTGCTTGAACTATAAGGGGAGTGCTGAGCTTTAAAGGTAGGGTAAAGATATAGAGAAGTAGAGTTTTATAGAGATATTCTGAGGTATTGAATGGCTGGTGGAGACGGCTTAACCAGAAGGGATGGAGCTCAGACTGAGCAAGAGATCGTTTAAAGGCGTAAGATATACAGGCTAACTGGGTCATGAGATATGGAGAAGCGGAGAAAAAGAGGAGATGAAATGGAGCCAGGGGTGGGGATAACATTTTTAACTACACTCATGCTGTGGATAAGAGAAGAGAGGGAGAAGATAAATAAAGGTTATCCACTGTGGATAACCTTTATTTGAGTATGTGGGGCTGAGTCATGGAGGATACGAGTAACAGGTTTTTGTATCTGAATATCCGAAGGACTCAGCCGTTATGTATTACAGATAAGTGAGGTACATTTATCATTGGATGAATAGAGGTTATTTATTGCAGATAGTATGAGACATCTTGTTCATTCAATTTGATAAGTCCATCTTTGCGCTCGCGGGAGAGAACCATTACAACATATAAGCGAGGGCCAAGCAGCCACAAATGCCAGAAGATCAGCGAGAGGGTGAAGGACAAGGGCGACCATATCAAACACACAGTAATGATACATAGTCCAATCCAGCTCATGTTTAGATGTACCCGGGTAAACATGCGGAAGCTGAAATGCTGATCAGGGATATAACCTAACCAGGGCATACGCAGATTCCAGCGCCACCGTTTGGCATAAGAGGTACGGACCAGAAGTAATATGGTTCGGGCAATGACATAATGAATCCAGATGGTGATTGGGCCTGCCAGTACAAAAAAGAAGAGGCCAGTCCAGGAGAATGCGAGTAGATTGAATAAGAGCATGATGACCGGCAGACACAGATAGCTATAGATGACGCTGCGGGCGATAGCCTTTTTTTTCAGAAGCCGGTATTGATAGAACGTTGCTTTATTCTCCGGTTCGGCGATCATACGATTATATATCCTCCTTCGGATTCACGTTTGTGTGGGGTAAGTAGTCATTTTCGTGCAGGTGTATAAGGGAATGAATCATGTATGTATATATGAACCTTGTATCTCAAGCCATGAAGATTGTACAAGATATTGAGATTTGACGGAGCTTATCTCAGTATACTCCTGAATACACGGACTGTCAGGCTTTGATATCGTTATCATGTATTATATATCGGCTGAGATTCCAAGTTTTTTTAAGAAAATTGAATATAAGTTTTGAGTCAGACCAGAGGGATACATGATTTAGAGGGAAATGCGATGGAATGCAGGATAACGGTATAGAACATAAGCAGGTGAATGCTTTTGTAGGAAGAATGAATGTATTTTTCGGTACAGACACCCAAGAGGGGGTGGGCGAATATATATATTTTATAGAAAGAAAGCACTATGAAAATGTTTAAAATAATAGAAACTGTGCAATACTGATAGTAAACGTAAAACAAGGTGGGATGGTTCATGGAAGAACATGCCGAACACACATGTATTATCTGCGAGCAAAGAAAAAGAGAAGGCATTTTTATTGTATCTGAATTCATATGTGACGCTTGTGAAGCAGAAATGGTTCATACCGATGCGCAGGATGCCAAGTACAATTATTTTATCAATCAGATGAAACAGATTTGGGTACAAAAAAACGCATAATTAACGTTGCTATAGAAGTAGAAGTTAGAACATCGCATTGCAATGATGCTGATGTGTGTAGAGGCCCAATGGGCCTTTTTCTGTTTTTAGGAGAGATCGCCTTGTCTGCCATCTAAGGAAGGCGTATGCTGATATAATGATATGGATAGTTTACAGTAGAACGTCTGCAGATGGGGAAGAAGGACGTTACTGAGTATAGGAAGCATATTAGAATGCATAGAACTCACATTATATATGTACAGGATGGTTACTTCATGGATCATAAAACTAAATCAAGTAGAGCCCCTTTATATGAAGCGTTGCTTGCGTATCGTGATTCGAAGCAGCGTTCTTTTCATGTGCCTGGGCATAAGAATGGACAAGCTTACCGATATTTGGTGGAAGAAGCAGAATCGGAAAAGCCTCCCGTTAAGGATATCGTTGAGGAGGAACACCAGCACAACGGAGAGATTCAGAACGGTGCAGGAGGGATTGTTAACCAAAGGGTAGAGCAATTCAGATTCAGTTCGATTGATGAACATGGAGCTGATATGGAGAGCGGGAAACGTTTTGGTGGCGAAGGGAATCAGTCGGAAATAGAATTGGTACCAGTGCGTTCATTTCTAGAGATGATGGAGATGGATGTTACGGAGATTACGGGTACCGATGATTTGCATCATCCTGAGGGTGTGATCCAGGAAGCGCAGGAGCTTGCGGCAGATTGTTTTGGAGCGGAGGAGAGTTTCTTCCTTGTGGGAGGCAGCACGGCAGGTAATCTTTCTCTATTGCTAACTGTGTGCGATGAGCCGAGCAGTATTGTATTGGTGCAACGGAATATACACAAATCCGTTATTCACGGGTTAATGCTGGCAGGCGCAAGAGCTGTATTTCTGGAGCCGTGGGTTGATCCTGCGTCTGGACTTGCGGTCATGCCGTCGGTGGAGACGGTTCAGGCTGCTGTCCAGTCCTATCCTGAGGCAAAGGGAGTACTCGTCACGTTGCCCAATTATTACGGCATGGGCGCTGATCTGACGCCCATTGCCAAGTTGTGTCACGATGCTGGCATGCCATTGCTCGTGGATGAAGCGCATGGCGCACACTATGGGCAGCATCCGGAGCTGCCAGTCTCTGCACTGTCATGCGGCGCAGACGGTGTGGTGCAGTCGACGCATAAGATGCTGACGGCCTTCACCATGGGTGCCATGCTGCACATTCAGGGACCACGGTTAAATCGGTCCCTGTTAAGGCAGCGCCTGGCCATGGTGCAAAGCTCAAGCCCATCATACCCGGTGATGGCTTCGCTTGATCTGGCGCGTCGCCTGCTGCACGTGCAGGGCGCGAACACCTTCACGGCGGGGCTCGCCGCCGTGGACGCCTTTAAGCGCGGCCTCGCAGAGCTGCCGCGCTTCCAGTTGCTGCAGCCTGCACAGCCGCTGCAGCAAGAACCGCCAGCCGGAACAGCGAAGCCGGCTGGCATGTCCGTGTCCGCTGCGCAGCAGACACGGGAGGGCCTGACCGCGGCGGCGATACCATCTGTCGCGGGGTATACCGCTCAGGACCCATTCAAGGCCGTCATCTATGACGGCACAGGGGTGCTGAGCGGTTATGGGCTACAGCAGCAGCTGGAAGCATGCGGCTGTGTGCCTGAGATGAGCGACGAACGGTACGTCGTCTTGCTCTTCAGCCTGGGCTCAACGGTTCTAGATGCTCAGCACCTATTGCAGGCTTTACACCATATCAGCTCTACCAATGGGCATGAGCAGATTCATTCAAGTACAGAGCCCTCGCAACAGCTTGCGAAAGGTTCAGCGCATTACATTTCCACGTGGAACAATTTACAAGAAAACACTCGCTTTTCAGAACCGATCTCCTTTACACTGCAACCCATTGTGGAGACGGATACGATCAATGTCCCGATAGAAGAAAGCGCGGGCTGTCGATCAGCTGAGATGGTTGTCCCGTATCCTCCAGGGATTCCACTTGTATATCCAGGTGAACGCCTAAGTCCATCGATGGTAGCACGTATAATACTCCTGCGGGATGAAGGAGCAAAGTTTCATGGGGTATCAGATGCATCCTTACAGTCATTGAAGGTCATGAAGGATTAAAAGATACACATGAAAATCTGAATTGCATTTACCACTAGGTAGTCTATATGACCAATACAAATTGCGATACCGGACCCTACACATGTGAGGGTCTCTTGGTCATTAATCCACTTGTTAGTTCAACGTATACAGATAGACATAAGAAAGAAGGGAACACTTTGGGTATTCCGCTAAAAAAATATACAGGAATAGTCCTGCAAGTTTTGTTGATGTATGGTTTTTATTGGATAGGAAACATTATTCAAGCTTTATTACATCTACCGTTAACAGGCAGTATTGTGGGCATGCTGGTATTGTTTATCGCCATTCAACTGGGATGGATCAAAATGAGCTGGGGAGAAGAAGGGTCAACGTGGCTTCAATCTCATCTGCAATTGTTGTTCATCCCACCTACTGTGGGTATCATTAATCATTTTGATTTTTTCCGAGCTAACACATTGTTATTAGTCCTTGGTTTGATTGTTAGCACATTAATCACATGTCTGGTATCTGCCAAAGTAAGTGAGTGGCTTATGACATGGAGATTGTCTCATTCAGGTAAAAAGGAGGCGATCCCATGTCAGCATTCATCCTCGGAATTGGAATGATCGCGCTAACCATCGCTGTATATATTCCAGCCACTCGTCTATATAAAAGGTTAAAATGGCCGATACTGATGCCTGTACTCACAACGACTGCCATACTGATCCTGATCTTGGTGATCTCCAATATAAAGCTGGATACGTATATGCTCGGTGGTAGATGGATACAAGAACTTTTGGGCCCAGCAGTTGTATCTCTCGCTTTTCCCTTGTCCAGACATCTGCACGTGCTGAAGCAAAATATCATTCCAATTGTGGGTGGAACGATCGGGGGCAGTATTACAGGTATCGTCACAGGTGCCTTAATTGCTATTGTGCTTGGCTATCCTGAAGATATGGTTATCGCTTTGTTGCCAAAATCCGTGACGACTCCTGTGGCTATTCAACTTGCTGATCAGGTTGGAGGGAACGCCTCATTCACTTCACTGTTTGTGATGATTGCAGGTTTCTCAGGAATACTACTGGGGCCAATGTTGTTGAAATGGGCTAAAGTTCGCAGTGAACATGCCTATGGAATTGGACTGGGTTCAGCATCTCATGCCCTTGGCATGGCAAGGTCTTATGAATATGGAGAGAATGCGGTAACCCTCAGCTCGGTATCCATGATTGTCAGTGCCATTGCCGGATCAATTATGCTTCCATTATGGGTATGGATCATCTACGGTTGAATGCTTTACTTTGTAGTTCATGTTGGAGTAACCGCTGACCTATAGTATTATAGAAAGAAAACAAGCTTGTATGATCTTTGTGTTATTAATACGTACCGGTATAGCTGAGCCATACACCTCTGGGTGGGGGATATCATATCCTGTAGCAAGAGGGTCTAAGCATATTCATTACAGCAGCAATAGATGCAATTATCGACATAGAAAGCAGGGAAGCATATGCAGGGCAGAGGTAAATTCATTACGCTGGAAGGGGGAGAGGGTTCCGGTAAAACGACGATGATCGGGAGAATAGGTTCTTATTTTGAAGAACAGGGTATACCTTACGTAGTTACGCGAGAGCCAGGCGGAATTGAGATTGCGGAGAAAATACGTTCCATTATTCTGGACCCTCTTCATACGGCAATGGATGCTCGAACCGAAGCACTATTGTATGCAGCTGCTCGCAGCCAGCATCTGGCGGAGAAGGTAGAGCCTGCACTGAGAGCTGGAAAGGCAGTCATCTGTGACCGATTTGTCGATAGCAGTCTGGTCTATCAAGGATACGCCCGTGGACTCGGGATAGAGAATGTATGGGCCATTAATCGCTTTGCAATCGGTGATCTTATGCCGGATGTGACCTTATATCTGGATATCGAGCCTGAAGTGGGGCTTGCCCGGATCGACGCTCATGATGGCCGCGAAGTGAACCGTCTGGATCTGGAGAACCTGGAGTTTCACCGTAAAGTGCGAGAGGGTTACTTCCTATTAAAAGAGCAGTTCCCGGAACGGATCAGGGTTATCGATGCTTCCATGAAGCAGGAGGACGTCTTGGCAGCAATGATTTTGTCGCTGGAGACAGGGATTTTGAAGGATTTTGACGAGTAATTGTCTAATATATAGACAGGGCATTTGATAAAGGTGCTTATTCTAAAGGAGGTTATGCAGGATGAAACTGATTGTTGCGATTATACAGGATAAAGACAGCAACCGATTATCCAGCGCATTGGTCAAAGCAAACTTTCGGGCAACGAAGCTTGCCAGTACGGGCGGATTTTTGAAGGCAGGCAACACGACGTTTATGATCGGTGTCGATGATAGTCAAGTCGAATCCGTAATGAACGTCATTCGCAGCAGCTGTAAGGTTCGTGAACAGCTCGTGACTCCGGTCACACCGATGAGTGGAACAACCGACTCTTACCTGCCGCTACCTGTTGAAGTTCAAGTAGGTGGAGCTACTGTATTTGTTCTCCCGGTAGATCGCTTCGAACATTTCTAATTAAACCTATTGCATGGATCCCATGAGGGTCTTTCATTTTCGATAGCATGTTGGAAACGATGAATGCAAGAAGATTTAAACAGAGTTTGTGCGTGCTGCTTACGGAACGCCTTTCTTATGAGATGAATTGGCACACTCTTTCCGGATGAGCATCTCCCAGCCAGGGAATGGTTCATTTCGGAAAGAGGTTGACTACAAACAACAAGTCCTTGATGGTGATGTGTATCTACCATTATATATAGAGTGTGAATTAACATATATAAAGGCCTCATCCTCACGCACAGGCGCAACGCGCACTGTGCTGATGGGCGATTGGCTAACTATGATAGAAAGCGGGCGTATCCATGAAAATCAATCCTGGATTCAGACCGATTCAGAGCGGGATCAGTTCTACTGATTCAGGTTCCAAACCGGTCCAATCCAAAAATTTCTCTGATATGATGAATCACCAGGGGGAACGAGCCTCACAAGCTGAACTGAATCGCCGGTTTAGTGAAATCCAGCTTCAGGGCGATCGCTTGGCACGTTCCATGACGATTCGTGAGCTGAAGGCGTATAAGCAACTTGTTAAAAGGTTTCTGGAAGAGACCGTTCGCCGCGGTGTATCCATGAAAGAGACTAGGGGTTGGGATCGTCGTGGCAGAGGCAAGCGTTATAAGCTGATTGATGAAATTGACTCCGCTCTGTTATCCATGGCTGATGAATTGCTGGATACAGAAGAAGGAAAAATCTCTCTATTACAACAAGTAGGCGAAATTCGGGGGATGCTTATTAATTTAAGCTTCTGAGGAGGAAGTATGTCCTTTCAACAAATTATGGGTCAACAGGCGGCCAAGCAAATGTTACAAAGCAGTTTGAGACGTCAGGCAATAAGCCATGCGTATTTATTTAGCGGTCCAGCGGGTAGCGGGCAGCGGAAGACGGCAATTACTTTCGCCAAGGCGATATTTTGTACAGAGTTAGAAGATGACGCATGTGGGCAGTGTCTTGAATGTCGTAAGGTGGATCATGGTAACCATCCGGATCTAACCATGCTTGCACCAGATGGAAACAACATTAAAATAGATCAAATCCGGGACCTGCAGCGTATCTTTTCATACCGATCTGAGGCAGGCCATCCCAAAGTATATATTATAGAACAAGCTGAGAAAATGACGGTGCAGGCAGCGAACAGTTTGCTTAAATTTCTGGAGGAACCACAAGTACCAGCAGTCGGCATCCTAATTACAGATAATGGACAGGCTATGCTGCCCACCATCCGGTCTCGTTCCCAATTGGTGCCGTTCAGCGCACTGAAACCGGAGGAGATGTTGCAATCTCTGATTGAGGAAGGGCACCCTGCCAATCTGGCTCGGTCTGCCGTCCATTTAGCGTCAGGATTGGAAGCATGTAGAGAAATTCTCCAGCAGAATTGGTTTGCAGAAATTAGAAACGTAATGTTACAATTAGGGAAGGAGTCCCTGGGTAGAGGAAGTACATCATTGATCTCTGCACAGCAGAAGCTTTTTAAAACCGGACTCTCTGAACACCTGGACATGCTGCTTAGTTTGTTCCATCTATGGTTTAGGGACATGCTGTATGTTCAGTACGATAGGCATGAACATATCGTTTTTATAGATCAGTTAGACATGCTATCTCAGTTGGCACATACCCGCAGCACAGAGCAGTGGGTCTCCTATATGGATATGGCCGCAGCATGCAGAAAAAAATTGCGTTTCAATGTCAATGGCCAGCTTTGTCTGGAGCAATTTTTGATCGGTTTGGCATAAGACTGGGAGAGGGCAGCATTAGCTCCAATCATATGCAAACGGTTATAACTTCGGCCGGTTCCCTAAGAAGACGGGGCTTCAGACGAAGTGGGGTTGGCTTACAAGGGGGTTAATTTTTTGTACAGTGTAGTGGGTGTCCGTTTCAAAAAAGCGGGCAAAATTTATTACTTCGATCCCCTGGACCTTCCCATTGAGAAAGAAAACTGCGTTATCGTGGAGACAGCGCGGGGGGTAGAGTACGGTAAGGTTGTCGTTGGTAAGAAGGAAGTGGGCGAGTCCGATGTGGTGTTGCCGCTGAAGAAAGTCATCCGTGTTGCGGGCGAGACAGATGCCCGTGTGGTGGATGAGAACAAGCGTGCAGCCAAAGAAGCATTCGGTACTTGTTTAAATAAAATCAAAGACCATGGCCTCAAAATGAAGCTGGTCGATGTGGAATTTACGTTTGATCGCAATAAAATCATATTTTATTTTACAGCTGAAGGAAGAGTCGATTTCCGGGAGCTGGTTAAGGATCTGGCAAGCATTTTCCGGACACGAATCGAGCTGAGACAGATTGGTGTACGTGATGAAGCGAAGATGCTTGGCGGAATCGGACCTTGCGGCCGTGTGTTGTGTTGTTCTTCCTGGCTGGGAGACTTTGAGCCGGTATCAATCAAGATGGCTAAAGATCAGAGCCTATCACTGAATCCGACGAAAATTTCAGGGTTGTGCGGAAGACTCATGTGCTGTCTGAAATTTGAGCATGATAACTATGAAAGTGTGAGAGAAGAACTGCCGGCTGTAGGCAAACTGGTCGTCACCTCATTGGGTGAAGGAAAAGTTGTCGGAATTAATGCCGGTAGCCGCACAGTCCATGTTCAACTGTTCGACATCAGTAAAGTCAAAGAACTTCCGCTGGATGACGTCGTTATCAAGTAAACCATAAAGGTTGCTTCGGGGTGGAAACTTGGAAAAGAAAAATCTGTTTACGCACATTCATGAAATGGAAACCCAACTGGGTCAGTTGCACGGTGATTTAGGAGAGTTAAAAATGATTGTGAAGGAGCTGCTTGAGGATAATCAGCGGCTTACCATCGAGAATGAGCAGTTACGCAAACTGCTCAAACGTGAGGCTCCGGCAGATCTGCCGATCTCCGCAGCACTCGCTCCTGTAGCCAGACCCGCAGGTCCGGCTACAGGTGAAGATGTCGTGGGTGAAGGGTATGATAATCTGGCTCGGTTGTATCACGAAGGCTTCCATATCTGCAACGTCTATTATGGACATCTGCGGACGGAAGGCGATTGTCTGTTCTGCCTGTCTTTTTTGAATAAATGAAGTGACCGTAGGGATCCCCTACGGTTTTTTTTCAAGGTTACAAACCTAAAGATACAAACATGAGATATAGAGTACCGGAGGATGAGCGTAACATATGGAAGCAAAAGAAGTAGTGTTACATGAGTCAGAGCGGATTGATGATCTGCTCTCTCATGATCTGAGAATCATTCAAAGTGATGAAGTATTCAGTTTTTCAATGGATGCGGTATTGTTGGCTCGGTTTGCTTCTGTACCCAAACGGGGTCGTGTACTTGATTTGTGTACAGGCAATGGAGTAGTTCCTATTCTGCTTACAACGCGTACGCAGGCTAGTCTGGAGGGGATCGAGATTCAGCCACGTTTGGCTGATATGGCTCGTCGCAGCGTACAATTAAATGCACTGGACGAATCGATTATGATTCGTGAGGGTGATTTGCGAGAACTCGTGAAAGAAACGGGCCACGCTGTCTATGATGCAATAACGGTTAATCCTCCATACATGCCTCTGAATGGCAGTGATCTCAAGATGAACACACATCAGGCAATGGCACGTCATGAGATTGGATGTACCCTGGAAGAAGTGATCCAGGCTTGCAGTCGACTTGTACGTAATGGTGGCAAAGTATCCATGGTTCATCGTCCACAGCGGCTTGCAGAGATTATCTCGCTCATGCGTGAGTATAAGCTGGAGCCAAAACGAATTCGGATGGTACATCCCCGTGCTCATCTGGAGGCCAATATGGTGTTAATTGAAGGAATGAAAGATGGTAAACCCGAAGTGAGGATGCTTCCTCCACTCATTGTCTACAATGAAGAGGGGAAATACTGCGAAGAGATTATGGATATTTATTATGGTCAGCAACATGCTGAGCGTACAACGAAAGGAGGACTTTAGATGACTTTGCATATTCAGAAAAGCTATGCGGAGCAGCCTGAAGGTTCAGGCAAGCTATATCTGGTGGGAACACCCATTGGTAATCTGGAGGATATGACATTCCGGGCGATCAAGACGTTGCAGAGCTGTGACATCATTGCGGCAGAAGATACACGTCAGACTCGAAAGCTGCTTACCCATTTTGAAATTACACCGTCCATGTTGTTTAGTTATCATGAACATAATAAGGGAGCAAGTGGCCCTGAACTGATACGCTATATAATAGAAGGAAAAAATCTGGCACTCGTCAGCGATGCTGGTCTGCCGGCCATTTCGGACCCTGGTTCCGACCTTGTACAGCTTGCGCTTGAAGCTGGAATTACGGTCATTCCCATCCCTGGACCCAATGCTGCGTTGTCTGCTCTGATCGTGTCCGGATTACCGACGGAGCGTTTTACATTCGGCGGCTTTTTGCCGCGGGAGAAAAAGGACATGCGAAAAGTGCTGGAAGCTTTTGACGAATCCAATGGGACTTTGTTATTTTATGAATCACCTCACCGTATTCGCAAAACATTAGTCCATCTTGAAGAAATTCTGGGGGATCGCTCGATCGTCCTGGCTCGTGAGCTAACCAAGCGTCATGAGGAATTCGCAAGGGGTAGTGTGAAGGAATGCATCGACTGGCTTGAAGAGCATCCGCCTCTGGGTGAGTATTGTTTACTGGTAGAAGGCATCAAGGAAGAGGAGCGTAAGGCTGAGCGCGAAGCGTGGTGGCAGCTCATGTCGCTCGCCGATCATGTCAGTCATTATGAGGGTGAAGGACATAACCGCAAAGATGCGATGAAAAAAACAGCAACCGATCGTGGTCTGACGAAGCGCGATGTATATAATGCGTTAATCGAATAGCGAATCTGACCTCCAACATGAGTGGAACATTAAAAGAACAGAGTGGTTCAAAATAATTCCAAACGAATGTTTACCACTCTCTCCTTGGTGGAGTGTGACAGACTCATTTTGGGTAATGGAACCCATAACAGGGCAAAAAAATACCTTCCACGGTGTATTCACACCGGGAAGGCCATTAAGGAATATTAAAAAGGTTAGAAATAACAATTTAGATAAGTCCAGTGTACCTGTAATTTTTTATTTTGCTACAGGTGCAGGGATTTCGGAAATACATTCGTTACAAACGATTTTACCTTTGAAGTAAGTAACGTTCTCTGCATTACCACAGAAGATACAAGCAGGCTCGTATTTTTTCAACATGATGCGCTCGCCGTCAACATAGATTTCCAGAGCATCTTTTTCACCAATACCGAGCGTACGGCGCAATTCAATTGGAATAACTACCCGTCCCAGTTCGTCCACTTTTCTTACAATACCTGTTGATTTCATCATTATAATCAGTGCTCCTCTCAGCTAACTATCTTTGTCATTATTCGACATTATTTTATGTTTTATGATACTCATCATACCAACGATTCCCAAATCAGTCAACCTTAAAATTAGCTTAAAATTAAGGCTGTTTTTCCTAAGGTTACTGGTGGTAAGGGATTGCAAGCTGTTTTTCGTATTTAAACATCAATGTCAGCTTTGTCGATTTGGAAAACGACAAAACTACCTTATTCGACAAAGTTCGTCAAATCGTGTCGAATCGTAGAGGTCAAAGCGTTAATATAAAAGAAATTAAAGGAGTGAGTCGACATGGAACAACGTCTAACGGAAGAGAAAGTGTTTAAAGATCCGGTACATAATTATATCCACGTGCAAGATCCGATTATATGGGAGTTAATCAACACCCCGGAGTTTCAGCGGTTACGCCGGATTCGTCAGTTGGGGACTTCTTACCTTACCTTTCATGGAGCAGAGCACAGTCGTTTCTCACATTCACTGGGTGTGTATGAGATTACGCGCAAGATCATCTCTCAATTTGAAAGAAGTCATTATTCAGATTGGCCAAAGGAAGAAAAGATTGTAGCGCTATGCGCAGCTCTACTTCATGACCTTGGGCATGGGCCGTTCTCTCATTCCATTGAGGAAGCTTTTGACATGAATCATGAAGATTGGACTTGTCGCATCATTACAGGTGATACCGAAGTAGGGGCAATCTTAAGACGGTATGCTCCTGATTTTCCTGAGAAAGTGGCTTCTGTGATTCAAAAAACGTATGAGCAGCCCATTGTGGTCAATCTGGTGACTAGTCCTCTGGATGCAGACCGAATGGATTATTTGCTCAGGGATGCTTACTTTACGGGAGTAAATTATGGCACGATCGACCTTGATCGTATCCTTCGCATGCTCCGTCCCTATCATGGACGAATTGTAGTCAAGGAGTCAGGCATGCATGCTGTGGAGGATTACTTAATGTCTCGGTACCAGATGTATTGGCAGATTTACTTTCATCCGGTAACCCGTAGTTCCGAAATTATATTGCGGCAAATATTCAAGCGAGCGAAAGCACTCATAGAAGAAGGTTTCCAATTCCGCTTCTTGATCGATCCACTTCCTCAATTATTTGAAGGAGAACTCTCGGTAGATGAATATTTGCAGTTGGACGAAGCCCTTATTCAGACGGCATTTGCGCAGTGGCGCAAGGAGGACGATGCTGTTCTGAGTGAGTTATGCGAACGTTTCATGGATCGCAAGTTATATAAGTATGTAGAGCTTGAACAGACCGACTTGACAATGATGGAAGAGATTCGGGAAGCTTTTATCCAGGCAGGTCTGAATCCCGAATATGATCTTGAAATTGATTTTCCGTCGGATAATCCGTATGATGTGTTTCGTCCGGATGAATCCACAGATAAGCAGATTCTTCTGCTCGATCGACAGGACAAGTTACATGAGTTGTCAGAAGTATCCGACATTGTCCGGTCCATTAGTGGACTGCATCGGGGCAAACATCATTTGTATTACCCGCAAAACAAGGTGGATGCGATTATTCATGAATTACCGTCCCATATACGCCCCTATTTCTTGTAATGATGAGGGTACAACTTGGTGAAAACTTTGAGTTCAAAAGACTTTCTAAAAGAGCTATTTTTCATGATACAGTAATCTGCTTTAATGGGCAGTATATGTAGATCGACATAATTTTGTAAATGCAAGCAAGTGGAATCATCTCAATCAGCCATATGTAGACCAGAGTATCTGTACATCTTCTATATATTGTAGTTGCGATGCAATGAATGTAATGATGGCAATATACAGATTCCCCAAAATGTTTTATCTATGAAGCAATGATATATTGAATTTTACACATTGAATTTTTAAACAAAGATAGTCGTTAGTTCGACATGAAGGGAGATACAAACATGATGCTTTTCGACACACATACACATCTGGATGCACCACAATTCGACGAGGACCGCGAGGACATGATTCAGCGTGCTGTGGATGCCGGAGTTGGTCGCATGATCAACATTGGCTTTAACCGTGAGACGATCCCGACCACCATGAAACTTGCTGAAACGTATGATTTTATATATGCAGCTGTAGGGTGGCACCCCGTAGATGCGATCACAATGCAGGAGGGCGATCTGGAATGGATTGCATCTTTATGCAAGCATGAAAAAGTGGTTGCGATTGGTGAGATTGGGTTGGATTATCACTGGGATACTTCACCGAAGGAAGTGCAGCATCGCGTATTACGACAACAAATTGCATTGGCTCGTGAAGTGAACATGCCCATTGTCATCCATAATCGAGATGCACACGAAGATATTATAAGAATTTTGCGTGAAGAGAAAGCTGGCGAGGTTGGTGGTGTTATGCACTCCTTCTCAGGCAGCTGGGAAACCGCGAAAAGTTGTCTCGATATGGGCTTCCACCTGTCCTTTGGAGGCCCGATCACATTCAAAAATGCAAAACAGCCCAAAGAGGTGCTGGCGAAGGTTCCGATGGACCGGTTTTTCATTGAAACAGATGCTCCATATCTGACACCTCATCCGTATCGTGGGAAACGAAATGAAACAGCGCATGTACGTCTGGTTGCAGAGGCAGCAGCGGAAATTAAAGGCATTTCGGTAGAGGAAATTGCTGCAATAACGACCAGAAATGCCATGGAACGATTTGGGATTCGTTAAAAAATTGAGTAAATCAGGTGAAAAAGGCAGGTAAGCGGAGGTAATTTGCTCTTTGATCCAAATAAATCAAGAATATTACAATATTTTAACCAAATATTCAGAAAAACGTACTTGATCAACGCTTTACAACATGCATCAAAACAGGATATCATCTTTTCAGTGAATTGTTGTGCGGAAAATTGGACAGATGTTCGGGGGATGAACAAAGGGACACTTTCCGATGAAACAACATTACTTTCATGAATCAGTCTCGCTGAGTCTCCGTTAACGGAGAGCGGGGGAACCAATAAGGCTTAAACAGCGGTGTATGTAGCTGCTGCGCATCATTCGCTGACCCAAAAGCAGCGAAAGGAATTGCGAAGCCATATTTGATTTCTTCTTTGGGTCTCGGGGTGAATTCAAGGGCGTCCGCCATGAGCGGGTGACCCAAGATAGGGCGGCTCTCTTTCGCCCGAACCCGACAGCTAACCTCGCAAGCGGAAAAAGAGAGGCAACCTCGTGCATGAATTTCCGATATTCAAAATCATTCGGAAGCCACGAAAGAGTTCCTCTTACACTCTTTCTTTGGCTTTTTTTGTTTTTGAATAAAAGAAAGGTTGTCATCATACGGTAGGTATTCAGGAGGATGACATCATGTTGCGAAGATTGATTCATGGTGCAGAACCGGTCATATGGTCCGATCTGTGTTCTGTAGAAAAATTGGTATAGTCACGTCAAAGACATCATGCATTACTTTAGACGGCGAGGCTATGAAGGAGGACGGAGAAGTGGGCACATTCCAACCAGAAGAGACCCATGAGTCACGATCATCCAGTAAGTCTTTCGCGTTGCGGTGGAAGCATGAGAACATGCGTCAAATGGCATTGATCGCGATTTTCTCAATTGCGCTTACAATCATGATCTTGTTAGTCGTTTACGGTCAGGCCGGGAAACAAATTTCACTGGTTATTGATGGCAAAGCTCAGGTGGTAGAGACTCGTACAGGAATGCTTCAGGAAATGCTGGAGGAGCAGTCAATCACAGTCAGCCCTCACGATCAGGTATCCATTCCGCTCAATGGAGCAATTACAGATGGAGACCGAATCGTTATTGAGCGGGCCGTTCCAGTCAACATTACGGCAGACGGAGACACCAAGACTCTGTATACAACCGATTCATCGGTAGAAGATGCAATTCAAAAATCAGGTATTCAAGTTGAAAATAATGATAAAGTATATCCGGCGCTTGGAACTGCTATCAAAGCGGATATGAAGATCCGTGTAGTGCGTGTAACAAAGCGTACAGTGGAAGTAGAGCAACCGATCGCTTACAAAGTAATTAAAACGGCTGACCCTAGCTTGTACAAAGGGGATAACCGTGTCGTTGTAAACGGCAAAGAAGGCAAACTTGTACAGCATATTGAAAAGGTATTTCAGGATGGAGAATTGGTCTCCAAAAAAATGGTTGGCAAATCGGTTGCGAATAATCGCGTAGATAAAGTGATTGCTGTCGGCACCAAGGCGAAACCGGTCGTGAAAGAACCTCAGATTCAGACGGTATCGGCTCAAACTTCTACAACCAAAAAGGCTACAACAACGAACTCGAAGAAAACATCTGCCTCGGGCAGCAAAGTGATTACCGTATCCGGGACTTCTTTTAAATACTCCAAAGTACTGAAGAACGTATCCATGACTGCCTACTCTTCCGAAGAGCCTGGCATAGGCACCAAAACAGCTTCCGGTACTCGTGTAACGGAAGGGCGCACCATTGCGGTTGATCCCAAAGTCATTCCAATTGGCTGGTGGGTATATATCGAGGGTCTGGGCTTCCGTCGTGCGGAAGATACAGGCGGTGCCATTAAAGGCAACAAAATTGATGTATATTATGACAGTGTGAAGCATGCCCTGAATTTTGGACGTAAGAAAGGCAAGACGGTCTACGTGATCGGTCCGGTGAAGCCGGAAGCGAACTAAAATCGTTTTACTTTGAAATGGGAATGCTATAAAATAGTTGCATGAATGATTCATGCGGAATATGCGGCGGAGGGGTCTGAATTCAGTCTCCCCCGCCGTTTGGCAGAGAAGAGGATATTCCTCTTCTTTTTGCGTTAGAAAGGAAGAAATGGAACATGATAAAAGAAGTGATTGTGGTGGAAGGCCGCGATGACACGGTAGCCATTCGCCGGGCTGTGGAAGCCGATACGATAGAAACAGGCGGGTCAGCCATCAACCAACGCATTCTGAAACGGATTGCACTAGCTCAGGAGAGACGGGGAGTCATTGTACTCACAGATCCGGATCATGCCGGCGAGCGCATTCGTAAAATTATTGCGAACAAAGTTCCTGGCTGCAAGCATGCCTTCATTCCGGAGGCCGATGCGACGCGCAAAGGAGACATCGGGGTGGAGAACGCCTCACCAGAGGCGATTCGGCACGCGCTGGAACGCGTACATACTTCATACGAAGGTGCTCCAAGCCTCATCGATTGGGAGGACCTGATCGCGGCAGGACTTATTGTACACCCGCAGGCTGCCGCACGTCGTATGGAGATGGGCAATCTGCTGGGCATTGGATATTGTAATGGTAAGCAGTTCCACAAACGTCTGAGTGTATTTCAGATTACACGGGAAGAGTTCTCCATAGCATTAGCGCAAATTGAACGCGAAGGATTGTGAGCATATGAAAGACATGGAAGAAACGATTGAAATTGCAACGCCCAAGCGAACCAAAGAGATTATTCAAAGACACGGATTCTCATTCAAGAAAAGTCTGGGTCAGAACTTTCTGATCGATCAAAATATACTGAACAAGATTGTTAATGCAGCCGATTTGGATGAGTCCAAGGGTGCGCTGGAGATCGGGCCGGGTATTGGAGCCCTTACGGAGCGATTGGCTCGGGTAGCAGGTCCTGTCACAGCCGTAGAGATTGATCAGCGCTTGATTCCAATCCTGGGAGAAGTGATGCAGCCTTATTCGAATGTACGTGTTCATCATGGGGATGTGCTGAAGCTTGATCTGGCTGAGTTGTTTAATACGGATTTTGCCTCCGTGGATAAAGTCAGTGTCGTGGCTAACCTGCCTTATTATGTAACGACCCCCATCATGATGAAACTGCTGGAAGAGAAGCTGCCGGTAGACAGCATCGTCGTCATGATTCAGAAAGAAGTCGCTGAACGTATGGCTGCTGCACCGGGATCGAAAGACTACGGCAGTCTGAGCATTGCAGTTCAGTATTACAGTATGCCGGAGCTGGTTTGTATTGTGCCTCCTACAGTCTTTATTCCGCAACCTAATGTGGAGTCGGCTGTTATTAAGCTCAAGGTGCGTGAGCAACCGCCAGTTGAGATTCCTGATGAAGCACACTACTTCGAAGTGGTACAGGCTTCTTTTGCCCAGCGGAGAAAAACAATCTCGAACAACCTGAAAGCACGCTTCTTCACAAAGGAGAACCGGGAACAGGCAGATATTCTGTTGGAGCAGGCAGGTATTCAACCTTCCCGGCGCGGAGAAACGTTGAGTCTGCAGGAGTATGCTACGCTCAGTACCGTGATGTGGGAAGCAGGGGTACGCGCGGCGCTGTAAAATTCGAATGAACCAAACCGGGTCTCTGCCCATACGATGGGGTAGAGGTGATTACGTTGATGAATATCGGAGACTTGGTCGTTCGGAAGTCATACGGCGGCGATGTGACTTTTCGGGTGGAAGGCCTCCAGTTGGATACTGCGGTCATTAAAGGGACTGAGTTCCGGCTGCTTGCCGATTCCCCGGTGGATGATTTGATACAGGTTCCCTACGAACCGCAAAGTGCCAAGACCAGACAGGCGCATATTAAAGCACATCAGACCTTGTCACGCCTGCAGCAGAATCGTAAGGAGCAGGCTGAGCGGAATCGTGAAGGTCTGGTGCAGGATTGGTCTGCTCAGCAGGAACCAGCTTATTTTGAAATGCCTGGCAAGGTGCTTCATCTAGATGGAGATCCGAATTATCTAAAAAAAAGCATGGATCTCTATGAACAGCTACGTGTTCCTGCGGAGGGACAGTATGTTCATGAATCTGCAATGGCAGATACCTTATACCGTTTGTTACCCAAAGTCCGTCCGGATATCGTCGTAATTACGGGTCATGATGGGGTGTTAAAGACGCGTCAGCCCTATGACTTATATAGTCTTGGTAGCTACAAGAACTCGCAAAATTTTGTGGCGGCCATTCAGGTGGCCAGACAATATGAACGTCATCTGGATGCACTCACCATCGTGGCAGGGGCCTGTCAGTCCCATTTTGAGGCACTGCTGCGCGCTGGGGCGAACTTTGCCAGTTCTCCGGGCAGAATTCTTATTCATGCACTTGATCCGGTCTATGTGGCAGCTAAGGCCTCCTTCACATCTGTGCGGGATACAGTTAACATGAGTGATGTTCTGCACAATACCATCAGTGGTAGCCAAGGTGTGGGTGGTGTGGAGACACGTGGGAGTTACCGGGTAGGTCTGCCGGGTTTGAATGATTTATCCACGCTAAAAGTGAACCCATCTGCAGTCTGATGTAGGCCATTTAAAGTCCCAATTTGGGGCTTTTTTTGTTTGCAAAAAAATTCATTGACAACAACTTTTTGATGCTGATATAATAATTAGTTTTGATTTGACAATGACTGTAAAATCCGGTATAATGGACAAGAAAAGAGGTGGTCGTCGACAATGGCTAAAAACACGCTGTTGGATATCAAACGCAATCTCGACGCACATATTGGTCAGAAAATTATGTTGCGGGCTAATGGTGGCCGCCGTAAGACCATTGAGCGTACGGGTGTATTGGAAGAAACGTACCCTTCTGTTTTTATTGTTAAGCTTGATGAGGAACAAGAAACTTTCAAGCGAGTATCTTATAGTTATGCGGATATACTTACGGAATCGGTGGAAGTCATGGTCTATGACCCAGGCAGCCAGACGCATAGCTCCTATATGGAGACGTAAGTATCGTTTTACAGGCGATTCGCCCCCCAAGGCGGATCGCTTTTTTGTTTTTTCACAAAACCACCAATTCGTCCTCTAAGGTAAACCATACTTACTTAGGAATGAGTGAGGGACGCTCGCGGCATACTATTTGGACAGGTGAAGGAACAGTTTCTTAAGCAATTGGTGGGAAACTGAAATTGACCTGGAGGTATGTTGTCTAAAGCGTGAACGGACTCATCAGATCATGAAGGATACTAAGGAGGAGGATGGATCATGAGTCGGAGAAGAAGTGTCATGTCAGAGGATCTGAAGAATGAACTAGCAAAAGACCTGGGTTTCTATGATACGGTCCAACAGGAAGGCTGGGGCGGGATCAAAGCCAAGGATGCAGGAAACATGGTAAAACGTGCAATTCAACTTGCTGAACAGGCTGCGCGCAAATCATAATCCGGTTCCATCAGATTGAGAAGCGGGGAAATCCGTCAGGAATAACCCCGCTTTTTCCCCATAGATGCGGAATAGAAATGACTTGACAGCCCCATTTTGATATAATATGTTAAGTTGTCTTAGGGAAAAGGTGAGGACGGGTGAACGCCTTGAAAATTTACGAAAAAGCGCCTGCTAAAATTAATTTGATGCTGGACGTTTTACATAAAAGAAGCGATGGATTCCATGAAGTTGAAATGATTATGACCATGGTCGATCTGGCCGATCGACTGGAAATGTCGGAGCTGCCGCGAGATACCATCTTCATCTCCAGTCAGGCAGGGTATATCCCACTGGATGAGAAAAATTTGGCTTTCCAGGCAGCTCGGCTTATTAAGGAGCGCTATAACGTGCGCACGGGAGTTCATATTCATCTGGACAAAAAGATTCCAGTTGCAGCTGGACTTGCAGGCGGTAGCAGTGATGCAGCAGCAACTCTGCGCGGATTGAACCGTCTCTGGCGGCTCAATATACCGGATCACGAACTACAGGAGCTTGGAGCTGAACTTGGTTCGGATGTTCCATTCTGTATCACAGGAGGGACAGCGCTCGCTACAGGACGTGGCGAGAAATTGTCGCCCATGCCTAATCCGCCGCAATGCTGGGTTATTCTGGCCAAGCCTCCTATTAATGTGTCTACAGCCGATGTATACGGACGGTTTCGTAGTGACAAGATTGTTCGGCATCCGAGTGCTGCCAAAATGGAACAGGCTATTCGTGAACAATCATTTACGGATGTATGTAACCAGATGGGCAATGTGCTCGAAGATGTGACGTTGAAGCTGTATCCGGAAGTTCAGCATCTGAAGGATGCCATGATTCGTCTGGGTGCAGACGGTGTGCTGATGTCAGGCAGTGGTCCAACGGTATTTGGTTTGGTGTCGAAAGAATCCAAGGTTGCCCGGATATACAATGGTCTGCGCGGCTTCTGCAAAGAAGTGTACGCTGTACGTATGTTGACGTAAAATTCGCTTTTATAATGTACAAACACGTATAAAGGTGATATATTTTTAAATAATTATTCGGATTTAGATGTTTCCGTGATCGTGAGGATGGATCTCTGTGAAGAAGTTAAAACGAAGCGCAAGGCTGGTTGAAATGACGCAATACTTATTGTCCAGACCGCATACGGTTATTCCGCTCACCACATTTGCCGAACGCTATGGAGCCGCGAAGTCTTCGATTAGTGAAGATTTGGCGATTATCAAGGAAGTGTTCGAAGAAGGTGGGTCAGGAGAACTGAATACACTGGCTGGAGCAGCCGGGGGAGTTAGATGGATTCCGAAGGTGTCCCGAGAGCTGGCATTGGCTTTTGCAGAGCGACTCTCGACCCAGCTCGCGCAGCCTGATCGGATCTTGCCTGGAGAATACCTGTACATGTCTGATCTGCTCGGACAGCCCGCATTGATGAATGAAGCCGGCAAGATCTTTGCAACGGCCTTTGGCAACATGAATATTGATGTGGTTATGACGGTAGAAACCAAGGGAATTCCACTGGCTTATGCGACCGGAGCCCAGCTCAACCTGCCTGTTGTGCTCGTACGCAGGGACCATCAGGCTACAGAAGGATCGGCCGTAAGTATCAATTATGTATCGGGGTCCCATAAAAGTCTGCACACCATGTCCCTGTCTCGCAGGGCGATGCGTGAGCACTCCAGAGTACTTATTGTGGATGACTTCATGAAGGCTGGGGGTACGGTGCAAGGAATGATCGATCTTTTGGCCGAGTTTAATGCTACGGTAGCCGGGGTAGGGGTGCTGGTTGAATCTGGTTCTGTGGATTCAGAAGAACGCCTGCTAACAGACTACGTATCGTTGGCTAAGCTAACAGCAGTTGATGCCAAGAGCAGACACATTTCCGTGAAGCCTGGCAACTATTTTGACCTGTAGAAAGATGACGAATTTCGTGTCGGGAAAGGTTCTTTTCCATCGACCTGGCACTAACGTTGTCGAATTGTGTATTAAATAAAAAAATTCCTGAAATTAGGAAATTTTTGTGGTTATAAAAAGAAGGAGTTCGTATAGGCTGTGTGGAATTATACACCAAGTTCTGATGGAAAAAGGTGGTGAACACACACATGCAAATTACGGATGTCAGACTCCGCCGTGTTAACTCGGAGGGGAGAATGAAGGCTATCGCATCCATTACCATCGATAACGAATTCGTCGTTCATGACATTCGTGTCATTGATGGTAACAACGGAATGTTTGTTGCTATGCCGAGCAAGCGGACTCCTGACGGAGAGTTCCGTGATATCGCCCACCCGATCTCTTCCGGTACTCGTGAGAAGATTCAGGCAGCAGTTTTGACTGAATATGATCGCGCAGCAACTGAGGAAGAAGTCATTGAAGAAGGTGCCTGAGAACATTATTGGGGTTCGAAGGAAAAGAGAGCCATGTCTTATGGCTCTCTTTTCTTTTTGACCGGAATAAGATATATTCAGTATTGAGTTTATTAGCAGAGAACAAAAAGCGCATCGTGCGCTTGATGGCAGGGCGGCATCTTAGGAATCATTGGGATTCGGTTAAGCTCGCAGGTACACGGCGTATACATATAGGTCACGATTCGTTGGTGTCCGCGTTGTTACGTGTGATTACAGAGACAGCAGGCGATGAACAAGACCGGCTTGAAGCCGGCTGGACGATACTCATTGGATATCAGGTAAACAATGCACTTCAATGGGATTTTCAGAACAGGAGGTCGTTAATTTTGAAACGAATGGCAATCGTTCTTGCCGCAGGGCAAGGAAAACGAATGAAATCAAAATTGTACAAAGTACTGCATCCCGTATGCGGTAAACCTATGGTTGGACATGTGCTGGATGCAGCACTCAGCGCAGGCGTTGAACGCAGTGTAGTTGTAGTCGGTCATGGTGCCGAAGCGGTGCAGTCATTTTTGGGTTCCAGAGCGGAGTACGCACTTCAGGCGGAACAACTGGGAACAGGTCATGCAGTGAAGCAGGTTAAATCATTGCTTGGCGGCGAAACAGGCTCTACAATTGTAGTCTGTGGAGATACACCGCTTGTGACCAGTGAGACATTGGAAGGTCTGATGAAACTCCATGAGAGTAGCGGAGCAGCAGCGACGGTTCTTACGGCTCAGTTGGACAATCCCAAAGGCTATGGCCGAGTGATTCGTGGAGAAGATGGGTCTGTACAACGGATTGTGGAGCAAAAGGATTGCACGGAGCAGGAAGATGCTGTGAATGAGATTAACACAGGCACATACTGTTTCGATAATGCCAAATTGTTCGCTGCCCTGGAAAAAGTGACGAACCAGAACGCTCAGGGAGAGTATTATCTCACAGACGTGGTTGGCATTTTCCGCAAAGATGGAGAAGTCGTTGAGGCCTACATGTCAGATGACATCGCAGAATCCATCGGGGTTAATGATCGACTCGCACTTTCGCAAGCCGAAGCCTTCATGCGTGAACGTCTCGCCGTACGTCATATGTTGAACGGTGTTACGATCATTGATCCGTCATCGACATATATCGGGGCGGATGTTACGATTGGATCAGATACGGTATTGTATCCGGGGACGATCCTCAAAGGCAACACTTCCATTGGGGAAGCATGTCATATTGGTCCTCAGGCAGATGTGGAAGACAGCGTTATTCAGGATGGAGTTACGATTAAACATTCGGTGTTATCCAATGCCGAGGTTGGTTCTGATGCAACGGTTGGTCCATTTGCTAATTTGCGTCCAGGGACTAAACTTGGTCGCAACGTAAAAATTGGTGACTTTGTTGAAGTGAAAAATGCTACAATTGATGAAGGATCCAAAGTATCTCATCTCAGTTATATTGGGGATGCCAAAGTAGGGAAAAACGTAAATGTTGGATGCGGGGCAATAACTGTCAATTATGATGGTTATAATAAAGCTGTGACAACGATTGAAGATGATGCTTTTGTAGGCAGCAACGTCAATCTAATCGCACCGATTACGGTAGGAAAAGGCGCTTATGTGGTTGCTGGCTCCACCGTTACCCATTCCGTTCCCGAGAATGATCTGGCCATTGCTCGTCCACGTCAGGAGAATAAACCTGGTTATGCGGAGAAGATTCGCGGACGTGCCAAAGCCAAGAAACAAAATGCCAAATCCCAATAAGGGGTTTTGATAACAAGATTGCCTCCCGAAGACCGGGAGGTGCCGACATGTCGCAGACGCTTATAGATTCCAATGAACCAGCACGGAGGGTTTTTATTTTATGACTTATTTTGATTCGAAATTAAAAATATTTACTTGCAATTCTAACCCCAAGCTCGCCCATCAAATTGCTGATTATATCGGGATTCCTATGGGTGAATCTCATACAACCAGCTTTAGTGATGGTGAGATTCAAGTGAAACTCTCCGAGAGTGTTCGGGGTTGTCACGTCTACATCGTGCAGTCCACTTGCTTGCCGGTTAATGACAACCTGATGGAAATGCTCGTTATGATCGATGCACTTAAACGGGCATCTGCCAAGACGATTAACGTCGTTATTCCTTACTATGGCTATGCTAGACAGGATCGCAAGGCACGTTCGCGTGACCCGATTACAGCGAAACTGGTTGCCAACCTGATCGAAAAAGCGGGTGCAACCCGTGTCATCGCGATGGACTTGCATGCAATGCAGATTCAGGGATTCTTCGACATTCCGGTCGATCATTTGCTCGGCGTGCCGATTCTGGCTCAATATTTCCGGTCGAAACAGATCGAAAATCCAGTTGTTGTGTCGCCTGACCACGGCGGCGTAGTACGCGCGCGTAAACTGGCTGATTTCCTGAATGCACCACTTGCGATTATCGATAAGCGTCGTCCTGAGCCGAATGTCAGCGAAGTGATGAACATTATCGGTAACATCGAGGGTAAAACAGCCATTCTGATCGATGACATTATTGACACAGCGGGAACGATTGTATTGGGAGCGAATGCTTTGATGGAAGGCGGCGTAAAAGAAGTATACGCGTGCTGTACTCACCCGGTATTGTCCGGACCTGCGATGGAACGTTTGGAGAATGCACCATTGAAGGAAGTCATCGTAACGGATACCATTCCAATTACGCATGCTAATCCGACAAGCAAACTCAAAGTGTTGTCTGTAGCACCTTTGCTCGGGGAAGCAATTATCCGGGTTCATGAGGAATTGTCAATCAGCAAGCTGTTTGAAATTGAATAAGGATGTCTGCATAAAGTAGTAGAGGGGTTACGTTTTCCGGTTCAATGGAAAATGTAACCCCTGTCGGCGTGCCGTTTTATTAAAAGTGAAACAGACGCTGGTCAGCTAATACCCGGGGCGGGAGATAAATCGGAAACGACGCCGATGAAAAAGCGTGTTGGCAATTTCGACGAATTGATTATCAAAACGTGTGATGAGACCGATCTCAATATGGGTGTCGCGGTCGTATACCTGTACAGGTACGTGATATTCGAGATGATAGATAAAATCGCTATGTTGAGTCAGTTGTCCGTTGTCTTCGCGCAAAACCCGCTCACCTTCCTGGGTTGATAAAATATGAACTGTGAATACTACAGTAAATTCGGAACGTTACTTTCCTGATATTATATGAAATATAACATTCGAAGTCTATGCCTCACCTCAGGCTAATCCGAAGGAGGGAACAAGATGAAGTGGATTGTCGGACTTGGAAATCCAGGCTCGAATTATGCCAAAACCCGTCATAATATCGGTTTTATGGCACTGGACCGGTTGGCAGATCGTCATAGTATCTCCATTACACAGAGTAAATGTAAGGCGCTGATTGGAGAGGGCAATATCGGCGGTGTGAAAACCGTGCTAATCAAACCCATGACCTATATGAACTTGTCTGGTGAATCGGTTCGGGCATATATGGATTTTTATAAAGTTAGCCTTGAAGATCTGATTGTTGTATACGACGACATGGATACAGAGATTGGCAAAGTCAGATTGCGATACCAAGGCAGTGCAGGTGGACATAATGGGATCAAATCCATTATTCAGCATACCGGTACACAGCAGTTTAACCGGGTACGTATGGGAATATCTCGGCCTGAACCAGGACATGCCATTGTCGATTATGTACTGTCGACATTTATGAAGAAAGAAAAAGAAGCCCTTGATCAGACCATTGAACAAACGTGTGATGCCCTGGAGCATAGCTTGACCCATACGTTTGAACAAACAATGGCGAAGTTTAACGGTTAATTCTGTAAGTCATTCTGGTAAATTGATCAAAAAAGACGGGTTCAATTCAGCCATACTGGACATACTGGACGTATAAACCATGTTCAGGAGGCATAAACATGTCAGTGAATTACGTATGTCGGCATTGCCGTACCTTTATTGGACGAATCGATTCTGCCCGGATAACGGAAGTAGAGCTCGGCTTTCATTTCTTGACCCCCGACGAGCGGAGGGATATAATAGCGTATAATTCCGGTGGTGACATTACCGTTCGGATTACATGTGATTATTGCAAGGAAGCCCTGGAGCACAATCCGGAGCTTAGCCTGCTCGCGAGTCCGCTTCAGTAGACATCGCCTGTAACAGGATCGAATGACAGTTTAGGGCGGTTGCGTAATAACGCTCCACCTTTTATAGCCTTGGCAGCCTGCTGAGGCTTCTTTTCAGTTGGTATGAAAGCCAGCGCTATCTCCAAATCAGGCTCAGCCACATCAACAGATGTGGCAATGTTGCGAGTAATCCTTTATGATGAAACAGGACAAAAAGGAATTTGTATCCATTTTAATAGTGATGCTACGCGTATGCGTGAGATAATCAAGTAAGTTATAAGAGAGGTGCCCCTTTTGTTACAAGCACTTATACAGGCTTTTTCCAAAGATCCGGACTTCGGGTCCATTACAGCCGGAATCAAGTCCGGCATGAAAGAGCAATTGGTTTCCGGTTTGTCCGGATCAGCGCGTCAGATTATGCTGGCTGCTCTGCATCAGGAAATGAAACGACCGTTGCTCGTAGTTACGCACAATATGTTTTCAGCCCAAAAAATTGCAGAAGATTTACAGGAAGCGCTTTCACCTGATCAGGTGTTGATCTATCCTGCCAACGAACTTGTCGCTGCTGAAGCTGCTGTTTCCAGCCCGGAAACATTGGGTCAGCGTATTGATGTGTTGGTCCGCTGCGCCCAGGGATTCAGGGGCGTTGTTGTTATTCCCTTTTCCGGGGTAAGACGTTATGTCCCGCTTCCGGAAGTGATGGCCAATGCTCGGATTTTGATTAAACAGGGCAATACACTTCAACTGGATTCCTTCCTGCTGGAGATGGTAAAGCTCGGATACGAGCGTGTGGAACGCGTGGAATCTCGCGGGGAGATGAGTGTACGCGGAGGTATCATCGACTTCTATCCGGTTACTTCATCGATCGCGTATCGAGTGGAGTTATTTGATGACGAAATCGATTCCATTCGGACATTTGACCCGGCGGATCAACGTTCGATTGAACGGATTGAAGAAATTACGGTTCTGCCATGCAAGGAGTTAATCGCAGACCGTGAACGGATGGAAAAGGCTGCGGACGCGGCTGTTCTTTTGCTGGAGCAACAGCTAGAGAAAATGACGGACCGGCAGGCGAAGCTGCGTCTTCGTGAAGAAATTCACCGGGAGATTGAGCTTTTACGAGAGCACGTATATTTTTCCGAAATGTATAAATATATTTCTCCGCTCTATCCAGAGAACAAAACGATTTACGATTATATGCCAGAAGATACGCTGCTGGTTCTTGATGAGCCTGCCAGACTATCGGAGACATCGAAACAGCTAGACCGTGATGAATCAGAGTGGAATCTACACTTAATGCAAAACGGAAAAACACTTCCGGATCTTTCATTATCCGCAGACGGCGATGAACTCTTGTATGAGCGTCCATTCCAGACGCTGTTTATGTCGATCTTTTTGCGTCAGGTTCCACACACCCAACCACAGAACATTCTGAACTTCATCAGTCGTGGCATGCAGGATTTCCATGGACAGATGAACGTACTGAAGGCAGAGATGGAGCGTTGGCAGAAGGCCGGCGTTCAAGTGCTCATGCTGGCGAATGGTGAGGAACGACTGGATCGGATGCGCCGGGTACTGATGGACTATGATATTCCTGAGCCGGAGATGCTGATTGGTAACTTGCAAACCGGGTTTGAGATGCCGTCCATTCATTTGGCTGTCGTGACTGAGGGCGAAATGTTCTCGCAAAAACAGCGTAAAGTGCGCAAACCTATTCGGAATGTTGACAATGCGGAACGGATCAAATCCTATAGCGAGCTAAAAGTGGGCGATTATGTCGTTCACCAGAACCACGGGATTGGTAAGTACCTGGGGATCGGTACACTTGAGGTTGGCGGCATTCATAAAGACTACATGCATATTCTCTATGCGGGTGGAGACAAACTGTCTGTACCTATTGAACAGATTGATCTGATTCAGAAATACGTAGGTTCCGAAGAGAAAGAACCGAAAATATACAAGCTGGGCGGTAACGAGTGGACACGGGTTAAAAATAAAGTCCGCACATCCGTACAGGATATTGCTGATGATCTGATCAAGCTGTATGCAGAGCGTCAGACCTCCAAAGGGTTTGGATTCGACAAGGATTCTGCAGAACAGCAGGAGTTTGAGGACATGTTCCCTTACGATGAGACACGTGATCAGGTGCGTGCGATCGAAGAAATCAAGAAGGATATGGAACAAAACCGTCCAATGGACCGTTTATTGTGTGGGGATGTTGGTTACGGCAAAACCGAGGTGGCTATTCGTGCTGCATTCAAAGCAGCGATTGAAGGCAAACAGGTGGCTGTACTCGTGCCGACAACAATTTTGGCACAGCAACATTTTGAGACATTCCGTGAGCGGTTCTCCGGTTATCCGTTCAACATTCATGTGCTGAGCCGTTTCCGCTCCCGCAAAGAGCAGAATGAAACAGCCAAAGGCATCAAGGCAGGCACAGTGGATATTGTGATTGGGACGCATCGATTGCTGTCACAGGATCTGGTGTTCAAGGACCTGGGACTGCTCATTGTCGACGAAGAACAGCGTTTCGGAGTAACTCATAAGGAAAAACTGAAGAAGCTGAAAACGAATGTGGACGTGCTGACGCTGACGGCAACGCCGATTCCGCGTACGCTTCATATGTCCATGCTGGGTGTGCGTGATCTGTCCGTTATTGAGACTCCGCCAGAGAATCGTTTCCCGGTACAGACTTATGTGGTTGAACATAGCCAGGCACTTGTACGCGAAGCTATTGAGCGTGAGCTGGCACGTGGTGGTCAGGTGTATTACCTCTACAACCGTGTTCAGGGAATTCAGGAGATGGCTGCCGAAATTTCTGAACTGGTGCCCGAAGCCAAGGTTGGTGTAGGACATGGTCAAATGTCGGAAACAGAGCTGGAGAAGACAATTCTGGACTTCCTGGATGGTGAATATGACGTGCTTGTGAGCACAAGTATCATCGAGACCGGGGTAGATATTCCGAACGTAAATACCCTGATCGTACATGATGCAGATAAAATGGGGCTCTCCCAGCTGTATCAGCTGCGCGGGCGGGTGGGTCGTTCCAACCGTATTGCGTATGCCTATTTTACGTACCAACGGGACAAAGTTCTTACTGAAGTTGCCGAGAAACGTCTGCAATCGATCAAGGAATTCACCGAATTGGGTTCCGGATTCAAAATCGCCATGCGTGACTTGTCGATCCGTGGTGCGGGCAATCTGTTGGGAGCAGAACAGCATGGCTTCATCGCTTCCGTCGGGTTCGATCTGTATTCCCAGATGCTCGCAGAGGAGATCAACAAACGCAAAGTTACGATGCTTGGCGAGGAGCCGGTACCTTCCGACCAGTGGAATACAACTCTGGATCTCAGTATCGATGCTTACTTGCCGTCCGATTATATTTATGACAGTATTCAGAAGATTGAGATCTACAAAAAAGTGGCGGTCATTGCCTCCTTCGACGATGCGATGGAATTGGAAGACGAATTGGTTGACCGATTCGGTGATCTTCCGGAGGCCGTCATTAACTTGCTGGCTGTTGCGCGGATGAAAGTATACGGCAAAATCTACGGTATTGAGGCCATTACCCAACGCGGTGAGGACATCACGGTGAAGTTCTATGAAGGGCGTGAACATGCCTTTGAGCTCTCGAAAATCTCGCACATTGGAAATCAGTTCGAAAGACGTGTACAATTTGAACAAGGACCCCATATGCTGATTCACGCTAAAGGCAAGGGGCTTGGGGATAAGCAACTGATGGAGCTGGTAGAGAAAATTCTGGAGTCCATGAAGACTGCTTTTAAATCAAAGGGGGAACTAAAGGATGTTACCAAAGTATAAAAAAGTAGGAAAAGTACTGTCTGTGAGCATGGTCGCAGTACTGTCCTTATCATTGCTTGCTGCCTGCGGCAAGAAGGAAGAAGCGAAAGCACCGGAATCGACAGATACGAGTGCTGTAGTCGCTACGTATGATGGTGGTACCATTACAGCCAATGAATTCGACATGGAACAACGTGTTATGAAATTCCTGTATCCGGAATATGCACAAATGATGGATATGGACGATTTCAAGGAGTACCTGGTGAAACAGGAAGTTGCTTATGAATATCTGAGTGGCAAAGCAAGCGAAGAAGCCAAAACAGCGGGTGTCAAAACAGCAACCGAGCAATTCGATAAAATGAAAGCTTCTGTTCAGGCAGATCAATGGACTGAGATGATGAAAGCTCAGAACCTGACTGACCAGAACATCAAAGATTATATGACTCGCATTATGACGGTAATCAAAGACAAGGAAACAGGCGTTACAGAAGATGCCATCAAGGCTGAGTTTGAGAAAAACAAAGATCAGTTCACTACGGCTTCCGTTCGTCACGTGCTGATTAACTTCACTGATCCAAAAACGCAAAAAGAGCGTAAAAAAGAAGATGCACTGAAGATTGCAAAAGAAGTAAAAACCAAGTTGGATGGTGGAGCTGATTTTGCTAAAATTGCAAAAGAGTATTCCGAAGATCCAGGTTCTGCTGAAAAAGGTGGATTGTATGAAGAAACACCTGTAGGCAGCTGGGTAGAGGCATTTAAGGAAGCTGCAAAAACGTTGCCACTGAACAAAATTAGTGATCCAGTAGAGACAGAGTACGGTTACCACGTCATGAAAGTGGAAGCTCGTACAGAAGCTGACTTTGCCAAATTGACGGCTGAACAAAAAGAAAGTCTGAAGAGCCAATTGGCTGCAGCCCAAATCGATACGTTCATGCAAAATGAATTGGACAAAATCGTAAAAGAAGTTAAACTGCCAAAAACAGAAAAAGCTGAAGAAGGTACGACTGAAGGCACAACTGAAGGTACTACGGGTACAGGAACTGAAGGAGAGAAAACAACCGAACCAAAAACGGATGACTCCACAGGTACGGATACCAAGACTGACCAAGGTACGACTGGAACAGACAAAGATGCAACGACAGATGAAGGTACAAGCAGCAAGTAATATGGCTGTGTTAGCATACGTTCAGGGTTAAATTCGCCCGAATGAATGCCTTGTACTACGTAAATATGGACAACCATACAGAGAAGCAAGGGGAGGACTTAGGACCTCCTTCTTGCTTCTTCTTTTATATATTCAAGCCGTATAGGTACATGGTCGCCTTCTTCGAAAGTTACACAACTATATTCTCCGAAGCATGTATAAGGAAATGGGAACAGATGAATACTATGGTCAAGATATCACACTAAACGTTCTGGGACTTTCCTCTACCCATTAAGGAACAGTAGTTGAAAAATCTTCTCGAGAAAGTGGGGCAACATGTGAAATGAAAGCTACTGGTATTGTCCGCCGTATAGATGACCTTGGTCGTGTGGTCATTCCAAAAGAAATCCGCCGTACGTTACGTATTCGTGAAGGTGATCCACTGGAAATTTTCGTGGACCGTGATGGAGAAGTTATCCTTAAAAAATATTCGCCGATTGGCGAGCTTGGCGATTTTGCCAAAGAATATGCAGAATCCCTGTATGAGAGTACAGGCCATGTAACGATGATCTCTGACCGGGATACCATTATCACGGTGGCAGGCGGCTCCAAGAAAGAATATTTGGACAAGCAGGTGGGTCAACTATTAGAAGGTTGTATGGAAAACAGAAAGACCATTTTGGAAACAAACAATGGTTCTTATGAGCTTAGCAAAGATCATGACGAGACGTTATCCTCTTTTGTTATTGCGCCGATTATCTCGGGTGGTGACCCCATCGGAACAGTTATCCTTTTCAATAAGGATGAATCAGTTAAGATGTCTCAGATGGAAGTGAAGATGTCTGAGACGGCTGCTGGCTTCCTTGGCAAGCAAATGGAACAATAGACCGCAGATGAACTCCTGGTGCCCTGTTTTGGGCATACGGGAGTTTTTGCATTTTAAGGGATAACGAAGTTAATCCGGATGATTGTGATGGGGGAGGTTAGTCTGTGTGTCTTCAGGCAGGTATAATAGCAAGGTATGCTTAAAATATGTGTTCCAAAAGAACGGTTTTCAGTACCGAAGAGATGGGATGAAGCTAGAAATGGAGTAGCGGAGCATAGGCGAAACTACGTGAGCAACGGACATTTCGGCTGAATTCCATATTTGATGCTGGTGATGCCTTCAGTCATCTTCCGTAATCAAAAGCCGACTTTTTGAACAACTTCTTAAAGGATTAGAACACAGGGACATACGCGGGAGGGACTTATGAAACAGCCGTCTACAGGCTCAAGGCTGCTACAAGGTGCATTTGTACTTGGGCTTGCTGCCATTATCTCTAAAATTATTGGTGCTTTTCAGAAGATTCCGCTGCAGAATCTGGGGGGAGACGGTGTATTTGGCATCTACAATACGGTATATCCGTTATACATGCTCATTATCACGCTTGCTGCTGCAGGACTGCCCCTGGCCGTATCCAAATTCGTAGCAGAACAGAACGCACTCGGAAGACCAGACGAGAGCAGAAGGATTATTCGACTATCTTCCCTGCTGCTCGGGGGAATTGGAATTATAATGGCGCTCTTGATGTATGCCGGTGCGCCGCTGATCGCTGAACTAATTGGCAATCGACATGTGGTGCCATCGATTCGTGCAGCTTCAGGGGCTTTGTTGTTCGTCCCGGTGATGACAGGGTTACGTGGATATTTTCAGGGTTTGCAACAGATGGTACCGACAGCCGTATCGCAAGTGGTGGAGCAGACGATACGTGTCACCGTCATGATTGTTCTGCTTCTGTGGTTAATGAGGCGGGATGCTTCGCTCGAAACAATCGCTGCTGGCGCCATGTTAGGCTCTGTTGCCGGCGGAATGGTTGGGCTACTAGTCATGTTAGGGTACATGGCCCGACATCGGCGAAGAAACAGGGACGTGATAGCCGGACAGGTGAATTCAGAATGGAGCAGGAAAGGTGAAGAAGTTGAAGCAGACAGGCATGAGCGTCAGGAGCATAGGCCGGTTACGCCGCAGAAGAAAACTGTGAGTACTGTTAATCCCGCCCTGGGAGAACGGTCACGATCCAACGGGGAATGGATCAGGACGTTGCTCATGTATGCTATTCCGGTCTGTCTCGGGTCGCTGGCCGTACCGCTGATGAATCTGGTGGATACCTTCACTGTGCCGCGGCTGCTGCGAGGAGAAGGACTGGATGAGATCCAGTCGATGGTTTCTTTCGGCATCTACAACCGTGGATTGCCGCTGGTTCAACTGGTGACGATGCTTGCCACGTCACTATCTGTGTTGTTTATTCCGGCGATGGCGGAAGCCCGGTTAAAGGGCGGGCCAGAAGCCGTCCGGCAGCAAGCAGGCCTCGCGCTGCGCTGGTTCTGGTTGATCGGCCTGGCGGCCTCCGCGGGTCTCGCGGTGCTGGCGGAGCCGATTAACCGCATGCTGTACGGAGATGCCGCAGGCACCGAAGCACTGCGGTACATGGCGCTGACGGCTGCGGGTAGCACCGTCAGCATTATTGCGGCGGCGCTGCTGCAAGGCCTCGGCGCCGTGCGCGCACCAGCGTTCAGCATGCTGGCCGCCGCAGGCGTTAAGGCGCTGCTGAACGTTATGCTTGTGCCGACGCTGGGCATTAGCGGCGCGGCCCTGGCAGGCGCAGTCGCCTACATGCTGGCGGCTGGCCTGAATGTGGCGCTGCTGGCGCGACTTGTCGCCCTGCGCCCTGCCCCTGGCGCCGTCCTGGCGAAGCCGGCGCTGGTGATCGCCGCCATGAGTCTGGCGGCGGTAGGCATGGCCTGGGCCGCCGAAGCCGTGCTCGGCGGCATGGGTATCGCGGCTGACCGCAGGCTGGCCGCGATGGGCGTGAGCCTGCTGGGCATTGCCGCAGGCTCGGCCGTGTTTTTGCTGGCGGCGGCCCGGACAGGGCTATTGACCGCCGCAGAGCTGGCGGCCGTGCCCAAGTTGGGGCCTCGCCTTGCCAAGCTGCTGCGCAGACTGCGTGTGCTGCGCTAGCTCCATGCTCACGGTGCTACTGCATGCAGCACCGAGAATATGCAATTATAGGATATCGAATGATTCTGGTATAATACGTGTAATTAGTCCTGTTCAGGCGCGATGAATCAGTGAGTCTGGACAGGATAGTCCGGATGGAGGTTTACGTGATGAGTGCAGCTTTAACCGTAGTGGGTCTTGGATCTGGAGATGCAGACCAACTGACCGTAGGTATTATCAAAAAAATGAAACATGCAGCTACGCTGTATGTACGTACCCTGGATCATCCCGTATTGAATGATCTGCAACAAGAGGGGCTGGAGATGACATCATTTGATGCCATCTATGAGGCGAAGTCCTCCTTCCCCGAAGTATATGATGAGATCGCGAACCAACTGATAGAAGCCGCTCGCAAGGGTGAGGCTGGAACCGAGATTGTGTACGCCGTACCCGGTCATCCGATGGTAGCAGAAGCAAGTGTACGCCTACTCAAAGAACGTTGTCCGCAGATGGGTATCTCATTGCGTGTCATGGGCGGGGAGAGCTTCCTGGATGAAGCTTTTATACGACTTGGATTCGATCCAATCGAAGGGTTTCAACTCCTGGATGCCAGCAGCCTGAACACGGAATTGGTACAACCACAGCTACATACATTGATTGGACAAGTCTACGATGTGTTCACTGCTTCGGATGTGAAGCTATGCCTGATGGAGGTTTACCCGGATGATTATCCGGTATTTGTTGGTCACGCGTTGGGCGTACAGGGCCAGGAGGTCATTCACAAGATTCCTTTGCACGAACTGGACCGGATCGAAGGTTACGGCAATCTGTCACTGATCTATGTACCGAAGAACACCGATGATGCCCTGCGTCGCCGTTCCTTTGCGCGTTTGCATGAGATCGTCAATATTCTTCGCAGTCCGGGTGGCTGTCCATGGGATCAGGAACAGACACATCAGTCCATTCGCAAAAACCTGATTGAAGAGACCTATGAAGTCATTGAGACAATCGATGAGGATGACCCCGACCATATGAAAGAAGAGCTGGGTGATCTGCTGCTGCAGATTTTATTGCATTCCCAGATGGAAGAAGAGGTTGGCACATTTAATGTGTATGATGTCATCGAAGGCTTGAACGATAAGCTGATTTTCCGTCATCCACACGTTTTTGGTGATCATCAGGCCGAAGATGCGAATGAAGCTCTTCAGAACTGGGAACAGATGAAGGCAGAGGAGAAGAAGCGCAAGGGCCAGGATCAGGAGAAGGTTTCCGTGCTGGACGGCATACCGCGTGATTTGCCTGCATTGATGAAGGGATACAAGCTACAGAAGAAAGCAGCCAAAGTGGGCTTTGATTGGGATGATGTTGAAGGTGTGTTTGCCAAGATCGAGGAAGAATTGGCGGAGTTGAAAGAAGCGGTGCAACAAGGTCAGTCTGCGGAAGAACGGAAGCTCGAACTGGGTGATTTATTATTCGCAGCCGCGAACGTCGCAAGATTCATCGATACAGACCCGGAAGAGGCACTCGCTGCGACAAACCGCAAGTTCGTTGGACGGTTCCAGTACATCGAGGAGCGTCTGCGTGAACAGGGGAGAACGCCAGCAGATAGTAATGTAGAAGAGATGGAGCAATTCTGGCAGGATGCGAAGAAGGCAGGATTATAACAGGTTCAATTTTCTGGGAAAAGCCGGATAACCTTATTCCATTCATGCTATGCAGTGTGTTATGATAATACGAACATGTGTTCATCTGTGTAAACTGGGGTTGGTGTTTAGCAACAGATGGTTTCGGGTACTGGTCTTAGACTGTTGCCTGCGGACCATCGACAAAAAGCTAAAAAAAAGTCGCGGACCAAGGCAGGATTTCAGATACCAAGCCAGAATACATGTGTAGTAACCTAACGCGAAACCAGCGGCAATAACCTATTGCTCAGGATCGCAGATACTTTTTTTTCAATTTGGGAGGCTTTTAAAAATGAACAAAACAGATCTGATTAACAACATTTCAACCAAAAGTGGTTTGACTAAAAAAGACGTTGAGTCCGTATTGAACGGCTTTTTGGGAGAAATTACAGATGCGCTTGCCAGCGGAGACAAAGTACAATTGATCGGCTTTGGCACTTTTGAGACCCGCAAACGTTCCGGTCGTACCGGACGTAACCCACAAACAGGGAATGAGATCGTGATTCCTGAGTCCACTGTTCCTGCATTCAAAGCAGGTAACAAACTTAAAGAAGCCGTAAAATAATGCGTCTTGATAAATTCCTGAAGGTCTCCCGATTAATTAAACGCCGTACTGTGGCCAAGGACGTCTCTGAACAAGGACGTGTTCTGGTGAACGGACGTGAAGCGAAGCCCAGCGCCGCTGTTAAGGTAGGCGATGAGCTGACGGTTCAGTTCGGTCAGAAACTGGTCACCGTGAAGGTGGAACGAATTGCCGAGAGCACCAAGAAGGATGAGGCGAGCAGCCTCTATACCTTGGTTAAGGAAGAGCCGATCGCCAAGGATAACGGGATGAACTGGTAACAGTACACCTGATATGATTGTATGTTCATTCAATGCAAGTTGAATCGAAACGTCCTCCTGTAACTGGGAAGGGCGTTTTTGTTTTCACTAGACAGCGGGTTATTTGTTCAGCAACACAGGTTCTATTCCAACCTCCACATCCATAAGCTAGGTGTATGAAGGAGGGGTACATGCCATGGTTGAGCACGGTAAGGCCAAACAGCATCATCTGAGCATGCAGAATCGGAAACTGCTGGATCTGACGGGTGTCTCCAATGTGGAGAGCTTCGACAGTGAGGAATTTTTGCTGCAGACTGAACTTGGGCATCTGACCATCCGGGGGCACAATTTACATATCAAAAACCTAAGCCTGGAGGAAGGTCTGTTATCTATTGAAGGTACAGTAAGTTCGCTCCAATATCTGGACCCCGGTTCCCAGTCCAAAAACAGTAAAGGCCTGTTTGGCAAGATGTTCCGATGAGTCCGGATACTCAATGGATCACATTGATGTGGATGCTTATTTCGGGGGTCGTGATGGGGATGGCCTATGACAGTTACCGGGTACTGTCCGGACAGCTGCGGTTTCCGAGATGGAGCATCCACACGCTAGATCTGTTGTACTGGGTTGCTTCCGCGCTGTTCGTTTTTCGGATGCTATATGCCGGAAACCACGGACAGTTGCGGTTTTATGTCTTTTTGGGGCTGATTATAGGGGTTTGCTTCTATTTTTGGCTTTTAAGTGTTACAACCCAGCGTTTTGTGGTAATGTTAATTAAACTCGCAAGAACGCTGATTCATTGGTGTGGACATATCCTTAACATCCTGATCGTTATGCCGGCTAAAGGAATCTATAAGTTGATTCGCGTATTATTAGGTTTTGTAATTGCGATACTAATATTCCTGGGCAAGCTGGTGCTGCAATGTTTGGTACCTTTCGGCAAGTTATTCCGCTGGATGTTTAGGCCGCTCCTGAGACATTGGGTAACGCCGCATTGGATGATCCGTGTGGGTACAAGAATTGCAGCGATGTGGAAACGCTGGTTTTAAGGAGGTCCGATAATGGGTAAAACACCTGTGGGCAGATCTAAGGCTCCAACTAATCAAGGAAAATCTACCGGTGCACGAAGGCGCCTCATGCTTTGGATGACGTTTATGATTGTATTTGTAGTATGGGCAGGATATACATTCCTTGTGCAGAATGCACAAATTTCGGACAAGAGTTCTCATCTGGCTACTCAGCAAGCTTCAAAGGAAGATACGTTGAAGAAGCTGGAGCAGTTGAAGTACGAAGTCAGCCGGTTGAATGACCCAGAATACATAGGACAGCTGGCACGAAAAAAAGGATATTATCTTCCTGAGGAAACGCCGATCCAGGTTGAAGAGTCAGGGAACTGATGGAATTCGGTCCATTACCGAGCTAGGTTTGTTATCCGTGTGTCTGAAGCCGTTAAACCGGAAAAAATAGGCTCTCTGATGGGGTAGTGTTCAGTTGACCTTGGTTTACGGCATAAGGTATAATTACATTAGCGCAGCATTGATTTTGGCATTCAAAAAATCGGGTTGTATATTTTTAAGGGAGGATCATTTTATTCTATGGCAATTGAAGTGGGCACCAAGTTAGAGGGCAAGGTGACAGGAATCACGCATTTTGGAGCATTTGTGGATCTGTCAGGAGGTGTCACGGGTCTCGTTCACATCTCGGAAATCGCCGACAATTACGTCAAAGATGTCAACGACCACCTGAAGCTGAATGACCTCGTTACAGTGAAGGTTATCAACGTTGACAAGGATGGCAAGATCGGACTTTCCATTAAGCAAGCTGTTGACAAACCGGTTGAGCAACAAACACAATCCAGACCCCCGAGAGCTCCTAGACCGGAACGCAGTGGAGGAGATCGCGAACGATTCAGCGGCGGAGGCCCAAGTGGTGGCCAAGGTCGTGGTGGCGGCGGCGGTGGATTTAACCGTGGTGACCGTGGAGGCCGTTCTTTCAAGCCCGCAGCAGGCAAACCTTCATTTGAGGATAAAATGTCACGCTTCCTGAAAGATAGTGAAGAGCGGATCTCTTCGCTTAAGAAGAACACAGAAGGCAAACGCGGAGGCCGCGGAGCCAAGCGTGTGTAATCTGTCTCAACCTCAACCTGATCTAAACATATAAGTAAAACCGTTAGCCCATGGGCTAACGGTTTTTTTGTGTTTACTCTTGCCGGTGAGCGGTGGATTAGCTTTTTTTGTAAGGTGAAGCTCCATATCCCCAGTTTTTCTGCACAACAAAATGGAACGATAAGAACATTTGTCGTCTACCATTTTTTACCGACAGGTTTCCGTGGCATTCCACAGCTATCCTGCTCAAATGATGGCGAGGACATACTAACTCCGGTTCAAAATCAGACATTCCCCTTGTCGGAATCAAGTAGGAGAATGATTAAAACCACAATAAGGCCGGGGGTTTCGCACCACCGCGCCAGGCTCGTTTCTTTTGTCGTAAACTTTTTGGGCCCTGCCCACCTATTCTGACAAACTACGTCTTCTAATCTATCTATAATCAGAACCATCGAGAACGAAACACGAAAATTCAAATTAATCGAATGGGGTGCCTTGAGGATGATGGAAAAGTGGAATGTCATTCAATTTCCGGGAATGAAAGCAGGCAAAGGAGGTACAGAAGCTCGGGAGGAGCTGTCGGTACGTCTGAAACAATGGCTTGGCTCCCGCAAGGCTGTCCAAATGGTTGCTTCCCGCAAATGGGTACTGCTGCTTACGTTTATGGGGTTCCTGCTCGGAAAGGCCATGATTCTGAATGAATTATCGCCCTTTGCCATAGCCTACTTCGCCGTGATTGCATTCATGCGCAGGGATTACATCATACCGGTAGGAGCTGCTCTACTCGCAGGCAGTCTCTTTGCACCGTTTCCAGTACCTCTCATTGTCGCATCGGAGATCGCCATCTTCTATCTGCTCTTCCGGGGACTGGAGTCATATGATCGTGCTGAATTATCTTATGCGCCGACGATGGTTTTTACGACTACATTTATGGTCAAGTTATTCGCCGTCGTGATTGGACCATCCTTCAGCTGGTACGCCATGCTGATGCTCACGATGGATTCGGTATTAAGCTTCGTGCTCACCCTTGTTTTTATACAAGCCATACCGATCTTCACCTACCGCAAAAAAAAGTTCAACCTAAAGAACGAGGAGATCCTTTGCCTGATCATATTGCTCGCTTCCGTTATGACGGGAGCCGTGGGTTGGACAATTCAGTCCTTGTCCGTTGAGCATATGCTCTCCCGTTATCTCATTCTGATCTTTGCGTTGGTGGGCGGAGCCCCCCTCGGAGCCTCGGTTGGGGTGATTACCGGCTTGATTCTGAGTCTGGCTGACATGTCAGCGGTGTATCAGATGAGCCTGCTTGCTTTTGCCGGCATGCTGGCGGGTATGCTTCGAGAGGGCAAACGTGCGGCAGTTGCACTGGGCATGCTGCTGGGTTCGTCCATTCTATCCATCTACTTGGGCGGTCCAGGTGATGTGATGAACTCATTATGGGAGACGTGTGCAGCTATCGTTCTGTTTATGTTGACACCTAAGAGCTTGCTGACGGCGATATCCAAGTATGTCCCAGGTACGCAGGATCATACGAAATCCCAGCATGAGTATGCCAAACGGATACGGGATATCACGGCAGAGCGGGTAACCCGGTTCTCGCAGGTATTCCGTCAATTATCACGCAGCTTTGATCAGATGTCCGGTGCGGGGGAGCCGGTACAAAAAGAAGGTGGAATGGATCATTTCATGAATGCGGTTGCCGAGGGCACATGTGCAAGCTGCTTCAAGCGTACGCAATGCTGGGATGCAAAGTTTATTCAAACCTACAAATATATGACGGACGTGATGAGTACGATTGAGGGGAACCCGGAGATATCAGGCAAGCAGATTCCAGTAGAATGGAACAGGGTGTGTGCGAAACCGGAAGAGGTCCTTGAAGTCATGCGTGCCCAGTATGGGTTGCATCAACATAACATGCAATGGAAGCGTCAGATTATCGATAGTCGACAGCTCGTTGCGGAGCAATTGTCTGGTGTATCTCAGGTTATGGAGGACCTGGCAAAAGAAATTCAACGGGAAAGTGAGGAGATGGTGCAGCAAGAGGAGCAGATCAGGGACGCGTTAGAGTCACTGGGCCTGTCCATTCATTCCATTGAGATTATCAATCTGGAAGCGGGTAATGTGGAAATTGAGATTGTACATGCGTATACACGGGGATTCGATGAGTGCCGGAAAATGATAGCTCCGCTGATCTCGGATGTATTGGACGAGCATATTGCCGTCTTGCATGAGACCATGACCGACCCTCGTCAGGGACTGGCGACTGTCACGTTTGGTTCAGCCAAAACCTTCGAGGTTACCACAGGTGTTGCTGCTGCTGCCAAAGGGGGAGATGTGATGTCAGGTGACAGCTTCAGCACGGTTGAGTTAGGCAATGGCACGTTCGCGGTGGCGCTTAGTGATGGAATGGGCAATGGAGAACGGGCACGCATGGAGAGCAGTGCAGCTCTAAATATACTGGAACAGTTACTACAGTCCGGCATGGATGAGAAGCTGGCGATCAAATCCGTGAACTCCGTCCTGATGCTGCGCTCACCTGAAGAGATGTATGCGACAGTGGATATGGCACTGATCGATGAATATACGGCAGAGACAACATTTATGAAAATTGGCTCAACGCCAAGCTTTATCAAACGAGGACAGGAGGTTATTCAAGTTTCAGCCAGTAATTTGCCGATCGGTATTATTAAGGATATTGAAGTAGATCTGGTAACGGTACAGCTTCAACCTGGTGATATACTCATTATGATGACGGATGGCATCTATGATGCACCGGGGTATGCGGTGAACAAAGAGTTATGGATGAAACGGCTCATTCAAGAGATTGATACAGATGATCCACAAGAGTTGGCCGATTGCCTGCTTGAGAGTGTCATAAGATATCAGCAACATGAAATTTTGGATGATATGACTGTCGTTGTTGGAAAAGTAGAGCATTTCCGCCCTGAATGGGCCACACTGCGTGTGCCTGGCATCAACCGGATGGAGCGTCCACGGACCGTCAGTTAATTGCATTTCTTCTGTTTGAAGTCTCTTCATTCTGGCAATGCTAGTCATAGAGTTGGAGAGTAACGAATAACGGAGGGATATCGGATGAAGCAAATCTTGTTGATCACCGACGGTTGTTCCAATGTAGGACCAAGTCCGGTGCTGGCAGCGGCCGAAGCGCAGGAAGAAGGGATTACGGTTAATGTGGTTGGCGTGATTGATTATGGAACCATTGGTGAGCTGGGTAGCCGGGAGATTGAGGACATTGCCAGAGCCGGAGGTGGAATCAGCCAAATTGTAGGTACACGTCAGCTTGCCCATACCATGCAGATGATGACAAGGAAAACGGTGGTTCAGACGATTCAGCAGGCGGTTAATAGAGAGTTAACACAAATTTTGGGAGAGAAGGAGCCCAAAACGGTAACCGATCTGGAACCCGCACAACGCGCCCGGGTCGTGGAAGTGATGGATGATATGGCTGAAACTACAGCGTTACAGGTTATATTGCTGATTGACGTTAGTGCCAGCATGAAGCCCAAACTGGCAGCAGTAGAAGAAGGCATTCGCGATTTAATGCTAAGTTTGCAGGCGCGTATAGGTCAGAGCAAGCTTTCGGTATTTCATTTTCCGGGACGACACAGTGGCGAAGATGCGGTAATGGATATTGACTGGACAACGGATCCAGGCCGTGTTCGGTCCCTGTTTGGACGATTGCAGATGAAGGGTGCAACGCCGACAGGCCCTGCAATTCAGAAGGTGATTGATTTTTACCGTTATGGTACACTGGAGAAACAGCAGGAAATAGAAGGGAACTATCGCATTGAAAGAGAAGGGATGCTCGGTGACAACGTTGTCTGACGCCTCTTTCCCGCCAGGAACAGTGGTTACAGGGAAATGGAATCGCAGTCGTTACACGATTCGGAAGCTACTGGGCAAAGGAGCCAATGGCATCGTTTTTCTTGTCCAACGGGGTGAAAATGGCAAACACTACGCGCTTAAAATGGGATTTGATCCGGTAGATCTGCAATCGGAAGTCAATGTGCTCAAATCTTTTCAACTACAGCGTAATCATGAGGCCCTTCGGCAGAGCGGCATTCCTTCCTATCTTAAAGATGTGGATGATTATGCCGTTCGTGGCCGGGATATTCCCTTTTATGTGATGCGTTACGTTCGAGGTGAGGCTCTTCATCACTTCATTCGGCGTCAGGGGACAGACTGGACACTGCTGGTTGGACTTAGACTCTTACAGAAGCTGGCACAGTTGCATCAGGCGGGATGGGTGTTCGGTGATCTCAAGCCTCAGAATGTGCTGGTATCTGATTATGGGCATGTGGAATTGATCGACTACGGCGGAGTTACGTCCATTGGTCGAAGCGTCAAGCAGTTCACCGAATGGTATGATCGGGGGTTCTGGAATGCAGGTAGCCGAACAGCAGACGGTACCTATGATGTATTTGCTTTTGCATTATTGTTGATTCATGTACTTGAAGCAGACGCACTCAAGGCATTGGCAGCAGAAGGGTTACCGCAACTGCGAAGTGTGAATCAGCTCGTAGCGCTGGTGGAACGTAGTGAACGACTGGGTCCTTTTCGGAATTGGACAATCCAGGCCTTACGAGGTCAGTTTCGTGATGCAGGCCATGCGGCACAAGGATGGAAGGAAATGATGGCACGCCCCACGCCTCTTCGCCGTCGTTCCAAAAGTACAACGCCGCGCTGGCTCAAGAACGCATTTGCTGTATCTGTGATACTACTTATTGGGGTGCTCATCTATGCACTACGTTTCTGATCGGTAAGGGTGCATATACATAACGCAAGGAATGAGGAACAGGTATGGAGGCTTTACGCTGGAACATGCTGGTGAATAACGTGCTGGATGCAGCGGAAGAGCATCAGTTATGGGTTCCCGGGGATCGGATTGTCGTCGCAGTATCGGGCGGGCCGGACTCGGTGGCTTTTTTGCATATCATGCATGAGATCAGCAAGCAGCATGTGCCACTTGAATTGATCTGTGCCCACGTGCATCATGGCTTCCGAAGTGAATCTGATGATGAAGCGGAGAAAATGATGGAACTGGCACAGCAGCTTGGGATTACTTTTGAATGGATCAAGGCCGATGTTCCTTCATATATGGAGCTGACGGGTCAAGGACCACAGGAAGCGGCCCGCAACAAGCGATATGCCTTTCTGCACGAAGTGGCTGCCAAATATAATGCGGCAAGCATCGCTTTGGCACATCATGCGGATGATCAGGCAGAGACGGTCATGCTTCATTTGCTTCGTGGAACCGGCTTGTCGGGACTCGCAGGAATGAAGTTTAAAAGACGTGAAAAAAATGTGGAACTTATTCGTCCATGCCTTCGTATAAACAAGACAGACCTTGTAGAAGCTTGTAATACCCAGGGTTTTAAGTATTTCAATGATGAGAGCAATTCCCTGCGTAAATATCGGCGTAATGCCATTCGCTTGGATGTGCTTCCTTTTTTGGGGCAGTATAATGGACAACTTACGCCGTCATTGAATCGGCTTGCCGAAATTGTGGGTGATGAAGACGATTTCATGGAGCAGAGTGCATATGACACATACAGGTGTCTAGTGCAGGTGAACGGCGGAAGGCAAACCTTTGAGGTGCCTTCCTTCTTGAAGTTACATGTCGCTTTACAACGAAGGTTGATTAAACTAATATTGAATTATCTGCCTTTGGACAGTGATTTTGTCGACTTTACCCGTATAGAAACCATTCGTCGCAAGGTCATGGAGACCCATGTGACGACCTGGAGCCTGGATATAGGACAGACACTCGCCTGCACTCGGGAGTATAATCTGATTTCTTTTGGCATACGGACGGACGTACAGGATCAATCTTACGAGTATCGTCTTGCGCAATGGAGTGGAACTTATGAGCTTTCACTCACCGAGATTAACCGGTATATTCGGTTGATGCCGGTGAGTCCCGAGGACTATCATGTACCAGAATCGGCGGATCAAGCCGCGTTTGATGCGGATCAACTGCTTATGCCGCTGGTTGTGCGTTCACGGTTACCTGGAGATACCATGAAAGTAATGGGATTAAACGGAAGCAAAAAGGTGAAAAATATTTTCATCGATGAGAAAATCCCCCCATCTGTCCGTCCACGTATTCCTGTGGTATGTGATGGAGCAGGTCATATCATCTGGTTACCGGGTGTTCGACGGTCCAATGTGGCTCCTGTCAGGGAGGGCACTTCCGCAATCCTGTACATGACTGTAGGCGATTCAGCGATTCAGGGGTAGTGGTTATGGTTCAGGTAAGGCTTTCATAGTATAACTTAGGAGGTTCGCACAGTTGCAGAACGACATTCAGGAAGTATTGATCAGTGAAGAAGAAATTCAGAGTAAAGTCAAGGAATTAGGCGCAACACTAAGTGCCGAATATGCAAACCGCAATCCTTTGGTCATTTGTGTGCTCAAGGGTGCGTTTATATTTATGGCTGATTTGGTTAAAAACATAACGGTACCTGTTGAAATGGATTTTATGGCGGTATCCAGTTATGGCGCTTCCACCAAGTCATCAGGTGTTGTCAAAATCATTAAGGATCTGGATGTCTCCGTTGAAGGACGGGAAGTTCTGATTGTCGAAGATATTATCGACAGTGGACTTACACTCAGTTATCTGATTGAACTGCTGCAAAACCGTGGTGCCGAATCGGTGCGTGTGGTTACGCTGTTCGACAAGCCTTCAGGCCGTAAAGTGGAGTTGGAAGCTCATTACACAGGCTTTGACATTCCTGACGCGTTCATCGTTGGTTACGGTTTGGATTTTGCGGAGAAGTACCGGAACCTGCCCTATATCGGGATTTTGAAGCCGGAAGTCTATAGTAGCTAATATCCTGCCCGACCCAAGCCTTGAGCTGTTCTTGGCTTCTGTTGAGAAGCCATGTCGGGCTATGTTAAAATAATTAAAGTGTCTCGAGAGGAGGTAGGGGATGAATCGGTTCATCCGGAATTCTGGTTTTTATTTGATTCTTTTTTTAGTTGTGGTGGGGATAGTCCAGTTCGTCAGCAATGGCGGCGAAGCCACCGATAATCCTAGATATGATCAGTTGCGTGCAGCGATCAAAGCCAACAATGTCTCTGAATTGACGGTTCAATTCAACGGTCAAACGTATCTCGTGACCGGTCAATACAAGAAGGCACCCGATGGCGCCAAATCAGAAAATTTCTCAACGTATATTCCTCCTACGGATGAGGCAATTAGTGAACTTGTAGCTGCAAGTGAAACTAACAATTTCCAATATCATCAGGAGCCAATGAAAGGTGACAGCATCTGGTTGACGTTGCTGACTTCCTTTATTCCTTTGATCATTATGTTCCTGCTGTTCTTCTTCCTGTTTAATCAGGCTCAAGGCGGCGGCGGTAAAGTAATGAACTTTGGTAAAAGCCGTGCTCGTCTCTACAACGAAGAGAAGAAGCGGGTTACATTTGAAGATGTTGCGGGTGCTGACGAAGAGAAACAGGAACTTGTTGAGGTTGTAGACTTCCTCAAGGACCCTCGTAAATTCGCAGCGGTAGGTGCACGGATTCCTAAGGGCGTATTGCTCGTAGGGCCTCCAGGTACCGGTAAAACATTGCTCGCTCGTGCCGTAGCCGGTGAAGCGGGTGTACCATTCTTCACTATTTCAGGTTCCGACTTCGTGGAAATGTTTGTCGGTGTCGGTGCATCACGTGTACGTGATTTGTTCGAAAATGCGAAGAAAAATGCCCCATGTATCATCTTTATCGATGAGATTGATGCTGTAGGACGTCAGCGTGGTGCTGGTCTCGGTGGTGGTCACGATGAACGTGAACAGACACTCAACCAGTTGCTCGTTGAGATGGACGGATTCGGAGTTAACGAAGGCATTATCATCATAGCCGCAACGAACCGTGCAGATATTTTGGACCCTGCCTTGCTGCGTCCAGGACGTTTTGACCGTCAAATTACGGTTGACCGCCCTGATGTAAGAGGTCGTGAAGCTGTTCTGAAAGTACATTCCCGTAATAAACCACTGACTAAAGATGTGAAGATGGATATTATCGCGAAACGTACAACAGGCTTCTCTGGTGCAGATTTGGAAAATCTCTTGAACGAAGCGGCATTGCTTGCAGCACGTCGTAACCGTAAAGATATTTCCATGAAGGAAGTTGACGAAGCGATTGACCGTGTTATCGTTGGTACGGAGAAGAAAAGCCGTGTCATCAGTGACCGTGAGAAACGAATCGTTGCTTATCATGAAGCAGGTCATACCATCGTAGGATACTTCCTCGAACATGCTGATATGGTACATAAAGTGACCATTATTCCGCGCGGACGTGCGGGTGGATATGTAATCATGTTGCCAAAAGAAGACCGTATGCTGGTTACCAAGCAGGAATTGCTGGATAAAGTAACCGGACTTCTCGGGGGTCGTGTAGCTGAAGAATTGTTCATCGGAGAAATTGGTACTGGTGCATACAGTGACTTCCAGCAAGCGACAGGTATTGTTCGCAGCATGGTTATGGAGTACGGTATGAGTGAGAAATTGGGACCTATGCAATTCGGAAGTTCACAAGGACAGGTATTCCTTGGTCGGGATATCGGTCATGAACAGAATTACTCGGATTCCATTGCTTATGAGATTGATCAGGAAATGCAACGCTTTATCAATGACTGTTATGAGAAGTGTAAGGACTTGCTTGTTAAACATTCAAAAGAGATGCACCTGATCGCTCAAACTTTGCTTGAGGTTGAGACTTTGGAAATGGATCAGATCAAACAATTGATCGAAACAGGTTCTTTGACTCCAAAAGCAGAGAATGACAATGATGGTGAAGGTACGCCAACTGAAGGCGGAGAGCCAATCATCGACAACATCGGTGATGTGCGTGTCCGTATTCAAGGTAAAGATGGAACGCCTGAGCCACTAGCCGGAGATATTCCGAACGAAGCTCCGAATCTGGAAAAGGGTAATAACAATAACCCGGATGATGGCGGAACGAAGCCAACGTCTTAATGCATAATACATCTGGCTATGCTAGCAGGTGAAATCAAGAGAGCCCTCGGGCTCTCTTTTTTTGTCCATTATTTTAAAAGAGGATAGATAAAGATAAACGGGAGTTAGATGGCGAACCAGTTAGCAAACGGGTGGTTACGGCGTTGTTCTGAGCCTTTTTCATTTATTGACAGAGTCGTGAACGTTGTGTAAATTAGTTGTTAAACCGCTTGTGATTCGTTTCTCAAGCGAAGATAACGACTAGGTTGGCTCTACGAAACAGCGCATGACGCTGTCCCGATAAAGGAGAGGATCACAGGTGGAAGCTCTGGCTTTAGAGCGCAAGGCTGAGATGAACCGCGAACTGCGTGAGCGGCTGATGGAATTGAAGAAGGAACGTAATGCCATTATTCTTGCCCATTATTATCAACGTGACGAGGTACAGGAGGTTGCTGACTTCCGTGGAGATTCATTTCTATTAGCCCAGAAGGCAGCACAAACTGATGCAGATGTGATCGTTTTCTGTGGTGTTCACTTTATGGGTGAAAGCGCTAAGATTCTGGCGCCGAACAAAACAGTTATTATCCCGGATGAACGTGCGGGTTGCCCAATGGCAGATATGGTGAATGTGGATGGACTACGCAAATTGAAGGCACAACACCCTAATGCCAAGGTTGTCACTTATATCAACTCCTCGGCTGAGATCAAGGCAGAGACCGACATCTGTTGTACATCTGCGAATGCAGTTCGGGTTATTCAATCGGTAGATTCCGACGAAATTATCTGGGTACCGGATAAAAACTTGGGACACTATGTGCAGCAGCATACAGACAAGAAAATGATTATCTGGGAAGGTTATTGCAACACTCATGATATGCTCACAGTCAAAGATGTGGTGGAGATGAGAGCCAAGCATCCGAATGCAGAGTTTGTTGTCCATCCGGAGTGCCGTCCTGAGGTTGTAGAGATGGGTGATTTTGTAGGCAGTACAACAGCCATCTTGGAGTATTGCAAAAATTCATCAGCGAAGGAATTTATCGTAGGTACGGAAGATGGTACAGGATATCAACTTCGTTTGGATAGTCCGGATAAACAGTTTCATTTTGCTACCAAGTTCCTCGTATGTCCTAACATGAAGGTCAACAACTTGAAGAAACTGGTTAAATGCCTGGAAACGATGAAGCCGCAGATCTATGTGCCACCGGCCGTTGCCGACAAAGCCAGAGAATCACTAGAGCGTATGTTATTGGTGAAGTAGGATGCGCTACTCTTGCTCCAAGACAGGTGAATAACATGATACCGCAATATTTAGTTGATTTTGATCTATCTGCGCTACCCACAGTAGAGACGGATGTACTGGTTATAGGCTCAGGGATTGCTGGTTTGTTTACCGCTATTAAAGCAAGTGAACAACAACGTGTATTAATGATTACGAAGAAGTCATTACTTGAAAGTAACACCCGGTATGCGCAGGGAGGCATCGCTGCGGTTATTGCTGAAGATGATTCACCTGCTTATCACTTGCAGGACACACTTGTTGCAGGAGCGGGCTTATGCCGCTCCGAGGCAGTAGAGGTATTGGTGAATGAGGGGCCGGACGGTGTGAAGGAACTGATTCGTTTAGGTACGTTGTTTGACCTGGAGAACGGCGAGTTGGCGTTGACGCAGGAAGGTGCGCATAGCCACCGCCGTATTTTGCATGCCAACGGGGATGCAACGGGATATGAGATTGTACGTGCGCTTGCAGTCGAAGTGAATGAACATCCCGGAATTGAAGTATGGGATGAGCATTTTGTGATTGACCTAATTACGGATCGAGATCGAGGGGAGTGCATCGGAGCTCTGATTCAGAAGGACGATGGATCGCAAGTTTTCGTGAAGGCACAGGCAACGGTTCTCTGCTCTGGTGGGGCAGGACAACTGTACCGATATACGACGAATCCGGATGTAGCTACTGCCGATGGTGTAGCAATGGCCTATCGAGCTGGGGCTATCGTTCGTGACATGGAATTTATTCAATTTCACCCTACCTCTCTTTGTTACCCGGGGGCACCACGTTTCCTTGTGTCAGAAGCCGTGCGCGGTGAGGGAGCATTTTTGCGCAATGTGAAGGGTGAACGCTTCATGGATCGATATCATGCTCAGCTTGAACTGGCACCACGCGATATCGTGGCACGGGCGATTGTTAGTGAGATGGAGTCGACCAACAGCACCTTTGTGTACCTGGATATTACGCATGAACAGCCAGAGATGATCAAGCATCGGTTCCCTACCATATATGAGACTTGTATGCGTTATGGATTAGACATGACAACGGATTGGATTCCCGTTGCACCTGCTGCCCATTACATGATGGGCGGAGTGAAAACGGACCTAAGTGGAGAGAGCAGCATCTCCCGGTTATTTGCTTGTGGAGAGGTATCGTCTACAGGAGTGCATGGAGCTAACCGTCTGGCAAGCAACTCTTTGTCTGAAGCAATTGTATTTGGCCGGAGAATTGTAGATCGCATTCAATCTCTTCCTCCGCTTGGTTCATTAAGAGGGAATACGTCTTCTTCTGTGAACATGAGTAGCAAGATGAGCAAAATCATGGTAGAGCAAAGACCGATATCCGAAAGACGCTTACGACTACAGAAAATGATGGTTCGTCAGGTAGGCTTGCGCCGGAATGGTGAGAATCTGGAGAAGGCCATGGACAAGCTGCACCAGGAATTGCAGTTTTTTGATCAGACACTCACCCATAAGGAAGAGTTAGAGTACGCCAACCTTCTGACCTGTGCCTGGTTAGTTACCAGCGGAGCATTGCACCGCGAGGAGAGTCGGGGGGCCCACTACCGTGAGGATTTCCCGGCACGTGATGATGTCGTCTGGCAGAAGCATAGTCTGCAGCAGCGAGAACAAGCGATTGTGGAGGAATTGATGTCATGATACGAAATGGATATAATGATGGGCTTATCGAATCAATCAAAAACTGGCTTCGTGAAGATGTCGGTGCAGGTGACGTTACAACGAGTGTGACGATTCCAGCAGGCAATCAATCCAAGGCCATTATACATGCCAAGGACAATGGCATTATAGCAGGCATGACCGTAGCCGAACTCGTATTTCAGGTCGTCGATCCTGATCTTGTATTTACACCGAAGGTAACAGACGGAGACAAGGTTACCCATGGCACGATTTTGGCCGAGGTAGAGGGAAGTACACATTCACTGCTTACGGGGGAACGACTGGCACTTAACTTGCTGCAACGTATGTCCGGAATAGCTACGCGTACGCGTGCCTACGTGGATGTGCTGGATGGTCTTGAGACCAGACTCGTGGATACACGTAAGACAACGCCGGGTCACCGATTACTTGAGAAATACGCAGTGCGCGTGGGTGGCGGAGCGAATCATAGATTTGGACTGTACGATGCTGTTATGATTAAGGATAACCACATCAAGGGTGCAGGCGGAATCACCGAGGCGGTACAGCGTGCGCGAACCGTTATTCCACACACGATGACGATTGAAGTGGAGACTGAAAATCTGGAGCAGGTGAGAGAAGCCTTGCAAGCCGGGGCAGATATCATTATGCTGGATAACATGCATCCAGAGCGGATGCGTGAAGCAGTTGAACTTATTCGTGAACAGGCTCCTCATGTAAAGGTTGAAGCATCCGGTAACGTGTCCCTTCAGACCATTCGTGGTATTGCAGAGAGTGGTGTGGATGTAATTTCGGTTGGCAGGTTAACCTATTCCTTTGAGAGCTTGGATATTAGTCTGGATTTAAATGAAAAGAAAGAGGGGTGAACCTCTTTGATTCTAGTTGTAGACGTGGGGAACAGCAATATGGTGCTCGGCGTATATCAAGGCCGGGAGTTGCTGCACCACTTTCGTCTGAGTACATCACGTCAGTCAACAGTGGATGAATACGGCGTATTGATTTATAATTTATTTCATATGTCCGGCATCAGGGCAAGCGACATCGAAGGTGTAATCATCTCATCTGTGGTTCCGCCACTGGTGAATGTAATCGAAGAGATGTGTGAGAAATATGTAGGCAAAAAACCGTTACTTGTTGGGCCTGGTATCAAAACCGGCCTGAACCTGCGATACGAAAATCCGCGTGAAGTGGGTGCAGATCGTATTGTTAATGCAGTAGCAGCCGTTGAGAAGTATGGCGGCCCTCTCGTCGTGGTCGATTTCGGTACTGCGACGACCTTTGACTGTATTGACGAGAAAGGTCATTACCTGGGGGGAGCTATTGTACCTGGCATTCACATTGCCACCGAAGCGCTCTATGAGCGAGCATCCAAGCTGCCTCGTATTGAGCTGGAGAAACCCAAGAAGGTGATTGGCCGTAATACTATTCATGCGATGCAAGCCGGCATTATATTTGGCTATGCAGGGCAGGTAGATGGTATTGTAGAGCGTATTCGCGAAGAAATGGGAGCCAGACCCAGAGTTATTGCAACGGGTGGTCTCGCTACACTGATTGCAGAAGAAACCCGTAGTATAGAGGAAGTTGATCCGCTGCTTACGCTTGAAGGGCTGCGTATTATATATGAGCGGAACCGGGAAAGGTGAGCTTAGAGACGGCATACAGCGGGCTGAGATTACAGCTTAAGTGTTGTGCCGTTTTTTCTGTGTTACGACTATTATGACGATACGCCAAAGGAGGCTGAATGACTTGGAAAACAACAACAAGCATGATCGGTTAATTCGTGGTACAGCAATGAATGGAAAGGTAAGAGCCTTTGCTATCCAGACTACGGAACTGGTTGAGGAACTACGCAGAAGACACGACACGTTTCCCACGGCTACAGCTGCCATGGGGCGTACGGTTACAACAGCAGCCATTATGGGTGCAATGCTCAAAGGCGAAGAGAAGTTAACGGTACAAGTCAACGGTGATGGGCCCATTGGACAGATTGTAGCTGATGCCAATGCCAAAGGCGAAGTACGTGGATATGTTTCTAATCCGCATGTACATTTGCCAAGCAATAGTGTGGGAAAACTGGACGTTGCAGGCGCGGTTGGAACGGAAGGCTTCATTAACATAACCAAGGATTTGGGGCTGAAAGAGCCATACCGCGGCAGTGTGCCCATTATTTCAGGAGAACTGGGCGAAGACTTCACGTACTACTTTGCTCAATCGGAGCAGACACCTTCTGCTGTAGGGGTAGGTGTACTCGTCGATACGGATAATTCCGTTATTGTCGCAGGTGGATTCATTATGCAGCTGTTGCCGGGATTGACAGATCAAGAGATCACAGCAATCGAAAACGCCATTGGGACGTTGCCACCAGTGACGACGTTACTGGAGCAGGGACTTGAATTGGAAGAGTTACTTCGCCGATTGTTGCCAGATGTACAAGTGATGGAAGGATTGGATATTCATTTTAGCTGTGAATGTTCACGTGAGCGGGTAGAGAAGACGCTGATCAGCTTGGGCCAATCCGAAATGGAACAGCTAATTGAAGAAGAGGGTCGGGCTGAAGTGGTCTGCCAATTCTGTAATGAAGCTTATGAATTTAACAAAGAACAACTTGAGACCATCCTAGAGCAAGCCAAGAACTGATCTATGCGGGGACGGGATGCGGAATGACGAGACAGGAAAAAGGGTTGTGGACGGCCGTAATTGTCTTGACACTGGGCATGCTGGTCATGGGTACAGTGATGGCCATGCATGGTCTCAGACAGGGTAAAGATGAGACAGATGCATCCCATGATGCCAATACGGAAGAAGGAAGCACCGTAGCGACAATCAACGGGGAAGTCATCACGAACAAGCAGTGGACCGACGCGCTGAAAAAACGTTACGGCAGTGAGTTGTTACTCCAAATGCTGAATCGTAAAGCTGTGTATGCCGAGGCAATTGAACGCAAGCTGATCGTCACTCCCCAAGAGATCGCAAGGGAACTGGCTGCCGCGATGGAGGGGTACGATTCAGAAAAATCGTATTTTGACGAAATGAAGTCCCAATTAGGCCTGTCAAAACAGGAGCTTGAGTTGGAAGCCGGATATAGGCTGCTGCTTGAGAAAATCGCCACGATCGGCATACAGATCAAAGATGCAGATATTGAGCATTACTGGACCGAACACCGTGAGGATTACGTTTCTCCTGAGAAATATGATTTGTCCATCATCGTAGTAGAGGAAGAAGAGGAAGCGGATTCCTTACTGGATGCGTTGGAAAATGGTGAAGACTTTGAAGAAGCTGCTCGCAGGCTATCGACAGACAGCTTCTCTCGTGAAGCTGGTGGGAGGCTGGGATGGATTGAGCGGAATGATCCATTCCAGCCTGAAGAAATTCTTCAACTCGCTGCGGAACTGGATGTTGACGATATTGCCGGTCCTGTTCGAGTAGAGGAAGGCTATGCGATTATCAGACTCAATGATATAGAAGAACGCCAAGTGCAGTCGGCTGAAGAAGTTCGTGAGGAAATTCGAATGCAGCTGGCTCTGAGTCAGGCTGATCCGTTACCGCAGGTAGAGCAAATGCTGCGTAACAAGTATGAAGCCGTGATCCTGTCCGAGATTCCTGCCTCCTGAATTCCATTCGCAAGGATTGTCTCGTACTGCTGCATCTTGATAAAAGTACTCTGTCTGCGGTCCTAGGGCCTAAGGCAGAGTATTTTTTTTGAGTACTCATATTGACAATAAGGGTTAACGTTGATAAGATGAAAACAATCAAATACCCACTCGTTTACTCGGATATAAAAGATTTAATTATGAACAAAGAAACTTTCGGAAACCTCCGCCCTGTCTAGAAAACTTAGCAGTAAGGGATAGGATCAACAGGATTTCCGCAGTTCTTCTATAGCATCCAGAGGCTATCGGCCGCACAGTATAAAGTAACAGGACTTAAGTATTACTCATCCCACTAAGGAGGGCATTCATATGGCTAAAGTAGTTAATAACGTAACAGAACTCATCGGAGGTACTCCGCTTGTTCGTCTGAATCGTATTGTACCTGAAGGCAGTGCTGAAATACTCGTGAAGCTGGAGTACCAGAATCCAGGTTCAAGCGTGAAAGACCGTATCGCAATTAGCATCGTGGAAGAAGCGGAAAAAGAAGGCAAGCTGAAACCAGGTGATACCATCATCGAAGCAACAAGTGGTAACACGGGAATTGGACTCGCGATGGTGGCTGCAGCCAAAGGCTACAAGTCTGTTATTGTAATGCCTGAGACGATGAGCTTGGAGCGTCGCAACTTGCTTCGTGCGTATGGTGCTGAGCTTGTGCTTACACCGGGAGCCGAAGGTATGAATGGTGCTGTTAAGAAAGCCGAAGAATTGCTGAAGGAAAACCCATCCTATTTCATGGCAGAGCAATTTAAAAATAAAGCCAACGTGAAGATCCACCGTGAAACGACTGGCCCTGAGATTGTTGACGCGATTCAATCCGTGGGCGGTACGTTGGATGCTTTCGTTGCAGGAATTGGTACAGGCGGAACAATCACAGGTACAGGCGAAGTGCTGAAAGAAGCTTTCCCTGGCGTTAAAATTGTTGCAGTTGAGCCAGCAGCTTCGCCAATTCTGGCGGGTGGCAAACCGGGCCCTCATAAGATTCAGGGGATTGGTGCCAACTTCATCCCTGAGATTCTGGATCAGGAAATCTATGATGAGATCATTCACATTGAGAATGATGATGCATTCGAGACAGCTCGTCAGGTAGCGAAGGAAGAGGGCATCCTGTCCGGGATCTCTTCCGGTGCAGCGATCCGCGCAGGTCTTCAGGTTGCCAAACAGCTGGGTGCAGGCAAACGTGTTGTCGTAATCGTGCCAAGTAACGGTGAACGTTACCTCAGCACACCGCTCTACAACTTCGAAGCCTAAGCCTACAAATGTCAAAGTTAATCCTCCCTGCCCGCATGACGGGTACGGAGGATTTTTGGCGTAATGCTTTTAAAAGGGGCGGCGCTTTAGTATACTATCAGACAATAGAACTAGCGACAGATGGAGGGCGGCACACCGCAATGACACACCTGATGACAACATACGCCGACTGGCTGGAGTGGGCTGGACAAGGCTGGACCATGATGCCCTATATCACGAAGTCGGATGAGGGGCCGTATCATGGCGGTTTACCGTTATCGTGGGAGGCAGCCTGGCAGCAGGCGTCACCATACGCAATTGTGCTGGAGAATGGCAAAGGCGGGAGATATACATTTCTGGGGCTGGACCCGGTATCCGTTATTTCTGGTAAAGGTCAAGAAGCGGTTATTCATGATGTGACGCAGGGAACCACCTCGACAGACAGTGGCAAGCCGCTTGATGTATTGAAGAGATGGACAGCCCCTTACAGCGCACCCAAGGTTACTGGAGCTCCAGACTTTGGGGGTGGATATGCAGGTTATCTCAGCTACGATATAGCGAGATCGTTGGAGAAGCTTCCAGCTTTGGCTGAAGATAATCCGTCTCTGCCGGATTATTGGTGGATGCGTTTTGAAGAAATATGGGCGTACGACCATGAGCAGCAGGCGCTTTTCTGCATGGTTCATCTGGCTATACAGCCTAATCAGAACGAAACCGATATCCGTAGCCTATATGCAGCGGCAGAAGCACGAGCGACAGCGATGCAGCAACGTTGGCTTCATATTATGGGATTCGCACAGGCCGAGGAACAGCAGCAGGCACTGGAACGTCGCAACAAGCGGGTCAATCGCATCCCGCAGCCTGAAGATGCGGAAAGAGAATCCGAAGGATGGGAGACCTCTTTTCCCCAGAATGACTTTGAACAAGCTGTACGCACGGTACAGGAATATATCAGGCAGGGTGATGTGTTCCAGGTGAACTTGTCCTTGAGACAGGAAAAACGGCTTCATTCGAGCGCTGAGCATATTTATGAATGGCTGCGTCTCGTGAATCCATCACCATATATGGGTATGCTGCGCAGTCCTGATTTTCAACTGGTAAGCGGATCTCCTGAACTTCTGGTGAAGGTGGAGAATGGCAAAGTCAGCGCACGTCCCATCGCAGGGACCCGAAGAAGGGGTCGTGACGAAGCAGAGGATAAGGCTATGGCGGAGGAACTGCTGGGCAGTGAGAAGGAACGGGCGGAGCATATTATGCTGGTCGATCTGGAACGTAACGATATCGGGCGGATTGCAGCCTACGGTTCGGTTCATGTGCCTGAATTGATGACCATCGAGAAGTATTCCCATGTCATGCATCTCGTTTCCCAAGTGGAAGGCAGGCTCGCCAAAGGGTTATCGGCATTTGATGTGATTGCTGCGACATTCCCGGGTGGAACGATTACAGGAGCGCCCAAAGTCCGTACCATGGAGATTATCGAGGAGCTTGAGCCTATTCGGCGTGGACCTTATACGGGTTCCATCGGTTGGATGGATTACAGTGGGAATATGGAATTGAACATTGTCATTCGTACGCTTGCCATCAAGGATGGTATTGGCTATGTACAGGCTGGTGCAGGGATTGTCATTGATTCCGATCCATATCGGGAATACAAGGAATGCCGCAACAAGGCAAGAGCGATGATGAGAGCTGTGAACTACAGCGAGGAAGCGGAAGCGAACAGAGCTGTCGAACAAGACCAAGCGGAACGAACGGAAGCTGTTAAAATAAATTAAAATGAAGCAACCGTCACTTGCGTTGACGGAAGATGAGGAGGAGCAGGCATATGATACTGGTTATCGATAATTACGATTCCTTCACGTACAACCTGGTTCAATATCTGGGTGAACTGGGTGAGACGGTGGAAGTTCGCCGCAACGATGAGATTGATCTGGCAGGCATAGAGGCACTGGCACCTGATCATATTCTGATCTCTCCGGGCCCGTGTACACCGAATGAAGCGGGTATTAGTTTGGCAGTCATTGATCACTTCAAAGAAAGCATCCCGATCTTTGGTGTTTGTCTGGGTCATCAGTCCATTGGACAAGCGTTTGGCGGCAATGTCATTCGTGCGGAGCGCATGATGCACGGCAAAACATCCGAGATGCACCACAATGGAACATCGGTATTTGCCGGATTGCCATCTCCCTTCACAGCTACCCGTTATCACTCCCTGATTGTGGAGCGCAGCAGCTTGCCTGACTGCCTGGAGATTACAGCGGAGACAGCTGAAGGTGAGATTATGGGTCTGCGTCACAAAGAATATGCGATTGAAGGTGTTCAATTCCACCCGGAATCCATTATTACAGACCACGGACATCAGATGCTTCGCAACTTCTTGTCCCAACAAGTGAAGGTATAACATGCAATATGCCGCGATAAACGGAGAGTTGGTCAATATGGCGGCGGCCGTGGTTCCTGTAACGGATCACGGCTTTTTGTACGGACTTGGATTGTTTGAGACGTTTCGAACGTATCATGGCGCCCCTTATTTGCTGGAACGGCATTTGGAGCGGATGGCTTCAGGGTGTGAGGAACTGGGCATTCCTTTTACAACGACCGCGGCAGAGGTGACGGATTGGATTCAACGTCTCATGCATGCAGGGGGACTTCAGGATGCCTACGTGCGTTACACGGTATCAGCGGGGGAAGCGCCGTTAGGCTTACCTTCTGGTGACTATACGAAGCCCAATCATATTGTACTGGCAAAAGCATTACCTGAACCCTCTCCTTCTTTATATGAGAGTGGCAAAATGCTCCAACGCTTGTCTACACCTCGCAACACGCCCGAAGGAGAAGTGCGGTTCAAGTCGCTACATTACATGAACAGCATTCTGGCGAAACGGGAGCTTAACCAGTACGGGCAGTATGTGCAGGGTGCAGAAGGGCTACAATTAACCCGGGATGGTTATATAGCGGAAGGGATCGTCAGCAATATATTTTGGATACGGGAAAAAGTACTCTACACGCCAGCGCTCTCAACCGGCATTCTGCCGGGCATCACTAGAGCTGTAGTAATGGAGATTGCCTCGCAGCAAGAATTCGCCTGCATCGAAACGCTAGCTACGTGGGAGGACCTCCTTCAAGCAGATGAAATATTTCTAACAGGCTCGGTTGCAGAATTGGTTCCGGTTACGACTCTGCGGGATCAGGGCGGAGCAGAAACGACAATAAGCAACGGACATATAGGCCCAGTTACAGCAGTCCTTCTGGGTATGTACCGGCAGAAAGCGGGGTATACTTCATGACACTATCACCGATCATCTATGAACGGAAATATGCATGGGGGCCAGCGGAGTTGAAGCTGGGTGCAAGAACACAGATTATGGGCATTCTTAACGTCACGCCTGATTCGTTCTCGGATGGTGGACGTTATACCCACGTGGAGCGGGCGGTTGCCCATGCCAAGCAGATGATGGAAGACGGGGCTGACCTGATTGATATCGGTGGGGAGTCTACCCGACCCGGATCAGAGGTTGTCAACGCCGATGAAGAGCTTAGCCGGATTATTCCTGTTATTGAAGCATTGCATCAGCAAGCCCCGCATATTCCAATATCCGTAGATACATACAAGGCGGAAGTTGCGCGTCAGGCCATTCTGGCTGGTGCCCATATCATTAATGATGTGTGGGGTGCTAAGGCCGACCCGGATATGGCTCGCACAGCAGCAAAACTGGAATGTCCCATTATTCTGATGCATAATCGGCAGGATCGGAGTTACACCAATTATCTAAGTGATGTCGTCAGCGATGTGCAGGAGAGTATACAGATTGCGCTGGAAGCTGGCGTGAAAGCAGATCAGATTATTCTGGACCCGGGCATTGGTTTTGTGAAGGATCTCGGAGAGAATCTGAAGCTCATGTCATCGCTCGGTTTGCTCAATGAAATGGGATATCCCGTTCTGCTAGCCACTTCACGCAAAAGATTCATTCAAAACATCTTGAATGTCGGTGCGGATGATGCGCTGGAAGGAACGGCTGCGACCGTTGCGTTCGGCATTGCCCAAGGCTGCCAAATGGTCCGGGTTCATGATGTGAAGCCGATTCGGCGGACGGCAGACATGTGTGATGCTATGTTATATACTTCTCCGGGTCTACGGAGGAAATAATACTGGCGGGTCTGAGTGACCCGTCCAGAAGAAGTGCAACGTTTTTCAAAGGTAAAGCAAAAGATATCTTCAAATAGAGAACTATTTCAATATATAAAGAGGGCAGGCGGATCGTATGGATAGAATGGTGTTGCACCGTATGGAGTATTACGGATATCATGGCGTTTTTGCAGAAGAACGGAAGCTTGGGCAGCGGTACTATATTGATCTGGAGATCGATATGGACCTGAGCGAGGCTGGACGTAACGATGATCTGACCAAAACGATCAACTACGCGGAGATCCATGGGCTGGTAAAACAGATTGTTGAGAATAAATCATTCCAGTTAATTGAAGCTTTGGGCGAACATATTGCATCTTCTTTACTGGACACTTATACTATTATCAATGCATTGACAGTCAAGGTGACGAAGCCACATCCGCCATTCGATATCCATTTTGAGGGCGTAACGGTAGAGCTTCGCCGCACAAGAAAGTGAGAACCGATCATGATTGCACATTCGACCTCTGAATCTTCAGAGGCTTATATTGCTTTAGGGGCCAATTTGGGTGACCGCGAACAGACGCTGCTTGAGGCATTGTCTTTGCTGGATGAGCACCCTCATATATCCGTTCTGCGCTGTTCTGCACTATATGAGACGGAACCTGTAGGATATGTAGATCAGCCTGCGTTTCTGAATATGGCAGTCGCTGTACAGGCGATGCTGACACCGGAGCAGTTGCTCACGGAATTATTGGATATCGAGAACCGACTCGGCCGTGTTCGTGATATTCGCTGGGGACCGCGCACCGTTGATCTGGATCTGCTCTGGATGCACGGTGAGACGCGAGATACTGAATTGCTTCAATTGCCTCATCCCCGTATGGGTGAACGGGCCTTTGTGCTGGTGCCGCTTTCGGATATCGTACCGCAGGGCGAGGAGTCAGGTTTGTATACCTTTGTACACTCATCGTTGTCTGTACTGGATGGAAAGGATGGAATACAGCTTTGGAAAACATGCAATTGGCCAATCGAATCCGGGCATTCCGGAAGCTGAAAGGTTTAACACAACACGAACTTGCTGCCGAGACAGGCATCTCGCTAGCCATTCTGGGAACCATTGAGCGGGGAAACCGTAAGGTATCACAGCAAGAGCTGGATCGAATTGCTGGAGTGCTGGCAATCAGTATCGAGGAGTTACAGGGCAGGTAGGAGCGTTTCGTTTTCGTCATGTTACAACAAAGACACTAATCGATCTTAAATCGTTGATTTATACAGAATTACAAAAGGAGTGGAACAAATACCGTGCTTAAAATTGGTGGCATTGAAATGAAAAACCAGGTCGTACTTGCGCCGATGGCTGGCGTATGTAATCCGGCTTTTCGTTTGATCGCAAAAGAATTCGGAACAGGCCTCGTATGCGCGGAGATGGTAAGTGGTAAAGCCATCGTGCATGGCAACCAGCGCACACGTGAGATGCTTTTTGTAGATGAGCGTGAGAAACCGCTCAGCCTTCAGATTTTTGGGGGAGATCGTGATTCCCTCGTAGAAGCAGCCAAAATCGTGGACCAAGAAACCAATGCAGACATTATCGACATTAACATGGGATGCCCCGTGCCAAAAGTGACGAAATGTGATGCAGGCGCACGTTGGTTGCTTGATCCGAACAAAATCTACGAGATGGTATCCGCTGTAGTGGACGCAGTTGAGAAGCCGGTGACGGTCAAGATGCGTATTGGCTGGGATAATGAGCATATCTTCGCGGTTGAGAATGCGCTCGCGGTTGAACGTGCTGGTGGACAGGCGGTAAGTGTACACGGCCGCACGCGGGAGCAGCTCTACACAGGCACAGCGGACTGGTCACACATCAAGGATGTAAAAGAGGCTGTCTCTATTCCAGTGATCGGCAATGGTGATGTCCATACACCAGAGGATGCACGCCGTATGCTGGATGAAACGGGTTGTGACGGAGTTATGATTGGTCGTGCCGCCCTGGGTAATCCATGGATGCTGTATCGTACCATTCAATACTTAAGCACAGGTGAATTGCTTCCTGACCCGAATGGGGAAGAGAAGATCCGTGTTGCCATTCTGCATATGGATCGCCTGATCGCACTGAAGAACGAGACGGTTGCCGTACGCGAGATGCGTAAACATCTGGCTTGGTATTTGAAAGGCTTGAAAGGATCTGCTCGCATCAAGGACGTTATCATGGAAGGTACCAAGCGCGATGAGATGGTACAGATTCTGGAGAACTTTGTGAGTCAGCTGAAAAGCGAAGGTAATTTGGAGTCAGAACCGGTAATCACCGGAAATGCATCTTAATCATAAACCCATCTGTAAAACGTTTACAGCTGTAGGGGGCGTAACATTGACTTTTCGAGATCGTTCCCCTATAATTTCTCAGTATAAATTCGCCATGTGCGTTAATAAGGCTATAGCATCAGGAGGAATATTCTATTTCTCTGGAGAACTTCATATAGTTTTGAAGATGTATGCGGGCGGAGCTATGTAATAAGCACTGATTCCGTTGCCGTACAATCAAATTATTCCCACGACAGGAGAATCGGTTGAGATGAGCGACAAGGAAGTTATCCTTACACCAGAAGGACTCAAGAAGCTGGAAGAAGAATTGGAAACATTGAAATCAGTGAAGCGCCGCGAAGTGGCTGAACGGATTAAGGTAGCCATCGGGTATGGAGATATCAGTGAAAACTCTGAATACGAAGACGCGAAGAATGAGCAAGCTTTCATTGAAGGACGTGTAATCACGTTGGAGAAATTGCTTCGTAACGCGCGGATTATCAACAGCGATGAGATCGATACTGATGTTGTAAGCGTCGGGGCAACCGTTACTGTAGAAGATTTGGAATTCGGAGACATCACGGAATATACCATTGTAGGTACTGCGGAGTCGAATCCGCTTCAGAACAAAATCTCGAATGAGAGCCCTGTAGGCAGAGCCATTCTGGGCAAGAAAACAGGTACTGTTGTTGATGTAAGTGTGCCTGCTGGCGTAATTCAATATAAAATTGTAGACATTAAAAAGCTATAGCAACGAAGCAGTTGGGCACGGTAAACAAAAGCTTCCTTAGGGAAGCTTTTTCAACATTTGAGGAAGAGCGTCCTCTCGCGATGCCTGCAATGTAAATAAGGAGATGAATACAGATCATGACGGATGAAGTCTTGAATCAGGAAACCGAACTTAGCGAGCTTTTACAAATTCGCCGTGACAAATTGGACGAGCTCCGCAAATTGGGAATCGACCCTTTTGGCCAAAAATACGTACGTACCGAAGAAGCCGGCTCCATTCTGAAGAAGTATGAAGAACTGACCAAGGAAGAGCTGGAAGAGAAGCACATCGAAGTCAGTATTGCCGGACGGATTATGGCGAAGCGGGGAATGGGTAAAGCAAGCTTCGCACACATTCAGGACCTGAGCGGCAGAATCCAGATCTATGTTCGTCAGGATACCGTGCCTGAAGACAAGTATGCGGCATTCAGCCTGCTGGACCTTGGCGATATCGTTGGGGTATCTGGCGTGATCTTTAAGACCAAAACAGGTGAAACCTCTGTCAAAGTTAAAGATCTTGAAGTGCTGTCCAAATCGCTCTATCCGCTTCCGGATAAATTCCATGGTCTAACGGACGTAGAGCTGCGCTACCGTCAGCGTTATGTTGACCTGATCATGAGCCCGGACGTACAACAGACCTTTATCGCACGTTCCAAAATCATTCAATCGATGCGCCGTTATCTCGATTCTCTTGGATATCTGGAAGTGGAAACACCTACGTTGCATACCATCGCAGGAGGAGCCGCAGCACGACCATTCATCACGCATCATAATGCGCTAGATATGGAACTGTACATGCGGATTGCGATTGAACTTCACCTGAAACGTCTGATTGTAGGCGGACTGGAGAAGGTATACGAGATCGGTCGTGTATATCGGAACGAAGGTATGTCCACACGTCATAATCCGGAATTCACGATGATTGAATTGTATGAGGCATATGCCGACTACAAGGATATTATGCAATTGACGGAGAACCTGGTTGCTCATATTGCACAGGAAGTATTGGGTACGCAAGTGATCCAGTATGGAGATTATGAAGTAAATCTTACGCCGCAATGGCGTCGTGTTACGATGGTGGATGCAGTTAAGGAAGTTGTGGGCGTAGACTTCTCCGTACACATGACGGATGAGGAAGCACATAGCTTGGCGAAGGAACATAAAGTTCCGGTTGAAAAACATATGACATTTGGTCATATCTTGAACGCGTTCTTTGAAGAGTTTGTGGAAGAGACGTTGATTCAGCCGACTTTCATTACGGGACACCCGCTTGAGATTTCACCTCTGGCGAAGAAAAACGATGTAGATCCGCGTTTCACGGATCGCTTCGAGTTGTTCATCGTTGGACGCGAGCATGCGAATGCATTCACAGAGCTGAATGATCCAATCGATCAGCGTCAGCGCTTTGAAGCACAGATGCTGGAGAAAGAGCATGGGAACGACGAGGCTCATGAGATGGATGACGACTTCATCCGTGCACTAGAATATGGTATGCCACCGACAGGTGGACTGGGAATCGGAGTGGATCGCCTGATCATGCTGCTGACCAATTCTCCGTCGATTCGTGACGTACTGCTCTTCCCGCACATGCGCCCTCGTACGCAAGACTAAATAAGGAACGTAGGATACGTTCATAATAGAAGAGGAACCTGCCGTTCAGTATCATGCTGGGGCAAGTTCCTCTTTAGGTTTACATAGGCGGATGTATTGAGTTTAACCTGTTCGTATTTTGTTAAAAGAGGTGCCCTTCATGAAGTTCAGGCTTCACTTTGCCAAGTTCATATCCCCTCCATTAATCCTGGTCGGCGGTTTCCTGCTTATTATTGCGATTGGAACAGTGCTTCTCATGTTGCCGATCTCTAACCAAAGCGGTGAGCATTTGGCGTTTATTGATGCTCTCTTTACATCGACCTCTGCGGCATGTGTGACTGGATTGGTCGTTGTGGATGTAGGGACGACGTTTAATTTGTTTGGTCAGATCGTCATTATGGTGTTAATGCAGCTCGGTGGACTCGGCTTTATGACTATGGCTACTCTCTTTGCGCTAGTATTGGGCAAGCGAATCTCGCTCAAGGACAGGCTGTTGCTCAAAGAAGCCATTAATGCAGACAGTATGGAGGGGATTGTACGCATTATCCGCAAAGTGTTGATTTTCTCCTTTACCATTGAAGGGGTGGCTGCTGTCATATTGGCGCTACGCTGGGCAACGGAGATGCCGTTTGGTCAGGCTGTATACTATGGGATATTTCATTCCGTTTCCCTGTTTAATAATGGCGGATTTGATCTGTTCGGCAACAGCTTCCAATACTACACCGGAGACTGGATATTCAATGTGACCGCTTCTGTGCTCGTTGTCTCTGGTGGACTTGGGTTTGTTGTATTGAATGATCTGTTCGAATATCGTAAACGCCGTCGTCTATCCCTGCAGTCCAAACTGGTGCTGTCTGTATCGGGAGCGCTGATCGGTATAGGAGCGATTGTGTTGTTTGTTTTCGAATTCACCAATGGACATACGCTGGCCTCACTTACTTGGAGCGAGAAGATCTATGCATCCTTCTTCCAGTCTGTCTCTACACGTTCGTCCGGAACAAGTACAATCGATATTACTGAGATGAGGCAGGCTACCCAGTTCTTTTTCATCCTGTTGATGTTTATCGGGGCTTCACCGGGATCGACCGGGGGCGGAATCAAGACGACTACATTCCTGATCATGATCGGAGCAGTGTATGCCATGATTCGAGGGAATAAGGACATCGTCTTTTTCCGCCAACGTGTTCCGAAGGAGCTGCTTATGAGAGCATTGACTATTATTATGGTTTCTCTGATCATATTCATGATCGTGGTGATGCTGCTACTTACGACAGAGGATGCGCCATTCCTTTCACTGATGTTTGAAGCTGCATCGGCAATTGGCACCGTCGGACTTTCCGTAGGTGTTACTGATGAATTGACCAATTGGGGAAAAATCATTATTACCTGTACCATGTTTGTAGGTCGGATTGGGCCATTAACTATCGCGTATGCCCTACGTCCGCGCAAAGAGAAGAAACTGTATCGTCATCCGGAGGGCCGGATTATTATCGGATAAAAAGAAAAACCGTCAGACATTCAAAACTAACTCCTGTTATCGTAACGGGCATTAGTCACAACGAATGTACTACGGTTTTTTTTGTTTAGCGGCATAAGGAAGCAAGATGCAAAGTGAGGACATCGTCCATGAGCTTGCCATTCATCTGATCCGGTCTAAGCACGGTATGTATGCCTAAGCCATCCACCAGTGCATATAATCTCTCGATCTCCAGTTCTTTGTTCAGATCAGGTCTGGACAGATCGAGCTTAATCAGGTAGGTGATAACAGAACCTACAGCTTTTCTAAGTTCATCATACACGGTATTAGCAAGTTCTTTGAGTGTAGGATCGGTTTTCGATCTGGCTGTAAAAGCGTACCACACCTCCATTTCGGCCAGTTTTTCTTCCGTGTTTGGTAAGAATTCGAGCAATAGGCGTTTCATATTGTCCATGGGAGAACCGGTGAAGGACATTTGTTGGACTCGATGAGACACCCGTTCAGATACCAAATTCATGGCATATAGTAGTAGTTCCGATTGAGTAGAAAAGTAGTGACGCATCGAACCGACCGAAATTCCAGCTTCTTCAGCGATATTCCGAACAGAGGCTTGTTCCATGCCATCTCTACGTATAATACGCCAGGCTGCCTCGGCTACGAGCATACGCTGTTTATCGTGATCAACAATTTTAGGCATAGGCATATTATATCACTGTTGATTATTATAGTACACAAGTGCTAAATTATATTTAATACATTTGTATCATAAAAAGGAGGAGCTGATATGATTGGTTATTTCATTATAGGTTGTGAAATTGCCTTTTGGGTGTTTGTATTTGGGGGTCTGAGTGTCAGGTATCTTCTTGGCATGAAGCGGTTAGGTATCGGTTTGTTAATGGCGACGCCGGTTGTCGATCTGTTATTGCTGGTAGCTACAGTTATGGATCTACAGCGAGGAGCTACAGCAAGCATGATTCATGGTATAGCTGCGGTGTATATAGGAATAAGCATTGCTAATGGTCATCAGATGATCGCTTGGGCGGATCGATATTTCCTATATTGGTTCAAGGGCGGTGAGAATCCTCGCAGCAACAAGTTATATGGCAGAGAACATGCGAGTCGTGAGCGTAGTGGATGGTTTAGACATCTACTGGCTTGGGCTATAGGAAGTGCTTTTCTATTCGCCATGATATGGTGGATTGGTGATGCTGAACGTACAGCTGTTTTCTATAATCTGATTAAAGTGTGGGGAATGATACTCGGTATCGATTTTCTGATAAGCTTTAGCTATAGTTTATGGCCACGAAAAGTTCCAGTCAGGAATGTTAAACAATAAAAAGTTAGGTGGGCGTGCATACGAACTTGCTAAGTTGGGAGAATACCGTATGTACGTCCGTATTAGATCAAACCGATTGTTAATATAGTTTAAAAAAAGGACTTGCAATGTAAATCTGTACATGGTATATTCTAAGTCCGGCCAAGAAAACACGGTTCACAC
>NZ_VEBF01000126.1 GCF_007676705.1 Paenibacillus xylanexedens
ATGGTGTTGACGGAGGGGTATGCTTGAATTATAGTTGGTAGGTAGGAGTTAAAGTATTTTAGATAGATAAAGGTGGGTTGGAGGATGTGTGAGAAAATGTAGGTTGGGGTGGATGTGGGGGGAAGAGGAATGAAGGTGGGTATATGGGATGAAGAAGGTGAGGTAATGGATAGGTATGAAGGAGGGAGTGAAGTGGATAAGGGGGTAGAGAGGGTGATGGGGAAGATGGAGAAGTATGTGGGAGATATGGTAGGGGAATGAGGTTAGAGTTGGGAAGAGGTTGAGGGTGTAGGTGGTGGAGTGGGGGGTTTGAGGAATG
>NZ_VEBF01000127.1 GCF_007676705.1 Paenibacillus xylanexedens
GAAGGAGGAAAGAAAGATGAGTGTAGGAACGGAAATATATGGTAAAACGTTGTTGAGTGTGGGAGGGAAGAAAGGTGTGGAGAAGGTGTGGATGAAATAGGGGAAAAAGCTGGGAGGGAAGTTGATGGGAGGGAATAGGTTGGAGGAAGGTGTGGAAGAGGCGGATGAGGGATTTAGGGGTTGGGATTTTAGGTATGTAAGGGGGAGTGAGGGAGTGGAGAGGGGAATGTTGGGTTGGTGGTATGGAAGGATGGGGGGGTGATTGTGGGGGGAGATGGGGGGGGGGGGTGGGGTATTATTGTTGGGGGGTGTGGAGTGG
>NZ_VEBF01000128.1 GCF_007676705.1 Paenibacillus xylanexedens
ATGCGGAACATGCTGAGTTGGTGCGTTCTTGAGGTACTTGTTGGTGGGGGAAGGGGAAGAAGAGGAGAAGAGGCGGGAAGAGGAAAGGTGGAGAGATTGTGAGGGGGAATGGGGAAGGGGAGAGGAGCTTAGAGGGTGATGGGTGGGGAGATGAGGTGTTGGTTGATCGAGAGCCAGGTGAGGGGTGGGGGGGGGAAGAAGGGGATTGGGAGGGGGATAGTGGTGGGAATGATAAGGGGAGTGGAGAGGGGGGAGGGGGGGGAGGTGGGGGTGGAGTGGAGGGGGGGGAGGAGAGGGGGGGGGGGGAAGGTCTGGTGGG
>NZ_VEBF01000129.1 GCF_007676705.1 Paenibacillus xylanexedens
CGAACACAGTCAGATAAACTTTCCCTTGCGACAACTCTCCTCTCACTTCCACTCCCGTTACCCTAATAAACCCCATACCTCCATCTTTCACTTCACACTCCATCACCACACTTATTTCTTTCTTCATCTCCTCCCCCACTCTACCTCTACCAATCTTAGCCATCCTTCTTCACCTCATCCTTCCTTCCTTATCCTTCTACTCTCTCCATAATCAACCCTTCCATAACCTCCCCTTCTTTCACATCATTATATTTATCCACTCTCATACCACACTCCTAACCTTCCCCTACTTCTTTCCCATCATCTTTATAACCTTTC
>NZ_VEBF01000130.1 GCF_007676705.1 Paenibacillus xylanexedens
ATGGTTGGGAATCGATTTCGTGGGATATTGGGGAATGGAGAAGATGGGGAAGGGGTTGAGCATGGGGGGAATAATGAGGGGTTTGAAGGAAGGGAGGGAGGGGAAGGTAGGGATGAGTAGGAAGGAAGGCAGCAGGGACAGGTGTGAAGGTAGGATGATGGTGGGGAGGAGGAGGATGAAGAGGGAGTTTTTGGGGGGAAATTGAAAGTTGGGAAAGGGAAATGGGGGGAGTGAGTGAAAAAAGAGGAGGAGGATGGTTAGGAGGGGTGAGAGAAACAAGGTATTTAGAAAAGGTGGGGAGAAATGAATGTGGTGGA
>NZ_VEBF01000131.1 GCF_007676705.1 Paenibacillus xylanexedens
AGAGGTATGGTGAGAGGATGGAAAGGTGGTTGTGGTTTGGGGGATGAAAGGGTGTGGTGGGGAGAAAGGGGGTATTGGTGGGAAAGAGATGATTATGTGTGTGAAGGGAGAATGGGTGCAAGGTTTGGAAGTGAAGAAGGGGGTTAAGAAAATGAGAGGTGGAAAGGGGAGTGAAGGGAAGGTAGAAGTTAAAGGTGGTGGATGTTGAGAAGTGATTGAATTTGTTATTATAGGGGATGAGATTGATGTGGAGACGGTATATGGGGAGATGGAGGAGGGTGGAATTGGGGTTATTGGGATTACGGAATTGTGTGTGA
>NZ_VEBF01000132.1 GCF_007676705.1 Paenibacillus xylanexedens
ACAATTAAAGTGGGAAGTAGAGAGAGGGGGGTTGGGCTAAGGGAGAGAGGGGATGTTATTGAGGATTTGGGGGATATTTGTGAGGGGGAAGGATTAGGTTTTGAGTTTGAAGTAGATAAGATTGTTAGGAAAGGAGATGTGATTGTGGATGTAAGGTTGTGAAAAGTGGGAGGGAAAGGATTGTTTGTGAAAGAGATTGAAGAGGGGATGATTGATGGTAGGATTGATATGGGTGTTGATAGTATGAAAGATATGGCTTGGGAGTTAGCGGAAGGATTAAGGAATGGGGGTATAGGTGGTCGTGGAGATGGACGGGA
>NZ_VEBF01000133.1 GCF_007676705.1 Paenibacillus xylanexedens
ACCCGATTCCCCACACACTTCTCACCATCCATAACTACTCTCCTTTCTACCTGCACTTCCATACACAACCCCCTCCTCACTTCAACCCACTTCCTTTCCTCAACCATAATCACCACCTCCTACTCCCACTCTTCTCTTCCAAATTCCCACACCTCGACAACAACCAACATATCCTCAAACCGATCCACGAACCCAAACAATATCTTGATTTCCATCCAATCTCCCTCACCCCACAATCCCCTTTCCCTTCCACGCAACAACCCAACCATCTCACCCACCAACAACAATCCCCCAAGCTTCCCTTCATTAACCAAATT
>NZ_VEBF01000134.1 GCF_007676705.1 Paenibacillus xylanexedens
AGATTATTGAGTAAGGATTAAGGGAAAGGGGGGGAATGAATTGAGTTTTGTGTGGGAAGGTTTGAAGTTGATGGTGGAGGAGATGGAGGAGTTGTTTGAAGATGTATATGTGGAAGAGATGGATGTGGGTGAAGGGGGGTTGAAGGAGGTGGAATGACAGATTAACGGGGACTTCTTGTATAATTGTTTGTGGTTGATTAGGAGGATGGGGAAGGTGAAGGGGATGGAGGGTGTTGTAGGGATGTGGGATAAGGTATGGGGATATTATGGGTATAGGAGAAGGGAGGAAGGGGATTTGGTACGGTTGACAGAGGAA
>NZ_VEBF01000135.1 GCF_007676705.1 Paenibacillus xylanexedens
GGACACTATTCCTTTCCTCCACCCGTTATACACATTCACCATCACTTCAACGCTACACCCCCCCAGCGCATCCAACCCAATCATCACCATATTCTTCTCCTCCTTCCGTCTTTCCTCAACAACAATAATCTCCCCACCCTCATCATCCTCAACAACAATCACCTCTACCTGTCCTCTCCCAACCAAGCCATAACTCCTACTCCCCCCCATCACCTCCTCCCCTTGCTCCAACCAATCACCCTCGATCTCAACCCCTTTCCCACCCCTAACTTCAAACAACTCACCATCCATCCCCCATTTCCCAACTTACCCACCC
>NZ_VEBF01000013.1 GCF_007676705.1 Paenibacillus xylanexedens
TTGAAAAGAGCGATAAGCTCATTTTGAATCTGACGAGATTAAAAATCTCATTTGTGCTCCAGTTGATCCAAGCCAAGGCTTGTTTCCAACTTTCGCGTTCATCCTGCAAGCAGAATGTTTACTCACTCGTTGTTCAGTTTTCAAAGATCAAACATTCAATTTGTTACTGTTTTGCATGTTGTCGTCGTTTCAGCGGCGACTTTTATAATATATCATGTTGAAGTTCTCTTTGCAAGCATTATTTTTTCAATTGTTTCAAATTGCTTTATTTTCATGCTTGTTTCGGTGAACCGCTCCTAAAAAAGGAACGAAAATTAATTTACCATATGAATTTAGAAAGGTCAACCCTTTTTCGACAAAAAGTATAACCCTTATAATAAATTCGCTATGATCATGGTTCAGAGGTACAGCACCCATCTTTAAGAGCCGCACCTCACTTCCACTACTATACAGCGAATATATGACCAGCTTCAGCATTACGGCTTCGACTTTTTCAGCTTCCCACCTCTTGCATACTTGGACAACTCTTTTGGCGGAGCAAAGCGTGCATACATGCGGAACACAGTCTTATATCGGCTCGCGATAGCATATTTGATCTCTTGGTCAAGACGATTATCACTTAGATCGAACAGCATCTCATCTAACTCTTTACGCAGCACATAGTCTAGTTCCTTGCATTCCTTCTCGTTAAACAACATACCCAGCATTAGAGTTCTCCTTTTTGTGCATAGCCTCTTTATCACACTTACACAAGTTTCATGCAACACCCCTTGCATTCGCTTTTTTGTGGGTGTTGCTGGAACCCGTTTTATTGTTATGGTCAACTTTCTGAAAATTTATGAATGCCAACCATCACAAAATTTTATCCTCTCACCAGAGCATATGTAAGTGTGCTTTCAATGATTGCTGCAACAAGAAGCAAGATGACAACCCAGAAGGATGCGGTTAACGTTCTGTTCGTGAATACTCTCCACCGTGTACCAATGGTATTTCGTTTGTCACTTCCAAGTTGAACAAGACTTTTGATAACCAGCCCACCAAACTTCAGTCCGAATGCGCAAGCAATGATAATCACCGGAATCTCAATAATGCCATGTGGAAGTAAGCCCTTAACGACAATATCATAAAAGCTTGCCCCATAATTCATCGTGGTGTGCACGACAAATCCAAGGACCATACCATTGATTAACAGAAAGATAACAGGCAGGATTCCGAAGAATATACCGGCATAGATGACAAGTACACTTTTGATGGCATTATTGAAAAAGATGAACAGGAAGAAGTTCCATTGCACATTGCCCCCCTGTTCCAACCTTTCACTTACCTCTCGTAATCCTCCAATTTGGTTTAACAACAATTCCTCTAGTGGACCTGTACTCACCCATCCTGCCCCTATTCCTGCGGCAAATAAAACTACGGACCAAATCAATGCACTGCGGATGGAACCAAGATCTTTAAGAAATGTACTGAATTTTAACATAATAACCTCCTGTAGAATCTAAAATGATGGACAAACAAGGATCAGTGACGAATAACTGGGCAGTACGAGCATACATTGGAGAGTAAACAAGCATTTCTTATGGGAGAGGGGCGCTTATTGAAATGAACTCGTTCTATGTATTTAGCGGCAAAAAGATTAAACGTTACCTGATTGTCCTGGTTGCTGCCGTCTTTGCGATCGGTATTATCTATCTGGAGAGCGGTAATGTCTCCGTATTCTCGGAGGAAGCACCATCAGCCGTCTACAGCGTTCCAACCGAGAAGAAGGTGATTGCACTAACCTTTGACATTAGCTGGGGTGATAAACGGACAGAACCGATTCTGAAAGTTCTTCAGGAGAATAAAGTGCAGAAGGCCACCTTTTTCCTTTCATCCCCCTGGAGCAAGACACACCCCGAGATTGTTACAGCTATCAAAGATGCGGGATATGAGATTGGCAGCCATGGACATAGACATGAGAACTACAGCAGCCTGACCGAGGAAGAAATTCGCAAAGAAATTTCGACAGCTCATAGCATTTTAACCGATTTAACGGGAAAAGAACCGAAGTTACTGCGTCTGCCTAACGGGGACTTTGACAAGCGTGTGCTTCAGGTAGCCAATAGTCTGAACTATCAGGTGGTGCAATGGGATACTGACTCCCTGGATTGGAAAAACCCTGGTGTACAGACGATTGTTGATCGAGTAGTTAGCAAAGCGCATCCAGGTGACATTGTGCTCCTGCATGCCAGCGATTCGTCCAAACAAACTCATGAAGCACTCCCTGTCATTATCGACAAATTAAAAAATCAGGGATATGAATTCGTCACTGTGTCAGAGTTACTGAATCATTCCAGTGTAGAAGGTAAAGAAGTTCGTGACCAGGCCAGCGGTCAATAATTGCTAGATTATTGGAGCGACAGCTCAAATAGGGTGTAAAAGTTGAAAAGAGCTAACCAGGTTAGCTCTTTTTGGTATGTTTTTATTTTCAAAAAAAGCTATGCTCGACTTTCCATCAGCGGCTCTGCCTTTCCACTTCCATTTATGCTCTGATTCGTTGATACATCCACCAGCCTATGCAATATCAGCATTTGGTATGCATTACATAAGAGCAAGGGAACCACAATAAAGATAGTTGCGGCATTCACATCAATGCGCAATACGCCGATCGTCTCCACTACGGTGACAGCAATCATGAAAAAGAGTGTCGGTACGAGCGCGGAAATATGAGTCAATCTCACCTTGACGTAAGCGGTAACAATTGCAGCTGCTAAAATAATGATTCCCAGCACAATATCCGATATGCGTTCCCGATCCCCCCCTACGAACAGACGCAAAAACATCACGTCAAGCAGGGCTAACACCGTCAAGATAATTTGCACGATCTGCCAACCGCGCTTGGGAAATACACCTTTACCCATATAATTCAGTATTAGATATGCAAAGAAACCCATTTGTGAATACACGCTGATCATAACCCCGGATCCAAACAGGATTAGAAGATACAGAAGAAAATCATTTAATCCATTTGTCTTCTCCCCATTTACCAGCATCATAATTAATCCCGTACCCAATGATCCCGCGGCCCCAATAAGCAAGGCTGTCCAAAACAGGAAAAACCATTTACGTAAATTCAAATGTTTTCCACCCCCGAGTGTTTATTTTACCAACCTTCTCAGCAAAAAACCATCATTGCTCAACATATTTCCCCCTTTCCCATCACATACTACATCCAGTATCTAATCAAGGAGGGATTGTACACATGAAACGGCCTTTGTGGCAGCTATGCTGTGTCGTACTGGGGCTATCCGTCATGCTTGCCGGCTGCGGTTCAGATCAGAGTTCTTCGCCTCCTCAGGGCAGTTATAAAGAGATGAAAACGATGGTTGTAGATATTTTAAAAAGTGATGAAGGCAAGAAAGCGGTGGAGGAGGCTCTTACGGGTCAAAGCTCATCCAGCGGTGAAGGTGGAGGTTCAGAAGAAGGTGGTGGCGGATCGGGTGGTGGTTCGGGAACCATTGGTATGAAAATGTTAATGCCTGTGCAATCTTCGGAACAAATACGTATTGCAGTAAAAGACACCATCACAGCTCCTGAATACCAAAAGGAATTCGAGAAAATCATGACCGATCCAAAGTTTGCTGGAGAATTTGCCAAAGCAATCAACGCTCAAAGCAAACAACTTCATATGCAGCTGATTAAAGATCCCACGTACCAAAAATCTGTTGGGGACATCATGAAGTCACCTGAGGTCTCCAAGATGTTCATGGATATGACCAAGACTCCAGATTATCGTAAACAGACGATGACTGTTATGCAGGAAGTAATGCAAAACCCGTTATTCCGTATGGAAGTCCTCACTTTGCTCAAGAAGGTTGTGCAGGAAGAATTGCAACCAAAAGTAGAAAGTGGCGGACAACAAGGGCAAGAGCAAGGTGGACAAGAAGGGCAAGGGCAAGAGGGTAGTGATGGCGGAGATGGTGGAAGTGGAGATTCTAGCAGCGGTGGAGGTTCATAAACAGTAGATGTTGGTATATTCCAGAAACTGAAAAGCCTGCATCCGAATGGACGCAGGCTTTATTTGTATTTATAACGAACATCCCGTTAGAATTTGGATTCAATGGACCGAGCCACTTCATCGTAGATGGCCCCGATACGGGAGTCTGCTTTGTATACAGACGGTGAGAAGTCAGGCTCGGAAGGATGATTATCCGGAGTACCCAAAGGAATCTGGGCCAGCAAGCTCGTATGCAGACTTTCTGCAAGCCTCCCCCCGCCTCCACGACCAAAGACATAATCCTTCTCTCCGCAACTGCCACACTCGTAATAAGCCATGTTTTCAACCACACCAAGTAACTCATGATCAGTCTGGATGGCCATTGCACCTGCACGTGCTGCAACAAAAGCTGCTGTTGCATGTGGTGTAGTAACGATAATCTCCTTGCTCTGGGGCAACATCTGATGCACATCCAAAGCGACATCCCCCGTACCCGGTGGCAAGTCCAGTAACATATAATCCAACTCGCCCCACTGGACATCAGTAAAGAATTGACGCAGCATCCGACCGAGCATAGGTCCACGCCAGATTACCGGGTTGTTCTCACGAATAAAGAAACCCATCGACATAACTTTGACACCGAAACGTTCAACTGGTTGAATAACGCCATCTTCCACAACCGGATACTCTTCGATCCCCATCATGTCCGGTACACTGAAACCATAGATGTCAGCGTCAATTAATCCCACCTTCTTACCTTGACGTGCCAAGGCCGCAGCGAGATTAACCGTCACTGTTGATTTACCAACGCCGCCTTTACCACTGGCCACAGCAATAAAACGAACGCCTGATTCAGGACTTAACAGTTCATGTCCATCCAGACCCGCAGCGTGACCTTTTACGAGCACTTCGTCCCGATCTTGCTCTTCATCGGGTTGTCCCATATTCAGGCTCTCACGATCATGCTCAGAAGCTGCACGCACGCGAATATGTACATCCTTCAATCCATGCTGGGATAACAGATTACGCGCAGCATCACTCAAGGCCGTTGTATCCTCAGGTCGATTCTCCAGTGTCACCATGGTCAGAGCCACATGATTTTCTTTCACCATAACATCACGAATCCATTCCAATTCGGTCAGACTTACTCCCAATTGCGGTTCTTGTAATGGCTGTAATAGTTCAAGTATCTGTTCTTTTGATAACATCAGACAGCACCTCAGCTTTATCTATTGGCATGTAATTTAGGTATGCTGTCCCAATTATATCATTACCTTTCTTGTTCTGACTAACTTTTAGGCCGTTCTCCTGAGGAATATCTTAGAACCCCATTGTAGATCGAAGCAGCTACTTTACGTTGGTAGGCTTCATCAGCAAGCAGACGTGCCTCTTCCGGATGAGAAAGAAAACCTACTTCTACAAGTGCTGACGGGATCTTCAAAGCCTGTAATAGATAAACTGTGTTAACCGTTTTGGCGATTCGATCTGTATTCTCCAGATTACGAACCATCTCTTGTTGAAGCAGATTGGCCAGTCCTTCGTTATCCGGATGGTTAGGTGTGTAGAAAACCTGCGCTCCACTCCATCGGTTAGAAGGAACACTGTTCATGTGAATGCTGATGAAAAGGTCTGCTTGCTTATCCTCTATTCGCCGCACTCTTTGCTTCAGATCTTCCGTCTTGCGTTTGGAGTATCCCTTAGTGTCTGATTCAGCCAGATCAGTATCAATTTCTCGTGTCATAACCACTAAGGCACCTGCCTGTTGCAAATAATCTCTCACATACAGGGCGATAGACAAGTTGATATCTTTTTCAATAACCCCCTGTTTACTCACAGCTCCTCCATCCGGACCTCCGTGTCCTGCATCAATAGCAATGACTTTACCTGCCATTGGCAAACTCCAGTAGCCTGATGTCTTTGCGGAAGGTAACTCGTAGGACATTACTGCCACTAACATGGCCAACAGACAGAGGCTCAGCATAACCCTTTTAATTGTTTTTAACCTGATCCAGACTACAAAATGCTTCCCCATATTTTTACGCATAAAAAAACCACCTCGTCCCTATAAATGACTCTAATCATCTATATGGGACAAGATGGACAAATATACCGTTAGGATCGGACTTGCTCCGCCATTCCTTCAATCAACACCTCAGCTACCTCAGGGCGTGTAAATTCAGGTGGAGGACACTGGCCGTCACGCAGCAAGCCGCGCACTTTGGTACCGGAAAGCGTCATGTGGTGCTCCTTATCATGTGGGCAAGTTTTGCTGGAAGCCATGTTTCCACATTTCGTACAGAAGAAGCTATGTTCGAAGAACAACGGGGTAATCCCCAGTTCCTCCGCTGTAAAATTAGTGAAGATCTCCTGTGCCTCATATGTTCCGTAATAATCACCTACACCCGCATGATCACGACCGACGATAAAGTGGGTACAACCGTAATTTTTACGGACCATCGCATGAAAAATAGCTTCTCGTGGTCCAGCATATCGCATAGCTGCAGGGAACACACCAAGAAACGCACGATCAGCTGGGTAATAGTTCTCCAGCAATACCAGATAACTCTTCATACGAACATCTGCGGGAACATCATCCGACTTCGTCTCTCCAACAAGTGGGTTCAGGAAAAGTGCGTCTACAATCTCCATAGCGCTCTTCTGAATGTACTCATGAGCACGATGGACCGGGTTACGTGTCTGGAAACCGACTACGGTCTTCCAACCCTTCTCCTGGAAAATCTTCCGGGTATCTGCAGGATCATAATAGAACTCTTCAAACTTCGCGGGTTTCGGACGATTCAGAACTTGGATTGGACCTCCTACATATGTTGCAGGGCGCTCCAACAGTTTTTTAACACCCGGGTGCTCTGGATCATCTGTTTTGAATACACGCCGCGCTTCTTCACCCTGATCGACCTGGTATATACTTTGGACTTCGAGCAATCCATAGGTTACCCCATCTTGATCTCCAACAAGTTTCACAAGTTCACCAAGCTGAAGGGATGCCGCTTGTTTATCGTCAACAGCAAGTGTAATCGGTATACTCCAGACTGTCCCATCCGCGAGGCGCATGCGTGAAACAACTGAAAGATAATCTTCCTCATTCATGAAACCTTGAAGTGGTGAGAACGCACCCACCCCAATCAGATCCAAATCTGATATCGTCCAGGTATTAATTCGCAAAGAGGATAAATCCTTACTCTCTCGCAGCAGTTGCTCCCGTTCTTCTCCTTGTACGATACGCTGAACCAGCGTACCTCCATGAGGCAGAATCGATGTCATCTTGTCAGCTCCTTGTTTATCTATTATTTATGAAGGCCACATTCCGTTTTATCATTACCAGACCAGCGTCCAGCACGTGGGTCCTCGCCAGGCATAACTTGACGTGTACAATGCTCACAACCGATACTCGGGTAGTTTTGATCGTGAAGCGGGTTATATACTACGTTATTGTCACGAATATACTGCCAAACATCCTCCGTCGTCCAATGCGCAATTGGATTAAACTTCATCAGGCCGAACTTTGAATCATACTCAACCTTCTTCGAATTGGCACGAGTTGGTGCCTGATCTCTACGGATACCTGTAATCCACGCATCATACTGGGAAAGAATACGTGTCAGCGGCTCAACTTTGCGGATATTGCAACATCCGTTGGGGTCAGACTTCCACAACTCAACACCATGTTGTGCTGCCTGCTCTTCAGGAGTGATTTTAGGTGAAACACGTACAAAATCAAGATTGTAGTTCTGCTGCATCTTATCACGTGTCTCGTACGTTTCCTTAAAATGAAAATCCGTATCCAGATAAAAAATATCTGTGGATGGGCTGATCTTCTGAAGCATATCTACAAGTACAACATCTTCTGCACCAAAGCTACATGCAAAAGTGATATTTGGAAATGTTTCAATGGCATAACGAATAATATCCTCTGGACTGGCATGTTCCAGTTCCTCTGCCTTTGTACGTGCCAGTTCTTCTTTCTCCAACAAGTTCATCTCTGAATTTCCCCCATTCTGCATTTCAATACTTCTTAATCTTAAAGCCGACTAATCTAATATGAATTATGTTTAGTATAAATCTTTCGTTGGGGATGTCAATGCCTACCATCTGGTAATAATAATGAGTTCCTATCCAGTTTTAACTGGCTTTTCAGAGAATATTTTAGCTTAATTTGTGCAATTATCTGTTATCCAGATAAAATCAATCAGATTGGCCCAAATCTCCCGGAAGGTAACAATCTGCCCTTTAACGTTGGAAACCTTTGCTGCCACTGGGTTTGGAAAGTCTGTGTTACTAAGAACAAAACCAAAATTTCACTGGTCGATTGGAATTGAGGTATGAAAAGAACAAGTTTTAAGCTGAGCAAGATTGCAACATGTCTCAATTGATATGTAAGAGACATTTATCGTATCCATAAGAAAAACTGATGAGACTAACACTAAAAGATCATTGATAACAACATACTGAACACATTCAGGAAAAAGGTATGAGCCCGGCTAGATGGACTTAAAAAGGAACTGTTATGGAGAGAGTAGAAAAGATGCACACGAGTACATCGAGAGAACCGTTTAAGGGGTATAGGGGATATTAAAGGCACATGGGTGTACATATTAAAGAAAGCATACGGAGGAACATTAGGGTGTTTAAAAGGGCTATGCTTGAAAATAATATATACATCGGAGAGATATGAGATCCATTGAAAAAGGTGAACAATTGTATGACCACATAGCCATACATCAATAAAAAAAGCCTTCGGCCGAGGCCAAAGGCTTTTAAACATATTAACGTTTGGAGAACTGAGGTGCGCGACGAGCCGCTTTAAGACCGTATTTTTTACGCTCTTTCATACGTGGGTCACGAGTCAGGAATCCTGCTTTTTTCAGGGATGCACGGTATTCCGGATCTGCTTTCAACAAAGCGCGGGAGATACCATGACGGATTGCGCCGGCTTGACCGGAGATTCCGCCACCATGAGCAATAACAAGAACGTCATAGTTGTTGAGCGTTTCTGTCAAGTTCAGTGGTTGTTTTACGATCAGTTTGAGTGTTTCCAAACCGAAGTATTCATTAATATCACGTTTATTGATGACAATGCGTCCTTCACCCGGTACAAGGCGAACACGTGCTACCGAATGTTTACGACGACCTGTCCCATAGTATTGTACTTGTGCCATGAAACTGTCCTCCTTTTAATTAACCGCGAAGTTCGTAAACTTCTGGTTTTTGTGCTGCATGTGGATGCTCAGTGCCTCTGTACGCTTTAAGTCTCAACTTCATTTTCTCGCCCATGCGAGTTTTAGGAAGCATACCGCGAACAGCCAATTCCAACATACGCTCAGGTTTGTTTTTAACCATCTCTTCAGCTGTAGTTACTTTCAAACCACCTGGGTGCATTGAGTGACGGTAGTATTTTTTACCTTGCATTTTCTTACCAGTCAATACGATTTTCTCAGCATTGATGATAACAACGAAATCGCCAGTGTCCACATGTGGAGTGAATTGTGGCTTGTGTTTGCCGCGAATCAAAGCAGCTGCTTCGCTCGCCAAACGTCCGAGGGTTTTGCCTTCAGCATCAATGATGTGCCATTGGCGCTCAACTTCGTTAGGCTTCGCCATGTACGTAGTACGCATGAAAAGTTCCTCCTTAAAATGTTCAAAATCATCATTTTCATTTATCTTCGTTCGTTAAGTTATAACTTTAGGTGTTGATGGATTGTAAATTCAATGTGAACCTCTTAATTGGGGCTGTGGGAAAGCCATTAAGAAAACACAACTTTTATATTACATGATAGGCGCTTAAATCGCAAGTGTTAATTAAGCTTTTCACTCACCAAATTTAATCTTTTTTGTATTCAAGATCCCAGAGCATTAAACCGCAGCTAACTGCAGTAGGTCCTGCAGCAGATCGATTACATGCAGCAATCATTTTCGGTACATCAGAGGCTTTCCGTTTGCCCTCTCCGATCTCCAGCAGTGTCCCTACAATGATGCGAACCATATGCTGCAAAAAGCCGTTACCACTCACATAAATGTGAATGACACCCTGATCGCGCGGATGGTCTCTGCACATTGATCGGTCCACTTCAATCCATGCTTCGTATACCGAACGTACATGATTCTCTTTCTGAGACTTGCGTGAAGCAAAAGAGGTGAAATCATACGTCCCTATGAAATGATGCAAGCCCTCCTGCATTGCCATAATGTCCAGCTTCGCATGATGATGATACTGCAATCTTCTGTTGAAAACATCCGGAAATTGGTTCGCATTGACTGTATAACGATACGTTTTCTTTTTCGCTGCATAGCGAGAATGAAAATCAGTCGAAACTTCAATCGCATCAATAACAACAATATCCGATGGTAATCTGGAGTTGAGTGCAATACACCAACGTTCAATCGGGATCTGGGACTCCGTAGGAAAATTGAAGATCTGTCTGCGAGCGTGAACGCCTGCATCCGTTCGGCCTGATCCTGTAATTTTAACAGTCTCACCGGTTAACGCACGAATGGCATCTTCAAGATGGTCCTGAATGGTATTCCCTCCCGGCTGAACTTGAAAGCCGTAATAGGCAGTGCCATCATAAGTTAACGTCATACATAAGTTCCGCATTATTACCACACCTTTGTTCCATACTATACATATCCCTATCCCGAACAGCAAAAGAAGCCCCTTACGGAGCTTCTATTACAGCACGAATTCCGAAATGAAGAGAAAAAAAGGGTTAATCCAGAATCATTTGATTCTGTCCCCTTTCCTCATCTCATCTGTTTTACGCGCGGTCTACCAGTTCCAAGTAAACCATTGGCGCTGCGTCACCACGACGAGGTCCCAGTTTCAGGATACGAGTGTATCCACCTGGACGCTCAGCGTAACGACCGGACAATTCGCTAAACAATTTTTGGATTGCATCTTGCTCACCATCGATAGTTTCGCGGCGAACATATGCTGCCACTTGGCGACGGGCATGAAGATCTCCCTTTTTCGCTTTAGTGATCAGTTTTTCAGCAATAGAGCGAACCTCTTTTGCTTTCGCTTCAGTTGTCTGAATGCGTTCGTATAAGAACAGGTCGGTTACCAGGTCACGGAACAAAGCTTTACGTGCGCTGGAATTACGGCCCAACTTTTGGTATGCCATTGTTTTCCCTCCTTCACTTCAAGCACTCGGCTGTCTATTCTTCTGTACGGAGTCCCAAACCAAGTTCCTCAAGCTTCTCTTGAACTTCTTCCAAAGACTTGCGTCCGAGGTTACGGACTTTCATCATGTCTTCTTCTGTTTTCGTAGTCAGCTCTTGCACAGTATTAATACCGGCACGTTTGAGGCAGTTGTAGGAACGAACAGAGAGATCCAGCTCTTCGATCGTCATTTCGAGTACTTTTTCTTTTTTGTCTTCTTCTTTTTCGACCATGATCTCTGCATCTTTCGCTTCGTCTGTAAGACCCACGAAGAGCATCAAATGCTCAGTCAAAATTTTAGCGCCAAGGCTTACAGCCTCTTCAGGACGAATACTTCCATCAGTCCAAACTTCCAACGTGAGCTTGTCATAGTTGGTCACTTGACCGACACGCGTATTTTCCACAGCGTAGTTAACGCGACTGATCGGGGTGAAGATGGAATCGACTGGGATGACGCCGATCGGCTGGTCATCGCGTTTATTCCGATCTGCCTGGACGTAGCCGCGACCGCGATTGGCAAAAATACGCATGTGAAGTCTCGAACCTGGTCCGAGCGTAGCAATGTGCAAATCCGGGTTAAGGATTTCCACATCGGAGTCAGCACGGATATCTCCAGCCGTAATTGCTCCTTCGCCTTCAGCATCAATCTCGAGAACTTTCTCCTCATCCGAATGAATCTTAAGCGACAAAGCTTTCAGGTTAAGAATAACCTCCGTAACATCTTCCATTACGCCAGGAACTGTAGCAAATTCATGCAGAACGCCATCGATTTGAACCGAAGACACTGCCGCACCCGGCAGTGACGAGAGCAAGATTCGGCGAAGCGAGTTTCCAAGCGTCGTACCGTATCCGCGCTCAAGCGGTTCTACTACGAATTTCCCATAGGTGCCATCATCGTTGACGTCTACCGTCTCAATTTTCGGCTTTTCGATTTCAATCACTGCAATACCCCTCCTTCAAAACGTCGGTCCTCTATGAAACATTTACCTTCTCTTGCGAAAACATGTAGTAGTATGCCTAAACAACCATTATTAGCAGATTGTGCCGGAAATATACCACACGCAGGGGCAAATCTCATTAGACACGACGACGTTTTGGAGGACGGCATCCGTTATGCGGGACTGGAGTTACGTCTTTGATCAGGTTAACTTCAAGACCAGCAGCTTGCAAAGAGCGGATCGCTGCTTCACGGCCTGCGCCTGGTCCTTTAACCATAACCTCAACGGCTTTCATCCCATGTTCCATTGCAGCTTTGGCAGCAGTCTCAGCAGCCATTTGTGCAGCAAACGGAGTCGATTTACGGGAACCTCTGAATCCGAGGCCGCCGGAGCTTGCCCACGAAATTGCATTTCCGTGAGGATCCGTAATAGTAACGATAGTGTTATTGAAAGTGGAACGGATATGCGCCACGCCAGATTCAATATTCTTACGGTCACGACGTTTAGTACGTACGACTTTTTTCGGTTTAGCCATTTTCTCTTATCCCCCCTTATTATTTCTTCTTGTTCGCTACTGTACGACGAGGACCTTTACGAGTACGAGCATTCGTTTTCGTACGTTGTCCACGAACAGGCAGACCACGACGATGACGAACTCCACGGTAACAACCGATCTCCGTCAAACGTTTAATATTCAAAGAGATTTCTCGACGCAGGTCACCTTCTACTTTGACCTCTTTATCGATACTTTCACGCAATTTGCTGACTTCATCTTCCGTCAAATCACGAACACGAGTGTCCGGATTGATGCCTGTTGTGCTCAGAATTTTCTGGGAAGTCGTTTTACCGATTCCGAAAATATAAGTCAAGGCGATCTCAACGCGCTTATCACGTGGCAAATCCACACCAGCTATACGTGCCATTTTACGCTACACCCCCTTCTTTAACCTTGTTTTTGTTTGTGTTTCGGATTTTCACAGATAACCATAACATTCCCTTTGCGGCGAATGACTTTGCACTTTTCGCAAATCGGCTTGACCGAAGGTCTTACCTTCATGTGAATTACCTCCTCAAAGTTTTGCTAAGCAAAACCCTCTTCGTAAGCATTGACCTTGTTCTACTATTGTAAAACCGGCTTCGAAGCTTTCGCAAGTTTTGCCGGGCAAAACCCGCTACATAAGCTTCACAGTTCATTGCAACTGTCTACTACTATTTACGGTAAGTTATACGACCTTTTGTTAAATCATAAGGTGACAACTGAACAACTACTTTGTCTCCAGTCAGGATACGGATAAAGTGCATCCGTAGTTTTCCGGAAACGTGAGCGAGAATTTGATGACCGTTCTCAAGCTCAACCTTGAATGTTGCGTTCGGTAGCGGTTCGAGAACCGTACCTTCCACTTCAATGACATCTTCCTTGGCCATTAGTCAGTCTCCTTTCTCATCAGCTTGAATGTTGGTGGATTCCAGAAATGAATGAACCGCATAGCGGAGCTTTCCATTTGTCACCCGACCACACTCGTTTAAACTGTTTACAACCTCGCTGCTAATCATGGGCTGGAGTTCAAGATGAAGAATATTCTTCTTCTTGGGTTGATCAAACTTACGTTTGTCTCCATCCGCAATATACACGAACTTACTGTCCGCTATAGCAACAATTACTGCGGCTTGGTCCGCATTGCGGCCTTTACGGATCTTCACAAGTTGACCGAGCTGCGGATTAGACTGATTATTCATGCCTCATCACCTACGCATTCAGTTTCGTGAAAATTTCCATACCATCAGGTGTAACTGCTACGGTGTGTTCAAAGTGGGCACATAACGTTCCATCAACCGTGACGACAGTCCAGTTATCTTCCAACGTTTTCACATACCGTCTACCTACGTTAACCATCGGCTCTATGGCCAGCACCATGCCCGCTTTAAGCCGTGGTCCCCGATCGGGAAGACCATAGTTCGGAATCTGTGGTTCTTCGTGCAGATCCGCGCCTATGCCGTGACCGACATATTCACGAACTACGGAGAACCCTTCATCTTCAATATATTTCTGAATCGCATGAGATATTGTAAACAAGCGAACGTCCGGTTTTACCAGCGCCAGACCTGCGTATAACGAAGCCTCGGTAACGTCCAGAAGACGACGGGCTTCTTCGGAAATACGGCCGACCGGATAAGTCCAGGCGGAATCTCCATGATACCCCTGGTACTGCGCGCCAATGTCAAACGTAACGATATCGCCCTCGTTCAACTTGCGTTTGCCGGGAAATCCATGTACCAACTCTTCATTTACTGAAGCGCACACACTGGCAGGGAAACCGTTATAACCTTTGAAAGACGGCACAGCTCCTTGACTGCGAATGTATTGATCAGCCATATGGTCAAGTTCTCCAGTCGTAATACCGGGAGCGATATGCTCTGCCAAGAGACGATGCGTTTCCGCAACAATTCTCCCTGCTTCCCTCATCAAGCCCAGTTCCGTTTCGGACTTACCAATGATCATCAATTAACCTCTCAGTAAGGACACGATTTCTTTAGAAACTTGATCGATATCCTGTTCTCCGTTCATTTGACGAAGAAGACCTTTAGTCTCATAGAACGTGAGGAGTGGTGCTGTTTTGTTGATATACTCGTCCAGTCGGGTACCTACACTCTCTTCATTATCATCAGAGCGTTGATACAACTCACCAGCGCATTTATCACAAATACCTTCCTGCTTAGGCGGATTGAACACCACATGATAAGTGGAACCACAGTTCTTACAAATTCGACGACCCGTCAGACGAGCGAGCAATTTGTTGCGATCCACTTTCAGGTTGATTACATGATCGAGACCTGAGTTCAATCGATCCAGAATGCCATCGAGCGCTTCTGCTTGCGACAGGGTTCTTGGAAATCCATCCAAGAGGAAACCTTCTCTGCAGTCAGGCTGCTGCAAACGTTCTTCAACGATGCCAATGGTCACATCATCTGGTACAAGCAATCCTTGATCCATATATTCCTTGGCTTTCAGGCCAATGGGAGTTCCCTGTTTGATCGCGAGACGAAATGCATCGCCTGTTGAAATATGGGGAATACCGAACTCTTTCACGATGACGTCTGCTTGTGTTCCTTTTCCTGCCCCCGGAGGGCCCATGAATAGGATGTTCACGTTATGTCACTCCCTCCAAGACTACCCTACATCAACAAACAGCACAATAGGTGCCGGCAAGTAAATCTTAGCTTGACCGGTACCTATTGCCTATTTATTGATAAAACCTTTGTAGTGGCGTTTGATCAATTGGCTTTCGATTTGCTTCATCGTATCCAGCGCAACACCGATAACGATCAGGAGGGATGTTCCTCCAATTTGCGCAGATTGAGGCAAACCAGAAAGTGCCCCTAAGAATACAGGCAGAACGGAAATGACTGCCAAGAAGATGGCTCCGGCCATTGTCAAACGAGTCATGACACGGGTCAGATATTTCTCGGTTGCTTTACCCGGGCGAATGCCTGGGATGTAACCGCCGTTCTTTTTCATATTATCAGCCATCTGCTGTGGATTCATCTGTACGAAAGTATAGAAGAATGTGAAACCGAAGATCATCACGACATACAGCAACATACCCAGAGGTTTGTGTGTAGTCAGGTTTTGTCCGATCCACTGTGCCCAAAGGCGATCTGCCCAGAAGTTGGCGATGATCGTTGGGAACATCAACAGCGATGAAGCGAAGATGACAGGGATAACACCTGCTGCATTAATTTTCAGCGGGATATGTGTATTCTGTCCACCGTACATTTTGTTACCTACGACACGTTTAGCGTACTGTACCGGAATTTTCCGAATCGCCTGCTGAATGTAAATGACTCCTATGATGATCAACACAATAACAATTGCGATGATTACACCTTTAAGAATATTCATAAACAGTTGGTCAGGTTGAATGAAGTCAGATTCGATCGTTTGTTTGATAATATTAGGCACCGTTGATAGGATACCCGCAAAGATCAAGATCGAAATCCCGTTTCCTATGCCCTTCTCGGTGATCTGCTCACCAAGCCACATCAGGAATGAAGTACCGGCCGTAAGTACAATCGCAATCAAGATATAATCTGCAAATGTAGCGTTAGGCACCATCTCTGTATTGTACAAGCGGTTGAATCCGATCGACGTACCAAACGCTTGAATCAATGCCAGCCCGATGGTTAAGTAACGGGTCAACTGTGCAGATTTCTTCTTACCTTGTTCACCTTGCTTTGCCCACTCCGCTAATTTAGGAATAACGTCCATGGAAAGCAACTGTACTATGATAGACGCAGTGATGTAAGGCACGATCCCGAGCGCAAATATCGAGAACTGGAAGAGCGCTCCACCCGAGAACGTATTGAGAAGTCCAAAAACTTCTTTACCCGCAGAATTTGTCGCTTCGAACACATCTTTGTTAACTCCCGGTACGGGAACAAAGGAGCCGATGCGGTAAATGATCAGTACAAAAAGGGTAAATAATACCCTTTTGCGCAGATCTTCAACCCGCCAGATATTCTTTAGGGTCTTGAACATTAAATCACCTCAGTTGTACCGCCGGCAGCTTCAATTTTCTCAATAGCAGATTGAGAAAACTTGTTAGCTTTAACAGTCAGCTTCACAGTGACATCACCGTTACCCAGGATTTTGATTCCGGATTTAGCGTTTTTAACTACGCCGTTCGTCATCAAGAATTCTGGAGTTACTTCAGTACCCGCAGCAAAACTGTTCAGGTCTTCAGTATTCACAACTGCATATTCTTTGCGAGTTGGGTTTACAAAACCACGTTTTGGCAAGCGACGATACAATGGATTTTGTCCACCTTCGAAGCCTGGACGTACTCCACCGCCAGAACGAGCGTTTTGTCCTTTGTGACCGCGACCTGATGTTTTACCTGTACCACTACTTGGACCGCGACCAAGACGTTTACGTTCTTTGCGGGATCCAGGAGATGGTGAAAGCTCATGTAACTTCATCGTTCGTTGCACCTCCTTAAAGATTTGTGGGATTAACCCGTTATTAAGCTTCTACTTCTTTAACAGCAACCAAGTGGCTTACTTTGTTAATCATACCACGAATGGCAGGATTATCGTTTTGAACCACTTTGCTATTGATTTTGCGCAAACCCAATGTTTTCACAGTTGTTCTTTGCGTCTCCGGACGTCCGATCAAGCTGCGGACGAGGGTAATTTCTAATTTCGCCATGAGAATTCCCTCCTTAACCCAGAAGCTCTTCGACGGATTTTCCGCGCAGTTTAGCCACGTCTTCAGCACGCTTCAAACGGGACAAACCTTCCAAAGTCGCATTGACCATGTTCATGGAATTCGAAGAACCCAGAGATTTTGTCAAAATGTCACCTACACCAGCAAGTTCGAGAACCGCACGTACAGGACCACCAGCGATAACACCAGTACCTTCAGATGCTGGTTTCAACAGCACGCGTCCTGCGCCGAACTTACCTGTTACCAAGTGAGGAATCGATGTTCCTACGAGTGGAACGTGTACAAGGTTTTTCTTAGCGTCTTCAATACCTTTGCGAATTGCATCAGGTACTTCGCCCGCTTTACCGATACCAGCTCCAACCCAGCCGTTGCCGTCGCCGACTACAACCAGTGCGCTAAAGCTGAAACGGCGTCCGCCTTTTACTACTTTAGCTACGCGATTAATATTTACAACTCTTTCAGTCAGTTCCAAAGTATTCGGATCTACACGCAAGTCGTTAACCTCCTTTTGAAAAATATCTTAAAACTCAAGTCCTGCTTCACGAGCCGCTTCAGCCAAAGCTGCGATACGACCATGGTACAGATATCCGCTACGGTCAAATACGATGTTGGAAACACCTTTGTCTTTCGCACGTTTAGCAACGAGTTCGCCGACTTTACGAGCTGATTCAACAGATGCGCCATTTTTGATGTCAGTGCTCAATTCTTTGTCTACGGTAGACGCGGAAGCGATTGTTACACCAGCAACATCATCGATAATTTGAGCGTACATATGTTTACCAGAACGGAATACGTTCAAACGAGGACGTGCTGCCGTTCCTTGGATTTTCTTACGAACACGAAGGTGTCTTTTCAGACGAGCCTTGTTTTTATCTGGTTTCGTAATCATCTCAAAGATTCACTCCTTTCAGGTTACCTCGCTGGCTTCAAAGCAGAAGCCACGGGGTATATTAGAAACACACGAAGCAAGCAAGCCGAAAGCCGCGCAAAGGCGGTAAGAGAAATCTTATTTCTTCTTACCGGCTTTACCTTCCTTACGGATGATACGCTCGCCTTCATATTTAATACCTTTACCTTTGTACGGCTCAGGTTCACGAACGGAACGGATTTTGGCAGCGTAAGCACCTACACGCTCTTTATCGATTCCGCGAACGATGATTTTCGTATTCGAAGGTACTTCGAATTCGATTCCCGCTTCCGGTGTAATTTCAACCGGGTGAGAGTAGCCAACGTTCAGAACGATTTTATCTCCGGATTTGCTTGCACGATATCCGACCCCAACCAATTCCAGAGATTTTGCGAATCCTTCAGTAACGCCGCTCACCATATTGTTTACAACGCTACGCGTTGTGCCGTGCAAAGAACGATGAGTTTTGTTATCGGAAGGACGCACAACTGTGATTTCGTTATTTTCAACTGTAACCTTCATGTCTTTATGAAGCTCACGAGTCAAAGTTCCTTTTGGTCCTTTTACCGTAATAACGGTGTTGTCCAGGGTGATGTCTACACCACTTGGTACTGTGATTGGTTTGCGACCAATACGAGACATATGTTGCACCTCCTATCTTGTGACGTTATATTACCAAACGTAGCAAACGACTTCTCCGCCGGATTTCGATTGACGAGCTTCTTTGTCCGTCATGATACCTTTAGATGTCGAGATAATCGCGATTCCCAGGCCACCAAGTACACGAGGTACTTCGTTGCTTTTCGTGTAAACACGAAGACCAGGTTTACTGATTCTTTTCAGACCAGTGATAACGCGCTCGTTATTTTGACCGTATTTCAGGAAAACACGGATAATCCCTTGTTTGTTATCATCGATAACTTCAGCGTCACGGATGAAACCTTCACGCTTCAGGATATCGGCGATTTGTTTTTTCATTGTCGAAGCAGGCATTTCTACCGTTTCGTGACGAACAGTGTTCGCGTTACGAATACGAGTAAGCATATCTGCAATTGGATCAGACATAGTCATTGTGAGTTAACCTCCTTCCCGTTCAGGACTTTTTACCAGCTTGCTTTTTTCACGCCAGGGATCTGGCCTTTATAAGCTAATTCACGGAAACAAATTCTGCAAATTTTGAACTTTTGCAGGACCGAATGTGGACGTCCGCAACGCTCACAGCGTGTATATGCACGTACTTTAAACTTAGGTGTACGTTGTTGTTTAACTTTCATCGAAGTTTTTGCCACTTAGCCTGACACCTCCTAAATAATTTCGGAGAAAAGGGAGTCTTTCCAGACACCCGGAAACGTTATGCCAACATTACTTAACGAAAGGCATTCCCATTTGCGTGAGCAATTCGCGGGACTCTTCGTCTGTTTTCGCCGTTGTTACGATGACAATATCCATACCGCGGACTTTATCAACTTTATCATACTCGATCTCTGGGAAGATCAATTGTTCTTTCAGACCCAGTGTGTAGTTACCACGTCCGTCGAAAGCTTTGCTCGATACACCGCGGAAGTCGCGGACACGAGGAAGCGTAACGTTGAACAGTTTATCGAGGAAGAAGTACATACGCTCGCCGCGCAATGTTACTTTAACACCGATAGGCATATTCTCACGCAGTTTGAATCCTGCGATAGATTTTTTAGCACGAGTGATTACAGGTTTTTGACCTGCGATCAGTTGCAAATCGCTTACTGCGGAATCCAACACTTTGGAGTTTTGGACAGCGTCGCCCACACCCATGTTGATAACGATTTTCTCGATTTTCGGCACTTGCATTACCGTTGTATAGTTAAACTTCTGCATCAAAGCAGGAGCGATTTCTTGCAGGTAACGTTCTTTCATTCTTGATGCCATGAATCATAGCCCTCCTTTCTCATTCGGTTCAATTAGTCGATAATTTCTCCGGAACGTTTAGCAACGCGCACTTTCTTTCCGTTATCCAAAACTTTGTAACCTACACGGGTTACTTTTCCGCTCTTCGGATCGATGTGCATTACGTTGGAAACGTGAATCGGAGCTTCCTTCTCGATAATGCCGCCTTGCGGGTTTTGCTGGTTAGGCTTCTGGTGTTTTTTCACCATGTTAACACCTTCCACAAGGACGCGGTTCTCACGAGGATAAGCAGCGATGACACGGCCTTTTTTACCTTTGTCTTTACCGCTGATCACCATAACCGTATCTTCCTTTTTAACGTGAAGTTTGTTGTTATGGGATTCCAGAACTTTTTTCACTCTTGGCATTTCGTACACCTCCTGTTTCTAACATCACGAGATTAAGCTTTAGATAACTTCTGGAGCCAAGGAAACGATTTTCATGAAGTCTTTATCGCGAAGTTCGCGAGCAACTGGTCCGAAAATACGTGTTCCACGTGGGCTTCTGTCGTCTTTTACAACAACCGCTGCATTTTCATCAAAACCGATGTAGGAACCGTCTTTACGACGTACAGAACGTTTCGTACGAACGACAACCGCTCTAACTACATCACCTTTTTTGACAACGCCGCCTGGTGTTGCTTGTTTAACAGAACAAACGATCAGATCACCGATTTGAGCTGTACGACGTCCCGTACCGCCGAGTACGCGGATACACATCAGTTCCTTCGCACCGGAGTTGTCAGCCACAGTCAAACGTGTAAATGGTTGAATCATTTAGTATTCCTCCTTTCAGCAGTGCTGCTGAGCATTAGATGATAACCGCTTTTTCTACGATTTCAGTAAGTCTCCAGCGTTTATCTTTCGAAAGCGGACGAGTCTCCATGATTTTCACCGTGTCACCGATTTTCGCAGTGTTTTCTTCGTCATGTGCTTTGAATTTTTTAGTAACCTTAATGCGTTTATGGTACAAGTTGTGTTTTTTGTAAGTTTCTACAGCAACAACAATTGTTTTGTCCATTTTATCGCTGACCACTTTACCAGTTTGCACTTTACGTGCGTTACGTTCTTCGCTCATTGTTGGCCTCCTTCCTGATTACGGACGGATTGTACATCCTATCCCTAATTAACCGATTCCCAATTCTCTCTCACGGATAATGGTTTTAGCACGAGCTATTTCTTTCCGCACATCACGGATGCGAGTCGGGTTATCCAGCTGACCGGTAGCTAATTGAAAGCGGAGGTTAAAGAGTTCTTCTTTAAATCCGGCAATCTTTTGCTCGATTTCAGCAGAGGTTAGGTTGCGAAATTCACTAGCTTTCATTTGCTTCACCACCCAATTCTTCACGTTTCACGAACTTCGTTTTGATTGGCAGTTTGTGAGCGGCAAGACGCATTGCTTCGCGTGCAATTTCCTCCGGTACACCAGCAAGTTCAAACATGATCTTACCTGGTTTCACTACTGCAACCCATTTTTCTACGTTACCTTTACCGCTACCCATCCGAACCTCGAGAGGCTTTTGAGTGATTGGTTTGTCTGGGAAGATTTTGATCCAAACTTTACCACCACGTTTGATGTAACGAGTCATCGCAATACGAGCCGCTTCGATCTGACGGTTCGTAATCCAAGCCGGTTCCGTAGCTTGCAGACCGTATTCGCCAAAGTTCAGAGTCGTTCCGCCTTTAGCTTGGCCTTTCATATGTCCACGTTGTTGCTTACGGTGTTTTACGCGTTTTGGTACCAACATGATTAGTTGCCTCCTTCCTTAGCAGCTTGTTTCTTAGCCGTAGGAAGAACCTCTCCACGATAGATCCATACTTTTACGCCGATACGTCCGTAAGTAGTATGAGCCTCTGCTGTACCATAGTCAATGTCAGCACGCAGTGTGTGCAGTGGAACAGTTCCTTCGCTGTAGCCTTCAGAACGTGCGATCTCAGCACCGCCAAGACGTCCGCCTACTTGAGTTTTGATACCTTTAGCACCAGAGCGCATAGTTCTTTGAATTGCTTGTTTCAGAGCACGACGGAAAGAAACGCGACGTTCCAATTGTTGTGCAATGCTTTCAGCTACAAGAATAGCGTCCAGGTCTTGGTTTTTAATTTCAGAAATGTTGATGTGTACTTTTTTACCGCCAGCAATTTTCGTAATTTGGTTACGAAGATTTTCAACTTCCGAACCACCCTTACCAATAACCATACCTGGTTTAGCAGTGTGAATCGTTACGTTTACGCGGTTAGCCGCTCTCTCAATTTCTACACGAGATAAAGCGGAGTCTTTCAATTTATTTTTCAGGAATTCACGAATTCTCACGTCTTCCATCAAAAGATCACCGAAGTCTTTGCCTGCATACCACTTAGATTCCCAGTCACGGATAATTCCGACACGGAGTCCGACTGGATTTACCTTTTGGCCCACACATTTCCCCTCCTTCTACTTCTCAGATACCACCAAAGTAATGTGGCTAGTACGTTTGTTAATACGACTTGCACGTCCCATTGCACGAGGGCGGAAACGTTTCATTGTCGGTCCTTGGTTCACGTAAGCTTGCGAGATAACCAAGTTATTAACATCCAAAGAATAGTTATGTTCCGCATTCGCAATAGCGGAGTTAAGCAACTTCTCAACGATAGGAGAAGCGGATTTCGGAGTGTGACGGAGAATGGCAACCGCCTCACCTACTTGCTTGCCGCGAATCAAGTCAACAACGAGTTGAACTTTACGAGGAGCAATCCGGATAAACTTAGCATGTGCTTTTGCTTCCATTGTGTAACCTCCTCTCAAACATTAAAAGATGTTCATTTATCTTCTTGTTTTCTTATCATCATCAGTATGGCCTTTGTACGTACGGGTTGGAGCAAACTCACCCAGTTTGTGTCCGACCATGTCCTCAGTTACATACACTGGCACGTGTTTACGACCATCGTAAACGCCAAATGTGTGTCCGATGAATTGCGGGAAAATTGTAGAACGACGGGACCAGGTTTTGATTACGTTCTTCTTACCTGAAGCTTCCATCTCTTCTACCTTTTTGAGCATGTAGCCATCAATGAATGGCCCTTTTTTCAAACTGCGACCCATGTGGAGATCCTCCCTTCAAACGTAGCTATTATGCATCCGCAGATGCCTCACGAAGTTATGCACAGTGTGTATTACTTCGTGCGGCGGCGAATGATGTATTTATCAGAAGCTTTATTTTTCTTACGCGTTTTGTAACCAAGAGTAGGTTTACCCCATGGTGACATTGGCGATTTACGTCCGATTGGAGCACGACCTTCACCACCACCGTGTGGGTGATCGTTAGGGTTCATTACTACACCACGAACCTCTGGACGTTTACCCAACCAACGGCTACGACCGGCTTTACCGATTTTGATGAGCTCGTGGTCTTGGTTACCAACAGATCCGATTGTCGCGCGGCAAACTTTCAAAATACGACGAACTTCTCCGGAAGAGAGACGAACGGAAACGTATTTTTCTTCTTTACCAAGCAATTGAGCTTCTGTACCAGCAGCACGAACCAATTGTCCGCCTTTACCTGGTTTCAACTCGATGTTGTGGATAACGGTACCTACTGGAATGTTTTCGAGTGGCAGTGCGTTACCGATTTTGATGTCTGATTCAGGTCCGGAGAATACTTGATCTCCAACTTTCAAACCTTTAGGAGCGATGATATAACGTTTCTCACCATCAGCATAGTGAATCAGAGCGATGTTAGATGTACGGTTCGGGTCATACTCAATCGTAGCAACGCGGCCCGGTATTCCATCTTTAGTACGTTTGAAGTCGATGATACGGTATTTACGTTTGTGTCCACCACCATGGTGACGAACTGTAATTTTACCTTGGTTGTTGCGGCCTGCTTGTTTGCTCAGTGGGGCCAACAACGATTTCTCCGGCTGATTTGTGGTGATTTCCTCAAATGTAGAAACGGACATGTTCCGTCTTGCCGGGGATGTTGGTTTATACTTTTTGATTGGCACTGGGTTTCCCTCCTTACTTCAAAAATTCAATTATACAGTTTCAAAGAACTCAAGCGTTTTGCTGTCTTTTGTCAGCGTTACAAACGCTTTTTTCCATTCGCTAGTATATCCGGAATAACGTCCGTACCGTTTTGGCTTAGCTGGAACACGAAGCGTGTTCACGTTTTTCACTTTTACATTGAAAATAGCTTCTACTGCCTTTTTGATCTCGGTTTTGTTTGCACGGATATCGACTTCAAATACATATTTCAAGTCGTTCATCATGTCAGCAGTACGTTCCGTAATAATCGGACGTTTTACAATATCACGAGGATCCTTCATTACGCGAGCACCTCCTCTACCTTCTGAACTGCTTCTTTCGTAATGATCAATTTGTCGTGCGAAAGCACGTCAAGAACATTAATGCCGTCAGCAGCTACGAATTTCACGCCTGGAATATTCCGTGCGGAAAGAGCTACATTATCATCATAGCTAGGAGCTACGATCAAAGCTTTACGTCCCACTTTGAGGTTACTCAAGATGGCTGCGAATTCTTTAGTTTTAGGTGTGCTCAACGTGAGAGCGTCCAAAACGATAATGTCATTGTCAAGCACTTTGGATGAAAGGGCTGATTTGATCGCCAAGCGGCGAACTTTCTTAGGCAGTTTATACGCATAGCTCCGTGGTGTTGGACCAAATACGATACCGCCGCCTTTCCATTGTGGTGAACGAATTGAACCTTGACGAGCGCGACCTGTACCTTTTTGTTTCCAAGGCTTACGTCCACCGCCACGTACTTCAGAACGTCCTTTTACTTTGTGGGTACCTTGACGAAGGGAAGCGCGTTGCATAAGAACTGCATCGTACAGAACGTGTTGGTTCGGTTCAATTCCGAAAACCGCATCGTTCAATTCAACTTCGCCTACTTGGCTACCATCTACATTGTAAACTGATACTTTTGGCATTTTGTGTTCCTCCTTTCTTCAGTGGTTATTTTTTCACCGTTTCTTTAACTTTAATGAGACTGTTTTTCGGTCCAGGAATGGATCCTTTCACGAGCAACACGTTACGCTCAGCGTCTACTTTAACTACTTCAAGACGTTGGATTGTAACAGTATCATGTCCCATGTGTCCTGGCAGGCGTTTGCCTTTAGGAACGCGGTTAGCTTGGATCGAACCCATTGAACCTGGGCCACGGTGGTAACGCGAACCGTGTGACATAGGTCCAGTGCTTTGTCCCCAACGTTTGATAACGCCGGCAAAACCTTTACCTTTAGAAATACCCGTTACGTCAACGAATTCGCCTTCAGCGAAAATGTCAGCTTTCAGTTCTTGGCCAACTTCATATTCTGCGATGTTGATACCGCGAACTTCACGAACGTAGCGCTTAGGGGCAGTGTTCGCTTTTTTAGCGTGACCTGCTTCTGGCTTGTTAGCGTTTTTCTCTTTCTTATCGGAGTAACCGATTTGAATTGCTTCGTAGCCATCATTCTCAATATCTTTCTTTTGCAAAACAACACAAGGGCCTGCTTCGATAACCGTTACTGGTACAACGTTACCCTCAGGTGTAAATACTTGAGTCATTCCGAGTTTTTTTCCTAAGATTGCTTTCATGTTGACACCTCTTTTCCTTTATACATGGTCTTTGTTGTAGCTTATATTACAATTTAATTTCGATATCTACACCGGACGGTAGATCCAAGCGCATCAAGGCATCCACAGTTTGTGGAGTCGGGTTAACGATGTCGATCAAACGCTTATGTGTGCGTTGTTCGAATTGCTCCCGAGAATCCTTGTACTTGTGCACCGCACGAAGAATAGTAATGATTTGTTTTTCAGTAGGAAGCGGAATCGGACCGGATACACCTGCACCCGAACGTTTTGCTGTTTCAACAATTTTCTCCGCGGATTGATCAAGAATTCTGTGGTCGTAAGCTTTCAAACGAATACGAATTTTTTGCTTTGCCATTTTAGTCCCTCCTTCTATCGCCCAATTTTTTATCGGACATACTCCGTGAAAATTTTCTAGCCACTGTCCCATGGCAAAGGGGCCGGGTGTGCCAGTAACCTCTCACATCATCGCAACGTCACAGAACAACATTCATTATTATATAGAAAAGATGGGCGTATTGCAAGCATATTTAAGAAAAACATTTAAACTTATCTTTTCTGATGAAATGACTTCGTTTACTGCAGTGTTTTTCTTCAATATCCAGGCTGCCTTGCCAATCCTTCTAAACTCGTAAATGATGTTCCTTTCGCATGACGCAGGTTCCGAAACTTTACACATAATAAAAGAGTTCTTTATCCGATGTCGGATAAAGAACTCTTCCGAAGCTTCGTTACAATACACTGTTACTCGTTCCAGTACACTGTTGCATATGCTTTATTCAGCGTTAAGCCAAATTATTTTTGGATAGATGCTACGGAACCGGCACCTACTGTACGTCCGCCTTCACGAATGGAGAACTTAGTTCCTTCTTCAATCGCGATTGGGGAGATCAGGGAAACAGTAACAGTGATGTTATCACCAGGCATTACCATTTCAGTACCTTCAGGCAAGTTGATGATGCCTGTTACGTCAGTTGTACGGAAGTAGAACTGTGGACGGTAACCAGTGAAGAATGGTTTGTGACGTCCGCCCTCTTCTTTAGTCAGAACGTAGATTTGAGCTGTGAATTCTGTGTGTGGCTTAACAGAACCCGGTTTAGCCAATACTTGGCCACGCTCGATGTTGTTACGGTCAACACCACGAAGAAGTGCTCCGATGTTGTCACCAGCTTGAGCGGAATCCAGCAATTTGCGGAACATCTCAACGCCTGTTACAACAGATTTTTTAGTTTCTTCAGTGATACCAACGATTTCGATCTCTTCGCCGACTTTAACAGTACCACGCTCTACACGGCCAGTAGCAACAGTACCACGACCAGTGATGGAGAATACGTCCTCGACAGGCATCAAGAAAGGCTTGTCAGTTTGACGCTCAGGCAGTGGGATGTAAGTGTCGATCTCTTTGAACATCTCAACGATTTTTTGAGCCCACTCACCATCAGGGTTAGCCAATGCTTCACGAGCGGATCCACGAGTGATTGGAGTATCGTCACCTGGGAACTCATATTCGTTAAGAAGGTCGCGAACTTCCATCTCAACCAATTCCAACAACTCTTCGTCTTCAACCATGTCACATTTGTTCAAGAATACAACAATGTAAGGTACGCCTACTTGACGGGAGAGCAAGATGTGCTCACGAGTTTGTGGCATTGGGCCGTCAGCTGCGGATACTACCAAGATAGCTCCGTCCATTTGTGCCGCGCCAGTGATCATGTTTTTAACATAGTCGGCGTGACCTGGGCAGTCTACGTGAGCGTAGTGACGAGTGTCAGTTTCGTACTCAACGTGTGCTGTGGAGATAGTGATACCGCGCTCGCGCTCTTCTGGAGCTTTGTCGATTTGGTCGAATGCTACAGCAGCACCACCGTAAGTTTTGGACAATACAGTTGTGATTGCAGCAGTCAGAGTTGTTTTACCGTGATCGACGTGACCGATAGTACCGATGTTAACGTGGGGTTTATTACGTTCGTATTTAGCCTTTGCCATTTGAACGTGGCCTCCTTAAAATTATAATTTTATGTTTTCACTGAATGAAGTGCTCCGAATTAAATTCTTATGCACTTGCATCCAGTGTGAGAAAACTACTCGGTGCCTTTTGTTTTAGCAACGATTTCTTCAGCGATGCTCTTAGGAACTTCTTCATAGTGAGAGAGTTCCATGGAGAATACGCCGCGTCCTTGAGTACCGGAACGAAGAGTTGTAGAGTAACCAAACATTTCAGACAAAGGTACCTTAGCACGGATGATTTGAGCTCCACTACGGGAATCCATACCTTCGATGCGGCCACGACGGGAATTCAACATACCCATTACGTCACCCATGTACTCTTCTGGAACTGTTACTTCTACTTTCATGATTGGCTCAAGCAGAACTGGTTTACACTTGTCTTTTGCTGCTTTCAGCGCCATAGATCCGGCAATTTTAAATGCCATCTCATTGGAATCGACATCATGGTAAGATCCGTCTACGATTGTAGCCTTAACGTCTACAAGCGGGAATCCTGCAATAACGCCGTTTTTCATTTGCTCTTCAATCCCTGACAGTGCAGGTTGAATGTATTCTCTTGGAACGGAACCACCGACAACCTTACTTTCGAACTGGCTGCCTGTACCCGGCTCGAGAGGTTCGAACTCAACCCATACGTGACCGTATTGACCACGACCACCGGATTGACGTACGAACTTACCTTCAACGCGCGCTGGAGCACGGAATGTTTCACGGTAAGCTACTTGTGGTTTACCCACAGTAGTTTCAACCTTGAACTCACGACGCATACGGTCGATGATGATATCAAGGTGAAGCTCACCCATACCTGCCAAGATTGTTTGACCTGTTTCTTCGTCAGTATGAGCTCGAAGAGTTGGATCCTCTTCAGTCAACTTACCGAGAGCAACACCCATTTTATCTTGGTCAGCTTTGGTTTTAGGTTCAACGGCGATTTCGATAACCGGATCAGGGAAGTTCATTGACTCCAGGATAACCGGATTTTTCTCATCACATAGTGTATCACCTGTACCCGTATCTTTCAAACCTACGGCAGCTGCAATATCACCGGAGTAAACTTCAGTGATCTCTTGACGGCTGTTCGCATGCATTTGAAGGATACGACCGATACGCTCACGTTTGTTTTTAGTAGCATTCAATACATATGAACCGGATTGAAGAACACCGGAGTATACGCGGAAGAATGTCAATTTACCAACGTAAGGGTCAGTCATGATTTTGAATGCCAATGCGGAGAATGGCTCTTCATCAGAGGACTTACGAATTGCTTCAGTTCCATCTTCAAGATGACCAGTGATTGATGGTACATCTGTTGGAGCTGGCAAGTAGTCGATAACAGCGTCCAACATCAGTTGAACACCTTTGTTACGGTATGAGGATCCACAGATAACTGGGAAGATCTTAACATCTACAACACCTTTACGGAGTACGGATTTGATCTCATCAATTGTGATCTCTTCGCCTTCCAGGTATTTCATTGTCAAATCTTCGTCCAGTTCAGCAACGCGCTCAATCAACTCGTTGCGAAGTTCTTCAACTTGATCTGCAAATTCTGCAGGAATGTCGGTTTCTTCGATATCTTGTCCAAGATCATCTTTGTACATATGAGCTCTTTGTGCAACGATATCGATGATACCTTTGAAATCATTTTCAGCGCCGATTGGAAGCTGAATCGCAACAGCGTTCGCTTGAAGGCGATCACGCATGTCAGATACAACGTTCAGGAAGTCAGCACCGATGATATCCATTTTGTTTACATATGCGATACGAGGTACGCCGTACTTGTCAGCCTGTCTCCATACGGTTTCGGACTGAGGCTCAACGCCTTCTTTCGCACTGAATACACCAACTGCTCCGTCCAATACACGAAGGGAACGTTCAACTTCAACAGTGAAGTCAACGTGTCCCGGGGTATCAATAATATTAACGCGGTGGCCTTTCCAAGCAGCGGTAGTTGCAGCGGAAGTAATCGTAATTCCGCGCTCCTGTTCCTGTTCCATCCAGTCCATTGTCGCAGCGCCTTCGTGTACTTCACCGATTTTGTGCGTACGTCCTGTGTAGAACAAGATCCGCTCAGTTGTCGTGGTTTTACCCGCATCAATATGAGCCATGATCCCGATATTACGTGTATTTTTCAAGGAGAACTCTCTAGCCATGAAATGGGTCTCCCTTCAAAATTGAAGTTTTTTATTGTGAACTGAATCCTACCAACGGTAGTGAGCAAACGCTTTGTTCGCTTCAGCCATTTTGTGCGTATCTTCACGTTTTTTAACGGAAGCGCCTGTGTTGTTGGAAGCGTCGATGATCTCAGCCGCCAAACGCTCTTCCATTGTTTTCTCACCGCGGTTGCGGGAGTAGTTCACGAGCCAACGTAGTCCCAGAGCAGTACGTCTCTCTGGTTTTACCTCGATTGGTACTTGGTAGTTGGCACCGCCGACACGGCGAGCTTTAACTTCCAGGACTGGCATGATATTCTTGATAGCTGCTTCAAATACTTCCATCGGGTCATTACCCGTACGTTCTTGAATCAACTTGAACGCATTATACAGAATGCTTTGAGCAACACCGCGTTTTCCGTCGAGCATGATGCGATTGATCAAACGAGTAACCAACTTGCTGTTGTATACCGGATCAGGCAACACGTCTCTTTTCGTAACTGGACCTTTGCGTGGCATGGATATCCCCCTTTCTTTCTTGTTCAGCAGATCCTGTACCTTCCAGACTTAGGCCAGAAGGCTTTCAGGCTTACTGCTTATAATGGTTTAGGCTTTTTTAGCTTTTGGACGCTTCGCACCGTATTTCGAACGAGCTTGCATACGGTTGTTCACGCCTGCAGTATCGAGAGCTCCACGAACGATGTGATAACGAACTCCTGCAAGGTCTTTAACTTTACCTCCGCGGATCAATACCACACTGTGCTCTTGAAGGTTATGTCCGATTCCCGGGATATAAGCAGTTACCTCGAGACGGTTCGTCAAACGAACACGGGCATACTTACGAAGTGCAGAGTTTGGTTTACGTGGAGTCATTGTACCTACACGAGTGCAGACACCACGTTTTTGTGGGGCACTGATGTTAGTAGATTCACGTTTCAAAGCGTTGAATCCTTTTTGCAAAGCTGGAGATTTTGACTTCTCAACTTTTGCTTGACGTCCTTTACGAACCAGTTGGTTAATAGTTGGCATGTGATTGCCACCCCCTTCCTCAAATATTCATGTTTCTTTATAAACCTCTTTTCGCTAAGTCCACAGACCCAGGCGGTTCATAAAAAGACAAATGAAAAGTTTTTGCCTTGGAGAATCCCTAAAAGTTCTCGGACAAAAACGTTCCTTACACTATCATTTTACGACAGCAGCCATAGCTGCTCCCACTCCAATCCCGCAAGCCTTGCCGAGATTTTTCATTGTATCCACTTTCGTGTATTTCACATTGTGTTGTTCACACAGTGCAATGATTTTGGAAGTGAGCTGCGGATCACTATCTTCTGCGACATAGACTTCGGAAGCCATACCTGTCTGCACCATCCGCATGGTCTGTTTGGTACCAATTTTGACATGAGCATCTTGCAAGGCTTTTTCATTAGACATTGTGCATTCCTCCGAATATAAACCATGTACAATCAGCTGCCCACGCACCTTTGATATATTAGCATCTAGCGCAAGCAATGTCAATGCTAATCCTAAAACATTTTTTCAAAAGTTTTCGTACATCAGGAATCGTCCGCCTGTATTATACAAGCGTCCGCCTCCTGACGTACAAAACTTCCATTCTACTCATGTAGAGAAGAAATCTATTTAATCAACCGAAACTGGCTCGAGTTCTTCTACTGAAGATTGGCCATCTTCTGGCTCAGCAAATTTGATGCTGCGGTAACGGTGCATACCTGTACCAGCAGGAATCAATTTACCGATGATTACATTTTCCTTCAGACCGAGCAACTGATCGACTTTACCTTTGATCGCTGCATCTGTCAGTACACGTGTAGTTTCTTGGAACGAAGCCGCCGAGAGGAAGGAGTCTGTTTCCAGGGATGCTTTTGTAATACCGAGCAAGATTGGTTTTGCAACCGCTGGCTCTTTATCACTAAGAATCGCAATTTTGTTAGCTCTTTCGTACTCATGCGTATCTACGAACGATCCTGGCAACAACGTTGTATCCCCTGCATCTACGATGCGGATTTTACGCAGCATTTGACGGATCATAACTTCTACGTGCTTATCATTGATTTCTACGCCTTGGTTACGGTATACGCGCTGTACTTCCTGCAAAATGTAGTTTTGTACGCCACGTACGCCTTTAATGCGCAGCATTTCTTTTGGATCGATGGAACCGTCTGTCAACTCGTCACCCGCTTCAATTTCCATGCCTTCGCTTACGCGCACACGGGAACCGTAGGTAACGGAGTATACTTTAGATTCCGCTTCACCTTGAATTTCAATTTCACGACGATCTTTCGCTTCGCGAATCTCTTTAACTACACCATCAATCTCACTGATTGTTGCTTGACCCTTAGGATTACGAGCTTCAAACAACTCTTGGATACGCGGCAAACCTTGCGTAATATCGTCTCCGGCTACACCGCCGGTATGGAACGTACGCATTGTAAGCTGTGTTCCTGGCTCACCAATGGATTGTGCTGCAATAATCCCAACTGCTTCACCGATCTCCACGTGTTTACCTGTCGCAAGGTTGCGACCGTAACACTTCTTGCAGACACCATGACTTGCACGGCAGCTGAGTACGGAGCGAATTTGCAATTTGGTGATTCCCGCTTTGATGATCGCCTCTGCTTTATCGGAGTCAATCAATTCATTGCGACCTGCAATGATTTCTTTCGTTTCCGGATGACGAACTGTCTCGAAGCAATATCTGCCTTCAATACGGTCGTAGAGATCTTCAATAACCTCTTTACCATCCTGGATACGACTTACCGTAAAGCCTTTATCTGTACCACAATCATCATCACGCACAATTACGTCTTGGGCTACGTCTACGAGACGACGAGTCAGGTAACCTGAATCGGCTGTACGCAGGGCTGTATCCGCCAAACCTTTACGCGCTCCGTGAGTGGAGATAAAGTACTCGAGTACCGTCAGACCTTCACGGAAGTTCGATTTGATTGGGAGTTCGATAATACGACCGGATGGGTTGGCCATCAGACCACGCATACCGCCCAATTGGGTAATTTGCGATTTGTTACCCCGTGCTTTGGAGTCTACCATCATCATGATCGAGTTGTATCGATCCATGGATTTCATCAGAATCTCCGTGATGTCATCTTTGGATTTTGACCAGATATCAATGATACGGTCATAGCGCTCTTCATTCGTAATCAGACCACGACGGTACTGGTTCGTAACGATTTGTGCCTTTTCCTCAGACTGTCTAAGAATTTCAAACTTCTCAGGCGGAACGATAACATCAGATACCGCAACCGTAATACCGGCACGAGTAGAGTATGTGAATCCGAGTTGTTTGATTTTATCCAAAATAACGGCTGTTTCCGTTGTGTGATAAATTTCAAAACAACGTGCAATGATGGAGCCCAGATATTCTTTGCCGACACCGCCAGCCAGAGGAGCATTCATAATAGCTTCTCTGAGATCAGCACCTTTTTCATATACAAATGAGTGATCTGCAGTACCTTGGTACAGGTTCGCACGAGTCGCGTCATTGATATACGGGAAGCTTGCCGGGAAAATTTCGTTAAAGATAATTTTACCAATCGTTGTCAGCAACATTCCTTCTTGCTGTTCATCCGTGAAGCTTGTTTTACCAAGCGCCTTAACCGGAATAGCCACACGCGCATGCAGACCAGCAGTACCACGTTGGTATGCCGATACAGCTTCGTTAACTGTACGCAAGATCATACCTGTGCCCTTTTCTTCCTTGTTGTCCATAGTGAGGTAATAAGAACCAAGCACCATATCCTGGGAAGGAGTAACAACCGGTTTACCGTCTTTAGGGTTCAAAATGTTACCTGATGCGAGCATCAGGATACGTGCTTCCGCTTGAGCTTCAGCGGACAACGGAACGTGCACGGCCATTTGGTCACCGTCAAAGTCGGCATTGTATGCTGTACATACGAGTGGGTGAAGACGAATTGCTTTACCTTCAACGAGAATCGGTTCAAATGCTTGAATACCGAGTCTGTGAAGCGTAGGGGCACGGTTCAACAGAACCGGATGCTCCTTGATTACTTCTTCAAGAACATCCCATACTTCAGGACTTACACGCTCAACTTTACGTTTTGCGCTCTTGATGTTGTGGGCAAGGCCTTTATTAACGAGCTCTTTCATAACGAAAGGCTTGAACAGTTCCAGTGCCATATCTTTTGGCAGACCACACTGATACATTTTCAGGTAAGGTCCGACAACGATAACGGAACGACCAGAATAGTCAACCCGTTTACCGAGCAAGTTCTGACGGAAACGTCCTTGTTTACCTTTCAGCATGTGGCTGAGGGATTTCAAAGGACGGTTACCAGGACCCGTTACCGGGCGTCCGCGACGACCATTATCGATCAATGCGTCAACAGCTTCCTGCAACATCCGTTTTTCATTTTGTACGATAATATCTGGCGCGCCCAGATCAAGCAGACGTTTCAGACGGTTGTTCCGGTTAATTACACGGCGATACAAGTCATTCAGGTCAGACGTTGCAAAACGTCCACCATCCAGCTGTACCATTGGACGAAGTTCCGGCGGGATAACAGGAAGTACATCCATAATCATCCACTCTGGCTTGTTGCCGGAGTTGCGGAATGCTTCGATAACTTCCAGACGTTTGATTGCACGATTACGACGTTGCCCTTGCGCAGTCCGGAGCTCTTCTTTCAGGAACTCGAGCTCTTTGTCTATGTCAAGGTCTTGAAGCAATTTTTTAACCGCTTCTGCGCCCATGCCAGCCTGGAAACCATAGCCGTATTTTTCACGGTAGCTGCGGTATTCTTTCTCCGACAACAGCTGTTTTTTCTCCAGTGGAGTTTCTCCTGGATCAGTTACAACATATGATGCAAAATAAATAATCTCTTCGAGTGATCTTGGAGACATATCCAGCGCAAGACCCATACGGCTCGGAATACCTTTGAAGTACCAGATATGCGATACCGGAGCAGCGAGCTCAATATGGCCCATCCGTTCGCGGCGTACTTTCGCACGTGTTACTTCAACGCCACAACGATCACAGACAACGCCTTTATAACGGACGCGTTTGTATTTACCGCAATGACATTCCCAGTCTTTTGTAGGGCCAAAAATCTTTTCGCAGAACAGCCCTTCTTTTTCCGGTTTCAACGTACGATAGTTGATCGTTTCCGGTTTTTTCACTTCTCCGCGGGACCAAGAACGAATTTTCTCTGGGGAAGCAAGCCCGATCTTCATGTATTCGAAATTGTTGACGTCCAACAAGGAGCAACCCTCCTTAACCAATTCCTGTATTCTAGGTTACGCCCTCTCCGGCCGAAGCCGGAGCAAGACGCGAGCCTGATGAAAAACGCCGGTCATCATGCGCTCGAAGCGGTTATTCCGCTCCGACCTCTGTACCCTCAAGGTTGAGGCTGAGCTTATCGCTCGCAGCGTCATCTTCATCGTCCATTTCTCTCATTTCAATCTCTTGCTCATCTTCACTCAAAATCTTAACGTCCATACCCAAGCTTTGCAGCTCTTTGATCAATACTTTGAATGACTCAGGAACGCCCGGTTCCGGAACATTCTCGCCTTTGACGATGGATTCATACGTTTTAACCCGACCAACAACATCATCGGACTTAACAGTCAAGATTTCTTGCAGTGTATAAGCAGCACCGTATGCCTCAAGCGCCCATACTTCCATCTCCCCGAAACGCTGTCCACCGAATTGGGCTTTACCACCCAATGGCTGTTGCGTAACAAGTGAGTAAGGACCCGTGGAACGGGCATGGATTTTATCATCAACCATGTGTGCCAATTTGATCATGTGCATGACACCCACAGTAACTTCACGTTCGAACTCTTCACCTGTACGACCATCATACAGGACGGTTTTACCATTACGTTGCATACCTGCTTCTTCCATCGTATCGAAGACATCATACTCCTTCGCTCCGTCGAATACAGGTGTTGCTACGTGAATACCCAGTTGCATCGCGGCCATACCCAAGTGAACCTCGAGTACTTGACCGATGTTCATCCGGGAAGGTACGCCCAGTGGGTTAAGAACGATCTGAACCGGTGTACCGTCTGGCAGGAAAGGCATATCTTCTTCCGGCAAGATGCGGGCCACGACCCCTTTGTTACCGTGACGTCCGGCCATTTTATCACCCTCGGAAATTTTCCGTTTTTGAGCGATATATACACGAACGAGCTGGTTAACACCTGGAGGCAGCTCATCACCGTTTTCACGGGTAAATACTTTCACGTCTACTACGATACCATCAGTACCATGTGGTACACGCAAGGAAGTATCACGTACTTCACGTGCTTTCTCACCAAAGATCGCATGCAAGAGACGTTCTTCTGCAGTCAGCTCTGTTACACCCTTAGGTGTTACTTTACCAACCAGAATGTCGCCAGCGCTTATCTCAGCACCGATGCGGATAATACCGCGCTCATCCAAGTTACGCAACGCTTCTTCCCCAACGTTAGGGATGTCACGTGTGATCTCTTCAGGTCCGAGTTTGGTATCACGTGCTTCTGACTCATACTCTTCGATATGGATGGATGTATATACATCTTCCTTAACGAGTTTCTCACTGAGCAAGATCGCATCCTCGTAGTTGTAACCTTCCCAAGTCATGAAGGCAACAACGACGTTACGTCCCAGAGCCAATTCACCCATTTCCGTTGAAGGACCATCAGCGAGGATATCGCCAGCTTTGACAGCGGCTCCTCTTTTGACAATCGGACGCTGGTTAATGCATGTTCCTTGGTTCGAACGCATAAATTTGTGTAATTTATATTTAACGATATCGCCTTTGACTTCCTGACCATCCACTTCTTCAACACGACGGAGCCAAATTTCGTTCGCAGAAGAACGTTCAATAATTCCGTCATAATCGGAGACAATACATACACCAGAATCTTTTGCAGCTTTGTGCTCCATACCTGTTCCTACAAGTGGTGCTTTAGGAATCAAGAGTGGAACCGCCTGCCGCTGCATGTTGGATCCCATGAGTGCACGGTTGGAGTCATCGTTCTCAAGGAACGGGATAAGCGCTGTAGCGACGGATACAACCTGTTTAGGAGATACGTCCATGTAGTCAACTCGCTCACTCGGCATCGTAAGGATGTTATCCGACTGTTTGTTGTAACGTACAATGATCGCTTCTTCTTCAAAAGTACCGTCTTCGTTCAACTTCGCATTCGCTTGCGCGATGACATAGTTGTCCTCTTCGTCCGCTGTCAGGTAATCAATTTGCTCGGTTACAATACCTGTCTTCGGATCAACCCAACGATATGGAGCTTCAATGAAGCCATATTCATTCACACGGGCGAACGTAGACAAGGAGTTGATCAAACCGATGTTTGGTCCCTCTGGAGTCTCGATTGGACACATCCGACCATAGTGGGATGGATGGACGTCACGCACTTCCATACCTGCGCGTTCACGCGTCAAACCACCGGGTCCGAGTGCGGACAAACGACGTTTATGTGTCAACTCACCCAGTGGGTTCGTTTGATCCATAAACTGTGACAACTGGGAACTACCAAAGAACTCTTTAATCGAAGCAATAACAGGACGTATGTTGATCAATGCCTGTGGTGTAATTACGTTAGCATCCTGAATGGACATTCTCTCACGAACCACACGCTCCATACGGGACAAACCGATACGGAACTGGTTCTGCAGGAGTTCACCCACCGAACGCAAACGACGGTTACCCAGATGGTCAATATCATCCGTGCTACCAATTCCCTGCAGAAGGTTAAGGAAATAACTGATGGACGAAATAATATCCGCCGGCGTCACGTTTTTAACGGACTTGTCAATGATTCCATTGGCAATCAGTTTGACTACTTTACCATCTTCTGTTGGTGAGAACACATCAATCGTTTGCATAGGGATATCATTGGCATCCAAAACGCCGTTACCCACGTGATACGTGCGGAACCCAACGCTTTTCTCAAGATACGGCATGATCTCATCCAACAAGCGACGATCAACCATTTGACCTGCTTCAGCGATAATTTCACCTGTTTCAGCATCCACAAGTGACTCAGCCAAACGCTGGTTAAACAAACGGTTTTTGATGTGAAGCTTTTTGTTCATTTTGTAACGACCTACATTAGCCAGGTCATAACGTTTTGGATCAAAGAAACGAGCTACGAGCAAGCTTTTCGCATTATCAAGCGTTGGCGGCTCGCCCGGACGAAGACGCTCATAGATCTCAATGAGTGCTTTCTCCGTGGAATCCGTGTTGTCTTTGTCCAGTGTGTTGCGGATATATTCGTCATTACCGAGCAGATCCAGAATCTCAGCATCTGTGCCAAAACCAAGTGAACGCAGGAGAACCGTAACTGGTATTTTACGTGTACGGTCGATCCGGACGTAAACAACATCCTTCGCGTCCATCTCCAGTTCCAGCCAAGCGCCGCGGTTAGGAATAACTGTAGCGGTATACGTTTTTTTGGCGTTTTTATCTACTTTGGTACTGAAGTAAACGCTAGGAGAGCGAACCAACTGGCTGACAATAACCCGTTCCGCACCATTAATAATAAATGTGCCCGTGTTGGTCATCAGCGGGAAATCTCCCATGAATACTTCCTGCTCTTTGACTTCGCCGGTTTCCTTATTAATGAGCCGGACTTTGACCCGAAGCGGTGCTGCATAAGTAACGTCACGCTCTTTCGCGTCGTCTACTGTATACTTCGGTTCACCGAGACTGTAATCGATAAATTCCAAAATCAAGTTACCTGTAAAATCCTGGATCGGCGAGATATCCTGGAACATTTCGCGCAACCCTTCCTCCAAAAACCAATCATAGGATTTTTGTTGGATCTCGATCAGGTTCGGAACTTCGAGTATCTCGTTAATTCGTGCATAACTGCGCCGAGTGCGTCGACCATATTGAACAAGATGTCCTGCCAACTTAAACTCACCCCTCAATGTCTACTCACTTTAAAAATTTCGTTGCGAACCTCTGTTTGTAACCTTATAATGGTACACATACAGAGCAAAGCAATGCATCCACAAATAAAGAAAAGCCCTTACTCGAAATGTCGTTCGAAAAAAGAGCAACTTTGATCGGCGGATGTCTTTCCAAATCATTCTTATCCCCAGTTTGCCCAAAATGTACATATTATACGCCAAACTTAGGCATAATAAGCCCGTTCGGCGTAAAAAAAGGTTGACATTTTTAGTTAGCTAAAGCCAAGTAGGGCATCTTAATACTGACATTTTACAATAATACCACGACCTGAATTTCAAGTCAATAGTCCTATTGCAAAAAAAATGATCGCCTGCTTACTTTACAAACTCGGATTTAGCTTCTAGTAGATGCTTCTTCCGCTTTCACCGCTTTAAAAATCCGATAGCCTTTATCCTTCGTCACTTCTTCCACTCGTCCAAACAAAGATTCCAATTTCTCTTTCGCTGATGGGGCACCTTGCTTCTTCTGAATGACAATCCATAACGAACCGCCTACCTTCAAATGACGATGTGCCTGTTCGAAAATAGCATGAACCGTTTCTTTCCCAGCCCGTATTGGTGGATTGGTCAGTACAACGTCAAAATCTTGCTTTTTTACTTCAGTCAGTAGATTACTTTGCAATACCGTAACATTGCTGATTCCGTTCGCTTTTGCATTTTCCTTGGAAAGTTCAACGGCTCTCTCGTTGATGTCGATCATGGTGACATGCCCATCCGGTACAAGCTTGGCTGCTGTAAGACCCATCGGGCCATACCCGCAACCCACATCGAGAACATGAGCTCCTGGTGGTAACTCTATCGCATCAATCAATACTCTGCTACCATAATCGATTCCGTTTTTGGAAAATACACCGGCGTCAGTCACGAGTCGCAGACTGAATCCGCGAAGAACCGCTTCAGTTGCTTTGCGATCATGCGCTACTTGCGGTTTGTCCGAATAATAGTGATTGGACATGTCCTCACTCACTTTCCATTTACAATTACAGCAACAAACCCCTTGATATAAGTCAAGGGGTTTGTTGTTTTGTTCATCTAGCTTGTAAAAGCTAAATTATTTAACTTCGATTGTAGCGCCAGCTTCTTCAAGCTTAGCTTTAACCGCTTCTGCTTCTTCTTTAGCAACTTTTTCTTTCAGTGCTTTTGGAGCGTTGTCAACCAGTTCTTTTGCTTCTTTCAGGCCAAGACCTGTGATTTCGCGAACTGCTTTGATAACGTTGATTTTGGAAGCACCAGCGCTAGTCAAGATTACGTCGAACTCGGATTGCTCAGCTTCAGCAGAAGCTACTGCACCTGCAGCAGCTACTGGAGCTGCAGCAGTTACGCCGAATTCTTCTTCGATTGCTTTAACAAGATCGTTCAATTCCAGTACAGTCATGCCTTTGATTGCTTCCAAGATTTGCTCTTTACTCATGAGTGAACCTCCATATATAATATTATTTTTTTTAAATTCATTTGCCACCTAAGCGGCGTTCAGATCAAGTTGCTTACGCGCCTTGTTCTTCTTTCTCTGCAACTGCTTTAACCGCAAGCGCGAAGTTGCGCACTGGTGCTTGAAGCACACTGAGGAGCATGGAGAGGAGTCCATCACGGGATGGCAATTCTGCCAACGCTTTAACTTCTTCTACTCCGATTACGCGACCTTCTACGACTGCACCTTTCAATTCCAGTGCATCGTTCTTTTTCGCGAAGTCGTTCAGAATTTTAGCTGGAGCCACAACGTCATCTACGCTGAATGCAATTGCAGTAGGACCTGTAAGAACACTATCGAGTTCTGTCAGTTCTGCTGCTGCAGCTGCACGGCGAAGCAACGAGTTTTTCAGCACTTGGAATTCGATCCCTGCTTCACGAAGTTGCTTACGCAACTCAGTTACTTGGGCAACGTTCAATCCACGATAGTCAACAACAACAGTTGTAACGCTCTCGCGCAATTTTGCTGTTACTGCATCAACGGACTCTTGTTTTGCTTGAATCACTTTTGCGTTTGCCAATCTGTACACCTCCTGATCAAATTTATCCCATTAAGAAAAGCCTCCGTAGATTCACGAAGGCTTGATATATACTCACAACCGATTTGCATCGTTCTAAGTTCTATAATCACACCTCGGCAGGAAATTAAGCCAAATGGCACCTACTGTCTACGGTAAGCATATTCAAATGTCAACGGTCAGTCACTCGGACTCACAACTTTTATATCTTATCAAAACAGGCCAAGCCTGTCAAGAACTATTATCTAAAAGCTGCTGCGTTCACGCGTGCGCCAGGGCCCATCGTGGAAGAAAGACTAACATTCTTCAGATAAACACCTTTTGCTGCCGCCGGTTTAGCACGATTCAGAGCTTCCATGAGAGCTTTAAAGTTCTCATTCAGTTGCTCAGAAGAGAAAGAAGCTTTACCGATCGGTGCATGAATTTGACCTGCACGATCCAGACGATATTCGATTTTACCGGCTTTAATTTCTTGAACAGCCTTAGTTACATCGAAAGTTACCGTTCCGGCTTTAGGGTTAGGCATCAGACCTTTACCGCCGAGCAGTCGGCCCAATTTACCTACTTCACTCATCATATCTGGTGTCGCTACGCAGACATCGAATTCGAACCAGCCTTGTTGGATTTTGTTGATCATGTCTGCATCACCAACATAGTCCGCGCCAGCCGCTTCCGCTTCTTTCGCTTTGTCACCTTTTGCAAATACCAATACGCGTTGTGTTTTACCTGTGCCGTGTGGCAAGACAACAACACCACGTACAGCCTGGTCTTGCTTACGAGGGTCTACACCCAAACGAACTGCTGCTTCGATTGTTTCATCGAATTTTGCAGTAGCTGCCTTTTTCACAAGCTCTACAGCTTCTGAAGGCTCGTAAGTTGCTTCGCTGTCAATCAGCTTAGCAGCTTCCAGGTATTTTTTACCGTGTTTAGCCATGTTTTATTCCTCCTTTGTGGTGTTAGCGGATATACCTCCCACATCAACCGGTCGCGAATCGACCGGTTTTACGAAGCCATGTTTCTTATGAAAATTAGTCTTCGATGGTGATACCCATGCTGCGGGCAGTACCTTCGACCATACGCATAGCAGACTCAACGTCAGCTGCATTCAGGTCAGGCATTTTTTGTTCTGCGATTTGACGAACCGCATCACGTTTAACAGTAGCAACTTTTTTCTTGTTCGGTTCGCCGGATCCTTTTTCAACTTTAGCTGCCACTTTCAACAGAACTGCTGCTGGTGGAGTTTTAGTGATGAAAGTAAAGGAACGGTCCTCGAATACAGAAATTTCAACTGGAATAATCAATCCCGCTTGATCAGCTGTACGAGCGTTGAATTCTTTACAGAATGCCATGATGTTGACACCTGCTTGACCCAAAGCTGGACCTACTGGTGGTGCTGGGTTTGCTTTACCTGCTGGAATCTGCAGTTTTACCATTTTAATAACTTTTTTCGCCATGATTGACACCTCCTTGCAAAATAGTGGTTAACGGGTTTTTCAACCCTCCCACAAGAAACTTGAAGAGACTATATCTTCTCCACTTGCGTGTATTCCAACTCAAGCGGCGTTTCCCGTCCAAACATGTTCACGTGCACTTTCAACTTGCTTTTGTCTACCAAAATTTCTTCCACGGAGCCTACAAAATTCGCAAAAGGACCGACTTTAATACGTACGGATTCCTTAATATCGAACTCAATTTTCGGCTTAGGTTCAACCATACCCATGTGCTTCAGAATTTGTTCCACTTCTTCAGGCAACAAGGCAGTTGGTTTGGACCCAGAACCTGTCGAACCGACAAATCCTGTAACACCTGGTGTGTTGCGAACAACATACCAAGAATCATCCGTCTGTACCATTTCCACCAAGACATAACCGGGGTAAACTTTACGCATAACGGTTTTTTTCTTACCGTCCTTGTTTACCACTTCTTCTTCCATAGGAACAAGAACGCGGAATATCTTGTCTTCCATGCCCATAGACTCTACGCGTTTTTCCAAATTGGCTTTGACCTTATTCTCATACCCTGAATAGGTATGAACGACGTACCATCTTTTTTCCATATCAAGCCACCGGAACCCTTCTTAAATAATCGCTTCGATCACAAAGGAGATGCCAATGTCAATGACCCAAAAAAACAGCGTCATAACCACAACAGTACCAAGTACGATCAATGTGTAGTTGGTCAGCTCTTTACGATTAGGCCAGCGAACTTTTTTAAGTTCAGCCCAGCTTTCTGTGAAAAAGGAAATCAGAGATTTGAAACTTCGTTTCACGCCGACACCTCCAAAAACTATCTGGTTTCGCGATGAGAAGTCTGCTCGTTACAAAACTTGCAAAATTTCTTCATCTCCATGCGGTCGGGGTGATTACGCTTGTTTTTTGTCGTAGTGTAATTTCTTTGTTTGCAGTTAGTACAAGCCAAAGTAATAATTACCCGCATGATGTACACCTCCCGAAGACTTCCACATTCAAGCAGAGTCTCTAAATTGATCCTGAAAAAAAGCCATAAATTTAGGCCTACCTAAAACACTTTATCACAAGGGTATAACCATGTCAATGAAAGAATAGCCTTTCATTTATTGGGTATTACTTCCGCACACCTTACTCTTGTTTCAAATCTCTGTTTTCCTCTTCTCCTGCATGGACCGAGCGATTACTAGTATAAACATTCTTTGATTTTATAAACTTGAGACACTAAAAAAAGACTCAAACACCGAGCCTTTTCCGTCAACGACAACATGTGTTTAATTATCTCGAACTTCCAGGTACTTTTCAAGTTTTCGCTTAACGCGCTGAAGTGCATTATCAATGGACTTCACATGTCTGTCCAAATCTACTGCAATCTCTTGATAAGATCTCCCGTCCAGATACAACATCAATACTTTACGTTCCAGATCACTCAAAATCTCGGACATTTTATCTTCCAGGCCCACAAACTCTTCCTGATTAATGATAAGTTCTTCCGGATCACTGACCTGGGTTCCACAAATCACATCGAGTAACGTACGATCAGACTCTTCGTCATAAATAGGCTTGTCCAGAGATACATAAGAATTAAGCGGAATATGTTTCTGACGTGTTGCTGTCTTAATGGCCGTGATGATCTGTCTTGTAATACACAGTTCGGCAAAAGCCTTGAACGAAGCCAGCTTGTCCCCTTTGAAATCTCGAATGGATTTGTAGAGGCCAATCATTCCTTCTTGAATAATATCTTCCCGGTCTGCCCCAATCAGAAAATAAGATCTTGCCTTGGCGCGTACAAAGTTACGATATTTGTTAATCAAAAACTCTAACGCTTCGCTTTCGCCTTCACGGAAAGCTTCGACAATGTCTTCGTCACTTTGGTAATCATACTTGGATAACATGATATCTTTGAGGTCGACACTCACAGACAATCCCTCCGGCTGCAACGCAAGGTACCCCGTTACTCTACTCTATGAAATATACGATCAGTATATATGATGGTACCTCACACCGTCAACCACGCTCTGCCTAAAAAAGAACATCAATAACATAAATGTCAAGACTTTCAATATTCTAAATATTGTAAAAAGCGCGCTGTTATTCCCGTCTCCAGCGTTCAAACTCTTTCAATACATCCGGACTTAACTTGCCTCCGAGTGTATTCCGTGTTGTCTTCGCCTGATCTTCTTCCAGTCGTTTCTTTAACTCTTTTTCGTTCTGCTCCACTTCAATCAGCAACTCCCTTGCAGATACGCGCAGTGCACCCTGTCCGAATATGACATGTTGCTCTACCATATCGCTCGTAGCCACATAGATTTGGCGTCTTCGCATGCTTAGTTCCCGAACGAGTCTCTCAATGCATTCGTCTGCCGTCTCTTTTTCCTTTGTAAAATAGATCTGCACTTTGCTCTGTGTAAAGGATTTACCGAGTCCAGGCACGAGGTAGGCGTCAAACACAACAATGACTCGACGGCCGGAGAAAGCCTGGTAGTCAGCGAGACGAAAGAGAAGCCTGTTGCGCGCCTCTTCCAGCCCACTTTCCGCCAGTCTGGTTAATTCCGGCCAGTCGCCAATCATGTTGTACCCGTCTACAAGAAGCACATCACGGGAATCAGCCATACCTTCTATTCCTGCGCTTGACGCGAGCGGAGCACTTCATACATGACAACCCCCGCTGCCACGGAAGCATTCAGGGAATTAATCTGACCTTGCATCGGTAATTTGATCAGCACATCGCATTTCTCGCGAATGAGTCGTCCCATTCCCTTGTTCTCATTGCCGATTACCAGTGCAACAGGACCGGTAAAGACACCGTTACCAAAGACACCTTCATGAGCAGTGACATCTGTCCCCACAACCCATACACCTTCCTCTTTGAGGCGATCAATGGTCTGTCCAAGATTACTTACACGAGCCACAGGTACATACTCCACGGCGCCTGCTGACGTTTTGGATACTGTCACCGTTACCGCTGCCGAGCGACGTTTGGGTACAATGACGCCATGCGCACCTGTGCAGTCTGCTGTCCGCAAAATCGAACCCAGATTATGAGGGTCTTCAATCTCATCCAAGAGGATTAGGAAAGGATGTTCATTCTTCGCTTTCGCTGCGGCAAGAATGTCCTCTACCTCTACATAAGCGTAAGGTGCCGCTTGTGCGACTACCCCCTGATGCTGAATGCCTGGTACGGTTTGATCCAATTTACGCTTGTCCACATGCTGAATGACAATACCGAGTTTTTTAGCTTCCGAGATAATAGGTTGAGTCAGATGTTTCTGTGCTGTATCCGCAATCCATATTTTATTAATGGTCCGGCCTGAACGCAGCGCCTCCGTCACGGAGTGTTTACCGGCGATCCATTCTTCTTCCATCGTTGTTCGATCCTCTCTGTAATGCGTTGTTTTGTTGAAATTTCTATTTTTTTGTCGGTGATGGCGATTGTTGTTCCGCTTGCTCAATGCCAAGCCCGATCAGTTCAATCATGCGATCATGACGACCACTGCTGTAGAGGTAACCAATGAGACACTCAAATGCCGTAGCATGTCTGTATTCTAAAACATCTGCATTTTTGGGGATACTACCGGACTTGGCATTCCGCCCTTGTCGGACGATATCCCGTTCTTCTTCCGTCAGTTCAGCCTCAATACTTGTAAGTATGCGGCTCTGTGCCTTCGCTGATACCAACCCAGTCGCACTACGGTGCAGATGATTGGGACGCATGTTAGCCTTTGACAACAAATACTGACGAACTGCCACCTCATATACCGCATCACCAATATAGGCCAGGGCAATAGGAGGAATCAACCTCGCAGGTCTGGAAGGGGGATATGGGAACCATCCTCCTTCTAAACCCTGCTCCTGTTGTTTTGGTGTATTCGAATAGTCCTCGCTCATTTGCGCCGCCATCTCATCCCCTGCGCTGTATCCTCAAGCAGGATGCCACGTGCAGACAATTCATCGCGAATTTCATCCGCTCTTGCCCAGTTTTTGGACTTACGCGCTTCGACACGCTCTTCAATCAGACGCTCTACTTCTTCATCCAAAAGTTCTGTTTCTGCGTCAGTATAAATGCGCAGTACAGCATTCAGTTCATTGAACAATTCGAGGAGTGCACGAATGTCTGCCGCATTAACTACTTCTTTCTGCAACAGTTGGTTGGCTTCCCCAGTCCACTCAAACATAGCTGTGATTGCATCAGGTGTATTGAAATCGTCCTGCATCTTCTCGTGATACTGTTGACGAATCTGGTCGAGTCTTGCCGCAAAATCTGCTGAGATATCCTGATCTACGGATACCGCATTCAGACGATGGTTCAGGTTACCCACGGCATTGGCAATCCGATCCACACTGTTCTGTGCCTGCTCCATCGTATCATCCGTGAAGTTCAATGGGTTGCGATAGTGGGTGGACAACATGAAATAACGAATAGCTTCTCGTTTATATTGATTCCGCAAGTCTTTAACAAGAACACCATTGCCGAGTGATTTCGACATTTTCTCGTTATCGATACGGATAAAGCCATTATGCATCCAATAGTTAGCTAGTGGCTTACCCGTCAATACTTCAGACTGTGCGCATTCGCACTCATGGTGTGGGAACTGCAAATCCTGTCCACCCCCATGAATATCCAGCGTATCCCCAAGGTACTCCCTAGCCATAGCGGAGCATTCGATATGCCAGCCTGGTCGACCATCGCCCCAAGGGCTAGACCAATAGATCTCGCCTGGTTTAGCTGCTTTCCAGAGCACGAAATCTTCGGGATGCTCTTTGCGCTCGTCCACACCCACACGGATTCCGAATTGCAGCTCCTGCAGGTTTTGTTTCGAGAGTTTGCCGTATTCGCTGAATTTGCCTGTACGATAATAGACGTCACCGCCATTTTCATATGCAAATCCTTTTTCAACCAGCTCACGGATAAAATCAATAATGAGCGGCATGTTTTCCGTTACTCTCGGGTTGCTGCTTGCCTTGGGAATACCCAATCCCTCAAGGTCTTCATAATAGGCAGCAATAAACTTCTCCGCCACGTGAGGGACATCTGTTCCAAGTTGTTCAGCTTTGCGGATCAGTTTGTCATCCACATCGGTGAAGTTCACCACATAGTTCACTTCATGTCCTGTTTGTTCCAGGTATCCGCGAACTGTGTCGAAAAAGATAACGGGGCGTGCATTCCCGATATGAATGTAGTCATATACCGTGGGTCCGCACACATACATTTTTACTTTCCCTGGCTCTTGGGGAACAAAATCCTCTTTTGTACGACTCATCGTATTATAAATCTGAAGCGTCATGGTCACTTATCCTTTCATCCTATACTGCCTTTATTTATTGTATCACGCACAGTCTCATTTTCACGGGCATTCTGCAGTGTACGTATTTCTTGCTGCAATCGTTCGAGTTCTTGTTGCATGCTCCGCAAGGAGTCAACGACCGGATCGGGCAACTGTTGACTGAGGCGATCTACCCGTCGACCGTCCTGTTTAACAATTCTGCCGGGTATGCCCACCACGGTACTGTTGGAAGGGACTTCCTTAAGCACAACGGAGTTGGCACCAATGTTACATTGATCCCCCACGCTAAATGAACCCAGCACTTTCGCTCCGGACGAGATAACCACATTATTACCAATGGTCGGATGTCTCTTTCCTTTTTCTTTCCCTGTTCCGCCAAGGGTAACCCCCTGATAGATAACGACATCATCGCCAATCTCACATGTTTCTCCAATAACGACGCCCATTCCATGGTCAATAAACAACCGATTTCCGATCGTAGCTCCAGGGTGTATCTCTATTCCTGTCATAAAACGACTAACCTGCGAAATGAACCGGGCAAACGAGAACCATCTTCGCTTGTATAAAAAATGAGCGATCCGGTGTGCCCATATCGCATGCAACCCTGAGTAGGTAAATACCACTTCAAACCATCCCCGAGCTGCCGGATCGTTTTCGAACACCGCCTGGATATCTGATCTGATCTTCTTGAACATGCTCGTTCCCCTCTTGTTCAGGTTCCCGTCCTCCGGCTTACCGGACGGCGCGTTCCTTGGTAGTGTACTGCACACTCGCCTAAACAAAAAACGCCTCTGCAGCTATTTCAGCTGCAGAGGCGTTTATCGCGGTCCCACTCTGCTCGGTCCATTCTTAATAGAATGAGCCCTCAAGCGGTTTGGTAACGGAAACCAATCGTCACAACCTATCCTAACGTTTTCCCTTGTCATGATCGACAAAGGCGGGGCTGGATTCGGCTATGCAGCTCACGGGCGCATTTCGACTGCTGGACAGTGGATGGCTCACAGCCACCGCAAACAAAGAAATCTCTCTTTGCTGCGGGACCATCCTCTCTGAATCTGTCCGGGGCAGTCTACTCCTCCCGATCTTTGCTGTTCTATTAGATAAATCATATCATTTAATCGTTGTGTTGTTATTATAGCGAAAAGGCCTCAGACTGACAATAACCTTCCCTCGTATCCATGGAAAATAAACCCCGGTTCAGATCCAAATAACCGGGCGTATTGATTAAGCACCCTATACTTGTGCAAGCAAACGTTCGATCACCGTATCACGGCCTAGCAGGACGATCGTTTGATTCAGATCCCGTCCATGCGTCTGTCCCGTCAAAGCAACACGGATTGGCATAAAGAGCTGTTTCCCCTTAAAGCCGGTCTCTTTCTGCACTTCCTTGATCAATGCAGCCATTTTGCTTGGCGTGAACTCTTCGCTAGCCTGCACTTTATCCGCAAATGCCTTCAGCACCGTTGGCACTTGCTCCTCAGCAAGTACAGCTTCTCCTTCACTTTCCAGCTCCAGATTGGAACGGAAGAACACTTCTGACAAATCCACGATATCAGAGGCAGAATTCATCTGCTCCTGGTAGAGGTGTACCAAAGTATATGCCCATTCTTTTTGTTCAGCAGACAGCTCGGAAGGAATCCGTCCAGCCTTTTGCAGATGCGGAATGGCCATTTCGGCAATACGTTCCGGGTCAGCATGTTTGATATAGTGGTTGTTCAAGTGAGCCAGCTTGTGCGTGTCAAATACCGCTGGGCTCTTGGACAGACGTTTCGTATCAAAAATGGAGATCAGTTGCTCTTGTGAGAAGATCTCTTCTTCTCCTTCCGGCGACCAGCCGAGCAGGGAAATGAAGTTAAACATCGCTTCAGGCAAATAGCCGAGTTGATCATACTGCTCAATAAACTGAATAACGGACTCATCCCGTTTACTCAGCTTCTTGTGGTTTTCATTCACGATCAGCGTCATATGACCGAATTGCGGCGGCTCCCAGCCGAGCGCTTCATAGATCATCAGTTGACGCGGCGTGTTCGAGATGTGATCTTCCCCACGCAGAACGTGGGAGATCTTCATCAAGTGATCATCCACAGCAACGGCATAGTTGTATGTGGGAATGCCATCCTTTTTCACAATGACGAAGTCACCGGATTCCTTGCTGTTGAACGAGATTGTGCCTTTAACCATGTCATCAAACGTATATGTGCGCTCTTCCGGCACACGGAAACGAATACTCGCTACGCGGCCTTCCGCTTCAAACGCACTGATTTGCTCTGGAGTCAGGTCACGGTGTTTGCCAGAATAACGCGGCGTTTCTCCACGTGCTGACTGTTCCTCGCGCTCTTGCTCCAATTCCTCTTCCGTGCAGAAGCAACGGTAAGCCAGACCTTTATCCAGCAATTCCTGCGTATATTTACGATAGAGATCCAGACGTTCCGTTTGACGGTATGGTCCGTATTCCCCGCCCACATCAATACTTTCATCCCACTCAATTCCTAGCCATTTCAGGTATTTCAGCTGGCTTTCTTCACCACCGGCAATATTCCGTTTCACGTCTGTATCTTCAATACGAATAATGAATTTACCGTTATTATGTTTGGCATATAGATAGTTAAACAGCGCCGTACGGGCATTCCCGATATGCAGATGTCCCGTTGGGCTTGGCGCGTAACGCACACGAATTTCCGTGCTCATATGATCCCCTCCGTCACTAATTGATTGATGATATCACACTCGAACAAGGCAAACAACGGATTGAGCAGCAATTCCCTCTCCCCGTCCCGGGAATCCCAGTTGTTCTGTTGTTGTTGCTTTCACGTTCACCTGCGTTACATCTGCTTCCAGTGCTTTGGCGATAACCTCAGCCATCTGTGGGATGTAAGGAGCCATCTTTGGCTTCTGGGCAATAATCGTTGAATCGATATTCCCTAACCGGTATCCGCGATCCTTCACAAGCTGCCATACATGCTCCAGCAATTTCAGACTGTCGGCATCCTTGAATTCCGGATCGGTATCCGGGAAGTGCTTGCCGATATCCCCGAGTGCCAGCGCACCCAAAATCGCATCACTAATCGCGTGCAACAGCACGTCAGCGTCTGAGTGACCCAGCAGTCCTTTTTCATAAGGAATCGTTACTCCGCCAATAATGCACGGGCGTCCCTCCACCAGCTGATGTACATCAAATCCCTGTCCTACACGTATCATCGCTTCTTCTCTCCCCCCAGCAAAAACGCGGCGTATTCCAAATCTTCCGGCGTCGTTAATTTGATATTGGTATAATTGCCTTCCACAACCTTGACCGACATTCCCTGACGTTCAGCCAGCATGGCATCATCTGTCCCCAGAAATCCGTCCTGCTCGGCTGATGCGTAGGCGGAGAGCAGGGAAGAAAGACGAAAAGCCTGCGGGGTTTGAATGCTCCACAGACTGCTGCGGTCTGGCGTCGCCGTAACGACTCCTTCCGCATTCACTTGTTTGATCGTATCCTTTACTGGGACGGCCAGTACAGCTGCTCCACCGGATATGGCGGCCTCCATGCATCCCTTGATCTGCTCATGGTTCACAAAAGGACGTACCCCGTCGTGAACGAGAACCCAATCCGTCCCAAGTGCCTCAAGGCCTTTATGGACAGAATGTTGTCTCTCTTTCCCTCCGGGGATAACACGGACACGTGAATCCAATTGGTATTCTTTTACCCAATCCTGGCAGCGTTCAACATCAGCAGCTCCTGTGACCAGCACCATCTCACGGATCTCGTCCAGCGCAGCAAATACCTCAAGCGTATGTATGAAAACGGGCTTGTCCTGCAGCAACAGAAACTGCTTGCTCTCGGTCGTCCCCATCCGGGTTCCGCGACCTGCTGCCACAATGACAACGCCCCACCCTTTATTCATGCCGCAATCCCTGCCTTGTCTGTCAGTTTATCGTCCAAAGATATACAATATCATTCAACGATACACTACCCATCATACCGCTTTATTGGGCTTTTTCCAACAGTTTCGGCTTGGCAAAAATCATTCGTCCCGCTGAAGTCTGCAGCACACTGGTCACCAGCACTTCCATCATCATGCCTATATACTCGCGTCCGCCTTCCACAACGATCATTGTTCCATCATCCAGATAGGCTACACCTTGCCCGTGCTCCTTGCCATCCTTGATAATCTGCACCATGATTTCCTCACCCGGCAGGACTACTGGCTTGACCGCATTCGCCAGATCATTGATGTTCAACACAGATACACCCTGGAGTTCACATACTTTGTTCAGGTTAAAGTCATTGGTGACCACTTTGCCCTGAAGCACTTTAGCCAGCTTAACCAGTTTGCTGTCCACCTCGGAGATTTCCTCGAAATCCCCCTCGTAGATCAGGACCTTTACATCGAGTTCCTTCTGGATTTTGTTCAAAATGTCCAGTCCACGCCGTCCTCTGTTCCGCTTGAGCAGATCCGATGAATCGGCAATATGCTGCAGCTCCTCCAGAACGAATTCCGGAATTACGATCGTGCCTTCAATGAATCCGGTTTTGCATATATCAGCAATACGCCCATCGATAATGACGCTGGTATCCAAAATTTTATGTTCTTCTATCCGTCTATCCTCGTCTACCTCCGGATGACCCCATCGCCCAGACATCCAGAAGGCCCCCAGATCGTCTTTCTTCGCCATGGCAAGGGCATAGCCGGAATAAGCACTAATCACCGTCAGCGCCACTTGCAGCACTTCTCCTGCCGTCCCCATCCATCCCACAACAGGGTAGAGCAACAAGGCCACCAGCAATCCTGCAACGGTACCTGTGGCACCTGCAGCCAGTTCGTTCATAGGTACTTTTGCCAATGAATCAATTCCACTATGCAGCCTGTCTGCCATCAATGTACCACCAATATTACATACAGCCATAAACATTACAGCTCCCAGCAGCGTCGATATGCCAGCTCCCAGTAATCCTGCTGACTGAATCCACTCAGCCATCCATGGGACCGATTTTCCTGCCAGATGATATGCCGTGTAGCCGAACCATGCACCGCACAATCCTGTAAAAGTTAAAATGCCTTTTTTCCACATTAGTCCCTGCACCTCCTTCAATGTATCTTGATCTTTATATCCAGTATGATCCAATTCCTGAATTGCTAATCCCATCCGAAAGAACTTTTTGGAAATGTTGCAATCGTCAGTTGAAAGTAGGTAAATTATTGGCATATAATGAATTCAATTCATATCCCGAGGTGAGTGGCAAAATGAGTACGCTAAGTTTACAGGCTTTCCAGGATCAAGTTTCTGAACTGTTGCTGCGTCATCGCAGTCTGATTGATGTACTGTCCAAAACAGGACAAGCCGGAGCGTCTGTTAACCGTGCGGTGTCCAAGGCCATTACCGAATGCGGCTGCATCGAGCTGCACGCCACCAAGCAGAAATATGCCCCGGAGAGCGATATCGCTCAAACGAAAGGCCTGCTAGAAACGCATGTGGAAGGTGAATTGTGTGAGAACTGCAGAGAGGTAATCAGCTCTGAACTGGGGCGAAACCTGTTCTACATGTCGGCTCTCTGCAATCTGCTGGACATCAACATGGAAGAGGTCGTGAATCACGAATCACAGAAGTGTTCGACGTTAGGGATGTTTAATCTGTCGTAAAAAGATATGTATGTCATTCGTAAGGGTTTCTTTTACCGTAAATAGATCTGAATAAGCAAAAAGCACGCATTCTCCTGTTCGGGAGAGTACGTGCTTTCTTTGTATAATGTCTGTGCTCCATACTTAACGATCGGAAGGACGGGAAGATTTCTCATCCTTGCGCTTCTTGGCTCGACTACGCGAGGCCGCTGTCCGCACATTGTGCTTCATACCATACAAAGCGTATAACACCAGCGGAATAAAGATCAATTTGGATAACTGCTCCGGGAAAATAACAGCTACGGCTATCGCAAATAACACAACCCATGGTGCGATCCAGATTGCCTTACGTGGCAAACCCACCTTTTTGAAATTAGGATATTTAAGCGAACTCACCATCAGGTACGATAACAGCAACGTAGCAATCATCATGCTGACCGGACCGATATCCTTGTTGAACAAGGACAGTGTGGCCAGTACCCCGCCGGCTGCCGGAATCGGCAGACCTGTGAAGTATCCGGGAATTCCCGGACGAACGTTAAACCGTGCAAGACGAATGGCTCCACAGATCGGAAAAGCAGCTGTCGCAACCCAGGCGAGGATCGGCATGGAATCTTGAAACGACACCATAAATATGATCAGTGCCGGTGCTGCACCAAAGGAAACCATGTCAGACAAGGAATCCAGTTCCTTGCCGAATTCACTTTGGGCATTGAGCGCACGTGCCACTCGGCCATCCAAACCATCCAGCAGCATCGCTACAATGACCATAATAGCAGCCAAACTGTAGTTTCCATCAATCGCAAGCAAAATTGCCATCATTCCAAGAAACAGATTACCCAGGGTAAAGAGATTCGGAATGAATCTGGTTAGCATCGTTGTTTCACCTCATCCATTTCAAGCCTTTATACAGGCAAACCTTACATCTGTCTATCGATAAACATCTGCTCCTGCAAACGTTTAAGGCCTTCCTTAATGGTCCGGGCACGAACTTCACCGATACCGTCCACTTCGTCCAGTTCTTCTATTGTAGCCATAATCACATGAGGCAATTGCTCGAATTGATCCACCAGGTTATGGATAATGACATTGGGCAGGCGGGGGATCTTATTTAATACCCGGAATCCGCGAGGTGCAACCGAATCCTCAGAAGTAGCCGCTGAAGAAGGATAGCCGAGCAGACGGACAATATGATGTGCATCCAGCAATTCATCGTCCGACAATCTTTTCAGTCCCACGATAATTTCACGGATTTTGTCATCACTGTCGTCACGGGCATAGTCTTTATACAGCAACCAAGCTTCTTCTTCCGTTGTACCCACGAGTTCTTCCATTTGCATGGAGATGAGTCGTCCCTCATTCCCCAACTCATGAATGTATCGTTTGATTTCGGTTTTGATCCGCATCACCATTTCGGTACGCTGAATCACATTGACCACTTCAGGAATCGTTACCAATTCCTCAAATTCCGAAGCACTCAGATTCGTAAGGGACTGTGTTAATACCGCTTTGTATTTCTCCAGTGTTTGAATCGCTTGATTCGCTTTGGTCAAAATAACCCCGATTTCCTTGAGGGAATACCGAAGTGTTCCCTGATACAAGGTAATGATATTCCGGCGCTGTGATATGGATACGACCAATTTACCCGTTTGCTTCGCTACACGCTCTGCTGTCCGGTGACGAATCCCCGTCTCTGAAGAAGAGATCGAGGAGTCCGGGATTAACTGGGTATTGGCATAAAGAATACGCTTCAAATCCTCGCTAAGAATAATTGCACCATCCATCTTGGCGAGTTCGTACAGATAGTTCGGGGAGAAATCACAGTTAATCGAGAATCCCCCATCCACCACTTCCATTACTTCAGGGCTGTATCCTACAACAAGCAGTGCGCCCGTTTTGGCGCGCAGCACATTTTCCAGACCTTCGCGGAAAGGTGTACCTGGTGCGATCAGCCTTAACAATTCATTCATATTATCCAGTTGGCTCGAATCTTTCATCTTGTTATGCCCCCTAATCTAAAGCAACCGCTAGTGCATCTGCCACGGTATTCACACCGATCAGTTGTATCCCGCGAGGATGTTTCCAGCCCTTTAAGCTTTTTTCCGGTAAAATGACTCGCTTGAAGCCCAGCTTTGCGGCTTCCTTTACTCGTTGTTCGGCCCGTGATACGGCTCGAACTTCACCTGTCAGACCGATCTCGCCAAAGATGACGTCGTCCGGCTTGGTCGGTACATCTCTCAAACTGGATGCAATGCTGACGGCAACCGCCAAGTCTACAGCGGGCTCATCCAGCCTCACTCCTCCAGCTACATTCAGATATGCATCCTGGGTCTGTAAAAACATGCCCATTCGTTTCTCTAGCACTGCAATGATCAGATTTAATCGATGCAGATCTACCCCTGTTGCCATGCGGCGGGGAGAAGGGAAATGAGTGGTTGAGATCAATGCCTGCAATTCCACAAGCAAAGGACGTGTACCCTCCATACTGGCAACTACCGTAGAACCCGCTACACCCAGTGGGCGTTCCGACAAGAAGAGTTCAGACGGATTGCCCACTTCACGAAGTCCATCCTCGCCCATTTCAAAAATACCAATCTCATTGGTGGAACCAAAACGGTTCTTCACCGCACGCAGTAGGCGATACGTATGGTGACGCTCTCCTTCAAAATAAAGCACGCAATCCACCATATGCTCTAACATACGTGGACCGGCAATGGCTCCTTCTTTGGTAACATGCCCCACAAGAACCGTTGCAATGCCCCTGCCTTTCGCAATCCGCATGAACCTTGACGTACATTCCCTTACCTGTGCTACACTACCAGGCGCACTGGTAACTTCGGGAAGATATACCGTCTGAATGGAGTCGATGACAAGAAAATGCGGCTGGATCTGATCCACCGCTTCCTCTACACGTTCCATATTGGTTTCACACAGCACATACAACTCGGCAGATAGTGCCCCGAGACGGTCCGCCCGCAGTTTGGTTTGCTTTACTGATTCCTCACCGGAAACATATAACACACGCAAACCCGAGTGCGTTAAAGCATGGGACGTCTGCAACATCAACGTTGATTTACCGATACCCGGATCTCCGCCCACCAGAACGAGTGAGCCTGGAACGATTCCGCCACCCAATACCCGGTTCAACTCTCCGATTCCAGTCTGTACACGCGGTTCCTGACCACTATCTATATCTATGATAGGAAGCGGTTTATCTTTACTGTCAAACAGGGGAGAATTTCTTCCTTGTGTTTTGACTACCGTCTCTGTTTCTTCCACCATTGAATTCCATGACTGACAACCTGGACACTTACCGTACCATTTGGGGGCTTCATAGCCGCATTCCGTACATTGAAACTTAGTTTTAACTTTGGCCACTTCAGCACTCCTATAATTAGTTTTATAACAGCATTTTGCATTATTCGACGAATTTTGCCTAACTCCCTGACGCGCAGGGTTACTAAAAGTTTACCATTGTTTGAGATTTTTCGTAAAGGATTATCGCAAACTTTACACATGTTCCTGACATAATCATGTCCGTCTTCTGTCCAAAATGCAAAAAATCCTCCCCGGCCGAAGCCGAGAAGGATTAAGGATCACTACAAGCTGGAGTTTAACTCAGCTTGCTATATATTATTTGGTTTCGATTTCCTCATTAGTAGGAACAATCACGTCTTTTTTTGTTACAGACAGTGCACCGTTCTCTTCGTCAATGAGCAACGAATCACCTTTGGTTACGTTACCTGTGAGCAACTCCTCAGACAATTTGTCTTCGATATGCTTCTGGATCGCCCGACGAAGCGGACGCGCACCGTAAGCTGGATCGAAGCCGGCTTTGGCAAGGAAATCCTTGGCATTGTCGGTGAGTTCGAAATCAACCTCGTATTCACGTAGACGTTTCCGAAGCTCCTCGCTCATGAGGGTAACAATCTCTGCAATGTGTTTCTGTTCCAGAGAGTGGAATACGATAATTTCATCAATCCGGTTAAGGAACTCTGGACGGAAACTTTTCTTCAGCTCATCCATGACTTTACCCTTCATGTTATCGTAGTCCGCACCTGCATCCACAACCGCTGTGAAGCCAAGTGTAGAGTTACGTTTGATCGCTTCGGCACCCACGTTGGATGTCAGGATAATCAGCGTATTCCGGAAGTCAACCACGCGACCTTTGGAATCCGTCAGACGACCATCCTCAAGGACTTGCAGCAAGATATTGAATACTTCCGGATGTGCTTTCTCGATCTCATCGAGCAGGACTACAGAATATGGTTTGCGACGAACTTTCTCTGTCAGCTGGCCACCTTCTTCGTATCCAACGTATCCAGGAGGCGCTCCGACGAGTCGGGAAGTCGAATGCTTCTCGCCATACTCGGACATATCGATACGGATCACTGCATTTTCATCGCCGAACATCGCTTCAGCCAGAGCGCGAGCAAGTTCTGTTTTACCTACCCCTGTAGGACCGAGGAAAATGAATGAACCCATCGGACGTTTTGGATCTTTGAGTCCAGCACGAGCACGACGAACCGCACGGCTGACCGATTTCACAGCCTCATCCTGGCCAATGACACGTTCATGCAGAATCGATTCCAGATTCATCAGACGTTGTGTCTCTTCTTCTTTTAGCTTGTTCACCGGAATTCCTGTCCAGTTGGCTACCACTTGTGCGATATCCTCAGGTGTTACTTCGGAATCCGTGCGACCTTGTTTTTCTTTCCATTGGTTCTTCGTTACATCCAGCTCTTCACGGATTTTTTGTTCCGTATCACGCAGAGCAGCTGCTTTTTCGAACTCCTGGCTTTGAACCGCAGCGTCTTTTTCCTTACGGATATCTTCCAGACGGCTTTCCAGTTGTTTCAGGTTTGGTGGGATTGTATAAGAGTTCAATCTTACTTTGGAGCCCGCTTCATCAATCAGGTCAATCGCTTTGTCTGGCAAGAAACGGTCTGTAATGTAACGGTCAGACAATTTAACCGCCTGTACAATCGCTTCATCCGTAATTTTCACGCGGTGATGCGCCTCATAACGGTCACGCAAGCCGTGCAAGATTTGAATCGCTTCTTCCGGCGAAGGCTGATCTACAGTAATCGGTTGGAAACGACGCTCAAGCGCTGCATCCTTTTCGATGTATTTACGATACTCATCCAGCGTTGTTGCACCAATGCACTGCAATTCTCCACGAGCCAGAGCCGGTTTCAAAATGTTAGAAGCATCGATGGCACCTTCAGCTCCACCTGCACCAATCAAGGTATGCAATTCATCGATAAACAGGACAATGTTACCTGCTTGGCGAATCTCATCCATGATTTTTTTCAGACGATCTTCGAACTCACCACGATATTTGGTTCCAGCTACTACCGAACCCATATCCAGGGTCATTACACGTTTGTCACGCAATGTTTCCGGAATCTCATTCGCAATGATTTTTTGTGCAAGGCCTTCAGCAATCGCTGTTTTACCTACACCAGGTTCACCGATCAATACCGGGTTGTTCTTCGTACGACGGCTGAGTACCTGAATGACACGCTCAATTTCTTTGCTACGTCCAATAACCGGATCCAAGTTATTCTCTCTGGCATAAGCCGTAAGGTCACGTGCCAGACTATCCAGCGTTGGTGTGCTTACATTGGCAGGTGTTCCATTATGACTGGATACAGCTTCACTGCTGCCAAGCAATTGCAGCACTTGTTGACGTGCTTTGTTCAGGCTAATACCCAGGTTGTTGAGCACACGTGCTGCAACACCCTCGCCTTCACGAATCAATCCGAGCAAGATATGCTCTGTGCCTACATAGGTGTGGCCCAATTTACGAGCTTCGTCCATAGACAGTTCAATTACTTTTTTCGCACGTGGCGTATATGCAATGTTGGTAGGTTGCTCTTGGCCACGGCCAATCAGCGTTTCTACTTCATCCTGAATTTTTTCCAATCCGAGTCCCAGGCCGATCAGTGCTTTGGCTGCGATGCCTTCACCTTCACGAATGAGGCCGAGCAAAATATGCTCAGTACCGATGTTATTATGACCGAGACGGACAGCTTCTTCCTGCGCGAGTGCGAGCACCTTTTGGGCCCGTTCCGTAAATCTTCCAAACATCATATCTCCTGCACCTCCATGGTTTTGGATAAAACGAAGGGATTCAAACAATCCCCGTCGTATTCTTCATATCATTTTTGTTTGCAGCCGTGCTGCGAATAAAGTCATTCGGCATTCATACATGCCTTATTATATAAAAGCCGCAATGCGGCATGAAACCATAATTCAATACAATATCAGGCTAAGCTAGGACTGCTTCGCTGCATTGATCGTATCACGAATCAACTGAGCACGGTAGATGTCACGCTCATCTGTGCGCATATCTTCCCCAAATGTTTTCTGCAAGAATCCCGGCTGAGTCATCACATTCAACTCATTCATTACTGTGATGGACAATCCATCCAGTAAGCCGAGATCCACGCCAAGACGTACATCCGATAAGCGCTGTGCAGCTTCCTTTGAATCGACAATAGCTGCATGAGACAATATGCCGTAAGAGCGCATGACACGATCCGTAATACGGAGTTTGGAGTCGGTAATTAACCGTTCTCTGGCTGTACGCTCATGACCTATCATCTGTAATACAACACCATGCAGGTTCTCGATGACTTCCTGTTCGGTCTGTCCCAATGTAATCTGGTTCGAGATCTGGAACAGGTTACCCATCGCCTCGCTACCTTCACCGTATATTCCTCTTACCGTCAATCCCACTTGGGAAACTGCGGTTAGAATACGGCCTATCTGCTGCGTCATCACCAGGGCAGGCAGGTGCATCATAACCGATGCTCTGACACCTGTACCTACATTGGTAGGACAACTGGTTAAGTATCCTCTTCGATCATCAAAAGCATAATCCACATGCGCTTCAAAAGCATCATCTATTGCGGAAGCTTTCTCCCAGGCTTCTTTCACCTGGAACCCCGGATAGAGGCACTGGATACGAAGATGATCCTCTTCGTTAATCATAATACTGACAGACTCATCCTCACTGAGAATAACCGCACCATTCCTGGATTCATTCGCAAGACTTGGACTGATGAGATGTTTCTCCACCAGCACTCGTTTGTCGAGTTCGTCAATATCGAGCAGATCCAGCGTATGAAAATCCCCAAAGGCATGAACGTCATCGTATTGAAGTACTTCGCTCAGCTTATTCAGCACCTCTTCCGATTGCTCATTGGAAGCCAGCATCGGAAACGGAACATGCTGAAGGTTGCGTGCGATCCGGACACGGCTGCTAATGACGATTTCGGAATCAGCCGCATCACTACGCATCCAGTCGCTGAGCGCCTTCTCTGTAAAGCGCAGATTAGGCATTACGCATCCCTCCTACTCATGACAAACTTTACTCCTGAGCTATTCCTTTTTCAAGTCCTCTAATCTGGTCACGGATCTGAGCCGCCTCTTCAAATTCCTCTTGGGCGATACTCTCCTGAAGCTCACGCTTCAGATCGGCGATTTGCCGTTTCACCTTGATGCGACCACCAGCACGTGCAGGCACTTTGCCCACATGGGATGTACTACCATGAACCCGCTTGAACAAAGGGTCCAGACGACTGTCAAAATATTTATAACATGAACTGCAGCCGAAACGGCCTATTTTGCTAAATTGTGAGTACGTCATACCACACTCTTCACATTGTAGTGCTTTTGCAGGTGGTGATCCTGCAGATCCACTTTTGCCAGCTGGATCAAAATCAAGCAACCCGGACAACAAGTTGTGAATGGAAAATCCGCCTGATGTTCCAGGGATCATCTCCCCTTTTTCACGGGCACATGACTCACAAATATGGAATTCCGTCTTCTCTCCATTCACGATCTTCGTAAAATGAAGTGTCGCCGGACGTTTATTGCATTCTTGGCACAGCATATTGATGTACCTCCTTTGACCCCGATAGTTTTCATTTACCGAGCAAAGATATTAACATCGCCTTCAACATTCTGGCACGAATTTGATCCCGGTAAGGAAGTTTGACCAATATAACCTCTCTAGATACAGCCGCTCGCATCAACCCGGCTTCCCGCTTGCTCAAGAAGCGTGCTTCTTCCAGTTGATAGATCAGACCTTCGGCAGCAGTCTGCCCGATCTCATCACCAATACTATGGTGTAAATGATTATGCAGAGCTGATTGGGCCGGTAATTCAATGCGCTGTATGCGAACATAACCACCACCGCCGCGTTTACTCTCTACCAGGTATCCCTTCTCGAGGGTAAAACGTGTGCTGATGACATAATTGATCTGGGAAGGTACACATGAAAATTGATCTGCCAGATCATTACGCTGAATTTCAACCATTCCTTCGGGACTTTCATGCAAAATACTCTTCAGATATCGTTCGATAATATCAGAGATATTACGCATCCAATCATCCTCCACTGTCTGAAACGTTAAGTCAATAAGGACCCACACGCCCCCACAGAGTACACCTTCTCTACCCATTTAACCAATCCGGGAAACAGCGAATCTTGCTTCCACAGACGTCAACAGGAGAGCGAAGGAAGCACGAAGGTCCTTTAATATTCCCTTGATCCTCCGATGAAATGAATCCCGTATATTGGCGCTCATCCATCAGATTGCAGAAAGAAAAGCTACTTAAGTATTAAACCTTTAGTTGACTTTGACTTTCTTTGACTTTATAACCATTATAGCATATTTTGTGGGTTTGCCAAGTGGGGTCACTATTCATTTTTTACGATTTTACACGAAATATTCGCCAGACACAAAAAAACCTCTCCAAAATTGCCGGAGAAGTCCATTTGTCTTACAATAACGCTGTATTTCTATATAAGATAATCATGTTAAATGAAGAAGAGAAATCGTAATCAAAAGAAATCAAGCAAGTAGGTTTCCCGTTCAGGAATCGCTTGTTCCAAAGCCTTGATTGCTACTTCTGGTCCTTGAATTCTTCCGATCCGTGCCATTTCCGTCGGTCTGCGATATCCCATTAACACCGCGGTAAGGGATTGAATATCCACCTTAATGGTCTGATCATCATTGATTGGCTCGGATGTCTTCCATATGGACGCCGTTCCGTTCATTGCAACGTTTAATTGCCATACCCCTTCATTCCATGGAGCGTGGGCATCTTCTACCTGAAGAACAATCTGCACCGGTGAGTCCTGGCTTGCAAAGGGATACTGGGATATAAACTGCTCTACACTAACGATGCGTGCCATAAAATAAGGTACAATCTCCTGTTGAATCCTTGGGTTATCCAATTGGAAAGCAAGCGTATCACTGGCTGGAGCCTGCAACGTCACTTCCTGAATCATGGAATCATGATTGGCAATAAAGGTCCACAGCCCTTGCCTAGCCTCTTCATTCAGATAGATGATCTCTTTAATGGTAAATTTACTTTCCTTCACCTCATATAAGAGATAACCTTGTGCTTCATCATTTTCATTGTAATATACAGCCTTCTGGCTGGTCCCATGAACAAGAACTGAATTTTCCCACCGTGCATCATCCCGGACCAAGGTTCCGTTATAACGCTCAGCATAAGTACTGTATACTTGCTTTAATGTGCTGAGACCCGGATCGCCACGCCGAATCGTTCCAGGTGTCGCTTTTTTCGAAGGCAAATGCGCTGTAGGCACTTTATATCGTTTAAATTCAACATAGGTCTCCCATCCGTATTTCCGATAGAAAGCAAAAGAGAAAGGATGCAAGAACGATATACTTTGTTTGTTACGGTTCATTTCTTCCAACGCATGCTTCAGCAGACCCGCTACCCAGCCTTTACGTCTATACTCTGGCCAGGTGGCTACACCAGCAATACCACCCATCTCGAACGATCTACCATGAATATAAGTTTGAAAAGGGATAATGTGAAGTTTGGCTCCTAGTTGCCCTTCCTCGTATACTCCCCATATATCCTGTGACGAAAACTGACTCCGCCGCTTTTCTTTTTGTTCTTCACTCATTACCACTTGAAAAGCATATTCGGAGAGTGCCATCGCTGGTTCAAAATCATTTACCGTCAATTTCTGAATTTCCATCTCATCCTGCACCCCGTTCTCTAGAATGTTGAGATCATTTTCATATGAAAGTCTGATACGCAATCTATGTATCCACTATGAGTGTGTCAGAGGATTCCTACAAAGTCAAATAAGAGATGCTTTCGCATCCCCTTAAATAAACAAATAAAAACCACCACCGAATAACATCGGCAGTGGTTCTTTGCTTGGCGGCGTCCTACTCT
>NZ_VEBF01000136.1 GCF_007676705.1 Paenibacillus xylanexedens
TCACCATCCCTCCTCTAAACTTTCCATTCTCCGCCACCGACTTAATCCCCATTCCTCCCCGCCACACACACAACCCCCACAACACCATACCCAAACCCATTCATACCACACTCTCCCCTTTCCTTATTTTCTTCATCCCAACGATTCTTATCTTCTCTCCTTTCCTACCCATCTCCGATGCCAGTCTACTCCAAACTCCATTTGTACCCCTAATCCAGCCGGTCCGTCTACCCTATCCACCACACATTATCAACTTTCTTATTCTCACCCCCATTCTCTCTCCTCCCAATTCACCCCTCTATCCTTCCTCACCCAT
>NZ_VEBF01000137.1 GCF_007676705.1 Paenibacillus xylanexedens
TAGTGAATTGGTTGGAGTAGATAAGGGTGTAGAGGGGTGGGATAGTGGGAAGGAGTGGGTGAGGGAGTATAAAATGAGGGTAGAATAATGGGTGATGATGTATAGTATGTGAGTTAGGGGAAGTAATGGAGGGGGGGGAATGGATTGTGAAGAAGCGTAGCGGTCGCCTTTGTGAGGGAATATTGTGGTTTGTGAATATAAATGAAAAATATTTGGAGAGAACAGGGATGGGAAGAAGGAGGGGTAGGGGGAAGGGAGTTGTGGAAATGGGAAGTATTGTAAGAAAGAAGGATAAGATGATGAATGTAAGAAGGG
>NZ_VEBF01000138.1 GCF_007676705.1 Paenibacillus xylanexedens
ATGGGAGATTAAACTGAAATCGGATTTACCTGGTCGGGAAGGGGATTATGGAGGTATGGGTTTTTTGTTGAGGTTTGGGATTATAGGGAGTATGTGAAAATGGTTTATGTGGAATGGGTGAGGGAAGGTGGGATGTTAGGAGAGATATTGGTGTTAAAGGGTGAGATAGGGGGGGTTGAGGAAAATAGTGAGTGTGGGAAAATGAGCATAGGGTATAAAGGATAATGCGTTTGAAAGGGGTTGGGAAAGTGGTTTATTGGAGAGGGTTGGAAAAATGTGAAATATTGTGGGGAAGCTTTAAAGATTCAAGGAAA
>NZ_VEBF01000139.1 GCF_007676705.1 Paenibacillus xylanexedens
GGAAAAGAGCTAGTGGTTGCGCAGGTAGAACAGTGGTTCCACTGCGTGGTAGAGAGGTAGTGGGTGATGTGGGGATGGTGATGGAGGTGTTGGGTGGGATTAAGAATAAATTGGGATTATGGCAAAAAGAGGTGGAGGGAATGGAGGGTGAGAGGAAATGGATGATGTATGGATTGGTGATGTGCATGGGTAGTAAAGTGATTGGCCGGATGGTAAGGAAGGAGTTGGTGGTAGAGGTTGTGAAAAGAGTGGGGATAGGCGTTGGCAGGAAATGGGTGGCCAAACTTGTTCCATCTGGAGGAGAAGGGCTGGGT
>NZ_VEBF01000140.1 GCF_007676705.1 Paenibacillus xylanexedens
GAAGAAGTGACAGAGCGCGCGGATTTGAATATGAAGAGATAGACGCTTGAGGTGATTGATGAGATTATGCAGGAAATGGTGGTGGTGTACAGGGGTAAATGAAGGGAAAAGGTGGGGTGGGTGGGTATAATGATGGGTGTTGTGGATTTTGTGAGGTGTAAGGTGGGGTTGGAATGGGACGTGAGTGTGGGGGTATGGGGGATGTTGGTGGGGGGTGTTGGGGGAAGTGTTGGGTTGATAGTTGAGCGGAGATGGGTGGTGATTGACATTGATGAGTGGATGAGGGTGATGATTAGGAAGGGGTGGGTAGGGGG
>NZ_VEBF01000141.1 GCF_007676705.1 Paenibacillus xylanexedens
CGGTGTTTAGGTTGATCACAGACCGGAGATGGTTAGCGGTGGGGAATGGTAGAGGGAAGGGTGGTGGAGGGAGTGGAGAGGGGAGAGAGGGAGGTGATGGATAGGAGGGGATTATGGAGGGGGGAGGGGAAGGTGGTGGTTGTGGGTGAGGAGGGTTTGGAGAGAGAAGTTGGGGGAATGGGGGTTGGGAGTGTGGTAGGTGGGGAGGGGGGAAGGGATGTGTTAGTTGGGATGGATCGGGAGTTTGATTAGGATAAGGTTGATTTAGGGGGAAAAGCAGTGCGTGATGGGGGGGTTCTGGTCGGAAGGAATG
>NZ_VEBF01000142.1 GCF_007676705.1 Paenibacillus xylanexedens
TTAATAGGACTAACCCCCCAACAATTCCTTTCTTTTTTAGAAGTTACGCCCATGATTTACTTACTCCAATCAACTTCCTCACACCAACCCCATTCCCCAAATTCCTCTTTCCCATTATCCTTATCAATCCTCCCCCACCACCAACATTCACTCTGCTTCCCATATACACTGATCAGATTCCCCCCCCACATATCTATCCATTCATCTTAATCCCACAGCCACTCCGCACCCTAATTCCCCCAACATCTCCACCATATCTCACACTCCAAAATCTTCCTTTGCCTCTGTTCTACTCTGTCGCTTATATCATATC
>NZ_VEBF01000143.1 GCF_007676705.1 Paenibacillus xylanexedens
AGGGAAGGTGTATGGGTGAGGGTGTATTGTGATGAAGTGAGAGAGAAGGGGGTGATGGTGGAATATGTGGATGGTGTGTTTGGAGAGATGGGGGGAAAAGGAGATTTGGATGAGGGATTTGGACGGAGAAGGAATGGAGGGTGGAAGTGGTGGGGTATTGGAATGGATTGGAGAAGTTGGGTGAGAAGGGTGGGAAGAGAGTTGCGGGTTGGGAGTTGGGGGTTGGAAGAAGGTGAGGGGATTGGATTTGATAATGGGAAAGAATTAAAGGATATGGGGAGTTGGTGTTTTGGGGAATTGTAGAATGAGAGG
>NZ_VEBF01000144.1 GCF_007676705.1 Paenibacillus xylanexedens
GGGTAGGTGGTGATGGAGGGAGTGAGATGATGAATGGGATGGAGAATGGTTGGAGTTAGAGGATGAAGGAAAATAATGTTAGTGTGAGGAGGGATTAATTGAATGATGATGGGTTTAAGGGAAAGGTGGGGGAGTTGGTGGGGCTGAGGGAGATTGATGTGGATAATAGGTTGGATGGGAATGTGAGGGATGTGGTGAATGATTGGAGGTTCAGAGTGGTTGGGGAGGAGGATGGAGAAGATGGGTGGTTGAGTGGGATTAAGGAATGTGTTTTGGGTAAAATGGAGACGGGGATATGTGGGGGTTGGGGAA
>NZ_VEBF01000014.1 GCF_007676705.1 Paenibacillus xylanexedens
GGGAGAGTAGGACGCCGCCAAGCAAAGAACCACTGCCGATGTTATTCGGTGGTGGTTTTTATTATATAGTTGTAATATGCAGTATGGGATTAAAATACAGATTGAATTTGGTGATTTATCAGCACAATAGTATGTATAAAGGTGACGTTATTCGATACGAATTGACGTTTTTTTGTCGTAATAACTAGACTTGTCCGCTCTGGAAAAACAGTTGTGTTCATCAGGCAATACACCTGATATAACCAAGTACTTTTCCTTGACAGTCTAAATATCGCTTTGCTAAGATGGCAATAATAAATTTTTCAGAAAACGTATTTTCGGCGTGAAATACAGCCTGGAATCTTCGGGTTTTGGACCGTAAAGCTGAGCAAACATAAGGAGGAACACTTGCGTGTGGGAAGATAAATTTGGTAAGGAAGGCCTCACCTTTGATGATGTATTGCTAGTGCCACGGAAATCCGAGACACTGCCTAAAGAAGTAGATGTATCTATTCGTTTGAGCGATAGTGTAAAGTTAAACATCCCTTTGATCAGTGCAGGTATGGATACGGTAACTGAAGCGACACTGGCTATTGCCATTGCGCGTGAAGGCGGTATCGGTATTATCCATAAAAATATGTCGGTTGAACAACAGGCAGAAGAAGTGGATCGAGTTAAACGTTCGGAGAGTGGTGTAATTACAAACCCGTTCTCACTGACAGCAGATCACCTGGTATCTGATGCGGAAGCAGTTATGGCGAAATATCGGATCTCCGGTGTACCTATTATTGAAGGAGATCAGAAGCTGGTTGGTATTTTGACCAACCGCGATTTGCGTTTTATCCATGATTACGGCATCAAAATTAGCGAAGTCATGACTCGTGAGAATCTGGTTACAGCTCCTGTAGGTACTACACTGCAAGAAGCTGAAGGTATCCTTCAGAAGCATAAGATTGAAAAACTTCCATTAGTTGATGAGACGAACACGTTGAAAGGTCTTATCACCATTAAAGATATTGAAAAAGCTATTCAATTCCCTCATGCAGCCAAAGATGCTCAAGGCCGTTTGTTGGTTGGTGCAGCGATTGGTATCTCCAAAGATACATTCGAACGTGCAGATGCTTTGGTACAAGCTGGTGTCGACTTGATTACGGTAGACTCGGCTCACGGACACCACATCAACATCATTGAAGCTGTACGTCAGCTTCGTGAACGTTTCCCTAGCCTGACCATCGTTGCAGGTAACGTCGCTACTGGCGCAGCAACTCGTGACCTGATCGAAGCAGGTGCTTCAGTGGTCAAAGTGGGTATTGGCCCAGGGTCGATATGTACAACACGTGTTATCGCTGGTATCGGTGTACCTCAAGTAACTGCAGTATACGATTGCGCAACAGTTGCACGTGAATATGGAGTTCCGATTATCGCAGATGGCGGAATTAAATATTCTGGTGAAATCACGAAGGCACTGGCTGCAGGAGCACACGCGGTTATGCTGGGAAGTTTGTTTGCCGGCACAGCGGAAAGCCCGGGGGAAACTGAGATCTTCCAAGGACGTAGCTACAAAGTATATCGCGGTATGGGTTCAATGGCTGCAATGAAACAAGGTAGTAAAGATCGTTACTTCCAAGATGATGACAAGAAACTGGTTCCGGAAGGAATCGAAGGTCGTGTCGCTTACAAAGGACCATTGTCCGATACGATCCACCAACTGATTGGTGGTCTGCGTTCGGGTATGGGATACTGTGGTACAAGCAACTTGGAGCAGCTTCGTAACGATACGGGCTTTATCCGAATTACAGGTGCGGGACTGCGCGAAAGTCATCCCCATGATGTACAGATTACCAAAGAAGCACCTAACTACTCGTTGTAATCGGAAGAGAGTTAATCATTTCCAGGACAGGCTCGGTGATTTTCACCGGGTCTGTCTTTTTTTGCAGATACCCCTGTGATAGAATAGAACAAGCGGTGCGATCCAGGAATGGATTAAGGTGTTGCGGCGGCTATTTGACGTGAATCTATGAATATGGTTTTGAAAAGCAAACGGAATGCCAGAAAAGACTGGAAGCTAAACAGAAGCGCGGACGTCCTTTTACATAAGCATTCGCAAAATGCGGACTAAGTGACAATTAATAACGAACTTTAGGAGCAATAATATTGCTTGTTCGATATAGCGCATATACCACACATCTCATACATCTTTGCACAGGCTAGGGAATAAGAAAATTGCAGCTTAAGCTGCACTGAAGCATTTAACCATGCTTTGGATCGAAGGGAGTATTCATCATTGAAAGCCAAACACATGAATAAAAAGAAACGCCAAATGCTCAAAAAGAGCGTAGCCTCGGTTATGCTAATTAACATGCTATGCATGTCTGCAGTAATGCCGGTTATGGCTGCTGCCGATAACTCCAGTCAGGTTCTGACTGCTGCAGCGACAACAACGAAGACGGAGAAAGCCGTACAAGTTCCTGGAGTAGACTCACTGGGGCTTGAAGTTAGATCAGCAGTGCTTATGGAAGCCTCAACGGGACAGATCCTACTAAATGTCGATGCGGATAAAGCAATGCCGCCTGCCAGTATGACCAAGATGATGACAGAGTACATTGTCGCAGAACAGGTCAAACAAGGAAAATTCGGTTGGGACGATATTGTAACTGTCAAAAAGAATGCTGCACAAAGTGTCGGATCACGTATCTTCTTGGCGGAAGGAGATCAGCATACGGTTAGGGATCTTTATATTGCTATGGCTGTTGGCTCTGCCAATGACGCTACGGTTGCTTTGGCTGAACATGTTGCAGGTTCGGAAGAAGCTTTCGTGAAAATGATGAATGATGAAGCGAAGCGTATGGGGATGAAGGATACCTTCTTTATTAACTCTTCGGGTCTGGATCGTGCAGATATGCCTGCCGACTTCCGCCCGGCGGAAGATAAGGAAACAGTGATGTCTGCGCTGGATGCAGCGATTCTGTGCCGATATATCATTATGGATCACCCGGACTACAAAGAATTCACAACCATTCAATCCTACAAGTTCCGTCCTAATGATAAAGCTCCAATCATCAATTACAACTGGATGCTGGAAGCGAATAAAAATATAACCAATTTCAAAAGCTATGCCTATGAAGGTCTCGACGGAATGAAAACAGGACATACCACGAATGCGGGCAATAACTTCACGGGTACGGCGGAGCGTAACGGTATGCGTCTGATCAGTGTTGTTATGGGCACTGATTCGGAATCTGCACGTTTCAGAGAAACCAAAAAGGTACTGGACTTTGGATTTAACAACTTTGAAGTGAAACAAGCTGTCGCAGGCAAGAACAAAGTAACGGGTTGGGAAGCTGTACCTTTGAAAAAAGGGAAAGAAACGACCGTTCCTGTCGTAACAGATAATGCGGTAAGTTTCGTTGTTCCCAAAGGTACTCAAAACCTGGATGTGACGTTCAAAGCCAACGTAACTGAGGCCGATAAGCTAGTAGCACCAATCAAGGCAGGTACGAAGGTTGGTACGGTAACGTACACGTACAAAGCGGATGGAATTGAGCCTCAGGAAAAAACAGTGAACTTGATCACTGCTGAAGAGGCTGATAAAGGCGGATGGTTCCGTCTGTTCTTCCGTGCTGTAAAGGATTTCTTCGTGGATCTCTTTGACGGCATCAAAAACCTGTTTTAACCAATAGCGAATTTCTCGAAAAAGAGCATGATCATGTTTTTTAATATTGATGTGGTCAAATCACTGATAAAATGCAAGTTATTCCAACCGGATGGATTGTATATTTACAATTTTTCCGGTAAAATATCAAGTTAGAATTCTACGTATGATGATGTAAATAAGTCCATTGTTCTTTTACCTGGGAGAGCGGGTTAACCGTTATATTCAAGGTAATGAACGACATATGCATTACGGGCCGAAGTGTCTAAGAATCTTGGAGCAGCGATGAAAGTCATTGAGATTTCCAAACTTGCACCTTCTGAGCGTATGCAAGATCCGGCTGGTAAGAGAAGGGGAATGTTCATATGAAGATCGGCGTATTAGCACTTCAGGGAGCTGTCACAGAGCATATTCGGAGTATTGAACGTGCCGGAGCAGAAGGTGTGGCAATCAAACAGGTTCAGCAATTAGAGGATCTGGACGGTCTTATCCTTCCTGGCGGGGAAAGCACCACGATCGGTAAACTGATGCGCAAGTACGGGTTTATGGATGCCATTCGAGCGTTTGCTGCTGAGGGCAAACCGGTATTTGGTACCTGTGCTGGTTTGATCGTTATGGCCAAACATATTGCAGGGCAAGAAGAGGCTCATTTGGAGCTAATGGATATGACTGTATCCCGAAATGCATTTGGACGGCAGAGAGAAAGCTTTGAGACAGACTTACCAGTCAAAGGTATTGAGGAAACGGTAAGGGCTGTGTTTATCCGTGCACCCTTAATTGAGAGTGTTGGAGACCAGGTAGAGGTTCTCTCCACTTACAAAGATGAGATTGTTACTGCACGCCAGGGACATTTGCTGGCTTGCTCCTATCATCCGGAGTTGACGGATGACTATCGTCTGCATGCTTATTTTGTAGACATGGCCAAATCCTACAGACCCTCGGTAGACCCTAAATAAAGCATGATGTACAACCTATGATCTCCCGGTCATCGGATCACTTCCCCAGAAGCCTTGTAGGGCCGCTGGTTGGCAGTTGCATCTGACGGATGCCTGATGTTGCTTGTATCTGCTTCAAAGCGGGAATCGCAGCGGAGGGTGACACCTGGACCATAGGTTGTTTTTTTGGTTACAGGGTCCGATAAGTATATAGTAAGGTATACACAGTAGAGTTATGAGATTGGATTAAACATAAAGCTTCACTTCGTGGGGTTATTTAGGAGGTTATATCGTGCTTGATGTGAAAATATTGCGGAATGAGTATGCACGTGTAGAAGAAGCATTGACTAACCGTGGCAAATCGCTGGATCTTGTCGCTGGATTTACGGAAATGGATGCCAAGCGTCGGGAATTGCTTCAAGAGAGTGAAACGCTGAAGAGTCGCCGTAATACGGTATCTGGTGAAGTCGCTAGATTGAAGAAGAATCGTGAGAATGCAGACGAACTGATTGTGGAGATGCGTGAAGTCTCTGACCGAATCAAAGCCATGGACGAAGAAGTTCGTGAACTGGAAGTGAAGATCAATGATCTCACGATGGCCATTCCGAACATTCCTAACGAAAGTGTACCTATTGGAGCTTCTGAAGCGGATAATGTTGAGATTCGTCGCTGGGAAGAGCCCAAGTCATTTACTTTTGCACCAAAAGCACACTGGGAAATTGCACAGGATCTCGATATCCTTGATTTTGAAGCAGCTGCCAAAGTAACAGGGTCCCGTTTTACCTTTTATAAAGGTCTGGGTGCACGTCTGGAACGTGCATTGATCAATTTCATGATGGATCTGCACAGCGATCAGCATGGATATGAGGAGATCTTGCCTCCATATATCGTCAATCGGGACAGCCTGTTCGGAACAGGTCAACTGCCTAAGTTCGAAGAAGATCTGTTCAAGTTGAAAGATACTGAATATTATCTGATTCCTACCGCTGAAGTTCCGGTAACGAACTACCATCGCGAAGAGATTCTGAATATAGATCAATTGCCTAAGCACTTTGTGGCTTACAGCTCTTGTTTCCGTTCTGAAGCCGGTTCGGCTGGACGGGATACACGTGGGTTGATTCGTCAGCATCAATTCAACAAAGTAGAGTTGCTGAAGCTTTCTACTCCAGAGACATCGTATGAAGAGCTGGAGCAAATGACACAAAATGCGGAGCGCGTGCTTCAATTACTGGGCTTGCCATACCGTGTTCTAACACTTTGCACCGCAGATATGGGCTTCACTTCAGCTAAAACGTATGATATTGAAGTGTGGTTGCCTGAGAGCGACACCTATCGTGAGATTTCTTCCTGCTCCAACTGTGAGGACTTCCAGGCACGTCGTGCCAATATCCGTTTCCGCAGAGAGCCAAAAGCTAAACCGGAATTTGTTCATACATTGAACGGTTCAGGATTGGCCGTTGGTCGTACTGTAGCAGCAATCCTGGAGAACTATCAACAGGAAGATGGCACGGTTGTTATTCCGGAAGCATTGCGTCCTTATATGGGCGGTATCAGTGTGATTGCACGTCGTTCTTAAGAGTGAGTTAACGGTTCACATCTCAAAAAGAATACCAATTCTGTCCGTCATTTCTGAATGGCGGATAGGAAGGTATTGTATATCTAAATCCGCGATCTGAACTAAATTTCAAATAGCGATATAAAAAAGGTTGCATCTTCATATCTAATTGTGGTATGATACTTTTCGTGGCAAGTTTATAAAAGTTAATTCCCTGGAGAGGTACCGAAGCGGTCATAACGGGGCGGTCTTGAAAACCGTTAGGGGGCAACTCCACGTGGGTTCGAATCCCACCCTCTCCGCCATACTACACTTATAATAAGGATTCGAGCGATATCGCTCGGGTCCTTTTTTGCGTTCTATGTACGTATAAAGCCCTGAATCTACAAGTTGGTCGCCGTTGTATAGGTTGCCCAGTGTAACGGCATATTTCAATCACGCTGTTATGTATAAAAACATCTTCATCGCCGCACTTTATAGGAGTGGAGGTGGTAAGATGAACCGCGAGTTAAACATCGATCAAACAGAGCTTGTAGGGGCCTGGCAAGAACGTTTGCCTCAAGTCCTGAATGTTGGAGACCAGGCTCAGGTAATGGCCGATGAAGCCGATCAGCAGGCTATTCGGATACACATTGCTACAGCAGGGCACGAGATGTACTCTTTTGATTTCAAATGTGCATATGTCGATTCCCGTGAAGTCAGCGTACAGCTGATTGATGTGGAACGTGATGGACGAACGACAGATGAGCGTACAGAACCGATTCAGGAACTGGCTCACGATTATACACGGCACATTCATGAATGCGCCCAGTCGTTACAATCCCAGACGAGATAATAGCCTGAAATCTGAAGGAGTGAACTCAATTGACTAAAGCCAAAGCGGGAGTAGACAAAAACCTGCAAAATGTAATTGATGATCTGGAGCAGCCAGCCGTAAACAGTCATCATGCTCAGCAGATTCAGCAAGATATTAATGATCGCCGTCATCAGGATGCACTGAATCATGATAAAACGGAAGATAGGGACCCATCCCATTCCTAAACAATGATGAGGGGGCAATAATATGAGCAAACCGAAAACAATTCCCGTACCAGAAGCGCAAGCATCCGAACAGCATCATCATTCATCCAAACGCTCTTCCATGCAGGAGCCCTTATCCGGTTCCAAAAAAGTTAAAAATCAAAACCACGTGGATCATTTGAATCCTCAAGGTTAATAGAAGAAACAGATTTACAGCAAAAGTCCCTTGTTACCTAACAGGGGGCTTTTGCGTATTCATACATATATAAAGACATGCACATGGTTTTTCCCAAAGCTGACATAGGTCTTTGTAGCCATTTTAAAGAGGAAAGATCACATTTTTCCCAAATTAGGTTTCGGTATCGGGTGATATGGTATATCATTGAGATTGAATTACTTTTTTTGGGGTTATCACGAGAGGAGAGAAAAAAATGACTAAACGTATGGGGGCGCTTCTTCTTACATTGCTGTTGACCGTATCTATGGCATTGACAGCATGTAGCAGCAAGCAGGAACCAAAAGAGGCATTGAAGACGGCTGCGGCCAATGCTTCCAAATTGACTTCGTATGAAATGAGTTCCAACTTTACAATTAATGAATTGAGCTATAAACCTGGGGATGCGTCACAAACTGATCCTACTATGACTCAGTTTATGAGCATGCTGAAGGATGCTCAATTGAATGTAACGGGTGTATACCAAAGTGAGCCAATGCAGACAGAGATGACTGTTGGCATCGAGCTTAAAGGCGACATGGGTATGACCTTTAACATTCCAATGGTGATGACGGCAGAGAAACTCTATGTGAAGGTGCCGAACATTCCATTCTTCCCGATTCCTGAGAATGTTGTTGGTAAATTCCTGGAGCTGGATCTGAAAGAATTGGCTGAGCAAGAGGGCACAGAATGGAACCCGGATGCTATGGACGCAGCCAAAACGCAAAAGCTGAGCAACGAAGTAATGGACGCAGTGCTGGGCGAGTACGATCAAGCTAAATTCTTTAAAAACCTAGACACCAAAGATGCACAACTTCCTGAAGGTGTAGATGCGAAGCAGGTTGTACAATTCTCGGTGAATAATGACAATGTTAAAGAAGCGGTTACTGTACTGGTAACGAAAGCTATGCCTAAAGTATTGGATATTCTGTCCAAAGAGGAATATCGTGAATTGCTGCAAATGGATCAGGCTGATATAGACAAAGCTAAAGAAGATCTGAAAATCACTGAGGCAGATCAGGCTGAAATGGCTAAAGACTTGGACAAATTGAAAGATGTTCTGACAATTAACCAATTCAACATCGATTTCGCATTGGACAAAAACGACTTCCCGGTATATCAAAAGATGGTTGCTGATGTGCTGATCAAGCCGGAAGATACGAAAGACGAAGTGAAATTGGCATTTACCGGTTCCAATACGTATACCAAGATTAACGAAAAAGCAGCATTCAAAATCAACATCCCTACGGGCGATGACGTAATTACCATGCAAGAGTTCGAAGAACTGATGAACGCTTCGTACGGTTACTAATCTCGCTGAGTTCAACCAAAACCGTCTGTGATTCAAGTGAAGGATATTCTCCTTCCGCTTGGATACAGGCGGTTTTTTTTGAATGAAAATATAGTCTATACAATGAATCGGACGGAGGATAAACTATTTATAAATGAGAGGGGATTAGGGGGAGTACTCAATGATAACACCGGATGAAGAGCAGCTTGCTTATGAATTCATTGAGCATCCTGTTCATGTATGTGGGATTTATCGTACTGTATTGCGTGCAGACATGATTTACGATGGGCACCGGGAGAAACGAACAGAAAAAAGTGCTTTGCTGCTGGTGTTACAAGGACAGGCAGAGTTTTATTTTACGAATACGGATGGTACGAAATATCTTTATCATATGCAACCAGGCAAGGCCTTTATCGGGGGTAAGAATATGCACCTGGAGATCCATGTCGGAGACAGGAACTTTGAGTATGTATTAGTTCATTACTTGCCGGCAATGCAAAAGGAAAAGGGGCTTCACTCGTTTCATACGGATCAAGTCTATGAGCTGCGGATGAGCTTGAATGATTCAGAGTCTGGAGTTCAAGGGGAATTGATGCTGGCTCTCCTTAACGTTGCTTCCAATCCGGGGTATATGAACCAACTGGAGAAGCAGACCCTATTTTATCAACTGCTCATCTCGGTATTCCGTGGAGCGAGAAATGCAAGGAATACATCAAGTGTTAAATGGGTAGATTCAGCTCAGGAATTCATTCAACATCAGTATGCTGAACCACTGACGCTTGAAGGTGTTGCTGCTCAATTCGATATGAAACCGAAATACTTTTCACATTTGTTTCAAAAATACACGGGGATGGGTCCGATGCGTTATCTGATGCAGTATCGTCTGAATCGCGCACAGGAGTTGCTGGAGATCGGAAGTTACACCGTGAAAGAGGTATCTGCAAAGGTAGGTTATGCGGACCCCTACTACTTCAGTCGGGTGTATAAATTGCATAAGGGCTGTGCCCCGTCTGAAGTGAGAAAGATTATGGGACCTGGAAAGAATCCATCCTGAATCGGACAGTGTCCATTGTACAGGCGGATATCACTGATATAATTGATAATGATAATTGTTATCATAAATTCGCTGAAGTAATTGGAGGAGCTCTAGAGATGCATAGAACAAGATATAAGGGTTGGGTCATGCTAATTGCAGTATTGAGTTTAGTTTTACTATTGGCTGCCTGCTCGTCGGGTGAAAAAAAGTCAGAGCAAACGACAAGTCAGACGGAGCAAAGTGCTACTGGTACAGTCGAGAGTTCCGGCTCATCATCTGAATCCGCAGATGGGTCATCTGATAACTATCCACGTACGGTACAGACTGCTCGGGGAGACATGGAAATCAAACAACAACCGAAAAAGATAGCTTTGGCGCATTGGGGATTGAGTGATGATCTGCTCGTATTTGATCTGGATTCCGTGGCTATCACGCTTCCTTTTACAGAAGATCAATCGTTGTTGAAAAGTGACTTGTACAAACCGTATGTTGAAAACAAAAACACGATTGATATCGTGGGTGAGAATACACAAGTGAATCTGGAAGCATTACTTGCTTATGAACCGGATTTGATTATTGCTGGCAATGAGACGAACAAGGACATTCTGGAGCAACTCGATCAGATCGCACCAACTGTTGTACTGGATGAGACCAAGCAGGATGTATTCAAGGAATGGCGTAAAGTCATTACAGATCTGGGGCAGATTTTGGGACAGGAAGAAACGGCTATACAGTATATTAATGATTTTGATCAAAAACTTGCAGATGGTAAAAGCGAGCTTCAATCCATCGAAGGAACGGTTGCATTCATGCAGGTTCGTGAGAAACAGGCCTATCTTCAGGGTGCCGACTATATCTCGGAATATTATGAAGGTCTCGGACTAACACCTCCGTCCACAGAGGCTGGAGAGCTTACACTGGAAGGGATTGCGAAGCTCGACCCGGATTATCTATTTTTGGGGTACTTCAATATGGAAGATCCATCTCTGTCTGCTGTAACGGATGAATGGGAGAAAAGCGCTGTCTGGAAAGGACTCAAGGCAGTGAAGAATGGGCATGTTTATAAGATAAATGGACAGGTTGCCTTTGGTTTTGGGCCGGTTAGTAAGTCTTACGGTGTAGAGCAAATAACGAATAGTTTGAAAGCCCAATAAAAAAGTGCCATACAAATAAAACCGCACTCTTCCCTAAATACTAGGGTAGTGCGGTTTTGTACATTGAATTTGTATATTGTTGAATTGGAAATACAGAAGGTTGTGAGGATAAGTTTCTTCTCAATTAATTCGCAAGTTCATCCAAATCTTCAGCAAGTACAGCGTAGATCTGATGATCCTGATATTTGCCGTTGATCTTGAGATATTTGCGAGCAGTACCTTCGAATTGGAATCCGTTCTTCTCTAGAACTCGCTGCGACCCCTTGTTGGAGGGTAATACCGCAGCCTGAATCCGATTTAACTTCAGCGCACGGAAGCCATAAGCTACGGCGAGTTTAACCGCTGCTGTCATTCGTCCACCGCCCTGATAATCCGGATGGATAAAGTAACCCATGTCAGCATAATTGGCAACGCCCAGTACCACATTGTTGAGACTTACTTGTCCAATGAGCAGGCTGTCTTTAATGGTATAGATTCCAAATTGATATCCTGTACCTTCTTCTGCTGCCTTGGCCCGATCCTGAATCCGCCGAGTCTGAGCATCCAGTGTATAGAAATCGTCCTCTCGCACAGGTTCTACAGCTTGATATGGGATGCGTGTGATCTGAATGAGGTCCAGATAGGATTGTGTATCTTGGGGTGTGAGCAACCGAAGGCTTATGCCATTGGCTGTATCATAGAGCGTTAGTGCCATTGCAACACACTTCCTTTCCATTTGGGATGTCGTATTTGATAATTACTGTCATTTTTTGCGCAACCGTCTGAAAAATTGAGTCAGCATCGTGGAGCATTCAGGCTGAAGAATATCCGGGACAACCTCGGTACGATGGTTAAAACGAGGCTCCTGTAGCAGATTCATCAGTGTACCTGCGCAGCCTGCCTTGGGATCAGCTGTACCATAGATTACGCGGGGGACTCTGGATTGTACAATTGCACCTGCACACATTGGACAGGGTTCCAGAGTGACGTATAGCGCACAATCCAGTAAACGCCAAGCTCCAATCGTCTCACTTGCCTGACGGATAGCTACCATCTCCGCGTGGGCGGTGGAATCCAGGGTAGTTTCACGCAGATTATATCCACGACCAATGATTTGGTTATTTTGTACGATTACAGCTCCAATCGGAACTTCCCCAAGAGCTTCGGCTTTGTAAGCCTCGGCAATGGCCTCTCGCATCCAATGCTCATGCTGAGCTTCCTCGGATAAATGTGAAAGGTCGGGCTGGAGAGAATGGTCAGTCATTACAATATAACTCCTTCCAAAAGCGTTTATTCAGCGAACAAGCATTCGGGTTGTTAACATGTTGTGCATAGAATTGTGGATAACCATGCAGTTGCTCACATAGTTATAAACAAACTATCCACAAGCCTGTGGATTTGTGGATAAATATAGTGATTAATTTCATTGTAGAGTCCAAAAAGGCAAAAAACAACGAATTTCGAGCATTTCAGCCAATCGGTAACTTTTGGACGGAGGTCAATTATACTTTTCAAATAGACATACAAGCGTTATGATGGGTATAGGTTTTGCCATATATCGCCAGAGGGTACAAGCCGAGAGGTGAACAAAAAAGTTGTCTATTAAAACGAAATTATCCATGATTATGTCGTGCTCAGTGCTCGTGATTTTAGTGTTGAATATCGCACTGAGTTATTATACTACAGAAGAGAATCTGCGGCAGGACAGTGAAAACAAGATGGTGCTCACTGCGAAGCAGATTGCAATTGCTGTCGAACAGAATCAATACAGTTCGGATTATGTAAAACGACAGATTGGAAACAATCTGTGGCTTGCTGCCGTAATGGCAGCGGAAGAATTGGACCCGGATATTAATAATATCACAAATGAAGAACTTGTTCGCATGAGCCAAAAGGTCGGCGTCTCGCATATTTCGTTGATGGAGCAGACGGATGATGACATTGTGGTCAGTCGCTCTTCAGATCCGAGAGAGATCGGACTATCCACCAAATCCATGACCTATTGGTATCAGGCCTTTAAGCAGTTGTTTGAAAAACAACAGGTGACGATTCCCCAAGGGCAGAAGTTGGATCATTTCTGGTCAGATGGATTCGAGTATTCTACATCCAGTCCTTCGGATATTGATATCTGGGGTTACTACCATGATGGAAAGAGAAACTACATAATCAATCCTTTCTATAATAATACGGAAGTTGATGACTATGTGAAAATCTCTAGTCCGGATGAGATTTTGAATAAAATCCGTGAGGTCAATCCCTCCATTCTGGAGATTACAGGCATCAATCCGTTAACTTTCGGCAGCCCGAACATGGGTGGTGACGGAAGAGATTCGAACTTTAGCAAGTTGAATAACAGACCGATTCGTTTCGGCACATACCAGTATGGTTCTACGGATGAGGACCATCGTGCTGTGGTGCGTGCCATTCGGACAGGGCAAAATGTGTCTTTTGTCAGTGAAACGCACGAACAGAAGGTACTGAAGAGTTTTATTCCCATTTTCACACCCAATCAGTCTTCCTATGTCATCAGTATTGTCATGGACTATAAGCAAATATCCTCCATGGTATCGGAGCAGCTGGTGAGCCATGCCTCAATATCTCTGGTTTTACTGGAGATCGTGATCTTTGGTAGCTATTTGCTCGCAGGCTATATTACACGCCCGATCCAATCCATACTGGGCAAAGTGAATGAAGTAGCGGATGGACACTTTGATTTTCGTCTGAAAGTCCGGAGGAAGGATGAACTTGGCCAGCTGGCCAACCGTATTAATGCCATGATTCGCAATCTCGGCCATTATACGAGCCGCCTGAAACAGATGTATGAAGAGAATCGGGCGGTTAAAGAGCATCTGGAGTCCATCATCAATCAGACGGCTGATGCCATTCACATTACGGATCTTGAAGGGAAAGTGCTACGGGTTAACCGGGCATTTGAACAATTATATGGTTTTCGAAGTCGTGAGGTGGAAGGTCGTAATCTGAAGATCATCCCGCCAGAGGCAGAGGAAGAAATGAAACGTCAGCATGCCCAACTCGTTGAGGGGATGTCCATTACGTCCAATGAAACCACCTGGATGAAGAAAGATGGAACCCGGGTAGAGGTCAGTGTCAGTACGGCTCCAGTACGAGACGAAGCTGGAGAGATTACCGCGCTTATTAGTGTCTCCAGGGACATTACAAGCCGTAACAGGATGGAAGAGCTGCTCAGACGCTCTGAGAAACTAACAACGGTGGGCCAGCTTGCAGCGGGTGTGGCACATGAGATTCGTAATCCACTGACCACACTGCGCGGGTTCCTGCAGCTCCAGCAAGAGAGCAATAAGCTGAATCATCGTCATCTGGATCTGATGTTATCGGAGCTGGATCGCATCAACCTTATTGTCGGTGAGTTTCTGATTCTGGCGAAACCGCAGGCAGTTCATTTTCAGAATCGGGATGTTCGGTTTATTCTCGGTGATGTCATCTCGTTGCTGGATAGTCAGGCGCATCTGCATGGTGTAGAATTTGTACTGCGTGCCTCATCCGATTCGGCTATGGTACACTGTGAAGAGAACCAGTTGAAGCAGGTATTTATCAATTTGCTGAAAAATGGCATGGAGGCTATGCCAAATGGAGGAAGCATCCATATTAAGCTCAAGCATGACGAACAGCTGAACCGCGTCAGAATTGAGATCAAGGATGAAGGGATTGGTATCCCGGAAGAGATGATGCCCAAACTTGGGGAGCCTTTCTTTACGAATAAAGAGTCTGGAACAGGGCTTGGCCTTATGGTCAGTCAACGCATTATTCAATCACATAAGGGCATGATGGATATTAAAAGCGTCATGAACAAGGGAACAACGGTTATTATTGAACTGCCTGCATCCGAGCAACAACCGGAAGTTATTGAGGTAGATCAGGTAACGGATGAATCACTTACAGATGAAGAGAAATAGATGAGGTGAGATTACCTTTTGCGTATTAATAAATTTATTAGTGAAACAGGTTACTGCTCCCGGCGTGAAGCAGACAAGTTGGTGGATAGCGGTCAGGTAACGATTAATGGAGTTAAGGCTGAACTGGGTAGTCAGGCAGAAGAAGGCGACGATGTACGAATCAATGGCAAGCCGATCAAGGAAAAGAGAAAACACGTATACATTGCCCTGAATAAACCGATTGGGATCACAAGCACAACCGAGCAGCATATTCAGGGGAATATCGTTGATTTTGTCGGGCACGATGAACGCATCTTTCCAATTGGGCGTCTGGATAAGGACTCAGAAGGTTTGATCCTGATGACCAATGACGGAGATATCGTTAACCGGATTCTTAGAGCAGAAGGACGCCATGAGAAAGAGTATATCGTCACTGTTGATCGATCTGTAACCCCGAGTTTCCTTAGAGGCATGAGCACCGGGGTGAAGATCCTGGGTGAGATGACCCTGCCTTGTACAGTGACCCGGATGACGGATCGAGTATTCCGTATTATCCTGACTGAAGGAAAGAACCGTCAGATTCGGCGTATGTGTAGTGCCTTTGGCTACGAGGTTCGTAAGTTGAAGCGTATTCGGATCATGAACATTCATCTTGGAGAAATGGCGACAGGTTCATGGAGAGAGCTCACCGCCGTAGAAAAAGCGGAACTGGGCGGTCTGCTGGACTATTCACTGGAATAGTCGACTCAACTTTGACTAATTTAACCGATTGTAGCCCTGCTTTCCGAAAAGGAGCGCAGGGCTTTTTGGTGCAGAGTTAATGAAGGCTGGTCAATAATACCGAATAGTACGGAAATATGTAGATAAACTAAGCGTAAGCCCTATATAAACCTAAAAGACCGTTCTCCTTGTATCCGGAGAACGGTCTTTGGTTAATGAATCGCTGCAGGCCTCTAGTTTCCTTCGCCTACGGCTTTTACATTCGTGTTGTTACTTTGATACTTCCGAATGATAGACACCTCTACGCGGCGATTCTGTGCGCGTCCGGTATTGTTATCGTTGCTGGCAATGGGGTGATACTCTCCATAACCACTTGGTGTGAATTTGGAAGGGTCCAATTGCGTGTTCAGCAACAGGATTTTCAGGAAGTTGAGCGCACGATCCGCACTCAGATCCCAGTTATCCTTATATTGGTTGTTCGAAATGGGAATATTATCGGTATGACCGGATACCACCACTTCATACTCAGGGAACTCCTGCAGCATGCTTGAAATTGCTTTGGCCAGGGATCGTGATTCAGGCTTCACATCTGCTCGGCCTGAGGAGAACAGGGCGTTATCACTGATGGTGATCTTCAATTCAGATTGATTCAGCTTGGTGTTCAGCTGGTCGGAAAGCCCGTTCTTCGAGATATACTGGTCAAGCCGTTTCTTGAGCTTCTCCAGATTCTCTTGCTCTTTCTGAGCCATCTGAGCATCGGTGATCTGATTTGGTGATTTTTTCGTAATCTCCTCAGGCTGTTCTTTCTTCTTACCAAGATCAGCACCCGGAGTTTCAGGATTCATGGAGCTATAATCAAGGACACCTGATCCACCATTCAATGCGCTGCTTAGTGCGGAAGCCATTTGTTCAAACTTACCCGCATCAATGGAACTCATGCCGAACAACACAATAAACAGAGCGAGCAACAAGGTCATCAAGTCGGAATAAGGGAGCAACCAACTCTCGTCTGCATGCTCTTCATGTGGCTCATGCTTCTTAGCCTTTTTCACCTGATGAACCCTCCTTCTCTTCCAGTTGTTTACGTTCGGAAGGTGTCAGGAATACAGATAATTTCTGATTGATAGCAATGGTGGAAACACCGGATTGAATCGAGAGCAGACCCTCAACCATCATGAGCTTGATTTCCATCTCTTGCTTGGACATCCGCTTCAACTTGTTGGACATTGGATGCCACAGTACATAACCTGTGAAGATACCCAAGAGGGTAGCGATGAATGCTGCTGCGATCGCTTGAGAGAGCTTATCCATATCGCTAAGGTCCGCAAGGGCTGCGATCAAACCAACTACGGCTCCAAGAACGCCAAGTGTTGGAGCATACATACCTGCTTGGGAGAAGATCAGTGCACCACTGCGGTGACGTTCCTCTGTAGTGTGAATATTTTCCATTAGAACATCGCTGACGAAATCTTGATCGTTCCCGTCGATAATCATTCGCATGCCGCTGCGAAGGAAATGATCGTCGATTTCTTCAACTTTTGATTCTAGTGCAAGCAAACCTTCACGACGGGTAGTGGAAGCCCAGTCCATAAATGTGCCGATTAGGGATACGCGATCGATCAATTTTTGCTGTTTGAACAAAATTCCGAAGAGCTTCGGAATTCTCTTGACTTCTGACATAGGGAATGCCATAAAAATACTTGCTGCGGTACCAACAAATATAATCATGTAGGCTGCTGGGTTGTTGACCAGATTAATTACGGGAGCATGCTTCAACATCATACCGATTACAAGTGAAGCGAGTCCCAAAACAAGTCCAATAATTGTTGAAATGTTCATCATACACCTCATCCATGAGATAAAATTGAATCCTTTCAAGCGGCTAAATTCGGGCTTCCGGACGAACGTAGAGCCGCAATTCGTTTAATGCTTGGCACTCTTTTGGATTGCCAAAACAGTTAAAACGATCATGTATAGTATTTATCGACCAATAGGCCTTTTTTTTTAAGGGCTATTTTCAGGTATAATAAGATCAAATCCGCTCCTTAGGGGCCGAATAGGAGTGAAAAGCCAATGGGCGTAAAGCATGGACGGGATTATGAAGGAATTTTGACAGATTTGACAACGGCACTCGGACGCATACCGGATCGGTATGTTTTCTTTGAAATGGACTCGGAAGAGTGGGAGAGACTAGGCGCGCCTGAGCAACTTGAAGTGGATGAGGCGTTGGCGGAAGATCTGTTCTATGCACTGGGTGAAGAGTCTGTCATCCCGGTTGGAAGTGGAGTCGTCATCCATGATAAGGATCAGCACCGCATTCATATTTTGATCGGGGAAGAAGAGTTAACGTTTGTACCTTTAATTTAGTGTGTGCACATGTCCTCAAAGCCTTACGGTTATTGGATCTATGCCATTCAGTTAATTGTATTTTGAAGCTTGTCCGTGGTAAGATGTTAGTCGTGAAATGGGCCAACTGCATGGCAGTGAGCCTGCCCTTTGAGGTTGCTATAGATCGCATCGAAGGTGTCGGTGGTTATACGGACATTCGTCTGTAATGTACCATCTTATGGGGAGGAAGATAACGCATGGTTTTTTCGCAAGAGGAAGTCGAAGCTCATCTGGGGAGGCTGGAAGGCTGGGAACTGGAAGAGGGACGGTGGATTGTACGTAAATTCGTGTTTTCCAACTACATGAAAGGGATTGCATTTGTGGATGAGGTCGCTGCGATCTCGGAAGCATTCAATCATCATCCTTTTATCACGATTGACTATACAACGGTTACGCTGCGTCTTACGTCATGGGATGCGGGCGGTATTACATCTGTAGATATTAAGGAAGCAGGACAGTATAACGAAGCTTATGACAAAATGAGGTCGGAATAACGAGTTCGGTTATTATCGCACGGCGGAAGTGAGTGAACCATACATGTCAGACTATAATCAGAAACAACCTCTTATTGCTGTCGTAGGCAGTCTCAATATGGATCTCGTGGTGAAGACAGACACGATTCCGGAAGAGGGAGAGACGGTGAGCGGGGAGGAACTGCATTATCTCGCTGGTGGCAAAGGGGCGAACCAGGCTGTTGCCGCTGCACGTCTGGGTGGACAAACCACGATGATTGGTGCGGTGGGGTCGGACGGTTTTGGCGAACGTCTACTGCACAGTCTGACGGAGAGTGGTGCAGATGCCTCGCAGGTTCGCATATTGGAAGACACGGTTACAGGGACGGCGTCCATTTGGCTTTCTAGGGGAGACAACCGGATTATTGTTATTCCTGGCGCGAATGGACAAGTTGTGCCTGCGATGCTGGAAGAGGCGGATACGGTAAAAAGCCTGACTGCAGCCGCAGCGGTGCTGCTGCAGCTGGAGATCCCGCTGCCTGCGGTCACCCGCGCCGCCCAACTGGCGGCTGAAGGCAGCGCACTGGTAGTGCTCAACCCGGCTCCCGCGGTGCCGGGTCTGCCCCAGGAGCTCCTGCGGTGCGTCGACGTTGTCACGCCGAACCGCAGCGAGCTTGCCGTGCTTACCGGCCGGGATCATCTCCGGCCGGAAGACCTGGATGCGGCGGTCGCAGAGCTCGCCGCATCCCTCGGGGCCGCTGTCGTCACGACGCTCGGCCCCGAGGGGGCAGTGTACGCGGCGGCGCCTGGTGGCCGCGTACAAGCAGGGCATGCCGGCGCGTGCCGTGCGCCCGGCTACGCCGTAAGCGCCGTCGATACGACCGGCGCTGGCGATTGCTTCAACGGCGCGCTGGCGGTAGCCCTAGCGCGCGGTGAGACCTTGGACGCGGCTGTAGGCTTCGCCATGGGCGCGGCCGCGTTATCTGTGACGAAGCTCGGCGCCCAGTCCGGGATGCCGTCCGCACGTGAAGTCGAGGCCTTTCTGGCCGAACACACGCCAGAAGCTCAATAATCTGCATAACAAAGAGGCTCTTATTCTCCCAAAAGGGGATTAAGGGCCTCTGTGTTATGCGTATGCAGAGATTATTTCTTCTCTGACAGCCACATGGCGATATTGGCAATCTCTTCATCCTGCAGTTTGCCCTTAAAGGCAGGCATGCCACCTTTACCTTTGACAATCGTAGAATAGATCTTCTCCAGATCATCCTGGCTACCGATGTTTGCCAGAGCAGGACCTACGCCACCCTGAAGCTGATCACCGTGACAGGTAATACAGTTGGCTTTGACCAGTGCCTCAGCCTGTCCTGCATCCATCGTTACTTCCGGCATGGTTGGTTTCGCTTCTTCAGCCACTTCCTCTTTCCCTGGAAGCGTAAACATTAAAACAATAGCTAAAGCGCATGCTGCAAAAAATACCCCGCTCATGATCCATTTGTGCATCCCTTATGTCCCCTCCAGAATGAAAGATCATCTAACCTGAAACTATCCATATCATTATAACGGAACCTGTAGTCACATCATAGCATTTTGTGGTAATTTTTTGAACTAATCACATAACAAGGGGCAGATTTGGTTATTTTGCAATGGATTCTAATCACGAGGCCCTTTATAGACCATGCAGTGAAAAGGCTTTAAGCCGCTTGGGGTCTGTCGTTCGTATGTATCCTGGGTGACAAATCCACTCTTCAGATAGACTTGAATGGCACGGGCATTCCAAGTCAGCACTTCCAGGTCAATCTCATTCGTCGGGTTCCGGCGAATGGCTTCCTGTACAATGGCGGTGACAAAAGCTTTCCCTTGACCCTGACCGCACAGCTCTGGATGCATGCCGAGGCCAATCCGAGTTACGCCTTGAAGGGGGAAGTATTGAACAAATCCACATATGCGTTCGTTCTGATCTAGAACAATCGCATATTGTTCCTGCCGCAGCTGTGCATCCCCAAATTCCACTTCCAGTGCTTTCATCTGCTCCCAGGGGAGCCAGCTGTAAATATTGTAAGGCGGCTCGTATTGCCAACTGCAGATAAGCTCCGCATGTTCTTCTTGCATGGGTACAACATGAAACGTCACAGGGGCTTCATTCATACATCTGCACGCTCCTCTCATTCATTACCAAACCCTCAGTCCACTCTACAAAAGAGCAGTTCTTTTAGCAAGTCTGCAGCTTTGGGAAAAAAATGAAACAAAAGTTCCAGTAATTTCGTTTATATTATAACGGGATGGGTAAAAACATCATAAGGGCACGGACAAACGAACGCAAAGTGAAGCTGTTGATGTCGCAGGATATGCCTCGTGTGTTACTTGCAACGTGAACAGGGAAAGAAGCACAAAAAAACCGCCGGATACATTCCTGCGGAGAATGTACCGGGCGGTTCTGTTATGCTTCTTATTTCGTTCCAGTATGGTTAATGGTTACAGCATCATGTTGCTCAGCTTGTCCCTAGTCAAGGGCCAGTGATTCATATGCGTCCGTGCTCATAATCCGTTTAGCGCCAACATAACGATTGGCCCAGTAGTTTTCACTCAATGCACTGATCGTAACACCTTTGGAAGAAGAGGAGTGTGCGAACTTTCCATCCCCTACAAAGATTCCTACATGGGATACGCCTTTACCTGTTGTATTAAAGAATACCAGATCGCCAGCTCTCATCTCCATGCGGGATACGGAATCGCCCATTTCGAATTGGGAACTGGATTGGCGTGCCAAATCAATACCCAACTTGTCAAATACATACCGTGTGAAACCGGAGCAGTCAAAGCCGTTAAGCGTTGTTCCCCCGCTTTTGTATGTAGTTCCCATTGCTGAATCAATTACTGTATCCATTTTTGAATCTGCGAATGCGCTGCCTGCACCAAGCGATAATGCGAATGTGAGGCTAAGTACAGCTGCGGTTAATTTCTTTTTGAACAAGAGATATACCCCTTCCAATGCCTGCGAGGTTAGCTTAAGGATTCGGTTGAAGGTCCCCTATGATCCCTCTGTAGCAAGATCAATTCACCCATAACTGGTTCCCCCGCTTCCCAGGTGCCAGGAATTTGGCTATGCTAGTTATGCACCTGCGAAATCAAGAAATGACGATTTAATTTTAAGTAGTTACAAATATGAATGTAAAGATTACAAAGTTGTTACTAAAAACTCACTGCGATTATTGTAACAGAGGAGTATTGATTTGGCAACGTTTAGCAACAAATTTAGTAAAAAAAACCTCGACCTTTGACGGGGAAAGGTTGAGGTTTGCCTATTTGTAAGTACATATTAGGCCATAAGTTTAACATGCGATGGTAACAATTTTTAAACTATCTGCTCTAGCCTTTGGATGTTTTGGACTGCCATAAGCGAAAATGGGCGCATATTTTCCACAGGTTCATTAGACATCTGGCAAGAGGATATGTCTGTTGTAGTATAAGTCCAGTGAGTCCTGTTAGTAACCATGATGCTGAGGTGAATGCCCCGAAGATAAGCAGATGAATGCCGCCCAGTAGCAGTGCAATGCCAATCATAGTGATGAGATGACGTAGTGCAATCCAGAGCGCTTTGAGTGTGCCGTGAGTACCACCTTCTCCTTCCGGTGCAGAAATACCGAACTGCATGTAGAGCAGGATGTGATGAATAACCCAGCCATATATGATCCAGGCAGCTACATATGGTATGCCGGGCAAGAGTAATTGAAGGGAATGAAATCCGTCCATTAGAATGGAGTACAGCTTCGGCACCAGCCAGTAGGCGGGCAGAAGTATTAATAATGTACGTATGGTGTGGAGCAACAGCATCGGTTTCCACAGATTTTTGATTCCGCGGACGAATGGAATGCGCTCTTCTGTACTATTATAGTGCTGAAGCGAGTAGAGCAGTCCTGCCTGAATGAGGGGGCTGATCAACATGCGAACCAACAGCATAGCCCCCAGGATCCACAGATAACGATGAACCTCCGGATGGGTGGACAGGTTAAGTTGGCTTTCCATTTTGAATAAAAGCGTACTTAACTCCCCGGCATCAGGTTCAGGGTAGCGCAGGAGTAGTGGGACGACCGCCGATTGAACCATTCGATAGAGGAAATATCCCCATATGAGCTGATAGAGAAATAACAGTGCTGCAATGAACATATGCTGACGGACGAGAAACCAACCTTCACGTATTTTTGCTTTCACTGTTTCCACCTCACCATGACAGACCTCCGAATATGACTTCTATTAGTTTGGTTACACTCATGCTCCAGCGGGATTTCGCCCGCTCATCCAGTCCGGATTTCAGGAAATTGTTCATGTGGCGGTTCTCCAGCACGATCGTGTATAGGGGATCGGTCATGGCCCAGGAAACAGGGGATGTGTGAGTCAATTTATAGGTGATGCGATCTTCTTTACCCTTCCATTGCTTGGTGAGGATGTGCCCGTCTTCAAAAGCAATGCGAACAGGAACGGCGTTGTAATCACTGCCTTTTTTCACGATCGTCACGGATGACTCGTACAATGTTTGGCCGTCTTTTTGCACAGGTGTAACATGAATATCCTCTACAGCAAAATCAGCCATTCCGTTACCATAGATGTATTGATCAAAATAATCAGACCAGGAAGTACGGGTTACTTGCTCTACAACTTTCTGGAAATCAGCTGATGTGGGGTGTTTGAAGCGGTACTTCTTCACATAGGTAGAGAGAATGCGTTCCATTGTTTTCGCCCCGACTTGATGTTCTATGCCGAGCAATACAAGCTTGCCACGTGTATAGACATTGGCGGCATACTCATTCTGAGAATCGAACTTCCAGGATTCCTGTGTTAATGGTGAAGGAGACGTAATCAGGCCCGATTGTACCGGCAGGTTCGGGATCAGTCCATATTCCTGCTCCATCAGTTTGTCCTCCGCATAAGAGGTGAACCCCTCATCCAGCCAAGCTTCTTCGAATTCGTTGCTGGCAACCATGCCGTAGAAGTATTGATGGCCAATCTCGTGAACTACGGTACGCTCCAGGTCATAGCCTGGCGTGGTATCATCCGCGCCAAAGGCTGTGATTAGCGTGGGATATTCCATCCCTCCGGCACCGTTCCCCGTTTTGGGTGGAACAACGATGGATAAGGTCGCGTAAGGATATGGACCAAACCATTTGCTATAATTGGCTAGTGCGGCCTTCGCGGCATGGAAATATCGTTCTTTCAGGTCCTGATGAGCAGGGTCCAGGTACAGCTTGATTCGTACACCAGGAACATTGGGTGCAGAGAAGGGTTCCTCGGCGTAGACAAAATCGGGTGAGGCTGCCCAGGCGAAATCATGCACATCATCGGCATAGAATTGATAGACTTTCTCTCCATTCTTCACCACAGCTTGCTGCGTTGGAAATCCCGTAGCAGCCACTTTGTATGTTTCAGGCACCCGAATACGCACACTATATATACCGAAGTCGGCGTAAAACTCCGAATTGCCGTGGTATTGGTGCAGATTCCATCCTTCCGTTGTTCGTCCACGCCTGCCCACAGGTTCATAGGCACTTAATTTGGGAAACCATTGACCGGCCATGACAAAATCATCAGCGGTTCCCATCCGTGCAAAAATCTTCGGCAGATTTACTTCGAACCGGGTGTGGAGTGTGATGCTTTCCCCGCCTTTGACGGGTCTGGGCAAGCGTACTTTAATGAGGGTGGTATCCTTGATGTTACCGTCATCTGGCTGCACATACTGCATCCGGTGCAGCAGAGAGAGCCCGTCCTCCGTTTTCATTTCGGTAATGTTCATGGAGCCATAGCCATTGGTAGGCATGACATCACCCCGAAGCTTTCCGCCGGATTCCTTCATAAAGGTGGTATCAGCAGAAGAGAAGGCGTTGGGATACATATGAAAATATAGTTCACTGACGGTTTTTTTACCTGGATGTGTCCAGGTGATCGTCTGAGTCCCTTTCAATACGTTCCCTTCGGCCAGTTTCACATCCATGTGATACTCCACAACACGGTTGCTGTACACTTCGGCGGTAGGGGTCTGTACACTTTCTGGAGGTGCTGGGGTTGGGGCTATTGCCTTGGGCTTGCCCGATTCGGGGGCGAGTACTGGCAATTCGGAGTGAGTTGAGCGATTATAACCCAGAGTGATCCATATCCCTCCTGCAAGTACACACAGGGCCAGGGATGCGGTGAGCCAGCTCTTGGCGCGTCGTGGAATCATCGTTAAATACCTCCCGTTGACAAGCATCTACAGCATGTATATGTTTGCAATGGGCCAATTATTAGTTAAAATATTTGTATCAACCCTTGGAGGCTATAAACATGGACCAAAACGAGCAAAACGGCAAAAAACAGATTGCCTTGAATATCGTTAGTGCAAAAAGCAAGCATAAAGGCTTCGGTGCAGGCTCCATTGATCTGAATAACCTTTCCCCGGTCATTATTGATAATGGCGAAGCCAAGATCGATATCGGTGCGATGCATGCGAAGAGCAAAGTGGAACGCAATATCAAGTTCTCTACCAATCGTGAAGATGTGCCCAACGGACGCCAAGTATGGCTGGTGTGGGTAGCTGTCGATCGCACGGAGGAAGGCCAACTGTATGGTGGAGCAACGGCTTGTGAGATGTGGATTGATACAGAAGCAAGACGTGGGTGGAAACTGCTGGCGGAACATGTGAATCGCATGGACTATGCCTTGAAACGTCGCTTCATGCTGGATGAGCTTGGACCCGAAGCTCGAGCTGCACTTAAGACGCTGCTGATCTCACACAACGAAGAATGGTGGAATGCTTCTCCGGATGAATTGAAGGAAGCACTTGCCTAAGGCAGATCATTCAATACAGTATAAAAGCAAAAAAACAAAAGGCCCCTTGACCGGAAAGTTCGGTTCGGGGCCTTTTGCGTGTGCGTTAACAGTATTCATCGATCTGAATAATTATGAGTTTCCATCCGAAGTGGAATTTCCAAATGGCCAATATGATCAGGGTATGGGGATGACGTAATTAAGTCATCTTGTGTTTGCGTCATTCAACCCACCAACGTTTGAAGTCACTCCACCAGGAATGTTTCTCTTCCTGAATGCCTTGTTGATTCTCTACCTGACGGGCCTTCTGGTCCTCTCCTGGATCCGAATCATCCGTCGTGCCATGACATACTTCTGTTGGTTCAGTACCACCAATAAAGACTTCCAGTCGCTTCTCTTCACAACCGTTGCCTGCAAGCTTGCCAGATTCCGGGTCAATATAGACACTTACAACATGATCAGGCACGGTGAAAATTTTGGGTGGTACGCTTGCAAGTGCCTGCTCTGTGAAATGGGCAAAGATCGGTGCCGCCCGGCGGCCATCCGAAGTCGAGATGGCTTTACCCTGGTCATACCCGACCCATACAGCGGTGGAGAGCTCGGGTGTGAACCCAACCAGCCAGGCATCCGTATTGGTCGTCCCTGTCTTTCCGGCTACCGGACGTTTGATTGTGGCAGACACCCGGTTACCCGTTCCCCCATTTTCGAAGACACTTTCCATTAAACGAGTCAGAACATAAGCTGCTGCAGGTTCCACCACAGTCTCAGCCTTGGTCTGTGGAGATTCATAGAGTACACGCCCTGCGGCATCTGTCACTTGCAGAATGGCGACAGGTGGCGTCCGTTGTCCACCAGCAGCGATGACGGAGAAGGCAGACGCCATTTCCAGCGGACTGACAGGTGAGGTTCCCAGAGCAAGGGAAGGCACAGCGCTCAGGTTGCTTGTAATGCCGAGGTTTTTCGCCATGCTCACAACCTGCTCAGGACCAATCTGCATGATGGTGTTTACTGCATAGATATTGTCTGAAGCGGCGATCGCCTGTCTAAGATCGATCTCCCCCAGATACTTGTCTCCAAAGTTGCCAGGTTTATAGGTTTTGCGGTCATTGTCATAATGAAAGAGCGTAGGTTCACTGTTAAACATGGATGCACTGGTGAGCTGCTTGGATTCCAAGGCTGCCAGATACATAATGGGTTTAAACGCCGAACCTGGCTGGCGTGTGGTCGCCAGTACATGGTTAATCTGATTGGTGCGGTAGTTTTTGCCGCCCACCATGGCTTTGATGTAACCCGTGCGAGGGTCGATGGACACGAGAGCCGTCTCCAGCTCGCTTTTGGCATCCATACCTTTTGCTACAGCATCTTCAGCCGCTTTTTGTACACGTAGATCCAGTGTGGTGTAGATATTCAATCCCCCATGATCCAGCATTGCTTCACTGATTCCCAGCTCTTTGATGGCCAGACTTCGAATATAGTCACGGAAATAAGGAGCACTTTCCACCGTTTTACGTTCACTTTCCGGCTTGAACGAGAGCATTTTCTCATAGGCTTTATCCGCCTCGGATTGGGTGATCTTGCCGATATCTGCCATGGCATTCAGCACAATTTTCTGTCGGTCTTTGGCATTCTTCATATGGTTATAGGGTGAATAGTAGGTGGGTCCTTTCGGGATTCCTGCCAGCATGGCACTCTCTGCGAGATCCAGCTGTTTGGCTGATTTGCCAAAATACATTCGGGAAGCCGCTTCGATTCCGTACGCTCCGTGCCCATAATAGATTTCGTTCAGATACATCTGCAAAATTTCATCTTTGCTATATTTCATTTCCAATTGCGCCGTGTACATGGCTTCCTTTGCTTTGCGAGTCCATGTTTTCTCATGAGACAGATACAGGTTACGCGCCAACTGTTGGGTCAATGTACTCGCACCCTGTGACATCTCCATATGTTCGAGGTTAACGAGCACAGCCCGTCCCATCCCTTGAACGTCGAAACCGTAGTGATTATAGAATTTGCGGTCCTCTACAGCTAAAGTGGCATTGACCAGATCTGGAGCGATTTCCTCCAGTTGAACGGGTACAGAGTCTTTGCCACCTGCGGAGAAGGTAGCGATGACTTCACCCTGACTGTCCAGCAATCTGGAATTCCGGTCAGAGTCTGCAAGGGGCAGGCTGGTTGCATATAGATATACCAATCCGGCAGCGGTAGCGAGTATGGCGAGCACGGTGAGCAGAGACAGGTTTTTAAACAATTTCCGTATACGGAACCCGCGTTTGCGGGTCTTTTGGTTTGGCTTGGTCATGGAACGGGCTCCTCTCTTTTCTTTCCAGTATGGGACTTGATTGGCAGGGATATTCAATCGGGTGCATAAGCGAACAAAATGTAGCATTTTCGCCGAGAAAACCGTTTTGCAGTATAAACGTCAATCGCGTATAATGCAAAAGGGTAATGAAAAGGTAAGATTCGGCACAAGATACTAAAGCGCGTAAGGACGAACAGACGAATGGTCATTGATTCATTGATTAGTCAGACGCTCTGCACGCTCTGGTCAATTTAATCTATATAATGAAGTGAACCGCGGACCTTTCCCGCAGGCCAGCAAATCATAACGCGATATGGCGCCGAACGCTGGACGTGCTTGGGCGAACCGATTATAGTGCACAGCACTTGGGTCGGGTATGGCTGATCATTAACTTTACGGAAAGAAGGTAGAGATTATGGAATTGTGGTTTACGGAGAAACAGACCCCGGTATTCGGGATCACCGCGAAGATTAAACAGACCTATGTTACAGAGAAAACCGATTTTCAAGATTTGGCCATGGTAGAGACCGAGGAATTCGGTAACATGTTGCTTCTTGATGGCATGGTGATGACTACCGTAAAAGACGAGTTCGTATATCACGAAATGGCGGCACACCCTGCGCTAAACACTCACCCGAATCCGAAAAAAGTTCTGGTTGTCGGTGGCGGTGATGGCGGAGTCATTCGTGAAGTCATTAAGCATGCTGCTGTAGAAAAAGCAGTTCTCGTCGAAATTGACGGTAAAGTTATTGAATACTCCAAAAAATATTTGCCTGAAATCGCCGGCAAGTTGGACGAGCCTAATGTTGAAGTGCTCGTGAACGACGGCTACATGCATATTATTGAACATAAAAATGAATACGATGTGATCATCGTAGACTCCACTGAGCCTGTAGGTCCGGCTGCTCCATTGTTTGAGCGCGGTTTCTACCAAGGCATTTACGAAGCACTCAAAGAAGACGGAATCTTCGTTGCCCAAACGGACAACCCGTGGTTCAAGGCGGATCTGATCCAGAAGGTGAACAAAGACGTCAAAGAAATCTTCCCGATCGTACATGTGTACGGCTGTAATATTCCAACCTATCCAAGTGGTTTGTGGACATTCACCATGGGTAGCAAGAAACATGACCCGCTCGAAGTGGATGAGACTCAAATTCCGGAGATGGATACCAAGTATTACTCTCCGCGTCTGCACAAAGCAGCATTTGTACTTCCTAAATTCGTGGAAGATTTAACGAAATAAAGGGGAAATCATTAATGAAATTGGATCAAGCTTATTCAGGAAACGTATTTATTTGCAGCTCTGAGGATTATGAGAACTCCAAAGCAGTTATCTATGGTATGCCGATGGATTACACCGTCAGCTTCCGTCCGGGTTCCCGTTTCGGCCCATCTCATATCCGTCAAGCATCGGTTGGACTTGAAGAGTACAGCCCGTACCTAGACAAAAGCATTGTAGACATGACGTACTTTGACGCTGGAGACTTGCTCCTGCCTTTCGGTAACGCGGGACGCAGCCTAGAAGTGATTCATGAATACATCGGCAGTCTGCTGGCTGACGACAAATTCCCAATTGGATTGGGTGGCGAGCACTTGGTTACTTGGCCAGTCATCCAACAGATGTACAAGAAATACCCGGATCTTATCCTGATTCATATTGATGCACACGCAGACCTTCGTGAAAACTATGAAGGCGAGCCATTGTCCCACTCCACGCCAGTACGTAAAGCAGCGGAGTTAATGGGTGGCAAAAACATCTATCAGTTCGGTATCCGTTCTGGCTCCCGTGAAGAGTTCCAGTATGGTCGTGAGAACATCAACTTCTATCCGTTTGAAGTGGCAGCTCCGATGAAGGAAGCCCTTCCGAAGATGGGCAACCGTCCGGTATATGTGACCATCGACATCGATGTGCTTGATCCGTCTGCAGCACCAGGAACAGGTACAGCAGAAGCGGGCGGCATTACGTCCAAAGAACTGCTTGAAGCCATCCACATGATTGCAGGATCTGATGTCAATGTAGTCGGTTGTGATCTGGTTGAAGTAGCACCAATCTACGATCCAACACAACAGACACAGATTGTGGCTGCGAAGATGATCCGTGAAATGCTGCTTGGATTCGTGAAATAATTACAGAATGATCGATAAACTTAATGCTCTCTTTCTGCGCGGTTTCAAATCTGCGCAGACAGAGAGTACTTTTTATTGCTAACGTTTATCTGCGTGTCCTTAACTATTTCAGCTTAAGAAACGGACTGGATAAAGTATCTGAAACTATTCTCCCAAGAGGAATAATTAAGTTAAGTTAACTTACTTAATTTAACTTCTGTCCAGAGCTATGTTATACTGACTACAACAGTATTCAGTAGTATATGAATTGATATATTACACTCGTGAAGTATATGGTGAATGGGTTCGGCCATATACTAAAAAGAGCCTTTACCGCGCCAACGGTAAAGACTCTTAGGACCCGAAAGGCTGTGGATTGCCACGGCGCGCATGAACTAAATAATGCTATTCAAGCGAAACCCACCGTCAGGCTTCCGACCTTATGAGGTGGGTTTTCGCTTGCTACGAAACTTTTTGCGTAACCAACGGTAAAGCTTTCGCCCACTCAGTATAATACTGAGGATCGCAGCAATCCATCGGATCACATCAAGCAACGCCACAAGTTTGATCATCGACGTCACCCCCTCTCGGGAAGCTGCGCCGTGCTCAGAAAACATCCACCGTTATTCAAACGTCCATAACATTAATTATAGCACGTATGTTCCTATGTCTCTACCATGTATTGCTTGTGTTAGTATAGGCTCACACATGCAGATGTCCTGCCTTAACATGACTCTATCTTAATATTGATGTCTTTTCTTAAGTATCAGTTTTGTTATCATTGGTATCTAGACATTGCCGATTTAACCTAGAGTACACAGTGTTTAGTGATGAATCACCCTTGCCTGCATGATACCAATCGTGGGTAAAGGTGGTTTTTTTCTTGCGAAATTGTCATCGGGCTTCACTGGATTGTTACGTTAACAAGATCGAAATTGGGTAAAACCATAGAAGGAGGTGTTACGATGACAACCAAGAGAACGATGACATGGAAACGGATTGGTGCACTCGCATTATCGTTAACGCTGGCTTGGGGGATGGGACCAGTACATACGCTATCAGGCGCTAACGCTTCATCCTCGCAGGCATGTGGAAAGGGAGAACACAGACTAGCGGCTACATTGGAAAAAGGTAGTGGTGTAGAAGAGCAACACCTGCAATTTACCGATATTGATTTTCTTAATGACACGACTGGACGAGCTGGGGGTGAAGGCTTCCTGATCGGTACCTCGAATGCAGGATGTACGTGGCAGTCCATATATACCGGACAGTGGCAATTCACACAGGTCGATTTTCCGAATAATGTGAACGGATATGCGCTGGCACAAGTGAAGAGCTCACCTGCAACCTATCTGATCCGTACTCATGACGGGGGATCTCACTGGACGCGGCTCGATACGCCGGGCATTCAATTCAAACGCATCGATTTCCGCAATAAAGATGTAGGTTATGGCTACACCTATAATGGTGCATATCAGACGAAGGATGGCGGGGTGACCTGGAGTAAAATCAACACACCTGCCAATACGCGAGCAGCTGCCTTCGCGACAGAGAAACAAGGGTATGCTGTCGTGGTTGTACCCGGATCAGGATATCATTTGAAGCATACGAGTGATGGTGGGAAGAACTGGACAACCTCTCTTCGCGTTGTCTCAGACACATGGAGCGGAGCGGATCTGTATGCACACGGCCAGCAAGTGTGGGCCCTTCTGTATGGTGATGCAGGCATGTCCCAACAATCTTACTCCCTCTATGCGAGCGGTAATCAAGGCAAGAATTGGACACAAGTATTTGCACAATCCACAGCAGGAGGAGGCCCTGCACCTGGTACGAACAGTATAGGTAAAGGTACCGGACCTGCCAATCCTGGTGGTCATCCTGGCAACATGGCGCTGATTGGTAATCAGACGGCTTATCTCTCCGCGGGTTCACCTGCAGCTGGTAAAGTGGGGATTGGACGTTCGTATGATAAAGGTTCCACGTGGAAAAACGTCGACCTGAAAGATCCGGGATATAGTTCCCGCATCTCTTTCCCATCCGCCAAAACAGGTTGGCTTGTTGTAACAAGTGATAACTCCCCGGCAATCTATCAGACTACAGATGGTGGAACCACGTGGACACAAAAAATGTTGTTGCCCTCAGAGCAGGGTTAAGTGGTCTGTTATTCTGAAATAACAACCAGACAAATCCAAATTAGAAATGTATAAAATTCAATTTGGCATGTCTCTGCATGAGTTTGTATAACAAACAAGCCCCTTCCTGATCAACTTCACAGGGAGGGGCTTGTTTGCGTGGAAATAATAACGGTTGAAACCTGCTTCAAAACAAGTTATTGTAAGCGATAACAATACATTTATTGGAGGTTGAAATTATGGTTGATGTTATTCTAAAGGCTGATTCAGATCAAGGATTAATAAATCGCAATATATATGGTCACTTTTCCGAACACTTGGGACGTTGTATATATGAGGGCTTGTGGGTAGGAGAAGATTCACCTATTCCGAATACGGATGGGATCCGAAATGATGTATTGACTGCCTTGCAGAAGCTTAATATTCCAGTGCTTCGCTGGCCAGGTGGTTGTTTTGCCGATGAATATCACTGGAAAGATGGCGTGGGCCCGAAGAGTGAGCGTGCTCGTATGATCAATACGCATTGGGGCGGTGTGGAAGAAAATAATCACTTTGGTACACATGAATTCTTGAGACTGTGTGAGCTGCTCGGTACGGAGCCGTATATCAGCGGTAACCTGGGTAGTGGTACGGTTCAGGAGATGCAGGAATGGGTGGAGTACATCACGTTTGACGGCGAATCCCCGATGGCGAACTGGCGGAAGAGTAACGGCAGGGAAGAGCCTTGGAAACTGAAGTATTTTGGCGTGGGGAATGAGAACTGGGGATGCGGTGGAAATATGCGCCCTGAATATTATGCGGATGAATATCGCCGGTATGCTACATACGTACGTAACTATTCCGGGAACGAGATCTATAAGATCGCTTGTGGACCCAACGAAGGCAACTATGAATGGATGGAAGTGCTGATGCGGGAGTCTGCTCGCTATATGGACGGAATCAGTCTTCATTATTACACCATCCCTACAGGAGAGTGGAATGATAAAGGTGCAGCCACAGGATTCGGAGAGGCTGAGTGGTTCACCACCTTGAAGAAGACGCTATATATGGATGAATTGCTGGTGAAGCACTCCGAAATTATGGACAAATATGATCCAGAGGGCAGAGTCGGCATTATTGTGGACGAATGGGGCACGTGGTATAACGTTGAGCCGGGAACCAATCCAGGGTTCCTGTATCAACAGAATACGATGCGGGATGCTGTGCTTGCAGGCGTTAATCTGAATATTTTCAATCAACATAATAAACGGGTACACATGGCAAATCTTGCGCAGATCGTCAATGTGCTTCAATCACTTGTGCTCACGGAAGGGGACAAAATGCTCCTGACCCCTACGTATCATGTATTTGATATGTATCAGGTGCATATGGATGCGCAGCGACTCGACTTGAATTATGAAAGCCCAGGATACACATTCGGGGAAGAGACCATTCCACAGCTCAGCTTATCAGCATCCTGCAACAAGGATGGGGTCATTCACGTGACGGCTTGTAATCTAAGCCACACGGATGAGTTGGAAGTCGTATGCCAGCTGGAAGCAGCTCAAGCGGCTAAAGTATCTGGGCAGATTCTGCATCATGCTGATTTTGGTGCATTCAATACCTTTGAACAACCAAGTCACGTTCAGCCTGTAGCATGGGATGGAATCACACTGGAGAATAACACACTGCGTTTTGTCCTTCCACCAGCATCGGTTGGGGTACTCGCTGTAGAGGGTTAATGCATGAAAAAGCAGGAACCTTGCAAGGGGTGCAATGAACAATATGATGTGAAGGTTAGCGACGCCAAAATGGCCAGACTTGTGGAGATTGCCTCACGTTCTCGTCCGACGGTGCAGGATGAGGAATATGAGCGTCGACTATCCATCTGCTCTGCTTGTCCGGGATTGCAATATGGTACAACCTGCAGGCATTGTGGTTGTCTCGTACAGGTGCGAGCGAAGCTGAGTGAGTCGACATGTCCTTTTCCTTATGAATCGCAATGGGCCTGATCTAATGAACGAATCTCATTATAATGAAGCAAAAGGGAGTTGCACTTTACAGGTGTGACTCTTCTTTTTTGGCTTTATGAGGAAAAAACTCTGAATTTGGATTTGAATTGAGCGAGGGAACTGGATATAGTTATACAGTAGAGTGTAGGATAGCGAGCTATCCGGGAATATGAGCGCGTATAGCGACACAACAATACGGGAAGGGCTGTTCTCACCGGCCGTGCCTGATTTTGCGTCGCCTCGAATATAATGGAGGTTAACATTCATGTCGAACATGCGACCGGTACACATCCGGCTGCACAGCCGTTATGAAGGTGAAGATGTGCTGCAGGAAATGCAGGGTGAAGCCGTGTTAAAAGGGTCCGTTCTTTATGTTCGTTATGAAGAACCGCAGGTTGGACCTGAGGGGGGTACAACCCGTACAACATTGAAGCTGGGCGGACAATCCATCAAGATTATACGTCACGGTGAGGTGGAATCGGAGCAGACTTTTGAATTGAATCGGAAGCTTCCTGGTTTCTATCGATCACCGTACATGTCGTTTGCCCTGTCCACGCATACACAGAAGCTGGAACTTTCCATTCAGGGATTGAGCGCACGCGCAGCGTGGAGCTACGACTTTTACCGCTTTGATGAAGAATCCGGACATTTCGCGATTAGTTTGCATATACAGGAGGAACCAATTTCATGACACGTAATCCACTAGATACGATTAACGAACGGGTAAGTACGGCCATCGGCAACGCCATTGTGGCAGCCGGAATTGTTACGCAGGAAGAATTGCCAGCCATCACATTGGAAGTGCCACGTGAGAAGACACACGGGGACTTGGCGACCAATGCTGCCATGCAGCTGACCAAGATTGCCAAGCGCAATCCGCGTCAGATTGCTGAAGAGATCATTGCCAATCTGAATCTGTCTGAAGCAGGAATTGAGAAAGCTGAGATTGCTGGCCCAGGATTCATTAACTTCAAATTGGACAAGAGTTACCTTTACCCGGTACTTGCGCTTGTGCAGGAGCAGGGTGAAGATTACGGAAGAATTAGCATCGGAGAAGGACGCAAAGTCGAGATGGAATTCGTCAGTGCCAACCCGACAGGCAGTTTGCACCTGGGTCATGCCCGTGGAGCAGCTGTAGGTGATGCACTATGTAACATTCTCGATTATGCAGGCTATGATGTAACCCGTGAGTACTACATTAATGATGCAGGTAATCAGGTGTTTAATCTGGCGCGCTCCATTGAAGCTCGTTATCTGCAAGAGCTGGGTCAGGATGCTGAGATGCCTGAAGACGGTTATCACGGTGAAGATATTAAAGGGTTCGCCAAGCAGCTTGTTGCTGAAAAGGGTGAAGAATTGTTGTCCATGCATCCTGGTGACCGTGCGGCTTATTTCCGTGACTTTGGTCTGGAGAAGGAATTGGACAAGATCAAGCGTGACTTGAATCGCTTCCGTGTTAACTTTGACATCTGGTTTAGCGAAACTTCCCTCTATGACAACGGAGAAGTGCTGCGAGTGCTTGATGAATTGCGTGACCGCAATGAGATCTATGAGCAAGATGGAGCAACTTGGCTGAAAACGATGCAGTACGGCGATGACAAAGAACGTGTATTGATCAAGAACGATGGCACGTACACGTATCTGACGCCGGATATTGCTTATCACCGTGACAAATATGCCCGTGGATACGACACGATGATCAACATCTGGGGTGCGGACCACCACGGATATATTCCACGGATGAAGGCCGCCATGCAAGCACTGGGCAATGACCCTGAGAAACTGGTGGTTTTGATTGCACAGATGGTGAGCTTGTTCCAGAACGGTGAAAAAGTGAAGATGTCCAAGCGGACAGGTAAAGCTGTAACGATGGAAGACCTGATGGATGAAGTCGGCATTGATGCCATCCGTTACTTCTTCACAATGCGCAGCATGGACTCCCATCTGGACTTTGACATGGACCTTGCTATTTCGACATCCAATGAGAATCCGGTATTCTACGTACAATATGCGCATGCACGTGTATGCAGCGTATATCGTCAAGCTGAAGAACAAGGCATTGAATTGCTGCCACTGGCACAGATCGACCTGTCCAAGCTGACAACAGAGCACGAGTATGACCTTCTCCGCAAAATGGGAGAGCTGCCTGAAGAAATCTCGGCAGCGGCAACAGGATATGCACCTCACCGCATCATCCGTTACGTATACGAGCTGGCATCCCTGTTCCACAGCTACTACCGTGCAGAACGCGTTATTACGGAAGACGCGCAGCAAACTCAGGCGCGTCTGGCGCTGATCGGTGCTGTGCGTACCGTTATCGCAACAGCACTTCGTCTGGTAGGCGTAACTGCACCAGACAAAATGTAAAGCCAGGCTCGCAGCACATCGCCGCGCTGCCTAAGGAAAAAAGTCTCCATGCCCACGTTGCGTAATCAACGTGGTACATGGAGACTTTTTTTGTGTACTCGTGGCTGAGGAACCCGGCCTGCCCCGAGTACAAAAGCCAGCCCTGCTCTGCCATTGCAGCGGTCGCAACCTGGAGGCTCAGCCGCTACGCAATATCACTCGCGCGTGTGCTGTCTGGGCCGAGCTACTGCGTTTCGCCACCAAGCTTCAAGCGAGTCCTGCTGACCGCTGGGCAGATCAGGATCACTCCCCGCCCTCCTGCATTAGCCGTAGGGCGTCAATCTCCCCACCGCGTACCTTGCTTTTTGCGGTGGTGGTCTTGCGGGCGCGCAGCGGGATCGTAGCACGTTTGACGAGTGTCTTGATTTCGCTGGGGGATAATCCGGGATGTTTCGCCAGCAGCAAAGCGATTGCACCGCTCACATGGGATGTTGCCATGGATGTGCCGCTCATCTCGTGATGCTTGCCTTGTACCCAGGAGGAGACGATCTTATCGCCAGGTGCATAGACATCCACGTATGCGCCCCGATTGCTGAAGGACGCAATACGTCTGTTTTTGTCGGTTGCCCCAACGGATATGGTCTGCGGATACCTTGCCGGATAATCAATACTGCGGCGTTTGCCGTCATTTCCTGACGAAGCAACAATGACGATGCCGGCATGATATGCACGATTGACCACGTCAAGAAGCGCCTTGCTCCGTGTTTTCATGCCAAAGCTCATATTGATGATATCGACCTTGTTGCGCACACACCAGTCGATGCCAAGCACAATGTCGGATACATAAGCTGATCCGTTGTGGTCAAATGCCTTCACTGGATAGATCAGGGAGCGTGGAGCTACACCAATCATGCCTGCGGTGCTGTTGGCTGCAGCGATAGTCCCTGCAATGTGGGTACCGTGTCCGTTATCATCATGGGGAAGCAGGCTGCGGTTTAACAGATTGATTCCGCGTGCCAGGGAATAACGAAGATCGGGGTGGTGATAATCAGCACCCGTATCAATCACACCGATTTTAATTCGGTGTCCTGTAGACACAGACCATACTTTGGGTGCCCGGATTTGTTTCACTCCCCAAGGTATGCCTTGGGCATTGCTCGGTTTACTGTGAAGTGCAGTGGCGTGAAGTGAGATGGGTACGTCTGCTTCAATCGTAATCTCATCCCCATAACGGTACAGATCCTCCGGGCGTTGCACTGGAGCAATAATGGAACGAGCCAGTCGCGAGGAGCGGACAGCTTCAAGGTCAGTGAATTCATTCCGCATTCGAGACAATTCTACGAGACAGGCCTCATACTGCTGCGGTTTGGCAAATCGGATCAAATATCGCCCTCCCTGTTCTGGTTCAGGGCGTCGCATTCCGTCAATCAATTGATGCAATAAACCAGTATAGTCCATAATGGGCAGCCCCCTTCGGGATGAACATGCTGAGGTATTCTATGAATGCGCTCATCCCGCCGCATGGGGAACTTGCCCTTTTTTTACAAAAACACATTCTCTTCGTGTCAAAACGGGCGCAGGGACATATGATGGATGGAGAGCTAGAGGGCTCTTGCGGGGAACCTGGTGAGGAGCAATCCTTCAAGGGTATACAGTCAGAAGGCGGAGGGGACTCCGTCTTTTTTATTATGAAGTTGTCGCTTTGGCAAAAGAAGTCATTCCTATGAGTTCGATGTCACTTCATGTTTAATATATGGACATATTGTTGCCGCTCTCCGTATTTGCGTCACATCCGTACATAAAAACTTGCTTTTTAACGCTAAATAGGTTTTACTTAGGTTTGTTAATGGATATGTTATACGTAACAGTCCAGTTCGTAGGGGTTAAAAAGTGAATTTTGTGTGAGAGGAAGTGTCTGCAGTGAGTACCTCGCTCAATTTGAAAATTGATAAAGAAAAGGTAAAAGAGATCCCTTTGGTGGACCTTGCCTTTATGGTGCTGAAAGCGGCTAATACGCCGTATTACTATCGTGACTTGATGAATGAGGTAGCGAAGCAGCGCGGAATGACTGATGAAGAAATCAACGAGTTTATCGCCCAGCTATATACCGAGATTAATATCGATGGCCGTTTTGCTTGTGTCGGTACGAGTCTGTGGGGCTTGAAGCGCTGGTATCCGGTAGCCGGAACAGAAGATTCCATGACGGGTGCGAAGCGTCCGCGTATCATCAACGATGAAGACGATGATCTGGAAGATGAAGACTTCGGTGAAGAAGAAGATAGCTATAACAGCGACGAAGACTTCGACAGCCCGGATAAAGACGAAGATGAAGACGAAGAAGATGAAGACGAAGACGACATCTTTGATGAAGAAGACAGCGAAGAAGAAGTGCTGGTCGAAGATGACGATCTGGAAGATGAAGACCTCGAAGAAGACGAAGAAGAGTCCGAAAACGAGGATGAATTTGACGACGATTCTGATAATCGGTAGTCATTTTTGACGTCTATAATTTACCCGTTTCCCCGGAATAGTCAGCCTTGACAGCAGACGGGGTAACGGGTAAACTATTGCATGGGCTTATGAATGAGCGACAATATATTTATGTTTTTTATAGAAGGTGCCCCGTCCTGCGGGAGTACTTTTTTTTGTATTTTTAGAGGCATAATTTTGCAAAAAGTTTTCAATTCCGCATGCTCCCGGCCAACATTTCATGGCCCGTTTTTGTATATCAAAAACACGAAATGGAATGAAGGCTACCGGAATGTTTGCACCATTTTTTGCTGTAAAACAACGTTTATTTAAACCGTCTTCGCAGAAAGAGCAGTTCGGCAGATGCAGGGAATTTCTGCCATTGCTCTTTTTAACGATGATTACCTGGGAAACAGGTTACGATAACACCATATATCGCCTGAATTTCTGTACTTATATTAGGAGGGTAATAACAGTGACAAAGTATATTTTCGTGACGGGCGGAGTTGTGTCCTCCCTAGGCAAAGGGATTACTGCTGCTTCGCTGGGCAGATTGCTGAAAAACAGAGGGCTTAAGGTAACGATTCAGAAATTTGATCCATACATCAACATCGACCCAGGGACAATGAGCCCTTATCAGCATGGCGAGGTTTTTGTAACGGATGATGGCGCGGAAACGGATCTGGACCTTGGCCACTATGAACGTTTTATTGATATCAATCTCTCCAAAAACAGCAACGTCACGACTGGTAAAGTATACTCTTCCGTCATCAGCAAAGAGCGACGCGGGGAATATCTGGGCGGAACGGTACAAGTTATCCCACACATTACGAACGAGATCAAAGAGCGTGTATTCCGCGCTGGACGTGAAGCGGGTTCGGATGTTGTTATTACGGAAATTGGCGGAACAGTGGGCGACATCGAGAGTTTGCCTTTCCTGGAAGCCATTCGTCAAATCAAGAGTGATGTAGGTCGCGACAATGTGATGTACATCCACGTAACTCTTATTCCTTACATCAAAGCAGCAGGTGAAGTGAAAACAAAACCAACGCAGCATAGTGTTAAGGAACTGCGCAGCATCGGTATTCAACCGAATGTCATTGTCTGCCGTACGGAGTATGAATTGTCTAACGACATGAAAGCCAAAATCGCTCTCTTCTGCGACATTGATGAGAATGCTGTAGTGGAATGTCGCGATGCAGACACGTTGTATCAAGTGCCTCTGAACCTGCGTGAAGAAGGTTTGGATGAGATCGTGGTAAACCACTTGAAACTGACTACTCCTGCACCGGATATGAGCGAGTGGGAAGGACTGGTTGACCGGATCAACAAGCTGGAGCATACGGTTGAGATTGCTATTGTTGGTAAATATGTAGCGTTGCATGATGCATACCTTAGTGTTGTTGAATCCTTGTCTCATGCAGGATTTGCATCCAATGCAGATGTGAAGATTCGTTGGATTCATTCCGAAGATATCACCGATGAGAACGTAGGCGACCTCTTGCATGGCGTTGGCGGCATCTTGGTTCCTGGTGGATTTGGAGACCGGGGTATCGAAGGTAAAGTATCCGCAATCCGTTATGCCCGTGAGAAACAAATTCCGTTCTTCGGTATTTGCCTGGGCATGCAGGTTTCCGTTATTGAGTATGCACGTTCCATCGTTGGCTTGAATGGTGCGAACAGCTCCGAGATTAATCCGGCTACGGAATTCCCGGTAATCGATCTGTTGCCTGAGCAAAAAGATATTGAAAATCTGGGTGGCACGATGCGTCTGGGTCTGTATCCTTGTAAGCTTCAGGAAGGTTCTTTGGCAATGGCTTGTTATGATGACGAGCTGGTGTATGAGAGACACCGTCACCGGTATGAGTTCAACAATGAATATCGTGAAGCGATCGAAAAAGCAGGACTGGTTATCTCGGGTACATCCCCGGATGGACGTCTGGTTGAGATTGTGGAACTTCCAGGTCACCCATGGTTCTTGGCGGTACAATTCCATCCGGAATTCACTTCCCGTCCGAACCGTCCGCAACCATTGTTCCGTGAGTTCGTGAAAGCGTCTCTGGAGAATGCACAGAAATAATACATGGTATTAGTGTTAACGTAATAGATATTGGGATGTTCCAGGCAACCACAGCGGATGCCGGAACATCCCTTTTTTTTTGCGTGAAAAGCAGTTCGAAATGCTTTTTGTCATTTTATGAAGGTAGCAGGATTTTAATGGAAGAGGTAGAATACTTATCATGACGACTATGGGATAGTTATCCAGATTCGAAGGTGTACATGCTTTCCTAATTCTAGGAGGTTACAGAGTGGAAGATAAAAAAGTTTTAATTGTTGATGACCAGAATGGTATTCGAATCCTGTTAATGGAAGTGTTCAGCAGTGAAGGATATAACACGTTTCAAGCACCCAACGGCAAGATTGCCCTGGAAATTGTGAACAATGACAAGCCTGATTTGGTACTGCTCGATATGAAGATTCCTGGGATGGACGGCCTGGAAATCCTGAAGCATATTAAAGAAATTGATCCAGATATCAAGGTCATCATGATGACCGCTTATGGCGAACTGGACATGATTAAGGAAGCCACGGATCTCGGAGCACTCATGCATTTCACAAAACCATTTGATATCGATGAGATGCGAGTGGCTGTGAATATGCAGCTTCGCAATGGTGCTGCCAATAAATGCAGCTGAATCCTGTAGATACAGGATTTTTTTGCGTGTGAAGAACATAGAAGATGCGTGGTGGAAAAATGGGTATTTCACTCCCTCATCCGGGGAATATTGGAAATGGGGAAGTCATAAAGCAGTGTCTATGAAAACTGTGCTGCAAAGCACAGCATTTTTGCAAATGCTTGTTTAGTATTTGACATGGGATGTGGTATAATAAGCCCGTATGTGATTTCGGCTAAAAACCATAGACACAACCCAAACCCCTAGGAGGATTGAAACCATGCCATTAGTATCTATGACAGACATGTTGAACAAAGCACTTGAAGGAAAATATGCAGTTGGTCAATACAACATCAATAACCTTGAGTGGACTCAAGCGATTCTTGGTGCTGCTGAAGAAGAGAAATCCCCAGTAATCCTGGGTGTATCCGAAGGCGCAGCACGTCACATTGGTGGCTTCTACACTGTAGTTAAAATGGTAGAAGGACTCATTCACGACATGAAAATCACTGTTCCAGTTGCAATTCACCTGGACCACGGTTCAAGCTTCGACAAGTGTAAAGAAGCGATCGATGCTGGATTCACATCCGTTATGATCGACGGTTCCCACCACTCTATCGATGAGAACATCGAAATGACTAAAAAAGTTGTTGAATATGCACACGCTAAAGGCGTTTCTGTAGAAGCTGAAGTAGGTACTGTAGGCGGACAAGAAGACGACGTTATCGGCGGTATCATGTATGCTGACCTGAACGAGTGTATCCGTATCGTTAAAGAAACAGGTATCGACACATTGGCACCTGCTCTTGGTTCCGTACACGGTCCTTACCATGGCGAGCCTAACCTGGGCTTCAAAGAAATGGAAGAAGTTCGTGACGCGGTACAAGTTCCACTCGTATTGCACGGTGGTACAGGTATTCCTAAACACGACATCGACAAAGCCATTTCCCTGGGTACATCCAAAATCAACGTAAACACAGAGAACCAAATTGCTTTCGCAAAAGTAGTTCGTGAAGTGCTTGCAGCTAAACCAGATGCTTACGATCCACGTACATTCATCGTACCAGGCCGTGATGCAATCAAAGAAACAGTTAAAGGTAAAATCCGCGAGTTTGGTTCCAACAACAAAGCGTAATTTATCTTTACCAGTTCCATACTGTGAAATGGAAGAACACCGCCTAGCCGGTGTCTTTCCATTTTCACACCTTATTTCTACATCGGAAGCCAACAACACGTATTGCCGTTCATCGGCTGCAAAACACGTAGGGGGACATTAAGCTTTATGGAAAAATTGATGATTAGTGGCGGACGTCCGTTACAGGGAACTGTAACCATAAGCGGCGCCAAGAACAGCGCCATTGCGCTTATTCCTGCAGCATTGCTTGCCGAGTCAGAAGTCGTGTTGGACAACCTTCCACTTTTGAGTGATGTGGCGGTTTATGCAGAAATTTTGGAGGAACTCGGAGCACATGTAACTTGGGAAGGCAGTCAGATGAAGATTGATCCTTCTGACATCAAATCCATTCCTATGCCGAATGGTCCCGTGAAGAAGCTTCGTGCTTCGTATTATATGATGGGTGCACTATTAGGGCGTTTCAAAGAAGCGACCATAGGTTTACCAGGGGGCTGTAATTTCGAGCCTCGTCCAATTGATCAACATATCAAAGGGTTTGAAGCGCTTGGCGCAACCGTAACTAACGAACACGGCTCCATTCATTTGCATGCCAAAGAGCTGCGCGGAGCAAAAATCTATCTTGATGTAAGCAGTGTCGGTGCAACCATTAATATCATGCTGGCGGCTACTCGTGCCAAAGGCTCTACAATTATCGAAAACGCGGCTAAAGAGCCTGAGATTATAGATGTAGCAACACTTCTGAATTCCATGGGTGCCAGCATCAAGGGTGCAGGTACCGAAACGATCCGTATTGAAGGGGTTTCGGAGCTTAAAGGCTGCCGTCATTCCATCATTCCGGACCGTATCCAAGCGGGTACGTATATGATCGCTGCAGCGGCAACGCGCGGTGATGTTCTGATTGACAATGTGATTCCCAAACATCTGGAAGCTTTAACGGCAAAGCTGCTGGAGATGGGTGTTGGCATTGAGGAATTGGATGAAAGTATACGTGTCATTGGTAAACCAAGCTATAACCACGTTGACGTGAAGGCACTTGTATATCCTGGTTTTCCAACCGATTTACAGTCACCAATGACCAGTGTTTTAACACAGGCAACCGGTGTTAGTGTCCTGAGCGACTTTGTATACAGTAATCGGTTCAAGCATGTACCAGAGCTGGTGCGGATGGGCGCTAAGATTCGGGTAGAAGGACGGTCAGCGATTATTGAAGGCAGTGCATTGAACGCTGCCAAAGTAAAAGCATCCGATCTTCGCGCTGGAGCAGCGCTGGTGATCGCAGGTCTTACGGTCAGTGAAGGTGTGACTGAAGTAACAGGGGTCGAATATATCGATCGTGGTTACGATCACCTGGTGACCAATCTACGTCTGCTTGGTGCAGATGTATGGCGGGAAACCGATTAATTGATAAGCATCATGTATGATTCTGTCATGCACATGTTTATTTTAGCTGGATTGCATATCCTTTCAGTAATTGGGTAAACCTGTTTTAATAGAGTTCTCAGTCTCTCCGGCATAAGACGAAATGTTTCTGTTTCCTTTACCGGAGGGTCTTTTTTTGAATCAAACTTCATATGGCTGTAAGAACATCATTTCTCTTTCCCCAACCCCCGGTTTTGTTTGAACCTGCGCGCCATAGCCGGTCTACCTGGATCGATCGCCTCATTGAATCGTGTTCACTCATTAGCGGATTATGCCGAATATGGCCATCCCACCCGGAAACTTACACTCAAAGACAAGTATTTGCATTATAACGGTTACATTCCGTACAATGGACAGAAGAGATTGTGGCAGACGCTGCGCTCTATAGCCGGAACATCTAGCGAAACTATCCATTTCACACGGACTTATTAATTGAATAGGTGGTTATTATATGGATCTACAAATTTCCGATTTGGAAGAAATGAAACTAACGGACCTCTACAAGCTGGCCAAAAAATATCAGATTCCTTACTATGGTACGTTAAAAAAGAAAGAATTAATCTTTGCTATATTACGTGCACAAGCCGAACAAAGCGGTCTGATGTTCATGCAAGGCGTACTCGAAATTTTACCTGAAGGTTACGGATTTCTTCGGCCGATCAACTACTTGCCAAGCACGGAAGACATCTACATCTCAGCTTCTCAGATTCGCAAGTTTGACCTAAGAACAGGTGACCTCGTATCAGGCAAGTGTAGGACGCCTAAGGAAAACGAGAGATACTTCGGTTTGTTGCAAGTCAACGCTGTAAATGGTGAGAATCCATCGGCGGCTGCAGAGCGACTTCACTTCCCGGCACTAACCCCACTGTATCCGCAGAAAAAACTGGTTCTCGAAACATCCCCCAACCATTTGTCCACACGCATTATGGATGTGCTCGCCCCAGTAGGATTGGGACAGCGCGGATTGATCGTAGCACCTCCCAAAGCGGGTAAAACGCTTCTCCTCAAAGAAATTGCCAACAGCATCTCAACTAACAATCCAGAAATTGAACTGTTTGTCCTGTTGATTGATGAACGTCCAGAGGAAGTAACGGATATGTCACGTTCGGTAAAAGGGGAAGTTGTGGCTTCGACATTTGATGAACTGCCTGAGAATCATATCAAGGTGGCGGAATTGGTGCTTGAACGTGCGCTTCGTTTGGTTGAGGCTAAAAAGGATGTCGTTATCCTGCTGGATAGCATTACACGTCTTGCCCGTGCATATAACCTGGTTATTCCACCATCTGGTCGTACGCTTAGTGGTGGTATTGACCCAGCTGCATTCCATCGTCCGAAACGTTTCTTCGGTTCTGCACGGAATGTGGAAGAAGGCGGAAGTTTGACCATCCTGGCAACGGCATTAATTGATACCGGTTCACGTATGGATGACGTCATTTATGAAGAGTTTAAGGGTACGGGTAATATGGAGTTGCATCTGGACCGTCGTCTGGCTGAACGTCGTATATTCCCGGCAATCGACATTCGTCGTTCTGGTACGCGTCGTGAAGAAGTGTTGCTCAGCAAGGAAGAGCTGGATACAATCTGGGCGATTCGCAAGAATATGAATGATTCCCATGACTTTGTCGAAGGTTTCCTGAAGAAACTTCGCAACAGCAAGACAAATGCAGAGTTTTTGGCGGCATTTGATTCAGCTGGTAATAGTCCAACAAGCAATTCGGGGACAACAACAACCCGTCGCTCACCAAGACAGACAGCTACGTCAGGTACATCGACATAAGTGTCGCTCGACCCATAACATGCGTTTAGCAGCGTTGCTGTGAATTTTACAATACACTCGTCGTTAGGTTTAACCCATTAGATGTGAGGAGAACATCATGTATTTAGTATACGCAGATGAAAAAGGTAATGTATTTGATCACCCATCCCTGTACGGGCTTGCCCGCAGCGGAGATATGATCGTTGAAATTATGGAGGATGAACTTATCCCTTTGCCGGAGGGTGCGACTTTGGTTGGACTCCCAAGTACTCGGCCCATTGGTATGGACCCGGATACAGGTGAGATGTTGCCGATGCCAACGGACACACAGGCTGTAGGTGCGTTGCTTCCACAGGGATTCACTCGTTTGTGTCTCCCTGGTTATGTGAAGACGGATAAAGAGTATAAATTGCCGTTATTCGGCTATTCCGCAGTAGTTTGGAAAGATGGCGGTTTCTATGTCACGGCTGCGAAGTCGGATAGTCCTGACCAATGGAATCCGCTGAACTGTGATCGGGATGATGTGCGTTCCGGAGTTAAACGGTTGACGGAGCAATATCCCGAGAACCGTCTTTATACCCATCTGTCCAATTGTGCGCTCGGATATGAATGTCTAACTTCGTCGAACACGTTCCTGAATCGTTGGGAAGGCGGGGTGCCGGTATCCTATTCCTGTAATGCGGGTTGTTTCGGATGTATCTCCGAGCAACCGGATGATAGTGGTTTTGTTTCCCCGCAGACACGTATGAACTTCCGCCCGCGGGTGGATGAGATTGTCCAAGTCATGATGGAGCACCTGAAGACACCGGAATCCATCATTAGCTTTGGACAAGGTTGTGAAGGGGAGCCTTCCACGCAGGCCAAGCTGATTATCGAAGCCATTCGTGAAGTGCGTTCCGTCACGGATATGGGGTATATCAACATTAATACCAATGCGGGTCTGAATGATCACATTAGAGGAATTGTTGACGCTGGATTGGATCTAATGCGCGTAAGTACAATTAGTGCACTGGATGACCACTATAACGCCTACTATAAGCCGCGTGGCTATACCTTGGCCAATGTCGAGAAGTCGATGAAATATGCAGCGCAGCAGGGGGTATACACCTCCATTAACTATTTGATCTTCCCAGGCGTAACAGATCGTGAGGAAGAGATTGAGGCAATGATTGAGTTTGCACGAAGAACGGATCTGCGTTTGATTCAGATGCGCAATCTCAATATTGATCCGGAGAGCTATCTGGAGTTAATTCCTCCGGCTCAAGGTGATATCTTGGGCATGAAGCAGATGATTGAAATCTTTGAAGATGAGTTGCCTGATGTGGTGATTGGATCGTATACTCACGTTCCACCAGCTGGAATGGCACGTCCAAAACGGTTAATTACCTCTTAACAATAATGGATTGCAACAGGCATTAGGCCGTGTTATAATCTCAGAGTTGTGCCATTTACTCTGGGTCCGCTTGAGGCTCAGGGCGGAAAGAGGTGAAAGGTAATGAAAGAAGCAATTCATCCTAATTACACGATTGGTCAAGTATCTTGCGCTTGCGGGAATACTTTTGAGACAGGTTCGGTTAAAGACGGACTTCGTGTAGAGATTTGCTCCGCGTGCCACCCGTTCTTCACAGGTAAACAGAAGTTTATCGATGCTGGCGGCCGTGTTGATCGTTTCAAGAAGAAATACGGAATCTAATAGGACAATTCTTGGAGTTGTCTGCTAATTGCATCCAACCCACCCCTGCTGATCTGGCAGGGGTTTTTTATATGTTTTATATATACATTGTTGCTGCTGCGTTCCTTCTGGTTGCAATTTGGATAACCTTACGTTATACTATTTCTTACCGTGCTAGATGGGGAGGTAGCGGTGCCCTGTAACTCGCAATCCGCTATAGCGAGGTTGAATTCCTGCTAGAGGTTTTGTCGATGTGAGGTTTGGTCCCTGAACGTGGTGTTGACGGTTGGGTCCTCCGCAATGAGTACTCATGAACCTGGTCAGGTCCGGAAGGAAGCAGCCATAAGTGAGATCACTCTTGTGCCGGAGGGTCGCCTAGCCCGAGCTATTGTTCAGGGGTGCCACTTGGATCGCAAATATCGATAGCAGGTGCACGGCTTACCATTTAAATGTAGAGACCTTTGCAGTTGTATGTATGCAGAGGTCTTTTTGATATGTCTTAAAAAACCACGCATGAATGAGTCAGATAAAGTTTGGATTCACCCTGGAATATAGTATAATAGGGGAACGACAAAGGACTCGAATGCGAAGTGGAAGGAAGGTAACGCATCATGGAGCATATCGCGTTATACCGGGCTTGGCGTCCCCAGTCGTTTCAAGATATGGTGGGACAACAGCATATTATTCAGACCTTGCAGAACGCGATTCGTGAACAGCGGACTTCCCATGCCTACTTATTTAGCGGGCCCAGAGGAACGGGAAAGACGAGTGCCGCCAAGATTTTGGCCAAAGCTGTGAACTGCGAACGTGGGCCTGCGCCTGAACCTTGTAACGAGTGTGAAGCTTGCCGTAGGATTACGACTGGCGCTGTGATGGATGTGCAGGAGATTGATGCTGCATCCAATCGGGGCGTTGAGGAGATCCGTGATCTTCGGGAAAAGGTAAAATATGCGCCAACCGAAGTCCGGCAGAAAGTCTATATTATCGATGAAGTGCACATGCTGACGACGGAGGCATTCAATGCTTTGCTCAAAACATTGGAGGAGCCACCGCCACATGTGATGTTTATTTTGGCAACAACGGAACCGCACCGCCTTCCGGCTACCATTATATCGCGCTGTCAGCGATTTGATTTTCGCCGGGTTTCCCTAGAAGAGCAGACAGCAAGACTTACACTGATCTGTGAACAGGAAGGCATGGAAGCTGACCAGGACGCTCTCCAATACATTGCCCGTTTATCGGATGGTGGAATGAGGGATGCACTTAGTGTGCTGGATCAGATCTCTTCATTTACGGATGGACGAGTAACGTACCAGCAGGTTATGGACATGACGGGTGGAATTGCTTCAGAGCAATTTGCCAAACTGGCTGCTTCACTGCTCAAAGGTGATGTTGGTCATATTTTGCAGATGATTGAAGGCTTCATGCATGAAGGAAAAAGTGCAGACAAGTGTATGGAGAATTTACTGTATTATTTCCGTGATTTGCTTATGATTAAGATGGTACCTGATGCAGACAAACTGACGGACCGGGTACTTAATCCGGAAGCTTTCCGTGATATGGCGGAGTCATTCACCAAGGAACAACTGTTCCATATGATCGACACCCTTAATCGGTACCAGAGTGAAATGAAATATGCGGTACAGCCACAGACATTATTTGAAGTCGCATTGCTTAAACTGTGTAGTATTCCAGCACAAGGAGAGGCTTCTGTTCAGGTGGGAGCTTCAACTCATGCGGCGCCAGCTGATGGGGGAGAGATCAACCGCTTGAAGCAGCAGCTTGCTGAGCTGGAGAAGAAATTGGATCGTGCACTTAAGAGCGGGTTGTCTGGTGGAGATGGCGCATCAAGTGCTCCGTCGCGTCCGGCAACAAGAGCCCCTGTATCGAGAGGGAACTCGCCTGCGAAGCTTCCTGCACAGTTGGATCAATATGTTGCGCGCAAGGGAGCCCCTGAGTTCGCAGAGATCAGCAAAAAATGGAGTCAGATCCTGCAACGGGTGAAGGAAGAGAGAGTTACCGTTCACGCCTGGTTTGTGGATGGTGAGCCAGTATCATTGCTTGAAGACAACGTTCTGGTTGCTTTCAAAAACAATATTCACCGTGAAACGACGGAGAAGCAGGCTAACCGCGAAGTCATTGAGCGGGTGTTGTCCGAACAACTTGGGCGTCCGGCACGATTGGTGACGATGATGCTCAAAGATTGGACCGGAGCAATGGAAGGAGCTTCTGAAGCGCCAAAGGAGGACTTTAAGCTTGAACCTGAGCATGAAGACGGCGGTTCAGGCAACCAACAGCCTTGGATTGATGAAGCCATCCAGCTCTTTGGTGAGGACCTTGTAGTGATCAAAGAATAATGCGCATAGCGCGATAACTATAACAAAGGAGATGAACAATTATGAACAACATGAACCAAATGATGAAACAAGTGAAGAAGATGCAGGAGCAAATGCTGAAAGCACAAGAGGAACTGGCGGACAAAACAGTCCAAGGTACTTCGGGCGGCGGCGTTGTAACGGCTGAAGTTAACGGACACAAGAAATTGCTTGCTATCACGATCAAACCTGAAGCAGTAGATCCGGAAGATGTTGAAATGTTGCAGGATCTCGTTATGACAGCAGTTAATGATGCAATGGCCAAAGCCGATGAGATTGCCAACAAAGATATGGGCAAGTTCACAGGTGGCATGAATATTCCGGGACTATTTTAATTTAAATTGATCCTGTCAAAGGAGACATAATCGATTGTATTATCCCGAACCAATAGCCAAGCTGATTGATGCCTTTACCCGTTTGCCAGGTGTGGGCCCCAAGACAGCAGCGCGTTTAGCTTTTCATGTGCTTAACATGAAGGAAGATGACGTTATCGATTTTGCCAAAGCACTCGTGAGTGTGAAGCGCAATCTTCATTACTGCTCAGTGTGTTGTAATATCACCGATACGGATCCGTGTCGCATCTGTCAGGATAAGTCCAGGGATGTCTCTGTTATCTGTGTAGTTCAGGATTCGAAAGATCTGGTTGCCATGGAGCGCACCAAGGAATTCGATGGATACTATCATGTGTTACAGGGTGCGATTTCACCTATGGAGGGAATTGGCCCGGACGATATTCGTTTGAAGGAACTTCTGGTTCGATTAAGTGATGAACGGATAAAAGAGATCATTCTGGCGACGAACCCCAATATTGAGGGTGAGGCTACAGCGATGTACATCTCCCGCTTGGTGCGTCCGTTTGAGATCAGTGTGACTCGAATCGCCCATGGATTGCCTGTAGGAGGCGATCTGGAGTATGCCGATGAGGTGACTCTTTCGAAAGCCTTGGAAGGGCGCAGGGAGATGCGTTAGTGTATTTGTTTTAAACACAGCATACTCCGGAGAGACTTTGTGTGCTAAATATGATTCTTTTAACCAAGAGAGCCTTAGGGCTCTCTTTTTTTGTGAGGAAAATGAAATGTCCAAGTTCTAAGTTTGTCCTTTCCCTGATAAGTATGAGAATATGCTGCACTGATCAGGAGGGGGAGAGTTTATGTTTAAGTGGCGAAATATACGGAACTCGATGGAGAAGCGCAACAGAATGTTGAAGGAACTTGAGGCGGATCAAATCTATGCAGATATTCAGTTGGCAAAACAGGAATGGGAGCGGGCAATGAGACAGTTCGAAGATGCGCAGGGGCAGGATGAGATTGATTATGCCATTTATGTGTTGGAGGCAGCCGAGCGGAAGTACCAGATTCATTTGAAGAGAGCGAAGCGAGCCCGGGCGAATGATGATGTTACATCACAGCGAGGGGTTAGTATGTAGAGTCAGGTTTACATTAAACACGGAGGTGTACATATGAAGAGTATTGTATTGGGGAGTATATTGGTTGTATCGTTACTGGGACTTTTCGTTGTATTGTTCAGAAAGCGAATAGGGTTATCGTTTTTCACGTCTTTTGGAATTCATCTGGTGCTGGCTGCAGTAGGGATTTACATCGTGAATTATTCCGGTTGGATTACAGGTACCTACATCCCGCTGAACCCTGCAACGATAGGGACTGTAACTGTTTTGGGATTGCCAGGTGTAGGGCTGTTATTGGGGTTAAAAATTTCTTTGTTCGGATAGTTGACTTCGGGATTATTTATATGGTACATTATATCTCGTTGCTTTGCTTGCTTGGTTACATGCTTTTGATGAAATGAAGAAGTTCATAACGAGCTTCGAAAAAGAATTTCAAAAAAACACTTGACCAAAACAAACGAAGTATGATATATTATAAAAGTCGCCGCTGAGAGAAAATGGTGACAAAAAAACAAGTTTGATCTTTGAAAACTGAACAACGAGTGAGTAAATATTCTGCTTGCAGAATGAACGCGAAAGTTGGAAACAAGCCTTGGCTTGAATCGGCTGGAGCACAAATGAGATTTTTAATCTCGTCAGATTCAAAATGAGCTTATCGCTCTTT
>NZ_VEBF01000145.1 GCF_007676705.1 Paenibacillus xylanexedens
CCCTCACATACAATACCGAGTTCTCCATCACATCCCTTTCACCAATTTCCTCAAATCCCCACTCAGCAATAGCTACAATAATCTCTCCACCTTTTCCTTTCATCTCACCAATCAATTTTTTCGCACTACCGATAATATCTTTCCCCATTACTTTCCTTTCAACATTACCCCTCTCCCACTCCATCATTTCTCCCGCCACCAATCCCATCACACCCACTTTCATCGTATCTTCCTTCCCAGTCTCATCCCTTACTTTTTTCTCCAAAATCTCATAAGGTCTGAAATAGTTCGTGTCGTTCGTCTCATCATCAT
>NZ_VEBF01000146.1 GCF_007676705.1 Paenibacillus xylanexedens
AAGAAGGAGTGAGTAAAGATTGTGGTTGGAGAATGAAGGGGAAAGTTGGAAAGAAGGGTTGGGTTGAATGGAGTGGAGGAGAAATGAGATTTTTAATGTGGTGAGATTGAAAATGAGGTTATGGGTGTTTTGAATAGTTTATTGGAGAGTTTGATGGTGGGTGAGGAGGAAGGGTGGGGGGATGGGTAATAGATGGAAGTGGAGGGGAGTTGATGAGAAGGTTGGTTGTGTGATAGTTAGGGGGGGAGGGGTGAGTAACAGGTAGGGAAGGTGGCGTGAAGTTTGGGACAACTAGGGGAAAGGGTAGCTAA
>NZ_VEBF01000147.1 GCF_007676705.1 Paenibacillus xylanexedens
TGATTATTATGTCTTTGAGCGAGTAAAGCATGCAACGGCCTCTCTTTCACCACACACCCCGTTCTCTTATTACACCATCCAACACCTTACATACCACCCATCACATACTATCAAAAACAACACACCCTTCACCCAACTCTTCCCTAATCGCAACTATATCCTCTTATCCATAGGCCACACCCTCTCCCAGATTCCCCATCCCCTCACCCTCCTCTTCATCTTTCACATAATACTCCATCTTCTCTTGAAGCTCTCCCCCATTGCTCAACCTCTCAATGTCATAGCCCCGCTCCTAATAACCGCCCAGGTCT
>NZ_VEBF01000148.1 GCF_007676705.1 Paenibacillus xylanexedens
ATAGAAGAGAAGTCCGAGTGGAAAGAACAGCAGAGTGGTAATGAGGATAGAGACGATTGGTTGTGTTGGGGAAAGGGTATATAGGGTGTAATGGGTTAAGATCTGTGTGGGTTGAGGGAACATTAATGAGGTTGGAATAAGTTTAATTGAGGTTGTTATCTGATGAATGGGATTGAATATTATATTTTGGTATGTATTCATTGAGGGATTGGGGGAGGGGAGGGATGTGAATTTTGTGGAGGTGATTCAAGTTCGGAAGGTGTTCTAAGGGGGGTATAATTGTGGGTTGCGGGTGTTCATGTTGCTGGAAA
>NZ_VEBF01000149.1 GCF_007676705.1 Paenibacillus xylanexedens
CAGAATGTAAGAGAAGCGGTAGAGACGCTGAGCGGATTGGGCGTGGTTGAAGTGAATGTTAAGGTAGAAGGGGTATGTTTCAAAGGGGAGGATGTGTAAAATTTGGGAATAGGGAATGGAGTAGAGAGGGAGAGTGGGTTTGTTGTTGATGTTGATAGAGAGAGTATAGGGAGTAGACGGAAAAAGGGTGTGGATGGAATCAGGTGGAGAGGGTTCTTGTTTTGGTTTTGAATTGAATGGGGTTGCGGTCGGCTTCTGTAGCAACAGTGCCGTTTCTGGAATGGGTGGGATGGCCTCCGGTGAAGGAAGAG
>NZ_VEBF01000150.1 GCF_007676705.1 Paenibacillus xylanexedens
AGGGATTGGTGGAGTTAGAGCTAGAATGGGCTTATGCTGCTTGGGAAGATGAATGAGGGTTTGAGGGAAGATTTGGGTGTACATGGGTTTTGGGAGAGGTTTGAGGGTGTCACGTTTCTGTTGGTGGTGAGGGAAGAGAGTGAGATAAAGTTTGGGTTGGGAGAAGTGTGGTGTGAGTTGGAGTGGGGTTAGGGTAATAAAGGGGATAGGTGGATGTTTGAGTTGAGAGTGGATGAGGAGAGTTATTTGTTTGTTGATGTGGTGGGGGAGTGTAGCTGTAGGAATGTTAGGGATGGTTGTTGACGTGATGG
>NZ_VEBF01000151.1 GCF_007676705.1 Paenibacillus xylanexedens
CATCTCTATTACCCAATTCCAACTCCAACTAAAAACATCTTAATCATACCCCACTTTCATCTCCTCCCCTCTCAATCCCACCTCTTCACTCCCCACCCTTAACACCCGGCTTCTCTCCCCCTTCCCATACCCATCCCCCACTCTCCCAACCAACCACCCACTATATCCCCCACCACAACCTACACCTCCCAATTCTTTCACACTCCCCATCCTACCCCCCTCAACATCACCATATCCTTCACTCCCCCCACCCCCTCCCTCCTCATACAATTTACGTACGTCTCCTCCCAATTGATCTCCCTCCCCTTCC
>NZ_VEBF01000152.1 GCF_007676705.1 Paenibacillus xylanexedens
AAAGTCATAGAGTTTGCAGGAGTTTGGCATGAGAGCATAGAGGTTCAACATTGTAGTATTGAGGGTGGTGAGGGTGGAAGATATGAAGAAGAAGATGGGGGATGTGGATGAATAGGGAAGGTGGGGAATCGATAGGTTGGATAGGTTTGATGGTGGGTGGGGGTGGATGAGGTTGTTTGGGAATTTGAGTGGGAATGGGTTGTAGGTGTGTATGGGAATTGGGGTGAGAAATAAGAAAATAATGGGGCAGGAGAGAAAGATTAATGAGGTGGAAGGGTAGAATGTTGGATGGGTTTTTGTGGTGAGGGGG
>NZ_VEBF01000153.1 GCF_007676705.1 Paenibacillus xylanexedens
GAAGGTCGAAGCAGTGGAAAATTGTAGTCCTTGTGGGGTCGAATATGCAGTTAATGGGATGGGCGGGAAGTGGAAAATTGTGATTTTGTAGGAGTTATTGAATAAAAATAGTGTGGGGTTGAATGAATTGGAAAAATTGGTGTGGAGAGTGAGGCATGGTAGAGTAACAGGTGAATCGGGTGAGGTTGAGGAAGGGGGGTTAGTGGGTGGGGGAAGAGGGGTGGAAGGTGTGAGAAGTGGATTAACAGTGGAGTGGTGTAGGAAGTGAGGTATGAGGGAATAATATGGATTTGGGGTGGAAATGCAATTG
>NZ_VEBF01000154.1 GCF_007676705.1 Paenibacillus xylanexedens
GAGGTTTTGGTGAGTGGATTATTGAGGTTGGGGGAGTTGGGATGGTTGTTGGGGGGGAAAGGGAGATAAGGGAGGGGGAAGTGTGTAGGAAGGTGGTGTAGCTCAGGGGTTGGTCGATGATGAGAGATATATATATGAAGGTTCTGGTTGTGGGGATAATGGATGAAGGTAGAGGGATTGAGGGTTTTATAGAAGAGATGAAGAGGGTGATTATGGGTAGGAATAAATAGATGGAGATGTGGATAATATTCGGGGGGGAGGGTTGGAAAGTGGAGGTGTGTAGGTTGTTTTTGGATGTTTTGAAAGAATA
>NZ_VEBF01000015.1 GCF_007676705.1 Paenibacillus xylanexedens
GTGTTTTCTTGGCCGGACTTAGAATATACCATGTACAGATTTACATTGCAAGTCTTTTTTTGATAATGAAAATAACCTGCTTCATCCGGCCAATATGTAATCTGTCACCCCTGTACTATAAATAACCTCAGCATCCTTATTACAAAGCATTTATTATACTTATCCAATAAACTTAACCAGGGAAGCCACATTCACTACGATTTCAGAGGACATTCATTGTGACTAGCCCTGGTTTTCGCAAATCTCTTCTTTTTTCTCTTTCTTCTATATAAAGAAGACTATCATCCGTTAAGCACTACACGCACAACCAGCTTCTCTTCTCAGTGCTTACAAAATCCGCTTACCAAGTAGTGAAGCGATCAGTTCTACCCCAAGTCTCGCCGTATGTCTATTGTGATCAAGCAATGGGTTCACCTCAACCAGTTCCATGGACGTAACTTGATTCGTGGAAGCAAGTAGCTCTAATGCGTAATGTGCCTCCCGGTAATTCAAACCACCCGGTACAGGTGTGCCCACCCCCGGAGCTTCACGCGGATCCAGACAGTCCATGTCAAAGCTGACGTGGATACCATCCGTTCCTTCACCAGCTATAGCTATTGCTTGCTCAATAACTTGCTGTATACCCATCCTGTCAATATCATGCATCGTAAATGCTTGGATGCCCAGTCCCTTAATCTGTTCCTTCTCATACTCATCCAGATCACGCAAACCAATATAAACCAAGTTGGATGGATCTATAAATGCGCCTGCTCCAGCAATGTGAGACAGATTATATGCAGTATGACCCAAAGAAGCAGCCACACTCATCCCATGCATGTTGCCGGACAAGCTTCGTTCTTCCGTATTCAAGTCTGCGTGCGCATCAAACCAGATCACCCCCAGATTAGAATAATGCGCAGTTAATCCGGCGAAAGTACCTATCGCTACACTATGATCTCCTCCAAGCACTAGTGGAAAGGCCCCCTCCTCTACCGCAACAGATACTTCATTAAACACATTCTCACTGACCTGCCGTACTTCGTTTAAATATTTCACCCGATTCCGCTCAGCAGGGACAGACGGTTCAGATGGACACTCTACCCGCACTTCTTTGGAAAGCACTAGCCCCAGGCTCGCAATCTCCCGCTTCAGTCCAGCTGTAATTAATTCATCCGGTCCCAACTCTGCACCACTTCTCGCTCCACCGAGTCCGAAAGGAACCTTAATGATGGCAACATTACGCCGTACAGAAGTATGACTTGTAATAGTAGAATTAACTTGTATGCCATCAAGGACATCATCATTTTTCATGTAGGTCAGCTCCTTCATTGGTTGTCAAAACCAGCTCAATTCTCTCCAATGCCCAGTCAATCTCGGACTCTTTAATCGTTAGTGGTGGAGCAAACCGAATGGTTGTCTGATGGGTTTCTTTGCACAGCAGTCCAGCAGACATCAAACGTTCGCAATAAGGACGTGCTGATCCATACAACTCAACCCCAATAAATAAACCTCTCCCCCGAATATCCTTTATAGCCGAACTGCGAATATCACGAAGTCTTTTCATAAAATAGTTGCCCAGATGCTCTGATTGCTCGGCGAGCTTCTCATCTTCAAGGACTTTCAGAGCTGCTGCAGCCACGGCGCAGGCGAGTGGATTCCCGCCAAAAGTAGAACCATGAGACCCAGGTTCAAACAAATCCATTATCTCCGCATTAGCAGCGATAGCCGAGATAGGCATGACTCCTCCCCCCAGCGCTTTGCCCATAATCCAGATATCTGGTTCAACACCTTCCCAGTCGGAGGCAAAACGGCGACCTGTTCTTCCAAAACCGGTCTGGATCTCATCAGATACAGTCAGCACCTGCTGTTGTTTGCACAATGCAAAAGCTTCAGCCAGATATCCATCGGGCGGGATAACAATTCCGGCCTCACCCTGAATGGGCTCAACAAGAAAGCCAGCTGTATTCGGTGTAATGGCTTGCTTCAGTGCTTCAATGTCTCCATAGGGAATAATTCGGAATCCAGGTGTGAACGGTCCAAAATCTTTTTTATACTCCGCCGAAGAAGAGAAAGACGTGACCGTCAGAGTTCTTCCGTGAAAGTTACCAGAGCATACGATAATTTCGGCTTGGTTCTCCGGTACACCTTTGCAACGATAAGCCCACCTGCGCACCGCCTTTACCGCAGTCTCCACTGCTTCAGCTCCTGTATTCATGGCAAGAATCTTTGATTTTCCCGTGAATTGTGAGAGTTTCTGATAGAAAAAAGAAGCTGAAGTACTATGGAATGCCCGTGATGTCAGCGTAACCTGATCTGCCTGGTCCTTGAGCGCCTGTATGATCACAGGATGTCTGTGACCATGATTCAATGCAGAGTAAGCACTTAACATATCCATATAACGGCGGCCTTCAGGGTCTTCTACCCATACTCCTTCCGCCTGTTCAATAACAATAGGGAGTGGATGATAATTAGGTGCAGCATAACGCTCCGACCAATCAATTAACATTTTGGAATCTGACATACACGCCCAACACCTTTCCAAAATATTGTATACAAAATACAATATCAATGTATGCGATAACACCGCGATTTACGACTACATCCCACTATTTCCACAGCAGCCTACTCCCAGCTCTTCTTCGAATCGAATCCTTCATCCATAGTTATCGAGAAGTAGACAGTTTACGTTCTAACCAGGAGAGCAAGTTGGCCAGTGTAAATGTGATTATAAAGTAGAGTCCGGCGGCAACAAGTAGCGGAGCAAGTGGCTGGAACGTAACCCCCTGAACTGTTCTGGCCGTGTATATAATCTCGGCTATACCGATCATGGAAACTAGCGAAGAATCTTTAATGATAATAATGAATTCATTGCCAATCGCTGGGAGCATGTTACGAAAAGCCTGTGGCAGTATAATGTAGCGAAGTGTCATACCATGCGTCATGCCAAGGGAGCGCGAAGCTTCCGTCTGTCCTTTATCAATCGCTTGAATCCCGGCCCTGAACACCTCCGCCATATAAGCTGAGCTATTCATAGTTAGAGCCACCACCCCCGACATAAATGCCGGTAAGTTCACACCTATAACCGTCAGACCATAATGAATAATAAGAATCTGTACCAGCATCGGCGTCCCTCGAATGAGTTCAATATACGCCGATGCCACAAATTTAATTGGCCATACTCGGGATATGCGCATTAGTGCCATGATCACACCAAGCAACGTACCAAACAATACACCGAAGAAGGAAAGCTCAAGCGTAACCCACGCACTTCGTGCATAATCCTGCCAGTGCTCTGATAGAAAGGAAAAATCTAAATTCACGGCATATCCCTCACTCGTCCGTTTTATTCACCGAGCATCTCATTTGCCTCAACGACGAAACGTTCAATATCTCCATTCGATTTGAGCTTTTCCAATGTAGTGTTAATCTGATCCAGCAGCTCCTGATTACCTTTCTTCACCGCGATGGCCGAACCCCCCTCATCTTCAGCCTGTTCAATCTCTACACCCGCAACAACAAGCCCCTTTTGGTTGCTCACATACTGCTCAGCCACTGGCTTCTCTAGAATAAGTGCGTCTACGCGCCCCGTCTGCAATTCCAGAATCAGTTCAGGTATTTTGCCGAGAGAAGTGAGCTTTGCTCCCTCGATACCCTGAGCGATCCCTTCCTGAATGGAACTCTTCTGTACGCCAACCTGCTTGCCCGAAAGATCATCCATGGACTTCAATGCCGCATCTTCACCTTCTCTAACGAGTACAGCCTGTTCTGCATAATAGTAGATATCTGTAAAATCAACGTTCTTCTTGCGTTCCTCGGTAGGGGTTAAGCCCGATATTACAAAATCGACTTTATCCGTACCAAGGGCCATAAGAAGGCCGTCAAAGTCCATGTCCTCAATCTTCAACTCAACTCCCATATCAGCCGCAATCGCTTTGGCAATCTCGATGTCAAAACCTACGATGGTATCCTTACCATCGATTTTCTTATGAAATTCATAGGGTGCATAGTCCGCACTGGTTCCAAGCACGATGACTTCCTTTTCCGTCGAGCTATTTCCAGAGGATGAAGCAGATTCCGATACGGTTTCTGTCGTTTTTTCCTGCCCGCAAGCGGACATGATCACAACCACTAACAACAGCATCATTGGCAACAACACTTTTTTCACACATCATACCCCTATTCTTTTTTTGAATGAGTAGCATCATAAATTTGTATACAATATACATAAGACAATATATGGACTTATATGTAAGTTATACTAACAAACAATCTGGTTTATCACAATGATTATTTACACATTTATACGCTCAAATTCCATAAAATGTGCTATATATAACATACCACTTACATCGGTTGAAACATGAAGTTTGCTTGCCCAACTTCCCCCTCGGTGTTAAGATGATAAAAACTTGAAACTCCTGAACGGCGCGCACAGTACGGCCCCACACCCATCCAATCATCACTATACATAGAAAGGAGGATTCGGTATGGAGGTACCCAAATACCGGTCCTTGAAAGATCACGTATACGATTACATTGCCCAAAAGATTCAGGATGGGACGCTACTTCCCAATCAGAAGATCAACGAGGCCGAGATATGCAAAAAGCTGGACATCAGTCGCACACCTACCCGGGAGGCGCTTTTCCAGCTGGCCTCGGACAATCTGCTACAATACATCCCACGCAGGGGATTTATTGTCACTCCTTTTGATGCAGGCAAAAAACTGGAGTTCTCCCAGGCAATCGGTGTACTGGAGGCACTTGCTGCCACACTCGCAGCAGATCACCTTAAACCGTCCGAACTGATGGAGATGGAAACTCTGATTTTCCGAATGGACGAGGATATTAGCCAACTTGATCTTGCTGCTTATAACAAGAACCAATACCAGTTCCATAACCTGTACATCCAGCGATGTGGTAACGCCACAGTAATTGAGATGTTAAACACGTTGAAAAACAGCTTCATCCGGCAGTCATACGTTAGTGATAATAAGCCAAAGCTATCTGAGGTATTACTTGAGGTCAATGAAGAGCACCGTCAAATTTTAAATGCATTTAGAGCCAAGGATAAGCCACAACTGGAATCCCTGCTTAAGCACCATTGGCGTATTATCGATAACGATATGCTCTAATGCGAGATATCTCAACAAACCAAAGGCAACTCACGATAATGTGAGTTGCCTTTTTCCTATTTTTCCTTTTTGAGCTCCAATGGTGCCCTGGCCGCAAAAACAGCATATCCTAATTTTTTGCCGTATTTAGCGAGTAAACGATCATTGGTGCGACTCATACGCTGCATACGTTCATCCTCAAACCAATTCATATCCATCTCGCGATGCGGATCATGATCCACACCCCATTTTCCCATGGATCGCGAATGCTCTTTAACTTCAAACTTAGTGAAACCACACTGTTTGAGGCGCTTTCTCCACGCGGTTATCGTTGCCAGGGTTCGTATGCCGTAAAATTGTTTCAGCCTGCGGCTCATCAATTCAGTCTTCCGTCCGGATAGAACCATCTCCCGATCCACCAAAAGTCCAGCCGGCTTCAAAACTCTTCTATATTCGGCAAGTGCACTCCGCCATGAGGTGAATATCGTAACCGACTCCACAAATACCACATCAAAATGATTATCCGGAAAAGGTAGCGCTGCTACATCGGCCTGAACAAATCGGACATCCACCCGTTCTCTTCTCGCTCGCCGAACTGCCTTATCCAGCATATTGCGATGAAGATCAATCGCCGTTACCCGATACCCACGTTTAGCCAGGTAACACGCGGTCCTCCCAGTACCACACCCTACCTCAAGGACATGACTACCCACAGGCAGTGATAAGCTATCCAGCAACTTCATCGTTGCCAAAAATCCTCCGGGATGGGCACTCCCCTCTCCCAACCGAGCCAGCATGTCATGATATTCCATGCAACATTCCCTCCCTCATTCCTTCCAGTGTATGGATCAGACTCAAAAACGGCTCCTCCCTATTCGATTTCCCGGGTACTCGTCCATACCAATTCCTCTTCTATTTACTATGATATACAAACCGTTGATTTTAGCGGCAAACCGCAACAATGAGGGGGATATGCATGCATAGAATTCATCCGGTATGTGAAGAGACGGTGTCTCCGCACGTGGGACGTTCCGTTTGTCTTATCATGAAAGATGGTAAGCATATGTACGGCACACTTGGAGGTTGCCGAGATGGAAAGGTATATTTGAATGGATGCTTCGAGGGGCCGCGCCTGTCTTCAGTGAAATCCAAGCAACAACTTCGTAGAAACAGCAAGAAAAACGCAGTATCAGCTAAGAAAGCAAAATCTTCAGCTTACGGTGGTTATGGTGGATACGGAGGATATGGTTATGGTGGTTATGGGTACGGTGCAGGGTATGATCTCGCTCTTGTGACCACACTACTGTTGCTTCCATTCCTTTTCATCTAATCCCAATCTGAAAGTGACTTAAAATTATAGACATAACAAAGAACCTTTTCGCTATATGCAAAAAGGTTCTTTGTCTTGTTCGTACTATACACGTCAATTACAATGAAATTTCAGTTAGAAATGATACAAAAAAAGGCATTCGCCAAAACGAATGCCGGGAACTTCATATTTAATACCCTTACCTTCGCACAGGGTGTCTGTTTAATCTTAAAAAAAAACACCTCGTTAGAGGCGGGTAAGCTATGTTAAATCCGATTTCCTTTAGGCATCGTTTTCAGATTACTATTCGAATTCTCAAGCAATGGTAGCATCCTGGTCGTGCTAACCATCTCAGAAGCACATATCGGACAAGTAGGTACGTTATCAAACGCAAAATTGTCCCGCATCCATCCTTTGCACGTATCACTCGTACATTCCCAGATTGCCGCATCAGCTTGTGGAATCTCTTCCAACGGTTTTTTGCGATTATACATGACTTCTACCCCCTTTGTTATGGAAAAACATCTAACCGACGTTATTTCACAGAAGCCAACACTTAGCGGAAGTTTTACGTTCCACGAACTTCTGCCTCGACAACTATTGGGCCAACTTTTGTATAACTGATCAAAAAAAAGAAGCTGCCTTTACCATTATAACATGTTAAAGGCAGCTATGCTTTAATTACAGTTTTACAACTTCTTCTGCTTGAGGACCACGGTTTCCTTGTACAATTTTAAATTGCACGCGTTGACCTTCGTCCAGCGTTTTGAAGCCTTCGCCTGTAATAGCGCTGAAGTGTACGAATACATCTTCTCCGCCTTCAACTTCGATGAAACCGAAGCCTTTATCAGCGTTGAACCATTTTACTGTTCCGTTTTGCATGTGAATTACACCTCCAAATAAAGATTAACATGTTCCTTTGTTCTTTGCAGCAAGCAAATAAAAATTCACACATTGAAAAAGGTACCAGTCATAAACCTATAAGTGATCGCCCTTTACAATATATGAATTAGGTTTTCCACTCTCTACAACTTGTTTTTATTATAACTCCATTTCAGCCAAAAAGCAAATCTTTGTATTTTCTTTTCAAACAGCTTTGGAAATACATGTTATTAACTGGCACGGGGACAGGGTTTATCACACTTATGTGCCCAGTCGCTCGTGTACGGTCTTATGAAAGGATATGCAGATCTAATCCAGCTTATACATTTTTTATATAATATTTTGACATGCATATCCACCACAACCAAAGAACAATCTTACTACAGTTTAACACACTATGTCCATGCCCACATAAATGCATCCCGATCCCAGGCGATCTGCCCACGATGAAGCTTCCGGAAAGCCTTCTTCACTTCCTTGGACAATGACGTATTACCGTTCTCGTTCACAAAAACAAACTCTTCCCCAAAATGGGTCTTCACATATTCTATGGCAGCTTCCTGATGAAGTGTTCCTGTGAATTTAATCTCCTGAACCATCCATTCTGCTACGCCTTGTGCTGTCTTTTCCACAATATCACCTACTGTCTGTACCTAATGTGCGGATAGGCAGACTTCTTATCATGAACATACCTGTCTTCCCGCCAGACTGAAGTATACCATGTTCCAACCACTGACGGGAAACCGTTGATAACTTCCAGGTGGGATCGTTAATGAACAACCGTATTGCGCTGCTTGTTTCCTTTGGAAGGAACAGATGGATTCGTTCGATGGCTCCACACCAACCAAGCACAGTATACAATCAGTACTGCCAGTATAAACAGATCGTAGGGAAGTGTCCCTTTGTCTTGCAGGTCGTTCCCAAGAAATTGAATCAGATTATGTATGAAATGAAACAATATAAGCGGTACGATATTTCCGTTCTTCAGCATCAATAACGCCAAGGCAGCTCCCAAGAGCAGCGCATAGATCAATTGCATGATCGTATCCGTCATATTCTGACCAGACAATGCGTTCAGGAGATGTGTAATTGAAAACAAGATGCTGGAGGTCACGACTGCGGCCACTGCACTTTTTTGAAGCAATGTTTTGAAAATAAGTCCACGATAGATCGTTTCCTCTACAAAAGCTACGAGCAAGGTGAAAAAGACGAAAAAAGCCACCTTGGACAGGGTTAGCTCCCCAAATCCTTTCAGGGCAAGTGTACCCAGTACAAGGAGTAGTGGAATATAATACTTTGCGTGCCCCGCCGGGATACTTCGCAAGGAACGGAATCCAGTCTCTCCCCACTTGCGCTTTAACGTCAGATAGATAATTAGCACAATGGCAATGGGTGTAAAGGAGATAAGCACAGGGGAAGTGTAATCAAGTTGCTTTATCGTTGCAATGGCACCTGCAGCAAATACCGCCAACAAGAGAAGCAGCTCAATAATCACGACGGTGAGCACGGGCTTGCGCTTGGAAAAAGAACGTTTTGACTTAGATTGCGAATTGATCATACATTAATCTCCCTCACTTCATTTACTTTTTTCGTTGTCACATGAATTTATATGCCAATACAGTTGTATCACATGATCAGTATAATGAATATCCCTATTATGGATAAAACTATAAAAGTAACAAAAAAGAGACTTATCCCAAATGCTTTTCCCCTAAAATCAGGTATGGCTTACACCTGAATCTGTCCATTATAGTATTACAAGAGTTCAATGCTGCAGGGGTATAGCAACTCTCCAACGTCATATATCTATGAAGTGCCATTAAATGATAGTTTCACAATGCATAATGAAAATCAGGGGGATACTATGAAAGCATTCTTTCAGCGCTGGGGGCATTTACTAGCTATTTTGTGCATACCGCTCCAAGGGTCGATTTACGTTTTTCTAGGCAGTAATACCGGGAGTGATGTGTTCTACAATTATGCCTGGATTGATACACAGATTCCTTTTATCAAAGAATTTATCTATCCATACATTAGCTGGATGCCCATTCTGTATCTTGGATTTCTGTATCTGGGTCTGACGAACAAGTCACTATTCTGGCGTACGTTGATTACCTATAATGTTGGGGTTATGGCGGCGAATATCTGTTTTGCCGTATTTCCCACCTATGTACCACGTCCAGAAGTCAATGGGACCGATCTAAGCAGCTTCTTTGTACAATTCATCTATACAAACGATGCACCCTATAATTGTTTCCCAAGTGTGCATTGTCTCACCAGTTACTTGTTGTTTATCATCATCAACAGAGATTTGAACTTCAAGCCGTTCGCACGAATATCCTGGTCAGTATGGCTGTGGTTAATTATTGCTTCGACCGTATTTGTGAAACAGCATTCCCTGTTGGATGTGGCTGGCGGGATCTTGTTTGCCGAAGCGGCGTATTGGGCTGTGCATCTCTTTGCTGTTCGACTGGAGCAGACACGTAAGAAAAATAAGCAACCGCTGAAGAGTCCCCATGCAAGCAGCAATACGTAATATCTTATAATATATGTGACGGTGGGATGATTATCCTTCCATATCAACAAAAAGAGGGCCTAGGCCCTCTTTTACTTTATACAGATTTGGTTAAACCTATTATATAGAAGAACTTTGATGGGTTTGAGGTTATTACGTGTTCATACTATAGGTGGACGTTCATGGAGCAGATCGGATGGTGCACTTCCGGTTATTCGCTTGAATATGCGGTAAAAGTAAGACAGGTCCCGGTAGCCGAGAAATTCGGCAATTTCCTGAATGGAGAGTTGTGACTCGGTGAGCAGATATATCGCTCTTTTCATTCGTTGATCATGGACATACTGGCTGATGGTCTGATTCGTCATGCTTTTGAATAATGCAGCAGCATAATTGGGGGTCTTACCAATCTCATCCCCGAGTTCTTCCTTCGTCACTCTCTCCCGATAATGCCGCTCAATGTATCGCTTCATCCGTTCAGCATGATTATGTCTCTCCGGCGGGATGACTCCCCGATCAAGCTCTCTGTTCATATAAATCAACACTTCCATCAATAAGGCTTGGCTCATCATGACATAATAAGATGGACGCTCTTCCCACTGCTGATGGATGGCGCTCATGCGTTGATGAATCAGTTCGTAACATCCAGGTTTATGCCGCAAAGCTTCATACCGCTCCAGTGCAGGTAAACCTTCCGTATGGTCACGTTGCAGTTGAATCACAATCTGTGTGTGCGTAACCGTAGGAATACTCTTGCCGTAATACGGGACACCACCTGGAATGAGTAGCAATTCACCCTTTTCCATGATCTGTTTATCACCGTTCACCCAATATACACATTTCCCATATGTAACCAAGCTAAGCCGCCAAGTCTCTTGAGTTTGCACAGCTTCTTCGTACCAACCAACACCATTAATGTGTCGTACTTCAAGTGGAGTAACCATAACACACCTCATTACTGGACTATACTCTAATCATTGTACTATAGTTCATACCCTGTTTCGACAGAAAACGCTACAATACACATATAAGCTTAAATATGAGGAGGAAATTAGCATGTTAAAAACAAAAATTATTTGTACCATGGGACCTGCTTGTGACTCAATCGAATTGTTGAAAGTAATGATTCAGGAAGGTATGACCGTTGCCCGTCTGAACATGGCTCATGGCGAACTGGAAGATCACGTTACACGGATTAACAATATCCGTAAAGCAGCTTCCGAACTGAACACCTATATACCGATCATGATGGACATCAAAGGACCGGAAGTACGTATCGGTAAACTGAAGGAAGCATCCTGCCACCTGCAAGCTGGCAAAGAACTGATCCTGACTACCGAAGAAATTCTCGGTGATGCTGAGCGTATCTCAGTTAACTATCCGGAACTGAATCTCGTAGTAAAACCTGGCGATCGTATCCTCATCGATGATGGCCTTGTGGATCTGACTGTACTGTCCGTAGAAGGATCCGATATCCATTGTAAAATTATCAGTGGCGGCATTCTGAAACCACGCAAAGGGGTTAACTTGCCAGGAATCAAAACGACACTGCCAGGTGTAACTGAGCGTGACGTTATGCACATCGGATTCGGCATCGAAAACGATATCGAAATTATCGCAGCATCCTTTGTTCGTAAAGGCGATGACATCCGTGAAATCCGCAGCATTCTGAAAGAACGCGGTGTAGAACACGTACAGATCATCTCCAAAATCGAAAACCAGGAAGGTATGACGAACCTAGATGATATCATTGAAGCATCTGACGGTATCATGGTAGCTCGTGGAGATCTCGGGGTTGAAGTACCGATCGAAGACGTGCCGATGATGCAAAAAGAAATGATCGATAAATGTAACCGCGCTGGTAAACCGGTTATCGTAGCTACACACATGCTGGAGTCCATGCAAGTGAACCCACGCCCTACTCGTTCAGAAGTTAGTGACGTGGCGAACGCTGTACTTCAAGGTGCAGACGTTGTGATGTTGTCCGGTGAATCAGCTGCTGGTAAATATCCGGTACAATCCGTGCGCACGATGGCTGCTGTTGCTCGCCGTGCTGAAACGATGATCGATTACAAAGAGCAATTCGCACAAAAATCGGCTCAACAGATCGCTGATATTACTGAAGTTATCAGTCAGGGTGCTGTAAGTTCTTCCCTCGTACTGAATGCAAAAGCAATCATCACTTCGACTGAGAGTGGATTCACAGCGCGTATGATCTCCAAGTATCGTCCAAAAGCACCAATCATCGCAGTTACACAACATGAAGAAGTATTGGCGAAAATCTGCCTGCTCTCCGGTGTCATTCCGGTTATGGGCGACAAAGTAACCACAACGGATGAAATGTTTGAGTCTGCTACACGCAACGCAATCAAAACAGGTTACATCGAAAAAGGTGACATTATTGTATTGTCCGCTGGTGTTCCAATTGGCCAATCCGGTAATACGAACCTGATTAAAGTTCAACAAGTATAATTGAGCGGATGAAAATGTAGCTATCAAATGTAGCTTTAAATTAAAACACAAAAAAACCACCGAGAGCAAAAATGCCCCGGTGGTTTTTTTGTTGATACTATAGCTATAAGCCCACCATCATGATGTTAAAACAAACGGCTTTGAGCTTATAAATTCCGAGAATAATTAACCAGATCCTGAGACATGGTATTGATCTCATCCATTGATGCATTCACCTGCTGTGTAAGGGCAGCCTGATTTTGCGTTAACGTGGACATATTACCGATATGCTCAAGAATCTGATCAATCAGTGTTTTCATCTTCTGCATGCTTTCTTCAATATTTACTGTGGCCTCCGAGCTATGATCAGCCAGCTTCCGCACTTCACCAGCAACGACGCCAAATCCCAGTCCCAGCTCTTCCGCTCGTGCAGCTTCAATTGCTGCATTCAATCCGAGCAGGTTGGTCTGACTGGCAATCTCTCGAATAAACACCGTAATATTCTTCGTATCATCTGCACTGCTTTTCACTTGAATGGCTGCATCGGCAGATAACTCCTGTGCAGTCACCAAATCCTGTGCCTGATCAGTGATCGAATTGATTCCACGTACCATCTCACCAATGGACTCCGACAATTGTTTGGTTTTCATATTCATCGCTTCTACGATCTGTTCCTTGTTCTTCTCATGCGTAACATCTCGAATAGTTCCAGCTACACGGAGTGGTACTCCATCATGATCCCGAATGGTCTCCCCGCCGGCATGATACCACCGATACTCTCCGTCTTTGCGTTGCAAACGATAATCCAGATCGTACGGCGTACGGCCACTATAATCATTCATATGTCTGGCGAACTCGTTAATCGTGCGGTCATGGTCTTCTGGATGAAGACGGCTACTCCAGCTGCTGAACACATTCGGGAAATCCTGCTCATCTTTAAATCCTAATTCTCGGCGGAACTGAGGTGACCACCAAAATTCATTATTCGGATTAACCACATCTCCAGCAACAACGGTCATATCCCACGGGGCCTCGACCAAGGCGCGGTTAACAAGATCATATCGGGTAACGAGCGCTTCCAGCTCATCGGATTTGCTCTTCTCCTCATGAATGTCAAACATGATACCCAGAAGTTTAACCGGAACTCCCGCATGATTTCTAACGACTTGTCCAAGGCACCGGAACCAGCGGATCTCACCACTCTTCGTAATCATACGGCTGATTACGTTATAGGCAGTCTTTGCACCGGGGTCATTCACATGTTTCTTAATCTCCTCTACTAACTGAGGTCTGTCCTCCGGATAGATGGATTTGGCCCAGCTTGCAAAAGAATTGGGATAATCGTTTGCATTATGGAAGCCTAACATTTGGCGGAATTCTTTCGAAAATGCGACGATATTATTGCTATCCAACGGATCGCCTGCAACGATTTCAGATTCCCATAATCCTACATTCATGGCCTGGTTCAGCATTCTCAGACGCATTTCCACGGCTTCATTCTGTGTTTTCATCATATGTACTGCTTTTTTGATATTACTGGCGATTTCATCGGTTTCCTGAAATTCAATGCCATCTTCGATCCATGCGCCATAATCGCCCTTTTCTGCGTTTGCAACCAGTCTGCGACTATACTCCAGTAATTTTTGATGGGTATCTATACGAATTTGTTTGGTAGACTCAGTACGTTTAAGAAACATATTCATTTCTCCTCTTAGGTCATATGATATATATTTCGACATAATCAGACACTAAATGTAGAGCTAAGGTCTTGATTTTGTATAAATAACAAGAACCAGCGCTAAATTAGCACCGGTTCTTGTTGTAGTTCATTTATTTTTCTAATATACATAAATCATTCATGACTGCCTCTTGTCAGTTACCAGCCAAAATTCAGCGTTTTTCCAGTCTCCACCCAAGTTTTGATGCTGCTCAGAATCATCCACCAGCTGCTCTGTGCACTCGCAAAGGAAGGATGGTTTTCTGTAAATTGATCATTGATCAGCGTCAGCTTCGTACACTCACCCACAGTCTCCAACTGAAAGACAACTCTGGATTGAAGCTCGGCATGATTCGCATGGTACGACGGTCCGGGATGCTCCTGATAACTGAGTGTGGACAGTGGTTCGAATTCTAATATATCTCCATACACATGGACAGTCTCCGCACCATCATTGCCCGGCCCTACATAAGCAAACGGTTGACCTGGTTGGAAATTGGTACGAAGTTCGCTGCCGAAAAAACTATTCCGGGTGCCGTCTGGTGATATTAGAGCATTCCACACGTCTTCCAGTCCTGCGTTGATATAGAATTCATATTTCAGTTCCATGCACTCACTCCCTTTATGTATTGGATACGCGATCTGCGAGCCTCGCACTCCTATCCTATCGTTATACCCCAAAGGCCGTATAGTAAAAACGCGACATCAGGTGAAAATATAAGCTCTTTAATTCTCCCGGAATGTTTATATCATGATCCAAATGGGTTGTGCCCATATAGTGCTTTCTCAGAAGATCAGATATACTGAACTGGAATGAAATAACAGTAACTGCTCACGATGATAAGATGAAACTAGAAAGGAATGGAGAGATGAGCCAATCCACGAATATCATGGGTATCCCGTTTCCCAATGTAACGATGGATCAGACTGTTGCGATCCTCGGTGAAGTCATAGATCAAGATAGCACTGAACTGTTCCATGTCATTACAGGCAATCCCGAGATCGTCATGTCCTGCCAAAAGAATGCCTCCCTTCGCAAAGTTGTCGATCAAGCCGGGTTGGTTACGGCAGACGGTGCTGGCATTGTCATGGTATCCCGTTTTCGGGGCGGACAGTTAACTGAACGGGTAACCGGTTGTGATCTGCTATTTCGTTTATTGGAGGAAGGTGATCGGAAACACTGGTCATTCTACATGCTGGGAGCAGAGGAAAGCGTCAGTGAACAGGCAGTAAAGGTCATTGCACAGCGTTACCCCGGAGTTCTCGTAAAAGGTAGACACCATGGTTATTTCCAGGCAGATGAGGACCAACAGATTGTGGAAGAGCTTCGTACTGCTCAACCAGACTTTCTTATCGTAGCTCTGGGTGCACCCCATGCGGAACACTGGATTAGTAAGTATCGCCACCAGTTGAACGCTCGTGTAGCCATAGGTGTAGGAGGTAGTTTGGATATCGTGGCTGGCAAAACCAAACGTGCTCCTGCGATGTGGCAGAAGCTTAACCTGGAATGGCTCTATCGCCTTCTCAGTCAACCTTCAAGATGGCGCAGGCAACTCATTCTACCCCGTTTTGCTGTACGTGCATTGTTGTTCAGAGAGTCTAAATAATGTGAGATGAGCAGGAGGGGTTGTCCGGATGAAACAGGCGGAACAAGGTGCCAGACCCAGTATGGGTCTGCTGAATCTGAATGAAGGTGAACATAAATATCAACTGACACGCCATGCTCCTTCTGAAGTGCTTCGCCCTTTTGTTAAACACTACTGGATCGTATCATGGGATCTGACTGGAATTGAAGCGTATCCCCAACATGTCGTGCCCAACCCCTGTGTCAATCTGGTTGTGGAACGGAACAATACGTTTTTCTTCGGCCCATCGGGACGTAAATTCACCTATTTTGTGCGCGGGAAAGGTTGTGTTTTTGGCGTCAAGTTCAAACCAGGAGGGTTCTATCCCTTCCTCCGGGTACCTGTCTCTTCACTGTACGGACAACCGATGAATGTATCCAGTATTCTTGATGTCACAGCGAGCGCCATGGAAGATCAGCTGCTTGGGGATGGGGATGATGCATATAAAATCAATTACATCGATCAGCTATTATGTGCACACCTTCCAGTTGAGGATACCCAAGCGACGCTGGTTAGCAGCATTGTGCAACAGATTGAACAGAACCGGGAGATGTTGAGAGTAGATGATCTATCTTCATATTGGAATATTCATAAAAGAAAGCTCCAGCGCCTGTTCAATCAATATGTGGGCATCGGACCCAAAACCGTAATCAAGTTGTATCGTCTGCAAAATGCTGCAGAATGGATGGAGCAGGGTCTTCACTGTGATCTGGTTAAGATGTCTCAAGATCTCGGATACCATGATCAATCCCACTTCATCCGAGATTTCAAATCTATTATCGGCAGTACACCGGAGGAGTATATCCACGCCAAACAACCGAATAGCGAGCGCCGAGGGCCAATGAATTAAAACCTGTCCTGAACATTCAGGACAGGCGAATGACTTCGATGGTATCTCCTGTATGGATTGCCCCTTCCCGTTCAACCGAGCAGACGATCCCACGTTTTTTGCGAGCAGCTGGCACGAATTTTTTGCGCAAACCGTCTTGTTCGTAGAATTGCTCAATCATTTTTCCTGGATGCACACAGGGAAGGTTCTCCCCTTCGCATATTAACCCCGTCCCGTCCGGAAATAGAAGCCGAGTTCCAGCAGGCAGTTCAGTTAATCGATCAATGCCACGGACCAGCATATTGGCACCAAGCCACTCTGGACGCACTTCAGGAATGTTCATTTTCTCAGCAATAAGAGCACATTCCTCCTCTGACACGATACTGATCTGCCTGCGATTCGCAATCAGTGTACCTGGCACCAAGCCACTCTGGACGCACTTCAGGAATGTTCATTTTCTCAGCAATAAGAGCACATTCCTCCTCTGACACGATACTGATCTGCCTGCGATTCGCAATCAGTGTACCCCGCTTGTAGATTTTCTGGCGTGAGTCCGCCGGACGAAGCAGACCATAATGGCGATCATTCGGAATTCCCGCAAGCTCAATATCGATAAAAGGGACGACTCGTGTCACAAATGTGGATGGATCATCAGCTAACAAAACGAATTGCACAGTTCCCATAGTGATCTCCTCTCTTTTTTAGTGGATCGCTTCTTTATTGTTCATTATTACCCAATGAATGGTTTTTCGACAATCGGCGTATGCTTATATAAAATGGGAAACTTGATAACACACAATTAAATTGTTAAAAATTAAATTTGCTCTTCCCGTTCTTGGTGTAAAGATTTATACTAAGACGGACAAGTAAATAAATTACATATTAGAAAGCAAGGTGTTTCTTTTGATTAGTATCATTTTTGTAGCTCTTGTAGCTGTCGAACACATCTATATCATGGTAATGGAGATGTTCATGTGGACTCGTCCACGCACAATGAAAACCTTCAATCTCACGCCCGAGTTTGCCAAATCTACCAAATCCCTCGCGGCCAACCAAGGCCTTTACAATGGATTTCTCGCCGCAGGTCTGATCTGGGGACTCGTATATCCGGATGCTGCCGTTGGACAGCATATTCAGATTTTCTTCCTGGCTTGCGTGATTATCGCGGCTCTCTATGGAGGAGCAACTGCTTCACGTTCAATCATTATCAAACAAGGATTACCTGCGATCATTGCATTGTTGCTGGTTCTGTTCCTGTAAATCCCTGTCGATTGGTGCATTGCTGCGGTTCATCTTAACTCCTTTATGGTAAGGTAGTGAATAGAGAATAGCAGTGTACATTGACCAGAATGAATCTGGGATGGGAAGGAGAACGTGTCATGGGATTGTTCGACAAGCTACGGCGGCACAAAAAGGAAAAGGTACCCACAGGTGGGGCTGTAGAATCGACGAATTACAGTGAAACCATCGTGGGATTTGTCCTGTTGGAGCGCGACGATTGTGATTTTGATCTCTTCATCAGGAACATGAAAAACGAATGGGATATCGAGATTGAGGAACGCCCGGAGGAGGGCAATCTCTTTTTTGAGGTAAATGGAATGCAGGTGGTATGTGCTCATATTGCCGCGCCTGTACCTGACCGTGAAGTTGAGGAGAATGCCAAACTAAACATCCTTTGGCGAGAAGCAGAACAAGTCACCTCACGGCACCAGTCTCAGATTATCGTATCCGTTCTGAACGCAACAAATGCAATAGAGGGACATGTTCTGTTCACTCAGACTGCGAGTGCGTTATTACAGTTGGACCACGCACTCGCAATATATATGGCTCCGCTTGTTGTTGAAGCCAGCCAATATGTTGAGACCAGCCGCGGAATCAAGCATGATGAGTTGCCCGTCTCGCTCTGGATTTTCATCGGATTATTCCAAAATGCCGTAGGCGCTTCAGCTTATACTTACGGACTACGTAACTTCGGAAAAGAAGAGCTGGAGATTATACAATCGTCTGAGTCCTTAAGTGACGTATTCGAGATGATGTTCATGACCACAACGTATGTCGTTGAAAACGACGTTACATTGCATGACGGGGAAACACTTGGTTTCTCAGCAGAACAAAAGTTGAGCATATCCCTTTCCAAAGGTGTAGCGACGGAAGGAAACAGTCTGAAGATTGGATTCTAAACTTACGTATTTATCTTACATTATCGTGTTGTAGCTATGGAAGTCGTCTAGATTTTATTCTGGGCGGCTTTTGGCTATTCTTCCTCCTTCCAATTATTGAAATTGTCTGGGAAAGTCTCGTCACCCCTGAACATGTCGAACAAACGAATAAAGAAATTCAGAGAATAGCAGAGCCATTGGGAGATTCGTTTGATGTGCTCGTGGACATGAGAAAGAAGGCATTCCCCCAGGATACAAAAGAAAAAATTGTGGAGCATCAGAAATTACTGATAGAGTGGGGCATGAAACGGGCCAGTGTAGCCGTAGGCGGTGCGATCGCCAAAATGCAATTAAATCGGATTTCCGAAGAATCAGCACATCAGACTGAATTCCAATGGGAAACGTATGACGAGGCTTTGGCATTTTTGTTGAAATAAATTGAATTATTGCTGCGCAAATGTAAAGAGAATATGTAGATGCTACACGTAGCAGAAAAAAGGAGCGTTTCCGATGAGGAACCGCCTTTTTCTTTTGCTTATCGCTTAAGATTCTGAAGCGCACACACGTACCATCGTTACCGATGTACCACATAGGCCTTTCTCCACAAATCCCATTCGCTTATATAAGCGAATCGCTTCGTTATCCGGATCTACACTGAGCGAAATTGCTTCAATTCCCCGTCGTTTGGCTTCATCCAATGCAGTCCGAAGCAGTAAGGAGCCTACGCCTATTCCACGTGCATCTTCAATCACAGCCATCCCCATCTCTGGGGTAGCTGCATTCACATAACCATATCCCGCATTCTGATCCGTATAGAATCGTAATGTTATTGAACCTAATCTCTTGCCATGCTGGTCTACCGCAACATACCCGAAATCCCCTTCTCTTCCCCAGTCTTCAACGTATTTGGATAGCTCAGGCGTATGTATACTTTCGAGTTGGAGAGGTTCATCACCTTCTCGTGTATGCAGGGATGCGTATAACATCTCCCACAGAAAGGGGATATCCTGTTCCTCAATCGAACGTACATGATAGTCGGTCTTGGTCATGTTTGCTCCTCCTTCAACTTCTCAAATAGGCGTTCCATCTCATTCAGATTAAACTCATTGGTAATCTCATAGTCCTCAAGTTGGTCTCTCGTTTTCGCCTCGCTGTAGATTGAGATGGACTTTTCATTATAAAACGTCAGTCCGAATCCATCGGTAAAGCGACCTTCTTTATTAATGGTAAGTCGCCATTCATAGTAATATGGACTCCTTTGAGCAGTATCGATATCCTTCACTTTTTTAAGTTCAACATCCTTCAACAGCTTCAGCATATCTCTAATCTCTTTGGGATCTGTAATCGTCACTTCATCATCTTCATTATGCGGATCTGCACTTGAAATTTTCCTAATCGTCAGTCGATCCAGTCGATCCAGCATGCTCATATGATCTGTAACCTCTGCTCGAAACGTCGTATATTGGCTGGGGATATACATAGCATATTGACCAGAGGTATACATACGCACTGCAATAGCTACAACAACAATAATCGTGACGATACCCATAATCATCTTGATTCGTCTACTCATCCCAATCCCCTCTCTACATCCACAAAAACATATAAATTGGTAATTATTGATATATTCCAGTATATCATCTCAATCTTTCTGTTCCAATGTCATTTCTTATTCATTTGATCTAAAAATGAAGATATACTTCATAAGTTCCATTCATTCGGAACAGTTCAATTACATTACGAATATCTCGGAACGCTCCAATGAACTGGATCAACAAGCCAATACGCTCGCTGAAGAAGTGAAAAAGTTCAAGATATAAATCAATAAGCCGCGTTCTCCCATAGGGTGAACGCGGCTTATTGATTATGTTCATACGTTACATATTAGAATGAGAAATGAGACGGCACCCGTATCTGCATAAAAGAATATGGCACATATATGCTTAGTCTCACGGCTGGTCAGAGTACCTGGAAGTGTCATTGTTTTCAGCCCAATACTCGGCCTGCTGATTCTCTGATGACCAGCTCAGGCTTCAGCACAATTTTCTGTGGCTCTTTCCGCTCTTCCTTAAGCTCTTCAATCAACAGATCTACAGCGCGATGTCCCAGATCTTCAATCGGCTGGGCAACAGTCGTAAGCGGTGGACTGGTTACCGAAGCCAGAATGGTATTATCAAATCCGATAATCGACACATCCTCTGGCACGCGTAGGCCCAGCTCTTTGGCTGCCTGAAGTGCACCAATGGCCTGAATATCATTACAGCAGAACAAGCCTGTTGGGTGATCGTTCTCACCGAGCAGCAGTAGCGCCTCTTTTTTGGCCGAGCTCAGGTCAGCCGCCGATTCTCTGATCTGATTCGGTTCCAGCGTATATCCCGCCTTATTCAATGTTTCGCGGAATCCACGTACACGTTCCTGACTACTGCTGACTTTGGACGGTTCCGACAGCACTGCTACACGAGTATGCCCAAGTTCAAGCAGATGCTGTGCTGCGAGCGTGCCGCCAAGCAAGTCGTCAATGGTGACTGTATGCACCGACAGTGAGGGCATATGGCGAGCAATCAAAGCGACAGGGATAGACTGTTGCAATAGGGGTGACAAAATTTCGGCATTATCGATCCCTGTTCCGATCATCATGCCATCTACCCTTTTTTGCTGGAGCAGATTCAGGTAACGTTCTACCCGCTCGTCCTTATTATCCGTACTGCAGATGACCACGCTGTAGCCCAATTGACGGCTTCGATCCTCCACCGCTCTGGCGAGTTCTGCAAAATACGGGTTGGATATGTCCGGTACGAGCAGTCCCAATGTATATGTCTGCTTACCTGTAAGTGCGGCTGCGATCGCGCTGGGCTGATAGTGAAGGCGTTCCATAATCTCCATAATCTCGGCGCGCCGCTTCTCACTGATCTTGCCTTTGCCATTAATGACCTGTGAGACGGTTGCAATAGATACACCCGCCTCGCGTGCGATATCGTATATAGTTGCTTTCATTTTTTTTCCCCATTTGTGCTATATATAAGTTTCGTTATACATGAATCAATTTCATAATACCTTTAGCTGCTTCAATCAAGGCTAAATATAGGTCAAAATGGTTCAATTTGTCTATATTTAGTTACAGAAATCCATTTTTAGTGAGTTATGAAATTGATTCGCATAGATAATTGTTCTCTTCTCATTATGCAGGGGGAAGACTGCATACGCAACTTGGAGCCAGCACAATATGCGTAGCATAAACCGTTTTACTTTTTCATCAACCACTCGTGATCAGGGTCATTATGGAATTTCCAGGTCCGGGTTGGTCCAGCCATCACGTTCAGATAGTAGACTTCATACCCCGGAGGAGCACCTACCGGATGATATCCGTCCGGAACAAGCACCACTTCACCGTTCTTCACTGCAAGTGTCTCATCCACAGAACGATCATCCGTGTATATCCGCTGAATGGCAAACCCCTGTTCAGGCTGTACACGGAAATAATACGTTTCTTCCAACAAAGATTCATCGGGAAGTGCGTCCCGATCATGCTTATGTGGCGGGTAACTAGACCAATGCCCATCGGGTGTGAATACCTCAACAACGAGCAAACTGTCCGCTTCTTTTTGTTCCGGCAAAATGTTATGAATCTGGCGTTCCAGATTGCCATACCCTCTTGCCTCTACCCCTACATCTTCGGGTGCAATGAGACGAGCCGGGTACGTGCCTTTTCCGGGCGCAACACATATAGCGATTTCCAATTCGGTACGTGCTGTGATCTGCACTTGATCGGAAGTTGAGACGTAGACCGAATACGGAGGGATTTTCTCGAAAACACTCATTCTTTTCCCGATATTCTCCCATGTGTTCTCCCGAGTATTTACATTAGCGAAGCCACTGAGAAGCACCACACAGAGTTCCTGATCACCGCTCTCACGGGTTAGCGTCTCCCCCTCCGCCAGCTTCGCTACCTGAAAGCCAACATACTCCCATCCAGCCGATTCCGGTGTTACGTTTATAAGCGTACCGTCTCCCTCCGGGTTGGACACGGGTTTCACAATACGTTCTGACATCTTGTCATCCACTCCTTTCTGTAGTCGTCCACAACAACCTGACACTTATAAAAACAAAAGCTTTAACTATTAGGAAAAGTGACTGTAATCATCCACCTATGGCATTGCCGTCTGCGATTCCAATGATACCCCAGGAACTTCACTCAGCTTCACAGGTCTTCCTTGCTCCATGGACATTTTCGCTGCCAGCGCAATTCGTTCTGCCTGTACTGCATCGTGACCATCTACGATAACGGGTGTGTCGTGGATGATCGCATCGATAAAGAGGGCTGTCTCCTGCACATACGCTTCATTGTAGCGTTCCAGGAAAAAGTGCAACGGTTTGTCGCGCATCAGTCCAGTTGCTGTACTAATCTCAGCCGTATTGGGATGATCGTTCGCCGCTGTGGCGCTGCCCTTCGAGCCGAATACTTCGACACGCTGATCATACCCATATACAGCCTGACGGCTGTTATCAATAACACCAATCGCTCCATTAGCAAAGGTCATCGTAACAATTGCCGTATCCACATCGCCATGTTCTGCAAAGACCGGATTGATCAGCACATTTCCCTGAGCGTACACTTCTTCCACTTCACTCCCGGACAGATACCGAGCCATGTCAAAGTCGTGGATCATCATGTCCATGAAGATCCCGCCAGACACCCGGATGTACTCCGCAGGCGGCGGACTCGGGTCGCGAGAAGTAATTTTGATAATATGCGGATCACCAATCGTACCATCCTGCACATGTGCCCGTACCCGTCTGAAGTTGTGATCGAAGCGACGGTTAAATCCGATTTGCAGCTTGACGCCAGCCTTCTGAACCGCCGCCACAGCCGCTTGAGTTTGTGCTAGATCCATACTGACCGGTTTCTCACAGAAGATGTGTTTGCCCGCCTGGGCGGCCTGTTCGATCAGAGGTACATGTGTATCTGTTGAAGAACAGATCAGCACAGCATCTACATTAGGCATCGAGATCAACTGGCTGCTGTCTGTCGTTACAACCGGGATGCCGCGTCTGGAGGCCCAAGCCTCCAATTCAGGACCTGCGAACAAGTCACTGATTCCCACAATCTCGGCATGCGGGTTCCGCAGGAGATTGTCTGCATGAATTTTGCCGATCCGTCCAGCACCGATGATGCCAATTCTCACTTTGTCCTTGCCCATTCCGTTATCCTCCCTATGTGCGTCCATGTGGGCTGGGCGTTCCCCTTAGCCCGAGTTATGCTCTGGTTGTTACCAGCGTGCCGTTACCATCTTCTTGCGAGTGTAGAACTCAACACCATCCGTGCCATTGGCATGCAGATCACCGTAGAAGGACTTCTTCCAGCCGGAAAACGGGAAGAATGCCATTGGCGCAGGTACGCCCAGGTTAATCCCCAACATGCCCGCATCAATTGTTTCACGGAATTGACGCATACTCGCCCCACTGCGGGTGAACAGACACGCACCATTACCAAAGTCGGAACGGTTCGCAAGCTCCACAGCTTCTTCTAGCGTAGACACTCTTGCCACTGAGAGTACGGGAGCAAAGATCTCATCCTGCCAGATTTTCATATTACTCTGCACTTGGTCGAATACTGTCGGCCCTACAAAATAACCGGATTCCCCTGTCGCTTGATCCTTACGTCCATCCCGGATCAAAGCCGCGCCTTCCTGCTCTCCGGCTTCAATGTAACGGAGTGTACGCTCCTTATGTGGTCCACGGATTACGGGACCGAGGAACACGCCATCATCCATACCGTTACCAATGGTAATGCGGTCTGCTGCTTCCACCAGCTTTTGTACGAGTGTGTCAGCTACATCGCCCACAGCTACAACAACCGAACAGGCCATGCAACGTTCTCCTGCTGAACCAAAAGCTGCACTCGTAATCTCTTTCACCGTCAGATCCAGATCGGCGTCCGGCATAACGATCGAGTGGTTTTTGGCACCCGCGAGTGCCTGTACCCGTTTGCCATGCTTGGATGCAGTGGTGTAGACATATTCAGCCACAGGCTGTGAGCCGACAAAAGAGATCGCTTGAACATCCTTATGTTCTAGCAGACCGTTCACGACATCATGCGCACCGTGAACGATGTTGAGCACGCCGTCCGGAAGCCCTGCTTCCTTGAACAGCTCTGCCAAGCGGCCTGCCAGCAGCGGTGTACGCTCGGACGGCTTCAGAACAAAGGTGTTACCACACGCAATAGCCAGCGGGAACATCCAGCAAGGGACCATCATCGGGAAGTTGAACGGGGTAATACCCCCAATTACGCCGATTGGGTACCGGTACATACCCGACTCCAGTCCTGTCGCGATGTCCGGCAGTTGTTTGCCCATCATCAGATTCGGGGCACCTGCCGCGAATTCGACGCATTCAATGCCACGCAATACTTCACCGTACGCTTCGGCGTAGCTTTTACCGTTCTCCAGCGTCACCAAACGAGCTAGCTCTTCCCAATGCTCCACTAGCAGCTGCTGGTAGCGGAACAGAATACGTGCACGGCGTGGAACCGGTGTGCTGCTCCAAGACTTGAATGCTTCCCGTGCCGTCTGTACGGCCAGATCCACGTCCGCTTGTTCAGACAGTGGCACGTGTGCAATAACCTCTTCTGTAGCCGGATTCACAACCGGCTCCGTACGAGTTGCCGATGGGGTTACCCAGGCACCTCCGATCCAATTTTGTACCATTGTCGCTGTTGCAGACGCTTCAGAAATCCCTTTTCCCATAGCCCTATCTCCCTTCGCTTATGTGTGATCGCTTATGTTCAACATGTTCATTGTTATAGATCTGTATGAGTACGTTGTTCAAAGTATTGCAACGTGCTTCAGGACACAGTAATCTCGCCCCGATTGCAACGTTCGATGTAATCATTCACCTGTTCCACCGTTGGCATCGCATCCGAACAGCTGTGGCTCGAAATGACGATACTTGCAGCGCCACTACCGTACGCCATACTGCGCTCAATCGTCCAGCCCTGCATCAATCCATACAGGAACCCTGCCGCATAGGAATCGCCTGCACCGAACGTCTTGACCACTTTTGCCGGGTAGCTGTCAGCACGGTGAGAAAGCCCTTCACGCGTATAAGCAATGGACCCTTCCTTGCCGTGTTTGATTACAACGATGTTGGCTGAGAAATCAAACCATTTCTGTGCAGTTACCTGATCGCTATGATCCGGATTGTGGTCGAATGTCTCCATCATGTCGAACTCTTCACGTGTGCCCAGAATGATATCGCATTTCTCGGCTGCGAGGTTGTAATAGACCGCTGTCTCTTCATCTGATGTCCATGTGTATGGGCGATAATCCAGATCAAACACAATAACTGTGCCATGCTTTTTCGCATACGTTAGTGCCTGTAATACGGCTTCACGGGATGGACTCTGCGCGAGAGCCGTGCCTGAGATTAGCAGTACTTTGGAGTCGGCAATTAATTGCTCTTGTACCTCTTGCGCCTGTAATAACAGATCAGCTACATTGTCCCGGTACATCAGGATACTGCAATCGGTTGGGCTCTTGATTTCGGTAAAAGCAAGCCCTGTCACCGCCCCGGTGTCATCTGTCACCACATTCGATGTGTCGATGCCGTTCTTCTCCAAATAACTCTGGATGAATCTGCCCATCTGGTCACCCGCGATTTTGCCGATAAAAGCTGTCTCCATACCCAGTCTGGACATGCCAATCGTAATATTGGCCGGAGAGCCACCCACATATTTCGTGAACGTCATCGTCTCTTCCATCGGGCGATTGATCTCATTGGCATTCAAGTCGATACACAGACGGCCAATCGCGGTGAAATCCTTCTTCCTTGATTCTGGAAAGGATACATAGGTCATTGCATGTGAGCCCCTTTCTGTGTTGAGATTTAACATGGTTTATATGGATATCTAGACTCGTTACTCATTCCATCGTGAGGACTCGCAAACGGCTAGAGTAGGTCAGTTTTATTTTCCAATCCTAATTGCAATGCTGAACGAATCAGCTGTGTTGGTATAACGACTCCATATAGTTCAAAGATCGCTTCGCATACTCATACGGGTTATGAATTGCAGGGTCCTGTTCTCCCTCAAGCATCGCCCAACCATCGTACCCTCGTGTAATCAGTTCCTGAAGAATGGGAGCAAAATCAATGCATCCATCTCCTGGTACAGTGAATACTCCTCTACGAATACAGCCGACAAAATCAGACTGCTCCGCGCGTGCTTCATCCAGCACATGTGGGCGGATATCTTTCAGATGGATATAAGCGATCCGGTCATAATGTTTACGCAGCAGTTCAAGCGGATCTGCTCCGCCATAGTAGGCATGACCTGTATCATAGAGCAGATACACGAGAGAGGGATCGGTCAGCTCCATTAGTCGGTCGATCTCATCCGGTTGTTCTACCACCGTGCCTCCATGATGATGGTATGTGAGCTTCAACCCGTGTTCCCGGGCAATGGCTCCTGCTTCATTCAATCCTTCAGCGAGGATATGCCATTCGGATTCGCTGAGTCTGAGCACTTCTTTTTCATTCGGTGTCCGTCTTGGATCAAAATGAAGTGACCCGCCTACCTCCGCCGTACTGATCACCTTACTGCCCATGGATTGTAGAAATTCCGCATGTCTGCGATAACTGTCCAACTCCGACTGACGATACGCCGGATCGGAGAACAGTACCGATTTCCACTGGGAGACCAGATTGATATTCCTCTTACTCAGTTCTTCACGCAGTATGGCGGGATCGGTTGGATACTTACGTCCCATCTCAGTACCCGTCAGCCCAAGACGCTGAATGTCATCCAGAATCTGTGCACACGTTGTCGCATCGCCATGCTCCTTCACATCTTCACCGACCCAATTGATCGGATGAATCCCAAGCTGGAATGGCAGCTTGCTCATTGCTCCACGTCTCCTTTGTCGTTCAACATTGTGGTTCAATCGGAATGTAGTACTCATATTTTCAATATATAGATAAATACGTCCACTGATCTTATATCGTGGGGGAGTTCAGATAAGGCTACATTTTAGAAGGGAAACTCTATTAAATTGGATTAAATAAGTCTTGCTTTAGCACGGTTGGCTTGCATGCTGTGATGTGCATGAACTACCTTTTCCTCGGCAGATACTTCTGGCACACCTACATTCCACCACGACTCGTATCCACCTGCGTTGGTTCCAGGCACGACCGGGATCTCAATCAACGTACTCACCGTTTCGTTCTTCGCATCTCGGATTGCTTGTTCCAGCTGTTCTGCCGTTTCCGCTCTATAGGATTTGGCTCCCATGCTTCGGGCGTGAGCTGCGAAGTCCATTGGCATGTAGTCCCCGGTCAATCGTCCGCTTTCTGACTCCCGATAACGGAACTCATTGCCGAACCCGTCACTTCCATGTTCCCGCTGCAAATTATGAATACACTGGAATCCATTGTTGTTGAATAATAGGACAGTCATCTTCTTCTGTTCCTGCAAACTGGTCACAAACTCCGAATGCAGCATCAGATAACTGCCATCTCCTACCATGGCGTACACTTCACGATCCGGCTCGGCAAGTGCTGCTCCGAACGCTCCGCTTACCTCGTACCCCATACAGGAGAACCCATACTCCATGTGGTATGTCTTTGGTTCAGACGCACGCCACAGACGATGCAGATCACCTGGCAGACTGCCTGCCGCACACACGATGACGGAAGATGGATCAATGGTCCGGTTAACCACGCCAACTGCTGTAGTCTGTGCCAGCCCTGCTTCATGTTTAGCTGCATACAGTCGATCTACTTCTGCATTCCACTCCGCACGGAGATCAGCGACTTCAGATGCACCATAGGCACTGCGGTATTGTCTTTGCTGCAATTCCTTTTGTAAAGCTTGTAGCCCTTCGCGTGCATCTGCAAGAATTGCCTCACCACCAAGCTTGGCAGCATCCATGCCGTTCAGGTTGATGTTAATGAATGACACTTCCGGATGCTGAAAAGCAGAGCGGGACGCCGTCGTAAAATCCGAGAACCGTGTACCGACGCCGATCACCACATCCGCTTCACTCGCCAGCCTATTGGCTGCCAGAGAGCCGGTAACCCCGATGGCCCCCACATTCAGTCGGTGGTCCCAAGAGACTGCACTCTTGCCCGCCTGCGTCTCGGCGATCGGAATGCCAAATGCCTCGGCGAACTCCACGAGCTGGGCTGATGCCTCAGAGTACAACACACCGCCACCTGCAACGAGTAGCGGCTTTCTGCCTCGGGCAATCTGCTGCGTTGCCCGTTCAATGGCTGCCTGTACCGGGGGGCGACGGTCCAGATAGTGTACTTTGCGGGCGAAGAACGATTCAGGATAATCGTACGCCTCTGCCTGCACATCCTGCGGCAGTGCTAGCGTAACAGCTCCCGTCTCTGCCGGGTCGGTAAGCACACGCATGGCCTGTGTAGCAGCAATCATCAACTGTTCAGGACGAACGATGCGATCCCAGTATTTACTGACGGCTTTGAATGGATCAGTGGCTGAGATTGTATAATCACTGCTCACTTCCAACTGCTGCAGTACCGGGTCCGGTTCCCGTGTAGCAAAGTTATCTCCAGGAAGCAATAAAACCGGAATCCGGTTCACCGTTGCGGTAGCCGCTGCTGTAATCATATTTAAAGCACCAGGACCAATGGATGTTGTACATGCATAGATCTGTCTGCGGTTCTTCTGTTTGGCATAGGCCGCTGCCGTATGCACCATACCTTGTTCGTTCTTCCCTTGCATATACGTCAGGCTTCCCGAACTCCGCTCCAACGCTTCTCCAATGCCAGTTACGTTGCCATGTCCAAAGATGCCGATGATCCCTTTCACAAACTTGGTTTCCACCCCGTCAACCGAGATATATTGCTGATCCAGGTATCGAAGCAAGGCCTGAGCCATCGTTAATCGAATTGTTGCCATGAATTGATCGCCTTCCTTTCCTTTACGGGTTAAGCGCTTAATCTAAGTTAAGTTTAAGCGCCTTACCCCTAAAGGTTAAGCGCTTAATTGATATGGTATTACAGGCTGATGATTTACGCAAGCTATTTTTGTAAGCGTTTTATAAAAATGTGATAAAGAAGCGGAAATTCATTGTTGTAAAATGTATTAGATCTGCTTCATTGGAGAGCTCTCCACAATTACTAAGAGAGATGAGAGGGGAGTCTAACGTGAGAATGGGATAAATGCTGGTACATGCTAGTGGGACCATATAATCTGTGATCTTCGCATACTACAATCGCTATATACCTATGAATGCAAAAAAAGAAAGAGACGGTGAGTACCATCTCTTTCTTTCACAATATTATAAGCGGGTGATGGGAATCGAACCCACGCTATTAGCTTGGAAGGCTAAAGTTCTACCATTGAA
>NZ_VEBF01000155.1 GCF_007676705.1 Paenibacillus xylanexedens
TTCAATACTCATCATTAATTCCTCCTTCCTTTCCTAGCCATCTTTTCAATTCACTACGTCTTACACATACTTTACTTAGTTCATTCATTTATACTAATTTGTGTTATCTTTAAATTAACATATATCATCTAGCCAATTGTATTCTACTCGTTATTTTCATTCGCCTCTTTTTCTTTCAATTTATCACCACTAACCTCATCCCCCTTCCCATCATACATCGTTGCATTCACCACAATCTCCTTCACCGAACCCCGAAAACTTTCCACATATTCCTCCCCAACACGAACCTGTTCCTCTTTCTCCATCTCC
>NZ_VEBF01000156.1 GCF_007676705.1 Paenibacillus xylanexedens
ATAAACCTAACACCCCAATCCCCTGCATCGCACTATCTTCCCTTTCACGTACCCAACCTCCCCCACCCCCACACCCTAACCCCTCACACCCCTCATCACCAACTCTCTGTCCTCCTTCTCACTCCCTTCCCTAATCTAAATACTCCCCACAACACATCCGACAATATCGGCAAAACAATGAGTGTTTTCCACAAAATCCCTCCCTATTCCGTCTACCTCTCAACTTCCCATCAACTCCACATCACACCACCTACCCAATTCCAAATCCCTATATCTCTTCCCCCCCCAAAACCCACCTACCCCCCTCC
>NZ_VEBF01000157.1 GCF_007676705.1 Paenibacillus xylanexedens
TCTCGACATCTAAACCTATCATGACCCACAAACAACCTCGTCAATCGAAATCCCCCCCAGAACTCCTTTGCTACCTTTCCTAATATAACCTCACAACATAGCACCTCCGACATATCTCTCCTATTCCTCCCAAACCAATCACACTACCAACTCCTCTACACATCACCCTCCACAACACCGTTATTACCCTAAAACCACCAAAACCAACTTTCACTCCTCACCTTCATAAACACATCAAGGTTACAGTTCAAAATAACCAAATCACACTTCTACCTCCGTCCCATAACAAAACTCATCCTTCTTTCCAC
>NZ_VEBF01000158.1 GCF_007676705.1 Paenibacillus xylanexedens
ACAATATATACATTCTTCTTTTTCAGCCCCATTTTTTTCCCGACCACTAATTCCCTATCCACTTCAAAATCCTTTTTAACCACACACTATCCCCCTCTTGCAATCCCCGCATTCTCCCTCCAAATATCCAACATCACTTTTTTATTCCATAACTCCACCCCACCAAGCATACCCATCAGCGCTCAAAGTTCCCCCTTTTCCCACCACGGTTCCCTCTCCATCATCCTTAACTCTTTTTTCGTCTGTCCTCCAAACCACATCCCACTTCACCTCTTCCCTAACATCCAATTTTCTACCACTTGCTGGAT
>NZ_VEBF01000159.1 GCF_007676705.1 Paenibacillus xylanexedens
AGTAGGGGTGCATTAGGAGTGAAGGTGTGCAGTATTTGAGTGTGGGGGATGTGGATGGAGACGGGAAAGAGGAGATTATCTATGGTTGGGGTAGGATTGATGATGAGGGTAGGGTGCTTTAGAGGTGCACAGATCTGATGCCTGGGGAGAGTGGTGGAGGGGGAAGCATTGGTGGTGTGGGTGATGGGGAGGGACTTGATGTGGGAGATATCGAGGGGGATGGTGGGGGAGTGGAGATTTTGATGGTTCAGGAGGGTGGTCGGTGGGCGCGATAGGGTTATTCGGTGCGTGATGGGAAGAGGGGAGAA
>NZ_VEBF01000160.1 GCF_007676705.1 Paenibacillus xylanexedens
AAACCCCTTTGCCCGTATTTTTTTTCCAGATTTCATAACCCCCCTTACCTCACTTGCTTACACCCCACCTCTCATAACCCTCACCCCCCTGCTTCCACTCCACCACCCCCCATACTAATATCAAACAACAAATACACCACTCTATCCCCCCATACCTCACCTCCCACACCCCCTCCCTTCCAACCACCACCTCACCCCTTCCATCCCCCTTCCCTCCACCAAACAATTTCATCTATTTCCCTTCTTCTTTCAAAACTACATATCCAAACCAAACTAAATCCCAATTACAACATTCCTTTTTACCTC
>NZ_VEBF01000161.1 GCF_007676705.1 Paenibacillus xylanexedens
CAACCTCACCTTCGCCATCCATTAATTCCCTATCTCCCATATCAACAATCTAACCAACACCTCTATCTCTCTTTCTCACCTCAACAACAACATCACATCAACCATTATCCCATCCAACCCATTCCTACACCCCATCAACATACCCCCACACATATCCTCTTCTATCTCCTCTCTTACCATCATCTATCATTCACTACCCAAATTCCTGACTTCTTCCAACACCAAATCTATTATCCCCCCATTTTCTATAAAACTCCCTCCCCAAAACTCCCTAATCATCTTTTCCACCAGCTCAACACTCATCAC
>NZ_VEBF01000162.1 GCF_007676705.1 Paenibacillus xylanexedens
ACAAATCAAAGTGGAGCCAGCTTAACACGTGCCTTCCAGCATTACCTTCGAAGAGCTTCAATTGATATTCATATAACGTAAACCAAATCCCCCCCATAAAAAAATAAACCACCCCCCCACCAATCCCTATTTCCCCTCCTTTTCCTTTACACATCACAATACTCCTCAACCCATACATCCCAAGCACCACTCTCAACACTACCCACCCAACCCACAAAATCCCTCCCATTCCCCTACTTTCTAACCCCCACATTTTACTACTCATTACCCACCCCACGCTAACAACCCCACCGCCAAATTCAACCC
>NZ_VEBF01000163.1 GCF_007676705.1 Paenibacillus xylanexedens
GATTGAGGGTAGAAAGGGTTGGTGGAAGGATTTGAAGGGGTAGAGGGGGTAGAGGGAGAGAATGTAAGTATTATGGGTATGAAGATTGGAGGGGGTTGTGTGGATGAGTTGGGGAAGGAAATGGTTGTTGGTGAAAGGAGGAGGCTGGAAGAAGTTAATGGGGGGTTGAAGGTGGGTGGAAGTGTGAGATTTGGGGTGTAGGAATGTGATGGGGTGAGATCGGCAATTGATTTGAAGAGTGGATAGAAAGTGAGGGTAAGAGGTTCTGATGAAATGAGGAGGAAGAGGTAGACGGTGCTGATGAT
>NZ_VEBF01000164.1 GCF_007676705.1 Paenibacillus xylanexedens
CACAGCACCTGACTGCACGTAGTCCATCGCTTCCCTCTTTCCCCCCCCAATTCTTTTAATCCCCAGTTCCCCAACCATCCCTTCCTCCTCTCCATCAACTCCCAGCACACCATTTAATTTTCCAATTTCATCCATCCCCTCCACCAGTCTACCCTCATCACCTCTCCCAAAAATCTCTTCCCCTTCTCCACCCCCCTCCGACATAAATGCCTTCAATCCCCCACCACCCAACCCTTTCCCAAACTCACCCCACCTATCCTTCTCCTCCTCAACCCCACTATATTCAATCTTTAACATCTCTCCAC
>NZ_VEBF01000016.1 GCF_007676705.1 Paenibacillus xylanexedens
TCCCTAACCACTCCCCTTAACCTTCCAGCACCGGGCAGGCGTCAGCCCGTATACTTCGCCTTACGGCTTCGCACAGACCTGTGTTTTTGCTAAACAGTCGCTTGGGCCTTTTCACTGCGGCCCCCTCGTGCTATTCACACTACCGGGGCACCCCTTCTCCCGAAGTTACGGGGTCATTTTGCCGAGTTCCTTAACGAGAGTTCTTCCGCGCGCCTTAGAATACTCTTCTCGCCTACCTGTGTCGGTTTGCGGTACGGGCACCATCACCTGGCTAGAGGCTTTTCTTGGCAGTGTGAGATCATGACCTTCGCTACTGTAATTTTCACTCCCCATCACAGCTCAGCCTTAATGATGTGCGGATTTGCCTACACATCAGCCTTACTGCTTGGACAGACATCCATCAGTCCGCGTCACTACCCTACTGCGTCCCCCCATTGCTCATAACGGCTTACGGTGGTACAGGAATTTCGACCTGTTGTCCTTCGACTACGCCTTTCGGCCTCGCCTTAGGTCCCGACTTACCCTGAGCGGACGAGCCTTCCTCAGGAACCCTTAGGCTTTCGGCGGATCAGATTCTCACTGATCTTTTCGTTACTCATACCGGCATTCTCACTTGTATAATGTCCAGCGCTCCTTACGGTACACCTTCAACCCTTATACAACGCTCCCCTACCCCTGATGCAAAGCATCAAGCCATAGCTTCGGTGGTGTGTTTAGCCCCGTTACATTTTCGGCGCAGAGTCACTCGACCAGTGAGCTATTACGCACTCTTTCAATGGTGGCTGCTTCTAAGCCAACATCCTGGTTGTCTGTGCAACTCCACATCCTTTCCCACTTAACACACACTTGGGGACCTTAGCTGATGGTCTGGGCTGTTTCCCTTTTGACAATGGATCTTAGCACTCACTGTCTGACTCCCGGAAGTAAGTCTATGGCATTCGGAGTTTGACTGAGCTTGGTAACCCTTGCGGGCCCCGCACCCAATCAGTGCTCTACCTCCACGACTCTGTTTTCCGAGGCTAGCCCTAAAGCTATTTCGGGGAGAACCAGCTATCTCCGAGTTCGATTGGAATTTCTCCGCTACCCCCACCTCATCCCCGCATTTTTCAACATGCGTGGGTTCGGGCCTCCAGTGCGTGTTACCGCACCTTCACCCTGGACAGGGGTAGATCACCCGGTTTCGGGTCTACGTCCACGTACTAAGTCGCCCTATTCAGACTCGCTTTCGCTGCGGCTCCGGCTCTTCACCTTAACCTTGCACGGGAACGTAACTCGCCGGTTCATTCTACAAAAGGCACGCCATCACCCCTAAAACGGGCTCTGACTTTTTGTAAGCACACGGTTTCAGGTTCTATTTCACTCCCCTTCCGGGGTGCTTTTCACCTTTCCCTCACGGTACTGCTTCACTATCGGTCGCTAGGAAGTATTTAGCCTTGGCAGATGGTCCTGCCGGATTCATACGGGGTTTCACGTGCCCCGCACTACTCGGGATCCGTCTCGGAGGGAACAGACTTTCAATTACAGGGCTTTTACCTTCTTTGGCGGGCCTTTCCAGACCTCTTCGCTTAACCGGTTCCTTTGTAACTCCATGTGAGACGTCCCACAACCCCAAAGAGCAAGCTCTCTGGTTTGGGCTTCTCCGCGTTCGCTCGCCGCTACTGACGGAATCACTATTGTTTTCTCTTCCTCAGGGTACTTAGATGTTTCAGTTCCCCTGGTATGCCTCTGCATAACCTATGTATTCAGTTATGAGTAACTGGAAATTACCCCAGCTGGGTTTCCCCATTCGGACACCCCCGGATCAAAGCTTGCTTACAGCTCCCCGAGGCAGTTTCGTTGTTCGCCACGTCCTTCATCGGCTCCTAGCGCCTAGGCATCCTCCGTGTGCTCTTAGTAGCTTAACCTCGTGCTCCGGTATTGGCCGCTCGCTTCCCTTGTTTTGCTTGCGCAAAGCCAAAAGTCGCTCCCACCCAAAACCATCGTACGTGCAATCTACCGTTTTTATTGAAACTTGTTTAACACAAGTTCAGCTAAAAAGGAATGTTCTAATTCGCATTTACTTTCGTTTCGATATCTAGTTTTCAAAGAACAAACTTGTAAAGCATTTTTGGTGGAGCCAAGCGGGATCGAACCGCTGACCTCCTGCTTGCAAGGCAGGCGCTCTCCCAGCTGAGCTATGGCCCCATATGAAATTAAAAGGTGTAGATGGTGGGCCCTGGTGGACTCGAACCACCGGCCTCACCCTTATCAGAGGTGCGCTCTAACCAACTGAGCTAAGGGCCCACATTATATATACTATTTGAACCCAAAATGGGTTACGCTTGGCGGCGTTCTACTCTCCCAGGACCCTGCGGTCCAAGTACCATTGACGCTGAAGGGCTTAACGGTCGTGTTCGGGATGGGAACGTGTGGAACCCCTTCGCTATCGCCACCAAACGTTTGAGAGTTTGAGCTCTCAAAACTGAGCAACGAGTGAGTAACTAGCCGACCTGGCTAGGTTTTGCAGTTAAGCTGCATATTTGAATGTTTCCACTCGGGAAACGATTCTCCATAGAAAGGAGGTGATCCAGCCGCACCTTCCGATACGGCTACCTTGTTA
>NZ_VEBF01000165.1 GCF_007676705.1 Paenibacillus xylanexedens
CCAATATTCCCCACCCCAACAAACTCACTCTCACCACTTTAATCGCCAATCATCTTCACCATTTCCAAACTCCCCAACTTTTCCCTACCATCACCAAATTCCCCAAATCCTCCCTCACCCTCCTCCCCAAACTCAACCAACCTACCGCCAACGACGACAAACACATCCCTTCCCACTATCTCAACAAAATTCACCATTTTACACATAACAACCTCCATCTCCATCTATCTTTACCTGTCCTCACTCACCATCTCAATCTGCACCCGACCCATTTCTCCAAAATCTATAAGATCCAAACCCGCCAA
>NZ_VEBF01000166.1 GCF_007676705.1 Paenibacillus xylanexedens
GGATGATGAATGATGAAATTGAAGAAGGGGAGGTATTGGTGATAGGGTATTGTGGACGGAAGGGTGCCGGAGGTATGCGTGAGATGCTTTGGGTTAGAGGAGTGATTGTAGGAAAAGGTGTGGGGGGAAAAGTTGGTGTGATAAGAGATGGTAGGTTGTGGGGTGGGTGGGATGGATTTGTAGTGGGGGATGTATGGGGTGAGGGAGAAGTAGGTGGAGGGATGTGTTTGCTGGAAAATGGAGATATTATGAGCATTGATAGTGAGATTGAGGAAAGTAAGGTTGAAGTGGGAGAGGAAGAGTTG
>NZ_VEBF01000167.1 GCF_007676705.1 Paenibacillus xylanexedens
GAGTGTGCATATGTGATGAAAGGTTGATCATAGAGGTTGGGAATAGGCAGGAAATTGTGTGGGGTGAAGTAGGGATCGAGGAGGAAGTGATGGGAGTGTGGATTGGGGGAAGGAGGTTGGAGGAGGGATTGGTGTGGAAGGATAAGAAAAGGCTGGAGTAGTTGAATGAGTTGGTGGGGTGGGTGGTGGTGTATGATGTTGGGGTGATGTGGATGACAGAAGGAGAGGAGTGTGGGTGTATGATGAGTTGGGAGGAGATTGAAGGGGGTTTGGGTTAGAGGGTGTGAATAGGGTGGAAGGAGTT
>NZ_VEBF01000168.1 GCF_007676705.1 Paenibacillus xylanexedens
CACCGACCCTCATCTCCCATTGACCGTAATTCGTCAGCCGTTTCCACTTGAGCAGCTGTTATTCAATCTCCTCACTAACCCCATTAAATTCACACAACATCCATATGTTATCTTCCACACACAGCTAATTTCAATCAACGCCCAGCGACTACACCTTCCTTTTCACATACAACACACCGCCATTCCAATTTCACCTCAACAATTCCACCATATTTTTCTCCCCTTTACCCAACCACAACCTTCAACTTATCCAACATATCCTCCCTCTCGACTTCCCCTCCTCATCTCTTACCTTCTCCTAACC
>NZ_VEBF01000169.1 GCF_007676705.1 Paenibacillus xylanexedens
GGCTGTAGTGGTTAGAGAAGGTGAAGATGCGGGATTGAAGTCGATGGATGATGTTTGGGGCAAGGAGGTTGGGGTACAGAAGAGTTGGATTGAGGAAGGGATGGGTGAGGGTATGGAGGGAGGAAAGCTCACTTCTGTGGGCAAAATAGCTGAAGTGATTGTGGAATTGGAGAGGGGGGGGGTAGAGGCAGTTATTGTAGAGAAGGGAGTGGGTGAGGAGTATGTGAGGAAGGAAAAGGGGGTTGTTGTTGCGGGTGTAGAGATTGAAGAGGGTGAAGATGAGGGGGGTTGGGGGATGGGGGTG
>NZ_VEBF01000170.1 GCF_007676705.1 Paenibacillus xylanexedens
GGTGAAGAGTAAGTTGGTGGGGAGGAGTGACAGTGAGATGGAGGGGTTCGTTAATGGTTAATGAGGGATTATGGTTGGCAGGTTGGTAAGTGTGTGGAAGTGGGGAGTGTGGACGGGGTGGAAAATGATGGTGGATATGGTGAAAGGATGTCATGAAAGAGTAGTGGGGTTGATAGCGTTTGGTATAGGGATGGTAATGAAGGAGATTATTTGTAAAGAGGTTGTGGTTGAGGAGGGGAAAGGGTGGAGGGGAAGGGGGGTAGGAAGGGTGTTCGATACTGGGGAGGGGATTATGGATGAGATA
>NZ_VEBF01000171.1 GCF_007676705.1 Paenibacillus xylanexedens
CATTAATACCATAAACCATCCTTTCACCAAAATCACATTCACTCTTCTCTTCATCTTCTAACCTCTCCTTCTCTCTTCATCATTTTTCTCGCATACATCCTCAATACATCTATACAACCCAATCCATACTCCTTTTCATCCAGCCTTTCAACCATTCACCTCCTCCTCCACATCCCTGCCCAAACTCCAACCTCCAACCAACTCACCACATTTCCCTTCCTAACCATACCCCACCTCTTCATCAATTACATCCACTTAAATTTCCTAAAACCTCCATTCCAACCACCCTACTTCTTTCCAATC
>NZ_VEBF01000172.1 GCF_007676705.1 Paenibacillus xylanexedens
AACAATCAACCCCACGCGACCGTCTCTCCCCCATTGCCTTCAACCTTTTCTATTCCCCTCAAACCATCCTTCATCCTCCATCTTCCCCATCCAACCTATCAACTTTTACTTGTTCCACCTCATCAATTCCCCCACACCCTAACCCCTCTCAAACCTCCTCAACCCACCCTCCTATTCCCAACCATCCCTACACTTCCCCCCCAATCCCCACACCTCCGATTCTCCCTCGTTCTTCCCCACCCCACACTTCCTCTCTCATTCTCTGCTCCTCCACCAACAATTAATCCCTTCCACATTACTCTC
>NZ_VEBF01000173.1 GCF_007676705.1 Paenibacillus xylanexedens
TGAGGAATTTTAAGGGCTTGAAGGAGAGGAGGGGTTGGAAAATGAGGTAGAGTGGTGTTGACTTCAGGATTAAGGGGATGGAAGTTAAGAGGGATTTTTTGTTTAGGGGGAAGTTGTAGGAGTTGTTGGATTAGGGGAAGAATGTTTTTGATGTGGTGATGTGGGAAGATGATTGGTTGAAGGATTAGTTGTTGGGGTAATTGGTTAGGTTGAGGGTGAACGATGATGATGGGATGTTTAGTTTTTGGAAGGAGGAAGTGAAGTTGACTGACTCGAAGGTGTGGAACTGTTGGATTAATGCTG
>NZ_VEBF01000174.1 GCF_007676705.1 Paenibacillus xylanexedens
TTTCATATCTAAAGAAGCCCACACTCATCCCTAACATCACCTTCTCCCCTTTTCCCTTATTTCATCACACTCAATTTTTTCCTCCCTCCCCTAACTTCATCATCCTCCCCCCATACAATCACACCTACCACTTTCCTACCTTCCAATCCCATTCAACCAATCTCAACTCCATATTCTTCAAAACCATTCTTCACTCACTCCCCTCTCTCTCAAAAAACAACATCCCTCACTCCCCCCCTCTCATCTCACCACACTTTCCCCAGATTCATCAGTTCATTCTCCCCCCCCTTCAGAATCACAGT
>NZ_VEBF01000175.1 GCF_007676705.1 Paenibacillus xylanexedens
TGTTGTGTGCGTGATGAAGATGAAGTGGAACTTGGGGAGAAGAGAGTTTGGGATTATGTGGTTGAAGAGGTATTGGAGGGTGAATGAGGAGAAATGGAGGAATTTGTGGTTGGGAGATGGATGAGGAGAAGGTGTGGATATGTTGGGGTTGATAGCTGTTGTGGGTTATGAGGGATGTGTTGTGGGTGGATTGTTGGTTGGTTTGATTGGAGGGAAGTTGGAGAAGGTTGTGAGAAGAGGGGTGCGTGAGGGAGTGGATTTGATTCTGAGTGGTTTTATTAGGTTAAGAGTTATGATTAGGT
>NZ_VEBF01000176.1 GCF_007676705.1 Paenibacillus xylanexedens
GACTGGGGGAAATGGCTCATTGATACCCTGGAGTGTGGTGGTTTCCGACTTGATGCCATCAAGCATATGAACGATGAATTGATTAAGGAATTGGGAGGAGAGATGATGGGGAAAGGGGGTGAGGATTTGTAGATGGTAGGTGAGTTGTGGAATTGGAAGGTGGATGGATGTGGTGAATTGGTGGATAGGGTAGAGTATGAGATGGATGTGTTTGATGTGTGTGTTGAGTAGAAGGTGGATGAAGCTTGAGTTGGAGGGAGAGAGTTTGATCTGTCCAAAATTTTCGATGACACCTTGGTTCA
>NZ_VEBF01000177.1 GCF_007676705.1 Paenibacillus xylanexedens
CTCACCCTCCACGTTATCCTCTATATCATCTCTGTCATTTCCCTCATTTTCACCAAAACCCTACCCTCCCTACCAAATATCCCACCAACCACCAACTCATAGAGGCTATTCCTCACTCTCAGAACAACCCCATTCCCGTCTATCTCCATCTCCTTATCAACCATAACCCCCCACCACATCACACCCAACTCTTCAAACTCATTCACCTTCATCCCAATCATCCCACCAACCAAATTTCCAAACCCTTTCACATTCACCCCTGGACCAAATTCACATTCCCCCCTCCCCCCGATCAATACTC
>NZ_VEBF01000178.1 GCF_007676705.1 Paenibacillus xylanexedens
GTTTGAAAGAATTGGAAGGTTGGGAAGAAGAGGGTAGATTGGGTGTATTGGGTAAAAAAGAAGTAATGTTGGTTGGGAAAGAAAAAGATGGTGTTGAGAAATTGTTGGGGGGTATTAAAAATATGAAAGGCGTGCGAAGGGGGGTGTTCATCATGGATGGAGGGAAAGAGGGTATGGGTGTTGGGGAAGGTGGGAAATTGGGTATCCGAATTGTAGGTATGGTTGATAGTAAGTGCGATCGGGAGGAGATGGATCATGTTATGCGGGGTAATGACGACGCGATCGGGCGTGATAAATTGGT
>NZ_VEBF01000179.1 GCF_007676705.1 Paenibacillus xylanexedens
TCACCAGTCATCCACCCCACTCCCACACTCCCTTCTCCTCTTTCCTTTACCTCAATCCACCCTTCAATCCATTTTTTTACTCCATCTCCCCTTACCTTATTTCCATTATCCAAACTTACACCCTCCCCAATATCAAAATCCCAAGTCCTCTCATCAACACCTTCCCACCTGTCTCCAATTTTACCAACCAGCTTCATATTCTCCTCAAACTCAATCAGTCTCTCACCAATTGCTGCACACGTAAGCGTCCAACGGTTCCATTCCTCTCCCGCCTCCACATTCCTTCCAACCCAGAACACCG
>NZ_VEBF01000180.1 GCF_007676705.1 Paenibacillus xylanexedens
GTGGAGGGTTTGGGAGAGAATGATTAAGGTAGTGTAAAGGGAGTTTTGGATGAAGATGGTATGGAATTTGAGGAGGGGAGAAGGAAGGATTAGTGGTTAAGAGGAGGTGTGATGGAAATGGTTGAATCAAGGATAATAGGTTGTGTGATTGTTTAGTTATAGGGTAAAGGTGAATGAGTTGGTGGATATGTTGGGTTGGAGGATAAGTGTTATTTTGAAGGTGTTGTTGGAAAATGGTAATAGGTTGTTGCTGATATTGATTTGGTAGATGGGATAGACGAGTTGGTAGTTGGAAGTCGG
>NZ_VEBF01000181.1 GCF_007676705.1 Paenibacillus xylanexedens
TTCCTCCTTATCTTTCCTCACCTTTACCGTCCAAAACCCCAACATTCCACGCTGTATTTCACCCCCAAAATACCTTTTCTCAAAAATTTATTATTCCCATCTTACCAAACCGATATTTACACTCTCAAGCAAAACTACTTCCTTATATCACCTCTATTCCCTGATCAACACAACTCTTTTTCCACACCCGACAACTCTACTTATTACCACAAAAAAACCTCAATTCCTATCCAATAACCTCACCTTTATACATACTATTCTCCTCATAAATCACCAAATTCAATCTCTATTTTAATCCCA
>NZ_VEBF01000182.1 GCF_007676705.1 Paenibacillus xylanexedens
GAAATGGTGGGGAACTTGTGGATTGGAGATTAGTTGAAGGAAGAGAGGGTTAGATGGGGATGGGAGTTGGTGAGGAGGAAAGAGTGGATGGGTTTGGATGGGGAAGGCGTATGTGTTAGGGTATATGGGGAAGATGAAGAAGCTTTGAAAGTGTGGAATGAAAAAGTGGGAGTGGGTGGGGAGGGTATGATGAAATTGGATGAGAAGTTGTGGGATATGGGGGAAGGGGGATGTGGAGGTTGTAGGGAGATCTTGTATGACGGGGGGGAAGGTTATGGAAACGAGATGAGTGATGGGGAG
>NZ_VEBF01000183.1 GCF_007676705.1 Paenibacillus xylanexedens
TACCTTTCAGTCTCACATTCCGTTCTTTCCCTAATTTCCACCTTCACCAACATCTCACAGCTCCACCCCAACCAACCCACTCAAAGATTATCTATCCCATTCTCCTTCCCCTTCCAACCCCTTTCTTACTCACACCACTTCCTATCATTACCCATTCCAAACCCATACTACTCGCTTTCCCTGCATTACTCCTCATCATTCCACCAATCCTCCTCCTTCCTAATCCCAACACCTTAAATCTACTCTCCCTTCGTAACGATCTCTCCACTTCCTTCCCAACTAAACATCAAACTACTCTGA
>NZ_VEBF01000017.1 GCF_007676705.1 Paenibacillus xylanexedens
TAAACATTCTCCTTCCACAATCAACCCCAAACTTCCAAACAACCCTTCCCTTCAATCCACTCCACCACAAATCACATTTTTAATCTCCTCACATTCAAAATCACCTTATCCCTCTTTTCAATACTTTATTCCACACTTTCATCCTCCCTCACCACCAACCCTCCCCCCATCCCTAATACATCCAACTCCACCCCACTTCATCACAACCTTCCTTCTCTCATACTTACCCCCCCACCCCTCACTAACACCTACCCAACCTCCCCTCAACTTTCCCACAACTACCCCAAACCCTACCTAATACCCAATACTTCTTTTCTTCCCCTCAACAAAACTCCAAACACCCACCAATCTCTCACTTCCCCATCCCCCTCCCCCCCATTACCTACTTCCTCACCTAACCCCTCACCAACCCCACCATCCCTACCCCACCTCACACCCTCATCCCCCACACTCCCACTCACACACCCCCCACACTCCTACCCCACCCACCACTACCCAATCTTCCCCAATCCCCCAAACCCTCACCCACCAATCCCCCCTCACTCATCAACCTTTTCCCATCCTAAACCTCTCTTCCCACCCAACAACCCTTCCCACACTAACTCCTCTCAACCTCACCCTACCTCACAACAAACCCCCCCCTAACTACCTCCCACCACCCCCCCTAATACCTACCCCCCAACCCTTCTCCCCAATTATTCCCCCTAAACCCCCCCCACCCCCTCATTTAACTCTCCTCTTTAATCCCCCCCCTCAACCCCCCATCCCACTCCAAACTCCCTCACTTCACTCCACAACACCACACTCCAATTCCACCTCTACCCCTCAAATCCCTACATATCTCCACCAACACCACTCCCCAACCCCACTCTCTCCCCTCTAACTCACCCTCACCCCCCAAACCCTCCCCACCAAACACCATTACATACCCTCCTACTCCACCCCCTAAACCATCACTCCTACCTCTTACCCCTTTCCATACCCTTCCTCCCCAACTTAACACATTAACCACTCCCCCTCCCCACTACCCTCCCAACACTCAAACTCAAACCAATTCACCCCCACCCCCACAACCACTCCACTATCTCCTTTAATTCCAACCAACCCCAACAACCTTACCACCTCTTCACATCCCTCTCATCCCTACACACATCTATCTTTCCTTCCCCACACACCACACACCTCCTCCATCCTTCTCCTCACCTCCTCTCCTCACATCTTCCCTTAACTCCCCCAACCACCCCAACCCTTATATTTACTTCCCACCACTTCCCCTCCCCACTCTACATACACTCCCCCTCACAAACCCCACCAAACTGCCCATGACCTCA
>NZ_VEBF01000184.1 GCF_007676705.1 Paenibacillus xylanexedens
TTCCAAAAACAACTCCATTACCTCAAAACAATTCCTCCACAATATATCATTTCTCCTTACCTCATCCCACAACATCCTCCTCACAATCCACAACCTTCCACCAACCTCTTCCCTCACTTACAACAATATCCACCTCAACCCCCCAACCAAGCTTTCATCTTCCCTTACCATAACCATCACTTTCAATTCCATCCCCACCTTCCCGATCCCAATCCCTTTCATCCCATCTTCCCTCAAACATCACCCCAACCGCTAAAACTCCAAATCCACCTATCTTGCCTACAATTTCCCCCCCAAAAT
>NZ_VEBF01000185.1 GCF_007676705.1 Paenibacillus xylanexedens
AGTGAGGTGTAGTGGCAGGGGAGTGTGAAGAGTGGCAAGGGAAGAAGTAAAGAAAGACGGTATGTTTGTTATGGATTTTGGGTTTGAGATCAGGTGGGAGAATAATTTGTTGATAGTTGCGATGAGTAAGGAGTTGGCGGGTAGGTGGATTGAGGTTGGCAGGAGTGATGGGACAAGTATTGTGTAGTGTATGGATGTGTTTGTTGGATTGGTGGTGGATTGTGGGGTATGGAGGGAAGAAGGAGTGGAGGTGAGGGATGGAGGTGTTGGTGTTATTTTTGAGCGAGATTGGTAGCGGG
>NZ_VEBF01000186.1 GCF_007676705.1 Paenibacillus xylanexedens
TCACATTCAACACCAAACACCTCATCACCTTATCCCATTTACCCCTACCCTATCTCAAACTCTCCCTCCACAACCCAAATCGCTCCACTATCCACTGACTTCCACACATCTCCTCCATACCCCTCTCCCTTGTCTACTCCCTCAACCAAATCACATTCTCCAAAACCATATCCTCAACTTCATTCAAATTCTTCCTCAAAAACCACTACCTTATCACCACACACCAATCATCCCGCCTACACACCCCCTCCATCCACACCCAACAACATTCCCACTCAAAATGCCCTTCTCGCATCAAC
>NZ_VEBF01000187.1 GCF_007676705.1 Paenibacillus xylanexedens
TATATAAAAAACGTTGCGTGTCTGAGTAGACGGGAAAGGTTCTGATTAGGCGTTGTATATGATGATAGGTGAGTTGAAGGTATGGGGATTAAGGAGTGTGTAGAAAGAAAATTGCATCGAATGGTGGGTGAGCAGAGGGGGGAGCAGTTGGGAAAAATAAATAACGGTTTGCATGGGGAAGAGGGAATATATGGGGATAAGGATGAGGAAAATGTGGGGAATATATTTGAGACAGCAGTTGATGTTCGTGTACCAAATGGTCAATTGGTTTGACAGGGTTTGGTAAAGTGGGAGAGAA
>NZ_VEBF01000188.1 GCF_007676705.1 Paenibacillus xylanexedens
TATGATTGAATTGAAAGGGGTTAATGGGGATGGTGAAGTAGGAGAGTATGAAGAAAATTTAGGTGTAGGGGGTGAAGAGATAGGGAAAGGTTATGGGGAAGGAAGGGAGTGAGATGGAGTGATTATGGGTGAGTTGGGTGAAGTGATTTGGGGTTAGTAAGTGGATATGGTTAAGATTGGTAGGTTTAGAGTAGGGGCGGTTGAAAGGAATGGGTATCTGGTGGAAGGAGATGATGGGATGTTTGAGGGTTTGTTGTCGGATGTATGGGGGGATGAGTGGGATATGGGTGAAGAATTA
>NZ_VEBF01000190.1 GCF_007676705.1 Paenibacillus xylanexedens
GACCAGATTTCCCATTCCCCATACCTTCAACCATCTCATCATGAACCCCCCCCTTCATCTCACCACCAAACCAATCCTCATCCCTTACATCCTCAAAACCATCCTCATCCTTCCCCCACATCTCTACACCCATCAATCCTACCATCACTGCCCTCAACTCCCCACCTCTAATCGGACCTCCCCCTTCCAAGCCAGTTTCACTTACACCTTCAATCATATTCTGTTCTCCCACCCACCTCATCTCCTCTTTATTCAACCTTTCGCCCATATCCATAAACTTGATACTTTTTTTCCTAC
>NZ_VEBF01000191.1 GCF_007676705.1 Paenibacillus xylanexedens
TGGGATTGTGAGAGTGGGAGTAGGCGATGTAGGAGATGGAGGAGGAGAAGAGGTGGTGGGGGGGGAATGGGGAGGTGTTGAAAGGTGGATGGTGTTTGAATGGTAGTTGGGGATGGAAAGGGGATCATGAGTTGGGGAAAAGGTTTTTGGGGGAGGGGAATGGTAATTTGCGGAATTTTGGGTGATAACTCTTTGATTGAAAATGGAATAGAGACATGGGTGTTAGGGATGGGTTTGATATATGGGAAGAATACGAGGATGGGTGGAGCAATAGGTATAAGGAGGGATAGTATTAGA
>NZ_VEBF01000192.1 GCF_007676705.1 Paenibacillus xylanexedens
AAATATTCCCCCCATACCATTTACCAAACATACTCATGCCAACCTCCCTACCCCCACCCCCCATCACCCCCCCAATCCCTACAATCTCACCACCTCTCATATTCATCTCCATCTCATCCACTACTTTTCCCTCGGCATCATGTTCCTCATATACCCTCCACTCCTTTACCTCAACCATGACTTCCCCTATCCTCCCATCACCCTCCCCATAACCCCTCGTCACATCACCTCCTACCATTCCCCTAATAATCCCCTCCTCCCTCACTTTTTCCTTCTTCATATCCAACCTCTCAATCC
>NZ_VEBF01000193.1 GCF_007676705.1 Paenibacillus xylanexedens
CCCCCTATCTATGCCCGAGTTCTCAACAGTCACCATTCCCTTTACCCCAATTCAAGCATTACTAATGATATCCACCTACCTACCCAAAACATTCCTTTTCATCCCCATCCACATACTCTCCAATTTCTTTTACCCCCCCTCATCATCCTCATTCTAACTCTCCCAACCATTATGCCCCTCCCCTTCCACAAAATATACTTCATCCACAATCCCCTCAACACAACCCCTTCCCACCTCATCTCCACGTATGTCTACAACCTCCGTCTGATCCGGCCGAATTTCACCTTCTCCTCCCCA
>NZ_VEBF01000018.1 GCF_007676705.1 Paenibacillus xylanexedens
TCTTTAAGTGAGAGAAAAAAGACTCGATACAGGCATTGTCTAGGCAATTTCCACGCCTAGAGTGACTGCCTAGCATGCCGAGCTGTTCCAGTTTACGGTTAAAAGGCTTCGAGGTATATTGAAATCCTTGATCCGAGTGCAGAATTACGCCACTCAGATCCGCGTGCTGACGGAGTCTATCCAGCGTTTCATGAACCAAAGCCAGGTCATTTCGTTCAGATAGATGCCAAGCTAAGATCTCATTATTGTATAAATCCTGAATGACAGACAGGTACACAAAGTGTTCTCCAGCACGAATATAGGTGATGTCTGTGACCAGTTTAGTACATGGCGTATCCGTCTGGAACTGGCGCTGAAGTCGATTTGGATTCACCACAGAAGCTTGTTTTCCAAAGAATCGACGCTTCTTTCGAATGACAGAAGAGATTCCTAATTGTTTCATTAATCGATACACCTTTTTGTGGTTGACTCTAAGGCCTTCTTTTCGTAAAGCTACCGTCATTCGAAGATAACCATAATAGGGATGTGCGCGATGGATCGCAAGCATATGCGACTCCAATTCATGTTGTTTGTGTCTACGTTCTTTTGCCGCTGGTATGCTTTTTCTCCACTTGTAATAGCCCGAGCGAGACACCGCAGCTAACTTTAAGAGCCAGGAAAGGCCGTGGCGTACTCGTAAATCCTCTATGATCTGAAATCGGGCAGCTTTACTCGTCACTCCTTGTGTAGATTTGGATACTGCTTTTTTAAGTATTCAATCTCCGCCCGCAAGTATGCCATCTCTTCTTCGGTACTGGAAAACTTTGTTCTAAGGCGTCCCCGTTTGGATGTAACAGGTTCTAAACTCATTCCCTGTTTCGTTTTCGCTGCCCATACTTGTACCTGAGATTTATTTTGAATACCCAAACATTTCGCCACTTCACGTATACTCATGTGTTCCTCGTTGACCAGCCGGGCCGCCTCCAATTTCAATTCTAAGGAGTACCGCCGGAAAGTTTGTCCTTTTTTAGCCATGAAAAAATCCCCTTCGTTTGGCAAGATTAAGTCCATCTTAACAGATGTCTTTTTTCTCTTGTCTACTAAAAGGGGATAATACCA
>NZ_VEBF01000001.1 GCF_007676705.1 Paenibacillus xylanexedens
CAAGATTAAGTCCATCTTAACAGATGTCTTTTTTCTCTTGTCTACTAAAAGGGGATAATACCATTTTAGCGACTTTATTTCCGATGATAACCGTCATAGTCGATTATAAGATCGTTCCAATACATTAATTCAGTGTATCTATCCATTTCTCCAATGCTACGACAACCTCTTCCAACTGCTTTTCTTCCGTAATGGCAGGTTGATTATCTCCTTTTTGCATGCCGTATGAGCCAAATTGACCGTGATTCCCACCCTCAATACTCACATATGTCGTATCTTCCGGCAGATTTGCTTTGGAGTTCTCCCAGTCTTCCCTGTTAAGCACTCCGTCATCCGAGCCTGTAATCTGTAAGATAGACAAGTCTGTATTCTTCAAGCTACCGCCTTCATCAGCATAGGATGCCAGGAAAAAGACGCCTTTCAACTTCTCCGTGTGCTCGGCAGCATACCGTGATGCAAATGATCCTCCCAGTGAATGTCCGCCAATAACAAATGATTCATCAGGATGTTCCTCGATAAAAGAATCAGCCTTATTCTGACCGAAAATGGCCAAGTTTATTGGCATCTTCGCGATGTATACGCGATGACCCTCTTCTGCCAGTTCTCTGGCAAATGGAGAATAGCTTTCAGGTTCGACTAGGCCGCCGGGATAGAAAATAATATTTGGCTTTGTTACCTCTGTACCCACGGGTTCAAACCGGTAACCGTCCTTAATCTCCGTGACATTAACCTGACCATCACTTGTAAACGCTGCTTCCGCTCGCTCAGACGGACTATACGTGACCGATTGAAGATATACGAAAACTCCGGCCACGATGATAACGATGGCCAAAATTGTCCACATGATTATCTTTTTCCATTTGTTTGTACGTTGTGCTGTTTTCAACTCTAAAACCACCTTGTCATGAGGATAATGTTTAGTTCTTTTCAACTCTCAATAATTATACTTACCGGTAAGTATAATTACAAGATGATTTTGCTTACTATCGTTATTTGTCATAAAATATTCATGGAGGGAAGTCCAATGACAGAAAAATCAACGAAACGTTTACCTGGAAGACCCAAACATGCTGAAGAAGATATCTCTATTCAACAAACCATCATTCAAACGGCTTCCAAGCTATTCATGGAATATGGCTACGAAACGGTTACACTTCAGCAAATTGGAAAAAGTTGTAGCGTATCAAAACCGACCATCTATTATCATTTCACCAGCAAACCCGAGCTATTCAAAGTTGCTTTTACAACCATGTTACAGAATGTCAGCCGTTTAACCTCGCATATGCTTGATCAAGCTGAAGATCTGGAATCAGGACTTGTATGTTTGGCCGAAGCCAGATTGGGAAATCCGCATGCGGAGATTGAAACTATGCTTAGAGAGGCTGAGCCTTTTCTTGACCCCGCTCAGATTCAGGACATACGTGCAGCGGAGCATGGTATTCACGAAGTGTTAGCCACCCATTTCCAGCGGGCAATGGATCAAAATGGACTGCAGACGGATGATCCGTATTTCTTGGCCGAAACATTCTCCACCATGATGCTCATGGGGAATCGGGAAGATAACCACCACAAATATGGTTCCAATCTTTCATTAGGAAAAAAACTAGTAGACCTCTTCCTTCGTGGAGCGCAGTAAAAATTCAGGGCAACAAGGAGAATGGATATGACTATTCCCAGAGGAACCTATGGTTTTCGGTTCGCTGAAGACAAGGAGCTCCAACTATGTTCACTATTTGCGGCCGGATCTGATTCTATAACCGACCCTTCTTATCTCTGGGATGGACTCGAACGTACGGATGGGCCTCTCCTGTTGTTCCAGTATACGATCTCAGGTGAAGGTGTATTTGAGTCAAATCAATACATCCACCATGTCACTGCAGGACAAGCTTTTTTGGCCGAAATCCCAGGTCCACATCGCTATTACTATCATTCAGAATCGAAAGAGCCTTGGGAGTTTCTCTTCCTGTTGTTCCGGCCCACACTTGTCCTGCCCCATTGGCGAAAATTCCTTCGCGAAGTTGGAGAAACCCCCTATCTCCCCGCTGACAGTACACCAATCCGGTTGTTGCGAATGATCGTGACCGATGCGGCGGCAGGCAGAATCACCGATCCTCTAATTGCATCATCCAGTGTGTATCAGTTCATGACAGAACTGGTTAGATTGCAGAAAACAACGCTGAGCAACAGAGAAAACTGGTCGGGTAACATACAACGGGCCGTTGAATACATAGAAAACAACTACTCTAAGATGATCAGTATGGATCATCTTGCGGAACATGTGTGCCTTTCCAAATATCACTTCATACGTCGCTTCTCTTCCAGTACAGGTCTGACCCCGGGCGCTTATCTGACCCGCGTGCGCACTGAGAAAGCAATGGAATTGCTGCGTGGAACTGCTCTTAGCATTGAAGTCATTGCCGAACAAGTCGGGTATTCCAGTGGAAGTTATTTTATCAAAGCCTTTCGTAGCATAACTGGCTTTACGCCAGGTGAATTCCGCAGTGGTGGCGAAAGCCTCGTGTATCGTAAATTGTTCTTTGACTAACCGCAATATTATGCTATTCCACATGTAAGATTACTGTAGATATTAATAAAATCCTTTATTAAGATGAATTTAGCGAGAGCAATAATTAATCAGTAGAGGAGTATTCCCATGAATCATACGCTTGCAGCATCAACTCCACCGCTTGGCTGGAATAGCTGGGATTGCTATGGCGCGGCCGTTACAGAGGATGAAATTCGTGGCAACGCCGAGTACATGGCAGAACATCTTAAAGACTTCGGCTGGAGTTACATTACGGTTGATATTCAATGGTACGAGCCTTATGCCAATTCTTCTCAATACCGTCCGTTCGTTCCATTAATAATGGATGAATATTCACGGCTTATGCCTGCCGAGAACCGCTTTCCTTCTGCTGCGAAAGGACAGGGATTTAAGCCATTAGCCGACTACGTTCATAGTCTTGGGCTGCAATTTGGCATTCACATCATGCGCGGTATTCCACGTCAAGCTGCACATGCCGGGACTCCGATCCTGGGCACAACCGCCACTGCACGCGATATTGCTCATCCGAACTCCATCTGTCCGTGGAACACAGATATGTATGGTGTCGATAGCTCGAAAGAAGGAGCACAGGCCTATTATGATTCGCTCTTTGAACTGTATGCACAATGGGGCGTTGACTTGGTGAAGGTAGACGATATTGCGGCTTCCAGGCTCTACGACACCCATCAGCCCGAGATCGAAATGATATCCAAAGCAATTGACCGCTCCGGTCGGCCTATGGTCCTGAGTCTATCTCCTGGGCCTGCTCCTGTGGAATACTCGGAATTCTTAGCTGAACATGCGAATATGTGGCGTGTTACGGATGACTTCTGGGATCTTTGGCCGCTGTTATTGGATATGTTCGACCGCTGCCGGACATGGCAAGGTGTTCCCCAAGCGGGCTGCTGGCCAGACTGTGATATGCTGCCTTTAGGTCATATCGGTATCCGTTCTGTAGACGGAGGTGGTGCAGACCGCTGGACTCGGTTCACATCTGACGAGCAATTGACGATGATGTCGCTGTGGAGCATCTTCCGTTCCCCGCTTATCTTCGGTGGTGAACTTCGAGATAACGATGATTGGACACTGTCGCTGTTAACCAACCGAGAGGTTCTTCGAATGCATCGTGAGAGCTATGGAGCCAGAGAAGCCTTACGTCAGGAAGAACTTATCGTATGGACAGCTCAACATGGTGATGGCTCGTCCTACGTCGCTGTATTCAATACAGGCGAGAAACCTCTGCCCGTGGATCTCAATATAGAGGAAATCAGCCTCTCGGGTATTACCGAAGGTACCGAATTATGGAGCGGAGAAGCAGCTGGTTTCACAGAGAACTCCTTAGTTACTACTGTACCGGCACATGGTGTACGCCTCTATCGGTTTACCTAGGCTTAAAAAGAAAAAGAGAGATCTGTCATTAATTAGACAGATCTCTTTTTCATTTCAGTTTTATCGTTAAGATCGGTTACAAAAGATATCTTTCTATCATTTAAACGTCCCTTTTTTGATGGAAACGATGACTTTTCCTTTCACACGACCTTCTCCAAGATCTTGAATGGCCTGAGCTCCTTCACTTAATAAGTACTCCCGATCAACAATTGGTAAGACTTGACCTGATTCAACAAGTTCTTTCCATACCTCTTGATCCTCATGATTCGGTTTATGAACGAGAAGTTTTATTTGCTTATGCTCAAGCCGCGCAATAATCGGTGCCCACAGCAAATTGAGAATAATGCGCCGCATTGGACCTCCGACCATCACATATATGCCTCCGCTGACTAATGCACGCTTCAAAGCAAAAGCCGAATGCTTACCGATGACATCCAGAATCAGGTCGTATTGTACTCCCCTTGCAGTAAAATCCACTTTCCTATAATCCAACACATGGTCAGCTCCAACAGCGATTAACATACTCAGCTTGTCAGCGCTATCAACGCCAGTCACTTCTGCCCCAAGCAATTTGGCATATTGGATGGCAAATGTTCCGACTCCGCCACCGGCGCCATTAATCAGAACACGTTGCCCCTTTTGCAGATCTCCCCGATCACGCAGGCCTTGCAGTGCCAGAACGGCTGCCTGAGGGATGGCTGCTGCCTGCGCATAGTTGATACCCGCAGGTTTTGATGTCAAGGCACTTTCCGTAGCACATACATATTCAGCGAATCCGCCCCAGTTGCAACCGGAAAGATCTCCGAACACCTCGTCTCCTGGTTTGAATCGTGTGGCAGCAGCTCCAACGGCAATTACCCGACCCGCTACATCTGCCCCAAGAATTCGATAACGAGGCTTCCGGACCGCGCCGATGCGGGTTACGAATGGTTTACCGCGAAGGAGATCCCAATCCCAGGAGTTTACCGAGGTTGCATGGACCTCAATTAATACTTCATGATCCTTGGGCACAGGGATGGCGACTTTTTCTAATCGAAGGACTTCTGGCGTTCCGTAGGTATCATATACCAACGCATTCATGGCGTGATTACTTTGTTCGCCGGGCAATCCAGCATCATTCGTTTTTTCTCCCATGATCATTCTCCATTCGATAGACGTATGTGTATCCATGGTCATTTACCCAGTGTTCCCGTCAAAGTAGGCAGAATGCAGTAATGATTAATTAATTTTCCATATCATCCATGGCTTGAACAGCCAGATGAAATGCTTTAATTCTTCTTTCCAGAAGAGTCTTTTGAGGGCTACCTTCTTTGGATTTAGCATACATGCTCTCAAGAGATGGGAACAATCCAATCAAAACGAGGCGAGCCCCTGCTATATCTTCTTCGGTGTACGGATGAGATTTTCGGTTCCAGACAAATTCCAACATGGCTAAGCCGATGTATAAAGCTTTGAGGCGTTTCTGCACTAGAGTCGTGTTATTACCTTTCTGAGTCATATTCGCTAAGGCATTTTCTGATTTGCGGATTGTTGATTCAAAGGCTTGGATGGATTGTAATTGTTCTTCATATGACACGTTTTCCATGGAGTACTGACCTCTCTTTTTCTCCTGAACGATTCCCGTTGAATACTTGTATTCATTTCACATATTGAATATGATCTTACGCCACTTAGAGAGATTGAGCAATTAGAACAACAATCCACTATTCAGAGCCAGTTAGCTATGATCGTTCCTCTTCGGTTGTTAAACTCAAGGTACTTCGTTACAATAAAGTATGGTGTAACACCATACTCAAGGAGGGTTTTATGAATTATTCTCTAACACATCTGTCGTCAGGACAATTTGCTAAATTGATGGGTATCAGCAAAGACACTCTGTTTCACTATGATCGTTTGGGTATTCTTTCTCCTGAGATCAAAGCTGATAATGGATACAGATACTACTCAATGAATCAGATGGATGTCTTTAAAGTAATCACCATTCTAAAAGAATTGGATATGCCTTTGAAGGAAATCAAGGATTATCTGGATCAAAGATCCCCAGAGAAACTAATCACTTTGCTTGAGGATGAAGAGGCTCTGCTCGAAGTGAAAATTAATAAACTGATTAAAATGAAAAAACTAATCTCAGAGAAAAAAGAAATCACTGCTTCTGCGTTGAAAATCAATCCAGCCTTCATTGGGTTGGAAGACATGTCGGCGGAAGCCCTGGTTATTACCGCGGCCGACCCTTACACCAATGACGAGAGCTTCTATGAATCAATGCTTAAGCATGACAAATATTTAGAGAGTCATCATCTGGATACATCTCATACGGTAGGCTGGATGCGAGATACCAAAGCGGTATTAGCCAATGAAGCATTTAATTACGATTATCTGTATACCCGAATCAGTAGCGATTCAACGCATGCCAATTTCAAAAAGGAGAACGGTACTTACTTAATTGCCTATCATACGGATGGGTATTCCAGTGTAGAGACAACCTATGATCGAATGCTACAACACAGTGAACGTGAGGGTTTAAACCTTATTGGATATTTTTATGAGGATGTTTTGCTAGATGATCTTTCAGTGAGAGGTTATGAGCAATATACGATTAAAATTTCTGTTCGCATTTCAAAATAAGGAGTAAACCATAAAACAAAAAAAGCCGCTTTAATAGCGACTTTCAATGTTATACCTGTATATCAGTGCTAGAGTACTTTTTCTAAAAAGCTGATCGTCCGCTCATTCTTCGGATTCCCAAATATCTCTGCAGGAGTACCCTGCTCGACAATATAACCACCATCCATGAAGATCACGCGATCAGCTACCTCACGGGCAAAACCCATCTCATGGGTAACGATCATCATCGTCATGCCTTCGCTCGCGAGGTCCTTCATAACACCAAGAACTTCTCCTACCATTTCAGGGTCCAGCGCTGAAGTCGGTTCATCAAATAACATGACATCCGGATTCATAGCAAGTGCACGAGCAATAGCTACACGTTGTTTTTGTCCACCTGACAGTTGCGTTGGATAGCTGTCTGCTTTGTCAGACAGACCCACACGGTCAAGTAATTGGAGTGCTGTATCACGCGCCTGCTGTGCATTTAATATCCCAAGTTCTCTCGGTGCAAACATGATGTTTTTAAGTACACTGAAATGAGGGAACAAGTTAAAATGTTGAAATACCATGCCAATATTTTCACGAGCTTTGTTCAAATTGGTTTTAGGGTCATTCAGATCCTGATCATCCACAATCACTCGGCCTGCCGTGATGGCATCTAATTGGTTGATGCAGCGCAAGAAAGTACTTTTCCCTGAACCGGAAGGTCCGATGACACAGACGACTTCTCCTTCGTTGACCGCCACATCAATTCCCTTCAGGACCTGATTCGTGCCGAAACTTTTTTTCAAACCTTCAACTTTTATTTTAGCCACGACGAACCTTCACCTCCAGATAATCAGCAATTTTGGTCAATGTGATGATAACAATCAGGTACATAATCGCAACCGTTAACCAAATGTCAAAAGAGGAGAACGTTCTTGCAATTACGATTTTACCCGATTGTGTCAACTCTACGAGACCAATGACGGATAAGATTGACGTATCCTTCAATGTAATAACCATCTGGTTAATGAAAGAAGGAATCATAACCCGTACCGCCTGCGGAATGACGATCTTGATCATCGCTTTGCGATAAGGAAGACCCAATGAACGGGCAGCTTCCATCTGTCCACGATCAATCGATTGAATCCCGCCTCGGATAATCTCGGTTACGTACGCTCCTGCATTCAGACTAAGTGTCAGAATGGCTGCCAGGAACAATGGCATCGTGAAGCCCATAGCCTGTGGTATCCCGAAATAAATAAAGAATGCCAGGACAATCAACGGAATGCCGCGGAAGATATCCACAAATACGGTGGCAACACCACGAAGGAATTTGTTCTGTCCTACCTTCATAAATCCGAAAATCAGACCGATGATAAACGCGAAGAACAGGGACACAATCGTGTATAAAAGTGTGTTTCCCAGACCTTTAAACAGGGCAGGAAGAGATTTCTGGATTAACTCCCAGCGACCTTGATTAGCAACAGTCGGAGCGTTCTCACCAAGATATGTCTCGGTAATGCGCTTATACTCACCGTTAGCTTTGATATTGGCGAGACCTGTATTAAACATCTCCAGAAGCTCTTGGTTTTTCCCCTTGCTTACTGCAAAACCGTAAGGAGCGCCATCTTCTTTGTCGGTAACAATTTTCAAACCGTTGTTCTGATTAACCCCATAGGCCAGTACAGGATAATCTTCAAAACAGGCTACGGAATTACCGGTTTTTACATCTTCATACATTTGGTATGACTCATCAAACGGAACGATCGTAAATCCATACTCTGAAGCGATGGACTCTGCAAAACTAAACCCTTCTGTTCCGGTTTTCACGGCTACCTTCTGTCCACGAAGGTCTTCATAACTCTTAATTGTGTCATTGTTGGCACTAACACCCATAACGACACCTGATTCAAAATAAGTATCAGAAAAATCAAATTTTGCTTTTCGCTCATCCGTAATACTCATCCCTGCGATCACACCATCGACTTGATTCGCCTCAAGTGCCTGTACAGCTGCGTTAAATCCCAGGGCTTTGATTTGATACTTGAAATTTTGATCTTTGGCGATTGCATCCAGTAAATCCATGTCGATACCAACAAAATCGCCATTCTCATCTTCATATTCGAATGGAGCAAATGTGACATCAGTTCCGATAACATAGGTTTTACCGGAATCGGACGCTGCAGCAGCGTTCCCTGCCCATCCTGATAGACCGCTCACCAGGAGCAGCATCAGTGAAAGTATAAAAAATGAGATCTTCGTTGTTTTCATGTGTCCTCCCCGTCTCGGTGTTGTCCGAATAATTCATAATTTTCTTTGGTATAGGTATTACTGCCCTGCTTTTAATCGATCTTTTGCACATTTGATTGTTATTATTTACTGTATTTTAACAATCAATGCTCTGCCTTTCCACTTGCAACATTTTCCTCCGCAAAATTTTTCCCTACCAGTAAATGCCCTCTTATACTTACCCTTAAGGTGAGCTTTACGAAACCCAATATTACATCGTAAATCAGAAAAAAGGTACATTTACTTTAAAACGTTACTTTTAAAATTTAAGAAATCAAAAAAGCCGCGTTTTCCGCGACTTTTTGAAGTACAGTTTTTTTATTTTCTATTAATTCGCTTTACTTGTCAATACAATCTCAAACTCCGAACCAGCTTCACCCGCAAACACAATGGTTCCGTTCTCAGGCAATACAATTTCGTTTTGTCCACTGACCACTGTATGATTCATGCCTACGCCCGCTTCGTCGTATACAGCAAATGCGCTGTTTGAAGACATCTTGACCGTCATTTCTTTACCTGCAACGGATGCCGGAATCGAGAACCATGTGGCATGACCATTCGCTTGAATCGTTGTCTTCGACTGTCTTCCTGTATAGATCGGTTTTACAATTTCCTGAGCAGCATAGACATTGCCTCCAGCTGTAACGTATTCTACACCATTTTCCTGATAGAAATTGAACTCCATCGTGTCACGGCCCGCCAATCCAGGAATTTGTAATTGATTCAAGGCTTGGTTCGCTCCAATGATTTTATTCGTGTAGACATAACCCGGCAGTTCGTTGAAGCTATGAATCGGAATCATCGGCATAGCTGTGTTATACAATGTTGATGTGAACTTTTCGTTGACCAACACATAGGCTTTGCCTTCCCGCTTCTGCCATGCGGCTTTCACATCTTCAGCCAATTCGTTAGTTTCAAGTTTTTCTGCCTTGTATTCCGAGGAAGCGATCTGCCCAAGACCCGGCACGGACTGATACGAGCGAGACCACAAATATGTGTTTCCATTGACTTCCTGAACGAATTTCAACTTTTCCGTACCTGTGTTATTAACAAAAGAATCATCAGCGACATACGTGTATGTCTGATCAGGACTGTTAGGAGACGACAGATTAGATAGCGTTAAGTGCCCATCATCTTTTACGTCCATCTTCATTAACATGTTAGCACCACCGCCATACGTACCTGTATGCTGTGTAAGTTCCTTCGGCATGGTTACTTTTACTGGCGAGCCATGTGACTTCTCCGGCTTACGCTCCGGAATGATATTCTTCTCCTCGAGCGCACCAAGCAACAGTTCGGTTGCCAGCAATTGATCCGTTGAGCTGTGACCTCCCGAAGAAGTTACGGCAGCAGCCATATTATATTCAGGAAGCACAATCAATGAGGAATGATAGGTTATCGTATTGCCGCCTTTGCTTACTGCCTGGATGCCATAATCATTAAAAGGAAACAAGTTTACGCTATCCCAGCCCAAGCCATAGCCAACGGACGAATCGCCATCTTCCGGCCACATACCTCTCTTGTATTCTTCTTGCTCCATAGCCTCTACAGATTCCTGTGAAAGAACACTTTCAACCTCACCTGTGAAGATTTTCGAGAATTGAACCAGGTCTTCAGCGGTGGAATAGAGGCCACCGGAAGCTATCATGTTTGTAGTCTCTAAGGGAAGCTGCTCCGCATGCGACGGGGAATATGTTGCTGCCATCTGGCTAAGATTCACATCGTCCTGCGGTGTTTTGGTATGGTCCATACCAAGAGGTTCCGTTATGTACCGGTGTATGAAAGTGGTAAAACTCATGCCGCTGACCCGCTCAACCAGAATCTCAGCTAAGGTAAAACCATCATTGCTATACACCGAGTATGCACCAGGATCTGCCTTCAGATGTTGCGTCGCCAATTGTTCAAGTAACGTATCATGTGCGTAGGTATCATTGTCCCCGAACAGTATTGCACTATTACTCGACGTTCCAAGAAGCCCGGATGAATGATTCAGCAGCATGCGTGGTGTGATCTGTTGGTAACGCTTATCTTTCATCTTAAAATCCGGGATATAGCTCACTACAGGCTCATCGAGATCGATCTCGCCTTGGTCAACTAGCTTCATTACGGCAGTTGCGAGCACCATTTTGCTGGTTGAACCTATGCCATACATGGTATCTGAAGAAAGCGGGATGTTGTTTTTCAGATCATTTTTGCCTGCCTGACCGGTGATCACAATCTCGCCCTCATCCATCAGTGCGTACTGCACACTTGTCGTAGCGTATGATTCAGTGAGTACCTTGGCCTTTGCACTTACTGCCTTTTTAGTTAGATCATACGTAGGGCTACTACCGTTACTGGTAGCGGGTGTGGCCATGGCCGACATTGGCGACATCATTGCAAACACCAAGGTTATGGCGGCGATAGACGTTCGTTTCTTTCCTGTCAATCTCATCTTCTCCTGTCTAGTCTATGGATTAGGAATCTCTGTGTTAGTACTCCCGTAGTGTAACCGAAGAAGATGAACTATCTGTTGCTTCAATATGAACCGAGTATGAACCAACCCAAGCAGGTGCGTTACACGGGAAATATCAATCCAGTCTTTACTTCGCTTTGTTGCCAATTCAACTTCTGCCATGATAGTATTCAGTGGAGTGCCAGAAGCATCCATAACTACATAAGAACATGCAATCCATAATCTCAGCATCACCACAGGAGTTGAATCCATGCTAAAAGTCAATCGCAATGACCATCGCCCGATCTGGCAGCAACTTCTTGACCAAGCTATTCAACATATTACAACCGGAAAATGGCCGCCGGGCGAATTGCTACTTCCATCACGGGAACTCGCGCAATTAATTGGCGTTTCACGATCAACCATACAAATTGTCTACGAGGAACTATTCAGCAGAGGGTATACGGTAACCTCCCGTCGGGCCGGGACAAGGGTTAGTGATTGGACATATGCGCCTCGTTCATCGGAGGATGTCGCGATCCAGGGACCTACCCCTCCCGAGCTGCCTATACTAAACGATTCGATTGGTCATCTGCACAGTTGGTTCGGCAATAGAGATAACCGAAAAGTAGACATTGATTTTACTCCCCACGAGCCTTATCTAGATGAAAATTTCACGAAATCCTGGAGGCAATCGTTTATACAAGCTTCCACTGAACCCAATCTGGATATTTGGGCTTACGGCGATGCCAGAGGGTTACTGGCGTTAAGAGAACAGATTCAGCGTTATTTGTCACTTGAACGAGGCATTCATATCGATGTTGATCAAATCTTGTTAACCTCAGGTGCACAACATAGCATTGATTTAATTGCCCAGGCACTTTTAAGTGAGGGAGACAGAGTATCCGTAGAAGATCCCGGCTTCCCTGCCGCTTGGATGGCGATGAAATACCGCCGGATGCAAGTCGATCCCGTTCCAGTCGATGAGTATGGATTATGTGTAGATCATATTCACCCACAGACAAAACTCGTATTTGTCACACCTTCTCATCAATGCGCCGTTGGTGTTATTATGTCGGAGCCACGCAGGCAACAATTGATGCACTTGGCAGCTCATCATCGATATTGGATTGTTGAGGATGACTACGATAGCGAATTTAGGTACCGTGGAGATCCACTTCCAACTATATTTAGTCAGCAACCTCAAAATACGCTTTATATGATGAGTTTTTCCAAAATGGTTGCACCAGGCATTCGACTATCCGCTATCATCGGCCCCAAAATAGCCATCGATCGCCTTACCCAAGTTCATGAATTAACCTATCGTCATCTGCCGATTATGGAACAATTAACGCTAACTCATTTTATTGAGCGTGGTCATTTTATGCGCCATATGAGAAGAGTTCGGAACATATATCGACGCAGACACGAAGTCATGACCAAAGCCATTGTTGCTTCTGGGCTAGGCTCACGATTTACATTAAGTGGTGTGGAAACGGGATTGCATATGCTTCTTGAATCTGAAACGTCGTTTGACGAAGAAGTGATGACCAATGCTGCCCTTGATCAAGGCGTACGCGTATACCCGCTTAGTAAATATTGCCTGGAAAGTAATCGTAAAGGATGGATATTAGGTTTTGCGAAAGTGGATGAGGATAGAATTGAGGAAGGTATACATCGCCTTGCACAGACTCTATTATAATGAAGGACATTTTTGCCAATCCGGTCTGAAAGGAAGTATTGTATTTTGAAAATTTCCGTGTTAGGTGCCACTGGGAGAGTTGGAAGTCATCTCGTCTCTCATGCATTACGTTCCAATCATCAAGTAACCGCACTGGTTAGAAGCCCGGAGAAGGTACAAATTAGTGATAAAAATTTCATTCTGCATCAAGGGAATGCTTTAGTCAAAGAAGATATTCATCTCGCCATGCATGGGGCTGATCTCGTTGTTAGTGCCTTGGGCACCGATGGAACGACTACATTATCGCAATCCATGAGACTGATTGTTGAAGCTATGGCTCAGGAGCGCATTAAAAGAATTATTACGATTGGTACGGCTGGAATATTGGAAAGTCGAACTGAGCCTGGGTTGCTTCGTTTTCAATCCTCCGAATCCAAACGTAAGTCAACGCGAGCAGCAATGGAGCATCTCGAGGTGTACAACATTCTCAAGCATTCTGAGCTAGAATGGACCATTGTGTGCCCTACCTACTTGTATGACGGAGAATCGCTCGGTAAGTACCGAGTTGAGCGCGACTACTTGCCTGATGGCGGAACTTCTATATCCGTCATGGATACTGCGGAGTTTGCTTATCAGCAAATAACGTGTGGGGAGTATGTGCAGTCACGTGTAGGTATAGCCTACTAACTTACGGTATAACTCTTCTGTTCATAAAAGTAAGTTTCAACATAGCAAGCAAAATAAGAGCCTGCAATTGTTATCCATCAGGAACAATTGCAGGCTCTATATGTGTCTGCTGTTGAACTATTTAAAACCTTCATAAAGCGGGAATTGCGAAGTAATTTCGCGGACACTGCCTAATATCTGTTTTTTTACATCCGAGTTCTTTGGATTTTTAAAAGCAAGCCCTATAAGCTGAGCAATTTCTTTCATTTCCCTGGCTCCAAGTCCTCTTGACGTCATAGCCGGAGTTCCAAAACGAATACCGCTCGTGACCAAAGGACTTACCGTATCGTGAGGGATTGCATTTTTATTCGCTGTAATCCCCACCTCATCAAGTAAAGCTTCGGCTTCTTTGCCTGTAAGGCCCATAGTTCGTAAGTCAACCAACACGATATGATTATCTGTCCCACCCGATACAAGGGTGAGTCCTTCATTCATTAAAGTTTCTGCCAATACGTTGGCGTTATTCAGAACACCTTCAATATATGTTGTGAAATCGGATTGCAATGCCTCACCTAACGCCACCGCCTTCCCTGCTATGACATGCATGAAAGGCCCGCCCTGAGTTCCCGGGAATACAGCTTTGTCGATCGCCTGTGCCCACGACTCCCGGCACAAAATGGCTCCCCCTCGTGGTCCTCGCAAAGTCTTGTGCGTGGTGGTTGAAACAAAATGGGCATGCGGTACCGGATTAGGATGCAAACCTGCTGCAACTATTCCGGCTATATGCGCCATATCTACAAAGAAAAGGGCTCCCACTTCGGCGGCAATTTGGGCGAATAATTCAAACTCAATGGTCCGCGGGTATGCACTTCCACCTGCAACAATCATGCGTGGACGATACTTATAAGCCAGTTTACGTACTTCGTCAAAGTCAATGCGGCCTGTTTGTGCATCAACACCATATGGAACAAAATTATAAAATCTCCCAGAAAAATTAACAAGACTTCCGTGTGTTAGATGACCACCTTGGGATAGATTCATGCCAAGTATTGTGTCACCAATCTCAACCGAGGCAAAATACACAGCCATGTTGGCCTGAGAACCGGAGTGAGGCTGCACATTCGCATGTTCAGCTCCAAAAAGTGCTTTAAGGCGGCGATTCGCTATCTCCTCGATTGTATCTACATGCTCACAACCGCCATAATATCTTCTGCCCGGATACCCCTCCGCATATTTATTGGTCAATACTGAGCCGGTTGCTTCCATCACAGCTTGACTTACAAAATTCTCTGATGCAATCAATTCTATCGTATCCCGCTGTCTACCAAGCTCTTGCTGGATAGTATTTGCCACGACTTTATCTTGCTTCTCCAAATGTTTCATGAACATCTTCCTCTCAACATAACAGTTATCAATTCGATCCAAATTGTCTTTTTGGAAATTTGCTATTCATCAGTAGATGTGCCATCATTCCTGCAAAAAGTCCCCAAAATGCACCACCGACACCAAGCAAGGTCACATTGGCTGCGGTCGCTAGAAATGTTATCAATGCGGTTTCACGTCCTTTAGGGTCCGTTAATGCATTGGCAAGACTGCCACCAATGGTTCCAAGTAAGGCCAATCCCGCTAATGTTGCAATAAAGGTAGCAGGAAGAATCAAAAACAGAGCAGCCAATGTTACGCCAAAAATGCCGACAAAAATATAAAAAATTCCACAAGCAATACCTGCTATATACCGTTTCGTTGAATCTTCATGTGCATCTTTTCCTGTACAAATCGCTGCTGTAATAGCTGCCACATTAAAAGCATGTGATCCGAATGGAGCTGCAAGAAGTGATCCCAAACCTGTTACGGCCAAAATGGGATTGGCACTTGTCTTGAATCCATCATTACGCAAAACAAGCATTCCGGGCATATACTGCCCTGTCAAGGTAATAATGAACAGCGGGAGCGCAACGCCAAGTAAAGCCTTTAAAGAAAATGCTGGAACAACAAATACAGGCGATGCGACCGCCAATTGGATCGTACTGAAGTCTGTTTTCCCCATGCAAATCAAATAAATCAAACCGATTGCCAATATACCAACAATGGCATAACGGGAAGTAAATCTTCTTAGCACGATGTAGGCTGCAAACAGCACAGTAACAAGCAAAGGATCAACCTTCGCCCCTCCAAAGGCCGATATTCCAAACTGTAGCAAAATACCTGCTAACAATCCGGAGGCGATGCCTGGGGGAATCAGTCGAACGAAACGTTCAAACATGCCCGACCAACCCAAAATAATAAAACCAACTGCCGAAATCATGTAAGCACCAATAGCTTCTGGATAAGGGGTTACCGCTAATGCTGAAACAAGAAACGCCACACCCGGTGTAGACCAGGCTGTAATAATCGGTTCCTTGTATCGATAACTGAGCCAGATCCCCGTTACTCCTACCCCAATCGAGATGGACCAAATCCAGGAAGCAGTCATTTCCGGGCTTAAACCAGCCACTTTTGCAGCTTGAAACACAAGAATAAATGTACCTCCGTAATTAACAATTACGGATATTAAAGCGGCGATAACCGGTGAGATCAGATCGCGACCACGTAACGAAGGGGATGCTGTCTTCATATTTAACACTACCTCTCACTTAATCATCGATGCGTGTGTTTTCATTCCAGTAATATTCGTCCGGTAAATAGCGTGGGCCAAATACACTTGTCCCTACACGTATCAATGTAGCTCCTTCTTCAATAGCGACCTGAAAGTCACCGGACATGCCCATCGATAGAATATCCATTTCTACACGCGGGATGTTTTTCTCTTTAATTTGAGTGCGAATACGGTTTAACAAACGAAAGCAATGCCGTGTTTCTTCGTTTGTCGCATTCAGTTTTCCAATGGTCATTAAGCCTTTCACGTTCAACGTTTCGAATTGAGTTAACTGTTCTACAAGCTCAACGGCAGTTTCTGGAGAGGCGCCAAATTTACTTTCTTCGTAGGACGTGTTAATTTGCACAAGAATGTCTAGGGTCTTATTCTCTTTGAGAAGCTGGTTATGTAATGCCTGACCCAGTTTCAGACGATCTACGGAATGGATGAGAGTAACATATTTAACAACGTCCTTTACTTTATTCGTTTGCAGATGTCCGATAAAATGCCATTCCACTTGTTTGCTTTGTTCCATGAGCGGGAATTTGTCTCGGAGTTCTTGAGCTTTGTTCTCTCCGAATAGGACCTCACCTGCTTGAATAGCGATTTGTAATTTCTCTAACGGAACCGTTTTGGTGGCGAGCAACAATGTAATGTCCGTTATGTCACGCCCCGAAGCCTGGCAGGCCAAGGCTATTTGCTGTCTTATCGATTGGAGATTTTCTTCAACTAGATGCTTCATGTCATCTGCCTTCTTTCTATTCCGCACAGGAATGGATAATTGAGATTAGCTCCTCCTTATGTATTGTGAAGACTGTGTAGAACGTCATGCTAGTATATCAACGGATGGATTGGTTATAAATATCCAAAGACTCTATAATTGAGCAATCCAAAACAAATGTAAAAAAGCCGCTAATTTAGCGGCTTGGTTTAGTCCTATGCTCATCTCCACGAGGTGAGAAACATGCTATAAGATGATTTACTCGTTAACATTTTCCTTGGTTACCAGTTTCAATTCAGCGGGGATCGATGGCTCCACCTGCTTACCACTGAGCACATCCAGAGCAGCTTGCAATGCCAATTCGCCAATCAGTACGGGCTGCTGAGCGACCGTAGCCGTCAACTTTCCATCCTGAATGGATTTGATTGCATCGTCATTGCCGTCAAATCCGATGACCGGAATGTCTTTACCCGAGCTTTGGATCGCTTCAATCGCACCAAGTGCCATCTCGTCATTATGAGCAAATACAGCCTGTACGTCAGGATTACCCTGAAGCAGGTTCTCCATGACATTCAATCCTTTGGACCGATCGAAATCAGCAGACTGTTTGGAAACCACATCGAGTTTCTGGTCAGCCACTTCATGGAAGCCTTTACCCCGCTCTCTTGTTGCGGAAGCACCAGGCACACCCTCAAGTTCAATAACTTTTGCTCCTTCACCCAGTTGTTCCACGAAGTATTCTGCTGCCATACGTCCTCCCTTAACATTATCAGACGCCACTAATGCCGCTACTTCGCCTTTATCTGCGGAGCGATCCAGCGTGATTACGGGAATGCCCACACTGTTGGCGGATTGAACCGCTGTAGAGATCGCTGCGGAGTCTGCAGGGTTAATCAGAAGTGCACTAACTCCCTGTTGAATGAGATCATCCACATCATTCGTTTGTTTGGCAGAATCGTTCTGGGCATCAACCACGATGACCTGTACTCCTTGTTTTTTAGCTTCAGCAACTACCCCGTCCTTCAATGATACGAAGAATGGATTATTAAGTGTTGATATCGACAAACCTATTTTCTTCTGTCCGTTACTTTTGGAAGGGTCAGGTTTCGCCCATTCGGGTGGCTCCAGAGAGCATCCAGCCAGAACAATGATCATCAGCATGCTTACGAGTGTTAAAGTCCACTTTTTCATATTCGCTTCTCTCCTTATGCTGTTTTCTTGCGGTCCAACAGGACAGCAATAGCAATTACGACGCCTTTCACAACCATTTGGTAAAAGGAGTTTACTTCGAGCAAGTTCAATCCGTTATTCAATACGCCGATAATCAGAACACCGATCAGTGTACCGACGATACGTCCGCGTCCTCCAGCGAGGCTTGTGCCACCCAATACAACGGCTGCGATGGCATCCAGCTCATAGGATGTGCCTGCTGTTGGTTGTGCTGAGTTCAAACGCGATGTCAGAATTGCACCCGCCAGAGCAGCGAGCATACCTGTCAGGGAGTAAATCATAATTTTCACGCGATTTACTTTGATACCCGAGATAATGGAAGCTTTCTCATTACCGCCAATAGCGTACGTTTTGCGGCCAAAAGCCGTTTTATGCAAAATAATCCACAGTATCATAAAGGTAATCAGCATGGTGATCGCAGGGACCGGAATGCCCAGCAGGTAACCGCGGCCAAACAGTTGGAACAACAGATTATCGCCGAGTCCTGTAATTGGATTACCATTCGTGTACACCAATGTTAATCCCCTGAATATGGTCATGGTAGCGAGTGTAGCGATAAACGGAGCCATTTTGCCTTTGGTAATCATCAGTCCGTTCACCATACCCATGACACCACCGAGTGCTACACCGATAATGATGGACAAGATTGGATCCAGGCCGGACAACATCATATTCGCTACAAAAGCACTGGATAAAGCCAGGATCGAGCCGACCGACAGATCGATTCCGCCCGTCAGGATAACAAACGTCATACCGAAGGCAATCAGTGCATTAATCGAAACTTGCCGTAATAAATTCAAAATATTAAGCGGTTCCAAGAAACTTGGATTCAACACCGATACGATGAGAATAAGAATGATCAAGCCGAGTAGCGGTCCTAATTTTTGTATCACATTTGAGAAACGGAAGCTGCTTTTAGCCGTTTTGTTTTCCTGCATTGTTGTCATATCACTGTCCCCCTGTGGCCAATGTCATAATGTTCTCTTGTGTTGCTTCTTCCCTCGAAACCTCACCACTGATGTGCCCCTCATGTACGACCGCAATTCGGTCACTCATGCCAAGCACTTCAGGCAGCTCTGACGATACCATGATGATGGCGACACCTCGGTCTGTCAGCTCATTCATCAATTCATAGATTTCTCGCTTCGCGCCGACATCCACTCCTCGAGTAGGTTCATCCAGAATTAGTACACTTGGACCGATCCCAACCCATTTGGCGATAACCACCTTCTGCTGGTTGCCTCCGGACAGATTCCTTGCTGCCGTTTCTGAGGATTGTGTTTTGATCTGTAGACGTTTGATCAGTGTATCTACGAATTCTTGTTCTTTTGGAGCAGATATGAAGCCTTTGCTTGAGAAACTGAACAGATTCGTCAACGCCATATTCTCGCGAATCGAGAAATCTAATACCAGGCCCTCATCCTTGCGGTCTTCTGTGATAAACCCAATACCATGTTTCACGGCATCGGCTGGTTTACGGATGTTCGCCTTTTTGCCACGAATGAAGATTTCACCGCTATCCAACGTATCCAAACCGAAGATTGTTCTCATAATCTCTGTCCGTCCAGAACCCATAAGTCCTGAGAAACCGAGTATTTCCCCTGCTCTTACAGTGAAGTTGATATTCTCGAATAACCCTTTGCTGCTTGCATTCCTTACTTCCAGAACGACATCACCATAAGAAGGTTTCCGAACGGGATAACGCTCCGTAAGTTCACGACCTACCATTTTTCGCACCACTTCATCAAAGCTTGTCTGTGGAATGGGCTGGGTGTCTACCGTTCTGCCATCTCGCATAATGGTAATCCGGTCACAGATCGTGAATATCTCCTCCATGCGGTGAGAAATATACACAATGGATACTCCGTTTTTCTTTAGCGAAGTAATTACACCAAACAGCTTCTGTATCTCACGCTCCGTGAGAGCTGCCGTTGGTTCGTCCATAATGATGACCTTGGCATCCGTCATGAGTGCTTTTGCGATTTCGATCATCTGTTGCTGCCCGACGGAACACTCTCCAGCAGGACTTTCGAGCGGAATGTCTACGGAAAGCTTCGCGAACTGTTCTTTGGCGAGCGCTTTCATTTGTCTCGTGTTGAGCAATCCGAAGGATGACGTCAGTTCTTTACCGATGAATAGATTATCCAGCACCGTCATTTCAGGCCATACGTTCAGCTCCTGATGTATAAATGTGATACCCAGCTTCTCTGCTTCCTTCGGACTTACAAAATAGTTTTCTTCACCGTCTATGGTGATGGTTCCCTGATCTCGCTGATGGAGACCAATCAGAATGTTCATCAATGTGGATTTTCCGGCTCCATTCTCCCCCATCAAGGCATGAACCTCACCATCTTTTAGTTCAAAATCCACTCCGCTCAGCACCTGATTGGTGCCAAATGCCTTATGAATGTTTTGCATCTGAATGTGCATCATGCAACCTCCTTTTAACCGAAATGGACTCCCGATTGTAAAATGCAATTGGCATAGGGTGTGGCTTCGCCAGTGCGAATAACCGCCTTCACCTGCCGGGTTAATACTTTAAATTGTTCGTGGTTGATGGAAGCATCGATTGCTTCTCCACCGAATCTCTCCGTAATGAATTGCATGGCTACGGGATTTCCTTCATGAATTTCTTCTGCCACAATGACTTTCTCAATGACCATATCTTCAGCAATCAACTCCACAACTTCGCGGAAACTTGGCGTGCCCAGTTTGAGGGCCAGATCGATTTTGAGCACGCCGTCTGGTACGGGTAGACCCGCATCCGCAATCGCAATCATGTCCGTGTGACCCAGATCAGACAAAATCTTGGAAATGTGACTATTCAGTATGCCATTTTTTTTCATTACAAGCTCACCTCTACTTCATCACGCGTTGGCATGCCGCCCTGTGCTCCGAACTTGGTCACCGACAAAGATGCAGCCCGATTGGCGAAGCGTATACTCTCTTGCAGCGGTTTGCCTTCAGCCAAAGCGACTGCAAATGCGGCGTTGAACGTATCCCCTGCCCCAGTAGTATCGACAGCCTCCACTTTATAAGTTGGGACTAGAATTTCTTCTGTACCATCAAAGTAACGTACACCTTTACTGCCCTCCGTAATGAATAACTTGTTCGGATATTGACGCAATGCCTGTGCCGGACTCATGCTCTGAAACAAAATCTCGGCTTCATGCTCGTTCGGCGTGATATATGCGGCGTTGTCGATCACTTCTTGCGGCAATGTTCTCGCCGGAGCGGGATTAAGCAGCAGCGGTGTTCCGAATTCTGCACACAATGCACTCACATGAATAACCGTTTCCTCCGGAATTTCCTGCTGAATTAATACGATATCTGCATCGCGGATCACTTCAGCTGCTTCATCGACATATGCAGGAGTGACTTCCCGATTCGCCGCTTCAACCACTACGATACTATTATCACCTTCTGCCAGAATGATATGAGCCGTTCCACTTTCTAAATGTGTAACCGGTTTCACATTTTGCGTATTTACAGCATTTGCTCTAAAGTTCTCTAAAATATCTTTGCCAAAGGCATCGTCGCCTACCCGGCCGATCATCGTAACCTCGCCACCCAGTCGTGCAGCAGCAACAGCCTGATTGGCTCCCTTACCGCCAGGGACCGTTTTGAAGCTGTCGCCAAGAACGGTTTCACCCGCCCCCGGCCGTCTTGACGAAGTAACAACCAGATCCATTGAACTGCTTCCTATTACACATATTTTAGCCATCTGATCTCACCTTTCTCGTAGTGCCCCGTTCGATGAAACTTACGGGCAACTGTATGTTTTTGTTCTCTATTGAAGCTTGTTCCACAAGCTGGATAAGTAATCCCGCCGCTTCTCTTCCCATCTCGTATGCTGGCTGATGGATGGTGGACAATGCCGGCGATAACAGGCTGCTCATCGGAATATCATCGAAACCAATCACTTGGACGTCATCAGGAACCTTCCTTCCGATTCGTGATGCCTCGTGCAGTACTGCCATGGCTGCGATGTCATTGCTGGCAATGACCCCGTCTGTGTCAGCATACTTCCTAAATAATTCTTCAGCCCATTTACTTGCCTCGTTAATTGAAAATGAGGTCGTCTGGATTACCCGGTAGTCTAGCCCGGCTTCACGGATGATTTCAATCGATCCTTCAAATCGATCCTGAGCTGGTCTGATCTGTGATGGTCCTTGCATAACCGTAATGCGGCGACTACCGCGGTTGATGATCTCCCTTGCAGCTAGTCTTCCACCTTCCCTGCCATCCGCGTACACGGATGGACGATCCAGTGAAGTTCTGTCCAGAAATACCACGGGAATCTTCAGGTTTTCATATATTGGAGAATGAGGGTAGTTCGTTGAAGAGATTACACCGACCACGTTATTCTGGATAAACGTCTGGATGTAATCCTGCTCCTTCCGTTCATCCTCATCACTATTTCCGAATATTAATCTGTAATCCTGCTCCTGCATTCGATCCTCTACGCCGCGAGCTAACTGCGGAAAGTATGGGTTTGCGATATCCGGGAGCAATAGGCCAATCAGTTTGGACTTGCGCTTATATAATGAGCGGGCCACTTCATTCGGTGAAAAGTTAAGCGCCTTCACAGCATCTTCCACTTTCTTGCGTGTGTCCGCATGAACATAACCTCTATCGTTAATGACCCTTGATACGGTGGCTACAGATACGCCAGCCAGCTGAGCTACGTCTTTTATTGTTGTCATAAGATGCTCTCCTCTATGTGTAACCGGTTACAGACTTAAATTATCATATTCTTTTCAGTTTGACAAGCGTTTTCATTCTGGAAATTTCTCCAAGTCTATTGCCAAATGTACTGAAATACAGGCATATCCAAGCTTTAATGCCTATTAGACGTCTCAAAATTTCATGCTGTCAAACATAGAAAATGACGAGATCGTCAGATAACGCCCTCGTCATTTCTTTAACCATTCATTCTAGAAAATCATTTTCCTACAGTGACCTTACTTCGATGATGATATAGTGCGAGGTACGCTCTTGTATCAACCACTTTCCGTCCTGACGGACATAAACATCATGATATTGAACACTATAATCCGTAAGAACTTCCCTTCCCTCTTCGTCCCTGACCATTTTAATTTGAGAAAATACTACCCCTGTTGCAGTATCACCTTCCACGTTAACGACATGCTGTGCGTTTGTGGTGAAATAGCGTTTCACTGCTGCCACATGACCGTTAAACTCTTCTTCCAGCTGCTTGGTTCCTATTACTTCGGACATCAGTTGATCACCAAAGTATACATTGAATCGTGTATCCCGCGTAAATAAAAGCATTTGATCCGCAACTCTTTTGGCATCGGTTAACGTAGCATATGAGTCTACCAAACCTCTCAAATCGGATTTTGCTTGTAAAATTTCCAGTGACATAAAATTGTCCTCCTTGATGTATATACTAAGCCACAATATTTGTAATCCAACATTTGTTGAATAAGTATGGCTTAATGACTATTATAGGGAGTACAAGCATAACTACAATCGTTAATCTGGCGCTTTTTGTTCGATATCCAACGTTCAAGAGCAAAGTGTTAGATATGTATGGATGGAGGGTATCACATGAACACGAAAATGGATCGGAGAGTAGTAAAAACGAAGCAAGCTATCTTTCAATCCTTTCTATCTCTTATCGCCGAGAAAGATTTTGAGGACATTACAATCAATGAGATTGCAGATGGAGCTAACATCAATCGGGGAACTGTATACTTTCATTACAGTGATAAGTATGATCTGTTAAATAAGTGCATTGAAGAAAACCTGAACAGAATGATATCCGCAACGACGACAACGAATGCAAATGGTGAAACGATTGACTTAATTCAATCCTCATTTCTGCCTGTGGTCCGTTACTTTGAAGAAAATCATCGTTTTTACGCTTCAATGCTCTCTAACAAAGGAATTCCTGCGTTTCGTGAACAGATGTTGGAACTCGTGACAACACACATTCGGATGAACATCAATATGGATGGTGACAATAGCCGCTATGATAAAGAATTTATCACTCAGTTTATGGCGTCTGCCTTCGTAGGTATCATCGAATGGTGGATTATGAATGATATGCCTCAGTCATCGGAAGAGGTAGCGGAACAATTATGGAGTCTTTTAAAAAGAAACCAAGTTATCAACTAAAATGTATGCCTCCAAGAAAAAGAACGTCCTTTGAGGTGACGTTCTTTCTTCTTGGATCCATGTTGTATTTCATCAGCTATTCTCAAAAATACTTTTAACTATTGCTACGCATGTACTCCCTTTATCTGCTCTATTTTCCTCGGTTTAACTACCTGCCGTACACTTCGAATGCACGGTGTCCCGCTCTAACTCCCTTCGGTAAACCATTGTATACGATCCTCACATACCTTCCGTTTGCTTCAAAGCGGTCCGTACGCGTATGTTCCGTTAAGGTCTGTCCAGTCTGGTTCGAGACCACTCGCCATTCAAGTGCATCGCTGGAAACCTGAATCACATATCGGAAGTTACCTTGCTCGTGAAATCTCACTTTGGTTCCGGTGATAGAACGTTCCTGCAACAAATCCACCTGCCACCAGTGGCCTGGAAGATCGTCTTGTGCCTGCCAGTAGGTCTCATCGATACCGTCATTCCCGTTCATGGCATCCCTGCCCTCGCTCACGCTGTCACTTGATGCTAACTTCCCGCCGGCGAGCTCATATTCCAAAATGGAATGATCACTTCCTGTCACTGCAGCCGAGTCATTCTTTTTCAGCAATCGGCGGAGATCCTGAATTTCCATCGATACTTTGGGAACAAAAGAATCTGAGGACATGTAGTCGATTAAGCTTTTGCGAAGCTGCGCTGCGACAGGTCGACTGTTCATATCATGCTCGATATCGATTCCGCAGATCATCAGCTTACCTTTTCCAATGGTATATTCCGCAAGATTCATCAGTTTTCGGTTGTGAGCGAAGTTGGGAATGACCTGAACAATCGGGTTAAAGGCAATATCATCGTTTACCACAATGGATACAGATCCATCCAACAGGTCCTTCCATGGATATTCCGCGTATTCCCTGGTGGGAAAGTCGCTCAAGGCCGAATGGTCAGAATCAATAATAATGCCGCATGGGGCTTCAGTTGCAAAATGGGCCGGACTCCAAAAAAACGGATAAAACTTCCCAGGAGTCGTATTTTTTAAGTCAGCATCTTTGGCCAGAAATAGGACGTTCTCTCCCCCTGCAAGGGTCTGCTCCATTTCTTCGTCCAGCGTTCGTTTCACCATCATTCCCGCAGGAATTTCCTGAGTGTTATCGATGCTTTTGTACACCCAGAACGACCATTCATTTCTGACTTCGCTACCCTCCAGTTCCAAAGATATCGTCAATCTGTCGCTTTTCTGTATTCGATGTGGCACATCTGAAACCAAGCGACCTAATGGTTGACCTGATCCAAAGGGGATCGGATCTGTAAGCAGAGAACCTTGATCAAGCGTGCGGCCCTGCCCATCTGCAATTTTCCACTGGATGGAGGACCGTCGAAGTTCCTTTACTCCAAAATGGGCAATGTTGATATCTGCTACGTACAACTCTGTATTCGTATAGATCCGTTTGGGCATGCCAAGCAACAGTACCGTTGGCCCACAGAACTCTCGGAATCGTTGAGCTTCAATCAAGCCCTTGGATTCCCAAAATGCATTAAGAATGCCCACTGTAGCCGTGCTCTGACCAGGGAAATCATGGAGATCCAGCAACTGAAACCCTCCAAGATTCGGTGTGCGCAGGGCAGCTTCGATCTCATCGCGATATAGTTGCAGCGCAAACATCCCCGAGCCATGGACGAATGAGCGCAGGTCACCTAGTAAATCTCTCTTCTTCAGATCTGCATGGATGACCTCCAGATTAACCGGACGCAATGCTCCGCTATACTTCTCTATCTCTTGTACATCCGGATAGACAGCATACTGTCCCACTTCATGAGAAATAACAGGCACAGGTCGTTGAGCTACTGCATCTCGAAAATCAAGCTGAGTGGACAAGACTAATTCTTCCGGGAAGTATTGTCCGCGCACACCTATGCCATCTACCGATTGGGCAATAAACAGATCATCTGCTGGATCGAGCTGCCGATCCCAGTTGGTGGTAAGCGTGTATAATCGTCTGTCATCTAACGCTTTCAAGTTGTCTACCATCCGGTGCAACAGGTCAAAGTCACCATTCAATTCATTACCATTACTGTAGATGCAAAATGAAGGGTGATTCCCATAGGCCTGTACGATCCGCCAGGCTTCCTCAGGTAAGTAGGTATAATGCTCCGCATGTGTTCCCACAGCCATATTCCATGTATCCATCCACATGGGAGCCTCAACCTGTAAGTATAACCCCATTAGATCGGCTGCTTCGAATGCTGCTTCGGGCGGACACCAGGAGTGAAAACGGATGTGATTCAATCCGTAGTCCTTTGCGGCCTGAAACAGCTTCAGCCAGGAATCAATATCCATCGGAGGATGACCTGTAAGCGGAAAGATACAGCACTCCAAAGTTCCTCGCAAGAAAATGGGCCTGTTATTAATCTGCATATTTCTTCCCTCTCGTTGAAAGCATCGCAACCCGAATGTTCTATGTTCTGAGATACGAATCGGTTCGCGTTCATCCAACACTACTTGTGCTTCAATTCTCAGCTCATAGATATTGGGATTGAATTCGTCCCATAACAAAGCATTCTCGCCAAGCTCATATTCCCACTCAAAGTCTTCACTGGTTGCGCCAGAGACAAGTATGCTTTTCTCAATCTCTTTGCTCGCATGAGGCGCCGCGCCGTACTTGATGTGTGCAGATATTCGCAAATTAGCATGTGCTTCGCTCTCAACTGTGTTATGATACGTGCCTTTCACAACAACGGAGCTCAGATCAGGTTGAGGAAAAATCTGTACATTATTGACCCAGAAAGGCTCTAAAGCATGCAGCTCCATTCGGCCAATGACTCCATTCCAGATCGTCTGCGTTTCTTCTGTGTAAGCGCTCGAATGACTGCCCAGATTCTGAACGTCACGATTATCAATCTTGAGGGTGAACTGATTTGTTTTTCCAGGTTGAATGAAGTTACTCACATCATATTCATGAGCGACCGACAAGCTATCTTGCTGTCCGACAAGCTGACCGTTCACCCATAAAGTAGATTGAAACATGATCCGTTCAAGAAACAGGACAACCCGTTTTCCAATCCATTCAGCAGGCACGTGGGTTTCATATTCGTACCATGCTGGTCCAACGTATGAGTGACGCTGACGCAGAGAACGGACCGACTCCCGATTCAGTTCATCGCTCCATTCTATGGTGTCTCCAATTCCGTTAACTGTCAGCGTACCAGGGAGTGTTACCAGATCCTTTGATTGGGTAACGAACGACTTATACCATTGTGCGGATACGCCGTTATCCTGGGAATCCAGTACGTATTTCCATTCCCCCGTAAGTTGAAGTATTCTCTTGTCCTGCTGTTGATCTGGCATGCGCTTCACTCCTATCCAATACATGTAGAACGCTTTCATTTTAAGTTATTCTCGTATATTATTTTAGAATATGTAGGGGAGTGAAAGGAATGAGGATATGGCTAACAAACCAGACGATCCTGCTATGCTTGAAACCAAACAACAATACACGCATCCTCCCGGTATTCTGGTGTCCGACCATTATATTCAACCTTACGGTTACTCTTGTTATCGTGCACAGGGCACCAAGGATTGGCTAATCATATATACGTTATCGGGAAGAGGAAGTATATGTAATGGTGCCAATGGATACCTGAGCTGTGCAGCCGAGACGTTGACCATCGTATCTCCTGGAACCACACAGGATTACTTCACCGAGCAAGGGTATATTTGGGAAAAAATGTGGGCCCACTTCATGCCGCGTTTGACCTGGATGGATTGGATACCTTCCAGCAATACGGATGGTCCTATAATTCAACTCCATATCAACAATGATAGCTCTCGGAAAGCTATAGATTCGGCTTTTTCCAGAGTGATCTCCTACAGATTATATGAAGATTCGATTCTGAGGGATGAGCTGACGTTAAACGCATTGGAAGAGATTATCTTGTTGGTCGCCAGCCAGAATCAATCGAAGAGAGAACTGGATTCACGCGTTCAGGACGTACTGAACATCATATCCCGGCAATACATGGATTATATTCGTATCGAAGACTTGGGCAAGAGCGTATGTCTATCTCCCTCCCGTTTGTCTCATTTGTTCAAGGAACAAGTGGGTGATTCCATTATGGAAACTTTAATGAAATATCGCCTGCGGCAAGCTGAACAATTACTTAAGCATACTTTGCGGCCCATTACTGAGATTGCTCTGGCCGTTGGCTTCCATTCACCAGACTATTTTTCACGACAATTCTCCAGTCATTTCGGAGTTACGCCATCGAATTATCGCAAAAAATTTAGGGAAGGCATGCTTTGACTTGCGCTAACGCAACTCAAAAAGCACACCTTCCCTGTGTAGTTATGAAGAGTAAGTTTTGTGCTACTAATTCACACATGTTGTTCTACATTCAAAAGCAGTTTAAACGTATCTTTCATTATATCCTCAGATGGCAGATCACCATTCTTCACGAACTTTATAGACATACCATATAGACTCCAGCTAATCATAATACTATGCAGTTCTAATTTCTCAGCAGACCATGTTGGATACTCTTGCTTCAGCAGTTCCTTAAATGCCTTGCTCATCGCTTCCTTCATAACTGTCTCTATTTTAACTGTAAATGCCTCATAACTTCGTTTACACTGACTAGCCAATTCATTTTGAAATGAGATCAAACGAAAGAAAATATCATTCAGAACTTTTGGCGATAATGCTTCATGCGAAGTCACATCTTTCAAAACTTCCTGCAAGATATCTTCACGTAGAACCGTTTCCATCAGGTCATATTTATCAAAGAAATGGTAATAAAAAGTGGCTCGATTGATGGTCGCTTTTTGCGTGATATCCTTGATCGTTATATTCTTGAAATCTTTATCCATAACTAACGACATGAATGCATCCATGATCAGCTTACGTGTTCTTACAAACCGTGGATCTAACGTTTTCTCCATCTAATCCCTCCTATTTTATCGACACTTGAGATGAAATGTCGGATATACGATCTTTCAGTGGTTTTGTTGATTGTCCGATACTCACTAGCCATATAGACTTGATTATACAACAAGTGTTGTATAGCCGAAAGTTGAGATTAGCGACGGATATTAACCGTTAATCAAGTCCACATTGGAGGAGACAGAGATGAAAATTTTAGTGACGGGTGCATCCGGTCATTTGGGAGCAAAGATTATAGAATATTTAGCGGAGAACATGCCGTCTTCAAATATTATTGCAGGGGTCCGTGACACCCAATCAGAGAAAGCACAGAAGTTTACAGCACAAGGGATTGAGGTTCGTGAAACGGACTTCGACAAGAAAGATACTTTAGTTCAAGCATTTCAAGGCATAGATCGTGTATTTATAGTGTCAACCTTCGGGGATGTTGAATCTTCTATTCGTCAGCAGACCCATGCTGTTGAAGCAGCAAAAGAAACCGGTGTTGTTCAGATGGTATATTCAAGTGCCCCACGTGCGGATGTGAGCGATTTCTTCTTGGCGGGTATTCACCGTGTACGTGAGGAGATTATGAAGGAATCTGGTATCCCGTACGTCTTTGTCCGTAATAACTGGTATGTTGAAAATGAATTAGCAACGATTCAGCAATGTTTGAACGGTGCTCCTTGGGTGACTTCTGCGGGTGAAGGTAAAGTGGGCTGGGTGTATCGCCCCGATCTGGCTGAAGCAACAGCACACGTCCTCACAGGTGAAGGTCACGATAATAAAGCTTACGAATTATCCGGTGAGAACTTAACCCAGCAGCAGTTCGTAGATGCGATTAATGAAGTTACGGGTAACCATATTCCGCTGTTAACTGTTGATGATGCTTCCTACAGTGACATGTTAAAAGGTGCGAATGTACCAGAGGACGTTGCAGCACTCCTCGTGATGACTCAACAAGGGATTCGCGCAGGCGGACTTGAGAATGCTCATTCCGATTTGGAGATACTCCTTGGTCGTAAACCAACTTCTGTCCAAGAAGCATTACAACAATTATTGAGTTAACCTTTGCGCTTATATATAGGATTGCAATTATAGAAATTTTATCGCTTGTGTTGCTAATCCTTCTGCTATAGCAGGTAAGCAGATGAAGCCCTACCGAAATCGGTAGGGCTTTTCTAACAACATCAATTCATATAGGCATACCGGATGATGTGGCATTCAGTCACCTTTTTTCCATAATCCAGTTACATTATTCACCGATTATTTGTAGCATTTCCGTACACTTCATCTGTCACAGGTTCTAACCACTCTGGTGTACCTGCAGTGATTGCAATGTGTTCAAACCAACTATCTTTAGCGGCTCCATGCCAGTGTTTTACACCATCATGAGTCACAATAACATCGCCGGCTTTTAGGAATTGAGCAGGTTTGCCTTCTTCCTGATACCATCCTTCCCCACCTGTAACTAACAACAGTTGAAATCCACCACGATGGATATGCCAGTTATTTCTGCATCCCGGTTCAAATGTAACATTACCAACACCCACGTTCACTTTGGGATCAGCAACCAAAGATTGGAGATAACTTTGCCCTATGAAATATTGCGCAAATGCTTCGTTTTTTTCTCCTACCGGGAATATAACGCCATGTTGAACTTCCTCATGCTTTGCCATTTTATTTACCTCCAATATATTACACACCTACGTGCGATATCGCACATTCGTGTATAATATAAGATAATTGTACTACGTCTGCAAGGATCAAAAGAATCTGATCTGTGCCTTATTGCACAAGGTGACGATATTCGTGCGATTACTCCCTGGAAAGAATGGTGATTCGTATAAAGCATACCCTAGATCGAAGAGTTCTTAAGTCTCAGGAAGCGATCAAATCCGCCTTTATCAAACTCATGAACGAGAAACCTTTTGATACCATTACGATGCAAAACATCTCTGATTATGCAAATGTCGGCCGCAGAACAATATACCATCACTATTCGGACAAATTCGACTTGTTGGATAAGCTAATTGAAGAGCACATCAATGAACTTAGGAGATTGTGTAAGCAAGCATCCGATCTGGATTTTATAGAAAGCAATGTACTTTGGTTCGATTATTTTGAATTTCACTATTCATTCTTTTCGGCTATGTTACTGAGTAAAGGAGCCCCTTTTTTCCGCAACCGCTTCCTCGCTCTGGTCATCGAAGAACTGGAAGATGAGGTGAATGTATCGGAAGGGAAAAACAGAGGACTAAATAAAGATGTTATTCTCATGTTCTTTGGTACAGCAATCGTTGGTATAGTGGAATCCTTTTTCACGAATGGGTTACCCCGACAACCTCACATTATGGCAGAACAAGTAGGAATATTGTTGGAAAGGAACTTATAACAAAGATATCTCAAGGACCGTTTCTTCATCTAAACTTACCTTTTGGAGAACGGTTCATTCATTTTTTTGATACAACGCGTGTCGATATGTGATATGGTCAGTGAGGATATAAGACCGTGTCTTAAATCTCACTTAAGGGCATCTTTCACCGCCTTTTCGCCCCCTGCTGCGTCACTTTCTCTTGACGTACCCCGGTACGCCTGCGAAAAAGTTCCTTGCCTGGAACGAAAATTCGGCAAAATCTGCTCCTTTCGGAGTTATAAGACACTGCCTAGATTCGTACATATATATGTGCAAGAAATGCGAGGAGAAGATCGAAAGTGATAGAGAGAAATACCCTTGAGAAACCGAGTAAATTCAGTGAACCCATTTTTGTCATGCTCATAGCAAGCCTTTGTTGTTTGTTATGGGGAAGTGCGTACCCTTCCATCAAACTTGGATATATCGCGTTTAACATTCTGCCGGAAGATATTGCTTCCAAGTATGTATTTGCCGGATACCGGTTTACACTGGCGGGCTTGCTGCTCTTGCTCCTGTCTCGTATCGTTAGAAAAGAGAAGCTCCAATTATCCAAGCCGCAGTGGACCAGCCTCATCATGCTAGGTATATTGCAAACGGGTTTGCAATATATGTTTTTCTACGTCGGCGTAGCCAATACAACGGGTGTCAAAGGCTCCATTATGAACGCTACTACAACCTTTTTCAGTGTTGTTCTGGCCCATTTCATCTATAAAAACGACAAATTAAGCAGAAATAAAATCGTTGGTTGCTTGCTTGGATTCGTTGGTGTAATCATCGTAAACTTCCATACGGATCTGCTTGCTTTTTCCTTTTCATTCACAGGCGAAGGCTTCGTTATTATAGCGGCACTTGTTTTTTCCGTTACAGCCCTTTACGCAAAACGTCTCACGGCTACGATCGATGTTCTGATCATAACAGGGGTCAGCCTGTTCGTTGGGGGACTGGTACTTACGCTGTTAGGTCTATTGCTCGGCGGTCGGGTCACCCATTTCACCCTGGAATCCACCGGTAACTTAATCTACCTGGCTTTGCTGTCATCCGTCGCATTTTGTCTATGGAATATGCTTCTCAAGTACAACAAGGTCGGAAGAGTGTCTGTATACAACTTCCTAATCCCTGTGTTTGGCGCATTGTTATCGGCTTTATTCTTAGGCGAAACGATTCTGGAACTGAAAAATCTGGCCGCATTACTGTTCGTGTCGGTTGGCATTTACTTAGTCAATCGTGTGCGTTCTGTGCAAAGCTCTAATAACACTCCAATAAAATAGACTACCCGTCCACTTCGATGGATAACAAAAAAAGCCGCTAATTAGCGGCTTTTTTTGTAAGTTCGTATACGAATACGTTCAGTTCTCGCGATGTTATACCTTAATATATATTTGTAAAGTCAATTAAGTCTTCTTCTTCCAAATAATTAAAAACTATAGTGTGCTTACCCAGCTCATATACCATCTCATAACCACCCACAACTTCATTATAATATTCCGAGGTGGGTTTTCCCATCCATCGTTTCACATTCCATGGTGAGAGATACTGCTTTTCATTGTACAGCTGGATAACCGCAATACGTGATTTCTTGCTAAGCTCGTGCATGTATGAATCAAACCCGATGCCGAATTTAGAATAATAATAGTACGCTCCCCATTCACCGTTTGAACGAGAATTGGGTTTCCCCAACTTTTTTTGCATAGCTTGAAGCGTCATGCCAATCTTGATGTCCGTCCGACCTGGCAATACACCCTTTAAAGCAGCTTCCTTCAGGCTTTTCAGGTAAGCGCGATCGCCAACACCCGAGTTCGGCCAAGCGTCTGAACGGAGGTTACGTGTATCTTCCAACCGCAATTCCAATTTGTTCACATTCAGCTTAAACGTATCAACTCCATAGACGAATTGAAGGTTGTTGTAATTTTTGAACTGCACTCGGGCACCTGAAAGAGTACGAATTCCACCATCTCTGATCGCAGAGTAGGAATCGTCGATTTTTTTACCCTTATTATCGACATATGTTACACGGCGCAATTCCCCGGAACGAACAATATACGTTTTCACCTCATTGAAATTAGAAGTTCCCCAATCGGTGATCATCAGCATATCTGGTGTACTAGCCTCTTTGCTTTTCACAACGAAGTTCCAGGTTTGAGGCAAAATAATCGTATCCAGATCCAGTTTTGCTGCCTGAACAGTTCCGTATGCTGCACCTTTTTTTAGCAAGGCTGCACGATACGTGCCTGAATAACTCTTGTCGCCTTTTTTATTGTTGGTCCAACCATTTTCTTCGGTCAGCGTGCTCTTCTGTTCATCATAAGCAAAAATATAAACGGTGTAAGCCGTTTGCTTGGCATCACGAAGCGTAAATGAAAGCCGGCTCATACTTTCGAGCTGTTTGGCGGAGATTTGCTCTCCTTTGGCAGCAGCATTGGGTGGTAGCAGAAGCACTGCGCTCAGAACATAGGCGATTAAGGTAAGTAAGGCCAGAGAAGCCCATTTTGCATTGTGTTTAGGGTGTATCATCGTTGACTCTCCTTTGAGTAAAAAAAATAACAATCTAACAGTTCTTTTCTAATTTTAAATCGTGCACAATCTCAACATTCAAACAGGTACTTGCTAGCGTGTAATCTTGATCAAACTATGTAATTAATTTAAGTTCATGTTCAATAAGCACATCCTCCCACTAGTACTATTTTCCTAAGAATGATAACATACCCTTTCTAATAAAGAAATAACAATCTAATGAATAGATTTCGACTCATATAACATAAAAAAGCCGCTATTTAGCGGCTCTTAAAGTAACTTTGAATACGATATGATTTACAGGCAGGAGTACACCACGTTACGTAAACGTCGTTGAACGTACGGCTCCTGACTGTTCAGCAGATGCTGCGCATACATGACCGTAAGCTCTGAATCCGGATCAATAATAGCCATACAACCAGCAGCGCCACTCCATCCAAATTCACCAATGGGGCTCAGCGAGCCGCTTCCTGCTTTGGAGATATGTGTGCGAACACCCAGTCCATAGCCGTATCCATACATATGATCCCAGGAATAATCCGCACGAGTCATCTCGTTCAAATGATCCGTCCGCATCAGTTCCACTGAAGCTTGTGACAGAATGCGCACGCCTTCGGGACTGGTACCACGCCCAGTAAGTGCGTTCAAGAAAAGAGCATAGTCACTAACGGTTGACAGCAAGCCTGCACCGCCGCTTTCCAGCTCTGTACCTACTTGAAATCCGTTGCCGTCCATACGTACAGCCTTCTCAAGCTCATCATTATAAGCATACTGCGGAATCAAGCGTGTCTGCTGTTCCTCGTTCAGATGGAACGCTGTATCGTTCATGCCAAGTGGTCCGGTGATTTCGTCACGCAGATATGTGCCAAAGCGTTTACCACTTACAACTTCCACCAAGGCCCCCAGCACATCGTGGCACATGCTGTAGTTCCAATGCGTACCTGGCTCAAAAAGAAGCGGTTCCTTCGCAAGCGCTTTCGCGAAATCACGGGTCGATAATGTCCCGTCGGTGCTTTTTACAGCTTCCTGAATGCTTGGACAACCGACGTCATAGGAGAACCCGGCAGTCATAGTGAACAAATCGCGCACTGTAATGGCTCTTGTCGCCTTTTCCAGTCGAATCTCCCCGTTCGCCATCGTTTTCTTTACCATTATATCAGCATATTCTGGCAGATAATCGGACAACGGATCGCTTAACAGCATCTCCCCTCTCTCCACCAGTTGCAGCCCTGCCACGCAAGTCATAATTTTGGTCATGGAGTATAGATTGAAGATCGCTCCATCGCCGATCGGTGTTTTCTCTTCCAGATTGGCGTATCCATTACGATAATGGAAAACGGTATCACTTCGATGCATCACCAGCACCTCTGCCCATGGAATGCGCCAGGATGTAATGCGGTCAATAAATGAAGCAAGTGGTTTGAAATCCATATTTTCCCGTCCTTCTATGTAAAATCGTTTATCATTTTGCGATGTGGTCCATGTTCCTCCCACAATCCACATACTAATAATATACGACCTTTTACAACTATTGACTACCACCTAAACTGCTTCAAAATGCTTTGCGCAAAATAAGCCGATCCATGAAAGGATCAGCTTACTTTGCAATTATTCAATCCTCAAGCTCGTTTGTTCTCAACGGACTTCATACGGTTCTGATCATCATCTAACCGATCATTACTAAATTCCTGCCCTGCTTCTACCTCTCCATGTCCGGAAACATTTCGGGAGAACTGGGTGAATTGCTTTTTGTGCTCATCTAACTCGTGTTTTTGTTTCAAAAGCTCTTGTGGGTCCTGTTGTGGCATCCATTAACCTCCTTGAAATCAAAAATAACTTCCGAGTTTATTGTTGATGTTTTGCTTCATCTTTAATTTCTTCACGAAAGCCGGAAATACTATGTTTGCGTCGTTCATTTTTTTCCTCGATTTGAGTCTTTTCGCGTTCCGGGATTTCATCTCCAAATTCCTCAAGATAATCTTCTGCTTCCCGGTAGTTCTCGATTGTGTTCACCACTGCATTCTGCAAATGATCCACGTTATCCTTGCGATTATCCGGTTTGCTCATAACAGTCACCTCCCAAAATGGAATCATGCAATATATCTGCACTACAGAAGTTTTCCATAAGTAAGCTTGGCTTATGCATTTCGATCAAAATCAGCCTTTTTCCATGATCCACAAGGTAAAAAGCTAAGTGATATTTCATATAGACGACTAATTATTACTCATCCAACAATCATCGATATTCCCAAAAGTGATGATGAACGGATCACCAAAGCTGATCAGACATCGGTGTTGTCTATGCTGGGCCTTGTTTATTGATGCACTCTGGAATCGCCATTAGGTTTCCCTTCTCACACAAACATAACCTGTATAAAAAACGCGCTAGAGAGTAACTCTCTCTAGCGCGTTTTTTTGTAGTGAGTAATGAGTTACTCAGTGAATATCTTTCTTTTTGAAATTGCCGCCTCTTACTTCAGCTACATCGTATACAACTACAAAAGCAGTCGGGTCAATTTCATGAATGATATCTTTAATTTTACTCTCTTCCATCCGGTTAATGACACAAGTGATTTCCTTGAATTGCTCATTAGAGTAGCCACCATATGCATCGGTATACGTTGCTCCACGACCTAATCGGTCACGAATGGTTTCAACCATGATTTCTGGTTGATTCGTAATAATTTTAAACGTTTTGGATCCGCTCAAGCCCTCTTCAACAATATGTATTACTTTGGAAGCAATGAAATACGCAAGTCCTGACAAGATCGCACCTTGCAGACCGAACACGGTAGAAACGACAATAAATACAAACATGTTAAGGAACAGGATGAGATCACTGGTTCCAAAAGGTACTTTTCGCGAAAGGAGTACTGCTAACATATCTATACCATCCAATGCTCCGCCGTTACGCAATGCAAGTCCCATACCAAAACCGATGATAATCCCGCCGACAACCGTAACGAGCAAGGTATCGCCTTCAATGATAGTTGGTACATGGTGCATCAGACTGGTGCTGATTGCCAGTGAAGCAATACCGATAATCGAATATAACGCGAAACTTTTACCGATTTGCTTATACCCTAGCCATACAAATGGGATGTTAATAATCCCGATAAGCATTCCTAATGGTAAGCCGAACAGCTGTGAACCGACGATACTCAGACCAGTGACACCACCGTCTGAGACATTATTCGGGATCAATATGGCTTCCAGGCCATATGCCGTTATAAATCCCCCAATGATAATTAATAATACTTTGGAGAGTATCTTCAGCTTGTTTGATTTTTGTTTCCTGATTTGACTCATTCCATTTCCCCCTTGATGAACAACCGATAAAAAACAGTCTATAATAAAAATCACTGTTTTGGCAATAGATCGTCATTGGTGTGTGTTATATCATTGTCCGATGAGCGTTCGATACGACGAAATTTTATGCTCAAGCATCTCATCTGCTGTGTTAAGTATGTGCATCTGTTTTTGAATCGACTCTTTATGCTCCTCCAGCAGCTTCAAACGATCCGCCGCCGTATGTTCCCCCTCCTGAAACAAGGACGCATACTTCTTAATGGTAGCAATGGGCATCTGAGTCTCTTTTAATTTGATCACAAATTGCAGCCATTTCAGATGTGACTCGTTGTATCGCCTGTCTCCACTCGCATCTCGGAGAGGAGTTATAATCTGTTCCTTCTCATAATAACGTAACGTATGTGCACTAATATGGAGCAATTCTGCTACTTCACCAATGGTATGCATGTTCAACTTCCCCTCCTATTTTCACCCTTGACTTAGAGTAAGCTCTAATCAGTATAATCAACTCGTAGTCATATCACAATAAATAATGAATTCAGATCCAGGAGGAATTCCCATGAAATACACAGTGATTACTGGTGCCAGTTCAGGCATTGGATATGAAGCAGCTTTAGCTTTTGCAGCTCGTGGCAAAAATATGATCCTGGCAGCACGCAGAACCGATGAATTGGACAAGTTAAAAGCAAAAGTAGCTGAAATCAATCCTAATCTGGATATTGTCATTCGTACAGTGGATCTGTCGATTGCCGCTAATGTGCATGAATTCTATGAAAGTCTTCAGGGTTATTCCATTGAGACGTGGATTAACAACGCCGGATTTGGGAATTTCGCTTCCGTTGGCGAACAACATCTGCCCAAGATTGAGCAGATGCTTCATCTTAATATAGAAGCTCTTACGATTCTTTCTTCCCTGTATGTACGTGATTATGCAGATGTCGATGGCACACAGATTATTAATATCTCCTCTGGTGGTGGATATACAATCGTAGCCGATGCAGTTACCTACTGCGCAACCAAGTTCTATGTAAGTGCCTTTACGGAAGGACTGGCGCAAGAGTTAAAAGGCAAGAACGCAGCGATGCAGGCCAAGGTTCTCGCTCCGGCTGCAACCGAAACGGAGTTTGCGAAGCATTCCTTTAATGTAGACGAGTTTCAATATGAGGGCAGAGTTCCCAAGTTCCATACGGCGGAACAAATGGCTGGATTTTTACTTGAGTTGTATGACAGTGAGAGCGTAGTCGGCATTGTAGATGGATTAACGTATGATTTTGAACTGCGCGAACCCCTCTTCCCTTACGCTGCAAGGGCAGCATCGAAACCGCAAAATTAATCCGTAATCGAAACCGAGTTGCCTGATTATCGGTAAATATTATCTAACTTATCGGCTACACATCATTGAACGTTAAAAAGGGAACCTGTCTCCAGGTTCCCTTCTTTGCATTTATAATCAATGCTTTATATTCAATTCTTTATTAAATGCTTACTATATAATGAAGTATTATGCCAGCCTCATTTTGAAATCCTGATATCCGAATTCGCGAACAACTTCGCAATCCCCGTCTTTTCTTTTAACAGCAATCGCTGGAAGCGGCATGCCGTTGAACGTGTTGGTTTTCACCATAGAGTAAATGGCCATGTCCTCGAATACCAGACGATCGCCTTCTTGCAAAGGCTGATCGAATGAATAATCCCCAATCACGTCACCAGACAGACAGGTTTGTCCACCAAGACGATACAGATGGGCTTTCTCGCCCACTTCTCCCGAACCGATCAGCGGCGGGCGATATGGCATTTCCAGCACATCCGGCATATGACACGTTGCAGAAGTATCCAGAATGGCGATGTCCATACCGTTTTTATGGAAATCCAGTACAGATGTCACCAGATAACCCGCGTTCAGCGCGACTGCTTCTCCCGGCTCCAGATATACTTCGAGGCCATAGTCGTTCTGCATACGCTTGATGCATGCTTCCAGTCTTGGAATATCATAATCTTCACGCGTGATATGGTGACCTCCGCCGAAATTGATCCATTCCATTTGCGGCAGCCATTGTCCGAATTTCTCGACAACTGCGTTCAACGTCGTCTCCAGATCATCGGAATTTTGCTGACACAGTGTGTGGAAGTGCAACCCGGAGACGCCTTCCAGCAGATCTGCTTGGAAATCTTCTTGCTTCGCGCCAAAACGGGAACCTGGAGAACACGGATCATATATCTCGTGCCCCTCCTGGGTAGAACATTCAGGGTTGACGCGCAAGCCAACCTTGCGGCCAGCCTGAAGCGCCTTATCCTTGAATTTCGCAAGCTGTGAAAATGAATTGAAAATAATATGGTCGCAGATGGAGAGAATCTCGTCGATCTCTTCTGCGCGGTATGCCGGAGCAAAAACATGATTCTCTTTGCCCATTTCCTCGTGGCCCAGGCGTGCTTCATACAAGCCGCTCGCCGTTGCACCGCTCAGGTATTCTCCAATCAGCGGATACATCGCAGTCATGGAGAATGCTTTTTGAGCGAGCACGATTTTGGCACCTGTACGCTGCATAACACCGTTCAGGATTTTCAGGTTTTTCTCAATAAGGCCCTCGTCAACAACAAAACATGGCGTCGGTAATTGCTCGAACCGCATTTTAACGAACAAGCTCCGATTCTTTAACTTCTTCTGGCAGCTCATCAACGAGTACCGGGTTGAAGTCTTCTACCCATGGGAGGCCCCATTTGTTCAACTCTTCCATGAATGGATCCGGGTTGAACTCTTCTACATTGAATACGCCTGGTTTGTTCCATTTGCCTGTCATGACCATTGCCGCACCAATCATAGCTGGAACGCCTGTTGTGTAAGAGATCGCTTGGGAACCCACTTCTTTGTAGCACTCTTGGTGATCACAGATATTGTATACATAATATGTTTTGTCTTGACCATCTTTTTTACCTTTGAAAATACAACCGATGTTTGTTTTACCTACAGTACGTGGTCCAAGAGATGCTGGATCAGGCAGTACTGCTTTCAGGAATTGCAGTGGAATAATTTGTTTACCTTCATATTCAATAGGCTCAATTGAAGTCATGCCTACATTTTCAAGTGCTTTCAAGTGAGTCAGGTAGCTTTGACCAAATGTCATGAAGAAACGGATACGTTTCAGACCTGGCATGTTTTTCGCCAAAGATTCCAATTCCTCATGGTACAACAGGTACATGTCTTTCTCGCCAACTTCTTTGAAGTCGTAGACACGTTTGATTTCCATCGGTTTCGTTTCGATCCATTCACCATTTTCCCAGTATCTTCCGTTCGCAGAAACTTCGCGAATGTTGATCTCAGGGTTGAAGTTGGTTGCGAACGGATATCCGTGGTCGCCGCCATTGCAGTCGAGAATGTCGATGTACTCAATTTCGTCAAAGTAATGCTTCAGGGCATAAGCGGAGAATACGCCTGTCACGCCTGGGTCAAATCCACTACCGAGCAATGCAGTAATGCCTGCTTTTTCAAAGCGCTCTTTGTAATCCCACTGCCAGCTGTATTCGAACTTCGCTGTATCATGTGGCTCATAGTTCGCAGTATCCATGTAATTTGTTTTGGTTGCAAGGCAAGCATCCATGATTGTCAGATCTTGATACGGCAAAGCCAAGTTCATTACGATATCCGGTTTAACTTCGTTGATCAGAGCAATCAGTTCGTCAACATTGTCAGCATCTACTTGTGCTGTCGTAATTTTTGTTTTTCCGCCGTCCAGCTTGGCTTTGAGTTCATCACATTTGGATTTTGTACGACTCGCGATGCAGATTTCCTCAAAAACTTCGCTGTTTTGAACGCATTTGTGTACTGCCACGGAAGCAACGCCGCCGGCGCCGATGATTAGTGCTTTTCCCATTTTACATTCTCCTATCCCAATATGTAGTTTTTTTTAATTGGATTAATACGGTGACAACAAGACAACAAAAAAAGCAAGGTGAAAAATGCTCGCAATCGCGCATCATCACACTTGCTTGTTGATATACATCATAAAAAAGACGTGAAGTCTCCATGACCAAATAAAATTCATAAGAATTCCTTTGGCGGAAAGCTCCTTCATGTATATCAATACTGGATCAGAGTCTATATAGCAAATAATTCGCCTTTACCACTCTTATTGACCGTTTCACAAGTTGATGTGCAATTGCACTGGTTGTAAAGTAACCAACTTATAAAATTTGAGCTTTGAACTCAATCAATAAAGCAACATAAGTTGCCAATCGGCGTTTGACCCGGCTGTCCGTATGGCCTTAACTTCTTGGTGAAGTGGTCAAAATTATCTGCTGGAAAGCTCTAATTCATATTGATAAATCAACTTCCCAAAATCACAGGTCTTACACTATCAGACGTTGAAACAAAAATCAAGCAATAATTAAAAATTAATTTTTTTGTCCGAATGAGGACTTCTCTCAAATACTTCTTCACACGCGATCATAATGTTGCTGCCAGCAATTTCCCCTAATTGATCATGGGCCGAATGGTTCGTTTCCTTCTTTGCGAGCTTGCAGGGCAATTTCAATGGCTTTATGCATAAAAAGTTCATCTTTATTCATTAGCTTTACCTCTCACAACTAAAATTATGTATCCAACTTAACCTCGTATTAAGCGTTATTAATTCCTTTTCGTGCCTCTTATTCATTACATTCTATGATCATTACAAATAAAGAGTATGACGAAAATTCGTCATACTCCAGTGAGTCATATTCAGATAAACGATTAGAATTTTACCGGCAATGCTGCCAAACCCTGTGATGACAAAGCGGAGTGCCAATGAATCTCTTCCTGAGGAACACTGAGCTGAAGATCGGGAAGCCGACGTAAAAGCGTAGTGAACGCCACGTCCCCCTCCACCCGAGCAAGCGGAGCGCCAAGACACATATGGATACCGTGCCCAAAGGCCAAATGCCGTTTTATTTTGCGTTCAATATCCAATTCTTCCGGATCACTGAATTGCCGCTCGTCTCTGTTCGCTGATTTCAAAAGAGGAATCACGACATCTCCCTTTTGAATCGATTGTCCATCCAGTTCCGTGTCCTGCGTTGCATAACGAGGACCTGAAGAAGTGGCGGGTCCGTTATAACGTAGCAACTCCTCCACCGCAGAAGGAACCAGATTAAGATCTTGTTTAAGTTGTTCCAGTTGTTCGGGATGTGTCAGAAGAAGATAAGAGCCGGTTGCAATCAGGTTGGAAGTTGTCTCATGTCCAGCAAATATTAATAATGTGATCATGGATATTAATTCATCTTCATTCAGTCGATCTCCCTCCTCCTCAATCGCAATTAATTGACTGATAAGGTCATCGGAGGGTTCCTCTCGTTTGTTCGCCACAAGCTGTGAGGTGTACTCTGCGAATGATCGCAAGTGCTGCGCTACTGCAGGGTCCTGTTTACCAAAACCAAGACCTTTGGCAATGGCTTCGGACCATACATGGATCTGAGGTCGGTCTTCCTGAGGTATACCCAGCATCTCGGAAATGACGTTGATTGGGAATGGATAGGCATAGTCTTTTACAAGATCCATCTCTCCTTTCCCTTCAATCTGATCGATCAATTCATCGGCAATCTCCTGGACACGTGGACGCAGGCTTTCCATATATCTTGGCGTGAACGCTTTGGAAACCAGACTACGCAACCTCCGGTGATCCGGTTCATCAACAAAGAGCATCGACTTTCCGGTAAAAAAGGTCTGGGGTTCCGATGAACCAAGATCGTCTGAGAGATTCTTTCGAATATCATTGCCACTATCCATAGAGTTCATATCTACCGTGAATCGAGAGTGATCTTTCAACACTTCCATGGCTACATCCATACGGGTAACAATCCAGGTCTGCCCTGCTCCACCCATAGGATTAGGAATAGGGACAACGGAGCCTTTGGAACGCATCTGTGCAAACATGGCAAATGGATCAGTAATATTTTCTTCGCTAAACAAATTAAATTCTGCTTTTTCGGATGTTTGGTTACTCGAATGATTCATAGAAATCTTCCTTTCGAAGTGAAATTATTCAAATCTATGGAAATTTATGTGCATTTCGATTATATACTACTCGTATATTTAATATCAAATTTCACTATTTAAATTGCAATAAACAACCGTTATAACAACTTATAACTAATAAACGGATAGTATATTAATAATTTATATGGAAATAAAAAGAGGCCGGCTTTAGGCCAACCTCCAATTTAATCACGTTGTTTTACAAGTTCCAAATACCACCAACAGGTTTCAGTCAGCCTATTCGCTTCCGAGTGAAAAGCACTGGATTTGTACTCTTTGTGAAATGCTTGAAGTACCACTTCTATCACAGGAATATTCAAATCCTCTTGATTTTGTAATAACGCTAGGAGCCCTTTCGATAGTTGTTTCAATGATGCAGATTCCTTGGATTTTTGAACACGTTTGTTGAACTCATCAAATTCTTCCAATAGAGTGTTGACGTCCATACCAATATCACGGTTACGCTCATCCACATTCAGGAAATAGAGAGACTGAAAGTCAAAAATATGTTCGTTTCTTTGGTGCATTGTTTTTAATATCACTTCAATATATGTTAAAACTTTTGGAACCACTTCACTCCATACCGGTTTTTGCGTATTTAGACTTCTTGCTGTGTTGGCAATCTGATGCAATATGCCATAGCACAATATGGCACCTTCGTTGGCATATAAGCTGATGTCTTTTCCGTATATCTGAATCAATCGTGTAGACAACCATTTTAACTGAACAGTAGCCAGTTTGGCTGAGTTGATCTCTCCTGAATAAAAGCCAGTCCAATATAATTCCCATACTCGCTCTTTATTAGGCACAGACATAGGGATAGCAATCTGATCCACGAGCAGGTCATAATCGGATGTATAGTGATTTTGTTCAAGCTCTTTGCGAATGAAAACATCTTCTTGCATACGCTGATCAATAATCGAATATAAACAGTCTTCTTTCGAGCTGAAGAATTTGTAGAATGTGCCTTTGGATACACCCGATTGATCCAGAATCATCTGGATTGTTGTATTTGCATAGCTATGTTCTAAAAATAGAGCCAGTGCTGTCTCCAATAAACTTTGTTTCCGACTACTCATGTCCCGTCATCGCCCCAAGTTTTTCTATTGATTTTAACATTCATTCCTTTGCAGTTGAAGCATTGATTCGCAGTATGGCCGCCTTATAAATAATTGCACAATGAGTAAATTTGCACAATGAGCAACTTGTTGTTATGATAAACCTCACAGATTGTATGCTTACGAGTATGTTCTTTATTAAACTACTATGACCATAGACATTGGTGCTGGAGGTGAACGCATAAGCGGAGAATAATGATCAAACGAAACTTGCGACATTTGAAAAAAGAAGCGACTGAAAAAGCACTTGCTGGTGCTGCATTTGAACTGACTCTTGAACACGGACTCGATGGTTTTACCGTCGAAGATATCGTGCATCAAGTGGGATGTTCCCGCAGAACATTTGCAAACTATTTCACATGTAAGGAAGAGGCTGTAGCCAGAGGCGCAATATCTGTCCAGAATACAACGGAACTCGAAGATTTACTTACCGAAATGCCCGACAATGCCTCTTTGCTTGACGTACTGTATAGCCTGATCAAGATGCAGCTTACAACAGAACTCTTAGGAAGGCTTCACCAACTATTATCACTATCTCATACCTATCCCGTGTTAGAACCACATTATCTTGGAGCCATGCACAGAATGCAGACGCAGGCACAAGACACCTTATTAGACCTATCTAACGGGAAGTATGACGAGATCTATACTTATCTTTTGATCAACGCACTATATGGAACGATATTGCCATTAATTGATGGAAGACTCAATGTGTTGCTGCCCGGACAAGTCATTACTGAAGATACCCAGCCCGGCGCTATCACCTTCGATCAATTTTTGGAGACTACGTTTGGTCATTTGCGGGCAGGATTCGAACATGCCAACCATCCACATTCATCTTAGAGGGAGTGTAAAATAGAGAAATGTCTACATTATTATACAGAGTGGGGAAAACCGCTTTTAGCAAACCTGCAACCTTCATCATTGGCTGGGTATTAATTCTGGGAATTGTCATTTCCATGATCAGCATCAATGGTATTCACATCAGTTCTGAAATGAAGATTTTAGGCACCGAGTCACAGAAAGTCCTGGATCAATTAGCAAAAGAACTGCCAGCCGCTTCCGGGGGTCAAGGAAGTGTCGTGTTCAAGGCACCAGACAACGAACGTCTGGATACACCTGAAAATATGGCTGCTATGATGAAAGGTGTTACTGAGGTTTACGGATTAGATAAAGTCATTAACCCTGCAGACTATGCAACTGAAGCAAGCAATTCGGGTGCTGCCGCTGAGATGGCTCAGAATGCTAAGGCTACCGATATGGCGCAATCTGCAACAACCACTCCTCCACCTTATGGACCTTTGATGGTGGATGGTGTTCCAGTGCCAGGCATGCTGATCTCTTCGGATGGAAGCATTGCACTGTTCCAATTCCAATTTACAGTTGAGCAATCTGCCATAACCCAAGATGTGTTTGATTCCGTTATTCAATCCGTTATGACGGTTGAGCAAGGAACTCATATTACGGTATTGCCGGGCGAAACGCTCAAAACGGTATCCATTGGGGTCGGCTCGGCTGAGATTGTCGGATTGGTCATTGCTGTCATAGTATTGCTGATCACTCTTGGCTCCGTTGTTGCCGCAGGTCTTCCTCTCCTCACTGCACTCCTTGGTGTTGCGATCGGAGTAGGTGGAGCATTCTCCATCTCCAAATTTATCGAAATGCCTAGTGTCACTTCCGTCCTGGCTCTCATGGTTGGATTGGCGGTTGGAATCGATTATGCTCTCTTCATTGTTAATCGCCAGCGCCGAATGATTATTGATCAGGGCTTGAGCGCAAAAGAAGCGACGGCAAGAGCCATTGGCACATCGGGCAGCGCAGTATTTTTTGCCGGATTAACCGTCATTATTGCACTGTGCGGTATGCTTGTCATTGGTCTTACATTCTTGTCCACGATGGCTTTGGTTGCAGCAGCTACCGTGCTCATCAACGTGTTCGTTGCTTTAACCCTGTTGCCAGCTTTGCTGGGATTGGTAGGAGAACGGATCTGTTCCGCCAAAGCTCGTGAGAAAGGCGCACAACATGCCAAAACCGCTAATCGTGGATTTGCAGACAAATGGGTGAAATTCGTTATCAAAAATCGTTGGGCTACCATTATTGCCATCATCGTCATTCTTGGGTTCGTCGCAACGCCGATCACCAAAATGGAAATGGGTATCCCTGGCGCTTCCTCAGCGAATCTGGATACAACCGCAAGACAAAGCTATGACGCCATCTCCGAAGGCTTCGGAGAAGGATTTAACGGACCCCTTATTCTGGTCGCAGAGCCTAATCAATCTTCTGCAAAAGTTACACCGGAGCTCTTGGGCGGTCTGGTGATGGAACTCCAAGGTCAAAATAACGTTGCACAAGTCACACCGCTTGGTATGACAGAAGATTTGGCTATTTTCAGTCTCATTCCAAAAACAGGTCCTAACGATAATCTTACTAAAACACTGGTCACTGATCTGCGCGCGGCTGATTCCAGCATCGCACAGAGCTATGATGTGAAACTCGGAGTTACGGGACTTACAGCTGTTAACATTGATATGTCAGCCAAACTGGCGCAGGTATTCCCTATTTATGTAGGCATCATCATCCTGCTCTCGCTGATCATCCTGTTACTCGTATTCCGTTCGATCATCGTTCCAATTAAAGCCACCATCGGGTTCCTGCTTAGTATCCTCGCTACATTCGGGATCACTACTGCTGTATTCCAATGGGGCTGGCTGCATTCGCTCTTTGGTTTCGATACCGGCGGTCCGCTGCTTAGCTTCATGCCGATCATCGTGACAGGTATTCTGTATGGCCTTGCGATGGACTATCAGGTCTTCCTGGTCAGCTCCATGCGCGAATCCTATGTTCATGGTCATCGCGGAACTGAATCCGTTGTTCATGGGTACAATCAGGTAAGTCGCGTGGTTGTTGCCGCAGCAGTGATCATGGTTTCTGTATTTGCAGGATTTATCTTCACTGATGATGTCATGATCAAGCAGATTGGCTTTACCTTGGCGGTAGGCATCCTGATTGATGCGTTCATTATCCGGATGGGATTGGTTCCAGCCATCATGGCTATTTTCGGTGACAAAGCTTGGTCTCTCCCGAAATGGCTGGATCGTATTCTACCCAATCTGGATGTTGAAGGCGAGAAACTGATTGCTTCCCTTAATGCAAAAGATCAAGCCAACACCAAGTCCGGGATAAAATAATACTGCGCTAGCATGGTGATATCATGACTCCATTCACCACGACAAAGACCTCCTCTGTTTGTATATACAGGAGGTCTTTTTTTCTGCTCCAAATCTTATGCAGTTATGTCTTCAATATGGACATTATAGCGTGAGGATTGAGCAGCATGAACAAACGCCGCAAATAACTTTTGACTATAATGATCCACAGTGTAACTGTACTCCGGATGCCATTGTACCGCCAAAATAAATGTCTGGTTCGGCATAACCACCGACTCAACGAGTCCATCTTCGGCAACTGCCACGGCAGTTAACTTATCGGATAACATCTTGATCCCTTGATGATGATAACTATTCACTTTTATCGTGTCTGCTTCCAAGATATCGTATAATAGATTATTTTTCTCAATATGTACATCATGTACAAGATTCGTATACGGCGGGTTTTGCTTATGATTAACGATCTCGTTCACATCAAGTTGAAGGCTAGTAGGAATATCTTGATACAACGTACCACCCAAAATAACGTTAAATAGTTGTAATCCACGGCATATGCCAAAGGCAGGCTTATCAAGCTCAATTACCTTTTGTAATAATATCGACTCCATCAGATCGCGTTCAATACATAACTCCCCACAGGTATCCTCTGTCTGCTCATGATACAGCTCAGGATTGAGATCATGTCCCCCGGTGAACAGGAACCCATCGAACTCATGAGCCAACGCAGCAAGGATCTCGACATCCGTTGTCAGAGGTAGCATGATTGGAATCCCACCCGCACCCTCGATTGCGTTCATATAATCCGGAAGCATCCAGTAACTTTTTTTGTCAGTATCATATAAAGGCAGTACACCGATCATGGGCTTTTTCATGGCTTTCCCTCCTAATGGATTCATTTTATCAGATCTCCTTATATATAAACTCACTAAATTGTTGCATTTTCCTACCTCTTTAATCTGCGAAGACGTTTCATCCGGAGTGCTGGAAACTAAAAAAACAAAGCCGCTGGAACAGCGACTTTGCTTGTAATTCTATTACCATCTATTTGGATTCATCCATTTATTAAAAAACATCTGATCTAGGCTGCGTTCACAGTGGTCACTTCGTCCGAATTCAATTGAATCGAACGTTGGCATATCCGGGTAATGACATAAGCCAGCAAGGCAAGCATTACAGCAACTGGAGGTACCCACTGTACACCACCTATATTGACGGCAATCCCCCCGACACCAGAGCCTAGCGCTATCCCCACATTGGCCGCCACAGGCAGCAGTGTAGATGCGAATGCTTTGGATCCCGGCGCGATCGCTCCAGACACATCAAACAAATATAACTGGGAAGCCGCACTCATGGAGGATGACACACATCCAATCAGAAACAGGAATGCCAAGCCGATCCACTGATTGGAAACGGCAAAACTCATGCCCAGGAAGAGGATCGCTTGGATTACGAAAAGCCCCTTGAGCTTGGGTAGGAAATCACCCTTGGCTATTTTGGCACCAATCCAGTTACTCAGGATGCTGCAGGCACCATAGATCAGGAGTATGGCACTAATCCACTGTACAGGCACCCCCATTGTCTCACTTAGGAGTGGCGTAATGTACGTAAAAACGACGAAAATACAACTGTTTCCCAGTACCGGGATCAGACAGGCGAGCAATATCCGCGGCTTCAAAAAGAGAGACATCTGATCACTGAACGAACCGGCAATCGTTGTTGTTCGGCGTGGCAGAATACGGAACATAAATACCAAAGGCACAAAACCTATGCATGCCGTAACGACAAAAGTCATGGACCAGCTCAGATGTTGTCCGATAAATGTACCGAGCGGAACACCCAGTACATTCGCGATTGAAAATCCACCCAGAATCCAGGCGATAGCTTCCCCTCTTCGCTCCCGGTTCACTGCGTCGCTTACGATCGAGATCGAAAGCGATATCGTAAGTCCACAAGCAACGGCCGAAACGATGCGAATGGCCATCAGAGAAGAGAACGTTGTTGAGAACACGGTCAATAGATTTAATGCCAACACGATCGCGAATCCAATCAATATGGAGCTTCTTCTGGATATTTTGGCCAAGAAGGCTACGGCAAATGGGGTACCCACTGCGTATGCAATAGCAAAACCGGAGACGAGCATGCCTGCGGCAGCAAGCGATACTTTCATGTAACTTTCAATTTCCTTCAACACACCCACGATGACATACTCGGTTGTTCCCAGCACAAAGCTAACAAGCGTAAGCGTTAAAATAAGTAGGTTCTCTCTATTTCTAGTCATAAATCAATACTCACTAATCCTTTCTATTGTTGCAAGCGCTTCAATTCTTTTTACGAACAGTAATCATGTATTTTCTGCTTTCCCATCCCTTCACTTTCGATATATAGTACATTTTGGATAGTGAAATTGTACTGTCAGATACGCCATGGCGACAATCAAGGTTGTTGTGCTTTTATTTCAAAACATTATGTATGTTGTCATTTCAGCACAGACTATCATTAGAATTCTGAAGGGAAGACATAGATGAATACACACCACGAATCCGGCCAACTGTATCCAAATCGAGATTGCACCATTATTTATGTAGGAAAGCTGGCAGACAATCCCCATTGGAGTTTTCCGACGCATAAACATGACGATCTGCATGAGATTATTTACGTAACAGAAGGCAAAGGATTGTTCACCATTGACGGTACCAAACACTGGGCTGAAAAAGGGGATTTGCTCATTTATAACAAAGGTACTCTTCACGAGGAGAAGTCCAACCCTGAATTCCCGTTATCCACCTTTTATTGTGGCTTTCGTTTTACAGAAGGTACCCACTCCCTTGAGGATTGGGTCATCCCTCCCTATAACAAACCGATCATTCGAGCCAACCGATATTCCGATGAACTCCATTCGTTGATGCAGACTCTCTTCAATGAATTTTCAATCCGAGAACATGGATACGAGTCGATCTCTGGGCATGTGCTGAAAGCAATACTTCTGATCATCGATCGACAGTCCCGTCAACAACTTCCTAATGGGGAGAGCGTTGGGAGCAATACCCTTGCTGAGAGCATTAAGGACTATCTGGATACCCACTATCGGCAGAACATTAAACTTAAGGAATTGGCAGATCAATTTCATATCGATTTTTATTACTTAATTCATATGTACAAAAATCACTATGGCACTTCGCCTTATCACTACCTGATTCAACGAAGAATGGGTGAAGCTACCCGATTATTAGTCTCAACCAACAAAAAAATATGGGAAATAGCCAAACTGGTCGGGTACGATAACCCCAATTACTTTACGATTTTATTTACAAAAACCGTCGGTGAATCACCACGAAGTTTCCGAAAAAAGAATCAAAAGGATATGTTCGGGGATGAGGCGTCACATTCTTACTAATCTCACTAATATCACTAAACGCAAAAAGGCGCTCCATTGGGGGAGCGCCTGGTACTTTACATATTTCTTTACACACATACTAACTTACTCTAAAGCTTAAACCGGCGAACGAGTTCTTGCATATTCTCAGCTGTCTTGGATAGTTGTGCTGATGAAGCGGATATCTCTTGCATCGCCGCCATTTGCTCTTGGGCTGCTGCTGAAGTCGTCTGGGCACTATCAGCCGACACTTTAGAGATATGACTCATCGCGGCAACCGTAGCCGAGACTTCTTCCGTACTTGCTGACAACTGTTCTGAGACAGCGGAAATATCCTGAATTTGATCCACGATATGCGTTGTATATTGTTCAATGTTCGATATGGTTGCAGAAGCTTCTTGGCTGATCCGCATTCCTTCGCCGACTTGATGACGAACGTTATCATTCATAAGGGATGTGGATTTGGCAATCAGATCGAGCATTTTGCCAATGGTAGCACCAATCTCGTCTGCACTTTGTTTGGATTGCATGGATAACGTGCGTACCTCACCAGCAACGACAGCAAAACCTTTTCCGTGTTCTCCTGCTCTGGATGCTTCAATAGAAGCGTTCAGTGACAGAAGATTGGTTTGCCGAGAGATATCCGCAATCGCTTCATTCATTCGATTGGCTTCGGCGGATAGACTGGACAGCTCGTTAATCAATGCGGAAGTCTCTTCAATGGCTCCCAGAATGTGTTCCATTTGTTCTCCGACCTGATTTATGGTTTTTCCACCGTTAGCAACAGCGCGCTCCGTCTCTTCAGCCGAATCCACAATCGCACTGGCAGATTCTGCGATTGTACTGATGCCTCTGGCCATCTCTTCTACGGCATTCGCGGTTTGTTCCGAATTCTCCGCCCCTACAATAGCTGATTCAGCAGTCTGTTGCATGGTTTCAGCCACATGTTGAACCGATTGGGTGGTTTGTTCTGTACTTTCCTGAATCATTTGGGAAGAGTGGCTCAACAACGATGATGTCTGATGAAGTTCAGCAACAACCGATTGAAGAGAAATGGTCATTTGGTCGAAATCATTTGCCAATATACCAAATTCGTTTTCGGTTTTAAGATTCACTCGTTCCGACAGATTCCCTTCTCTTACGCTGCGGGTTGCCTTTCGCAGTTTTTGCATAGGTACGATAAAGGATCTCAGAATAAAGAATATGATTACTGCCGCGATCAATACAGAAATAATAATTACCGTAAAGCTAGTGACTAGGATGGGTTTCGCTGCGGCGATAAAGTCTTCATGGCCCATCAAAGCAATGACATTCCAGCCTGTTAAAGCATTAACACCCGAATGCACTTCCAGATCATACGCCAGATCCGTTCTGACAAATTGGGAGAATGCCATCGGTTCATCGGAACTTGACGCCGTATTCGGATGGACCGGAATTCCGTCAATGAGTGCTCCGCCGAGCTCTCCACCTCCACCTTTTACAATTGCCCCCGACCAAGCCGCGATCGTTCGATTGGAGTCAACTACAATCAGACTTCCATTTCCTCCAACATCCACATAAGATATTTCATTTGCTAATCGTTCCAGATCAAGTTTAATACTCGCCACACCTTGATCATCTGTGAGAGCCTTGGAGATCTCTACATATATCTTCCCGGAGACCGGATCTTTCATAATACTCGAAAAATAGAGTGATCCATTGTTACTTACACCATGAGTGTACCATTCTGTGCTGCGAGGATCGAATGTTGCGTCCTCTACTGCTGGGGAACTAATAACACTGCCCTGGTCATTACCCACGGTTATGGAGAGAATATCAGGATATGTATCAGCTAACTGGTCGATTCCTAGTTGTAGTGCTTCGTTGTTCGCCTGACTGGGAGAGGAGCCATACATGCTATCGATATAACTCAATAATTCTGCTTTTTCCCCCACCAGATTGTTAATGTGCTGCCCAGTCATCGTTAAAATGGTATTGATGGGATCTGTCATTTTTTGTTGTACCTGATCTTTGGCACTATGATAAGAAAAATATCCAATAAGTGCAGTTGGGATAATAAGTACGGTCAGGAAAGCTGCAATCAGTCTGGTACTCATTAAACGTAAAACGGTTCCTCCTTTCTTCAAAAATGAACTTTCTTTCTTTGCCTTTTTCAAATGAATCGCCCTCTCTTTATTCATTTTTGGTGGAATCAATCGGCAAGTAAACGCAAAAAAACCCATATATACACACACCCAAAGAGACTTTGAGCATGTATATACATAGGTATTGCCTGAACGAATTCAGTAACAAGCCGTATTTGTTTTGTATTATACCATAAATAAAAAGGGGTTGTTAGCTATGATTGGGTCATAATACCAGGAAGCTGTTGTTTATATTCCGTAGGACTGAAACCCGTATATTCCTTGAACACCTTCGAGAAATAGTGCTGATCGCTGAACGACAACAAATCGGATACTTCCTTGAACTTCATGTCCGGTTGGCATTCCATCAGTCTGCATGCTTCCTGAATGCGAAGCCGGGTGTAATACTGAACAAACGTTATTTGTGTGGCATTCTTGATAACTCTGCTGACATACGACGGGCTGACGTGAAACTTTATTGCAATGTCATTAATCGATAATTGAGAGTATTTATTCAGTTTTACGTAATCGTCAATCTGCTCGAACAGAATCGCCTTGCTTTTTCGAACGTGGGATTGCAGCATATCGAAGCACTGCCCCGTCCATTCCGTCAGTTCCCGGCAAAAATCAGCGTAGGACTGTGCCTGAGTTAATTGTCTTGCCCGAAGTTCCAGACCCAATCTCATGCCCGACCCTTGTTCCTCGTACAGATGTGCAAACGTGTCTACGACCAGTCCGATAAATCGCTCCACCTCGGTCATAAGTACATTGTCCTCCGCCCATCGGTCCAGCAGCTCAGACAGCTTGAGAGCAAACTGCTCTTTACGCCGATCCTGTATCATCTGTACAAAAGTAGACTCCAGCACCGAATCCAGACAGCCTGTCTCGAATCTCGCCATCGACACCGGATTCCCGGTATCGAGCGCTAAGCCTTGTTTCAACCGTTGCTGCTCAGACACAATGGACGACATGCGGTGATAGAGTTCTGGCAGATTACCGGATTCAGCGTAAAGTAACTGTCCTCCGATTATCGCATCATAGTGATGTGCAAGCAGATGCCGACGCAACGATTCAAGACATTCATGTACGGAAGAGTACAAGTCAAGTGCACTCTTGTTGACGAAAATGACATATTGATAAGAGGTTTGACTTGTGTACACACGACATGCATGGGATGTAAAAAAATCCTGCATGATAGCCTCAAGCTCCACCTGTACCCATCGTTCATGCCCTGCGGTGAAGGGTTGTTTGTTCATGATGATCATCATCTGGCTGAATAAAGGAGGAAAATCACCCCCTTGTTTCAGTGTAGTGTCACATTGGGGATGAATGAATTCTTGCAAATCCAGCAGATCCTTGGACATCTGTTGATCGAGTTGCTCAATTATCCGACCCATAACCTCCTCTAATGCTTCTCGCTCCACAGGTTTCAATAAATAGTCAAACACTTTCAGGTTCAACGCTTTTCTCGTATATTCAAAATCACTATAACCACTAATCAGAATGACCTTCAAATCTGGGTTGGCAAGCTTGGCTTGCTCGATCAGTGATAGGCCATCCATTTTCGGCATCCGAATATCTGTCAACAGTAGATCAATCGGTTCCTGCTTAATCGCTACCAAGGCTTCCTCTCCATTGGTTGCCGTAGCCGCTACGCGAACCGGTAAGTTGAGCGTTTCCAAGAGCATTTTAATATTGCGTAATATCGGTTTGCTATCCTCAACGATCATAACGTTATACATCGTCTGTCCCTCCTCGTTAGGTCGTATCTCAAAACTCACTGAAGTGCATCTTTTTCCGCCTTTTCGCCCCCTGCTACGTCACTTTCCCTTGACGTGCCCCGGCACGCCTGCGGAAAACTTCCTTGCTTGGAACGAAAATTCGGCAAAATCTGCTTCCTTCGGAGTTTTCAGACACGCCCTAGTAAAAATCTCTCGTCAGTGAGCCGATGATCTGAATCGTTGCTCCATGTTCCTCTTCCGCATGATTGTTAAATATATTAATAAAAAGCCGGTTGTTATACATGAGTTTGAGTCGATTGACACTGTTGAGAATCCCCATGTTACCCAGGGCTGTTGGTCGATTGGACGTTGAATTCATTCCCGATCCGGATGACTGGATATTGGCTAAAATCTCCTGGATCTTATCCGGTGGAAAGCCTTCCCCGTTATCCTTGATCTCCAGAGCCCATAATCCGTTATATTGCTTCACGGTAATCCGGATACGCCAAGGAGGTACAGTGTTGGCAAAGGCATGTTCAATGCAGTTTTCCACAAACGGCTGGATGACCAACCGCGGCAACTTAATTTCGCTCGCCAGCTCGTCCGCACGGATGTCCCACTCCAGATCCTCTTCGTACTTTTGCTGTACAAGCGACAGGTAATGCCTCGTATGTTGAAGCTCATCAGCCAAGGTCACATGGGCGTAGGGTGAAGAGACGATATAACGCAGACTGTCCGAGAGATGCTTGCACATATCCGATACGACTTTGGTCTTCCCCTCTTGTGCAGCAATACTGATCAGATACAGAACGTTATGAATAAAATGTGGAGCGATCTGGGCTTGCAGCGCTGAATTACGCGCCTTTACTTCTTCATGAAGTGCCGATTTTTCACGGTCAATGGATTGCTGCAGCCGCTCCATGAGATCCTGAAAGGCTTCGTTAAGCAATAACAGATCGTTGTTCTTCGGCGTTTCATCCACTTTCAGATTCATATTGCTGTAGTTCATACGCCAGATTTGACTGCGGAGCTTACGGATTGGAAGCAGCAGGTTACGCGTTGACAGGAAGATATACACAAAAGAAACCAGCATCAGCGCTGTAATAAGCAGGATGGACATGGTCTGAACCGAATGGATCGAGCCCAGAACGGATTTTTTGGGTGTTATGATATACGTGATCCAACCTGTACTGGGTGATGTGGAATGCGTGATATAATTGTCGTCTTTGTCGACCACTAATCCCTCGTCTGATGCAGGCTTCGACCAATTGGCAAATGTCACCCCCGCTTCGGAACCTGTCATCTGCTCCCCTTGTTCATTCAGAATATAGACATCTCCAGCGGTAATGCCTTCCGTAAGATTCTGTATATAGGCCTGTTCCATCTGAATGCTAAGATAACCGTACACCTTGCCGTTCTGATCATTGATCGTCCGCACAAAGGAGATGGTATCGACTTGTCGCAGCAAGACAAAACCGCTTTCCGTCCAATCCCGCCCGATCTGGCTACTCTCCATCATCGTGTTCAAAATCGCCGGAGGATTGCCTGAACCCAGATATGACGTAAGAAGAACACCTTGCCTGTCATAGATGGACATGTCCTTGATATTCATGCTGGGCCCGATCGCCTGAAACATGATGTCTTTGATAATCCTAATTTGCTTCAGTCTTTCATAGTTACTATGAGCTGAGGAGCTCTTGTCCATGGCTGCAAAAATATTCTTGCTGGACAATATTCGCTGTGACATTTGGTTCTGTTGTTCTACGTATAGATCAACCTGCTCTCGCACCTTCGTAGCAGTCACTAGCGTATCTTGCTCCGTTTTCAGTTTGAGCGGGCGAATAACAATCACATTGACATACACGATAAAACAGCCCAGCACGAACAAAAGCAGGGCCAGAAAGGTCAAAAGCACCTTCGTCTGCAAACTGAATTGAGTTGCCTTATGTATGAGCTTCGCCATTCTCAGAGTTACCCTCCTGTTCTGACATGATGTGAAATCCCTTAGATTTATGTCCTACTGTATCACGGTACTCCATGAAATGATAGCGATTTCAAGTTCAGTATTTTACACATCAACGTTCAAGCACAGACATGTACCGGGGCGATAAAAGAAACTATAATCGGACTTGTAAACGGATTCACCAAATGTTTTAGAGGGGGATTTGCATTGAAGACAATAAAAAGAAAAAAGGCTGTATCCATTATTCTGGCTAGTCTATTATCGATCTCGTTAACCGCTTGTGGATCAGGAGGTACGGATTCCGGCGCTGCTGGCGGAGACAACAAGAGTGGTAAGGTCACACTGGAACTTGCGATCTCTAAAAGTTCTCAGGACTCTGCCTTCATTCAGCAAGACATTCTCGATGAATTCGAAAAACAAACGAATATTCGCGTGAATTTGCAGCTGATTCCAGCGGAACAAACAACAACGGTATTGCAAACCAAACTGGCTGTAGATGAAACACCTGACATTATTCAATATAATCTGGCGAGCGCAGTCACGGACCTGAACCTTGAACGTAACTTCGAGATTCTCGATAACGAACCTTGGGCGAGCAGAATCGTGAACAAAGACGTCCTCTCTTCTGGTGGTCACCTCTACAGTTTCCATGTTAGCCAAGATACAGGCATGCAAGGGGTCGTTTATAACAAACAAATCTTTGAAGAGCTCGGATTGTCGCTTCCAACCAACTACAAAGAATTCTTGGCAATCTGTGAAAAAATCAAAGCGAGTGGTATTACACCAGTATTCATGCCATACAAAGATGCCTGGGCTGCCAACATCTGGCCTGCAGCGGCTTTTGCCGATTTTGTAGCTAAGAATGAACCGACGTTTTTTGATGACTTGAACAGCAATAAGAAAAAATGGTCCGATATACCGGAATTCAAAACATTCCTTGAACAACAGTATGAAGTGTACACCAAAGGTTACACCAACACGGATGTGCTTAGCGACAGCTATGACATGGCAGTAGGTAAATTCCTGAACAAGGAAGTGGCCATGATGTTTATGGGCGATTGGTTAATTGAAGGTGTTGCCGAGCAAGACCCAAGCATGGAACTGGGCGTATTCCCGATTCCATCGTCGGATAATGCCAGTCTGGGTGCAAGTCCACTGGGTGGGCAATTGTTCATTCCGAAGAAATCCAAACATTTGGAAGAAGCCAAACAGTTCCTGGACTACATCGCTTCCAAGGATGTCGCACAACAGATCGTGGACTCCAAAGGCTATGTATCCAATTTCAGTGACGTCACAACACCGGAATTGCCGGCCTATAAGCAGGACATTGTAGACAACTACATTACGCCGAAGAAAACCGTGCTGACAACGGATGCGTTCATGCTGGTTGATCGCAGTGAACTGTACCGATTGTTGCAGGATCAATTTGCAGGCGGGTTGTCACCGGAAGAAGTGTTGAAATCCTGGGATGAGAAGTTCAGTCAGCTGATGCAGGATAAAGGTGTAGCGGGTTTCTAAGAAATAGGAGTGAAATACAAGGCAGCATACCACGGATGATTGTTATGCTGCCTAGCTATAACGGAGTGTGAGACATGAAAAGGACTAAAAATTTGTATTCGTATTACATGATCTTTCCCGCACTGATTATCTACTCCATCTTTTTCGTCGTGCCTGCTCTTGCCGCTTTCTATTACTCATTCACGGATTGGCGGTTGGACCGACTGGAGTTGAAGTTCATCGGGTGGGACAATTTCAGAAAAATTTTCTCGGACAAAACGCTGATTCTGGCATTGCAGAACACAGCAATATTCGCGATCGTCACTGTAGTGGGCAAAAACGTTATCGGTCTATTGCTGGCTGTAGGACTTAACATGCGATTAAGAACCAAGAACCTGTTGCGCGCCATCTTCTACTCCCCTTCCATACTCAGCATTCTTGTGATCAGCATTCTGTTCACTCCCATGTTGCGTACCGAAGGTACGATTAACAACCTATTGGAATCTGTTGGGTTACATTCGTTAAGCCAAGCTTGGCTGACCAACCCATCCATTGTCATCTGGACGATTGCTATCGTCTCAATCTGGCAGAGTGCCGGGTTCCAGATGGCTATCTATCTGGCGGGCCTGCAGTCCATTTCTCAAGAGTATTACGAGGCAGCCAAGATTGATGGCGCAAGCTCGTGGAGAAGTTTTTTCAAAATCACACTGCCGCTCTTGCTGCCAGCCATTAACATTAACCTGATGCTGACATTAATCGGTGGACTCAAAGTATTCTCCGAAGTATATGTCATGACAGGTGGTGGCCCAGGTAACGCTTCTCAGGTCGTGGGTACGATCATTCTACGATCTTTCGGTGAAGGTAACTGGGGACTTGGTACCGCGGTCAACACACTTCTGTTCGTCGTCGTTACCATTATCGCTATACCGCTATTGATCTTCATGCGGCGTAAGGAGGTTACGGAATAACATGGGCTATACACGCAAACTCGCCATCCGCAACTATATCGTGGAAGGTTTCCTGATTCTGGCCTCTCTTATCGTTCTGTTGCCGCTTGTCATTCTGATCTTTGGTTCATTCAAAACCAGCGCCGAGGTGCTCAGTTTCTCTCTGAGTCTGCCTGAAACATGGCAGTTCTCGAACTATGTTCGTGTCTTCCAGGAAGGCGGTCTGTCACGAGCATTCTTCAACAGCATCTTGATTACTGGCGTTTCATCCATCATTAACATCGTTGCTTCTTCGGCAGCGGCATTCATTCTGGCACGTCGGGAAACCAAACTATCCGGCACGATCTACATGTATTTCTTCATGGGACTGATTGCGCCGATGTCGATTATTACGACCATTCGGGTTGTGCAGGGATTAGGATTCTACGGCAGCATCACAAGTGTCATCCTGATCTACGCCGCGTTAAATACAGCCTTCAGTGTATTCTTGTACAGTGGATTCATCAAAACCATTCCACGAGCGCTGGACGAAGTGGCATTTCTGGAAGGTGCAAGTGTGTTCGGCGTGTTCTTCCGCATCGTCACACCGCTCATCCTGCCCGTTAACGCTACGGTAGCGATCATGGTGTTCATGTCCGTCTGGAATGACATCACGATTCCGGTGTACTTCCTGACAGACAGCTCCACCTGGACGATGCCACTATCGATCTACAATTTCTACGGCAAATATAGCCGGGACTGGAACCTGATCTTCGCTAATCTCGTGCTTACTTCGTTGCCTGTATTTATCCTGTATCTATTCGGGCAAAAATATATCGTCAGCGGCCTTACTGCTGGTGCAGTTAAAGGCTAAACCTCATATTCTCACCGTTCTTGAAGGAATGGAATTGGAGAATTCATGACGTACTCAACCCCCACCATATCTGGTGGGGGTTGTTTTATTTATAGCGTGAAAAGGCATCTACACCTCTCTATTTTTGAAACAATTGCGGGTAAAGGGCAGCAACACCACCAGCAAGACCCTGTTGCACGTTCCGACTGGTATCATCAGCAATAATCTCGTAGAGATCCGCTTCGATTGAATCTATTGCAATTTTGGCAATATCCGTTGGGCTCGTTTTCGGTGCGTCGATACCTGCCGTCATATCCGTATCCATGAACGCCACGTGCAATCCGGCAACGCTAACGTTCTTAGGGGCTAATTCCAGACGTAATGCATTCGTAATTCCCCACTGAGCGGATTTTGCAGCTGAATATGCACCTGAGTTACCAAGGCTGAGCCAAGATAGAGCAGACAGGATATTCAGTATCGAACCGCCCCCATTCTTCTCTATCACCGGTGCAAACGCACGAATCATTGAAAGCGTACCGAATACATGTGTATTGAACTCCAAGTGAATATCGTTCAGCTCACCTGTGAGCAGAGAAGCACCCGTAGCGGAACCAGCATTATTGATTAGAAGGGTTACATCACTAGCTACCTCAGCTGCAGCCATGACAGATTGTGGATCAGTAATATCGAGTTGCAGTGGAATAGCCCCCGGCAGATCAATGGATTCAGGGTTTCGTGCGCCAGCGTACACTTTGGTTCCCCGCGCCAGCAATTCAAGAGCAAGTTCCTTGCCCAACCCTCGATTAGCCCCACTTACAATAGCAACTTGTTTGGAAATATTCATTTATTATTACTCCCTCTCATTGAGAATGTATTCATTTTCGAGCCGTTATGAGAATGATCGTTCTCATAACTCCCAATAATAATCTAACACATCGGGAACGATCAGTAAAGAATAACTTTTACGACTCATGTCTTCATAAAAAGAAAGATGCCCGATAACCTTTGAAAAAGGCTCCGAGCATCTTACTTTGTTCCTTCATTGAAATTGATTTTACTTATGGATTATGATCTTATGTCATACAGATTCGCAGGTAACGCCTGCACAAACGGTGACCAGTCACTCGTTGTATATAGATGAAGTCGGTGCATGGCTCGTGTGCAGGCCGTATAGAGGAGCTTTCGGTCATATTCCTGGCTGTAAGCTTCTGGTGAAGCATCATAGACCAGGACAGCGTCGAACTCGACACCTTTGGCGAGGTACACAGGAATAACCATGATTCCTTTTTCAAAAATCTGTGTGTCCTTCGTTATGAGCTGCAGCCCTTCGCCTCCTTGACTACGTAACCATTCATGGGCGTCCCGGCTTTCAGCCGCGGTCTTCGTAATCACAGCGATGGAATCGAACCCCTCCGCCTTGAGTGCGGTAATATCTGCGAGAATCTGCGAACCACGTAGCTTATCATCCTCCAATCTTGTTAAAAGAGGCTTCTGATCTCCCCTTTCAAACGGTCTGATCTCTTCTCCCCCTGGCAGCATGCATTTGGTGAATTCAACAATCTCTCTGGTTGAACGATAACTGCGTACCAGGCGTATCAATGTAGTTTCGGCTTCTCCGTAAAGATGAACCAGTGGCGAGTTGGATGCTGCTAAATCGGTAGCCTGCATAAAGATCGCTTGACCGAAATCACCAAGCACCGTCATGCGGGCACGAGGAAACAGTTTCTTGAGATATTCATATTGAAACGCCGAATAGTCCTGGCCTTCATCCACAAAGACATAACGGATATCCGTGTTTGTCCGGACACCTTCGATCATCTCTTTTACATATAGAAAAGGAGTAGCATCCTCATGGAACAGCTTGTTCTGGAGGATCATTTTCTTAGTCTGTTTGCAAATCTCAGGCCAATGCTGCGGGGGGATTGCCCCATTCGTTTGTTCACGATAAGCAGCTTCATCTACAAATAGTTGTTCATATATGCCTTTCACATCCACGAACTGGAATTTCCGTACACTCTTTCTTAAAGGTTTAAACATGTCTTTCACCAGTTTCTGACGAAGCAGTTCCTCTTCCCTCACTGCAAAGTTAAAGGCACCCTCATCTTTCTCTGCGCTTGTATTCCCATTCTCCCGCGCTGCGTATTTTTCCGCCACATCGAACACAGGCTTTTCTTTGTGCAACATGCGGAAAGCTTCCACGTACTCTTCTGTGTCCAGATAATTCAACTCCTCCAGAACCCAGTCTGCTTCCCGTTCCAGTCGTTCCAGCGAAACGAGTTCTCTCAGCAGCCATTCCTGCAAAAGAAGTATACGGTTGGACAATGTAAGATTTTGATCCAAACTGTAAAAATGGGTCTTTATTCGGTCTGCAGTGATGAATTCACGTTCCCGAAATTGAATTCCGTTAAACCGCATCCCCTCTCTTCCCAACCACTTACCGTAGTTTTGGAGCACTTGAAGAAATGTCTCGGAAGCTTTGTACTTGATCGCCTCCATACGAGCTTCATATCCCGGATCTCCCTGGGCTGTCAGTACATATTCAATCTGATCAAAGGCATCCTCTGGTCGTACGGAGGAATCCAGCCAATAATTCAGATATTCCTGGAAAGTCGTCTGCTGCATATTCTCTTCACCAAGTTCCGGGAGTACGGTGGAAATATAGCTGGTGAACATCGGATTCGGCGAGAAAAGTACAATCTGATCTGCTTTGACGGCCTGGCGGTGTTTATAAAGTAAGTAGGCGACTCGCTGCAGCGCAGCTGACGTCTTGCCACTGCCCGCTACCCCCTGAACGATAAGCATCCGGCTGCGGTCATCACGAATAATAGCATTTTGTTCCTTCTGAATGGTTGCTACAATGCTCTTCATTTGTGAGTCTGCACCCTTGGCGAGTACTTGCTGCAACAATTCGTCACCAATCGTCTCAGTTGAATCAAACATGCTATGAAGCTGCCCATGTTGGATCTGGAATTGACGCTTGAGCTCCATCTTTCCCTCGATTCGTCCTGAAGGTGTGTCATAGCCTGCTGGCCCGGGAGAGTGATCATAGTACAGACTCGCAATTGGTGTTCTCCAGTCATAGATTAGAAAGTTCAGTCCATCCTCATCCATGAAAGATGATACGCCGATGTAGATCTGTTCAGTAAATGTCATGCCTTTTTCCTTATAGTCGAAACGACCAAAATACGGCGTTGGAAGCAGTCTCTTTGTATTTTTCCATTGTTGTGTTAATAGCTTGTGCCCGCGCTCCCTCTCGGCCAATACCCTCGACTGCTGATTGATGGTATAGAATGCGTCTTCAAAATCCGTGTACGAACCCGTGTTAATCGTCACGTCTTCCCAGAACCGCTTACGAATTTCGGCAGCCTGTTCATGCAGTCCGGCAACCTTCGGTTCTAACTCGTCGAGTCGTGCCTGAAGTTTGTTCCTCACCTCCACTAGTCTTTCCTCTTCCAACTTCCATTCAACTGTTTTATCCATGAATAAGTCCACTCCCTTTTCCATTTATTAGGACCCAAAAAAAAGAGCATTGACAAATCGGAATGTCGGATGTAAAATTAAATTAGGAGAAATAATGATTCACCCTTTACATTCAAATGAAATGTCAATTGCGCTATAGATTATATCATGGCTTTTTTTCGCGTTCAATCCTTTTTTTCTCTTCTCTGTCTGAGTTGAACCATACTTTATATGGAGTAAGATGTCCCTTGAGCTACACTGGGGGCATTTTTTTATGTTCTATATCCAACCGATTTGGAGATAATGATAGGATTAGGCAAAAGTTTGATAGAAATGTGGTACAGGCTGCTTCGTTCGTTATGACATAATAAATGTAAATAGGTCACCATACAGGTGGCCATAATAAATTTTAGAAAGGATTTGAACATCATATGGAATACACAAAACTTGGTAACACAGGCTTGGACGTATCTCGATTTTGCCTGGGATGTATGGGATTCGGGGACGCCAGTAAGTGGGTTCATCAATGGGTATTGAATGAAGAGAACTCCCGCCCTGTCATCAAAAAAGCGCTAGATTTAGGCATTAATTTCTTCGATACAGCGAATGTATACTCTTTGGGTACAAGTGAGGAATATCTTGGTCGGGCATTAAAGGATTATGCCAATCGTGATGAGGTTGTCATTGCAACCAAGATCCACGGACAGATGCATGAGGGGCCCAACGGTTCTGGCCTTTCGAGAAAAGCCATCATGAGTGAAATAGACAAGAGTCTGAAACGTTTGGAAACGGATTATGTCGACCTGTATATCATCCATCGTTGGGATTACAATACCCCTATTGAAGAAACCATGGAAGCTTTACATGATGTGGTGAAGTCCGGTAAAGCGAGATACATTGGAGCTTCAGCGATGTTCGCATGGCAGTTCCAAAAGGCATTGCATGTGGCCGAGAGAAATGGTTGGACCAAGTTCGTTTCCATGCAAAACCACTTAAACCTCATCTATCGTGAAGAAGAACGCGAGATGCTTCCTCTGTGCAAGGAAGAAAAGATTGGTGTCACTCCCTACAGTCCTCTGGCTTCAGGCAGGTTAACCCGTGACTGGTCTGTAACCACGCTTCGTTCCGAGACAGACGAAGTGCAAAAATCCAAGTATAACGGAACCAGTGATGCGGATCGACTTGTTGTCGAGCGGGTTGCATCCATTGCAGAAAAGTATGGTGTTCCTCGCACACACATTGCACTTGCCTGGTTATTACAAAAAGATACTGTGGCGGCTCCGATTATCGGTGCCACCAAATTATCGCATCTGGATGATGCTGTAGGTGCTCTGTCTGTTAAGTTGACCACAGAAGATGTTACGTTCCTTGAAGAGCCATACGTACCTCACCCTGTAGTAGGTCATAAATAATGGTGTAATATACCGAAGACCCTTAACTTCCGAATCTGGAAGTTAGGGGTCTTCTTTTTTTTCATCGCGATTTATTTACGCCAAAATGTTGAACAGTCTGCCTTATCCGCGATATTGAACTCAATCATTCGCTCAAGTAACGAAAAATCAATTTCCTGTTTCCACTTCATTCGAACCAATTCTTTGGTGTGATCATAACCCGCCTGAGTGATCTCTTCCGAAAAACGATTAATTCCTGCCTTCTCGGGAGCAACAGCCAAATGTTGCTTGGATACACTGAAGCCAATGATAAAGGTCTCGTGATCGGTAAACATCGGTTGATTCCATGCTATTTTTTGCTTTAGATTCGGGAATTTTTCAGTAATCCAGTTCAAGACTTCTTCCGTCCGTGCCTGATGTTCCGGGTTATCGATACGTGCTATAAATTCTGCAAAGGTCTCCATTGCTTTCCCCCTATATCAATAAATATACTGCTTCTTTTGCCCCATTCGATCTCATTCTATCATGAATCCATCAACCGAATCTAACGAGATCATAAGAAAACAAGCAAGCAACTGACCTTGGTGGCCAGCTACTTGCTTGTCTACTCATGCAACGAGTTATTACTTACTTCACAATTACATTGTGCTGATATCAATAACAAAGCGATATTTCACGTCGGAAGCCAGTACACGTTTGTAAGCTTCGTCAATCTGATCGGCCGAGATGACCTCAATGTTAGGCGCAATATCATGTTCCGCACAGAAATCGAGCATTTCCTGCGTTTCACGAATGCCACCAATCATTGAACCTGCGAATGACCGGCGATGACCGATGAGAGAGAATACGTTAACAGCTAATGGCTCTGCTGGAGCACCCACGTTCACGAGAGTACCATCCAGCGTGAGCAGTGAGAAATAAGCGTTAATATCAATATTCGCACTTACTGTGTTAATCATCAGATCAAAAGTCCCTGCAAGTTTTTCGAACGTTTCCTGTTCGCTTGTTGCGTAGTAGTGATCTGCACCAAATTGCAGTCCATCTTCTTTTTTACTCAAGGACTGGGAAAGAACCGTTACTTCGGCGCCCATCGCATGTGCAATTTTAACAGCCATATGTCCTAGGCCACCCATACCTACAACGGCAACCTTCTTACCTGGGCCAGCTCCCCAGTGATGCAGCGGTGAATACGTCGTAATACCTGCACACAGCAAAGGTGCAGCAGCGTCCAGTGCAATGTTATCCGGGATGCGAACGATGAAATCCTCGATTACAACAATATGGGTAGAATATCCACCTTGCGTAGGTTCACCATATTTGTCTACACCAGCGTAGGTAGGAATATTTCCTTTGAGACAGTATTGCTCTTCACCTTTGCGGCAGTTATCACATTCACCACAAGAGTCAACCATACATCCGACCCCTACTCGGTCACCGACCTTGTATTTGGATACTCCGGTTCCTACATCTGTTACAATCCCGGCAATCTCGTGTCCAGGAACAAGCGGATAATTCACAGGACCCCATTCACCGTGGGCAGTATGGATGTCAGAATGGCAGATACCGGCATATTTAATCTCGATTAATACATCATTCGTATCCAGATCACGTCGTTTAATTTCAGCACTTCGGAATTGTTGGTCTGGTCCGTCAACTGCTCTGGCTTTAGCTATAATCAATGTAATAACCTCCTAGTAATTTAAAGTTCAAAATAATCTTACCCCCTCTAGTTAACTCTAGGTCAAATATTTATCTTACTTTTTTTATCTCCAACTCACTTTGACATGTTGTAATGCAGCATGGTAGAATTCACTCGGATCAATCCTAGAGTTAACTCGAAGTCTACCCCCTGTGGAAAGGAATTTTATGAAAATGACCTATTCAATCGGTGAAGTTGCCAAAAAATTAGACCTTACGGTATATACATTGCGTTACTACGATAAGGAAGGACTCATGCCTTTTGTAGAACGTACGACGAGCGGTACACGTTTGTTCAAAGATTCTGACATTGACTTTCTAAAGATCATCCAATGTCTGAAGCTGACCGGGATGCCTATTAAGGACATCAAAGACTTCATTGAATGGTGTTCTGAAGGGGATTCCACACTGAAGCAAAGATATGACATGTTCACAGAGCGAAAAGCTAGCGTAGAAGCGCAGATGGAGGAATTAAGAAGGACCATGGAGGTCATTGAGCACAAATGCGCATACTACGAGACTGCTTTGGAGGCTGGGACTGAAGAGATTCACAAAGTTAAATCAATAGAAAATGCCATTACCAATTGATGTTATATGCTTTTATTCTAAAATTGACGCAAAAAAAAGTAGCTTGAAGTCCGCTAACGGATTTCAAGCTACTTTTTTGGGTACGTCTCTACCCGCCATATGAATAGCAGTTTAGGAATGCTCATTCTATTACGTGTAGAACTAGCTGTATCATTTTTCCAAAAGTTTCATCGATATATGGATAATGCGATTTAATTTTTCTTTATCCATCGAAGTTCTTGCCATGGCTCGTATGCCCACGGAAGTATTGTGAAGGTACTCTGCCATTTCCTTCGCATCCTGAGTTGAGGAGAACTCTCCATCCCGCTGTCCCCATTCAATAATCTGCTCGAACATCCGCTCTGCTACATTAAATGATTCAAGAGATCGGGAGTCCACCTCCGTATCACGTGGACCCAGCTCCACCGCCGAATTCACGATCAGGCAACCCGATGGCGTATCCTCTGCTTCGCTGATCATAACTTCGAAAATTTTATGCAGTGCTTCCACTGCTGTCTTGGACGCTTTGATCTCTGCGAGCAATGTATTGCTGACCTTACCATTGTAACGATCCATTGCCTGCAAAAACAACGAATGTTTGTCGTCAAACGTATCATATATACTTCTGCGATGAATCCCCATATGCTCAACCAGGTCACTCATCGACGTCTTCTCGTAACCTTGTTCCCAGAAGATCTTCATTGCTTTATCCAATACTTCGTTTACTTCAAACTCTTTACTCCTAGCCATTTTGACTTCCCTCCCAAAATCAATCTAACACATCGGGAACGATCAGTAAATAAAATAGGGACTTGTGAATATTCAGCTGGCAAATAACATATCTTATCCATTCACCTCAAATGTTTGCCTATTCCTATCCGTTTTCTACCGCCTTGGGTCAATCTACGATAGAATGTGGTTATTATGTTGTGAGAAAAAAAGGAGAACTTTCATGTCTGATCAAATACACGAACAACAGAACGAATTAGCCACACTCATTGACCGTTTTTCTGACAAGGACGGGGTGCATTCTACTGCCATTCCCTCCTTATTTTTAATCCGCGAATCTGTCGTTACGGAACCCCTATTCAGAGTTAATGAACCGTCCTTCTGCATTATCGTTCAGGGCGAAAAAGAGGTACTCCTGGGACAGGATCGTTTCCGTTATGGTCCAGGAAGTTATATCGTCGCAACCGTTGATTTGCCAGTTAGTGGACAAGTCATTCAGGCCTCGCCTGAAGCTCCTTACCTGGCGCTAAAACTTGAGTTTACATCCAGTGAAATTCTGGAGGTATTAAACCATTCCGACTTCCCTACAAAACCGCTGAAAAATGCGAGAAGGGCCATGTTTGTCAGCCAAACTGAATCGTCTCTGCTGGACGCGGTCGTCAGGTTGGCCCGACTACTGGAAGAACATTCGGAAGATATCCCACTACTCGCACCTTTGTTCAAGAAGGAAATTCTCTATAGAGTATTGAAAGGTCCCCATGGGGTTGCCCTAGAACAAGCTACAATGGAGGGCAGCCACACGTATCGAGTCAAAGACGTCATTCAATATATTATGAATCACTCTGATCAGAATTTCAGGGTTGAGGAATTGGCCCACTTGGCGAATATGAGCACTGCCTCGCTGTATAGACACTTTAAAGAAGTGACTGCCATGAGTCCAATTCAGTTTCAAAAACAACTCAGGCTTCAGGAAGCTCGACGCTTGTTATTATCTAAGTCCACCGATGCAGCAGATGTAGCATTTCAGGTAGGTTACGAGAGCCCTTCCCAATTCAGTCGTGAATACTCCCGCATGTTCGGTTTTCCGCCCCGGGAAGATATCAAACGTCTGAGAGGTAAAACCGATGAATCGACAACGATCTCCTGACTGTTACTCGCTAATATCATTCCTTCACATCGTTTAGTTTAACCAAAAAAAGGACTCCTTCTGTTTTGGCAGTCGGAGTCCTTTCTTATCCATATTTTAATGCAGATTATTAAAAACCAGTCGTATATTGTTTTGGAACGTCCGTTGTCTTGCGCAAAGCAGACGCAGCTTCCAATGCCCAGTAAGGATTTCTTAACAGCCCTCTTCCGACTGCAACGAGATCAGCTTCTTCATTTCCGATAACTGCATTCGCCAATTTCGGGTCGTCCAGTCTTCCAACAGCAATCACGGGCACATCAAGAGCTTCTTTGATTGCTTTAGCGAGAGGTACTTGATAAGCTGCGTGAGTTCCTGGTCTGCCCGATGCACCAATAGGTCCCTCGCCACCAGATGAGATATCGAACAGGTCCACGCCTGCCTCTTGATATGCCTTGGCAAACTCGGAACTTTCTTCAATTCCATAACCACCTTCGACGTATTCTTTTGCTGAAATACGCATCATCAGGGGCATGTCTTTTGGCATCTCTGCCTTTGCAGCCTGAATGATCTCCCTGCCGAATAAAGTTAAATCTTGTCCATATTCGTCTTCGCGCTTGTTCGTTAGTGGAGAATGGAACTGATGAATCAGATAGCCATGTGCGCCATGAAGCTCAATCGCATCAAATCCAGCTTTCACTGCACGCGCTACTGCACTACGGAACTTTTCAACCATTCCTTTTACTTCGTCCGTTGTAAGCGCTCGAGGTTGCTTGGAATTCTCATCAAAGGCGATCGCGGACGGAGCTACTGGAACCTCGGCATCTTCTGCTTTGCGGCCCGCATGAGCAATCTGAATACCAACCTTGGCACCATAACTGTGACACGCATCTACGATCCGCTTCAGAGCTGGGATCTGTTCATCTGACCATAACCCAAGATCATAGTCTGAAATTCGGCCATCTGGTTCCACATCTGTCATTTCAATGATAATGAAACCTGTTCCCCCCACGGCACGACTAACGTAGTGCATATAATGCCAATCTGTTGCTATACCATCTTTTTGCTCAACTGAATATTGGCACATTGGAGCCATTACGACACGGTTTTTAAGCTCTAGGCTTTTAAAAGAATATGGACTAAACAAATCTGTCATCAAAATAAAACTCCCCTTTTCATGAATCACGTATAATAAAATGCATGCGCAAGCATTGAAACAGTGCCTACACTTAATAATTCCGTATGATTAAGAACTCACATGTATCTTTTACTTCATTTACTTCATTTACTTCATCACATAAAGACATTCAAACCCATGCTTTCGCAAAATACGTATAGCCTTTTTGGATTGAAGCATACCAGGAGACATTATAATTACATTATCTTCTCGAAGAAGGTATTTTTCCCAGGTGAAAGCAAGACGTCCCAGTGAGATGTTAATCGTATCCGGAGTAGGATTAGCCATATAATCCGTCGCATCTCGAATATCGATCACTTTATACTGCCGAAAGTCACGCTCTTGTCTGAGAAATACTTGATAATCAATATATTCAAGATTGCGCAGTGGCCAAAATTGACGTACAACGATGAAGATACCTAATATGAAGGTCAAAAGCATCAACATAATCATTGTATAGCCCTCTCTTAACTCATCTGATATCGGCGAAAATTTTGTTTTGGATCAAAGTCTACTCAATGCCTCAGATATTACATCCTCGCCAGTGATTAGATCAAATGAACGCTTGTAGGTATTCTTCTCACTCAAACTGGCCAAAATCACATGAGCTACATCTTCACGAGCGATGTTACCGGATGTAATATTCTCAGAAGCAGAAACTTTACCTGTCCCTGGTTCATTCGTTAGAATCCCTGGACGTATGATGGTATATGTTAACCCACTGCTCTCTAACAATTTGTCAGCATAGTGTTTGGCTGCATAATATGGAAGGATGTTATCATGCCAGTTCTCACGATTATTGGCTTGGATTGCACTTACCATGATAAATCGATCAATACCCGCTTTTTGAGCCGCTTCAATGGTTTTCCCCGCACCATCCAGATCAATCAGGAGTGTTTTGTCATATCCCGTTGTACCGCCAGAGCCAGCTGTAAATACGATTGCATCACAACCCGTTGCAGCAGCTACAAGTGAGTCAACCGTACCTTCCAAGTCGGCAACCACTGTTTCCACACCCTGTGCCGCAAATGTATCTACCTGTTCTTGTTTTCGTACCATGGCAAGAACGGTGTGCTCTTCACTATTCTTCAAAAGATGAATAAGCTGTTGACCAATTTGTCCATTTGATCCTACGACGAATACCTTCATGTTTAATACCTCCTTATACATGAATCACCGCACCCACATTAAAAGCATGCGCATGCATTTAATTTAACGGATAGATTAATGAGTGTCAAGTCTTCTTATAGGGTAAATGACTACATTACCCTATATTCACCCTACTCTTAGAACAATTCTTTAGTGAGGTTCTCTAATCGAGTCTCAAATCCATCCTGTTCCAATTCAGTTTGCAAGACCTGATTAAACGTTTGAAGTGCTTTCTTGTATTTATTCTCTCCAAGCTCCGTGATACGAGTGTAAATGCCACGTCGGTCATCTTCACATGCATGTCTTTCCAGAGCCCCACAGTCTTTGGCTTCCATCCTAACGACGAGCCTGGAAGTAGCACTTTGGCTCAACCCCACCAGTTCTTGAAGTTGCTGTAGGCGTAATTCCTTACCCTCCGCATTATATATGAAGTTTAACACATAAAATTCCTTCAAAGATAAGTCATATTGTTGAAGCAGAGCTTGTTCCAGCTTCTCGTTCAGATGGGTATGAAGGTTAGAGAAAGCCAACCAAACATTCAAACGTTCACTTTTTTGCTGCAATATAGATCACCCCACTTGATATTTAATGTTCATCAGCTGTTATCCTATTGTATCAAGCTTAATTACATTGGTCAAAATCCATCCAAGATCGACGTATATAACATTCTAAGCTCATAAAAAGAGCATTTCCCCGTCTTGTAGCGACGTTTCGGAAATGCTCCAGTATTATCATGTATATGGTTCAATCTTACTTCGCCGAAAGCAGGCTGTCCGTAATAAACTGCAACTGACCTTCCAGCGTTACCGGATCGTTATACGTATCAGAGGTTGGGTCAAGCTGGAACACATGATTTGCCTTCACTGCAGGCAAGGTCTTCCATAATGTATTATCGTATACGATCTTGGGATCAGTCTTATCTCCGGACCACGGACTGGTGAAGATGATATCACCTGCATACTCCGGCAATAGTTCCATGGAGATCGAAGCCCATCCAGTCCCGCTGTCAATTGCTTCAACTTGAGCCTTGGCTGGTGCCTTGAGACCAAACTCCCCATAAATAATTTCACCGCCTCGACCGTAGTTATGACCGAATACAAATAACCCTTTTGCATACGGATTCAGGATGGAAACAGTGCGATCACCGACAACTTCCTGAACCTTAGGCTTCAGTTCATTAATGCGCTCTTCCCATTTAGCATTCCAGGCTATAGCGGCGTCTTCTCTATTCGTGAGCTTACCCATTTCAAGCATTAGATCCTTGAAATCACGCTTGCCAAATGTAATCTGTACGACAGGCGCAATCTGCTCCAGCTTGTCGATACCCTCGGTGCCCGTGTACACGATAAATAGGTCTGGTTTTAGACTGATTAGCTTCTCTGGAGTAGGTACTTCACCCAAGTCACTGGTGCCCGCTGCTGCAAGTTGATCCTTGATATACTTGTTGTTCATCGCTCCGGATAAAGCACCGACTACCGGTGCATCCAGGGCAACAAAGTACCCTGTCGAGAATGACGTCAGATCAACGATACGTTGTGGATTCTTGGGCACCTGCACTTCGCCGGCATCCGATTGATATGTAACGAGCTCCTCTTCAGCAGTGGCACTGGTTTCAGCGGAAGAAGCTGCATTCGAGTCCGTCTTGGTTTCTGTCTCCGCAGCTGCGTTCGCGCTGTCAGCAGTTGTACTATTGGTCGTGGCAGACTGTCCACATGCACTAAGTACAAGCAACAAGATGAGTGCCATCATGATCCATATTGGTGTTCTCTGTTTCCGCAAAATAAACCCACCTCTTCATTGATATTGATAATCGTTATCAACGATATCATGCTCTGCAGAATTTGACAAGCTATGTTTATTTCCCTCTCTCTATGAACTCTAACTTGCAAGTCACCAAGTTAAACAGCTATCATCAATAGAGTAGACAAGTCACTTTTATTAATAAGAGAGATCATTGGAAAGCCAATGAAACGTATTCAAGGAGGACAACATGGAAGAGATTATATTGTGGTTAAAGTATTTATTTTTAGGTATTGTTCAAGGCGCAACAGAGCCGATTCCCGTCTCCTCAAGCGGTCATTTGATCATCGCCCAGAAACTGATGGGCATCAAGCAGAATGGATTGTCATTTGAGATTTTAACAAACACAGCATCACTTATCGCTATTATTTTTATTTTCCGGGAAGATATCAAAAAATTGATCATTGGTGCACTAGGTTACCTGCGTACTCGTAAAGAAGAATATAAAGCAGACTTCATGTTTTGCTTATACATAATTATTGGTACGATCCCCGCTGCTGTCGTTGCGGTCCTGTTCAAGGATCGGATTGAAGAAATCTTCTCGTCCGTATACACCGTTTCCATCGCATTATTGATCACCGGGGTTGCTTTATGGCTGATTCGTAATCTTCGTGGTCGCAAGCAAGATGGAGATCTGTCTACGAAAGATGCATTATTGGTAGGTCTGGCTCAGGCAGTCGCTCTTATTCCAGGGATAAGCCGTTCAGGAGCAACTGTAATCGCCTCGATCGCTGTCGGCATGAAACAGGAAACGGCTTTGAAGTTCTCCTTCATGCTGTATATTCCCATTAGCATTGGCGGACTCATTATGGGTGTATCCGACATTGCCAATGATCCGAACCGATCACAGTTGGCTATCCCATATCTGATTGCATTTATCACAACGCTCTTCGTCACCTATTTCTCCATGAGATGGTTTATGGGCATTATGGCCAGAGGTAACCTGAAATACTTTTCGTATTACTGTTTTGCCGCAGGTACCTTGCTACTGATCTTTTTATAAAAATAAGCAACTATAACAAAAGGAACAACCAGCGATGGTTGTTCCTTTGTTTTGTAATGAGGGAACCACATTCCATGAAGGCAAGAGCTAGACGGTCAGCCGGGCAGCCTTGCTGCTTCTGTTAACCAGCTCTGTGGCCACGAACATGACACTGAAGAGTATAAGAAGAATCAGGGGTACCATCGACATTCCCCATTGGCTTGCAATCAGGCCCATACCTAAAGGAATTAAAGTTGATCCCGTATAGGCACTTGCCATTTCAAGTCCAATTACACTTGGGGAGGCCTTCTCTCCGAACCGTTCTGGTGTCGCGTGAACAATACTCGGATAGATCGGTGCTCCACCCAATCCGACCACAAACAGCGCGCCTGCTGCAATCCAGTACGGAATCGGCATAACCAGGATGACTAATCCGAAACATCCAACAATTCCACCATACCTGATGAGATGTTTGCTCGATACATGCGTCGATAGAAATCCTGAGATTATACGTCCTACAATGATTCCGATAAAGAACAAGGAAGATAACGCTGCCGCAGTACCTGGAGATACGCCTTTACTACCTATGAAGAAAGAAGCCATCCATAGACCAGCAGCTGTCTCCGAACCATTGTAGCAGAGCATGGCCAACATCGACATCTTCACACCGGGGATGCGTATAGCCTCCCTGTTGCTCACACGTTTCTTCTCATCGCCGGATTCTTCTATTCTCCCCTTCTCGAAGATCTTCCATAGAGACAACGTTGACAATAAGATCACCGCGATCCCCAGGAGAATCAACCCTACTGTAACGTATCCTGCACGCCAGTTGTTTGCTTGATTCAGCCAATATGCCATTACGAGTGGACCCGTCACGGCACCAATTCCCCAGAAACAATGCAGCCAATTCATATGCTTCGCCTTGAAATGTAATGCTACATAATTACTAAGTGCCGCATCCACCGAACCTGCACCTAAGCCTAGAGGAATCGCCAGAATAAGGAAAAACACAAAATTCTCGGAGATCGAAAATCCCAACAGAGCAACGGTTGTTGAGAGGATGCTGAATAACGTGACCCTCCCCGTTCCGAATCGGTGTAACAATCGACTGGCCGACAGACTGGACACTACTGTACAAAATGAAATAATTAACGATATGTAACCTGCCATTTCTGTTGTCGCATGTATATCGTTTTTCATTATGGACCAGGCACTGCCAAGTAAGGCATCTGGCAGTCCCAGTCCTATAAATGCGAAATAGATAAGGATTAGCAATAACGTGACCATCTGGGTGTACTCTCCTCAGTTTGTTTGAATTCTGATTCGCTTTGAACCACCCATATAATAATATTGATATTTCTATTGATGATCTTCCTCAATATTGACTTATTATATCAGTATTCTGATATATTCTGGCGACTTATAACCTATATCACTGGTTCAAAATAGGAATTTCTCCAAGTAGATTCTTCAAGTTAATGGCATCCCACGGCATATGCTCGGTTATCCCTAATCCAACTACTTCTGTTTCTTCAGACAGTTCTTTGATCAGATGAAGCAAGTGAGGTATTTGCATGGTTCCCGCTGGTGAAAACACATAAGGTTCCCCTGGTTTGGCGAATAACAATGAACGGAACATGTTGGGATCAAGCACATCCAGATCAAGGTGAATTGCCAGGTGTTTGATACCATTTTCTTTAATCCACTTCTTAATCGACTCCATGCCATGGGTTAATTCTTCAGTTCCAGCCGTTCGAATACCCAATCTTTGAATCACTTCGGTTTCCTGTTCCGTGGGGGTTGTCAACCCGGCCATGAAGACATGTTCAGGCTTCAAAGGGACTCTCACATGTTTGGCAAACTCCGGATCGCCTTCCCCAAGAAGGTTCCCGAGCGGTAAAGTATGACCGTTGTCATAGCCCTCGTATCTAACCAAATCACCGTGAGCATCAATCCATATCAAACCAAGTTCTCCGTCATATCGTTCATTTAAATAAGCAAACGGGGCTTGTTCGACCAAACAGTCACCGCCAAACATGACAATGCGATCAGGCTGATGAGCTTGAATAATATGCTGGGCAGCCTGCAATTGCTGAAGTAGCTGTGTTCTGCTTTTAATCCCGTTCTCGCTTACCAGAGGTGTTCCATCATAAGCCTCAACAGGAACATGAATGAGAGGTTGATTATTGTCAGGTGCGAGCCAAGCAAGCAGTTCCGCTCCAAAAGAGTAGTTCGGATTATCTCCACCTTGCCATTGTGGCATAAGCAGACGTATTGTTTTTTGAGTCATCGTAAATCTCCTTTACTTCAAAGTAAGGTTAGTATAAACTGAGCCCAAACAAATAAATAGTACGGTCTTTTATGATAGGTACTACCCGGAAGGATAGTGTGAATGATGAGTATGGCTGAATATCACGGTAAAGTTAAAAACATTCAAGATACCCCTTTTGGATACACGTTGTCTGTCATTGGTGGCAAATGGAAAATGGTGATTATGTATCTCCTGGCAGAAAACCAGCCCGTCCGCTTTAATGAACTGAAAAGACAGATTGGTGCGATTACGTATAAAACGCTGAGTTCACAGCTCAAAGAATTGGAAGCAGATGGTATGATCGAACGGAAAGAATATCCCCAAGTCCCTCCTAAAGTCGAGTACCGTCTGACAGCGAAAGCTGAAACGTTATTGCCCGTTTTGGAAGGCCTATGCGAATGGGGTGTCCAACATCAAGACCCTTCGATCATTCATTCCGCAAAGGATTAAGACCTTTGGTCTATCCTTTTTTTAGAAAAGTAGGATACGTTAAAGCGTAAAAAAAGTCGCCCATAGGCGACTTTTTCTTGTATCTTCATATGCTCCTCTGTCCGTTCATTGAATGGAAGCTGTGATTCGTTCGTAGAGTTATACTTTTTCGTGTACCAGATCTTTCTGGTAGGCCAGCACTCTATCCCAATTACCACTGAAAATAGGGATTCGATAATATCCTACCCGCTCATAGAGTGCTGCTGCTTCCGGCTGCAAGGGGCCCGTTTGCAGTTTCAGATTAGTGTAACCCAGTTCGTTCGCAAGTCGCTCCGCCTCAGCCAAAATCGCCTGGGCAATCCCCTTCCGGCGATAGCCACTTCGTGTATACATGCGTTTAACCTCTACAGATGTTTCATCAAGGGGACGAAGTGCTCCGCAACCAACCGGATACCCGTCGATTCTGGCGACAATAAAGGCCGCACGTGGTACTTCAACGTCTGACAGTTGAAAACCCGCCGTCCCATCACCACCATAGAGCAAACCGAGTTCTTCGCTCAGTTCCTTAATCAATTGCAGCGAATCCTCGCTTCGAATATCTTCAGCTGCCGCATGCACGATCTGTGTCATCCCACATACCCCCTTTATCTTATTGGACTTGTTGGTTTTTGCGATATATATAAATTATCATTCCCAACACCAAGCGTCAATTCCCTCATCCATCGAATATTTCTATATGTACCCGAACGTATCTTTTTACAGTCTTTATTCGTTTACCTAAGTAATATAATGACCCATTTTGTATATCAATATATTTTTTGGAGGTCGGCATTATGGAAATTTCAAAAGGAATAGAGATGCTTCAGCTCGATTTTGAAGGGAATGTGATTCATCCTATTCTGATACGGGAAGAAGAAACAGCTGTGTTAATAGATACCGGTTTCCCAGGGCAATATGACGATTTACGCATTGCGTTAGAAAACATAGGCATGCCGATCAGCCAACTTAAAGCAGTGATTTTAACACATCAGGATGTAGACCATATCGGGTGTCTTCCCGAGATTTTGCAAGAGTGTGGCTCACAAGTCAAGATATATGCGCATGCGCTGGATAAGCCGTATATTGAGGGACAGCTCCCTCTTCTCAAAGACGGTCACCTTAAGCACCCTCCAAAGGGCAAAGTAGATGAAACCGTGACTGATGGTCAGGTACTCCCGTTTTGCGGTGGAATTCGCGTTATTCATACACCTGGTCATACGCCAGGTCATATCAGTCTTTATCTGAAGCAAAGCAAGACACTCATTGCCGGAGATTCAATGTACAGTGTGGACGGCATGCTTGGAGGCATACATGAACCAACTACACTGGATATAGAGACAGCCCGGTTCTCATTGAAGAAATATACCGAACTCGACATTACATCTGTGGTTTGTTACCACGGAGGACTAAGTCATAGGAATGTAAATGAACAGATCTCAGGGCTATATAAATTGAACTAACGAATATTTACACTGCACACTCCGATGACAGAACAACCTTCCGATCGCTGTTATCCCCAGATTTTTTTGATTCCTTTTATTTAGGTTAAATCCGGGGATAGCGTATGCTTCCGATGTAGCTTTCTTGCAGAAAGCTTGTAGGCGAACGCTCCGCTTCTTCAGGTTCTTTCTGTCCTCTTCGTTTTGTGTAAATGTTTAGTTCAATTTATATAGTTAAGGGTTTATAATATTTGAATTTGCTGTTGCGCGAATAATTCCTGTATATGCCACTACAATTCTCTATCATTATGCATAGTTCTATGGTTTGGCATACTGCAAAATGGCTGTAGCCGCACGAATTCGCAGCTCTTCCTCTTCACTGTGTAACGCTTCTCTGAGCACATGGAGAGCGGCTTGAATCGTGGCTTCATCTAGCTCGACTGGGGGAGGAATAACTGCACCCGATGCTGCGGTGACTGCAAGTCCGCGATCCAGTTCTGCTAGTGAAACCGGATAATCAAACTTCGCAAGAATGGATGAGTCCTTTTGCAATGCTTGCACTTTGTCATTTAACTCAGCAAGTGGAATACGCCCCAACCATGTAACTCCGCGACGATGGCAGATCAAGTCTTCTTCAGTACCAGCGGAATCGTCGTAATAATAATCCCCGATATCTCCCACGTACGTCCACTCATCATCATTAATTAAGACATAATCTCCATCCTGCATGAGGTTAACAAACATATGTAGTGTCGCAAGTGTGTTCGCCAATTCCCACTCATCAAAACCATAATGCTCGACCAACTTTTCCTTCCATAACTCCGGAGGCGTATGCTCCAGATCCCCCGTACCTGACCAAGCGATACCAATAAAATGTTCTTCCAAAAAGGACTTTACTCTGTTGACTCCATACACGGACGACTGGATATGATACAGATTCACAAGTACCGCCTTCCTTTCAATCATTCGTATGAACATAGTTAACCATTGTAACATTAGTGGGGTCTATTTCAAACGTAATGAGTTCTTCAAGTTCTATACTCCATGCTAAAAAGATTCTTTCCGATATAGCCTCAGGCTATAACTAGGTATAATTTAATGGAATTACGTTATAACTCCTGATCTGTGATAAATTTTGTGTAACATAAAAGCAGAGGGGTTTTAAGCGATGACGAAAAGTAGTGTATTGGGATATCCGCGTATTGGTGCTGATCGGGAATGGAAGAAAGCGTTGGAAGCGTTCTGGGCAGGGAAGCTGGAGGAAAATGAATTTCATGCACGTTTGCAGGAGATCCGTATCGATCATTTGCGCAAGCAGCAAGCGAAAGGCATCGACCTCATTCCGGTGAATGATTTCAGTTATTATGATCATATCCTGGATACAGCCGTGATGTTCGGCATTATTCCCAAACGATTTGCTTATGATGGTGGCTCCGTTCCGTTGTCCGTATATTATGGCATTGCCCGGGGAACGAAAGATGCCGCAGCAAGCGAAATGACGAAATGGTTCAACACTAACTATCACTACATTGTACCTGAACTGGACGGGGCTTCCCCAACTCTCACCGAGAACAAACCCCTTCTCGCTTATCGTGAAGCAAAAGAAAAACTCGGTATTGAAGGCAAACCGGTAATCGTTGGACCGCTAACCTTCCTGAAACTCTCCAAAGGCTATGATAAATCCGAGACAGACGCTTGGCTGGACCGCTTGCTACCACTTTACACTCAATTGCTTCAAGAACTTGCAAGCGAGGGCGTTCAGTGGGTGCAGATCGACGAGCCTATTCTGGTAACCAAATTAAGCGATGAGGATGTACAGCGTCTGAATAAAATATATGAGACATTTGCAGCAGCCGTTCCAGGCCTGAATATTATGCTGCAAACGTACTTTGAATCTGTTGAAAACTACAACGAGATTGTTGCACTGCCAGTTCAAGGTGTAGGACTTGATTTTGTACATGGACTCTCTGGCAACAGCCAAGCCATTCGGACATCCGGTTTCCCAGCGGACAAAGTATTGGGAGCAGGTATTATTGATGGGCGTGGAATCTGGAAAGCTTCCCTTCAAGGAAAACTGAAACTGCTGAATGAATTGGCCGAAGTCGTGACACCTGAACGTATTATCGTGCAATCATCCTGCAGCCTGCTGCATGTGCCAGTAACGACAGAACGGGAGACAAAACTTACATCCGAACTGAAAAATGCTCTTGCGTTTGCAGATGAAAAGCTGGATGAAATTGTTCTTTTGACTACAGCTTTATCTTCACCAAGTGCAGAGCTTACCGCTAAAATAGATGAAGCAGAGCTTACCCTTCAGGCGCTTCAGCAATCCGAAGATCGGAACCGCACCGCTGTTCAGCAAGCCGTTGCTTCCATCAGTGTTCAACAGCCGGAGCGCTCCCGCCCTTTTGCAGAGCGTCATGAAGCTCAACAGGTCAAATGGCAATTGCCACTCTTCCCAACGACAACGATTGGTAGTTTCCCGCAATCTGCTGAAGTCAGAAAAGCACGTCAGTTGTGGCGCAAGGGTGAGTTGAACAACGAACAGTATGCCGCCTTCATCCGGGAGCAGATTGATATCTGGATTAAGATTCAGGAAGAGATCGGAATTGACGTGTTGGTGCATGGTGAGTTTGAGCGTACCGACATGGTTGAATTCTTTGGCGAGAAACTTGCCGGTTTTGCCTTTACACAGTTTGGCTGGGTACAATCGTATGGTTCACGTTGCGTGAAACCACCTATTATCTTCGGCGATGTTGCATTTACGGGAGAAATGACGGTGGAAGAAACGAAATATGCCCAATCGCAAACAGAGCGCCCTGTCAAAGGCATGCTGACTGGCCCGATTACCATCATGAACTGGTCATTCGTACGCGAAGACATTGCTCGTGAGCAGATCGCCTATCAATTGGCGTATGCACTGAGACAGGAAGTTGAAGCACTTGAACAGGCAGGTATCGGCATGATCCAGGTTGACGAGCCGGCTGTTCGCGAAGGGCTTCCACTGAAGGAAAATGAACAAGCCGATTACCTGGCTTGGGCTGTTAAAGCATTCCGCATCTCCACGTGCACAGTGCACGAAACGACTCAAATCCATACACATATGTGCTATTGCGAATTCCATGACATGATTGATTCCATTGAAGCCATGGATGCTGATGTTATCTCCATTGAGACATCCCGTAGTCACGGTGAACTGATTCACAGCTTTGAAGAAAATACGTATGAGCTCGGTATCGGTCTTGGCGTATATGATATTCATAGTCCACGTGTTCCAAGTGTGGATGAAATGAGCAGCATGATTGAACGCGCTCTGCGTGTTCTTGATCCGAAGCTGTTCTGGATTAACCCGGACTGCGGATTGAAAACCCGTGGACAGGAAGAAACGGTTGCTTCTCTGCGCAACATGGTTGACGCAACCAGAATCGCTCGCACCAATCATGCTTCAGTTGCTGTATTGTAATCGGCTGTGAAGTAGCATAGCTTCAAAAGTAAAGCCGGACGCCCCTTCGTTAATTGGGTGTCCGGCTTTTTATGTGGTTACTTTTGTGGTTACTTTAACATACATCCATTTCACTTGTAACATGGGCAACTCCGACATCCCCGCCCTTTTGATCATCATTCCAACTCTTACGATTAGATACTCTCTTCCAGCCATTGCTGCAACGGGATATCCTCAGTCAGTTCGCCAAGCAGTATGTGACGGAACTCCCCATCCCTATCAATTACCATCGTTGCGGGCAAACCCGTAATACGATACATGCCTGAAATGTTGCCCGTCACATCAATGATCACCGGAAAATCAAACGCCTGCTTATCCATAAACTCACGGATCGTGCCCTTCGATTCCCCCACGTTAACAAACAGCGTCTCCACATCGTTCTGATAGTCTTGAGCGATCTGGTGAACGAGCGGCATCTCCCTTACACAAGGTGTGCACCATGAAGCCCAAAAGTTAATCATGACGGCTTTGCCACGATAATCCGACAGTCTGACTTGTTCGCCTGCTGAATTAACCGCTGTGAACTCAGGGGCTTTTGCACCTGCTTCAATAGCGTTGCCTCGCCCAGACTCGGGTGTCGATACATTTTGGGAAATGGCCCATGCACCTGTGAGCAATGCGATCAAACCAATCAAAATTGTAAGTGTACGTCTGCTTTTAAAACTCTTCTTCTGCAATAAACTCACCTTCACTTTAAGCCGAGACTTTGATGGAATGCTGCATGGAGCGAACCGAATTGATTACGAAAGTCGTGAGTGGAGCCCTCTCCAACATTACGTCCATGATTCATGAATATCACCTGATCCGCAATATCGTCTGCGATCTCCAGCTGATGGGTCGAGAACACGACCATATGACCATCCTGCTTGATTCCCTTGAGCAGCTGAGCTAATTCTTGCATCCAGAATGGGTCCAATCCATTCGTTGGCTCATCCATGATGAGCAGTGGAGGTTTCGACAGCACAGCCTGAGCGAATAACACACGTTGGCGCATGCCTTTCGAGAAGGTGGTAACCCGCTTGTTCTTTTGTTCCTGCAACCCTACCATGTTAAGTACTTCCTCTACCCTCGCCTTGGGAACTTTCCTCAGAGAAGCCCAGAACAGAAGCATTTCCTCCGCACTCAGTCCTTGGTTAAATTGATAATCGTCCGGCATATATCCAATCTGCTGCGAATAACGCTTGCGCTCCTTCAACCATCGCACATTGTTCACTACAACCTCACCGGAGGTAGGCCGAAGAATTCCCGCAATCATACGCAGCACCGTGCTCTTCCCTGCGCCATTCCCTCCACAGAGGGCAAGCACTTGGCCTGAAGTTATGCGAAAGGAGATATTCTCAACAATGGGTTGCTTTTTAATGGATTTGCACAATTCCATCACTTCGAGTTCCACCTTATCCATGAGAACGCCCCCTCTCCCAGATCGCGTATACCGCCAGAACAGAGCAGGTAATCCAGAACAGGCATATCCCGATGAAGATCCAACTGCCACTGGGTTGCTGCACCCACTCCACCCATCGATAATATTCTGGTCCCAGAATGGAGCCACCTCCAAGTTTGATCACTACATACAAGCGCACCAGCTCGGCCGGATTGATGAGCGTTAGTATAACCAGCAGCGGTTTTACCCACAGATAAGGCATCAGTCCCAGCACAGAAAGCAATAATGTTGGCCACCCAATGACTGCGAAAAACCATACGGTCACGGAGATCGTCAACGCCTGCCACCGATTGTGCGACAACGAACCGATAAATAGAGCCAGCGTCAGGAACAACAACACCAGTCCACAGGAAAATGCCAGAAAGAGAAGGTATGTCACGGCATCCAGTGGATTCCCGATCAAGCCGCTAATTCCCCCCATCAGGCCGTATCCAAATGCAACAATGGTTATCAAGACAACCGAGAGCCCGAGATACTTCCCAACAATAAAGGACATCGTGCCGATGGGATACGTGGACAGCAATTGCCAGCTGCCGTCTTCTTTTTCGGAAGTTAATGAGAAGGACCCCAGAAACAGTGTCATTAATGGCAAAAGGTAGAGAATGAGATTCAACATGGAACCTGTGGTGCCCGAATATCCTTCAACCAGATTTTGTGAATTCAGAAGTAACAAGCTTAAGCTAAAGGTGCAAAACAGGATCAGAAACGAATACGCCCAAGGATTGCGAAATCCCATTTTCACTTCTCGCCTTGCAATCTGTATCATATCTGACATCATTGATCACCATTTTCTATTGTCATTCACCATGTCCTTGCTCACCATGTCCGTGCTCACCCATCATGTCCATATTCTCTGTATTTTGTTTCCAGTCATGAGAGGCAAGATCCTCAGCGGTCATAATGGTTCCCACACCTTGCTCTGCAATGAAAGCTTCAGCCGAGGGCTTGTCCTTAAAGTTAAGAATGCCATAGGCCATAGGCGTACGTAATGAAGCGTCGTATACATATGTGGCTTTGCTGTATTCAATCCATTCCTTGTCATTATAATCACGTACATAGTCCATACCGATGTTATCTGTGCCATTTTCTGTTTTCCACTGGTTCATGCAGCCGATATCATCGAACTTGTAATTTTGGCCGTCTTTGGTTGTGAGCTGCGTTGCATACGCATCATCCTTCACCTGCATTTTACATATCACGCAGATATCCACGTCTTCGTTGATCGGCAATGCCGCGTATTTTGGTCCGCAAGCTGTTAACAGTACAATGCCAAACATAAGTACCATGACCGTTGTCCATCTTCTCAAGCTTTTGTTCATTTTCGTAATACCCCCATATAGATGATTATAAAAGTTGCCAGCCCCAACAGAACTAGCCCGAACACCCACACCATATTCGAACCTGTTGCCCTTTCCACTGACATGTGCAGATCAGATTCTGTATCCATGCTCATTCGTGGCGACTTGTCGGTAGTCCATTGATCTCTACCTTCCGTAAACAAGTCACTCAGAAAGATCATACCCGGCGATTGAAAAAAGAGCTGATACGCTGAATTTCGACTGACCAGTTGCTCATAAAAAGGATTGATGGCATAGGAAATTTCACTGATTCCATCCTGATTCAGGTCGAGTCCCTGAAAAGAGTCCCAGTAGTTCTCCATCATGACATTATTCGGGCTATCCAGTGCGGAAGCCTCAATGACGTTAGAAACCAGTCGGTTACGTGTAAACTCATTAGCTTCTGCCAGGACCAGCTGGATTCCAACAAAATTCCGAAGCACCGCATTGCCACGGATCTCATTGCCTGAGGATTCTGCAATATTCATGCCGACACGATTACCTTCCACTACATTGTTGTGAACAGAGGATTGATGTACGTCATACAACAGAATTCCTTGGGAATGAACATTGGTACTCTGTTTGCGAAAAGAATTCCCCGATATAACCGTATTCTTGACGCCCATGATCATGGCACCTGTCATATTCTCCTCTCCGGTATTGTCCATGACAGAAGAGCCGTCAATGTACATACAATGAATGCCGTACCTTGTATGTAACAGCCTGTTATTTTGCACCGTAGACTTGCGACTGTTCTCCAGATAGATTCCATCTCTCATGCCGGTAATCTCATTGGCTTCAATGTAGCTGTCATGCGAGTTGTACAGATCGATGCCATTACCCTTCTGGCTACTGGAAGCAGCATCCGCCCCGATCCAAGTAATGTTGTTCCGCTGAATCGTCGCCTGGCTCGAATTCCGGATCATCATCCCGAAGCCCTGGGTCTGAATAAGCAGATCGGTGATCTTACTGTTTTTTCCTTCCACCTGAATCGCTGCGGTCGCTTCATTCGCATCATGTTCAATCGTAAACCCACTCAACTTCACCCCATCCGAACGAATGGTTATCGTAGAGGTGGCCTCCGTATTCATTACGATGACCGTAGAATCACCCTGAATGGTAATGCTCTTATCAATGATCGCAGGGCCCGAATAACGACCTGCTTCAAGCTGAATAATATCTCCAGTGTCAGCACGGTCAATTATAGGTTGAAGGGGAATGAGATCACGATGTCCAGAGGAGGCCATGATCGCACCGTGCGGAAGAGACAGTAGAAGCATCATCATACCTATCAGAAAAACTAAACCCCAAACCCTGCTTTTGATGCAAACGCCGAATTCATCTAGCCCTGTCGAAGGATTACCCATGAACCTTCACGCGCAATTCTGGCTTCTTGTTATAGTCGCTTATTGCTGTGGCAATGTATTCAACGAGTCTTACGTTAATCCAAAATATACGTTGGTTGTACACACCATCCCTCCATTTCACTCAAAATCAACTCTCCATGTTCCTCATCCATTGAAGCCAATCTAAAAATGAAGCGTTATCACAATCCTGATCACAGTGTACTTAAAATGATATTTTTTCCATATAGCTCAATTAGGCTATAGACGCCCCATTTATGTGTCGATATTGTGATGTAAACCAAAAAAAAGCCGCCATATAGGCGACTTCTAAGCAATTATATTATTCAAATGGATAGGTCCAAAATGTTTCTCTACCAAAACGTTTCTTGATTTCTTCATCATTCAGCTCACGATTCCCTACAAGCTCTGCTGCCTGGAATTGTGAACGATGGGCACGAATGGACGCCATTTTCCGGTCCAAAAATTCGGATACGTCAACGAATACATCTGGTTTGCCAATGTACTGTTCCTGATTATTAGCGAACGCAACGCAGTGAACCACTGGTCGCTCAGCCACAGGAAGTTGAGTAATGGTACGTATAACAGCGGCTCCTGTTGCATCATGATCGGGATGAACACTGTACCCTGGATAGAACGTAATGACCAGCGTAGGGTTCAACTCTTTAAGTAGCGACATGACGGTGTCTTCCAGTAACTGTGGGTCTTCGAACTCCAGCATTTTATCGTGGAAACCCAGCATCCTCAGGTCCTGAATCCCAATCGCTTCAGAAGCTTCGATGAGTTCCTGTTTACGGATGGCAGGCAACGTCACTCTGTTGGCAAATGGAGGAATCCCCATGTTGCGCCCCATCTCGCCAAGTGTTAGACAAGCATAGGTTACATGGGCACCGCCATCTATGTATTTGGCTAACGTTCCCGATACAGAGAAAGCTTCATCATCTGGATGTGGATATACCACCAAGATGCGCTCATGCTCTTGCTCGTTATGTGTAGTATTCATGGTTATTCCGTCCTCCGCTTTCATCAGAACATCTCCCGACTCAGTTGTAACGCCACAACCAGCTTGCCTTGGCTGTCGTGACCAGCTAGAATCAGTCTTTCTTCTTCCTGCTCATCAATGTGTGTAAGGCCTTCGGCGTAGATCCAACCTTGAGTTGTTTTCAGACCAACCCGGTAAGGACCTGTACCTGAGATGGAACCCTGCGTATATCGTATGGCCGCATTGGTAATGAATGCCGATGCTGGATGTCTTGTACTGTCCATGTGTTGTGCGTAAGCACCTGACGTGAGTTCTAGATGTACGTATAAGTCCTGATCAGCAAGATTATTGATCCGGAGCTGAATATCTTGAGGTTTTATCGGTTGCATGGCGGCCTCCTTGTCTAATGTAATTGTACGAATTTCATTTTAACATAACCACGAGAGAATATACATGGAAGGACCATGCCACCTGCTCATAGAGCCTTCTATTGGAATCGGGCAAACTCTGGGATGGACTCCCTATAGTCCTTGTTCTGAACTGCCGCTGCCTGTCTTCACCGTCTGTACCTGATACATATTTACAGTTGTGCTTATCAGATAATCAGGTTTCTCCTGTGTTCTTTTCTCACGATGGCCTTTGATATGTACATCACTTTTCTCCCAGTTCTTCCATGCTTCTTCTGATTCCCAGCGTATGATGACCATCACTTCTTCGTTCTCTGCATTTTTCTTGTTAACCATGACACTGAAATCAATCAGACCGGGCATGTCCACAACCGGAGTTGGCCCACTGAAACGTTCCACAACCTTATCGCTATTTCCCTTTTTGACAATGATGCTTCGAGTTTGAATCAACATATTAATTCCTCCTGGTAGTCGCATGCCTCACATTGTGCAAGACATGATGACATGTTTTATTCTCTTATTTTAATCTAATTGAAAATCATTATCAATGAAGAGGGTTCGTTTTACATTTGAAAACAAGAACAGATCAGCGTGTTTTTTTCTCTTTTTATTCATCGATGATCTCTATATTATGGAGTGTAGGCAAAAAAACGCCCATGATGAACACCCTTAAATCATATCATTAAATTGTGCTCAAACGTGTTATGAAAGGAGTTAAACTCGACTTGAAATCTCTAATACAACTACTTCATTTCGGCTATCACCAGGCGATGAGCTGCATATTTCCCGTAGCGATCTTTGGAACACTGGCCCTATCCAGCGTAATTCCGATCCCTTTCCTTCATCGATATGATGCCATTCTGCTTGTACTGCTTGGTGTCCAGTACCTGATGTATCGAAGCGGCTTGGAGACCCGGGATGAGATCAAGGTCATCTGTGTATTTCACATCATTGGCCTGGTGCTGGAAATCTATAAAGTATGGATGGGATCTTGGTCTTACCCTGAGGCAGCTTACACCAAAATCCTGGGCGTCCCTCTTTATAGTGGATTCATGTATGCAAGTGTAGCCAGTTTTATGTGTCAGGTGTGGCGAAGATTGCGAATGGACATGACCGGATGGCCTGGTTTTGCACCTTCCGTTCTGCTCGGAGCAGCGATCTATATCAACTTTTTCACCCATCATTTTATTCCCGATTTTCGCTGGTGGCTGACGGCGCTTGTATTTATTGTCTTCTGGAAAACCTGGATTATCTACCGGGTACGAGCAACGACCTATCGAATGCCGTTATCGCTCGCTTTTATCATTGTCGGTTTCTTCATCTGGACTGCCGAGAATATCGCTACATTCTTCAATGCCTGGAAATATCCAGATCAGCATGATGCATGGCAGCTGGTTAGCTTTAGTAAGATCAGTTCGTGGTTCCTGCTGGTCATCATCAGCGTCATCATCGTTGCTCAGCTCAAATATGTGAAGGCCAATCGAACCGCAGGTGATTCAAAGTCCAGTTAATTATTCATTCTCTAACCATAACAGCAGCAATCTCAGACTGGAAAATAAGTCTTTGAATGCTGCTGCTTTTTTTACAGTACCAAAGTATTCTTCAAACTGTTCAGTACTAGGAAAGTATTCGAAGCAACTTATAATTCCTACGTAAAAAAGCCCCCTAATGGGGACTTTTTTACTGCACCTGTCCAGTTGCTGTCTGTTCCAGCACTAGTTCCCCTCCAGCTTCAATTTTAAGCTCATAGATGCCATTCTCATCAAGTTCACATAAGCAGGCACTTCTGCTGAGCATCTCGCATCCTTTCACCCATTCAGGAATATGAAGCTTCGTATTGATCCGCCGGTCCGCGACAAGTTCTGCCCGGAAGAAACCCGTGCTCCGATTCCATGTACAGGACATTCTACCTCCTGGTATGCACCAGTCACGAATGGAACCTTGTGCCCACCGTTCTGGCAATGCCGGTAGCAGCTTGATGCGATGTTCTGACACATAGAGCAGCATTTCCTGTACTGCATTAACCCAGCCCATATTGGCATCCAGCTGAATCGGAGCTGCGGGCATGGACATACATATTCCCATATTGCGCCAGTCGTTATGCAAGGTATACCCATTACTCAGTACACAGGAGCGCGCAAGAATATCGAGACTTTCCAGCGCCCGCTCACCATTGCCAAGTCGAGCATATATGGACGACATATGTGCAAGAGACCAACCACTCTGAGCACCAAGCCTTCGCTGATCAACTGCTGTCTCGAAAGCCTGAAACAGTTCTGGTTGTTCCTCACGGGTGACCTCCTGTCCTGGAAATACAGGATACAGGTGCGAGAGATGACGATGATCACGTCGATCTTCAAACGCAGGATGCAGCCATTCTTTCACAGCTCCCTCTGCTTGAAGAAGGTAATCGGGTATACGATCCAGCATGGCTTCCCAACAGGGAACCTTAGTCGTATGCACACCGGCTAGCCGGCTGGCTGCAATGACATGTTGTAACAGTTCTTTAATAATAGCAATGTCCATGGTGGCATTAATGGCTGTAGGCATAGGATGGGCGAGTGGCTGTCCATGCTTAGGCATAAAATTCTCAGGTGTATTCTCTGGCGAAACAGACGGGTATATCTTGTATTTTCCTTCTTCACCCAGCACCAGAAAATCTTCATAGAACTGAAGGGCCTCCTTCATGAAGGGCAAGGCTTCCTCCAGCAGAAACTGCTTATCCCCAGTGAACTGATAATGTGCATAATAATGTCTGGCGATCCATCCTGCTGCTCCCGTCCAATTCATGATTACGGGAACAATCTGGTTAGGCACCCCGATACCCGGTGTTGTTCCAGCGGGAATGTAAATCCCTCGGCAGCCATATAACTTGCGAGCATTGTCCCGAAAGTCATCCATTAATCCGTTGTAATAGCGGAACAACGAACGATTCAGATTGGATAAACCACCTACGTCAGTGTGCCAATACATCATTTGTACATTCTCATTCGCCATATTGTGGCCCCAGATCAAGCGATAATCTCCACCCCACAAGCCGTATAATCCAAATGGCAATCCGCTATGTTCAGTGGTTCCGCTGATAAATAGATATCGACCATAGGCCCACATTTTGCGCACGAACCCTGTAGGTGCTTCACCTTCATAGGCTTCCAGAAGCAAGTCTTCATTACAGCGCCCGTCATCCGTTTCATCATCCAGATCTAGCTCAGCGGACCGAAACAACGGTTGATGCAGTGAGATATGCCGATCCAGCAACGTATTGTAGTCGCTCTCAAGCGATGCGAGTTCCTGCTTCAACCGTGTCCATTCCTGCGCTCGTCTGCCCGTAGCAAACATTTTAACAAGCACAAGCACTTTTCCAGAGGTATGGAAATGAAGTTGCCTGCTAAGCATGTCTTCGTTAGATTCGCTTTCCTTTTGTTGATCATGACTCGCACCAGGGATTTCGTTCAATTGGATCAGTCGCAGCACCGCTCCGTAGTCCTGTCCATCGTCATTTTGTCCGCCATAGCACAGGTAGTCTCCACTATGATCCCGATCGATTCTTATCGTTATAGACGACTTTAGTACGTTGAACTCATCGTCTTCTCTCACCCGGTCACCCTGCGGGAATTGTAGGCCTATCGTCCCCGACAGCAATGAATGCTCAGCCGAATCTGTTCCCTGCGCACTTGCTCCATCTTTCACTCTATGAGTCTGGATCTCATAGACAATACAATCGTCTGCACGCGAGACGAACAGACTTCTTGTATAGTTGTCACTTCCGTCCTGCCAGCGCACCTGAACTTCCCCTGTGTCCATATCCAGTTCCCGCCGATATTTGCGAAAAGCGTTATTACACTTCATTTCCACCGTCATTGTAGCCAGTGGATATCGGGAGGACAGCCTGGACGCGTAACCTTCTGCTTGCAGTGTACGGGTCAGATGCCAGCTTGCTTCCAAATATCGTTCCTCATCCATTAACTTACGGGTTTCTGATAAGGTATGACTGACATCGGGCAGTTCATCTTTGCGCCCCCAATGCCATAATTCACTGTGCTGCAAGAGCACAGTTTCCGCCTGAATTCCGCCTTGCACTGAAGCACCAAGTTTACCGTTTCCGGAAGGTAGCGCTTCTCGCCACATCCCTTGCCACCAAGAAGAGGGATATTTCATCAACAGCTTGTTCCTGTCCGGCCGAATGCCTGTAGTGTCTGTCTGGTCCTTGTGTTGGTTCACGCTTCTTCCGCCCCAAGTCTCTCCATCTCAATACTGGCTAGCAAGAATGGGGCTACGCCCATCTGCACATCGCTAACGACCTGTTCACTGATGTAATATTCATAAGAACCGTCTCGATACTTCTTCCCACCGAGTCCGGCACCGTGACAGATGTGGTGCAAGTGCACCCCTTTTTCATCTTCAGTGACCAACCGCTTCAATATTCCTGCATAGGCATGATCAACGACTTCACGGTCCAGTTCAGCCAGATAATGTAACCGGATGCCTTTTGCGAGTGCATAGGTCAGCATACAGGAAGCAGAGGCTTCCAGATAATTGCCCGCTCTTCCGTTCTGATCCATCACTTGGTACCAGAGTCCACTATCATGATCCTGAACATGAGCAATCGCGTATGCCATTCGTTCAAATATGCCCATAATCTGTCCGCGCTGTGGGTGATCCACGGGAAAGTGCTCCAGTGCATCCACAACGGCCATTGCATACCATCCCATGGCCCGGCCCCAAACATGAACGGATCGACCAGTATCTTGAGCGCACCAGCATTGTTCCCTGCTCTCATCCCAGGCATGGTGGAGTAGGCCATTAAGCGGATTACGGGTCTTTCGCTCGATCAACAAAATCTGTCGTGCCACTTCATCGAAGCTCTCGGGATGATCGAAGGTGCTCGCATATTCCGCCAGAAAGGGTGAAGACATATAAATGCCATCCAGCCACATCTGAAACGGATATATTTTCTTATGCCAGAATCCACCTTCACTTGTCCGTGGCTGTCCTTTAAGCTGGTCAACGAGGTGCTGAATCGCCTTAGCATATTTGTCATTGCCTGATTTCTTCCACTGGCTGAACAGATTTTTGCCTTCATTGATCATGTCCAGGTTGTAATCATTCAACTGGTAGGTCCGAATGGTACCGTCATTCTCGATGAGGTCATCCATGTGACGCTGGACAAGTTCCGCATAGCGAGATTCTTGATTCCATTCGGCGGCGCGTTCTAATGCCATCAACGTCATCCCGCCCACATAGCCCCATTTGCCTGCAATCTTGGGATGATTGCCATTCTGGCATTCGGAAAGCAAGGTATCTGCTATTTTGACAGACATTCTGCGTTCCTGTGTCACAGCCTTTGTCGAAGTTCCAACCATATCGAAATCCTCCTTCTGATGGATTATGCCATCTGTACCGTTCATTCGGGGTTTAACGTTCTGATGATTACATCAAAGGATGAAGACCTTCCCACTTCACAGTCCAGCTTCCATCCCGTGGAAATCCCGGATTCGCTTGTTCTCCTGCCCCTGTCCAGCCAGCGGCCATCATGGCGACAGCGGTTAGGAGACCGCCGTTCCCGGGAAGATATGCCCACAACCCTGCTCTCTGATAGTTGTGTCCATTGGGCAGATACGTGTTCTTCGTGGCATCCATCATCAGGAAATCCACTGCAAGCTCTGGTTCATTCAATCTGGCTGCGGTCATCGCGCACATTGGAAAATCCCAACCCCAGGCGGATTCCCAGTCCCAGCATTCCTTGACCTTGAGCAACGTATTTCTCATGATCTCCGGATCGATTAATGAACCTGGCAATAGTCCAAGTGCTCCAACCATCGAGGGATGATCATGGTTTTTATCCGTGTAAGTGTCCGGACAATTCTCGTGTGCGAGATAAACTCCGTTCTCATGTCGAGGTTTAGCCATGTGCGAAGCCACTCTTCGCCAGTCTGGATTGGCTGGATGATTCAAACGCTCTGCCCACAGGATGGCTATCTCCAAACCGAATTTCCAGTACTCCAGTTCATAGGGCGGATTCAAACTATTGGTCATGGCGTGATTCTCCTGCGCCGGGATAAGCGGCGGACCTAGCAGATACGCTTGCCTTTTCCCATCCCAATGGGCATAGGACACCATAAATTCAGCCGCTTCAAATACGATATCCTTATACCTTGTTAACATAGCAGGGTCAGGCCGGGACAGATAACACATCTCAGCTAGTGCCATGGGATGTGGTTGCTGCCAGATCAATCCCGGAGCTACTGGCGACGGAGTCTGATGCCCGTTATAACCCACCATTTTGGGCCATCGCGCACCGACATAACCTTGGGAGCGTGCCAGTTCGTGTGCTTCTGGCAGGATAGTCAGGTACCAGTCCATACTCTTGCACAACAGATCGGTCCGATTCCAGAGCGGAAAATGCGCTGCATGCCACCAATGCATCTCCAGATGCATTTTGCCGAACCAGCTGTTATACATATATCCGGTCTCCTGCGGCGGCAGGGAACCACCGCTGTGCACCGCGCTCAGGAACTGGGATAGGACCACTCTGCGCTCCAGTTCGGCTGCACGCGGATCCGAACTGCCTTCAAAATCAATCACTCCGCCATCATTCCAGAACTGATTCCAGTGGACCGAGCTTGATCGCAACACTGTATCTGCTGGCAAGGTTTCGGGCTTATGTGCAGCAAAAGATACACTGCACGACCAGATGTCCGAGTCTGGTACGGCCTTGGGAGAAAGTGTGAATTCGTGAGTTCCCGTCTGTTCCAGTTGGCCTGCGTCCCAGATCCATTCCAATGCATACTCATCTTCATCCAGCACACGTTTCAATGATGCGGAAGCCGAAGTGACCGATGTCAGCACAGTAGAATGTCTGTCATGTTGCTTCCAGTCGGGGAATACTGATTTTGACCAGCTCCGGTGTGTCATATCAGGGGATGGAAATACAACAAACAGCTGCAGACGCTGCATACGGATTAATTCGGATTGTACACGAATGGCGATACAATCGAGCCGTGGGTCACAGGCTGTCTCTACACGCACTTCTTCCCCCTGCACGGTAAATTCACTGTACAGAATTCCGGTCCACAGATTCAATTCCTGACGTACCGGGACGACATGGGTGACGTCCGTCTCCTGACCATCTTCTCCTAGCAAACGAAATGAAATGCGTCCAAGCTGAAGTCGATGCGGGTTCTGCCTAAGCCAGTGATAGGCTTCTTCCTTGTCTTCGGGCTTCATGGGGTATGGCACTTTGCGGCCATATGTCTCAAATGCCTGATAGACAATATCCTCATCTCCGAATACATGATGACCGCCCGTATAATGCCAACCCCAGTTGGATTGTGTACCGAGAGGTATTTCATACAGATCTGGATACGTCTGAAGTCCCGTAAAATCAGCACTGAATGCAAATTCTCCATTACCTACTGATAAAGGTGATCTCGGCTCAAGCTCCGTTAATACCGGATGATTCCTGGTGACGACCGATTGTCGATCCATCTATGGCTCTGCCTCCTTGTCATTCTATGGGTTCAAGTATGGGTCAAGATTCCCGTAGTACACCCCTGCGGCTTCGCATTATTTCTCTGTACTTTCCCGGTGTAATGTCTTTGTATTTTCGATATACACGAATAAAGCTGTTCTCATGCTGATAACCCACCATCGTTGCGATCTCGGAAATTCTGTAATCCGTATCCAGCAATAGTTCACAGGCACGTTCCATCCGAAGTTTAGTGAAATATCCGTGGATGGTATCGCCCATTTCCTGCTTGAACAACTGGCTTGCCAAACTGCTTCCGATCCCGGCATGCTCGGCAATCTCCTGAATGCTTACCGGGTCTTCCAGGTGGTTGTTCATAAATGCAATCATCTGTTGACACAGTATGAAATCCTTGCTGAGCATAAGACTACCGAACCAATCAGCCAAACCTTCGATCTGGCTTCGCAGCACTTCACAGACAGCCTCCAGATGCATGGTCCGCATATCCACCATTTCGAATCCACAGCCTTCTGTCTCGCGCTTCAGGCGAATACGTTCAAGTGTAGCTGCAACAGCTTCAAGAAAGGCCAACGCTGATGACGGATGCCATTGCTCGTGCGTCATTCTAACGATTATCTTGTCAAAAGTCCTCAGGGCTTCTTCACCCCTACCTGCTTCGACGGTCTCCGTCAGTTGAGTCATGAATTCATGTTCTTCCAATGTGTTCTCGGTCGGTTGCAGACCCGAGATCTCGTCAAACGAAATAACTCGTTCATACCCCCGGTAGAATCTGTAATCCAGCGCACTCTCCGCCTCATGCATGGTTCGCTGAAGTCGCATGAATCCGTCGTGCCCCCCGCTTACGCCGCTCGACACCTGAAACTTGAGCAAGCGAGGAATCATGCCAATCGTCTCTCGTATTGCTGTCGATACGCTCTTGCTACCGCCAGAATGAATCGGTTGCAGCATCACGAGCATCCGGTCTCTGCCCAGATCGGCTGATAACACCCGCCATTGTCCAGACAACAGTTCAGCTATGATATTACCAATGGCAAATTTCAGCAGGGAGTGATCTGACTTCGTAAAGCGCTCACACCAGGCCATATAATTGTCAATCGACAACATGGCAATAGAGAGTGGCTCATCGCTCCAATCCTTGAAATAACGGCACCATTTCTCGCCAATTTCCCGACCTCCTGTCATATGTCCGTTATAGATATCCGTCAGAAATTTGGATGAAGCTTCCGGAAGGGTCTGCCTGAGATGGATGGCCTGCTGAGCATGATCCGTTAGCAGTTCACCCGTTATTTTCTCCAGATCAATCTGCTCCGGATGGATTCTCTCCTGGTCGTATCCGCTGAGCAGTTGTCTCATGCGTCTTACCGGTCTAAAAGCAGCTGCATTGTAAACTGTGATCGTAACTGCTCCTGCTACAAGAGCCAACAAAGATACGATAAAAACAATATTGCGGATCTTCTGTGCATTAGCCAGGAGACTGTCTTGTGATATCACGGACAGATAGCGCCATCCGGTGTATGGTGAAATGGTCTGTGAAGCCAGTAAACGCTTACCTTCATGTTTAAACTCACCAAGCTTTTCACCATCCAATTGGGTGAGTACATGATTGACCGCTTCCTCTCCGACGGCATAATTGCCGAGATCATATAAAGGCTGGTTGTTGGTGTCGAGGATGAACCGATGGCTGTCAAGGTCGGAGACGGATGAGAGCAGCATGTGCTCGAACATCTTCTCTGTCTTGAAATTAACTGCGATAATCCCTTTCAACTCGCCAGCGATCATTATTTTTCGGTAAAGTGTAATTTGCGGCATGGACGCACCAGAAGATGTGGAAATCTCACGTTGTTTGACCAGCATGGGACGCTCTTCAAGTTCATCGGCAACGCTAACCCAATCCGAATCCGGGAAATTAACCTTGCTGGAGCTGTAGCCTTGTGGGAAGGCAACAACGCTCTCCCGATTCATATCAAAAATGTAAGCGCTCTTAATAAAGGACGTACTACTGATTAAGGTTTCCAGAAATTGTACCAGTTCCGTAATATTGCGGTATGATCCCTGTACTTCATTGGTGAGAAATCGGTATACATTACTGTTCAGTGCAATTTTCACCGCAATCTGATCACTTTCCCGGATCACTTCATCAATATCATTCATGCTGATACGCAGCATCTGGTGTTGCGGCTCACTTAATTCCTGCTGTAACACCGATTTGGAAGAATAATACGTCGTCATCCCCACCGCAATAATAATCATGAAGACAACAACAGTCAGAATCAGCAGCAGCCGGGTCTGGGTATTGGTGACATTGAATTTTAGCCACTTCAAGAAGGAAAGGGTCACAATTATCCCACCTCATATGCAATATACCGATATTATACCGTTCCCATATGCCCAATACGACCCGGTCCAACAGCCTATTTTCTCCCTCTAAAAAGATGATTTCTCCAATTTCTCCGGTGTTCCGACCCTTTCCGTAGCGAAAACCGGCGTGTTTGTCTGCCATTCTTGCATGGAAATAGTTTCAAGCCCAGCAAGAAGTACAATGCCGATCCCATGGGTATCATTCAGATTCCAACCCAGTTCATGCTTGTAATAGTGATTCGTGAAGGAGTAACTGGAGCCACGACATACGCCGTATACATTGCCTCTTTTATCAATTGTGCGCTCCGAAAGCCCCTTCCACCCTTGATACGCCGCTTGAGCATAGGGTTTCGGATCCAAAAGCCAGCCCTTTCGCACCCCTCGGGCATACGCATAGATGAACATGGAGGTACAGGATGTTTCCTCATACGACTCCGGGTCCGTTAATACCTGATGCCACAGTCCGTTTCTGCCCTGCAATGCCAAGTACCCTTCACACAATTCCCTGTAGAACTGAATGAGAACTGTATAGGATGGATGCTCTTGAGGAAGGGCCGTCAGCAGCTCCGATATGGAGAACAACACCCAGCCGTTGCCTCGGCCCCACGGGGTCCGTGTTGGCTCACCTCGCTCCACATCGAATACATGGGACATGATTTGACGCTCTGGAATATACAGATACTTTTTATACAAAAGAACCTGTCTTGCCGCTTCATCCAGCAGCTTATCGTCACCCGACCATTCGGCGTATCTACACAGGAACGGGATGCTCATATACAGATCATCACACCACATCGTGTTATCCATTGATCTGGAGACACCAATCTTGCGGTATAAAGTGCCATCTTCCAGACGGGACTGTTGATGCAAAATATAGTCAGCGATATGAGCTGCCGTCTCTGAAACGCCGTCCAACTTGCGTACCCGATCGGCAAGCAGCATGGTGGCGCCGAAAGATCCACAGTCGTCCAGGCTGTCGATATGGGAGAGCTGATTATTCAGCCCAGCTGCACCATAACGCTCTCTGTCCCATAAGGAGTAGCTGAAACGTGAAGAGGCAAATTCAATGTGATTCAGCACGTAATCTCGAATATCCGATCGTTGACCCGCTTTGCCAAGCTGAAGCAATCCGTATAACGTGACGCCAAGGGGATAGTTCCATCGGCCGTACCATTCATTTTCCAGAAATGGACGTACCTCTCCGTCTGGCAACTCTGTTCGCCAGTATACGTTTTCACCTGTTCCGCTACGAGCAGTCCGCTTCATCTTCTGGCAGGAAGCCAGATCAATCTCCTGTTCCGCTTGAAAAGAACCCAGGTACAGCCACTTGCCTCTGTGCCCTTTCACATCCAGTGCGGGTGTCAACATCTCATCTGTAGTTGTGTCCATACGGAATCCCCAATCCCGGTCTCCACATACACAGTTCGCTGTCAGATCTTGCACGGCAGCAGACAATGGCAGTTCGAAGCGAAAGCGTCCGGCCTGCTCTTGATGGAATACCACCTTGCCCTCCACCGAGAATTCAATCGGGCTGTAAGCCTCACCAGAGATTAGCACAGTCTCCTTGCCACATTTCGTACCACTTATCTTCGTCCATGCATATGCAGACATGCCACTGGTCAGTCCATACATCCGTGCCAACTGTCCATAAGGCGATGCCTTCTCGGGGGCTTCCTCCCGAGGCAACCAGTTAACGCCAGTGGCCTTCTCTCGCATGGGGCCAGAAGGAATTTCCGACAACGGAAAATCCAACGGCTCGCTGTAGAGCCAGCCTTCTTCCCCATCTCGTTCGAGCGAAGGCACAATGAAGTGAAGTGGTTTGTTCTTCCGGGAACCAGTGCCAAACTGCCCACCTATCCCATTTTCGCCTGATTTGAATTCAAGAACGAAATGATTCCAGCCTCTGACCAGCCCACATTTCAGTTTCAGAACAGGAATCGCTGGATATTCCTCTTCAGGTGCAGAACCATAGATCAGCACGCCATTATGATATAGCCTAACAGGTCCGAAGCAGGTGATATGAAAAACAAATTCCTGATCACTGTTACTCCACAGTTTGGCCCATGCATAGACCTGTTGTCCTCTCTGCATGTCGGGGAATAGTTCCTCCAATGGAAAATCATAGCGGTGATCATCGGACTTGCGTACAAGTCCTGGCCTACTCACTCTGTAGACCGGGGGATGCGGAGGATTGGCTCCAATATACCTTCCTGCAATGCTCATCAGGGCGTGCATAACGTCTTCACCACTGTGATAAGCCACGCTCTCCTCCGGTTCAAAATACACAGGTCTGCTCATGTCACTTCTCCCTCCCTTTGTGCGTGGGCACTCTGCTGTTCCAACCACCCAGCACTTCGTCTATGGAAATAGGCCGATGCTCTTCCACAGATCGCCACACTGCTTCTCCAGCGGCAACGGAATAAGCGCCGTCTTCAGCACCAGACAGAATTCGGTAAGGGCGTCTCTTATCTTCGCCGAGGAAAATATCCTCCAGCAGCAGTGGATCTCCTCCTCCATGTCCGCCTTCACGATGAACAACATGGATCGTTTCTTTTGAACCAAAGAGCGGAAAGTAATCGATCGTCTGGACGGGTGTGGGAAAAGGCGTCCGGGCCGGCATGTGATACTCCAATGTTTCTAGCCTGCCCTTCGTGCCATTCACGGCCAACCGGTACCCTTCGTATGGAAGGGAGAAATTGACTGAATAACTCATCAGCGCGCCGCCGCTATATTTCACGGTTGCGGCATACGTGTCTTCAATCTCAATGGTGGAATCGAAGATACACTGGTCGGGACGGTATGAAGTGTACGGAAACTCCTGCTGGCTTGCTGTACCGAGTTGGTTCAGATGGTCATCCGGTACCCGGATCTGACGACTGCGGGACGTCCAGCGGGAATAATAGGCGCAATCTTCTGAGACATGGCATGTACGGCAATGTCTTCCGTCCTCCTGTGCCGGATTCCATTCGCCTTCAGCCCCGTAATAGTTCAGTGCTCCATAGGCAAAAACTTCAACTGGCTTTTGATTGATCCACCACTGGACCAGATCAAAGTGGTGGGTACTTTTATGGACAGACAGACCTCCCGAGAATACCCGTTCACGGTTCCACCGTTTAAAATAACTGGAGCCGTGATGGGTATCGATATACCAGTTAAGGTCGATGGAAGTGACGCGACCGAGTTTCCCCTCCTGAATCAATTCCTTGATGCGCATGTGGATCGGCATATACCGATAATTGAACGTTACGATGACGTTGCCCTTACTCCTTGCTTCTGCTTCAAGAATGCGCCTGGCATCAGCGCCTGTAGTCGTCATCGGCTTTTCGGTGATAACATCGAGATCCCGCTCCAACGCGGCAACAATATAGTGGGCATGAGTATCGTCCCTGCCAGCCACGATGATACAGTCAGGCCGAGTCTCATCGACCATGACCCCGAAATCCGAAGCGCCATATACCGCTACTTCTGTGTGCTCAGGAAAACGGGCGCGATAGACTTCAAACCGTACAGGATCGGTATCCAGCAGAGCGACAACCTCTGAATTATGAGAGAACAGCTCATGAATTGGTTTTGCAAATTGTCCCAATGCTCTGCCGCTGACCCCACATAGGGCATATCTTTTTTTCATTTTCTCACCTTCTCATACCATTCCTGTACACGCTGGGTGACCACTTCGCCCCCGGAAGTATTCCATTTCTTCACATATTCATCATAAGCCTCGATCGGCAGCTCACCGATGACGATCTTGGTCAATACCTCTTGAAACAGCTTGTGGGATTGAATATCAGGAAAGCCTTCATACACAGAGGCTGGCAGACCGTCACCTGCAATTTGCCGTGCATCGGCAGTACTGACTTCGAACATGTCTTTGACCATTTGCTGCTGATCTTCTGGATATGTCTCTTCAATTCGCTTATTCATGTCTTCTGCTGTAGTGAGATTCTTCATACCCAAGGCAAGCGGTTTGTTGTCAGCAGGTGGAAGAATGACTTTGCGTCCATCCTTGACTTCATGCTGCTCACCTTCAAGACCAAAGCGACCAAACTCATCATTTTCAGGATTATAGAAGAAGTCCAGCAGCTTCAGCGCATTTGGCGCATTATCCTGTTTGGTGGCTGGGATCATCCATTCCGGTTCACCCATGCTTTTCTGGGTGACAAAAGCTTCGAACCCTTCGGCTTTGGGCAACGGCATTGCCGCAATATAGGCATCTGGAGCCTGGGTCAGCATCGCATTGTACCGATCTCGCACATTTGCAGGCAAATGGTACCAGCTGCCTACGAGGTTGTTATTGATTTTGGCTTGCCACACTTCTCCTTTGTTCAGGAAGGTTTCATTGTCCAGCAGTTTTTCCACATATAACTTGCGAATGAACTTGATTGCTTCCCGCATATTGTCGGTAGTCCCTGCGTACTGAATCTTTCCATCGTATTCATCCCATTCGGGATACCCTTCCCACATCGCTACCCCGTACATCGCAAACAAATGGTCCATCCATCTGCCGAATTCCCTACCACTTGTTGGCAGTTCATCCGGTTTGCCGTTGCCATTCGGGTCCTTGTCACGGAAAGCTGTGAGTAGCTCCACATAATCATCAGTGGTCTTTGGCATCTCCATGCCCACCTTATCCACCCAATCCTGACGAATTAACGGTGCACGTTCAGGCACAAGGAATACCTTGGGCACATAATAGATTTTGCCATCAGGGGAAGCAGAGCGAACGATATCCCAAGCTTCCTGAGGAATACTCTCCCACACATGCGGTGCATATTCAGGCAGCAGTTCATCCAGTGGTAACGCGCCTCCCTGCTGAATCAGTGTCTGCTCAATACCTCCAATCGGACGCAGGATATCTGGCAGTTCATCCGAGGCAATCATCAGGTTCAAGTATTCGGATGGCTCCGAACCTGGAGGGGTTGTAATGAGTTCATACTGGACTCCCGTCTGTTCGGCGATGTATTTTACATGCGGATTATCCGCAGTTGGCAAGCTGCCAACGCCCATATGGCTTTTGAATACTTTGACTTTTGCAGCTCCACCACTACCTTCGCCGTTACCAACGTCATTTCCGGAATTTGTAGTCGCTGAGCCACAACCAGCGACCAACAGCATGGCTAGACTGAGCATTAGCGGCATCATCTTGCGGGTCAGTCGTTTTCTCATGAAATCATCCCCCTGAACATGGTTTATTCTTTCAGTGATCCGAGCAATGAACCTTTCACAAAATACTTCTGTAGATAAGGATACACCAAAATAATGGGAACGCTTGCAAAAAGTATCGTCGCTGCCTTTAACGTGGTTGTATTGAAGTTGTAATCCCCAAGAAACATATTTACCTGGGCCAGTTCCTCCGGGCTGGTTAAATACGCTCGCAGCTTCATCTGTAAAGGCCAGAGCCCTGGATCACGTAGAAACAGTACCGCCCGCTGGAACGTGTTCCAGTATCCCACCGCATAGAACAGACTGACCGTAGCCAGAACCGGCTTGGATAGCGGCAAATAAATCTGAAACAGAATCCGGAAGTCATGGCAACCGTCGATTCGGGCCGTGTCATCAAGTTCTTTGGGCAAGCTCATGAAAAAGGTACGCAGAATGACCATATTAAATGTGCCAATTACACCAGGAATGATCAAGGACCAGATAGAATTCATCATGCCCAGCTCCCTTACCGTCAGGAAGAACGGGATCATCGGTGCATTGAAAATCATCGTAATTACGATGCCCAGCATCACTTGTTTGCGGATCATGAATTCTCTGCGCGATAACGGAAAAGCGGTCAACACTGAAAATAACATACTAAGCGCAGTACCCACTACCGTAATGAATACGGTTACACCAAACGATTGCCATAAGCCCGAGCTTTGTAGAATGTGTTTCCATGACGCGAAAGTAAAGCCGACGGGCCACAGAAATACTTCTTTGGAGTCTGCCGCAACCGGCGAACTCAGGGAAACCGCAAGCAGATGCAGCAAAGGAAGGAGCATCGTAAAGGCCGCAAGCGTCAGGAAAATGTAGTTGGCGGTTTGGAACAGCTTTTCTCCAATCGTCTGCTTGATCATTACCACAACCCCTCTCCTGATTTTCTCGCAAGCCGATTGAAGACCCAGAGCAGAATGAAGCCAATCACCGACTGAAATAGACCAATCGCTGTTGTTACGCTATATTGCCCTTGCAGGACACCAGAGCGGTATACATACGTTTCAATGATATCCCCTACCGAGTAGGTCATCGGTGTCAGCAGGTTGTAGATCTGATCAAAGCCAAGTTCCAGGAAATTGCCGATATTCAGCAGGAACAGGGTTAAGATCGTCGGGAACAACGCAGGCAATGTAATGTAGATCGTCTGTTTCCAGCGATTTGCTCCGTCCATCACTGCCGCTTCATATTGCGTGGGGTCAATGCCACTTACCGCAGCGAGGTATATAATCGTTCCCCAACCTACCTCTTTCCAGATAGAGGACAGGACGACAATAGGTCGAAAATATTGCTCCTGCTGCATATACAGGATCGGCTCGAACCCGAACCATCCACGGACAGCGTTTACAAAACCACCTGAGGCTAGCACCTCAAACACGATCCCCCCGACAACGACCCAAGAGAGAAAATGAGGCAGATAAAACAGACTCTGCAAAAAGCGTTTGGCAAGCATTTTTCTCACTTCGTTGAACAATAGCGCTAGCAGGATCGGAGCAGGAAATCCGATCACCAGTTTGTATAAGGCAATCAGAGCTGTGTTCCGAAGCACATGATAGAAATCTTGATACGTAAAAATAAACTTGAAGTTATCCAGGCCAACCCATGGGCTGCTCCATATGCCTTTCATAATCTGAAAGTTCTGAAATGCGATCACGCTTCCGCCCAGTGGAATGTACTTGAAAATAATATAGAACAAAATGCCGGGCAGGATCATGACATACAACATCCAGTGTTTTCGAATGTTACGCAGATAACTTGGTTTGACGGGTTTGTTGACTGTAACCCCGGGTTGCAACGTTGATGTTTCCGACAGCTCAGCCATACGATCGCGGGCCCCCTTTAACAGAATGATGGTGAGTGACGAGCAGGCTCCTCTGTTCACATGTTAAGGGAGAGCGGGGTCAGCAACAATCGTTCAATCAGCCATAGCATGAGCCAATCGCTTGCGTGACGCGGGTTTGCAGGATCGGTTCATTCACTGGCGGAATGGTTGGTACTACTTTGGCAACAAAAAAAGCCGCCATAGGCGACTTTTAAGTAGTTCATCGTTCTTTCAGTTATTCTCCCAGAAAGATTACTTCGGTTTCCAATTCAACTTGGAACGTATCATATACTTTCTGCTGAATAAATTGGATCAGGTCCATGTAATCCTGGGCAGTAGCGTGATCCACATTCACGATAAAACCTGCATGTTTCATGGAGATTTCAGCACCTCCAATACGAGTGCCCTGCAAATTACAGTCCTGAATCAGTTTGCCGGCAAAATGCCCTTCGGGTCGTTTAAATACACTTCCACAAGAAGGGTACTCAAGCGGCTGCTTGGATTCTCTGAGGAACGTTAATTCCTTCATTTTGCTTGCAATCTCATCCTTATTACCTTTTTGGAGTTCGAATTCTGCTTCCAGTATAATATAGTGATCCATCTTGAAGAGACTATTTCGATAACCAAATTTCATTTCATCTCGAGCGATCTCCACTACTGCGCCGTCTTTGTTGATTACAGTCGCACGTTTGACCACATCGGCAACCTGACCTCCATACGCACCCGCATTCATATACAAGGCGCCTCCTGTACTGCCAGGAATGCCACATGCAAATTCCAAACCAGTCAAGCTGTGGTCGAGCGCAAGTCTGGAGACATCAATGATATCGGCGCCACTTTGCGCAATGATATTATCCTCAGTAACATTAACCTGATCAAAATGACTTAGCGAAACAGTGACTCCCCTGATTCCACCGTCTTTGATAATGACGTTTGACCCTTTGCCAATAACCGTCAGAGGCAATTGATGTATGTTGGCAATCTCTACGATTTTTTTAATTTCGTCTATTGTCGTTGGATGAACGAGAATATCTGCGTTGCCCCCAATTTTAATATACGTGTGTTCTTTTAGCGGTTCATTAAATTTCACTTTTTCCAAAGGTATCTGATGTTCAAAAATATTCATGATTTTCTCTCCCTGCGTTCTCAAAAGAACATGATTCTTCTATTGTAAATGGAAATGTACCCTCATTACAATCCATCACATCTTTTTACTTCCAGACCAGCAGTTTGCAGCCTTACTTTCCTGTAGTTTGATATATGATATTCATCTAGCCATTAGGGATGTGACTAGTGGTTATTATCGTCATCATGGACGATCCTTGTCTTTGTTTTCTATGAAAAAAATGAAAAACGCTACTGAGAAGCACCGTAGCGTTTGATATATGGCCAGCTTTGTTACTACATAATAATCATTGCTTAAGAGGTAGGTATATCCGTATCTGTTAATTCGGCTGACAGTTTCCATAAACGAGTCGCTTGCTCAGGGTCGATGGCATACGGCTTGACCCCATAGAAACCTCCATCTTCAGGAGCCATCACACTGATGTCACAATCCTCGCAGTATACACCGCCTTTTCCTTGAAGCTGAGGCGAGGTTGCTGCCCAGACTTGCGTCGCTGCCCCCTGTTCAGGTGTCTTGAACGCAGGATTGGCGACCTCACCTGACTCGTCAATCCACCCCAACGCGATCATCTCTTCTTTTGGCATATGACGCTGAAGAGGTGTCATAATTCCGCCCGGATGCACTGAGAATGCACGTATGCCCTGCTCAGCACCCCGTCTGTCCAGCTCAACGCTGAATAAAATAGTTGCTGTTTTAGACTGTCCATAGGCAGGGAATTTCTCATAGCCTTGCTCAAATTGGATGTCATCCCAACGAATTGGCGAGAAATGATGTCCCGCTGAAGCCAACGAAACCACGCGCGCGCCTCCCTGACTTGCGAGTGCAGGCCATAACAGATTCGTGAGCGCGAAGTGACCAAGATGGTTTGTTGCAAACTGGGCCTCCCAGCCTGGGCCTACCCGCGTCTCCGGACAAGCCATGATCCCGGCGTTAAGAATCAACATGTCAATACTTCGGTCACTCGCTAGAAACCGACTGGCAAAAGCACGGACGCTGGAGAGATCAGCGAGATCCACTTCGTCAATCTCAACACCTGTCAATCCGGATAGTGCTTCTTGAGCAACAGCTGGCCGGCGTGCCGTAACAACGACATGGGCTCCTGCTTGTACAAGCGCGCGGGTCGTCTCCAGCCCCAGACCTGAGTATCCACCCGTCACGATAGCGAGCTGTCCTGTCAGATCCATATCCCGCAATACATCCTCCGCTGTGCTGCGATGGTCAAATCCTGAGCCTATTTTATGTTGTAAGGTTTTGAAGTTCTCTTCCTGTATCATCACGTTCATCTCCTTTATATCCTTGTTCATTCTTTTGCAGTCTACACCTTAGAGTACACTCTAAGTCAAATGCAGCGAATAATTCGCCTGAAACTTCTTCGTGCAATCTGCAAAAGTAAAAAAAGCCGCCAATTGGCGACTTTCGTTAACAAGATTCTTCGTTATCAGATTAAGAATCACGCTCGACAGTTGATAATGAAACCCATATCGGCGTAGCGAAATCAGAAGCTTCTTCTCCTTTGGGGTTATGAAGACGGAATAGAAAAGCATCCCCTGCTTCTGATTTCCAGACCATATAATCACGGACCCCTTCTTCACCAGAGGCCTGGAGATAGAGCTCGGCGGAACCAAGCGGATGCTCCACCAATTCACCGCTATAATCGGATACCTTACCGGCATTTTCTAACTCTTCCTTGCCCCCATTCTCCAGTTCTGCCAGATTATAATCCGCAGGCAATGGTTCAATATCCACATAGTAGTCAGAGTTACTGGTCAGTGATAAACGGCCTTGAGCAGCATCAAATGTGAATTTCTCGAATACGTACAAGGAAAAGCCTTCTCCTTGTTGTAAGGAGGCCTCTAGTGATTGATTCCCTTCTGCGGTCATCATTTCAAAACTCTCGGTTTGCGGACGCTCCGTTACATTTGCTTCTTCTTCTGTTTCATTCGTCTCAGATGCTTGCTCACTTTCTGTTGAAGGTGCTGGAGCAGATTCACCTGGTGGTGTCGATGGCTCAGGGCTAGCAGAAGGTTCATTACCACCTGAGCAAGCTGCAAGTGCAAGAACCATGGCGATCAGCGTAATACTCGTGATAATAGGACGTGAGTGTTTCAACTTGATCATTCCTCCCTACCATTATTTTAACCTTGCATGTTATTACCCATGGCAGATGCAGAAGGAACGCCTATTTCAGCGCTGCTGGCAACTTAACCCCGAGAAGCTTGCCTTCGGCTTGGATAATGATCATTCCGTTTGTCTTCAACGTCGTGTTGTACAGATCTCCTTCGGTGGAGACTCGAAAGACGGGTTGACCCGACATCATATTGATGGCAAGCAAAGTCCCGTTACGTTGCGCTCGATACATTCCTTTGCTGTAAACATCAATCTGAGAAACGGGAGCATCCCCATGCCATTGAACCTCTTGACCATTAGCCAACTTGATGCCTGTGAGTTCACTGATGTCGAGGTTCTTGTATATCAGTCGTTCCTGTACAATGCCAAGCAACGCCATCTTGTCCCCGTAAGGTCGCTGAAAAGTTCGAAGGGGTGCTGTTCCCGACTTAGTCAAATTCAACGGATACTCCGCTATCTTGTCTCCTTGTTCAATGTACAGTTTGTCTTGATGAACAAGTATCGCTCCTCGACCATTCGTATACGGCGGGTCTCCCGGCATTGTCCACGTATACTCCTGGCTTCCTTTTAACACACCGGTCTTCAGGTTGTATGCGTTGATCTTCCATTTGCGTTCAGGTGACGAATCATATTCTTCCAGCATTGGAGAATAGGTGTCCACCGAATACACAAGACCGTCTTTGATCTGAAGAGCTTGCCCCTGACCAAAATGATCCCATAGCTTTTTGCCCGTTTTCTTGTCATATGCATTAAGCTGAATGGATGTAAGTGCCCCTTGGACAAAAAAGGTTCTCAGCACCACACCATTAGACTCTTCGAGATATTCGGTGCCATGACCTTCACCCAGCGGTTCATCCGCCTCCCAACGCAGTTTGCCTGACTTGATATCCAGTGCGAACGTTGTACTTCCTTTAATCACATAGAGGGTATCTATCGTTGGAATCAGGACTTCTGTACGTTGATACGTATCAATCCAGGTGGATGTGACAGATTGCCATTTTGCTTTGCCTGTTTTTGCATTCAAGGCATAAGGCTTATGATCACTGGTCAGTCCGTAAAGGACGCCGCCCTGATAGGTGATATAAGGTGTCAGATCTTTGCCGTAAGTCCACAGCCGTTTACCTGTTTTGGCATCGAGTGCAATTAACTTTGATCCTGCGAACGTGAATACTTTACCTTCTTCCGCAATGGCATTAACTAGGGCGTACGTCTCGTTCATATCTAGATAGTTATCTACTTTCGACGTCCACGAAGGTTTCAGCTCAGGTACAGTGAATCGATGATACGAATACCAGTTACGGATCGATACATCCGATGCTTCTGCATGTGCCTGAGACGGCAACACCCCAATGACTCCATGAACCATCAACATTCCAGCAGCAAAGCCTGCAACAACGGGTCTGCCTGCTCTTCTTTTCCAATCTGTATTCGTTTGACGTATACGTTTATTAAACATGGTAAGTGAGTCCTCCTGTGAAAATTATCCTGATATATAACTACATAAACATAACGCGCAGTAATGCCAAATAGTTACCCAATTGCTAAATTTATTCTGAGGGATATCAAAAAAGCCGCCATAAGGCGACTTCTTGATAACTGTATTGTTTCGTTGACAAGTTGCAAACGTGACTTTGTAATGAAGTTCCTGTTTTACTTTAATTGGATCTTGAAGACATCACCGGCGTCACCACCAAAAACGATAAAACCATCTTTCGGAAGCTGAGTCGATTGCTGATTGGTTGCTACAGAGAAGTGAACCACCTCGCCTTTCTCATCATATACCGCATAACCTCCGTTCTCCGGAGAATCTACCGTGATCGATTTGTTCGCCGAACGGGCGTCGATCGCATACCATCGGGCCTGACCGTTAGCCGGAATGGTTGTCATTCCTTTTTTCCCACCAAAGATTGGCGTAATGGCATCCTCTGCAATGAATTCCTGTCCATCCTGCATCAAAATCTCGGCGCCATTCTTCGTGGAGAATTGCAGATCAAATGCGTCTCTTCCGTTCATGACTGGAATCTCAGCAACATTCTCTGCGTTGTTCGCATCCAAGATTTGCGTGCCATTAGCATAGCCATTTTCGGCATCAACGGACAGGTTCTTGATCAGCATCGATGGAAGCAGATAGAAGATCGACGTTATTTTTTCATCCAGTGCATAATATTTCGCGTTGTTACGAGCTGCCCATTTCTCTTTCGTTGCTGCATCCAGCGCGTTATGTTCCAACTTTTGATAATCATACGTGTTCATCACCGTTTGACCTAAACCGGGTAACGTAATCATGCCCTGAACTTTAACATATACCTTGTCATTACTTTCCTTCACAAAACTGACCTTCACGCTACCATCCGCACTTGTAAAATGTTCATCGCCTGTGTACACATAGTTCTGCTCCGGAATAATTCCTCCCATCAAGGCAGGCAGTTTAATCTCACCATCCTTGATTGTTATATCCAGCGTTGCACCTACCGTACCATACAGACCTGAGTAAGCATTCAACTTCGTCGGCATCTTCACTTTGACAGGTGGTGAGAATGTCTGATCAGGCTGAACATCGTCGATGATGCCCTGATCCTCCAGAACGTCCAGCAGCACTTTGCTGGCAAACATCTGATTGTAGACCGAAGATCCGCCAGAGGATAGGACCGCCATTGAAATATCATGTTCCGGTATGGTGATTAACACGGCATGATATAGCATGGTGTCTCCACCCTTGGCAAGTGCGGTAATCCCATAATCGCTGAACGGTGCAAGGTCAACCGCGTCCCAGCCCAAGCCATAATTGATCGTATTTTGTTCATCCGATACCCATATGCCATTACGATATTCATGAGATTGCATGGCCTTCACAGCAGATTCGGACAGAATATCCGGTCTGTTCCCCATTAACACCTCTCCGAATTGACTCAATTCCTCTGCCGTGGAATACACACCACCTGTACCGATAATATTTGCATTCTCGGTAGGCATCTTCATTTCAAGTGTAGGCCAATAGGTTTCGGATAACTGTGCTCTGTCAAAAGAATCCATAGGTGTCTTCGTTGATTTCAACTTCAATGGCTCGCTGATAAACTTGGCGATATATTCGCTATAGCTTAATCCACTCACCCGTTCCACCAAGATTTCAAGCAACTGAAAACCGTCATTGGTGTAGACGGAGTAAGCGCCAGGCTTGGATTTCAGTTTTTCGGACTGAAGTTTGAGCAATAGCTCATCATGATTGCGGCTATCATTATCGTCGAACAACATGCTGTTCCCATAGTGGGAACCGTAAAGACCAGATGAATGATTCATCAGCATACGCGGTGTAATTTGTGTATAGCGCGCATCCGCCATCTTAAAGTCTGGTAGATACGTTGTAAGCGGCTCATCCAGATCTATTTTGCCGGAATCGACCAGCCTCATGGCAGCTGCCGTAACAACCATTTTGCTAACTGAACCTATGCCATACATGCTATCCTTGTCTACTGGCTTCTGTGATCCCTTGTCGTGCAGTCCGACACTATCTGATAAAATGTATTCCCCTTCATCCATGATCGCATATTGCACACTGGTGACACCGTAGTTTTGTACCATTTCCTTGGCAATCTGCTCCGCCCGCACCTCAATCGTTGCACTGTTATTCGTCTCTGCGCTGACAGATGTCAGCGGCGTAATTACAAGCACCACTGTACATAAAAAACTGATTAATTTCTTCATCCTCATGTCCTCCCTCAAATGTTCTTATGATTGAATTCATCATATCCGGGAAAAGGCAGTTAAAGCGTGAATGGACCCTGAATGGAAAAAAACAATCCCCGAACGGTATGTTCAGGGATTGTTGGTGTGAAACGGAAGCACAACCATGTTGTTAAACTTCCGATGCTGATGCTCAATACTCATATGTCCACCGTATTTCTCACACATTCTCGATATATTGGTCAGACCGATTCCATGGAATTCCGGATTGGGCTTCTCACTTTTCAAGTCAACTATCGGTTGCTCTACATGATTCATAATCTGGATGACGAGTGCAGATGATGTGGAGTGAATGGCAATCAGAATATATCGGTCTTCCGCTTGTCTGACCTTCTTGGAAGCCTCAATCGCATTATCGAGCATGTTACCGAGCACCACACACAGATCATATCGATCAATCTGCACATGTTGCGAGTGAAGCTGGATTTTGGTGTCGATTTTGATCCCGTTTGCCTGCCCCATAGCAAGCGTATTCGTAACGAGAGCATCAATGACCAGATTGCCGGAGTTCACCCTTTGGTATGCACCTTCAATCGTATTCAGTGTAGACTTGATATGGTCACCTGCCGCGGCCAGTTCGTTACGTTTGATACATTCATCAATATACAGAAACTGCTGGTTAATATCATGGATGATGCTTTTAATGTTTTTGAAACTGTGAACGGTCTTCTCATAGTTGGCATCCTGGTGATCCATCTGACGCTGTAACTGGGCATTTGCATGCGCAAGCTGTACCTTTTCCACCATATTATCGAATACATAGACAATGAACACATTGAGAAAAAGAGAGCCCAGTACAGAAAAGACGTAAAATATGTTCTTTTCACTATATATGGAGGCCACATTGATCTGATAGATCGTAATGATCGGTACGATGAGAAAAAGCAAATAATACCGATAGTGAACGGCAAAACTTCTACGTTTGGCGACTAGACGGACAACTTGAATGACAACGAACATGATGCTGCAACCAAGCAGCATCACTTTGGAGAGAATCCAGTGGTCTCCTCCGTTGAACTGTTCCCATGAGATGAAATCTGTGGATTCGAAAACTCCGAGAATATATACAGCTATAGTGTTCGCCATAGTAATCAGAACCGCATACAGGATGGTAAAAACAAGCTTGATTTTGAACTCCACTTCATAGGATTGCGCCAGACTGAAGATTAATAACAGAGCAACAGCAGTGGAAACGATGTCTGAGAAGGAAGAGACCAAATAAAAATAATCCAACAAGACAAATACCATGAAATAGATCGCTCTGCGCGGCTTACGCCTGGACTTGCCCAGCACAGAATCAAAATAAAAATTCGCCTGAAATGCCATAAGCAAGGTCACGAAGATGATGGAAAAGATCATATAGGCATCCATATCATTGAATCCTCATAATCATGTATTTGGTATAGGCATCCTTGACTTCCTTGACCTTGGAGCGACCTATGGGCAGTTCCGTTCCATTCAGCATGACGACTTGTGTGCCTGCAAACTTCTGGACATGCATCAGGTTAATCATAACCGAGCGATGAATTTGCAGGAAACCATGGTCCTTCAACGCAGTCGCATAACTGGATAGAATCCCTTTGGTGTCATGCACATTATCCTGGGTCACAAACTTCAATTTGTTCTTGATGGTCAGACTTTTGACGACCTCAATCCAGAGAATATCATCATACTTTAGCAGCAGCTCATCATAGTCTGACTTGATTAGCACATACTTTTTGTCCAGCGCCTGAAAATATTGACACAGCTTAATCATCTTCTCCTCGAAAACTTGAGGCTGGATGGGCTTGATCAGATATTGAAAGGTGATGACATCGAAGCTCTCCACCATATATTCGGGGTAACTGGTCAGGAACATAATCTGTACATCCAGAAACTTCATGTCCCTGATTTCTTTGGCGGTCTGGATCCCGTTCATTCCGCCCATCTCCACATCCATGATGAGCATATGAAATGTATCTCCGACGTCTCTATAATGCGAGAGCAGTTGTTCACCGGATGTGAATAAGCTAATTTGAAAATCAAAATTGGTTTTTAGGGATAAGGAAATCAGCATTGTTTTCACACGTTCTCGCTGCTGCTCCTCATCATCACAGATTGCAATATTGAACATGGGGGACATCCGCCTTTCATCGACATCGACTCTGAATTTCACTCTCGAATATACTATTTTAGCATAGGTTTCGGAGTCGAATTGGGACGAAATGCATTATTTCAACCGTGAAATGCAATAATCTGGACAGATTATACTAATAAATCTGACACAAAGCCCCTTCCGTGGACGGAAAGGGCTTGTTTAAGGCGTTTAATTGCTCATCTGTTTGATGGCTGTTCATGATCTGCTTCCGCTTACTTAAGCGACTACCTAGACCTGAATAAACAACTGGCGAAGCTCCTCTTCTTCCAAGTGAGTAACTGGCTGGTACGCCGGACTCTGTACATAACGCTGGAAGCTGTATAACAACTGTCTTCCCTCCAGCGTAGTCATTAGGCTCTCCAGATTCAGAGCACCCATCAGGACTCTACCATTCCGCACCCGGCACTCCATCAACAATCCGAGCTTATGGTTCCGTTCAAAATTATCAATGGTCTGCACGATGGGTTGCAGATCTTTACTCAGCCCATCCAGAATGATCGATGACGACTCGGACACAATGCTCCACCACGGATAGGTCGAATGTTCTTCCGTGACAAAATCTTCAAAGGCCGGATGGTCCTGTTGGATTAACAAACCCATCGTGCCGACTGGAACTTCTCTTTTCATATTCTCTGATATGGAACGGAACATGGGATAAGACCAGAAATCAGTGCTATAGAAACCTTTGATAGATTGTGGAACATTCTCTGGTGTCGGGAAAAGTAAAATATCCTCTCCCTGCTCAAGCAGCTCCAGTGCATGCTCCGAGAGTTCGGTAAAAAGATTCAAACCGCTCAGATCCACTTCCTGTTGATTGGGGTAAATCCAGAGGTCATAAGACTTACGGATATCCGTGCCCGGAATGGACAAACTCAGCTCCACTTTGGTCATATTGGAGACTTCAGGGATACGAATACTGAGACCCGTGATACTCACATAATGTTCTCCATGGAACGCTGGCAGGTCTGCTTTCCCTTCCACAAGGATGCGGCCTTCGATCTGCTCGTTTTTCAGTTCCCACTTCAATTGAAGTCCATCCAACGCTTGTCTCCGAAAATAACTTAGTTCAATGCGCGCTTCGAACAATTCACCAGCCTGATAATTATATTTGGGGAACCTTGCCAACAACACCGCGTCTGAACAGAACGTTCTCCATTCCTCCGGCGTAATCATGCCCTTGGAATCCATGAATGCGTCCAGTATGCCTACGAGCGCTGTTCCCTGACCACTGAAATCCTGGAGATCAAGCAGCTGGAAACCGGCTAGATGCTTCGAACGAAAAGCAGCTTCCAGTTCTTCCTTGTAACATTCGACAGCAAGTTTGCCAGAGGCTCTGAAATAGGACTCCGCCAGATGGCCCAGTCCCTTCGCTTCCAGACGTTCTCTAAATACTTCGAAGTTCTTGGCTTTGAGAGAACCCGTATACTTGTTGATCTCCTCGAAATTAGGAAACGTGGCGTACTGTCCAATTTCATGCGAGATGATCGGTACATGTGAGACGAGTTGGTCACTACCGGCTTCGGCCTGTACCGTTTTGGAACCTGTGCCATACTGGATCTGAATCTCTTGACCCTCCGCCTGGGCAAAAGAGTCAGCGTCACTTCCTTGTTCTGGTACAATGTTCGCATCATAATCCTTCAATGTGTTCGGTAAGTCGGTCTGTACGTGACCAAGTGGCGCATCACACATGGCATATGAACCTCTGAACAACCGCTCTTTGGAGAAACGAACCCCGCAGAAGAATTCACTTTCCTCCAGAATGTCCGGCACAAACTGAAAGTTATTAGAGCCTTCGGTGTACAGATGACGATGATCATATGCTTTGTATGCTTTCAGGATCGAATTCAGTCTGTCCTTGCTGCCCCACAGCTCATTCCCCATGGACATCATGACAAACGATGGATGATTACCAAAAGCTCTCAGCATTGCAAACCCCTCGCTAATCAAGTAATCCTGCTCTGCTTGATTGTGCCCCTCCGAGGATTCGTCTGTAATGGTTCCCCAGAACGGAAGCTCAGGCTCCATGTAGATGCCGAGCAGATCCGCTGCAATGAAAGCCGCCTCCGGAGGACAACAGGTATGAAAACGATAGTGATTGATACCGTAGGACTTGGAGATGGCGAGAATGCGAATCCATTCATCCACATCTGTTGGCGCATATCCCGTAAGTGGGAAAATCAGGCCATCATGTTTACCTCGAAGAAAGGTTTTGCGACCATTAATGGTGAATTTGTCTCCAGCTGCCCGGAATTCCCGTAGGCCCGTCCTTACTTCAGTGGAGTCCAACACTTCACCATTCTGATCTTGCAGATGAATGTGAAGTTGGTACACATTAGGTTCATCGTCACTCCATAACATGGCATCTTCGCCAATCTGGTACGTCAGCTGAATCTCCTGCGAATCCGGGATGAAGATCTGCTCCTCCGTCGTATGAACCGGATCTGCACTGACAGCAACAGCTGATACCACGATTCGTACTTCTTGCAGGTCGCCGACAAGTGCTGCCTTGATCTCGAAAGATCGAGTCGCAAGATCGGGATAGACCTGAACATTATCCAGGAAAACACGCTCGAAAAACTGAAGTTCCATCTTCCCGGTAATCCCGTTCCAATTCGTCTGTGTATCCTCAGATGTAAGGTGCCCACCTTTGGTTGGATAATCGGTATTGTCCACTCGAATCGTGATCGTATGTGTCCCAGCGGTTAGCCCTGCTTCCATCTCGTAACGGTGAGGTGTATTCAGACTGTTTTGAGTCCCCCATTCCACCCCATCAATCCAAAGCGTTGTAACGCGTGTCCGCTCCAGATGCAAGAAGCAACGTTTGCCAGCCAAGTGTTCAGGAATTTCAATCTCTCGTGAAAACCAGGCGTAACCTTCAAATAAATATTCATCCGTCAGTGCACCGATTAACACATGTTCATTTCTCTTGCCTTTGGCCGCATGAGATGTGGTATTGGGCAATGTAATGATGTCTGAAAAATTCAGACCGTTCTCTACCTTATGTTCATCGAGTTGAAGTTTCCAGATACCTTCCAGATTTAATGCAGCTATCATAATATTGTCTCCTTTTTGATTCATCGAATGGATTGAAGTAATCGCTTCCACATACGGAAACCGTTTTCGTAATCATACACGTATTATAAACTCGATTGGTGCCGACCGCATAGTTAATTTAGAAATAAAAAAGTCGCCAATCATGGCGACTTTTTATAGTTTGATATCCTTTATCCTGATGACGTTTAGAAAATAGTCGGAACCATCCCCCCATCCATACGGATCGGAGAGCCTCGAAAAGCTGATGCATACGGGCTGCATACAAAAGTCGCGAGTCTACCTATTTCACTTGGCTTGATGAATCGCTGTAATTCAGACTGCGGCAGATTGCTCTTCATAAAATCATGCTCTTTTTCCTCGAAAGTCAGCGCCTCATCCGGATATATGCCCTCAATAATCTCACGTACATTTTCAGACAATGTCGGTCCTGGCAGAATCGTATTAATCGTAACTTCTTTCCCGGCTGTCAGTTTGGACAGACTTTTGGATAATGACAGCAACATTGATTTGGTCATGCAATACTGTGGCATCTGGCCTGAGGGCATAAGCGCTTCTTCACTTGCTATGAAAATAATGCGCCCGTCATTTATATTGATCATTTTAGGTAAGTAAAATTGAGACAAGCTATTGGCCGCCAGAACATTGGTACGGAAATATCTCTCCCACACTTCATCATTCACATCTTCATAACTCATGATCTCATATATGCCCATGCTATTAATTAAAATATCAACCTCGGGGAATTTCTCGAATAAAGCTTGTCTTTGCGCCAGATCCACAAGATCAGCCGTGGCCTTTTGCGGAGAGGTCTCCGGAAAATTGGACTTGATTTCACGAACTGTTCGTTCTACCTCTTCATCATTGCGTCCATTAATCAGAACGTGAACACCTTCTCGGGCGAGTTCCATGGCAATCGCTTTGCCGATCCCTTTTGTTGATCCTGTAACTAAGGCTGTTTTCTCTTTTAGTCCCATATCCATCCTGCATTTCTCCTTCTTCATTACAACTATCCGGCAGGCGCTTCTTAGAAATTGCCAATAGGTTCATGCACCGGATAGGTATAATATTACGCAGTCAGCGCGGCCTAGTAACTAGCACATTGCGCCAGAATTATTGCCTGACACGCCAATTCGAAGGTGTATCCCCTTCCCAGTTCCGGAACGCACGATAGAACGAATTTTGATCTTCATAGCCCACCAGGAATGCCACTTCTTTGATATCAAGCGAAGGATCAGCCAGATACGCCCGGGCCTGTTCATGTCTGGCTTCAGTCAATAACTGTTTGAAGTTTGTGTTCTCCTCAGTCAGTCGTCGCTGCAAGGTACGATCACTCATGCGAAGCTCTTTGGCAACAGTTTGGATATCAAGGCGCTTGCCTGTAAGGCTGCGTTTCATAATCCATTTCACCAGATCAGTAACGGAACGACTGCCCTGCCTTTCATCCATTGACCGATCCAGCACTGGGGTCAGAATCTCAATTAACTCTTCATTATATGAGAGAAAAGGAAGACTCAAATCTTTTCGCTCTAGCGTCAGCCGATTATATGCTTTACCCGTCTCCACTCGACAGCCGAAATAGGCTTCAAGCATGTCTACGTTACCCATGGGATGTGAGAATTCAACCAGATTTGCATTCAAGGGCTGGCCCGTTCCCCGACGTCCGAGTTCGAGTAGAAAAGCCAGGGTAACGCCTACCAAAAGTGGAGGACCTTGTTGATCCTTATGTAACCATTCGAGTTCAATGAACCATTCCTCGCCTGCTTCGTTAATCTGCAAGCTCTCGGGAGGACACATTTGCTTGTAACGGACCATTCGATTTAACGCATCGCGATAATCACGTGCATGGTACATCGCCAGAACAGGCGGAGGGTACTTCGATATTTCATATCCCGTTGCAAGTTTGATGATACCCTCGGCCGTGTCTCCAATGAGATCAGAGTAAGCCTGCCAGATCGCAAAATAATGAGCTTGATTCACTACAGGTTTATTTATTGTCTCAAGAGACAGTTGTGCCGTCCGAGCTACGTCGTCCGTACTAATCCCTAATTGATGTAACCCAGCCCAAAAGCCTGGATGAACTTTAATTCGATCATTCGGTTGAGATTTCATGCCCATAAGCTCCTTCAGCTTGTTCCATTTTCATTATGCTATCTAATTATAGAACAGATGTACCTATTCTTGAATCTTACCTCAGCGAGCCAATCCACGTCACAATAAAAAAAAGAAGAAATCCTTGCTTTCCAGCATGAACCTCTTCAGCTCTTCTACAAATCTTTAACCGTTTCAACCGTATATTGCGGCAGAGGATTGCCAGGTAGGGCCAATTTGGTGATTGCAACAAGTTGTTTATCAGACATCAATAGATTTATGATTGTTCCTTTGGTCCTTAGTGTACCCGTCACTTTAAGTGTTTCTGTATCATACTGTTTAATCTCTCGCTCTTTTCCTGTGAAAAAGATATCCTTATGCGCTGAATGAACAGCCACATAGTCAAACGAATCGATTGCAGTCACATATTGCATATTACTTGCAGAGTTATTGGTAGCGGACAAAACCGTACCGGCTCCGTTTAATACATACTTTCCATCCGGTGTAATGCCAATAACCGTCGATAACTTGTATTCACCGTGATACGGGGAATCTTGGTTACTCGTAAACTTACCATCCATTAACCGAAACATCTCAATGTCTCTTGGCGAAGTGTCTGAGTCAACAGCATAGATCCGATCTTCCGATGGATGCAAGACCAAGTTACTGCCTTCACGAATGGTTGCACTGGAGATTTCCTCCTTCGTCGCTCGGTCATAACTAATGATAGATGTCCATTGCCCGGAGCCGGAAGTAACGTAGACATGACCCGAATGGTCTAACGAAATTTCATATGGATCGATGCGGGTATTCCACTGATCTTTGACTTTAAGTGTATCAGCGTCAAGTATAACAACCTGTCCTCCCTGCTGATCTTCGAATCGGTACGGACTGTAATCAGCATTGCTGAAGATGACATAGATCTCACCATTTACATATTGAAGCTTTCTCGGAGGAGTTTTGAATGCTGAGGACTCTACCACTACCTTATTGTCGGAGAATCGATAAGCAAAGATCGTAGATTTATTTTCATCGATTGCAAAGATAACGGATTGATCCGGACCTAGTACGGTTTCCCGTACTGTTCGACCCAAAAGATGAACACTTGGACTGGCAGTCTGTGACTCATCTACAGTTGGATCTTGCTCTGTCGGTGCTGTTTCCCTGAATTGATCTTGGTTAAGCACAGGAATGGACGAAAAAGATAACGCTGTGTATTTCTTGATCCAACTGGATGCATAATCAATCGGAATAGCAAAGTTCAAATCCCCTTTCTCTATCCCCATTGTATTCACCCCAATGACTTCACCTTTCATATTGAGCAGCGGGCCCCCGGAACTGCCGTTGGTAATGGAAGCCGTTGTCTGTATAAGTTTGTCACTGCCGTAATTTCGAATACCGCTGATAATACCTGTCGAAATGGTGTTCTGAAATCCTTCAGGATTGCCTATGGCTACGACAGACTGTCCCACAGTGATTTTAGTCGTTAGTCCAATGTGAAGTGGAGGAATATTCGTACGCATTGATGTTTTGACTAAGGCCAAATCCAGATTCTCATCCGCTGCAATGACGCCTTGCACTTCATAATATTGGTCCTGACTCGTTTGGATCATATAACTGCTGGAATCGGCAATGACGTGATAATTGGTTAAAAATAAACCGTATCCTATGGATATGGCACTACCGAATCCGAGATAGTTGTCTTCCTTGTCATACGACTCCAACATGACTACACTTTGCTCCAGACGGGCAACTTGTTCCGTATTCAATGGTTTACCCGTGTATGGATCTTTCTGATACGGAGCAAGTACAAATTTCAAGTAATCTACAATCTCTCGATCCCGTTTTGCATTAAGAATCGTGTTATTGCTTATGACGATAATGCCTCGGTCAAAAAATACCTTTTTGCCGAACGCTTCGCTTACAGCCCTTACCGGGATGAACAATCTGCCTTCCTTGTATTGTGCCGGAGCATCCAAAGCGAAAGATTTGCCATTAATGAACATCTTGCCGCTACCTAATGTTACTTTAATGGATTTACCTGAGGATTTAATAGAAGCTGTGGACGTTGTCGAGTCCCATGCCACTTGTGCTCCCAGACTCTCACTTATGAAGCGAAGAGGCAGAAGTGTTCGGTTATTTTTAACAAGCGGAACGATATTAAAATTGGTTTGGTCAATCAGGGTGTCCGTATTATCAACGACCGCGTTTGGGCTGCCGAGAGAAAGAATAATAGCACCTTGGAATGTGGCGTTAAAGTCAAACGAATCTTCTTCAGCGTAGCCTCTAACTGGTGTACATGATAATCCCAATATAATCGTTACCATTAAAATAAGAGTGCGTTTCATCATTTTCTTGCTGTCTCCTCGTGATGTCAGATGATGGGCTGTTCTGTTGCCTTTGACAGTTTACATTAATTCCACCTATACTTCCTCTGGTATTATATTGTTTTAATTTACATATATAGGTTTTACCCATCCGCAATGCAAAAACACGACTGACCGTATATGGTCAATCGTGTCTAATACACTCCATGTTGAAAAGAATGCGCACTCTTAAGATTCCCTACCCAGCCTATTCGTTCAACGCGGTTTTGATCAAAGCGTTTACCCGTGAATTAAACAAGAGGCCGATATGAGATACGAGGGATACCGAAATGTTGTTCGCCCCGTTCAACCGGGAAAGTGTCGGGGACACAATCGTATCGCTGGTGGAATAGATCGAAGTTACCTTAATTCCACTCGGAGCTGTAGTTGTCGTCAATCGATTAGCCCCACCAAGGGTTATCAATTTGTCCACTTTGGAAGCGCCACCACGGTTAAGTATGTAATACAGACTGTTGGCTCCACCCATGCTATGAGCTACAATGTTAACTTTTGTGTGACCCGTTTCGCGCAGAACATCATCTACGAAACGACTGATCGCCGCAGAATTCAACAGCTGGTTTCCCTGTTTGCTAGGGAGATCAATCGCGAATAGTTCGTCTCTCGTCCACCCTTGACTGCGCAAATAACTCTCAATCGCTGTAAAATTGCTATCAGAACCGGTCAATCCATGTACCAATACAATGGGTGTACGTGCTGTTGCTGCAGAAGCCTTTGAACTTGAGCCTATCCCAGGTACCGATAAGGCAAGGATCATGCTCATGAATACGATAAGTAATAATTTAGTCTTTTTCACTTGTTTCACCCTCCTGTAAATTGATTTATATTCCATATATTACAAGCTAACATATGGAATATAAATGAATCTTTGGTCTCATTTTTACAGGAATATCCAAGGAAACTATGACTAACTTGATACGTTTTATCGAAGTCCGGTTCTCTACTCCTGTTATCCTTCAACGATATCTGCACGCAGATCTGTTGCAATTTCAATCATTTTGGGTACAATAGCTTCGTTAGAAATAGCCACATAGACATCTCCCATGTACAAACGAAAGGCGATCTGTGTACCTTCAAGGTCCCACATAAAAAAGTCCCCATCGATGGACATGGTGCTCTCAGCTCCGACAATGTTAAGAACTGTTGAATACGTAAAATCGGGTTTGGATGCAAAGTAGAGTTTGCACTCTTCCAAAGAGATAGATTGCTCCGCATTGTTTTCTTGCATGGATCGGGTAATTCGAAAACGCTGATTCATTGCTATGCCTCCAACATTTTATTAATATATACATGTTCCACAGCATTATATTTTCTCATTTCCGTCTTCCACTGTCAAAACCATGTATGCCCTATTCTATGTATTCATATATACTGGTACATACAAATACATAACGAATCTTTACCATCAGGAGGCGTCAAATCAATATGTTGAAAACAGAATTCATTGATGTATTATCCATTGTCTCACATAAATTATATGATTCGGCTGCTAATGTAATGGATACGGCAAGCAGACTCATTCCTGCAAATACGTTTTGTATAGCCCAATTGGATCATCTATCAACCAAAGTTCTCAATGTATATAATCGTGAAAAACTAATATTAGGTGAAGGGCTAGTCGTTGACAACGCCGAGTCGTACTGTGCGCTTGTGACTGAACATACCCAAGGCCCGTTAGTAATCAATAATAATCTAACTCACCCATTAACCAGACATATGGACGCAACCGAATTCGTAGGTGGTTGTTCATTTGTCGGTGTTCCCATACATGATGAGAATGGAGAAATTTATGGCTCCCTCTGCTCATTTGATCAGGATTTCTATTCCTACCAACAGAAGGATATAGATTTGCTGCTCTCCTTGTCTTCCTTTTTCACGGGTCTGCTAGAGATGGAAACGACCTTGCAGCAGTTAAAACGTGCGGAAGAAACTACTGCGAAAATGCTGGAAGAGAAGAAAAATCTGCTTGCCATCCTCAGCCACGAAATCCGAACCCCAATGAATGGTGTTCTTGCCATGGCAAACCTGTTGCAATCTACTACACTCAATGAGGATCAATCATTGTATGTTAATGTCATTGAGGAAAGCGGCACCAGTCTTCTATCCATGATGGATCAAATTCTCGATTATTCCAAAATGGAAGCCGGCGCGATTTCTTTGGAAATCAGTCCATATAGTGTCACTAAAACAGTTGACCATGTATTACAGTTGTTTTCTTCTCAAGCTAAGAAAAATGGAACCAAGTTATATGCTGAATACCATATTAATGATCATCTAATGCTTTTAGGCGATCAGCAAAAAGTCCGTCAGATTCTAATCAACCTCGTTGGAAATGCTCTTAAATTCACTGAAAAAGGGGAAGTTTGTATCTCCACTCAGGTATCTGCTGGTTCAGAAGGCACCCTGCATGTATCCTACGAGATAAGGGATACGGGCATCGGCATCCCGCAGGATCGTCAGGATCTGTTGTTCAAATCCTATTCGCAAATTCATGGAGATTCTGGAAAGTATGGGGGAGCAGGACTGGGTCTGTCCATCTGTAAACAACTCGCTGAATTAATGGGTGGCGTGGTGTGGCTTAAAGAAACCAGTCACTTGGGCAGTCGATTCGTTTTTAATATTTCCAGCCCTGCACCTAATGTCCATACGCATATCTAATCGATGAATATATTATTCTATCTGAAGGATAGGAGGTATATACGTTGACACAATTTCTGGATGCAAGATCATCACAAAATGCTGCGCTGTTTAATTCCATTTCCATACCGATTCCAGTGATTAACACACCTCAGTTATTCGGTCAGATTGGTCTGCAAACAGCTGGAGCCGGACCCAACCTGAGAGTCTCCCTAAAAGGAACCATAACGGTACAATTACCGCTTGCTCTATTTCAAGTGAGGATTATTATTGTAAGAGGTACAGTTGCAACCGATCCGATTGTTTACTCCGGAAACTACACGTATGGTCTGAACGGTCTGCTTAACCCTGAAGTGATCGTCTTCTCTGCCAATGACTTTAACACACCGATCGTGCCACAATTAACCTACAGCGCATTTATCAGTACCAACCTGCTCGGAACGGTTCGAGTTGGCCCAGAGAGCTTCGACGGATTTGTCGTTTCGGATTAAAATGAACACTCCACCCCCATACTCTTAATCTGTTTGTTCATATAGATTACGAGTATGGGGGTATTCCAATTTACATTGAATCAGTTACCAAAATAAACATCCAGCTTGCCTGTTGGCGGTGTTGTGGCCATCCACACTGCTGCGAGATTATCCGGACTAACTGTAGCTGCAGTAATATAGTCTCCTATCAGCACTGTCGGCGTCGGAGAGTTGCCATTCGGATTAAAGGATGTGGTTGTGAGTCGACGGTTAGTGAAGCTGGCGCCACCATTAAAGGATTCTGCAACAAAGACATCGAGCAGGAACCCGTCAATTCGATTGGTATAATAAATGACCCGGATCGTCCCTGCAAAGGGTGATACGCTTATCGACGGGAAAAAATTCTGTGTACCCGGGGGCGCGCCTGTAATACTGATAGGATCTGACCACAAGAGCCCATCAGGAGATTCACTGAGTAATACATCGGTATATCCAGCTCGCGCATCATTCCATACGGCATACACGGTTCCACTGTTAGGTCCAACGGAAATATCTGCTCCCAGACTTAGGTTGGTCTGCACTCGAAAAGCATAATTCGGCACAGGTAAAGGCGAAGGTGCCGGTACTACGGATGAAATAAACGTTGCCTGTCTTTCAAGAAGAGGTTGATAGGTAATGCCCCCATCGTACGAAATACGTAATAATGCGGATGGACTGGCAGGACCCGTAATGATATATCCCGCATAGACTTGACCTGAGAATCCAACAGCCAGTGCAGCCCGATCGTGTATTCCTCGGGGATTCGACTGTCGATCAGGCGGCTCCCAGGAGATCCCCTGGTTGAGCGACCTTTGCGTAAAGATCGCGGAAGAAGTTGTCGCGAGCGGCGTATATCCGACATATGCATTGCCACGATAGGGGCTACCTGGAGAACGGTCAACGGCTATGTAAGGCTCATCATTATGAACAATTGTACCGAACCCCGCCTGGACGATAACCGGTGGCTGCCACGTTAGTCCATCATCAAATGAAGTATAACTCGCAATCGTCCCATCATTGAACCCGTTAAACAAATGCACGGTAACGATAAACGTATTCGGAAACGTATAGTCTATCGTAGGCGCCTCTGCTCCTGCATACCCTGCCGGTTGAGGAAGTACCGTGGTGGACCAGGTACTTCCTCCATTAATGGAACGATAAAAACCAGTCAATGTTGGCCCGGTACTGGTATCCACAGCTACCACGCACATGATATTCGGGTTCAGCGTATTAACTGCAATTGAAGGTTCAAATTGACTGCCTGCCAAAGCCCCGGTAATATTCACAACTACCATCTGCTCACCTCAATTCCTTTAAGGGATATTTGTGAATCGATCAATTAATGTCATCTCCGATTGAAGCACACGCTGGATGATCTGACCTGTAGAGTTAACACCATATACATGAATGACCGTACTTGTAGCACTAAAATAATCGCTTTGCACCTCGTAAAAAGCAGCATTAATCAATGGATAGATTAAGGTTCGGGTCGCTTGAGGAAGTAATTCAAACAGATCATGACCTATAGGTATACGCGCAGTTTGAGTGGTGTCCCATCTGAAAATTTCCAGCTCAATACTGACTGGAGCATTAAGGGAATCATTAATGCACGTCACAATGAGTTGAGTGGATTGGGTCCCACCCGAGGTTGGATTGTAAATTAAACCCGTAGAGTTTGGCAAAAAGCACACTCCTTCCGCAATATATAGTAAAGTATATTCGTTTTTCTGCTACCGTTATGACTAGGAACTCATTTCAATATTGGAACTACTTGAAAATTTTGTTATGCTAGATTACTAGATTACTGTTCATAACAGAATTTTACTATTATGTACGAAGTTGGAGGAAACAAGCGATGCTTATTAAACGAGCAGGAAAAATTGCTGCGGTTACTGTAATTGCTCTCTCTATTCTTGGAAGCACCCACAATATTGGTGGAGCCTATGCTGCTCCCGCCATAACAGTACACTTGGATGACGTTCCCCTGAAGTTTGATGCAGCTCCAAGAGTTGATAAAGGTGTCACTTATGTTCCATTTCGAACGGTTGGACAAGCCCTTGGTATCGATATTATCTGGAACAGCAAATCACAAACTGTAAAAGCGACGAACACGGTGAAAGGACAAACTACCGAGGTACTATTACAAGTTGGCAGCACCACAGCAACCGTCAATGGGAAAAAAGTTACACTTGCTGCAGCACCCGTTCAGCGAGAAGGGCGCGTGCTCATTCCACTTAGTTCTTTTAGTAATCAATTTGGCGTAAGTGCAAGCTGGAATCAGGCTACCAAAACGGTCTCTCTTGTCTCACCACAACGCGAGATGCACCTGAGAGCCTTCTATGCATTGCAATCCTTTCAAGAAAAGGATCTTATTCCTTCCATGAATTCCGTAGCCTTTGGCTGGAGCCGCATTGATCGTGAAGGTCAGTTTACGCTCCAGGGGGATGAGTACCGTCTCCCTGCTGCTGCGGGTGATATTACGCCTCAGTCCATCGTTGCTGACGCAGCGGATCAGCAGATCCAGCCACAGCTCATGGTGTATGCGTTGGACGGAAACGGCGAACTGACCAAAGTGCTGAGTGACAGCACCCTGCGGCAGAAATCGATTGAAGGTATAACTGGTGCGGTAGCAGAGCATGGTTTTGGCGGAGTTGTTCTGGATTTTGAAGGACTTGGCTTTAAACTGGATGCGGTAGAACAACAGAAGCTGCTCAATGCTTACGTGAAGCAATTAAAGAGCTCCTTGCCCCAAGACACAGCTTTATCACTGGCGGTACCGCCGCTGAACAGTGCTTATAAAGGGTATGATTACAAAACACTTGCCTCCATCGCAGATGATCTGATCATTATGGCCTATCAGTATAATCCCGTTGGCACCAAATCTCAGGTACCCGAACCAAATAGCCTTGTTGATCAGGCGATTCAGCTAGCTCTTCAAGCTGGTGTCCCGAAAAATAAGTTGCTGCTTGGTATCAGTCTAAGCAGTGAAACACCCTCCTCCGTTGATGATAAGCTAGGTCTCGCCAAACGTTATGACCTCAAAGGAGCCGCCTTCTGGCGCCTGGGTCTGTTCCGTTCTTACAATACGAAGATGGAAGATGCCGTGAACGCTTCTGTCATTAAAGAATAGTCATCTTCGAGTGATGCAGTACACTTAAGTAAAAGAAGGACCATGCCTCTGATTATCAGAGGCATGGTCCTTCTTCTCTTCCTGCTGATATGTCCATAACGCATCCCCCTCCCCTTTCGTGCATATTCCGTCCAGATATTCACAGTTAAAGATATCCTTTACTTATAAGATGGGATATATACGCAAAATAATAAACAGCAAAAGAGCCGCCCACTCTGGACGCCCCTTATTATATAGAAGCTATTCAACTACCCTTTCACTGCTCCCAGGGCAACACTTCCGATAATCTGTTTGGAAAACACGGAGAATACAATAATAATAGGCAAGATGGAGATCGCAACACCCAAATACAAGAGTCCATAATCCATCCCATAGTATCCTTGCACTAGCGCAACCAGTACCGGAAGTGGGTATTTATCCAGAGAGAAAAATAGAACGAGCGGTGTAAGAAAATTATTCCACGAACCGATAAACGTGAATATGCCGAGGGCCGAGATCGCCGGCCCAAGAATGGGCAGTACAATTTGATTGAACGTTCTGAACTCGCCAGCACTGTCCACCCGCGCAGATTCAATAATCTCATCCGGGATGCTGCTCTCCATGAACTGCTTGATAAAGAATACATTAAAGGCGTTAGCTGCAGCAGGCAAAATAATCGCGGCATAACTGTCCAGAAGCCCCAACATACTGAATAGTCGATATACACCAATCAAGGCCAGTTGGCCCGGTACCATCATGGTTGCTAATAGAAACAGAAACAACCAGTTCCGCCCTTTGAATTTAAATTTGGCAAAACCATATGCCGTCAAAGCACCAATATATAGAGATAGCACGGTCGATGTTCCAGCAATGAAAATACTATTGGCAAACCCACGCCAAATGTTGATTTTCGATACCATATTCATATAATTATCGACTAAAAATGATCCGGGAAGAAAGGTGAACGTTGAAGCAATCGTTGCATTGTTATGTGTTGAATAGATAAGCATCAGATAAAATGGAATAATGCAGAGCACGGCAAGACCTGTCAGCAACAGATAGATGATGATCTTGCCTGCCGTCAGCCCCCTTGTATTGGCATATTGCTGAATCGCCGCATTTGGTTGTTCAACTGATTTTGCAGTTTGCATAAGAACTCCCCTCCCTATGAACGGCTCTTCCGCTTGGTCATGATGAAGGATGCAACGGACAACAATATGATGATAATAAACAGGCAAAATGCTATGGCAGCGCCGTAACCAAATCGTGTGCTCTGAAATGCTACATTATAGAGATACATAATGCTCGTCATGGCTGCTCGGTCAGGACCGCCATTGCCATTGGTTAGTGTGAATGGCTGATCGAAAATCTGGATGCCACCAATAATCGATGTAATCATCTGAAACAGAATAATTGGACGGAGCATCGGCACGATGATATGGATGAAAATATGTTTCTTTTTCGCGCCATCCATCTGGGCAGCTTCCAGCAATGAAGGATCAATGCCCTGAAGACCTGCAAGGTAGATGACCATGGAATAACCGAAGTACTGGAAAAACAAGATGGAGGACACAATCAACCGCATAAACCACGGGTCGTTTTTCCAATTAATTGGATCTTGAATAATCCCCATCTGCATCAAAAAATGATTCAGTCCCCCGGACTGCCAGTCAAAGATCAGGCTGACAAGCAACCCGAGTGATGCAGCCGTAACGATATTCGGGAAAAAGTATACAGCTCTGAAAAAGTCCCTGCCTTTGAGCAGCTTGTCGTTCAGAATAAAAGCTAACACAAGTGAGATCGTCAACTGCGGAACCACGGAGACTCCCCAGATAAATAACGTATTAAACAAGGTTTTGTAGAATAACGGATCTTGTAGTACAGCCACATAGTTACCAATCCCTACAAAGTCAGGGGTCGTAATTCCATCAAAGTTGGTGAAACTGATATAGAGCGAATACAAAATGGGATAAAGTCCGAAAATGGTAAAAATAATAAAAAACGGAGCAATGAAGTAGTAGCCGTAATGGTCCTTTCGAATCGTTTTGGCAAACATATTCTGTCCCCCCAGTTATCATTGGATGTCTACAACTCTTCGCTTGCTTCTAAGCTACTCCACTTCCAGCTCCGGAAATCTCAAGGCGACATCACGTTTGATTCGCTTCACTGCTTCATCTTTGGTCTGAATGTCCTGATTGAGATACAACTGAAGTACATTTTTGTAGATATCATTGTTAATCGTTGCATCATATTTGGTGCGCTCATATACAGGAACCCGCTTTGCGGCCTCTGAGAAAAACTCAAAATGCTTCTGCCCTCCCAAATAAGGCGATGAGAGCGATGGCGCAAGTTCATCATTCACAACCATGTTGCTTGTAAAATAATCCTGCTCTTTCGCTAACTCGGACAGAAAGTCGTGGTCAAAATTATAGAACTCAATAAACTTCCAGGCCAGATCCTTTTTCTCACTTTTACTGTACATCGCGATATAAGTTCCACCTGCACTAAAGGCTGACGGTCCCTGGGCCAAGCCCCACATGCCTTCGGTATCCGGAGCGTTCGCCTTGAACGTATATTGCAAGCCCCAGGTTGCCCCCGGATAGAACATGACCTCTCCTTTTTGCATGGATGCAGCGTAACCGGCACTTCCATCTTCATACTCGGCAAGTACATGTCGCTCACGTGCTTCACGCACCAGATCCAGCACCTCCATATAGGTTGGATCGATGACGAGCTTGCCATCCTTCACCCAGGGTATACCGTCATATGAGTTCGATATGGCGTTCCAGTTCGCCAATGCATGTACTTTATTGCCACTACTTTGCTGAACCTGTTCACCAATCTCGAAGATCTTCTCCCAAGTATCGATCTGTGAACCCACCTTCTCAGGATCATCGGTACCCAGATATTTCTTCGCCAGATCCCGACGATAATAGATGCCCCCAGGTGTTCCTTGATAACCTATAGCTCTGACATTCCCCTCACTGTCCTTTTCATTGGCCTGCACAAAAGCATATTGTTGTTGAATTAGATCATTGGCGTTATACGGCGAAGCCGATAAATTCTCCAGATATGGAACGTCAATCAGTTCTCGAATATTGGCATTTTCAATCATAAATACATCTGGAGCTTTGGAGGTCGTCTGGAGTGCAGATTTAAGCTTGGTGATATAGAAGTTGCCGGGGATGTTGACAAAGTTCACTTTGATGTCCGGATATTTCTGCTCGAATTTCTCGATGGCGTACTCTGCTTCATCCGTAAAACTCCACACGGTAATTTCCTGCTGCTTGGTTGGGTTGGACGGACTGAGCTGACAACCCGTTAACAACATGGCTACACATACGAACACAATAGTTGGCTTAAACCACTTCTTCATAGGCCCCCTCCTTCTAAAAGGAAACGCTTACATTTTATTAGAGTATATTGATTTCGGAGAGGGCTTTCTCCACAAATATTGTGCATTACCCTTCATATTTTGTGATATTCGTACGGTGCTTCTTGCGAAATTCGGAGGGTGTGCAGTCATTATATTTTTTGAAAAGTCGATTATAGGAGTTCACATTGTTGAACCCATGGCCGATCGCTATATCCAAAATGGAATCCTGACGGAACAATAACGCCCACTCGGATTTGATAATTCGAAAATGATTCAAATATTCCATCAGTGTCACTCCTTTGATCTCTTTGAATAACTTGCAGACATGGAACTTGCTGAATTTAATATGTTCCGCCACCTGTTCCAGCTTGATCGGTTCAGCATAATGCTCCTCCAGATATTCACAGACCGATTCGAGGAATTCAAATTTTTTGGACGAGGTACAAGGCCATCCTGAAGCCGTGAGTTGATCCGTCACTGGGGGCTTTGTACGTAACAAAAGAACCATGAGATCATACAACCGGGAAACCATTAACCATCGATATCCGGGCTTTCGATTTTTTTTCTCGGCAATGATGGCATCTATATACTGAACCACGTTGCTGCGACTTCCCGCATTTGAGGGAATAACGGTTGTTTTGTTGAAAAGTTCGCCGAGATCCTGTATTTCGGCTTCAGTCGTGAAGCTTCCAGTTAACAATTCGAGGCGGAACAAGATAATCGTTAAGTGTTCGGTCCCTGGCAAAAAGCAATGTACATCTCCTGGTTTGATCAGCAGCACATCACCTTGCGCCAACTCACGGACATGGTCATTCACGCCAATTCGTGCGCTCTTTCCATTAACAACAACCAATTCAACCTCATCATGCCAGTGTGCAGCATAATTAAACTGATCACCTGTATGAATCACCCGAATGGGAAAACCTTCTTCCATATGGCCTGTCTCCAGAAACGTGGGTACGCCCATCTAATCACCCTCCATTTATTTCCTATGCAAGAATCTCTCGTCTTTATTATTATGCATAAATCATCTCACTCCTTTCTTTTTGAACATTTAAAATTCTATTGAACGAAAAAACTCCTCAACTCAGGTTGAGGAGCCGAACGGAATCACGTTCCACGCATTGGATGTCCAGTGTATATAACGTCTCAACAGACTCTCCATTTAACAGTTGGAAGAGAACATGACCCGCAAGCTGGCCAGCATCCGTCTTGGGTTGCCGAAAAGTGGTCAGAGGTGGATGCACATACTGCGATGCCGGGATGTTGTCAAAACCAATTACGGATAACTGTTCAGGTACTGCAATCCCATGTTCTCTGAAGGCTTCCAAACCCCCAAAGGCCATTTCATCATTTGCAAAAAATACAGCGGATGGCAGTTCTCCTTCGAGCAGTTTCTTGGCTGCATGGTAGCCATCTTGCTTCATGTATTGTCCGCCGATTTTCCATTCCGGGTTCTCTTCTATGCCTGCCTCTGCCATGGCATTGAGATAACCTTGATATCGATGCTGGTTACATTCCGAATGGGCGGGGCCACTAATATAGGCAATCGTCCGATGCCCTTTATCAATCAGATAACGGGTAGCCAGGTACCCACCTTGCGTATCACTCATCAAAACCTTTACAATATGTTGAGCATCCAGATCCCGATCCATAACGACAATCGGAAATCCTGCTTCAGATGCCTCGATGAGCAACTGATCTTCAATATTTTGAGCGATGACAATAGCTCCATCTATTCTTCTTTCACGAATGTAACGATGGGCTGTCGACTTCTCTCCACCCAAGGAGCTGCACACGATCATATCGTATCCATGGCTCATCGCGATGGACTGTATTCCATTCACCAAATCGGAGAAATACGGACTGGACATGTCATGGACAATTACACCAATCGTTTGTGTACTCTGCCGCTTCATTTCAGATGCAGGGCCGTTCTTCACGTAATTGAGTTGGCTTGCTGCTGCGAGCACTCTCTGCCTTGTTGGCTCACTCACACTACCTTTATCGTTGAGTACGCAAGATACGGTTGAACTGGCTACACCAGCCATCTTGGCGACATCTTTAATCGTTATCATGATATATACTCCTCAAAGACAGTTTCATCCGTTTATTTCAATATGACAATAATACACACGAGATCGTTCACTAGCATTTTATCACGTCAGTCCAGTCATGTCTCTTTCCAGAGCGTCGACTGCGAAAAAACATATTAAAGAACCCGAGGTGCCTTCATGAAATTCAGTGAATATGTAATAGGTCAGCGCTACGAAACAAAATCCTTGGCATTATCCAAGAGCGATATTATTGATTTTGCCAAAATCTATGATCCACAGTACATGCATTTGGATGAAGCAAAGGCCACCCAGGGCCGCTTCGGCAGTTTGATTGCTTCTGGCATGCAGACGATGAATATCTCCTTCAAGCTATGGATTGAGGTCGGAATCTATGGAGAGCATGTTGTCGCGGGAACCGGCATGAACAACATTCAATTCCTGAAGCCTGTTTTTCCTGAGGATGAACTTCATGTGATTGCAGAAGTCATTGACCTGCTTCCCAGACGTAAAGGTAATGGGATTGTTACCGTGCTGCTGAGTACATTCAACCAGAAGAATCAAAAGGTATTTCAGGCAGAATTAAGTGCCCTCATTGATAATTAAGGACGATAAAAGACCAAAAAAAGCCGCCAATTGGCGGCTTTTCGTAGATATATCGCATTGAAATATTTTAAACGGTATAGCCTTTCAAAACCCGACCTAAAATCTCAACACCTTTCACAATCTGTTCGTCTGACGGCGTTGAAAAATTAAGTCTGATGGCATTACAAGGGTCTTGCTCATTCACCAGGAAAGCATTTCCCGGCACAACCGCAACCCCCTGGGCTGCTGCAGTCTTGGCATAATCAAGCATTGGCACATGCGCTGGCAGATCACACCAGAGGAACAGTCCACCGTCCGGTTGGGTATAGGTAATGGACTCACCCATATGCTCTTGCAGCTTGTCCATCATCAATGTTGCTTTTCTCCGATATACCTCACGGATGCTGTTAATGTGCCCGGCGTAGTCATACTCTGTCATGAACTTATATGCCAGAATCTGTGGAAGCATAGCCGTATGTACGTCTTCTCCCTGTTTGGCGACGACCATCTTCTCCACCACTTCATGCGGAGCTTGTACAAAACCGACGCGCAGTCCCGCCGATAGAATTTTGGAGAATGATCCAACATAGATGACCAGACCTTCATCATCCATAGACTTGATGGTCGGTACATCATCTCCATTAAATCGAAGTTCTCCGTACGGGTTATCTTCCAGAATCATAACGCCATACTTCTTCGCCAGTTCGTATATGGCTTTACGTTTCTCCAGGCTCGTCGTCACACCGGTCGGATTCTGGAAGCTTGGGATCACGTAGATCAGTTTTACATTGGGCTCTGTTTGCAGTGCCTGTTCCAGCTTCTCGATATCCATACCGTCCATCTCCATCGGAACACCCGCAAGCTTCGCACCGGATGCCCGGAAGGAGTTCAAAGAACCGATGAAGCTTGGGCTCTCACAGATAATCGTGTCACCCTCATTACAGAACACTTTACAGGCAAGTTCAATGCCCTGCTGTGCTCCAGATACGATGAACAATTGATCGGATGCCTTCCCCGTATCAAATCCTGTCTTCAGATGTTCAGTCAATGCTTCCCGCAAAGGAACATAACCTTCCGTAATTCCGTATTGCAGAGCCGTGATCGGGTCCTGTTCCAGAATAGTTTGGGTAAACGTACGAATCGCCTCAATAGGGAACGTCTCTGGAGCGGGATTTCCCGCAGAGAACGGAATGACATTTTGACCCGAAGAAGCCTTCAGGATCTCACGAATAATGGATGGTTGCAGTGCTGCGATACGATTGGAAAATGAATAGTTCATCTTAAATAGTGCCTCCCGACATTTCATCTGAATTAACTCTCTATCATTACATTAGATTCTATTATACGAGCATTTCCCGAATTTCCAAACTGTCTCTACAAATTTAATGATTAGATACCCAAAAAAGAGGCCGCCATCAGCAACCTCTTCCACATAAGTATTGGACAAAATATCCATCTTTTAGCGCACTGCATTCATCTCGGATAACCGTGTAGCCTTCACGACATAAGCGGCCAGACCGGGGATCATCCGGGCCAGACCAGGATAGAATTTATTGGTTTTGGCAAAAGCCAGCTTCTGAATTCTTCTTGCCCGCCTGAGCAATTGGGTGAATTCGCGGCTCGCTTCCAGCATATAATTACTCTGCCAATCGGCATGCTCAATATCACCTCGAAGATATTTATCAGTCCAGCGGGCGCATAATAGCGAGGAGCGTAGCGCAATGGACATCCCGTCTCCGCACAGCGGAGGAATCATCAGCATCGCATCACCAATGTGCGGATACTCAGACCATGGCTCAGGTATATTGGACAGATGCAGCGGTGCAATCGACACCTGTGTTCCCTCTACAGGACTACCTTCCGCTAACCGGGCTGCCAAGCTCACGTTCGTCAGCGATGCCGCCTGCAAAATATCGTTCACAGACTTTCCGCTTCCCTGCACAGTATCCAGCGTCAACAATGCGGCGACATTCACAGTGCCGTCCTCAATCGGGGAAATCCCCACATAACCACCTTCGCAAAAATATAACTCCACTCGCGCGGGAATTTCAATTCCGCTGAAGTGGGATTTAACGCCGACATATACGGTTTGATCTCGCAGATCTGGGTCGGAAGCCATTCCGCGCTGCTTTTTGGTACCATGTGCACCGATGACGGCTTTTGCCTTATATTGAATCCGCTCGTCTCCCTGTTTCACCTCCACCTCATAACTGGCATCCTCGAGTTGTTCAATGCTGGTTATGGTCGCTTTCGTAACGATCTGGGCTCCTGCGTCCAAGGCCTTCTGATGCAAAATCTGGTCCAGCTCATATCGGCTTATACCATAAGCGAATCCCGGTAGCGGTGCTTCAATCACTCCCCCTTGCTGCATAATGATTTTGGCATGATCCATGGTGCTGGGTTTCTTGGCTTGGTCCAGAAGATGTATGTCCAGAACCTCCAGCATCTCCTTGGTTTCCGGTGACATGAACTCACCGCAGGTTTTGTGACGCGGAAACTCCTGCCGGTCTAACAAAAGCGTCCGATGGCCTTGCCCTGCCAATTGGATTGCACAGGTACTGCCGGCAATTCCAGCTCCGACAATGATGACATCTATTGATTTCGACACGTAAGATCACCTGCCTTTTGTGGGGATAACAACAGAGTAACGGAATAAAGGCTTCCATTCATAAGTCATCGAATCATGATTCAGCCGTTGTTTAAGTTCCTTCCAGTCTCTCCCTGTAAATCCTTTGGCGACGGAAAGGGGTCCATCATGACGAATGTACCGATTGCGAGAGATCATGCGCGTTGTAATCCAGACCGCCTTATAGGATACAGGATGACGGTGAATATCATTAATGACGACACCGTACCTGGATGCTCGTAGCATATGAGAAACCATATCAACCAGCTGATCTCCGTCAAAATGATGTACAAATTGGGAACCTGTCACGATATCTGCGGAAGCATCCGGCAGTTCTGTAAGATCAGCACGTTGCACGCGGACTCTGGGTTCGTCACGAAATAGTTGCCTCGCTTCCTCACACGCCTCTTCCGTCAGATCGACTAGCGTAATCTCCAGCTGAACGCCCTGACGATCCGCCCATTGCAGTAGTTTCTGGTTCACATCCCCTGAACCTGCCCCCACATCCAGAAGGGTCAGCTTATCCGGCCTTCCGACAGAGTTCCATAACTTCTCTACACCAGCAAGAGTTGGGCCCGGTGCAGCGAATATTTTGTTAAGGCGTCTCAGATGTCTGAGTGCTTCACGGAGCTCCTCCCCACCCAAAGAGAAGTCGTCCATCAGTTCATCTTCCTGGGCCCGTATAGACAATGTTCTAAAGAAGGACATGATCCGGCTCCTCGATCACTGAAGATAATGATGGTACGTAAGTAAATTTCATCAACTCCGCGGTGAGTCCCGGTCCAAATGCCATAGCTACACCATCTGTGGTTGATTGATCCTGTGCCTTCATGTCCTCACGCATCGCATTCAGTACAAACAGGATCGTATTGGATGACAAGTTACCAAACGTTCTCAGGATATCCCTGCTGTACTTCGTTTGCTCATCTCTCAGCTTCATCACATCCTGCACAGAATCCACAATTCCCCGTCCTCCTGGATGGATAGCCCATAGTTCAGGAAGCTGGTCACTTTGCAGTAACAGACGTAGTTCCTCTTCCAGATGAACACCGAGCAGCTTCGGAATACGAGGTGACAGATACAGATCATACCCCAGGTTCCCGACCTCCCAGGTCATGTCTTCAGTCGAATCCGGAAGAAGAACAGAATAACCGGTTCCCAGACTCAGAACATCCGTGTGTTGAGGTTCGGGCGTACCGACCACACATGAAGAAGCCGCATCTCCAAAGAATGAAGCTGCAAATAACGCTTCCCGATCTTGAACAGGCTGAAAATGAAGTGTGCACAACTCCACACAGACTACAAGAACCTGTGAACCGGGAGCACCCTGCACGACATCTCGTGCCATCTGAATGGCTTTCAAGCCTGCCGCACATCCTTGAAAGATCAGTGGCAGTCGATTGACACGAGCAGACAAACCCAAATGACGGATGAGCATAACGTCCAGACCCGGCAGGTATTGACCAGTGCAACTGACCGTAATGATATGCGTGATGCTCTTAGGAGATACGCCTGAATCCTTCAGAGCTTTCTCAGCCGCCTCGATGCCAAGCGGAAGCGCCTCTCGCTTGTATGTATTCATTCGTTCTTCGGTTGTCGGGATGTCTGATACATCACCAAAAGGCAGATAACGGCACTCTTCCAGCGAACCTAGGTAGCTCGGTTCCACCGTATATCGTGTTTCAACACCACAAGACTTGAATATTCGCTTAGCAAAACGGGCCAAATCTGGGCGATCCTGAAGAGAGGAAGCGATCAGTTCCGCAATATCTGACTGCGCTACGGCGTGAGCAGGCAGAGCCGTTCCCATGCCAAGAATCGCGATATCGGATGGACTGTTACTTTGGTTCATATCATTAACCTCCTGGTATTGGTCATTATTTCCGCTAATTAACAACTCTTACCCTTAACGATATCGTTATAATCTTAAGAACGGTCCTAATCTATTTTATTATCTTAACCGCAAGCTCAGAAGCTTGGTTTCACCAACGGATTGAACCAACTTAACAGATAAGCAAAAAAAGCCGCCATTAGGCGACTTCAAGGTAGTATCTATAGGTAACTTTTTACGTCAATCTGATCCAAGTGATTTGGAAAATGCTTCTCTGATCTTGACACTCATCCGATACCAGGCATCCTCTGCCATCTGGAGATCTCCAAAATGCGTAAATCCATGAGCGGCGCCCTCGTACTCCTTAAGCATCACCTTCACACCGCTCGCTTCAAGCCTTGCTGCATATGTTCTTGCTTCTTGAGCTAGTGAATCTTTCTCCGCGGTAATGATCAAAGCTTCCGGGAGTTCCTGTAATGATTTTGCGAGTACAGGTGAAGCTAACGGGTCATGGGCATCTTCCGGCTTTTCAAGGTACATGGCGTTGAACGTTCTGGCGATATCGGCTGGAATAGCTTCTTCAAAACTCGGCTTCTCGGCCGGATCTGTGGCCACGTCCAACACGGCATAATCGATAACCTGAAGAACAATCGGCAGCTCGCTTCCACGTTGCCGATTCAACAAGCACACTGCTGCAGCAAGATTACCACCTGCACTATGTCCTCCAATGGCGAAGAGAGTTGGGTTAACCGAAAAAGATTCCGAATTGGCGTGGACCCACTGTACAACGTCGTAGCATTCATGCACAGCGGTTGGAAATTTATGCTCAGGTGCAAGGCTGTAATCAATATTCATGACCACACAATCAGCACGATCAGCGATCAGGCGACACCAGGGATCATCCATCTCCGCTTGTCCCAAGATGAAACCACCTCCATGCATATTGAAGAAGACTGGCAGTGGTGTTGAACGTTTCTTATCCGGTGTATACACCAGTACACGCGTGTCGCCTTTTGTCGTAGGAATCACGACTTCTTCCACCTTAACGGCATACGCGGTACTCGGTTGAAGGGCAGCACCTGTGCCGACGTCATTTTCACGCATCCGTTGTACCATTACCAATTGTTGTTCTTGATCCATAGATATCACTCCTTTAACACTCGTCTATTCCGTCATGTGCAATTCATTCGATATGTATTGATCAACATGATCAAACGTGGACCAGAATTACCTTCCCCTGCCCTTGGTGCTTCAATGTTAGCATTCAGTGCCAGGAGATCGGTTTGGATCCGCGCTTTTTTCCTTCTTCTTGTGGAAGATCATCCAGACCCCCATCAGACAAAATAAAACACTGCACCCCATGCCAAACAAACTACTGGTTTTTAATGCAAGAGGTGAGGCTTGCATGGTGAGCAGTGTCGCTTGGGTGACCACGATGGACACCATGGCATCGGTGAAGTTAATCATTTTTAATGTAGAGATAATCGGGTTATGAAGATGACGGTTAGCCCAGGTGCCATACACGGCAAAAGCCAGCTTGGTAAAAGCGACTGTAGCTACGATATACACGATGATACCCTCGTATATGAAGGCATCGCCGATCAGATACATTCGCAGGCAGACCAGTGAATAGGACACGCCCAGTAAACACAGGAACAGACCTCCACGCTTATATACCGTAAGCTCCAATGTATATCTTTCTTCTGAAGACTCCATCCTCTTGACAACTTTATATTGTTGAAGCACTTGGCCTTTCGCCACACACAGAATCAGATAATATACGGCATTCGTAATAAACCATCCGGAAAGTAGATATATCCCCAGAATTAACTTGCCTATACCGATCAACGCGTTGATGATAAGGGATGCCACATTGATGATGGCCGTTCGATCTTGCTTATTGCCAAGGTAACGGAACCACATGGACTTCAAATATGTCTTCATTTTCATAGGATATTCATTCTGTTAGAGAAGCAGACCATTAGCCTTTCACCTACCTTTTAAATGTCAATGACATGATGAATGACGTGTAGAGAAAGTTGTGTACTTTCTTCTTATTCGGCCAGTGATTCCCGAACTTTTTTCGGAAGAGTTTTGACAACCACATCATAGGAGTGATCGATCATGACCATGACATCCTCTTCCGACAATGAACCATCGAGCGTAATGGTATTCCAGTGCTTTTTGTTCATATGATATCCTGGTCGAACCGCTTCATGCTGCTCTCTCAGGTTCTCTGCAATAATAGGATCACACTTCAAGTTCAATAGACCATTTTCTTCTTTGTCTTCGAAAAGTAACGCGAACATTTTCCCTCCGACCTTAATGACTACAGGATCAGGTCCAAAAGGGTACTCCTTCGTCGCACCATTCTTATTCAAACTGTATTTAATCATCGCATCCTTCAAGTTCGTACCTCCCTTTCACCAATGAACGATATAATAATACCGAATGTAGGTTCGTATGTAAATAAGCTCGCTGCACATAATAAAACCTCCTCCACATCGTGGAGAAGGTTTCATTGGGTTTATCAAGGACTTAATTGGCTCGATCGTTCCTTGTTTTGCTGCTGCGATTAAATTGGCTACTGCTGGATTTGCTGCTGCTTGTTCTACTGCTATTAGATCTGCTGTCATTGGATCGACTACTGTTTGATTTACCACTCTTGGCAAACCATTCGGATTTGGGCTTGCGTGCCGGGTTCGCTTTGGACTTCGCCGGTTTGCCTGCAGCCGATTTGTTGAACGAAGGTTTACTGCCTAGTGCTTTGCTGGTTTTATCAAACACAGGCACACCTGTCATCGGATATGGATGACCTTTCACTTCAGGAATCGTCTTCTTGATCACTTTCTCGATATCCTTCAGGAACGGAAGTTCATCCTTCTCGCAGAACGAGATTGCCATCCCGCTTTTGCCTGCTCGGCCTGTACGACCAATGCGGTGAACGTAAGTTTCCGGGATATTTGGCAGGTTGAAGTTAATAACATGGGTCAGTTCCTCCACATCAATTCCTCGTGCTGCAATATCCGTCGCAACCAATACACGTGTTGCCCCGCTCTTGAAATTGTTCAATGCCCGTTGTCGCTCGTTCTGAGACTTGTTACCATGAATGGCCTGTGCTGTAACATTCACTTTGGCCAAATCTCGTGTAACCCGGTCAGCGCCGCGCTTCGTGCGTGTGAACACCAGTGCGGATACAATGGATTTATCTTCCAAAATCTGATTCAACATATGCTGCTTCTTGCCATTTTCCAGCAAATATATAGACTGCTCAATGCGTTCTACCGTTGAAGATACAGGCGTGATTTCTACTTTGACTGGATCAACCAACAAGGTTTTAACCATTTTGGTGATCTCAGGAGGCATCGTAGCCGAGAAGAAAAGAGTCTGCTTTTTGTTCGGCATCTTGGCGATGATTCTTTTCACATCATGAATGAAGCCCATGTCCAACATCCGGTCCGCTTCATCCAGAACGAGAATCTCAACCATCTTCAGGTCAATACGCTTCTGGTTGATCAGATCGTTCAATCTGCCTGGTGTTGCAATAATAATATCAGCACCTTGATTCAGTGCACGCTCTTGCACTTTTTGTGAAACACCACCAACGATAGCTGTACAACGGATGTCCGTATACCGGCTATATACCTTGATGTTATCCGCGATCTGAATAGCCAGCTCTCTTGTCGGCGTTAAAATCAATGAGCGAATATGTCTTGCGGACTTTGGTCCTTTGGATCGTTCGCTTAATAATTGAATGATTGGCACCGAGAATGCTGCCGTCTTGCCTGTTCCTGTCTGTGCACATCCCAGCAGGTCTCTGCCCGCTAATACCGCTGGAATTGCCTGTTCCTGTATAGGCGTAGGATTAGTATAGTTTGCTTTGCTTAACCCTTCCAAAATGGGGGGGATAATATTCAAGTCCTTAAATGTCATGTTGTCTCCTTCATTTACGCACATCTATCAATAAGACGTATCTTTTATTTCACACGTAACGTATAAGGATAACATTAAAATCGTAATCTGTACATTATCTTTTTATTTTCACTTGTTCAACTGACCAATTTGAGACCTACTGCCGATCCGAGCACCATGGCAATAAACAGAATTCTTAGGGCATTTCGAGGTTCCCCGTAAAACACCATGCCCAGAATGGCACCGCCTGAGGCGCCTATTCCCGTCCACACGGCATATGCTGTTCCCATCGGAAGAGTTTTCATCGCCAGAGATAGGAATATAAAGCTCAAACCAAACCCAGCCACCAATAGAACCAGTGAAATTAGATTACGGTCTTTGTGCAACTTGTTTATCATAAGCACTCCAATCATCTCAAATACCCCTGCCAAGATAAGAAATACCCAGTTCATTATAGCTGCACCTCCTTATTCTTCTCTTTGCTCAGCATTTTAAGTCCGATTACGCCGAGCAAGAGTACACCAATGAGTACCATTTTTCCGGCTTGGACAGGCGCATTAAACAAAATAATCTCTGCAAGTACCGTGCCAGCGGTACCCAGGCCAACGAATACTGCATACACGGTTCCCACGGGCAGTGTCCGTGAAGCCGCAATCATCAAGGAGAAACTAATGATAATTGCAACCAGAGTCAGCCCCCACTCCAGCAAGCCACTAGCGTGTTTTAGTCCAATGACCCAACCCACTTCAAACACAGCAGCAATCACTACCGACATCCAGGTTTTATTCATACCTGTAACACCCTTTCTCTAATTCATTTTTCACACCCAGTATGGGTACATTAGCGGAAAAATAAAAAAAGCCCGGGAAACAAACTGCATATTGCAGTTCATCTCCCAGGCTTTTATCCCTCCGTGGCACAACCAACAGGTTGCGGGTTTTCTCTCGGACCAGACCGACACATGCGCTCGCGGAACCCTAGAAAACCTGTTTTTATTCTAATGTGTCTCCAATTATACACACTTCTGCTATCTTGGCAACCCCATGAATACGTTCATGTCTTTTATTTGATAATGATGCCCATTAATCCTACAAATGTTGCGGCTTGATGTGGTGAGATCACACAACCATTGAGGTCTTCCATGGTTAATATCAAGGAATCAAATTGGCAATCACTAAGATCCAAATCCTTCATTTTGGTCCCCGTCATCGAAGATTGGTCGATATTACATTGATTGAACTCCATTTTTTGCAGTGCCAGATAGGCGAAGTCCGCACCAATCAAGGTACATTCCGAGTAGGAGACCTGTTTGAGATGGGCAAAGCGGAAATTGCTGTAGTCTCCTACGCCATGAAGGAAACTGACATTTTGCAATCGGCTATTGGACAAATCAGTTCCGACAAACTTGCAGTTATGCCATTCGGTCCGGTGCATGAATGCACTTGAGAGATTGACATTGGAGAAGTCGCAGTGTTCAAACCGAACATCTGTGAATTCAAATTGTTCCAGCGTAGACTCCGAGATCGTCACATGTCTAAAAACAACATTTTCAAATGAAACCTTGCTCGCTTCCTGATGATCCAGTGTGATATTCTCAATTAATTTTTGTTTGTACTCGACTTTGGATTCGAGATATGCAATGGTTTCTTGTTCGAGTAACTGCTCCTGAATCTTGGGTTTGTCCATTTTCATCCCATATTCCCCTATTCCTTAATAGCTACGACTCGCAGTCGGCTTCTGTTCAGATACCACTGTCTATCCCGCATTAGTTGAGGCTGTACCTTCTTCTCAACAGTATCCATAATAACTTCCTGTTCTGCAAGCGTGATGCCCGTGAATAAATACTCAGCGAAGCTATTCAACCACTTTCGGACACTGGCTTAAACGGGCTAAGCTACTTGAATATTCATATCCGGGTATTTTTGTCTCGCTTGCCTAATTGTCTCCTCTGAAAAATCTATACCTGTTGGCTGTGCTCCCGCAGCTGCAATTTGTGCTGTCAGATCACCATTGCCGCAACCTACATCGCTTGACCGGATGAATGTCAATTCACTCTTCCAATCATTATAAAAAAAGCCGCCGAATGGCGACTTTAACATTAAGAACTCGGATCAACTGAGATTTCCTGTTACCGGATGCGGTACATACGCTTCTTCGAGGAAACTGATCTCTTCCGTAGTCAGCTTCACAGAAAGGGCTACTATCGCATCCTCCAGATGATGAATTTTGGTCGCGCCGATAATAGGTGAGGTTACTGCCTCTTGGTGCAACAACCAGGCCAGAGCCACCTGAGCACGCGGAATCTCCCGTTGTTCAGCTACTTTCAAGACTCGCTCCACCACTTGACGATCAGCATCCACCATTGCATTTTCATAAAATGCCTTCCCGACAGGATCAATTCCTGAACGCGCAGTCTCTTCATTCCAATCCCGGGTCAGACGTCCTTTGGCAAGAGGACTCCACGGAATAACGCCGACTCCTTCTTCCAGACATAATGGCAGCATCTCACGCTCTTCTTCGCGATACAACAGGTTATAATGGTTCTGCATGGAGATGAATTTCGTCCATCCATGACGCTCAGCTGTGTATTGGGCTTTCATGAACTGCCAGGCGTACATCGAAGAAGCTCCAATGTATCTGACCTTTCCGGCCTTAACCACATCATGAAGAGCTTCCATGGTCTCCTCAATAGGAGTTGTATTATCCCATCGATGGATCTGATACAGGTCCACGTAATCTGTGTCCAAACGCATAAGACTGTTGTCGATTTCGTTCATAATCGCTTTTCTGGACAACCCCGCCCCGTTCGGTCCTTCATTCATGCGGAAAAACAATTTGGTTGCCAGGACAATCTCATCCCGACGGGCAAAGTCCTTCAATGCACGCCCAACAATTTCCTCACTAGTTCCATCCGAATAGATATTGGCAGTATCGAAGAAATTAATACCAGCATCCAATGCTTTCCGGATGAACGGGCGACTCTGCTCTTCATTCAGGGACCATGGAGCCATTCCGCGTTCCGGTACACCGTAACTCATGCAACCCAGACATAATCTGGAGACATCCAGACCGGTACGTCCTAATTTCACATATTCCATATTTCACACTCTCCTTGAATTTGTTCTGTAAACTGATGTTGTCTCGACCTCTTCGGAAACTAGCTCTAACCAGCATTTGAAGTATATCTCTCGATGTACGGAATTCTCTTCCAACTTGATCTGAGATTCGAGCCTGTCAATCAAGATTCGCCTCACATGATTCGATAACCACTTCATCACCTTGTTCACCCAACTTTTCAAATAAGCTATCATTGCTTGGCCCTGTCTATTTATTCTTATTATGCTGAGTTATGGGCAGCAAGCGGTATACCAATTGTCTTAATTGATTGCCTGATCCTCTCACAGCCCCTTCTAGTTCTGAATGTTAAGCCTTATAATCTAGCTAGGTTAAACCCGCGAGGAGGATTCACATGACCGAAGAATTATCTCAACAAAATCAGGAACTGAGTGAGTTGGTTGAACGCTATTCCCTTCTTAACGGTGCGGTGGAAACGGTGATTCCCTCCCTTTTTGTCTATCACCATACAAGGGTTAGCGAACCGGCGTACAGAGTATATAAACCTTCATTTTGTGTGATTGTTCAAGGGTTGAAAGAAGTATTGCTCGCACAGGAGCGTTATGAATATGGAGCTTCCAATTACCTGATTGCTTCCATGAATCTCCCGGTCATCGGGCAGATTATCAAAGCATCCTCTGATGCACCCTACTTAAGCCTCAAACTCGAATTCACACCGAACCAAATTCTTGAAGTATTGAACGAATGCAATATACAGGTAACTTCCAAAGAAAACGCCAGACGAGCCATGTTCGTAGGACAGATGGAATCGTCGATTCAGGATGCTGTACTCCGACTTGTTCGATTGCTGGATACTCCGGGGGAGATTCCATTTCTGGCTCCGTTGTACGTTAAAGAAATCCTGTTCCGCCTCCTTCAAGGGCCTTACGGAGGAGAACTGGCGCAGATTGCGGTTGAAGGTAGCAGCACCTATCGGATCAGAAAAGCGATTGAATATATCGTTCATCATTGGGAACATCCGATTCGAATTGAAGATCTGGCCGAGACGGCCAGCATGAGCGTATCTTCATTCCATCGCCATTTCAAAGAGATCACGGCCATGAGCCCATTGCAGTTCCAGAAACAGTTAAGATTACAGGAGGCTCGGCGACTTCTGATGGCCGAATCTGCTGACGCGGCAGATGTAGCTTTCCGGGTTGGATACGAGAGTGCTTCTCAGTTCAGCAGGGAATATGCACGCATGTTCGGTGCGCCGCCAAGAGCCGATATCCGACGGCTGAAAGAGAAATATGACATGGCCTTGAGTGAGTAACCGAGTATGCACTCCCTATCTCACAACTATCACACAAAAGGCAAACCAAAAAAGGACAACCACAATGGGTTGTCCTTTTTTCAGTATCAGCATTCTGCATAATCACTTTTTAAAATTCATCCAAAATACTCTTATATATGAAAAGGAAATCGGAACCGTTATCCTTAATTTTGAAAGAAGATTAAACCAATACTTCGACACGCTGTGGAACCTGAATCTCTTCATGCAATAATTGAGTGATATCGCGAGTCAGTGCATCCACATTCTCCTGCCGGGTAGCCCAGCTGGTACAGAAGCGCACCGCACTGTTTGAATCGTCAACCTTTTCCCAGAAGGAGAACGTATAACCGCTGCGTAATTTCTCAAGCAAACGATCAGGCAGAATCGGAAACTGCTGGTTGGTTGGTGAATCGTACAGGAAGCGTACCCCCTGCTGTTCGAGTGAGTCATGAATTCTCAAGGCCATATCCACGGCATGGCGAGAAATATCGAGATACAGACCATCTTCGAACAAGGTTTCGAATTGGATTCCCAGCAGTCTGCCTTTGGCAAGCAGGCCACCTTTTTGTTTGATCATATAACGAAAATCTGGTTTCAGCGCTTCATCCAGGATAACAACCGCCTCTCCCATCAATGCGCCAATCTTGGTTCCCCCGATGTAAAATACATCGCACAAGCGCGCAAGGTCAGCAAGTGTCATATCGCAATCGCGAGAAGCAAGTGCATATCCAAGACGTGCTCCATCCACGAAAAATGGAAGACCACAAGCTCTGCTCACTGTGTGCAATGCTTGCAGTTCTGCCTTGCTATACATCGTTCCGTTCTCCGTTGGCTGGGATATGTAGACCATTCCTGGTTGAACACAGTGTTCCGGTGATGACTCATTCATGTGCGCATCGTAGACGGCTCTAACCTGTCCAGCCGTGATCTTTCCGTCCTCGCTTGGAACCGTGAGCACCTTATGTCCCGTAGCTTCAATAGCTCCAGTCTCATGAACCGCAATGTGTCCAGAGGTCGCAGCAATCACACCTTGATATGGACGCAAAATAGATGCAATCACCGTTGTATTCGTCTGTGTGCCGCCAACCATGAAATGAACATCAGCTTGCTCATTGTCACATGCCTGACGAATAAGCATTCTCGCCCGTTCGCAATGCTCATCCGTGCCATACCCGCTCGTCTGTTCCATATTGGTTTCCATCAGTCTTTGTAAAATTCGTTCATGCGCACCTTCGTTATAATCACATTCAAATCGTATCATCGTGTTGTCTCTCCTGCCTTCTTGTTCAACTTCTCTTGTATGTTCATCATGGAGGTGTATACCTCTTGAATCTCTTCTTCATTCAATTCTTGCATTAATTTCAGGATCTGTTGATCGGATCGATCATTCAATTGGGCATATAGTTCCTCGCCCTTGGCAGTCAAACGAATCAGACTGACCCGGCTGTCGGCCGCAGAATTCACTTTCACCAGCAGCCCTTCCTTGGACAGCTTGTTCACGATTCGGCTCATGTAACTGCGATCAATGGTCAGTGTATCCACCAGATTGTTCGCAATGCTCTCTCCCCGAATTCCAATCTCAATAATGACCCGTACTTCTGCAAAGGAATACCCTGTTCCGAGAATATGCTTGTCGAGTACACCAAGTATGTTGGTATAAAAACGGTTAAAACGTCGCATGTCAGCCAGAATATCTGGATTTATGTACTGAGAGTCGATGTCAAACCCTCCCTTTTAGTGGACATTGTCAACATTATAATAATCAGGTTAGTGGACGTTGTCAACATTATCTTTTGCATAGCATTTTATAACTCCATCTTTAATATCCAATCAATAAAAAAAGCCGCGCATATGCGCAGCAAGGTTTACTTGTTTTAGATACTTTATCCAAGATACTTAGTCAGCTACTTAAGTTTCTATATAAATTGAACTAAACATTTACACAAAACGGAGAGGACAGAAATTACCTGAGGAAGCAAAGCGTTCGCCTAAAAGCTTTCTGCAAGAAAGCTACATCGGAAGCATACGCTACCCCCGGATTTCCCCTTTTAAAGAAGGAATAAAAAAAATCTGGGGATAACAGCGATCGGAAGGTTGTTCTGTCATCGGAGTGTTCAGTGTAAACATTCTATACTTCTATTTATATGGTTTAAGAGTGACTATATTGCACCTGATGAAGACGGCTGTATATTCCTCCAGCGGCGACCAATTCCTCATGGTTGCCCTGCTCAGCGATGCCATCTTTATTCACTACGATGATGCGATCTGCATTTTTGATGGTCGTCAAACGGTGAGCAATCACGAGTGTCGTTCTGCCAACTGACAATTCAGCGAGTGATTGCTGGATCAGTGCTTCCGTTTCCGTATCCAGAGCAGAGGTTGCCTCATCCAGAATAAGAATGGGCGGGTTTTTCAAAAACATACGTGCGATGGACAAACGTTGTTTTTGTCCTCCCGACAGTTTAACACCACGTTCACCAATAATGGTATCCATGCCATCAGGCAACGTGAGAATCAGTTCCTCCAATGAGGCACGACGGGCGGCATCCCAGATTTGTTCATCCGTTGCACTCAGATCACCATAGGCAATATTCTCCTTAATGGTACCCGAGAACAAAAATACATCCTGTTGAACGATTCCGATATGCTTGCGCAAGGATTGAAGCTTAACGTTACGAATGTCGACGCCATCTACAGTGATACGTCCCTCTTCAACCTCATAGAATCGGGGCAGCAGGCTACAGATCGTCGTCTTGCCTGCACCCGAAGGACCAACAAAAGCAACGGTTTCCCCTGGTCGAACAGACAGACTGATATCACTCAGAATACGCCGACTGGATTCATAACCGAACGAGACGTTCTCGAAGCGAATATCCCCCTTCACACTTTCGAACTCAACGGCGTTTTTGCTATCAGCAATCTCAGGTTCTGTATCAATGATCTCCAGATAACGCTTGAAACCAGCGATACCCTTTGGATAACTTTCTATGACGGCATTGATTTTCTCAATCGGGCGGAAAAAGATATTGGACAGAAGCAGGAAGGCCATAAAGTCACCCATATTGATTCTGCCATCGATATAAAACCAAGCCCCGCTGATCATGACAAACACCGTAACCAGTCGCATCATCATATAACTGACCGAGATACTTTTCGCCATCGTTTTGTAGGCAAGCAGTTTGGTTTTACGGAAATTCTGATTGTCCACCGCAAAAAGTTCTTTCTCATGTTCTTCGTTGGCGAACGATTGCACAACACGCATGCCACCGACGTTATCTTCAATGCGTGCATTGAAATTGCCAACGTCTCCGAAGAGTCGCCGATAGGTCTTCGTCATCCGGCCACCAAATACGATAATGACCCAAGCCATAATTGGGATAATGATAAAGGTAAGCAGCGCAAGCTCCAGATTAATGTTAGCCATCAGCAAGAACGATCCGATTAATGTCATTACTGCGATGAATACATCTTCAGGTCCATGGTGAGCAACCTCGCCGATGTCGTTCAGATCATTCGTAAGATGACCAATTAAGTGGCCTGTTTTACGATTATCAAAGAACCGGAAGGACAGCTTCTGCAAGTGAGCGAACATCTTCTCACGCATGTTGGTCTCAATGTTAATACCAAGCATATGTCCCCAATATGTAACGACATAGTTCAATACCGTATTAAGTGCATAGATGGATAACAGCACAACACAGGCAAGCAAAATAAGAGGCCAATCCTGACCTGGCAACAATTCATTAATGAATTTGCTGACGGCAAGGGGGAAAGCCAACTCCAGAAGACCTGCGAGTACAGCGCATCCAAAATCAATCAAAAACAGTTTTTTATAGGGACGATAATACGAAAAAAAACGACGAATCATACTTATTCACTCTCACTCTCCAGATCCTTATTGGGGTTTACATCTTCATTTTGCAGCTCGAAAAGATGGATATACTCGTCGATGACCTGATCAATAGCTTTCAACTCCCCACTGATCATCGGGCGAATATATTCGTACTCCTCCTGTCCAAGTTGTCGGACAAGCGTTGTTCTCCGATTCTGCATCTGCTCCAGAAATACAAGAATCCGGCCACGACGGAATGTTTGCGCACCACGGCCCCTTTTTCCCTCATGTTCGCCATGCCCTCTTCCACGTCTGGAACGTTCACCACGTTGCTCATTGTCACTCATATCACGTCTCGTACGCTCACCTTGAAGTACACTTCCATCGATTTCCTTCAGATCACGATCTCTCATTTTTCCCACCCCCATTACGCGTATACATATGTATACAACGCATTCATGTATACGATTGTATACGTGATAAAAAGAAGTGTCAACCTAAATTTTCCAATAGATAACGAAGTATGTATATTCACCATCTCCTTAACAGAAAAAAGCCGCGATTTCGCGACTTCTTTTGTTTTTCACTATTTTTACTCCTCCGAAAATCACCATCTTTCACTGCACCAAATCTATTGTTACTTTTTCAATGAAATTTCAAAAGTGGAGTCAACGTCACCTGCAAAAACAATACGCCCGTTTTCCGGCAAAACAACCTCATTCTGACCACTGACTACGGTGTGGTTAATACAAATACCCTTTTGATCATATACGGCAAAAGCGCCATTTGCAGGCATTTCAACCGTCATGACTTTTCCTTTCACCGTTGCTGGCACTGAAAACCATCTGGCATATCCGTCTGCTTGAATCGTTGCTAGAGATTGTTTACCCGAATAGAGTGGTTGTACCATTTCCTCACTGGCGTAAACGCCCCCTACCGCTGTGACGTACTCTACTCCGTTCATTTTAGCGAAATTAATCTCCTTTGTATCACGTCCAGCCATGCCAGGGATTTGCAGCTCAGTGACTGCTTCGTTAGCTCCAATAATCTTACTATTGGACATATACCCTGGAGTCTCTTCGTTCATATGGAAAGAGAGGATTGGTGATGAATGGAGATAAACGGTTGATGTATACTTCTGATTCACCACGTAATATCTCTTACCTTCACGCTGCTCCCATGTGGCGTTAACATCTTCGGATATTTCATTGGATTCCAGCTTCTCCGCCGTATATTCTGAGAAAGCCAACTGTCCAAGTCCTGACAAAGATATATAAGATCGAGACCACAGATATGTCCGTCCATTGTTCTCCTTAACAAATTTCAACTTTTCTGTGCCTTCATCGTTAACAAAAGTATCATCCGCTGTATAGGTGTATGTTTGAGCCGAATCACTTGGAGCTGTGAGCGTGGATACCATCATTTGTCCAGCATGATTCATTTCGACCTTCTTAACCGAATTATTGGCACCATACATACCGGCATACATGGATACTTCTTTAGGCATATCTGCCTTCACTGGGACGCCAAATGATTTTTCGGGCTTCCGTTCTGTAATAATGCCCTTTTCCTCCAGCGCGCTGAGTAATAATTCACTCGCAATGAACTGATCTTTGGCACTTGTCCCACCTGATGAGGTAACGGCTGCAGCCAGATTGTATTCCGGCAGTACGATTAATGATGAATGATACGATATGGTGTCTCCACCTTTGGTAACGGCCTTGATGCCGTATTCACTGAATGGGTACAGATTTACACTATCCCACCCTAACCCGTAAGATATAGACGTATCGCTATCTTCCGGCCACATACCTCTTTTGTATTCTTCTTGAGCCATGGCTTCGACCGACTTACTGGAAAGAATGCCTTGGACCTCTCCCGTGAAGATTTGTGAAAATTTCACAAGATCTTCAGCCGTGGAATAAATGCCTCCAGTTGCGATGATATTATAATTCTCTTGTGGAAGCTGACCCTCATACAAAGGAGAATAGATTCCCGCCATGTCTGCCGTGTCGACCACATCCTGTGGTGTTTTGGTATGCTTCATGTCCAGAGGTTCCGTAAAATATTGGTGTATAAATGCGGTAAAACTCATGCCGCTAACACGTTCAACCATAATCTCGGCTAACGTAAAACCGTCGTTACTATACACCGAGAATGCGCCGGGATTGGCCTTCAGGTTTTGACTCGCCAATTGCTCGAGAAACGTATCATGTAAATACGTATCATTATCCCCGTACAATGTGGCATTGCTGCCTGTGCTGCCCAGTAGACCTGAAGAATGATTCAACAGCATGCGTGGGGTAATTTTTGTGTAGCGTTGATCTTTCATCTGAAAATCAGGTAGATAGTTCACAACAGGCAGATCCAAATCCACCTTGCCCTCATCAACAAGTTTCATCACTGCCGCTGTAAGAAACATTTTGCTAGTTGATCCTATGCCATAGATCGTATCCGACGTAAGAGACACCTTGTTGTTCTTATCGTTTTTACCTGTCTGACCGGACACCACAATCTCGCCACCATCCATAAGGGCATATTGCAGGCTTGTGATCCCATGCTTCTCGGTAAGTAACTTGGCTTTCTCCACCACTATTTTCTTGGTTGGTTCATACGTAAGGTCGCTGCTGTTACCGGCAGCTGGTGCGGCCAGTACTGACATTGGAGCTAACATCGTTAACACCAGGGTTAAGGCAGCGATAGAAGTTCGTTTTCCCTTTTGTCGTCCCATTCACATCATCTCCTGAATTTTAAGTGTTTTGGTTATTTGATTTCTTCTGGGTCTACAAATTTCACCTCCGGATACAAGTCGTTTGGTCCCTGAATCAGATCTCCACCCGTTCCTTTCAATTGCTTATTAAAGAAATCGAGTACATATTGATTTACGATGTTTGATCCTCTCTTACCATTGATGTCTCCTGTGATCCCGGACAGTTTAACCAGCTCAGAATAGAATTGAAGGTCCGTGAAATTGAAGTGCTGGGTTCCTTCTATATAAATCACATTTCCCCCATGATTGATAACATTTTTCATAATGTGCAGCTCATCTGAAAGAAATTTAGTTACTTCATCATCTGAATTTCTATCCACTTCAAAATTGGCTAACCAGTCTTCAAAATTTCCCGATCGGATGAACATAAACGGCTTGTTTATATCATCTCTATTTTCCACTTCATATAGTGACCCATCCATATTAACCCCGGCCTTGATTCTCTGATCTAAATACGTTGCATTAAACGCGGTTGCACCCCCAAAAGAATGCCCCATCGCGCCTATGTTATTTAAATCGATCTTCCCTTTAAATTGACTTTCGATTGCACCTGAATTCAGCTTTTCGATTTGATCGATTACAAACTCCACGTCTTTCGTCCATATATTCCCTGTTTTTGTACGTTCATCTAGTGTAGTCGTACTTTTTTTATAATCCGTTACACGGCCATCTGGAAAAAGGGTAGCAAAGGTGCTATACGTATGATCGATGGTGACCACGATAAACCCATGACTGGCCAGATTCTCCGCCTGTGATGCTTGTAGAACTCTACTGGTTCCCATACCATGAGATAGCAGTACCACGGGATAAGGACTTGCAGAAGGTAATATTTCTACATTTTCATAAGAGTTGGTTTGGCTATACTTCCAGTAGTCGAGAACAAATTCGGGCAGTTTTAAAGAAGCAGAGAAGCTCTGAATATACTTTTTGAACATTTCTTTATCTTTTGGAAACAGCGTGTCACGCTTGATATTATTCCTATTTTCAGTAGGGTACCAAACTTGAACCATTAGTTCCCTCTTATCGCTTTGATCTTCAGTGAAGATTTCGTCTCTGTTCTGGTCCGTTAAATGAAATGTTTGAGTTCCCACTTTCTCTGGACCATCCGGCTTCGGCAAATTAAAGACAGGTAAGTATACAGACAAGGCAGTAGAACCAACCAGCAGAATGACAATCAGGGAAGATACACTATATTTCAAGAACTTCCCTATTTTTAGATTCATCATCTTTTCGGAATGTCTGAGTAAAACAATAATTATGAATAGAGCCGTCATGATATATACCAAAAGCAACTGCCATCTGTATCCCTCAACTAAAAATTGAACTACGAGTATAACGCTGCTTCCTATCCCCAAACCCAATCCTGTTTTCTTTGCACTTCTTGTAATAAATAGTAGGTCTACGAGTAAAGCCAAACAGGATAGAACTAACAGTATCTCAAATAATCTCAATTGAATTCCTCTCTCTCATCACGGCAGCGGCCAAATTAATCGTATTATGGAAAAACCACCCCTCAGGACAGTTTTCCAAATTCATTCACGCACATCTGTTAAATCACGAATGTACTTTTACAGAATTGTTACTTCGCTTCGTTCATGAATGCTCTAACATCTTCAGCTATTTCTTTAAATAACGTATGGTGCAAGTAATGCTCGCCATCCATGGTGATTACTTTTCCATGTACCGAATCTTTGATCTGCCCTTCATGCAGCGGTATCCATCCTTCTACACCTTCATTATTGGCTTGTACAAAGAGAAGAAGTGGAAGGTCCCTAGGGAAGGTTAAACCTTGAGCACCTTTAAAATTGGAAGCAATATGGTCCATCTCATTTAACATCGTGGGACTATTTGAGTTTTTACTCGACAGCATTTTCATCTGTTCTACGGTATGTTCATCAAATGGGAGTCCCGCATAAGGATCTTCACCAAATTTGACTACTAATCTTTGGAGACCTGATTTTTTAAGAAATGCGAACATTTTTGTAGGTAACTTGGCATCCATACCCGGTTGGGTTGAAACACTGCTATCAATTCCGACAAATGCCGTCACCTCATCCGGATATTTGTTCACATAATCAATGCCGTAAATGCCTGCAATGGAGTGGCCCATCAGCATGTATTTGTTAATATCAAGTTGCTGCAGAGCTTCATGAACTTCACTTACGATGTTCTCTGTGGTTCGTTCTTTTTCAGTCTCATCGCTCAATCCATAACCGAAAGGTTCAACTGCAACAACTTTGTAATATGGTGATAGTTCATCGATGAGCATTTTAAAATCAAGCGCCGGTGCAGCTGTTCCATATCCCGGAAGAAGCACAATGGTTTCCTTGCCTTCGCCTTGAATGAGCACATTCATATTTTTCCCGTCTACAGATACATGCTGACCATAGGAATCTATTTTCTTGGCCTCTGAATTACTACTGACCACATTTGTGATATAAACAATAGTTAGAAATAGAATAACGGCGATTACGATTGCTCCTACTATTTTCAGTATCATGTTTCTCACTTTTTTGGCCTTTGATCTATTCTTTGTTTTCTTTTCCGCTAGCTGCGTCGTCAGTGTTATCTTCTCCTGTCTTGAACTGGTAGTTCGGTTGTTTTCTTTGCTGCTAATGAAATCTTATCCAATGAAAATGTACTCCCCGTGACGTCAATATGAACTGAATATGAACAAGCCAATTCATTCATATTTACTGCTGCGTCATAAATCCCCTGAATTTTTCAGCAATTTCTTTGGCATGGGAACGATACAAATAATGATTTGCTTCCAGCAGCACCACTTCACCACGCACAGAGTTCTCTATTAACTTCTCGTGTTCGGGAACCCAATTGTCTGCTGCAGGATGATTCTTTTGAACAAAGAAAAGAACCGGGAGATTAACAGGGAAAGTTAGCTGTTCAGCTGCTTTAAAGTTGGAATACATACTTTCTGCCTCATTTAATTGAGTCGTATTATACATATTTTTGCGTATCAGAATGTTCAACTGTTCTTTCGTTTGCTCATCATAAGGCAGTCCATCATAAGGGTCAGCACTCAATTTCAGTTGCACTCGGGCGAAACCTAAGTTGCGGAACCATTTAATCGGTTGTGTATCTGATGAATCAATCTTCTGTTCACTTATCGTTGGAACACTGCTATCCAGCCCGACATATGCACTTACTTCATCTGCATATTTGTTCACGTAGTCCAGGCTATAGATCCCCGAAATGGAATGACCCATGAGAATATACCGATCAATATGTAGACTTTGTAACGCTCCATGAATTTCACTGACGATATTTGCTGTACTGCGTTCCTTTTCGGTCTGATCGCTCAATCCGTAACCAAAGGGCTCAACAACGACGACTTTATAATATGGAGATAATTCGGAGATAAGAGGCTTAAAATCAAGCGCTGGTGCCGCTGTTCCAAAACCAGGCAGAAGCACAATCGTTTCCTCGCCTTCGCCTTGAATAAACACATTCATATTTTTCCCGTCTACGGATACATGTTGACCATACGGCTCCATTCTTTTTTGCTCCGAATAACTGCTGATTTTATTGACGGTATATACGATAGCTACAAAAAGTAAGATTGCTATAATGATTGCGCATAGTACTTTAAACAAAATGCCTAACACTTTCTTTGTTTTGCTTTTACTCTGTACTTCTTTGTCTGCTTGTTGATTCACATTCATCTGCTCCTATCCTCATCTGTATATTGGCCTAGCAGGCTGCTAATGCAATCCTAATCATCAAAGATGTACTCCCTATGACCATAATATGAACGGAATATGAACAAGCAAAAAAAATGCCATGTGTAACATACAAGGAAGCTTGCATGTTACACATGGCATGATAATTCGGTCTAGATACTCCGAAGGATATTCTATTCATTTACCTATCCTGTGAGCCTAACTATCCGTTGGTGGATGGATTGGCAACGTGATCATAAAGGTCGTGCCTTGACCAGGTTCGCTTTCCACTCGGATGTCACCCTGATGAAGGGATACGATCTGTTTAACGATTGCTAGTCCCATACCACTCCCATCGTATTTACGACTGTGGGAACGATCTGCCTTGAAAAAACGGTCGAATATACGCTTCTGATCTTCCAGGGGAATTCCAATGCCCGTGTCGGATATTCGAACAGTCACATTTTTGAAGTCCTCTTCGATACTGACTTTAATCATACCGCCATCCTCGGAAAACTTGATGCTATTTCCGATGATGTTTGTCCATACCTGATTTAACTGATCGTGATCAGCCGTTACCTTCACGTTCTCCAAATCAAGCTCGAAATGAATGTTGCGCCCAGACCATTGAGGCTGAAGCGCAACGATGACCCGCCTGATCTGTTCATCAAGGCTTAAGGTGGTGAGCCGTAGTTGCTGTGACTGCGATTCAAGCAAACTCAGCTTGAGCAGGCTATCGCTCATTTTGGACATTCTTTTTGCTTCTGAGATGATAATATCTAGGTAACGGTTTCGCTCTTGTTCTGAGAGATTTACTTGCTTCAGTGCCGAAGCGTAACCGGATATCGAGGTGAGCGGAGACTGAACCTCATGCGAAACATTGGTAACGAATTCCCTGCGCATCTGCTCCAACTGCTGAAGATCATGCATCATTTCTTCAAAGCTGCGGGCCAATGTACCAATCTCCGTCGTTTGTTTAATGTTCAGCTTGACGTTGAAATCTCCAGCTGCAATCCGTTTGGTCGCTTTGGTCAATTTTTTGATCGGTCTAACCAGATATACAGAAGCAACCACAATCAACAAACTTCCTACAATCAAGGAACAGCTTGCAAAAATCAATCCAAACTGGACCACAAAAGAGGCTGAGGGCGGTGAGAGTGTTTCTAGAAACATCGCTCTTGTACCCGTTTCCGTCTTGATCGGTAGCCCCAAAAGAACGGTAGCGATACCTTTAGGTGTGTCCTGCACAACCCCTCCGTTTAACACCTTCTTGAGTTGATCCGTCGATACGGGGGATGATTTATGTTCGTTAAGCTTCCCATAAGACTGGAAATTGCCCGTTGCATCATAAATTCGAATATGATACGAATCAAGTTGTTTCATTCTACTAACGAATGATTCTGCTTCATCAGTAGGCAGCGTCTTATAAATCTGCACAACGTCCTGGCCAAAGTTGCGTATGTTAATTTGAGCATTTTCATTCAATTGATCTTCGAACATCCAGGTTGACATAAAAAATGAAATAATCGTGCCTGTGATGACTGACACCAGAAAGGTCAGAACAACACGAATATATAAGGATCTGATCATTCATAGACCTCAAGTCTGTACCCTAACCCACGCACCGTTTCAATCCGAAAATCAGGTGTTGTCGCGAATCGTTCGCGCAGGCGTTTAATATGTACGTCTATTGTTCGATCATCTCCCGCGTAATCAATACCCCATATCTGATCGATTAATTGCTCACGTGTATAGACTTGTCCTGGTGTTCCAGCAAGCTTATACAGCAATTCGAACTCCTTAAGTGGTAACGTAAGCGACTCCGTGCCTCTCATCACCTTATACGTCTGACGGTCCAGAATGACGTTGCCAAACTGGATTGTATGTGTAGAGCCGATTTTGTATCGTTTCAGTAATGCTCGGACACGAGCGGTCAGCTCTAATGGATCAAACGGTTTGGTCAAATAATCATCCGTACCCAGTTCGAATCCTTTCACCTTCTCCCAAGTCTCTCCTCTCGCCGTCAGCATGAGTAACGGAAGGTCGGGATTGGCTCTTCGGAGTTCTTTGCACAGTGCCCAGCCGTCCATGACAGGCATCATAATATCTAGCACAACCAGATCAACTGCAGTTTCACCATACACGGTGAGAGCTTCCTTGCCGTCCGCAGCTTCCACAGTGGTGAATCCATCGTTTTTGAGAAATAGACAGACGAGTTCGCGAATGTTCGCATCGTCATCTGCAACAAGTATAGTAGCCATATGTTTTTTCTGTCCTCTCCGTTACCTTTAAATATATGGTTCAACTTATATAGAATAATAAAAAATCCTGCTCATAGTAATTCCACAGCAAACATCGTATGTTCTTTCAACGTTCCCTGGATTGGCACAGGCTGTGACCCATTCTCCTTGAATCCTGCTTTTTGAAGGACACGGATGGAGCCTGTATTATCAGGTACAGCGCCAGCTTCGATTCGAGTAATTTCAGTTTCGTGTTTGGCAAATTCCAGTACACATTGCAGGGCTTCGCTCATATATCCTTTTCCCTGATGCAGAATATCCGTTACATAACCAACGATCCATTTTGGACTAGCATCCAGTACGATCTCGAACACTGAAATCTCACCAACGAGTTCATCCGTTGTATTCAGAAAAATGCCAAAGGAATATCGTTTCCCGTCTTCTCTTTTCTTGTCCCAGCTCTCAATGAGTGACCTTTGTCCTTCCAAGCTGTAGAAAGACTCTTCCCGATTACTTGCAGAGATTCTTTCAATTTCCGCACGATTGCGAACCTGTAAATCCAGAAGCAATGCTGCATCTTCCACCTTCCAAAAGCGCACATAGACACGGTCTGCGCTATATTTCATTACATTAGTCCTCCTCTGTTATGTATAGTCGCATAGAGCTGCCCTTTGCTATTCATTTGACCCAGTTCACCGTCTGAGTATTGTAGTCTAATTATATCAGGTCATTATAGGAGTACGAGCGAATCAACGAGAATTGTTTAGCCAGGAAATGGGGCGAATAAGGCATATCATTACGCAGCCAGGCAACAATGGTTCCAATCAAGGCCGAAGAACCGTACCATATTGCGATTTCTTTGTGAATGCCGGACTCTTCCAGTTCATCCTCCATCTCCACCCGATCAATCTTGGCTTTGACCAGCGTACTCAACAATTTGAGCAGTCGTTCGGTAAAAATCGGTGTGCGCTTCGTGGCAAGTACCACCTGATAGAACGAGGCGTTCTCTGCAAAATGCTCCAGTAACTTGACCAGAACAGGCCAAGCCTCTTCCGTTCTTTGTTTCTCAAAATGAGGAGCATATTCATCCACGATCCGTTCAATATGCTCGATCATCTCATCAGCCATCTTCTCCATCATATCTGTAATATCCCGATAATGCAGATAGAAAGTTACCCGATTGATCGTCGCTCGTTCGGCAATTTTGTTCACTGACAACTTTTCAATATCCATTTCCTGCAGTAACTCAACAAATGCACTTCGAATTAACTGACGTGTTCGCAATATTCTTGGGTCCACGGCTGATTTCTTCTCGTCTTTCACGTATATCCCTCCTATCAAATTTTAAACATTACAATTTTAAACAATCAGTCGTTTATTTTTGATTTACACAACAAATTCATTTTATTTGTAAAATAAACGACGAAGACACGTCATAACGTAAATTGTAATCTGTCCGAATATGTATATAATTCAATAAATACAATGTAAACTATACAACACGTTGTAAATTTAGTCACGCGTGGATTGAAAGGATGAAAAGGATTGAGTCAGGTTAGAGTACAAGATGAATTATCCGTAAAGAAAGGCCCGATCCTGTTTATCATGATTTTGGGAGCCTTCCTTGCAACGTTGAATCAAACGATCATGAGCGTCGCTACACCGGAGCTGATGGGTGATTTTAACATCTCCGCCGCCACAGCACAATGGTTAACGACAGGTTACATGCTGGTGAACGGGGTGCTTATCCCCATCACGGCCTACTTCATGCAACGCTTTTCAACCAAACAATTATTTCAGGCTTCGATGTTTATTTTCCTGATTGGTACCATTGTATCCGCTCTTGCTACCAATTTCGGTACTTTGCTGACAGGACGCATGATTCAGGCAGCAGGTGCCGGCATTATCATGCCACTCTTGATGCATGTTATTTTAACTTTGTTTGCTCCTGAAAAACGAGGATCTGCCATGGGTATGGTTGGTTTTGCCATCATTTTCGCCCCTGCAATCGGGCCTACCCTTGCCGGTTATATCCTCGAGAATTACTCTTGGCAAACGATGTTCTACGGCATGATTCCATTAACTCTTATTGTCATTGCCTTTGCGTTTGTATACCTGAAGAATGTATCCGAAAGGGTCAACACGAAGTTCGACACGATCAGTGTGATGCTGTCCACGATCGGATTTGGCGCATTGCTCTATGGTTTCAGCAGAGCAGGAAGTCTGGGATGGTCAAGTGCAGAAGTTCTTATCTGTATCACTGCAGGAATTGTTTCCCTTGCCCTGTTTACATGGCGTCAGCTCGTTTCGGAGACTCCCCTGCTTGATCTGCGGGCTTTCAAGTACAACATGTTCTCCCTGACCACGGTCATTAGTATCGCGATCACAATGATCATGTATGCTGACATGATGCTGCTTCCCCTGTATCTCCAGAACGCACGAGGTTACACTGCGCTGGAGTCCGGATTATTACTACTGCCGGGTGCCCTTGTCATGGGCTTCCTGATGCCTGTAGCCGGAAAATTGTTTGACCGATTTGGAGCGAAATGGCTCGCTGTTATCGGAATGGTGATCACCATCGTGACCACAATTGGTTTCATCGACTTAACGGACTCAACCAGTTATGGTTACCTGGTATTAATGTCAACCGGACGCCGAATTGGTATGGCTTTGCTCATGATGCCGATTCAAACTGCGGGTCTTAACCAATTGCCACCAAGACTCGGTGCACACGGAACAGCTATCTCCAACACCGTCAGACAAGTTGCTGGCGCTGTAGGTACTTCATTGCTCGTAAGTGTCATGACGAGCCGTACTACAGCACATGTACAGGATATGGTAGCTACGGGTGCAGCCAATGGACTCAGTCAAAAACAGTTGGCTACAGAATCCATGATCCAGGGTATCAATGATGCTTATGTTGTTATCATCGGTATCGCTGTTGTGGGATTGGTCCTTTCCTTCTTTATCAAACGTACCAAACAAGCCAAAGAGGAAGAATTCAAACAGGTTGTTAGACAAAAAGTTTCCATGAATTCAAATTAAGTTGTTCAGCCTCATACTTGCATAACAAAGCGGCAGATCAAGACGTTTACGTCTGATCTGCCGCTTTTTAGATTGTGTCCCGTATGATTCCTTCTCACTCCGCAACGATCTTCACTGGCAGATGGGTCAACGACTGCCCCGGAGCTGAAGTGGCGAGATTATTCTCCAGATCAAAGGACTCCACTGGTTCAATTCGAGCAATCTTCTCCACAAATGCTGTCAAGGCAATGCTTAATTCCATCCTTGCCAACGGAGCACCCAGACAAAAGTGTGGGCCATTGCCAAAGGTAAGGTGTTTTTTGTTATTACGACGATGAATGTTTAACTCAAACGGGTCTTCAAACATCTGCTCATCCATATTGGCTGCACTCATCCAGGAGATCACAACATCGCCTTTTTTCAAATCCACTCCAAGCAATTGATTATCCTGCTTCACTGTCCGATGTCGCTTGGTATTGTGGAACCGATAACGAAGCATTTCTTCGACTGCGAGCGGAACCAACTCGGGATTCTGTCTTAGTTGATCATACAAGCTGGGGTCATCATACAGGAATGAATAGAATGTATTTGAAACCATATGGCTGGTTGTCTCAATTCCGGCTCCGAGCAACAGCATCGTCGTTCGAACAACTTCATCATCTGTGAACTTTTCACCCTCCACATCGACGTTCAACAGATCCGTAATGATATCCTCACCAGGGTGGGTCCGTTTATGAACTACAATGGGGTATAGGAATTGATAATACTCTTGCGCTGCAGTCTGCTTTTTCAGTTCACTCTCTTCAGCAGTCTTCGGATTGGTGGGCTGAAACAGAATATCTACCCAGTTCTTGAATCGATGGCTGTCTGTGAGAGGGATGCCGAGCAGGTCCGCCATCACCATGGAAGGCAGCGGAGCAGCTAATGCTTGTACGATATCAATGGTCGTATTCGGCTCAATATCTGCTACCAGTTGCTCTGCAATGTTGCGAATTCGTGGTTCCCAGTTTTTCAGACTACGTGGTGTAAATGCAGCAGATAACAATGAACGACTTTTTTGATGACGGGGAGGATCGATACTTGAGATGTTTAATTTGTCCGGAGGTGTACCTTCGCTGTTCTTCGCCCCAACCGCAATGGTTGTCCGAGTTCCTTCGGCTGAAAAATATTCATGATTGCTCAGGACCTGCTTCACATCATCGTATCTGAACACATTCCAGGTGTCTGTATCTTCGTGATAGTACACAGGATGCTCGGACAACATTTTTCGAAACCAGTGAAGTGGAAAAAACTCTTCAGATCTGGACTGGAAGCCTGTAATGTCCTTAACGCGTATCACTTCTTTGTACATTTGGAATCCACCTCTCAGCATCGTTTTGTGATTGGTTACTTGGTACCTGAATTGACAGTTCAGCACCTGATTCCATTTTATACCACTCGTTCATTCATTGATATAATTCATTTGAACCAAATCAGAAAAACCCCTTATTTAAAGGGGTTTTTCTTTTATACGAATCGTATATTATTGCTATCACCGTTTCAGAGAATAGGTGATATGAACCAATCAGTCGCCAAGTTTCGCCAATGATTCCTGTAGCTGCTCCAGCTGTACAGACAGGTTTTCAATCAAGTTCTGCGTTTGGCTCGACTTTTCCATTAAGGCTTGCTCATCCGAGTCATCTTTCGTTGCATTTCCAATGGATGATGACTTGAGATGCGCCAATTCGCGTTCGTATTTTTCGCGTTCCTCCAAGGCTATTTGCAGTTCTTCTTTCGTCATACCAATCTGATGTTCCAGATATACGATATCGGACGAGTTCGCTCCATCGGATAAACGTTGTGAATATGTCATGGTTCACCTCTTTCAATTTCATCCATTGCTTTGCCAATATGGTAGGGCTCAATATCGATATCCAGCTCCATGCCAAGAGCCAATTTGGCCAGTTGACTCCCGACAAAAGGCCCCATGGTTAAGCCAGAGGCCCCAAGTCCATTTGCTGTAATCAAGCCTTGCCAGCCAGGGACAGCGCCCATTACAGGCAGAAAGCCAGGTGTGAAGGGACGGAATCCAACTCTTACTTCCTGAAATGTGCTATTGGCTAGCCCTGGTGCCAGTTCCAGACCTTTATTCAAAACTTCCTGCATGCCCCCTGCAGTTACTCTTGTATCATAACCTTCCACATCATTTTCATGAGTTGCACCAATCACGATCTTCTGTTGATCAAAGGCCAGCAGATATTGGTCGGAAGGTGGCATGATCACAGGCCAACGGCCTGTATCCTCCCCACCCGTGACATATAGATGCATAATTTGTGCCTTTTGATAGTGCACTTTAAAGTGTATGCCGAGTGGTTTCAGCAGTGAATTGGCCCAAGCACCTGCGCAGACAATGACTTCATCTGCCAGGAAACTTTGATCATGAACACTCACACCAATGACCCGATCCGCTTCGAATTGAAGCGTAGCATCTCCATGAATCAGCGTAGCGCCATTTCGCTGTGCAGACCGGATCAAGGCATCGCGCAGCGCTCTTCCGTCTATACGTGCAGCACCGCTGATATGTACCGATTGATAACGTTCATCCAGTAGAGGAAATCGCTCACGGGTTTCTTTTTCATCCAGAGGTGTAATGTCGCCAATCTCCGGTGCATCTGCTTTTCGAAGGTGTGCCCGTTCTTCCATCTTGTTGATTTTGTCCATATCCGTATGAATACTGAGCGCACCTACTTGAGCATAACCGGTTTCCGTTTCTCCTTCACCTTCAAGCTCCGCTATGATTCCAGGATAGAACCGTGCACCTGCCTTGGCAAGCCGATACCAATCTTGATTGCGTCGCTGTGACAGCCATGGACAGATGATCCCAGCAGCTGCATCCGTCGCCTGCCCTATATCTTTTCGATCTATGATGATTACCTCTGCGCCCTGTTTGGCTAATTGATAGGCTGTTGATGCCCCCAGAATACCCGATCCGACTACGATGACTTTCTTCATGTTTTGCATTCCTTTCCTTAATCACTCATTCATTATAGCGTATACCGTTTCGCATGAAGTTGGCAAGGCAGGCGTACCTTTAGATTCATTAACAGAGAATGATTGGGCCACGGTTCACACTCATCCAACCCATATGGAATTGATGGAGCATTTATTTGAAAACGTTTTATTATCGGTTGCCAATCAATTAAAATAATTCCATTTATGTAATATAATTCTTTCTAGGTTTCTTTTAACGCTGTAACCACGCCACTTACGCACATGATCCTTTAACGAAAAGAGGAATAACACGACGATGCCGAAACCTAGCATGGGGAATCCGCTGGATACCGATATGCCGCTCATGATTACAGGGCAAAACCAGTTGACCGTTGATGAATTGATGAATTGGAGCGACCATTCACGGGATTACAGCATTGTACAGTGCATCGGAGGAACAGGGCGAATCGCAGCAAAGAATCATGAGTTTTCGATCAAAAAAGGGACCGCTCTCATTTTGTTCCCGGAGGTAACGTACCGTTACCACAATCTGAGTGATTCATTACGATTTGATTGTCTGTCTTTCAATGGCTATTTATTGCCACGATTCTTGCATTCCTTGCAGATCGGGGAGCTGCGCGCCTTCAAGCCGGATGGAATGCTTCATATCCTGTTGCATGAAATAACGTTGGCGCTGCAGTCCCGGCACAAGGATCAGATCTGGCACGTATCTGCGTTACTGTACATGCTTTTGGTCAGATTAACCATTGAAGGTGAACGCTATAGTGCTTACGAACGTTCTGATGCCCGATTAAGATTGGATGAACTCATTACTTTTATCAAACAGAATTATCATCAGGATATTTCTCTCCCCATGTTGGCTCAACAGATGGACGTTACCGAGCAGCATCTCAATCGCATATTCAAAAAAGAATTTCAAATGACTCCACTGGAGTATCTGACGCGATATCGGTTGTTGAAAGCCAAGGAAATGCTCATTGAGAATGGTGCCACCACGGCTCATGAAATAGCCAAAGCCGTTGGTTTCAACAGTGCCAGTTACTTTGGATCGGTGTTCAAAAAATACGAAGGGATCTCCCCTATCGAGCTACGCAAGCAATACCTGGATTAAAGAACCTCCACATTGATCTCGGCCAGCGAGGATAACCGCAGTTCATGCATGGCGAATTCCAGACCTCGCGTTACCTCGTTCGGCACGATGATACAACGAATACCTGCCGCATTGGCTGCCTTCAGTCCGTTAGGCGAGTCTTCGAACACGATCGCTTCGGAAGCCTCGATTCCAAGACTTTGGAGAGCAAGAAGGTACAGTTCAGGATCAGGTTTGACTCGCTCCACATCCTCAGAAGTATGAACGACTGTGAAGTAGTCGAAAATGCCTAACTTCTGCAAGTAACCATGTACCCAGTCCCGGGTGGAACTGGAAGCAACCGCAAGCTGAATTCCCTTTTCCCTGGCAGTCTGAAGCAATTCATATACCCCTGGAAGAATGGCAGCTTGCCCCAAATAAGCTTCGTATTTCTGTTCAGAGAGCAGTTTGATATGATCATGATCTATCTTTTTTTGGAGCGCCTGCTCCAGATATAGAAACGGATGAAACTCCTCAAAGGATGTCCCCACATTTTTCGACCACAGCTCCAGACCCAGTTCGAGTCCGTGCTCTTCATATATATCCCGAAACGCATAGTACCAAGGCGTCTCCGTATCCACAATGAGTCCATCAAAATCAAATATAAATGCTTTTACCATGAATCTATTCTCCCTCCAATGGTTGGCCGGGGGAGCGAATTAGAAGCGTGCGGTCAAGTCCGGATGGGTGACGTTCACAGATACAAAGTGACATGAACAGCCCGTTCCAGTTGGCGACTGTGCAACTAATCCAGCTCGTAGTTCCCCCTTGACCGGCATGCCGAAATATCGAATTAGTTTCCACTCATCCCCATCGGGTGAATAAAAGAATGATATGCAGTCTTCTACTTTGCGTATACGCAGGTAGGGATTAGGAACGGAGACTTCAACCGAATTGCAATCATCGGATGAACCATCACGTGTCACTACAGACACGATGGTAGGCACTTTTCCATCATATTCAAAACAAATTTTGCACCAGTTACGATCATCCGCCATCACCATCAGACAACCGGAATCATATTGATTTTTCATATCCACAGTCAACTGGGTTGTGATTTCGAAGTCTCCAGGCACAGGCATGGATAAGAACGGTGCCGTTGCACGAATGTGTTTCCCTGCTGGATCTTGAAAAAAGTCTGTATCCGCCTGTGCTTCCACCAACACACCTCCCTGATCCGTATAGGACCAGGTCTCAGGCTCGTTCATCCAGCTCCATTGCTTCCGTGCTTCTGTTGTCATTACGTTAGTCATTTCTTAGCCTCCCAAGTAAAATATGTTTTAGTTATATGTTTTAGTTTTTTTCTGTACTACATATTCGCTCCAGATACAGTAAACCCCTTTTTCTACATATTTTTGTAAGGTTCCAGCACTTGGGAGTGCTTTTGCGGATCTGGCAGGAAGAACATAATGACCATGAGTACGATATACAGACCAAGAATGACACTGAACAACAGCGTTGGATTGTGATGGTAGAGCAATCCCGTCAGATAACCGGATGGAATGGCTGTAAGCGTCATGACTGTCTGCACGGCCGAGAACATATCGGCTTTCTCATGCGTCCCCAATCGGTTCATCAGCAGGGAATCCCGATATGTCTGCAGAATGAAGTTACCCGCAGCGAGCACGATTAGCGTGAGAAACAACATCGCGATATTCCCCACAGGGATCAATAGAAATAGAATAGCTCCTGCCGTACTGAGTACAATGGAAAAACCAACATACTTTTCTTCCGAACGCCGTTTCAGTCGCGGAATGATGACCAGATAGAGCAGCATGACGGTTACTGCGGTTACAACCGGAATAAACGAAATGACACGGTCATCAAACTTCAACTGTTCCTTGAAGAAAATGACCTGAAAGAAGTTCAGCTGCAAGATCAGATTGGATAATACCGTTATCAAAATGATCGGAAAAAGTCTCCGTTTGTAGAACGACTTGCCGAACAGGCGCAGACTTGAACCCAAACTCTGAAGGACGCGGGTTTTGCTATGCAACCCCATAAGCTCCTTGCCGACCTCGGTCTCATCCGTGTATCGGTTACGAATGAAGAACATCGCAGTCATCAGAATGCCCCCGACAAAGTAAATGCTGGCGAGTGTAGGCACAATACCATAATCAGCAATGACTACCCCGGCAATAGGTGTTAATACTCCGGCTCCTGTAATGATCATGTTGAGAATGGCAAACACCTTCGATCGTTTGTGTTCCTCCACATCCTCTATGATCAGACAGTTAAAGGCGACCGTTACAAACTTGGATGTTGCGTTTAGTAAATAAGCGATCAGAAACAGCCAGAAATTCTGAGAGAAGGCCCAGATGAACATGGGAACACTCCATGCAAGCAGATCAAAGATCAGCGTTGTTCGTTTCCGGCCCAGCTTATTCGTAATGGAACCCGCAAACAATTGGAAGATAAAGGCAAAATAAAGATTCACCGAATTGATTAAACCGATTTCAATGTCCGAAAGTCCGGCTTCCTTCATATATAAAGGAGCGTAAAAGAGAACGATCGTGCCCGGAATGGCCCATACCGGTTCGAGTAAAATGGAGTAGCGTGGATTCTTCGGCAAATCTTGAAGCAATTTCAATCGATATCCCTTCTTTCTGCGGTTTTCACCGCTGCGATATCCTACTTCTCGCAGCGGCGAACCCGCTAATGTCTACATACTTATAGGATCAGAGCTGTTTTGACCGAATTCATCGGCAATTTCTCTCCAGTATGCATGTCATAACCAATCGTTCCATTGAAGGCCTGTTCATAATCACTCAGCAGTTCCTTGGCTGTCACCATCTGCTCCAGTTCCGGAATACTCTGTGCAAATTTTAGTGCCGTGCTGATCATCGAGTGATTCGCCACCGCACCGATGATACTAATACCATCATTAATTACGGCTGTAGATTTGAACGTCACCTCATAGCTGTCGTCATACCCCATAGGAATGATTTTCCCGCCTTTGGCAATCAGCTCAAACCCTACATGAAGCTGGTTACCAACCGCGTCCACTACAATATCAAACTTTTTGTTATTATTGATCTCGTATACTTTATCGAGTGTCAGATCCTGAGGATAGAACACATGATCCGCGATCCCTGAAGCGAACTCTTTGCGGTATGGATCAACTTCCGTGCCTACAGTAAGCCTTGCCAATCGTTTGCTAACTAGCTGACACAGGGAACCGATTGCACCAGAACCGAGGACCAGTACGGAGTCACTTGGCTTAGTCCCTGCTTTCATGAACGTCTGAAGTACACACCCCAGTGGTTCGATCATCATGGCCGTTTCCCAGCTCATGGAATCCGGAATGGCATAGATATACTTCTCGTCCCCGACAAAATATTCAGCAAAGGTTCCGTGTGTCGTCATCCCTACTTGATAGTCATCAAAATTCTCGCAGTAGATGAACAGACCTTCGCGGCAATAAGAGCAGGTACCGCAAGATTGCGTGGGATCAACCAATACCCGATCACCGATCTTGAAACCACGAACTTCATCACCCATCTCAACTACGGTGCCCACACCTTCATGACCAATGATCGTTCCTTTATTCGCAGGCACTTTGCCTTTGACAATATTCAGGTCTGTCCCGCAGATGCCTGAACCATAGATTTTAATTTTTACCTGATTAGGTTTTTGAATGGATGGCTCATCAATATCCTGGTATGCCACCTGTTTGAGATCCTGATATACGAGTGCTTTCATTGAATATTCCTCCTAGTCGATTGTCGAATTCTATTTATGGATTAAGCTTCAAACGTTTTCGAAAGTTGCATGGAATGAAGATGTTCCTGCTTCTGATTCTCTTTCCAGTCTGACAGGATCTGCAACAGCGCTTCCTCAACCCACAACAACTCTTCACGTGTATGAGCATCGGAGAAAATAAAGTAGCCTTTGGTGAAAATGCCGAAGTGAGCCATCTTCTTCACCATGAACTCGCGGAAAGGGTCCGTTTGGAAGTTATCTTCAGCCAAGGATTGAATGCAGAAGCTTGCATACGTTCCCTTCACTTCCAATTGATCCGTCAATCCCAGTAACACAAGTTCAGATTCCAGACGATCCATGATCCGGGTTGCCGGATCACGCCAAGTCGGCCATACTTTCGCATTCTTCATTAGTCGTTCACAGGCAATGGCTGCCGCGAGCGCTGTCGTTTCGCTGGAATGGGCATTGCTGAATCTGACCTGTCCTGACAAGGACATTAGATGCTGAGGTCCCATAACCGCTGCGAGAGGTAAACCGTTCGCCATACCTTTCGAGATGCAAAGCAGATCAGGCCAGATATCATATTCTCCTGCTGTAGCCTGCTTGCCCATCCGAATACCGGAAGTTACCTCATCGAATATGATAATGATGTCCAGGGACCGGCACAGGGTTACCACTTCCCCCAGCGCTTCCTTTTTCCACTCATTGGGACATAGAACTATACATGCGATATCCTCGGGAGATGAGGTAATCTGGGCCTCAATTCGCTCTGCTGTGGGCTTGTTCACCCAGATCGTTGAACGCTCGATATCTACCGGGATGCCACGTTCTTTCGTCTCGCCACCATAATAACCATAGGCGGACCAATCGTGCCACCCGTGATAAGCTGTCGCAATAACCTTGCTTTTCCCACTTGCAGCGCGGGCTAGACGTACAGCCCCACTCACTGCATCGGCACCACTTTTGGTGAAGCGCAGTGACGGATAGCGACCCTCGAACCGCTCCAGAATCAACTCGGCACATTCCAGTTCGATGTCGGCCGGAATCGAAAAGCTTGTCCCTTTTTTCAGCTGGTGAATGACGGTGAGTTGGACTTCATGTCTGGCATGGCCCCATGGTGCCGTACCCATGGCCATCTCGCAATCCAACCATTCATTGCCGTCAATATCTGTGAATCGGGAATTGTAAGCCTCTGCACAACACACGGGTGTATGTCCCGGGAATAAACGTTCAGGTGCTTTGGCTAAAGTGCTGCATCCGCTCGGAATAACCTTTTCGACTTGTTCCAACCACTCCAGATTACGGGTAAATCGTACGGCACGATCCAGCGTGCTCTCTTTTTCTTTCACCTTAAGTACCTCCCTGTTTACTTTCGTTGTGAGTGAATTACCGAACTTTCGTTCCAGGCCAGCATCCATCGTATATGCGATCCATCGTAATCACATTGCCATACAGGTCAATGATCAGATCCTTGGCTCGATGAGCATGTCTCATCTCAATCCAGTAGCGGTTCTCCAGCAAACGGGCGAAATTGTCCACCAAGAACAGTAACCGGTTCTCACTATGAATCAGTTCCTTGCCCAGTACCTGCGGCAGCCAGATGGCTCCGTTGGAATTGAAGCGGTTCGAATAGTCACGTACTTCGGCTACATTGGCAAATTCGGCTTCATGCAGCTTGGTCCAGAACGTATCGGCATCACTACGCACTTCTGCAAGATCAATGCCGACAATCGGCAGATGCTGATATTCCCCTTGGCTTTCCAGCTGTGCTTTCAGATGACTGAAAACGAAAGGCCACACATCAGCCTCGATTTGACCGCCCCACTTTTTCCAGAAGCGTGCCAGATTGTTCTTGCGGTTGAAGTTGCGGTGAATACCGCTGCTACGTTCCCAGTGGTATGCTTGAATATTCGGGTTAATGACCGTATCGTATCCCGCAGCCCGTGCTCGCATCTGATAATCAAAATCCTCGTACCCGTTAAAGAACTTCTCATCGAGGTTACCGATGGTCTCGTAGACCTCCCGCTTCATGCCGAACATGGCGAACACCACCAGTTGAACAGAGAAGGTTTCTTTCGGGATATCATCAGGGGATGCATTCAGGAACAGGTGTCGGCCGATGGTGTCTGCAAAAGCAATACCGCAGTGCTGCACGCCTCCTGTTTGCGGATACAACAGAACGCCTCCAATCATGCCAATCGTAATATCGCTGTCCAGTGTCTCTTTCATCATCGGTTGCCAGTTCGGTTGAAGAATGGTGTCGGAATCCAGGAAGAAAATGTACTCTCCCTTGGCAAGACTGAGTGCGCTATTAATCGACACGGCGCAACCGAGTGGAAAATCATGCTGAAGAATCTCGATGGTCACACCTTCTCTTACTTCTTGCTTCAGTTTATCCAGATGTTGAAAAACGGCTGAACCGGAACCATCGTTGATGAAAATAATCTGAGTGGATGGACTTACCGTCCGGAGCAACGAATCAGTGAACAGGTTCAGAATGTTATAGTCCTGGTTGACTGGTACAATAATGGTGTAAAGCATGGAATCCCTCCTGATTGGGTTGATGGAATGAGTACGTAAGCTGATTCGAACTGCACAATTGCAGGTGTTTCTGTCCGGCCCCCTCGTTTGAAAATTTTGTCTTTATTTGGTAATGATTTGAATCTACTAGAAATTTATATCATTTTTTGTAAACTTGAAATCTTAAATTCTGAACTCTGTTAATATTTGAATATGTGAGAAAAGCAAACTTTTTATGGTTTCATCCTGTTTTTACGCTGCTGCAACGCAAAAAAACACCCTCAGAGAGTCTCCGTACCACATGTAACGGATTTCTCTCTGAAGGTGTTAAATTGTTCATCAAGCTCAAATAATGAATTACTTTACCTACAGTTGAATCTCTACATTTCTGTCCGGATCGCTGTATTTATAGATGCCCGGATTCAGTTCAATATGTCCATCAAATGGAACATCTTTGTAGGTGTCTATATGAATTTTTGCAGGTGTCATCCCTTGGGGGTTAATTTCAGGAACGATTTCTTTGCCATTGATCCGTAGCATTGTTTGGTTAACTCCTTTGAAGCCAGGGGAGTTGGATTGTGACTCTACAATTAAATTCTCCCCATCAGTATAGTAAGTAAATTGTATTACAAGTCCATCGACAGTGAGTTTGGTATACTGCTTTTGTTTTTTGGGTTTATTTAAATTGATCCAGTTCTTAGTGGTATCTCGTTTCTCAACAACGGCATCTTTTAAGATGAGTTTCATTGGAACATCAGACCAGTTTTGATACCACTCAGGAGATTCAAAATGAAACAAATGCTGATTATTTTCAGAACGCCCCCCTTTTGTTGTTTGCACCCCCGTGATTGTTTTATCATCTATAATCATCTGAATCGATTTATATTGAACAATACCTTCTGTATATGAACCTTCTTCATCAATTAAAATCTGAAGATTCAATGGAGTAATCACCAGTTGCTCTAAAGTAACACCGGTTTTTGCTTGGAATTCAGGATTGGTATACAGTTTTTTCGTATATATCGCCTCACTTGCTTTTTTCCCATTTGCGACAAAATCGAATTTCCAAGTACCTGTCAATCGTTTTGCTGCTTCAACATAATTGAAATGAAGGTTTGCATTCGCCCAATCCGCTTTCGATATATCAAATACCTGTTCAATCAACAATCCTTTTTCTTCGTTAGGCAAGATGGTCGGAATAGCATCTACAACCTGGGCCCCGGTATGAACTCTCAAGCGAGGATTGACGCTTTCCAAATCTGATGATACTACCTCGACTTTATAACGGATGACCGTTTGATTATCTGCATGTCTAACCGATTCAATATGAATCGCCGGAAACTGTGAAACGCCAGTAACCATTGATTTCCCAGTATGTTGATTAGATTTTAGGAAAATATCCCTATCCCGATAAAGAATAAGATTCTTTGCTTCGAATGTAAACTCTTTGGTACCGCCCTTTAAAGTATCAGCTGTTTCATAGATCCCAATGAGTTTCTGACTATCAGGATCGTGCCCCAAATAACCATATACGTTCGCTCTCGCATCGGATTCTCCTATTATAGTATTTTCCTCAGTCGCAAATTCACTATATGGAGAAAGATCGATTGATGTGTCCAGAGATATGAGCATCTTCATTTTTTCTCCATCTGTTACAACACCGCTTAGATTCATTGTCACACCTGAACTAGCGGACTGAAGATCATATTGCTGACCGATACCATTATTTATTGCGCTTGCGACGCCCCGGCCTCCGATTCGATCCCAATCAATCGTCATACTGGCGAATACAGGAATAGCAACAAGTAAGAAAAAAGTAAAAATGATGCTTATAGGAATTGCTTTAGCTCGATATCCAGTAGGCTTTTGTGAAGATTTCACATTGACTCGTCGTTTATGTGCTTCTTTTTCAATGGTTGTCCACATCAAGTCATAATCCGGATGAGATATATTTTTTTCCTTATTAGAATACTGATTCATTATTACTCAGCTCCTTTAGTTGAGGTTCAACCATTTTATTGAGAAGTTTCAATCCTTTGTTTAATCTGGATTTTGCAGTCCCTTCAGGTATGTTCATAACTTTAGAGATCTCAGGTACAGTCAAATCATTGATAAATCGAAGGACAACAACCGTCCTAATCTTGTCAGGAAGCCCACTATATAATCCTCGTAGCTCTTCTTTTGTTTCCCTATGGTACACACCCTCTTCCACAGGGTTATAACTCTGGGATTTGGACAACAAATAATGCCGCACTTCTTTCAACCATCCAGATTTCCGTCTTCTCATAACGCTATGACACTCATTTGAAGCAATTCGCAATATCCATGATTTCATGTTCCTTACCTTAGTTCTGTCAGCCAGAATAACTTTGACAAATACTTCTTGGCAAATGTCCTCGGCATCTGCTTGATTCTTCATCAGATAATAACAGAAGTAATAAACTTGCTCTTTATACAATTCAAAAATTTCTCTGTCAGTCATTCTATCCCCCCCTTTGCCGTGTTTTCATTAATAAGACAAATAATGTTATGTAATCGTTCATTTTGTTTATAGTTGGTTTTGCTAAATTCTCAGCTACCTAGAATAGATTAGTTCAATGTCTCTGCTTGAACAGGTATGTATACATGTAAACAAGCAAAAAAAGCCGCTAAATTAGCGACTTTATGAAGTCATTTGGTCATCGAGTAACGAGTTGATGCTGTTGTGTTAGTCTCACCCCTATTTTCACCTCTGCTTAAATCCATGATAAAACGTGTCTACTACAAGCGCAGGGGCTGCTTTTCTCGCGATATGACCACTTACAACCTGCTGCCACGTCAGGAACATGATGGAATACAGGACATCCACAATCCAGGTTTTATCCAGATCGGAGCGGAAATAACCTTTCTGTTGCAACAAACCAACCGCATGCAATACAGGTTCTCTCAGTTTCAGATCTGCTCCCTCAATCTCGGGATTATAGTTAATGGTGGTGTCATGAGCCAGAAAATAAATTTTGTCGCCTAATGGAATAAGCGCTTCAATCAGCTCGGGTATGTACTTTTCACAGTGCTCCTCATCCAGTTGGATTTCTTTCATGGTCTCACTGACCACTTCGATTGCGCGTAATCCCAGATAAACCATGAGCTGTTCGCGGCTTTCCACATATCGATGTAAAGTCGCAATCCCGATTTTTGCAGACTCTGCAATTTCATTCATGGAAGCATTCGGCTTTTCAATCAGCAACTTGGTCGCCTCGTCCAGAATGGAATGTAGCCTCGTTTGTTTGATTGTTGTCATTTCTTTTTTCATAGGTATTACACCTCTTGGCGAATTAGTCTACAATTGATCTGATCATCCATCATATGATTGGATGAGATTATAAAATTATAGCATACATTCTTGCGATATCGCATTCTGAACGCAACAGACCACCTTTTATATTCGTGCTGTAAAACTTAAAAGCCGCCATTCGGCGGCTCTTAGCATGATCTCTTTTATCTCAGTCCGTTGCTTATAGTTCAATGATTCTTGTTGCAATATTTGCGCAAAATTCACTGTCATGCTCTACAAAAAGCAGGGTTGGGGAGTATTCCAGCAGCAATTCTTCGATCTGCATACGTGAAATGACATCCACAAAATTGAGTGGTTCATCCCAAATGTGCAGATGAGCTCTCTCACTAAGGCTTTTAGCAATGAGCACTTTCTTTTTTTGGCCTGCGCTAAATGTTGAAATATCTTTCTCCAATTGCAGTCTGGAAAAATCCAACTTTCGGAGTATCGATTTGAACAGGCTCTCATCAATCCCTTGCGTCAACGCATATGCGGACAAATGTCCTTCGAGATGAGACGTGTCCTGCGACACATATGAGATTATGAGCTGATGATCCTTACGTAGAAGACCCGTATAAGAGATATCTTCATCACAGATCAGTTTAAGGATACTTGATTTGCCAGATCCATTTTTTCCGTACAGGGCAATTCGATCCCCTTTTTCAACCGTGAAGTTAACATCCTTACACACCATATTGGAGCCGTATGCTATCGACACATGTTCCAATTCGACAAGTTCATTCTTGTGAAAATCCAGCTGATGAATCTGTAGAGCTTCTGCACTCTCTATATTTTTGAGAAGTTTGGACTTTTCATGAATCGCCGATTGCTGCCTTTGTTCAATATTTTTGGAACGCTTCATCATCTTGGCAGCCTTGTGTCCAATATATCCTTTATCTACCTTGGAACCGGAGTTTCTCGTTCCGTTTTTGGTTTTTTCGACTTCATGCGACCATCCACCCGTCCGTTTGGCTGAATCGGATAAACGTTTGATATCCTTCATTAATTTCTCATTACTTGCAAGTTCGAACTGATCTTGCCTTCTTTTGTTCTCCCACCAAGCCGAGAAATTACCTTTCTGAATCTCAATATCATTCTTATTGATTGAAAGGATGTGGTCTACGCTGTGATCCAGAAACGCCCGATCGTGAGATACCAGAATAAACCCGCTCTTGCTGCGAAGATAATTACTGACGAGTTGTCTCGCATGAAGGTCAAGATGATTGGTAGGTTCATCAATGAGCAAAAACCGATTATCCTTCAGAAACAAAGCGGCGAGCATGATCTTCGTCTGTTCTCCATTGGATAAAGTATCGAAAGGCCGATATAGAACATCTTCCGATACCTTTAACAAGTTCAGCTCTCGCACAAGTTGCCAGTGAAGATAGTCAGGATGAATCTCGCCGATGACATCGAGGGTCATCGCTCCCTTATTCTCTACATGGAAAGGAAAATATTCAAAGCTAACATTCGCAGAGATATGTCCACTGTATTCATATTTACCGAGCAACAGATTGAGGAAGGTCGTTTTGCCTCTGCCATTCCTTCCGGTAAAACCCAATTTCCAGTCGGAGTCCAACTGGAAGCTTACATTTTCAAATATGTTATCGTAACTGCCTTCATAGGCAAAGGTCAGGTTGGTAACGTTGATTAAAGACATACAGATCATCCTTTTTATGTGAAATATAAAAGTAAACTAACGGGATTTGATCATTTAACATGACATGGATTCCCTCACTTTAATATTTGAACATAATCAGAATTTAGATTCGCTTATACAATAAAGGAACCTGGCGATATACCATTCAGCGCCAAGTAGATCTATGCATAGGAGGACAAAGTGCCGGATTCTGATTAGCTATATTGTGAACCATGCCACTGTTCATGTTCGTTGACAGGTCCACATAAACATCCACAACCTCTAATTCCGTCATTACTCTATCCCCCCTTGGAAATCTCACATTTTAATACAGAAAACTTAACATGGAATACGACATGGGTCAAGGCAGTACAGCCTCGGTCACATCTTCCACACTCGTACCTTTAAACCATTGCGTAATCTGGCTTACACACCTCTACGTAAATCTTGATGATGTACTCTTGGAGATTACACCATGTACATATGTAGTCTAAGTTCTATCAAGATGGCTTCATTATAGTGTGTAAAGAAAAGTTTGACTATAGGGTTACCCTATAGCTTAGTCTGGAATTGTAAGTTATTCATATTGTCGGAGGGAAACATGTCAAAATTCAAACGTTGGATGATTCTTGTTATTGTCTCAAGTGCATTATTACTCATTGTGATGGATATGACCATCCTGTACACAGCCCTACCCAGCTTGACCCATGATCTCGGTGCATCAGCTTCGGAGAAATTATGGATTCTCAACGGTTACTCCCTTGTCATGGCTGGGCTGCTGCCTGCAATGGGAACACTCGGAGACCGTCTTGGTCATAAAAAAATATTCACCCTGGGATTGCTCGTCTTTTCTGCTGCTTCTCTTGCTGCTGCCTTTTCTCCAGTACCTGCTGTGCTGGTCATGAGCAGAATTCTTCTTGCCGTAGGCGCATCCATGATGATGCCAGCAACATTGTCCATCATCAGAGTTACGTTTACGAATGAACGAGAGCTCGCACTGGCGATTGGCATATGGGGTTCCATTGCGTCAGGTGGTGCTGGACTGGGACCGATTGTCGGTGGACTGCTTCTTCAACATTTCTGGTGGGGCTCTGTGTTTCTGATTAACCTGCCTATCGCTATTCTCGCGTTTGTATTCGCCTTGAAAATGATTCCTAACCACCAAGGGGATGCGTCGAAAAAGTGGGATTTCACCAGTTCCATTCAGATCATGATTGCCATGGTCGGAATTATCTATTCCATCAAGGAATTCACAAGACGCGAAGGATCTCTCACACTCGCTATCCTTGCTGCAGTGATTGGCGTTCTGTCCCTTATCATCTTTATTCGCCGTCAGAATAACAGTACCCACCCGCTTCTGGATCTGTCCTTGTTCAAAATTCCAAGATTCAGCACCGGCTTTATAACCGCACTGGTAGGCTTATTCGCACAAATGGGTGTGCAATATATGGTCACTCAGCGACTTCAGCTTGTGGAAGGCATGTCACCGCTTCAGGCTGGACTATTCACCCTATCCATACCTGTTGCAGCACTCATTGCCGGACCTGTTACGGGGACTATCATGCACCGTGTGGATGTTGTATATATCAAAAGCTTCTCTCTCTTCATCGCTGCCCTTGGCATGGGGACGTATCTGATGTATTTCAATGCTGGGTTAACCGGGCAGATTATCGGTTTGGCACTACTTGGTGCAGGTCTTGGTTCAGGAATGACTGCTGCATCACATTCCATTATGAGTTATGCACCACCTCACAAAGCGGGTATGGCCGCATCCATTGAGGAAGTAGGTTATGAGCTGGGCGGAGCATCCGGTATTGCGATCATCGGCAGCATGTCGACCTTGTTCTACACACTGGCAATGAAGATTCCTGCAGGCATTCATGTGCCGTCCAATGTGAAGGACAGTCTGGATGAAGCACTTCTTGCCGCCGAAAGCTTGCCTGCCGCGTCTGCTGAATCACTCACAAATGCCGCCTTTGCTGCTTTTGACCAATCCTTCTTTGTCGTCATTGCAGGTGTGACCGCATTTCTGTTCATTGGTGCTCTGATTATGAGCTGGGTTGCCGTGCGCTTGAAACGAGCCCAAAAGCACAGCGTTAAAACATAATGAAATTCATTTCATGAGACAAAGCGAGGTATATACGAAATAAAGAAGAGGATTAACTACTGACCGTCGATAAACTTAAACAGCTTGTTACCATTTTCAATTGAAATTAACGTCAAAAACCATTACCTGATTTGTTTCAGGTAATGGTTTTTGATATGCCTGATAACCGAAGCTTACCACCATGCGGCACCTCACGGAAGGTAGGCATCCTCTACCTCAACTTTTCGTTCATTCCCCATCGCAATGTATCTTACGTTAATGACATTTCCTTTCTGAAAGTGGGGAATATGTGTGATCGGGATATAAGTCTCTACAATTGTTGGGAAGGTGCGGCCGTCAACTTGGGTTACCGTCAAATCCAATCGCACGCCAGGCCTTCCATCCATACTGGATGATGTCTGTACAATATCATGAATGATTGCTTCTGTTGGAATTCCGTCCATCAGAATGCTCTTGCGAAGGTGCTGTTGCTCTTTATTGTTACGTAGCAGTTTAAATGCCATAAGCGTAGTGATCGTGCCTGTTATAAGCCCAAAGACAATAATAGCAACAAAAGTAATTAATGTGACCGTCATGATGGCCTCCTTTTATTTGAAACTTATGTTGACTACTTCTTGTTTATATCTCTTTTTCCTGCCTATTTTCTTGAATAGGAACGCTTTAAAGTCAAAAAAGCCGCCTTAAAGGCGGCTTCTTGCTGTGTATGTTCAACTCAATCTACTTTCGCACCATACGAGCGTACAAACAGAACGGCTTGTTCGCGATCCAAACGTACGCCTTTGATATCCAGTGATTTCAGATCAATTCCTTCCAGATTAGCCCCTCTTAGATCGGCCCCTTGTAGCTTAGCTCTGCTCAATACGACTCTGGTAAGATCACAGTCTCTCAAATCCGCTTTGGTGAAATCCGTGTCTGTAAAGTCGGCTTCAAAGAAACGAATTCCTCGTAAATCCTGTTTGCCTAATCGGGTATGTCTCAGATTCGTATAAGACCAATCGCCCTGACTCAGGGTAATGCCATCCATTTGCGCACCTGAAAAGTCCGATCCTGTCATCTTGCAAGAACTGAATTTGGAAGCAAAGAGATTCGCACCCCCAAATGAACAGTTTTCAAATGCTGATTCCGTATGTATTGAACCGTTCATGGATGCCCCTTTGAAATCACATTCAATGAATCGACAGTTACTTGTCTCGATTTCCTCCATAGAAGCGTTCATGAATGTACATTGTTTGAAAACACAGCTTATGAGTTCTCCGTATCGCAGATCACGTCCCTCAAAATGTACTGCATCATATTCCTGATCCTTGTATTGAAACACCGATTACACCCCATCTTGTTTGATTATCCGTCTTTCTTCATTAAAAGAACTTTTTATACTATACCACACCCCTGTCAAGTACCTGCTTAAACACAAAGGAAAGTCAAGTTACTTTTTTTATGAGAAAAATCTGATAACTAAAAAAGGAACGCCTAAAGCGTCCCTTCAACCCACACCTTTAACTTGGGCTTATGTGGGCTTATGTGTATGGACCTTCCAGTTCCTTCATCTATTCGTATTAGACAACATTACACCTGTTTTTTGGACATCCTGTACAGGGATAGCGCAGGTTTATTGGGATAACACATCATCATGCCCAGTGTTTGGCTACCCATTTTGGCTTCATAGCGTATTGGGAGCTAAATTTGGACTAAAACCTCGCATCAGGTTGATTCAGTGAAATGCCCTCAACGATCACGTTCACCGTATCAATGGTTAAACCGGTCAGCTGTTCAACATGCACTCTCACATTGTTCTGCAATTCCCTGCAGACTTCATGCACTTTCGTTCCATAACGAACGACAACCTTTAAATTAATCTCCAGTCTGGATTCTACCTTGCGGATAGCTATGCCATTTTGCAGACTTTTCCCACTCCACTTTTTGGTGATCCCTTCTACAAGTCCTGTCGACATGGAGGAAATCTCACTGGTGGTATTCGCGATCTTGCCGACAATTTTGGAGATCACATCATCCGATATTTGAATTTTTCCAAGAACATTTTGAATGGACATCCCATGTCCTCCTCTTTATCTTCATTTTTTGATAGTTAGTTATATCATTTAATATAAATATAAATCATCTCGAGTTCGATTTCAACTTTTGAATTTAGTCCTCCACATTTCTACCTGTACATAGCAAAAAAACCGCGATCATCGCGGCTTTTGTTGGTCATATTAAGGGAACTTCAATTGAATACGGACAGGAATGTGGGAGGATAACTCGCTCTCTCTGCTGTGTTCTTCCACTGCTGCTGTTTCTTCTGCTTGCACGATCCATTGTCTACCAATTAATGATTGCAGCAATTCGATCTCCTGTGCAGTCAGATGTATGTACCTCAGTGACAGATCCTCCTGAACATAATCCCGATCCACCTTACGGTCAAACCGGAAATCGAGCAATCTCTTCAAGCCATTAATATGCAAAAACTTGAACTCATAACCTTTACGTATGGCCTCTTCCCAATCGTCTCCGATATCAGCTGCTGTCTGTAGTCTTTCATCAAAATCCATCACGGATTCCTTAACCAGAGTCAGCAACTGGGCGTAGTCTCGACGTTGTAACCATTCAATAATTACCTCTTCAGGAGCCCCACTTGTCAGAACATTCTCTACAAGAAGGCCTACAGGAATGGACAGCTGAATCCGACTCATTCCTCACCCTCCTCTTTACCGAGATACTGATTGAACCAGGCATTCACCTGTTCGAAGCTATCGATCCGAAGTGAAGGTTTACCGCTTTTCAGCAAACTGTGGTTGGAGCCCGGATAACGAATCAGTTTGGTCTTTTTGCCGTATCGTTTTAGTGTGGTATATAATTCCTCCGCTTGCGCAATCGGTGTCCGATAATCCTGCTCTCCGTGCATGATCAGAAGTGGCGTCTCAATGTGGTGTGCATGCGCAAGAGGTGAGCGGGACCACAGGAATTCAGCGTTTTCCGCCGGATTACCACCAATGACTCCTTCGACATAGGAAATTCCAATATCGCTCGTTCCATACATGGACAACCAGTTGGAGATGCATCGCTGAGTTACAGCCGCCTTGAAACGGTGGGTATGCGCCACGATCCAATTCGTCATCACTCCACCATAACTGCCACCGGCTACACCCAAACGTGATTCATCAAGAAAATCATAGGTAGCCAGGGCATAATCAACAGCTTCCATCAGATCCCGATAATCACCTCCGGCAAAGTCACCACGGCATGCTCTGGCAAACTCCTGACCGTATCCCATACTTCCACGAGGATTAACCCATAACACAGCGTACCCTTGTGCAGCGAGTGTCTGCATTTCATGACTGAATGTTCCCGTATACATCGCATGAGGTCCGCCATGAATCTGCAAAATCAGTGGGAGCTTCCCATTGGATGCACGTACTGCCGGTGTGGCTAACCAACCTTGAATCGGCCATCCATCTGAAGATGTAAACTCAACACGAGCAGGCACATTTATGGCTAATTCGGCCATGAATTCGTCATTTCGGCGGGTGAGTCTGAACATTTCACCACTGTTGATATCCACGCGGTATAACTCTCCAGGATGTTCAGCGGTCAAGGCAGCGATAACAAGCGACGTACCATCTGATGTTAAGGTATACTGATACACATCCTTCTCACCATCGCCCGTAACGGATTTACACTCTCCATTATCTTGAATATGATACACATCCACATTCCCGTTCTGTGTCCCAAGTACATATACACCAAGTTCCGAATGCTTATTATCCGTGAGTGGAGAAGGAGAAGCAGCTGCTGACTTCATATCACCAAGCGCCGCGTTACCAAGCTGCATATCTACTTGAGGTGCGATTGGCCTGGGTATACCTCGATGAACGGGGACTGCATATAATCTGTTGTGACTCCCACTTCCGTATTTGCGATCACTCGCGATCAGAATCAACTGTTGTCCATCGGGTGAATAGGAGAACTGGCTTACCGCCAGGCTGGAATCCGTCACTTTGAAGAGATCACTTTCTCCCAATCGAATGCTGTATACATCGGTAAAGTGCAGCAGATCCGCATCGAGTTCCTCATCCTCCACTTGCTTGGATATGAAGGAAAGGTTCTGGCTATCTGGCGACCACGTCGGAGCACTGATATTCCATAGCCCGGAAGTCACCTGCGTGATCTTCCCGCTTTCGATCTCATATACAAACAAATGGCTGTATTGACCATCCCACCATCCGGAACCTTCCGCCTTCGGCGTTGTTCGTTCGAAGACCTTACCTCGCAGCAGGGGTGCAGACTCTTGATGCACTTCAGCCTTATTTTGTTGCTCCTCGAATTGAGCTTTACTGGTGAAAGCAATGTACTTCCCATTCGGAGACCAGATATAACTCAATATTTTACGTGCGGGAGGTATCAGCATGACAGGCTCTTTTTTATCTGTATCGAGCGTCCATAGTCCTTTCCCCCCATCCTCTGAGCGAATGAATGTGAGCTGTGTCCCATCCGGCGACCACGCAGGCGAGGAATCCTTCGTGCCATCTGAAAGTGCAATATCTTCATCACCATCGAGGGAGATTCCCCGAATCTGTGTGTTATATTCGTTTTTATCCTGATCTATGGTCTGTTCCACATAAGCCACTCGTCCGTTCCGACTGATCACTGGCTGACTGATCCAACGATAGTGACGCAGATCCTCCGGCATAATTGGTCTTTGGTTCATATTCATGGCTCCCTTCTCCGTTTATTTATGGGTTGTCTCCGTACGTGGATCAAGCACATCACGTAGCCAATCTCCAAGGAAAATAACACCGAGTACGGTAAATGTAATGGCTAGTCCCGGGAATGTAGCGACCCACCAGCTTGTTGCAACGTATTGTCTGCCATCACTGAGCATGCCTCCCCAGGACACATCGGGTGGTTTGATACCCAGACCCAGGAAGCTGAGTGAGGCTTCCATAATAATTGTCGTGCCGACATTCATACCGCAGATTACGATAAAGGATGAAAGGATATTCGGCAGAATGTGTTTCAGAATCAATCTTCCGTTCTTGGCTCCAATCGATCTGGCCGCATGAACAAAATCACGCTCTTTGATACTCAGAACCTCACTTCTGACCACACGGGTGAATGGAACCCAGTTCGTCACACCGATCACAAAGATCAGCGTCGTAATACCCGGGCCAACAATCGCCATCACAACGAGCATGAACAGAATGGTCGGAATCGCCATGAATGCATCACCTACACGCATGATGACGGCATCCAGCCATTTCCCATAGAATCCGGATACCAGCCCCAGAATGGCGCCAATTATTCCTGACACAATCACCGCACCCATCCCTACAATTAAGGAAACCCGGGCACCATATACAATTCGGCTCCACATGTCTCTGCCCAGATTATCTGTTCCCAGCCAGTATTCAGCCGTCCCGCCCTCAAGCCATGCAGGCGGTTTAAGACGGTTGAGCGGATTAACTGCTGCCGGATCATGACTCGTCAGTAGAGGTGCACCTATGGCAATTAACACAACCAACAATACAAGCACAGCACCAAACATTCCGGTCTTGCTGATGATCAGTTGTTGCCAGATATAACGAAATCCCGTTGGTGCACGCCCATTGTCTTGTTCCTGTTCTGTACCCGGAATTGGCATTTCATTGCTGCCTGTCATATGATTGCACCTCCTTCTAGTCGTATTTGATGCGCGGATCAAGTAGCCTGTAGGCTACATCCGTCAAGATGTTGATTACTACAACGATAACCGCAATGACAAACACCGCTGCTTGTACAATCGCCATATCATGTGTGTTGACTGCAACGACCAGCAATTGACCCAGTCCAGGCCAGGAGAATACCGTTTCCGTAATCAAGGTTCCCCCGATCAGACTTGTAAACTGCAAACTCATTATCGTCACGACCGGAATCAGTCCATTGCGAAAAGCATGTTTTACAATGACAACCATCCGGCCAAGCCCCTTGCTGCGGGCTGTTCGAATATAGTCCTGGTTCAGAATCTCCAGCATGCTGGAGCGAATCAGCCGGGTCATCTGCGCAGCCAGCCCGACGCCAAGCGTGAATGCCGGCAAGATCAGATGTGACAATCCTCCACGACCTGAGACTGGCAATACACCCAACATGACGGAGAACAAGAGAATAAGCATAATCCCCATCCAGAAGTTCGGCATCGCCTTACCAATAACGGATATTCCTGAAATAATGAGATCGGTAAATGTATTACGTTTGACAGCTGAAATGACACCAAGTGGAACAGCCATTAGCACGGCAAAAAACATAGCCGCTACCGCCAGTTCAAAGCTGGCAGGCAACCTCTCCAACACAAGCTCTAATGCAGGCTGATTGTAGCGAAAAGATTGACCAAAGTCTCCCTGTATTGCACTGCCCAGAAACTTCACGTATTGCGTATATAAAGGCTGGTCCAAACCAAGTGCCTGTGTCAAAACAGCACGATCTTCAGCGGTAGCCGTTTCAGGCAACATTAGCGCGACCGGATCACCGGTGACTCGAACCAAAATGAACACAATTAATGAAACAATGAACAGTACCGGAATGATCTGCAGTAATGACTTAAGTACGTATTTGCCCATTCCTTGTTCACCTCCCTTATTAAAAAGAACGGCAGGAACATGGTTATCCAGTCCCTGCCGTTCACGGCCTATCTTTTCAATGACCGGTGTTATACCCGATATTACTGTGCAACAGGTGTAATCTCGTCAGCATAGAACATCTCGTCACTGCGCGGCGCGAAGTTCACTTTAGCATTTGTTCCATATACACCTTCCATTTGGTACAGATAAACGGCTGGACGCTCTTCAGAGAAAATCTGCTGTACTTGCTGATACTCTTTCTCACGAGACGCAGGGTCCATGTTTACCAATGCAGATTGAAGCAGTTTCTCTACTTCAGGATTGTTGTAATCCGACTCGCCTTTTGCTTCTTCCAACATATAACGATTGTAGTTATTCGAAGCATCGAACAAGGAGTTACCGATACCGATCATGAAAATTTCTTTGAATGATTTGGAACTGTAACGTTCACTGAATGCACTTGCTTCCAGGACATCCAGATTGATTTTGAATCCGGCTTGTTCCAGCATGGCTGCAACAACTTCAGCTTGTTCTTTGTACTGTGCAGAAACGGAGATGGTCATCTCTGCTTCACCTTCTGCATAGCCAGCTTCTTGCAGGAGCTGTTTGGCTTTTTCCTGGTCATAGAGTGACGTTTTGTACAATGAAGGATCAGCACCGAAGTTGCCCGGAGTTACAGACGTGCGGGTTACGATACCTGCTCCGCCGGCAATGCTGTCCACAATGCCTTGTTTGTCGATAGCCAGGTCAATTGCTTCACGAACTTTTGGATCAGCTGTGATACTGCCTTCTGTCTGGCGGAAGATCAACTGAAGCACACGCTGGATTGGCCCTTTGACAATCTTCTTGTCTGCTTCGCCTTCGATCCGTGCAATGTCAGTGGATGGAATGGAAGACGCAACATCTACACCACCAGCAAGCAATTCGGATACACGTGTGGAGGCTTCAGGAATAACGCGGAATACCACTTCATTCCATTTGGGTTCACCGTCGAAGTAGTTCTCGTTTTTCACAAGTTCCACACGATCATCTTTGGTCCATTTACTGAACTTGTAAGGGCCTGTGCCTACCGGTTGTTTCAGGAAAGCATCAAACCCGTTGTCGGCAATATATTTTGCTGGCAGAATGCCTGCTCCCATTTTGGACAAACGATTCAGGAGCAATGGATCTGGACCATCCGTGATAATATCTACGGTATAGTCATCCACCGCTTTAACTTCTACGATATTTTTGAAATAGCTGTACTGCTTGAGTGTCTCATCTTTGGCTACGCGCTCCAGCGTGTATTTTACATCTGCTGAAGTGAATGGATCGCCGTTGTGGAAGGTCACACCTTCACGCAGCTTGAATCTCCACGTTGTATCATCAACCTGATCCCATGAAGTCGCAAGTCCCGCAACTTTTTTCTGTTCACTGTCATTTTTGATCAGATAATCGAAAACGTTAACCAGAACTGCCTCACTGGAGGTATTATTGTTGTTGTGTGGATCGAAACTCTCGATATCTGTAGCTGCAGCTATAGTCAGTGTTGTACTTGCGCTTCCACTGCCCGTTCCTTCTGTTGCGGAACTATCATTCGTGCTTGTCGTTTTTCCTCCGCATGCGCTTAGAACCATTACGATTGCCAGTAACGTGATCCACAAGCCAGTCCATTGTCTTTTTTTCATTGTGATTGCTCCCCCTCAGAAGTTGTATTCCTTGCCAAAAATTCAAGTGCTACTGCAGACAACATGCCCACACCATAAGGCATCGCTGTCTCATCGAGATCAAACATGGGATGGTGGAGTGGATAGCGAGTACGTTCCTCATCATTACCAGATCCTAGTCTGAAAAACACACCCGGAATCTGTTCACAATAAAACGCGAAATCCTCGCCCCCTGTGGAAGGTTTGATATAGCTCCATCCCTTCTGCGCATTAACCCGATCACAAGTCTCTGTTAGCAGGTCAACCATGCCGAGATCATTCACAACAACAGGGTAACCATCGCCGTAGACGACCTCGCATCCTGCTCCGAAAGAATCGCAGACCCCTTTAACAACCTGCTCGATCAAAGCTGGCATCCGTTCACGAATGGCAGGTGAGAGTGTACGAACCGTACCGATCATCTCCACTTCCGGGGCGATGGCTGTTCCCATATAACCTCCCGTGATTTTGCCAATCGTAACTACTGCGGGCTCAAGTGGATCGACCATCCGACTGACGATATTTTGCAATGCGGTGATGACCTGAGCGGATACCGCAATCGCGTCAATGCCCTCATGCGGACGAGCTGCGTGGCCACCCTTGCCGAACACCTTGATAATCAAGGGATCCGCTGACGCGAAGGCAACGCCCTGACTTACGCCCAAGGTTCCCGTGTCCTGTCCAGGTGTCATGTGTAACCCTGCTATTGCATCGACCTTCGGATTCTCCAGAACACCATCCTGGATCATGGCTCTTGCACCTGCAAGTCCCTCTTCTGCTGGCTGGAAGATGAATTTGATATTGCCTGATTTCGGTCTTCCAAGGCCAGTGAGCAGCTGAGCTGCTCCCATCAGGATGGAGGTGTGAGCGTCATGTCCACACAGATGCGCTTTACCTTCTACTTGCGAGCGGTATTCCACAGCTTTCTGATCCTGAATTGGCAGGGCATCCATGTCTGCGCGCAAGGCAAAGGTTGGTCCATCAGTCTCTCCGCGAAGCAGGCCTGTAACCCCGGTCTTTCCGACATTGCGTGTAACTTCGAGTCCCAGGCTTTCCAAATGCTCGGCTACGATGGAGGATGTGCGATGCTCCTCATAACCGATTTCCGGATGCTGATGTAAATCTCTGCGCCAAGCGCTTAACTGAGCTTGCAGTGGCTGAGCCAGCAGTATTAGTTCTGAACGATTCATTCGCTGTCATTCCCTTCATTTTCATCCGATTCAGAAACCAAACGGGCATAGATCGCGTCAGCCGAGAATTCGATATGTCTTTTCATCGTCTCCCGGGACTTGATGCTGTCATGTGCTTTCAGTGCTTGAAGAATCTCCATATGTACACCGTGATTGACGGAACGTATCCGGTCATCATAAGGCATCAAGTCCAGCGCCGGATTAATTTTGGTCCGAATCTGTCTGACGGCTCTCTCGCAATACGGATTGCCAGACGCTTTGGCGATGGTCAGATGAAATTTCACATCCAGCGCCCTGAACCATTCCCTTGTACACTCTGGCTCAATACTTTGTTCCATATAGCCTTCAAGCAGCTCCAGTTCGCCTGCGGTGATCCGCTCAGCAGCCAGGAAAGCTCCCTCTGGCTCGATGATGGTTCGAAATTCAAACACCTTCAGCATCTGTGACCAATCTCGTTTAATTTCTTCTCTCGTGCGCTTATGCGAATTGGCTGTCAGAGGCAATACAAACGTACCGCCTTTGGCACCCACCCGTTTTTCAATCAACCCTTTGTCTTCCAGTGAAGAGAGTGCCTCGCGAACAGTAATGCGGCTTACGTTAAAAATCTCTGCCAGATCTCGCTCGGCCGGAAGTTGTTCTTCACTCATTAATTCTTTCAAAATAATGGCTTCTTCCAGTTGTTCTCTAATGAATTCACTAACCTTTTTGGTGGATACTTTCTCAAAACGAAATGAAAACGTACTGGACATCTAAACACTCCGATCTGTATATGGTCTAGACCTTATACCATTAATATAATTCCGACTAAACTTATATGCAATACTTTTTTTCAAGTAAATTCATAAAACTTTTTTTCACGACCTCCAAATTGAACCATTTTGGCACAAACTGGGCAAGAAAAAAGATGCATCTGCACTCGGCAGAAGCATCTTATCCTTCGTTATTTGGCGGCACTCATGGTAATTATCAATTCAAATTGAAATTATCTACATAGACCACTACGATGATAGAACAACCTTCTGTCCTCTACAACTTCTTATTAGCATAGGGTCTGAAATCCTCCGTAACTGCAAGTTTTGTGCTTCCCTCCAGGTAAAAGCTGTCATCTGCTCTCCAGGTATGACTTTTTTTGTTCTGTCTGCGGTGATAAACATAATTGTAAGGAGAGGTCGCGTACGCTTTGAATCCTCTCTTTCTGCATTGTCTGAGGAAGGTTACATCTTCCCCAATAGAACGGTCCGTGAAGCGGACTTTTTTCAAAACCTCTCTTTTGAACAGCAAGGTTCCGCCTTGTACGAATTCAACCGGTTTATTCTTTTCTGAGGGAGATCTGACCAACAATGTCTTGGACGCGCCCAAATAGACGAGACACGAATGTTTGCCCACAATATCACTTTTGGTCCGTTTAAGTTCTCTCACCTGTTCTGTTAAATAATACGGCGAGTAGTAGTCATCATCATCAAATTTGGCAATCATTGAAAAGCGAGCCCTGGTTATTCCGGCGTTCAGGCTTTGTCCTAGCGAAATGCTCTCCGGAATTTTATATACATGAACATTCGCATATTTTCGAACCCGGTTTTGATATAATGCCAGATTCATACTGTCATGATTCAGGACAATGATCAGCTCTTTGCTTTGATAACGCTGGCGACTGTAATTTTGCAGAATGTTGTCAAAAAATTGCGGTCGATTGGTACACACAACAATGGAAACACCGTGACCCGTTTTTTGTTTAGTCAAGACATACCCTCTTTTCAGCTCATTTTTCTCTCATCATATGTGCTGAAATAGAGTATGGTATGGACCAATAGCTAGTATCCATAACACCAAAAACCCTCTGTCCCCAATAACGGGACAAAGGGTTCTGTAATCTAATCCAATCCAATCTAATCTATCCTTTTTTCTGTTCTGTTCTATGCTTCGCTAGCGTTATTCAGATATACAGCCTTCCCTGTGCGAGCAGATTCATAGAGTGCTTCCAGAATTTGAGATACAACTAGCGCTTGTTTTGGTGTAACCACCGGCTCCTGATCGTTCTCAATCGCCTCAATCCACTTTCTCATCTCGACATCCGGTGCGCTCTCGCTCTTACCATCGTAGAAAGCTACTCCGCCAGCACTCAGTTCAATCTCGTTGGTATATAGACGGCTGAATTTCTCGCCATTGATGCGCAGTCCGTTCTTCATATCCGCACCCGCTTCGCTGCCGCTCAAGCTACATTTGGCCTCATCCACATCCAGTGAGTTCAGCGCCCAGCTGGATTCAAGCATAATCGTTGCCCCATTCTCCATCACAATCATGCCGAAGGCCGAGTCCTCTACCGAGAATTGTTTCGGGTCCCACGGGCCCCAGGCATTGGCCGCATTTTCACGTTGTGAAAGCTCATGATAAGTCGTGCCGAGAACAACCTTCGGTTGATAGTTATCCATCATCCAGAGCGTCAGATCGAGTGCGTGCGTACCAATATCAATCAATGGACCGCCACCTTGTTTCTCCTCATCCAGGAAAACACCCCAAGTTGGTACTGCTCTACGTCTAATCGCATGTGCTTTGGCAAAATAAATATTACCCAGTTCACCAGCTTCGCACAGCTTCTTCAAATACTGACTGTCTTCTCTGAAACGATTATTATACCCAATCGTCAGTTTCTTGCCGGTACGTTCTGCCGCTTCCAGCATGAGTTGTGCTTCAGCAGATGTCTTCGCCATTGGCTTCTCACACATGACATGTTTGCCTGCCTCCAGGGCAGCAATGGAAATCTCGGCATGAGAAATATTCGGCGTAAGTACATGCACAATATCCAAAGACGCATCCTTAAGCAATTCCTGATAATCCGTGTAGACTTCAGCATCAGTTGAGCCATATTTCTGCTTGGCTTCATCTGCACGTTCCTGAACGATATCGCAGAAAGCCACCAGTTCAACATTATCTAGTTTACTCAGACTCGGCAGATGTTTACCATTCGCGATTCCACCACAGCCAATAATTCCGATACGATATACTTTACTCATATATATTCACCCTCACTTAAGTATTGGTTGTTTCATTTTACGAAAAGCCGACGGGGTCATCCCCAGACGTTTGCGAAATACAGCATGCAAATAGTTGGCATTATTGAAGCCTGAAGCGAGAGCGATCTGTTCAATGGATACATTACTTTCCTCCAGATTGCGGCACACGGCGCGCAGACGAATATCCTCCAGTACGCGGCTGAACGGCATCTCCGGCTGTACTTGATAGAAGATTCGCTGCAATTGTCTGCTGCTGATATGAAGTTTCTCCGCTACATGTTCCAGCGTGACCACTGTAGGATGATTCGCCTCCATATACTGCACTGCATACTCATAGCGATACACCGACATATCCCGGACAGGGGCTTCCGGTCGATCCCCCCCGGTGTCGTATGCTCGCACGGTTTTGAGTAATATGCTGATAACCAGTTGCTTGATCGACGTATAATAACCTAACAATTTCTGATCACATGCCTCATAGGCTTCCAAAAAGCAATGCATTGCCCGATGATAATCATTCACCGGAGTAAGCGGAAGCGTTCTCAGCTTTTCAATCGTTTCCTCTGATTCTGCTGCTTCCCAGGGATCGACATGCTCTCTTGGCTTGTGAACGATATCCACATGAAGACATAGTTCATCCATATCCTCTTTGGCATCCGCCTCCTGATAATGAACGACACCCGGTCCAGTCAAATAAAGCATACCTTCAGAGAGTGCATGTGTCTGTTCATCTAGAATGACTTTGCCTTTCCCTCTGGGGATAAAATGAAACTCGAACTCCGCATGATTATGGAAATCCACAACTCGGCCCGCTGGAAATGAAGTCAGATGAAATCGCATCACACGAATCTCATAATGTCCCCATACCATTGAAATATCCAGTCTCTCCAGGAGATCCTGCCGTTCAAGCATTTTCTCATAAGGATACAGGCTCAAGAGTGCATACCTCCTTAATAAAACTTAAGCCTTCAACTCATTCAGAGCGATTCTGCGCCCTTCCTTGGCCGAGAGATTCGCAGCTTCCATCAACCGGGTCAGCTCCATAGCGATCTGCACGTTTTCAGTTGCATCCGTATCATTTTGTATATGTGCGACCCATTGATTGAATGCGCTTTCTCTTTGATCTGCCAAAGGAAGTTCAGTCCAGTCATCATATTGTCCCTGTGCTGCTTTCGTACGAATCAATAGCTTTTCTTCGGGTGTTCCGTACAGAAGCGTACCTTCCGTACCATGAACCTCAATCGTAAATGGAGAATGGCTGTTCACAAAACCGGCTTCGACAACGCCGACTGCTCCAGAATCCGTGAACAAGGTTGCGACCGCATTATCTTCCACTTCTTTGCCTGTAATATATCCGAAGTTCGCATTAACCGCTGTTACTTCCTGACCCAAAAACAGTTTGGCCAGATACATTGGATGGCAACCCAGATCAATCAGCGCACCGCCCTGACAATCCTTCAGATCATAGAAGTGTTCAGGCAACCAGTTGGAAATCGCTCCATCATGCGATAAACGTGCTCTAACATAAGTCACTTTACCAAGTAATCCCTGGTTAAGCACATCCTGAATCGTTAACGTATATCCTGCATTCAGACGTGGCAAGGAGACTGTCATCTTGACCTTGTTTGCCTTCACCTCATCAAGGATTCTGTTGGATTCCGCCTGTGTCGACGCAATAACCTTCTCCGTGAAGATGTGTTTACCTGCTTTTGCAGCAGCGGTGATCACTTCTTCATGGATGCAGGTTGGCGCATCTACAATAACGGCATCGATGTCATCCTTGGCCAGCATATCTTCGAGTGAAGCATAGTATGGTACGTTTAAGCGTTCAGCGGCTTCCTGTCCCCGCTTGGCATCTTCATCCCACACGGCTACGATGTCCGTGTCCTCATGTTCCTGTGCCTGCTTGATGTAGTCCCATGCATGAACATGCCACATGCTAATTTTTCCAATTCGAATGGTCACGGTTGTCTTACCTCCATAGGATATAAGTTGAACCTGTAAAATTTACACTCAGCCACTCCGATTGCAGTACCATCTTCCGATCACTGTTATCCCCGTATTTTTTGAATCCTTTCTTAATGGAGAAAATCCGGGGAAAGCGTATGCTTCCGATGTAGCTTTCTTTCAGAAAGCTTTTAGGTGAACGCTTCGCTTCTACAGATCGGTTCTGCACTCTTCGTTTGCGTGTAAATGTTACAATCATCTTATATAATATTCTGACATTTATCTATAAGTTATCACAGACTTAATCTATTTTTAATAGAAACTCACGACAATAAATGTATAAAATCGCGACATGTTTATCTTCTTTTAAAATCATTCAGTTCAATCCCTTATCGTATCTTCAGCGGGTATCGACTTATATGAGCTATACTCATCTGATGATGAGCACTTCTCTTCAACTTTTTATCGAAACGCAAAAAAAGCGAAACTCCGCAAAAGAATTTCACTTTAGATATCAGTTACTTTCAAAGAAAACTTTATAAGTTTAAGGGCTACGGCGTACAGTTTCACCGTATAATAAATTAACTTTTTGATCATTAATTGAAATTGTGTGGTTATCGACCCATTCCAAGTCTACCTGATCTGTTTTTCGCTCATAGTAAAATACTCTTTTAAACCAAAGAGGTCCTTTCAATTCCCCCACAACTCCAAACGATCCCATGGCTCCAGCGTCAGTTTTATAGAAATTTATTGTATAGTGTTTATCTGGTGAATGCGTAGTCGTAAGTAATTCTTTTGATCCTGAAAACATCGATGTAAATGACAAAGCACCAATAAGTATGAAGATTAATACTACAGAGAGAGCCATCGAGATCCAACTTCTTACTTTAGTAGACTTGTTCGATTTATCTTTGAAGCCAAGTAAAGCTAGAGCCAGTCCTAAAATAGAAAGAATTAGTATTACATAGTTTGGAGGACTAACTAGCCATTTATTATTCATATGAGAATATAGTGAGTACATCGAAACAAAGCACAAAATTAGGACTAAAAACAAAGCAATCCAGCTCATTTTTTTCACTAAAATGAACCCCCTCTTACCACAAATAGATCACACTTAGTGAACCTGAATGAGTCACCCATCTCCATCCCTAAACAAAGACAGACTTATTAGATTATGTATGAATATTCACCGGAATCATTCATTTCAAATAGGATACTCGTTTATTGATCAATCATCACAAAATATACTGAATAGCACAATAATACCACATTTTTCTATCTTGGAAATTAATTATTTTATTGGATAAAAAGAACTTATAGGGAGTGATAAAGCCGTTATAGCCTTCAATAAGACAATATTTTGACTACCAAAAACCTCCTGTCCACACTACCGTGAACAGGAGGTCTCTATAGTTATGATGTTCAAATATCAACTCAATGTAACGTGTACCCTTGTGTAACGATTTTGTACCCAGTTACCGTTTGGCTTTGACCCTGCAACATGTCCTTAACCCGTTCCAGCACATCGCTCTCATAGACGGAAGCACATTCGAATCCAGTTTGCACGTTCAATTCAACGGGTTCGGAGTTCAAATTATACCAGCGAGCAATCAAATCTCCGGTTTCTTCTGCGATCTTCAATGTGGAGAAGGCTAGTGTCGAACCTTGTGCATTCCACGCCAGCCATTGCTTCGATAGAGGTAGTTCAACCTTGTGCCCATCAGCTCCAGCATGACCTTCTTGCTCAAATGTATACGCAAGTGCTCCTAGCTGCACAGTCGTCCACGGAATCGGATACGCATATGCAGACGCACATGCACCTGACTGCGCAGCATCACCTGCAAATGGAATAATTGCATATTCCACGCTCTGTGGTCCCAGACACTGAGCTTCCGGTGTTTCAAACACACCCCAATCTCCCAGTTCCGAAGAGGCACGTAGTAGCGTAACTGCAATCGTACTGCCCTCTTCATGCTGTAAAATCTCGTATTCATTCAGCCCTTTGTTCGCAATCATCAAGCCATGATCACCATCGGTCACATGTACAAATGCCTGCTGATGCTGCGCATTACTCGGATTCACCCATTCTTTGGCCGGTGTATTGGAACGTTTGGCGATTTCAAAGATGGAATCCGCATAATGATCGTCTGTCACCAGTCCTGATGGAAAGAGTGCACGCAGTCGATGATCCTTGGCCTGATTGTTAAAGTCAGATTTTACCTTGACCATATTACTGCCTGCTTCCAACGTATACGTTGTCGTAATCACAAGCGGAACGGTGTTCGGGGCTCGCTGCGCCTTCCGTTCTGTAAAAGGAACCATTTGGCGCTTCTCCAGCTCGAACAGTTCATCTGCTCCAGCCGGAATATCCCAGCGTAATACACTCTCCATGACCACCCGATACGGAGACTTCTCCACGATCCGCAGGTCTGCCTTCAGATGCTCCGTGGTCAGCGTCGTTTCTCCCTCAGGTTGACGATAGACGTATTCATTGCCGATATCACCGGTATTCTCATATGAGTTCAATCCCCTGTATATAGCACCAGAGACCTTATCTTCAATTGTAGCCGTACCATTCTCTTCAACCGTCACTCTTAATTGACCGTTCTCCATCATCATGCCTTGAACCAGGATGTGTTCGCTCATCGTATCGGGCAATTCAGCAATCTCTGCTTGCTTCTGAACTGGAATGAGAGCATACGTCTTATAACCCAGCGAAGGTACATCCACCGCTTGGAAAGTCACTCTTACTTTACGAGCCATATAAGGCTGTCGGAAACGATCCTTCGGAAGTTCATAGCCGAAATGTGCACCCATATCCTTAATTTCCGCCGAATACGTACGTCCATCCGAATCGACCAGCTGATACACTGGCAGTGCGTCTTTTTCCATCTTCTGCGCAAGCGCCTGAGGATTAGGACCTTCTGGGAAAAATGCTTTGTCCACAATCAGGTCCATCTCGATGATTCCATTTCGATTCCATCCACTCGTGTTGAACACAGTGAACAGCACCGCTTCCTCTCCCCAAGCCTCAGCAGGTTGCACATGAATGGACTCAGCAATCGCCTGCGCGCTCTGGGAAACCAATTTCTCTGCAAGCTGTCTGCTCTTGGCGAAGCGGGTCACCATCTCACGGTGAACCTCATCGACACTGCATCCGCAGATGCTATCATGTGGGTGGTTCTGCATCAGCATCTTCCATGCATGTGTCAACAGATGGTGCGGATACTCTTTTACCCCGACTATATGCGCCATGGCAGCAAGCGGTTCGGCTACTTTTTCAAGCAGCGTCTGCCCTTGCTGATTCAACTGTTTCAGATAAACCCGTGCGGATGCCGTATTCACCAGTGTTCCCCAACCATCCGTGTGCTGACTGCGAAGCTCGCCCTCAATAGTCGCCAGATGCTCAGGGACATCCTTGGTAACCGCCTCAATGTAATCGTCAAAATTGGAGTGAATAAATTCCACATCAGAGTACAAGGTAGCTGCCGTACGTAAAGCTTCGGGCAGATCCGTCTGGATCGGCTGATGATCACAACCATTCATGAACAACAGATGTGGAGTCGAGGCGAACTTCTCGGCATCCGCCAGGTTTTTATCCCAATATACTCGGGCTTTCTCCGGATCAACCGGAACTTCCATCCCATTGCAGTACCAATTCGCGAACAAAATGCCGAGCACTTCCGAACCATCCGGCGAACGCCAGATCATCTCGGAATAGGGAGATTCATAACTGTCTGCATCAACCACCGCATTATTGAATCCGGTAGGCTTCACCCCGCGTCCAAAGATCGCGTTATGAATGTCCGCCTGTTGCAGGATCTGCGGTGCCTGTCCCATATTTCCGAACGAGTCTGGGAAGTATCCCGTCTTGGATATCACACCCAAAGGTCGAGCATCACGATGACCGATGAGCAGATTACGCAAGTTGGCCTCGCTGCTGGTCAGAAACTCATCCTGTAACACATACCATGGACCAAAATGAATTCGTCCTTCACGAATATAGCGGTCGAGTCTCTCCTGCTGTTCGGGCCGAACCTGCAAATAATCTTCACGAATAATCGTCTGCCCATCCAGATGGAAATAGCGATATTCGGGGTCCTGATCAAGCGTGTCCAGCAGTTTATCCATCAGCTCAATGAGCAGTACATGATGGTGTTCATAAGGCATATACCATTCGCGGTCCCAATGGGTATGCGAGATAAGATGTGCCGTCTTTTTGGTTGTCATGTTGCGTACCTCCTGTCTTTAACCTTTGGTTGCCCCACCCATGCTGAAGCCTTTGGACATGTAACGCTGGGAGAAGATATATAGCACAACCGAAGGCATTGTATAAAGTAGTGAAAATGCAGCCAATCTGCCGTATTCAACCATACCGTGGCTGCCAAAGAATTGATAAATCGTGACCGATGCCGGAAGTTTCTCCGGTGTCTGGAGCAGGATGTATGGTACGAAGAAGTTGCCCCAACTTCCCGAAAAGGTAAATATCGCTATCGTTGCAATACCAGGCAACATCAGCGGAGCCACGATTCGTCTCAAACCATTCCAGACGGACGCTCCGTCGATCCATGCCGATTCTTCCAGATCAATGGGCACCGAATCCATGAAGTTTTTCATCATCCAGATGCCGTAAGGAAGTGATGATGCGGTCAGGAACAGCATCGTGGCGATGATGGAGTTTTGCATTTTGAAGAACAGAAACATTTGAAATACCGGAACCATCACGGCAGTAATCGGAAGAGCTGTCATGAACAAAATGGATAACAGGAAGCTTTTTTTGAATCTCATTTCATAACGGGATAAAGGATAAGCAGCAAGAACCGATACCAGAACAACCAATATCGCTTGCCCTCCCGACAGAATCAGGCCTACACCGAATGAACGAAGATTGCTCGAATCCCCGAGCACATCCTTGAAATTTTGAATGGTCCAGGTACTGGGCATTTTGATGCCCTGTTGCGCGTTTGGGTCGAATGAAGCCAGAATGATCCAGAGCAGCGGCAATAAAAAACAGAGCCCTAGAAAGACTAGAATCCCGTACTGGATTTTGCGTTGAAGCCCATGTTTGACCATAGGGATCGAACCTCCTTCATGGTTACACTTTCACTTTCATGGATCGCATGTAGAACAGGCTGGCGATAATACCGATGAACAACAGCACCAGAGATATGGCTGTGCCGTATCCAAATTGATAGTTCACAAAGGCCTGGTTGTACATGAAGATCGGCAAGGTTTGTGTTGAAGTACCCGGGCCACCACCGGTCATCGTATAGATCAGCGTGAAAACACCCAGTGTCTGTAGGGTAACCAACATCATGTTGGTCACGATGGACCCTTTTACCATTGGAATCGTAATGTGTCTGACAATCTGGAACCCGGTTGCACTGTCAATAATCGCAGCTTCTTCGACTTCCTTCGGGATATCATCCAGTGCCGACTGATAGACCATCATCGAAAAGGCTGTGCCGTGCCAGATATTCGCGATAATGACACTCACCATAGGGAAACTGAACAACCAGGAGACTGGATTCGCTCCAAACCAGCCGAGGATCTGATTCAATGAACCATTGTCACTGAAAAAGGCCACCATACAGAATGCCACGACAATCTCGGGTGTCACCCAACCGGCAATGACGATGATTCCGATGACCCGGCGGAACGTCACATTTTTCTCTTTCATTAGAAGGGCTAGAATGAATCCAAGCAACACCTGACCAATCACTGCGGAGAAGATGAGAAAGACCATCGTGCGCCAGACACTAATCCGGAAGTCCGGATCATGGAACATATTAATGAAATTCTGGAATCCGACAAACTCCAAACTCTTGGCTGCCGCACCGGTTAGAGCCATATTCGTAAAGGCAAAGCAGATCGTCAGAATGATGGGAACAATGAAAAACACAAGTAATAACAGTACGGAAGGCATTAGAAACAGAAATGAGCCTGGTGCTTTCCTTTTCATAAGTCACTCTCCATTCGAACCGGAAAAAGGGGAGATTGTGCCTCCCCCTCCGAATATATCGATATCCTTATTTCTCTTCGATGCTGTCCGCGCCAAGGGAACGGGATACGTTGTCCTTCAATTGTGTAACTCCCTCTTCCGGTGTCAGCTTGCCAGAGGCAATACTCTCAACAATGCTTTGCAATTGTGCGGATACCGCTGCATACTGATCGTTCGCCGGACGGAAGTGCGCCACATTCAAGAGTTCCTGTGCTTCTTTGGTATATGGACGATCCGTATAACCTTCAACTACTGTGGAATCATTACGCGGACTGAGGCTGCCTTCCGCTACTACGCGTGCAGTCGCATTTTCCTTATTCATCAGAAACTCGATAAATTTCCAAGCTGCTTCCTTATTCTTCGCCTGTGCAGGAACAGACCAAGCCCATCCTCCAGACATCGTAGTTGCTCCAGGTTCTTCCCCATTTTGTGTCGGGAATGGTGCAAAGCCTATTTTCTCTTCAACGTTGGCGATTGGAGCAGCACCGTTCTCCGCCCATGTCGAACCTGCCCAACTACCATCTACAGCCATCGCCAATTTGTCTTGCGGGAACTGTTGCTGGAATGCAATACTGCCAGCTTGTCCATTGAGGGCAACCTGCATGGTCGGACCTGTTTTATCCGTGTTAAACACTTGATCTATGAATTTGAAGGAATCCAGAAGGCCCGGGCTGTTAACTACCCATTTCTTGCTGGTGTCGTTATACAGCGTATCCGCCGTACCATAGAGCAGCATTTCCAGCGTTTGCATGGTAACACCTTCACCGTTTGCTTTGCCCACGATCATATTAAGCGGCGTCACACCTGGCAGTTTTTGCTTGATCGTACGTGCTGCTTCGAGTACTTCTGCCCAGCTTGCAGGTTTGAATGGAACTTCAAGACCCGCCTGTTGAAACAGTTCTTTGTTGTACCAGATCCCGCGTGTATCCGAGGTAGCCGGAACTCCATACACCTTGCCGTCTTCACCGGTAACCCCTGCCTTCAGGTTGTCGATGATATGTTCTTCCCAATCGGACCATCCCTGAACCTGTGTATCCAGCGGCTCCAGATATCCCGCAGCAGCATCGGATTTGATGATGGATGTATCTTCGGCAATGACATCAGGTGCCGTATCCGGGGATTTCATCTGCAAAACCATTTTGGACGTATAATCACCCTCACTTGCCAATACAGGCGCAATGTTGATTTTGATATCCGGGTTTTCCTTTTCGAATTGATCCACCAAGCCTGATTGGAAGAATTTCGTAAGTGTATCTTCAGATCCTGAAGAACGGAACGATACGGTTACTTCCTTCTTGCCATCACTGGTTGTGCCTGTACTTGAACTTCCACCCGAACAGGCTGTAGTAAGAATGAGCAAGGATGTCATAACTGCTGCTACCGGCATTTTCAATGATATTTTTCTCATGATTCGCTCTCCTCTTGTCGGAATTCAACGAACTCCGAACGTTATGATGTACCGCAGGCTATGTCTTACTTTCCTATCTATTTCTGAACGCGAAATCCGCAATAATCCATAATCAGTTCACTAAAGAGCATGTTGGACCAAGAAAACCAAGGACGTGTATATTCATCTGGATTGTTGGCCGAAAAGCCTTCATGGGTCAGTCCGGTATCCGCATCCGTCTTAAGGATGAGCTGGAGTAATCTTAATTTTTCGTTGCGATCCTCTGTAGTCAGCCCCTGCATCGATAAAGCGATATGCCAGATATACCCCTCAGGTGTATGCGGACTACCAATTCCAGCTGCTGCTGTTCCCTCATAAAAATACGGGTTGTGCGAGGAAAGAATGAAACGGCGTGTATTCTGATACACCTCGTCGTTCTCCTCCACATATCCGAGATAAGGTAAAGACAGCAGGCTCGGCACATTGGCATCATCCATCAGATTGTAATTGCCCTTCCCATCCGTTTCGTACGCATATATGGTTCCATATTCCGGATGTTCAACGGTGCCATAATCCTGAATACCTTTGTTGATCTGTTCCTCCAACTCCTTAGCACTCGCTGCCAGTGATTCATCCTTGAACACAGTTTCAGCAATTTCCTGTAGATATCGAAGCGCCACAACGGCGAACATATTGGATGGAATCAGATAACCATATTCGCAGCGATCGTCGCTGGGACGGAATCCAGACCAGGTCATGCCTGTATAGGCTGTTTCAGTGCCTCGTCCCTCTCGGCTGAGCGTATCGGTTTCGGGAGCATCCAGACGTTGGAACGTGTATGGTGATTTCGTCTCATGATGCTGCTCCACTTGCCATAACTGCATGATGCCCTTGGCTGCTTTGCGGAACGTATCGTTGAATTGAGTTGTTCTGCCCGTGTTCTTCCACAAGAGGTAACTGAGCTGGATCGGGTAAGCCAGAGAGTCGATCTCATACTTCCGTTCCCAGATCCAATCATTCATCTGCGTCAGGTCTTGCTGATGTCCTTTTCCACTCTCCGTCTCATTAAAAGCGTTTGCATAAGGGTCCAGGAGAATATAATTCAGTTGACGTTCAACCAGTCCAGCGATCATGTCGGCGATATCTTCATCCTCTGAAGCGAGAACCAGATAAGGTCTGACCTGAGCGGCAGAATCACGTAACCACATGGCAGGAATATCTCCCGTGATCACAAAAGTCGTTCCATCTTCTTTGCGCTGAATCGTGGTCAGCATCGTATTGGTAAAACAATTTTTGAACATTTGGTTAAGTTCCGGATAATCCGGCATACGTTTGTTAACCTGATCAATCATGTCATATATCGAGGGGGAAATTTCTTGATCATTTCTGGGTGTAAGCATGTTGTCCTCCTTATGTAATCCAATTTGTTAACCGCTTTCATCATCCTAAAACGAATATAATGTTATGTCAATATATTTATTTGTATATTAGCATGTTGTCTTTATTTAAAAACACCAAATAGTATACCATTTAAAACAATTATCCCCTTTTTATCCGCACAAAAAAGAGACCTCGTTTACACGAAGTCCCTTCTTGAACACAATTAAATATTAGCATCTAAAATTAACCCTTTTGTTTCACCGTACTCGTCGATTTCCCCTTCACCAAGCGGGCAGGCAGAATGACTCTGTTCACTGCAATTTCGTTGTTCTGCATACTTTGAAGCACCATCTCAAATGCTTGTTTCCCCATATCAAACTGGCTTTGTCTCATATGTGTTACACGACTTCCTTCGGCAGCGTTCGGACTGTCAAAGCAAATGATGGACAAATCCTCCGGAATCTTCAGGCCAAGCCGACCTGCTGCCTGTTCTGCAAGTAAAGCAATACGGTACTCCGCAGCAAAGAGTGCGGTAATCTGCGGATATTTCTGTAAATGTTCCACCAACGTCTCCACATCGCGAACCTCAACTTGAGGATCAAACACACTGGGAAGTGCCGAAAGAAAAGATTCTAACCACAGTTCCCTGTTCACCAACACCCCTTGATCATGATGAGCCTCAATAATCCCTTCAATTCGTTCTTCGATCGGTGTGGTATTCGCCGGAGGCTGTGTCAGAAAGGCGATATGTCGGTGACCGAGGTTGAACAGATAATTCATCCCTTCTCGCGCCGCTCCTACGTTATCCGTACTGACAGATGAAGCTGGAATGCCTTTCAAGTACCGATCAATCAGGACAAACGGGAATTTGTTAACGACCAGTTTAAGAATCTCATCGCTGAAGTATTCACCCTGTGCCGGGAAGATAATTAATCCGTCCACACCCATTTCCAACAGTTCCTGAATGCTCTGTTCCTCCTGCTCGGGAATCCCGAAGGAACGTCTAAGTACGAGGAAACAATCGTGCTCTCGTGAAGCTTCTTCCATCCCATATAACAGCTCTGTACCATACATGTCACTGAAATTGGTAATGACCAAACCAATGAGCAGCTTCCTCTCCGGATGTTTAACAGAAGCTCGCTGAGCAGGTCTGTTAGGTCTCTCCTGTAACACATCTGCCGCATCCGCTACAAAAGAACCCCGTCCTGGCTGACGAACAATCAATTGTTCATTCGCCAACATCTCAAGCGCTTTTTTAGTCGTAATCCGGCTAACTCCGAATTCATCACATAATTCCTTTTCTGAAGGAACACGCTCACCCACTTGATATTGATGAAGCTGTATCCGTTCTCGCAAGGATTCAAAGATCTGTTCATACATCGGCTTGGATGCCGAGTCTTTCCCCAATACAAGCACCTCCATAAATACCCATACTTCTCATGTTCTACATCCTAATATATCATGTTATATCATTAATGTGAAGAAAGGAGATAACTCACCTTCTGTCATATGAGAGCACAAGAAAAAGCATCCGGATGGATGCTTTGTTTTGCATTTTCAAATATTTTCACTTGTGTTCTCATCATTCATCTCCCTATCCATCTGATATAGACTTAAGGGATATATACGTCTTCGAGGCATTCAGGTCGCATAAGTTACTTTTAATCCCTTCATTTCATCGTAGCCTGACGGTAATATCGAATCACCTTGCGATACATCGTCTTGTCCTTTAACTGATTGAAAATATAGGGGTCTGGCTTGGCATTCACCTCAATAATCCATGGCGTTAGACTTCGATCAAGTCCGATATCCACCCCAATGCTCTTCAAACGCGTGTATTTCTTCCTCATATGTCGGGCTATATCGATACCTAAGCGGTTCATCTCCCGGATCAATTCATTGATTCGTTTGTCGGAAGCATGGGATTTCAGTAAAGTGTGAATGCTCATTGGTTTAGCACCACTATGGTAGTTGGTCACGATTTTCTTCGGATGACCCAGTCGGCCGATGACCCCTGTCGCTTCCCATTCCTGTTGGGGATTCAATTGGACCATTACCCGTATATCAAAGCGCCTGTTGTTATGTTGAAGCAGATGAATACCTCGCTGAATAAGGTAGCTTTTATGCTTAATCAAATGGGTCAGACTTCGATGAAACGACTCGAAACTGTTGAAGGTCAGACGCTTTTGATGGATCTGGTAGGCAAAATGGTGATGATTGTCCATCTCAGCCTTAATTACCCCCATTCCAAAGGTGCCTATCTCGGGTTTGATATATACCATTCTATATTTGGCCAGCATGGACTTCAGATTGGATTGGCTAAATCGCTGCGTGTCGGGGATAAACGGTTTGATAGCCGAGTTATTCAGCAATATTTTGGTTTTGAGCCATTTACTTCGTAACGGTTGGGATCGCAGTGATGCATCAACTCCCACAGTTCACTCCTCCTCTGATCTTATTTTATTAATCCTGATGCTCTAAACCATGCAGTATATGCAAGTTTCTTGAACTACTCTTAGGCGTCAGTTGCGAAAAGAGATACACAAAAAGCCGACAAGCCCTGATACTTCGGCTTGTCGGCTTCTTGCTTGAATCTTCAAAACACAGTTATCATCCGTGTCACACTTCGAATAATTATGGTTGCAGACCTTCAGTGGACGGTGGACTAGATTCGCTCGATTCCGTTTCTGCTGGGCTCGAATCTGGTTCTGGAACTGATTGTTCTTGTGCTGCGCTTACGAACAATCGTCCAGCTGCTTCAGCCTCTACTTTATTCCCGGCTGCATCCTGAGCACGAATCACGATAACTCCGCCCTCAAGAACAAGGGATGAAGGTGTCGTGTATGTGCCTGTGTAACGGCCAGGTTCGGTCTCCACCAATGGAATCTCTCCTGCACCTTGGTCATTCAGATTCAGCGGTAACTGAATTCGGAAAGATGCCTGCAAACCAGGTTTACTATCAAATGAAACGGTAACACTCTCCCCTGATGTGATTCGAACATCTTCAGCAGGAGTAATATTCGTAAGTTCTGGCAATGCCGTTTCCACGTAGACGGTGCGGGTTACGGTTGTTTTGTTTCCAGCGATATCGGTTGCTGTAATGGTAATCGTGTTCTCGCCTTCATTGACCAATACGCGGTGACTGAAGCTTCTGTCTTTGCCCACTTGTACGGTTTGCCCGTTAACGGTTACCTTATCGAGGAATTGTTCCACGACGTTACCCGTTACATGAACAACTTCTGCATTGATGCGATCCCCTTGAGCTGGCGTGAGAATCGTCAACTGCGGGTTGATCTGATCCAGAATGACGACGACGGGAAGTGAACGGTCGGTTGTTTTCCCGTCCACCACAGCCTCGGCAGTAATTGCATTAATTCCTGAGCGGAGTTTCACACCGTATGAGAACTTCCCATCTGTCACGGTTGTGGTGCCAGCCAGATCCTTGCCGTTGTAGAGCTTGATCTGAGCTCCGGATGCAGGAGACGTGCCCGACACGTTAAAGGTCGATTGATTCGTATACGTGTTCGCAGGCGCTGTAATTACCGGTGCATTCACCGGATATCTCACGACTGCACGAACCATGTAGTTACCTTCTTCTGCAGGCGCAGTGCTCCAGGCCCCACCTACACGCTGCCAGCTTCGACCTGCATTCGCACCATTCTCATCGGTAGCCAATCCCGGAGCGCTTGTTCCGGCTACGCTTTGTACATACACGATATAGAAGTCACCCGTTACAATCACTGGTTCCGGGAATTCAACGGTTGTCCATTGATCGTTACGAAGTGCAGTACCATCGAATGGTCCAGCCAGCTGTCTTCCCGGCGCTCCGCCAGCGCCCGATGCATCATAAACGGCATATTGGAACGCTGTACCTCCAGGTACAGGCCATTCGGTGTTCCAGAACCGGAACGATGCGCCTGTAAGCTGTGCAGTTTCCAGCTCTGGTGTCATTCGAACCGCCCAGGCATTGTCAGCAGCGACAAAAGCTCTTGCATTCTCTGGTGATCCATCATCATAAGCAATTTCCCCAGGGAAACCGATGAATGGTTTCAAGGCAACATTTGCCTCTGCCGTTCCATTACCAGGTACAGTTACAGTGACGGTTTTACTGTAATAATCTGCAGCCCGGATGGATAGAGTGTAGCTTCCTTCCAATACCTGAATATCGAAGCTGCCATCTGAACCTGTGCGAACTTCACCTACCTTGGCATCTTCCACGACGAGGACGGAAGCATCAGCCAGTGGTTGGCCTGTCCGCTCATCGGTTACTACACCTTCAATCTGTCCATGCGGGATTGCCTCCAGATTAAAGTTGGCTTTCGCCCCACTGCCGTCTGTGATCGTTACCTGCTGAGTTCGAGGATAGTATCCATATGCCTCCGCTTTTAACGTGTAATCACCAGCTACGTGTGTGAAGCTATACTTGCCCGTAGCCGAATCCGTCTTCACTGAACGACCGGTTTCGAGGACGGTTACCGTTGCACTTGCAGGCAGGCTTTGCGGATTAACCGAACCTGTTTCTGGTTTTTCAACTTCCGGTTGCTGCTGTTTCGTTTTGTTGAATTCCGCTTTGTCTGTCCGTGAAATTTTGTACCACGGGTTATCATAGGACGGTTTCGGTTTGTCACTGTTAAGCACAACCGCACTGTCCTCGGTTACTGTCTCCGCAGCAACTCCCAGTACACGGAAATCATCAATGAACCAACCTGTCTTCACGACACTGTTGTCCGAGGTCAGACGGAACCGGAATTGAACTTCATTGCCGGTAAGTGCATTCAGGTCATAAAATACGGGTGTCCATTGTTTTCCATTTGTACTGTGTGAAAATTTACCCAGTTCTGACCATGTGGTTCCACCATCCTTGGTGACTTCCACATATCCGTAATCGTATCCACTCTCAATCTCGTACCAATGATTAAACGTAAGTGTTCCTTCGGACACATCGGTCAAATCAATGACTGGAGATACGAGTGAATAGTTGGAGCCATTCTCGTACGTATTGTCGAGATCAGTCGCCCAGACATTCGGCGGAGAAACGGCGCTGGCAGGTCCCGTTACCGGAATACCGCGTTCCCATTCATCTTTGGTCCCCGAATGAGTCCAGCCATGATCATCACTGCCATCGAAATGATCGATGTAGATATCCTGAGGCACCTCTACTGTAATGGAGACCTCGTTCGATTTGTCGCTTTCATTGCCACTATAATCAAGTGCGGCAACGGTATAGTAATAGGTCGAATCCGTCACCGTAGCCGTATCTGTAAACGTTGTTCCTGTTGCAGTTCCAATGGATTCATAACCTGCACCTGCGGTTGTGGAGCGATATACCACATAGGATTCGAGATCCTCATCGCTCGAACCAGTCCAGCTCAAGGCTACATTACCAAGAATATCGGCTGTCGCAGACAATCCGGCAGGAGCGCCCGGAGCAATCTCATCCAGTTCTTCTACAGCAAAATCATCAATGTACCAGCCAGCCTTTTGCACTGAATTATCGCTCGTCAGATTGAACTTGATGAACACCTGCTGTCCCGCGTATTCACGAAGATCCACATACTGCGTCTTCCAATTGCCACCTGTTCCCGTGAAGGTTAACCGTTCTTCGAACACATAATCGCTATCCTCGGAAGCGATGTATACCTTGCCGAAGTCGATGTTATTCTCCAGGTCATACCAGTGCTTGAAGGATAATAACGCACCTTCCGGACTCTCGGTTAGATCAATAGGTGGCGCAAGCAGATATGCGTTGCTATTGGCCACGTAAGTCCCTTGCAGATTGGTTGCAATCACCTTGTCACCGGAGTGTGCACTTCCAGGACCACTGGTCGGTGCTCCCCATACCCAAGTACTTCCTGTCCCACCAGTCGTGAAGCCCAGCTGATCTTCTTCAAAATCCTGAAGATATCCTGGCTGAACACCATTGGACACAGCCACTTTATATACCTGACTTTCGAATCCGTTGTTGCCGTAATCGTTCACGCGGATATAATACTCTACACCTTGCGGGTCAATAAGAAAAGCAGGGATTGTCGCTGTATACGTCCCATCTTTGTTATCTCCGGCAATCCGATTCATCGGTAGATAAACGTACTGGTTGGTGCCTGTCGTTTTGGCAAAAGCCTCAACCGAGACTACCGCGACGTTATCTGTCACATGAGCGGTTAAGGGTATATCGATGCCTGTAAAGGCAGAATTGACAGGGGTATGTGCCAGTACCGGCTCTTCCAGATCATCTCCGGCTGTAACCACTCTGCCGGAAACTGTGCCGATTCCTTCGAGTACCGAACCCACAGCATCGAGGGCATTAATAATACCATGACCGTAACCATTATTAGGGGAGGTCGGGTACTGGCTGTCCGTTCTCGGCGTCGCTGTGTCTGTTATGATCTGCTCCAGCTGATCCACCGTCAGGGAATGGTTGGCCTGAAGCAGTAGTGCAGCCAGTGCAGTCGTATGCGGGCCAGCCATTGAAGTACCGTTCCAGCCTCCCTCATATACACCGCCCGGAACTGCTGAACGGATGTTTACCCCAGGGGCAGATACTTCAGGCTTGATCTCACCATACGGAGATGGACCCAGCAGCGAGAAGGAAGCCAGATTACCATTAATATCCGTGGCTCCCGTAGCGAAACTTTCGGGGTAATTGGCAGGATTTGCGACAGAGCCCGGACCACCCGGATTCGTCAATCTTACATTACCCGCGGAGAACTCGGGAAAGATCTGCGCATCTCGCCAAGCTTGGACCATAGGCCGGAACCATTCATCCAGTCCTGCGCCTCCGCCCCATGAGTTGTTGACGACATCCGGTGCAAGTTCAGGATGCAGATTGCCTTCCGCATCCACCGGAGCAATCAACCACTGTCCGCCATCCAGAATAATGGCATCGGTTGTTTCAGGATTGAATATCCGCACACCAATCCATTTTGCACCGGGAGCAACCCCGATCTGGTTGGTGCCATCTGCTTCGGAGCCAACCATCGTACCCATTGTGTGAGTACCATGTCCGTCTTCGTCCGCAGGTAGGGCAGCATTACTGTGCGGATCATACCAGCTCAATTCGGGATCAACGATGTTTCCCGAGGCATCCAGTCCACGCCATTTGCTGCGAAGTGCCGGGTGAGTATAGTCCACACCGCTGTCCAGATTGGCAACGACAATACCTGTTCCGTCGATGCCCCGATCCCACACCGCTGGTGCATTGATGTAATCAAGGTTCCATTCCACGTTCTCGGTTGTTAGATTGTCTTTGGCAACAGGTTCCTTGTCTTTAACACCGACTGCGGCGTCTTTAGCTGGCGTTTGGACAGCATCCTTGGCTGGCGCCGCATTCGCCGATTCTTTACTCACTTCCGCTTTCTGTAAGTATCGTGTCTCATTCGGTAGAACCTTCTCTACCTCAGGCAGCAGCGCAATCTGTTCCATGACTTCTTTTGTACTCGTTACTGCCAGTGAATTGACGATAAAATAGCTTTTATATTCTTTGACCTTACCCAGGTCAACTTCCTTTTCCAGATAACTTTCCAATGTATATTGTGTACGTGAGGCCGTTTCCCGCAGAGAACTGACGACCGAATTACGAACGGACAGCTTCGTGGCTGAGGCCGTTTGTTTGGCGATGGTCGCTTTTTCCAGGGCCTGTTTGGAGACTGCTGCTGTATCCACCTGTTCCTTCATTTTCACCAGATAGGTAACATATTCACTACCTTCGAATTCTTTGGTCAACTTGGCGTTTACTTTGGACTCCGAAACTTTGGCAAGTCCAGATTTCATATCCAATTTGGATGATGTGGAGTTTTCAGCTGAAACCGGATGAATGATCGAAAATGCAAGGAGAAGCGAGAGCCCCATGGAGATGGGCTTGCGTAACCGATTAATCTTTATCAAACTTTTCCACTCCTTTTACCCGGTTTTGTAATTTAGTCTGGTACATATGCCCTTCTCTGCAGAATAAAACGATAAAACAACCTTTGTTGCGGACGAAATAGACGCCCTGGGTTTCACATAAAGCCTCACCTCCTTTACAGGTCTGGTTAGGGAACAATATGAGTCAGAAGAGATAACTGGATCAGTCTATGATTTTTCACTTGGAAATTTAGGAGATTTAGAACGACTCGGGTTAAGACGTGAGAGTGAAAGGTTTGGGTGTTTGTGCAGTGCAACGAGAGTGAATGTCTATAAGCATTCATGTGGAAGGGTGATCTGGAGCGTTAGCAGAACGCTTGCTAAGGAGTAGTGAATCCGAATTTCGATCGTAGTTCGAGTGAGTTAGAAAACGATTTAAATTACATATACTAGTCGATTAGGAATTTAATTGGATTTTATTGGTATAGTATAGAATCATTATTCGATATATACAAGCACTTTTATTGAAAAATATAGAAAATAAGTCTATTTAATGCTTTTATGTGTCTCATGTCGCTTGTACTCTTAATTACAATTTTCGCATTCACGCAAATTCAACCATAAAAAACGGTTCAAATAGACCCTAGATTACTATCACTCCCCTCAGATAATAGTCCACTTATGAAATCACAAACAAAAAAAGAACCGACGCTTTTGCCGGCTCCCTTTCACTTCTAATCCAATTTAATTTTGAAAACGACAGGCGCAATACTCTTCACATTCGTGGTGGTGATGGTCAGTGCGTCCACTGTTCTCTCCCATTGCGGCTGTTCTTCATAGCCAAGTACCTGAATATCTTGAATGACCCCTTGAAAATGGTGAGAATTTTCCTTCAGGGATTTAATGTGCACCACCCCGTTATCCGGGTAAGCAAGTACCGTGGCATACAGATTGCTTTCTTTTACCGTAAACCGTATATCTTCACTCGTGAAAACCTTGGTATCCCCATCCGTGAATTGCCCTTCCTTCACCTCTGTTGGGCCTTCGCCATACGTACGCCAGAATGATGTATCATAGATCGCTTCCCCATTCACCTCCATCCATTTGCCAATCGTCAGCAAGATATCCCGATCTTCATCTGGTATGCTGCCATCTGCTTTGGGCCCTATGTTTAGCAGCAGATTGCCGTTTTTACTTACAATATCGACGAGATCTCGGATGATCTCTTCGGCCGTTTTGTAGTTGTTGTTTTCCGTGTAACACCATGAGTTTTTAGCGACAGCCGTATCCGTTTGCCAAAAATAAGGCTTGAGATCAGCGAATTGTCCACGCTCTACATCCGGAACAGCAGAGCCAAACATAAAGGCCTCATGTTTATAATTAATGGCTACAGGGAAGCCCCATTCTTCAGCTTTGTTATAATAATAGGCAGCGAATTTCTTAAGATAAGGTTTGAACGCAACCATTTGAATCCACCAATCGAAATAGAAGACCTTCGGCTGATATTCATCGACCAGTTCACAGCAGCGAATCAGCCAGTCTTCCAGATACTCTTCAGTTGGGGGGGAGTCATACAAGTCGAAGTGATCCTTGGGTTCCCGCATGGCAGGCCAATAGAAATCTCCACGTTTCAAAGGTTCCTTAATGTCTGAATCGAATTCCTTACCGTGAGACATGAAGAACCAATGCTCGGCACGGTGAGACGATACACACAAGGTCAGTCCTTGCTTCTCATACGCAGTCTTCATCTCACCCAGAAGATCCCGTTTGGGGCCCATTTCATATGTGTTATAGTGAGAGATAGCGCTATTGTACATCTGAAAACCATCATGGTGCTCAGCCACGGGCATAACATATCTGGCTCCAGCTTGTTTGAATAGCGTGGCCCATTCGTCTGCATCGAACTTCTCTGCACGAAACATCGGAATGAAGTCTTTATAACCAAAGTCCTTATGCGGTCCATACACCGCAAGGTGATGTTCATAGGCTTTGGAGCCCTGGATATACATATTACGCGAATACCATTCGCTATCATAAGCTGGGACGGAATATAACCCCCAGTGGATGAAAATGCCAAATTTTGCTTTTTGGTACCATTCGGGAACTTGAAAAGCGCTAAGCGAGCTCCAGTTGTCCTTAAATTTACCGCTGGCAATCGTTGCTTCGATCTGTTGCAAATATTCGTTTTTGTCCATGATATGTTCTCATCCCTTCCGTTATCGTCTGCACTTGTATTGTAGTGCTACGGCCCATGGATAGACATGTAGAACACTAACTTTTAGATGGACAATAATAACCTTGTATGGAGATGAGGATCATGAATCACCAAACTTTGCTTACGAACTACCTGTCCAATCTGCAAGTTGATTTATTCATGGTCAATTACAATCGGTGCGACACCGATTGGCGGGATCTGGATTACACGCCAGACTACAGCAAGTTTTATTTCATATGCGAAGGTGAGGGGTGGCTCAAAATTGGGAATGAAGAGTACTACCCTGCGCCTAATCAGCTTATTTTAATGCCGGAGGGAATCCAGCAGTCCTACTCGGTGATTAACGATCGTCCTTTTCTCAAATACTGGTGTCACTTTAGCGCGAAGGTGGGGGGAATTAATTTATTCCAAATCCTGAAGTTCCCGCACATCTGTACGATAGATCAACCTGAGTTGATTCAGGGGATTTTCAGCAGCATCCTTACATATGCGAAGTCTGATGAAGTCTATGCCCATATGATGGCCAAGAGCAAACTGACCGAGTTACTGTCCCACTATATAATGAATCTGGATCTGGATCAGATCTCCTTTATTAACGTGCCTGTCATGGAGAAGTTGTCTGCCATTCTGGCTTACATCGACTCCAACATCGAAGAGAATATTTCGGTTCAGGATCTGGCCCAGATCGCCTACATGCATCCGAATTATTTTATTCGATTTTTCAAGCAGCAGATCGGCATTCCACCAATCCTCTACATCACAGGCAAAAAAATCGACAAAGCCAAGGAACTGCTTACCTGCACCCCGAACACCATTACAGCCATTGCCGAGAATCTCGGATTCAGTGATTTGTATTATTTCTCCAGACAGTTCAAAAAGCATACAGGGCTCACGCCTACGGAGTTCCGCAGGCAAACTACAGTTCGGACTTCGTAGGGCGTAAGCCCTGATACTCTGCTTTTTACGTATTAGGATGAATTAAAATGGATATTGCGCTTTTGCCCTCCAATTGGAAACGTAACAGTTCTTCATTTCGCAGTTTAACCTTCACATTGCCCACCTCTTCACTATCGTTGAAGAGGACCAATGCGACAGAACCGTCAATATTTTTGAACGCCACTGAGCAGATGGAATGATTACTGGACGTCGAATCAATACGAACTGCCTTTGGACGGATCAAGGCACTAAAGTGTGCCAAGGCATAATAATCAAGTGTATACGTAAGCTCCTTCGTCTGCTGATTCACTTGCACGATACCACGACACGTACTGCGACCAAAACCAGGAACCGTAGGCCCATTATTCTCATCTAGTGCCATATTCCAAAGTACAAAGGACTTGCTATAATTGCGAAGAATCTGAATTCCCGTTCGCATCACATTTGAAAAGGCCTGCTCAAATGGCGGAATCCACTCTCCACCTGAACCTTCAGTGAAATGCACTTCTTTACCTGCAAAAGCTTCATAAACCTTCGTTTGAGCAGAAGCATCGCCCCCGTACCAATGCCAGGCTACGCCGTCCACTTCTTCTCCCGCTTGTTCCAACACGGTCAGCGGATAGTCCGGTTGATCCCAGTTGTGATCGTAACAGAGAATCTTCGTTTGAATCTCATTTTGCTCGAAGACTGGTTTGAGATGGTTTTTGATAAAGTCTGCTTGGGCTTCGGCTGGCATCAACATACCAGGATAGTGCCCTGGTTCATAAAGCGCCTCATTCTGTGGTGTGATGGCATGGATCGGTAATCCATGCTTGGCATAGGCTTGAATGTATTTCACAAAATAATCGGCATAAACCGGATACCATTCCGCCTTCAACTGTCCGGTAATCATCGATCCACTCGTTTTCATCCATCCCGGTGCACTCCATGGTGAAGCAAACAGCTTCAGTTCAGGATTCAATGCCAACGCCTTTTGCGTTAAAGGAATAACGTCCCCTTCATCATGTGCAATGCTGAATTGGGTTAATTCCGGGTCTGTCTGCTGTTCTGGCATATCGTTATAACTGTATACCGTTCTCGCATAGTCCGAAGCTCCCATCGGATTACGGATGACTGACAGCCCGATCCCTTTCTCCGGATGGAATAGTCGGGTCATGACCTCATCCCGTTGCTCATCATTCAAGATTTGGTTGATTAAATAGGCAGATGAATCGGTAAAAGAAGCACCAAATCCGTCCATCTCCTGATACGTTAACTGATCATCCAGATAAATGGTTGTTGTCTCCTTATCGGCATCCAGTGGTTTCAATTGCTCCTGGGATAGAGATACGAATAAATCTTCTTCACCCGTGGATTTGTACATTTTGAAAATCGTCATATGACTTCCCTCCACACTTCTATTATTGAATACCTAATTTTTCTTTGTTCAGTTTCATCTTCTCACTACGTACCTTCACAATCTCTTCCCAACGGTTCTCACCTAAAAATGATTTGTAAGCAGCCAGTGCATTGTCATACGAGGCATCATCCTTGGAACGTACCATACTGACCAGCGTTGTATTCCACTTCGTATTGATCGCTGACAACGCACGAGCTTCAGGTGTACCTTGATCCGGACTAATATTCTCCAGAATGAAGTGTGGTTTCAGCTTGCCTTTGCCCCACTCCTGCATCTGTTTAATGGCTTCCGGAAATGCATCTGCACTGAGTGCTTTGTGGCGGTCATGACCGAAGAACATAAATTCACCCATCCGATAATCCTTTTTGAATTGATCTGCGTTATTGAGTTGCAAGTCTTTCACCGCTGGCAGCAATTCTACGCTACCGTCGGCTTTGGTTTGGTAGGTTTCCCCCTCGATCCCGTAATTCATAAGCGTCTGGCCTTCTTCACTCAGCAAGTATGTGAATATCTGAATGGCCTTGGCCGGATCTTTACAGTCCTTGGAAATAAAATTAATCATCCATCCTGTAATCCCGGATTGATTCAATGTCGGTGCATTGCCTTTAGTGCTCTGCGGTCCATCAATGGCGATATATTCTTTGCCCGGATTGGCGCTCATATAGATCTGCAGGTTCCCTCCTTGTTGAGGTGTACCGTCGAGCAGCATGGTTGCATATTTACCGGACTTCACTTTTTCTTCAAAAGCCGTGCCATCATCCGCAAAACTGTCATCACTGATATTGCCATCTCTGTAGACGGTGTTCAATGTCTTCAACCACGTAAGATAATCTTCATCCAGATTGCGATCGTAGAACTCTCCCGATTCGGTCTCCAGCGGAACGCCGATAAAATCTTGCAACGTATCCCCGAGTGAACCTGTTCCTTCACCAATCGAGTTAAACCCAAACGGAATCAGCGCAGGGAACTCTTGCTTAATTCGTTTCATCACACTCTGGAATTCTTCTGGTGTTCCAATGACAGGGCTGCCCAGTGCTTCATATACATCCTTACGAATGATGAATGCCGTCTTGGCAGGAATGTTACCGCTATCATAATCCTCTTGCGTATTGGAATAGTTCGGATAACCATACGTTTTACCATCTGCCAACTGGAACCAGTTCAACGTATCGACAGCCGCAACTTTATTGAAGTAAGGATCATATTTCTCCGCCAGATCATTCAGCGGCATAGCCCAGGTTGCAGCTTTTTGCACCACTGGTGAATTCGAGTCAAACACCGTCAACAAGTCAGGCATATCTCCACCGGCGAAAAAGGTATTTAACTTGGTATCATCACCCGTGATAAATTTAATATTGATGTTCAGATCCTCTTTGATTTTCTTGGTAACAATATCCTTGCCAAAGTCGGTGTTCCACCAGTCTGCATTGACGTACCAGGTCAGGTCGGTAGCCTCTTCCTTTTTGTCCAACTGCCAAGCCGGCTTTTCCGGATCAACCGTATAGCGATCTTCAATGGATACCCAATTCCCTTCACTGGAGCCCCCCGATCCACCGCTGCAACCTGTAATCATAAGTACGGCTGTGAGCAGTGTTGTCAACAATTTAATTCCTTTTTTGCCTGATGCCTTGTTCAACTTCAACATGTTTTTGTTCCTCCTCAAAATGGGGTATTTGGTTCTCTTATTCCTTGACCGCACCCAGCATCATTCCAGAGATAAAGTATCTCTGAACGATGGGATAGATCAGTACAATAGGTAGTGTCGTAATGACAATGGTGGCTAGCTGCACGCCTTTGGTCGTTGTTTCAATAACAGCCGAACCCCCGACATTTTGCATGGATTGTGTCTGGGACTGAACGATAATCTCATACAGCATCATCTGAAGTGGATACAGTGACTGATCGGTAATATATAACTTGGTCGTCATGAAATCGTTCCATTGCCCTACGCCATTGAATAGCGCAATTGTGGCCATGGCAGGCATGGAGAGTGGAATGAATATTTTCAGGAAAATATGCCAATCCCCTGCACCGTCAATCTTGGCCGATTCTTCCAGCGAATCCGGGACATTTCGGAAGAAATTCATCAGAATCACGACATCATAGAAGCTGAATAACGCCGGGATAATGTACACCCAGAAGCTGTTAAGCAGGCCAAGTGATTTGATTAACAAATACGTCGGGATCATGCCGCCTGAGAAGAACATTGTAATAACACCCATGGCAACGTATAATTTACGGCCTCTTATGTACTTTTTGCTCAGACCGTAACCAACCATGGCACAGAAGAACACATGTGTAACAACGCCAATCGTTGTTTTGGAAACCGATATGAAGAAGGCCTGCCAGATGCCCTGATCGTTGAATACAGCTCTGTAATTCTCCAGCGAGAATTCCGGTGACCAGAAGATGAATCCACCTTCCGCCAGCGCTTTGCCTGAACTAAAGGAAGAGATGATGACATTCCATAGAGGAACCAGAATAACGACCGTACAGATGATTAGCAATATCATGTTTAAGGTATCAAAGATCCGACTATCAAGATCTTCTTTTGCCACCTTTCCATTCACGCGGGATGCCTCCTTCTACAACACAGATTGATTATCGTTTAGTTTGCTCGTAATTTTGTTCGCCGTGACGAGTAGAATGACTGAGATGATGGAGACACCCAAGCCAACGGCCGTTGCATATGAAAAGTCACCCTGAGACATCCCCATACGATAGACGTACGAATTGATGACTTCCGCTTTGTCGCGGTTCTGGGAGTTCATGAGAACCAGTGTCTGATCCAGATTCGACCCCAATAAACCGCTTACAGTTAGAATCAGATTTAAGCTGATGATCGATTTCATGTTGGGTATGGTGATATTCCAGATCTGTCTAAGACGGCTTGCACCATCGATTTTGGCAGCTTCATAATACGTAGGATCAATCTTCGCCATGATCGCCAGATACAGGATCGTTCCCCAACCTGCTTCTTTCCAAATATCCGATAAAGTAGCAATCCACCAGTACTTGCCTGCATCCAGCAAGATGTTCTGCGGTTGAGAGATCACTCCCAGGCTAAGTAACAATTGATTAAATAAGCCCGTTGTTGAAAACCAGGTAATCAGCATTCCCCCAAGTACGATCCAAGACAAAAAGTGGGGTAAATATGAAACCGTTTGCACAAACTTCTTGAATCGTCCGCTGTTTAACTCATAGATCATGATCGCGAGAATGATAGGAATGACGAACCCGATTCCCAGTTTCAAAAAACTAATCCCCAGTGTATTCACGACTGCATCCCAGAAATATTTGTCTGACAAAATGATTCTGAAATTATCCAGCCCTACCCAAGGAGCGGTAGCCAGCGTATCAATGACCGTGTAATTTTTGAAGGCAATCGTCAAACCGTAAATCGGGATATAACAGAAAATAATCATAAAGATAATGCCCGGGATAATCATCGATTGAATCTCCCATTGTCTCCGATAATCTACTATGAATTCTTTGATCCGTTGTCCGATGGGCTTCTTGCCATTGGGATTGATCGCATTTTTACCGGTTGATCTCTCTACAGCTAATTTTTCCACGTTCTTTTACTCCCCTCCATCTGCTACATTGTCATAAAAACGTTTTTATTTTTCGACATAAAAACTCCCTTTGTTTATATTTATGTAAAAAAAGACCGGAGAAGAAGCTAAGTCAACTTATGTACGGTAGCCTTTCCGGTCGATCTTCACATGGCTTGAACCTCGAACCACCAGCTCACCCGCCAATTTCTGTGCAGCCCCTTGTTCTTTCTCCTTGATCATGCCCACCAGTTGATTGATGGCCAGGATACCCTGTCTCGCAATTTGATTTCTTACCGTTGTGAGCGGTGGAGAAAAATACTGTGCGATATCAATATCGTCGAAACCCACGACACTAACGTCTTGAGGCACTTCAAAGCCCTCAGACTTCAACGCATGCATACAGCCAATTGCACTCAAGTCATTCCCTGCAAGAAATGCATCAGGCCGCTTGCCGGGATGCAAGTGAAGAAAAGATTTTATAGCACTATATGTGCTATCCTCCTCGAAATACCCCTGTATAATGTAATCTTCATCGATTGGAAGCTGGTATTCACGCAGGGCAGCCAGATAGCCATCTCTACGCTGTACACTGTCAAACATCGTATCCACACCCGAAATATACGCAATGTTCTTGTGCCCCAGCCCAATTAAATACTTGGTAGCTTCGTAAGCCGCCACGTACGAGTCAAAAATGACACTTCCCATCGTATCGCTCTGATAGACCCGATCCAGAAAAACAGCCTTGATCTTGTCTTTCTCCATGGCGATAATATCTTGCTCATCGATCCGAAGCTCTTCGTAGATAATGACACCATCCACCCGTCGACCCAGAATATTACTCATAATAACGTGTTTATCCTTGGTCACAAATACATTCAGCCCGTACCCCAGACGATCACATTCACGAGACATCGACTCCACCAGCTTATAGAAATATGGACCCGATACACTTGTGGTGAAAAATCCCAGCATCTTGGTTTGACCTGATTTCAACAGCTTACCGTTCAGATTGGGCACATAATTCAATCGCTCTGCCACCTTGAGAACATGCGATTTGGTCTCCGGGTTCAAGACATCTACACCATTCAAGGCGTTAGAGACCGTCGATATGGATACGCCAGCTTCCCTTGCTACATCTTTTATCGTTATCTTTGCCATAAGTTTTGTTCCTTTGCTATAAAAACGTTTTTATAATGTTTAAATTATCATAAAACCGTTTTCATGGCAACACTTTAATTTGTGAGTTCATGCATCACGTACTTTATGTATAACCATACGTTACTGCGGGCGCAAAAAAAAAACGGCTCACGTGTGAGCCGCCGTTCATGAAGCTTTAGCTTACTATTCCCCATCCTGGATATACATGGAGTGAATCTGTTGCAGTTGCTCCTCCAAACGTTCCAAGCGAACAAAGCGATCCGCTCGAATGTATTCCTTCTGCTCCACAATCATGATCATTGTTGGAACGGTAAAAATAAGAAACTTGGAAGCAACCTCTTCCACTTCATTAGCATTAATGTGACCCAGGTATACCGATGGATAAGGTTCAAGCAACGCCCTGATCTTGGGGAGTAAAGCGTGACATACACTGCACTCTGGACGAGATACATACAAAAAAACCAATTCATGTTGTTGAATAGCTTCTTCAACCATTTCTATGGATGTTAACTCATGAATATCTTTCATAGAAGCTCAACCCTTTCAGTCATTCAATAGCTTGCTCATTTAAACTTTTACTTTTCAAGTATAGCCTATGTGCGTTAGAATCAAATGGAATATATCCCCATATGAAAGAGGTTATGGTATGAAGAAATCATTCTTATTCCTGTTCACTGCCCTGGTTGTTGTTACTTCCTTCTCGGCATATGCCCCTGTGTCGAATGCTTCTGGCGATATTGGCGTAAGCCTGCTGTCTGATCGTCAGCAAGGTACAGTGAAATAAAACTCGCATCGAACTCAACAGGCGACCTGTTCGGATATGATCCGTAGTTGGTCGCCTGCTTTGACTTTTCTTCTATTGGATGTTTACTTCCAATCTTTCTTCCGAAGATAGGATTCAAATACGAAAGTTCCAAAAGGCAATAGACCGGCGAGTCCACCCATCAACCAGCGCGTGATCTTCCACTTTTTGACCACAGCCAAATGCACTAGCGCAATAAGGTACAAAGGAAATAAAATACCATGAATCATGCCCATTACGGCTACAGCGGAAGAGATATCTGCAAAATATTTCAGAGGCATAGCAATAAAAATCAACAGAAGTAATGATACGCCCTCCCATATGCCCGCAATTCTGAATCGGCCTGTCACTGTCTTCATAAAGTCCATTCTCACCTTTCCCGCAGATCGTTTGTGAAATATGTAACTTGTAACATGATACGAAAACTTCACGCCACATCTTTGTACAGAGATGTCGTTCTGAAGCTCATATTCAGTATAACGTATGACTCGGAATCGAAGATGCTTCAAATTTGAATAATTATTGAATCCGTAATCGCTGCTTCCTACATCAGGTGTTACGGATTCAAGTCGTCTCACGTTCAATCAGCTGGTATGTCAGCTGTTCGGTCTGTAACTCCGTTTTACCCAATACGGCCCACAATTGATGAAAAGCCTGGGTGGCCTGCTCCGCAATGGGATTGTGTATGGTCGTGATTCCGAGAACACGGGAAAGTTCGATATCATCGAACCCAACAATGGCGAGTTGTTCCGGTACCTGAATATTCCTTCTGCGTGCTTCACTCAAAATGCCGATGGCTGCATAATCATTCGAACATAATACGGCCTGTGGAAGTTCTGACCCCTCTGCCATTCTTCGCAACGCCTCTTCGCCATCTGACGAGCTAAATACGGAATATTGATACGCTTCAGTCCACACATGCAACCCTCTGCTCTTCATGAAAGATTCATAGGCTTCACGGCGGCTCTGGGTATTCAGACTTTCAGCTCTGCCGAATACATTGGCAATTCGGGTGTATCCTCTAGAAAACAGATGCTCCAGAGCTAACTTATACCCTTCTGCCTGATCCATAGCAACAGACGGAATCTCATCATTCCCCATTCGCTGCCAGGAGACAATGGGTCCATACTCACGATATTCCTTCAATTTGCGAGGGTTATTGACACAAGCAATAATAACAAGCCCATCCACTCGTTTGCTGCGCAGATCTTCGAACGCCTGCAATTCAATCTCCGGATCTCCACGGGATGTATAGATAATCGTCTGAAATCCGAAATCCATGGCTGTATCTATGAATTGATTCATGAATGTAAGAATGATCTCACTCGTGGTAGAGGTCACAATTCCAATCTGCTTCGTCTGTCCTGTAGATAACGATACCGCATTCCGGTTGGGAATATAATTCAATTGTTTCATAATATCCGTTATGATCTGTCTTGCTTCATCACTAACATGCGGAGAATGATTAATCACGCGTGACACTGTCGCTTTTGAGTAACCGGACCGCTTCATAATTTCATCGAACTTGGACATCGGAGACTCCCTTCTTGCTAACCAACTATAGAATAATAGTATGCCTTAATTTGGGGTCAAAAGTAAAACTTGACGTGTAACCCGTTACAACGTTTAAGCTTTTTTTATGTCATACATGAATCATCTTAAAATCAATTTGATGAATGGAGCGATACACTTGAGCAACTCTCAAAATCAAACCTATCAATTCCCGGAAAACTTCCTGTGGGGTGGCGCAATTGCAGCCAACCAGGCTGAGGGTGCATACAATCAAGGCGGCAAAGGATTATCTACACAGGATGTAGCTCCCAAAGGCATCATGGGTCCAATCACGGAAGAACCCACTGAAGATAACATGAAACTGATCGGTATTGATCTGTATCATCGCTATAAGGAAGATGTGAAACTGTTTGCAGAGATGGGCTTCAAAGTTTTCCGTACTTCCATTGCTTGGTCCCGGATTTTTCCGAAAGGGGACGAGCTTGAGCCGAATGAAGAAGGATTGCAGTTCTACGATGATCTGTTTGACGAGTGTCACAAATACGGGATCGAACCACTGGTTACGCTCTCCCACTATGAGACACCGCTGCACCTGTCCAAAGAATATGACGGTTGGGTTAACCGGAAAATGGTTGGATTCTATGAGCGTTATGTAACTGCCGTATTTAAACGTTATAAGAACAAAGTAAAATACTGGCTTACTTTTAACGAAATCAACTCAATTCTCGAAGCACCATTCATGAGTGGAGGCATCTACACACCGAAAGAGAAGCTTAGCAAGCAAGATCTGTATCAGGCGATCCATCATGAGTTTGTAGCTAGTGCTTCTGCCGTGAAGCTCTGTCATGAGATCATTCCTACGGCACAGATTGGTTGTATGATGCTCAGTATGCCTACCTACCCGCTAACACCGAATCCAGACGATATGATCAAAGTCATGGAATTCGAGCACAGCAACTATTTCTTCGGCGATGTACACGTAAGAGGTCGCTACCCTGGATATATGAAACGTTATTTCCGTGAAAATGGGATCGAGATTCAGATGGAAGCTGGCGACGAGGAAATGCTGCTGAATACGGTAGATTTCATCTCTTTCAGTTATTACATGAGCATCTGTCAGACGGTAGATCCGGACAAACAAGTCACAGGTGAAGGTAACCTGCTTGGGGGTGTGCCTAACCCTTATCTGCCAGCAAGTGAATGGGGATGGCAGATCGACCCGCAAGGCTTGCGTTATGTCCTCAACATGTTCTATGACCGTTATCAGAAACCACTGTTTATTGTCGAGAATGGCCTGGGAGCTGTGGACGAATTGATCACGGGTGCTGACGGCGAGAAAACCGTTGAAGATGACTACCGAATCCAGTATCTGAATGATCATCTGGTTCAGGTTGGCGAAGCCATTGAAGATGGCGTGGAAATTATGGGGTACACCTCATGGGGTTGTATCGATGTTGTCAGTGCGTCCTCTGCCCAGTTGAAAAAACGTTATGGCTATATCTATGTCGACCGTCATGATGATGGATCAGGCACACTCGAACGCTACCGCAAGAAATCCTTCCATTGGTACAAAGAAGTGATCGGTAGTAACGGAAAAAGCTTGAAACGTTAAGATCTTATAAATCACATGTAGCAGAACATTCCTACTATCCTCCAGACAAATCACATGAAAAGGTCGGTTATTCGATGCCTTGGCATGTTTTCTGTCCGGGGGATTTTATATTTATTTTCAAAAAGAAACACCCGATGATACACATCGGGCATTCTCATTGGCTACTACCACTACCACGTTCTTCACTATATGTTCTTCACTACATCCCTGCTGTACTTTCTTTTGTCTTCTTCCGTTATTTTGCGAATGACCCTGCAAGGATTACCCGCAGCAATCACACCAGACGGTATATTCTTGGTCACTACGCTTCCTGCTCCGATAATCGTATTGTCTCCAATCGTCACGCCGGCAAGAACTGTCACACCGCCACCGATCCACACATTATTCCCCACCGTGATGGGTCCAACAATCTCCAGACCTTCATTGCGCTGCTCAACATCAAAAGGGTGGCCTGCAGTATAGAATCCGCAATTTGGAGCAACAAAAACGTTATCTCCAAAACTGATTTTTCCTCCATCCAGCATGACAATATTATGATTGCTGTAGAAATTCTCACCAATTTCAATATTATAGCCGTAATCACATACAAATGGCTGTTCAATCAGGAAACGGTCTGTCGTTTTCCCGAGCAGTTTCTTGATTAACGCTTCTCTTTCATTGATCTTGCCTGGATGGAGCTGGTTGTATTCGTAACAAAGCCCTTTGGCATGTAAACGCTCTTCAATTAACTCTTGATCATAATTGGCGTTATACAAGAGCCCTAATTGAGATTTTTCTTTTTCAGTCATCATTTCGTAAGCACTTCCCATCTTCTATCTTAAATAAGTTAAAGCTCTCGTTGTCTCCAATGGTAACCCCCGGATTAATAACGGCTCTACCACCAATCCATACATATTGCCAATCGTGACTGGCTTACCATAATGAGAAGCCGTATAGATATGTACATCTGGCCCCATTAAGCATTTTTTGTTTATCCGGCTTCGTAGTCATGGTCACTGCTCCTTTGGTACACATCATGTCATTCAACATTAGATAATACTTTTTAAAACTATTTTAATTATATAGAATACCATGAATAAAACAAGTCTTCCTCTATATGAAAATGGTTTATTGTACTCTCGCGTACTCTAACGAAACAACAAAAACCTCTACACCCATTCGATTATGGAAATGCAGAGGTTCAAGCTTTTGACGTATTTATTCTAGGCAACCGCCCGAACTGTTTTTTCCTTAACGCTGATGGCATAGATGGCAGACACCAAACCAAGCAGTATCAGAACAGAACCAACCCATCCAGTATTCAAAATCGATGAATGATCAATCACCATGCCGCCGATATAGGTACCCAGTGCAATACCTGCATGTGCAATACCTGAATTGGTACTGATTAGCGTTTCGGCTGTTTCCGGCGAAGTTTTGATAATGAGACTATTCTGAACGGGCGTAACCGTCCAGCTCAATGCACTCCAGATGCTTAACAATAGCAGGAAGGCGATCAAAGGCAATCCTACGCTGAACGGAATGACAGCCATACTCACAATAAAGGGAATCAGAACAATAACAATGGCTTTAGCAGGGTGCAGACGATCGGATAACATGCCCCCGATGCCTCCCCCTGCAACAGCGGCAATCCCAAACATCATATAGATAAACGTAACCATCGTGGCGCTGGCACCCAGCGTTTCTTGCAGGAATGGCGTGAAATACGCATATAGAGTCAAGTGACCCGCCAGTACAAGCAAAGTCGTAGCATGGATCGCCAACATTTTCGGATTCCACAGAGCCGTAAGCTGTTTCTTCAGGGATACAGCAGGAATAGGCTGCACACGGTCCATTGCAATCCAGATGGCTACCATAACCACTGCAGTCAGAATAGCAATCAGCATAAACACCTCACGCCAACCTGCCAAGTTGCCTACAAAGATACCTAGGGGCACACCCAGGATAAGCGATGCACTGCCTCCCATGGTAATGATCCCCACGGCACGTCCTTTATATTGTGGTTCCACAATGCGCGCTGCAAGGGTTAGGGAGAGCACAAAAATAAGTGAGCCCGTCGCGGCTCCAAGCGCTCTACCCGCCATCAGCATGTAGAAGCTGGTACTGAATGCAGAGATCAGGTTACTGATTAAAAATACAAATAGCGTACACATATATACCTTTTTACGTTCAAATCTGGCTGTCATATTTAATAAAATCGGCGCAGACAACGCATAGACAAGAGAGAAAATAGAGATTAAGTACCCGGCCTTCGCCAGGGAAAGATGAAGATCCGTAGCAATCAGGTCCAGAATTCCGCCCAAGATCAGTTCAACGGTTCCGACCACAAATGCTGCGATAGCAAGCACATATACTTTCTTATTCATGTTGAATCCTCCTCGAAAAGTTACAACTACGATAGTAACCTATAAAAATGAAAGTTTCAACACTTATTTTCATTATCGTTTTCATACGAAGAGATAACAAAAAAACTATTCTCTGAGAGAATAGTTTTAATAGATCAACCTGGTAAGCAGTCGCTCGATCTCCGCATCCTGTAATAGTTGGTCACCGTATTTTTTGGTAATTTGAGTAAGGGCAACATCATGGTAGAAATAATCGGTCATTGCTTTGACAATCGGTTTGGACATCGTCTTGATCGCTCTCCATGAATCGTGCTCCACACCGGCAAACAGCAGATACGCATGATCCACAATGAGCAACTGTGAAGGCTCTGGCGCGTCGAGCAATGGAATCAACGAGTATTTCCGGGTTAAGGATGTCTCCATTCCCCCAACGGCAAGCACTTCAACGTACACGCCCTGCTTTTCTTTCTGCTCCAGCAGTTCACGATATTTCTCCATTCGCTCGTTCCAGGCGAGAAAAAGAATCGATGAGTCTGCCTCCTCGATAAGCTGTTCAATATTCGATGCAATGGACGACTCATCTTTTAACGTCCAGATATGTTCATCGGTGAATGTACGTTTGATTTTGTAACGCTTCAATTCCTCAATATCTTTCTCGAAATCTGCCTTAATCTTATGAATAATGGACTGAAGATCCACGGCCATATATAATTTTTTCTTCCCATCCATCGTTGTTAGCACCGTTCCCTTGTCGATTAGACGGTTGAGCACTTCATAGATCTTGGCTTTGGGGACGTTGGAGTGATTAACAATGGATGTGGCATCAAGCGGTTCATCCTGTGCAAATATAGCCTCATAGACCTGACTTTCATATTGTGTAAAACCGAATTTCTGCAACATGTCTGGATAGGCGCATCCCTTCTTATTGTGTCTGGTCTATCTAGTTTAGACGGCTGTACTGCCCATGTCCAGTATGTCCCAATTGACCTTGGTGAAAGTCGTATCGCAATAAACATTAGGCATGTACCTCAAATAAAATTACTTTTCAATGGTTATATTAAGAATCGGAATACACATTTCGCTTATGAAAGGAGTTGTAGGAACAGATGGAGAGTACTCAAGATTTTGTGAAAAAAGTTAACGAAAATGCCGAAAAAGCACGCCATAACAAAAACAATGGTAAAGGAACTCCGGGGGACAAGTTACCATCGAAGCAACACTCCACGAATAAGTAGGGTCTATTTATTAAACAGCATGTCTATGGTCTAGCACCTTTTCATCCTTTTTTCATCTACTATTAAGAACCTTAATAGAAAAGAGATGATTAGGATGGCTCGTGTCAATGCTGTTCCACAACCGGATCTGGTATTAATCTATTGGTCTAGAAATCCGCTCATTCCCGGTTCTGCGCGCAGAATCCAAAGTGTGCGTGTAATTGGTAATACATCTCCATGTACGTTCACACTGGTTCCCGGTGCACGGCTGATCAATGCACTGAACTGCTTGCTGGACAATGATATTGGATTCAAAGTGGTATACCGCTACAAAACGTCTGAAATCAGTGGGGTTCTGTTATTGAAACGCAGATAATCCCAATTAAAAAAACGGTGCCTCCCCTTAGGGGAGCGCACCATTTCCTATTTTTTCTTTGATCTTATGAAATTCAACCCTTTTATTGGTTAGCTGCGATGGTGTCGTTCACTTCTTGTGTGATCTGATCCCCGCCAAGTTTCTTCCAATTGGCTACAAAGTTATCGAACTCGTCAATCGACAAGTTACCATAGATGATTTTCAGAAACGTCTCGGCTCTCAGTTTATCGAGTGTTGCCTGTTTGGTATTCATCGTTCTCGTTGGTGCATAGATGAATTCATTCATGACAATCAGGTCATTATCCCGATAGTATTTAATCACACCTTGTGAACTCTCCGGGCCAAAGATACGCTCCATATGCCACTTATCGAGATTCCCATTCCGATAATCCATAATATCGTCATAGAACAGCTTCGCTTCGAGTTCCAATCCGGAGGTGTCTCCTGTTTTGAGCGCCTGCTCTACTTCATCCTGTGCTTTCACATTTTTGTTGGCTGGCAGGTTGGAGACTGTCGCATTATGAAAACCAAGACCTGTCAGTCCATTCAAATAAGCAGCCCGTTCTTCCTTGGCAGACTCACCGAACATTTTTTCAGCCTGGAAATTAAGCAGTTTAATCAACGCTTCTGGATGCTCGTAGCCTTTGCGAACGGCAAATATACCGCCCAGACTAAGATGATTCTGTGTTTTGGCTGGCTGATCATCAATCGATTTAACCGGGTAAGCCATCCAGTCGATGTTCTTGTCTTTCTTAATCATGCTGCTAACCTGAAATGGTGCCCATTGTGGCAGGAAGAACATGCCTGACTTGCCTGCATTCACATCCTCCATCATTTTAGCAAAATCCTTCACGCCAAATTCGGGATCAAGCACACCCTTCTGATACAGAGTCTGAAGCTCACGCAATCCTTCTTTCACTTCCGGTTGGATCGTTCCATTCACGACTTGACCTGAAGCATCCTTAATCCAGGTTTCGAGATAACCATGATAGCCGAGCAAGAACGCGTTTATTGGTAAATCTTTGTTCAAGGCAATGCCGTACGTATCATCTTTGCCATTTCCGTCTGGATCTTCGAAGGTAAAGGCTTCTGCAATCTGGATAACATCTTGCATGGATTTGGGTGCCTCAAGACCGACCTTTTTCAGCCAATCCTGGCGTATCCAGATCATATCTGAAGAATCCAGTGAGCCTGGGAAACTCACCATGGCGTATATTTTGCCATCCTTCGTTACCGGCTTCAGACCTGCTCCATCCTCAGCGGACATGAACTCCTTCACCAGTTCGGATGCATACTTGTCATATACTTCGGTCAGATCCTCCAGCATTCCCGCTTCATGAAGTTGTTCGAATTGAACAGCACTCACTTTCAGTACATCCGGCAGATCACCACTCGCCAGCGTGACATTCATCTTATCGTTATAATTGGCATCCGGAACAATCCATTCGTATGTTACATCAATACCGAGCTCATCCTTGTACCCTCTGGTCCAGATATTGTTGGCGTGTGTATCTCCTTGGGCGAGCGATTCTTTCCCCGTTTCATTCATGGTGGAAGTCAATTTAATGGGTGGGTCATATTTCGTAAGTGGTCCTCCCGCATCCTGCTGCACGTTCGGCTCAGCTTCATTCTCGGCACTTCCCGCACCAGACGAACAGGCAGCAAGCGTGGTGGCCAGCACCATGGTTAATGTTAACAATGAGAACTTCTTGAATGATATATTCATGCGAATCCCCCTTTTTTTCTCCTCCCGTGAGGTATATAAGATGAACTTTAAATATTAAACATCCACTCCGATAGCAGAATAACCTTCCGATCACTGTTATCCCCAGATTTCCTTTATCCCTTTTTCCAAGGGAGAAATCTGTTGATAGAGGCGAGTTAATGCTTACGAAGTAGCTTTCCACAGAAAGCTTTTAGCTCCGCTTCTTCAGGTTTTTTCTGCTCTCTCCGTTCATGGTTTAAATTAACTCATCTTATATATAATTTTATCTTACAAAGAAAGCGCTATCACTTCGAGTGTATCCCGTTGACATCTGGTATCTTTGATTTACCATTTGAGACATTAACTTTTCTGATCCCGATACTCTTGAGGGGTACAGCCTGTTGCTTTTTTGAAGAAACGATAAAAATAATGCTGATCACTAAATCCAAGCTTCGCAGATATTTCATGCATCTTGCAAGAAGAACCCAGAAGCAACTCTTTGCTTCGCTCCACTCTACGGTCATGGATGTAGTCGGATATGCCCTTGCCTGTAATTCGTTTGTACCAACGCGACAGATAAGAAGGGTTAAGAGAGACTTCCTGTGCGATCCGTGTGAGTGAAAGGTCATCCTCCAGATGGTGCTTGATGTAATGATGGATCGTGATCAGAATCTGTGATTGGTCGTTCACGCGGGCATCGCTTCGTTTGGAGATCATCCATTCGTATGCCGATTGATAGAAGATGATCAGATCGGACCATGCGGTATGGATGTCAAAATGCAGCATTCGGGACAGCGATATTTCTTCCATTGCCGTCTCATACAACCCTAGTTCATGCAGGACTTCAATGAGTATACTAGCTGCACCCGTATACGTTTTCATGCGAAAGAACGGATCTTGAAGTCCCTCCTTCGCAGCCTCGGTCCATTTATGGAATGACTCTATCCATTCCCGGTCCCCGGCGGTTATTCGCTGTTTGATCTGATCCAGATGCAGAGCTACAACACCCTGTTGATTCATAATGCTAGGGGTATAAGGCAATTCATTCTGGATATTTACACGCAGCAGCTTCTCCATCCCAAGCCCGGGGCTCTCATGAATCGAAAGGCGTAACTGCGCGATCGCCTGATTAACCCTGCTCCACTCTACCGCCTGCTCGCTGACCATGATGGATACAGACAGGTTCAGGCAGTCCGCACAGGATTGCTGCACAGACTCCAGTGTGCCATAGACAAAACGAAGGGTCTGTACCCAGCTATCCTTCTGACTCCCTCGTTCCCCTTGCGTATTAGATACGTGTGACGGATGCGTCTCTTGCGATTGAATAAAGCACGCGATGACCTGAGTGTCCAGATCAATCGCCTTCACCTTGGCCTTGTCCTGCAGCAGTTCCTCCGCAACATTGGCAACGGCATAGCGGATTAGACTGCGATCCGCCTGGGATTGATAGTTGTTCCATTCTTCTACCCGGATGATCACTGGAATAACGAGTTGATCGGATTCGAAAGGTAGCTGTACAGCATCCAGTTCTTCTTGAAGTGAAACGGTATCATGTCTATCCGTTCGCTTAAGCACATCCAGCAGCAATTGACGCTGTAACTGGGGCAGCGCTCGCGGTAATTTACTGCGAAACCAGGCAGCTTGGTAGCGAAAATCATTCTCTTCCGAGATCTGTGCTAATGCCCGTTCTACTGCAGCCCGAATGTGATTCATGCCCTCTGTCTTTAAAAGGTAATCAACAACGCAAGGATTTCGAATAGCTTGGTGTGCATAATCGAATTCGTTATGTCCCGTCAGTAATAGAACTTTGCATCGTGGCCACCGATCCATAATCTGCTCAATCAACTGCATGCCATCCATGCCAGGCATACAGATATCGCTGAGTACAATATCAATCTTTACCGAGTTCAACCAATCAATAGCTTCATAGGCAGAGTATGCCTTGATTATCTCCATGTCCTGAAGATTTGCTTTTTGAAAGAACGCATACAGTCCGTCCAGAATAACGGGTTCATCATCAACAATAAGCATCCGCTGCATAACGCTACTCCCCTTTCCATGGAATCTTCACTATAATGCACAACCCACCGAGCTCACTTCGCTGCGCAGTAAGACCATAGGCAGCCCCGAATTTGATTTTTAATCGCTGATTCACATTCATGAGCCCGGTTATCTCTTCGTTTCCATGTTTCCGCTCTGTTTCCTCGAAGGCAGATTGCAGGTAATTCAATGTTTCGTCGCTTAACTGATCCCCGTCATCCTCAATGCGAATGGACAGGTTATCCTGATCTTGTTGGTACGAAATCTGTAAAATACCTCCCTGGCTACGTTTAGCTAGTGCATGCTCAAACACATTCTCTACAATCGGCTGAATCATGACTCTGGGAACAGAAATAACTCTGTACTTTGCATCCAGATCCTCCAATTCCAATTGAATCCTCGAACCAAACCGGATTTTCTGAATGGATGCATAAACCAGCGCATGATCAATCTCAGCCCCCAACGATACCTCCGTATGAGAATCCCGGGACATATATCTGAAATATTGACCCAGGTAGTCGGTGAATTCCTGAATGAGCTCCACATTCTCCACCTCAGCCATTTGCTTGATGCTGAACAGACTGTTGTATAGAAAGTGAGGTTGAATCTGGGATTGCAGGTGCTTGAGTTCCGCCTCACTTGTTCGAATCCGTGCAACATAATTCTCATCGATCAAAATATGTAAGCGCTCTATCATATGGTTGAATCGGGAGTATAAATAGCCGAATTCATCCCTTCTGGATGAAGGAATATGTACGCTTGTCTGGCCCTGCTCTGCCATCCTGAATCCTCGAATGAGCACCGCTAAGGGTTGGTGAATCGATCGGTAGATCGAAAACGAGAAGACAATAATGATCACAACCGACATGAAGGTCACCATCCATAACCATACGTTGTATTGTTCCAGCGGTGCGCTCAGCACATCTTGCGGAATAGTGGCTGTCAGCGTGAATGAGTGATCCTTATCATGTAACGAATAATAGAGATATGAATCAGATTGAAACTTCGTAACTTGCATGGACTCGGACGGTTCTGGCGAAACTGTTCGAATCGGTTTTACTGGTGCTGGGTGCTCTGAAGAAGAGATCACTACATGTTGCTGTTCACCAAAACTCAGTGTAATCTCACTTTCGCCCGTTTCCGATAGCTGCTGCAAACGATGTTTCAGTTCTTCAGCAGACAAGCGTATCCCTAATATGAAATTGGGTGGCTCCTCATGGTTCATGTTATACGGATTACTTTTCAGGAAATAGAGATCGTTATTGGAATGCGATAATTCGCCATTCAGATTCCCCATCGTCGCGAGCAGATTTTTCCACTCGGTATCCTCTACGTCCCGAATCCCGTCCGCGGCACTGACTCGTTTATGCAAAGCGGGAACATAATACACCACATCACTAATGTAGGGACTTGTCACCATAATCTGACCCAGCTTATTGTGAATGTTGTTCAGACTGGACGTGACTTCATATCTGCTCATAATCGCGGCTCGTGTACTTAGCGTGGACATGGGTTCATCAAATGAAAATTCGGTAACCAGCGCACTCATTCGCTCCAATTCGAATTGCAGATGATTATGGTAGAAGTACAATTTGGACTCATGTGCCTTCTCCACTTCCGTCTGCATTTGTTTGGAGCTGAGTTGCGTAATCATAATGCTTATCCCGTACAAGGGCAGAATGACCAGTACAAAAGCAATCATCAGTTTGACGACAATGGATGACTCTTTCCATCTCCCCCGGATGAATCGCAATGTTTCCCTCCTCCTCTCCTCACTCTCTCTCCTCAATAGCAAAAAAGGAGCCAGAAATCGGCTCCTTCCATCGATCGGTCTTCCTCCTATCGATCTTATCCCTTTACACTTCCGACAACAAGACCATGAACGAAATACCTCTGCAGGAATGGGTACACGAGCAGAATCGGAATAACGGACAAAAAGATCTGGGAAGCTTGGGTGGTTCTATCCGATACCTGACTTAAGAGCGTCGCATCCTCCAGCGTCATCATCTCGCTCTGAATCATCGTCACCTGCTGTAACATGGACTGAAGATATGTAGCCAGCGGATAGCCTTCCGGGCTCTTCATGTAGATCATGCCATCGAACCAAGCGTTCCAGTGTCCCACCATGGCGAACAGCGTAATGGTTGCGATACTGGGAAGTGAAATAGGAAGGTAGATGCTGCACAGGGTGCGGAAATGTCCTGCCCCATCCATCCAGGAGGCTTCTTCAAGTTCCTTCGGCAATCCCCGGAAGAAATTAAGCATTAGAAGTACATTGAAGATCGGAACGGCGCCCGGCAGAATCAAAGCCCAGATGGAATCCAACAGCCCCGCTTCCTTAACCACCAGGTAACCCGGGATCAATCCTCCGCTGAATAACATGGTGAATACGAATATCCAGGCATAGAACGTTCTTGAACGAAATTTGGCAGCCTCTTTGGAGAGCGGATAAGCTACGAGAATCGTGAAGATCAGATTGGTCGTAACCCCCAGAACGACACGAAGAAGGCTTGTGCCGAATGAGTTCAGGAATTGCTGATTTTCCAGAATGTATTGATAGGAGGACAACGTGAAATCGACAGGCCAGAATGTGACGCTTCCCGCTTTTACCGCATCACTTGAACTAAATGAAATCGCTAATATATTCACAATCGGGAACAGGCATAACAAGGCAAGAATCGTCAGGATGACGTAGTTAAACCCTAGAAACCACCGATAGGCTCTTGAAGCATGGTGCATGATTCTGCCTCCTTTCTAGAATATCCGATAATTCGCGAACCGATAGGCCAAGAAATAACCAAGTCCGATAAAAATGAAAGACACGACAGATTTGATCAGACCCAGTGCTGTTGATACGGAATATTGTGCATCCTGCAATCCGATCCGGTAGATCATCGTATCCAGAATATCTCCTGATTCATATACCAATGGATTATAGAGGTTGAACACTTGGTCAAAGCCACCGTTAAGTACGTTACCCAGACTAAGCGTTACCATCAAAATCACAATCGGGCGAATGCCTGGCAGTGTGATATGCCATGTCTGCTTCCATCTTCCCGCACCATCCATAACAGAGGCCTCATACAGAGATTTATCAATATTAGTGAGGGCAGCCAGATAGATAATCGTACCAAATCCGAATTCTTTCCATTGGTCTGTGATGACAAGTATGTAAGGGAACCACTCGTTACTGGCCAGGAATTGAATCGGGTCAACCCCCACGGCTTTCAGCAACATATTAACGATCCCGGTACTTGGAGATAACACATCCACGATGATTCCCGCCAGAATAACCCATGAGAAAAAGTGAGGCATATAGATCACGGTCTGAATCGTTCGTTTAAATCCTGTCTTGCGAACCTCGTTGAGCAATAAGGCTACAAGTACCGGAATTACCAAGCCGGACACAATTTTCATCGTCGATATAAATACCGTATTCCATACAACCTGCGAGAACCCCGGCAGATCGAACAGATACCTAAAATTGTCCCATCCCACCCAATTCATATTTTTGAATCCGGCAATGGGAGAGAAATTCTGAAAGGCAATAGAGAGACCTGCCATCGGAATGTAACCGAATACAATAATAATGAGCAGTCCAGGCAGAATCATAAGATGAAGCGGAACGTTTCGGATAAATTGTTTGTAGTTGGAACGCATAGCTGACTCCTCCTTCAACGTTTATTATAGGAGCAGCCAGATCACCGCAATAGTGTGGGCTATTTACTTTGGGTATCTTTTGTTGACCCTCTCCCCTGGAACGCCAAAAAACCGCGATATCCGCGGTCTCTTGTTCACGATATGAATTTAATTCAGAATATCCATAACTAATACATTCACTGAATGAGCCCTTAAGTTAACCACCACCGATGTATCGGACAGTGTAATCTCCTGTTCTTGGGGAACCACTTTCTCATCATTCTTCTGATTCACATTCGGAATATGCACCAACTGATCTTCTCCAGTAAGTGTGATCAATCTGGCTGAAGCATCAACCTTTAGATCCTGAAGGCAAATCCGGGTTGATTTATCCACACCATCTGCATTCACCAGTTTCACATACACATGCCGTGCGTCCTTCGTAACGGAGTGGAATACTTCCCGGTTATAAGCTTCCAGCTTGTAATCCAGAACCTTGCTGGTATTGCGACCGTCTGTATAGGAACAGATCAGATTCTTTCCTGTATCCCCACCATAGTTAACCGTGATTGTATAATTGGTCCCATTCTCGAGTGGTTCATAGTTGGCCGCTCTCAGGTTACCTGCTGCCGAACTGGATGAATAGTCTCCCAAGGTGTAACCCTCAATCCCTTGTTTGTACACCTTCACCGCTGTGGCACTTCCCCCGTAACTGATTGCGTACTCGATGACATCCTTATTCTCGGGGGAGATATCCGTCAGTCCCACGCCGATGTAAAAACCATCCTCACCTGAAATTCTTTCAGCCTCAACGTGAACTTTGTAGTTGCTCCATTCGTCATTCAGCAGGTACAATCCGTTCAATCCACTTGTTTGTGCGCTCAAGATAAGCCCTTTTCCTGCGGTTAACGTGTATCCTTCCGATCCGGGAATCTGGTTCCATGCCTCACTAGGCTCTGTACGTTCCCTGAAATCTTCATCAAACATCAAACTGCCATCCACATTGGACGTGACCGTGACACGTTTCACCACGATGTCTGCATGACCTGTTGCAATTTCGATGCCGCCACGCGGAATGAGACTCAGCGGTTTGCCTTTGCTGTAGGTGGAGAACGAAGTCTCAAGCACCTGATCTCCTACATGTTTTGCAAAAAGCTGCTGCACATAGTAATTCGGTGTATACCACACGGTTTCATCATCAAACCAGATGCAGTCTGGCGTCCAGCGGTAGGTACCGTCCGTTAGTACTTTGTTGAACAATGGCGCATAGGCTGCCAAACGAACAACGTCTGCATTATTTTCAAATCCGGTCATGATCGCAGCTTCTGCGACCGCTCCTGCCAGCGTGTTTTTGTCCGTGGAAGCATATTCTCCAACAAATACTTTGGATGTTTCTTTCCAATCGATACTTCCATCTTCATGATAAGCCCGGTCATAATAGTTGTATCGATCTACGTTATTCAGCAAATATTCATTGGAGCGGTAGTAGTGCTCATCTGCGATGGTGTCCATATAATTGTCCTGATTTTCATACCAGGTTACCGTCTCCTCAATCACCTCAGTACCATCTGCAAAAGCAACCTGAGCTGACCCGGTGAGGTTCCCGCTGAGGAATTTCCATCCTTCCTGGTACGCATCATCATCCGCCTGAGCACCAACCGTCGAGATAATGTGCAGCTCATGATCAGGATAGTTCTGTTTCATGTACTCATCTATCGAACGTTTGAATACTTCGAAGTTGGCAAAAAATTCAGTGCCCCAGTTCTCATTACCTACACCCAGATAACGAAGATCGAACGGTTCAGGATGTCCCATCTGGCTTCGTATCGCCGCCCATTCGTTGTGTTCCAAGTCTGTACTGAGCGCAAAGTCGATCAGGTCTGTAAAGTTCCGGATATAATAATCCCTTAAAGCACCACCCGCAGGGTGAGCATAATCCGAGCGAGCCTGACATAACACACCGCAAGCCATGACTGGAACCGGAGCAGCATTGAGATCTTCCGCCAGTTGGAAGTACTCCATATAACCAAGCCCCATCGTCATCATGTAACCCCAGACATTATAATTCTCTTTGCGGAGCTCAACCGGACCCACAGAATCCTTCCAGTCATACACGTTGTCCCAGATAAATGATCCTTCCGAGATACATCCGCCCGGAAAACGCAAGAACTTCGGATGCAGATCTGCAAGTGCCTGGATTAGATCTTTTCTCAATCGATAGTTCGGGTTACCTGTGTAGTTGGCATGTGCTGTAGCCGATATGCCTTCTTCTGTCGGTTCAGCTCCCCATACATTCTGAGGGACCAAGGACACCATATCGATGGAGATGTCACCTGCAAAAGTGAGTACCAGTTGACCGAGCGCCGTCTCCGCTCCGTTCACAGTTAAGCCATATTTCTTCCATGTGTTCCCGCCTTCAATCTGCAGCGTTACCGAATCACTGATGGAAATGTCCCTTCCATCCTGCAATTGAACGGTGATCTTTCCTGCCGATTCTGCTTTTGCCCATACGGTAAAGTCATAGGCCTCACCCTGCTTGATGGACATGGCACAATGCTGGTTGGAGTCGGAGAATCCGCGATTTCGAATCGTTGCCCCATCCTGAACCGTGACATAATAAGCATTTACTTCAGGGTCTTCCACGTTAAAGTGAACGTTCAGTCCATCCGTATGCTTTACGAGCATTTTCTCCGTATCGCCTGACCAGGCAAACAAAGGCTCACGATTTCGACCTGTCGAACAACCACATTCTCCAGAGTCATGCGAGTACGTATCGAATGCAAAAGATTCAAATGATCGATTCTGAACAAGCTCTGCATAGATTCCGCCATCTGCCGCGTTGTTAATATCCTCGTAGAACAGCCCATACATGACTTCACTGATGTCAGCCACCTTCTGATCTCCGTGGATGGTGACCGTATAAGGCGGGAGATGCTCCGGCACAACAGACACGTCAAAGCGTTGACTCTGCTCACTATCACCCCTGTTCAGAAGCGCACGGAGCGTAACCTCATGTGCCGATGTGATTGCCTGAACCTCTCCGTTCTCGGACAGAACTTCCGGATCACTGGAACTCCACTGAACCGTCACTTTACCACCCAGCAAATCTGCGGGCAGTGACACATCTTTGGTGATGATTCGGTTCGGGAAGGACAAGTACTTGTCTGCCGCTAGCTTCACAATCGCTTCATCTGTGAGTGATTCACACATGACTTCAATGACTTCATCCATGGTAAGCGCTGCTTGGTAGATCCGAAAGTCGGATAACGAACCTGCAAAATCCACATCAGCTGCATACTGGGAACGTGCAATATAATTCTGGCTATAATTCTCAGGATCGGTGAAAGAGTCAAACCATTCGCGCAATTTGGCATAATTGCCACTGGACGTCTGACTGATCGATCCATCTGCCGCCTTCTCCCCGTTCACATATACAATTGGCCCTGCACTGCTCAAAGTCCCCCCGTGGCTGCCTGTTACAGAAAGTGCAATATGTATCCATTCTCCACTTGCAACTCCCCGGCTTGGGTGGACAACCAGATTATCACCAGCATATAACGTACCCAGGAGCTGACGTGTCAGAAATAAATACGGTCCCTTCTCCCCTTTACCAAAGTCAAAAATGCGTTCCCACACATTAGACCCCTTGCCCAGAAACACCCAAGTGGCAATTGTAATTCCTGTGTTATCGCTTACATCCCGAAGCAGATCCGAAGGTAATTGCAGATAAGAAGTTCCATTCGCTCCCCCGTTGAAAGTTACCGCCGATCTGCCTTTCACCTCGGATACCACAGGTAGGATTTCACCTTTGGCTATACCATCATGTCCCTTACCGGAACTGTCCTTTCCGATCTGAACGGTATCTTCGAACGTGTATTGTGCGATTAATTGATTTTGATATGAGCTCATGTTCTTACCTCCTATGTAGTTGGGGATTGTCGGTTTCCGCTTTTGATTCGTATTAATATAAAATGATTGATAAATAATTAAACACATTACTTAAACGTAATAATATCGCATCATCGATCCCAATTTCAATCCTAAATTTGAGAAAGACGACTGGTTTATTTGAATGTAATTAGCTGTATGGGCTCTTCCCGTCTCTCTTTAATTATTCATTTAAGTCTTATAAACATTATATTTATGGTTTACAAACATATAAACCAATTGATAATATAACAAATGAAAGCGCTTGATTTATGATTTGCTCCAAAGGAGGGCTGTCGAACCTTATATCGTGTGTTGCCAGTATCGGTTAATTTTTCATTCCGGGAATAGGAAAGGGGAAACGTATGAAACGTTATTGGGTACGCGTACTTAACATTTCTGTACTAAGCACCGCATTACTTACTGCAACAACTTTGGCGCCGGTCTCGGTGTTCGCAAATGCTTCAGGGACAACTGTGGGTGACTCGCAGACCTCCACCACACCAATCGCAACTCCTGCTCCATCATTCAAAAATGTTTCCGTTCATGACCCTTCTGTCATTAAGGTGGATGATACGTTTTATATTTTTGGATCTCATTTGCAAGTGGCCAAGTCCAAAGACTTTCTGAACTGGGATTTGGTCGCCTCTGGCGTTACGGATAACAACCCTGTTGTCCCCAATGTAACCAAGGAATTCGCTGAAGCCTTGGAATGGGCACAGACGGATACGTTATGGGCAGCAGATGTCATTCAATTGGCGGACGGCAAATTTTATATGTACTACAATGCTTGTAAAGGAGACTCTCCCCGATCAGCGCTCGGCATTGCTGTCGCAGACAACATCGAAGGACCTTATAAGGATCAAGGCATTCTGTTAAAATCCGGCATGTGGGATCAGATCAGTGAGGATGGGACCATTTACGATGCAACGATTCATCCCAATGTGGTCGATCCGGATGTCTTTTATGATAAAAACGGCAAGTTATGGATGGTGTATGGCTCCTACTCCGGGGGGATTTTCATTCTGGAGATGGATGCGACGACAGGCAAACCGCTGCCGAATCAAGGTTATGGCAAGAAGCTAACCGGAGGCAACCATAGTCGTATTGAAGCCCCTTACATGCTCTACAGTCCAGAAACCGATTACTATTATCTGTACCTGTCTTACGGTGGACTAGGTGCTGATGGAGGATATAACATTCGCGTAGCCCGCTCCCAAACACCCGATGGACCTTTCCTCGATGCGGAAGGAAACGATATGATCAACGTTAAGGCGGACAAGGATAAACCATTGTTTGACGATCGTTCTATTGAACCGTTTGGAGTCAAATTAATGGGGAACTTCCTGTTCGAGAGACAGATCGGCGATCCAGGCACAGGTGTGGGAACCGGCTATGTCTCGCCAGGACATAACTCTGCTTATGTTGATCCGGAGACTGGCAAACAATTTCTCATCTTCCATACCCGGTTTCCAGGGCGTGGCGAAGAGCATGAAGTTCGCGTACATGAGATGCATATGAATGCAGATGGTTGGCCCGTTGTTTCGCCGTATCGCTATGCGGCTTTGGGAGAGGATACAACGCAACTGACAACGCAGGATATCGCTGGCCAGTACCAATGGGTGAATCATGGTAAGGATATCACGGCAGACATTAAGCCATCCCAGACCGTTCAGTTCACGGCAGATGGGCAGATTCATGGTGCAGTGACAGGAACATGGAGTCTTGGCGCAGACAACAAGGTTCAGATCACATCGAATAACGTTGTGTACAAAGGTGTTTTCACACATGAATGGAATTCAGAATCTCAAAGTACGGTTCTGACCTTTAGTGCTCTCTCCTCCTCCGGGATTGCCATCTGGGGAAGTCAAGGTGTTGAACGGAGTGATCAGGACATTGTTGATGCGGTGAAAAAGGATCTGAGCATTGGTAATACGGATCATGTGTTCTTCAATCTGTCTCTGCCTACAAAGGGAACAAGTGGTGCAGACATTACGTGGAAAAGCTCCAACCCGTCGGCTCTATCCGCTACAGGCGTAGTACAGCGACCACGGGCTGGTAAGGGCGATGCCAAAGTCAAATTAACCGCCACGATTCGTAAAGGAACTGCGACAAGCTCCAAAACGTTCAATGTTATCATTCCACAGCAAGCGGTAAGCCCATTGCTCGGGGAGTATACTTTTGATCACAAGAAACTTGGCAAAGTCGCACAGGATTACAGCAAAAACGGATATCATGGACAAGCCTTTAACGTGGTCAGCTCTACTCCTGGTGACAAAAATCAGGCTGCCACTTTCAATGGGACCGACAGTTTCATCCAGTTACCTGGACTCGTTACAGATACAACAGACTTCACATTTAGCGCCTGGGTCAACTGGGATGGCGGCGGGTCCTGGCAACGTATTTTCGATTTTGGAAATGGATTAACCCGACATATGTTCCTCACGCCCTCCCAGCATAATGGCGCATTACAATTCACCATTCATAATGAGGGGCGGGACCAGAGTCTGATTGCTGCAGATCCACTACCTTCCAAAGAGTGGGTTCATGTGGCTGTAACCCTTCAGGGTGATGTGGGCACTCTATATGTGAATGGCACATCGGTTGCAAGCAGCTCCGAGATCACCTTTAACCCGAAAGATCTGCATGTGACGGAGGCTTATGTGGGCAAGAGTCGTTATGCGTCTGATCCGTTCTACAAAGGCAACCTGGATAACGTAAGCGTGTATGATAAAGCATTAACAGCTAAGGAAATCCAGCGTCAGGCCAAAGAAAAGCCTTAACTCAGAGTCCCCTATCGCAAGCGGTTGGGCTCCATAGTGCAAACATCAATAAAGCAGCCAATGTTTTGAACTGAACCCTTTGTTAGACATGACTAACAAGGGAGTTGCAGTTCATTACATCAGGCTGCTTTATTGTCACTTCGAATAATGTATAACCATGTTTAATTTGTTCGTCTTCGCACCGGAGTTAACATAGGCATGAGGCTTGTCCGCTCCAAAACGGATCGACTCCCCTGAACTCACCGTATATTCTTCCGCCCCTACCCGAATCGTAACTTCACCTTCAAAGACCATAATAAATTCTTCCGTACCTTCGATATGCGGTTCAGCATTCAACGCAGACTTGGGGTCCATCTCCATCATGTACATTTCAAAGCGGCGTCCTTCTTCAAAAGTAAAATGCGGATATATTCGAACCCTGCCCTCGTCTTCCATCAATACTTGAATATCATCGCCCGTTACAACGGTAGTATCTGACTTCGGCTCGTGGATCAAAGCAGTGAAGGAGGTTTTCAAGCCGTTAGCAATCTTCCATACGGTTGCAATCGATGGATTGGATTCACCACGTTCAATCTGACCAAGCATGGTCTTACTAATGCCAGACATCTCTGCGACCTTGTCCAAACTAAGCTTTCTTTGTTCCCGAAGCTGTTTCAGGTTCTGAGCAAGAATACTATTAATATTTTTCAAAATCCATCCTCCTTTTTTTATATTTATGTTGTGCTATATAACGTACATATTGTACAATAATAAAGACCGTACGCTATAACGTACATTTTAGGTCATTATATCATACAACCAAGAAGACGTGGAGGATACATGAACATCATACCTTTAGTGACATACGCAATCATCGCTTCATTTACACCTGGACCCAACAACATCATTTCCATGACGCACGCAAGAAATCAGGGGTTCCGAAAGACCCTTCCGTTTATTGGAGGAGTTGCAGCTGGCTGCCTGCTTATTATGTTTCTGTCCAGCTATTTCAACCTTATTCTTCATCAATACATCCCAAGAATCACACCTGTCTTGAACGTGTTAGGATGTGTGTATATGCTCTATCTGGCGCTCAAAATCATGCGAAGTAAACCTGCAGATTCGCAAGAAAACAAGGTTAATCATTATTCATTTCTATTCGGGTTCACCCTGCAATTCATCAATCCCAAAGTCATTCTGTATGGGCTTACTGCCATATCCGTTTTTGTTCTGCCTCTTGGACAGTCCCATGTCCAACTGATCGTATTTTCCTTGCTGCTCACCTTCATCGGCATTAGTGCCAATATGACCTGGGCGTTCGGTGGTCTGTTATTCCAGAGCTTTCTATTGAGATACGAGCGGCCTGTTAATATCGTCATGGGTATGTTGTTAATTTACAGTGCACTATCGATCCTGATGTAAAATGTAATAGAAAAAGCGTCCACTCATTCGATGAGCTGAACGCTTTTATTTTTATCCTAATTCCGGTCTCCACCATGGATGTATAGGATAATCCTCCGTATGAAGAACAACCTTCTCGCCGATTTTGGGTGTTGCAATCTTGACTTTCAGGGCATGTGCAGCCTTCGTGATTCGTTCAACCGGTTCATTCCAGGCATGATAGGCGAGCGTAAATGCGGCCCAATGAATCGGGATGAGCAACTTACCACCTACATCCAAGTGCGCTTGTACCGTTTCTTCCGGCATCATGTGAATGTTGGACCAACGCTCATCATATTGCCCACATTCCATCAACGTCAGGTCAAATGGACCGTATTTACTGCCAATCTCCTTGAAATGAGGACCATATCCGCTATCTCCACTAAAGAATACCTTCGTATGTTGTCCAGCGATAACCCACGAACACCATAAGGTAGAATTACGGTCGAATAATCCTCTGCCCGAGAAATGGCGAGCTGGCGTGCAAGCGAATGTTAAACCTTTGAATGATAACTCATCCCACCAGTTATGCTCAGTAATCTGTTCTGAAGGCACACCCAGTTGAATCAGTCGACGACGGACGCCCAGTGGCACGATAAATCGCTTTGTTTTATCCTTCAATCTGCGGATGGAGTCATAGTCCAGATGATCATAATGGTCATGCGATATAATGATTGCATCCAGCGTTGGGAAACCCTCCGGTTGAATGGGTAGATTGGTGCTGTAACGTTTGGTACCCACCCAAGACACGGGTGATGGACGATTGCCCAGCATCGGATCAAAGAGCAATCTGTGACCTTCAATTTCAAGCAAAAAGGCCGAATGACCGAACCATGTAACCTGTGGATTGTCGGATGCATGAATGGTTTCAGCAGGTTCACATATCTCCATAGGCATCATGCCCGATGGCCTCCGCTCTACATTGCCACGCATGGAATCTCTCAATATACTGATCAGGGACTTAAAGTTCATGCCGGCTGATGTCGGGATCTGGTTTTCGTATTTTGTCATTGTGCATACCTTCTATTCTATATAATCAACCTGTGATTCAACTTTTGAATAAGATATATTCAACTATATCAGGTGAACTACACATTAACACTAGAACGTAGAGGGTAGAAATAACCTGAAGAAGCGGAGCTAAAAGCTTTCTGTGGAAAGCTACTTCGTAAGCATAAACTCGCCTTTATCACCAGATTTTCACCTTTGTAAAAAGTGAATCAAAAAATCTGGGGATAACAGTGATCGGAAGGTTATTCTGACATCGGAGTGACCAGTGTAAATATTCTTTAGTTCAACTTATATCGTAGCTTTATATTAATTCATTGGCTGTTGATATTCAATTTTCGGTAGAATTCAACTATCCCCGCATGATCGAAGTAGATTCAATTAAGATAGAATTAAGACTCTGTTTTCTCTCGTATAAGATTGGGCATATATGATAGAGAAAATACATGGAGAGTATGTGAGAGAACATGAAGAAATGGCGCAAAAGATTAGTTAAATTTTTGATATTCGACCTGGCGGTAGTTCTGTTGCTTCTGGGTACTGGCGTGATCTACCAACAAGTGGGTTTAAGGCAGGATGCCAAAATACTCGTACCCCCTGGAAAACTGTACAACGTACATGGTGACAATATGCATCTATATACCGGTGGAGAAGGCGATGTAACGGTAGTACTTGCCTCCGGCTGGGGTACCGCTAATCCTTATGTAGATTATTATCCATTATATGAAAAGCTTGCTCCCAACACAAAATTCGCTGTATATGACCGATTTGGATACGGGTATAGTGATCGAACCGATAAGAAACGTGATGTCGATACCGTAGCAGAGGAATTACACGAGTTGTTGCAAGTATCTGGACAGAAGCCCCCTTATGTATTGGTTGGACATTCACTCGGCTCGCTGGAAACCATCCGTTTCGCACAGAAGTACCCGGATCTCGTGAAAGGCATCGTCATGATCGATGGCGGAAGTCCCGAATACTATTCCAATGACGATGATACCTTGGCGGATACCATTGGTGGGTTTGCAAACAAGTTACGTATTCAAACTGGACTATTCCGCCTCTCCATGCAATCTGACTTGGTTGTCGAGACTTCCAATGCCAATCGAAATGAACTGAAACTTGTACCCGACGATCTAAAAAAATGGGATACAACTGCCCTCTTGTACAACTATGGCAATGCCAACACATTGGATGAGTTACGTGAAATAGCAGCCAATGCCAAAGTGGTCGTGGATCACAAGCAAACGTTACCGTTTCCTCTCACCATACTGACCGCTGATTACCTTGGTGCCAGTGAACCCGATTGGGATAAAACTCAAGTTGAATTTAAGTCCTGGTCGAATGAATCCAAACAAATCACACTCAAAGATACGGATCATTACATCCATCAATATCGCCCTGACCTCGTAGCCGACGAAATATTGGCCCTGGTGAAGAAGTAACTTACACTTAGCTAAGGTAGGGATACTCTATATTGCGAAAGAAACCCCAAAGATTCTCCAATCTTTGGGGTTTTGACTATGAACATTATTGTGCTATCGCCAGTCTTGGTCGCTGGGATCTGAAATCATTGAAGGCTTGTTCGATCTCAGATGACGTGAGCTGGTGACGGTAAAAGTACTGCTGCATCGCGTCCATCTCGTCTCGATCCCCATTGTAGATGTTTTCAATTCTCTGAATTACTTCCTTATACAGACTCTCCCGCCTGGACCTTACAGGTTCACACAACCAAAAGTCCGTTCTTTTCACATCTCCTGTCTCCGTCCAGAGCAAATTCTCATATCGGATGACATCCCAGTCCCAATATCCAGCATGAATCTGCTGAAGTTCCGTTGTTAATATATCGTATATTAAGTGGTGAGGAACGTGTCCATACTTCGCACGGTATTGTTTCAGACTGAATGCTTCAATCCATTCGGTCAGCGTGTACTCCCCTGGTGAATACGCATACAATTTGGGTGCATACGTATTGCCTTGCAATGACAGGAGAGCTTCACTTTCCATTTCTCCATCCAACTTTGCACGTGAAGCATATACCTTGAGACAGTAATCTTGCAATCTATATACAACCGAGCTATTACTGATAAGCGAAGCCTGTAGAGTCAGGTGGCCATTTTTTTCGTAGTGCAACAGCATCTTTTCGATGTTATCGCCAATGGGATTAATGATGATCATAACGTTGTCTCCTTGAGTATAGATAAAATATAAACCGTTTTCGAAATAGTTCAAAATTGCACTAATACATTCTATATTACCCTTTTACATTAATATGAACATATACAATCTTGCCGGAACATGAAGTATTTGCTCTGAAAATCATTCTTTTGAACCACCATCGTCCGGCTATATTCTTACTCTAATGGCTGTAACCCGTTTCACGTCAACACAAAAAAAGACAATATGTAAAAACAAAAAAAAACGATGGGCTCCTATACTAGGAACCCATCGCTCTTATATTATATCGGGTTATTCATGTTACTTAATGGATTAATGCATAGGACCTTGTTGTCCTGGCGTTGATCCGACTTTGACCCGTTTCACGAAGAGTGAAGTAATCAGACCGATAATCGACAGTACTAATGCAAATACAAACGCATTCTGTACACCTGACGTGAAACCTGCCAGTTGATTCTCAGGACTTTCCGGATTCGCCACTCCGCTCAAAAAGCGGGATTGTCCTGCGCTCAGTATACTTACTGCAACAGCCGTACCAATCGCTCCGGAAACCTGTTGCAACGTATTCATGATGGCAGTACCGTGAGGATAGTACTCACGTGGTAATTGGTTCAGACCATTCGTCTGTGCAGGCATCATAATCATCGAGATTCCGACCATCATGAACACATGCAGCGTAATGATTTTGGCCAGTGTTGTTGTTGGTGTAATTCCAGTGTACATGAAGAGTACAACCGTTACGACAGCCAGACCAATAATCACAAGCCACTTCGGACCGAACTTGTCAAACAGTCGGCCCATGACCGGAGACAGTAAACCATTCAGCAAACTACCCGGCAATAGAACCAGTCCGGCAGTTAACGCTGTAACAGCCATACCTTGTTGCAGATACATTGGCAGGATCAGCATGGATGACAACATCATCATCATACAGATGAAAATCAGGATCAAGCCAATTGTAAACATCGGATATTTGAACGCTCGCAGATCCATCATTGGCTGTTTCATTCTCAGCTGACGGATGCTGAATAACAACAAGGACAGCGCACCAATGACGATAGTGGAGATAACAACCGGACTTGTCCAGCCACCGCCAGTTTCTCCATGTCCTCCTGCACTACTGAAGCCATATACGATACCGCCAAAGCCCACTGTAGATAAAATGATGGAGAATACATCAATTTTGGGCTTGGTCAATTTCGAAATATTCGGCAAGAACAGCAAACCGCATACCAGTGAGATCAGGAAGAACGGCAAGGAAATCCAGAAGATCCAGTTCCAGCTCAGATTAGCCAGAATCAGACCGGAGATACTCGGACCGCTTGCTGGTGCAAACATGATAACCAATCCGATCAAGCCCATGGCCGCGCCACGTTTTTCAATCGGGAAAATAACCAATATGGTGTTAAACATCAGTGGCAACAATAGCGCTGTACCTATCGCCTGCAATACCCGTGCCACCAACAGAATTTCGAAACTAGGTGCAAGTGCAGCAACAAATGTTCCTGCAATCGAGAATATCAAGGATGTTGTAAACAGCTGTCTTGTGGTAAACCATTGCAACAGCATACCGGATACCGGTACCAGGATTCCCAACACAAGCAAGTAACCTGTGGTTAACCATTGAATCGTTGTAGGACCTACTTCCAGTAGAGTCATAAGTGGCGTCAATGCCACATTTAATGCCGTTTCTCCAAACAGGCCAATAAAGCCGCTCAGCAGCATGGCGAACAAAATCGGAAATACCTTGTATTGCTGTGTTTCTTCTTGATTCTGTACAGAATCAGCCTTCATGGAAACCTCCACGATCCCATCCTCCTCAAACGTATCGAACTTTCTTTTTCTCTTGGTATAACTTATTGAATCTGTCTGGCATTTTTCGCCACAACCGACAAATAATCAGCAGCCGTCAGCAGAGGCTGTTTATCCTGATTCGTCAGGCTGATAATCAGTGCTCCCTCCATCAAGGAAATGACCAGAAGTGATGTCTCCCGCGCCTTCTCTTCACCAATACCATCCATAATCAGATGTTTCGTAATGACATCCTGCCAACCTGCGAATACACCCTGACAGGCAATGCGTAGCTGATGGCTGATGCAGGATGTCTCCACGGCTGCCCAGAAGCTGAATGGAAGGAATCCGGTAAAACCAGCTTCTTCCGTTTCATGAGCCATATCGTGTATGAATCGCTGAATTCCATCTGCCGTATTGTCATGAGCTGCGAAGGTTTCTTCAAACTTTTGCAGGATATGTTCATTGGCTTTTTGAATACACTCGTGCGCGAGCTCTTCCTTGCCTTGCGGGAAATAATGATACAACGACCCTTTCGGCGTACTACTCTCCTTGATGATCTGATTCAGACCGGTCGCATGATATCCTTGTGAAAAAAACAGTCTCGCTGCTGTGCTGACAATGGACTCTCTAGCATTAGACTTTTCACTCAACGAAAGCCACTTCCTTCAAATAATTATAACAATCGGTCTATATAATTAAACTCGTTCAGATCAGGACTGTCAATCATTTTTATTTCAAATTTTAATGTAAACGCCACCATCTTTCTTATACCAGATCTCAGTATTTGTGAGCATATTTTCTATTTTCAGATATGGGCTCATTTTGCATCGCTTCATTAATAGAGAGAGAACCACTCCATATGAACCTGTTGTGACAATAAACAGGGGATTGCATAAACAATCCCCTGTTAAAACCTGATCCGTATTGTTTACTTACCAAACTAGTGAATGTTCTGTGCATTCCATGCTTCCACATTCAGCTCATTATTCATGCTTACCGCTGACAACGCCCCCAGAGAAGCAGCCGTGATTGCCTGATACAACTCGGATGCTGCATCACCAGCACTGAATACACCCGGAACGGATGTTTTGCCAGTTCCATCAACGACAACCGTTCCGGAATCTGTAATTTCGCAACCGATGGCCTTCGGCAGTTCTGATCCGGTAAACAATTTCGGTTGGAAGAAGACACCCGTGCATGGAATTGCTGTACCATCATCCAGGACAACTTGCTTTACCATCCCCTCTTCTGAGTCAATGGATTGAACTGGTGCATCGAATACAGTAACATGATGCTGTTTCAACTCTTCACGCTGTTCATCGGTTAATGAACCTGATCCATTCGTGCAGATCGTATAATGTTCTGTCCAGCCGGATATGACTTTTGCCATATGTAATGCATTATCACCATTAACGATAATGACCAGCTTCTGGTCTCTTAGTTCCCATCCATCACAATACGGACACACAAAAGCACTTTTGCCGTACACCTCTGTTAACCCGTTGATGTCCAAGGGCAGATCTTTCTTACCCACCGCAAACAAAATCTTTTTCGTACGATAATTTGCCCCCTGTGCAGTTGTGATTCGAAAATCACCATCGCTACCTGTTATCGCCGTTGCTGTATCGGATGCAAATTGAACTGAGGGATATGCTGCAATCTGTTCTTTGGCTGCTTTGCGGAATTCTCGTGGGCTGGCCCCATCTCTTGTCACAAACCCATGAGTCTCCCTTGTAACCCAGTTTCGCGGCGTCTCATCGTCTATGACAACTACGTTCTTACGAGCCCTGCCAAGTACAAGTGCTGCATTAAGCCCCGCTGGTCCTCCACCAATAATAAGTACATCCAAGAGTTGATTCATATTACTCATATTATTCACCCTTTCCAGACATTTAATATCTCTAATTTATCTTTAAAAATAACCTCCGTTTTCTCTAAAGAAAAGTAATATCGGAGATTGACGAGAACATATTTAAACAAGACCATTAAAGATATCTTATATCTACAATAAACAAAACCTGAGCATTTTGCAAGACATATCTTCATCCCTCCTCTTCACCCCAGCTGGGATATCACAGGAATTTTCTCCTGTAACACAGAAATAATTATTTAACAATTAAAAAAAACCTTGTTTTTAAATTGTTCACAATCAAATGACATTATTTTAAATACTAAAACGTTAATTAAATCACATAGTGTATTGAATGGTATAATAGCGACATAATATATAAGTATAGATATAGGAAGTGAGTTCTTGAAAACATTGAACAATGGTTCACAGACCAATATCAGCCTGGAGTATAGCTCGATTCCGAAAGTTTTCTTCGATACGATCAAAATCGGAATCATCAAGTCCAACCTGATCGCCATGTTTGCGGGTTTAAGTTTGGCTTTATATGTATTTGATGCTTCAATCTTAGCTAATATTGTACCGATCATCCTTTCCTTTATTGGATCTTCCCTCATTATTGGGGCAGCAGGGGTGTTTAACAATCTGTATGATCGTGATATTGATGCGATCATGGAACGTACGAAGAAACGTCCTACCGTTACGGGACGCGTAGATACCAAGTCGGGTCTGATTCTCGGTATTGCAATTACCATCATCGGGGGCATCATGTTGTACATCGCTTCCCCATCCGCTGCTGTATTTGGTATTTTGGGTCTGTTGCTTTACGTGTTCCCATACACCATGTGGACCAAACGTACAACGATCTACAACACGGAAGTGGGAAGTCTTTCGGGTGCTGTGCCCCCGCTAATCGGTTGGGCAGCCATTTCACCGGAACTGGGTCATTTTGAGATCTGGGCATTGGTCGTTACGATGCTCTTATGGCAAATGCCTCACTTCTACGGGATTGCGATTCGTCGTTTTGACGAATACAAAGCTGCTGGCGTTCCCATGCTACCTGTCGTTAAAGGTATTAGACGGACATACATTCAGACGAATGTGTATCTGGTACTGTTATTGATCTCCAGCTTTTTATTCTGGCCGATGAGCCCATTTGTTGCTATAGTAGCATTTTTGGTTAGCTTGGCATGGCTCATTCTTAGTGTGGCTACCTTTGATAAGAAAGAAACAGAGAAATGGTCCAAACGGATGTTTATCTTCTCCATTAACCATATCACTATTATCTTCCTGGTTATCATTGCGTATTCGTTGATTGCTCAAATGATGAGATAAAAATATTCCATCGTTACACTCGTTATAACAATAAAAAGCCTTACAGACTGTACTCTTCAAGGAGTCGTCTGTAAGGCTTTTTTGCTTTTTATTGTTTTTGCTAAGTTTCTAAGCTACCCGACTTTCGCGGGTGTTTGCTCCCCTTGCCACAGCAGCTGCATCTCTTCATTGGTGGCAAGCAATTCAGCCAAACTTCCCTCAGCTTCAATGCGTCCATCTTTCATCACGATAATATGATCTGCTTTGGAAAGTGCTGCTCTACGGTGGGATACCGCGATACAGGTTACATCCGGCTCTTGGAACAGCCCTTCCCATACTTGTTGTTCTGTCTCCACATCCAGTGCACTGGACAGATCGTCAAAGATAAACAGGTCCGCCTCCGTCATTAACATGCGTCCTGTAGCTGCGCGCTGAATCTGACCACCTGACAGCATGACCCCTCTTGGACCAACCGAGGTCTCAAGCCCCTGATCCAGATGCTTGATATCCTTTTCCATCACAGCCAGACGAATTGCTTTTTCAAGCGAATGCTCAATGTTACCCTGCTTGCCCTGTACGATATTTTCTTTCAGCGTATCACTGAACAATCTGGGCACTTGCGGGGTATACGCAGCTCTAGGCGGCATCAGGAACGTGGCTGGATCAACAGCTTTTCCATTCCAGTGTATGTCTCCTTTTTGCTTGGGTAATAGTCCTAGAAGTGTTCGTACGAGTGTTGATTTACCTGAGCCAATCCGTCCCGTAATGACAAGAAATTGTCCGCGTTTCAGACGAAAACTGATTTCTTGAATCCCATTTGCAGAATTCGGATATTGATAAGTTAGATTTTTAACCTCAAGAGATTGCAATTTCTCCTTGGGATCTCTCAGTTCACTTACCAGTTCTGGCGGATCTTCATACAGATAGATTTCTCTCGAATCCATGATCTGGTCTTCTTCCCCTGGGCGGAATAGCTTACGCATACGATCATAGGACACCCTGAGCCTTTTGTGTTGAAACACCATATAGCCAAACAGTGATATGCTAAATCCGATATTGGCAAGATAACTGGTGAATAAGGCAAAATCACCGACAGTAAAATTCCCTGCTTTCATCTCAGCTGCACACATCAGTAGAATCAATCCGGTACAGATACTTAGAACATGCTGATTCAATGATCTCATCCACTGTTTGAACAGATTATCCCGAAGTGCAGCTTGGCGACGACTTTCATTAAGCTGGTTAAATCGCGTGGAGACATTCTCTTCGGCCTGACCCAGTTTCAGGGCTTGAACGGCTCTAAACGTTTCCGCAATAAAGCTGGTAATTCGCCCGGTCGCTTCGCGATTAACCTGTGCGTACTTCCGAGCCCGATTCCCGGACAGATTGTTGAGTAAGGTCACGACCACCAGTGGCAGTACGGCAACCAACGTAATTTGCAAATTAATGTTCGCCATGATGATGATGGATACGATAGCAAATACGAGCCGCCCCCAGAAATCCACCCATGATTCTACATACTCGACGACTTCATCCACATCATCTCGAAAGCGACTCATCGCCTCCCCGGGTGAAGCCGGAAGATTACGCCCCGGCCAGCGCATGATAGCTGCGAGCATATTGGTACGTAAAATGGCTTGAATATGATACAAATAGGTAACCCACGCATAGAACGCTACAAAAAATGTGCCCACTCGTGCCATTCGCACCAGAGCAATAAAGATCAGCGGCACAGCTAGCCACATGTAGTCATTTGAACCCGCTGTCGTCCGATCAAAAAACCACTGCATTCCGATCCCGATGGCTAACGGCAAGGAATGAAATATGCACCATAACAATCCGTTGATCACAAATAACAACGGCCTGAATTGAAACAAACGGCCTATAAATCCTGCTACAGTCATGCCAATTCCTCCTCTCGGCCTGTAATCAGCAGTCTGGCATAATGGGATGCCGGGTTACTGGCAAGTTCTTCTCTTGCTCCAAATTCCAGCACCTTGCCATCTCCAAGCACCATAATTCGATCTACTTTTTCCAGCGTAGCCAGTCGGTGTGCAATGATGACTCCGGTGGATTGTTTCATTAACTGGTCAATCGCAGATTGAAGCATGCCTTCTGTAGCAGCATCCAGACGTGACGAAGGCTCATCCAGAATAACCAGACTCGGTTCGGTCAGGAATACGCGGGTTAGAGCAAATAACTGTGCTTCCCCTGCCGACAATGAAGCTCCACCTGCTGCCAGATACGTATCGAGTCCTGCGGGCTGTGAATCAATCCATTGACTTAGTCCAAGTCGGTCCGTGGTCTCCTTGATCATATGATCCGAGACATCCCCATTGAATAGAGTAAGATTATCACGCAACGTGCCATCAAACAGCTGCACATCCTGTGTCACCATGCCCACGCGGCGATAGAGCGCTTGTAAAGAAAGCTTCGTGATATCTGTTCCACCTACACGAATCGTACCACGATCCAGATTATACAGGCGGAGAAGAACACGACTTAGACTTGATTTGCCGCTACCTGTGCGACCAATAATACCCAGACGTTCACCAGGCTTAATTGCAAAATTAATGTCCTGTAATACAGGTTTATCCTGGTTATAACTGAAGTGAACCTGACTGAACTCCAGGCCAAGTGGTCCTTCAGGCAATTGCTCTTCTGTGCCCTCTTCAATTACACTCTGCATGGACAACAGCTCTCTGGAGCGAAGCATACCGGATTTTGCTTTTTGGAACTCTTGCACCTGATCTCCAAGCATTTCAATTGGATCATTCAGCATCTGTGTATATTGGTAGATCAAAAATAATGTTCCGATACTAATTAGACCTTCCATATAGTAATGCACACCCAGCAAAAGCACTGCAGTTACTGCCAGAGCGAACAAAACTACTGTGGTATTCCAGGGAATAACCCGAAGCAGCCAGGCTTTTCTCCCCTTACGGAATACGGTGCGCATCGTGCGGTAAAAGCGGTTCATCACATAAGGCACATGACCATTCGCTTGCACATCCTCAATCCCGGCAATTCGTTCTTCAATTAATCCGAACAAGGTAGCACTGGCCGCCCGCTCATTTTTGGAAGAATCCACTCCCAGATTTCGGATGAAGACCATGAACAGGATCGATAACAAGGTAAACACGGTCATGACCAAAGCAATGGGCACGTTGACGCTGAACATGAACCCGAGAATTCCGGCCAGCAGCACAAAACTCCCGATCACTTGTACAATGAACATCGCGAAAAAATTGGAGATACTCGTTACGTCACCATCCACACGTTCAATCATCTCTCCAGGTGTTTTCACATTATGAAAACGCATATCAAGACGCAGGCAGTGCTTCAGCAAATCTCCGCGCAGTTGATTCGTAGCCCGCCAGGCCACGTCGTTTCCCAGATAACTGACCGCTACCGTGATGAGTTGATTAATCACAGCGACCACCAGAAATAGTCCTGCGAGCTGAATGAGGTTGGTGAGGACTCCCCCACTTGCGGCTGTATCAATAAATCGTTTGATAATCTGTGGATTCAAAAGCTGAAGTCCCGTTGAAGTCAGCAACATGATCAAAAGTACGGCGAGCCGTCCTTTAACGGGTTTCAAATAGCGCAGCAACCATGACATGGAGCGTTTTTCTGTTTTGGGCACAGGTCCCACCTCTTCATCGGTTTATTTATATAAAATGACTAAAGAACATTGCACTGCAACTACGATGACAGAATAACCTTTCGATCGCTGTTATCCCCAGATTTTTTGATTCCTTATCTATAAGGGAAAATCCGGTGATAAAGGCGTGTTTATGCTTACGAAGTAGCTTTCCACAGAAAGCTTTTAGCTCCGCTTCTTCATGTTATTTCTGTCCTCTCCGTTCTCGTGTAATTATTAAGTTCGTTTTATATCGTTGTTCTTCGGCTACTAGGATGAGTCATACATAATGACATAAAAATCGGCATTTCCCGCCCATAATTGATATGTAGAACGTAAGTTGACCATTGTACATTCTCCTTTTAACAGGTTAGTTTTTTTATAAAATAACGCTTCAAACGCTCCTTTCCATGTGAACAGATTGGTGGAATGCATGCAAAAAAGCCATAGATGAACTAATGTTCATCTACAGCTTGTAACCAAAAGAGATCGGATGAAATGCACCGCATTTCTCCAATTCTCCTTTGCATCGCAATAATGATGAGCGTCCACGACAGGAGTGCACAAACATGACTGTCCCAACGCGATCATTGCAAAAAATTGGATTAATGTCACTATGCTCATGCGTATTCAGTTATCGATTCGAAATCTGGTTCGGCATAAACATAATCATCATCCCACCCGTTTCACATATTTGTTGTTTATTGTATTCGCTGAATAAACATCCGTCAAGATAATTTTAACTAAATTGTTATTTAATTCATGTCATTAAACTTCTACGTTCCCCTACATACTCAATGATGTGGGTTCTGTTTGTTTCTCTCTGGCGACAAGACGTCTATGTGCTATCAGAAGAAAAGGTACTCCGAGTGCAGTCGTCAGCGCAATCGGTACAAATACAGCGAGTCCATTCTCTGCTCCAAATTGACTTAACAGTAACCCGCCCATGACAGGAGCAATGACACTACCGATATTATTGAAGCCGATCGTCCCGAAATACGTTCCTTTCCATTCAGGCTTCGCAATCCGGTCAATGAGCATATCCATCATCGTGAACAACAGCACTTCCCCAATGGTAAATAGTATGACACTCATCATCATCATGAGTACACCTTCAGCGATTCCGACCATCATCAGACTGGTTGCGACCAGCAGGTTACCCACAATCAGAGGAACAAGCGGTGGAAAGTTTCGGAATGTTCGCACAAGCGGATACTGAATAATCAGTACCGTCACGGCATTCAGGGAAAGCATGTACGAGAACATCTGGCTTCCATTTTCAAAGATCGGGCTCCTCGCCAAGTACTGTGCCAACGTAGAACTGAAATGTCCGTAACCCAGCACACAAAATGTGGTACCAATCAACACCGGGAGAAATACCCGGTCGCGACCGGTGGTCATCAGCGCTTCACGCAAACGTGGGGCGGTAGCCTGGTGACGCTCGGGCAGATTGGCATGCTGTAGCTTGAATTGCAGAAATAACACAAGTCCATAGGCTATGTATACCATACCTGAAATTACAAATGGAAACGTCGATTCAGATGACCCCAGTTGAAAGCCGATAATTGGCCCAAATACTACACCAAGATTAATGGCAGCATATCTGAGGTTGAATACCAGCAACTTGTTCTGCGGAGAAGTAATATCCGATAATAGTGCTCTCGAGGTTGGTTCAAATACAGCACGGCATAACCCGTTTAATGTATTGGCCACAAAGAACACCCATAGATGCTCTGCCGCTGAGAAAATAAAAAATACACCTGCCCAGCTAAATACCGAGATTAACATCACGATTTTGCGACCGATCCGGTCCGAGATATAACCTCCGTAAAAGCTGACCATCACACCTGCCAGCGAGCTGACCGCAACGGTAATACCGGTCTGTGTTGGGGTTGCCTCCAGTACACGTGTCAGATAGATGGATAGAAACGGAATACTCATTGACGTCACAAGACGTCCAAACATGGTACCAACAATGATCGTCCATGCCAAGGGGTGAATTTGCCTTAAATATTGCTTCATGCGAACTTCTCCTATTCTTTCTAGATGCTTCAAAAACGGACTTTTTGAACTACCTCTACTAATGTATAATTGTAAGGATAAAAGGGGGAAATAAAAGTGTAAACATATGATCACACTTTTCACCTTTAATAGAGGAGTCGTGACCATGGATACCATACATACGCACTTTGTAAGGCTCGCCGGGGCCGAACAACTTTCTTTCAAACTTCATGAACCTGTAGCGGTGACGATTGACAGCCTGTCCGCCACCTTGTGCTGCACCCCTCGTAATGTGAAGTTCATTCTCAGAAAATTGGAGGAACAGGGCTTCATCCATTGGCAACCGGGACGTGGTCGTGGACATCATTCGGAGCTAACGATGCTGCGTAGCTTGAATGAGGCGCTGGAAGCGAGTTTTACGGAACTTCTGGGTAAAGGCAAAATGAAAGACGCGATTGAACTCATCGGAAACGTGCAGATGGATGATGCACTGCGAGAACAACTCATGCTCTCCCTCCATCAACAGATGGGATTTCACGGCCACAATGAAACGGCTTCAGGTCAGGATATCCTGCGTATCATGAGGTCACGCCAGTTGGGCGATCTGGACCCCGCTTTTGTCTATACTGCATTTGAAACCTATTTGCTGAGCCAAGTCTGTAATACATTGATCACTTATGATGCCAAGACGGAATCATTCCTGCCAGCTCTGGCTCACATGTGGGAGTGCAGCGAGGACCATCGCTTATGGACTTTCTATCTCCGAAAAGGTGTACGTTTCCACAACGGCCGTGCTATGACGTCCCGGGATGTACAGGCGACGTTGCAACGATTGTTTGATGTGAATAGTCCCTCTATCTGGTTGTATCGGGATATCGAACGTGCGGAAGTAGCCGGTGATTACTGCATCAAGTTTGTTCTTCGTCGACCTAATCGGTTTTTCTTGCATCTGTTCAGTTGTATTCGGATGACGATCCTGCCCTACGATTACAATGTAACCAATACCTTGATGGGAACTGGCCCTTTTCAGATTACAGAACAGAATGAAGATGTGCTGGAGCTTGCCGCTTATGATGCATACTACGGCATCCGGCCTCATCTGGATCAAGTGCATTTCTGGTTTGTGCCAGACCTAAGTCCGAATGATCGCTACTATGAGCTACCGGGCACAGATCGATTGAGTCTGGCAACTGGTTGCGATCACACGAATAGCATCAATTATCCTGCGCTGGGTTGTCAGTATATGCTGTTCAATTTTCACAAGGAAGGCATCCATCATCATCCCCTATTTCGACAAGCCCTGCGTATCGTCTATGATTCGGTTGCGCTTGTCCAGGATCTCGGTGGGAATCGGATCACACCAGCCAGCAGCTTCCTGCCCTGGAATAGTGCAGCCCAAGACTGGACCGTTGCCTCTCTTGAGCAAGCTCGTGAATTACTCTATCGCTGTGGATACCAAGGTGAAACGATAACATTATCGTATAAACATAATAAGGATGCAGACGTTGCGGAGTGGTTCCAGTATCGTGCGCAGTCCATCGGTCTGAACATTAGCATGCAGGCCGTTGTGGATTATTTCAACTCAGAGGAAACTACGAACGCGCAATTGATCTTGGCTGAAGAGATCCTGGAGGAAGACTGGCAGTACGGCATGATTCATTTCTTCAAGAACCTGTCCAATCATTTTCATATGTGCATGTCTCCTGCTTTCCAATCCCTGTTGGATGACAAACTGGATCATTTCGCCCAGCTCCATCGGGCAGACCGTACGGCACTCTTGGATGAGGCGGAAGCTTTACTGCGTGATCACTGTTGGATCTTGCATGGCTGTCACATGAACAAGCAAGCTGAGCTGGATCAGAGCATCTTCGGCATGCAGACAGCGGAATTCGGATATATGGACATCTCCAAACTGTGGATCAAAAATCCTTAGGCATCCTTTCATGAGTGAAGTCAAAAACAAAGAGCCGCTAACTTATCAAATGATAAGCTAGCGGCTCTCTTGCCGATCAAGTGTTAGTCCATTCAGAGATTACACTTCATGTAATAGGTCTCCATTGCTTGCATAATGGATTCGATCTTAATTGGTTTGCTTACATACGCATCCATGCCTGCTTTCAAGCATTTATCCATATCTCCTCTTACCGCATTTGCTGTCACCGCAATAATATATGGACAATCCTCAGAGGACTTCAATTCTTTAATCATTTTTGTCGCTTCGAATCCATCGAGCCTTGGCATATGCACATCCATGAAGACAATATCGTATGAATCTTGTTTGACCGCCTCGACCGCCTCAACACCGTCCACGACATGATCCACAACATGTCCTTTTTTCTCGATTATCCTGCTAAGGACGAGCTGATTCACTTCATTGTCTTCCGCAATTAGGATTCGCAAGGCGGAGGTTCTGCTCTTTTTCTGTTGTTGATCTAACCTGCTGCCCTCTTCACCGTTGGTTAATTTAAAGCGAGCAGTAAATACAAATGTTGTACCCGGCTCATCCGATTCCTCGATCCAGATATCTCCCTGCATGAGTTCCACCAATTTTTTGCTAATGGCAAGGCCAAGGCCCGTGCCCTGAGGTTTGCGGGTCATGAAATTCTCCAGTTGGTAGAATGGCTCAAATAACTGTTGTTTCCTCTCAAGCGGAATCCCAATACCCGAATCCTTCACCTTAAAATAAAGTTGAACGGTATTGCCACACTTCTCCTTAATGCCAACGTCAATTTCAACGCCGCCCTCTGAAGTGAACTTAACCGCGTTGCCAATGATGTTGGTAAGTACCTGTTTAAGACGGTAAGCATCACCATACACAGGAGTCGGAATGGCGTCATCTACGCACGTACGAACATCCAACTTCTTTTCGCGAGCCAGTGGTTTTACGATTTGCACGGTCTCTGTCACGATTTCTGCGAGATCAAAAGGATCATCTACCAGATCGGTTTTGCCCGACTCGATTTTGGAAAAATCAAGAATATCATTAATGATGGCCAGTAAGGAATCTCCGCTCTTCTGGATGATTTCGATATATTCCTTCTGTTCCCCGCTAAGACCAGGGGTATCCAGAAGCAAATCCGTCATCCCAATTACACCGTTCATCGGTGTACGAATTTCATGACTCATCATCGCAAGAAACTCACTTTTGGCCTTATTCATTCTCTCAGCTGTCTCTTTGGCCACAAGCAGTTTTTTCTGCTCCGTAATATCTTTTGCAATCAAGTAGAACCCGACATTGGAGTTATTAATAATGATCGGAGCAAGCGTAGCCAAGACTTCTGTCTCGGTTCCATCTGTATGACGAACAGCATTAATTTCCTGTTCAGCCATCTCATAATCACTCCGCAGGATCAGACCCAGATTACTGGCTCCGATGAATCTGCTTATGCTTGTGCCCATCATTTCGACCACGGGACAGCCCGTCATTTTCACCGCTACTGGATTGGCATTCATAATATTACCATCCATGTTAAACGAGATAATGGCATCATGATTATATTTCTTAAGTGAGGTGTATCGCTCCACAGATTCCTGCAATTTGAATTCAATACGTTTACGCTCAGTGATGTCCTGTAATGTTCCGTTCAACTGGACTGGCTGCTGATATTCATCGAGCGTGATCAGCCCGCGTAAGTGAAGATACTTCTCACTTCCATCAGAGCTACTGTGCTTGTATTCAAAATCAAGCGGTTTTCCTTGTTTCACCCATTCCATTTGTTCTTGTAAAGAGGCTATGTCCGCAGCATTCATAACTTTAAAAACATCATTTGCACAATATGATTTGCGGGTGCGTTCAAGTTCAAAAATCTCAAAGATCTGATCTGAAAGCGCGATCTGGTCTTTGACCATATCCCACTCCCAACTGCCAATTAAAGCGATGCGTTCAGCCTCTGCACTGATGTCCTTATGTTTTTTTCGTTCGGATACATCTCGTCCAATCGAAAGAATCTGCTGTCCATGCTCAGCATCACCAAAGACCTTGTATGTGGTTTCAAACCACAGATAATGCCCATCTTTATGACGGACCCTAATATCCAACAGATTGCCTTTAGTTAAGTCCATTTTTGAGATCCGTTCCAGATCTTGTGGGTGGAAATATGCATCATTATTTTGACCAATCACTTCTTCTGGCGAATAACCCAATAAACGTTGGACTGAGGGAGAGCAGAATCGACAAACGCCCTCCTGATCAGCAATATAGATGATCTCCTGAGCATGATCTGTAATAAGATTGAACATCTCTTCACTATGCAGAAGTTTTTGTTCAGACATTTTGCGGTCAGTAATATCAACAATATGGCAAATGAAGTAAAGAGGTTCATCCGTAATTTCATTACGAACTAATGAAACATGCAATGAAGTCCATAGGATGTCACCATTTTTATGGATATAACGTTTTTCATATTGATACTCTTTAGATTTACCTTCGAATAGCTCGCAGTTATAGATCACGTCTTGTGGAGAATCATCCGGATGCGTAATATCCTGGTAGGTGAGCTTTGTTAATTCCTCATACGTAAAACCCAGCATACAGCAAAATGCGGGGTTCACTTTTCTCCATTCTCCTGTCGGAGCAACGAGTGCAATTCCAATAGGTGCTTGGTTGTAGATCTGCTCGAACAATTCGTGATGGTCAACCTTTTGAACCTGCATTGTAAACTCTCCTTTTGGCGTATCACTCATGTTATAAATAGTCGAAAGTTAATTTTAATTGGAAGGAAGTTGTTCCACAACGGATCTGTCCGTTTTAAAATCATAATACCAGCTTAGTACCCAAAAATTCAGGCGTCGAAACATATCTTTTCAAAAGTTTGGTGTCTATGAAACCAAACCAGGCCCGGAATCCAATCATATGGAATCCAGACCTTTGTCATTATATATCATTATAAGTCATATGTTGCAAGGCATTGCGAGAAAATGGGTCAGCGCTCCCGCCCAACGAGATAATCCAATAGGTGTCTCAAAAATGGAATAGGTTTCGGCATCTCATTCAATGCATCTGTTGCAAAACAATAATGCTCCCACATCGCTTTCTTTGCGCCTTCATCACCAAGAATGGATACAAAGGTTGAATTGTTGTTCCGTTCATCTTGACCTGCCGGTTTACCAAGGATAAGGTGATCGCCCTCATAATCCAGCAAATCGTCCTTGATCTGAAAGGCGATCCCCGCATGATACGCGAATTTCTTCAGGATTGCAATCTCCGGATCCTTTACTTGAGCCAGAATGGCTGGCATGACAAGGGCAGCCTCAAAGGCAATGCCTGTTTTGTAAAAACAGATCATGTTTAACTGCTCCAGCGTCAAAGCCTTGCCTTTGGAGTTCAGATCCATCGCCTGCCCCATGCACATATCCTCTGCTTTTTCAGCTGAATATTGAATCAGTGTGAGCACAGTCGCCGCATCGAAGTGATCCAATGATGACTGCTCACCAATCGCCTTTTGAATGAGAAACAGACCCGTAAGTTCTGCTGTGGCGCTATTGTGTACCTGATGCAGCGTGGAGCGACCACGCCTTGTCGAAGCATTATCTTGGGTAGGCAGATCATCAAAGATCAGGGAAGCAGTATGCATGTACTCCAGCGACCTAAGCAGTGGAACGATGGAGGATTCAGGTAAACCATACTCGCGCACACCCATAACCCACGTCAATATGGGGCGTAGCCTTTTTCCATCTCCCTGCAAGCTGTAATTGGCTGCATCGATCAGCGTTTCTTTCATCTCGGGAAGTCCACCGGGCTTGGTTATCTGTAACTCCACATTAATCTGTTCGCGAACTGTTCGAATGGTCTGCCGGAACTCCTCTTTCTCCTGCTTGTCATTCTTCAATTGAAGTACGACCTGATCCCGTAACAATTTATCGAGGAAATCGACATCATCTGCTTTGCGTACCATCTGTTGAACCAATCGATTGAATTCGGGCTGTCCGGAAGCAAAAATCAGCATCACTTCATCATATTTCTCCTGACCCAGGCGCTCTTTACAACGCTTCAGACCGTTAATGGCACGATCCAGTATGACCTCGCGGGTCTTGGCGTCCGAGTTATATACATCATGGATCAGATGCGAGATGACAGCCCAGTACAATTCATAGGGATTAATCAAGTCGGGGCGCAGGTCGCGATACTTCAAATAGTACGTATACGGAGTTACTGCGCCTTCTTCCATATCGTCAAACATATCGGCAAAATCATCTGCAAGCTGATTGTATATTCCGTAATAGAACGTCCGCAGATCGAATCCTTCATCCTCCTGAGCACTGAGAACAGATCGAACGATTAAGCGGGAGGAAGATGACTTGATAATAATCGGAATGTACAATTCTTCATTCGTATAATTCGCATTGGATAATTTCTTGTTGCGATCGATCTCCTGAGACTGAAAGAACACATAGGATTGCTCGAGGAACGTGCGCTGAGTCTCCGGACGCTGATAGTTCTTAATATACTCAAATGCTTCCCGAAGCTCGGAATGAACATATCTAATCACTTCCAGATTACTGCCTTTCCACTCTCCCAGATCGGGTACGACCCCGGTAAGAAGTGCATCACGTATCATCAGGGAATATTGTTCTTTTTCCTGAACAGTCAAGGCCTGAGAATCCAACAGGTCATCTACAAATGGATACGTCAAACCGTACGAATAACCGAGTCTGATTGCCGCATCAAATCTCCGCGACCGTTCTTCAGGTGGTGTCTGCTCGTTCATCTCATCGTCCACATGAAGGACCACACCGAGAATGATCTTGATGAGCTTCCTCTGCGCCTGCTCTGCATCCAGCTCTTTCGGGATGTTGGATGCTACGTTCTTTAATTTGTTCATCACCCAGATGACAGCCGATTCAATGTGTTCCTTCTGTCCCCATCGGTACAATGCAGCCAGACTGATATAATCAGGCTGTCCTTTGCGTTCGGTAGCAGAGCGCATAAAGTATTTTTTAGTATTCTGGACAACGTGCTGAATTCGGGTCTGCGTATCTGCAGAATCAAGGGCTTGCCCCAGGTCCCGCATATAAATATAGGAGATACTCCGATCCAGATAATCATCCAGTCTTCCTGTCGCATTCAGCCAATGAATATATCTATGAGTATCCCGGGAATCCGGTTTTCTTTTGCTTGGTGATAAAAGAGAAAGCCAGGCAAAACGATGAATATGTTTTTTTTGCCAATCATGAATATCTTGGGTGAGTGCAGTTGTATACGAATTATTCATAAGTTGCTGTTGAAGAGAAGTAAAATACTGCGATGCTTTCTGCTCAGCTAGCCGATATCCTGCATCAGCCTGATCTATAAGTACGTTATTCATAGGGTGGATACCTCAACTTCTATTAATGTTAAACATGTATCCATGAAAGGAGTGTGAGGTGCTCCATGGACGAAAACTGAACTCATTCGGGTGGTATATCCTTCGCGTCAGCTCATGTTCATAACCTTTATACGGCGATCGAACCGTTTGGTTACGAAATAGTCATTGTTCATGCCAACGGACTTGATTTTACAAAATGGAGGACCAGACTTTTACCGCTGTGATGGCAATAAGTACAATTAATGCATACCGAAGTACGCTCACATTGATCATCGAACTAACCCGTGAACCAAGGGATGCCCCCAACAGACTTCCGATTACCGTATATATGATGGGTTCCAGCGGAATGTCTCCACCCGTAATCTTCCCCATAACCCCGCCAATGGCGGAGATAAATACAATCGCCAGCGATGAAGCAATCGTCGTCCGTACTGGAATGTTTAGAATCGTCAGCATGATGGGAATGAGAATAAAGGCACCACCCGCACCAACAATTCCAGAGACAATGCCTACTGTAAAAGCAGTACCTGCCGCAATCCATCGGTTATACACTAGCGGATCTGATGTCTCAAGCTTTCCTTTTCCGGGAATCAGCATGAGAACAATCGCAATGATAGCCAGAATGCCATAGATCAGATTAATAACCCTACCGTCCAGATAACCGGATATGAAGCCCCCGATCAGACTGCCAGCAAGAATGCTGGAGCCCATGTACAGCACCAATCCGCGGTGAACGATAGCCCCACCACTTCTACCCGTTCGTACTTTTCTGCGGAATGCAATCACACCAGCAAGTGAAGCAAAGAATACTTGAAACATACTGATCGAAGATACCTGATGTGCTGAGAACGGCTCTAGCCCCATGAGGGATGGAACATATAACAGTAGCGGATAATTGATAATGGCACCACCGATACCCAACAAACCGGAGAAGAATGAACCGATCAGACCCAGTATGAACATGATGACAAAAAGCAGAAGATCCATCGGTTATGCGCTTCCTTTCTTGCTATATAGATCTCATTTCTATTCAGCTTAAAACTGGTATACACAGCGAATATTATCCGTTATAATAAAAACCAAGTAAATTAATCCGAAATGAGTGATTAAGCATGTTTAACGTGTTGAAGGCTCTTTTTGAAAATAAATGTCCACTATGCAACGAAAAATTACAAGTTCACAACGATGCATTATGCTCGACAAAAATATGTTCTCAATGTCATTACAAAGAAGAGAGCTATGGCTCTCTGGGTGTTCGAATTGTGTATGACACACCACAAAATGATAAAAAGATTCAACCTTGCTAATTGTATCACGATCTCTGAATTTTCGGGATAATTCGACAAACTAATTTATAACATATGACAGGTTTACTATTATGATAAAAATACAAAAACGGTGCAAAACGAATAAATCGTTCTGCACCGTTTTTTTCTGTTTTTTTGCAAATGAGTTTCTTTGTAAACCTTGCTTATTTGGTTTTGAAGCTGAGGAAGCCATCATCCACTGCGATAGTTGTACCGTTCACTGCACTTGCTGCTTCACTGAACAGGAATGTAACCACACTGGCTACTTTTTCCGGTTGAATGAGCTCTCCACGCATATGTTGGGTAGCAAGCGCATCCTTCATGGCTTGGTCATCACCCAGAATCGGTGTTTCGATAAAACCAGGCGCTACTCCAACCACGCGAATTCCATGCTCAGCCAGTTCCAGTGCACCGGATTTGGACATCATGACAACAGCAGCCTTGGCTGCATTGTAGTTGAAGCTGCCCACTGCTGCAACACTTCCATAGATCGAAGCGGTATTAACAATGGTACCTTGTACATTCAATTCAACCATCTTTTTCGCACCATAATACATGCCGTAGTATACACTATGCTGGTCTACATCAATGACTCTGTGATAGGATTCCGGGTCCATCTCCAGAAATGGCTTCACAAGTCCAATCCCTGCGTTATTGAAAATACCGCTTAGCGTACCATATTGCTCTACTGTCCAATCAATCAGGGCTTTGATCTCGTCCCCTTTGGATACATCCACTTTGTACGCGCCTGCTGTTCCGCCTGCTGCTTCAATCTCTGCGGCAAGCTTCTTCGCACCGTCTTCATTATAGTCAGCAACAACAATAGTCGCGCCTTGATCCGAAAGTTGAAGTGCTGTCTCTTTACCAATACCACTAGCTCCACCTGTAATAATGATTACTTTTCCATTGTGTTCAGTCATGACGCAGTTCTCCTTTGGCAAAACATATTTAGTTACAGTATAAACTTATAGTAAGTAACTATATTTTATTAACTTATATACTTATCATACGCCTATGTCAAAACCTTGTCAAATCATAGATCATCTTCACATGAATATGAGATAAATGTCATATGCATCTCATAATTACATAATATAGTCTAGCTCCTGTGATATTAAATATGCATCCGTTTTCGGAAAATTAAAAAGACGGGATATCGGTAATTCAGTCATTCCGATATCCCGCCCTTTTAAAGTTTAAGATTACAAACTATTCACCCTGAAGCCCGCTTAGCGGATCTCTCAGGTTATTAATGTTTGTAATCAGTTCAGGAATCCCTGTCTTCTCCCAATTTTCTGCCGTAAAACCTTGCTCCGCAATCGTATTCTCGAAATTGCCTACCACTTCGGTTAATTGCGTATTATAGCTGACCAGATTCTCATGAATGCTTTCTCCTATCGCTGGTGCCGTCAGCTGAGAAAATTCGCTCGCTTCTGCTTGGATCAGATCAATTTTCTCCTGAATCTGAGTCGTTATCTCCGGATTATTCACCGCACTCGATGCGAGCTCTTGCAGATCAGCCCCGGCGTTCGATACCTGTTCTATATAATCAGTAGCCCCACTCACATAATTTAGACTTTGATTGGCTTGTTCCACGACAGAACAGGCTGAAATCAGCAGAATACTTGATGCAATAAGGCCTGTCATCATTAACGTGTGCTTTCTTTTTCTTATGAACATGATCATCTCCCCTTCTCCTCATCGGAATCCTTGTTCCAAGTCCATGATACCTGTTTGGACTGCTTCATTGCAAATGGGTCTGCAGCCAGCGTTATTAACATGTATAATAGTAGAATCACACGGTAAAGGGATGTCATGATTATGCTTCAAGCCTTAAACCAACGCTTGAACCGCATCATGCCACTGATTACCCCAATCAGCATTATTATTGGCGTGTTATGCGGGAGTTTTCTTTCTTCTTATACCTTTTTATCCCCTTGGCTCTTTGCGTTCATGACGTTCGCTGGAAGCATCAGTCTGGGGATACGGGATTTTGTGAACGTGCTGAAGAAGCCGTTCCCCCTGTTTGTATGTCTGTTCATATTGCATTTGGCAATGCCACTCATTGCTCTGGGCATGGGTCATCTGGTCTTTCCTACAGATGCGTACACCATTACGGGCCTCGTTCTGGCAGCCGTGATTCCGACAGGAATAAGCAGTTTCATCTGGGTTAGCATCTATCGGGGCAATATCGCACTTACGCTCTCCATTATCCTGATTGATACCATGCTTGCCCCTTTCGTTGTACCCGGGGTGTTATCCCTGCTAATCGGCACCAGTGTCACACTGGATACGGCAGCTATGATGAGCAGTCTGTTCTGGATGATTGTTGTACCATCCCTGCTCGGTATGCTGCTGAATGAGTGGACCAAAGGCGCCATTGTCCCGGTCTGGGGACCGAGATTGAATCCGTTGTCCAAATTGTTCATGGCATCAGTCGTCGCGATTAACGGATCCGTCGTTGCGCCTTACTTGGCTGATTTCAACTGGAAGTTGGCTGGACTTGCGGTCATCATTATTTTCCTGGCGTCATTCGGTTATGCACTAAGTTATTTCATCGCCCGATTGTTGGGCTGGAATGAGGCCGATCAGGTCGCTCTCGTATTCAATGGAGGCATGCGCAATATTAGCGCAGGCGCAGTATTGGCTGTTTCCTATTTTCCGCCACCTGTTGCTGTCCCGGTCGTGCTTGGCATGGTATTCCAACAGATGCTCGCTTCACTGACAGGTTATTTGCTCGGTCGTCGCTCGCAGCTTCTGCAAAAGTCGGATAAGACATCCGCTGCCTAACAACATACTGGAATGTTTAAAAAACGCCGACATCATTGTCGGCGTTTTTCGTTACGGGTAACCTCTACTGTAATCTCTTTTATCTAATCCTGCCCATTTCCCAATCCCTGCCCACAATAAGAAAAAACCATCAACGAGTGATGGTTTTCAAATAATCATTCTGTTCAGAAATCTGTTACTGCTCATGATGCTTTCGTGCTTATTTCGGCTGAATATATCCTTCAGCTTTAAGCAGTTCTGCGATCAGAACCGCACCACCTGCCGCTCCGCGGAGCGTGTTGTGCGACAATCCCACGAATTTGTAATCATAGAGTGAATCTTCGCGAAGTCGGCCTGTGGAGACACCCATTCCACGTTCGATGTCACGATCCAGTTTCGTCTGTGGTCTGTTCTCTTCTTCAAAATACGTAATGAATTGTTTTGGTGCGCTTGGCAAAGCCAGTTCCTGCGGGCGACCTTTGAACTGCAACCAATGCTCCAGAATTTCGTCTTTGCTTGGTTTTTTCTCGAAGTTGACAAACACTGTAGCCAGATGCCCATCCGTTACCGGTACACGGATACATTGTGTTGTAATTAACGGAGCGGATGCTTTGACGATCTGATTATTTTCGATGCTACCCCAGATCCGCAGTGGTTCCTGCTCACTCTTCTCTTCTTCGCCACCGATGTATGGAATGACATTATCGAGCATATCAGGCCAGTCGGTAAAGTTTTTACCTGCTCCGGAGATTGCTTGGTACGTGGAAGCGACAACCTGAGTCGGGTTGAACTCACGCAAGGCATGCAGTGCTGGCACATAGCTCTGAATCGAGCAATTTGGTTTTACGGCAATGAATCCGGTTTTGGTACCCAGACGTTTTCTCTGTGCTTCAATGACATCCAGATGTCCCGGGTTAATCTCAGGGATTACCATAGGAACATCAGCCGTCCAGCGGTGAGCCGAGTTGTTGGACACGACAGGTGTGCCAGTCTTCGCATAAGCCTCTTCGAGCGCTTGAATTTCGTTCTTTTTCATATCAACTGCGCAGAAAATAAAATCAACCTGGCTGGCAAAAGCCTCTACCTGGGAAGCATCCTGAACAACGATTTTCTTCACAGCTTCCGGAATAGGAATTGCGAGTTTCCATCTGCCTTGTACGGATTCTTCATATGTTTTACCTGCCGAATTGGCGCTTGCAGAAATAGCTGTTACTTCAAACCATGGATGTTGATCGAGCAGGTCCACAAAACGCTGACCTACCATTCCCGTTCCTCCGACGATACCGACTTTCAATTTTGCTGACATTCAATCATCATTTCCTTTCGGTTTGAGTGATTCTTCTCTTTGAATCAATTTCATAACTCACTAAAAACGTATTATGAAATTGACTCGTTAATTAACACTATTCAGGCAATCCCAAAGCGTGTAGTCACAGCCCCGGAAAAACCAAAAAATCCCATCCCCAAGACAATAGTCTCAGGGACGAGATTGAACTCTCGTGGTACCACCCAGATTCGCCGATATGTCACCATATCCGCCTCTTCAAGTAAAGGATTACAACTATGTTGCTAGCTGTAAGCCGTTCACACTCTAGCTCTGTAACAGGAGCTCCTGTCACACCATCCCTTAATGCTAAGTTCCGATGTGCTGCTCTGAGTCTTTATTCAATAAAAGATTCTTTACTCCTTTTCAGCTGCCGGAGCTCTCTTTGAAAGAATGAATTTTATCTACTCGTCTCTTCATCGCATTTGATATTGCGATTATAATATCAAAATTACTGTGATGAAGTAAACACATTTTTTTAGATAACGGAATTTATACGTTTTCAGCGGAGCTGAACAATCCAATTATTGCAAGGAAAACTTCAGCTAAATGCGGTCTGTCTCCTGTGAAAGCCGTCGATAGATGTTTTTCTATAAATTGCTGCAAATGGCTATTTCTTTACTGCTTTTTGGCAACAATCGCATACGTTCCCAGTGGACTCCCATGCCCCGAGGTATGATGTGTCCTAAGTAATTTCAGTTCGGAAAGAAGAAGTGTTTTTACTTTGTCCGGAATCGGAAGCAGTTTCAGTTCCACAGGCGCTTCTGCGAGTGTCATTTCGGTTTCCCAGCGACCGTCCTGCAGTTCGGGAGAATGGATCGAAGTCTCTTCCTTCATCGTCCAGCCTGCTGCTGAGACAAGCTCTTGAATATCCTCTGGTGTAAAGAGCGTGCGCACATTGGAGAAGCTGTTCTCCTTGTAACATTCGATCTGGGACTGAATCAGAACGGATAACCAGTGCGAGAGCTGGCTCACATCTGTAACTCGTGCATCCCATTCAGCAAAACATAACTGATGTCCCCACGTCCTAACCTTGCTAAGAATCTGCGCGAGTTCATCAAATGATTTCAGGTACCATGAACAATGGGATAGCACAATCACATCAAACTCACTCTCGGCGAATTGGGCTTGATCACTTAGAATGTCGAAATCATAATCCATTCGAATTCGGTTACCCAGTGGAGATCTCCGCAGCTTGGCTGCCGCTTCGCCTACGGTCAGCGGTGAACCATAATCCTCTGGTGCAATATCTACACCATGAACGTACCCATGCTCCCCCACCAGATGTGCAAGCACGGCCGTTGTATCTCCCTGCCCACACCCGATTTCCAGAACGCGGCTGCCTTCCTGTATCCCCCAAAAGTGTCCCAGTTTCATCCGATGCTCGGTCTGAATGTACTGAATGGCGGCGTTGTCCTCCACGTCCATATACTTAATAAGGTCCCTGATGATAGACTCATTCATGATTCCTCACTCCTCAAAGAGCAACTTGAACTTTCTTGCTCATTGTAGCGTTACAGGAAGGATTGTACAATGCTGGAAAAACCTTTGCTACATATCAATCCCTATGCCCACTGGGTTGCAAGCTTCTGAAGATATGGTGTAAGCATGGGCTGTAATTCCTTGCGCATCAGTCCGATCTCCAAGATCGCCTGAATATATCCGAATTGATCGCCGATATCGTAGCGGCGTCCCTCCAGTTCAAGGGCTAACAGTTCCTCCGTCTGACTTATTTCTTTCAAGGCATCCGTTAACTGATATTCCCCTCCAGCCCCTCTCTCGATCTGATCCAGAATGGGAAAGATAGAAGGTTTCAATATGTATCGTCCCATTACAGCTGTACGGGATGGCGCTTCCGCAAGAGAAGGTTTTTCGACCAGATTGGTGACCCGGTGAACCCGGTCCTCAGCACCATTCGAATCAATAATGCCATATTTGCTAACATTTTCCGCGTCTACCTGACGGACACCAATGATCTGGTTGCCTGTTTTTTCATAGAGATGAACCATCTGTGCAAGTGCAGGCGGATCAGACACCATTATGTCATCTCCTAGCAATACAGCGAAGGCCTCAGCTCCTACAAATTGCCGTGCACACCCAATGGCATGCCCCAATCCAAGCGGTTCTTTTTGACGAATAAAATGAATATTTGCCATCTCGCTGATGGCCTGCACCTCTTCCAGTAAAGACTGTTTGCCTTTGGCATACAAAGAGTGTTCAAGTTCAACCGATTTATCAAAATGGTCCTCTATGGATTTTTTGTTGCGTCCGGTCACAATGAGGATATTCTCAATGCCTGACTGCACTGCTTCTTCAACGATGTATTGGATAGCCGGTTTGTCCACAATCGGTAACATCTCTTTGGGCTGTGCTTTGGTCGCTGGCAGAAAACGGGTTCCGAGACCCGCTGCCGGAATGACTGCTTTTTTAATTCGCATTTCATCATACACTCCTTTCATATGTTCGTTGTACGAAACACCCAATATCTGCTGGCCATATAATTTAGAACCATTCCGATCAAGGTTGCCAGAATCTTGCTTATCACGAGACTCCAACCCAGCATATCGTGCAAAGTCATCAGAATGAGGGCGGATAACGCGAGAACGATGAGATTCGTGATTAGAAAACGAATAAGTTTCGCTCTATCGCCGCCCCCTCGTGCCGTATCTCGAAAAGTCCACCTGCCGTTCAGCCAATAACTGTTCGCCACACCGCAGCTGTACGAGATTACTTGAGCAATCAGAACCGGTACACCGACCACTGCCAATAAAACAAATACCACTGCATCCACTGCCGTATTCGTGACCCCCACAATTCCAAACTTGAAGATTGTGACCAGACGATTAGTCATGGTGAGCCACTCGGGCTGTCAATCGGGATTGCACTTGCTGGCTCTCGGCCTGAACCACGTCTCTCACAATGTATAGCGGACGCGCCTTGGTCTCATCATAGATTCGGCCAACGTACTCGCCCAGAATACCCAGCATAATCAGGATGAATCCGTTAAACATCAGCATGATACTCACAATGGAAGGCCATCCTTTAATGGTTGAATCCGTAAAGATAGCCGAACCAATAACCGTTAGCATATAGATGAATCCGCCAACCGACAGAATCGTACCTACATAACCTGCGAGCTTGAGCGGTTTATACGAAAATGATGTAATGCCGTCCAGGCTCAGCTTTAGCATGCGTTTCAGCGGATATTTCGTTTCTCCTGCCAAACGTTCATCACGTTCGTATTCAATGGCAGTCTGATGGAAACCAACCCAACTGACCAACCCGCGCACGAACCGATTTTTCTCTGGAAGACGTTTCATCTCATCACATACTTTGCGGTCAATCAGGCGGAAATCTCCGGTATCCACCGGGATATCCGTATCGGTTGAAGCACGGAGTACACGATAGAAGAGACTGGCCGACCATTTCTTGAAGCGGGTTTCCCCACTTCGTCTGGTGCGACGGGCATACACGACTTCATAGCCCTCTTTCCACTTCGCGATCATATCCAGAATCAGTTCGGGAGGGTCCTGAAGATCCGCATCAATAATAACGACCGCATCCCCCGCTGCATAATCCATACCTGCTGTTATCGCAATCTGATGACCGAAGTTACGGGCAAAATCAATCAGTTTCACACTCTCGTCCCATCGGGCGTAGTCACGAATCATCTGTGCACTTTGATCCCTGCTGCCATCATTAACAAATAGCAGTTCATAACTCTCCCCTGTGCTACCCATGACTTTCTTCAGACGCCGATAGGTCTCCTCGATCACCGCTTCCTCGTTATACATGGGAATAATAATACTGTATCGGTACGTGTGAGCCATGTTCGTCCCCTCCCTTTTCAATGGACTTCGTTCGAGATTTTCATTCTATACAAATTGAACCAAAGATTATTTACACTGCACACTTCGATGACAGAACAACCTTCCGATCGCTGTTATCCCCAGATTTTTTTGATTCCTTTTATAAAGGGAAAATCCGGGGATAGCGTATGCTTCCGATGTAGCTTTCTTGCAGAAAGCTTGTAGGCGAACGCTTCGCTTTTTCAGGTTTTTTCTGTCCTCTCCGTTATCGTGTGAATGATAAGTTCAATTTATATAGCTACAATTTCACTTCGTACAAGGTGGTCTGTCCGCCGAATCCAAATCCAGTTCTGTTTCCGGTGTCTCCGTTATCCGTAGATCCGCTATCCGTGCCTGTCTGCCATTCAGAGGACGGAATCTCGGTACCATGCTCTTTGATCCAATCGCTAATGTCCGAGTTCCCTCCTCGTCCACCCATGCCGCCAACCAAGAAGTACTTCACTTGCCCACTCTTGACAAGTTGTTCCAGTTCCTCTGTTGTGTACACCGGGTCTGACCCGGAGAAACCTCCCAGTGTAATCACCGCTTCATTCTCATCGATGATATAAGGTGCTGCCTGATTATAGTCTGTTGTGGCGAAGAGATACGTTTCGCCTGTATTGTGCTCTTTCAGATAATTCAGTGTGGTTGTATCCACTTCTTCGTTACGGTTACCCATTCCGCCACGGCCACCCATTGCAGGCATTCCTGTGACTCCTTCACCGTTACCCATCGGCATGCCCATTCCGGCTCCACCAAACATGCTATTGGAACCAGTAGGTCCTGCTGCAGGAATCATACTGTTACCACCGTATTTAATCGGGGTAAATGCCCAGTAGATTGGACCGATCAGCATGACCACGAATCCCGCGATAACGAAACCCTGTTTCCATCGATGTGTACGTCGAAGCATAACGGCCAGGATAACCGTGACCAGAATGCCTGCGATCAATTCACTAATGGACCAGCCTGCACCGATCGTATCGTTATACACCTGCATGATATACCAGCCGAACAAGGTCGTCAGCAGCACGGACTCCGGAAGCAACCAGGCCTGCCAGCCAATTCGTTCACGATATAACTTCCACATGGCTACATACCCTGCGCCAGTCAGCGCCGCAATTGGAGGTGCAAGCATAATCAGATAATATTGATGGAAGAAACCTGCCACACTGAAAAAGGCAGCAACGGGAAGCAGCCAGGCCAGCCAGAATAAAGCCTCCTTGTGCTTGTTCGTAATATTTCTCCGTCTCAACCCTGCAAATAAGGCAATACATCCAAGCAATACAACTGGCAGAAGCCAGCTGGCTTGACCTGACAGTTCAGTCTGGAACAGACGCAGAGGACCTTTTTCCCCCGTACCAAACATTCCTCCCTTGCCTCCGCCGAAATTTCTTCCATTTGGCATTTCCATATCATTCGGCATCTGCCCGTTCGGGAAATTGCCATTCGGCCCATTCATGCCGCCCATGGCGTTCAAGCCGTTCGAACCATTCATATTATCGTTATCCGGTGCATTGACATCTTGCCCAGCGCCAGGAACACCACTGTCTGTCTGATTAGGGCCTGAAGACAAGTCTCCTCGATTGCCACGATTATTGCCCTGTCCAGTAGCGTTCGGCATACCTGCGTTACCTGCAGTATTCTGCTGACCCGTTAGGCGAGCCAGACCATTGTATCCAAATGCCAGTTCCATGACCGAGTTTGTTTCACTGCTGCCGATATAAGGCCGCTCGTCTTCGGGTATAGAATCCACAGTGACCGCCCAGGATAAGGAAACCACCGCCAGAACCGCTGTGCTGCTGATCAGCAGGATGATCTTCCTTCTCCACTTCGCCTGAAATGCGAGCAGATAGAACAAGTAAAAAGCCGGGAGAATCATGTAGGCTTGAAGCATTTTCATATTGAAGGCTAAGCCTATTAACCCGAAGGCAACCAAAATGCGCCAAGCACTGCCTTGTTTGCTGCCTTTGAACAAAAACCATGAACCCAACAGCAGCGTAAACACCAGCATGCTGTCAATATTGTTGGTCCGACTGACTGCCGCCACGACAGGCACAGTCGCCATCGTAAGTGCCGAGATTCGTGCTGCTGCAAAACCATATGTAGGTTTCACCATGAAATAAATCAGGAGCACCGAACCGACTCCCGCTAATACCTGCGGCAAAATAACGCTCCATCCATGCAATCCGAATACATAGGCAAAGGCCGTCTGAATCCAGAAGACAACCGGTGGTTTATCAACAGTTACCGAGCCTGCCGAATCGAGTGAAGCAAAGAAAAAGTTATGGAAGTTGCTGAGCATACTCCCAACAGCAGTCGTATAATAGGAATTCGCATATGGATCGTTCCAGATGCCGTACCCGTTCAGAAATGCCGCCAGTAATACAATCGGCAGAAGGACAAAATCCATCCTTCTTTTGGTGTTATTCAATGTTAATCACTCCTTATTAGTTCTTCATGTCTAGTATTGTGACATGCCAAAATAAAGCTGGGATGAGTGCCCGCTGAATGTTGTCTGAGGATAATTCATAATCCTTTCAGCTAAATTTCAGTTTGGCCAGCGATAATACTACATACAGTCCCTCCAAAGTGAGGGAGAAATTTAGATGGATTCAAGCAGGGAGGGAACGCACATTATGAAGCTTAGCAGCGGAATTAAAATACTTTTGGCTGATGATGAACCGCATATTTTGCAATTTCTGGAACTGGGATTAAGTAATGAAGGTTTCGATGTGCGCACCGCACCGGATGGAGCAGCTGCACTAGAGTTGGCGCTTGAATTCAGGCCGCATATGGCTATTTTGGATGTCATGATGCCAGAGATGGATGGATTCGAAGTGGTCGAGCGTCTGCGTAAGACTGGTGCCCAGGTTGGCGTAATTATGCTGACAGCGAAAGACGAAGTCGAAAATCGGGTGAAAGGCTTGTGGCTAGGTGCTGACGATTACATGATCAAGCCTTTTGCCTTCGACGAGCTGCTCGCCCGGATTCAGGCCAGATTACGCAATCAATTTCCTTTATTAATAGGAGCCGTCACTCATGGACCCTTCCGAATTGATGATCAGCGCAAAGAGATCACTTATCAGGATCAGGTTCTGGAACTGTCTCCAACTGAATATGAACTGCTAAAATTTATAGTGCTTAATCATGGGATTGTACTCAGTAAAGCGACCATTCTGAGCCGGGTGTGGGGGTATGATTTTGGCGGGGAAGAAAATATTGTGGAGGTATACGTCCGCTCCTTGCGTGACAAACTCGGGGATAAAGAGCATAGACTTATTCGCACGCTTCGGGGTGTCGGGTACAGGGTGGATCTCTGATGAGTTCGCTGTCCAAGAAAAATAAACTTCGTTTAGAGCGTCTGCACCAATGGATCTGGCCTCGTTCACTGCGCTCTCAATTGCTCTCACGTTCCCTGTTCGTGCTTGCCGGGCTGTTATTGTTAATCGGTATTTTGCAATTTTGGATCATGGAAAGTTTTCTCTACCGGAATCAGGCAAAAACCATGGAAGAACAGCTCATGTCCATGCCCCCGGTTTGGCTCGGAATCCAGTCCCGTAGCGGCGCTTCCAACAATCCTTTTGGTGGACAGGCAGGAAACGGGTCTGGCAATCGGGTGTTGTTTATTCCAGACCGTTCACTGGCTCTGTTTGATAACCAAGGCACGTTCGAAGATGTTTTTGGAGAAGATGGTCTGAACGCCCCTCATCTCTCAACCGTTGCATATCAGGACATTACAACGCAGTTAAAAGAACAAAAACATATTCCCTACCGAATCGTAACGGATAGCCAAGGGAATGAGCAATTGATTGTATTCGCCTCACCTGGTCCACGTAATCGCGGGTTACCGATGGTCCAGATGGGCACGGCTACGAAACCACTGAGAGATCTGATTATTAAACAGCTTCTTATCTTCATCATGTTATCGCTTCTGGCCATGGTAGCCGGTCTTATTCTATACACCAAGGTATTACGCCGGACGCTTGTTCCCCTGTCCAACATGGTGAATAAAGTACAGCAGATCGATGTAGGCAGTCTCGCAGAACGCCTTCCCGCCGTTCAGGGACAAGAAGAAGTGGATCAGCTCGCACTTTCATTCAATGGCATGCTTGAAAGGCTGGAGAACTCGTTTGAAGCGGAGCGGGAATCGAAAGAGCAGATGCAGCGTTTCTTATCCGATGCTTCCCATGAACTGCGTACCCCCCTCACCTCGATTCATGGCTTTATCGAAGTTCTACAGCGGGGTGCAGCGACCAATCAAGATCAATTGTATAAAGCGCTGGACAGTATGCACGGCGAGTCGATACGAATTAACAAGCTGGTTGAAGATTTGCTGCTTCTGACCAAACTGGATCAAGCTCCAAAGCAGGAACGAGAGATCATTCAACTGGATAGTCTGCTACTCGAAATGCAACCACAGCTGGCCATGATGGCTCAACGAAGATCCATTCATCTCGATCTGACGGCTGAAGTCCATATCCTCGCTGACCCTTACAAGCTGAAGCAGGTTGTGCTGAATCTGTTCCATAATGCGGTTCAGCACACCGATCCAGAGCACGGAGCCATCTCCATAACGCTATATGCCACTCACCATAAGGCTGAATTGTCCGTGAAGGATAACGGCACAGGCATTGAACCTGAACATCTGCCCCATATCTTTGAGCGATTTTACCGCACAAGCAGTTCTCGTTCGCGAAAACAAGGTGGTGCAGGTCTTGGTCTAGCCATTACCCGCTCGATTGTGGAGTCGCATGGTGGGAAAATTACCGTACAAAGTCAGGTAGGCTTGGGAACGGAATTTATGATTTTACTGCCGCTGAATAAGGCTGATGTCTAAGCTGAGCGTAACCCCTAAGTAGCCTATAAGTTGGCTATAAGCAGCTTACGTAAGATCTACTTGATCATTACTCATGCTCTAGTCAAGCTCTCCAAACGCTTCCATTTTAATTCCCGCTCTTGATTGCATGACGAATCCCCCTCTCATTTCGATTTAGAAAATGGAGGGGGATTCTATTTTGTATCCGATTGTACAGTTGTAGCCCAATTGTTTCGGGCTAACGAATCTGAGACGTCTTATTCAAGGATTTGAAGTTTATATATGCTTTTCATAAAATACCATAGTCATTTTGTCGTTAATTGTTTTTGTTGCACCCGTTTTTTTGTAGCCTATCTTTTCATACAAATAACAGTTCCCTTTCTCTTGTAAGATGGTACCCAATTTCCATGACTTTGCATCATCATATATCTGCTCAACCATTGTAAAAACTTTTTGTGCAATTCCTTTTCCTTGATGTTCTGGCAGTATAAAAATTGGGCTAACACTATAGATATGATTATCTTTTTCCACGACTCTAATCCCACCAACAGCAACCTCAAGATGATGAATTATGAAATAATCTGTGAAAGATTGATTGATTTGAGTAATAATTCTTTCTACGGTTTCATTGGCAGGGCTTGTTGCAAAATCCTGATATTTTTCCAACAAGGGCATAAATGCTTTGACTTTCATTTCATGAATAGTCACTGCATCTTTTAAATCTGCTTTATATAGTGAAACCTCCATTAGATATATACCTCCGATTGATACGCTTGTTAGAAATACGATTTATAGTACTTGCTCTGTTAACTTAGTACAAGAAAGATATTCGTCTAAGTTTGGTGTTTGTTTCATTTACAGCATATAAACAAGATAAAACAAACATATTTTTTTATTCGACGTTGTATTCTCATATTCCTTGCTATCTAAGTAACGTAACCACGCCAATAGCTTCATCTAATTTTCCGTATCATCCAGGGTACAAGATCATCAAGCATCAACCTCAAGACTGTATAGACCCTTATATCCATCATCGTATGTCTTTCCTGAGTTTGAGTTTGAAGATACACTTAGATTCATCTCGATCATTGTTACTTTTGGCAATGGTGGATTACCAACGGTACACGCCATTCTCATCCAGGAACTCCCCGTTATGACGTTTGCCATCTGTCGCATAGCCCACGATAATCGCGGCGCCAGCTTCTTTTGATTTACCGCCTTCGGCATTGCCATTAAGATCTGTTGATGTGAATCCAGGCGTTACCGCAAAGACTTGAGCCCTGCTGTGTTTCAATTCATAAGCCATCGAAAGTGTCATGGCACTATTGGCCGTTTTAGATGAGTTATAGTCGAAGGCATTTAAAGTAAATTCTGCATTTTGCATATGGTCCAGAGAAGCCATGTCGGTTGATACATTAATGATTGTGCCTTCATTATCTTTAATTAACGGGAACAATCGCTGATTCAAACGGAAGGTGCCGAAAAAGTTGACTTCAAAGGCGTTCCGTAGATCTTCCTCCTGGGTATCCGTAAATGAATGCGAGAAAGCACCCGGCATACCCGCGTTATTGATCAATAACTTTATTGCGGGATAAGTCTTGTTAATCGTATCGGCTGCCTGCTGGATGCTCTTCAAGTCAGTCATGTCTATTTGTAACAATTCTACGTCTAGCCCTTTGCAAGTTAACTCCGAAACAGCGGCTTCACCCCGTTCAACACTGCGTGCGCCAAGGATAACTTTCCATCCTGCTTCACCTAACTGCTTAACGATTTCATATCCAATTCCTTTATTTGCACCAGTTACCAAGACAGTCTTTTTCATGCAAACCCTTCTTTCCATAATTTGATTTATATTTAACAATGTATAAGTTACTATGCTACACTTAGTGTAGGTCAAATCTTTTTTATAAAAGGGGTTTAACATGTTAACCATTGGAGAAGTTGCAAAAAAAGTCGAGGTCTCGATCGGAGCGATCCGCTTTTACGAAAGAAAGGGACTGTTGAAACCTGCTGCACGAAGTGAGCAGAATAACCGTCTTTATTCCGAGGATGATCTGAACTGGTTGGTTTTTATCAAATGCCTTCGCGAAACCGGAATGAGTGTGGAAGACATCAAAAAATACTATGATCAGGTAAACGAGGGGACCTCTACTCTCAAGGAAAGAACCAAACTGATTGAAGATCAAAAACAAAAGTTGCTGAATGATATCGAGGAGAAAAAAGCGCAGCTTGTTCATTTGGATAACAAACTGGAGCGCTATTATCGTGGAGAAAATTACTAATATAAGCCTTGTGCTGCAGATTAAAGTTTTGAATTTTATGTAAGGGAGCACGTTCCTAACAATGTTTCCTCAACAGCTTCTTAAACAAAACAAAAAATCAGGCAGCAGTAATAACTGTATAACCTGATCCGAAAATTTGATATTATAAGCCATTCTCTCTGGGGCTTTGTTATATTAAGAACGACCTTGATGCTTACACAATTGGTAATGGTTATAGGGTTCATCCTCGATCTCGATCAAATTTAACCGTTCAAAATTACATTTCTGTATGACCTTATTGGATGCTTGATTGGTAGTCAAAGCGATGGCATTTAACACTTCCACGTTTGTATGTTCAAACAAATACTCCGTCATTCCGTTTACAGCCTGCGTTGTATAGCCACGGTTCCTGAAGTGTTTCGAAATACCGTACATAATCTCCCGATTGGGTGCTGGCAGTTCGTCCTTGATCCCTGAGCAGCACCATCCAATGAACTCATCATTTTCTTTGAGTACGATAGCCATACGTAAATATAACTCTCCGATATCCCCTCCCGCCATCACAGCTTGTTTAAAACGCTGATTCTCAGGGATTTCATATTCGGCGAGCCACAGGGCTCTCTCTTCAATCGTGGCGTTCCATCCTGGTAGGAACTCATAAACCTCGGGTTGCCACGTAATTCCCTGCATTTTCTCCAAATCCTCAAGTCGATACTCGCGCAAATAAATATCCTTGCAGTCGATGATTAATTCATCGTTTGAATTGCTTTGTTTCATAAGATTGCCTCCACATAATGAATCTCGTTATATCATAGTGCCATGTACCATTGCCTTAAAGGCAATGCCTTGATATGTATAGCATCAGGATCTTGTGTTTTTTCAAGTTGGGGAAAACACTCTGGATATCGAGCCAGATATTCGCTAACACACCATCGAACCGACCAGTTAATATCTGTTGTCCAATTAATCCAATTGTGTATTTCCTCCTTTGGAGCATTTTGCAGTAATCCATGCATGTACCACCCACGCACACCCCCTTCTGCTTCATGCATTAAGCATACCCAATACAATTGCCTCTCTTGTTCGTTCATCGGTTCACCGAGGGTAGATACTGCAATTTTACGAACAATAGCGGATGAATCCTTAGTGAAACTCCATAACTCTTCACGTGATAATTCATCCCTCGCAACTAAAGCAGTTAAAGAAAGGGCTCTTTCAATCTCATCCATTGAATGAATTGCGCTATAGGGATTTTGATTTTGAATACTTATCTTGGGTAAAGTTTTTGATATGTATCTTGGCTTATCTGCCATGTACAAATAACGAATTGTATTCTCTACGTTAATTCGAGGAGCCAAATTATCATCACCCTCAAGTGGTTCTCCATGCTCGACTAATACGTGTCTCAGCATCTCGGAACTTAGACTCGGAAATTGGGAGAACAAATGGGCCGCAACACCAGCTACAAGCGCAGCAGCTCCAGATGTTCCCCCATAATAAGATACGCTATGACCAGAATCTTCACTTTCATAGTAAGGGATTGTAAGATGTAGTCTGGGCGCTAATATATCTGGCCTAAAGTGACCATCTCCATTCCTACCATAAGGTTCATCCGGGAAAGGAACATGTGATGAACGATCGGCCTTTCCACGATCAACGTAGCCTCCTACTGCTAGATATTGTATTGGAGGCATGATGTTATTTAAACGTGTATTTCCATTCGAACAAATAACCAAAATGCCCTGTTGCACAGCTGTCGCCAATGCTTTAACCGTTGAGTTTTCACTCGTATTTTTAAGATGAACTTCATTATCTGATGCCTGCCAACCAGTGCATAAAATGATTTTTATATTCCATTCGACCCCATGTTCAAGAATCCATTCCATTCCTTTTTTCAGACGTTCTCCTTCTCCAGCTGTAAATGCCCCATGGTCAAGAACGATAAATGTTGCCGCTGATGCAATCCCGACATGAATCTGTTCCTCTAATAGAATAGGCTCATGGGCCAAAGCCAGTATACTCATAAGGCCATGCTCACCTTTCCGATTATCCTCCTCCCTATTCATAGATGAAATGTCTCGCACAGTGACAGTCATATTTTCATGTACTTCAACACATTTGATTCGTGTATTTAAGTGATTTACGAGATGATGTGGTTTAATTGAATCGATAATTACAATCCCCACACCCAGACCAGAAGTATGAAAATCAGGCTGTTCAGCAAAACCTAACCTTTTCCATGTCGGATCGGGTATTACTCTATCCACACGATCACCTCAGATTTTGATATCATTTGGATACTCTCGCCTTCCGCTTAATGTACATTTTCATTTATCCAACTAAAATTGGCAGATTTCGAGCTCCCTGGCGATCTTATTTATGCTGGACTCATACAAGGCCCTCTTTTTTCATAAACTCGTCTTTGGTTAATCCAAAGAGGATCATATCCTGGTATTTTCCATCCGTATAGATCACCTGGCGACGTACGCCTTCCTGAATACATCCAAGTTTTCTCATCATCGCTGCGGAAGGTTCATTTCCTTCGAGTACAGAATCATTGAATTTGTTGAGCCTACGCTCGAAGAAGGCATAGTTCAGCAAGATTCGAACGGCTCTGGTTCCGTATCCTTTTCCTCGATGATCCCTGTCAATTTGAATGCCAATGCTAAAGGTACCGTTTCTCTCATCAATGCTGTTCAGATTCACACCTCCGACATTTTCACCATCCATATTTACAATTGTAAACATGATCCGTCCTTTGGCTAAAGAAAAATCAGAGAAGTTTTCCGTGAAACTCTTCGCTTCAACATGGGTTGGCGGCAACTCTACTGCACACTCTAATAACCGACGGGCGGGTGTATCAAAGCGGTTATAATAATGATCTTCCCAATCTTCCTCACGCAAAGCACGCAATCTAACCTTGTCATCCTGCCAGAAATATTGACTATAATCGATCTCTCTCATGTCATCTCTCCACTCATTCAATCTCTAGCTCCCCCTAATAATAACCCATATTGTGGAATTAGAGGAGATTTGTTTTAAACTACCTCAACGAAAATAGCCCCCGAACAGGACAATCCTGTCGGAGGCTATACTCTAATTTATCTCAAAATGTCATTACGATTCTTCCGGGTATTGAGGCTTGGACACGTTATCCGGAACCGTTTCATCGAACACATCCTGACCCGGATAATCTCGTACTTCTCCTTCATGAAGCTCATGATTTTCATAATCAAAACGATGTGCAGACCGCTGATCTGCCCGCCACGGAGAACTTTTTCCAAGAGACTCGGATAGTAAAGATGAACCGTAAGGGCCCTCCGGGAATTCTTCGAGTGTGATATCGTTTCGTTGCGACTCCACCGTAGACACATCGGTATATTCTTGCCGTTCTTCACGCAAAAACTTATCTTTCATCGTTCGTCCCTCCTGATCCGCTTCCAGATGATCCACGCACACTTATTGTGAGCAAGACCAACCATACTTATGCATGATCTTTGGGAAACACTGCGTTTATGATGGTTATCCATCATCCTAATCCATCGTCTTATTCATCACCGGATTAATCACGTTAATCATCGCCATCACAGTTGACGAATCCATACTAATAGTACAAAACCAATGAGGCCAGCCATGCTAATCGAGGTATCTCGTTTAGACCATACCAATAACGAAGAGCGTGCTCCAAGCAAGGAGTGCTCTCTAACTTTTCGCATTTCCATCGCAATGGTCATATCCTCTGCACGTTGGAACAGTGCCATTAACAAGGGGATAACCATCGGGCCTAGGTCACGAATCCGCACGGTGTTTGGTCTCAAAGCTGCCTTCCCACGCGCCCGCACGATCAGCGAGAATCGCTGCCACTCACTCCAGATCATCGGGATAAAACGAAAGATTAACGATACAGCAAGTGCAAACGAAGCAACGGGCAGCCTGATTTTTTTACCGATACCGAGTACCCAGTTCAGCCCTTCTACCATTCGCCCATAAGGCGTCGTCAGTGAGAACCATAGACTTGCCAACGTGACGATAAACAAACGATATACATTCAGTAAAGTGCCCTCCGCTTGTACCAGGGAAAAGCCAAAGTGCAGTCCTCCTCCCTCAGTTGAAAGGGTTGTTCCAGATAACGCCGTCGATATGAGGAAAAAGATTAATAGTGGCTTCATTAACTTTAGGCATCCAGCCAAAGTCTGACGCGGGAGAACGGCAAGTGCTGCTACTACCGGCACCAATGTTAACGTCAATCCCAGCCAGCGCTGTTGAAGCATCGCGGCGGTAACCAGTAAAATATACAAAATCCACTTCAGACGCGGGTCCATGACGCCATATAATCCACCCGAATGAGTCAAGGTGTTCGGAAGAAGCTTCGGATCATCTTCCGTTTTAATGGACGACAGCATCGATGCTCCTTTTTCATACTTCATTGCATCGCTCTTGACTTCCATCGTTACCGTCCCTGATGCTTCTTTCGATTCGTTTTGAATCTGTACTTCAACTGACTTGGACTGAACAATGCTTTTGGCCATCTCCTCTGGCGTCATCGCGGTAAAAGGCAGCTCAATACCTGCAGTTCTGAACTGCTGTGCCAGTCGCATGGAAGGTGGCAATCCGATCCCTGTCTGCTCCAGCAGTTCAGGACTTTCGTGAAGTTGTCTCGGCGTGAGATCGGCGATTAGACGACCTTCCTGTAACAACAATACCCGATCAGCACAAGGCAAAAATGTATCCAGATCATGTGTTGCAACCACGACCCCACCGCCCGCCAGACGATGTTGTTCTATTGCATCCAGCAACAGTCCAACACTTTGCGCTTCCAACCCAGCGCTCGGCTCATCCAGCAGAAGCCATGGTGGATTGGGCACACTTCCGAGTGCAAGTCCAAGCCTGCGCTTCTCTCCCCCACTTAGTGCAAATGGCGACCTGTCCAGCAGGAATCGCCTTTCCAGCTCCGGGGATACCGGTGGGTCCCAGTGATTAAGTGCTTTCGTAATCTGCTCTTGTTGCTGGCTGTCCGATAGTCGATATGGACGCAAAGAATATGTGAATTCACGCTGAATGCTCCGGGCAAACAATTGTTGTTCCGGGAATTGAAATACCAGCCCCATCTGCAATAAAATCGATTGCGGCACTTTCCCTTCTCGCCAGTAAGGCGTGCAATCCAGTGTAATACTTCCTGCATCGGGAGGCTTCAGACCAGCCAGCGTCTGTAATAATGTTGTTTTTCCCGAACCCGTACAGCCCAGCAGCAAAGTGATTTCCCCACCGTTCAATTGCATTGTCACATCTTCAAGTAGTGTACGTTTGCTCGAATCCGATGCTTCTATACGTATATTGGTTAATTGAATCTCCAACGTGCGACCTCCTTAGCCAGTTGCTCGGGTCGCAGTGGCATGGCTTCTGGCAGCATGCCTTTTTGCTTGAGCAATAACGCAGTCTTTACAGTAAAAGGAGGTTCCAAACCTAACCGCTCACAGGGCGACAGCTGTACATTTTCCCAGGTAATCTTCTCTTTCGTCTCTTTTTCATAGTAAAAGGACTCAGGCGCCCCGTTGTACACACAACGTCCCCGTTCAATAGCAATAATTCGATCACACAGCGTTGCTTCTTCCAGATGATGTGTAATCCAGATCACCGTTGTACCCCGCTGGGTGATCTTCTGAACGATGGTCTCGATGCGGTCTCTTGCTTCCGGATCAAGCATGGCTGTCGGCTCATCCAGAATCAAGACATCCGGTTTGGCTGCAAGCGCTACGGCAATGTTAAGCAGTTGTTTCTGTCCACCGGATAATTGTGAGATGGCCTTCTCCGGGGGATATTGAAGTCCTACGGTATGTAATGCGTCCTGCCTGTGCTCCAATTGCTCTTCTACAGAATCCATCAATGGTGACAGCGCAAAATGAAATTCCTCTTCAATCGTATCGCCTAGTACCTGTGCATCCGGTTGCTGCAATACACCCCGAACGGTAAGTTCATCCGAGATATTCCGTACCCCTCCCGATAACGGAGTGAATCCAATCAGTACTCCAGCGAGCGTACTTTTCCCACTACCATTCGCCCCTACAATACTAATCCATTCTCCTTGGTAAAGCGTAAGTGAGACTCCATCCAGCGCTTTTCTTACTTGACCAGCCTCGGAAGCATAATACACTCTAGCATCTTCTAATATCATTATTGGTAGGTTGCCTTGCATCGTAAATTAGTCCTTTCCCTTTCTATGGTTATGTGGTACGATCCTAATCGTTAACCACGTGTTTCTAATTGGTTAACAATCATATTACCAAAATGGAGAGGATTGTTCAAACATGAAATTATCTTTGCGAGGCATTGTATTCAGCGCACTTATGGCCGCAATTTTAGTACTATTTGGTTACATAAGCATTCCCATTGGCTTCTCCCCTGTACCGATAACATTACAAACTTTGGCTGTCATGCTGGCCGGAGGATTACTTGGTCCACTCTATGGTTTTCTAAGTGTCACGATGGTTGTTCTGCTCACCGCTCTTGGATTCCCCTTGCTGCACGGGACCGGAGGACTTGCGGTATTACTCGGACCTACCGGAGGATATGTGATGATGTGGCCGATCTCCGCATTATTAATTGGATTGCTTCTTGCACGAATCAACATCAAAGGTGTCACAGGATTCATTCTCGCTTTTGTTGTATTTGAACTGTTTGGTTCACTGCTCGTGTATGTATCTGGGGTCCCTTGGCTTGCCTATGCATACAAAATGGACCTTCCTGAGGCTATGATTCAAGGGTTCTACCCTTACATTATTGGAGATCTGATCAAAGCTGTATTTGCTGCGATCATCATTGCACCAGTGCGCATGGTTTTCCCGCCTCAACGTCTCACAGGTAACATGCATTCAACGGTTGTAAAAGTCGATTCTTAATGAATCTACATATCCTATTAGATCACGAGCCTCCATATTCTCAAACAAAAACAGCCAAAATCACTTTGGCTGTTTTTGTTACTTCTTTTCCTCTAAGGTTGTTCTGTCATCGGAGTGTCTAGTGTAAATATTCTTTAGTTCAACTTATCTAGTCACCTGAAGCAATCGCTGATCTGAAATCTGAAATTGTAGATCTGCTGTATTTTCAATAAATGTCTGATCATGAGATACATACAGAATTGTTCCCTCATACGCCTTGATAAAACGCTCCAACGCTTCCAGTACGTGCATATCAAGAAAATTCGTTGGTTCATCCAACAATAGAATGTTGTATTGGCCCAGAAACAAGTGACATAATTGAAGACGAATCGCTTCTCCTCCGCTTAATGTCCCAACATTCTTCAGCAGGTCGTTACCTGCGAATTGCATCGCGTGCAACGCACTTCTGAGCTCTGATTCCTCATATTCCGAACGATTCTTCAGGAATTGTAATACGGTCTCTTGTGTTGTAAAACGATAGCTCATTTGCTGAAAATAACCGAGCTTTGCTTTTGGAGATATCTTGATGTGATCTCCGACATGGAAAACATGGTTAAGCAATGTGCTTTTCCCACTGCCATTGGCTCCGGTTATCGCTATTTTTTGTTTTAATGGAACCTGAAAACTTACATCCTCCAATAATACGTGGCCTTCTACCTCAAGTGTAAGGCGATCTGCCATAATCGGAAAGCGATTGTGCAGCTCCAGTGTCTTTGGCTGACGGAAGATGATAGGCCGATCCTCTTGCACTGCTTTCACCTCGTGAAGTTGTTGCATACGCTGTTCTATCGCTTTGGCTGCGCGGTGCACTGCTTTTTGACTGGTGCCTTTGGATTTCGTTTCAACCATACGATTTGCTTTTGCCTTGGATTCTTTTTTGGACATGCTTCCGGCCTGCGTTATTTTTTCGGCTTTCTTCATCTTTTCCCGGGCGGCCAGTTCCAATCGTCTTTTCTCCTTGGAGAATTGTTCATGGGCCTGGTTCTGCTGTTCACGCTCAACCCTCTTCTGTGCCTGATAGCCACTGTAATTGCCGGAATATACCCGAACCTCTCCCTGATGAATTTCCCAGATCGTGGTTACCAGCTCATCCAGTACCGCACGATCATGACTAATCAGCACAATTGCCCCATAGTAATAGCGCAATTCATCCAGTAAGAATGTAATGCCCTCCTGATCCAGATGTGTTGTTGGTTCATCCAGCAACAATACTTCGTGATAATGAGAGAACATTTGAGCGAGTTTTAGACGCGTTTGTTCTCCGCCACTCCATGGCTGGTCGTGTTGAGGAATAGCTAATTTACTCAGTAAAGCCCCGTCAACTTCCAGATTCCCTTTATACTGGGGTGGTTCCACTTGTTCCAAATAGCCGAACTCTGCGTAACGTTTTACCTTTCCAGCTGTGGGCTGAATCTGTCCCGCAATGAGTTTCAATAATGTACTTTTACCCTGACCATTTCCACCTACTACACCGATGCGATCCAGTTGATGCACAGCCAGTCGCTCAATGTTCAGTATTGCTTTATCCATATAGGTCATCTCAACCTGTTCTAACTCAAAACATATCTTTTCCATATTCGCTACCTCCGAAATAAGATTTATTTCGTATCGATAGCGAAGCACGCTTCTATCGATACGAGCTTATCGTGCCAGCTCGTATCAATAGAACAGTAACGTCATCATAGCGGTACCTCCAGTAGTAGTCTGTAGTGAACGCTTAACTAATTAAGATAGTCATAAAAAAACAAAGAATCACAGGCCACGGCCTGTGATTCAACGTAAACGGGAAAACGAGTATAACACTTATTTTAAGGTCAGGATGATTGAAAATGACAGACTGATCCCGTTTACTCTGAACCATCGGTCAGAGCCTTTGAACGTATTCAATTACCGATTCAAAGGAAGGAAACGCAGTCTCATCGCATGTGTCATGTTCAATAATCCACCTTTCATTATCATTATAGATGCACAATCTTAATTATAATTTTCCAATTCCACCATGTCAACGGAACGATGAAAACACGACAGCATCGGATTAGTACGTCAATCTACTTTTGTTCCTGACCATTTCCACTATTTAATTTCAATAGAAGCTCTTGGCTATTAACTTTCCCTGTAGCCTGCGGAATCACTTCTTCGTAGTTGGCTGAATTGGTTACAATAATAGGCGTTACCGTATGATAACCAGCGGCCTTAATCTGTGCAATATCGAATTCTAGCAACAGATCCCCCGCTTGAACCCGATCGCCTTCTTTGATATGGGAGACAAAATGCTGCCCGTCCAGCTTGACCGTATCTACGCCAACGTGAACCAATATCTCAGCACCCGTGTCTGATACAACAGCCAAGGCATGTTTCTTTTTGAATGCAACCGTAACTGTACCGTCAAAAGGCGCTACCACTCTGCCCACTGCTGGCTCAATCGCAATCCCTTTACCCATCGCTCCGGATGCAAACGCCGGGTCTGGAACTTCCGACAATTCCACAATTGTTCCTTGGATTGGGCTAAATACAACTTCGTCCGAAGCATTCGTTACACGAACAGGTTGCTCGTTGGATGCAGTAGGTTCGGTTTTTGTTTCTTCTTCGACCGGATCTTTGAAGCCCATGATGTACGTCAGTACAGCAGAAACGACGAACGATACTACGATACCCAGAATCAATCCAGGGAAGCCTTGTCCACCTGGTCCGTAGAAGATCGGCAAGGTCAGCAACCCCGGTGCGCCAGATGCGAATGCCAATGTGCCCGCTTGTCCAATAATAGCTCCACCAGCTGCACCGCCGATAACTCCTGCGATGAATGGACGTTTCAGTGGTAATGTTACCCCATAGATGGCCGGTTCAGTGATACCGAACAATGCTGTCAATGTGGATGATCCCGCCAATGTTTTCAGTTTTTTGTTCTTTGTTTTTAGCATAACCCCAAAAGCTGCACCCGTTTGGGCAAAGATCGAAGCCGTTGCAGCTGGTTTAACCCCGTCCTGTCCATACACTGCAACGTTGTTGATAAATACAGGAATCAGACCCCAGTGTACTCCGAAGATAACGAGCAACTGCCAGCTTGCACCCATCACCGCCCCTGCGAGCAATGGACTGAATCCAAAAGCAGCAACGAGACCAGCTGCAATTCCATTACCAACGTATACGCCGAATGGTCCGAATACAAGCAGTGTCAGAGGTACCATGATCACTAGCAGGAACAACGGTGTAACAAAGTTTTTCACACTATCGTGTAGAGCCTTGTTGAAGATTTTTTCCAATTTACTCATTACGATTACAGCTAAAATGATCGGAATAACCGTAGACGAATAGTTCATCAGGATTACAGGAATACCGAAGAAATCCGTGGGTGTTCCCTCTGCTTTTAGCGTAATGATGGATGGATAGATTAACGCCCCCGCAATCGTCATCGCTACAAACATATTTCCCTGGAATTTGCGGGCTGTTGTAACCGCTAACAACAGCGGCAGGAAGTAAAAGAGACTATCCGCTGCTGCATACAGGATTTTATACGTTGTTTCTGTCGTTTCCAGCCATCCGATATTGCTTGCAATCAACAATAACCCTTTAAGAATACCGGCTCCCGCCATAACACCAAGTAGCGGTGCAAATATGCTGGATATGATATCAATAATGCCCCCAAATCCTTTGGATGCTTTGCGAGGTTTTTCTTTCTCTGACGAATCGTCCAGAATGTTACTGATCTGCCCAATGGCACTATAGACCTCAGGCACCTTGTTACCAACAACAACCTGGAACTGTCCCCCATTTTCTTTGACTGCGATAACACCTTCTGTTTTCTCCAATTTGGCTTTATCTGCCTTCGCATCGTCCTTCAATACGAACCGTAACCGTGTTGCACAATGAACCAGCGATTCCACATTTTTCTCACCGCCAACCAGTTCTACAATCTCTTTGGCCAGTTTCTCTTGACTCATAATCTGCACCCCCACTTTTTCTCAAACAGGCCCTTTACCGATTTTTTTGCACGCAAAAAACCTAAGCCTTGAGTGAGGGGACACAACGGTCCTGACCTTCTCATGACTTAGGTTTTGCCTGCGTAACCAGTAACAATCCCAGTTAAATCGTATTCAATTCCTGTTAATCACATATTAATATAAATAAACCATTTTTGTCAACATTTAATTATTATCGATTGACAACTCTTTCGATATGAACGGTTAGATACAACTTTTCTTCATTAGTCAGCTCGTGATTGTATTCCTTTTTGACAAACAGTTCAATCTTCTCCGTACACGCTGCGGCATCCGGGTGCTTCTCCTTAATCATGTCATAGAAATGATCATAGTTGTTGTCATAGTGAGTTCCACTGAGCACTCGCTGGGAGAAAAACTTCAGATGTGTGATAAAGCGAAAATAACTGAGGGATTCCTCATCAAATTCCATTTTAAAATGATACTTCGCTATATTAATAATCTGCTGGATAAACTTCGTAATATTCATCGTCGTAATGACTTCTTCGTTCATCTCTGCGTTGACAATATGCAGGGCAATATAAGCAGCTTCATCTGGTGGAAGCTCAATATTCATGCGGGTGTTGATCTGTTCCAGCGTCTTCAGGCCCAGTGCGAATTCGGGCTTGTACAACTGCTTGATCTCCCACATTAATGCGTTCTTGATCTCCACACCTTTCCGATAGCGTTCAATCGCGAAGTTAATATGGTCCGTAAGAGATACATAGATGTTCTCATTTAATTTTCGGCCCAGATTCTCACGTGCATACGTGATGATCTCTTCCACAATTTCAATCAGTTCCATCGGAACTTCGCGTAGCAGCATTTTGAAATTATCGGATGTTTGTTTATTTTTCAGTGCAAATACTTTCTGGATGCGGGTCTCGTCTACTTTATCCCCCGGCTTTTTCTTAAAGGCAATCCCACGTCCCATCACCACAAGCTCTGCTCCATCCGCTTGATAGATGCTAATGACGTTATTATTGATAACCTTTGCTATTTTCACTTCAATCCCCCCGTCACGTTCCACTCTCTTGGCAGTTATACATCGTCTTTTGGGCATACAAAAAAAACCTGAAGCATCACAAAATAAACAAGACATGGTGGTCTGTTTTTTTGGTGCTTAGGTTTTGCCTACGTCGTGTAGTAACAATCCCAGAAACGATATAATTGCGTCAAGTATAGCGCGAACCTGACTATATGTCAACGCTTTCAATGTGTGGACAATCGGAAGTTCCGTGAATTCATGGTTCTTCCGATTGCTTATAATTAGAACTAATCCATTTTACCTTGAGGACTACGCGTCGCCCAGATTGGTTCCGTTGGATTCGATCACATTTTTGTACCACTCAAAACTCTTCTTCTTCAATCGTGTCAGTTCACCATGACCTTCATTATTACGATCCACATAAATGTAGCCATAGCGTTTTCGCATCTCACCCGAGGAAGCACTCACAATATCAATAGGTCCCCAGCTGGTGTAACCAATGATGTTCACACCGTCCTGAATGGCCTCACCCATTTCGGCTACATGCCGTTTCAAGTAATCAATCCGGTACGCATCATCCACTTCACCTTCCGGGGTAACCACGTCATTGGCACCAAATCCATTTTCAACGACAAACAGTGGCTTCTGATAACGGTCATGCAGTTGATTGGCGGTAATACGGAATCCTTTGGGATCAATCGTCCAACCCCATTCAGACTTCGCCAGATATGGATTGGCTACCGAGCCAAATACATTACCGCTGGTCATATTTTTGATAACTTCCGGATCGGTACTGGTTGTACGACTTGAATAGTAGCTGAAACCGATATAATCTACCGTATGATTCTTCAAGATTTCTGCATCTTCCGGCTGCATAACGATGTTCAATTCGTGGTCCTTGAAGAAACGTTTGGCGTAACCAGGATATTCCCCACGTGACTGCACATCGATGAAGAAATAGGACTCTCTATCTTTTTCCATGCCTTGGAACACATCTTCCGGATTACAGGTATACGGATAGAAGCTTCCTGCGGCGAGCATGCACCCAATCATGGCACCTGGGATAATCTCATGACATGCCTTGACTGCCAGTGCACTTGCAACCAGTTGGTGGTGAGCAGCCTGATATTGGATCTCCTTGATATTATCCCCTTCATTGAACGCCAGCCCTGCCCCAAGGAAAGGAAGATGTAGCAACATGTTGATCTCATTGAATGTCATCCAGTATTTCACCTTGTCTTTGTACCGAGTGAATACCGTTGTAGCGTACGTCTCGAATAGCGTTACCAGTTCACGACTTCTCCAGCTGCCGTACTTCTCGATCAGGTGCACAGGCACATCAAAGTGAGCCAATGTAACTACAGGTTCAATGCCGTTTTTCAACAATTCATCAAACAGGTTATCGTAAAATTGTAATCCAGCTTCATTCGGCTGTGAATCTTCTCCTGTCGGGAAAATCCGTGCCCAGGCAATGGAGACACGCAGTGCTTTGAATCCCATTTCTGCAAATAGAGCAATGTCTTCGGGGTAACGGTGATAGAAGTCAATCGCTTCATGTGAAGGATAGAACTCGGTAGCGAGCGGCGTAAAGGCCGGAACATTACCTTTCATAATACTTCTGCGGTTCTCTCCTGTCGGAAGCAAGTCAACGATACTCAGCCCTTTGCCATCTTCGAGATACGCGCCCTCCGCCTGATTGGCAGCAATCGCTCCACCCCACAGAAAATCTTTAGGAAATTTAAAATTCGTCATCATCATTCTCCTTCCAAATATGTAATTCAGCTATCCACTCAAATCGTTAGAAACATTAAAAAGACATAATATTTAAGTTGAACTACAGACAATTACACATAAACGGAGAGGACAGAAAAAATCTGGAGAAGCGAAGCGTTCGCATTTATCACCGGATTTCCCCTTTAAAAAGGGGATCAAAAAATCTGGGGATAACAGCGATTGGAAGATTGTTCTGGCCGCGCAGTCGTCTCGTGTAAAATCGTTTGTTCAACTTAAATAGAAAAAACCCGAACCAGCCTGGATACACGAAATTGTGTAAACAAGCCAGCTCAGGTTATGCCCATATCGGTAACATTCCCAGATCATGATTATGCGGATTGCATAAAACTTTAGCAAGAATCAGAACAGTTGTCAACTTCTTAAAACCGGTTTAGCTATGGATTGCCCACTACGATATTTGATAGAACGCAGCGCATGTACCGCCAAAAATCATCTGTTGATCTGATATAGGTAGGGAATCAATGTGAGAGTTAATGAGACCGTATACATCGGCATAATTTGCTGAAACGTTGCTCACGGGCCAGTCGGACCCGAACATTAACCGTTCCGCACCAAAGGCTTCTATGGCGATATTCAGATAGGGTGTAAAATCCTTTGGAGTCCAATTTGCCCAGTCTGCTTCCGTCACAATCCCTGAAAGTTTACAGTACGCATTCGGTTGTGCGGCCAATGACTCAAGTGCTTCTTTCCAGGGTGTGAGTATACCTGATTTTATGTCGGGTTTGGCTAGATGATCAAGTACAAATCGCTGTTCAGGGAACGCCTTAACCAGTTCAACGGCATAAGGCAGTTGCTCCTTGGATACTAACAGATCATAGGCCAAATCATACTCTTTAAGTAAGGAAATCCCCCGCTGAAAGTCTTCTCTTAATACATACTTCAGATCAGGTTCATCCTGTATGACATGACGTACGCCCTTCATATACGGATTGAACGCGAACAGTTCAAGTTGATTCCGAACTTCATCCGAACAAAGATCCACCCACCCGACAACACCTTTGATACATTCATGCCGATGTGCCAGCTGCAGAAGCCACTCGGTTTCTGTCAGTGATTGTCTGGCTTGTACCGCAATACATCCATCCATTCCTGATTGGACCAATAAAGGTTCAAGATCTTCCGGAAGAAATGATTGACGAATGGCTTTCATCTCTTCTCCAATCCATCCGTACTCGGCGACATTGTATTCCCAGAAATGTTGATGTGCGTCCAGCTTCATATTACATCCCTCCCAGGGTATTTAAATCTAATTATCATTAAAAAGCAACCAAATGATTTTCATTTCCAATGAAATAAACGCTCACTACACAATCTATTCATATGACAAAATCACTGATTTTCATATGGTTTTTATTCCAATTGTGCAGGTATTGTCCAATATCAAATCATGATATAGTAAATTACGAAAACGCTTTCAGTACATAAATCGGTGGTGATTTCAGTATTAAACAAGTGAGTTTTTATTTGCGTTGAGCTCTATTTTCACCCTGCTTAACCGCTATTCAAGTTCAACCATTTTATATTTGAAGGAGACTATATTGATGAAAAAAAACCGTAAATCAGTCCTTTCTCTTACGCTTGTGACTGCCATGATTCTATCTCTGTTCTCCTCGGCTATGGCTTCCGCTGCGACTGACAACAGCGAACGGGCTGATGCACCAGCTGCACCAAGCAAAATGCAGACCTATGTAAACGCCATGGAGCCTGGCTGGAATCTGGGTAACTCTCTGGACGCCGTTGGTGAAGATGAGACTGCCTGGGGCAACCCACGCATTACGAAGGAACTGATTCAATCGATCGCAGATGAGGGCTACAACAGTATCCGTATCCCTGTGACCTGGGAAGCCCACATCGGTGACGCACCCGACTACACAATTGATTCCGCTTACATGAACCGGGTTCAGGAAGTAGTAAACTGGGCGCTTGATGCGGATCTCTACGTCATGATCAATCTTCACCATGATTCCTGGCGCTGGATCAGTTACATGGAGAAAGACCATGACAACGTGCTGGCACGTTACAACTCTGCTTGGACTCAGATCGCGGACAAGTTCAAGGATGCATCCGATAAGCTCATGTTCGAAAGTGTTAACGAACCCCGCTTCTCTGAAGGCGGCACAACGGATGCGGCTATTGGATACCGTATGCTGGACGAGTTGAATACTTCTTTTCACAAGATCGTAAGAACTTCGGGTGGAAACAACGAGACACGTCCACTCGTGCTTCCGACGATGCATACCTCTTCCGCTCAACCTGATCTGGATGAACTGAATAAGACCATTCAAAAATTGAATGACACCAATATTATTGCAACCGTTCACTACTACGGGTTCTGGCCATTCAGTGTGAACATTGCAGGTTACACCAAGTATAACGATGAAGTACAGAAGGACGTTACCGATACATTCGATCGGGTATACAATGCCTTCACAGCCAAAGGCATTCCGGTTATCGTCGGTGAGTATGGCTTGCTTGGTTTTGACCAGCACACAGGTGTCATTGAACAAGGGGAAAAGCTGAAATTCTTCGAATTTGTTGGACAATATCTGCGTCAAAAACAGATGACAACGATGTTATGGGACAACGGACAACACTTCGGTCGCACAAGTTTTACTTGGTCTGATCAGGAACTTTTTGATACCATGAAAGCCAGCTGGACAGGTCGCTCATCCACAGCCGAAACGGACCTCGTATATCTTAAACAAAATGAAGCCATTCAAGATAAGAAGGTAAAGCTCAATCTGAATGGGAACAAATTCAATTCTTTGAAGAATGGCACTACCCCTCTTGTAAGAGGTAAAGACTATACGATCAAAAAAGATGTACTTACGTTAAAATCCAATCTGTTAACCAAATTGACAGCCTCTGGTGATTTGGGCGTAAATGCTACACTCACAGCTGGATTCAACCAAGGTGCTGACTGGAACTTCAATATTATTAAATATGACACACCTAAGTTGAACGATGCAACGGGTACAACCAGTGCATTTGCCATTCCGACTACGTTTAACGGTAACCAACTAGCAACGATGGAAGCAACATATGCAAACGGAGAAAACGCAGGTCCACAGAACTGGACTTCGTTCAAAGAATTCTCCTACACATTCAGCCCAGATTACGAACGTAATGTGATTGAGCTGAAACCTAACTTCTTCAATGAAACCAATGATGGCGAAGTCACGCTTAAGTTCCATTTCTGGAACGGAGATGTGCTAACGTACAAAATCACGAAAAATGGAACCAGCGTTGTTGGTGTAGCTTCCAAATAAGAACTCATCTAACGTTCTGCTCAGAGCTTAAAGCTCTGGCAGAACGTTTTTGTTTCATACATTATCGAAGCATAACGTACAAGTGGCCCTTCATACCTTTACACTAACTAGGACTGAGGGGGAAATATCATGTTTAAACGTGTAGACCGTCTTGCCATCGAACTACCCATATCGAATAATCCGGATCCTAATGGAGCTAGTGCAGTTCAGGAGCTGCTCGGTGGAAAGTTCGGGGAAATGTCAACATTGAACAACTATATGTTTCAGTCATTCAATTTCAGAGGCAGATCCAAGCTGCGTCCCTTTTATGACATTGTTGCAAGTATTACCGCTGAAGAGTTCGGCCATGTCGAACTTGTCGCCAATACGATTAATCTCATGCTTGAAGGTTCAACATCGCCAGGTGCTCCAGACTCCACGCCACTGCGTGTTGGTAAGGATGCACGGATGACTTCACATTTTATTGAATCTGCTCAGACAGCGCTCCCTTATGACTCCATGGGAAGACCCTGGAATGGATCATATGTCGTGAGCAGTGGCAATCTGATCTTCGATCTGCTGCATAATTTCTTTCTTGAGTGTGGAGCCCGGACTCACAAAATGAGAGTCTACGAAATGACCGACAACAAGACAGCTCGAGAAATGACAGGTTATCTTCTTGTACGCGGCGGTGTGCACGTTCTTGCGTATGCCAAGGCACTGGAAATTGCAACGGGTGTGGATGTAACGAAGATGTTCCCTATTCCACGACTGGATAACAAAGCTTTTGAAACCACACGTAAGTGGGAAGCGATGGGAGAACATCGCAGGCTGTACACGTTTAGTGACAAAGATTATCAGGGAATTGCTCAGATCTGGAAAGGAACACACCCAACCGATGGCGGTAAACTGGAGGCTTTTGCCGGCTTACCGGGTTATGGAGGGCCGGTACCTGAGCTGCCTGATCTGCCGGAAGAATTTGCGCCAGGGATATCCGCGGAAGATCTAATGCAGATTGCAGAGCGACTGAAGCGGCACGCTGGCCTGTAGACTCAGATTGACGTTTGTTTTTCATAAGGCATCGATTGGATAACCGTTTCTTTGATTTCACACGGCTGTACACAAAAAAAAGGGAAACGGTAGAGATATATCTCTACCATTCCCCTTATTACATGCCACTATTGTGGCTCAGTAAATTTAACGATTAATACTGCTTCCCCATTGGCTTGAACATGGCCTGATGACGTTGCTGTTACCGTTGCTATCGCTTCATTTCCACTTGGGATCAACACGGGTGTAATCAATGGCAAACCAGCTGCCTGAATGACATCCATGTCAAATTCAATCAACAATTGTCCTGCAGTTACACGATCTCCGCTATTCACATGTGCGGTAAAGCCGTTACCTTTCAGTCCAACCGTATTAATTCCGATATGAACCAGCATTTGTACACCTGTTTCATGCTCCAGAATCACGGCATGTTTACTCTTGTTCATCACATGCGCAATGACTCCATCAAACGGTGCATACACTTTGCCTTCTGATGGCTCAATGGCGATACCCTCACCCATGTGTTTTTCCGAGAACGCCGGGTCAGGAACCTGCTCCAGAGCAACGATGGTTCCGTTCATCGGCGAAGCTATTTCGAGCAGTTCTACCTTAGGACGATTGCTTGTAATGACATTACTAGTTGAATTGACTTGTGGATTAGAATCCATATTATTAACTTCAGTTGATGACATTCCACTATTGGCGTGACTCACCGATTCCTCTGCAACTGGTTGATCTTTGTACCCGAAGAACCAGGTAAGTGCAAATGCAATCGCCATGGCAACCACGTTGGACAAGATGAACAACGGCAGTTGGCTGTTCAGATAGAGCAATGTTCCCGGAATAACCGTTACAGCCATGCCTGTACCTTGCAGATGGAACAAGGAAGCGATGAAACCACCTACACCACCACCAATCAGTCCCATAATAAATGGTTTCATATAACGCAAGTTAACACCAAAGATAGCTGGCTCGGTAATTCCCAGAAATGCGGACAAGGACGAAGGCAATGCCAGTGCTTTGAGCTTCGTATTTTTGGTCTTCAGACCGACTGCGAGACAAGCCGCTCCTTGTGCTGCCATGGCACAGGTAATGATAGCGTTGAACGGATTGAATCCGGTCTTTTCCAGTAGTTGAATCTCCAGGAAATTGAAGATATGATGCACACCGGTAACCACAATAATCTGATGGAAGAAACCAATGATGATACCTGCGATTCCGAAAGGAAGATCCAATACGGCAGTTGTTCCCTGCAGAACCCACTCTTCAAGAGAATGGAACACTGGACCAATGGCGAAGAGTCCGAGCGTAATCATAACTGTTAACGTAATAAAAGGAGTCAGAATCAAATCCAGTGCCTCAGGCACCCGTCTTCTCAGAACCTTCTCGAACTTGGCTCCAATCAAACCAACGAAGAATGCAGGCAGAACAGATCCCTGATAACCCACAACAGGTATGAAGCCGAACATATGCAGAGGTTCTGCTGATCCATCTGCCACTGCGTAAGCATTCGGTAGTGCCGGATTGACCAGCATTAACCCTAATACGATACCCAAAACCGGACTTCCGCCGAATACGCGGAAGGCGGACCACGCTACAAGCGCAGGCAGGAATGCAAATGCCGTATCCGTCAGGATCTGAGTGAACAACAGGAAGTTGGCCGAGATATCATCAGGTGTTGCACCGAACAACGCCAGAATTTCATTCTGGGTAAGTAATCCGCGCAATCCCATGAATAAACCTGTAGCTACCAGTACGGGAATGATGGGTACGAATACGTCACCAAACGTGCGGATAGCCCGTTGAAAAGCGTTGCCTTCTTTTTTTCCCTGACTCTTCACATCTTCCTTGGACGATCCTTCGATTCCCAGCTTCTCGACCTCTTCAAAGATTCGATTCACTGTTCCCGTACCGAAGATAATCTGATATTGACCCGAGTTGAAAAAGGCGCCTTTAACTTTCTCGATGTTCTCGACCGTTTTCTGATCAATCTTCTCTTTATCTTTCACCATGATGCGAAGACGAGTTGCACAATGTGCAAAAGATGCGATATTCTCTTTGCCCCCGATGGCATGGATGACTTCCTGGGCAATGCGTTGATTCTCCGACATGTTATCTCATTCCTCTCACGTAATACTTAATAATTCCATTGGGTTGCTTCAAAATCAGCTTTGCCTCCGTGTGCAAAGAAACGAATATCCACGCTGTCCCGGCTTGGAAAAATCCGGCTGGTAAAGACCTCTTCCCCATCGTTCACAAAGATCTCAACCGAAGATGAATCCACGAACAGATGGAACTTAATCTTGTCTGTAGTAAGCGTGCATTGACGGAGTGTACCATTTTGTTCTGCTAGCTTGGCACCAGTCATGGTCCGGTCCAATACAACTTTTTGTTGAATCCGATCATACAGAAGAACCGTTTTCTCAGCTCCATTTGCCCGAAATTCGATACCGACAGTCTCTGCATCTACATGACTTATCTCGCATATCAGTTCATAGGCAATCCCCTCGAAACCAGCGAAGGATCGACTCTCATTATCAATCGTTGCGTGAATATGAGTTCCTTCCTCCTGCTGACGCAATTCGACTATCTCTGCAACGGGTTGTTGGATTAACTTGCCGTCTCTCAGTGACAATTGCCGAGGAATGGTCAAGCAATGAGCCCAACCGCTATCATCGGTCGGATACACCAGATCGGGAAGTCCCATCCAACCAACCAGAATACGTCTTCCGTCCGGAGCCTGCATCGTTTGCGGAGCGTAGAAGTCGAATCCACGATCCAGCTCCTGAAACTCACCATGATTGAACTCTCTCGTCTGTAGGTTCAGAGGTTCACCGGTCAGATAACCGGACTGAAAAATGTTCTGGTAATGATCTCCCGCAGCATCTAGACCTTGTGGAGAAAAGACAAGTACACCTTTCCCGTCCAGCTCCATATAATCCGGGCACTCCCACATATAGCCGAAGTTGGTTAACCCGGTGCTAATCTCACCAAGAAACTCCCAGTTCTTCAGATCTGTTGAACGATATAACACCGTACATCCCGTCTCGTCTGTTCGCTGGGCTCCGATTACGCAATAATACAACTCCCCCTGCTGCCACACTTTCGGATCTCTGAAATGTTCCGTGTATCCCGTTGGCACCGAAGAGATTACCGGATAATTCAATTTGCTTACTGAACCGCTTTCATCCAGCACTGCCAAGCATTGATATGGATGTCTGACCCACGCCTCATCCCTGGTATTGCCTGTATACAGCAAGTGCAGCTTACCGTCTTTTTCAATCGCGCTACCGGAATACGCACCATGCGAGTCATATCTGTCACCCGGTTCGATTCCAATTCCGACATTTTCCCAGTCCACCAGATTCTTCGAGCGGGTATGGTACCAGTATTTCATGCCGTGTTCTGTTCCGAGCGGAAACCATTGATAGAACAGATGATAATAGCCCTGATAATATGCAAAGCCGTTAGGATCATTAAGCAGACCCGTAATGGGCTGAATGTGGTAACCCTGTCTCCATGGACACTCGGATATCTGTGCTTCAAGCTTCGCAATCTCTCCAGGCTCAGCTTGCTCAATTCGTCTGTAGCGTTGCTCTCTAGTCATTTTCATAGCTGTTCTCCATTCAAAATATAGGAACCGGTTCCATTAGACGCAAAAAAATAATTCCATATGGCATAAATGCCTGACCAATTTCGCTTATCCGAATTTTACATTCGCATTGGAACCGGTTCGATGGAATTATCATAAAGGATGTTTTTATAATTTGTCAACGCTTTCTCGAGGAATAAGTTCTACATCAAGTACTGTCCGTTCCTCCACCGGCTCGCCTTTGACCAGACGAATTATGTGATTTGCCGCGACTTGACCTGCCTGCAAATAATGATATTTCACAGTCGTCAGCGTGGGATGAATCATCTCCGTAATATCATATCCGCCAAATCCGGTAACGGATAAATCTTGCGGTATTCGGATTTTATTGGAGAACGCAATCTTCATTACACCCAATGCGATATTGTCCGTAGCCCCCACGATGATCGTTGGTGTGATCTCTTTCAGTATGGCTTCAGCGGTAACGATGGCTTCCGACATCTTGAAGCTTGTCTCATAATACTTCACTTCACATTCTCCACATTCGGCAATTGCACGCTGGAACCCTTGTTTACGATGGATGCCCACCGCCTGATCTTTCTCGCTTACTCCCATGTATACCATCTTGCGGTGGCCTTGTCCTACGACATATCTGCCCATCTCATAACCGGCCTGATCATCATTGTGAACCAGACTATGTAGTTGCTCATGCTGCTGCCCCACCAACAATACGGGGATACGTATGTCCTCCACTGCTTTCAGATGTGCTTCTGTCACTTCAGCAGCCAAGAGAATAATACCCGACACCTTCTGTCTTGCAAAATCATATATGGCATCAATCTCGCGTTGCATGTCCTGGCTCGTATTCGCAATCAGCATCTGATATTGATTACTTCTCAGTTCTTCATCAATTCCGATCAGCGTCTGAGATGTTGCAAAAGAATCCAGTCGCGGCACTACCGTACCGATAATACTGGTCTTCTTCGCCTTGAGACTCTGTGCAAATGTGTTGGGAACATAATTGTATTGTTTGATAATGCGCTCAATCTTCTGGCGTGTATCTTCACTAACCGATCCGCCATTCAGGAAGCGAGAGACCGTGCTCTTCGCTACACCTGCCATCTGAGCGATATCAGAAATCGTTTTATTCATAAAGACTCCTCTTAAATTCATAGGGCGTGTCTGAAAACTCCGAAGGAAGCAGATTTTGCCGAATTTTCGTTCCAAGCCAGGAAGTTTTCCGCAGGCGTGCCGGGGCACGTCAAGGGAAAGTGACGCAGCAGGGGGCGAAAAGGCGGTAAAAGATGCACTTCAGCGAGTTTTGAGACACGTCCTAACTGTTTTACCTTTTATTATACTTCGAATCGTACGAACAGCAAAAGCCCGATGGTAATGTAGTAATCATACAGTTGTATGATCCGACATTCATCAGGCTGTTAAGCTTCCATATGCAGGTTCGTCCAGACTATCCAGGCAAGGATAATCCCTATTCCTGCTGACTTATACTTCAATTATGATCGGTAAGATCATGGGTCTTCGTTTCGTTTGCGCGTAGATGTAGTGACCGATCTCGTCTTTCAGCTTTTTCTTGATCACATTCCACTGATTCACTCCAGCCCCGATTAACTCATCCATTCGGCTAAGTACTAACTCATGGATCTCATGCATGAATTCTTCCGAATCCTTCACGAACACGAACCCTCTGGAGATGATTTCGGGTGAGGCAACCATTTGTTTCTCCGTTTTGCTCAATGTGGTTACGATCACCAGCATACCATCGGATGACAGTTGCCTGCGATCACGCAGTACAATATTGCCTACATCACCCATGATCAGACCGTCCACGAGACTGTTTCCTGAAGCAATTTTGGGACCAGGAGAAGCCACGCCGTCTTTGTACTGAACCATATCTCCGTTATTCACAATAAAGACATGATCACGCTCTATACCTACGGACTCGGCAAGCAGTCTGTGCTGATACAACATACGGAACTCACCGTGGATCGGAATCAGATAATCAGGCTTCATGAGGGTCAACATCAATTTGAGCTCTTCCTGACTGCCGTGTCCAGAGACATGCATTCCTGCGGCACCACTAGAACCATATATCACGCGCGCTCCGAGAACATACAGGTTATCAATCACATGAGCCAAATTGCGCTCATTGCCCGGAATAGCACCAGCTGCAATGATAACTGTATCTCCGGCCTCTACCCTTACATGGGGATGTTTCCCTGTTGCCAAGCGTGACAAGGCAGCCATAGCTTCACCTTGGCTACCTGTACATAATACAACGACCTGCTCTGGTGGAAACTGATTGGAATCCATTGCATCGATTAATAATCCATCAGGAACTTGCAAATAGCCCAGTTCACTCGCAACAGACACCACATTCACCATACTTCTGCCCAATAAGGCCAGTTTACGCCCCGTTTCGAATGTTGCATTAACAATCTGCTGAACTCTGCTGACATTTGACGCAAAGGTGGAGATAAACACTTTTTGTTTTGCACGGATAAAGGCATCCAGAATGTGGTCCCCTACGATACGCTCGGAAGGTGTAAATCCAGGCCTTTCTGCATTGGTACTTTCGGAGAGCAATAGTTGGACACCCTGCTTGCCAATCTCGGCCATGCGGTGCAGATCAGGGAAAGGTCCATTAACGGGAGACATGTCAAATTTGAAATCTCCGGTATGTACGACATTGCCTGCGGGGGTCTGAAAGAAAATACCAAGACAATCCGGAATACTATGACTAGTCGCGAAAAAGGAAACATCGATCTCACCCAGCTTAATGCTGGACTTGGCATCAATGGTGTGCAGATCAGCCTTGCGTAGCAGCCCATGCTCTTTCAGTTTAAGTTCAATCAATCCGCGTGTAAGTCTAGAAGCATATACAGGAATATTCATTTGTTTTAGCAAATAGGGAATGCCACCAATATGATCTTCGTGTCCGTGGGTAACCACAAGAGCCCTTACTTTATCCAGGTTCTCCAGCAGATAGGTTACATCCGGGATAATCAAATCAATCCCCGGCAAAGTCTCATCCGGAAACTTCGAACCACAGTCAATCACGATGATGTCCTGATTGTATTGGATGAAATACATATTCTTCCCTATTTCATTCACCCCGCCAAGTGCAGCGATATATAATTTGTTGTGGGCTAGATTCAACTCTATTAATCCTCCTCTGCGTAGCATACTTGTGCAACACGGATCCTTATTCCTAGTATGGAGTTTATCGCCTTACTTATGCATTTCAAAGTGATTATGCGAAAAAAACCACCACGGAATATTCATCCGTAGTGGTTTAGAAAGTGTAACGTTACACCAATGATTTATCACGTTGTAGCAATACCTCTTGTTCATAGGTTTTGATATCCGTGATCCATTGTTCGCGAACCGGAACACCTTGCTGGGCACAATAATAGTCCCAGATTGCGCCAAACGGATAGGATTTGAATTCTTCCGTCAAGGCAAGGCGCAGCGTGTAATCCCCTTCCAGTTCGGCTTGTTTCAAGGCATCCACCGGTTCCAGCATTGCACGCAGAAGAGCTTTGATCGTATTACGTGTCCCTACAACCCATGCAGCAACACGATTGATGCTTGCATCAAAGAAATCCAATCCAATATGAGTTGTCGTCAGCAGATCATGTCGAACCAGTTCACGTGCAATTTCGAGCAACTCATCATCCATAATGACAACGTGATCACTGTCCCAACGCATCGGGCGGCTTACGTGAAGCAGGATGCCGCTGGTAAACAAAGCAAGGGACGACAGTTTGTTGGAAATGACCTCTGTTGGATGGAAATGGCCCGCATCAAGACAGATTAACGTATCGTTTTGCAAACCATACCCCATATAAAATTCATGTGAACCCACCACATAAGCTTCCGAACCGAGACCAAACAGCTTGCTCTCTACCGCATCCAAATTGTGCTCTGGATTAAGCGGTTCGCCGAATACTTCATCCAGCGATTCCTTAAGACGTTTGCGTGGAGTCATGCGATCAACCGGATTATCTTTGAATCCGTCCGGTACCCATACGTTGGTTACACAAGTCTGACCAAGCTGTTCCCCGAAGTAAGCACCAATTCGGCGGGACGCCTTGCAGTGATCAATCCAGAACTTGCGAATCTCAGGGTCTGGATGACTGAGCGTGAACCCGTCACTTGATTTTTCATGGGAAAAGCATGTTGGGTTGAAGTCCAGACCGAGTCCTTGTTCTTTGGCCCACTTCACCCAGTTCTCATAATGCTTCGGTTCAATCCGATCGAGTTCAACCTGCTCGTCTGTATCCGTGTAGATCGCGTGCAGATTGACCTTATGTTTGCCAGGAATCAGAGCAAAAGCTTGCTCCAGATCGTTACGAAGCTCCGCAGGAGTTGTTGCAGCCCCCGGATACTGACCTGTAACGGAAATCCCGCCTGTTAGCTCCCCATCCTTATTCAGAAAGCCTTTGACATCATCGCCTTGCCAGCAATGCACGGATACTTTGATCTCCGCGAGTTTGTTCAGTACCTGGTCCGTATCGATTCCGTGCTGCGCATACAATGACTTAGCTGCTTCATAAGCTTGCTTGACTTGGTTATCCATCCGCAAGAACCCTCCTATTTAACGTGTAAATGCTGCCGGTACACCGCCATCAATGGTCATCATGCAACCGGTTGTTTTTTCGGATTTCGAAGAAGCAAAGAATGCGATTCCTTCCGCAATATCTCTTGGATAGATATTCACGAGCAATGTCGTCCGTTTGCGGTAATACTCTTCCAATTGATCGGGCTCGATACCGTATGCCGCTGCTCGTTCATTTCTCCAGGAACCGTTCCAGATCGCTGAACCCTGTAGAATCGCATCTGGAAGAATCGTGTTGACGCGAATGCCATACTCTCCGCCTTCTGCTGCAATACAACGTGCCAGATGTGCTTCCAGCGCTTTCGCTGAGCTGTAAGCCGAGGCACTTTTACCTGCATACACCGAGTTCTTGGACCCGATAAATACCATGCTTCCACCAATACCCTGCTGTTTCATCAGCTTGAAGGCTTCGCGTGCGACGAGGAAATACCCTGTGCCCAGTACATTCATGTTCAGATTCCATTCTTTCAGGGACGTCTCGTCAAATGGGCTGGATGTGGCTAATCCGGCATTGTTCACGATGATGTCCACTCCGCCATACTGCACCGCAACATCTGCATACGCAGATTGAACGGCTTCCTCATCGGTCACGTCCATTTTCAGCGCATAAGCACGATTCGCACCGTACTGATCATTAATTTCCTGTGCTACCTTCTGTGCGCCTTCCAGGTTAAGATCAGCGAGCACCACATGTGCGCCTTCAGATACCAATCGACGTGCTGTTTCACTTCCGATCCCGCCTGCTCCACCTGTGATAAACGCCACTTTGCGGGAGAATTCCGTTTCTGCTGGAGCGAGAGACAATTTGTACAGTTCCAGCGGCCAGTACTCCACATTGTAAGACTCGTTTGCACTAAGCGATACGAATTGACCCAGGCTAGTGGCCCCACGCATAACGGCAATGGCTCTGTGGTACAACGCACCGCTCACTTGAGAAAGCGCCCAGCTCTTGCCTGTGTTGATCATGCCCACACCTGGAATGAGGATCACTCGTGGTGCCGCTTCGAACATGACATCACCTTCGTTTTTGTTGCTCTCAAAATACTGCTGATATTGCTCTTTGTAGGCGGCAACGCCTTCCACCAGCTTGGCTTGCAAGCCTTCAATATCATCCGCATCCGGCGTCCAGTCAATGAACAAAGGTACAACTTTGGTATGTACCAGATGATCCGGGCAAGCCGCACCTACCTGAGACAATTGCGGAGAATCCGCTCCGCCCACAAAAGCCAGCACATCCTCCTGATCATCAAAGGACAAAATCATTTTTTTACTATCCGATACCGCTCCACGAATCGTTGGCATTACACGTGATACGATCTGACGACGAACCTCTGGGGCAAGTGCCGGGTGTTTCACACCACCGAACAAGCTGCCTTCGTTCACCCGAGCTTCGATGAATGCTTCTGCTTCATTGATGATCTTGATTGTCTGAGCGTAACATTCTTCGGATGTTTCTCCCCAAGTCACAAGTCCGTGTTTTTCCATCAAGACGAGTTCGGCATTTGGATTCGAGAATACGCTTTCAGCAATCATTTTGGATAACGTGAATCCTGGACGTACATAAGGTACCCATACAAAACGATCACCGTAGATCTCTCTCGCCAGTTCCTTGCCGTTATGTGCACAGCACAAGCTGATAATGGCATCCGGATGAGTATGATCCACATGCTTATATGGAAGGAACGCATGCAGCAGAGTCTCGATGGAGGCGCGCGGGTGCTTGGCATCAATCATGCAATGACCCAAATATTCAACCATCTCTTCATCCGACATGGATTCACGTTCAATTAATGGTCGAATGTCTTCAAGTCCAAGTCCCGTAAAATGCTTCGCTTCCATGGAACCGAGGTCAGAGCCGCTTCCCTTCACATACATTACTTCTACATCACGACCCCGAAAATCCTTTACTGTCGTTTTGGTAGACGTATTGCCACCGTAGATGTTACATACACTGCGATCAGATCCAATCAGATTGGATCGGTAGACCAATTGCTCAAGTCCTGTTGTTTTCTCAGATGCCTGCGATGCATTCCATAAACTCTGTACCATTATTCGTTTCCCTCCGATAATGTTTGTTTTATTCCTAATCCGAGTTTATCATCTTTGTTTTGTTTTGAAAACAAAAGATTTTAAATATAAACGGAAAAATTCAAAAGCAACCATGGATTAAGCATTTTTATTAAAAAAACACCCTGACGTAACCGTCAGAGTGTTCCTGTTTCATCGGCGTATTAGAAAATCCCTGCTTTTACAGAAGTGTTTTTGATACCATACGTGTCATTAACGACGGTGTTGCCAAAGCTGGTCAAGCTTCCGTTCGGACCTGTAGCCATGTCCAGATAGTTCAGATTGGAACTGTTTCCGTACCACGACCAGGCAAGCCAGCCTACCCCTTTTTCCTGACCATATCTCATAATGGCATATTCGTCCACGTCACCATTGGTATGGTATCCCCCGAATTCACCAATGATCAGAGCCAAACCTTTGTTCAGCACATTCTCCATGTTGGCTTTGACCGTTGCTGCATCTTTACCTGCATACTCATACATGTGAATGGAGAAGACGGTATTTTTCTGTGAGTCGGCTGCAAATACACTTTGTCCATAATCCACGATGGATTGCGGGAACTGTCCCCACCCTGCTGCATCCACAATCAGCGTATTTTTAATTCCTGCATTTCTAAGTTTCGGAATGGCCTTCTTATATCCATCAGCCCAGGCACTTCCGTTCCACGTTCCATACCATTCATTGGCAATGTTGACGATGACCCGATCTTCTTTGCCAATCAAGGCTTCCTTAATACTAATCCAGTAGTTCACTGCCGCGTCCAATGAATTATAATCATCTTTCCCTGTGGCATCATGTACTTCGAGTACGGCTATCATTTTATTTTGGTTGACCACGTTAATCATATTTTTAACAGAGTTCAGATCATCTTTGGTGTACTGGGTACCATTCGAAAGAACAATACGTACCGTGTTGGCACCTGTTTTGGCGATTGCAGGAATAGCGGTATTCAGATCATTTTTGAACCAGGAATGTCCGTGATTAACACCTCTCATGACAAAAGCCTTGCCTGTGGAATCGTACAACTTGTTACCGCTTACATAAAAACCTGTAGCAGCAGACGCTTTGGGGGCTGCACTCCCTAATACCATGAACATGAGAGCAGCAATAACCGTGAAGATTGTACACTTTTTCAGATTGACCATTCGTTTGGAACCTCCTGTATTTTTTTATTATTTCAATTAACCCTGCTCAAGGCAATAAGTTAACTAAAATCGTTGGTTATCGAAGTAAACAAAACCTAATTAAACCTAAAATAAAAAACTTAATTAATCTATTTGTTTCTGGTTAATAAACCTTATCGATAAGGTTATGAAATTATATTAAAATGAAAACGCTTACTAGTCAAGTTGTTTTTACCATGATTAGGAAGTAATTTTTCCTCACAAAAAAAGAAGGCTCTCTCTCCTCATTGCCGTTCGGAGAAAGAACCCTCTGTTTAATAATAATAAAACCTTAGTTAACTCTTATGCTAAACTTGGTCTTCTTGTTCACGCCAACACCAACCTGACCCGGTAATGTGGTACTACCCGAATCTCGTTAAACGTTCCAATCTCCACACCATTAAATCGTTCAACATAAGCCTGATTCACATAACTCTCTGTCGTTCCTCTCCGGATTGGTGTTATGGACAGCCGTAAAGCGTGATCGGCCAGTAAATGACAGGATTGCTTCAGACCAATCTTCCAGCTATGACCATATTGAATATGATCCGTTAACATCTGATGATGGATGTGAGCTGCCGCAACGTCTCCTTCATAATCAATCTCAATCCATACATCGTCTACCTGTTCCGGCCATTCTGTGTCCAATCTCAGTGTTGCTGCATACTCTTTCGGATAATCAACCTCTACAGTAGGCTTGTAGGGCGCAACTTGGAATGTGTACGTATCGAATACTCCTTGCTTAGATTGAGATGAGACGGCATATTCAGAAGCGGTAATCTGTTCTGGTGCCGGATAAAAGGATACCTCCATCTCCGGTTGCTCCACAGATGTGCATATGAGCATCTCATTCTGTAGATACAGATGACTGTTGCTGATTATAAGTCTCTCTTGTCCACCCACACGGAAACGGTAGGCATGCAAGGCCTCTTCACGGGTCAACGTAATGATTCGTATTCCCACCCCATCCGATGTTGTGATTCGCAGATGATGGTCCATGCCGGCAATCGGGTGTATCACAATTTCATTTCCCTGCTCCGATACTGTGCCTTCGTGCATTTCCACATTCGTAACAGATGCTGTATCAATAACATACTCAGGCGTCATGCCTTCATGGGCATAAAACACAGCCGTGAGCTCTTGATTCACCATAAATCGGGTCAGTGGTTGAACGGTAGCACTAATGATCTTTAGGCCATCCAGATTCATATGGAAAGGAAAAATAGCCGCCGATCCGGATTTCAGCTGCATCGTTCCTTCTCTTGGATATGAAGCAACCCCTTTACTTGAATGCAGTTCCAACTGAATATCACGATCAGGCAACGCCACATGATCCTGATAATTATTCATGAACAGAAATCCAGAGCCTGCTTGTTGCCGAACAGACCAGCGCAGATCCAACGTGTTCTCCGGGGTTATCGATTGTTGACCATCCGGTATAACACAGCCCATTGGCGCAAGCAACTCACCGTATGCTTCCAGGAACATGGACAAGGTACGAATGCGGTCATACGATTCACCAATACGTCCAAACTCCCCGAGTGGCGATTGGTAATCATACGTCATTTTCGGCAATGCCTGCTCATTCATATATGAATTTTTGCCTATCGGATTGGTCCCCCCGTGATACATATAATACCCAACCAGATTGCTGCCGTTCGCGAGCTTCACAATGGTCATCGCCTCGACACTGTCCGCATCGACAACCGGACGAGCGTGATAACTGACCTGCATGCCACCAGCAAGCTCGCAATACGCAGCAGGGTACTCCAGACTATCATAGTCCACTTCTTCCACAGGATTCATATGCAGATCCCGGAACAAATACTCCCTGCTTGGAGGCTGATTGGGGATCCATGGTGTGTAAGCATACCCCGCTAGCATCGGTAACGTTCCTTCTTCAGGCACCGCAGCATTGCCCCAGGCCGTGGCAGTATAGAACATCGGCTTCATACCGACTTCTTCGGCAATATGGCGAAGCACCTTCAGATGTTCTCGTCCATCCCGGCCGGAGGAAATGTATTTTTCGCGTGTATAACCCCAGGCATCCATGGGTGCGCCAGCGTGCATGTACTCATTTTCCAACTGTACCCCAATCACAGGTCCACCCTCCTGGTGAAAACTGACGTTGAGCTGACGGGCAATCTCCCGATATAATCGCTTGGCGTAATACAGATACCCTTCATCGTTCGACCTGACTTCGAATGGATAGCTGAATAGCCAATCTGGCATCCCGCCATTACGCACTTCCCCATGACAGAATGGACCAATTCGCACGATCAGCGGTAGCTCATGTTTGCCACACAGATCCACAAAGTGCCGCAAATTCAGATTTCCTGACCAATTAAATTCGCCTTCCTGCTCCTCGTGAAAATTCCAGAAGACATACGAAGCGACGATGTTCACCCCGCCTGCCTTCATCTTCAGCAATTCTTCCTCCCACTGCAAGTAAGCGAATCTGGAGAAATGAAATTCACCAACCACGGGAATATAAGGTTTAGCATTACGGGTCATATAATAGTTGGTAAAATCATACGATTCCCCTCGTGGACTTTTACCGCCACTGTCAGTCATGCGACCCGCACGAATCTCTTTATCTTCCGCATCCAATATGAAACGAATCTGGCTACCTGCTATATTATCATTCATGAAATATAACTCCTTCGTTATATGAGAATATGGGTGGATCGATTATTTATGGATGATTGCTCCTTGATGATTCGGGTTCTTCTCCAGTACCCGCTCCAACTCAAGTTTGGCTTCACTCGTCCGACCCAGTCCCAGAAGACCCAATGCCCGCATATACCGGCAATGTTCTTCATTTCGCTGATCTAGATCGTCGTCGAATACTAGAAAATCGGGCAGAGATACCGCAAAGTAATCCATTCGGATGTGATCTTGCATATGTCTTTCCGCATAATCTATGAGTTTGTTAAAACGTCGGTTTGCTTCCTTCGTATTGCCAAGCTTCTGCCAAGCGAGACCCTGATAATAGATCCATTCCGGCGGCTGATCATTGTAGAACATCGCGCTTGCAGGTTCGTTCAGGCCGATCGAAGCTCTCTGGAAACTTTCCTCGGCGTCCTGTATATTGTTCATCTGATGATATGCACAGCCAAGGTAATAGTACAACGGATTGTCACCGGCTCCCTCCAGCTTGCCCTCACCCAGATTCTCCGGATATTCCAAAGCTTTCTGTAACAGTTCGAACGCTTGTTCAGGTTGTTGTTTCTTCAAATTCTGCTTCGCCAGCTCCGTCAACGCCGTAACGTATTGTCCTGTGACCTTGCCTTCTCCACCTTCCCAAGGATGAAACCTCCTGGTCTGAAGGGCATTCCATGCTTCCTGATGGCTACCCTGCATATTCAATAAAGTTACCCACTCAATGTACAGATCGTCACGGTGATGAACCAGCTCCATGTGATCTTCCAGCTGTTTGATTCGATGCTCGCAGGAATAGCCCATCTTCTTGCGCAGCTGATCCAACTCGTAGAAGATCCGTGCATCCTGCGAATCCAACCGGAAAGCTTCCTCCAATGATGCCAGTGCAAGATCGGGCCGATTCAACTTGTTGTAATAAGCCAACCCCAGATTCCGATGTACCGTTGAAAATGTAGCATCTTCCTCACGCGAAGTTTCCCAATGGGAGATTGCTTCTTCGTAACGTTTATGATCATATAACCAATTTCCCAGGTAATAGTGAGCACGCGCATCATTCGAATCAACTGCCAATGCATCCTGAAGCACCATGAATTCAAATAGCGTATTAGGAAAACAATAATCCGTTGGAGCAGCTTTCCCCTGCTTTTGACATTCCCGGGCCTGCTCCACATCCCCCAGCTGACGATACAAGTAGGCCTGAGCATAACCAACCATAGGATACGGCTGTGAATTTTCGGATTCAACATAAGAGAGTACCTTCAGAGCTTCTTCCCACAACCCACTCTCCGCGTAATCCGCGGCTAGATTCAGATAATTATGAACGTTTCCTCGCATCAGACGATGGAAATGATCACGTGCTTGCTCGGCTTGTTCTCTCTCTAAAGGTGTAGTTGCTCCGCTGTAGATTAGAACTAATTCATGTGCAGCTCCAAACTCAACCGGGTCCAGTTCCAGTGTCTCACGTGCATATTTGATGGCAGTTAAGTCCTGGCCCATTCGGCGTAGAAGAGTCACCTTCAGATGACGTGCCTTATAATTCCTGGCGTTACGGATCAGCGAACGTTCAATGTGATCCAGCGCTTCCTTGTCTCTATGTTGCACCGTATCTATCTGAGCGAGCATATAATAGCCGGTATCTTGATACTGGGCAGACCATACGGCTTTATAGAGAGCTGCATAGGATTCTTCCTGTTTCCCCTGTAGTTTCAAACACTGACCGAGCTGATAATAAGCTTCACTATCATATGGATTCGTATTTTTCCACGTAAGTGATTTTACCGCCTGTGTGAAATGTCTCTCTGCAGCTTGAAACAACCCTCTCCGCAGCAGCAATGTACCATACGCAATGTTCAGACGAATATCCGTTGCATCACGCTTCAACCCTTCCAGATAATAAGATTCCGGTTCATACGTGGCATGCCGATATTGCTCCAGATGCAGACCCGCCAGATATAGTTGTTCATTAGTCCGAATCTCGGACGGGAGCGGGAGTGGTTTGGCCGGATCAGGTACTTCCTGAATCTCAGACCGTTCAGGCTGATAGGCCACAAGCAGTCTTCCTTCCGCAGTTCGAACAGTTAACTTCACCTGATGCCATTCATCGTGCCCACTCCACAGAAATGAAGTTTGATATACTTGCGTGGGTGAGATGTTACATCTGTCCTGGAGATACACCGCGGTCGAGCCTTTTACTTCAATGGTCACTTGATTATAAACCGATGTAGCGTACACCATCACGGTTACTGTTCCTGTCGTTTCGTCCATTTCCAGGTTAACCGCTGCATCGATCGTTGCATTTTTGACCATGCCAATTCCTTTATACGGCATAAAATATTGCGAAAATGACTTGGCTTCATAGGCCTGTAACCATGTAAAATCCGGCTGATTATCGGTATAGATACCTGTCATTAGTTCAATATATGGTCCATCCTCGTCCGTTAACTGTCGATCCCAGGCTTGCCCAAATGCACCGTTACCCCAGGTCCATTGTTTCTTGCCCGGTGAGATATGGTGATTAGCTACATGCAACAAACCAGCCTGAACTCCATGGTCATAGCCGCCTACGAAATTATAATTTGACTTATACGCCATGTAAGATGTAGGAACCGGTATATTTTTGTAACGTGAAATATCCACGCCTTCGGAATAATCCATCTTATAGTACGTGCCTGTTGCAATGGGAAACCGGGATACATCCCGTTTGCCATGATCCAGCACAGCCGTTACATCTGGTGGAAATACAGATTGGGTATGATCATTGACGGCCACAGCCGGATTGGCCCACCAGAGAAAAGTTTGAGGTGCGGTGGTCCGATTATATACCTCGGCATGAATTTCAAGATAGGCTTTGCCCGGATGCAATGTGAAGCCCGCAGTCATTTTGGTACCATACATGCGATCAATCTCACCTACCCATACGGTAGCGCTTCCATCTTCATTACTGGCAAATGTATAGTCTACCGGACCAAACGTATTCGGCCGATGATGCTGTGGCCAGTTGAATTCAATTCCCCCTGAGATCCATGGCCCTGCGAGACCCACAAGTGCAGGTTTAATCACCCGGTTATAGTATACAAAATCGTAATCGTTAGTTCGGTCCAGCGCACGGTAGATTCGACCACCCAGTTCTGGCATCATCTCAATACGTACATATTCATTTTCCAGAATAACTAATCGATAAGATTGCATTTTTGCTTCATCTTCAATGCTGTCGATCACGGGATGCGGATACACCTTACCCGAACTCCCCTGATAGATTCGCTTTTCAAGAAACATCGGATTTTTGTCCGGTTTACCTGTACCATAGGTTGGAATATCTCTGCTTTCTTCCCATATGCGAACGTTCGATTTCGCAGTCACGTGATTCAATTCCCTCACTCCTTGGCCTCGTGTATATTATGATCATACGCTCCAGCATGAAGGAAGAACATTGACATTAAGCGGTTCTTGATGGACGATCTTCGGATTTCCCTACAACCAAAGAGAGTACCTATCCACCCAATAAAGCAGTGAAAGGTACTCTCTGATCGATTCTGTTTAACTCATCTGCGCCTTGCAAAATCCACAAATCTGAACTTGTCCGGTCGATGCCTCGACTCCGTATACTGAAATTGACTGGCATCCTCCAAGTACACCTGGCTCCTCACCACAACCACATTGTGGAACCCTTCGAGATCAAGTAATTCCCTGTCCTCCGCAGTGGGTTCTTCCACCAAAATTTCCTTCTTGGCAAATGAAATGGATAGACCCAACTCCTGTTCAATGTACTCATAGATGGAATCATTACAGATCTCTTTGCTGAGACCCGGAACAAGTCGCTGGCTGATGTAATCTTTGTCCAGAATGACGTGTTCTCCATCCACTTTGCGCACACGTCTGATCTCCCAGACGTGTTCATTCAGACCAAAGTTGATCTTCTTGTACAATGCCTGTTCCACTTGTTGCTCCTCGAAAACCTTCACATACGTTTGAGCCCGATGTCCCATTTTTTTGGCTAATTCCTTGAAGCTAACCAGACCTGAGATGGGAAAATCGATCTTGCGAATGTCGAGTACAATCGAGCCCTTGCCTTGAATCTTCTGAATATAACCTTCTTCGTACAACATTTTCAGCGCTTTGCGAATGGTCTCTCGGGATGTTTGATAACTTTCCGATAGATCCAGTTCCGATTGAAGCAGCGTACCTGCCTCAATCTCTCCAGTCCGAATACGATCTGCAATGTCTTCATATATCCGGATAAATTTATTATTCATTATTCATCACCATTGTTCATTACCCTTTTTTATCATATTGGCAACCTATTATAGCATTAAAAACCAATCAAGCGGTAATGACTTGCATCAACTTATTCAAACGGAAGATTAGCGCTGCCGCTTCGGATCTGCTTAAATGCTGCATGGGGCGGAAGCTGCCGTCCTCGTACCCCGTAATCATGTACAAGCCTGCAAGCTCCTCTACTTCTTCTTTGGCCCAATCAGATACATCAGTCTGGTCGGTAAACGATCTTCTGGAATTCAACGGTTCCGGTCTGATTTTACGGACGACATTCGCTATAATCTTGGATGCCTGTTCACGTGTCACCAGTGCATGCGGAGCAAATTTCCCATTCCCCATACCTTGAACCATCTCATGATGAACGGCCGCCTTGATCTCAGGAGCAAACCAATCCTCATCCGTTACATCCTGAAAACCATGCTGATCGTTGGCCGAGATGTCTACACCCATCAATCGTACGATCAGTGCGGTGAACTCCGCACGTGTAATGGGACGTCGCGGTTCGAAGCGAGTTTCACTTACACCTTGAATGATATTCTGTTCTGCCAGCCAGGTGATCTGGTCTTTATTGAACGTTTGGCCGATATCGATAAACTTGATACTTTTTTTCGTAGGTAACTCCGGTTGCTCAAGGGGTTCAGGTTGTGAACTCACTTCATCGGCTTTGACCGAAGTACCTGTTGAATTTGGGGCTATACTGGCACCGTCCCAGGTAGATGGTGGATACGGGAGAGTCGTAGCTGCTGCCCGTTTGCTTTCACTTTTTTCACCTGCTGAATTCTCCGTCCATACTTCCACCTCATAATGCTGCTCGGCATTCAGTCCTGTCCATGTATAATTTCGTTCCGAGCCACGGTAAATCTCACGATCTTTATGGGTGATCACAACCACTTCATTCATTGATTCCAGTTCCCAAGTTAGCTTAATCGTATGGGTACCTTGCGCTATGGCTGCTACTGTCAGTTTCTCGGAAGGTAGCGTCTCGAATTCCAGTACGTGAAACGCATCGCCCTCCCCTGCTTCATTGAATGCAATGATCGAATAGTTAGGATAACGCTCGGCACTGTTTAATTCAGACACATGAAAGGATGTCTCCGTTGTTGTTCCCACAAGCTCTTCATTCCGATAGATTCGATAACCCGCAGCACCTGGAATCAGTTCCCATAAGATGTCGGCGCCATATGTGGAACGTCCCTCTACTATAGGAGGAGAAATAGCGCTACCAGGCAGTGTCATCGCATGAAGATAATAACCACCATCACTGCTGCCCGAGGCATTCATCGTTCTGACCGTATAGATATAATTCACACCTGGTTCAAGTCCCTCATCATTGTAAAACCGTTCGTCTGCAGGAACACGGGCAATCTCCACACCGTCCCGCTCAATGATGAATTGCTCTGCTCCTTGAACCTGACTCTGTTCCAATTGAAGACGTATGTGGTCCTTCGCCGATTGATACTCCACTTTGACAGGAGCCGCCGGCTTGGTCAGAACGGAATACGCGAGCTTTTCTGATGCATCTCCCTGATCATTCTCCGTATAGATCTCAATCTCGTACTGCTTGCCTGCATTCAGTTGATCTACGATAAACTCTCTTTTTTGGCCCCGGTATACTTCAGTACCGTCCAGTAATACAACGAATATTTCGTTCACATAAGGGAAGTCCCATTCCAGTTTGGCGTGATCGGTTTCTGGATATAACTTCATTTCCAAAGAATCAACATGAGGCAAGGTGTAAAAAGGATCTACGGTCATCGGGCTTCCTGTGCCAGCCGTATTATAAGGAATAACCTGTACCTGATCATATCGGGTTGCACTTGCCAGATGCGTTAATCTCACCTCTGTGATATCCCCTTCTTCAATCGTGGTGAACATCTGATCTCCGATATGTATGACATATCCCTCAGCACCCTGTACATTCGGCCAAGAGATCAATCCCTCCTTTTCCCCAATCATGCTTGCATGTAAAGGTTCCGTAATGTTCTCAGGCAACGTTCGCAAGTGAATTTCAAAACCTGAATCACTTTCACCCGCTGCATTGGAAGTTTTGATGGTGTATATGTAATGCTCTCCTGGGGTCAGTCCATGATCCTCAAACGCAGCATGATCTGCTGGCACCCTTGCGACTTCAACACCATCCCGCATAATGATGAAATGCTCTGCTCCCTGTGTGGAGCTTCCAGTCAGGTCCAGTACCGTAGTCTGATCTGTGATATTCACAATACCTGCCGTCTGAGGCGATATGGGTTTTGTCAGAACCTGAATCTGAATGGGATCTGACCGATGACCAGCTTCATTGATGGCGACGAGTTCGAATTCATACGCAGTGCCATCCAGCATACTGTTGAAATGTACAGATGGCTCAGATACACTTCGTACTTCTCCGGTTACCTGATTGCGAATTTCATATGCAGCCGCTCCTTTTACAACATCCCAAGCCAGATCCAGCGTATGCGTTCCAGCTTTCACCGTGATACTATCTGCAACCAAAGGTAAAGTTTGAGTCATGATATTGAAAGTTAACGGCGCACTCGCTCCACTGGCATTGACTGCCCGAATCACGTAAGTATATTTCGTTCCTGGCGATAGATCCTTGTCTACAAATTGGGTTTCACCCGAATCCATCTGAGCGATTTCTCTTCCATCCCGTTCAATGATATAGTGATCTGCCCCTTGAACACCTGTATTGCTGAAATCCAAACCAAGGCTGTTTTTTGCCACATCATATACCGCAACCTCAACGGGTTTCTCAGGCAAAGTCAGTAAGGATACATCCTTCGCTTCAGAACGAGTCCCCTGTCGGTTAACCGCCCATAGTTGATAATGATGCCATGTTCCATCCGGGAGCCCCGTAAACGTTGCTTCATTCTCCATTCCCCTGTAGATTTCCTTGCCATTCTGCTCAATCACGTATTCAGCGGCACCTTCTACGACAGACCAGGACACTTTTGCACGATGTACACCTGGATCAACGAGTACGTCGGCAGGAGACACAGGTTTAGACAATCGGATAAGCTGCGCAGTCTCACCAGAACCGGAAACATTCACAGCCTGTACTTCCAAAACGTATTCTGTTCCTGGTAATAACCCCTCAGCCGTGTAGGCAAGTTCTATTGTTCTGCCCACTTCTGTTCCATTGATGTTCACAATATAGAGATCCGCCGTTTCTACAGCTTGCCATGCTAGCTCCATACTCGTTTCACCAGTCCATGTGACATTCAGTCCTTCTGGTCTGCTAGGTAGCGTAAGAATTTTACTCCTGGTGGATGCACCGTACCCGGCAACATTGCCTGCCTGTACTTCATAGGTGTATTCACGACTGCTTGACAGCTGGTGGACTGTAAGTTCTGTATCTGATATCTCATGGCTCTGTCCATCGATGATCACACGATATTTCGTTGCACCAACGACAGGCTCCCAGCTCAAGATCGCTCCCTGATCAGTCACTTGAACAACATGAAGTCCGGACGGGCTCTCCGGTAGCGTTGTTCCTGATACTGCACTGCGAATGCCTTGTCCACTTCCATTCACCGCTTGAACATCCAGTTGATAGGATGTTCCCGAATCCAGTCCAGTAAAGACCCATTCCAGGGTTCCGGCAGAAACGGTTCCCGACTTCTCTCCATTCAACCATAACTCGTAGCGATCGGCTCCTCGTACTGCGTCCCAACCCAGACGAAGACTCGTTGTGGAAGCATCTGATACATTTAAGCCGGACACCTGCCCAGGTAATGTCTTCAGCAAAGGTAATCCTGCCAGCGGCCCTGGTCCAGTCTCGTTTCCGGCAATTAATTCGTAGCTATACTCCGTACCACTATCCAGACCCGAATCCAGATACTCCGGCTGCTCTCCTTCATATATGGCTGTTCCATCGCGCGAAAGACCATAATACGTTGCAGAAGTCACCGTCTCCCACGTTAATGAAATATCATGCTCCCGAATCTGAACGGCCATAAACTCACCTGGCACTGCCGGCAGTGTGAGAAATCCAGTTCTACTACTACCACCTGCTCCGCTTTCATTCATAGCCGTTACCGAGATGCTATGAATGGTTCCTGGAACGAGGTTGCTGATATAGGGAAGGCTGGCAGAGTCAGGTACCGTCTGATCAAATACGGCGGTTCCGTCCGAAGTAGCCGCGATGATGCGGTAAGCATCTGCTCCCCGTATTGAATCGAATTGAATTTCGGCCAAATCTGGCTGGGAATCTACTTTCCGAACGTGCAACGTTCCGGGAGCTGCCGGGGTGGTCAATACATGAGCGGTGGCTACATCACTTACTCCGGTATGGTTTCTCACTCTCACTTCGTATTCATAGACCTGACCCCCGCTTAGGGAATGATCCGTTATATTGTGGTTCGGATAATCCAGTGTCCACGACTGTCCTGTCGTTCTATTCGTAATCTCATACTGATATCCATCGGTATACCTTTCACCCGTCGGCAAGTCCACTGTAAGTTCAGCTGATGTCTCACCGATCTGTGTTATTTTCACATGACTTGGTTGCTCAGGCTTGCGTTGAATCTGATAAGGCAAAGATGTCGTCTCATATGTATTACCTGCTCTGTCCATCGTTTTGGCATGGATGTACCAGATGCCTTCCGATTCGAGGGATATTTTATGCTCATCAGAGCGAGCTTCAAGCCAATGATCCGGTGATTCTGCACTGTTCGTAACCTGGTAGAATCGTTCCAGTTCCTGGATACCTGAATGAGCATCGGCATACTGAATGGTGGTAGATATGTCCGCATCCGTCCACCCTTGTCCGTTCGCTGTGAATGTAATCGTTGGAGCAAGCTGATCCACATAGGCGATTCGACTGACTTCCTTACTCACATTACCAACCGTATCCCTCGCTCGGGCCCGAATGGTGGTAGCCCCGTTCGCGCTCACTGTACCGGTATTTCCAGTAATATAAGAGGCATCGTTCATACTATATTCATAGGATATCGCTCGTTCATCCACACTTCCAGCGATGGTGAATTGTACATGCTCTTTACTCCATCCAGATGGATTTATACTAATCACCGGCTCGGTTGGAGCGGTCTTGTCGATTCTAATCGTTGCCTGAGCGGGCTTACTTATATTTCCTACATGATCAATAGAGCGTGCATATACGATCGTTTCTCCCTCGTCCGTAACCGTCACTTCCCCGGTGTAATCGATCCAAGGACCATGTTCATGTAGTCGATATTGGCTTTTGGCTAGCCCGCTGCCTACATCTTCACCGCTGATTAATGCAAAAGATACATCCTGATTCGTCCAATCCTCTTCACTTAACGTAATAGTGGGTTGCTCGGGTCCAGTCTTGTCGATCCTGGCAGTTGCAGAAGTGGAAGCACTGACATTCGCCGCCCGATCAACACTTCGAGCGTAAATCTCGGTTATCCCTTCTTCACTCAGTGTAAATGGATTCTTGTAATCGATCCATTCTCCCTCGCTTCCAAGCTTATACTGCGTTAGACCAACGCCGCTCGCTTCGTCCGCACCCTCCGTTAATGTGACGATTACCGCAGCTTTTGTCCATTCGGGCGGATTCAGCGATATGACGGGAGGCGTGGGTGCCGTCCGATCTACCCTGGCTGTCACAGTCGTTTCCTGTCCTGTATTACCGATCGCATCAATACTTCGTGCCATAACAGTTGTGCTGCCTTCACTGTTCACGGTAAACGGAACACTGTATTCACGCCATTCTCCTGTCGACCCGACTTTGACCTCAGTCTTCTGAGTTCCACTCAATGTATCCTTTCCCTCTTCAACCGTGACGAGAACATCTTCCTTTGTCCATGCGGAAGGAGTGACTGACACGGAAGGAGCAGTTGGTCCTGTCGTATCTTTAATCATTTCACCAGCGGATATAAACGAAGTCTGTATGCCTTCTCCATTCACTGCCGCCACGAATACTTCATATTTTCCGTCCGCGAGTCCGGTCAGGGCAAACGCTGTACGTGTGGAAGTTGTTGTTCCCGTTGCAAGGACTTGCCCGCCTGGACTGCGTATTTCTGTTTTGTAACGGGTACCCGCAGGGTTGCTATTGTTATTCCAACTCGCTGTAACAGAGTTGCCTGATTGTGTCACTGCCGCAGCAACGGGTGGATTGGCCAAGGTATATTTGGTGGACGGACTGGAGTATCCCGTGAAGGAACCACTTGAATTTTTGGCCCGTACAGCAAAAGAATAACTCGTATTCGGAGTGAGTCCTGTCACCTGCCGACTGTTTGACGCACCTGTATCCACGATCTGATTGGTCGTCATATTCTTGAGTTCATACGTAACGGACGCATCATTCGCCTTCTTATCCCAGTTCACCGTCAAGTTATTAGGGTTAACCAGTGTATATGTGGGCGTTCCCGGCACAACAAAACTTCTTACCGTAAAGTTAACGGTTCCTGCTGAGGACACCCCACCTTTATCATCCATGACCCATACTTGCAATGTGTGCGTGCCATCTGGCAGGGTATCAGGCAAGGTGTAATTGGTGTTAAAAGACTGATTCGAACCCGTCGCAGTCATCTGGGTCAAAATGTTCTCAGACCCTCCATCGATTGACCATTTGACGGTCAACAGGTCACCTACATCCGTATCTCGCGTGGTACCAGAGATCTGAAGTTGCTCGCCTTTGTAATACGTTTGCCCCGAAGAAGGAGCCGTTAGTGTAAATGAAGGCGGAACGTTCTGAGGGCCGATTCCCACGATCGTTGAAAATTTGCGTGAAGCCTGATTCGCTGTTGCTTTGGCATTCCACCAGAATTGTGCAGCTGTATCACTCGCCGTAACGGTCTGGCCTGGAGTGAATGCCGAAGGTGAAGACCCCCCTGTTAGCTGCGCATTATCCGGACCGCTGTACTGTCCCATGTATATGCGATCTGCATTAATAACATTGTACGTGTTCGCATAAAAAGCCGTGACCTGAACACCGCCACTATAATTGCGCCATCCATTCTCAATGACTTCAAACGGAGAAGCATCATTGCCATTCACCATCGTGTCCCAATAAAATGTTCCACCCAAATTCATTGCCGATCCGCTGCGGTTGATGGCTTCCAGCTCAACCTTCATGTACCCACCCTGTGAGGTAGCATTGACGATAGATACACGCAAAATATATTCGACATTGTCCTTTTGCCGGGACATTTCAATCACATTATTGTTAATACGGTAATAATTAAGCGGCAAAGTTTTGAAATTCACCGGAGATCCGTTGTGGTCGATAATGGTAGATACATTCCCTGTGTCACCACCGTAAAATACATTCGTGTTCGGTAGTAATACAATTCTATATTTACCCTCACTGTTCATCTCCACTTTGACCTTGGAGGACTGTACAGCCTTCATGCTGGACGTATCGGATACAATCCCGATTGTTTCAACCGTTTCAGCCATTACCGTGGTTGCACCCCATTCAAGCAACAGGGCTTGAGGTGATAATAACGCAAATGCCAGTACCACTTTGGTTAACTGTTCCGCTTGTTTCTTCACACGTTTTCCTGATTTCTTCAACGTCTGCTCTCCTTTTTGGCACACAAAAAAGGGAGGCACCCCAACAAAGGAACGATGTCCTAAGTTGGGGTGCCTCCCCTAACAAGTGTCATTTTTTCTTGATTATAACGATTCAGCTCATGAATGTAAACACTTGATCATGAACGTTTTACTGCTCACTTCTCATCCCTTATCTTCAATAACGCCTCGTCCAATGCGCCAACGACCTTGTCACACCATACATCAAACTCAGGATCTTCGGTCTGTAATTCAGGATGCGCCAGAATATGCTCAATCGTACGTCGAATGCCCTGATCGGCTCTTGTCGTTGCTACAAATTCTGGAACAAGCCGTTTCAGCTTGCTGTTATCGAACACAACGGTATTGGCTTTGTCCCCTAGCAAACCGCCGCGCAGATCCTGGTCACTGCATGCTGCCAAGAACTCGGAGGGTACATGTACCGCATGAAGCTTAACGCCCAACACGCTGGCAATAATCTCATGAATCTGATTCCACGTGACAGATTCATCTGAGGTGATATGTACCGATTCACCAATCGCATGGATATTTCCCATAAGCCCGATAAACCCTTTGGCAAAATCAGTATTGTGCGTAATGGTCCACAGTGATGTGCCATCTCCATGAATGATAACGGGTTTTCCTTCTCGTATGCGCTTGAGAACCTGCCAGCTGCCTTGAGCACCATGAACACCGAGAGGTACTGATTGGTCCCCATACGTATGGCTCGGACGCACAATGGTCACGGGGAATCCATGCTCACGATATTGTTTCATCAGATAGTCTTCACAGGCAATCTTGTTGCGAGAGTACTCCCAGTATGGATTCGATAATGGCGTCCCTTCCGTAATCCGGTAATCTGCCAAAGGAGTCTGGTACGCAGATGCTGAACTGATAAAAATAAACTGCTTTGTTTTATCTTTGAACAAACGGTAATCTCGCTCCAATTGAGACGGTACAAAGGCGATAAAGTCTGCCACAACATCGAATTCCAGATCAGCAATCAGTTCCGCTACGCGGGCCTCGTCATTAATGTCGGCTTGAAGTACCTTGACTTCGGCTGGTAACTCATCATTACGATTACCTCGATTAATCAAATAGAGTTCACAGCCTTGCTGTGCAAGCATTTCTGTAATAGCCGTACTGATGGTGCCTGTCCCTCCAATAAATAGCGCTTTCATTTTCGCACCTCCTGATCGATTTTACCCACTTTCCCATGATATCACGCACCAAAAAAAGGAGCAAAGCTCGGTAATCCGAAACCATGCTCCTTCTGCTTATACGACCTTAATCGTTGCGTATATCATATACATGCCGCAGTGAATTTCGTATTCTCCCTTGGGCAGGTCTTTGTCGACAGTATAATAGTTGGCTCCCTTTTGCATGTATAGATCCATGCCAAGCTTTTGTGATCCCACGGATTTGACATGTGTCACCGACCGGGTCAGAATAAAGTTGATTTTAGTCGGCACGCCAGCTTTCACCTCAATAACGTCGGGTCCAAAACCATCGTTGCTTACGTCCACATCAATGACTTCATATCCTTTCAGATCCTCCGGTGTCTCCGCTTGTGCAGTTACCGCACTTCCCGATCCCGGGGACAGGTCTTTGCCCATAAAATAAACCAAAAATGATCCAAGCAATACAACAACGGTCAGGCCCAGTGTTAACCAAGGCCATGTTTTTCCTAACCAGCTTTTCATCTAAACACTCCTCATTCGATGTCCAATCAATATTCAATCAACAGACGGATGTATTCTTTAAGCATACCTGATTCGCATGACAATGAAAATGACCCCTCTGGGCTATTGCGATTGAGCTATATTAATTGAACTAAAGAATATTTACACTGGACACTCCGATGACAGAACAACCTTTCGATCGCTGTTATCCCCAGATTTTTTGATTTCCTTTTTCAAAGGGTAAAATCCGGGAATAGCGTATGCTTCCGAAGCAGCTTTCTTTCAGAAAGCTTTTAGGCGCACGCTTCGCTTCTTCAGGTTATTTCTGTCCTCTCCGTTTCGTGTAAATGTTTAGTTCAATTTATATAGAATATTTCAATCAAAAAAGCCTGATTTCTCAGGCTTATCTGCGGGTATTCCCGTTCATGCTTCGCAATATCCCTTTTTGCATAACTCAGGAATAGATCGGTGTATTCCGACTTCGTCTCATTCGTAATTTATACAACTCTGGCAGGGCAACACCAATGAGCACAATGATAACCCCGAACCATTGCAATCCGCTGACATGCTCATGGAGAACGATAGAGGATAACAAGACAGCAATTGGAAGCTCCACTGCGCCCAGAATTCCGGCCATGTCGCCACCAATATGCGGAACGCCTATGGCGAACAGTACTGGTGGAATGAAAGCCCCGAAGAATCCGAGCAGTAGTCCGAACACCAGTAACTGACTCCAGATCAATCCGTTAAAGAGAAATGTCGGCGGGAACAAAATGCACAGCAGGATCAATCCGCCTGTAACCATCCACGCACTGCGGAAGGCCGGATGTGCAGAAGGAACTGCTTTACCGCTGAACAATACGAACAGGGAATAACTTACGGCTGCCATTAGTCCAAGAGCAATACCCAGACCGTTAAACTCACCCAGTCCCTGTTCCAGGAAACCGGCTGCCAGCAAAGTTCCGCCGAATAGAATGATCAACGTCAGGAACGTGACTTTATCTGGACGTTGACGTTTGCTTATCGCTTGAATCAATACGCTAATCCATGTGAACTGGAACAACAGGATAATGGCAAGTGATGCCGGGATATAGCGTAAAGACTGATAATAGACGAGACCTGTAATTACCGTTGGTGTTCCGGCAGCCATCAATAGCAGACGTTGTTTCCACGTCAACCGTTTGAATACCTGAGCCACGGCTCCTGAAGCTTTTCCAGCTGTTTGTGACTTGCGTTTTGTTCTAAATCGTGTGTATAGCGCCAGCATCCAGGATAGGAGAAAACCCGTAATCAGTTGTGCTCCCACAACCTCTCCAAGTTTATATCCTTCACCGTAAGCCAGAACCACAATCGTGGATAATATGCCATAGCTCATCGCTCCCGCGAGAACGGACAGATAATATTTCATTTGTGAATAAACCTCCTGATGATTGAAAAATACGTCCGCATGTTTGGTTCATGCCAAGGTCACAGACACCATCGAAAATGCAAAAAATCCTAACTACGAGCAAGGAATACATCGATTCCTTGGCATCGTAGTTAGGAAGTATAGGCTTCCCGTAGAGACCCTCGCCCTGTGTACACTTTCGGCCTGCGAGGTTATACGAAATGATATATGCAATTTGATGTAATTCGTGTGTGACGACTTTTCATATATTACATGGGAGGTGAGGTGGTGTCAACCCTATTCGATGTAAAAGTTAAAATACCTGATTGGAGTTCGAGGAATCCCACTCCAATGTTTGCTGTAGACCTGCCTTCAATCCATCCAAATCCAGCCCATCCACGGCAAAAGCTTCACGGATCAGAGGCGGTGCGACGAATTCATCATACTTGCCTAGATAAGGTGCTTCATCTTCAGCCAGTAACGCAGATGCGTCCTGAGCTGACCGACACTCACTCATGATTTCGGCTAACAAAGTTCGTTCATCGACCTTGCCGGACACTACAAAATAATAGGGCTCCATGGGTACGACAGAACGCAAAGCAAGTTTGCCGGACAGATTATGCTTCATTAAGCGCTCCAATGTACGGAAAGATTTACTTCCCACCCATGGAAGAACATACATGGAATCTCCCCCTGCAGGAATAACGACTTGGTTCAGCAGACCACTTTCGCGAGCGAGGCGGCGTGCTCGTTCCAGTCGATTGACGGCTTGCGGTGACAGGTACGGATAGATGATCGAGTCGGACAACACTTCACGCATTTTCTGTACCACCGTCGTATGAATATCTCCTCCCGCCCCAAGCCATAACGTATCCACTTTTCCTTTGGCAGACTTCACATACACAGCTTTGTGCTTGTGGTCCACCTCTTCTACTTTCCACAGTTTCCCTGCGAGGGAGAAGCAATACCCCGGTGGGGGTACGGTTGTAATGGAACCAATCTCTTCGGAACCATTCAGCACTTTATGTTCCTCATCGTCCTTGAACACTGCGTAGAAGCGATAATTATTCACAATTTTCTCACCGGTAAGTCCAATAATTAAAGTTCGCTCTTCTGTCCATTGCAGGTGATCCGTCTCAATGAGGTAATTCAGGAATACCTGATATTGATCAGGGCTAATCAACGAGAACGGTGCAAGGGAGAGGATTGCTTCCGCAAGGTCTCTCGGCTCCGCCTCCCCCATACTTTTCAGCATGCTCATCGTCTGATGGTAGAGTACACCTATGGGCATTTTGCGGGCTTCAAGCGGCTCGACCCATTTCGTTTTTACATATAGTTCAATAACAGCAATCGCACGCATCAACGTCCAGGGCATCCGTGCCGGCAATTGCGCTTCTTCATCCTCTTCCTCCGGACATACAAAGAGCATTTCCGATGCCATGTCTTCCCGTCTACCCGAACGGCCCAGCCGTTGCACAAAACTAGATGCACTATACGGTGCACCAAGCTGAACCACACGTTCCAGCTCCCCCAGATCGATGCCCAGTTCGAGTGTGACTGTTGCCGCAGCAACAGCTGGCCCCGATCCGGTACGAAGGGCAGCTTCCGTCTCCTCCCTCAACATAGCCGAGATACTTCCATGATGCACATGGAATACATCACGTTCCTGTCTGCGAGCCGCAACGCGTCTCATCTCAAGAATGGTGACTTCGGCATCCGTGCGGCTATTGGTGAAGATCAGCGCTTTTTTACGATGTGTGCTCTCATAGATGAAGTCATAGTAGGCTTTGCGTGCGTTATGCAGTTGCTCCGCCTGCTCTTCATCCTGTGCATCAGGAAAAGAGAAATGTTCCACTCGCAGTCGCAGCTTGCGCCCCCCCGGGGAAGAGACCACATCTACCCCCTGCTGCGTTCCGGCAGCAAGCCAGGCTGTCGCCGCATTATAGTCACTAAGTGTAGCCGACAAACCCACTCTTCGCGGTGCACAGCCAGCCATACGCTCGATTCTGGCAAGCTCGCTGAGCACCTGAATGCCCCGATCCGCTCCCATGAAGGCATGCACCTCATCGATGATGACATATCGCAAGTCATGAAACAGCGCCGGGATTGCATTCGGTCGATTCATGAGCAGACCTTCCAACGATTCTGGCGTTATCTGGAGCACACCAGACGGGTTCTTCATCAGTTTTGTTTTCTCCGCCTGAGGTACGTCCCCGTGCCAATGCCATACCGGAATATTTCCCTCGGATAACAAATCCTTGAGACGTTCGAATTGGTCATTAATCAGGGCTTTCAAAGGTCCAATGTACAAAATGCCAACCGATTTGGAAGGCCGTTCATGCAGCTCGGTCAATGCAGGAAAAAAAGCCGCCTCCGTCTTGCCGGAGGCCGTTCCCGCCGCAATCAGCATATGATGCGGGGTATGAAAGCAGATATTGCAGGCTTCAATCTGGGCAGGCCGAAGCGAATCCCATCTTTTTTTATATATAAACTCCTGAACAAACGGCGCCAGCCGATAGAATGGATTATCACTCATAATTCAAACTCCGCCAGAAAATCGTCCAGATCATCCGGATTCGCGGATGCATCCCCTTTTCCCGTTTCCTGAGGTTTGGCAGCCCGGTCACCAAGTAATTGAGTATAAGTCACTTCGGGATTCTGGTGGAGCGTATGCAGTACATCCATAAAGTCCCTTACCACTTCACGCGTCGTCAGCAATTCATCCGCACCCAATCGATTCACTGCCGTTTGCATAAAATCAACCAATTGTTCATCTGTCAGACTTGCGCTGTATCCAAAATGCAAGGCATGAATCTGCCGCAGCTTCTGAAGCAGAATCAGAATCTCTTCATGCGATAACATCGCCAGTTTCAGGATAGGGCCTGTATAATTCGCATACTCTTTTGCTGCATAGCGACCATCAATAAGCCTGGAGCGAAGCGCTTCATAGCTGTATAGTCCGCGCCGTTCATCCTCTACAAATTGTGGTGTACCTCCTACAAATATGCCCAGGTGCTCTGCCTTGCCCTGCATCGTATCATTGAACATGGTCAGCAATTTCTCATAGTTGCTTTGACGGGAGACACTGTTTGTAATTTTGTACAGATTCACCGCTTCATCAATGAACAACAGCAATCCTTTGTAACCAATGCGCGCTGTGAATTCAGACCACAACTTGAAGTAGTCGTACCAGTTGTCATCATCAATGATAACGCCAACAGCCAGTTCTTTTTTCGCTTCCGTTTTGGTTGCAAATTCTCCTCGAAGCCAGCGAAGCGCCGCCTGTTTACGATCATCATCAGCAAGCTTGTACCCGTTCCAGTACGACGCCAGTACTTTGGCAAAATCAAAGCCGTGAACCAGATTCTGCATCTCACCCGTCACCGCATAGATCTGTTTCTCTACTTCCAGCGGCAGAGCGGGATCATCCGGGCGCAGGTTCTGACTCTGCATCGTGGATTGTTGCAGCCCTGCGATCCATTTTTGCAAAATCGGCTCCAACGCTCCCCCATCAGGTCGCGTGCGTGTAGACAGACGAGTCATCAGCTCACGGTATGTGGCAAGTCCCTGACCCTTGGTGCCCACCAATCGTCGCTCCGGTGACAGATCCGCATCTGCCACAACGAAATCGCGATCCATGGCATAGTTACGAATCATTTGCAAAAGAAAGCTTTTACCACTGCCGTAACGGCCGGTGATGAGCTTGAACGCTGCGCCGCCCTCGGCGATATTGTCCATATCTCGCAAGATCGCGTCCACTTCAGCCTTACGACCAACAGCAATCTGCTCCAGTCCTATGCGCGGGACAACACCCGCTGTTAATGAATTTACAAGTGCGGTGGTCAGCCGCTTCGGTATTTTAAGTTCTGTCACTGCGTATCACCTCTTCACATGTTCGAACACATCTATATAATCAGGAACAATCCGATCCCCATCAATCAGAAGATCACCGATCGTGTCCATAGCCACATCATTAATTTCATCCAGCAAAAGAGCAGGCATCGTCCCATATTGCTCAGCCAGACGCATCAAATCCGTATCCGGACTTGCGCCTAGAAGGGCATGGATTGCTTGCACCTGCTGAGGAGACAGCTCTTTGGCAAAATGCAGCCACTCTTCATCCAGATCAGCCTCAGCAGACTCATCCCACTGCAACCTAATCGATTCTGCTGACCCTCCTGCTGCAATCTCTACTGCGGATGGGTTCGGCTCCAACGAACCTTCAGTTGAAGTTATCTCGTCCCATGCTCCCAGTGCATCTAATCGATTACTCCCAACATTTGCATCGTTAACCTCTTCACCCTTCACTTCAGAAGAGTGACCATCCTCAATCGTAAGTGCCATTCGCACGTACTCACTTTCCTGCTGTAACGACGCCAGTTTCTCTGAATCAATACGAATCACCGGTTGTTCCACAGACTCCGCCTGCTCGGTCGCATATGCTTTGTCCAGGTAACGCTCAATCAGATTCGCAAGTTCAGGCTCTAGGGTCTGTCCACGCAATCGGCCTCTGAATCCGAGCAGTTCACGAAGTTTATTTTCAGTACATCGATAGATCCGGGTCACCATCTGCACAAAATCAGCCTGTTCACCTATGGGCATATATCTGAACGATACCGATCTTCCATAGATCGAATCATCATAGACTGCTTTGCGAAACAGGATGCGCTCCACCGTACGTTCATCTTTGGGTTCAAACTCAGGCAACAGTCCAACTTGTCGCGTACGTTCCAGGTACGAATGAACCAATGCCATGACTCTTGGAATGTACTGCTCCATCACTTCTTTGCCGCCATCTCTATAGAACTTACTAAGTGTAATATCGTAATCATAGTATCTTTGCAGCATATTCAGCGAAATGTCCGATAACTTCCCTTGTAAAATACGCTGTAGCTCCATATCCAGCATCTCCGCTGGCAGATATCCGCCCGAAAGGTCCATGACTTCGGATAATGACGTCTCCATCTGATGGATCAGTACATAATCAACCATCCATTCTTGCATATATATATTTAGTTGAGGAAGCCGTTCACGGTAGTTCACCCATAACTGTTTTAATTGATCATACCCATCCAGAGGATTCTGCCAGCCAATGCCGTTAATTAGCTCGTAGATATGAATGAATAGATAGGACAGATCGGTATCCGGATATCTCCCCTCGCGTACTTCCTTCCTCCAATACATATACCACTTACGCTGGGCTTCGTTCATCACGCCATACGTTGGCCAGTAACTCATGAAGGGTACCCACGGGGATATATCTCCCTCCATCTCTGCCCATTGCCTTGCTTCCTCTACAAAACGTTTCTCTGAGGACAATATGCCTCCACGATGCTGCATCCCATCATAAGCACTCTGTACAATGGTTGAACGATCAGGAATCGAAACAGCCGCTGTATCCGGTTCTTCACTCAGATCTATCTCCATAAATTCCAATTGTCTTGAATCGTCTTTCATAGAACGTTATCTCACCCTCCTCCAAGACAGAATACGAACAAGTGTATCCATAGGGATCATTATATCACTTGTCCTGTGTCTGCGGTGACGAAATTAAGACATTCTTGGACACAAAAAAAGAAGGCATTTCTGCCCTCTTTTCTTCTTGGTCAAAATGAACGTTGCTTAGGCAATATCACACAACGATTGCCCGATTTTTCCCTTCACGTTTCGCTTGCGTCAGCGCGCGATTCGCCTTTTCGATCAGGTCGGATGCATTCGACCGTTCATCCGGTACCAGAACTGCACCCCCAACACTAACAGTAACGACTCCACTTGGGCCGGATAATTCCCTCTGGATCTGTAAAGCCAGAACGTGTTGTCTAATCGCTTCCGCAAGTTGCGCTGAATATTCAGAAGTTGTGCTCTTCAATTTCAGCATGAATGTGCCTCCGCGAAGTCGCGAAATTAGTGCGTTGTGCTGCTCACTGACCACTGTAAGCACCTCACCGATCCATTGCAAACATAGGTCGCCTCCCTGAAGGCCGTATGCTGCATTATATGATCGGAAATCATCAATATCTATAATAAGTAGCCCCAGACTGCACTTCGCCTGCAAACAGTCATCCCAATCATCCTGAAGCTGAGACTTGAACACCGTTTGAATCGGCATGTCCGTTAACGGATCTGTGTTCAGATAATTTTGCAGTTGGCTTGTCGTTTCGGAGTAATGGTCCTGTTCAAGGTGAGAAGCTCCGCTGTGCAGAAGTACCATCACAGAAGGTTTGCCTGCATGCGTAACAGCAGCGAGTGTAACTTCAAGCAACAACGAGGTCCCTGCCGCTGTCGTGAAATAGGACTGGCTTGTGATCAAGCTTGTATTGTTCTGCTTTAACTCTTCAAAATTCTGTTGTAGTGGTTCCCTCGCCTGATCAGGTACAAATTCTCTGAAATCCTTGCCCATCAGTTTTTTGGAACTATCGAATCCAAGCAACTCAGCTGCCTTCGTATTGCAGTAGATAATCTGACCGTCCGTTAGAGTAAAGAATGCCACGGGTGAATAATCCATTAGCTGCAAATAACGCTGTTCATTCTGTCGCAAAATACGGGCATTCTGAAGTGCCTGCTCTTCGGCCTGAATCAACTGATTCTCGGTCTGACGACGTACAATGGTTTTGAGCAAAGGTAACACGCTTAGTTCTTTCGTTGTCCATGGGTATGAAGTCGCTTTTACAACTTCTCTCCATTTCTCGAATGATTTACGCGGGGACAAACGTATGCCATCATCTGTCTTTAGCACCGCCTTTGCTGGATCACCCGCCCAATTGACCACCTGGATGACCTCCGGTCGGAACCAAAGTATATAGTTCTGCTGTCCAGGCGAAATCGCAACATAAATAACCCCCGAAGCCTTATCTTGATAAGCTTTGGATGTCTCATACTCTGCACTGAGCTTCGACGTATGATAACTGTAATCATCCGACTTGCCTGCAAGCCAACCTGCCAATTCACGAATCTGTCCACTGTTTGGGGTTTCACCATATAACAAGAGCTTGTCCTGATAACAGATTGCTGCTCCTGTAGCATCCATCAGACTCAAAATCGTCTCATCTTCTCCCTGTAATTCCTCTAGAACTCGGGCAGGGCTTGTATTTCCGATAAAAATGTTGGCGATTCGTGAAGCGGCCTCACGTGACTGAATCTCCGACTGGTAATCATCCAGTTGCTGACGCTGGAACAATTCATTGGAGAAGAACGCTCCAAGGAAATTACACAGATTCCGAACGCGATGGGGTACGTATCTTACCGAATAATGATGGCATGTAATGAGTCCCCACAGTTGATTGTTATGAATGAGTGAGATCGTAACCGTCGCACCTACACCCATATTATGCAAATATTCGATATGAAGGGGAGATACGCTGCGCAGAACCGAAAGACTCAAATTCAGCGGTTTGCCTGTGAGCGGTTGTAATGTAGGCACAATCTCCACTGGTTTATAATTTACGTTCACAATAGTTCGCAGCCAGTTGCGAAGATACAATTCCCGAGCCTGTTTGGGAATATCCGAAGCCGGATAATGGTGTCCCAGGAATGGTTCGAGTTCTTGTTCACGCGCTTCAGCAATCACTCTACCGTTCCATTGCTCATCAAACTCATAGATCATAACCCGGTCATAGCCGAGCATTTCTTTCACCTGTTCAGCCGCAATCTGGCTCGCTTCCACGCGACTGTCTATACTTTTGATTCGGCCAAAGAATCGGGATATCCACTCAAAGTCGGTGGTTTCCATATCTTCTTTTTCATAAAAAGGCTCGATCTCCAGAATAAGCAGACCTTCACTTTCATGAAGAACAGAGGAGAAAATCCGATCCTCACCGGATACCTTAATAGTCAGATCCATGTAATGCAAGTCAGAGGTTACCGATGCATTGAAGCTGCTACTCAACAGTTTGCTTACATATTCCTTACCAATCAAATGTTCCAAAGGCATACCCAGAACGTCCTCAGAGGCAATACCCAGATGATCCTCCGTATTCTGGCTACACTGAACAATGGTAGGCGTATGACTGGTATTAATGGCCAAGAGTACACCATGAGGTTGAATAAAACCGGGGATGTGAATGGGTTCTTTCTCGCAGTTATTCAGATCAATTGGATCATTGGTATATGTCCCTTGATGCAGTAATCTGCGATTCAATAAATTTTGTTCTTTCTTGGACTTCGGTTCGGCCATGGCCAGGAAAATCCCCTCTCATGATGTTATATAAGTGGAAATGATTAGTTCAACTTATATAGATACCTTTTAAATGTGAAAAAATCTGCCCTACAGGCGTTCGGGTTGATGAAAAGGGATGCTACTTGTCCGTATTAATCCACTGATCAAGCAGTCGGAAAGTCTCTGATGCGCTGTGCACCATGTTATCCTGATCTTCTGGAGTCGTGATGGACTGCTGCAGCAAACCCATGAATTCGCTCCATCTCGTTCTTGTCTCAGTACCATAGGCGTTGAAATATTCCAATCCACGATCAGCATCAATCGGCAGGAACTGCGACAATCGTTTGGTCATGATCTGTCCACCGTTCGTAGATCCTTCAATCACATACAGATATCCAAACAAACGGGCAGGTGTTGAAATATCCGGCAGTTCTTCACAGAGCGGAAGTTGGCGGATGTCCTCTTCACTCGCACCCAGATTGTGCAGATCTTTCTCCAGTAATCCAGCCTTGCCTCTAATCTCAATATCCAGTCCCGTATTTCCCCAGAAAGGCTGCTGTACAGCCTGATCCTCCAGCGGTTTCAGAAACCCATAAAATTTCTCTAGATATGTTCTATATTCTTCTATCGTCACCGTTTGATTCATAATGGCTTTCGCATAGGGGTTCTGTTCGACTTGTCTGTGATAATGAGCAGTCTCTCTCTTCAGACGTTCCATAATATTTGTTGCTGTCATTGTAGTTATCCCCTTTCACAATCTGTTCTGTATATGCAAATTCATGCTTACCCTCAATTGAATCTCGCTGTATCTTAAAAATAGAAACAACTTGCGCTGCAATCAGCTCCATTAACGCAGACAAAGACTCTATGTAAGTATACTTATTCTTGTTAGAGAACACTATATGAATCCAACAACAGTACGTACTCCATACTTTCCTTCGTTGTTATCTTAACTGACCTGAAGTTTCTATTTACTAGTATTAACCGAAAACAGTAATACTGACCCCCAATTAACCCGCGGTTCCTTACGCATAACCACAATGCTACAACAACGTATTCCCCAACATGGTACACTAGCTTTATATCCTGTCATTGGAGGAATACGCCATATGGACTTTACTGTTCAAGATATTGTACTTCATCTTACAGATAACATTGAACTGCCGGAAAACACGGTAGATCAGCTCATTACAGGCTCCCTTACTCATAGGGTCACAGGTATTATCATTGCTTTTATGCCGACGCAACATGTCATTGAACAAGCCATTAAGCATGGTGCCAACCTGATCATTGCACATGAGTCTCCCTTTTATAACCATCATAGTCATACGGATTGGCTCGCAAGTGATCCTGTTTATGTACACAAAAGGAAAATGATCGACGAAGCAAGCATTTCCATCTATCGATGTCATGATATCATCCATCGATTTAAACCTGATGGCATAACGGAAGGATTGATTGAGGCATTGCGATGGTCCCCTTATGTGGAGCAACGACTACCGGAAGCAGATATCCTTTCTTTGCCGGAAGGTCAGACTGCCCAAGCTGTTGCACAACATGTAAAAAGCTTCCTGGGGATCGATTATGTACGCGTTGCTGGCGATGTGGAAATGATCTGTCAACGCGTAGCGGTACTGGTTGGTTTTCGCGGCAATGGAAATGTGACAATTCCCCTGATTCAGCACCAGCAATTGGATCTCATCATCGCTGGAGAAGGGTTCGAATGGGAGACACCGGAGTATATTCGTGATGCTGTGCAACAAGGACAGTCCAAAGCACTTATCATGATGGGGCATGCCGAAAGCGAGGCTTCAGGGATGAAGCTTTTGTCAGACACGTTGGCAGCACACTTTCCTGAATTGTCTGTTCGCTTTGTAGGTGAAAAGCCTGTTTACACTGTGATCTAATGTTTTTGATTTGATTTGTACGGAGAGGGTCTAGCTGACTGGTTCTAATCTCAATTGCCCAGCGTTCCCCTGAGGTTTGCATACTTTCTACACTCCGGGGTCTAGTAGGGAGACTCTCTTTTCGTTTCTTGAATAGCTAACGAACCGAGCACACTCTATTTAACAAATATGTGCTCGGTTTTAAATGTAACGACTTATAGTCACCCTATTTCTCCATTCCCCCCTGTTTTACCGCCCCTTTTCTTCATGCCCCATCTGGATTTTCAGGGTTCTTTATTGTACTCTAAATGCTGTGACTTCAGAGCTCAGGACATTTGTCCTTGGCGTTCGGGGTGAGTTTATCATTAAATAGAAGTCGAAGTGATTTTGATAAGGAGAGTACATATGAGAGGAATTATTTTTGCATTACTGGGCGGTGCGTGTATCACGTTGCAAGGGGTGGCCAATACTCGTATCAGCACGGATATGGGCACATGGCAGGCCGCTACGATTACACAATTGACGGGATTCATATTAGCGGCGTTAATCCTGATGTTCGTTCGTGACACCAACCTTCAGGGACTCAAACAAGTAAAACCCATGTACCTGGCTGGAGGTGCTTTTGGCGCCGTCATTATTTTCAGCGAAGTAACGGCCATTCAGCAAATCGGGGTTACATTCACGATCTCTGCTCTGTTGATTGCTCAGCTGTTCCTAACCTTCCTGGTCGATAGTAACGGATGGTTTGGCGTTGTGAAACAGAAGATGAAACTGCCACAATTTCTGGGCATTGCCTTAATGGTGACGGGTGTCATTATTATGAAACTATAATTTATGAGAATGATTGGAACATATCGTCGGGGGTGAACAACAGCGTGCAAGAGATTCATGATGAGCAGCAATTAACTCAATACCTGAAGCAATATCAACTCGAAACGGTATTTCACGAGCCCCTGCGTCGCCATATGACGATATGCCACTTCGAAAAGTGTGAACTGATCTGCCGTGAAGGCGAAGCTTCCGAATACCTATACGTTCTGGTCGAAGGTAAAATCAAAATTTTCACCACCTCCGCTCAAGACAAAACGTTGGTTCTATGTTTCAAAACACCGCTTGAAGTGGTTGGCGACGTGGAGTACGTCCGAGAGAGCAACATTGTCAATACGGTTCAGGCCGTATCGCCTGTTGTGATGCTTCGTATTCATTATCAATGGCTCGCTGAGCTCGCCAGCGATTACGCACCTTTACTGAAATTTTTGCTCAAGATCATCTCTCACAAGTTCTATATCGATTCGAACTTTTCCAATTTCAACCTAATGTATCCCGTGGAGGTTCGTCTAGCCAGCTACCTGCTCTCCATCTCGACAGAAGAAGCTGGGAACGTGGTTCATGAAGAACTGGACGCGTTCAATCTGACCGACATCGCGAATCTGATTGGCACCAGCTATCGACATCTCAATCGGGTGATCCAGAAGCTCTGTGCAGACGAATTGATTGAACGACATCAGGGATTGATTATGATTAAGGACCGTGCAGGTCTACGTGAAATAGCAGGTCACAACATTTATGAATAAGGAGTTCGACAACCATGTTAATCACAGGCATTTCGCTTGCACTGCTGGCAGGTGCGCTTGTCAGTCTGCAGACGATTTTTAATAGCAAAGTCAATGAACGCACCGGTTCATGGTCCACCACAACAATGGTGCTTTTCACCGGATTCATTGCTTCATTCCTCATCTCTCTGTTAGTGGAGGGTAAAAATACATTCAGCTTCCAGCATATGCAGCCCTGGTACTGGCTCAGTGGAGCTATTGGTGTTGGTGTAGTCTTCTGTCTCGTGCAAGGGATGAAGCTGCTCGGCCCCACTTATGCGATCTCCATTGTGCTCACGTCCCAGTTGAGCTTCGCCCTGCTCTTTGATTCCATGGGGTGGCTCGGTCTGGAGCAAATTCCGTTTTCGTGGAATCAACTGCTCGGTGTACTTGTCATTGTGGGCGGAATTGTATTATTCAAGTTCGGTGGGCGTAAATCGGAAAAATCAGATCAGTCCCCTGGAAAGTTGCAGTCCGACTCGTAAATGAATAAAAAAGAGTGTCCATCCAATCAGCGGGATTGGATGCACACTCTTTTTAAACATTATAATTCGGTAAGAATCGTTCTCTTATACGAACTCTACGTTGTGGTAAACCTGCTGAACATCTTCAAGGTCCTCAAGCGCATCGATCAGTTTCTCAAACTGAGCTTGTGCATCCTCTGGAAGTTCAATATGGTTTTGAGCCAGCATCGTCAGCTCGGCTACTGTGAACTCAGTAACACCCGCAGCTTTGAATGCTTCCTGTACAGCGTGGAATTGATCCGGTTCTGCATATACAATCACAGCTTCGTCTTCGTCCACGATATCACGTACATCTACGTCTGCTTCAAGCAGAAGTTCAAGCACTTCTTCGGAATTCTTGCCTTCCACCCCGATAACAGCTGTTGGATCAAACATGTAAGCAACAGAACCACTGACACCCATGTTGCCCGCATTTTTGTTAAACGCAGAGCGCACTTCTGGCGCTGTACGATTCACGTTGTTGGTGAGTGCATCAACGATGACCATCGCACCATTCGGTCCGAAGCCTTCATAACGCAGCTCTTCATAATTCTCATCCCCGCTGCCTTTTGCTTTTTCCATCGCACGGTCAATGATGGCTTTGGGTACATTATACGTTTTGGCACGTTCCAGCACGACTTTCAGTGCACGGTTCGCTTCCGGGTCCGGTTCGCCCTTCTTGGCAGCTACATAGATCTCAACACCGAATTTGGCGTAGACCCGGCTCGTGTTTGCATCTTTTGAAGCTTTCTTTTCCTTGATATTATTCCACTTACGACCCATATCGTTTCCGCTCACTTTCAACATTTAATCTGCTTTCTACTATGTCATTATAGCTTGTTGAACGTACTTCAACAAGTTAATACCCACGAAAAAATGGGAATAACTGCGGCGATTATCCATCTCCGTATGATGTGTAGTCACAGTTTATCCTCTGATTTATCTCTCTGCAGCAACTATGGGTACCTCTATCCAGCCTGTATAGAACACAAGAAGCACCCCCTAAGGAATGCTTCTGTCCTGAAATAAGTCCTAACATTAATTCTTAACACCCGATCAATCAGGCATGAAATTGACGACCATCCAGCACTTCAGGAACATACCCCGCACGAATGACAAAGTCTCCGAAGTGCTCTCCTTCATTGCGCTCTTTGGCATATTGATTAACCATTGGTGTCAACGTCTCCAGAATTTCGGTTTCGCCGATGTTTTCTTTGTACAGCTTGTTCAAGCGATGTCCGGTGAAGCTGCCACCGAGATACAGATTGTATTTACCCGGCGCTTTACCGATAAATGAAATCTCCGCCAGCATCGGTCTTGCGCATCCATTCGGGCAGCCGGTCATCCGAATGACAATCTCTTCGTCTCTCAGCCCAGCTTCGTCCAGTACAGGCTCCAGTTTATCGATCAGGGACGGCAAGTAACGTTCGGATTCAGCCATCGCAAGACCGCATGTCGGAAGTGCAACACAAGCCATCGAACTTCTGCGCAGCGCTGAGTAATGCGCACCATCGGTCAGATTGTATTCCTGAATCAGCGCTTCGATCTTTTTCTTCTTCTGGCTGCTGATATTACCGATGATCAGATTCTGGTTCGCCGTCAGACGGAAATCACCCGTATGCACTTTGGCAATTTCACGTAGACCCGTCATGAGCGGATAGCCATCTACATCTTTTACCCGGCCATTCTGAATGAACAGCGTGTAATGCCATCTGCCATTATTACCTTTTACCCAACCATATCGATCTCCGTTCGTCTCAAAATGATAAGGACGTGCTGCATCCAGTTCCCAACCCAAACGGGTAGTCAACTCTTCAATGAACCACTCCACACCACGGTCATCCAGCGTATATTTGAAACGAGCATGTTTACGAACGGCACGATCTCCATGATCGCGCTGAATCATGACTGTTTTCTCCGCAACATCAATCATTTGCTCTGGTGTACAGAACCCAATAACTTTGGAAACTTGAGGATAGGTTTTGGAGTCACCATGAGACATCCCCATACCACCGCCAACAGAAACGTTGAAGCCTTGCAACTTGCCGTTTTCCACAATAGCAATAAAGCCAAGATCCTGTGAAAAGACGTCCACATCATTGGATGGTGGTACAGCAATGCCGATTTTGAACTTACGTGGCAAATATACTTTGCCATAGATCGGTTCAACCTCTTCGTCAGAATCCTGAGAATCAATTACTTTCTCTCCGTCCAGCCACAACTCATGATAAGCCCGCGTGCGAGGATCCAGATGATTACTCACCTGACATGCCCACTCATACACTTCAGCATGCACATCGGATTGATTCGGATTCGGATTACACATCACGTTACGGTTCACGTCCCCACATGCAGCCAGTGTGCTTAGCAATGAATCGTTCACTTCGCGAATTGTGTTCTTAAGATCCCACTTCAGTACACCATGCAGTTGGAAAGACTGACGTGTGGTCAGACGAATCGTCTCATTCGCATATTTATGTGCCACTCTGTCCATCATCAACCACTGCTCCGGGGTTACAATCCCACCGGAAGCACGCACACGCAACATGAATTGGTATGCAGGCTCCAGCTTGGATTTGTGACGCTCATTACGCAGGTCACGGTCATCCTGCATATAACTGCCATGGTGTTTCATCAGACGGTTGTCGTCCTCTGGAATTGCACCCGTGATGCGATCAGCCAACGTTTCGGTCAGACTTCCGCGCAAGTAATCACTTTTGATCTTTATATCTTCCACATCGCTATTCGTGCGCTGCGGGTTAAGTAAGTTATTATAAGCCATACTGCTTTCTCCTCTCGTCTCTGCGGGATGATGCAATCCGGCTGGGCCGGTAATTAATAGACGTCCCGCTGATAACGTTTATCCTGTTGCAACCGTGTCAGATATTCCGATGCCTGTTCAGGCGATAAGCCGCCTTCTTGTTCAAGAATCGTGGTAAGCGCAGCATGCACATCATGTGCCATTTTTTTCTCGTCACCACAGATATATACGCTTGCCCCTTCCTGGAGCCATTGGTACAACTCTTTGCTGTGCTCCAGCATGCGATGTTGTACATATACTTTCTGTTCCGTATCACGGGAGAAGGCTACATCCATCTTCGTGAGCACACCATCTTTGAGCCAACGCTGCCATTCGGTCTGGTACAGGAAGTCGGTGGAGAAATGCTGATCCCCGTAGAACAGCCATGTCTTACCTTCTGCGCCAGTTTCCTCACGCTCACCAAGGAAAGATCTGAACGGCGCTACCCCTGTACCTGGGCCAACCATGATGATCGGCGTGTCCGGGTTCTCAGGCAGTTTGAAATTCGGGTTATGCTGTATATATACAGGCAAGGTGTCGCCAGCTTCGATTCGTTCAGCCAGATGTACTGAGCATACACCGTAACGCTCTCTGCCACGCGCTTCATAACGCACCGTACGAACGGTCAGATGAACTTCATCCGGGAAAGACTTCGAGCTACTCGCTATGGAGTACAGACGTGCCGGAATTTTGCGAAGAGCAGCTACGAATTCTCCGGCAGGAATGCCTTTCACATTATAATCCTGAACCAGATCCAGCAGATCACAGCTGTTCATGACCGTGCGGAATTCGGAATCATCTGCGAGTAACGCTGTCAGGCCACTTTCAGGATTCAGTCTCGCCAGTTGTTCCACAACCGGTTTCGTTACGGCTGTAATCTCAAAATAACGCAGCAACGCTTCGTACACAGATGCCTGATCCCCATTTTTATTCACGGTCACACGCTCGTCGGCATTCCATTCCATGGCTGCAATGACTTCATCCACGAGGCGTGGGTGATTCTCAGGGAATACACCAAGGCTGTCTCCCGGCTGATAATCCAGGTTGGAACCTTCCAAAGACAATTCAATGTGTCGTGTTTCACGGTCTGATCCTCTGCCATTCAGATTGAGATTTTCCAGTACCTCTGCCTTGAATGGATTCGTGCGATCATATTCGGAATCCCCGCCGCTTACCGCAGCTGTGACAGCTTCAGTGGTTACTGTACCTGTAGCAGCCGATGTGCTGCTTAATGAGGCCAGTACTTCATTCATCCATTCCGCCGCTGCTTCATCAAAGTCAACATCACAGTCCACGCGTGGTACAAGGGCTGTACCACCCAGCTCCTGCAATCGCTTGTCGAAGTCTTTACCCGTCTGACAAAAGAACTCATAAGAGGTGTCCCCTAGAGCCAAAACCGAGTAACGAAGTCCTTCAAGCTTCGGAGCCCGTTTGCTGTTCAGGAATTCATGCAGCGGAATCGCATTATCCGGTGGTTCACCCTCGCCGTGGGTACTGACGATGATGAGGAGATTTTCAATTTTCTTAAGTCCGTTCGGTTTGAAATCTCCCATCGATGACAACGTTACCTGAAGACCTTGCTCTTCAAGTTTCTTGGCCAGCTTCTTCGATAGGCCACTGGAATTCCCGGTTTGTGAACCAAAAAGCACGGTAACTTCTCGGGACACTGACGGAGCACTGACAGGTGCAATTCCTGTAATTGGTGCAGCCTGTACCAGGTTAGCTGGAGCCGCTATAGTCGCGCTTGTCTGAATTGCTGCAATATATCCGCTCAACCAAGTACGTTGTCCATCGGTCAATGTAGGAATAAGACGATTAAGCAGTTCAACTTGTTCTTGATTAAAAGGGCTGTTTGTCACTTGAAGTTCCACTGTTTGCCACCTCGCGCATTGCTTCGATTTTAATTCCGACTAAAATGATCACATTAATTTAATTTCTTCTCTCTAAAACCTAACACACCGGGTGTTTAGGGTCAATTTCAATGATTTTATGACATTTATCAGTTTCGCTGATAAAGGAACAATATGTGCGAATCCACCTCTGTTAAGGTAACGCAAAAAGACTTACTCCGACCTGCGTTTCAGGTCAAAGTAAGCCTTCTTTTTCACACTCTACAATTCTTGTATATCGTCAGTTATTCCATACCAGTTTGCTCATCATCGCATATAGCATCGTAGCCGCTTCAGCTCGATTTGCTTCGGCAAGAGGTTTCACCTCGCCGTTATACCCCCGGGTAATACCCAGATTTACAAGCAATGCCACGCTATCCCGGGCGTAAGAACCAATCGCAGAAGCGTCGCGGAAAAGGGTAAGACTATCCGATGCAGCCGACTCAGCGTCAACCAGTCCGGCCGCTTCAAGGGCTCTCACAGTCAACGTCATCATTTCCTGACGGGTGATCGTGGACTCTGGCAAGAAGCGTCCGTCACCGGTACCGCTGGTGATGCCTAGTGAATGAGCAGCTGTAACCGCTTCATAGTAAGAAGACGTCTCGCTCACATCAGAGAACGCATTACCTGATGCAGCATTCAAGCCCAGCGCTGTCATCAGCCACTGCACGTATTGGCCGCGGGTCATCCCTTGTTTTGGATACAACTGCGTGGAATCACCGCTTGCCTCTGCATCAATTACACCTCTAACAGCCAAAGCCTCCATTGCTTTCTTGGCCCACTGCACTTCTGCAAGATCTGCGAATGTCTGCTCCACAGACACAACAGCATAATTTCCTGTAAGTGACGTTACGGAGAATACAATCTCCCCGCTGTTTGGATCGTAATGACTTTGCGGCAATGGAGTTGCCACACCGTTCGCGCCAATGACAAACGCTACAATTCGATCCTGTTGCGTATCGTCTGATGATTGGTAAGGCAGACGCAGCGTCAACTCGCTTCCCGATGCCCATGGATGACCATCCAGTTGGAGTTCCAGCTGGACTCCATACTGCGTACCAAGCTGATCTGCGACTGTTTTCGGCAGCTCCGTTCTGACCAATCGGATTGATGCAATCCCGTCACCCACCATATCCTTCGGTATCAGCTGTGCAGGAAGCTCCAACGTCCCCAGTTCCGTAACGATGTTGAGCACGTGTGACTCGTCTTGATCCAACAACGCAGAGACAGGCAGGGACAGTTCATATGCGTTTGCTCCTGAGACCGGCTTCAGCCGAAGTTCGACCAAGCGCTGACCCGCATCCGTTGCAGGGGCAACTTTAAAAGCCTCTTTAATCGTTGAAACATCCACGTTGGACTGCACTACACCCTTCTGATCTGATTGTCCCTGCAACTCCAGAACAGAACGGTCCTTCTCCGGTTTAGGTTGTGGTACCGCATTCTCTGCACTTGGGTTACCACTTCCTGATTGTCCGCCATTGCTGGCCGATCCAGAACCATTTCCCGGATTTCCACCGGAATTGCCGCCTGGACTACCGCCCGAACCAGGGTCCGTGCCTCCAGGGGAAGGAACTGATGCGAGCACCTTCACCGTCAACGGTACAGTCAGGGCTCTACTGTCGTCAGAAGTTCGAGTAATTACCAACTCCAGGGTTACTGTTGTTTCCTTAGATGGTGGGACAATCGTTCCATCAGTTTGAATGACAGATGGTACCGAACTGGAAGCAATCGTCACCGTGAAACCTTGTGGCAAGGATGGGAACTTCAGTTTTTTTGCACCTGCGGAAGGCTGTTCCAGTGCCGTAATGCCTGTAGCTATATCGGCAGCGGTCTGCTGAACCATATGCACCTGATAAGCGGAAGATAAACCGCTCACGGATTGCCCAGACGCATCAAAAGCTTCCACTTTATAATAGTAATCCGTGCCAGGATTCAGTGCACTGTCTGTGTACTCCCGTCCATTGCCGCTATAGACCAGCGTATACTCCCCTTGCTCACGATCTGAGCGGTAGAGCTTGTAGCTTGCTGCACCAAGACGAGCATCCCAGTGAAGTCTTGCGCTCATTGAATCCAACGTATCAGCATTGAGACCAGCACTGTCATTGACAGGTGGCGCGGCGTCAGGTTTAACGATCATAATCCAACTAATCATCGGGTCCTGCGATGCCGTATTGCGCACGGTCAACTCCAGCTTGTTGTCCGACACGCTGATGCCTTTGTGGGTTCTAACGCTGGCAGGCGTAAAAGTAACTGCACCAGTGTTGGTGCCATTGATAAGGAAGTTCGCTTTGCGCGATGCATTGGTCCACGGATCGTTGAATCCGGCGTAGACATCGTATGTCCCGTTTGGCATATCAAATGTATAGGTTAAGTCCGTGCCTTTGGGAGAATTGCTGACATTGCCACCGTTCAGATATCGTACGGTCGAGAATATATCCCCGCCATTCGAACCGGATGCCAGTGCATCTGCGCTCACATAACCCCAATTGCGTCCCTCGGCCGGAGCGTACATCTGATCCGCCGTTCCCGGGTTGGCAAGCGTTCCTTTCATATAGGCACCCATAAGATTGTAATCAGCCGTTTCGTAACCTCCGCTGTTCACGAAATAAAGTGTATTCTCCGGAATAACGTTTACACGAACCGCCTGCTTTTTGTTGTTATATTCCGGTGTAGTGACCTGTAACGTGAGCGGTCCTGGTTTAGCAAAATCTTCTGCTGTCATGGCCCGGTTATCAATTGTCCATACTGCTGGCGTTGACACCAGTTCACCACCGTCGCGCACATTCAATGTCGTTGGCAGGGATGGTACTTTGCCTAGTGCCACGGCTTCTGGCAACGGATCAGCGATATCCACCTTACCCATCGAATTCAGCAGATCAGGTGTCCAACTGTTATACCACTTGATGGCAATGTCGGAGCCTATTCCAAACTCAATTGGCAAGAACACGTATTTTGCAGCGTCATTCGAGAAATTGCCACCATTCCACGTATCGCCCACGTAAATGAACTTGCCTTTTTCCGGATCGACCGGAATGACGGATGTGGTCTGCGTGCCAAATGCTTTGCCTGGATCGGGATCGCTCGGTAACGTACGCACAAACGGATTGGTCTGCGTTGACCACGGGCCAAAAATGTTATCCGCCACCGTCACTTTGTTTTCGTTAGGGGCCCAGCCGGAAGCTCCAGAGGTCAAAATATAATATTTCCCCTGATACTTGAACATCGCCGGCGCTTCGCGCTGTCCTCCCGGGAACACCCGCACGTAATCGACGCCGTGTTGTGCCTGATAGGTGGAATCCCGTATCGGATTTCCTTTGTCATCCGTTCGTCCTTCCTTATGCCACCCTGTTACGTCACTATAGTCTTCATTCAGTTTGGAGATATATAACGTCAGGTTTTCTTCGCTGGAGTAGATCAGATAACCGGTACCGTCATCGTCCTTGAACAGCGTCATGTCACGTGCCATGCCCTTATCGCTTGGGAAATAATCTTTCTCCCCTTCGGGAGCTCTGTCCATCCGGTAACTCTTCTGATATACAAAAGGCCCTGTTGGAGAGTCGCTGATCGCATAACCGGCTCGCGCCTTACCGTAATTCGCATTATCGTTATAGGGGTCCTTGTCGCCGTCCATGTGGGCCCACATCACGTATTTCTTCGTTTTGTCGTTGTAGATGACCTTTGGTCGTTCAATAATCCGTCCTTTGCGGATATCTGCCCAGATATCCACGCGGTCTTCACGCCCCGCATACAATTTGGAGATCAACGGGTCATTGTCAAAATCATCCATGGATTGAAGTGTTGTTAAAGCCATGCCTTCATCCGTCCAATTCATCAGATCCTTGGATGAATACACTCGCACACCAACAGCTGGCCAGCCGCCCTTATGATATTCGCCATACCAGTAATAGGTCTCCGTCTGTTCATCATAGAAAAAACCAGCCCCATGCGCATCAATCGGCTTCCCGTCCAGATCTGGCCACAATTGCCCTGGTGTAATGCTTGTGCGAACTGTGGCAACACCAAGCGGTGCGGATGCTGGAGAAGTTACGCCGTCCACGGTCGCCTGGATGATGTAAAAATATCCTGTGCCCATCGTCAGACCGCTATCGTTAAACGTGTTTTCATTGCCACTATAGACCTGCTGATACGTACCCGTAGCACTGGTTGCACGGGACACGGTATACGTTACATCAGATCCAGGCAGGACATTCCACCCCAGAGAGATTGATGTGTCCGTCACAGCTGTGGCAGCGAACTCTGCTGGAGAGTCAATGGAGTAAGTCGTAGCTTCTGCAACAGTGAATGCTGACTCCCCAGCTGCGTTATAGGCTGTTACGCGATAGCTGTAGCTGTTGCCAGGCTCAAGCCCTTCATCTGTGAAAACAAGCCCCTTCCCTTCATAGATCTGCTCATACTGCTCACTGCCAGCTTCGGCCCGAACCACGCGATAACCAGTCGCCTTATCCACAGCGGGCCAAGACAGCTGAACGCTGGTCGCGTTAAGTGCTTCGGCCTTTAATTCGCCAGGAGCCTGTGGTGCCGCCGCAGTCGTCCGAACTTCTAGCGGAGCAGTCCATAGTGATTCGGTTAGGCCTCCGTATTCATAAGCGAGCCTGTAATAATACACCGTATCCCCGCTTAATCCTTCATCCGTGTGTCCCAAAGATCCGGTACTTGTTATCAGAGAATAACCGCCTTCAGGCGTAGAGGAACGATACAAGCGATAGGCTGATGCACCCGCGATTTCAGACCATTGCAGTGAAACCGAAGACGCCGTCTGCTCAGCAATGGAGAGCTGTATATCGTTCTCAGGCGGATGCTCCGCAATGATCACGTCATCTGCATGTACCGACTGCCACTTATTCCGAATGCCCACGGTACCTGACCCGTATGTAGTATCGACCAGATCAAATACCAACCGATCGGAGCCGTTTTCGGCGATATACCCGCGAATGGTGGTACCTGATAACACCACTTTAAGTGTGTACCATGTGTTTTTGGCAAACGCATAATCCACCGTTTTCAGAGGTGTGTCTGATCCGTTTACCCGTTTGGAGAAAACGAGTTTATTATTAGGAATCTGCATTTGAAAATAGTAAAAGTTGCTCTTATCCTGAAACCGCGGCAATATTCCCGGATACCCCTGACCGGCTCCCGTGTAAAAGCGCATGGACACGGTCATGTCCGACATGGAGCCTCCAGTAGAGATGATGCCTTCATTGGTATCGCTCTGGAAAAGCGTGGAGTTGGACGTATCTGTCGGGTCAGCGAGTACTTCCCAATTGCCTGAGCTTACGTTCCACGTGGGTGATTCCGTGTAATTCCCATCCGAAAAATCGTCCTGCAACAACGTGGCGGGTATACTGCTCAAGTCGGCATACGCCTTACTCGGCAGCATCAACGGTCCGGAAGACAGCGCAAGTGTTGCAGATAACATAAATATCATGGGTTTCCTGAGTTTATCCAATGTTCATTCTCTCCTTTGGCGTGAAAGATGAAAGCATGGTTCTTGTATGCGCGGTGTTGTTGTTCAGCCTATACTCAGCAACCAGTGGTCAGTAACGAGCTTTTGTCCACCTCCTTATTTTAATGAAACCGGTTTCATTGGAGTGCAAAAAAAGACCCGTCTTCCCTTCTAAGTGCAATGATACCCATACGGAATACCGTGTTTTCTTTGCCCCTATGCAGTGAAACAGGTTTTTAATATATAAATGTAATCGCTTTCCTGAATTATATTATTGCCTTATTCAAGCTGTCAACTGTGAATTGGGTTTAAACATTTTTCGTTAAAACCACGCAAAAAAGGCGCGGTTTCTGCCTGTTTTGCAAGCAAAATTCGCGCCTTTTCTCACGCTTCGAGCTTGTTCGCAAGCTCGCACGTATTACATTACCTTAGAATACTTTTGTTGTCCACGACTCACAGTTCCAAGTCTCCGTAACAACATCACGGTAGAATTCGGGTTCGTGGGAAATCAGAAGAATACTGCCTTTGTAAGCCTTGAGCGCACGTTTCAACTCTTCCTTGGCATCTACGTCCAGATGGTTCGTCGGCTCATCGAGTACTAGCAGGTTCGTTTCGTTATTGATGAGCTTACAGAGACGCACTTTAGCCTTCTCGCCACCACTTAGTACAGCTACCTTGCTCTCAATGTGTTTTGTAGTCAAACCACATTTTGCAAGTGCAGCACGCACCTCGAATTGGGTATAGGAAGGGAACTCCTGCCAGATCTCTTCAATACAGGTATTGTAGTTGGCATCCTTGATCTCTTGCTGGAAGTAACCAATCTCCAGATGTTCACCACGTTGAACGGTTCCTTCCAGAGCTTGAATTTCACCCAGAATACTGCGCATCAGGGTTGTTTTACCGATTCCGTTCGCACCAACGAGGGCAATCTTCTGTCCGCGTTCCATGCGCAGATCCAGTGGTCTGGACAACGGTTCGTTGTATCCAATTACAAGACCTTTGGTTTCGAAAATGAGCTTGCCGGATGTTCTTGCATCACGGAAGTTGAACTGCGGTTTCGGTTTCTCCTTGGCGATCTCGATGACATCCATCTTGTCGAGCTTCTTCTGTCTGGACATCGCCATATTGCGTGTAGCTACACTTGCTTTGTTCCGCGCTACAAAGTCCTTGAGGTCAGCAATCTCTTGTTGTTGGCGTTTGTACGCCGATTCAAGCTGCTGTTTTCTCATCTCATGCACTTCCTGGAAATGATCATAATCGCCCACATAGCGAGTTAGATTTTGGTTCTCCATGTGATAGATCAAGTTGATTACACTGTTCAGGAACGGAATATCATGAGAGATCAGAATAAAAGCATTCTCATATTCCTGCAAATAACGTTTCAGCCATTCGATATGCAATTCATCCAAATAGTTCGTAGGCTCATCGAGCAGCAAAATATCGGGTTTTTCCAGCAGCAGCTTGGCAAGCAGTACTTTGGTACGCTGTCCACCACTCAGGTCATTGACGTCTTTATCCAGGCCGATATCTGTCAGACCCAGACCACGTGCGGTTTCATCCACTTTGGCATCGATCATGTAGAAATCCTGGTTTGTCAGTGTATCCTGAATCGTACCCACATCTTCAAGAAGTTGTTCAAGTTCCTCCGGGGTAACATCGCCCATCTTGCCATACATATCATTCATTTCCTGCTCCATGTCGAACAAATACTGGAACGCGCCGCGAAGTACGTCACGGATCGATTGGCCTTTATTCAATACAGCATGCTGGTCCAGATAACCAACACGCATCCGTTTGGACCATTCCACCTTGCCTTCATCCGGTTGAAGCTTGCCTGTAATAATGTTCATGAAGGTGGATTTACCTTCACCGTTGGCCCCGATCAGACCAATATGTTCGCCCTTCAACAGGCGGAATGAAACGTCGTTAAAGATAGCACGGTCACCAAAACCGTGACTTAATTTTTCTACATTTAATATGCTCATTCATGACACCTTTTCTATATAGACTTAATTCTTTGTATATTATAAGCGTTATATCCTGCACAACTCAACGCCATATTAAAAAATATTACACCTTTTTGTCTGAAATTTGCCTTATATGAAAGTATGGGGTAAAATTTTGCCTTAACGAATTACTACTATATAGAACGGAGCTCTTCGAAGAGCATCAGGTGAAGATTATGATCGAAGTAAAACAATCCAAGTTGGGTGATGGCGGTGAATTTAATCGCGGAGTATTTGCTACCGTTGATATTGCCAAGGGAACGCTTATCCATCAGGCACCCGTTGTGCCTTACCCAAATGAAGATCATGAGCATGTCGAAAAAACAATTTTGGAAGATTACGTTTTCGAATATGGGGCGAATCATACCGCCATTCTGCTCGGCTACGGCAGTCTCATCAACCACTCCTATGAACCTAACGCTACTTACGATATCAATTTTGATAACCACACCTTTGACTTCTACGCGTATACAGACATCAAAGCTGGCGATGAAATCGTGATTAATTACAACGGTGAGGAAGACAGTATGGACCCGTTATGGTTCCTGGACGATTACGAGGAGCGTATGCTTGAGTTCAATAAGTCCAATGATGATGAGGGTGAAAAAGAGACTGATACCCAGTCCCTGGATACGGACACGAGTAAATAAACGTTAAACTCAAAAAAGTTCGCAAGGAACCTTTGCGGTAAATGCGAAAAAACTCGCTAACCCTGTGTTTATGAAATGGTACCTTGAGGTCCTCTTCATAGTCCGATGTTTGAACACGAAAATAAGCAAGTCCTCCGCTGATGGAAGACTTGCTTATTTGTGTTGTCTTGCTTTCTAAGCCAGATACACCTGTTCATGTTTCATTGTTTATCGTGCATCTTAACTTGTTTTAATCCGTAATCGGTGGATCTGTATGCAAGTCTTCATCAGGTGCCGTGGAACTCCACTTGGTAAAGGCTACCTCGAAACCTGCCCGCTTGGGTGAACACAGAAATGGACCCGCGTGCTTGTTGTTTGGATGGGCAAATCGTGCAACTCGTATTGTTCGCCAAGGATGCTCATCTGTCCGAGCACGAATGATGACTGCTTCGTTACTGTATGAGGCTCTAATCGTTACGATTCGTCCACCCCATTCTGGTACAGGCGAGAGTGACCAATCCGAATACGTATTTGTCACGACGGCTCCAACATGAACTACGCCATCATTGACCTCAACACCAGCCTTGATCCATTGATCGTCTCCATGCCATAACATTAATCCAGCCTGATCATATAATTCGGTGAATGAGCTTAGATCAAACGATATTTCAATCGCTTCACTTCCATCCCATGGAGCAAGCATAGCGTGTCCATTCCGATGACAGAACCCATAGAATGTGTTCTCCCAGAAGTCACTGCCTTCCTGAGCTTCCACGACGAAACGATCCCCGTCCATCCGCGCAGCAACGGGTTCCGTAGTCCACTTCCCTGTATGAAATCCGATAAATTCCGACATCGTTATTCTCATCCTTCCTTTAGTCCCAAAGGGGCTCATCATCACTTCTATATTAGAGAACTCAGGTCCGATGCAGCCGTAGGATACGCAAAATTCATGCTGTTTAACTGGTCTGTGGTCAGATTGAACTGAATCGCCATCGCAAAAAGGTTAATCAATTCTTCTGTTTTGCTTCCGAGCACATGCGCACCTAGAATGCGGCCCGTTGGTTTGTCGATCACCACTTTGGCCATAGCCATTTTTTCATGAGTTCGCTTGTAAGTATACCATTTCGACATATCATTTACCTGCACATCATAGCCTTCTTTCTTGGCTTGTTCCGTGCTCATCCCCACAGCCCCAAGTGCAGGGACAGTAAACACAACGGAAGGCATGACAGTATAATTCGGTTTGTGTTGATTGCCCTCCAACAAATTGAACGATACGGCCCGGGATTCCTGACCTGCTAATGGAGTCAAAGGCAACCCTTTTGTGTCGGTCACATCTCCAGCAGCATACACTCTTGGATTACTTTCACTTTGTAAATACTCGTTCACCGCAATCCCCTTTTTGCTGTAGCTGACGTTACCTTTCTCGAGTTCAAGTCCATCCACATTGGGAATGCGCCCTGCTCCATGCACGACAAGTCCGCACTGCCACTGGTGGTCTGCACCATTGCGTGTGCCGTGAACGACATAAGCATCCCCCTCTTGTCGTATGGACTTCACCTCGGCGTTCAGATGAACGTGGATGCCGATCTCTTTCGATTTTTGTAACAGAGATTCCACCAGCTCCGCATCAAATGATTTTAGCGGCTGATCACTCCGATGCAGGATATGGACTTCCGTCCCGGCTCTGGCTGCAATATGAGCAAACTCAAATGCAATATATCCACCCCCTACCAGAACTAGTCGATCCGGAAGCCGTTCCAGATCCAGAAAGTCATCACTATATATAAGATGCTCTGACCCTTCAATCTCAAGTGGCGCTGGTCTTGCACCGGTAGCAATCAGGATGTGTTTGCCATGAAGGATTTCTTCTCCAACTTGGATATGGTCTTCATCGACAAATGAAGCTTTTCCATGGAACGTGTCCATTCCGGCCTGCTTGAATTGATCCTCACTTGCTCTAGGAATACTCTCGGTAAAAGTCCGCTTAAATGCCATCAGATCAGACCAGTTTATTCTTGCCTGACCTTGAATTCCTTTCCCTTGCATCCGCTCATTCCAGTCAATCAGCTCAGCCGCTCCAGTCAGTACTTTCTTGGGATCACAGCCTCTCAGTGCACAGGTTCCTCCGAACTCACGCTCATCAATCACAGCGATTTTCCATCCAGCTTCAGCGCAACGGGTGATTACAGAGCTTGCTGCGCTCCCTGTTCCAATTGCAATCAGGTCATAGGTTTCTTGAGTCATCATGGTTCCTCCTCATCCTTTTGGTACATCTATTGCAGGGATGCCTGAAGTTACAGCAATCCAGCCTGTTTAAGGTACTCTGCTGCAACCTGTTCAGGATTCTCTCCCTCTACGTTCACGTCATAGTTCATCTGACGCATCTCGTCATCCGTAATTTTGCCAGCAAGCTGATTCAGCACCTCAACCAGTTGTGGATATTGATCGGCCGTCTCTTTACGAAGCATGGGCGCGCCCTGATACGGCGGGAACAATTCCTGATCATCCTCCAGCACAACGAGTTCATACTGCCTCAACTCACTGTCTGTGGAGTAAGCATCAACGAGATTGATATCTCTGCGCTGAAGAGCACCATAGCGAAGTTTGGGTTCCATAGTCGCCACGTTCGGGAATTGAATGCCATATTTCTTCTGTATGCCAAGATATCCGTCTTCCCGATCAGAGAATTCAAGCGTAAACCCTGCTTTGATCTGCTGCTCAACCGGTTTGAGATCCGAAATGGTCTTGAGACTGTATTGATCTGCAATGCTCTGTGGTACAGCCAACGTATACGTATTGTTATAATCCATAGGGTTCAGCAGCACCATATTGAACTGGCTTAACATTCCGTCTCTGGCTTGTTCGTAGACCTCTTTTCGATCCGTACTCACAGCCGTTTCCTTCATGAATTCGGAGATGGCTGTCCCTGTGAATTCAGGATAGATATCGATATCCCCCGACTTGAGGGCATTGAACAGGAATGGTGTTTTGCCCAATCCAGGCTTCAATTCAACCGTTAAATCCGTGTCTTTTTCGATGAGCAATTTGTACATATTAATGAGAATTTCGGGTTCCGCCCCCAATTTCCCGGAAATCACGAGATCCTTCTGTCCTCCCCTCGCAAAAAAGGGAATGGTGATCACAAGTATCGCGATCAGAGCCAGCGAACCCAAGGTAACCAATGTTTTCTTGAAAGACAAGCGCTGGAACTGGCGAAGCAGTACATCAAACAAAATGGCCAACAATGCGGCTGGAACAGCACCAAGGATGATCAATGCTGTATCGTTCCGATCAATGCCCAGCAAGATTAATGCACCCAAGCCTCCTGCGCCGATCAAGGCAGCAAGTGTCGCCGTTCCTACGATGAGGACCATCGCGGTCCGAATTCCGGCCATAATGACAGGCATCGCCAGTGGCAGTTCCACTTTGATCAGACGTTGTCGACTGTTCATGCCCATCGCATTCGCCGCTTCGACCATGGAAGAATCGACTTCGGAGATGCCAGTGTACGTATTGCGAAGTACCGGAAGCAGTGCATACACCACCAGTGCTATGATTGCTGGAAGTGTACCTATACCGAATAGCGGAATAAGCAAGCCGAGAAGTGCCAAGGACGGTATCGTCTGCAATACAGCCGTAACTCCAATAATCGGTTCAGCGACTTTGGGCTTGCGTGTCAAGTAGATACCAAGCGGGATGGCGATTAGGACAGCAAAGAACAACGCGATAAATGAGATCTGAATATGTTCAAGAAGAGCAGACAATAACTGACCTTTACGCTCGCTGAACACCTCCGTGAATCTACTCATGTCCATCACCTCGCTCCTGCAACTGACCGGACCAATATTTCATCAGATCAGCCCGACTGATCTCGCCAATAATCTGGCGGTTACTTTCAACCAGCAGATGGTCATGGGAAGCCATGATATCAACTAATTCATTTAACGAAATGGATACGGGAACGGCCGTTTTGGCTGATTTTGGCACATGACCAGGTGAGAGTGGTGACATGATGGATTCGAGATCGAATCCAGATTCTGAACTTGTATCGGCATTAGGACTTCCGACAAACTCACGTACGAAGTCATTGGCTGGGTGCTGGATTAACTCTTCCGGAGTGCCTACCTGCAATACTTCTCCATCCTTCATAATGCAGATGCGATCCCCCAGCTTCATCGCTTCCTGAATATCATGGGTGACAAATACAATCGTTTTCTTCATCTGACGCTGGATATCCAGAATATCGTCCTGCAATTTCTCGCGGCTCATTGGATCGAGTGCACTGAACGGTTCATCCATCAATACAATCTCGGGATCGGCAGCGAGCGCACGCAACACACCAATTCGCTGTTGCTGTCCACCGGATAGTTCGGCAGGCTTGCGCTCACTGTACGTATCTCCGTGCAATCCAACCATGTCCAGCAGATTATGTACACGCTCCTTGATTTGATCTGATTTCCATTTCCGGAGTTCTGGGACAACCGCAATATTTTCGGCAATGGTCATATGCGGGAATAATGCAATCTGTTGCAGCACATATCCAATATTCCAGCGTAATTCATGAATGTTGTATTCATCGATAGAGCGTCCATTAATGCGCACCGCTCCATCTGTTCGTTCAATCAGGCGATTGATCATTTTGAGCATGGTGGTTTTGCCACATCCACTCGGACCAATCATGACGAACAATTCTCCCTTGTTAATGTTGAGGTTAACCTGACGCAAAGCCGTAGTTCCATCAGGGTATTGTTTAGATACATTTTCGAACTGAATCATCCAGACTCTTCTCTCCTTTATCAAACATTCATTCTCATCTATTTCCCCAAAAGTACCCTCATATAATCATTGGTATTGAACAGGTGCAGTGCGATTGATATCCACTTGAACAAGACGGATATTGCAAATGTTTGATAAATCAGCAAAAAAAGACGGGCCTCCGGGCACCGCCTTCTTGTTACTCCACAGAATTTCTTCCAAGATTTCTATTATTTTTTATGATGCCTTCGATTTTATTGTATAAAACGATTAAATACTTGACTGATACTAATGGGGCTATTCCCCGTCAATCTCAGCACGGTATCCGTTACTTGATCTTCCCGGCCTTCTTCACGGATGAAAATATCCAACCCAGCCAGAACTGTTGCATAGTCTTCGGGCATCCCGGCTTGAATCATGCTGTTCCTCAATTCATCATCGGACAAAGATTCGTGCTGAATAGACTGGTCCAGTATACGACTAATGATGTCGGCAACCTGCCCGTAAGACAATGTTTCCGGTCCCGTAATGATATGGGCTGTATTATGAGGGACCATATCTGTCAGAGCTCGGAAGGCAACAGCTGCAATATCATCTGCGCTGACAAAACCGATTTTACCCTCACCCGCAGCACTGTAGATTTTACCGAATTGCTTCATCGTCTCCCAATGTGGTCCCTCCGTAAAGTTCTCCATAAAGTAGGAAGGTTGTAGTACAGCCCACTCCGGAGCATGCGCTTTTAGATACTGATGTACTTTGCCAAATATAGGACCATCTTCATTAACTGAAGCACTGCCAAGCAAGACAAATCGCTTAACGCCGCTCCACAATGCTTCCTTGATGAACGGAATCATGACGTCTTCTGGGGTCATGTCCATGACTGGCACGACAAGGTACACCTGGTTCACATTTTTCAGTGCCGGAGCATAAGTCTCGGAATCATACCAATCAAAATATACATAGTTATCACCAGAACCAGAAAAAGATGCTTTAGTTCTTCCTGCCAAACGCACCGGATATTGTTGCTTTTGAAGTATGGCCGCAACACGGCTTCCTGTCTTCCCATTAGCGCCTGTAATAAGTGTCAACGGTTTATCATTGATCATGTTTACTTCCTCCTAAGTCCGATTCGATTACGATCATCGGATTCCAATAGTCTTTATAATGTGTAATTTTTCCATTCTTGTGGCTCACTACAGAGATGTAAGTTTGGTTATATGGCTTGCCTGTAACGAATGAACGCCCTTTACAAGTAAATTCGGCCACAAACTGTTGTTTCGTGGAATCAGCAATAATCACCGGTTCGGAAAACTGCTGGATTTCAACCATCCCCAGTAGATTATGTAGATGATTCGAAATTGCGGCTTTGCCTTCCAGTTTCTGAGGGTATCCTTCTGGTGCATATGGGAATTCAAAGATAGCTTCAGTTGTATATAGTTCCATCCACTGTTCCAATTTTCCCTCCAGTAGCAATTGAGTAAATCCATGCATAATCTGATGTGGTACACTATTGCCCGCTTCCAGCTGCTGGGATTGTGTCATCTCTTCATTCCTCCTATAGTTTGTTTGATATTCTTTTTCCAGACCAATCAGTCTATAATATTCAAAAAATAAACGCCCTAAGCGTTCATTTTCAAAAAACCAATAAGCATTTATGATCAATCCTGTGAAACATTAGTCCATGGCCCTTAAAGTCATCTGTACAAACTCTCGCAGTACTTCTGCACTTGCACCGCTCTTCGCTGTAAAGGTCAATGAGAGTCGGGAATAATTCAAAAACCGGGCAAGGCCGGGCAATTCTTCCTCTGCGTGCTTCAACTCGCCATTCCTCTGTCCTCGTAGCAGCGCAGTATGAAAAACATCTTCCATTTGTTGGTTAGTCATTTGAATAAAGGCTGCGATCTCGTGATTTTGTGGTGCCTGTTCAACCGCGCTATTAATGATGAAACATTCATTGCGACGTTCATCGTCTGTCAACACGTTAACCACTTCGTTGAACAATTGTGTCACGCCTTGCCTCACACTTGTGCATTCATTTAATAGTCTGATCCCCGCCTCTGTCTTCTGCTGAATATAGAATTTAAGAGCAGAGACAAACAAATCATGTTTGGTTCCGTAGGTGTCATACAAGCTTTGCCGCGCAATGCCAAGTTCACTCAGCAGTAAGCTCAATGATGTGCCTTCATAACCGTAGGCTCCGAATACAAACGTTGCTTTTCTTAGAACGGTCTCCGTGTCAAACGCCTTGGCTCTTCCCAATTTTAGACCTCACCTCCCTGTTCATTAAGTAAAGAATACCTTTTTCGGACTGATCAGTCAAGAAAATAAATACTTTGATTTTTGACAAAGTGGTATAATGGGAATAGAAGCTGAATGATTTCTTTTACCATATACAACCATGACAACATATAAAGGAGTGTACCCATATGTATATTCAAATTACAGATCTGGCTGCAAAACGCTTGACGGAAAGTCTGAATGACCAACCTGGATATTTCAAAGTAATCTATGACCTGGAAGGTTGCGGATGTAACGGAGTTATCGCTATTATCATTGTCGACGAACTTGCAGCTCTCGACGCGCAGATTGAAACCAATCTGGTCCCGTTCTATGTTGATCCGAAGCAGCAGCTGAATCTTGAACAACACATGAAGCTGGATACGGAAGAAAATTATCCTTCTTTCAAATTAAGCAGTGATTCTGGTGTACTCAGCGCCAATGTTCGTGTTCGCGATACCCGTGCCGTAACTGCGGGAAGCTCCGGTGGATCTGACGCCTGCACGTTGTAACACAGTCTCCAGCATACTTGAAGTAATCTAGCATTATCTCTCTTCACATCAAAAACCGTTGCATCTAATGCAACGGTTTTTTAATGTTCTTTTCTTTATATGCCTCTATCAGCGTTGCAAAAAGAAGACTCTAGCAAACTTTGTTTACAACTCGGAAACAATTGGAGAACCTATGGATATAATCCTCTAGTATACTCGGTATATAGATTCATATAATCCGAGGAGGAACACACATCATGAAATCTTTTACTTCTAAATCCATCATATCCACAATTCTCATAGGTTCTGTTGTAGCAGGTTCTGCTTTTACTACGCTTCCTATTACTTCAATCCTGAATCCTGTCGCATCTGCAGCAAGCTCCAGCTTCACTCAATTTCTGCATGATAATGCACCTGGTCGTACAATCAAAACGATAAAAAATGTGGCAACCGTGACCAATGTGTCCAGTACAGTTGTACTGGTCAATAAAAAGAGAAATCTGCCTTCGACTTATGCACCTCAAGATTTGGTTGTACCTAATATTCCTTTTAGCTTCTCAGGTTCCAGTCCGAAGAAACAGATGCGTAAAGTGGCTGCAACGGCTATTGAAAAATTATTCGCCGCTGCCAAAAAAGACGGCATCGATATTAAAGCCGTCTCTGGTTATCGCTCTTATGCGACCCAGAAATCTATTTTTGACCGTAATGCCAGCATCAAAGGTGAAGCTGTTGCCAACAAAACAAGTGCTCGTCCAGGACAAAGTGAACATCAAACGGGTCTAGCAATGGATATCTCAAGCGCATCGGCCGGTTATGATCTAGAGCAAAGCTTCGGCAACACCAAAGAAGGCAAATGGCTGAAAGCCAATGCCCACAAATACGGATTCATTATCCGTTACGGCAAAGATCAGGAGAAATTAACAGGTTACTCTTATGAGCCATGGCATGTACGTTATGTAGGTGTATATATTGCTGGTGAGATCACCAGCCAGAAACTTACGCTGGAGCAGTATTTGGAACGTGCCAAATAAGGTAGGTTTGAACACAACGCTTAGCGAGTTATTGAACAAGATAAAAGAAGCATGGCTGAAGCAGAGATGGGGCCGAAACTGGCCCTCCTCTGCTCCAATCTTTCTTTTCACTCCTCATCATGTACCTGCGATTCTTCTAAAGACCAGTGGCAATCTCTTCAGGCTTTCCGTTCCAGCCCAAGAGCCTACCCCAGCGAGCAGTGCATTATGACACAAATACAGTGCGACATTGTACACGATTGAGCCCAGAATAATCTCCATAACAACAAAACGTTTTAACGTCGAAGATTGGATCACATAGACCCGAAATTCATGCGGGTCATGTCCTCCCTTATATTTTGTGATAAAAGCTTTCATGAATCACCTCTAGTGTTTTATTTTAGCGTATGGCAACCAAACCTTGTCTTATTCAAAAATAATACTTACATAAAGTAACTAGGTATGTTATAGTCAGTTTATAAATTATACATAAGCGAGGGAAACTACCATGAGTGAGTTGGAGAATCTGGTCAAAAACCGTAGATCAGCCGTTATTTTTGAAGAAGGAATTGAAATATCGGATTCTGAACTGCAAGAGATGTTTGCCCTGAACAAATTCGCACCTTCTGCCTTCAACTTGCAGCATACACACTATCTTGTGATTAAAGATGAGGAACAGAAAGAGAAAGTCTATGAAGCTTCCCAGCAATACAAAGTAAAAACAGCTTCTGCAGTCATTATCGTATTGGGCGATGTCAACGCACACCATCACATCCGCACCATTAACGAAGGGTTGCTGAACCTTGGCGCTCTTACTCCTTTCCAATATGAGCAGGAATCCCAAAGTGTAACCGAATTTTACGAATCTCGCGGCAGATTCTTCCAACGTGAGGATGCCATTCGCAATGCCAGCCTGTCCGCCATGCAATTGATGCTGATTGCTCAGGATCGTGGTTGGGATACCTGTCCAATGATCGGCTTTGACGCCGAAGAACTACAACGAAGCTTGGATATCCCTAACCATTACGTACCGGTTATGATGATCACCATCGGCAAAAAGTCGGAAGCCAAACAACGCCCACGCGGTTACCGTAAACCGATTAACGAATATGTTAGCTTCAACAAAATGCACGCTGAATAACATAAAAGTAGTTAAATGACACAGCAAAAAAGCCACGATCTCGTGGCTTTAATACGTTTCATAGATCAACGTATCCAACATGTGAAATTCATCGTCGAACTCCGCGTTTATTGGAACAGTCCTCCAACATATTATCACTATACTATGAGTTTCGTCGCCGGGATTCAACAATGACCTAAGCAATTTCTTTTATACCATGTTAGCATTCAACATGTAAGAGAAATCGTACAGAGAGGAAGATTTTCATGGAAATGTATATCGAAAACCTCCCGTCATACCGGCTGGCTTATGTTCGACAAATCGGTCCTTACGGTCCAGCTAATGCCCAAGCGATGAATACGTTGAAACAGTGGGCAGACAAAAACCAACTCCTTAATGAAGCAGCAATTTTACTCGGTATTCCCCAAGATGACCCGGCAAGCACACCTCCTCAGAACTGCAGATATGATGCCTGTATAGTTATTACTGAATCTGAACGTCTGGAAGATGATTCTATTGAGTTTGGCGAGCTATCAGGCGGAGATTATCTCATCTGTAAAGTGAAGCACACGGCAGAAGATATTCAGCATGTATGGAATGTGATCATGCCCCATTTGCACACAAGTGGTTATAGGATGGACAACAAGCCGGTTATAGAACGATATCGTTGGGAACTGCTCAATCAGCATGATTGCGAGATATGTGTGCCTGTAAGACCCGTGTAATCCACGTTACGAGGAAATAAAAAAGTGACTTCATATTGAAGTCACTTTTTGGTTAACGACTGCTACTACTAGCTAGTTAAGACTTGTTAAGAAATTAAAATGCCCAGTTGCCTTTGCGGAATACCGGCTCGATTGTACCGTCTTGTAACTCACCATCGATATTCAGCTCTGCGGAACCGATCATGAAATCGACGTGTGTCAAACTCACATTGCACTCATGCTTCAGCAACTCTTCGTTCGACATGGTTGTGCCATCTTTCATATTGAAAGGATACGCACTTCCCACGGCCAAATGGCAAGATGCATTCTCATCAATACCCGTATTGTAGAATATGCGATTCAGGTTGGAGATCGGGGAGTCATGCGGTACGAGTGCCACTTCACCCAGATAACGCGCACCTTCATCAGTAGCAAACAGATTCTTCAGATGCTCTTCACCGGATGCCGCCGTAAACGCTACAACCTGTCCATCCTTGAATGTGATTCTCATCTGGTCTACCAGTTGCCCGTTCAGATTGAGAGGCATGGTGCTGCTAACATAACCATTCACTCCGCTGCGCTTAGGCATGGTGAATACTTCTTCAGTCGGCATATTGGCGACCGTGTATACACCTTGTTTATTTTCGCCGCCCCCACCACCCCAGATGTGGTTATGGACCAGTTCAATTTTCAGGTCTGTACCTGGCGCACGGTAATGCAAGCTCTTATAATTCTTCTTGTTCAGGAGATCACTCATGTTATTCAAGGTATCCAGATGCTCTCTCCAATTTTGTACGGCATCCCCGCCATCGACACGGTTCATTTTGAAGATCGTTTCCCACATCACGTTGATTCGGTCTTCTTCCGGGATGTCGGCAAATACTTTGTTCGCCCAAGCCTTGGTCGGTGCCTTGATCAGACACCAACTAATTTCATGGTTACGTGTATATTTTGCGTATCCCTTCCGTGCCTGAGCAGCCGCTTTGGTAGCCCGGGAAACGCTATCCGAGTCGATACCGTTGTACAGTTCTGGATCTGGAACTTTGATCGTCAGAGTAGCGCCGCCGGCTTCTGCAAATTTCTCCATCATATCCGCTTTCCACGCTGGATAGTAATCGAAGCTGTCATTGGAACCATGCTGGAAACGACTGCGGGTAATGTTGTCATCATCGAAGTCCACTTGTACATAGTTTGCACCAGCCGCATAGGCTTTTTGCACAATCAGACGTGTGAATTCAAGCGTTTCGATGGGAGCAGTAACGAGCAGATCCTGTCCTTTTTGGATATTCACGCCGACTTTAACAACCAGCTCTGCGTATTGTTCTAACGATTTTTCAAAGGTTTGTTCAAATTGACTCATGGTTGTGTTCACTCCTGTTTCAAATTTTAATATGACTTGGAATCTGCTGAGTGGCCGTTATAGCGAAGGATCGTTCTTTAGATCGTCGTTGTCTCCAAATTTTCTTCATCGTATTTTCAAAGGTTAAAATTTGGAGACAAATACGAGCGCTATCGCTTCTTCAGAATCGATTCCTTCTCTTTCACTACGCAGGCTTAATATCCAAAATTTCATTTATACAAAATGAGTTAACTATTTCGTTTTTCTTGTTCGCGCAGTTCGATCCGGCGGATTTTACCGGAGTTGGTCTTCGGCAGATCTGTAACAAACTCGATCTTACGTGGATATTTATAAGGTGCTGTGATTTCCTTGACGTGGTGTTGCAATTCACGCATCAGTTCTGGTGAAGCCAGCGAATCATCTCGCAGTACGACAAATGCTTTCACCACATTGCCACGGATCTCATCCGGACTTGCAACCACCGCACATTCCTTCACGCTGGCGTGTTTCATGAGTGCTTCTTCCACTTCGAATGGTCCAATCGTGTAGCCCGAACTGATGATGATGTCGTCACTGCGACCTTCAAACCAGAAGTAACCTTCTTCGTCTTTACGTGCACGGTCTCCTGTTACAAAATAATCGCCACGCTGATTCGCTTCCTTCCGTCCCTCATCCTGATAATAGGCACGGAACAAAGCTGGCATCTCTTTGTGTACCGCGATATCTCCTACTTCACCCGCAGGCACAGGTTGTCCGTCTTCGTCAATGATTTCAATCAATCCAGGTGTAATCGACTGACCCATGGAACCAATGCGTACAGGCGCATCTTTGAGACTGCCGATTAACAACGTGCTCTCAGTCTGTCCATATCCGTCTCGAATGGTCAGGTCGAAGTGACGCTGGAAGATTTCAATGACTTCCTGATTGAGTGGTTCCCCCGCCGACACGGCACTGCGCAGATGAGACAGGTCATAGTGTCCGAGATCATCGGCTTTGGCCATCAAACGATATTCCGTCGGTGTACAGCAAAGGACATTAATCTGATGTTCCTGCATCAACTCCAGATAACGCTTGGGCTGGAATGATCCATTGTAGACCAGTCCGGTCGCGCCTCTTCCGAGTACCGACAAGAACGGGCTCCATATCCATTTTTGCCATCCGGGTGCAGCCGTTGCCCATACCGTGTCTGATGGCTGAATATCCAACCATAATGAAGAAGCGATCCGCAGATGGGCATATCCCCAACCGTGGCTATGTACAACTCCTTTGGGATTACCAGTCGTGCCTGATGTATAAGCGAGAATTGCTGTATCATCACGGTGAGTCTCCACCGCCGCCATCTCATCGGGTTGATTCTGCATTAACTGATGCACATTGACCCAACCTTCAGCAGGTACGCTAACTTCACCATTCGGAGATGCCACGATGCGATGTGCAAGTGACGGCAGATCCGCATCCATTTTTTCCACTTCCGAGGTCGTCTCGGACCATACAATAACAGCCCGCGCCTCAGAGTGACGCAGACGATATTCCAGATCTTTTGCCCGTAACATCTCGGAGGAAGGAATAACAGCAATCCCCAGTTTCAGACAAGCAATATAAATGACATAGGCAATAATTCGGCGTGGTACCATGACCAACACCCGATCACCCTTCTCTAGTCCAAGTTCACGCAAGCCACCAGCAAGACGATTCGCCTGCTTGAATAAATCACCATACGTAATCTCTTCCAATTCTCGTTGATCGCTGAGCCATCTAAGTGCAATCCGGTCTGATGGATGATTCTCCATCTCGGATGTCAGGTTATAGCTTTCAGGCGAAATCCACTGTTCAAAGTTCAAATGGAGCCTCTCCTTCATAGTTCAAATGTAAAGCTTCTATATATTATACCCTAAATCCTAGGACCAGGTGCTATGAACTAGGCTCATTCTGAAAAAATAAACATAGGTCAATTAACGATAACTCCCATTATAATAGATCTGTTCTTATAAAGAAAATGACATAACTAAAAGTGGCACCTACCTGCTCCTCAGGAAGGTGCCACTTTTATAAGAGAATCTAACTATAATTTTTACCTAGCTGTACTGTGTATGTTACCAAGGATAATTACCCATTCCGTCCAGAATGCTCTCAATCTCATTAAGCTCTTCCTTTGTCAGATCCGGTGCCTGGAGCGCAGCCACGTTTTCTTCAATCTGGGACACACGGCTTGCACCAATCAGTGCGGAGGTAACACGATTACCGCGCAAGATCCAGTTCAGAGCCAGTTGGGAGATCGTCTGTCCTCTTCGCTCGGCAACCGCCTGAAGCGCATCGAACTTGGCAATCCGCTCGTCTGTATATGCTTCTTTTTTCAATTGGCCTGTTGGATTGGCTCGTTCTGTCTTGATCTTGTCGACGTATTTATTCGTCAGCTGACCGCGGCCGAGTGGACAGAATGCAATTGAACCTACGCCTTGCTCATCCAGTACGTCTTGCAAACCGTCTTCAATCCAACGATTCAGCATTGAGTAGTTTGGCTGATGAACCAGACATGGCGTACCCAGACGACGGAGAATGGTTACCGCTTCTTGCGTCTGTTCTGCATTATAATTGGATAAGCCCACATACAGTGCCTTACCTTGCCGCACGATATGATCCAGTGCCGTCATCGTTTCTTCCAATGGCGTATCCGGATCTGGACGGTGATGATAGAAAATGTCTACATAATCCAGCCCCATCCGACCAAGACTTTGATCCAGACTGGCAATCAGGTTTTTGCGGGAGCCCCACTCGCCGTAAGGTCCACTCCACATGTGATAGCCTGCCTTCGACGAGATAAGCAGTTCATCCCGATAAGGACGCAGATGTTTTTTGTAAATCACACCAAAGTTCTCTTCGGCTGATCCTGGAGGTGGGCCATAGTTATTCGCCAGATCGAAATGGTTAATTCCGAGGTCAAAGGCACGCAAAATCATCTCTTCCTGAATATCCAATGTACGGTTGCCACCAAAGTTCTGCCATAAACCCAGCGCAATTTGCGGCAGTCTGATTCCGGATTTGCCTGAGCGTACATATTTCATCTCATCATATCGTTGTTCACTCGCAGTATAGGGCATCGTTATTCTCACTTTCCTGTAAGGTTTGTTGAATTCCTTTTCATCTTAGACATTTTTCTGCCAAAACGATATGGCATTTCACTATAACCATATGGAAAAATGATTGTTATCTATATATACTATTGTTAGATTCTTAATCTTTTCAGATATGTAGCATGTTAAAATGCAAGATGAGACGAAATCTTCAGGAGTGAATAACCTTGATTACGTATATGTTCAAGAACAATCATTTTCAGGAGCTTCAGCTCCTTCATTATGGAACCGAAGCCTGTACACCAGGTCACCACTTTGGCCCCGCGATGAGAGACTATTACAAAATTCATTATATTTTGAATGGCAAAGGCACCTTCGAAGTTGGTGGCAAAACGTATACCCTGCGCAAAGGACAAGGATTTCTAATCGTTCCGCATTCCGTCGTGCATTACGAAGCAGATCAGGATGACCCATGGGAATACAGTTGGGTTGCTTTTCAAGGCAGCAATAGTCCATCCTTCTTACAGCAAGCCTGTCTGTCAGAGCATCACCCGATTTTTGAGCTGGGAAATGAGGATGACGAGATGCGATCCTGTCTGCACCGAATGATCAATTCGCGTAATACTCACAAAGGCTGGGAGATTAGCATGACTGGTCTGCTGTATCAATTCTTCTCTATTTTGATTGATCAGGCTAATTCAGAGCATCTTCAACCCATGCCGGATTATTCGAAGGAAACGTACGTAACGCAGGTAATGGACTTCATTGAAATGAACTATGCCAATGCCATTACCGTTCAGTCCATCGCGGCCCATGTCGGTTTGCAGCGCAGTTATCTGTGCTCTCTGTTTAAGGATCAGATGGGAAGCAGTATTCAGTCATATCTGGTCCATTACCGGATGCGCAGGGCAGCCGAATTGACCCTTGATCCGGGTCTGACCATTGGTGATATTGCCCGCTCGGTGGGCTATACGGATCAATTGCTTTTCTCCAAGATGTTCAAAAAAGTGATGGGTGAAGCCCCCACCTACTACCGCAAACATAAAACAGCACCCTCCCAGTTAAGTTGTTAATTGGGAAGGTGCTGTTTTTGCCAATCGTTTATCCTTACATTCCGTTTATACCGTCTCCTGCATGGATACGCCGACGACTTGTACTTTAATTTCATTCACCATAACGCCAGCTAATTGCTCTACAGCCTGTTGAACGTTATGTTGAAGTTCACGACAGACCTCGTGCATCTTGTTGCCATATTGAATGTTGATGCGTAACTGGATGGTTGCCTGATCGTCTTTGACGTGTACGTCAATCCCTTTTTGCAGACTCTTGCCGCTGATACTCTTGGCAATTCCTTCAGTCAGTCCAACAGACATGGAGGATACACCATTCGTGTTCTGAGCAGCCATCCCCACAATCTTGGACAGCACATCGTTCGAGATGTGAATTGTACCCAATTGAACAGATTGAGGTGCGATATATTCAGGTTCATTGTATTGTTTTTCGATAATTTCAGACATGTGCTCCACTCCTTCGAATAATTTAAATTCTATGCATTCTGCCATTTGTCCTTGAAGAACATGTTATAGATTCGAACCAAAAGAATTTTAACGATCATATAGACCGGGATAATAATCAGTATGGCAATAATGCCACCCAGGTCCCCTGCACCCAACACCAGAATGATGGTTGTGAGCGGGTGAATATCCAGCTTTTTGCCGAATACATAAGGTGCTACGAGGTTGTCCTGAATCTGCTGAGCGACGAGAATAATAATCAGAGACCAGATGGCAACCGATGGCGATACCACGAGACCCATGATCACAATAGGCACAGACGACACAATCGCGCCGATAAACGGAACAAAGTTCATGATGACCGCGATTACCGTGAGCAGTAATGCGTACGGCAGTCCAATGATGAGGAAACCGATATACATCAATACACCCAGCGCCAGATTGACCAAGACTCTTCCCACAATAAAACCACTCAGCGCCTGATCAATTTCAAGCACGACTTCGCGGCTGTCATTTTGGAAACGTTTTGGAGCGATATGTGCCAGTGTACGACCAAATTTCTCGCCTTGTAACAACATATAGAACAAAAGGATCGGTAAGGTAAACAAGATGATCGCAAAACTGGAAACAAGCGAGAAAAATCCACTGACATAGTTCGTCACAAAGTTAAATCCTTTGTTGATATACTCCGTGATCTGAGAGAAAGGTGTCGACCCCTCAGGGAACAAGGCTTGAATGGCACCATTCTGCTCCAGCTCTCTCAGCTGTTCACTTAATGAATTGATTAGATTCGGCGCGTTATCGACCAGATTAATCAGTTGCTCACGTAACGATGGCCATAAGCCAATGATGAAGAACACTCCCAGAATAGCAATAACCAGATAGATTAGCAAAATACTTAGCGTGCGATTTATTTTCTTTTTCTCCATGTAATTCACAAGCGGTCTTAGCAGATAATAAAAGAACACGGACAACATCATCGGCACGGTAATGACCGTGATCATGGTGACGAGCGGCTGAAAGATGAAGCTCACACGTGATAATAAATAGATATTAACCAATATCAGGGCCAGTGCAATACTGAACCGGACAAACGTATTTACTTTGAACAAAATATTCCCCTCCACATGGACATTTCTTCTCTTATTTAATTCGGAATCTGAATGGTAAACACGGTGGTCTCTCGCCCACGCCGGGATAGGATCAGCCGTCCGCCCATTTTCTCCGTATTACGACGTGCGATGGACAATCCCAGACCGGTGCCTCCGGTCGCTGTCCGTGCCTCATCCCCTCGTACAAACGGATCAAAGATGGTTGACCACAGTTCTTGGGGTATTCCCACCCCGGTATCTGCCACTTCAATCACCACATGGGTATCCAGCGGAATGAGTTCCACGCGCAGTTCTGTCCCGAGCGGATTGTAAGATAGGGCATTGGTAATCAGATTTTGAATGACTCTGGATAGCAGCTCCGGATCATACCTCGCGTAGATCTCCTCATCAGGAACAAGAACATGAAGGACAAACTGTTTCTGCTCAATCTCCCCATAGGTATCTGCCATAATCTCGCGCACGAATTCTCCAATCTCTCTTCTCTCAATCTGCATGCGGAAATCGGGTGAATCCACCTTGAGCAGCTCCAGCATATTCTGTATCATGCGTGCAACTTGAACGGACTTGTTATAGATGTATCCCAGGTATCTTTGCTGCCTGTCCTTGTCCTCTCCACGTCCTTCCACCAATGCCTGCGCATATCCCTGTATGGATGTTATCGGTGTCTTCAGATCATGTGATAAGTCTACAATCAGTCGCTGTTTGCTCTCTTCGGCGTAACGTTTCTCCGCAGAGGTATTCTCAATGACGTCCGCCATGTAGTTAAAGGTCTCACCAATCTGGACAAACTCTCTCTCGGCTGAAATCGACATCCGTGTACTATAATTTCCCTGGATCATCTGCGTAAGACCCGAGGAAAGAATACTGAGTGGCTTTTTGATTCTCCGTGCGACCCAATAGCTATATACGAAGATCAATGACAACACTAAACCGATGCCAATCATAATGTAAAAGGATAATGGATGCTTCAGATTGGTAATCAACTGGTTATCATTAATTCTTATGCTGACCAGATCACGCGGGATCTTCAGCAACACATAGGCTGCCGCTCCTTCTGTCGAAAACGGAGTGATGGAGTAATAGTAGGGCTGATCGCTTCGATTTTCCAATCCAGCATATAGATCGGCTTCACTGTATTGGGTGAACGCATCTTGCTTGTCTCCCACATGATGAATGACGTTGCGATTGGCATCCAGAATCTCAATCCAGCCGCCGCTGTCCTTGAGACGTTGGATCTCTGTTTCTTTGTCTTGCGACACCGAACCTCCACCGGAGTAAAATTCGTTCTCCAGCTCTGCCACATATACATGGGCTTCGACATTCAGATCCGGATCAACCACTTGATCCGAGATGCGGAAATCCACGACATCCAGAGATACCATAAGGTACACGATCAGTACCAGTAACAGCAAAAAGAAGTTGAACAGCAAGAAATCCAGTGTCAGGGATGTCTGCAACAGTCGCTTTTCTCTAGCTTTCCATGGGCGCTTCAATTTTGTATCCAAGTCCCCTTATCGTTTTGAGATATTCCGGTTGTCTGGAGTCACGCTCGATCTTCTCCCGAATGTTGCTGATATGTACCATGATGGTGCTGTCCTCGTGCGCATAATAGTCGCCCCAGACCGCTTCGTATATTTTTTTACGGGTGAACACTCGGCCAGGTTGATCGAGCAACAATTCCATAATTTTATACTCTGTAGAGGTTAATGTTACAGGACTTCCTGAACGAAAAAGGATACATTGGGATCGATCCAGCGTCAGATCGCCTAATACCAGATTCTGTTCTTTCGCTGCGGGGATCTCCGTTGCATCAAAATGATTAACTCTTCTGAGCAACGCCTCTACCCTGGCGACAATCTCAAGCGGGTTGAATGGCTTCGCTATATAATCGTCTGCCCCAAGTCCGAGTCCAAGGATTTTATCGTGATCCTGACTTTTGGCGGATAAGAACAGAACAGGCATGTGATGTGTCGCCCTGATCTGTTTGATTAACTGCAATCCATCCATTACAGGCATCATGATGTCCAGTATGACCAGATCAATCTGTGTTGAACGTATGGTTTGCAGCGCCTCGGCTCCATTCACTGCAGTCTTAATGGTATAGTCCTTCTCCAGATACAGTTGAAGCAGTTCAACAATCTCTGGTTCGTCATCTGCAATTAATACGGTGTATCTCATGTTATTCCTCTCATTTCCTATACTCTATGCCTATCTCTACATTATTACTATATACTACGTCTCTTAATTCAACCTAAATCATTTCTAAAGATAATCTAAATAAATAGAAATAGAGCCCTGGCGCAGGCCAAGGCTTGAACTATATCAGGACTGTCTTCCTTCTTCATTCAGGCTTTTCATTCTTCATCCGGGCCATTCGTATCAGGTTATTTCTTACCCGTACGAAGCCACGGTTCAACTTTGCCCCATAAACGTTCCTTGTCATATTGCACATATTGGCTCGCCTGGTTGCGCACGGGATCACCCGCGTAGAAACGTTCATATAGATCATGCCTTGCTCCGAGTGGACTTCCGGTCAGCTCCCATGCGAGTTGAAAGAGTCGAATCTTCTCCGCGGCTTGCATCGTTACTCCACCAAGATATTTGCCTATCATGGAACCCATCATTTCATTCATCTCAAACGTACCTGAAGGAATCTGGATCAGACCACCCGCAGCAATTGTCTTCAAAATCTCCACCGCGCGGGGGTAATAGCGATTGCCCAGATTACGTGCGGTTTCAATATATTTGAATTCCGGCAGCCAGTTGCCGAATGTATCTGGTTTGGACTGCGCCTCAGCAGCAATAATCAGTCCCTCGATGGTTTGCATCTGACTGATCATCTCTCCGAGTTGTTCCTGCACATTCAGGAAAGAGTTCACCCCAATCTCCTTGGCAATGGCCGTGGTGACGGCTGTAATGAACTCCAGTTTCGAGTGTAATCGAATGACGCTCTGATGATAGGCTAGACTGGCTGAAGCTGTATTGCAGCGAATCTGCCATACGGCTTCAGGGTTATTGTGCAGTAATACACGTTCCCAGGGTACGAATACATCGTCAAAAAATAAAACAGCATCCATCTCATCATACTGCGCACTTAGCGGATGAGAGTGATCCGAATCTTTTGCCGCAAAAGATTCCCGACACATCATGTGTAAGCCCGGACTGTCTGCAGCTACAATCAGCATATGGGCCAACTCTGGTCGATGGCCCGGAATTCGTTGAACGGGATAAGCAATGATATCATCCGCATAAGGCGCTGCTGTTGCCACCATTTTGGCCCCGCGAATGACCACGCCCTCTGTATTACTTTTGACAATTCGCAGCATGGCATCCTCATCTTCGCCAACAGGCAAGGAACGATTAATCTGCGGGTCCCGCTGAACAATTGTCAGGAATGCATCTTTTCGTTTGGCTTGTTCAAAATAAGCGGATATTTTACCTGCAAATGCCGGGTCATGTGCTCTCATCTCATGTCGTGTTGCGTACCAACCTGTCAGGCGGGATCGGGCATAATCAGACAGTCGGCTCATCACCCCATACGTCCGATCGGCCCATAGCCGAAAAGCATCCGCCCTATTGTTCACGTCAAGAACGGAACGAGGCACAAGAAAGGACCGATGCACGTAACTTCCCGTCTGTTCGTCCCAGTAGGCCACGGTTTCCCTTGTCTCCGGATCATCCACCAGATTGAACAATCCTTCTATGGTTTGAAGTGTTCCCTGAAAGGCCTGATGTCGGGTTACCTGGATACGCTCTCCGTTCAGCCATACATTCCGCTCATCATTCAAACGTTGAATGTAAGCCTGTCCACGAGACATCGTGATACTCATGATATGTCCTCCCTCTCAGGCATCAGCCTGACATTTCTGTAACCCCATCCGTCTAACTGCTTGAGAAACTATGTAATGATACATTATGTATCCAATAAAATAGTACTGTGCCAGGGATAGAAAAGTCAACAGACACCGAGCGATGAGTCCGGTGTCTGTTGGGCCATACTATTTTAGACTAATTTGGAATACATGTGACGCAGATACCTCCAGCGCACGAGTGCAAAATACAAAATCTGCATGGAAGCAAACACCAAGAAAATTCGCAGGCTGTATCCGAAGACCGAGAAATCAACCAGTTGCTGCAACGCTACAAAGGCAACCGAACTGTGGATGACCGCCACCAGAATAGGCAGGAAGAACATAAGCAATAGCTGCCTTGTTACGATCTTGCGGAGTTCGGGACGACTCAGTCCCATTTTGCCAATCATGCGATACTGCGCTTCATCCCGTTCTAGATCTGCGTAGAGTCTGAAATACGTGAAGCTTGCTGCAAAGGTGAAGAAAACAATGCCAATCAGACCGCTCAAGATCAGAATGATCCCGTTCGTTTGTTTGGAATTAAGCCAGTCCACCACAAGCGCGCTGATCTCGAAATAACCTCGATCGGATTGATCCTTTTGAATGGATTCGATTAGTTCAGGAGCGAAGCTGCGTGTACTCATCCAATCTTTTACCACAAATTGAGTCGTACGGTTGGAATAGAAATCTTCAGGCATCCCCACTTCCTGGTTATACGCTGGTCTCAACTTCTCAAACAATTCGTCGGTTACGACGTAGAGATTAATTTCATTTTGAAAAGGAATCACAATATCGGTACCAGGTGTCACTAGCCGAATCTGTTCCGACCGATTATCAATCTCCAGATTGACCTCCGTCCCTGAGAATCCTTGTTCGGCCTGATCACGGTACTTCTTACGAACCGCCAAATTGCTTGGTGTCATAAATGACTCATCGACCTGTTTCAACGTGCGTTCTTCATACCCAAGTGCCTTCGCCAGACGGTTATAATCACTTAGCTTGATAATATTCCCATTGTTATTTTCAAATATAGGAGCATAACTGCCCTTCACGTAGGGAACTTCATGATCAATCAACGTTTCTTCAATCTGCCGAATATGTCGCTCTGACTGGGGAGTATCCCATGAATTCATATAACTGAATGCGTACGGATTCGACATCGACGACAACCCCGGGTCAGCAATCGCGAGCATGGTGCCAATTCCTGTGAATGAAGAAGCCGAGATGATACTTACCATGAAAAACATGATCGCGTTATCTTTCATTCGATAGGTAAGTTCCGATAGGAAGAGCAGATTGGTTTTACGGAAAAACAACCTTGGATTTCTTTTGAGTGCCCGAATGATGTATACACTGAGCTGTGTGAACAGAAAGTACGTACCTGCAATAACGACCACGACACTTGCGAGTAATAACGGAAACGAGAAGCTTATCCATACAAAAGTGAATACTCCTGCATAGCCCCCGCCAATCAACAATACTGATAACAAGGCGAGCAGACGTGATGCTTTGGGTTCCGGTTTCGGTTTTTCCTCTGATTTCACAAGGTCAATGAGAGTTCCTTTGCGGATGAGCAAGGATGATGACATTGCGATAACAACAAACAGGAGCAGAAATGCACCAGCCGTCAGGGCAATGCCTTTTAGCGGAAAATAGAATCGTAGGCTGTTCTCAACAGCCAGCATGGAGCCACAGATCAGCAGGATTAATTTCCCGAAAATAATCCCAAGTCCGATACCGGTAATAATGGAAGCTAACCCGATACACATGTTCTCCATAAACAGGAGCCTGTTCATCTGTTTACGTGTCATACCAATGATCAGGAAAATACCAAATTCCTTCTTGCGCGTCTTCAGGAATGAACCAACGGAATAGAGCAGGAACAGGAATGAAAAGATGAATATAATGATCTCTGCAATCATAAACCCCTGATTCGCAAGCAACGTAACCGTACCACTTGATCCCTTTAACCCCGCTTTCAGATCAGGATGGAACAGGAGCAATGCGTAAGTAAAAAAGATCATAACGGAAAATGTACTGCTCAGAAAATGAGCCAGATAAATTCGTTTGTTGCGAACAACGTTATTAATGGCGAACTGGCGAAAATTCATGTCCTGACCCTCCCATTAGGGATAATACATTAATAATCTTCTGGTAAAAAGCTGCACGATTATCGCCGTAGTGAATTTCATTATACAGTTTGCCATCCTTGATAAAGACAACCCGACTGCAATAACTTGCAGCTACTGCATCATGAGTGACCAGCAGCATCGTAGCCTGATCCTCCTGATTGCGTGTTTCGAGAATCTCCATGACATCTCTTGCCGCCTTCGAATCCAGGTTGCCTGTTGGCTCATCGGCAAGAATCAACTTCGGGGAATGGATAAGCGCTCTGGCTATGGCCGTACGCTGTGCCTGTCCTCCTGATATCTCATATGTCCGTTTGTTCAGAATACCCTCGATCCCCAGCTTGCTTGCCAGTTGTTCCACACGTGTGTTCATCTCTGCTAGCGAAACGCCGTCAAGAGTCAGTGGCAGCACAATGTTTTCCTTGACTGTCAGTGTATTTAACAGATTGAACGATTGAAAAACGAAACCAAGCTCTTTGCGCCGGAACAGCGCGAGTTCGTCCTGATCCAATTCAAACGGATTCTTCCCTGCAATCCGAAGTTCTCCTGATGTTGGATGATCAATGGTTGAGATCATGTTCAGCAGCGTTGTTTTGCCACTACCCGATGGTCCCATGATGCCAACAAACTCACCTTCCTGAATACTGAGGTCAATACCTGATAACGCTTCATAAGATACGATGCCTTTGTAGATTTTACTGATCTGTTTCACAGAACAAATCTCCATGGTTACAACTCCTTAGTGATGTATGAATTCAAAATCAAGTTACATTCATGCTGTGTGCATGCGTATTGCGCGTAGCCTTTCCTGTGATCTTCTGACTACAGTCTATCGAAGTTTCGGCCATTCTCCTATGGTTTAACCTTTCATCAACATGACAATGTTGTAAGGTTACATCATGGTAACCAAAAAAGACGTCTCTGCCCCGACCAGGCAATAGACGTCTATACTTACACTTACACTGTAAATCATACTCCACTCACACTTCTTCAACAAAAATACACAGCTCACGTCCAATCTTATCCTCAACCTGCCTCTCAGGAGTTGAATGTAATTCGGACGGTCGTTCCTTCACCGTACACGGATTCAAGATCGATCCGATGATTCATTCGCGTCAATACTTCTTTTGCAATATACAGCCCCATGCCTGTGGACTCCTTGAAATGCCGCCCGTTCTCCCCGGTGAAGAAAGGCTGGAATACCCGATTCAGATCAGACTTCGGAATACCGATACCTTGATCCTGCACTTCCAGCATGATGGAGCGTTCCGCTTCATACGCACGCATATGGATCTTTTGCCCGCTGCCTGCGGAGTATTTGATTGCATTGGACAGTAACTGCACCAGGACGAAACGTATCCACTTGGCATCGGATTGCACAACCAGCGAAGGTTCTATATGCATCTCTGGATAGACGTGATTGCGGATGAAGAATCGCTTCAGTTCATGGATCGCTTCTTCTCCAGCGGTCTTCAGTATCACAGGTTCAACACTAAAATCCTGTTCGAAGGTATCCAACCGCGCCACATACAACACAGTCTCCAAACCTCGTCTCATCTGGTCCGCTTCCTCCCGAATGCTTATGAGCCGAGGATCGTCATCCTCCTGATCTTCCACGGTCAACTCAATGACGGATAATGGTGTCTTCATCTGATGTACCCACTGGTTCATGAACGTTAGATATTCTTGCTGCCGCTGTTCCAGCCGATGCAGATGAGCATGATACTGTCCGTATTGTGAATCCAGCAGCTTCTCCAGCGCCAGTGATAAAGGACTTGTTTCGTTCAATGGTACAAACTCCTTCAGCGAATCCATCGATCGTGACATCCGGGCATAAAAAGAACGATGTGAATAATAACGATACACCAAATATCCAACGTACAAAAATAATCCCAGCGCTACGGCATAACCAGCCGTGATCCAATCGTTGTAACCGTCATACCAGAACACCGCAACAACGGTGAACAAGATGGCAACAACCCAACAAGTTAAAGCGACATGTTCTCGTATAAACAATCTCATGATGGAGAAGCGGCTTTCCAGTTATTGTTCAGTCGATAACCCGAACCTCTGACCGTTTCCAGTGCATCGGTAATGCCAAGCTCGGCTAATCGCTTACGCACCCGAGTAACGTTAACGCTGAGTGTGTTGTCATCCACAAAAGAGTCATCCCACAGCTTCTCCAAGATTGTCTCTCTGCTCACCAGCTTGGGACTGCGGCGCAGTAACGTTTCCAGTAGAATGGTTTCCTTCTTCGTCAGCTGCACTTTGCGATCACCGAGCTGAATCTCCAGTCTTTCCAAGTACACGACCAAGCCGTCCAGTTCCACCTTGCGTTCTTCGTCACGTGCAGCGTAATCCCCATATACCCTGCGCAGCTGACTACGAATTTTGGCTATAACAATCTCATGCTCAAATGGCTTCGTGATATAATCATCCGCCCCATTCTCCAGAGCCATGACCTGATCCATCTTTCCACTCCGCGCGGATATAAACAGAATTGGGCATGTAGACAGTGTACGAATCTGGCGGCACCAATAGAAACCATCGTAGCTGGGCAAATTGATATCCAGCAGCACCACATGCGGCTGTACCTGCTCAAACTGCTGTACAATCCGCTCAAAATCCTCGGCCAGAACGGCCCTGTCTCCATAACGCTCAATATGAGATTTCAATAATCCCGCAATCTTGGGATCGTCCTCTATAATCATAATGGTATACATGGTTGAGTCTCACCTCTGCCAAAATCATATCACAGGATTGATTATCGAGCATCGATTTGCTTACGCCAATCCACAATATCTGCATTTAATTGTTTCAGGTCTCCGGAAGCTTTCTGATCATCCGATAACTTGTATTGTTGCTTCAATGTCAGGATACGACGTACACTTTCATCAATTCGAGACTCAGAGATCTCACCTGACTTCACCGCACTCCGGAGTGTATCAAAAATCGTCTTGGCACTCTCATAACTGTGAGCGACCAACAGAATGTCACTTCCTGCTTTAACAGTTGCTATAGCAGCTTCGTCCAACTTAAAGTTCTTCGCGATGGCTCCCATACTCAGGTCATCTGTGATGACCACACCATCATAATTGAACTTCCCACGCAAATGTTCATCAATAATGACATCGGATAAGGATGCCGGATGATCCGGGTCCAGCTTCGGGAACAAAATGTGTGCAACCATGACCGCCTCCACTTGCTCTTTCACTGCGGCTTGGAATGGAATCCATTCCAGCTCGGACAGTTGTTTTTCCGTTTTGTTCACGACAGGCAGATCAAGATGGGAGTCCACGGACGTATCACCATGACCCGGAAAATGTTTCACTACCGGAATAATGCCTTCACTTCGCAGACCTTTCATCTCAGCAATCCCCATCCGTGACACCAGTTCTGCCGAGCTGCCGAATGAACGATCTCCGATCACCGGGTTCTTCGGGTTACTGTTCACATCCAGCACAGGAGCAAAGTCCACATTAAAGCCCACAAGCTGAACTTGTCTGGCCAGCAATTCGCCCATCGTTTTAGCAAGCGCGCTATCTTTCGTCCGCCCTACCTTTCCATTGGAAGGAATGGACTCTACCGTTTCGGGCATACGGCTGACTTTACCACCCTCCTGATCTACGCTCATGAAGATCGGTACCGGGTTCGACTGATTCGCTTCCTTAATGGATCGCACAAACTTGGCTGTTCCCTCAAGTGTCGTTACATTATTGGCATAAAATATAATGCCCCCTACTTTTTGTTCTGTAATCATCTGTTTGGCCTGATCGTCCAGCGTTGTCCCTTGAACACCGGCCAGTATCATCTGCCCAATCTTCTCTTCTAACGTTAATGAACTGAGCTGTTCCTGCACCGGATCGGGTTCTTCTGGTATTTCTTCCTTTGGTGGAACGGTATTCTGCTCCGGCGATGAAGATGATTGTCCTGTGCTAGAGCCAGTGTTTGATCCGGTATTCGAGTCCGTTGCGGAGGAAGGTTTCTGAGCTTGGCCGCATGCGGATAAAAGCAGAACGATTCCCAGTAGAAGACACAGCACCTGCAGTGGTATTCTTCGTTTATTGTTCGAGTTGTCCCTATAGTTGTGCAAGGATATTCATCCTCCTTATGTAATGTCGTCTTGGCAACCCATGGGTTCAGGCATAACCTTATCATAAGGTGATGGATTTTCAAAATGAGTCATGTATGAAATTAAATCGTAGTGCAGATATAGTTACAGCGAAAAAAATGGTTGCTTTGGGAACTGCGATGTGGAACCTAATGTTGTTGTGACTCGGCGCGAGTGCGATGTATGGGGGCAATGGAAAGGAGTAACGGTGCACGAAATATTTTTCTGTTGTGAATTTTTCATATGTTGAAATTATTAGTATAGGTAGATTAAAAAGCCGCCCAAAGGCGGCTCATTTGTTCGTTTTCGTTTCATTTTTCTTTGTAAATTGTTGCCGTTCAGGGTTGGGTCATCTTTCGCCAAACGTTCTTATTCTTCTATTAACGGAGTGTTTTCAACACTTCAGTTGTAAACGGAATGATTTCGGATGAACGACCTTCACGAACTTTGGCAGGCCATTCGGGATCACTGAGCAGAACGCGGCCCAAAGCAATCAAGTCAAATTCATTATTCTCCAGCTTCTCATTCAATAGATCCAGATGGGCATCCCCTGTTCCCTGGTTCTCGGTTGCTCTATCCACAAATTCAGCTTCAAGACCTACCGATCCAACCGAAATAGCTGGTTTACCCGTTATTTTTTGCGTCCAACCGGCAAGGTTCAGCTCGGAACCTTCGAATTCCGGTAGCCAGAACCGGCGTGTAGAGCAATGGAATATATCTACGCCAGCAGCACTGAGTGGCGCCAAGAATTCCTCCAATTGTTCTGGCGTCTCCACCAGACGTGCTTCATAATTCCCCATCTTCCATTGGGAGAACCGGAGCACAATTGGAAAATCAGGACCAACTGCCGCACGACAAGCTTCAATCACTTCAACCGCAAATTGGGTTCGCTTTACCAAATCACCACCATACTTGTCCGTCCGTCGATTCGTCTGCCCCCAGAAGAATTGGTCAATCAGGTATCCATGGGCTCCGTGCAGCTCAATTCCATCAAACCCGATTCGCTGTGCATCTGCTACCGCTTGGGCAAAGGCCTGAACAAGACCTTGAATCTCATCTTCCGTTAATGGTTCACGTGATGGTTCACCTGCCATGCTAACACCTGACGGACTTACCGGCTCAGCTTCTGCATTAGGCAAGTCGCCGGAACGACGCGCTGTACCCACATGCCACAATTGTGGCATGATTTTGCCACCCGCTTCATGTACTGCTTTCACTACGTTAGCCCATCCTTGCAGAGAATCTTCACCATGGAACAATGGAATACTCCCACCACTAACCGAAGACGGATGATTAATGCCTGTACCTTCCGTAATGATAAGTCCCACTCCACCTGCTGCTCTGCGGCGATAATATTCCACAACTTCTGGTCCAGGTACGCCCTCTGGTGAAAATCCTCGTGTCATGGGTGCCATAACGATTCGGTTAGACAATGTTAGCTTGTCCGAGGTGAAGGGTTTAAATAATGCTGAAGGTACGTTCATGGTATATTGCTCCTTTGCAATTGGAAGTATGAAACTCCGCATTTACACGAAATGCGACACGCTTTTGTATAAAGTAACAGATGTAATCCAGCTGTCTGGTTAACGTTATTTCTCTATCTATTTTATAGCCTCTTAATTTTATTTTCAAATTTTCGAAGTTGGGCGTTCAAACTTATTTTATTGACAAAAAAGAGAGCTACCTTGTGGCAGTCTCTGTTTGAGCACGCTGCCGAAGCAGTCTTCCCACACTCTACTACATCTTCAGATGTTTTCCCGGTCACCAATAATGTGGATGTGGCATAGTATATAATCCATAATCTTCCTTCCAATTTAATTAGCATTCATCGGGATATCACTGCGGTTCACTCGAAGTAATTTTCCTGACGAAGTAGACAGCACATCAGGGTCTGTACCGAGACCAAAGTAGAAGTCACCTTCATTCTCTTCGAATGACTTGGCATACGTATCTTGATTGAAGCGCAGAATCTCATTCCATGTTGTCAGATCCGTTGATTGGTAGACCCGGTTGATGTACAGATTGGCACTTTGACGTGTGTACGTGAGTACATACACCTTGCCGTCCCGTAGCAACACATCCGTAGGAAGAGCCTTGGCATCTGGAAGAATAACTCGCCTTGCCTGATTAATGTCAGTCATGACATTCAAGGATTTGGGCAGCAGCTGCCCATCATTGAACACGCCTCCCGCTATATAGAGCAACTTGTTATTGAAGTTAACATTTTTACCTATTTTATTATAAGGAATCGTACCCTTTTGATAAGTGAGTCCTGGCAGCATTTTGCTACCATAGATGACAACATCCCGTTTCTCAAGCTTTTCGTTAATCTCCAGGATATTGGTTTTGTCATTCCATATTTTATTGGCTGGATACATCATGCCAGAAGCATACAATTTTCCATTGAGTTGGAACATCGTATAAGCCCGGAAGCCGAACGTATTAATGGTCGCATATTTCTGCCAAGTCTCACCTTCGTTATGAGAGATTAATATGGTTGGTTTGGAATCCGTACCCAGCGCGGCAAACATCTTGCCCTGATAAGAAGCCAAATCGTATACGTGTACACCTAGCGGCAGATTGCGATATTTGGTCCACACCTCTCCATCCAGACGATAGAAGTTGCCCAATTCCCACTGTTCACTATCAGAATCATTGCCAGGAATATATAACTTGTCGTTTAGTACTCTGTAAATATCAATCTGTTCCTCATCCACATACATCTTCGTCGATGGCAAGATGCCCGGGTTGCTGTTAGTCACCGACTGGGTCTTGAATTTCGCATTCGCCGTATCATAATAAATGACTGGAATAGGGCCTGAATTCTGCGCTACGCCCAGATTGCTGCTATTTCCGTGGCCCAAATATATTTTGCCGTTGTACAGTTGCATGTCCCAGACGTTATTAGCATATGGTGTTTTGGTAAATGGTCTGCCTAGCAGTTCGATCTTCGTTGTTACATCCGCTGAACTGATCGGTGCATTCGACACCTTGGCAAGCCCACGTTCCGTCGCAGGGGGTTGATTCGTTGAGGTGGTGTTTTTCGGCTTGGAGTTCCCCATAAGCATCCAGCTCATTCCTGCAACAATGGTCAAAATTACGGCTGTCCATTTTGTATGTCTCTGCATGTCCGCTTCCTCCTTCATTTTTTCATCATCATTACCTTCACACCAAGATGATACAATTTGTATCTTTTTATACTATGTAATTCGACCCGCACATGCAACAAATTCCGCCCTATTTATACAAAAAAAGTAGACAATCACGTCGGTTGATGTGCTGTCTACTTGTTCATACTATCTGTGATTTCTATTCAGCTTTTACCAAAATCTTAACCTGATTTTTCTCTTTCAACAGTGCTTCAAATCCATGCTCTACCACTTCATCCAACGATATTCGTTTGGTCACCAGCTTGTCAGCCGGGAAGAAACCTTTATCCATCAGACTGATAACCGCCGGGAACACATCGCGATAACCAATAATGCCATTAACTGTACGTTCTTTCATGACAATTGAGTTCGGGTGAATCGGCGCTTCCTGTTCAAAAATACTGACGATCATCAACTCTCCACCAATACGTGTCGAATCGATGGCTTGTTGCAGAACACGTGGAACACCGGTCACTTCATAGGCTACGTTAACGCCACCTTGTGTACGTTGATGGATCTCTTCCACGACATTAAAATGCATTGGATCAATCACAATGGCACCGAGCTCTTCAGCTTTTGCTTTCCGTTCATCCGATAACTCCACCACATAAATATCCGACGCTCCCGAAGCTTTAAGCGCTTCGATGACCAGTAGTCCAATTGGGCCTGCGCCAAACACGGCTGCCGTATCTCCCACTTTCAGCTTGCTTTGGCGCACAGCGTGAAGTGCTACAGCTGAAGGTTCAACCAACGCACCTTGCTCATACGAGATTGAATCCGGAATGGCATGTACCATGTTTTCTGCAGCAGTTACATACTCGGAGAATCCTCCTCCGCCTCCAGCGAGTCCAAGGAAACCCATCTGATCGCACAGATTGTATCTGCCCTGTTTACAAGCTTCGCAGTGTCCACATGCATAGATGGGTTCTACCACAACACGATCGCCCGCCTTGAAACGTGTAACACCTTCCCCTACTTCAACCACCTGTCCTGAGAATTCATGCCCCATAACTATAGGCGCTTGTTCCCCTGTTAGCGGATGCGGTGCTTGAGCGGGAATGAAGATTGGACCTGCTGTGTACTCGTGCAAATCACTACCGCAGATACCGCACCATTCCACTTTTATTTTGACCTTTCCTTCTTCAGGCTGAGGTTCATTAATATTTTCGAGACGTAAATCTTTGACTCCATGCCAACGTAATGCTTTCATTCATTTCATCTCCCAGATCATAATTTGTGATATAATCGGAAACGTTTCCGTAAATTAAATATGTCACATTTTAGATACGCTGTCAAACATATTTCTCCACTAATATGTCTATTTCGTGATCATATCGAGCTTAATATAGAATACTAATGTTTAACTCAATAGGCTCCAACATGAATCTGCTCCTTACGCGAGATACTTCATTGCTCAAATGTTATAATCAAGTTATATATTTATCAGCGAATTCATACATATCCCAAAAATCCGGAATCGTTTCCGATTAAGTGAGGTAACCATACATTGAGTAAAGATCAGAAACTTACGATCAAGGACGTGGCCGAACGTGCTGGCGTGGGCATCGCTACCGTATCCCGGGCTATTAATAATTCAGAAGGCATTAGCAGTAAAACGCGAGATAAGGTGATGCAGGCTATTGAAGAACTTGGGTTTGTACCCAACACCTCCGCTCAGAGTCTGAAAATTCGGCAAACGCACCAGATCGCACTCGTTGTACCCGACATACGTAACGCCATCATTCCGGAAATCTCCTGGTCAGTGGAGCAAACCGCGAAGCAGCATGGATACCATGTTGTGCAGATCAATACGGCCGGCAATGCTCGAACCGAGCTGGAAACCATTCGTAATGTGAAAAAACTGCATGTGGATGGACTGATCTTCATGCCTCTGGCGTATCCCAAAACGTTGCCCGGGCTGATTGATAAAGCCCCTCTTCCCATCTCCATGATTAATTACGGGAAGAAACTGGAACCGGGCATGAAGGCAGATATCGTCTCTCTGTCTCAACCTGAAGGCAAATTGGTGATGGAACATCTGTTCAAAATCGGCCGGACTCGAATCGCATATGCCGGAGCACCGAAGGACATTATTGAAGAACGCTTCCGTGCATATGAGCAAGCCGTAGGCCACGTGGACATCTCGCTCGTTTACTTCGGTGAGGACTTTTCCTTGAATACCGGTGCCAATGCTGCAGATTATTTCTACGGACTAACGCATATGCCAGATGCAGTCTATGCCATTAATGACATGGTCGCCATCGGGTTGGTTAATCGCTTCAAGGAGTTAGGGATTCGTGTACCCGAGGATGTGGCTGTGGTAGGCGTGGATAATAATCAATGGACCACTGTCTCGTCTCCACAGATTAGTTCTGTGTCCATCATGGGGGAGGAAGTCGCCAGGCTCGCTACTGAGCTGTTGTTAAAACGAATTCGGGAAATGAGCACGAGTGATTACGAACACATTCAATTTGAACCGCGCTTAATTGTTCGTGAATCAAGTGTTACCACGATCCGTTCTTCTTCCCCAGGACCACACAAGTAAACTTGGTGAGTAGGATGGAATACTTTACAGCTACGGCTGTCGCAATCTCTGCAGTTCTTCTCTATACGGATACACTAAAAAGGTGTTGCTCAGGGATAATCCTTTCCTGGGCAACACCTTATTTGTTGTTGAGTTCATATCACTTATAGGCGAGTCGTTATTCAGCACACGTTTATCTAAGGGAGCAGTTGCCTGATCGGTGTTCCCTTCAGAAACATCTCTATATTTTCTACGGTGTGGTTATAATAGATCTCATAATTGCCACGAGTCACATAACCCAGATGCGGTGTTGCCAGGACGTTGGGCAATGTTCGCATCACATGGTTAACCGGTAGCGGTTCCTGCTCATATACATCCAGACCTGCGCCAGCAATCACACCAATCTGCAATGCCTCCACCATAGCTTCCTGATCGACAATGCCCGCTCGTGACGTATTGATGAATAGGGCACTAGATTTCATTTGTTGAAATTCGGCTTGTCCGATCAGATTCCGCGTACGATCACTTAATACCAGATGAATGGATATGATATCGCTCTGTGCAAGGAGTTGCTCCTTGGTCTCGGACCAGATCACACCATGTTTTTCGGCTTTTTCTGGTGTCAGATTCTCGCTCCAGGCTATCACATTCATGCCGAATGCTTGTGCAATCTCAGCCATACGGGTACCTATTTTGCCCAAACCGAGCAATCCTAGTGTTCTTCCATGCAGATCAAAGCCTACAGTGCTCTGCCAGTTTCGATTGGAGCGAAGTGCATTATTTTCCGTTACCAGCTGTCTGGACAGTCCCAGAATAAGAGCCCAGGTAAGTTCTGTTGGCGGATTGGAGCTTCCCTCCGTTCCACACACAATGACTCCATGCTGCTCTGCAGCCCAGAGGTCTATGGACGCATTGTGCATACCACTTGTAATCAGAAGTTTCAGCCGGGGAAGCTGAGAAATGACCTTCTCCGGAAACGGAGTACGTTCCCGCATGAGGATCACCATATCGAAATCCTGCAATTCCTGAATGACTTTTTCTTCTGAGCCCATATAGTTATTGAATGTCTGAATCTCTACCCGATCCATCAACGGACTCCAGTCCGCTGACGTCAGAGCGACGTTCTGATAATCATCCAAAACGGCACAGCGCAACTTCGTATCCATTCCTGATCTCCTCCTATATCTGCTCCATTCTTAACCAAATAAATTAAACTAAAGAATATTTACACTAGTTACTCCAATGACAGAACAACCCTCTGATCGCTGTTATCCCCAGATTTTTTTCATTTCATTTTCTAGAGGGAAATTCCGGGGATAAAGGCGAGGCATATGCTTCCGATGTAGCTTTCTTTCAGATAGCTTTTAGCTCCGCTTCCTCAGCTTATTTCTGTCCTCTCCGTTTGTGTAAATGTTAAGTTCAATATATATATTGTAGCAACTTCGGCTTAGCCTGCCCAATGCCATCAGACACAGATAAGAGAAGGGGTGCAACTTCCATAACCTTCGTTTAGTGAATTACTCTGCATCACTTTAAACAGGATCATTCCCCTATTAATTCAGCAAAGACAGCGTAACCTGGATGCTCTGCTCTACAAACAAACGCTCAGGCCCCGATTTCATCAATACAGTTAATCCAATCATGGATACAACTAGAGACTGTGCGACCGCATTCGCGTTCATGTCAGTAGACAACTCCCCGCTCTGTTGCCCTCGTTCTATCGTTTCCTTGAAAAGAACACCCAGATACATCTGATGCTCACGTGTAAGAACAGCGAATTTGGGATCATGCGGAGCCAGTTCAACCATCGTATTAATGCAAAAACAGCCGTGACTGGGCTCGGTCACACTTCCCTCTGCTCCAATATGTTCAAACAGTCCACGAAAGGCTTCTCGCACGGAGGTGCCCTGTTGAAGTCTGGCTCTGACTTGAGCCGCATGCTGAGTAGTATACCGTCGTAGCGCTGTTTCGAATAATTCCTTTTTATCCCCAAAGGCTGCATATAGACTGGGGCGTTGGATGCCCATTGCAGTCGTCAAATCACTCAACGATGCCGCTTCGAACCCCTTATCCCAAAACGTATGCATCGCTGCATCAAGTGCTTTATCCGTATCAAATTCCCGTTGTCTAACCATACAATCCACCTCTTTATGTATCGATCAGTATTTATTATATTGTAATCTCATCTCAAGTAAGAAGTCAAAGCTAATTAACAGAGTAGTAAATATTTTCAGCTACAAAGTAACATTAACGAATTTTCAAACTCCCCTAAATCTCTGTTGACAGAGTTCAAGCAAATAAAGTATGGTTATGCGGAAACATATCATACCAATCGGTACAAAATAGAAAGGGAAAACCATTTATGCAAACTTCTTCTCCAAATGCACAGTTATCCAACAAAGATCGTCCTGCCATGTCACAGTTAGTTGCTCTACTCTTTGCCGTGTGCAGCGGACTCGCGGTGGCCAATATCTATTATGCTCAGCCTTTGTTGGACTCCATCGCCCAGGAATTCGGCATCTCTCCATCCTCCATAGGCATTGTCATTACAGTAACTCAAATATGTTATGCCCTGGGGCTGTTTCTTCTCGTTCCACTTGGTGACCTCTTGAACCGCCGCAAGCTGATCATTATTCAAATGCTCTTATCCGTGCTTGCACTGGTTATTGTAGGAACCGCACAGTCCAGTTCCCTGTTGTTCATGGGGATGGCGGTCGTTGGTTTATTAGCCGTCATTACGCAAACATTGGTTGCCTTTGCTGCATACTTGGCAGCCCCTTCAGAACGTGGCCGCATTGTCGGACAGGTAACCAGCGGAATCGTCATCGGCATTTTACTTGCACGAACTGTTGCAGGTACGCTGAACGATTGGCTCGGCTGGAGATCGGTATATCTCTTCTCTGCCAGTCTTACCTTACTCGGCATTCTTGCCCTTTTCCTTGTTCTCCCAAGGCAGCAACCCCAACGAATGAAACAAAGTTACTTCCAATTACTCAGATCTGTCTTGCTACTGTACCGTGAGTTGCCTGTATTACGAGTACGCGGTGTACTGGCCATGCTCATTTTTACAGCCTTCAGCATCTTATGGACTTCCATGGTTCTGCCACTAAGTAGCCCTCCACTGTCCCTGTCTCATACGGTCATAGGTGCATTCGGTCTCGCAGGAGCGGCTGGAGCACTGGCTGCTGCCCGTGCAGGTAAGCTCGCTGATCGGGGCCTTGGGCAAAAAACAACGGGTATCTCTCTTGTCATTCTACTCTTGTCCTGGCTGCCCATCGGTTATGTCCATCAATCTCTATGGTTCCTGATCCTGGGTGTTATCCTTCTCGATCTCGCCGTTCAAGCAATACATGTGACCAACCAGACCCTGATCTACGAAGTTCGTCCTGAAGCACAGAGCCGCCTGACGGCAGCTTATATGATCTTTTATTCCATCGGCAGTGCGACCGGCTCGATTGCCTCTACACAGGTATATGCATGGGCGGGGTGGACAGCTGTATGCTGGTTAGGTGCTGGTGTTAGTGCAGCGGCCCTTCTGTTCTGGATGATCGATCGTTATATGCATCGGAATTAGTCCAACTTATTCCAGACAACTATAAAAAGGGTTGCTAACGGACCAAACAACAGGGAAATCAGAAACCAGTTCCGACCACTTCTGTTTTTTCCCTGAGCCAGTCCGGCATTTATCAAGGCAAGTGTCCCCCAACCTACAAAGTATTCATTATCCATCAAAAATCACCTCTCCCTTATCCAATCAATCTGGATGCTGTTCAAGCATCTCTTTGAGCTTACGATTGCGGCTCTCCAGAAATGCCTTCATGTATCTCTTTAACACAAGTCGTTCGGTTGCCCATCCCAGCAATCCAAGTGGAGCTTCGAATCGAAGTGTATCTCTCATGAAAGTCATCTGATCTCCAATTACGCTGAAATGATGTTCATGTCGCATACTCTTGAAAGCCCCTTTCTCCATCTGATCCACAAAGAGGAAAGGTCGTTCAAACTGCACAATACGGGACTTCAGCTTCTGTCTGACACCAAAATGAGTAGCCTGAAATGTAACTGTATCCCCTGCTCCAATTCTTCCTGTTGTTACTCCTGCGACTGCTCGCTCTCTCGTATGTTTCCAGACGGTCTGAGTATGTACATCAATGTCCCGGGCAGCGTCGAAGCACCGTTCAATCGAGGCATGTATCGTAATCTCGGTTGTTACTTCAATCATGGCAATCGCTCCCATAGGAAAAATATGATCTTTGCAAAGTATACGCCTGCTTTTTTGCTTGAACAACACATCATGGATGATGCAACAAAAAACGGGTCCCCTGTCTTAGTGCAGGAGGCCCGTTCTCAATATAAGTAAGGAATACAGATAATATTTAGATCAAATAAGTAATTCATCAATGGCAAGTGTACGCTCTTTGGAGAGATCACGATATTCCTCAGACTCTACTTTGATGAGCGGTTTGAAAATATCAGATGTATTGTTCATGACAATAACACCTTTTTCTCCGTTGCTGAGCAGAACCTGTTTCCCAATGAAATTAGGAAGCAAATGTTGCATTAATGCCTGAACCGGCTTTTCGTTCAATTTACCAAATCCCATACCATAGATATCTCTAAGGTTGTTGATCAGGTTCGGATTGCTGCCTCCGTGATTCCCGGATCTCATGCCAATATAGATATCGGCTACAGATACAATCTGGGTGTAGGGATGAATCTCTTCTTTTTTTAATTGCATCGGATAACCGGAACCATCTTCCCGCTCGTGATGCTGCAGGGCAACCAATGCCGTCGCTTCATCCGTCATGGAATTTTTGATAATATCATGGCCATAGATCGTATGACGTTGCATTTCAAGCTGCTCATCAGCCGTCAACGGTTCTGTCTTGTTACGGATCCGGTGGGATACTTTGCACTTTCCGATGTCATGCAGATAGCCACCACGACTAATCTGATAACTTTCCTTCTGAGAATACCCAAGCCAGTTCGCGAGGTAGAAGGACAACAATCCTACCTGGATTGAATGTGTATAGTTATTCACGTCATCCCGCTCCAGCATCATCAGGAGATGAACCACATCTTTCTGCTCATCCAGTCCCTCAACCATCGGTTGCAGTGCATCATCCACCATGGTCGCGTTGAACTTGCCAACGGTCAGAGCTTCGAGAAAAGCATTTTGATAATTATGTACTGTCTGAATAAATTGGGACTTCATCTCTTCTTCAGGCGGCTCTTCCTTGGCGCTTGTGGTTAACCCGGAAGCATGCTTTGCCGCTGCAGCAAAAAACTCGGCCTCAGTAATTTCCTCTTCGCGTGATTCAATATCTACATAATCTACACGGTGCTGCATGAGCAAGGAGATATCCTCACTTTTAATTACAGTCCCCTTCCCGAGAACGTGTAATCCTGCATCGCTGAATGTATCTGCAGTCAGACGGTCTCCGTCTTGCAGGTTCATAATATGGATTCTCAAATCGGTATTCCCCCTGAACAATTCATTATAGTAACAGCACCCAATGGATCGGGTCCACAAAAATACCTATACTTCTTTATATCGTTATAATTCTTCATTTCATACATAGTTCAAACGACCTTAATCGCGAAGGTAAATACGAACGTATAAGACTTTATCCTCACTCCTGTATCCAAATTAGTCCCGGTTTTGAACATGTAGACACTTTTTGGTGTCTATTGGCTGGATCAGAGTAAGCAAAAGAAGTCCAAACCCTTCCGTTTGAACTTCTTACAACATCCCAAATTAGATTTTAATTGATTCCAGACTTGCTCCTTTAACAAATAAACGTTCAATACTCTTCTCCACCGAAGCATCGGGGATCAGCGGCGGTGCCTGGTGCGGTTTGGTGCGCGCATCAATAATAATCTGATCACAGCCCCAGTGTTTGTGGTCATACCCGCTATTCACTCCATACATGTCATGTGAAGGGTTGCTGCGGGTAAACGTTGCCCACAAGAAGTTGCTGAGGTTAGCACTCAGGAACGAACTGTCATCACAGAGAATGATCATCGGACATGAGTCCAGACCTCCCTGCTCCTTCAATAGAGATGTGAATGCCTTGATCTCCTGTGCTGTATCCTCATAACTTGTGAAAGCCGATGTCTGAATCGAAACAATCCCTGGCATGATGAGCTGCGGATTTTCATAACCGCGAATGTTCTTCAAAGACTCTGGCACATCCGTGCACAGGTCCCGAACCTTGTCGCCATACGCTGCAAAAACAACCTTGCTGCCGCTGTTCAGCCCGGTACCCGAGTAATCCAGTGTATCAATCGTCGTATGTGTATAGAAATGAATATCCCGCTGCATATCCATGCGCTCCAAGATATAGGTCAGGAATTCAACTTCCTTATGGGTGTCCAAGGGCTGTTGATCCTCAGCAGTAATAAACAGGTACTTCGCCAGACTGAGCTGACCCGTACCCAAAATGCGATTGGCAATCGTAAGCAACTCTGTCGGCTGCTTCACGGCCTGATAAGGCGTGTAACGTTCACTACCAATAGCGAACAGCAACGGATGCACTCCGGCTGCATCGACTGCATGCACTTCTTTGACGCCCGGAATCTCCTGTTTGATCGCGTCTCCTGTAATCTCATGTATCAAATCACCAAACGCTGTATCCTCTTGCGGTGGACGACCCACAACCGTAAACGGCCAGATGGCATTAGGTTTGGCATAGACTTTATGCACTCGCATTAGCGGGAATTCATGCGTCAGGCTGTAGTATCCCAAGTGATCACCAAACGGGCCTTCAGGCTTCGTCTCGCCTGGGTAGATATCACCGGTAATGACAAAATCAGCATCATTGCTGATGCAATATCCATCCTTGTAACTGTACCGGAAGCGACGTCCAGCGAGCAGGCCGGCAAATGTCATCTCACTGAGTCCTTCAGGCAAAGGCATAACCGCGGAGAGTGTATGTGCGGGTGGACCCCCGATGAAAATACTGACTTTTAGTGGTTCTCCCTTTTTGACCGCCTTGGCTTGATGTATACCGATTCCGCGATGAATCTGATAGTGCAATCCTATTTCCTTGTTCATTTCAAAATCATTGCCATCCAGTTGAACCCGGTACATCCCCAAGTTTGAATTCATGATTCCTGGTTTGTCCGGATCTTCCGAATAAACCTGTGGTAGCGTCACAAATGCCCCACCGTCCATCGGCCAGTGCTTGATTAGCGGCAGGTCCGAGATTTGAATCTCTTGAGCAGACACGGGTAGACTAATAGATTTCTGTTTCGGCAAAGCTTGCCATGCAGCAAGACCTGTGCGGACATGCTGCAATGGTGTCTTAAGCGCCTTCATGGGATCGTCACGAACAGCCATGACTCGTTGTACGCCTTCGAGCGTACCGCGGAACATGAATTTGCTTCGTTCCACCGTGCCGAACAGATTCGATACGGCCTGGAACTTCGAGCCTTTTACATTTTCGAATAACAAAGCCGGGCCTTTAGCCTCGTGCACTTTCATATGGATCGCTGCCATCTCCAGATGAGGATCAACCTCTTCTTTGACCCGAATCAAATGACCATGCTGCTCCAGATCGTTAATACAATCTTCCATATTGCGATATTTCATTGAATGGCTCCATTCTCTATATGATTAAATTTGATTAAGTTCATAGATTCACATAACGTCTCTTCTATATTATCAAATGATCCGTCGCTAAACAAAACTATATATAAAATCTATCACTTGGACAAATATCAAAAAAGCAATATGAAAACCATCTGAACCCTGAATTCACAGAGACCGATTGATTATTTCCATATTGCTGCTCTCTATTCCGGTTTGCCTTAAGGTGTAATGACCGATCTGGGGATCGTGACAATAAACTGCGTACCTTTTCCTACTTCACTCTCGACATCAATTGTACATTGATGCAATTTCAGAATTTTAATGACAATGGATAACCCTAATCCGTTACCTCGAAGCGAGCTGCTTCGTGCTTTGTCCACCATATAAAATCGATCAAAGATATACGGAAGGGCGTCATCAGGTATGCCTTGTCCAGAATCTCTAATCAGCACCTTCACGAATGAAGATGACGTCTCAATCTCGACATGAATGGTACCCTGTGAACCGGTGTACTTGATCGCATTGTTTATTAAATTCTGCCAGACCTGATCAAACAAATCTTTGTCCACTGTGATCTCGCAGGGCAACAAGTCCAGTTCGATCTGTATGTCCTTCGGCGCCCACTGAGGCTCCGCCAATAGGATCGTCCTTCTTAATTGTTCATCTAATTGGAATGTGGTGAGATGAACCGGATGATGCTCCGAATCTAGCGAGGCTAGCCGAAGAAGATTATCACTGAGCCTCGATAAGCGCAGCGTTTCCTCATAGATGATATCCAGATGCTCTTTCTGCTCTTCTAGTGGAATAACGCCGTCTTTCAGCGCTCTGGTAAACCCTCTAATCGATGTCAGTGGAGACTGCATTTCATGAGAAACGTTACTGACAAAGTCATCACGAACAGAATCGATTTTCTGCAACTCACTGGCCATATGATTAAAGCTCTCCATCAGTTCGCCGAACTCATCCTGGTTATTATGTTTTAACCGCACCGAAAGATCCCCGGATGACATCTCCTTCGCAGCAACGGTTAACCTCTTAATCGGTTTCACAATGAACCCTGACATGAACAGGATTAATAAACTCCCAATGATCAGAACCGTTAACAATGAGGTTAAGAGGGTGTTTCGCAGCGTATGAAAAAGAGAGGAAAAATCGCTTTGAATCAGAAATGTGCCTATCCCCTCGTTTGTTCCGGGAACACCTATGGTCGCGATGCCATCTTTACTCGATAGAAACATAGCATCGGTTGTACCCTCCTCAAATAACGAATGAACTTTGTCCTCTGGCAAGGAAGATAACACTTCACTTTGTTCATTCACGGGAGTGATGTTCAAGCCGTACCGGGCAAAGATATCCATGCTTGATTTCACTTTTTCCGGATCATCGATCAGGTTAATCAGTGTAGCGATGTCTTCGGCAAAAGTAACCATAAAACGATTCGGCGTCTTCTCCTGGGACCCGCTATTCAGCATAAAGGAGAGAATCAAACTCACCAGAACAATCCCGATAAACGTGGCTACGATTCGAAGTCGCAGGCTTTTCCTCAATATATTCATGCTCGCTCCAGCCGATATCCAAGACCTCTGATCGTCGAGATCGATAGTTCAGGAACAGGTTCCAGCCGTTCTCTTAAACGTTTGACATGTACGTCAACCGTACGCTCATCACCTTCATAATCCATGCCCCATATATCATCAATAAGCTGTGTACGTGTGAATATTTTCCCTGGCGAGCTTGCCAGAGAAAATAACAATTCACATTCCTTCTTTTTCAATTCGATGGTTCGTCCGTCGGCACTGACCATAAGATTGCTCAAATCAATGGTTACACCGCCGATCTGAATGATGTTCGATGCACTTTTGTTATATCGTTTTAGTAACGATTTCACACGCAGGATTAATTCCACTGGATCAAAAGGTTTAACGAGGTAATCGTCTGATCCTGCATTAAATCCTCTGACTTTGTCCTTGGATTCTCCCTTGGCAGTCACCATCAGGATGGGAATATCCAGGTAAGATCGGATATCTTCCGTCAGTTCAATGCCGTCTATTCGGGGCATCATCACATCCACAATCGCCAGATCAACTTTCGTATGAGAGAGGATATCTAACGCCTCTTGACCATCTGGTGCTTCCAGCACGGAAAATTGATTCTTTTCAAGATAGATTCGGATTAATTTGCGGATATGGGAATCATCGTCCACCACCAGAATCGTGTTCATGTATCCATTATCCTTTCCGTCATCGGTTTTATTCGTATCGTAAGGATTCCATCGGGTCCAGCTTCGCAGCTTTTGATGATGGCATCAAACCGGCAATGATACTAATCGCTGTACTTACCACGATACCGAACAAGATATAATATCCCGAGAGATTAATGAGTTTTGCTCCAAATGCATTGTCCAATAGAATATTTAACACATAACTAATGATCACTGCAAAGATTACCGCAATAATGCCACTAAATACGCCTAATAAAGCAGATTCGGAGAAGAATATTCGCTTGATATCTTTCTTTCTCGCTCCAATCGCCCGAAGAATTCCGATCTCCTTCGTCCGTTCCACGACGCTAATATAGAGTACAACCAATATCATGATACCGGATACGATCAACGAAATGCCTGCAATACCAGCGAGTACAATGGAAGCCATACTTACATATGTCGTGATATTCTCCATGACCTTGGCCATTTGAGAGCCTGCGAAGCCAGCATCAACAGCAGCTTCATTGATATCATTTACATATTTCATATCAGTTGCATAGGCGTTAACCTGAATTGGCCCGATCGTTATTCCTTTGTCCATATACATTTGCTCCAACGTCTCTGATGAAATGTATCCTGGGGATTGTTGCATTGGAGATCGTTGATCTGCTGCTTCATAGACCCCGGAAATAGTTACTTCTTTCTCCAAAGTTACTGGTTTATTATTGCCATCCATCTCATTGATATATAGAAACACAGACTTGCCGATCATCGATTCAGCCTGGTCATTTCCGCTTAATTGTTTCGCCGTATCCAGAGGTAACAACATCTGATTTTCTACCGGCAGAACACCCGTTGTCATCATTGCTGGATCAAAAGCATCCGTTAACGTTGTTAGCTGTGTGAGTCCCACACTTTGTTCTTCATTCACCATCGTGGATTTGCCTGTAATGGTCGTGATCGTCTCTACATAATCCACATTAGGAAAATTGCGAATCGTCTCAATATCAGCTTCTGTGAACGGTTCACCTGGTGCCATCAAGGCCTCAGGGCCTTGCATGTCCTTGGCTTCTTCACTCGGCTTCGTTATATCCACAAGCAAAGGGTCCATACTTGAATTGATTTCGTCATTCATATACGTCGTTATTCCATTCCCCAAGGAGAGCATCAGGAGTACACTTAATATACCTATAGATCCACCCAAAGCGACCAGAACATTACGCTTGCCGTTAAGTTTCATATTTTTAAGTGCCATCTTGAATGAAGCAAGCAAGCTCAGGCTCCGGGAAGAATCCTGACCACTCTCGTAAACAGCCGTAGAAGGATCTTTCAGGTGAATATCATCACTAATACGCCCCTCTTCAACCTTCACAATACGTGTACCTGAGTCCGCGACTTTCTGCGAGTGAGTTACTGCAATCACCAGCATTCCCTTTTTAGCTATGCTCTCGAGCAGAGCGAGGATTTGATCTCCGTTCTCCCTATCCAGAGCACCCGTCGGTTCATCTGCAAGAATAATATCCGGATTGTTGGACAAAGCCCGTGCAATGGAAACCCGTTGCTTCTGACCCCCGGACAGCTGATTCGGACGTTTGTTCAGGTGATCCTTCAGTCCGACCTCCGTCAATATATCAACGGCACGTTGGTTCCGTTCCTTCTCATTCGTATCCGTCATTTGCATCGCAATGGTAACATTTTCGAGGACAGACAGATGTGGGATCAGATTGAAGTTTTGAAAGACAAAGCCGATATTATTCTTCCGATAATCATCCATTTCCTTCTCTGTCATGGCACTTAAGTTCTTGCCACGAACAACGACATCCCCTTCATAATCGGAGTCCATGCCACCAATGATATTCATCAGTGTCGACTTACCGCAGCCAGATTCGCCAAGGATCGAGACAAATTCCCCTGTCTCAAAACTTAAGTTCAAACCGTGGAGTACCGGAACTCTTTCTTTTCCATATAAGGTGTATGATTTCTTCACATTTTTAACTTCTAGTATTTTCATATGGATCTCTTCCTCTCCTGATCATGCACAATATCTATCTATTTGATGTTCATATCGTAACAAATCAGTATGAACTGATAATGAACTGGACCATTGCACCTATAAGAGGTTGTTCAAAAGAACTATATACAAAAAAACACCTACAGCTTGCTTGAAATAAATCATCTCAAGTAAGTGTAGGTGTCCAGAAATTTGATAGATTAATCCGGCTTTTGCCAGCAGCCTTTTCACAATCGCCGATGCAACCGGCTCAGCTGCCCATGCCTGTACTTTAGCGCTATCGCTACCTCTAAAAATTAAATTCCCTCAACAACCCGCTTGGCCCTAACCTTCACCTCACGGTAAAGTTCATCCTCATCGATCGTGAGCAGCTTTCTGCCTCTCATGAGGATCTGGCCGTTCACTATCGTGGTGTCCACGTCTGCCCCATTTACACTGTAAGCCAGTAACGATTCTATTTCGTGTACCGGTTGAAGATGTGGTTTCGCCAGATCGATCAGGATCAGATCGGCTTTGCGCCCTTCTTCCAGCACACCCACTTCATGCTGAAGGCCAAGCAGATTAGCACTTCCGCGTGTAGCCATGTGTAGAACGTCCTTAGCTGGCAAGCGAGTGGGATCACCATAGTCCAGCTTTTGCAGCCAGGTCGCGGCTTTGATCTCCTCGAACATATCCACGGTTGTGGCACTTCCCGCTCCATCCGTTCCGATTCCCACGTTAATTCCCTGGGCCAACATCTCGGTAATTGGAGCAATTCCACATCCCAGCTTCAGATTGCTGACCGGATTGTGTGCTACACCGCCGCGCATGCCCTTCAATCTACCAATGTCCCTTCGATTGAGGTGCACACCATGTGCAAGCAGCACATGCGCCTGTTCGAACATACCCGCCTCTTCCAAATACTCTGTCGGTGTCATGCCATAGCGCTCGCGAATCTTCACGACCTCTTCCTTCGTCTCAGCCAGATGAATATGCAGAGGGATATCCTCCGCGACAGCCAGAGCGATGACTTCACGTAGCGGCTCTACAGGACATGTATAGGGGGAGTGGGGTCCATACATGGTTGTAATTCGCCCATCGGCCGCTCCAGACCAGCGTTGCACAAGATCGATCGCCTCCTGCAATCTACGTCCCCCATCATCCTCCATGAATACCATCCCACGTGTAAGCGATGCCCGCATACCCGTTTGCTTAACCGCTTCTGCAATCTCATTCATATGGATATACATATCCGCAAAAGCAGTGGTACCCGAACGGATCATCTCGGCGATGGATAGCGTGGCACCCCAATAGATGTCTTCCGGGTTCATCCGTGCTTCGGCAGGCAGCATTTTGCGTTCAAGCCAGTCCATCAGCTTCAGATCGTCCGAGAATCCCCGGAGCAGACTCATCGGTGTATGTTGGTGGGCATTTATCAGTCCCGGCATGGCAACCTTATTGCGTCCATCGATAATCTCATCTTCAGGCTGAGGAGGAATGTGGTTCGCAATATGTACAATGCGATCTCCTTCAATACGAATATCCCCCATAAAGGGGGCCTCGGCATCTTTCATCGTTAGGATCGTAGCTTGCTGAATCAATACACTCATTACATTCACGGCTCCTCTGGATTGGTTATCGTTCCTTCCATATCCGAGGGTAAGCCTTTACGTAACGGCAAGGTCAAGTCATTTTAATTTTTGGTTCGTCATCTTTCTGAAACTTTGTATAAAGGGTTTAGGATCGATTTCGACCATATACGGATATACTCCTGTGCTCGTATGCAGATAGAAAAATCCACCTTTGTCACCCATACGGCGAAATGACATGTCAAACACTTCCGTGATGTTGAACTCGCGGTATTTGGTCACAATTTTATCTGAATACAGAATCATGGAGCGGGCATTCATCTCAATCTCTTGGGCGAGACCCGTCACTTCTCTCTGTACTTTGTAATAAGGTAATACAGCAACGCAGTTCATGATCTCCCTCCATTCATGTCATGATTATTGTTACATCATAGCAGATCAGAGGGTACCAGCAAAAGAACTTGAAACTAGGTGATCTTGGTCGTCACGCTTAGCGGTGTAGGAAGTGCATCCTGAATGTCCTGCAAAGAGAGACACTGTTCAATATGAAACACACCATGAGGTAACTCTGACTCTGTTCTATATACGCGTTCGGCCACCGCTGCTGCCACGGCCGCTGTTGCATCTGCTTCCTTGTCGCCAACAAGCAGTTGTTCGACGCGGACTTGTTCACCATTTTCCCAACCTACGGCATCAACCTTGACCGCATACATTGGCTCTCCTCCGGGAATAAGGCCAAATGCCTTGACTGTTCCATTGCGAATAGACGGGATGCGGAGCAACGAAAACAACCCTGCACGTTTGGAGATTGCCATGGTTGTCGTGATCCAACGGGAGTCCAGACAGAGTCTGGTAGATACGGTTGGAATACGTAACGTTCGAGCAACCACGTGCTGATCCGAAAAGTTAAATCGGTATGCCTTCCGGTTCCCCAGTTCTGCTCCAAAATCAATCCTTTTCCCATCTCCGAAACTTTGTACCTCAGCAGGCTTGCCTTTTTGCATCACCTGGTAGGTGGCATTCATCTGATCAACGGTCCACTCTACGGCAGCTTTTCCGTGCTTCTCTCCAAGTCCCAGCATTACGGTAATGTCTGCTTCCTCCACCTGATCCATATGCATGGTCGCTTCGCGCACAAGCAAATTAGTCACTCCGGGTGATAATCCAACGCTGAGTATCGCGGTCGATTTGGAACGTTGCATTTTGGTGTGCAGCTGTTCAACTTGAGCGAGAAAATCATATTTTGCAGAAATATCAATATAGTCGGTTCCGGCTTGTGCGCAGGATTCAACGAACCGGGTATCACTCTGATCCACACACATGATTACCAGCTTCACAGGCCGTAACATGGATAGTTCTACAGGTCGTGTTACATCCAGTTGAAGCGGCAACACAGCACCACCCGTGGATCGGCTGAATTCTTCCGCACGGTTCATACGTGTACCTGCTGCCCATACTTTACCCGGGAATAAACGTCCCATCTGAGTACATATCATCTGCCCCACTTGGCCATACCCACCAACCACCCAGATCTGATCTTTCACAGACTTTACGCTAGTTTCGACTTGCATAATACCCCTCCACCCAGAACGCCCCGAAGTAACGTGTAATATGTGAAAAACCGCATTCGTTAAGCAGCTGAGTCATCTCTTCAGATGTTATGGGATCGGATTCACGGCCCAAGGAAGCAGCAAAGTGCTCCCACTCTTCAGGAAGGACGCCAGCACTCAGCATGTGATCCTTCCAAGCTTGCATTATCACAGGATACGCAGGTGAACGAAGATCGGCATTAACAGCCGCAATGATTAGTGGGGCACCCGGTTTGAGTCTTGCTGCAAGACTGGTAAGAAACGTTCTCTTGGCCTCCATCCCCTGAAGAAAATGCAACATGAGCATGCTTGTCGCCCCATCATATAAAATATCCTCCGCCAATTCTTCAACCGTGACAGGTTGCAGTTTCACTCTGGAGCCAATGCCCGCTTCTGCGATTCGACTCTCGGCAAGTTGAAGCATAGGTTGTGACGGATCTACTCCAGTCAATGTCCATTCAGCATGGCGTTCTCCAAGCAGAGCAATCTCTTTCCCCCCTCCTGCTCCGGCAACAAGTATATGGATATCGTTGTTATCCGCAAATGATGCTGTAAGCAGCCTTTCCATTAGATCATGCATATGAGAATAACCCGGAATTTTCAGGGCTATCGATTGTTCGTAACGATGAACATCTGCCGTTTCCCAGCTCATCGGTGATGGATTGTGATTCATGGATACTGCACTCCCTCTTGAATTGAAGTTAGACTTGACTCGTTGTTCGTCTAATTTCATTATAGAAGGATACGCCGAGCCTACAATCCCAGATCTATGGGATATACGCATAGAGAGGAGATATCTTGTTGACATCACGTATTGATCGGAACCACAGACTTATCACTTCTCTTGAAAAAGGAACCTGGACCTCGCGTACCTACCGGGAAGCGGTTCTCAAGCAGATCCATACGGTTGTACCTTACGATGCGTACTGTTTCACTACCGTTGATCCGCTGACTCTTCTTTCCACAGGAGCTGTGACAGAAGATGGCATTGAAGCCATTCATGATCGGTTATTCATCAATGAATACATGGAAGAAGATATACATAAGTACGCTGAATTAATTCGCAGCGGTGAACATACAGCTACACTCCACACATCCGTGAACGCACAGCCTGAACAAAGCCCACGTTATATCAACATTCTTCAGCCAGCGGGGTTCGGTGATGAACTGCGCGCTGTATTGGTTAATGGAGACGCTTGTTGGGGATACCTGACCCTGTATCGAAAGGCAGAGAACTCTGTCTTTACAGAGGAGGAAAGGCTGATGATTCAGACCTGGACCGCTTCTATTGCATCCATGCTGCGGTCCACCAGTCTGACACTGATGGATGAGATCACGAGCAGCAGTCCCGAGGAACCAGGCATTCTGATCACCACGGATACGTTCCAACTCATATCCTTGAACGCCCCGGCTGACTATTGGCTGTCCCAGTTACGTATGCTGGAACATGTAGGGCCAGACGTCCTGCCCCGTCCGGTACGTGCAGTGAGTTCCCACTTGCAGCGCAAGAATCAGGCAGAACTGGTCTTGGGTACTCAGAGTGCACCCGACTCACCCTCCAAAGTTTGCATACAACTTCCGGATGGGCGTTACCTCATACTTCATGCCAGTCTCATGCAACAGTTCGTGGGACCGGACCAGATTGCCATCCGCCTGGAGCAGGCAATGCCGCAGGATTTGCTGCCCTTGCTCGCTGAAAGCCATGGATTATCCAGTCGAGAGCGGGAACTGCTCGGTTATGTACTGCGCAGCTATTCTTCCAAAGAGATTGCTGCCGCGATGCATATTTCTGTGTACACGGTTCAAGATCATCTGAAATCCATTTTTGCCAAAACCAAAGTATCCTCGCGTCGAGAGCTCATCTGGTATTTCGTATCTCGCTTCCAGCTGTCGGATGAGCCTGCTATATAAAGCCTGACAGGTAAGTAATTCACTCTACAGTTCCAACTCACTTGGGTTACCAAAGCAAAAAAAGCCACCATTCAGGCGACTTCTTAAGCGACGATATTCTTGTGCTTTGGGGTCGCTTGCTTATTTTCCCCGTGAGCGGATAAGCGTGCGAATGCTCCATTGGACAGATCAAAATCACACTTATGTTGGCTTCACTTCCACTTCATTAGTATGAGGTCCGAGAATAACATCTCTCTCCATTGAGAAATGTTCCCCATTAACAGTTACATTCTCAAATCTCACGTTCTCTACCTTCCGCGCTTCATCGTAGCCTTCGATATGGGATGGATTCAGACAACTTCCGTTATACGTAATATTTTTGAAAAGAATATCCCGGATCTGTTTCCCCGGAGCAGGATTGTATTTTGGGTTTTGCAGTACTCTCACATTGAACAGTTCACCCAATTCGAAAGGTTCAATGCGGATATTCTCATACACTACGTTCTGTACCGTGTTATTGTCTCCGGCATTGATCGCAAGACATCCCCAGTAATCCGGCTGTGGTTCGTGATGCTCTAGGATATCAATATCGCTGAATATAATATCCTCAATCACATCTCCATCTCCTTCATAGTTACCATGTGTGCCTATATTGGCTGGGTGCGCTACATCTGCCCACAAGATCGAACGGGTAACACGAACCCTTCGGGTATCGCCTCGATATTCATCCCTTGAAGCATAGATCGCAATACAGTCATCAGAAGTACGCAGAAATACACTGTCGATGTTCACATCTGAACAGGCCATCATGTCAATGCCATCCGACCAGCCACGTGTACTAAAAGTTTTTATATTGCAAATATCTATAGACTCCGATTGACCAATCAGGACCGTATAATGGGGCGGATCGATGATCGTGATGCCTTCAATGGATATATTTCGGGCATAACTGATTTCCACCCCACGATAAAAGGTCGTTTTCTCAAAATCGGAAAGGTACAGAATTCCTCTGCCACGAATGACCACGTCCTCCACGCGGCTACAAATAAATCCTCCATAGATTACTGCGCCACCGGCGATATAGATCATAGTATTCGAAGGTACCTCTAAACGGGACGTATCGAAATGATGGAGACCGGGTTGAAAGTATATCACTTTGGATCTCACTGCTAAACTCATATCTGCCAAATTCCCCAGAATATCTGCCATGTTATGCAATCCCGGTTCAATCGGCAGGACACCATCATCCGAAACCTGCGGGACATCCTGCTCCAGAGCATTAGCAAAAATGTGCAGATTGTGGAATCGATCTCCGTTCACTTCCAAGGATAGCTGCTGCGGTCCGTCAAGATGAAGCAACATACGGTTTGCTCCCCACTCACAGCTTAATCCTGTTGAGATTGGGCGGATGATCGCCGCCTGAACACTCCCTTCATTCTTTACAATCTCCAGTTCCACCGGTCCAGAACAATCAAACGTTACCATCGATGCATTGCGGACGTCATGCATATCGACCTTCACATTGTAGCTGAACAAGGGCTGCCACTCCCCATGCGGCTTACGGACACTCACGGTGAAGTCCGGGTTGACTACGGCACCCGTCGGGTCCGGATAAATTACTAAATGGGTATTTACAGTCTGCATATCCGTTCTCCTCCATCCCTAGAGATGAGCCGGTTAGCAGATGAGCACCGTTCCAAGGTTCATCTGCTAACGATCTTACCATCATCCCTGAAAGTCATTTTTATTTACTGCGTTCCTCGTAAATCTGCTGAGCTTCATCCAGTTCCGACTGTCCCCCGGAGTTCAGCCACTGTGACCGGAAATCATCAAAATCTTTGTCTGTATTCGCTTCACCAGAGATCGCTTTAATATAATATTGAGCCTGTAGTGTGTTCAAAATGGCCTCATATTGGGCTTTGGTCTTCATCACCGTCGACTGCATCAGATCACTCAGGACGGTTACACCTTCCACATTCGTCAACTTTTCTTTGAAAGCCAGTTTTTCAGGAGAATAGTGATGCTTCATCATGGAGCTCACTTTGGCACCGAATGGATTATAGAAACCTGCACCCAGTTCATTCATTAACTCCGTACCCGCCGCCGCTTCCGTAACGACCGCCAATTCACCTTCCAGATTATAGGAGTTCCCTTTTTCGCCAAACACTGTCGTCAAGTAGCCTTCCATATCGGTCGTGACATACTCCAGAATTTGCAAAATTTTAATTCGTTTGGCGTCATCCTTCTCAAGCTGCGCTCCAAACAACAACGGAGGTTGTAAAGCTCCGTTCGCCATCGCATACTTCTTGCCGTCCGGTCCAGAGAACGGAACACCGGGAACAAGTTCAATGCCTTTATCCTTGGAGATCAGGCCAAAGTATCCATCATCATACAGATGGTGCCACATTCCGGTTTCAATGATCCCGGTACGCAGGCTGACAAATTTGGTTTGAATCTCGCTATTGCCATCGGTGATGAATTCGGGATCAATAATGCCCGCCTTATACCATTCATTTAGCAGTTTCAGCGCATTGCGAGCTTCCTCTGTAATTGCGCCATAAGTTACTTTGCCATTCGCGTCCAGTTTGAACTGGTACGGAGCTACTCCATAAGCTGCGAACACCGTATTGAACAGCTGTGCCTGGGCATCTTTGCCTCGTCCGGTCAAGCCGTACGTATCTTTTTTACCGTTGCCGTCCGGGTCATTATTCATGAATTTGGTCAGCACATCCTCAAGCTCCGCAAGATCCTTTGGCGGTTCATTGTAGCCAATAGCTTTCAGCCATTGTCCGTTGTATGCGGGAATAAAACCAGTTGCACCTTCCCCCCATACCTTGGGAACACCCCAATTCTTGCCGTTGTATGTACCTGGGTCCCATGCATTTGGATCAACGCTCTCCACGTCCGCCGTGTATTTAGGCATGTATTGCTTGATCTCTTCTTGGGATACACTCGCAAGGATGCCTTGATCTGCCCATTGCACCACATCGCCTACAGTGCCGTCCACGGAAATAATGTCCGGGATCTGGCCGGAAGCCAGCATGACGTTGAATTGTTCTTTCCAGGTTGCTGTTTCGAAGGAGATATTCTTGAACTTTACATTAAATTTCTCTTCCAGAAACTTCTGTACGTAATTGTTATCGGCTTTAGGGATATTCCAGTTGTTTGCGATTGAAATTTCAATTGGCTTTTTATTAGCTCCATCTGAAGTTTCACCTGTACTGTTATCAGTAGTCGCACCACCACTGCAACCGCTTATAAGTAATGAAGCCGACATCACTAGGCCCAACATACCGGTAATGAATCTCTTTTGTTTCATCTCTGAATTCCTCCCTTTTGATCTAACTATTCGCATATTTGAATCAAGACGCCCTGAGGCAGCTTGAATGAATCCGTGTTATCCTTTGAGCGAACCAACCATCGTTCCTTTTACGAAGTACTTTTGCAGAAATGGATACACAATAATAATGGGCAGCGCCGTAAACATTAGTGTAGCGGCTTTGATCGGTTCCTGATAACCCAATTCCGAACCCTTAACGTCTGCCGCGAACATGGATAGATTCTCTCCTGTGATTACCACTCGTCTCAAGAACGTCTGAAGCACTTGCTTGGAAGGGTCCTGAATATATAACACTGCGTCAAACCATGCATTCCAATGCCCTACCGCAGACCATAGCGATAACGTGGCGATAACAGGCATTGATAACGGGAGAACCAGCTGAAACAGAATACGCAGATCGTTCGCCCCGTCGATTTTGGCTGAATCCTCCAGCTCATCAGGTATGTTCTGAAAGAAATTTCGCAGAATCAGCATGGAGAACGTGCTAATAAGTCCCGGGATAATGTACACCAGCCGCGAATCCAGCAGCCCCAGCGATTTGATCAGGAAATAGGAAGGGATCATCCCCCCGCTAAAGAACATCGTGAACACAATTAACATCGTATACACATTGCGATGCGGCAAGTATTTGCGGGATAGCGGATAGGCCCCAAACGACATGAACAGGATCGAGCAAACGGTCCCCACCACGGTACGAAAAACCGTGTTTCCGAACCCCATCCAGATATCCTGGTTACCCAGTACCTTCTCCCAGGCAAAAAATGATACCTGCTGTGGATACAGATGGATACCCAACCTCAATGCTTCTGCCGGCGTACTGAACGAAATCGAAAGCATATGGACAAACGGATACAGCATGACAATACACAAGATAATCATGAACGTAATCAAACAAGCCTGAAAAAGGTTACTGCCCCTGCTATGCTTCACTGCCTTGTCCTCCAATCTGGTTATTCTGTTTAGAAGAGCCCCTGCTGTCCAAACCTTTTAGCCATATAGTTCGTTGCCAGTACCAGCGCAAAAGCAATCACATTCTTGAACAAACCGACGGCTGTCGTCAAGCTGAACTGGAAATTCTGCAAGCCTACCCTGTAAACATAGGTGTCCAGAATATCAGCCACACTATAAGTCGCAGGTGAATAGAGGTTCAAAATCTGGTCAAAGCCAGCATCGAGTACATTGCCAATGCGCAGAATAAACATCAGTACAATGACCGGCATAATTGTCGGAAGCGTAATACTGAGGGTCTGCCTCCAGCGACTCGCTCCGTCCATCACAGCAGCCTCATACATCTCGGGTTGTACACCTGCAAGCGCGGCCAAATATATAATCGTGCCCCAGCCGACTTCTTTCCAGATCGCCGAAATGACCAGTGTTGACCGGAAATGATTCGGATCTCCCAGAAAATAGACCGACTCCAATCCCACAAGCTGGAGCAGGTAATTGACTACACCAGACGATGGAGATAACAGTGTAATTAATATCCCAGAGAGAATAACCCAGGAGAAAAAATGCGGCAGATAGGTCAACGACTGTGCTACCCTTTTGAAGGCACCTGACCGGATCTCATTAATCAGCAGCGCGAGTATAATCGGCGCCGGGAATCCAAACAAAATATGCAAAAAACTGATGACGATCGTATTCTTCAGAATCATCAAAAAATCAGGAGATTGAAAGAACAAAAACTCGAAATGCTTGAAGCCCACCCACGGACTTCCCCAGATTCCATCCATAATTCTGAAATCTTTGAAGGCCAGTTGAATACCATACATTGGGCCGTAAGCAAAGACCGCGTACCAGATCATCACCGGAACTAGCAGCAGAAACAGATATCTGCACTTCTTGTATTCCCTCCATGTTGCTGCCCATTTTGACGGCTGTCCATTAAATATATTTTTTTTGCCTTCCACTTCCGGATTGTGCACCGGGTTCATGATAACTGCTCCTTTCCAACCATCCAAAAATTCCTCAAGCCACACTTCAATCTTAGAATTATGTAAGCGCTTTTTCTATTGCAAGTTCATACGATTCCTTATAAATTCTTTCACGGTTTCTTATAAAATCTAACGAATTCATAAAAAATGACCGCTGCTTGGGTAACATTCGTTAGATGCTCCAAACAACAGTCATATTCACCTTACCTTCTACCTCCATACTTGCTCGTGCTATTCTTTATCCAGAGAGATTGAATCCAGCGCTGCCAGCTGTGAATTCCGATACTGTACAGGCGTTACGCCGTAACGTGATTTGAATTTGCTGTGAAAATACTGAGGATTCCGGTATCCGACTTGCGTTGCAATAACCGACACCGAGAGACGTGGCTGATCACGCAGCAGATCCGCAGCTTTTTCCAACCGCAACCGAGTTACATATTCCGTAAAAGATTCTTTGGTCCCCTCACTGAAAAGTGTAGAAATATAAGCAGGGGCGAGTGAAACCTCCTTCGAGAGGATCTGCAGGGATAACTCTTCATGCAGATGATCTGCAATATACACCTTCAACGTACGAATCACATCCATATGTGCATGGTTACCGGCATACTTTAAATGTTCCGTAATCTGCATGCAGAGTCTACGTATCCCTTCAACCGTATCGATCAGCGTATCCTTTTTCAATTCATCAAAGATATTGGAATGCGGCAGAAAGTGCTGTAACTTCAACTCAAGCACCGATTGATACAATTGCATCATTAATTGCAGCACAGCGAGCTCCGCAGTCTCGATCTGCATATGACCATCCTGAAGAACCTCCAGAAAATGATTAATGAAATCAGCAACCGCCTCCTGATCTCCTGCCTGTAATGCATTTTTGAAATGATCGTATTGAAACAGATAAGGCGCTGTACTCATTTCCAGAACTCTGGAATACGTAACGATAGAATCTTTTCCATATAAAAAATGATATCTGCTTGCCTGCTTGGCCATCTGATAAGAATCGGCGAGCGCTTCTGGGTGGTCTACCCTACTTCCAATAGCCGCTCCAAACCGAGAACCCTGCTCAGCAGAATGCTGAGCTTGCAGCAAATCGGCCATAATATGGTCTTCTGCGTCCTGCTCATCAGGAGAAATATAATAAATCATAGCCGCCTCATTCTCATTCAATGTAACGAAAATGCTATGTAAAGACCGATTCATCTTTTCATAACGCATCTTCAGACCTGCACTGCCCTCCTCTGGAATCCGAAGATAGACGGTGCAATAGTGATATCCCGGTTGAATGAACTGTTCCGCTTCGATCTCCAGGCTCACGCCCAGCAAAAGGTTTTTCAAATCATTTTTTCTGGCTTGGGTTTCGAGGTTTACGATCTTTTCCTCCATCAGATGAAAGGTGCTTCCGATAAAAGCGTACTCATTACCTAAGGACGTGACAGCACTTGATGTGTGTAAACCTTTGATCTGCATCATCAGTCTCTTTACCGGAATGTAGAGTTGTTTGGAGAAGAAGAACGATAGTAGCAAACCAAATAGAACAACTACGCCGCAACTAATTACAAGACTGTTTTTCAACTGTTCAGAGGACAGGACAAACGAGTTCATCGGACGATACATGGCATAAGTCCAATCCTGCTGGGAGTTCGCGGATTCCAGATAAGACAGAACGGCTTTGCCTTCCACTCCTTCTATAATCTGTTCTCCGCTTTGGCGGTTGTGAATGGTATTCTGCAATAGACCACCGAGAGCCTCATTATAATCCCCCGTGTGAAGAAGCTCTTTACCGGAAGAGTCGAAAATATACAACTGATCTGCCGGAGAACTCAAAATTCGGGAAGCCGCTGTTTGCAGATATTCCACCCCTACATCCATAAAGAAATAACCCATGGTTGGCACGCCAGGTGTCTCGTATGGCAGTTTAATCACATAGGTCATCACCTTGCTTCCATCCGCCAAGGTCCGAAACAGCCATTCTTTAGGTTTTACTTCGTTCAGCTTCATAATGAAAGCAGCATCTTCGGATGTATCACTCTTCATATGAAAGTTGCTGGCATCCACGACATAATGATTGGCCGGAAAATAAACGGTAACATTGGTTAGCCCTTCATTTTCAATCCTGTAGAATTCCAGTTCCTGCCGAAAGGATGCAATTCGACTCATATTCCCCTCCCAACTCTTCGTTAACAATAGATTCAAGTTGAAGTTATTCTGAATAAACCGAATGGATAGTGCTTTATTCTGCAGGTTGTCTTCATATTTCTTTAATATCGTCTGCTCGATATAATCCTTGGCGGAAACCAGGCGGTTTTTATTGTCTTTGGCAATCTCATCCTCCATCATTTCATTGGCCTGAGTATACCAATACCCACCCATAATGCCGATCAGAACTACGGACAGAACGGTATATGACAAAATAAATTTGATAAAGATGGTTTTTCTGTATTCAGGCATTTTCATCCATCCCCTTTAGCTTCGCTCATCGTGCACTATCCCGTCCCCACAATAATGTATGCGCTATCATAAATGAGATCAACAATAGTTATTCATATTGCTTAAGCTATCAAAATCATTCTCTAAAATCCAGTATAAAATCTTTAACTTTATTCTAATTTCTTTCAACCCTGTCCCGGACCTGCACTTATCTGGTACAAAACAAAGCAAAAAAATGCCCCAAAGCCTCCTTGTATAGGAACTTCGGGGCATAAACATTGAACACGTGCTTTCTTGCAGACAAGCAGATTCGTCAAAATGTATTATTAGGATGGTTCGAGCTTCCACTGCTGGTTACTACTTAACAAATATCTCCATTGCTGAATCAGAGCTCCTTCTGCCGAAGATGCATTCACCACGTCAGCGGGTTTGTTCGAATGCACAGGAGTGATTCGATAATAACCCTGCCCTGTAGGAATGAAGGCAAACCTCTGATTATCACCGCCATTATTGCTCCACAATTGAAAGTTGGCCCCATGACTCAAGGCACCGCTTGCTACATCCAGCGAAAGCCCGCTCTGTACATTTTTGATACTGTATTGGCCACCGCCAAGATGAGTCACGTTCCACTTTTGATGGGTTCCCCCGGTATAAGTCGATTTTCGAACTTGTGCACCACTTGAAGTACCGGCTGCTTCCATCACTTTGCCATCAAGACGCACAGTAAATCGGTACGTGCCATTAGCTATATTCCCATTGGGAAGTGTGGCTGAGCCACCACTCCCCGCTGGCCTGGTATAAAGAAGTGTTCCAAATCCAAGCTGATCAAAAGTTGAAGGATATGCGGTATTCGGGCCTGCCTCTGGTCTCATCAGGTTGGCACGAGCAGCAATGTTGGGAACGGATAGCCCCTTGCGTTGTGCATAGTGGTTATAGATCATCTCCCAAACCGGACGGTACTCGTTACGGCCCGCACTCGAAATCACAGTCTGGGTCTGAACAGCGCCGTTCGTTCCAGAGCCCCATTCATAGGTCGCAAAAGGGACATTATCCTCTCCATTGTTATACTTGGCAACGTATTCGGCAGCGCGCAGGAAGCGATTGTTCGCCCATCCATACAGATCTTCCCCTTGATTCCATGCCATTTCATTGATTGCACCCATCAATCCAATCCCTAATATCGTGTGTGCCTGGTCACGTCCGGATTCCTGCCATTGTGCAAGCCCGTTCGGATGCAGGAAAGGAATTGCGTTATAGATGGATCCGTTTCCGCTACCGTGCTTCAAATATTCAATTCCCACCTCATAGATGTCACGGCGGTCACAGAAAATACCAATCGCAACCGTAGCCGCCATGTTGCTTAGATCCCAGTTCGCCCAGTAATTCTGGATATAGGCGTCGTTGTGATCTCCGCCGAATTCATTGCCAATAAGAAAGCGTTCATTAAGCGGCTTGTAAAATACATTCAACAGCATATTTTGCATCTGTGTCACATTGAATCCAGGATAATCCCGCATGATCTCTGCTGCGTTAGCCATCTGATATCCGTACAACCCGGAAGCCAAATAACGGTCAGCATTACCGGTGAGTGTCGTTAGCGTCCCTGACCATGCATTCAGAATGTCACGTGCGGTATCGCCGTTAGCCGTATTACCACTGATTTTCCATCGTAAAGCATTCTGATATGCACGGGCAATATCGTTATACAGCAAGGCTACATTATCGCCCGTCCCCCCTCGGATAATCGTAGCGGTCGCATGCGGGGTCCAACCAGACTGTGAAAGCGGACTGTTCAGCAGCTGATTCCATCCATCCAAATAAGGCTGCTCACCTGAGTCTACCATCTGCTGCATGCGGTTGAAATCAGCCTGTGTATGCAGCAAACCAGGGTGAGTGAATTCAGCTGCTGCTTCTGCTTTTGCCACAAAACCAAAACCGAATATCCCCATACACAGACTGAACAACATGGTAACAATCAACGTTTTTTTCATCCTGCAACAGCACCTCCTTTCATCCTTCTTCGTTCGTTTCCGTCTGGATAACCAGTGCCTGTATCGCTTGTAGCAGCTCGTTAGCTGCGGAATCAATCTGTGTTTGGGTGCTGTCAGCATCTTCCGCTATTTCCGTGGCCAGTGATTTGGCCGCCAACATGGCGGTAAAACCAGTCTCGTCATAGATTTCTGCCTGTAAGGTGTCCGCTTGTTCCAGTAGCATGACTAGCAGTGTCAGGTCTGTGGGCTTGCTGTACAATTCCAGTTCCGCCACGTTGGCATAACCGCCCGGTGAATAATACCTCAGATAACGGAACGCTGTATCGTTGGTTATCGAAGCCGTATGCCATTGGACGCTACTGATCCCACTGATGGTATACAAATCGGTGTAATGCGTGCCGTCGTTAGATCCCTGTAGAATAGCTCCGTTAACACGCGTAATTTCTGAAGTCTTACCATTTCTCGGATAAAACTTGAAGCTCGACAATGACTCGGCCTGATTTTCTCCTAAATCAATATCAATCCATGATACAGCATCCATGGTATCGGTAAACGTGTCGACATTACTGTCCACGGCACGCCAACCATTCTGCTCTTTGGTCCCCTTGTTCTGATAGACTGGCGTGGAGGCCGTCACCATGGAAGGCGTTACGGTAAGCTTCTGTGCAGGCAGGGAAGATAGAGAGACAAGCTGCTCTTGAACCTGGTACAACTCCTCCAGCAAAGCGGGCCGATCAGATGCAGGATTGTTGAAGAGTTCTCGAATGCGCTCAACCTCTTGCATGTATTGGTAATAGCTTCCCTTCGTATATCCATCGGGGCTAACTACCTTGGAATCGATGCTGCGAATATCATATTTTCCGTACAATTCCACTTCTGCCAAATTGCCGTTCCATGCAGCGCTGTTGTAAATTCTCAGGTATCGGTAAGCATCATGATCGATTATTTTGTCCCCGCCAATGTAAGTCCACTTGCCTTCTGCTGTTCCTGTGACGGCTGCAATCAAGTTCGTCCAGCTGTTATTGTCGTTCGAACCTTGCAGGACCACTCCGTTCATTCTTGCGGGATAGGAGGCTCTGGGCATTAGCATTATATCGTTCAGCGTTACGGATACATCTGGTCCAAAGTCCAACGTATAGTAGGCTCCGGCACCAGTTGCCAGATCGCCAAAAGTACCTGTATTGCCATCGAACAATAGATACCCTACCTGTTCCTTGCTCAGTCCGCCTGTACCATACTGTTTATCTGAAGCTGTTACGGTGGCCAGCCTGGTTACATCGAGGAGCTTGGATTGGTTCACCAAGTACAGCGAAGATTGATCCGTCGTGAAGATAGCAGGACCTGCGGACAGTCCATTAGCTGTCTTATAATCGATGGCAAACCGAATAGGACCTGTAGGCGCAAGATTATCCATGACCGCAGATGCCGTCCAGTTCAGTTGATCCATCGAATGCACGATTGCCTCATGACCTTGAATCACTGCCTGCACATCATGAATCGGCTCACTGGATTCAAAGGTCAGAATAACCGTATTGCCTGCATCAACTCGATTCTGTACGCTCTGGGGAGAGCTTATTGAGAGCGATTGAAGTTTATTATTCGTTTCATGGCGTTCTCCAAATATTCTGAATTCGGACAACTCCAGCATCGTACTGGATGGCTCAATCATCTGAATCTTGAAGAAACGGAAAGGCGTATTTCTGTGACCTTCGCTAACTTCAAGTGTCTGCATATCTTCAGATACGACGGTCAACCCTGGCGTTAGCCGTGTCCATGTTTCATTATCATTAGAACCAAAAAACGCAGTACCGCCGATCCGCTCGGGGAAGCTTGCCCTTACCTGAAGGGAGAAAGCATCCGCAGTCACTTTATAATCCGGTCCAAAATCCATGGTGTGTGTCAAATTGACGGCGTTACCGTAAAATGCAAAGCTCCCCGCGTAATTATCCAATAAATTCAGCGTTTCGTTGTAGAAGGTTGCGGCAGCCAGCATATGGGAATAGTCCATACTTCCATCCTGAAGCTGTGGTGTTAATTCTTGGAGACCAACTACCGCAGCTCTCAACTCCACCAGCTTTTGCAAAAACTCATCATCTGAAGCCGTTGCTATTACGTCCATGACATCAGCATATATGCTATTGTAGTGTGTTAAACTCGCCGATACATAGCTGGTTTCCGGGTTATAGGCAGCAATCACTGCGGCAACGGCAGACGAACGGTCAGCACTCACGATGACCTTGACTTCTTTCGCAGTGATGGTGGTCCCATCCGTCGCTTCTACCACTATGGAATAGGTGCCGACCTGCTCCGGCTTCCACGAAAAAGCACCTGTACTTTCGTCAAACGCAGCCCCCTCAGGCTTATGATTGATCTGGTAAGTGACGCTGTCACCTGCGCCTGCATCCGTGGCAGTAAAATCGTACTGCAATGCTGCATTTGACCCGACATACGTATACAAATCAAGAGAGGTTCCGCTATCGTTAAAGACAGGTGGCGTCAGCTGTTCACCCGCTTTTAGATGTATGTGATCCATATCCACTACAGTGCCCGCTCCCTGAATTTTGAAATACGTCAAATCACTTAGACCTCGCAGGTTGTGCATGGTATAGGATACATATTTCCACTGCCCCTTGGTATCCGGCAAAATCAAAGGAGCATCATGCCACCCATTAATCACGAGCTTAGCTGTACCATTCGTCCGAATCCGCAGACCTATGGTTTTGACGGGAGTGCTGGTGCTGACGACGGAGAATCGACTCCCCTCTTCCGTGGCTGTAATCTCTACAAAGGATGTTTCACCCTCTTGTTTTATCTCGGAATGTGAATCCAGACTTGTAGCCCGGTGTTCGATTTCATTCCAATCCGCATTCGTCGATACTTTTGGAAGTGTTGTTGCTCCCTCAGTTGCTGCTTCTTCGGGGATAAACATCCAATAATCAGCGCCTCCATCCGGAGATTCCCAATAGAAAGGCAGTCGCTTCTTAAACATATCGGCATAGTATGGAGCTTTCTCTTCCATATCTAGGCCTACCGCATATTTGTAATAATAGTAGAGACCATATACGTTGCCGCCAATACGTCCTCTGTACCCTTCAGCCAGCTCTTTATAGATAATGGTCGGATTGCCATCGGCATCCGTATGAGCCGCCACTGGTGTCCATGGCGTATCATGGCCCAGCATGAACTGTGCAAAATAATCGGCCGCTTTCAATATCCTTTGATCCAGATATTCGTAGGCATTGACCGCATTCTCCGCAGTGGACACCGTTCCTGCGACTGGATCGACCTTGGTTTCCTGTGCTTCCAACAGGCGGGCCAAGATCTCCACATTGGTGAGATCCCCAGCGCCATGGGCCTGATCCCTGCCCATCTCCACATGTTGCACTCTCGGTGGAACCACTGCTTCACCTGTCACAATATTAGTATGCACCCATCGGAATAACTGCTTAATCGAGCCATTTTGCCCTTGATCCACAGCGGTCTCATTCACGGTAAACCATTCCACGCCCTCATTGTAACGGTCACGGTTTCCTGTAAATATATATCCCGACATTGCTCCAAGGAGCGGATACAAATGCTGGTTCATAAAATACCCGTTGTGATGCTGGAATGTATCAATGACCGGATAGATGAGATTATTGCTAAAATCGGCTGTGTCCTGGTCTGTCCACTCCAGGTCTTGCGTTGTAGTGCTGGTATATCTTAAAATCTCTGCTGCTGTCACCATCCGATTCAGCGGAATTCCAGTGTGAATATGCGAATCGGTGAAATAGCTGTATTTTGCCGGGTCCATCTGAGACCAGATTCGGATGATGCCCATCGCGTTAGCTCTGTACACATCTTCCCCTGTTACATAGTACATGATGGCCTGCGTGTAGGCCTTTAAGCTGTCCGCAATAAATTTGGAGTTAAAGGATTGACTGTTAAAATCCACGCTGCCAGGCTTTGTCGGATCCGCACTGCTCTGATTGCTGGACGTAACGTTCCTAGATGCAGTTGGAGAATCTGTCATTCGATTGAAATAACTGTACCACGGCTCTTGCTTTGCCAGCACCTGTGTGCGCATATTCTCAAGAATGTCCTTGGTGAGCCCAATTCCCGGATGTTTGAAACCGTTTGCATCAATTTCCACATGAATCGTTGGCAGATATTCTGCTGACGTATTCTCATTCACAGACGCCTCACCTGATACCGGATAAGGATAAGCCATTGCAACCAAACTAATGATTAGAATAAACATTACAATACACTTGGCCTGGTTTTTCAAGCCGAGCTTTGGCCGAGATGCCATGTACACTCCTCCTTCATGTCGTAGACTTGTGTGGCATTCACTTCGTTTGATTGATGGGTCGTTATTTTCTATATCATTGCAGGATTTCACAAGCTTCGTCCATTGCAAAATCATTCAACTTGTTAAGATATCTTTCAAATCATCCAGTTGGCATGCTTATTTAAATGCATGACTTCGCTATCATAGATGTTTCTGCCCTCTTTCGGACAGGAATGTCTGCTCTCAACACAAAAAGAAGCCTGATCCATATGGATCAGGCTTCTTCATCATGTTTTCCGTGTTCAACAAGTTTCCGTATTCGCATGTTTCCCTAGTCACATTCGACCGATTTTCTTACGACTTTGCAGGTTTCGGAGAAGATTTGGATGAGCCCGTTTTTTTATTCTTTTTCTTACTCACTTCCACTACTACAGGTTCCTGTGGGTGTTCCAACGGGTACATTTTGCGGAACAATAACGTCTGTAGTACCAGGAATGAACCACCAACTGTCCAGTAGAGCGGCATCGCTGCCGGAGCTGTAAGAGAAAAGAATGCCATCATCAATGGGGAGAGATAACCCATAATGGCGAACTGTTTTCGCTGCTCAGGGGCCATATTGGCTTGTGATACCTTGGCTTGAATCAGATATATGACCGCGACCACCACAGCGAGTACGTAGTCCGGCGCTCCCAGTTTGAACCACAGAAACGAGTGGGAGGACAACTCCGGTGTAAGTCGGATAGCCGTGTAAATACCTGAAAGTATAGGCAACTGAATGAGCATTGGCAAGCAACCAATATTCAGCGGATTAAACTTATGTTTCTTGTATAGTTCCATTGTTTCCTGTGACAGCTTTTGCTTATCCGCAGGGTCATTTTTGCCTTCATATTTTTTCTTGAGCGCATCCATCTCGGGTTTCATGGCGTTCATGATAACTCGGGTCCCCTGCTGGGACTTGGCTTGACGCATCATCAAAGGCAACAGTGCCAGACGAATGACAAGCGTAATTACAATAATCGCGATCCCGTAGCTTCCACTAAATATGGTGGCAATGTGCTGAATCAGGTACGACAGTGGAAATACGATATAGTGATTAAAAAATCCCGGTGTCGATGAAGTAATCTCCGACACGTTGTTGCTGCATCCGGCAAGCAGCATGACTGCAAACAATATAGCAATCAGGCCATAGATCCGTCCCTTGCCCGATCTAAAAGTGAATCCCTTGTTGGTCTTGTTTTCCATATATATCCTCCTCGTTGATTTGTTGACCAATCGTTCAACGAGGAATGACAATCTGAATCATCTTCATCGGGCGCTTCTCTTCGTCTGATCATGCGACTCCAGACTTCCTGTCTGTGTTGTCTGTCCAAACTCAAAGCGGGAAGTACTGGTTCAAGTCCACCACCGGCGCTACCTTCCATCCAATACTCTGTCATGCCACAGTGAAGATGGGCGATATAGGCATAACTGACGGTGAAGATGAGTCCAATCGAGAATAAATACGGTAATAGTTCCTGAAGTTCAAACAAGGGATTCACCCCCTTTATAGGTTAGTTTTTATATTATAACACTTACATATTGATTTTGCATAAATCCGCGCTTGAAAATAGCGATTAATCAACTATTCTGTTCTCAATTTGGACAATTCTATCTCGGCTCTGTGTCTCGCTACATTATAAGAAGGCCAGGAACGTTCTGATGAGTACATGTCCAAGTAGGCTTGACGTTCCAGCATTTCTCTCTTGAGATCCGGGTACTCCTTCAGAGCAAACTCTCGAAGTAGCGGAGTTGCATCTGCCGATAGACTCGCCAGGTAGGATGCATCAATACTGCCAGTCTGATGATAACGTTCTATGTTCAATTCGGCAATCCGGTTATCCATTCCCACATAATTGACCGCAACATAGGCAGTGAGTGCCAGTACAATATAGCAGCGGATCAGCGGAATCGACGTGTAGCGTATACGAAGACCAGCGATCAGCAACAAGAGTACCAGAAAGATCATGAATGCGTGTACCAGGAAGCGAATATACGTATATCCATACGCCTGCTCATAGAGATTAAGACGCATGAACGCGGAATACAGCATGATTGCTGAACAACTGACCAGAATCAGAAGGAGCACTTGATGCAGGATTAATCCCGCTTTGCCACTCGGACGAGTATACTGCAAAGCAATAATCAGGATAAAAAAGTTAATCCCCGTGACAAGAACCAATTCTGCGAATCCACTTCTCGCATACTCTGCGTAGGACAGATCCGCCGGGAGATGCCCCTCACCCGCACCGAACAGGTACGAAAATTGTACTAGCACAAATAGAACGTACACGCAGTTGATAACAATCAGCATCGTACCCACAATGATGGGGTCTAATCTGAATGGTTCCCGATGAGTCGGAGTGTGTAGCGTCTCGGGTGTGTTTTTATTCGTAACCTGACCTTTAGTGACCGGGTCCACAGGAGAGAATATATAGGTGTGATCACGCTTATCAACCGTGGGTACTGCTCCATTTTTCCAATGTGCGTTCGCTCTCTTGTCTGCCTCATATTGCATCGGCTGCACGAATCCCCATACATAACCGAAAAACAGTATACCTGCGATGAACACCCAGATCATTCTAGGCAATCCTGGCGTAAAAGCCAGTTGATTCAACCACTCTGGAAAACCGGATAAGTACTGATCGAAAACCCCGTCAGCTGACGACAACAACGCGATGACTACAATAAGGATGGGCAGAGATGCCACAAGGCCAATAAGCACTTTGAAAACAACTGTTTTCTGTGATTTGCCCATGCCACGTCCTCCTGCTTTCACAGCAATGGCCGCAACGGTTCCCCAATGTCGTATGGTCTGTGGCAGCACATGGTCAATAGCCGTTCCGATTAAACCGATCTCCCACCACTGCCTCTGTTTCCTGCCCATCAGATACGTCATATGTAAAATAATAAGACCCGGTACAGACAGAAAATTAAGAACACGCAATAGTTCATTGTCATATAACAGGAATGTTAACGACAGCAACAGTACAACACCCGCCACAAATGCATCAATCCACTGGAAAGACCTCATGCGGTCCCGAGCGAACAGATACATGAAGCTGTAAAAGAGAATTACAAAGATGGGATACGATACGCCAATCTCATTGTCATAGAACAAATACTGGTGAATGATAGCCAGTATCCATGCAGATCCTAGCGTGATGAGTGCGCGCTGTGGTGAAGCCATTATTTTATCAATCATGGGAAAAACCTCCATTAACCTTTCTATGCTTTATTCTAGATGATAAAATAGGAATATAAATAGAAATTAAAATCAATAAAACTTCTTATTTTAGAGAATTACGCCAGAGATCACCTCCAGGAGGGAATCCACACGTTGAAATTACATCAGCAATATCTGCTGTTGCATCGTCATTATGGTCACCATACAGAACATGAACTTACACTCGCCGATCTCGCTGAATTGCTCGATTGTACCCACCGCAATACGTTAACGATTGTCAAAAAGATGGTAGCCCACGATTGGATTCATTGGGTTTCCCAGCGCGGTCGTGGTCGGCGTTCTTCACTGACCTTGCTTGTCCCGGCTGACCAAATCGCCGCAGAATACATGATGCAGGCCATGAATCGCCGGGAATTGTTGGAAGCTGCCGAGCAGGTGAGCGCATTCTCCAGTTCAACAACTATGCAGGATCATCTCAATCAGTGGTTGCTTGGATATTCGGGTCATCATACGGAAGCCGGCACCAATAATGAGCAGATTGATACACTTCGATTGCCTCTCCGTCAACAGCTTCATGCGCTTGATCCGCTATATATCAATTTACTCGCTGAGTCCTTTGTTACCAGTCATGTCTTTGACGGGTTGGTTCAACGGGGGGAACAGGGTGAGATTCTTCCCTGTCTGGCTCATACCTGGGATGTCAGTGAAGATCGGCAGACCTGGATCTTCTATTTACGAAAAGGTATTACTTTTCACAATGGTCAGATGCTGACGGCTCATGATATTGTGCATACGTTCGAACGGCTACAATCCACAGATCGCCGGACACTGTACCGTGATGTAAGTAAACAGATCCTTTCTATTGAAGCGGTTGATCCCTTAACCGTGTGTTTCCAGCTTAAAGACCCTCACGAATTGTTTCTGTCCTTTCTTACAACAAGTCGTGCAGCGATTGTACCTTCACCAGGAAAAAACGAACAGAACATAAAGCATGCAGATGATGTGCAAGGGATGCAGAAACCTGTTGGGACTGGCCCGTTCAAGGTCACCGCATGGGATGATCACTTATGCAGACTTGAAGCATTCACATCGTATTTTCAGGGTAGAGCGCATATGGACCGGGTGGATATTCTGCAGATTCCGTGGAGTACCAAGGCAAAATGGGATGATAGTCAAGATATCGAAACTCCATTTATCCATCTTGTTCATAATCCGTCTTCGTCTGAGGGTGCAGACTGGACACAGATTAGTGCAGGTGTAATGGTCCATAAATTACTCACGTGTAATACGCAAAAAACCGGACCGTTAAACGATCCGGAAGTAAGAGCACACCTTCAGTCATGCCTTGCTGGAATGTATAGAGATAACGGACATGCAGACGAATCTGAAATCACGGTTTTCAATTCTGATGCCGTGAGTACCGGGGCTGTCCACCCAGAGAATTTTAGCGATATACCTATAAGATCCGCTTCCACCAGTCCCATCTCCCTGCACATTGCAACCATTCCACAATATCGCAGGGATGCTCAACATCTGGCGTTCATACTGGAGCAGTGCGGTTTCTCTTGTACCGTCCGAACCGCTACGATGGAGCAGTTCAAAGGAAATCTGCGGCTGGAGTCTGATCTGATTCTCTTCTCGCTGATTCGGGACAGGGATGAAGAACTGCGCAGATATGATCTCTACTCCACGTTGTCTGAGCACCTTGAAGATTCTGCTCGGATGACGATTCATGAGATATTGCAAACCATCGTCGCCTCTCCAATCGCAGCAGATCGAACTTCTGAATTAGACCGAATTGAGCGATTCTTGATTGACCAGAACCTACTGTTCCATTTATCTGAAAAACCGGTAGAGACCGCTTATCTGCCTTCCGTGCGTGGTCTATCTTTTAACAGTCAGGGCTGGGTGAACCTGCGTCATATCTGGTTTCCTTCGCAGGTAATCAAGTGAGACTACAATGTGGACTATGCTAAAATAAACAAAATAATATTAACTTACATTCCACACGATCTTCTAACACACTAAGGAGGCATTACATTCATGAGCAAATTGATTTTCTTTCTCGGCGGGGCTGGAAGCGGCAAGACTACACTTGCCAAAGCCCTTTCACGTAAACATAAAGCTGCTTTCTTCGACATGGATATCCTGCTTCGGCCCGCGGCTGAAGCAATTATGACTCTTCAGGGATTGGATCCATCCGACCGGGATTCGCCTGAATACAAAAGGTTGTGCCGTGATCTTGGGTACCGCATTACGATGGACGCCGCTCTGGATAACGTTCAGTTGGGTATCGATACTATCGTTGTGGGGCCATTTACCAAAGAAATCGGTACCCCGGATTGGATTGCTCAGGAACTTGCACGAATTGGACATACCCTGGATGATACGGATGTGCGGGTGGCCTATATTTATTTGGAGAATGAAGCCTTATATCACGAGCGGATTACAGCGAGACAATCCCCACTGGATGAATGGAAACTAGCCAACTGGGATGCCTTCACAGCTTCTCTGGTCCGAAAAGAAGTAGCCTGGCCGCTCCCTGCTGCATCCGTCGCTTATATCGACAACTCGAGTAATGACTCAGCCATCGCCTATGCCGAACTTGAACGACGGATGTATGAGTAGCTTATATATCTAACTACCAATCCCTTCACACTATAACGCTACCCTTTGAAAATAAAAGGTGGAACAAAAAGAGGTATTTGTCGAGACCCCCATTGGGTCCATCATGACAAATACCTCTTTTCATATATTTAAGATCATTCGAAACGCACTCTGCATCCTCTACGTTTGCGGGATCACGCAAAAAGCATTGCGGAAGTCACGCAAAAATAAGTGTGCACTACGGAATCGCCAATGTAGTCGAACTGATAGATTGTAGATGTAACTCAAATGTAAGAGAGCGTACATAACATTAAACAAAGGAGAATTTCATGAAATCTGACGCAGTAACTTATCCAACTCAACAGCAACAACAACACAGCTACAAATCGAATCCTAATTGGAAACGTGCCGTAGCCAACATCCTCCTTGTTGCATCTCTGAGTTTCACCACAATAACCAGTGTATCGGCAGAGAGCAGTCTCCCTCTTCCTCAGGTAAGCCCTCAGGAAACTGAATCGTTCATCAATCAATTCTTCGCCCAGCCTGAAGTGAAGTCTGCTCTGAAAGGTGCGGTAGTCACCGTTGTTCACGATCAACAGATCGTTTTGAATAAAGGATATGGTTATGCCAATGTGGCAAAACAAATCCCCGTCGATGCCGACTCCACTCTATTCCGTGTAGCCTCCATCTCCAAAACACTGACAGCAACCGCCATTATGCAATTGGTCGAGCAAGGTAACGTAACGCTTGATCAGGATATCAGCGCATACACAGATGCTTTGCATCTGACCAACCATACCGGAACAGCGTTAACATTGAAACATCTGATGACCCACACCAGCGGGTTTGATTTCACAGATGCAGCAGCTATACCCAGGGAGCTGGATCGTTCTTATCCGCTTGAGCAATTCATCCAAGACAACAAACCGTCCGTTGTGCGAACTCCAGGAGAAGTTTTCCGTTACGACAACTACGGCTATGCACTCTTGGGCTACATTGTACAGAAACAGTCCAACCTTCCTTTTGAGACTTATATACAACAGTATATATTCAACCCTCTTCATATGTCGGATAGCCATTTTACTCTAAGCAAAGACACGCTGGGAAAACTCGCAACTCCTTATGACGCTGTAGGACGGGAAATCCCGCAATATCCCAATGTACCCGACAGTTCACCTGAAGGCGGATTAATAACGACTGGACGGGATATGGCTCATTTTATGCTTGCGCAGCTCAATCAAGGTTCCTACCAGGGCGCACGTATACTCGAACCACCATCCGTCCAAGCGATGCAAATGTTGGATGTCTCCATACACCCCGATATACCTGGCACAGGTTATGGATTCGAATCCACCTATTCGCAGTATAATCATGGACGGAAAGTCGTGAGTAAAGCAGGCGATCTTGCGGGCTTCCACTCCAATATGTGGCTGTTGCCTAACGAGAAGACCGGACTGCTTATCGTTTCCAACAGTGATGGACCTGATCTGCGAGAAACGCTTTTTCAAGCATTTATGGATCATTTTTATCCGAACAAAGAGACCCAAGATGTCAATTATAGTGTACCCGAGTCTTCACTCCGTTCCTACGAGGGACTATATCGTGATATCCGCCTGCCTGCATGGTTATATGATATTTCAGCAACAGAGACAGGACTTCAGGTTATAGATGCTTATGGCACTCACACTTTAACACCCGTTAAGGACATGTTGTTCATGGATGAGGACGGTAAGCTTGCTGGTTTCAAAAAAAATCAGTCAGGTGAAATCACATATTTCTATTACAACAAGTCAGATAGCTGGTCCGAAAAATTACCCGAAGCCAAGCCTTATGAAGATGTGCCAGAAGACCATCCCTATGCTCCGTACATCTATCGTTTGACACAGATTGGCCTGTATCCACAGGATCAATCCCTGTTTGAACCGGAGAAGCCCGTAAGTCGTGGGGAGTTCGTAACACAGGTTGTGGGCATAAGCGGGATGTCCATTTCAGCTCAACCACCAACATTTAAAGATACCCAATCTAGTCCTTATGCGGCCTACATTCAAACTGCCCATGAACTGGGCATTGTGCAAGGTAATACCCGTGGATTGTTCCATCCCGAGCAAGCCATAACAAGGCAAGAGGCCGCGGTGATTATTTCGAGAACGGCACAACAACTACTTGGCGCACCTGCCGTAACTGCCGATCTCATCGGTTCACAGGATCGTTGGGCTGAAGAAGGTGTCCAGTTTGTGGTTGCTCTAGGTCTCTACGGTCCCGAAGTATCCGTATCCAGCACCGGTGCTGTGGATTATAGATCGAAGCAGCCTATGCTCAGGCAGGAATCATCAGTTTTGATGTACAAAATGTTAGGCACTCTGCTACATTAACATAGAGTGATGCTCGGCAAGCCATGACATTGCTGCATGGCTTGTTTTTCCACTTCATTTTACCAATGATGCATTTTATAAGAACGGATGATTTTACCATGCGACTAAGACTCCCATTACATAGATTCATGAAAACTAAATTTAATTTCGTGTGGTTTGTAACGATGCTGTGCTTTATACTGACAGCCACGTATATCCATATCTCTTCATTTATGAATCCTTATATCGGACTTTCGTTGACACCAAATGCCTCCAATTCTTGGGCAGTACATTATGTAGATCCGCAAGGTTTAGCTTATACATCCGGGATTCGATCGGGTGACACCGTTATCTCGCTGGAACCCAAAGGAGGAGTCCGCTTACTCCATCAAAAAGGTGTATTCTTAGTGACTGAAGCCTACACCATCGACGTTGAGAATTCTCACGGTCAGGCATCCGGACATACAATGAAGCCTGGATCACGTGAATGGTTCAACATCGGCTTCTCATCCATAGTAGAATTATTGCTATTGTTGACCGGAACCTATGCCTTGTTTAGCCAACCCGGTTCACGAGTGATGCGCCTGTTCTACCTCCTTAACCTGTCCATGGCCATATGTATACTGACGATATACACATCCCAGTTGCCTTTATCTAATTATATTTTGGCCTTTTGTGCGGCATGGTTACCTTACTGTCTAACTGCTTTTTATGTGTCTTTTGTATTCCGTACCCGTCTGCATCGTTTCCGATGGTTATTAATCATCAGCAGATGTATTGCCGTTGCCTACTCTACTGGCCTTGCCTTTCTGTACATCAAGCAGTGGATAATGACCGATGTTCAAATCAATCAAGGCATTACTACCGTCAGTACTCCTGTTGCACCGTCTGGTCCAACCAACCTGCTCAACTTTATTCTTTGTGCAACCCTTCTGATCTTAATCTGGATGACATGGGTTAATCGTAAAAGCTACAATCGCAAGGAGCAGAACCAGCTATTGCTCATGTTAACTGGAATACTTGTTAGCCTGATTCCCTTCATCATCTGTTTTGCTATTCCAACCCTGCTTCAAGGTGAACCATTATTGCCTGTAGAGTACACATTAATTGGATTTCTACCTTTGTCATGGATGTTCACTTATGTACTTGTACAACGGAGTATGCTTGACCTCAAACTGGTTATGCCAAGATTGATGATTCAAGGACTATATGTTTTAATCGTATTTTTACTGTTTCTGGCTGCTTCTCACCTGCATTCGTTAATTCATATCAGCTTGTTGTTTGTCTCGTTTTTGCTGATCACTTGGGTGTATCAGTACATGCTCACCCGCTCACGTAAGAAAAACAAACTTAACAAAGACTGGTTGGAACACCAGCAACTGCGGTTGACTGTGCGAATGGCTGAGCAGCAAAACATGCGGGACATGATTCACGTGTTTGCCGAGATGTTCCACAAGATGCTTGATATTGAAGGTGTAATTGTCATATGGATTGATGATAAGCACAGATATTCTCAGGAAGGTACAGGGATTTTTGCTTCCATTCAGAATACCAATAATGAGGCGTTGGATATTGAAGTTTTACGACAGAAATACGAATTGGCACAGGTTTGGGAGCTGTCAGGTGAACCCACTACGGAGACGATAGGATTTCTGGGTATCGGTCACAAAGAAAATCGCACCCTTTTTTCAGCAGAAGAACAGGATATCATTGATCAAGGCAGGCTGGAAGCAATTCGAATGCTCGTCAATGGCAAACTCTTATCCGATCTGCAAAAGCGATATGAACACCGTGTTGATCAGACAACGCTTCATGAACACCAGATACGCCGTCATCGGGAGTTCAATGATATTTTGATGGAAGCCCAACAGGCAGAGCGTATGAAAACCTCTTATTTCCTTCATGATCAACTACTTCAAAACCTGATCTTCCTGTCTCGTGATTTGGAGGAATTACATGATACCGGAGTGACGGATAGGGGTCAAACGGCTGTTTGGCTGGAGTGCCTGTATGCTTCCCAGAAAGATATTCGCCAACTGTGTGATGATCTGTACCCTCATATTATGGATCGAAGTGATCTTGAAGAAGCGCTGCAATGGCTCATCCGTACGCTTGAAATGCAAAGTGGTATCATGATGGAGCTAAGCTACCATGCTTCGTCTGAAGAGTTGAAGCAAGAACCACTGAAGTCCACTGTTTTTCGGTCGATCCGTGAACTCATTATGAATGTAATGAAACACGCCGAAGCTACGTTTTGCTCCATTCAGGTACATACAAGAGATAACCATCTGATTATTCAAGTCAAAGATGACGGCTTGGGGTTTAATGTTCATACCACATTTGATACTGCAACAGGGCACTTCGGTTTGATTTCCATACAAAGCAGCATTCAGCATCTCGGTGGAGAATTCACCGTACATTCCACCCCTGGCAAAGGAACCACAATAAGCATTCGTTTGCCTTTCATCAAAGGAGCTATTGAATAATGAACGAACCAATCACAGTCGTACTGCTTGATGATCATCCTCTGGTCATGGAAGGTCTCAACAACCGTTTGAATCGTGAACCAGACATACAGGTAGTGAAGACATTCAATGATCCTTTGCTTTTCTTATCCGAAGTAGAGACGTTGCGACCAGACGTTGTCGTGATGGATATCCGCATGCCCCAGCTTGACGGATTCGAAGTTGTGAGAAGATTGAAAGATCAATACGGGTTATCCGTTAAAATCATACTACTATCCGGATACAACTATCACGAATTCCAGTTAAAAGCTTATGATCTGGGCGTTCATGCCTATTTGTCGAAGCAAGCAACGTATGGACAGATTATCAACGCCATCCACCAAAGTATGTTGGGTCATGTGCTTATTCCAGAGAAAATGTTATCTCCTAATCTGGAGGAATCCCTCACAGCAACTGAACGGGAAGTGCTTAACCGCATTGCACTGGAGATGACCAACAAGGAGATTGCACAGGATCTGGCGATCAGTCAACGTACAGTGGAGTATCATATTACCTCTATTACGCAGAAATTTGGTGTTAAGTCCAGAATTGGTGCTGTAGTCAAAGGCTATCAGGCAGGGATTCTCGGTGACGTAACACTCCCTGAGAAACGTTAAAGCATGGAACATTTTACGAGAACAACAAAAGAGCGGCAGAACCCCTCACATGCAACCTAAGGTATGTTCTGAACCGCTCTATATGTTGGTTTACTTCTATAAGGTGCATTCATGTTTGATGCGGTTGCTCCCTTATCCGTGCTGACGCGCCGCATGACGTTCAGCAATACGAGCTGTAATCAAACCATGACTCTCATCGATTTCCTGCGGTGTGCACGCGGCTTTCAGCTCATATACTTTCACTGGCGAACGATCAATGATATCCAAAAATGAATCAAAGAAGGTCATGTCTTTACTATGGATGTATGGACACCAATGATCTGCCAACCCTACGGTTTCATGAATATGCACGCCAACCACGTGATCAATCAACGCGTTAGCCTCCCGTACATTATCGTACAGGCCCATTCGATCCATCATCATACCGTGACCAATATCATACCAGAGACCAAGCGGCGCGCCCTTCATTTGTCCAATAATCGTTCCGGCTTCATGCAAAGTCGGCATCTGATAACAGCGTGAACGGGTCTCAATACCGAAATTCACCCCATATCCTCGCTGCTCGGACAAGTCGCATACCTCTTCGAGACTTTCCTGAATCCGGCTCAGGTAATGTGTGCTGCCATCTTGCCTCTTCTCGATCATCTCTTGCCATAAAGCTTGATACGCCGCTGAGTCCGGCCCCTGATCGTGGTATATCTTTTTCAATGCTTCATCTATGTTGTATTCGAACGGAACTTCACCGGGATGTACAACGACAGCCTTGGCACCATAACGATGTGCGTACTCGGCTGAACGAAGTAACAGTTCAATCGCCCGTTTTCGGCGCGGTTCATCATCAAATCCGAGCAGGACGGAATCCGTTCCGTAATCCGGATCAGCCACATACGGAAATGTATTATGCACACTGGATACACCGATCTCTCCCCGTTCAATCATCGGCTCTATCGTCTGCAGCATCTCTTCCGTAACGTTATAATTCAGTTCAACCTGTTTGAATCCAAGAGACTTGATCTCCTCAATCATGCCTTGTCCGGTCGTATGACGTTTGATATTCCAACATGTTGAGAACGAATATTCTTGTTTGTCTGTGTACATACTTGGTCCTCCTGACTCTCATTCTATCGCCCATTCATATTCCATTTATCTCTATCTATATAAGTTGAACCAATAAACTTTACACTAGATCACTCCAATTGCAGTACCATCTTCCGATCGCTGTTATCCCCAGATTTTTTTGATCCCCTTCTCCAAAGGGAAAAATCCGGTGATAAAGGCGAACGCTCCGCTTCTTCAGATCGGTTCTGCACTCTTCGTTCTCGTGTAAATGTTCAGTTCATCTTATATACCTATTTATTCCTCAAACCGTTGTCTTCACGAAAAGTCAATTCGAATCTCATCTTGTTCGCAGTCTTCCCAGGCACATAACGATAGATGATCTCCGCATGATTCACAAGCATTAACACGGATGGTTCAGGCGCCTCAGCCTTTACGGCACAAGTAAGGCCAGGGAACCGCCATAACGCTGGTGTAATATCCTGCTGACTAAGGGATGGCCCCCTGATTTCAAAATAAACATCGATCTCTTCCGCCGTATCCAATTCCACATCAATGGTTAACGTATCTGGCGTGAGATCCGCATCGAACGTTATTCCGCCCAGATGACTATTCCACCCCTCGCCCACCTCACGACGGATCAAGCGGAGATAATAACGCTCACCCTTATCTGTCTGCCAGTGGATCGTGGCTGGATGCATCTGGCCGTTGGTATTCACACTTCCCGACATGGCCCCGATCATCCGGTCTTCTCCGATCCAGGCCTTGGCCGTACATAGATTCCGGTTAGACGCTGGATCATTGCGCTCACATAGTTCCATGAACTGTTTCTGCACAAGACGATCCTCTTGATGAGCCTTGAAAAAGGGTACGGCTTCAGCGGGCACATCCACCCCGAGGAGCGCAATCAGCGGATCATGCCCAGATTCACAGTTGATTCCTGCCAGATATTCATACCCTTCTCCAAGCAAGAGATAGATAAATACACCGATCGAACTGTGCTCTCGCATCTCCATGTCGTACGCCCGGGAGAACGGGCCGGAGAGATTCTCCAGGTTGGCGTTGTAATATAGCGCAATGTTATTCCACAGCCCATGTTCAATCCGGTGGCCAATTTCGATCAAACGTTCGGTGAGTCCATACTTTCGATACATGCCAAGCACGGACAGATCCACCCCGTAATACGTTGTCGTATTGAATTCCGCGAATGTACCATCGTACTGTTCAAACTCTTTCATTAACCCCTCTGCCTGTTCTTCCGAATGACGAATCCAATCTGTTCGGTTCAAGCGATGACCATAGTAGTGGGTAATGAAAATGTGCATCAACTCAATATTTGTGTTCATGGGGATTACGTCGGATAACCTGCGTTCTATTGAGCCTTGAACAGTCAACCCCATCGCATGGTCCATCCGTTTCATGAGTGTCTCCGGCATAAGTTCGGAGAATTCGGCAGTTACGACCACACAGACACAAGCGATGAACTCGCGCCAGTTGGGATCATAGCTGATCCAGACTGGTGGGAGAACCTCATTCACTGCCGAATTAAAAAGGTGTTTCAGTTGTTTGGGATCCGCTGCCTCAGTGAGCAGAGAACCCTCTTCCTGTAGTTTATGGATAAACTGCGCAGACACCTTCTCAAAGGTGCGTTCCAGGAAATAGGCCGTGCCTGGCGCAAAAGATTTCCAAGCATAGTGACCCGCTGGTGGATGCACATCATTGGGTCGGGTCGCGAAGGTTCCGTGATAGATTTCATCCGGAGCGTCATATTGATAATCGAGCACTTTGTGGAACACCCGTATCGCGCGTTCCACATCACCAGGCTCATTTCGAATCAACAACCCGAGTGCATAATGTGCACTGGCTCGTGTGCTGTGCTGCGATGAATCCTCCTCTTCAAAACTCCGAATCAGATTCAGTTCCTCATCATAGAAGCTATCCATCATCAACATCGACTGATTTACAAGATACTGCTGCTCTTTCGACATCTTCTCTACCATTCGTTGTGTCATGTCATGCGACCTCCCGAGATTGTTAACCTTTTACAGCACCTACCATTACGCCACTGATAAAGTACCGCTGCAACCACGGATACACAAGCAGGATCGGTAACGTTGAGAATATAACGCTGGCTGCTTTCAGACTCTCAGGCAATACCTGAACGGCACCAATTCCTTCGTTCTGCATCAGTTCTGTAATCTGGTTTTGCTGAATCATCTGATACAACTTTAATTGCAAAGGGTATAGCTCAGGCTTGGTGATATACATGAGTGCATCCTGGAAACCATTCCAGCGTCCTACCGCGTAGAATAGGCTCAGTGTCGCCATAACCGGAAGGGACAGTGGCAAGATAATGCGTATGAGTGTTCCAAAATGGCTGCTTCCATCAATGCCTGCTGCTTCTTCCAGACTTTCAGGAATACCTCGGAAGAAGGTAATGAGAATGATCATGTAGAACGGACTAATCAATCCAGGCAGAATAAGTCCCCATGTGCTATCGAGTAAATGTAGATTTTTGATCAGAATGTACTCGGGAATAATGCCCCCACTGAAGAACATCGTCACCACAATGACGAGCATGAACCACTTGCGCCCTTTCAGATTACTCTTCGCCAGTGGATAAGCTGCTGCGATAGTCATCACCATGCTTAGCACAGTACTAAGGACGGTCAGCCATATTGTATAGATAAGGGAACGAATCATTGATCCATCTGCAAATACTTTGGTATACGCCTCAAAGGACAACTCTTTGGGAAAAAAGGATACTTCTCCTGAACCGATCGCCCGGTTTGAACTGAGCGAGATCGCAATAATATGAATGAATGGTGCAAGACACAGCACCATCGTAATGACAATAAGAATGACGTTTACCGTGTTGAATATTCGATTCGCCGTGTTTTCAGACATCCCACTCACTCCTTACAGATCATATGTGATTCAATCCACTACATAATGCTCTCATCGGTTAATTTCTTGGACGTATAGTTCGCTCCGAGTATGAAGACAAGTCCAACTAAAGCCTGGAACAAACCTACAGCTGTTGCGAGCGTAACCTGACCAGACTGTAAACCGACACGATAGACAAATGTGCTGAGTACATCCGAGTATTCACGCACAGCCACGTTTCCGATAATAAACGGCCGGTCGAAGCCGATGGAGATCATGTTGCCGACATTGATGATCAATAAGGTAACAATCGTCGTTTTGATGCCTGGTAAGGAGATGTGCCAGATTCTGCGCAGCCGACTTGCTCCATCCACTTCTGCTGCTTCGTACAGTTCCCGGTTAATGCCCGTCAGGGACGCCAGATACAGAATCGTACCCCAGCCTGCACTCTGCCACACGCCTACCGCAAGATACGTAAAGAGCCAATAGTTTTTGTCTGAAAGGAAAGGCAATGGATCGAATCCCATGCTCATTAAGATATTGTTAATGAATCCGGATTGCGTACCAAATACCTGAAGTACGATTCCTCCAATAATCACCCACGAAATAAAGTGAGGAATGTACAGTAAGGTCTGTGCCAACTTTTTGAACCAGGCCTTCTTCAACTCGAACAATAAGATGGCCAATATAAGTGGTGCCGGGAAGGAGACCAGTAAATCCAGCATGTTAAGTACTAACGTGTTACGTAATGCAGTGTAGAAGCCCTGATTTTGAAACACTTCTCTGAATGCATCCAAACCAATCCACTCACTACCGGAGATACCTTGAAAGAAGTTAAAATCCTTGAACGCAATCTGCACGCCATACATTGGCCCATACTTGAAAATAATGAAGTAGATCATGGGCAGTAGGAGCAACGCATATAGTTGCCAGTTTCTGCGGAAATAGATGCTTGTTTTCATAAACCTTCCCCCCATGTCATACAGGATGTCTCCATTAAGGTGATGTTGTCATCACCTTAATGGAATCCCTGTTCTTTGTTGCCGTATGCATTAGATGTGATCTCTACTTACCTATTTCATTGCATTGTAAGCTTCTGTACGTTCATCCAGGATTGCTTGACCACCGCTCGCCATGTAGTCCTTCATCATGCTGTCATACGTGGCTTCAAAATCAGCTGGTTTGGATATCGTTGTTTTCACGAAGAACTCCATAAACTTGTCTTTCAGACCATTACCGTAGCGTGCTTCTGCATCAATCGGTTTAGAGAAGCGCACTGGTTGAATCGTGTCCGTGTTAGAGATCGCTACCGACTTACGCATATCATCCCGATACTTCGACTCTACCTGAACGACATAGGCCTCTTCATTTTTCTTGTCATCTCCAACGTATTTACCATTGACAATAATGGCAATGTCACCGGAATTATAGATACGACCTGCGATTTCAGGAGAAGCATCATCTTTGATCAATGGAACCCCATCCACAAGTTCATAGTTCTCGTTTTCAACACCGAATTGCAGGTCGAACAGGTTGTTGTCTGAAGCCATCCAATCCAGATACTTCATCGCTGCTTCCGCATTTTTGCTTGATTTCGGAATCATGACATACATTGCATTTGGCGCATATGCCGGTTTGGCGAATTTGCCTTCCGAGTTTTTGAATGCATCAATCGGTGTGATCACTGCACCAGGTTGATTGGTTTGCAGATTTTTGTACGTACCGGAGATGTAGATCTCCCCCGCATCCTCGGTGTAGAATCCAACTTTGCCGTTAGATACATCTTCCCACAGCTTTTTCTTATCTTTGTCGAGTCCAAAGTCCTTGCTCATTAATCCTTCATTATAAAGTGTGTTCATATATTTCAGGGCGTCCTTGAAACCAGGCAATAAGGTTGGATAGTCATTGGAACCCAGTTGTTGCGTTAATGTATATTTCTGTTCTTCCGTCAGCGGTTCAATGAATGACCAGATCAGCGGTTCATATTGAGCCGAAGCAATAGACATTCCCATAGGAATAAGTCCTGTGCCGACTTTACCTGGATCTTTTTCCTTGAACGCCTTCAGTGTAGTATGCAGCTCCTCAGCTGTCTCAGGGGAAGGCAGTCCGAGTGTGTCCAGCCAGTCCTGACGAACATAGGATGCGTACTTGCCAAGTACAAGACGTTTACCTGGAACAGCGAATTGTTGTCCATCGTATTGACCGTAGGCCAGCGTTTCATCTCCCAGGAACTTCTTCAGGTTAGGACCACTTTGATTGATCAGATCCGTAAGTTCGGTCAGACCTCCTTGCTCTGCATACCGGTTGAATGTTCCCGAATCATAGGTAAATACGATATCAGGTACTTCAGAGCCACTCGCCATCAGAACATTAAGTTTCTGTACTTCCTCCGAGCGTGGTACCGGAACAAACTGAACATCGATGTTGTTTGGATCGCCAAACTTCTCTTGAATGAAGCGAGTCAGATAACTGTCCGAAATGGTGTAGCCCGCCGGTGTGTTTCCCCGATCGAAGATTTCTACTTTCAAAGTCGTTTTTTCCCCCGAACCCGACTCTCCTGATGAAGATGTTGATTCGCTTCCTGATGAACATGCAGATAACAATAGAGTGAATGCTGTTACCACTGCGAGGATTGAACTTGCCTTGCCTGCCTTACGTCTTTGAAATAATCTCATTTGACCTTTCCCCTTTCGCACACACTCTGATATGAATTCACATGATTGCCACTCCACTTTGTTCATCCCATTTCGTTGCACCTGTGAATGTCACTAATCATTACATACGATTTGATATTTAGACAATAAACTATTTTCAAAATGTAAAAATTACGGTTTTTAAGTTAAATACCACGATATATAAACATATTTCCTGACAATATACAATTTTCACTTCCTTAATGTTAACTATAATAACACATAGTGTTGTATTGAATATGATTTATCGTATACAGTCTGGCATAGCCCAGAACGCAATAATCCTTTTTCCACTGGATAACTCCATCAAACCATAACAAAAAGAGACCACATCTGTAGTGATCTCCATGTGTAGCACATATAAATGCATTTGACGCACTAATTCCTCGGTGGAAGATTAAACTTCACTTGACCAAACAATGTATCGATGGCATTTCCCGCACGTAAAAAATCTCCTGCAAAGGCGATAAGGTACGAACCTTAGTGCCTCATACAGGAGATTTCATATGATATCTCTAAGAATATTGATTTTCATGCGATGCTTGGATGTTCTAACACGTGCAATCCCGTTATTGATCGCCTTGTTTTCCACTCTGCTTGCGGTAGTCCCCTGGTGTCACGCCCATAATCCGTTTAAATACTCTGCCGAAAGAGATGGCATTGGCATAACCCACTTGCAGAGCAATATCCTGTACAGCCATATCGGATGCAGACAACAGACGGCAGGCCTTTTCGACCCTCAGTTTCACCAGAAAATCAACAAACTTCATCTCAAACTCTTCCTTGAACAGATAACTCGCATATTTGCCCGAGATTTGGAACCGATCACTCAGATGTTTCAGCGACAGATCCGGATCATCAAAATGCTCTTCAATATAGATCCGCAGCTCATTGATCATCGCGCGATGACTTTTTGTTTCATTCACAGAAACATAATTGCGATAGACCTCTTTAAGCCATTCCTGCAAAATCTCCTGAATTCCCTCGAGTGTCTCCACCTGCTGGATATCACTGCGAAGACGAGTCAGGATTTCCTCGGAAAACTGACTTTGCAATCGCTCAGACAGCTCGCCGAATTCACGAGACAACATCTGGATTAACGCCTGCAGCAGCATGCGAATATCGTTATCTGTAATCTGATCTTCGCCAAACGCTACAAACATCTGATCCAGCTGCGTTCGCCACCCATCACCGGTTAGTCTGAATTCACGGACAAAGTCTGCTAGCATCTGCAAATACTTGTAAGATTGCATCTCAATACGATCTGGAAGTTGTTCACTGAGAACAATGGCATCTTTACCAAGAGTAAGTCTATGCTGCAATCCAGCATCTGCACTGGCATACGATCGTGTAATTTCCTCCCAACCTGAAACGGTTCGTCCGATTCCAAAGGTAAACCGCAGTCGGAAATGCTCCGCGATCCACATATGCATCTGTTTAGCTAGATCCATAAGCAACTCACGATCCAGTCCTTCCTGTTCATCCGATGCAATCACGACAATAAGTCTGCGATTCCCAAACCATTCAGCCCAACCACCGAATTCCATCTCGTTCTGCACAAGTTCTTCCACTACGTTCATGAGTGCAATCTTCAGAATATTCTGATTGGTCGAGAGATCCTCACCATTCATCTCTGCAATAAGCACGGCAACACTCTTCGGTTCCATGAATCGTTCCTCTAGAGGTTGCAGATGGCGAAGTCGCTGACGGAATGAATCCATCCGCTCCCCTTCCATCAGATCAACAAGCAATTGCCTGCGGTGAATTAACAGGTTTTCATGATGCTGTTTCTCATAGTCAACCGTCTGAGCAATCAAATGTTCCAGCGCACGGTCGATGAGTGCCAGTTCATCTTTGACAGATGGAGCTGCTTCATCCTCCTCGGCACGTGGCTGTAGCGCCTGAATTCGATTCATGATCAGCTGAATGGGGCGTGTATTTCTTCGAGTAATGTAGATTAGTCCAGCCACCGCACCAATGATCGTTAATAATCCAATACCGATCCACACATAAGATACAAGGGATACCCATGAATACAGTTGTCCGGATTGAATACCACTCTCGAAGACCAGACCTAGCTTGTCCGCAGACACACGATTAAGTATTTCACCTGCTGACGGGTCCATTTGATGCGCCGTATAGATCAGATTATCACTCTTGTCCCGAACCTGAAGTACAGACAACTTTTCATTGGTCATATGATCAATCTGACGTTCGACTGCATACATGTTGATGGTAATAACGAGCAGGCCTTCTCCACCCCACGGCAACGGAAGCCACTTATTCATGCTAATCACCTGTGAAGGCAAGTCGAAATAACGTTCCTTGTATTCACGCGGCAAGTTCCAACCAAGGTTCTCTCGATTCTTCAAGGCTTGTTCAATATAGGCACGATCTTCGAAATCTTCCATGCGCATCATGCCTCTGGGCGTAAGAATCTGTGAATCAGACATCCGATAGAGATAGATGGATTGAATCATATCCTGCTGATCCAGCATACGTCCCAGCCCACTTGCCGCATCATAGATGAACTGGCTTGATAATTGTCCCTGCCCGGCTTCCAGAAAACGACTGTATGTCTTGTTCGTGCCGATATCTTCCAACAACCGGAGTTCAATGTCGCTTAGCGAGCGCTCCAGCGTGTCCACGATGTAGCGGGTAGAGATCATGTCGGCTTTTTGAGTTTCGTTACGTGAGAGTTCGTTGACAATCAGGAAGGAGAGAAAGATCAGAATGGAAATCGTAAGCAGAAAAATGGGAAAATACGAATACATCAACTTGGTGTGCCAATTCCGCTTCAAATTTACTTTCATAGGCTCCAACTCCTTCCATCTCTATTCTAGTGAATATGATCTTCTCTGTTCTTTGGCTTGCCTACTGACGATATACAGAATCACTGATCCTAATGCCGCACTGATCGTACAAGCCAGGTACATCAGTGATGGACCACCGGAATCGAGCAAATATCCATTCAGCATATTACCAACAATTCCGCCCAATCCGGCAAACACCATGTTAAACAAACTTTGTCCTGTGGCCTGCATTTCCCGCCCCGTAACGGAAGCCACATATTCCACTGCTGCGATATAGAAGAATCCAAAGGATAACCCGTGCAGCACCTGAACTCCAATCATCACCTCAGGCGAAGGCCATAACCATTGTATGCCCCAACGTAACATATACGCCCCCGCTGCAAGCAGCATCGTTCGTTCATGTCCCCATTTACGGAGTATGAATGCCGCTGCCAACATGGATGGAACATTGGTAATCGACGCCAGCAACAGTGCTGTACCCGTCATGGTCACAGAACCGCCAGCCATCTGAAATGAAATAACGAAAAAGGAGTTAAACGCAGTGAGCGTTTGGTTAACCAGGAAACAACCTGTTAGAAATAGAAGGAATGTCCGGTTTCGGAGCAACCTTGCCAAACCTACGGAGAAGGTTACCGAGGACGAGGATATGCTCGTCTGCCGGGGAAGTGTACTTGCCAGTATAGCGCTCAGAATATTAAACAGGAGAAATGGCAGCCATAACATGTGAATGGAAAACTGGGAGAGATACATACCAGCTGCAAATCCACCAACTCCCGTTCCTATGCTCCCGAAGAGTCGGATCATGCCATATGAGGTGTTCGCTGCTCTCGCGGCTGTAACCGCATAGGAGTCAGCGACGGGTATTTGAGTCACTTGGAATATAGTGCATAAAGTATAAATCAATATTAATATAAAGTACACTTGAATATTGTAGAAGTACGCTAACGATGCAGGAACAAGCAGGCTGATCACCAGTACAAACCGTGTCTTTTTAAACTTATCTACCAGAATTCCCCATATAGGTTGAAGAATAATAGATACAAGTGTACCAAACGCCATAATAAATCCGGTTTCTTTACTGGAAAACCCTTGTTCTACCAATATGGGATTAATATACGGGTTAAACATTCCCCCCGCAAGTCCCATAAACAGGTACAGGCCCTGTAGTTTGAGTAGAACACGTCTTGCATCATTGGAATCGGCTTTTATTTTCTCTGTGTAAGCCTTCATATGTCTGCTTCTCATCCGGATCTCCATCCTTTAATTCTGTAGTTGCTTCGCCTATTCTCTTAATATGTGCGTGTCAGACTCGACTTGATCGCAGCCAATGCCCCGATTGCCCCTGCTTTGTTCCCCAGTTCAGCTACAGCTAAAGGTGTAGGTAGAACGGTGTAACGTTGGAGTCGTGTGCGCACTTCATTTAGATAATAGGATGGGTTGGATGCAGCTACGCCACCGCCGATAACTATAATAGAAGGATTAAGTAAAGCCGTGATATTCGCCAGACCTCTCGCCATATATCGCATGGGCAGCTCCAGGATCTCCAGTGCAGCAAGATCACCTGATTCGGCTGCTTTGAATACATGCCTGGCTTCGATCTGTTCGGCTTCTCCTCCTGCCAGACCCATAATCAGGGATAAGGAACTTCCCTTTCCATCAGCAAAATACCGCCTCGCCTGTTCCGTAATTCCGGTACCTGAAGTCGCTTGCTCGAATACACCAAATGAATCAGCATCCGCAACGTAACCTGAATGAAGCCCTTCGTCTCCTGCAATAAAATGCCCAATCTCGCCGGCTGCTCCATTCTGACCGCTATACAGCTGTCCATTCAGGATAAGCGCGGCTCCGATGCCTGTTCCAACCGTGACCATCACGCAATGGCGATGTCCCTGCGCTGCCCCTTGATCATATTCTCCCATTGCGGCCATATTCACATCGTTATCCAACATGATGTTCCCGGTGTAATACTTCGCAATAATAGGACGAATATCTTGCTCAAGCCACTGAAAAGCCGGAGCATTTCGCAGTATTCCTTCCTCCTGCAGAATCACACCAGGGAATCCCAAACCTGCACCTGAAAGTTGATTCAGACTGCACCCCACCTCACGGCAGAACGTTTCCAGTTCAGCGAATAACCATCGGAAAAACACATCCGGCTGATCACTAACAAGGGTAGGTAACTGGCGTTCATGAACCTTACTTCCAGCCTTCTGTGAAGACAACAGGATTAATGTTTTGGTACCTCCAATGTCAATACCTGCGATCCAGCCGGATGTCATACCACTAACCGTACCACCTTGATTGGGTTGAAAATCCTTACTTACGTTTTTCACGGACTCTGTCATCCCGTTTCCCTCCTCACATGTATATATCCATTCTCTTATTCCATGGCTTCCTGCTGAAGATTTAGCATTGTTTGTTGTACGGCCACCTGCACCGCGCCAGTGACAACAGCCTGCTCACCAAGCTTGGAACAGATTAACTGTGGCTGGACCGGGAATTGCTCAGATACGATCTGTCTCAGTAATGGCAGCAACACATCACCGTTCCCCCCAACACCTCCGCCAAGCACAATGAGATTGGGAGCAAGCACAACGCTAATCTGACGCAGAGCAGAAGCAATCATCTGGCTGTATTGTTTAACAATCCCTAATGCCTCTGCTTCTCCACTACGTGCAGCTTCAAACAACTTTTCCGGAGTCAGGTGTGTGCGGATATCTTCTACATGTACAGTCGCAGTTACAGTTACATCTGCTTTTGCATTTGAATCAGCAACCTCCAATACTTCATCAAGCGAATCAAGATGTCGTTTTGCCAGTTGCATCAGTCCATCAGCTGACAACACTTCCTCCAGACGGCGCCCATCTTCCATCAGCATCTCCGCGATCTCTCCGGTTAAGCCACCAAGACCTCGAAGTAGTTGGCCATGCACCATGATTCCAGCTCCCGTTCCTGTGCCGATGGAGAAAAAAATAAACAAGGGATAGCCTGCTGCTGCACCACTCCTGTACTCCCCCAGCGCCGCAAGATTCACATCATTCTCCAAGATTACTTCACAGGGAAATGCGCCAGACAACGACTCAAGGGAGAAGGCCTGTTCCAAACCTGCTAACGGGTCCACAATACGATTAATACGCCCCGATTCAGGCTGCACTACACCCGGTATGCCGAACCCAATGCACTGAATCTGGTTCCAGTTCAGATGTGTCTCCTCGAGCAATTCGTTCATATAGCTTCGAAGAAGCTCCAGCATCATCGCTTCTGCTTGGTCATTGGCTTCTTGGACTACCATGGGATACGTTCGATAAGCGATGATCTCTCCATTCAGATCGGATAATGCGATCCGAATACGTGTTGCTCCAAGATCTACACCACAGACATAATAGGCCTTTTCATTAAAGCAGAGGAGGGTTGCTTTGCGACCCTGAGCGTTGTCAGCTCTCCCCGTTTCCCTCACCAGATTCCGGGCAATCAGATGTTCGACAGCCGACGACACTGTGGGTTTACTAAGTCCGGTCTGACGGCTGATATCCGCTCTCGACATGGTTCCCTGTGTTATCAGAGCATCCATAATCAGATTTTCATTCAGATTGCGAATATATTGCGGTGTGCCAGCCATGTTATCGCCTCCTTTATAGTTAGTTAAGTTTATTAACAAATTAATTAAATTCAATATATCACCGCCTTTTGGGAGTGTACAGCTTTTTATGCTCCAATAGATGACATCATATTGCCACATCACCGAGATCAATTTTTGTCCAAGGTTACAAGTTCAGTATTAGTCCCCTGATCGCAACAAAAAAAGTTGCAGTGAGCTTCCACCGCAACTTTTTTCTTCTATATAAGAGCATCATTTCTAGGTCTTAGAGAGTTCAATGAATCCTTCACCGAATACATCACGCACATCATGGATGGTAATAAAAGCAATCTCATCTTCTGCTCGTACAATTTTCTTCAGCATGGAAACTTCTTGCTTGCTAATCACAATGTATAGAATTTCTTTCTTATTTTTGGTGTAATACCCATGACCGGACAGGACGGTTACTCCGCGGTCCATCTTCTCAATCACTTGCTTTGCGATCTCATCCTGCTTGGAAGAGATAATCATAACTGCCTTTTTCGGATTGAGTCCTTCAATGATGAACTCCATCGTTTTGGTTCCGACAAACAGCAGGACAATGGTACACATTAAACCTTGTGGTCCAATGATGAAGAATGACGAGAAGGCCACAATCAGATCGAAAAACAGAAGTCCGTAACTGATATTCCAATCGAGATATTTATTGGCAAGCCGGGCCAGGATCACTGTACCTGCCGTAGTGCCTCCCACTCTAACAATCAAACCGATACCTAGACCGGCAAATAATCCACCAAAGATGGTATTGATCCAGAGTTCATCTGATGCAATCGTCCAGCTCTCCGTCAGATGCAGGAACAACGAGTTGAATACAACCGCAATGATCGTATACACTGTAGTCGTTTTATCGAGAAACCGATATCCCACAATTAACAAAATACCGTTCAGGATCAAGTTCATCAGTCCCGGGGACCATTCAAACAGGTAATACAAAATAATCGTAATGCCCGTGACGCCGCCTTCAGCTAAATCGTTCGGGATCACGAACAGGTTCACCGCCAGTGCAAACAGAAAGGCACCTGCCATAATAAATAGAATATCCGTAATTCGTTTCTTCATCATGCATTCCATCCAATCCATCAGAAATCAACCTAATCGACAATCTCATAAGTTGTCATAATCACTCAAAGATAGATTTTACCATGCCCACAACGAAATTTGTATACATAATACAAATTGTTGCGTAATTTGTGCAAAGGAATCTGTATAAACGCTCTTTTTCCTCTTCTGCAAAGCCAGTCCCTCACCTACACCATGACAAATGTCATGGTCCATCATTGATGTTCATCATTATAGAAGGCTGACGTTTATGACTTACTGTCATGGTCATATTGTTTTACAATGATAAAAACGCTTCCTAAAGGAAAATCTATTGGGGAACGGAAAGTTATAGCTGGTTACAGATATAACGATTGAAGGAGGACATCCAATGAGTAGAACCAAAGAGATGGCGCTAAAAAAAGAAATAACACCTTATGAAAAAAATGATCTCAGATTAAGTATCCGTCAGTTAATCAATACATTACTCCCGCTCGTGTTGCTATGGGCTGCCGCTTACTTTAGCTTATCAGTTTCCTATTGGTTAACCTTCCCGATTGCCCTCGTGGCATCCGGATTTGTACTGCGAACGTTTATCATTTTTCATGACTGCTGTCATGGTTCATTCTTCAAAAGTAAACGCGCCAACGACATTCTCGGCACCATAACAGGTGTATTAACCTTGACACCTTATCAACAATGGAAAGCCGAGCATTCCATCCATCACGCAACCAGTAGTAATCTCGACAAACGTGGTGTAGGCGATATTTGGGTCATGACGGTTGATGAATACAAAGCAGCTTCCCTTTGGGGTCGTCTGTTCTACCGGATTTATCGTAATCCGTTCGTATTGTTCTGCATCGGACCGATCTATGTATTCATACTGGCCTATCGCTTTAACCGCAAAGGTGCAAGACGTAAAGAACGCATTAACACTCACTTGACTACGGCCTTGATCATTGGGCTCTATGCCTTCATGTGCTGGTTAATCGGTTGGCAGGCTTTTGTTATGGTGCAAGCTCCTGTATTTTTCTTCTCCGGTTTCTTCGGGATCTGGTTGTTCTACGTTCAGCATCAGTTTGAAGAAACGTATTTTGAACATGAAGATGAATGGAGTTATGTAAAAGCAGCGGTTGAAGGCAGTTCTTATTATAAGTTGCCAAAATTGTTGCAATGGATCAGTGGTAACATCGGGTTCCACCATGTGCATCACTTGAGCCCGCGTGTACCGAACTATTTCCTGGAAGAGGCACATAATGCAACACCGCCTTTGCAAAAAGCAACGACCATTACACTGCGTTCCAGTCTGGTTGCCCTGCGCTTCCGTCTGTGGGACGAAGATTCCAAACAATTTATTAGTTTCAGACAGCTCAAAACCTCATCCCGCAAGCTTTTGTATAACCGCCAATTCGAGTAACTAATCCAGCGGGTCTGACAGAGAAGCCTTTACTCTGTCGGATTCGTTTTCTTGTATTCAGGCCAAAGTCATGCTACAGTCAGGCTAAGTTTGAGTACATTGCACGTTGAGGAGGAGAATTTCCATTCAAAAGTGGATGCAGATCTTTTATAAAAATACAGGGTTGAACCCTTATGTATGGCTTGTATTTTTCATCTTGCCCTTCTATTACATTTCACAATATTCCAAATTATGGACAATGGTAACCGGCATTGTGATCATTCTCGTCTTCTTCGTCTGTTATTTGCTTGCCTTCATCACCAAGGGTTGGCAAGTGTACATGTGGATTGGACTGCTTATTGCCATATCCATTACGATGACGATCGCCTATGATTATGCCTATTTCTCATTGTTTCTTGCTTTTTTTATTGGGAATATTAAAAATAAAGCCGGTTTCTTCACCCTCTATTCGGTGAATTTGGGAGCCAGTTTCCTGACCATTAATTATGGTTTCATCAATCAGAGTTCATTGCTCGTGAGTCAGTTCCCGTTTGTATTCATCAGCTTAATGGCCTCCATCCTGCTTCCGATTAGTACGTATAATAAAAATAAGACTGAACAATTGGAAGGCCAACTGGAGAATGCCAACAAACGACTGGATGATCTCGTGAAAATGGAAGAACGTCAGCGTATTGCTCGTGACCTGCACGATACTCTTGGGCAGAAGCTCTCACTGATTGGTCTGAAAACCGATCTAGCGAAGCGTTTACTCCGCAGTAATCCCGATCAGGCCGAGATTGAATTGAATGACCTCAGACAAACGGCAAGCACAGCTCTGAAGGAAGTACGCGAAATGGTAACAACCATGCGTGGTACCCAATTGGTCGATGAACTGTTCCGGGCAGAGCAGATTCTGAAGGCCGCTTCAATTGAATTTAGGCTGGAAGGCAATCCGAAGCTGCAAGACACATCGCAATTAAATGAAAATGTACTCGGCATGTGCTTGAAAGAAGCCGTCACCAATGTAGTCAAGCACAGTCAGGCCACGGTATGCACCATCACTATTAAAGAGACACAGTCTGATAACATTTTAACGGTTCAGGATAACGGTGTAGGCATAGAACGCACGCGCAACAAGGATCGACGCGGTACCGGCATTTTGGGTATGAAGGAACGGCTCGAATTTGTGAACGGTTGTCTGGATCTCCGCTCCGGAGCAGACAAAACAGACACACAACTCGTCATTCAGGTGCCTAAGCTGACACGCAAACCAATAAAGGAGGATGCAACATGATCAGCATTGTAATCGCCGAGGACCAACGCATGATGCTGGGCGCCTTGTCCTCCCTGCTTAATCTGGAAGAAGACATGCAGGTGGTAGGACAGGCAAGCAATGGAGAGGAAGCTCTGGCACTTGTCAGAGAACTGACCCCGGATATCTGTCTGATGGATATCGAAATGCCCGTCAAAAGTGGGCTGGAAGCGGCAGAAGAGATGAAAGGTTTGAACTGTAAAGTCATTATTCTGACCACTTTTGCCCGAACCGGCTATTTCGAACGTGCACTCAAAGGCGGTGTTCGTGGATACCTGCTCAAGGATAGTCCGATTGAAGAACTGGCTGAAACCATCCGCCAAGTCATGAGTGGCAGAAGAATCTTCGCTCCCGACCTGGTCGATGAGGCTTATGTAGAAGAGAATCCCCTGACGGAACGGGAGAATGCTGTTCTCGGCCTCATGGCAGACGGGAAGAACACGAAGGAAATTGCCGGACATCTCTTCATTACAACGGGCACAGTACGGAATTACATTTCCATTATTCTCAACAAGTTAAATGCCAGTAACCGCATTGAAGCCATCACTCGTTCCAAGGAAAAAGGGTGGTTCAAATGAAAGTACCGCTTTAACCCATTAAAACATAAGTAAGCACGTAAACCGGCTGCACAAGTCGTATAACATACTTTACAATAAAAAGCTTGGCCCAGTTAAACACTCCTGGGCCAAGCTTTTTTGTGTATTACAACATTCCAGCATTCATCTCAATTCAATTGCAGAATATCCGTGTAGCGCTCAAGATTTCACAGATACTGTCATACCAAGGGCTTCCAATGGTACTTGATCGGTCTTAAGCTGGTGAATTTTATTACCGTCCTGCCAAGAAATCGTTACATGAACAGACTTTCCACCAGTTGGATATTCCACCTTGATATACCCTTTATCTTTTGGTACAGGCAATGTATGTGACTCCAGATATTCCACCATTTTTTTCGCAATAGCCGGATTATTCATTTCATCTTCGGAAACCGAACGAATCTGTAACGTCCATCTACCTTCTTGCCAAGTCAGGTATTGACTTCCTGCCGCACCTTCACTCATACCTTGAATACCATGTCCCAGATCCACAGCCATATCGTTTGGAATGTCTTTCAGGTCCGTCTCAGGGAAAATTTCTGGCTGATCCGGGTCCTTATAGGTCTTCACTTCATAGGAAGCCAGTACAGGTACCTTGCTGCCAGATGCAGTTAACGATGCATCATTAATGGCAACAGGCTTAGTCGTAACGTAGAAGTTTACTTTAAACGCATCAGCAGTGTTAGACGGTATTGCCGCACTCAAATATGAGCCCTTCTCTAACGTAAAGGATGTGGGTAAAGATGCATTCTTTATCGTCAACTGATTACGAATTTGCTGAATTACCTCATTCACATCTGACTGACCCGTGGCAGCTTGGTTGTCATTCGCCTTCGATCCTGATGTTTCTTGACTATCCGTTGTGGTCGTGTTCTCTTGGGTTCCCGCTTCATTTTCATTAGAAAAATCAGCACCACCGCTTCCGGTCTGGGTCTGTTCGCCCACTGTCGTCGTTGGAGAAGAACCATTCTCTGATGACGCAGTACTCGAATCCGGTCCACCACACCCTGCAAGAGCGAGTAAAACGGCTGTCGTTACCGGAATGGTGATCCATAATGGTTGTTTCTTCATGATGTGCACCTCCTTAGTTGTGAGTTGTGTCCAGTGTGTAGTCCGGATCCATCTATGATCTGATCCACAGATTGAAGAGATTAACGCTTGTCGTTCCAGAAGTTGACCGGTTGCACTTTCTTGCTTAATACTTCAAAACGATACCCTTCTGCCTTCAATGTTTTCAATACTTGTGGCAGAACCTTCAACGTCGCTTCCTGGTCGTGCATAAGCACAACAGGCGTTGTTCCGCTCTTTTGCACATTGTGGATCTGCTTCATTACACTGTTATAGACTTTCTGATGATCCTTCTTGTATTTCCAATCTTCCGAATCCACATTCCAATCCCACAGATGGAATCCACCCTGACCAAGCAGTACATTACGGAACGCCGGCTTGAGGTATGGTTTACTGCCGTATGGCGTCCGAACGAGGCTTGTTTTAACTCCGGCAACCTTGTTCAGACTTGCATTGGCCTGTTGCATTTCTTTTAGTCCGCTATATGCGGATTTATAGAATTTGCCTGGAACATGAGTCACACCATGCAAGCCCAATCCATGTCCGTCAGCTACGATTCGTTTGGTAGCCTTCTGAAATTGCTCCATTTGAGGACCCAGCATGAAGAACGTTGCCTTCGCATGATATTGATCCAGAATATCGAGCAATTGACCCGTGTGAGCGCTTGGCCCATCGTCAAAAGTCAGGTATATGATTTTGGAACTCGCTTTGCTTGCGCTTTCCTTGGATGTAGCAGATTTGGCAGATACCGACTGCGGCAGTAATAGTGGAATGATCAATAGAATTGCAAGTGTGACCATGATAGATTTACGAATATGTAGCATAATTAAAAGTCTCCCTTATGTGTTATATTTCCCCGGGTGTCCATGTTTTTCTACCTTCATCCCTTGGCGATTAATCCTAATACTATCAAAGATAGCGTCTCCTGTTCTCGTTTCAAAGGCTACGGTAGAGTTACACTTTTGTCAGATAAACCTAAAATTTAATACGAATTTGATAGATTTGAGCAAAATAAAGGTCCCGCCAGGATAGATCAATTGTGACATATCCTCTATTACCCACATTCAGGATTTTGATAGACTTTTGCTCCAATTCAAGCTATTCAAACCAATAACGAAAAATTTTCGCATGCAAAAAAAGCTTGCACAAGTGCAAGCTTTATCGTCTTCAATCAGCATATGGTATCATGCTGTATGTAAATGGTCTTCTATCACTGGAATCTTCTCGACTCCCTTACGTTAGTTATTCAGCAGGAGCAACGAAAGAACGTTTGCCGAACTCGGCATCCAGCATGTAGAATGCATTGCTGTCTTTTTCGATCCGGCGCAGCTTCTGAATAATGTTGTCAAACAACGCTTCTTCTTCAACCTGCTCATCAATGAACCATTTCAAGAAATACATCGTCGCGTGCTCACGTTCATTCAAGGCGATGTCAGCCAGATTATAGAATTTTTTCGTGTTTTGCTGCTCGTGAGCATAACCATGCTCAAATACATCCAGCATCGAAGCATATTCATTCTTCGGTTCTGGCAGAGCCGCAAGTGTGGCACGTTGTCCACGATCATTCAGGAATTTGTATATTTTCATGCCATGGAATCGTTCCTCTTCCGCCTGTACGATGAAGAAGTTCGCGAATCCATCCAGACTTTTGCTGGAACAATATGCTGCCATAGCCAGATATACATGAGCAGAATAAAACTCAAAGTTCATCTGTTCATTTAAAGATTCTGTTAACTCTTTACTCATAATCCAAACACCTCTTTCTTTCTCTAGGGATGGTTATATTCTAACATAACGTCAGCAGGACTTACACCGATTTTCTACAAAATTCGCCAATGACTGAATACATCTCCTGGGCCGTACTGTATCCCGTTCTTATCGTAATTATCTATGGCATATTCAGTCGCAAACATCCATCCAAGATCTGAAATAAAAAAGCTCTGCCAAGGTGGCAGAGCTTCTTTCAACCATTTTGAATGCTACAATTATACCAAGAACGCTTTGGAGATGATAACCAACAGGATGAACAGAACCAGAATAGCACCTACAGAAGTGAAACCTCCGTAGCCGTAGCCTCTTGTTTCTCCACCTAATACTTCGCTCATTGACCGTACCTCCTCTGCAACAGGTATGGGTTATCTTATGCAGGAAGAACGACTTTGACAGGGCGGATGCCCTAATTATTCAAATGCTGTTCATTTCGTTTAGTACCGTGGAGATTGTACTCGCATGATATCCAGAAAAGGTACCTTTGCCGTGAACTCTTCTTCTGTATACTCTACATGAACGAGTCTTGTACGAGAGTCCATTTTGACGATGACTCCTTGCACCTGATCTTCTTTGCCCCATACCGTCAACAGTACTTCCGAACGTTCACGAAAGGCTTCAACCAGCTGATTTCCCAACTCTTCAAGTTCAAACTCATCCCGTGTAGGTCTTTTTGCTACTTTTGCTTTTGCCAATGTGGCTGCCTCCTCTACTCCGACGTCCCGATTCCACGGGTTGATTGCCGAGTTCATATTCAATTAGTATACCATTCATTTACGTTCGTGTAATGTCATGGAACCCCATATTGAGCAAATTCTTCAGGCAAGTTACCGTTAACCGTGATACCTCCTATTCTTCTCCAGACTCCACAATGATGCTGTACTCATTCGATCGAGTTTCGCCAGCCCGTTTTTGTCCATTCCATTCATAAGTGTACCGAGCAATCAAGGCTCCTTGCAGCGTCCCCGTCTTCTCAGAAGCTAACTTCGCTACATAGGAGATGTTCCTTTCCGTGCCAGGCTCAATCTCCCCCACATGCAGAACCCGTGGTGTGGAATACTCTGGTATGCTCCATTGGATCTCACCCGTAGCTTGCCCAAGCCATCTGGCACCCTCTGGTAAAATGCTCCCTAGTTGTACGCGTGCCGGCCAATTGCCCGTATTCACCACACGCACGTCAAACGTGACTGTGCCTCCCTGCTCGACTAGTGTCGGTACTACTTGAACATATGCTTGGATTATCGGTGTCTTCAACTCGACGACAGCTTCATTGGATATAATCATCCGCTGCACTGTCCGTGAATCCGGCAACCGAAATGTATACATCAGGCTAGCATGATTCACATATCTGTAGTGATCAGGGATTAATTCGCCTCGTTCTGCAAGGGTTGCCTCGAACTGAATATTCAGAACAGACCGGGCCGTCAATGTCCCCAGATTAAGCCCTCTGGTCAGATTGGCTGCAGGGCGTTTAACCCCATTCCAGCCCAGACTGCCTTCTACGAAGGTCATTCCTGCTGGTAATACGTCCACCAAGGTTCCATCCACCGCATAGCTGCTTGCATTCGAGACGGTAATATTATATTGGACGGCATCTCCTAATGTGGCCGTGACCGGGAGTACACTTTTGACCACAGAGATCTGAGGTTGAATCACTTCCAGGGTAACATCATTGGAGTAGATGGTCTCCTGCTTGCCTGCGGAGATATACTTTAGTACAGCTACGCTGGATATTCCGTTCGTTTCACTTCCCCCTACAACCTGAACCCTGTATTGAATCCGAACGGCAGTTCCGGGCTCAATCTGCCCCAGCTCTATTCCCGTATCAGGTGTTACTTGAGGTGCGAACATCTCATTTACAATGACACTCGCAGGTATGAAAGCAATCCCTTGAGGCAAAGCAATCGTTACTTGGGCATTCGTCGCTGCAATAAAACCCGGATTACTCACGATGACCGTATACATGACAATGTCCCCTGAAAAGGTATGGATATGATCTGCCTGCAAGGAGATCTCCAGCCGAGATGAGACCAGATCGACCTCCACTATATTGGATTGTTCAACACCCGTAACCGTTCTGCCTTCCGGTGTCAAAAACTCATAGTTAACCTGTGCCTGATTCAGCAGCTTCAGTGCCGCGGGTAAACGCAAAATTACAACTTGGAAGTGGTATCGCAACATGCCTCCCGGCGCGATCTCTGCCGGAGGCAATCCCCTCTCCGGCGATGCTCCTGGTAACGGAATACCATCACGCAATACACTGTTGGGAAGCAGTGACGTCTCTGCAGATAGCCGATCCAAGAGGTGTACTACAACCGGAAGATTTCCAGAGTTACCAATTTCAATACGGTAGACAAGAGACTGCCCCAAGGCAGCCTCTGTGACATTGCACACTTTTCTGACTTCAACCCTGGGGCCGATCCACGGTGTTACAACCGTATTCGAATAGGATACCTGTTCCAGTTCAGTCGCACCCGAGCTGAATCGAACCAGGGACTGATTCTTTAGCCAGTGGGACAACGGACCGGAAGATTGATTCATATCACCACAACCTCTACTCTGAATGTAACCGTAACTGAAGCACCCGCTGCAATCGAACCAAGCGTGATGCCTGTATTCGGATTGCCTGTTGGTCTTGGCACGCCATCCACCGTAACGCTTCCTGGAACAAATACCGTACCGACAGGTACCGGGTCAACCATAACCACATTATTGACCACTTCAATGCCGCTATTCGTTACAACAATCGTATAGGTAATCACGTCACCGACAACGGCATCAATTGCACTTGTGCTTTTGACAACAGTTACATTTGGTGCAGATACCGGAATAACTAGAACATTGGAGGATACAGTCCCCGTCAACACACGTCCATCTGGTGGACTGAATGTATAATTGGCCACCGCCTGGTTGGTCAGCTGCTGATCCTGCGGCAACGAATCCACAGTAACTTCGAGGGTAACCGTTACAATAACGGAACCTCCTGGCGGTATGGTACCCACAACGATACCTGTCTCTGGATTGGCACCTGGCTGTGGAATACCATCAATCAGAACACTGTTAGGAAGAAGTACAGCTCCATTCGGTATATTGTCCGTTAATGTCAAATTGGCAGCAAGATTCCCACTATTGATAATTGCAAAAGAATAGGTGATGGTGTCACCAATCGTTGCATTGGAGGTACTCCCCGTTTTGGTTACAGCAATAATCGGCTGATAGATTGGTGTTACAACCGTATTGGAATACGCTGCTCCCGAGAAGACACCCGATGTGAAACTTACGGAAGATTGACTGCTCACTTCCGGTGGTGTTGGCAGTGTATTGACCAGCACTGCATACGATACCGCTATTGATGCTCCAGGGGCTAAACTACCAAGGGCTATGCCCAGCGCCGGGTTTGCCGAGCCCCGTGGAACACCATCTACCAGGACGCTTCCAGCAACAAATGTTACGGCCGGACTGATGGGATCGGTTAACACAATATTGTTTACAGGGTCAATTCCTTCATTGGTCACAACCATTTCATACACAATCGTGTCACCCACCACGGCATCGACTACCGAAGCCGTCTTGACTACACTCACGTTCGGAGCAGATACCTGGATGTTGAGTTGATTGGACGTGATACTACCTCCCAGTGTTCTTCCATCAGGCAATGTATAAGAATAGGTCGCAGAAGCCTGATTGGTTATGGACTGGCTCAAAGGTAACGTCACAATTACGACGGAGAAGGTAACCACGGTTGTGGTGGAAACAACACCAAGCGGAATGCCCGAAGCCGGATCGGCACCCGGTGCAGAAGCCCCGTTAATAATAACGCTATTCGGTACAAGTTCTGTTCCTGCCGGTATGGTATCGGTCAACGTGACAGACGCCCCATAGTTCCCGGCATTGGAGATAGCGATGCTGTATACAACGGTATCTCCTACCGTAGCTATCGTCTGATCTCCCGTTTTGACTGCCGACAGAATAGGTTGATAGACCGGAGTTGTAACCGTATTGGAAAATGTGGTTGCTGAGAAAGCGCCTGATGTAAAGCTGACTGTGGACTGATTGTTTAACACTGCACTTGCCGGGAGTGCTGTAACCTGCACACTAAATACAACGGTTACGGTAGCTCCAGGTGCGATGGAACCAAGCGTTATTCCCGTAGAAGGATTGGCGTCAGGGCGCAGAACACCATCTACAAACACGCCGCTTGGCGCAAGAACGGTACTTGTCGGCACTGCATCCGTGAAAACCACATTGTTGACTGTTGCAATTCCGTTATTGGTTACAGCGATGTTATACGTTACGACATCACCAACTGATACAGCCGTCGAGGTTGTGGATTTGACCACATCGACATCCGGTGCCGATACGGTAATAGTCAGCACATTGGACTGAACGGACTCCGTGATGTTTCGCCCATCCGGCAATGTATATGATAGAGCTACCGAAGCCTGATTCACCAGTTGTTGCGGACTTGGCAGCGTATCAACAACTACTGAAAAGGTAATGGTGGTCGTAGCTCCGGGAGCCACATTGCCTGCGGGGATGCCCGTTGCTGGATCTCCTGCTGGCAGCGGTTGACCGTTCACAATAACGCTATTTGGAACAAGGATGGTTCCGGCTGGAAGGTTATCTGTCAGGTTAATCTGGGCTCCAAAGTTTCCCTGATTGTTCACGGTTATCGTGTAACTGACGGTATCCCCAACGGTAGCATTTTGTGTACTGGCTGCTTTTTGTGCTGAAAGAATAGGCTGGTACACCGGAGTGACCACGGTATTTGAAAAGGTTGTGCTTGAGAATGTACCTGAGGTAAAACTGACCGTAGAGCGATTGCTCAACTGATCACTTGGCGGGATCGCGTCGACACGGATACTGAATGTGACCGTCGCGGACGTTCCGGGCCCCAATGTACCAAGGGGTACCCCACCTGCCGGATTGGCTCCGGGTTGTGCAACCCCATTCACTGTGACACTCCCTGTAACAAAGGAGGCTCCAGCTGGAATCGGGTCTGAAAACTGAATATTGTTCACCGGTGCAATTCCGCTGTTGGTCACCAGAATGGAATAGGTCACCGTATCGCCTACCGTAGCCGCAGTGGAAACTGTACTTTTGACAACAGCGACGTTTGGTGACGAGACCGGGAACGTGAGTGTATTCGATGTGGCTGAGCCAGTCAACGTCCGCCCATCTGGAGGTGTAAATGTAAAAGATGATGTAGCAAAATTGCTAAGCTGCTGTGGAGATGGAAGTGAATCCACAACAACGGCAAACGTGACAACAGCCGTCGCTCCCGCGGCTACAATGCCTACCGGAATGCCTGCTGCCGGCGTCGATCCAGGCTGTGGCACACCGGATACAACCACACTGTTGGGTACAAAAGTAGTCGCAGCAGGAATGGTATCTGTCACGGTAACATTTGCCTCGAGATTGCCTGTGTTGCTGACCGTTACTGTGTATACAACCGTATCACCTACGGTTGCATTGGCTGTGTTCGCCGTTTTGACAAGTGAAATCTGCGGTTGTATGACCGGAGTCTGTGTTGTATTGGACGATGATGACCCCGAAAATGAACCGGATGTGAAACTGACCGTCGACTGATTGTTAATCTGCGAAGGGATCGGCATGGTAATCGTCACCTCAAAAGTTACGGTAACCTCGGCTCCTGGAGCCAACGTACCGATTGGAATGCCGGCGGTCGGATTGGAGAGCGGGAACGAAGTCCCGTTCACAATGACACTTCCGGGTACAAATGGGGTATTTGAAGGAAGAGGATTGACATATACCACATTATTAACGGCTACTGTGCCGTTATTACGAATAACAGATGTGTATCGAATGACATCCCCGACTACGCCGTACTCTACATTGTCACTGTTGACAATCGTAACATTGGGCAGAGACACTGGAATAGTGATGGTGTTCGATGACGAGAGACCGGCAACCGTTCTCCCACTTGGAAGCGTGTAGGCAAACGAAGCAACCACCTGATTCATTAACTGCCTTGCATCTGGCAAACTGGTAACTGTCGCAACAAACGTGACCGTTGCACTGGAGCCAGCGGCAATCTCTCCTAGACTGATTCCCGTCTCCGGGCTAACCCCAGGTGTAGGTACGCCATTAATAATGACACTATTCGTACTGAATAATGCTCCTGCTGGAATGGGATCTGTCAAAGTAACCGTCGCGGCAATATTTCCTGTATTGTTAATCTCGATGGTGTAATTATAGGAATCGCCTACCGTCAGACTCGTTGTACTTGCTGATTTCACCACTTGCATCACGGGCAGGAATACAGGTGTATTTACCGTTATGGAAGAAGAAACACCATTAAAACTGCCTGACGTAAATGCTGCATTAGCCCGGTTACTAACCGAACCTGTGGATGGAACGGAATTCACTCTGGTCTGATAGGTCACAGTTATACTGTTTGAACTATTCAATGTACCCACTGCAATTCCCGTAATAGGGCTTGCGTTTATAACAGCAGTTCCATTGATCGTGACACTACCCGAGACAAATTCCGAGCCGGATGGTGCATCTGAAATCACCAGATTTTGTACAGCACTAATTCCAGCGTTTGTTGCAACAACGGTATACGTAAGCACATCTCCTACTGTCGCATCCGGAGTGTTTATTGTTTTACTAATAGAAATATTGGGAGCCGATGCAGGTATACGAACGATATTGGATAAGCTGCTGCCTGAGAGATTCCGTCCACTTGGAAGCTGGTACGTATAACTGGCAGTCCCTTGATTCTCCAGTGTCGGCGGAGTTGGGATGGTGGTGAGAGTAGCGCGAAACCCCACTGTGGCAGTAGCCCCTGGCAGGAGACTGCCCAGCGCTATTCCGGTTAATGGGCTGGTTCCAGGACGCCCAGTACCATTCACGGTTACCGAATCCGGGACAAATGTCAGCCCTGTCGGAATCGTATCAGTCACGTTCACTTGGGTCGCTATGTTCCCACTGTTCGTTACCACAAGTGTGTAGGTAAGCTGATCCCCCAGTGTCGCATTGGTTTGGCTCGCCGACTTTGTGATGCCGATAACCGCTTGGTATACAGGGGTTGTAATCGAGTTGGAGTTGGAAATGCCCGTGAACGAACCCGAGCTATAGGACACTACCGCGCGATTGACTAACGAACCCGAAGCAGGCATGGACTGCACATTCACCTGAAACGTCACTGTCGCAGAACTTCCGGCTGCCAATGTTCCTATAGAGATTCCACTGCTCGGATTAGCAGAGGGTACGACAGTCCCCCTTACAGTCGTACTGCCGGAAACAAATGTTGCTCCAGCAGGTAGAGCATCTGTGAGTACCACATTGTTAATCACTTGGATGCCGCTATTGGTGGTCACTACGGTGTACGTGAACGTTTCCCCGACAGCAACATCGGTAACGGATGCTGATTTTACCGTGGTCACATTGGGCAATGTTACCGGGATCGTTAAGGTATTCGAGGCGATGTTTCCCGTGATTGTCCGACCATCAGGTGAATTGAAGGAATAAGAAGCCGTAGCCTGATCCACCAGCGTAGGAGGTGTGGGCAAACTTGTTACAAGTACCTGAAAGGTCACGGTATTTGCACTTCCTGCCGCGAGGCTCCCCAGGTTAACGCCGGTAACCGGATTGGCGCCAGCAATCACATTTCCATTCAGCCGAAAGCTGCCTGCTACATATGAGCTACCACTTGGAATGTTATCCCTCAATGTAACGTTGGCAGCAACATTCCCTCCGTTGTTCACCTGGATTGTATAAGTTACCAGATCACCCACCGTGGCATTAGTTGTACTCGCTGACTTCACAAGGGACAGGTTGGGTGAATATACAGTAAGGGTGGAATTATTAGACGGAATAACCCCTGTAATGATCGGTCCCCCTGCTACACTTTGAAATGTAAAGGCTGCATTGGCCGAATTCACCAGCTGCAGGATGTTTGCATCCTGACCGATGAGGGCTCGATAGGTTACAACGACACTGCTGGATAAACTTAATGAACCGAGCGGAATGCCTGCGGTCACATCGAGGGTTGGGCGGGGTATGCCAGCAACCGTGACACTGCCTGGAATAAAGGTAAGACCTGCAGGAAGTGAATCGGATAAGACTACACTGGCTGCACTCGCAGTACCTGCATTGGTGACGGTAACCGAATATAGAATACTATCCCCGGCAACTGAACCTGCGGCGACCGTTGCCTTAGCCAATGTAATCTTGGGCGCATTAATATCAACTTGAATCGCATTGGCGTTGACAATGTAGGCATCTCCCGATGTGGTTAACGTCAACACCGCAGACGACTGGTTGTTGATCAGTCTTGCCGACACATCCACATTGGTAATATCCCAGCCTTGACGTCCACCGATAATATTGGTGCCTGGAGCACCATTGGTCTGATTTCGAGTACCGAAAGTACCTGTTGTATTAAGCGCTCCGGTATCTCCATTGATCTGAGATGCGAAAAAGTTCGCAGCCAGGTTGTTCGGTCCCGATAAGGCCACTGATGTTGCAGAGGTTGGTCCGAACAAAGCCTGATCTCCTGTACGATTCGCGTCGCCTTCCTGTGCACTGAATAGTGCTCTTCCTCCGAGTGCACCGGAGAGGGGAGTTGCGAATCCAGACAATGTGGTAACAACGGGTGGAGAAGTCGATTGGACAAGGACGGCGCCAGCACGTAATGACATGTTCCGAAAAGGAAGATTCGGATTCTGATAAATAACGCCTAGTGTCCATCCGGCATGATTCGCTGTGGAATCATTCGTTATCACAATCGTTCCCACGACTGATCCGGTAATATATGTACCTGCTCCCCCATTTTGTACAAGTGTTGTGACATTGGCTGAACGTACATATCCTGCCGCATTGTTCCCAAGATCGAACTGATTGTAGGTTGCCGGATCAGGTGTAACGCTGAATGAACCCGCTGGAGTGATCAACGTTACCGGATTGTTGATCGCAGCACTCAGATTGACCGATCCATTGATATAACTTCCGCCCCAGATTAATTCCGCATATAGTATGGTACTCCCCGCAGGAAGAACAAGGATCGCAGCGGAACTATTACTCTGGTACAAGTTCGTTGTTCCCAGCGGATACGTTCCGAAACGCACATCCGCATTGACAGTCGAAAATGCCCCAATGCTATCCTGTGTACCAGGCACTCCTAACGTTTCGGAGCGGCTTAGTCCGAGTGTATTACCAGTAAACGTAATTGCTCCCGTAGCATTGACGGATGAACGAACGACAAGAGGAATGGAATTCACCTCCCCTTCAGCAAGAATTACAATCCGATGGAACGGAGCCTTATAAGAGTCTATGAAGGTCCATTCAAAATTTGTATGTCCCTTCTCGGAAAGTTTTTGTCCTCTCTGTAATATTATGTAAGCTTAGTTCTCATGCTACGAATATAATGATTTGCGTTTTGTTCATCGTGAATTATAATCATCATATACGAGAGTAATTCTGTCGTATCATTATGATGCAGTTAGCGGTGATATATGAAGAGTTTCAATACCCACAATAGCCACATTCCAACAGAATACGAATTCAAACATTCCAAATGGATCAAAAAAATGCTTTATGCCTACTGGATTGTCATTATTGCACATTTAGCCATTCAGATTGGCTGTTTCCTGTTTCTGGAGTATGATCGCACGCCTGCAGATTTCATAATAAATGTCCTGTTTTGGCCTACTGCGATCAGCAGTGCTTGTATTTTGATCGCGAGTTGGATTGATCGTCGTTTTAGTTCATTTTCCTTCTATGCCATGTCTGTAGCCAGTACAGTTATCGCCTGGACAATTATTCATGTCAACTATGACATTCGGATTATATTAGCGATCTGCCTGTTACCCATCTTCGCTTCGGTGCTGTTCTTCAGTAAAAAGAGAGTCTGGATTGTCTTCCTGATGCAGATGACGGGTTACTTCCTGGTTCTGTTCGATCCAGTCTACCGACTATATCTATCTTCATTTGACATGGTATCCATTCCGGCTTTTCTAATTCTAAGTACATATGTAGCGCAGGTTATCGTAACCAGTGGAGTCGAGGTGCTCGACGATCTTCAAGCCAGCATGCTTGCCAAGCAGGATCTTATTGTGCGAAATGCCATTATGACCAAACAGTCCAAAACAGATGGTTTAACCAACCTCTATAACCAAAGCTCCTTCAAGGATTATTATGAAAAAGCATTTGAGTACGCCAATAGTGGCATGAGTCTGCATCTGGCCCTGATCGATATTGATGATTTCAAATCCGTTAATGACACATATGGTCATCGGGTTGGAGACATTATTCTCGAAAAGGTGTCATTGATTATTCAGGAGAACATTACCTCAAGTGACATAGCAGCACGGTATGGGGGCGAAGAGTTCGCCTTATTGATGTTTGAGCAGTCTTTCGAGCAGGCCTACGCTCTGGTGGAACAGATTCGTCAGAAGATTGCCCTGATGGGCCATCTGGAACTTGAAGGAGCTTCCATTACGGTGAGTATTGGCCTCAAAAGCTACAGTCCCAACCTAAGCAAAGACAAGTTGTTTGAGGAAGTGGATGCCTGTCTGTATGCAGCCAAACGAACGGGTAAAAATAAAACCGTAACGTCCCTTGACCTGACATAGCTCTTCTTGAAAAAACATCAAAAAAAGTTGTGCTGTACACCGAATTTACGGTTGTACAACACAACTTTTTTTGGGTTTGCTTATGATCAATAGCCGATTTTCTCCCTAAATCTATACTTACAACTATGTCTGTATCATCATTCCGCCCATTCCCAGCGATGGCGATTTTGTTCCAGCCTTGGATGCAGATCTTCAGACGATCCGTCGATGATCAGACGCAGTTCCTTGATCCAATCCTTAAAGGAATCGAACGAAGCGAACAGATTCGCCATCTCCACTGTCATATACAGAAAATGAGGAGCCGGGTATTCCGCAGTAATATGGCGTAGCGCGCTATCCACAGGCGTATATTTCTTTCTCTTGCCCTCCAGACCTTCCACACGTATGCGTAAGGTTGGATGTTCCCGCCGCCAATCATGCAGGCGGTCTTCTCTTTTGTAATATGCCTGAATCGGATCCCGGCTCATCCGCTTATATGTGCTTTCGTGTAATGGATATAGCACGAGTTGTATAAATGAACGAGTATCTACCGTTGCAGCGGCTCGTTCAAGTTGTTCATCGGTCACATGTTCAAACGAGTCATAAAACGTCAGTGTCCCTTTATGGCTGGCCGCAGGCGGCTCAAACCCATAAGGTACCGATGCATATTTTCCAGACATTTCATTCCTCCTTGTCTATACACAGAATCATACAAAGGTGATTGGAATCACTCAGCTAATACTATTATATGCTAACTCCCCTGCTTCAACTCGGAATAAAATGTCATTCTATTCTTGCCTGCACGTTTCGATTCGTACAGAGCTTCATCCGCCATCCGGATAATCTCACTTGGGTTGCCGCTGTTGGTCGGATATTCAGCCCCTCCGATACTACATCCAATCTGAATTCGCTCGTATTCAATAATAAACGGCTTGTTCAGGCTTTGAATAATCGCTTCTGCATAAGCGCTGGCTTCCTCCTTCGGATGATTTCCAACAGAGCGAAGTACAATCAGGAACTCATCTCCGCCCAAGCGAACCGTTATGCCCTTCTCCTGACCAAGAGCTGACAGACGCTGGGCCACTTTCTGTAGCAGAACATCTCCGACCTGATGTCCAAGTGTATCATTGACACGTTTGAATCCATCCAGATCCAGATAGAGAAAAGTCAGCGTATGATTTTCACTTTCGGTCTCCAAAGACTCTTCCAGATACACTTCAAGTGCAGTACGATTTGGCAGACTGGTCAACTGATCAAAATGTGCCAGATTCTGCATCACGACCAGCTCCGAGTCTTTATTCACAAGAGAGGTCACCATATCCCGAAGGGAACGGGACAACACTTCGATTTCCTTAATCCCTTTATTCTCGGGAATCTCAAGAGCGTCTCCTACTCGCAGTCGATTGGCTACTCTGGTGAGACGCACTATTGGGGCAGAGATCAGACGAGAAACAAACCAGCCAATAAGTGCAAATAGCAAGGTGACAGCAAGCCCTGCCCACACATTAAACCACATCAGATCAAATACAGAGGCAAATGCAGTAGACTTGACTTGACGAATGACTACGGTCCATCCTAATCCGGGATAATCCAGGTGACCTTGGCTGTAGGCAAAACCTGTGACATAGTCATTTCCATCAGGCCATTTTTCAATGGACCAACTGCTTTTGTTAAGCTGAGCCTCTGCGATACCGGGTAACATGAGCGGTTTACCGATCCATTCCTTAGGCCCCAGCAGTACCATATGTTCATTTTTGCTCACGATAAAGAACTCAATGTCCTTTTCCTCCCGCTTGAGCGGAGCAAGCACTGATTCCTCGACTTCCTTCGTCCAGGCCCAGCTTAAATGTGCAGCGAGCACACCTTGAATATGACCTTTGCTATCCTTTAAGGGAAAACTGATATCAACGAATTGTAACGGCTCCCCCGTTGGATTCGGAAGCAGCTTGGCAAGAAGCACTGCATTATGCACATCTCCAATAAATTTACCCTTAATTCCCTCCTGATACACAGGTCTCTCCGATAAATTTTCACCAATCAAGATCCCATTCGTCGCGGCTAAAACTTTTCCTTTGGGGTCCATGAATCCAACCCATGAAAAAGAGGGAAAGCTATCTTGTAACTGATCGAGCAACATCTGAATCTCCGCAGGTATAAATCCATCTTCGAGTGCAGCCATTCGGCCCAGCAGGTCCAGCTCGCCAGCGCGAGCGGACATGAACCGATCCAGCTTGTCTGATGCCTGCGAGGCCGTGCCTGTAAGGGAGTGACCAATCTCTGTCTCTACAGCAACGAATGACATTTGGCTAAAAATAGACCCAATCGTCAGGGTAACCAGCAAGGATAAAACAGCGAAGATGACAGTGAGCACAGTTCTGATTTTGAATGACATTATTTCCTCCATTACACGGTGAAACCATCTTGCTTCTCAACATAACTATGCTGCAAACGGTACACGGGATGTCACCTAATCGTTTTCATCTTTATCGGAACTTCTGTGTTTTTTTATTATACATATCCATACAATATTATACTGAAATCTTCACCGTGTTTCTTCCATTCAAAGAATAGACACGATTCTGTATATACATACTTGGGTTATGAATATAGAGAGCAAGCATATCCTTTGAGGATTATGCGCCTGTATGTCACAGAGAGAGTAGTCGAAATACTAAACATTGGGGGTGTAATGTTGAGCCTGCTTCATGTTGCTGTTATTCTGCCTTTTGCCGCTGGCATTCTTCTTGCCATGCTGCATCGTTTCTTCCGTAAATTACATCTGGGATGGCCGGTTCTCCTTGTCCCGGCACTATTATTTGTATACTTTGCGAGCCTCATACCCGCTGTGTCCCAGCGCAATAACGTATCCGGAAATATCCCATGGATCCCATCACTGGACATTGGATTTAACTTATATCTGGATGGTCTAAGCCTAATGCTGACACTGCTAATCACCGGAATCGGTGTCCTGGTTGTTCTCTACTCCATCTTTTACATGGATATGAAAGAAGCACTGAACCGCTTCTACCTGTATCTGTTGATGTTCATGGGAGCCATGCTGGGTGTGGTACTGTCTGATAACATGATCGTGCTATACGGATTCTGGGAATTAACCAGTATTACGTCCTTCCTGTTGATTGCTTTTCATTACAAACGTAAAGCCTCAACGTCAGGAGCACAAAAGTCCTTCCTGATCACCGTATTTGGCGGATTCGCCATGCTGACCGGTTTCATGATGATGTATCTCATCACGGGAACATTCAGCATTCGCGGAACCATTGCCGGATTGGGACAGTTTCAGGAGAGCATTCTCTTCCTGCCCGCACTTGTCTTGATTCTGATTGGAGCTTTCACCAAGTCAGCGCAATTCCCGTTTCATATCTGGTTGCCGGATGCCATGGAAGCTCCGACACCTGTGAGTGCTTATCTGCACTCAGCCACCATGGTCAAGGCTGGACTGTATGTTGTAGCCCGCTTCACACCGATCTTCGGTGGACAGGGACTCTGGTTCTGGTTCGTTACCGGCGTTGGTCTTCTAACCTTGTGTTACGGATCATTCCTGGCCGTGAAAAAGAACGATCTCAAAGCGATTCTCGCCTATTCCACCATCTCTCAGCTTGGCCTGATCATGTCCCTACTAGGGGTTGGATCTGCTGCTCTCTACTTCGGATATGGCGAGTCCTCTGCAATGTACACCGTAGCGATAACCGCTGCGCTGCTTCACCTGTTTAATCATGCGACCTTCAAAGCTGCTCTGTTTATGGTCGTAGGCATTGTCGATCATGAAACGGGCACACGTGACATTCGGAAGCTCGGTGGACTTGCTTCGTTCATGCCAATTACATTCACCGTAGCATTGATCGGCTCACTTGCCATGGCAGGTATTCCACCATTCAACGGATTCCTGAGCAAAGAGCTATTCTTCCAAGCCATGGTCGAAGTCACGCATCTGCGAATCTTTGGTCTTGGATCCTGGAGTGTTCTATTGCCGGTATTTGCTTGGCTTGCAAGTGTGTTTACCCTGATCTATGCACTTATTATCGTGTTCAAAACATTCCTCGGTCGTAGCCAAAGCGAAATCCCTGCCGAGAAATTACACGAAGCGCCCGCCGGTATGCTCATTCCGCCCGTTGTACTCGGTGTTCTTGTCATCGTCTTCGGACTCTTTCCGAACCTGTTGGCCGGATCACTGATCGAACCGGCAATGGCCGCTGTGCTTCCTTCCCTATTGAATGGGAACGAACGCTTCGATGTACATTTCTCCCTGTGGCATGGATGGACTCCGGAACTGATTATGACGATCGGAGTCGTGATTCTAGGAATCACTCTGTATAAGCTGCTGCCACGATGGAGGAATATTTATGAGCATTATCCGCAAGGATTAACCATTAACAATATGTACCATGTCTTACTGGATAATCTCCAGCATTATGCACGCAAATGGACGGAAGCCTATATGAATGGCTCGGTTCGTAATTATCTTGTGTATATATTTTCATTCACGGTTGCGCTACTGGTCTATGCCTTCTTCCGTTCAGGCGAAAATATTACATGGAATCTGCAGGGCAATGCGCCCTACTCATTCTATGAGGTTGTACTGTTAGTCACACTCATTGGTGCTGCAGTTTCGATCCCTTTTGCCAAGAACAGACTCTCGGCAGTCATTATGACCGGAGCAGTTGGTTACCTTGTAACTCTGCTGTTCGTACTCTTCCGGGCGCCGGATCTGGCGTTGACGCAGATGATTGTTGAGACGGTATCCGTTGCACTGTTCCTGCTCTGCTTCTACCATCTGCCTGAACTGCAACGTGGCAAATCGAGCCGCCGTTATCTCACGGTCAATATGATCGTAGCGATCGCAGTAGGTGTCGTGATGACTTTTGTTGCACTGGCTGCAAGCGGAACCGCATCACTCGACAGCATATCTACTTTCTTCCTTCAGGAAGCCTATGATTCGGCCGGTGGTAAAAATGTCGTCAACGTGTTGTTGGTAGATTTCCGTGGCTTCGATACGTTATTGGAGATTATGGTGCTTGGTGTAGCTTCCTTGTCCATCTACTCCATGATTAATCTGAATCTCGAAGCAAAGGATCTCGGAGCCCGATTGAAATTCCGCAAGAAGGACGAAACTCAGGATTCCGAGCCTGATCTGGATGATGAAGCGGACAATACGAAAAAGTATGGTAACCGCGAACGCAGCTCATCCTCGTGGGACACTGTCCCTTTGCAAAGTAATGATGTATTGCTGCAAACGACCACCAAGGTCGTTGTGTTCATTATTCTCACGTTCGCCATGCATCTGTTCTTCGCAGGACACCATAATCCGGGCGGAGGCTTCATCGGCGGTTTGGTGACCGCAGCAGCGCTCGTATTGATTGCTCTGGCATTCAGTACGGATACAATACGCAAAGCGTTACCTGTGGACTTCCGTATTCTAACAGGAATCGGCTTGGGTATAGCTCTACTGACGGGTGCGGGTTCATTTATATTCGGAGTCCCGTTCCTCAGCCAAACCTTCGGCTATTTCGAACTTCCTTTGCTGGGAGAGACTGAACTCGCCACGGCCATGCTGTTTGATCTTGGCGTGTATCTCGCTGTCCTAGGTGTCACCATGACCATCATTCTACAGATCGGGGAGGATCGTTGATATGGAAATATTGATGTGTGTAGCCGTTGGCATTCTGTTTGCGGTTGCCGTCTTTTTAATCTTGTCGCGGAGCCTGCTCCGCATCGTTCTTGGCATGTCCATACTGACCCATGGTGTGCATCTGTTGTTGATCACCATGTCACGTCTCAAAACCGGGGCACCACCGCTGCTTGGGGAGATGGCTGAACGCTATGTCGATCCTCTTCCACAGGCGTTGATATTAACATCGATTGTTATTAATTTCGGGCTCACTGCCTTCTTCTTCGTTCTCTCCTATCGCTCCTATCTGAAGCTGAGAACAGACGATATGGAAGAAGTAAGGGGGCGCCCATATGAATAATCTCGTCGTTCTGCCGATTCTCTTGCCATTGATTACAGGTGTTCTGGCTCTTCTGTTTTTCCGGAAAACGAACATCCAGCGGATCATTAGTGTCATCGGACTTTTGTTCACCGCAGCGGTCTCAACGATACTCATAACGCGAGTAGCCCAAAGCGGAGTTCTCACGCTGAATATGGGAGGATGGGCACCTCCATATGGTATTGTGCTTGTTGCAGACATGGTCTCGGCGCTACTTGTCGTTGCCGCTTCCATCATTGCGCTGGCCTGCCTGCTGTATGCGTTCCGCAGTGTGAACCAGGAACGGGAAGAGCATCACTTCTATCCGTTCTTTCATTTCCTGATCGCCGGCGTTAACGGTTCATTCCTAACCGGAGATTTGTTCAATTTGTTCGTCTGCTTTGAACTGATGCTCATCTCTTCCTATGCATTGATCGTATTGGGAGGTACGGAAAGACAGCTTCGGGAAACGATCAAATATGTCTTGATTAACATCGTTTCTTCTGCACTCTTTGTCGCTTCCATCGGCTTCCTCTACTCCATTACTGGCACACTGAACATGGCGGACTTGTCTGTAAAGATTGCTGAAGTGGGACAAAGCGGGGTCATTACCCTGATTGCCGTACTCTTCCTGATTGTATTTAGCATCAAAGCCGGACTGTTCCTGTTCTTCTGGTTATCCGGCTCTTATGCTGCACCACCTGCTGTCGTCACTGCGCTGTTCGCAGGGTTGTTGACCAAGGTTGGTCTGTACGCCATTGTGCGAACATTCACACTGATCTTCTATCATGATCCGGATTTCTTCCATGCTCTAATCGGATGGATGGCTGGTGCAACGATGGTCCTTGGTGTCATCGGTGCGATCTCATACCGCGATGTGAACAAGATTCTCATCTACAACGTGGTCGCAGGTGTTGGCTTTGTCGCTTTCGGTATGGCCTCGGCCAGTCGTCCTGCACTGGAAGGTCTGCTCTTCTATATGCTGCATGATATGTTGATCAAAACATTGCTCTTCCTGCTCGGCGGCGCCTTGATCGCTGTTGCCGGAACACCAAAACTTGACAACATGGGTGGCCTGATACACCGCTATCCGTTACTCGGCTGGATGTTCTTCATTAGTGCACTTGCCTTGGCAGGCTTGCCTCCATTCAGTGGGTTCCCGGGCAAGTTGCTTCTCTTCGAAGGCGGTTTGCAAGCAGGCTTGTATGGCCTGACCGGCATTGCCGTACTGTCCAGCTTGCTAATGTTATATTCGGTACTGCGAATCTTCATACAGGCTTTCTGGGGCGAACCGCCTGCCGGGGTTGCTAGACGTCCTTACGCGGTGAACGGCTTGCTGATTCCTGCCGGAATTCTGTTTGTATTCATCATCGTAATGGGTGTGGGGGCTGAAGGCATGTTCCAATTGACCTCCCGCGCAGGCGATATTCTACTGCATCCCAATATTTATATTGATGCCGTATTGAAGGAGTAGATGTCTATGGCCTTTCAGATTGTACTGAATCTTATCATTGCCTTTGTATGGATGTTTCTGAACAACGCCTGGAATGGTGTTGGTTTTCTCATAGGTTACCTGCTCGGATTGCTTCTCATCGGGGGGATGCGCAGATTCTTCCCCCAGCGCTTCTATGTTGTGCGAGTCTGGGCCATCTTCAAACTGATTACACTGCTGTTCAAGGAACTGGTGCGAGCCAGCATTGAGGTTATACGCCAAATTATCAAGCCCAAGCTCGATATAAGGCCCGGTATTTTTACGTATAAAACTCAATTGTCCTCGGATTGGGAGGTCACCCTGCTCTGTCTGCTTATCTCATTGACACCAGGTTCTCTGCCGCTTGAGATCTCGGGTAATCAACGCAAACTGTTTATTCACGCACTGGATATCAAGGATGAACAGAAAATGAGAGATGATATCCAAAATACATTCGAAAAAGCAATTATGGAGGTGACGCGTTAATGTTATCCTCACTGTTGTTCATCTCGCTGCTCATTCTCTCCTTAGCCATTCTGGGTTGCTTGTACAGAGTGCTCCGGGGACCATCCATGGCTGATCGGATCACTGCGTTGGATACCATCGGCATCAATGTAATTGCCATCGTTGCCGTTCTGTCGATGATGCTGCAAACCCAGGCCTATCTGGATATTATCTTGCTGATTGGCATTCTGGCTTTTCTTAGTACGGTTGCATTTGCACGTTATATTGAACGGGGGGCGGTATTCAAAAATGATGGAGATCGTTAAAGTAGCCGCTGAAACAGCTATAGGTCTACTCGTACTGCTCGGTGCACTACTCAGTGCACTCAGTGCATTCGGACTTATTCGTCTGCCTGATGTATATCTACGTGCCCATGCCGCAACCAAAAGTATGACACTTGGAGTGTTCTGTGTATTAAGCGCTACATTTTTCTACTTCTGGTATTTCGATAACTATATCAGTGCCCGCTTGTTGTTAGGTATCCTGTTTGTATTCATTACAGCTCCGGTCGCCGGACATCTGAATGGTCGGGCCGCCTATCGCACAGATGTACCACTGTGGGAGCAGAGCGTGCAAGATGAACTGGAACCCTTGTTAAAAGGGAAAAAAGTGAACCATGAAGCCAAGGATATGATGGAGTAATCCCCAGCCTAGGCATAACAAATACCCCCGAGGATCAGCCGCCCTTTTCGCGGCATGTTCCCGGGGGTATTTTTTTATTTTTCATACACGGATCATATCAGCCATGATTATGCAGACTGATTAAGTAGTAAAGTCAGAATCCATTCAGTCCCTGTCTTCTCAGATCCGCAGCCACAATACGTGCAAGCTCGGCAGCCCCTTGACGATTCGGATGCAGACTATCCCCTGTCATATACAGAGCAAGTGTTGCCGCAGGACCAATGGACGTGAAATAGGCAGAACTCAGCTTGTTCAGTTCAACAAGGGTAACCCCCTCTTCCTGAGCAAGAGCACGAGTGGATGGATTGTACCAGCGGTTCTCCGCTTGATGTACGATGGCTGAATTAAAGTCTGTTGCCCGACCCTGAGGCGTGGAAAGGATAACCGTCGCTCCTTTGTTCTTCGCCTGGCGAACCATATCCCGCATAATCTCCTTGAACTGAGCCTCCGTTGTATTGTTCTTGGCATTGGTATCATTAATTCCGAATTGCAAAATAAAATAATCTCCTGGTTTGATATACTTCAGAATTGCCTCCATCTGACCATCATCACGGAACCCTCTCGCAAACTGACCACTCGCCGCCATATTGCGAACCTGGAACGTAGCATTGTTCACATAGGACGAAAACAGTTGCCCCCAACCTCCTTGTACACTGCTGCCAAGCGGATAGTAATTGCAGACTGTTGAATCGCCACCAATGTAGATCGTGCGGTTGGTTACAGTCTGATTGGATAACTTCCGGATTTCGAGAGCACTAAGTGTGAACGCGGTACCTGTCTTCCCTTCCGTAACCAGCAGGTTTAATTGTCCATCAGTCACCGGAATCTGGAACTGATCCACTGCTCCGTTGCCCGTCATATTGATGATCTGGTAGACACCTTCTGCAGCCACGCTGGCTCTGGCAGTATTGCCCAGGACCACTTTAACTTCATATAGGCCATTGGACAGATTCACATTGAAGGTATTGGTGCTCTTGGTGCCGTAAGTCAGAAACTGCACAGCGTCACTCTTAACCCCGCTTCCCGAGGCAGACACATTCCTCATCTGTGCAGGTGTGTTGAAGCCATAGCCTTTCGTAGGCGTATAAGCATCTCCTGCAGACACACCTGTGTAACCGCTCTCAACTGGACCCGAGCCAAAATCAAATCTGTAGGTGTCCGTTGCAGCCTCAGCAACCTGCCCCCCGCTGCTTCCCAGACCTCCCCCGATCGTACTTGCAAACAGAATAAGACACAGTAGATATTTTACGGATGTTGACCATTTCATTACTGAATTCTCCTCTCGAATCAGAATTAATTTGGTGCATGATCCACAACTTCAAAGCACTTGATCAAGCCAGTCATATGCTTTTGCTCCGCTAATCTCATGTCCACCTGTAAAGAAATCTGCATCCAGCGATTCCTCTGCTCCCGCCTGTTCGTAGATGTGTGTCAATCGCTTATAGGCCTCTCTTGCTGCATGGAGCGGAAATACCTGGTCATCACTTCCTGCTTCAATAAAAAGGGGCCTAGGGACAATCAGACCGATGATGTCCGGCAAATCCGCTTCACGCAGAATACCTGGCACATAGTTGTCCAGACAATGGTTCCGATCCAGTATGCTGCCATGGAATGTACTTGCATAGCCACTCACTACAACTGCACGGAAACGTTCATCCAGCGCAGCTGTAAATGCCGTAACGAGTCCACCGCTAGAAATCCCCATACTTCCGACTCGCTGCGAATCCACATCAGGCCGAGTCGATAAATAATCCAGTACTCGCGTTGTTTCATATACCCGATGCCCGGCAAGGGTCTGCCCCACCATGAGCAGATGCGAAGCAATTTTCGTACAGGAGCTTGCACCTGGTGGCGCTTCACGATCTTCCTCCAGTCTGCGATCACCAAATCCGAGCAGCTCTGGAGCCGCAACCACGTAGCCCCGCTTCACAAGAGCAACTGCAAAATCCTTGTGTAATCCAGGCTCTCCTGTCCGTGGCGAACCATCCGGTTCCATTCCAGAGATCTCCCGGCTGCCATACCCGTGCCCGTGACATGCTACGATAGCAGGTCTCTTCCCATCGGTAACGCTTATATCACTTGGAATCAACACAAATATAGGCATGCGAAGTCCTGCATAGGTCGTGATTTCAATCCGCTCCCGTATATATCCATCACATGTGTTGCGTTCCAGTAATACAGGATGAAGTGCTGCCGCCATCGTTGGAAAACCACCCAGTCGTTCTTTTACGCGTGTACGCAACTGACTGCGCCATAACTCTAGGGGTTGATCAGCATGATAAGCGGAACGGCCACGAAGATTGGTTTGTTGTTGCAGGTAGGCTTCAATATCCGACATGGGCCTGTGTCCCTCCTGTTTTCGTAGGATAACGTAGATGATCGACCGAGCGAAATATTCGATTAATCCAGTCCATTATAGAACATCTATGTCACTTATGAATTGAACATGTTTGCCTGTTTTGAATGGAATCACACGATTGCTAGCCAAAAAAGGATATCTCCAACCTGGTGACAGGTTTCGGAAATACCCTTCATTATAACTGACCTGGTAACCACCAGTTCCATCTGCCCATTAACTTCATCAGGGCAGGGACCAATATTAGGCGGATCAGCGTAACGTCAATCAGTACTGCTGCCGTGATTCCGATCCCCAACTGTCTTACCCCTGCAACTTCAGCAAAAGCAAACGGTACGGTCACCGCAAGCAGTATGGCTGCGGCGGAGGTAATTAGACGGCCTGTAGAGGCCAATCCCTGTTGAACTGCCATGTCACTGTCTCCGGTTCGTCTATAGACTTCCTGAATACGACTCAGCATAAATACCCCATAATCCATGGATATGCCGAACACCAATCCCGCAATGAATACAGGAATCATAATGGCAATGGCTGACGGTTCCATCCCCAGATGGCCCTCATTAAATACCCACACCAATATGCCAAAAGAAGCGGCTAAGCTGAGCAGATTCATCAGAATCGCTTTGATTGGAATGAGCAAAGATCGAAATGCTGCCAACAGTACAAGATAATTGGATACCACTACAAATACCAGTACTTTTGGCAGTTGCTGCGTGACTTCCTGCATAATTTCATGTTGCTTGGCTGCTTCACCGCCATAACGAAGTTTTACGTCTTTGGAACCCAGCGCGTAATCGCTGTTACTCATTCGTTCCAGCCAGTCTTTAACTTGTTCCGAACCAGGCTCTCCATGTACGGTGGTTATTAATCGAATCGAATGATCAGAGACAGTCGAACGCATCCGTGGCGTCGGATGCAATTCACTGCCTGCTGTAGAAGAAGTCAATGACGAAGGTATTCGGAAATGTCTTGGTGAACCCTTTTGATTCGTTTGGAACAGGCCCCATGGTGAACCAATGCTCACCACATTGGAGTCCTGTAGAAGTTGAAGTACTTTGTTATGGGCCATCTGCCAGTGAGAAGCAGTTAAAGCTTGCTGCTGTCCGCCAATCACCACCTCGATGGTGGAAGTATTCTTTTGTCCAAAATCATGCTGTAACTGCTCTGCTGCCTGGCGGGACTCCATTCTCTCTGGCAGTGACGAGGCATCCGGGATGGACAGTTCCAGCCGGGTCACTGGATAGACACACAGGAGCAGCGCAACCGTCCCACCAATCGCCATTCTGACGGGTCGTTTCATGACCATCGCTGACCAGGTATACCAGATCGAGCGTCTGGGTATCGAATGGACTGACTTCCGCTTGAAGACCCGAACCGCAGACAGAGAAAGCAGAGCTGGCAGCAGCGTTACGTTCAACAGTAGCGATAGAAGCAGCACGATAATGGCCCCCAAGGATACGCTCAGAAACATCGGCAGTCTGATCCAGAGCAGACCCAGCAGTCCGAGGAGCACGCAAGCTGCCGAGAACAACACCGCTCTGCCAGCTGTACGCAGTGTTCGCTGAAGAACCTCGCTCTGCAGAACCATACTGCTGCCCAGATTGTTAGTTTCGCCTTCTTCTTCATAGGCCCGCTGAAGCTCTTCCCTGTACCGGCTCAGGATGATCAGGGCAAAGTCTATACTAAGTGCCATGCCCACCATAGGAATTACGTTAATGATAAAGTTGGACAGTTCCAGATGATAGCCAAGGAGAGACGTGACTCCCATCGCTGTAATGACAGCACTGATTCCCATCATGACGGCGATCAATGCGGCATATAGACCCCTGAATGCAAAACATAAAACGATCAGGGCAATCGGAATTCCCACCATCTCTGCCCGTTCCAGGTCACGAAAGCTCAGACGATTCACGTCCTGCTGCACGACCGCCTTTCCCGTTAACTGAATCGTACCTGGACCGTCTATTGTCAGCACCGCGCGCAACTGCTCCAGTGGATGACCCATCTGATGCGCAGGTACTTCCATGTTCACAAGGGCATAAGCCATATTGTCTTTCAGCATCATCCCTTCCCTGGCATCAAGAGGGGATGTAATAGAGGTTACTGCAGGCAACACTTGGACCTGTCTCAGACAATCCCTGATCCACTGCCGGAACTCTGCTGGTGAGGTAGCTTCCTTTTTCTCAAAAACCAGAATAACCGGATCCGCAGGAGAACCGAACTCGTCCTTCAGAACAAGCTCAACCGCTTGCGCATCACCGTGAATCCGTTTCAATCCGTGATCTTGAACAATGTCAGGCAACTTCCACGCCCAAACGGCTGACATCCCGATGATAAACACCCAGCAGAGAATAATGAACCGCGGATATCGGCTAATGAGGACAGCAAGTCTGCGATAACCCATACCTAAGCTCCTCTGCGATCAGATTGGCCATTCAGTTACTTGGTTCGTGATCTATTGGATGCCATGATTCACAGGTGTTCTGTTCGCAATGGGTGCAGGAATGTATGTAAAAGGAAGTAACTCTGCTGTCAGTCCCGGGCCAAAGGCCAGTGCTATCCCACTGGAATGATCTTCTTTCTGCCTGTAATCCTCGCGGATGGCTTGAAGGACAAACAGAATCGTCACGGACGACAGGTTGCCATAATCCCTCAGGATGTTACGACTGTAAGAGACCTGCTCATCCGTCAACTGATACAGCTTCTGTACGGCATCCACAATGCCTCTGCCCCCCGGATGGATCGCCCATATCTCCGGTAAAGCACTGCCCTCCAGTAACCGCTCTACCTCAGGTCCGAGGTGCAAGCCGAGCAGCTTCGGAATCTGTGGTGACAGATAGAGATCAAAGCCTGTATTGCCCACTTCCCAGATCATCTCTTCTGCACAGTCCGGGAGCAGCGTCGAGTATCCACGGCCCAGTCGAAAACATTCATTACCGCCTGTTCCAGACGCACCAATTACGCAGGCAGAGGCGCCGTCTCCGAAGAAAGATGCAGCATACAGGTCGTCTCGTTTGTCAGATGGCTGGAAGTGAAGCGTGCACAGCTCCACACACACGATAAGAACTGTCGCTTCCTGATCTGTCGCTACGATGGAATTGGCCAGTTGTATCGCCTTCAGACCAGCTGCACACCCCTGAAATACCAGCGGAATCCGGTTGATATGTGGTGGAAGTTCAAGCTGCTGGATCAACCGAACATCCAGCCCAGGCAAAAATTGTCCCGTGCAGCTCACGCTAATGAGATGCGTAACTTCTGCCGAGGATACGTCTGCATCCTGAAGAGCCTGTCCTGCCGCTTCCAGACCAAGCGGAACAGCAGCTGCTTTATATTTGGCCATACGCTCGGCTGTTGTCGGTACTTCCTCGGCAGCGGTAAAGGGTAAATATCGGCAAGCATCCACAGGTTCAAGCAGATTTGGTTCACATGTATAACGAGTCTCTACACCGCACTGATTAAAGATTCGCTTGGCCCATCGTCTCGCATCCGGCTCATGTTCCAGCGCTTGTGCGAGACGGGAAGATACATCCTTTTGCTCAATGCGGTGAGCTGGCCACGCCGTTCCTATTCCCATAATACTTGCCCCTGTAGTTCCCTCAAACTGGTTCATCGGCTTCCCCCTCTATATCGTACGTGTTCAAAAGTAGGCTTTTTAAACAACCTATATATAAAATAGGTTCATATGAAATGTGCAGATATAGTACAAGTCTATTCACTCCCTGTCCTCTTTATGTTCATATGAACAAGCAAAGGCGGACAGCATATGCGAGTTACGCACGTGCTGTCCGCCTTTTCTATAGGGTTAAACCCATTCATGTGTAACATATATGATCGGTTAGTACTATTCAGGCCGAATTACAGTGAATCGTTCGCCAAGCTTGGCATAATCATTACCCGCCAGTCGACTGACCGGTTTCAAATGATCCATCAGGATATAGCCCTTATCAGGATTATAGACTTGTTCGCTGAAATGATACTGCACAATGCGTACCAGCAGCAAGTCACTCGCGGGTTTGCCATCATCGTTCGTGATGGGAATATGCTGATACAGTTCGCATTCCATTCGAATAAGTGCTTGCTGTATTCCCGGAACCGAGACTTTTGTACTTGGCACGGTAGTCAGTTTTGTCCGCTCGAGCTCACTTTCATGGGGTTCAAGTATGGCTGCTGTCTCATTCACTTCGGCTATGATTGCTTCATCACATATATGCACGACCAGTTCCTTATGAGCGAGCACATTGCGTGCAGTATCTTTCATAACGCCGTCCTTACGTGCAATGGATATGGATAAAAGCGGCGGGTCCGAGCTAACTACATTGAAGAAGCTGAAAGGCGCTGCATTAATTACACCATTCTCATCTGAACGTGTCGTCACAAAAGCAATTGGACGTGGCACCACCGAACCACTCATTAGTTTATAGTTGTCTCTTCCCGTTATTTCACGCGGATCCAATGTATACATATGTAAATATCCCCCTCCCTGCTCGTGTAACGTTAAACGTGGTTTACTTACGTTACTTCTCCGTTATTATATATCCATATCTGTTCAAAAAACAAAAAACGCTTTGATGCTCATGCATCAAAGCGTTTAATCTACTGTTTCGCATGGGTTGTTTTTTTGCGTTACTTCACAATACTGCTTTGAATATCCTCCATAATTTGAAGATTCGCTTGAACTCCACTATACAACCAGCTGCTGGAACGGGTAAATTCGAACAGATTACCATTTTTCACAGCCGGAATGCTTTGCCATACGGCGTCTTGCAGGGCTTCTGAACCCGCTCCCTTATCACTGTTCACCAGGAATAGATAGTCAGCATCCATTTCTGCGATTTTCTCCAGTGAAATCTCAGACCAGTTACCCGTTGCCTTCGCGGATGCTTCCTTCACGACATTAGGTTCTGCGAGTCCAAGTTCATTGTACATCACTTCACCACTGGAAACATTGTTGCTTACCACATAAAACTTGTTATTGAATAACCACAAAGCTGCTGCGGATTTTGTTCCACCTGTGACAGCAGATACTTTTTCTTTGATTTCCTTTGCCTTGGCATCATAATCGTCAAGAGCCTTCTGTGCTACATCCGATTTGTTCAGGATCTCGCCGATCTTGAGCAGAGCCTGACGCGAATCCTTGTTGACCTCATCCCCGAGTACATAGGTAGGGGCAATTTTGTTGTACTGTTCGTATTTCTCCCCTTCAACTGTACTTTCAGAACCCATAATAATCAGGTCTGGTGAGAAGCTGGCCATCGCTTCAAAGGGTAGATCACTTGCAATACCTGGTATGCCATTCAGATCTTTTTGTAGATATTCCTGAATTCCGTTGGCTACAGACCATTGGGCAACTGGCTTAACACCGAGTGTAACGAGATGGTCTTCCAGATACGATGCGATAACGCGCTCCGGATTAGCCGGAATTGTTACTTCGTGTCCCATTGCGTCAGTTAATTTGCGTTCTGTTGGAGCTTCAGTCTGTGTCTCGGTTTCTGTTGCTGTGCCGTTCTCTCCTGCTGCTCCATTCTCTGCTGGCTTCGTTCCACACGCTGCCAACCAGATGGACATGACCATCACCGTAATTAGAAGCATGATCATCTTGCTATTTCTCTTAAACACGTGATTTATCCCCTTTCAATATGGACGCCTTATCGGGCGTTATTGTGACAGATATCAGCGCTCAAAAATATTGACACTATTATTGATACATATAATATCCGTATGTGCATTTGTCCGATTCCATTGACAATGATAATTGTTATCAGTTCAGTTGTCAATTCGATTATATTCTGAGCGGATCATATAAAATCTTCTTGACGGCACTCACATATAGGCGGATGCCGCCATATGCTGAATGCAGAATACGATGACAGGAAGGATGTTCTGTACATGAGTTACGTATATAACCCTTATCTAAGTTATGGAGAAGACCGTTCATTTCAACTGCCCCCACTGTTTCCAGGGGGTGGAGGTGGCGGCACACCGGGTGGTCCGACGTTTCCTGGTGTACCAGGCGGCCAAGGTTCCTATCCTCCATTCATTCCAGGCGGCGGAACAGGTCCATATTTCCCCGGAGGCATTCCGGGGACAGCACCGGGCTTACCTGCACAACTGGCACAAGGCAATCTGCCCACCCTACTTAGTGCCTATCCTCGTCCGGTAGGTCAGCCTCCGGCAGAGATGCTTTTTCTGTATAACCTGATCAAAAGCAGCCCAGGTCTGCTTCCACTCTTCCTCCAGCAACAGCCACAAAGTCTGACTCAAGCTGTACAATTTGCACAGACTGGTGCAGCCGCACCTCGGGATACCGAAGCACGTGCTCTGCCCAACTTTTGCTACAACCGATGGTCTCTTGTATTCACTTACAATGATGTCTACTTGATGTGGCCTGCCATTAATCTGTTTGGTTTTGTGGTTGGATACTTCTATCCATTCCTTACGCCAGGTATTTTGTTGAATACACAAATTTTGTTCGCGCTCTGCTGATCCTGTCCTTACTTACAGCAAGAGCCCCACGTGGAAGCATGATTCCTTCCAGGCGGGGCTCTTATTCTTTTAACCTGAAGTAGCCTTTACATATCTAAACTCCACAAAAGCAAGACGTACAAGATCGGTACATTTAACTCAATGCTTGATCGTTCTGGCGCTTCCTGCCTTTACTGACCATTAGGAAGTAGATCACCAAGGCACCTAGATCAGCACACGCGATAACGATTCCCATCGGCACAGCTGTACCTTCTCCTCCAAGACCTACAAGCGGAGCGACAATACCTCCGAACAGGAACGTCATCACTCCGATAAGTGCAGACGCACTGCCTGCCGACTTCTCCTGATTGGCCATAGCCAGGGCGAAGGAAGCGGTATTGACCAGCCCGACACTGGATACCACCAGAAATAACGGAATCAGCACAGAGATCAGATTACCTCCAGCCAGAATGGCGATGAGCAGTGAGGTTCCTCCCACCGCTGCGGTTAGAAGCCCTGCGATTAACAGGCGAGTCTCCGATACCTTTCCTGCAAGTCTGCCGGCAATCTGACTGGCCAGTATAATGCCTAGCCCGTTAATGGCGAAGCAGACACTGAACATTTGCGGGGATACCCCGTATATCTTCTGAAGCACAAACGGCGAACCTGATATGTATGCAAACATGCCAGCAGCTACAAACCCTTGGGTTAACGCATAACCCATAAACTGACGATCCCCTGCGATTTTGCGAAACGTTATCAAAGTCTGCTTCAGTCCCCCGCTTGATCTGCGGCTGGAAGGCAGTGTCTCCCCTAGACCGAAAATGACAGCAAACAGCGTCAATATGCCTATGAGGCTGAGCAAAATAAATACCCCGCGCCAAGAGGTATACGTCAACAATTGTCCACCAATGATCGGTGCAGCAATCGGGGCTACGCCGTTAATCAGCATTAACAGGGAGAAGAATCGTGTCAGTTCGGGACCCGAGTATACGTCTCTGACAATCGCACGCGAGATTACAATCCCGGCTGCTCCGGCCACCCCCTGAATGAATCGCAGCACAACAAAAGAGCCCATCGTAGGGCTGACCAGGCAGAGTATGGAAGCGATGGTATAGAGCACAAGCCCTGCAATAAGCGGTGTTCGACGACCACGTACATCACTTAGAGGTCCGGCAAGCAACTGTCCCACCGCAAGTCCAATCATACACGCCGTCAGGCTGAGCTGAGCATACGAAGTAGATGATCCGAACTCATCGGCCAGCGTAGGCAATGCGGGCAGATACATATCCAGGGACAAGGGCCCGAAGGCCGACAGCGTCCCCAGAATTAAAGCCATCCGCACACGAGATGTGGAGTTCGTGTTCAATGAAGCTGTTTTACTATTCATCGAGTGCTACTCCCCGCTACCCAGCAGCTTGAGCAAGTTGGAAGGCAGTGTGAACTGTTGATTGTTAATAATAATACGGCGCAGCTCTTCTTCATCCCGCTCGTTCTCAGCATCCTTGATCTCCTGAATTTCCCGGTGAAGTCGCTCCATCTGTTGATCCAGTGCGTTCGCAGAATCTGCCGCACTTTTGAGTTCCCTGGTCAAGTGCTCGGGAACATCCTTATTGTATTTATAAAAAATCTTATGCTCCAGACTCGCCCAGAAATCCATCGCGATTGTACGGATCTGAATCTCCACACAAGCTCGTTCCTCACCATTGGACATGTACACTGGCACTTCCACCAGAAGGTGAAGACTTTGGTAGCCGTTTGGCTTCGGATTCTCGATGTAGTCTTTGACCTCCAGTACACGCAGGTCACTCTGGTTGCACAGCATATCCTTAATGCGATAGATATCCGAGATAAAGGAACATGTAATCCGTACTCCGGCGATATCCTTGATATTTTGCTTGATACTCTCAAACGTTAACTCATGATTTTTGCGGAACATTTTGTTCATAATACTTTCAGGTGACTTCAGTCTGGACTTCGTATGCTCAATTGGACTGTAATCATGCAGCGACTGGAATTCTTCCTTCAGTACTTCAATCTTGGTCTCCATTTGATCCAGAGCAAATTTATAGATCATCATAAATCTCGTAATTTCATATTTGAATTTCTTGAATTGATCGATTGGATGTGGGGCGTTCATTATGGTTTTCTTCCTTTCTTTCTGCATACTAAAGTTAGTTTTATAAATAGGAGGACAGCGGGCAATCCACATGTCTCCTGAACCATTATAAATCATATGGAGCCAATAAACGAATTTCTCACATTCGGGCTGGTGATTCGCCCCTGGAAGGTATGGGAACTTATTTTACGTGCATCATATAGAAGCATCCCTATCATTTGGCTCGCCATAATCGATAAAGGAGGTTGATTTCCCTGCTCTATCAAGTGACGTACTCGTCCGACATGCTTCGGGTTAAAGCCTATTTATTCCTGCCACATGGCTGTTCGTTATCTGCTCTAACAGCATACGGAACTTCTCATCCCTTCACTGGCTCCTCTACCTTACCGGACTTCGTTTCCAATGAAAAGTCTCTACATCTACAACCACTCGCCAGCCACTACCCTGCTGTAAGAATGCTCGCTACGGGTAACACACTGGAACAGTGGCCGGTGCTAATCTATTGTCGCGGCGGACTTGGCAGCTATGGCGGGGTGAATACCGTTTGGCTTGAGCAATTTGTACAGAAAGGTTATATTGTGTTCGCTCCATCCTATCGTGGCAACGAAGGCGGTGAGGGGCGTGACGAGTATGGCGGAAGAGATGCAGAAGACGTGCATGCCGCTTACCGGTTGGTGCAACGTTTGCCTTTTGCCGACCCGACTCGGATATCGCTGATGGGGTTCTCCCGTGGAGCTATTAATGCGGTACATACAGCAACTACCTATAATGATGGGCCAGACAAAGTACATAAGTTAGTCCTATGGAGCGGTGTCGCCGATGTGGAACGCACGTATCATGAACGAACCGACCTGAGACGTACATTGAAAAGGGTGCTCGGTGGTTCCCCCCGTACGGTTCCGGAAGCATATCTTGCCCGTTCCCCTTTGTCGAATGCAAACAAACTATCCTGCCCCGTGCTGATCATGCACGGCACATCGGATACGCAGGTGAATTACAGTCATGGCACCCGGATGTACCACTGGCTGAAGCGCCGGGGCGCTAACGTTACGTTTCACGCCTATGGCGGGCAGGATCATCATTTTCACCAGAGAATACATGAGTCAGCGGTGAATAATATGTTTGACTGGCTTGCGGCGCCGTAGTCCTAAGCATGAATTTCATTTTGAAGAATCATGCGATATGGCTGTATACTGGAGGGGTTACGTTTTTTTGAAAGGACGGATATGATGAATCAAAACACCCTCCAAAAGTACTCGATGCTCCTTCTATGTATGTCTGCAGGGATGGTCGATCTGATTGGATATTTGGGACTGGGACACGTACTCACAGCCAATATGACGGGGAATATTGTACTGCTCGGTATTGCCATCGCCCGTGCTCAGGAATTTGTCGTGCTGCGTTCGCTCCTAGCCCTCATCGGCTTTATTGCTGGCAATGCCATTGCCGCACACATGATCGGGCATGTGCACACCAAAAATGGCTGGTCTTCTCGAGTCACTTCTGTATTCACTGTTGAAAGCATATTGCTACTACTGTTCGCGATCGCCATGATTAGTCCATACTCAGAACAACTGTCCTATCTGTTAATTGTCATACTAGCCATTGCAATGGGGATGCAAACGACTGCGGCGCGCCGCATTGGAATTGCTGGTATCTCAACAACCGTGCTTACCAATAATCTGGCCGCTGTGGTAGAAGATACCGTAAGCATTCTTAGAAGGCTGCGACATGCCAATATTCGAACACTGGCCAAAGCCCTGTCTTCAGACTCCTACCTTCGCGCAGGTGCTGTTGTTATCTATCTGGTCGGCGTCATTGTTGCCGCATTGCTGTTCCACCGTGTGCCCATAATCGCAGTCTGGATTCCGGTCCTGATCATTGGCGGTGTAACCCTGTACGCCCGATTACACGCATGGGGAACATCACAACAAAGCGAAGGCTAATAGCCAAAAAGCAACCTTTTCATTTTTAAGAGGTTTTTCGGTACTGAAAACCGGACTTTTTGAACACATACTATAAGTACAATCGCACTTTTTATTTCATCAAAGCCGCCTCTTGGCGGATTAGCTTGACGAGATGCTGTGCAGCAGGTGACAATACTTCCCCGGCTCGTGTACATACGGCAACCGTATTTCTCAGCTGTACACCTCGAACGTACACACGGGCCAGCCTGCCTTGCTGTACATCTTCCTTCACAACCAAAGAAGATATAAAGTTGGCTCCATAACCTGCCTTCACTGCACTGATCGTTTCGTTCAGCCCGTTGAACTGAAGCGCAATGCGGGGAGCAGCCAGGTTATTTGTTGTGCAAAGGGAAACCAGTCGCTCACGCGTGGCACTGCCTTCTTCACGCATGATGAACGGTTCTGCCACCATCTCATGCAGCTCAATTTCTTTGCCTGCATAAGGATGGTCGGGATGAACTACAAACCACATCTCATCCTCAAACAATTCGTCCCATTGGACACCCGCATATGTGATTCCACTTCCACCATATACTGCAATCTCTGCCTCGTAGCGAAGCAATTGGTCAAAAGCCATCTGGGTGTTTGTTGTGCTCACAACGAGCTCCACATCCTCATGCATTTGCTTGAACCGCGCAATCCAGGCTGGCAGCAGAAAATTCGAAGGTAAGTAGGTTGCTGTAAGTCGTATAAGCCCTTTCTTGCCCTCCCGAAAATCCTGCACAAAATTCTCGACATCCTGCTCCAGCATGAACAGACGCTCGGCATAACCTGTTAACTGCATCCCGGCATCCGTGAGCACCAACCTCCTTCCCTCTGCAGCAAAAAGCTGGATTCCCAGTTCACGCTCAAACTTCTTCACCTGGGAAGATACCGCCGGTTGACTAATATTAAGTTCTTCTGCGGCACGAGTGACCCCGCCATATCTCACAATTGCATGAAATAATCGCAATCCATGCAGATTCATGCGCTACACCTCATCCATGTCTGATATATAATCTACAGTTATATTAACATACATATTATATATTTTATTTATATGTTCATTCCATCTATAGTTGAATTATGAAATCCAATACAAGATACAAGGAAAGGAACATGTGAAGATGAAAAATACAAATACAACCGACCTGCAGCATACCTGGTTTCAAGTCGACGACTACATGAATGATCTACTAATCCCCTCGGATGCCCTGCTTGAACTTACACTGCAAGCCAATGCCGATGCTGGATTACCCGCTCATGACGTAACACCGAATCAAGGGAAGCTACTTCAACTTTTACTTCAAATCCAAGGAGCAACCCGAGTGCTTGAAATCGGCACATTGGGTGGATACAGTACCATCTGGATGGCAAGAGCCCTGCCTGAACAAGGACACATCGTCTCACTGGAATCCGAACCACGCCATGCGGACTTGGCACGAGCCAATCTTGCACGTGCAGGACTTCTGCATAAGGTTGACCTGAGAGTTGGTCCTGCCCTGACCACCCTTCCTGATGTTCAGGAAGAATACAGGGAGCCGTTTGATATGATCTTTATCGATGCTGACAAACCCAGTAATCCCGATTATCTGAGATGGGCCCTTCGCCTGACTCGGCCGGGGAGTCTGATTATTGGTGATAATATCGTCAGGGACGGTGAAGTGATCCGCACAGACAGCACAGACCCGAGAGTTCAAGGCGTTCGATCATTCCTTCAATTGATCGGTGATCACCCCCGGCTTGAAGCTACAGCACTGCAAACGGTCGGTAGCAAAGGTTACGATGGGTTCGTCATCGCTCGTGTAATGGATGTCCCTGAACCAAAATAAACAGTGGTCAATTCTTCCGCAAATTCCCCTTTCCTGTTAAACTGGAATCACTGCACAGGCAGACTGGGGGGAACCACTTGAGAGTTTTACAACATATTAATGATGAAATTCGCGGCTGGTCCCGCAATATTCAACTGTTTTTCCTGGCTAGCATTCTGTATCAGATCGGAAATGGCATGTTCTCTGTCTTGTACAATCTGTACATTCAGGGTCTGGGCTATAATGATACAATGAACGGCCAGATTGTAAGTATTCAATCACTCGCAACAGCCATTATGTTTGTTCCTATCGGTCTATGCGGTGATCTGTTCAGCCGCAAAAGGCTTCTCATTACCGGAGCGTTATTCAGCGGAATCTTTCTAATCGGACGCTCCTTCGATTATTCGGCTACCGGACTGATCTGGTTCGCGGTGTTCTCTGGCCTTTTCGCTGGTGTATTCCAGGTACTAGCCATTCCTTATCTGGCGGAAAACGTCAAGAAAAGCCAGCGGCTGAAGATGTTCAGTTATTATTCATCCCTTGTGCTGGCTTCCCAGGTTCTTGGTAGCCTGGGTGGCGGCGTATTCGCAGATTTGCTACATACGGCAGGACTCGCCAAAGTGACCGGATTACAAACCGTTTTATTTGTCGGTGGTGCAGCAACGCTTGCTGCGTTTATTCCACTGTTATTTGTAACCGAAGGCAAGGCTGCTCCGCAGACCACAACTCCGGCGCAACCCGTTCTTCAACCCGAAGCGGATCCAAAGGAGAATTCAACGAATACGCCAAGCACGAATGATTTAATCACGAAGAAAAAGGATTCCCGACTGATTGGTCAGTTTGTAGTAACCCAGTTATTAATCGGATTAGGTTCAGGACTGGTAGTACCTTATCTGAATCTGTATTTCACCAATCGATTCTCGGTTTCTCTAAGCGGCATGAGCTTGCTAATTGCACTCGGCCAGATTATGACGATTGTATCCATGCTGATTGGCCCTACCCTGGCGGCAAAAGTCGGGAGCGTACGAGCCGTTGTTATTTTCCAGGTCATGTCGCTACCCTTCCTTCTATTAACAGGTTTCACCAATCTGTTGTTTATCGCTTCAGTGAGCTTTTTATTCAGGCAAGCATTGATGAATGCAGCCAATCCCATTCACTCCGCCATACTCGTGGATCGAATCTCTGACAAACGCCGCGGGATTGCCAATTCACTGATGCAGACCTCGTTCATGATTGGTTGGGCTACCATGGGACCTGTTCAATCCTATCTGGTCACTACATACGGAACGTACTGGGGTTACGCGATCACATTCAGCATCACAGGCTGTCTATACGTTATTTCATCGTTGATGTACTTTGTCATGTTCAAAGAACCCAAACCTTCCGCTACCGCTCTCGCACAAGAATCATGAGCTGGACAGAAGTAGTCTGGTTGTTCCGTGGATAACGCATTGTATCTCATCATCAGGAGTGATCATACATGAACTTGAATCTTTCATTGAACCTGAATGCATACCTGAATCACATACCACCTCATTCAACCGGTAGGCTAAACGGATGGAACTGATGCGCAAGCTCGGTTCCCGCGCCGTTGTCTTTCGGTTTTTTCTTAGTCTGGTTGTCTCAGTTCTTGGCGGATTGCTGTTCACAGCCATTCATATGCCCATTCCTTGGTTGCTCGGTCCGATGGTATTCATGTTGCTTGGTTCCCAAGTCGCCAAATGGCCGCTCATGTGGCCTGCCTCCATTCGGGATTATGGCATTCTTATTGTTGGCTACTCAATCGGGCTCACCTTAACAGAAGAGGCACTGCAAGGCATCCTGCAACAACTTCCCATGATGCTGCTGATGACCTTGCTGTTAATCGGATTGTGTGTGCTTACGGCCTACATCGCATCGAAAGTGACTGACTTTGACTTTCCTTCGTTGCTGGTTGGCAGCATTCCCGGAGGACTATCCCAGATGGTTTCCCTTGCAGAAGAGATGAAATCCATCAATCTGACGCTGGTTACCTTTTTACAGGTGACTCGGCTGATCATGATTGTCTTCTGTGTTCCGTTCTTGCTGTTCAGTCCATGGATTGGAGGTACCGTAGGTGCTGGGTCGGATCAGCCGTTCCATGACGTAGCGACATGGGGTGCCCTTTTCCCCGAGATTCTCCTCTATGCTCCGCTCTGTGTAGCGGGAGCGTGGGTTGCACGCAAACTCCGGTTTCCGACAGCCTTTATGTTGGGTCCCATGATTGTTATGTGTATCATTCAATTAAGCACAACGATGGACACGTCCAATCTGCCAACCTCTCTGTTAAACGTATCGCAATTAATGATTGGCAGTTACGTTGGACTGATGCTCAAGCCGGAACAGTTGCAACGTAAAACGCAGACGGTGACCCTAGCAGTGATAAGCAGTATACTGCTCATTGCAGGTGCGCTTGGTTTGAGTTATCTATTAATGAATGTGTTCTCCCTTTCGGCGGCTACCTCCCTACTCAGTATGGCCCCTGGTGGGATGGATCAGATGAGTATCATGGCACATGAAGTCAATGCTGACCTTTCGGTTGTATCCGGGTATCAATTGTTTCGCATTCTGTTTATTTTCTTCATCGTCTCTTCCGTATTGAAGATGATTCTCGTACATATGTTGAAAGAAAAGAAAGCAGAGCCTTCACTTCAATGATCTTATTTCGTCCATTCCATGACAAATAGAGTATCCACTTGATATCACATCCTGCGGATACTCTCTTTTACTTGTACAGACTCATTCAATTTTAAGTCAAATGATTACTTATGAATAGATTCGGTTGTACATCCAGCCCACAATACCCACCGTAACTACCGCTGCCCCAATAATAAATGCATAATACCCAATCTTGCTCTTGGGCTCCGAAGTCTGATGGTCATAATAGTCCGAGTTACGTCGGTAAAACCCCATCCATAACTCTCCGATCATATTCACAACTACCAATACAAAACGTTTAACGAGCCCCATTGTATTAAGTCCCCTCTCTAATCAACCTTCTCCCATATTAAGTATAATTATCCTATTTAATTAAAACAAGCCATTCACACTAACTTCGGTGTGGTTTCTTGCTCCAACCAGGTAAGAATATCAAAGGCTTCCTGATCAGTGCTACCACACATCTCTTCCTCAGCCTGCAATCCACTGCATACAGCAGGACGATCCTTTTGTCCAAAAATTCCGCAACGATTATCATCCGTAAGCTGCACGCAGCGTACACCTGCCGGCTTGCCATGAGCCATGCCCGGTATCGGTGATGATATCGAAATCGCGATACAACATGCGGCGCAGCCTGTCCTGCATTCCATATTTATTTCCTCCTAATTTTAAAACTTATAGTACTTACAATACGTGTTCAAAAAGATCGGTTTTCAGTACCAAGAAGATGGGATAAAGCTAGAAATGGAGTAGCGGAGCGTAGGGAAAACTACGTGAGCAACTACAATGTTTCCAAAGGAAACATTCTTCGTAAGCCTCCCGCTTATTTCGGCTGAATTCCATATTCGATGCTGATGATGCCATTGGCATCCTTCGTAATCAAAAGCGGACTTTTTGAACTACCTCTTAATTATGAGCGATTTATCCAGGTCCAGGTTCGAGCGAGTCCCTGCGCGATTCTCCGATTCATGCTTGCATTCGAGAAATAACCTCCATGACTTAGCGGATTCCAGCTCAAGGCCAAGCCGCCAGAGTTCACTTCAATGTCTTCTTTCACCGCTTTCTCATAAGCCGGATCAATGGGACGCAGCGGATAACCCAGAATATCGTCCCGATCATAGAAGTTCACCCATTCGCCTTCCAAGCCTGCAAAATATTGATTCACATGGGAAGAGGGCACCTGAATCGGGCAGCTAAAGTCATGATAGCGTAAACTCCACAAGGGCAGGGTTGTACCAAACGAGTAAAAATTGGTCAGGGTGTCTCCCCGCTCCAATGCCGAGTTCACATCCACAATCTCAGGAATACGACTGGACGGATATTGCAGATCGTAGAAGAAGTTACTTGCGATTACAGCACCCAAACTATGAGCAACCACACAGAGCGGGGCTTCCGGTCCGTTACGCTGTGCAAGGGTATGCAGCGCATGATTCAACGTTCGATGTACAGCATCATAGTTATGGCCTTGATTCTCCACCGGTTGATAAGCAACCGCATCAGCCAGGTAATGGATGACAAATCGGCGCAACGCCTGAAAGTTCAATCCCGGAGAGCTGACGAGCTGTTGAAAGAGCGCCTCTTCCCGCTCCTCAAATACATCCGCCCAATATACAGGTTCGATATCCAGCATCTGTTTGGAGGCTCCAGGCAAGACCATCACCTTGTCCAGTTCCTTATGCAAACAAGCGATCAGCTTGTCCGCGTACCCATCCTTCCGCATACCCAGCCCATGAATGACCATCACCGCAATACGTGTCATGGCTCTCCTCCTCATCAATTGACTAGGAACTCTTTCTCCACCATATGAACGCCACTACTCGAACATGCCTGTAGCATGCTTAGTCAGACGATACATTCTATCACCATTATTTTAAAAATGTGATTCTTCCAGTTTATATACAGTTTACCATGATCGTCATGAAAATAACGATCTTACAACAAAAAAGGAGCTGCGCATCACGCAGCCCCCGTCATGTTGTGATATTCAATTAACCTTTCAGATGAACCTTCAACACACCATTCTGATTGGATGTAACATCACCTGTTGTGACTTCCACCCGTTCAACCATATCTTGGCCATCTGGAATAATAATCGGTGTAATCAACGGATATCCCGCATCTTCAATTACCTTACGATCGAATTCCAACAGCTTTTGTCCAGCTTTTACATGCTCGCCAGCTTCGACATGCATATTGAAACCTTCACCCTTGAGTGATACCGTATTGATCCCCACATGGATCAGCACCTGTAAACCACTCGCATGTTCAAGAATTACCGCATGTTTGCTTTTGATCACATGAGCTACCTGAGCATCAAACGGGGCAACAACCACGTTGCCGGAAGGCTCAATCGCTACGCCCTCACCCATTTGTTTTTCGGCAAAAGCCGGATCAGGCACTTGCTCCAGTGATACGGCCTGCCCTGTTAAAGGTGCCATGATTTCCAGTGTATTCACGGCTTCATTCCCTACTTGAGCCGCACTACGTGTGCGCTGGTTCGAGTCTGTATTTGTAGTCGAAGTACTTACTCCTCCTGAAGCAGATTGTGATGTAACCGCTTTGGACTCCGTACCCGTACCATTGCTTTCACTGCGATCTTCTTTTTTCATTTTGGCTCTGCCAAAAAGGACGGTCAGTACAAATGGTACAACCAGAACAATCGCCATGCCGATGAAGAAGACGCCCCACTTGTTAGGGAAAATCGACAGGAAGCCCGGCACGCCACCTACACCAATGGAGGTTGCCTGAACATTGTTCATCGTCAGCAGCACACCACCAATAGCGGAACCAACCATACCGAAGATAAACGGATAACGATAACGGATATTCACGCCGAAGATCGCCGGCTCGGTTACCCCGAGGAAGGCCGACACCGAGGACGTTGCCGCAAGTCCTCTCATTTTCTTCTCACGCAGGACAAGCATCATGGCAAGTGCCGCTGAACCCTGTGCGATATTGGACAATGCCAGCATCGGCCACAGGAATGTACCGCCCTGACTACCAATGAGCTGCACATCTACCGCGAGGAAGGTGTGATGCATACCGGTGATAACCAGCAAAGCGTACAAACCACCGTAGATCAGACCACCCAGAGCCGCGTATGAATCATAAACATAGATCAAGCCGGATGTGATCGCATTCGCAATGGCGAATGTCACTGGACCAATGATCGTAAAGGCCAAGAATCCGGTAATCAGCAACGTGACTGGTGCAACGACCAGCAGTTTAATCGAATCATGTACCCTTTTATTGAGGAAAATCTCCATCTTCGCAAGCAGATAGGCCGATACCAGTACCGGCAGAACCTGCCCTTGATAACCGATCTTCTCAATCTCCCAACCGAACAGATTCCATGTTGGCACCGTGCCATTATTCACAGCATCAGCATAACCATATGCACTCAGCAGATCGGGATGTACCAGAATGAGACCGAGCACGATCCCGAGCAGCGGACTGCCGCCGAACCTTTTTACAGCTGCCCAACCGATTAGAGCCGGCAGGAACGTAAAGGCTGTACTTGCGATCGTATTAATAATGGAAGCAAGGTCCTTCCATGCTGGATAGACATCGACCAGTGATTTTCCGTCAAAGAAAATGCCTGGACCTGTCAGAATATTGTTAATACCCAGCAACAGACCTGCCGTGATGATCGCTGGCAAGATGGGGATGAATATATCCGAGAGTGTTTTGATGGCTCGCTGGATTGGATTTTGCTTTTTACCAGCAACGGCCTTCACATCATCCTTGGAAGAACGATCTCCCCCGGTAATCTGAATCATCTCATCATAGACCTTATCCACCAGACCAGGCCCGATAACGACCTGGAATTGTCCTTGAGAAGAGAACTGTCCTTTGACTAGATCATTCTGATCCAGACTTTCGGTATCCACTTTACTCTCATCGTATAAGGCAAACCGGAGTCGTGTAACACAGTGCGTAGCAGCCTCAATATTCTCTTTACCGCCAACTGCCCGGACGATCTCCTCAACCTGTTTTTTATCGATTGCCATAGTGTCACTTCCTATTTATAAAATATGATTAGTCCTGTTGTGGCACAAGCCACATATAGGATGCATACGGACTGAGGGAAATTTCCTCCGTCAGCGCAGGCGCTGCCTTCGTATTTCCGATGAGCAACTCTGCTGATTTGCCTGCAATATGATCATTCCAGACCGCTTCCGGAAGCGAGAATGTGACGTCACGTTTACTGAAGTTTGATACGACAATCAGAGTTTCGCTTCCATTGGTCCGTGCGTAAGCAAACACGTCTGGGTGTGCATCGTCCAGGCGTTCATACAGACCGTCGGTCAGTACGTTAACCTGTTTACGAAGGGCAATCAATTTGCGGTAGTGGTAGTAGATCGAATCCGGATCAGCCAACTGCTGTTCCACATGAATGGATGGGTATCTCTCATCCACTTTCAGCCAAGGTGTCCCCGTAGTGAAGCCGGCATTCTTACTCCCATTCCACTGCATCGGTGTCCGGGAGTTGTCTCGGGAACGCTCTTTTACAATGTTGAAAGCTTCTTCAGCGGATTTGCCTCGTTCTTCCTGAAGCAAGCGGTACATGTTCGTGGATTCGATATCGCGGAATTCGCTAACGTCATTCCAGACCGGATTCGGCATGCCGATCTCTTCACCCTGGTAGACATAAGGCGTACCTTGCATTCCGTGTATCGTTGTTGCAAGCATCTTGGCACTCTCGGCACGATAGTCACCATCATCGGCAAATCGGGACAGTGCTCGCGGCTGATCATGGTTGTTAAGGAACAGCGCGTTCCAGCCTCCACCAGCCTGCATACCTGTCTGCCACTCACTGAAGAGCTGCTTCATCGCTTCAAAATCATACGGCATCAGTTCCCATTTCTGACCATTCGGATAATCCACTTTCAGGTGGTGGAAGTTGAACGTCATTGAAAACTCACGGGAAGCAGGGTTCGAATATTGGATACATTGCTCCAGTGTTGTGGAAGACATTTCCCCTACAGTCACCATGTTGTAAGGCCCGAATACTTCTTCATACATCTCGGTAATGTACTCATGCACACGCGGTCCATCCGTGTAGTATTTGCGTCCATCACCCGGTGAAACGCTACCATCATCATCCGGGAAACGCTGATCTTTGGAGATCAGGTTGATCACGTCCATGCGGAAACCATCCACACCTTTTTCCGCCCAGAACTTGATCATATCGCGCACAGCTTTTCGTACTTCTTCATTCTCCCAATTCAGGTCTGCCTGCGTTTTATCAAATAAAGTCAGGAAATATTGTCCCGTCTGTTCATCGAACTGCCAAGCAGGTCCACCGAACTTCGATTGCCAGTTGTTCGGCACACCGCCATCCGGGGCAGGATCTTTCCAAATATAATAATCCCGATACGGATTATCCTTGGATGAACGGGATTGCTGGAACCATTCATGTTCTGTCGAGGAGTGATTCACCACGATATCAATCATCAGTTTCATATCACGGGCCTTCAGACCTTTCAACAGTTCGTCAAAATCCTCCATCGTCCCATAATCCGGATTAATCCGATAATAGTCCGCTACGTCATACCCATTATCATGCTGCGGGGATACATATACCGGCTGCAACCACACAATATCGATACCCAGATGCTGCAAATAATCAAGCTTCTCGGTTAAACCGCGAATGTCTCCAGTGCCCGATCCGGTAGTATCATTGAAGCTCTTCGGATATACCTGATACACCGTTGATGTCTTCCACCAAGATGACGGAGTTGTATGATTAGAACTCATGTTAACGCCTCCAATAAATTGTAATGCTTCATTCCATGTTCTCAACTAACTTCATATCTATATTACATAAGTAAACATGTATATACAAGTTGAAACTATATTATGTATATTCTTCGTCTCTTCTACACATTCCCCATAAATCTTTCCTCTGTAACATTTTTTTTGGAACCGGCGTTCGTGAACTCCATGATATCTGTATTGGTATAACAAGAAACCGTCTGTTCTTCCCACGATGGATGTGGGCAACAGACGGTCCAATTTGGTTTAACTTGTTAATTGTATTGAGCGTTGTCAGTCAATCATTGTGTTGATTTTAAATGATACAGTTACTGTCACTTGACTAAGTCACGACACCGGGGACATGTTTCTTACGACATCTCAGGTGAAACTACTGTTTTACCCTGTTTTTCCTGCATATTTAGCTTTAATAAGGCTAGCGCAGCTTGTTCTTCCCGTTCCAGTTCAGCTGCACTGATCTCACCTGAAAGTACGGCACGCATTCGCTTCTGATCCAGCAGACCTTCCCATTTTGCCACCACGAACGCTGCGACACAGTTACCCATCAGGTTTGTGAAGACACGCATTGTATCCATGAAGCGATCTGCACCAAGCAGGAGAGCAACCGCTGCTACCGGAAAAGCATTGACGGCTACTGCCGTGGCGGACAGGGCCAGAAATGCGGAGCCAGGTACACCTGCCATGCCTTTGGAACTCAACATCAACACTAGCAGAATCGTGATTTGCTGCATAAATGTTAGTTCAATCCCTACAGCCTGGGCCACAAAAACCGTTGCCAGCGATAAATAGATCGAAGCACCATCCAGATTAAACGAGTACCCTGTCGGCACCACAAGTCCTACAACTGCACGATCACAACCCGCCTTAGTAAGTTTGTCCATCATGCGTGGCATCACCACTTCTGATGAGCCGGTTCCAATTGCCAGCATCACTTCAGAACGGGTATATTTCACAAATTGCAGGAAATTCAGCCCGGTGATCCACCAGGCAGCGAGTGCCAACATAACGAGAAACAGCAGCGCTGCGCCGTAACATGCCAGAATAAGCAGTCCGAAGGACGACAATGTGGAAGCCCCATAAGCTCCTACCGTATAGGCCATGGCTCCAAAGGCACCAATGGGTGCGAGTTTCATGATATAACCGATGATGCGGAACACGATACCAAGCAAATTCTCAATCAGCGTCAGTACATTTTCTTTTGCCTTACTCTCCGTTGCTGCCAGCGCAACCCCGAACAGACAGGCCACGAGCAACACTTGCAGCAGGGCATTCTGTGCAAAGGCGTCCACCACACTTGTCGGAATAATATTCATAATAAAGTCTACCGTATGTGGCAACTCGGAACCATTCGTTTTCGCTTCAATGCCACTTGCGTCTATGGTTGAAGGGTCCACGTTCATTCCCGCACCTGGACGAAGCAGATTGGCTGTTCCCAATCCCAGAACCAGTGCTACTGTAGTTGCAATCTCGAACCACACAATGGCTTTCAGTCCAATGCGACCTACGGACTTTAGATCACCGATCTTGGCAATACCTGTCACAATGACCATGAATATCAGTGGTGCAATAATCATCTTGATTAATTTGATGAAGCCTGTACCCAGTGGTTGCAGCATACTGCCCAGATCAGGCCACAGGATGCCTACGCCAATCCCGATGATTACCGCTACGATAATTTGAAAAAATAATGATTTTACAAATGACATGAACGCTCCCCCTGTTTGCGGTCGATTCGGATTTCCCGTTGGTTTCCGTGTAACTTTTTATATCATTCTGAAACGGAGTTCAACAATGGAATTTCAATGTTTTTGTCATTTGTACCAACACTACCTGTGAAAATTGAACCTGAAACCGAAAAAAGACGAATATCGCGTCAGTTATCTTGACGTGGTATTCGTCTTTATCCATTAATCCATTTATTATTGAACAGGGGTTAAATGTACTATCACAGTCTAATCGATTCTCCCGGGGCCAGCACGCGGCCTTCCAAACCTTTTGCAGCCAGCTGCTGCACGAAATGTTCCGCATCCTGACGAATCACCGGGAATGTATCATAATGAACCGGAATCGTCAGCTTGGCATTAAACCATTCGGCTGCTTGCAGCGCGTCCTCAGGTCCCATGGTGAAATGTCCACCAATAGGCAGGAAGGCAACATCAATATCGTGACGATCACCGATCATTTTCATATCTCCGAAGAGACTGGTGTCTCCGGCATGCAAAATGGTTTTGCCACCAATGGTGATGATATATCCAGCAGGCAAACCTGCGTACATGATCCGTTGTTCTTCTTCCAGCACAATCCCGGATGTATGGAATGCCTGAATCATTTTGGCTTGAGCAAAGCCAAGATCTACCGTGCCGCCCATATTCATTCCGAGCGTGTCCAGACCTTTCCAAGACATATATGTAGCGAGCTCCACAATAGCCACAACCTTGGCGTTATTCGCTTTGGCAATCGGTTCAGCATCGAGAATGTGATCCATATGTGCATGTGTTAGCAACACAACATCGGTCTTGATATCTTCAGGCTTCGTGACAGCAAGTTCGTTGCCACACAGGAAAGGATCAATGATCAGAGACTTTTCTTCTGTGCCCAGCTGCACACTGGAGTGACCATGGAACGTAATATTCAACAACTTGGGTTCCTCCTGACCTATACTTTAATTATTTTGAGACCATCTTATGATTATAAATCATAGCTCTTCACCAACGCAAAATTACGCCTTCCTCCGTCTTACGGCTGCTTACGATACACCCTTGCTTCATACGGCTGCAGCTGAATGGCACCTTCATCCGTAGAGTAACGTCTGCTTACATTGCTGATCATCAGCTTGGCATGCTCGGAAGTCCAGCCTTCTGGCCAGTACATCTCAGGCTCGTGCCCACGGAAATTCAGAATGACCAGCATCTGCTCATCTTCCAACGTTCGGGTATAGGCATAGATATCCGGATCATCCGGTAGTAGCAGTTCATACGCGCCATAGATAAGCACTTTATGCTGTTTGCGAAGGGCAATTAGCTTACGATAATAATGCAAAATGGATTGCGGATCACTTTCGGCATCAGCTACATTAATCTCAGGATAATTTTCATTCACCTGAATCCAAGGCTGACCTTGGGTAAACCCAGCGTGTTCCGTATCATCCCATTGCATCGGGGTGCGGGCGTTATCGCGACTCTTCAGCCAGATCGCCTGCATGACTTCATGCTTCGACTTACCTTGACCAATGTAATGATTATAATAATTTTTCGTCTCAATATCCCGGTATTGCTCGATATCCGGGAAAGCGACATTGGTCATGCCGATCTCTTCCCCTTGATAGATATAAGGTGTTCCTTCAAGTGTAAGCATCCAGGTCGCCAGCATCTGAGCAGAACGCACCCGATATTTACCGTCATCTCCAAACCGGGAAACCGGGCGTGGCTGATCGTGATTGCCCATGTAATTGGCGTTCCAGCCTCTACCATGCAAAACCGTTTGCCACCGACTCATGATTTCTTTGAGTTCGCTCAGTTTCCATTCCTTATAGTTCCATTTCCCAATTCCTGAAGATTTAGCATCAATGAACATATGTTCAAACTGGAATACCATATTAAGCTCGTCACGATCCGTGCCCACATAAGCCAAGGCCTGCTCAGGCCCAAGTCCCGAAGTTTCGCCAACCGTCATGGGTCCGTAAGGTTTCAGGATCATATTATTCAGTTTCTTCAGGATCGAGTGCACTTGTTCCAGGTTGGAAAAGAGCTGATACGCTGGAACCACCGGCAGATTATCCGGATTATGGGCACTGGGCAGACCTTCTGCCTTGGCGATATGCGCTACTGCATCGAAACGAAAGCCGTCTACCCCTTTTTCCAGCCACCAATGCACCATCTCATACATCTCTTCTGCCATCTGTGCATTATTCCAATTGAGATCAGGTTGTTGTTCCGAATACAGATGCAAATAATATTCATTCGTCTCGGGATCATGTTTCCACACCGAACCTCCAAAATAGGACTCCCAATTATTCGGCACCTGCCCATTTTTGCCTGAACGCCAAATATAATAATCCCGCTTCGGATTCATCTTCGATGAACGAGACTCAGCAAACCACGCATGTTCATCCGACGTATGATTCAGCACCAGGTCCATCATGATCTTGAGACCACGCTTGTGGGCCTCTGCCAATAACCGATCAAAATCCTCCATCGTGCCGTATTTGCGCAGAATGGCGTAATAATCCCGGATATCATATCCGTTATCATGTCCTGGTGAATCGTAGATGGGACAGAGCCAGATCACATCCACGCCCAAATTCTCCAAATAATCAAGCTTCTCATAGATCCCCTGTAAATCACCCTGTCCATCCCCGTCCGAATCCTTGAAGCTGCTCGGGTAGATCTGGTATACGACACTCTCTTTCCACCAAACGATATCGTCCACCTCGCTCTCATCTTTGTGTACTATATAAATTGAACTAAAGAATATTTACACTGGACACTCCGATGACAGAACAACCTTCCGATCGCTGTTATCCCCAGATTTTATGAATCCCCTTATAAGGGGAAAATCCGGTGATAAAGGCGAACGCTTTCGCTTCTTCAGGTTATTTCTGTCCTCTCCGTTTCGTGTAAATGTTTAGTTCAATTTATATATAATCTCTGCTCACTGTATTAAGCCGTTAATATGTTTTATCCGAAAAGATTCCCTTGTAAACATTTAAAAGATATCTCAGGCAAAAAAAGACCCGGTCTTGGACCGCGATCTGCGGCTCAATTCCGAGTCCTTCTTTGTGATAAAAAGAGTAACTTCAATCCAGCGTAACCTATCCAAGCACCAATTGTGTTCAGAATAATGTCATCCACATCGAACGAACCCACGCGTGTAATCAATTGTATGAATTCAACACCAAGCAGAAGCAAAACAACTGTTGCTGTAAAAGTCAGGAATGTACGGCACCTCCGAAACAACCATGGAATCCAGATACCCAGCGGCATGAACAAAACGATATTGCCAAACAGATTCTTGACCCAGGTGTCTGTATTGTACCTCTCTCTCTCCATAAGAAGTGGCCGAATCGTCTCGAAGGGTAAGAGATTATATTGATAATACATGCCTGGCGTTCGTCCACTGACAAACAGTAAAATGCCCATAATCAGTATGTACAGCAATGCCGTGCAGGCAACAATGGTGAGCATCCATTTGGAGTGAAGCCATGACTTTTCGCTCATTCATCCGTCCTCCGACCTTGAATTCCGCGAAGCGGTAAGGTCTATTTTAACGGGATATAGATCTTCATGTCCAGTTGTTCAGGCGTCGATTTCCAGACATCCGTCACTTCAAAGTCCGGTCCTTCCCTCCGCTCATAGTTGGACTGAGGCAGCCAGCTGCCATAGATCATTTTACGGATATCCTGCCCGGAGCCTTCCACGGTGAACTCTGCATACAAGCCGCCCGGAATCTCAATCGATGTAAAACCAGGTTCAAGTACCTGAGATGTTCCACTGCTCTCTTCACCCACAATAAAAGAAAATGCTCCATTCTCTTCAAAACGACAGGCTACACCGTAGGCCATATCAGGGCGTGTTCTCTCCGGGATCGCCATGAATCTCTGTTCCACACCAAAATCGTGATAAAATCCGGGTATTTCAGTGTAATGGTGGTTGTCATTCAGGTTGGTCTTATATTCATAGCCGATGATCCAGTTCGGAGCCAATGTGACTATGCGGGGTGTGTTCATGTGGAATGTTCCACCAAGCCGGGTTCGATAATCGTTAAAATCAATGCTCCGCTGCATATTCAAAAGTGACCACTGATCCGCTTCCAGCTTACGTAGCTTCGCCGGTGTCATCCCAAAGTAGGCTGAAAATGCACGGATAAAAGCCTCTTGGGATTGATAACCGAAGCGTATTGCAATGTCCAATATGCCTTGCGATGTGTCCCTCAGCACCCCTGCAGCTTCCGTTAATCTACGTCTACGCACATATTCGAGTACTGTGAACCCGGTGATTGCCTGGAATAAACGTTGAAAATGAAACGCCGAAAAGCTCGCAGCAGTGGACGTCTCTCTGATATTAAAATCATCTTGCAAATGCTGCTCCAGATACTCAATAGCAAGCTGAATTCGTGTGTAATGATCCATCGTGACAGGTCTCCTATCTAATTCGAAATATCAAACGATTTCATATGTAGTATGACTGAGAACCTGAACCTTTTTTTGATTTTGTGTGCGAACTTGTCATGAGGAACATGTGAAATCCGCTTCTATTCATTCGGAGTGTCCCTATAATTCACTGTATGCCAAAATCCCCTTGTTCCACAAGGAGATGCTCTCTGCTCTGATTGATTAACCAGCAGAGATGACTCTTGTGAACAAGGGGACCAGTTTGTCTAAAAATCTTTTCTTAACCTTTCCAGTTCCCGGACACCGGATGAATTCCCCAGATATCCGTAGCATACTCACTAATCGTACGATCACTGGAGAATATGCCGGAATGCGCCGTGTTCAATATCGCTTTCCGAGTCCAGCCCGGAATATCCCGATACGCCTTGTCAATGGCAGCATGCGCGTCTGCATAAGCAGCAAAATCACGCAATACAAAGTATTCGTCACCATGAGCCAGCAGTGAGTCATAGATATCCCAGAATTCCCCGTCTCGATAACAGAATGCACCTGGATGCACCAATTGCTCCACGACCTCGCGAATCCGTTCATCGTGCTGCACAATTTCATTCGGACGGTAGCTGCCGGAACGATAATACTCAAGCACTTCGTCCGCACGCAGACCATAGATGAACATATTCTCTTCTCCAACCTGCTCTGCCATCTCCACGTTGGCTCCATCCATCGTGCCAATTGTTAAGGCGCCGTTCATCATAAACTTCATGTTGCCCGTACCTGAAGCTTCCTTGCCTGCGGTTGAGATCTGTTCACTAACATCCGCAGCCGGAATGATTTTCTCTGCAAGAGAGACGGAGTAGTTCTCAAGGAAAAACACCTTCAAGCGGTCATTCACGGCCGCATCCCGATTCACCGTGTCAGCCACAGTGTTGATCAGCTTGATGATTTTCTTGGCAAAATAGTAACTCGGCGCTGCCTTCGCGCCGAATATAAACGTACGTGGCACCATATCAAACGAAGCATCATGCTTAAGCCGATTATACAGATGCATCACATGCAGAATGTTCAACAGTTGTCGTTTGTAGCCATGCAGCCTCTTCACCTGTACATCAAAGATGGAGTCCGGATTCACTGCGGTTCCGGTATGATCCAGAATGTACGCAGCAAGCCGCTCTTTGTTATCCCGCTTAATCGAACGGAACTGCTCCTGGAATGATGTATTATCCGCAAAACCTGCCAGTTGGTCCAGTTTGCCCGGCTCTGTTATCCATTCGTTTCCTATCGTATCTGTAATCAGATCCGACAGTTTCGGATTGGCATGCATCAGCCAGCGACGATGGGTAATGCCATTCGTTTTATTATTGAAACGTTCTGGATACAGTGCATAGAACGGAGCCATCTCGCGCTCTTTCAAAATCTCAGTATGCAATGCAGCGACACCATTCACGCTATGACTGCCTACAATCGCCAGATGCGCCATCCGCACCTGATCATTCGCAACGATCGCCAGATGCCCTATGCGATCCTGATCTCCCGGATACCGATCCAGCAGCATGCCACAGAAGCGTTTGTTGATCTCTTCGATGATCAAATAGATCCGCGGCAGCAGCTTGCTGATCATGGATACAGGCCATTTCTCAAGTGCCTCACTCAGCGTCGTATGATTGGTATACGATACGGTTCTAGTCGTGATATCCCATGCTTCATCCCAGCCATAACCCTTCACGTCAATCAGGATGCGCATCAGTTCCGGAATAACCAAGGTTGGATGCGTGTCGTTGATGTGGAAAGCCACTTTATCCGGCAAACGATCATACGACAGCTCCAGCTTGTTGAATGTACGCAACGCACTTTGCACGCCTGCCGAACACATGAAGTATTGCTGCTTCAATCGCAGCAGCTTTCCTTCGTACTGGGAATCATCCGGATACAGGAATTCCGAGATTGATTCGACCGAACGGCTATAATCCAGATAGCCGTAATAGTTCGAAGGGGTGTCGAGTGAAGTCTCCCGCTTCGGCTCGGCACTCCATAGCCGCAATGTATTTACATGGGTCTGACCATAACCGATGACAGGCACGTCATAAGGAATGGCTACAACCGATTCAGCATCTTTTGTAACAAACTGATAATGTCCATCCTGTTCATGAGCTTCTACACGGCCCCAGAATTGCACTTCCACCTTTTTGTCCGGACGGCGTACTTCCCATTCGTTGCCTTTATCCAGCCAGTTGTCAGGTAGCTCCACCTGATTGCCATTAATGATTTTTTGTTCAAACAGCCCATATTTGTACCGTATACCGCAGCCATGTCCTGCATATCCGAGGGATGCGAGTGAATCCAGGAAACAGGCAGCGAGTCGTCCCAGACCTCCGTTACCCAGTCCTGCATCCGCCTCCTGTTCTTCCACCTCTTCCAAAGAAAAGCCCAGCTCAGCCAAACTGTCACGGACCAATTCCAATTCATTCACATGCAGCAGATTGTTGCCGAGCAGACGTCCAATCAGGAATTCCAGCGAGAAGTAATAGACCTGTTTATCCTGGCGCTGCTTAAACCCCTGATTCGACGCTGCCCAATCCTGGCCTGCATATTCACGAATCATGCTTCCCAGTACGTGGTACACGTCTTCCTCTGTTGCTTCTTCAATCGGTTTGCCCAATTTGCTGACCAGATTCCGTGTAAAGATACTCTTGAACGTTTCTTTATTGTCAAACAAAAGTAGGTTCCTCCCGGGGAAATCCTGTAGGACGGTGGCGGTTCATACACATTTGATACGCAAGCCTGCAACACCATTAAGGGCTACACTTTCGGCTAAAAGCCCGTTCCGGTGACGAATCGTTCTTATGATCGCTGTTGTCTCCAAATTTTCTCGATTTACTTATACAAATTGAACTGACTAATATTTACACTGGACACTTCGATGACAGAATAACCTTCCGATCGCTGTTATCCCCAGATTTTTTGATTCCTTTTTAAAAAGGGAAAATCCGGGGATAAAGGCGAGCGCTGCGCTTCTTCAGGTCATTTCTGTCCTCTCCGTTTTGTGTAAATGTTTAAGTTGAATTTATATAAGACAAGGTTAAAATTTGAAGAAAGCATAGGCTCCTTCAGAATCGATTCCATCCCCTTCACTGCGTTTGCACGTTGGTGAGAACTTTCGAAGATGCAATTCATGCATCGAATGTCTACGAACCTTAAATCCATCCTACAGGATTTTTATTTTATATATATTTATAGAAGATATCGGTTACGTGTGGGCTTTAGATAATAGTGCTTTTCGCCAAGATGTATGGATTCGACGGGTCACCGATCAGTGTCTGTCCTCCGGTGAGCTTCACGTCTTTATCCAGAATGACGTTCTCAAGTACGGTTCCTTCTCCAATGTAGCATTTCTGCATGATGATTGAACCCTTAATTTTGGCACCTTTAGCCACCTGTACGCCCCGGAATAAAATGCTGTCTTCCACCTCTCCAGCTACAATGCAGCCATTCGCGAGAAGTGAATGTTTAACATCGGCGGTATCCAGGTATTTGGCAGGCGCTTCGTATTTAATTTTCGTCTGGATCGGATCTTCCTTAAACAGTTGTTCATATTGACCTGTGTTCAGCAGATCCATACTGTTGCGATAATAACTGTCAATGGAATTGATGACCGCGTGATAGCCATCATATGCATACGCAGCGATATTCAATCCATCTGGATTTTTTTGGATAACATCCCGGAAGAAATGGCTCTCGCCATGATCAATGCAGCGCTGCACCTGGCGCAGGAACAATTCCTTTTCCATGATGAAAATTTCTGTATATATATTCGGGTGGTTAGCGCTTTGGTGAATGTCCACCACGTTACCGTCCCCGTCATGGTCAACCTTGACACAGGCGTCATGCTCAGGCAGCAGCTGATCCACTTTTTTGCAGACCAGTGTAACGTCCGCTCCTTTGTTGATGTGATATCTGTAGACATCCTGGAGGTCTGCTTTGGTCACATGGCGACTGCCCGCATGCACTACATATTGCCCTGCACCTCTGCGGAAGAAGTCCAGATTGTTATGGAAGTGCTGCAAGTCCCCCTGTGATGTATCTGTTGGATCGTTCCAGTCGGGCGGCAAAATAAACATGCCCCCATGCTTACGATCCAAATCCCAAGGCTTGCCGTCACCGAGATGGTCCATCAGCGAGCGATACTTACGACGGACAAACACCCCTATACTCTCAATTCCGGCATTCATCATATTAGATAGAACAAAATCGATCAGACGGTAACGCCCGGCATAAGGCACCGCGGCTCCGCAGCGAAAGTACGTCAATTCCTTCAATTCCTCAAGTTCATGGTCAAGGTTAATAACTCCGATCAATGATTTCATCGCATGCACCGTCCTTTTGGCTTCAATTAGGCCTTACTGGTTATTCCTTGGCGAAGCTGACGCTCCAGTTCTTCCTGATCGACGAGTAATATATCACTCTCATCTCCCGGTGCGGGCGAAATCTGTGTTCCATCCGGAATAACCAATCCTTCTGCAATGATTGCTCGGTGAATACGCACATTTTGCCCGATCTTCACCCTTGGCATGATGACAGAATCTATAACGGCGCTGTTCTCCCCAACCTCAATTCCATAGAACAGGACTGAATGATTGACTTCTCCATGCACCACACTGCCTTCACTAATAATACAATTCCGCACCTTGGCCGAAGGCGAGATGTATTGTGCGGGTTGGTTCGGATTACGTGTAAAAATACGCCAGTCCGGATCATTTAGGTTAAACGGGGTATCTTCGTCCAACAAATCCATATTGGACTCCCACAGACTGCGAATGGTACCTACATCTTTCCAATACCCTTCGAACGGATACGCATATAAGGATTTTTCATTTTCAAGCAACAACGGAATGATATCTTTACCAAAATCATAAGAGGTGGACGCCTGTTGTTCATCCTGAATCAGGAAACGTTTCAGTACATCCCACTTGAAGAGATAGATACCCATGGAAGCAAGTGTGCTCTTGGGCTCAGGAGGCTTTTCTTCGAATTCATAAATGCTATAGTCATCGTTGGTGTTCAGCACCCCGAACCGGCTGGCTTCTTCCAATGAGACATCAATAACGGATATGGTGCAGTCCGCGTCTTTTTCTTTATGGTACTGAAGCATCTTTTCGTAATCCATTTTATAGATATGATCCCCTGACAGAATGAGCACATGCTCGGGATCGAATTGTTCAATAAAGTTCAGGTTGCGGAAGATTGCATCCGCTGTGCCCCGGTACCAGTTGCTTCCGTCTTCACGTTCATGAGGAGGAAGTACGTATACCCCGCCGTTTTTACGGTCCAGATCCCAGTCACTGCCAATGCCTATGTAAGAATGCAGGACAAGTGGTTCATACTGGGTCAACACACCAACCGTATCAATACCCGAATTGGAGCAGTTACTCAGTGGAAAATCAATGATTCGGTATGTTCCTCCAAAATATACAGCTGGCTTCGCCAGTGATTTGGTCAATCCTTTTAACCTCTTCCCTTGCCCTCCGGCAAGTAGCATCGCTACAACTTCTTTTTTCGCCATCATTACAGCCTCCTCCACGTGCATTCGTTCTGATTCATTTCAGAGCCCATAATCGATATTCTGTTGTGTGGACACTGTTGTCATGATTAGGAGCATGCTGTACAGATGTGTAACTGGTGTTATTCTTATTGCAGTTGAACTCTTGGATTGTGAAGCCTGAAATTGAGATGATGCGGTGTAGAATTGTCTTGACTGTCTTACTGAGGTGAATGTTGGATGTAGTGCTTAAGGTGTAGCTCGTGAACAATGTAATAGACTACTCTACTCCTATTTAACATTAAACACGAAACGGACTGGGGAATCTTGCTGGAAAACATCGACATCAAATTAAGGTTCAAATTACCCTTTCTCGTGTCGCTGCTATTCATAATGTATTCGATAATAGGGAACGAAACTCCTTTAGTTTTTGTGCAATCATTAAGTGGGAAAATAAGTAAAAATATGGATTGCGAACACGACAAAAAAGCCGACTTTCGATCCCGGCTCATTTTGTCTGTCGATTTTATGGATCCTGCTTAGTCCATTCTCCTCTAGCTTTAGCAGGATCATACTGTACTTTGGTATGTCCGTTCTGAAATGGTCTATATAATTTTGCGGAATAACTCCATCACTTCATCCTTCGATGGTTGATATGGATTGCCTGGTGCACAGGCATCTTTCATCGCGTTATCCGCAAGCAGTTCAACATCAGGATCCTTCACGCCCAGTTCGGACAGTTTCTCGGGGATGCCTACTTCCTTCGATAGCTGTCGAATGGCCTCAATGACGTACTCCGAACACTCCTCATCGCTTCTTCCCTTCACATCCATACCAATGGCTTTGGCAATATGACGGAATTTGCCGGGGACATGCTTCGCGTTCAACTCTTCCACATAGGGGAGTAACATTGCGTTACATACACCATGCGGCAGATCATACACGCCACCCAGTTGATGCGCCATCGCATGCACATAACCAAGGCCCGCATTATTAAAAGCAATCCCGCCAAGAAAACACGCGTACGTCATATGTTCCCGAGCTTCCAGATCGCTGCCGTCTCTCACGGCTCTTGGCAAATATTCAAAGATCAATTCAACAGCTGCTGCAGCTGTAGCACTTGTCACTGTAAATCCACCCGGCGTAACCATCGCTTCCATGGCATGGGTCAACGCATCCATTCCTGTGGCCGCTGTAAGACTTGCAGGTTTGCTGAGCATCAGCTCCGGATCATTAACCGACAGGGAGACTAGACTGTTGCGGTCCACCATCACCATCTTCACTTTGCGTTCCTCATCTGTAATCACGTAGTTAATTGTCACCTCGCTCGATGTGCCAGCCGTTGTATTAAAGGCCACAAGTGGCACGGACTTATGTTTCGATTGATGCAATCCTTCATATTCACGGATATGTCCACCATTGGTAGCTACAATGCCAATGCCTTTGGCAGCATCCTGTGGTGAACCTCCGCCTATCGATATAATGGCGTCACAGCCATGATCCTGGAATACGTGAAGTCCGTCATGTACATTCTGACACGTTGGATTAGGCTGAACCTCATCATATACTACATAGTCTAACCCTGATTTTCTTAATATAGACAGTACCTGTTCAGCAACACCTGAAGTAATCAATGCACGATCACTTACGACCAGCGCTTTGCGAATACCCATCTGTTCAATCATCTGACCTGCTTCTTGTAAACATCCTCTACCCATCAAGTTCACGGGCGGAACATAATATGCATGTGTTGCCATTTGAACCAGCCTCCTGTAACCCCTGATTTACTATCTACATTGTAACTGAATCCGTTTACAGATATAGTGAAATAAATCACAATGAGTCCGATAAATGTTACACTTGAGGTTGATTTTTCCCCGTAATGAAAAAAACGACCCAGACACCCGAAGGTCTCCAAGCCGTCTTACTTATCTATCTTAAAGCTTTATCCACTACTTATACCTTACCGCAGGTACTTACACTAAAAGCATCCTTACGAAGGCTTACAGCGCCTTATCGTTCACGCCGTCAAGCCATGCCTCAATCTCACCAATTACGGAGGATACACAGCCATCCTCGAATGGAGAGTTCAATCCAGCCAGTTCAACCAATCCGGTGAAGGACAGGCTTCCTCCCGCTTTGCACAATGTCAGATAGTCGGCCCATGCGGACTTCATGTCCTCATTGCTGCGTTTCCAGAACTGGAATGCACAGATTTGTGCCAACGTATAGTCAATGTAATAGAATGGCGATGAGAAAATGTGACCTTGCTTATGCCAGAAACCACCCTGCTCCAGATACGCATTATCTTTGTAATTGATGTGTGGCAGATAGGTCTTCTCAATGTTGCGCCAAGCCTGCTTGCGCTCCGTTGGAGTTGCATCCGGGTTCGCATACACAAAATGCTGGAATTCATCCACAGCTACACCATACGGAATGAACAACAGACCGGAAGACAGGTGATCAAACTTGTACTTGTCCGTATCTTCTTTGAAGAACAACTGCATCCACGGCCATGTGAAGAACTCCATACTCATGGAATGAATCTCAGCCGATTCATATGTCGGCCAGTTGTACTCAGGCACTGCAAAATCACGGCTCTCATACACTTGGAAAGCATGACCTGCTTCATGCGTCAATACATCAATATCACCGGATGTACCATTGAAGTTGGAGAAGATAAACGGCACTTTGTAATCGTTCAGGAACGTACAATATCCGCCGCCCTGTTTACCTTTTTTGCTTACCAGATCCATAAGCTCGTTTTCGGTCATCATCTGGAAAAATGCATCCGTCTCTGGTGATAATTCAGCGTACATTTTTTTACCATTATCGATAATCCAGTCCGCGTCACCCTTAGGTGTCGGGTTACCCGTCTTGAAGCTGAAGCCCTGATCGTAATAATACAGCGTATCCACATCGATCCGATTACGCTGACGCTCTCTGAGCTTGGTCGCCACAGGCACGATATAATCACGAACTTGTGCACGGAAGTTGGCAACCATCTCGGCGTTGTAATCCGTACGGTTCATACGATCATAACCGAGTTCTACATAGCTTGGATAACCCAGTTTCTTCGCGATTTGTGTACGCACTTTAACCAGTTCATCGTAAATGCGATCAAATTCAGCTTCATGCTCAGCCATGAAAGTGTATCTTGCTTCCGACGCACGCTCGCGCATGGAGCGGTCCGTAGACAGTTCAAATGGATGAAGCTGAGGCAACGTACGCTCTTCACCTTCAAACGGAATCTTGGCCGAAGCGATCAACTGGTTGTATTCTGTGGAAAGTTTGTTCTCCTTCTGGAGTTCTTCGATAATTTCCGGGCTGAATGTTTTCAGAGAAAGATCCGCCAGCTGGAACAACTGTGAACCCCATTTTTGCTCTAACTCGTTGCGGAATTTGGAGTTAACCAGTGCGCGGTAAAAATCCGTGATATACTCCTGCACAATTGGTGCGTTCTCATCCAGAAATTCGTTCTCCGCCTTGTAAAACGCATCATTGGTATCAATGGAATGACGGATGTAGACCAATTGGGCTTGCGTCTCAAAATCACTGCGCAGCGCGTTAATCTGATCCATGAATCCGCTCTGTTCTTCAACCGTTGCAGCAGCTTCGAAACCGCTCAGCAGCTCACGGAAAGATGTCTTGATGTGTTCCAGATCGGGACGTGTATACGTATACTCACCAAATTTCATTTATGTACACCCTTTCCTGTTTGGCAGAATCTCGGGAATATCCCGAGTTAAACTACCCCCTATTATACAAAAGAGTAGCTAAAAAATCCCATCTTTACGAAAAATATTTGTCCATCGGTCAAATTGCGCAACATCATTGGTTATATATATTACGCGCCAATGTAAGGTTACGTACTCAAGATGTTTTTCAACACAAATAAGCCCGCCTCGCGTTAGCGAAGCCAGCTTATAGGCTTGTCTCTTCTGTTCCACATTTTAAGGAATACTAGCTTTGGTCTTTGTCCATAATCCGATAGAACCAGCCCATTCCGACCATGCCTACGACCATAATAACAGCCATAATAATGATATATGTCATGAATGTAACCTCCCTGCTTCCGTATATTCATCACACTACTACTAGTGTACACTGTGAAGCTCCGTTTGAATTGACCGAACATTGACAAAAATACGAAATCTTTAATTTTAATAAATCAATTATTTCCACAATCATACTGTATCATTCTCATCTTGCTACACTGTTTAAAGTTTCATCCGCCAACCTTACGGTGTATACTATACTTCTATGAATTGGAAATGGATTTTACGTAGAAAGGTTGAAAGACATGTCGACTCGCATTCCCTTACGTCAGCTAATGCTTACTGTTCTACTAACCCTTATGTTATCTATTTTATCCGCCTGTGCGGATGGAGAAGCCCATCTAACGGTTAATATGGATGGTTCAACGGATCTGGATCTAGATCTCAAGGTAACCAACTCTGCACTTGGAAAGATCGGACAAGACAATCTCATGCCTCTGATCGCAGATGCATTGAATCGAAATAACTTTCAGGCAGAGGTATCGGAACAAGGGGATCAGAAGCAACTCACCGCAACAACCCATTATGAAAAAAGCAATACGACCAGCTTTGATACGTCCAAGTTACCACAAGGCATCAAGGTCGAACAATCCACTACACCCGGCTTCTTCAACTCCAAAATGCACATTACAGCAGAAGCCGATCTGATGGAGTCCATGCCGGATGGTGAGATCAAAAATCAGATTAACAAGGTGCCCGGATTTCTAAAGAACCTCTTGTTGAAAGATGTAAATTTTGACTTTAAGTTGTCTCTGCCCATCAAAGCAGCAGATTCCAATGCGGACCAAGTGGAAGATAGCGGAAAAACGCTCATTTGGCACGTTTCACCACTCCAGATGAATAAGCTAGATCTGACTGTACAGGTTCCCAATATCCGGAACATCATCATTATTGCAGTCCTTGGTTTATTGTTAATCGTTGCACTGCTCATTTGGATTTTCGTTCGCCGAAGACGCGCAAGACAGCGCCAAAGTGCAAGACCACATCGTGGTAAACGTTAATTCCATCACTACAATTTTATTTGTGACTTGCCAAACGGTGTTATGGATAGTAGAATACATCCGTACTGTGTGAACGGTTAGATTTTTAATTATGTAAAAGCTAAAGAGGTGACAGGTTTCATGAATATCCGGGAATGCCCACTACCTGGTATCGGAGTTAAGTACCAGTTTGATACAAAGGGCGGCAATCAGTTAGTCATTATTGTACACGAAGACGGACGCCGTGAATTATTCTCCGTTGATCCACAAGACAACGAAGAACTCACTCTGATTGCAGAATTGGAAGATGACGAATGCGTAACCCTCTCCGGGTTAATCGGAGGATGGTCCTGATTCTTTGTTATCAGGAGCCATATTCATTTGAATGAATGACAGAATAACCTGTACCTTGAGTTTCAAGGTACAGGTTATTTTTCTGTTACGTTACCTTCTGAGAGCGGATGTATGGAACCCATGTATTCAGTACACGGCTGATCTCCGTGGAATGGAACGGTTTGCTGATAAAGTCCTGCATTCCACATTTCAGGCATTCCTCACGGTCACTTGCGCCTGCAAAAGCTGTAATCGCAGCAATAACCGGGATTTCCGGATGAGTTTGCCTGATTTTGCAGGTCGCTTCAATCCCATCCATAATCGGCATTTGAATATCCATAAACACCAGGTCATATTGCACCTTGTTCAATGACTCGACGGCCTGCGCACCATTTTCAACAATATCACACACCCCACCGAATTTACGCAGCATTTCCTCCAGCAGATGACTATTGATCGCTTGATCTTCAGCAATCAAAATTTTGATGTCATGACCAAGACTGGCTCGATCCAATTGCAATTCATTATTCGGAGCTACTTCGATCGATTCACTACTTTCATCTTGCCACCGCTCAAGCACCAGAGTGAACTGAAATTCTGCACCCTCACCAATCTCACTCTGTACGCCAATCGCTCCGCCCATTAACTCCACAAGCTTTTTGCTGATCGCAAGCCCCAGACCTGTCCCGCCAAACTTGCGATTGATGGCCGGATCTATCTGTGAGAAGGATTGGAACAGTTGATGCTGCTTCTCCATTGGAATACCAATCCCTGTATCTTGAACCGAGAAGGTCAACATCAGGTGATCTCGACCATGCTCCTCTGAGAAATCAGCCCCTACCTTCACTGTAATACGGCCTTTCTCTGTGAATTTAACGGCGTTCCCCACCAGATTAATTAGAATCTGCCGTATTCGAGTCTCATCCCCTCGAACACGTTCAGGAATCTGATCCGACATTTCACAGTAGAGTTCAATATTTTTTTCTGACGCCTTAAGTGCAAACAGTTCGATCACGCCACCCAGCATGGTCTTAATATCTACAGGCGCACGCTCCAGATCCATTTTGCCTGCTTCAATTTTGCTGAAATCCAGAATTTCATTCAAAATGTACAAAAGGGATTCACCGCTGTCAATCATGATTTCCGCAAAACCCTTCTGTTCATCATCCAGCTCCGTTTCCATTAACAGATGGGCCATGCCCATGATGCCGTTCAATGGCGTACGAAGCTCATGACTCATGATGGCGAGAAACTCGGACTTCGCACGGTCTGCATGTTCTGCTGCTTCCTTGGCACGTATGATGTCCTTCACCGATGTCATATCACGGAAAACCAAAACGGCTCCACGGGTTCTCCCTTGATCCATAATCGGCTTCAATTGAAACTCAGCCAGGAAACTGGAGCCATCCGGTCTCCAGAATACGGATTCGGTACGCGGCAGACTTCGTCCCTCACGTACAGCCTGCAGAATCGGTGTATCCTTGGATGCATAAGGAATGCCTTCGCTCTGCATTTGGATCATCATCTGTTCGAGCGGTTTACCATTCATCTCACTTGGACAGATGCTCATCATCTCTGCAGCAGCTGGATTGGCAAAGTTCATATTCCCTTCCAGGTCCAGTCCAATAACACCCTCAGACATCCCATTCAGAATCAGCGCCCTTTCATAGCTCAGATTCTCAATTTCCTCAACGTAACGCTTCGACTCTGTAATGTCACTTGTGATTCCATAGATGCCAACGACTTGGTCCTCCAGTAAAATGGGAACATTGATGACACTAGCCTCAATTCGCTGACCGTTTTTGTGAATCAAACCTATCTCGTAGCTCTGGGCAGTCCCCTTTACTGTCTGCTCAAAATGATACCGGGTCTTCTCCAAATCGACAGGATCGATGAGATGATCAAAAGGTCGACTCAGTAACTCTTCCTTAGTGTGTCCTGTCAATTGTTCCTGACCCACATTGGCCTTCAGCAGATTGCCATCCAGATCCAGAGAGGCCACGCCCAGCGGATTACAGTCGAATAATGATCTGTACTCCTGCAGGCTTAGCTTTTGTTGCTGGCTGACTGTGATATCACGGGTTACGGCGACCATCTCTTTTAGGTTACCTGAATCGTCATACACATAATGGGTAATGGTATCTGCCCATACCGTAGATCCATCCTTATGCTGAAGACGGTAACTGATTCGTTTAGGTGCCAGTCCCTGCCTCTGCTCTTCCACGTAGGTTTCAACCAATGGCGCGTCCTCGGGATAAATAACAAACGTTCCCGGCTGACCAATAACTTCTTCCGGTTCATAACCTAACATGCTTCTACATGCATCCGATACATACTGGAATGTACGCTGAGGATCAGCATGATGTATGGCAATTAAATCTAGAGAAGATTCTGCCAGGAGACGAGAAACACGGCTGCTTTCCTCTAGTTGTTTGCTTTTCACTAAAAGCCGTTCCTCTGCATCCTTTTGTTTTGTAATGTCAGCAGCTTGTACCAACAGGTATAACGGATCACCATTCGTTTCATCCCTCACAATGCAGGCTCTAATCGTAGCCCACAATAACGAGCCATCCTTTCGTTTCAGACGAACCTCTGTCTCGTACATCGGACGTGCTTCATCGGTCATTTCCCAGAACTTGCTGCGGAATTCTTCCATGTGCAGATCTTCTTCATAGATCATATGTATGACCGAAGTATCCATCAGTTCTTCTTCACTATATGCGAGCATCTCACAAAATGCCGGATTAAGCTGCAACCAACGTCCATTCACATGCGAAGCGACAGCAATGCCTATTGGTGCGTGCGTGTATAATTGTTCGAACAGAGACCGGCTCTCTGTAATGGATTTCGACACCACATGTCCTCCTTTATGAGAATCTGAATGTATTCCGTATGAACAGATCCACCTGAACATAACTTCATCTATAAGAGTACTACCCCAAATGCCATGATTTTTAAACGAAATCGGTTAAAATCCGCGCATGAATTCACATTTCTTAATTATTGCTACTGACGACTTTCATTGCAGACATACCAATTCGAACACATGACGTCATATACTACACAATACCCTTGCACTCCCGATTATACAATGTTGAAAATATGAACATGAACGGAGGTTATGGATCATGATCATTGTCGCCAATCAACCCCTCGAATTGAACCACTCGGAATGGTCTGCTTTTGAATGGGGTTGGTTACAACAACTCCAGAATGGTCCAACAAGGTACGTTTACCAGTCCATGGATCATCTTCATTTTGAATGGGATCTGAGGAGCTCTCTCGTCGATGCAGCGGAAGGATTGGATCGTAGCGGGGTCAGTTTTGCATCCTTTGAAAAATCCAGATGTAATCCTGCCTACTGGAATCGTAATGCGGAGGGTGGATTCGAACTAAAGTCGAACGTGACCCCTGCCGATGGCATCCGGGATATCTGGCGGAATGGACATTTGTATGCCTTTGAATGTGCAACCGCGACAGTCATTGTGTTATATGGCGGGGTACTGGGCAGCATTCGCGAAGATGTCTTTAATGCCTTGTTCCGTAATCTGTTACTGTTTGACTGGCATTATGACAGTGATCTGCGATTGACCGAAAAAAACGGTTGGGAAACCGCCCTTCCAGGAGATGTGCTTTATTTCAAAAACCCGGATGTCTCTCCGGAAACCCCCGAATGGCAGGGGGAAAATACGATTATGTTGCGTGAAAACTGGTATTACGGACATGGCATCGGCATTGCACGCGGCGAAGATATCATTCGTACCCTGAATCAGTTTCGTTTTCCTGGCAGCCAAGTCTCCGCTTATTTAATGGATATGGTTATCTATCCTGATTCCTACTATTTATCCCGATTCGCCAAGAACAGCCCATCCAACATTCCCGCCGGATCTACGCCTGTATTACCCGGACAGTTATATGTCCGTCTTGGAGGCAGTCGTTATTTACGAAGCTAAACGACGGGAACGTTCACCGCTCACACATTGAATCACTTGGTATATCAATCCCGATGATGACATAAAAGCCCAATGGAGCAGCAGTTCCCCTGCCACCTCATTGGGCTTTCCCTACATCGCTTCCGGCAGTTTAGGCAATCGGGTCCAGTTGCACAACAACCTGTTTACCACTTACCTGAACCCCTGTCGTTTTGCTGCCGAATTCAGCAAGTGATTTGCTCAGTTGCTCTGCCCACTCCTTGCCAGCAACTCCCTCTTTGGCTCCATGCACCTGAATAACGAGTTTTACCGAATCCCCCTTCTTCAGAATGCGCTCTGCCTGAGACTGCTTCGTATCCCGGTCATGATCTTCCATCGCAAGGTTCAACCGGATTTCCTTTACTTTACGTTTATCGGGAGATTTACTCACTTTTTTCTTCGCCTGTTGCGCTTCCGCTTTGGCTGCTCCAGCTCCAATCAGCTTGCATGGTGGCGGACTGGTCATCAAGGACAAGCACACCAGATCTACTTTATGCTGCTTCGCAAGTAGAAGTGCTTCCTGCGTAGACATGACACCCAAATCTTCACCGTTCAGACCCGTAAGCTGCACTTCGGCTGCTTTGATCTTTTCATTTTTGATCATGATTCTTCCTCCTCTACATCAAAAGCCTGTCCTGACCATTTACGGATCAGAGCAGGCTAGGATGGTGTTGCTACTATTTGCAATACATATCAGCGTACGAGTACGCCAATCGGCTTGATTTACAGCGTGTTGAATGCTTCAGTCAGAACCGGTACAATTTGTGATTTGCGTGATACTACGCCTTTCAAGATTGCTCTGCTGTCGGACAGCGTCACATTGTAGGCTTTCTCCACCGCTTTAGTGGATGTACCATATGCCAGGGCAACGGAATCGTTGTTCAAAATGTCTGTTACGACGAATACGAACAGGTCGAGACCTTTACTCGAAATAATGGCTTCAATAGCTGCTTCAAGCTCAGGTTGCTTCACGAGAACATCATTCACGTCAACAGCATTAACCTGTGCAATTTCCACTTTGGACTGACCCATCACGAATTCTTTGGCATCCAGAGAGATCAGCTCAGCAATCGTTTTTTTGCTCAGATCCGCGCCGGCTTTCAACATATCCAGACCATAGCTGTCTGCATCTACACCAGCAATAGCAGCCAGTTCACGCGCAGCAGCTACATCCTGTTCTGTGCAAGTCGGGGATTTGAACAACAGGGAATCGGAGATAATGGCAGACAGCATCAGACCAGCAATCGGTGCACTCACTTCGATACCATTTTCTTTGTACATTTTATTCAAAATGGTTGCTGTACAACCTACAGGTTCTGCACGGAAATACAGAGGTCCGCTTGTCTCAAAGTTAGCAATACGGTGATGGTCGATAACTTCAACGACAGTCACTTCCTCAATATCGCTTACACTTTGCTGACGCTCGTTGTGGTCAACCAGGATAACCTTGTTTACTTCATTGGCAGCTGTTTTAATCAGACGCGGTGCTGCGATTTTGAATTGATCCAGTGCGAACTGGGTTTCACCATTGACTTCGCCGAGACGCACAGCTTCAACGTCCTGACCCAATTTTGTTTTCAGATCCGCATAGGCGATTGCCGAACAGATCGTGTCCGTGTCGGGATTTTTGTGACCGAAGATTAACGCTTTTTCCATATTCATAGCCCTCCGTCAATTCTGATTTAGAATAATACATGTCCTATTTTTAATCATACCCTACTGATTATAGCGCTTATAAGGCTTAATTCCAATCCCTTTACAGCGAATTAATTGCAAATCATTCTCAGGTCAGTTATTTTGAAAAATAATATACGCCCTGTAATTCTAATTCACAGAGGTCTTGGCCACATTAGCAATGAGGTGCTTCTCCAATTTCTCCCCTTCACACAAGGCCTGTACGAGCGCTCTGCCTGAGTCCGGTGTCATTTGGCCATACCAGTCACCCTGTGGATAGACAATGGTTACACATGCATCATCACAACGACCATTACATTTGGTACGCGTCGTATGGATGAATCCCCCAGCCTGCTGCTTAAGAATCTCGTCCCGCACCGCCTGAGTTACTTCTTCTCCCCCATTACGCATGCACGTTCCACCGTTGCAGAGTAAAATGTGATGTTGCAGTTGATCCAGATTGTAGATAGCCAAACTTGGTTCATTCCCCTCAAGTCGATATGATATGTATCCTAATTATTCCATGCTACAACCTTATAAATTAGCATATGAAACCCTCATACGCAACGAAAATATTAAATCTCAGGCTCTTCTGGGTTCTGCTCTCGCTGCACAAAAAAGGTCTGTAAACTGCCATCCTCACTAATCTCCAGCAGGTTCAGCTGCGCTCCGTAGGCACAACCACCGTCAATGCCAATTTTGTCTCCGCTCGGGTCAAACCAAATGCCTGTCTGATCATGCAAATGCTTCACGGGTGTGTGTCCAAATACAACCGTCTCTGTAACCCTGGTAGGTCTGGAATAGAATGATTCACGAATCCATATAAAGTCCCGCTCGGACTGGCTTCTCCAATCCTCAATATCGGGGTTAATCCCGGCATGCACAAAAATATAACCCTGAATTTCGTATACCAGCGGAAGCTGTTCCAGAAAACGAAGATGGTGTTCATAGTGTGTACGTATCCACTGTTTGGCTTCAGTGTAAGCATTCCAGTCCATCTGCTGCTCATCAAAAGTAAGATCCAGATAACTTGCTATCGTCTGTAACCCGCCATTACGAATCCAGTGTTGGTCATAATCCTCAACATCATGAGTCAATGCTTTGACCATCATGGCATCGTGATTTCCTTTGATCACAATAATATGATGCTCTTGCTGAAGCTGCATAATCTGTTCAATGACCTGTTTGCTGCTCGGACCTCGATCCACATAATCCCCCAGCAAAATCAATTCATCCTGCATCGGATTATAGTCTACACGCTTAAGCAGCGCATTAAATTCATCGTAACAGCCATGAATGTCACTAATCACACATCTGCGCATGTGAATCTCTCCTCTCCCTGATCACGCAAGAGTATAACCGGAACCTTGCAAGAGCAAGATTCCGGTCTGTTCAGAGTAGTTATTCCCGCTTGCTCACCATTAGTCCTGCTTGAGTCCGAAGGCTTCTGCAATCAGACCGAATGAGCGCAGACGTGCTTCAAACGAATGAACCGCTGACGCGATAATCACTTCGTCCGCTTCATGACGTTCAGCCATTGCAGTGATTTTGTCTTTCACTTGATCCGGTGTACCCACAATGGAAAAAGAACGGCGCTGACGAATCTGTTCCATCTCCATCGCTGTGAATGGATAGTTGTTCACCGTCTCCAGGGATGGGAATGAGCTCTGTTCAAGACCTCGTCCCAGGCGCAGGAAGAAAAGTTCATTACTGCGTGCAAGTTCAGCTGCTTCTTCCTCTGTCTCCGCGCAGAATGCTGAGACAGCAATCATCGAATGTGGTTTGTCATTGAGGATAGATGGCTTGAAATGTCTGCGGTAATGCTTCATCGCTTCTTCGCCTCCTGGAGTTCCGAAGAATTGGGCAAACGCATACGAGGTTCCTTGCGCTGCAGCAATTCTCGCACCTTCAAAGCTGGAACCCAGCAGCCATACTTCCGGAACAGTGGGAACCGATGGTCCCGCCACAAGGGATGCGAATCGATGATCCTCAGGCAATTCTTCATGGAAGTATCCGCCCAGATCGGCAATCTGTTGGGGGAAGAAGTGTACATTCGAAGATTTCCCCTCATTCAGCGCTCTGCTGGCAATCGGCATGCCTCCTGGCGCTCTACCAATCCCAAGGTCAATCCGTCCCGGATGAAGAGCTTCCAGCAGACGGAAATTCTCTGCAACCTTGTAGGCACTATAATGAGGCAACATCACACCGCCGGAACCTATCCGAATTCGATCTGTATGTGCGGCCACATGTGCAATCATAACCTCAGGACTAGAGAATGACAGCGCACCGCTACCGTGATGCTCGGACATCCAGAACCGGGAATACCCTAATTGATCCGCATGTTGAGCGAGTTTCACCGTTTCCTGTAACGTATCCTGTACACTCCGGCCTTCATTGATATGTCCATGTTCAAGTACACTCAATTTCATATATATTCAATCCTCTCGTCTGTTTGGTTCATGAGTACTGTGAATTACGCTCTTTTGTTCACTTCATTACTTCCCCCATTGTAACATTAATTATTACAGTTTCAAACTTTAGTTATCTTCTTTATTACCACACTTGTCTAATAAACATGCAAAAAACGCCACCAGTTCTTAGACCAGTGACGTTTTTACTATATCTTATTGGAAAAATCTTAACTTATGGCTTATGGTGCACGCTTCGGTAACAACTTCACATACTCGTCAGACAGTTTCATCAGGCTGAGCACATGTTCATAATCGGAACGATAAGGTTCCAAATCCGTTATGGGTTCATATGTTTTCAGCGAGTACGCTGTTCCATCATCAAAGCCAGCACCCGGAATAAACATGATGTCATTGTTGACGAATGAACCTGTTGGCAAGTAATAACGAATACCGAATGCATTGTGATCCATATTGAGCAGATCATGCCCGAAAGCAGTGAACTTCTCATCCTGGAGCGAAACTCCCATCAGATTCATGATCGTTGGCAGCATATCCAGCTGTCCGCCAGGCTGCTCGATCAATTGCCCTTTGGTCTGTTTCGGAGTATGAATCATTAACGGGATGTTGAAACGACTTACCTTGCCGTCATAAGGGACGCCCAGATTGGCCTGAATCTGCTGTGTGATCTCTTCGTCAGCAGGCAGACCGAAGTGGTCTCCGTAGAGCACCAGCGTTGTGTTATCCCACAAACCGTTCTCCTTCAACTCATTAATGAGTTGACCGACCGCGTAGTCCGTATAGTTGATGGCTTGCAGATAATCGTGAAGCAGTTTGTTCGTGATCGTTGAGGGAATCGTAATTCGTGCCCGATCAGCAGGAACGGTAAACGGCGAGTGACTTGATGCCGTAATGAACTGAGCATAGAACGGCTGATTCGCAGCCTGATGCGCAGTCATTTTTTCCACACCTACACGATATAACTCTTCATCCGACGGTCCAAAGTCATTGAATCTGTCGTTCTCGAAGCTGGGCTTGTCGAAGTAACGAGTGAATCCGAGTGCCGGATACATTTTGTTCCGGTTCCAGAAAGTAACGTCATTCCCATGGAACGTCTCTGACTCATATCCCTTTTCCGCCAGTACCTTGGGTAGACTTGGAAGATCACGATCGCTATACCCGGCTGACATGGGAACAACGCCAGTTGGATAGATAGATGTGTTCGACATGAACTCAGCGTCTGATGTGTTTCCCTGTCCGATCTGTTGGAAAAAATGAGAGAAATAATAGCTTTCTTCGGCCAGATCATTCAGTACCGGCGTTAACTCCTGACCGTCCAATGAAGCATTAATCGGGAAATTCTGAAAGGACTCCAGTTGCAGTACAATCAGATTACTACCTTTGGCCTGACCAAAGTATTTGGCTTTCACGGCTGTACCGTCACTTGGTTTATCCTGATACGGATACTGGCTAACCAAATCATTGATCTTCGCAATCGTTTCGGTAATGTTGCCATTCGCAATGGCCTCATTTTCTTTACTCGTTAGAATGGCAGACGAAACCTGATAGTTCAGGAAACCGAGATTCTCGGCTCGCACCAACTCGTTATCAATCGTTTCACCTTTGACAATAAAACTGCCAGACAGCACGATGCAAAATGCGGCGGTAAGCGCGACGCCGAGTTTGCCCCAGTAACGTCTCCGGATTCTGCCAAACGTCAACCCGCTATCGTGATAACTGTTGCGGTTACGCCCGGCGGAACGTCTGCGCATAATTAGCCATATCGGCAACGCCAGGATAATGTCTACGAAAAACAGAAAGTGCGTCGGTCGTACAAGAGGCCCTATACTGCCCCGCACTTGAGCAACTTGCCCCAGTTCACTAAGCACAGTATAGGTGGGTACCGAACTGAAATGAACATTATACAGCGTAGCGGCGAACAGAATCAGGGAAAACAGAACATTGAATCCTCCGTAGACCGCTCGCTTCCAGGCTTTGGGTACGATCAGATCAAGCAGGCATACCACCGTTAGCGCACCCAATGCGTCAGTTAACAGACCGATACCGGATAGACCCTGGAAAAAGAAATACCGCAGAAGTGACAACTTCAACAGCATCAGGATGAATAACACGGCGAATAAGGTCCGTGATGAAGTCCGTTCATTTTTGGAATTATACATGGTCGCTTTCAACCCTTACCCTGAAATTTTACGTTCATTTTACAAAACGCATATTTCAGTATAACAGTTTTCTGGTTGCTATTCCATGGAAGTTCCGTGTAGGACAAGGTGCACGTTACGCAATGGTGGATATATCTGCGTTCTGTACGTTCGCGCTGTCTCTCTGCCCCTTAATGGCAGCTTGTGCAGCCGCAATTCGTGCATAAGGGATCTGTTCAGGCAAGCAGCTTACGTAATCCAGTCCAATGCGATGACAGAATGTAATGGACTCCAGATCCACTGCATTCTCTCCACATATCCCTGTCTTCAGATGAGGTTTTCGAATTCGACCCTGAACAACCGCCATCTCCACCAGTTGTCCGACTCCTTCAACGTCCAGCACATGGAATGGGTTATTCGTTACCGTACGTGAGTCCTTATCCAGCTGAAAGAATCGCATCTCAGCTTGTTCGCGACTATATCCGAACGTCATCTCTGTCAGCTCCTCCGTGCCAAACGAGAAAAAGTCTGCTTGACGAGCAATGTGAGTCGCCGTCAGCGCGGCTCTTGGAGCTTCAATCATTGCCCCCACTCTATAGAGACAATGCCGCTTCTCCTCCCCAAGTACTTGGTCAGCCACATGATCCACCAGATCTCTCATCGCCTGAAGTTCATGCACATGACCGATCTGTGGGATCATAATCTCCGGACGTACCCACCAACCTTGACGAACGCCTTTCACCGCTGCGCGGAATATCGCTTCAAGCTGCATATCAACGATTTCCGGGAACACTGTACTCAGACGGCAAGTCTGTTGCCCCAGTGTCGGATTGTGTTCGTGCAATTCACTGACTCTACGAATTACACGCTCCAGTTCCTCCAGTTCATTCTGATGGTCTACTTCCTGCCGCTCCTCTGCTTGTAGCCACTCGCGCCGTTTCTCCAATACTCCCAGATCCGGGAGCAGTTCATGTAACGGTGAATCCAGCAAGCGAATGGTTACCGGGTACCCATCCATCGCTTCGAATATTTGTTCAAAGTCAGACTGCTGCATCGGTAACAGACGCTCCAACCCACGCCTGCGTTCGGATTCATTATCAGCCAGAATCATTTTTTGTACAAAAGGTAACCGCGCCGGTGACAACAACATGTGTTCTGTACGGCACAAACCGATACCTTCCGAACCAAGGGCCCTAGCTGTAATCGCGTCTTGTGGGTGATTTACATTGGACAGTATCATCAATTCCTTTATTTCATCCGCCCATTCGAGCAGAAGCTCTAACTCCGGTGTACAACTCGAGAACCCTTTCAACATCTCCGTCACATGCCACGGCTCGATACGTAATAGCGCATCCGCTTTGGTGATTACCCCCTCATGCACGAAATCAATCGTACTCCGCAAGGCGGCCTTAGCACTCAAGCACGCTGGACTGACATGCAGAAGGTACAGCTCCCCTGAATCGATAATGAATTGGATTTTTTGAACTTCCCCCATACAATTCTCCAGATAGCTGCAAGCATCCAACAGAAGACCATATAATTCAGGTTCTTCTCTCCGCAACTGACCCAGTTCTTCATCCTGAGATTGGGAAACAACAGATGCAATATACTCGCCCGTCATGCCTCTTTCCCCCGTAGCTGGATGATGGGAATATAACGTGCCAATACCGCTGCGCTCACCTTGCTCACCATTGACCATCACCTGAATAAGAACAGCATTTCCTTGATGATCCCCTGAGAATGGAGTGGATTGGAGAAGAAGTTCTTGTTGGGAGTTGAGCCGAGGTGCACGTTGTATATTAGAAACCGCACACATCGCCTCTTTTAATTGTAATTGAACATCTTGAGGGAATGGATGAAGCCCTATATCTTCTATTAATTGCTTATATTCTGCGATGGCGAATTCCAGCTTCGATTCATTGAGTATCGAGAGGTCTCCCAATTTCTCTTCAAATAGGGAATACGGGATGCCGTGTACTAGCTGACCATAATCCTGCAATAAAATTCGATAACAATTAAGCGCATACTGTCGATCATTTGTTTGTCTGGCGAGCCCCTCAACCGTCACATCATTTAGTCCCACACGAAGCAAAGCATGAGATTCCATATCATGGGAACTCGCTTCACTTGACCTCACGGCAAGCAGCAGCGGTGCTAAAGAATCGCCGAAAAATTTGCCCGTTTGCTCCTCCAAGTGCCGAACTGCGCTGCCAATCTCTTGAACTCCTTCTGTGGAAAGATGTCCAAGACGGGTACAGAACGCGCGACAGCCTTCCCTTGTTACAATGAACCCGGCCGGAACGGGCCAACCTGCCTGAAGCAACACTGCAAGTCCAGCCCCTTTATTACCAATCAGCCCTTTCATCTCTGCCGTACCTTCTTCCAACAGAACTACCCGTTTCGTCATTACAGCGCTCCCATCTGCCATTACATGGCTATGCTTAAAAGGCAACCCAACCTTTCGAATTGTCCTTTAGTTAATGGTATGTTGCAATGAGGCAGTCAAGGACATTTGCTTGAGCAATTTGTGTTCGGAATGTAAAACGTATTGCGGAGTGTAATCAATGTTAACTAAATTGAAACACATGTAGCCCGTTCATCAACGAACGGGCTTTGGTGGTAGTTTCATATGTGTACATATTTTCTATCTTAACGTATACGTTTTCCCTTTTTGAATACCGCCGCGCGCGCGGGTACAGAAGCTATGGCGTGCTGGGCATTCAATGCCCGTACCAACATGAAGTCAGCCGGATCACCGATGCTTGGGGTTAACTTGCCATTACTCACCCACGCATAGGTGCCTAGCAACCTATCATCACTGACCCAATTTTCGCGTTCAGCCATTCGGGAAGCTCGCTGCAACATGTCCCCATTGCCGAATGGTGACCAGGCGTCACGGATGTTATCGGAACCAAGCATAAAGTTAACACCTGTATTGAGAACCTGGCTTCCCCGCGGCATCGGACGATCAATAGGTACACTAGATACGAGTGTTACTCCGGCATGTTTTAACATATCAAGAGTTGGCTGTACGTCAGATTCAGTTTGCTCCCCCAAGCAATAGGCATGACTAACTGCTGTTCGATGTTGAAGTCCTGACTCCATTGTCAATTCAGCAAATCGCCGTAAGGTAGCTAAACCGGGTTCACCTCCATCATGAAGATGAAGGTCGATCCCCTTGTCTGCTGCCGTAGCGATGTCGAACATCATCTGCAAACTGCGCTCCATATCCCCATCCAGACCTGCCGGGTCAACACCACCAACCAGATCGGCACCAAGTGCCAGCGCCTCCTTCACGATCAGTTCAGATGATGAACGAATGAGCCCTTGCATCAATTTCACATAATAACTGCGCTCCTAATTTGTTTAATGAATTTGCTATTCCCATTCACCTTTTTTGATGTAAGTTGCATCATAAGCAACAATTACATTCGTTTTATCAGTTACCTTTTGTAAATCAGCGACCACAACTTCTTCTTCAACATAATCTATTAAACTAGTATCCGATTTCTCAATAACTCCATAATCCTTTACATAAATTACATCTGGATGGTTAGAATCATATCTTAAGCTTTCAGGAAGATCTTCACTTGAAATTTCATGTGATTCGGCAACTGTAGTCGTCGATATTGCTGTAACTGGAATTATTCCAATAGCAGCTACTACTAAAAGTAATATCCCGATTTTTTTCCGCATAAGTTATCCCTTTCTTTCAAATCAATTTTTCCTATATCATACATAAAAATAGATTATTATAATATTTTCTCATTTTCTTTGAAGTTGAATCCAGCGTGTTTGTTATTTCAACTCCCATTCATCAAGCCATAAGCCACAGTATATCCTCAATCTTCTTCCCATGAGACATAAAAGCGCGTCCTTAGTTTTCTGAAAGTTCCGCTCATTGTGATTCCTACATTTTTTTAATTTTGAAAACGTAAAAGACCGCCATATAAATGACGGTCAGGCTTCAGGCTAATTATTGAAATAGATATTTGAAAAATAAAACTGTACACAGAACACCTATTATCAAAAATATAATTGCTGAGTTCCGATATTTATTCCACATCCGAATGGCATTAGCCATATTTAGAATGCCTAGTGCAAGCATGCTAATACGAGAATCTACTTGAAACAAGTTGAATACCAACATAATGGCAACTACTATCGAGGTACACCAGAACCATATTGGAATTTTATCCTTTATCATTAATCTGCTCCTTTAGGTTATATCCTATCTGTTATAAGATATTCCTCAATCTAATTAAAATTCCTTTATTTGGTCTAATAAACAAGCAGATTATAAATTCTTCAAGCCATGAACCTCAGTACATCCTCAATCTTCTTCCCATGAGAAATCACACCGTAGTTCATCCAGCTCATGAAATCTACTTCATACACATTACCATTCTTCACCGCAGGCAGGCATTTCCATTCTTCCCTTTCGAGCAGTTCGCGCTCATCTCCAGGTTTGGCAGAATTCCCAGTATCAAATGTAATCAACAAGTGATCCGCTTCAAGCTGACTTAACTGCTCCAATCCAATGAAGATTCTGCGCTCACGACTTGTCCATTGCTGCACACGGGAATGCGGAGTCAATCCAAGATCCTGATAAATTACAGGCCCAACGTAACCCTGCTGATCCCCATAAAGAGTAATATCCGATGCGGATATACGCAAAAAAGCCACTGTCTGACCACGTAAAGATCGTGCTAACCGTCCTTTGGCTTCTATTGCCTTGTCCTCATACGCACCAATTACATCTTGAACCCGATTCACCTTTCCCAATACATCGGCGGTCGATCTCAGAATGGAGCGCCAATCTTCTCCCAAATGATCTACGTAAAATGTAGGTGCTACCTGCTCAAAACGGTCCAGATTCCATCGATCATGTCCCTTGTTCAGCATGATAAAGTCCGGTATATTGCCCACATTAAATTGAGCATCCTGCTGGCTTACATCGAATTCGGGTACATCATCCAATCCCAAATAATGCTGTCTCCCCCAAGAATGATGGGAGCATTGCAGTACAGGTTTTACGCCAAGAGCCAACACGAAATCCTCCAGATACGGAGCAAATACACGAACCTCTTGACGGTGATGACGGCGGTATAGTCCAGGTGAAATACCAGCATATTGCTTGAAACGGCGACCAAAATAATACTCGCTGCTAAATCCCACATTCTGAGCAATTTCGTGGATCCGATCATCCGTCAGCTGCAAGAGTTGCTTCGAGCGTTCCAGCCGAACCGCATTTACATATTCAAGTGGAAGCTTGCCCGTAATTTTTTTGAATTGCCGAGTGTAGCTGGCTCTTGTTAGACCAATATCTGCTGCGAGCTCATCAACGGTTATCGTCTGATCATAGTGATCACCAATATAACGAATGGAACTTTGAAGACGGGCACGGTCATCTGGTGCTTCGGTTTCGGGATCACTCTGGCGAAGCAAGACACGGAACCACTCCTGGAAACGAAGCTGTACGTCCCATTGCTCCAGCCAATCGCTGGTGATCTGTTGACGCAACATTTGATCCAAAGATTCAAGGCAGGAACTCCACGGACTGTAATTCAGTTGAATAAGAGGTCGTACTGTCGAAGAATCTGTACATTTGTGAAGTGCACACTGTCCCAGTGTGTCTTTGGTATGCAAAGCATTCGAAGTCTCTTCTTTTAACTCAGCCACCATCAGATCAAGCTTATAGTACTGCAATTGACTTTCTGTCCAAGGAGAACTTTCTATTTTAACGGATGTTCCAGCCGGAACAAACATAATCATTCCTTTTTCCAGATGAGATTCCCGATCTGAGCACACCATTGAGCCCTTGCCAGACGTTACAACAAATATGGAGTGAGAAGACGACATTCTGTATAGCAAACGTTTATCGATATGAGATTTATGATGATCTACGTACTCCATATGCTGAAGTGCGCATAACCAGGGTTTTGGAATCCGTTGCATTATCGTGTGGCACATGTTCATCGTCCTTAACTGAGAATTGTTATCATTTAAAACAGTGTATACGAAAAAAGAAAGCTCTTCAACCCTGATTGAAGAACTTTCTTTGTTATGGCGTTCTACTTATGGAGTCATTTTTTCCAAGAGATCATCAATTTTCATGGAATTTGCTGTAATCGCACCTGATTGCCAATGTGATCTCTCCATAATGTAAACTTGATTATTCTTAACCGCCGGAAGAGATTGCCACAATGTGCTGTCAAGTACCTTCAAGGCTTCCTTGTTCTCGGGGGAAGACCATTCACCATTGGAAGGGAACACAATAAGATGATCTGCATCAAGTTGCGGCACGGCCTCTTCAGACAGAATTTCCTGGTATTCTTCCATCTTGCTAACCAGCGGATGAGGTGTTAGACCAAGCTCCGAATAAATAAATCCGGTGAACCGATTTTTCACACCGAACAGTGCCAGTGTATCATCGTTAACATTCAATCGGACAACTGCAACGGTCTCGTCCCCGACCGCTTCCTGCAGCTTCGTCTTCGCATCTGCAATTTTGGTCTCAAATGCCGCAGCAACTTCTTCACCCTTCTCCGGTTTACCTACTACATCGGCAATGGTTTTCAAAATTTGATTGGAATCCTGCAGTACGCTCTCAGGCAGACGATACGTCGGTGCCACCTTGGAGTACATCTCATATTTCTCCATATCCGCTCCACCATCTACAATGATAAGATCCGGATCATATTCCAACAAAGCCTCAATACTCCCTGTAATATCAAATTGTGGAGCATCCAGTTCTAAATAATCCTGTACACCCCACATCGGGTTATACCACTGCACTACAGGTGTAATATCGAGCGCCTTCAGATAATCTTCCACATATATTCCAGCAATCCGCTGCGGTTGAACCGGAATCGTCACATCTCCAAATTCATCCTGTACAACTCGTGTCGCAGGCTCTGTCTCTGTTCCAGAAGTATTTTCTCCAGAAGCTGCACTCTCAGTTGCAGGAGTCTGTTCCGCATTTGTAGCGGTATTTGAATTACATCCCGATATAACTAGACCCATGAGCAGTAATGTAATCGTCCACCCTTTGAAACCTTTAACTAAACCTACCATGTTCCCCTTCACCCCTATGTGATCTGTTGATGTAACCGTGAGAATGTTTCACATATAATGATTATCATTCTCATCGATTGCTTAGGTGAATTGTACCTTATGCCTCAGCCGACCCACAATGTACATTTGATGCTGTTTTTTTATACAAACGAAAACAACCCTGTTGGTCCTCCCCCGCTTATCGCAGGGGCAACCTGCCTTGACGATAACTTTCCAACAGCTGATCCACAAAGGAATCATTCGCTGTACCCTGTAACAAAGCAGCACCAATTAAACCCATATCATCACTCACATACCCCGCCAACTCAGGTTCTCTTGTAAATGCTAAGGTTTGTTTGAACGCCTGTTCCCTGCATGCGCGCAGCACCTCTTCTTCAGCCACATTGGAAGCTTGAGCCCAACGTTCAAAAGATTGCATCCAGTCGTCGGCAAATGCTGTGGCATCCCTTTCATCCAAATAAACTTCCACATCCAACTCTTCAAATGTCTGTTGGGTCAGAATCCGTCCCTCATTCAGATCAGCCAGCAGCTTCTCCACATCCGTTCTGCTCATTGACCTCCCCTCCAGTTCTCATTCTGGCTAATGCATTTCTCATATAAAACTTTGTCACTCCCACAATCGGGTTACCTGCACCAACTTGTGCGTCCCATCAAACTCCAACTTATAGATATCCGGCATCGTAGTACTCTCCCAGAAATCGTAACCGTAGGAAGCATCATAGTGTTGAAAGATAAGCGTCATCACGTCTCCATGTGTTCCGATGACTACCTTCTGACCAGCATGTTTACTCAGAATCTTCTCGATCACCGCTACTGCCCTTAAGCGAGCCTGTTCACCAGACTCTCCTCCAGGGTATGCATACGTGGGATCTCGGTACAATCGTTGCTTGGCTTCACGAAAACTCTCATGCTTCACATCCGAACTCGACAACAGACGTTCACGCAGATCTTCATCTGTCACCACAATTCCACCTGACCGATCTGCCAGAATCCGAATCGTATCCACCGCTCGCCTGTAAGGACTTGAATAGAACCGTTGAATCTGCTCCCCATGGAGCAGATTGGCAACCGTTCCCGCATCTTGATGTCCTTGCTCTGTTAGCCCACGCTCGCGTTCCTGTCCTTCAACATACCGTGACTCCGCATGTCTAACAAAATACAAAACTGTGCTGGCTTCGCTCATCATCTGTCCGCCAACCCATTCTTCTTCTCAATGACAATCAGGCAGGTACTGTCTGGCAAAGGCGCAGGCTCGCCATCTTCGTTCATGAAGATCATTCGTTCTCCGAGTGCTTCCGTGTACCCTTCCTGAAGGAAATGTCGGAACGTAATGATCTCGGCTTGCTCGCCCAGCGCTTCTCGAATGCAATGGTCATAGGCCGTCGGTGTAAATATACCGAACTGTTCCTGAATCTCATGCACATATGCCTCTTCGCCCCACGTATAGGTGTAGAGAAATTCCATCGCATCGTTGATCGGCATCACGACCTCGTTGTCTGAGATACGCTCATATTCAATCGCTCGCCCCTGAAAATCCTCTGTGTACCGCTCCAGAGAGCGCATCCCATCCGGTTCCAAGAAACGAATCCGGCGTTTCTGTGTTTCCGGTTCACTCATGATGCCATCCCGAATCAGAATTCTTCCTCCAGGTGACAACACATGGAATGAACTTTTCAGCGCTGCCACAACCGTGTCGGAATTAAATCTTCGGCCGTCAAGTTCAATATATGAATACAATTCATGCAAAATGGATGAAAAAATTACTGTATCCACTGTGCCTGGTTGCACATATTGCTCCAGTTGCAGGGCATCCCCCTTCATGACTTGCCAGCGATGTCCCTCACGCTGCTTCTTGCGTTCCAGCGCTTCAATCACATTGGCTGAGATATCGATACCGATCGGCTCCACTTCCGGTTTTTCCTGCTCAATCAGATCGAGTAGAATACCTCCACCCGGACCAATATCAAGTACCCGTTTACCCACGATGTAGTCCAGCAGCACTTTTTTGTAATCACCGGAACTGTTCATGTCGGACAAGTACGTCTCTTCGTTGTGGAACCGGTCATAGGCATCCCGGCGCAACCCGAACAGATCGAATAAAAGCAGCACAGCCTTCTCATACAATGGAGACTTTTCCGCTTCAATACAGAATGCAATCAACTTCTCTGCAGCCGGGGAAAATTCAAAGGTCACGAACAGGGTATCTGGTAAATCTGTATGGCGCTCAATTCGATGTGTTAGATGGGGGTACACGATCTGCTCTCCTGCAGCTAACTGTTCCCACGAATACTGTTCCAAATACTTTTCAATCATTCGTTTTTTGTAAATATTCAGCTTCTTGACGCCTTTATAGTCGTAATACATCGTATTCATCAATGGTTCGAAGCTGATGTGACGAACGATAGTGGACTGACCTTCCATGAGTGTAGAATTTATACTCTCACTGTAAAGCGTCAACAGGAACACTTTCACCATCTCCTGCAACGAGAAATCCTGCATAGCCGACTCCACATACCACAGCGTACGATGAGCCAGCGGAGCCAGAATTGATTCCACATTCAGTTCCGTTTGAAGTTTGGCATAAGCCGTGTCCATAGCTTCTCCTTGCTGGATGGATGAACTTCTCAAACGGGATAACCGTTCTTTCACGCTCCAGTCTTCATGATCCGGTCCGGTGATAATCCAGCCTACAATCCGCTCCACCTCAGTCTGAACCTGTTGCCATAGCGCTGGATCAACGCCTGCAATAATGCACTCATTCAATACCATAAGTAAGGAGTGCAATTCTTCTGTAGACAGCCATCCTTTACCGATTATGGAGTGAAGCGGTGTATTCTCGGCAAATGGAATTTCCCCGCGTATGTACTGTCCAATTAGTCCATGCGTAGCAATAAGGGTACGAATAACCTCATGTCTCGGTGTGGATGAAATCGGTATAGTGTGTTCGCTTATAGAACTGGGTTGACTATTTCTCGTCTCCTTGTTCTTATCGATGTTGTTATCCAGTTGGCCTGCCGCCACATAGAGGTCATACAACTGAGCGGACCCCACATTGTGCACAAACAGGTTAACGCCTTGCTTTTGCCATGCCCGCCGCTGCTCCCGTGATCCGGCCTTCGCCGTCTCTGACCACATTAATACTTCCTCCAGAATTTCTCGCACCCAAAAAGAAACCTGAAGCTTATCCAGCACTTGAAGTGTACGCTCCGTGTAATCCAGCACCGGATTCGTGCCCTCAAGTTCGGCGATGGAATGAATGCGTTCGAGGTTAATATGGGGTTTCTCCGCTGCTGCCAGCAGTTGCAGCCAATGCTGCTGGGCTTCCGGCGTGTTGCCTGACTTGTAAGATTGTATGGCCTTTAATGAATGCAGCATGAATTTGTCCCCTCTCTTTCTCTACCCTTTTATATAAATGATTAGATTCGTCTGTAGAAGTTGAACTACTCATTAACATGTGTCAGTCTAAATCATCTTTAATTTAACTTTTATAAAAGACGAAGTCGTTCCTGAACAAACTTGAGCAACTGCCCCGCCTCTTGATCAGGTAGATTTTCATCAAGACGCGCAGCAGCAACTGGCAGCATCCAGGATTCAATCGCTTCACGGGAAATCCCGGAAAGATGTATGTAGTGATGGATATAATGTTCGAGAATTAACTCACGAGCCTTTTCAAAACCGGTGCGAATAGCAGGCGGAGTATCTTCCGACATTGTACCGCTCATTAATATTACCCAGCTTCGAGCCACATCACCCGCAGGATCCCCAGACATTCCAGTCATCCAATCGATAACCCAGTATTGCTCGCCCGCCTCACTCAGCATCACGTTATCGGGGTGAAAATCGCCATGACAGATCTGCTGCCGATCAGGCAATGTTGTTAAGTAGGAAAGTATTCGTGCTTTATCATTCTCCGACAATAATTGGACATTGCGGATCGCTCCCGATAAAATCTGCTTCTGAGAGGGAAGTGTTGCTTCATCATCCCGCTCGCAATGAAGTTTGTAGTGGCAGTCAGCCATTTTGAATGAGAGCTGCTCGACTACTTCTAATTTCTGAATCATAAGTGACAACAGCGTGGTACCCTCAATTCGTTCAAAAACGATACCTGCTTGCGATGTAGTATGTTCTATCAAGGATACTGCCCGCGGGACGGGTAGTCCTTTTTTGTATGCCAGCTCACTTATTCTAAATTCATTTTGAACCGCTTCGTGAGGAAAATCAATTCTGTATAATTTCATAATGAGGTCGTTCGAATACGCATAGATTTCCGCAGTTCTTCCTTGACCGATTTGCTCCATACCTGCCTCCGATCGTCATCTTATCCAAAAGTAGTTAACCCACTACTCAAACTCACTTCCCCTGACTTTAGAGAAAACCATACAATCGACCAGCGTGCCTGTACTGTCCCGCCGCATCTTACGTAGTATACCTTCTAGCGTATAACCCGCTCGTTTAGCTACGTTGGCACTCCGCACATTACGGGCATCACAGCGGATCTCCAGCCGATTGGCCTCCAGATGAGTAATGGCGAATTGCTCTATCCCTTTCACCGCTTCCGTCATTAAACCCTCGCCAGCTCGCGATGTTCGAATCCAGTAACCGATCTCGAAACAGCGTGCATTCCAGTCGATCCGATGTAACCCGCTGCTGCCTACCAATTCATCCGTATGTCTGTCACGCAAATGTAGCATCAGGTCGGTACGTTCCAGGTATTGCAGTCTTGCTTGGCGAACAGTCACTTCAGACTCTTCCAATGAAGGGATCTTCTCGGCAAAAGGCAACCACAACCGCAGCTGCTTCGCACTCTCACGGACCGCTTCATTAACGGCCGCGCCGTCCCCCCACTGCGGTGCTCGAATCGTGAGGCGTTCCGTGTGGAAGCTCTCGGGAATCGTTAGCATTATGGGATTAAATGAAGATGAATCAGTCATATATACATCTACTCCTCCACCTGAAATATGGAATCAATGATCAACGGCAGATTATCCCTCACAGATACGGCTCCGAATACCGAACGGGCGTGTATACCCTGATCCCCGAATACCTCCATCATCAGATCCGAGAATCCGTTCAGTACTTTATGATGCTCCTGATATGAAGCCGATGCATTGATGAAGCCCTGCATTTTAACCACTCTCTTCACCCGATCCAGCGAACCCAGCACATCTCGAACGACAGCGAGCACCTCCAGTCCGGCGTTACGGGCAAATTCATATCCCTGTTCTGTTGTGAAATCTGCTCCAACTTTGCCGCGTTCGGAGGTATCAGGTCCTTTCCCGGATACATACATGATTCCATTAACAATAACGGCATTGGCATATTTCGCTGCGGGGGCGCTTGGCTCCGGCAAAATGATCCCCAGTTCATTCAATCTCGCTTCTATCATCGTTTGTTCTCCTCCTATTTTATGGTTCTCATTGAACCGGTTTCCCTGTACTCCTGCCTGTAGGCTCTCGGTGATGCCTGAACAGTACGCTTGAACATCTTGCCAAAATGAGAGAAGTTACTGAATCCGGCAAGCCAGGCGATGCTCGTAATGGACTCCTCACTTTCCCGGAGTAAACGCTGTGCTTCCTTTACCCGTAACAGATTCAGATAGTCACTGAAGGTAAACCCCGTCGTTTGTTTGAACAATCGACTCAGATAATGCGGACTAATGCGAAATGCGTCCGCCACCTCCGGTAATGTCAGTGGTTTCTGATAGTTTTCATTCAGGTAACGCACGACTGCCTGTGTCTTGGGATGAAGAACCGGCTCACGATCATCGGAGTATAACCGGCCCAGATGTTGATTACGATAGGCATGCAGCAACAATTCAATAGCTCGGTGACGCAGTAACAGATTGCTTCCAGGTTGGGGATGCAGCATTTCATCAACCATTTCGCTAACCATCCGTTCCAGAACCTCAGTGACTTGAGAAGGAAACCTTACAATTGGAATCTCCCAGCAAAAGGGTTCCTTCAAGCCTTCAACTATCTCTGTTGAAATAGCCATGGCTGCAAAAAGTTCAGGATTCATATAGAGTACCATCCGCTCATGGTCGGGCATGCCGCTCTCCAATGTCTTGTGAACCGTATTCCGGTCTACAAACACCAGATCGCCAGCCTTTACCCGATAGGTTCGGTCCTTGATGAAATAAATACGCTCACCAGACAACAGGTAATATAACTCATAATGATCATGCAGATGGTCATCCGTCATCGAGAAATATCCGATACGTCGATCATATTCGATGTGCAGTAGGTCTGTGGGATCATGAAAATCCGCACGAAAAGGTTCAGTCATGTCTCCCTCTCTCCTTTCCATAAATTATAGCAAAATATGCGGCATTTGAAAGCGGTTACGCATAAAATGCGGCGAAAGAAGTACTCCCTTGTTATAGTCTAAAGCTATATTCAAGGAGGCGATAGACATGAGTAACAAGAAACGTTATGTATTAGTTGGGACCGGTGGCCGTGCTGAATTTTTTTATGGTGCTTTGACACGGGATTTTAGGGATACATCCGAGCTTGTCGGCTTTTGTGATATAAATCAAGTCCGTATGAATTACGCGAATCAACTGTTGAAGGAAAAGTACAACTATCCAGAGGTACCTACTTATCCTGCAGATCAATTTGATCAGATGATTGAGAACGAGAAGCCTGACTATGTCATCGTAACGAGCGTTGACCGTACCCATCACAAGTATATCATCCGTTCGATGGAACTTGGTTGTGACGTTGTCACCGAGAAACCGATGACCATCGATGAGGAGAAATGTCAGGACATCCTGGATGCCGTCAAGCGGACCGGACAGAACGTAAGAGTTACCTTTAACTACCGTTACGCGCCGCACCACACTAAAATTCGGGAACTTATTCTGAATGATACCATCGGGAAAGTCACTTCCGTTCACTTTGAATGGCTGCTGAATACCCGCCACGGGGCAGATTATTTCCGCCGTTGGCATCGGGACAAGCGTAATAGCGGCGGACTGCTCGTGCACAAATCCACCCATCACTTCGACTTGGTGAATTTCTGGATTGGTTCACAGCCGGATACCGTGTTCGCATTCGGAGATCTCATGTATTATGGCAGAGAAAATGCTGAGGAACGCGGTGTAACACAATTCTACAATCGGGCAACCGGCAACCCGCTCGCGAAGGAAGATCCTTTTGCACTGCATTTGGATTCGGATGCTCATCTGAAGTCCATGTATCTGGATGCCGAGTCGGAAGATGGTTATCAGCGCGATCAGAGCGTATTTGGGGATGGCATTAACATTGAGGACACGATGGGGGTTCTTGTGAAGTATCGGAACAAAGCCATTTTGACATACTCCCTCGTTGCCTACCAGCCATGGGAAGGTTACCGAATTGCCATTAATGGCACCAAAGGTCGGATTGAGATGAATATCGTGGAACAATCCTATGTCAATTCATTGGGTGACAAAAGTAAGGAAGGTGCATTGATCGGCAAAACGTTGCGGGTTCTCCCGATGTTCGATGCGCCATATGAGGTTGAAGTGGAAGAGAAAGCAGGTGGACATGGCGGAGGTGACCCGGTTCTTCTGAATGATCTGTTTGGAGAGCCTGTAGAAGATCCGTTCCATCGTGCAGCTAACCACGTGGACGGTGCCAGATCCATTCTGACCGGTATTGCGGCCAATCGCGCCATTGCCACAGGTTTGCCTGTCCATGTCAATACCCTGGTTCGCTTCTAGGTCTCACACGTCGTTACCATATACGCCAAAAAGCGCAAGTTGCGAAGGCTTACTGCCCTGCACTTGCGCTTTTACATCTCAATATATTCTTTTGCTGGTATAAGTAAGATCATGGCCAATTGGATTGGAGAAGAACCCTCTCTCTGGTTACAGAGGAAATGTCTTTCCTTTTATACCTTCCGTTTCCACGCAGGATGACGATAAAATTCAATGGTATCAATATAATTTACTGTGAACTGCTGCTCCACATCCGACAGGTTCAACAGCTTGCGGTCGATTTGCTTCATCCCCATGACCACATCGTGCCTTAGCAGATCCATCGCTATTTTGCCTACAAACCCACCTTCCATCTCCTTGTGCTTGGCACGAAACTCTTCATTGTAGATCAGGTCAGGTGTGAATGCCGCTTCGACGAATGCATTAACGAGCGTAAGCTCATTGCCCTCGATCTGCACCGCCATATAATAATTGCCACGCTCATCCTGAATGAGGTCTTTATACATTTCTACGATCATTTGGATCACTCCCCTATTATCAAATAAAACCCTGTTAGCCGTAACGAACATGGGCTATCAAACGTACACCTTCCGACCCCGTTCCTTCATATACTAGGTACAAATGGCGAACGGAGGAATACTTATGAGCTGGCAGCATCTCCATACTGGAAAAACACTTCAGCAGCGTCTGGCAGAACTCCAGGGGCATCTTGCAGAACTGAATACTCCACTCTCCGGGTTGGAACCGGGACGCATTCGTCGTGTCTATTCAAGGCAGTTTATCAAAGTAAACCGTCAATTATTCATCCCTCTCAGTCTGAATTCCATTCGGGTGTTCGATATTCCTCGAACACGGCGAGGCACCCGAGTGGGAATCCGCACGACGTTCCCTTCCTGGAATGCATTTAACAATATCAGACTTGTGGGCGTGGGACTGGATTATCTTGAACTTCAGGGAAAAGGCAGAGTCCCTTCCCGTATTCTATTTCCTCTCTCCAGCGTCGAGTCGATCTATCGGCCAACCGTCCGAAGAAAGAGCCTGAAACGTCCGTGTACCCGGAAGTAAAGCTGATTCATAATAACAAGCGTTGCACGGGTTCCCCAATGTCTGCCTACGGGTGCTCCCCTCCAATTTATAATTATAACTCATACTCCCACTCATCTGCTGAAGAATCAGTTTATGTCAAAAAGCGGTGAGAACAGAACTGCTTCTGTGTCTCACCGCTTAGTCAGTTAGGGATCACTATGATCCTTCACTTGTTTACATTAGATGCCTGTCCATACATCCTTGGCATAACGACCTTGCTGCTGAAGCTGACCCAGCCAATCCTCTGCTTCCTTCGCAGACTTGCCATGAATATCAGTGTATGCATGCTGGAGTGTGGCTTCCACATCGGGTGCCATCTTGCTGCCATCACCGCAGATATACAGATGCGCACCCTCTTCAAGCAAAGGAATCAGATGACGTGCATCGTCTCTCATCAGATGCTGTACATAACATTTCTCCTCCCCGTCTACACGGGAGAAGGCCGTATGAAGCTTCACAAGCCCTTCTTGCTGGGCTGCTTCCAGTTCATTTTTGTACAGATAATCATGTTCAGGATTCCGGCACCCAAAGTACAGATGCGCTTCACCAAGCTCTTGACCCTGCTGCTTCAATACATGTCTCGCCTGCAAGAAACCTCGGAATGGGGCCACACCTGTACCCGGACCTACCATGATAACGGGAACCTGTGCATCCTCCGGCAATTGGAACCCGGACTCTGGTGTCCGGGTGAACATGACAATCTCATCGCCCGACTTCAGATTGGCCAGATAGTTCGACGCAATACCTTTGTATTCTCCCTGCCCACTCCATGCCGGGGCACGCACAACACTGACCGTAATACTCGCTTGATCAGGCTGAACACGTGGTGAACTGGAGATCGAATAATATCTGGCTTTCAGTGAAGGCAACAATTCGAGGAACCGCTCGAATGGTAATTCACATGCCTCATATTTCACCAGATAATCCAGCATGGATATCCGTTTATTCCGCACTTCATCCATATACACGGATTCATCAAGCAGTGCTTCAAGCTCCTTTTTATGCGGTGGACATACTGTGTATGCTGCCATCTCTCTAAGCTGTGCACGAGTTGCTGCTTCTTGAAGCTCAACGCTATGACTAAGCAGGTCATACAGGTTAACTGGTTGATGCAATGGTAGATGTGCGGCACTCCGACCGGATGCATCCAGAACCAGATGCTCCGTTCCGGTAAACCCGTATCGACGAAGTACACGCTCTACAAGTTCCGGTGGATTCTGTGGCAGAATACCCAGATGATCACCTTCCTTGTAGGTTATGCCTTCAGGCAGTTTGATCTCCAGGTGACGTGTACTGCGTTCACTGCCTGTGTCGTGAAGCTCTCTGTTCTCCAGTACTTCCGCTACATGTGCATCATACGTATCTGCAAGCGGGGTCACGGCGAGTCCGCTGACGAATTGTACAGATAATGAGCTGCGTTCGCTATTGGAGCTTGTGTTCAGTTTCAGCCCCATCGTTCGTGCGAGATCCGGCCATAGTTGCTCCGTCCAATCCCCCACCTGTTTCTCGAAATCTCCGCTGGCATCTGACTCACCCAGCGGCGATAACCGCTCTGCTCCTCTGGAAGATAACTGTTCATCTATTAAACGCGGAATACGCTGATAGGTGCTGGCCCAGTTGTGGTCACCGCATCCGAGAACAGCGAAACGCACACCTTTGAATTCATTGGCGTCCGCATGTTCAATCCACTCGACGAACATCTTGGCATTACTTGGCGGCTGACCATTATAAGATGCGCTGACAATAATAACGGCACCATCCTTCGGCAGTTTGCCCACGCGATCATCCAGCGCAGCAACCTCACTGCGGAACCCCTGATATCTGGCGGTATCGGCAATTTCACGCGCAATGCCTTCCGCTGTACCCAGATTGGAACCGTACAGAACTAGCATCGGTGTGTGGTGGGCATTCGCTGCATCTGGCTCTGTTCTTTTGGCAACTGGAGTCGGTTCTTCGACCGCTACTCCCGGAACCGCCATGACCGGTTGACCCCCACGAGCACGTACGCGAATCGTAAAGTTATCCGGTTTGAGCGTCAGGGTTTCTTTGACCTTTAACTGATAATCCGCATGATCTATGAAGTCAAAATGCTTGAGCACCATGCCCAGCACCAGCGTTGCTTCCTGAAGTGCAAATTGCTGACCAATACATGCCCGTTGACCGTTACCGAAAGGCTTGTAGGCATCATGCGGCACTTTGCTCGGGTCTTCGAAGCGTTCCGGTCGGAATGCTTCCACATCATCTCCCCACGCTGTACGGTCCCGATGAAGCTTGGGAATAAGTACACTGACGCTGTCACCTTTTTGCAAAGGATATTGACCCGAAAGTACCGTATCTTCCTTGGCATACAGAGAAAAGGCCGGAGCTGTAGGCCATAACCGTAGTGCTTCGTTTAAAACCATGCGAACGTACTTCAGATTGCGGACCTGATTGTACGTTGGAACCGGATCTTTCAGAACCTGATCCACTTCAGCTTGGGCTTTAGCCAGTGTATCGGGATTCTTCATCAGATAATAGATGGCGAAGGATAACAGACCACTTGTGGTCTCATGTCCTGCAATCAGGAATGTAATAATCTGATAGCGGATGTTCTCATCATCCAGTGTTTCTCCTGTCTCCGGGTCCTTGCCGCTGAGCATGTGGGACAACAGATCGTCTGCCCCTTCCTGCGGTTTCTCTTTGCGCTCGGCAATGATGTGATCCACCAACGAGAACATCGAACGGATATCTTGTTCAAACTGTTTCTTTTTGGTGATCATCAGCTTGTCTTGCAGACGGAGTCGCTGCAATGAACTCATGGATTCATCCAACGCACGAACCATACTCGTAATGAATGGATGTGGTTCTTCCCGGTAGAAGCTGTTAAACCGGTAGTTGAACCCACACAGGCCAATCGTGTCGAGCGTAAGACGTGTCATATCATCCGGAACGTTAACTGTCTCATCCGGGTTCAATCGTGACCATTTCTGCACCAGCTGTACAGCCAGGTCAATCATTTTGTTGTGGTATCCCTGCATGGCACGTTGACTGAAACTTGGCAGCAGTACATTATGCGCTTTTTTCCAATTCGGCTCATCGGTCCAACTCGTAAATAGTCCATCTCCTGCAAATGCACGAACCTTCGCAAGGGGTGCCCACACACGTTTGTCGAATTTGGATTCATCCGTTACCTCGGCAACCAGTTCGTGACCCGAAATATACAATTCACTTCGCCCAGGGTACTCCATTCGAAAGATCGGTCCATATTCCTCAGCCAGTTTCACCAAGGATTGCACCGGCTCTTCAAAGTTCAATTGCGGCAAATTGCCCAGTGGGCCAAATGTTTTCGGTTGAGGCACTGAAATTGGTGGCATGACGCTCACTCCTTCTTTCCAAGTTAAGAGTTCTACAACTAAAAAATAATGACTTGATTTACAGACTCGATTACACATACTCTTCAGATCAACAGATTCAAGTTATTTTTTGCACATTTTCACATTTCATCCAGATAACCATAAAATCCACAAAAGAACTAACTGACCGAAATGGTATATTGGTCATTTTAGATTAAAAAAAATGGATGACCTCGTTATCTTCTTTTACCCTAACATTTCCAGTTCCAATCTTCAACAGTCCCAAAGTCATAGGACTTCAGGACAGTAATTGCAGCATACTTAGGAATTCTTCAACAGATTGTGAATAGCTGACTCCATCTCTAATGGAGCAACTGTCGTTTCATAACGGCCATGGACGTCCCCACTGCGGTCGATCAGGAATTTGGTGAAATTCCATTTGATCCCGTCTCCTTGGTACAATTCTGGATGCTTCTCCTTCACAAAGGTGTCCATCCACTGTCCTTCCTTCGTGTTCAGATCATAACCTTCAAACGGCGCTTCTTCAATCAGATAACGGAACAACGGATGCATCGACTGCCCAACGACCTCAACCTTCTCCAGGATCGGAAAGGATATCTGAAAATGTTTCCTGCAATACTCGACTATTTCATTGCTACTGCCTGGTTCTTTGTCGTTAAACTGGTTGCAAGGAAAGGCCAGAATCTCCAGCCCCTGCTCACCATATTTCTCATACATCTGCTGAAGTTCATTGAATTGGCGGGAGTAGCTACACTGACTTGCTGTATTCACAATAAGCAGGACTTTCCCTTTTAAAGCTGAAAAATCACCCTTGTGTCCATCCATGAATGGAACCTGATATGAAAATCTACTCATCGTAAAGCCTCCTTTTTTTTCATTCGTAATCACATATGAATTCTCTGATGAGATGGATTATACACCGTTATCATTGATAGGTGAAATATATAATAAATATTAATTTAATAACTTTAACCTATAATAGACAAACAAAAAAACTGCCCTTAGCAGCCAAAAGCGGCTTCTCGGACAGTTCTCAGAATCAGGTTTTGTAATCACACATAACACACATCTAACCCATAATCAGACCATATACAATGCCTGGTCCGTGTACACCAATGGTTAAATCATTTTCAATATCAGAAGAGCGGCTTGGCCCTGAAATAAAGTGGATGCCTGCCGGAAGATTCTCTCTACCCGCTTCGTCAAATCGATCCAGCGTCTCACCCAGTCTGGTGTACAGTCGGTCCAATGGAATAATGATGATGAGTACCGTAGGCAGTAGACTAACTGACCGTCCCTTTTCTGGTGAAGAAAGTACAGTGACGGATCCAGTGTATGCTGTAGCGTAATCCGCCATGACCACACCGATATCAGCCTCGGCTGCACGCGCCTTCCAGTTCTCATCTGCTTGACTATTCCAGACTGAGATCTGTACATCCGGAAGCTGCTCTTCCAAACCGAGATCCTTTAGCGCCTGTTCATTTTGGCGAATGATATATTTGGCACTCAACTCATGAGATTTGTTGGCAATAAATCGGGACACTTCTTCCATGTTCTGAACCCGGGCAATGTGGGCGCCTACACTCACAAAGTTATCGGTAAATGCTTGAAAACGTTTCTCTTCATCCCATTCCAGTTCAGTCCAAAAGTCGGGTGCTCCCCGAAAGGGTTGGGTCGGCGCATGTCGTTGCCTTGGTCTTCTCAATTTCGAAGCAATATCATTCATGAACTGCTCCTGTTTCTCAATGGATTTCCTCTCCAATTCCGCAAGCCATTGCTGATGTTCAGTGACCATGCTTATCCCCCGTTTCCTCTCGTTCACGAATAATCTGCTCCATGCGGTTGCGGACGGAAGAATCCATGGCTTGATGCTCTTGGTTCAATTCCTGATCCAGCTTGTTCCATTGCTGCCGGAAGGATTTCTTGGCGAGACTTGGGGCAACCCGATAATTGTTCCAGCCTTTAAGTGGACCCAGCTTGAGTGAAATGCCATTGTTGCGTACAACTGCCTTCTGCCCGATCTGTCCCAGACGTATGGCTGCACTGAAGCGTTTGGAGTTGGAAACAACGGCGGCGAAACCCTTCATGCCCATACTTTCCATTTTGTTTCCATGGCCGTCTTCCACTTTACGCCTGCGTAAATAAACAAGCATATCATGCAGTGGAATTTTAACAGGACATGCTTCATAACAGGCTCCACACAGACTCGAAGCACCCGCAATGTCATTCCATTCATCAATGTTGCCATTGAGTGCAGGCGTCAGTACCGCACCAATGGGACCACTGTATGTCCCGCCGTAGGCATGACCTCCAATATGACGATATACCGGGCAAGCATTCAGACAGGCACCGCAGCGGATACAATTCAGCAATTCTTGGAATTCGGGATCACCGAGCTGTAAGGATCGACCGTTGTCCACGATAATAATGTGCATTTCATCCGGCCCATCTCCATCCGCTGTGCGGCGAGGACCTGTGATGCCTGACATATACATCGTTAATTTCTGACCAGTTGCGGAGCGCGGCAATAAGGTTGCCATAACCTCCAGATCCGTCCACGACGGAATAATCCGCTCCATACCCATGAGTGTAATCTGCGTTTTCGGAACAGTGGATACCATACGGGCATTACCTTCATTTTCGAACAAGACCATAGAACCAGTCTCTGCAATCGCAAAATTACAACCCGTCATGCCAATATCCGCTTCCAGGAATTTCTCGCGCAGCTTTTTACGTACAAATCCAGCGAGTACTGTTGTATCCGGTTCCAGAATCTCGCCTGCTTCCTTCGATAACAGTTCTGCGATCTGGTATCGGTTCTTATGAATCGCTGGAATGACAATATGAGAAGGAGCTTCACCTGCCAGCTGAATGATATACTCACCCAGATCGGTCTCAATGGCTTCAATGCCTGCCGACTCCAGCACATGATTCAGATGTACTTCCTCCGATACCATTGATTTGGATTTCACCACCGTAGAAGCTTGTTTGTGCGCCGCAATATCCAGTGCAATCGCCGCTGCTTCCACCGAGGTATCTGCAAAATGAATATGAACCCCATTCGCACGGGCGTTATTTACAAACTCATTCAGATAATAATCAAGATACGCAATGGTATGCAGACGAATCTGACGTCCACGCTCCCGCCATTCATCCCAGTTTCCATGTTCTTCTGAGGCAGACTTCTTCCCGTTACGCAATCGTTCTGTCGTGAATTTGACCGCTTTACGCAGAAAATCATCATTCAAGGCCAGTCCGGCACGTTCTTTGACCGTCGTATCCATTACTCCCGGTTGGCTCATCCTGTTCGCACCCCCTCATACAGTAGTTCCGCCAGATGCATCACACGCACAGGTTCATTCCGATAACGCAGATTACCTGCGATATTCATCAGACAGGCCATGTCCAGCCCAACCAGTACTTCGGCTTGTGTCTCTTTGACATGATCAACCTTCTCCGTAACCATCGCTCCTGAAATATCGGACATTTTGATGGCAAACGTACCCCCGAACCCGCAGCAATCTTCAGCGAATGGAAGTGGAACCAATTCCAGTCCCTTTACCTGAGAGAGCAGCGCCATCGGCTCATCCTTCACACCAAGCAGACGGCTGCCATGGCAGGATGGATGATAGGTTACTTTGTGTGGAAAATGTGCGCCCAGATCGGTAATCCCGAGTACCTGAACGAGGAATTGAGTGAATTCATAGGCTTTGGCTTCCAGTCGTTTTGCCTTCTCCAACCATACCGGTTCATCTGCGAACAGTTCGGGATAATGATGAATCATATACGTACACGATCCCGAAGGACAGACCACAAAATCACTGTCGTCGAACGCTTCCAGAATCGTCTTGGCTGCTACCCGAGTCTCATCCCAGTACCCGCTATTGTAGGAAGGCTGACCGCAGCAGGTCTGAACCCGCGGGAAATCCAGCCGAACGCCATGAGCGGCGAGCAATCTGACCATGGCCTCCCCAACTCGGGGATAGATGGCATCGCTGAGGCAGGTAATGAATAAGGAGACCTTCATAATTACACGCTCCTATTAACTGTTTAGTAGATGAATTGAATAAAGAATATTTGATTTAGTTCAATTTATATAGATAAAATATAAAAGATTAAACCGTGATGATCCCTATGTCGTATCCGCTCAAACGGTCTGCCTGTTCAGCCTCCAATGGCTGATCGGTAACGATTGTATGGACCGCATTTAACTCGGATACCCTGGCAAAGGCACGAACACCAAATTTACTGGCATCTGCAAGTAAGATGACCTGATCGGCTATGCCAACCATCTTCTGCTTCAGCCTTGCTTGGAGTTCATTGGATTCACTGATTCCGCCGCCTTCGAGATGTACACCTTTACAAGACAAGAACAATTTATCCACATGATACGTCTCCAGCGAACGCTCCGCGAGCGGCCCGACAAAAGACAACGAGCGAGATGCCAGTTGGCCCCCTGTTGAGATGACCTCAATCTTGTCACGGCTGCTGAGTTCCGTAGCTACTTGAATGGAATTGGTTAATACCGTCAGCGGAAAATCCGGCATGTTCGCTGCCATATAGCCTGCTGTTGTGCTCGCATCCAACAGAATGCGATCACCCGGATTAATCATCGCCAGAGCCGCTTGTGCAATCCTTTTCTTCTCTTCCGCATGGGTTGTCTCCCTGATCCGGTAAGGGATCTCCGGCTGATCTTCCTTCACACTCACTGCACCACCGTGAGAACGACGCAGTCGTCCTGCCTGTTCCAGCCGATCCAGATCCCGCCTGATGGTTTCCTCCGTCACCCGGCAGCGTTCACTAAGCTCGGATACACGCATACTACCTTTTACATTCACCATCTCCACAATCCGGTCATACCGCTCGGCTGCCAGCATGTTACACCTCACTCCCCGCTTGCGAATTAGCTGAAGCCGTCACACGCAGCAATCTGCCGTAAGCTTCTTCCCAGATTGACCTGTCCTGCGGCTCATAAGCAGTTACCGGAAATGAATCTCGAATGGCCTTACGTGCCTCCCAGATATCTTTAAAGGCTCCGCTCGCCATCCATTGCACAGCCATATTTCCGATGGCACTTCCCTCTGCCGGACCTGCCCATACCGGCTTGCCAATGGAATTTGCAGTCCACTGACATAACAGGCGGTTCTGGATGCCTCCACCGACCATATGCAATCCGTTGAACGTCTGACCCGACAATTGCTCCGTCCATTCCAGAACTCTTCTATACTTCAATGCCAAACTCTCCAGAATTGCCCGGGCAATAGCCCCCTGATCTTCTGGTACCACTTGCCCTGTAGCACGACAATACTGCCGTATACGCGTCGTCATATCTCCGGCTGCCATAAACAGTTCATCATCCGGATCAAACACACTGGCAAATGGAGGTGCCTGTTCCACCTTTGCCAACAACGCATCGTAGCTAATTCCCTGGCCCTGACGGTCCCACTCCCGCATGCTTTCCTGCAAAATCCACAGGCCCATAATGTTCTTCAGCAGACGGAATGTTCCGCCCGCCCCGCCTTCATTCGTGAAATTCAAGGCCAGGCTCTCGGCACTAATCGCAGGATGATCTATCTCCGTACCCATCAGGGACCAGGTTCCACAGCTCAGATAAGCAAAAGAACGTTCCGTTGCAGGAACAGCCACAACGGCTGAACCCGTATCATGCTCCGCAACAGCGATCACGGGAATCGGGGACAATCCCAGATCGTTACAGATACTGCTTCGCAATTGTCCAACACGGGTACCTGGCAGCACGGCTTCACCAAACAGTTTCTCCGAAATACGAATATGCGCCAGCAATTCACTATCCCACTGCCCCGCTGATGGATTGTATAATTGGGTTGTGGTTGCATTGGTGAACTCATTCGCCGCTTCCCCTGTCAGGAAATAACGTAGCAAATCCGGAATCATGAGAAAACGCTCTGCTTCATGAAGTAACGGGGAACCACTGCGTTGAAGCGTCGCCAATTGATACAGGGTATTAAAGCTAAGAAACTGAATCCCTGTACGTTCGAAGATTCGCTGAGAGCTCAGCTCTTGGCGTACCTGATCCATCATGCCGTTAAACTGTGTATCACGGTAATGATACGGGTTACCCAGCAACTCACCATTACTGCCAAGCAGACCAAAATCAACGCCCCAGGAATCGATCCCCAGGCTCTCCGGCTGTTCCCCCTGCTGTTTCACAAGGGTAAGCCCTTGCAACAATTCATGATGCAATCGCAGAATATCCCAGTGCATCCGCTCGCCAACCTTCACTGGTTCATTTTTGAACCGGTGAATTTCGCTCGTTTCGATCCCTCGATCATTCAGATGTCCCAGTAGCGCTCTCCCGCTCCCAGCGCCCAAATCATAAGCCAGCACACTCACCGCGCTTCACCAACCTTTCGAACCAATCCTATTTTCCAAACGGTAGCTCTTGATTCAGTCCGCAACCCTGCACTTTATTCTGTATTTATTGTTTGTTTGTTTTTGTTTAATACTGTTTAACTTTATTTTACGAGTATATCACCATTGTAAGCGTTTGAATACCCTCCGATTTTTCTTTCTTTTCTGCATACCAAAAACGACTCTCTCCCACTTGGGAGGAGCCGCAGTTCTTTTTTTACGTATAAAACTGGCCTTTGCTTACCCCCGACTGGGGCTGTACATCTCTCTCAAAATGCTTGAAGCGTGTCCCCTGATACGTCAGCATCCCTCGATCATTTTCCACCAGCATGCCATAATGGTTTCCGCCAACAATTAGTTCAATGCGCTCCCCATTGTCGAATTCAAATGTAGCATAATATCGGGTAGTCGCACTGCTATCGCCGCTTCCGCCTGAGACTTCCGTTCGTTTGGCCACCACCGTTGAGTGCAGGGTTAACAAGGCCGCCGCGTTATTTGATGACCACGTGCGTACCCCTGAAATAATAACAAAAACAATAACTCCCGCAATGATGAGAAATATGCCGCCAATGAAAATCGAAGCAAATGCATTCATTGTAGCAAACTCATTGAATCTCGAAAAAAAACCACCCTGATTGCCTTCAAAACCTGGTACTCCATTCATGTCGTCAAACACACCAAAGCCGTCTACGCTTAATCGGCCCATCGATGAGGACACGCTCGTTAACGCCATTCATCATCGTTCCTTTCCCCTTGCAAAAATAAGATGCACCGCCCCCACGCAAGGAAGGCGGTGCATGCAGACAACCCGTTCTGCCTTGTCCGTATACTATATGAACCAGATCAGGAATACAGACGTTCAAGTTCGTCGACCAGACTGCCGACATAAGCAACCGCAGAGCGAATCGGCTCAGGTCCGGACATATCCACACCCGCAAGCTTCATTAACTCCTGTGGTGTGAGACTTCCACCAGCTTTGAGTGCATCAAGCCAGCGATCTACCGCAGGCTGTCCTTCTTTCCGAATCTGCTGTGCTGCCGCGGTGGAAGCCGTCAAGCCTGCCGCATAGGTATATGGATATAGTCCCATATAATAATGAGGTTGTCTCATCCACGTGAGCTTGGCGCCTTCATCAATAACCAGATCAGGTCCCCAGAATTCGGAGAGGATGTCTCCTTTGAGCTGACTTAGCGTCTTCGCCGTAATTGGCTCATCATTGGTTGCGCGTGCATACACCCTGCGCTGCAATTCACCTTCCAGCAGATGTGTAACGAAGTTATGGTAATACGTATTCAACAGTTGTAAAATGACCCAACGACGCATTCTCGGATTATCGGAACGCTTCAATAGATGATCGGCCAGCAGCATTTCATTCATCGTCGATGGTGCCTCAATGAAATAGAGAGATGGGCGTGTATTCGTGAGTCGTTGGTAACGACCCGCGAGCATGAAATGGCCTGCATGTCCCACTTCATGGGCAAGCGTAAAGGCTCCGCGCATGTTGTTCGCCCATGAAATCAGGATATAGGAGTGCGAACCATATATGGAAGAACAAAATGCCCCTGTGGATTTGCCTGCGTTATCTGCGTAATCCACCCAGCGATCACGAAATGCGCGCTCTACGATCTCGCCATACTCCGGACCGAGCACATCCAGTGCCTCGCGAATGAGCGTACATGCCTCATCATATGTAATGGCAGGGCTAAATTCAGGATCAAGCGGCGCCTTCAGATCACAGAACATCAGCTTGTCCAAGCCCAGTTCACGTTTCTTGAGAGCGGCCAGTCTGCGCATATGAGGTGCAAGTTCCTGCTGGATAATATCCAGAATGTTATTGTACATCTCTTTGCTCACTTGCTGTGGGCTGAGGAGCATATCTGTGACATCGTCGTAACCACGCAGTCTGGATAAGACAACCTGTTTTTTCACTTCGGTTGCATAACCTTCTGCGAACGTATTTTTGTACTCATTCAATGTGGAGCTGAACGCAGCATAAGCAGAGCGGCGCAGCTTTGTATCGGATGACATCTCATAATTGTTTTCGTAGAATGACCAGGACAGTGGACGAGTATTATCCTCTCCATCAAGCGCATCGTCAAACGTCATGTCTGCCAGTTTACCGCGCAGATAGATACGGTATGGTGAATCCAACACCTCTCCGAGTGAGGCGAGTACCTTCTCGGTCTCCGGTGTGAGCCGATGTGCTTTTTCTCGAATCAAACGCTCCAAACTGCGCGCATATGGTTCCAGATCCGGAAGCTCTTGAATATAACGCTCTACAGTTCCATCCGGAAGTTCGACGATCTCTGAATTTATAAAAGACAAGGACGACGACAGATTTGATAGGATATCTCCTGCTTTGGCAGAGTTCTCTATATTCACCGGGTTGGTGCTGTCCTCTGACTGCTTCAGGCGGGCATAAGAAGCCGTCTTGCCGATACGCTCCTGCAAAGCTTCACGAGCATCCAGACAAGCCAGCAATTGTCCAGCGCCTTCGCCCAGACGTCCTTTGAACGTTTCAATCTCGGCAGCAGCCTCAGGAAGTGATCGAAGCTCCTGCTCCCACTCCACATCGGTTGCAAACAAGTCTCTCAGATCCCAAGTTGCTTCCTGATTTACCTCAGCGCGTGTACGTATTTTTTCCATCTTTAGTTGTCATCCTCCTTGCATTTCCAATATCTCTCATCGTATCATATTCCGCTCATCTATACATGACATCTGCCAAAATAAGACTTTTGATTCAGGAGAGTATAGATTGGACTAAAGATTATTCACACTTGCCACTCCGATGACAGAACAACCTTCCGATCGCTGTTATCCCCAGATTTTTTGATTCCCTTTTTCAAAGGTGAAAATCCGGTGATAAAGGCGAACGCTCCGCTTCTTCAAGCTATTTCTGTCCTCTACGTTTCGTATAAACTTTTGCTCATGTGACCATGGTTTGAAAGTAACTAAAAAAACGCCGGTGATGGAAAAACCCCATACACCGAGCGATTAATTGAATATAACTTATTTAGCTTTCTTTCCAGATTACATTTTCACCATAGTTTTTACCCCAGTTATACATCGCATGCAGGACGGGCATCAGGCTCTGGCCGTGATCCGTTAACGTATATTCCACCCGAGGAGGTACTTCTGCATACACCTTGCGCTCAATCAGTTTGTCTTCCTCCAGCTCACGTAGCTGGTTGGTCAGCATCTTCTGGGTAATATGAGGGATTAGGCGTTTCAGCTCACTGAATCGTTTGGTGCCTTCCAGACCCAAATGCCACAAAATAATCAGTTTCCACTTTCCCCCGATCACCGCAAGAGTCAATTCCTTCTCACAGTTGATTTCTTTCAGATTAATCCGTTCCTTCACTTCGGATGCCATGGCTCCGAGCCCCCTCATCTTCAATCTTATATCGGTATCATACGCATGTTACGGGGACACTCCATAAGAAGTTAACTATCCGCTCCATACATGATGTAATAAGTACATTCATTCGATACAGCTTTCTATTAATTCTACTACAGCCTGCACGGGATGCAAAGTTTAACTAACAACCTCGAATAAAACCTATAAGCTTGAAAGGCTGTGCATCGCAGAAAAAGACCGAAACCCTTCACAAGCAAAGGATTTCGGTCTTGCATCTATTCACTATTCCAGGTTTGCGTGGCGGCCAAACATATCCGCCCCGGTCATACCCTTCATTTCCATCATGGTAAGGATGAGAGCATCCATGCCGATTAACAGTCCTTGTTCGAACAACGAGCCCATCGGCTGAATGGTTACTGCTGCTCCGGAAGTTGCTGTATCCTCTTTGGCTGAAGCCGGGAGACGCACTACCGTAGTCGCCAATTTGCCAATCGTGGACTCTGGCTTAATTGTAATGAGACCTACAGGCGCACCTGCTTGACTAGCCTTCTGAGCCATGGCCGCCAGACTGCCTGTCTCTCCTGAGCCAGAGCACAGTAAGAGGAAGTCCTTCGAGCTGATCCCAGGTGTTACGGTCTCGCCCACCACATATACACGAAGCCCCATCTGCATCAGTCTCATGGCAAATGCCTTTCCCATAAGTCCTGACCGGCCTGCTCCTGCTACAAAAATCTGTTCTGCAGCCAGAATATGTTCAGCCATTGCTTGCATCTCTGCATCATCGATCTGGCTTAACGTGCGTTCCAGCTCCTTCAAGATGTCAGCTGCGTATTGTGTTTTGGTCATTCGCTTACCCTTGTTTAACGAGACGTTGCATTTCAGCTGCAACTGCCGCTTTGTCTGCTTGTCCTGTGATACCGCCGCCTACAATAACCAGATCCGGTTGTGCTTTGATCACTTCTGGCAATGTTTCCAGCTTGATTCCACCAGCGACAGCCGTTTTAGCGTGTTTCACAGCTGCTTTGATCGTTTGCAGATCTTCGAATGGGCTTTGTCCTTCAGCTTGCAGGTCATAACCTGTGTGTACACAGATGTAATCTACGCCAAGCGAATCAATTTCACGAGCACGCTGTTCAAGGTTAGGCACGTTGATCATGTCCACAAGAACTTGTTTGTTTTGTTTCTTCGCTTCTGCTACTGCACCTTTGATCGTACTGTCATTGGTTGCCCCAAGCACAGTGATCAGATCGGCACCAGCTTCAGCAGCTTTCATGATTTCATAACCGCCAGCGTCCATAATTTTGAGGTCTGCAAGAACTTGCAGATTAGGGAATGCTTCTTTCATCGCTTTAACCGCGTGCAAACCTTCATTAATAACGATCGGTGTACCAATCTCAACGATATCAATATATTGTTCAACCTCTTTAACCAGTGCGATACCTTCAGGGATATTTACCAAGTCGAGCGCCAATTGCAATTTCATCATTTATTTCTCCTTTGTTGTTCAAGTATGATTCGTTCCTGTAAAAATAATAATCAGATATTTAGCCTGCACCAATTGGTCTGTTCAGATGCATGCAGTGTTTGTTTTGGCTACTCATTCATTGTAGACCCTGACTATCCATTCAGGAAGTACGCACTTTGAAGTGGGGTAGTTACTTGGGCGAAACTAATGAAACCAATTGGTTGTTATATGAATTTATTTTAGGCGAAACCCTTCATTTGAATCGAATTTGCATACTAAAAATTCCTAGTCATCTCATTGGATATTCAAATAAATAGACCCCGCCATATAGGCAGGGTCCTTTTTAATTTTCAATCCAGCCAGAGCTGGTTTTAGCATTTATAATCTTACAAATATACAGGTTTCACGCATACCGGCTTGGATACACCTGTGCTATGACCTGTGTATTTCAGACGTCCGCTTTCCTGATCCACCGTGAATGTCACGAGGTTGTTGGTATCGCGGTTGGCTGCGATCAGCAGTTTGCCATTAGGTGTCAGAGCAAAATGACGCGGGTGCTCCCCTTCAGCAGATACATGCTCAACCAGTGTCAGATGACCCATGTCTGCGTCTACTGCAAATACAACGATGCTATCATGTCCACGGTTAGAACCATATACATAACGTCCATCATTGGAAACTGTGATCTCGGCTGTTGTATTCTCTTTGCCATCATAACCATCAGGCAATGTCGATACCGTAGACAATTCAGTCAACGTGCCCGCTGCTGCATCATATTGGAACGAAGTAATGGAAGAATCCACTTCATTGATGACATAAGCGAATTGACCATTCGGGTGGAACGCCAAGTGACGCGGGCCAGCTCCCGGATGCGTTTTGGTTTCACTGTGCAGCACAAGTTCATTTTTGTCTGCATCAATGGAATAGATCGCGATGTTATCCGCGCCCAGATCCTGTACCATCATGTATTTGCCATCTGGACTGAAGAATGCGGAGTGCACATGTGGCTTGTCCTGACGTTCAGGATGCGCACCTTGGCCTTCATGTTTCTTCTCGTCCAGAAGCGCTCCAACTTCACCGTTATCCGTCAAGGCTTGCAATCCTACCAGACCACCGTGGTAGCTGGACAGGATCAAGTATTTGCCGGAAGGATCACGCTGGATATGACATGGTGGAGCTGAAATGGAGTTATTCCGGTTCAGCAACGTTAATTTTCCTGTAGAAGGATCAATGCTCAGAGCTACCGCTTCAGACATTTTGTTGCCTTCAGCTGACGCTGTTTCACCAATCGCATACAGTTTGTTACCCTCAGCATCCACGTTGACAAACGTTGGGTTTTTGACACCCGCAATGCCGTCAAGCTTGGACAAGCTGCCTGTATCCTCATTCAATTCATATGCATAAATGCCCTCATTTTCCGCTTCGGCATATGAGCCGGCCAGTACGAGCAAGCGTTTTGATTCACTCATTACAGTTTCCTCCTCTATGTGTATGTAATCTTGTTGCACCTCTTCTATAATAAATCTGCCATATCAAAATAGCAATCCGCTGTCGCTGCACATCCGTGAAATCATCCGTTAAACAACGGGGCTGACTACACACAATCATACTGAAATCCATTCATATGAAGTGCATCTTCTGCTATGATAAGATAGGTTTTTCATCCAGAAGGGACTGAATTGCATTGCTTCACTCATTTTTACTCACGTTATACCATGTATTCCTGCCGATATCACTTCCCGTGATCGGAGGTATTCTGTTAAAACGCTTCAAGAATTGGGATACCCGGTCGCTCTCGACCTTTTCCCTTTATATTTTGAGCCCTGCGCTCATCTTCAATACATTGCTGCACGCAGAGATTACCTGGACGGACGTCACCAGCACGTTCTGGTTCTCTATCATTAATCTGATTGCCCTGTGGGCACTTGCCGAGTTGTTAAGCCGGATTTTTCGTCTGGGTGCAAGCGAAAAAGCGGGCCTCACCCTCGTCTCCACGTTTACGAACTGCGTGAATTACGGGCTCCCGCTTGTACTGCTAGCCTTTGGTCAGCTTGGACTGGACAAGGCTTCCGTCTATGTCATTGGACAGATGATCATTGTCAATACAGTAGGTATCTTTTTTGCAGCGCGATCTGAATTCACGGTAAAAGATGCCATCCTGTCCGTTTTCCGCATGCCATCCATCTATGCTGCCGGTATCGCCATTGCGCTGCGCGCATCCAATCTGAGCCTGCCTGACGCGCTGGATGGAGGCATCTCCATGCTGGCTACGGGCTACTCCCCTGTCGTTCTCGCCATTCTGGGAGCACAGATGCTCAGACCAAAAGGTGCTACAGCGCCTTGGCTACCCAATGTACGCCGAGCCTTCTGGACCGGGCTTGTGGTCCGTCTCGCAGCTGCGCCGATCCTCTCTTGGCTGATTCTGACCGCGCTTCAGGTCGAGGGTACGTTGTTCAGTGTGCTGCTGATCCTCGCATCGATGCCGACCGCAGTGAACGCTGTTATTTTGGCTGAACAGTTCAATGCTTCTCCACAGTTCGTATCCCGCTGCATTCTGTGGACAACCGCTGCATCCATGTTGATGCTGCCGATTATGATTGTGATGGCTTCCTGATTAACACCGGAGGCGATATCGAAGCCATATCTGCTTGTCGATGCTTCTCCAGCCGGCGTTCATAACGCTGGTTGAGAGCTCTGACGTAAAAGAATTTTACGATAAAGTACGAAATTACACCCAGAATGATACCGAACACGGACATGCCTGCCAGGATATCCAGTCCACCAAGCAACAATTCGCTCACTGCCGACCAGTTCCCGCGAAACAGCTCCATGAATGCACTCTCGTGTACCAATCCCTGTCCCATGCTGTGAGCAGGCAGAATCCAGGAACCAATTTGCTTGGCGAGTGGCATCAGAATGATAGGCAAAAACGTAAGTTTCCCGATCACGTTACCAACAATCGCTGCAGGCATCGAACCCCCAGAGAGTCGCACAATCGGGTAGAATATGAGATATATCAGGGATGCGGTCGAGATCACGATTAGTTCCAGTCCGAACCCTATGGCAAATCCGGTAGATACTTTATGGGCACCTCCGGGAGCACGTAACAATTTGAGAAAATTCAGCTTCATAGCACGTGTTAAACGTACCCATCGGTTGATCTTGCGCTTCTGTGTGTTCATGCCGAATTTCTCCTTATTTTACACGAATGACGACTTGCGTCGCCTATTCTTAAGTATATCACACTGCGTTGGCTCCTGTAGTTACAACGACTGGCTGTGTTTCGATCGCAACATTGCCTGCCACCGCTCGGGAGATCATACAGGATGATTCAGCCTTGTGCGCTAAGCGCTCGGCTTTGACCAGATCCGCATCAGAAGCATCTGTGCTAAGCACAATCCGGGGTCTATGTACGATCCGTTCGTACGTAAACACGTTATTCGTAACATCTACCGTTGCTTCCGACTCCAGCGTCAGCTCATCTGGCGTAATATCTGAACGCTCCAGCATTGCTGCCAGCGTGATCAAGTAACAGGTAGAGGCTGCACCCAGCAGCATCTCATCGGGGTTGGTTCCCGTACCAGGTCCGCCCATCTCCTGCGGAATCGATATGACCGTTTTTAATCCACCTGCATCAATGGTTCCCTCACTGTTACGTCCACCATTCCATACCGCTTTCAGATGAAAAGGATGTTTCATGACATTCATTCCTTTCTATTTACACACGTATACACGTAATATTCTGCTCAGTTAGTGCACTTACTTGCTCTTCGTCTACGCCTTGATCCGTAATCACTTTCCCCACACTGCTCATCTCAGCAACTCTCGTAAAAGCCTGTATGTTAAACTTGCTGGAATCTGCAAGTAAAATGACCTCATCCGCAATATGGATCATCTTCTGCTTCACCAAAGCCTGTAATTCATTGGACTCACTAATGCCTTTGGTCAGATGCACCCCTTTGCAAGACAGAAATACTTTATCGACATGGTAAGCATCCAGCGAACGTTCCGCCAGCGGCCCTACAAAAGACAGGGATTTCGAAGCCAGTTGCCCACCTGTGGCAATCACGCGAATCTGCTCCTTGTTGCTCAGCTCTGCGGCCACCTTAATCGAGTTGGTTAAAACCGTCAGTGGAATGTTTGGCAATCCTGCAGCCATATACCACGCCGTTGTACTTGCATCCAGGGCGATCCGGTCCCCAGATTCCACCATTTTCACCGCTTCGCCTGCAATCCTGCGCTTCTCTTCTGCATGGGCTACAGCTCGTTCCGGATACGGAATCTCCGACTGTGAATCCTCTTTGTATTTTACGCTTACTGCCCCGCCATGAGAGCGCCTGAGCCTGCCTGCCTGTTCGAGCTTGTCCAGATCACGACGAATCGTCTCTTCCGTCACTCCGCAGCGCTCACTAAGTTCGGTCACACGCATGCTGCCTTGCGTATCCACCCATTCCACTATTTTTTCATACCGTTCAGCAACGAGCATATTTCTTCACTCCAAACCGTTGATTATCCAGTTGATCCTGTTCATCCCATCATACCACAGTGCGATCACCAGGAGAATTTGGACCACGTGCAAAAAGAGGGAGCTCTCGCCCCCTCCATTCCAGTCCTGAAGTGTATCTTATTTATCTTCTGCCATAGGGAACCAGCCCGGTGTATGGATGATTGCATTCCACAGCCCGTCAGGGATAACCAGACGCTCCTGATCCGATTTGGTCAGAATCGTCTCGATATCTTCTTCCCGTCCGCTCTCGATTTTCTCAACCCAATCCGGTTCGATAATCAGCTCACGTCCAATGGCAAGCAGTGGTACTCCCGTTTGGAGCGCCTCAGCGGCCTGATCAGCCGTATGAATCGAACCTACACCGATAACAGGCAATTTACCGTTCACACGATCGAGGATGAATTCCATTCTTGAACGTGTATCTGCTTCGCCGCGTCTTGGTTTGGACCAGAATTCGTTCAGGGACACGTGCAGGTAATCCAGGTTTTTATCTTTCAGTGCATCCACCAGTGCATACGTATCTTCCATCGTGAGTCCCGGTGTTTCCGGTTCTTCCGGGGAGAAGCGATAACCAATGATGAATGGCAATTTCGTATGTTCGGCAACAACTTTCTGAATCTCATCCACTACAGCAAGTGGGAATGCCAGACGTTTCTCTACACTTCCGCCCCAACGATCTTCACGTCGGTTGGAATGCGGGGAGAAGAATTGCTGGATCAGATAACCGTTAGCTCCGTGAATTTCAACACCATCAAATCCAGCTTCGATTGCACGACGTGTCGCTTCACCAAAGTCTTTGATAATGGAAGTAATCTCGGCATCAGTCAACTCTCTTGGTTCAGGAGATCCCGGACGCTCACTCGCAACCGCACTAGGAGCCACCACTTGACCCGCGGGTACGGCTTGTTCAGGCGTCAGACGGCCTGCATGGAAAATTTGCAATATGGCTACAGAGCCCTGCTGTTTAATCGTATCAGCCAATCGTTTCAGACCGGGAATGAAGCTGTCATTATATACGCCGAACTGAGCAGGGAAACCAATGCCATTTTCTGTTACATGCCCTACAGCCGTAATCGACATGCCAGCACCACCGGTGCGACGTGCATAATAAGCAAGTTCAGCGTCGGATATGGTACCGTCAGCATTCGAGGACATATGAGTCATGGGAGCGAGCACGATACGGTTTTTCAATGTAATGCCAGTCGGTAGTGAAACTTGTTCAAACATCTGGTTAAACTTTGGGTTCATTCGTGGTTCCCTCCTGGTTATGAATATCTCTTTTAATAGATATATGAATATATGCGTTCACTTACTGTAATGATTATAGTTACGTTTCACTGCAATTGCAACTCTTCATTTTCAGAAAGGAAAAAAAGAGCAGAGTGTCATCAGACTCTCAGCCCTCTTCATCTTCTTCGTTCGATCCAAAGGGGACTCAGAAACTCCGAACGTAGGCCAGCTTCTGGTCCATCTCTTCTACGCATTCGTAACAGTCGTGTTCATCGTTGGCGACCATTGGCGTGACCGGATACAGATTCATCTCTGTACTGTTGTACGATTTCAATAACGGTAGCAACTGAGTCACCCGTGTATTAGCCGGGTCAAGCCAAGTGTTGATCTCTTCTTCGGAGAGGATCGCTGGCATTTTACTGCCAAATTCGCGTGTAATCATGTTCGCGCCAGTCATAAGCATTGTGCAGGTCCGAAGCGGCTCTTTCCGTGTATCTCTCCACACCTCGTATAATCCAGCAATGCCGAACAGACCGCGATCCGGCATGACAACGCGGACCGCATAACTTTTCTTGCCCTCTTGCCGCCAGTAATACAATCCGTTGCAGGGAATGACGCAGCGCTTGGTTTCTACCAGTTTGTAGTAGGAAGGATTCTCATGCACCGTCATGAGATTCGCGTTAACGGCATCGCGACCCCAGAATGGAATGAACCCCCAACGGAATTCATCCAATACACGCTCACCATCCTGATGCAAAATAATCGGCGTATGCTGGGTTGGGCTGATATTGTATCGGTTTTTGTAATAATACATCACTCGCTGAATCTTGAAATGATCTCTGACTTCGTCCAAATCGGCTGCCAATGAAAAACGATTGCACATGCTCAAGCACGACCTTTCCCTGTGTAAGTTGGATGTATTGTTTGTAACTTTAGGGAAATTATGCATGCACATCGAACAAAAAATGACTTATTTTGACACGATTAGGGTCAGATTAAGATATGTCGAACCAGCAGCTAATCCCCTTCTAGCTGTTCAGTCCTATAGAAACAGGAAAACCGTGCTGCTCAGCAAACTGGGCGGCACGGTTTTTTGAAGTTCCTTACTTAGACGGTGTATTAAGTCCAATAATCCATTCAGCCAGATCCTGTGTCTGTTTCAACAAGGCGATAGGGTCACGGAACCAGGATTGTTCTTCCGTCCATATGTACACTTTTCCATTTTTGATAGCAGGCAATGAACCCCAGATCGGATCTGCCTGCAGGTCCTTCAGCTGAGAGTTACTGGTCAGAACAATGTAATCTCCGGCGTATTTGGCGAGCAGTTCTATGGAGAATTCATGATAGGCGCCTTGCATCAACTCGGATGGAATGTTCTTTGGTGCTTGCAAACCAAGCAATTCGTAGATATTACGTCCTCCCCGGCCCGACTGATTGCCAAAAATGAAGACTTGTCGATCATATTCCTGCATCACCGAGAATGTAGCGTCAGCTGGAACAACACTCTGCACCTCCTGCTTGATTTTGGCAATCTCCTCATCAAAATCAGCCAGCCACTTCTCTGCTTCCGCTTCTTTGCCAAGAACTTTACCGAAATAGTTTACTTCGTCCTTCAGTGTCGGGAAAGTGATGGATGCGATCGAAACAGTTGGAGCAATCTTACTGTATTTCTCATAAGCGGCCTTGTCCGGATTCAATGTAATAATGAGATCAGGTTCCAGCTCCATCAATTGTTCAACGGAATCACCTATTGTTTCAAGACCATCCAAGTGACCTTCCAGATAAGGGCTGTTCATCAGAAATTGTCCTCCACCAATCGGTTTGACACCAAGAGCAAGCACCGTGCCCAGATAATCAATGGCAGCAACTCGCTCCGGATGTGCAGGAATCTCTACCTCACCAAAGGTCGTATTTACCATTTGGGTTTCCACTACTGCCGGTTGTTCAGGTTCAGCCGCAACTTCGGATGTTTCTGCCCCCTGCTGGGCTGTTCCACAAGCACTCAATGTGAGTACAAGCGCAAGCGACATGATCGCTGATTTAAAATGATTAAACATGTTGATTTCCTCATCTCCCGTATATTGATAATGATTATCATCATCAATTAAAGGATAACGTTCCTCTCCTGCTGTTACAATGGAGTCATTTGTTGCATTTAATGTACTTTTTGAAACTTTTTTTGAGTTTTCCTGCTGTTTCAACCGATATTGTCCAGGTGTGATGCCAGTCTCTTTTTTGAAAATTCGATTAAAATAGAATGGGTCCATGTAGCCCACATATGCAGCAATTTCCTGTAATGAAGCTTCCGTGGACGCAAGCAAATTCCTTGCCTCACCCATTCGTAATCGAATCACATATTCTGTCGGTGTGCATCCCGTCTGTTCCTTGAATTTGCGTGATAAATACTGCGGGCTATAATTCAAGGACTGGGCAAGTGAATCAAGTGAGATCGATTCCCGGAAATGAGCTTTGATATATCGCAATACCTGATCGGTAAGCGAAGGCTGCTGAACTTCGTTAAGCATGCGACTCCGCTGTAACAATACAAGCTGTACCAATTGAAAGAAGTGCACTTTGACCTGAATTTTCCCCAATTGCTCCTGTCCTGACCAGCATTCATGTATATTCCGCACAAGCTCACGCAGTTCAAGGGCATGATCCGGCGCTGTTGCCCAAGACTCTTCAAACGGATTTCGCTGGTTTAGCATCATTCGGTACTCCACAAGCACGTTGGATGGCAGCGTTGATTTGTACAAGATCAGATGTACCTCCATCCCCCCGGTCGCTTCAAATGTCAGACGTCTTCCTTTTCCCCCGTGCAGCAGCAAGAACTGGCCAGTAGACCATACCTCTTCATCCAGCCACACCTGCCCCCTGCCTTGAACATACACAAATGCACTGGTCGGTAACACATAATTGCGCATGAACTCATGTGTTGCCAGTGATATAAGACGGACATCAAGCACACGAACCTGAACCTGGTCCCATAGCTTGATATCATTCTGAATCCACATATAGACTCCCTTTCCTAAGGGTCCAAACATGCACAATGCATAGCATTGTGACTTAAAACCCACCTATAGTTGACAATGATTATCAATTATAGCAATGATGAAGCTATCTTTGAAGTGCACTTCTGTTTTGGCTTAGTTTGTTTGGGTGCCCCAAAATAAAAATGGTCGAAATCCCTCATAGAGAGATTTCAACCGTTCTGATGCAAGCCTTATTATAGTTTGATAAAGTCAGCCATGGAACGAACTTCAATGAGTCCTGTATTGGAGACCGCATCGGAAGATTGCAGCCCTTCTCTGGTAGTGAACTGCACCTTCACCGGAATGCCAGGAATGAGATCGAAGAAGTTGTCAGAGAATACGCCTTCTGCTTCGGAGGAAATCCATACCTGTTTGGCAAGCACATCACTTTCGAGTTGAAGATATTTGCCATCATTTTCAGTAACCTCAGTTACTTTAATTTGTGCAGGCTGCAATGCAATATCTTTGGATGGTGCAAAATAATGCTCCTGCACAATGTCAGCTACTCCATTCTGCTTCAGATCCAGGCGCAACAGCGTTGTTGCAACATCACGGCCTTGCAGCCATTCAGTCTGACTCAGAGACAACACCAGTTGACCCGAGTTCGATGCCAATGTTACCTCATGCTCTTCTTCACGATATACTGTGCCATCGAATCCAATCAATCGAATCTGCAGTTGACCCTTCACTGGCTCAAGCTGATCCGAGATGACATAAATATCTGTAGTATCTTCCTTGGTCCCGTCTACGGAGACGAGCACATCGCTGAAGCTTCGTTTCGCGTAATACTGCAATGCTTTCCAACGCCCAAGGTAGTCCATGCCTGCCCATGAAGCCACCGGCCAACAGTCATTCATTTGCCAGTAAAGTGTTCCCATACAGAATGGTTTACGGCGACGGTGCGCTTCAATGGCTGTCTTCATCGCTTCCGCCTGAAGCACCTGGCTCATATACAGAAACGATGGGAAGTCCTTCGATTCATGCATGTACATATCCATGTACTGTTTGATCAGACGATTGCCTGCCCCATTCTTCTGATGTGCGAGCATCACTTCCGATTCCAGAGCCAAGTCCTCTTCTTCCGCATAAGTCCGAACTGATTTGTATTCCGGGAAAGACTGGAATCCGTATTCGCTCATGAAACGACCCACATGTACGTTGTAGTTTTCGAACGGTTCTACATTGTGCCACACGCCCCAGTAGTGAATATCGCCCTCAGATGTAGACGGGTGCGCATGCTGCTTCTCATCCCCTGTCAGTGATACAAGAGGTGAAGAAGGCCAGTAATCCACACCTGGAGCATACGCTTCAACCACTTCTGGCAGCAGATCATGGAAAATGGCTTCGTAATCGGCCCAGATGCGTTCACGTTGCTCGGCAGTAAAATCTTTCTTCCAACCCCAGCCACCATTCTCAACATATTGAGCCCAAGCCGAATCAATCTCATTGTTACCGCACCATAGTGCAATACTTGGATGATTACGCAGACGTTTCACATTATCAATCGCTTCATGTCTTACACTGTTCAGGAACGCTTCATCTCCTGGATACATGCTGCAAGCAAACATGAAGTCTTGCCATACCAGGATTCCGTATTCATCACACAGTTCGTAGAACACATCCTGCTCATAGATTCCGCCACCCCACACGCGCAGCATATTCATATTGGACTCGGCTGCGGATACGATCTCATGACGATAACGTTCATGAGTAATTTCAGTGATGAAGCTATCATTCGGAATGTGATTGGCCCCTTTGGCAAAGACCGCAACCCCGTTTAATTCAAAATAAAAGGATGCTCCCGCTTCATCTTTGTCACGTACCAGCCGAATGGAACGAAGCCCCGTCTTCACTGTAGATTCAGCCACAGCTCGCTCACCTTGAAGCACTTCGGCAAGGAAGGTGTACATATGCGGATCACCAAGCCCGCGGCTCCACCACAGTTTCGGTTCATCAATGGAGATTGGAATCTCCACAGTCTGAGTTCCGGGTTGCAGCGATACTGATCTTTCCCATCTCTGACCATCTGCGCCAATACGAATGACCGTATCCACCGATTGTGAAGTCTCGACTTCCACAACAGCAGTTAATGAAGCTGAGGTAGCGCTTACTTCATTTTGCTGGATATACACATCATTAATTCGCACCTGTGTCCAACCTTCAAGACGTGCTTCACGCCAGATCCCACTGGTTACAAAACGCGGACCCCAGTCCCAACCATAGTGATACGGGGCTTTACGTGCAAAAATACTTACTCTCTTGTCGCCAAGTCCGCCAACATCGGACTGATCATTGGATGCAGGTAATGCATATCCGAGCTTCTCCAGCTTAGGCAGGTCTTCCTGAATCGGAGACCGAAAACGTATTCGGAGAATATTGCCTTTTTCCTTCAATACGGCCTTCACATCCGCTTTCCATACCCGGAACATATTATCTGCTGATAACACATGCACATCATTCACATACACATCAGCATATGTATCCAGACCATCAAACACCAGTTCCAGATGTTCTTGGGAGAACAAGGCTTCGGCAACGTCAAATTCAGTCTGATATTCCCAATCTTTCTTATCAATCCATTGTACTTCCTTCTCATTCGTTCCATAAAAAGGATCTGGAATCTTGCCCAGTTTCAGCAAATCTGTATGCACACAGCCAGGCACCTGGGCCGGCATCCACTCTTGATCTTCGCAAGCCTTGAACGTCCAATTCTGAAAAACATGTGATTGTATTGTGCTCATGACAGCCTCCATTGTTGTTAGAGTTGGTAATCATTTTTTGTTAGGTTTTGTTAGTATAAAAATAAATAACTTACAAAACAAAATTAACATGATATGCTTCTCATAGTCAATCTGTTTTGTAATTTAATTTGTTAAACAATCACTGCATATCAAAAAGACATGAAGACTTAATCTCTCCATGTCTCTCACCCGAGCTCATTTACCAGCATTTTTGTCGTTAAAATGATCCAATAAGTTCATATCACACACATACCACATTAGTCTATATTGGCGTTATATTCATCGCGAATAATTAATTCCGAATAGATCAGCTTGCGTTCATATGGTTCATCCAAGTGTTTGATCCGCCACAACAGCTGATCCACCGCTCTCGTGCCCAGATTACCTTTGTTAATATGTACCGAAGCAAGAATGGGTTCATCCGTCTGCGTATTGTCAAACCCGGTTACGGCACAGCGTTCAGGCACCTGAATGCCTCGACTTTGGAGTGCCTGAATGACAATGACAGCTGTATGATCATTCGCACACACGATGACTTCAGGGATATCCTCCAGCTTCATTTCGGCAATGGATCTCCGTATCTGTTCATACTCAGGTCCCAGCAAGTCTGCTTGCTGTTCCCCCTCGAGCTGTTTCTCTTCCAGCACCGTTCGATATCCAAGCCAACGTTCTCTAAAGCTTGTTGCATCAGGCAGTTGCCCAGCAAACTGGAACCTTCTGTATCCTTTCCCGACGAGCATGAGAACCAGTTCTTTCATACATTTCATATTGTCTGTAAAAACCGTATCTGCGTATATGGCCGGGTCTTCATGGTCCACCATCACGAGCGGAATACGGAGCCTGTAAATCTCCAGCAATACCGATGTCGAGATGGTGCCTACAGTAATGACTCCGCTGATCGCTTCCGGATTAAGGACCGAGAACATTCGATCTGAAGAGGGTTCTGTCAGCGTTAAAATGTCCATCCCCTTCTCATTCAGCCTCTCAGAGATGCCATCGAACACAGGCCCCCAGTACAAGGAAGATCTATTCTGAGAACGAACGTTAGGAAACAAAATTAATATGGTGCCTTGGCGCTCCGCTTCTGGCTTCAACTCTATTGACGCCTGTGTGTCCACCGGATACCGCTTTGGCTCGGTTCTAAAGTACCCGAGCTGCCCCGCCGTTCTGACAATCATCTCGCGTGTATGCTCACTCACACCAGGCTTCCCCGTCAGCGCACGGGAGACTGCGAATTTGGACACCCCCGCAGCATCCGCAATTTGCTGCATTGTTACTCTTTTAGTCATGCCATTCACCCGTTTTTCCTGATTTTCCATTCAGTGTAGCATAAAAAACAAAAATCAACAAAACAAGTTATGTTTCAACTCGTTTTGTTAGGCTGGATTCTGTCTTTTACAGGCATATTCAACATAACAAAAAAGGCCCTCTCTCCACCTTCCATAGAAGATGACGAAAGGACCATTGTTCTCTGGTTATATACCCGGTGCTCCCTGATCGCTGAGTTCCGGCTGGAGTGCTTGACGTTTTCTGCGCCAGAAGATCGGCTGTGGAAGTTTGATCTCTGTAATCAACACACCCATCAACATCAAAGCTGCTCCTGCATATCCTTGCAACGTTAATGACTCCCCTTGAAAGGTAAAAGCAAAGGCCGCTGCAAATAGAGGTTCGAGTGAGAAGATCAGACTCGTTCTTGTGGGAGAGGCATGGCGCTGTGCGAGTGTCTGCAGAATATATCCCAATCCGCTACACAGTACACCTAACCCGAGAATTGCTGCCCAGGATTCAGCCGTATCGGGCATACGTGGCGTTTCCAGCATGAATGTAGCTGCTATTCCCCACATCGCCGCAACACCTAATTGCACCGTCCCCAGTGTTAGCGGATCATGCTTCGGCGTGTACTTGCCAGCTATCATAATGTAGATGGCATACACTAGCGCTGCAAGGATGCACAGAATATCTCCCGTATGCAGACTCAGTTCATGTTGAAGCGTTAACAAACCCAGCCCGGTTACTGCTACCAGTATACTTAGAGTCAATCGTTTATCAGGCATACGACGATGCTGGATTGTCGTCAGAATGGGCACAAAAATAACAGCCAAACTGATCAGGAATCCCGCTTGGGATGTCGTTGTTCGTTGCACACCATAGGTGATGAATACAAATGCAGCAAATAAAGCTGTCCCCATAATAGCGCCTGCCACAAGTGTTCTGCGATCCATCTTAAACAACCGCCGATGAAAAAGAAGCCCTGCCGCAATAAAGGCAATTCCAAAACGAAATGCGACCAGATTCAATTCTTGCATGGACTCTAGGCCCGATTTCATAAACAGATAGGATGATCCCCATATGACCGTTGCGAGCAGCATCTGTATGTCTGCTCTTCTCGTTGCCTGACCTTGATTAACCTGTACACCATTCATCTTGCTTCAACCTTCATTCTATGTATTCTGATCTGTGTGATCGCGCGTCAAACTAACTCGCCTTGGCAAGTATAAACGATCTCTTTGCATTATAAAAATGAATATTTATAATGGATTATATGAAATAAACTCATGCATCCAAAATGGGAAGGAACGGAACCATTCATGTCATTGATCAAGTACGAAATATTGAATACTGTTGTGGAATACGGCAGTCTGACCAAAGCAGCAGAAGCACTAAACATCACCCAATCCGCGGTAAGTCATGCCATCGCCAGTCTGGAGACGGAATGTGGTTTTTCACTTCTCCATCGTGGCCGCTCCGGTGTGCGGGTAACCGCTGAAGGGGAACGTATTCTGGGATACACACGTGAGATTCTGCGCTGGACGGAACTGATGAACCAGGAGATCTCCCTGATTCGCGGTGCCGAGATTGGAACTGTGCGTATCGGTACTTTCGCCAGTGTATCCACACAGTGGCTGCCTGGCATACTGAAACAATTTCGTCTGCGTCATCCAGGAATTGAGATCAAGCTCTGGGAAGGCGATTATGCTGAGATTGAGGCCTGGCTGGCTGGAGGCGCCATCGATCTCGGATTTCTGTCCCTCGGCGATTCATCACCTTTTGAGACGATCCCATTGCAAAAAGACAGGATGATGTGCATCCTGCCTCTGGATCATCCTCTCGCCTCAGAGGAGTCTGTTTCGTTTGATATTCTGCTGGAGCAACCCTTTATTCTGCCCAAGTGGGGCGGAGATAACGAGATAGAACGACTGATTCGGGAGCATGCAGCCAAGCTCAATGTCGTCTATGAAGTTGCAGAAGATCAAGCCATCATGGCGATGGTCCGTAATGGCCTCGGCATCAGTTTGCTGCCGGAAATGGTACTTCAAAATCATACTGATTCGCTCGCCCTCGTGCCACTAACTGGAGATCCTTATCGTACGATTGGCATGGCCTGCCCGTCTTTGGTTAATCTATCGCCAGCTACGCGGCGTTTCATTGAAGAGGTGCAACAGTGGCTCGGCCAGGCTATGTAAGTTTGGAGAACTCACTACCTGTCGTCATGATCGACTTTTTCTATCAATTACTCACGTTACTCACAAATTGTATAACACCGAGGGTCAGCAGCAGTACAAATATAACCGCAATCGTGATGCCAAAACCAATCAGGAAGCGCACGCCAGGTGAGCGTTTGTTCTGCTGGCTACCCCCCAGGTTATCCAACTTTTTCTCAATTTCATCCAACCTTTCATTTACCTGTTTCAGATCTTGATTGGAGTTCATTCGTCCATCTCCTTTTTTGGCGTATTCCGTCTATTCCCACACCCGATCCAGCTGATCTGCGTAGAAACGAATTGCTCTGTTATAGTCGTTTATTCTCTTGTCACTTGATGTATCCGCGAGTTGAACGAGCAGTCGTTGCATCGCTTCTGCATGTTCACCCAGATTATAGAGCACCATGGCATAGAAAACCTCAAATTCCCGGTACGCCGGGAATTCTTTCATCCCCGTTTCAAACCAAGCTTTCGCCTGCTCGTACTCTCCAAGCGTTCGATATGTACTGCCCAGTCCGAGTATTGCGCCTGCCCTGTCTTCTCCTGAGAGACCCAGATCCAGTGCCTGCTCATAATGCGGGACAGCTTCTCGCTCTACCCCAAGCGAATCATGCGCCCAAGCGAGCTGATACCAGACCTGCGCATTCTCGGGTTCTTGCCCTGTAATCTCTTGCAGAAGTTCAATCGCTTCCTGCACCTTGCCTTCTTGTCTCCACCGCACGGCCTGTTCCAAATTACTCATGCTGTCACTTCCCATCTTGCATTATAATTTCCACATATATTATTCAATTGTTTTATTATACCAAAAAAGCACTCCAGAGAATATGTTGTAACAACACAAGGTTGTCCAAACTCTATTCAGCAGTGTGCTTTTTCATTCGATGCAGCCAACTCGCTTAAGGTGCTTTTCTCTCAAAGTAATCTGTTCATCACTTGATTAAGACCATGTCGTGTTCGCGACCATAACAATAAATACGAGCATGAGATAGTTAACCGAGATCAGAAAGTTCACTTTTGCCCACTTCTCATCATCCTGTGTCTTCAGTCCGCTAAGTGTATGCACGAACCAGATTAGTCCACCAATCACAGATACAATCAGGAATACAAGACCAACATAGTTGTAGTAATACAACAGGAATACAGCAGGAAGCAGTAGGAAAACGTAAGGAATCATCTGAAGCTTGGTACGTTTTACCCCTTTTACGACAGGCAACAACGGGAAACCGGCAGCGCGATACTCCTCCACCCGGCGAATACCCAATGACCAGAAGTGTGGTGGCTGCCACAAGAACAATAATGCAAACAGCAACCAGGCACCTGCATCAATTTCATTCGTTACAGCCGTATAACCGATGACCGGCGGCATCGCTCCTGCAATTCCACCCAGCGACGTGCTCCAGGTCGAACTGCGCTTCAACCACATCGTGTAGATCACGATGTACGCGAACCATCCGAGCAGTGCCATCCAGCCCGATAATGGATTCACCAGGAGATACAGTACTGCTAGTCCCACAACACCAAGGATAATGCCATAGCCAAGAACAAAACCTGGTTTCAGATGGTTAATGTACTCCATCCTTTTTTTGGTACGCTCCATCTTTTGGTCCAATTCACGATCCCAATAATTGTTGATTACACAAGCTGAAGCAATAACCAATGTTGATCCAATCACAACCATGAGCAGAGATAACCAATGGATATCCCATTTTGAAGCTACCCAGAATCCTACCGCCACCGCAAACACATTCAGCCTTAGAAGTCCGGGTTTGGTTAATGCAATCATGTCTTTAAGCATGAGGCTCCTCCTGAACTATGTAAAAACGCCATTCCAATAATGATACATGTACCTCCCATTAATTACAATCGCTTTCATGAATTTGTCATAACCAAAAAGCATCCCTCACCGTTCTATTGAACGGGAGGAATGCTTGACTGATGAATCCCATCTCACTTTTATGGGATGTATTGTTGCACAATTTTGGTAACTTTTCCGTCCTGCACTGTCAGATGATACGGGAATACGGACAGATCGAGAATACGGGTATTCTCATACAACGATTCAAACTTGGATAATGTCACAGGTTCATTCCACTGAATGTCTGCGCCCTGCATCGTACCATCCCGATCATACAACTGCATCAATACTTCAGCATTGGCACTAACTTCAACCTGTTCCTGCTCTTTGCTGTCATTGACAATATAGTAGCCATCTGGAGCACCATCTATACCTGCTTCCGGGTTGCGCAGTGCAAAAATCGCATCAGCTTCTTCACCTTGGTACCAGCCAATCTTGTCCACTGTCATATACAACTTGCCATTCTCTTGGTGCATACCTTCCACATAGGCTGTAAACATCTCAGAGTTGGCGACCTGAGCTTCTTTGGCAGAAGGTTGTTGAGCCTCCGAACTACCTTGAGCATTCGCAGGGGTAAGTAAATATGTAGTCAGCACAATGATGCCAAGTAAAGCAACAACTGCACCGATCATTCGTAGTTTCCATTGTTTTGCCGCGTTCTTCATAGGTAACATCTCTCCTTAATATGAACGTTATTATTCCTTAACCGGAAGTCTTCCATCTCAAACGCTCATCTGAACTATTAATTCCAACGTTCTTTCTTTTCTTATCATACTTGCAATAGGGACTATAAAAGTATCAGCCAGATTAAAAATAGTTACAATGCGCGTCACCACTCCAGTTTGTAGTCTTCGTAAGCGGCAAAAGAACCCTTGAAGGCATCGCCATTCAGGGGTTCAATACATATATACGATTCTTATGCTTGTAAATGTATCTTATGCTTAGAAGCTCATCTTAATGATTGGTTGTAGCGCTTTGCGCCAAACGAACGAGCATATGAGCCAGCATATGACGTTCATCTTCCTTACCTACATTCCACAGCTCCTGAAGCAACTTCTCTTCACGATTGCGAGGTTCCTCCCGAGCTGCGAGATAATCCGCTACTTTCTCAGCGATTTTAGCCATCTGCTCCTCGCTTAGTCCAATGGATTCTCCCATCGCAATTCGCTTACCCAGGTACTCTTTGAATGCGTCAAAGTTCTGTAAAATCTGTTCTCTTTCTTCCGGTGCAATCTTCTCAATTGCATTGTCCACTTTGTCAGTAGAAACTTGGCCATCTTTATGGATTACGTGATTTTGTTCATTCATCTGAATAACCTCCTTGAGAATAGTTGTTCATTGGAACATACAGCATGCTTAACATTAACCGGTTATCTATAATATAAACTGCTCGCCCAAGATTAATCAGTAAATTTCTATCCTGTATGCGTATTGATCTTTGAACATCACGTTTCAAATGAACTCCAGCGGTTAATCGTTTACATATACGTAATGGTGTTTGGATATCTTAAGAAACACCTGTACTTTACGGAACAAAGGAGGGATTTCCCATGAGCGACAAAGCCAAACATGAGAAAACAAACGATGAACTTGAACCAGGCGTGAACACCGTGATCCATCCAGACAAGCAAAATCCTGGGCCAACCGATATGATTGAAGGTGTGGTAGGCGATATCGTGGATAATATTCGCAAAGATTTCTCACATGACTCGAAGGACGAGACGTCTTCTTCCAAGTCAACGGATTCATCGAGTAAATAAGCGAGATCCTTTTCTCCATAGCAAAAGTTAGCTTAAAAAGTCCTCCTGCCATACGCATGGCTTGGGAGGACTTTTTGATAATGATTGAATAATCAGCCTCTTATCCGGAGGTACATTTCAAAGTGAATCCTTTGTCATCTGCTGTAACGCCTTATGAATCCAGATCGCGGCAATGGAACCTTCACCCATCGCAACGGTTGCTTGCTCTGCATGTAAACCCAGATCCCCGGCAATCCACACATTCGTTGCTGCCTGCAAGCTGCGCGGGTTGGCTTCTACATGTTTATTATCTGCGATCACAGCCCCAAGCTGCTCTGCCAATTCATAGTGCACCTTATTTCCTCCAAAAGCGATAAACCCTCGTTCTGACTCAAAAATCTGTCCATCTTCGGTCAGAACACCGGTGATATGGCCATCCTCAATCTGTTGCACTTCCTGGACAGCTGCTTCCAGATAACGAACGCCCGCCTCTTTCATACTGCGATGAAGCTCTGCAGATATGGCGGTCTGCTCATGATTGATGTATAACAAGTCGTTGGTACGCTGGATTAAAATCATCGCCATATTGGCTCCTGCTTCACCAGATCCCAACAGAACTGTCCGCTGATTTTGAATTTCATAGCCATCGCAATCAGGGCAGACATAGACTGTGCGACCCAACGTTGGGGTTAGTCCCGGAATATCCGGCACTCGATCCGTAAGACCCGTTGCCAGAAGCACCGTTTTGCTTCTATATTCAGATCCGGAAGTACCGAATAATTGAATCTTCTCACCCTGACGTCCTGCTTTAACGATACGGTCTTTCTCAAAAGCTACACCTGTCTGCTCTGCCTGCATCCTGCCTCGGGCACGGAGTTCCTCGCCGGACACCCCATCGGGGAAACCGAGAATATTATGATACGTCCGACACAATGTCGATCTGCCCTCTCCCGCATCAATCACCAAGACCTGATGGGCCGAATAACGCCCAAGCTGAATGGCTGCCTGAAGCCCTGCGAGCCCTCCACCTACTATTATGCAATCAACCTCTCGCATGCTCCTTCTCCTCCTGAACTATATACATTGAACTAAAGAATATTTACACTGATCACTCCGATGACAGAACAACCTTCCGATCGCTGTTATCCCCAGATTTTTTTAATACCTTTTACAAAGGGTAAATCCGGGGATAAAGGCGAACACTTCGCTTCTTCAGGCTCTTTCTGTCCTCTCCGTTATTGTGTAAATGTTTAGCTCAATATATATATATATTTTGTCCTTATATACATTAAACCGTTCAGTCAAGCTTAAACTGTTTCTCGTCCTCCTTATCTTATACCAAAATAAAAAGACCCAAACCATCCGCCTGAATCACGGTGAGTTTGGGCCTATAAGATTCATGATTGCTTAGAAGTTATACGATTCAAATCGCGATGCATTCGAAATGGCGTTCCATACATCAGCTGTTTCGCCGCCCATGTACCAGTAAGCCAGTCCAGCAATTTGCCGCTGCTCACTCATTAACACTTTGGCCGATAAAGAACGACTATCCTCTGCCCATATATATCTTGGTGTACCGTTGCTGCTGTAACCAATAATATATTGAACCAGACTCGCATCCCATCGTCTTACAGATCCCGTGGCATGCGCACGCGTTCCCTGTTCTGCCAGTGTAATGTCCCAAGAACTGGTTGCCGGATTCAGTGAGGACCAGTCTCGTGTATATAATGGAAGGGCCAAAATTGTTTTGGCACGTACTACTTCGGAGAGCATGGTGTCCAAAGCCTTTTTCACCCATGGAAGAGAGGCCACTGACCCTGCTTTTGGATCACCATTCCAGTGTTCCTCATATCCCATCAGCACCATATAATCCGATACAGCGCCCAGTTTGGCATAATCAAATGCATCTGTCCAATCTGTACCGAGGTCTGGCGATACATCCACAGACACAACTGCACCCAGTGCGTGCAACGTTGCCGTCAAAGAGGTGACAAATGCCGTTAACCCTTCACGATCCACAGGATCGACATTCTCGAAGTCCACGTTAATGCCGTCCAGTTTATAGGTTTTGACATAGGCGGCTACCTGTGAAATCACTGCTGCTCGGTTGACTGAACTCGATAACATCTGATGGGTAAGTGCCGAATCTGAACGATTGCCAAGCAATGGCCATAGTTGTCTGTTGGTAGCGGATGCCCAGGAGATTAATGCCGGGTCCGCGTGATCTGTTACTTTCATACTGCTGTTCAAGAAAAACCAGCGTGGGACGAGCGTATTCACTTCAGACTGTTCCACTTGCTTCTTGAATTCAGCTGTGGTGGAATTATATTGCCAACCCAGCTGAACACCGAGTTCATCCCCACGTTGTAACTGTTCAGACCATGTTTTCTTTTGTAAAATGGCATCGAGCATGACGGCTGCTTCTTCCCGCGTTACCTGGTCATGCGGTCTGAACACACCTCCACTTCCTCGCATCAGTCCAAGTTGATATACCGTCTGCACATAAGGACGTGCCCAGTCCGAGATATCCGCTGCGTCGAAATACGTTGAAGATAAGAGCGAGGTCTCTACGGGTTGTTGTTTTAACATGCGAACAAGAAGGGCAGCCGCTTCTTCGCGCGTAATGGAAGCATTAGGCTGGAACGTTCCCTGACCCTTACCCTCCAGAATAAAAAGATTCGTCATGGCGGCAACGTTGCCGTAATACCAAGCATTCATGCTTATATCCTGATAAGGATTAATGTTATTTTTAACGGGCTTTAAACCTAACAATCTCACCGCAAACGTCGCAAACTCTGCACGAGTAACAGCCTTCTTTGGTTCAAAGGTAGTCTCTGACGTACCGGCAGCAATACCTTTGTCCACCAGATGTGTAATGGCATCCTTCGCATAACTCGTACGAGTATCCTGAAACTGTTGCTGTACGGTTGCAGCTTGAATGGTATTGCTGTATCTAACCACCGATCCAAGTGCTAACATTCCGCATAAAGCCATTTTCCATATGCGTTGGTTCGTTATGTCTTTTAATCTATTATTCACATCAAAAAGCCTCGCTTCATTGGATTACGATCAACTATCATCGTATCAAATTGAAGCGAGGCCGTATGTGGTTAAATGTTGGGAAATGCGAAGCTTACTTGTGTACTTTTACGCGCTCTTCAATCGGTTGGAATTCTTTCTCACCCGGTGCTGCCGTTGGTTTACCAAATGGCATCTGAGCGATCAATCTCCAGTTCTCAGGAATGTTCCATTCTTGCTTCACTTTCTCGTCAATCAACGGATTATAGTGCTGCAAAGATGCACCCAGACCTTCTTGTTCCAGAGCAGTCCAGATCACCAATTGCAACATACCGTTGGATTGGTTAGCCCAGATCGGGAAGTTATCCGCATAAGCTGCAAAATTCTGTTGAAGCTGTGCGATCACATTGTTGTCTTCGAAGAAGAGAACCGTACCATATCCGCTGCGGAATCCAGTCATTTTCTCTGCTGTGGATTTGAAGGCTTCTTCATTGCCTACCACTTCACGCAAAATTTCTTCTGTGTGATTCCACAATTTATCATGTTGTTCACCGAGCAATACAACCGCACGGGATGTTTGTGAGTTGAAGGAAGTTGGTGTATATTTCACCGCTTCTTCTACGATTTCCTGGATTTTAGCATCCGAAATTGTAGATTCCTTGCTGATTCCGTAATAAGATCTTCTGTTTTTCAACGCATCAAAAAAAGTAGTCATTCTTATTCGCCTCCCAAAATAGTCTTTTTCATTTGCCAACATAGTAACTATAATATAGTAACATACATTAGTCAACAAACTAATTTATTTTCACTAAATATACATTCACCGAAAACACTTGAACCTTTATTGTTCAAAACTGCAATGAGACTATCCTTCGTTCGTCTTCTTGCGATAATCAGCCCGGTATTTTTCTTCCGTAGACGAGTTACTCTTCGTCTGATCCTTATTCTTCTCTTCCTGTGCTTCCATGTTCAGGTCTTCCATTGGAATCGGGTCTACAGTCTGTTCTTCCTCATGCATGTCCAGCAAACTTTTCTTCTCCGTTTGATACTGCTCGGGATTGTCCTGGAAACGTTTTGTATGGTTATCGTTGTTATTCTGATCCGGTGTGCGCTGTTTCATTCATATTCGCCTCCTCTGGGTTCATTACCTTTCTTTACCTGTTCTGCGTGTCCTCTAAACACAGTGGTATGCACTCCTCAAACGAAAATCAACAAAAAAAGCCAACCAGACAAGCTGGTCAGCTCACAGAGGGCTTCTATGATTGGCGATGCAATTGGGTACGGTACAGATCAGGCGAACATCCCACACTTTGTTTGAACATCCGACTAAAATGCGAAAGACGTTTGAAACCGGACAATCGACTTGCTTCTGTCACGGTGATCTCAGGCTGGAACTGAAACAAAAGCTTCGCCTGATTGATACGGCGGTCATACAGATATTTGAATATCGTCAGACCTGTCATTTCCTTAAACATACCTGCCAAATATGGTTTGGACAAATGCAATTCCCGTGCCAAATCATCCAGACCAATGTCTTTCATATAGTGGGTATCGACATAACGGATAATGTGCTGCACATGCCGCTCCCTCTCCGATGATGGAAGGTGTTCTTCGACATCGCCCTGGCAGATCTCTGCTACAAAATACAACAGGTCACACAGCCGGACATTCATGCGCTCCTGCCTGAAACTGGTCTGACTCTTAGATAGACGATAAAGATCGTGTAATAGCGCTTCGAATTCAGAGCGGGTATCGCCCGTCAGATTGACCCTGCAATTTCTGAGTTCTTCAAACGGCTTCAGCACCTCAACCATGCGATCCGGATGCAGGCTGCTGCGAATGGCAGACGGATCAAAATGCAATGTGCTTCGCTCATAAGCACTGCCGGGTTTCGGATGCGGTCGATGAAGAGTCAAGCCATGCATCAGCACCAGATCACCCGGCTCCAGGTTATATACCCGGTCTCCTATGATATAGGTACATTCTCCATCATGAAAATAATAAATCTCATAATGTGGATGTGAATGGAATCCATCTGACTTGCCTGGGTTATACGTGCTGGTGGATCGGTAACTATACTCCAGTGAAGCACTAAATTGCATCATGCTCGGCACATTCATGCACCTCCTGTTCGGAAGAGGGAAACGATTTGTGTCATGCCCCTGTAGGATCTATGAAAGTGAAATTATAGAAGCTGTTTAATACTCTCTTGAATCTCGTCGATGGAGTCGATAGGTTCGAAGCGTCTGACCACACGACCCTCTGCATCAATCAGGAATTTTGTGAAATTCCATTTGATTGCATCGCCATGTAACCATTCCGGTGCCTTCTCAGCCACCATTAATTTCAATAATTTGGCCTGTATATCTGTTTCATCAAAGCCAGTAAAAGGCCCTGATCTTTTCAAAAAGTCGTAGAGCGGGTGCGCCGCTTCTCCATTCACATCCAGCTTAGAGAACATCGGAAATTTCACACCATAATTAATCTGACAGAAGGACTCCGCTTCCGAACTGCTTCCAGGCTCCTGCTCCGCAAACTGGTTGCACGGGAAACCAATAACCTGAAGCCCTTGATCCTTGTACTGATCGTACAGCTTCTGCATGTCATCGAACTGATGCGTATACTTACATTTACTTGCCGTGTTTACGATTAGCACAGGCTTTCCTTCATATTGATAGAGTGGGAAACGCTCTCCACTGGTTCTGGTTACGGTAAAGTCGTAGATAGTTGGCATAAGTCTAGTGCACCTCGCGATAGTTATGTAGTCATACAGAATCATATGATTTTATATTATATACGAAGTTTGAACTATTGTATTGCGGAAAGATGCTATAAACTATGATTGCAAAGCGACATATATATCTATTTCATTATTAGGACTTTCCGGTTGATAACGCTCATCCCAAATTTCAAAATCATAACACTTCGGTTCATGTCCCGTCTCACCAAGACACTGTCCGTATATATAACCGTATGTATCACCAATCTCTGACTCAATCCCTCGATGCGTGCACGTCACATACTGACTGTCAGGGACCTCATGACTTATCATTTCTGAAGGAACATTCTCCGAACTAATCACTTCATATCCTAGTAGATGTGTGAACTTATCAACCTTTGCGTTGAAATCCTCGTTCATCGGATACATCTGCATCAACATGACGTTGTCATTTTTTCGATGTTGAATTTCCATCTTTCTCTCAACAAGCTTATGATAGTGGCTCTTGCCCAAACCTGATTCGAACTCTTCTACCGTAGCTACGATTGAATATCCTACAACGCGAAAAGCGGGCAATGTGATAACTTTCATTTCCATGAGAATCTCCTCCAATGATAAAAACTCAGATCATGGATTAATTCTCCCTTTTTACAGAAAACCCTTCTGCCGCGAAAATCTCTTCGTTCAGCAAAAGGGTTATATTATGTGGTCTCAGTAATTTTAACCCTTCACGGCGCTTCCAGCCACGCCCTGGATGATATAATGCTGACCCACCAGGAAGACGATGATCATTGGAATAATGCCTGCCGTGGCAGCGGCCATCATGCCGTTGTAATCCACATTATTCTCCAGAATAAAGTTCTGCAGTCCGAGCGGCACGGTGTACAAGTCTTTGTCGATCAGGAACACAAGCGCATTCTCATAATCATTCCAATGCCAGGAGAAATCAATGATCGCCAGTGTAGCCAGCGCTGGCTTCGCCAAGGGCAGAATCAGCCTGAAGAATATGCGTAGGTGACCGGCACCGTCGATGAACGCCGCTTCCGAAATCTCTGAAGGCACCGACAGGAAGAATTGTCGCAGCATAAACACCCCAAAGATCGTGAACATTCCAGGCAGGATCAATGCCCAATGCGTATTATATATGCCGACCCATTCAAACATCAGAAACTTCGGTACAAAGAGCACCTGCGGAGGCACCATCATCATCGAGAGATAGATCAGGAACAGCGTCTCCCGACCTTTGAATTGAATCCGTGCGAAGCCATAGGCTGCAAAAGCTGAGAGAAATACAGCTCCGACCGTGCTAATTAGTGATATTTTCAACGAGTTCAGATAATATGTCGCAAAAGTATCCGCTCCGCTCCAGACCTTAATATGATGCTCCCAGTTCAGGCTGGAGGGTATCCACTGGATGGGATAGGTGAATACGTCCGCAGGAGATTTGAACGATGTGCTGATCATCCAGATGAACGGCATAATCATCAGCAAGGCAAAACCGGACATCAGAAGTGTCAATATGATTTTTCGAATCTGGGTCAAGGACTCCATGCGAACTATAGGTGAATGTGGAGCTGTGGGCTTCGCGGTCGTGGCATTTCGTTTTTCCATAACGATCCCTCCCCTCCTTAGTAGTGAACCCAACGTTTCTGACCAAGCCACTGCAGAACGGTGAAGACCATAATGATGGCAAAGAGCGCCCAGCTAATGGCAGCAGCGTATCCCATCTCGTAGTAGCGGAAGGCATTCTGGTAGATAAACAGCGACAGGACGGTTGTACTGTTCCCCGGCCCACCCTGGGTAATCGCTTGAATGATACCAAAGTTCTTGATGGTCATAATCAGCCCGGTAATCAGCAGCAAAAAGGTAGTCGGGCTCACAAGCGGCCAGATCACTTGGCGTATCGTCTGCCAAGGACGGGCTCCATCAATCCGTGCAGCCTCAACCAATTCCTCCGGGATTTCCTGCAAGGCGGCCAGATAAATAATCATGTTGTAACCCAGCATGAACCAGATCCAGATGATATCAATCGCATACATGGACCATTCCGTTGTCGATAACCAGCCCGGTGGGTTCGTTATACCGATCCCGCGCAAGAAACCGTTAATCGGCCCCGACGTTGGCTGGAATAACAGCATCCAGACAAAGGCGATGGCAACGCCGCTGGTGATATAGGGCATAAAATAGAGGGCACGCAGCGTTTTTTGACAGTACACCGACTTGTTCAGCGCCACCGCCACGATAAATGCCAACCCCATCGATACCGGAACCGCTAACAGAAATACAAATGTATTTCGCAGCGCCACCCCAAACAGATCATCATTCATCATTCGGCGAATGTTATCCAGCCCTACGAAATTCGTCTCCGGGCTCATGAATTTGTAATCGGTGAACATGAGATAGAACGAATAGACAGCTGGTATAATAAAAAACAACAGCACGCCAATCATATTGGGCCCAATAAACAGATACCCGAGCCTGCTCTGCCGTTTCATCCAGGATTTATGCATATGCTCCCCCACTCCTTAACATCTGTTCTGGAATTAAGCATAACAAGATGTCCTCTAACATTTAAGGAACATAACCCTGTACCTGATATCACAGATATATGTATTTCGGCATTGCCTTTCGGGAGGAAAACAACATGGAATTGTTCTATTGCTTATAATAGAAAAAACCGCCCCATTGGGGACGGCCTTTGTTCTCGGTGCATTTACATTACATTCTATTGATTCTGCTTCAGCCAATCATTGTGGCGTTTGACCATGTTCTGAACCGTAACTTCGGCAGTCTGGTTACCAAGGAAGAACTTTTCATACTCCTGTGCACGCAAGTCGACCACCTCTTGCGCAATGCTGCGGACAAACGTAGGTGTCTCATCACCATACAACACGAATTCCAGAGACTCCTTGTCATAGGAATCGGCATAATCACCCAGCAAATGATCGATGGCAGTCTGTTGATCGACCGCATTGGAGGAAGGCAAACGTCCACCAGCAGCCATCGGCATCATTCCTCCATCGGCGTACCATTTCAGGAACTCCCATGCGGCTTCTTTGTTTTTCGACTTGGAATTGATAGCAATAAAGTCTCCCAGTCCCCCGCTCTTCACCATATCCGCTTCCTCTGCAGCCAGTCTCGGTACAGGGGCAAAGGCGATTTTCCAATCCCGAGGGAACTCGGTCATGTTGTTTGATGTGCGGATCAGCCATTCGCCTATGTTGATCATGGCAGACTCACCGCCAAGGAACATGTTCTCCACCGGCATTTTGGAAGTCAGCTGCTCGCCAAGTGGAGGCGTGGTTGCATCCTCCTTCATCATCCCGTTCAACGTCTCCAGCCATTTGGTAACGAGCGGATCATCGAGGTTTGAAGTGCCGTCTGCCTTAACATAGCCGTTCTTCACCAGAACGGAATCGAGCGGGTCTACATAGGAAGCGGTATGCTGCACCAATCCGTACTTGAAGCCAGCCGTCTTCAGTTTGAGTGCATATTCACGGGCTTCATCCCATGTCCAGGCTGTTGGTACACTCAGTCCGGCCTGATCAAGCGCTTTCATATTTAGTGCGAAAAAGGCAGCGTTTTTCTTGGTTGGCATCCCGTAATATTTGCCGTCCACTTTCCAGGAAGCCGCGTCTTCACCCATTTTCTCATCAATGTTGTAATCAGTGAACTCGCCCAGATCCAGTGCTGTACCGCCCTTGATACGTTTATCCAGATTCGTGAGGGTATAGTTGACATACAGGTCAACGTTCTGCCCGGTGGACAGCGCCGTATCCAGCTTCAGGTTGCCATCATCGTCATTCACAAACCGCACATATTCCACCTGAATATCAGGATGTTCCGCATTCCAGGTATCCACCACTTCCTGTGGACCATTCTCAGGCGGCACCGCGCCCCACATGGTGAGCTTCACTTTTCCCCCTGCCGCTCCACCTCCGTTATCTCCACCGTTCGTCTCATTTTTACCTACACAGCCGGCAAGCAAGCCCAGCATCAGCGCACCTACGATTAACCCCGTTAATCCTTTTTTGATTCTCATCTGGTCACATGACCTCCCTGAATTGAAGTGTACCTTCCGTTACATCGTAGCAGGGACCTTGCTGGGTTCATAAGATACATATCCATGATTCGGATTGAACAAAAATACGGATTTACTTGTGCTTGCCTGAGCACTCGGTACACATATTCCTTCTACTCATCCAGTGAATCACGAGCGGTGGCGATACTGGCTGGGCGTGCAACCGGTCCAACGCTTGAATATTTTAATGAAATAATTATCACTTCCGAATCCCACGCGGTAACCAATCTCCTGTACAGGAAGATCCGTCTCACGCAAGTATTCAGCCGCTTTCTCCATCCGTACCCCATGCAGGTAATGAATCAGGGTATGGCCGGTTTTCTTTTTGAACAGAGCACTCACATAATTCTCGCCCATCATCACATATCGTGACATGGATTTGACGGTAATGTCCTGATCGTAATGCTGCCCGATGTACTCAATAATTTTGCTAATCTCCGGGTGCTTCACAACCGGCTCACGAACAGGCGTGAACGGAAGATCAGTCTCAGACGCTGTCGCGGAAGAGACCGTAAGAGAAGTAGCCGAAATCGGCGTTGATGTGATTAGCGGAGGTGGAGATGGTACTTCATGATGGTCTGCCTCCGTTCGGACTTCCGCCGAAGCACCAAGTTCCGCACTTACTTTACGAAGTGTATCACGCAGTGAATTCACACTCATCGACAGCTTCAGAATATAATTTGAAGCTCCATATTCCATCGCACGACGTACATATTCGAACTCCCCCATACAGGTGAGCATGACAAACTTGGTTTTCAACCCGGCTTGGCGGGTCTGTTTGAGTAATTCAAGACCATCCATACCCGGCATGACAATATCAGTCAGCACCAAATCCGGTGTATCCCGTATGATCATTGCCAGCGCTTCGGTCCCATTACCGGATTCTCCGATGACCGTGAAGCCCAGCTCTTCCCAGGAAATAATCTCTCGCACCGACTCTCGTACGAATACCTCATCCTCTACAAGTAATACTTTCCACATGCCAGATTCCCCTCTCCAGTCGTCTAGTCAGACCGCTTCTGTACATAAGGCGTCGACAATAAAAAAGGAATGCTGAACCTCACTAATGTCCCAGGCTTGGTATCGATCACTTCAAGTGTACTTTGACCTTTGAACAATAACCGCAATCGTTCCCTGAGGTTGGACAGGCCGATCCCCGGACGCGTCCGGGTCACCTGCAAACGCCGGGATTCCTCCATTCCGATTCCGTTGTCTGCCACCTCCAGCATCAGTGTTCCTGTGTCTTGCCTATAAATGCTGATACCGATCTGCCCAAGCTGCTCCAGTGGCCCAACACCGTGGTGAATGGCATTCTCCACCAGTGGCTGCAAGCTCAGCTTGGGCACCAGCGCATACTCCAACTTATCGTCAAATTCACAAGTTACCTCGAAGCTATCGCGGTAACGAATCCGCTGGATATGAAGGTAGGCTTGAACCAACTCGATCTCATCCTTCAGATATACCAATTCGACCTGTGAATTCAGGCTGACCTCCAGTAATTTGCCCAAGGAAACACACATCTCGGAGATCTCCTCATTCCCGCTGCGTATCGCACTCCATTTCATTGTATTCAACGTATTCAGGAGAAAGTGCGGATTCATCTGAGCCAGGAGCATATGAAAATGTACCGCTTCCTTCTGTCGTTCCTCTGTCTTGAGTCTGGCAATCATCTGATTGGCATCGTCCAGCATCGTATTAAATGTACGTGTCAGTTCCAGCACTTCGCCACGGCTGTGGCCCTCAGGAATGCGAATCTTGAGGTTTTTGCGGACGACCTCCTTCATCTGTTTCTGTAGATGCGACAAAGGGCGCGTGAACGTCGCCGAGATCATAAAAGCCATGAGTACAAATGCTCCTGTGAACCCAAAAAAGGTTAGAAAATAACGCTGTTTCAGTTCAGATATCTCTGTAAAGAGAATCGAGAGCGGAATCCGATTCACCATATACCAGTCCAGTGATTCGATGTACACGTAGTTAATCAGCGTATCCGAAGCTGGATCGGTTAGATAAGCCTCCGCCGGATGGAGAGCTATTTCAGCCGTAACCTCAGGGGAGAGTGCGGCAGTTTTGGATGAACGGGCAATGGTCTCCCCACTACCTGTAATAAGATAATACTCCTGGCTACTCTGTGAATCCTTCAGCATGGTCTGGAACCAGTATGAATAATCGATGCTAATTCGTGCCAGGCCATACCGTTTGCCGCCGCTATCTTTCATGTAGGCATACAGTGACAAGAGGTACGGGCTGGAGGATAGCTCCCGCAGCACATGGTTAGTATCTCGAGCATCCCAGCGATAAAAAAGTTCTTCCGGTTGAAGCGGGTGTGAATCCGCATCACCTTTTGAAATCGTGATCTCCCCAAGACGCTCACGGAATTGTTCCAAATAGGGGCCGTACGCCAGCGCTTTCTCGGGCAAATACGAAGTGTAAACGCTATCATGAAAATCCAGCAAAGTAAAGTACACGGAAGGATTATATAGGAAGAAACTGTTGTTGATCATTTTAAACTTCTCTTCCACTAACGACTTGTTCTCAAGCGGCGTACGATTGTCCGGGGAGGTTAGCACACTTCTTACCGCAGAATCCTGTTCCAGAAAAATGAGTGTTTTGAAGGCAATGCTCATCTGGTCCTCCAGAGATCGGTACATCTGTACCAGCTGCTCATGACTCTGCTCACTGATTTTCTGCTCGACGAGCGATTCAATCTGCTGATAATTGTAGACATTCAATGCACTGAACGGCAAAAGAATCAACACCACAAATGCGCCGAACAGGCGGTATCTGAGCCGCTGTGGCAACCAACTCTTCCAATTTGGCTTCTTCATTCCTTAGTGCTCGCTCCCCTACAATTAATGAACCCATTATAGCACCTGCCTGCCATTTACAGCCGGGGGCGAATGATTTGCATGGATTTGTGATATCCGTTGTCTGCATTGAAGAGAATTGCACAGATATGTTCTATTCGTGTAAAAAAGAAATGGATGGATGGGACCCTTTTTTCATACTTGATGTCGTCTCCGGTATTCCGAGGGGCTGATCCCCACCGTGGACGAGAATACGCGGCTCAGATAGAATCCGTTCTCATACCCACATCTCTCCGCAATCTGCGTTAGGGTTAAACGACTATCCACCAACAAGGCTTTTGCCTTTTTGAGACGGATCGCTTTCAGGTAATCAGATGGTGTTTCTTGAAAAGCCTCCCGGAACCTTCGGGTAAGCTGAACTGGACTCAACGCCAGACGCTCGGCCATTGCTCGGAGACTGACAGCCTCTCCTGCCCACTCCTCCAACAACACGGCCGCTTCAGTCATCAGAGCGTCTTCCGTGAACTTTCGTTCCATCAATCTACTCTGTCTGCGCTCCCATTGATACAGTTGCCACAAGTCCATCATCAGGTGGGTTTTCCACTCTGCTCCAGTCTCATCGTTGTCCTCGCTTGCCTGTCGCAGATAAGCATACGTCGAAGCCAGACGCTTCGTATCATTAATCAGGGATTTTCCGATCGGCGGCAGAAGATCCTCATCCTCTGCGGAGTTACAACGGAACTGTATATAGTGAAACGTCAGCGGAGTTACGGTCTCTCTGCGAAAAGGAACGTGGGGCGGGCACAACACCAGATCAGCGAACCCCGCCTCTCCTGTATGCCCCCCAATCTCATAACGAAATACGCCCTCTTCAACGGCAAAGACCACCCAAGCGTCGTAGATATCCTCTGCCAATGCAAACTCAGCTTTCTTCTTCCAGTAGATGTGATTAAGGAGGTCCATGATACACCTGCCTTTGTTATGAAATAAAGTATATGCTCGATGATAATATAGTGTATTTGAAAAGTAAATATATAGAACTAATATGAAATTATAGATATGAAATACGAGCTTAGGCTCCTCCATATTCAATGAGAGAGGTGTTCATATGAAGCACGAACTCGTTAAACCGGATATCACCGTCATCGGGGGTGGGCTAGCTGGTGTGTGTGCAGCCATATCTGCGGCACGACTGGGCCAACAGGTCGCGCTGGTGCAGAATCGCCCCGTACTCGGCGGCAATTCCAGCAGCGAAGTACGCGTATGGGTCTGTGGCGCTACCGCCCACGGGATTAACCGCTATGCCCGTGAGACTGGCATCATGGGAGAATTGTTTGTAGAGAATCAGTATCGTAATCCGGAGGGTAATCCTTATCTCTGGGACTTAATCATTCTGGAAGCCGTTCGAGCCGAACCCAACATTCGACTGTACCTTAATACCGATGTACATGAAGTAGAAGCCACAGGAGATGGAGAGGAACGCATGATCACCTCTGTTACCGGGTGGATGATGGGTTCTGAGCGCAAAATCCGATTTGAGAGTCAGATCTATCTGGACTGTACGGGCGATGGACTTGTTGGCTTTTTGGCTGGCGCCAAGTTTGCACTCGGCCGGGAAGCCCGCAGCGAATATGGTGAAGAATGGGCACCTAAGGTAGCCGATCAGATCACGCTCGGCAGTACACTTCTCTTCTATACCAAGGATGCTGGTGCGCCTGTCCGTTATATCCCGCCTTCTTTTGCCAAGGATATCACGCAGACCAGCATTCCGATTCGCCGGGTCATTCGCAGCGGGGATTCCGGTTGTCATTACTGGTGGATTGAATGGGGTGGTGAACATGACACCGTTCATGACAATGAGCTGATCCGTGATGAACTGTGGTCCGTGATCTACGGGATCTGGGACTATATCAAGAATTCCGGCAAGTTCGATGCAGAGCAGATGACGCTGGAGTGGATCGGTTCGCTGCCTGGCAAAAGGGAGTACCGCCGTTTCACGGGTGACTATGTGCTCACCCAGAACGATATTATCAGCCAGCGGGAATTCCCGGATGCCGTTGCCTTTGGCGGCTGGTCCATCGACCTGCATCCCCCGCAGGGCATGTACGCCGAAGCGAGCGGCTCGAAGCATATGCATGCCGATGGCGTATATCACGTGCCGTTCCGCTCGCTGTATTCCGCGAATGTGCGGAATATGCTCATGGCCGGACGCGACATCAGCGCATCGCATGTCGCCTTCGGCACGACCCGCGTCATGGCAACATGCGCGGTCATCGGCGAAGCCGCGGGTACAGGCGCGGCACTCTGCGCGGCCATGGGGGTGTCGCCGCGCGAGCTGCACGCGAGGCATCTTGCGGTGTTGCAGCAGACATTGCTGCGGCAGGACGCATCCATCATCGGGGTGCGCAGCCACGATGAGTTGGATCTGGCCCGGCGTGCCAAGGCTACAGCCTCCAGCACGCTGACGGGCATCGCTCTGGAGCAGCCTGGTGACACGTACCCGCTGGGTACGGATGTGGCCCTGCTGCTGCCTGTGCAGCCAATGCTCAGCGGCTTGGAGCTGCTCCTGGATGCATCCAGCGATACCGCGCTGACGGTAGAGCTGTGGGATACGGGACGTAAGGAGAATTACGTCCCGCATTCGTTACAAGTCACGGCAACCGTTAACGTTACGGCGGGAACCGCGCAGTGGGTGAACCTTCCTCTCGAATGGCGACCGGAAGAACCGCAGAATGCTTTTATTATCATCCGCTCTAATAAAACTGTCTCACTCTACCATTCGACAGAATCACACAGCGGGGTGCTGATCTTCTTCAAAACGGAAGAAAACCATGTGTCCAAAAATCTGGAGGACCACGCCACAGATCAGCCTGTCGTATTATGGTCCATGCAAGGGTTGGCACGTCAACCCTTCTGCTGTCGTACCCTCTCTGAGACCACGGCCTATTCAGCGGACAACACGATCAACGGTTACCATCGCCCCTTTGGTGGCCCGCAGCAGTGGATGTCGCAGCCGATGCAGTCTGGCAGACCAGAATGGGTTCAACTGTCGTGGGAAGATCCACAGACCTTGGCTGAACTGCACTTGACGTTCAATGATGATGTGAACGAGGATCTGGTTAATCTGCATCACCATCACACCACATTCCGCGTCATGCCTGAACTTGTGCGCGATTATCGAGTGGAAGTATTGAATCAGTCTGATGAGTGGATCGAGATTATAAACGTATCGGAAAATCGCAGAAGAAAAGTCATCCATTCCTTGGATACACCTGTGTATGTGCAGGCGCTTAGAGTAATCATTGATGCCACTAATGGCAGCAGGTATGCGGAGTTGATCGAGATTCGGGCGTACGGGGAAGCTACACGGTAGGAGGACTTTGAGCACATTAGGTTTGGATAGCTGATTATGGCCCTGCTCAACATATACGATGGATATTTACGGTACGGATCACACATGTCATATGTATGAGAGTCTCCACTCCTGAACGAGAACTGCAAGCAAAAAAACAGGTTGTCTTGATCTTCAAGACAGCCTGTTTAAGCGTTATAACGTATATGGTGATGGAGGGAAGCAGTTTATTTTCTCCAGTGATTCAGTACTTGTTGATAACGTGCAGAGTTATTGATCCGGATAGGTTTCTTTTAAGAACTCAACAGACTGCACGATTAGTGCTTTCAACACATCCACATGAATATCCGCGACCTTGTTGATGTACACACATGCTTTCCCAGTCGTATGTTTTCCAAAGTCTTTCAGCAGTTCTTCCCGCTCGCTATCCCCTGTGGCAAAATACAAACTGATCTTCGCCTTTCGTGGCGAGAAGCCCACTAGTGGTGCATCTCCTTCGTGACCCGATTCATATCTGTAATGATATGCACCGAATCCAATAATACTCGGTCCCCACATTTTTGCATCATAACCTGTCGTCTCCGTGAAGATATCCAATAATTGATAAGCGTCTTCACGTTTCTTTGCATGCTCGATCTGTTCAATGAATTCAATGACACTTTGGTCTGTTATTGTTGTTTTAAGTTTGTACATTGAAGGGATCACTCCTTAATTAAGTCCAATCCTCAAAATGCTTTTCCAGAAAGACAAGCTCTTTCTCATAGTGTGCGAGATGACCTTCTTCTACCATTTTTATAAAAGCTTGTTCCCCAACAGCTGCACGATCAGATAGTGTTTTACACATAAAACGAATGCGTGATATAACCCATTCCTTCAGGTCTGTCGGCACACTCAATCCATACGTGCTCATAAATAATGTAATGCGTTCTTTACGAACAGATCCATGCGCCTGGCTAGAGTATGGCATAACACCCTTTCCATCCATCTTTGGTGAGAAATCTGCGAGTGGAACGGACGTGTACAAGGCATAGGCGATATCCCACAGACGAGGACCCGGACCTGCCATATCAAAATCAATAATCCCATGAGGACGGCCGTCCCTGTACACCATATTATACGGCGCAAAATCGTTATGACATACAACTTCATCTTCAGTTACGCCTGGATATCTGTTCGTTGATTCTGATGTGGTTGTAAATCCACCGGTCGCATCATGGTAACTTCTCAACAGTTTAGCGATACCCATTAAAGATTCGTCTGACCACATATACTCTTCTATCTCAGGATAGTCATTGCCTGGAACGATTCCTTCAAGGTAAGAGAGTACTTCTCTCCCCTGTTCATCTATTCCGAGAAATCGAGGAGCGTGGTTATAACCAACTTTTTCGAGATGTAAAAGCAGTTCATACACATATGGATTGGGTTTGGCATACCGGCGAACCGTCTCGCCTATCCTGACAACCTGATTCACATTACCTCCCGATAACGCTTCCTCCTGTTCGGACACTCTGATCCCTCCTAATGTTACACTTCTTTGGTATGGGCGTGATTACGATTTTTCTTATATAAACACACTACCCAGCATGAGGACTACACCCAATATCTTGTTGATATTAATCATTTCATGCCTCCTTCATTACCAGTCCACTATTTTATGAGTTTCTCTACTTCATGTCTTCGATTTTCTATTCCATATTCCTGCATTTTATATCAACGGGCCTGTTCTAGTATCATCATAACAAATAGCGTCGTCATCACTGACGGCGCTGTTGTCTGCTCTCACAATATGTTACGTAGCCACTTCATGGTGCAGATCCATACTATTTTCAAAAAAGGCTGACCGTTCTACATGATACAGATCATAGATTTGCTCCTTGGCATTGATCCGTTGATATACATCGGGATAGACATCATTAGCTAATTTCACATAAGACAGTTTTTCTACCGCTTTTCTGGACCTTACATTTTGCTTGCGTATCTTCATAAATACCGTCTCAATCGCATGTTCCAGAAACAATTCAATGAAGAAGGCTGATTTCGCTTTTTGACTATACCCATTCCCAAAATACGGCGATCCAATCCATGTGGCTAAGAATCCTCTTTGGTGCTCGATGTGATATAGATCAATCGTACCAATGGGCTGGCCTGCTTCATTCAAAATCGTTCGAGTAATCACCGTTTTTTGTTCTTCTTCAGCCATTAATTGTTTGGTCAGGAATAGATATTCCTCATACGATTGGCATGCATAACGAACGTAGGGAAAAACTGCGGGGTCCATCATTAAGCTGTACAGTGAATGGCATTCCTGCAAATCACGTTTTTTTAACATTCTGTCTACCACCTAGTCCTTTTAGTCCGCTATATCAAGCAAATTAAGTATATAAAAGGTATTGTGGTATTTAATGAATTCTGTATATGGCTTATGTAAAATGCATTGGCAAATGTTGTTCATCTCATTTCCGGATAGCACAAAAAAACGGCGTGTCCCTTTTGCGGGAATACGCCGTTTGCACGGATAAGGATAGACAGTCTATTATTGCATACCTTGCATGATTGCATTAATGATGTTTTGCTGCGTCACGGTATTGTTCGAACGGTTAAATAATGCGAATCCATGTTGACCATTGTGTCCATTGTCCCAATAAACCGGAACCATTTTGTATTTCTTCGCTTTTGCTGTAACTGCTTTTGCATATGCAGCACGATATACATTGTTGCTGGAATCGTAGGACGTTTTATCAATGGAACCGAACTCACCAATCACTACAGGATAGCCTTGAGTCACAAATTTATCGTACATGGACTTGAACTGCGATTCCAGATAATCTTCTTGTCCCCAAGTAGACTTTTTGGAAGGATTCGTAGCCGTTGCCCCCCATTGCGTGATATTACCGTTTTCCTCACCTGCAAAATCCCATGGAGAGTAATAGTGTGCCGAGATCATGATTCTCTTCTGTGAACTAGGAATGGCGGAAGATCTGAAATTATCTGTCGGGAGCGCGAAGCCGTAATTACCCACAGTGAAGTCAATATTAGTGTTCCAGCCCGGAATTAGCAGCCATCTGGCACTGTTGTTCCCTCCAGTCTGACGAACCGTATCCACGAAGATTTGATTATAGGCGTTCAGATTAGCGTAATATGCAGAGTTCGGGTTACCATAGTTACCATCGAACACTTCGTTCATGGATTCGAAAATAAGACGGTCATTGTAGTTGCTAAACTTGGTGGCAATCTGCTGCCACACCTTTTTATACTTTTCCTTAATGGCAGTCTGATTGCCACCATTCACGAGCAGCCATCCACCTTGGACTGAATTGTACCCATCGCCATGAATATTGATAATGACATACAGGCCTTCATTGTACGCATAATCCACCACTTGCTGAATTCGATTCAGCCATGCCGCATTGATTGTATAATTGGGAGCGCTTCCAATGTTATTCAAATAGGAAACGGGAATACGAATGGACTTGAAGCCTGCTGCTTTCACCTTTTTGATCAACTCTGGAGTCACCGTAGGATTGCCCCATGCAGTTTCATTCGGTGTGCCGTTCACCGCTGCTTCCAGCTGATTGCCCAGATTCCATCCTGCACCCATCTCAGCCACAATTTGTGAAGCGTCCGCTGCAGATGCTTTCGCGCTCCATCCGGTAAAGGCCAACGTAGCCAGTAATACAAGCGCCAAGCTACTGATGCCAAACTTCTTCCATTTTTTGAACATGACCATACCTCCGCTTATCTTATTTTTTCTTCAAGCAGTGCGGTTAATCTATTTATACAGATTGAATGATACGAGAATCCACACCCTCCTCTCTATCGATCAAACAAAAGAAATATTCGTCTACCGACAACATAATAACACATTTTTGGAAAATAAAGCACTATCTTTCTCCTGTTTTTTGAGTTTTTGTTACAAAAACCTCCATTTAACCATTTAAGTTGATGGCTTGGATTCGCTCTCTATCAAAATCAACAATCATAATGTGATCTTGCAGGATATTGTCTCCGCAAGCAATTGTTGCTCCATAATCCGCTACACTGTTAAATGTGATATCTACACGGTACACTTCAATTTTATTAAACCAATCCTTATGTACCTTTTCATGAAGTTCATTCTCATAATATTCTCGAAATACAGTTTCACAAGTTGAAAACCATTTAACATAGGACTTTATTTCATTAGCAAGCGAATTTAGTTGCATATCTGTGGACACATAGATTCGGACGTCATTTAGATCATCATCCTGAATAGAATGATTAAATATTTGAACTGCATTTTGCAGGATGTAGCACCGATAACGCTCATCACTCTCTTCTTCAAGCTCAATGAATGGACCTAACAATAGGATCTGCTCCTCTCAAGGCATCTTAGAATAACTCTTGTAACCAATCAGCGAATTTTTCTTTTTCCTCAAACTGTGGGTAATGTGCCGACTCGTTGAATACAACGAATTCTTTGATCGGTGCATCGAATCCGTCGAAATAATCACGTGCTGCATTCGCAGTGGTCATATAATCATACTTACCCATCACAAAATAGGTAGGAATCTCAAGATGATTTACAATTTCGGGTAAATTTTGATCCAATGCTTCTCTCAGTAAAATTTCTTGTAAACTCAGCACCCCTGTATAAAAGCGAATCATATCCAGCCCATTATATTCGGGATTGAAAAGGAATCCTGAAATATAATCGCTATTCTCATGGATGAGTCTGGCTGCACCACCGTACTTTTGCACAAGAATTCTAGGCGTAAGTTCCTTTCCTTGCTCAATCGAGCCTCGAACTAGCTCCAGTTTTTTAACGTCCTCTGCATTACCGGCTTGTTTCGCTTGTTCGTACGTGTACTCCAAACTTTCCAGTTCGCTCTGAAGCGTATTAGCCATCTGTCCAATGCCGATATAAGCGTGAAACTGAGTGGGTGCTTTAGCCGCAGCTTTCATCCCAATGTATGTACCAAATGAATGACCGATTAATATAACCTTTTCTTGACCTAACTCCTCAGTTACATAATTCCTTAACGCTAACAAATCATCTACTAATACATCTGTCGTCAGATTCGAGTAATCTTCAGAAAAGTGATAGGACTTTCCACTCCCACGTTGATCATAATGCACCACCGTGAAGTGTTGTTCAAGCTCCTTTTGATACTTCCTAACGTAAGGAATCTCAGAGCATCCAGGCCCACCATGCACAAAAATCAGGATAGGGTTACTCCGATCCACTCCCCTAATCATGACTTCATGTCCTGCACCGTTAATTTCGACCTGCTCTAACATGCTGATGCTGTTCTCACCTTTAATTTTGGGTGTCCATGTGGGAAATATCAGAGCTACTATAACCATTAAAATCATACTGAATATGCTGTACTTGAGTATCTTCCGTATTTTTTTGCGCATGAAATGCTCCTTAAATAATAAGTTTCATTTGTAATTCTACAACAGTTCCTTCACCGTAATGGATATAGCAATTCAACTTGTTCTTTCGTCAGCTCTTCTTGGAAGATGTAATTGTGATCAGCTCCATTGATACAGAGGATTCTTTTGCCTGGATGAGCTTCAACTATATTTTTGACTCTTTGAATCATAATCTGATTACGGACCACCCAGCGAAAGTTCTGTGCCTTCGCGTTTACCTGATGCAACCATTCATATTTTTGTCTGGTTACACGATCGAACTCCTTTGAATTAAAAGGAATCTCGCCAAACCGATACGTCTCCATTTGCTCCGCAAACCAGTGATCATCCCGTTGTTCAAGTTCTTTTCGTTCCTCGCTCGAATAGCCGTTAAATGGATCAAAGGCATTCCACACATCTAATTCAAACCAATCGATAGGTACAAATGGGATGTCCTGCTCTTCGCACAAAGGAAATACCAAATCCCAATACTCACTGGCGGGTTCTCCCCAGTATCCTCTATCATTTTTATCCTTCAAATACCTCAACCAGCTCTGTGGATGAACTTCACCGCAAATCATATCCGGTTTAAACTCATGAATCACATCCTTGTAAAGAGAAAGAGAACAATGATATTGCTCCCTCAGTTCTGGATTATGAATGGTTCCGAGTATACCAACCGTTGTCATGTGCCCAGCTCCTTTATCATGTGTATATCTTTGGGCTCTTTGTTATAGAGTTCTTGATCAATCTCGCTTGCAATCTGGCTGCCCTGGCTTCTGTAAAAGGATACCGCCGATCTCGTCTCTGTGGAGGAAATATACAGATACTGAGCTCCACGTTTCTTAGCCTCTTCACTTAACTGGCTCAGAATATGTTTTCCAACCCCTTGTCTTCTGTAGGTGCGCGAGACATACATCAAGTCAATCTGTAGTTGATTACGTCCTCTGCCTCTGTATTGATGTGCCAGTACTCCGAATCCGATTAATCGATCGCCAGCAAAAGCACCATATGCCATGCCGCCTTGTTCTAATTCATAGACATATCGATTTTGAATCTCTTCCAAAAGCTTTGCATCCCAGTTTGAGCACTCATGATCTTGTTCTAGCTCAACCAATCCGTTCTCTCTCATTTCATATATGAGATCAATATGTTCCGAACGATCTATTTCCTGTAACTGGTTCACATCTCGAAGTGTCAAAGTTCTATACGTTATCATGGTCATTGCTGTACCTCCCATAAACAACTATTCTTTCAATATATAATCTTCAAACCATTGAAGTGGTAACAAGCTATCATCGGATATAATCGTTGTAATTACCGCAACCAATCCCCGCTCTTGGTTAACAAATATGTATTGCCCTCTTCCTCCGCCCATACCCATAGCATAAAACGTTTTATCTTCAGAGCATGATTCCTTCTTACTTTTCATTATCCGCCAGTGGTATCCATATAAGGTTTCGGAAGTAAGAGAAGGACTTACACTTCTAGCAATCCATTCAGCAGGAATAATTTGTTTCGAATTCCACTGTCCTTTCTGAACGTATAACACTCCAAACTTCAACATATCTTCGATCTTCATTCGCAAACCAAAACCACCCACGGCAATCCCTTGAGTATCCTGATACCAATGGAAATCGTTAATGCCTAGTGGTGCAAATAAGTGCTTTTTAGCAAATTCAGCTGTGTTCATATGAGTTGCCTTCTGCAATATAGCGCTAAGTATATGTGAACTCCCGCAACTATATTTCATTTGGATTCCAGGTTCGAATTCAACAGGCTGCTCAAGAACAAATTTCGTCCAATTCTTAGATGGAATCATCGCTTCATTCCCCGGATAGTGCAGGCCCGAGGACATCGTTAATAGATGCTTGATCGTAATCCCCTTTTTGGTGTCATCCAGATCTTTAAAATAATTCACAATTGGAATATCTTCATGCTTAATGTAGCCCTGTTCTATAGCTATTCCAACCAATGCGGAGAGAACACTTTTGGTGATTGAATTCACTTTGTGTTGTTTATCTTTCGTTTTTCGATTTCGATAATATTCAAATTGAATTGAGTTTTCTTGGTATATAGTACAGCTCTCCGCTTTATTTCTTTTTATCTCTCTTTCGAGATCATAGAATTCAGTGATAAAGATACCTCCCTTCGTCTGTGATTTAAAGCTCCAATACGGTTATTAACTCATCATGACAGATCTCGCCGTTCTCACGGAAACCAAAGCTTTCATATATTTTTTTCGCGCCTACATTTTCGGAACTGTAAGAAATCCAGCAATATTCTGCAGGCCCGACCGGGTATGAACGAATAAACTTCAAAATTTCCACCATAGCTTGTCGTCCATATCCCCGGTTCTGATATTGATGATCAATCATCAGCCTCAGGATGCAATAACTACCATCCGCGATAGAAGGTAGATCGTATCCAGTAATGCCATAGGTAATCATCACAAATCCTACCGGCTGTTCGTCTGCATATATGGCAAAAGGTAATGGATGACCTCCATTTTGTGACAGTACATAACATGAAGCCACACTTGATAGATTGGAAGCCACGAATCGGCGCTGATCTTCCGAGACTTCAAGATTAAAGATTTTCCGCCGATTATCTAACGTAATCTTCCTCAGTGTAATCATTTAGGATTCTCCTTCTGCTTTGTAACAATCTGAATATTTCCATACATATGATGTTCAATTAACTGTATAACTTGTCTTTTATTTTTAGTGATCATTGCTGTCTTGCTGTTTTCATTGATCACATCTATGGCTGCAACTATATTATATTGATGGTTCCACTTCACAATCATCTGGCATAAGTTCTTGAATGACTGCTTGTAATTCCACGGTCGCAAACCAACTCTGGACAGTACAAACCTCTTTATAATTCGATAATCTCTGATGAAAACATTTGGATTTAATACAAAAATCAAATCCGCTTCTTGTATGGATTTTAAAGTCCAATCTTTGTACTGCACTCCTTCTATGATCCAAGCATCTGAACTGACAATAGATTGGATGGAGTCATCCCTGACGCTTTCAGGATATCTCAGATTTTCGGCACTTCTGTCCCATATGAGATTGTCTAATTCATAAAAAGGAATACCATACTTACCAGATAATTCTTTGGCTAATGTTGATTTCCCACTTCCACAAGATCCAATAATTCGAATTCTCATACACTCTCCTGGCGCCCTTGTCGTCTTTGTTCATCAGTCTATTGGCTTATCGTTGGGCTTATAATCTTTCTTCAAAAATGCATAGAGGGCATTATCAACAAATCGATTTTTCCAATAATAATTTTCTTTCAATATGCCTTCTTCACTGAAGCCAATTTTCTCAAGCAACGTTCTTGATCCCGCGTTCTCTGGCTCCACAAAGGCTTCAATCCTGTTTAATTCAAGGTTCTCAAATCCGTATTCAACGATTTTCTGAGTGACCTCGGTCATATAACCCTGCCGCCAAAACTCCGGTGCTAACTCATATCCCAACACAGCTTTATGATGTTGTTTCATCCAACCATGAAATCCGCATGTTCCAATAACTCTACCGTCCGACTTCAAAGCAATCCCCCAGCGGATAACCTGACCATTTTCGAATCGTTCATTCCACCTTTGTATGAGATCTTCTGCTTGTTTCGTATTCGTAAAACTTTCTACATCGTAAAACTGTGTAACTTCATCTGAAGAAAAAATATGAAATATGTCTTGGGAATCACTCTGTCTAATCTCTCTTAGCAGCAATCTTTTGGTTTCTAGTTCAGGAAATAAAGTCATATTCACTTCACCTCTATCGAGTAAACCGCTACATTTTTCCCTATGATGTCTATATCCTTCTCGTGTTTCATGCCATTCTTTTGCGCGATTTTCATAGAACCCACATTGCCATGTTGAATTAAAGATATCAATCGTATCTGTTTCAAGTGATCTATGCCGTATTCTTTCCATGCTTTTGCTTGTTCGTATCCGTAACCCATTCCCCAGTATTGCTCTACAACCCAGTAACCAACTTCTAGCTCATCAGCGCCTTCAATCATTTGAGGAATCAGTCCAGAGGTTCCAATTAAGTTGTTATCCTCTTTATTGAATGCGAGGAATAGCCCCTTATCATCTTTATTCCAGTTGATGAACTTTTCCAGACTTTGCATGGTTTCTTCCTTCGTCCAGGGTCCACCATGTCTTATAAATTTCATCATATTCGGCTCACGTGTCATCTCGAAAAGTAAATCGAAATCATTTTTGGTATATTTCCGAAACATAAGTCTTTCTGTCTCCATAATTCTATCAGCTCCTTTTGTATTCACTTCACTTCAAAATTGTTTTTTCTCGATCTACTGTAGATGTGAAAAACTCTTGTCTAATCTCGCTACGATTCCCGATGTGATTTTCATATTAGGAGCGTAGGTTAACCATGAGTTCTCACTGAAGCTCCTAGAAAAAATACTCTCTGCCTCATAAAATGTAATCGTATTCATTAATTTTCAAATATTTTAGAAGATTTTCATTCACTCACATCCTGGTTGTGGAGCTAGTGAGCAGTATAAAACTCCTATCATATGTATTAAAATTGCCGTGCACTGATCGTTATATCAACTTTATGTCCTGTACTGCTGAAAACATAAACTTTGAAGTCTGTTGTTCTCCCTACAGCCAAATTCACTTTTTTTTGAGTTCCTTTATCAATCGGAACTTCAAGCGGTGTATTATTGCCCACGGTAATTTTCATATAAAGATTGCTCTTACTGGTATTTTCAATCCACAGATGCGCATCTTCACCGTTATTAGGGTCCATTGTAAAGGTCTTTTCATAAGAAGCATAACTACTATGATTGGTAGAGTGGATGAGTTGAACGGACGAGGGTGCATTAACTGAATTTGTGGGGAACAATAATGATAATGCTAGGCCAATTCCTAAGAACATATGTAATGACAATGTAATCCGCTCCTCTATATAGTTACTATAAAACTAAGCATTCCAATTACTTACATAATTGTACTACGAACGCATGGGAGGGTCTATCTAACCTTAGCAGTTAATCCCATGCACCTTTATCACCAGACAGACAATTTAGTCCTAGTATCATTCTCATCCGTTAAATATTCCAGAGATTCAAATCCCTTTCTATTTATATGATTATATAATCCTTCGACTTTTTCTAGATCTTTACAATAAACCGTGACGTAGATACTATCGATCACAAGAAGAACCATCTGACACTCACTCACCACATAATCTTCATATGTGATTACATCTGTTATTTTTGCACCTTTTGGAAATGCTTTTAAATTCGCGAATATTAAATAATACTCGTTGTTATCAATAATCTTTTGTAATTCTTCTCCACTCATACCAATAATCATATCCGGAAAAAGATCATCCCCTAACGTATCACCCTCAATGAAATAGGATTCTTCTCCACAAATAAACCAATCGAAATGAACTATATCCATTGGTTTTAAAATCTCCGCAAGAAACCGACCATAGGTATTTGGTATTTCAAAACGCATGCCTCTGTTCATCTGCTCACCCTTTTTACGCATATATATTAGTACATTAATCATTTTGATTTTTGGATCGCAAACGTAACCGAAATTAATAAAGAATACAACTGACAAAGCTATTGAGATTGACATTCCAATTTTCTGTTTTCCTTTATAATTGATCTTTTAAATCATGGATGCCTCTTAAGACTATGACTGCTCATATTCAGTTTTTAAGATACTCATGCATACACTATCCCAGTATTTCCCCTTTTTATATATCTTCTTTCTGTATCTTCCTTCTTCTTTAAAGCCACATTTTAAATAACATTTGTAAGCAATCTCATTATACTCGTACACTTCAAGTTCTAATCTGTTTAAATTCAGCTCTTCGAAGACAAACTTCTGTAGTACACGGATTGCTTCACTCCCATAACCTTCACCTAAAAATTCTTTTCTCCCTATTACAATAGCTAAACATGCAAAGCGGTTTTTATAATCAATTTTGTACAGATCGATCTGACCTATATAATCTAGCGAATCCTTTAACCCGATAATAAAACTTTTATTTGAAGACTTGCCTTCAACCATTGTCCTGAAAAAGACTTCTGTCTCATAACTCGAATGAGGATACAAAAAATTATCTGATAATGTCCCTGTGATTTCCGGGTCGTTCACCCATTGTTTGATGTAATCCAAATCAGAATCCTGGTATTCTCTTAACACAATTCTTTCTCCATGAATACGAGACATCGATAATCCCCCTAACGAATCTTTTTTTCTTTTGCAACATTCTTAATAAAATCTAATGCTTGTTTCTACCTTTTATTGGTTATTCAACGCTCGTGCATTTTTACATTCGAAGCATAATAACAGTGCAGTTATTTCAATCGATATTTCTCATTATTCATAATTTCACTTATTATTTCAGGTAGTTGTTCTTCTGTAAAATGATTAGTATACAGCTTGTTATCTACTCTCAGATCCGGATGATTTTCAAACTCATCCAGCAGAATTATACTTCTTTCTTTCATTTGATATTCTTCTGCTCTTAGACGGTCTCTACGAATAATGGTTTGACGATCAACCATTAATACAACAAAGATTATGCGAACATTATAGTCTGCCAATTCTGTCATTAATCCATTAGCGTCTTCCGGAAAAACCACATAGTCCAAAACTACATCGTATTCATAATCCAATAGGTTTTTCACTAAACTGGCTATGTTTTTCCAAGTTAAGTCGTTTGTATCCTTATCAAGCCAGGGTTTGCCTCGCCCTTTAACCGGAAAGTGACTAACCGCATCTCCAGAGATGTATGCACTTTTATCTAATGTCTGAACTAGCAGCTTTGAAGTTGTAGATTTCCCTACTCCAGGGGGTCCAGATATAATATATAGGTTTTTACTCATTCTGTATTCTCCTTACAATATCTTTTGGAAACTTCCAATATCCAGTTTTCTATCAAATTTATATCCGATCTCTTTGAATAGAGCACATTGTTCATAACCATTTCTCTCGAATAATGATTTACTTCTCGTATTCTCCATACAAATCGTCGCAATTAACGTATGGAATCCTTGTTCTTTTGCAACCTTCTCAATAAAACTTAATGCTTGTTTTCCCAAGCCTTTTCCCAAAATGTCGGGCTTTAGATATATAGTGACTTCTCCGCAAATGTCATATGCCTGTTTACTCTTATATTGGGTGATCAGTACATAGCCCATCATTTGATTGTTTTCAAGGATTACGTAAGTTTTATACCGTGTACTCTTGTTCATCACAGAGGATTTAATCTGATCAAGATCTAATTCCTCCGTATGAAACGAAATCGTTGTATTCAATACATAGTAGTTATAAATCGCTCTAATTTCAGGGAGGTGCTGCTCGGTTACTTCTTCAAAAGTCACTATCGTCAATTACCATCCATCCTCTTCTGTTCATATTCTTCAACGATACCAGCGTCTATCTAAGAAATCCGAACTCACCGCATTTTCTCTAAATCAGGAGATAGCGAAAATCCCCCTCCTTCATTAGGCTCAAAATCATATGTATGAATTACCGCGTCCCCATTGATCAACGCGACTTCCCACTCTTTTCTTAAGAGTACATGTACAATCATCATCATAAAACCCTCCTATTAAAAACAAATGGTAGTTAATTGGATAGGACCTTCTTCCATATGATATCTATGATTTCACGGGTCTCCAGATGATCGGTAACAATGCGGGTTTGAAATTTATCATCCTTGAAAGCCTCAATACACTTTGGTGCTTGTTGATACTGCCAGCCTCCAAATTCATCTCCGCGTTTAGCCAAACGTTGATAAATCGTCTCTTCTGTAGCCGTTAGGCAAAAATGGTGAATGTCCCGATCAATCTCTTTCAACCCGTTATAGATGTAATGAAAGTTTTCCTCTTTATAGATGGTCATGGGGATGATTAAGTGTTTGTTGTATTTCTGCTTTACTTCTTTAGCCGTCTTTACCGTTAGAACTCTCCATAGTTCGATATCTTGGAAATCATCCGTCCGTTCCCTCTCCTCTCTACAATTCTCCGGGAGAAGTTTTCTGAGCATATAACCAATTTCTTCAGGATCATAGATCATGCTGTTTGCAATCAAAGGCTGAAGTGCTTCTGCTGCCGAAGTTTTTCCGGAACCAAACGCTCCGTTAATCATAATGATCATCTCATCACTTCCTTTACTAGATCGTTTCACCGCACTTTTCCAACTTGTTCATATCTAGTTCTCATTCTTTCTAGTAATTTTTATAATCAGTCTATCAATAACGAATCCTATCCACCAATCTGAATGTTACAAAAGAGCATAACCATGGAGTCGAGCTTTTACTCGCAAGGGTATGCTCCTTCTGCATTAAGTGGCGCTTATTTTTTTCCATTCATCTTCTAAAATGCTCATCTCGATTAGATTCCAGAATGTATCTTCATATCTTCTGGCATCGCGAATAAGTCCTTCTTGCACGAAGCCCGCTTTTTCATAACATCGGATGGCTGAGACATTAAAATCAAATACACCCAGACTGATCCGGTGTAACTTCTCCTCTTCAAATCCAATTCGAAGTGCCTCATCGATCATTTGCTTCCCATAGCCTTTACCCTGATATGACTTTCCAACAAGCACCTTACCGATACGCCCTGAACGGTTATATCGATCGATACCCCCAAGTGCAATATGTCCCACAATCTCCTGAGTCGATTCATCCATCACTTTATATATGAGCTTATTTGAAGTGTTCTTATCATTGGCACCATGCAAATAATCCGACAGCTGTTCTCTGGAAAGTGGATAATGGAACTGAGGGCCGGCCCACTGGAGCAGAAATGCTTCATCCCCACTCCATTCGATCAGTTGTTCAAAATCTTCCGGTTCAAAGTATTGGAATGTAATCATATCGATCTGCCCCTTACTTTTTATGTCATATCATAACCTATTTCAGTTCTCTTGTGTCGTCATAATTATGAGTTTCATCAAACGCTCTGTTTCTTATATTCATTTCACGAATGTAGTTTCTGACAACATTCATTGTACTAATCAAACAGATAACTCCACCCAAAATACATATCGCGCCTATCCAATAATTCAGTGCAAAATTCACTTGATAATCACTCGGAGTATAACTGCCAGCTGCTGCTGACTGGAATGCTACATACCCTAGCTTGGGAATCACCTCTTCAATCATTTTCGAGATTGTAATAATCACAATTCCTAACATGATAAAGAGTAATGAGAAAATAATGTGTAAATGCTTCAAAGACAAGCTACCTCATTTACAATTCAAATCGCGTGTGATTTGGCACTACTTGCATCTTAGAAGCCGAACGACTTCTCCATCGATCAATCCCTCACTTACGCTATGAAAACCAAGTGATTCATACAGATTTCCGGCGATACCATTTTCCGGCCTGTGTCCAATCATGATGCGTTTGCATTTTAGCGATTCTTTCATCAAATCAATTAACTTCCTCAACGCTTCTCTTCCATAACCTCTGCCCTGATATTTTGTATCTATCATTAGAGCAAGAAGCCAGTAGTTATCCTCATGAACCGCCTTATCTGAGTACACAGCAAATCCAACCAGATCCGAATCAAAATAGATGGCCATGGGTTGAAAGTCTTCCACTACCTTGGATTCAGCAATCCAATATACCACTGGCGCGGGAAAACTTTTTTTTCTGTTCTTCAGTTACATTCAGTTGGGTGCATGCATACCAATTATCCACCGACACACGTTTTAAATGAATCATCGTTTGAAACTCCTCCTTCACCCAAAGCCCGATGGCTCTCGAATCGAGCACCTCGGTTGGTATCCAACTTCGGGGCATGATCACATGCATATTGGTACCAATCAATCCAATGATCAAATTAGTTCCCCAGAGATAATGACAACGCTTGTGTCGAATCCGAAACAATCCAGTGTAACTGCTCCGGGGCGAGATTTTCTTTCCCCCATTTGAAGAATTCCCGGTGATTGGCATAAAGCGGTTCCGGCTCTCTTAACAAGGCATAACCATCGGAAACATTCCAGTAGACCCAGCCTCGTTCATGGACAGACAATTTTCTGGATTGTTCGTAGTTTTTCAGTAACTCAATCATACCCTGATGATCCCCTCGAACTACTAATTCCTGAAAAGAATGAACGATATTCATCCCCATCCTCCGTCCCTAATTAGTTTCAACCCAGCTATGTCAATGGCTTCGTGCCGCAAGCTGTAATGAAGTTCATCATGGCATAGGCTTCCGGCGAATGATTTATCGCTTCAGAAGCATGTTGCAGCTGAGCAAATTCCTCCGAACTGATCACACCTTTTTCAGCAAAATGTACAAAACGATTAAGATTAAACTGCTGTTTAAACCCTTCTATGCCTAACAGATCACTATGTTGAAGGACAGAATCAATGTCAACATCGATGTATCCGCTCTCAGAAAGGAGACGCGGCAGACTTCTACCAATTAAACGATTACCGCCGTGTTGTGCCACATAGTCCGAAATTTTCATTAATACCGTATGCAAAGCAGGAACATCAGGATTCACTGCTCCAAAAACGCCGTCATCCACATCAATAATGGCAAGACGGCCGCCAGGCTTCAGTACACGATATATCTCTTGTGCAGCTTCGTCAGGATTGTTCAAGTGAAGAAAGATTAGTCTTGCCACGACAAAATCAAAAGAATCATCAGGCAGATCCATCTGGTAGATGGAAGACTCTACAAATTGCAATCGCTTGGAAGGAATATCTTTCAGCCGTTCTTTGGCTTGTGCTTGCAGTGAACGATCAATCTCAAGCGAGGTAAGCTCGCTGTCCGGCAGACTGTTCAATAATTGCTCTGTAATGTAACCTGGTCCGCTTCCGACCTCCAATACACGCATTCCATTTTTCAAACCATACCATTCTAGATTTCGAAATTCTTTGGACCACCCCATTACCGCCTGCATCTTTAACCTCTCTAATTCCTCTTGTAAACTTAACACTGCCGATTGGATACTGTATGTTGAACGCGGATCACTCATATATTCCCTCCTGTTCTTCACTGGAATAAAAACATATATCCTTAGACCTTTTTCTTCCCTAGAAAAAGAGCAACCTTATGTTGTTTCTCAATCGTTCCACCTGCAGCATCAATGGAATCTTTGACTCGCTCCAGAAGTGAATGCCGAACATCATCAGAAAGCTGCTGATGTTTGGAATTGGTATTTAACAGCGCGATATACTCTTCGCTGGAACAGGACTGTATCCAGTTATACTCCTTAACCTTAATATCCGCGAACAAGCAGGATCGCTCAGTTAATTCTTTACGTTGCTGAATGACTTGTGCAGGAGAAGGATATTGAGAATCATCCAGATGAGGGGCTAATGCTATGTAGTGGGAACGAATTTCATTGTGCAGCTGGTCATAGACAGGTACATGAATCGTCCAGAAAAGTCCAATGCCGCCTGTATTCTCTAGCAATTCCCAAGCCCGGCGGTAACCAACTTCCGGATCAATGAAGTGAAAGGCGGTTCCTGACACAATCAATTGAAATAGCTTTCCTTCGTTATTCCAGTCCTCAAAGGAAGTGTTGATTACTTGAATCGATGGATATGACTTGAATTTGTCTGTGGTGAACTGTGCCAAGTTGCTGCCTAATTCAATACAAGTGATGTTTGTATAATCCTTGCTCACCAATCCGCCAGTGGCCTGCCCCGTTCCGCAACCAATCTCAAGAATGGAATCCTCTTTATTAAGATTCAGGTATGTAAAAATATCATCAAACATTTCACTCGGATAGACGGGTCTATATTGTTCATATTCATTTGCTACGAGATTAAACGTTTCCTTATTTTCCAAGTTCGCATCCTCCGATTTCAATTGTGGTTTTCCCATAATACATTGACTAAACTTACCATATCTTATTATTCTTGATAGTAAGAGGATAAACCTTTCAATAGGAGAATGATGATAGTTTAAGTTCAAATTTTATATCCTAGAGGACTGAGGTGTTCTTGTGAAAAGTATATTTGATACGATAAATGCCGCTGAAATTACAGAGCGCATGGATCAACTAAGTGAAAATTCCATCCCTAAATGGGGCACGATGCAGGTCTCTCAAATGCTGGCTCACTGTTCAGCATTTCATGATATCCCCTTAGGAAATGCTTTTCCACCTAGAGGATTACTTGGGAGACTTATAGGACGGTTCGCAAAACCAATGTTTTATAATGACAAGCCCTTGCCCCATAATATGTCTACGATCCCGACAATCATTATTGATGACCAACGACAGTTTATAGAAGAAAAAGAAAAGCTTGAGCAGCAGATTAATATCTTTCAACAAGGTGCTTCAGAAAAATTCTCCCGCCACCCCCATCCCTTCTTCGGAAAATTAACAGCCGAGCAATGGGGTAAAGGCATATACAAGCATTTAGATCATCATCTAAAGCAATTTGGAGTTTAGCGGTTATGCATGGTGTGCCAGTTATGCATGCTGTTCTATTATTCCTATCATTGACTGACGAGTTCAGCAGGTAATATCCGAAACTTATTGGTTTCTGGATTACATTCTAAATTAGCAATGACTCAACTTCATTAACCCAATCTCCTTCTTCGTCAGCCAGTAAAGTCTTCCAACCAAGTAGCTTAGCAGAATGTAAATTTTTCTCTTGATCATCTATAAATAGAACCTCTTCTCCAGCTGCTAGGAAGGTTTCGACCCGTTGGTATATCTCAATCTCAGGTTTGCATAAACCCACTTGATTAGAGATTGTTACACTTTTGGTAAATGAGCTTAAACGGCCCAGATTCGGCTCAATCCATTCCTTACAATGATTGCTGAGCAGATGGATATCGGCGGACTCACTCCATCGCTCAAGATATTGAGCGGCTGGTAAGGGAACAATTGAATTGTATAAAATGTCTTTCGCTTGGCTTATTGATAATTCGGGATACATCTCCTTTAACGATTGCCAGAACTCTTCTTCCCTCATCATTCCTGTCCAGAGCTTTCGTTTGATTCCTGCAAAATGTACTTTCAAAGATTCTGCCGATAGGTTGGTTTCCTGACTCATATCTTTCCAGCACGTCAACGACAAATTACTTAACAAAACACCTGCGATATCTAAAACGATCTGTGGTCTGCCTTTCATTTTATCGACCCCCAAGTTCATCTAATACGACGTATAACAGGCCTCAAGTTACTTAAAAGCATCATGTGGAAGGACAGCATGCACACCCTTCACGCCATTCACAATTTGGGTGATACGCAGGTCAATTACCGCGCTTCCAAGTGCAATCGCTTCCACTCGATCTAGTCCGTACAACTCACCCATCAGATTGAGCATCCCGTCTAATGCTTGAACCGTAGCCTCATTCAGATCTTCATGAAAACCGAAGGTAATCCAGCCGGATGGCGTATGTGCACGAGGATTGGTCAAAATCATATCATCAATCACGTTGATCGTGATATCCACAACCTCCATTGGACATTCGATGGCCTGACAGCTGACTTCACCATCTCCCTGACGTGCATGACCATCACCAATCGCGAGATAACCTCCGTCTACGGGGATAGGTAAATATAATTTACTTCCCTGCACCAGTTCCTTGCAGTCGATGTTCCCTCCACAATAGCGAGGCGGCCAAGTCGTATGAATTCCTCCCGATTCTGGCGGCATGCCCACTACACCCATGAACGGCGCCAGAGATACAGTGAAGGACTTTCCTTTTACTTCACAGGTTCCACTCATCGTTTGGCGATCAAGTGTCCAGTTCAGCGACAGTTCTTCAACCTCTGTTAGATGTAACTTCTGGTTCTGCCAGTTCGGATATCCGCCAGCGGAAGTAAACCCGTAACTCCCGGGTACGATCTCATTGAAAACAATCTCCAACGTCTGTCCTTGCTTCGCCTCATTGATATAGATCGGACCGATTAAGGCATGACCTCCATCTTTTTCACCTTGTCGATCAAAAGGTTTCATGCGTTCCGCATAACTCATACCCGTTCCCCAGCCCGCATCCAGCGTCTGAAAACGAATGGAATCACCCGATTTCACGCTCAAAATGGGAGTTACCTCATTGGTAAATGAACCAATCAGATTTTCCTGAGTTAATTCAATCGTATGTGTACTCACAACAATCCCTCCCTGGTTTGGGATACATATTATATTCAAAGCAAGCAACATGCTGTATTCCGTGCTTCCCCCTGCCTGCTAAATCCTTTGCGCTTCAAGGTTGGCAAGATATTTCTTCAACGGTTCCATATGCTGCTGGTCATGCCATATAAAATCTTTAAGATATTGGGGAATATAAAATACGTTCCCCTCTGCGTCCAAATACCTCTGATGAAGCTGCTCTTCCGATAACCCTCGAATGTCATTCATAATTTTATGACGGTATGTGATAGCCTTATTTACGATTTCAGACGTCTCAGTGCGGTTCCCGTACTCAGTAGCTTTGCGATTAGACTCTTCAAAATTCATATGTTTCAACGTAACTGTCTGCTTCAGAGCAATCTTCTCAATTGCTTCTTTGTAAAAATATCGGTCCCATAACATCATGTGGCTGACAATGGATTTTATCGTCCACTTCCCTTTTTCCATGCTTGAATTCCATATCTTCTCCTCGAGATGATTCATCGTCTTGACAAACAACGCCCATTCTTCAAAAGTTTGAAGCAAATGTTCAATTTCTTTAGTCATGATTACATTTCCCCCTTCTTTCTTTTTGAAATGATTCACTACTCTATATGTTCTCTCAGATAGACAGGAAGCTGGAATACCATGCTCATGAATGTCCAGCTTCGTAATATAATCTTTACATATTTTTCAATGGTTCATGAGGGGGCTTGAACAGTGCTGCAATAATTCTCTCTGCACATTCTTCCGGTGTGTTCATACTTGTATCAATCGAGTAGCTATAGTTGATGTGTTTTGCCATGATTTGATGCTGCTCATCCGATTGATCTTCTCTGCGATCACCACGCTCAATGTTACGCTGACGACAGATGTCGAGGGGGCAATATAACTCAACGATATCCAGCGGATACCCTTCAAAAATCTGTTTGACTTGTTCATAATGCGGCGCGAGCTCTGGCCTTTCCACAAGTATGCCATCGATCAGAACATGCTTGCCATGGTCTGAAAATACTTTTGCTGTATGATACATCATTACAATCGCTTCACTCAGATACTTCCAGTAATCCGTCTGAAGATGTTTATCACCGATCGTATTTTCAAATAAATCATTAGCCACAACATAGAAAAACGGATCATCGTATGATTGCATCGCCTCTACAATTGACGTTTTACCAGAGCTGGTTACACCGTTCAAAAATATAATTTTGCCTTTTTCCATGATAGTCATCTTCCTTTGCTTAAGTATAATTTTATAAATGTAATACAGCGTGTACTAGGTGTGTTTCATTGATTTTTTGAGCAGCATGATCTGGCCAATATGATAGGCGTTATGAATACATAGATTTGATACAACTCCCCACCATGGCGCGTTGAAATAAGAAGGAATTTCACGGGTCAATTTATCTTCTTCGCTATCTTCGAGTGCCCTGTTCCAATCACTAAAGACGGTTTTCAGTCTATGTAATGTCTTGCTCCACTCCACATCATTCAAGTTTGACGGATCTATGTCAAATGTATCTTCATTATTCACTGAATGCTGTCCGCCGACCTGTTCGGCAATATATCTCTCAAGCCACTTCTCATTCCAGAAAATAAGATGATTGACAATCGCCCAAATGGAATGCTCCCCCTCATTCTTTACATAAGAGGCTTCCGCCGCATTGAGGTCTGTCAAAATATCATGAAGCGGTATAAACCAGCTCTTGTCATGATAACAGGCGCTTAATTGGTCTATGAGAATAGCTTTGTAACTCATCGTTGCACCTCACTCAGATAATATAAAATTTATCAGTTCATTGACTTCGCAATCTTCATCACAAGATCTTCTGACATGTTTCCGCCAATGATCTCGTATTGCAGCGCCTTCCCATGCACATCCTCTTCAATCCATATCAATTGGGAAGTTTGGTTATTGAAAATATAAAATGCTTCGACACCACGTATGGCTGCTTGCTTAACCGTAGTACCATCATGATCAGGCAATGTGATCCGGCTCTTTGTTGTCCCGAAAATATTAAGTTTATAACCACCGTGTTCTTTATACGTGATGCTGATGCCCACAACCCTCTTATTGGGCTTCAAGTCTCGTATCACTACATTTCTGCCTGACCTGTTACTTTCTTCAATCATTTCATCGATTTCTTGCGGAGTTAAATTATCAAATCCATAAAATACATGAATGGCATCTATATCAGAATCAATCGGAAATTTAGGCTGCCATGGAGAGTAATGTCGTTGCAATCGTTCCAAACCGTCTTCCCATGGAATGGGTGCATAATTGGTCTGTTGCGTGAATTGATTCTCTATAACATCTGCGGTGTAAATCGCCTTCCCGTCACCAGACTTTAAGTTAATGACGATCCGGTCAATCGCATTATCGCGCAAGGATTCAATTTGAATTTTTCCAAAGCACATCTCCGCTTTTGTTTTTGATATCCATTGGTCTTTCACTCCTTTCCTTTCAAAAATACCTTTCTGATCTTCATACAATAGAAAGCTGAGCCCTACAGAAGATAAAACGATCATGAGGACTCCAAATATGCAAATCGTCGGCAAGATATCCTCGTAACCATAACTTATCGTTTATTCTTCTGAGATAAAAACCTTTTGGAAAATCAATATCCTCCGTAAGGGCTGCAGATGCTATGGTAATGGAGCCGGACGGAGCTTTGTTACCCTCTGAAATATTGGTAGAACATATCTCAGGCTGATCCAAATATTGCATTCTTAGATAAGGTCCTAACTCAACCGGACAACATTCCAACCCAAGATCATTTGCTCTTCGAAAGAGCTGAAAAGTCGAAGCACCATCCGAAAATCCAAGTTGTCTGACGGTCAACTCAACCGTTTGCAAGCTTTGCTTTGTACTGGAAACTATAAATCTATCATCATATAACAACTGTTCTCCATATTTATTCAATAAAATAGAGTGTTGGTCCAGTTTCTGTATAAGCTGTGGTTTTGTTAAGCCGCCAACGTCTACTATTCTTATTTTAACTGCGCAATCAGGGTATACTTTTTCGTCTTCAATCAACATCCGTTCCCCCCTAATCTAGATTTACTTATATTTGACTTAAATTTCAAAACTCCTAGCTCTAAAATATATTGAGATGTTTTGAATCCGTTTACATACACACCTTCGGTAATGGTAGCAGCAGACCAAGGCCCCTTAGAAATTCAATTCACAATCATGGTGTTCCCACACATCAAATAAGTTACCGTCCATGTCTTCGAATACAAAGAACTTCCCGTAGTGTCCCTCATCACTAACATCTCCTACCTTCACATTCTCTGATGTTAAATAGTTATGTAAAGATCCAATGTCATCGGTGAAAAATGTAATGACCCATCTCTTTTTCTGATGTACTTCAAATGTCGCTCGTGTTTCATTGTCGCTTTGAATCAAGTCCAAAATTGGACGTTCGCCCCGGAATAAACTCAAATAGCCTTCGCGTTGGTGGCGAATGTTAAACCCAAAATGCTTTACAAACCAGGCAGCTGACACTTCCAAATCTTTCACTGGAATTACATTATATGCAATGCCTAGAATCCTTCCATTTCCCATATGTTACCTCCCAAACTTGAGATGTATAAGAACCTACCACCCTTGCAATGTTATACAAGATTTAATTTGAGCAATATGATGCTGCCCGTGCCATACAAATCTTTGAATAGCGATATCCAATGTAATTGTACCTAACACTTCTGTTCGGAGTGTTCGTCTAAACTGATCGGGATGTAAACCATGCAGCAGCGTGAGAAATCGCTTGTGCAGTGTCTCCATCAGCAAAATTGAATCTTCGATGGGCGTATTCCTGTAATCATGTAATGATGCCCATAAATCTTCTCGATATGAGCCTGCCATCGGTTCATCTTCAGTTAACGCTCTCTTAAATCTGATATAAGCGTTCATGTCATTGTCCGCAAGGTGGTGCACAATCTGTGTGATTGTCCAACCGCCATCACGATAAGGAGTACAAAGTTGATCATCATTGAGATGTTGTGTAATCTCTCTTAAGGTCTTCGTAATTCCGGGGATTTGATCTATGATGTGGATTCGCTCCTCATTAGAGAATTTAAAACTTGGCTCAAAGTGTCCTATCGGAAAGCGTATATTTTCATCCAAGGTTGATCACCTCTCCATTTCTCCACTATAGAACCAAATCATATCCAATATAACCCACAATGTTCCATTTGCGAAGTGTAAAAGCAAAAAAAGAAGCAACCTGTATTCTTGGGCTGCTCCTTATATTAAACTACTCTCATATCTGTATTTTGATTAGAAAACTAGCGCAATTAAACCTGAGTTACGAAGGTACAATTATATAAAAAACGTCCCTATCTTGGGTAGAATGGTGTTTGTCTAGAACATCACCAACCAAGAGAGGAGCGACTTTAAGGTGGAGTCTACCATAATGCAAAGCTTGTGGAGTGTCGTAAGGAGTATTATTCTCTCCAATTCATCGAGATCTCGTCTGCGGACCGAGGAAGCAAGTCTGATGCGTTAATGTATTGTTAGACGACCCTCATCTACTCCTTTAGGTCAGCCTTCACATCCTATAATTTGATATCACATCCATCAAGAGGTTTGCCACTTTCAATAAGTTTTACCGCTTCAATAATAGCATTCTTTTGAAAATCAGTAAGATTCTCTTCATTCCCATTCCAATTGTTAAGCCACCAAAAGAAGGAACTAATATTTCTATATTCCATAAACAAAGGGATCCTCTGGATCCATTCTTGCTCTATGCTATTCTGCTTGATATAACCTTCTAGAAATTCATTTAAAAAATGCTTTGCAAATTCATGTTTCGATCTCCAAGCCTTATAATGTGAACCCCACCAAACAGCGTGAGTAGCGGCGATTCCAATATCAAGTGCAAACCACCCATACAACGAATCATCAAAATCAAAAACAGTTATCTTCCCTTGATCGATAAGAAAATTATAAGGATGAAAGTCATAATGGATCAGACCGTATGATTCTTTGCGTTTAGGAAGGTTTTTCATTTCCTTTTCAATTGTTCTGAGTTTATTGAGGAGTATTTGATAATTACCAAAATGTAAATGTGGATTGTTTATTTCCGATACATTCCATTCCATCCTTTTGTATTTCAAATCGCCAGGATCATAAGATTTTGTCAACCGATGCATTGACCCCATTGTTTCGCCCCATGTTTTAAATAAGCTCTGTCCCCATAATTTTGGATCGCTATCGAAAAAAATGCCAGGGGCTCCTTCGAACACAGTCGCAATATAACACTTTTCATAGTCCTTACATACAGCAGTTAATTCACCTTCTATAGTTTGGATTGGCAAAGCTGCATGAATGCCTCTTTCAACTAAATACCGTACCCAATGGACTTCTGCCTTAATATTAAGCTCAAATTCAACTGGTTTTTCAGATAAACGTAAAAAATATACCTTATTCCCTTTATTAAGCCTGTATACTTCATTACAAGAATTGCTTACGAACTTTAACGTATTAGTATCAAATCCAAATGAATTAGCTGCTTGAGAAAGTATTTTATTACCGACCAAAATGATTCTCCTTTTCTACTTCAATGTTATTTCATTCAAGTGTGAGTTTCGGAGTGTTTCATCGAACGTTCCTGTATTCACTAACCAGCTTACCAGGGTGTCCGGAGAATGCCGGACCAAGGAGGAATGTCCGATACGTGAATTTATTGTGATCTAATGAGTGACCTTATTCTGAAAATTCAATCAAAAATGGATGGCTTTTCTCATCTAATGCATTATGAATTCTGTCATAAAAATTTCCCCATGTTATCATTTGCCCAGCTTCTTCTAAAGTAAAGTAGCCCACCACTTCACTTTCATCACTGGTAGTTAAAGCTCCACCAATCGGTTTTCCAGTAAATATATTGTTGCATACGCCTCGCGTTATGTTCTGATACAATCCACAAAATTTAATTAATTCAATGTCAATCCCTGTTTCCTCTTTCACTTCTCGAACTGCTGCCTGCCTAATAGTCTCTCCTTCTTCAACACAACCTTGAGGCATTTCCCAACCTCTTCGACCTTTCATAAGTAAAATCTCATTATGTTCATTGAGAACGATTACACTAGCAGAAACGATAAATTTCATTCTAATTCCTCCTATGTTGGTTTAAATAACCACTCTTCCTCGAATAGCTATGGCTAAATCCCTAGAACTGAAACATAATCTTGAGTTGTTAATTGCTTTTTAATCCATACAACAAACCCTATGATTAATTCACGAAGTCTCTGAACACTATTGAGAAAATCTTGTTGAAACTCATCTTTAGAACTACCAAAGAAGAAATACACATGTTCATTTATTAATTCAATTGTTATTTTCTCATCAAGAAGATTAGCAAACGTTTTCAAATCCTCAAGGATCACCTCCCACGTTTTTCGATGTATTTCGTTAAATGCAAAATGATCATATCCAGAAAATACATTTTCTATTGATTTCTCTATATAGCCGAATACTTCTTCATCAAAGTAAATTGAGTTCTCATTCCAACATTGCCCAAGGTACTTCCCGGGTAAAACTTCAATATAACCAGTTCCTTCAAGTTCTTCCCTATTTCTTATTATCTTCATTGTTCACCCTCGTTAAATAGTTTCGTCGATTTCACATACTTTTCTGTATATAAGACCCAGCGTATGCTGAGTGTACTGCTTATGCGGCCCAAGGATCAATGTCCACCGTTTAATTATTATATTACCTCCTGATCTTCTGCCAAAACTTGTGCTGACAGAGGGACGTATATCTCGATGTGTGAATGCTGAGTTATGGTATTTCACTGCCTTCATTGAGCAAACTAATCATTTTCCTGTTTGTTTTTAAGATTATCACTTTGTCTTTATAAGGGGACAAGAAACTACAAACCTCTTTCCGATTTGTACTATTAAATTTATGATTCCAAATAAGCATTTCAATTAGTCCTCTTAATGTTTGCTTGTATATAGATCTTTCGGAGCCTATTCTTTGTTTAACAAATCTCATGATAATTCTAAAATGTCGAATCAACACATTAGTATCTAGGTAATAAATTACATCTGCTCTTGAAAAGCTATCAGAAAGCCATTTATAATATACTCCCTCTACAATCCAACTATCATTATCAATTATTTTATGTAGTAATTTATCTCTCACGTCTGGAGAATTCTTTCCTGAAAACTCCACTTTACTGCTCCACATGACTGTATCTAGTTCGTAAAATTTTATATTTAACTTCTCTGATAAAACTTGACCAAGATATGTTTTTCCACTACCAGTTGAACCTATAATATGAATTTTTAAAGGTCGAGACATAATTAGATTCTCCTCTTTAATTTATTGCAGTGATTTCTAATCACCTTCCTGTTTTTATGCAGTTCAACAAACTCGGAGGCGTCTACCATAATATCAACTTCGAAATCCATCCAGCAGACCAAGGCTCCTTTAGGAGCCGCTGCTTGAATATAATGTTATACGACAGAATCTCATCTTTGAGTAACCAGCCGATGTTCTCATCCCATCATTGATCTGCTATATGCTCTAAAAGATCTCCAGGCTGGCACCCCAATGCCGTACATAATTTATCGATTACTTCTAACGATACATACTCATTCGTATTAAGCTTTGCCATCGTTGCCGATGAAATCCCCGTCATTTTCAATAAATCCTGCTTCTTAATCTCCCTGTCAATCAATAATTTTTGAAATGGTTTATAACTTATCATTTGGTATCCCTTCAATTTCTGAATTAAATTTTTCTTTAATTATATGAAATTATATTTTCTTAATCAAAAATACCTTTGACATGTCTTGACTATAAATTTCATTATGATAAAATAATATTTAACAAGTTAAATTTTTATTCGCAAAATAAAACATAACGGATGGTGATCATTTATGCACAATTCTTTAGAAGTCCTACTTGATTCTTTGATACGTAATCGGATTGAAGCTCTATATATCGATCTTCTCAAAAATAACTCCATCTATAATCAATACTCCTCAGATCGGAATCTTTACTTCAAACAGTTACATGAGCATTTACCTCAGGATATGCATAAAACTCTATTTCTTTACGATGACGCAGACCTTTCTGTTCAAGCAATCTTAGAACGTGAAATCTACTTACAAGGTTTTAAGGATGCTCTTCAATTACATAATGAATTAAATATATCATCTAATTGAGAGCCAAATGGCTCTCTTTTCATTTGAGTCTGTCGAAACGTTCCTGTATTCACGACGCCCCACCGACTTAAGTCCCCGTTATAATTCGGCCGCTGTGCGGATGTGTCCGATGACTGTGATTCCTTGCTACCGAAATTCCTCTTAATGCTATACCATATCTGAAATAAACATGGCTTTAGTTCCTTCTTCTGGCTTAAATCCAAATATTCCATAGAATTTTTCTGCACTATCATAGGATATAAGTACTTTTGTTTTGACATTAGAATATCGACTAAGCATTTGTTCCATCATTCTCTTTCCAATTCCTAATGATTGATATTCTTTGTGTACTAACATGTAATGAAAATATACTGTCATCACGCCGTCAGACAATGCATTTATTAAACCAACTAATTTGGTATCATCCCATGCAGTAATAACCGTATGCGAGTTGTTTATTGCTTGTCTAAGATCTTCTGGGAAATCTCCTGATTTCCAGTCCACCGAATGAAACAGTTCTTGAATTGCCTGTGTATCAATGTCTTTTATTTCTTTGAAAATAATTGTCACAATATTGCTCCTATGCTTGTTGTTTTGATTAAGAGTATCGGACAACCGTTCCTATATCCACGATGTCCCACCACGTTAATCAGCTTCTATCTAATCCTACCTAATCCTCTATCAGCCTCTAATTGAAGTTGCATGGTTTTAGGTCCCATATACTCTTGTGCAGCCCGAAGAATCTTTTCGTCGTTACCCAATATTTCCAATACCGTAACTGAAAAAATGCTATTAATTAAGTAATCATCTTTGCAATTAGATACTTCTTCAAAATAATCAAAAATACTTTCTAGAAGCTTGTTATTTCTATTCTCGCTTAATAACTTAATAATCTCAGGCATGAATATTCCCTCAATTATGACAGTTTCTAATACCATACCGTGATTCTCAATTGATTTTTTATAATCAGTACTAGTGGAAGGGAAGAAATTTAACATCATCTTTAAAAATTCCTCCGATTTTTTAATCATGAATCCCCACTCCTCTGTATAAACTGTCTTTGAATTACGATGACGCAAGTCTGAAAATTTTTGTATTTGATTCTGTTCTTTAACACAGTTCTTAACAGGGGTTTTTGATAAAGTTCTTGTATTCACGACGTCCCACCGACTTATAGAGACGAAGTCGCTGGGCGTGATGCGCTTAGTCGGTGCGGATGTGTACGGCTAATTCCACTTCCCTGCAGCTACCAAATACTTCTCCGAATCCTCATCTTACTTTGGCCGGACCGAGCTTCGAATGACTCGAAGAGTGAGATGGATCAGACTTCTTCGAATTACTAACCATTATCCATTTTTAGAAGGCCCATCTATGCTCCTCTGGCAAACACTCATCACAAAGTAATTGCCCTTCAACAACAGCTCCATTATTGAGTTCATCAATATGATTTGGTTTTTCTCTATCAGTTGCCCATGAATTACATTTTGCGCACCTTCCGCAATTCATTGCTTCTGGATCGAGATATACAGAGGAAGTGCTCTCCCAATGTAATTTCAAATCTCTCCTTATTGTAATTTCATTTTCTAGTACAGGAGTCAAGTCCCCATCGATTTCTTTATATTCTTCGTCAGTTAAGTCAATTAGATAAGCTATATTCACAAGATATGTCTTCTTACTCATTTCTTTCATCCTTTGATTTTCATGGTTTATACGTTCTTCTGGCTTTCGCATAACGTTCGTGCATTCACGACGCCTCAATGGCTTAAGGTCGGTAGGCCGAGTGGCTCCGCCACTTAGCCAGTGCATGGTTGATCGCCTGACACTGCCTCCTGGTTCCTTACGTTCTGGCGACCCAAGGAACGGATAGGTCCGATAGGTGAAAACAATGTTTCCTGCTGTTGTCGACATCATCGAGTTACATTCTAAAGCTCTTATCCGTTGTAGACATCAAGTAGATATTTGGCTTGGTTTCTAATAATAAGGTTTTTATAGTATCTTCATCATTTAGTATAATCTTTAATATTTCCTTTGTATTAGATTTTTCTATTTCCATTCCAACCACATTTTCAAAACTAAGATCATAGATAGAGCTATTATTCACCTTAAGATGTAACAATAAAGATCCATAAGCTGGTTGAAGCAAACATACTAGAGTAACATCATTCCTTTTCAGTGAAAAGAACAAATTATTATAATACCATGGCACTTCTTCATCAAAAACTTTAGGTTCTGACTCGAATAACTCGACTAATTCATAGTCTTTGGGAAATGGGTTCACTTCTTTAAAGTTCCTTTCACAATAGCTTTTATATTGTTCTGAATGTATTTAACGTTACTGAATCTACGACATCTCACCGATTTAAGCGACCAATGGGAGCGACCGCGATGCGGTTAGCGGTACGGTGGTGTCCGCTGGATACACTTCCCCGCCATTCCCCTTCGGCAGACCGAGGAGCCTCTAGGCGCCGAAGCACGGATATGATGTCTCACAAACTCCCTCGACCTATGGCCTCAAAGTCCTTAATGAGTCCTGTTGCTTTCCCAATATTGATTAATCCCCATTGAGCATATTCTTTCGCGTCCCTATCATTACCTAGAAATTTATGCGTTCGTGCAATTAACAAAACCAACCTTAAATCAAGTGGAGCTCCAAAATCTTCAATCTTCTTAGATCTAGCTATTATCTCAGCCAATGAAATTGATTTTTTATCAAGACGTTTTCTGAATTCACAATCATAGGTCGTGATTTCATTTAAAGACTTAAATTCACCAATAGAATTAGGGAGAAAATCTAGATGCACCCCCATCTCCATAACACAAGATCCACCGGATTTATCTGTCTGAATCACCAGAGTGTAAATAAAGTGATTATCAGTTGTCTTAACAAAATGATGATCGGTACCCATAAACCCAACCTCATGTAGTTTTGGAGCAAAATACACCCTGATTAACTTTCTAAAATCTTTAGTATTCACGTTTTCATATCCTTTGTGAGATTTTCGATAACGTTGTTTTATTCACAAACCCGAGAGCTTAAAGAGCACCAGCGACTGGGTCGAAGACCTAGCATCATAGGAGTTGTATGTCTGATACGACTTCCTCGAAAGATCTCTGGCAGACCAAGAGGCGTTAACCCCGCAGCGTGGTTAATTTGCTATCGGATGTTTTAGTCCCATTGAGCAACCTACAAGTTCTTTCCATATTCATTAAGTACTTTATTTACAAATTCGGTCTTCCCATCCGTATAAGACTGACGATTTTCTCTATATTTAATAGCAAGTTCTTTCTTTAGATTGGCATATTCGACTACAAATTCGGGATTGCTAATTAATGCATCTCTGAACGATATATGTCTTAATAACTCTTTGCTCTCTTTATTACAAACATATAAATGATGTTCAGGTCTCTGTATTTTTACTATACTATAAGGAACATTTGCATCTTTTCTTGCAAAAGCTTCTCTGTTCTCAACACCCAAATTCCCTTCATGATAGTAACCTAAACTTTCTAACCCTTGAATTACATCTGGAAGCAAGTCCATAGAATCAATTACTACATCAATATCTAAAATAGGTTTTGCCACTAGTCCAGGTACTGCGGTACTACCAACGTGCTCAATTCTAAGTACTAGATCCCCGATTCTTTGTTCTATGATGGATTTCAGATCAGAAAACATTTCAGGCCATTCATTTTTGTAATCTTCAATAATTATTGTTTTTTTACTCATCCTTGAGATGCCCCCAAAAAATAAAGTATTTACGAATATTTCCGATAACATTCCTGTATCTAAGAACCCGAGAGGCGTAAGATATATCGCTCCGGGTCCGACGGATTTAACCTCACAGGGCTGGCGCTGACTAGTCCGAATTAACCCACAAGGATTATTTAAAAATAGTTGTGAATATCTCTTCGAGATTCTCCCACTCATTCCCTATCCAAATCACTTCTTCGATAAACCGACTCATTGCTTTATCTTGACTATACTTTTCATGTACCCACTTAAACTCTTTGTACCAAGTTAATTTAATCGATAGTACCAACTGTTCTATCGTAAGGTTAGTATGAATTCTATAACCATCAATATATGCCCTAGTTGACTCAACATTTAATTTCCCGTCATCTAAAAGTGCACTTGAGAGTATTGCGCGGGAAATGTCGAAATCTGAGTATACGTAGTGTAGTCTATCAAAATCTAAAATATCTTCTAGCCTATCTTCGTGAAATAATAAATTGTCGACATGCATATCCCAATGCGCCCATCCTTTAGCACACTCATTAAATATATCCAAATCTAATTCTTTAAGAATAATTCTTTGATTCTCTATAGCTTCTATGTATCTTTGATTAGTCATTTTTTTCATTTCATTTAGATTTGCTTGTATCTTTTCAAACATCTCTGCCTTTGAAGGTAACTCCCACTGTAAGTATGGTAATTTCGGCATATGTGTTTTCATCCACATATGCATACGACCAGTAGCTTCACCAAGACTATACATCTGAAGACTGTTTAATTGCCCTGCTTTTATTAAATTCCCTGTGCTAAAACCAGAAATCATATAATCCTCGCCGGAAAATGTGGTATGAATATATTCACTGTTGAAACTATATACTGGCTGACAAGGAATTCCATCAAGATGCATAAGATGTTGATACTTCAGTGCGTCTCGAACCCCATCTAATCCGCGTCGATACCTTATCTTGCAATATTGTTTAACAAAGATGGGCCCAATATTAGTTGTCATAATCCACTTTAAATTACCATAACCCAAATAGTTTGATTCAACTGCATGTACAATCCATCCATATTTTGTTTCGATATCTTTTATAATTTCGTTTTGTACGGATTCAGTATTTATAACACTCATCATTTCACCATCTTTCGAATAAATTTATTCTTTATTCACGACTCGAGAGTCTTAAGTGACCGAAGCGAACGGGTTCCCAGACTTATGTTCGCATGGCTGTCCGGCTGTTCTCACTTCCCTACTCATAACTTCGGCCGGGCTTAAGGTGTTAGCACGCAGAGTGAATACGTTGTTATAAGCCCCATCTTCTTCAAATCCCTCAAGCTATCGTTTACTTAAGTGTTTAATATATCTCCCATCTGTTCCGTCTTGAAGCAACTCTAGTAACCCATCTGGTACCAGTTTTACTGTCAAATTCCCCTTAAAATAATTTAGTGGTTTCCATACTGCTTTATAGGGTTTACTTCCTTCTATACCATCTATTTCTTCCAAATCGTAAAGTGATCTATTCATAAGTTAAGTTCAGCCTCATAAATAAAATCATTTTCATGCCCAATTTGATCCTGGTAGTTGAATATATTCTCAATAATACCAATCAAGATAGGTTCTGAAATATCTGCATCAATTTCTTCTTTGACTTCACGAATTACGGTGATTTTACTACTTTCTCCATATTCAACGGTCCCCCCTATAGGTCGATAATAAGTTATGCCTACATCCTCATCAAAAAACTCTTCTAACAGTAGTTCTTCCCCTCTTCGGATAACACAAAGTGAAACTGTTCTAATCATTAATATGTCCCCCCAGCTTCTATGCAATTAGCCCACATAAATATAATTTGAGCTCTTTCAGCTAACGTTCCTGTATCCACAACCTCCCACCGACTTAAGGACCCGCCAGGGTCCGGCCGCGATGCGATTAGTAGGTGCGGATGTGTCCGGCTGCTTCCGCTTCCCTATTATTGAAAATACTTCCCCGAATCCCACTTCTAACTCCTGCCGGACCGAGGGGTATGCCCGATGCATGAATATGGCATTATAGTATGTAAGTGCATTCTTCTAAGCGTTCGGCTATTGTCAGATCAAGGGCGTATGCCCGCCGCGTGTATATTATGTTATATATGGGTACATGATTTATTAATATTTGTCTTCTCTATTTAAAAATAGTTCCATCATTTCTACTTCTTTAATAAATCGATTTTCTATGTTCTCGTTATGTTGCTCATATTCGTTTAGATATTCCAGTACACTTTCAATCGTTGCAATTTTTAATAGAACTGACATGTCCCCCAGTGAGTCCTTTTCTTCTATTAACGACCTTCTTAGTTTTTCTAGTTCCAATTTCCTTTCCATTAACTCTCGGAAACCTTTTAAAGAACTCTCTTTATTGTGTTTAAATTTTCTTTGTATATTAGTGTTTTGTAGTTGCTCTTTATATGTACTGATCGTTTCATTTCTTACCTTCACAGCACGATCATACTTTAACTGATCAGGACCGAAACGAAATTGAGTTCTCCAAGCAACAAATGTTTTTTCTGGCACTCCTAATATTTTAGCTCCGTCCCATTTATTTAAACTTCTATCTACACACAATTCAGACATTACTTCTTTTAAGGACTTACCGTACTTAGCTTCTACTAGTTCTTTGTATTCTTTATTTGTCATCCTCAAGATCCCTCCATTAAAATTCTATCATCGTACTGTCATATAACGTTCTAGTATCTACGACGTATCACCGACTTAACGCTCCGTCATGAGCCGACCGCTATGGGGTTAGTCAGTTGACCACTGATTCTACTTTTCAAAATTTCTTCTCGCGGATCGAGGAACCTTCAGGATTCGATGCGAGGATAAAATGATAAATGAAGTATTAACTGTCCAAATGCAATTCTTCTATACAAGCTTCCATAACAATTGATTTAGTACTTCCATCTCTAATCCTCTTAAAACCACATCTCTTATAGTAATTTGATAATCTAATTGAACTTCTAAAAACATCAGACTTCTTTGATAGTTTTGATTTCATTGGTTTTGCAATCACGAATACAATTCCATTCGCATTTCTGAGCATGTATTTAAAAGTATGTTGAATTAATTTTAAACCTACCTCTTGCCCTCTAAATTCCGGATGTACGTCTAATCTCTGTATGTAATATAAGTTCCCGTATTCCAAAACTTCTCCATATATATCTTCATTTACAATTCTATCAGCTCGTTCACCAATTACTGCATAATCTCCGTCTAGTACATCAAGCCAACAAAACCAAGAACCCCTCATTTCTTCTTTCCATTCATTTGGAAATTCCGTCACTTCTAATCTAGCAACAACTATTTGATCCTCATTTTTTTCAAAATAATATTTTTCTTTCAATTGATTTTCTACCTCTTGCGTCCAATGTACATTCCATATCGATTTGTTCCATTGAAACTACAACAGAGATTGTATGATAAATTGGTGGGTAGTCTTCATTAAATTCTAAATGAGGAAACTCATAAAGTGTTCCATTAGATTCATAAACCATTTTCGGTGAAACATCTATCTTTAATATTCTTTCATCCACAGATATTTCTAAAATCATTTTGGTTTCTCCTTTTATTCATAATTTCATATAAATTTTCTGTATTCATGAACTCCAAAGAGGTTGCCTGCTGAATTCCTTCTCGAAATCCATCCCCAGACCAAGGCTCAGAAGGCGCCACTACTTGTATATTATGTTGTAGGACTGAATCGCTTCGCAAATCGACCTTCACTATTTATTTTCTCCTGGTACGTATTCAATCAAATCAGATAATTTACAGTTAAATGTATCGCATAGCTTGAATAAAGTTTCCAACTTTGTTGTTTCTATATTTGTTTCCCTATAGAGCTTATTGATTGAATTCCGACTTATGCCCGATTTTACCATCAATTCTGTTATATCATCTATTCGATGTTCTGCCATGAGTTCTCGTATATTACACTTGATTATGTTCATCTTTTCCCCTCCGTAATTCTATCTTATCTTTCATATTAGTAATCATCAACAAAACCACTGATAAGAATACGTTTAGAATTGCTCTATACTAAGCTTTTGGAGTGTCATAGAGAATACACTCAGCTTTCTGCTGAGACAGATGAATATTTTAGACACTTCGTGATGCTTTGCCCGATCAACTTCAACATACAGTTTTTCTTTACGAAGACGCACAAATCTCACTCCAATCCACCCTAGAAAGAAGTATCTACATACAAGGTTTCAAAGATGCCCTACAACTATTTTGTAATTGCAGAATTCTAGTATTTAGAGGGTTATATGACCCTCTTTTTCTATTGTTTTTGATTCTGTTGTATAACTTACACGTATTCACGAACCCTGTCGGTCCACTTCCTTGGAATGCCTCGGGCGGACCTAGGATAGGTACTAGCCGGTCCGCAGGTAAATATGATGGTAGGCGATGCCGTACTAAATTAGTCCTCATTAAATGCTTTTAATTTCTTGTACTAAATTCCTGTATATATTTTTTTCGATCTTGTACATAGTGTTCAGTGTAATTAGTTCCTTTAAAACCTTCTATTACACTTCTCCAAAATGTCCTTGCCGGAAGATTGCTCTCCATTTGCGAAATCTTCCAATTCGCTTTGTACATCTTAAATGCTTCTAACGCTGCTTTACGACCTATACCTGATCTTCTGTATTTCTGTAAAACCATAAAATCGTATATCACATGCGTCGGATCTGGATCAGTATCCATATTCTCAAAAAGGACTACTATAAAACCAACGATTATACCTGCTACTTCTATAAAAAATGGATTCCATCTTTCGTCGCCTTCCCAATAATAATCTATGTTTACTTCAAATTTTCCGTTTCTATCTATATCTCGACCTGTATATTTACTGAAATCATACTCGTACAATTCATATAAATTGATTAGTATACTTTTATCTTCAGAATTTACTCGGACAAGTTTTAATTCCATGTTTGCATCTAACTCCTTTTTTGTTTTTTCAATGCACTTCATCGAAACTTCGCAGGCGACCAAGGCGTGGTATCCCCGCAACTTGAATACAGTTATGCCCGTTACTCTCTTCCAAGCATCACCTAAAACCTGTAATAAAGATTCCAACTCTATTTATTTTTTACTTTGGTATAAAAACTCAACTTCACCATCTAACAAATATCGATATTCAAATAATTGCATTGTTCTTTCCCTAATTCTCTCCCGTATAACCGTGCCTAGGCTTACCAATCCTTGTGATCCTAGGTAACCATTATTAATAAATGTCTTCTCTACAAATTTTGTTTCCCTTAAGTGATACTGTAACCATTCTTTCTGCGATTCAATTAGTGCTTCTCTTGGTTCTCTATCCAACTTAAAACTAAGCTTTTTATATATTTGATTCAACTCTTTATCCCAAATCTCTGTATATTTGCTTTCCAACGCCCCCCATCCCATTGTTGTAATAATCTCTTTTGAATTTTGAGCCTCATTAAATTCCACTTCATAATCATGATCTATAGGATTTCGAAGCATTTCATCATAAAATTCTCCTTTCAATTCATAGTTCCCAATGCTCATGGATAACACTTCATTGTTAGAAGCATCTGATCGACCTTCAGTTATTTCTTTCGGTTCTGTTCCATTACCTGTACTCACTTCATCAGGAGGCAGTTCAGAATTCATTTTTGATTTAGTTTCGCTGTTCAAGGTAGTCGATTGACTACTATTTTGGCAAGATGAAAACACTATTGTAATAAATAATAATAAGAGTATCTTACCTTTCATAAATTATCTCCTTTAATGACACATAACGTTACTGTATCCACGATCCTCCCACCAACTTAAGAGACCAATGGGAGCGGCCGCGAGGCGCTTAGTCGTACGGATGTGTCCGCTGATTCTCTTCCCTGCCGATCGAGGAGCTGTCAAGCTCCGAAGCGTGAATATAATGGTATTTGAAATCAGTTGCTTCTAGCGTTAACTCAATCCTTCTCTTACAATTTGCAATAATTCTTCTTTGTGGTCTGGGTGACATGCAATTAAATAAGGTTCTTCTTTCATTCCATTAAACTTATTTCCTTCAAAATCTATAACAAGCCCCCCTGCTTCCTTAACCATTAAGATACCTGAATACAAGTCATAACCTTCAGAATTGTACAGAACAATTCCATCAATATCTCCTTTGGCCAACATACACCATTGAAGCGTTGGAGCCCACAATCTTAACATTCGTTTAAATCTAATATCAATGTGTTGTCTTAGTTTTACTGCTTGTGGGTCGTTTTGTACTCTGTGACCTTGAATCCAACCTATATTTCCTTTGAAAATATTCGGGTTACTCTTAATTTGTATTTGTCGATTATTGCAGCTTGTCCCTTCACCAATAACAGATACAAATAAACGTTCTGTTAGAGGTTCATAGACAACTCCAAGAACAGGCTCTCTTTTGTACATTAAGGTAATTGATATCGCAAAAACAGGTAAACCAATCGCAAAATTATTAGTTCCATCTAAAGGATCAATTAACCATAACCAATCGTGCTTAGTTCCGATAAGTCCTGCCTCTTCACTGTGTATCTGATGATCTGGAAATACGTCTTGTATTTGTTTGATGATGATTTCTTCACAGATATGATCTACTTCAGTAACCACATCGCCAAATTCATCTTTAGATCTCAGTTCAACAAAGTTATCAAACTTCTCTTTAGAGATTAGACCTGCTTCCCGAATAATTCTTATTGCTATCTCTTTTGCGGTTTGAATAATCTTACGATCTATTACGCACCTCATATTGATATTGATTTTAACTGATTTAATCTAACATTTTGTGTTCACGACCACCGGCCAATGCCTGATACGTCTGGCTAAATACATTCTCCTGCTTATAACTTCTACCAGACCGAGGAGCACTAGCGACGATGCTTGAACATCTGGTTAGGCGATGTCGTTGCCCTCCATGATTACCCTTACATACTCATCCCAATCCTTACCATCTGTATTGATTTCTATTGTTGGCACTCTTGAGATTTGAGCTTGATGTCTTAATACATTTTGAATTCTTAATAATTCACTTACCGACGATCTTACTTCTTCTTCTGTTTTATAGATCCATTCTTCTGGTTGTCTACTTTTAATTCTTTCTTCTACGACTTCGGGCGAGATTGTAAGCAAAATACACCTAGCGTTTAAAGACTCAAGCTGTTCTTCTATTTTATTTATCTCATCCAAATCCGAATCTACAAATGCAGCTCTATGATTTAAGTGAAACCTCTCCAGAACATAAAATAGTCCCCTAGATCCTCTAGATGCAGGACCAAGTTGAATTGCCCATTCGTTAAGTTTCTTTAGCATTTCAACCCGCTCTCTAAGTAACTCAATGTGTCCTTCTCGGGTTAGACTTACATATTCTCCATGTTTATTATTCAAAATTTGAGAATAATGTTCTCCAAGAATAACTACGCTCCGTTCTGAGGATTCTTCTTGTGATTGATAACGTTTAATTGCTTTTAATACTGAAGTCTTCCCAGCATTTGAGTATCCTTCAAGAATTATTCCTCTAATATGCATTTAAATCTCCTTCCACTAGCAATTATTTCGCCTACGTTTCTGTGTTCTTACGTTCAACGTAGTTGAATGCTTATTCTGAAGCGCTTTCATCCAGAAGACCAAGACTCCGAAGGAGCCGCAGCGTGAATATTATGTTATCTGATGCTGATACTTCTTTTAAATACCCCAATACATTCTTTAGTTTTTTTCTTTCAAAAGATCTTCCCATTCTTCTATTGATAATTTATTGGATATATTCTTCAAGTTTTCAGGGACACTTACAAAACACATTAATTCTAAACTATTTCCATCTGGATCATTGAAGTAGACTGAAGCATTTCCCTGATTAGGCCTAACAAATGGATCTATTGAATCTCTTTTTCCAAATGGGACAGGCTCTATTTCAATGGTTTGAAGCCATTTCACACTGTCTCGAAGATCTTCATAACTCACTCGAAATGCTATATGCCTTAATGATGGATGATAAGAAGTTTTATGCTCTTTGCCCTGCCATAGACCGACCCAACTCTTTTCTTTTTCAATCCAGAAGAACGCTGTATCTTCATCTCTCCAGGCCAGCTCTAATCCTAATTTAGAATAAAATTCAATAGATTGATGTAAGTTACTCACTGGTAAATGTGCTTCATACAACCCAAGTATTATTTTCTCCTTTCAATCTTGCTAGTTTCAGATAACGTTTTGTATTGGCGATGTCCCGACGGGCTTAGGGACTGGATGTGGTCACTCGCTTCTCAAGGTGATTACGATCGTTAATATATTGTTAGCCAAATGAATTTCTGGAAGCAGCCATTATACTTCATCTGCAATTCTCAGAAACTCTTCAACAAGTATATTGCTACTATCCAAGTAACAAGCATATAGATACTCAACTAAAGCGGAGTTAATCTCACAATAGTTTAATATGGCATTCTTCATCTTAATGATTTCATCTTCCCATACCCCTGTATCTTCTAAAACCAAAGAATATAATGCACGAATTAATCTCTTAGAGTAACCTTTAATATATCTAGTTTTCATTGAGTGATCACTAACATTAGAAAGTGAACGATGTACACGATCTACTTCCTCCTTGGTATCTGTATTTAAGTCTAAAATGAATTCTGGAGAAATTATGATCGGGGGTACTTTTTCACCAATGTCCTCCCCATGTATGCAAACACAAATGATCTTAATCCAAAAACCCCAATCATTCGGTCTACTTAATACATCATCAATCGAGCAAATGATCGTATCCATCTTAGTGACGAATGGATATTCTTCCAAAAGCCTGTCTTTAATCATTGACAATCTTTCGTAATCAATATCTTCGGGATTTGCACATACAATAGTAAAGTCTGCATCTGACTTAAAAGGTTGAGCTGTTCCTTTTGGAATCGAGCCACACATATAAATGCTATGAATCTTACCTTTAAATTCGTTAAGTATATGATCTTTATACTTATCAACCAAATCCTTATATTCACTTTGTATTGCAATTCTATTTATAACTTTTTCTAATATCATATAGACTCCTCCTAAAATAAGAACTTCTTTCGGCTAACGTTGTTGTATTCCTGACGTTCAAGCAGCTTACCGTAGGGAACGAGTTAATAGACTTAGCTGATTGAATGTGTCGCCTTAATCAACTTCTCCGATATCCTTCTTGGCGACCGAGGAGCAAGTGCGACGGTGTATGAATGTACTGTTAGATAAAGTAACCTTGAGTTACCCACAAAATCTTTCTAGACTTACAGCAACACCGTTTTCATCATTATTAACGGTTATTTCATCAGCGATTTCCTTCAATTCCCTAATCGCATTTCCCATAGCAATAGAATATCCCGCCATCTTAAAGAGGCCTACATCATTATGATCATCACCAAATACAATAACGGAATCCAATTCTACATTATATAATTCACAGAGTTTAGTAATTGCCATTTCCTTAGATGCCAGAAGAGGCATGATTTGTACTAATTTATTATTATCCGTAATTAGTATATTCACTCTACCCTCGAATTTTTCAAACAATCCAGAATTGTGATTATTGCCAGTCAGAAGTATCTTCGTAGCATCATATTGCTTTAATTCTTTTAAGGGTTTTACTATGGGGTTTGATTGTGTGTTCATTGAGCTCATATAATCAAGCTCTCTTAAACTAAACCACTCATCCTTCACTTCAATAGTCAGTTCAATTTGAGGGTCACACTTCAAACAGTAATCAAGAATTTCTGTAGTTACATTAGCAGGGATTGATTCATTAATTTCTATCTTGGTTTCCTTACATATCACTTGAGCTCCGTTGTAATATACAAAAGCCCCGATATCTACTAATCCTTGTGGAAGCAACCAATTAACCGCCCTGGGCGGTCGAGCTGTTGCAAATATTATTCTCATTCCTTTCTGATAACAAGATAAGATCGCATCTACGTTTCTCTTAGATACTTCTTTTTTTGAATTTAATAATGTTCCGTCCAAGTCAAGAACTACAGTTGAATACTTCAATGAATCAACTCCCAATATAAACTTCTTCGTTATTTTATCTACCGTTGTTGTATTCACGAACCCGAGAGACTTAATGGAGCGACTGGGTCGAAGACTTATCCTCACAGGAGTTGTCTGCTGGATACCACTTCCTCGACCCCCCACTGGCAGACCAAGAGGCGTAGCCCCGCAGCGTGAATACGGTGTTGGCAAGATTTTAGGGTCTTCTTCGAGCTACTTTCAATGAATTTATCACTTTCAATGTGCTTGGTTCATTAAGATTGAGATATATTCTTCATCTTTAAGCCTTGTCACCTTACATTTCTCATTGCATTCAAATTCTACTATTCTCTCTTCGATTGTTTTATTAGTACTATCTTTAAATATGTCCTCTCTATCATAGTGAGGAAAAATAAGCTTGTCTGTTACACCTAATGCCTTAAAATCCGTTAAATTCATTGTGTTCATCTGTGGAGTAAAGAAATCGACAATGTTAATATTCGGCCCCAGTAATAACGTTCCTGCACTTACTCCAACTATAATTACATTCTGTGCGGCCAGTGTTCTGATAATTTCATCAGCACCACTTTTCTTAGCGTAATACAATAGTGTAAATGGATTTCCACCATTAATATATATAACATCTCTATGTAAGAGAATTTGCGGGTCATCAAATTCAATATCTACAAAATTGATATGCTGAAATCCCATATCCTTAAACTCTTGCATTGCTCTTTGTGCATATCTATTAGTTTCTTTTCTAGGGGATGCTGTTGTAATAATTGAGACTTTTAATTGAGAAATATCTCCATCAATAAAATCCAGAAATTGATTTTTAATATCATCAGTATAAAAACCACAAGAAGTTAATAACAAGCTACTCATTGAAATCACCGTCCTTAACTAATAGTTTATCTAATCATTATAATTTAATTAAGCATTCCCCTGATTTCTGCTAACGTTCCTTTATTCACGACATCGATCCCCCTTAGATAGCTCTTATCTTAGGGAGATCGATGTGTCCGTTGAATTAGCCTCTCTGCCAATACCCTCTAGCGGACCAAATAGCGGCGATAGCCGATCCGCAACGTGAATATAATGTTATAAGATGTTGCTCCTTCCCCGAATTAATCTTCATACTTGATTAAAATGATTTTCTTATCTTTTATAATGATTATCGATTTTTTCAATGAGTTTAAAGTACAATTTCATTAGTTTTTCATTATGTTCTTTCTGAACCTCTTCATAAAAGTTACAGAGAGCAATAATCCCATCAATTTCTCTAACTATAACTTTGATATCTTGATCTATTAAATGAAAATCTTCGAATAATAGGGGTCTTACTTTCTCATGATAATTATTAAAATCAAATTCCTCTGGATATGAAGTAACAATCATAACTTCTCCATCTACTTTAAGAATTTTATTATAAATTTTCAGCTTATCTATATACTCTTTTCTGTTAACTTCCTTTTCTAGCTTTTCCCTTTCCCATTCAATTTGTTTTTGAAACTTACTATTATCATTTTTTTGATTGTTTTTGCTAATCATATACGCACCATAAAAAGTCAGTGCTGAAGCAGAAATTGTTGCTAAAGCCGTAATTGCATTTCCTAGCCACTGTGCATCTGCCATGGTATCTCCTTTTAATTCGATATATCTTTTGCGCAATTTCTTATAACGTTCCTGTATTCACGACCCAGTGCATGCCGGACCAAGGACGAATGTCCACAGCGTGAATATATTGTTATCTGTTGTTCGTGCTTTATCGCCTCATGGTTTAGTCTATTATGTTTCTTTTTTATGATATTCCGGTCTAAAACTATCTTTATTCTTATAATAAGCGTCAATTGTTTCTTTATTGGTTTTTAAAGTTTCTATGATATCTGTTTCAGTGATTTTCTTTTTGCTTAATAATTTTGCGATGTTTGAATAAAAAATCAAATATTCTGTAGAGGATAGCACATGAGGTTCTCTATTTTCTTCTTTAGCTTTTTGTAACTCACTATTTGCTCTAAACTCATATTCTTTATAAGCAGAGTCAAGCGTAATTTGAAGTATAGATGACTTGTAGTCATACCTTTTAGAAATAATTGAAATCACACTATTTGATACTACTGTAACTAAGGCTATACCAAGGCTTATAATACTTATTAAAATTTCTGGCTTCATGTTTTCTCCTTTTGTTAAATTTGATTTTTACGAATTGCAGATAACGTTCTGTATTCACGAGCCCGAGAAGGGTTGTCTGCTGAAATTCCTCTCCGAAATCCATCTAGCAGACCAAGGCTCCACAGGAGCCACAGCGTGAATATTATGTTAGGCGATGCCTCAATGAATTACTTAACAAAATCTTTCAAGTAGTGTTTACTTACCTTGTTAGAAAAATCAATGAAGGTCTCTATAGTTTCTTTAATACTTATTATTATTTCTGATATGGGCAACTCTTGTTCTAATTTGATTTCATTAGACGAAAATAAAGATATTAATAAAATTGTATTTCTTACGTGCTCTGCAAACAAAAACTTTTGGTCTCTCTCATCGTAAAATATAATTTCATTACTTAACGCTTCTAATGCTTCTGACAGTTCGTTCTTTTGAGGTTTAGAGTAATGGTACGTTATGTTTCTTGTGTTTGAAAATTTTTGTAACAGATCTGCTTTTTCACCGTTTCTAAATAGCAGTTTAAGACTCATATGCATCTGGATTAAATGCTCCGGTAAAGAATTAATATATGACCTTATTTGTACTGATTTTTCTGACTCCTCAAGATAGAAAATAGCTTCTCTTAGGGAAGAAATGAGAATTTTAAGAATAGATGGGGCTTCTGATATCAAGTCCGAAATCACATCTGAAGTTTGGAATAATTTCTTCTTTAGAAAGATTAAGTCATTATATATGACCGCTAAACCAACTACCCACTTAGCAACATCATTATCACGTGGAAATACATCTTTCATGCGGATAATACCATACTCCATTATGTAATCCCCTTTATTATTATCTACTATGAGCTTTTCGCCTAACGTTCCTGTATTCACGACCCAGCGTATGCTGGGTGTCCGACGTACACCGGACCAAGGGCTCACGACCGCAGCGTGAATATGTTAGGCGAAATTAACTTTTATATTTAGAGCCTTGAAATCGATTATTCAGAAAATTTAATTAATTCTTGAAACTCATCTCTCATTTCTGAGTTAACTATATTTTTCAATAAGTTTTCTTTTACTAAATTACAAATTTCTTTTCGGGCTTCGTCTTCTGTTAGATCAATAGCTTGTTTTGCTAGAAGCAACATTTTGTTAGGATCTTCATCAGAAAAACGTTTATCATACGAAATCATTAGAAGAAGAGTTGCTTCAAGATCATAATTATTTTGTTCCACTACACTTTCTAAATAGGGTATTTCTCTTGATTCATTCGGATGATATCTCATCTCAAGATCTGCCATCAACCTATTTGCATTTGATTCTATAAAGATGTCTTCTGTTGTTTTAAGGACCTCACTTATTAAGTTTTTCGCTATCTCATAAATTTCATAAGATTCTATAAATGATAATGAATTTGAATAGAAATAAGCTGTGTCTAAAAAAACTTTTTCTTTGAAAGGCAACTCTTTTACTTCTGGATACATTTTCAAAAGATCTATAATATTATCATAGTGTTTTTTTAGTTCTAGAATGTTGTAACTCGTCTTATTACGAAGTTCTACTATTTTTAGATAGGTAGTATCTATATCCAATTTAACACTTTTATCAGTTAGCTGTTTAATTTGAAGATCTATCGTTTTTCTTAAGTTTTGTATTAACATCTCACTATTCTTCTCAAGCTCTATTGTTTTCTCTGAATACTTTTGAGCTAAAGTTTCTACTTCTAAATCATAATTTTCGAGTCTTTTTTTGATTGATTTTTTATTTTTAGTTATTTCACTTTTCAATTCCCTTTTTAGCTTGTCCACATCTTTCATTTTAATGAACTGAAAAACTGAAACTGAGGCTACAAGAATTGTGAAAAAAACGGTGCTAATAACCAAAATATTATATATCTTATTTATAGCATTATCAGTTGCTGCCATTATTGCTTGGGCATCTCCATTAAACCTGTTGTAATTAATCTCTTGAGGCGCGCTAATGTTTTTTAATAAATACCAGACAACTGTTGAGACCAGTATAAAAAAGGCAACCACAAAAATTATTTCAAGTATTCTTGCTCTTTCATTTTCTTTATTCATTTCTCTCTACCTTCCAAATTAATTTCGCCTAACGTTTCTGTATCTACGGCGTCCCTCCGACTTAAGACCCGACGTGGGTCTTAAGTCGGAGTAGTTTGTCCTCCTGATTCAACTTCCTTCCAACTCTCCTTCGAGCGGACCGAGGAACCGATAGGCTCCGATGTGTAGATATGATGTCAGGCGATGTTTATTGTAAGTAACGTTCAAGTAAAAATTTTGTTCTTTCTATAAGCGGGTTTGATAATGACTTGTGCAAATTAAGCTCTTCGAGTTTTAGTAATTTCGCTTTCAATTTCTTAAGGTATATAGCAATATCATTAACCAACTCTCTTCCAATATTATTAACTAAAAGAAGCTCATCAAAAATAAACGAGCAAACAAATAAACTTAATATTATGTTGTCTTCAATAGAAAATTGACCATTATTAGGATCAAATCCATCATCATTCATATAATGACTGGCTATTTTAAGATCTGGATGAGTGAAACTAGAAAGAAATTCGTACAATCTGTCAAATATTTCAACGTCAATTGAGTATTTGCTCGAATTAACCATAGCATAATTACTGATATGCCCTAGATATTCTTTTCCAGTCTTATTGTCTATAATTTTCCTCTTATCAATTTGCCCCTTTTTGTTAATTCCATATTCGTGGGTTCCTGATTTAATACCTATTTGTATTGCGATTAGATTTTCTAATGCGGAAGGGTTATTGGAGATATATAGTAAATTTATGTAGTTCTCATAGATTGTTCGTAGCAATACAAATGAATCTTCTATATATCCTTTTTTAGTATTAGCTACAATTGATTTCATTGTTTTAAATGTTTTTGTTACACAAAATAGAATATATTCTTTCTCTGTAAACCTTCGTTCGTAATTTTCATCAAAACTTCCACTTCTTTTAACTATCATACCTAGAATCATAACGCATGGTTCCAACTCACTTATTAAACTTTCAATTATCGATTGTTTATCATCCGATTTTTTTTCAGTATCTTGCAGATTATAATATTCATCTACTGCCTCCACCCATTCTTTAATCTCTAAATCTGGTATTAATGATTTATTGATTTCAGTAACAATTCTTCCTGTTTTTTTGTATGCATACTTAAATGCTTCATCTATATTAGCTAAACCCATTATTTCTAACATCGCATCATCAATATTCTCTGGTGTATCATGCATATAAAATTGATCAAAAAAAACAGGATCGTTAGGTTCTGGTTCCCGTCCAAATGTATCTTTAAACCTTTTTGATTTTTTTTCAAGCAATACTGCTAGTTCTTCAGTTAACGGTATTGATTTATAAATATTTCCTGTTTCATCTTCCATCCAGGTGAAATCTATATCTATACAACACTTTTTATATTTTTTACCACTTCCACAAGGACAAATACTGTTACGAGGGAGCTTTGTTGAATGCATTCTATTTCTCCTTTTCAATAAATTTCACCTAACGTTCCTGTATTCACGACCCGACGTATGTCGGGTGTCCGGCGAAGGCCGGACCAAGAGCGAATGCTCGCAGCGTGAATATTATGTTATCCGAAGAAACAGGCTTCTTTGAAACCGCTATACTTCTTTGTTCAAGGTCTAAAACCAATTCTTGTCCAGTGATGTTCTAAATAATCAGTGTTAACGCATGTTTGCGCTTGCTTGATAGGATAACCATTAAATTCTTTTATTCGATTTATTGGATTACCATAATTGGCTAAGCGCTCAGTATTTATTGATACTAGCAAATCACTATCTAAAGTAAATAAGCCCATTTCAAAAGCTTTATCGTGCATTAAACAAAGACACAAACCGTTATCTATTTCTCCTCTTAATTCCGGTCTGTCCGACCATCGTGCTATATGTGACCCTATCAAAAAGTTTTTATCGCTAATTTCGCAACTAGGAAAGCAACATTTATTGTGAAAGTTTTCTTTAACATTTTTCGAAAATTCATTTTGTCCGATTCGAATTGCTAAACTTGATTGACTTTCATATGCTTTTACCTGTTTTCTGATATTAGTTTCTTTAACGTTTGTGTAGCTTGTAATTTCATCAAATAGAATATCACTTAATGTCCTATCTAACTCTGACAAATAAGCTCCATTCTGCCTACGTAAACTATCGTTTTGAACTACATAAAACAAAAGTTTTTTTTCATTGCCTTTCTTGATTTTATTTGTATTGAAATAGTATCTAAGCTGACTTTCCTTTTGACTGAATAATTTACTGAGCAAAATTTTTTCAGTAAATAATTCAAAGTCTTTTAAATTTACTCTGTTAAACTTTTCTGCATAATCCCATTGGCTTCCGGGATTAGGCGGTCTGAGATCTGTAACAAAGCCATCAGCTTCAGCAATAGAATATCCTACAAATCCAGGCTCTGCATTACCTTTAAGATGTAAAATAACGTCTCCCTCTTTAACACGTATCAAGCTATTCCAATACGGCCAAGGTCTTCTAGAGTTCTTAACGATCTTATATGCTGGAGACCATAGACATTGAGAAAATCCCCATCCTTTTCCTCCATGTGTTTCGTCTGTTGACATTTCAATCCACATCATAATCTTCTGCTCCTAATCCAAGCTGATCTAGCTTTCGCTTCACTTTTGTTATTAATAAGTATTTAAGTTTTTTCGGATAACGTTCAAAGGTTCACGACGGGCTTCATCCTTAGATAGCTCTTATCTTAGGATGAAGTCTGTGTTGGTGATTTACTTCTATTGTATTCACATCTTCCAACCAAGGACGAATGTCCGCTGCGTGAAACTTGTGTTATAGGATGTCAGCGCCTTCTTCGATTCACATGCAAAAGGTCTTTTATTCCTTGTTAACTTATAGAGTAATTTCTTTAAGAATCTTATCCTTACTCATCTTAACTTGTTCAATCATATGCCCAATATTACCCTCACCTGCAAACAATGACATATCGAAAAAATCCTTATTTAAATCGGACCAGTATAATTCATTTTCATCCCCGTAGACGTCTACATGATAATTTAACTTGCCAAAATAAACTTCCACGTAACATTCTTGAATATAGTATTTGAAGTCCATTAAATGATGTAGAATAATATCTTTATTAGATATGCCAGTCTCTTCAAATAATTCTCTATATGCCGCCATAATGCCGGATTCTCCGTGTTCAATTTTACCGCCAACAAGATTACTTAAACCCTTATATGGATTCCTTGATCGCTTGCACATAAGTAATTTATCCATATCTTTGCTGTAAATCATGAGCACATTATACCCTTGCACTATTGATCCCCCTTTTAGAGACATTTAATATTGTGTGCTAGTTGATTTTTAACATATTGCGCTGATTTCCTATAACGTTCCTGTATTCACGACTCAGCGTATGCTGAGTGTCCGGCAAATGCCGGGCCAAGGACGAATGTCCGCAGCTTGAATATTATGTTATATGTTGTCCCTGCCTTCTCTGAATCGCCAAATTTCTCTATTCTTCTTTCTTAAATAATTGTTCTAAATTCATTATTCCGACATTTACTGATGTTTCGATATATCCTTTGATCTGTATAAAACTAAAGACCTTCAGCGGTTCATTTATTACTTGTTCGTCATATTCCATATCTCCTAATACATGAGGAACGAATTCTATTACATCACGAGACTTTACCTCATCCAGATCAATGACTTCACCAGCTTTATTATTGATTGCATTTCTCATTTCATCAGTAAAATCATAGTGCTCTAACAGCTTTCCGTTCAATAATTTAAAATCATTATGATACAGTGGATACACTCCAACATCTGCTTCCATTCGATTCCTCAGCCAAGGCATATAAAATCCCTTCATCCACTGTTCATCTGCAATTAAATGTGCAAAATATCCAAGCACATACAGGTTATCTGAATATGATTCATATTTATTTAAAAATTCTCGATAGTCTATATGTCTTGTGAAGTTCTGATGTTCCCCTCTATAGAAATGAGATTCATCTTTTGTAACAACAGCATCTGGAGCAATACTGCCTAGCAAAAACGAAGTTCTGTCTTCGATATTCAATCTCTCAGCAATTTTATGGCCGATAATCAAATGCATGATTCTGGATCCCATAATATAAGTCACCCCATGGTAATTTGATCTTGATCTTCATGCTCTTGCAGGGATTACATATAACGTCTCACGCATTCACGAACCCGAGAGGCTTAAGTTGCCGCGGCGATCAAACGAAGTGATCGCCGGCCGGGTCGAAGACTTAGCCTCGCAGGGATTGTCCGCTGAATCCGCTTCTCCGAAATTCTTCTGGCGGACAGAGGGAGCGGCAGCGACCGACGCGTTGAATGCGTTGTTATAAGATTTCGGCATCTTCGTTGTAGTACCCCCGTTTTAACTTATATCACTTTTGAATCATCGTGTTGTCTAGAAAACCATCTTATAACCTGATCAGAAAGAATTTTCAAACAGTTTGAGAACTCTTTCATTTCGCTCTTGGGACACTCATACCCCTTATTTTTATAATTTGTCTTTGCATGAGCAATCATATTTCTTGTATCTGAAACTGCGTTTGATAATTCTAGAAGTGCATGCTTCCTTTCTTCTCTCGTACTCTCAAGATTAATTCTGCTAAGATTCTTTAAATATTTTGGAGGATTGTTAGTCTAATTGCTTCTTTATCTTTCTTAAAATTTCCCAACTCATCAAACAGCTTCTCTAATTCGAGAACATATCCCGCATCCGGACTCAACGTTTTAGGGCTGTACAATTTTGTCATGACTGAATCTAGTAATTCTCGCCGCACGACTGTCTGGGAAACATACTCTATTACTTTTGTATACATAAGAACTAAAATCTCGGGGTCCTCTATACTGGCGCACGAGTTATAAATTTGGTAAAGTTCCTTATTCCCTCTCCGTGCTACTAAAGGTCGAAGTCTAGCCTTCTCCTCGCCTTCTTGCAGTTCATACTCCAATTCAAAATATACAGGTCTCGGGGAATAAAATAATTTTATATTTAATGAAGAACTAAGCTCAAACATATATGCTTGGGATAACTCCTCAATAAGTTCTTCAGTAATCTGTCTTTCTGAAGTAATTTCAATGAAGAGATCTTCATAAAGCACCGGTGGGAAGTAGCTGTCGTAATTGTTCATTACGGTAACAACGATTGCAAAATTTGTTTGCTCTTTAACTAAATCAAAAAGAAGAGTTTAATTATCAACAGTAAGAGATGTATTAAATACCCCCTCCACTGTTTCTTCAAGGGCAATAATTTTTTCTCTATTTAACGAGTCCACTCTAATTAATAGTCTCCTCGGACTAATATAGATGTAATCATCAACAATTTTTGAGTCTTTTACTTCCTCTATTATTGTAAGGACTTCACCTAAAGTTCTCTCTGCATAATCCTCGCAATGAGGGCAAACCAAAATTCATCTTTGATTCCAAATCAATAATAATATCTTCTTCATAATCCTCGGGATTATCCAAATCATAAAATTCAAATTCAATTCGATTCTTCTCAAAAAATGATAATAACTCATAAGTTTGTGTTTTTAATTCATCATCAATAAAACGTAACATTTGATCCTCCTATGTCTTTATTTCTTTATGCCGATTTCTTATAACGTTGTTATATCTACGAACCCGAAAGGCTTAAGAGAGCAACGCGAACGGGTCCAACGGACTTAGCCTTGTAGGGTTGTCTGCCAAATCACACTTCTCCGAAATGCATCGGGCAGATCAAGGGGGCTTGTCCCCCTCAGCGTAGATATAGTGTTATATAAAGGATACGCCCTCTTTGATAAACTACATATAATCTCTTAAATACAAGTCATAACTATCTTCCTTCTTATATACTTCTTTTAGACTTACATTAATTCTATTGTCTTTTAAAAGTGAAATAACTTTTTGTCTATGTTCCTCTTTACATCTCAATCCGAAAATAATCTCAGAAATATAGCCATCAATTGGGTAACCTCCGGAAGCTTCCATTAGCCCGCGCCATTCAGATTCATATGCCCAATCTAAAGTTTTAGTCAACAAAATGGTTTGCAGTGCTGGGTCATTAAATGCGATTTCAAAGCTATTATGATTTACAAACATATTTAAGACACCATTGTACTTTTCTAAGTTAACTTCAGGAATATTGGGAGATACGTTATATGTAACTTTCTTGTATGAATCACTACTGTATCCGCTAATCCCAACAGCTATTCCGCTATGGCTATCCGCATAATGTGACCACATTAAACTTTGCAAGGGGTTGTCACTTAAACTTAATATCCCAGCATTATTAATTTTCTCATTGATTGAGTTTATGAACCCTTCGGGGTTTGATAAATATCTACCGGTTTTCTCTTTCAAGAAATTATTAATCAAGTCGTACTTCTTGTCGAAAGTTTTTTTACTACGAATTCTCTTATCAAAGTTTCTTGCTTCTTGTTTATTTAACCCATAGAAAGTAGCGTCTTTTGCCAAGACCCTACTAAAGATAAAGCCAGAAAGCTGGTTTTCTTTTGTCTTCCTAATAAATTGTTCTGCTAACTGGCTGGATACCTTTCGAACCATCCCTTCATTTGGATCATTAAGGCTATCTATCTTTGCATACCAAAACTCGCTACTCGAAAAAATCTTAAATGTGTTTTCATTTATTGCTCGATATTTATAAAGTGTGTCCATGTTAGTTCTCCTACGTGTTCAATATTTTAATATTTTACATTTGCGTATCTTTCATATAACGTTGATGCATTCACGAGCCCTCACTACCTTAAGCCCCAAAGGGGCGGCCACGATGCGGTTAGGTAGTGCAGGGTTGTCCGCTGAATCTACTCCACCGAAATCCCTCTTGCGGAACGATGCGTGAATGTGTTGTCATATGATATTATCGTCTTCTTAGAGATACTTAACAATATCTTTCTTTTTATTCGAGATGCTTTGTACAATTGAATAGAACGCATTCCCATTCTCTTTCATTCAGTTTAATAATCGTAATTGATGTATTTTTTATATTTGTTTTATTAAAGATCTTCGGAAATAAGTGTTGTAGTGTCAGTCCAATTAATACTCCATGGCTAATTATTAGAATTCGTTTATTCGGATACTTAATACTGACTTCTCGAACAAAGTCTATACCACGTTTTGCAACTTCCTCAAAAGGCTCCATTCCCAAACTTTTCAAACGCCAATCAGTTCCCCATTTCATAATTCGCTCTTCTTCGGTGGTACCTTCAATTTGACCACAGTAAATTTCTCTTAACCGGTAATCAGTAGTTACCGAATTTATTCCTAATGCATTACTAATAACTTCAGCTGTTTGCAAAGCCCTTATTAAGTCACTCGAGTAAATAAAATCCCATTGTTCACTATAAACTCTTTTAGCAGTTGCTATAGCCTGTGCCAATCCTTCCTCATTTAATGGAATATTTGAAATACCTTGTGCCTTACCGAGAGAGTTCCATTCAGTTATTCCATGCCTTATTAATCCAATGGTTGTTGTCATATATAAATTTTGCCTTTCCAATGCATTTACGCTGATTTCATATAACGTTCCTGTATTCACGACGTCCGACGAATTCGGATGTGTCTGCTGAGTCCACTTCCCTGAAATCCATCCAGCAGACCAAGGCTCCGTAAGGAGCCGCTGCGTGAATATATTGTTATCTGATGTCAATGCCTTCCTCGTTTTAACTCACATTTGTCCGGTGGAAGTCAGTTCTAGAGGTTTAACTCTTCTTTATGCTTTTCAACAAATTCGTCTTTCGTTAATCCATACAAAATGAAGTCCATAAATTTGCCATTGATATAGACGACCTGTCTCCGTACGCCTTCCTGAATACATCCGAGATTCTCCATCATCTTTGCAGATGCTTCATTTCCCTCAAGAACATAGTCATTGAATTTATTAAGCCTTCGTTCAAGGAATGCGTACCTTAACAGAATCTTCATCGCTCTTGTACCATAACTCATACCACGATATTCTTTATCGATTACTATTCCGATACTGAACGTACCATTTCTTTCATCAATACTATTAAGATTGATACCTCCTATGCTTTCGCCTTCTAAGGTCTCAAGAGTAAACATTATTCTTCCATTTGTTGAGGAAAAATCAGCATTTTCCTCTGCAAATTTCTTTGAACCCGCAATAGTAGGCGGCAATTCTGTCGAACATTCTAGAAGACGACGTGCAGGAGTATCAAAATTACTAATATAATCTCCTTTCCAATCTGCTGAATGTATTGCACGTAATCTGACTTTATCATCCTGCCAAAAGTATTGACTATAATCTATTTTCATTGAATTATCCTCCATCGTTTGACCCTCCTCAATTTTCGTTTTCCCTAATACAAATATTGTTTGCATTGATTTCCGATAACGTTCTTGTATTCACAACGTCGAAAAGGCTTAAACTGCTTAAGTAGTCAGGCAAAGCGACTAAAGTGCTGGGTGGCTCTGCCACTTAGCCTTGTAGATGTGTCCACCTGAGCCCTCTTCTCCGAAATGCCTCAAGTGGACCGAGGGCCGAAGGGCTCGAAGCGTGAATACTGTGTTATGTGGTGTCATGTGCCTTCTTCGAATCTACTTTAAATTGTTTTTCCATGTTCTTTAAGATAGTATTTAATCCCTGCACGGTCAACATCGGAAAATAGTAAAGGATCTTTATTCATCAAGTTGGCAAGATGATTTACCGAAACCCATCTGACATCCGCTGAATCATCACCATTATTTAATAACTCACCATCTGCTTTACATCTAAAATAATATCCAACTGAATCTATTGGTCCCATTGTTGTCTGATATGCAGCAAACGGTTTCACACATTCGACTACAAAATCCGTACTGCTATCACTTGTATCTATTCTGCTTTCTTCTCCCTCAATCTCATAAACATCAAGTCCAGTCTCCTCTTTGACTTCCCTACGGAGAGCTGCTGTTAAAGATTCATACATCTCTATCCTTGCACCTGGAAGTTCAATTTTCTTTGGAGCGCCAGGTTTGTTTCTATCTTGAACAACAATTTCAATTTCGTTATTAACATATCTTTCAATTATTGCCCTCGAATTAACGAAAAACATAAGAGTGTCCTCCATCTTTTTGGGTTTTAAATTTGCACATGATTTCCGATAACATCATATATACGAACTTCGTAAATACCTCTCTTTTTAACGAATATCCGAACTACTTATAATATAACCCATATTAATCCATCTGCGAAGTCACGAACATACTCAAAAAAAGCAGCCCCAGTGCGAACTGCTCCATTCGTTAGAAGAGACTAACCTGTTGGATGCAGTTTAACATTTGGGCTGCTCTTTCTTCACTCAACAATAGAAGAATTACCATTAACCTTCAGTAATCAACCTTTCCTCCCCTTCACCTAAAATATCTACTTCGCTCCGCTACTCCACACCACGCGCTCGCTCATCGCTTTATGTTGTGCAATCAGGCAGAGTTCTGCCGCTTTGAATGCATGTTCCTGTGTCATGGCGGTCTCGGTCCGGTCCAGACAATCGCGAATGAGTTGGCCGAAGAACGGGTAACCGACCTTGCCTTTTACATTATAGCGGTACTCTCCTTCATGATTGACCAGGTACACCTGATCCCCCTGAGGTTCCCTTGCGATGTCGATATACTTCCGCAGCTCGATATAACCGTCCGTTCCCAGAATAACTGTACGCCCATCGCCCCATGTGCCCAGACCATCCGGTGTGAACCAGTCCACTCGGAAGTAACCGGACGCTCCGTTGTCACCAATCAGAGAAGCTTCGCCGAAGTCTTCCAGTTCCGGGAACTGTGGGTGATTGAAGTTATGCACACGACTGAACCCTACCTCAGCGTCCGTACATGATGCAAACGTCAGAAATTGTTCGATCTGGTGACTCCCGATATCACAGAGAATGCCGCCATACTGCTCATGCTTGAAGAACCAGTCGGGTCTTCCTCCGGCATTTAAGCGATGCGGGCCTGTACCCATAACTTGCACTACTTTGCCGATTGCCCCTTGTTCAATGAGCTGCCCCGCATAGATCGCACTTTCTACATGCAGTCGTTCACTGTAATACACCATATACTTTTTGCCCGTTCGCTTCACTTCTTCTCGTGCAAGCTTTAATTGCTCCAGCGTGGTAAATGGGGCTTTGTCTGTAAAATAATCCTTGCCTGCGGCCAGAACTCTCATGCCAAGCGGCGCACGATCTGAAGTGATCGCTGCACTTGCCACCAGCAACACCTCATCATCTGCAAGCACCTCTGCTTCAGATCCAGCAACTTGAGCCTGTGGGAACTGCTTCTGAAATGCCGCTACCTTCGCCGGGTCTGGATCATATACCCACTTGAGGGTAGCTCCAGCCTCCAACAATCCCCCAACCATGCCGTAAATATGCCCGTGATCCAGCGCAACAGCAGCAATCGTGAACTCACCCGGACCACATACGACCTCTTTGGTAACACTTTTTGGTGCATAAAACATCCCGTCTTTAGCCATGTCATCCCATCCTTATTATAAAATTTTGATTACAATGAACTCGTCTATATAAGCTGAACTAGAGATTATTAACACAGACACTACGATGACAGAATAACCTTCCAATCGCTGTTATCCCCAGATTTTTTGATTCCCTTTTCCAAAGGGGAAAATCCGGAGATAAAGGCGAACGCTTCGCTTTCCAGGTTTTTTCTGTCCTCTCCGTTACGTGTAAATGATTAGTTCAACTTATATAACAAATCGTCTTCATTTAAACGTCTGACTCAGATCAGCAGGTTGACTGCCACTGAATGCCTTGTCTTTCTTCGTCGTTGAACCAGCAATGCGTTCCTGCAGATGCTCATAGAACAGATCCTCATCGATCGGTAGATCCACCCAGTTATCCGTCCAGGTGGACAGCAACATAGCGTTCGACAATGTCAATCCGTGTATACCATCCTCACCGGGAGCAATAAGTGGTGCGCCTGTACGAATCGCATCAACCCAGTTGCGAATCAGACCCGGGTGCCCCGTTTCCACACCTGTAATCGGGATTTCACACTTCCAGCATTCTGGCTGTCCAAAACCTCCGGTAAACCGCTGATTGAATTCAGGTTCAGATTCCCGAAGTCGCCAGAACGTAAGTTTTCCGTCTTCGATCACGATTTTACCTCGGTCTCCGTTGACCTCAAATCGGTTCGTACCCGGTGCTTCACCAGTAGTCGTTACAAAGACACCTGTTGCTCCATTTTCATACTCTACATAAGCTGTTACATCATCTTCCACTTCAATGTTCCGATACTTGCCAAACGAACAGAAAGCACGCATTCGCACCGGCATCATGCCGATGGTCCACTGCCACAGATCCAGTTGATGGGGGTCTTGGTTAATCAGTACACCGCCACCCTCACCTGCCCAAGTTGCCCGCCAGCCGCCGGAATCATAGTAACTTTGGGATCGATACCAGTTCGTAATAATCCAGTTGGTGCGCCGTACCTCTCCTAGTTCTCCCGAAGCGATTAAGTCTCTCAGTTTAATGTAGAGTGGGTTGGTCCGCTGGTTGTACATCATGGAAAAGACTTTGCCACTGGCTGCGGCCGCTTCATTCATCTTGCGTACCTGTTTCGTATACACGCCGGCTGGCTTCTCAATCATGACATGCAAGCCATGCTGGAACGCCTGAATGGCTTGTTCCGGGTGATCATAGTGCGGCGTTGCAATAATGACTGCATCAATCGTACCCGAAGCCATCATCTGCTCAGCATCCTGCCAATAGGTGACCGTTGCCGGAAGATGACTGGATACCCAGCTCTCCATCTCTCTTCTTACATCACATACGGCGACCAGCTCTGCACCGGGTACTTCTCCAGCCACCAACGTTCTGGCATGTGCTGCTCCCATGTTTCCTATACCAATCACCGCTACTCGTACGATACTCATGACTGCTCCTCCTCGTCCACACGACGCTCAATTTCGGCGAAAACGTCTGCAAAATGCTGTAACATCGCCTTGGATTCCAAGGCACCACTAAAGTCCTCAATTCCGTAGTATCCGTCATATCCGACGGCTTTCAGATCCCGGAACATCTGTACCCAATCCACCATGCCTTCAGTCAACGGCGTCCAGTGACATTTCCAGGCTGTATTCAGAGCCACTCCGCTGCTCTTCTCAGTCACATTAGCCTTTTGCGAATCTTTCCCTTCTGGTTCAAACCACCCGGCATTCTTCACATGCACATGAGCCAGATAAGGGCCCAATAACTCAAGTCCCATCCGATGATTCTCGTATCCTTCATGTACCATGTTCCCTGGATCGTACAGTACACCAACATGCTGCGGGTCCAGCGATTGCACAAGTCGATAGGCCAGCGAAGCTGTCGGTGCAATCGTCTGATGATGCGTCTCTACAAGGGCCTTGATCTTGTACTGTTTGGCTAGGTCCTGTACTTCACTCAGATAATGAACGGCTTTACGATACAACTCAGGATAGCTGGTCTTGCGATCATATCCGGGAACCCCCACACGCATCATAGATGCTCCCAATCCAGCCGCAGCCTGAAACGCCTGCTCTGTAGCAGACAGATCTCCACAGTTCAGATACGGTACGAGTGCAATGGATCTTCTACCTTGGCTTACCGCCGCTTCACGGAAAACAGGAATCTGTTCCTCCCAGCGACTTGGATCTACCGAGCATCGATTATTTCTCCAGTAAGAAGGTTCCTCGGATATCGCTTCTTCAGGAACTCCGCGAAAACGCCACTCGATTCCATCGATCCCGGCTGCTGCTGCAGCTGATGCCAACTCTTCTGCATTCAAATCTGGGGTAGCTACGGTGAATACAGACAATTTCATCTATGTTCCATCTCCTTATGTAAACGTATTCAATTCATGTCGTAAAGGCATTGTATCACCACACTGAACGTGACCATAGGGGAAAACGCCAACAGATGAATGACAGATAACGAACAGAGCACATTCCCCATTCAGAGATAACTCCCAAGAGATGAAATGACCATAAAGTCAAAAAGACACCCCTGAAACAGAATCCGCTTCTGTTCAAAGATGCCTTTTAAACGTTTATAGTTAGTAACCCGCAAATTTCTCTAATCCCGGTCAAAGAACACATGCTCAGCCTGTATTTTACCCTGATCGATCGTCATAATCCCGAATGAATATTGTTTTTGAAAACGCCGATCCGTAGGCGATCCAGGATTAAATACCAACATGTTGTCTACGGTATGCATCACCGGAATGTGTGAATGTCCATAGATCACAGCATCCACCCGTTGGCCTGCAAAGGTATGAATCGCATTCTGCTCCGTACCCTTTGAGCCTTGATGACCATGAACAAGACCCAGACGAAGTCCCTCTACTTCAACAATGCGGGAATACCCGAGTTTTTCAGCGATTTCAGACGGGTCCGTATTACCTGCTACCCCTTCAACCGGTGCATACTCACTAAGCAATGGGTGTACACTCCAATCCGACCAGTCACCAGCATGAAGAATGAGATCGGCACTCGGCAGTACATCAAGAAGCCGCGCAGGTAACTTGCGTGATTTTCGTGAACAATGCGTGTCGGAGATGACTACAATTTTCATATGACAACCCACCTTTCCTTTAAGTCTTTACTACAATTTACTCTGTCTGCGATGAGACAGCTTGCATCTGGGAACTGGAACGCTCCATATCTTCAAGCGTAATGGATGCGAAGAACTGCTCTACCTTGGCCTCGGCAACCTGATACAGATTAGTCAGCAGGCTGTCAATATGCAAGCCCACCTCACAATCCGGGTTACAATTACCATGAATCGGGAACAGTGGCCCTTCATCCTTGGCAGCCTGATAGATCATGGCTAATGTGATTTCACTTGATGGCTTCGCCAGATAGAAGCCTCTTGTTCCAGGAGAAGAGTTCACTAATCCTGCCTTTTTCAGCCCGCCCAGAATACGTCTGACGACGACAGGGTTGGTATTCACGCTACCTGCGATATGTGCAGACGTGATTCGTTCAGGCGCGCTGAGTGACAATAACAACAGACAATGCACACTGACCGAAAAATGAGTACTCATGATTAACCACCTTTATTTAATATCATCTCAGACATACTCACATTATTCAGAGAACAGATCCTGTTCGGGACGTGCTCTGATCTTGAGTTGTCGCACACTGTATTCCAGTTGTTTCACAATATCATCCAGCTGTTTACGATCAATCTTGGTCGGATCTTCCACCGGTTTCGCGGACGATTTGAGATCCCGAATCGTTAACTGCTGTTCTTGCCATTTGTCCATCAGATCTGCAATATTGGCATAGAAACGTTCGTAATCTTTGATGACCAGATCAAGATAAGCATCCACCTCATCCGGATCATAACCACGAAGTTTATAATTGAATTGTTTTTCATGAATCGATAACGCATCTAGCTGTACACCCAATTGTTTGAACAATTGTCTTTGTTTATCCAATCTTCGTTTCATATGTTCATCCATATTGACAACCTCCATTATAAGCCAAGCCGTGCTTCCTTTTTCCAGTGAAAAATATACGGCATTTTCTCTCTCTATTTTTTATAACACATAATCCGTCAGATATAAAACGATACGACCCTTTTTCTGACGAAAATGATTGCTTTTCATCCAAATCGGGTAAGGACACACTACACCCCACAATGGGAAAGGAGCATGTCCTTATGAGTACATTAACCCAAGATCAACGTCAAGAACTGAAAAACGCCCTTTTGGAGCAACGCGAAAACTTGCAGCGTCATTTTGAATCCAGCATGGAAGACGGTGCTCCAGTCGAGTCGCTGAAAGATTCAACCGGTGAGTTGTCCTCCTATGACAATCATCCGGCAGATGCCGGTACAGAAACATTTGAACGCAGCCGTGATCTTGCGATCGACGATACATTAACAGACGAATTCAATCAAGTGAACGACGCATTGGAACGTATGGAACAAGGTACATACGGAACCTGTGTAACGTGCGGAGAAGATATTCCTTTCGAACGCCTTGAGGCAATCCCATATACGGCTTACTGTATTGACGACACGCCTAACCGGGAGATCAGCAACGATCGGCCCGTTGAAGAAGAGGTCATGACCATGCCTCCAAGTGGTGCTGGAGAAGGAAGACAGCAGAACGCCGGCAAATTCGACAACGCGGATGCTTGGGAAGCAGTAGAAGAATATGGTACATCCAACTCCCCCGCAACCGCAGCCAAACGTGATGTGAAGGGCTATGATGAGAACATGTAACACCGTTATGAACTGAAACGGTAAGCGTCAAAATTGAATTCGATTCATTAGGATGCTCCACTATTAGCCTTTCTTGTCACGCATTAAAAAGCCGCCATTGGCGGCTTTTTCTAGTTTTCTCCAAAGCAGTCTCTCACGTTTGCCTTTGCTTGCTTCCAGCGATAACGCTGAACCCCTATATTCTGTCCGTTTATTCTTCTGACCCACTGCCAGACGACGCAGATTCCTGCCGCTTAGAAACAGATCGAGACGTCTTCGAAGTTGATTTGGCCTTACCGGACGTAGCTTTCTTTTTCTCTTTTGCATCTGTCTTAGATGCAGGTATTTTCTCTAACGGTTTAGAGAGAGCAGAAAATAACTGAAAGACCTCATGTTCCCCTTGATGATTCTCTTTCGCTGTATAGGGTTCACAGAGTTTAATGATATTTTTATACAACTGCTCTACTTCCTCACGGGTTGCATACAGCGTGATGTCCGAAAGAAACATCCGATCTTCGTTTTCCGCCTGATGCATGAATCGCTGACGACTCTGTTCAAACATCTCACTCAATAACTTGAGCGTTTCGGACCGAAACACCTGTTTCAATGGTGAGTTTTCCTTATCTTCATCTTCGTGACGAAGATGGATCTCTCCGGTGAATGGTTCGTAGTATTTCGCAATAATCCCATTAATCTCACGCGTGGAAACGATAGTAAGCAGACCGATTTTTTCCAACTTTTTCACATGATAGTGCACTTTGGCGGGCACCTCACCCATCTGATCGGCGATCTCTTTGACCGTAGAGGCCCTGCCCTGCTTATTAAACATATTCATAATCTGTATCCGATACGGATCGGAGTAGATTTTAATTTCTTCAATTGTGGAAAGAACTTTGTGCTGCATCCCTGTATCCTCATTTCCGGGGTACCTGTTGCCCATCGATGCCTCTATTATACCGCTGCATCAGGGCTTCGGTCAAAACAAGCCGGAGCTGGCATGCTACATAAAATCGGATAATAATCGCTTCTGAATGTACTTTACAAAGCCGTTCGAAAACTTTTGCTTAGGAGCAGCATACCTGCTGACATGGCAAGCATAATACCAAAGACGATAAAAAGAACAGGCATGGTCATCCAATCTGCAAGCGCTCCCGAAGCCAAACTCCCAAGGGGTGCGACACTCAGGACAAGCATACTCTGAAGGGCATACACTCTGCCCAGCATTTCGGAAGGGGTAACCTCCATAAGATAGGTAGCCAGCGGTGTCGTAGCCAGTGGAATGCCCATCCCCATCAGCAGACAAAAGGTAGCGGCAACCGGCAATTGGAAGGACGTCATATACGCCGGGAGTGCCGTCATCGCATAACTGAGGCCCAACATGACTACCCCACTGATGACAAGCACACTTTTACGATAATTCGCTCCCCTTTGTGTCAACCATACACCACTAAGCAACATGCCTCCCACCATCAACCCACTGAGCAGACTTAATCCCCACGCACCTGCATGCAGCGTTTCAATGACATAGGGTGTACGGAGAACATTGAACGGCATCAGACAGAAATTAACGAAGGCAAACAGGATGGAGACGATTAACAATAAGGCATGTTTACGGAGAAAATGAAAAGCTTCAGCCATTTCGGAGAATATACTACTTTTTGAGGATGGAAGAGAATCTATTTCATTTGATGTTTTATCTTCACTGTTAGCAGATGTTGATGGTTCAGGATAGCCTACTCTGCTCATAATTAAAGCACTTAGTGCAAACAACCCAGCATCAATCAGGATCGTCCAGGCAATGCCTATTGTGGCAATGAGTGCACCCGCCACTGCAAGTCCTGCGAGCTCTGCCACTCTGGTTGCGGAAGACGACATGGCATTACCAGAGAGCAGCATCGATTGGGGGAGCAATCTGGGCACACTGGACACTTCAGCAGGAACAGTGAAGCATTCCAGCAAAGAATTCAGAATCGTGATGACAAACAGATGCCAGACTTCGAGTTGCCCCAGTCCAAACAATAGGGCTGTAATACCCACGAACAACCCGCGACCGGTATTGGTAGTCACAATCACTTTTTTGGGAGACATGCGATCAACCAAAGCACCGGCGAACAGACCCAGGAGGATATTGGGCAAGAAATTCACCGCCAGCAGCGTACCCATCAGCACTTTCGAACCGGTTAGAATATATACCATCCAGCTGTATGCAATCGAATCAATGGAATCACCAAATCTGGATACAACTTTACTAAGCATAAACTGCATGTAAGGCCTGATTCGTATTAATTCACCTATACCTTGTTTGCCAACTGCTGTGCTATCGTTCATGGCTTTCCACTCCCTAACGTTAAAATATTTTTCATGTTAATTTTATTTTAACGTAAGTTATGCAGAAATCAATACCTCCGTGAAAATAATTTTAACGATAAGTAAGAAAAGTGAAATTTCGCTCTTCTTTCAGATGATTCGTAAGCAACAGCGGACCTTTTGATCCACTTCCTATACACAAAAAACAGACCACATGTGGTCTGTTAGGTTGGGCTAATCGTATTAGAACTGCCTTCATTGTCTCCCTACTTCTCAACACGCAATTGAAATCCGGACTGCTCAGCCTGTACCTCGAGCATCAGATCGCGTACCCGGTCTGCTTCATTCCCCAGTCGTTCTTGGCTGATTCGGTAGTTGGTCCATTTTAGCTCAAGTGGAAATTCAATCGTACCCGTCAGACAATCCCACAAAGCGTCGAGATTACCGCCATAAAAATCCGGCAGATGCAGCTTATCCTTTAATTGCTGATGAAGTTCAGCGCTACTAGCAAATTCTTGTCCATCCAGAATCACAATATTCATGGCTGTTCCTTCCTTTATTTCATCCGTGTAAATGATGCATAGTGGTCTGTCGTTTTGTAGATGAGTCCATCATTGGAGTACACGATCCGATCCGAATTACGGAAACCGGAAGTATAGTTGATATCCGCTTCACGCCATGTACGTCCGCTTGCTGCGGGCAGAAGACCCTCCCGATTACCGAATGTGTCTCCGCCGATGCTTTTCCCGGGAGCGACGACAGCCAAGTTTCCTTTTGACGCTACCCAGCCGAGTCCGGTTGCCTGTGATTTGGTAATAAAGTTACATGGTAACGTTCCGTTTGCACTCAAATAGTTTGCTACACCCGTAAACGTATTGATAATGGTACATGTTGCAGCAGATGCCTTCTGCTGTGGAACTGGAGTGAGCTGTGAACCTGTGAGGAAAACGAACGTTAACAACAATGCCAGTACAGCGGTTGATAGTAATCTTTTCATTAATTCGGCCTCCCGATCCTTCGAAGTAGATGAACCTGTCACGATATGTGTTCTGTAAGCCGCAACGCTCTAGTTGGATGTTCTGCTAGATTATAGTAAACAAGTCATCTCATGACTATTTATATCACACCATTTTGGTAGAAATATCAAATCAAGGAGTTTAAATTGTAAAATATTATATTTACAACATTTTAAGACAGAAAAAAAAGACTCTCATATCTAAATATGGAGTCTACATGTTCTAGTATGTTTGGTTTGAATGGGTCTAATCGATCAGCTGCACACGTTGACGAGTTCGTGCCGATTCCAGGCACGCATCAATGACACGCATGTTCTGAATGGTATTTTCCGGACTGAAAGGCAAGGCTTCTCCTTCAAGTACAGCAGCTGCAAACGTCTCCGCCTGAAGCACATAGGAATTGGATACCGATACACGTTCCTCACGACTGACCGAATCCGTGTGCACAATAATCTGAGGTGGAATATCACTGTTCTCCCAGCCAAATACTTTTGGCAGTTCGATTCGCCCATCCGTACCCAGGATCTCCATCTCTGCTCTTCCTGAAGCCCACATGCCACAGTCAAAGGTTAAGGCTACCGAATTCGGAAATTCTACCAGTCCCGAGGCCATCATATCTACTCCATCATGCTCGTCCGAAAATAGAGCGTGTACTGTCACCGCTTCCGGCTCTTGTCCCAGATACATCCGGGCCGCCGAGATCGGATATACGCCAAGATCGAATAAAGATCCGCCGCCCATCTCTCTTTTGAATCTTACATTCTCCTTATCATCAGCGGTATTACAGGTGAAGTTACCATGGATGGCTCTGACAGTGCCAATCTCCCCGCTGGCTATAATTTCTTGTACACGTCTGTGCTTGGGATGATATCGATACATAATCGCTTCTGCAAATAGAACGCCTTGCTGATGACATACCTCAATCATTTCTGCCGATTCATCTGCATTCAGGGCAGCAGGTTTCTCACACAACACGTGTTTGCCAGCCTGTGCAGCTTTAATGGTCCATTCTTTGTGCATATGGTTAGGCAAAGGAATGTAGACGGCTTCGATGTCCGGATCAGCGATGAGCTCTTCATAACTGCCATACGCTCTGGCAATGCCGAGTTCTTCGGCAAGGGTTTCCGCCTTTTCTTTGCTGCGGCTGGCAATCGCCAACACCTCACCACGCTCAGACTGCTGGATCGCCGGAATGACTGCATTTTTGGCAATGGTTGACGTACCGAGTACACCCCACTGTAACTGTCTGTTCATGCTCATCTTCCTTTCGTACCGTAATTGTCCTCATCTGCCTTGTGTAACATGCCGAGACAACGATCCAGATCCGTTTTGACCTGTTTCTTGTATAATTCAGCTTTCTCCGCACCATCATCCGTGAAGTGATATAGAACGATTTCCTGAAAATCGACCTTTGGATCACTGCCCTTCAGCTTCTTCGTGCGATAAAATACACCCTGCTGTACCAATTCATGTAATGCCCGATATACTTCGCTCTGGGGTGGTACATAACCGTAGTCTTTGAATTCCTGCTTCATCGCCTCCAGCATCTCGTAACCATACCCCCTGTGCTGTTCAACCATCGTAATCAGATAGAGCTTGATAAATGCCCGTTGTGCAATCATAAAAGCCACGTTCATACCCCTCCTGTCAGAACCTATATATCTAGTATTATAAAACTTATGTTCGGGTTCTGCCATCTTTCTCCGCTTTGCCTCCCTTTTATCGATCTTATAAGAGGGCGAGAAAGTAATGGTGTGAATACGCACCAACATAGAGGAAGCACAGTAACAGGTTTACTTTTGTGAATTTTTCATGTAATGAAATTTTAAAATAACCTTAAAAGTCGGTATATCCAGGAGATAATATGAGCCATGCCAATTCCATGTATTAAACACAAGGATGCAACGCTCGCAATTTTGCTCGCATCGGTGTGCCTGTGCTTCTGCAATACTTCCTTTATGCCTTTACTTTGTTATGAATTTTTCATATGTTGATATATTCATTTATTGCGAACAGACTTTGGTACGGTTCCCACAATCCATTTACCCCAGCTTACGCGGGAGATGAGCCATGTCAGCACACAGGATAAGGCGAGAGCCAACAACCAGGTGATGATCATTCGAACGACAGGGTTCCAGCCCATAGCGACATAAAACAGTTCATCCGGAATGTAGCTGTACCGCAGCATCAACATATGCATCAGATATCCGCCGTACGATACACCACCAATCCATCCAAGCAATTGTATAGCCTTGAAATTATGCAACTTACCAGCCAGTTGATACATGACCATAATCGAAGCAATTAGAAAGAGTGCCATATCAGGACGGATCAGGCTGACCGTATAAAACGTAATTTTGATTCCCTCCGGCTTCTGAAACTCCAGCATTAATAAATATGTAAACCGAAGACCCAGCACAATAAACATCGTCCAATATACCCAACGTAACCGATGAATCCATTCATTCCAGCGCTGGACAGATAATCCCGCCGCTGCACCAAGCACAAAATAAATAAAGAAATAGAGGAAATTGCGGTCTGCATACGTTGTAAAAGCATCCGTCAGTACCGGGATATTCAGCCATTCCATGAATCTGGCGATGTTACCTAATTGATCTGCAAGCACCAGATACACAGCACCCGTAATCAGCAGCGCAAACATGCGGCCCTTGGCCTCATATCGGTTATATACATAACGAATGGCTCGCAAGAAGAGCGGAAATAACAGATAAAACTGGATCAGCATAATAATGTACCAGAAGTGTGAAGTTGTTTTGCCAGTAATCAGCTTCAGGCCAAGGTCTGGGATGTCATTCCATCCGAATCCGGTCCAGCCTCGCGGTGCAAGTGTAAAGTAGATGAGTGACCAGACAAGATAAGGAACGATGACATCGGTTACTCTTTTTCTCATGAACTGGCCATAATGCAGCTTGTCTCCCGTGTTATAAAAAAGCACCATACCTGTTATGAATATGAACAAAGGAACTGCAAATTTGGAGAGCATCAGCAGTATAGCCAATAACACGCCATCCTCCAGTCTCGTTTCCGGTACAAGGGAGTAATGTGCAATGGAGTGCTGGAGAACCACTGCTGCAAAGGCTATTCCCCTCAAGCTCTCAATTTCTGTAATACGTTCTCTGCGAGGCATACATTCAGCCGTCCTTTCTTGGTTTTACGATAAAAACAAAGTACAATGAAGCCGTAGATCTGATGAACGGAGTGATTCATATTTCTTTAACTGACAAGGAGTTAACCACTATCGACTCCAAGTATGTGCAGCAACATCTGGCTAACGAGCGAACTTTTCTGGCATGGGTACGCACCGGTATTGCCATGGCAGGCATCGGTTTTCTTGCTGCAGGATTTGGCTTCAATTCCTCGGCTTATGACCGTCTTGCGCACATTGCCGCGATTATCACAGGTATCACTTCTCTGGTTGGCGGTATATCCATCATTTTATATTCGGCAGCGGCCTATCATCGGAAGCGTACACAAATCAATGAACAGACGTTTCAGGCATCGACCGGATTAATCCGGTTTCTTACCATGATGCTTCTGGTGATAGGACTCGCTTTGGCTATTCTGCTGTATGTATTGTTATTCCCTGCCTGACTGGGTAAAAACACCACCGTCATTTATTATGTACAACTATAACACAGGGACAAAAGCCGGCTTCCCTTAAGGAAACCGGCTAATGACCATCTTGTGGATCATATATGTCATTTTATTTACAGGAAAGTATTATTACCCAATCGAGCTGCCTTGCTTTGGGCTTCCAATCTGCGTTCTTCCATGTCCAGATCCGGACGTTCGGCAGGCACATCTCCGCGATGAGCTGCTTCGGCTCTGTCTCGGTTAATCTGACTGTTGCCGCTGAACACATCGTACACATCGGAGTCCCGATCCGTAGAATCTACGAGCAGCAGGATTTTACCATTTTGTACATACTCCTCATACTGTCTGGCATCCTCTTCCGGAATACCAAGACCTACTAATCCACCCACCAGTCCACCAGCTCCCGCACCTACAGCTGCACCGGTAAATGCTGCTGCAATGGGGCCTGCGGCCAGAATGGGACCTATGCCGGGTATGGCCAGTGCACCGATACCTGCGAGCAGACCAGCTACGCCACCAAGTACACCACCTGTTGCTGCACCAGCAGCCACGCCTTCAGGGGCTTTCGTCCCTGTCTCTTCCCGAATCGCCTTCAGTTCATCCCGATCTTGCGTAACCACGGAGATTTCGTCTGAAGTGAATCCTTGTGCTTTCAGACCCTCGATAGCCTGCGATGCTTCACGTTCTGTATTAAACACACCTACGATTTTCTTCTGCATAGTAAATCCCTCCTCATCTTATTGAGTGGTTCGCTATGTTATTACCCGCCCTGTTTTCTTTCAAACGCTTGCAATCCATATACTAATCTGAAAAGACAAATTAATTCATCATTTCCCCCGTGGTTTGGCTCGGTTGGTCGGGACTGCTTCAAGCGGATTATCCGGCCAATAGTGCTTCGGATAACGGCCTTTCAGATCTTTTTTAACCTCAAAGTATGTCTCTCGCCAGAAATTAGCTAAGTCTCGCGTGACTTGTACAGGTCGCTGGGCTGGTGACAACAGGTGGATGGTCAACGGAACTCGCCCTCCAGCTATACGAGGCGTCTCCTGTTGTCCAAACATTTCCTGTAGTCTTACCGCAAGCGTAGGATCTTCCGGACGGCTGTAGTCCACGGGAATACGGGAACCACTGGGCACCTGTATATGAGTTGGTGCTTCATCGTCCAGTTGTTGTCGCTGAGCCCAGCTCAGTCCACCGAGCAGTACATCATGCATCGATAATCTCTTCAGGTCGGCTGCAGATCTCATGCCTGTCAGATAAGGTGTGAGATGTTCTGCCAGCTCTTCGGTCAGATCATCTTCGATCAGGTCTGGCCACTCGGGTAGATGGAGATGCAGGAAGCGCAGCCTGTCCGCAAGTTGTCTGGATGCTTTGTTCCAGGGCAGACAATCCAGACCTTCCATTCGTATTCCGCTTAACAGTGCTTCGAGCACCTGATCTTCAGGCGGCTGTGCAATACTGCTCTCTTTAATTACAATGGCTCCGATCCGTAGTCTCTTATGTGCCCGCACACTCCGAGTGTTGGAATCCCAAGCCACTTGCACTTCATTGTGCAGCAGGTGCTGGCCTGCCTGCAACAATGTATGCTCCTGCAACGGCGCAGCCAGCAGGATGCGCGCATCTGCGCCCTGGTCGTCTGCCTCGGCTGCGACCAGATAAGCTGAACGGCTCAGCGATTCTGTCGCTGCGAGCCGTACGCCGCGGCCGCTGCTCAGCAGATAGCGGCCGTCCTCCCGGCGCTGCCCGATCCGGTCCGGATAGGCAAAGGACAGCAGCAATCCGCAGCTGTCCTCATCCGGCCGCACCGGATCGGCCGCGGGGCCGAGCGCCGAGCGCAGCTGGCGGCTCTCCTGGAGCATGCGCCGCACGGCCGCGCCGTCTGCGACAGCCGCTGCCGCTTGCGGCATGCCGCTGCTGTCCGCGGTCAGCAGCGCTTCTACGCGCGGGCGGAGGTCCGTGCCCGCGCCTGCACTTCCACTGCTGCGGAGGCCGGCAGGCTCCTGCAGCAGTGCCGCCAGCATGCTGGCGTAGCTGGCCAGCCCAAGCTCCGCCGCGCGGAGCAGCATGCCGGCCAGTCGCGGATGCACGCCCAGCGTGTTCATCCGCCGCCCGAAGGGCGTGATGCGGCCTGCGTCGTCCAGGCCGCCCAGCTGGCGCAGCAGCGCCTGTGCCTGGCCGTAGGCGGCGTCAGGCGGGGTGTCCAGCCATTGCAGCTCTGCTGGGGACTGAACACCCCAGACGGCAAGCTCCAGCGCCAGCGGCGCAAGATCCGCGGAAGTGATCTCTGGCCGAGTTGCCTCGGGCAGCCCGCCATGGACTTCTTCGCTCCAGAGCCGATAACACACCCCTGGGGCGATTCGCCCTGCACGCCCCCGTCGTTGATCGGCTGACGCCTTGGACACCGGCTGGGTGACAAGTCTGCTCATGCCTGTACGCGGCGAGAATGCCGATGCTCGACTCAGCCCCGCGTCTACCACAATCTTAACTCCAGGGAGTGTGAGACTGGATTCAGCAATGGAGGTGGAGAGCACAATTTTGCGCGACCCCTCAGCGGCTGGCCGTATAGCCTCATCCTGTTGTTCCACCGGCATACTGCCATACAGAGAATGAACTTTCACATGTGCAGGAAGAGAACCCTGCAATAACTCCCGCTCTGTACGGTGTATCTCTTTAGCGCCAGGAAGAAAAACAAGCACGTCCCCCTCTTGTTCGGTCAATGCCTTGACTATGGTCTGAGCCGTGAATTGTTCCAGCTGCATAGCTGCTGGTCTCGGCACATATCGTGTTTCCACCGGAAACGTACGTCCCGGACAGTGAATTGATCTTGTATCTTCGCCAAGCAATGCGCACACGGGAACAGGATCAAGGGTTGCCGACATCACCAGGAGCTTCAGATCCGGACGCAACATCGCTCGCGATTCCAATGCTAGAGCCAGACCCAGATCCCCATGTAGATGACGTTCATGGAATTCGTCGAATATAATCATCGCCGTGTCCTCAAGTCCCTGATCCTGCTGCAACATCCGGGTCAACACGCCTTCTGTCACAACTTCAATGCGTGTCGCCTGACTCACCCGTGTATCCATGCGTACCCGATATCCTACGGTCTGCCCAGCCTTTTCCCCAAGCGAAGCCGCCAGCCTCGACGCAGCTGAACGTGCGGCCAGCCTTCGGGGCTCCAGCATAATGATTTTCCGTCCGGCAACCCACGGCTCCTCCAGCATAGCGAGCGGTACGACAGTCGTTTTTCCCGCACCCGGTTCTGCAATTAACACACCTGTATCCTGATCCCGAAATAACTGTCTTAACTCCGGAATAATCTCTTGTATCGGTAAATCTATATGCATATTATCGCTCCTAATGAATGTACCCTACTGCTCTTCAGTATCACTGTTCGAATGTTAGCATTATAACAAAAAAAGCCGTTCCAGAGGAACGACTATCCGAGACACACTTATTTAGCATCATGAAATTACGCAACATACCTATTTAGCTGAGCAGTGATTCAGCACCATCAATGACAATCTCTGCTCCCGTAATATGTCTGGATTCAGACGAAGCGAGAAAGCTTACCAGATCCGCAACATGTTCCGGCTGACCCGGTCCATCTGCAAGTGGCTGCTGGCCTTCCGGGAACTCCATTGGAATAATGATCTGTTGCAGATCATCCGTTTTGACCGTACTTTGATCGATATTGGTCGCAATTGCTCCTGGACAGATCACGTTTACACGTATCTTGAACTTCGCGAGCTCAAGCGCCGCCATTTTCGCAAAAGCAACCTGCCCTGCCTTGGATGTGCTGTACGCCGACATACCAAAGCTTGAAAAGCGTTGATTGCCGTTAATCGAACTTGTAATGATAATGCTGCCGCCACCCCGTTTTTTCAAGTGAGGCAATGCATATTTAACGGTGAAAAATGTGCCATCCAGGTTGGTTGTAATAATCTGCTGCCAATCTTCAACCTGAATCTCTTCAATCGGTGCCGATACACCGTTAATGCCCGCATTGGCAAAAACAATATCCAACCCGCCAAATAACTCGACGGTTTCAAGTACTGCTTTTTCCACACGTGACGGGTCGGAAATGTCAACATCGAATGCTCGCGCCGCACCTGGATGCACCGCATTAATCTCTGTTTCCGTTTCCGAGATCCGATCATTCACCAGATCAAACAGTGCAACTTGTGCACCTTCCTTGGCCAACTTAACCGCAGTGGCTTTCCCAATTCCTGAGCCTGCTCCGGTAATAATCGCCACCTTGCCTTGAAACCGTGACTTGCCGTTATGTTGTGTCATTATCCATCCACTCCTTCAATTTAGCAATTATGTAAGAATGTAAGGTCAAGCTCATCGTTAAAGTCAATTCTTCACAATATTACCCAAAAAGAGTGTCTTTTAAATCAACACCAGCAAGTTTTTTCACAGTTGATCTTCACCACTGTTACGGCTACATCAGGTCTATCCAACACTTTGTGTCCGGCAGTTCACCATTCCAACTCAATGAAAGCGGCATCATCTTCAAGACCACCCGTATGTGTAGCATCCAGCAATACCTGAATGTGTTCATCAGGCACGTAGGCCTGGATCGCATCCAGGTCGTTCAGTCCATCTGTATATAACTGAAGACGTAGCGAGTCACTTGCTGTACCTTTCGTCTCATAGATGTGCGGCTTGCCACCCACGGGACCATCAAGTGTAGACCAACGCTCATTCGTTTTGCAATGTGCCTGGAACATGTCAGACTGTTCCTGATTATTGCGCCAAAGGCGAATACGTGAATCTCCTTGCCACGCTAACCATACACGGCTTTTGCGTCCTCCTCCCGTGAGCTCAATCCGCCCACAGACATACATGGCCTGACTCCCACGGCTTCGCTTTTCCATTAATACTTCACGCAGCAACAGAGGGGAACTTTCCAGTGGTTGTAATTTCTCCAGTTGCTCGGATGCAGGAAGGGTCAGATCATGAAGAAGACGTTCCACGGCCTCAACCGTCGGGTGCTGCGTCGTTTCCAGCCAATCCAGCAAAGCATTTCCCAGAAACCGTGCTGCAAAGTCGCCCAGATAACTCATGCCTACTCCATCACATAATACAAAATTGCAGACGTTCCCATTCATGCGGACCGCAGCAAAATCCTGTCCGGAATCACCCTGATTAACCGTCTCTGCGGCTCTGCCGTAACCATATCTGCACTTGAATGCACCTTGATAACGAGTTAATGGCTGTTCTCCGGTCTGCACACTCACATACCGAAAGTTGCCATGCCGTTGCTCGACATGGCCCCCCTTATCACCAGCAGACAATGTTGCCAATCGCATCGCTCTCATGATTCCCCTCCTATCTCACAGGCGTAGCAGCGGACATCTGGAACCCGATCGATACCAATTCTGCACAGGTACCTGGCAGCATCATGAGTGCACCGGGAGCAAGCAAATAATCAGCTTCAACAAGCATTTCCCGATAACTTTCGGGCAGGACGGATGACATGTTGCGCAGCTTCTCTCCATGCTCATCCTGAAGATTCGTTTCCGGAGAGATGCCCTTCCATCTTCTAGGTTCAGCAATCGGCCCTTCCAGCAGATGATCGGATATAAAAATATTCTCGACCAACACATTGCCGTCCGGCACACTCATGCCCATGATTCTTTTGGCAATGGGCTCGGGATCTTCACCTGTAGCCACCCCATCGGTCATGTGACATACAAGCGGCGCAGGACAATCCTGCATATTCGGAATTTCGGCCTGTAGAATCTTTTCCGCCTGTAGGAAAGCCTTCGCAGAATCCGAAAACCGTCTCGGTGTCAGGTCAGGCAACGAACCGACTGCAGCGATTTCGTCAATCCCTTTGATTCCGTTCAACAAGTCATATACATCATCACTATATGCTAATATCGCTATGCGATAGCGAGGTGTCAGACGATTTCCCTTCGTGGACCGAAACACCATTTGGCGGATTGCAAGTGATAGTGCATCATAGACAACGTCAATCCGCCGACGATTTTCCAGAACCATATTCATGGAGGCGCTAATATCAATTAAATAAATAATAAGTGCGGGTGTACGCTGTGATGCTTGAATCGTGTAGTTCATCTAGGGTGAGCCACCTCCGTCGTTCACGTTATTTTATAAGAAGTTGTTCAAAAAGTCCGCTTTTGATTACGAAGGATGCCTGTAGGCATCCTCAGCATCGAATATGAAATTCAGCCGAAATGTCCGTTGCTCACGTAGTTTTCCCTACGCTCTGCTACTCCATTTCTATCTTCATCCCATCTTCTCGGTACTGAAAACCGACTTTTTTGAAAACGTACTATAGGTTGGGCAACGTGTAGCTGTTGTTGCTCAGGAATTTGTTAATGGCACTCATTCGAGCCGCTACTTTGCCGACACCTTTGAAATAGGCAGCATCGGTATTGTAGAGATTTTTGAAATCACGGGCATACGATTCCGCATTTTCAATTTTTCTGCCTATTTGCGCATTATACGTTTTATTGTAATGAGCAATCAGCGTGACCACATTCTCGGCACGTTTTTTCTTGAGCGCAGCTGCCCGAGCGATCTCCTGCTGACGCTGTACTTCAGCTGCTGCCTTGCGCTCCGCTTCCTGTTTTGCAAGCTTGGCATCATTCTCTTTTTTCCAGACCAGATAAGCTTCATATTTTGCCTGTTTATCATACTTCTCCTGCTGTGCTTTCTTGGCAGCTTCTTTCTTCTGCTGCTCCTGCTTCACCAGATAGGCTTCATATTTTGCCTGCTTGTCATACTTGGCCTGTAGTGCCTTGCGTTCTTCTTCTTTTTTCTTCGCTTCTGATTCCTTTTTCTTGGCTTCAGCAAGCTTTTTCTTTTCCTCTGCGTCCAGTTTTGCGGCCTCCGCAGCCTTTTGCTTTTCTTGTTCTTCCTGCTGTTTGAGCGCTGCCGCCTTCGCAGCTTCAGCGTCTTCTGCAGCCTTGACCTCTGCCAGTCGTGTAGCTTCCAGTTGTTCTTTCTGCTTCACCTCTGCCTGATCCGCGAGTATTTTGACCGTTGGCACGGTTCCTGCCAGCAATACAATCAGCACAGCAGAAGAGATCATGAACTTTTTGGATCTGTAGAAAGGGACTGGTACAGGCTTACTTGTATCCTCTTTTGGATGGAGCTTGGCATCCAGTTCCTTGATTGCAGCCTCTACTTCCATCTGCATCGCACTGTTATGCGGAATAAAATGATACAGCGAACGATACACTTCCAATGCAGCAGCCGGCTTGTCTTCATCCTCAAGGGCTCTTGCTTGCAGGAATAAACGATTCACAACCGCTTCCTGATCAGGAGATTGTTGTGTTTGAGAGTTGTTCCCCTCTTGAACATTCGTCGTTTCACTTGCTGGTTCTGAGCTTTTTTTCAGATTACTATTCACAGCATCTGGCTGCTCAGCAACCTCTTCTTCTGAGGTCGCAGCCGCAGCAGCATGAGCCTGATGGACGTCTACCGCCGCCAGTGCGACATACCACTCACCAAACGTCGGACAACTGCTCAGATCGTGACTTTCCCAGGCGCGAATAAACAGATCGGAAAGTTTCGAACCCCAACGCTTCTCCAGTGACTCCCGCATTGCATAATAGCGTTCACTCACCGTCTGCATTTCATGTTGGTCAAAATAGCTTTCGCCCCAAGCTTTCTCTACAATAACCGGGTCTGACCAGCTTAACATCTCAGCAATAATTACGGCTCCGGCAAATCGGTCAGCATACGAACTCCACAAACCGCTGTGCACTGTTCGATGGGCCGCATAACCGGGTGACCCGGCAAGCAGGGCATCCGGACGATCCATCTTGGAACCGTACATCTGCTCGACATCCACGAGTTCTACCGCAGACGTCTTCCCCAGGTTCTCCACTTCGGAAAAAAACGGAATCATTACATTGGGTGCGGACATATCGCAATGAGCCAATCCGCGTTGCTCCATCGCCGAACCCGTTCCGGCAAGCGCTCTGGCCAGCTTCAGGCTCTCTTCTGCCGTCAACTGTCTTTGATCACTGATCACGTCGAACCAGGTCTGACCTTGCACCCATGGCATCAATACCGCATATAACAGATCGGGATGTTTTCCAATGAGCGCTCCGTTTCTTTCCGGAGTGAGCACATCACGCTTGCATACCTGCAAACCTGGCAGTTCACTATAGGACTCCATATGCTCAGACTGATATACCATAGCCGGTATACGGAATTTAGGAAAAAATACTTTTAGTGCTTTGGACCCATGAATGGAACCATTACGGGGTATCAATTGATAAACAATCCCCTGCCTTCCGGCTTGGGCGTAAGCCAGACCCGGCGCAGCCGGATGTTGCCCAATCGTATAGGCAATGTCGTTAATCACCACTTCATCCCCGGGATTTGGTTGAAAAGACATGCTTATCCCTCTCTCTGTCCTAGTGTCATAGTTGCAACAAAAACCGGGTGTTGTGAAAACGCCCGGTTTTTGCTGTAGTTGTACATCTTCAGCTTGCTACCCACCTATAATTCAGGGCGAATTCAGACTTCAAATCGGCCTGATCTATGTAAAGCAGATTAACGAGCTTGGTCAGCTGTACGGAATTTGTTAGCAATAGCTGTAAGTTCAGCGCTGATGCTGTTCAGCGTTTGAACGAATGATTGCATTTGTTTGCTAGCTTCTTGGAACTCCTGGAAGAAGCGTTGTTTTGTCATACCTTCCCATTGTCCTTCCATGCTTGTGATGGATTGAGTCAATGTAGATACGATTTGCTGACTTTGCTCACCGCTTTGTTTAAATTGGTTAGAAACTTGATCAAGCTGCTCTGGGGTAACTAAAATACGTCCTGCCATTGGTAAATTCCTCCTTGGTTTGTGCAATTAATTTTTTACTTGTTCAAATTGTACTATACCAGGATCAATCGGACAAAAGCCGAAGGACCTACTCCTATTTACCCCATTTTCAGCATTTGAAACTTCTCCTAACAGCCTATTTACAAAAAAATTCACTTTCTGCTGTCCATTTATTCTCCCTTTTTAGGAGACCACAGGCTCGGTTCCTCTTCTTCCCCGAAAGGAAGGATCTGTGAATCTCCATGCTACAGGCTCAGGCTGCATGGCCTGCACCAGTGTAGCCGGGGAGCCATCAGGCGGCGCGGCATCCTGTACACGATATACCGCCGCCATTGCGGAAAGGGGATCGGATACTACTGCTACAGTTGCAGAATGTGCAGGCATGATTTCTCCTGTACGATTGTTCTGAAGAACATTCAGCATATTGACCGCATTACCATAGGCTGTGTTCACATGACTCAGCACGGAACGATACTCCATGTCTGCCTGCTGGAATAACAACGCTTTGCGTCCCAGCTGTACGCTCAAGTCCATCAAACGACGGAGCGCATCCTCGCCCAGTCTTTTACTGTGATTCCATTCACTCATCACCGCTGCACGGGATTCAACCTCCCACTCCAGCGAATGAATCGCCTGATCCAACACTGTCATCTTTTGCTGTATTTGCTCCGCTGCATACTGAATCTGCCTGCTCAGTGCCCGAAGCACATCCGGTTCCACACGAATGCGCATTTACCATCACCTTTCCTCTTCCCCTGCAGGCTGTTTAAGCCAGTCCAGCAGCATCTCGTGAAACTGTTCTCTAGTCGTCAGTGCTGCAACAAGCCAATCATCTGAAGCGGCGGTGCTCATCCGGAACAACCAGTTGGAGACCGCACTTGCAGCAAATGCTGCCGACTGCGACTTCCACCCGTCTTCATTCCATACAAGCAACCGAAGCTCCCCATCTGACTCCTTACCCACCAGACAGCGTGCCAGCGCAAGTGACCCCTCAGGATCACTTGTCTCCTGTGCGAGTTCATCTGCTACGGTCTGTACCTTGCTGTTTTCCAGTTCATTCATAACGTCATAAAACTTTTTCTTGGAGCACATTAATGCCGGTTTCCCCGCAGGAGAATGGCCGCTCCATTTCATCCGCTCAATCAGGACATCAATGGCCTCACGAACACTCCCCAGATCGCTTAGCCGGAACGAGTCCGGTACATCGGCAACACGGGAAACTTCAACGACCCGCTCATCCGTGCAATGGATATAACTCTCGTATGACTTGCCGTTGATCGTGTAGCGAATCCAGCAAGCTCTGTCGGACAGTCCGGCAATGGCTACTCTGGAGAAAACGGTCGGTGTCATGATCAGCTCATCCGTCTCCTGATCCTGAATCAGATATCCTTTGTCAAGCAGGGAGGTCTTGACACGCTCCCACTCCATCGCGATATCCTCCGCCATATAGCCGCGAAACGGATCTTCCACACCAAGCAGTCGGTCTGAACCGAGAATACCGGCCAGGAAAAAAAGTTCTTTTGTTTGCAACGTGACTACCTTTTGCTTAGAATCATGAACCGTCAACATTATGAGCCACCTCCCCTCAAACTACAACATGCCATCGGTCACGAATTTCAGAAATCCAATCGGTCATTTTCCAGCTGTCATCACATGGAACTGCACCTTTAACCCTGGAATATTTACGTTTTACATAATAACCTTGACCTGGAGGCAGTACCTTCAGCCCAGCTGAACTACCTCCGGATTCGGAATAAGGTATACGGAAGAACGAGAGATCGTTAGGGTCTAAAGTCCCGAATAGCATTCCGCTCTGGGAAGCCTTCACATCCGTTACCCAGTCAGAACCAAAGGTCGGGAAGTCTGCGGGTACCCCTGAGAGAATAACATGAACACCGCGATCCCTTCCTTGACGAACAATCGCTCCCAATTGATCTTTTACATTAAAATCGTTTAGCTGCTTGGACAAGGTGTCCGCATCATCGATGACGAGCACAAGTTCCGGTCCACCGGAAATCTCGCCTCTTTTCAGAACTTCATCGTACAACTGTTGAATCACAGGTGCAAGCTGTTCTTCTCGCGATACGTGTCCACGGACATGGGGCAAACTGCTGATTTCTCCCAGCCCACCTGCACCATAACGCATATCTACCGTGTATATTTGCACATCTTCCGGAGAAGCATGATAAGCCAGTGATAACATCCAGGTTAACAAAAATGTCGTTTTGCCGCCTTCCATCGGACTCGTTACCATGAAATGCGGGCCTTCACGAAGATTAAGCTGGAACGGTTCCAGATCGTCCGTAAGCAGCCCTACAGGTACAGTTACAGACGAAGTATCCCAAGCCTGACCATATGTTCCTGTCCGAATGAGTAGATCCTTGAGTCTGATCTCTTCCGGAAGGGGAGCAATCTGTGGTGCTTCTTCCCCTGTCCAGCCTTGGCGAATCTCAGCGATCGTCCGGCGCAGTGCGGAGGAACGCTTGCCCTCATCTGCTCCAGAAGAAGGTAATGCCGCCTGGAACATCAACGGTGGCACCTGCCCTTTAACCAGACCTCTACCTGGCGGAAGTTGGTTTGGTGCCTTGGAGGGCCTTCCCACGGCATAATAATAATCACTTGGATCGGATAATTCAAATGAAACTGCATTAGGAATATTGCTTCTGAATTTCTCAAATACATCCGTTACACGATTGGCAGTTAGCACAAATGTGATGCCTAGACTGCCGCCTTCACGCAGGATCGTCTCCAGAAGTTCATTTTCTTCCGGGTAGGCATTACGGAATGAAAGATAACCGTCGATAACCACCACAATCTGCGGGACGGCCGCATGAGCTGTCCGACGGTAGGCCGAAATCGTTTTAACGCCCGCCTCCGAGATGATATCTTTGCGTTGTGCTAACAGCTTGAGAATATAGCGGAATAACCGTTTGATCCGGTCTTCCTCCTCAGCCATCATCACGCCACCGATCTGAGGAAGTGCTGCAAAATCCTTCATCATGCGTCCCATATCGATAATGTAACCATGCCAAGGTTCAGTTCTGTGGGAACGTGCCAAGGACATCAACAAGGTCTGAACAAATGTTGTTTTTCCGAGTCCCGGCATGCCGTACACGACCAGATGGCCTTGATCCACAGGCAATGCAAGCGGCTGCTGGCGTTGATTAGGAAGGTCATCCAGCAATCCAACCAGTGGTTTGAGACCACTCGCGCCGCCATCAAGTAGCACATCGCGATTCTCTTCTTCCTGCCAGTCCTGAAGACCTTCCCATTCCAGTGTCTCTGGTAAAGGTGGCAACCACGGTCCTGGCAAACGACGGATACCTGCATCTGCTGCAGCCTTCGCTACATAGTCAATAAAGACCTGGAGCTGTTTCGGAACATCTTCCCCTTTAAGAACGGCTCTCCGCTCTCCGGTTAGCAGGGGTTCCCGCTTACCGTTCAGGCGCACTTCCATAACAGGCAATACAGTCGTTGCGTCCTCCTGCTGGTTATACGGCGCACCACTCCAGGCGAATTGCATCTCTTCAAATACTTCATCACTACCGACCTGAAAATATCCACGCCCCGGCTTCGTAATCCAGGCAGCATTTGGGATCTTGATCATGTCCCTGCTGTCTCCCTCACTCTGTACGCGTAGGCAGATCCGGAAGCGAGAATTACTCCATATTTTATCATCCACAACGCCAGCTGGCTTTTGGGTTGCCAGGATTAGATGGACCCCAAGTGTCCGTCCAATGGCCGCTATACTGATCAATTCATCCATGAACTCCGGCTGGTCCCGCTTCAATTGAGCAAACTCATCAATGATAATGACCAGATGCGGAAGTGGTTGCTCATGTCTGGAACGCAGAATCTTGTAATATTCATCAATGTGCTGGAGGTTTCCCGCATCATTTAATATTTTTTGCCTTCTGACCAGTTCGGCACGAAGGGAAATATTCGCCCGCTCAATCAGATTTCCATCCAGATTGGTGATCGTACCCACTACATGTGGCAGATCAACAAATGTATTGGACATCCCGCCACCTTTGTAGTCAATCAACATGAACGCCAGATCATGTGGATGAAATTCAGCAGCCAGTGAGGCTACGATGGACTGAATGACCTCACTTTTACCTGAACCGGTTGTACCCGCAATCAGACCATGGGGGCCATGACCCTGACGTTCGATTTTATCATGCAGGTTAAGAGCAATTTTTTTGCCACCAGCTCTTACGCCCATAGGTACGGGAAGTGTGTCAGGATATCTCGTCTGTCCCCACCTGGACACCACATCCAGATCCTCCACACGTGATGTGCTCAGCATATCGAATAACGGGAGCAGTTGCGGGATATCCGAAGCAGATGAACGCTTCAAACGAATCGGTGACATATATCGGGAAAGTGCCTCTGCCATCTCCTTCGAGATTACATCAGGCTTGTACGTTTGCTGAATAACATCCGCATCTTCGGTTTTTTTGATATACACACCTTTGCCCTTGGAGGCTTCCATAATCAATTGACAGTGCATTGGAAGAGACTCCTTGCGATTAGCCAGTATAATGGTGCATACATCGATCTCCTGAGCCGACTCCAATAGTAGCGGAAGTAGCGGTTCTTCTTCAATCAATTGTGTATCGGAGAGAATCACAACGTAACACGGCGTTTGCACGCTTTTCTTGTAACGGTCTTCCTTATTGTTACGGCGCCGGTTCAACACGGAAAACAAGCTGTCCGCCAATTGATGCGCACCGCTGTGCCTGTCGGCCATATAGCGTTGTCCCTGGTCTTCATCCCAGATATGAGGCATCCAGCGAAGCCAATCCCATTCCTTGTTGTCTTTCTCTTCATAGAATGCAGCAAGCTTGAGTTCATCCGGTGAATGCCGTACCGTCAGTTGTGAGATGATGACTCGCAGGGAAGCGAGAACCTCATCCCGATCACCGACCAGCCCCATAACTTTCGATTGAAACAGTGGCAATGTGATGGAAGCATCCGGTACCGTCTGGAATTCGGCCGCAAGTTCATGGGCAGCCTCGATGAGCTCATCCTTTTCGTAGCCATCAATCCGTGGAACCTGAAGCTTGATTCGGAATGGAATCTCTCCCGTACCGATACGCACTTGAAGGAAATCATCGTCCTCCGGTGAACGTTCCCACAAGGAACTGTTCCGATTCTTCACCACTTGAAGACACACACCCGGATCACCGTGAATCTCGTACAGACTCTTCACTTGCTCCGCCTGCGCTTCCTTCAGTTCTTCGCGGTGTTTGTCCAGTTGAGCAAGATACATGACTTTGCGTTCTTCCAATTTTTTGCGATACGATTTCTTGTTGCTCAGATACACGAAGAATGGAATGGTGTAAGAAGTAAGCATCATCATGACCGTCATCATCTGAAACATCATATAATTGCTGTTGCCCATTTTGCCGGTCATGTTGATATATACGTAGAAACCAATGCTGACCATGGTCATCATGATCGGCACAATAATGGATATCATGGAAAACGTGGGTTTGCTCGGTTCTGTTGGAGGCCTGAGTATTTCAAGTCCTTCTTCCTTGAGAACCGGTGTCATTCTTGGAGAACGCTGATATAACACATTCACGAAGAGAAGACCTCCTTTAGTTCGTTCAATAATGAATGTATACGTTCAAAAGCCCTATTTGTTGCTGTCCTGCTGAAACAATGAACGTCTTCCATATACAGGCGCTTCTTCTGAAGTCGTTGAAAATGCCCGCTGGACACGTACGCAACTGCCTTGCCGCAACCCGGTTTCCATTAACTGCTGCGCGTTCTGTGGAGAGAACCACAGACCTTCCGGGAACTTTGCTTCAAGGATGTACTGAATGCCGTCTCCCGGTGCCTGTCCGAAAATACGAACGCCGAGTAATGTCTTCAAATGTTCAATGGTACACTCGTCCGGAACCTCGATATCGAACCATTCGCCTTCCTCGCGGCCGGAATACACGGTAAGAATCATTCGAATCCCTCCCATGGTCTCATATGTAAATTGTCCTAATGTCAGATTAAATCAAAAAAAAGAGAATGAATCGTTATACCAACCCTATTTTCTTACATAAACACCCTGTTTGCAATGTACCTCCTGTAATTTTGTTACATATGACCCACGTATATATTAAAATATCGTACATTCGACTCAGAACTTTTGTGGCAGTTATGCATTTAAATATTGCGAGGATGCGAAACTTTTTGTTTTTGTTCCATTTAAATGGGAAATAACTTCAGTTTTTCAGGACTTTTATTACTTCGCCCACAATCTAATTGTGAACACTTTTCAAACATTACTCACCTTTATGTTTTCATAAGCTGATTTTAAGGTAATTTTAAGCATTGGAATTTAATATTACCTGTATGAAATAACTCCCGTGAGGTGATTTCAAGTGAGAACCCTAATAACCTTTCAAAACAAATCAATCCCTGTATATTTTAATCAAGAAAACAAACAACCTATGCAGAAGACATTAAGATTGCTTAGCAGTGCTCTTGAGCATAAAATTAGCAACGGTAAACGCGCCATTCAAAAATGTCTGCATTCTTTGATTAGTATTGAGATTGTTAACGGAGAAGCTATTCTCCACAGTCGAAGTGAAAATGACTCCCTTGCTTTATCGTTATATTAAAAGGAGTTCATCAAGTTACGTTCATTATAAGACATGAAAAAGGAAGCTGTCGCTAAAGACAAGCTTCCTTTTTTGTGTATACACGTTAACCGCAGATTGGGATCCATATTGGTCATCATTTAATGTAGTTTGCTTAGGACATAGGTGGCATCATGTTCTTCCGCAATCTCGGCTTTACGAATACGAATGACAAACAGCCGAACCAAATTGGCACGTGTATGTTCTTCCTGACAGGTATCCAGCTTCCTCAGAATAAAGCGGTCAATGGACATGAATTTCTGGGCCCCTTTTCCATTGGATTTACGGATCGGTTCTTCCGTGTATCCATAAATAACCAGATAAAGACAGCCCCAAACAGCTTTTTCGCCCTTAGGCTAAGCAGTATTTTTCTGAGGTGTAAAATCGTGCAAACAGCCTGTCCCTTCAAGCTGGAGACGGAATTTCGCATGATTTGTCGATCTTTAGGTGACCCGTTCTAACCCTCCACAATTGACCCTGCTAATTCAACTTTTTTCGACTTAATCTACTCCCGGATAGTCTCGATATTGGTGCTGAATGCTGATCCAGCGAGTACGTGTGAACTTCTCAATCGCCCAATCTCCGCCGAAGCGTCCAATTCCCGAAGCTTTCTCACCGCCAAACATCACATGCGCTTCATCGTTCACGGACTGATCATTCACATGCACCATGCCGGACTCGATATGCTGGGCGACCTGATATCCTCGATTGAGGTCTTTGGTGAATACCGAACCACTGAGTCCATACGGGGTATCATTCGCCAGACGCACAGCTTCCTGCTCATCACTTGCCTTCATGATCACAGCCACTGGACCAAACAATTCCTGCTGCACAATATCTTGTTCAGGTTTGACATCCGCAAGTACAGTCGGTGATAACACACTGCCTTTGCTGGTCCCTCCGAGCAATAACTGTGCTCCTTCAGCTTTGGTTTTGTTCACAAGCTCCAGTAATCGCTCTACCTCTTGTTCCCGAATGAGAGGACCAACCAGTGTTTTGGCATCCGATGGATCACCTGACTGGATATTCTTCGTTTTGGCAACAAATGATTCAACGAACTTGTCGTAAATATCGGCATGTACAATCATGCGATTCAGAGCCATACAGATCTGTCCCTGATGCAGAAACTTGCCAAAGACCGCTGCTTCGGCAGCACGTTCAATGTCGGCATCTTCCAGCACAACCATGGCATTGTTACCGCCCAGTTCCAGTGCCGTTTCTTTTAAATGTTCACCAGCCAATTTGCCAATTCCCTGTCCGACTTCCGTAGAACCCGTAAATGAGATCACTTTAGGAACCGGATGAGCGACAAAGTAATCCCCAATCTCGCTGCCACTTCCAGCAACCACATTCAGCACGCCCTCAGGCAGTCCCGCTTGTTCAAACAAATCGGCGATGAGCCAGCCTGCCGTAATCGGAGTGTCCGATGCCGGTTTAATAACCACACCATTACCAAGGGCTATTGCCGGAGCTACGGATCGCATGCATAGATGCAAAGGGAAATTCCATGGTCCGATGACACCAATCACTCCCTTTGGCTCACGAACCACACGGTTCTCTTTACCAGGGGTGTTGGAAGGGATAATCTCCCCCTTCATCCGATAAGGAAATGAGGCTGCTTCGTCCACAATGCGTTTAGCCGCTGCGAACTCCGCCTCCGATTTGATTCGGGTACTCCCGGATTCCGTGATCAGCAGTTGAACGATCTCGTCTTTCCGCTCTGCCATCAGGGATGAAACTTTACGCAGTACCTCTTCCTTCACAGCAGGTAGAGACTTTGCCCATTCAATCGAATTTTCCTGAGCTGATTCATAAGCGTTATCTATGTCTTTCTTATTGGAAGAGCGCCATGTGGCAATAACTTCTCCCGTATAAGGGTTGATATTCTCCATTGTTTTCTCGCCGGAGCCATCTACCCATTGGCCATTAATATATTGTTTCGTCCATGTTGTATGTTCGGTTTCCATTAAAGTCATCTGAATACGCCTCCTGATCAAGATTGAATGTCACACCTGCAAAACAGTGTAATACATCATTAACCTTGTTCAGAATTACGCAAACGTGCAGACTTGAATTAACTCTTCCATTCCTTGAGCTTAAGGAAACAATACAATGCACCAATTTCTTCGCTCCCTGCATGCCTTTCATCTTTCAGGCAAGCTCTTCTCTCCAAAGAGGCTCAAGTCTTCCCATCCGTAGCCAACTTCAATCAAATCTTGACCCCCGATGCGGATGGACTGTGTATGGACTGGAGAGCCTCCCATCTTTTCATAGAAACGGCACGCTGAATTACGCTCCAAAGCCCATATGATCAACCTTTTCATATTATGGGTTCGCAGATGATTAACAACATGTGTAGCCAGTTGTTGACCTATCCCCGTTTGTTGCATTTCCTTCAGCAAATATATGGCGTACAACTCTCCATCATAAGCTAATTTGCCTTCACGCTCCCTACCCCCACAGGCAAATCCGACAATGTTCCCATCATGCTGTTCAGCTACTACCAGGATCTGATCCTTTTCGTCAGAGCGAATCGTCTTTTCCCACTGGGACAATCTTGATTCTATAGTCAAATGATCCAAAAAATCGTCGGGCACAATTCCGCGATACGTTGTTTTCCAACTCTCTGTATGTACATGGGCTATTCCCTGTGCATCCCCTTCACGCGCCTGCCTGATCTGCATGGCTATCACTCGCTTTCTCTCGTAACTGCCGTAGCTTTACCATATTATATGTTCTTCTTTCGATAATTCCAAACTCATCCACTTCAGTTCCTCTTATAGAGGTTGTTCAAAAAGCCCGCTTTTGATTACGAAGGATGCCTAACGGCATCATCAGCATCGAATATGGAATTCAGCCGAAATGTCCGTTGCTCACGTAGTTTTCCCTACGCTCTGCTACTCCATTTCTAGCTTCATCCCATCTTCTCGGTACTGAAAACCAATCTTTTTGAACACGCACTTATAAAGTAAAATCCGGCCCTACGGCCGGATCGTTACTCTCGTGCCTACAGAAACCTTGGAAGACAGATCCAATACGTCCGAGTTGTACATGCGTATACAACCATTGGAGACGGATTTGCCAATGGACCAAGGCTCATTGGTTCCGTGTATGCCATAATGGGGTGCAGACAGTCCCATCCACAACACGCCAAATGGCCCTCCTGGATTGGATTGTTTGTTAATAATAGTGAACTCCCCGCTAGGAGTCTGCGTGAGCATCTTGCCGGTTGCCACTGGATAGCCCTTAATCACCTGGTTACCATCCAGAAGATATAACATGTGGTCGGATAGATCCACAATGATCCTGTAATCTGGCATAATGACATCCCTCCTGACCTATCTTATGCAAGATACCGGATGATGCCCGCCTGATTTCAGACTTCTTCCCACTCTTTCACACTACGGGAGTGTTTGGGTTTGCGACTACTGGCCGGTTTGCTGGAAGCTGTTCGCCTTCTTGTTGCTACCTCTTCTTTACGTTGTTGATATTGCAATTCCTTCTGCATTTTCAGATAATTGCTCAGCCGTTTTTCATCCAATGAGCCATCCTCTATGGCTTCCTTCACTGCACATCCAGCTTCCCGTGTATGACTGCAATCCAGAAATCTGCACGTAGCCGCGAGCTCTTCAATTTCTCCAAACGCATGCGAAAGTCCATCATTGCCTTCATCCCAGAGATTAAGCTCACGCATTCCCGGAGTATCGATCAATACCGCTCCCTGTGGAAGCACAAACATCTCTCGATGAGTTGTGGTATGTCTTCCACGGCTGTCTCCCTCACGGACGGATTGGGTAAGTTGTACATCCTCGCCCATCATCCAGTTCACAAGCGTAGACTTACCGCTACCAGAAGAACCTGTCAGTGCAACAGTCAACCCTGGCTGTAGATATCTTTCAAGTAGAGACTTACCTTGGTCCTCCACAGCGGATATCGCCAGCACTTCGACGCCTGGAGCAATTCCCTCTACACTTCGGATCTGCTCTTCCACATTCGGGCACAGATCACTTTTGCTCAGAACAATGACCGGTCTTACGCCACCATTCCAAGCCATCATCACATATCTTTCGAGCCGTCGAAGATTGAAGTCATGATTAAGTGCAGCAACAATCAGCAATGTATCAACGTTTGCGGCGATTAATTGTTCCTTGGTCACCGGACCTGCGGCCTGTCTTGACACCCGGCTCTGGCGTGGCACCAGATTGTGAATAATTGCTTCTTCGCCTGACTGGCCCGTAATCGCCACCCAATCTCCAACTGCTGGCACCAAGCTGGTCTCCAGACTATCATGACGCATTCGGCCCGAAATTCTTCCCCAGCACTCGCCCTCTTCTGTGATCAAACGTTGCAGATGTCCATGGTCTGCGATAATTCTGGCTGGTTTGCTCTCCTGATCTTTCATCCCTGTCTCTTGCCATAGCTCCTGCCACTTTGCAGACCAGCCGTACTTCTCAATATGGTTATCTAAAATAAAAATTCCTCCCAAAATAAGTTGTTTACTTCGTTCAAGCCGATTGAACATTGGTCTCCGGTTCCAGATCAAAACAAAAAAACCACGAGTATAAACACACCCGTGGCAATACGTAGTTATCCGAATGAAAGACTGCCCTTGTTATCGATATAACGGATAGAGCATTGATCATCCGCTACATTCAATTCAAGGAACACCCTTTATTGCAGACAAAAAAGCCACGGGTTCGTCACCCGTGGCTTCATCTGAGCATGCGATATTTTACGTTACCATTGGATATTACTATCCACCTAACGTAAAATTACATGCTTTGATCCGTTCCGGAGACGCTGTTCATATTCAAATTAACGTATACAGCATTTAAGTTTGTCATAAACAATCGCCTCCCTTGTAGAATTATCCATTATGTTACACAGTGTACTTTGTTGTTGTCAAGCCCAAATAAATTGTACCAGTCTTAATCTATTTGACCTGATCCCAGCGCGTCCACATTTCCTTCGGATTCAGTTCATAGATCTCTTCTTCCCGGTACATGAACTGATGCATGATGAACTCCCGCCGAATGGTCGCAAAATCCTCATGATACTGCTGTATAAATGTATTAATCTCTTTCTCCGTGTACTTGCGACCGAATTCAAGCTGCTCGACCAGATGACCGAGTACTATCAGTTTTTTCTTGTATTGAGCCGGAATCTGACGCAATCGTCCATCTTTGGAGAAAAAATTCCTCATGACCGAAGCTTTCAACGTTTCGTTCACATCACTCATATCCGTTACCTCCTCTCGCTTAAAGATAAAATCAACCGAAGCCTGTGCATTTTCGTGAATAAACGAAGGATTGAGTGTGAAATACACGGTATTCTTCTCCCGTCTCTCCTTGATCAGCGCTGCTTCTCTAAGCTTGGATGCATGATGTGTAACGGTTGGCTGTGACAGATTGAGCCGCTCGGCAAGTGCCTGCCCGTGCAGTTCACCCTGTGCCAACAGCAGCAGCATGCGAAGCCGGGTTGGGTCAGCCAACGCTTTATGATAAGCCACTATTTTCTCCAGCTGCATCATCGTTCATCTCGCTTTCATTTAGATGAATATCTAATTCGATATTAGTCTATTCTTCTTTTTAAGTCAACTCCTATGAGGTCAAGTCTGTCTGCCTGAGTTAAACTCACGCTTGAACTGGCATTGGCCCGTTTTTTACGGTAGGATTATATTGCTTGAAATAAGGAGGATTAAGAACATGGAAGATGTCATTATTATCGGCGGAGGCCCATGCGGTCTGTCTGCTGCCATTGAATGCGAGCGGTTGGGACTGTCCGCTGTGATTGTTGAGAAATACAATATCGTCCAATCTATTTATCTGTATCCAACCCATATGCAGTTTTTCAGCACAGCCGAGCTGCTTGAGATCGGAAACGTTCCGTTCAGCACACCAAATGATAAACCGTTTCGTTATGAAGCACTCGCCTATTATCGCAGGGTAGCCGAACATTTTGGCCTGCGTGTTCATAACTATGAGGAAGCCCGTGAGATCAAACGCAAGGATGATGGCACGTTTGAGGTACATACGCTCAATCGACGCGGGGAGGCCATCGTACATGTTGGACGCAATGTCGTTGTTGCTACCGGTTATTTTGACCATCCTAACTATCTGGGCATTCCCGGGGAAGACAAAGATAAAGTAACCCACTACTTCCGGGAAGCCCACCCTTATACTCGTACGCGTGTCGCCATTATTGGCGGGAGCAACTCAGCCGTGGATGCGGCCATGGAACTGGTTCGTGTCGGAGCGCATATCGATATGGTTTATCGCGGCAGTGGTCTGTCCCAGCATATTAAACCATGGGTACGTCCGCTATTTGAGAGCATGGTGACGAAAGGCCGTATCACACTGCATCTGGAATCACGCGTGAATGAAATATTGGATGATTCCATTCGTCTGATACACACGGATGGCTCCACTAGTGAATTGGAGAATGACTTTGTACTGGCAATGACCGGTTTCCGTCCGGATCGTCAACTACTCACATCGGTAGGTGTGGAGATGTCTGATGATATGGATAAACCTCTATACGACGCACAAACGATGGAAAGCAGCGTACCTGGTGTATATGTAGGTGGAGTCATTGCTTCGGGGCGTAATGCCAATGAAGTCTTTATTGAATCCGGACGCTGGCATGGACGGTACATCGCGGAACATATCGTTAGCAAACAACGCGATCAGACTGAAGGGAAATGAAAACCATGGACATGACTTCCCTGCTGTTGCTCGTGTTTGCGGCCCTTGGGATTATTAGCAGCAACACACCTGTGACCGTAGCGATGGTATTTCTGTTGTTGTTACGGGTCCTGAACCTGAATCAGGCTTTTCCATGGCTTGAAAAATACGGACTCACACTGGGTATCATCATTCTGACTATTGGCGTAATGGCACCACTTGCCAGTGGCAAGATGAGTCTGCAGACCATCGGCGAGTCTTTCCTGCACTGGAAATCACTGCTCGCCATTGGTGTAGGATTACTAGTGGCTTATCTCGGTGGACGAGGCGCTACGCTGATGGGAACACAACCAACTATCGTTGCGGGGCTCCTGATTGGAACGGTTCTTGGCGTTGCCCTGTTCAAAGGTGTGCCCGTGGGGCCATTGATTGCGGCGGGAATATTATCGTTGCTACTGGGAAAATCCTGATGCAGGTTATGATGGTTGTGACCTGACATGCTCTGCAGATTGGCTGTATTTCCCACCGTTGTGTGATATACTTCTATTCATGCAAATCATGTACACGAGTCTACAGCAGAATCATCCATATTGTGGTTATGCTGTTGCATAAACGTATAGATTCACTTTGCAACTATTAATGGCGCAGGAGGATTCAGGAACCATGTCACGTCAGTTTATTACAGAAGCCGTGATGGTGGCCATTTACGGTCAATTGCTCGCGCCGCCCGCGCCTGTAGAATATATTGTTCCTTATACCACCATCCTTGAGCTATATGAATTTCAGACCAGTCCTGATCCTATGATGGATAACCCGGCAGACGACCAGCATGTCAAATCCAAAATCAATGAAATGATTTCTTATTTCGAGGAACCATTGAATAAGAAAAAAATAGAGCGTGCGTTGCTTGTTCCATGGGCAAAAAGCCCCTCCATTCTATTTGGTGATCAAGTATCGATTGCCATTATCAATGCAATAGATACGGCACAGTACGGGGAATATTTCGATCCCATTGAGACCGAACTGCTCCTGACATCTCAGCGCCTCAGTATTCCGATTCTCACTGATCAGGTTGAACTGATCGCACGTATTTTTGAATCGGAGTCACCCGTACAGGTATTCGATATTGATGATTTTGATTTTGCGATGGATGATGAACCTCTCGATCAGGTATAAATAATGCACTGAATACGTGAGTCAGATTCAAAAAAATGACCTCGTCACCCACTTTATCGTGGATGACGAGGTCATTTTTGCGCATGCTTATTTATTCTGCAATATCACGGGCTAACAGGATTCGGCTAATCTGATTCAGAGGTGGTAATGACTCCAAAGCAAAGAACTTCAGACCTGCATCACTATTTACACGTGTTTCCACAAGGTCATCCTGAATGATTACGGTCCGAAACAGGGCAATAACATAATACTCTTCATCTCCGCTTGAATGCAGATACCGAAGATCAGGTCCTGAATACAACCCTTCGAGTGTCATGTTATCGGTTGTCCAACCTGTTTCTTCCCATAGCTCCCGATGTGCGGCATCCTCAACGGCCTCACCCGGGCGCATCTCACCGTTTGGCATCCGCCAATGACCATGCTCAGCATGCTGAATCAGCAGCAATTCACCTTGTTCGTTCTCAGCCCGCACAGCCGCCTTTACAACAATATGAGAGCGTTTTGCGATATACTGGGCCAAATCTCGGGCTGGCAGATTCAATGCTTATCCCCTCCTCCTATTTGGAAGCCGGTGGCGACCTGTGACTCATCTATTGCCTTACAGAATACTTCAAGAATTAGGGTATATCTCAAAATCACCCTAGATTTCGGTATAACGATACTCGATATCCTGACCTTCATCAACGATATCCACATGCAGTTGGTGCCCCTTCAGATACCAATAATCATGGTCTTCCATAAAGAATTGGATACCCGACACTTCAGTTTGGTCCGCAGGGTGTCTTGGTTTCTCCACAGCAATGCCCAGCGAAAACCCAGGGTGAAGACCTCCGCCAGAGCTATAACGAGCAAAAAATCGGATGCTGTCTCCCTCGTTCAAATTCAGTTCTTCCTTGTACCAGCGAGCAGCTTGATCGGATACATGTATGGTACTCATTTGGTGTCAGCTCCTTCTGTATATATATGTTCCATCATATCTCTACAAAGACTTGAATACAAACCCGAGTGACCACATAAAGACAAATTAAGTTGTGAAAAATGTTTGACAGATTGTAAAATCCGGTGTTAAGATGCAAACATACGAGGTCTACATTGTATTTATTTCCAAAAAAGAAAGGGTGATTACGGTGTTTAACAAACATATGATTGGTCAATTCAGCACACAATTAAATACCGGAGCACACCCGAAATCATTATTCCGTTCATAAGTCGGCATCACAGGAGTCTCTTTATTGAGAAACTCTGTTATGTTTACTCACAATGAAACGATATGGTGGCGGCTCTGCTCATGGAGCCATGCTGCGTATGATTATATCAAGACATACCGCCTGCGTGCGGTATGTCTTTTTTTGTGGGTATATTTCGGCATACATGAACGGAATCTGTATTTCACGGACATTGAAAGGAAGGGATAACATTTGTTCTCTGTACTTAAAAACCTGGCCTGGTTCTTCCGGCTGGAACGCAAACGATACCTTACTGGCGTCATTTTGCTTATTCTGGTGGGCGTTGCCGAACTGCTGCCTCCCCGTCTTCTTGGCAATGCCATCGACGAGATCGTGCGTGGTTCGATTACAGGGGCCTCACTCACCCGTTACATTTTGCTTATTCTGGGAACCGTCATCATTATCTATCTGGTTACATACGTTTGGATGCACAAACTATTCGGTGGTGCCAATCTGGTTGAGCGGCTACTTCGTTCACGCTTCATGGACCACTTGTTACGAATGACTCCTCCCTTTTTCGAGAAAAACAGAACCGGTGATCTGATGGCTCGGGCCACCAATGATCTTCGTTCCATTGCCACCACAGCAGGCTTCGGCATGCTGACCTTAACAGACTCTACGGCCTTTCTGGCTACCGTATTGTTCGCCATGGGTTTTCTGGTCAGCTGGAAACTGACCCTGGCAGCAATCCTGCCTCTACCTTTTATCGCCATTGCCATGATGATCTATGGTAAAGCTGTACATCAACGTTACACCCTGGCACAAGATGCTTTCGGAGATATGAATGACCAGGTGCTGGAATCCATCGCCGGTATCCGTGTCGTGCGTGCCTATGTCCAGGAGCGTCTGGACGAGAAACGGTTCGCCGACGTGACCGAAGATGTGTATCGCAAAAATCTGGCTGTTGCCAGAATGGATGCCCTATTTGAACCCACCATCCGGCTCTTCGTAGGGCTCAGTTATGTGATTGCACTTGCCTACGGCATATATCTTGTATTTCATAATGAAATTACCCTGGGGGATCTCGTATCGTTCAATATGTACCTGGGGATGATGATCTGGCCCATGTTCGCTATCGGCGAATTGATTAACCTGATGCAGCGTGGTAGCGCCTCACTTGACCGGGTCAATGAGACTTTATCCGTAGAACCTGCTGTACAAGATGTTGATCAACCTGCTCATGTTACGAATCCGGATGAAATTGCGATGCAGGATGTTACCTTCCGTTATCCCAGTTCCACTGTCGACAATCTCAGTCATATCAGCTTTTCGCTGCGACGTGGTCAAACATTGGGTATCGTAGGTAGAACGGGTAGCGGCAAGTCCACTTTGCTCAAACAGTTGCTTCACGAATACCCTGCGGGATCGGGTAAATTAAGCATCTCGGGTCATCCGATTCAGGATATCGCCAAAGATGACTTGCACAGCTGGATCGGTTACGTACCACAGGAACAAGTTCTGTTCTCCAAATCAGTTCGTCAGAACATTCAATTCGGTAAACCTGGTGCCAGTGATGAAGTGATTATGGAAGCCATTCGTACCGCCGCTTTTGACGGGGATCTGGGGACTTTGTCCGATGGACTGGATACACTTGTTGGTGAAAAAGGAATCTCTCTGTCCGGCGGACAGAAACAGCGGGTATCACTGGCGCGTGCCTTTATTGCTAATCCTGATATTCTGATCCTCGATGATGCCTTATCTGCTGTCGATGCACGTACTGAAGCCAAAATCATTGAAAATATTCGCAACAAACGCTCGGGCAAAACCACACTGATCTCGACTCATCGCCTGTCCGCTATCGAACACGCAGATCGAATCATCGTACTGGAGCACGGGAAAATTACGGAAGAAGGCACTCACCAGGAACTGTTAGCCATGAACGGCTGGTACCGTGAACAGTATGAACGGCAACAGGTCGAGTCCAATTTGTCCACGTAGGAGGTCAATTCATTGAAGTCTAATACAGGCAAGAGGCTGCTTGATTACGCCTTGAAAGCCAAAGGAACATTTATCGCTGCATTAATTATGCTTACCATTGGTGTTGCAGCCGAACTCGCGGGGCCGTTCATTGCCAAATCCATGATCGACAATCATTTGCTCGCGATTGAGCAGCCTTTCTATGAGACGACTGCTTCAGATGAAGCCGCAGTCTACAACGGCAAGAACTACAAACGCGAAGGCTTGTTCGAACCCGATGAAAACAAAGGTCCCGAAGTGCGGGTACTACAAGCAGGTAGAAGCTTTTATTTTGTAAACGAACCGGTAAGCGCACCGGACGGGGACCGCACATATGCGGATGGAACCCTCACGGTGACACGTGCAGGCGAAGTGACAGGCCAATATGCGGCAGCACCCCTGTCCGCTGGTGAACTGTTTGCTTTTTACAAACCGGAGATGCCCAGCATCTATCAATTAATTGTGTATTACATGATCTTCCTCGTGATCTCGGTCATTATGGAGTTTGGTAAAACATTCTGGCTGCAATCCTCGGCCAACAAGGTCATTCAAAGACTGCGCAACGATGTGTATGCCCATATTCAGCGACTGCCGGTGCATTTTTTTGATAATCTGCCCGCAGGTAAAGTTGTATCTCGGGTCACAAACGATACAGAAGCCGTCAAGGATCTGTTCGTTGCCGTTCTTTCGAACTTTTTCTCAGGAATCATCACGATTACAGGTGTGTATGTCGCACTCTTCCTGCTTGATGTTCGCCTTGGCCTGATCTCGTTATTCGTCGTGCCGATGCTCATTGCGTGGATTGTACTCTATCGCAAATTCGCTACTCGCTACAACACGATCATTCGGTCAAGGCTGAGTGAGATCAATGCGATCATTAACGAGTCCATTCAGGGGATGTCCATTATCCGCGTATTCCGCCATCAGAAACAAACCAAGCAGGAATTCGAAGATTTGAATGATGACTATATGAAACACCAGAACAAAATGCTGAACCTGAATGCCTTCACCTCACACAACCTGGTTAACGTATTACGGAATATCGCTTTTGCGGTTGTCCTGTGGTACTTCGGTTCAAGCGTGCTGGATGGCACAAGTATTATTTCACTGGGTGTTCTATATGCCTTCGTCGATGTCCTGGGCCGCTTGTTCCAGCCGATCACCGGCATGGTGAATCAGCTCGCCAACCTGGACTCCTCCCTCGTATCCGCTGGGCGTGTCTTTGAGCTGATGGATGAAAAGGGAGAACCTGTAACCGATGGCTCCATGCCAAGATACAAGGGAAATGTTGTATTTGACGATGTATCCTTTGCTTATAAAAAGGATTTCGTACTCAATAATATCTCGTTCAAAGCATCCCAAGGTCAGACGGTCGCTCTGGTCGGTCATACCGGTTCGGGTAAAAGTTCGATCATCAATCTGCTATTCCGGTTCTATGATCCGCAAAAAGGCAAGATTACGATTGACGGTCAGAACGTCAAGGATCTGCCCAAGCAGTGGATTCGGGAGCATATGGGGATTGTACTGCAAGACCCGTATCTGTTCACAGGTACCATTGCTTCCAACGTCAGTCTCGGCGATGAGAAGATCTCCCGTGAGCGAATTGAACAGGCGCTGCGTGATGTAGGCGCTGAACGTATACTGGCTCATCTCCCTCAAGGCTTTGACGAACCTGTCATCGAAAAAGGAAGTACATTGTCTGCTGGACAACGCCAATTGATCTCCTTTGCTCGGGCACTGGCGTTCGATCCCGCCATCCTCATTTTGGATGAAGCGACAGCCAATATTGATACGGAAACAGAAGCTTTGATTCAGAACGCACTCGAAGTCCTCAAAAAAGGACGTACTACCTTCATCATCGCTCACCGTCTGTCCACCATTCGATCGGCAGATCAGATTCTGGTTCTGCATCGCGGGCGTATTGTTGAGCAGGGTGCACATGATGAACTGATGGAGCTTAAAGGTCGCTATTTTAAGATGTATCAGCTTCAGCAAGGTGCACAAGCAGCAGTCGGCGCAATTATCGAGAGTCCTTCAGGTGATTCCGTTCCAACCTCAACCTCCTTTGCCGGAGGCAATGCATAACTGAGTAAAACGGAAACCTCTTTTACAACCAATTAGAAATGATGCGCGCTCAAAAGGCAACACAAAAAACGATCTACATGGCTACCTTAGGGGTTTGCGGTGTAGATCGTTTTTTTCGCCTGGAGCCAGGTTCCGATACCCGCAACCTCACGGCTGCTGCGGATTGTCTATCCATCCTTTGATCGTATATCCCATGTACATCACGGTCTCTCTTGCGAGAAAAGGAAACTTGCTGCGCCAGGTTTGATACGCCGTAGTTCGTGTCGGGGAGGGTACAGCATCCATACCCAGTCCGGCAGCCAGTTTCATGGCCCGTTTCATATGTAAAGGGTCACTCACAATCGTATACGTTTCGTAACCGGCCTGTTCACCTATTGGAATTGAATTGATCAGATTCTCCTCGGTGATTCTGGATTCGGTCTCTATGCGAATGTCCGCTGGATCTACTCCATGTTCAATGGCATACTTCTGACCAACTTCAGCCTCCGTATGTTCTCCATCATCACCTGACCCACCTGTAAAAAGCAGATTACGAACTGTACCTTGACGGTATAATTCAATCCCGTGTTCAATACGTTCACGAAATACAGGTGAAGGGTTATCCCCCGCCACGGCTGCGCCCAGAATGATCGCTGCATCCGATATCCTGGATGAGTCCTCATTCGTATAGGCTGATATACGTACTGCCGTAACCACAGTCCATAAAATTCCTACCAATACTACGGCCAGAGCCATAATTATAATCCAGCGTTTCGTTTTGCGTTTGCTGCTCATTCATCCTCTTCCAAAGCCCGTGATTGCATGCTCTCGGCATGCATACGCTCCAGCGTTTGCAGGGCTGCTGCCGATTCGGCATCCAAACCAAGCTCTGCAATCCAGGCACCCGTATATTGCTGAAGACTGATCTCCAGCTCCTGAGCACGGTCTTTGAAATCCTCCAATTCCTTAATCATGCGTGATCGTCCTTCCAGACTGAATGTCTCATGGATTCGTTCCTTGAAGTAATGATGTACGATACGGTTACGTTGCTGCCACAATTCATTCAATTGAAGAGTTTCTTCCTCGGAGAATGTAAAATGATGGCGCACTTCGTGAATGAGTTGTCCTAGTGAACTGCTCATTTTTCGCTCGTACAGATCTTCCAGATCCTCTTCAGACACAGCCTTGCCCTGAGACAATTTCATTAATAAAATCAGATTGACCAGCTGCTGTTCAAGCGCCTGCCCGTAGTACACTGCCAATCCGTAATATGCAAACAATTCCCTGGAGTGTTCGCTGTCCAGCATGTCACCATTCTGGATGTCTGTATTTTGCATATGCGAGCGCCCCCTTCAACCGTACAATGTTATCCATTCATGTCCCTCTATCCTAACCAAACCAAGAGCAACATTCAAGTTATCGGGAAGCGCGGCTTCTAACTCCGTAGATCTCTTCTTCCGGACAGCCATACATGGATGACGAGTAGCCCCAATGCATAGAGAACAGTCCACAGCGTAACCGAAACAAAGGCGCCCATCTTCGAATCTTCAAATAACATCATCTCACGAACCAGATAAAAGGCTGGTGGCAGAATGCGCCCAAGCCATTGTAACGATTCAGGCAGACGTTCACTTAAGGAACCTTGGACAAACGATAGTAATAATACAATAATGAGGGCAGGCATGCTACGACTAAGTAAATGGATATACGATTTTTGAAAGAATACACCGATGCCCAAACCCAGTAACGATAGCCCCAGATGTCCGCACCAAGTCATCATCCACTCCTCGCCTGTGGGCTGTCTATCGAACATTCCCGCGAAGACGGGATATAGCACAGTGATTGCGGTGAGTATGAATTGCATTATCCAGGCACAGATCAATTGGCTTGTTACAACCTTACGCCTGCTTCCTCCATGAAGGACGAGTAATTGATACTGCTTTGCAGGTTCGGTATTCATCACCATTACTCCGAGCCAAGCAGCTGCCAGAAATAACAGCATGGCCGTGACACTGTAACTGTCCGCAATTGGGTTGGGTTTGTAGGAATAGATCAGCAGCATGGCGATGATATAAAAGATAACCGGTGCAAAATATTTCTGTGAGCGAATGTGATGCCTTAATAAATATCGGGTTAGATAGATCATTGTGTCTTCCTCCCCATAGCGTCCATGGAAAAGCCTAAGTCCGCAGATTCTGTGACGTCTCCATGACTCGAATGTGCAGCTGGATGTTGTCCTTCCAGCAAACTTTCCATGTGTAATTGACTTTCCTCCTGTTGTACAGACACAACTGAACCGCCTGATGCCAGAATCATTCTGAGGACATCATCTGTTGATTGTTGAACCACTTTCCAGCCCCACAACCAAGAATTGGAATTCCCCGAGCTCGTATTACGAACTAAAGATAGTACCCCCGGTTGTTGTAAAATGGATGGATCGTTAGCGAGATCCTCACCAGCCTCCGTTAGACTTTGAATATGTACAACTGGTTCGCCTACTTGTAATATATCCTCACGACTCCAGTATCGAAGCACGCTACCTTTTTTTAGCACAATCACCTGGTCTGCCAAACGTTCAATTAACAATGGCTCATGGCAAGCTGTAACGATGGATGTCCCTTCAACCTTCCATTGCACCAATAAAGATACTATCGCCTCTTGAGCTGGAATATCCAAGCCTGACAACGGTTCATCCAGCAGCAAAAGACCACCCGGCCCAGGTAATAAAGCTTGAATCAAATTTACTTTTTGCAGTGTGCCCTTCGATAATAAGGGTAACTTCTGATCGATCGCGGTATCCAGATATAAAAGTTCACTAAGTTCTCTAATCCGCCCACGCAGTATTTCGGGGCGAATGCCCCGAATCCTTCCCATGTCCCACAAGTACTCTCTTGAAGTAAAAGGTAAACGTGGTAAGCCATCTACTGCATACCTCTCAGAACCTTTCATCGTGCGCTGAATCGATCCTGTATCAGGTAACAAAATACCCGCCAGTATACGGAGTAACGTGCTTTTGCCAGAACCGTTTCTGCCAACAAGTACAGCACATTCTCCCTGCTTCACTTCCAGATTAATTTGATCAAGTACTTGAGCATTACCTAGTCTTTTGCTCACTTGTTGAAGCTGCAAACCTCGACCTAATGAATCTGGTATAGCTTGATCAGATTTCTTGAAAAGTCCACGTGTACTCCATATCACTGGGATCACATCCGTTCTGGAGCTTGCACACCTAGCAAATGTAAACTGTACGCGAGGCGTTCGGCAGTCCGTTCAGCTAATGTCACTCGGAAGGATCTTACCTCAGATGGCGCATCCGCAATCCGTTCAGCGTGATAGAAGCGGTTGAACGCTTGAGCGACATCTATCGTATATTTGGCAATGACCGAAGGCTCGTTCCGATGAATTGCTTTTACCAAATACTCGGGATAATCACCGAGCAGCTTCAGCAATGTCCATGAGGTATCTCCGATACGGGATGGAGTGGTTACTGTGTCATTCTCACCTTCCGCAAGGCTGGATTGAGGTAATTGGTTTTCATTTTCCACACGTTTCGCCTCTTCAGCTTTGGCAAGTACACTTTGAATCCGGGCATGGGTGTATTGCACATATGGTCCAGTCTCCCCTTCAAAACTCACCGCATCCTCCAGGGAGAAGTCTACATCGTTTAGCCGATTATTACGCAGATCACCGAAGATAATGGCACCTACACCGACCGCCTCAGCCACCTTCTGAGGGTTCTCCAGATTCGGGTTTTTCTCCTGAATAATCTGCAGTGCACGAGCGACTGCCTCATCCAATACTTCCTGCAAAAAGACGACTTTACCGCGACGCGTAGACATTTTCCGTCCCTCAAAACGCATTAATCCAAACGGAATATGTTCACAATTTGCAGACCATTCATGCCCCATCCGTGCTAAGACCGCAAATACCTGACGGAAATGAAGCTTCTGCTCACCTCCGACCACGTATAACAACCGATCTGCGTTCATCACCTCATGACGATAGACCGCTGTAGCCAAATCACGTGTAGGGTAGATCGTTGTGCCGTCTTTTTTGATAATCAGGCACGGGGGCATGTTCTCATCCTCCAGCCGAACCACGAGTGCTCCATCACTTTCTTCCAGTAAGCCTTTCGCCTTGAGTTCTTCAACCACCGCGCCCATCTTGTCATTGTAAAAACTTTCCCCCAGCGTATGGTCAAATTGTACGTTCAGACGTTCATACATCCGGTTGAATTCCTTCATGCTCACATCCACAAAGAACGCCCATAACCGCTGTGCTTCCTCATCCCCTTGCTCCAGCTTGCGGAACCACTCCCGTGCCTCAATCTCCAGTGAAGGATCGTTCTCCGCCTCATCGTGGAAGCGCACATACAGTTCCAGGGACGTACGGATCGGGTCTGCCTGTAACGCTGCATCATTGCCCCACCGTTTGTACGCTGCGATCTGCTTGCCGAACTGGGTTCCCCAGTCTCCCAGATGATTCACACTTACAGAGGTATAACCCGCTTCGTTATACAACCGATACAGTGCTGCACCGATTACAGTAGAACGTAGATGTCCGATTCCGAAGGGTTTTGCGATGTTAGGGGAAGACATATCAATTACAACACGTGAGCCTTCGCCAATCTGAAGCTTACCGAATGCGGCATCCCCCAGTTCTTTCAGCAGATTCGGCGCAAGCTCCTCCCGATTGAAACGGATATTTACATACGGCCCGGCGGGAGTCGCTTCAAGTCCTGCTGTCTGCAATCCAGTTGCGAGCTCGGTAGCAATGACTGCCGGTGCTTTCTTCAATGACTTCGCCAATGCAAAACAAGGGAATGCTGCGTCTCCCATCTCCGCCTGTGGTGGGACTTCCAGTAATCTCAGAACCACTTCTTCATTCAATCCGGTTAAGGGAGCAATATAGGCCGCAGCCTGCTTCATCAACATGTCGAACACTCCTTATCAATTCAATATTGGCTGAAAATAAACACAAAAAAGCTCTCGTCTCTAAATAAGAGACGAGAGCTGACTTAACAGTTCCCGCGGTACCACTCTAAGTGAACAGTTACTCCTGATGTGCATCAACATGCATGCCAGTAGAATCTGCTCCGCTCGATGCGTATAACGGTCGCAAGCCGAATTACCCTCAGACAGATATAGTACACCCACGATCAGGATGCATACATCTTTTCGGATAACCATCTCACGGGTGCGTTTCACTCAGGTCATGTCATACCGGCTTCCACCTCTCCCGGCTCGCTGTCATGTATGGATCTGGCTACTCTCCCGATCATAGATATTCTTCGTTTCAATTCATTGCCATCATTATACATACCACGATCAGACTTGGCAACCTGCATTAAAAATCCCCTATTGAATGGCAACACATAGGTACATCGTCTCAGATGCCTGTGTTCACTGCCTTCCTTAGGGGATCAGGATTATTATCGGTTCTAATTATATATATTCCAGAGAAATAATATTTACGCCACTGCTGCCATCAAACGGCAAGCTTCTGCACAACTGCGGCAAGCCTCTGCACATGCTTGGCAGTGATCATGCTGGTGTTTGCCACACTCTGCGGCACAAGCTTCACAAGCTTTCACACACAATTCGCATATTTCGGCAATGAAATCACTTCCACGTGTCATGGCTTGTGCAGCAAAGCTGCAGATCTCCGCACATTCCCGATTCAAACGAATGCAATCACGGAGCATCGCCAGATCATATTCTTTCAGACTCGATATGTAACATACGTTGCAAGCATTCATGCACTCCAGGCAAGCATCGATACATTGTTGATATTGTTGTTGTGTCATTTAAAGTTACCTCCCAGGCAAAGTTTGCTATGCTTCTTAATACCCAGTTCGGAGGAATATTGAATCATCTAACCTACTTTATCGCTTCCAATTCCAGTAATTGGTCACGAATGACAGTTTGGTCAAAATGTTCACCTATAAACACAGCAACATTAGGGACATCTCCTTGAGGTGTGATCTTCATATAATCCGATTCACGGTAAGCATACTGGAACCAGAAGCGGCTCGCCGTGTCACTAAACGATAAAATGCCTTTCGCTCGATACACATCTCGCGGCAAAGCAGATACAAATTGTTCAAATGCTTCACTGTTCACCGGATGACTGAAATAATGCGTATACACCATGACATGTTCGTGTGATGCGTGAGGAGTGGATTGCTCATGCACGTGATCATGGTCATGGCTATGGGAAACATCAGTATTCGTAGCATCGCCTTGGACTGTATGATGTGTATGTTCATGTTCATGATTGCATCCATGTGTACCACAGGCTTCCGTATGCACATGAGGCTCTTGGTGAGCCGGCTTACCTGCTTCAGAAGCTGAATCACGCACGTGCACGTCTGCACCGCTGCGAAGCAACAGATCCATCTCCACCTCACATTTAACCGTAGGAATTACAGGTGCGAAGCCATTCCATTTTGCCAAAAGCTGTTCCAGATCCTTCAGTTCCTGTGCATTCACCCGATCTGTTTTGTTTAAGAGAAGCACAGACGCACAACGAATCTGCTCCTGCATCAGTTTGAAGGTCTGCCCCTTCTGCTCCTGATACAGACCAGATAGATGTGCTGCATCCACAACGGTAATGAGACTTTTTAGTTCCAATCGCATGTAGAGTGAAGTCTCTGTGACTGCATCCAAAATCTCCATTGGGTTCGCGGCACCGGTGGCTTCAATGATGATCACATCGGGGGATTCCTCTTGAACGAGCTCAGCAAGTTGCAATCCCAAGTCGCCACGTACGGTACAACAGATGCAGCCCCCTAACATCTCCGTCATCGGAACGGTAGAATCCACAATCTGACCATCCAGATTGACTTCACCTAACTCATTCATGACCACTGCGGGACGCAAACCCTGCTGTTGCCAATGTTCGATCAACTGAACAAGCAGTGTTGTTTTGCCACTTCCCAAAAAGCCTGACAGTATATATACAGGTATGGATTTTTCTTTTGAAATCGTTTCGTTCATCCTTAAACACCTCTCTGATTGTCCTCTTGTAACCTGATCTATCTATATCTAGCGAGTGTACACCATCCCGCATCCGTTGTGCAATAACGTTCAACTCTTCCCCAGTACATTGCCTGATTCTTACGGATGGTCTATGCTATGAGGACATGTTGATTGAAGGAGGAAGTTTCATGACTAATTCAGTGGAACAACATCGCCAGGAAGCCCCTGACACGGTATCGTGCATGATTGTTACGGTGTCGGACACACGCACCAAAGACACTGACACCAGTGGCCAGCTCATGCAGCAGCTTCTGAATGAAGCCGGTTATCAGATTGTTGAATACATCATCACACCAGATGAAACGGAGAACATTCGAAGCATCCTGCAAGATGCAGCCGTTCGAGATGATATCGAAGCCGTGCTGCTTAGCGGCGGAACAGGGATTGCACCCCGAGATACAACCTACGAAGCGGTGTCTTCACTGCTCGACAAAGAACTTCCGGGCTTTGGTGAGATCTTCCGTTTTCTCAGTTACACCGAAGATATCGGTTCCGCTGCCATCCTGAGCAGAGCCGTCGCTGGAACGATTGGACGAACAGCTGTGTTCTCCATGCCGGGCTCCAAAGGAGCTGTCAAATTGGCCATGGAAAAACTCATTTTGCCTGAACTGCGACATGTCATGCGTGAAATATATAAACCCGTCTGAAGAATCAGACGGGTTTTTCGGGTTTATTTTCAGCTATACGGCAAGGTACTCAAGGTATCTCGCTCTACTACCTTAGTTGCTCCAGCACATGTTGGAACACCTGCATAACGTCCTGCTCATACTCATCCTTTTCGCCACCGGAAGCCGTATAGACCAGCGAAACGTAATCTTTGCTGCGAATCGTTGTTCGGCCAAGCACATTTTCCAAGACAGCCTCATCACTATGCTCACTATACATTTGTTTCATGCCGGCAACTCGTGCAGCCTTATCACTGAAAATATGGACTTTCACGATGTGTCTGCCACTTCCATTCAACAAATACATATAAGAGATCCCACCATGGCCGTCATCGGCAGACATGTTATTCATCAGCTGGATGCCCTTTGCTTCAAAACTCTTACTCATCTCATTCGCCAATGCACCGTTTAATCCGTGTCCTTGACTCTGTGCACGTATATTTCCTTCATCCGTCGCTTCGCGCGTATAGACCTTCCGCTCCTGCTCAATGGATGATGCCGAACAAGCCACCAGGGCCCAGGCACTCGTGATCACCACGCAACTTCCAAGTACTGACTTGATTGTTCTTCCAACCAGACTTCGCACCTTTCTACCAAACCACATGCCAATCCTTCCTTTCCAGCCACACGTACTGTGACCCATTCAGGTAGAATTAGCATGTCTAAGGACTAAGAATCTTATTCGGCTGGCAGATCTGATATCGTATTGACCACGGTACGACCTACTGCACCACCTTGGAGTATCGTCTCCAGCGTATGAGGCAATTGGTCTAAAGAAATTTCCTGTATTCCCAGTTCCAGCGCACGCTCTGGTTTCCATTCTCCGCCGAGCAGTTTCCACAATCGTTCCCGACGTTCCATTGGACAAAATACAGAGTCTATGCCAATAAGCTGGATGCCACGCAATATAAACGGAAGTACCGTGGATTCAAAAGCCGTCCCTCCAGTTAATCCGGATACCGCAACCGCGCCTCCGTATTGGATCTGTTTCAATCGCTCCGCGAGTGCCGGGCCTCCTGTCGGATCAACAACTCCCGCCCATAGCTGTTTCCCCATAGCTCCTCTAGCTGGAGCATCGGCTTCTTCGCGAGTAATAACTTCTGAGGCCCCCAAGTTTCGAAGCAATTTCTCTTCCTGCTCCTTCTTACCTGTGCTGGCTGTTACTTCGAAGCCCAGCTTCGCCAGGATTGCAACTGCCATACTGCCAACGCCACCCGTTGCACCCGTAACCAGAACCTTGCCCATCTCCGGTGTAACTCCAGCCTGGAACAGCGCATCTACTGAAAGTGCAGCGGTGAATCCTGCGGTCCCAATCGCCATGGCTTCTTTTTCACTGAGGCCCGGTGGCAGAGGTACCAACCATTCACTGCGTAGACGAGCATACTCGCTGTAACCCCCATAATGGGATACGCCTGGTTCAAACCCTGTACTGATCACCCGATCTCCCGGTGCAAAACGTCCGCTTACCGATTCCTCTACCGTTCCTGCCAGATCGATTCCAGGTACCATGGGGTATTCACGAACTACACCACCCTTCTCAAGGGTAGCGAGCCCGTCTTTATAATTGACACTGGAATACTGCACCTGTACCGTTACATCTCCATTCGGCAGATCTTCCTTCTTCAGTTGCTCTATAGCTGCTTTTACTCCCCCCTGGTCTTCTTTGCGGACTACATATGCGTTAAAATGATTTTTCATCATATTTCACTCCTTAATAATCTTTTATATTTTTCCATTAAGCACATGAATTGTTCGCATTCAGGCTTAACAGCTACCTATTGATTATTTCTTAATAATTCCTGTTCAAGCTCAGTGTCTCCTAAGCGTCAACAGATAGATTAGCGGGCCCACAATGGGGATAATCCCTGCCGCAGCCCAAGCAGATGAACGTCGACTTGCTACAGCATCCCTGTATATCGCAATCATGGAAAGTAAGGTCAGCAAAACAAAATCAATCGTCATGATATGTACAAATGAAGATTGCTTGAATGCTTCCATATATACATCCGGATGACCTTGCGTCACTGCATAGAATGCTGTCCCCAGCGTCAACAGCAAAAGGACTACATGCGTCAGCTTATGTGCTGCTACCCGTCCAATACCCGACTCCCGCTGACGACCAAAATGCAAGCTTGCGTAGCCCGAAGATCTATTCGCGGATGATGACCATGCATAATAGGGAAGCAGGGCAAAAGCACCCAGTCCGAAAGAAAGTATGACAAAAGGCCAAGCAGGTACACCACTTCGCTCTTTTGCAGATGTTCTTAACAGCATACAGGCAAAAACTGCCGGGAAAATACCTAACCACGAAAATACAGTAAGTAACCAAGGCTCTTTACTTTGCAGTGTGATCAGTTCTTTGAATATAGGGTCACTTCCAGGTGATTGTCCCGGTGCCAACAACAATGCATAGGCTATAAAAGCGACCCAAACCAGTCCTAATATCCATCTCATGTCTGCACCTCCTCTTACTTTCATCCCCGGCGACAATGGTATTGAAACAATACCAGGACACTCAATCGGCACTGAAGGAGCTACCCTAATATGTTGAAGCAAATTTAAAATTGCGAAAGATGCAGAATTTGGCGTCTCCTGCGCTTTCCCGAGAAATAATGACTGCATTTCCCCTTTAAGCTGAGCAAGCTAAATTCAAGTATAGCCTGCTACCTAGGCAGTCTGTCCATGAGATTTCTTACATCCCTGGTCCAGATTATCAAGATATCAAAAAGGCATAAGCCAGTATTCCTAACTGGTTATGCCTCTCTGTATATCTTATGTGCGGATCATTCCTCTGTCGATTTCACATGTTCCGCAATGAGCTTTTGCTTCATATTCCAAGCTGCTGGGCTGATGTTCACACGGTAGATCTCCGGGTTGAGTTTCCGCTGGTATTCAGGCCAGAAAAGGTCCATCTGCTCTCGATGATACGCACGAATCTCATCCAAATTAGGCAGGTCATACACTTTGCGTCCGTTCACAAAGATCGGCTCCAGCATATTTACCGCTTCGTAGCGGGTAACGGTCTTTTTCAGATAAGGGTGTAGCGGGTTGAACAGCTTGAGCGGTCCGCCTTGTAGCGGCTGCTCTTCCCCTGGATAGCAGATATAATCTGCAATCGCTTTGCCATGCTTCGGATCAATAATCCGGAACACTTCTTTTTTACCTGGTGTAGACACCTTTTCAGGATTGGCAGATATCTTGATCGTAGGCAGCATAGTACCGTCTACTTCACGCTCCACCAATTTGTATACTCCACCCAAAGATGGTTGGTCAGAAGCGGTAATCAGCTGTGTACCGACACCCCATGTATCAATCCGTGCTCCTTGAGCCTTCAGGTTGAAAATCGTATTCTCATCCAGATCATTGGATGCAACAATTTTCACATAATCCAAGCCAGCCTCATCCAGCATCTGACGTGCCTGAATCGACAAGTACGCAAGGTCACCACTGTCGAGACGAATGGCATTCATCTTTTTGCCCTGGCTCTCCAACTTCTTGGCTGTCTTGATCGCGTGAGGTACCCCACTGTTCAACGTATCAAAGGTATCGACCAGCAGCGTAACCTGATCAGGCAACACTTTGGCATACACGTCAAACGCCTCCTGCTCGCTCATAAAGCTCTGGACCCAAGAATGGGCATGTGTACCTGCTGTTGGGATTCCGAAGCGCTCTCCGGCCAGCATATTGGACGTTGCATGGAAGCCTGCCACATACGAGGCACGTGCGCCCCAGATAGCAGCATCCGCTTCCTGTGCACGCCGTGTACCGAATTCGAGTAAGGTATCCTGCTGTGCCACCTGTTTGATCCGCGAAGCCTTGGTTGCAATCAACGTCTGGTAATTCATGAAGTTAAGTATCGCCGTCTCCACCAATTGTGTCTCCATAATGGAGCCTTCTACCCGAATGAGCGGTTCGTCAGGGAAAACAATTGCACCCTCCTTCATGGAATGAATTGTCCCCTGAAATGAAAACTGGAGCAACTCTTCCAGAAAGACCGGATCGTAATTTTCCTCTTGTTTGGATAAAAATTTGATGTCGTCCATCGTGAACCGAAGCTGACTGATATAGTTCACAATCCGTTCCAATCCGGCAAATACCGCATATCCATTGCCAAATGGAAGCTTACGGAAATAGGCTTCAAATACTGCCTTCCGTTTGTGTGTACCATTCACCCAATGGGCGTACATCATATTGATCTGATATTTATCCGTATGTAAAGCCAGGCTAGTTGTCTGCATTTGTCTCATCCTCTCTGACTTCCGCTCGCGCCCGCAGATTTCACCTGTGGACACGGGCTAACATAAGGAGACTTATTCTTCATGATTCTGTTCATCCGTATTAACAAACAAGTCTCCCGTACAAACTCTATAACCATTCACCACATTCATCCGGTTCCTAACATTAGGTCAGACAGACATGATTGTCGAGTAAATTAAGCCAGGACTGTCTCGCTCGCCTTAACTACCGAAGCACCAAGGCTGGAACGAAAATGTCCAAGTGCCCACTCATGTCCTGCCGGATTGAAGCTGGCAACGGCATCTTCATATACCGTAATATGAAAACCTTTATTGTAAGCATCCACTGCAGTATGCAGTACGCAAATGTCCGTGCATACCCCAATGAGTGCAATATCTGTAATGCCACGTGCACGCAGTCTGAGTTCCAGGTCTGTACCACAGAATGCGCTGTACCTTGTCTTATCCATCCACCGAATATCCGCTTTCCGTTCTTCCATCACTTGGGCAAGACGACCATATAACTGCCTTCCTTCCGTATTTCGGATGTTATGAGGCGGGAAAAGGGCTGTCTCCGGGTGATACGGATCATTCTCTTCGTGCAGATCCACAGCCATAATCACTTCATGTTTATGATTACAATAAGCTTCCGTTACAGCTGCGATCGTCTCTTCGATCTCAACCGCTGGCTGGCCTACAGGTAGAGAACCTGTCACAAAATCTTGTGTAAAATCAATGACAATCAGTGCTTTCATCGTCAACACTCCCTTGGCCCAGAATGATTTGATCCTGATTCAGTTCAGATTGACACACCTACCATTATTACGTATAGATCGACAGCCGTGGTACAAGTTCTGTAAAACGATATAGCTGCGCCGGACGCTGTGAATACTGATTAGAACTCACAAGGTTACCCTCTTCATCCCGTACTTCTTCCACTATGCCTTTGCGACTGCGGGTAGACGTAATCTTACGAATGAAGTTTGGTTCTTCAAAATCCGGTACAACACTTTGAATAACCTGATATAATTCACTTAACGTAAAGTCCCGTGGCAGGAATTGCCTAGCAATCGTCGTTTCCAGCATCTGCTGTTGAATACGTCGATATGCATCTTCAATGATTGTTCTGTGATCAAAGGCCAGTTCCAGTTCTTGCAGCGCCTCCTGAATGGTGAACAATCCAACATCCTCAGCATCATCTGCTGCTTGGCGTTGATCCAGCATCCATTCTTCCACAAGCGCGAAAAATGCATGAGAGATAATCCAGCCCCTCGGGTCACGACCCGGCTGACTGTATACATTCAAGTACTCTAGGTGTCCACCGTCTACACCTGTCTCTTCCATCAGCTCACGCTTTGCTGCACCGTAGATGGATTCATTCTCCTGACAAAATCCACCGGGTAATGCCCATCTACCTGCAAAAGGCCAGCCCTTACGCTTAATCAGCATCACTTTCAATTCCCGAATGGGAAGTGTCTTGGTCACCGTCTTGCGCTCCCGCTTGGTCAAGGTGAACATAACGATATCCGCAGGAACACCATCTGGGGTACGATATTTCTTGGAACTATAGGCACGTGCTGCTTGTTCGTCGCTCTCTGCATTGAAGTGTTCGTAGTTTTCGTTCATGGGCACCACCGACTATTTTCATTTTGATAATTTCATTATGACATAATAATATCTTTTGTCAACTGCGGGATTCCTATTTTACGTTCTTGGACGTGCAATTCGGAATGTCGCTGTAGCCATGCATCCCAATGTACCCGATGCATCACGTACTTCCGAATGAGTCGTAACACTACGTCCCGCCTGATGCAATACCGTAGCTGTCACCATCAATTCTCCTTGTTTCATGGGTGCGAGAAAATGTACATTCAGATTCGTTGTCACACAGCCGTCTACTTCCATTGCTGCTGTGGCGACCATTCCCATCGCCTGGTCCATCAGTGAAGTCAATACTCCCCCATGGATAATCCCCATGGAATTGGTATGATGTTCACCTGCCGTCAGCGCGATCTGCACTTCTTTTCCGTCCCCTTTTATATAACGACAGCCGAGAAATCCCCAGAACCGTCCATCTCCGTCTTCTACCATTTTGTCCAAAATGCTCATTATTCATTTCTCCTTTATTGCACTGTACGTATCAAGCTCTTGATGTCATGTGCCTTATCATTTAAAAAAAACGTCGCACCACACAAAATAACCCCACAGTGTGGAGCTTTGCTTGGAAGTATATTCCGAGTACTGGCGATAGCCACCCCATGTTAACGATAATAATGTAATGTCAAAAAAGGCGCGGACTGCGTCCGCACCCTTCCGTCATTTAACCGCAACTGGTCGGAGGTGAATCCGTTCCAGCCTCCACGTTCACTTTTTCGGAAACCGTATCTCGGATTACAGAGATCACAAGCTGAAGCAAGTAGTTGATATCGCTCTGGCTCTGCTGGAATTCCGTAACCAATGGAATACTGTCCAGTTCGCTTTGCAGATCGTCAATTTCCTGTTCAATTTTGCTGACCATCTCAACATTTTTGAAGCTTTCAAAAGCAACGATCTCTTTTTGTTTCTTCTTGATGGTTGCAATCAACTGTTGAATGCGCTCATGATCACGAATTTTGGTTTCAGCCTGTTGAAACTGTCTAACTTCCTCACTCGTTCCGAGCATATCAGCCAATTCTTTGGCTTTTCCCATAATGTCGTCGCGTATGACCAGATTGCGCGTATCGTAGGTAGGCATTCCATAATGATTGTACTGCACTTCTTCCTGCGCCACTGAAATCGCTCCATTCTATGAGATGATATAAGATGAGAACCTGGGCTCAAATGAGTTCAAACGTCTGCTCCATGACCGCTGCGGGTACGGATCGTTCTTTTGATCGCTGTTGTCTCCGGATTTTTCTGATTACAATTGTTCAAGGTTAAAATCCGGAGAAAAAGGCGAACGCTTCGCTTCTACAGACCGATTCCGTCCCCTCCGCTACTTGCGCGAATGTCCGAACCTGATATTGAACCCCAAAATTCTCATCTTATTGGTTTGTATTACTGATTGGCAGCAACCGGCTCAGAGAGCAGGTTACCCCGAATATAAAAAGTCATCGGATCGGTGATTTCCACTTGTACGAAAGTACCGATCAATTCTTTGGGTCCTTCAAAATGCACCAGTTTGTTGCTGCGCGTGCGTCCTGCCAGAACTTCGGAATTCCGCTTGCTCTCACCTTCAACGAGCACTTCAACGACTTTGCCGCGTTGCTCTTCATTGCTCCGGTGGCTGTATTCGTTGATGGTTTCATTCAAGCGTTTCAAGCGTTCCTTCTTCACTTCCATCGGTACGTTATCCTCCATCACCGCAGCAGGCGTACCTTCACGCGGGGAATAAATAAAGGTATAGGCAAAATCATACCCTACTTCACGGACAAGGGAAAGGGTATCTTCAAACTGTTCTTCCGTTTCCCCCGGAAAACCAACAATAATATCCGTTGTCAACACAACATCCGGGATGGCCTTTTTAATTTTGTCAGCCAGTTTCAGATAGTGTTCCCGGCTATACTTGCGGCTCATACGTTTGAGTACTTCTGAACTGCCAGATTGCACCGGAAGATGGATATGCTCCACCAGGTTTCCGCCCTTCGCCAGCACTTCTATCAAACGATCATCAAAGTCACGTGGGTGACTGGTTGTAAAGCGTACTCGCGGAATATCGATTTGGCGAATGGCATCCATCAAGTCACCAAAACTGTAGTTTAGGTCGGTGAAGTCCTTGCCGTATGCATTCACATTTTGACCAAGCAGGGTGATTTCTTTGAAGCCCTGTCGTGCCAAATCCCTTACTTCCGCAATGACATCTTCCGGGCGACGGCTGCGTTCTTTGCCACGTGTGAACGGAACGATGCAATATGTACAGAACTTGTCGCAGCCATACATAATGTTCACCCAGCCGCGCATCCCCTCACGTTTCTTCGGCAGGTTCTCAATGATGTCGCCTTCCTTGGACCACACCTCAACAACCATTTCTTTGCTGAACAGCGCTTCCTGAATCAGGTGTGGCAACCGATGCACATTATGTGTACCGAAGATCATATCCACAAAGCCATGCTTCTGCATGATTCGATTGACGACGCCTTCCTCCTGAGACATACACCCGCATACGCCAAGTAATAATCCTGGACGTTCGAGTTTTAGCGTTTTCAGGTGACCAAGCTCACCAAACACCTTATCTTCCGCATTTTCCCGTATGGCACACGTATTGAGCAGAATAACATCAGCCTCTTTGCGATCCTCTGTAGCCTGATATCCCATAGACTCAAGCAGTCCTTTGATGGTCTCCGAGTCATGCTCGTTCATCTGACATCCATACGTATATACAATATAGTGTTTGCCTTTCCCTATGTTTTTCAGTTCATCGGGAACGGCATTTTCGTAAAGCACCTGGACGTCTTCTTTGCCCCGCTGTTTCTCCTGACGATGATTGGGTTCCGACTTGATGTTAATCTCACGGCCCCGGATTCTTATCTTTTTGCTGAATTCATCTTGCGAAATTACTTTGGCATCGGAGAAATCAAAATATTGGGAGTAATCCTTTTTTGAGTCTTTAGCCATTTCCTTCGGTCACTCCTTACAGCCTCAATTAATAAAAAATCGTTCATTCATCCCTGTTCCACGTGATTTTCTTGCTTGGAACAGCAAAAGAGCATTACAGCAAATTATAGCATGAATTGGGCTGTAGTTCCACATCCAAACGGCCTGTCCCTTCGTCTAATCCGAAACATAGAAGGCTCAGAAGAACTCTCCGAAACAAATAAAAAAAACTGAGCCTTGCCATCAGGGTTGGAATTAACCGACCTTGTTGGCTGAGCTCAGGTTTATACGGTATCAGGCCGCTCTAATTCGCGACTGAAGGCTGTTCATGTTATTAGTCGATGATTTCAGCAGTGTCGCCATTACGAGCGCCAGCAGCGTTTGCTTCATCTGTATCAATATGCATGTCCAGTGCGAAAGAATCGGATACACGAGCCAGTACATTTTCCAGTACCAGACCACGATCTCCGCCCAGGCGAACTTTCAGCAATTGTTTGTCCTCGATACCCCATTTTGCAGCATCCGAAGTGTGGAAGTGGATGTGACGAGCAGCAACGATAACACCTTTATCAATCGTAACTTCGCCAGCAGGACCTTTAATCGTGATTCCCGGTGTACCTTCAATGCTTCCGGACTCACGTACAGGTGCTTTAACACCAATAGCAAATGAATCTGTCATGGAGATCTCCAGTTGCGTTTCAGGGCGAACAGGTCCAAGGATACGCACTTTATCAAACTGTCCTTTCGAACCAATAACCGCTACAGTTTCGTTAGCAGCATATTGGCCAGGCTGAGACAGAGGTTTAAATTCAGTCAGTTCATAACCTTTACCAAACAAAATTTCAACGTGCTCTTGGGATACATGAATGTGACGGGCAGATACGCCCACAGGTACTGTTTTACTCATCGTAAATTTCACTCCTTGTTTATCTATGGCCTGTACTCAGGCTCTTAACAATCCAATGGTATTATACCCCTTTTTGGAGTGAAATGAAAACGAAGTGGTGAAAATTCATGAAATACACTTATTTCGCCATCATTCCTCTCCTTTATTTGGAAAACAAGTTTCAATTCAAAACTTTCAACGCACACACCAGTTCACTATTTCATGGAATTCCCCTTCTTCTGCATCTTCGGATTGCCCTCTGGCAAGTGTTCCCCCAGATAACTCATTGCATTCCCCCACAACCAGCCACGTACCAGTTGTTCATCATAATGCTTGAGCAGGATTTCCGTCAGCCTCGGATAGTGTCCTGAGTGTTCAAGTCTCTGAATATACGTTGAAATTCCATCAAAATCGGACCCCATCATCAGATGATGCTGCCCGCCGAGGGAACAGATCTGCTCGATATGAGGCAGCAGGTCCTCTATACGAACCTCCCCCTCCTGTTTAACAAACCAAGGGACAAACGTCAGTCCGATTCGTCCTTGCCGGGCAATGATGGCCTGAATCTGATCATCTTTCAGATTACGTACATGGGGACATACGCTATAACTGTTAGAATGAGATGCGATAAAAGGACGTTTGCTCAAGTCAGCCAGTTCCCAGAAACCTTTCTCCGTTAAATGTGACACATCTAACAGCATGCCGACTTCATTACACAGGTGCACCAGTTCTTTTCCTTTCTCGGTCAGACCCGCTCCACGCTTCTCCATGATTCCATCAGCTGCCCAATTGGCATAGTTCCAGGTAAGTCCAACAATTCGAACACCCATCTGATAACATAACTCCAGATAGAACAGGTTGCCCTCCAGACCATCCACACCCTCCAGTGTAATTAATCCCCACGGAACCTCTGTTTGCCCCACCTGAGCCACCTGTTCACGCCACAACAACGTCTGTGTGCCGCCAGGCCGCTCCTGACTTCTCTCTACACGCTTACGGTAAATATCCAACTGCCCCATCACATGTTCAAACTTGCCTCTGCCTAGTACTTCGGGTAAATAAATGGCGAATGCCTGCAACCCTACATTACCCTCTTTCAAACGTTGCACATTCACATCCAGTTGTGGAGCATCTTCGAATGAAAGTGTCTGCTGCATCAAGATTTTGCTCAGTGCATCACAGTGAAAATCGGCTATACGCCAATCAGACATGGACATCGTTAACCCTCCTTCTATGATTCGCTGCAAAAAAACGCAAAAAAACCTGTCTACATCGTAAACAGGTTCAATGCATACTGCATGTATTATCTGGGCTCCACAATCAGCTTAATGGCCGTTCGGTCCTCGCCGTCGATCACAATGTCTGTAAAAGCTGGAATACAAATCAGGTCAACTCCGCTTGGTGCTACAAATCCCCGGGCTATCGCTACCGCTTTAATGGCTTGGTTCAGTGCTCCCGCTCCAATTGCCTGCAGTTCAGCATTTCCACGTTCACGAAGAACCCCTGCAAGAGCGCCGGCTACAGAATTAGGATTGGACTTTGCTGAAACTTTTAATACATCCATGGTAAGTACCTCCCTGGGAATGTTGAAAGTTTGTTTCCACTTACTAGATGTTATTCGCGGGAGGCAAAAAAATTCCTTCTTTTTAGACGGGTTTCCCTGCAAAATGGGACAATACCCCTATTCCATGCGCCACTCGTCTTCCATTAGACGAATTTTTTCGATGCGTGTTGCCGCGCCTGTGGCTTCATCAATCTCTACTAAGACACCATGAAAATGCCATTTGCCATCATCAACAACAAATCGCACAGGCAGCTGGGTGTAGAACTTGCGCAACACGGCTTCACGCTCCATGCCCAATATGCCGTCACGCGGCCCTACCATGCCCGCATCCGTTAAGTAAGCCGTTCCTCCAGGCAAAATCCGATCATCATTACTCTGTACATGCGTATGTGTACCTACAACGAGCGATGCACGCCCATCCAGATGCCATCCCATGGCAATCTTCTCTGAAGTCGCTTCAGCGTGCATATCGACTAGAATACATTTGTAGTCCTGGCGTAGCTCATCTACGATCTCATCAGCTACACGGAATGGACAATCCAGGGCAGGCAGGAACGTTCTTCCTTGCAGATTGACAATGGCCAGCTCCTTGCCTTCACCTTTGACAACCGTATATCCTCGTCCTGGTGTGCCTGGTGGAAAGTTCGCTGGTCGAATCATGCGCGGTTCATCATCTATAAAATCAAAAATATCCTTATTGTCCCAGGTATGATTACCAAGTGTAATGCCATGTACACCCCAGTTGAAAAACTCATTCGCGATCGCACCTGTAATGCCGCGACCTGCCGCTGCATTTTCACCATTAACAATCACCACATGCGGCTTATACTTCGATTTCAGGTACGGTAAATTTTCCTTTAATGCCTTACGTCCCACATTGCCCACTATGTCACCAATAAACAAAACTTTCATTGATTACTGCCTCCTCAATCCCTGCAAATCCCCTTTACTTCAAACGTTGAACCTTGCAGGACTCTATCTCATGCTTCATGATGTGTTGTTTTACTAAATAACCTTATAACAGGCTATCAACAGGAAAAGTGGCCCACTACTGCGGCCACTTTTCCGTAATGCTCTATTTTGCGTATTCAACCGCACGGGTTTCCCGGATGACGGTGACTTTGATGTGACCCGGATAGTCGAGTTCATTCTCAATCATCTTCGTGATGTCACGGGCTAGGCGGAAGGCTTCAGCATCATCGATCTTCTCAGGCTGTACCATAACGCGAACTTCGCGTCCGGCCTGAATGGCGTACGATTTCTCGACACCTTCGAAGGATTCCGAAATCTCTTCCAGCTTCTCCAGTCGTTTGATATACGTTTCCAGCGTTTCGCGGCGTGCGCCTGGTCTTGCTGCGGAGAGCGCATCTGCTGCGCCAACCAACATGGCAATGACCGAAGTCGCTTCGCAATCTCCGTGATGGGACGCGATACTGTTGATTACAACCGGATGTTCTTTGTATTTCTTCGCCAGTTCCACGCCAATTTCGACGTGTGATCCTTCCACTTCGTGATCCAGCGCTTTACCGATGTCATGCAATAGACCTGCACGTCTTGCCAGAGTTACGTCTTCTCCGAGTTCGCCAGCCATCAGTCCAGCCAGATAAGCGACTTCCATGGAATGTTTCAAGACGTTTTGACCGTAACTTGTACGGAACTTCAACCGGCCCAGGATTTTGATCAGATCCGGATGCAGACCATGCACGCCCACTTCAAAGGTAGCTTGCTCACCGTATTCACGGATGCGCTCATCCACTTCTTTGCGGGATTTCTCAACCATCTCTTCAATCCGTGCCGGGTGAATACGTCCATCAGCCACCAGTTTCTCCAGGGCAGTACGGGCGATTTCACGGCGAATCGGGTCAAAGCCCGACAGAATAACAGCTTCTGGCGTATCATCGATAATGAGGTCAATCCCTGTAAGGGTTTCAAGCGCACGGATGTTACGTCCTTCACGACCGATAATCCGGCCTTTCATTTCTTCATTTGGCAGGGTAACAACAGATACCGTTGTTTCCGCTACGTGGTCAGCCGCACAACGTTGGATAGCGAGCGTAATAATCTCGCGGGACTTTTTGTCCGCTTCTTCCTTCGCCTGTTGTTCAATGTCCTTGATCATTTGAGCCGTCTCATGACGAACTTCCTGTTCTACGTTGGACAGTATGATACTGCGTGCGTCTTCCATAGTGAGGTTGGATATACGTTCCAGTTCCGTCACCTGGTTTTTGTAGATCATTTCGATCTGCTGCTGTGTCTCATCAATTCGTTTCTCTTTGTTAGCCACTTGCTCTTCTTTACGTTCGAGTGATTCCAATTTTTTATCCAGCGACTCTTCTTTTTGCAACAATCGTCTTTCTTGTCGTTGAATTTCATTCCGACGTTCACGAGTGTCTTTTTCAGCTTCGGCGCGAATGCGATGAATTTCATCCTTCGCTTCCAGCACCGTTTCTTTCTTCAGTGCTTCTGCCTCTTTCTTCGCGTTCTCCACGATTTGTACGGCAGCTTGTTCCGCACTAGAGATTTTAGCCTCTGCAAGAGATTTGCGAATAAAATATCCTACTCCGAACCCAATGAATAGCGCGGCTGCAACGAGAGCGATCGTGATTGCAATTTCCATACTGTTCACCTCCTCGTTGGTTCCTCCAAGGCATTCCTTGGGTCAATTTGCAGTTTTCAAAACCTTACATATGTTTGGGAATAACGAATACTCACGGCGATCCCCCGCCGATTTTCATTTCACATGTACATGTCTCCATGTACTATTCACTGTTTCCAGCGAACCCATAATTAAGAATGGTATAAATCTTAAGAAACCGAAACCGCTTTTTTGGAAGGAAAAAGGGTTGTCCATTTCTTACAGACTCATGTCCATTTTAGTATTTGACGAAAGAAATTGTCAAGAGAATGCAGTATAGAGACTCCAGTCTGCTAATCCCATAACAACGCCTCGTCATCTTCAGGGTCTCCAGCCTCATCTTCTTCAATTAAACAATTCACGACACGGCGCACCATATCCATTGAAAAACCACGTCTCATTAGGAAGGGAAGCGTTTTATGTTTCTTCTCTTTGACGTCTCCTTTGACCTGATTCCACTTTTTGCGTCCGGCGCTCAGAGCAGTCTCAAATTCCGCATCTGTACTGATACCTTCGAGTGCCTCAATAATGAGATCATTGGCAATGCCCTTTTGACGCAGCTCTTGCCTTATCCACAGTTTTCCCTTCCGCTTGCCCTCCATACGCTGTCTTGTCCATTCCTTCGCAAATAGATCGTCATCTACCAGGTTCTCACGCTCAAGCCGATCCAGTGCCTCTTCAATCAATGGTGCAGCAAACTCCTTCTGACGAAGTTTCTGACTTAACTCATGCCGTGTACGAGGTTTATGCTCCAAAAAACGCAGAGATTGTGCATAGGTCCGTTGTCGCTCGTCAGCTACGATGATTTCTTCCAGATCCTTCTTCATAAAGGTGTTGCCCTGCGTCATCCTGTATTTAATCATCACGTCTTCAAGGACCGTAATGGAGTGTATTCCAAAAGTGATGCGATAACGAGCTTGTCTGCTCTTCGTTCGTTCTACCCGTGTAATGGTTAGTTCTTCGTTGTCCGGAAACTGGGAAAGGCCATCCCCTTCTGCTTCTTCATATAAATCCTCGTCATGTTGATCCATTCAGGTCTCCCCTTTCATAACTCTTTATGTTTGAGCTTTACGCTAACATTCACAGAAGATAGAGAGCGCTAATACAAAAAGCCGGGAACTCAGCCCGGCCTTTTCTCTCACAGTCATTGTGCAACAGCCCCTGTCCATTGGGACAGGGGCTGTTGCACACCGAGACACTCCCACCACAATTCCTTATCCAAATCGAGTCAAGCTCAAATCAGACAGGTTTACGGAATTCAAAGGGCAGCGCCCTCTGGATCCTCCCTACAAGGAAGGATTTAGGAAGATTACTCGTTGATTTCGAATAATTCTTGTTCTTCTTCTGCTTCTTTTTGTTGCTCTTCACTAGTTGGCGCAGGAACTGCAGTAGTCAAGTTGCTAGCTACACGAATTTTTTGTTCAATGATTTCAGCAATGTCCTTATGCTCTTTCATGAACTGCTTCGCGTTCTCACGGCCTTGTCCTAAACGCTCGCCTTCGTATGAGTACCATGCACCACTCTTGTTAACGATGTCCAGCTCTGTACCAATATCAATGATACTGCCTTCTCTCGAAATACCCTCACCGTACATGATATCCACTTCCGCTTGTTTGAACGGAGGTGCTACTTTGTTTTTCACCACTTTAATACGAGTACGGTTACCAATCATGTCATTTCCTGATTTGATACTCTCAATACGACGTACATCCAGACGTACCGTGGAATAAAACTTCAGGGCACGACCACCAGGTGTTGTTTCCGGGTTACCAAACATAACGCCGACTTTCTCACGAAGCTGGTTAATGAAAATTGCGATTGTTTTGGATTTGCTGATTGCACCAGACAATTTACGTAGCGCTTGGGACATCAAACGCGCCTGCAAACCGACGTGTGAATCACCCATTTCGCCTTCAATCTCTGCTTTTGGAACCAATGCAGCTACAGAGTCAATAACGACAATATCTACTGCACCACTACGCACAAGAGCTTCTGCAATTTCCAGCCCTTGCTCACCCGTATCTGGCTGAGATAGAAGCAATTCATCAATGTTAACACCCAATTTGCTTGCATATTGAGGATCAAGAGCATGCTCGGCATCGATAAATGCTGCTTGTCCACCAACGCGTTGTACTTCAGCAATCGCATGCAATGCGACAGTTGTTTTACCTGAAGACTCAGGTCCATATATTTCAACAATACGGCCTTTAGGCAAGCCGCCTGTTCCTAATGCAATATCCAAAGCCAAGGAACCACTGGGAATAATTTCCACGTTCATATGAGTGGACTCACCCAGTTTCATGATGGATCCTTTACCAAATTGCTTCTCTATTTGACGGAGCGCCATATCAAGCGCGGCACGACGGTCTGACAATAAGCTCACACCCTTTACTGTTTATAAGATAATGATACCTTGTTTTAACACGTTTGCCAAGCTTTTTTTCGAACATACATTCGTTTTTTTTGTAAAGGCCGAGGCGCCTCTTCCTCTAAGAAACTTTCCATTAAACAGAAAAAAGAACCGTAAACAAGGCTGTTAAGCCTAATTCTACGGTTCTTCCGTCTTCCTTAATTATACTTGCTTGGAACTCTAAATGCAATCCACACTGTTAACTAATCAATCCATCGCCACAAGTTTTTGCCATAAGCGATAGAGAATTGCTTTGGCTGAGCGAATGCGAACAGTCTCGCGATTACCATTGATGCGCAGCTCATGAATCTCGGTTTCTTTTCCTCGTTCAGCGAGAGCGATAAAGACAAGTCCGGGTGGCTTGCGTTCCGAATATCCCGGTCCCGCTACACCAGTAACAGCCAGACCAAAATCAGCATCGCCAATCATTCGGATCTGCTCAGCAAGCACTTTTGCAACCTCTGGACTTACCGCCCCTGGCGCCTCTTCACCTTCCAGATAATCATGAGGCACATTCAGCAGCTTTTCTTTAATCTCATTGGAGTAACAGACAATTCCACCCTTAAGCATCGATGCACTTCCAGGTACAGATGTCAGACTTTGCATGACAAGCCCTCCAGTGCAGCTCTCAGCAGCGCTAAGCGTCAGACCCATGTCAGACATCATGGTTACAATTGTGTACTCTATAGGCACATCCTCGTTCGCGTAGAGATGTTCGGTCAACCGCTCACGAATCTGGGCCTCCATCGCATCCAGCTTCAGCATCGCCTCTCCCTCACTTGCAGCCTTTGTGGAGACACGTACTGTAACTTCTCCCTCACTCGCATAAGGAGCAATCGTAGGGTCTGTCTGCGCGTCAATGAGATCCAGAAGTCGATCTTCCAGAGCAGATTCACCAATACCTGCGAATTTAAGCATTCGGGAATAGATCGGCATTTCTTCTGTAAGTACATGCTGGAACAACCAAGGCTTGACTTCCTGTTCAAACATTGGAATCAACTCTTTAGGTGGCCCAGGCATCACAATATAATATTTATCATTGTCAGAAATCGCATTTCCTGCGGCTAGACCGGTTTCATTGGCAAGAGGTGTACCACCATCAATAACGATCGCTTGACGTCGGTTATTCTCTGTCATGTCCACATTACGATCTCTGAAAAAACTCTCAATCTTGTCCATGGCCATTCGATCTATATGCAGTTTCCGGTTAAGAACGGCTGCCAGCGCATCCTTGGTCAGATCATCTTGGGTAGGCCCTATACCGCCGGAAAATAAAATAACATCTGCGCGGCCCTGCGCAATGCGAATAGCTTCACTGAGTCGATTCAGGTTATCACCAACTACCGTTTGGAAATATACATCGATCCCGATCGCAGCCAATTCACGGGATAGGTATCTGGCATTGGTATTGACGATTTGTCCGAGCAGCAGCTCTGTGCCAACTGCAATGATTTCTGCCTTCATTAAGTATCCTCCTGTGCACGTGTTGAGTGATCAAAGGGCAATAGGATATTTTCCTATTGCCCCTGACCCAATGCTTCCTTCATGATTACCCAGTTTAACGCCAACTGTCATGCTTTCGTTAAATGAAGCAAATTTTTGTTTTTGATAAAGTAATCGATACCCGACCAGATGGTAATAAGCGCTGCTGCCCATACTGCGATAATATCGACGTGAATACCCGTGTAAGAAAACGGGAAGTTGTTCAACAGCAACAACACAATCGCCACAATCTGCACTACAGTCTTCAGCTTACCCCAATTACTGGCGGCGACAACTGAACCATCCAGCAACGCAATTTGACGCAAGCCGGTAACTGCAAATTCACGACTAATAATAACGACTGCAATCCAGGAATCCAGCTTGCCCATCTCTACAAGCGAGATCAAAACTGCGGTAACCAACAGCTTGTCTGCAAGTGGATCGAGCAGTTTTCCCAGATTGGTAACCATGTTATTTTTCCGCGCAAGGTACCCGTCAATTCCATCTGTGCTTGCAGCGATGATAAAAATAACAGCCGCAATCAGTTGATTATACGGAAGCGAAAGGCTTCCAAGTTGCAACGGCTCTGGATAAAATGGAAAATCCACGAGCAGGAACACCATCAAAAAAGGGATTAAGCAAATTCGTGCAAGCGTAATCCGGTTGGGTAAATTCACAAGACGCCCTCCCTCATATCCTCCATTACTCCAAACATTCATCTTAATCCCGTTATCATCATCCGGAACATGAAATGTACAATTTCAATGTCAATCCATATTAACATGATCCCACTATGTAGAAACGCAAAAAATAAAGTCAACCGCTCAAAAGCAAAACCGCTTTAAACGTTCCGGTGACTTCCAGAAGTGTACTGCTTTTCACAAAGTCAGCAAACGATGAGGACTGGACTTGATGCATGACTGCCAGCAATGCACACTTAGTATAATATACGCCCCAATACAGTGTCAAAAAACACTTCTGCTAAAAAAAGGCCCTATTACTTGAAATTTGTATATTGCAAATCCAGAGGCAAGTTAGCACCATTTAGCAGCTGCATTACCGCTTGCAAATCATTTTTACTCTTACCTGTTACCCGGAGCTGGTCTCCCTGAATCTGACTCTTCACCTTCATCTTGGAGTCCCGAATCAGGATATTGATTTTTTTGGCGATGTCCTGGTCAATGCCCTGTTTGAAATTCAAACGCTGGCGGACTGTACCAGAAGAAGCCGGCTCAACTTTGGCGTAATCAATGTTCTTCAATGGTAGACCACGCTTCGCCATTTTGGATTGCAGCACATCAATGACAGCCTTGAGTTTGGTCTCATCATCAGATACGATCGTTAACGCATCCTTATCCAGTTTCAGACTGCTCTTGCTGCCCTTGAAGTCATAACGAGTGCCAATTTCCTTCTCGGTTTGTGTAACGGCATTTGTCAGTTCTTGCAAGTCCATTTTGGACACGATATCAAATGAATTTTCTGAACTCAAACCAGTCACCCTTTCAGTTAATCGTATGTTCTGTAACATTATAGAGGATACCTTAAGCAAAAGTCTAATTTCAAGAGGTTTTCTTCAAAGAAAAAAGCATTTTTGACCTCCACTGAAGTGGTTGCCAAAAATGCTTTCTGGTGCAGCTTCCAACTAGTAGCGGCTCCGGTTGGGCTGTCTGAACATATCGAGCACACCCAAAAGCACATGCGCAAGTCCAAAACCCAAAATTCCGTAACCCCAAGCACTTGGAGTCAAGTAATAACCCAGGAGGCTGACAATGATCCCTAAACCTGTTACGATCCAGCTGACTGTCACAGCCATCCACCTCACTTCACCAAAAGTTAACTGCAAGTTAAGACACTGTTATTGTCTCCTGCAGTAAACTCGGTTATTCGCTACCCGTGGTAATCCCTTAATTGGTACCTTCTGTACCATCCGTTGAACCTGTTTCAACGCCTGTGGATGAAGCTGTACTACCACTGTCTTCGCCAAGTTTCAGACGGATCCGATTGGTGGCCTTGCCATCCGTTACAACTTGCCCACCAACCTCAATCGTGGTCGCTGCAGCGTAACCGGACTTAATATACATTCCCGCACTATCCAGTTCAAAGGTATAGCTGTCGCCATCGGCTGTATTGCCATACTCCAACTTCTCTCCACTGGAGTTCTCGCCCTTGTAAACTTCCAGCCAGCTATTGCCTGTTGCTTTAATTGTAACCGTTACAGGCTGGCCTGCACTTCCGTTAACTTTAAAGTTCGTAATATTTCCTGATTTTCCATCTTCTGCGACCGTTACAGTAGACGGTGAATTGTCGGCAGGTGGTTCTTCTTCAGTTCCATCTGTCTGTCCATCCGTTTGGCCATCCGTTTGACCGTCTGTCTGTCCTTCTGTGTCCGTACCGCCACCATTACCACCAGCGTCGCCTTCACCAGTACCCTCAGCGCCTGAGTCTGTCGCAGGCGGATTAGATGCCTGGCCGTTATCGGCAGGTTGATCCGGTTTATCCTCAGGCTGTTGTTGACTGTCTGTAATTTTGACCGAATCCAGCCCCTGATTATCCGCTTCATCACCATTGTTATACACCACGTATACATACAACAGAACTACAATCAAAACGGGGAATGTCCACATCAGTGCGACAGACATCCATCGATTACTACGTTCAACTGGACGGCTGGAACGCTTCTGAATAACCGGTTCCATCGTTGCTTCCGCCTCTTCTGCCGGTACGTCTTTTTTGTGTCCCTCCAGCAGCTCATCAGGGTTCAGTCCCACGGTCTCCGCATAGGTTTTAATGAAAGCACGCACATAGAAGCTGCCCGGCAGCACTTTGTAGTCTCCTGCTTCTATGGCCTCCAGATACCTCTTGCGAATTTTTGTCATTTCCTGTACATCGTCAAGACTCATCCCTTTTTGCAGCCGGGCCTCTCTTAACTGCTGACCCAGTTCAGACATGCCATCTCCCCCTTATGTTTATCTCTTGAGTTGTTGCTAATCTATTCCATGATTCCGTACGGTTCCTTACAATTCGTCGGTGTAGCTAGCCGTAAACGTATCATAAATAATCTCTTCATTCGGATTGTTGCGAAGTTCAATAATAATATCAAAATTATTAAAATCATATTCGGATTCCTGTACAAAAATATCCGGATGTTCAATAACCTTGGTGCTAGGCATGGTCATAATATCCTGCAACAAATTGTAATGACGCTCACTGGAGCGAATGGTACTAACAATACCGTCGATAATGAACACATTGTTTGGGTTCAATTCGTCCTCGGAGAGTTGGCTCCTTATGGTCTGACGAAGAAGTGTGGAGGAAACAAATGTCCATCGCTTCATTGCACATACGCTACCCGCAATAATGGACTCCGTTTTGCCAACACGAGGCATTCCACGCAAACCGATGACCTGATTGCCTTCCCTCTTAAATACTTCACCCAAAAAGTCCACAAGTAACCCAAGTTCATCTCGTGTAAAACGAAATGTCTTGCGATCATCCGAGTCACGGTCAATATATCTACCATGACGTACGGCCAGAATATCCACCAATTTAGGTTGACGCAAAGCCGATACGGTGATGCTGTTTACTTTGGCAAGCATCTCACCAAGCAAACGAATTTTCTCATCATCATCCGATTCAAGGAGCATACCTCGGGTTTTGCCTTCCACACCGTTAATGGTCAATATATTCACTTCAAGCATCCCCAGCATAGAGGCTATATCGCCTAACAAACCGGGTCTGTTCTTATGTATTTTATATTCCATATACCATTGTTTAGATTCCATTTCAACACCCCGTAATGCATTATTCCACATTATTCGACAGCAACAGAACGTGTCCGCTGGACAACAATCTGAGACATCTTCTAAAAATGGGTCACGTTAATGATATATAAAATGAAAATGAATTACAAGAACAGCTCTGTAATCCGTTTGTAATCATTAGAGAAAAGCCCCCTTGCGGGAGCTCTTCATCTGTAATCTTATGCGTTTTGTTTGGCCAATTTGACCATCAGGGTCGCAATCGTACGACGCTCATCAGCATCGCCGACATCCCATAATTCTTTCAATGCCCGGTTGGAATGGTTCGCCGGATCGACTTTCTCATCGAGGAAATCGCCGATTTCATACGCAAGTTTGTTGATGGTATCTTCACTCATTCCCATCTTCTCTGCTTGCAGTACGCGGTCACCCAAGAACTTCTTCCATGTGTCAAAACTGGAGAGCACTGTTTTTTCTGTTGACATGATAAATCCTCCTTAGCTGTCGCATGAGATTTAAAATCAACCAGTTGTAATATGTGCTTTCGAGACATTTTATATACGAGCATTTAAAAATAATCCAGAGACGGCTGCTTTCCAGCAACCTTCACGTTAACCATCCACCATTTGGACTAATAATCTGACCATTGATATAACCCGATTCAGGGAGCGCCAGAAAATAAACCAGTGATGAGATTTCATCAGGTTGGGCAAGTCTACCTGCCGGAATCTCATCTTCCAGCATTTTCAGTTCACTCTGATCGAGATGGTTCAACATGGATGTCTGAACTGCGCCAGGTGCCACAGCATTTACGGTTACTCCGGATGGCGCAAGTTCTTTTGCGAGCGCCTTAGTGAATGCATTCACTCCGCCCTTGGTTGTGGAATACAGCACCTCACAAGAGGCGCCGGACAATCCCCAAATCGACGACACATTAATAATTCGGCCATACCTTTGGGAGATCATGTGAGGCATCATTTCTTGTGTACACATAAATGTACCTTTCAAATTGATTGCCATCACTTCATCCCAGATCTCCTCTGTAACATCAGACAACATTCCATAGTGCGAGATCCCTGCGTTGTTCACAAGGATATCTGGCATAAGATTGTGTGACTCCAGCTTCTCACGCATACGCTCAATCTGTTCACGGCTGCGAAGATCCGCAGACACGGTCATGATCTTGCCACTGCCCTGTTCCATGCATCGTCTGGCCGCTTCATTCGCTGCTTCATGCGATTTCATATAGTGTATAACGACATTCATTCCAACTCTGGCGAAACGTTCTGCGATAGCCGCTCCGATGCCACCGCTTGCTCCAGTAACCAGTACAGTCATTTCCCCAATTGCCTTCAATTGTCCTGTTCCCCTCTCCATATCAAGGACTCACGACTAGCGATACAGCCAGTTGATCCCAGCGAATATGCTCTCTCAGTCTGAGATTCACATCTTCCAGTGTAATCGATTCATAGAGCGGGAGCATATTGAAGAAATCACCGCCACGGAATTGCTGACGTGTAAATTCATGTGCAATGTTCTCCGGAGAATTGAGCATGCGCAAATATCCGCCTATTTTCTTTTTGCGTGCACGTTCAAAGTCCGTGGATTCAAATCCTTTTTCCACAATAGCATCCACTTCTTCACGAATACGTGCGAGTAGTTGATCCGGGTCTTTCGTATCACCACCGATAGCCGAGAAGGCATATTGTGGCGAACTGTTATACTCATGTCCAAAGCTATCGGAGATCAGGTCCTCGTCATAAAGCTTCTGAAATAACCGTGTGCTTGAACCGAACAGAAGATCCATCATTAACTGTGTTGTCGTATCTCTTCGCAACAATTGTTCTCCGGTAAGTCCAACGTCCGTCTCTTTGAATCCAAACAGACATTTGGGCAGTGAAACAGCCAGTTTCGATTCCCGTCTGGCTTCTCCTACCTGCTCAGGCTCCTGTTCGAAGAAGCGATGAATACTTCCCTGTGGCTTATAATCCTTCTGTTTCTGGTTCGAACGAACCATATCAATGACTTCCTGTGGATCTACACCACCCACCACGAACAAGAGCATATTACTCGGGTGATAGAAGGAGTTATAGCACTCATATAACATCTCTTTCGTAATCGTACGGATGGACTCCACCGTTCCTGCAATATCGATATGCACCGGATGTTTCTGATACATGGCTTCGATTAATCCAAAATAAACACGCCAATCCGGATTATCAGCATACATGTCAATTTCCTGTCCGATAATGCCTTTTTCCTTTTCCACGTTTTGATCCGTGAAGTAAGGATTTTGCACAAAGTCGACTAATGTTTGTATATTTTCATTCACATGTTCAGTCGCTGAAAACAAATAAACCGTCTGATCAAAGCTCGTAAACGCGTTAGCTGAAGCACCATGAGATGCAAACGTGGCAAAAATATCGCCCGTTGGTTCTTCAAACATTTTATGCTCCAGGAAATGGGCAATCCCATCCGGGACCTTCACTTCTTCCTGCCCTTCAACCTGAAAATGATTATCCACTGACCCATACTTGGTTGCAAACGTAGCATACGTTTTCTGGAATCCAGGTTTAGGCAAAATATAGACATGCAGTCCGTTATCCATCACTTCGTAATATAGTGTTTCCTGCAGATGCTCATACCGAATGCTCTCCACCGATTATTCCTCCTTCTCGTCCCGCAAGAAATAAATCGTATCCAGACGGAATTGTTCTGCCGCCTCACGAACATCTTCCTTGCTGATATGTTCTACTTGAGCCAACAGTTCTTCAGCCGTTCTCTCTTTGCCAGACAACTGCCGATTGAAGTCATAAGCGATCATCTCAAAGGCAGAATCCTGCATTTCCTTAAGCAGGTTACGAATCATCGCTTTGGTTTGGGACATTTCGAGATCACTGATCGTTCCACTTTTCATTTCTTCCAGCTGTTGCTTGATGATGGTTACGGCTTTTTCATAGTTGGGGATTTCAATCCCGGATTGAATTGTCGCAATGCCTTTATGTCCGTCATAGCGCGAAGACGCGTAATACGCCAGGCTTTCTTTTTCACGAACATTCACAAATAGCTTAGAATGCGGATATCCGCCGAGAATCCCGTTGTACATTAATGCCGCTGCATATTGAGGATCTCCATAGGTGATCGATGTGCGTAGTCCCATATTGAGTTTTCCCTGACTCACGTTAAGTCGCTCAACAACGGTTTCGACTTCCTTATCTCCTCGTACTGCTGCCTGTGTCTTGTAATCGGAGGAAGACGTTCGATCTACATTGAAATGACGCTGAACGAGGTTCTCAACCTCCTCCAATGTCGTGTCACCCACCACATACAGATCCATACTCGCCTGTTGCAGCCACTCCTGATAAGATGCAGTCAGTGTGTCAGGTTCAATCCCAGGCAGATCCTTTCGCTGACCCAGTGGATGAAGACGGTATGGTTCGTTCTTGCACATTTCCTCGATACTGCGTTCAGCGGCATAGCGCATTTTATCATTCACGATGGACTCCAGTTTTTTACGAACCGTCTCTCGCTCTGCTTGTACATAAGACGTCCTGAAATGTCCATTCTCCTGTGCAGGTCGGGTAAGAACCTCTCCAAGGAAGGCAAATGAACGATCCAGTAGCTGTTCATCCCCTCCAACAAAGGAATCATTAATGGTATCCATTCGGAACTGAACAATCTGGTAATCCCCGCGTTTATAGACGTCAAAACCAAAACCTGCTCCATACAGATGCTCCAGTTGCTCACGAAATTGCGTTGTTTCGGGATACGACTCCGTGCCGCGCCGCAAAACAAAAGGTGTCAGTGCTACTTTGGTTACCGTATCTTCCCGCAAAGGAACTCCTGCATATAGCGATATTGCGAACGTTTTGAAACGTTTGGTCGGTAGCACATGTATACGAAACTCTCGCTTGCTGCCTCGTTCGAATCCTGATGTATTCAAATGTCAAAACCCCTTTACGGCGTCATTTATCGTGCACTCATGTTCAAGCTTAAACGTAACAACCATTTTAACCCAATCAAAAGGCAAGAAGCAACCGAAGTCAAGCCTTCTGGTTGCTTCCAACATCATCACATACAAAAAATATGCTGCCCGATTGTTTTCACCTGTGGACGGGTCCAAATCCATTTGGATGTTGCTGTCTTCGGATTAAAATAATAGAGGCATCCACCGGATGGATCCCAACCATTCAATGCCTGTTCAACTGCCTTTTTGGCTTGTGCGTTCGGTTCCAGATATATCTGTCCGTCTGCTACAGCCGTAAATGCACCTGGCTGAAAGATTACGCCAGAAGGCGTACTTGGAAAACTTGGTGATTTTACGCGATTCAGAATTACTGCTGCTACTGCAACTTGACCTTCAAACGGTTCCCCCCGGGCCTCGCCATATACTGCGTTAGCCATAATTTTGAGTTCATTCTCCGAGAGACCGAGTGCATTGGCAGACCCCATATTATCTTGCTCTTTGTCTGCTGTGTTGTTGTTGCCGCCTCCCCCACCCCCACCTGCGGAATCCTTGTGCAATGGTGGTTCTGTTGGCGACCATTTGGTTGAAGCGTTATACAGCTTTAGCTTGGTTTCAGCACCAACCACACCGTCTGCTTTCATCCCAAACTCGGATTGAAACCATTTGACGGATTTCAACGTGCTGCTGCCAAAATTACTGTCGATTTTACCATTGTAAAATCCCAGGTACTTCAGACGACCCTGAAGCTCATATACATCCTGACCGTAACTACCATATTTCACTGTATTGCTGCTAAACGTAGGCAAGGCCTTTTCTTCTACCTGCGGTGTACGCTCGGCGGAACTTTCAGTTGCTGCATTCCCAGGAAGCAAATAACGAATTCCCAATGCGGATATCAGCAAAATAGCAGTGAAAAGCCAAAGATTCATTTTTCGCATCGATTGTGCTCTACCTTTCTCTTGTGGGATTAACAGAATCGCTAAGGTTATTATGACAAGCCTGCTTGCTTCCTATGCACCAAAACATCCGATCTTTGGAGTAGATGGCAAAACTTCAGTTCGATGGGCAAGCAAAAAGCCCTCAACCAATAAGGTTGAGGGCTAAACGATCCATTGTATCTAGACCAAACTACGAGCTTATTTTATTTTGTTGATACTGTTCAAGTGACACCAGCACTTCCCGTGGTTTACTACCCTCGTAAGGACCAATTACACCCCGGGCTTCCATGGAGTCAATTAATCGTGCTGCACGGGTATAACCCACCCGCATACGGCGTTGTAGCAGGGATACTGAAGCTTGTTTCGCCTCCAATATAATCTGTACAGCCTGCTCATATAACTCATCCTGTACTTCGTCTGCTGCCTGCACGGAGTCATCCACCTCAGGTACAATGGACTCATCATACTGCGCTTCACCTTGACCACGTACATAATTAACAATATTCTCGACTTCTTCATCGCTCATGAAGGCACCCTGTACACGCACCGGTTTTGATGCACCCATTGGCATGAACAACATGTCTCCACGGCCCAACAACTTCTCAGCCCCACCCATATCCAGAATCGTCCGGGAATCCACTTGAGAGGATACCCCGAAGGCAATTCGGGATGGAATGTTGGCCTTGATTACCCCGGTAATAACGTCAACGGAAGGACGTTGCGTCGCAATAATTAGATGAATCCCGGCTGCACGAGCCATCTGGGCCAGTCGCGCAATCGCATCTTCCACATCTCCGGCTGCAACCATCATGAGATCTGCAAGCTCATCCACGATGACAACGATATAAGGAAGCACCGCTGCAGGATTATCTTTCATCAGATTATTATAACCTTCAACATTCCGTGTGCCTGATTTGGAGAACAGTTCATATCTCTTCTCCATCTCGACGACGATCTTTTTGAGAGCAAGTGACGCTCGTTTAGGATCTGTTACTACCGGTGCCATCAGATGGGGAATTCCGTTATATACGTTTAACTCAACCATCTTGGGATCGACCATCAGAAACTTCACTTCATCTGGCTTCGCTTTGTACAATATACTGGTAATAATTCCGTTAATACATACCGACTTACCGGAACCTGTAGCACCCGCAACCAGCAAATGGGGCATACGAGCCAAATTACCAATGATCGTCTGTCCGGAGATATCACGGCCGAATGCAATAGTGACTTTGGATTCGGCATCCTGGAACGTTGCCGTCTCCATCACTTCACGCATCGTTACAACTGATACCTCGCCATTAGGGACTTCAATACCAATAGCTGACTTTCCGGGAATCGGTGCTTCCATCCGGATATCCTTTGCCGCCAGGGCCAGCGCAATATCATCAGTCAGACTGACAATCCTGCTGACCTTCACACCGATATCGGGTTGAATTTCGTACCTTGTTACCGCAGGGCCCCGAACCACTTCAAGCACTTTGGCGCGAACACCAAAGCTCTCCAGTGTGGCTTCCAGCTTGCGTGCTGTCTGCATATAATCCTTCTGGTCACCCGCCTTGCCTCCGTTGTTCGGCTTGGCAAGTAGACGGAATGAAGGCAGCTTGTAGGGCTTCGGTGGTGGAGGCGGTGGTTTGATTGGTTGTGCGTCCTGCCCCTCAGGAACTGGACTATCTGTCCCAAGCGTTGCATCGCTTGGGACTTTTTCTCCACTCTGAATGTCATCCATAGCATTCGGCACGCCCGTTCCCGCATCGGATGCAGACCACTCCGTCTCTACCAGTTCATCCGTTATTTTAATAGCACGCTCGCCCTCTTGAGCTGAGTTGGAATCAGTGAGATCATCCGGGAAAGGATATGCATCGTCCAGATCATCTTCGATGCTTGCATCTTCCGCTCTGACATGCTCGAAGAAGTCTCGAATGATCGGTGCAGAATTAGGTTTAGCTTGTACAGCAACAGGTGGCGAGGCAATGTGGTTCGCTACGTCTCCTGTTTCTTCTTGCCATGCTTCCGAATCATGATTCTGAACGGCCCGGTAAACAATCTGTTCCGCTTCCGCTGAATCCACCTGATTCAGTTCACGTTCTGACTTCGCACGTTCGCGATCAGCTCCCCATTTTCCAAACAGTTGGAAGAATATTGGCGCTTTTCGTTTTGGCAGATGCTGTTCCTCTAATTCATCCTCATATTCGTCTTCATCATCTTCAACAGGAACAGGTACCACTTTACGAGCATTCCCTTTCTTCCTGCCATCAACGGCTGAAGCAGAACGTGCAGTTGGCCTGGACTCCAGCTTCTTGTACATGGTACTCCCCGCATCCCATATCTTGGTTCTGAATATTCGAATCAGATCCACATATGAAAGACTCGTAATCAGCATAAAGCTGATCACAAACATGACGATCATGATGAGTCTTGCCCCAAGGCTGCCGAATAGCCACAAGAACAGAGCAAATTGCCCCGCTCCAATATAACCACCGCTGATATCCTTGTTAAGCATAGAGTCCCTCTCACCTGGCGCAGCAGGGGTTAGCAACTCGGTTTGCATATCATTATGTACCTGTGTAATAACAGCACCAGGCTCAAGCGCACCAACCGGAATGAGCTTCTGGTGCATCGCAGAGACGGTGCTCATCAAGGTTAAGGCAAAAACCAGCAGTACCAGTCCTGTCTTGCGTGTGGTCCAACCACTAGGCCATTTCCGATGAATCATCACCATGAGGCCATAATATATACCGACAAGTGGAATCGCAAAATAAAACTTACCAAGCATCAGTCCGAACATCTTGGAAAGCGAACGTCCAACGGTGGCTTCACCCGATAATGCAATCACAGCAAGGGTTATAAGCACAATCCCGTATATCTCATATTTTAAAACGCCACTAAAACCAGCGCCCTTTTTTTTCCTCTTTTTTCTTCTGGCCAAAATCAGGTCACCCCCAGAAGAATATTATACCATACAAATATAATCCGTACATATGTTCTTTTTCTGCTCAATTTGTCTGAATTCGTCGTGTTATGCTGACCCCGAGTTACCGGAAAGCGGGATGGTTGAACCCGGCATATTGGCAGGATTGAGATAGGCTTCAAGTGGACAATCCAGCAATCGTACAATAACAGCTTCATTATCATTCACTGGTCTCACCTGCATTAATAATCCATTCATCTTGATCTCTCTCGTATCTTCAGTCTCTTTCCACATGCCTGACCATAGTTGTTCAGGGGGCATCACGGTGTATAGTGTCATTGGGTATAACCTCCCGCTTGCAGGGTCTGTCTGTTGTCGCCTATGAGCTGATTTAACTGCGCAATGGCCTGACCAATGCCGCCAACTGCATCCATTAGTCCATATTTCACTGCATCTGCGCTTCCTACAGCTGTACCAATATCCCGGTTCAACTCACCGGTCTTAAACATCAGTTCCTTGAACATCTCTTCAGATATATTTGAATGTGAAGTGACGAAACGAACAACCCGTTCCTGCATTTTCTCCATGTACTCAAATGTCTGAGGTACACCAATGACAAGACCGTTCATACGAATGGGATGGATCGTCATCGTGGCACTTCCAGCAATGAGAGAATACGTCGAAGCTACAGCGATCGGAACTCCAATGCTATGCCCGCCTCCAATGACCACAGTAACCGTAGGTTTGCTCAGAGAAGCAATCATCTCTGCAATAGCCAGACCCGCCTCTACATCTCCGCCTACTGTGTTCAGAATGATCAGAATACCTTCAATACGCTGATTCTGCTCTGCAGCGACAAGCTGTGGAATAATATGCTCGTACTTTGTTGTTTTATTTTGTGGTGGCAAAATTAAATGCCCTTCCACCTGTCCAATAATGGTCATACAGAAGATGTTCGATTCGCCTGCTGGCGACTGTGTCTGCCCAAATTGCTGAATAGCCTCCGTCACGGGAGAGATGTCCTTCTCCTCCCTGATCGGCATTTCCGGTGCTTCAACCTCCGGCTGATTGGATTTTGACGCCTGCTTGTCATTCATACGTTCATTCATTTCATTAATCCCCTTCTCCAGAAACATTTAATGTATTTCCTTAGTATGGGGAATTTTCCAACCGCCTTATACCCGCAACATCAAATTGCTTCACATTGTGGCGATCTCCTTGAAAAACGCAAAAAAAGCCCCTTCTCTACGAGGAACCGTCCAATATTACTCGTAGAGAAGGGGCGACTGTGTGCCTGAATATATGTTTTTTGTTTAGCCTATTTTAAACTTCCATGATGATTGGCAAAATCATCGGTCTGCGACGAGTTTGCTCATACAGGAAGCGTCCCAGTGCATCTTTGACATTCGTTTTGAGTGAAGCCCACTCGTTAACGTTCTCACTCATCAACTTCTGCAATGTGCTGCTTACGATCCGGTTAGCCTCATCCAGTAGGCCTTCCGATTCGCGTACATACACAAATCCGCGGGAGATGATGTCAGGACCGGAAACAATTTTTCCATCCTGTTTGCTCAGTGTTACTACGACAACAAGGATACCATCTTGTGACAACAATTTGCGATCACGAAGTACAATGTTACCTACGTCACCTACACCCAAGCCGTCAATCAACACGTTACCTGCAGTAACTTTACCTGCTCTACGTGCTGCTCCACCTTGAATTTCAATCACTTCACCAATATCCGTGATGAAAATGTTTTCCGGCTCAACACCTACAGATTCAGCAAGAACTGCGTGACGGCGCTGCATACGGAATTCACCGTGAATTGGCAAGAAGAATTTCGGCTTCATCAGGTTAAGCATCAGTTTCAGCTCTTCCTGGCTACCGTGACCAGATACGTGAACGCCACTGTTAGCACCGCTGTAATGCACGTTAGCACCCAGACGGAACAGTTCATCAATCGTACGGCCTACATATTTTTCATTACCTGGAACTGGTGTTGCTGCGATAATTACGGTGTCGCCTGGCAGGATGTCCACTTTACGGTGCGTGGAACGAGCCATGCGTGTCAATGCTGACATTGGCTCGCCTTGGCTTCCTGTGCAAAGAATCACGACACGATCAGCAGCCATCTTGCCTACTTCTTCAGGTTCAATGATCATGCCATCCGGAATCTCAAGGTAACCGAGTTCCGAAGCAATACCGACCACATTGACCATGCTGCGTCCGATAACTGCAACTTTACGTCCAGTTACTTCTGCTGCGTTAATCACCTGTTGGATACGGTGTACGTTGGAAGCAAATGTCGCTACAACAACGCGTTGGCTTGCTTTACGGAAAATATCTTCCAGAACGATACCCACATTTTTCTCCGATGGTGTGAATCCAGGTTTCTCAGCGTTCGTACTATCGGACAAAAGCGCAAGCACGCCATTGGTTCCGATCTGCGCCATACGCTGAAGATCTGCATATTGACCATTGACTGGAGTGTGGTCAAATTTGAAGTCACCTGTATGAACTACTGCACCTTCCGGTGTTTCGACACATACACCAACGGAATCCGGAATACTATGGTTAGTAGCGAAGAACGATGCTTTCAGAACAGATCCAAGTTGGATCTCGGAATCAGCATCAATCAGAATACGTTTTGTTTCACCCAGCAAGTTCGCTTCTTTCAACTTGTTTTCTACAAGTCCAAGCGTAAGTCTTGTTCCGTATACAGGAACATTCAGATGTTTGAGAACATATGGCAGACCACCAATGTGATCCTCATGTCCGTGAGTAAGGATAATTCCTCTTACTTTATCACGGTTCTCAGTTAGGTAAGAAATGTCAGGAATGACAATATCAATACCAAGCATATCTTCTTCAGGGAATTTAAGACCAGCATCTACGACTACAATGTCGTTAGCGTATTGGATGACGTACATGTTTTTACCAATCTCGCCTACGCCGCCCAAAGCAAAAATCATCAGTTTATCGTTATTATTTTTCTTAGACAAATGAATCTAAACCTCCTATGGTAGTTGGACGTCGTACCTTATTATTTATTGTAAGTTAAGAAAAGTAGTCCATACATTACATGCCCACCTATCGGGATGAATGCAAAAGAACACCTTTATTCACGATATCTGGAAGAAGTTCTTCGAAGTTATTCCCTTATACCAACAAGTTGGATTGAAATGCCCTCTTAGCCGTTCCTTCCTTTTTCACCGCAAAGCCACACCACGAAACGATGTCGCTTTCAATTTCAAAAAAATACCGCACCCAGTCACTTGACATCATTATACATGATTAAAAACAAAAAAAACAAGTCACTCTCTCGTTAACCTGTAGGTTTCCCCTTAGCAATGAAAAAGAAACCTCACATTACGCATCAAAAAAAGAACCGCAACCTCGACTAAGAGGAGCGGTTCTTTTGCTGATCTGAAGGATATCCCATAATTAATAAAATAGTTCCATATGCACTACTGATTACAAATTAAGCAGCCCTTTGATGTACACCTGCTCCTCTTCCGTTGGAGGAATAAGAGGCAAACGTACAGACCCAACATTCAAACCACGCAATGTCAGCGCATATTTCACAGCTACGGGGTTCGGTAATGGTTGTGGACACTCAAACAGACCTTTGAACACCGGGAATAGCTGCTGATGAATCTGAGCAGCTTGAAGAGGCGCCCCACCGTAGAAGGCATCAATCATTTTCTTCATCTCTGCACCTACGACATGACTCGCTACACTGACGATCCCATGAGCACCAACCGAGATCGCCGGCAAGCCTGAAGCATCATCACCGGAATAAACTCTGAAATTCTCCGGAGCACTTGCTGCGATTAACGTAACCTGCTCCATAGACGCACATTCCTTCGTAGCGACAATGTTAGGAATCTGTGCAAGACGAAGCGTTGTTGCAGCTGACAGGCTGGTTACTGTGCGCCCTGGCACGTTGTAAAGCATTATAGGCAGCTTGGTAGAGCCCGCAATCGCTTCAAAATGTTTGAACAAACCTTCCTGGCTCGGTTTGTTGTAATACGGAACAACCAGTAATATGCCATCCACTCCGGCACGTTCAGCTTCCTGTGTCAAATGGATGGAATGTGCCGTGTTGTTGCTTCCCGTACCGGCTATAATTTTGCACCGACCGGCCGCATGTTTCACTGCAAATTCGAATAATTGAACTTTCTCAGTATCACTAAGTGTTGGAGACTCCCCTGTTGTTCCAGAAACGACGAGCGTCTCCGACTTTTGATCTACAATCAGATAGTCGATGAGACGTGCCGTTTCTTCCCAATGAATCTCTCCTTGTTCATTGAACGGAGTGACCATTGCTGTAATCAATCTTCCAAAGTCCAATTCGATTCCTCCTTCAAAACAGGTTTGGCTCCTCTAACTTCAGTTACTTACAAATGAAGTTCGAATGAGGCGTGAAGTGCCCTCAGGGCCTGAACCATATCTTCTTTTTTTACGAGTACCCAGATTGTTGTATTCGAATCTGCTGATTGCAGGATCTGAATGTCTGCCAGTGTTAAGGACTCCACGATACGAGCCATAATTCCAGGTACACCATTAATGCCTCCGCCAATGACGGAAACTTTGGCACAACCGGACAGGCTTTGTGGCTTAAGACCAATCTCCTGCAATACATGTATGGCTTTCTCGGAATCACTGTCAAAAACCGTATAGACAACTCCCGAGGGGGTAACATTAATAAAATCAACGCTGATCGAATTCTCAGCCATGGTTTTGAACACTTTCAGTTGCAATCGATCTGCACCACCAGGCACATCCACCGTAATTTGCGTTACATTGCTTACATAGGCGATACCTGTTACATAACGGTCAACAATGCCTGTCTGCACATCCTGGAATCCTTCCGGATGTGTAACCAGCGTTCCTTCCGTATCCGCAAAAGTAGATCTTACCCGCACTGGAATCTGTGATTGCATGGCAATCTCAACCGCACGTGGATGGATTACCTTGGCGCCGTGATGGGCCATGTTACAGATCTCTGCATAACTCACAACAGTCAGTGGCCGCGCATCCTCAACAATCCGTGGATCGGCAGTGAGTATCCCGTTCACATCCGTGTAGATATCTACCATTTCGGCACGTAATGCTGCACCAAGAGCTGTTGCCGACGTATCACTTCCCCCACGGCCCAATGTCGTGAAGTCTCCATTCTCCGTCTGGCCCTGGAATCCGGTTACAATAACGACGCGTCCAAGCTGAAGCTGCTCCAACACACGAACAGGACGGACATCCAATATTCGGGCATTCCCGAAATTGTCGTCCGTCACAAAACCTGCTTGTGCACCGGTCAGCACTGTAGTTGGAATGCCTTCATGTTCGAGCAAACTGCTCAAAGTTGTTGCAGATATGATTTCACCACAGCACAGCAGTAAATCCTTTTCGCGTGCGGATAGTGCGTTTCCGTTCTGAGCAGCCCAGTCCAGCAACGTATCAGTCGCATATGGCTCGCCGCGGCGCCCCATCGCAGACACCACGATGACCAGACTCAATCCTGCCTCAAGTTCACGTTTAACGTGACGGAGCACATGCTCTCTCGCCTGAACAGTGGAGAGAGACGTGCCTCCGAATTTCTGTACCATGATACGCATCTTTATTCCTCCATTTGTGTACGCAAGAAGACTGGACACGGGTCAAATCAACAAATGGATCACCCTAGGGAGCGTTCTGATGCGATAATTTCAGCAATTTATACGGCATTCCATGCCGCTCCTTGTTATTTTGTAATTGTCTGGGACAATCGCAAATCAAAGGTCGCGGTTGTTATCGAGATCATGACGCATTCATTCACACTAGACCTCTCCCGCTTGCTTAACCTTGATACCGGCAAGCAGGAATGCCCTTATAGGCAGGAACGTGGACACAAGTAGCTGATCAAGCCAGCATATCGTCCCCCATGATTTTCTTTGTCTCTCAAACCCCTTATTCATTTCTCCAAGCGCATAACGTTGTCACCCTGTCATTGTTCCATCAAGCCTGTGAAGAACGCTGCACAATCATCGGCTGTAGCTGTTTGCCCTCAAGCGCACTCCAGCAAGCCTCTGGAATCAATTCCATTTTGGCGACTAACGAGTTTGGTTTTTTCACTGGATCGTCTTGCCCAAATGGCACAAAATACAAGTATTTGGCCACGAGCAGTTTGGCAATATTCGCAGCATTCAAGCCCAGACCGTCATTCGTGGAAATAGCGAGCACAAGCGGACGCTGATTGCGCATCTGCGCTTTGGCTGCCATTAGCACTGGACTGTCGGTCATCGCATTAGCCAGCTTGCTTGTTGTATTCCCTGTGCATGGAGCAATGACCAGCACATCAAGCAGTTTGGAAGGCCCTAATGGCTCCGCTTCAACAATTGTAGAAATGATATCATTACCTGTTATATCTTTCAACTGTTTTTGCCAATTTTGCGCCGTGCCGAAGCGTGTATCCGTCGTCAGAACCGAATTCGAAATAATCGGAATGACATTGGCACCTTCAGCCACGAAGCGGCTAATTACCGGCATAACCTCTTCAAACGTACAATGAGAACCCGTAATTGCATAACCTACCGTTTTTCCCTGCCAGTTCATGATTTAACCTCCCGTGCGTTCTGTTCTTCCAAAAGCAAACGGATCAACGCGTCGGCAATAATGCCGCCAGCCGTTTTGGGAGCAACAATGCCGGGGAGGCCAGGTGCAAGTAGCGCTTTGATACCGCGTTTGTCGGCATACCTGAAATCACAGCCGCCAGGAGCGGATGCGAGGTCAATAATGACAGCCTTTTGCGGCATTCTGGACAGGATTTGTGCTGTGATTATCATAGTCGGTATCGTATTAAAAAGCAAGTCAACTTCCCCGGTTTGAGCGGCCAAATCCGTTGTCATGAAAGGCTTCCAGCCCATTATTGTAGCGCGGGCAACATCCTCTTTCCGCCTGATTCCTACCCGTACATTTGCTCCAAGTCCCTGCAGTGTTTTGGCCATAGTGAACCCTGTTCGACCGATACCAAGCACGATGCATTCCGAACCATGGATTGTGAAGTCCGTCTCCCGAATAGCTATGGCGATGGCTCCCTCAGCCGTTGGAATAGAGTTGTAAAGTGCAATATCATCACGATCAAGTACTTCGACAAGTCGCAACCCGTTATCTAGACAAAGTTCACGCAAGAATGGTTTTGCCATACCCGTGAACACAATGCAATGCTCCGGCAATGCTGCGACATGTTCCTTTTTCAAATAGATCGGTGTGTCACTGAACGAAGTACTTACTTTCCCCTGATCATCGCAACCGACGACAGGCAGCACCAGTACATCTGCCGAAGCAAACACTTCGTCCTCCAGTTCCTGGTGTTCGATACCTGGAATGGAACGCTCCAGTTTGTCGAAACCCACCACACTTACCGTTGCATCCAGCTCAGCGCACTTTTGAATGACTTCAAGCTGCCGCGCATCTCCGCCCAGGACTACAATCCGGACTCCGGTCAGCATCGGGACGTCACTCCTTTCACCACATGTATGCCTTATCGTATGCAGAGGCCCACAGGGGGGTGAAAACAATAATGCATTCAACTATTCGCATCTTAACGCAAAAAAAAGCCGCCCTGTCAGGGACGACTCCAAAGAATGGTAGCACTCACGCTATTTATTTCCCGGTATGACCAAATCCGCCTTCGCCACGTACCGTTTCCGAAAGTTCATCTACTTCCGTCAATTCAACTGTAGGTACAGTCTGGAAGACGATCTGTGCGATGCGCTCTCCTCTTACAATCGTGAACGGTTCCTGACCCAGATTAATCAACAGCACTTTAACTTCTCCGCGATAATCCGCATCGATGGTACCCGGTGTGTTGAGGCAGGTAATTCCATGTTTGAAAGCCAGTCCGCTCCTAGGACGGATCTGTGCTTCTAATCCAGCAGGCATTGCCATCGCAAGCCCCGTTGGAATCAATGTACGCTGTCCCGGCTGCAGAACAACCTCTTCCTGAAGTGCAGCTACTACATCAAAACCGGATGCTAGTTCAGACATTTTTTGTGGCAATTTAATATCTTCATTGCCCGGCAGTTTCTGTATTTGAACGTAATGCAACAAAATCATCCCTTCTCAATCCAGCGATCGTCTTATCTGAAGCACCAACCATGGCAAGTGCGAACGGCTCAGCGAACATCAGATCGAGTACCGCGTTAATATCGTCCATTGTAACTTGCTCAATTTTAGTGATCATCTCATCCAGCGTATGGTGTCTGCCCAGCATCAGCTCATTTTTGCCCAGACGATTCATGCGACTGCCTGTACTTTCCAAGCTAAGAATCAGACTGCCCTTCAGTTGCTCTTTTCCTTTACGAAGTTCATCTTCGGACAAGCCGTTTACAGCCAGGTCACGCAAAACCTCTTTGGTCAGATCGAGCACTTCTTTTGTCTGTTTCGGTGCTGTACCCGCGTATATTGTGAAAAGTCCACTGTCCGCATGAGAGCTATGATAGGAATACACGGAGTATGCAAGACCCCGTTTTTCACGAATTTCCTGGAACAATCTGGAGCTCATGCCTCCACCAATAGCGTTATTCAGAACAACCATAGCAAATTGCAGTGGATCTCCGATTTTACAACCCGGGAACGAGATACAGATATGGTTCTGTTCCGTTTTCTTTTTGTGGAAAAGCTGTCCGCTCTGGAATGCCGGCATCGTGACTGCTTCAGTTACTCCATTTACATCAAAAGCACCAAAATGTTTCTCCATCAGATCGATTACACTATCATCAATATTACCCGCGATACTAATGACCGTGTTCTCAATTGTGTAGTGCTCCTTCATATATGCACGCAGATGGCTGGAATCCATCGCTTTAAGACGTTCTTCCGTACCCAGAATAGGGTAAGCTAGCGGGTGCTCACCATATGCGGCCAAGGCCATCAGATCATGAACCATATCATCCGGCGTATCTTCATACATTGAGATTTCTTCCAGAATGACGTTTTTCTCCTTGATCAACTCACCATCATCCATTTTGGAGCGGAAAAACATATCAGACAACACATCAACCGCAATCGGCAAATGTTCATCCAACACTTTAGCGTAATAACATGTGTATTCTTTGGAAGTGAACGCGTTCACATTACCACCAATGGCATCAAATTGCTCCGCAATCGCCTTGGCATCATAACGATCTGTTCCTTTGAACAACATGTGTTCAATAAAATGTGATACTCCGTTACTTGCAGGTTGCTCATTGCGCGAACCTGTCTTGACCCATATTCCGAAAGACACAGAACGGCAGGTCGGTATCTGTTCCATGACAACTCTGAGGCCATTGCCCAGCTGAATTTTTTTCATGGTTGGCCCTCCTACATCTCTATAATTGCCTTGATCTCAATTAAAATTGAAATCGACATTTGGTTCCAACTTTTTGATATTAACAAAAAAAACACGTTCACTCAACCGCGGATGCATTTACGCGTTCCGAAGACAACGTCTCAGTTACCGTTCCAAGCACGAGACCTTTAGCCCGTATGGACTGAATCATACCCTTCAAAGCTCCTGAAGAAGAAGCTGTTGGGTGCATTAGAATTAACGTGCCAGCCTCGGTATTTTTTGCAATTTTGGCAACAACGGCATCCGGGCTTGGCTTACGCCAATCCACAGTATCTACAGTCCATAACACGGTTTGCAGTCCCATGGATGAAGCAATATCTACGGTCTTTTGATTAAAGTCACCGGAAGGCGGAGCAAACCATCGATTTTCCACACCGAGTGATGTGTGGAGCAGATCCTGGGTTTTGCTAATTTCTAGCCTGGCCCGTTCTGCGCTCAATCGACTCATGTTAGGGTGAGAATACGCATGATTAGACAACTCATGCCCACGTTTCTGAATTTCCTTGGCCAGGTCAACGTTTTTGCTTAACCAGCTTCCATCCAGAAAAAAAGTGGCCTTCACTTTCTCGGCATCAAGCGTATCCAGCATCGGTATAATATATTCGTTCCCCCAGGCCACATTAATCATAAAAGAAACCATCGGCTTGCTCGCATTCCCCCGATAGATCGGATGTGCACCCAAATCCCTAAGCTGAATCTCCGGCTGAATCTGACGATAGACATACGCTATCTTAGTATTCAACGTTCCACTCAATGCCTTACGGTATGTCGCTTCCACATCAATCTCCATGCCATTATAGCCAGGAATGGCTTTCCATACCCGATCCACTCTGGCATTCACCGGAGCAATTCTCGTTTCGGCCGCTTTATCCCGAATTGCCGACAATAGGGCATCTTCTCCGGTCGCTTCTTTGAACATATCAAAAGCATTCTGCGTACCTGGCCCATCACGGATTTCCGTAATGTATGTACGTACACTGCCAACTTGTCCGATCAATATGACCGCAGTCACACCCGCCAGAACAGCCGCCAGTTTTTTGGATTGGTTTCCCACAGCTCCATCCTCCCGCCGTCTTTGTCCCCATCATATGAGGACAAGGGCAAGAATATGATTACAAAGCCATGGTTTATCCTTGCTTAACATATTTATGCGTTAAAAAAAGAGCCAGAAATTCACATTCTGTCTCTTCATTCAATATATCCATTTATAGCCTGCCGCTTCGATATCCTAAGATTGAGCCGGAGCTTCAGCCGTCAAAACTGCTTTACGGGACAAGTTGATTCGACCTTGTGGGTCAATTTCCGTTACTTTCACCGTAATGGAATCTCCAATGGCTACAACATCTTCAACTTTGGCAACACGTTCAGTTGACAGTTGTGAGATGTGTACCAGACCTTCTTTATTTGGAAGCACTTCTACGAATGCACCGAATTTCTCAACGCGTTTTACTTTACCGACATAGATCTCGCCGACCAATACTTCGCGCACAATACCTTCGATAATCGCTTTGGCTTTATCGTTCATCTCCTGGTTGGAAGAAGCAATAAAGACACGTCCATCCTGTTCAATATCAATTTTAACACCGGTTTCTTCGATGATTTTATTGATAATTTTACCACCTGCACCGATAACATCACGGATTTTGTCCGGATTGATATGCATAGTCGTAATTTTAGGCGCATATTGTGATAACTGCTCACGTGGAGTATTCATCACTTCAGTCATTTTGTTCAAGATGTGCAAACGACCTTCTTTGGCTTGAGCCAATGCTTCAGACAAAATTTGACGATCGATCCCATCAATTTTGATGTCCATTTGGATTGCAGTTACACCTTCAGGTGTTCCGGCTACTTTGAAGTCCATGTCACCCAAGTGATCTTCCATACCTTGAATATCACTCAGAATGGATACATGATCTCCATCTTTAATCAGACCCATAGCTACACCCGCAACTGGAGCTTTGATTGGTACACCTGCATCCATCATAGCTAGTGTGCTGGCACAGATACTTGCCTGGGAAGTTGAACCGTTGGATTCCAGAACTTCGGATACCAGACGAATCGTGTATGGGAAGTCTGTTTCGGAAGGGATTACTTTGGAAAGCGCACGCTCACCAAGAGCACCATGTCCGATTTCGCGACGGCCTGGAGCACGCAATGGACGAGCTTCACCTACGCTGAATGGTGGGAAGTTATAGTGATGCATGAAACGTTTCGTTTCTTCAAGGCTGATTCCGTCCAAAATCTGAACATCACCCAGTGCACCAAGTGTACAGATACTAAGTGCTTGTGTTTGACCACGTGTGAACAAACCTGAACCATGCGTACGTGGCAGCAGGGAAGTATCACATTCGATTGGACGAATCTCAGCAAGTCCACGTCCATCCGGACGAACTTTATCATGTGTGATCAGACGACGCACTTCTTCTTTAACGATATCGTGCAGGACTTCCTTCACGTCTTTGAGCAATTCAGGAGTTTCAATATATTTCTCTTCAAAGTGAGCAACGGTTTCGTCATTCACTAGATCGATTGCATCTTGACGAGCATGCTTCTCAGCAATTTTAACCGCTTCAACCAGACGAGCGCTTGCAAAATCACGTACACTGCTGTTGACTTCAGCATTAACGGCATGCAACTTAACAGCCATTTTTTCTTTACCGGCAACTTGTACGAGTTGTTCGATTACCGCAACAATGTTTTTGATCTCGTCATGTCCGAACATGATTGCTTCAAGCATTACTTCTTCCGGTAATTCGTTAGCTTCAGCCTCAACCATCATGATGGCATCTTTAGTTCCTGCAACCACCAACTCAAGTTCACTGACTTCAAGCTGTGCAATCGTTGGATTAATGATGAACTCGCCATTAATACGTCCAACTTTCACGCCACCAATAGGTCCGCTGAATGGAACATCCGAGATGCTCAGTGCAGCTGATGTACCGATCATTGCAGCGATTTGCGGTTCACAGTCTTGATCCACACTCATAACGATATTCAGAACTTGTACATCATTCCGGAAGCCTTCGGGGAACAATGGACGAATTGGACGGTCTGTCAGACGGCTTGAAAGAATGGCTTTCTCACTCGGTCTGCCTTCACGTTTAATAAATCCACCCGGGATTTTACCTACGGCGTACAATCTTTCTTCATAGTTCACCGTTAATGGGAAAAAGTCCAAATCTTTCGGCTCACTTGATGCTGTCACGGTACACAATACAACGGTATCCCCGTATGTTACCTTAACGGCAGCATTAGCCTGCTTGGCCAAACGCCCGGTTTCAAACGTAAGCTTTCTTCCGCCAAGCTGCATTTCAACACGCTGTTCCATGAAATTCCTCCTTTTATTCGTCCTAACTCAATGGATTCTGCATATTCACAGTATTTCCTGCTTGTCCTGCATTCATTAGCTATGTAAGATCTTAAAACATGCTAATCTGCACAACAAAAGCTCCTCACGGAGCCCCATCTACAAATATATGGCAACATGTTCATCTACAAAACAACCCGGCTGTAAGTTCCGCTTGTCCTTTTAGACAAAAGAATGACGGATAACAGCCAGGTTGGTTTTGAAAACATGTACGATAATTAACGACGCAATCCGAGTTTTTCGATCAGTGCGCTGTAACGTTTAACATCTTTGTTTTTCACGTAAGCCAAAAGCTTACGACGTTGACCTACCATTTTCAAAAGTCCACGACGTGAGTGGTGGTCTTTCTTATGCGTACGCAAGTGGTCTGTCAAACTTCTGATGTTTTCCGTAAGGATAGCAACTTGCACCTCTGGAGATCCTGTATCGGACTCGTGAGTTTTGTGCTCGTCGATCAGTTGTTGTTTACGTTCTTGAGTCAATGCCATCCTGTTCACCTCCTTCAATATAATCGCCATTAGCCTCGTCACCGCCGGTGAGAGCAAGTAACCAAGCCAAGGTTATTGTTGTCCTAAACGACAACGTAGTACAGTATATCATAATTGCCCAGTCAAAGTAAATGTAAACATGCATTAATTCCTAAACCTTAAGATAACAGGCGACCAGCAGTTAATGCATCTTCCCGAATCTGACTAATCAATGCATCAATGGAGTCAAACTTTCGTTCTGCGCGGATATAGTGAACAAGCTCAACTTTTAATTCCTGGTCATACAATTGTCCATCAAAATCCAGCAAGTGCACTTCAAACGTAGGTTTCATCCCACTTTCGTGAAACGTAGGTTTCACACCGAGATTCATCACACCATGCAGTTCCTGTTCGCCATGCTGTACCCGAACAGCGTAAACACCCTTCGACGGTGTAACGTAATGATCCGTGAGTTCAAGGTTCGCTGTTGGAAATCCAATGGTTCGTCCACGCTTCTCCCCGTGAATGACAGTTCCTCTGATGCTATAAGGTCGACCAAGCCACTGACTGGCCTCATCCATCTCCCCGCGCTTCAACAGACCACGAATGAGAGAGCTGCTCACTTTTTGACCATTTAACAGAAAGGCAGGAACGGTCTCCACCGTCATTTGTCCTTCTCCCAATGTACGAAGAAGCTGTTCATCCCCTGCTCCCTTGTGACCAAAACGGAAGTCAAAACCGACCACGGCTGTTCGTGTCTGAAGAGGGATCAACAGATCATGAACGAACTGTTGAGGGGTCAGCTGTGAGAATTTTTCATTGAATTCCACCACATAGAGCACATCAACGCCCATTCCTGCCAAGATGTCTTTTTTATCTCTCAAGGGAGTTAAACTACCCTCGTAATCCCCTTTGCGCATAACTTCCTTCGGATGTGGATGAAAGGTCATGACCGCTGCCTGCATGCCCGTTTCGCGCGCAATGCGGACAGCTGACAAAATGACACTTGCATGTCCGAGATGCAGTCCGTCGAATTGACCGATCGCGAGCACTTGGGGAAGTGGGCTCAGCTCAGTCGAATGTAACGTCTGCGGATAGGTTAGCATTACGGTTTTCACAATCATTCACCTGCATTTCACTTGATAGGCCAAACTTGATCATCACCATGACTCCAAGTCCGAGACCTCTTTATTCCGGCAAAAAGACTTTAACTGCCCTCACCGTTGGTTTTAGTTCATCCCGTTCAAATATCCCCAGAAACGTACCATCCTGAGCGTACAACCGTAGTAAACCAGGTTGCTCTACAGGCGGTTCCAGAAGACGTGCAGCCAGTTTCTGACCTTGGAGTGCTCCTTTGGTCTGTTCTTCTCCAACCTTGTGGGCTGGAATAGAAGCAATTGCCTCGTCAACTGGAATCAGCGCATCTGCCAAAGTTCCGTCGGCCATAAGTTGTTCCACTTCTTCAATCCGAAGACAACGATCTGCAGAGATACCCGCTGATATCGTACGCTCCAGTCGAACCATGGTCGATGGATATCCGAGTTGTCGGCCGATGTCTACACACAACGTCCGGATATAGGTACCTTTTGAACATAAGGCCCGGAAGGATATATCGATGGTATCGCCCTGAGTCTCAATCCCTGTAAGCTCAAGCTCATAGATTGTGACCTCACGGCTCTTACGCTCTACCGTTTTCCCTTCACGAGCAAGTTCATAGAGACGTTTGCCATCTACTTTTACCGCAGAATACATGGGTGGGACCTGAGAGATCGTGCCCAGGAACTGCTCAAGTACCTGTTGAACCTGTTCCTCTGTTACTTCTACAGTCGTTTCAGACCGTTCAATAACTTCCCCAGTCATGTCCTCTGTGTCTGTAGACAGACCCAATCTGAGCGTTGCCAGGTATTCCTTCGGGAGCTCCTGCATGTACTCAACGACGCGTGTTGCCCTTCCGAGACAGAGCGGCAGAACACCAGTAACCTGCGGGTCCAGTGTGCCTGTATGACCAATGCGTTTCATTTTGAGAATACGACGCATTTTGGCCACGACATCATGAGACGTAAATCCTGCCGGTTTATACACAGGAAGTATACCTTCAAATGGTTTTACCATTGTGAATTCACCTGCTTCAGCACTTTAGCCACAATATCTTCAAGATTGCCTTCCAGGCGACATCCGGCTGCGAGAACATGCCCGCCTCCACCAAAGGTCTGTGCTAACGCAGCAACATCAATTTTGCCAGCCGAACGAAGAGAAACCTTGACGGCATTATCATTGATGACTTTGAAAAAGATACCAACTTCCACGCCTTGAATATTGCGGGGATAGTTCACTACTCCTTCAAGATCTTCATTAGCTGCTCCGCAAGCCACCATATCATCTGGTGTAATAACGACCCAGGCTATCTTGCCATCATCTGTCATCTTCAGGCTTGATAGTGCTTGATTCAAAATCCGAACTTGTGGAAGAGTCACCTGCTCCAGCAAGGTCTGGGCGAGATAAGGTCCATCCACGCCATGTTCTAGCAGTCTGGAAGCGGTTGTCATTACATTTGGACTGGTATTGGCATAGCGGAACCCACCTGTATCCGTAAGCAATCCGGTATAAACTGCCGTGGCAACATCTTTATCCCATGTTACTTGGAACAGATTAAGAAAATCGAACAAAATTTCAGCCGTTGCAGCAGCATCTGACTTAATGATGTTGACTGTACCATAACCGTCATTTGTAGGGTGATGATCAATATTCAAGATAACAGCATCTTCTTCGAAATAATGACGCGTCAAGCCTACTCTGGCAAAATCTGCACAATCCACACAGATCACAGCTTTATATTTTCGCTGCGGTGGTTGTTCGGTCATGTTCACAATGTTGCCTGCTTCCCACAAAAATTGCATGCGTTGCGGGATTTCACCTTCATTAATCATCGTGAATGTCTTACCCAGACATGACAGCAGCCAGCCCACCGTTACCGTCGAGCTGACTGCGTCACCGTCCGGCTGTACATGCGACACGACCAGGTAATCATCATGCTCCAGCAGAAATTGCTTTCCGGCCTGGAGCGCCTGTTCATAAGTGTGCATTGCCGTCTCCTCTATTCTGTTACTGGGATTCGTTCTTGTCGGAACCAATATCGCCAAGCAGCTTCTCAATTCGGCTGCCATAAGCGATGGATTCGTCAATCTTAAATATCAACTCGGGAACATGCCGGAACCGGATACGTTTGCCCAGCTCGGAACGCAAAAATCCATTTGCTTTTGCCAGAGCTTTGAGCGTGTTATCTTTTTGTTCCTGCTCACCGAAGACACTCAGATAAACTTTGGCTTGCGACAAGTCTCCTGTCACTTCGACTCCCGTTACCGTAATAAAGCCGATACGTGGATCTTTCAGTTCAGACTGGATGAGCAGACTTATTTCTTTCTTGATCTGCTCGCCCACTCTACCTGTACGAATCTTAGCCATCGTTGTTCACCTCATGCTTCCTTGCTTATCGTTGTACTGTCTCCATAATGAAGGCTTCGATAACGTCGCCTTCTTTGAGATCATTATATTTATCCAGTGTGATACCACACTCGTAACCTTGGGCTACTTCTTTGGCATCATCTTTATAACGTTTCAGGGAATCCAGCTTACCTTCGTAAAGGACAATGCCATCACGAATCAGGCGTGCTTCCGCAGAACGCGTAATTTTACCCGAGGTAACCATACAACCAGCGATGGTACCCACTTTACTGATGGAGAATGTGCTCCGAACTTCAGCATGACCGATAACTTTTTCTTTGTAGATCGGATCAAGCATACCTTTCATCGCTTGTTCAATTTCTTCGATAACACTGTAGATTACGCGATGCAGACGAATGTCTACTTGCTCTTGATCTGCAGTTGCTTTCGCCTGGTTATCAGGACGAACGTTGAAACCAATCACGATGGCATTGGATGCTGCAGCCAAAATGATGTCGGACTCGGTGATTGCACCAGCGCCGCTATGAATGATTTTCACGCGTACACCTTCAACTTCGATCTTCGCAAGGGAACCTTTCAATGCTTCAACCGAACCTTGTACGTCACCTTTGATGATTACGTTCAGATCTTTGATCTCGCCATCTTTGATGTGCTGGAACAGATCATCCAATGTTACACGAGTATGCGTACCCAGATCGGATTCACGTTGCGTAATCGCACGTTTGTCAGCGATGGAACGCGCTTTGCGCTCATCTTCAAACACCATGAATGGATCTCCCGCACCTGGAACTTCAGTCAGACCTGTGATTTCTACAGGTGTCGAAGGTCCAGCTTCTTTCAGACGGCGACCTTTGTCATTGACCATCGCGCGAACACGACCGAAGCAGTTACCTGCTACGAAAGCATCTCCGACTTTCAATGTACCGTGCTGTACGAGGATACGGGCAACTGGGCCACGTCCTTTATCCAGCTCAGCTTCAATCACTGTACCACGGGCACGTTTGTCCGGGTTCGCTTTGTATTCGTTCACTTCTGCAACGAGCAAAATCATTTCAAGCAGACCTTCCAGACCCATTCTTTGTTTCGCTGATACGTTAACAAAGATGGTATCTCCGCCCCACTCTTCCGGAACGAGTTCATAGTTGGTCAATTCTTGTTTCACTTTATCCGGATCGGCACCCGGTTTGTCAATTTTATTGACAGCAACGATAATTGGAAGTCCAGCAGCTTTGGCATGGTTAATGGCCTCAATGGTTTGTGGCATAACACCGTCATCTGCTGCTACGACAATAATCGTCATATCCGTAACCTGTGCACCACGCGCACGCATCGCTGTAAACGCTTCGTGACCCGGAGTATCCAAGAACGTGATCTTTTTGCTGTTGATCTCGACTTGGTATGCACCGATATGTTGCGTGATACCGCCTGCTTCGCCGCCTGTTACATTCGTGGAACGAATAGCATCCAGCAAAGTCGTTTTACCATGGTCAACGTGACCCATGATCGTAACTACTGGTGGACGAGCCTGCAAGTCAGCAGCATCATCATTCTCTTCCAGCGTCTCGAAACGGTCATCTTCAAGCACAATCTTCACTTCAACCTCAACACCGAATTCACCTGAAAGCAGAAGGATCGTTTCGATATCAAGCTCTTGGTTGATTGTTGCCATAACACCCATAGCGATGAGCTTTTTGATAACTTCGGAAGCATCCTTATGGAGCAACTTCGCCGTTTCGCCTACAGTCATATCACCACGAACGATGATTTTCTTAGGTGTGTTATCAATTTTCTCGCGTTGTTGGTACTGTTGTTGATTTCTGTTGCGGTTGTTCTTACCACCACGGTTACCACGGAAGTTACCGCCACGATTGTCATCATAACGACGTCCACCGCCACCGCTGTTAGAACGGTTGCCACTATTATTGTTGTTGCCAGTTGTGCCACCTGGGCCGCTTCTACGTTGGCCTTGTCCTTGGCTCTGACCTTGGCTACCGCTACGGTTGCCGCCAGTACCTGTATTGCCACCACTGTTAGGTCCTGAAGGTCTTACTTGGCCGCCACCGCTGTTAGCCGGACGTTGACCCGATCCTTGCGGACGGGATGCAGTACTGCTTTGTCCACCTTGAGCTGGTCTAGGACGGTTAGTTGATTGTCCTCCTTGGCTTGAGCCTTGGGAAGAGTTCGTTCTGTTGCGGCTGTCTTGGCCGCTGGGTCTTTGGGTGCCATTGTTATTGTTGGAATTTGGTCTATTGTTCATACCTACCTGCTTTTCCTGTTGTATTTTTGTTTGTACGGGACTACCGGATGTGTTACTGCTATTCGGCGTGTTCACTCCGCCGGCCGGCTTGTTGCTGTCCACTGTTTTGTCACTGCGTACTGCCGAAGTAGCAACTGGTTTTGCTTCGTTGCCTTGTTTGGAAGCAGCAGTGGATTTTATATCTTTAAAAAATTGTTCCACCTTACCGACTGATCCATTCTCCATGACACTCATATGATTGTTTACGGGAATTTCCAGCTTTTTAAGAATGGTTATAATTTCTTTACTACTCATATTAAGGGACTTCGCATATTCATAAACTCGCAATTTATCCTTGTTTTCCTGTTTACTCAATATACTCCACCTCCGACATTATACCGACTTGCTTGGAGATCATTTTTGCAAACCCTCGATCCGTTACTGCAAGAACAACACGCGTGTCTTTACCGATACTTGAACCTAAATTATCCCGGTCAAATCCGATTAACAGAGGAACCTTATAAGTTCCACATTTATCGCGAAATTTCTTTTGTGTATTGGCTGAGGCGTCACCCGCAACAATAACCATCTTAGCTTCGGAAGAACGGATCGCTTTAAGTACAATTTCTTCACCTGTTACAAGTTTACCTGCACGCATAGCGAGTCCCAGATAAGACAGCGTTTTAATATTAGTCATGTTCACGCTCCTGTGCTGCTATGAATTCATCCTCAACCGCGATGAAATCAGCTGCTAATTGCTCGTAAATTTCAGGTGAGACTTTGCCTTTTAACGCCCGATCCAAAGCCCGGTTTTTGAGTGCGAGCTTAAAACAGGACTCTTTGCCGCATAAATAGGCACCACGTCCGGATTTTTTGCCAGTCAAATCGATCAGCACTTCATCCTCTGGCGTTTTAACGATGCGGATCAGCTGCTTTTTGGGCATCATTTCCTGGCATGCCACACATTTGCGCAGCGGCACTTTTTTTGGTTTCATACGTCAGCGCCCCCCGTACTTTACTTTAGTCGACGGAGACGGAATCCTGATGCATTTCAGAAGAAGAATCTTTTTCTCTGCCGAATTCCTGTTCCGCCTGGCTCTCGCTCTTAATGTCGATTTTCCAGCCGGTTAATTTGGCTGCCAATCTGGCATTTTGGCCTTTGATACCAATTGCGAGCGACAGTTGATAGTCCGGAACGATAACCCGAGCCATCTTTTCTTCCTCAAATACATGAACTTCCAATACTTTGGAAGGACTCAGTGCATTAGCAACATATTCGTCTACCTGATCGGAGAAACGAACGATGTCGATTTTTTCACCGCGCAGCTCACCCACAATGGTCTGCACGCGCATTCCCTTAGGACCTACACAAGATCCAACTGGATCAACTTCCTCGTTGCGGGAATGAACGGCAATCTTGGAGCGGAACCCTGCTTCGCGAGCGACGGAGCGAATCTCAACTACACCGTCGAAGATCTCAGGCACTTCCAGTTCAAAGAGACGTTTCAAGAGGCCCGGATGAGTACGGGACAATATGATTTGCGGCCCTTTGGTCGTATTCTCGACCTTGGTGATATACGCCTTAATACGGTCACCATGAACAAACTTCTCGTTCGGCATCAATTCGGTCAGCGGTAAAGCCGCTTCGATTTTGCCCAGATCGATGTAGATATTGCGCAAATCCTGACGCTGCACCACTCCCGTAACGATATCCTCTTCCTTGTCTACGAAAGCGTTGTAGATCAGGCCGCGTTCGGCTTCACGAATCCGCTGGGTCACCACCTGTTTGGCAGTTTGTGCGGCGATACGTCCGAAATCACGCGGCGTAACTTCAATCTCCGCAATATCTTCCAGCTGGAAGTGAGGGTTGATTTCTCGTGCAGCAGGCAATGAAATTTCGGTACGTGAATCCAGGACTTCTTCCACGATCAATTTACGGGCATACACCCGGATAACTCCCGTATTACGGTTCATGTCAACACGCACATTCTGGGCCGTGTTGAAATTCCGCTTGTAGCTGGAAATTAGTGCAGCCTCGATCGCTTCAAACAGCACATCCTTGCTGATCCCTTTTTCCCGTTCCAATTCATTCATTGCTTCAATAAAATCCATACTCATGAATGTTGATCCCCCTTTCAAACATGGCATCTCATACGTAAAACGGCGAAAGGCTCTGAACTCGTGAGCACCTTGCCGTTATCGTGAGATGTGTCTTTTTCATTAATAAAGTGAACAAGGCACTTAAAACAAAATAGCTAGGCGCGCACTGGCAACCTTATCATAAGAAATGGCATGCTGTTTCTTGCCTGCCTCGATCACGAGTTCCCCGTCATCAAAAGAAAGCAGCTTGCCTTCAAATTCCTTCAATCCGTTCACCGGCTCGTAGGTTGTAACAAAAACATTTTTTCCTACAGCTTTGGTAACGTCCTCAGGTTTTTTCAGTGGACGCTCCGCACCGGGAGAAGACACTTCAAGGAAATAGATGGTTGGAATCGGATCGTTCTCATCCAGCTTGGCGCTCAGCTTTTCGCTGATCAAGACGCAATCGTCGATGTCGATGCCACCCTCTTTGTCGACATACACCCGCAAAAACCAGTTGCTGCCTTCTTTGACGTATTCGATGTCAACCAGCTCGAAGCCTTGTTCGTTCAAGTAGGGTTGGATCATTTCTTCCACGGTAGATTTAATGTTCGTTGTGCTCAAAACCAATAACCTCCAACTTAGGTTACACCAGCAAAAAAGCACTGGCAGATTATTAAATACCCAAGATTCTTGTATACCAAAGACTAAAGAGTGGGTTTCCCCACTCTTTAGAAATTCGTACTATCTCGTTCACTTCAAAAATTATAACATAGTCTGGTAATAGTGACAAGTAAGCGATGATTCAGACAGTTTACTTACTAATGAAGGAAAAATTACGCATCCCCCACCAATCACTTGTCCATGATTCAAATCTAATCCTAGAACAGGGAAAGCTGGTTGCTCTCTGGTAAACCGCGGAAACACCCCATAGTCGACAGGAGTTCAACAATCGTCTTACTCGCTTTCGACTTCTGCTGGAAATCTTCCACTGACAGGAATTCACCATGTTCTCTTGCCGCAGCAATATTACGTGCAGCATTGTCTCCGATTCCTGCCAACGCGGAGAACGGAGGGATTAATGTTTTCCCGTCAACGATAAATTTCGTAGCTTCCGAACGATATAAGTCAATCGGTTTAAGTGAGAATCCGCGCGCTGCCATTTCCAAACCCATTTCAAGGACAGGTAACATGTTTTTCTCTTTCGGTGGTGCCTGGAAACCTAATTGCTCGATCTCTACAATTTTGCGATAGATCGCTTCATATCCCTGACACATGAGTTCAATATCAATCTCATCCGCCCGAACGGTAAAGTAAGTTGCGTAATATTCAATGGGATGATACAGCTTGAAGAACGCAGTACGTACTGCCGAAATAACATAAGCGGCCGCGTGGGCCTTCGGGAACATGTACTGGATTTTGAGACATGAATCGATGTACCATTGAGGCACTTTACAATTCTTCATCTCATCGATCCATTCCTGAGGCAGACCACGCCCTTTACGAACACTCTCCGTAATTTTGAAGGCCAGACTCGCGTCCATACCTGCCTTATAAATTAGGAACAACATGATGTCATCCCGACAGCCAATTACCGTCTTGATGTTACATGTTCCATTCTTTATCAGATCCTGAGCATTCCCAAGCCATACACCTGTACCATGAGACAATCCCGAAATCTGAAGTAAATCGGCAAAAGATGTCGGCTGGGATTCGATAAGCATCTGACGAACGAATTTCGTCCCCATCTCCGGCACCCCAAACGTCGCAACAGGGGAGCGAATCTGTTCAGGTGTAACACCCAGAGCCTCGGTTGAGTTAAACATGCTCATAACTTTGGGATCATTCATCGGAATGCTTGTAGGATCAACACCTGTCAAATCCTGCAACATCCGCATCATAGTTGGATCATCGTGCCCCAGAATATCAAGTTTCAGCAAGTTTTCCTCAAAAGCATGGTAATCAAAGTGTGTTGTTTTCCACTCCGCATTAACGTCATCTGCCGGGAACTGAACGGGTGTAACATCTTCGACCTCAATATAATCGGGTACCACGACAATACCGCCAGGGTGCTGTCCGGTGCTCCGTTTTACCCCAGTACACCCGGAAGCCAAACGATTCAATTCGGCTCCGCGCCATTTCTTGTGATGTTCTTCCTCATACTTCTTGGCAAAACCAAATGCTGTTTTCTCAGCCACCGTACCAATGGTCCCCGCACGAAAAACACTTTTTTCACTAAACAGTACTTTCGTATAGTTATGCGCATGAGGCTGATAATCACCAGAGAAGTTCAAGTCAATATCGGGAACTTTATCTCCTTTAAATCCAAGGAAGGTCTCAAACGGAATATCCTGGCCTTCTCCTTTAAGTGTGCCACCACAATCTGGGCATTCTTTCTCGGGAAGGTCAAATCCACTCCGAACACTACCGTCTAGGAACCACTCACTGTGCTTGCATTCTGAATTCACACAAATATAGTGAGCGGGCAATGGATTAACTTCGGATATACCTAGGAATGTAGCCACGACAGAGGAGCCGACCGATCCCCGCGAACCTACAAGATAACCATCCTGATTCGATTTTTTAACCAACCGTTCCGAGATCAGATAGTTGGCAGAGAAACCATATTTAATAATTGGAATCAGTTCTTTCTCTAATCGTGCCACGATAACTTCAGGCAATTCCTCACCATAGATGGACTTGGCAGTGTCATAGCAGGTATTACGAATTTCATCGTCGGCACCTTCCAGAATCGGAGTAAACAGTTTGTCCGGAAACAGTTTGATTTCTTCAAATCGGTCAGACAATTCCACCGTGTTCGTAACAACGACTTCGTAAGCTTTATCTTGGCCCAGGAACTGGAACTCTTCCAGCATTTCCTCCGTCGTTCTGAAATGTGCATCTGGTTTCCGTTGATCTTTCAGTGGACTAAATCCTGTAATGCCGTGAATGGTGATATCCCGATATAGTTTGTCACGAGGTTCCAAATAGTGCACATTGCCTGTCGCTATAACCGGCTTACCCAATTTCGACCCGATATCAATGACTTTACGGATCGCTGTTTTGATTTCTTCGGGTGTAGCCACCAACCCTTTATCCACCAAATGCATATACATTGTAAGTGGTTGGATCTCCAATATGTCATAGAACTCGGCGATCTCTTCCGCTTCTTCGAGCGATTTGTTAAGCACCGCTTCAAAGAACTCACCTTTTTCACAACCCGATATAATAACGAGTCCTTCACGCAAATTAATCAGTTTCGACTTGGGAATGCAAGGTACCCGCTTGAAATGTTCCGTATGAGAGAGAGATACCAGTTTATAGAGATTTTTCTTGCCGACTTCATTCAGTGCATAGATTCCGCAATGGAAAGGTCTTGTATTCGACAAGTCGACACCTACATAATCGTTCAGGCGATCAAGCCTCGTTATTCCTTTCATCTGGGCAGCATCATTTAGTAATCCGATCAGTATACCTGCAAGAGCAACCGTATCATCAATGGCCCGGTGATGACTTTCAAGTCCAACTTTATATTTATCCGCCATCGTATTCAGACGGTGGTTCTTGTTTTTTGGAAATAATAATCGTGCCAGTTCCAACGTGTCAAGGACAGGGTTAGGAAGCTCTGGCATTCCAATCTGCTTCAGGGAAGCTTGAATAAAGCCCATATCAAAACGTGCATTATGCGCAACAAGTACACCATCTCCGGCAAACTGTACAAACTCTCGGATAACTGGCTCCAATTCAGGTGCGTCTTTTACCATGTCATCATTAATATTAGTCAATTGCTGAATATTGTAGGGAATGCGTTCATGCGGATTCACAAAAGTCGCATACCGGTCGATTTCTTTACCATCTTGCATCTTAACAGCAGCGATCTCAATAATTTTGTTCTGTGTAACTGAAAGACCTGTAGTCTCGATATCAAATACGATGTATGTCGCTGTTTGGAGATCCAATGGCTGTGGAGCCATTACGACTGCAACGGAGTCATTCACTACATTGGCCTCAAGGCCGTAGATCATTTTAATCCCATTTTTCTTGGCAGCCTTGGAAGCCTCAGGATATACCTGTACACCACCATGATCACTGACAGCAATCGCCTTGTGTCCCCACTCCGCTGCCATTTTCACGTATTTGTCGATCGAAGTTACAGCATCCATCGTGCTCATCGTAGAATGCAAATGGAACTCTACCCGTTTCTCTGGTGCATTATCCTTGCGAGACGGCGGTGCTTTGACTTCAATCAGATCTGAAGGGATCATGGCGAGTTCAGGAATCTGCATAAACCGGTCATACTCTACACGGCCACGCACTTTCACCCATTTACCGTTAGCCAGCAAACTGAGAATTTTAACATCCTCTTTTGTTTTGGCAAACATCTTCATTTGCATGGAGTCTGTGAAGTCGGTCAGGTAGAAGGTAAACAACGTATTTCCGTTTCGCAGTTCTTTGCGATCCAGACCAAATACAGAACCTTGAAGCGTGACCTTTTTCTCTTCATCCTGGATTTCCTGCATGGGCACTGCTGGCTCCTTAATATCGTAACCCATCTGCAAACGCAGATCGCCCTGCTCCTCATCCACCGGGATTTCTGTGTCCACTTCACTCATCATCTTCTCGATGACCTCAAGTTCCTCTACACGTTTTTGGGCCTGGAACTGTTCCATGGCCTCTTTATTGCTTGCCACTTCGCCCACTTGCATCTTGATGCGAAGAGGAAGATGAAAGTACTTGTCATAGAATTTCGTAATAGCCTGATCAATCTGTTTCTTACGAGCCAATTCCATCGACGTTGCATCACTCATTGTCAGTTGCAGGAGATCCTCTTCACATTTAAAGGTTGTCCGGTTCATCCAACCATTTACAGATGGAATCTCACGGGTTACCCACTCCAGAAACAGATTCCAATATTCACTGACGATATCGCCATTTTGTACTTGGTCCGTATATTTGAAGCCAAATGAGATCTTGGCGATATGATTCATCTTCTCCTGAATATGCAGACAAAATGTGCGATAAATTGGAGCGGGTACCAATGTATCCTTCGCAATCAGGATATTCCACTCCCGATTACTGCGGTTAGTCTCTACTTGTTCAATCCATCCATCCAAAAAATAGGGCTCTAACAGACCAGCTGGAAGCTCTGCCTGTTTCATCAACAACTCAAACCGTTTTCTCTTCTCTTCGAATCCGCTCATCGTGTTCCTCCTTGTACCCCCTTAAAGCATGAAAAGCCCCTGCATTCAAAAATGTCACCGATCCGAACTCGCACCGACTCATTTTATCCGACAGAAGCTCTCCATTCATTACTCTTACAGTCCGTACGTGCCGTTATATAAATTGAACAAAAAGATATTTACACTTACCACTCCGATAACAGAACAACCTTCCGATCGCTGTTATCCCCAGATTTTTTGATTCCCTTTTACAAAGGGGAAAATCCGGGGATAAAGGCGCAGCGTATGCTTCCGATGTAGCTTTCTTTCAGAAAGCTTTTAGCTCCGCTTCTTCAGATTATTTCTGTTCTCTACGTTCTCATGTAAATGTTTAGTTCAATGTATATAGTCAGGTTATCCTGACTTAATACGCTCTTGCAAACACAACCGTGTGTTTTGCCTGTTCACCACAAGCCAGGCACGTATGCTTTTCTTCCGCAGGCTGGAACGGGATGTTCCGGCTTGTTGCACCTGTAACTTCTCTTACTTTATCTTCGCAAGTTTCTGAACCGCACCAGCCAGCCAGTGTAAACCCGCGTTTATTTTCCATTAGTTCTTTCATCTCATCAAGTGTATCCACAGAGTAGAAGTTATCCGACATAAATGTCCGAGCACGTTCCAGCATATCTACCTGTATCTGTGTCAACATAGACTGAATTTCTTCTACCAAGTTCGCTTGTTCTACCACTTTCTTCTCACCTGTGATGCGTGATACGAGCACACAAACGCCATTTTCCATATCACGTGGACCGATTTCCAGACGGATCGGAACACCGCGCATCTCGTATTCATTGAATTTCCAACCTGGGCGAACATCGCTGCGGTCATCCATTTTCACACGGACGCCAGCTTTTTTCAACTCAGTGAACAACTCATCTGCACGTCCCACAACAGCATCACGCGTTTTCGGAGGTCCAATTGGAATCATAACCACTTGCGTCGGTGCTACTTTTGGCGGAAGCACGAGACCACGGTCATCTCCGTGAACCATAATTAACGCACCAATCAAACGTGTGCTTACCCCCCATGAAGTGGTGTAAGCCAGTTCCAACACATTGTTTCGGCTAAGATACTGAATTTCAAATGCTTTTGCGAAGTTCGTTCCCATGTAGTGTGATGTACCTGCTTGTACAGCACGTCCATCTTTCATCATGGCTTCGATCGAGTACGTATCCACTGCACCCGCAAACTTCTCGGATTTGGTTTTCTGACCCACAATTACAGGGATAGCCAAATACTCTTCAACCACTTCACGATAAATTTCAAGCATTTTCATCGTTTCTTCACGCGCTTCTTCTTCAGTCTCATGTGCAGTGTGACCTTCTTGCCACAGGAACTCACTTGTGCGAAGGAAAGGCAGCGTTCTTTTTTCCCAACGGACCACGTTAGCCCACTGATTGATCAGTACAGGTAGATCCCGATAAGACTGAATCCACTTGGAATACATGTGACCAATAATCGTTTCAGATGTAGGACGGATCGCCAGACGTTCTTCCAGCTTCTCTCCGCCAGCTTCCGTAACCCATGGTAGTTCAGGGTTAAAGCCTTCCACATGCTCTTTTTCCTTTTGGAAGAAACTCTCAGGGATGAACATCGGGAAATACGCATTGCGATGACCCGTTTCCCGGAAACGACGATCTAACTCATCTTTGATATGCTCCCAGATTTCAAATCCGTCTGGTTTGAACACAATACAACCACGTACGGGTGCATAATCCATGAGATCCGCTTTTTTGATAACATCAATATACCAGCGCGAGAAATCCTCACCCTGTGGTGTAATTTCAGTCACGAATTGTTTATCATTTTCCTTTGACATAAGACTCCAGCGTCCTCCCATAACGACTAGCTCTGAATGCTCAGAGCGTAGTCCAACCGTAATTATCCGTTAATTAAACGTAATATATCATTGTATGTTACTGCCAGCATCAAAACAAACAACATCGCAAATCCGATGAAATGTACCATGCCTTCACGGTTTGGATCAACAGGTCTGCCTCTCAGCGCTTCAATCCCCAAAAATACAAGACGGCTACCGTCAAGTGCAGGTATTGGCAACAGGTTGAAAATTCCAAGATACAGACTCAAAATAGCTGCCCATCTCGTTAACTGCTCAATTCCTTGTTTTGCAATCTGTCCTGTCACTTCAAATGTACGAACCGGACCACCAATATCGTCCATGTTAAATTGATTGATTAAATGTTTGAAACCTTCAAATATCACTTTGGTTGTATCAACCATTGCTACGCCGGATACTGTAAATGTTTCTACAAATCCAACAGATCGGGTAGGTAACGTAGGCACAATTCCCACTTTCCCGCCCTCTTGTCCTTCTACGGTACGTGGAGTAATCGTAATATTAAACGTTTCACTGCCTCGTCGCAGCGTCCACTCCATCGGCTTGTCTTTGGAATCAGCAATCATTGTTACCATTTTTTGTGAATCCGTACCAATAGCAGTACCGTTGATGGTTTCAATAATATCGCCCTTTTGCAGGTTCGCCTGATCGGCTGCCCCACCTTCAAGCACTTCACCAATTTCAAGATTTTTCGGGTTTTCCACCGGAACTCCTGCCATCTGCGCATATACAGCAAACAGCACAAATGCCAAGATAAAGTTCATCAGGGGTCCCGCAAAAATAGCCAATGCACGCTGCCCAACGGTTTTGCTGCCGAATTGGCGATCTTTCGGTGCAATCTGTGTTTGTTTGCCACGACTCACCAACATGGCTTGGGGGTGTATGCGATACTCCTGAATCTCACCATCTACATCCAGTTGAAGCTTCAGGGCCCTCTCCATATCAATGGAGATGACTTCACCACGTATTACATTTTTACGGTTATCCAACTGATCCAGATAAATCATTTTCACCTGATCGTCTGCAGATCTTACCGCAATGGTCTGACCTTCCTGGATCTCTACCAGTTCCGGGTCTTCCCCTGCCATCCGTGCATATCCGCCAAAAGGCAACAAACGCAATGTAAACTGGGTCTCGTTTCTTTTATATGAGAACAATTTGGGACCAAAACCGATCGCAAATTCCCGTACAAGAATACCGGCGCGTTTGGCAAAGTAATAATGCCCCCATTCATGAACCGTCACGATGACAAAGAACATGAGCACCGTTAGAAATACCACTTGTATGGTTTCCAATCCCTATCCATCCTCCTTCACGGCACATACCGCAGTCTGTCCCTCTAGATTATCATTATTCTCTGATGTCGCACAAGAGAATCACTTCTTCCATTTTGTTATGAAAAAAGAGATTACAGACTGGATGCAAGCTTACGGCTCTCCAGATCACATTGGGCGATCTCCTGCATGTCAGGCTCGTCCACATTGTGGTGCGCTTCCAGCACAGAAGCAATAATATCTTCTATTTTAAGGAACGAAATCTCTTTACGCAAGAAACGGGCTACAGCAACCTCGTTGGCTGCATTAAACGCCGTTGTTGCGGTTCCTCCCATTTTACCACACTCATACGCCATTCTTAAACATGGGAAACGTTCCATATCCATCTCACGGAAATGTAATTTCCCCGCCTGAGCAAGAGACAGACGCTGTGCTGGTGATGGCAGACGGTCAGGGTAAGTCAGTGCATATTGAATAGGAACTCGCATATCCGGATTCCCTAGTTGAGCGATGATGCTGGTATCATCAAATTCCACATACGAATGAATAACACTCTCCGGGTGAAGCAATACGTTAATCTGATCATATTGAAGACCAAATAACCAGTGTGCTTCAATGACCTCAAGCCCCTTGTTTACCATCGTTGCGGAATCTATCGTGATTTTGGAGCCCATTGACCAATTTGGATGCTTGAGCGCATCCTCTATAGTAACGTTTTTCAACTGTTCACGGGTAAGATCACGAAATGATCCACCTGAAGCGGTGAGTGTGATGCCTGTCAGGCGTTCTCTGTTTTCACCATTCAAGCATTGGAATATAGCAGAGTGCTCACTATCAACAGGCAGTAAAGAGACTCCTTTAGCAGAAGCTCTTGTAGTGACAATATGCCCCGCCGTAACCAATGTCTCCTTGTTAGCCAGTCCAATCTGTTTGCCTGCGTCTATGGCAGCAAGCGTTGACTCCAATCCAACACTCCCCACTACCGCTGTAACAACCGTATGCGCATCGGTTCCTGCTGCAACTTCTACGAGTCCTTCGTTGCCGTAAAACAGCTGCGTTCCTGCAGGCAAATGTGGAGCTACCTTCTCTGCCAATTCTTTGGATCCCACCGATACTTTCTTCGGTCGGTAACGTTTGGTTTGCTCAATCAGCAGGTCTGTATTGCCTCCGGCAGCCAATCCCTCCACTTGAAAAAGTTCTGGATGCATGTCTACTACATCAAGTGTCTGAGTTCCAATGGAACCAGTCGACCCGAGAATCGCAATTTTTTTCATGCTGCACCTCATCTTTAATTATCCAATGCTACAGTGAACAATGCTGTTATCTCAGACCATGTTCTTTTTTAGTAGGGCAGTAGCATTAGTATATGTACGAATGGAAAAACAACAATCCAGCTGTCGCACCGATCAAGAATACCTCCATGCCCCGGGAGAAGACTGCCTGAATCCTTGATATTATATACACGTTTGTAAGCAGACTGGACCAAATCGCCCATCTGTCCTACAACTGCGCAGGCAATTCCGATCACGATCGCTCTCTGCCAAGAAAGCAAACCATCTGACACTAATGCAAAAACAACAGAAGTTATAATTGCAATCACTATGCCACCCAATGCACCCTCTACAGTCTTGTTTGGACTGATGGAAGGCCACAGTTTGTTTTTACCAATCCATTTCCCTACAAAATAAGCCCCTGCATCACTTGCCCATATAGAGCCAAGCAAGAGGAACGTCCAGAACAATCCATGATGCAGGTGTCTGGATTCTGCAATGTAATAGAAACCAATCCCTATATACAGTACGCCAAGGAAAAGCATGGCTACTGTATTCACGGGAACCTTATTCTTAGTGACAACCGAAGCTGTCATTAGTACAAGCATTACAATCCAGATGACCTGAAATAAGGATAGCGGTCTTGCTTCCCAAAGCATTTCCCAAGGAAACACTATGGCAAAAACACCCGCATATCCAATCAGGGCCACACCTGAAAAAGGCATCACCCCGGTCATTTTTACAAATTCATAATAACCGATGAGAGCCATAAGCAATACCAAACCATGGTACCAGGGTCCGCCCAGCATGCAAAAACCTAAAAACAACACACCTGCTATGATTCCTGTCGTTAATCGCTGTTTCAACGGCTTCATCCTCCATCTATTTCAAACCGCCGTAACGCCTTGTTCTGCGCTGATATTCGGCTACTGCTTCAAGCAAATGCTTTTTGCCAAATTCGGGCCAGTATATATCCGTAAACCATAATTCACTATATGCAAGTTGCCAGAGCATGAAGTTACTCAATCTCAACTCCCCACTCGTCCGGATTAGCAGATCCGGATCAGGCATGTCAACCGTCAACATATGTCTATCAATGAGTTCAGGTGTTATGTCCTCAGCCGATAGTTCCCCCGATTTCACCTGCAGAGCGATCTGTTTAACACAGTCTGTCATTTCTCGACGACTTCCATAATTCATTGCAAAGTTCAAAACGAGACCAGTATTATGTTCCGTAAGACGAATGGCTTCCCGCAAGGCATTGATGGTATGAGAAGGTAAATGTTCCTCTTGGCCCATCATGCGAATGCGCACATTTTTTTCTATAAGTTCATCCAGCTCAATGGCCAGAAATTCTTGCGGAAGTCGCATCAGAAAATCCACTTCTTCTTTTGGACGCGTCCAGTTTTCTGTCGAAAAAGCGTACATCGTCAGATATTTGATGCCCAGTTCATCCGCCGCGATGGTCGCACGTTTGACCGCCTTCATGCCATTTTGGTGTCCGGCTATACGCGGGAGTCCCAAACGTTTGGCCCATCGTCCATTGCCGTCCATGATGATGGCGACGTGCTGCGGGATATTGTCCTCGGATATAGTCAGCGTTTCCTGCTTGTCAGCCCCATTCCACCACGACCGAACCCGTTTGATCATTCCTGTTCCTCCAAAATCCCTGAAGTTTCTTTATCTGAAGCTTGGAAAAAGAGACAAAACCCCACCGTATTGGAGGGGCTGCGCTTGTCTTACACTTCCATGATTTCTTTTTCTTTGGCAGCAAGTACCTTATCGACTTCAGCAATAAACTTGTCGGTCGATTTTTGGATATCGTCCTGATGTCTCCGGGATTCATCCTCGGAAATGTCTGACTTCTCCATTTTCTTGATGTCATCATTCGCGTCACGGCGAATGTTACGAATCGCTACTTTACCTTCTTCACCGAACTTCTTCGTCAGCTTCACAAGTTCCGCTCTGCGTTCTTCCGTCAATGCCGGAATGGACAGACGGATCATGCTACCATCATTCGCTGGAGTAAGACCCAGGTCCGATTTCATGATGGCACGCTCGATATCACCCATGGAAGATTTGTCCCACGGCTGAATCATCAGTGTACGGGAATCCGGAGTACTGATATTAGCGAGTTGATTCAATGGCGTCATTGCTCCATAATACTCTACCTGAATTCGGTCCAAAAGAGCTGGAGTTGCACGGCCTGCACGCAAAGTAGCCAGGTCACGACGCAATGCTTGAATTGCTTTTTCCATACGCTCTTCGGCATGTTGTTTAACCGCTTGTGGCATTAATCTACACTCCCTTTAACGATTGTTCCGATACGTTCACCCAGAACAACACGTTTGATGTTACCTTGTTCCGTAATGGCAAATACGATCAACGGGATGTTGTTGTCCTTACAAAGCGAGGATGCCGTCGAATCCATTACACCAAGGTCTTTGTTAAGAATATCCATATAAGTCAACTGATCAAATTTCACAGCAGTACTATCCTTAAACGGATCTGCTGAGTATACACCATCGACTTTATTCTTGGCCATCAAGATAACTTCTGCTTCAATCTCCGCTGCGCGTAGTGCTGCTGTTGTATCAGTGGAAAAGAACGGGTTACCTGTACCTGCTGCAAAAATAACGACCCGGCCTTTCTCCAGATGACGAATAGCTCTACGACGAATATAAGGCTCTGCAATTTGCTGCATTGCAATAGATGTCTGTACACGTGTAGGTACTTCAATCTGTTCCAAAGCATCCTGCAGTGCCAGCGAGTTCATTACCGTCGCCAGCATACCCATATAATCGGCAGTTGCACGATCGATGCCGTTTTCGCTACCAGCTATTCCACGCCAGATGTTTCCGCCGCCACATACAATAGCAACCTGTACACCAAGTGCAACAACCTCTTTTACCTGTTGGGCAATCGACGAGATCGTGTCTGCATCAATACCGTAGCCGTTTTGACCGGAAAGAGACTCTCCGCTGACCTTTAAGACAACACGTTTAAATACTGGCTGTTCCAATTATTCACCCTCCACTTTGAATTGAACACGCTCGGTGTTCAACCAACAAAACTTCTCGCGCATGGCCTCCTGCTTAAAAAGAAAGGAACACAGTTGTGTTCCGCTCTTTTAGGAAAAACGTTCAACCGGTAAGGCAATGTTTTCCTGAGATATAAGGGAGTTTACGCTTCGAAGTTTTATCATTCTTATATCTTCGAAAATCAATCTTGCTTGCCGGTTTAGAAAACCATCTTATTTGTTTACTTGGGACATTACTTCTTCTACGAAGTTGTCTACTTTTTTCTCAAGACCTTCACCCAGTTCGTAACGAACGAAACGACGGATGGAGATGTTTTCACCGATTTGGCTGATTTTTTCATTCAGCAATTGGGAAATCGTTTTGTCTGGATCTTTAACGAAAGTTTGTTCCATCAGGCAGTATTCTTCGTAGTATTTACCGATACGGCCTTCAACCATTTTTTCAATGATTTTCTCTGGTTTGCCTTCGTTAAGAGCTTGAGCTTTCAGAATTTCTTTTTCTTTTTCCAGCTCTTCTGTAGGAACTTCTTCGCGTGTAACGAATTTAGGGTTAGCTGCAGCAATTTGCATAGCTACATCTTTAACGAAATCCTTAAATTGATCTGTTTTACCAACGAAGTCTGTTTCACAGTTAACTTCAACCAGAACGCCAATACGTCCACCAGCGTGGATGTAAGATTCTACAACGCCTTCAGTTGCTGCACGGCCCGCTTTGCTTGCTGCTGCAGAAAGACCTTTCTCACGCAACAATTCAGCTGCTTTCGTTACATCACCGTTTGCTTCTTCCAGTGCTTTTTTGCAATCGAGCATACCAGCGCCCGTTCTTTCGCGAAGTTCTTTTACCGCACTCGCATTAACTGCCATTATAAATTCCCTCCAAAATTAAGTATTGTACGTACACTCTAAAAAAAGGGCAGTGAGAGGTTATCCACCTGCCAACCACCCTTTTCATTTAGTTTATTGCATATGTTCGAATCTATTAAGCAGAAGTTTCTTCGCCTTGGTTAGCTTCGATTACAGCATCAGCCATTTTACCTGTCAGCAATTTAACAGCGCGGATCGCGTCGTCATTACCCGGGATAACATAATCGATCTCGTCCGGATCGCAGTTAGTATCAACGATACCTACAATTGGGATACCCAATTTGCGAGCTTCCGCAACAGCGATACGCTCTTTGCGTGGATCGATGATGAACAGGGCGCTTGGCAGGCCTTTCATATTTTTAATACCGCCCAAGAATTTCTCAAGACGATCTTTTTCTTTGCGAAGCAAGATTACTTCTTTTTTAGGCAATACAGCGAATGTACCGTCTTCTTCCCAAGCTTCCAATTGTTTCAAACGATCAATACGTTTTTGAATCGTTTGGAAGTTAGTCAGGGTACCGCCGAGCCAGCGTTGGTTAATGTAGAATTGACCAGCACGTTCAGCTTCTTCTTTAACGGAATCTTGAGCTTGTTTCTTAGTACCCACGAAAAGAATTTTACCATTCTCTCCTGCGATTCCTTTAACGAAGTTGTAAGCCTCTTCGACTTTTTTCACCGTTTTTTGCAAATCGATGATGTAAATTCCGTTTCTTTCAGTGAAGATATAACGATCCATTTTTGGGTTCCAACGACGAGTTTGGTGACCGAAGTGTACCCCAGCTTCGAGAAGCTGCTTCATGGAGATTACTGCCATCTTCACACACCTCCTAATATGGTTTTTATTGTGTCCTCCGCCGGCATCATTTTTCGCCAAGACTCTCCATAAGGAAAGCACCCTCAACAAAATTAGCACATGCGTGTGTTTTAACACCGTTATCTAATATAGCATAACTGACTACCTGATGCAACAGTCTTTGAAACTAAAATCTCTTTTATACTTTTTGCTTCTAACGGAGCAATTCAACCGTGTTCTGGTACTCATCACTATTTATTAATGAAGCTTTCAAAAAACACGATTAAATACACAAAAACCGTCCTGTCCGAGCACGCTCAGCTTGACGGTTCTTTCGTAATTTTTGCGATAATGGATTTGAAACTTTCACCTTTTTCTAGTGCATAGGTACCTACTTGAATTTTGGTGTTGATTCGCTCAGCCTTGCCAGCCTTGATGAACGCTTGAGCATCATCAACGATTCCAGCTGTTTTCAGGTTTCCTGCAACGATTGCCAGACTATTGCCTGAACGTACTTTGAATGAAACTGTCGCGCCTTTCGGATTACTCGGCGTTGCAGGTTCAGTGGTCTTCGGCTCAGTTATATCTTTCTGCTCTTCACTTTCCCTTGTAGAAGGCTCTTCTGGCTTCTCAGGTTCGGCAGGTGTTTCTGCAGTGGTTGCTGTCTCAGGCGCGGTTGCTGTATCTCCCTGCATTTCACTGCTCTCCTGTTTTTTCTTCTCCACCCACTCTGCTTCTGTGTAAAGTTCCTCCTCAGAATCTATCAACTTCATGTCCAAACTTCTCGCGGCTGTTTCAAGTTGTTCTTTGGTCATATTGGCGGTCTTCTCGGGGTCAAGGTTACTATCCGATAGTGCATTCTGTCCCACTGTTGCCAGTTGAAGCAAAACTGCACCAATGATCATGCCGCTCCCCAATCCAATCCATAAGGATCGCTTGTCCATGACTCAGCTCTCCTCCCGTTCGGCAAGTTGCAGTATTAATTGTACTTCCCCACGTTGAATGCCTGTTTGCTTGGAGATGGCATCCATTGACTTACCCTCTGCATGTAAACTAAAAAGTTCCGCATATCGAACTTTAATCGATTCACGTTGAGGAACTGATTCTGTCTTGCTGCTCTGAAGGTCTGCCTCTTGCGCCTGCTGGGCTGCCTCTGCTTGCACACTTTTCACGAGCGCTTGTGCTTGCAATCCTCCAGAAGCTTGTACCGGCATATTACCTGGATGTTGAACTGGTGATGCAACGGGTTCGTTCATTTTGCTCTGTTCCAGCTGATCCAACCGCTGCTGTAATTCCTGAAGTTGCGATTGCATACGTTGATCGGCTGCTGTCGCTTCTCCTTTCATTTCAGCTACACGCTGAATGAGAGCGTCATTATCATTTTCAATTTCTGTCATGTAATGTTCAAGCGTAGATTCCATCTCTTGCACCAGTTGATGCCCTGGCTCCTGCGCCTTGTTTTTCCGGGGCATGATATATGCGTAGGCAATGGCGCAGGCCCCTAATATGACAATAATGATCCATGGTGACAAATTCGGTTCTCTCCTTCTGATTCAACCATCGGTGCGTTAAACGGCATGTCCATCCAATCATCTATTACAGAGACAGATCAATGTGTTTTCCTTTATAAGGGTGCTCGGCAGGTCTGACGCTTTCCTGATCTTGAACCGTTTCCTGTCCACCGGAGCCACTCTGCTGATTTCCATCATTCGTATGACCATCACGCACCGAAGTTTGTGAAGTTTCATCCATTGCTTCACTACGTTGCCTTGCTTCATTTGCTTCCTTAGACGTTTGCTCTGCCAAAAGATTCTGATCCGTAATCGGTCTTTGCTGGGCTTCACTTTGATAGCGTCCCGCCTCGCTTGTTCGTGGTACCGCAATCTGCAACTCCACTGCTTTGAAACTCATACGCTCACCTCACGGTTTCGAATGGATTTCTTCATGTGCCTGAATGCTGTACTTAAACGTATGGAACCATCGTAATATCGCCATCGTGATAATAAAATGAAATTCGACTGACTGGATCTTTAATAAATTTCGTGTATCTGCCGATAACTATTTTAGAGCCTCCAAAAATCATCTTCAGAATATCAACACGAGCCTTGCTGGTATCTTCAAGTGCCTTCTCAATTTCAAAGATGCGCATTTTCGTTTCTTCACTTACACGAAGAGCAGATTTCTGCGTAGCACTTAGCTTGATTCGCATCGACATCTTATCCGGAGTTAATTGTCCTGCGGCAGCTAACTGATCCAGCAATGTCAAAGCTTTCTTCGTTTTGTCCAAGGAATCCATCTGCTCTCTGACTTCCTTGCGCAGATCATTAAGTTCGTTACGGAGCCTCGGTAGCACACCAACTTCAATAGCTGTGACCGTGGACATACTGTTGCCTACAACACGCGCTGAGACGTTCTGACCAGCCTGGATTGAGCCTCCAACGATAAGACCTTTGGTTCCTGCACAGATGACACCATGGCCAGCACGAATATTGGAATGCATAATGCTTTGGGAAACCAGAACATCTTCACCGGCATCCACGTTGCCTTCTTGAATAAACGTACATTTAACATTATGGCCTGCTTGTACCAGTCCTTTGTTATAACCAATAATGCCACCGGTAATTTCGATTGAGCCTCCTGCTTCCAGTTCCGCTCCTTCGACACCTCCGACGACACGAATATCACCTGCTGCTTTTACTTTAAATCCGGTAAGTACGTTACCTCGTATGACAACCGTGCCTACAAAGTCGATATTACCATTATTATAGTCAACGTCTCCATTAACCTCATAGACTGGAAATACATTTAGTTTGTTACCGTCTGTTTTAGTAACCAGCCCATCCAGCGCTGCATACATAGCTGATCCATCCGGGTTAATCACTACGTTTTTCCCAACTTTAAACCGAGCTTCTTTACCAGGACGATAAGGAATTTCCTCACCTGTTACTGCCCTGCCTGGTATGCCATCGACAGGAGCAATTCGCTCTGCAATGATCTGACCACTACGCACATTGTTTAACCGGGTCACTTCTTTGTAATCGACAGTTCCATCTTCCGATTCGAGCGGTCGCCGTTCATTTGTATCGTCCATCCCTACCAGGACCTTGATGAAGCCATCTGTTCCTTGAATGGGAGCGACACCTTCGGCAATCTTATATTTATCTTTCAAATAGATTTCAGGGTTACTCACCAAAAGTAATAATGCTTCTCGCAAAACACCTTGTTTGATGCCCTTGTTGACCACAAATTGTTCAAGTTCATCAATCGTGCAGGCAAAGCCTTCTTCCTCTTTGGAAAATTCAAGGTAGGCTGTGCATTTGTCGTCCGATAAAACAATGTTTAAACATTGTTCCAAAGCAGTCCGCTGTGTCACCGCAATTCTTCCTCCTTTTAGACTTTCCACTCCCCAAACTCCAATGTATTCCTTTTCTCTATTAATCCTTACGCATCAACAAATCTTTCTGTTTGTCCAACGTGCCGCGTAGTCGTAATATTGCCTTGGAATGTAACTGGGATATACGAGACGGAGAAAGAGACATAACCTCCGCAATTTCACTAAGAGACAGATCTTCGTAATACAAGAGTGAAACGACTGTTCGCTCTTTTACCGTCAACTTGTCAAGCCCTTGCACCAATGCTTCCTTCAAATAAAACTCATTCACTTTATAATCCGGATTTTTGGCTTTTTCATCTACCATCAAAGACAGACGTGTCTCAGACTCTTCTTCACGAATCGGGTCTTCCAGCGAGCATAGTGACATGACTGCCACTTCCTGAAGCATATGTTGAAAATCTTTGGTCGACACATCCAGATACTGACTCATTTCCTCATCACTAACGGATCTGAGATAGCTTTGTTCCAGCTGTTGGTAGGCGTCCTCAATCCGCTTGGCCTTCTCCCTAACAGAACGCGGAACCCAATCCCCTTGACGCAGACCGTCAAGTATAGCTCCGCGGACCCTCCATGATGCATAGGTTTCAAATTGCAGACCACGTTCATAGTCGAACTTCTCCAATGCATCAATCAACCCCATAACTCCATTACTCTCCAAGTCATCTTTGGGAACATTTTTGGGCAGACCGACAGCCAGGCGACCTGACACATAATTTACAATATGAAGATACTTTTCAATCAAATTTTTCTTGGCTTCAAGATCTCCATGTTCTTTCCACTTTTCCCATAGATCTGAATGGTTCAAATGTGAAGCTTTACGCTCGTTCAATTGCTTTCACCCTCCTTATTTGTCTGTCAGGTGACGAACGGCCTGCGCCAATTCCTCCGGATCCTTGGTCCGGACAAGTTTAGGCGGATCCAAAGGGGCGAATCCCGTTGGAGCTTTCGTCTCAGATGGCGGAATATTATCCCCAGAGGAGGCGTTCTGTCCACTCTTGAGCAAGTCATTCAGCTCTTGTCCATCATCTTCGAGTTTGATGTCCACCTGTGAACCTCTTTGATCTTGAGCACTTGGTGAATCATAACCATACCCACTTCCCTCGGCCTGAGGGTTCAATAGCAATCCCAATCCCCAGCGTAAGCCATATGCAAGGACAAACCAGGCTACGAATCCAATCAATCCGCGAATTAAACTGGTCATCAACACATTGCTGCTGAATGCTACAAAAAAAGTAAGAATAAATCCAACGATGCCTGCTCCAAGATTAATGCGGTAGTTTCCTATCATAGTCTTATAGTTCCTTTACACCCATTTGGACACTCCGAATAGTCAAAAGTCCAGTTTCACAATCCATTTCAATCGTTCGTCCGTAATTACCACCCGTATCTTCTGCCAGAAGTGGGATTTTGAGTTTCTGCAGCCACTCTCGACAAGAATCTGCGTTTCTTGGGCCAATCCGCATCGTATCCCCGGCACCAGCAAAGGCAAACATCTGAGAGCCTCCGGCCATTTTAGAAACAATACGCGAGTGAGAAGCGCCTAGTTTTATCATTCTTTCCAAAAGCTCAGGCAACGCCGTATCCGCATATTTGGCTGTGTTCAGTTTCCCTTCTCGGGCAATCTCTGAAGTAGGAAGCATAACATGCGCCATTCCAGCCAGCTTCAAATGTGGGTCATACATTGTTAATCCCACACACGAGCCCAAGCCAGTTGTACGGATTACACCAGGAAGATGAGCGATGTTTAAATCCGCCATACCGACTTTAACGACGCTTTTGTCCTCAATCATGGCTCAGTGGCACCCCTAGCGATTCAAATATCTTTGCAAATGATGGTGGATCCGGAATCAGGAAAAACTGACCTTCAACCTGATCTTCACCTTCAAAGAAAGAGGTGTCAATCAACAATGCATCATCACCCATCTCGCCAAATTGCAGCAAGCCATAGCTCAAAATGGCACCTGCCATATCAATGGCAAGTCCAGGAACGGTTGGGTACATGGACAACTTCGTGAAATCTGCCAGAGAAGAAAGATATGAGCCAGCCAAGATATTTCCAATTTCGGAAAGCGCTGATTGCTCCATATCCGTGAAAGCGAGTCCTTCTTTCAGATCAAACCCGGCAAGTCTATTCAACAACATTTTAGCAGCCTCGGGTGTCATCATAAAGAAAAGATTTCCCGGTGCTTCCCCTTCTACACGAAGAAATACGGTAACAACGATGCGTTCATCTCCGCCCACTTTTTCAGCGACTTCTTCAAAAGGGAGCATTTGTACTGTAGGTACACCCATGTCAATCGGTCTGTTGAGGAGTTGAGACAACGCCGTTGCGGCGTTGCCTGCTCCAATGTTACCGACCTCTTTGAGCACATCCATCTGGAATACCTCAAATCGGTTGAACATCTCCACGGTACTAGCCCTCAACACTTTCCAGCTGTACAATCTCGCTTTTATTTAATACTTCGTTCAAGTTGAGCATGATCAGCAAGCGTGAATCCTCCAATTTGGCCACACCACGCAGGTATCTAGCTTTGACGCCGCCAACTACTTCTGGTGGGCTATCGATGGCACTGCTCTTGATATCAATAACATCATTGGCAGAATCTACGATAAAGCCAACTTGCATGTCATCTACACCTACGATAACAATACGAGTCTGATCCGTGTACTCCGATTCCGGAAGGGAGAAACGACCGCGTAAATCAATGACCGGAATTACAACACCGCGTAGATTAATTACTCCTTTTACAAAAGAAAGTGTTTTGGGAACACGGGTAATTGGCATCATGCGCTCGATCGTCTGAACCTTGTCTACCTCAATACCATACTCTTCGGAACCCAATTTAAAGACGATGACTTTCAACTCTTCTTCCATGTAAAAAACCTCCCTATTAAATGTAAGACTTAGCTATATGCTTATTTAATAAATGCATTAGGATCAAGAATCAGGGCTACTTGTCCATCTCCGAGAATGGTTGCTCCAGAGATTCCTTCAATAGCAGGAAGATAGGTTCCCATTGATTTGAGAACAATCTCACTCTGTCCAATAAATTCCTCAACAGCTACCGCTGCAAGACGGTCACCTTTGCGAATCACGACAATTTCGGTTTCCTGCTCATCAGCATCGTTGAAATCCGGTACAGAGAAAACTTCGCTCAAGGACAAGTATGGAATAAGCGATTCACGGAATGTGATCATTTTATTGCCATGGATATTACGAACCTGTCCACGCTGTACAATTGCTGTCTCTACAATGGAGGACAATGGAACAGCGTATTTCTCTGAACCGAGTCGAACAAGCATTGCAGCAATAATGGAAAGAGTCAACGGAAGCTGAACAGAGAAATTCGTACCCTTACCTGGAGTCGAATGAATCGTTACATTACCGCCAAGCGATGTGATTTTAGATTTTACTACATCCAGACCTACGCCCCGACCAGAGATATCAGAGATAACATCGGCAGTACTAAAACCAGGTGCGAACAACAGTTGATTCACTTCATCGTCGGTCATCTTGGCACCTTGTTCTTCGGTTACAACCCCACGTTTGATTGCGGTTTGCAAAAGCTTGTCGCGATAGATGCCCTTACCATCATCTTCAATCTCGATAAATACGTGATTTCCACTATGGAAAGCGCGCAGGTTTACTGTACCCATCTCTGGTTTTCCTGCAGCTACACGCTCTGCAATGGATTCCACACCATGGTCAACTGCGTTACGCAGCAAATGCACGAGTGGATCACCAATCTCATCGATTACCGTACGATCGAGTTCCGTCTCAGCACCAGTAATCACCAGATCAATTTTTTTATCAAGTGTCTTAGCCAGATCACGGATCATGCGCGGGAATCGATTAAATACGGTATCTACCGGAACCATCCGCAATTTCAATACAATGTTTTGCAAATCTGTGCTAACTCTACTTAAATGCGCTACCGTATCAGATAAATCATTGTTGCCTGTCTCGCTGGCCAATTGCTCCAGACGTGAACGGTCAATCAACAATTCACTGAACAGGTTCATCAATACATCGAGGCGCTCAATATCTACACGAATGGTACGTGAAGGTGCAGCGGCTTGTTTCGGCACAGCGGCTTTGGCTGGTGCCAACTTGGCTTCTTCTTTGGATGAAACATTTTTATCCGGCGAAGTAACTTCAGTTACAGCGGGTGGTGCTTCAACTGTAGCTGCGACCTGATTGGCCATCTGCTGAAGAGTCTCCTGATCCAGTTGAATAAGCTTCGCACTTTCAATTTCGGAGATACTCATGATGCCTTCTTCCAGTTCGTGCGCCTCTTTAGTTGTTATGTAATACAACGAGAAACTGCGCTCAAACTTCTCCTGCTCAATATCCTGAACGGATGGGTAGGCTTTAACGACCTCACCTGAACGCTCGAGCATATCAAAGACCATATACGCCCGAACACCTTTTAACTGACTATGCTCACTAACAAGCACATCAACATAGAATACACGGTGACCTTCCGCAATCGACTGATCAAGCACTGAATATTGGAATTCATCCAGCTCCACAGCCGAAGAAATTGAAGCGTTAGCTTGCTTGTTTTTATCAGTTGCAGGGGCATCTCCATTTGTAATTTCACCATTTTCAATTGCTTGAAGTGAGGCTACGATAGAGGACACATCCGCTTTACCTTGTCCACCCTCAGTAATATCCTGAACCATAGTTTCCAAGGCATCCAGACTCTTGAACAGAGTATCAAAAATGTAATCTTGCATCTTCAACTTCTCATTCCGCACAAGGTCAAGCACATTTTCCATTTTGTGTGTCAGTGATGCCAAATCTTCGAAGCCCATTGTTGCCGCCATACCCTTCAGGGTATGAGCTGAACGGAATATAACCTGAACTATTCCCAGATCTTCCGGATTGCCTTCAAGTTGAAGCATGTTTTCGTTAAGGGATTGCAGATGATCATTAGACTCATCAATAAACATGGATAGATATTGGTTCATGTCCATTGTGAGGCACCTCCTCCGTGAGTTACACTCCGTTATTTCACTGCTTGAACAAGTTTAGATGCAATCTCCTGCAGTGGCAGAAGATGACGAACGCATTGCAGCTCTACAGCAGAACGCGGCATACCATATACAACACATGTTTCTTCATTCTCGGCAAAGGTTGATGTAACTCCAGCTTCGTATAATTTCTTCATCATACGAGCTCCATCACTTCCCATTCCTGTCAGCAAAACAAGATGCCTTTGTAAAGAAGTAAACGGCAGAAGCGACTCAAACATCGTATCCACTGAAGGTCTATGCCCGTTCACTGGTTGATCCTCAGTCAGCTTCAGGATAAACTTCCCGTCTGCTGTTTTGTTAACTTTCACATGGAATCCGCCGGGTGCTATATAGGCAGTCCCTTTCTTCAGGACCATGCCCTCTTCAGCTTCAACCACATGCAGTGGACTGAACGTATTCAATCGTTGAGCCAGCGAACGTGTGAAATTGGGCGGCATATGCTGCACAATTATGACTGGTGCTGGCAAATCAGCGGGCAGCTGCTCAAGTAATGTCTTGAGCGCTCTAGGTCCACCCGTAGAACAACCTATTGCTACAAGCTTGTTGAATGGTCCTTCCGGGCTCCCTGCACCTTTTGGAACAGGATTAGACTTGGCTAAATCCTTGGTTTTTGCAGAGGCAGAAGTTGCTGCTATTTGATCGGCTGCCACTCGAGCTGCATTAGGTAGTCGAATTTCCTTTGGAGTCTGTAGTGGATTAGCTGACCTCACTGCTTTTTCTACATTCGTCCCCGAATTACGCTCTGCCTTCGGCAAAGGTTCCATTTTATTCTCTACGCGACCTGGTTTCGAAGGTGATAATGGCGCAATGGGTTTCTTTGATTTGGCCTGCAATTCTTCAGTCCGCTCTCGTATAGCACGTTGAGCTGTCTGGATAGGCTCGATCGTTTTTTTCACAGGCTCCGTTCGATCCCTGACCGGCATTTCTTTCTGCACTGGCTGAGTTGGGGGAGCAACTGTCCCTCGCGACATGTCTATATTTTTCATGGATATAACACGATCAGCTTTTCGTTTGATCTCATTCATCGCAGCACGCATACGTTCAACCAAAGCTTTACCGACTTGGGCGATATCTTGGTCATGTACAATGGATGGTTTGCGAATGAAGTCAAATGCCCCGGCTTCAAGCGCCATAATGGTTTCTTTCATGCCTTGTTCATTGATACCAGATAGCATAATCACAGGAACGAAGGATTCCTTCATAATTGATTTTAGTGCGTCCAACCCATTCATTTCGGGCATCTCAACGTCCATAGTGATAATATCGGGTTTCAATTCTAGCGATTTTTGAATCGCTTCTCTACCGTTTGAAGCCGTTGCTGTGACCTTAAATTCCGGATCCGCTTGAATTAAATCCGTAACAATTTTACGCATAAAAGCGGAATCATCAACAACCAATACTTGATACACCGCCATGTTGTGTCACCCCTATTTCCTTTATTCAGAAATCATGTTGTCCGCTTAAGCCACTTTTTCATAAATCCCCTGATTCCTGTCAAGGTTCCGGATTCCGGAGTTGCAGGTACAGCCAAATAACGGAGAGCAAGTTTCTCTATATCTTTGGAGGCTCTGCTATATGGATAAGCCAGGCTATAGGGCATTTGTCTTTTAACTGCCTTAACTACCTGAGCGTCTTCTGAAATATACCCAAGTAGCGGAATATCCGTCTGCAAAAACCGCCTTGCCACTCCTGCTATTTTATCTGCCACCCGTTCCGCTTCCCGTTCGTCTTCCACCCGGTTAACGATCATCCGAAAGGGTGTAGCATTTTCCTGGCCGTGCATAACTTTGACTAAAGCATAAGCATCGGTTATTGAAGTCGGTTCAGGTGTGGTAATAATCAGGCATTCGTCGGCAGCACCGATAAATCTCATGTTCTCTCTGGAAAGCCCTGCCCCGGTGTCAAAGATCACATAATCCATTTCCTGAGCGATATCCTCCACTTGACTGGCGAAGAACTCCAGATCACGATCAGACAACGAGAACAACTCTTTCATGCCCGATCCTCCAGCAATGTAAGGCAAGCCGCTAGCACCCAGTTGTATGATCTCTCTTATGGACTTTTGTCGGTATAACAGGTGGTACAGATTATAGGATGAGGACGTACCCATAAGAACATCGATGTTAGCCATTCCAATATCGGCATCAAACACAAGTACCTTTTGCCCCAAAGCCTGTAATGCCAATGCAAAGTTCAGTGTAAAATTGGATTTCCCAACACCTCCCTTACCACTGGCCACAGTGATGATTTTGGAGGATCGAATATCTCGCTCAATGCCTTCCATTTCCAATGGCGTGGAGACCATACTTCGAAGTGAGGCTGCCTGGTCCTTCATTGTGTCCATTCTCCCAGCAACTGTTTAGACAATGAATCTGCTTCCGGTTTCAACAAATCGTCTGGAACATTCTGTCCATTTGCCACATATGCGAGCTTGAGTGGAAAACGATGCAACAGGTTAAATAACGGACCACAGCTTCCGGTCTCATCCATTTTGGTGAAAATCACCTTGTCCAGACCATATTTACTGAAATGTTCTGTGATCTGAACCATATCAGCACTTTTGGAAGTCATACTCATGACCAGAAAAGTTTCACTATTCTCTACAGGAGCAAGCAAACTTTGCAGTTCAGAGACAAGTAATTCATTTCTGTAGTTTCTACCTGCAGTATCCATAAAGATTAAGTCACAATTCTCTAATCGAGAAATGGCACGCTGTGTATCACCGGGCGATTGTACCACCTCAAGTGGTACATTCAGAATGGATGCATACGTTCTAAGCTGTTCTACTGCCGAGATCCGATACGTATCTGATGTAATAAATCCAACTTTACGCTGTTTTTTGAACATCTGTTCAGCAGCTAATTTCGCAATTGTCGTGGTTTTTCCTACACCGGTTGGTCCAGCTACGTAGACGATTCGAGTGGTAGGTAGAATACCTTCTTCGATACGTTGTTCCAAAAAGTGCATGACCTCAAGCTTTACCGCTTGTGCTGCTTCCTGTTCATTCAATCCATCCTCAGACCATTTTGCTTGGATGGAATCGAACCAGGATTCCCATACTTCAGGCCAAACATCTTGTTCTGTCAAACGTTCTCTGATTGCGTGCAATGCTTCTGGCACAGGGTCCGCAGAAGTACCTTGCTTGGAAAGCTTGGTCACCATTTGTTTAAGATCCTGCAATTCAGTCATTAACTTATCCTGCTGGAGATCTGAGCCCGTTTGCTTCGTGGCAGTTGTTGAACCCGAAAAATCCGCCCCTTGCGGTCGCGGTTTATGATCAGTGCTCGAAGAACCTGAGCCGCTGTCTATGTTTGGACCGGTATTACTCGATTCAAACATAGACGGCCCAGCCACAGATTTTTCCTGAGCATTCTGATCAGCTGTATTCGTTGTAGTCGACTCATCAGAAGCCGCAACAAACGAACGAGCTGTTTGCCGATAGGCCTCAGGTACAAATGCACGAGGTACAGGTGTAAAGTGATTTTGTACTGGCTTCGTCGTTTGCTTGTTTTCTTCTTTATCCACTGCAGCTACAACTTCGATCCGTTTTTTGCGGAACATTCCCATCACACCGCCCACCTTAATCTCTTTGGTGGACAGAATGACGGCATCACTTCCCAGGTCTTTGCGAATTTGAAGCATAGCTTCGGGCATGGTCTCAACAACGTATTGTTTTACTCTCATAAGTTCACCACCCCGATACTTTGAATTTCAACATTCGGCTCCAACTCGCTGTAGGAAAGTACAGGAATGTCCTGCATAGTACGTTCAATAACCTGACGCAGATACATCCGAATGGTTGGAGAAGTTAATACAACAGGTTGCTGCCCCGATTGAATCAAACGGTTCACTTGTTCACTTAGCTTCTGATACACACTTTGTGTAGATACAGGGTCTAGCGCAAGATAGCTTCCTTGATCCGATTGTTGCACACTTTCAGCAATTTTCTTCTCAAGACCAGGACCAACCGTGATCACGCGAAGTGTCTCACCTTTTTGTGAGAACTGCTGAGTAATCTGACGTGAGAGGGATTGTCTGACATATTCAGTCAACACATCAGGGTCCTTTGTATACGTTCCATAGTCAGCCAGTGTCTCAAAGATGGTTACCATGTCACGGATCGATACTTTCTCACGCAATAATTTCGCGAGCACTTTCTGCACATCACCAATGGAGAGTAGAGAAGGAATCAGTTCATCCACCAGCGCAGAATAGTTTTCTCTGAGATTATCGACAAGTGCTTTCGTCTCTTGTCTTCCAAGCAACTCATGCGCATGCTTCTTAATCAGTTCTGTCAGATGTGTAGCTACAACGGAAGGTGGATCCACGACTGTGTATCCTGCAAGTTCCGCTCTGTCCTTAGTTACTTCATCAATCCACAGAGCCGGAAGTCCAAACGCTGGCTCTGTCGTTTCAATCCCCGTCACAGACTCCTCTTCGTAACCAGGACTCATGGCAAGGTAATGATTCAACAACAGTTCTCCGCCGCCTACCACATTACCCTTGATTTTGATAACATACTCATTGGGTCTGAGCTGGATATTATCTCGAATCCGTATGACCGGAACGACCAACCCCAGTTCAAGAGCACACTGCCTCCGAATCATAATGATCCGATCCAATAAGTCCCCACCCTGCTGATTATCAGCAAGCGGGATTAAACCATAACCAAATTCAAACTCAATAGGGTCCACCTGAAGCAGGTTAATTACACTTTCAGGACTTCTAACCTCTTCAATCTGCTGTTCTTCTTCCAACTGTTCTTCCGCTACTTGTTTCAAATTCAGATTATTCTGCATACGCCACGCGGCATATGCCAACACACCTGCCAACGGAAGCGTAGTAATAACATGAATTGGTGTGAAGAAACCGAGCATGGCAATAACGAAAGCTACGATATAAATAAGTATTGGATATGTAAACAGTTGCCCCGTAATATCATCTGCCAGGTTTCCTTCTGATGACGCTCTGGTGACGATCAGTCCTGCTGCTGTGGAAATAAGGAGAGCAGGGATTTGGCTTACCAATCCATCTCCGATAGTCAATACAGAGTACGTTGACATTGCATCTGCGAAAGCCATCCCATGCACAGTCATACCGATAATAAATCCACCAATGAGATTGATCAGGAGGATGATAATACTTGCAATTGCGTCACCTTTTACGAATTTACTTGCTCCATCCATCGCTCCATAGAAATCGGCTTCACGTTCAATTTTGGAACGACGCTCACGAGCTTGTTGCTCGTTGATCAGACCCGCATTCAGATCCGCATCAATACTCATTTGTTTACCAGGCATCGCATCGAGGGTGAATCGGGCAGCAACTTCAGCTACGCGCTCAGACCCCTTTGTAATAACGATAAACTGAACGACAACGAGGATCAAAAACACGATAAATCCAATCGCAATTTGTCCTCCAGCAATCCAGCTGCCAAAGGTAGCAACTACAGCTCCGGCATCCCCTTCACCAAGGATTAGCTTGGTCGTCGAAATATTCAGAGCCAATCGGAACAATGTAGTGATCAGCAGCAAAGCTGGAAAAATAGAAAACTGTAACGCTTCTTTGCTGTTCATGGCAACAAGGAGTATCATTAGTGCAATTGAAATATTGACGACCAGCAACAAGTCCAACAGCCAGGTCGGGATCGGAAGAATCATCATCAACACAATGCCAATGATACCCGCAAGGACAGCTATATCTTTAATCTTCAATGAATGTACGGCCTCCGATCCCCTTTTATTTCGTTCTGCCCTTTAGTTTATATACATAAGCCAGCACTTCAGCTACCGCTTGAAACAAATCGGCCGGTATAGCGTCACCAATCTCGGCTCTCTGGAACAATGCCCGTGCCAGCGGCTTGTTTTCCATCGTAATAACACCGTTTTCTTTGGCAATTTCCTTAATACGCAAGGCGACATAATCCTGACCTTTGGCAATAATCTGCGGAGCCTCCATCTCGGAACCTTCATACTTTAACGCAACCGCAAAGTGGGTCGGGTTCGTGATGATTACATCCGCATTCGGCACTTCCTGCATCATACGCTGCATAGCCATACGACGCTGGCGTTCCCGAATTTTACCTTTGATCAGCGGATCACCTTCCATTTTCTTGTACTCATCCTTAATGTCTTGCTTGGACATTCGGAGTTTTTTCTCATTATCATACTTTTGATACATGTAATCGAGTATCGCAAGTATGATAAGTGCAGCAGCAATTTTAACACCTAGACTTAGCGTGATGGTAGCAGCAAAGTGTAAAATAGCATCCAATGAAAAGTGAGACAGTGAGGCAATATCAGATTGGTAGCTAATAATTGTGCTGTAAACAAGATAGCCGATAATGGACATTTTCAAAATGGACTTAGCAAACTCAACCAATGAACGCATAGAGAAAATATTTTTGAATCCTTTGATCGGATCCAACTTTTCCAGTTTCGGCTTCAATCCTTCGCCCACAAGAAGAAAACCAACCTGCATGTAGTTAACGATCAAGGCAACTACTACCGCTCCCAACAATACAGGAGCAAGCAGTAACATCACTTCAATACCATAACGCATCATAAGCGTCATTACATTCTCACTGTTAATATCCATACTCAGCCGATTGATAAAGATATCCGTGAACAGTCGAACTGTACGTTCCTTGTAAAAATCACTGAAAACTGTCAAGATCAAAAACGAGAACAGGAGAATCGAAGCACCGGATATCTCCATACTTTTGACAACCTGTCCTTTTTTACGTGCATCCTGTCTCTTTTTCGGGGTAGCTTTCTCCGTCTTCTCCCCTGAAAACAACTGGAGGTCAAGTTGAAGTTTCATCCGAATCTTATCCTCCGTTTCACTCAGCCCGGCCTTTGTCCAATGGTTCCAAGCAATTTTTCCATCGATCTAAATATCGCTTCGAACAATTGACTAAATACAAAGGAGAAACTGGGAACCAGCAAAAGCAAAATAGCAAGACCAACGAGTAACTTAAGCGGTAATCCGACAGCAAATACATTAAATTGAGGAGCTGTTTTGGCCAAAAAACCCAAACCCACATCCGTCAAAAACAACGCAACTACAATCGGAGCCGACATCTGGAAAGCTAACATAAAGGATTGCCCTAATGTCCGAACCAAAAATTCAGCAATGCTTCCGTCTGCCAACCGTAGGAAAAATACATTCGATAACGGAACCCACCGGTAACTGTAGACTATCGCGTCCAACAAATAATGGTGTCCATTCATCGTTAGAAACAGTAGCATGGCAAATGCATATTTCAAGTTACCCGTAAGTGGCGCTGAGGCTCCTGTCATCGGATCAAATACATTGGCCATACCAAACCCAATCTGAAGATCGATAAAAGTCCCTGCAGTCTGTACAGCCGTCATCAATAGATAAGCCACAAAACCTAAGATCAAACCAATTAGAATCTCTCTGATGATCAGCAAAACATAACTCAGGTCTGTCGGCACCGTCTGGTCTATTCCATAGATCAGATAGACAGATAATGTTACAAATGCAGAGATACCAATCTTAACTGAAGTTGGCACATTTCGAGCTGAGAACACCGGTGCGGTTACAAAAAATGATGTAATTCGACAAAACATAAGCAGAGCGACAGGGAAACTTTGCAACAATGTCTCCATCTGCTAAAGCCTACCCTATGTATCTGTATAGATTATCGAGGATGTTGTACGTAAAATCGACTAATATATTCAAGATCCAAGGTCCAAACAAAAGTAATGCCAGAAGTACGGCAACAATCTTGGGTACAAAAGCTAATGTTTGTTCCTGAATTTGAGTGGTTGCTTGAAAAATACTGATTGCAAGTCCTACAACCAGAGCTAGTATAAGCATAGGTGCACTGGCCAGCAATGAAGTGTATACCGCTTTCCCGGCCAGACCGATAATAAATTCCGAAGTCATGACCGTCCTCCTTTAACTTTCCGGCTCAAGTGTTAAAACTCAGCAACAGTGACTTGACTACCAGATACCACCCGTCCACAAGGACAAAAAGTAGTATTTTGAAAGGTAATGAAATCATGACCGGCGGAAGCATCATCATCCCCATTGCCATGAGTGTACTCGCGACAACAATATCTATAACCAGAAACGGAATGAAAATCATAAACCCCATCTGGAATGCTGTCTTCAACTCACTGATTACATATGCCGGTACCATAACCGTAATTGGAATATCCTGATAGGTTTCGGGCTGTTCAGTCTGATTATATTTCATAAACAGCAATAGATCCTTTTCTCTCGTGTGAGTAAACATAAATTTCTTTATGGGATCCGCTGCTTTTTCTAGCGCCTCCGTTTGTGTAAGTTCTCCCTGAAGGTAGGGCTGAAGCGCTACCTGATTTATGGAAGACAACGTGGGCGACATAATGAAAAGTGTCAGAAATAGCGCTAAACCGACTAACACCTGATTGGGTGGCATTTGCTGTGTACCCAAAGAGGTACGTACAAAACCTAGCACAATCACAATCCGAGTAAAACTGGTCATCAGCACTAGCATTGCCGGTGCAATACTAAGCACCGTAATTAACAGAATAATGGACAGTGAACTCGTGCTTGGTGTCCCACCATCACCATTTCCGATTTGAATATCAATATTCGGAATGGGTTCGGCAAAGGCAACCGTGACCGATGCCAGACTGATAAGTCCCATCAAAAAACACGCTAACCAAATCTTTTTCTTCATGAATCCCTCGACCGATCTGTAGTATTGTCTTTATCTAGGAGCTTCTCCATCTTCTCTTTACGGTTAGGCATCTGCCGAAGTTTGGATTCAAACATTTCGTGAAAAGAAGTTGTGTCCTCCAGTTCCATTTCCCGCGGCGGTTCATCTTTACGGAAGCGTTTTGCGAGCTTGGTAATGAGAGGCGAGAGATTCCCTTGTTGAGCAGCAGCATCTCGTTCGAATGATTCAATGATTCTTTGCGCCTCTTCCAGATCCGAAACCTTATCTATCAACTGGATGTCTTCACCTACACCAAGCAGATATACACTTCCACCAATTTCTATAATTTGCAGCGACTTGTTTTGTCCCAGTCCAACCCCGCCCAAAGTACGAATTGTGCCGTGCCGGAACATTTGCTGATTCCGTTTGTTTAAAAAACGGATCAGATAAACAATAAGGACCAGGATGACGGCCAGGACAACAATCACCCATACAAGCTGTAAATAATAATTGGCTCCCGCGCCAGCTCCTTCTGGAAAATCACCCTGAGCCATCATCATGTCTCTTAAACGCCCAGTGTCTTGCTAATTGCTTCGATAACCCGATCAGATTGGAAAGGTTTAACGATGAAATCTTTGGCCCCTGCTTGAATAGCGTCAATTACCATCGCTTGTTGACCCATCGCAGAGCACATAATCACTTTTGCGTTAGCATCAATCTTCTTGATTTCTTTCAATGCTGCAATGCCATCCATCTCAGGCATAGTAATATCCATTGTGATCAGATCCGGACGAAGCTCTTTAAATTTCTCAATTGCTTGTGAGCCATCCTGTGCCTCACCAACAACCTCATAACCATTTTTGGACAAAATGTCCCGGATCATCATTCTCATAAATGCAGCGTCGTCTACGACTAAAATTCGGTTTGCCATCTTGATTCAAGTCCTCCCTAAATTGTGCTTATTGTAATTTCTGAATTCGGTCCCATTGGCTAACGATATCTATAACACGAACACCAAAGTTTTCGTCAATAACGACAACTTCTCCCTTGGCAATCAGTTTGTTATTCACCAAAATATCGACAGGTTCACCGGCCAACTTATCCAGTTCGACAATTGATCCCTGTGACAGTTCCAATATATCTTTAATTTGCTTCTGGGTCCTTCCTAATTCTACGGTGACTTTAAGGGGAATGTCCATCAATAAATTCAAATTGTTTTCGTCTACCTGACCATACGCTCCATTTTGTAAATTGGCGAATTGAACTGGCTGTACGTTAACATTTCTATTTGGCATTCCACCGTAATGTTGAGGTGCACCATAAGGTTGCTGCGGTGGCATGCCATACGGCTGCTGTGGCGGCATTCCTTGCGGCATCCCCATTGGAGCCTGCCCGTATCCGTTATAGTCCTGAGCAGGCTGTTGTGGAGCCTGTTGCTGAACGGGTGGTTGCTCCGCAACCGGTGGTGGCGTTGCTGGTACAGCTGCTGGTGCGGGTTCAGGTGTTGATGCCACTGGTGCGCTGGCAGTTGACTCCTGAGCGCCTCCAATCAGCATATCAACCATGTTTTTGGCAAAATGCACGGGAAGCAACTGCATCAGATTGGAATCAATCAGGTCTCCGATTAACAAACGGAATGAAACTTGAATCAGGGTCTCATCTTCTGGAAGATTACTTACACCCTCGCCACTCTCCAAATTAAGAATATCGATTCCCGGAGGGGAGATATTCACAAAACGATTAAAGATCGTGGACATGGAAGTAGCGGAGGAACCCATCATCTGGTTCATCGCTTCCTGTACCGCACTAATATGGATTTCATTCAGTTCTTCATCAACCGGATTTCCTTCCCCACCCAACATCAGATCAGCGATGACTTGAGCATCTCTCTTCTTGATGACCAGTGAGTTAATGCCTTCGAATCCATCCACGTAATTCACATGAACGGCAACATGCGGCTTCGGAAACGCTTCTTCGAACTGCGTTCGACTAATGATGGAAACCTTAGGTGTTGTAATATCTACTTTTAGGCCCAATAGCGTGGACAAAGCTGTTGCCGCGCTACCAAATGTAATGTTACCAATCTCCCCCAAGGCATCCTGTTCAAGCTCAGTCAAATAATCATCAACCGTTTTCTCTGCTGGCTCTGAACTGTTCATCGACTCTGATTGCCTCAGCAAAGCATCGATTTCTTCCTGGGATAAATAATCCTTACTCGTCAAATTCTTCAACTCCTTCGGTGACAATCTCGTCTATTTGCACAGCCACACGGTCCTTGATTGTTCCCGGACTGCCCATGTACTTCAGTTTGTCACCCACTTTAATGGAAAGTCCCTCATCAACTGGTTTGTTCAATGTAATGACATCACCAACAGACAGACCCAAAAATTCAGCAATTGAAATTCTGGATTCTCCCAATTCCGCAACGACAGGTAATTTGGCTTTGTTCACACGCTCTCGTAGAGCTTCATATTCTTCCGGAGCTCTCGTTTTCTTCTCCGAAACAAACCACTGATGAGTTGACAACCGTGACATAATAGGTTCAAGAACGACATGCGGTATACATAGATTGATCATGCCTGTCGTGTCACCAATTTTGGTACTGAGCGAGATCAGAGCAATGGTCTCATTGGGAGATACAATTTGCATAAATTGCGGATTCGTCTCCAGCGCTTCCATCCTCGGGGAAATATCCAGCACGGTCTTCCATGCTTCCTGCAAACTCTCAAACGCACGGCTGAATATCCGCTCCATGATGGTCGTCTCAATCTCCGTCATCGATGCGATCTTGGTCGGAGCACTTCCGGTTCCACCAAGCAGGCGATCCAACATTGCATATCCCACATTGGGATGGACTTCCATCACCATTCGTCCCTGTAGTGGCTCCGCTTCAAAAATGTTCAATATCGTCATCTTAGGAATAGAACGGATAAACTCATCATAAGGCAACTGTTCGACCTGAACGACATTGATTTGAACGAACGTCCGCAGTTGGGCTGAAAAATAAGTGGTGAGAAAGCGTGCAAAGTTTTCGTGAATACGAGTCAAGCTTCGAATATGGTCTTTGGAAAAACGCACTGCCCGCTTAAAATCGTACGATCTAATTTTCTTCTGAGTTTCTTCCTTCTTCAATTCTTCTGCGTCCATTTCACCAGAAGAAAGGGCTGCTAATAGGGCATCAATCTCATTTTGTGATAATACATCCACCATGTTCTCACCCCCTTACAGGTCTACAGCGTGTTCTGTTCATTTACATTGGCGCCATCACAAAAGCTGAAAAACTTGTGCTGCTCAACTTGCCTTCAGGTAAAGCTTCATTAATAAGTCCGGTCAATCTCTCATTAAATTGTACTCTGCCCTTCGCTGTAGCGAGTTCCTCAGACTTGGTATCCGCAAATGTCTGAATGATAATAGGCTTCACCGTAATTTCTTTGATTTTCTCAAAATCTTCCTTGGCTTTTACGTCAGACAACTTGAATGAAAAGCTGACGACTACAACATGGTCTGTATCAGCCAAATTGGTTTTAATTTCACCAAGCTCTGAGGAAACTTCTACAATCTCATCCGCAGTCATCTTCTTGGGTTCAGAAGCTGCAGCAGTATGTGTGTCATTCTTCGAATTCTGTCCTTGCATAAATACAAATACAACCACCACAATGAGTGTTATTGCTAACAACATCGTTGCTAGCCAGGGCATCATCTTTTTCATCAGGATTCCTCCGTTTGCTGCACTTTGATAGTGGCTGCCTGAACCCCGATTTCACGGTTGTAATCTTTAATTTTGGAAATAACTTCATCGGCTTTCTCAAGCACAATCAGTCTCTTTCCAGTTACCAGAGTAATATACGTGTCCGGTGTCTCTTCGACAATTTCAACCATCAGCGCATTTAACCACATGGGAGAACCATTTAACCGCGTAACCGAAATCATGCTAAGCCCCCTCGATCAGAGTGGGAGGAGCAAGCTCCCCCGCGTTTTTAAATCACTAATCAGCTATTAACGTTTCAGGTTAACAACTTCCTGAAGTACTTCATCCGACGTTGTAATAATCCGGGAGTTTGCCTGGAATCCACGTTGAGCTACGATCATCTCTGTAAATTCACTAGTCAAATCCACGTTTGACATCTCGAGTTGTCCAGCAATGACGGCACCTGTTCCAAACTCAGTACTGTTAGCAGTTACAATATCGAATGCGCCATCAGCGTTAGCATTGGCTGTTATGCGATACAAGTTACCGCCGATTTTTTCGAGACCCTCAGGGTTTGTTACCTTGCCTATGCCCAATTGAGCACCAGCTTCAGTTGTTCCGTCATCCATCGTCTGATTGATGAAGCCATCCTGACCGATTGTAAATGACACGACAGCTTCGTCAAGTGTGATAGGTTCCCCACCACCATCAACAACGAACAAACCATCCGAAGTAACCAGGTTACGGTTAGCATCCACATGAAAATCTCCTGCACGAGTCAAAAAGGGTACTTCCTGCTCACCACCAAGTGTTACGAGGAAAAATCCATCACCATTAAGTCGCAGGTCGGTCGGATTGTTAGTCGTCATTGGACTACCCGCTAAATGCAAGGTATCGATTGAACCTACAGAAACACCTAGTCCAATCTGCTTCGCATTCACACCACCGTTTTCATCTCCAGGGGCAGTAACACCTGCGGTAGTTTGGCTCATAATATCTTTGAACATAACCCGACTGCCTTTGAAGCCAACGGTGTTTACGTTCGCAATATTGTTACCAATTACGTCGAGTTTGGTTTGAAAACCCCGCATCCCGGAAACGCCTGAGTACATTGATTTCAACATTTTTAAAAATCCTCCCAGTCTTCATTTGGTTACCGCATCAGTCGGTCAGCGGCATTCCGGCTCCCGAGAAGGGCCAACCGGTCAAGAAATGATTACGGCACTATCAATCTGCGTGAACACATTATCCTTCATGCTTTCACTATCCATAGCTGTAACCACTGTACGATTTTTGACATTGACGATAAAAGCCATATCCTGCATCAAAATCAGAGACTCTTTGGCTCCTTTGGCAGCAGCTTTGTCCAAAGCAGAACCAATCTGTTCCATTTGCTCCGTTTTGAGTTCAATACCACGCTGTTCCAAACGTTTGGCAGCATGATTGCTCAATTTCAGAAGATTATCTTCAAGCACCTTTGCAAAAGGTTTTTCGGGTGCAGCTGAGGCTTCTCCCGTTTTGGGTCTTTGAAGCATATTTGGCGTAATCGAGCCTGCGTATAATTGTCCAACCGTTATGCGATCACTCATACCGTTTTCCCGCTATCTTCCGTATCACCCGTTTCAGCAGCTGATTCAGCTTCCTGGCTTTCGTTCGATTCAGGGGTTACATCCTGAACGTTCTGTACCGGAGTTTGATTCTCTTCTGCTTGTTTTGGATAATTCACCTGAATAATCTCATCCAGCTTAATCTCGTCATTGCCCACTTTCGCGTATTGAACGCTATCTCTTACAATGATGGAATCCACAATACCCTGACGAAGAGTTCCGTTGTCCTCTTTATTAGAAGAAAGCCAACTTACCTCCATGCCAATCATACCGGATACAGCACCAAGTGACTGATTCAACGTTTTAAGTTGAGTTGAAATATTGACCAGTTGTTCCACTGAGCTGAACTGTGCCATCTGGGCGATAAATTCCTTATCCTCCATCGGCTGCATAGGGTCTTGGTTCTGCAGCTGGGTAATCAGGATTTTTAGAAACTGGTCTTTGCCTAATTCTTTTGTTGCAGCACTTGTTGTAGCTTTATTAGCTGCGGAATAGTTCGGCCAAGTATTATTTGTTGAAACAATTTCAGTAGCCATTTGCTCACCTCATTTCTGTTTAAGCCTCTGCACTAAATGTATCTCTCTGTATTTCGTTTCCTTCTACTTGCTCGCTGCGCCAATTACGCAATTCTTCCTGTATACCTGCGGTAGCTATAGCATCATCTGATTGTTCCTCACGTTCACGTGAACGACGTTGCTGCTGAGAGTTACTTCCCGATTGACGGCCGCCATCCTGATACATCTGTGATCCGATTGAACTGTTCTGCGTAACCTCAAGTCGTTCCACTTGAATCCCCTGAGCTTGAAGTGAAGAACGCAGCTGCATCATTTGTTGTTCAAGCATGTCTTTGGCCATCGTATGCTCTGTCATAAACCGTGCAACCAATTGCCCGTTCTGCAAGGTGATTTGTACATCCAATTTACCTAAATGCTCCGGACGAAGTGAGATGGTTGCCTCGGAAAAACCTTTTTGTTGAACAATATCCAGCTTGCTAACAACAAACTGTGTCATTTCTTTGGCAAATTGTGATGTTTGCATTACAGGTTCAGCCGGTTTCCCTGCTGTCGTACCTGATGTACGCAAGGACAGTTCTCCTGCCGTAATGATGGTTGAGTGATCCAGTTCTCCACCTGTGTTTGAAGCAGATGTCGTATCTGTGTCACCTTTCACCTGAATTCCAGCATTTGTTGCTGCCGCAACAAGAACTTGAGGTGTGACTGAATCCTGTTTGGACGCTTGAAGTGAAGTAGTTGGAGCGACTTGTACAGCCTGATCCTTAACCGCAGTCAATGTATCCAATATGGACTTCAATTCAGTCCATCCCTTGTTACTCGTGGTATCCATTCCAGCCTCTTGAAGCTGACTCTGTAGAGATTGCAGCAAATGCTTGAATTCGGGAGCGCTCTTCGCAACAGTACTCTCTGGTTGATTCATCGCAGTTACTAACTGTGTAAGCATATCCTGCAAAACAAAGCGTACTGCTGCTGGATGCTGCGACAATTCAATCGCAGGTACTGCACTTGCGCTTACCGTTCCATCCGCAGACTCGTCAGAACCTTCTGCATTACTACCTGAAGTATCATTTAGTTGTGCATACATCTGTTGAATCAGGGTCTGCAGACCTGCGAGTAAAGATGGATCATTTTCCAATGCCTCGTCAAGTGAATCCATGTCCGAAAACAATGAATTCAGAATGTCCGTGATGGAGGTCGCTTCCCCGTCTTCACTAGGAGCAAAGGAAAACACCAGCGGATTAGCAGTTAAACTTCCAGTAGCGCTTGAACCATCACCTTCTGCGTTTCCTCCAGATAATGATTGTGCAAGAGTTTGCAGAAATTCACCACTGGCTCCTGTAGCTGAACCTTTCGATTGCGCTCCAGTTGTCTGTCCTGTCCCTGTGGCCTTTGCAGATGCTGTTGATGTCATTTGATATACGATCGACATTTATTTTCACCTCCTCTCAGATATCACATGAAACAGATTTACTTGTTGCCCATTAATCTGTTCAAAATTTTTGCAGTTTCAACCGAATCCTCTGAAGACATATTTTCTAGCAATTGAGAGCGTGTTGCGTCATCTACCGAATTCAGAATGGTCAAAGTTTTGTCAGGACTCAACTTGTACGTTTCCAATAGTAGCTTGGCACCACTTGAAGCAGACATCGAAGCAAATGTTTGGCTAAGCTGGTTTTTATCCAGGTTCTTGCTCGTGGTTGTTGATGCAGTTGATGTTGCTTCGGTTTCTTTCTTCAATCTGGACTGCAGTGCATCCAGTGCCAGATCACCGGACGGTTTGGCATCCTTCATCATCATGGTCACATCGGCTGCTGTTTTCGGGTCCATTTTTTCAAGCACTTTCGTCCGAGCAGATGATTGCATGGCATTCAACAACAGGACCATTTCTTCATTCGTCATATTTTGCAGAATCGGTGCAGCTTTGCTCGGACTCATGTCCGCATACATTTTAGCTAAATCTTTTATTTGCTTTTGATAATCGGATTCCGTTTCCGGCGTTGCCGCCGTAGCTGTTTCAGCAGCTTTCTCCGCATCATCCAACTTCTTCTGAAGGTCTGTTGCTTTCTTCGCCTCAGTTGTTGTCGCTTCCTGTGCTGCCTTAAGTTCTGTTTCTTTTGCCGTAACTTGGGACTTCAGCTTTTCGATTGTCGCTTCAGCACTTTCTACCTGCTGCTCACTCTTCTCCAGCTTATCTTTCTCAGGGTCCAGCACAGGATCAGGTACCCATTCCTTAACTACCGGAATCTTGTTAGCAAATTCAAATAAATTATTACGAATATCTACATTAAAAAGCGTAAGCAATACGCCCAGCAATACTACGGTGAATACAATCGGAATGGAAATCATGAGAAATTTTTCCCAGCCGCCTCCCGATTCTTTTTCCATGTCGCTATCGTCTTTAACAGCCATCGTTCATTCCTCCTTCACGAGACAACTTCGCGTCCGGCTCACATCAATTCGCGCGTCCGGCTTTGGCAGCGAAGCGTACAGTAGCCATCTCGTCCAGATCGTTCTGTTCCCGGAGGAGCATCTCCTGCTGAAATTTGATCTTGGCCTTGTCTCTCGCTCCAAGCCATACTTTTTCATCAACCATCTTACCGTTCAGAAACGTCTGATTCCGTTGCACATTGACCTGAGCATGTTTAACTTCATTGTTTTTACGTGAAATGCACTCGTCAAGATGATGTACATAACGCTGCATCTCCTGCAGACTGTTTACAGACGCTGTATTTTCCGTAGCAGATTGGATAATCCCGACCAGATTATTTCTATCGTTCAGAAGTTGCATCAGATGCTCTTCCTCCGTCTGAAGCTTTCCGATCGCTGTGGATAACATCCACTCTGCCTGTGTTTTTTCATTACTCTTCAGGTCAACAACTTTCTGGAAATGATATCGAAATTTCATCGCTTAACCATTCATCTCCTTGCAAATTCAAGAATCAAACGTTCCTGCACTTCACTTAAGGTGACTTTCTCGTCGACTTTCTGCTTTGTAAAGTTCCATATACTATCAATCTGGTCTATTGATTCATCAATCGCTGCATTTGAGCCTCGCTGATAAGCTCCAATATTGATCAAATCCTCCGACTCTTTGTACACAGCCATCAAACGCTTCATATTATTAACGGCTTCCAGCTGCTCTTCTGGAGCAATATCCTTCATGACACGACTTATACTGGCTAGTACATCAATTGCCGGAAAATGACCTTTATTCGCAATGGATCGGTTTAACACAATGTGGCCATCCAATATACCCCTCACCGCATCGGCGATCGGTTCGTTCATGTCATCCCCATCAACCAGAACGGTGTAAAAGGCTGTAATCGAACCTGTAGGCCCTGTGCCTGCCCGTTCAAGCAGTTTGGGCAAACTCGCAAATACCGATGGAGTATATCCTCTCATTGCCGGAGGTTCACCTACAGCCAAACCGACTTCCCTTTGAGCCATCGCATATCGAGTAACCGAATCCATCATAAGCATCACGTTCATTCCACGATCTCGGAAATACTCTGCAATGGTGGTTGCGATAACCGCTCCTTTGATACGAATCAGGGCAGGCTGATCTGATGTTGCTACAATTACTACGGAACGTTCCAATCCTTCTGGACCCAGATCCCGTTCGATAAAGTCGCGAACCTCACGTCCACGTTCACCCACCAGCGCGATGACATTGACATCTGCTGCTGTATTGCGAGCAATCATGCCCATCAACGTACTCTTACCAACACCAGAACCGGCAAAAATACCTACACGCTGTCCCTTACCTACGGTCAACAATCCGTCGATAGCTCTTACACCAACACCCATGGTTTCAAGTACACGCGGACGATCCATTGGATTAACCGGTGTATTGGAGGTAGAGTACATCGGCATTCTGGATGGGAGAAGGGAACCGTCTAGCGGCTGCCCAAGTCCGTCCAGCACTTTACCGAGCAATTCGGAGCCTACCTGAACTCCGAGTGGTTTACCAGTACCTACTACATCGCAACCAGGACCGATGGATTGAAGTTCACCCAGTGGCATAAGCAGCACTTTGTTATCTCGAAACCCAACGACTTCGGCTTGTAGAGGTTTGGCCGATTTACCAGGGTAGATGTAACATACGTCACCGATACTTGCATCCGGCCCTTCTGACTCAACCATAAGACCAATGACCTGAGTAACTTTGCCGTTAATGCGAACGGGATCAAATTGCCGCAAATGTTCCATATATCGCTGTGAACTAAGAACCTTCATGTTGATTTCTTCGCTCCTCATCCTCAAGTGCTATGCGGACCAGTTCTTTTTTAATTTCAGCAAGCTGTGTATCAATTCTTGCATCTACACTTCCGAACGAAGAACGGATAACACATCCTTTATCTTTGACCGTGGAATCGGGCAAAATCTGCAATTCTGCTTGAGAGTCAATAGACAGAGATAATTCTTCGCGAGCTGCCTGTACAAATGCAAACTGATCAGGGGCCACACAAAGTGTGATCAAACCCTGCTCCCGTTTACGTGACAAACTTTGTCGAATCAGTTCCAAGGTATGATCGGGTTCAATGGTAAGTTGCTTATCAATGACTTTCTCAGCAATCCCACAAGCGAGATCCACAAGGAACGGCTCCGCTTCCTGAATGATCTGATCTTTTGCTACATAAGCCTCCTGGAGAACTTCCTGGGCTTCATTCATCATCTTTTCGATCTGCACCTGGAGATCCAGTTCAGCTTGTACTTTGCCTTCTTCAAAACCCTGTTGGAAACCTTGTGAACGAAGTGCTTCGGTCAGATGTTCATCCTGTTGTCGTTGTTCCTGCCACCAGCTATCGATCTGTTCACGGGCTTCTTGAAGCATGCGCTCTGCTTCTTCCGAAGCTTCACGTACTTGCTTTTCTGCAAACTCCTTGGCATCTTCCAGCATCTCTGCGGTTAGACGTTGTGTTTCTTCGTCCACGCGTGCTTGAAGCGTTTCTGCTTCAGAACCTTCAGCACTCTCACCATTTAATTCCGTTTCAGACTCTTCGGCACCACCATAATGATGATGATTCTCAAGTCTTTTACGGTCATCAACCGGTACATACTGGAAAGACTTAATCAAATTAGACAATGATATCATCTCCTCCACCGCGTGCGATAATGATCTCACCGGCTTCTTCCAATCTGCGTATCGTTCCTACGATACGTGTCTGAGCTTCCTCAACATCACGCAATCGCACAGGTCCCATGAATTCCATCTCTTCTTTGAATGTCTCGGACATCCGTTTCGACATATTCCGGAACACGGCATCCCGAACTTCTTCGCTTGCCACTTTGAGTGCCAGCTGTAAATCTGCGTTGTCGATATCCCGAATAATGCGCTGAATCGAACGATCATCCACATTGACGATGTCTTCGAATACAAACATGCGTTTTTTGATTTCCTCTGCAAGCTCCGGATCCTGAATCTCGAGCGAGTCCAAAATGGTACGCTCTGTACCCCGATCGACTCCGTTCAGAATCTGAACGATCGATTCAATACCACCCGCATTCGTGTAATCCTGCGTTACGGTAGAAGATAGTTTCTGTTCCAGAACCCGCTCCACTTGAGAGATGACTTCCGGCGAAGTACTATCCATAACAGCCACCCGGCGAGCGACATCTGCCTGTTTCTCTTGTGGCAAGGATGATAGAATCGCTGCTGCCTGTTCGAATTGCAGGTAAGACAGAACCAGGGCAATCGTTTGCGGGCTTTCATTCTGAATAAAGTTCAAAATTTGATTCGGATCTGCTTTGCGCGCAAAGTCAAATGGTCTAACTTGCAGCGTAGCTGTCAAACGATTAATGACTTCAAGTGCTTTTGATGAACCCAGAGCTTTCTCCAGGATTTCTCTGGCGTAATTGATACCGCCCTGAGAGATATATTCCTGCGCCAGACAGATCTGGTGAAACTCGGCCATGATCATATCCTTTTCAGAAGAATCAACTTTGCGAACGTTGGCAATCTCCAACGTAAGTTGCTCGATCTCTTCGTCACGCAGATGTTTGAAAATCTGAGCCGATACTTCCGGACCTAATGTAATCAACAATATTGCTGCTTTTTGTCTGCCAGTCAAACCTTGACTGCTTGCCTTCGCCAATGCGCTCACCTCTATTCGTCAGCCAGCCATGTACGCAGCAGATTGACGAATTCGTCTGGCTTTTTCTTGGCCAAACTCTCCAATTGTTTGCGCACCTGACTTTCGTTCGTTACACTGTCCAGCGTAATGGACGGGAACTCTGTTGCTATTGGAAGAGGAATCTCTTCTTCTTCTACCTCGTTTTGTTTGCGGCGACGGCGTACTAACAAAATAACAACCGCTGCGATCAATGCTGCTATGAGTGCTCCTCCGCCCCACATCATCGTTGAGGAAAGCTGGAAACCCGTATTGTCTGCGGAGGCAGTCTGGAATCCTTGTGACATAACTGAAACTTTCTTTGTCAGATCGGCGTCACTTATTACAGTGCCTGAGTCTGCCAGTGAAGCACGAACAATGTTAACCAAAATGTTCTCAATTGCGTCCTGAACCGGTCCCTGTAATTCTGTTTCTCCATTCGGTGGTTCAACTGCCACGTTAATGGTTAAATCTTTTACAGTATAGGGACTAGATATAATATCCTTGGCGATTCGATTAACATCGTAGTTTATCGTACTTGATGATTCTTCCGAGGTGGAATTCCCTGCTGCATCAGCTGATGGATAACCTGGAACTTCCTCTTGCCCCGTGCCTGCAACACCACCTGTTGGGTTGCTTGCGCCGGTGTAACTCTTCTGAATCTCCTGCACGCTAATCTCGATGCCTTTCATGTTCTCTACATCAACGGGTGTGACTAGATTTTCTTTACGTGTTTCTTTATCAAAATTAAGCTTGGAGGCCACCAAAACATTGACTTTGTCTTCGCCTACAATCTGAGATAGAAATTGCTTCACGTTATTGCGGACATCGTTTTCAAACTTTTTCTGTAATGCCATGTTCTCTTGAACTTCTGAAGACAACCCACCACTACCACCTCGGGCAGTCGGTATCAGTTCTGCTTCATCCGTGTTTGTTATTGTGATGTTCTCAACAGGCAGATTAGGAATTGCGGTCTTAACCAAATTAAAGTATCCATCTACAGCTGCCTGATTTGGGTGATAACCCGGTTTAAACTGGAGAGCTACTGATGCAGATGCTTTATCCTGTTCTTCTAAGCCGGCAAAGATATTATCCTTCGGCATATTGACCAGCACTTTAGCGTCCTGTATCCCTTGCATCCGCTGAAGCAACTGTTCAACTTCTCCGTTTAAAGCATTGTTGTACTTTACATCAAACTCTTTATCCGTCATCCCGATCGGGGATGATGATTCCTCGAATGACTTATATCCCAGTGATCCATTCTGAATAATCCCTTGTGAGCCAACATTCACTTTTGCAATGGCAACACTCGTGCTTGGTACAGATATCGTCTTGCCATCTGAACTTAATTTGTATGGAATACTAGATGAATCGAGATAACTGATAACGCCTGCTGAATCACTTGCATTCAAATCCGTGAACGCAACTTCATATTCGGTCTTGGACAATTGCATCGTGAGAACAACTGCAGCCAAAATCAGAAACAGGAAGGTGGATATAAATAATATTTTTTGCTTTTTGCTGAAACTATTCCAATACTGGGACCCCTTGTCCCTGTACTGGGCGATTCTCTCATTCACTCTGTCACCCCATCCGAAACTTTGCTTAGTCTGTCCTTACGCAACCCTAGCCGTTCCATAGGTCTACGATCAGGAGCAGCATCGCAGCTGCTTGTTGTAATGATCAGCGCTATTGCCTGAGCGCAAGTAGATTATTTTATAACTGCGTCCGCATAATTTCCTGGTACGCTTCGACTACTTTGTTTCGGACTTGAGTTGTGAGTTGTAGGCTTAACAAGGCCTGTTCGGAAGCGATCATTACCTGATCCACGTTCGCTTTGCCGACCAAAAATTGATTCGACATTTCATGCGATTGAGTCTCCTGTGCCGCGACAGACCCTAATGCGTTCTGTAAGTATGTACCGAAGCTCTGAATGGTTTCGGCTGGTGTAGAAGGCTTGCTTTCGGTTGCACTCTTCATCTGTAGCGGTTGTACGCCCTGTGTGCTAAACATGTTGTTCTGAATCATTAATGTCCCTCCCCTTCATCTCTCGTTTACATTTTTCTTGTTTTTAATTTCAGAGCAGATTATCTTCCAATCTCCAAAGCTTTGGAGATCATTGCTTTGGTTGAATTCAATGCTGTTACGTTTGCCTCATAGGAACGTGATGCAGAGATCATGTCGACCATTTCTTTCGCAATGTCCACGTTAGGCATAAATACATATCCTTCTGCGTTGGCATCCGGATGAGAAGGATCGTAGACAGGCTTCAAGGGTGACTGGTCCTCGCGAATCTCAGTTACTCTGACACCATCTCCCGAACTGCCACCTCGCATTTGATTTTGGAGCATTGTACCAAATGACGTTTTGTTCGGTTCAAGCACAACCATTTTGCGTTTGTAAGGAACTGCCTCACCATTGGTTACGCTCGCGCGCGTCGTCTCCGCGTTGGCAATGTTGGAAGATATAACGTCCATCCGCAACCGTTGGGCCGTCAGAGCTGATGCACTGATACTAAAACTATTACTAATGTTCAATTAGGTTATCTCCCTTCCACGCCAATACGCATGATTTTAATTTGTTCGTTCACTTGTTGGATATAAGCGTTGTAACGCAACTGATTCTCCGCCAGAAGACTCATTTCTCTGTCTATATCGACATTATTTTCGTTGTTATTCATGGACGTTGACTGGTCCATATTAACTACTGGCGTTGGTACGGAAGAGGAAGGACCTATGACAAAATGCCTTGCATCAGTTACTTTACCTCTAAGAACAGGCATTTCTCCATTCATTTGCCCCTGCAACATCTCTTCAAAAGAAACGTCTGAGCGCTTGAAATACGGGGTATCGGCGTTCGCGATGTTGTCAGCAATCGTTCGTTGTCTGATGTTGGACGCATCGAGTGCACCTTGCAATCTTTTAAAGCTAATATCGTTTAAAAGATTCACAATCTCCCTCCTCTCTTTAGAAGTTATGGAAAAAGATTGAATCTTCTTCCTTGAAAATCCTTATGTTTTTTCGACAAAAACATTCGTCTTTACACGGTTTTCTAGGACTTAAGTAGAATTAACTCTGATGTTGTCGTATAACATAAGTTTCTTCGAGATTGGGATATATTACAATAAGAAAAAAGCCCTATCTTTTCTGAAAGACAGGGCTTTTTGTGTATTTTCTGCAAATTATGAATTTTTTCGTAAATGTTCAGGCCCAAAACAAAAGTATGTTAATACTCTCCCTGATTGTTCTTAAACATTCTTAAAATAAAAAAAACCTTTCTCGTCTCGACAGGACTGTATAATGCCCGTAATTATGTATATTTCCGAAATATTCATCGTTGATAATGTTAGAATTTTTTGCCGTTAGATTAAGGGTTTAGCGACTATATGATAGGTATACATACGAAGCTGTATATTAATCAATTGACAAGTTATCTTTCACAAATTAAGATTTCTCACCATTTCTACACAACACTTTCTTAACAATTAAGTAGGGTTTACGTATTTTAATCTCCAGAAAACAATTGGTGACTTCACACTTTTCTACAAATTCTTTTTTTGCGCATTTACGCAACATTTACCAATCTGTCAACTAAACCGATGCCCAGACTTGGAATAAGAAACATTCTTTAAATGGGAATAACTGGATATAAAAATTAGAAATAACTACCACTCCGATAGGTTTTAACGCACTTTGCATGCGGCACAAGTCCTAGGTTTTGTCGATCCAGACAACAACCACACATCTTTTATCGGTTATCTCATCAAAATCTTTTAGATAGAAACAAAAATAAACGATATGTCACTGGTCGGAGAGAGAACCTTTTACGATTCGTCTAAGGAATGAATATCCTTCGTCGATCTCGTAAGTGTTCTCTACGGTCCAGTGCATATCGTTCATTCATACGACCCTTTAGCAATTACATTGCAAGCCTATATTACAGGATATACTGACTCAAATCACGATCAAGTGCAATATCATTCAATTTCTCACGGACATACTCCGGAGTAATCACCATACGTTCCAATGTAAGCTCAGGTGCCTCAAAGGATAAATCCTCCAAAAGCTTTTCAAGAATCGTATGCAATCGACGTGCGCCTATATTTTCTGTATTCTGATTGACAGATTCAGCCAATTTGGCAATTTCACGAATGGCATCATCCGAGAACTCGATTTCAATATTTTCGGTACGCAGCAGATCAACATACTGCTTGGTCAGGGCATTTTGAGGCTCAGTCAGAATGGATACAAACTCTTCCAGCGTAAGACTACTTAGTTCCACACGAATTGGGAAGCGCCCCTGAAGCTCGGGAATCAGATCAGAGGGTTTGGCGACGTGGAATGCGCCAGCAGCCATAAACAGAATATAATCCGTTTTGACAGGACCATACTTCGTCATTACTGTAGAGCCCTCTACGATAGGCAGAATGTCACGTTGCACACCCTCACGGGATACATCAGGACCACTACCGCGCCCTTGACTGGCGACCTTGTCAATTTCATCTATGAAAATGATACCTGTCTGCTCTGCTCGACGAATGGACTCTTGTGTAACATCATCCATATCGATCAATTTGCCTGCTTCTTCCTGGATCAACACTTTGCGCGCTTCTTTGATGGCGAGCTTACGCTTTTTCGTTCGACGAGGTAAGAGGCTGCCAAACATCTCCTGCATGTTCATACCCATCTGATCATTGCCTTGTCCAGCAAACATGTCCATCATGTTAGGCGCAGTGTCCTCCACATCAATTTCAATGATGTCATCCTCCAACTTGCCGGACAACAGATCAAACTTGATCTTACGGCGGCGTTCGGCAACCCCGGTATCCGGTTCTGGCTCATCCTGTTCCTGAACGTTGTTGCCATTATTACCAAAGATCATCTCAAAGGGATTCCGCTGATTCTTGGACTTGGACTGTGAGGGAGCCAAAATATGTACTATTCGCTCATTGGCAGCTTCTTCAGCTTTGTCCTTCACTTTTTCAGTCCGCTCCAGCTTTACCATCCGCAGTGATGTTTCGATCAGATCACGCACCATCGATTCAACGTCACGGCCAACATAGCCCACTTCAGTAAATTTGGTTGCTTCCACTTTTACAAATGGAGCACCCACCAGTTTAGCAAGGCGACGGGCGATTTCCGTTTTACCCACACCGGTAGGTCCAATCATCAGGATATTTTTAGGTACAATGTCGTCCTGCGTATGCTCAGGCAAAAGGCTCCGCCGATAGCGATTGCGAAGGGCTACCGCTACCGATTTTTTGGCTTTCTTTTGACCTACAATATACTTGTCAAGCTCTGCAACAATCTGTCTCGGTGTTAACGCTTGAGTATTCATATTGCTTCCCTCCTACCAGTATGCTGAAGTTATTTTACCTTACAAGGACAAAGAATCCCCTAGACGTCCTGGAGCAGATTACATAATCATGCTCCACTACGGGAGATTTCTTCGGCCTATAACTCTTCTACAATAATATTGCTGTTGGTATACACACAAAGCTCAGAGGCAATCTGAAGCGATTCGCGCGCAATATCCTTCGCTTCAAGATTCACAGCATGACGTTTCAATGCACGTGCAGCAGATAAGGCAAAGTTCCCACCTGATCCGATAGCGATAACGTCATCATCAGGCTCAATAATTTCGCCGCCACCTGAGATTAACAACATGCCTGTTTTGTCCATTACAATCAACAACGCCTCAAGCTTGCGCAAGATCCGATCCTGACGCCAATCCTTGGCAAGCTCTACAGCAGCACGCTGCAGGTTACCATGGTGCTCCTCCAGCTTGCCTTCGAATTTCTCAAACAAGGTAATGGCATCCGCCACAGAACCGGCAAATCCGGCAACAACCTGTCCACGGTACAATCGTCTTACTTTCTTGGCTGTATTCTTCATCACGACGCTCTGGCCCATGGTCACCTGACCATCTCCAGCAATTGCCGCCTTACCGTTATGACGAACAGCACAGATCGTTGTAGCATGAAATGACATATCCATGATATCAGCCTCCTCCCACGAATAATTTATACGCGTTCCGGAACAGTTAGACCTTCTGCCGCAGCAAAACTAGTGATACCATCCAGTGCACGCTGTGCAAGAGCTTCATTTTTTTCCTTTTTGTTACGGATTTTCGTTTCCAGCTTCGGCAACAAACCAAAGTTTGCATTCATTGGCTGGAAGTGTTTGAAGTCAGCTGTTGTAATATACTGAGCCATACTGCCAAGGGTTGTTTCAACCGGCAATACCACCAGTTCCTGCCCAAGAGCTGCTTTGGCTGCGTTCATGCCAGCAATAAGCCCTGAAGCAGCAGATTCCACATATCCTTCTACACCCGTCATCTGACCTGCAAAGAACAGGTTTGGACGCTCTTTAAACTGATACGTCGGACGAAGCAGTTTAGGGGAATTAATAAATGTATTACGGTGCATTACGCCATAACGAACGAACTCTGCATTTTCAAGTCCAGGAATAAGGGAAAAGACTCGTTTCTGTTCTCCCCATTTCAGATGCGTCTGGAAGCCAACCAGGTTATACAAGGTTCCCGCTGCGTTGTCCTGTCTAAGCTGTACAACAGCATGTGGCAACTCTCCTGTATGCGGGTTAACCAGACCTACCGGTTTCATAGGACCAAACAGAGCCGTCTGTTTCCCACGTTTCATCATCACTTCGATTGGCATACAGCCTTCAAAGTAGATTTCTTTCTCAAACTCCTTCAATTGAGCAACCTCGGCAGTAATGAGAGCTTCATAGAAGACATCAAACTCTTCTTCTGTCATCGGACAGTTCAGATATGCTGCTTCGCCCTTATCATAACGGGAAGCCAGATACACCTTGTTCATATCAATTGAATCTTTTTCAATGATCGGTGCTGCTGCATCATAGAAGTAGAAATATTCTTCACCCATTAGTGCCTTGATTTGCTCAGATAATGCCGGTGAAGTCAACGGACCCGTTGCCACAACAACGATGCCATCTTCCGGCAGGGAAGTGAGTTCTTCATTCACTACTTCGATGAGTGGATGCTGGTGCAACGTAGACGTAATCTCACCCGAGAAGCCATCCCGGTCCACTGCAAGTGCTCCACCTGCTGGAACTGCATGCTTGTCTGCTGCAGACAGTACGAGAGAATTGAGCATCCTCATTTCTTCTTTTAACACACCTACTGCATTCGTCAACCCATTCGCACGCAATGAGTTACTACATACCAGTTCAGCAAATTTATCTGTATGATGAGCTGGTGTTTTCACAACAGGTCTCATCTCGTATAATTTCACGCGTACGCCGCGACTTGCAATCTGCCAGGCAGCTTCTGTCCCTGCCAGCCCGGCACCAATAACGGTTACTTGTTGTTCATTTGTCAAAATCTTTTACCTCCATAAAACAATTTCATAACTCACTAAAATTAATTCACATATATACTAATCGGCTGATTCGTCATCCGGTTCATCCACCGGCTCCTGATGATCACATGATGTACACTGCAATCGTGCTCCCTTTTTGTTCCGCTTCTCAATCATTAAAGATCCGCAACTAGGACATGGTTTGGCTGAAGGTCTGTCCCATGAGACAAAATCACATTCAGGATACTTGTCACAACCGTAGAAAATACGTCCTTTTTTGCTACGACGCTCAACAACATGACCTTCCTTACACTTCGGACAAGTTACGCCGATATCCTTGATAATCGGTTTGGTATTCCGGCAATCAGGAAAGCCAGAGCACGCAAGAAACTTGCCAAAACGTCCGAGTTTATAAACAAGCGGTTTGCCGCACTTCTCACAGATCTCATCCGATACTTCGTCTTCAATCTCGATTTCTTTCATTTCTTCTTCCGCAAACTCAAGCCGTTTCTCAAAAGATTCATAGAATTCTGCGAGTACTTTGACCCAATCCTCCGAACCTTCCTCCACATGGTCAAGATCACCTTCCATGTTCGCGGTAAACTCTACATTCAGGATTTCCGGGAAAAACTCTTCCATCTGTTCGATGACCAGTTCACCCAGCTCGGTCGGCATGAATTTCTTTTCCTCAATTGCAACATATCCGCGCTTCTGAATAGTCTCCAGTGTTGGCGCATATGTACTCGGACGCCCTATACCCAGTTCCTCAAGTGTCTTAACCAGCCTAGCCTCCGTATATCGTGGTGGCGGTTGGGTAAAATGCTGTTTCGGCTCAATCTCCTGCTTATCAAGCACATCTCCACTTTTCAGCGGAGGCAGCAGACGATCTTCTTCGGTTGTACCATCGTCGTTTCCTTCAACGTACACCTTCATGAAACCTTGGAATCGAACCTTCGAACCTGCTGCACGGAAAATCGTGTCCCCCGCCGCAATATCCACAGAGAGCGTATCCAGGATAGCCGAAGACATTTGGCTCGCTACAAAACGTTCCCATACCAGTTTATATAACCGGAACTGATCGCGACTCATGAATGATTTGATTGAATCAGGATCCCGTAGTATTGAAGTTGGACGAATCGCTTCATGCGCATCCTGAGCATTAGCTGCTTTTTTGGAATAGTTACGTGGAGTCTCAGGTGCAAATGGCTCACCATACTTACCAACGATATATTCTTTGGCTTCTTCTTGTGCAGATGCCGCAATTCGTGTGGAGTCTGTACGCATATACGTGATGAGACCGACTGTGCCTTCTTTTCCAAGGTCTACGCCTTCATACAGCTGTTGTGCGACCGACATCGTCTTGGAAGCTCTAAAATTCAATTTACGTGCTGCTTCCTGTTGCAAAGAACTCGTCGTAAACGGGGCGGAAGGGTTCCGACTCCGTTCCTTCTCTTTGACTTCCTTGATCGTAAAGTCTGCACCTTCGATCTGTTTCAGGATGGCTTGCACTTCCGCTTCACTGCCCAGCTCTGTTTTGGCACCGTTCAATTTATGAAACTTGGCTTCAAACGGATTGCCGTCAGCTGTCAGTTTGGCGGTAATGCTCCAGTATTCTTCCGGCTCAAAATCATCAATTTCATTTTCACGATCTAAAATGATTTTGACAGCCACGGACTGAACACGACCAGCGGACAAGCCTTTTTTAACTTTTTTCCATAATAATGGACTAATCTTATATCCTACAAGCCGATCCAGAATACGTCTTGCCTGTTGCGCATTAACCAAATCCATATTGATTTTCCGCGGCGTTTTGAACGCATCTTTGACCGCCTGTTTTGTAATTTCATTAAATACAACCCGGCAATCTGCCGTATCGTCCAGTTCAAGGGCATGGGCCAAATGCCATGCGATAGCCTCACCTTCGCGATCCGGGTCAGCTGCGAGATACACTTTTTTCACTTTCTTCCGTGCATCCTTCAGTTCTTTCAAAATTGAACCTTTGCCGCGGATCGTAATATATTTCGGATTAAAATCATTCTCCACCTCAACGCCGATCTGACTCTTTGGCAAATCGCGAACATGTCCCATCGAAGCTTTCACGATGAACTTGCTGCCTAAATATTTGCCTATCGTCTTCGCCTTTGAGGGCGACTCCACGATTACGAGTGCATCCGCCATAGGTTCATCCTCCTCTCAGTCATGAAACTGTCATGAAACTGTTTCTGTAAGCTTATGCATAGTTAATAACTTCTGCTAATTATATATTTCCACACACTGCGTAGGTTGCAGCATCGTCATACCCTCGCGTATTTAGTGCCTGGTAATTGGCTAATCTGCTTTTTTATGATTAAAGATAACAGAACTGAATGCAAATGTCCAAAATCCCAACCAAGCAGTTCAACCAGTTGATCCAATGATTGTTCTCCCTGTTCCAACAGATAAATCACGCGTTGTTCATCTGGAGAGAGCTTCACCTCAGCGAATATCCCTTGCCGGGAAGGTTCAGGTGTTTCTGTCGAACGTCCTCTATTGTAAGGAAGTTGTTCTGCATTTGGCAAGTCCAAACGATACTCTTCCAAAATGTCTGCTACACAAGTCACCAACTTGGCACCTTGACGGATAAGGTTGTGCGCTCCCCGACTCTTCGGCGATGTAATAGGTCCAGGGACGGCAAATACATCCCTTCCTGCTTCAAGAGCAGCATCTGCTGTAATAAGTGAACCACTGCGAATGTCAGCCTCTACGACCAATGTTCCCAACGTTAGGCCGGCAATAATTCGATTCCGTTCCGGAAATAGTCCTTGACGGGCACGCGTACCGGGTGGATATTCCGATAAAAGCAAACCCGTCTCAGCGATTCGCTCGGCAAGGCTAGTATTTTCGGGCGGGTATATATGATCGATCCCTGTTCCGAATACGGCAATGGTTTTTCCTTTGGCACGTAATACTGCCTCATGACATACGCTATCAATACCTCGGGCAAGCCCACTTACGATCGTCAGTCCTGCACTGCATAATTGTTCTGCCAACTTTTCTCCAACTTTGCGCCCATACACGGTCGGCATACGAGTTCCCACCATTGCAATAGACGAATTGTGTAGCAAACTAACATCCCCGCGAGCATACATTACCCAGGGAGGCTGAACGGTTTCCTTCATTAATATGGGATAATTCTGATCCAGGTAAGTAATAACCTCTATCCCCTGATTGTAAACGTGTTCTCTTTTACTCTCAATCCAGTCGATAGTAAATTGGCTAGTCAAACGTGCAGCCTGATCTTTGCGCAAGCCTGCTGCGACCCAGTCGCTTTCCCCATAATTCAATAGATCGGTTAATTCATGTTGTCCCAGAATCAGTTTCGAGATTGTTTTCTTGCCAATGCCCTCCATCTCATGCAACCCAAACAAGATCCATCTTTCTTCCATACCATATGCCTCCCAGAGCGGAAGAGATCTTCCCTCATATTGTGTGTTATGTGATCACGGAATGCAAGCGTTTACGCAGATGAGGAACAATTCCTCTGCCTTTTCACGTTAAAAAAACGCAAAAAAGCAACCCTTCGCCCTGTTCAAGGACAAAAGGTTGCTTACCTTTTCCGTAACCATAATAGTCGGACTACCAGAAATAGATCATTTCCGAGCCGTTTCTTCTATTATAACGAAAAAGAATTAATGTGTCGTGCACAAATTCAAAATACCGCGTTCCTCAAGTACACTCACCAAAGTCGAACCCATCTCAGCAGGTGTTGGTGCTACTTTGATTCCACATGATTCCAGTTTCGCTATTTTCTCTTTGGCTGTACCTTTACCACCAGAGATAATAGCGCCAGCATGGCCCATCCGTTTGCCTGGAGGCGCTGTTACGCCACCGATAAAGCCAACAACCGGTTTGGTCATGTTCTCACGTACCCAATCTGCAGCATCCTCTTCAGCAGTACCACCGATCTCACCAATCATAATGACCGCGTGAGTCTGTGGGTCTTCATTGAACCGCTTCAGGATATCAATGAATTCGGAGCCTTTTACAGGGTCTCCCCCGATTCCAACTGCAGAAGATTGTCCAATACCACGAGTTGTCAGTTGATGAACGGCTTCATACGTTAGTGTACCACTACGCGAAACAACGCCCACATGCCCTGCCATATGGATATACCCAGGCATGATACCGATTTTACATTCACCTGGTGTAATGACACCTGGACAGTTCGGTCCGATCAGGACGGTATTTTTACCTTCCATGAAACGGTCAACCTTGATCATGTCTAGAACCGGAATACCTTCTGTAATACAGATAACGAGGTCCAGCTCTGCATCAACAGCTTCCATAATGGAATCTGCTGCAAATGCCGGAGGAACGTAAATGACGCTCGCTGTTGCGCCTGTAGCTTCCTTCGCTTCCTGCACAGTGTTAAACACCGGCAGGCTGGCTACTGTACCGTCTTCCAGCGTGATATCCACATTGGTTCCGCCTTTACCCGGTGTAACTCCGCCTACCATCTGGGTTCCGTAGTCCAATGCGCCCTTCGTGTGGAACATTCCCGTTGAACCCGTAATGCCTTGCGTAATGACTTTTGTATTTTTATCGATCAAAATACTCACGTTGCTTCACATCCTTACGGTTATTTTTCAGTTCCCGGACAGCTCCGGTACTAAGGAATGAACTTATTTTACGAGGGCAACAATCTTCTGTGCACCATCGGCCATGGAGTCAGCAGGAACGATATTCAGGCCAGATTCACCCAGAATACGTTTACCAAGCTCCACGTTAGTTCCTTCAAGACGAACAACAAGCGGTTTGGTCAGACCAAGCTGCTTCGCTGCTTCAACAACACCGTTGGCGATAACATCACAGCGCATAATGCCACCGAAAATGTTAACAAAGATCCCGGCTACTTTAGCATCAGACAAAATGATCTTAAATGCTTCAGTCACCTTCTCCGTTGTTGCACCGCCCCCTACGTCAAGGAAGTTGGCGGGGTCTCCACCGTAGTATTTGATAATGTCCATCGTCGCCATCGCAAGTCCCGCACCATTGACCATACAGCCGATGTTGCCATCAAGTGCTATGTAGCTGAGGTCGTATTTGGAAGCTTCGATTTCTTTTTCATCCTCTTCATCCAGGTCACGCAGTTCCAAAATGTCTTTGTGACGGAACAGGGCGTTGGAGTCAAAGTTCAACTTCGCGTCCAGTGCGATAACGTTTCCATCTCCTGTAACAACGAGAGGATTGATCTCGGCAATGGAGCAATCTTTTTCGACAAAAGCTGTGTACAACGCGAGCATGAACTTAACAGCTTTGTTCACCAGTTCGTTAGGGATCTGAATGCTGTAAGCCAGTTTACGCGCCTGGAACACTTGCAACCCAATAGCAGGGTCAATGATTTCTTTGAAAATTTTCTCAGGTGTAGCTTCAGCTACTTCTTCAATCTCAGTACCGCCTTCTTCGGAAGCCATCATAACTACACGGCCTGTGGCACGGTCCACAACAACACCCACATAATACTCTTTGCGGATATCGCATCCTTCTTCAATCAGAAGACGTTTCACTTCTTTACCTTCTGGTCCAGTCTGGTGTGTCACCAATACTTTACCGAGAATTTCGGAAGCATAGGCACGAACTTCATCCGTGCTCTTCGCCACTTTTACGCCGCCGGCTTTACCCCGGCCACCTGCGTGAATTTGCGCTTTAACTACAGTCACCGGACTGCCCAGTGCCTCTGCGGCCGCAACCGCTTCATCGACTGTATAAGCAACCTTTCCATTTGGAACGGTAACTCCATACTGTTTCAGTACTTCTTTTCCTTGATATTCATGGATATTCATTCTCGAATCCTCCTATCAACATGACTGCAACAAGGCGGGTTGGTAGACTAACAAAAGACAAATGTTGACTATTTTCACTTAAACCCAATTCATTGTAACACGTTTTTAAAACGCTTTCCTTAAAAAATTAATGGTTAATAGACAGTATTTTGATATGAGTATGATCCCATATTGTGAATGTTTGGGTATATATGGAAAAAACCTCAGCTAAAAGCCAAGGTTTCCACGATGCAAAGTTACATTATTATTTTTTGGCTGCGTTAGTGTTAGTTTCGTGGACTTTTTCCAGTAATCCTTTGAACTGACCCAGCAAAGCTTCAAACTCGGTGCTATTCAAACACGCGTCTCCCTGGATGGATGCAGGTATGGACAATGCCTTATTTCGCAGCTCACGACCGGAGTCGGTTAGTGTAATTAATACTTTTCGTTCATCCTGAGCCGAACGTTCGCGATTAATATGTCCTGCTGACTGCAAACGTTTGAGAAGTGGTGTCAACGTTCCCGAATCAAGGTACAACGCCTCCCCGATCTCCTTAACCGTGCATTCTTCACGTTCCCACAATACCATTAGAACCAGATACTGTGAATACGTTACGCCGAGCACCTCCAGATAGGGCTGGTACATCTTCGTAATCTCACGTGAACAAGCATATATGGCAAAGCATAATTGGTTATCCAGCTTCAAACTGTCAGTCTGCATATGTCTTTCTCACCTGCCTATTGTGCATTCTATTCCTTATAACACAGGAACTATAGATCTATATTATCACAAAATAGAAAAAAAACAGAATAATTGAGCACAAATGATTTTACCTTTCGATTTAATTATGTTAAATTAGATTGTATACAATACATTTTGGTACGGATAGACATTACTACTTACTCAGGATGCAATAGCAATAATCAAAAGATCCATCGAATAGATTTACGATTTCACATATCAAAATCTCTTAACCATAATGCAAGTTTATACGATGCCATTTTCACAAAAGTTACTTAACTGATTTCTTTTTAAAATATAAAAATTCAGGAATCATTTATAATTACTACAGCGATAAAGACAGGTTGACTGCATGATTCCTTTTATATAAAATGCTTAGTAGAAGCTGAGGAAGCACCTTAATTCGTAGACTGGCCCGTATTATGCGGAGTCAAGAATCGAGTGAGGTGTTTCTTTGTTATGTACGGGAAATTGCATAGTGCGTGTTTGTATGGAATTGATGGCGTTCTAATCGAGGTGGAAACAGATCTATCCAATGGCCTACCACAGACGTCTATCATCGGGTTACCGGATTCAGCTATTCGTGAGGCTGTAGAACGTGTTCGTGCTGCTATTAAGAACTGTGGATATCAGTATCCTTTACAGCGGATTACAATCAATCTGGCCCCTGCTGATCTGCGCAAGGAAGGATCTTCCTTTGATCTCGCCATTGCCATTGGATTACTTATGACAAGCGGCCAGCTTGTACTTCCTCCCCACGAACGGACATTAGTGGTTGGCGAGCTGGCATTGGACGGTTCGATCAGATCAGTGCCGGGCATTTTATCCATGGTGGACCTGGCCAAGAGACAAGGCTTCACGTCCGTTCTCCTTCCTTTGGATAACGTGGAGGAAGCGTCTCTGATTCGAGGTATTCAGGTATTTGGTGTTCGTCATTTACAGGATATCGCGCCGGAAAATTCAGATCAATCTACGAGTTCGGTTGGAATACCAAAAAATACAGCCAATGCTGGGCCGGTTGTATTAAAAAATTATGCTCACCTCGCTGCTCCTACAATAGATAAGACACAGAGTATGCAGGATAAAAGGGTGAGACAGAATTCATTATTTACGGATGACTACAGTGATGTTCTCGGGCAGCATCATGTTAAACGCGCGCTTATGATTGCTGCGGCTGGCATGCATAATATATTGCTCGTTGGGCCACCAGGTACGGGCAAAACGATGTTAATCAAACGTTTGCCTACCATCCTTCCCCCTTTGTCAGAAGATGAAGCACTGGAAGTAACCAAAGTATTAAGTGCTGCAGGCAAGTTGAAAGAAGCGCCACAAGGCCTGATTGCAGACAGACCTTTTCGCTCCCCGCACCACACGATATCTACCTCTGGTCTGATTGGAGGCGGTGGTATCCCGAAACCGGGTGAAGTGAGTCTTGCTCACCGAGGCATACTCTTTCTGGATGAATTACCTGAGTTCCAGCGCCAAGTGCTGGAGGTATTAAGACAGCCATTAGAGGATCGCACAGTGACGATTAGCCGAGCGCGGGCCGCATTCACCTTCCCCGCCCAGTTCATGCTGGCATGTTCTATGAATCCCTGTCCCTGCGGGTACCTGTCAGCTCATTCAGAGGAGCAGCGCTGCATATGCAGTCCCGCTCGTGTTGCAGCGTACCGAGCCAAAATTTCAGGACCATTGCTGGATCGTATCGATCTTCAGGTTGAGGTTCCTCCACCTGGCGAGTGGCGCAAATCAGCTCCCTCACCTTCTTCTGCTGAAATGCAGAGAAAAGTCATTCATGCTCATCGGATTCAGGCTGCACGTTATGCTCAAAGTTCGGTCCGTTGGAATAGCCAGCTTTCGGGCACGCTTTTGCGACGTACAATTCAACTCCCTCAAGAGGCAGAGCAGCTGTTAGAGCAAACGCTGCAAACGTTAAACCTGAGCATGCGTGCACATGATCGCATTATCAAGATGGCACAGACGATTGCCGATCTGGATCATGATGGTGAAATCGTGACAGCTCATGTGGCTGAAGCCATACAGTATCGTCAATTGGATCTTAATTTATTTTGAAGCTTAGGGGTGAAGAACAGTCCAGGTTGCCGAAAGGCAGTGAAATACGCACAAACCTGTAGACATCAGATGAAAAGTCGAGAAGGATGTAAGGATATTTCATGCAGATTCTACAGACAGACACACCAACATGGCAAAAAAACGTACAAGCCCTTCTCTTCTGTGAAGAAAGGTACTTGTACGTAGATTTTCCTGAAACATATAGAGCTCTTGTGCAGCTGCATTTTACCATATTTATTATTCGAAAAGAGTGAGTTTATCCTTGGCTGGTGTACGTTCTTTGGCAGAAGGAATAACATCGGGGTATCCCATATAAATCATGCCTACAATCTTCTCACCCGCCTCTATTCCAAGCGGTTTGCGGAATTTGGGAGCGTACAAGAATGGCTTGGTCACCCAGAACGTTCCTATGTCTTCACTCCAGGCTGCAAGCATAAAGTTCTGAACCAACGCACTTACCGCAGCAAAGTCTTCGTCCCATATATTCTGTCTTGGATCTTCCTCCAGAACGACAAGCATAACGGATGGAACTTGCAAAATATTGGCTGAGAATTTGTTGTCTTCTCCCATTTCTGCATCAATAGCCTCAGCCAGTTTCTTCCGTCCATTCCCGGTAAACAACAAAAATCTCCATGGTTCACGCAATTTATGGTTAGGAGCCCAGACTGCCGTATCCAGCAACTCTATAATCTGCTGTGTAGGAACAGCTTCTTTTTTGAATTTTTTCACCGTGCGACGATTTTGAATCGCATTTCTGACTTCATTCGTTGTTTTCGTAGCTTTACTCATCGGCCGTACCTCCCTGGTTATAAAATCATTCGCAACCGCAACATTGATTCGCGGCCCAGTACACTCAATATAATTTCTTTATGACATAAAAAATAAATTCCAGTTTACCTTCTTGATTATACACCCATCTGATCACGAGATTCAAAGGGGCGGCAGAGATCATTACCATTAAGGTTATTACGAACAGAAAAGACGACTCTGAATCTTGATTCACCACGAGGGATCATCAAGCCAGAGCCGTCTTTTATTCTCATGTTATACATTCACATATCATATCAACGCGTAATCAATCGTAACCCTCCCCTTCAAACGTGCCATTCCCTTCAAATGTGCCATTAACAAAATCCATTTTATTGTACTTCTCCTGATTTCCTGCAAGATCTGTACTATAGTACTCTACCACCTTGACATCAGGGGCATAAAACTTGACGGGCCCTTCATACATCTTCCATGCCCCCCCATTAATTCGATATTGTGTCGTCTTCACACCTGAACCTTTGACTTCGTCTGCTGCCTGTAGTCTAAATGTAAATCCTTTGATGTATAGCTTCCCATTAACTGTATCTGTTATAGGAACTAATTTGTATTTGGTTACAGGCGGCGTAATGTCCGCATCCGTCTTAAGTACGATATTAAATGTATTCCGATCTCCTTTTACAAGAGTAACGCTCAGGCTCGATTTTAAATATCCTGCTGCTTCCCCCGTTATCGTTCTGGCCCCTGTTGGTACGCGCTTTATAAAATAGTTGCCTTGAGCATCTGTTGTTGCCGAACCTCCAGCATTAACTTTAGCCCCACTTACTGGATTGCCCGACTCATCTACAACTTTTCCCCGCACGTGTGCCGCCTCAGCCAAAACAACATCCACTCTCAAGGTTCCTCCCTCACGGACACTCAAGCGACCCTGTTCATATAGCATATAATCATCGGCATCTACCCATATTGCAGTGTTCGGATTATAGGCATAATCAATTCCTGTAACCGTATATCGACCTTGCTGATCAGATTTGACTATACGATCAAAGAGAGTTGATACTTTTATACGAGCATCTGGAACAGGTCTGCCCGCCTGATCTTTGACTGTTCCCACAATCGTGGAAGGTTCATAAATACGAAAATCAACCTGTATTTGCTCTCCCCCCCTTAAACTATAGGAAGTGTAATGTCGATACGGCACATACCCCTCTGCTTCAACTGAAAAGGTAAATTCAGTATTTTTCTCAACGGATTCAATAATATGATAATTCCCACTCTCATCTGTCTCCACGCTGTGTTCTGACTTATTCCCATAAAAGTCATCAAGCCAATACTTAACCGTGGCGTCCTTGACAGGAAATCCTTGACGATCAATCACTTTACCTGACACACTAACCGCATTGTCAGATTCAGCAGCATAAGAAACTCCGGAATACATGATTCCATACAAAATGAAAAATAAAGATAGTGCACTTAGTCGAATCATCCATTTGATACTTATATGCATCTTCTCACTACACCTCACCATTTATTTTTATTGATCAAACATTCCTCTTTAGCCTCTTTAATTAACTGACCATAAGTTCAAGCTTCCAGAATTCTCCGTCCCAAACATATTGCCAAATCCCCTGTCCACCGTTCATGGTCTCGCTGATATCCAGCACTTCCATCCGAGGGCACTCCCATACTTGTTTTACTGTGTTGTTCGAAGTATTCTGAAGATCTTTCATACATCCCACCAACCTCTCTTTAAATTTTTCAACGTTCTTATTTTATTACAAATGATACGATTTGTATCTAAAAATTCTGAAATACAATGATTTTATTATCAATGCTCTATCCTCTGTTTTGTGATTTCATAGTTAAATCAAAAAAAGCCGCAGTTCCTGTATGAAGAGGAACTACGGCTTTACTATATTAACTAATTTCAAAACTAAAACGAATGCGAAGATAAGACATAATTAAACTTGTACTTCAAAATAACTGACCGACTCACATTAAAAAGATACATTTCGTATCAATTAATACAGCAATAACTTTGAGTGTAATTCTTAAAAAGCATTAACAATATGATTCACAGAGACAGTTTTTCCCGCTTGATCAAGCATTACGGCAATTACATCAAAACGGATCTGATGTTCCATCTCTCCCCTCATTTGCAAATAAACGGATGCGGTTGAACGTACCTGCTGCATTTTACGCATATCAACCGATTCCTGAGGTGTACCGTACTGAACGGCCCCACTTCTGCTTCTTACTTCTACAAAGACAATCAGGCCCTCGCAGGAAGCAATGATATCAATCTCACCGCTACGGCAACGCCAGTTCTGTCTAATGATCCGATAATCATTCTCTCGCAGCCAACGACAGGCAGCTTCTTCACCTAATCGACCTTTCTGCTGTCGTGTGAGCTTCAGTCCCGGACCCTTGCCTGATCTATGTTCTACCATGACTCATCTTCCTTACGCCCCGAAGCCAGTCGATCTGCACGATAGACATACGTTAGAACCTCTGCGACTAGTTGATACAGTTCTGCTGGAATCTGTTCATCCAGATCCAACTTGGAGAGCACCTCCACAAGTGCTGCATCCTCCTGAACAGCCACGCCATTTTCTCTGGCTTTATCCAAAATGGCTTCTGCCACTTTGCCACGCCCCTTGGCTACAACAACAGGTGCTTCACTCTCTCCAGGGACATATTTTAGGGCAACTGCCTTTTTGGAGAGCAGGTCCGGTTGTGACGACTCGTCTTTCATACCTTCAAGTCCACCCCTTTGTATCGTTCAGGACTGTAGTCCGAGGCCCTCGTTTTTCGTTCCGCGCCCGGTTCCTGCCCCACAGGCCACGGTTCCGCCTTGAAGGTCAGCAGTTGATAGCCCAGCTTGTCCAATGCCTGATGGATTACCTCTCGTCCGCTCTCCAGGATCGGTCCCATTCCTTCGCGATCATTTAATACACGCAGACTGACAATGTTATTAACCACATGGACATCTACCAGAGTAGGCCCAAGATTTTTCATGTCCAGATCAAACCATAGACGGCAGTTGGACGCATCCAGCTCTCCACGAGGTCCACGACGTGATTGAATCTGAACAGACGCCGTTTCTTCCCCGTCCGGTCCAGTGATCGGAATAAACCAGTGCATCTGTGCAAATGTAGCACTGCGATCTGTCGTCAGCAATAACTGCTGACCTGTCAGATATTGCACGGCCTGTCCGGCGGCATCCTTGAGTGCCGCCGGCGCACCGTCGCTGCTGGCAAGTTGCAGCAGCAAGCCCTTCAGCGTGTCCGCATTCGCCGGACTCGCCGCATCTCCCACGCGCGGCTGCGCAGCCGCGCCGTGAACGGCCTGCTGCTCGTGCTCCGCACCGAGCAGCTTCAGCACGCGCCCCACCCACGGGTCTCCCTCGTGGGTGACAGGCGCGGGCACTGCCGCAGCTCCCGCAGGTGCTGCGGCACTACCGCCAGCCGGCGGCGCATGAGCGCCGGCTGGCAACGGCTGCGGCACGCCTCCGGCAGCCGCAGCCGCCTGGCCGCCCTGCGATGCAGGGGCGGCCTGTACTGCCGCACCAGGCTGTGCCGGTGCGGCAGTGGACGCGCTGCGCAGGGCGTCCAGCAGCGCCAGCAGCTTGGGCGCCAGCTGCGCTGCCGTAGGCGCTGCTGGCGCCGCCTGGCCTGCTGCGGACGGAGTCCCTGCAGCAGCAGGCGTTTCAGCGCGGCCGTCAGTCCGCCCGGTCGCGCCTGCTTCAGGCTGGCCCGCACTTACGCGGCCAGCCACAGATTCTGCAGCCGCCCCTGGTGTACCCGGGCGGCTCCCAGCTTGGCCCGCGTCAGTTCCGCGCGGGCTCTCTCCAGGTATTCCCGTTCCAGACGGAATACCTGTGGCCCCCTTGCCAGCCGTTTCAACGTTACTCGCAACGGCCTTCATCCCGGCTTCAGCATTTACTGTGCCTCCGCCGGTCTGCAGATTTCCTTTCACAGTAGTACCTGCATCCTCTGCCCCACCATCAGTCATGGAGATAGCTCCTGCCAACGCTGCTTGTCCTTGCTGTCCTGACAAAGCAGGCGTTCCCGCTCCAGGTACCTGACGACCATTGCTTGATGCAATCAATCCTTCTTCCGCCTGTGCTCCATTTACCACGACAGGCACACCAGCCATAACAGATGGCTTCAACGTTGCAGATTGTTCTCCAGTCATTACCTGTTTACCTGTTGTTTGTGTCAGCATCGTTTCCAACTGATCAGCCAACCCGCTTAACAACTGATGCAGAGGGGGACCAAACACCGTCTGATGTAATCCTTTTACCGTTTCCGCCGTAACCGGAAGACCACGCTGAAAAGCAATTCCTGTCGCCTGCACCCATTCTTCCACAGGTACCTGTGTGGGTTTGGCTGTCATCATATTTTGGACCAGAGCCACATTATCCTTCGTTAGCGGCAATCCGCTACGCTGCATAGCAAGTAACAGTTCACGATTCCCTTTCGTATCCGGCAATCCTACATCCTTAAGCAGGTTGTTCAGCGAAGCTTGTGGTAGCTCAGCAAGTGTACCCGCCATAGGTTTCATTACCGTTATGCCATTTTCACCTGGAGGCTGCACTTGAAGCAACGTGGTCTCACCCGGACGGAGTGGAGTCTCCAATTTGGCGCGCACCTGCACACCTTGAATCTGCAGAACCGCATCCCCACCATCATCGGATACACTTACCACGGAACCGCGAACTACCTGACCTTCCTTTAATTCAAGCGGCTTGGCATTGCCGGGCTTACTATCTCCCATTAACCCCTTTATCATGGAACCGATATTCAAATCTCTCCCCCTCCTTCCTTCAAACCCGTGTTAAAACAATGACTGCTGCTCTCCAAGCAGATTGCCCAGAAAACTGCGCCGATGCATTGGGGTTGCTCCCAACGCCATAATCTGCTCCCGATGAACTTTTGTTGCATATCCCTTATGTATCGACAGACCATATTCCGGATATAACGTATCCCATTCTTCCTTACAGAGTCGATCTCGCGTTACCTTCGCAATAATAGAAGCTGCTGCAATCGACTGACTATTGGCATCACCTTTAATAATGGACAGTTGTGGAACATTCACATCGACCTTCTCGGCATCTACCAACATATAATCAGGAACTTCTCCCAATGCTTCAACAGCACGTTTCATCGCGAGTCTCGCAGCCTGCTTGATGTTAAGCCGATCAATCGTCTCTGCATCCGCGTACCCGATACCCACTGCGAGCGCCTTTTCCATAATGACATCATATAATGCATCACGTTTTTTCTCCGTTAATTTCTTGGAGTCATTCACGCCTTCCAGGATAAGATCCTTCGGCAAAATAACTGCCGCAGCAACTACATCCCCAAACAAACAACCCCGTCCTACCTCATCAATGCCAGCAATGCGTTCAAATCCACTCTCCCAATACTCTCGCTCGTATAGCAACAAGTCTCGAGGTTCACTGGCTTCTTTCTTTTTCTTCGTTCCAACCGGGGTATCCAGCAGATTCAACCCGATCTCTTCATTATGTTCAACCATAACGCTCATCTCCTCTACCCACACTTCTCCAGCATGTGTATCACTTACAACTTTTTTATAATATAGACGTAGATCCGCAGTCTTTGTTCTGTACAATCGGTGTCTCTCAGCAAATATTTCCCTTGAGGTATACAACAATAAAGATAGTGATGTCTTCATTTATCGGTATTTGATGGTTTAAATTGAATATATCAGACCTTGTCTAATCTAAATTGCACCACCATTCATCATAGCACGATTTTGACGCACCTGATATATAGGTCAGCCAATTCCATTAAGCGTACTGTTCTTCAATCCTCTTCCATTTTTATCGTCTTGAACGCAAATTCGGCTCCAATTCCGAGTTTTTATACGCAAAAACGACCGTTCCCGGTAATCCGGTAACGGCCGCTTCTTTCGGCACTTGTTTATAGGAAATGAACAGATGAAGATAGATATCTTCATCGTGTAGAGTCCATTTTTAGTAGGGGGCTTCCATAGAGAAACGTCCCATTTTACCTGCTCGCAGCTCTCGCAGAAATGCCCGCGATGCCTTTTCCAGATCAATGCGCCCACCGCTTACAACACAACCGCGTACACGGCCGACTTGTTCCATAATGGCAATAACACTGTCTGAATCATCTGCATCTTTGGAGAACTCCTGAAGTCCGTATCTCTCTTCCAGGGCGTCCCAGTAGTAACGCATTAAGTAACTGATTCCAAAAAAGGCAATATCCTCTGCATTCAAGATTTCCTCTTTGATCGCACCTGTTACGGCAAGACGGTAACCTACATTCTGATCTTCGAACTTGGGCCAAAGGATACCCGGAGTATCCAGTAGCTCCATTTCTTTGCCTACCTTGATCCACTGTTGCCCCTTCGTCACACCAGGACGATCTCCTGTTAACGCAATACTCCGTCCAGCCAGTCGGTTAATCAACGTGGATTTACCTACATTGGGAATACCCACAATCAACCCGCGAACCGCACGAGGATTAATCCCTTTGGCAATTTGACGGTCAATTTTTTCTTTAAGAAGAAGCTTCGCCTGTACCGGAATATCTTTAACATTGGTTCCCGTCGAAGCATCTACAGGAAAAGCAGTAATTCCTTCTTTTTTGAAATATTCAATCCATTCTTGCGTCACTTTGGCATCTGCCAAATCCGATTTGTTCAACAAAATCATCCGGGGTTTATCCAGCAATATTTCGTCAATCATCGGATTACGGCTGGAGACAGGCAGACGGGCATCCAACAGTTCGATGACCACGTCGATGAGCTTTAACTTATCCTGAATCTGGCGTCTGGCTCGAGTCATATGACCTGGAAACCATTGTATTGTCAACTTGTCTTCACCTCATTATTTACTTCAATTTTAATGGTTAATCCACTTAATTTCACCGATCGGCCAGAAAATCACATCTGCACGACCAATAATATCTTTTAACGAAACATAACCAATCATACGGCTGTCGGTACTATTTGGACGATTGTCTCCCATGACAAACACATGACCTGCTGGCACTTTGCCATCAGGGAACTGCTCATTCGGGAAATCCTTCACGTTATATGTTCCACCATTCGCTTCCGCTGCATCAATGGCTCCTTGAATATACGTTTCATCGACTTTCTTGCCGTTAACCATCACGGTATCATCCTGCACCTCTACCGTATCACCTTCTACAGCAATAACACGTTTGATGAAATCCCGACCTTCGGATGGTACGTGGAAGACGATAACTTCACCGCGCTTCGGTTCTCTGATATCATATAGGATTTCGTTGACGATCACACGTTCACCCGTTTCAAAGTTCGGCTGCATGGACGGTCCGTCCACAACAAATGGTTTGAAGAGCAACCACCGAATCAGAATGACGAGAACTAATGCGATGACGATGGCTTTAAGCCATTCAACAATCTCATTTTTAGCTTTTTTGGATCGACTGTCTTTCTCTTCGACAGGATTGCCCCGGTCATGTTGAACTTCTTGTTCCATTCAAGATCTTCCTCTCTTCACAGTACATGTTTATAGCAGTACACACATCCAGTATTCTGTATCGTTTCAACCAATCACTTATTGGATGGATACAAAATATTCACATCAGTTATGTAATCTTACACCAAGCATTACAGTACATTTAATCCACAATTCAAATGCCTTCAAGAGGTTGTTCAAAAAGTCGGTACTGAAACCGGTCTTTTGAACACGCACTTCAATAACTGATTTCACAAGCCTCCCGGACTATTCGCCGCATGTGTTGCCATACCATTTTACTCGGAAGTGTACCTCCGGTTCAACTTTTCCCGGACAAAAACGAAAAGGGCTTGTCTCCAAGCCCTTCCCGGTATCCGTTATATTAACGAATTTCTTTAATTCTCGCTGCTTTACCGCGTAGTTCACGAAGATAATAAAGCTTCGCACGACGCACTTTACCACGGCGAGCCACTTCGATTCTATCGATTTTTGGGGAATGAAGCGGGAAAGCTCTTTCCACACCTACACCGTAAGAAATTTTACGAACTGTAAAAGTCTCACTGATTCCACCACCACGGCGTTTAATCACAACACCTTCGAACAATTGGATACGCTCACGAGTTCCCTCGATTACCTTAACGTGCACTTTCAAAGTGTCACCAGGACGAAAACTCGGAATATCCTTACGAAGTTGTTCTTGTGTAATCGCTTGAACGATATTCATCTATGACTCCCTCCTTCCGTACAGGCGTTCATACTTCTTCCAGAGATCACCTTGTCTCCTTCATTATCCATAGAGGACCGCCGTATTCCACATAACAGACTTATTGTATCACGCAGCATATCAAAACACAAGACAAATTAAACAAAATGCCTATTGTTCAATCAGCAATACTAAAACTCATTACGATCCGAACTAACTTAGCTCTCTCTTTTGCAAGTCAACCTGATACAGGAAAAAATACTGTAACCTCCCGTATAGAATTATCGTCTATGATATAACTTATTGACCACTGTAAAGGAGAACCCCAAGACTCATGAAATATTGGAAAAAGATCACGCTCGCTGTACTCGCCATGCTCATATGCTCCATGACACTATACGCCTATGCCGTAACTCATCCTAGTAATGCCATGTCACACAAAGCCTGTACATCCTGGGATATAGTCAAACGCAAAGCGTTCCAGCTGTCACATTCTGACTTTTCTAGCCAATCTGCGTTGGATCGTTCTACCTTCAAGGTTGAACAAGGTACAGCTACAGAAGTTCCCGTACTGATGTATCATTACATAGAACCCAAGCTCAACAATCACGAGGCAAGTAATAAATCCATCATTAATCTGGAGGATTTCGAGCAAAATATGAAATACCTGCATGAGGCAGGTTACACAACGATTACACTGGATCAGCTTGAACAATATGTTAACGGGAAGATATCCCTACCACTGAAGTCCATTGTTATTACCTTTGATGACGGATACCAGAACAATTATACATTAGCTTACCCCGTGCTTCAGAAATATAATTTTCACGCCTCCCTGTTTGTCATAGGCAGTAAAATTCAGGATAAACCTTCGGTATTTGAGCCCGCCATCAACAGTTTCATCTCCAAGCCAGAGATGCAGGCAGCAACCGACGTATTTGAATTCAACAGCCATACCTATAACCTGCATCACAAGGGATTTATGCGCTGTGGGAACAGCGTACCTGTCGGTCTGGACACTAGTCTTCTGGATGATGATATCCAGCAAATGAAGGAAACCGGAATAGACACACCTTATTTGGCCTATCCTTTTGGTTATACGAGTACACAGATGATCTACAAGTTACAGCAACATGGATATCGCATGGCTTTTACAGTAAAGTCCGGATTTGTGCATCCAGGTGATCATCCCATGAAGCTACCTCGTTTAACGGTTACAACAGGCACTGACCTGGCGGCCTTGCTTCAGTCCGCAGAATGGTCCGCCTGCATCGGAGAAAGACGAGTGAATACCAGACATTAAACTTCCCCACCCGGGTAGAGAGTCGAGCTATACAGCCTTTTGAGCTGTGGCTTGGCTCTTTTTGCATCGGTAAGTGATAATGTCATTGGAGAACTGGAATAAATCACTGCTTCCTTTGCATCATAGATGATGATCTGTTCTAACCCAGTCTGAACGAGGTCTGCATGCACCGCATATCCCTCTTTCGGGAATTCAGTAACCGTTTTCATATCTCCATCTACCAAAGAAGGCAATACATCTCCACCTCGGCGATAGGCCAAAATATAATCGAGCCCACTCTCATCCCAGTTATTTACAGGCTCAATAATCGTTAACCATCCACGAGTCATACGATTTTCTTTCCATATTTCTTGACCCGCGTTATTCAGCATGAACATTCCATCCTTACCATTCTCGTCACCCCGAATAATTCGGTCCAACCCTGCGATCTGCAAACCTTCCATCCCAGTACAAAAATGCCCCAGTGCAATATGCTGTGATTCAATCGAATCTTCATAACGCCATTTCTCATTACCGTAACGGTCCATCATGACCGTGACACTGCCACCAATCACAACCTCGACTTCCCCATCACCGTCAACGTCGCCAAACCATATACAGTCGGCATGGTCATCAAGATTCTGACAAGACCATAACAGCCTCCCATCATGATCCAACATGTCATATCCAGCCATCACTTCATCCTTACCATCTCCATCGATATCGTATACCCATGGAAAATGTCCTGGATTCCCTTCATGCTTCCATAATAAATTGAAATCATGGTCCAATGCCCATAACGTCTTGTAGCGGTCTTTCAGTATAATGTCCATTTTTTGCTGATTACCAGTCAGGTTGGCGAGGATAATGCAGTCATGTGCTTCATCACCCGGCAGATCACGTGTTTCTTTAATCTCACCGGTCCCGCCATCCAATACGAGAAATTGTTTGTCCATGACATACAATACTTCATTATGGCCGTCACCATCCCAATCTGCGATCTGAGCGGGATAGTCTGAGCCCGGACCTCCTGCGTTCGGATCAGAAGTTCCCACCTGCCATAGTAATGTCCCTTCCAGATCAAACGCAGTCAAGCAGCATACCTGATGCGGGACATACCGATCGTCTATGCCCCCATCTGCTTGCACCAGCAACATCTCAAGTCTGCCGTCCCCATTCAGATCCCCCAAAAGCATTTTGCACCGTTCTCCGGCTTCGCTAATATCAACTCTGGCGATTTCATAAGGCTGATTGCTCATCATCTTCCTCCTCAGCGTATCGTTAACATTTCATTACAGCTGAATTCACCATAAAGAAAACCCCTGCTTTTTACAACCCTATTCTGAACTCATGCAAAAATGTTCAATGCTGCAAAAAAGTGTCTACATCAAAAATAAACAATTTAGACGTATGATTTACAGCCATTCTAGAAACTCAAGACGATTGCCAAACGGATCATTTATATAGAAACGCCTTACACCTTCATCTATCCTTGCTTCGTCCTCAACAATATGAATATGGTTATGATTCAGATGATCACGCAAATGATCCAAATGTTGTACATGAAATGCCGGATGAGCCTTTGTAGCGGGAATAAAATCTTTTTGTACACCAATATGAACTTGGTGTCTGCCACACTCAAACCATACACCACCCCGTTTTCTTAGGGCTTCTGGTTTAGGAATCTCCGTCCAGCCCAACACGTTATTGAAAAAATGACGCGCTTCCGCTTCACAACCTTCTGGTGCTGCGAGCTGAATATGATCAAGACCAATAATATTGTAAGTCATTCATACACCGCCTTTAGTTTCATTTAGTGAAACTTAGTTTTAAAATATACTTCCATTTTATAGAATAACCCAATGAATATCCAGCTTTCTTTACAAAACACATAAAAAAAGCCAACCTTTGGTATCCAGGTTGGCTTTTTCGAACTCTCTAAAAAGATATATTTACGTGTTCAACGATACATATTCTTACTCTGTACTATTTTCACGGTTTGAGCGTATCTTTTTTAACCAAATTCGCTCTTTGTCCGTCAAGTCCGCCGCTTCCAACATCTCCGGTCTACGCTCTAACGTACGAAGCAACGACTGCTCTCTGCGCCAAGCCTCAATGTTCAGATGATGTCCTGACAGCAACATATCCGGTACTTTCATGCCCCTAAATTCGGGTGGACGTGTGTAGTGTGGGTATTCCAGAAGTCCAGTGCTGAAGGAATCCGTCACGGCACTTGTCTCATTGCCAAGTACTCCGGGGATAAGACGTACGATGCTGTCGATCGCAACCATAGCAGGCAACTCCCCACCAGTGAGTACGTAATCACCAATAGATAGTTCATCCGTCACGAGAAATTCGCGAATTCGCTCATCGTAACCTTCATAATGCCCACATATAAAAATCAGATGATCTTCCTGTACAAGTTCTTCTGCTTTTTTCTGTGTAAACGTCTCACCTTGCGGACACATTAGAATGATACGTGGAGCTTTCATAGTTGCCGCGGCTTCTCCGCGTTGCTCCAGCACATCTTCAACAGCAGCAAAGATAGGATCTGGTTTCAGCACCATGCCTCCGCCTCCGCCGTATGGAGCATCATCGACCGTATTGTGTTTATTCGTCGCATAATTTCGGAAGTTGGTTGCACCAAGGGATACGAGACCCTTCGTTTGGGCTTTACCCAGAATGCTTGCTCCGAACACACCATCAAACATCTCCGGGAATAATGTTAATACATCCACTTTCATGTTACAGCAGCCCTTCCATCAGGTGAATCTTCACTTGCTGCTGTTCGATGTCCACATCAAGTACTACATCATCAATAACGGGAATCAGCACTTCTTTGCCTGCTGGCGTTTTAACAACCCACACATCATTGGCACCAGGAGTCAAAATTTCAGAGATGGTCCCAAGCGTTTCACCCTCTTCGGTGATGACCGAACACCCAACGATTTGATGGAAGTAGTATTCACCTTCGTCCAGCTCAGCCAGGTTCTCTTTTAACACTTTGGCCATGCCGCCTTTAAACTTCTCTACTTCATTAATATTGCCGTACTCTTTCAGACGAAGAATATACATATTTTTATGCAAACGTGAAGATTCCACGTTAACCATGACGGGATGATTATCTGGTGTAAAGAAAAACAGCTCTGCATTTTTCGCGAAACGCACTTCCGGGAAATCAGTTAAAGGCATGATTCTCACCTCACCGCGAATTCCATGCGTATTGACGATTTTACCTACATTCATAAACTCTGCCATACGTTCCTCCTACGAAATTAAATCAAACTAAACAGATACTTCGACTCTCGTACGGTCGTTCCGGCGACGGTTCGTTCTTTCGTTCGCTGTTACCCCCTCATTTTTCGAACTTACTTTAAAAGGTGAAAATGAGGTGATAAAGGCGAACGCTAACGCTTCTTCAAAATCGATCCCGTCCCCTGCACTGCTCCAAAGTCACTCATACCCAAAAATATTTTAATTCAATATCTAATCCAACCTATTAAGTTCAGCATGCACGAAAAGGGGCTAGGACATGCATCCTAACCCCCTTTCGTATATCTTTAAGATATGATATCAACGGTAACCCGTTTATCCATCTTAACTGCTGCTGATGTGACGACCGTGCGAAGAGATTTTGCGATTCGCCCTTGTTTACCAATTACCTTCCCGACATCGTCAGGATGAACGGTTAACTCATAAACGACAAGCCGGTCTTTCTCAACCGTCCGAACCGTCACATCTTCCGGATGATCGACTAAAGCCTTAGCAATTATGCTTACTAATTCTTCCATAGATGACCCTCCGAATCAGCACTTTATTTAGATAATTTAGACTCGTGGAACTTCTTCATCACGCCCGCTTTGCTAAGCAAGTTGCGGACAGTGTCAGATGCTTGTGCACCGTTTTGAAGCCATGCCAATGCTTTATCTTCATCGATCTTAACAACAGCCGGTTGTTCAACCGGGTTGTAGTAACCGATCTCCTCGATAAAACGACCGTCACGTGGGGAACGGGAATCCGATACCACTACGCGGTAGAAAGGAGCTTTGTGAGCACCCATACGTTTCAGACGAATACGAACTGCCATTTGAAAATTCACCTCCTTCAATGAAATCTGTATATGATCCAGCTTCGCTTAAATCAACGGAAAGGAAACTTCATTCCTTTACCCATACCTTTAAGCTGCTTCATCGCTTTATTTTTACCGCCTTTAGGTCCCATCATATCCGAGAACTGTTTCATCATGCGGCGCATCTCATCAAATTGCTTGATCAGACGATTTACTTCAGCCAGAGATGTTCCGCTTCCGGTAGCAATACGCTTCCGGCGGCTGTGGTTGATCATGTCCGGGTTGCGTTTCTCCTCGGTCGTCATTGAGTAAACAATCGCTTCGATCCGGCCCATCTGTTTATCATCAACCTTCAGATCCTTGGCTTGTTTCATCTTGCCCATGCCGGGGATCATATCCATGATCTGATCGATTGGTCCCAGCTTTTTCACTTGATCCATCTGCTCCAGGAAATCTTCAAACGTGAATTCTGCATTACGCATCTTCCGTTCCATTTCCTTGGCTTTATCGGTATCAATGTTTAATTGTGCTTTCTCAATCAGAGATAACATATCACCCATACCGAGGATCCGTGAAGCCATACGTTCCGGGTGGAATGGCTCCAAAGCGTCAAGTTTCTCTCCAAGAGAAGCAAACTTGATTGGGCAACCCGTAACTGCTTTGACAGAAAGTGCAGCACCACCACGAGTATCGCCATCCAGCTTAGTCAAGACAACCCCGGTCAGATTAAGTTGCTGGTTAAAGTGTTCTGCTACGTTAACCGCATCCTGACCTGTCATGCTGTCTACGACAAGCAGTACTTCATCTGGGTTCACTACGCTGTGAATCTGGCGAAGCTCTTCCATCAGCTCTTCATCGACATGCAGACGTCCAGCCGTATCGATAATGACATAATCATTACCGTTATCTTTGGCATGTTGAAGACCTTGACGTGCGATCTCCACAGGGCTTGTCTGATCTCCCAGTGTGAATACTGGCGCTTTAATCTGCTCGCCAAGTACTTGCAACTGTTTGATCGCTGCCGGACGATAAATATCGCCTGCGACAAGCAATGGTCTGCTGTTTTGCTTTTGCAGCATTTTAGCCAGTTTACCGGATGTGGTTGTCTTACCAGCACCCTGCAAACCAACCATCATCAGCACCGTAGGCGGTTTGTTCGCTTTAGCCAGTTTCGCCTGGCTTCCACCCATCAAATCCGTGAGTTCCTTGTTAACGATGTCGATGATGACCATTCCTGGCGTGAAGCTCTCCATCACTTCTTTGCCGACAGCCTTCTCTTTCACCTTGGCGATGAATTCCTTGACCACTTTGAAGTTTACATCCGCTTCGAGCAATGCCAGACGTACCTCGCGCATAGCCTCGGCTACATCTTCATCAGACACCTTGCCTTTGCCGCGCAGCTTGCTGAACACATTCTGTAATCGGGTCGTTAATCCTTCAAATGCCATGATCCCACCTCCTTAAGCTTTAATACTGTTTTCAAGACCGATACGTTCCGCTCAGCCAACTTCTCATTCACTAAGCTGGGCAACGATATCGTGTATTTGTTTGTTGTTATCAATGGAGACGCCTACGCGTTCCAATGCATTTTGCAAATCTTCAAGATTGCGATTACGCCGTTCATGCTTTTCCAGCAAGCCCAGCTTGCTTTCGTAATTTTCCAGCACTTGTTCGGCACGCTTGATATGCTCGTATACCGCCTGGCGGCTGATCTCAAACTCGGCTGCAATTTCACCAAGTGAAAAATCGTCATGAAAGTAATACTTTAGAAAAGTCTGCTGTTTCTCGGTAAGTAACAATTCATAAAAAGCAAACAGCAAGTTAATCCGGTTTGTCTTCTCAAGCCGGTTTTCTTGACTCACAACGGGGCACTCCCTTCGTCAAGGAAAAACACTTTACACTCTTGCAACGTTCCTAATAATACCTAAAACAAATCAGGTTGTCAAGCAAAAATACTTGTCACAATAAAAACAGCTCTGATGACGTCCCATTTCGATACTAAACAGGCGATTTCTGCCCTTTTTCATAGCAATCCCCCCCCGATCTGTACCTCTACGTTCCACCTCTATGTAGAAGAAAAACGAATGCGTCTCAGCGAGTGGAGATGCATTCGTTTAAGATGATCTAGCGAAGTGGTGTCAGGTACAGCAGTACCATAAAGAAATGAAGAATACTGCCTGCTAGCACAAAGAGATGCCAAATCGCATGGTGGTACGGAAATCCACGCCATACATAAAAGAGCGTACCCAGTGTATACATCAGGCCTCCAGCAACCAGCAACACAATGCCACCTGTAGGAATGGCAGCCATAAGCGGTTGCCAGGCAATAACGATGAGCCAGCCCATCGCAATATAGAAAATCGTGGACATGAATAGAAACTTTTTCGTAAAAAACGCCTTAAAGATCACGCCGAATAATGCGATTCCCCAGATTATACCGAACAGGGTCCATCCAAGTGTACCGCGAACAGCAATAAACAAAAGCGGAGTATATGATCCGGCTATAAACAAATAAATGGAAGAATGGTCGAAAATCTCAAATAAATCTTTCACTTTTCCATCTTTCCATGCATGCACGAGTGTGGAGCTCGTATAGAGCAGTAGCATGGTGATCCCGTAGATCGTAAAACTGACCACATGCCACGCCGTGCCTTTCATACTTGAAAATACAATCAATATCACCAGTGCAGCTACACTGAGTGCAGCGCCGATTCCATGTGTCACCGCATTGGCGACTTCTTCACGGCGGGAATAGGTATAGGTATTGGCCATTTCAACCGTCCTTTCTAGCCCTTTAGCATTGCCTGCTTTATTCCTCCATTATACACGTATTGCCAGTGACATTACACGTGACACTTATCACGTCTATCACTGGCAATACGTGTAACGATATTAATTCATCCTATTTATTAATGGTTCTAGGAATTAGCTTCCTCTTCCTCAGCACTTTCGGCTGGCTGTTCCTGGATCAATCCGGCGAACAAGGCGTGCACAAATTGCTCCGAATCAAACGGCTGCAGATCATCAATCTTCTCACCCAGTCCTACGAGCTTCACAGGCAAGTCCAGCTCCTGACGAATCGCAACAACGATTCCCCCTTTGGCTGTACCATCCAGTTTCGTCAGGACCAGACCAGTCACGCCGCTTTTCTCACCAAAAAGTTTGGCCTGATTCAAGGCATTTTGACCTGTTGTTGCATCCAGTACCATCAGTACTTCATGCGGAGCATCCGGAATTTCACGCTGAATGACACGATAAATCTTGTTAAGCTCGTCCATCAGGTTCGATTTGTTTTGCAGACGACCTGCTGTATCACAAAGCAGAACATCTGCACCCCGTTGCTTCGCTGCCTGCACCGCATCATACATAACAGCCGCTGGATCAGAACCAGATTGTTGCTTGATCACGTCAACACAAGCACGTTGTCCCCATACTTCCAGCTGTTCAATAGCTCCCGCACGGAACGTATCTCCGGCTGCCATAATGACCTTTTTACCTTGTTGTTTAAAGCGATGCGCCAGCTTGCCAATCGTTGTTGTTTTACCAACACCGTTAACGCCAACGAACAAAATGACGGTAATGCCATCCGGATTCATTTTCAGTTCGTTATTTTGTTCACCGCGAAGAAGATCCGTCAATTTCTCAGACAACACAGGCTGCAGTTCAGCCGCGTCCTCAATTTTGCGTTTTTTCACTTCAACGCGCAGATCTTCGATCAGATTCATAACGGTATTAACGCCAACGTCTGCTCCAATCAGAATCTCTTCCAATTCTTCATAGAACTCTTCATCGATTTTTTTGCGGCGGATAACGAGATCCGACACTTTTTCCACAAGCCCTTTACGTGTCTTTTCCAATCCATCCTTGAACTGTTTGGTCACCGACTCCGTTTTGCTTGCAATGCTGTCTCTAAGCTTCTTAAAAAAACTCATAAAGCCCCTCCATCGTGTACATAATCTGAGCGTTTTGCTAAGATGCTCAATCCAAACCAAATTTAAATGATTACAAATGAGTTCATATGTCTAGCGAGGAATCAGATCAGGCAATTACAGCTTCCTCATCTTCCAGTTTAACCGAAACGAGCTTGGATACTCCGCCCTCTTCCATGGTAACACCGTACAGCACATCTGCTTCTTCCATTGTACCTTTACGATGGGTAACGACGATGAACTGGGTTTGTTCGGAAAACTCACGTAAATACTGGGCAAAACGTACCACGTTGGCTTCGTCCAAAGCTGCCTCAACTTCATCCAGTACACAGAATGGTACAGGTTTGACATGCAGAATAGCAAATAATAAAGCCATCGCTGTCAAAGCCCGCTCCCCGCCGGATAAGAGTTGCAGGTTTTGCAGTTTCTTGCCTGGTGGCTGAGCCACAATATCTATCCCCGTGTCGAGCAAACGTTCAGGGTCCATTAGAACAAGGTCAGCACGTCCCCCGCCAAATAACTTGGTAAACACGGTACCGAACTCACGGCGGATCGCATCAAACGTGATCTTGAATCGCTTCGCCATCTCGTCTTCCATTTCCCGAATAACCTGATACAACGTTGTTTTAGCTTCCACCAGGTCATTCTTCTGTTCACTCAGGAATACATAACGTTCATTGACCCGCTGGTACTCTTCAATCGCTCCCAGGTTAACCTCACCCAGAGCAGATATGCTGCGCTTCAGCTTCTGTACCTCTGCCTGTGTCTGTTCCACATCTTCCGGCACAGGATAACGCTCTTTGGCCAGTTCATAGCCCAGTTCGTATTCATCCGTCAGCTTCCGCAGTATATTTTCCAGCTCAACGTCCAGCCGGTTCACAGAAATTTCTGTTTGTCGCATCTGCTCTTCCACAGCTTTCAATTGTGTGCGCTGTTCCTTCGTTTCGCTCTCGGCCAGTTCAAGCTTCTTCGATAACTCAGTTCGGGCAGCACGTTTGAAGTCCAGCTCCTGGGAAGCCTCCGCTTTTTTCAGCTTGTACTGGTTCAGATCTTCAATCTGTTTGACACTCTCAGTCTGCGTTTTCTTAAGATCTGCTTCCATCGAAGCCAGCAACGTGCGATTCTGACGAAGATCTTTTACCAGCGACTCCACTTCCCGCTCCAAACGTCGCAATTGTTCCCCATTAGAGAATCGCTCCTGATCGAGCTTGCCTTCCCGTACTTTCAATTCGGTGAGTTGGCTCTGCAATTCTTCTTTCGCGGATTCATTCGCTTTACGAGCAAACTCAGCTGCATGAATGGCACGATGAGTCGCTTTCTCTTCCTCTTCAAGCTGCTCCAACTTCTTCACAGCAACGATGCGAGCCGTATCCAACTCTTTGATCTCTTCGGTAAATCCGCTCTTCTCCTGTCCGGCAACAGCAACCTGTTCCAGCACGTGGCGAAGCTCATGCTCTACCTGCTTCATCTCCATCGAAGCCTGTTGTTCCGCATTTCGGGTATCGTCACCAGACTGACGAAGCTCGTCCAGTTTGTCCTGACACTGTTCCAGTTGAACTTTTACATCATCTACACTGCGATGCAGTTTCACGATCTGATTTTCCGTATCCAAAATATCCTGGTCGAGCTGGTCCAGCTGCCGTTTCCGACTGAGCAGGCTCACATTTTTCTTATGCTGGCTACCACCCGTCATGGAACCACCCGCATTGACCACGTCGCCTTCAAGTGTCACGACCCGGAACCGATACTGACAGCGAGCCGCAATTTTATTGGCGACCTCTAGGGTTTCAGCAATAATAACGTTACCGAGCAAACTGCCAATGATTGAAGCATACTTGGATTCGAATTGTACGAGATCAGCACCAATTCCTACAAAGCCCTCCATGCCTTCGATCATGGAACGTTCAGCTGCCCCAACAGCACGTGGACGAATGACATCCAGAGGCAGGAACGTTGCACGCCCTAATTGACGTTGCTTCAGAAAAGCGATCGCCTGTCTGGAAACTGATTCATTTTCCATGACCACATGCTGCAAGGATGCACCCATCGCTGTCTCTACGGCAAGTTCGATCTTCTCTGGAACTTTGACGAGCTCAGCTACGGCTCCATGAACACCGTGTAGTGTGCCTTTGCGTGAAGCCTTGAGAACCTCTTTGACACCCAGCATGAATCCGTCAAAATCATCCTGCATCTCTTTCATCGTATCGCGGCGGGAGACCTGAGCTTCACGCTTCTGTTCCCATTTACGGACTGTGCCCCGACTTTCTTCCAACAGCTTCTGCAGCGACTGGAGTCGTTCGCTTTCCGTAATATAACCACCACGTAGATCACTTATTTCTTTGCCCAAACGAACAACTTTTTTCTCAATGTCCGCTTTGCGACTTTCCAGTGACTCTTTCTGATCTTCCCATTTGCCCGATTCCTCAGCCGCACGATTCATTCTGCGCTCCAACGTTTCTTTTTGTTGGTCCACGTAACGAATTTCATTTCGTGTCTGAGCCATCTGATTCATTAGTTCCAGCAAGTTGCCTTTGAGGCTTTCTTCTTGCTGTTGACTAATGCCACCTGTGACACCTATGAGTTTGGCTTCTTCCTGAGACAGCTGGTTTCTCACATCACTCAGTTCATGCTCAAGTTTGCCAAACTTCTCACGCAGTGCAAGCAACTCGGTTTCCCGTTCGCGATGTCTCTCTTCACTGGCGGCAAGCGTTACTTTGAGCTGCTCCTGATTCGTTTGCAGATGGTGTGAGCGCTCCTTGAGCAACTCCCCAAGCCCTTCGCTTTTCTCCGTCGCTTCACTAAATTGTAATAAAGCAGCTTGCAGTTGCTCTGTCTCTGTTTCCAGGATACGCAGCGCATTCCGATCATTTTCCAGCTTGGCATCATGCGTAGAAACAATCGCTGCGAGTCCAACCTCTTCCTGTTTTAGCGATTGCAGTCGCTCATTCGCCTTGCTCCAGGACGCATGAATCTGTTCGATCTGATACACATACATCGAGATCTCCTGCGATTTGAGCTGTGAACGAAGTTCCTTATAGTGGATCGCTTTCTCCGATTGTTCCTTTAAGGGACCAATCTGATCTTCCAGCTCGGTCACGAGATCATGAATACGCAGTAAATTCTGTTCTGTCTCATCCAGTTTGCGCGTAGCATCCCGTTTGCGGGATTTATATTTAACGATACCTGAAGCTTCTTCAAAAATGCCCCTGCGATCCTCTGAACGGGTACTCAGAATTTCTTCGATTCGACCCTGTCCAATAATCGAGTAGGCTTCTTTACCAATGCCGGTATCCATAAACAACTCCGTTATATCCTTCAAACGACAAGATTGTTTGTTGATAAAATATTCACTATCTCCACTGCGATGTACACGACGAGTCACCGTCACTTCACCAAAATCCAATGCAAGCGCATGATCTTCGTTATCAAGCGTTAACGAAACTTCACCGAAATTGACGGCCTTCCGTGCGTCACTGCCTGCAAAGATGATATCTTCCATCTTGCCACCACGCAGCGACTTGGCACTTTGTTCCCCCAGAACCCAGCGAATCCCGTCCGATATATTACTCTTTCCACTTCCGTTCGGACCTACAACAGCCGTAATGCCACGAACGAATTCCATCTCCGTTTTGTCGGCGAATGACTTGAATCCACCCAATTCAATCCGTTTTAAAAACATAGGGTTTCTCGTCACCTCCTCTTGCAAATTTCAAGTATTGCATTCAAGCGCCTAAATAAATTGAACAATTGTCATTACACATGATCACTCCAATTGCAGTACCATCCTCCGATCGCTCTTATCCCCAGATTTTCTTGATTCCCTTATCCAAGGGGAAAATCCGTTGATAAATGCGCACGCTTTGCTTCTTCAGATTGGTTCTGCACTCTTCGTTTTGTGTAAAATAAGGTTCAACTTATTTAGTTAACGATCAGGTCACCTTCTCCTGAACCTCTTTACAAAAAAAAGAGCAAAAAGCAGTCCGGCCGATTACTTCCGCCGGGGCGGACCCGCGGGCTGCTCTTTGCTCTTCGTTTGTCTATGCGCTATCGGTTAAGCTCAGGCTTCCGGAAGTTTCAGTCGATCAAGTGCTGCAGATGCAGCCTGTTGTTCCGCTTCCTTTTTGGAACGCCCTGTACCTCTGCCAAGCCGTTCTTGACCCATATGGACCTCTGAGACAAACTCACGTTCATGGGCAGGTCCCCGTTCCTCAACGATACGGTATTCCAAAGCTCCCATATTGTGATGCTGAGTGAGTTCCTGCAGTTCCGTTTTATAATCGCTCATTTGCAGCTTGCTGCCCAAAACAATTAACGGAAAGACATGCTGGTCGAGAAAAGTCCGGACAGGCGCAAGCCCCTGATCCAGATACAATGCACCAATGAAAGATTCAAACACATCCGCAAGCAGAGCCGGCCGTGTCCGTCCTCCAGTCAGTTCCTCACCTTTACCAAGAAGTACATACTGCCCAAAACCCAACGCTTCAGCAAATTTGACGAGGGAAGGCTCACAGACAATGGATGCCCGCAGCTTAGTTAATTCACCTTCCGGACGGTTAGGATACAAATGATACAAGTATTCCGATACAGTCAGTTCCAGCACGGCATCGCCCAGAAACTCCAGACGCTCGTTGTCCTGATGCTGACTGAACCGGTGTTCGTTTACATAAGAAGCATGGGTAAACGCTTGTTTTAAAAGCTGCCTGTTGTCAAATTTGATTTGAAGTTTGTGTTGTAACTGCTTCAGATCTTCACTCAAACGAACTAGCCCCTTATGCTTCAAATTTTTTGAGAATAATGGTGGCATTGTGACCGCCGAATCCAAATGAATTGGACATGGCAATATTAACTTTGGTTTGACGTGGAACATTTGGTACATAATCCAGATCACATTCAGGATCCTGATTTTCCAGGTTGATCGTTGGAGCCAGTGTCTGATGTGTCAGTGACAATCCGCAGATAACCGCTTCTACACCACCAGCAGCGCCGAGCATGTGGCCCGTCATAGATTTAGTAGAACTTACTGCGAGCTTGTACGCATGATCACCAAACGCCTTTTTGATCGCAAGCGTTTCAGATCTGTCGCCTACAGGCGTCGAAGTTCCGTGTGCATTGATGTAATCCACTTCTTCAGGCTCAATGCCCGCATTGCGAAGTGCCATCTTCATGCAACGTGCTGCTCCGTCCGGATCTGGTTCTGTCATATGATGTGCATCGCCAGTCAGACCATAACCGATCACTTCGCCATAGATACGTGCACCACGTTTTTGAGCATGCTCCAGGGATTCCAGAATCAGAACGCCAGCGCCTTCGCCCATAACAAAACCATCACGTCCCGTATCAAAAGGACGACTCGACTTCGCAGGATCATCATTACGTGTAGACATTGCGCGCATAGCACAGAACCCTGCAAGACCTGTTGGTCTGATTGTTGCTTCCGCACCACCACAGATCATGGCATCTGCATCACCATTGGCAATCAGCTTGAAGGAATCTCCGATGGAGTGTGTACCTGTTGCACAAGCGGTAACAACGTTAATGTTAGGCCCTTTGGCACCAAGAGAAATAGACATTTGGCCTGAAGCCATGTTGGAGATCATCATGGGAATGAAGAATGGGCTTACGCGTTTTGGACCTTTTTGCAGCAATGCATTATGTTGGTCCTCCCACGTACCCAATCCACCAATACCTGATCCAATGGATACACCGAAGCGCTCTGCATCAATGTTCTCGTTGATTTTGAGACCACTGTCTTCAACAGCTTTGAAACCAGCTGCCACAGCGAACTGAACAAAACGGTCCATTTTACGAGCATCTTTGCGATCCATGTATTCTTCCGGGTTGAAATCCTTGATCTCGGCTGCAATCTGTGTCGTATATTCACTCACATCGAATGCTTCAATCTGAGAGATTCCGGACTTTCCTGCCATTAAACTGCCCCAGAACGTTTCCAAATCTTTTCCGAGCGATGTCATTACGCCCATTCCGGTAATTACTACTCTTTGTTTCAAACCGACTCACCTCTATATCGACTGCATTACGCAAGTATTTTGTGGGAATATCCGCAAACAGGCATCTAGGCAACCAAGATCGGAAAACCTGCTTAACTAGAGCTGCTTGCGGAATGAGAAAAACCAATGAATGATGAGAAGTCCCGCCTGTTCGAAAACATGTGCGGGACTAAAATGACTTTAGGTATGAGATTGTATGTAGTTTACAACTTCACCTACGGTCGTGATTTTTTCTGCATCTTCATCAGAGATTTCCAAATCAAATTCATCTTCCAATTCCATGACCAATTCCACTACATCCAAAGAATCAGCACCCAAATCTTCTTTGAAAGATGCTTCAAGTGTAACTTCAGCTTCGTCTGCGCCCAAGCGGTCGACGACGATGCGTTTTACACGCTCCAATACATCGGACATCCGGTTCACCTCCTTCTTTGGTATTATACGAGAATCGCAGGCAAAATGCCATAGAAGACATATGCGGCTCCCGGCCGGGGAACCCGGCCTTTTTCCGGCATTTCGGATCGTCCAGCGCCTGTTCCCCGACTATTGTTCAAGTCTGGGAAGAATTACATGTACATGCCACCATCGACATGCAGCGTCTGCCCTGTCATATAAGATGAAGCCTGTGAAGCCAGGAAAGTGACTACACCGGCAATTTCATCCGGCTGACCCAAACGGGACAACGGAATACCACTCAGCATACCGTCCACCAGCTCCTGAGACAACTCTTTTGTCATATCCGTCTCGATGAAACCTGGTGCAACACAGTTGACTGTGATTCCGCGGGAAGCCAGTTCACGAGCGGATGCCTTCGTTAGACCAATCACTCCTGCCTTGGCAGCAACATAGTTTGCTTGTCCAGCATTGCCAAGCACACCTACAACCGAGGAGATATTGATAATTCTTCCCGACCGTTGTTTCATCATTGGACGTGTAACCGCCTTAAGGCAGTTAAACACACCTTTGAGATTGGTTTCAATAACCTGATCGAATTCTTCCTCTTTCATACGCATGATCAGATTGTCACGGGTAATCCCGGCATTGTTCACCAGAATATCAACATTGCCCCATGCTTCGAGTGTAGCTTTGACCATTTGTTCAGCTTCATCCATCAGGCCAACATTGGCTTGGAGCGTAATTGCCTTGACTCCTTTGGCACGAATCGCTTCCGCCACTTCCTCAGCTGCCGCTTGACTCCCCGCATAATTCACAGCTACGTTCGCTCCAGCCTCAGCCAGTGCCAGTGCAATACTGCGCCCAATGCCCCGGGAAGCCCCGGTAACGAGTGCATTTTTACCTTCTAATGGTTTAGACATAATCATTCCTCCTTTCCCCAAATCTAATCCCTGCTAATCACTTCAACGCACTTGCCGTTGCTTCGAGCGTTTCAAGACTGTTCACATTGTACAGTTTTACGGTTTTATCTGTTTTTTTAATCAAACCGGTCAAGACACTGCCAGATCCAATCTCGATGAACGTATCCACGCCTTGCTCAATAAGCCATGTCACACTGTCTTCCCATAATACAGGAGAATAGACCTGAGCTGTCAACAAATCCTGAACTTGTCCATTCTCTGCAGATCTTGCAGTCACATTAGCGACTACAGGGACCGCTGCCGGTGAGAACGTGACGGTTTTCAGTTTCTCTTCCAGCTTCTCAGCTGCACCCTTCATCAATGAAGAGTGGAAAGGTCCACTCACTTCAAGTAGAATGGCGCGTTTGCCGCCCGCTTCTTTCACTCGTTCCGCGACAGCAGCTACGCCTTCCTTCACACCGGAAACGACGATTTGTCCCGGACAATTAATGTTGGCAAGTTCAACCGCATGACCACTTTCAGATACGTCACGGCAAAGCACCCCCAGCGCTTCCCGATCCGCACCCAACACAGCAGCCATCGCTCCTTGTCCACCCGGTACTGCCTGTTCCATATACTGACCACGCGCCCGCACAGTGCTCACTGCGTCAGCAAATGAAAGAACACCCGCTGCCACCAGTGCACTGTATTCTCCCAGACTGTGTCCAGCCGTATAGTCAGGCTGAATTCCTTTTTCTTTGAAAGCTTCAAGCAAGGCAATACTTGCTGTCAACAGAGCCGGTTGTGTATTTGATGTCTGTTTCAACTCGGTCTCCGGTCCTTCAAATATTAGGCTGCTCAGCGAGAAACCCAGCGCTTCATCTGCTGTGCGAAAAATCTCGGTTGCCGCAGGCACGGACTCATACGCGTCCTTGGCCATGCCTACAGCCTGTGATCCCTGTCCGGGAAATACAAATGCTATCTTACCCATTTCATTCATCTCCCAGCTGTCAATTTTACCAAACGAGTACGGATGCACCCCATGTCAGACCGCCACCGAATCCAACCATCAGGACGGTATCTCCGGCTTTCATGCGACCTTCCTCTGCTGCTTCAACCAGAGCAAGCGGAATCGAAGCTGCCGATGTGTTTGCATACTTGTCCACGTTAACAACAACTTTCTCTTCAGGAAGTTCAAGTCGTTGCATCGCAGATTGAATAATCCGAATATTCGCTTGGTGAGGAACAAACAGATCCACATCTGTGCGCTCCATACCAGCCTTGCGCAATACCTCAATCGTAGCCGTTCCCATAACACGCACCGCAAATTTGAATACTTCACGACCATTCATGTAGATGTAATGCTTTTTATTTTCAACGGTCTCTGCGGTAGCAGGCAAACGGGAACCGCCGCCTTCCATCTGAAGAAGACTACCGCCAGCACCTTCGGCGCCGAGATCGAATGCTTTGAATCCGCGACCTTCCGGTACTTCACCAACCACCACTGCGCCTGCTCCATCACCAAAGAGGACACATGTGTTACGGTCTGTATAATCCGTAATACGAGACAAGCAGTCCGCACCAATTACAAGTGCATTGTTGTACATCCCGCTCTGGATGAAGCTCGTAGCACTCGCCAAACCGTATACAAATCCGGAACATGCAGCCGACAAATCGAATGCCGCCGCACCTTTTGCACCCAGTTTGTCCTGCAAGATACAGGCTGTCGATGGGAACGAAGAATCCGGGGTAATGGTTGCAACGATAATCAGATCAAGATCACTGCCTGTCATTCCTGCAGATTCAAGGGCTTTAATAGCCGCTTCGTATGCTAGATCGGAAGTGGCCTGATCGGGTGCAGCGATATGACGCTCTTTGATTCCTGTACGACTGACGATCCACTCGTCATTGGTGTCGACCATTTTCTCCAGGTCACTATTCGTCAAAATTTTCTCAGGCACATATTTCCCTGTACCAATAATCCCTACTGGGCGCAAATTATTCATGTCGTCACTCACTTCCCGCTAATTTCCTTAGATATGCTCTCTACCAGCTGGTTCTGTACTGCAATCCGAGCTTGGCGTACAGCATTTTTGATGGCATTGCCATCAGCAGATCCATGACTTTTCACAACCAGTCTGCTCAAACCGAGGAGCGGTGCTCCGCCATGCTCCGTATAATCCAGCTTCCGTTTCAATCCACGCAGCTCAGGCATCAGTACAGCCGCAGCCAGTTTACTTTTGAGGGAAGACGAGAATTGTTCCTTAAGCAAGGCGAAAATGGCACCTGCTGTGCCTTCCAGCGATTTCAGCAGTATATTCCCTGCAAAACCGTCACATACAAGCACATCACAAGCACCCGTCAGCACATCACGAGCCTCTACATTACCGACAAATCGAATTGGGAGTTGTTCCAGTAAAGGATACGCATGTTTGGTCAACTCATTTCCCTTACCTGGCTCTGTTCCTACATTGAGCAAGCCCACTCTTGGGGATTCTATGCCCTGTACTTTCTGCCGATACAAACTGCCCATTAGGGCATATTGTGCAAGATGCTCTGGTTTGGCATCCATATTCGCTCCGAGATCAAGCGCAAGTACACCCACATCATCAATCGTTGGAATCATGGGCGCAAGCGCCGGACGTTCAATACCTTCCATGCGACCTACAACAAGCAAACCCGCTGTCATCAACGCTCCAGTATTGCCTGCAGAGATCATCGCATCCGCTTCGCCCTCTTTTAGCATGCGGCCTGCTACCACCATGGAGGCATCCTTCTTGCGACGCACCGCTCGTACCGGCTCATCATCCGAACCAATAACTTCGGAAGCATGCCGGACCGTCAGATTGGCAGGTCTCACACCTGACTGACTCAAAAGAGGTTCCAGCTTGGCTTCATCGCCGATCAGGATGATCTGTGTATCCGCCCATTCCGTGGCTGCGGCAATCGCACCTTCTACCGTTGATGCAGGTGCATTGTCGCCTCCCATGGCATCAATGACGATTTTCATTCCAAATGACCTCCTTCTCCGCTGTCTTCTCCACCTGAATGGTAGATTACAAAGTTGCCTTGAAACACCATTTCCTCACCTACATAAGTGAATACTTCCACTTTGGCTTTGCCCTTTTGACCCGGAATCGATCTCACATAAGCCTTCGCAATACATTTCTCTCCCAAATGAACCGAACGGACAAAACGAATGTCTGCTGATGCAGTCAACGCGATCTCGTCATTAATGATCGCTACAGCCAAAGAGTTAGCCTGTGCAAAGACATAGTGTCCACGTGCAATGCCTGTTCTTGAAAACACGTGTTCTTCCTTAATCTCAAACAGAGAAATCCCGCTCTTGTCCAGCTGCAAGTCTACAATATCACCGATGATCTCATGCAGGGGCAGCGAGCGTACCTGATCATACGAGCGCTCTGCCATCAGTTTCATCCGCTCCCGAAGTTCGGGTATTCCAAGTTCCAGCCTGTCCAGACGAATCGTCTGAATACTCACCTTCAATTGGCGCGTAAGTTCCTGATCCGTCACAAACGGGTTTTCTTCTATCATTTTGGTTAACTGCTGTTGCCTCTGTCTCTTCGGTACACGTTCGATGCCTGACACCCCCCGCTGTATCGTTTACGGAACCGTCCCATCCGGCCAGTTCAACCATTCTTTCCTGTTGCTTCTATAGTTGCATCCCTGGTCACCAGGGTCGTTCTCAAACAGATCATGGTTCATTCATATGTAACGTCAAATCTTAGAACCTGGTACTAAACTATAGTATATCTCATCCCGTGTCAAAAAGAAAGGCTGGCCTAACAAAAACAATCCACCCATGTGAAGCACGGATTTCATGCCTGCCAACTCACTCTATAGCCACCCTCTAATCCAAAAAAAGTAGCACCTCATCGAAATGAAGTGCTACTTAATGTCCAACTATTATTGAGAGATGATCTCTCTTGCTTTGTACGTTCCGCACACTTTGCACACGTGGTGACTAAGTTTAAGTTCGCCACATTGTTCACATTTCACCATGCCCGGTACAGCCAATTTAAAGTGAGTGCGACGTTTGTCGCGACGCGTCTTGGACGTTCTCCGTTGAGGTACTGCCATTATTCCCACCTCCTTATCAAAATCAACCTTTGCAGGTAGTTGTTACAATGTTCGATTTTCAATCATGCTCATTTAAAAAAATCCTTGAGCCCTGCAAGCCGCGGATCGATAACCTGGTTATCACAACCGCAGTCACCTTCGTTCAGCTCATGGCCACACTTGGGGCATAACCCTTTGCATGTATCGCTGCATAGCGGTATAAACGGAAGATCCAGCAGAAAAGCTTCCTCGGCATAACCCTTCAGATCAACGCTATCTCCATCCACATAGAGCGTATCATCGTCTTCGTGTAAGTCCTCTGGCTGTTTTCCCTGCTTGAATTGCTCATGAAAATCAATATGAAAATGTTCATTGATCGGCTTGAGACAACGGGAGCACAACATGTCCACTCCTACGGTCAGCTTGCCATGAACATCCACAACGTCACCTTCTCTGAATTCTGCAGATAAATCCGCAGTCAGCGGGGTAACGGCTGTGATATCTTGTCGGTTAGAAACCAGTTCCTTGATATCCCACTGTTCGTTAAACTTCAGCGGACCATCACTGGTAGCCACTTTGCGAAATGGCATTAACATTTCCATCACTCCAAACGAAACCAATTTCATAATTCGTATCAAACGTATCACGACAGTTATACAGTTCAAGCCTTCTTTTGTAAAGCAGTAAATCCTGACTGTATGTATTCTGACGCTTCATCGTTAAAAGTATTATGAAATTGACTTAACAAACAAAAATCATTATACCGATTTTTCAAGACGTTTGTCAACACTTTTAACTTTACACCCTTTTTAAAAACACTGACCACACAGCCATTTACTCCATCTGGTCTATTATAGACCCACTTCAAGATAAACTACAAGTCGTCATTTTAGTTGTAGTTCCTTGCAAACACCGGTCACATTTCGTTAACGTTTAGTGTGATCTATGTCACACAGACCTTCTTGGCCCCTATCTATACTTGCTATAAACCGAAGCACGATCAGCTCTATGACCGATTTATTATCAACTATTTCATTATCATATCGGGAGGGAATATTCATGTTAAGCGAACACACAATTACCGTCATTAAATCTACAATCCCCGTACTTGAAGTCCACGGCGAAGCGATCACACGCCACTTCTACGAAACGATGTTCACAGCTCATCCGGAACTGCTGAATATTTTCAATCATGCAAATCAGAAACAGGGACGGCAGCAAGCCGCCCTCGCCAATATGGTGTACACTGCCGCCCTTCATATCGATAATCTGTCCTCCATCCTGCCTGCCGTCCGGCAAGTTGCACATAAACATCGCAGCCTGGGTATCGTTCCCGAGCAATATGCGATTGTCGGCACCTATCTGTTACAAGCTATCAAAGACGTTCTTGGAGACGCGGCTACCGATGAGATCATCACGGCGTGGGGCGAAGCCTACAATGTCATTGCAGACGCCTTTATCGGGATCGAACAGGACATGTATACAGAAGCGGAAAACCAAACAGGTGGCTGGGAAGGATTCCGGACATTCAAAGTTGCCAAGAAAGTGCAGGAAAGCGAAGTCATCACGTCCTTTTATCTCGTTCCAGACGATGGTAAGCCTATTGCCAGCTATGAACCTGGACAATACATCAGCATCAAAATTCAGCCAGAGGCACAGTCATTTACCCAGATTCGTCAGTATAGCCTTTCAGATGCCCCGGGTAAACCATACTATCGCATTTCCGTTAAGCGTGAGCGAGGTGTATTAGAGCGCCCTGACGGAGTTATCTCGACGTATCTACACGATCACATTGAAGAAGGCAGTCAGGTGGAACTATCCGCTCCTGCTGGCGACTTCACGCTAAATGCAGAGGATAAACGTCCTGTTGTGCTGCTTAGTGGCGGTGTTGGCTTAACGCCAATGATCAGTATGTTAAATACGCTGGTTCATTTGAACGAAAACCGTGCAATTACATTTTTGCATGCAAGTCCGAATGGTCAATCTCACGCTTTCCGTGATCATGTGAACAGCCTGGTCGAAGGTAATCAGGGCGTTCAAGCTTATTATTGCTATACACAACCTGAGGATTCTGATCGTACGAACAGTCATTTTCATAAGGAAGGTTACATGGATGCGGCTTGGCTTCGCCAAGTCATTGATGAACTGGATTCCACTTATTATCTGTGTGGACCAGTTTCGTTTATGCGGGCGATTTATACGGAGCTTCTGGCACTTGGTGTTGCAGCGGACAACATTCATTATGAATTTTTCGGACCCAAAGCTAGTCTTTCTCCCGCGCCGGAGAGTGTCTAAGGGTTCTGAATATGCTTGAAGGCACGGTCTGACATCTGCTGATGTTGGATTTGTGCCTTTTTTCATTGGTCTGACAGTACTCCGTGAGTTGATCTAATAGAGGTCATCGCCTATGATGGAATGAAAAGCGTTTTTAGCATTTTGAGTGTGCGTTATACAATATTGACGTAAACTTACCAACCCAACTGGCATTGAAAAAATATATCTGTAACATCATGCATACATACCCATTCATCTCATTTGAGAGGAGTACGTCTAATCATGAAAGCCGTAGGCGTCATTGTTGAATATAACCCCTTGCACAACGGGCATGTCTATCATTTGCAGGAAGCTCGGCGGCTAAGCGGGGCAGACGCCGTTGTTGCGGTCATGAGCGGCCCTTTTCTCCAGCGTGGCGAACCCGCCATCGTCGGTAAAAGGGCACGCACCGAGATGGCGCTGCACGCAGGCGCCGATCTGGTGCTTGAACTGCCGGTGGCCTACGCGGTCCAACCGGCCGAGTGGTTCGCCTTCGGTGCGGTATCGCTGCTGCACCGCACCGGCGTTGTGGACTCGCTCTGCTTCGGCAGCGAGTCCGGCGACCTGGACAGCCTGCAGCGCATTGCGCGCGTGCTGGCTGTGGAGCCCGCAGGGATGCGCGAGGACATCGCGCGCCGCCTGCGGGAAGGCGCCAGCTACCCCGCCGCGTACGCAGGCGCGGCGGCAGCGCTGGCGCCTGGCGGCGTCGATGCTCACGACGCCGCTGCACTGCTGGAGCAGCCCAACAATTCGCTTGGGCTGCACTACCTGATCGCGCTGCAACGACTCGGCAGCGCGATCCAGCCCTTTACGGCGGCGCGTACCGGTGCCGCGTATCATGAGGCGACGCCCGGGCCGGGGGCGATCGCCAGTGCAACAGCCGTGCGCCGCCTGCTGATGGCGGACGGACCCGACGCCGCCGCGCCATACGTGCCGGCGGCAACACTTGCCATTCTGCATCGCGAATGGCAGGAAGGGCGCGCTCCCATACACTGGGAGCGCTTTGCGCAGCCGCTGTTGCACCTTGCGGCCACCCGCCGTGCCTCCGAGCTGGAACGCATCGCCGAAGTCACGGAAGGCCTGGAGCATCGGCTGAGCCGTACATTCGCTCAGCTCCCCGAGCCTTCAGTCGAGGCACTCCTGAATGCACTGAAGACCAAACGTTACACACGCACGAAGCTCCAGCGTATGCTCGCACACCTGCTCTTGAATCACACCAAAGCCGAGTGTTCACCAGAGCAATTGGCTGCTGGCCCCGGATATCTCCGAGTCCTCGGATTTAATACTCAAGGGCAGAGCCTGCTTAAACAGATGAAGAAGACAGCCTCACTGCCTGTTGTGCTGAAACCGTCGACGTTCACACACAATCAACTGGAACTGGATATACAAGCTCAGGTAGCGTATGGACTCGCTTGCGAGCATAGTGATACACGCAGGATGTTCAGTGATTACTATGAGTCACCTGTAAGGCTGTAAACCAATTTTGACCATAGGGCTTCATTTTGCACTTAGGTTTCCCCTCTCACCTCTAAGATCAACCGGATCGTTGATAGCCGAAATACCATACGCAAATATACATGAAAAATCCCCTTGCTGCGTGCCGCTCAGGCATATCGCAACAAGGGGATTCTCTTATTAACATCCTTATTTCTCTATCTTTTGATACTCTTCATTCCTTCACGGACAAGGTTTTCAGGTAAGCCAGCGCATCATCCACCGTGCTCAGAGGCACAAGTTTCATTTTAGTGCCAATCTGTTCAGCCTTGGCTGCCGCTTCCTTATAATTATCCTTCGGCACGAAGAAGATCTCCGCTTCTTTTCGGTCAGCGGCTACAATCTTATGCACTACACCACCAATTGCACCCACCACACCGTCCTTGGTAATGGTGCCTGTACCCGCAATTCGATGACCCTTGGTCAGATCTCCAGGTGTTAACTGGTTGTAGATCTCCAACGTAAACATCAAGCCGGCAGACGGACCACCAACCTGGGTATCGGTGAAAGAGATCTGTTTGTCCGGATCTTCAGCTTTCACCTTCTGAACCGCACCAATCATTACGCCGAGTCCCGGGCGGGTTTCACCCGTTTTACTGTCTTTTACCTGAATCAGTTTCACGTCCCGGCTAATGGTCTCTCCACCACGTTCCAGTTGCATTTCGACCGTATCTCCGACCTTTTTATCTTTTAACTGGGCAGAAAGCACCGTATTATCCGGCGTAGCAGTACCGTTCACTCCCAGAATAATATCTCCCGGTGCAATATCTCCTTCCGGTTTCGGATCTTCGGACAGTCCAAATACAAAGATATGTTCAGGTACAATGGAGTACGCCACACCAGCCTGCTCATAAGCAGCCTCCATTGCGGAGGATTGCGAGTCACTCATGAACCATACTTGTTCGGCGGAATATTCCGCTTCGCTTTTGCCGCGCAGCCGGTCTTCCTTTTTATCCACTTGAGCATTCCGATTGAACAGAGAGGTTCCTAGCAAAAACACATTGGCATAGGTTGCCGATACGGTCGTCATCATGAACACACCGCGTTCTTCCTGGTCTCCGCCTTTAACAGTTACCATGGGTTTTACTTCGTCTGCACTGCCAGGCATATATATGATATACGGTGTTGGCATGTACACAGCAACATAGACGACCAGAGCCACCACGATCACAAAGATCGAAGCTCTGAATCCGCCAGATTTCCGAATCCGATTCATCGCATGAGCCTCCGTTCTTTGTATCTCTATACAAGATGAGCCTGAATTCTACATTATTCCAGCGATCACAATACCACCTTTTGAATAATTCCATTCTTCGGTTAGGTTTCACGCTCTTTGTAATGCAAATACTCAGCTCATCTGATTGAATCGTTTATTTCCAAGTCTAACACTCTGGTCACCGTGCATACAATGGTACAGGCCGGATAGGCCGCTGTATACCATAGCCTGTCCGGTCAAGGCCGAACCGCCTTCGGGCGTCATTCGGCCGTCCATAATGATTCAGATGCCGAATCGGCGTTATTTGATATGAGGTGAAACGATGACAATACAGAGCGAGGTTAGAGACTCTGGCCCGTTACGAACGATACTTCTAAGTACTGGCGCTTTAGCACTGGTCATTGCAGTAGTCGCTTCCCCCAAAGAAGCGTTTGATGCCTCAATTCAAGGTCTGGATATATGGTGGAAAATCATCTTTCCTGCCATGCTCCCATTCCTCATGTTATCCCAAATGCTCACTGCGTTTGGCTTCACTCACGCGATTGGCGCCTTACTCGGACCGTTGATGCAACGATGGTTCAGACTTCCAGGCAACGCAGGGCTGGCTATTGCTGTTGGCATGTCCGGCGGATTTCCCGCAGGAGCGGATGCGGTATCCCGTTTATTTCAGGATAGACAAATTACCGCCAAGCAGGCGGTTGTCCTTGCAGCAGCAGCTCATTTTGCCAATCCGATGATGATCATCCTGGTCGTGGGTGCTGCTTTTCTTCACCAGCCTGCTGCCGGATATTTCCTCTTAGTCGTTCACTGGATCAGCGGCTGGATTGCTGCCATTCTTGCAGTGCGTCTCCTGCCTGCACCGGGAAAGCGTAAAGGTCCAGATGGCTCCGCCGTCCAGGCAGAGACCAGCTCTATTGATTCTCAGCCTGTAATTCCTGCAAGTTCCACAAGTCACTCATCCATCCCTCACCACACTACGTTGAAACGACGCAATATATGGTCTGAGATGACACTTGCAGCCAGGGAGGCTCATCGTCGTGATGGAAGAGGATTTGGCAAACTTCTGGGTGACACCGTATCCCAGGCTGTGCAGACTCTGATGATGACCGGAGGGTACATGATCGGTTTCGCCGTATTTATCCGACTACTCTCCCTTTATCTGACTCCCGGGTCTTCTGCTGCGCTGTGGCCGGCCTTTTTCGAGCTACATTTGGGTACCTACCATTTGAGCCAAACTTCACTTACACCTGCCCTGCTGATGCCCCTGCTTGCAGCTGTTCTGGGATGGGGCGGTCTATGCTCCCATCTGCAAGTCTCTGCTGTCCTGAAAACAACTGGACCCGACAGCAAATCCATGTTGTACTTTGCCGGAGTTCGTCTGACTCATGGGATCATCGCCTTTTTGATCAGTCTGTTCCTCTGGATGCCGTTCAGCCAATACAGCACACAAGCCTGGACCACATTACAGACGAATGCAGACCAGGACCTGTCAACACCATTCAGTTGGCTGCTCATACATCATCCAGACAACACATATACAATGAACACCATATGGAGCGCTTTTCCTGCTGCATGCATGGGTCTAGTGTTACTTCTTGCAGTCATGATTAGTCTATCGGGTCTTACCTTCTGGTTTAACCGCCGGTTTTCTCGCTGATTTTCTGACGTAGTGCAGCTTCCACTTCAGGTGATACAAGATCTGTTACATCTCCATGATAATGAGCGATTTCTTTCACGATGCTGGAACTTAGATACGAATATTTCGGGTTCGTCATCATAAATATCGTTTCCGCATCCGGGTTCAACTTGCTGTTGGTCGATGCCAACTGCAACTCATATTCAAAATCAGTTACCGAGCGTATACCGCGGACGATGACCTGAGCTTCCTTTTGCCGGACGTAATTGGCCGTCAGATCGCGGAAACTGTCCACCTCGACATTCGGTAGATGACGGGTTACTTCTGTGATCAATTCCTTGCGTTCCTCCACCGTAAACAGCGGATTTTTGCTCATATTGTTTAACACAGCCACAATGACGCGATCAAATTGCTTCGACGCCCTGGCGATAATATCCAGATGCCCCATCGTCACGGGATCAAAACTTCCAGGATATACGGCGATCCGTTCCTGTCGATGTATCATTTCAGTCATGAGGAGCCTCCTCTTCCGGTGTAATGGATTCTCCATCTTCAACTGCTTCAGGCGCATAATAATAGATGGATACTGCCGTCTCCCCATACAAAGCCTTGCGCGTTTGTTCAAACGGGCCGAATTGCTCAGGGTAATCGTGTTTGGATTCATATTCAAGCACAATGGTAGCTTCAGGTTCCAGAAGTTCCAGTTCGTGCATGGTCAGCATCAGCTCGTGCCCGTTCTTCATGCGATATGGCGGGTCGAGAAATACCAGATCGAACGTTGTGCCTCGCTTGGCGAGTGCCTTCAATGCACGACCTGCATCATTACGGTATACAGCCGCCTGGTCTTCCAGCTTGGTCGCCTTCAGATTCATGCGGATGACTTCAATACTTTTCGATTCCAAATCAACAAAAACAGCCTTGTCCATGCCGCGGCTCAGCGCCTCAATACCGAGACCCCCACTGCCTGCAAACAGATCCAATGCTGTACCGCCCTCAAAATAAGGACCAACCATGCTAAATAACGCTTCCTTCACCTTGTCGGTGGTCGGCCGCGTACCCGTGCCAGGAACAGCCTTCAGCGGTCTGCCTTTCGCACTCCCAGATACCACTCTCACTGACGAGTCACCTTTTCTCTATGTAAGTTTATTGATACGGCTATCGTACCACACTCGGGTTCAGTTTGAAAAATGCTCGGTCTTCATTTGCCTTGGAAAATTGTTGACGAATTGTTGGCGCATATGTATAAAAAGGAAACAATCGGGCGATTCTATAATTATCGACATCACAAGTGTCGTAGACAACCGCGGAGAAGACTTACGTTTCCCCATAAGCTCTTCGTCCGGTTTCTCCTCTCCCATGAAAAAGAAGCTCTCGAAAGAGGGCTTCTTTTTGTTGTCTAAGTTTTCATTTATTTGGTTAGTTATACTTTTCTTCAAATTCACTTATTTCGGCTTGCTCTTCGGTCTGCAACCATCCGATCTCCCTCAGCCACATGCCCATATCTGCGATAAATTCATTCACGTTTAGATGATCAATCTTGTATTTCTGGATCTTTTCACTCAAAAAAGCATAAAACTCATGACTTAACGCATACCGTTGTTTGCTTTTGCTTAATGTCTTATACCGGTCCTCGCTGACCACCAGATCAAAATAGATGATATTCTCCTTCTTCACATGCCTGACCGTCGATTTCCTCTCGTATCCTTCAGGAAGGCCCCTGAAAACGAAGAACAATTCAATATCAACTACTCCATATTTGTTTTCTACTTTATCAAAAACAGGCTGCAACTCATCCGCAAGATTGGCAACCTGCGTTAATCCTGAAGTATCTGTCGATTTGCCCAGGATCATTATTAAACTCCTCCTCGTTCATTATCAACATTTGTAATCAAACTAAAAAAGGTTGACTAGTGATGTAAACTTCGTCAACCTTTCCTACGTTCATCTTTCTTGTGCATTACCTTAACTTAGCAAGACCATACTAATTCAGCTCTCGATGTTTCCGATTGGAAAGTCGCAAATTGACCAATGGAATGAGAAGTAAAACAACCGGCAAGAGAAGATTCATTGAACCTGTCTTAATCATCATAAAGGCAATAAACAGCACGGCGAGCCAGGTTATAATCTCAGTCACTTCATATTTGGTTAACGTAAGCTTGAATGCTTTTCTCGCAATGAAACGAATTAAAAAATAGGCGATCAAGCTATAGAACAGAATCATTCCCAAGATTGCAACAGTAATTATGAGGTACATATCCAACATAAAAATCTCACCCGGCCCTTATAACATTTCCTTAATTTTACCATATAAGCAATAGGGTGTCATTCCAAATTCCGAACTCAGGCTCATTTCAGAACTGGCATTTATGCTTTACTTCTCCTCGACAACAATCGTTGCATTATAGATCACAACACGTTTCCCATTGAGATCGAATAATACTTTATTCCCGTATTCCGTATCTTCCACGTCAATTTTTCCATCGTAGGTCTGAATCAATTCACCCGAATCACTATACACTTTAACGACCCGCTCCAGACCGCCCGAGTTATTGGACCTCATCGTTTTGAGTGCACGTTCACCCGAAGCCGTATTGAAATACCATATGAAACATCCAACAATGATACCCAAGAAGACCAACACCGTCACCCATATACCTGTCTTTGCTTTTTTACTCATCTTGAACCCCCTCTTATGATTCCTATCTCGTACATTACGAGAGCAGAGCGAGAACGGTTTCATACAGTGCGTACCAAGCTGTTCATTGACATAACCAAACAGAGGCCTCCAACAAGCGAAGACCTCTGTTCTTTAATCCAAATATGCTTTTAATTACAGTCCACGAATGACGAATTCGAATGTCAGTTCGCCGTCTGAAGGGATCAGGTATTCCGGATGAACTGGAGCACCCCAGCTGTCATCACCGCCGACACCCATTTGTTTACCCGCTACAGTGACGACCGTATAGTGCACAGGAGGCAATTCGTACGCATGCTGTGCGTTCTCCAGTTCAAATGCTGTATATGGTGAGACATTCAGCTCAACTGGGGTTCCGGATGCTTCAATTTTGAAGCCACGTCCCGCGTTGTCTGTCAATTTGGCCCAACGTACGCCTGTACGGTTGCCCGATTCCTGTGGTACCAGATATGGAGCCATCGTATCCGCAACTTTGCTGCCGTGGATACCGAGACGTGCGCCAAATGCACGGTCTGCATAGTTTTCTTCAGGACCCATCGCCAGCCATTCCACGTTTTCGAAGTCAGGTGATGTTCTGAAGGAAAGTGCATGAATTGGCAAGTTAGGCAATCCAGCTGTTCCTTTGTACGTGTTATGCACATGAACACTTCCATCTGCATGAACGGTATATACGACTTTCACTTGTACATCTTCCGAAATGTTGAGTTTGTAGGTGAACTCGATCCGGTATTGGTCCGGTTTCTGTTCTGCTTTCCACTCCACAGTACGTGGCATCAGGCTCGCTGCATACCAGGCACCCAGTTCGAAGCCCATCGCCATACCCTTGTCGTTATCCGTCATTGCACGCCAGAAGAGCGGTGCAGGTGGTACGGCAATGGTCTCACGACCAGACAATTTAAGGGAAACCAGTGTCCCGAACTGTTTGGAGAACAGCGCATGCGTCTTGCCGGCACGTACACCGATGTTAACGTCACCTTCAATAACCTGTACATCACTTACAAGGTTCAGGTCCACTTCAACTGTATCATTCACCTGATCCTGTGTGAAAATAAACTGTCCAAACGCCACTTCTTCGCCTTTGTCAGCCCACAGTGTAGCTTCTTTTAACACAAATGCAGTGTTCACAGCATACTCGCCGCCAACCAAAGAGGCTGCATTGATCGGAAGCTTCACCACTGTCTCGCTTTGTGCATCTACGTTGACTTCCAATGTTCCACGTAGAACTTCATGTCCCTCACGATCCAAGCTGTAAACCAGTTCCAACGCAGATGTATCTGCAAACAGGTTACCGTTCACGATCTTAACGCCTTCACGATCCGGGAACAGCTTGATGTTCTGGTACAGGAATTTGACCTCCTGCATTTTCGCAGTTACTTTACGATCAGCATGAACGATCCCGTTACCACAGAAGGAATAGTCTGATGGACGATCACCAAAATCTCCGCCATAAGCGAGGAACTCTTTACCGTAACGATCTTTTTTGTAAATAGATTGGTCGATGTAATCCCAGATGAATCCACCTTGATACATCGGATATTTGTCTTCCAACTCCGTATATTTGTGCATACCGCCAATGGAGTTACCCATGGCATGCATGTACTCACAGCTGATATACGGCTTAGTCGGATTTGCATTCAGGAATTCCTCAATGTCCGCCGGTTTGGCATACATGCGAGTCTCCATATCACTTGTTTCATCGAAACGGCGATCATGGAATACACCTTCGTAATGTACCAGACGTGTTGGATCAGCTGATTTGAAGTATTGGGATACTTTGTAGATGACTTCACCACCATGTGATTCATTACCACAAGACCAGATCAGAATCGACGGATGGTTTTTGTCACGCTCCACCATGGATACGGCGCGGTCCATAACGATATCATGCCATTCCGGTTTGTCACCTGGAATAACCCATGAAGGCTCAACAGCACCAAGTTTCTGCCAAGATCCGTGTGTCTCCAGGTTCATCTCGTCAATAACATACAATCCATATTCATCACACAGCTCATACCAGAGACTTTGGTTTGGATAGTGTGACGTACGTACGGCATTCATGTTGTTTTGTTTGATCGTACGAACATCCCACAGCATATCTTCCTTCGTAACCGCGCGTCCACGACGCGGGTTGAACTCATGACGATTCACACCTTTGAATACGATCCGTTTACCGTTGATGTGCATTACTTTGTCGATCATTTCGAATGTACGGAAACCAACGGCTTGAGGAACAACCTCAACCAGTGTACCCGCAGCATCATATACACGAATATAGAGACGGTACAAGTATGGAATCTCTGCGCTCCACAGGTTTACTGTGCCGATATCTTCACGAAGACTTACTTGTCCATCGTTAACTTTGGATTCAAACGTTTTAACGGTATTACCTTCACGATCACGAAGTTCAGCCTCTACTCGCGCTCCAGCAACAGCTTTTCCTTCCAGCTTCAAATCCAGTTGCAATGTACCGTTGGTATAGGACTTGTCTAGATCTGTGCGAACATGAACATCACGTACGTGTGCAGTTGGGACGGTATACAGATATACATCTCTGAAAATGCCGGAGAAACGCCAGAAATCCTGGTCTTCCAGCCAGCTGCCTGTGCTGCGTTGATACACCTCAACTGCGAGTTTGTTCTCTCCATCCTGAAGGAATGGCGTCAGGTCAAAATCAGATGGGGTGAAGCTGTCTTCCCCGTATCCTACGAATTGACCGTTAAGCCATACATAGAATGCAGACTCTACACCTTGGAAAGAAATATATACCGGATTCGACTCCCAACCTGTCGGCAGGTGGAATGTGCGAATGTAACTTCCAACGGGATTTTTGTCCTGTGGCAATGCCGGCGGACGAATTTCGTTCAGACCATCCCAAGGGTATTGTGTATTTACATATTGAATCTGTCCGTATCCCTGAAGCTGGATGTGTCCCGGAACTTCAATATCATCCCAGCCTTCACTGGAGAAATCGGATGTATAGAAAAATTCAGAACGGCTGTCCGGACGAATTGCATAGTTGAATTTCCACGTACCATTCAGATCATAACGCATCGACATCGGACCTGAATTTACAGCCTCATCCATCGTTTGGTAATAACGGTGATCGGAATAGGCATGAAGACGGTTCACCTCAAATACACTTACGTCCCCCAACCAGTTGATATCTGCCTTTGTTGCTTTCATCGGCTCTCTCTCCCTTTAAAACGTTATAGTTTGACTTATTCAAGGTGTACTCTGGATTACATAAACAAAAAAGACAGAGGTACGCTATAACAGCGCCCTCTCTTCTTTCCTGCACCCGTCCTTTGCACGGATTATGCTGTTTTCATTACTTCACGGAACCTACCATACCTGCAACAAAATGTTTCTGCATGATGAAGAAAACGATTGCTGTAGGTAGTGTTGCAATAACGATCGCTGTCATGATTACTCCGTAATCCGGAGAATAACCAGCACCGAGATTTGAGATCAACAGTGGAATCGTTTGTTGGTCAGGTGTTTGCAATACAATGAGTGGCCACAGATAGTTGTTCCAGCTACTCATGAATGTAATGATTGCTGCCGCTGCATATGTTGTTTTCATGGTTGGCATATAGATCTTCAAGAAGATGCCGAGTTCACTCAAACCATCAATACGTCCAGCTTCCAGCAAGTCTTTCGGGAACATTTTGGTGTTCTGACGGAAGAAAAAGATCAGGAACGCTGTTGCGATGGTTGGCAGGATCACTGCTGCCATCGTGTTGATTCCGATTACTGGTGCAACTCCCGAGATTGTTGCGAACATGCGATACAGGGGTACCATAATCGCTGCAAACGGGATCATCATGGATAACAACAGGATATTAAACACAATGTCACGAGACTTCGTGCGATATACCTCGAAGCCATAACCTGCCATGGAACCAATAAACAGTGCCAAGAGAGTGGAGATTACAGAGATAATCGCCGAGTTTCCGAGAGCCTGAACCAGATTTGTCGAATCAATCAATTTGTTGAAGTTATCAATAAAAGCTGAACCGGGCAGCAGTCTACCCTTGGTTACATCGACTGATGCATTTGTTGAACTGACCAGCATCCAGAAGAAAGGGAAAATGGATACAAAGGCGACGATGGATAGAAACACATACGTGAAAATCCGTTTTGCTTTAGCTTTAGCCATTTTTATTATCACCTGCCACTTTAAACTGGATGATGGACAATACAATAATCAAGATTACGATGGAATACGACACTGTTGCTGCATAACCGAAGTCCGGTGAATATTTGAACGAAAGGTTGTAGATGTATTGTGAAATCGACATGGTCGCATTACCTGGACCACCTTTGGTAATATTCATGATCTCATCGAAGATTTGCAATGTACCAATCGTTGATGTGATGGACGTGAAGAGGATAATCGGTTTAAGCAAAGGTACTGTGATTTTGAAGAATTGTGTAAACGCATTCGCTCCGTCAATTCTTGCAGCTTCATAGATCGATTGATCGATGTTTTGCAGGGATGACAGATAGAAAATCATGTTATATCCGGTCCAACGCCAAGTAACGGCGATTATGATCGTAATTTTAGCCCAGAACGGGTCTGTGATCCATTGGATTGGATCGCCAATAATGTTCAGGCCCATCAGGAATTGATTCACCATTCCATCCGGTGCGAACAAATATTTGAATACAACAGAGTACGCTACCAATGAAGTTACACAAGGCAAGAAAATCGCTGTACGGAAGAAGCTCCGGAAGCGTAGTGTGCTGTCATTCAGCAATACGGAAATAAACAAACCAAGAATAATCATTACAGGCACTTGAATAATCAAGTAGATAAATGTATTCGATAATGCTGTACGGAACGTTGTATCCACTAACAATCTTTTGTAGTTAGAAAGGCCCGAAAATTCAAGATTGGCTCCTACACCAGACTTGAACGATAAGAGCAGCGCTTGGATCATCGGGTAGAAATAAAATGCAACAATCCCGACAACAGCCAGCAAAACAAAAGCCCATCCAGTCAAATTATTTTTCTTTTGGAGACTGTCTCCTGTATTCATGGCTTTCACAGTATGGCTCCTCTCTCTCCATGGAACATGGGTAGAACCCACGGAGCCTCTCGCCATATCCGGTTCGACTTGCGCCGGACATGGGAGACGGCTCCGATGTTTCCTAGGGTTCTATAAGTTACCTTGGGTATCTTAGTTTAATTGTGCTTCAGCTTGTTTTTGTGCATCAGCCAGAACGTCATCGATTGATTTACCGTTCAGGAATGCTTGCATTTCTACAACCAGAATATCTTCAATGGCATATGTGTTGATACCATAGTTTACGCTTGGAATTTCTTTCGTCCAATTCGCAAAGTCTGTGAAGATTTTTTGTCCGCCGAAGTACTCGTCTGCTTTCGCATAAGCTTCGCCATCAACTGCTGGTTTGTACGTACCAATTGCGCCGATGTTGTTCAACAGATCTTGATACAATTGTTTGTCAGAACCAAATGTTTTTGCTACAAAATCAGCTGCTTGATCTGCACCAGGAACGTTGTTCATAACATACCAAGAGCTACCACCCAAGTTGGATGCGTGAACAGAGTTTGGTTGACCAGCCATTTTCGGCATTGGAGCTACAGCCCATTTACCGGATTGGGAAGCTTCTTGACGTACAGATGGTGAGAACCAGTTACCTGTAGGAATTGTTGCTACGCTACCGTTATTGGCGTTGGCAACGAATTGACTCCAGTCAGAGTGCAATTTAACAATGTTGGCATCCATCATCGCTTTGTATGTGATGAAAGCTTCTTTCAGTGCAGCGTTAGTAGCAATGTCAGGTGTTTTACCATCTTCTGCGGAATACCATTTACCTGCAGTTTGGATCATCATACGAATCAAACCAAGGTCATTCGGGTCAAGAGAAAGAAGCTCTTTACCTGTTTTAGCTTTTACGTCTTTACCAATTTGGATGTAGTCATCCCAAGTGATGTCTTGCAGGTCAGCTGCTTTGTAGCCAGCTTGCTCCAGCAGATCTGTTCTGTAGTACAAACCAGCAACGCCGGAGTCAAATGGTACTCCGTATTGTTTGCCATCAAATGCTGTTGGTCCAAGTTTGTAATCTGCAAAGTCGGAAGCCGTGACGTTGGAAGACAGATCTTTGAACGCATCAGGATATGCATTCAGGAAGCTTTGTGAACGATAGTCTTCAATCAGAACTACGTTTGGAAGACCGCTGGCAGTTCCGGAGTTAAGACCTGTGTTCAGTTTCTGAATGATATCAGCTTGAGCGTATTCAATGATGTTAATTTTCACATCAGGATTTGCTTTTTGATATGCTTCTTTTGCTGTTTCCATTGCAGCTACGTTAAAAGCTTTGTCCCAAGCCCAGACCGTAATTTCGTTTGTTTTTTCGTCGCCACCACTAGCGGAATTACCTCCACCACCAGATGAACATGCAGACAACAGCAATACTGTAACGAGCATCAATACCCACATTTTTTTCAAAACATTCAACTCCCCTTTAACCTCTTTGTGTGTAATTTGTTTACGTTTTCTGAAAGCGGTTGCTTTCGATATATTCATCTTATCATTCCCATATCTCCATTCGTTAGTAATAATTTTGTACGGATTTGTCATCTTATTGCCACAATGAAAACCTTTACAGAAACCGTTTGCATTAAATTTGTTTTTTTGTAATTTCTTTTGATTTTGTAATTTCTTGATCTTGAAATAGTACAAATATGTATTCTCACTTCACCTTTGAAACATGAAAATCCCCCGTCTCTGCAAAAACACAGAAGCGAGGGATCTCAATTTCGGGTGTATTCCGTTGGATTAGGTATACAACTCAACTCGTGATCAAAGGCAGTGTTACGGTCACTCTTGTTCCTTCACCGACGTTGCTCATAATCGTGACACCGTAAGGTGAACCATATAATAGCTCAATGCGGTCATGCACATTGCGAATTCCGATGCCACTGAAGAGTTGACGATTGTTTTTCGGATTAGGCAATGTTTCTCCCATTACAAGCCCTTCAATTCCATCACCATTGTCCATGATCTCACAGATGAGCGATTCCCCCGCTCTGGAAACCATGACATGAATCGTGCCCGTCTCTTTTTTGATAAATCCATGGAAAAATGCGTTCTCGATAAACGGCTGTATAACCAGCTTCGGTACATGGTAATGTGTACAATCGGGAGCGACGTAGAATGCTGCTTTAATCCGGCCTCCATATCTGACGTGATTAATGAAGACATAATTTTTCAAATTCTCGACTTCTTGTTCAACCGTAACGGTCTGACTCACATCACTAATCGTATTCTGTAGCAATCCGATCAGCGCATTAATGGTCTCCGCTGCCCTGTCCTTGTTACCTTGTTGCACCAAAACTTTGACAGAAGCAAGTGTGTTGTACAAGAAGTGAGGATTAATCTGACTCTGTAAAGCTGCAAGTTCTGCGTTACGTTGTTCATGCTGGGTCTGTACTAACTGATCCACATAATCATGCAGTTCATCAAGCATGTAATTGTAAGCATGGCCCAGCTGCCTGCTCTCGTAGCTTCCACTCACCGGAATATAGTTGTCCAGATCACTTTTCGTAATATTGGACATCTGTTTCACAAGTCTGCGCAGGGATTTGGTAATCTGGCTGGTGATGAGAAATACCAGAATAAGAGCCCCTACAACAATTGCTGCACAGATCAGGGCAACCGTCTTCATGTCGATGAGTTGACCCATCGCCAGATCCTTATCCACGACATTGACAATGTAAAACCGATAGAACGGTAAATACTCCGATAGAACAACGCTATCCTGATCCATCACACGAGCATTGATGCTTCTCGGAGACGTTTTGTTCATTTCTCGGGCATAGGACAGCAATTCCAGCTGAGTTGTCCCAATCCAGTCTTCACGATTCGAAGATACAATCTCACCTTTTTCGTTCATAATGACCACGTCATTGCCTCGACTTGTAAAGCTGGCATAGAACTGACGGAACGCATCCTCTCTCATGGTGACATAGAGCGTACCATATATTCGGCTGCGGGTTCGATCCGTCAGTGCTTTCGTGGCAGAGATCATCTGCTGGCTTCCGACCGTTGCATCGTTTTGGTAATCATCAAAGATAAGACGACTCGGCGTCTCAGCGGCTTCCACCGTGATCGGTTCCTCTTTCAATTCATCCACTGACATCTCAAGGTGAGCACGATTGGTGGAATAACTCCGCCCATTGATCCCAATAATCGTTATCCCTACTTCATACGATTCCGTTATCGATTGAACACGGTCCATCGTTTCCCGCATATTATAGAAGGATTTGGCCATGGTGAGGGAATCCGCATCTCCTTCAGACAGGAATCCTCGAATGGCTCCACTCTGAGTCACATTATTGGATACGGCAGCAATGGCCTCGTTAAACGATTCAAAATTCGTTTTGATCTGATTAAGTACCTTCGAGTTCGTGATACTGAACGTCTCGGTGAACAGATTGGTTGACATGTGAATGGTCGTCCACAAGATGAGTACAGAGACGAGAACAATACTGACAACCATAACCAGAAACAACTTGGGAAATAATCCGAGACGAGATAATCTGTTCATCCATTTCTTCATGATCTTATCCTTCTGACTTTATGCCCAGAATTTGCGCCGGTATCGGCTTGGTGATGATCCGGTGAATTTTTTGAACACTTTGCAAAAGTAACTATGATCGGAATACCCTACCATGCTGCTGATCTCCGAGATCGTTACATCATCGGACCGAAGCAATTCCTCGGCTTTTTCAATCCGAATTTTATTCAAATATTCATTGAATCCTTCTTTTTTGTGAGATGAAAAGTAACTGGACAAGTACGATGGATTAAAATGAAAGTGCTTGGCTACTTCAGCAAGCCCGAGTGGCTGGTCAAAATGCTCATGCATATAATCCAGCAGCATCTTCATATTCGGATCACTTCGTTTTCCACCTGTACCGATGGTACATTCCTGAACTTCCGTCATGAATTGATCAAGCACAGCCATGACTTCACTCAGACTCGAAGCCCCATCCACATTTTTAAAATACGTATATTTGCTCTCTTCAAGCCCGGCAGACTGAACATCCATATCCGCGAGGGTAATCGTTACGTTGAAGATCAAGTTACCAAGAAATGATTTGATCTCAAACACATCGGCGATATAATCACGCCCGAGAGTTGCCGCGTGATCCTGCAAGTACTCTCTTGCCGCTTCGACCCGATTACGTTTTACATGCTGCAAAAACATGTTCACATTGAACTGGTAACCTGCCGGATGCATCGGCGGAAGTTCACCATACACCAGAATGGGTCGATCCTTATAATAGAAGCGATATTCCATTAGCTTGATCAGGCGTTCACGGTATACGATGCCCATCTTTTCAAATGAAGTAAAGCTGTCACTGAGTACCCAACCAGGGTTGCCCTGTCCTGCTGCATTTTCATTAGCCAGCTGTCTGATGCGTTCAACCATCCATTCATCTCTCGCAGGATCGACATTAAGAAGCATGATGGGAAGTGCGCCCTCTGCCGGAACCATTGAACATTCCACTTCAGGCAGATCACTGCGGAGCCTGTTTTCGAGCTGTTCCTGATCCAGCTTCAGTGGATTTCCCTCAGCATTCATGGGTTTGTACACAAGCAAGCGAAAGGATTCATGCGGAAAGGTGTCTCGAATCATCGGCATATCGCTATCTTCATCCAGTGTAAATCCGGACAGCATCTTCTCCATCAGTTGACCTAGTCTCCAGCCATCGTGCGACGGCTCGAACTGTAACTCCTGAATTTTACCTGCTGTTCGTTGAAGGACCTGCAATAATTCATTCGTATCCAGCTTGGGTTTCAGAATATAATCTGCTGCCCCGTGCTGAAGCGTCGAACGTACATACTCAAATTCACTGAAGCTGCTAAGAACAATCACTTCAATCTGTGGATTACTGGCTTTTAGTGTGCGGACAAAAGTCTCGCCATCCATGACAGGCATGACAATGTCGGTAATCACAATATCCGGTTTTAACAGGTCCACCTGCTGTAATCCTTCTTCACCGTTAGAAGCTTCACCCACAATGATAAATCCTTCGGCTTCCCAGTTCATATGGTGCTTTATGCCCTGTCTTACCAGAAACTCATCGTCAACAATCAGCACCTTGCACAACCGGTTCATGATCGCGACCCCCTTGTCTAATCTTTCCTCTATATCTGTACAGGTTATACCAACTATTATATATCGGTTATAAACACTTCCCAGTGTTAGCGGTTACATTAATTTTAAAATAATTGTACATCTTTTTATATCCTAAAACGATCGTATAAGCAATGGTAACTCTCTATAGTTTACACTATATTTCGACAAAATAAGAAGCCCTGAATCGCCTTTTAATCATTTGGCGACTCAGAACTCCCTTTTCATTCATTTATTATGTTTGACCGGTGGCCTAAGGTTCGATGCCCCATTGAAGACTTCCGGCTATATACCCAGTCACTTTGGACCATTCGGCATAGAAAGTCTGGTTACCTGCAAAAGAGTAATCATCCGTTTGTGTATAGTTGGTCCAGTTGTTCTTGGAGAACCGGGTCTGGATCTCTGTACTCTGCCCTGCACTCAGTGTTCCAGCGGAAGATTTGAATCCGATCTCAAGCACGTGGTCAGCACCCGTCCGCACCGGACTGAGTGTACTGAAAGTGCCTGTTACATTATCACTTCCGGCAGTCGCCCAGTCAGAGAAGAAGCTCTGAGGCTGATCGCCATTAATGGTGTAATAGTATCTGATTTTCACATCGGACAGATTTAGTGCTGTAGTCCCCGTATTTGTCAGTTTGAATTTGGGATTAATGGAACTGCCCGTCGCTGAAGTGCTGCCATTAAACATCTCAATGCGTATCGTTCCAGCAGGTGCAGCTGTCGTATCTTTGATGAGCAGATTCAAGGTCGCAGGATTGCCTGCACTAAATTGAAAAGTTAATGCTACAGCGCCATTCGGCAGTGAAGACAGGTAATTTTTACTCAATACAACCTCATTACCTGTTAACGTGTAATCTGTACCTGAAACCAGCGTTGCATTCCCGTTGCGAATGGATACAAGTGTATTCCCGTTCAGTGTTAACGCGACGGGAATATCAGCCTGATTTCCAGCTTTGCGATCAAATTCGGCTGATACCGGTGTAATCACCGAGTTGGTCACAGGGGTTGAACCCCCTCCATCTCCTCCGCCATTGTTACCTCCCACACGGTCAGCATACAGAATTCCGCGACCATTCGTTCCAAGATATACTCTTCCATACAGACGCGGATCACCCGTAATCGTTGTTACACGAGCATACTGATGCTGATCATCGTTGATCCGTACCCAATTGGCCCCGCCGTCATCGGAGCGGAAAAATCCACGTGTTCCATCGATCTGTGCAACCGTGTATAACGCGACAACACTCTGTCCAGGAGCAGCTTTACCAAATCCGATACTGTCTGCTTCCTCTACATTGGCAAGCTTCGTGAATGTCGCTCCCGAATCCGTGGAATGCCATAATCCGTAAGGGCCTTCTTCTTCACTTCCTCCTGCAAACCAAAGTTCACCTTCAACACCCGGAACGGCATCCAGATCTGCATTTCCTTCAATCGGAAGTCCGGTCGCAGGCGATGCCGTGAAGGAAGCACCACCATTTACACTCACATAGACTTTCCCTGCCGAAAACCCATAAAATGTATTAGGATTGACGCGATCGGATATCACTTTCGCCTGTGCAGGTATCCCCGTACTTGCTGTCCAGGAATTGCCACCCGTTGAATAATGTACACCTTTGTCTGACGTGCTCCACACCAGTCGATTGCCATTCGCAGAGATGGCTACAGTACCGCCTCCGGTTGTGCCGGCAGGCTCTGCATTGGCTTTATACCAAGTTGTGCCTCCATCACTGGACAAACCTATGGATTTCGCATTTGGATCAGCAGCATAATCTGCTTTACCTACACGAACCATCGTATTCGGACTTAACTCGGCAAAATCCAAGCTTTCTGTGGAAGAATAGTTCGGGCTCGTAAATATGGTAGATGGAGCCTGATCCAGATTGTTATGACGGAATCCCGAGACATCCCCCACCCCGCTTAACAAATGTGCACCACTTGGCGGGCTGATTAGATCCAGTACGGCAATCTCCTCAACACCCTTCGCCATCACTGAAATATTGATTTTTTTATCGTCATCCCAGTCCGTCAGGTTCTTCGTTCCATAAATGGTTGCACCGGTTCCATACATCATGCGATCCGAATCAAACGGATCAATCTCCAGGTCACCGATCATCCAACCCAGTTTTGGAGATAGTTCGGGTGGGGCAGGAGTAATACCAAAGGTGAGCCATGGGGCTGCCGAAATATCCTGTGTATACCGCAATTTCCGGTTCGGATATCCTTCGAATTCCCATATGCGTGTCCACGTCGCTCCACCATCGGTGCTGCGGAACAAAGTAGCATCCGGCCACCAGGAATTCAATGTCGCAACCATCAATGTACCTGGATTCTGTGCATCGACAGCCAACCCGCCATATCCAAAATAATTATCCGTGCTGCTGCTTGGAATCGGGCTGATGTTAGTCCAGACACCTGTTGAGGTGTTCAGCTTCCACACATCGCCTTTTTCCCCATCGTACGGACCTACACCATCGCTGTACGTGATATAAAGACTGCCATCGGCATCCAGCACACCATGATGTGGAATATAACCTGTAGGTTGACCAGCGACAGCTGACCAGGTCAAGCCACCATTCGTACTGCGATATACGCTTTGCGCTTTATCAGCAACTCCCACATAGATCGTCTGGGTTGCCTGCCCTGCAGAACCTGTTGTTTTGTCGAACGTAATCCATGCCAGACCTACGATGTCACTTGTGTATTCATTCGAAGGGTCTTGTACATAGTTCCCCGGATTCGGGAAGCTTGTGACTTCGTTCCATGTCACACCGTAATCGGTACTTTTCCAGAGTCCATGGCCGCTTCGTGCACCAAAATACAGGATGCTGTTATCATTCGGGTCCACAGTCAGACGCTCTCCCATTGAACGTCCTGGCATATTGCCGCCAACTTTGAACGGGAGTGTTGTGGTCTGCCATGTATCTCCCCGGTCCGTAGAGCGCAAGATGGAGCCATTATTTTGGTCCCACGAATTCGTATACGTCCCAACTGCCATGTACACCCGATCGGGATTAACTGGGTCCGTAGCCAGTGCGTCCACACCGTTTTTGTTCCAGTCATCCCAGCCGACAAAATCCGTTAACGGTATCCAGCTCTCGTCAGCTGCATTCCAGCGATATGCTCCCCCGATATCCGTACGGGCATAGATCAGATCCTTTTCCGACTCATTGAAAATAATACCCGGTACAAACCCGCCTCCTGCACCAGTCACCACGTTTTTCCACTCGTAGGCTTCACTCGGTGCCGCTGCCGTAGTCCCAGTAAGACCTCCCAGCGAAGCCGTTACCACGGCAACCGTTAGGCTCATTATTCTCAATTTCCCCATAAACGTTCTCATATCAACTTATCCTCCTCTTCAACTTCGATACTGCATTTCGGTCTATCCCCGCTGTCTCATCGTGCTGATGATGGCGTGCCAGACGAATCAATGCATCCCTTTATACAAGAAGCCTCACCTCCTTTCAGCCAATATTTAAGCGCTTACATAATTGTTCTTATTTCGTGGTTATCTGGATAATACTTTCAATAAATAACATTCGCTGGCAATCCTCAAACCCCTCTGTCGAAATTCCGATTTTTGTAAAATATTTTCAGCGTTTGATCTTTTTTACACAACAAAAAAAGATGCTGTCAGAACAGCATCTTTCGACTTTCATATGTTACTTCAGGCTACCATAAGCGTGAGTCTCCTGGCCTTTAACCCCAGGTCTGATGACAAAAAGCGAGCCAGCCTCCGGTGTCTCCTTCAGACGTTCTTCCTTAATGCCAGTACGTGCTGTTGTAATGTACAAATCTTCGAGATCCGGTCCACCAAAACAGCAGGATGTGACCTGATCTGCCGGCACCTCGATCTGTTGCAACAGTTCTGATGTATCCGGGTTCCAGCGAGTGACTCTTCCTCCACCCCAATGGGCAACCCACAGCATGCCCTCACCATCGACTGTCATCCCATCCGGAAAACCGAATTCCTCCGGTATGTGAATAACGCTTGTCCGATTCTGTATCGTACCTGCTGCGAGATCAAAATCAAACCGGTCAATGGAACGTGTCGGGGTATCAATGTAATACATGGTCTGCCGATCCGGACTCCAGCCCAAGCCGTTGGATGTGGATACACCTTGTACCATTGTGCGAACGGGTTGCCCTTGCTCCAAACAGTACAGAGATCCGGCTTTGCTCTCATTATTCAAGCTCATCGTGCCTGCCCAGAAGCGACCTCGTGCATCACATTTGCCGTCATTAAAACGATTGGTTTCCTTATCTTGTTCGGGGTCCTCAATGGCATGCAGCTCACCCGTAAGCAGGTGATATGTATGGAATCCACTGCGTAAAGCAACCAGAACTTCGTCACCACGATATGGAACAACAGCGCCGACATGTTCACCGACATCATAAGCTTGATCCTGCCCTGTAGCCGGATCATACACATGCACCTTAAAACTTTCAATATCTACCCACAATAATCGATTGTTCTCTGCATCCCAGCTCGGGCCTTCCCCCAGCAATGCCGGGATGTGTACTGCTACGGTTACGTTGCTCATGCCATCACGTCCTTTTTAAGATTTGACGCCGCCTGACCATTCGAACCCGATGGCATCCAGAAATGCTTTGGACAGTACCATATGGCCTGTTGCATCTGGATGTACACGGTCATAAGTCAGCACAGACGTATAGAAATGATCCCAAAATGGAGCAAATGCAGCCTGTGTATCCACATACACTGCATCATACTCACTCGCTACCCTGCGAACTGCTTCTCCGTATATATCCATCGTTGCCCGCATAGGGTCTTCCGGGTTGGCCTCCAGATAATAAGGGGACATCAATACCAGTCCCTTCAGGTTTGGACGAACGGATGCTACCAGTTCACGCAATGTGGATTCATATTCTTCAAGAAACACATGTGAGTCTGTTGACAACGGGTTATCAAACTGACGCCATACATCGTTAATACCGATCATGATCGTCAGCCAATCCGGTTTAAGGTCCAGCACATCACGATCCCAGCGCTGTTTCAGATCACGGATCGTATTTCCACCATTACCCACATTTTGGATACGCAACATCAATTCCGGATAGATGGACCGCAATAGTGCATAGACTTGTGCAACATAACCATGGCCCAGACCTGAGCTGCCTTCACCTACAGGATGTTCCCGACCACAATCCGTAATTGAATCTCCGATAAACAAAAGCTTGTCGTTTTTTTGCAATTTCATCGTTATTTTCTCCTTCGCTTCAAAGCGCTAATATACGGATTACTCGATTAGTCAGGACCGTTCACTTGCTACCAGCCAGAAAAATTACCAGCCTTGATTCTTGAGCCATGTGAGACACAGATCCGACCATACCCGAATCGCGTGGTTATCCTCAGCCAATCCCAGACCATGTGAACCTTTCTCAAAAACGTGCAAGTCATAGGGAATCCCATGCTCGCCCAATGCAAGTGCATAACGCAAGCTATTCTCCACAGGTACTGCCTGGTCATCGCTGGTATGCCAGATGAATGCTTCTGGAGCATCCGCTCTCACCTGTTGTTCCGCACTGAATGCCTTGATCTGCTCGGCAGACGCATTTGATCCAAGCAAATTTTCACGGGAACCGGCATGTCCATAAGACTCCATCGTAATGACCGGATAACACAAAATAACCCGGTCCGGGCGTGAACTTTGGCGTTCAATCAGATCCTCATGATCCGGCTGCCCCTCGTCGTACAGCGTTCCCAGTGTTGCCGTAAGATGTCCGCCTGCGGAGAAACCAAGTACCGCAATCTTGGAAGGATTGATGCCATACTGCTCGGCATGAGCACGAACATAACGTATGGCACGCTGGCCATCTGTTATTGGCGCAGGATGCTGATGAGGTGCTACGCGATATTTCAGGACAAATGCGCTTATTCCCGCACGATTCAACAGTTCGGCTATTGGAGCACCTTCATGATCCGCCAAAAATCCATAACCACCCCCTGGGCACACAATGACAGCGCTCTCGGAACCAGGCTGAATAAATGGAATCAAATGTGGCATCTCGTCTTCATGTCCTTGGGCTGCATAAGGTGCAGCATGATCCCATAAGGGTATCGTTGTTGTCATCTTCAATCATCCTCTCTAAGTATAACGGATACACGGATCCGTTTAATCGTTTTCGAATCTCAGGAATCGATACCATCATAACGGCAATGACCCTACCGCATCAATACCTTCCTGGCATCACTTTTTGTTCAATTGGGTACAGGTTAGTACAAGTTCCGAAATTGTTCAGGCGTGACTCCCTCTATCCTGCGAAAGGTTGCTACAAAATGGCTTGCATCTCGAAACCCTACCCTGACCGCTGTTTCCCTGATCGTAGGTCTGTGGTCTGCGGTCATGATTTCCTTGGCTTTGCGAATACGCAGCAGAATGAAATAACTATAAGCGGTCATACCAAAGGATTGTTTAAATAAAGTGTTCAGATGTCTGGATGAGATCCCCGTGAGGTCAGCCATATGTTGGAGACCAATCTCGGGATTCGCGTAATGCTGTTCCATGAATGCAATGAGCGGAGCGAGCCTCTCCACGGCATGTGAGATCGAAGAACGATTGCCCGTCATGCCATGTTTTTTGAGTAAAATCAGAAATCGGTATATATCCGCTGATGCTTCGAGTCCCGACAAATCCTGATCACTGCTGAACGAATCCAGTACTTCCTGGCCGTAGTTGTTGAGCGCGCTGCCCGGCTCCCACTGATGGAACGCCGCTTCACCCAGTCCAAGTGACTCCATGATTGCCGGACACTGCGAACCCCCAAATGTAATGTAAAATGTCTCCCACTCCCCCTGGGACCGCACATATTCATGTGGCTCATTAGGTGGCAGCAAAATACCGGATGCTTCCCCCAGTACAATCGTAGACCCGGCAAACCTGAATTCCCCGGCTCCTTTCACAGTCTGAAGCCAGTGGTAACACGGGTACCCTACAGGTCTGGACACCTTCTCCTGATTGCCGTTATAACCAAGGCTCTCAATATAAAGGGGCAGGGGTTGATCACGTGATGTCATGAAATATCGTTGATGTCGGGGTGAGATAAACACGATATACCTCCTTGGATTCAAGCCATAATATACTTCCATATTCTTATATAGGCCATTACTTTTATTATATTTTAAAAGTCATATGTATCATATAATATAGGATTATTCTTATACAAGAGGTGAACACATTGATTAGCAGCAAACTACCCAAAATGTTCTACGGGGGCGATTATAACCCGGAACAGTGGGATCACGAAACCCACCTTGAAGACCTGCGCATGTTCCAATTGGCAGGCATTGATATCGCGACAATCAACGTATTTTCATGGGCACTGATTCAGCCTGATGAAGTTACTTATCAATTTGAGGAACTCGACCAGCTGATTAATCGTCTTTATGAGAGTGGCGTCTATATATGCCTTGCAACGAGCACCGCTGCTCATCCGGCTTGGATGGCGAAGAAATATCCGGATGTGCTTCGTGTGGATGCCGATGGACGCAAACGCAAATTCGGTGGGCGGCATAATTCCTGTCCCAACAGCCCGACCTATCGTAAATACTCCGAGAAAATTGCGGATAAACTGGCCGAACGATACAAGGATCACCCCGCAGTTCTCGTATGGCACATCTCCAATGAATATGGCGGTGACTGTTACTGTGACAACTGTGAGAAAGCGTTCCGCGTATATCTGAAAGAGCGCTATCAGACTTTGGAACAGGTCAACAAAGCATGGAACACTAATTTCTGGGGACATACCTTCTACGATTGGGATGAGATTGTATTACCAAGCAACTTGAGCGAACACTGGGGTAACAATAATTCAACATTCCAGGGAATCTCGCTGGACTACTCCCGATTCAACTCCGACAGCATGCTGGATTGTTACCGCCTGGAATACGATGCAATCAAAAAACATATTCCGGACTCTGTCGTTACAACCAATCTGATGGGATTCTTCAAGCAACTGGACTATTTCAAATGGGCAAAATACATGGATATTGTCTCCTGGGACAGCTATCCCGGTCTCGCCACACCCGTCAGCTTCACGGCAATGGCTCATGATCTCATGCGTGGTCTGAAAGATGGTCAACCGTTCATGCTTATGGAACAGACACCAAGTCAGCAGAACTGGCAGCCGTATAATTCATTGAAACGTCCTGGCGTCATGCGTCTATGGAGTTACCAGTCTGTTGCACACGGGGCAGATACCATCATGTTCTTCCAGCTCCGCCGCTCCATCGGTGCCTGTGAGAAGTATCATGGTGCAGTTATTGAGCATGCCGGTCACGAGAATACACGTGTATTCCGCGAAGTTGCTGAGCTGGGCAAGGAGTTACAGATCCTTGGCGACACTACGCTGGGTGCTACTGTTGAATCCAAAGTAGCGATTGTGTTCGATTGGGATAACTGGTGGGCCATCGAAAAATCAAGCGGACCTACGGTTGCCCTCAACTATGTGGATCAGATCCATAAATACTATGCAGCGTTCTTCCGCCGTAACATCCAGGTGGATATCGTCAGTGTGGATACGGATATTAGCAAATACGACATCGTTCTTGCCCCTGTCCTCTACATGGTCAAACCAGGATTTGCCGCCAAACTGGAGAAGTATGTTGCAGCAGGTGGAACATTCCTGACGACCTTCTTCAGCGGTATTGTCAATGAGAACGATCTCGTGACAACCGGTGGTTATCCGGGAGAACTCCGTAAGTTGCTCGGAATCTGGGTGGAAGAGATTGATGCCCTGCTGCCTGAGCAAAAAAACCGCATTGTCCTCAAAGAAGCCTACGGCGATCTTCAAGGAGAGTATGGCTGCGGCATGCTGTGTGACCTGCTGCACAGTGAAGGAGCCGAAGTCATCGCAGAATATGGAGACGACTTCTATAAAGGCATGCCTGTTGTGACACGTAACACCTTTGGTCAAGGTGAAGCCTGGTACGTTGCATCCGACCCGGATGAACGTTTCCTGGATGGTTTGCTGGGACAGCTTGCAGCAGCCAAGAATGTAGAGTCCCTGCTGGCGACACCGGAAGGTGTTGAAGTAAGTGCACGAACCAAAGACGGCAAACCCTACCTGTTCGTCATGAACCATAATGCTTCCACGCAATCCTATGATCTGGGTACAGCTAAGGCACATGATCTGCTCACTGATCGCGAGCTTTCGGGAAGTGTTGAGATTGAAGCCCGCGGAGTACAACTGCTCGAAATGAAATAAGTTATTCGGTATATACCGTGATACAAAGTGTCACATATTATTTTCTTTTACACTTGTTATTGTCTTCATTGAGGATATTGGTATAGATTTCAGACCTTTATCATCTTCTGCAAGCCAAAAGCTGCTACTTCCCGTATCTGTCTACATCGGATACGGGTTTTTGGCATGATCTGTCGTGTTTTTGATAGAAGGAAATATCAGTATGCAAAGCGAATTGGACGAGAAACACATTTTAACGAAGCCCGCCGGAACTTGCTTGTGTGAACCATGCAGCTGATCAATTGCAGAATAAGGATACCGCTGAAATATTGGTGACACTCATGATGTCACTTATAGGCTGTTACAATAGTAATATAACTTCGACATCACGTTCCGGCGGCGCAAAGATCGAAACGGAGTGGCTGACATGAACAGAACAAATCGGCTTGCCGCCATCGTTATGGCATTACAGCATGGTCACGAAACGGCACACTCATTGGGCGAGAAATTTGAAGTTTCCCGTCGCACCATTCTCCGGGATATCCAGTCCCTCTCCGAGATGAATGTACCCATTATTGCCATTTCCGGGCCGGGGGGCGGCTTCAGACTTATGGAGGGGTACGTATTGCCCCCATTACAGTTGGACCCGGTAGAGGCTGCGACGCTCATATTTGCTCTTGAGGGCCTGAGCTGCTACGCAGATACGCCTTTTCACGAGAAACGCTGGACACTAATGAACAAAGTTAAGGCTATCATTCCAGATGATATCATGGCCCGAATGGATCCCATGCTCAAACAACTGAATCATCACATCCCAGGCCGCAATTACATCCTGCATCACCTCGACCCCTTGCTAGCCTGCATACCTGAACAAGGATGGCTGAGTGTGCTGTATCGTTCCGCATCTCGTGAGAGATGGCTACATATCTGTCCTACACGGGTCTATGCTTCCTCCGGCTTCTGGTACTGTGAAGCGTATTCTGTGGAACACGGTGAACCACGTCTGTTCCGGGTCGACCGAATTATCGATGTTAAGGCGATCGAGCCACAGGAAGCACAGGAGTTGAACGAACAGGCACAGCAACAGCGGAGCAGGCCGCAATCTCCAGAACAGCCGCCGACCCTGGTTAAGGCACAACTGAGTTATCGAGGAATGATTGAAGCTGAACAGGACGAGCATATTGGTGAAAAGATGACTGAAATTGCCCCGGATCTCTGGGAATTATCATTCCTTTGTCCACCAGGGGAATGGGACTGGGCCGTACGATTCTTTTACCGATTGGGACGTGAAGCCGAAGTGATCGAACCCCTCAAACTTCGCAACGAGATTCGTCTGCACGCCGAGGAAGTGAGCCAGAAATACCTTGCTTCAACCAAGTCGTAGCCTAACTACACACTAAAAGGAGCTTGCTTATATCATGACATATGAACCTGTTGTAACGTACGAAGAAGCAGTACAGCGAATCCATTCTCTTGGATTGCTCCCACTGGCCCCTCTATTTGCCGAATATCCTTCACTGTCATCATTAACACCCAAAGAACATTGGCACAAGGATGATGAATTGGATCCCTGGTTATGGCGTTCAAGCCTGGCTGAAGAGGGCATTGCTGCATATGGAAAGTTCGTTAAAAAGAAAGCGCTTCTCGTCTCGCGCGAATACTTCCCTTGGGTACACCGACTACTTGCCGACTCCAGAAGCATTGAGGAACAGTATGAAGCGGGTCTACTATCACGAGAAGCATCCAAACTATATTCTTTGATTGAAGAACAGGAAGGCATCGATGGACGCGCCTTGCGATCACAGGCCGGTTATGGAGCAAAAGAGGACAAGAAGACATTTGACCGCGGTCTTCTGGACCTTCAGGGCTGCGCAGCCATTGTGATTAGTGGAACCAAAGAAAAAGAAGGTCTCGCAGAAGGTAAAGTCGCTTGGAACAGCTCTGCATATGAGACTGCTGGTCAATGGATGAAACGTCATGGCATTGAGCCATTTGAAGGCAGCGTCGCAGAAGCTCGTGAACTGCTGGTTACCCAACTGCAGCAACATGCTTCGCCAGTCGCGTTATCAAGCATCGCGAAAGCACTTGGCATCCCTGGAATCTAAATAAAGCCCATCCCGGTTGTTACAGATGCAACCGGGATGGGCTGCGTTCCACGATATGACGATTCCCACACGATAACGACTTCCATCCATACTGGATTTAGAGAATCACGCCATCCTTGAATATGGCAATCTCCCGGAATCCATGCTGCTCACTGAGTGTATGTGACCGTCCTGAAGCAATATCAATCAGCTGGCTGAACATCTGTACTTTTACCTCGTCCATCGTCCGCCCCTCCAACAACTGGCCAGCATTGAAGTCAATCCAGTGTTTTTTGCGATTCGCCAGATCGGATTGGGTCGCAATCTTAACAGTAGGCACCGGGCCTCCAAATGGAGTTCCACGTCCTGTGGTGAAGAGTACTATATGTGCACCGGCCGCAGATAGTGCGGTAACAGACACCAGATCATTACCGGGTGCTTCCACAATGTTGAGACCGGTTTGAGTCACACGTTTGCCATAACGCAGAACGTCGACTACCGAAGAACGTCCTCCCTTTTGCGTACATCCAAGTGACTTTTCTTCCAGCGTCGTGATGCCTCCAGCCTTGTTCCCAGGTGAAGGATTCTCATAAATGTTCTGGCCATGGTTCACAAAATATTGCTTGAAGCCATTCACCAAGTCCACCAAATCTTGAAATACCTGCTCATTGGCAGCCCGGTTCATTAAGATCGTCTCTGCACCAAACATCTCAGGAACTTCAGTCAGAATGGCCGTTCCACCGGCAGCAACCAGCATATCCGCAACGGAACCAACCAGCGGATTAGCTGTTATGCCGGATAACCCGTCAGAGCCTCCACATTTCAAGCCAATTTTGAGTTTGCTGAGCGGAAGCGGCTGACGTTGTTCATGTTCAGCGATCTCCACAAGTTCTTCCATCAGTCGAAGCCCTTCCTCAAGCTCGTCATCCGTTTCCTGTGCTTTGAGAAACCGTACTTTGCCTCGGTATTCCGGAGCAATACATTCACGGAATTCATCAACCTGATTGTTCTCACAGCCCAGACCGATGACCAGCACGCCTCCTGCATTCGGATGCTCCACCAAGGAAGCCAGTAACTGTTGTGTGTACTTCAGATCATCGCCAAGCTGTGAACACCCGAACGGATGCGGAAAGTGATATACACCATCTACCCGACTTCCAAATTGTGACTGTCCCATACGTGCCAACGCTTCACACACTTTATTGATACATCCGACCGTATTCACAATCCAGATCTCGTTACGAATACCTGCCTCACCGTTAGGCCGCAAATAACCATCGAATGAACGCAGATGTTCCGGAGGCATGTCCGTCTGAACCTGAGTTGTCGGTTGGTACTCATATTCAAGCAATCCGTGCAGACCGGTCTTCAGGTTGTGGCTATGAATCCAGCTTCCCTGCTCGATCTGCTCCTTGGCAATACCGATGGAGAAACCATACTTCATCACATCATCACCTGGCGCCAGGGTATGCACAGCAATCTTATGCCCCTTCGGCACGTCATCCAGCAGTGTAAAGGAAACACCGTCCGGTAATGTAATACGTTCTCCTTTGGCATAATCCCGAAGCGCTATAATCACATCATCCTGTGGTTGAATGGCAATCCAGTCATTGATTGTACTTGTTGTGTTCATTCCCCTTCACCTTCCAACAAACTGATTTCACGAACAACTGCTGCACGCAGCCCTTCTCTTGCATCCAGATTTTCGCCCCAGATCAGGGTATCCGACAACACGGCCGCCACTCGGTTACTCAGTTGCTCCTGATTCCTATGAAGTGAATCATAACCCTCCCAATGTGCAGCTAAAGCAGCTAGAACATCCGGGTCATCTCGCAAAAGTACGGCTTCCCCATTCAGTCGTTGTCCCTTGTAGCCTTCAAGCGTATTTACAGGACGATAAAGACACACTAATCCCGCAAATCCCTGGATTAAACGTTCAGGCCAGCTTCCCTGATTTTGCTCGTAGGCCAGAAGTGTAGGCAGCACACGAACTTTGAATTTTCCGATCGTATTTAATGCAATATCCTGCAATTTGTGATCAATATACGGGTTAAGAAAACGTTCAAATACTTCTTCCGCATATTGTTCCAGATGATGATCAGGCATATCAAGAGCAGGGACGATCTCCTGGTGCACAGCATCTCTAATCCATGGGCCAAAATGTGGATCTTCCATCGTTTCTCTCACATATTGCTTGCCTTGCAGAATACCAAGAGAAGACATCAGCGTATGTGCACCATTCAGAATCCGAACCTTGCGTACCTGAAAAGGCTTCAGATCTTTCACCCAGTGTACATTGAGGCCCGCCTGCTTGAGTGGCAGTTTTTTGTCCAGTGATTCATCGCCCTGAATGGCCCAGAAATGATATGGCTCTGCCGTATTGATCAATTGATCTTCGTACCCCCAGCGATTCGTCAGGGAATCGGCTTCCTCCTGGGTTGGCGCACCTGTGACAATTCGATCTACCAGATTATTCAGAAAGTCATTATGATTCTCAATCCATGAACGGAAGCCATCCGAATACCCATAATCTTCACTGTGACGGAGGACACAACTGCGCAGTACATCACCATTGCCTTCGAGCAACTCACATGGCAGATGAATCAAACCTCTGGATGGGTCACCATCAAATTTCAAGTATCGCTGATGCAGGAAAACCGTTAATTTCCCCGGAAATGATTGAACGGGTTCACCCTCGATATAGTCTGCATACGTATATTTCAATCCTGATTCGGTTGTATTGGAGATGACAAACTCAAGTGAAGGCAGTTCCGCCAAATTCAGAAAAGCCTCCCATTCTTCGTATGGATTGATACACTGTGAGAAAATGGAGATCAACTCTGTCCGCTCAACCGGCTTTCCTTGAGACAGTCCACGTGTAATCATCGTATATAAGCCATCCTGATCGCGAATCTGCTCCAGCTTGGCCTTGCCTCCTGGTCGTGGTTGAGTAACAGCTACACTTCCATGGAATTTGCCTTGTCTGGCACTCTCATGAAGCATCCAGTCTGCAAACCCCCGCAAGAAATTACCTTCTCCGATCTGCAAAACTTTCACAGGACGCTCCATAATCTCCTTGCACTTGCGCTGACCATCGCTTCCGAGCAGATTCAGCTTCAACCTGGGACGTTTCGTGCTTGCCGACATGGACACTCACCTCATCGATTATTTGTACACTCTGAATGCCGCCCGAAGGCTTGCACCCTTATATTGTAAACGCTTTAAATTCATTGTATCATCAATAAAAGGAAATTAAATTGCTTATATTGCGGTAAATATACTCTCTCATGACTAGGTATAACATCTCGTTGAAGACGTTGGTTTGGAAAGGAGCCTCTATGGAGCGTTCACCTGTTCGTACAACTATCCAGGCAGAATCCGGTATTCCCTTTCGCCTGGTGTACAGTGACACTAAATCCCCCCAGAGCGAATTGCCGGATCACCTTCACGACTGGCATGAAATTATCTATGTATATCGAGGTCAGGGAAGCATTTTTATTGATACGGGTCTGGAGAATATGCAGGAAGGAGATCTGTTTATCATTCCAGGTAGCACGGTACACCGAGCCTTGCCTGATGCAGGCAACCCGGTCACATCTTCCGCAATATTCTTCAGTCCGGGATTACTGGCATCGACCGCCGGAGGTGCTGCTTCTTCCTTACTGAGCCTGTTTGAACGTTGTCGCAAACAACGGGTGTATAAGAGACATCTGAACGAAGAGGAGCAAACCAAGGTGGCCTCGCTTATTGATGACATTCAGGAAGAATTTCAGCTTGGACATCATCTGAGTGCCCATGCGGCTCTATTAAGACTGCAACTGCTGCTCGTTTTTCTGGAACGTCTGGAAGCCGCGGGACCTGCGAGTCCAGGGAAGTCCGCTTCGGGTCCATCATGGCTCTCTTCCACGATCTCTCATATTGATGACAACCTTCGGAATGGACTCTCTCTGCATGAACTGGCCCAGTATGCCGCGGTATCCCCTGCCCATTTTAGTCGTGCCTTCAAAAGGTACACAGGGATGACTCTGACGGATTACGCATTAGCGCGACGGGTCATTATGGCGAAAGAGCATCTGGTGCAAGGAGATGAGACAATGGCCGCCGTAGCGGATGCTTGCGGATTTGACAGCCTGCCCCATTTTTATCGTCAATTCAAAAAATTAACCGGCACTACGCCTGCAGCCTACCGCAGAACCATGAACAGTTCCCGTTAAAATAGAAATCGCCTGGAACATCGGTGTCCGGTCCTAATCATATATATCCACATATTCTTCTATATGGCAGATGTGGTATGATAATCTGTATTATTACTTGTCGGAAACATTGCGTTCCGTTGTCAGAGGAGCTTAACATTCCATGTTAAACGAATTGAATCGCAGGAATATCGGCATCTTCGCCCATGTAGATGCAGGGAAAACCACCACAACCGAGCATATGTTATACGAAAGTGGTGTCGTCCGCAGTCCCGGACGTGTGGATGATGGAACAACAGCCACAGACTCGCTCGACATCGAGAAAGAACGTGGCATATCCGTTCAGGCGGCGATGACCTCTCTGATCTGGAAGAATACCATCATTGACCTTATTGATACGCCTGGACATATTGATTTCAGCTCCGAAGTAGAGCGAACGCTGCGTGTGATGGATGGCGCTATTCTGATTCTCTCAGCAGTGGAGGGAATTCAGTCCCAGAGCGAAGCCATCTGGCATGCCCTTCGTTCACTTCGCATCCCTACCATCATCTATATTAATAAAATGGATCGGATTGGCGCGTCTGCCTCAGTTGTAATGGAGCAGATTCGTTCCACCCTGTCCCCTTTCGCATGCGAAATTCAAACATGCCGTATCCATGAAGATTCATTTCTTGGCATTGACTCCCTCTGGAATCCGAATCCAGATTCTCTGTCAGGTTGCACACCATCCATTCCTGGTCTGGTCGAGATCCTTGCCGAGCTGGACGAAGAGGTCATGGAAGCCTACATTCAGGAGACTCCGTTATCCCAAATGGATCTGAATGAAGCATTTCTGCGATATGTGCATCAGGGTGAGATGTTCCCTGTCTGTTATGGTGCTTCCGGCAAAGGAATCGGCGTCACGGCATTGCTGGATGCGGTCCTTGCATTTCTGCCTCCACCTGCACAGCCTGTGGACTCCCCCGTATCCGGTGTTGTGTTCAAAATTGAACGTGATCGCACGATGGGACGCACAGCCTATGTCCGCATGTATGGTGGTAGCCTGCACAATCGGGATACCATTCATAATTCGACGCGGGAGCTTGAAGAAAAAGTGACTCAGATTCGCCGCATGGACGGACGAAAATGGTCGGATACCGGTTCCGTTCAAGCAGGGGAGATTGCTGCACTCTACGGACTGAGCGACACACATGTGGGTGATATAATTGGAAGTCCCGAGGGTGTACCTCCTCTGCCACAGATGGCTGTGCCGTTGTTGACGGTGCAAGTACATGGGAAAGACCCGGCACGTTACCCCGATCTGGTGGCAGCATTGCAGGAGTTGACGGACGAAGATCCCTTGCTCGACCTGCAATGGTTGCCAGAGGAACGCGAATTGCATCTCAAGGTCATGGGTACCATTCAGCTTGAGATTTTATCCAGCTTGTTACTGAGTCGTTTCGGATTGGATGTCGTATTCGATCCACCATCCGCCATCTACAAGGAGACCCCTCGTGTAGCGGGAGAAGGTTACATTGCCTATACGATGCCAAAGCCCTGCTGGGCCATCCTCCGTTTCAGGATCGAACCTTTGCCTCGCGGAAGCGGTCTGATCTATACCTCGACCGTAAGAGCCGATCACCTGCTGGTACGTTATCAGAACGAAGTCGAACGACGGATACCCGAAGCCTTGTCTCAAGGCATGCTCGGTTGGGAAGTCACCGACCTGCGCATCACGCTGGTAGAAGGGGAACATCATGTCTGGCATACCCACCCGCTTGATTTTGTCGTAGCCACACCTATGGGAATTATGGATGGATTGGCGAGAACAGGTACCACGTTGTTGGAACCCCTCCTTCAATTCAGGCTGACGGTCCCGGAGGAATACGGTGGCAAGGCCCTCAGCGACCTGGTACATATGCGGGCAACCTTCGAGGCTCCCGTCATTGGTGGTGGACGTTGTATTATTGAAGGGCTCATGCCTCTGGCCACCTCAATGGATTATCCGGTGAAGCTGCGTTCCGAAACAAGCGGCCGCGGGGTACTCACGACTTCGTTTGCCGGATACCAGGATGGTCCTGCGGATGTGACTCATACTCGCAAACGGAGAGGGGTTTATCCCCTGGATCAATCGAAGTATATTTTAAGTGTACGAAACGCGATTACATCATAAATGGAGTTGACCTTGTGCTTATTAAATTTCTTATCTTTGGCCTTCTGTGGCGGATTATAGGTAATCCGTTCATTGCCATTCTGATCTTACTCGTTATATTGTATTTCCTGGATCGTCGTTACGTTGGCGTATTCCCAAGCTTCACGAAACCCCTCAAGCGTATGCGTAACATCTCCCGGCTTCGGCAACAACTTGCGATGAGCCCCAATGAAGTGTCATCCAAGCTGGAGCTGGCTCGCCTGCTGATTGAGCGCAAACGTTACAGTGAGGCACATGCTTTATTGCTTGAACTGGAACGCCCATACGAACAATCGGCTGAGTATTGGGAGGCACTGGGGACGACTGAGCTGCATTTGGGGAATATCGAAAAAGGCGAACGCCATATTTTGCAAGCCCTTGATATCAACCCTAGAGTCAAGTACGGACGCCCATATCTAACCCTTGCTGGAGCCTTCAAAGAAACACATCGGGACAAAGCGCTGGATTACGTGCATCAGTTTCAGGAGATTCATTCTTCATCCAGTGAAGCTTATTATCTGCTCGGCTCGGTACATCGTTCACTTGGCAACAATGCAGATGCTAAGCAGGCTTATGAGCAATCCTTAAACGTTTATCGCTCGTTGCCCAAATACAAGAAACGCCAGGAGCGCCGCTGGGCTGTCCGCAGTTGGTTCCGCAAGCGTGGATTGTAATGTCATCCGCTATACGCTGTAATATTCATATATAACTCTTCAAACCAATAAAAGTGCACTGAATTCTGCCCTTGTATGAGCAGAATTCAGTGCACTTTATTCATTGAAAACCGTTTAATACACCAATATCTCACGCAGTCGTTCTTCATGAAGACGCATCCAGTCGATCCGCTGATTGAGCTTCACAATCTGATCAACAGCCACTTCCGGCTCATCTGTACCCTCGAACATGCGACTGATGAAATGCATGACCACATCCAGACTACGTAGCAGAATCAATCGCGGTATCGCTAACAGCTCTTCTGGTTCCAGGCTGACGTGTTCCCGAAATCCCTTAATCAAGCCCTCTTGTGCCTGCCACATCCAATCTTCACTCTTGTCCATAGTCAGAAGATCAGACATCGGAACAGCCAATTCCATTACCCGCAGATCCCATGTGGCAAATTCAAAATCCAATATGGCACAGATTTCACCCTGCTGATCTGCCAACACATTTGAAGCATTCACATCCCCATGAACCAGTTGATGCGGCAGTTGTTCCATTCCACGCAGTGCTTCTAACAAATCTGGCAGCGTACCCCTAAGTTGCTTCAGTTCATTCGCACATGCGACCAATTGCTCTGGCGGCGATGAGCACAGCTGTAATAATCGTTCAGGTGAACAGAGCGGATACGCATCCTGAATTCGATAGTACGGGGGGTAAACAGGTTCAAGTCGTATATCCAGCGTAGCCATAACAGAAGACAGGGTCCCCGCCGCTTTACCGAGCCCAAACAATTGATCTGGCGTATGCCAGATCGGATTGACGCCTTCCCTATAATGAAACAGAGTGACGATTTTGGTGTGACCTGTGAGGGTATCTTTGACAGCAAGGAATGTACCTCCCTCACCAGATAACCGTCTTACAGGTGAAGGTGTATTAAGCTTAAAGTTCGAACGTTGGAGGGCTGCCAGCACCTCGTGTTCAAAGGTGATTTTCATCGGATCATTATGTGTTTCATATTGTCTCAGTACGTAATTATTCCCGTCTACATGGAGCATGTAGGTAGAATTATTCATTCCACCCTTTCCACGCTCGCCTTTCCAGTTCGATGTTAAACCATATAAGGTCAACACTTCGGATATACGTTGCTGCTCTGAATGATGGAGGGACCCGGAATCGATGTTTTGCACCAAATATTAACCCCTTTATCTCACAAAATGGAACTGTCATCTATTTATCTTAAAGGAACTCCACTGCTTGGTCTAGTTCTGTTCGAGATTAGGAGAACGGATAATATCCGGTCCGATTCAGCTGTTCTGCAATGACACGATATCCTCTTGCATTAGGGTGCACCCTGTCCCAGAATAACAGTTCACGTTCACGACCTTCAAACCTGTCATAGACCTGAGCACACGCATAGTTCCCTGATCCGGCTCCATTCAGAAACGAATTATATTGGCGCACCCAGTATGCAGCTTCCGTCGCCTGTGGATACGGGTTGTACAATCCGATGGATCGGACCATATACTCACTGTTACCCTTTAACTGCCGAATGTGCCGCATGATCTGGGATACATTACTGCGGGTTTCTCCGAGCACCTGTGTCATTTTTCCGGCATTCGGAATGCCATTACTTGCTTTAAATGTACGAATCAGATCATTCCCACCAATGGATAATGTAATGATATCCGCTTCACGCAGCGATTGCCGCACTCGGGGATGCGATGAGATCATCTGTAACATTTCTCCCGACGTCAGTCCATTCACGCCCATATTTTCCATGGATACAAACGTACGGACATTCATTTCCGCCATTCGCCGATATAAAGGAACAAAGCCGGTGCCCAGCAACGCTCCTGTACCTACCGTTAATGAATCGCCTATAGCCACATATCGATATACCATCCCGTCGCCCCTCTCTGCTGTGATTTCTCTGAACAATAATGAACTGCTCTATATCTTATGATGAGCGGGACGACAAGGCGCGGGATGGTGTCCTTAGGCATGCACCTTTCTTTTGCACAAGATTGTAGCTTTCCTGTAGAGGTAAACAAAGAAAAAAGCCCTGCCGCATAACGCGGCAGAGCCTGATTCATTGCAATGCATTACATGCCTATGGTCCGATCCGAATCAACAGAATCCGCCTGTTCCTTGTTAGGGAATGGCCACCAGTTGGCCCGGCCAAACATCTTCACCATCACTGGAACGAAGAATGGTAAGAATAGCAGTGAGTACAAGATCAGTCCGCTAAGGACTACCGTAGCAATCTGCATCATCGAGAGAACACCAGATGGATACATGGCAGCAAATGTACCGCTTAGAATGACTGCTGCAGAGAGGATAACGGTCCCCATGTTCTTCATCGCGTACAACATCGCATCCTGTACTTTCATGCCTTTGTTCTCATTGAAACGGTCCATCAGGAAGATGCTGTAATCTACACCAAGTGCAATCAGCATGACAAATCCGAAGAACGGAGTAACCCAGCTGATGCCTGCGAATCCGAGGATATTAACAAAGATCACTTCGGTTAACGCCATCGATGTGAAATAAGCCAGTAATAAGGAAACGATTAGATACAGCGGCATAATGATCGAGCGGAGCAGCACAACCAGAATAATAAATGTGCCTGCCAGCATCAGCATTACAGTACGTGTATAGTCGTTATTCGAGATCTCCTGCAGATCTGCAAACGTACTGGTAACTCCGCCTATGGCGATGTCTGCTTTTTCAAGCGTACTGCCTTGTACCGCACGATGTACAGCAGCCTCAATGTCTGGGACACGATCAATGGCTTCTGTTCCGTATGGATTTTCGGCGAAAATAACGTCGATGGTCATCGTCTTCCGGTCTTGGGACAGATACGTATCGAATACCTGTGTGAAGTCTTTGTTGCTCAGTGCTTCTTCAGGAACGTACCAGCCTGCCAGATCCGAATCCGGTGAATTTTGCAATTGTGTCAGATAGTCCTGCGCTGAATCCAGTCCCCCGGATACCTGTTTAATACCATCGACACTTTGATTCAAGCCATCCGTCAGTTGTGTTAGTTGACCACTCAGATCTGAGAAGCCTTGCTGAATTTTCTCCTGTCCACCCTGAAGCTGACCAAGCCCGTTCTGAATGGAAGGTATTTCTTTAATGACTTTTCCTTGACCATCAGCGGCCTGTTTCAGACCTGTCTCAAGCTGACTGATTCCCGTTACAATCTGGCCCAGACCATCGGCAAGCGCCTTTTGTCCGGCTGCTGCGGAGGCAAAACCTTCATTGGCCTGATTGATTCCAGCCGCCGCTTCCCCAAGTTTGGTCTTAATCTGACCCAAACCTTGAGCAAGCTGGGCTGTACCAGAACCCGTCTCGCCTATCGTACCTTTGATACGCTGGTAGTCAGCATCTTGCTGTAATTCAGGATAACGTTCTTCAAGTGCTGTGAAGGATTCGGACAGACTGGTTAGAGCTGTTGAAACCCCGTTCAGCTGTTGCTCCAGTTCGCGGGTTCCATCCCCCAGTGCAGCGACACCAGCTCCCGCCTGACGATAGGCTTCAAGCAACTGATTGTTCGCCTGCGCAAGTTGATCTGCACTCGTTTTGGCTTGCTGGAGCCCTGCTTTCAGATCCCCTGCACCTGCAGAACCATCTCGAATGCCTTTCTCAATCTGCCCAAGTCCCTCACTCAGCTGCGTGATACCCGATTGCAACTGGGTAGTTCCTTTGGTAAGTTCACCTGCTCCATCAGCAGCTTCTTTTAACTGTGGTTCATTTTTACTTAGCTGACTGCTGGCTTCACTTAGACCATCACGGATTTTGTCCAGACCCGTCTTGCCTTCACCCAGTCCATCCGATAATGTTCCGACTTGCTGTGTAACTTCAAAATCTTTAATCTCATCACCCGTAGGTCGTGTCATACTGCGGACACCAGAGACTCCGGCTACTTTCTCTACTTCCCGGCTAATTTTCTCGGCAACGGCCATATACTTCGCATTATCCATCGCTTCATCATTCTGAATGACGATCTGACCCGGCAGCGATTCCCCCGGACCGAAGCTGTCAGAGATAATGTTGAATGCTTTTACGGAATCATATTTCTCACCAATCTCATCGAGACTGTTGAACGATAGTTTACCATCGTAGGTTGCCAGTAGAGGCACACAGACTGCTGCAACGATGAGCAGTGCAGCCCATGGACGTTTCAGCGAGAAGCGACCAGCTGCACCATAGATCTTGCTCTCGGCATGTTCAAGTGATCCCTTCGACGGCCAGAATAGCTTCTTGCCCAGCACCGCCATGAAGAATGGCACAATGGTAACCAGTGCAAGCATCATCACAGCAATACCTACAGCTACGGCAACCGCAGAACGGTACAACATAAACTGGGCAAAACCGATGGCAATGAATCCAACCAGCACGGCAAGAGCCGAGAAGAGTACCGTTTTACCCGCAGTACGATAGGTGGCAATGATGGCATCCCACGTATTCTCATGATGAGCCAGTTCTTCCTTGAACCGACTGATTAACAGGATACAATAATCCGTACCAATCCCGAACATGACTGCGACCATAAAGATCTGTGTAAACGTGGATATAGGGAAGTCAACTCCATCCACGAGGAATGCAACAATCTGTTGCGATACAATGTAACTGATCCCCACCGTCAGCAGCGGTACAAAAGGAGCTACAAACGAACGGAAGACCAGGAACAGAATAAGTAAAATAAAGACAACTGTAATATATTCCGATTTCTTGAGCCCCTCTTGGGAACTTTCAATGGTATCCTCGTCAATCAGACCTTTACCGGTTATGTAGTGCTCCACATTGACGGACTTCAATGCTTCATTCAGGTCTTCCCGCATTTCCTTGACCGTGCGATCTCCCTGATCAATGGATAGTGACGTTAGAATGGTTTTGCCGTCAGCTGAGATCATCTTCTCGGACAACTCAGGCTGAGAAAAAGGTTCCAGAATGGACAGAATGCCCAACTTCTCCTTATCGGCCTCCAAGTTCTTAATGGCCTGCTCTGCCTCTTGTGTTCCCGTGGTACCCAGACCATCCGGGTTATAAAACACAAGAGCGATCTGGCTACCCTGTTGCTCTCCTTTTTGTGCTGCAGCTTCATTCAAAATCGCTGCTGCCTGGGTGGAAGAGTACCCTTCAGGAACCGAAAACTGTCCCTTCTCCCGAATCAGTTCACTCATGTTAGGGGCAGTAAACATCAACACGGCAGCTACAGCAACCCATAGCCCCATTAACCACCATCTTGCTTTCAATATCGCTCTCATTCGTTCTCCTGTCCTCCTTCATGCGTTAGCAAAGCTGCAAGCTTCTCAAAAGATTCAATGAAAATTCGAACCTCTTCCGGTTTAAAATGAACCAAATACGGCTCCAGAATCTGCTGTATTTCCTGTTCTGTTTCCCTGTATACCTGTCGTCCGGTATCCGTCAGTGTCAGATATACAACGCGGCGGTCGCGTTCATCCCCGGCCCGATGGACCAAATCGCGATCCACCAGCTTGTTGACCAAAGCGGTAATGCTGCTCTTACCTATGCACAGAAGCTCTGCCAGATCAGAGGGTGTGCAGGAAGGTTTCTCTTCAATCAGACGAAGTGCGCAGAACTGATCGGTCGTTATGGTCTGCCCCACTTGTTCACGTATCCGCGTATCGAACCGCTTATTGACCAGAAAGGAAGCATCCAAATAGCGGTTCACCAAACTTTTCGCATCCGGTGTATTCATTCTTCATTCTCCTTCCCCGAATCAATATAGTTCGCTTAGCGAACTATTCTTCTGTGAAACTATTCTATAATGAAACAATCTCTTAAAGCAATACTTTTTTCCTGGTTTTATGATAAAAACAACAAAAAAACAGGACGTCCGACTCAGCTAATTGCTAAATCCAACATCCTGTAATGATTATGATCCATATATTTCTTAAAGTAATAAAATGCCTCTGTGCTACTCTTCGTCTGTATCTTCCTCTTTTTCAAGCACACAACGGAATCGCTCCACACCTGGGTATAATTCACCCAGACTATACACCACGAACCCCGTATTCCGATAAAACTCGACGGCTTCCAGTTCGGTCTCAGCGATCAGTCTATCGGGATTGTATGTTGCCAACAGCTGTGAGATCATACCACGTCCATAATTTTTGAAGCGGTTTTCAGGCAAAACCGAGATATGATGAATGGTAATCTCACTTGTTCCTGTCTTCTCATATCCAATCAGACCGATCAACTGTCCTTCATCTTCGTAACCGGCCAGTTGCAGCTCGTCCTTCTCTACATATTGTTGCAACGCACGGTTCAAGTGATCCGGATCAGGAAAGACCGAGTAGGACAACAGTTCCTGCACTTCCGGCTCCTGTATGCGTGATTTCAGATTAATTAACACCTTGATTCCTCCTATACCTTGCTTGTTTCCGTTATCGTATTGTAGTCGTTAGCCTCTAAAAGTTCAAGTCGTGTGCCGATTCAGCTCTGATTGAAGCACAGTGGAGATGTCGTCCGGACCCTTGATCACCGCCATCTGATATGCATCCAACAATGCACCTCCAACTGCTGGCAGATGGCTAGTCATGTATTGAATTGTTTTTCCATTGGGTTGATAGGCAGCATCCAGCCCTTTCTGAACAGCTTCCACCATATATGGTGAACTCAGACAACTTCCGGTAAGATTCAAGGACACTGTTGGATGTTCAAAACAGGATGCAAGCATCAAGATGCCCACAACGGCCGTGTCAGCAGCCGAGTCACATACCCTAACTGCGAGGGGAATATTGCGAGCAGCAGCTTCCGTCACCATAGACGCCATCTGCCCAAATTTCCGGTTGGTCGCCTGTTTATTTTCGGCAAAACCGGCTACCCCCAGCGCAGCGAGCTCTCGCACTGAGGTAACATTCCAATATGCCAACACCTGCTCAATCCAAGCTTGATCCTGCGGCCCATAACGTCCTGCAAGAATGGAATGCACCGTGTCGTAAGCTAAAAAACGTGCTGCTGTCGGCGCGTAATGTCCGAACTGATCATTGCGCAGCCAAGCTCCCTGTTCCGTTCTGCCAAGGATTAAAGAGCCCGTCCCTCCAATAGCGACAATGCCTGGCTCACCGTCGAAGGCCGCTGTATGTGCGATGCGCGTATCGTTTACTGCACTGATCCTGCCTCTAATCCCCGTACGAGCGAGTAATGCCTCAGCCCAAACTGTATCTTCAGGCTCATTCAAGCCTGCCATCCCTGCCTGAATGGAGGCGATCTGACTCGGCTTGAGCCCGGCTTGAGTTATCGCTTCGGCGATAGCCTCCAGCACATTTTGCTCAGCATTGGTATCGTGATAGCGATTGCAACCACTCTTTTGCACATAGGATAAAAGCTTCCCGTTCTGATCGGCGACAGCCACACGCGTATGGCTCCCTCCTCCATCCATCCCTATTACATATGTATTCATCCTTGACTATCTCCCTTCAGACATTAAGAATGCCGGGTCCATTGTCAGATCCCGGCAGAGAGTTTATTGCTTTTGTACAGCAAAACGAAGCAGTTCACAACGAAACTGTGTCGGTTCATCATACTTTTCCTCTTCAATCGTCTGTGTAACATGTTCTTGAAGTAGAATATTCCAACCTTTGTAGGCATCCTCCAGCAAAGCGATCGCTTCAACTGTCGACAAGTTCAGTTCAATTAATGGTTCAATCTCCTTGCCTGTATTCATTTCTTTCTCCTCCACATTGGTGCTCATCGTAATGCAATGAATGCCCCCTGTACGAGTTCCGGCCTGTAACCGGTCTATTGCTTCCATGAAGGCTTGCTTATTTGAGACATGTTCCAGACAAGAACAAGCAGCGATATAATCAAAATAGTTTGGCTCCACAGCATATTGTTCAACATCTGCTTTCACTGCCTGCACGATATGATCAACCTGATATTCTTTCGCATACTTGCGAAGTCCGTCTACTGCCTCATCCAGTAAATCCACACCGATGACTTCACTGTTGGTCTGGGCAAGACGCTGTGCAATCGGTATCGTATGTCTCCCGACTCCGCATCCAAGATCTAGAACACGCAGTTCCTCCTTGTGAGCAAGGAGACGTTCCAGCATATCCATCACCATAGGCATGGGCCTCGACATCCAGGTACCAGAGGCGAATAATTCATTATTCTGATAGAAATTGGAATGATAACCTGCCTCTGCTTTTCGCGCAGCCTCAAATTGTTCGTTTCCCATCAAGATACCCCCATCAATTAGAAGTTAAAAGTCAACGTCCCATTACCGGCGAAAAGAATGATTATAAAAATGAACATTATGACAAATCCAGCTGTTACGAGCAATTTCCCCGTATCCCTCTTGTATGAACTGTCGTTAAATAACATTACTCCACCAATGGAGATGGCCACCGGAGCGAGAAAAAGCGTAATCAGTACAAGCAAAGCGATGGAATAGCGATCCAATACCGATTCTTCATATTCGGTCATGTATGGTTGTTCCGGCAATGCCGTCTTTGTGGCAACCAGATTACCGCAAGATTTGCACTTAAACTCGTCTTTTGCCATTCCTTCATGACAGTAAGAACATTTCCTTTGTGTGCGCGCCATCTTCCGCCTCCTTTCACATCTGTTCCATTAATGAATACCCATAATACAATACGGGAATCAATTGATTGCGAATTCCGGATGCGAAAGATTCTTCTTCATAAAGGATTCCAGTGCTGCCTCATATCTATTGCGATCCACTTGAAACGCTGTGCCGTGGCCTGCCCGGGGAATGGTTAGCAATTCTTTCTCGGTCGGGCAAGCTTCGTATAATCTGTACACCATTTCTGTTGGTACGAACGTATCGGCTTCACCGTGGATGAACAGCACAGGCACGTTGACTTTGGCAAGTTGATTCAGCGCGGATGCCTCCCTGAAAGAGTATCCTGCCTTCCATCTGGAGATCAGACTTGTGACGGGTATGAACGGAAATGCAGGAAGTTTGTATAATTGCTTCAACTGGAACGTCAATTCTTCTTCTACGGAGGTGTACGCACAATCAGAGACAATCGCTTTAACTTGGCTTGGCAGAGCTTCACCACCAGTCATCAGTACGGTTGCTCCTCCCATGGATATGCCGTGCAATATGATTTCCCCTTGTGTACCCACCTTTTCCAGCACCCAGTTGGTCCACTGGACATAATCCTTCCGATCTAACCAGCCAAAACCGATGATATCACCTTCACTCTGTCCATGACCTCGATCATCTGGCATGAGTACGTTATAACCGTGCTTTTCCGCATAAAACCGGGCGAATCCAGCCATTTCTCTGCCTCTCCCCGAATAACCATGTGCCAGAATAACCGTATGATCAGACCCGCTATTGGAACCCAGCCATGTACCGTGCAGTTTTAATCCATCATGCGATTGAATAGATATCTCTTCTGTAGGCTGAGCATCAAGCCAATTCAGATCGGAAGCGCTGCTGATGATCTCATTGTCGGGTTCAGGCATCAGATTCGGATTATCCACCAAAAACGTTTTGGGCGTACGTCGAATGGCGGTTTTGAAAAAATAAAGCCCTCCTGCCCACAGAAGAGCAAGAACGATCAGAACCAGTGTCCCAAGTCCGTAGAATAACATGAACGTGTCCTACCTTTCATTCCTAATTAAAATGTGTTCAATCCTTACTTACTCGTTGCAGGGCCGCACATGCTTCTTGAAAAGCAGGCAACAAGGTATCTAGCAACGGTTCTGCTTTACGCGATTGCCCTTCCTTGGCAAACTGCTCTATCTGGGCAAACAAAGTCGATAAATAACGAATCCCCAGACTCAAACTGCCTGATTTCAGATCATGGGCTACCCCTGTTGCAGCTGCATGGTCTCCCGAAACAATATGTCTGCGCAGCACTTCGATCTTGCCAGGTGTTTCGGTACGATACATGTCCAATAACATACCGAGAAGTGTGCGATCACCATCAGTGTTTAATTCGGCAATCTCATGTACGATGCTCATATTCAGTACTTCTGTCGATTCAGACGATTGCTGCCACTTCTGGATCATCGTACTCAGGATCTCTAACGTGAACGGTTTGCCGATGAAGTCATTCATCCCGGCTTCCCTACACTTGTCTTTCTCCCCTTGCATAACATTGCCTGTCATCGCAATGATTGGGGTGGCATGACGCATTTCATCCATTTCTATCGCGCGAATTTTGCGTGTTGCTTCCAAGCCATCCATTAAAGGCATCATATAGTCCATTAGAATCAAACTGTATTTTTTGTTGAGAAAAGCAGCTACTGCCTCCTCCCCATTCAAGACAGCGTCAACTTGGGTGATTCCCAGCTTTTTGAGTTGCAACATAACAAGCTGCCGGTTGATCACATTATCATCGGCCAACAAGATAGATACGGGAGGAGCTTCATCCTCCACAGCCTGCCCTTGAATCTGCTCAGACAACGGCGGACCGGACTCGTGAGCGGACGGATTACCTTGTTTCTTGTTAAGCCCAAGTTCGAACCAGAATGTTGATCCTTCACCCTCTTTGCTGTCTACTCCGATCTGACCTTCCATCAGTGTAACGAGCGATCTGCAGATCGATAATCCAAGCCCCGTTCCTTCATACTCACTCGAACGGCCTCGTTCTGTCTGCATATAGGGTTGAAATAATTGGTTCTGATCTTCTTCCGAGATACCAATGCCCGTGTCTTCAACTTCAAATCGGATCATTTGACTAATCTCATCATCTTTAATAAGGGCAACTCGTATCCGTACCGTACCTTCAGATGTGAATTTGTTTGCATTCTGAATCAGATTAATGAGCACTTGGGTAATTCTCGTTGAATCCCCTTCCAGAAGAGTTGATATTCCGGAGTCAAAGTCTACCGATAATTGATTGCGGTTCTTTCTGACTTGAGGTTCGAGTAAACGAACAATATAATGTATCGTTTCTTGCAGATCCACTTCCCCCAGTTCAAGTCGCATCTGCCCCGCCTCAAGTTTGGACAGATCCAGAAGATCCTGAATCAGCTTAAGCAACAGTCTGGCAGCATCCTGTATAACAGAAACAGAATTCTCCTGTTCTTCAGACAAAGGAGACAGCAACAGCATTTCAGCCATCCCCAATATTCCATTTAATGGCGTACGAAAATCATGACTGATTCCTGCAATAAATGCGCTTTTAGATTCACCTGCATCTACTGCTTTCTGGCGTGCGGCCTCAAGACTAATATTGTTCTTCGCAAGCAGACGCTGGAGTGTGACCAGTTCATTATTCATATCCGAGAATTCCGCAAGCGTCCGTTCCTCCTGCTCTCTGCTGCGGATCATCTGATCCGATAACTGCTCAATCGTTCTGCGCAGCCTCTGTATCTCTCCGTTCTCATTAGGCACCACATCACCCCTCTCCTAATCCCTAACCATATCATGATGATTACATGTAACTGGCTGAGCCAGTAATTGTTCTGCGACGGCAACTGCTTCATCGGCCCCTGGTGCATAACCGTCAGCTCCTATCGTTCTCCACAGCTCCTGATCAATATTAAAGGGATATCCCCCGACCATAATCTTCACATGTGCCGTTGCCGGATGATGACGAATTAGATGGATCAGCTCTTTGGCCAGATGAAGATGATACGTCATCGTAACTGAAATCGCAACAACATCGCTCTGATGGCGCTCTATGGCCTCTACTACACTTCCATTGGGAACATTCGCTCCCAGATAGTACGTATCCCAACCTTCCATCTCGAACACATCTGTGAGCATTCGTAGTCCGATCTCATGTTGTTCACTGCCTACACAGGTGGCAACCAGCTTTTTATCCTGACCGTTATCCATCAACCAGCGTGAGTAGAGACGTGAGATGAATGACTGGGTCGCTGCCGTACAAAAGTGTTCCTGTCCTACACTGATCCGATTGCATTGCCACAATCGCCCTATTTCGTACTGGGTAGGCTGAAAGATATATCGATAAATATCACGAATTGTCGCCCCGGCTTCTAACTGAACTTCAATGATCTCGAAGGCTTCTTTTCGTTCATTATCTAGCAAACACTGCAAGTACGATTGAGCAGCCTCTCCATAAGGCATGGATTCATTCATGTAACCTGCAGGTGACTCCGTTTGTGTTGTTCTATATATTCCCATCTCCAGATAATCGAGCAGAAGCGCCTTTGACGGATGGTCAAATTCCTCTTCCAATGTCTCTTTAATCAGATTGAGATTAATCGCCAGATCCTCTGCCGATACCTTGTAACCCTCAAGTAAAACTTTCAGCCACGCAATATAATGCGTAAAGAGTTCAGGACTCTGTACGAGCGCACTTTCAGCCAAATAGTTCAAGCTATACTCCGAATCCTGTTTGGTTCGCATTTTTCCATTTTCGCCAAATCGTTCAAGTAAATCGGGCTGTCTGAGATACTGTTTCTCCGTTATTTTATCAGCCAAGTTACTGGCTTGTTGGAGTAAGTGTTCTCCTGCTTCTCGATGACTCATGGACGCAGCCCTCCTCTACTCGGGAATGAGATCGACGTTAGCTAACTTGCAGTTTGGGATAGGTTCCTCTACGTGAAACTTTATTGCTATCCATCCATTCCGCCCTCCATATGTCCGTTCCATTATACATTAACTTTGGATAAGCATGCGTTTGCGCTATGCATGTATAGAACAATTTTCCTATATTATGTAGAACCATGCAAGCCACTCAGCCAGTATCTGCTATACTTTTCGAGCTCCACAAAAAAACTGACCTGCGTTATAAACGCAAGTCAGTTTTCCCTTCTGCAGCCAACCCCAGCTTCTTCAACATCCGTATCGCATCCACTTTCTCTGAAGGGTCCAGTCCTTCCAAAGCATCAATGATAACCTGGTGATGTTGAGGAAATATCTCTGTGAACAATTGTCTTCCTTCCTCGGTTAATTCAGCGTAAATGACACGCCGATCTTCCTTGGATGGCCGACGAAATAGCAGATTTTTATTTTGTAACTTATCTACAACATACGTAATATTACCACTGGACATCAGTACCTTTTCACCGATCTTTTGCAATGCCTGTGGTCCCTTATGATATAACAAGTCAAGCACGCCAAATTCTGTCGTATTCAGTCCGTGACTCTGGATGTCCCGATTGGAACGTGAAGTCACAGAATTGTAGGCCCGAACAAGAACCACAAATAATTGTAAAGATAGTTCCCGGTTGTCCTCCGTGTTCAGCATTTCAATAATCCTCCATCAGTTGTTTACATTTCCGCTCGCATTAGACGAAAGCTTCTGCTCCCACTCCTCGCGAAGCATTCCCATACGAATTGAATCATAGTATTGTCCGCGAACGATACGACACTTCCGCATTCGCCCCTCCACCTGCAACCCGGCTTTTGCAGCCGCCCGCATCATTCGTTCATTGCCGGACCATGTGGTCAATCCAACCCGAACTAGAGGTAGATGTTCAAACAAATGACTTGACCACATCACAAGCGACCGCGTACCCATTCCGCTTCCCCAACGGGCAGATCTGTATATCACAATCCCCATTTCCAGCCACATGGATAACTCATCTTCTATATAATAGCTGATCGTACCCACGATTTGTCTGTCAAATTCTATGATACGGATCGACACAGGTTTGGAATCGCTCTGATCAACGTTCATACGTTTGAGCATACCTTGTTCAAAACTTTCATAGCTTTCGTGTTCGAGAGGATAATAGGGTGCATCCCACTGCTTCCATTCCGGAGTGTCATCACTATAAATCAATTCATAGAGTTCGCGCAGATCCTTCTTCTCCACACACCGGAGAACAAGTTCACCATCCACTAGGGGTAGTTCTTTTATACCTATAGGAAGCACCCTCTTTCAAATTAAGAACGATGAAGCTCTTCGATACTACCGTCCGCATGGGCAAGAATGACTGCGCTCGCCATATCCACAAATAGTCCGTTATCAACAACACCCGGTAGCATGTTCAATTGAACATTAAGGTCCGCAGCATGATCGATGACTTCCATGTGGCAATCCGCGATCAGGTTTCCGTTGTCTGTCAGATAACGTTCCTGTCCATCCATCCGCCATTGTGGGTGACACCCCAGTTTTTCAAGAGCCTGGAAGGTCCACTCTGAAGCAAACGGAACCACCTCAACCGGTAGCGGAAATTTCCCCAACTTTTGTACGGCTTTGCTGCCATCTGCTACAATAATCAATTTGTCACTATTCGCAGCCACGATTTTCTCACGCAAAAGAGCCCCGCCGCCACCTTTGATCAGGTTAAAATCGGGATCTACTTCATCTGCGCCATCAATGGTCAGATCCAGACGTCCAATCTGGTCAAAGGGAACAATGGGGATACCCCATTCCCGGGCGAGCTTGTCCGAAGCTTCCGAAGTGGCCACCGCTTGAATATTCAATCCATCACGTACCCGCTCACCGATTCGGCAGATGGCATAATAAGCTGTTGAACCTGTCCCTAATCCAACCTTCATTCCATCTTCAACATATTCTGCCGCACGCTCTGCTGCTATCTGTTTAAGATTCATCTATAAACCCCCGCCTGCTCATAATTTGAGAAATGCATATGTAGTTATTATAGATAAAACCGCTTCCGATGTATATCCGTGCCTTCTGTTGCATCTTTACCAATCTTTTTTCCAATGTTTGAGGATGTATTTTTACCCACCATGTTATAGAATACAGAATGAAGCTAAAAAATGGGAAATTTTAAAATAAACAGTTCTAAATACCTATATTTCGTCTGATATGTCCATAAATACGTAAAATATTAAAAAAGTTTTAACGGAACTATTCAATTTAACGACATTTTATACGACATATTAATTATAGATGTGTTTTAATAATTAGACACCTATGGTTCATACGGTACATAAGTCTCTACGAAAGCGACTGATAAACCAAGACCATTGTCGCATAAATTTCCTTTGGAGGGGATCACGGAATGATCTAGTTCACTGTACCAAAGCAAACCTAAAGTTTCTTAATTTAAAGAAGATCAGGAGTGGAATTTAGTGAAATCATTAAGTTGGAAAAGCATGTCGTTTTTCTCCAAAAATCTGTTACTCTCATTTACCAATATCATTATCATCGGGGTAGCACTTATCGCAAGCAGTTACTATTTTCAAAAAACAGTTCTTGTTGATCAACTGCATGGACAGGTAGAGCAAATTACCAAAAAGTGGGCTGAAGATATCAATCCTGCCGAGGTACAAGCTGCTATTGCGGAAGGCAGCTATGATGGAGCAACACAAACAAAATTACGAGCATATTTCGATGAAATGCAGGAATATTATCCCAACATTGCACAAGCCTACATCTTCGGTGTTGAGCTCGGTGGCGACAGCAAGAGATTAACATCACTTGTAGCGATGCCGACCAACCTAAGAGAGGCTTTTCAAAGTGAGAACGTAAATATCGGTGACATGTATGAGCAGCCCGTCGTTGTAGCCAATGCGCTGAAAGAAATGCTCAATACGGATCGCCCAACGTTCACAACGTTCTATTCCGATGATTTTGGAACCTGGACAACCATTGCTTATCCAATTAAAGATAGTAACGGTAAGATTTTCTCTTATTTCGCCGTTGATGCAGATGCATCAGCCGTGCCCGCAGGACTGAACTCTTTGCTCAAGAACGGCATTATTATCCTTGTTGCCTTCTTACTGTTATTCCTGATTATCCAATACCTTGTGGTTAAAAACACACTTTCCCCTATCCGTCACTTGATCAAAGGAATTGATGACGTAAGTCGGGGTAATTTGAATGTCAACATTCCGACAGGTAAGGACGATCTGGGACTGGTTAACGAGAAGTTCAACACCATGGTTCGCAAAATCAACGATACAATCGTTAAAGTGCAAATCACATCACAAGAAGTGAATCAGTCTGCCAAAGAACTATATGAAGTTTCCGAAAGAAACAGCGAGAATGCGGATTCCATTAATAACAATGTTACACAAATCACTTCCAACATTCGTTCCCAGGAACAGGCAACCCGGGATAGTGCACGTGCCATGTCCGAGATGGCTACCGTGATTCAGACGATTGCCAGCAGCTCCGCAAGTGTAGCGGATGAAGCGTATGAAATGGAACGTCGCTCACAACAAGGAAACAGCGTTGTCCGTCAAGTATCCGAACAGATGAATCTGATTACCGAGTCGGTTAAGAATACCGCTTCTGCCATTGAGGTTCTGGAGAGTCGTTCACAGGAAATCGGCGATATTCTCAATATCATCTCGGGAATCTCCAGCCAGACGAACTTGCTTGCTCTCAATGCATCCATTGAAGCAGCACGTGTCGGTGAAGAAGGACGAGGATTTGCAGTTGTCGCAGGTGAAGTACGCAAACTTGCCGAACAGTCTGAACAAGCGACCAGTCAGGTTGGTGTATTGATCCAGGAGATTCAAGCTGGAATTAAACAAGCGGTTCGTGCCATGGAGCAAGGTACATCCGAAGTAGATACAGGGCTCAGCGTAGCCGATCAAACGGGACAATTGTTCGAAGATATTCTGGAAGCAGCGAAAAAAGTGTCTAATCAGATTCAGGAAGTTTCAAGCGCTACGGAAGAAATCTCTGCAGGTACTGAAGAAATGACCGCTACAGCAGATGACTTGTCTTCAAGCGTAAGCAAGACAGCAGACAGCAGTGAACAAATCTCCTCATCAGTTGATGAGCAAAAAGCATCTTTGATTACATTAGTAGACTCTTCCACACGCCTTACCAGCATGTCAGAGGAACTGCAAGAACTGATCTCTCATTTCAATGTAAGCAAACAATAATTCAAATCCACCAAAATTCGGTTTGAACCAAGGAGGAATAACTGAAGTGATTGAACACCAATCATCATCTTCCCATTCCATGGAATCTGGCCTGCCGGTTCTTCAGATTCCACTGGATTTTGGGCGACGTCAACAATCATTCTCTTATCAATCTGCTCAATTAACATTACATGCTTCTCTGAGTCATGAACTTAAACAGAAGTTTGGAGAACAGATGGTGTACCCGGTACTCCTCTCAGCTTATGCAGCCTTGTTATTCCGATTGTCAGCTGAACAGGAACTTGCCATAGGTGTACTTGCTCCCGATCAGGCAGCTTCCTATCTTTCACTACAGATTCAGGGCAAATTAACTTTTAACGAACTATGTCATCAGATTTCAGAGCAGCTCAAGATTGAATATACGCTTCAATCGGGTGGATATCCTGAATCGTTTTTTATGCTGAACAGCGTACAGTTGCCCCAAGCTCCTCAAGTATTGAATTGGAACGTTCGAGATGATCAGAGCATGCTCATTCTCGATCTGTTCTATGACAGTTCATTGTTGAAAGAGTCTACAGTACTGAGATATGCAGAATACTATCAGACTCTTCTACTTGCCCTGGTGCGTGACAGTGACAAAGCAATCGGTGCAGTGGATATCCTTTCTGCCTCAGATCGATTGCTGTACCGTGAAATGAATGATACTGCCGTTCTCGAACCAGCGAATCAGACCATTCACGGCTGGTTTGAAGCAACTGCAGCAGCATATCCGGATTCACCGGCGATTACATCGCCATCCGCACGATATACGTACAGAGAATTAAACGAACGAGCCAATCAGGTTGCACGTGTTCTAATATCCAATGGATTGCAAAAAGGGGAATTCGTCAGTATCTTTATGAATCGAAGTCTGGAGACCATTATCTCCCTGCTCGGTATTCTCAAAGCAGGCGGTGCATATGTTCCGATCGACCCTGAGCATCCCCAAGAACGTAACAGCTATATTGTGGAAGATACGGCGTCACCATTCGTTCTAACAACAGAAGCTTCTTATGCCCAAGCATCCAGCTTATTCTCCAGTATAGCTACCGTCCGCCAGATTCTGGCTGTGGATGGTCGTCTAGCCGGCTTTGCAGCAAGCAACCCTAACTTGGATATTCACCCAGACGATCTTGCGTATATCATCTATACGTCAGGATCTACCGGTAAGCCCAAAGGTGCTCTGATTGCCCATCGGGGTGTCACTAATCTTGGTAGTGTGGTGCAGCGTGATTGTGACATTCAACCAGGTGATGTATTAACCCAGTTTGCTACATACAGCTTCGATGCATCCGTGTGGGATACGATTGGCGCCTTGTTCTATGGAGCAGAATTATATCTGTTGTCTGCGGAAGAACGTGTATCCGTTGAAGAATTCGCAAGTGCAATTGAACGTACAGGAACAACCATTATTACGATACTGCCTACGATCTTCTTCAATCAGCTTGCAACCTATTTATCAGAAGAAGGTTTCCACAAGCTGGCCAAAGTCAGAATCATTACCGTAGCCGGAGAAGCGCTCTATGGCGAACAGGTTCGTGCCTTCCAGCGCAAATTTGGCAATCAGATTGACATTGTGAATGTGTACGGACCTACCGAATGTACAGTAGCCACAGCCACTCACCGCATCAGTGAGCAGGTTCCCGAACATGTGGTGAACATCCCTATCGGTAAACCGATTCATAACTACAAAGTATACATTGTGAATGAAGAACAACAGCTCTGCCCGGTAGGCGTGCCTGGTGAGGTATATATCGCTACTCCTGCACTGGCCAAAGGTTATCTGAATCAGCCAGAACGTACAGAGCAAGCATTCATTGAGAATCCGTTTGCGATAGGTGAGAAAATCTACAAGTCTGGCGATATTGCCAAATTGCTGGATACCGGGTTGCTGGAGTATGTCGGTCGCAGTGACTCGCAGCTAAAAATTCGTGGTCACCGGATTGAGATCGGGGAGATTGAAGATCACTTTGCACGACTTGATCAGATCCAGAACGTTGCTGTCATTCCGAAGAAAGAATCGGACGGACAGAATATGCTGGTTGGGTATTTTACATCGAAAGATGGCCGTACCCTTTCTGTTTCGGACATCAAAGCAGATCTGGCGGAGAAACTCCCTTCTTATTTTGTGCCGAAGTGGATCTGTCAGCTGGATGAAATGCCGATCGCACCGACTGGGAAAATCAATCGCAAAGCGATGGTATCCCTACCTCATGTGGAACGACATGAAGATCGCCCTGACCTGGTCATGCCCGAGACGGAGACGGAATCCATTATCCTGGATGCGTGGAAAGAAATTCTTCAGCACGATGACTTTGGTGTCGAAGACAGCTTCTTCAACATCGGTGGTGATTCTCTCCGGGTTATTCATGTACTGGTCATTCTGAAGCCGCATTATCCTCAGCTGAAAATTGCCGACTTCTTTGCCGAGAAAACCATCCGCGCACTTGCGCGTCGTGTGGAAGTACTGTCTCACAGTGCAGCAGAAGTTACGGATTCAGTGGTGACCGATGGAATGATCACACAATTATCCGAACATCCTGTAGAACTGGCATCCCAGTTGGGATATCCGGTCATTCGTGAACCTGAGGATGTGTTACTTACCGGAGCGACTGGATATCTGGGTTCCCATGTACTGCAACAGTTAATTCTGAATTCAAGTACACGAATCTACGCGCTTGTTCGTCGCCCGACCAATGGAATCACTGCGATGGAACGTTTGACTAAAGTGCTGGAAGGATATTTCGGTAAACAACTGACTGATCAACTTGCAGCCCGCGTGGAGATCATTGAAGGGGATCTTGAACAGCCTAATCTCGGTCTTTCCGCTGAACAAACTTCCTATGTTAAGGAACGAATTGACCGTGTCATCCACTGTGCTGCAGATGTACGTCATTTCGGGGATGCCGAGCAGTTCGCCAAAACGAACGTGGAAGGCACCGTCGCATTGCTGGATCTGATTCGCAGCAAACCTGGGGCTTCCTTCCACCATGTATCCACGATGGGTATTCCGGAAGATCTGGCGCTCAGCGGCAAGTGGGAATCCTCATTGCAATATGATCGTTTCCCGTCCGACTTGCACGTGGACAACCTGTATTCGGACAGCAAGCTTGAAGCCGAGAAAGTGCTCATGATTGCCGCCGAGCAGGGTGTACCTGTCAGTATCTATCGTGCAGGTAATCTCACTTGCCACTCTGAAACTGGACGCTTCCAGTCCAATATTGATAGCAACGCCTTCTATCGTATGATCAAAGCAATGTTATTACTCGGCAAAGCTCCTGCCGCAGACTGGATGGTTGATTTCACACCGATCAACTATGCGAGTGAAGCCATTGTTCATCTGGCCTTACGTCAGGATACAGCCGGTCGTGTATTCCACATCTGTAATCCGGAGCCAATCCGTTATGATGAACTGATCCGTTCAGTGAATCGGGCTGGCTATGAAGTCGAAACGCTACCTTTCGCGGAATACACACGTTGGTTGTTCGATGCCAGCATCAGTAAGGAGCCTGAAGCTCTACAATTGGCCATTGCTCAGCTAGAAGGCGACGGTGCTAAGGATTCAGCTTATGTCTACGCCTGCCCTATCACAACTGCTTATGTGGAACCTGCCGGAATCTCATGTGCGAAAACAGATGATCGCTTCATCTCTGCCATGTTAGACTACGCCGTTCAGATTGGATATTTCCCGGCTGCAATTCGGCGCCACAACGGTACTTCTACAGCAATGGAGTAAATGAGTACGTTCAATCTATCATCCGCATTTAATAATATTGGAATACAAAGAAGCCACCTTCATCGTCATTCACTGACGAGAAGGTGGCTTCTTTGCTTCACTTCGAATTGCTGGATCATTCTTTTATACCCATCGGATCATTGCAATAATAGCGAGATGAGCTGGATAGAAATAGCGCCAAACCCAACGTGGCCCCTTCATGCGGAAACCTGCTTGATAATATTGAGCAATGGCAATACCTACAGTTGCCATTACACTATACATTTGCACAGAGCTGTTATGCAGCAGAAGATATAGTGCATTTAACACGACATGTGCCACTACAAGTACAGGACCCTGGAAATAACGGAATAACAGGACCAATAATAACCCATACATCCCATAATCCATCTGGCTAATTTCCATAAACCAACCTGCCCCAATTACGATCGGAATGGCCAGTAGGCGGGATGGCAGTTTATCGATAGCTAACAGTACCAAAAGAGCTGACCACAACGTCCATACCACATTCAATGAGTAATGATTAAACGCAGCCATGAACGGCACCTGTGATATCATTGCAATCCAGAACAGCCGCCATATGTATTTTTGTACGTCTCGTGTATGTTTATAGCCGATATACACTGCAAAGGCATAGATTGGAAAAGCGATACGACCTATGATCCTCAGTTCTATCATATGTGGAAAAAAGACAGCTCCTATATGATCAATTAACATCGTGATCATGGCAATCCACTGCATCATATTGCGACTTCCCTCCCTCTTTCCCGACTTGACGGGTCTGCCATTCATTTATATAGTGCGTCTTTTTGAGCAACCTCTTATACATTAAGTTCATAATACATGAATTTGGTATCCTGTGCATATCCTTCGGATTCATATAGAACTTGCGCTTGCTTGTTACTTAACTCAGTCGAGAGTGATATACGAAGAACTCCACGTACAGATGCCAATCGCTTGGCTGCTTGCAGCAGCTTCCTTGCAATGCCTTGCTGACGATAATCCGGATGCACATATAGATCATTAAGCACCCAGATCGGCCCCATTGATACCGAGCTGAAACTGGGATAAAGTTGAACGAATCCGTTACAAATTAAGCCATTCGAGAGTGGCAAGCCGTTGCTTCCATTTGCCCCACAATCACTGTTCACATCTGTTTCTGCTACCAAAACCACCGATTCATCACGTTCCATTCGTTCTCTAATATATTGACGTACTCCCTCAAGGTCAGCATTTTGGTTGTAGAACATTCTGTACTCATTAAATAACCGTCCCACTTCATCAAGATCCGCAAGACCAGCCTGTCTGATACGGTGCTGCAATTCATCCAACTCCTTAGGAAATGAGATAACCGCTCCATATGTGTTCTTCTATTATAAAACAATCCCCTTGTTTTCCCCATTCATCATCTGTATCAAAGTTTGTAGTATCTTGGACATTGAACTGGCTATTTGTTCATACGCGCTTCCAGTGTACACCTTGCTTATCGAGTCCATGCCCATTCTGTACGTTCTGTTATATTGGCTTCGCAATGGCAAAAATAAAAAGGCGACCAAAGCATCCGCTGCTCCGTCGCCTTGACTATTCAGTTCGAACCAGTATTATGTTGCTGCTGACAAGAATCAGAATCAGGGAAAATGACGCCTTTCTTCAAAATCAGATTGGCATATTGCGCACGCTCACCCGTTGCAACAATGACATAGGCACGCGAAGCACGTTCATAAAATTCAAATCGCTCTTCATGATCCAATGCATCCGTAATGCCTTCGTATTCTTCAATTAATCGGCGGTACTCTTCCCATACAATTGGGATCACCGGATCCCCTTTTACAACCTGCATGACAGCAGCTGGACGTTCGGCATAGGTATCCAGTGGAAATAATTGCAGGATGGCTTCCAGCAGTTCGACGACTCCCAGTGCATCACAACGTACCAGGCGCTTGGCATGACTGGCTGCCGGGAAATTGCCATCTGCCAGAACCAGTTCATCTCCATGCCCCATTTCAGACATGATTTTGAGCAACTCCGGAGGTATTATGGTGGGAATGTTCTTCAGCATATACAGCTCTCCTTGGTCATCTCCAACATCGGTTAGAGTGAATTGATATTCACCAATCTTGAAATAATCGGGACTTTCATTTACATAGAAGCGGTTTCATTCCCATTCTATCAGGATTATTTGATGTTTGCATAGCGTGGGCTGTGGCTTGTATGTGAATATTTCATTTTGACAAAATTACTTGTTTGCCATATAGTTGTTGTAACAACTAATTGATTGGGACATTTTATCATGGAAGCGAGGACTAGCAATCACATGGACTATACACTGGAGCAATCTGTCGGATTCATGCTGGGTTTCACGCATCGCAAAGCAGTAGCCTTACTTGCAACGCGGTTCAAACCTTATGATATTACAACAGAGCAATTCTCTGTCTTATTTAATGTTGACCGAGGTGAAGGTGTCAATCAGAAAGAATTGGCCGCGCGTGTCTTCAAAGACCAACCCACCACTGCCCGGATTATTGATCTGGTGGAGAAAAAAGGCTGGGTAGAACGCCGGACCAGCGAACAAGATCGCAGAGCCTACCTGTTATATCTCACCAAGGAAGGCAAAGCATTAATCGATATTCTTGTTCCAATTGAAAGAGAAATGAATAAAGAACTTGCTGAAGGTATACCCGAAGACCAGATGGAAGCATTTAAACATACTCTTTCCCTCATAAATCGCAATCTGTAATGAATTACAACTCAGGGGGAATACGTCATCATGAAAGAACAATCTACACAAGTTAGGTTATGGACTACCGATTTTATTTTGCTAATGCTATGCAACTTTTTGTTATTCTTGCAATTGCACATGATCGTCTCTCCGCTTCCGTCCTATGTCCAAGAACGATTTCACGCCAATGCGTTTGAAGTGAGCTTATTTACCTGTCTGTTTGCGCTCAGCGCCATTGCAGCCCGACTCTATTCTGCGAAAGCACTGGAGAAGGGTCTTCGTAATGCCATGATCTACATTGGACTGTCGATTGCCCTGCTCGCAACGCTCGGTTATTATTTTGCTGCAGGTATAGCTGTGCTGTTATTGCTGAGAATGTTGTTTGGTATCGGGTTTGGTATGAGCAGCACCGCTTTTCCAACAATGGCTTCGGACATTGTACCCGTCAAACGAATGGGGGAAGGAATGGGTTACTTTGGGCTATCTACGAGCTTGGCTATGTCCATGGGGCCAATCATTGGTGTTACATTACTCCAAGGTGCAGGATTCGTAACCCTGATGTTATGTACTGCTGGTGTTATCGCAGTCATCTATCCACTGAGTTATACGCTCACACGCAAAAAAGCAGTAAGAACCGAAAACAGTGCGAGCCTCGACGCCCAGGCAGCAGCAACCGCTACGGTGTCGAACACGAAACAGAAAACGCCTTTTAACCGCAAGCTGATCCTGCCCAGTGTGCTGAATTGCCTGTTATCCATCACGTATGGCGGGCTTGTCGGATTCATTGTCTTGTACGGTAAGGAAGCTAATCTGGCTAATCCAGCACTGTTCTTCTTATTCAACGCACTTGCTGTGTTGTTGGTCAGACCATTTGCGGGGCGGATCTATGACAGCAAAGGTCCAAAAGCACTGCTCATCCCAGGGGCCATATTCATTGCTGGAGGACTCTTTCTCCTCTCCTACGCAACTTCAATGTCCGTGCTGTTCGTTGCTGCCTTTATCTACGGGATTGGCTATGGTTCCATGCAGTCATCTCTGCAGACCTGGATGATTCAAGTTGTATCTCCTGCTCAGCGGGGTATGGCTAACGGCATGTTTCTAAACTCGCTCGATCTGGGTATTGCAACTGGCGCACTTCTGCTCGGTGCCATTGCGTCCATGACCAGTTATACCGATATGTATCGTTATTCTGTGATGTTCATGATTCTGTTCTTGCTTATCTATCTGATTCAGGGAAAACGAAGTGGAAGCTTCTCCATAGAAGCTCATCCTCTGCTTGTTCATACGCATATACCTGCAACAAATACAGATCAGCCCAAGGACTCGGAACATAATACGCAAGATACCAGAAATAAAGAATAAACCCGTCAATGGAGTGGACACGATTACGAGGTTCATTCCTAATTTCAAGAAAACGCGTTTACACCGAGGAAGCATGCTTTCTCAGGCTTAAACGCGTTTTTTATGTGTTCATGGTATTCAATTAAAATAAGATTGAATTGTCGGCTAATACCATCCATCTAGAGTGGACTTTTCTTGCGCCGTACAGGAGCATAACCTCGACTCGTCTCAATCCGATCGATATGCCTTTCATCCTGTTTCTGTCCGCTTCCTGAAGTAGGTTGGTTTCCCTTATCGGGTTTGACCGCAAATAAGGTGAGCAATGCCCCCACAGCTCCAGATGCGGCGAGCACACCAAAAAGCCAAAAATGTTGTGTGCCAATCAACAGGGACACAACAGGAGGACCAAGCGATACACCGATGAATCGCATGCTGCTGAACAAACCTGTAATTGTACCACGCTGTTTCTTATCCACACCTTCAGTAATAAGAGCATCCAGACATGGTAAGGTTGCTCCTACTCCGGCACTTCCTAATGTGAACAGTCCCAACACAACGTAGATATTATCGAAAATCCCAATAATACCCAGCGAAACGGTTACAAGAACAAGTCCTGCGAATCCGAGCCATTTCATGCGAGGCTTACTCTTTCCAATCCACTTTCCTGCGAAAAAGGAAAAAAGACATAGGGCTGCCAACGGAATCGCAAGTACGAGACCTTTTACGACCCCTTTCATGGCGAACTCGCTCTCCAACGTCTCGGATAGATAATAAAGCACACCAAAAAGAATAAACATGCAAATTCCACCGATTGCAAACAAGGCGTACAACCATCGTCCTTTTTCTTTCAATACGTCCCGAATGGAAGCCACAAATTCCGTAAAGGTGGGTGGCTTTTCTTTTTTCTTGGGAGACTTCACCAGGAAAATAACCAGAATCACCGAGATTAAACACAATACAGGAATAGCCATGAATGGTAAAAACCATAGCCAAACAGCCAGTGCTGCACCCAGAATCGGGCTTAACACTTTACCAAACGTATTCGAGGTTTCAATGATTCCCAGGCTTTTGCTAACCTGATCTTCATCATTGAACATGTCCCCAACCAATGGAATGACAATAGGGAATGCGCCGGCTGCTCCAACCCCCTGCAATAACCTGCCCCCCAAAATGGTCCAGTAAGCTACATTTCCATCCAGAATCCATGCACCCACTCCAGCTACAGCACCCCCGACGGCTGCAATAATGAGGCTGGGAATAATGACTGCTTTTCTGCCAAAACGATCAGACAAATACCCTGCGAGTGGAATAAGCAGGATGGCAACTACAGCGTAGACTGTAATAAGCATACTGACCTTGAATGCAGATACCTTCAATTCGCGTTCAATCTGTGGCAAGATCGGTATAAGCATGGAGTTACCCAAGGTCATAATTAAAGGGATGGAAGCAAGTGCGACGAGGTCCCACTTTTTATCATTCATACCACAACCACCTTTACAGGTTCTACACACAACAGCATTATTGTGGTTGTTTTCGAGCGTGATTATTCAGACGCATGGAATGTATCACTAGTCAGCACGAAGAAGCTGTCGTCACGTATTCGCGCAAGACAGCTTCTTCGATTCATTGGGCACAACTACATCAACATAAAATGTCGTAAAGCCGCTCCACCTTTGAAAATAATATACAGCTCATTCACCTTATTTGGCGCCTCAAGAGGACACTGGACAGTAGTCCACCGAATATCCTTCCCATTCACACTGCCTCCAGGTCCGGATACTTCACACACACCGAGTAGATCGCCCTCCGGTCCTCCGGAACGAATCTCCAGTCTGCCCTCTTCTCCAAAGGCCGCCACTCTGGCTTGGAATCCTTGCAGTCTCTGAGCAGCATTATGGTTGAAAGAGATCCAGGACGATTGATTCTCTTGATATAAGGGTTCATCCCGAGTAATTGCCCTTACTGCCGAACGCCCTTCCAGACATTCATCCAACAGAACACCTGCACTGGCATCGTAATTCTCGGCAAAGGTAAGCAAGTGCAGCGGACGATCCGGAATCGTCTCTCCTTCAATCTCAATCACGGCCGACTGGTGGATATCTGCGGAAGAACGCCCTGCCAGAATGGCCCAAGTGGCTGTCTCCAGGCAATATCGATCCCGCGTAACATCCCACAGTGACAGCTTCTGAACAGGAACTTCGAAACGGATTGTAACACTCGTCCCTGCTTTCACATGGATACGCCGGAAAGCAAGCAGTTGCTTCTGAGCGCGTTTCACTCGCGAGGTATGTGCAGCTCCATAGATCTGAACAACTTCATCACTATCGTGTTCACCTTTATTACTTACCTTCACTTCAATCTTCAAATGATCTCGATCGGCCTCTGTAACACGACTTACATGAATCGCTTCGTACTCGAACTCCGAATAGGTTAGACCATGACCAAATGCATATTGAACCGGCCCTTCATGATACATATAGGTCATGCCACGCTGGATGATGTCATAGTCCATCATGTCAGGAAGCTGGGATTCATCTTCATACCACGTCATATTCAACCTGCCTGCCGGGGCATAATAACCTAACAGCACATCCGCCAGTGCATTCCCCAATTCCTGACCTGCATGTGTCATATAAACGATGGCCGGGGCAATCTCTTTCAACTCCTGCAAGGCAAATGGATAACTGCCCATAATGACAACCACCGTATTAGGATTGACCTTGCACACAGCCTTGACAAGCTCAACCTGATTCGGCGGAAGCAGAAGACTTGGGCGATCAATTTCTTCTTTGCCGTTGATATATGGGCTATTGCCGACTACAACGACAGATGCCTGACTGCTGCGTGCAGCTTCTACGGCTTGTTCTATTCCACGCGTCACCATATCAATATCGAAGGCTACAGATTTTGGTGTGTTGCTTGGTGATGGACTTGGACGTCCAGAGTCACCCATATCACTCGGAGTTGTACCCGTAGCTTGTTCTCCTTTTGGCGGGAGTGGTGATAAAGCAGAATGCCCCTCATATTTGCTCAGTCCAACGGGAATACCGTTCCACGTCCGCAAGGTGGTACTCCCTTCCGTTTGAAGATCCATTCGAATAACTTCCTTCACGAACCAGCCACCAATCTCCGGGGCATTCGCCTGATAGATCCCATGCTCGGTTAAACTTACGTATCGATTGTTCATACTTCTCAGCGTGTGACTTCCCCAGCCCCAATCCTGATGTACGAACTCAGCTGAAAGTGCACTGCCCTCCGGTACAGCGAAAAGTGTACCTTCCTTACCCAGGGTTATAACCTGCCCGTCTGCTGTCTTCAGCCGTATATGGTCGTTCCCATCGGCATATGTTATATCAGCTTGGGGTAGCCGATTACGCAATCCATCGAGGACAGATACGCGATAAGGCAGTGTGCCACTATACCAATCGGTATAGACAACGTCCGCAAGCGGTCCAATGATACTTATCTTCTGCAACGCTTCTGGCTGTAAGGGGAGCAAGCCATCATTTTTAAGCAAAACAATCGATTCGGCAGCAGCACGATAACTAAGTTTCGCATGCTCTGGTGCACATAATACAGATTCAGGTATAGACGCATATGGATTGAGCCCAGACTGGTCCAGTTGTCCAAGTCGCATCCGAACACCGAAGATGTTGCGAATCGCTCGGTCCAAATCGGCTACCTTTAACAGATCCTGATCAAGAGCCTCCTCCAGTGCAGATACGACAAGATCCACTTCATCCGTAAGACAATCCACCCCTGCCTTCAACGCACCCGCTGCTGATTCGGCATGACTGGTGTGATAACCATGATAGTTCACCGTCTGTGACAGGTCTCCACCATCACATACAATAAACCCAGGCATAGACCATTCACCTTTAACCACATCATTCACATATGGACTTTCGATGGCAGGTGTACCATTAATGGAATTATAGGCTGTCATCATGGACAAGGCTCCGCCTTCCACAAATGGCGTTTCAAATGCTTTTAAATAGTATTCACGCAGATTGCGCGGATCGATACTGGATGAACAATTCAGACGATCTTTCTCATTATTATTGGCAAAAAAGTGCTTCAATGTCGCAACCATTTTCAGATAAAAAGGATCATTTCCCTGCATGCCTTTAACAAGGGCTGCCGACATTTCTCCCGTGAGGACCGGGTCTTCGCCATATCCCTCTTCCGTTCTGCCCCAGCGTGGATCACGTTCCAGGTCAACCGTCGGTGCCCACAATGTCAACCCATGAACCTCAGGATCACGGTGATGGTATGCCCTCGCTTCATCGCCAATAACGGAACCAATCTCCTGCATAAGTCTCGTATTCCAGGTACTCGATAGACCGAGAGGTTGCGGAAATACCGTCGCCTCCCCTTTCCATGCAACCCCGTGGGCGGCTTCACCACCTACGTTGTAGGCTGGAATACCCAGCCTTGGCACAGCTGCTTCACGCGTAGGAATTAGTCGGATTTTCTCCTCCGTTGTCAATCGTGCAATCAGGTCATCCAACCGTTCCTCAAGTGAAAGTGACGCGTCCCACATCGGGTACTGATGATATTCCTTCATCCTTCATTCCTCCTACGAGTTAGTTGTATTCCAGTTGCTTCCATTGCTCCAATAAATCCAGAGTACGCTGTTGATACTTCTGTCCATCTTCGGGTTGATTGACCTGATGTTCATGGACATACGCATTAAAATAAGAAGAAAGTATTCGGTAGGCAAGCCTGCGTGCCTGTCCTTCAACGGATGAGTCCAGAGGACGATCATATCCTTCATGGAAAGCCACCGACTGTGTCGACAACAGGGCTTCAAACTCTCTGTCAGCAAACATGGATCGGTCCCCGTCAATGATTGCCGCAACGCTTAGCTCACCTTGTTTCTCATGAACAAGTACATTTGCTTCCCAGAGGTCATTATGAACGAGTACCGGACGGGTCACCTGATCAAATAAGTCTTTATTTTTCATGAATATGGCCGCGATCTCTTCCCCTACACCTGGCATATACTTGGCTTGTGTCGCTTTAAGTGCCGTTTCTTCTGCAAATGAGGACAGCACCTCGGACCAATGATCCGAGCCTTTAATCGTCCCATCCCCCTGCGGCCAGCCAAACGATGTACCTTCGATCTGATGCATGATGGCGGTATAAACGCCAAGCTGCTGGTACAATCGTTCTTTATCTGTTTCCGAGATCGATGAATGATCCAGCTGCTTGCTAGGGATAAATTCCATAAACATGTATGTTCTCGGAATGATAGATCCACTGTCATCACAGGCAATAATGTTTGGGGCAGCAATGCCTGCCTTACGATAATATTCATACACGACCGGTTCAGCCGCCATCATCGTACGCTCAAACGAAAAAAGTGGATCACGGACAGACGTATCCGAATGCTCTGCCCTCTCCGGGGCCAAACGTAAAATTACATCCGTATATGATGCATGCTCAAGTTGAATCCGATAGGTTGTATTAAACAGACCCCCTTGCAGGAGACCAAACTCCTTCACTATGGTATCGCTTCCAAAACTTTTCTCCACCAGATGATGCAGCATCTCTGATGATATCGTGCGGTGTAAACCCGAATTCGTTGTACACATTTCATTTGATCTCCTATCTTCGTAGACAAACAGACGGCACCTTTCGGTACCGTCCTTTCGTCTACTATATCATGTTACAGTTGAATTGTAAGTGCAGTTGCGCCTGTTGCTGCTGCAATGACAACACCATTCGCACCAGACACTTGGGAACCGCCCTCAACGCTGGATACACTCTCGATCCCGCGAAGCACGATGTTCCATGGTTTACCTGCGCCCTCAGCACGAACGTCCAGCACTGATCCATTACGCGTAACATTAACTGTCAGTTCCTGTTCAGCTCCTTGGTTCACAACGACAGCTTGAGCCGTTTGACCGTCTGCCAGTTCGAACAAGTGCAAGGACACATCATTCGCAAAGTCATAATCCGGTTTGCTATCTACAGCACCGACAGCGATCAGGCTGTTTGGCTTAACCATCATTGGCAGTGTTTTGAAGTCATGGTTTTCACTGATCCAGCGTCCACCTTGTACTTTAGCTCCAGTCAGATAGTTCGTCCAAGTTCCTTCAGGCAGGTAGTAACGAACATCACCCTCCTTGTTGAAGATCGGAGCCACCAGGATTGAATCACCAAACATATATTGAGTATCCAGGTTGTATGTTGTTGGGTCCTCTGGGAAATCCAGCAGCATAGCGCGCATCATCGGAATACCTCTTACCGTCGACTCCACCGCAGAATTGTACAGATATGGCATCAGGCTGATTTTGAGTTTGGTAAAGTCCCGAACAACGTCCACGGATTCCTCGTCAAACAACCAAGGCACGCGATACGACGTGCTTCCGTGTAGGCGGCTGTGAGAAGATAAAAGTCCGAATTGTACCCAGCGTTTGTATACGTCAGGGCTCGCCGTGCTTTCAAAACCACTGATATCATGGCTCCAGAATCCGAAACCGGAAAGACCCAGCGACAAGCCGCCCCGAAGGGATTCAGCCATGGATTCATACGTAGAAGAGCAGTCTCCGCCCCAGTGAACCGGGAACTGTTGACCGCCTGCTGTTGCAGAGCGTGCAAACAGGGCAGCTTCGTTTTTGCCAATCTTCTCTTCAAGCAATTCAAATACAGCTTTGTTATAGAGCTGTGTATAGTAGTTGTGCATTTTAACCGGATCAGAGCCATCGAAGTACACGACATCTGTCGGGATTCTTTCACCGAAGTCGGTCTTGAAGGAATCCACACCTTGATCAAGCAGGACTTCCAGCTTACTCTTATACCAGTTCACAGCATCCGGATTCGTGAAATCAACCAGAGCCATACCTGCTTGCCACATATCCCATTGCCATACACTGCCATCCGCTGTTTTCACCAGATAACCGTTCTCCATACCTTCATCGAACAAGTAGGATTTTTCTGCAATGTACGGATTGATCCAAGCACAGATTTTAAGACCCTTTTCTTTCAGACGTGCTAGCATGCCTTCCGGATCCGGGAACATCGCTTCATCCCATACGAAATCAGACCATTGGTATTCCTTCATCCAGAAGCAGTCAAAATGGAATACAGAAAGCGGAAGATCACGTTCTGCCATACCATCTACGAAATGGTTAACCGTTGCTTCATCGTAATCTGTTGTGAATGATGTTGTCAGCCACAGACCAAATGTCCATGCCGGTGGAAGCGCTGGTTTACCTGTTAATTTCGTATAATTATCAAGTACATCCTTAGGATTGTCACCGCCGATAATGAAGTACTCCAACGTCTCTCCTTCAACGCTGAACTGTACTTTGGATACGTTCTCGGATGCAATCTCGTACGATACGCGTTCAGGATGATTTACAAATACGCCATATCCTTTATTGGACAAATAGAACGGAATGTTCTTGTAGGACTGCTCACTGCTTGTACCGCCGTCCTCATTCCAGGTATCTACGATTTGGCCATTCTTAACAAACGGCGTAAAGCGCTCACCGAGTCCGTAAACGTATTCACCAATACCGAGATCAAGCTGCTCGCGGAAGTATGCTTCCTTGCTTGGACCTGTAATATAACCTGCCGCTCTTTGACCGCTACCTGTAATCCGTTTTCCTCCATACAGGAAGCTGACGTCCCATCCGTTCGTTTTGTCGATTTGAACTTCCAGGTTGCCGCTTTTCAAAACAGCACCTTGTTCATTTTTTGTGATGTCCACGTTCGCATCTTGCGTGTTAAGCTCAAATACAGGCCCTTTTTTCACTCCACCCTTATGGTGGTTCAAGGTTACACGGATCACGTTAGGCATAGGTGAGCTGTACGTTGCTTTAAGCAAAGTTCCGTTCAATGTGTCGCCTTTGGTGCGAATATATTTAGTTGCCGCATATACGGTCAAAGAATCCCCTTTTTGCACAATATCACGAATGTCAGTCGGGTTTTGAATGTGGTACCCTTCACGAGTCATCCAGAATCCATCAGTAAATTTCATGTTTTCTTTCCCCCTTCGGTTATACTATAATAATATTGATATTAATAATGAATTTCTTCTGATATTTTGACCAAATATATCACGATTTTGATATTAACCATCCGATTCTTGAACAACAGCACCAAACTATGGAAACGATTACATTAATAATGAAATAAAAGGAGTCGTTGATATGGAACGTGAACGATTACGGGAAGACCGAATACACGGTAATGCCATGTATCCCGTCAGCGTGTACCCGGATATTCAACAATTAAATGGCGACAGCATTCTGGATTGCCACTGGCATGATGAGATGGAGTTCACCATGGTGACCGAAGGCTGCGCCGTTTTTCAGATTGATATGAACACCGTTGAGGTGAAGGCAGGCGAGGCAATCTTTATTAATCGAGGGGAGATCCATGCGGGCTACCTGAAGGGTGAGGTTCCCTGCGTATTCTCTTCCATTGTGTTTAATCCGGAGCTGCTCGGCAGCCGCACCTTCGATACGGTACAGGAGAAATTCATCGGTCCACTGGTACGTAAAACAGTGATTCCCCCTTTTCATATCCAGGCAGATGGGGATTGGGGGCAGGAAATTCTGGATCATCTGAAACGTATATTTGCGGATCATGCTACCAGAACAGAAACGTGCGAAATGTCAACAAAAGCGTACCTGTACCTCATATTTGCCCGAATGTTCGAACACATGAGATCTGCTCCGCTCAAAGGCACCGTGACTACAGGGAGTCACGACAAGATCGAGCGATTGAAATCCGTACTTGGTTATATTCACAAACGGTATCCTGAACCTCTGAAACTAAAAGAACTGGCCGATGAGGCCAATATGAGCGAAGGACACTTCTGCCGTTTCTTCAAACAGATGGTGCAGAAAACCCCTGTTGATTACATTAACTATTACCGTGTTCAACAGGCCTGCGTTCAGCTTGAGAATACGGATCACAAGATTGTTGATATCGCCATGGATGTGGGTTTTGAGCATCTAAGCTACTTCATCACAACGTTTAAAAAGCATAAATCCACTACGCCTTCACAGTACCGCAAAATGTTCTATGAGAACGTAGCTACAGCGTCCGCCCTAGTCTAGAAAGACCACGCTCTGGGAGAGCGGTCAGACAGCGTACTTGAGCATGAAATCACCCTGTGTCGCTACAATTCAGCAACAAAACAAAAGAAGGTGCTCGCAGCTAACAGGCTGCAAGCACCTTCTTTTTCTACTTCCCTCGAACGAGACAAACGGACTGAGACATGTCGTCTCAATTAAACCCTCATAACCTTCGCTGATACTCACCGTGCATTATGGAGCTTAACAGAGGCTCACTTTTTCAGCGTCTTCCATGAAGTGTATTCATGTACGGAGAACCCATTAAAGGATGCATGTGCTGAAGCCATTTTTTCGACCAAAGTCAATTGTGCTTCCATATAAGCAGATCCCTCTTCATAGAAGGTAATGAAGTCACCTTCCTTGCTTTGCTTCGTTTCCACAGCTATGGAGATCGTCTTGCCGAGCAGAGCCGCTTCCGCAAGCTCATCCTTGGCTACACTATAGATTGCAGCAGCTGTATCGCGGTAAGCCATGATGGTGATGGAATCAAACTTGCGAATCATCCAGTTGCTAACGGCCATTGTTGAACCCGGAATTTTGTAGTTATCCAGCCAGAAAGGCAGATCAGCCGCAACTGGCATCTTCATTCGTGATGCTCTCTCAACAATGTAATCCACATTGCCTTGCCACTGGGTAATTACACTGGCCTGATTGATTTTCCATTGTGGGTGCACATGTGGCTCAATATCCAGATGAATACCAGCAAATTTCTCATTGGACAACGCCTGCGCCTGATATGCCTCGATCCAGTCCAAGAAAGATGCAATCTGCTCCCGACTTTCCGTCAACCCCCAGGCTGATCTTCCATCCATGACGTCAACCGCAATGTTCTTGGCTCTCGCCTGGCGGATAAAACTTTTATACTCAGGAATTTTTATATCCCGGTTCATCTGAAGATAGATCGTATTGATCTTGTTCGCTGTAGCGTAATTTAACACCTCTTGAGGATTACTTCGGATCTGGGTGGTATCCCATACCCAAGTCGCTCTCACTGGCACATCAAGTTCTCCATGAATCGTTGCATAACTGTCGACTGAACCATCCGCAATGACTTTGGAAGAACAGGCTGTACTCGCACACAGGATCAAACAACTCAGTAATAAGATAAAACGGTAACCCCTTTTGCTTTTCATATTTGTACACTCCCTCTGAAGTTATCAGCTCTGACGTGCAAATCTGGATGAAATTGTGTCGTTTCATATTCATTTAATGGATACTTATTAGGTACGACGAATTTGGATTGCTTTTATATGCAATATCATCTTCAAGACTTACGACGAAAGAATCATATAACTATATTTCGGGAATTCACAGTTCTGTATGTATAGTTCTAAAGTCACAATTATCATGAATTTTCTAAATTTCTTCTTCTTTCATCACGACTTGAGTCATTATTTCCATATCAATACCAAGCCCCAGAAGACCTAGAAAGCGTTTTCTCCAGAAAAGCACAAAAAAAACCGCCCTAAAGCGGCTTTGCATGTATTGTAGATTAATGATGCTCTACTCAAAATTTCCGTTTATTCATTACCCACTGGGGCTACCGGTGTACCGTCAACCACTTCATCGAAAAGGGACACCAGTTCAATGCCGTCTGCCGAGATCCGCACAAGCCCCTTGTCAGACAATCGCAGTTCTGGAATCACAACCAGCGCTAACAGCGAAAGCGTCATGAACGCATTATTTAACGTACATCCTGCGGACTGTAAGGCTTCACTGACTGCTGCTGATTGGGCTGCAACCACTTCGAACGATTCGGTTGACATCAAACCTGCAATCCGCAGCGGGAATTCAGTTACACCTGCTGTTGTTACCACAGCTACCCCACCTTGCATGCGAATGACGCGGTTACCGGCTTCAGCCATTAGCGCATCATCATTACCGATAATCAACAGGTTATGACTGTCATGAGCAACTGTCATCGCAATCGCTGCCGGCGATGTGAAGCCGATACCTCCAACCAGCGCTACCGCCCGATTTCCGGTTTGTTTGTGACGCTCCAATACCGCAATTTTGCATACTTCCCCTGAAGTTGAAATCACAACCTTGCCGTTCTGCACCGTGACAGGCAGGTGTTTCTCCTTCGTATCCACATGGTTCTCTGTCACATGAATGATTTTGGCACCAATCGTCCCCTCTGCAATCGGCGCAGCGAGTTCCAGATCCTCTGGTTGAATATTGGCTTCCAACTTCACCGTGTTCAATGCTTCCTCGGGATACGTGAAGCTATCCCAGACCGCCGTCATTTTCCCATTCTCGGCCACAACTTGCCCGGCAGCAATCGTCATGCCCACACGTACATCCGCCAGACGACCGTCCAACAGAATAATATCCGCTATATTGCCCGGAATCACCGCACCGATGTCGCGTGCAACACCGAATCGCTCAGCCGTGTTAATCGTAGCCATCTGGAAAGCCGTGACGGGCTTCACGCCTTGGGAGATCGCTAGACGAACCACAAAGTCCATATGTCCTTCTTTAAGAAGCGACTCAGAGCTTCGATCATCAGTAACCAGCATCATCCGGCGTGTATCCAGTCCAAGCTCGGTGCAGGCTTTGATCGTCTCTGCCACGTCATGCCATGCGGAACCTTGGCGCATCTTCGCATACATCCCGAGACGCAGACGTTCCACCACATCTTCCTTGGTCACACATTCATGATCCCCTGTAACCCCACTTGCCGCGTAAGCTGGCAGACGCCAGTCATCTGCTGCCCACGTAAAATGACCGTCTGCCACTTTGCCAGCACGGAGGGTCGCCTGTATCTCACCGATCATTGTCTCGTCCCCGTAAACGACCCCAGGGAAGTTCATTACTTCCCCAAGGCCAATCATGTCCGGGCCCCACGAAAGGGCTTCAGCGACCTCTTCAGGTCCTATATAAGCCCCCGTCGTCTCCAGTCCGGGGTGAGTTGAAGGCACACAGGAAGCAACCTGCATATAAGCAGCCATCGGTGTGGTCCGCGCTTCATCCAGCATTAGTCTCAGACCTTTGAGTCCGAGTACGTTCGAGATCTCATGCGGGTCAAAGAACCCCCCGGTTGTGCCTGAAGGCAGCACCGCTCTCGCAAATTCGGTTACTTTCATCTGTGTACTTTCGATATGGCAGTGTCCATCGAGCAGACCAGGAGCGATATATTTGCCGTTTGCTTCAATAATCCGGGTGTGTTCGCCGATGGTGTGGCTTACATCTTTACCGACATAAGCGATTCGAGCTCCCTGCACGGCTATCGACATTTCAGGTAAAATTTCACCCGATATCACATTCACCAGCGTACCTCCGCGAATGACCAACGTCGCCGGCAGATCTCCCCGTGCTGTAGCGACCAGGTCCGGTACGCAATCGGCCATAATTGGCCGTTCAAAAGATGGTTTGTTCATGTTCTGCCTCCTTCATTAATAAACGATCCCAAAAAAATATATTGTTTCGATTATATGAGTCCGGACCTCATGTGTAAAGAAAAATCACATCCATTGTGCCTGATTACAAAAGTTGAAGTCATATTTAGCGATGAAACCCAATCCTTTTCGAACTCACGTCAGGAATTATTCAATATATTCACCTTTATCTGGGCCTACACCTATCCTTCCCCTTGGTATGCCGATTATTTCCTGTTATATGTATCATACACAGAAAGACTCCCGTTCCAATGAACGGAAGTCTTCTTATTACCTATAAACAGTGAGTATTAGGTCAATCTACTTGAGCAGCAGACACCTTGCCAAGATCATACCATTCTTCCGACTGGGAGGTAATGAACGGGCTCGGTGTACCCACACAATAGACATGCAGTAGATGCATCGCTCGCGTACAAGCTGTATAGAACAATTTGCGTTCATGCTCCTGTGCATACTGCTCTGCAGAACCGTCATAGATTAGAACAGCGTCAAATTCTACGCCTTTGGCCAGATAAGCTGGAATGACATGAACACCCTGCTCAAAAGCCAGTGTCGTTTTCTTGATTAACTTCGGTGCTGTTGGCAGTTGCTTGCTCAATGCAGCGTGTACTTCTTTGCTCTCTTCCGCAGTCTTGCAGATGACTGCAACCGATTCATACCCCTCTTTAATCAAATGCTTGAGGTCGGTCGTAATGACGTTCATATGACGCTCTGAATCAGAAGAAACGATAACCTTCGGCTTCTCGCCACTACGATTAAATGGAATGATCTCTTCCCCACCAGGTACCATGCCGCGGGTAAACTCCACGATCTCCCGGGTAGATCGATAGCTCCTGGTCAACTCAATGACTTCCGTATTGTCTGGTCCGTACAGGTTAGTTAATGGTCCTGTTCCACTAAGCACTGAAGAGTGGGCATAGATTGCCTGGTTAAAGTCACCGAGTGCTGTGATCTTCGCCCGTGGGAACAATCTTTTCATAAAGGCCAGCTGAAACGCGGAATAGTCCTGGGCCTCATCAATAATGACATGACGAATATTGGAGTTAATATGGAATCCAAGCATAAGCTCGCGCAGGTACAAGTATGGCGTAATGTCTTCATATGCCAACTCCTGAAGCTTCAATCTGCGTAAAGTCATCTTACAGATTTCTTCCCATTGGACAGGCAGCGCTTCTTCACCCAGCAGTCGCACCATCTGAGCCTGATCGTTGAACAGATGCGCATATAATTGGCGTATATCGACAAATCGCAATGACTTGATCCATTTTCGCAGCGGTTTGAGTCGGTCACTGACCACCATACGTGCCAGAATTTCTCTTTCCTGCTCAAAGTCATTAAACGTATGGGTCTTTCCTTTTTGCTTGCGCTTCAGGCGCTGATAGGCACGTTGCAGATCCTCCGGCTCCATCAGATCAAGCTGCTGATCGACCCAAGGCGCATCCAGTTCACCTTTACCAAAGGCAGACAGTTCTTTCAGCATCCAGTCCCGCAGCATCTCCAGTCGACTCACCAGCTTGACAGATGACTCAAAACTGTAGAACTTCTCAGCCATAGCCTCTGACGTGACAATCGCTCGGCCTTGGAAGCGAACCGGTTTGAACTTCATACCACCTGACAGCATGCTTTCCTTATAACGCGTAATGACCCCCAGGAAAGATTCGGACGACTTGAATCGTATGCTGGACATGCGAACATCGTAATCAGGATCTTCCGTGCCCGTTAACACATATTCGAGCTGAATGAACGGATCTTCCAGTTGATATTCCCGACCCAAACGGCGTTCCAGATACTCCTGGAAGGTCGTTTGCAACATGTTTTCCTCCCCAAGCTCAGGCAGTACCGTGGAGACATAACTGTTGAACATTGGATTCGGCGAAAAAAGAACCATCTGATCCGCTTGCAGATGCTCGCGGTATTTATAAAGAAGATACGCCACACGCTGGAGCGCTGCGGATGTTTTGCCACTGCCTGCTGCACCTTGCACAATGAGCATGCGTGTCCGGTCATTGCGAATAATCCGATTCTGCTCCTTCTGAATGGTCGCTACAATACTCTTCATCTGTGCATCTGAAGTTCGACTGAGTACAGCCTGCAACAGCTCATCGCCAATCGTTACCCCTGTGTCGAACATGAAGCGGATACGTCCATCCCGAATGACGAACTGCCGCTTCATCTCTATATCACCGCTGATCTCCCCGCTTGGTGTATAGTACGTAATCGGTCCCGGTGCCCCGTCATAATACAGGTTGGAGATTGGTGCACGCCAGTCGTAGACCAGGAAGGATTCTTCTTTCTCATCCAACAACGATGCAATGCCCAGATAAATGCGTTCTGCATTGGGATATCCATCTTCTTTGAAGTCAATCCGGCCAAAGTACGGTGAATGATGCAGTCGTTTCATTTTGTCCAACGCAGCCGCTGTATTCAGATGGCTGCGCTCCCGATCGGACAGTACCTGTGACTGCTGCCTCATGCTGGTTGAAGTCTCCCCGACATCATCTGCTTCACTGAAGTTCATCGTGACTTCGTCCCAGAAGTCTTTTCTCATCCCGACCACTTCGTCACGGAAGGAACCAACTTCATCTTCCAGCGTTGTGATCTTGCGTTCAATCTGATCGGTCACGGTGTTGACCCGCTGTTGTTCTTCATTCCATTGCTGATCTGTACTCATATGTTAATAGCCCCTCTTTCCCCGGATTGTGTCCTCAAAATCCCATTTGACAAGCCCGAAAAGGCAATGGTATAATTATTAGAAAGTAAACATTTTAATTTTATGTTAATTAGTTCTAATTTTCTGAAAACCATTTTTTATTCTACCAGTGACAGCGTCCCGATGCAAGCGGAGGCGTTTTTTGTTGTTTTCTCCTTCATTATTATTACCCAATCACTGGGTCCTCAACGGATTAAGCTACCAATGCCTACTTTCGTAATTCTTCAATCGTCTCTTTCCAGCGTGTTATCGCTCCAAGTTCATCTTTTAATTGAAAGGTTATTCCTGAAGTAATCTCCGCATACGGCGCGTGATCCACACGTACATGAAGTACTTGAGCTTCAAAGCGATCTCTCGGATGAATGGCCTCTTTCATCTCAGGCAGGAGTTTTACTTCTATACGGATATGCAACAATCGTTGTCCTTGAACCGCAATCAAGGTAGCCTTGCCTGTTTTGCTCATGTTCATACTGGTCTGAGTACCCTGCCATAGTGCCAGTCTAAGCTGATGCGGATTGATCGCAATCACTTCCCCCATACTAATCATCGCCTGATGCGGCCACTGATCCTCAGATACGCTCAGCAGTTGCAATGCTTCATGCTGTTTATGCTCCAGATTAGTCCCATTCAACCATTCCATTAATTCAGCATCCAATTGCTCTATGATCATATCTCTATCCCTCAGTTCGTAAAATTTCATTCAACATTTCTTCATGCCATTCAGCCGTATGTATGACAAAACAACCCGGACACGGTTGTCCGGGCTATGTTGTCATTCCATTGTATATGATCACGAAGCAGGTGCGCAATTCGTTATTAAGGCCACTTAAGCCAGTTCAAGATTTTGTCCTGTGATTCTTTGTCTTCACTGGAGCTGTGCACATGTTCGGCAAGTCGATTCAGACGTTCCAGCTGATATCCGTAATCATAGATCGCAGCAGCCACGATGGATAATCGTAACATTCCGTCCTTGTCGATATCAAACTCGGTAATCGCCTGCTCCATGAAACGATCGTTATCTAATATAAATTGTGCAGCCTCTTCCCCATTTGGTTTCAGTTTATCCTCGAACTTGAGCAGTGCATGCTCATGGAATTTGATAACCAGTTCCAGATGGGAGTCAAAAAACAGGTCCATGGCTGGTGTCCGCGGTGCCTGGAAATAATGGCGTTCCACCGAATCCAGCACCTCGTACCCTTTTTGCAGACTAAGCAGCATCTGTTTGTATACAACCATCTGCCGGGTTTCGCTGAATTTCGAGCGCTTCATCTTCTTCTGTTCCTCTTCAAACAAGTTATACTTATCGGACAGAGATTTAATGGAGCCACCCAGATTATTTTTCTCCTCCCGGAATACAACTTCCTTAATCTCATCTGAGATAGAAGTTCGCAATAGTAGCGACATCCCGCTGAAAACACTCTGAATTTGCTTAACGAACTGAAGCTTTGGTTTGGGAGGGAATACCGTGATGTTAATGAGAAATGCTGATACAATACCTACCAATGTCAGCAGAAACCGATTAAGTGCAAAGTGCCAGTCACCCGAAGCTTCCATAATCGATACGACCGTGACCAGTGTCAGTCCAACCGTCTCACCCATATTCAATTTAAGACAGATCATGATGACAAGTACAATAATTAATCCAACAGCGATTGGCTCATTGGACAACACCATGCCTCCCAACAGGGCCACAATGGCTCCGAGTGTCGTCGTTTGCAGCTGATCCAGGAAGTATTTCCAGGAACGATAGATGGAAGGCTGCATGGCAAATATAGCCGCGATTGCGGCAGGCACGGGAGATTGCGGGTTCAAGAACAGGCTGCTAAGATACAAGGCAAGCGTGACCGCTATCCCCGTCTTAAGTACACGTGCACCAAATGACATGGTCACCCCTCCTCTTTACCGAACCTGAATTTTTACATTTGATAATCATGTTCATTATTACCCCATATTTCTTTTTTTGCCTGAATTCATTCAGGAGAACGATTTATTGTACCATGGAAGATCTTCCGTTGCCATGTCATAAGTCAGAAAGCGATCCTTCATAGCGAGAGAGCGCAACAAAAAGCTATGCAAACCTTATTTTATTCCATTTCATAAATCATCAAAAATAGAGTATTGATTCATTTATGTATGTTAATACACATTATTAACCCAAAAAGAAGCAAATCTTCAAAATGGATGTTCGCCACTTCAAAGATTCGCCTCTGTTACTTATCATCATTCTGTGTAATCAGCATGCTGATCATGCCTGCCTGCCTACCGATCCGTACCCTCCCATTCTCTTTTGAACTGCTCCACGAACTGAACCATATATTCATGACGCTGCTCCGCCAGTTCCTTGCCATAGGACGTATTCATCAGATCCTTGAGCTTGAACAGTTTTTCGTAAAAGTGGTTTATCGTTGTGCTGCGCCCATTGCGATACTCCTCACGGGTCATCTGCTCCCGTGGGGGAAGGGACGGATCGTACATCTCGCGCCCTCTCGCTCCTGAAAAGGCAAAGGTACGCGCGATCCCAATCGCACCCAATGCATCCAGACGATCCGCATCTTGTACAACCTGTGCTTCAAGCGAACTGACCGCAGGACGCTGGCCCCCCGCATACGAGATGCTGCTAATAATACCCACAACCGCTTCACGTATATCCGAATCAAGCGGCTGGGTATCCAGCCAGTCATTCAGTTTCGCCATCCCGGCTTCCAAGCTTTCATTCAGCTTCTCATCCGGAACATCATGTAATAAGGCAGCCAGTTCACAGATAAATGGATCTGCCCCCATTCGGTGAGCGAGTTCCACTGCAAGTGCAGTGACCCTTTCGATGTGCGGCCAGTCATGACCATCCGTATGCTTGGATGAGTCCCCTAGAACAAAAGATCGGGCAGCTCGCAGAACAGCCTCACCTTCCGTTGTTCCGTCCACATTTTGCATGTGTCCTGATCCTTGCACGCTCGCACTGGATGGTTGAAGAGGGTTCTCTTGCATCCTACGATTCCCCGCTTTCGCGGGCCTGTTCACGCGGTATACGCCGCGCCACACCTGTCTTAACAGCTGCTTCAATCACGCGATTGCGCATCGATTTGACGACTTTATCATTGAACACACTCGGAATAATGTAATAGCGTGTACGCTCTTCGTCCGTAATGGCCGAAGCAATGGCTTGAGCGGCCGCCAATTTCATTTCTTCATTAATTTCAGTAGCACGGCAATCCAGAACTGCTCTGAACATGCCCGGGAAACATAACACGTTGTTGATCTGATTCGGATAATCGGATCGCCCTGTCGCCATAACGGCCACAATGTCTTCCACCAAGGCAGGCATAATCTCAGGTACAGGGTTAGCCATCGCAAAAACGATTGGTTCTTCGGCCATGGTCTGCACGTCTTCACGAGTTAACAGATTGCCTCGTGACAAGCCAATGAACACATCGGCTCCACGAATGACTTCACGCAGCGAACCCGTTTCCAGTTCCGGGTTGGTACGGGCTGCATAGTCACTCCAGACTTCATTCTCATAGGTTTGTGTCCGTACAATCGCACCCTCACGATCAACACCAATAAGTCGACTGGCACCCGCAGACAATAATATGTTGCTGCAAGCTACACCTGCTGCTCCAATACCGCAGACCACGATCTTCACATCACGAATGGACTTGCCTACCAGTTTCAGCGCATTGATCAGACCGGCATACAACACAACCGCTGTACCATGCTGATCATCATGAAATACTGGAATATCAAGTTCCTCGTTCAGACGACGTTCAATTTCGAAACAACGTGGTGATGAAATATCCTCCAGATTTATACCGCCAAAACCAGGTGATATCGCTTTCACAGTACGAATGATTTCCTCGGTATCCTGTGTGTCCAGACAGATGGGGAAGGCGTCCACGCCTGCAAACTGTTTGAATAACATCGCTTTACCTTCCATGACCGGCATCGCTGCACGGGGACCAATGTTGCCCAGTCCAAGCACCGCACTGCCATCGGATACCACGGCTACTGTGTTCCGCTTGATTGTCAGCGAGAATGCTTTCCCCGGTTCTTCCACAATCGCTGAACATACCCGGGCTACATCCGGAGTGTACACACGCGACAGGTCTTCCCGATTCTGAATCGGGGTCTTTGGGGTCACTTCGATCTTGCCGCCCAAATGCAGCAGGAACGTGCGATCCGATACGTTAATGATGGATACACCTTTGAGTTGGCGCACACCTTCTATAATTTTGCTGTTATCCTGTGCATCTGTTACCGCGACGGTCAAGTCGCGCACACTGACATCCTGATTGGTCGAAATGACGTCAATGGCAATGATGTCTCCACCAGCTTCCGAGATGGCCGAAGCCACTTCGCCAAACTTGATATCTTTTGTTGTCATTTCCAGCCGAATAATAATGCTGTTGCCGTCCAGATTTCTCTGATTCATTCCAATTCCTCCCAGACTGTAAGTCTTGAGTTACAAGTTACCTGTTTGTCTTCGCTGCGCGGACACGTTTATCCTTTATCTTGTCCAGAAAAAGTCGTTCTACAGCAATTACATAAAATAAAAAAGACACCCCGAACACCTTTAACAGGCGCTCAGGGCGATCTTTTGGTTAATACTAATTCCGTTTATTCGTAACGTATAGAATGGATATTATTTCCGATCAACTGCTCTACGCAGAACACGAATGTCATATGGTTGCAAGCTGAGACTGGCTTCCACAGCATCACCACTGAGCAGATCCGTATAGGACTGTGCATCTAATTCAACCAACTTCTCATCTGGTGTGTAGTTCTGTACAAACACATAATCAGCCGTACCATCTGTACGCGTATGTGCCGTGGTTCCCGCAGGCAGCTCTGTCTCAAGTCCACGTTCAATGTTCAGGTCAGCAATTAGCTGAGCATAGAAATCATCATAGAATGGTGCTTTCAGACGTGTCGCCACGTAATATGCTTTTCCTGATCCCAGTTGATTAACTGTCAATGCCGGACGTCCGGCATAAAAGTCGGAACGGTACGTAGCCAGAGACTTCGCGCCTTCCAGATGGATCAGATCACACAGTTCAATGGCATCATACGTTGTATTGAGCTGAAGCTCATTGCCCTTCTCAGGAATGATTCCGTTCAGGTCACGATCATGTAATCCGTCAATTTCCTCGGACCAGATGCCAAGCGTCTTGCGCAGTGGGCCCGGGAATCCACCCAGGAAGCACAGATCATTTTCGTCGACAATTCCAGACCAGTAGGTCGCTACAAACGTACCGCCTTGCTCCACAAACTTCTCGATGCGTTCGCCGACACCTTCACGCACCAGATAAAGCATTGGAGCGATCAGCAACTTGTACTTGGACAGATCTGCATCCATATCGATGACGTCTACAGCAACTCCCTTTTTCCAAAATGCTTCGTAATGCTCTTCCACCGTCTGCTCATACTTCACACCGATATTGCGTGGACCTTGGGAATCATTAACGGCCCAGCGGTTTTCCCAATCGAATATGATCGCAACTTCTGCTGGAACCGCTGTTCCTACAATAGCTTCCATGCCTTCAAGAGCCGTACCTACGTCCGTCACATCCTGGAACACGCGAGTGTGTTCCGTCCCAACATGGTCTACTACTGCGCCATGGAGCTTCTCACTGGACCCCCGGCTCTTTCTCCACTGGAAGTACTGTACACTATCTGAACCGTGTGCTACAGCCTGGAGAGAAGAGAGCAGATGCATGCCAGGTTTTTTCAGCTTGCTAACCTCTTGCCAGTTGGTTGAACTTGGCGTGCTTTCCATCAGCAGAAACGGTTGCCCACCTTTGATGGAACGAACGATGTCATGCATCATTGCGATCCGGGATGCCTGTTTTGCATCATCATCGGCATCATGCCAAGTCGGATAACTGTCCCAAGACAGGAAATCCAGGATATCAGCGAACTTCCAGTAGTTCAGACCACCATAGAATTCCATCAGGTTCGTTGTCACTGGCAGATCTGGATTCTGAGCTTTCAACGGTTTCGTTTCGTGCACGATAAAATCAGCTGTCTGATCCGTAACGAAACGACGCCAATCCAGATTCATTGCATGTACTTGTGTCTCACCGTGTGGAGCTGGCGACTCGACTTGACTCCAGTCTGTAACCGTGTGACTCCAGAATGTGGTCCACCACGAATGATTCAGTTCATCGAGTGTCTTATACTTTTTCTGAACCCAGCCACGGAACGCTTCCTGACAGTAATCACAATGACAGTCTCCACCGAACTCGTTGGAGATATGCCAGCCGATGATAGCTGGATGAACCGAATAACGTTCTGCCAGTTTCGTATTGATCGCAGTAACCTTCTCACGGTATACCGGGGAAGTATAACAATGATTATGACGGAAACCGTGGAGATTACGGACACGTTTCTCAGAGACACGGAGTACTTCTGGGTACTTGGCAGACATCCATGCTGGTCTCGCACCACTTGGTGTAGCCAGGAATGCATAGATGCCATTAGCTGCAAAACGATCCAACACCTGATCCAGCCATTCGAATGTATATACGCCTTCTTCCGGCTCAAGCGATACCCAAGAGAAGATACCAATGGACATCACGTTACACTTGGCAAGCTTCATCAAGCGAATATCCTCTTCCAAGATTTCAGGATAGCGGAGCCACTGCTCCGGGTTATAATCTGCGCCATGCAACATGTGCGGGGCTTTGGAACTTACAGGTGGATATTTGTATGTCATAAGGACAACTCCCTTGCTTTTGAATTACAATTTTAATTTGATACAACAATATTCACGGCTTATATGACCTGGTATCATCTGGCATTCTTTATGTCTTACGTCAGATGCAACTTGCGAACTTGTGAGTTATTACACATATGTCTCTGCATCTGATTCTTCTACAGCAGCGAGCGCTGTAAACGATTCCAACTTACGACCTTTAAAATCAAACATCGTGAGGTTACCCCAGTTATTCGGATGTCCCACAGACCATTCTTCCTTACTTGGTATCCAGGCAGGTTCCCAATAATAGAATCCATGACCCAAACCACCAGGAACATCACGGATAATCTGCAACAGATCCTTCAGATAGTTGGTCTGTCCCTCTACACTTGCAGGGTATCCTGGCAACAACAATTCTTCCTGATTCAAAATCCATTCCATACCTTCCGGCTGTTCCAGCGTCCACGGATAAGCGGTTTCAACCACATTGATGGGTTTGCCATAACGCTCAGCCAGATCATGCAGATTGTCACGTAAGGCATCGAGTGTGCCATGCCACCAAGGATAATACGAGAGCCCAATGATATCGAACTCCACACCCAGTGCTTCAAAGCGATCGTAAAACTTGCGGCTCTCGGCGTTATCTCCACCACGATCAATATGTATCATAATCTGAATATCCGCGTCAACGGATTTGACCGCAGCAACTCCGTACTTCACAAGACCTGCAAAACGCTCCCACTGTTCATCCGTGTCATGTTCTTCTCCACCGACACGTCCTTCATTCCATAACATGCCTGGTGTAATCTCGTTTCCGACCTGCACCATGTCTGGAAGAGCATCATGTTCCTTCAACGTTCTCAGAACATCGGCAGTATACGTACAAACCGCACGTTGAAGTTCCTCATAGGAGAGATTCTCCCACGCCTTTGGTTTCCACTGATTGGCTGGATCGGCCCACCGATCAGAATAATGGAAATCAAGCAAAAACTGCAGACCCTGTTCCTTGATCCGTTTGGCTACCGCCACCGTCCGCTCCAGATTGCAGAACCCACCTACAGGATCATTCCAGATCCGCAGCCGAATCGCGTTAGCATCATTGAGCTTCAGGATGGACAGCAAGTCTTGATCCTTGCTGTCCACATCGCTGTATGTCCCACCATGTTGTTCGATCTCATCCATAAATGATACATCCATTCCCAGAACGAATGTCTTTTCTCCCAAGTTACTCACTGTATCAGCCTCCATTTGAATTAGTGATACAGGCTCAGCCTTTAACTGAGCCCAACGTCATACCTTTGACAAAGAAACGTTGCAGGAAAGGATATACGATCAAGATTGGAGCACTTCCGATGAAGATCTGAGCTGCTCTAACCGTCGTTTGAGATAGAGATTCCATTTCTTTTGGATTCATGCTCATGCTACTCATGTCACGTCCAATAATGACCGTTTGCATAAAGGTAGCAAGTGGATAATCCTTGGCATTATTCATATAGAGCAATCCATCAAACCAGGAATTCCAGTGAAACACCATGCTGAACAATGCAATGGTTGCAATCGACGGCAAGGAGATCGGTAGGAAGATACTGAACAGCGTTCTGAAATGGTTAGCTCCATCCATCAGCGCAGCTTCCTCCAGCTCTTTTGGAATACCCCGGAAGAAGTTCAGCATCAGGATGACAAGGAATGTATTCACTGCCCCTGGGAGCACCAGTACCCAGAAGGAGTCCATCAACCCGATCTTCTGGATAACCATATAGAATGGAACCAATCCTCCATTGAAAATCATGCTGAATACGAAAATCCAGGAGTAGATCGTTCTGCCTTTGAACTCACTATTTTCTTTGGACAACGGATACGCTGCCAGGAATGTAATCAGCAAGGTGATCGCTGTACCAATCACTGTACGTAACAGTGAAATCCAGAGTGAGTTCAAGAAAATCGGATTATTCATCGTCTTTTTGTAGGCCTCAAGTGAAAAGCCTACTGGCCAGAGATTGACCAGATTGGCATCGGCCGCAGCCTTCGTACTAAAGGATACAGCCAGTACGTGAACCATCGGTATGATACACATGATGGCGATCAAAATCAGAAAGCAGGTATTGACTATATTAAACACGCGATAAGGCAATGATTTATGATACATCGTGGTCCCTTCTTTCTCTGTTCATTCGATTAGAATATGCGGTATCCAGCGTATTTTTTGGCTAAGCTGTAAGATACGAGAATCAAGATCATACTAATGACTGATTTGAACAATCCAATCGCTGTTGCGAAGCCCATCTCACCATTTTGCATCGCAGAACGATATACGAATGTATCAATGATGTCTCCCGTTTGATATACGAGCGGGTTGTACAGGTTGAAAATCTGGTCAAATCCGGCATTCAGTACGTTACCAAGTGCCAGTGTTCCTACAACCATCAGCATCGGCACAAGCGATGGAATCGTAATGTGCAGTGTCTGTTTCCAACGTCCTGCTCCGTCAATTTCGGCTGCTTCGTACAACGCTGGATTAATTCCGGCAAGTGCAGCCAGAAAGACAATCATGTTATAGCCAAATTCCTTCCACACATCTGTCAGAATGACCGTAGAACGGAAGTAACTGTTATCTCCTAGGAAGAAGTAAGGTCCCAGTCCGAAGGTCCCCAGAACCCGGTTCACCAACCCTCCGGTTGACAGAAGATCTATCAAAATCCCGCCCAGAATGACCCAGGACAAGAAGTGAGGTAAATAGACAAGTGTCTGAATGGTTCGTTGTATCGCCATCTTGCGAATCTCATTCAACAGAATGGCAAAAACAAATGGAACAAATAAGTTAAAAATCAGTTTAAGTACAGCAATAATTAGTGTGTTCCAGATAACCTGTAAGCTGTCTTCACGTTCAAACAAATATCTAAAGTTGTCCAGCCCGACCCATTCAGAGCCGCTAATCCCAAGCCATGGCTTGTAATTCTGAAATGCCATAATGATCCCGCCCATAGGCACATAACTGAAGATAATCAGAAAGATAATGGCTGGCAAAAGCATAACGTGGAATGGCCAATTGCGTTTCAAAGTTCTCATGATTGCTCCCCCTGTATTTCTTCCTACTCAAGTACTCCCTGAGTGGCTTATAATGCGATTATATCAACCTTTTACGGGGTCCAAACAGCACATAAAAGCAATATAAATGGCACAAAATCAACCACTTTGCTTCAGCTTGAATAAACCAAAAAAAGCGCCCAGACGACGATCGTCTGGGCGCTGCTTAAAACTATTTTTTCACACTGTCATACCACTCGTTGACCTCTTGTGTGATCTGATCACCGCCACCGGATTTCCACGTTTGAACAAAGGTATCAAATGCATCAATCGGGTTTTTGCCATAGATAATTTCGTTAAATGCTTGATTCTCAATTTTGTTCAGATAGTCCAGTTTGGATTTCATCGTCTGTGTTGTTGGACCTGTGAACATGTTTTTGAAGGAAATTTCTTCTTGGCTCAGTAACACTTTCGCTGCTGCAGGTGTTTCTGGCCCATAGTTTACGGCTACATCTTTTTCCAGCTTGCTTTCAGGCTCTTTACCATCAGCTAGACTAAGCAGGGCTTTCATCTGTGCATCAGGGATACGCGCACCATCACGAACTAACAGATAACGCACAACATTGACATATCCACCATCAATTTCGTCTGGTTTTTTCTGTTTTCCATTTGCGTCCAATTGGTAGTCATATCCATCAAATAAACCGTTGTCATAAGGACTACCTGGTGCTGGATCAGCATAATTGTCGAACAGGTAGTTCTGATACGTAAAGAAGGCTTCCGGGTGTTCCATATCTGCCTTGATCAACGTAACACCATTTACAAATTGTGTTCCATGACGCATCGCCTTACCTTCAGGGCCAGTTGGAATCTCAATTGGTTTCCATACTGCACTAGGTGCGTTCTTCACCGTGTCAGTTAATGGCCATCCGCTCATCCAGTAAGGACCCGGGATAATACCTGCTGTTCCTGCAACTGCAGGTTCTGCTGTTTTGTTCTCATCCCATAGAGCTGCTTCCTGTGGAATGTAGCCTTTGGTCAACCATTCACTTAATTTACCAAGTCCTTGTTTCATCCCTGGATTAATGGAGCCATACTCCAGCTTACCATCTGCTCCCACATTCCATTGGAACGGCAATGTTCCGTATGCCCCGAAGATCCAGGATGGGTCTCCCATCCATGTATTCATGGATGTTTTGAAACCAATGCTGAGCGGGATGACCTTATCCGGAGACAATCCATCCGGGTTTTGGTTTTTGAATGCATCCATTACGGTTTCAAGCTCATCAATTGTTTTTGGAGCTTCCAGCTTCAGCTTATCCAGCCAATCCTGGCGAATCCAGAGCAAGTAATCATTGTTGTATGCATAGTCCAGAACAGGGATACCCATTCTTTTCCCATCACGACTATATTGGTTCCATACGTTAGGATCTTGCTCCATCGCTTTTTTCCATGTGTCTGAAGCATATTTGTCGAACAGCGGACCAACTTCCTGATACATACCGGAATCAATCAGATCTTGAGCAAGCAAGTTGTCCCCCACTGTTACAATATCAGGCATATCTTGACCAGAAGACATCGCGAGGCGAAGTTTGGTTGCAAATGCCCCATTTGTATCCGTTACAGACCATAGTGAATTGATATTAATCCCGAATTTTTCCTTGGCCCACTTGGTTGCCACGTTATTTTCCATGGATTCGCCATTTTTAAACTTCAGCTCAGGATCGATTCCCCATGCCGTTGTAATGGTTACTTCCGGATCATACTTTTCTTTGTATTCGTTTTGAGTTCCAGATGTACTTGGTGTTGCACTATCTCCGCCCCCACTGCCTCCTGAACATCCTGCAAGAACGACAGTTAGACACAGCGTTGTAGCGAGAAGCGTCAAGAATCTCTTTTTTGTTGATTGCGCTCTCATGTTGTTCCCCCTTAAATCGTTTTGGTTACCCTTTCATTATAGGCTGACCAGGCCTTTGAGCCTATGATACGAAATCAAGATTTCTGCACCTTTGCCAACCTATATTCTGGAATGTTGTTGAAATTATGCCTGATCCCGAAATTCATTGGGTGTCATGCCATAATGCTTTTTGAACATTTTGCTGAAATATTGCGGATTTTGATAGCCGAGCTCACTCGTAATCTCGTATATTTTTTTGTTGCTATTCTTGAGCAAATACAGAGCACGCTCCATACGCATACGAATCATGTAATCGCCAAGTCCTTCCCCCGTCTCTGCCTTGTATATCTTCGATAGATATACGGGGTGCAGATATACCTTGTCTGCAATCATTTTCACCGACAGATCCTGTCCAGTATCTCTTGTCACGAGTTCCTGAACCTGCTTGATCACATGTCTGCGGCTCTGCACACCTTCCTGATCCGACAATTCCTCCTGCAGTTTAGACAGCATCTCAGTGGCCCATCGCCGCAGCTTCTCGGGTGATTGAATCAACTGATGAGCAAGGAGCAGATCGAATCCTGCATGATCAATCTCATGTACCAAGTGCCCCTGCTTATGGGCGATATACATGAATGCATTCGTTACAGACAGATACATCTCATACACATGTTCCCTGGACAACCGTACCTGTTCTGCCGCGTCAAAGACCATGTTCAGCTTGCGTGCTGCCGCTTCCCATTGCTTGGTCTCAAGTAATTGCGGAAGTACAGGTGGTTTGTACAGCTCTTCAAGCGCCTGCACTGCATCATTCTCCGGGCGTTTACTAAGTGCCTTATCCAGGTCCATATATATAATCTTGTGTTCTTCCGGCCCGGAAAGAACAAGTGAGCCCAGACTTTTTCGATAAGCTACGGTCAACTCATTAAAGGGAAATGACGGTGTAACCACCATAGACAGATCTCCCTGCAAATACCGAATGACATGCTCACGGAAGGTTTCAGCGGATACTCTCAGCGTATCCAAGTTCATCTGCGGGGCTTCGACCTGTCCCTGATTTTGCAGAAACATAACCAGACACTCATGCGGCCCACGACCAAACCACACGTTAAATTGCTCTCCGAGCACTTCTTCTGCAATATTACCTACCGCAAAATCCATCAAATCCAGCGATTGCTGGTCCATCGACGAGAAGCGTCCTGTGAGACGAATCAGCATCATCACAGCGGATTGCTCCGGGTTAATGTGAATCTCGTATTGTTCCAATTGTTCACGAAGTGCCCGCGCCGTGATCTCGCGCCCCAGCAGCAGATCGTGCATGAGATTTTCCCGTAAAATTTTATAGTCAGACTTCCGACTGTATAAGAGCCGGTGATATTTATCGAATTCATCCCATTGATCCCGAAGAGATGTAATGGCTGCCGAGACCGATCCCATGAACTCATCATCGTTTACAGGTTTGAGAATATAATCAGCGGCCTGCAATTGAATGGCTTTCTTGGCATAATCAAAGTCACTGTGACCGGTTAGCAAAATACAGCGGATATGAGACCAGCGTTTGCTTACCTCTGCAATGAGATCCAGTCCCGACATGCCAGGCATTCGAATATCGGTGACTACGATGTCTACTGCATTTTCCTCCATAATCTCCAGCGCTTCCTTACCGGATGCGGCACGCAGCACGGTCGTTACCCCAAGTTCTCCCCAGGGTATCGTCAATTCAAGACTTTCTGTTACATACGTTTCATCATCTACCAGCAGTATATCTATCAAGCAAGTCACTCCCTATCTCGTTCATTCTGCAGTTCATTCCATTATTCATCATGCTATAGACACTTCAGAGGCTCATCCTTCGTTCTCCAGAAGTAGCTCTTGCTCGGCTGGCCACGACAGCGTAACGCGTAATCCACCAAGTTCCGATTCAGTTATATCGATTCCTGCCTGATCCCCATATCGGAGTTGAAGTCTCTGGTTCACATTCCACAGGCCACACCCCATCTCCTGATCCATCGTTCCTCTGAGTTTATTCAGGAGCGCCTCACGCGCCTCTTGTGTCATGCCTTGTCCATCATCTTCTACCACAAGAACCATCACGTCGCCACGTTTCTCCCCGGTTACTCTTATTTCTCCGGCTTCCGCATCCGCTTCAATCCCGTGAATCACCGCATTCTCCACCAGTGGCTGCACAATCAACGGCGGCACTTCCTGTCTCAGCATCTCATCGGACAGATCAAGCTTGTAATGAATACGATCCATACGCATCCGTTGGATCTCCAGATAACAGCTGACGAATTCAATTTCCTCTGTCAACGGTACCAAATCCCGTTCCTGCCTTGTCGTATACCGATAATATCGCGATAGGTTATGCGACATCGCTACAACAGCGTCCATGCGCTTCAGCTTCGCCATGCTCGTAATGAAGGAGAAACAATTATAGAAGAAGTGCGGGTTAATCTGTGATTGCAGCTGCTTCAACCGGGCTTCACGCACATGGATCTGTTCCAGATATACATGTTCAAACAACTGCTGGATCTGCTCCACCATCAAGTTGAAACGTTCGGACAGAAAACTGAATTCATTGCGGCCCTTTGGCTTAATCCTTACTGAATAATCTTCTTGCTTCAATCGCTGGAAGCCTCGAATGAGTTGTTTCACAGGCACCTGCACCTGAACATATAACAAGTACGCTACACCAAAACTCATCAATAACAAACAAATCATGGATGAATAGAACAGCATATTCGATTGATGAATGGGCTTCAAAATATCGGATAAAGGCATATAGTCTACCAGATACCAGCCTGTCGTACTGGATTTGACCGTATTAACCATGTAAGGTTCATTCCCAATGACAACGGTGCGATTATCGACGTCCTGTAGATTATGCATGGACAGTTCTTCCATCAACTGATTCGTTAGGGAACGATCCGAAGTCCGGTTATAGATGACCCCCGAATCTTCACGGAAATAGAAGGGGTCATGCCTGCCATCGTCCTTGAATTTGTCGAGCATGTCTCGAATATTATCACTATCAAACTCCAGTTTAATAATCGTTTCCGCATTATCCGCTGGGTCTTTAATACCATATGGAGATACTGTAATCCAGCTAAACATGAACCGATTATCTTCCCCATCCTGGATTTTGCGTACATCCCAGCCGGAAATTATATTCTCCCTTAGCGTTTGCTTATCGTAAGAACGGGCGTCCCTTTCGGAAACCACTCTGCCGAGCGAAGGAGAGTACAGATATAACTTTGTGGCCCAATTGGATGAACTTTCCTGAATACTCAGCTTATTTTGAATACGCTTAACCAAATTAATGGCATCGAGGTCAAAATATTTACTGTTCGCATAGATTCGCCGGAAGCTGGCAATATCAGGATCATGTATGAGCAGATTCGGCCATGAGGACAACAACTCAATGTGTGTGTTCACCTGATTTTGGAAAAATTCAAGCTGATTGCTATTCGATCGATTCAACTCATCTCTGAGAACGGCTGTCGTTTTGTGATTAGAGTACCAGTACAGGAGCACAACTGGAACTAGCATAATCAGAATTAGAATGACCATTTTGGAAAACAGGTTTGTCCGATATGACATCTTTTCATCTCACCTTGTCTTAATTTGTCGTGACATTAATTGTAATGATGTAAGCGGTAAAGACAAACTATTTTTTTTGAGACAAACCGATTCATTATCTAAGCGTAAGCGTTACCAATTCTAGGGGGAAGGTGATAAAACCAATATTTCTGCACTAATTGCAACTTCCACGAACAAAAAGAGCCAGCATTTAGCCAGCCCCTGTCTGATCCGTATATGTTTTTGTCTTTCTATTAATATCAAATCTTAATCTACTTCTTTTTATGTAATCGTTCTGTTTCTTCTATTCAAATATCAACTATGGAATATCGTAATCAAACACCGTGTTCGCTCCATCCACGCCTACATCGAGCACAATATCACCAAGTTTTCCACTGACATGCAGAGGAGATTCCGCTTTCCCGTAAAACTCCAACGTGCCCACAAACGTTCCATGGCGTTCAAGCTCAATGTATGCTGGCCTTAATTGGACAGACTTCAAAGCCTCAAGTAACGGGTCGTCCTTAAGCTTGTAACTGCGGCCGAGATCAGGCAATAGCACCGCTGCTACGGGCTCTCTGCCGTAATTTTTGAGTGTTAGATCACAGGTTGCTCGGGTCTCGCCCGTCATAAGAACGTTAAATGTACAAGAACTTTTGTTTTGAACATAGGATATGCCGTCAATGCCGCTTGCTCCCCACTTGGCTACATACATGAATTTATCCGTCATGGACGAATAACTAAGAACGATAGCGAGAACTACGATCCATAACCCTTTTGCAAGACCGGGGGACCCTTTTACAATTTCTTTGCGTGTAAGATAGAAGCCACAGGCGAAGAACCCCATTCCCAGGAAAAGTGTGATATGTACACCACTTAAATAGGATGTAGTATACGGTGATATACCTATTGCTGACAGCATTGTATCTCCAACAGAAAAACCAAGATGGTGGTTAAATGTAAAGATGATAGCAAATAGCAATAAAGCCACGGAGAACACAAGTCTGGTTCTCGACACACGAACACCCCCAATCAACCACCTGATTATATCATATTTTTCCTAATTATGATTAACAATCCATATCAAAATAGAACAAAAAAAGAACGCCTTCGGTTGTTTACCGAAAACGTCCTCAATCTTTTAATTATTTCCCAGACAGGAATGCATCGAGCTGTTCTTGTTTGGCAGCAATAATTTTATCAATGCCCGCTGCTTTCAGTTTCTCCAGATATTTTGGGATCATCTCATTCGGATCAACGGCACCCGATGTCATACCCGGCTTGAACTGTTTGTTCACGTTGTTGACCGCAGCAATTTCATTTTTGACAGATTGGCTATTGAACGTAAAGCCCAATGCTGGTGACTTCACACCTTTGGCGTTAAACTCCTTGAACTTTTCCCATTTCTGCGGATCTTCATTATCCCAGAGGAAGTTCAGGAACTGGTTACCCAGCTGCCATTGTGCACCTGGATTGTAGGTACGACTGTTGGCATCGACACCTTCAGGGAGAGCAATGATATTATCCTGTCCGTCTTTTTTCACATAATGAGTACCTTCAATTCCGAAGTTCAACAGGTTGTTAATTTCCTTGTCGGAATGCAGCAGGTTAATTACCTGCATTGCTTTCTCCGGTTGCTCCGAAGAGCGGGAGATCGCGAGCATCGCTCCAGATGCATCACCCGTCGTAATTGTCGGCTGTGTCATCTCAATCTGAGTCAGTGGGAAACCCACATACCCTTCTTCTTCTTTATCCTTGCCTGGCTTCATGCCATCCGTCCAGAGAAACGCTTTTCCAGCCTTCGCCTGGTCTTTCGGGAACACATTGGATGTAGCAGCATCACTGTTGATATATCCCGCTTGATACCACTTGCGAGCGAGTTCAGCCGCTTCCTTGAATTCAGGGGTCTCCACTTCGTTCAGAACCGTTGTTCCACCTGCTGTTTTGGAGATTACTCCAGGTACGGAAGCATCACCGAGATAATCCCAATCCAGATTCTCCAGCAACCCGTTACCATTGGTGTTGGACATATAGAACGGTGTGATGGCTGGCTCGTTTTCCTTAATGGTTTTGAGCAGAGGCTCCAGATCAGCCCATGTCTTAACTGCTGTCAGATCCAGGTTATACTTGTCAGCCAGATCTTTGCGTACCAGCACGCCACGTGTGGCAGCGAGTTCCTTATTCGTTGGAACACCATAGTTCACGCCGTCTACCTGGGAACCTTCCAGAAAGGCAGGGTCCAGGTTTTTCTTGATATCTTGACCATGTGCATCAAGCAGATCATTCAGTGGCAAGAATGCGCCTTTGGCTACATTCACCGTGTAGTTCTGCCAAGCTGCTGTGAAGATAATGTCTGATTTTTCACCCGAAGAGATCATGAGATTCAGCTTGTTATCCCACTGTCCCCAGTCAATAGCATTGATCTTGAGCGTGGCCCCGATCTTCGGTTCCATCTTCTTGTTGATCTCAGCTTCCACCAGAGCGACATCCTTCTGAGGTGTCCCCGGGTAGAATAGCGTCACTTCGTAGGGTTTACCTCCACCCTCACTTGCGCCTCCGCCTTCTGCTCCAGGTGTTGTTGTTCCACCTTTGTCTGATGAGCAAGCTGCCAGCACCAGGCTCAGCGTCATCACCGTTGCCATCATGCGTGACCATACCTTTAATGATCTAACCAATTGAACCCCTCCTGTCATGTGTTGAACCGTACAGCCCATTGCCCCAATTCACAATAAAACCCATAGCAACTTCTATATATGCCCTTTCAGTCCATCTTCATTTCCCATGCCCACTCCGCTAACCGGCCGGAGTTATCCCTTCACAGCGCCAACCGTAAGACCTTTGATGAAATACCGCTGGAAGAATGGATATGCCAGTACAATTGGACCAATACCGACCACAGCCATCGCCATTTGCAGTGTTTTGTTCGGCAGATTCAGCAATCCACCCTGTGACGAAATCTGTGAAGAGACATTGGAGTTGGTTGTTAAATATTGAATATCGAGCAGCGTCCGGTACATAAGATACTGAAGGCTGATCGTCCGGTTATCCGATATAAAAATCATGCTAAGGTACCAGTCATTCCAGTAATTCAGTGTACTGAACAACGCCACGGTTGCCATTACCGGAAGGGAGAGTGGGAGCACAATACGTGTAAACGTTCTCAACTCTCCTGCACCATCAATCCGGGCCGATTCCAGAATGGATACCGGGATGGAGTTCGCGAAGAATGTACGCATGACCAGTACAAAGAATGGAGATAGCAGTAGCGGCATGATGAGTGCCAGTATGGAGTTTTTCAGATCCAATACGTTGACGTAGACCAGGTACCAAGGTACCAGTCCCCCATTGAACAACATTGTGAAGAAGATGAAAAAGGCGAACCACCCACGATAAGGCAAATCTCTCCGTGAGAGCGGGTACGCATACAGTGCAGTCAATGCTACACTTGTAATGGTACCTACAACGGTAACGATAAAGGATATCCCGTATGAATGAAGGATCTGGTCCATATCCCTGAACAGGAACTCATAGGCCGTTAGGCTGAACTTCTCTGGAATAAGCTTATACCCATTTGCAATAACTGTTGTCTCGTCCGAGAATGAGATGGCGAAGACAAGCAGGATCGGCACGATACAGGCAATGGCATAGAATAGAAACATCGCATGAATAACAGATGCGGAACGCTTCGATACGGCTAGTGGATCACGTGATTTCACAGCTGACTTGCCTCCTCTCAAAATAATGCATTATCTTTGTCCATACGCCTTACGATGGTATTGGATACAAGAACCAGTACGAATCCGACAATCGCCTGATACAGACCTGCTGCGGATGACATCCCGATGTCTCCACCGATAAGGAACGTTCGATATACATAGGTATCCAGTACATTCGTTACAGGGAACAGCGCTCCTGATTCCAGTGGAACCTGGTAGAACAGGCTGAAGTCTGCATAGAATATACGGCCTATTTGCAATAACGTCATAATGACGATCAACGGAACGAGAAAGGGAACCGTGATGAAGCGTATCTGGTGCCATTTGGTTGCTCCATCAAGCACAGCAGCTTCATAATATTCTTCATCGATACCCACGACAGCTGCCAGATAGATGACGGCATAATATCCGATATTCTTCCAGGTGTTCACCAGTGGCAAGATATACGGCCAATACTTCGGCTCGGAATACCAGTCGATCGGCTGACCGCCGAACATCTGTAGAATGGTGGAGTTCATGAAGCCTGAATCCTTGCCCAGGAAAGCAAGCACCAGGTAACTGACCACAATCATGGATAAGAAATACGGCAATAACATGAGCGATTGATACAACTTGGACATCGCCTTGTTCTTCACTTCATTAAGCAGAATAGCAAGCCCGACACCCACAAAGAGATTGAGTGCAATAAACACGGTGTTGTATGCAAGTGTATTCCGGGTAATTTCCCATGCATCACTGGTGGAGAACAAATATTTAAAATTGTCCCAACCACTCCATGGACTCCCCCAAATACCATCAGCATAGTTTACATTTTTGAATGCGATCAGAACGCCGAACATCGGCATATAGTTATTCACCAGCAGAAACAGGACCCCTGGCAAGAACATGAGATACAGCACCTTGAATTTGCCAAGATTGTGCCACACAGACTTGCGTTTTGGAACTGTTCCTCCCGATATTTCCGATATCCGTACTCCCTTACCCGCCTGGGGTTGTGTCTTCATAACTTGTTCTCCCTCACTCCTCTTGAATTCTTCCTCAGGATGAAGCTCCGTGCGTCTCCTGTGGTTCAAGTATACGGCGAGGCGAGTGAGACCTCTATCTGCTGTGGTGACCTGTTGACTTATCAAATTATGACTTTAGTGACAAAAAAAACAAAAACAAAAGACGCAGCATGCTGCGTCCTAAGCTATACTGTACGTGACTGTTTGCGGAACTCCTGCGGCGTAATACCTGTGCACTTTTTGAACATTTTGGTGAAATGCGAGTAATTGTAGTACCCCACTTTGCCAGCGATATCCGTCACCTTGACGGTGGACTGGGACAGCAATGTCTTCGCTTTGGCTACTCTGCCTTGCAGGATAAACTCGGACAAGGACATCCCCTTCTCCTTCCGAAACAAACGGGACAGGTAGGCTGGATTGAACCCGGCAAATGCTGCAAGTTCCTCTCGCATGAGCTCTTCGCCAATATGAGTTTCAATATAAACGCACAACTGATCCACAATGGTCATGGGGCTGTGATCGTCCGGGTACAACACCGGGATAACACGATCAATCAGATCAGATGTCCACTGCTTCAATTGCGGCAACGACCTTGTCACCACACTTTCTTCCGGCTCCCGTTCACCTGGATACAGAGTGCGTATGGACACATTTTTCTGATGAAGCAACGGATAGACCACATGCAGCATCGCATGATAGTAGAGACGCAGCATTTCAGGCGACAATCCCTCCTGAGCAGCGAGTAACTCGAAAATCTCATCCACACGCTCGCGCAAATCCCCAACTTTACCCGTCTCAAACAGTATGGATAATTCAGAAAACCAAGGAATAGGCAGAAAGCGATCTTCCTGATCTCTCCCCTGCTCATCGTAGACAAAGACTTCTTCAAGCTCCTTAATATTGCGCCGCTCCATATCCATGAGTTCATTTAACATGCCTTGCAGCTCCGTTACAGCAACCGGGACCCCAACATAACAGGATAGACGACAGTAAAAATACGTACCACATTCCCGAATATACCCCTGACAACGTTGTGCCACTTCGCTCGCACTCGGTACGATGCCGTCTTGCTCGTAAGCAAGCACAATGTTCAGTCCACTATGATCCTGAAACACCTCACCCGGCTTGTCGCCCAGCAGCATTTCTCTCGCTGCATTACGAAGGGCATACTCCAATACCTCTTCGTCACGCAAATCAAATTCTCGCACCCATTCCTCTACCGATATCACAATTGGTAGTACACGTGCCTGCGGATCAATCTCGGCACCATACAATTCTGCAAGTTCCTGCAGTCGTTGTTTGGTTAACGTGATACGTTGAGAGATGGCATCTTTCCAGAAACGTTCTGTCAGGAGTGGTTTGTGGGTTTTCCACCGTTTGTATACGGTCTCATAAACTTCGTTGGTACGGGTACGCTGCTCTCCATCCTTGATCTTCTCTACCGCTTGGGTTACCACCTTGATCAATTGATCCGCCGGAGCCGGCTTCAATACATAATCAAAGCTGTTGAGCTTAATTGCGGTCTGAGCATAATCAAACAAAGCATGGCCCGTCAGGAAAATGGTCAACATGCCTGGATCATGCTTCAATACCCAGCTCTGCAGGTCAAGCCCTGTTTCACCAGGCATCTCAATATCACAGATCATGATATCGATAGCACTTGCCTTCAGGACCTTTCTTGCTTCTTCAGCATCACAAGCACTGAATACCTGATCAATGCCAGCTGCGCGCCAGTCAACGCCTTCCACCATCGCTTGTAATGCATATACTTCATCATCCACGATCAACAGGTTCCGCATGGGCTCCCCCTTCTTCCTCTTCGGTCTGAGCAGGTAAATCAATGATGACTGCGGCGCCGTTATCCGCCTCATTTCTGAACTGCAAACTGGCTTGATCACCATATTTCACTAGCAGCCGGTGAGCTACGTTCCATATCCCGATATGCTGTCCACCCGGGTCTTCAGCGTATTGTCCCTGCTGCAGACGCTCCAGCAGTTCCTCATCAAATCCGACACCATTATCCACAATCATAAGCTGAAGCACGTTCTCATCGACTTGGCCCGATAACTTCTTCCCATGGCACGCCACGATCCGAATGACAAAGGCTTGAGTCCGGCGCTGAAATCCGTGAATAATGGCATTCTCCACAAAGGGCTGAATCGTTAAAGGGGGGATCACATACTGTCCCAGATCCGGCTCGATATCCAGTTCAAAATCCAATCGGCTTGGAAACCTCAACTTTTGAATCTCCAAATAATGACGAATGTGCTCCAGCTCTTCATCCAGACGAATAACACGTTTGCCTGCACGCAGGCTGAATCTGAAATAATCGGCCAGATGGCCAGCCATCTGCTGCACCAGCTCATGCTTTTGCAAGGAAGCCAGACTATGAATAATATTGAGTGAATTCAGGTAAAAGTGAGGATTGATTTGCATCTGCAGTTGTTTGAACTCCGCCTCTCGCGTCCGCAACTGTTCCTCATACACATCAATCTTCAGATGCCGGATCTCACTGGTCATCTGATTGAAACTGCGTGTCATGAATTCAAGTTCCGAGGAAGAGGGCGGCTCCAGCTTCACATCGAGATCTCCGCGGCTTACCCTTCTCATGCCTCGGATCAGTGAGTTCATCGGGCGGAATAACAGATGACGCAAAAAGATCAGTGCAGTAACGAGAATTACTGCCGCACCAATGGGAAGCAGACGAATGATCTGCTGGAAGAACGGGAGGTTACGCATCATGTCTTCCTCAGGCAGCAGCACAATATAATTCATCTCAGACATGGCCGAGGCCATCCCCAACATCAAATATTGACGTGCTTCTCCCTTGTTCACGACTTCAGAGATCACCTGATACGGATTCTTCAGACCGGGAAGATGAGCTGCAGCAAGCTGAATCTGTGCAGCATTCAATGTGGAATCCGATAATGCCCCACCGTCTGTTCCAACAATGACTGCACCTGCCCTGTCACCGGATTCTGTGAACTGCTGTGTGTGATTTAGCGAATTCATATCAACAAGCGCACCCGCATAGAACTGCTGATTGATTCGCACCGTTTTCACCAGCGCATTCCACGTCCCCCCACGCACGATACTCCATTCGGGCTTCTGGATATCCCCTTCCAATTGCTGCATCTGGACCGGCATACTCTCCTGCACAACCGACTTCTTGACATCATAATTGCCCGAAGTGGCGAGCAGCAGATCATCATTCACTGCATCATATAGAAAAAAAGAATCGATCAGATTATAGAAACCAATATCTGTCATGAATTTATTCATAATGCGTTGCTTCGCAATGATATAATCGCCACTGCCGTATTCCAGAAAAAACAGAGAGATAATATCCGGGTCCCGCTCGCCCAGACTGTATAGATACCGATTCGTCTCCTGCAATATACGTTCATTCTGCTCTACACTCTTCGCGAGATGATTCATATTGGTGAGAGATACCTTGTCACGTACGACTTTCATGGCGTAGACGTTGTTGTAATAGAGCAGCATGAATAATGGCAGCATGATCAGTGTAAGACCCACAATAAATTTAAAACGAAGTGAACGGATCACATTCATGGATTAAGGATTCCCGCCCTTTTAGAGGTAGTTTAAAAAGTCCGTTTTTGATTACGAATCATGCCTAGCGGCATCATCAGCATCGAATATGAAATTCAGCCGAAATGTCCGTTGCTCACGTAGTTTCCACTACGCTCCGCTACTCCATTTCTATCTTCATTCCATCTTCTCGGTACTGAAAACCATACTTTTTGAACACACACTTTTTAGTTCAACATAGCGTACTTTTTTCTAATTTCTTCCTTATGATGGCATGTTTAGTTTATTGTAGTCACCCCTGCTTGCCATTGTCTATGCGGTCTCGTGACTTACATCCATCACTTCTGGTGACTTCCATCCGCTCCAATTTCGGATATCATACTTCTGTTGTAATAAATTCTCCAGTTGTAAAAAAAATCCTTCATTTATAGTTCAGAAGCCTCTCCCTAAAATAAATGCTGCGGCAAGCCCTGGGACTCCACGAACACCCGATCTTGACATGCATACGATATATCACTCCTTGGGTATATCACCGGGGATGTAGGGAGGCCTGTTCGATGAATATTCAACTTACTGCGTTACACTATGTCTATCTGGCATTTATTATCTTGATCATCGCTGTAATGATCCGGCGCAGGGACACCACCATCATATGTGTCGCGGGTATTATGACCATTGGACTTCTGGCAACGGAAACCTTAAGCGGGTCAGTCGCTGGAATCTTCAGCAGTTTTATCTATGCTACAAAAGAATTACTCAGCACGATCTTCATCATCTCTATTATTGTGGCGATGAGCCGTGTTCTGATCAGAACAGGCATTAATGAGGTTATGGTGACACCTGTCACCCGGTTTATCCGTTCTCCTCAGGTTGCATATTGGGGTATTGGATTGATTATGATGGTTGTATCGCTATTTTTCTGGCCATCTCCGGCTGTAGCTCTGGTTGGTGCTGTACTCCTTCCTGTAGCGGTGCGTGTGGGACTCCCTCCGATTGGTGCTGCCATTGCGATGAACCTGTTCGGACATGGGATTGCACTGTCGGGGGATTACATTATTCAAGGGGCTCCTAAACTTACGGCTGATGCGGCTGGTATACCCGTTACTTCCGTTATGACAGCCAGCATACCTCTGGTCATTGTCATGGGAACGGTATCTACACTTACAGCTTTCTGGATGCTGAGCAAAGAGATGAAATCAGGCACAGTGGGCACGGAACCTTCATCCTCATCCGAGGTTGTGTCTACCTCTCCACCCGCCAATCTGCCTGTTCAACGTCAAGCCTTGTCACCTCGTTTGCAAAAAGCATTCGCTCTGCTTATCCCTCTGTTATTTGCAGTTGATGTGATTCTGATGTTTGTACTGAAGCTGCAAGGCGGTGACGCAACAGCTCTGATTGGCGGGACCGCTGTGGTCATACTGATCGCTGTTACCCTTGCTGCACATCGGCAAGCTGGACCGGAGGAAACGACCAACTATTTAATAGAAGGATTTCAGTTCGGTTTCAAAGTATTCGGCCCGGTTATTCCGATAGCCGCGTTCTTTTATCTGGGGGATGCTGCAATTACAGAGTTGTTCCACAATCCGCTTCCTGAAGGTTCACACGGGATTGTGAATGATCTCGGGGTTGCACTTGCTGGACTGGTGCCACTGAATGATACGGTGGGAGCCATTACGATGACAGTGACCGGAGCGGTCACGGGGATGGATGGTTCGGGATTCTCGGGGATTTCCCTGGTTGGCTCGATTGCGTCCATGTTCGCAGGGTCGGCAGATTCAGCTCCTGTACTGACAGCACTCGGTCAGGTTGCAGCCATATGGGTAGGTGGCGGAACCTTGATTCCATGGGCATTGATTCCTGCTGCTGCGATCTGCGGAGTCAGTCCTTTTGAACTGGCAAGACGCAACCTGAAGCCTGTACTGCTGGGACTCGCGGTAACGACGATTGTGGCCATTTTTTTGATCTGACCAAAAGTTATTTACACTGACACTACGATGACAGAAGCACCTTCCAATCGCTGTTATTCCCAGATTTTTTTGATTCCCTTTCTCAAGGGAAAATCCGGTAATAGCGTATGCTTCCGATGCAGCTTTCTTTCAGAAAGCCTTAGGCGACCGCTTCGCTTTTTCAGGTTTTTTCTGTCCTCTCCGTTATCGTGTAGATGATTAGTTCATCTCAAATAGACATTTTATAAAGACGTGCGTGAACGTGCCCAGTTCCAGAGATCTTCACGCTTCATCTCTGCCAGATGCAGCATGTCCACATATGGATCTCCCTGTAGTCCAAGTACAAAAGCGAAGGCAGGCTCCGTCTTCCACCCTGCCCGTTTCAGTCTGCGGATCTCACGATGTCCCGCTTCTCCCCACAGTTGTAACAATCTCCACTCCACGAGCATATGTAGGTATGCATTCTGCCTATTAATCGGCACGGATTGGGCAAAAATCTCCACAGGCCAATGTCCTACCTGCAAATTACATGTCACATAAGGACCTTGGTCTGGAAGATCCCCACCACGTGCACATTGAAACTCACCAACGGCCCCAATCCGATTGTGTATCTCGGCTTCAAACACATCCAGATCCTCTGCATAACACAGCAGATCCAGATCACTGCCCGGAATATCAATATCAATCGGTACCGTTCCCGCCGGATATGGGTGGTAGTCAGCTAATATATTGAGCAGTCCACTGCTCTGTAACACGCGGTATGCATCCTGCTGACGTTCATTACCCGTAGCCAGATGTGCCATTACCTCTGCGGTAGTACTCATCTCCCCGCCTAGAACCACAGTTAGTTTGACCCTCCTGTAATGACCTGTTTCACACGTCCCACTTGGCCGCTCGTCAGTCTTACTTTGATTCCATGTGGATGTGTAGGTGACTTGGTTAATAGATCCTTCACAATGCCACGTGTCAGCTTGCCTGTAGCCTGATCCTGCTTCAGCACAATGTCCACTTCCAGACCTGGCTTAATATTTACACGTTGTTGTCCATTCATTATGTTCACTCTCCTCTATGTCGTAATTCATACCATGTATACGAAATAACCTTAATCACAAAGCTCCATCTATTGTAGACGTTTTGGTCTCAAAACAAAAGGGACACGGCAATAACCTCCTGCTCACGGTTCCATGTTTTATATGAAGACCAAGATAAAGAAACCGCAGGTCTCATCATCTGAGACTTACGGTTTCTAAATTGGATTACCATGCTTAGGGCTGCACGTGCTTCAATATTGACGAAGGTGAAGTGTTGTCCTTCGCAGCTTCGCGTGCCTTCACAGCAAGTAGCTCAGACACTGTTACGAACCGATATCCCTGCTTTTGCAGCTTCGGCAGGATCGTTTTGAGTGCTGCTACCGTATGGGACTTGCCTTCGACCTTATCGTGAAAAAGTACAATATCCCCATTACGTACGTTGTTTAGCACCTTGTTAACGATGGCCGATACGCCTGGAGAAGCCCAGTCCCGTGTATCCTGATGCCAGGACCAGAGTACAATGGTATACCCTTTTTGTTTGGCAGCCTGAATGACCATGTCATTGTAGTAGCCGCCTGGTGGTCTGAACAACAAGGGACGCTCCGCACCCGCTTCAATAATGGCACTTTCCGCTACGTTCATATCTTTCATGTACTTGTCCGCAGCTGTTGATCGAACTGCATACGTATGAGCATACGTATGATTGGCGATTTCATGCCCTTCGAGCTGTTCCTGCTTAATCAGTTCAGGAAACTTCTCTGCCCATTTGCCAAGTACAAAAAAGGTTCCTCTGGCTTGATATTGCTGAAGCAACGCCAAAATCTGCGGGGTCTGAATCGGATCCGGTCCATCATCAAAGGTCAGGGCGATGAGTTTGTCCTGTGTGGGAACCTCCCACACGATCTCTCCTCGTTCCTCATAATACTGACGGTTCTTCTGTACAGGCTTTGCATAGGCAGAACTGCTACCCAGCAAGATGATTAGCGCGAACAATCCGATGAATCGGGCTGCCTTCAGGTTCATGTTGTGTCCTCACTTTGTCTTCATACGTAAACTCCCTGTTAGCATTTCCCGATTCACCCGAACTATTAACGAAAGATCTGATCCACAACAGCAATTTCCTCAGCGGTTAGCTCCACATTCAATGTTTTCAGATTATTAATCACCTGCTCTGGTTTCTTGGCGCCCGGAATCAATGCATCAATAGAAGGCTGAGTCAGGTACCAGGCCAGAACCAAATGAGCGACCTCAACATCCTTGGATTGTGCGATGCTGCGCAGCTGCTCTACTTTATCCAAATTTTGAATGAATGCCTCACCTGTAAACAGTGGGTTCTTCGCCCGTCCATCCTGGAATGTGGTGTCACGATTATATTTACCGCCCAGCAGTCCAGCTGCCAGAGGGAAGTAAGGAACAAAAGAAATGTGATGCTCGGCCGTATACGGCAACAGCTCTTTCTCCGCTTCTCTTTTGAACAGATTATATTCAGATTGCAGTACATCTACATGCCCGTCACTATTGGCTTCACGTAACTGATCGATGGAAAAATTGGATACGCCAATGGCACGAATTTTGCCAGCGTCTTTCAATCGTTTTAACGTATCTATGGCTTCATTCTTCGGTGTATGTTCATCCGGAAAGTGGATGTAGAACAGATCAATATAATCGGTTTGCAGGCGGTTCAACGCCTCATCTACGCCTTTTTTCAGGAAAGCAGGTGAATTATCCATGACGATCTTGCCATCCACAAATGTATGGGCTGCTTTGGTCGCAATAATCGTATTCTGACGCTGACCGGTTTCCTTCAACACTTCACCAATCAATCGTTCGGAATGCTCAGGTCCATAGATATATGCCGTATCCAGAAAGTTAATACCTTGATTTAAAGCCGTTCGTACAACTTCCTTACCTGTTTTATCATTCAGCATACCCGGATAGATATTATGTCCGCCTACTGCATTTGCACCCAGTCCAATAGGATTCACGATCAGATCCGTCTTGCCCAACCGAACTTGTTGTTCTGCCATGTCTCATCTCTCCTTCACTGATCGAATAAGTACAATTTGGTCGTGACGTCTTGCTTGTCACATATTATATCAAACCGTTTAGCATATTTAAAATATCGGATTTATCGGATTAGGTATTTTTCAGCGCAGTCGCTTCCACGTCGTTGATAAATCGGCGCAGCTTGGCAGCCACATCACGGGTGATTTCGCCGTTTTCATACAGTTGCTGAACCGTATTGCGCTGTTCCTGAATGGCTACCATCTGTAACTCCAGTTTCTCCTGATTAAACGGATCTTCCGTTTTACCCTGGTTCCAGGTGCGCAATTTGGCAATAACTCGCTCATACTTGGCAATGACCGACAGTGCGACGACTCGATTCCCATCATTCATATGAGCTCGAATGGCCTTAATTGCTGCTTCAGAGGTGCGTAGCTTCACCTGACGGAACAGTTCTGCATTTTCAAGCATGAAAGGTTGACCCGGCTTCTGGGACCGGTTGGTGAACAGATGTCCTAACAGACGCCCGATCTCACTGATCGAGGTCATGAACTGAGTGTTTGTGCGATTCGCCAGCATCGTTTCCTTGCGATCGAGCCAACTGTCACATTTGAAGGCCGCATCAGAAGCAATTGCATTTTCGTCCAGCATCGTTTCAATTTCTTTACGCTCCGCACGGGTGGCAATCAGATTGATGGTCGTTTCTTGTTTCTGAATATCTTTGCGTTTACCGGCGGTAAGCTGGCCTGCGGCCTGCCTGATGTATTTGGACAGATCTGAGACGACCGCGAGTGCCGCAGCTTTGTTCTCATCGTTCATTTCGGATTTGACAGCTCGTATTGCCGCATTCAGCATAATGTCATGTGCCTTGCGTTCTGACTTCTGCGGTGTTTCTTCTGTGGATTTACCATCATCCTTGGCCAGAACCGGAAGAAACACGCTCGCGGCAATCAGGGAGAAGAGGATAACCCCTGCCGCCAGGAAAATAATCAGATCCCGTTCAGGGAAAGGTGATCCATCCTGAAGCACGTAAGGAATGGAGAAGGCACCCGCCAATGTCACAGCCCCCCGCACCCCAGAGAGGGAAATGATCGTAATATCCTTAAATCTGGGCCTGCCAATAGAGGATTTGGTACGCAGCAACTCATTCCCTTGCCAGAACAGATAGATCCAGAGGAAGCGCAGAACCAGCAGTAGCACCGAGATCAAGCCCACATATCCCAATACTTGCAAGTTATTAAACGAAACATTTTCAAAAATGGTACTCAGCACATCCGGGACCTGTACACCCAGAATCACGAACACCAGACCATTTAGTATAAATAAAATGACTGACCATGTGCTCGCAGATACGACCTGCATCTTCAACTGAACCGATTCAGCGCGGTCACGCTCAATGGCGTGAATGATCCCACCTGCAACGACCGCTAAAATGCCCGACACCCCAATCTCTTCACTCACCAGATAGATGACAAATGGAGTCAGGATCTGCAGCAGCATGTGAATCGTCACATCTTCCATGCCCAGTCTACGAATCCACACCCCGAGCCTAATTAACAGAAACGATAACAAGGCACCGACGAGAAGTCCGCCAATTGCAATCAGAATAAAACTGAAGGTTGCCTGCGCCAGGGAAAATACACCTGTAACTGTGGCTGCAATCGCGAATTTGAAGGCCACCAGGCCAGATGCATCATTCATCAACGCTTCACCCTCAAGAAGCCTATGTATGCCTTTGGGCAGATGTACCCGGCCTGCCATGGCGCCAACGGCCACTGCATCTGTTGGGGACAATATGGCTGCAAGTGCAAAAGCAGCAGGTAACGGAATCGAAGGAATCAGCCAGTGAATGGCATATCCCGCCACGACTACTGTCACGAATACCAGCCCTAGTGCAAGCAGAAGTATCGGTGCACGCAGATTCCATAATTCATTCCTTGGTGTTCGCTTACCATCGTTGTATAACAAAGGTGCGATGAAGAGTACAAAAAACAATTCCGGATTCAAAGGCAGGTGAACACCTGCAGGAAGCAAAGCTATAGCTACACCAAGCACGATTTGAATAAGCGGAACGGGAATAAAGGGTACAAACCGGTTTAAAATATTGGATAAACCGATCAGGACCAGTAGCACAAGTACGGCAATAAATATCTCCATGATGATAATCCCTTTCCGCTATAGAAGTGGTGAAACCTTTGTTGTATAGGTTTATTTTAACATAATCCAGACTTTGTTATAAAAATATTGTCATATTCATATACCCATTCAACTGGCCTCAGACCAGTCTATATAAATTGAACTAATCATTTACACGATAACGGAGAGGACAGAAAAAACCTGAAAAAGCGAAGCGTTCGCCTTTATCCCCGGATTTTACCCTTTGGAAAAGGGAATCAAAAAATCTGGGGATAACAGCGATTGGAAGGTTATTCTGTCATCGTAGTGTCAGTGTAAATAAACTTTAGTTCAACTTATATAGATTGAAGATTTCTGATGGATTCTGTATATAAGATGTTACAATATGCTCAGGACAATACCCGTTTGGAAAGGAACTTGCATCTATGGCATTTGGAATTAAACGACAGGAGCTTGCTGCGTGGAAGGAACAAGTGGCTCGTGGTGAGATTGCCTACCTTACTCATTTCTGGATTGACAATCGATTTCCCGGTATCACCAGCGTCACCAAAGTCGGCTGCGCAGATCTAGAACGTCTGGAGCGCTGGTGTAACGATCATGGACTGGACCCGCGATACATTCATCGGCGGCAGCCATTTCCCCACTTCGACCTGATGGGCAGCAAGCAAAAGGAGATTTTGATCCAGGAAGGCATGATGGATCATGTGGATCGCTTTCATATGTAAAACCAACTCAAAAACGCCAGTCTTCAAGGTTCATCCCCCCGCAACTAGGGACGAACTCATGAGGACTGACGTCTTTAAGTGATCAAGTCATATATGGACTACCGATGAATCTGCTCAAATGACTTCATGTTCTCCAGCAGTTTCAACTCAATTTTCTTCAGCATACCGAACATCTGCTGTTGCTCTTCCTCGGAAAGTGCTTGCAACAATTCCCACGTCATTCGGCCGCGATTCGCATTTAGTGTCTTGGCAAGCTGTGTTCCCTCATCCGTTAAGGACAGCCACACAATTCTTCGATCTTCTTCACTGCGCACACGCTGGATCAACCCTTCTGTTTCCAGTTGATTCAGAACAATGGTGGTTGCACCGGAAGACAAACTGAGTTGTCTGGCCACATCAACCGCCATGCAGCGTTTTTCGCGTAAAATCATGCCCAATATATGACTTTTTGTCGGATTCAGTTTGCAGTTGGTTTCGGTCTTCTGCTGCTGATCCAATACTTTATTTTTATATCTGAAGAAGGCCTCCAACAATTGATCTACATTTGCCAATTGAGAGTTTCGCTCCGTATCCGGGCTCATAAACGTTCCTCCTGCCTTTCATCATAACCTGCCTTTTATTGTAACATATTTACACTATTTTGTTTGTGAAAAAAACGCTTGTATTGGACACCCTTTATTTGACGGAAGACCTATGTTTTATTATGGCATACACCTATTGCTTTCTTGCGATGGGTTTGATTATAATAATCTATATCATTAAGTTACTTTTAGTTACTTAATGATTTTAATAAATTTGTTGTCATAAAGTAAATAAAGCGTCATCATTATATTGCAAGGGACTTATGCACATGAATCAGAATATACAATCTCAACTTAAAACAGATGTTTGCATCGTCGGTGCAGGCCCTGGCGGTGCTTTGCTTTCTTATCTACTGAATCAAAAAGGGATCTCCACAATTCTCATCGAGCGGCAACCCCACCTGCACAAGTCGTTTCGCGGAGAGCTGCTCAATGTGGACGGCGAAGCGATTTTGAATAAACATGGCCTCTATTCGCTCATTCAGGCACGGGGAGCCCTGCTCTTGGAACAGATTCAATATTGGGAAAATGGGCAGATTATTCACACCGTTTCGCCAGGCAATGGAGAATCTCATGTTGGTATTCATGTACCCCAAGATCACCTCCTGGAAGCCATCGTATCGCATGCTCGGCAGCACAATTCTAATGAACAAGTGCTGTTTAATACCATCATGACTGGCTTGCTACGAGACAAAAACGGCCAGACCGTTGGTATTAACATACGCCAGAACGGCGTTCCTGCTTCCATCGAAGCATCTGTTATTGTCGGTGCAGATGGCAGATACTCTGCTGTACGCAAACATTCCGGCTTGACCCCCGAGATTCGCAAACACGGGTATGACCTGTTATGGGCACGTATTCCGGCACCTTCAGGATGGGAACCGGCTGTTCGAATGGCAAGCATGGATGGACAACAGCTCGCATTGTTCTCACAATTCGGCGGTTATGTTCAGATTGGCTGGAACATCCCTGAGGGGGCATACGCCAAGTTGCGTGAGCAACCGATTGCTCCTTTTGTAGATAAACTTGTATCTGCCTTTCCTTGTCTGGCTGATTCTGTGGCTGCCCACATTCAGAGCTGGAGTGATTTTGTTCTGTTATCTGTCGAAAGCAGCTATTGTCAATCATGGACAAAGGACAATGTTGTGCTCATCGGTGATGCCGCCCATACCATGACACCAACTGGTGCGTTTGGACTTAATGCGGCGTTGGAAGATGCCGACGCACTCTCGGATCTGCTTATTCGGATGGCCGCAGATCAATTCCAATCCACTGAACTGCTTCAGGAACTTCAGACGATTCGCGGAGCAAAGGTACAGCAGCAACTTGCACGTCAAGTAGAGATGGAGTCCTCTTTCCAGCAGCGCTATGAATCCTTTCTCTAAAATTTGAATACGGATATATTCCTAAAAGCCCAAACAGCCGGTCACTTCCTCGTGCAGAAGAATCGGCTGTTTGGCTTTCTTATTTATCTTTTTTATGTAATCTCTGTCCATCTTCATTTTCGTTTACGTGGAGCAAATGTGTCTTCTCGAGATGCCCCTTCTTGATTACCAGCAACGTCCTTCGGATAGGACGACATGCTTTCTTTTTCATATATCGCTTTCTCCAGATTGCTTATGCGGCGCAGTACTTGTTTGCTTTTACGAACAATATATACAATACCAATAATCAGCAGGATCAACATCAGAATGAATATAACCATCTCCGGATAAAAGACAAAAGACATGAATCCACCTCCTTTTGAAAACGATTTCTTTCTATCATTCTAACGTTAACGATCCAAGATGTGAACCCTGACTGAAAGTTATCGTTTATGAAATAGGGATAAATAGCCTGACCTAGCGAAATTGTCTTACCTAGTCCAACAAAAAAGGCGGCATCCCTGATCAGGAATACCACCTTAAGCCTCGAATAATAATCGAAGTCTGTTATCTCACCCTTCTCTGCCGTTCATGGCACTGACCCGAAGTTCGGTCAGAGGCAGAGACGACTGCTCCGGATGACGAAGTCTTACCGTCCGGCTCTCACCGGGGAGCAGATCAAAATAGTTGTCACTGAATCGGACACGTCCAAGGGGAAGCTCCAACTTCACCAATCGTGCAATCGCGCCACTGGCCGTAACCGTTACAGACTGCTCCTCTTCGTTCACATGCACGCTCAATTGAGACTCCGGCAATGTCACATCCTTCGGATCACGCAAGAAGTATCGATTGCTCGGTGCCGCAAACCCTTCAGAAACCAACTCAACCATTACTTCCTCCGCACGTCTACCCTGTAGCACCTCTACTTCAGTTAATTCGGCAATACACAGTGAGGATTGGGATGTTACTTCAACAGCATGTGAGCTGGAGTAGATCTTCTCTCCATGTAATGCATAGACATTGAGTCGAAGCTCGCCTTTCAAGACGTCCTGCGTATCGTTCACGACCCACAACGCAAGCGGCTCACCCGGTTCATGCTCCAGTGACAACAGGACAGGATGAAAGAATATTTTCCCGTAATAAAAGGATGCCTTCGGCAACAGCTCATAGTCAATCATGGACCAGCTTGTTCCTGGCCAACTATCGTTCAATTGCCATACGAGCGCTCCGCTGTTGCGGTGATTGATGCGCCGGAAATGTTCAATTCCATATCGCAGCCCTTCTGCTTGAGTGAGCATGGAGTAGTTCATATACTCTTCTATATCTTGCGGAATGCCTGTATAACCCTCCATTAGCAGAATCCCTTTTTGATGATTGGTATCCTTGTTACGGTAGGCCATCTCCGGGCTGCCCCAGTAAAACTGCCCTGCGGGCATATTTTTCTCCAGCGTGTAGCGGTTAGCTGAGGCGTGCATACCGAATTCACTGCTGAACAGCGCATAATCCTTTTTATAATTTTTGAACGTTACACCTTCAATACTGTAGTCCAGCAGCGGTGGCTCTCCATGCTTCCTTGGATAGACAGAGCCGTGCCATACCTGCCAGTTGTGGCGATCCCCAACATCGGGATCATTGGCGTCCTGACCGTTGCTTTCCCCGAACGGCGAAGAAGGCCAGTATGGACGGGACAGATCCAAGCGCTCCAACACTTCAGGGATCAGCTCATGATAGATCAGTTCACCGTAGAACGGGCTGGTAATATCTCCACTTGCAGACTTCATATCATAGAGCCAGTCAATCTCGTTATTACCACACCAAAGGGCGAGGGAGGCACGGTTGCGCAGGCGCAGCACGTTGTTTTCTACCTCTTGCCGTACGTTGTCCATGAAATCACGATTGAAATCCGGGAACAATGCATTCGCGAATGCAAAATCCTGCCACACCAACACCCCTTGCCGATCACACTCATCGTAGAAGACATCCTTCTCATATATACCACCCGCCCAGACTCGCAACATGTTCATATGCCCTTCCACCGACAGCTCGACAAGCTCACGATATCGGGAGTTCGGGATGGCTCCAATCAGATGATCAGCCGGAATCCAGTTGGCTCCCTTGGCGTAGATCTTGACTCCGTTCAGGATAAAAGCAAATGCATCCTCACCCCGTTCATTGTGAAGAGCCAGTTCAATCGTTCGTATCCCATAAGGTTCGCTATAACGATCCACCTCAACGCCATCTGCGTACAATGTAACCTCCAGTGTGTACAGATAAGGGTCACCCAGATCATGAGTCCACCATAACTGAGGTGACGTTACGTTCAATGTGATATCTGCCTTACCACCTTCTACAGGCAGTTCAGTGGCACCTGCCACCTCGTTTCCGCTGCGATCCAGCAGACGAACATGACATGACATAACCACAGCTTGCTCCCGTTTCTGTCTGTTACGGAAAGACAAGACGGACTTCACATCCGCCGTGACATGCAAGACAGCCAGCTCTGTACTGACTGATTCCGTTCGAGCATACACACTTTCCAGCTTGGCGATTGTTCGTTTTTCCAGCCGTACTGCACCCCAGATGCCTACCGTAACCATGCGTGGACCCCAATCCCATCCAAAGTTCATCGCCGCCTTGCGCAACCACGGCCGTTCCTTCGTATACGAGGACCAGTCGAAGGTCTCTTTGTCCCGGTGATGCAGGTGAAGCGGGTCAAACTTGACAGCAATCGCATTCCAGCCGTTGCGCACCAGAGATGTGACATTAAATGTATGTGACATGAGCATATTGGCCGTTTTCCCAACTTCATGGCCGTTGACATAGACCGTTGCAAACGTATCCAACCCTTCAAACACCAGTTCAAAGTGCTCCTCCGTCTCTGCATCTCTCACGAGATTGAAGGTTGTACGGTACCACCATTCCTTTTGCTCAATCCAGCGACTTTTGGCATCATTATGTCCGTAATAGGGTGGATCAATGATACTGCGCTCAACCAGTGCAGCGTGTACATCGCCGGGCACTTCAGCTCCAATCCAGAAGCGATCATCCAGTGCAGCAGCTGCCACATCCATTGCCCGCTTCTCCCCAACTTCAAAATGCTGTATCTTCCATTGTCCCGATAAATCCTGACTTGAACTAAGGTTCTTCATGATTACGCCCTCGCTCCCCAAGATCCCTGAGTTATGCCACATCGAAAACGTTTGCAGAAATACATAACATGCTTCGTAATCTGCTCACTTTAACTTCCTGAAGGCTTGAACGACATTGCCTCCTCGCGATATTCACTCGGGGTCTTGCCCGTATGTTTTTTGAACAGCCTGCTAAAATATTTCACGTCTTCGTAGCCACTGATGGCAGCGACCTCACTGACCTTCGCTGGAGACACCGCCAGCATATCCATTGCTCTTCGTATACGCGTGTCGGTGACAAAATCACCGAAAGTCACACCCATTTCTTTTTTAAATAACTCACTGAGGTGGCCTGGATGCAAATGAACATGTCCAGCTACCTGCTGCAAATTAATATCCTGAGCCAATGAAGACTCAATATAACCTATCGCCTTTTGCACATGTGCAGCCTGCCCCTGACCCATGCGACTATGATAGGCATGCATCACACCATACAGATGATGGAACAGCATATCCCCAAGTTCCACAGCATCTGCATCCGGTTCCGGCAACCAGGGTTCCAGCCTTGCGGATTCTTCACGTCCTATAGCTCGCATCGTACGAGTCAGCCAGCGATGACCTGCAATAACGGCAGATTGCAGACAGGCACCGAACGATTCTGGTGTGACTTCCGGTTCTGCTATAAGATTGGCCACAAGTTCTCGTGTCCATGTCGTTAACGTGACCGAATCATTATCCAGCAGCAATGTGCCGAGTACGGTCTCCTCTTCTTGCGTAAGTACGGTTTTGCCACCTTGACGGTCCTGAATGTGCTCATAATGCCATATTTTATAATCAATCAAACTCCGATATCGGAATGCCGCTGAAGCGGTTCTATAGCTCTCGTGCAGATCTGCAGATCTATGAACTGGCAGACCTATTGCTGCACGCAAGGTGCACTTTAATAATTGCTCCACCCGACGTAATGCACTCTCCAGCCTGAATGGATATTCCTGTTCCACCAGCGGCCATGAGACAACACAGATAATTTGCTGCTTCTCTACATGCGCAATGGCTCCTGGCAGCAGATCCTCCAGTGTGTTTTGCACCGCAAATCGTAATAGTGCATCCGAAGAACGATCCCAGCCCTCTGCTCGTAGAACCATGACTTGTCTGAGAATCTGTTCATCATTCAAACCATTGACCGCTTCCTTCTGTACACTAGACTGCAAGAACGATGGACAAGGACCAGAAGAGATATCACCATCAATAATCCATCCGGCAAATAACCGCTCCCGATTCTCCCGCAAGAGCTGTCCCTCTCTGGACTTCTCTGCCCAACGTTCTGTTATTCGCTGTTTGGCCTGTAACACGGTCTTGATAATCTCCTCCGGCTTGCTTGTTTTGAGCAAATAATCGGTAACACCTTGGCGAATCGCCTGCTGTGCATAAGAAAAGTCATCGTATCCAGATAAAATAATAACCTCCAGCTCAGGTAGCAATCGCAGTCCCTCTTCTGCCAGTTCCAGACCAGATCTGCCTGTCATCCGGATATCCGTCATCAGGATATGTGGACGTTCCTCCGCCATGCGCATTAACGCCTCCTCTGCCGAGGCAGCAGGTTGAAGTAATTCAATCCCAAGTTCATGCCATGCGATTACACTGGCAAGTCCTGTCCGAATAATGACTTCATCATCAACAATTAATAGTCTCATGGCGCTCCCTCCAAGATTGGAATGGAAAACGAAATGCGTGTACCGCCACCAACCCTGCTATCCACTTCGAGCTGCGCTTCCGGTCCATAATGAAGCAGCAGTCTCTCGTTCACATTACAGAGCCCATAACCGCCTTGGGTTAGTTGCTTTTCCGTCTGTTTTCCCGTCTGAACAATGCTTATCCTTAATTGCTCCAGCTTGCTCGGCTCCATGCCGACACCATCATCCAGCACCAGCACATTCATCTGTTCATTCTCTGGATCCTTGCGAATCATAATGGTGATGGTTCCCATAGCCGCTTTGGGCTGAATACCGTGAATCATGGCATTCTCAACGAGCGGTTGCAGGAGCAATTTCAGCATCATAAGCTGCTCTAATGCCGGATCTACGATATAATGCAAGACAAATTGATCCGGGAAACGAATCGACTGCACACGCACATAATGACGAATATGAGCAATCTCCTGTTCTACAGGGCAGTAATCCTGACCATTGTTCAAGCTGATACGCAGAAAATCACTCAAGCCCTCCACCATATCCGCGATTCTCTTCTCTTCAGACATTAAGGCAATCCAGTGAATCGAAGAGAGCGTGTTATAGAGAAAGTGCGGGTTAATCTGCGCCTGAAGCACTCGAAGATCCGCTTCTTTTTTGCGGGCTTCACCACGAATAACCTCTTCCTTCAACAACTGAATATGTGCACCGAGCAGATTGTAACTCTCCCCAAGCCTGCCGATCTCGTCATCACTTTCAGACCGAAACAAAGGAAGCGGGCGTTCCGGATCAATTCGAGACAGATGCCGGGTAAGCACACGAAGCGGCCTCGTTACACGCCGCACCGTAAACCAGACCAATCCAGCACTAATTACAGCAGACATCGCAACGGCACACCCGGTTAGAATAAGGATATACCGATTCTCCGACTTGTACTGGTCATAAGGAACTGTTCCAACCAACGTCCAACCGGTCAGCTCTTCTGGATAATAGAGCAACGTCCGTTTATCCTCACCACTGCCATATGTGGTTGTTCCGTTACCGCCACCCTGAATTAACGTTGTGACTCCTGGTTCGACCTGCTCCAGCTTAAGTCCAAGCCGGGATTTGTCCATGGAAGACAAGATCTCTCCCGAACTGCCGATGAGTTCCAGTCTGCCCTGCCCTCTGCCTAATCCCAGAGCAGCCCATCCCTTGGATATGGCCTTCTCATCCAGACTGATCGCCAGCCAGCCGATGGGTCGATAATCATGGATACTGCGGATCGGTCGAACCAATGTGATCACATTTTGTATACCCGCATAATTCTGGACCGGATATACCCCCGTCCATTTTTTCACTGCTTCTCCGCTCGGTACCGGTGGATAAGATAAGCTTGAATTATTGGATTCATACCAGGTAGCCGTAGACAATGTGGCATCGAATCGACTTGGATATATGGCGATGTTCGCAATATATTTCTTGGAAGCCGCCAGATTGGTCATCCTGCCCAGAATATCCACCCGGTCCAGCTCATGATCTTCATTGTGGCTAAGATACTGCTGGATGTCCCGTTCTCCAATCAGGAAAATGGAGAGATTCTCGGCATCCTGCAACATATAACGAAGATTGGCTTCTACCTGTTTCAGCGTATCCATGCCGGACAGCTTTGTTTTTTGCTCTGTGATGCGGGAAGAGATCAGAAAGGCGAACAGGCCCAAGGCCAGCAAAGGCACAATCATTGAAGCCGTCACAACGACGGATAGCTTCCTTTGTAACGAAGATGTGAGCCAGCGTGCCAAACGTTTCTCCTCCTCTGGATGCGCTCTCGCTTACCCTTTGACAGCTCCTGCGGTCATGCCTTTCATAACCTGTTCCTGGAATATAAGATACAGAATAATGGTTGGGATGACCGACAGGGTCATGGCAGCAAGCGTTAATCCGTAATCCGTCTGATATCCATCCGCAAAGTTCGCAATCGCCAGCGGTAACGTTTTCAATCCGGTTTTGTTGATGAACACAAGCGCAAATGAAAAGTCATTCCACGCATGCAGGAAACTCAGGATCGTAACCGTGGACAACGCAGGGACGGACATCGGCAGCATGATTCGGGTAAACAGCCCCCACAGGCCTGTTCCATCAATAAAAGCCGCCTCTTCAATGTCACGTGGAACACTTGTTAAATAGGCAGTAAGCACGAAAATAGCCGTAGGTAATGCAAAGGCCGTATACGGTAAGATTAATGCCCAGTACGTATTCAGCAATGACATCTGTTTCATCAAAATAAATAAAGGGACAAGTGTACTATGGATCGGTATGAGCATGCCTACAACAAAGAAAGTCATGATCAACCCTTTCCAGCGAAACTGGAAGCGGGCCAGGATGAATGAAGCCAGCGCTGCAATAAACAGCGTCAGAATTAATGATCCAACTGATACAATGAGTGAATTGCTAAAAGCGGTCCCTAGCTTGGAGCTTTCCCATGCATTGCTGAAATTGGCTACGTTCCAGTTTTCCGGCAGTCCGAAAGGCCTGCTATAGAAATCTTCATTCGTTTTGAACGCACTAATCACGAGCCAGTAGAACGGATACAATGTTAAAATACCATAGACCGTCAGCAGCGTCCAAACAATTCCGCTGCGAAGACGTCGAATCGGATGACCCGAGCCACTTCGTGGTGATGGCATGGATACAGGTGTCACGCGCATTATAGCTCCCCCTCTCTAATGGTTCTCTTTTCGTTTGCGACTGGTTACCCATTGGCTTGTTCCGATCAGCAGTAACGAGATCAGTACGATGGTTGTCGAGATGGCACTTCCGAAGCCATAACGGTATGTGGTAAACGTGGAATTGTACATATACGTAGCGAGTAGTTCTGTGGCATGCGCCGGACCACCCTTGGTCATGATGTAGACCAGATCGAATGATTTGAGGCTACCCGAAATACATAGAATGATGGCAACCTGAACTGTTCCCCAGATCATGGGTAAAGAGACCGATACCAGCTTCCGGATTCCTGAAGCACCGTCTATTTTGGCAGCATCATGAATCTCACCGGGAATATTCTGCAGCGCCGAGATGAATATAATCAGATACAACCCGACAAAGCTCCAGAGCAACGGCGGTACCAATGAGAAAATTGCAATCTTGTCATCGGACAGCCATTGCAGCTTCCAACTCTCCAGCCCCAGTGCATCCAGCAGAAAGTTCAATATCCCGATCTGTGGATGATAGATATACTGCCAGATCATTCCGATAACGACAGTGGATAACACCATCGGCAGAAATACCGCTGAACGCAGAAACCGCTGCAATGGATTACTTTTGTGTAATATGACCGCCAACATCAGCGCTAACGGAATTTGTCCAAATACAGATGCCAGCACGAAGATAACGTTATTTTTCAGTGCCCGCCAAAATACAGGATCATGCCAGATCTCAATGTAATTATCCACACCAATATATTTGGATGCCCCAATGCCGGACCAATTGAAGAAACCGTAGTACGCTGACCACACGACCGGTACAAATACAAACAATGCATAAATGATGACTGCCGGGGCCAGCCCCAGCATAATAAAACGCCGACTTCGCAGTGCGTTCATCTGTTCACTTCCCCTCCTTGAATGCCTTTCTCAACTTGCAACTGACTATCTCATCCATACTTAAAACCCCTCCCCTGCCGGGAAGGGGTTCTAACGGATAACCAGCTAATATGTGATGTGATAAGTTCATTGGTTCTTCATCGTCAAGCTGTACAATCGTAATCGCTGTCTAGTTCGACGAATCGTTACTGACTAACGGCATTGGCTTGAGCCGCCTGAATCTTAGCCGCAATGTCTTCGGCCTTACCGCCCATAAGCAACTCTTGCAACGCATTATTAATTACCTCAACCGTTGCCGATCCCAGCTTGGAATCGTATACTGGCGTGATCTTCACTTCCTGCATCAGATCATATAATTCAACGAACAATGGATGTGCCTTGGTTTTGTCCAGATCAATCTTGTAACTCACCAATGTACTGCTATCCAATGTGGCCTTCTGACCGTCAGGTCCTGCCAGTGCGTAGAACAACTCCATCGCTGCCTCTTTTTGTGCACCGCTCAGCTTCTTACTTACACCCAACCCGGTTCCCACAACACCGGATGTTGTTCTTGGTTCACCCTGACCTCCGTCCACTGGAGGAAGAATCGTAATATGCGTGTTGTTCAATACCTCTTCAGGTGCATTGTTCACCAGATTTGCCAAGGCCCATCCGCCGTTCATGACCATCGCTGCCTTACCTTGGAAATATAGCTGCATCATCTGCGTCTCATCGATACTGTTGAATCCATCCTGGAATGCTTTGGTGTTGCCTAGCTCCTGCATCTTGTTCAGGGCTTCAATAAATTTTGGATCGGTAAAGCTTGCACCCTCTTGTGCTGCCGCTTTCAGGAACCAGTCTGTGCCGGTAATCCGATCAGCCAATGTACTGAATATCGTTGATTGAGCTACCCAGTTAGCCTTGTTGCCAAGTGCCATGGGAATGACTTTATTTTGATTAAATGTAGCAATTGCCTGTTCTAATTCCGCCCACGTCTCAGGCACTTTCACATTGTACTGTTTGAAAAGAGCTTCATTGTAATAAATGAAGGAACTTGGCGCCAGATTCATCGGCACGGAGTAGATATTCCCGTCCACAGTGTATCCATCCAGTGCATTCGGGATAAAGTTGTCTTTCCACTCCGGCTTCGCGTCCAGCTCTGCATTAATGGGCTGTAACAGGTCACCTTTCACAAATTCCTTGGTCATGGCATCCGGCCACATCACGAACAGGTCTGGCATCTCGTTGGCAGCTGCCACCGTGCGAAGCCTGGTTTTGAGACCATCTGTTGGCAAGCCTTCATCCACAACTTCAATATCTGGATGCGCCGCCCGAAAATCTTCAATAATTTTGCGCATCGCAACCGCCTTCGCATCCTGTCCGGTCCAGTTGTGCCAAAGTGTGACGGTTACTTTGTCATTGCCGCTGCCTCCTTCTGAAGTGTCCCCGCCAGCACAGCCAGCAAGAATAATGGAGAACAACGCTATTGCCAGGAAACCCGAAAGCCATTTTTTCAACATCTCTATAATCCCCCTCGGCGATTTGAATACACTTATTGTAAATGGTAACGCTATCATACCGTAAGGTGACGATCCACGGATGCAGGGGTGAAAAATATCGGTTACCCTCTCCGGAGCGTACTTTGCTGAACCATTATTGACAACATATAAAAAGAGCTCTCATCATGAGAGCTCTTTCTTGTACCCGCCATGGGTGGCTTAACCCAAGCTATATATCAAACGAATAAGTGCTAAATCTTATTAGATACGGATTGAATATTATTTGATACTGTTTTTCACCAGTTCTGCAAAAGCTTCCGATCCTTCCGTAGTAAGATGTACACCATCTTTTTCAAAATATTCGTCATGTCCTTCACTTGCACTATTCCAATCAATCAACGAGACATTGCTGTAGCTGGATGCTGCCTCATTCAATGCCCTGTTAACCGTTCGCTCCCATGGGCGAGGTACACGCACAGTAACTAGATATACCTGATTCTCATCCTTAAGGTAATCAAGCACAGCGTTCAAGTTTTTGGAGATAAATGAACCATTCGTCCCAAGCTCCAGCACCACTTTGCTGCCCATTTGGTTGTTTCGCTTCAAGCCTTCCAATACATCGGCTGCCTCCCACATCTGACGGCCGACATGTCCGTCCACGTACACTCCCGATATACTTTGTTCCAAATACGGTTTTGCATCCAAAATTACCGAATCTCCAATGATGGAATAATGAACCTTGCCATCTTGGGCAGGAGGCGCTGTTTCTTCATTTTCCTGAGATGCATCAGGTATATCATCCGTACTATCGGATGGTTTCGCTTCAGCGTCTCCCGCAGCATCATTCTCGGAAGTCACGGAGTCATCAGCCGGCTTATCTTCAGAAAGATCATCCTTGCCAGTATCCACTGAAGTATCCTGATCGCCTGGTTTGGAGTCTGGAGCAGACTCTCCTGTCGGCTTCTCATTTTTATCCGAATCATGCTTCGGACCAGGTTCCGGTTTATGACGAAGAGAATCGTTCGTTTGACCTGAGCCTGACGTTGCTGTTGTAGCTGGTACAACATCCTGTCCCTGTTCCTCCGCTACGGAATTCTCTCCATTCAATATATTGGACATCGACATCGCATGGGAATCAGAATTCGCTGCATGCGAGACCATCATCTGAGATACCGTATAGGTTAAAAGCAGAATCGTCATCAACAGACCCGCCCGCTTCCACCATACGTTTCGTATGCTGATTGATGGTCGTCCTCTTCCCCATAACCGGGACCAAGAATCACGGAATCCATTGTACCGAATCGGATTTTCAATATATTTTAGGGACAATGAAGCCAGCACAACCGTTGCAGCAACCTGTAAAATAATTCGTACAGGATGCGCTCCTCCCGTATCCACCGCGGGATTGGTTAGAATAATAACGGGATAATGCCACAGATATAATCCGTAGGATCGCTCTCCGATCCAGCGTAGTGGCTTCGCTCCAATGATGCGGGCCAGGGAAGACGAAGGATGCGCTAGTACCGCTACCAGTAACGTCGTTGCAATGGCCTGAAGCACCATTCCTCCTTGATACAGAAACGGATCATATTCACTGCTATTCAGCATCATGTAGATCAACCATGCAAGTGCAGCGAGTCCTGACACGTCGAGCACAAGTCGGTTCATGCCAGGCAGAGAGTTCGACAACTTGCGACTAGGCCACACCACAGCAAGAGCAGCACCTGCTAACAGGGCAAATGCCCGCGTGTCTGTTCCATAATATACACGGCTCGGGTCCAGATCCGGATTATACATGATGGCCATTGCCCCGGCAGACAATTCAGCTGCAACGACAATGAACACGACCAGCCATCCCTTTCTCTTAAACACTACGATTGCTGCGATCAGCAGAAGAGGCCATATGAGATAAAATTGCTCTTCCACAGCCAGCGACCAGAAATGTCCAAACGGTGATGGCGGGCCAAAACTTTCGAAATAGGAAACGTTGTGAAAGATATACCACCAATTGCTTATGTATAATACGCCCGATACGATATCGCCACGAAGCGCAGCAAGTCGGGATGGATCTGTGCAGACCAGCCAGATCATCACTACAGCTGTCATGGTCAACATGCCTGGAAGCAGGCGTCTTACTCGCCTTACCCAGAAATCACCGAGTGAAATGCGTCCATGCTCCTGCCACTGTGACACGAGAATATCTGTAATTAAGTAACCTGAGAGAACAAAGAATATACCTACACCGAGCAGTCCGCCCGGAATAAAATCCAAATTCAGATGATATGCGATTACCGCAAGTACAGCGATGGCTCGCAAGCCATCCAGTCCGTTCATATGTCGTTTGTTATTAGACGATTGTGACATGCATGCCCCTCCTTGTTACTGTGAGTCAACAACTTCGGTGTTTGGGGCAAAAAGAAACTCCTGATCGTTCTGGTTGTCATTAACATACGTATTGCACCTTCCATCTTTCATTTACAACATAAGGACAGCTTCTGATCGAAGCACTATCCGATGATGCTACATTCTGGGTAAATTCTATTATCTTAAAGAAGACGTGTTGCCTGTCCATTAAGTTCTAATCATGACGATATTCTTTATATTCATCGTGGGTTCACGTTTAAACCGATGTAACCTTTCCTGCCAGCTCATACAGCTGTAAAATCATACTCTAATTTTGTCGTGAAATATAGTACTTTTCATCGAGTGGCTAAAATTACCTGACACGCTTGCGCAAACCAGCATACCCACGCACACATCCATTGAAACAATTGAATTCATAGCAAAAGGCTGCCGACTTGCTCAGCAGCCACTATCCATTATAAACCTATGTCAGACCGGATTGAAAGTTTTGCTCATAATTGCTTCTTCTTGCCTAGGACCCTAGAGGTGGAACAATGAGTATCATGTTATAATGAGAGGAATCAATGTCTAAAAATACGATACTGGGAATGTGATAGGATATGGTCAAATCAGTGAAATACACCTCCTAAATGAAGGAATCATTCAAATTTAGGAGGTTATAACGATATGTTTAATGCAATCGTGTTAGATCAGTGGGATCGAAAGCCATACTTTGACCACTACTTGAATCAGGTCAGATGTACCTACAGCATCACTGCCAATCTGGATATCACTCTATTGATCACCGAACTCAAGCTTAAAGGCATGAAGTTCTATCCAGCTCTTATTCATATGATCTCTACGGTCGTCAATGCACACAGGGAATTCCGAACCTGTTTTGATGCTGAGGGAAGATTGGGCTACTGGGACGAGATGTCTCCGAGCTATACGATTTTTCATGAGGATGACAAGAGTTTCTCAACGATCTGGACGGCATTTCATAAAGATTTCGAGACGTTCCATATTCGTTATCTGGAAGATATGAAGAATTACAAAGATCACAAACAGTTTGCTGCCAAACCCAATGAACCACTGAATACGTTTCCGGTTTCCAGTATTCCCTGGGTGAACTTTACAGGATTTAATCTGAATATCTACAATGAGGGAACCTACCTGTTGCCCATTTTTACAATGGGGAAATATGTTCAACAAGATGATAAAGTCTATCTTCCCTTGTCCATTCAGTTACATCACGCCGTGTGCGACGGTTATCACGCTGGCGTTCTATTTAATGAATTGCAATCACGTGCAGATCGTTGCCACGAATGGTGTTAGTTAACTAAATGACGAAAAGGCATTCCTGACTTCATGATGGAGTCATGGAATGCCTTTTCTCTTTCTTTTTTTTCAAATACGATTTAATTACACTTACTATATCCACAGTTACTGCATGTTTTGCATCCTTCCACATTCATCAGAGATGCCGAGCCGCATGAAGGACATAAATCTCTCGATTCGATAAAGGTTTTCTGATCCTCCACTTTTGGATATGCGCTCTCCACTTGATTCTGTTCTTGTGTGGCTCCAGTTTCGTTCTCCTGCACATTGCTCTGTATATGACTTTCCAATGCTTTGGCAACCGCATCTGCAATGGACTCCACACGATTGGCTCCAAATCCAATTGCTCCCGAACCGCCGATTCCTTTAAGATGTTTAATCAGAAGTTGAACCTTGTGCCCATGATCTCCGTATCGCAGGAACAGAGAGCATACTCGACCGAGTGCCTCAGCCATGGCGAACACATCCGATCCCGCTTTGCCCACGTTCAGGAAGATCTCACCTGGTGTTCCCTCCAGATCATTGATTGTGATGTAGGCCATACCGAATGGCGTATTGATTTTGTATGTCGCACCTCGCAGTACCTGAGGACGGCTTCTATATTGTTTATCGAGCACTGTTGCAGAGGAATGGCTTTCTTCAGATGTTTCAACACCTGCCTGCACTTCCGCATTATTCGTCAATTCACTAACCGATACATCAGGAAGTGTCTCCGAGTTAATATTTAATGACGAATCTACATGTTCGGACTTAGCACTATCCTTCTTCGAAGTGGATAGCACCTGCACATCCCTGCTGCCATCGCGGTATATCGTTACTCCCTTGCAGCCTAGGTCGAAGGCCAGTTCGTACAGCTCAGCCGTATCCTCCACCGTAAAATCAGCCGGACAATTGGCCGTCTTCGAGATCGAACTATCCACCCATTGCTGAATCGCAGCCTGTACCCGGATGTGATTCTCAGCCGAGAGATCCATCGCCGTCACATAATAGTCTGGTAAAGTTTCACCCGGATGCTCATCCAGCCAATCTTGTGCAATGGGTACGAACTGTTCATCATAACCTAGACGGCTTTGACGGAAATACTTGAAGGCGAAATACGGCTCAATGCCTGTCGAGGTGCCTACCATCGTACCTGTACTTCCCGTCGGCGCTTGTGTGATCAGTGTGACATTTCGAATGCCTTGTTTGCGAATGGCCTCTCCCACTTCAGGATAGGTCGCAACCATGTTTTTCATGAATCCACTCTGTAAATAAGGTTCCGCTTCAAAAGCCGGGAAAGCCCCCTTCTCTGCTGCAATCTCAGCCGATGCCAGATAGGCCTCTTTTGCCATGAATCCATACAGTTTATCCAGAAATTCAAGGGATTCCGGGCTGCCGTATCGAATACGCAGCTTAATCATCAGCTCTGCCAGTCCCATCGTGCCAAGCCCAACTCGGCGTTCACGTTGCTGATTCAGTCTGTTTTCCTCAAAATGATAAGGTGTTGCATCGATGACATTGTCCAAGAACCTCGCCGAGATGCGAGTGGTTTCCGCCAGTTCATCCCATGCCACATCATGATTCGTTTCATCGTAGAATTTGGACAGATTGATCGCTGACAGATTACATACACCCCAGCCAGGCAAGCCCTGTTCCGCGCAAGGATTAGTACAAATGATCGGATTGAAGTACCAGCTATTGGACATCTGGTTATAGTACTCCATGAACACAACACCGGGCTCTGCTGACTTCCATGCTGATTCAATAATGGTATGCCAGATTTCGCGCGCCTTCAGCGTCCGATAGTGCACCACCGAATGACCTGCGGCTTTCCACTGCTGCATATCCCCATTCCACTCTTTGTCATAGTCCGGATCATTCGTATCGGGGAAAACCAAATCCCAATCTCCGTCCTGCTTGACAGCCTCCATAAATGCGTTGCTCACACATACAGAGAGATTGGCATTCGTCACCTGCCCCATGGTTTGTTTTACGGTAATAAAATCAAGCACATCCGGATGCCAGTCATTCATCATCAGCATGAGTGCACCCCTGCGACTTCCGCCCTGTTCAATCAATCCGGTCGTATAACTGAACAAGCCACCCCAGGATACAGAACCGCTGGATGATCCATTAACACCTTTGACCATCGCCCGGCGAGGACGCAAAGAAGACAGATTAATACCTACACCTCCCCCGCGTGCCATAATCTCGGTCATCTCGGTCAGGGTTCTCATGATGCCACCTCGACTATCCTGAGGAGACGGGATGACATAACAATTGAAAAGAGTCAGCTCATCGCTTGCACCCGCCCCCGCAGCAATGCGGCCACCGGGCACTAATTTCCAGTCTTCCAACACGGAACGGAACTTGGACTCCCACGTTGCCTGCTGATCCGCTGTGGATTCGACAGAAGCCATCGCTTTGGCAAGACGGTCCCACATCTCTTCTGGTGTTTTTTCTATATTGAGTGTCAATTTCTCTACGTTCGTCTCGATGATCTCTCCACTTCGAGTCCTTACTTGTACAAGCTGACCCTGACGTTCTATAATTTCACCCACTTCCTTGGTTGGGAACTTGGGATCGTCCTTCGTTAATACCAATACAACATCCCCAACCTTGGCATGATTCGAGTCCGCGTCCTTCCAAGCGTATCGGTCCAGAAATATTTTTTCGCTAAGTCCTTCTAATTTGTACGATCGTTGGTTCGATTTCATCATCACGTTCAACCTCCCCGGAATAACAGCTACATGGTTCACTATACAAATAAAATTATGATTTAACACTACATATAGTGATATAATTTAAGTATAATACACCATATATTGATTTTCCATGCAACTTTTATCATAGACCTTATTTTATAGACTCCCCATACTCGGACAAGCTTCTTGTAAATAAACTGTAGTTCACATTGGTTCAACTAAACTTTTTACACAAGAACGGAGAGGACAGAAATAACCTGAAGAAGCGAAGCGTTCGCCTAAAAGCTTTCTGAAAGAAAGCTGCATCGAAAGCATACCCTATCCCCGGGTTTTCCCCCTTTGGAGAAGGGAATCAAAAAAATCTGGGGATAACAGCGATCGGAAGGTTATTCTGTCATCGGAGTGACAAGTGTAAATATTCCTTATTTGAACCCACATAGTTATGAACTGCCTCTCATTCGTCCATACTATTACCTACGAATAGAACGTCATCACGTATGGCAGGGGAGGAAGCACCATGAACCGGAAAAACCCGCACACGAATCAACCTGTAGCCGAACTGCCCGTTCCGTTGGAATTCGATCGGAGCTGGATTAATCAATTGGAATCACGACTGGATAAAGGAGGCCCTTGGGGGGATTACAGACTCTTTCAACTTGGCATTCAGGCCGAAGAGACCAACCTGATTCCCAATTTTGATGAGATCCAATGTTTGAAGCATCTACAAGGCCTTACCCCACTCCCTCACCAGATGGACACTGCACGCAGAGTATTATTTGAAATGTCAGGCCGGGCCATTCTCGCCGACGAGGTGGGGCTTGGCAAAACCATTGAAGCCGGTCTCATTCTGAAAGAATATATGGTTCGAGGTCTCGTATCCAAGGTGCTTATTCTCGTGCCTGCTTCTCTTGTGTTGCAATGGGTACGTGAGTTGAATTCAAAGTTCGGCATCCCTGCTATTGCCCAGAAAAAGGCTTATTCCTGGCAGAATGAAGTGGTCGTTGCTTCCATGGATACAGCCAAACGTGACCCGCATAAAGATATGCTGCTGAATACCGATTACGACATGATCATTATTGACGAGGCCCATAAGCTCAAAAACAAGAAAACAACCAACTATCAATTCATGCTGAAATTGCGCAAAAAATATTGTCTCTTGCTTACAGCTACACCTGTGCAGAACGATATGAGTGAGCTATTCAATCTGATCAACCTGCTGAAACCCGGTCAACTGGGTCGTCAGGGTGATTTTGCAGCCAACTTTGTCGTCGACAAACGTGTTCCAAAAAATCAGGAACAGCTTAAGAACGAACTTTCCAAAGTCATGATTCGCAACCGCCGCGGCGAAGGCCCCGTTCAATTTACCAAACGGAATGTCTCCAATGTAAATCTGCAACTATCGCCTGAAGAACAGGCGTTGTACGATGGCGTGACTTCCTTTGTGAAGGACCAATATCAGGAAGCTGGCGGCAACCTGAGCAGCATGCTCTCCCTTGTCACATTGCAAAGGGAAGTGTGCAGCAGTCGGGATGCTGTATTCGTAACACTCGTTAATCTGTCGAAGAAACTTCCGCTGGATTCCCCCCTTCGGGACAAGATTTGGGAACTCGTTGCCCATATTAAAGCGATTAAGGAGAATACCAAAGCCGAGAAAACAATGGAACTGGTTCGAAACATGAATGAAAAAGTAATTATATTCACCGAATACCGGGCTACACAGGAGTATCTGCTGAACTACTTCCGTAACAACGGGCTTACGGCTGTCCCTTATCGGGGTGGCATGAATCGAGGCAAAAAAGACTGGATGATGGACTTGTTCCGCGGGCGTGTTCAAGCCATGATTGCAACCGAAGCAGGTGGCGAGGGCATTAATCTGCAATTTTGTCACCATATGATTAACTTCGATCTGCCCTGGAACCCCATGCGGGTGGAGCAGCGGATCGGTCGTGTACATCGGCTGGGACAGCAGAATGACGTGAACATTTTCAATCTGTCCACAACCGGAACCATTGAGGAACACATTCTAAATCTGCTGCATGAAAAGATTAATATGTTTGAGATGGTGATCGGCGGACTGGATGTCATTCTGGAACGGCTCGAGAAGAAAGAATCTATTGAGAAAAGTTTATACAAAATCATACTGGAATCACAAAATGAAGAAGATATTCGTCGTAAAATGGATTCTCTCGGACAATCGCTGAACTCCATTCAGCGTGAGGTTGCAGATGAAGGGCCTCCCTTGTCCAGTTTGGATCTTCGCAAAGGAGGTAGCTGACCGATGACCATGTCTCCGCATGAAGTTCAAGCTTATGTACTCACCTACCTGGAAGCACTCGATTGTCAGATCATGGAGCGATCCCCTGCCCATGTGACGGTCAAACTCTCACCTGAGGCGGACAAAGCGTTGACTAATCGACCTTATTATTGGGGGTTTGTGGAGCGAACCGGAGCACCCGCTGAGACGATGTCTTTTACATTTATATTCGATCCCGACAGCTATCAGCAAGCCATGGAAGCCGCAGAAGCCAAAGCTGCACAGGCTTCACCTCCGGTTACACCTGATCCTGCCGGAACGAATGGTATCACTAACGGGAGTCCCCAAGTTGAGCCACCGAAAGAAACCATTTTGGGCCGATACTTCGGCATTACTCCATCCATGCCACTGCTGGGACCCGGACGAATATTGCGTGAAGATGTCGTGTACGGAAGCCGCAGATTACAACAGATTTTTGGCGCTGCCCGTGAAGGCGGTGCCTTCGTGAACCTGTTCGAGCAGGCAGCCAAACGACAATTACGCGCTACAGCACCGGCCGTATATGAGCCTTGGCTCGGTGTCTGTTTCAAGGTGGAATTCGCCTGTGACTTGAAACGGGAGGAATTACATTTTCTTGGCATCTCCCTTCGTTCAGGTGAAATTATAGAGAAGTTCGGGACCAAGCTGAATCGACGCGACCTCAGTCCGAGGCTCGCGGAGAACATGCATGTGCAGGCAGCTAAAGTTTCGTTATTGGATGCCGGAGCTGCTTTGGAATCTCATTTGACGAACCGCTTACTGGAACTTGATTATAGCTGGGCAGAGAAAGCCCAAGAGCGACTTGATCTGGAGCTGGACGTGTTGGACACATACTATGAAGCTGTACTTCGAGAAGATACGCCTGAGGTAGAAACAACGGACAACTTGGCATCAGGCACGGAAAATGTCCAACCTAATCGTAAGCCACCTGTACCATTGAAGCCACTTATCGGTATAAGCAACGCTGAATCCATTGGAGCCGATGTAGAACTGGCGGCAGAGGCCGCAGTACAGGTCGATTCCGAGACAGATGCCGAGGAAGAGAAAGCAAAACAGGCGGTAATGGATCGTGAAGCCATGAAATTGCAATATGAGACACGTCGAACGGAAATGATCTGGCAATATGAGCCCAAAGTGAAAGTGACTGCCATTAGTAGCGGCATGTTTCACTTAAGATAGACGAAGACACTACTTTTCCTGCAAATGCTGGCAAAAGTAGTGTTTATTCATGATCAGCCGCCCGACAGGTTGCAGCATCCTTTGCATAGCCTGTCCCCTAGAATGAAATTAGAACCGATTAGGTAACGTATACTTGAAAAGAAGGTGTTTAATTGAAACAATTCTTTCATTTAAGGTGGAACAGTGCCCGAAGAACAACATGCATGACCTTGGTCTTACTCAGTTGTGTTGCCCTGCTCCCCTTCTGGTCGATTGCAAATGCTGAAGATAAAACACTCTCTTCACCAACGCTTGCACGATCAACAGAGTATGATTCTGAAACTCGTACAGCTCAGAATAATAAGTTAGCTCCCGTTGAAGTACAGCAGTTTGCACAGCACCAAGCTGCTGCACTCGGCACAGCTAACGCCGAATCCAATTGGAAGAACGCCGATCTGGACTTCTACCCTCTTGGCCCCGGTACACATAGCTGGCTCGTACAAGCTACATTTGAAGGAAACCCCATCGGATATATGATTATTACAGCCACAGAACAGGGACAGATGAAGCTTAGTGAATACGGTCAAGGAGAGCAGTCACCGTACAACAGTGAACTTCTTGGACAAGCCTTGAATAGACAACATGTGAATCTTGATGCATTACTTGCTAACGGAGGAGAGCTTCATTCTAATTATGCTCTCCCTCTGCTGGCGTACTGGAAATTGGAGCGACCGAATCAACCTGCACTTTATATTGATGCTACGAACGGAGATTTACTACCATCAGAATTCTTGAATCGACTGGAGTCTAACGCCAACCAAGTCTCAGCCAGCGTTACTGTTACTGATTTATCCACTATTTCATCTTTATCGGTCGATCCGCTTCATCCGCGTCCTGTCTTCAATCCGGCGGACAATCTGTTGTGGATTACATCCAAGCCTGTTGATGCCAACCGGGCACAAGATGTGATACAGCACGGGGAGAATCAGGAGATTGTTTTCTCAGCAGATGATCGTAACGTCGTATACGGCGGACCTCTCCCCGTTAGCGGTTATCAGCTATGGCATACAGATCAGGAAGAAGGGTCCGTTCTATATGTAGCTCTAGGCGGAAAACCATTCATTCAACGCTTTGTCCCATTAAGCACTTTGCAACAAGATGGTCAATTTTACATCGTGAAGCGTTGACCATAACAAATAAGACGCCTTCCCATGTTTCAAAGGGATTGCGTCTTTTTGGTTTTACATTCGCGAAATTAAGTTAACGGTAGTCACCCTTTGCCCGAAGAACTTCGTTTATGAGACTCTGTATCCAATTCTTTTTCCTTTTTCCCTATCCACAGGGATACAGCGAATGGAATCATACCGAACCACTTCATGGCCCACGGCTCTTTCTTTTTGGCGCGACCTTTCCGTTCATCCTTCGGCGTGTCAATATAATGAACTACACGCTGCGTAATGTATTTTACCAATTCATCACTTTTGGCCATAACCTATGCCCCCTTCGCTCCTGTACATTCGTGGAGCTTACGATAGTTCTAGTGTGTGCAGGATGTGCCATGGTTAAACATTTCTTATTGAAAGGGGTATGAAAACCCTCAAAATGCACAGTCTAATGCCAAAGGTATCCATACAGTCATTAATCTGCATCCGATGCCTATTTCATGAAGGAGTGTGTATTCCCATGTATAAGCTGCTGACCGCTTCGTTAGCCTTGCTGATCAGCTTCCAGTTCCTTCCCATCCTGCCACATAGCGCTCATGGAAAAGCAGCCTATCTTGATCTTGCCGCAATACAAAGTTCAGATCATTCCACCCCAGCTCAGAACAGTCCATCCATGCTGCCCGTGACCGATGGAGATGCTTATCGCTCAAGTCATCATGCCTTTGCAGCACCTGTCATCCTGCTCGACGTGGGCCATGGCGGTATTGACGGTGGTACATCAGCCCAAGGTGTGCTGGAGAAAGACGTTAACCTCGCCATTAGCCAAAAGGTGTATCTCCTGCTTCGCAGCAAAGGTTATGCCGTCATTATTAACCGACTTGGTGATTATGCACTTAGTGATGAGAACCGCTGGCTGAATAGCCGCTCCCGTCATACCAGGGATCTTGCCCAACGTAAAAGCCTCAGCGAAGAAGTGAGTACAGATATCGTAGTCAGCATCCACGCGAACTGGAGTCCCAGATCCACTACACACGGCCCAGTGGTACTGCACCAGAAGGAGGGCAGGAGCTATCTGCTGGCCCAATCCATTCAGGATGCGATGAACGATTTGTGCGGTACTAGGCGCAGAGTTGTGTGGGGTAAGCCCTTCTATATGTTGAATTACGTGAAGCAACCTGCTGTCATCGTCGAAACCGGCTTTTTGAGTAATGCCGAAGATCGAGCCAGAATGAGTGATCCAACGGAGCAAAAACGAATCGCCCAATCCATCGCTAATGGCATTATTTATTACCTGTCGGTAGTGTAGGGGCAGCATGCCAGTTCCACACTTCGCGCACCAGATCACCAATACCTACAAACTCAACCTGACCCTGAAGACGGGAGATCGATTCACGAACCACAGCAGATGTGTTCAACCCCGTATGGCCGACATGACCAATGACGACACATATATTCTTGTCAATCGCACGCTGAGCTGCCAGATCCATTTGCTTGCGAATGTGCTGCTTGGAGTTTTGATCATCCAAGAAAATGTCATTGCCCACAGGTGGCATATCTTTGGATATCGCGAGTTCACCCGCTACGGAGCGAAAATTCGTACGGCTATCCACAAAGAAAAGGCCTCGTTCCCTGCATACGTCGAGCACAATCGACATGATGCGTTTGTCAGAAGTGATTTTGGAGCCCATATGATTGTTCATTCCAATCGCGTGGGGCACATCATCTATCGCTTTCTCTACGCGTTCGCGGACTTCTTCATCCGTAAGATTGGATGTGATTGCGCCTGGGCCTAGCCACTCAGGTTTTCCTTTCTGGGGTTCCATGGGCATGTGCACAATCACATCCATTCCCTTTTCATGTGCTGCAATCGCATCTTTCTTCGTTGTTGGCAGAAAAGGCATTACGGCCACAGTCAGTTTGATTGGCATCGCCAGTATCTCATCCGTTCCCTTCATGTTGTTACCCACGTCATCAATGATAATTGCCATTCGTTTAGGCGTACCCTTTGATTTGACTTCGGTCACCGCTGCTGTGGCCAAGTCCGCACGGCTCAGTGAACCAACCAAAACTAAAATTCCAAGAACTCCTATTACAATCATCCTGAAGATAATTTTGAATTCCCGATTTGATTTCAATTCTTTTCTCACCGTTCTCAAAATTGAACCCCTCCTTTTATCCGTGTCCTCATTGTTTCATAATGTAGGCATGAATATGTACGTGGAAGGTAAATGATACAGCGGTAAAAAATTGATTTACCCTGACCCACCAGGATAAGTTGAGGCGTTAAAGTGAAATCAAGACATTAAAAAAGGCCTGTACATTGCTACAAGAGCAACATACAAGCCTTTTCTTCTGATGCGGTCGAGAGGACTCGAACCTCCACGGGGGGTTAGCCCACACGGACCTGAACCGTGCGCGTCTGCCAATTCCGCCACGACCGCATATTATATCTCCGTAAGCAATCTCGGCGACAAGAAATAATATATCATGCGGAATCTATCGTGTCAACAGTGAAAATAATAACAATAAAGCCCGAGCCAGACGTCCATGTCTGAGTCGGGCTTTACTTATAGTTACTAGGAATTGACGCAATGAAACCTGCGACTCCTTACTATTTACAGCTTGGAAGGCCAGTTACCGTACCAAGCATAACCGCCTCTTCTTTCTTTATCAATATCACTTAGTTTGTATTTAACGACCCCGTCACGACCAATAAAGATCGGTTTATCCGTTCCCACTTCGTAGAAACGAGCCCAGATCGGTGCAGCTTTGGAATCAGCGATAATTTTGCTGTCTCCGTTTGCTCTTTCATACTTGTAACCCGTAATCTTCACTTTGTTAAACCATGCCTCCGCTCCGTTAATGGATGCCGTAATTTTAGCGGTAGCAGGTCTGGTTTTCAGGAATTTAACAATCGTTACACTCTCTCCAGCCGTCAGCGATGGTACTTCATAGATTCTTGCGCTTGCCGGTTTAAGGGAACTGGAATCATGTTGTTGTCCCCATGCTGTCAGCTTACCGCCTGAAACGACCTGTGTATTCAGAATCGCATCTACACCTTTAGCAACAGAGTTCTTACTGCGATTGGCAAGGGCACTGTCGATAAACGAGAAGTCACCTTTACGCGTTGCTACTTCATCCAGCATGTACATGACGTTAATCATGGCATCATCATTATAAGTGATGTGTTTGTGATATCCGGAGCTTTGGTACACTTGCGGCCATCCACCGTTCGAATACTGCATATTGATCAAAAAGTTGATTCCTTTAATTGCAGCCGCTGAGTAACGCGGATCATTCGTCTTTTTGAATTCTTTCGCCAATCTTCTAATTTCTGAGTATGTAGCCTTGTTGTCAATCGTGGACTTCGCCCATTCTCCACTGGTTTGTTTATAATCTTTTCTCCAACCTCCATCTGGCAGCTGGTTCTTCAAAACATCGGAAATACTTGCTGTTGTGCCTGATGCATCGGCAGCAGATACCGTTGCTACAGGGAGAACTGCCATTCCAACGGCTGAGAATACCATGGTACATGCTAGAACAAAAGTAACTATTTTTTTTGCTTTCAAAGATAACACTCTCCTATGTTTGTTTTAATAAATCTTCCACTTCTACCTTACTTAAGATACGAATCCTCAAACCTCCTTTATTTGAATTTTTCGCACAATAAAATCAAATTCCATCCAATATGTGGATTGGATAAAACGATAATATGCAAAAAATCGATTTTTGTCAATATATGCAACTTAAAGAATATAATATCTTAAATTCTACATAACGGAATAGTTCTTTTAACTCATGACAAACCTATTCATTTATCCAAAATCACCTTCAACGAATCAATAATGACGTTTTTGTCATGAATGATACCCAAACTTGATGCCCTCTTTCATATAAAAACCGTAATTCCGATAACATTGGGGTACTACGAAGGGTTTTAAATGGGTTTGACAATTACGCATTTATGCAATATAGTTTCAAATAGTTACAAAAACTTAATTATTCATTGCCGAGTTTCATGTTTGAAAACGGGGGAACCATTTTGGGTGAATTATTCTTATACATAGGAAATATAGGGAACCTTCTACCGAACCCTTAGCTAACTCCGTAGGCATCGAAGGGAGAATATTGATTTTGAAAAAACTGATTATCTCCATTTTTGGAGCAGCTGTACTATTTACATCCGGGGCAACAAGCACAGAGGCAAGCAGTATTAACTCCGTAGTGAACAACATGACAGGTATACCTTACAAGTGGGGTGGCACGACGCTGGCCGGCTTCGACTGTTCCGGGTTTATGAGATATCTTTTCAACAAATACAGCATTGAATTGCCACGTACTTCGCAGCAGCAAGCCAAAGCAGGTACTCCGGTATCCAAAAGTAACATTCGCACAGGTGATCTGGTATTCTTCAATACGATGGGCAAAGGCATTTCACATACAGGTGTATATATCGGCGGAGGCCAATTCGCTCATGCTTCCAGCAGTAAAGGGGTAAGCATCACCAAGTTGTCCAATCCATATTTCAATGATCGTTACGTAACAGCACGTCGGGTAACCGGACAGTTTATGTACGATAAAATGTTAGGGAAAATGTAGGTATGATATAGAAAGAGGAGGCTCCGGATCACCCGGAACCTCCTCTTTTGTTTAGCTAGTCATGTATGGACCAATCTTTGTACTACCTTACCTGTATTTAATGTAAAGCTTTCTGCACTCGCATTGCGCCTTGAGACAGAGCATGTCCGCCTCCGACAGCTCCGGCAACTGCAACGGTCTCCATGATCTCCTGATCTGTTGCGCCCTTGGCACGAGCTTCTTCTACATGGTAGAAGGTACATACCTCATTGTTAGCGAATAGTCCAATCCCGAGCGCAATCAGCTGTTTTGTCTTCGCATCAATCACACCTGGCTGAAAACATTCTCCAGTAAACTCATGATACGACTTCACCACACCTGGCAGCACATCGCTTAATGCTCCAATCTGATCCTTGTAGGCATGAACTTTATCATTCATCAATGTCATTTGCAGCACACCCTCTCGGCTATAGTTACAGATCATCCTCACTGTACCTATCTTCTCACCCGAGTGAGTCATTTATGCCAAGAAATCATGGTAATTGCAAACAATTAAACGTTCATGTTCTAGCGTTACTCACTAAGTAAACTTTGGCGCGGCTCGCTGAACAACTGATATCGGTAATTACGATCCAGCTTAACGACACGTCGATTCTGACGACGGATAAGTACCTGCTCGCCATCCCAGGCAACTACAATTCCTGTGACATCATTAGATTCCAGCTCGTCCCTCACTACTCTTACTTTCTCACCTGACAGACGCAGAGCGTCCAGTTCTGTATCACTGATCATGTTCATGGCTCCTATAATCCAAATTTATTTACAAAAAGAGACCTAAATGAAATGTCATTTAGGTCTCACGTGACTGTATTGGACTGTCATGTCATTCGAAATTATGTCCCGACTGAAAGTTACCGCTGCGCGTGCTCTTTGCTGTCGTTCTTCTCGAACCAAAAATCAAGCACTTTGGCGGACATCACACGTTCTTCAAGGTACTCCACTTGATGCGGTGTAAATTGTTCTTTCCAAGAGAAGGACAACTCTTCGCACAAGCCTACAATCGTCAGTAATTCTGACCAGGCAACATAGCGTTTGTACCAGAAAAATTGAGGATGTTCAATCATATAGGGATAAAGGTCATCGAATTCCGTATGTTTACAATCCAGGGCACGTTCAAAATGAACTTTCGATTCCGCCAGCTTATCAATAAAAAATTGTTCTGTTGCCGGTTGGTTCCCCATGGTGTTGCCTCCTCTCCCTAACATAACCCCATTATAAATGAAATCCGCGGTCATGCAAAGGCATAGTTCAAAAAATAGGCCCTATTCCTTTAAAATGTCACATTTCGTTATCGTCAAATTGTACCGTTCCATCGTTCAGGGAACGAATGCGTACCAAGGCTTCCACCGGAATACCCTGTTCACGAATCGTGCGCGCTCCCGCCTGAAAACATTTCTCGACCACAACGCCGAATCCGACGAGCTCCGCACCGGAACGTTCAATAATTTTGATCACTCCACGAGCGGCATCTCCATTGGCAATGATATCATCAATGAACAAAATGCGGTCATTCTCATGAATGAACTCGCGAGAAACCATAATGTCCGTTACAATTCCCTTGGTAAAGGACGGTACGCGTTCACAGTAAGCATCAGGATCAGCCAGAAGCGTTTTTTTGCGACGGGCGAATACAAGTGGTACTCCAAGTTCATGGGCTGCGGCAAAAGCAACAGGAATCCCTGAGGATTCTACCGTGATTACCCGAGTCACTCCACTTTCACGAAACCGGGCAGCAAACTCCCGTCCCATCTCCATCGTTAGTGCAGGATCGATCTGGTGGTTCAACAGACCATCCAACTTCAACACCTGATCCGAGATGACGACACCTTCTTGTAAAATTCGTTGTTTCAATACTTCCATGATTTGACCTCCCAAGCCTATCCTATGAGGTAAAAGTATCATATATCTATCTATAAGTTCAAGCGAAATTGCCTGGGTGCTGTCCTTAAGGTGCAATTCAAGCCAGAGCTCGCTTTCCATTGTCATGACTTTCGTGGGTCAAGCATACCTTGTACCATGGTACCCGCATGTCCAAACTATACAGGGGCCTGAGAGGGGAAACACATGAAACAGGCATTTCGGGTGCTGCAGATCGCATTTACATACATTGGAACGGTGGTCGGAGCCGGCTTCGCAACAGGGCAGGAAATATTGCAGTTTTTTACCCAGTATGGCAAATGGGCCACCATCACCATAGGCTTATCCACCATGCTCTTTGTCTGGTTAGGTACCAAAATGATGCTCATAGCTCACGATACCGGTTCCCGCTCTTATGAGGATTTGAACAAACATTTATTTGGCCAAAAAGCGGGCAAATGGATCACATGGGTGACCCTTCTCATTCTCATTGGCGTGAACAGTGTCATGCTTGCCGGAGCAGGTTCCGTTTTTGTTGAACATCTGGGTTTGCATTATCAGACGGGTCTGATCGTCACACTTGTAGGTTCATATCTGCTTCTTGGTCGTGGCATTCAGGCCATCCTTCAGATGAATAGTATCGTCGTGCCCATGATGCTCCTGTTATCTCTGCTCATGATAACTAGCACCCTGCATCATCCTGGTGCATCCCGATTCATAACGCTGACGACAGACTCAAGCCCTTTTCAGGTGTGGTTGTCTCCACTGCTGTATACTTCGTTTAATCTGGTATTGGCCCAAGCCGTTCTCGTACCCTTGGGTAACCAGATTCACAGTCGGAGTGTCCTTAAATGGGGCGGTGTAGTCGGCGGAATTGGTGTAGGTTTCATGTTGATGGCAGCTCATTTCGCCATGTCAGCGCAGATGCCAGGCATCATCCAATTCGAAATCCCGATGGGCAGCATTGCGTTTCAACTCGGGTGGGCAGTGCAATCTGTATATGTATCCCTTATTTTTATGGAGATATTCAGTACATTTGTAGCAGACATCTATGGAATGACTCTGCAACTCAGACAACATATACGTGTGCATCCCCGTTTCATTACATTAACCATTATGCTGTTGTGCTACTCACTCAGTCAGTTTGGATTCAGTTCTCTGCTATCCATCCTTTACCCCATCTTCGGAAGTATGGCACTATTCTGGGCTGCCAAATTGGTACTTAATCGCTGGGGCGCTTTTCGTGGACGCAACAATACTTAAGACTTCACGGTTATGTATATCACGATGTTGATGAACATCAATTGGTTCATGGCCATAACTCATCCCGCATACTATTTCCTTGAAGATGACAAAAAGCCGCTGTTTCGCACAGCGGCTTGCACTTTTTGCTCTTTTTTTCCTAGGCTTGACTGGGAAACTGCAAGTACATCTTTTTCAACTCATTCACCGACCTGCCGAGAGAGTAATGCGTTTTGGCTTTTTCACACGCTGAACGTGCAAGCTCATAACGGTAAGCCGGGTCCAGCATCACTTTTTCAAGTGCTTCAGCCAGCGCAGAAGGATCTTCTGCAGGTACGAGCAACCCATTGCTACCATTCTCGATCTGTTCGGGTATACCACCTACATCCGTGCCGACAAGAGCCAGGCAACTCAGAGCCGCTTCTGCAAAGACAGAGCCAAATGCTTCTGCCCGTGAAGGCAATACAAAAATATCGAAGAATGGCATGAATTCCTCAGGGTGAAGTGTATACCCATAGAAAATGGTTTCATTATAAATGCCCAACCGCTGCGCCAGTTCTTCCAGGTCAGGACGAATCGGTCCGTCTCCAATAATGTGTAACACATAATCATGACCTCGACCCTTCAGTTCTGCACAAGCCTTGAAAAGAATATCCAACCCTTTTGCGGGAACAAGCCGACATACCGTGACCAGTTGCGGTATGGCATTATCATGAGGAATTGGCTTAAACCGCTTCTCATCGAATCCATTGGGGATCACTCCAATAACATCAGGGTTCTTCACGTAAGGCCCCAAATAACGACGGAACGAATCCGAGACCGTCAAGAGGCGCTCCGCCTGATGCTCCAGCTCACCATATATTGCAAGCAGGAATCGATGCTCAGGCCCATCTGTTTCAATGCGTCCATTCAGAATTAATTCTCGTTCATAACTGGAGTGAATCGTCTGAATGAGGGGTGTTTCCGGGAAAACCGTTTTCATTGCAAGTCCCGCAATCGGGTGGTGAGCATGAATTAGATCATAGGGCTTCTGAATACGCAGTTTGGTCCACCATAGGTAATCACGATAAGTTTGAATATATTTTTGGACAACAGGACTGTCCTGATATTCGGTCCAATCAAATGTTTCGAACTGAACTTCCTCTCTGCCCTTGTTGCGAATACGCTTCGGCAACGAGAACAGATCCATTTCCCACCTCGGGGTTGTAAACCTCTCTTGCATATACGGAATCATAGAGGATACACCTCCGGGCTGCTCCGGAGGAAAGAAAAGCGCCTGCAGCAATTTCACCGTTAGTTTCCCCCTTTCTAGCTTACGTTCTTTCAATGCATATACATTCATGATATATCAGAACATATGTTCAGTAAAGATACAAAATGAGAATCCCTCTCAATTGTTCACCCTTGAATGAATGAACATCTTTTTCTTGTCTGCGTAATGCTCTACTGTCCATTATGACATAGGAAAGCCGGAACATCTATATTACATTAGACGCCGCAAGCCTCCAGTGAAGATCACTTGTTTGCACTACTCTGCTGAATCTGATTAATTAAACTGATTAAACTGATCCAGCTGTTTATTCAACAAGTCGTATATACAACATATTCACTTACTTCACCCCTCAGAAGTAAAAAACACGATCCTTCAATCTCCAATGGTTGTCCGCAACGTGTTTTTAGATAGCCCAAATTTTCAGCTGAGCAGCTCCACGGGCTTCTCATATGTACTGTAACCATCTGTCTCTCCCAAAAAGGTATACCCATTCCGCGCATAAAAAGTATTCAACGTCACGTTGCTCGCACCGCAGTCCAACCGAACCGTATGTTTGCCTTCAAACTGAATGCCATTGCTGGACCATTGCAAAATAGACCGCCCCAGACCGCTCTGAGTATATTTTCTTCGAATCGCCAAACGATGCAGATAGATTGCGCCATCCTCGGCGTGAGCTTTGGTACCCCAGAGATGAATATCCCATGGGCTTGGCTGAACCATAAGGATAACCATTCCCGCTACGTCCGCACCTTTTTTGAAAACAAAAACATCCCCACGCCGAATTGCCCCTGCCGTATCATGTGAATCTTCACCTTTAAGCAATGCGTTCCATTGAGAAGAACCTTGGCTTTGTAACCATTCGGCTGTTTCCATCAGCAGCGACATCACATCCTCCGTATCTTCCGGCTTCGCCTGAACCGCTTGAAAACCATCGTTTAAATATTCGCTAATTATTCTGTATGAGTGCATCATGGGTATCCTCCGCTTCCTGATCTCTTTTAAACTAATGGTACTATACCGGGAAATGGATTTTTCGTCAAAATGAGAACAAAAAAAGGTAAAAGGCAACTGCCTTTTACCCGTCTATTCTGGCCTCATCAATAATCTGGTTTCGATATAACATCGTCAGGTGCAAGGTGTCGAACTCCATTTCCTTGTCCAACTCCTGCATGAGCACCTCGACCAGGCTCTTTCGCTGCATGCTGGTTCCAGGAACCTCGTAATCAATGTATCCCGTCAGATCGGAATGAGAAGTGTCTATGGTTGCTGTACCCACAGGCAATCCACCTCGCTCCTGAAGAAACAGCTCATATACCCTGAACTCCCGATCCTTACGCTTCAGCATGACATAACAAGTTTCTTCGGGAGCTTCCAACTCATCCAAATCCGATTCATGGCTATCTTCAAACTCCTCGGAAAAATCGCGATGTATCCACTCTAACGCCTCAAGTTCATTGCCCTGATGCCACATGCGAATTGTAATCGTATCAATGTTGTCCTCATCCAGCTCCCTGACCAGCAACTCTGCCGCGGCTTCCAATTGATTCTCATCAGGCTCATCGTACCAGTGTATTTCACCTTGTGCATCAGCACCATATTGTTTTAAGGAAGCTTCCGCAAGTTCCTGTCCATCGACATCATTAAATAGATATGTTGAGATGCTGCGTCCTGCGCTTATCATTTCCATCTCCAGGACATGATCCCGATCTTCATATGTAAACGATTCGGCTTGTGAACCAGGAATGACCTTCGTTTCAATACTGGATATATCGTCATCGCTCTCTTCATCATAGATCATATCCTCGGATGACCATAACGACTCTGACTCAGGCATGTGCAAAACCGAATGTAATGAGCCACAACTGACCAGCACTTCATAATATGCAGCCTCCAACGCGTCCGCAAGAGATCGGACATAGGCATGTACTTTTTCCACGATATATTCTTCAGTATCATCTGGAAGTAACCCTTCATCGATCTGAAGACTACCGGATAGGCGATCCCCTTCTCTGTATACCACAAAAAGTGATCCTGCATATTGTCCATTGACCATTACATCCTGTACTTCACCACCTGATGTACGCAGGTCAGCAACCAATTCCACCTCATGTTTCATAACCTGTCCTCCATTCCTAACGTTATTATCATAGGATGCCCCTGAAGACGGTAGATTATGAGGCAGACATTCATTTCAGAACGAATATCAGAACTAGACAGAACGGTTAGACGGATAACACATATTTTTGGATTGCGTGTGCCACACCCTGTTCGTTATTGGAGAGTGTCACCTCATCTGCAGCAGCTTTCACCTCATCCGGTGAGTTATCCATAGCAACGCCTTTGCCTGCAAAGGTCAGCATTGTAATATCATTGAAATAGTTACCGATCGCCATGATCTCCGAAGGCAAGATTCCCTTCGATTCGGCAAGCCTTTTGAGCGCAGCGCCTTTGGACGCTTCGGGATGCATCAAATCAATAAAAAAGTCACCACTCCGTGTCATATAATAAGGCAGATTCCAGGTAGACCACTCCTGCAGTACAGCATCCATCTGTTCAATAGGACCAAATGCAGTGAATTTGGCCAGCGGCTCTGTCATGTCAACCCACTTGGGCAGCTTCATCGGTTCTGCCATGAAGTTGTAGTACATCTCACGCACTTGTAGCCCCAAACCTTCCGGTTGATCGACATACAGCCCAAAAGCCGTATTGATGTCGAAATGCACTCCATTGGTCCGGCAGTAGGTGATGATGCGCTCCAGTCCCTGTCCATCTAATGCAAAATGATGAACCACTTCACGTGTATCCACCTGTGCTGTTACGGCGCCATTATGTGTAATTACATATCCATCCAGTCCCATCTGTTCCATAAAAGGAATCGTGTTGGCCGGACCTCTACCCGAACACAGAACGATCTCCGCTCCCTGACGGGAAGCTTGGATCAAGGTCTCCTGAGTCCATTCAGTAAGTTCATGATGATCATTGAGCAGTGTTCCATCTACATCAAGTGCAATTAATTTAATGGTCATTTTGGTTTCATCCTTATCTGTTAGTAGTCGCACCCACCCAAACCCTCCCTTCCGAGGGAGGGCCCCAGAGGGCTCTGCCCTCTGGACTCCCGTTTGCTCACCGGCGGGAGGTCGGGTCTTGCTATGTCACGGTTGGCGTAGGAACGCTTGTTGCCGGGCACACCGCTGGTCAGCGGCGGTCCCGCCCAAGCTTAACCGGGACCATTACGGGCAGGGCTCCGCTTTCTGCCCGGCTCCCTGCTCCGCTTCGCGAAGTTCGGGAGCTTTTTCGCCTGCGGCGGTTAGTCTCGGGGCTTCGCTTCCCTCCACGACTCCCTGCTCCGCTTCGCGAAGGGCGGGAGCTTTCTCGCCTGCGGCGGTTAGTTTCGGAGCTTCGCTTCCCTCCACGACTCCCTGCTCCGCTTCGCGAAGGTCGGGAGCTTTCTCGCCTGCGGCGGTTAGTTTCGGGGCTTCGCTTCCCTCACGACTCCCTGCTTCACTTCGTGAAGGGCGGGAGCTTTACTTCCGCAGAAGGTTCAACTCGTCTGCGGTTAGTTCACGATAGCTCCCGATAGCAAGATCGGAAGCCAGTTTCAGGTCACCCATGGCTACGCGTTTCAGATAGATCACTCGCTTGCCTACCGCCTGAAACATACGTTTCACCTGATGAAATTTCCCTTCGTGGATAACAAGCGAAATCAACGAGATCGTGCCTTCTTCCGTCTCTTCCTGACCAACTATTGTCAGCTCGGCAGGCAATGTCTCGTATCCATCATCCAGCTGAATCCCGGCTTTGAAACGTTGCACATCCTCTTCATCCACGTTCCCCAGTACACGGGCTTCATAGGTTTTGGGCACATGCTTGCGTGGAGATAACAGATCATGGGCAAGTGGACCATCATTCGTAAGAATGAGTAGTCCTTCCGTATCCTTATCCAGTCGTCCGACAGGAAACGGATTGAAGACCCGATCCTCTTTCCGGAGCAAGTCCAACACCGTCTTATCTCTGTTATCCTCGGTAGCAGACACAACACCTGGAGGTTTATGCAGCATCAGATAGATCATCTCCCGATACACAATTCGCTCCCCATCAGCCTCGATGACGTTGACCTCCGGATTCACCTGTACGCCGCTGTCCTTCACAGCTTTGCCATCTACATGGATTCTGCCTTGCTTCACCATCTTTTTGAGTTCACTCCGTGTTCCCACACCCATATGACTCAATATCTTATCCAGACGCAGCGTTTGTTTACCTTTTCCACTCATACCGATGTCCACCTCCAGCCTGCCGGATATTCATTCTTCAGTACACCATCCAGCCATTTCCCCCAGCCAGCGGCATAACCATCTACACATACAAGAACGTACCCTTTGGCAAACGTATCCGCTTTGAGCACCACTCGTTCTTCTTCAATATTCAATGTTTCACCCTTGAGGTACCTCACGGCTTCACCATCAGCAGATGACAGACTTACACTTCGCCTTGCCTCCGATGCATTCAGAGCACACGCAAGCGGGTGCGACGGAACAAATCGACCATTCTTGATCGTGCCCATGAACCAGCCTGGACGAATGACTTTGAGTCCTTCCAAACGAGCTGCCCCAACTGACGATTGATACACACGATCTCCGTAACATACCGTTTCTCCGACGAGCTCAACCTCCAGTTGTTCTTTCATAAACTGAGTGTAGATCTCAACCGGGTCTATGCTCGCCTGATCCGCTCCGCGTCCCTTACCCCGTTCCGACTTGCGACCACCGTGATCTTTGCCTTTCTTGCCCTGTTTACCCGGATTCTTGCCGCCACCGGTCTGTCTGTCATGGGACTCTCTCGATTCGATTCGCATCAAACGCTCTTTTTTACGATCAGCCTTGGTCATAGCAATTGAAGAAGCAGCAATAGAGTGATCCTTGTTCCCCTCTACTTCAATCCTGGACACATCCACGACCTGTCCATACTCCATTGCTCCTTCTTTAACTACTCCTGGTTGATCTGTTGGTAATCCTTGCCCTGCACGATGCTGCAATACAGCGACATAATGCCCCTCTCCTTCCAAAAGGTGAGGCCACAATCTTGCGGTACCACGCGTATGATCCAGTACAGCTTCCGTCTCTTCCGCCTTCTCAGGCATCATCTGACGCACCCATTCCGGACGTCCTGGAGCGAATCCTGTCTCTTCTGGGATGTCCATGACAGCGAAATCACGGTTTACATTCAGAAACTCCGCAATCATCGCTTCATTTTCCTCCGGCGCAAAGGTACATGTCGAATATACGATTGTTCCTCCCGGGGCCAGTAATCGTGCCGCAGTTTCGAGAATATCTCGCTGCATTAACACACATTTATCCACCGAATGATGTTCCCACGATTTCACCATGTCTTCATCCTTGCGGAACATACCTTCACCTGAACAAGGCGCATCAATTAATACTTTGTCAAAATAATGAGGAAATGCATTCGCGATCCGCTCGGGCGACTCATTCAACACAACGGCGTTCCTTACCCCGTACAATTCCACGTTCTTGGCCAGCGCTTTCGTACGTTCGGCATGGATATCATTCGTGACAAGCACGCCCTTGCCTTGCAGCTTTGCTGCAATCTGTGTCGTCTTGCCTCCCGGAGCTGCACACAGATCAAGCACGCGATCTCCAGGTTCCACCTGCAATAATTCAACAGGAGCCATAGCACTTGGTTCCTGTATATAATACAGACCTGCATGATAATAAGGGTGCAGACCCGGTTTAACACCATGTGGTACATAGAACCCTGTCTCACACCACGGAATTGATCTTAGATCAAATGGAGCAATCTCATCGAATTCTTCCATCGATATTTTCAACGTATTCACTCTCAGCCCCGCATGGGGAGACTGCTCATAAGATTTCATAAAATGTTCAAACTCATCGCCCAGCAAACTTTTCATTCGCTCGGCAAATATCAAAGGTAGCTTTACACCCATATTCCCACTCATCCTGTCTTGGTAAGATTGCATTATCGTTTTATTTTATCATATCCAGACTATGCTTTCCTATCATATCGTATCTATTCCACTACAGCGTGTAATGTAGTATAATGGCAAGTAGATTGATTCCTGAGCAAAAATTCGGGTGTTTATGCATATTATCCCAACCTCTATTTTTGCCAAAACTATATTTCGATATGATCGATGGGGGATGTCCAATGAAATCCAAGAAGAAAAAGAAAAGTGCTGCCATCCTGATTTTCCTGGGTATTTTAGTCATTATGATTGCAGCACTGGTTGTCGTAGACCAGCAATCCAAGAAACAGATGGATACGGTAGAGAATGCTTATGGCATCGCTGCTTCCAAGCTCAATCCAGCTACGCGGGAACTGCTTAGTGATCCCAACTATCAACAAATTATTGTGCCAGCTGATCTCAAAGCCAAAATCGATAACAAAGATAGCTTCTTTGTTTACTTCTTCGCTTCCGACTGTTCACACTGCCGTGCCACTACACCTCAGTTGATGCCGCTGGTTGACAGCGAAGGCATCGAGCTTCCGCAGTTCAACCTACGCGAATTCGAAGCTGGATGGACTGATTACAACATCGAGTTCACGCCTACTCTGGTTTACTATGAGGCTGGTGTCGAGAAAGACCGTATGGTTGGCGGACTGCAAGAGAATGGCAGTGACCAAGGCTATACGCTGGACGATTACAAACAATTTTTCCAAAAATATAAAGGCAGTGCCACTCCTTCGGCAAGCTAACGGATAGTTCAATATCGACACTAACCGCAGTAAGATACTTGTGTCACCCGGGATTGCTCCGATAACGGACAGGCATACCATCTGCAATGATCTCAATATGACGCAACATTCAAAAAACACCCCGAACTTTCCCTTTACAGGAATCATCGGGGTGTTTCATATACATGGAACTTCATATCCATGGAATGCTCATTTTGACGCTACGTGATTATGTTCAACTTTTGCCCTGATCCATCGCCTTCATCTTCTCTTCGTAAATTCGTCCTCTAGTGGGACTCCGGCGCTGTGGAATATTAGGCTTCAGCTCAAGCGATCTCCTAAGTATCTCCTGTTCCAGTACCTCATCAATAATCCGTATGGACAAATCCCTGTAAGTCACAGACTGAGCGTCGGATTCAGACAGTTCCTTCACGAGGTCCTTTACTTCCTTTACCAACTTCCCAAGATCAATGCCCAGAGTTGTATCAGGATAAGGTTCCAGAAGATCAACTGAACTCTGCAACATCATGATGCCTCCGCGGAGATTGCCATTCCTGAAGTGGTACAAACCAACAGCAATCTGCAACAATCCCTTATAGAGAGAATCCCGGTCCCGTTCAAGCCACAATTCTTCCAGCACCTCATGGCACTCGAAATAATCCTGATCCCGATTGAAATAGATTAAGTAGTCAATGTACAGTGACTCATAGATGCTCATCCGGGTTTTCGCCCTTTCTGGCGTTGTTCAGAAGTTCCTTAACATCATCCAGCAGGTCTTTGAGCCCTTCCATATCATGCCGTTCCCAACAATCATTAAAACGCTTCTGTGCCTCAATCGCTTCACTGACAAGGTGGTAAAAGTATAATTGATGAATGATATTCAGCGTTCTAGACACGATATTGGAATCATCCTCAAAGGCTTTCTGTGCCTCCAGGATCTGCAGGCGAATTGCAGACATCTCATTGTCCAGTATAAAAGCGGCCTCAGCCGTCTTTTTCAACCTGGTTCTCATGTCATCCGGTAAGCCTTCCCGAAACTTGTAACTCAGAGAATGCTCAATGGTCGCCCAGAAGTTCATCGCGAGCGTTCGGATCTGTATCTCGGCCAATACATTCTTTTGTCCCAGAGCCGTCTGAACGGGATACTCAATAATCATATGGAAGCTGCGATAGCCGCTCTCTTTGAAATTCGTAATATAATCTTTCTCAATTAATACCGTGAGATCCTTGCGGCCCCGAATGTACTCGGCAACCCGACGGATATCATCTACGAACTGGCACATGATGCGGATACCTGCAATATCCTCAATGCCTGTTTCCACGTCATCAAGCGACACATTCAGTCGTCTGGATTTCTCCAGAATACTGGATATTTTTTTGACACGACCGGTAACGAATTCAATCGGAGCATACTCTTCCCGTTTCTTCAGTTCCGCCCGCATTGTCTTAAACTTGACTTTCAATTCCTCTACCGCTTGTTCATAAGGAAGTAAAAATGTACCCCAGTCTCTACCGTCCATGCTTATGCCTCCTGTCTCTATAGCGTCCCCTGTTCTATTCCATTATACATGATGTTTGGTGGGGGGAAGAGTCCCGAACCATTTTACGCTCTTCCATGCTTCTATATTTTCATTCCGGGGATTCACAATCCTTCTTAACGATGCTCCGCTCCAACCGCTTCAGAGATATGACGGTAACCGTCTTTGCGCAGTAACTCGCGCAGTCCGGCATGAATACGCCGATTCACCTCAGGTCCTTCATAGATCAATGCTGTATATATTTCGACCAGGCTTGCTCCAGCTTTAATTTTCTCGTAGGCATCCTCACTTGTGAAAATGCCACCTGAACCGATAATCGGAAGTTTCCCTTCGGTCTGACGATAGATCTGGCGAATAATTTCCGTTGAACGCTCACGCAGAGGTTTACCGCTCAACCCCCCAGTTTCTTTCGCATGTTGGTGAGAAAGTCCTGTACGACTGATCGTTGTGTTCGTTGCGATAATGCCCGCAACGCCACTATCCGCAATCGTGCGAACCATATATTCAAGCTCCTGATCATTCACATCCGGTGCGATCTTCACCAGTACTGATTTGACCGCCCCGCCCGCTCGTGCATGCTGCACTTTCATCTCGTTCATGACCGCAGCGAGCAGTTCCTTCAATTCATTCCCATGTTGCAGATTACGCAGATCCGGTGTATTTGGTGAACTAATATTAACCACGAACAGGTCAGCATAATCGTATAGCGCCTGAATGCACTTCGCATAGTCCAGATGAGCCTCTTCATTAGAAGTGGCTTTATTCTTGCCGATGTTAACCGCCACTGGAATGCGACGATCCTGCAGTCGGGACAATTCACCTGCCATCGCTTCTGCACCGAGGTTGTTGAAGCCCATCCGATTCACCAAAGCCTCATCTGGAGGCAAGCGGAACAGACGTGGCTGATCATTACCTGGTTGCGCAAGTGGTGTCACAGTTCCCACTTCCATGAATCCAAATCCGATGGAAGAAAAGCCCGTTACAGCCTGTCCGTTTTTGTCCAGACCCGCAGCCAGACCAACAGGTGTAGGGAAATGACAACCAAACATGTCTACAGCCAGATCCGACGTTTCACGAACACCATACATCACACGCAGTCCGGAAGGAACTGGACGGATGCTGCCCATGCCACTAAGGCCACCAATAATCAGATGATGGGCCTGTTCAGGGTCCATTTTGAATAACAAAGGTTTAGCAAGACTTCTGTATAACAAATCACTCACTCCGTTCTGGTCCGGTACGCCAAAAGGCCGTTTGCCGTCTTTTCATATGTATAAAAACACTCTACACTCAAGTCTATCCGTTTCTTATTAAAAAGGAAAGTAGTTTGCGCATAGACAGCACAAATCGAATAATGCAAAATGCTCACAAGAAATCCACCCGCCTACTGGAAATGACGAGTTGAATTCTTTACAATGAGAGCATGGTTACTCTACACCAGTTCTATTCCAATAAGGAGGAATAACTCATGGCTCCCAAACGTAAACCACCTGCGCTACAGCAAAAGAAAGAAGAAGTGAATCGCAAAGCCATTGCCTGGACAGCAGCCAGTGTAGGCGGCTTGATCATCATCATTGGAGCTCTTATCATTATTGCCAACATGTAGATGATTCAGGCTGATTGCATCTGATTCTACATATCAAGCAGGTCAGTTCAGCCAGTGATACGTTTTGTTCGGATTATTTTGTTTCGGAACAAGTGTATGTTGATAACGCTGTTTCGCTTCTGGAACAAGCGTTAGATCTGGCAGCACATCTTCTCCGATGCGTACTGGAGTGCCTTGCGGAGCAAGAGCGAATAACTCTTCTACATCTCCTGTGCGCATTCTCACACATCCAAGGGACTCATCCAGTCCGATACTGTCCGGCTCGTTGGTCCCATGGATGGCATAGTTCGTATCCGAGAGTTGCATGCCCCTGCTTCCGAACTCACCGTTCGAACGACCATTCGGATTGACCACTTTATCTGTAATGACAAATGCTCCCTCCGGTGTTCGATTACCACCAAGTCCCACGTCATACATACGAACTATGGTGTTCCCACTGATCAAAGCAAGTTTATGTTTATCCTTATCAATGACAATCTCAAGCGGTTCCTGCAAAAAAGGCTTACCACTAAGCGTATCCGCAAAAGCGGCATTGTTGCCTTGAGGCGAATTTGAAGTTGTCGGACCACTCTCTTTCCCACTCGCATCGCCTTTTCCTGTCTGCGCCTTTCCTTGATGCAGAGCTAATAGTTTTGGAAACATCTCTGTCATACCCGGTGCAGTTTCTCCCAAAATATTATTCGGAAATGGCTGGGCCAATTGCGTTACACTCTTGGGCCAAGTGCCCTTTTGTTTGCGATAGGCAACGATTGCGCTCGATAATGATGCAGCGGCTTCCTGCTTGGCGGTCCACACCAAGGCCATCTTTTTGATTTTCGGCGTGACTTCAGGAGGTTCACAGTTACACTGCTTGGCATCATAACTCTGTGCGGTTAATTTCCCGCTCGTATTGGTCTGTACGATGTATTTCACAGGCATATTGCGCTTCCATAAAGACCAGTCGTCCGAGGTTTGCATCCCCAGTACAGCCGATGTCTCTATTTTCGGGCCTGACCCGGACCAGGCAGCTGCGAGCGCAGCCTCGCCATGGTTGCCTCCACCAAATGCTGCAGCGGTGAACACATTACTTGGTGGAATCGATGCAGTCCCAGCCTGTTGATCCGCTCCTACAGGGTCAGGGATCTCATCCGTGGATTCCAGTGCAGATGACAGTGCGTCGGCCGCTTCACGACTGAAACCCGGAGCGTCCGCAGGTGGCAGACCTGCCAGCACAAGCAGCATGAACAACGTAAGCCACATTTTGCGTCTACGTTGTTTTTTCTCCTTTTGCTCAGACATCTCCACCAATTTCTCCTGATAGTCCACCCAGATGTCAGCAGGAGCTTTACTACGTTCAAATGCTTCGTAAACCTCGCCCGCTTGCTGAAAACAATAATTGGCTTTGGCCTCCTGTCCCTCGCCCAAGTACTCCTTTCCAAGCAGATACCAGGCCATTTTATTGTCGGGATGTTTCTTGACATATGTTCTTAGATGAGTATTTTGCATCCGATCCTCCACTATTTCGCCTTTTTCCGTATATCATTATATATCGGCATAACCAGTCGATGAATCCATAGGACTTCAGTACCCGGTGGAAAAAGGGGGTTTCGACAATAATCGTCCTTGATCCGCAGGTCATAACATCATAAGATCACAGTTGAATGGAGACAAAAAAAAAGCACCTCCCTTGTCGTAAAGACAAATGAAAGTGCTTTGTGTTCATAGGAGAAATACTTAGCCTTCTTTATTGAAAGGCTCGTCCGCTACTTTGATGGAATCTGTAGGGCAGCCGTCGCATGCATCCTGCATATCGTCAAACAAGTCTTCTGGAATAGCTTTAACACCATGGTTAGCATCGCCGTCAAAGATAACTTCTGCCAAACCTTCATCATCGTAATCGTAGATGTCAGGAGCCGTTGCTCCACAAGCACCACATGCGATGCATGTGTCTTTTTCAACCCAAGTATATTTACTCATTTACATTCTCTCCTCCTAAAATTCGAAACGTACAGTGTTTTTATCTAGAAACATATTAAACCAAAGTAAGAATAATTACAAATCATTTTACAACCACAAGTCTCTATTATCACTTATTTAATCAAGACTTTGCAAGTTATCTTTTTGCAGGGAAGTACCCCGCACTTTATGATTGCGAAGCAGCACGGATGGATCGTCCCCAAGCATGCCTGCGGTCACAACAGCATTCTCACCAAACTTATCGCGTAACTGATCCATAATTCGAATCAGATTGTCCTTCTTGGGCTTCTGCTCATATTCAAACAAGTCCATCTGCACAGCGGATTCCTCTCTTGGAATAAGGTTCTGAAGTGTCACACCCAGCATACGCACAGGCTTGCCACTGCCCCAATGCTTCTCAAATAGTTTACAGGCTTCACGATAGATGACCGTTGCATCCTCCGTAGGAACTTCCATTAGACGTGATCGGGTGATCGTCTTCATATCTGGTGTCCGAATGGTGATCTGAATACCCTGGCTGAACATTTCGTGCTTGCGCAATCTTCTGGCTACTTGGTCACTTATATTGAGGAATACCCGATGAATCTCATTCATATCCGATACATCCGCCGGTAAAGTGGTCGTATGTCCAATGGATTTATTGGCCTCACGTTCAGCGTGCACCGCGGAATGGTTAATGCCATTCGCAGAATTTTTGAGCCATGCTCCATTGACTCCGAATAGTTCGGTCAGCATGTTCTCATCCGACTTGGCCAATTGACCAATCGTTTCGATGCCCAGTTTTTTCAGCTTTTCAGCCGTTTTTTTACCAATGCCAAACATCTCGTTACATGGCCTGTGCCAAAGAATCCGGGGTACGTCCCTCATACGCAAAATGGAGATACCATTTGGTTTTTTCAGATCTGAAGCCATCTTCGCCAATAGTTTGTTGGGTGCAATGCCAATGGAACAAGGCAGCCCCAATTCATCCTTGATTCTGCGCTGAATGCTCTCCGCAATCTCCATCGGATTCCCGAATTGCCTTGAGCCTGTAATATCAAGATAACACTCATCAATGGACGTCGCCTCAAGTTGAGGCGTATAACTATACGCAATTTGCATAAATTCTCTTGAATATTTGCGATAAAGATGAAAATCAGGACGAATCACAATGAGATCAGGGCACTTTTTCATCGCTTGGTGTACAACCATGCCTGTTGAGATGCCCCGGTTACGAGCGGCATATGAGCAGGTTACGATTACACCCTTGCGCAGTTCACTGCTACCCGCAACGGCCGTTGCTTTTCCTTTATATAGATCCGGTTCCTCGGCTTCATGTACAGAGCAGTAGAAAGCATTCATATCCACATGCAGAATCACCCGTCCGGCTGTAGGGTAATATCGATCCACATTCGCTGGAGGATTGCCGTCTGAAGACATCATGAACTCCCGCCCTTTCATGCACACTAATTAATGAAACAAATTTCTTTCTTCTATAGTATATCAAAACCACTATGTAAATTCAGTCAGGTGCTTTTATTTTCTGTGAGATCTGATCAGAGACCGAATAATCAGCCAACCTACACTTACAACAAGAATCAAAGTGATCAGGGCAATAATCGTATTTTCCCATAAAAAAGTCAAAATAGACCCTCCTTTTCTTCCATATATTCCAATTAAAACTCAATAATAGATTATAACATACCTCCCGATTCTGAATAACATCCTTCTTTTTGCTCTAAAATCCGATAATTGTTACATGAAACTGCGATTTCTATGTAGCATTTGGCTATAATGGTGCTATAATAATTAATTATACAAATTGACGACTTTAGGACAAATCAGCACATCGAGTTTAACACAGTGTAGCGTTGCCGAATCGAAGGATTTGTCCACTAACGTACTTAACAGCTTTTTCAACTTACAATCTAAACTTATAAAAAAGCGCTTCATCTCAAAGGAGGATCTTCATGTCAAAGGCCATTTCCATCTTCGATACGACTTTACGTGACGGCACACAAGGGGAGGGTGTCAGCTTATCGGCAGACGACAAACTCAAAATTGCCAAGAAGCTTGATGACCTGGGTGTCCATTATATTGAAGGCGGAATTCCCGGCAGCAATACCAAGGACATTGAGTTTTTCAAAAGAGTCAAGGAATTGAACCTGAACGCAAAGGTTGTTGCTTTTGGTAGCACACGCCGTAAAGGCAGCATCGCTAGTGAAGACGCCAACCTGAAGCGCATGATCGAATCCGGTGCACAGGCTGCTACCTTGGTCGGTAAATCATGGGACTTCCATGTGCATACCGCTTTGCAGACTACGCTGGAAGAGAATTTGTCCATGATCTATGATTCCATTGCCTATCTGAAACAGAATGGTATGGAAGTGATCTTCGATGCAGAACACTTCTTTGACGGATTCAAACATAACCCGGAGTATGCTCAAGCGGTTTTGACCAAGGCTCACGAGGCCGGAGCGGACTGGCTCGTCATGTGTGATACGAACGGTGGGACCATGCCGAACGAGGTACACGAGATCGTGTCTGCACTGCACAGAAGCCTGCCTCATGCACATCTTGGTATCCATACACATAATGATTGTGAACTAGCTGTTGCCAACACACTAAGCGCTGTACAAGCCGGAGCCCGTCAGGTTCAAGGAACGATGAACGGTTATGGAGAGCGTTGCGGTAACGCAAATCTTGCGTCCATCATTCCGAACTTGCAGCTGAAGCTTGGCTATGAATGTGTTACGGAAGATTCCATGAGACAACTTACGAACGTAGCCAGATATGTCAGCGAGATTGCCAATGTAAATATGCCGATTAATCAGCCATATGTCGGTAATGCTGCTTTTGCTCACAAAGGCGGTATTCACGTCTCTGCGATCCTCCGGGATTCTCGTACCTACGAACACATTGTGCCTGAACTCGTCGGTAACAAACAGCGTGTGCTGGTCTCGGAGCTTGCTGGACAGAGTAACATTGTGTCCAAAGCACAGGAATTGGGTCTCGAGTTCGATCCAAGCAGTGCCAATTCACGTCAGATTATTGAGAAGATCAAAGACTTGGAGCATCAGGGTTACCAATTCGAAGGTGCAGATGCTTCGCTCGAATTGTTGATTCGTGAAGCAAACGGTGACATGAAAGAATTGTTCACTTTTGAATCATTCAAAATGCTTGTGGAGAAAACGGCGGGGAAATCCGTTGTTTCTGAAGCTTTTGTCAAGCTTAACGTGGCTGGAACAAGTGTCTATACCGCTGCTGAAGGGAACGGTCCGGTCAACGCACTCGATAACGCGCTTCGTAAAGCGCTGGTCCAATACTTCCCTTCACTTGCCAACATGCACCTTTCAGACTACAAAGTACGTGTACTGGATGAGAAGGATGCCACGGCTGCCAAAGTTCGTGTACTGATCGAATCCAAAAACACCGAAAACACATGGAACACTGTTGGTGTATCCGAGAACGTGATTGAAGCAAGTTGGGAAGCTCTTGTGCACAGTTTCCGCTATGCGTTGCTTCAGGAAAAATTGCAGGATGAGCCAGGCATACTCCCTATTCCTGCTCACGGGTTAAGCAACCACTAATAGCGCTTATTTCCCGGAAAATAAAAAGGAAGCCTCTGCATCCATGAATCATGGGTAAAGGAGGCTTCCTTTTTATTGGAGATTAATTTGCAACAAGCTCTTTAATCTTACGTTCCAACTCTTTTTCGGGCAAAATGCCCAGGATAATCTCCTGTATAACTCCTCTGGAGTCAATCAGAACATTCGTTGGAAAAGCTACCCCATTGTACTGAGCATATACAGTCCCCTTCTCGTCCAAGGGAATAGGGAACGTCAGTTGGTACTCATCCACAAAAGCTTTGGCATCTTTGAGTTTATCGTAAGATGTTACATTAACGCCATACAGGTCAAGCTTATCCTTGTATTTCGCAGCCATTCTATTCAGCTCTGGAGCTTCCTGTTTACACGGCTCACACCAGGATGCCCAGAAACTGACGAACGTGGCCTTATCTTTGGCACCGCCCACACTGTACGTCTTCCCATCCATTGCTGTCAGAGAAAAAGCAGGTGCCAGAAGACCCGCACGCGGTCCCGTCTCTGTAGGCATGGGTTCTTCCTGCTTAAAGACGGTAGCAATACCGTCATCCGCATTTTGGGCCAGTGCAATACCAACCAGCAAGACAACACCAAGGAGTATGTATATGTTTCGTTTCATAACCCGCCACCCTTTTATATAATTAGCATATTGAAACTGAAACCGTAATATTTGTGCATGCTAAATGTTGTCACTCTCAAATAACAGTTCACCAGAACATGATTCCCAAATGTTCTCTTTAATATTGTACCCTTTTCCTTTAAAATTTTACAATCCGGATTACACAAAATAAAATGAAAAAGGACTCCTGCCTAAGCAGGAGCCAAAGAGAGAGGGGTGAATACAAATGGCAGCACTTCACGGGCAGCAAAACGTCTTCTACATCCCTTCTTCCGTAGAACAAGAGATGTCAAAGCACATGTTTCTTTCGCTGCCGCAAGAAGCCTGCGGGGTTATGCTGGGTGAAACCGCAGCGGGCGGCATACGAATCAGTCGGTTTCAGCCCATTCGTAACGTAGCACCTGACCCGCTGCACCATTTTGCACTGGACGATGCCGAATGGATTCGGTGCATATTCTCCGAACCTAAGCTCATTGGCATCTTCCATTCTCATCCGCATACAAAGCCTGTTCCTTCCTTAGAGGACATGCAAGCTCTTCCGGCCTTCGCCGGTTTGCTTCAAATATACCTCATCGGCTCACCTGACCTCACAACCGGATTGAGGTCTAACATGCAACTGAACGGTTATCAGATTGAATCCTCGAAGATACCACACGACCAGTCTCAAGACATTGTCCCTTCGTACAATTTGCTTCCCGTTCCATTATGCGTGACTTAACTGGGTATACAGATCACCCAAGGTTTCCACATTTTTACGAGTCATGTCCTCCAGATAGCAAGACCATAATTGTGCAGTCATTTTTGAATCTTCCAACGCATGATGCCGTCCATGGATCGGAATACCTCTGGATTCCAGCAATTCATCCAGACCATATCCCGGCCTGCTTGGTTCAAGCCAGCGCGCCAGCATCATCGTATCGATTAAACGATGCGTCAGCCTTACTTTTGAAGTCCGCCAAAGAGCTGCATTCAGAAAGGCCCGGTCATGCGCACTCGCGTGTGCAATCAGAACATTTCCGCCTACAAAAGACATGAAATCATGCAATCCCTCTAGCAAGGTTGGTGCGTCCAGCGTCATCTGCTGTGTAATACCTGTAAGTTCAGTAATATGTTCCGGAACCGCAGTCTTGGACTGCACCACCGTATAGAACTGTTCTCCTTCCAGCACTACACCACCATGTATACGAACTGCACCAAATGAGATAATCTCATCCCCATGCTGAGGAGAGAACCCCGTCGTTTCCAGATCAAATACAACGGCATCCAGCTCTTTCAAGGGAGTATGCAGCACCTCGGGTCTGCGCTGTTCTCTCATCATCGAACGGATAAACGCCATGTGTTGCGCCGTAGGGGCTCCCATGATGGAAGCGATGGCGGAAGGAACCCCTCCCTGACGCAGCGAATTCCAGAATCCTGTATTGCCCCTTACCGGCTCTCTCATGGACGTCTCCTTTCTGCAAAACGCAACTGTCTTTGCAAAGCACGATGCACTCGTCGGACCAACCCCAGCGTGTCCCTAAGCTCATAATGAATCTGTTTTTGTTTCATCTGTTTCTCATCCAGGAATCCACTGCTCTGCTGCAAGCCCTGCTGGATGACAACCGGCGTACTTCTCCGAAGCTTCAGAGCGGCTGTGAATGCCCGCTGACAGGCATCCAGTAATGTAAACGGAACAGCTTCAAGCGAAGTCAGTCTCTCCATTCTTTTTAATGTAGATGACTCCTTGATCCCATGTTGCAAAGCCAAATAACGGGCGCTGTTCACCAGCGGAATGTACAAGCCATACTTGACATCAAATCCGCCTGCATGTTCACCGAATCGCTCTGTAACCACTCGTCCAAGTACATTTAATGTAGCTTTATGTTTAACCGTATTGCGAAGAACTGCATCCGAAAGTTCAGGAACCAGTCTAAACTGTTCATAGAAACTCGTAATCCATTCCTCTGCCAGACTACGCTCCCCTGCAACAAAACGCATGTCTGAAGCGATGATCAGATTACGAACTGGCTCCCAATTCAGATCCGAGCTCCAACCTGCTAATTGTTGCTTCCATGATTCCAGCGTTTTTCTCCAGAGTGGCTCCGAGCACATCACTTTGCCTTCACACTTGGCGTAACCAACTTCTTCCAACATATCCGTAATTCGCTGTCCAAGCTCGGCAAAATATGCCTCTTTGCCTTCATGCGGATTATCGCTAATGATCATGCCATTATCCTGATCACTCCATAACGTTGCTTCTTCCCTGCCGGAACTGCCAAATACGATAAAGGCATAGGGGACGGGAGGTTGGCCGAAGCCTTCCTCAACCATCCCCTGAATGCATAACTCTACTGCTTTCCGTGCAATCCGGTCATGCAGTTCATTTACCGTTTGGTACCACTCGATCGGCGACAAGGAAGCGGACAACAATTCCTGGAGCTCGTTCTGTAATATCACACGTGCCTGGCGCAGTCCTTGAGAAGACATCGCACCATCGATTCCCTCATAAGACCAGGAATAGTTTGTATACGAGATGGGTTCCATCATGTCCAGCCTCCTTGAAGCATGTTTCAGCATTATTCACCTCAGGAGCTGAACGTACCACCATTGGATTTGGAATCTACATTTTTCATTTGTTCAGGGTATCCGTAAGTGCCGTGCTCACTGATATCCAGACCCATTGTTTCTTCTTCTTCAGTAACACGGATGCCCATGATCGCTTTCATTCCGCCCAGAATAATGAAGGACATCACCAGTACGAAGGCAAAAGCACCTGCCAAACCTAGAAGTTGTACGCCCAATTGATGGAAGCCACCGCCATAGAACAGACCCGCTTGACCTACACCAGCATTCTCCGCAAGTTCAGGAGTAGCGAACAAACCTGTGGAGATCGCCCCCCACATACCAGCAATACCATGCACGGAGAAAGCGTAGATTGGATCGTCAATTCCTTTACGATCGAAGTACTGTGCTGTGAAGAATGTGATGATACCCGCCAAAGCACCGATAACCAGAGCTGCCCAAGGTTCAACGAATGCACATGCTCCTGTAATCGCAACGAGTGCCGCAAGCACACCGTTTAACATGCTAGGAATATCGGACTTACCAAGAACTGCCCAAGAAATCAACAGTGCAGCAACACCACCAGCTGCAGCAGCTACGTTAGTAGTCAATGCAACATAACCGAAGAATCCATCCCCCATGGCAGATAATGTACTACCTGGGTTAAATCCGAACCAACCGATCCAGAGGATAATAACCCCGAGTACGGAATACACTTGGTTGTGACCCGGAATGATGTTAGGTTTGCCGTCTTTGTTGTATTTACCAATACGTGGTTTCAACAAAATGGTAGCTACCAACGCTGCAGTCGCACCAGTCAAGTGAACAACCGTCGATCCTGCAAAGTCTTGCATACCCAGCTCAGCCAACCAGCCGCCGCCCCATACCCAGTGAGCAACAACCGGATACATGATAATGGTATAAAGTGTACCGAAAACAATATATACGCTCATCTTTGCACGTTCAGCCATACCACCGCAGGCAATGGCCAGAGATACCGCCGCAAAGGCGAGATGGAATACGAATTTAATAGTCAGTGGAACATCGGAGAAAGCCAGTGATTCGAAGGAAGCAGCCATCTTGTCACCACTCAGGAAGAATCCTGTTGTTCCAAAGAAGCTGTTACCATTACCGAAACCAAGACCGAAGCCCAAAGCCCAGAAGGCAATAACTGAAATTCCCAATGTCAGGATGGTCTTACCCGCAATGTGTCCTGCATTCTTCATTCGTGTTGAACCTGCTTCAAGTAAAGCAAATCCCCCTTGCATCAAGAACACAAGCACTACAGCCAGAAACGTAAAGGCTGAGTTCAAACCACTTTGAAGTTCAATGTTAGTTGGCCCCTCCGCAGCTGCGAATGCACTGACCGGAAAAGCGAACAAAGTAAGCATTACTAACACCGAAACTAACCATTTCTTTCTCATGTACCCCACTCCCTCTTATGTTAAGTTTCTTCACATATCGTGAAACTCTTAATGTCATTATAAGCAGAAGAGAGGAAAGTTGACAAGAGTATTTTCATCAAAACTGAAAATTATTTCTGGGAATAAAGTCATGCGTCTTTTTCTTGCACTTAAGTACATATTCACATTCTATGAGTACATAGATATAGAAATGAAACATGCTGATTACTAAAGCATAACGTTTGACTGTACGGTTAAAGATCATGTATCATACTTATTAGTAAGAAAAATTGGGCGTAGTATATAAATTCGCAGTTGGAAACTACAATTCCCTACATTTGAACTTGCAAGCGAGGTGAATATCATTGGGGATATGAAACTTTTTCGGATTGGCGAACTTGCCAAGACCGCTGGTGTTAGTGAACGGACGATTGATTATTACACAAAGCTTGGACTGATCTCTCCCGAAGAACGTACACAAAAAAATTATCGTCTCTATAGTAATGAAACTTTAACCAGGCTTGAACGTATTGTACAGATGAAACAAGAGAAGTATAGTCTCGACGAGATTAAGCAATCTCTTGAGAAGTGGCGTCTGGTTAGCACGGAAGAACAAGTTGCAAGCAAATTGACAACATTGGAGCTTCATGTGCAGCAACTTGAGCGAGAGGTTAATGAACTCAAACCGCTACTTGGGGAGATGAAACCTGTACAAGCACGCAAGATGATGGCAGGACTACTTACCAAAAGTGCCGGGACAATGGAGGCACTGAAAATCTTGCTTGAGAACACCATGATGTAGCTTATTATTAGAAAGCGGAGGAATGAATATGAGTTTTAATAACGGTATGTTCGTATTGATCATTATCGCCTTTTTGCTCTCTTTATGGGCGCAATTTCGCGTTAAAGGTACGTTTAGACGTTGGTCGGAGGTACCGAACCAGAATGGAATCACCGGCTACGATGCCGCTCGCCAGATGCTCGACGCTAACGGCCTACATGATGTTCCAATTGAGCCTGTACGCGGCTCACTTTCTGATCACTATGATCCGATCAATCGGGTTGTACGCTTATCGGAACCAGTATATTACGAAAACTCAATCTCAGCTGTTTCGGTAGCGTGTCACGAAGTTGGCCACGCCATTCAGCATAAAGAAAGTTATCCCATGCTGGCACTGCGTCACCGGATCTTCCCAATTGTGAACTTTGCATCCGGATTAGCTCCGTTCCTGTTGATTGCAGGATTCATCTTCAATGCCATGAACCTTGTAGGTATCGGTATCATCTTCTTCTCCGTAACTGTTGCGTTCCAACTCATCACATTACCGGTTGAGTTCAACGCCAGCAATCGTGCAAGAGAGATCATGGTATCCGAAGGTTACATCCGTAACGAAGAAGAAAAAGGCGTTGCTAAAGTTCTGAATGCCGCAGCCTTGACTTACGTCGCTGCAGCGCTGATCTCACTGCTTGAACTGATTCGTTACATCGGAATCTTCAACAGCCGCGATTAATGGTAAGGTAAACCTAATAAAACAAAAACAATACCCCACCGTTAATCGGATGGGGTATTGTTTTGTTGTAAACCGAAGTAATGAAGTAAAAATGAACGAAAGGACTGGGCAACCAGCGGCAATTTGTCATCCGCACGATGAATTAACCCGATGGTTCGTGTTACTTTGGGATGAGAGATGGCCACATGTGCCGGTTGCAACGGATTAGTCTGGAATAACGCCATTTCAGGCAATAGACTGACCCCCATGCCCGCAGCGACCAATCCACGGATGGTATCGGTCTCTTCACCTTCAAAAGCGATCTTCGGTGTAAAACCAGCTTCCAGACAGGCATGCCACACAATAGGACGAAGAGAATATCCTTTACTGAACAACACGAACTTGTCATCCTTGAGTTGTTCGAGCGCAATCGTCTCCTCACCAGCTAACGGATGATTTGGAGGAAGGATGGCATGTAACTCTTCCGTGAGTACAATATCACCATCCACTTGATCGTGTTTCTCCGGAAAAGGAGAAATGAATGCCAAGTCTACCTCTCCTGATAACACATCACGTATGAGTGTAGGAAACATCCCCTGCTTGAATCTGAATTTCACGTTGGGGTAGCGCTGACGGAAAGCAGCCACAACGGAAGGAATGAGATGAATCCCCAGGCTATGCGGAAATCCGATTCGAATCTCCCCGTGCTCCGGGTCAAGAAACTCATGAACTTCCCCCACTGCCTTGTCCAGATCTTTTAATATACCTTCAATTCGTTTACAAAAAAGCTGTCCCACTGCAGTCAACTGCAGGTTTCGTCCCTTTTGCATAAAAAGGTCCACGCCCAGTTCTTCTTCCAACTGATGAATCTGACGACTCACCGCTGACTGCGCCACATGCAACTCTTCAGCAGCTTGTGTTACATGTTCCTTCTGTGCCACTTTCAAAAAGTAATGCAACTGTCTTAATTCCACTCGCCTGATCGCTCCAATCTGTTATACCCTACTTATCCTTGATTGCATTCCATCTTGAGAACGTTCTGACTACCGCTTTAAGCTGCGGGGTTTCCACAATCTGATCAACAGTCCATAAATAAAGAATCCACCCAACAATCCGCCGAGATGAGCCATCCAGTTGATGCCCGACATGGCGAAGGAGAATATAATCCCGAACACCAGCAAGGTGTACATCGTTTTGCGCGAAGCCTCATCCATCATGGTGCGCTGGAACAGGGCTACATACAGGAATGCACCATAGACGGCATATATCGCTCCTGAAGCACCAACTGAGATGGTAATGCTGCCAACCGAGTTGTACCACGCAACAGCAAGAATATTGCCCAACACGCCACCGCCCAAGTACAACACACCATATCTTACCGACCCGAGCAACCGTTCCATCGGTGGTGCAAATACGATTAACGCAAAGCTGTTGAACAATAAATGACTGAAGCCCGCATGCAGGAAGATGGATGTAATGTAGCGCCACCACTCCGAAGCGAACAGTTCATAATTCGTAAGTGCCCCGAATTTCAGCAGCACCATATTGTTCGTTGAACCACCATTTACCGTTAACACAATAAACATCACTACATTGGCGATTAAAAAAATCGACGTCAAAGGGAAATACTTCAGATAACCTTTCCAGTTCTCATAGCGAATAAATATCATAAATTTCTTCTTTCACTCCACCCTGTTCAGATCGGACTTACATCTCTGATCCATCGTAATGGTACATGCCCGAATTGGACAATGCCTTTCATAAAAGATTATAATGGATTTTGGCACGGATCACCAATTTATAAGGAGGAACATTATTATGGCACAAGAACGTACAGGCGCAGCCACATTTAAAGGCAACCCTATTACTTTGATCGGACCCGAACTGAAGGTGGGCGATCAAGCACCTGATTTCACACTAAGCAAAAACCTGGTTGAAGATGCATCCTTGAAAGACTTCGCAGGCAAAATCAAGTTAATCAGCGTTGTTCCTTCCCTGGATACTGGCGTATGCGATGCGCAAACTCGTCGTTTCAATGTTGAAGCTGGAGAGCTCGGAGACAATGTTGTGGTCTTGACAGTAAGCGTTGACCTTCCGTTCGCTCAAGCACGTTGGTGCGGAGCAGCTGGTGTTGACCGCGTAGTAACACTGTCAGATTACAAAACACGTTCTTTCGGTGAAGACTACGGCGTTCTGATCAAAGAATTCCAGTTGGACATGCGCTCCATTTTTGTTTTGGATGCCGAAGACCGGATTACATATGTGGAGTATCTGCCTGAAATGACAGACTCCCCTAACTTCGAGCAAGCGATTGCAGCTGTAAAAGCTTTGCTGTAGAAGTAATCATACGTTCAGAACAAAAGCGAGGAAGGTTAACCTTCTCTCGCTTTTTGTTATTTCATCATCTATTTCAATCATTTGCTTTATACTTGCTTAGCTTCTTATCCAGTACAGAGAATAAGTTCATGATCGTGCGATAGTTAGAGCCCAAGTCTCCAAGTGAACCACGGGAAGCTGAATACATATCCACTGCACTACGAACAGGACTTACCGAGATAATGGAAACTGTAATATCCATCGTCCGTCCAAAGGTAGTCCGCTTCTCCAGTATAACTTCTCCGACAGAAGGCACTTCGTGCAGTACTTTATAACCCGGAATCTTTTTCAGTGTCGAAGAAACCTCTTCCCAGGCTCTGTCTTTGGATAAGTTATAATACCGTGTTTTTAATTTGGGATCCTTGGCTCGATCGCTGGTCCCCTCCATGCTGCGGATGATACCGACGAGCGTTCTCTTTAAGGTCAAGACCCTTCCTCCTTTGAATGTAACCGTTCCATTTATGTATCTTAGTGTAACATTGTTCAAGTAGTAACAAAAGGGTAAGCATCATATTTATCGCAAAACCAATCAAATACATTCACTACAACATAAAAACACCCTGAAATTCCTTCAAAAGAGGAAAAGTCAGGGTGCTGTACATGAAAATTTAGGAACCCGCTTATGCCGTCCGGCTACATTGTCTTATGAACCTGCTTGGCAGGTGGGTGACCGCAAAAATGCTTTTTGAAGTCCCCATGTCGTATAGACAGGGCTTTTCAGCAACATTCTGTGTTGATCTCCCGAAGACGTCATCATTGGTTCAAAACAACGAATAACCGAAACGTACATCGCAGGATGTACAATTATTATATCCCTAACTGTGTAAAAAGTAAATGGCGATCCATGATGTTTTATTTTTGCAGTGTAATGTTTTTGTCGTCTGATGGTTCAGATGCTTCACCGTTATCTTCTGATTTCTCAGCCAGCGCAGCAGCTTCCTCTTCTTCCTTCTTCAACTGCATCTTCTCCATCTGCTCCTGCATTTTGTTGAAGGTTGCATAGAAGTTAAAGAAAGCAAACCAGGCGATGATACTGATGATGAAGAAGATGAACAAGACCGGATAACGGAAACCGATGTAGAACAGCAATCCGCTTCCCAGCAATGTGGAGAATACACGGAAAGGTCTGATCAGCGTAAGCAATACCGCGTTTTTGATAATGAGTCCGATGGACATATGATAGTGTACAACCATCGAGAAAAAGTTAAAGAGCGATACAAATAACAAGAGAAGCAGTACTAGCATGATGATTCCCACGAGCTGCATATTGCGGAACTGCGTCATGTACACCGTATAATCCAGATACATAATCGCGAACAGCAGTGTGTAAAAAATGCCCCCAATTAAACTTTGCTTGTAGTTTTCCTTGTAACCTACAAAGAAAGTACGGAAGATCGGTACATCCGTATCGCCCATATTCCATTTACGAACAACCGTAAACAGCGCCGAAGTCGCCGGGAACAGTGTAAGCGGTGCCACAATGGCTATAGCCCAGTTCATTTGCAATGATTCATTTGCGAGGTTCTGCTGCATTACGAGCAGTTTCATAATCAAGAAAAACAAGAACGGAGACGAACAAATAGCCCACAACAGATTGGTTGCGGCCAGCCTCGTAATCCACTCTGTAAGCCGGTAGATCCCACCCATAGCTCCTTTAAATTCCAAACATTTCTCCTCCTCTGCAGCCTTGCGTATTACCTGAAGTCTAATATTAATATACCTTATTATAGATAGGAAAAGCCAGTACTTCCCGAAAAGAGATCGTCATTGTCCTTAACTAGCGCTTCTGGTAGTGAACAAAAAATGACGCAGTAATTTTGAAAATAAAAAAATGGAGCGGTCACCCGCTCCATTTTCCAGTTCACACGTTTATATTACTCGAAAGAAGAATCTTTCGCTGGACGACGTCCTTCGTTATTGCTTGGACGCGGTTTGCGGTCACGGTTGTAACCACCTTCTCTGCTTCCACCGCCAGTGCTGCTGCCGCCGTTACGATCACGGTTGTAACCGCCACGTCCGCCGCCACTGCTGTTGCGATCACGGTTGTAACCACCACCGCTGCCACCGCTACCACTTGTGCGGTTACCGCTGTAACCCGATGGTTTACGTCCGCCTGAGCGAACATCTGGTTTACGACGCTTCGCACGGATTGGATCTTCAGGAGTCAGGTCAACTTGAGCATCTTTCTTGTCACCTGTCAGGAGCTTCAGAGCAGCCGACAACAGTTGAACAGAATCATATTGCTCAAGCATTTGAATCGCAATACCTTTGTATTCGTTCAGTTCGCCTGATTGTACGATTTCCAGCAAGCGTTCTGCTGTCAAACGTTGTTTGCCTTCAACCGCTTCTGCCATTGTTGGCAGTGGTTTACGCGGAATACGGTGACGTGTTACACGCTCGATGAAGTGCAAGTGATCAATCTCACGCGGTGTAACGAAGGACCAAGCAGCGCCCTCTTTACCCGCACGACCTGTACGACCAATACGGTGAACATAGCTCTCCGGATCTTGCGGAAGGTCAAAGTTAACAACGTGAGTTACGCCAGATACATCGAGACCACGTGCAGCAACGTCTGTTGCAACGAGTACGTCAATGCTGCCGTCACGGAACTTACGCATTACCGCATCACGTTGGTTCTGGGACAAGTCACCATGAAGACCGTCTGCAGAATATCCACGTTTTTGCAAAGCTTCAGCCAATTCGTCAACACGACGTTTTGTACGTCCGAATACGATCGCCAGTTCAGGAGATTCCATATCCAACAAACGGCTTAACGCTTCGAATTTTTGACGCTCAGGTACTTCGATATAGGATTGGTCAATCAATGGTGCACTAACATGTTTCGGAATCACAGAAATGTGCTCAGGATTGTTCAAGAATTGTTGTGCCAATTTTTGAATGTTAGGAGGCATTGTTGCTGAGAACAGCATTGTTTGGCGCTCGTCGGGAACTTGTTTCAGGATGGATTGGATATCCTCCATGAAACCCATGTCGAGCATTTCATCTGCTTCATCCAGTACAACAGTTTGTACATCATCTAGTTTGATTGTTTTGCGGTTGATGTGGTCAAGGAGACGTCCAGGTGTACCAATGATGATCTGTGGTTTTCTTTTCAGTGCACGGATTTGACGAACGATATCTTGTCCGCCGTAGATTGGCAGGGAGCGCAGACCTTTGAAGCGAGTGAGTTTTTCGATCTCTTCAGCAACTTGAATTGCAAGTTCACGTGTAGGTGCCATAATGAGGGCGCGGATTTTCTCATCACTTTTCGTGATTTTGCTGATCAACGGAATACCGAATGCAGCTGTTTTACCCGTACCTGTTTGAGCTTGACCAATCAAATCTCTGCCTTCGAGTGCCAAAGGAATCGCTTTGGATTGGATCGGTGTTGCTTCTTCAAACCCGAGCTCAGTGATGGCTTGCAGCACCAGTGGTTCAAGATTGAAATCTGTGAAATTTAAATTTGTCAAAATTATTCATGCTCCTTTTATATGGTGGACATGGTGGACAATCCACTTTGTTGTCTGTATTCTTAAGTAGCGTTAATATTTATAGGGTATCCCAACGGGACGAATTATTTTCACTAACGAATATAATTCCATGAATGGGTCCCCAACATAAGACTAAAACTACATACATGTGTTTGAAACATTTCAAAATTTTATTGCTCCATTTAGGAAAAGTTTCCTACTCAAGAATATCCACAAATTATTATATCACAAAACAATTCAAGATTACCAGCAATCTGGCTTTAAATATAAATGAGGTGATTAAATTGCCCAAAATAATTTGGCACTCTTTAGTGATCATTTTGGGTGCTGCAGCTATTGCCTGCGGCTTTAACTGGTTTTTGGTTCCCCATCAGCTTTTAAGCGGCGGGGTATCCGGTATTTCAATGCTTCTGGGTTATTTTACGACTTTGAATCTTAGTATAATGTATTTTGTTCTCAACATTCCCCTGCTTATTGCAGGTTGGTTTATTCTTGGACGACGCTTCATTACATTAAGTATTCTCTCGGTAGCAGCCACTTCCTGGTTCATTGCGCTTCTGCCGGTTTTTGCTGTGGCTACAGATCCTTTGTTAAGCTCAGTATTCGGTGGTGTGCTTATTGGACTGGGCACTGGTGTCTCCTTCAGAGTCGGCGGCTCCACAGGTGGGCTGGACATTGTCGGCTCCATTTTCACGCGTAAACGAGACTTTCCGATCGGTACGGTAATGGCTGGCATGAACGGTACCATCATTATGCTCGCGGGATACCTGAGTGACAACTGGAATACTGCCTTGGCCTCTATGGTGTCCATCTACATTACAGGCAAAGTGCTTGATCTGATTCATATCAGTCACGTCAAAGTAACCCTATACATCATTACAAACGAAACCGAATCCATGTTGAAGAAATTGCTTGTTCGACCACGTGGGGTTACCAAAATTAAGACTCAGGGCGCGTACACGGATATTGAAAAGGACATGCTCATGACCGTTACCACTCGTTACGAGTTGGTTGAAATCAAACGCATTATCAAGGAGACTGATCCAAACGCTTTTGTTAACATTGTGGAAACGGTTGGTGTTATGGGCTCATTCCGCAGAAGTTGAGGCACCTGTACGGTTAACAATTCACAACATTGTGGTATAATAACGGTGTACGGCTCCTAAATATGTTGTATAGCAGGTTCAACCCTTCAATTTCACAGGCCATATGCTTTCCCGAATCGCGCCGAATGACTTACCATTTTGGAATTCGAGTAGGAAAGGGTGATAAATGTGGATATGGAAACGGTAAAACTGTTTGAGATTGTCAACAGATGGTGCCCGGAAATGCTCCCTTTCTTGAAACCGAATGAACTCGACTCGCTGATTGTCCTCCGGGATGGGCTGGGCATCCTGGAACAGGGAGATGCAATGGAAATCATTCAGTACAGTATTTGTGAGCATCAAAATGAGATTTACATTCAATAATTTTTTTCAGATTGATTACGCCGCTTCTTGCAGGGGGATTTCCTCCGCAGGAAGCGGTTTTCATTTTTTCCATGTGTTTCATTACTTGATTAATATGGTTAAAAGCCCAGAGGCTTTAATGTATAATTCATACATGGAATGCACATAAGGGAGTGGAAATGAATGAACATGTTTTGGGCTTTACTGGCTATGGCCTTTGGAGGCTTTGGTGTTGCCCCGGCAGTGGCAGATCAGGGAAATCCTCAATTCCAATCGTTAACCAACAGTTTTAACACCGCAATTATCCAATCTCAAAAAGATCAGGTTGTTATCGATGCCGATAATCCACCTGCTAAAATCGACCCACAACCTGATGCCCCCGTGGTCAAAGGTATCTATGTAACGGCCTACAGTGCCGGCGGCGCACGAATGAAAGAATTACTTGATCTGACGGACAATACGGAATTGAATGCCATGGTCATTGATATCAAAGACGATCTCGGATACATAACTTATCCCACAGAAAACAAAGCACTGCAAAAAATGGGCAAGTCCCAACCTTTTATTCGGGATATTGATGCCTTGATGAAACGATTGCAAAAACACGAGGTCTACCCGATTGCACGTGTTGTTGTATTCAAAGACACAATTCTTGCGAAGAAGAATCCGGAGCTTTCTTTCCGCAACAAGGATGGATCGGTTTGGGCGAATGGCAAAGGCGACAGCTTCGTGAATCCGTACAGCAAGGAAGTATGGGACTATAATATCGAAATCGCCAAGGAAGCGGCCAAACTTGGATTCAAAGAGATTCAATTTGACTACGTTCGTTTCCCGGAAGGTTTCGAAACTCGTGCTGATGTACTCAAATACACCAAATCTGACAAGTCCCGCGTCGATGTTGTAGCTGAATTCGTGCAATATGCACGCAAAGAGCTGGCACCGTTAGGTGTGCGTGTCTCCGTTGATATTTTCGGTTATGCAGCTTCCGTACCTGCGGCTGAAGGCATTGGACAGGATTTTGTTAAAATATCCGAAAATGTGGATGTCATCTCACCGATGGTATACCCTAGTCACTATTCAACTGGGTGGTATGGGGTCAAGGACCCTGACAAAGATCCTTACACGACCATCAAGGGTTCGATGGAAGACACGCATAAGAAACTGGACCCTACTAAGGAGCTTAAACCCGTCATACGCCCGTGGATCCAGGATTTCACAGCAAGCTGGCTGGGCAGTGGACATTATATCAAGTATGGCAAGAAACAAGTGGAAGACCAGATCAGAGCGATGAAGGACATGGATGTACATGAATATCTGCTCTGGAATGCCTCCAACCGATATACCTCAGGTGTACAATATAAGTAATCCGCACTCTTGCATATTTTGAATTCATCCAACCTCGTTCTGCCTGAAGCGGAGCGAGGTTTTTTGGTGCTCATTTTTCTCGGTGCGCCTCTCCTCTGTATCTGTCCCTATCCAAAACGGACAAAATCCACTACAATGTATAGCTGTCCATATATGACACCCGGATGACATTTCTTTAGAATAGCGAGGCACTGCCAGTGAACATGAACACAACAAGCTTTTCACAAAAAGTGAAGCAATTCCTGATTATATTTTTGCCCATCTTCACCACCCAAATCGCCCTCTCTGCCATGTCGTTCTTCGACACCAATATGTCAGGTAAGTTTTCTCCCGCCGACCTTGCAGGAGTCGCAATCGGTACAAGTCTGTGGATGCCAGTTCAAACTGGACTAAGCGGGATTCTGATCGGTATTACGCCTGTCGTGTCCCATCTGTTAGGTTCCAAACGTAATGATCAGATCGGGTATAACGTCATCCAGGCGTTGTATCTCGGGATTGCGGTCAGTCTCGTCGTTATCGGAGCCGGGGCGTTGTTACTTGGCCCTATACTGAATGGAATGCCTCTGGAACCCCGGGTTGCTCAAGTTGCCTTCTATTTTTTGTGTGCACTTGCTTTTGGCATTATCCCACTCTTCGGATATACGGTGCTGCGCAGCTTCATGGATGCACTTGGCCAGACGCGGACTACGATGTTCATTACATTGGTTTCCCTGCCCGTTAACATCTTTCTGAATTATCTGCTGATATTCGGCCGCTGGGGTTTCCCCCAATTGGGCGGTGTTGGCGCTGGTGTTGCTACAGCATGTACATACTGGTTGATCTTTCTTATTAGTCTCTTTTTTGTCCATCGGGTCGAACCTTTCGCCCAATATGGCATTTTCCGTCAATGGACCCGTGTGTCCTTGTCCAAGTGGAAAGAGTTACTCAAGATCGGGGTTCCGATTGGATTCGCGACTTTTTTCGAAACGTCCATCTTCGCTGCTGTGACTTTAATGATGAGCCGTTTCGATACCACAACAATTGCTGCCCACCAGGCGGCGCTGAATTTCGCTTCTACGCTCTACATGTTACCTGTGAGCATATGTATGGCTCTTACGATCCTTGTGGGCTTTGAGGCAGGTGCTGGGCGTCTGAGAGACGCCAAACAATACAGCCTGCTCGGGATTGGTGGTGCCATTGGGCTATCACTACTGACAGCGATCGTGTTGATTGTGTTCGGCGAACAGATTGCAGGCGTATACTCTAACGATCGAGAGGTCATTGCACTTACACAACATTTCCTGATCTACGCCATTTTCTTTCAGATCTCGGATGCGATTGCCACACCGACTCAAGGAGCATTACGTGGCTACAAAGATGTTAATCCGGCATTGATCATTACGTTTGTAGCTTACTGGATCATTGGTCTGCCTGTAGGTTACCTAACAGCTACGTATACTTCACTTGGCGCCTTTGGTTATTGGATCGGACTTATTGCCGGCCTTGCTGTAGGAGCAACTGCGCTTCTCTGGAGACTCTTTCTGGTACAAAAACAAGCGGCACTCCGTAAGGCTTAGCATCAGAACACTCACTTACTTTGGAAAATAACAAAAAGAGCACAATCCTCGTTCATGCGGGATTGTGCTCTTTGTTTTTGAATCGAATTATTGGGACAAACGTTGTGCAAGCTGGTACGTTTCCATATCGAAATCTTTTTTCGTATTAACCACTTTATCAATATCTGTCAGGGTAAGTTCACCCTTGATAATGCCACAACCTTTGTCTGTTTCGCCTGCAATCAGACTGCGAACAGCAAAGTCGCCCAGACGACTTGCCAGGTTACGGTCGAAAGGTGTTGGCGTACCCCCACGCTGAATGTGACCCAGAACGGTTACGCGCGGCTCATACGTCGGGCAACGTTCCATCAGTTCTTTTGCTACATCCTCACCCTTGCCCACACCTTCAGCAACGATGATAATACTGTGGCGTTTGCCGTGTGCAAAGTTAGCTTTCATACGATCTGCCACTTCGTCCATGTCAAACGGAACTTCCGGCACAAGAATCGTTTCAGCACCTGAAGCAAGTCCGGCATGCAGGGCGATATCCCCACAGTGGCGACCCATAACCTCAACGATGGAAGAACGTTCGTGTGAAGACATCGTGTCACGCAATTTGTTCACGGCATCCACCACTACACTTACTGCTGTATCGAATCCGATGGTGTAATCGGTGAACGAAACGTCGTTATCAATCGTTCCAGGCAGACCCATGGTGTTAATGCCGAGTTTGCTCAGTTTGTTCGCTCCGTTGTATGAACCATCCCCACCGATAACAACCAGACCGTCAATGCCACGTGCACGCAGAATGTCCGCACCCTTTTGCTGACCTTCAGCGGTGTAGAACTCCTTGCATCGTGCCGATTGAAGAACCGTTCCCCCACGTTGGATAATATCCCCTACACTACGCAAATCCATTGGGAAAATGTCATTATTCAAAAGACCTTGGTATCCACGTTGAACTCCGTATACTTCGAGACCGTGAAACAGTCCGCTGCGAACAACCGCACGAACAGCCGCGTTCATCCCCTGTGAATCACCACCGCTCGTTAATACTGCGATTTTCTTTACTGCTGTCATGATGTTTCTTCCTCCTCTAGTTTCACTTCAGGCTCCGCAACCATACACCTGACTTACATATTCTTCCGTATCCAGCGACTGAAAATGAAGAAAAATATTCTTGTCATCGGACTATTCTTCATCAGACGTTTGGACACTACGCGAACTTCCTGCTGTTCGCTGACTTTGGGATCAGACAGGTAAATGGCAATCAGTCCTTCGATGATCATCCGGTGAAAGGAGCTTCCCGGGATCTTCTGCACATCACTGCGTGCCATCTCCACAATAAAAGCAATTCGGTCCAGCATTGTCTCTACATTCTCATAATAGTTGCAGAAGTTGAGATCCCCCCCGATGCGGTCCTCATCCTGATCAATTAAATAATCGAGCATAATGTGCAATGCGCATACATGTGGGAAATAGGCCGTGTGGATCGAGGCCGCTTGCTCTTCAGTCAACTGATCGTCACTCGCAGCCAGAAACAGCATGAAAACGCCCAGTGTAGAGCCAGTTGCAGCAGCAAATTCGTTCCAACGAAACTGAGGTGTGCGATGACGATGCTCCGACCACCATTCGAGCAGTGCCGTTTCTCTCAGTTCCGGCTTGATATGCTTATATACCTGCAGGTCCGTGTATAGGCCTGCCAGATCCTGAATTTGGGGCTTGGCGGACGCATAGCCTGGTAACTGACGGGTCAGTTCCTGACATGTGGTCACCAGATTCCGCAGATATCCACCGTCATCCTGCTCCTCACGGAGGGCATAATAATTGACGGGAGTTGCTTCGGGATCTACCGCATCAAGCATAGATTGATGGAGAAGACGAAAGTCATTCGGGTCCATCGAGGTGCTGCGGTCACACAGATTGTCCAAATAATCACTAATAGTTTGATATGAAACGATCAGAGGGATCAGAATGTGCCTGTTGGGCAAATCAGCTAAAGCGTAGACGGTTCCGCCTTCACAGTGAAACTGCTTATCCCTCAGACTGGCAAGTGCTTGCGTACGCAATTCCTCATTCGGAATCGCCTCAGCTTGTGCACGCCATCCACTCAGCGCCTTCCGTGTTTCCGGAATGGTGTATTTGTACACCCCTCTCATCAATGCCAGCGGTCCACGCGGATACTGATGACGTTTTCGATTTGATTGGCTCAAAATAAATGTGCCTCCACTTGGTTGAATACGTATTAGAGCGATTTTTAACCATTCCTATTATAATATGATCCCCTTAATTGTACAAATAATCTGCCGCATATTCCGCACAAAAAATCGCATCCGCGACCAAAGCTTTGTGATATACTAGGCATATTTCATCCATCAAAGGAGTCGTTGACATGTCGTCAAGTGAATCACTTTCGTGGAGACGGTTATTTTCTTTTTTTGTGCCACTTGGCATTTCCGCCTCTCTCGTCACCATCTCTCACGTCATTATAAACAGCACATTAGCACGTTCCGCTCATCCCGAGACGGTTATTGCCAGCTATGCCATCGCAGGTAGCTTGTTAACCCTCACGGAGCGTCCCTCCACCCTGCTGCGGCAAACCTGCTCCGCATTGGTTCGCGATCGCCTTTCCTTTCAGGCCCTCACGTTTGTGACCAAAATATTTCTTGCCTGTGTACTTCTCATCGGTTTTCTCATCGTATATTCTCCCGTGGGTACCGGGGTATTCAAATACCTGTTTGGCGTAAGTCCGGATCTGTTGAACAAAGTTATCGACGTATATGAAATTCTCATGTATGTAAGTATCTTTTCAGTGATTCGCAACATCTATCAGGGGATCATCATTACGAATAACCGAACCAAGTGGTTAACCATCGGTATGGTATTCCGTCTAGCTGGAATGTATGGACTATCCCTGTATTTCATATATACAGACAGCATTGACAGTGGACGTGTAGGCGCTATCATTTTTGCTGCTGGCATGATGATTGAAGCGCTGGTCAGCTTTTTGGAGGGAAATAGCATCAAGCGCAAGATGCCAGCCAAACTCGAGGATCATCCCGTCGAGAGCAAGGGAGACGTATTTCGCTTTTATAAGCCGCTGCTGTTATCCAGCTTTGTAGCGCTATTTATAGGACCGGTCATTAACATCGTACTTGGCAAAACGACCGGGATCGCACTAGCCATTTCTTCCTTTGCCATAGCAAGCAGTCTGATGCAGTTGATGCTAAGCTTCTTTACATACATCCATCAGATCGTGCTTAATTTCTACCTTGTGGACGCCAAACTGGTACGAAAATTCGCGCTTGTCACCGGATTTATTCCGTTTGCGATGACGGTGTCTATTGCCTATACTCCCTTGGGACCATGGGTATTCGAGAATGTCATGAGCGTTCAGGGCGAACTGTTGGAACAAAGTCTGTGGACACTGCGTGCGTTCGTCTTATTTCCGCTGATCTTCCCTTTTCTGGATTTCAGCAACGGCCTCATTCTTCTTCGTGGGCAGACGAAAACGATGTTTCGTTCGCAAACCGCGAATGCAATCTGCACGGTAATTGTTCTGCTTATACTCGTTAGTATTTTCCCTGCGTGGAACGGCATGATCGGAGCTGTAGCCCAATCCCTCGGTCTGCTCGCCGAACTCGTCATTGTCTGGCTTGTCATCCGGCGTACGCAGCAAGAACCTACGATGTCCGTACCGAAAGCCGGTAAATCATCATCCCTGAAAGGGTAATAAATTCACTGAACTGTTATCAAGATTGGAGTATCTCATCATGAAATTAAGTCACGACGCCCGCCCGGATCAGAACTGGCTGCGGGCTCTCATGTTCACCATCTTCGGTTCCACCGTACTGGTGGTATCCTACTTCCAGCTTTACTTCAGTCATCTGGGCTTCAGTCGGGCGGAGATCGGTTACCTTTACGGGATCGGCCCCCTCATCTCCGTGTTCTCCAATATGTTCTGGAGCATGGCCAGCGACCGCTACCAGACGGTACGCAAAGTGATGATCATTCTGCTTGGGGGTCAATTGATCACAGGTATCATGCTCGCCAACGCAACGACTTTCGGTCAGGTATTTGTACTCGTGACCCTGTTTTACTTTTTCTATTATCCGGTCTATCCGCTCTCTGATACGATGGCCATTACAACGGCCAGCAAGTACGGCCGAAATTTCACTTCCATTCGAGTCTTCGGATCGATCGGTTATGCCTTCTTCGCATTAAGTATCGGGTATTTCCTTGGATCTTTCGGTCCAGGATGGACGATATGGCTTTGCGTCGGTCTTGCTGCCACTACATTATTGATCAGTTTTCAATTAAAAGATCAGCCTTCTGGGAGTAGTAGCAAAATGGATCTATCGGGGCTATGGGCTATTTTGAAACGCAGAGATGTGCTCACCTTTTTCGGTTGTGTATTTTTGCTTGCCATGGGACATCGGATGAACGAAGCGTTTCTTACCATCACGCTGAAAGAGCTGGGTGCCAGTGAGGGGCTGATTGGTTGGTCTTTGCTGATTTCTTCTGTAAGCGAAATTCCCATTTTCCTGCTGCTTAGCAAGTATGGAAACCGTTATAAAGAACTGCCGCTAATTGCTTTTGCTGCACTCATGTATACGGTTCGTTTGCTTCTCATGTCCATATCCGATACACCTGCAGCCGTCGTTGCAATTCAGACGATGCACAGCGTTACCTTCGGTATTTTCTACGTTACGGCAGTCCGTTATATCATTCGCCTTGTTCCAGACAGTTACAGAGCTACGGGTATGGCTTTGTTCACCATCGTCTGGTCCAGTGCTTCAGGACTGCTTAGTGGTACGTTGGGCGGCCTGCTCCTGGAACATGCAGGCAGACAAACCTTCTATCTCACCGCGATGGCTTTCTCCCTGGCTGCCCTAATCGGTTTTGGATTGAAGTTATGGTCCAGTATGAGCAATCGTGTATCTTGAACACAAAGCACTACACACACTACACTCATAAACCCCGAATTACATCGGGGAAAAATAGAATCAAAAAAAGCACAGCCACCCTTGAAGGGGACTGTGCTTGGGTTCTTGTATTCAGCTATAAATTTATCATATATAAGAAGTCCGTTGACCGGAAAAATTCTTACAGTTTGTTTACGTTAGCTGCTTGAGGACCACGGTTTCCATCAGTGATTTCGAATTCTACCGCTTGACCTTCTTCCAATGTTTTGAAGCCGTCTCCTTGGATTGCGGAGAAATGTACGAATACGTCCTCGCCGCCTTCAACTGAAATAAAGCCATAGCCTTTTTCTGCGTTAAACCATTTAACTGTACCTTTCAAATGAAAAACCTCCTAAAAATATCGCCATCTATGGCGAATACCCTTATTATACTGTATGGGCTTCCATTTTGCAATTTATCTTTCCATAAATGTCGAAAAAATTTGCTTTGAATCGTAGGGTACGGTATCATTTTACCAAAACCGTTAGTTTGGAGACTACCTATGATAAAAAAACATGAAATATACAAAACAGACAAGTGGAATATGATGACCGTAGAAGTTCAGGGCAAATATCTCGTACTGCGAGAAATTTCGGAAGAGTGGGGCGAAGAATGCCATACTTTCCTTAGCCGTCCTGCGTTAATGCACTGGGCAGAACGCCGTTTCCCAAAAGCAGATTTTGAGAACCGTGAGGATGAATGGCGTCAATTGATGGCTGCCTTTAAAGGGGTCTAACCCATGCAGCTTGACTCAAGCAATGTCGTCATCTTCATTATCCTTGCCTTTTCCCTTGGTATTGTGCTTATTCTGGGACGCAACTCCATCCCGGATCGCCTAAGACGGGGAATGGCGCTTATCGCTACCTTGCTCATTTGTTTCGCCTTTTTCCTGATCGTTTATTTTCTGTATAACATGGGAACCTAATCTCGGGGACCCAAGTGCTCAAATATTTCAACGTGCCTGAGGTCATACTATACGAGATTATTCGTATCGTAAGGAGGAAGGCCGTTGAAATATCAGAAATCACTATCTGTTATCCTGGTACTTAGTCTGATTCCTTCGTCTCTCTCCGCACAGGCGAGCACGACGAAGGCAGCTTCGTCCATACATTCATCAGATAATCAAAGGAGGATTTCCATGAGTCAATTATTGAAACGTTCCGAGGTGCCAGCCGAGCATAGCTGGAAACTGGAAGATTTATTTGCCGATCAGAAAGCCTGGGATCAAGAATATGAAGAAGTATCGTCTTTGACCAAGAAGGCCTCCGAATTTCAAGGCAAACTGGGTCAACCTGATGTACTCAAATCTTGCTTCGAATTCGAAGATGAGATCAGCCTCAAAATAGAACGCCTCTTTGTGTACGCACGTATGCATCAAGATGAAGACACAGCTAATCCTACATATCAAAATCTATCTCAAAAAGCCCAGAAATTAGGCGTACGGGTTGGTGAAGCACTTTCTTTTGTCACACCGGAGATTCTCTCCCTGCCAGATGCCGAGTTGGATGCATTCATTGCAGATGAAAAACTCTCTGCTTATACATTTACGCTGGAAGAGATGAAGCGGGAAAAAGCCCATGTTCTTAGCCAAACGGAAGAAGCTCTGCTTGCACAAGTTGGCAACCTTTCACAAGCACCACAGACGATCTTTAGCATGCTGAATAACGCCGATCTCAAGTTCCCTCGAATCAAGGATGAACACGGAAACGAAGTCGAGCTGACACATGGTAGCTACATTCAGTTCCTGGAGAACCCTAATCGTGAAGTTCGCGAACGTGCCTTCAAAGCCGTATACGAAACCTATGCCAAACAAAAGAACACAATTGCGGCTGCACTGAATGCAAATGTAACCAAAAATATGTTCTATGCTAATGTTCGTAAATACCCTTCCGTGATGGAGATGTCGCTCTATGGAGATAACATCCCAACGGACGTGTATACCAATCTGGTTGATACCATTCACGAGAGCCTTCCGTTGTTACATCGTTATATGGACCTGCGCAAAAAGTTGCTTGATGTGGATCAATTGCATATGTATGACCTGTTCGCTCCACTCGTAGATGAGTATAAAATGGATATTACTTATGAAGAAGCCAAACAAACGGTCAAAGAAGGCCTGAAGCCTCTCGGCAAAGACTATGCGGACGCATTGCAGACAGGATATGATAACCGCTGGATCGATATATATGAGAACGAAAATAAACGTTCAGGTGCATACGCCTGGGGCGCTTACGGTACTCACCCATATGTCTTATTGAATCACAAAGACAACCTGAACAGTATGTTCACACTGGCACATGAAATGGGTCACGCTCTGCATTCACATTATTCGGATACAACACTTCCTTATCGTGATGCACAGTACACCATCTTCCTGGCTGAGGTTGCATCCACAACAAACGAAGCATTGCTGATGGATTATCTGCTTAACAAATCCACAGATCCAAAGGAAAAATTGTATCTGTTGACCTATTATGCCGATCAATTCCGTACTACCGTATTCCGTCAAACCATGTTTGCTGAATTCGAGAAAATTATTCATGAGCGTGCAGAACAAGGTGACGCATTAACACCACAATTGTTATCCGAGATCTATTATGATCTGAACGTGAAATATCACGGAGAAGGCATGGCTGTCGACAAAGAAATTGAGATGGAATGGGCTCGTATTCCCCACTTCTATAACAGCTTCTACGTTTACAAATATGCTACAGGCTTCTCCGCAGCCACCAGCTTCTCCAAGCAAATCCTGGAAGAAGGTCAACCGGCTGTTGACCGTTATCTTGGTTTCCTGAAGAGCGGTGGCAGTGATTACTCCATCAACATTCTGAAAAAAGCCGGTGTGGATATGTCTACACCACAGCCAATTCGTGAAGCTATGAGTGTGTTCAAGGAATTGATTGAACAGATGGAGCAACTAACCAAATAAGGTTGTCTTCCCATGTGACCTCCATCCCTTGCCCGTTTGGGCAGGGGATTTTATCATCATTGCAAGATGCAACATACCCGAATATGGGTAATGCATATCTAGTTCTCAATTGTTCAACAAGGAGGCAACACCATGAAAATGCAATGGGCACTCATAGCAGGTCTTGTTTTTGCACTGCTCACGGGAATCTTTGCGGTCATTAATGTGGATTCCGTACAAGTCAACCTGTTATTTAACACGGTACAAATCCCGCTGATCTTGCTGATTCTCGGCTGTACCCTGATCGGTGGAATTATTGTAGGGTCATATGGCATCTATCGCCAGTACAGACTGCAACGCGAGAACAAACAATTAAAACTGCGCGTATCTGAATTGGAAACTTCCGCAACAAGCAAATCTACGTTGGATTCTTTCAAAACGATGGATTCACTTGACTCAAATGAACCGGATAGCCTGTTGGAGAATGATTCGATCCAGAATCAGCGCAAAGGAAACCCTACGGGAACACTGTAACCAATCAGAGACAGCCTGCTGGCGAGTCAGGAATGGTAGTATCACATTCTCTCCCCCAGACAGGCTGTATTTGTTTAACACCATACCCACGATCCGAGGAGGAAATTACACAATGAGTTTTACAATTGATGAATCATACGTTCTGTCTTTTCTGAAAAAATTGCTGGATACACCAAGCCCCAGTGGTTACACACATCATATTATCGAGATGATCCGCAAGGAAGCAGCAGCACTGGACATCGCTTGTGAGCTGAACAACAAGGGCGGTGCAATGCTTACATTGCCCGGACAGGATTCGTCCAAGACAATTGCTTTAAGCGCTCACGTGGATACGCTAGGGGCCATGGTACGCTCGATTACATCCTATGGCACATTGAAGCTGACCTCTGTCGGTGGATTTTCCATGCAAAGTATCGAAAACGAATATTGCAGCATCCATACTCGGGATGGAAAGACATACACTGGTACTATTCTCTCCCTTCATCCGTCTGTACACGTCTATCCGGATGCACGCACCTTTGAACGGACCGAAAGCCATATGGAAGTTCGAATTGACGAAGTCGTCTCTTCCAAGGAGGATGTATTGAAACTGGGGATCTCTGTGGGCGATTTTATCTCCTTCGATGCTCGCGCAGTCATCACGCCGAGTGGTTATATCAAATCACGTCATCTGGACGACAAAGCCAGTGTGGCTGCCCTCTTCGGTATCCTTGAGTCTGCACATCGCGAAGGCTGGAAACCATTACATAACGTCTCTCTACTCATCTCGAACTATGAAGAAGTTGGCCATGGCGCATCGTATATCCCTGCGGAAATTAGTGAAATGATCGCTGTAGATATGGGAGCCATGGGTGACGATCTCAGTTGCAAAGAAACTGACGTGTCCATATGTGCCAAAGACTCTTCTGGTCCTTATGACTATGATATGACTAGCCGTCTCATCGAGCTGGCCAAACAAGATGGGTTGGATTACGTCGTCGACATTTATCCCCAATACGGCTCAGATGGCAGTGCAGCACTACGCGGAGGAAACAATATCCGAGCAGCACTGATCGGTCCGGGAGTTCATGCATCTCATTCCATGGAACGTACGCATAAAGACGCTGTCCTGAATACGGCACGATTGCTCGCTGCCTACATTACAACCAAGTAAAACAGCATCATTTATCTACGAAATTATCATGGATAACATCCACATGTTCGTCTAAGCAGAAGGCCACTTCCAAGCACAGCAATTCGGTGTGCTCGGAAGTGGCCTTTGTTGTCAGATCTTTTAATCTGCCTGTTCCACATATGCATGATATTTACGGTCCAAAATCTCTAACTCTGCCTTATGGTCACGCATTTCATTTCTTAACACATGCATGGTCTTATGAACCGCACTCAGTCCGTCCTTCACCTGACCTTCGGCTCTGCGAATTTTGTCCTGAACCATCCAGTCCACGAAGAGGTTATCGAAGAAATAGTCTGCAAATGAAAGCAGACCTCCGAGATGCAGATCCGCGTGTACTGCCATCTCTACATCCTCCAACTCCTTCTGGAAACGTCGTAGGCGCTTACCTGCATCCATAATGGCGACCTGAGCGTCATCCATTCGTCCTCGCTTGATATGTGTGGAGATGACCCCACCGCCCATCATGTCATACACACCCCAATTACCTGCCGAAGCCAAAGCCTCCTCCGCACGTTCAAGAGCATGAACCAGATATTCTCCCTCCCGGAAAGCTTCATCCAGTTCCTGAAGTTCACTGGCAAGATGCTCCCGATTCTCCGCCATATGCTGTAATTCTGCATCCTGGTCCAGCAGACGACCTTCCTTCTTCCCCCACAGAGCGTTGTAGTCACTCTGCCAGTACTGATACTGCCGTTGGCCCTCCAACTCCTGCTCCACATGGATTCGTTGCTCCTGCACGTCTTGTAGCATGCGACAAGCAGTGTCGTAAGCAGCCTTGCTTTCCATCAGTTCGAGCTCTTCCTTTTCCAGACGTTCCGTCTTCTTGCCAATCAGTTGATAGAAAAATGCTGACAATGTCATACTGTTCAGTTGATCAACATCCTTCTGCTCCTTCTGGAGATGCTCCAGACGACATTTTACCTTTGCTTCCCATTCGGTTTCCTCCGTTTGAAGCTTCTCCAAGCGTTTGGTCCATTTCTCGTAAATTCTCCCCTTTTCCTTAAGCACTGCCAACTGTTCATTCATTTCTTTATACATAAGTGTGGTGTTCTCTCCCTTCTATGGAATTCTTTACTTATACAACGTAATGAACATACGGAACGTTTCACATTGAGTTCAAGTAATCAGACAAAAAATCGCCCTCTCCTCCTAATACGACTTAAAGTCACTTTAGGAGAAAGGGCGATCTCTCTTAATTATAAATCAAGACTTACTCTGCTCAATTTGCTCTGCAAGTTCATTCAGAACAGTCCAGCGTTCCATCAATTCGTCCAGATGGCGCTCAGCCTCAGCTTGCTCTGCCATCAATTCCTGCAGACGGGCAGAATCACTAAATGACTCTTCCATCTCTTTGTTAATCCGGACGAGATTGGCTTCAGCCTTCTCAATATTTTCATCAATCTGGTCGTATTCGCGTTGCTCTTTGAAGCTAAATTTCAACTTCGGTTTAGCGGCTGAGACAGCAGGAGTCGTTTTCTCCGATGACTGTTTCACCTTCGCTACGCCCATGTCACTATCTTGGGTAGTCCCAGGTGCATTTTTCAGCATCCATTCCGCATACTCACTGTAGTCGCCAACGTGCACACGTACAGCACCGTTACCCTCAAAAGACAGCACTTTATCCACAGTACGATCAAGGAAATAACGGTCATGGGATACAACAAAAACAACACCCGGAAAATCATCCAGATAGTCTTCAAGTACAGCGAGTGTCTGGATATCCAGATCATTTGTCGGCTCATCCAGCAGCAATACATTCGGAGCAGCCATCAGAACACGCAGCAGATACAGACGACGCTTCTCTCCACCAGACAGGCGGGAGATTGGCGTCCACTGGGATGCCGGGGTAAACAGGAACCGCTCCAGCATCTGGGATGCTGTAATCAGAGAGCCATCGGCCGTTTTCACATTCTCGGCCACTTCCTTGATGTACTCAATCACACGAAGTGATTCATCCATCTCTTGATGTTCCTGTGTGAAATAACCCAGATTGACTGTAGGGCCGACGTCAACCACTCCAGCATCGGGTTCCAACTTGCCAGATATCATCTGTAACAGCGTGGACTTACCACTACCATTCGGTCCGACAATGCCTACCCGATCACCAGGTACGGCAATATAACTCAGATCTTCGATCAGTATGCGACCACCGACAGATTTGGAAAGATGCTCGATCTCCAGTATCTTTTTACCCAAACGAGTGGAACCGACCGATACTTCCAATGAGCCCGAGCGCTGGATTCCTTGTTGGTCTTTGAGTTGTTCGAAGCGATCAATTCTCGCTTTTTGTTTCGTCGTCCGTGCCTTGGCACCGCGACGAATCCACGCAAGCTCCGTCCGAAGCAGGTTCTTACGCTTCTGTTCGGAAGAAGCTTCACGTTCTTCCCGCTCCGCCTTCAGTTCCAGGAAACGTGTATAGTTGGCTTCATATCGGAACAAACGACCATGATCCAATTCGAGCATGACATTCGCCACACGATCCAGGAAATACCGATCATGCGTAATCATAAGCAGTGCGCCGCGGCGCTTCTGCAAGTACTGCTCGAGCCATACTACCGAGTCATTATCAATATGGTTCGTCGGCTCATCCAGAATGAGCAGTTCGGAAGGATGAATCAGCGCAGCCGCTAGCGCTACCCTTTTGCGTTGTCCACCCGACAATGTGCCCATCAGTGCATCGAACTGACGAATACCCAATTTGGACAAAATGCTCTTCGCTTCACTCTCCATCTGCCAGAGTTGAAGCTGCTCCATTTGCTGATTCAAACGTAATAGTCGCTCTTGCAACGCTGGATCAGATGACTGGAGTTCCAATAACTCCATCGTTTCCGTATATTCACGCACGGTTTTCATTTCCATGCTGTCACCTTCGAATACTTGTTGCAGTACCGTATTATCCGGATTGAAGTCCGGATTTTGCGCCAGAAACTGAATGCGTACATCATTACCAATGGAGATCTGTCCCGCATCTGCAGGTTCCATACCAGAAATCACACGCAAAAACGTGGATTTTCCGGTTCCATTTACCCCAACGACACCAATCTTGTCCTGATCAGCCATACCGAATGAAGCGTCCTTGAACAATATTTTCTCGCCATAACTTTTTGCAATTTGTTCTACCGTCATTATGTTCATTGCGCGTACCCACTTCTCTGTAAAATAGAATTCAATATTACTCGTACCCACACAAGCACTTACGTTTTCAAAAAAGACCGACACCCGTCCAGAAATAATGCTGCTGAGAAGGCAATTCGTTTGTTCAGATCTTCTTCGTTGAACTCTGGATTAAGCATAATATCCATCTTCAGACGATCCAGAATCCCAATGTACGATTTGGCTAATAAGACTGGCTCAGGTACACTTGCACTTTCCAGCACCTCGCACACCATGCTCATATATTGATTCATAAATTCTTTCATAAAATGCATCAGATCCGGATCATTATTAGGTGCCATAAAAAAGAGCTTGGTATGATTGCGACGCTCATAATAATACGTAAGGTGGGTCTTGGCTATTGCGCCAAGTTTATCACCTGTGTTCTCATGCGAGTTCAAAGCATATTCAAGACGACTGATAAAACTGTTACAGTCACGCTTGGATACTGCTACAAATAATTGTTCCTTACTTTTGAAATATAAATAAATGGTGCCTTTTGCGATGCCAGCTTCGTCTGCAATATCAGACATCTTCGTCTCATAAAAACCCTTCGAGCCAAAGATACCATAGGCTGCATCCAAAATAGCCTCCGATTTGTCTCCATGTACAGTGTTCAAATGTTACTCCCTCCTACAACGCCAAAATGTTACCCAATCCAATCGCCACACATCCCCCAATGACCGAGCTAAGCACGTTCACCAGGTCGTTACTCATCCATGACCAGCCACGAGCCCGAACCGTTGGATGCCCGCAATGTTCATGTACTTCAACTTCACGACCACACACGGTACAACGATACATCATCTGCACCGTTGCGCCCAGATAGGAATCGGCAAAAGCACCTGCCAATCCGCCTACAAGGCCAACAAAAGTCCAACTAAGCAGCCCAAGCCCTTCTACCCCGGCGATCCAGGAAAAGAAAAATGCTCCCGCACCAATCAGAGCCCCGCCTACAGCTGCAGCCAGGGTACCGAGAAGTGAAACGCCTCCTGAGGCACCTGGAGTAAGTACCTTCCACGTGAGAACAGAGCGCGGTGGCTTGCGACTGATACTCCCGAGTTCGGTTGCCCATGTATCCGATGTAACGGTAGCCATTACGCCAATGAAAGCATATATCCATGCCGGATGTGGAAATATCCAGTATCCCAGACACAGGAACATGCCCATCCCACCATTAGCCATCACTTGTCCGGCATCCCGATTTCCTGACTTGGCATAGGATTTCTCCAGCTCCTGCTTCCGATCTTTACGAAACCTGGAGAGCAACGTTGAAGTGATGAAAAACAACAATAACGTGCCAAACCAGAACAGGTTACCCGCTCCGTAATATATCGTTCCCATCATAATTGCTGCCAGGCAGCCAGACAGGGTTAGCGACTTTTTCGCATAGGCAGCACCTGCCACCATAGAAGCGCATACGGCGCCAATAATCCAATCCATAATGTCTCCTGCATGCAGCGTATACACAGCCCGCATGACGTTTATTGTATTTTTGAAACTCAATTATACCACGGTTTGATGTCAAAGCCGAAACTCCAGAGGCCAGCACGCAAAAAACCTGTTTCGGCCTCGTTTAGAAGTGCCAAAACAGGTTATTGATATAACGTTAAACAAGATAAATTCCCTTTTGCGTAACGTCTGTTATTCAGTGTGCCTATCTTCTCATTCAGACCCGCTTCGCTCCGCCAATGACCCCATATCGGTAGAGTACTCTGCGACCAAACCAATTGAACAATCGATCCGTCAGGAATCCCATAAAACCTAGGGAAATCAGCCCGACAAAGATCCAATCCGTCCGGAAAAAGAGTCTGGAATTCCAGATCAAGTAACCGACTCCCTCATTCGAGGCAATCATCTCAGCACCGATTATGGCCATATAAGAAGTTCCCATCGCCAGTCGTACACCCGTGAAGATATACGGGGTTGTCGCCGGAACAATCACATGCAGCAGAATCTGCCGTTCATTGGCTCCCATACTGCGGGCCGAACGGATTTTGTCTTCTTCAACGGAGAGTACACCTGTCAGTGTATTCAGCACAACAATGAAGAAGGTAGCGTACATGATGAGCGCGATCTTGGATTGCTCTCCAATTCCGAACCACACCAAAAATAAGGTAATAAAAGCAATGGGCGGGATAAAACGTATAAAGTTAAGGAATGGCTCGGCGAACAGCCGGATGATATGCACCTTGCCAATAATCAGTCCTACCGGAATAGCAATGATACTTCCGAGTACCCAGCCCGCCAGTACACGAGTGAAACTGATTCCGATATACTGCATCAGCGTACCGTCAGCAATCAGTTCGCGTGCTCCCAGGATCGTGTGCCACGGACCAGGGATTACGTCAGGCCCATAGATGAGGGCACCAAGCTGCCAGATTAAGATGACCGTTACCCATAGAAGCGGGATAGATACCCATTTTTTCTCCAACCATTTCATCTTACATATCACCTCAGTTATTCTTCAAAGTGGCCTTGAATTCGGTCATACAGGGTGTTGAACTCAGACGAGGCGATGTTCCTAGGGTAAGGTAAAGTGTTGTGGTAAATATCCGTTATATTTGAAGATGGACCTACGGACATAATGCCTATGCGCTCACCAAGTAATAACGCTTCCTGAATATCGTGTGTGACAAAGATAACGGTTTTATGTGTTTCTTTCCAAATATTCACCAGTTCCTTCTGCATGGTTCGTCTCGTCATCGCGTCCAGCGCACCGAATGGCTCATCCATCAACAAGATCGCCGAGTCATTCGCAAGTACCCGAGCCAATTGAACCCGCTGCTTCATGCCGCCCGAAAGTTCTTTCGGAAATTTCCCCTCATGAGCACTCAGTCCAACAAGCTGGATGTAACGATCAGAGATCTCACGCCGTTGTGTCTTAGGCACCTTGGACATTCGAAGCCCGAATTCAACATTCTCCCTCACCGTTAGCCATGGAAAGAGAGAAGAATCCGCCTGCTGGAACACCATTGCCCGATCCCTGCCCGGCCTGTCGATCTCCTTGTTGTCTACCTTGAGCTGTCCACCCGACTTGGAGATAAAACCCGCGATCATGTTCAGCAGCGTCGACTTCCCGCATCCACTGGGTCCAAGCAGGACGAAGAATTCTCCTCCCTTGATAACCAGATCGACATCCTTAATGATATAATGCACATCCCCATTGGTCGGGGCATGATATGTTTTTCGAAGCTGTTCAATATGAATGGTATGCTGAGTTGCAGGTAAGGACATAACGGACACCTCCCATTTCAATAAGAATTATTTACTATATGTCACTTTTTCCGGCAAAGCCTGCTGGAGAGAAGTCAGATTGAGTTTGGTGTCGAGATCAAAATCCTGTTCGATGATTCCGGTGTCCACCATATATTGCTTCTGACCTGCCAAACTATCATAAGCAGCCTGCGTAAATCCAACTTCCCATGGATTGATCGGAAGGTCTTTCAACGTGGCATCTTTAGGCTGTTTGGTCTCTTGATACATCAGATCAGCAACCTCTTCAGGATGCGCTTGGGCATACGTGGATGCTTCATCCAGCGCTGCAAGGAAGTCACTTATCTTTTCAGGGTTTGCCTGGATGAATTCATTACTTGATACCAGTCCCATACCAAGGCGTATAGGCGTCTGAGACATATCCGTCAGCTGATGTACTCCTTCGAGTGCATCGAATTTATCGGTTAACGCGGAACCTATGACCCAAGCGGCATCAAGGTCTCCCTGTTTCAGTGCGATGTAGGCCTCATCAAAAGCCCCCTGACCAATTTGCGTCACATCACTCAGCGCCACCCCCTGATCTTTCAAATATTCATCCCATAGATACGGAATAAATGTGCCTCGAATGAAACTCACTTTCTTGCCCTTCAAATCCGCTCCACTCTGAATATCCTCTTTTGCATACAGCTTCCAGGCGGCTGCCGCTTCATCCGTAGCCTGACCTGCGGAAGCAATGACCGAATATTCCCCTTTAGCCAGCGCATTTAATACAGGGAAGTCTGCCCCGTACGCAATATCTACCTGTTTGATAAATAGTGCATTTACACCTTCAGCCGGTGAGCCAAACGTAATACTCTCTGCATCAATGCCCCGTTTTTCAAAGAAACCTTTGGCAATGGCTACCCTGAACGTTGGGTTGGTACTTGTATCTGCAATTCGAATTTTTACATTATTGGCATTTTTGCCGTTAGCGTCTTTTGCTCCAGATCCTGCTGCATTTGAACTGCATCCAGATAATATGAGTGCCGTAGCCAGGAATAATATCAATACGCCGGTAATTATAGATGATTTTCTCACAATATACACCCCATTCGATCTAGTCATGATTCTTGACGCTTAACCGCCTGACTTGCCTTCATCCGACGTTGCCACACAGGCTGCACCCTCCACAAATGGAAGAGTTGTCTCCACGCTCACGATGGATGCAGAACCTTTGGGTGCTGCTCCCGGCACCCTGTAGTTGGAGACATCAATTGCTTCAATGGCAACTTCCTGCGGCTTCTCTAACTGCGGAACCCACTGATAAGGAACGCGATACGAGCGATAGACCATATTGGTATTGCGCCGATCGGTGTAAGGGGATACATACTCCCAGACCAGCTCATGCTCCGCTGTGACTTCGAACAATCTGCCATTGGAACCTTCGGTTATCAGGGTGTTGCCGTTAGGTAAACGCTGGGCAGAACTGATGTATGGGCTATAAAATTTATAGGAGTCCGTTGGGACGGAAAACCCAGCCTCTGCCGATGTATACTGCCAGACAATTTCCAGGGTGACCGGGTTAATCTCCAACACACGGGAGTGATCCCGAATCGCATGTTTCAATCCAAATGGGGAAGCCGGATTCGGAAGGCCGTAACCTGCCCAGCCGCCATTGTCGAATACGAGCAAGTTCCCTTCTCCCGGTAGACCTTGGGGAATGATATGTGCATGATGCTGCCCGATAATTGTGCCAATGTGCTTCGCTTCAGGTGAAGTATAGTCTGGCCCTAGTCTCCACACGATCTTTCCGCTCTGTCTGTCTGTAATGGCGATAATGTTGGCCTCTCTGGCATCCCAGATAATATTGTCGGGGTGGAACCGTTCGTCTCCATCATCATAGAATCGGTTGGGTCCAACATATGAAGCAGAATTAATATGTAACCAGTCACCAACACCACCGCCCAGGTGACCGAAAGAACGTGTATTCGGATCACGGAACAGGACATTTCGAGCAGCTTCATCAAAACCTAATTCTTCAAAGTGCTCGTTAGGCAGCCACTCCCAGAGTACCTTTCCCTCCCAATCCACTTCGATAATGGCATCATCAAGCAATGGCTTATCTGAAATTTGAGGGTTACTCACATTTTTGTGTGCCAGGATGAGCGTTTTACCACTCTTCGTCTTCGGCGCAAGGCCAGGTGCATAGTAACCTACCGGATTACCCTCACGTTGATAATCATGATGCTGGCGGGCATACCATAGTGGCTCATACCCCGGATCTTCAATATGTTCGTAGCTATTGTATTTCCATACAATGTTGCCGTCCCAATCCACTTGGACCAGATCGACATTGTCCTGAATACCGAACTTCGGATCTCTCCGACCCGTGCTGCCCAGCACGTAGCCACCAGGCAATATTTTGGCCGGAAACCCTAACAACCCTTTCCACAGGTGGACCTCCTTGCCATTCATATCGATCAACACTACGCCTTCCTCACCTGCCTGATAGACGGTATAACCGCCCCAAGCCTTATCCGGATTGTATAACGTTGCTCCAGTTGGATATATTGTTGAGTGTCCCATTAATCATCTCTCCCCTAGAATGTTTGTGGAATGTCGAATATCACTACTTGATTCAACCTCAATAACTGAGATAGTTCCCCTTCCCGGTATTGTCCCGCTGCTTCTGCTCAAGGTCACTTGTAGAGGACTGCTCATGTTCCTGTATCCCGTTGTTCTCTGCCAATTCCAGCACCGTGTCCGAGAATCCCTCCAGATTCGCTACCACCCGCTCATAGAATTGACTTTGTTGCTCCAGTTCCTCCGTGGTAAACCCCTCAAACAGAAGCGTAATACATCGGGCACCGATGTTGCTGTTTCTCGCATACATCTCTCGCCCGCTGGATGTAATGTCCAGTAAAACCGTCCGGCGATCGTCTTCCTTTCGCCTGCGGATGGAGAGTCCCTTTTTCTCCAGCTTATCGGTTAGCGCTGTAATGGCACCTGATGTGAAGTCCAATTGTTCTGCCAAATCCCCAAGCCGTTGTTCTCCCTCACGAATGATCTTGTGCAGGATGAGCATGCCCGGCAGGCTAATGCCTTCTACAGAGATGCGATCCCGCTCTTTGACAAATCGTCTGACCATTTTGCGAAATAACCAATCCGTCCGCTCCAACGCTTCCCAATCTCTATCGCTCATTCCATATCCTCCTTGTTCGTCTGAAGCCTCAATCGCATACGAAAAAAGGCCCCCGTGGACATTCCATAGTGGAGTAGTCCCGGGAGCCTTTGGTGGTCCAATCAGCTCAGTTCCGTTTTCAGTTCAAATTATTTCACTGTTCATTTAATGAGTATTAAAATAATTGAGATCATCATATAACCAACTAACCCAACCTGTCAAGTGTGAATTATATTAGTAATTTTACTTTCACGTTTATTCCCCACTGATTTGAAATTACTTATCCTGTTTTAAGTTTCAATTCAGGTTTCCCGTTTACACTATTCTCAGGTCAAAACATCAACGACAAGCTACGATTCAGTTCGTACTCAACTACAGAAATGAGGATTATCCATATGAACATGAAAAGAGTCATTATTATAGGCACAATGATTGTCACTATGTCCTTCGCCGGAACAGCATGGGGTCAATCTGCCATCTCCCCTATACCTACTGCTAAATGGTCCATCGTTGACCTGGATACTCGTGAGGTAAGCGGCGACGAGCTGCTCAGCGCTCTGAATCAGCCTTCAGAAGCGGATTTGTACGAGGAATTGTATAGCGGCAAATCACTGAGGACGATCACGGAAGAAAACAACGGAAACTTGAATGAGGTCATTGCTATACAGGTTAGGCAGCTCAAGGAACAGTTGGATGAACGGCTCGCAAGTGGAAGTATCCGTTCGGAGCAATATGCTGCACAACAAGCTGAACTGGAAGAGTTGGTCACACAAAGTGCGAATACTGCATACAACTTAGCGTAATTAGCGTCGAATCCGTACGATAGAAATTTTGAAGACCTTTCTGATCTCACGACAAAAAGGAGCGTATGCACGCCCCTTTCTTGTACCCTATCCATCTCAAGCAGGTGTGATGTGTAATCCTTATTGTGCTGCCCCAATCGTGCATGCACCCAAGGATTCGCCGTCCCATGCCAGTTCGAGCACATCTCCTGCTTGTGTTGGTCCAACACCTTCGGGTGTTCCTGTAAAAATGACATCGCCCGGCCCCAGGCCGTAATGGTTACCTACATAATCCATAATATCCTGTAAACTGAAGATCATGTTACGAATGTTGCCACGTTGGACTTCCTCACCATTTTTGGACAATGTAAAGTCTTTCTCCAGTAATGCTGCCGCACCTGGAAATGCCTGAAATGCAGTAACCGGAGCGGAATTTTTGAACCCTTTTGCCGCTGTCCAAGGGTGTCCCTTTTTCTTAATCACGGTCTGTACATCCCGTAACGTAAAATCAATACCAAACGCATATGCATCCACCAGCTCATCTACCGCCATACCTGGCTCATAACTCCGGCCGATATGTACCACCAGTTCAGCTTCATAGTGAACTTCACCCTTCGTAGCAGGCAATTCAAGAGTAGCTCCATTCAGGGGTACGACTGCGTGAGATGGTTTCATAAAAATCATCGGCTCATCCGGAACCGCGTTGCCCAATTCTTCCGCGTGAAGTTTATAATTGCGTCCTACACAGTATACATTGCGAATGTTAGTCAACATGGGAATATAACCACCTTCATTAGTGTAAATAGAGTAAATTACGGTCTGAAGAATCGGCTGCTCGTCTCCTGAAATGCATGTTCCCATACGTCAGGCCGGTTTGTACACAACATGAGCTCTGGATCTACTGCCGCCAGTCTCTTCATAATGTTCTTGTCATCCACTGTCCAAGCCATCACACGAATGCCTGCACTCCGCATTTCGTTCATTAAGGATTTGTCTACATTGGTATATCCAATCGAGAGGAACGTGCAATTCATTTGTCGCAATGCGGTTAACAGATCACCCGGTCGCGCATCAATAATTAGCCCCGTCTGAATCTCCGGTGCAAGTTTTTTCACTTCAATCAGAGCGGCTGGTTCAAACGAAGTGATCACTACATCATTCTGCATATGTCGTTTTCTTAGTTCATATATCACCGCTGCCGGTAAACCAGGGTACATATCACCCTGCGTTTTCAGTTCGATGTTCAAACGCACTCTCCCGCACGAGCGATCTAACAATTCACTTAGAGCCGGAATCCGTTCGCCTTTGTAAGACTTATTTTTCCATGATCCGGCATCCAGCCGTTGCAGATCAGCCCAATCGGTTTCCCGAACCAGGCCCCTGCCATTCGTCGTGCGATCCACTGTAAAATCATGAATGATCACTGGTACACCATCACGTGATAACTGCACATCCAGCTCCATCCACTGAACTTCAGGCCGTTCCATAGCCATTAAGAATGCAGCCATCGTATTCTCTGGTGCAATGGAAGAAAATCCACGGTGCGCTACACAAAGGTTGTTCATTTGATGCCCTCCTCAACAATGGTTCTCAATTTGGCGAAGCCACTCCATTCGCATCATATCGAATGCCTGGGGATAGCTGTGCCATCTGCTGCAGCAGAAGTCTGTTTGCCTCATCAATCATCGGGATGGCCTGACCAAGCCCCGCCTCATAAGGGATAACTTTCATGCTGCAAGCAGCCTCGCGACTACAGCGTGCCTGAAACACAGCCGTTTTCCACGTTTCTTCGGTTGTGGATCTGGAGAAAATAAAATTCCCCGTACTGTATGCAATCCACTTCCCTTTGTAATACTCCAACCCTTGCAATACATGGGGATGTCCACCTATGACCAGATCCGCACCAGCATCTACAAACTCACGAGCCAATCGGGTCTGGTCACTATTCGGAGTACTTACCCGTTCCTCTCCCCAGTGTGCAACCACAATGACCAGATCCGCCTTATTACGGGCCTCCTGGATCGCTGTAACTGCTCCTGTGGAATCATAGGCTTCAGCCACGCCAGCCCGATTACCCTCAGCCTTCCAACTCGTTTCCGGTACAACTCGGGAGAACCCAAGCAATGCGATCTTCATGCCTTTGCGTTCCAGATACGCTGGTGCATAGGCCTCATCTCTGTTCATGCCAGCCCCGGTGTGGGCTATGCCATACTCCTTGAGATAGGTTAGCGTATCCACCAAGCCCTCTACACCTTGATCCAGGATATGATTGTTAGCCAAATTCACAGCATCAAAACCAGCAGAGGCCATTGCCGCCAATGCTTTGGGCGAAGATTTATATACATATGTTTTGTCAGCTGCACCCGTACCCCCCAGCGTTATGGGTGTCTCCAGGTTACCGATGGTAAGATCATCGTCCTTGAATAATCTGCCGAGCTTGGCAAAGGGATAATCATAACCGTTCCTATCCAACAGTTCAGCAACTTTGCCCGAGAATTGAATATCCCCAACAAAATTAATCGTAACATCCTCCGCTGAGTTGGAGGGTTTTGACGTCTCAGATTCCTTATCCACACCTGCATTTCCCTTGGTGCTGGATGGTGTCGAAACCGCCGCAGGTTTTTTCGTTCCAGACTCCGTCTTCCCACTATTGGTGTTGCCTGAAGTGTCAGGTGTCGCTACGCCGGATGTTTTTTCTGCATCCTCTGATGTCTCTTCATCCGCAGCTCCGGGTTCTTCTTCCGAAGTCTCATCGGACTCCGAGTCTGGTGAAATTACTTGATCGCCGCCTTTGGCATCGTCTCCAATGGAAGGCTGATTCTGATCGACAATTTCTTGTTGCACCGGCTCGTCTGCCTGTTGCTGACGTGAATGGATGACATAAAAAATGCCGACTAGACCAATTGCCATGATCAATACAATATTAACTATCCAGATGACTGTATTGCGGGTACGTTTACCTTTTTTCTTCTGTACACTTCGCTCTGATCTTGGGGGATACATAAGCAACTCCTCTTCTTCTTCACAGCCATACATACCATTATATCAGGCATATTCTGGATTTCCATCATTCCTTGGAACTGTATCAATTGGAAGGGTATGAACTCGGTTAACTTTCAGATCTTCATGTAAAAAAAGCCGTCTCTCCTGTAGATAATTCTACGTTTGAGACAGCTCTCTTGCTGCACTTATTCTACCGCAAACTCTTTTGTAGCCTGGACAGACATTTCCTTCGCTTGTCTGATGCAATCTGGCAAACCTACGCCTTCATAACCTGCACCTGCAATGTACACACCCGGTAATTTACTGCCTAACTCCTCACGAAGAGCGGCAATATGTTGGAGGTGTCCCACGGGATACTGTGGCATTGATTTGCGAAGCCTTGTAATCTCAGAGAAGATCGGTACCGCTTCGATACCCATGGTCTCTCTCAGATCTTTGAGAACCAGATCGGTCAGCGCTTCATCCGGAAGCTCTACGTTCTGTTCGTCCCCAGAGCGACCAACATAACAACGGAGCAAGACTTTATCGTCCGGGCTGGTATGCAGCCATTTCGTCGATGTCCACGTGCAAGCCGTAATATTCCGGCCCTCTTTTCGCGGAACGAGGAAACCTGATCCGTCGAATACATGCTCTACCTCTTTTTTCTCAAAAGCGAGCACCACATTAGCTACAGACACGTAGTTAATTGCGTCCAGAGCCGCTGTATCCACGTGTGGCTTCAACAGCTCCGACGCGACATACGTCGGCACGGTAACCACTACATCATCGGCTTCAAGCATTTCGCTATTACCCAGTTCAACACGGTATCGGGTCTGCGCCCCAGCAATAGGTTGCAGCGACTTCACCGCGGTGTTCAGACGTTGATCCACATCCTGCAACTCATGGACGAGGGCATGAACAAGACTTTGAAGCCCCTGCCGGAAATTCAAAAAGGCACTTCGTTTTGTTCCAGTATGCGTCTCGGCAGGTTTTCGACCAGTCATCATGCCCCGGATCAAGCTGCCGTAATCGCGCTCTACTTCTCCGAATTGCGGGAAAGTAGCCTGGAGACTCAATCGCCGCATATCCCCTGCATAGATTCCCGCAAGCAGCGGTTCGGTCAAGTTCTCCAGCACTTCTGCTCCAAGACGTCGCTCAATCATATAACCGAGCGATTCATCCTCTGTTGTGCGACGCGGTGGGATGACAAAGTCCATCAACGCCCGCAGTTTACCAACCGGAGAGACCAGACCACTTCTCAAGAATGGTCTTAATTCTGTCGGAATACCGAGAACGAGTCCTGCTGGCATAGGATGAAGCTTGCCACGCTGCATGATATACGTTTTCTTTGATTCCGGATTCTGACTTACCAACTCATGATCGATCTCCAATTCTTTGGCCAGATCAATCATTGCTGTTTTGCGAGCCAGGAAAGAATCCGGCCCTTTTTCAATCACAAATCCATCCCGGTGCAGCGTCTCAATCATGCCTCCCATGGACGAGCTTTTCTCGACCAAGGTAATCACAGGTTCAACTCCTGCTTCCCGGTAATGCTTGCGGATATAAAATGCCGCGCTAAGGCCGGTGAGGCCACCGCCGACAATAACAACGCGGCGTTTCTTGTCATCCATTACTCATCCGACCCTTGCTGCCATTGGCTTATAATAACGTCGCTTAACGTCTCCATATATAGAGGATCGCTATTGAGAGAATCAATACGCATCAGGCGCATATCGATCTCTTTGGCAATCGATTTGGCCTCAATATCGAGATCATAGAGCACTTCGAGATGATCCGAAACGAACCCGATTGGTGCCACAAGAACATCCTCTACTTGCTCACGGGAAAGTTCCTGTAACGTATCGAGGATATCTGGCCCAAGCCATGGTTCAGCTGTTCTTCCGGCACTTTGCCAAGTGAATTGCCAATTGGTAATGCCCACACGCGAGGCAATCACTTCCGAAGTCTCCAGCAATTGTTGCGGGTACGGATCACCCATCTCCACAATACGTGCTGGCAAGCTGTGGGCACTAAACAACACTTTCACATCTCCGCGTTTTGCTCCGGCTTCCTCGAACGCATCCAACTTGGCACTGACACGCGTGGACAAGGCCTGAATTAACTTCGGATGCAGATGATAGCTCTCGATAAAGGACATATGAACGCCCAGTTCTTCTGCTTTTTCCCGCGCTCGCTTGATATAACTGCCTACACTCATCGTTGAGAAATGGGGAGCCAGCACAATACCAATTGCTGTCTGAATCCCATCCTTCGCCATCTGTTCCACGCCATCCTCAATAAACGGATAGGCATGCTTCAGTCCTTGATAACAACGGAATTCCACGTCACTCCCACGCTCATCGCGGTTTAACGTCTCCTGAAGAGCCTTGACCTGATTGTCCGTGTTCTCCCGAAGCGGAAACACACCGCCAACAATAGCTTCATATCGATCCGTCAGTTCCTTCAATTGCTCCGGTTCAGGCGGACGCCCTCTGCGGATATGTGTGTAATACGCTTCAACACTTTCCATATTTTCTGGTGTGCCATATGACATCACCAGTACACCTACAGTTTTAGTCATTCGTTATCGTCACCCCAGTCTTCAATGCTTCCGCAGAATATTCATGAATATATGCGGTTAGTTCTTTGAGCTTATCAAGAGATGCCTCAGGAAATAGTCCGTGACCCAGGTTGAATATATACCCCGGCTCCTTGATTCCTTCGTCGATAATCACTTTAGCTTGTTCCTTGATCAGTTCCATCGGTGCAGTCAGCACATAAGGGTCCAAATTACCCTGGACTGCAAATTTGCCGCCAAGTCGTTGGCGCCCTTCCGCAATCGATACTCTCCAGTCCAATCCAATCACATTGGCTTGCAGATTATGCAGCGTTGGCAACAATTCGCCCGAAGCGACACCAGGGAAATAAATCTTCGGTACATTCAAATCCGATAATTCGGTAAAGATACGGGTAATCGTAGGCAACACATATGTTCTGAAGTCTTTGGGAGAAAGTGCTCCAACCCAGCTGTCAAACAACTGGAATGCCTTACCGCCATTCGCAATATGCGCACGGATATATGTAATTACCATATCACCAAGCTTCTGCATCAACTTGTGCCACACTTCAGGCTCGCTGTACATCATCGTTTTGGTGCGGATGTAACCTTTCGAAGGTTGTCCTTCGATCAGATAACTCGCAATCGTGAAAGGTGCGCCCGCAAACGTAATCAGAGGCACGTCAAGTTCCTTATCCAGAATTCGAATGGTCTCCAGAATATGTGACAGATCTCCTTCGACGTCAATGGGACGCAAACGATCCACATCTGCAGCGGATCGAATAGGATTATCGATAACTGGACCAATATTTTTTACAATGTCAAAATCAATGCCCAGTGAGGCAACCGGATTCATAATATCGGAATACAAAATAGCCGCATCTACACCAAGCTTGCGTACGGGCATGAGTGTAACTTCAGCCGCCAGCTCGGGTTGTTGGCAGATTTCTAGTAAGGAGTACTTTTCTTTAATCTTGCGATATTCAGGATCGTAACGTCCAGCCTGACGCATGTACCATACCGGAACACGGTCGACCTGTTGCTTGAAACTTGCCCGAATCAGTCGATCATTATAGCTCATGTAAGAAGCCTCCAATAGTTTTTGGACTCATAATTACCATTATGCCCTTTTTAAACAGCCGTAACAACCACATGCAGATGCGTTCTACGTGACAATACTATGACATTCCTTACACCCCTCCTCCATATGCCAATTATGTTATAATGAAAGAATGGTGTTTTTTTGAGAATTACAGAAATATCTTTGAAAGGAAGTGAAAGCACTTTGAAAACGTGGAAAGTAAACCTCATTGTGCTTTGGTTCGGACAATTTTTGGTCAATTCGGGCATGACCATGATTACCCCATTTTTGTCCCTGTATCTCGCAAGAGATCTTGGCGTTGTTGGCGAACATGAAATTGGCATTTGGGCCGGATTTATATTTGCAGCCAATTTCCTGACCTCATTTTTGTTCCAACCGCTCTGGGGCAAATTATCTGACAAGTATGGTCGAAAAGTTATGTTGCTGCGCTCGGGATTCGGAATGGCCATCGTGATCGCCCTTATGGGTCTGGCACAGAATCCCTGGCAGCTTCTCTTATTACGTTTGCTTAACGGTACAATTTCCGGTTTCAATCCTGCAGCTGTTGCGCTGATATCGGGTACCACTCCGAAGGACCGAATGGGTTTCGCCATGGGAATCAGTCAGTCCGGGCAGGTTGCCGGCACGATCCTGGGTCCGCTCATTGGTGGCTTGCTAGCTGATGCGGTAGGCTTCCGTCCCATTTTCTACATTACAGGCGGACTGATCTTCGTCGCTTCCATGCTCGCCATGTTCCTTGTGAGAGAGAAATTCGACCGCAAAGAAGCAGCCAAACTGCCGGCACAATCCGTATTGTCCGGTCTCAAGGAGTTGAACAAGTCACCCCAACTGCCCGCACTGTTTGCTGTGACGTTCCTGTTGCAATTTGCGATGATAAGCCCCATGTCACTCTTGCCGCTGTATGTACAAAAATTGCATGCTTCGGATGTAAATGTGGCCTTCTGGGCAGGACTTGTCGGTGCAGTTACGGGACTATCCAATATGGCGATGTCTCCGATTCTAGGGAAGCTGAGTGACCGGATCGGCCCACACAAAGTCCTTACCTTCTCACTCATCGGAACAGGACTCATGCTTATTCCGCAGGCATTTGTTCAGACGGTGTGGCAGCTCATACTTGTCCGTTTCATGATGGGTGTGTTTATGGGTGGCCTGCTTCCAAGCGTTAACGCCTTGATCCGTTCCTACACATCAGATAGCATGATTAGCCGTGCATTCAGTTTTAATACGAGCACTTTGGCGTTGGGCAACATGCTTGGGGCGGTCATCGGAGGCTTTATGGCAGGATTCATCGGAATTGAAGGTCTCTTTATTGTCTCTGGTGGACTGCTACTGCTCAATATGGTTTGGGTCAGATTCAAATTGTACAACAAACCGGCATTGCCGCGGGAATCCTGATTTCCCATCTATATAACCAATCCATATCAACGTTCTTCAGAAAAGCCGCTTCCAGTGCTAATGGCCTGGAAGCGGCTTTTGTCATTCATGTATCAATCATGTATTGAATTGTATCGGATAATGTTTCACACCAAATACAAAAGCACTTTGTATCGGCTGCAGGACCGTTCCCGGCACAAGCTGAATGCACTCCATGTGCTGAAGCAACGTATGCAGAACTACCCTTGCTTCCAAACGAGCGAGTGGTGCACCCAAACAAAAATGAATGCCAAATCCAAATCCCATATGTCTGTTCGGCTTGCGATCAGATATAAAATCTTCCGGACGCTCGAATTGCACACCGTCCCGATTCGCTGATCCAACCCAGGAAATCACCTGATCTCCCGCTTGTATCGTCTGTCCATTCAACTCTACGGTTTCCTTGGCGACCCGCCCAATCGCAACAATTGGCGGATAATATCTCAGCGTCTCTTCAATCGCAGAAGTAATCCGTTCTGGATGTTCGCGCAACTCCTGTTGTAGATCGGGTTGTTCAGACAGAATACGAACCGCATTGGTAATCAGGTTGGTTGTTGTTTCATTCCCAGCAGCAAGCAAGAGAATACAGAAGCCTACCACTTCCTCTGCAGTCAGCTTCTGACCATCAATCTCCGCAGCAAGCAGTAACGAAATCAGATCATCCTGTGGCTGCAACCGACGTTCTTCCATGATGCCAGTGAAATAGATATGCAGTTCCTGTATATTTCTTTTTTTCTCCTCCAACAACTCCTGAAAAGCCTGCTCACTATCATCACGTGCACCCTTCACTAATACATCAGACCAGTCCTTGAACTTTTGACGATCCGTTGCAGGGACTCCGATCAATTCAGCAATTACAATGACAGGCAATGGCATGGCAAGGTCATCAACAAGTTCCATATGTCCTTCTGACAGGTGTGGAGCAATTAACTCATCTGTGATTTCCTGAATACGCGGAGCCAATGCTTCAATTGCCTTGGGTGTAAACGCCTGATTCACCAGATCACGCAGCTGTTTGTGCTTGGGCGGGTCTGTCGTCAACATGCTCGTATTGGCACGATCACGTGCGGAAGAGAACAGTTTCGGGTTTTTCAATACGTACTTCACATCTTCATAACCGAAAACATCCCAGCATTCTCGATGCTCATCATATCGGACTGGAGTGTTGTCACGAAGCTCTGCGTACACCTGGAAGGGAGACAGCCGTTGTTCCAAAGTCTCCAGTTCCCGAATCGGAATGTAATTTGCATACTTTCTGGGTGCCTGTTCCATCGTTTCTCCTCCAATCAATATTATATATTTATTTACATATGTTGTTCACCCCTATTATAAACACAACTTCATAACGAAACCAATCTATGGAACGTAATTGAGACCCATTACCTACTAACCGCTACCAACTTCCTCTCGCACTTTATGTAAATAGAACTAAAGGATATTTACTCTTGGTACTACGATGACAGAATAACCTTCTGATCATTGGTATCCCCCAGCATAAATCTGTATTTAACATTCCTTTTTAAAAGCTTCGTTTATCAGGAAAAAAACTCGATACGTAACATTAACTAACATGTAACTAGCTGTTTAATATCTAAAACTATTAAATCTATCAACTCCTCTCGCTCTATCAGAGTGAATATTCTTCCAATATTCCTTATAAACAATCATTTTACTCCCATTATCTATAAATGTAACCGATTACTCTAGCAATATCTATTGTTGTCATATTACTTAACATGAAATACAATCATTTTGAAATGGTATACATATTCTTCTTAACAAACTTAACATCACACTTACTTGAAGGAGAGTGCTATTCATGAGTAAAACATCCAATCTTCGTCCCTGGGCCGTATGGAGTACCGCAGCTTTAACAGCATTAACGATCTCGTTGTCCCCCATCGGAACCTATGCTGCTCACGCAGCTACGGTAGAGGTGAAAGGCACAACAGGTACTGTCCAGACAACACCGACTACTCCAGCTCGCAATACCTCTATCCCTGCCGTACCGGACTCCTCCAAGCAATCTGCACTCCCCAATGTATTGGTGATCGGAACCGGTGGAACGATTGCCGGTCAATCCGAGGATGCGACCAGCTTCCAGAACTACAAGGCAGGTACGCTTCCCATTGGAGAGATGGTAGACGCCTTACCGGATAAGCAGAAGATTGCAGATGTTAGCACACTCCAATTCGGAAATTCAGGTTCGGGATCCTATAGCATGGCTGATCTCTATGACTTGTCGCAAACGGTGGACAAAGCTCTTGCACTATATGACAGTGTTGTGGTTACCACGGGTACAGATACCATGGAGGAAATCGCCTATTTCCTCGACATGACGGTTCAGAGTGACAAACCGGTCGTGATCACAGGTTCCATGCGTCCATGGACTGTCATCGGCTCTGACGCTCAAGCCAACCTGTATAACGCAATCAAACTTGCAGGTAGTGGTCGTACCACTTCATTCGGAACTGTACTGATGCTGAATGACACCATTCAACTCGCACGCGGTGTAAGCAAAACAAATGATTATCGGACAGATACGTTTGAAACACCGATGCTCGGTGCCGTAGGATATATTGATGAAGACAACATTCGAATCTACCGCGCTCCTGCACGCGCCTTGAAACCTGAAGGCACAGCGAAGCCCGTATTCGATCTGAGTAAAATCACAAAGGCAGACCTCGCTAAAGTAGAAATTGCGATCTCGTATCAAGAAGCTGGAGGCGGAGCCATTGAAGGGTTCGTCAGCAATGGTGCGCAAGGAATCGTAACCTCCGGTACAGGAGCTGGCGGCATCTCCAGAGCTATGGGACAAGCCCGTACCAAAGCCATTGAAGAAGGTGTAATCTTCGTAACTACCACTCGGACGGGTTCGGGAAGTGTATACGGCGGCGGCAAAGGCATTATTGCCGGCGACAACCTAAGTCCACAACAAGCTCGTGTATTATTGATGCTGGGATTATCCTTCAGTGATGATTTTGACACCATCAAAAAATGGTTCGAAACGTACGGAACACCGGAAGTATAAATAGAACTCATCCTTTATAAATCTGGACAAAAAGAAGAGACGATACTCCCTGACATTCAAGGTGTGTCGTCTCTTTCTTTGTGTTTTCCAGAAAACGCCATACAGAATCACGATCACCCTCACAAACATAAGAGCGTGAGATCGTGTTCCATCGGTGCTTTATCATTAGGGATTTTTCACTTCACCCAAGCAAGTACGAGCCCATCGTAGTCCGGCAACATGGTCGTCACCAGACGTGGGTCACTTGCCATCTGTTCATTGAAGCGACGAACAGCAAGCACTGCCGGGCCCTGCTTGTCCGGATTCAGCGTACGACCACGCAGGAAACAGTTGTCACCCACAATGACCGCACCTGGCCGAGCCAACTTAATGGCATAGTCGAGATATACCGGATAGTTTTCCTTGTCTGCGTCAATAAAGAAGAAATCGAATGTGCAACCTTCCTGTTCCAATTGCTTCAGGCTATCTGCCGCCGGACCAATCCGATACTCGACCTTTTCACCAAAACCGCCTTCTTCCAGATGACCACGCGCCATTGCCGCATATTCGTCTTTCAGTTCCAGCGACGTCAGGGTTCCACCTTCACTCAACCCGCGAGCAATGCAGATCCCACTGTATCCGCCCAGCACGCCAATTTCGAGCGCAGCTTCCGCTTTGGATGTCTTGGCTAGAAACGTGAGCAAACGCCCATACGCCGCAGCAACGGAAACTTCCGGCATACCGTTCGAACGGATGGCCTCTTTCACTTTCAGCAAAAGATCATCCTCTTGAAATAATTGATTTACATATTCATCAGGGGTCAGATTCACCACTAAAATCCTCCTTGGACACTTGGACTGCTTTCCATATGGATGCCAATGTTCTATAATAAATGTTTGTTATCAACACAGGCGGTCGACTGGTGCAATTGCCTCGAGAGAGGAATGCATACGTTCACCGCATTTCTCATTGTAAGTTTTTTCACGGAAAGCGGCAAGGCCGCACCGTTACTATACAGCAGAGAGAAGGATATCCCTTCTCCAGCTTGAAATGGAGTTGAAATGAATCACATGGCTCAATTGCAATTGATTGCGACCTCGGCGATGGGACTCGAGGCTGTTGTTGCCCGGGAACTGAAGCAACTGGGGTATGAGGATGTTACGATCGACAATGGACGGGTTTTCTTCACTGGGGATTATATTGATATTTGCCGGTGTAATCTGTGGCTGAGAAGTTCGGATCGCGTATTGGTCAAAATGGGTGAATTCCCTGCTACAACATTCGACGAATTGTTTGAAGGCACCAAAGCACTTCCTTGGGAAGAGTGGATTCCAGCCGACGGCGAATTCCCTGTAGAGGGTCGTTCTCAAAAATCCCAGTTAAGCAGTGTGCCTGCATCACAAGGGATCGTAAAAAAAGCAATCGTAGAGAAACTGAAGCTGACTTATGACACAGAGTGGTTCCCAGAGGATGGGTCTCGTTATGTGATTGAGGTCATTCTGCTGAACGATCGCGCCCTGCTTACTTTAGATACGACGGGACCAGGTCTGCATAAACGGGGTTATCGTAAACTCGTCACCGAAGCGCCACTCAAAGAAACACTTGCTGCAGCTCTTATTCAGCTCAGCCGCTGGAATGTATCTCGTCCATTCTATGATCCATGCTGTGGATCAGGCACAATGCTGATTGAAGCCGCTATGATCGGCTGGAACATTGCACCGGGACTTCGTCGGACCTTCAACTCCGAGGACTGGGCTGTTATTCCTGAAGAATTATGGGAACAGGCGCGCGAAGAAGCATTCGATGCTGTACGTGACGATGTCCCGTTACAGATTTCAGGTAGCGATATTGATCCTGAAGCAATTGAAGTTGCTATGGCAGCGATCAAAAGTGCCGGCTTCGCCAATGACATTGAAGTCAGCGTCCTGCCTGCTCATCGCGCAAGACCACAGGGTGAATATGGTGTCATCATTACCAATCCCCCATATGGTGAACGTTTGAGTGAAGAGAAAGAAGTTCAGAAGTTACTCCGCTCATTAGGGCGCAGTTACCTCGACATGCCGACATGGTCCTTTTTTGCAATCACGTCGACCAAAGCTTTCGAGGAGTATTTCGGTCATAAGGCAGACAAGCGTCGCAAGTTGTTCAACGGACGAATTGAAACCCAGTACTATCAGTATTTAGGTCCACTGCCCCCGCGAAATAAAACACCACAATCTTCATAATTGTTTCGAATATAAAGTGCTCCTGCCATCCATGGCTTGGGCACTTTTTTTGTGCGTTATTCTAGTCATATGAATTCACAATCATCGGTGTTCGCTTCCGCAGGAATTGATCCTGCCTGAAGCATAGTTGAAAACAGATGAGGCCACGCTATAATGGATGGAGCCCTATTTTACATTCCGATTACAAAACAACGAAAGCAAGGGGGACATACATATGGTTGTCACTCGGCCTACGCGCAGTTCCATGCCACGCGGGCTTCTAAATCACCCACTAACGTTATATCTTATTTTTCTTGTGCTCATGCTGCTCAAACTCATGTGGCTCCATCACAATCTTCACGCCTATAACATTACGATGGGACTGCTGGATAAAGTCATTGCCATCGGATCTTTACTGCTCATCTCCTTCTGGACCTGGTGGCTGCCTCGCAGAGGCATGATCGTGTCTCTCGCGGTGCTTAACCTGCTTCTTACCGCACTAATCTATGCCGATATGGTGTATTATCGTTATTTCCAGGATTTCTTGACCATCCCGGTATTGTTGCAGGCCAGACAAGTTGACGCATTGGGTGACAGCATCGCTACACTGATTTACACAAGCGATCTCTGGTTCTTTGCCGACTGGCTTGTCGTCATTCCGTTCGCAGCTATCGTACTGTTCAGCAGACGTTACCGTTCGAAGCACTCCAGTGCGTCGGTACTTGGCTATGGGAGTTATTCGTATAACGACGGCAAGACACGGTTGCGCCGCCGTCTCACTGCTGGCAGCATTGCCCTTGTGCTGGGACTTGGCCTCGCAGTCGGCCCGATTTATTTTTACAGCAAAACATGGGCTAAGGGCCTGTTCGATAACAACTGGTGGAATGTATCCATGTATAATGTGACCGGACTTCTCGCTTTTCACGGTTATGATCTATACAACTTTGCCAAAGACCATATCGGCTCCGGGCCGCAGGCTGAACCCGCTGATGTTGAACAAGCAAAGGCATTCTTCGCCGAAAGGCAGGGAGCTGAACCGAAGAACGATGCCTTGTTCGGTAAATATAAGGACAGCAATGTCATTATCGTCCAGGGTGAGGCTTTTATGAACTTCATGATTGGCCAGAGCATTGGCGGTCAGGAGATCACACCCCATTTTAATGAACTGATGAAGGAAAGTCAGTATTATAGTCACTTTTACCACCAGACAGGTCAGGGCAGAACGTCGGATGCCGATTTTGGAGCAAACATCTCCCTACATCCACTTCCGGTTGGATCAGCCTTTGTTCGATATGCAGACCATACGTATGATTCCCTTCCTTCCATTCTGAAGGATAACGGATACAGCACCAACGTATTTCACGCATATGAGAGTGGCTTCTGGAATCGGTACACGATGTATCAGAACATGAAGTATGACAAGTTTTATAGTAAAAACGATTTTGCACAGGATGACCCGCTTGGCTGGTCCCTGTCTGATGAATCCTTTTTCCGGCAATCCGTTGAGAAAATGAGCAGTGAGGTGACCGAACCGTTCTATTCCTTCCTCATTACACTCAGCAGTCACCATCCGTATGCCTTGCCAAAAGAGAAGCAGCAACTGGATGTAGGCGATTTCCAGGGAACGATGTTCGGTGACTACCTGCAATCCGTTCATTACGTGGATTCGGCACTGGGTAAGATGGTCGAAGATCTGAAAAATCGGGGCTTATGGGAAAATACCATCTTTATGTTCTACGGGGATCACGACAACTCGATTAAGGAACAATCACAATACGAGCAATTTCTGGGACGTTCATTGAACGAACTCGATATGGCACAGATCATGAACGAGGTACCTCTACTCGTGCATTTACCGGACGGAGCAGCTGCAGGAACCATCGACGAACCTTCGGGACAACTGGACATCACGCCATCCGTGCTGCATCTGCTCGGCGTATCCGACCAGTCCTATTATCATATGGGCAACGACGTATATGACGGGTCTGCACGTACAGTTGTGTTGCGGAATGGTGCATTCTCGGATGGTTCTGTATTCTATATTCCATCGGATGATTATATCTACGAGAGCGGCGCTTGTTATGACTTGTCCACACGTGACAAAACAGATATCAATGCTTGCCGTCCCGCTCGTGATGAAGCAACCAAGCGATTACATGTCTCGGACACGGTGATTACCTATGATTTGATTCAGCGTTTTCGAGAGGATGACAGTTCAGCGGCAACATCCCAATAACCGAGATGAACAATTACACGAAATAAAATGAATTGCATTGAAGAAGGGAAACTTACATTACATGACTTCACACACAGAAACATTCAATATTGAACAGCAACTGTTCGATGCAGCCGCAAGCTTCGTGCAGCAGCGTTATCCCAAGGGATGGGGCGGGGCAGGTGCAGTCTATACCGAAGCTGGTTCCCTGCTAATTAGCGTGGCACCAGAGGTTATCAACGACGCCACGCATCTGTGTATGGAAACAGGGGCGTATCTGGAAGCCCACAAATTGAATGAACGCGTCACCCACTCTCTCTGTATCGCTCGTAATGACGAGCATTCGGAATTCAAGGTCCTTACACCTTGCGGTATATGCCAGGAACGATTGTTTTATTGGGGTGAAGAAGTCAAGGCTGCCGTATACGATCCTGCTGGTCAGTTGATTTTTAAAAGATTGGATGAGATTCAACCTTACCATTGGTCCAAGGCATATCGGGATAAATAGCAATCTCCTTGCGAATTATAGAAAGTGGCTTTATAATTGTAACTATATTAGTTTCAACTATATGGATGATGGAGGTTTTAACAATATGAATATTGAGATATGGTCTGATTTTCTGTGTCCATTCTGTTATATCGGCAAACGCCGCCTGGAGAATGTATTGGAACAGTTTCCACACCGTGATGAAGTGAAGCTGCAATTCAAAAGCTTCGAGCTTGATCCGAACGCTGCATTGAACCCAGGCAAAACCAATACGGAATACCTGGCTTCCAAATATAATATTAGCGCAGAGCAGGCCCAAGGCATGAATGCTCAGATGAATGCCAATGCTCGTACGGCAGGACTGGAATACAATATCGATGCCATGATCCCTACCAATTCTTTCTCAGCTCACCGATTGACGCACTGGGCGGATACACAAGGCAAAGCCCTTGAACTGAGCGAGCGGATATTCCAAGCTGTGTTCATTGAAGGTAAACACTCCGGCGACCCTGAAGTGTTGGCTCAGTTAGCAGAGGAAGTCGGCTTGGATCGCGATGCAGCTGCGGCAGTGCTGTCCAGTGATCAATTCACCGACAATGTCCGCGCTGACCAAGCAGAAGGCGAGCAACTGGGCATCCGTGGTGTACCGTTCTTCGTATTCGACCGCAAGTTCGCCGTATCAGGCGCTCAACCTGACGAGGTGTTCCTAGATGCCATTCAGAAAGCATGGGACGAGCGCTCCCCTTTCACAATGGTTGAATCCAACACAACAGAAACAGACGGCAGTGGCGTCTGCACAGATGACGGCTGCGAAGTGCCGAATAAAAATTAAGCCAATTCACACACAAAAAGCAGCAGGATCAGGGGATATTTCCCGATCCTGCTGCTTTTTTTATATCCTTCTTAATTACCCACCCAATCTAAAGATGGATTTATAATATTCACGATAACGGAGTGGGCAGAAAAAAGCTGGAGAAGCGGAGCGCTCGCATTTATCACCGGATTTCTTCCTTGATAGAAATTTCAAAAAAAATCTGGGGATAACGGCGATCGAAAGATTGTTCTGCACACGCAGTGTCTTAGCGTGACCGATTATACTTACATCTTAAACCCACGAAGAACGATTCGTAACCGGAACCCCCACTAACTTATCATCAAACACTTATATTCAATTAGCGCCTACCCACTCAATCCCAAAAGAGTTGATCGGGATGTGGTCCAGTTCGCTTATCCGAATCCAGCGCATCAATCAGTTTCAACTCATCTGGTGTTAATTCAAAGTCAAAGATGTCCGCATTCTCACGAATACGCTCAGGGGTAACCGACTTCGGAATCGTCACAATCCGATTCTGAATGTCCCAACGCAGAATAATCTGTGCCGGTGTTTTCCCATATTTCTGGGCCAGCGCCTTAAGCGTCGACTCTTGGTTCAGCTTGCCTTTCATAATCGGGCTCCAAGCTTCCAGTTGAATCCCCTGCTCCCCACAGAAATCCTGCAATTCCTGTTGAATCAGGCCCGGATGCAATTCTACCTGATTCACCGCAGGCACCGTACCACCTTCATTTATGATTTCGCGCAGATGGTGAACTTGAAAATTACTCACACCAATTGCACGGATGCTTCCTTCGCTATATAGACGTTCGAATGCTCTCCACGTCTCTTTGTACTGGTCTCTGCCAGGCCAGTGAATTAAATAAAGATCAATCACATTCAGTCCAAGTGCCTTCTGACTGGCTTCAAATGCCCTCAACGTTGAATCAAAACCCTGATCCTCATTCCAGAGCTTAGTTGTCACAAACAGTTCGTTACGGGCAACGCCACTGCTTGCGATCGCTTGTCCCACTTCTTCCTCATTGCCATAGATGGACGCGGTATCAATACTTCGATATCCAACCTCCAAAGCCGTCTCGACCGCCTGTTGCACTTCCTTGCCTTTTGCTTTATATGTTCCAAATCCTAGCCATGGCATCGTTACTCCGTTGTTCAGAATCGTACAATCTGTTATATGTTTTGTCATTCTGTACCTCCCGTATGGAATTTTGCCTGCTCTTGTTCTATTAACCTTCTCACAGAATTTTAAGCGAACATTCGACATACTTGTCGAAGAAGACCCATGGATCGGGAGTGCTTGCAAAAGACATGAAGAACCCGCAAAGCATTGCTGCCTGCGGGTTCTGGTGTGAACAGGAACGTTATTGATTCCCTTGACCGTGCTGACTCTGGATTGAATTCAATCTTCTCTTCTCCTCGATGAACATCTCTTCTGCGAGCTCAACACCTTGTCCTCCGAGCGAAAGCTCTGCTTGATGCATCGCCTGCTCCGTATGTGCCAAACGTCGTTCCGCCTGTGCAATGGTCTGTGCCGTCGGATGAGACATCGCCTGAGATACAGCATAATGAAGCTTGTTCACCGCATTTTGCGCCTGAGATACGGTGGTATCAGCCTGCAAACTGGAATCATAACGCTTCGGCATGAGTATTCCTCCTTGGGATTATCATGTTCCTGTTACCCCTTTAGGATGGATAACACAAGCCTTCCTTATTCCTCTGTTGTGTTTTATTGTAACTTTAGTTGATTTGGCTACGTTTATTAGATAATCATGCCGAATCAGGAGGAATTCATTTGAAGAAAATATTACTGACACTTTGCATGTTGCCCTTGCTCATTTGGGTACAAGGCTGCACTCCTGCAACATACGAGATAGAAGGATATACAGAGTCATCCATGAATCCAGACATCCCGGTTCCAACCAATGCAAAACTTATTGAAAACATAGCTTATTCCGATCATCCCACCCTTAAAGAAGGTGTTAAGTATGAGCTGAAACATATTGGGGGTGAGCAAGGACTATACACGCCAATGGATTATTTTCAGAAGTTAGCGGATACAGGTTGGGTAGAATTGGAGGAAGAACGACTTGGAAATGTACATTTCCTAAAAAAAGATACTACCGTCATTGCCATTGAAATTCAAGAAGATTCCTTCCAAATTACTGAATTGGTCAAAGGTGCTATGGAGTAACACATCCTTTCACGCTACCCAAACACAAAAAAAGAGAGGCTCGCAGCCCCTCCTTTCCGGTCTGTGGACAGTTTTCCCCACTTACCTTGTTATATCCTATTACTTGACGAACTTTGCGACTTTGGCGAGCACTTCTTCTTCTGTCGGAGCACTAATGTACCGACCGTTGATAAAGACAAACGCACGTTTCGCGCAAGGACCGCAATAAGATTTGCACCCAATCTTGATCTCCGTATCTGGAGCCATTTTTTGCAGCTTGGGCACAATCGATTTTAGTCGGACATGATTACACTTTTCGCATACGCGGATATCGTTAGCCATGAGTTCCCCTTCTTCGCGCCCTTAGTGGTCGCCGTGATTGCCTTGGGACGGATTCGTTATGACGAATCCCTCTTCCGGGAAGTAGAGATAGTCAATTTTAACACCGTTCAACAGAGGCTGATCATTCGCGAGAATGACATCAATCTCTTTATCGGTAGATACAACCGTATCATTTTCTTTTGGTGTGTCGATATCAAGACCGTAGTGAGCATGGTCACCATGTGCATGTGTGATGACAACGCGCAGTTTTTTTCCTTCGTTCTCCGGCTTGTCCAATTCAAGCTTCAATACTTTAGCCGCATTACGCGTAATTTTGCAGTTCATTCTCTTCATCTCCTATATTGTAATTGCTGGTTTCAACAATTTCAGCATTCTTAAACTACAGCATCTATTGTAAAGAAAGTTACCGCTCTTCGCAATAACATTGACGCGAATTCAATGTTAAACCTATCCATTTGATCACAATCAAGAAGGTGCGCCCTCCTGAAGCACGGGATATTTGCGTTCTGCACGGCTTACAAACCAGTTCATCAGAATCAAAGTGACCCCGATATCATCTATGGGCATAAACGGCATTACGTCCGGAAGTACCCAGTACAACAGGGCTGGAATAATAAACAACAGCTTTTCTCCCAAAGGAATCTGCGGAGCCCGGAGCAACCGGGGGAGCCTTTTGAAAACTTGTGTCCATCGTTTGAACGACAGCAGTCTTCTCCACTTCATTTGAATCCCTCCGTAACATTATATAGGTCGCCATAACGACACGCACATCATTACCCCTTCAAGAACCATTCAGAACGAATGATGTAACATGTGAATTAAAAAATAAAAAACGGAACGTCGCTCACAGCGTCCGTTCCTGTTATACGAATAATCCACCGTTAAGTTTCACACCTTCATAATCAGGGACCTTGCCTCATTGTCCATTGGATAACAGTTCAGCCAGCAACATTCCCACTTCTATACAGATATCATCAAACTGTTCTACCGGAAGCGGATTAACACCCAATCCAACTTCCACCGTGAAGCCTGGTCTACCGAAATCTTGAATAAACCAGTCTTTGTATCCGGCATCACTTCCGCCGAGCTTCACTGCTTTGTAGCCGGAAGCTTTGGCAAGCCTGCGCGACAGCGGCGCACTTTCTCTCGGTTCCAGATCACGATAGTTCCAGTAGATCTCCTGACCCTGACTATGCAGGGATACGACCGCAGCGAATGCGTGCTGCTGGGTCCATTGTGCTAGCGCCTGCGCCTCCGGTTCTGTCAAAGGCGCTGTGCCTGCGTAATCCCGGGGACCAGGCGAGGACACACCCCTTCTCGCTGCTTCTTCATCCCAATGGGCAGGAAATTGATCATTCAGATCCACCCCTCTAATGTTGGCCTTCCAGTGGGTAAAATTCGATCTGCCGGCATTCCAGGCTAACAATTGCTGTGCATGCGGGTGCTGATTGACCACACCTTCCTGAACCAGCTCAACCCCGTCCGGATTAACCATCGGCACTGCCCAGAGTGTCGTCTCTTGCATCCAGCGTTCTGTCTGGAATTGATGCCATGCCTTATGCGTGCTATACGCCTGGGCATATTCTTCGATAAATTTCATCAGAACTGCTGTTGTCAGCCACTCATTGGCATGAACGGAAGCGTTAACATGAATATGTCTCTGCCCTTGCCCGATCCGCAAATAAGGCAGTGACTTCCCCATGACACTTGTTCCAATCGAGCCCGTCTCAACAAACGGGTAAAGCTTCTCCAGCCGGTCTATATCCCTGATTAATTCTCGATAACCATACTCTCCCTGAATCTTGACAATAGTTTTTCCATTGGAAGCCGGAATATGAATACAGCGACCAACCCAGTCAGCTATATTGGCAATTTCAGGATTGGCCCGACGCAAGTCCTCTTCATCCAAACCAAAGCGCCCTGCAATCCCCCCTACGCTCTCTCCAGGTGGGACAGCATACCTGCGACCTGTCCCAGGGACAATACGCAGCATCTGACCTGCAAGCAGGTAAGGCTGGGAGGCAGCTTCCGGATTCAGAGCAGCAAGTAATTCTTTGGTCATATGGTGTGCTGACGCAATTCGCGGCATTGTATCTCCCCGCTGAACAATGATCCACTGCAGTTCCATGTTGTTCTCCTTTCCACAGGAAAAGGCAGGCCTCCTGTCGGGTTCTCCCAATTTCGTGTCTATAACATATATATGCAGCCCCGGTTGTCCGTCATGTGACATCAATCATGTTCCATCACCTGTCGATGCAGAAACATGACAAAAAATCCCGGAACATCACAGTTCCGGGATATTGTCACAGGCAATATACTTTAATTATAAGTCCTATTCATACATACTTTTGCATATAACTATGGTAATTGCGTAACCTGCCAGACCACAGGGGTCTTGGAGATCTGCTCTCCCAACCATCGACGAGTGATATTCTGGAACATGCCCGGGTCACCAGTGCAGAAAAATTGATGCACCGGGGTCTCATTCCCGCTGGCCAGTTTCCGTTTATCATATAAAATCGTACTGATTTCCCGCGCCGTTTCATCTGCCGAACTGATTAGCTTCACTTCCTGTCCCATAACCTCCTGAATAGTGTCCATAAGGAAAGGATAGTGCGTACAACCCAGAATAAGACAATCAATCGGCTGTTGTTTGATCTCACCCAATGATTGCTCCACCGTATGTGTCGTGTGCTCGGAACGAAATTCACCTTGCTCCACCAACGGCACGAGCGCCGGACAAGCCTGACTGACCACATCGATATAGGGGGACAACTGCTTGAGCGCCAATGTATACGCCCCACTCCCAATGGTACCCACCGTACCGATCACACCAATGCGTCCTGTACGTGTCGCTGTGATTGCTGCCCGCGCCCCCGGATGTATAACACCAATGACAGGCACATTCACCTTGGCACGGATATACTCCAGCGCAGCTGCTGTCGCTGTGTTACAGGCGATAACGATAACCTTCGGATCGAACTGGATCAAGAAATCAACGATTTGTTCCGTAAATTGTTTCACTTGTTCGGACGAACGGGGTCCGTACGGTGTTCGGGCAGTATCCCCAAAATAAATGATCTTTTCCCGCGGAAGCTGACGCATCACTTCCTTGGCGACGGTCAATCCACCCACACCGGAGTCTAATATAGCGATTGCTTGCTGCACGAACACACCGCTTCCTTCTTCATTGAATTGGTTCTGATAATGATTGTTCCACAAAGCTTTCTTCCTACCGTATGAACATTCCGGCAAAAAGGTACCTACATCTTACCCGATTTTATAACAGGGTTCAAATAAAATCCCGCGTGCTGTGTCCACACCGTGTGGACACACAACAAAGCAGGCTCTCCTCTAAACCCGAGGAAAGCCTGCTTTATCCCAAACTTTGCTTAGTTGTCGTCCTTGGACTCATCCGCAGGAAGCTTCGCTACAATGTCGATTCCGGACTCATCTGCTGCTTTGTTGTCCGTATCGGGTTCTGTGATGACTGCCGATATGCGAATTTCCTTGCCTTCAGCGCAGTTACGCCAGGATTGAATATCCTGAATCACAACATCTGCGGTCTCTTTGACCTTGGATACGATCTGTGAACTCTGTTCTCCAACCTTGCCAGCGAGTTCCTGACCTTTCTCCGATACCTGACGAGCACCTTCCGTAATGTCCTGACGAAGTTCGCGTCCTGATTTTGGTGCCAGCAGTAACGCTGTTACCGAACCCACTACAGAGCCGATAAGAGCTCCCCACAACAAACTTTTGTTAGAATCCTTCACGTCACATCTCTCCCTTTACTTTCGTTTAAGTACCGGATCAGAAGCAACGGCCTGTCGCTCACCCATCCGGGCGAATGCCTACTCTGTTGATGCATTATAAGCAGCACAGGCTTGACTTGACACTCCAGATAACAAAAAAATCTGAACAGTTCTCTTTTCAGCTTTATCTTCGCTCAATCAGGTCTGACGAGCAGGCTCCAGATCAGCCGCCGCATGCTCATCTCCCGGGTCCAAATCAATGACATATCGCCCTGGTGCGATCAGTGCCGCCTGATGCTCACAACGCCAGCGTCGTCCGCCGGAAGAACCCAACGTCTGTCCATCCTGCAGAACATCTCCCTGATCAAATATGTAATACGCCGCACCCAGTAAGGTCTGGGCAACCGTATCCGGATCAAGACCGACGAAGTGACACTGTACATCAGGTACACCCAGTGCCGACAACCCTACCGTATCCATAACTAATTCGCGTTGTTCTTCCGTACCACCCGCCTGATACATCCGAACGTTCATGGCTGCATACAGATGTTCCTCACGTTCCTGAGCTTGCGTATATGCTTCCGGTTCAACCAGCTTATCACTGCCGTACCAATATAGCGCATCACAGGTCAGGCTTTCCATGATTGCCAGTACAGTCTTCTGGAACAACTCCAGACGCTGTTTGCGAGGCATGGCTGCGGTGAACATGTCATGTAATCGGATGGAGTACCGCGCAGCTTCTACAACTTGTCCTGCTTCAGGCCAGTGCCATGCTTGCTGTAAAGCCCCGCCAAAACGTGCACGATCCACAATCTCATTGACAGGAAGCATGCAGGTCTGGGCAGGGATATCCCCTTCCTGAAAGGATACCTTGTGGTCCAGATGATAGAAGACCAGCATCTCATGCGCTCGCTCTCCATCCCCTTGTTTCACATCCAGCCGGACTTGTCCTGTGTGACGAATCAGAGCTTCCTGCAATCGCAGACGATCCACCTCCGGACGTTCCCGAAACAAAAGTTCAACCATATATACCGGATGGAATCCAGAAGGTATTTCATTTGTATCTTTGCTTTCAGTATTTACTTCATTGAATTCTTTTGATTCATTCGTCATGCGATTTCCCTCATTCCTTACGCTGTCCCTCGGCTTGTGCCGTATTGAAAGGACCAAGTTCTTTTTCCACGTAGTCGCTAACCTGGATGGCAAAATGTTCAAGTACGCCTGGCAACTCTACGCTAAGCGGATGGAGCTCAGACCGCTCCCAACTATAATAATCCTGCACCAACGGCTTACGTAACGTAACAAGCTGACGCAATATCTCATAGGTATCATTGTCAAAAACCTTTTCTTCATAATTAATCTGAATAATATCATCATAGCTGCTCGCATCTCTCATGATGAAGCCATCTATCAGATAACTTCCCACATCAGTAACAATCTCGATCGCCAGGTGAAGACAACGTTCCTGTACCATCCCCAGCATGAGACTGCCATCCCAGGCCTGGGCTGCCCGGCGAAGCCCTTCGGCTACCTCCGGTACAGCAGCTAGCCGGCGGGCAATCTGTTCTCTGTTCACATAATACATTCGTTCACTTCCCGTTCAGTGAGTTATCGGTTCCGTTTCCCTCTTCGCTTAAGCCAGAATATCATCACAGGACAAGCGATTAGAAACACAACAAAAATATATAGAAATTCCATAACGTCTCTTAAATCGCTCATGCAGAGTCCCCTTTATTTTAAAGTCGTGTGAATGACAGATTAGATTTCATAGTCCACGGCGATCGACTGTTCTCTGACTTCGTTCATGTACTTGATTACTTCCTGATGAAGCGGGTGAACCTGATACGCCTGAAGGTCCTCCAGTGAAGCAAATTCTGCTGTGAGTGAAATGTCGAATGATCTGTCCGAGCGAAGCACATCAATGCCTACTTCAAGTGAAATCAGAACATCAATTTTGCCCTCCAGGTTGCGAAGCACCTGGGCAGCGGCTTCAATACTTTCTGCTGAACGATCTTTCATTTTGAACAGGACAATATGTTTAATCATCTGAGCAAGCACCTCGTTTGGTATAATAGTAGAAATGAATGAATTTTCGTGTATTCAAAATATATCATAACGTTCTCTATTACGAAAGGATACTTGGAAACGTTCTCTTGAGAAGAAAAACTAATCCGAACCGTTTCCTTTCGGTTCGGATTTCTCTTGAGATCCATCATCCGTCTGTTTTGCGGATTCATTCTGCGAAGTTTGTCCTGTTTCGGCCTGCTGCTTCATACTGACCGGGCTTTGCTGCGGTTGGGGCCATTCCCGATCCGTCAGATACTCCTGACCTTCCTGTTTCTTCAACACGGCTATAGCCTGTCTGAGCTTCCCAGGCAACGGAAGTCCGATTTTTGCATAATTTTCCGTAATTGAGATCAGTTCATTGACCAGGTAGAAATAAATAGCACCACCTTTGATAATATCGGTTCCCATGAGCAGGTCAATTCGGTGGGCAAGCAAGACAACGGTCAGCATCAGCCCTTTGCGAGCTAGCCCCCAGAATCCAATGTTACTATTCAATCCGGTTCCCGTCCTCACAGCCGCCGCCAAACCTGTTATATAATCCACAGCCATCGCGACCGCGAGCAGGCTCAGCAGTTGATCCCATCCGCCAAAAGCAAACGTAACAATCGCTCCCGAGACAGCAGCAAAGGTATTCACAGATAGACTCACGTTCCTCACCTCTCCCTTACACTTGAGTACCCTACAATATATGTAAAAGTAAGAGATTTGACAGGTCACATGTCATGCTGAACTTGCGGAATTATCATTTCAGATTTGTGCACATCCTTTTTTCAAGCCGATGAAGAAAAGAGGATGTTTTTGGGGAAATCAGGGAAATAAACCGCATCATATCAACAAAAATTAGATAAAAGTTCTTTAGACCTATTAGTGGTTAATTAGAACTATATTATTTTTATTCCCGTTCAATTTGACCCGTCATTTTTAGTGAAACATTGTAATCTAGGAATATACTAGGATGTCAATTGCGCATGGTCTAGTTCGTAGTTCCCTCTTTATCGTGAATTGACGCATTGACGCATTTGTAACCGGTAAACCCGGCACTTGAAAGTACCCCGTTGTTTATTGTAGTATTTGGTTAAAAAAAATCGGAGGAAATATGCCTAATCAACCAGAACAACATTCCATCCAGGCGTGGTCTCTGATCAACCGTAAATACTTGGGAAAAGGCGTCCGTGTTAAACGATTCCGAAAACCGACACGCTGTCAAATCCGCAATCGTGTTCTTCTTGCCGTACTGATGGCCAATGATATCAAGCTATCCCAGCTCGCAGAGGACCTCTCCATCTCATCACGCAGTGTCAGTGCGTGGGTGTATGAAGGACGGATACCCGGCAGTACCAATTTGGACAAGACATGCCAATTACTCGGTTACCCGCGCCACATTCTTTTTAATGAAGAAGTTGTGCGTAATAGCCCTGTGATATGTCAACCCGAGGCATCTCGCTTCATGAAGCGTACGGTGACCCGTTCTCCGGTTAGTAACCGTATTCTGACAGGCTTGTGTATGGTCCATGATTTGTCGGTGACAGATGTCAGCCACTGGATCGGGGTTCATCCCGGCACTTTCCGCAAATGGCTGCATCAGGGAACGCTGCCTTCTGCTGCGTTTCAGGAACAAGCGGAGCAATTTTTCCGCATCCCGAAAACTATTTTGTTCGCAGATGTCATCTTGAAAGATCGTCGCAACAACTAAATAAGCGAACAGCCAAAAGGCTCTGCTCTCCCCTAGGGAGGCCAGAGCCTTTTTTAACATAAAACGTATGCCTTCTCTCCCGGACTTGAAGCAGTCTTCTGGCTATTTCATCGGAAATGTCAGATAATCTACCCTTCTTCGCCTTTTGCTTCCAAGGAGAGCCATCACAGCCCTCCTCAAGCTAAGTTTATGCATTTCATCATGACTGATCTCTCTAAAAGACCATCCTCACCTCGTGTTCAACACTTCATTAATATATTTCAAACCGGTATATCGAGGACGAAGCGTGTGTGCTGTGGTGAATGCATGCTCTACCATTTCCGGGGTTACACCCAGTTGTTCAATAGTTACAGGTCCGCCTACTTGTTCCAACCAAGCGGTGAGCTGAGCAGCCTCCGGCAAATGGTCGTATATGCCAAACACGGGTTCACCCGATGTCTGTGCGAGTTCTTTATATTTTACAGTAAGCAATGCACAAGCTACGCCAACTTTGGCACCATGCAGAACAGGTCTCTCTCCCGCTTGCATCAGGTCCATCTCCCAGATATGAGACAGGTGGTGTTCTCCTCCGGACGCCGGACGGGAATGATCTATGATCAGCATGGAGATGCCTGATACAATTAACGCATCCATTAATACAGCCACCCCTTCAGCTCGTCCCTCCGCAATAGCTTGTACATGATCTATACAGGTGTTCAGTGCTTCTTCTGTCATCCGATAAGCGACCGGACAGAACGGTTCTCCGCCCAGCTCACGAGAAACAATCCAGTCTGCAAGCGAAGTATACTTCCCAAGCATATCTCCGAAACCGGCAGCAGTCATCACTTGGGGGGCTTGCTCCAGAATATCCAGATCGGCAAAGATGGCCTCAGGCGGCACAGCCTGAAATGTCTGTTTGACTCCGCTTACAATTAAGGGTGCACCTGCAGAGGTAAACCCATCTACTGAAGCCGCTGTCGGTATGGACAGAAATGGCTTGTTCATTTTGGAACAGACAAATCGCACCAGATCATGGATGGTACCTGAACCCACGGCGATGACTGCCTCACTAGTCAGGTTCACACCCAACATGACTTGTACAATAGCGGCTTCGTCGGCAACGATATCACCCGTGTGATTCTCCGGTAGATTGATCTCATCCACATGAATTTCCGCTTCCCGAATACTGCTCAGTACATCAGATCCAGCGGCCAGAAACGTATGACGATCATAAACAACCGTCACATGATTGTACCCTCGCTCAGACAAATAACCCGGCAACCTCTGAATGGCCCCAGCTTCCAGATGAATCAACATATCCACCAATCGATGTTCATGTCCACAAGCACACTGCTGCGCTTCCTCATTCCATGCTGCAATTCGTTCGTTCATATTCATTCGCTCTTACCCTCCCATATGAGATATCATGCATAATTAACAGGTTAAAACCACAAAATGAAAAAAGGAAATAAAATGTGATGATTTTCCTGATCACACTTTACTTCCTGTACCCAACATTTGCAAATCCATATCTCATATTTCCAAGTAGGTGAATCGATGAAATTAACGAAAGAATTAGGGGTTTCGCTCGGATTTCTCGCCGGAACCACCTTTGGTAGCGGTATCGCTTTTTTGTTTCGTCTCCAGTCCGTTGAAGTTATTGCCAGTGTTACGCTGTTCGGTATCGCAGGAGCCATTGCGGGAATCATCATGGCAATCATTTTGCGGCAGCGGCAGCATTAGAATGTCGGCGCAAAATGGCATATTCACACTAATTCTACAAAAAACAAAGAAAGGTTCATGAATTGCTCTGGAGCAACTCATGAACCTTTCTTTTGTTTGATGCGGTCGAGAGGACTCGAACCTCCACGGGGGGTTAGCCCACACGGACCTGAACCGTGCGCGTCTGCCAATTCCGCCACGACCGCATAATATGTATCTCCTCATCCATCGATGAAAAGCGTTCCGGTGAAGCAATTCCTTGTTTTACCGTAATTCAGAGTATACATGGTTCAAAATTAAAATGCAACTTCTTTTTTTATTTCATTCAGGAAAAGGACATATGTCCTTTTATATCAAATTCAAACATCCTATCGTAGCATTAAGCAAATATACCAACCATACAACCGGAAAAATGAAGGAGAGATCTACTTTGAAAACAGCCAAACTTTGTTTTATCGGTGCCGGATCTCATGCATCCACGAATATATATCCTTCTGTTGTTGAGGCTGGAGGGCAGATCCAGGCCATTGCCACTCGCAATATCGAACGCTCTGAAGCAGCTCTGCTGCGATTTGGCAGCAACGGAAAAGGGTATGACAACGCTCAGCTTATGTTACAGCTGGAAACCTGTGATGGAGTCGTTGTCGTCGCCCAGCCTGTAGATCAGACCACTCTTGTCCTTGAATGTATTCGGGCTGGCAAGAATGTATACGTGGATAAACCGCTTGGATGGAACGCAGCCGAAGCCGCCGCTGTAGCAGAAGCTGCCGAACAGGCTGGCGTCGTCGTCATGGTCGGTTTCATGAAACGTTATGCTCCCATATATATGAAACTCAAGGAACTCATTGATGGAGGTTCGCTAGGTAAGGTGCGTTCGTTCCAGATGAAGTTCGCGGTAGACAGCACACCATTTTGCAAGGATGAGGAACAATTCATGAAGCTCGCTGCCATTCATATGGTTGATCTGATGCGTTTCCTGTTCGGAGAAGCCGTACGGGTTACAGGCACAACTGTGAAGGATGGGGAACATATCAACCAGAGCATTTCCCTTATATTTGAGAATAACGTCGTGGGTAGTGCCTATTTCACCGGCATGAGTGCATGGTCACGAGAAAGCGAAAGTGTACTCGTGACCTTCGATAACGGATTTGCGTCTGCTGAAGAGATCAATACACTCACTGTTCATCCATCCCGACGCTCAACCAGCCTTCCTTGGAAGTCTCTCGAGGAACAAGATAGCGTATATACCTCTTCCGGATCTCCCATGTCTGGAGCTTATCGTGATCTTTATCTGCGTGGGTTCGTTGGTGAAATGGCTCATTTTATTGAATGCTGCCAAAATCATTCTGTCCCACATTCCAGCGCGAAGGATAATATTGGAACAATGGCGCTATGTGACTCTATTCTATCGTCATTGAAATGACGTATATACGTTCATTTCACAAGACGCAACTGAGGATCTTTCTTTGGGCCTGCTTCTCACAAAAAGTAAACGTATAAAAGACAAAAGAAGCTGTCCCTTGTTCTTAGGGGTCAGCTTCTTTACTTATTTGATAACGGTCTGGATTGTAATCGTGCGGTTACGTCCCTCTTCCTTCGCTTGATACAGAGCATTATCCGCCAAGTGGAACAATTCCGTTGCCGTGGTGGAATGCAATGGATATTCAGCAATTCCAGCCGAGATGGTGACGGAACGATCAATAGGCAATATACTTTCTTCGACCGTTATTCGGATACGTTCAGCAATCTCAAAAGCCACGTTAGACTCGGAATTTCTTAACAAGACTACAAATTCCTCTCCACCAAACCGGGCACCGACATCTTCTGGTCGAACAGACAATTGAATGATATTGGCAATGTGTTTCAATACTTCATCCCCAGCATGATGCCCGAATGTATCATTAATGGATTTGAAGCGGTCAATATCCAGAACAATAATGGAGAACGGCACCTCATCCTGAATCCATTCCTGGATGACTTCTTCGAAGGTTCTGCGATTGTTCATGCCTGTTAAAACATCTGTTCTGGCATCATAGACAAGCTGGTTTGTCTGTTTCCTAAAGTTCGCCAATGCACCAACAACCGTTCGTGTGAGAAGGTCTGCCTCTCTATTCCAGTGAGGCTTCATCACCGGTAGATCCACTTGTCCCTTATCGACCTGATTCACCAAATCAGCCAGCATAGCAAAAGGACTGGCCAGCTTGCGTGCAACCCGAACCACAATAAGGGTCAGGATCAGGAAAGGCACTGAAGTGTACAGTAACAACATACGGATATGATGATTCAACTGATCGTACACCGTTTGTGTTGGAGACACGATTACGACGCCCCAGTCTGTTGATGGAACTTTGTAATAACCTGCAAGCGAATCCACACCTGCCAGGTTTTTGTATTGTTCTTTACCGTGCTCGTTTGCTAACAGCTTTTGCACCACTTCATTTTTACTGACATTTTCACCAATTCGGTTGGTGTTTGGGTGAAATAACAAAGTGCCCTTCTTATCCACAATAAAAAAGTAGGAACCATTACTTGTCTTGAGCTGACTGCCAAAAGACAGACTCAATATATTATTTTCCTGTAAAAAGATATTTCCACCGATTGTTCCTTGGTACTCCCCTGCCGAATCAAAGATCGGTTCACTTACAAATACAATTCTGCGTTTGGTTCTGGGTGTCTGGTACGCTTCGGAGATATACGAAGCCCTCAATTTAACTGCTTCTTTTGCTGCATTGGAACTAACATGGTGACCTACGCTAGCCTGTGAGTAAGGTGAGGTAGACCTGACTACTCCCGCTTTATCTACCAAAGAAACGGAATTGAAAAAATTACTGCTATTGCGAACCAAATCCAATGTGGAATTCAATTCTTTTGTATTGGATTGATCCATATCCGGGAAATATTTGGCTGCATATTTCAAACTCTCCTGCATGGAATAAAAAAGCGAATCCAGCGTTTGGCTCATTTGCACAGCGCTTGCGTAATTTAGCGACAAGGTGTTATCAATGAGTGATTGCTTCTGAGATGTATAAGATGAGATGACCATGATGGTCAATGTCATTAAAACTGAAATGGTGACCAACCCGCCAAGCAAGGCCGTAAGGCTAATCTTCTTGATATTTTTTAGTTTTTTTTGTAATCTGGATATCCTGTTTGGTGCAATCATTTTATTACTTCCCCCGGATTTTCATGAAAAAGCATATTCCCTCTATCTTATACGAAAGTTGTTAAGATCGAATGAAGAGTTTGTGAAGTCTTAACAATTACATCGTAAGATTGACGATTTAATGACATTTTACTTTTCCTGGCAGAATTAATGTTCAGGATCAACCTGAATCGACAATGATATATCCTTCTTCTGGCTCCTGTTCAACAAACCCCGCCATGTGACGAAGCTGAAAATCAATCGGATGATGACTGCCCATCAAAATACGATTTTGGACCTCATCTGCCGTTTCTGCAGGCAATGCGAATGCACGTGTATAGGCAAACTGTCCCAGAAGTGTGGTATAGATCGCATTGACAAGCTGATCATTGCCCGCACGTCCGAACACATTAAGGATCACAGCTCCATCCGAGTCCAGCTTGTCCTTGACCATGGCAAAAAAATCACTGGATATAAACTGCTTAGGTGTACCCGTTGCCGTAAAAGCATCAATAATAATATAATCATATGTCTCAGCGGGTTCATGCCCTAATAATTCACGACCATCCCCTATGAGCACAGGATTTCCTTGAAATCCAAAAAAGGTTCGGCTCAATTCAGCGACCTCTGCGTCCAGCTCGGCCACCTTTACCTGACGATCGGACAAGTAGGTTGGCAACGTGCCAATACCATGTCCTACCACAAACACTTTATCAAATGCAGGGTCATTTCGTTCCATTAGATGCACGATCGCTCGGGGATACTCCAACACCATCCGTGTTGGCTCATCCAGATCCATGGCTCCCTGCACAGCTGCGTTGGAGAATTCTAATACACGAAACCGCCCCTTTTCTCCATAAAGCCTTTTTGTATCATATACCGTCAGCTCATGCTGTTCACTTTTATTTCGATACAGAACTCTCACGAACCGTTCTCCCTTCGTACTCTCACACTTATTCGACATATATCTTCATTCTATTACACGGGATGACAACATTCCACCCTATACTTGAATGATCGTAATAGAACAAAAAAGACTGATTCCGATCATACGGAAACAGCCTTTTTATGAAGCTTTCAACATTATTAAGAGCCTATCGCCTCATGCAGAGCCTGGACATATTCCACGCCCAGATTGGAGAGAGAAGTACTCTTGTGACTTATCCAGCCTACATTAATGGTTTCCTCACATTCCAGCGGAACAGGAATAATCTCGTTTCCGTTCAGATCGGCGCTAAGCACTCCCGTAGAGATGGTATACCCATTCAAACCAATCAACAGGTTAAACAATGTTGCGCGGTCATTGACCTGTATGCTTTTCGGATGAGATAACGTACTCAGGATCTCTTCGGAAAAATGAAAGGAATTGTACTCTCCCTGGTCAAAAGACAGGTACGGATAATCTTGCAGTTGCTCGATTGCAACCGACTCCTGCTTCGCCAGCGGGTTCTTCACACTGATAAAGATATGGGGCTTGGCTGTGAACAAGCTTGTGAAGACCAGGCCCGCATCTTTTAACAATTTGTTAATTACTTTGGCATTGAATTCATTCAAGTACAGGATGCCAATTTCACTACGCAGGCTTTTCACGTCCTGAATAATCTCATAGGTCTTTGTCTCTCGAAGCGCCAACTCGTATTCATCCTGACCATACTGCTGTACCAGACGAACAAAGGCATTCACCGCAAACGCATAATGCTGCGTCGATACGGAGAAATGCTGCGGGGATGGCTTGGCGTTCAGATAACGATTCTCCAGCAGTTCAGCTTGTTCTACCACCTGACGCGCATAACTCAGGAACTCCACGCCTTCTTTGGACAGCGATATACCCTTATTGGTACGTTCAAAAATGGTAATTCGCAACTCCTGCTCCAAATCCCGAATGGCATTCGACAGACTGGGCTGAGAGATAAACAGCCGTTTGGCTGCTTCATTCATCGAGCCACGTGTGGCAACTTCAATCACATATTTTAATTGCTGTAAGGTCAAGGTTTTATCCCTCTCTTTCTGGTTCAACAGGCAGACCAACGGTCGCTTCTTCCCACGGAAGTACATTCCATGGACTGTCTGCCCGTTCGAACAAATGCTCTACAAGCGAAAAGTGCTCCAAGGCTGACTCCGTGTCCAATTCTTCATACCCATACTGACGTCCTATAAGGTAAGCAAGTCCGAATTCCGCCCAACTTGAATACGCCTTTTGAATTCGCTGCGCCATTTCATACATAAACGTCCATGCTGTCTTCTCATCTACATAACCGACCTGCATCGCCATTGATATGGCTCGTCCCCAGTCCCAAGCGCTGATGCTTGCCGCGTTCAGACGACTGTCATAGAGCTGGATTATCCTCAATTGAGTTCTGAGCTTCTCATCCTCCAAACCAAGGATATAGTTCTCTTGCTCCTGATGCGTCATTACAGACAATAACGCCCTGCGTTGATCAAATTTATCATGATGCCCGCTTCCTTCTCGAAAATTTTCCATTTGCTGATGAAATGACTGCTCGTCCCGAATACTCCATGCCCGACCAAACATCTCAATGATGCCTTCCCTTTTCCCATCCAATCGTTCAATATCATACCCTGCGGCGAATTCCAAAGCATTTGCCTCAAGTAAAATAGCTCCCGCTGCCAGTGTCCACTGCTGTCTTGCATCAAGCAAAGAATGCATCGTTGAATACCTCCACGTTATAATACGGTCTGAGTTCTTCATCATTTAAAAGATCCGGGAATTGAAGCGGTACCGTTTGTTTCAATCCCGTCTGGAATATATTGAACTTCAGCTTATTGAACCAAGCTCCTCTTTGACTCAGACGCTCTTCCAAATCCTGCAAACGTGCAAGGTAATCCGGATGATTAGGTCGTTCTGCCACAGCCTCTTTGGCATAAACAAGCGCTGATTCTCCTTGACCAAGATGCATATAGGATAAACTCAGTAAACTACATGTATCCCCCCGCAAACCAAACTCGTAGGCTCGGGTTAACATTTTGCGAGCGACATCGTATTTACGTGCTTGATATAGATGTAAGCCCCCATAAAAATAGCTGTAACCATCAATCTTGGCAGGTTCTACCGTTTTATAATAGTGCACCATAGCGCTGTCCAACTCATCCCACTGCTTGAGTTCGGCAAAGATGCGAATCATCTGTAAAAGTGCCCACGGATTATTAGGCTCGTGATTCTGAATCATCAGAATCCATTTTGCTGCCTCCTCAAACTTACGATCCGCAAGCAGGCAGACAGCAATCATTTTTTGAAGATAGAGACTCTCCGGTATGTCATGATAAAATGTCAGCAAGAAATCGTAGGCCATGCTCCAGTGCTTTCTATAAAAATGAATATCCGCTGCTGCGCCAAGAGCTTCTCCCCGATACGAATTGTCTCCAGTCTCCAAATATTGATCAATGACAGTCAAGGCAAGATCAAACTCACATTGTCTCCTGTAGGCTGTAAATAGATGATACAGCGTGCTCGGATAACTCTCGATGCGCAAAGAAGCTTGGAAACACTGTGCGGCATCTTCGAATCTGTCCAATTTCATATAAGAGATGCCAAGGTAGTAATAGAGATCAGCTCTTTCATTACCTTCATTCAGATGAGTCTCAAAGCACGTTATAGCCTTATCATACTGTTCTAGGTGATAGTAACTGAAAGCTAATCCAAATTCGTAGCCTTCCCCACCTTTTAAAGTTTGTGCCTGCAAAAGATTCTCAATAGCCTGCTCATATTCTTCAAGCATTCGATAGGATTCACCGAGATAAAAGTAGACTCCAGGCTCTTCTGCCATATATTCTTTTAGAATAAGACCGTCTGATATTACTGCCTCATAATGATCGAGATTATAATTGACCTTTGTGCGTAAGTACAGAGCCTCTTGATGAACAAAGGCTTCATCTGCAGCCTTTGCGACAGAATGATTAAGGTACTGTAAAGCGAGTTTTCGATCAACATCGTATGCAATTTGAGCAGCCGAGAACCAAGCATTACTGCTTAACAGCACCTCTGATCCAAATCCTTCAATCAAGGATAATACCTTGTCTGATTGTTTACTTATACGGTAAAGCTCAATCAGTTCCTCGATATGTTCCGTTCGAGGATAACTGTTATTTTGAAGCTCTTCTTCCAAAATCGTAATACGTTCTTGCTCATATTCATTTCGTACATGCCATAGACGAGTTCGTAGTTCCAAGTCCGCTGGGAATCGTTCTAACGCTGCCTTATATAAGGCTATGACTTCGTTCTTTCTACCCAACAGGATCAGACATTGCGCTGCAGATGATAATGCAGGACAATAGATGGCTGGTTCAGTTGCATCCGACAACTGCATATTGATGGATAGGGCTTCATTCGTATGTCCACACTTCAGTAACATGTCTGCTAAGTTACGGAGAATTAGAGGCTCATTCGGTAGAATAACTGCAAGCCTTGAGTACATATGGAGTGCGGTCTCCCAATCCTCAACGTTCATCGAATATACCGCAATCAAGCGCAGTAACACAGGGTCTTGTTCATACAGTTCGTAAGCTTTGCCCAACATCTCGTGGGCTGTGTCCAAGTCTTGATGAATGAGTGCACGTCTTGCGAATTCACGAATATATAAATAATTGTCTATCTCCAAACCATCTGCTGCCGCTTGGTGTAAAAATTCCAGCTGCAAATCATATAGACTTTGATTTTGGTAACGAATATGACTCAGAAACGATGACGAAAATCGCTCGCTTAACTCCAGTTCATTGTCCATCCAGCCAAACGTATCATCTAGTAATTTCCATACAAAACCAGGGAGCCAGCTTCGTTCTGACAGAACAACTAACAATTCCGTGTGTAGTCTTTCACGAACCTGAATGCCCCAGAATTGCTCATCCTCCACAAGGTTAACCCATAGATCGTAACGAATGCGTAAGTTGAAATCCTCATACAGTCTAATCACTTCCTCCAGAAAATGATTTACAACTTCACGCAGCGGATCTTCCCACTTTGGAGGAGCTATATGTAAGTCTTCGATATGTATACCTTGAGCTAAATCCTGCTTATCTTCCGTGAATCGGTCTGTACGATCATCATCAAAGTCATTCTTCATCGGTTGATCCTTAACTGTTGATGCCATTTTTCTAGCTTGCTCGTAAGCTGCTCTAAGTTCCTTGAAACCTTCGGGCTGTTCTTCCGGATGATTGTGTTTTAACCTTGAGGCATATGCCCCTTTAATCACATTCAAATCTTCGGTAGGTTCAATACCAAGTATTCCCCAGTAGTCCATGATGTCGTTCCTCTCTTATCTGGAATTCTTCTCAATCTACAGATTTAGTTGCTATCAAAAAAAAGTAAACTTGATCATTAATATATCATATCCCGGCTTATTTAAGGTTCTTTTCCGACAGCCCTCTCCCACCCAAAAGCGAAATCAAACGACTTTTCCGTACACAAAATATGGAATTCCAAAAATAAAAGACCCACATCATTTATGACGTGGGTTTTCAAATTCCAATGGAGAGCATGGCCATCAGGAGAATATATTCTTTTTTTCAAGTACAGACATCTGATTCTCGCCGGTAATAGGACATTCATCAGGAAACATACTTCGTTTATGCAACTTCTCGTCGATAAAATCCACTACCTGTTGTAACGAAGCAATCTGCGCTTCAACTTTCTTCCGATGATTCACCAGCATCTCCCGTTCCTCTGGGAAATCTGCCAGATCCGAATCCATGGACATCTGTAGATATGGCTTCATTTCCTCCAGAGACATTCCTGTTTTTTTCAGGCAAGTGATCAATTTCATCGTGAGTATATCCTCCGGGCGGTATACCCGATGCCGATTGACCTTGCGTTCTGCTCGGGGAAGAAGTCCAATTTTCTCATAATAACGAATTGTATCTTCCGATAATCCGGCCTTTTCTGACGTTTCTTTAATGGAGAACAATTCATTTTCGCTCATCATACGGGCCTCCTCCACTTTCATCTCTCTCCATATTACAACTTGGAGTCAGCTCCAAGTCAAGCATGATCGGCTCTCTCATCTCCCCCCTTGACTTGGAGTCGACTCCAAGTTATAGAATGAGCGCAGCATACAGATTCGTTCTGTAATCTCATTTCTTCTGGAGGTATATATGAATATACAAAATCAACTTCGCACCACACTTATCACAGGCTCAACGTCAGGAATCGGGCTAGAACTGACTCGCAAGTTACTGGCCGAACAATGGCAGGTCATCGGTCTCAATCGTTCCACTTTCCCGACTGACGATACCGATATTCAGAACGCATTACGATCAGGCCAGCTCCAGTTAGTTCAGGCTAACCTGACCAACTACGACAGTCTGAGAACGGCACTGGAACAGATTAAATCCGATACCGATTCGATCGATGTCTTATTTAACAATGCAGGAGGTAGCGCTGCTGAACTTCGTTTTTCTGATCAGGGGCATGAAATGCACTTTGAACTTCAGACCGTGGTTCCTTACATCATTTACATGGATTTAGTTGACCTATTACTCAAAGGACAGATGAAAACCGTCGTAAATACCTCTACCACTGCTTTCAATATGGTCAAACAATTCGATCTAAACATCCTGGAACGTCCGACTGAATTCAAAAAGCTGTTTGGTCCCTATGCCATATCGAAGCTTGGCCTCTCCCTATGGACACGCGAGGTTGCCAAATCTGCCAAAGCGGATGGCATACAACTGCTAAGTGTAGATCCCGGTGGAAATAATACGCTAAGGGGCAACAAAACATCCGGTTTACCCTTCTATATCAAACCCATTATGAAATGGTTCTTCCCCCATCCGAGTCATGGCGCTTCGCTGCTCTACAATGGGGCCTTCTCACCAACCAGACATGAATCCGGTACGTTTCTGGTTAAAAATAAAGCGACAGCCCTTCGTTTCACAGAGCAAGGTCCTGCTGTTCTACATCGAGTAAATGAGATCTATGAGCAGCGTTTTCTTATAAATCAATCTGGAAATCCCGTGGCGTGAACATGAATCTGACGCCTGGAGGTGTACGGGAATTGCACTGGCATCCCAATGCAGATGAATGGCCATACTATCTGACAGGACAAGGAAGAATGACCGTCTCCGGAGGAAATGGCATTTGCTCGCACATTTAATTATCGGGCTGGAGATGTGGGATATGTACCTGTGGCATTGGGACACTATATACAGAATACCGGTACAGACACATTATGGTTCTTGGAGATATTCCGGAGTTGATCGCTTTGAGGATGTGTCATTGAATGTAGTATGCACCTCTATCATTTGTACCGAAATAGGGTAATTGTCAGAGAATCCCACTATACAAGGAGGAATATGAAGATGAGAGCCGTTACGTTTCAGGGAATCAAGGATATTCAAGTCAAAGAGGTTGAAGATCCCAAACTGCAACAGAAGGATGACATTATCGTTCGTATTACTTCCACAGCCATATGTGGATCCGATTTGCACATTTATCAGGGAGCCTTGCCTGCTGCCAAAGATTACGTTATCGGTCATGAACCGATGGGCATTGTAGAAGAAGTTGGTCCGGAAGTGACACGTGTGAAGAAGGGGGACCGCGTGGTCCTGCCTTTTAACATCGCTTGTGGTGAATGCTTCTATTGTCATCATGACATGGAGAGCCAATGCGATAATTCCAATGGCAACCCGGATATTCATACAGGTGGTTATTTTGGATTCACGGAACGCTACGGAAACCACCCCGGAGGTCAGGCAGAATTGTTGCGTGTCCCCTACGGGAATTTCACACCGTTTGTGATTCCGGAATCCTGCGAATTGGAAGATGAAGCCTTATTGTTTCTGTCCGATGTTCTCCCAACCGCTTACTGGAGTGTCGAGAATGCAGGAGTTAAACCGGGAGATACAGTTACCGTACTCGGTAGTGGACCCATTGGGCTGATGACCCAGAAGTTCGCCTGGATGAAAGGTGCCAAGCGCGTTATTGCTGTGGATCGACTACCCTATCGACTGGAGAAAGCCAAACGCTTAAATGATGCAGAGATCTTTAATTTTGAAGACTACGACGATATGGGCGAGCATATTCGTGAGATTACACAAGGCGGGACTGACGTTGTTATCGACTGTGTCGGTATGGATGGCAAAAAGAACATGCTGGAAGAAATCGGGCAGAAACTAAAACTTCATGGCGGCTCCCTAAGCGCGATCGAAATCGGCATGAAAGCTATCCGCAAATTCGGTACCCTTCAATTAACGGGTGTGTATGGTTCATCCTACAATATGTTTCCGTTAGGCAATCTGTTTGAACGTAATATTAATCTCAAAATGGGACAAGCTCCTGTTATACATTACATGCCTGAGTTGTTCCGCAAGATCACTGCTGGTGAATTTGATCCAACCGAGATCATCTCCCATCGAATTTCGCTGGAGAATGCAAGCGATGCGTACCGCATTTTCAACGATCATGAAGACGAATGCACCAAAGTTATACTCAAACCCTGAGCCGACATTTTTGTTTTAAATATGCAAAATAAAACAAGCAGAACTACCTGTTCAAGGTACGTCTGCCTGTTTTATTTTTATCCAAAAGTCGGCTTGATGGCTTGAATATACACACTTTCTCCTTGGAAGCTGATGAGGTTACCTTGCCCCGTCTCTTCAAAGTTAAAAAATGTTCTGATGATGGATGGTGCACTCAACATACTCGCTTCAAGTTCCCTTCTCTCTTCACTCGGCAGTGCTGCACGGTTACACCATTCTTCAAACTTAAAGCGCTTCTGGAAGGAAACCATTGTTTCCATTCGGAATCCGGCATACTCCAGCATGTGAATCCATTCCGTCTTACGCCATGCCCGAACATGGCTTGCATCTCTGTACTTCTCCACTTCATTGTAAAACTGGTCATTCTCATCGCGTTCAGGAGCCACGTTGTCAATCAATAACAACCTTCCACCAGGCTTCAAGACGCGTAGTGCCTCAGAGACAAAGGAAGAAACGTCTGGAAAATGGTGTGCAGCGATTCTGCAGGTGACAAGGTCAAAGAAATCATCGTCGAAAGGCAACTTCTCTGCATCCCCGGCTACAAAATCTACATTACGATGCCCATTTCTCCGAATAAACTGTTCAGCTACCTGGAGCATTTCCTCCGTCAGATCCAAGGCTGTTACCTGCTGCACAAGTGGAGCCATTGCATTGGCTACATGCCCTCCCCCAGTGGCGATATCCAGCATCCTCATATCCGGAGTGGCTTGAGATGAAGCCACGAGCAGCGCGAGATCCTCACCTTTGGCGTGTCCAGCACTCGTCACGTATTTCTCCGCATTTTTTGCAAACTGCTTCTGGACCTGACTCTTGATTACATCAGACATTCCAATTCCTCCTACATTTGTTTCATTAGACGAAACCTAGTTTCATAACATAATTATATTCATTTTACCACAGATAAATATAAAAGCTAAATAAGCATTTCACCCAGATCCGGAGGCATCTCCCCATCACCGACAAAAAAGTCGAAATAAAAGCATCCCCCAAGTGAATTCCACTCAGGGGATGCTTCTTATATTTTAATCATCATAACAATGACATGTTAACCTCTAGTACTAATCCTTATGGTTACTTCACGAGCGTTGGCGACTTTTTCCACAGTCCCAGGATCAGACCGGAGATCACAGCACCAATCGCAACAGCGAGCAGGAATAACAGTGCGTGGTTCGCCAGTGCTGCAACGAAGATCCCGCCATGCGGAGCAGGTACATTAATGCTCCACAGTTGTGTCAGTCCGCCGGCAACAGCGGAACCCAGAATACATGAAGTCAATACACGTAATGGATCAGCCGCAGCAAATGGAATTGCACCTTCTGTGATGAAAGAGAATCCAAGTACATAGTTAGTCAGGCCAGACTTGCGTTCTTGCTCCGTGAATTTGGATTTGAAGAACGTGGTTGCAAGTGCAATGGCCAGAGGAGGTACCATACCGCCTGCCATAACCGCTGCCATCCATGCACCGTCTGTGTTACCACTGGATGTGAATACGCCAATGGCGAACGTGTAAGCCGCTTTGTTGAACGGTCCACCCATATCGATGGACATCATGCCGCCAAGCAGCAAGCCCAGCAATACCGCATTACCTGTACCCAGATTACCAAGTGCGTCTACAAGCCAAGTATTCAGGGAACCAAAGATTGGATCAAAGACATAGAAACTGATTGCCCCCACGATCAGCAAGCCGAATACCGGATACAGCAAGATTGGTTTTAAGCCATCAATCGCTTTCGGCAAACCTTTGAACAACTTACGGAGTCCAATGACTACATAACCAGCCAGGAAACCGGCAGCCAAACCGCCAAGGAAACCAGCGTTCGAGTTAACTGCCATCAATCCACCGACCATACCAGGCATCAGAGCCGGGCGATCACCAATACTCATCGCGATAAATCCGGCAAGTACCGGAATCAGGAAGTGGAACGCACCTGTTCCGCCACCGATCGTTTGAAGCAGTTGCACAATCGGATTCTCAGGGCTAGCAAGCTGTTCGAACAAGAAGGAGATTGCTAGCAGGATACCGCCACCTACAACGAATGGCAGCATATGCGAGATACCATTCATCAGATCTTTATAGATTTTGCTACCTACACTAATCTTACCAGTGCTTGCGCCCTCTTCCTTGGCATTTCCGCCCTGACTGCGATAGATCGGTGCATCGCCGTTAACGGCCTTGCGAATCAGTTCTTCGGATTTGCGGATTCCATCGCTCACTGGTCTTTGCAATACCGGTTTGCCATCGAAACGTGCCATTTCCACATTTTTGTCTGCGGCAACGATAACCCCTTTGGCGCGGGCAATCTCGTCAGCAGTGAGAACATTCTGCGCGCCTTCGGAACCGTTCGTCTCTACGCGAATATTGATGCCCATTTCCTGAGCTTTCTTTTTAAGTGCATCTTCAGCCATAAATGTATGAGCTATACCTGTTGGACAGGCTGTAACCGCGACAACAAAATCCTCCGAATTTGCATTACCTACAATCACACCAGAAGTATTCTGTTGCTGACCAGTAGTAGAAGCGGATGCGGCATTGGCAGCTTTTTCAGCTTTTGCTTTCTCTTTGGCTGCTTCCTTCTCTGCGGCTTCCGCCTGTTTGGCATCAAACAATGCACTGACTTCTGCAGGTGTATCTGTGCTCATCAGTTGTGAGATGAAATCGCTATCAATCAACAACCTGGAAAGAGCTGCAAGCGTACGCAGATGGGTATTACCTGCGCCTTCTGGAGCCGCGATCATGAAGAACACATGAGCTGGCTGATCATCCAACGCCTCAAAATCAAGTCCTTTTCTACTCTTAGCAAATACAACCGTTGGTTCATTCACCGCTGTAGTTTTGGCGTGAGGCATCGCAATTCCGCCACCAATACCTGTGCTGGATTCAGCTTCTCTTTTATAGATCATTTCCTTGAACAGGACCGGATCATTAATACGTCCGCTTCGGTTAAGGCTTGCAATTAATTCATCAATAGCCTCGTCTTTGGTTGTGGCTTGCAGGTCCATGATCATCGTTTCCTGGATCATCAAGTCTGTTATTCTCATCTTGGTACACTCCCTTAAGTTCTATCGGCCTGCGATGTGCAGGCCGCACTACATTACAATTACAATAAATTAATTTTATGTGAGCGTTAAACTAAATCGCCGTAATGGTTACTTGATTGCGCAGTTCATCAATCCGTTCACGTGTTGCCAGGTCATCGGAGAACGCAGTCGCGCTTCCGGATGCAACCCCTGTCCGGAAAGCTTCCAGCAGGTCCCCGTTCAGGACGTAGGTACCTACGAATCCGCCAATCATGGAGTCTCCGGCACCGACCGAGTTTTTCACGGTACCTTTAGGAACATTTGCATGATGAACTTCCGCTTTGGTAATGAATAATGCACCTTCGCCTGCCATGGAGATCAACACATGTTTAGCACCAGCTTCAAGCAACTTACGCCCGTATAACACCAGTTCCTCGCGTGTCTCAATGGTTACACCGAACAGTTCAGCCAGCTCATGATGATTCGGCTTCACCAGTAATGGTTCATGTTCTAGAGCTGCCATTAGCGCAGGTCCAGTCGTATCAATTACAAATTCGGCACCCGTTTGCTTGCATACTTTAATGAGACGATCATAGAAATCCGATCCAAGAGAAGGTGGTACGCTTCCGGACAGAACGACAATATCTCCTTTTTGCAATGAAGATAATTTGCGTAGCAACTGATCTGCCTCTTCTGCGCTTATTGCAGGTCCAAGACCATTAATCTCTGTCTCTTCTCCATGCTTCAGCTTAATGTTAATGCGGGTATCATCTGCAATCGTAACAAAGTCTGTTCGGATGTTATCTTCATGCAACTTGTCATTAATGAAACGTCCCGTGAATCCACCAAGGAAACCAATAGCCGTGTTATCTGCCCCGAGTTGATTCAGGATGCGAGAGACATTAATGCCTTTGCCACCAGGGAGCTTCAAATCCCGATTCATTCGATTCAATCCGCCAAGCTTCAGCTCATCCACTTCCACGATGTAATCAATGGACGGGTTAAGTGTTATCGTATATATCATCGTTATCCCTCAATTATTTTAGTTTTCTGGGCGATTCCAGGCCGCCAGTGTTCTGGCATCTGCTCGGTAATCAAATCGGCCTCCTCCAAATCAAACAATTTGGCAAAAGTAATTTCCCCTATTTTGCTGGAATCAGCCAGCACATAAGATTTTCCCGACAATTGATGTGCACGCCTTTTAATCAAGGCTTCCTCGGGATCAGGTGTTGTATACCCCATTTCGGGGTCCACTCCATTGCTTCCAAGAAAACATTTATCAAAACGGAAATTATCCATGTTCTGCAATGCAATACTGCCAATGACTGCTTTGGTATGAATTTTCATCATACCTCCAAGCAAGTAGCTGCGAATGCGCTTGCTTACCAATGCTTCAACATGTGAAAGTCCGTTGGTAACAACCGTTACGTCCTTGGCTTCAATAAAGGGAATCATGGCTAACGTTGTCGTACCTGCATCCAGATAGATGCATTCGCCATTTTCAATCTCCTGTGCAGCCAAACGGGCAATCGTTATTTTTTGTTGAATGTTTTTGAACGTTTTTTCTTCCATGCCCGGTTCTAGCGTTTTTTCATTCACCAGAGCGGCCCCTCCGTGGATGCGTTTGAGCATCTGACGACTCTCCAGATCAATCAAATCACGTCTAATCGTTGATTCAGACGCACCTAACACATCAACAAGCTCTTGTAATTTCACAATTCCCTGTAAATGTAAGCGCTCTATAATTGCAGCATATCGTTCTTCAGTCAGCATCTTCATTCCTCCAACTGCTTCTATAGTATCATAAATCCCTCAAAAAACAACCACTTTCATTCAAAACAATTTAAAAACATTCAAAAACCCGCAACTTTCGACTCACGTAACTCATACTCTTCCGCACTAATCAATATTATTCGGGCCCGCGAGCCTCGTTCCGATCGCCGGGACTCCTAATCCAAGTAAAGATGGATTTACGATTCGTCAGAGACTTGAGTATTCATTGAACGAAGTTTCCCTGTCCATAAAGATGTCATTCCGTGCGCTTCATATCCATTAAAAATCCTGCAGCATCCGGCGCTTCAAGCGCGGCGTTGCAGGATTTAACTATTCATAGGAATTTCATGCGCGTTTATGACTCTACAACCATTGCATCCGGCTTGGGTTTAAGCCATTTGCCTTCTTCATTAATAAAAGCCCCCTTGAAGCGGCCCATCTCCAATTGTTCTATCAATCGCTCCTCATCCATGACCAGAATCTCAGCCAATTGCCCCGAGGTGTAATAATCAGCAGGATTGTAATCGAGCTGCACAGGAACAGACGTATCATATAGTTCTTTGATCAGATTCTCAAAGGAATGCCGACCGAGATTCTCCATATCTCTATAAAACTGCAAATGTTGGGACACCATATTACGGAAAGATTTATTCTCCAGATGCATCCACAACGTATTGCAGGCCTGAACACTCATATGATTTTGTTCCACATCGTAAAATTGAACTTCTTCAATCTTCATGTATCTCTCCTGAAATGCAACGATTTTAATCAAAGGTACATTTCGTTTACGCGACGCTTTCTTCAAATGAGCTCTAAATTGCTCATAGTTCATTACATTCATCTATTATCCCTGCCTTTAACATGTTCCAACCGACATTTTACAACAAATTAGAGGCAAGTGTAACCTTCATCCTGTGAAAAATAAAAAAACGTGCAGCATCAGATGCCACACGCTCACTAACTTATGGAGTGTATTCATTTAGCCGAGGGCACCACTTTTCACCCATGTAGCCGTAAATTCCTCTTCTTCATACGCATAGAATTGTTGCAGAATAACCTCCCGATCATCGAGGAACAACTGATCCGCTATGGCAGAGACCAGTTTGGGCACCGCACTCTTGGTCCCCGATATTGCCGAGGCCGACAGACCACAACTGGCAAGTGCAGAGTAGTTGAATACAAACAGTCCATGCAACGTTTTCTCACCCTGTTCGCTCCTGCTCGTCATCGCAAACCCGGAGCTCAGGTATGGATGTGCATCTAGTAATGCATTGCGATGTTCTGGCGGAGCCTGATAACAGTCCTCCCAACGCGCGATGAATGGCTCCACAAGCTTCAGTTCAGGACGGAGAGCCGGATCACTAAGCAGACCCGTGCTAATAATCAGAAAATCAAACGTAAATGTTCCCTGTGCGGTATGCACAATCGCTCCATGATCGGATGCTTCTACACTTAGCCATGGAGAGTTCAAATGCAGCTCGAAACCAGGCCAGGCTGCCGCACGATTAAACGTATCATTGGTTGGTGGTTGATTGAATTTGAAGAAATGAGAGATCACTTTATATTTATCAGCAACCGGAAGAGCGTGGTAACGCTCGATCATACCGGATTGTTCCATCTGACGAATGGGATTAACACTAGGCAGCTGTTCCCGCCGTACAAATACATGAGCTTCCGCCACGCCTGTGGCAAGGGCATAGCTCGCATTGTCAAAAGCAGAAGCACCACCACCAAGCACAGCAATTCTTTTACCTTTTAACCGATCAAAATCAATCGCTTCAGACGTATGGGCATACAACTCCCGAGGTAATCTGTCAGCAATCATGGAAGGTACATGCCACTCGCCGCCACCTTGTATTCCCGTAGCTAGGACGACTTTGCGAGCAAGTAGGACATCCTTCTGAGTTCCTGCCTTGTTCACATGAAGTCGATGTATTCCGTACTCCATAGGCTCAACAAGCGTTAATTCTATCTCATTAAGAACAGGCAGATTCAATACTTCCCGATACCACCGCAAATAATTCATCCAGTCTCTACGCGGGATCTTGTCTACCTCTTCCCAACCTTCGGGCCCCACCTGCGCTTCCCACCATGAGCGAAAGGTTAACGAAGGAATACCCAGATCGATGGAAGTCAGATGCTTGGGTGTGCGCAAAGTAACCATACGCGCATAAGTCTCCCAAGGCCCTTCAAGGCCTGAGGTATTCTCGTCAATAACGAGAATATTAGAGATTCGTTCACGAAGAAGTCCAAATGCCGCCCCTAATCCACTCTGACCTCCACCCACAATGACGACATCATAGACATGACCATCCGAATGTTCTCTTGGGCGTACCCAGTTCGAACCACCAAATGACAAATAAGCTAGATCTTTCTTCACACGTTCATTCAAAGCTTCCAAGCTCATGATTCATCAACCCTTTCAAGGACACATATGAACTTTTTTTAAAATTATTTAATGTTAGTTTCTTGTTAGTTATATGAAGAAAATTCTGTTTCCCACTTGTAATCATGACATATATTAGCGTTATTATATGAGTTATCGGGGATGATTTGAAGTTCGCGGTAGCTTTATTGTCATCAAAACTAAAAATATCTAACATGCTTGTTAATTCACACGAAATCCTAACTGGGCGGTACCCTCTTCTTTGATGAGCTTTCTTCTAGATGGATGCTTTACAGAAAATAAAAAAGACAGACCAAGATGTATCCTTGGTCTGTCTTATTAATGGAATGCTATTGGCCGGCCTGTTCACGGCGCTGCAATTTTTCATTAGTTAATTTCTCAGGGGTCACATCATGACCCAGCGGGTCCACAACGGATACTGCCAGCATGGTTGTCAGTACCTGACCTCGAATAGCCTGCAAATATTGTTTTCTAAGCTCATGCTGCTCGCTCTGTTCTGCTTTCGTCAAACCGACGCTGCTGCGTTGTTTTCGACTTAATTCGTTAATGCGTCCCAAAATAGGAATCATGAAATCCACCTCACTTGTTAGTCCAATTTCTGAAAGATATTTCGAATATCTTCAAACTAACTTATTACAACTTTGCGAATTTGTCCATAGGCACAGTCCGTTAAGAAGTATTTTTAGGTAATCTCATGCACAGACCACACAATGCCATTCGTAGCACCACTGCCCAGGTTCAACGTAATCGTCAGCCCGTTTGCTGCATAGAACAGTCCAATCACATCTCCCGCATTCAGTGCGACTTCCACTGCCAAAGTCACTGAACCGCTTCCCAGCACTGCCCGCAGTGTAAGTAGCGTAATCGCGACGTTTAGGACGGGCAACAAACCACTAACAAGCGTCGTTACCGTAGGTGATGTTCTCTGTACAAGAAAGGCTGGGTTAACCCCAGCACCCAGGGAAAGAGCAATCGCTGCGGTCGTTGCATAATTGATCGTGGCCACAATCGAATATCTTCCTGTTACCGGGACGGTATAATTTCCTGTTGTTGCATTGAAGTTGGCATTACCGTAATAGGGAGCCGCGGTCGTCCAGTTGGTTAACTGTGTGCTTGTTGTTGTAGAGAGTGTAGCCAGGAAGGCCGAGAACCCTTGTGTTGCAAAGTTGGGCCCAGTTGGGCCCGTAGCTCCAGTCACCCCCGTGATACCCGTAATTCCTGTTGTGCCTGTGGCTCCTGATACACCTGTGAGCCCTGTAGCCCCAGCTGCTCCGGTCGCGCCAGTAATACCCGTGGTTCCCGTAGTTCCTGCTGTTCCAGTAGTGCCGGTTGGTCCCGTTACACCTGTCGGGCCGGTAACGCCTGTTACACCCGTCTCTCCTGTAATACCCGTGGTTCCTGTTGCTCCAGTCACACCTGTGATACCCGTAGTTCCCGTTGCTCCAGTCGTACCTGTTGTACCCGTAACACCAGTTACGCCAGTTGTGCCGGTTATGCCAGTGGCACCAGTCGCGCCGGTTACGCCAGTAACTCCCGTAGTTCCCGTTGCTCCAGTAGCCCCGGTGGGTCCCGTCACACCAGTCGTACCTGTGACCCCTGTTAGACCCGTCTCACCAGTTTGGCCAGTTGTGCCGGTGGCACCTGTAATTCCAGTAGCTCCGGTCACACCCGTAATGCCAGTTACGCCGGTCGTGCCGGTTGTTCCTCTTTCACCAGTAATACCCGTTGGACCGGTTGCCCCTGTAGCACCAGTCGTACCTGTGACTCCGGTTGTACCTGTCGTGCCAGTAACGCCTGTTGCACCCGTCTCTCCAGTCGAGCCGGTTACGCCAGTAACTCCCGTAGATCCGGTCGCCCCAGTCGTTCCTGCAACCCCTGTTATACCTGTTTCCCCAGTGGCTCCGGTCGCACCGGTTGGTCCCGTAACTCCAGTAACTCCGGTTGATCCTGTCACACCAGTTTGGCCAGTAATTCCAGTAGCACCAGTCGGCCCGGTTACGCCAGTTATTCCTGTGGAACCCGTACTCCCCGTTGCTCCTGTAACTCCAGTCGTACCTGTGACTCCGGTTATGCCAGTCGCACCAGTGGCTCCGGTTGGTCCTGTTGGTCCTGTTGGTCCTGTCGTGCCTGTCGTGCCCGTGGCTCCAGTTAATCCCGTAACACCAGTTGGACCAGTAATTCCTGTTAGACCTGTTTCCCCTGTGATGCCAGTTGTGCCCGTTACACCAGTAGCTCCCGTAGTACCCGTACTTCCCGTTGGTCCTGTGAACCCTGTTTCTCCAGTTACACCTGTCGTTCCGGTAATTCCTGTTATGCCACTAACTCCTGTTGCACCTGTAATCCCCGTTTCTCCAGTTGCGCCAGTTAAGCCCGTCATTCCAGTCGTACCTGTCACCCCTGTTGGACCTGTAGCTCCAGTAGTTCCGGTTGCACCAGTAACTCCCGTGATACCCGTTGCCCCAATCGTACCTGTTGGTCCTGTTTCACCAGTATTCCCTGTTAGTCCTGTAGTGCCTGTCGGACCGGTTATACCAGTAACTCCAGTCGGACCGGTGCTCCCAGTTAGACCCGTCTCTCCAGTGACACCTGTTGCTCCTGTCACACCCGTACTTCCAGTGACTCCAGTTATACCTGTTAGTCCTGTCTCTCCTGTTGGACCAGTCGAACCGGTTGAGCCCGTCACCCCTGTTGGACCCGTATCTCCAGTAGTTCCGGTTGCACCTGTAACACCAGTTGTTCCTGTCGCACCCGTACTTCCAGTAGATCCAGTTATACCTGTTAGTCCTGTCACTCCTGTTAGGCCAGTCGAACCGGTTGAGCCCGTTACACCTGTGGCCCCGGATAGACCCGTTACCCCGGTGACACCAGTGACTCCGGTTAGCCCCGTCTCTCCAGTTGCACCTGTACTTCCTGTTTCTCCAGTCGCACCTGTCGTTCCGGTGTTTCCTGTAGCCCCCGTAGTTCCGGTAGCTCCAGTAATTCCTGTTGTGCCACTAACTCCGGTCGCACCTGAAATCCCCGTTTCTCCAGTTGCGCCAGTTAAGCCCGTCACTCCAGTCGTACCTGTGACCCCTGTTGGACCTATATCTCCAGTAATTCCGGTTGCACCAGTAATTCCTGTGGCTCCTGTGCTCCCAGTTAGACCCGTCTCTCCAGTGACGCCTGTTGCTCCGGTCAAACCAATTGTACCCGTTACGCCAGTTAAACCAGTCGTGCCGGTTGGTCCTATTTCACCAGTTGGGCCAATCGAACCGGTAGGGCCTGTTACACCTGTGTTTCCTGTTAGACCGGTCTCCCCAGTAACACCAGTGGCCCCGGTCACTCCCGTCAGTCCTGTGAACCCTGTTTCTCCAGTAACACCTGTCGTTCCGGTTACGCCAGTCACTCCCGAGATACCTGTAATTCCGGTTGCTCCTGTCGCCCCAGTCGATCCCGTCGGTCCCGTCGCGCCTGTGAATCCTGTTAGACCCGACTCTCCAGTGACACCAGTTGTTCCGGTTACTCCCGTGGCACCTGTACTTCCTGTTGCTCCAGTGGCACCTGTTGGGCCCGTTACACCAGCTGTACCCGTGGTTCCGGTAATACCAGTTAGTCCAGTCGCACCCGTAGCACCTGTAATACCAGTTGCACCTGTACCTCCTGTTAAACCCGTCTCTCCAGTGACACCTGTTGCTCCGGTTACTCCCGTAATACCAGTTGTTCCCGTTATACCACTAGTGCCAGTTGGTCCCGTTACACCAGTCGTACCTGTGACCCCTGTTGGACCTGTATCTCCAGTAGCTCCGGTTGCTCCAGTAGGGCCAGTAACTCCAGTTATTCCTGTTTCACCTGTTTGACCCGTAAATCCGGTGTCACCCGTTGGTCCTGTATTTCCCGTCAGACCTGTAGCTCCGGTCTCTCCAGTGAGGCCTGTTGCTCCGGTCACACCAATTGTACCCGTAACACCAGTTAAGCCAGTCGAACCGGTTGGCCCTGTTTCGCCGGTGACCCCGGTTATGCCAGTAGCTCCGGTATTACCAGTTGAACCAGTAGCCCCGGTGAGTCCTGTCGCGCCAGTTACACCAGCAATTCCTGTTGTGCCACTAACTCCGGTTGCACCTGTAACACCAGTTGTTCCCGTCGCACCCGTACTTCCAGTTATACCTGTTAGTCCTGTCTCTCCTGTTAGTCCTGTCTCTCCTGTTGGGCCAGTCGAACCGGTTGAGCCCGTTACACCTGTGACTCCTGTTAGCCCCGTCTCTCCAGTGACACCAGTGGCCCCGGTCGCTCCCGTAATTCCCGTCGTTCCGGTTACGCCAGTCACTCCCGAGATACCTGTAATTCCGGTTGCTCCAGTTGCTCCAGTCGCCCCAGTCGGTCCCGTCGCTCCTGTCGTGCCTGTGAATCCTGTTAGACCCGTTTCCCCAGTGACACCAGTCAGTCCGGTAACTCCGGTCACGCCTGTGATACCCGTGGTTCCAGTAATGCCAGTTAGTCCAATTGTACCTGTAATCCCTGTGGCTCCGGTCTCCCCGGTGATTCCGGTTACCCCTGTTAATCCTGTCGTTCCTGTTGGGCCGGTAACTCCCGTTAGTCCTGTGAACCCTGTTTCTCCAGTTACACCTGTCGTCCCGGTGTTTCCTGTAGCACCCGTAATTCCGGTAGCTCCGGTAATTCCTGTTGTGCCACTAACTCCGGTTGCACCTGAAATCCCCGTTTCTCCAGTTGCGCCAGTTGATCCCGTCACACCTGTCGTTCCTGTGACCCCTGTTGGACCGGTATCTCCAGTAGTTCCAGTTGCTCCAGTAATTCCTGTAACTCCCGTAGTACCGGTCGTACCTGCTATGCCAGTAACGCCGGTTGTACCTGTACTTCCCGTTGCCCCTATCGCCCCACTAGATCCTGTAGCACCTGTAACTCCGGTGGTCCCCGTTTCTCCAGTAGCCCCGGTCGGTCCTGTCGTGCCGGTGTTCCCAGTTAGACCCGTCTCTCCAGTGGCACCAGTTGCTCCGGTAACGCCAGTTATTCCTGTGGTACCGGTAGTTCCCGTTACTCCTGTATCCCCAGTGGGTCCTGACACACCAGTCGTACCTGTGACTCCGGTTGTGCCAGTGGCACCAGTTGCTCCGATCGCACCTGTGCTACCTGTAAATCCAGTAATACCAGTTAATCCGGTTGTACCTGTTGGTCCTGTTTCACCACTAGATCCAGTTAGTCCCATCACACCAATTCCAGTCGGACCAGTTGCTCCAGTAGCCCCAGCTAACCCAGCAACTCCAGTTGGACCTGTAAATCCGGTGCTGCCCGTAAAGCCGGTTATACCTATATTTCCTGTAGCCCCGGTCACGCCTGTAACACCAAATCCGGTAATTCCTGTTGCGCCGGTTGTTCCTGTGACTCCAGTCGATCCTGTACCCGTTGCACCTGTAACTCCTGTGCTTCCTGTAGATCCAGTTGCTCCCGCCTCACCCGTTGGACCGGTCGGACCTGTAAATCCTGTAGTTCCAGTCACACCTGTGGTGCCCATCAGTCCGGTAGCTCCTGTTGCACCTGTGACTCCAGTTATTCCGGTAATTCCCGTGGTTCCAGTTACTCCGGTCCGTCCTGTTAAATTGGTTGCTCCCCATATGCCGGGATACCCAGGGTCTCCGGTTAACCCAGTAGCTCCTGTTGCTCCGGTGAATCCCCTCATTCCCCGATACCCCCGTGGGCCGCGAAGGAAAGGATTCCTGTGGCTTTTCTTTTTTTTACATTTACGTCTGTTTTTCTTACAAGATTTACCCTTCTTCTTTGGGATGGTGTGCGTTTTTGATTTTTTTCCTTTCCGTTTAACTTTACTGATTGAGGAAATTTTGCGTTTCTTTTTAGACATATCGCTCACAAGAAAATCCCCCCCTCCTTGTACACCACGTCAATTCTCCGCATTTTACAATAGTACACTTTATGCCCTGGACTAGCTTTGTGCGCACATTATTATTAAGCCTAAACATGTCAATTGGTTAGTGATCAATCAATTACTTTAATCTAAAAAATATATTCCCTTCTACTCTCCTTGCAGCTCTTTAATCGTCAAAGCAATTCCTTCTTCAAAAGAGGTTGCCACAACCGGGCCAATACGTTCCTCATACTTCTGTCTGCTCAAAACCAGCGGTTCCTCGGTCAGATATAACATTTCTACAATTTCTTTCATAACGGGTACACCTAGTCCAATCAACGACAATCCCACTCTTCCTAACGCCATCACAGGTTTGTTTCTTCCCGCAACCTTCTGTGCCAATCGCACGATGTCATGACCCGAGATGATCCCCGATCCAGGAATGTTCCAGTTCTGTCCATACGTCGTCTCTCTGCTTGCCAGCTCCACCACCATGACCGCAGCATCCGGTAAATAGATGTACTCTCTGGGTACCTTCATATTCCCGATAAAAAAAGCCATCTTTCCTTTTGCTATCGCTTCAAGTGTTGAACCCAGATAGGAAGCCTGATTGGCCGTTGGGCCATAATAGTCTGGCAAGCGAACAATCATCACCTGAGCTCTGCTCCATCTTGTGCTGAATAACATCTGTTCATAGGCAAGTCGTGTCTTGCCTTTACGGGTATGTGGCTGTTTCGGATGTTCTTCCGTTACTTCCTTCATTTGTCTTCTGCCATAGGGATAGATTCCGTCTATTACAACCACGTTCAGCCCCAAGTGTTCTGCCGCCGTCATCACAGATTCGCCGAGCGGAATCAGCCTGCTCTCCATCTCGTTATAAGGCACATTCGCACAATGAAATATGACATCGGTACCCTGGGAAGCAGCAATAATATCATCCGACCGAAATGCATCTCCAACTGCGATATGCAGGTGATCCGGAGATCCCAATTTTACCGCAATTTGCTCCAGTTTTTGACGGGAGCGCCCAAATGCGATCGTAGAAATTCCTCTTCTAATCAATTCCTCCGTAACCGCTGCACCTGTTCCACCTGTGGCTCCAATCACAATAGCTTTTTTCATCGTATATCTACCTCTTCCATCCATTTAGTTATTGATCAATTACTTACCTGAAAATAATATAAACCATATTTAGTGATTGATCAATAACTAAAATTTAAAAAGGGAATTTCCCTCCCTCTCTATCGATCCTTCAGCTCCGGCATATCCAGTGCAGTAGATATATTACACAACATCCCGATCGCCAGGAAAATCATTGTTCTTTTCAGCGGTTCAGCAATTCCTGCAACTGTGAAAGCTTCCAGTACCATGGTTCTTACATCACTCATGCCTTTTTGCATGGCCTGACGAATAACTTCTTCCCGGATCGTTTGCGCCTGCATCTGAAGCAAGATTTCGTTCTTGTGAGATTCCAGAATCTTATCGTAGGCTTCAATGAGATCATTCTCCAACTGATCTGGTGTCGCCTTCTCCACTACACTTCGAAACGATTCAATCACCCGAGTCCACGAGACCTCAAGTGCAGTTAATAATAGCGCTTCTTTGGTCTTGAAAAAACGAAATATATACGGTTGTGAGATCTGTGCTTTCTCAGCCACTTGGGCTGTCGTTGCACGATAATAGCCAATTTCCGCGAAGACCTCAATCGCTGCAGAGATAATATCATTTCGCCGGTTAATTGACGCTGCTGTATCCTTAGCCATGATCATCCGTCCTCCAATAGTTAGTGATTAATTGATCAATAGCTTGAAGTATAGCGAATACTATCCCTCAATGCAAAGGTATCGTGACCCTGTACAAAGCCAACAAACCTGCAGACGCTGGCTCAAGCCGCTGCAGGTTGTGTAGCTTGTCGATCACAGATTCTATCCACTGGAAACCGAAGAGAACATGGATTGTCTGAAACAGATTCGTACCATGCGGTACAAGAGTGTCTGTTCACTGCTGGAGAAGTTTGCGCAATCGGGATTCCGAATCCAGCTTTGGACAACTGTTACAATATGCATGTGCGTGACTGCCGCTCCCAACCTGATATGCCAAACAACAATATCGGCGTATCAGGAACGGCGGTCCCTGCCACCCGGAATGTTCGAAGTGCTGTAGCTCATTGGCAAATGTACATGTACATGCATTATCGTTTTGCCGATCCAGCCAGAGGCTTTGATCTGCTTGAATCTTTGCAAGCCGTTCATCTGTCTTCCATATGCTCTGATCATTGATCATACGTGCATACAATTGTTGCACATTATGCGCAACCAGAGACCACATGACCTTATCGCTCGCTCCTGTACCGACGGCTACCGCTCGCAGGACAGGTTCCAGATGTAGCAGCACTCTTTTCTTGAGCAAGCCACTCTCTGACCTGCGCTGAACAGGATCTTCAGCCTCCAGAGAGGTTCTCTCCAGCCGAGTCGCATATCGCATGCCACCTGCTCCATTCAATTCAAACCGCACATCATCGTCTGCAATGCTAAGTATCGTATCGTATAGACTGAATGCTGAGATTACGGACATAACGAATACGGAGTAACGTTTGGCAAAAAGTGTACCGACGGCCGCACTTCCTCTGCCGCCCAGTTGAAGCCCTTGCTGCATAGCCTGTTCACGCAATATCGAGTTTCGTTTCTCTTCATTCAGCAGATCCTTCACACGGTAGGGATACTTGGAATCATCGCAATTCGCACGAATCGTCGTCACAAAAAATTGCTGTAATGCTTCCGTCATCTCTAAATAGTCATGTCTTGGATAACGTCTCATCTATTGAATCATGTCTTCAACTTCGTTGATAATCTCGCTTCGCCCAATGGCTCCCCAGCCCTTAAACAACCAGAACGAGTCTGTCGTATAGACCTGATCTGCCCCAACAGCAGGTACTCCCTTCCAGAGTGAGCTTGCATTGATATTGTTTAAATACTCATCGGCATTCGGGTCAATCTCCAGAACTACGAAATCAGCATCCACATCTGCAATTTTCTCCATGGACAGGTCCTCACGTTGTTCGGCAGGTGTCACAGCCGTTGGCACAAATCCAAGATCATGATACAAAAGTGTGTTGGTTGGATGTCCTTTTGCCGCGTAAATTTGCAAGGTCTTCTCTCTTACACGCAGATAAGCCAACTTTTTTTGATCCAGTTGTTCGATCTCCGCCTTTAGTTGCTTCGCCTGCTGCTCTACCTCGACTATCTTTTCTTTTGCCAGATCCACTTTGTTGTACATCTCGGCAATGGTCAACAGATCCTGTGTCCAATACGTTGTATCATTAGCATAATCCAGCCATTCAGTACCAAGTACAATCGTCGGAGCAATTTTCTCCAACTGATCATACGTACTCTCCGCAGTTCGACTCTCAATAACGATGACATCCGGATCAATCTGAAGGATAGCCTCCAGGTTAGGACTGTCTGCCGACCCTACCGTTGGAACGCCGGCAAGCTGATCTGCAAGGTAAGGCAAATAATCTCCTCCGTAACGAACTTCTACATTAACGCCTGCTGGTTTCTCACCAATCGTCAACATGTGATCGATGTAAGCAGCAGATAATACCACCATGCGCTCTATCTTTTGCGGTACAACCGCTGTTCCTTTAAGATGCTCAATCGTTTGCGTACCACTCTCTTCCACAGGTGTATCCTGTTGCGGAGGCGTTGCTTCCGTTACTTCTGTGTCCTTGCCACATGCCGTCAGAACGAGCATAAGCAGGGCCAACAGTATCATCGTTGCTGCTCTCTGTCTTACCATTTGTAGTAAATCCCCTCTACTATTTAATAATAATAATCATTATCACTATAGTAGGGAAAAGCGAACAGGCTTACCATGGATTATTCCACTCTCTTCTCTTGCACAATATCACCGTAAGGTAACCCCAAGTTGCTCTGCCACATATCGCATGGCCCACATGCGTCCGGTTGGACCCAGCGTTTTGAAGAAAATATCTCCTGCATTATATACATGGCCTTCTTGAACAGCCTTTAATGCCAACCATGCCCTGGATTGCTGTAATTGCCTCAGTTGAGCACGTGCCTCTTCTGTGGGATCGACCATTACAAACACATGATCCGCGTCGTATAACTGCAAATTGCGAACTTTACTCTCTACAGCCCACTGTTGTTTCGGAAAATCACGAGGCAAATAAAATCCCAGATCATCATACAACAGGGCCCCTGTCTGGTTATTCAACCCATACATTCGATAGAAATGAGAAGTCACCCGGATGAACATGGCACTCTGTTTCCCCCACCTCGATTGAATGCGCCCTCGAAGAACCCGGCTCAGTTCAGCATGCTGTTCAATCCACTGTACAGCCTGTTCGGTGCGGCCCATAATGTCCGCCATATACAGAAGCCTCTCGCCAAAATGGTTGGTGTGCTCCAGCATGGTGGTAGGCGCGATACGATGGAGGGAGTCATTTGGCTCCAAACGATCACTTGTAATGATTAGGTCCGGTTGGACTCGCCTCAAATCATCATAGTTCTGGTTGAAGCTATCCAGGATAAGTCCCTGATGACTGTGTGCCTGAAGCGCAGGTATGGCAACATGACGAGCCACTCTCTGACCATAGGATAAAGCAGATACTGGCCTCAAACCGAGCGTTATCACATAATCGTCCAACCCGTAATACAAGGTCGCAATGCGATTCACTTTATTTTTCATATACAACGTTGGGGCGATTCCTTCGTTTTTCTTGAAGACTCTGCTGAAATAGTGCTCGTCCTTATAACCCACTTGCTCCGCAATTTCCTTGATTTTATCTGAAGAAAATAACAGCTGCTTGGCCTTCGCCATACGTAGTTTCAGTATATATTCAATCGGGGTCATATTTAATTGCCGTTTGAATGTTCTTATAAAATGATTCACACTAAGCCCTGCCATGCGGGCCATCTGATCAATTCGAATGTCTTCCATATACTGATGCGTCATATATTCAAGTGCCAGATCCATCCCTGCTACAGCTGGAGTTGCTTCTTTCACGTGCATCATTAATTGAATCAACAACTGATGCAAAAGATGTTTCCTGCGCGTCTTTTCCAAACTCGTGATGGAGTGCTTTCCACTCACCAGGGTATCCATCATCTCCTGAATATCACGTGTATTGGAAGGAATATTAAGCTTGCCCGTCACAGGGAGATCAAATGCCTCGGTATGCCAAGCATTCCGACGCCGGGTAAGTGTAACACAGGAAAATAAAATGATCTGATATCGGACAGGTGCTCCCATATCTGTCTGAAACTCCACATGCATGCCTGGCTTCAACAAAAACCACTCGTCTTGAGACACCGTATGTACAACGTTATCCATAGACAAAGATCCCTTGCCAGCGATAACCCTGCAAATAGCGAACCTCTTCCAGATCCGACGCTGAACGGCCCCCGGATTGCTAGAGTAATGGCAGACGTGGACAGCAGAGAAATGTAGTTGCTCCAGTCGTTTGATCCAATCATTTTCCTCCATGCTCACGTCACCTCCCTGTTTGGATCGAACCCTATAATCACCTGATTAAACCATATTTTTTTGCCTTTCAGTTAATTATAGATAGATTGATAACAATTCTCAATAACATAAATAATCAATATTAACTTATCTATTTGGACATCCTATACGGACTGCAATGTATATGTAGCGGGATAAAAGCGCCAGCATCAGCAACATTTTCTAACCTGTTGCAAAATCATAAAAGGCATGCTATATTAATTGAGCCATCAATGATTGAGGCATCAAATATTGATACATCAATGATCGAGAGCATCCAAATAATCATTAGGCAATGGCATTGTATACTGCAACTTTAATTATTGGTTAACATACGCCGTTGTTCATGATTCAGATTCACCCGGGAGGTCTAGTCATGACACGTATTGTTTCCAAAGAAGAACAGATCATCAACCTGCTGAACGTGCTGGGTAACAAAATCAGTCCAAAGTTCGAACGCTGTACTGGCATCAGTTCTTCACGGTTTGAGATTCTGCATGAGCTCGATCAGGTCGATGAGATTAACCAGTCTATGCTTCAAAAAATGATCAACATAGATAGTGCTGCCATTACACGTCACCTGAAGCAACTTGAGGCAGACCTGATGGTTACAAGACGCAAGAACCCCGAAGATAATCGGGTCACTTTTGTTCGTCTGACGGACCACGGTCGGAAGCAGATTGAAGGCTACAAAGCTGAGAAGACCAATTTTATCAATCAGATTTTGCAGGATTTCAGTGAAGACGAGGTTCAAGCGCTCGCTGATTTCCTGGAACGTATGCAGAACAATTTCTAAACCCATATATAGAGGAGAGATCCATTCATGAGTACCATTCAAAGCAAATTCCAAAAAACCAATGATTTTAACGAAATCACCTACGGTCGTCGTTCTGTTAAACTTTACGATCCTGAAGTGAAGATCAGCCGTGAAGAAATGACTGAAATTCTGTCAGAAGCTTCCCGTGCACCATCTTCGATCAATTTGCAGCCTTGGCGTTTTCTGGTTGTAGATACGGCTGAAGGCAAAGAAAAGCTTGCGCCTCTTGCAAGATTCAATCAAAATCAGGTTTTGACTTCTGCCGCTGTTATTGGCGTATTTATTGATATGAACAACGTTGAATACATGGATGAGATTTTTGGTAAAGCTGTAGAACTTGGTTACATGCCACAAGACATTAAGGATATGCAGCTCAAAACCGTAATGCCTTATTACGAAAAGATGGCTGCTTCCGATCTTCGCGACGTTAACCTGATCGATGCTGGCCTTGCTTCCATGCAATTGATGCTTGCTGCACGTGCGCATGGTTATGACACCAACCCAATTGGTGGTTATGAGAAAGATCAAATTGCAGAAGCATTCGGCATGGACAAAGAGCGTTATCAACCCGTTATGTTGATCTCGATCGGTAAATCGGCCAAAGAAGGTCACCCATCCTACCGTCTGCCTGTAGAAACCATCACAACTTGGGCATAATATCAGGGACTTGTTTCCCTGTAAGTCTCGATTATATTGGTCAATAAGCATACATTCTTAACACATTCCAAACAAACACAATATGGAGGTTATATATTATGATTATCATTCACGCGCATCTGCAAGTTAAACCGGATCAAGAGCAAGCATTCCTCGCTTCAACCAAAGAACTGATCGCTGCAACACGTCAAGAAGAAGGCAACATTAGCTATGACTTGGCAAAAAGCACAGAACGCGAACACCAATACACAATGATCGAGCTGTGGAAAGATGAAGCTGCTACAGCTTCTCACAACACCAGCGCGCATTTCCAAGCTTTTGTTCAACAAGCAGCAGCATTCATGGCCGCTCCAATGAACGTTGAAGTATTTGCTGGAGAACAAGTTAAAGCTTAATACTCCTGAACTGGCATGCATAATTGGCATGGAAGAAGCCGCTCTTGGTCATATGACCGAGGGCGGTTTTTAGTTCCCTTTGAAAAGTAAGTTCACTTCAGATTCACTGTTACTTGGTGGCCTCGTGTATCTCATAAGGACTGTTTGCAAATAGGTTGGCTAATTGTGCGACGTTAGGTTCCGTTCCAACTCAAAAAGGCCACACTGCCAATTAGTTCTCATGTTTGACCGTAATCACGACATTGCCCCTTTTTCGCCCCGTTTCCACATAACGATAAGCTTCCGGAATTTGCTCCAACGGATAACGTCTGTCAATCACTGCTTGGATCTCACCAGCCTCCATCAACTCTTTAAGAAGTATCAGATCCTTTGCAGTCACCCTTGCGATGCCTTGCCCCTCAACAGTGACATATGTGCCGTTAGGTGCCAATAGGTGCCGACACTGACCTTTGGAGACTTTGCCGACTGCATCCAATATCAGATCATACCGCTGACTTGTTTTTGTAAAGTCTTCCTTCATATAATCGATAACATGCTCGGCCCCAAGTGACTTCACGAACTCCACATTCGTTGTGCTGCATACCCCTGTTACTTCTGCTCCAAAATATTTGGCAAGCTGCACAGCAGCAGTTCCTACGGCTCCCGAAGCTCCATAGATGAGCACTTTCATTCCCCGTTTAATGTTTCCTTTGCGCAGAAAATATAAGGCCGTAGTTCCACCGAACGGAATAGCTGCTGCTTCCTCATACGTTGCGTTGAGCGGTTTCAGAGCGACTGGATCCTCTTCGGATAGACATATATACTGAGCATGGGCACCGAAAGACAATCCATTGATGGCATACACCTGATCACCTAACTTAAATTGCTTTACTTCCTTGCCAATCGCCGTAATTTCTCCTGCCAACTCTACGCCCAGGACCGAATTTCGAGGTTTTCGGAATCCCAGAAAAAGACGCATCGGTACCCAGTACAGAAACGGAACATTGGAACCACGAACTCTGCAGTCCCCGGATGTTACAGTTGTTGCGTGTATTTTAATCTGAATCTCATGATCTTTGGGTGATGGCTTCGCTATGTCTTTAAGCTGCAACACATCTGGTGATCCATACTTCGTACATATGATAGCTCTCATATCTTTCCCCCCACATGTTCCTGTTTGCCATGAGTATATCGGGAAGTGGGTTCGGACCCTAGATACTAAAGTATCGTTTCAAGGACACACCCGTTATAGGAGTTTCCATTCACGTGCTTTTGCCACTGCTTCGGTTCGTCGCTTCACCTGCATTTTGTCAAAAATAATCCGGTTATGTCCTTTCACGGTAGGCAGTGCAATATGAAGTATCTCACTAATCTCCCGATTGGATCTTCCCTGTGCAATGAGATGTAATACTTCGAGCTCTCTCACGCTTAACGGATCAATTCGCAGTTCAGAGACGCTCGGATATACATCTGTCTCTTCGGAAATCATTTCTATTCTGTTGTCCTCACCTTCAAATGCAGCCAGTAATTGAAGCAGATATAAACGTGATTCACCGCGTGCTGTCATCCTCTTCAAAAGACTGTGCACAACAACACCTTCGTCTACAAATACACGAATGAAGCCTGCTGGCTCTGCCATCATCATTGCCTCAGTCAGGAGCTCGATAGCTTTTGTTATATTTCCATATTCCTCATGGATAGCCGCTAGAAGGATTGTTGCCTTGAGCTGTTCATCCTTGAAGCCTTTGGTTATGGCCAAGCGAAGACAGGATTCCATAATACCAAGTGCCTCTATAGTAGCACCCTGTCTCAACATTACTCTGGCCTGACTAAGCGCATGATTTCTGTCCCATGATAATCGCATTGCTTTTTTCAGATCGCCCTGACGAAGGAGCACAAGAACGTATGCAGCAGTAATATCAGGGATCGCCTTTGTAAAATTTAACCGTTGGGCCGTTTCGTTGATTCTATCTAACATGATAGCGGCTTTATGAAGATCCGCCTTCGCAAGCGTCACTCGGGCGAGCCATAACTCACTTGCAACAACCCTGTCCGTTTGGACAAATTGATGTGCCAACTGCACACTCTGTTGAGCGTGCAACATCGCCACATCAAGATTATTCCATTCATAATGCACTCGCGCCAGACCCAAATGGGCTTCACATGCAATAGGTAGCGGTGGCTTACCTGCCATAAGTACCACCTGCTGATAGGATTCAGCTGCCAGATGTAGTTGATTGTTGAATTCCTGTATATTCCCCAAGCCCAGTGTCGCCATCATGGTGATGGTATGATGTCCGATCTTGGTACTGTTCGCTAATGATTCCTCGTAAGACAATTCGGCTTCCACACGTTTTCCCTGAAGCTGGTATGCATATCCCAATGTCCAAGCTGTCGCTGCACGAATGGGCAGATTATGAGGATGCAAATATTGGAGTGCTCGGAGTGACTCTGTAATAATCGTATCCGCATCGTGCCGGCTGACAGCCAGCGTGGCTCGGATGGAAGCGATATGTCCAATCAGATCAGAATCGGTATGTTCTAATTCCATATTTTGTAACGCTTGTTCAGCAGACTGCAATTTGGGTTCCACGTCTACCATATGTCCTGACACTAACAACGCAGCGGCATGCATCACCCATAGGGAAGGTATTGAATCCATTTCTGCTGAGGATAGAGAACTCAACCATTGAAGCGCAGGAACAGCACCCCCGCGAAAAAGAAGTGGCATACCTTTACCTTCCAACAGATCCGATGCCCGATGAGTATCTGCCGCAGCTACAGCATGATTGAAAGCCTCCAGCTCCATTTGATGCTTCTCATACCAGATGCTCGCTCGCTTATGTATCTCAGTAACAGACAGATCGGTCTCCGCTGTGCCGACGTAATTTGAATTCTGGTGTACTCTTTTACGCAATAAATCTGCAAACAGATGATGGTAACGATACCATCGCCTCTCATTGTCCAGGGGAACGATAAAAAGATTGGCTTGCTCCAGCCACTCCAACATGTCCTGTCCGGTAAAATCAAATGATTCATGTTCCTTTGGTTCACCTATATCAAAGATCGCATCACACAATGAACCGCATAATCGATCCAACATGCACGTTTTCAACAAAAAGTTCTGTACCTGTTCGGTTAGCCCTTGTAATATTTCTTCCATTAGATAGTCCAGGACAAATGGGTTCCTGCCACTGAACGTTTCCATAAAGTGATTCGGATCAGAAGAACCCTGCATGGATAAGGCGGCTAACTGCAACCCGGCAACCCAGCCTTCTGTTCGTTCTTCAAGGAGAGCAACATGTTCCTCTGAAAGTTTCAATCTCATGACCCGATCCAAAAACTCACTGCTTTCGGCAGAAGTAAAACGCAAATCACTACCACGTAATTCAATCAATTCCCCCTTAACCCGCAGTCGAGCCAAAGGTAACTTGGGTTGCTGACGCGTAGTCATGACGATATGCATATGCGGGGGCATGTGCCTCAGTAAGTAGACAAGCGCTTGATGGATCACTTCTGAAGTCATGAGATGATAATCATCCAGAACAAGTACAAAATGATCGGTTATTTCAGAAACTTCATTAAGGAGGCATGTAATAATTGTCTCGATCGGTGGCGGCTCGGTGGCGGCTCGGAAGATTGAACAAATCCCATGATTCCTTCAGCAAGTTGGGGGACAATCGTCTGTAACGAAGCACATAGGTATGTCAAAAAACGTGAAGGATCGTTATCCGCTTCTTCCAGCGAGAGCCAAGCTGTATCTATTGAAGAAGACTTAACCCATTGATTGACGAGTAGTGTTTTGCCTGATCCTGCAGGAGCAGAGACCAGTATGAGTTTAGCCTGCATCCCCTCGTCCAAACGGACATACAGGCGGGGACGATCGACTACATGGGAGCGCTGAACTGGAATGGTTAATTTCGTAGATAAGATCGGTGCATACATGAGCCAACCTCCATTCAAGGGTTACGAACAGCAACTGTATTGTTTCATATATCGTTTTGGCATCTATACTACCATAAAAATCAAAAAGACACGCCATAAAAGACGTGTCTTTATTATTAGTAGTACATAGATGAATTTCACTTCTGATTAGCACAAGCTGCTAGTAAAAATGAATGGCTTTACCTTTATGCTCTCCGAGCCGGCGTGATGCTTTGCGGATTGTTAAACACATTTTTCGGATCATACTTGGCTTTGACTCTGCGCAGTCTGGCATAGTTGGCTCCATAGTAAACTAAACCGGAATTTTTGATCCCTTGATCCGGAACGTTGATATAGGAACCCACAATGTATGGTTGCAACTTCTTACGCGTGTTCCGAGTGAGTGCGATATTTTTAGCGGCATGGGATGGTTTGACCCACGTACTGTTCCATTCCACATAGAACTTCTCTTTGCGCCAGAAGAACGCGGTTGATCTAGGTGATTTGCGACTTACCGCTCCGCCCCAGTTGAGGAAATAGAATCCGCCTGGTCCCTCTTCTAGGTTCTCCAAGAATGATCGCATCGATTTGATGGCTTTGTCGGGGAATGGTTTTCGTCCAAAACCGGACGAGAACTGGTTGCTATACCGTTGAGTCTCGGTCGGATCAGGTTGTAATAAGAACTTCACAACTTCTGTGTAAGGTAACAAACGAACAATGGAGCTTGTCGGTGTGCCAACACTTGTAATCGGCTGCAATAGACGGAGAGCCTCTGTTTTTGACCCTAGGAACAGCCCCTCCATGACAACATTGCCACCCTTTTTCGGTCCGATGGACAGTTCGCTACCCAATCTTGTATTCACAGAGGGAGCCCACTTCTGCCATACTTTGAGCACCTTTTCGAATTGAGCCCATGGCCAGGTAATCTTATATACAGTTGCCTTCGCTGGAGCACGACGCACTTTGAATTTGTAGTGGGTATATACTCCGAAGTTACCACCGCCGCCTCCCCGCGAGGCCCAAAAGAGATCCGCATTACGATTTTTATTGGCCCGTATCACTTTTCCGTTCGCATCCACCATCTCCACCTCAAGCAGGTTATCACTGATGAGACCGATGGTACGCTGGAGAGGCCCAATTCCCCCACCTAACGTAATTCCACCGATCCCTACGGAGGGGCTGTCACCAAAAGGAGCTATGAATCCTTGCTTGGCGAGGGTATTCGCAATTCTCCCTACTCGGTTACCCGTCCCCACAACAACGGTTCCATTTTTTTTATCGAGCTTGATGGAATTCAGATCACTTACATCAATGACAATTCCACCATTCACTTGTGAAAGATTGACCTCAAGCGCATGTCTTCCACTCCGCGGCCTGATCGGTACATTATTTTCACGAGCCCATTTGATGGCATTGGAGACATCTTTCGTCTTTTGGGCAAATACAAAGACTTTAGGATACTTGTCGGTATGCGGATCCCAGTTCTTCCGCGCCGCTTCGTATCCCGGATCTCCTTTATAAATAACCCGTCCGGTAAGCTTTGTTGATGATTTCACACATCCCACTCCCTATTGAACAAATGTTCTACAGTATTTCAACACAAGGCACTTTATACTGTATGACGGACATTCGCGGAGGGAATGGGCTGGTGCCTTAATTTCAAAGTTCGTGTTTCAGATTGAATCTGTATGTGTATCTCGAAACTAGTCGCTGCGCGAATCGGAATCAATTCTGATTAACTTGCGCGCTTCCTGTTCTTTTTCACCATACCAGACGAGCACGTCGGCAAACAAATCCATGATGCGAACAAAGTTCTGCTTATCCGCTTCTGAAATCTGATCTGCGTACTTGAAAATCTCATCAAAGCAAAGCTCCCGCACAAATTCGGTGTACTTCGCATATACGTCGCGTCCTTTCGCCGAAGGTTTGACGTAAATGTCTTTGCGGTTGCCGCTTAAATGAAATTTTTCGAGCAGACCTTTTTCCGTCAGATTCTTCACGTTCTTGGAAAATGTACTACGGCTTACACCCAGGCGTACGGCCATTTCCGACATGTTCTCTTCCTTGTCCTCGGCTTCAAGAATGTATTCCAGCGTCTGAATCTGTGAAGCCGAGAACATCATGTCCGTACCATAACTTCGCTGCAGCTTATAGGTGTTCGAGTACGCATTGCCGTATTTGATAATTTTCTCAATCAGTTCCCGATGGTCGCCCATCCAATCTAATTTCATGAGTAATCCCTTTCATATTCAGATTCTCTCTCTTACTCTACTGAAATCAGATCCGTTTTTCAATCCATGTGATTGCTTCTTCAATAACATCATCACGAGTCGGTTCATTAAATATCTCATGCATCAGATGAGCATAAATTTTGAGTGTTTTATCAGTTGAAGCGATATCCCCATAAAAGTCACGAGAATCCTGTTCACTGACCAACCCGTCATTGGCCCCATGCAGAACAAGTACGGGATCTACAAACTGCTTGGCGTTCTCCTTGAGCCATGCTATGCCATTTCCCAAGCTGTTAAATAAATCTACAGAGATCTCCTTTTCAACCAGCGGGTCATTCGTGTAAGCGGATACAACTGCGGGATCGCTGCATACGCCGCTGCCCAGCTCGTTCGGGAAATACGTGCCTGCAGGAAGATCCATCGGCAGTTCTCCGGCAACTCTTGTATTGTAACGAGTGAGCGCTCCGGATAGTACGATGCCTTTAACCTTGCCTGGATATTTTGTTCCAAAGGATGAGGTTGCAAAGCCGCCCATACTATGCCCGATAACAAACAGCGGAAGATCGCCGCTCTCTTGCAATGCGTTTTCCACCACAACGTTGACATCCTCTATAATCTGGTGGAAATCACTGTAGAACGTACGCTGCCCTTCGGATCTGGCATGACCGCGATGGTCGAAGCGATACACATTAAAACCACGTTTATTTAGTTGTTCGGTCACATAATCGTAGCGCCCTGCATGTTCACATAGACCATGAACAATGACCACGGCTGCCTTCGCATCACTAACTAAATTCTTACTCGAATATAGCCGAGTACTGTCAAAGGTTTCAATTGTTGTCTCGATTTTACTCATATTTATCCCACTCCTTCGTAATGTTCAAGAACATTCAGATAAGATATTTTGTCTTGGGCACATATAATTTAATTTACTGTGATCAAATAATATGCGTTAAAAATAATATCGTTTCTTACAGAAACAATATATCACCTGTATGTTTCTTTTGTCCACGATAGATTGAAGCGCTTACACAAAATCGACCATAGAATCATATTCACAGAAACATAAAACAAAAAAACGCCATCACAATATTGTGATGGCGTTCTTGACTATGGAGCCTAGGGGGATCGAACCCCTGACCTCATCGCTGCCAGCGATGCGCTCTCCCAGCTGAGCTAAGGCCCCAGGATATGAAATTGATAAGCTTGTCCAACACTGCTGCGTTCCGCAAGCGACTTCTATATCATATAAAATCCAGCTTTCGCTGTCAATCACTTTTTCAAGATCCAAAGTGATTGGAGAAGAACAACCGATTTCACTGGCACATACGGACTGGAACCCCAGACTGCTCTTCTCCCTTTACCCACTTCACTAATCCTCCAGATTGTCTTTGGACAACAGGGATTTCAGTTCTTTCATGAACATATTGATGTCTTTGAACTGACGGTACACGGAAGCGAAGCGCACATACGCCACTTCATCGACTGGAAACAGCTGCTCCATCAATAGCTCACCAATCTGGCGACTCTCGACCTCAGCATCGGCTGTATTACGCAGAGACTTCTCTACTTCAGATACCATCATCTCCAGCGTCTCAACAGAGACCGGACGTTTCTCACAGGCACGAATAAGCCCGCGGAGAATCTTGTCACGGCTGAACTCTTCCCGGCTGCCATCTTTCTTAATGACGATCAATGGTGTTTCCTCAATCATCTCAAACGTTGTAAATCTTCTGGCGCATTGCTCACATTCACGACGGCGACGAATCGATTTTGATTCATTGGCCGGCCGTGAATCAAGGACTTTGGTGCCCAGAAAAGCGCAATAAGGACATTTCAAATCAGATCACTTCCCATGTTTTACTTTTTACCACATATTCCCTGTACTGATCTTGTAATGAAAAATGCATTGCCGACACATAATACTTTTACCAACCCGCGAGGAGGTGAACAGCAATGGCACAAAGCAACGGTAACTCCAACAACCTGGTGGTAACTAGAGCTTCCGCAGCCCTCGAACAACTGAAATACGAAGTTGCTCAAGAACTCGGAATCAGCATCCCACAAGACGGATACCAAGGTAACATGACTTCTTACGAGAACGGTTCGATCGGTGGATACATCACGAAGCGTCTGGTAACAATTGCAGAACAGCAATTGGCAGGTCAATACCAATAATATCTGCATCGTAATACGCTACACAGAGGAGCATGGAGCGGCCGGTGAACAACCGGCCTGCTCTGTGCTTCTACTTATATATTCAGAACGTATTATAGATCTTTACATACTGATTATAATAGTAAATGACTCTTTGTACATAGTGACGCGTCTCACCAAACGGAATATCCTTCACCGTATCGAATGAGCCATCCCATACACCATCTCTAAGCCAACTGTTCACTTTGCCCGGACCCGCGTTATAGGCAGCGATCATCACCGCTTCATTACCATCGAATTGATCAGACAGATTCCGCAGATACCATGTCCCTAACTGAATATTTCGTTCAGGCTCGTGCTTCAATTCCTCCAGCGAAGTGTCGGGAATTTTGGCTTGTTCCAGTATCCAGTTGGCCGTGTCCGGCATCAGCTGCATGAGTCCAATGGCTCCTCGTTTGGATTCCTTGCTTGTCTTGAAATTGGTCTCCACCTTGATTATGGAAGCAATCAGAAACGGATCAACCTCATAGCTCTGGGATTGGGCACGAATCTCTTCCTTATAATGAATCGGATAGAACCATGCCATCCAGTTTGTATTCAGGAATAATACCAATACAAAGGACACAAACATCAACAACAGTACACGTTTCTTGCGCAATATTTTCATAACAAACCCTTACGCTTTAGATATGAGTCAATTTGCTGCTCCGTCGCAGGCCATAAGCCGCTGTTATCAATGACAATGTCTGCAAGCTGCTTTTTGCGCTCAATATCCATCTGTACATCCATTCGAGCCTCAGCCTGTTCTGCAGTCATTCCATCCCGACTCATCAAGCGATCTCGTTGGACTAATCTTGGAACATATACAACCATGACTTCCTCGAAACCATCTTCCAGACCCGATTCGTACAGCAAAGGAATATCCGATACCACAAGTTTATCCGGATGTTCCAATGCGTATGCGGCAGCCCGTTCACGCATCTCTCTACGAATCGCCGGGTGTGTGATGGCCTCCAATGCCTTTCGTTCCTCTGGTTGTTGAAAAACAATACTTCCAAGCTTTTTCCGATCCAGTGTTCCATCTTCGTTCAGTATGGCTTGTCCGAACCGCTTAACAGCGGCGGCCAACACGGGATGCCCGGGCATCATAACTTCCCGGGCAATAACGTCTGCATCGATGAGCAACGCTCCCTTACTGGCGAGATAGGCGGAAACACTGCTTTTGCCTGTCGCGATCCCGCCGGTTAAGCCTATATTCATCGTTTCACCTCATAACAGCTTCATTATTCCCATAATCATTAACAATAGTGCTGGCAGTATAGACAGTCTTCGCATCCAGCGCAGAGCTGAGAATCGCAGTCCAACTTTCATCCCAAGTAACAGAAACGCTCCACTAAACAGCGCAATAATGAGTGCCGTCCACAGTGTAGGGAATCCCAGAAGTGCCGCTCCCAATCCTGCCCCAAACGCATCCAGAGACAGGGCAATACCCAGCCACATCGCTTCTTGGGCAGATATACTTCCCGAGTTATCCATATCCGCCTTGGAGGGACTGCGAAGAATCTGAATGACGACCCCCAGCTTACGCAGCTCCAATGTAAAAACCATGCGTTCCAGCGATCCACCTGAAGCCGACTGCTCCAGATCCAGCGCAAGCACCTGATTCCTGCCTTTTGAATCCGTCAGCGTCTTTTGGGCTTCTCTAACACCAGTTACCGTTGTTTCTGTTCCCTCACCCGCTCTAGTGTCTGTTTCCAGCTGTTCCTTGCCTTGCTTTCGAATAAGTTGCAACAGTGACCATGCACCAATACCTATCAAAATAACGGCTCCCACAATCGAAGCGATATCCGGTGACACCACATGGGACAACAGCACACCTACTTGCATCGACAAAGCAATAACCAATCCCGAACAGATCGAAATAACAGCGATAGATAACAGGGGAATCTTAGTCCTCCGTAACCCATATGTAATCCCGACTCCAAAACCATCTAAACTAAGCGCTAAAGCAAGCGCCAGCAATGAAATAAAATGATGCAGCACCCCGGACTCCTCCTCTGTGCGGTACTCGTGCCAACTGAAGATGCCAGTATGGGTATACGCCCGCTTATTTCTGCCATATCAGTATATGGAGGGAGGAATCCAAGGGTGCTATGATTTCATCATTTCGTTCATTCAGTTCATGTTCAGCGGCTGACAGTTCGGACAAAAATGCGTACCACGGCCACCAACCACCGTTTTTTCGATTAACGTACCACATGTTGCACAAGGTTCCGATTTGCGTCCATAGATTTTCAATTGATGCTGGAACATCCCCATCTCACCCTGTCCGTTCACGTAGGATTTGATGGAAGATCCCCCTGCATTCACTGCATCTTGCAACGTAGCCACAATCGCTTCATGGAGCACCGTTAACTGAGCTTCGGTCAGTGTCTTAGCGATGGTCTCGGGATGGATGCCTGCGCGAAATAGAGCCTCGTCCACATAAATATTCCCGATACCAACCACATATGCCTGATTTAGCAGTACAGCCTTGATTTTGGTTGTTCGTTTGCCCACTGCTTCTCGGAACGCTGCTAACGTAAAGGCCGGGTCAAGCGGCTCCAGTCCCAGCTTCAGCAAAGGTTTGGATACCAGTTCCTCACCTGCATTGAACAGGTGCATCGTACCGAACTGACGCACGTCCTTATAACGTAACTCCGTACCATCATTAAAATGGAAGATCACATGTGTATGTTTCTCCACATCTTCATGCTGCTCGTACACACCGTATCTTCCTTCCATCCGCAGATGGGAGACAAGCACCAGCCCATCCAGCAAAATACGCAAAAACTTGCCTCGACGCTCCACCCCAATTACGGTATGTCCCGCGAGTTCCAGTGCAAATGCATCTATGTCGTCTGGCCGCTGAATAATCCGCGGCAAGCTAACCGTAACATGATCAATGGTCTTGCCTACAATAAGCTGATTCAATGTTCTTCTGACTGTTTCGACTTCCGGTAATTCCGGCATGATGTTCTCACCTCCCCTATATTATAACGGAAGATGGCGCTCAGCGGGACCCTTTTCTTATATCACTAACATGGAAAGGTCTATTGTAAAATACCGGAAAAACCGCGCAGCACTTGATTTATTTCGCTTCGTACCAGTTATCCCCAAAGCTGACTTCGGCTTTCAGCGGAACCGATAGTTCCAAAGCTTTTTCCATGACAGAAGGCACTAATTCTTTCATCAGTTCCAATTCATCGGCAGGTACTTCGAATACAAGTTCATCGTGCACCTGAAGCAACATGCGACTCTTCAACTTGCGTTCCCGAAGCGCTTCATCCATCTGTACCATGGCAAGCTTGATGATATCCGCGGCTGTTCCCTGAATAGGTGTATTCATCGCCGTACGCTCTGCGAAGGAACGCAAATTAAAGTTGCTGGCATTAATCTCCGGCAGGTAGCGACGGCGTTCCAATAACGTTTTAACGTAACCATCCTGACGAGCTTCCTTCACAATGTCATCCATATATCGGCGCACACCCTGGAATACTTCAAAATACTGATCAATAAACTGCGCAGCCTCTTTACGCGTAATATGCAGGTTCTGTGATAAGCCGTAATCACTTATTCCATAAACGATACCAAAGTTAACTGCCTTGGCGGAACGACGCATATCTCCATCCACATCCTCAGGCTTCACGCCAAATACATCCGATGCGGTCTTCGTATGAATATCCATATCGTTGACAAATGCTTCCTTCAAGCGCTCATCGTCCGAAATGTGTGCCAGTACACGCAGTTCAATCTGGGAATAGTCTGCCGCCAAAATGGACCATCCTGGCTCGGAAGGAACAAATACCTTCCGAATTTTGCGACCTTCCTCCATCCGAATCGGAATGTTCTGCAAGTTCGGGAATTGACTGCTAAGTCGCCCTGTTGCAGCAATGGTCTGCCGATAATACGTATGCACCTTGCCATCCCGGTCAGATATCTCTTTGAGCAATCCTTCCACATAAGTGGATTGCAGCTTGGCAAGCTGACGATATTGCAGAATATGCTTGACCACATCATTATAAGGAGCCAATTTCTCCAATACTTCCGCATCTGTGGAATAACCCGTTTTGGTCTTCTTCACGACAGGCAAGCCCAATCTATCAAATAAAATCTCACCCAATTGCTTTGGTGAATTCAGATTGAATTCCGTTCCTGACAGCTTGTAGATCTCAGCCATCAATCTGCTGATCTGTTCTTCAAACTCACTGCCCAAAGCCTGCAGATCGGCTGTATTGGCCTTGATGCCCTGTTTCTCCATGTCTGCCAATATGCGTGACAACGGCATCTCCAGTTCATGGAACAGCGAATTCATCTCATCGGTTTCCAGCACCTGCTCCTGAAGTGGGATAATGGCTGCGACTGCAGCAGCTTTGCGGCACAGGAAATCGCCCAAGATCTCCACTTCCGGCACCTTGTACTTGGCGCCTTTGCCCATGACCGTGTCATCCTCTACGAGGGACGGCAGACCATACTTGGTCGTGAGTCCACTAATCGTCTGGTTGGATTCTGTTGGGTCAAGCAAATACGCCGCCAGCTGTACATCGAATGACGCGCCAGCGAATTCAATGCCATGCGCATGGAGGGCCAGGTCTACACGATGAAGATCATACCCGCGCTTCGGCTGGTCTGAATTACCGAGCCATTCCCGCACTGGAGCCGCAGCATCGGAATGAAGCAATTCTGGAGATATGAACGTATAGGTTCCAGCGGAACCTACAGCTAGTCCAATCAATTTCGCTTGGTGCGGGTTATCCCCATGTGTCTCCACATGGAGGACATCAATGGAATCCAGAGAATTGAACAGCTCACTGATCGTGTCCTCTGTTGCAATGGAGGATTCCACCTCGGCAGCAGGTACAGCTTCCTGTTCAGAACCGATAGTGCCACTAAACGACAGGCGTTCGAGCAACGATTTGAATTCCAGCTTAGCTAGTGCGGGGCCGGCATGTTCTTCTTTTAATCCGGCGAATTGCATATCTTCCCACGTCTGCTCCAGCGGAACTTCCCGGTGAATCGTCGCGAGTTGTTTGCTCATCCGGGCATCATCGGCGTGTGCCTCAATCTTCTCTTTCATCTTGCCCTTCAGTTCACTTGTGCCGTTCAGCACATCCTCTACCGATCCGAACTGATGCAGAAGCTTCAACGCGGTTTTCTCCCCGACTCCGGGAATACCCGGAATATTATCGGATGTGTCGCCCATCAGACCCTTTAGATCAATAATTTGCAGTGGTGTCAGACCGTAGCGCTCCTTAATCTGAGCAGGATCATACAACTCAATCTCGGTTACCCCTTTACGCGTCAGTCCGATATGTACATGTTCAGAAGCGAGCTGCAGCATATCTTTGTCACCCGATACAACGAGCACCTGTCTGCCCGCTTCATCTGCGCGTTTGGTTAGCGTTCCGATAATGTCATCCGCTTCGAATCCAGCCAGCTCAAACTGGGCAATGCCAAGTCCTTTGAGCAGTTCCTTCAGCAATGGGAATTGTTCTGACAATTCTGGTGGTGTTTTCTCCCGACCGCCCTTGTATTCCTGATACCCTTCGTGGCGGAACGTGACTTTGCCTGCGTCAAAAGCGACCATGACATGTGTAGGTTTATGCTCTTCAAGCAGTCTCAGCAGCATTGTGGTGAAGCCATATACCGCATTCGTATGCAAACCTTTGGAGTTGGTCAGAGGCGGCATTGCAAAAAACGCCCTGTAAATAATGCTATTTCCATCTATGAGAATAAACTTGTCCATTCCAGCACCTCGCGTATCATATGGTCAACATCTTCAAATTACATCTACTCCCATGATACCATACCCACCTGTCACATCAAAAAGAATAGCCAACTTTTCACTTTAGTTTTACCCGTAAAAAAGAACCTTCTCTGTAGGTAGTCTGTGAACAGGCTACTCAAGAGAAAGTTCTTTTTTACGGTATTATTGCTTTTGTTGCAAGCACTGATTCCCCAATTCCAAAGCAATGCTCTTCCTATTGATTCAGATCCGGACGTTTACCTGTTACCAGATATACCGTGCTCTCACCAATATTGGTCGCATGATCGCCAATACGTTCAATGTAACGCCCAACCATCATCAGCAGCATGGCCTGAGAAGCCTGATTCGGGTGTTCAGTCATTAACGTGTAGAGATCACTGATCATGTGACTGTACAATTGATCGACCTGATCGTCTGTTTGAGCCATTTTATAGGCCAGGTCTGTGTTTTCTTTCAGGAAAGATTCGATGGATTCATCGATCATGGATTTCACGATTTCTGCCATTTGCGGGATGTCCACCAATGGTTTAATCAGCTCCTGCCCATCCATCCGCAGTGTCACCTTCGCCACATCGAGTGCGAGATCTCCCATACGCTCCAGATCACTGGAGATTTTGAATGCAACGATTATACGTCTGAGATCTTTCGCCACCGGCTGTTGTGTGATGATCAGTTTGGAGCCAAGTTCCATAATCTTGTCTTCAAGGGCATTCAGATTCGCATCATTCTTGATGATGACCTGAGCTTTCTCCGCGTTCATCGTCTGTAAACTCTCAATGGCACCATCCAGTGCCGCTCCAACATGTTCACCCATTTGCTTGAGCAAGGTACGCAGCTCTTCAAGCTCCTGATCAAATTCTTTTCTGCGAATCATAGATTTCATGTCCTCCTTGTCCATCATCTCCGGGTATGCCGGGATCGTTCCAATTCAGCTCGCTTAACCGAACCTTCCGGAGATATAATCCTCGGTTCGGGAATCTTGCGGTGTGGAGAATAACGTCTCCGTATCAGCTGCCTCCACCACTTCACCATTCAGGAAAAATACCGTGCGTCCAGACACCCGTGCCGCCTGGTGCATATTGTGGGTAACCATAACGATCGTGTACTTGTGATGCAATTCCTTGACCAATTCCTCAATCTTCAATGTGGAGATCGGATCAAGCGCTGACGTCGCTTCATCCATCAGCAGAACGTCAGGCTGTACAGCCAGCGCCCGTGCAATACAGAGACGTTGTTGTTGTCCACCAGACAGACTAAGTGCCGACTTCTTCAATACATCCTTCACTTCATCCCACAGTGCAGCATGGACAAGACTTTGTTCCACCAACTGATCCAGTTCAGCCTTTTGGGTTACCCCATGTAGGCGCGGTCCATAAGCCACGTTGTCATAAATGGATTTCGGAAAAGGATTCGGTTGCTGAAACACCATGCCGACCCGTTTACGCAGTGTCTCCACTTCAATCTCATTACTGTAAATATCGGAGCCATTCAGCATAACCTGTCCTTCCACACGAACACCCGGAATCATGTCATTCATCCGGTTTAATGTGCGAAGCAATGTTGATTTACCACAACCCGAAGGCCCGATGAACGCAGTAACGGTTTTTTCCGGCAGATCCATGGATATATTTTTAAGCGCGTGATGCGTATCATAGTATAAATTAAGATTTTCAATGTGAATGAGGTCCTTCATGGATGTTCACTTCTCCTTCGCTGCAGGGACACTGAAACTCCCTTTACGTTGAGACCGATGCTGATATTCTTTCATCGCTGCTCGGCCATCTTTATTATCCTACCCTCTCATTGTAAAAACAGTATCACTTTCATGTTAACGGAATGTAAAAAGACATCCTTAACCTTCATGATCTGCTTCATCGATCATTCCGATTCCTGATGTCTGCCTTATTGAATTGCATGTAATTCACTCGCTATCCGAGACCATCTCATCCAGCTTCATTCGAATATGCTCTGCGACTTCACCAGCTTTGCCGCCTTCCATGGCAATCTCCTCTGCTATACGGGAGAGGTCTCTCACCGCACTGTTCAGTTGCCGGAACGTTGCTCCTCCCGCGGTGACATGCACTGAACTGTCGTCAATCTCCGCTCCGCTTGCCTTAACCAGTTCCACGGTCTGAAGGGTCAGTCCACCAATGTTCTCAAGCAAAGAAGACATGCTCCCTGCAACTTCGCGGGTCTGTTTCGCGAGCGCGCGGATCTCGCCTGCAACAATCTGAAAGCCTCGTCCATATTCACCCGCATGAGCTGCTTCTATGGAAGCATTCAGGGCAAGGAGGCCACTCTGATCTGCCAGCGACCGGATGGATTGTGCCATGCCCGATCCTGTTTTAATCGAATTCAGCATATGATCTGCATGTTGCCCTTGACTCTCCATGTGCTGATGCACCCGGTTATAGGAAGCATCGACGTCCTTCAGACTCTCTTCTCCATGCTTGGACAATGCCATGATCTCACGGGCTTCATGTACCGTCTGGTTAGCTGCATGCACCAGCTTGGTGACTGCATCGTTGATTCTGGATATCTCCTGTCTGCTCTCGGTTACCGTACGTACACGCTCTGCCGATGAAGCCTGTTGCAGCCTGCGGGAGAGGGACATCACATCACGCATCGTCAGCACGCCGAGCAGTCTGTCTTGTTCCGTAACCAGCAGACAGTCGTAGAAATGCTGTTCATCCCGTCCAAGGGCGATATCGATAATCGTTGTGGCTTCCATATGAATATCCGCAATAACCGGAGAAGCATTGGCTACTTGTATGACCGGCTTACGGTAAAATAGATCTGCGGCAAACCGACCATTTAACATTCGATATAACGTCTCTCGCATTAACAATCCCGTCGGTTTCATCTGTTCATCACACAGTACAATACATGGGTACTCCTGATCCTGATTCATCATCGTCGCAGCTTCTCCACAGGTTGTATGGACCCCGGCGACAGGAACCTGACGATAATAGTCATGCAAATGGATTACAGGTTCTTCAGCAACTAGTGCTACTTCAGTTTGCTCCATTATGGGTGTCGTTAATTCTTCATTATGTAAAACAACATGAGGCTGATCGGGTTTCACTTCGAGCAACATGGGCATAAATGCGCAATCTCCTTTACGTATTAGCTCCGTCTTGAGGCGGGATGTATAGGTACAAAGTATCACTAAGATAAGTCCATGCTACTCCCTCTACGTAAAGAAAAGTCTTCCTTTATGTTAAATGAACGTAAAATAAAACTCCCCGATCATTGCTAACTTGAATGATGGGGAGTTTTTCTTTTGACAACCAATTTATAACCTACACCACGAATCGAATCAATGTGAACCGATTCCGGATCAAGCTCCAGCTTTTTACGTAATGAACTGACATGAACATCCACGGTTCGTTGGCCTCCGATATAATCGAAGCCCCACACAGCGTTCATCAGATCGTCCCTGGTCAGCACCACACCCGGCTTTTTGGCCAAATATAGCAGTACTTCGAACTCTTTCGGACGCAGGCTGATGGATTGTCCACCCAGAGTCACTTCATACTTCAGAGGATAGATCTCCAGCTCTCCCAGAATAATTCGCGAGCCATCCTTGTCCTCAGGCTGTGGTAAATCTTCACCATTGGAATAACGTCTTAATACCGCATCCACTCTGGCTAATAACTCAGATACGCCAAATGGTTTGGTAATATAATCATCGGCACCCGATTTCAGCCCCTGCACAACCTCGGCTTCACCGTTCTTGGCCGTCAGAATGATAACGGGCGTAGTGACACCTTGAATTCTTAGCTTGTTCAGAATGTCCAGACCATTCATGCCCGGAAGCATCAGATCCAGCAAAATGAGATCAAATTCCTGTGACAAGGCCCGGTCATATCCTGCAGATCCGTGATCCTCGGCTGTAACGTCATAACCTTCCTGTGTCAGGTTATACGTGAGCAATCTCGATAATGTAGGTTCATCTTCAATAACTAGCAAACGCTGTGCCATGATACCCCTTCTCTCTTCATAGGTTGTCTGTTGCCACAACACTTTTTCTATCATAGCACTAAAATGTTAACGCTGTGTAAAACAATACATACTTTTTACATTTTGCGCCCAAACACCTAGATCTCTTCGTCCTGAATTAATGGAAGGATAACGCGGAACGTTGTGCCCATGCCCAGCTCACTTTCTACAGACAATTTGCCATGATGCAATTCCACCAGATGCTTAACAATGGAAAGTCCAAGCCCCGTGCCCCCGGAATTACGGGATCTGCCTTTATCCACGCGATAGAAACGTTCGAAGATTCGCGGCAAATCTTTTTTCGGTATGCCAATGCCCGTATCCGACACAGCAAACACGACTTCATCATCGTTCTGATCCATATTCACCTGCAACTTCACACGTCCGCCCTCTGGGGTGTAGTTGATTCCGTTGGATAACAGATTGATAAAGATCTGCTTCATTTTATCCTCATCTGCTTCAATGTACAGTTCCTCGGGAACATTCATTTCCAGACGAATCTGCTTTTTCTCCGCCACTTTCGATAGAGTACCCAGCACCATTTCGAAGAAAGAGTGCACATGAACAGGTGAGCATTGCAGCGGTGCGCGTTTGGATTCAATTTTGGATAACTCCAGAATATCCCCAATTAGACGATTAAGTCGATCGCCTTCATCATAGATGATTTGCAAGAATGAGCGCTCTGTCTCTTTATCCTGAACCCCGCCACTGAGCAACGTTTCGGCAAAGCCTTTGACTGCAGCAACAGGTGTTTTGAGCTCATGAGAGACATTCGCAACGAATTCACTGCGCATTGATTCCAGTCGCCGGATTGCTGTCACGTCCTGCAAAAGGAACAACATGCCTCGATACCCGCCATCATCTTCGGACATCGGTACGCCGTCAATACGGATCAATTTTTCTTCCGGGTTGAACACGCTCACTTCTTCATGCATCCGATCACGAAGTGCAACACTCTCTTCAATGGTACGGGTCAACTCGTAGTGTCTCTTCAGTTCAATATAAGGCTTACCCGTAACCTTTCCAGCCTGAATACCCAGCATACGCTCCGCTTCCCGATTGACCAGTGCAATGGATTGCGCTGCATCGATCATGACAATGCCTCCGGTCATATTCGCCAAGACACTCTGTAGCAGTGCCTCATTATCACGAATCGTCTTCAGCTGAGACTGCAAACTATCCGCCATTCCGTTTATCGCGAGCCCAAGTTGTCCGATCTCATCCCTGCGCGTGACATCAACTCTCGCATCGTATTCCAGCTTGGTAATTCGATGGGCTACTTTCGTAATATGCTCAATCGGAGAGGTTAATCCCCGTGCAACCCGGTAACTGACAAACGCGACAATCAGGAACAGGAGTCCCAGTGCAGCAAACATGATTATCCAGCCACGCTGAAGCCCCTGATCCACAGCCTGCAGACTCATGGAAAGACGGATGTAGCCATCAAATTTGCCGCTCGGTATTTCAATCATGTCACTTTGATCCGAATTCACAGGTAGTGCCACATAGAGCATGTCTTGTCCCAATGTTTCACTGTAACGTATGGACTGCCCATACCCGTCTCCAACGGCGCCCTTAATCTCCTCCCGGTCCAAGTGATTATCCATGGAGGCCGGGTCACTCTCTGAATCTCCGATAACCGTTCCATCTTTATTGATGAAGGTTACCCGGGAATCCGTCAGACGATCCAATTCCAGCGCCCGATCTGAATAATACTTTCGTGTTTCTTGCGAGGTTGGATCACTTGCATCATGGAATGGGAATGTGGCTTTGAGCAAATTAATCTCGCGTACCATGGTTTGCTCCAGTGCGGTAGTATGTGTAGTCTTAAACACTCTGCCCATCGTATATCCAGCCACAATGACGGATACACCGATCAGCACCATCATAATGATGGCAAGGCGAATTCGGAACGGTCTCATCTATCTCTTCCTTTATGATCAAATTAATATTTAATGACTTGCTCTACAATGAATCCAATTCAATTCGGTCCCCGCGGGTGCCAGGCTGGGAAATAACCAGGAATTCGGTATCTGAATCGCTTCGATTCATCATCTGATGAGGCTCTCCTGGAGGAATCTCTATCCCTTCATGGGTTTCGAGCACGAACTCTTCTCCATGTAGTTCCATGCAGGCTTCACCGCTGAGGATAAAAAAGAACTGACGGCTTATCGAATGATAATGTCGTATTTCAGCCGTTCCTGCCGGCATCCGCTCATGAATGATGCTCAGTGTTTCATTTTGAACGAGATGCCATCCATCACACTGTGCACCCCATATATAATGTGCTGCATTCTGTTTGCTCATTTTCATATGCATGAACCCCCTGAAGTAAACTTGCTCGATCTATCATATCATAGATCATTAGTCTTCCATTCTTTTCAATCGAGCTTTGCAACAAACGGTGCTACTTCGGCTTCAGACAGACAGGGCTAATGGTAAAATATCATAGTTGTATCAACAGAGATGCAGACTTTTGTAAACAGGTGCTAAACTATATCCTTTGCCTTGTATACCCTCACATAAAAAAAGACGCACCGCTCAGCAATGCTGAAAGCGATACGCCTCTTTAATATTAATCCTATTCCGAACCTGAACCTTCTTAACGAATTACCCGTTCACCACTTCGCCACCATTCACATGCATCACCTGTCCGCTCACATACGAAGAGTCATCCGAAGCAAGGTATACGTAAGCGGGAGCCAGTTCATCCGGTTGTCCCGGCCGCTTCATTGGTTGCGTTGCGCCGAACTCGCTTACTTTCTTCTCATCAAATGTGGATGGAATGAGCGGTGTCCAGATCGGTCCCGGTGCAACGGCATTGACACGAATGCCCTTCTCAATCACATTCATCGACAGAGAACGTGTGAACGATGTGATTGCTCCTTTGGTAGATGAATAGTCAAGCAAGGTCGGGCTGCCGCGATAGGCCGTAATGGATGTTGTGTTAATAATCGTACTGCCACTCTTCAGATGGGGCAGTGCAGCCTGCGTCACATAGAACATGCCAAAAATATTGGTACGGAATGTACGTTCCAGCTGTTCTGGTGTGATATCCTCCAGGTTCTGCTGTGGGTGCTGTTCTGCAGCGTTATTCACGACTATGTCCAGTTTACCCAGTTCATCTACAGTCTGCTGAACCGACTTCTTGGCAAAGGTATCGTCACCAATGTCCCCGGCAATCAAGATGCACTTGCGTCCTTCTTGTTCGACCTGACGCTTCGTCTCTTTGGCATCTTCGTGCTCGCTCAGGTATACAATCGCGACATCCGCGCCTTCCTTGGCGTACGTCACAGCAACAGCACGTCCGATCCCGCTGTCACCCCCTGTAATGAGCGCCACCTTACCCGTCAGTTTTCCTGCTGCCTTGTATTCAGGCTTCTCAAATTCCGGTCTGGGATGCATCTCCGATTCGATTCCGGGGCGTTGATCCTGGTGCTGTGCCGGCATTGTTTTTTGATTTTGTGGTGTAGTTGACATCTAACATTCTCCTCTCAAAATGTGAACATATTTGGATTACAGAAGACATGGACATAACTGCACACTTCCCTGTCTTTCGTTCTCTGAAAAAAGTCTCATTCTGTAGGATGGCAGTAATAGTCCAGATTATTCTTCTGCGATCAACAGCAACTCAAGCCTCAGCGTGCTGTCTCTAATCGTTATTTACCACGATACTTGGATATCAAACAACCTGTTTGCGTCATTACTTCTTTTGCCGAAAATTCGAAATTCATTCGAAATTAGACTGTTTCATGATACAAAGTGTATTCCTATGCTGCTTGGGCTGATGTACAATGTACAGTATACAGATGTGCTTAGATTTTCATTATTGCTGGCTTAATCATTCTAACCTGACATGGAGACCTGACAATGGAATCGCATATTAATTCATATATAACACTCGTAGCCACTTCAGCCGTACTGAATGTGTTTTTGTGTTTGTATACCTATTTCAGAAGATCCGAGATTCCCAGTGCCAAAATATTCATTCTCTACACAGCAGCACTCTCCATCTACACTTTTGGTTACGCGATTGAGCTGGCCAGCAACACGCTGGAGCAAATGAAGTTTTGGACCACCGTGGAGTATATAGGCATGCCTTTCTCCGCCTCTCTCGGCCTTATACTGATGATAAAATATACAGGAAAAACGTTATCCAAAAAGGTAACTGCCGCGCTGTTTGTAATCCCTTCCATTACGCTATGTATGGTAGCAACCAATGACTTCCATCATCTCTTTTATAAAAAAGTATGGCTAAGAGAAGATAGTCCCGTACCTCTGATGGATATCGCAGTAGGCCAATGGTATGTCGTGCACGGTGCCTTCACTTTCTCCTGTCTGTTGTGTGCCTGTCTTATTCTGATTGGACAATGGAGACACACCAAGAAGATGTATCGTCGTCAATTACTTACACTGATTACTTCGCAGATTATTCCGATGGTCGCCGCTTTCCTGTATTTGCTTGGTCTGACGCCAGGCGGGATGGACCCCGTGCCAGTACTCATGTGTATTACCTCTGCCATGTATATCTGGGCGATTCTATCCTCACGTCTGCTGACCATCGTACCAATCGCCAAAGACAGTATCTTCGAGAGCATGCGTGAAGGTGTTATTGTACTGGATAGTTCCAATCGCCTGGTCGATTACAACAGATCTCTGCGTGACATGTTGCCAGAGCTTAATCTGGCGATGATCGGCCAACCCTTGGATGACATATGGCTTAATCTTGCAGGAGAGGCCTTTCCCGTCGAATACGGCAGGGAAGGATTACAAACCGATCTGTACTGGCAGTTAAACGGAGAGACCGTCTGTTATCAGGTCCGAACATCTTACGTGTACAACAAGGACGCACAGACTGTGGGCAGCCTCATTATGCTTATTGATATAACGGAACAACGTTTCTTGCAAGAACAGTTGAAGCAACTGGCATATTTCGATGGTCTGACCAAAATATATAACCGCACGCAATTTTTGCATAAGGGGCGGGAAATTTTAAGTGAAGCTCAGCTTAATCTGCAACCTGTTTCCTTTATTTTATTTGATATTGATCACTTTAAACGCATCAACGATACCTACGGACATGATGTTGGAGATCAGGCCATCATTCATGTGGTCTCCGTATGTAATCGATATTTGAACCCTGAGATGTTGTTCGCCCGTTATGGAGGAGAAGAGTTCGTCATCGCTCTTCCGAATACATCGCTTCAAGAAGCTGAGAAACTGGCAGAGAAACTGAGAGTTGCCTTGTTGAATGAACCGCTCGATGTTCAGGGTCTCCCTATTACGCTGACCTCAAGCTTTGGTATTGCCCAGTACAATGGCGGGGTGGATTCCCTGGAGTCCTTGCTGCGCGACGCTGACACTGCCTTGTATGAGTCCAAGCGCAATGGTCGAAATGCAGTTCGTACACATGCTGTGAGTACAGTCTAACCAAAGCTGGCCTTCTCTGATGCGATGTATGAAGTTAATTGCGAGCTTCTCGTCGCAATAACAAAAATAGACAGCCCAAGAGGCTGTCTATTTTTCATTCGTTATAACGTAATACCCTCTTACGTAAACTGATTTAGCTTGTCCATATGACATGCAAACGCTTCATCTACGGCTCAGAATACATCATCGTAGAGTTGGTTTAACCGTCCACAACGTACTTAGATTACCTGATTATTCACCATCAGATACACCATGATCAGCAAGAACACAGCCAGAAGTGTACTGAACATACGGATCTTGCTTTGTTCCGCGCCCACATCACGCTTGTTTTTCACACCTTCTGCAGCGAGTCGCAGCGGTTTACCCATAATTCCTCCAATAGCCGCAATAGCCAAGAGCAGAACAACAACGACAGCCATCCAGATATGAGAATACTCACCTTTTGTCATCAGGTAACCGCCTGTAAGAAGTTGAATCACAAGTCCATACTGCGCGACTTTGTTCAAAGAACGAAGCGACGCAAATGCTCCCTCTTGTGCTGCAGCATTCAAGGTACGGATTTTACCGACCACGAATGGCAAAATCAGATAGAACCCCATCGCCAGTGCTCCAACAATATGGAGCAGATACATAATCATTGTCAAAATTTTCATCCTCCTCAACATTTTCGGTGTGCTATACATCACATCCCATTATACTGGGGAACTTATCCAAAGAAAAGAAAACCTCCGGCTCTCCGGAGGTTTTCTTTTTATTTCTGTTCAAAAAGTGATCAAACTTATAAGTTTACTACCGAAATGACGTTGCGTACCGAATCAGCCGATTTGTCCAATCCTGCTTTTTCTTCCGCTGTCAGTTCAAGTTCAAATATTTTCTCAATGCCGTTACCACCCAGAATGGTTGGTACACCAAGGAACAGATCATTGTAGCCATATTCCCCTTCGAGATAAGCGATCACTGGAATGATGCGTTTCTTGTCCTTCAAAATCGCTTCGGTCATCTGAACGAGTGAAGCCGCTGGTGCATAATAGGCACTGCCGTTACCCAACAGGTTCACAATCTCGCCACCGCCAACACGTGTGCGTTGAACAATGGACTCGATGCGGTCTGCAGGAATCAGCGTGTCAATCGGAATACCACCTACGCTCGAATAACGAACGAGTGGCACCATGTCGTCTCCGTGGCCGCCTAGAACGAATCCACGAACATCTTCAACAGATACATTCAGCTCTTGTGCAATGAAGGTACAATAACGTGCTGTATCCAGAACACCTGACTGACCGATAACACGGTTTTTAGGAAAACCGAGGGTCTGATAGGCAGCATACGTCATCGCATCCACCGGGTTGCTTAGAATAATGACGATGGAATCAGGGCAATATTTTTTCACATTTTCACAAACGGACTTCACGATACCCGCATTCGTATTGACCAGATCGTCGCGGCTCATACCCGGTTTACGGGCGATACCAGCGGTGATGATTACAATCTCAGAACCTGCAGTATCTTCGTAGTTGGAAGTACCGACGATATGACTGTCAAATCCTTGAACAGGACTTGCTTCCATCATATCGAGTGCTTTCCCCTTCGTCGGGTTCTCCAGTTGAGGAATATCAACCAGCACAACATCCCCGAGTTCTTTTTGGGCAAGCATTAATGCGGTCGTAGCACCGGTAAAACCGGCGCCGACTACTGTGATTTTTTTGCGCTGAATAGTCAAGATTCACATCTCCCCTTACAGGTTTTTAATGATTTGATCCGCGAATTCAGAACATTTCACTTCAGTAGCGCCGTCCATCAGACGTGCAAAGTCATACGTTACTGTTTTATTGTTAATGGATGTTTCCATACCTTTGTAGATCAGGTTAGCTGCTTCTTGCCATCCCAAGTGCTCAAGCAACATTACTCCGGACAGAATAACGGAACCAGGGTTCACAACATCTTTGTCCGCGTATTTAGGTGCAGTACCGTGAGTTGCTTCGAAGATAGCATGTCCTGTTACGTAGTTGATGTTCGCTCCAGGAGCGATACCAATTCCGCCAACTTGCGCTGCAAGTGCATCGGACAGATAGTCACCGTTCAGGTTCAATGTTGCGATAACATCAAATTCACCTGGACGAGTCAATACTTGTTGCAGAGCGATATCGGCAATCGCATCTTTTACGATGATTTTACCAGCATCTTCAGCAGCTTTTTGTGCTGCATTCGCTGCATCTGTACCTTCGTTTTCTTTGATGATGTCGTATTGTGCCCAAGTGAATACTTTGTCAGCGAACTCTTCTTCAGCCACTTCGTATCCCCAGTTTTTGAAGGCACCTTCAGTAAATTTCATGATATTACCTTTGTGTACCAATGTAACACTCTTACGGTTATGATCAATTGCATACTGCACTGCTGCACGTACCAAACGTTTGGAACCTTCGGAAGAAACCGGTTTAATACCAATACCGGAAGTCTCAGGGAAACGGATTTTGTTAGCACCCATCTCTTGTTGCAGGAACTGGATTACTTTTTTCACTTCTTCAGAACCTTCAGCATACTCGATTCCTGCATAGATATCTTCCGTATTTTCACGGAAAATGACCATGTCTACCAACTCAGGACGTTTTACCGGAGAAGGTACACCGTCAAAATAACGTACCGGACGCAAGCATGTGTACAGGTCAAGCTCTTGGCGCAGCGCTACGTTCAGGGAACGGATACCGCCACCGATTGGCGTAGTCAATGGTCCTTTGATCGCTACGATATACTCACGAATGGCTTCAAGTGTATCATTCGGCAACCACTCACCGTATGTATCGAATGCTTTTTGTCCAGCAAACACTTCATACCATGCGATTTTTTTGTTGCCATCATATGCTTTTTCAACAGCTGCATCCAATACACGCTTGGAAGCTTTCCAGATGTCACGGCCTGTACCGTCACCTTCGATAAATGGAATGATCGGGTTATTAGGTACTTGAAGTGTACCGTTATCAATTTGAATTTTTTCGCCTTCAGTTGGGTGAGCAAATTTTTCTAATTTCATAGTTAAAATTCCTCCTAAGTTTTGTATATGCAGTATTTATCATACCACTAGTCTTGTTGAAGGAAGGGTCCTGAAAGTCCAAGCTAGTAAGGCTTCTACTTTCCAACCCTTCACCTCGTCTATATTATTATACTGGTTTTGCGACTATTAGCGAAGTTCAATAGAAACGTATTTCTGTTCTGTAGGACCGGTGTACTCCGCACGTGGACGAATGATGCGGTTGTCCGCAAGCTGTTCCAGAATATGCGCAGTCCATCCAGACACCCGGCTGATCGCAAAGATCGGCGTAAACAATTCCTGTTCGATCTCCAGTTGGGTATACACAGAAGCAGAATAGAAGTCTACGTTTGGCTTCAGTCCTTTTTGTCCTGTTACCAGTTCCTCGATCTTCACAGACATATCATACAGACGTGTATCATTGTTCATTTCGCCCAGTTCTCTGGACATCTTCTGCAGATGTTTGGCACGTGGATCACCGTTTTTGTATACGCGATGTCCAAAGCCCATGATCTTTTCACGGTTGTTCAGTTTTTCCTGAATAGCCGCTTCCAGACGATCAGGCGTACCGATCTCATTCAACATTTTCATAACGGCTTCATTAGCACCGCCATGCAGTGGTCCCTTCAGTGCGCCAATGGCGGAAGTTACACCGGAATAGATATCGGACAGCGTAGCAACCGTTACACGGGCTGCAAATGTCGAAGCGTTCAATTCGTGATCCGCATGCAGGACGAGCGCTTGGTCCAGTGCTTTGACTGCGGTCTCGGACGGTTCTTCACCAGTCATCATATATAAAAAGTTCTCTGCGATGGAAGCGCCTTCTTTTGGAGCCACAGGTTCTTTGCCCTGACGAATACGGGCGATGGCTGCCACAATCGTTGGCAACTGTGCTTGCAACTTAACTGCTTTGTTTTCATTCGCTTCCGTTGTCATCTCATCAGCTTGCTCGTCGTACAGTGCAAGTGCAGAGATAGCGGAACGAAGTGCTGCCATGGTACTGATGTTTTTCGGATACAATTGGATTTGTGCAATCAATTCGCTCGGAATCGGCGCGTAATCGCTCAGGCTTTTACGAAGGGATTTCAGTTCATCCGTTGTTGGCAATTTACCAAACCACAACAAATAGGCAACTTCTTCAAAGCTAGCATGTTCAGCCAAATCGTCGATATCGTAACCACGGTATGTGAGCACACCGTCTACAATAGAACTGATCGAAGAGGTTGTTGCAACGATGCCTTCCAGACCTTTGGTAGCTGTCATATACATCTCTCCTTTAATAAGCGAAATCAAGAACCATTCCAGAGTGCCATATAAGTGCCAAAATGCACCTATCCTCTTTTTGTAAACATTTTCATTTTAAAATTACCAAATAATACAAAATACGGTTTTCCTATCTGTCAATCGCTATTTACTTATAACATCATACTGGATTTTGTCGTTTATGTGAACATGATGCGAGATCATTCGCACATCAAACTTCTTTATCGGAGTGATAAAGCATTTTTGAAAGCCTTTACAAAAACAAGGTTGACATTTAATGTTTTTTAACCAATCTTGTCTTCTGAGGAACTTTCTATTGCTATATTCTGTAGTACTGAGGCATACTCTAGGCAAAAGAAAGATTCTGGGTAGAGGTACTTCAAAAAGTCCCCTTTGAACGCACACTGTTAGCATCCCGGCGTTTCAAAACCTTGTAAATGCTCTATATTAATTAAGATAGCCATCTATTCTAATACGGCTTCATGAATTATACATAGGTCGGCTTAATTGAAATAAGGAGAGTTGATGCTTGGATAGAATCATATTGAAACGCCTGCTCCGCGGCTTATGGGTTATTATTGCGACCTTTCTGATCGCCGTTGCCATATACTTGCTGTTCCCGCTCTTATACCCTTTTGTGATCGCCTGGATTATCGCCTATGCCATGAATCCATTGGTGAAATTGCTTCAGCATAGAGCACGATTCCCCCGGTGGCTGGCTGTGACCCTCTCATTGATCCTTTATTTTGGAGCCATAGCGGTAGTGCTGTCTGCGGCAGTTACCCGTATGGTGAAAGAAGTCATTTCACTCACGACGAGCTTCGATCTTCATGTTGATGAGATCAAGGACACGTTTGTGCGCTGGACCCAGAATGACACGATTCAGAGCTTGACTGCGCAGATCAATGAATTTTACAAGGAAAATCCCAACTACCAGGAAACCATCAACAGCAATATTAGTAAAACGACCGAAACGGTGGGTACAGCCGTGACAGATCTGGTCACCGGATTTTTCAACATGATTCTGAGTCTGCTGACTTCCCTGCCTAACATGGGCGCGGTATTAATCGTTGTGTTGTTGTCTACATTCTTCATTAGCAAAAGTTGGACCAGGCACAGCATCACCGTATCGGGATGGGTACCCTCTTCCATTCGCAAGCCGATCTCCGACATATGGACTGACCTTAAGAAGGCACTGTTCGGATACGCAAGAGCACAATTGATCATGATCTCGATTACAGCACTATTCGTCATGATTGGACTACTTATTTTGCAGGTCAATTCAGCCTTCACCATCGCTCTGATGATTGGTTTGGTCGATCTGCTTCCTTATCTGGGTGTTGGTCTTGTCATGGTGCCCTGGGCAGCATACCTGTTTATGAATGGAGATCTGTATCTTGGTATTGGCATTAGTGTTATCTATCTGATCTTACTGATTGCCCGTCAGATAATTGAACCGAAGGTACTTGCCAGCAGCGTAGGACTCGACCCGCTCGCCACGCTCGTTGGCATGTTCGTGGGTTTGAAACTTTTTGGCGTACTCGGCTTGATTATTGGTCCTGTCAGTCTGGTGATCCTTGATGCGTTCAATCGTGCTAACGTATTGCGTGATCTCAGAACGTATATCATTAACGGACGTGTCCGATGAGGCTTATCTGCAGGAGCATACAGGTATAATAGAAAAGGCTCCGTTCAACAGAACTATCTGTTGAACGGAGCCTTTTGGCATAGCACAGGTTTCTCATTTCGGACGACGATAAAACGTGATGTTGCCATTTTTCATTTTTTTCTCCAGCCATCCCAGGAAGAACAGACGGTAGACCGGACGTGTTAATGGAAACACAAGTGTGAATCCAATCAGGTCGGTTACAAAGCCTGGAATCAAGAGCAAAAAACCACCGACAAAAATAAAAAGACCATCGACCATTTTTCGTCCAGGTACCTTGCCGCGCTCCATCTCCAATTTGGCGTCTACAAGTACTTTTCGCCCTTCAAACTGCAACATGGCTATACCAATCAAGGACGTGAGAATCATGAGAAGCAATGTCTTTCCGGCTCCAATCCAGTCACTCATCAGAATGAAACCAAATAATTCAATCACCGGAATGATTAATAGTAGAGCCCACATCCATTTTCGCATTGACGAATTACCCCTTTCCCGAAAGCCACACCTTTTCAAGCGCGCTGTATAGCTCAGAAGCTGCTTTATCCAGCCGGACTGGCTTCCAGTTCCCGTTCACCCATACGTGCTGGGTAGAACCTGTAACCAACCGTTCACCGGGGAGTGATTCATCAGCTGTCCATACCCGTTCTCCAATCGCCATATGTTCATCAAGGGCTTCAGACATGCGCCTTACGTCGTACTCATAGTTCAGTCGCAGACCACTAAATGCAGCAATACGGGTGAAAATGATAATCTCATCATCATATCGGGCAGGTTTGTGATACTTCACATCCAGTCCGGTTACGGGAAGCAGTAACCCCTGTTCCTCCATTTTACGATATGTATACCCCATTTGGCGAATCATCTCAGTTCGACCGATTTCAAACCAATTTAAATAGTTCGCGTGATAGACCACGCCCATCTGGTCACTTTCTTGATAGCGTACACGAAGACGTGCCGCATACCAGCTACCCTTGCTCTGCTCTCGCACGTTATTGGCCTCCTTCGCTCTACCATTCATACGTGTTACATCACTGTAAAGTGTCATTAAGATGGAAAAAAAGCAACGGGACAATAACGCCCCATTGCTTCTTTCCTGTTGCTTCTCCATCCAAAAAACGCAATTAAGCGTTGTTTGGAATTTGGCTTACTTTGATCAGGTTGGTAGAACCGGAACGACCCAAAGGTACACCAGCTGTGATCACAACCAAGTCTCCTTCTTTAACCAGTCCGGATTTTACGCCGCCTTCAATTGCGTTTTCGAACAATGCATCTGTGGAATCAACCAGTCTTCCTTTGACAGGAGTTACACCCCAAGCCAGGGCCAGACGACGGGAAGTTCTGTCTTCCGTTGTCACAGCGATGATTGGAGATTCTGGACGATATTTGGAGATCATGCGTGCAGTATGTCCGGATTCAGTCGAAGTAATGATCGCTTTCGCGTTCAAATCTTGAGCTGAAAGGGCAACCGATTGGCTGATCGCTTCTGTTACTGTTGTTTGTTGAGCCACACGTTGCTTCAGATACAGCTCTTGGTAAGGCAGAGCAGATTCTGCTTTTTCAGCAATACGGGACATTGTCAGAACGGATTCAACTGGGTATTTACCCGCAGCTGTCTCACCGGACAACATGATTGCGTCCGTACCGTCGAAGATCGCATTCGCCACGTCACTTGCTTCCGCACGTGTTGGACGCGGGTTACGTTGCATGGAATCCAGCATTTGTGTAGCTGTGATAACCGGTTTACCTGCAACATTACATTTTTCGATCATGCGTTTTTGTACCAATGGTACTTCTTCCGCAGGAATCTCAACACCCAGGTCTCCACGAGCAACCATCAGGCCGTCAGACACTTCAAGGATTTCATCGAGGTTATCGACACCTTGTTGGTTTTCGATTTTGGAGATAATTTGGATATGTCCAGCATTGTGTTTTTCAAGCAGTTCACGAATCTCAAGTACGTCACTCGCTTTACGGACAAAAGAAGCTGCGATGAAATCGACACCTTGCTCAATACCGAATACGATATCGTTAGCATCTTTTTCAGTGATACCCGGCAGAGAAATGGCAACGCCCGGAACGTTAACACCTTTTTTGCTTTTGATCGATCCGCCGTTAACGATACGGCATTTGATCTCGGTGCCTTGCACTTCCACCACAGTCAGTCCGATCAGACCGTCGTCGATCAGAATTGTAGATCCCGGTTCAACATCATTCGGAAGATCTGTATACGTAATGGAAAGACGTTCTTTGGTGCCCAGAATTTCTTCTGTTGTCAAAGTGATGTACTCGTCTTGAACCAATTCAATCGGCTCAACTTCGAGTTTACCTGTCCGAATTTCCGGTCCTTTGGTGTCCAGCAGGATCGCTACTGTTTTGTTCAACTCTTCGCATGCTTGGCGAATCGCTATGATCCGTCCGCCGTGCTCATCGAAATCACCGTGGGAGAAGTTCAGACGGGCCACATTCATACCGGCCATAATCAATTTTTTGGTGTTCTCCAGAGATTCACTGGATGGACCAATCGTACATACAATTTTCGTTTTGCGCATTTTGGGTTTCCTCCGATTTTAAAGGTATATCTCTTTATCTATTTTTCTTTTTCCAACTATTAAATTTACTATACTTTTGCTCATTTGTATAGGAAATTCGTCACATTATTCTGCATTTCCCGACAAATTACTCGCCACATCGACTTCTACCCGCTCTTCAGGGACTTCAACAGGCGCTTGAGGCTCAAACGTGACCGATCCAATTTTACGGAATTTCTCATAACGATCCTGCCTTAACTGCTCTCCGCTCCAACCTTTCATCTCCTCGAGATGACGAACCAGAGCTTCACTGATGAACGCAGCAGACGCTTCATAATCCCGATGAGCACCGCCGCGTGGCTCAGGGATGATATCTTCAATGACTTCCATCTCCAGCAGGTCTTTGGCTGTTATTTTCATCGCTTCAGCCGCTTGATCTGCCTTAGATGCATCCTTCCAGAGAATCGAAGCAGCACCATTCGGAGAGATCGCAGAATAGATCGCATGTTCCAGCATCAACACACGGTTACCCACAGCCATAGCGAGGGCACCGCCGCTTCCTCCTTCGCCGATGACCACAACTATAACAGGAACCGAAAACTTCGCCATTTCCATCAGGTTGCGGGCAATAGCTTCCGATTGACCTCTCTCTTCTGCAGTATTACCCGGATACGCCCCTTTAGTATCAATAAACGTAATAATAGGGCGACCAAATTTGTTCGCTTGTTTCATCAAACGCAGCCCTTTTCGGAAACCTTCCGGATGAGCGCTCCCGAAAAAGCGGGCGATATTGTCCTTCGTATCTTTCCCCCGCTGTTGTCCGATGACGGTTACCGTTTTTCCATTTAACTTGGCAAGCCCGCCAACAACCGCAAGATCGTCTCCGAACATACGGTCGCCGTGCAGCTCAATAAAGTCCGTAAATATCAACTGGATCAGATCCAGAGCAGTTGGGCGCTGCTGATGACGCGCCAGATGCATCTTCTGAGCTGCCGTTATGCCTGTGTAGATCTCTTCTTCAAGTCTATGATAACGTTCTTCCAGGCGGGCAATCTCGTCCGTGAAGTCGATGCCTTTCTCCTGCCCAAACTGTACAAGTTCATCAATCTTTTTGCGCATCTCAACCAGAGGCGCTTCATATGGCAACTCACCCGCCATTTAGACCCCTCCTTTTTCACTATGCATATCCAGAAGCTTGCCAAGAGTGGCCCGCAGTTCTTTGCGGTGGACAACCATGTCCAGCTGGCCGTGTTGCATATTAAATTCAGCCGTCTGGAAATCATCAGGTAACTTCTGACGGATGGTCTGCTCAATAACGATTCTGCCGGCAAAACCAAATACAGCGCCAGGTTCGGCAATATTAATATCGCCCAGACTCGCGAAACTTGCCGAGACTCCACCTGTCGTTGGATCCGTAATGACCGAGATAAACAGCCCGCCCTGCTCATCCAAACGGGATAAAGCTGCGCTTGTTTTGGCCATTTGCATGAGACTGAGAATACTCTCCTGCATCCGGGCACCACCTGATGTGGAGAAAATGATCAATGGCAAACGTTTCTCTGTTGCATGTTCAATGGCACGAGTAATTTTCTCCCCTACAACCGAACCCATACTCCCTGAGAAGAAATCAAAACTCATGACAGCCACAACCACAGGCAGGCCATCAATCGTGCCTTCCCCTGTAATTACGGCTTCTTTCAGGCCCGATTTCAGGCGCTGTTGTTCCAGTTTGTTGCTGTATCCGGGAAAGCCAAGCGGATCAACCGATATCATATCAGCGTCAAACTCAACAAATCCTTGATCATCAAGTACCATGGCAATACGATCCATAGCGTTAAGACGCATATGGTAACCGCAGGCAGGACATACTTTCAGATTTTTCTCCAATTCCTTGCTATATTGAATGGTGCCGCATTTGCTGCACTTGTTCATAAGCCCTTCAGGTATTTCACGTTTTGGGCGTTCTAGGACTTCCTGGCCTTCACCTGGAAGTGCACGCTCGGAAGGTATGGTAGCGTACTTCCGTTTCTTCTGGAATATATCTTTGAACACAACTACACCTCTCCAGCCGTTGATTTGATGGCCGCAACCTGCAGTTCGCTGCTTGAGGCAGCTTCACCCGCGCGCTACGGTAAACCGCTTACGACCCACACACTGCCATGAGCCCTTGTCCAGCATTCACAACAAAAAAATCCGCCGGTACAGGGCAAGGATCAGCGGCTTCTGTCAGCACGATTGATGTTACCTGCAATAACCGAAAGATTGTTGCGCCGATGTTTGAATCTATCTTGGTAGGGTCTCCGGGAGCAACCAGGTCGGTCCTTGTCCTAACAAAAAAAGAAGGAAGGACAGCAGCATACAATACATGCAAGTCGATTCCTCTCTCCGCTTACGCGATTAGTCCCTTATGTACCGATGGTACTTCTTCATCTGCCAAGGCACGTCGATGTCGAACAAATCAGGAATGCAGAATGGAATTCAGCACTTCCTGGACCTCTTCCAATTCCCCAGAAGGGACGCGAATCTCAAATTGCTGCTTGGATAAACTGATGGGACGGGTCTGTACCAGAAAACCTTCTTCCGAAAGCTTGGTCTTAATCTTGTCCGCAACCTTTGCTGTCGGTGCAATGTAAATCACCGTCCACATGCCTTGTCCGCCCCCTAAGCTAATGTTCAGAGCCCGTATATTGGACTAATGATAACATACCTCACTTTTTTTCTGCAAGAAAGGGTTCGGGACCTTTGGGGAGAATTTGGGATCATGAGGGACATTTGTCCCCCACGGACAACTCATATGGTTGACGAAATCTTCTTGGTCACACCTCAACAACAAGCAGCATCAAGCCTACCAGGGCAGCCTCAGCCGCCCTTGATGACTTCATATGAGCCATTGGAGTGACACTAGCATGTAAGCATGGAAATGCAGGGGGTTACAGGTCGGAGGGGTATTTTTTGGCTTTAATATTTTTGTGAGCAATCCGGGCAGAAGCTGCAGCCGCCACCCCTGCGACCAGATCATCCAAAAAGACATGAATGGCGGATGCATGTTCGTTCAAATCATGAATAACACCTATTTTTTCTTTATCCAGATAACCAAAGCTGGTTAAACCGATCATACCATACACATGAGTAATGCCGAGGGCCAGAGTCTCGTCCACTCCATACAAAGATTCATCCGCTTCCATAATAGCCTGTAACGGTTGGGGCAAGAGTTTTTTCTCCGCAAGTTCGTCGAGCGCAATACCTGTATAGAGCGTATATTGCACCTCTCGTTTCTGCAGAACGGATTTCACGCTGGTTACACAGTCGTCCAAGGTCAGTTCCGGGTGGTACCCTTTTTGCAAACGGTATACTATTGCTGCGATGGCATCAATTCGTACACCTCGCCGGGCCAGCATGGCTTCTACGATTTCATATGACATATCTCGACCTCCCGCATCAATCCCCCGAGGACCGCGAGGTCCTTCGGTGTTCTCAAGTGTATGCAGCAAACTGCTAAAATGTTCATAAAATGTGCGGATGCTTGAAACCGTTAAAATAATCAAAAAGAACCTGTTCAGCAGTTCACTGAACAGGTTCTTAGGAGTCTCAAGGGACATTCAAGTTTTATTTAATCTTGACCGTGCCTTCACCCAACATCTTCTCCATATCGGAGAACAAGGTTGGTGATGGCTTAATCCGATAGGCATCACTCAAGGCAAGTAACTTCTGTTGCTGCTCATAGAAGAGAACCGTCGCCACAGGCCCGGGATGCTCCTGAAGCAGCTGCTTCAGTCGTGCCAGAAGCTCAGGCTTCTCTGCATGCGGCGCAATCTTCACGAACACCCGCTGCTCCACCGCCCGCGGTCCGCGGCCCTGCTCCGGGCTGCCAGCCGTCTCTGCGGCACTATCGGCCCGGGACTCTGCCGCCGTGGCTGCGCCCATACCCGCCGCATCGCTGCGCGTCGCTGCTGGGCCTTGGCTTCCGCTGCCATGCGCAGCCGAAGCACCTACGCCTGCGCTGCTCTGCTGCGCTTGGGCTCCTGCGCCCGCTGGCCGCCGCGGCGAAGCCGCCTGCGCCGGGCGCGAAGAGCTGCCGCTGCCGGGCTTGCCGCGCCGGTCACGGCTGCGCAGCTGCTGCTCCAGTGCCGCCGGTGACAGCGGCGCCACCTCCTCAGCCAGCAGCTTAAACCCTTCGTCCTGCTGCTGCACTTTGGCACGCACGACGAGCAGTTCACCTTTCCCGACATGCTGCTGGCTACGCCGCCATACCTCAGGAAAGAGAACCACTTCGCAGCGTTCAATCTGGTCTTCCAGCTCCATGAACGCCATGGCTTTGCCCTGTTTCGTCGTAATCGACTTCACAGACACAACCATTCCCGCGGCCACCGTCATCGTGTCGTCAGCCGCCTCGGTCAGCTCCATGATCCGGTCAGCCCCACTCGATTCCAGCACATCTTCATAGTCATCCAGCGGATGACCGGAAAGATACAAGCCTAACAACTCACGCTCTAGCTCCAGTTGCTGACCTGAGGAATAAGGAGGAATTTCCGGGTATTCGATCTCCCAGTTCGGCGTCTCAACGAAGTCGAACAATTGAATCTGCAGATCCTCACGTTCCTTGCGCCATTTCAGCGCCGCCTCCACCGTCTCATCCAGCATCGCGAGCAATTGTGCCCGGTGCCCAGGCAAGGTGTCAAAAGCTCCTGCCTGGATCAGCGATTCAATCACACGTTTGTTACACACGCGCAGATCGACGCGACGACAAAAATCGAGCAAACTGTCGAATGGTCTCTCCTGTCTTACGATCATGATGCTTTCCATCGCCTGGGTACCGACATTTTTCACAGCAGCCAGACCGAAACGTATCGCACCAGATAATTTTGCCTCATCCGGATTCTCATCAGACATGGCAACAGTCTTCTCCACAGTGGACAATTCACCATGCTCCGCTTGCGAAGAAGAAGTAGAAGAAGTAGAAGCCTCTCGTACCTGATCATCACCATTTTCCGTTGAAGCAGCCGTCACCAATCCCGGTCCCTTCCGGTTGTCGGATGCCTCAGGCATGGATGCCGATGCTTGCCACTCATATCCGCCATCTTCCTCATCCGGTCCCGGCCCCGGGTCATCTGGCAAAGGTGCTTCACCATACTCGGCCTGTCCCGAATAACCATCTTCCTCATGGTCGGAATGCTCCCCAAAGGAACTCCCGTTGCCGGTGGGCACAAAGACAGGCGTAAACAGAATACCGCTCTCATTCACATCCGGTGGGAGTACCTCCATATTCATACGACGGCATTCCACCACGTACTCGGCCACTTTACGATGACTGCCCATTACGGCTGTTAACATCGATGCCATAAAATGAACAGGATAATGTGCCTTCAGATAAGCCGTCTGGAACGCGAGTACGCCGTACGCCGCAGCATGGGCACGCGGGAAGCCATAGTTGGCAAACTTGACGATCATATCATAGACCAGATCTGCCTCTTCTTCGCTATACCCTTGTTTCAGACTGCCCTGTACAAAGTGTCCACGCTCCAGATCCAGTACTTCCCGTTTCTTCTTGGAGACCGCTCTACGAAGCAAATCCGCTTCACCCAGCGAGAAACCAGCCATCCGTGAAGCAATCTGCATAATCTGCTCCTGATACACAATGATGCCATACGTATCTTTCAGAATGGGCTCCAGATCCACGTGCGGGTAATCCACTTCGATCTGTCCATGCTTGCCCTGAATGTATTTAGATATGAACTCCATCGGACCTGGACGATACAAGGCCAATACGGAGATCACATCTTCAAATACGCTGGGCCTCATTTCTTTCAGCACCCGGCGCACCCCGGCAGATTCCAGTTGGAATATGCCCATCGTGTCCCCTCGCCCAAGCATCTCATACGTTAACGCATCATCATCCGGGATAAGACGGAAATCCGGAATTTCTCCATGTTCCCCAATCCAGCGTAGACAACGCTCAATGATCGAGAGGGTACGCAGACCAAGGAAATCCATCTTAAGCAAACCAATCGACTCCAGGTTTTCCATGGAATACTGGGTTAACGCTGTCCCTTCACTGCCCTCCTGTAGCGGCACTGCATCGGTTAGTGGATCACGGGAGATGACCACTCCCGCCGCATGCGTCGAAGCATGACGTGGCATGCCTTCGACCTTCATGGCCATATCCAGCAGCTCACGAGTCTTTGGCTTGGTTTCATATAGCGCCTTCAGTTCAGGTGTAGCCTCCATGGCCCGTTCTATGTTAATGCCGAGCTGCGCTGGAATCAGCTTCGCAGCCTTGTCCACTTCGCCGTAAGGCACATTCAGGGCCCGTCCGACATCCCGTACGGCTGCCCGGGCAGCCATCGTTCCAAACGTGATGATCTGAGCGACATGGGCTTTGCCATATTTATGCGCTACATAATCAATGACCTCATCCCGCCGCTCATCACTGAAGTCAATATCAATATCCGGCATGGAGATCCGCTCGGGATTCAAGAACCGCTCGAAGAGCAGGTTGTATTTCATCGGATCAACATCGGTGATATGCAACGTGTATGCTACCAGACTACCTGCTGAGGAGCCCCGGCCTGGTCCAGTAACAATGCCTTGCTTATGCGCATAGGCGATAAAATCCCAGACAATCAGGAAATAATCCGAGAATCCCATGCTGTCGATTACACCCAGCTCATACGCCAATCGTTGTTCGAGTTCGGATCGAAGCTCCGCGTCTGTCCAACGTGTGGACTGCGCATAACGCTCCTCCATTCCTTCTTCGCACAGTTGACGCAGGTACGCCGAAGGGCTGAGTCCATCGGGGAGTGGTCTGTATTCAGGCAAAATCGATTTGCCGAATTCCAGCTCCAATTCACAAGATTCCGCAATGCGGACGGTGTTGGCCAGAGCCTCGGGCACATGAGGAAACAAACGAGCCATCTCTTCTTCACTTTTCAGATAGAGCTGATTGGTTCCAATCCGAAGCCGTGTCTCGTCATCTACGGTCTTGCCTGTTCCGATACAGATCAATACATCCTGAAGCTCCGCGTCCTCTTCGGACAGGTAATGCGCATCATTGGTGGCTACAAGCGGAATCTCAAGCTCGGCAGCCAGACGAATAAGCTGAGGATTTACCCTTTTTTGCTCCGAAAGCCCGTGATCCTGAAGTTCCAGATAGAAGTCGTCACCAAAGATATTTTTGTAGCGTAACGCCGCACGTCTCGCCTCTTCTTCTCGTCCATGCAGTAAATGTTGTGGTACTTCACCACCAAGACACGCACTTAGACAGATAATGCCTTCGTGATGGGCAGCCAGACTTTCCATATCTACACGTGGTTTGTAATGAAAACCTTCGAGATGTCCAATCGAGCACAATTTCATCAGATTCCGGTAACCCGTCATATTTTTGGCCAGTAAAATCAAATGATGAATCGGCTGATCCTTGCGGCTTCCCCGCTCTTTGCGGGACCCTGCAGTCATGTATGCCTCGCAACCTATAATCGGCTTGATGCCTCGTTCAACGCAGGCTTTATAGAAAGGAATAGCACCATACATCACGCCATGGTCGGTCAGCGCCAGTGTTGTCATTCCAAGATCTGCAGCCTTACCCACGAGATCCGGAATACGCGCAGCGCCGTCCAGCAAACTGTATTCGCTGTGAACGTGCAAATGCACAAAAGAACTCATGTTTTTTCTTCCTTTCGCCGCAGATAGTCGCAGCATCGATCTTCTGATCCGTTTACTGCCCTATCTCTCATATATATGAATTAAATAAATAAAAAATGGAATCTCCTATTAAAATTCGTGACAACCTCTTAAAAGAAGACTTTATTATCCTATTTTATCATAACGCTCGGGGGCACGCCCATACAATAGAAGTACAAGCCGCTCCCCCTGTTACAGACCAACGACAGGAGGTGTGCTGCTGGGTCTGAAAGGGGTGTTGCCAATGAGCACATTTTTGTCCAAAGCCATACTTGATTTCTTTATTGCGTTTGGGATCGTGCTGGGCGGCGCGATGATCGGAGGTATTGGAGCAGTGATCTCTCTTCAGCCTCCGACTCAGACGATGCTCGATATTTCCGGGAAAATAAAAATATGGGCACTTGCAGCTGCAGTCGGCGGCACCATCGATCCCATGCGTGTCATCGAGAGCAATTTCCTGGATGGTAACCTGTCTCCGGCGGTCAAACAAATTCTGTATCTGATCTCTGCTTTTATGGGTGCGCATATGGGAACCGAATTGGTGAAATGGGTGTGCGGCGGAGGCCGGAGCTAACATGAGACAGGAACAGCGTTCATGAGAATTCCGCCATTCTCCCGTTACCGCCCGCTGATGCGAATGACCGCTGTATTTGTTCTCGGAATGATCGCTGGATGTGTCGTCTACAATGGGGTATTTCACCTGAGTTACAATGCGTTGTGGCTGAACAATCAGGAGCTGCAGCTTCAGCTGCATCAGAATGAGGAGGATATCAAAACGCTGAAAAAATACAGTAAACGCCAAACCGTTATCAAGGAAATCAAGGTCCGTGCAGAGGAATCTGATAAGGGGCCGGACGAAGCTTCTCTAAAAGTGATGTTACAGAAGCTCGGGGACGAACTTGAGGTACTTCGGGGCAGAGATGTATTCAACATCGACGAGTACAGCAAAATGACGCGAATCATGCTGAATCAGAAAGTATATACGGTCAGGGAAAAAGAGTATACCGTTCAGGTGAAAACGATGCTGGTTATGGAAGGCGTGTTGCAAGTATGGGTACAGATTCGCCTGCATGTTCCTGCATAATGATGGGATAATAGCAAAAAAACTGCCCTTGTCTCCATCACTGCATGGTACAATAAGGGCAGTAAAAGCTTTCCAGAAAAGGAGCTGCGTCTTGGTGTTCATCGATGTACTCAAATATGCTCTGATCGCTATCTTTGCTGTTGCCATGGTCTTTGCCGCACTGAACAGCATTCGTTCACGCAGAACCTCGGATGCGGCCAGCGCTGGTCTTTACCGCTCTTGGACGAATATCTGGATGGGAGGCATGCTTATTATCCTTGCCCTGATCCTGATGTTTGTGTTCACGGGTTCTACCGTATCTGTCATTGTGGAAGCGCTATTTCTAATTATGGGGGCATACAATGTATTTGCTGGAATACGCAACCGCAGTTATTATGCCCGGCTTCAACAACGTTCGCAGAATGGAACCAGCAAAACCTCAGGACAATCTGCATGATTCACTAGGCCCACCCTATCGTTATGTAAAAAAAGAGAGTACTTCCCTACACCATACGAAGACTGAACACGCACTTATGCGGAATTCAGTAGATCTTCTCGGGTTAGGGGGTACTCTCTTGGTCTATGCCCGGGTTCATTCCCCTGTTAGGCATGGTCAATGGATTGCAATGTCATGACCGCTTTACATACCACACTGCCTTCGCGGGTAACCACAATGTCCATCTTGCACGTTCGACGGCTGGTTTCCAGAATAATCGGTCGAACCAGAATCTGATCTTCAATCTGCACCGGTCGCACAAAATACGTCGTCACATTATCCACCACATGATCGTTCCCTGTAACATCCCAGGCTGCCCGCCGGCCGGCCTGGGTCATCACATTCAAGAGAACACCTTCCGAGATCGTACCCAAGTCCGTAGCCATCTGTGGGATAATGAATCCGTGAAATAACAGTTCGTTCTGTTCTCCGCGTTCCTCGGCAAACCCATTCCAAATCAGATGATCAAACGTCTCTCCCAGTTGGGGCTGCTTCTGAGCATCCCGCATGGCCTGCAGCACTTCCTTGCGTGTGACGGACGCAATCAGTTTGCGGTTCCGATCCACGATGGGCAGAAAGTCGATGCCTTCCCACGTCATGATCTGGGCAGCAGAAGCGAGAGATGTCTGCAATGAGGCCGTAATCGGGCGGCGTATCACGCATTTCTCAATACTCTGATCTGCTGTAAGCTCACTGACATCCTTAAGACTCACAATCCCGATGACCCGGTTCCATTCATCCACGACCGGGAAGCGATGTTCACCCGTCTCCGACACCAGCATATGAAAATCTGCGGCTGAACTGGTGACCTTCAACACCTGCAGGCGAGGTTTCTGACCGATAATATCTTCAACAAGCATAATTTTTTTCTTAATCAGCCGGTCGAAGATCGCACGGTTAATCATTGAAGCCACGGTGAATGTATCATGTCTGGATGAGATAATCGGTAGCCCAAGCTCGTCCGCCATGATTCTTACTTCACGGCTTGTCCCGAAGCCACCAGTAATCAACACGCCAGCTCCCTGTTCGAGGGCAAGCGAGTGAGCATCTTCCCGGTTACCCACAATCAGTAAACTTCCAGCATCAATATACCGGGCCATCGCCTGCTCTTTCATCGCACCGATCACATACTTGTGCAGCGGTTTGGCGAGGCCATCGTTTCCACCCAGTACATGCCCCTCCACAATGGTCACGACATCAGCAAAGGTCAACTGTTCCGACATGCCCCGAGGTCTCTTCTCGATCCGCACCGTCCCAATTCGTTCCTTCGTCACCACTAGCCCGAAGTTCTCCGCCTCTTTCACCGCACGATAAGCTGTCCCTTCACTTACACCCAGCTCTCGCGCAAGTCCACGTACCGATATTTTACTGCCAACTTTCAGTTGTTCAATATGTTGAAGTAACTGTTCATGCTTCGTTACGTTCTCTTCCTGCCCGTCCATCTGTACCACCCCCGAAGATGCATCTGTACTATACTGTACCTATTATAACACGCCGTTAGGAAAATAACCCCACTTCCTATCCCAACCTTATTGGGAAATGGGCTGCTTGAATTCAATCTTCCGATTATTCCCTGATCCTTGTATGTACCAAAAAGACCGGCCCCTTATGTGCAAGGGAATCCGGTCTTGTTCCAAAGGCAGAACCAACTCTGTTGGCCCTGGCATACGGATTGTCATTCTATCCTTTATACAGACTTGCTCCGCTCCTGCTTGTCCAGCAGTTTCATTTCCCACTGCCGCAGTTTCGCCCGACGAACGGCTTCCAGCGCACGCTTCTTCTCCTCATCCACACCGAGAATAAAATGCAGATGTGCGCCAACGATTAATAAAGAGAACAGCACCCATACGATGCCAAAAATATTAACCCAGTCCATTCCTCCGGCAAATGAAATTCGTGGCAGTGCAATAACCAGCATCGACAACGCGATAAGCAGATAGATCACATGTTTTGTTTTTTTCAACCTCTTCACCATTCACAGCTCCTTCGTTCTTGATCGACTCTATATGTCTAGTCTATGAACGATAAGGAGGTAATATGAAAGGTTCAGTAAGAAAAACAAGACAAGCGTTTACGCTTCTGCGCCACCATACAGATGACCCAGGCTGTCTGCAATAATTTTGTTCACGTCTTCAATGATCACACTGAGACGACGCTCGGCATCAAACAAACGACGGATGTTCAGATTCAAGCTCAGTACTTCAAACAATTTTTCCATTTTCTCCATCTCATCCGGAGCCGGCATATCCCCGCTCATCATACGTTGTTGCAATTCCATTTGTTGATCACGGAAGTTATCCAGCATTGCTTTTGCATCCGGATCAGCTTCAATCAGCTTCATCGCGGAAGTAATCTCTTCCACCTCGCTGCTTTCTCTCAGTGCTTTGGCCAAATCATTGGCTTTGTCATAAATGTTCACTATTATTCCTCCTCAGATTGGTTTGTTCATCCGTGTTAATACACGCTTTTCTCCGCTGTCAAACAAGGACGATCTGAAACAGGCCATCCATAACCTGCTTCGAATCAAATGCATTTAATCCATATAGGTCAATCACCAAGGGTTATATGTCCTCATATGATGAAGCACATGCCATGTTCAGATGCCGTTCAACTTCGAGATCAGACATCAAGTTGCCGCCCGGAAGGAGATCCGTGATGTCCACTAAAAAAGTAACGATTCAGGTTACCGGCTCGGGCATCCTGCAGGACGACGTCATCATGTTGGGCGAAGGGGTACTCAAGTCGCTTAAGATCCCTTCAGGAAGGCCACTTCAGCTGCAATTCGGCTCTTTCCGCCGTGAAGTCACTGTCATTCCGGTACCAAAGTATGACGGGCTGCGCATTAATCAGACGGTTGCCAGCAAGACCGGCCTTGTTCCGCGTTCGGTCCTGCGGGTATCCTATCGTTCAGCCAGCCGTACGCTTCGCCTTGGACCCTACATCAGTGTTCTGGTTAGCCAGGATTATCCCGATCAGCCCGATCGGCCCTTTGGCTCCATCACGATGTTCTGTCAAGAACTGGTGAACGCCTGCCGTAAGAAAGGCGCCTATGTATCCTTTTTCACACCGGAGGATATTGGAGCGGTAACGGGTTATATGAAAGGCTGGGTGTATGATGACGGCTGGAAAAAGACTGTTCTGCCTGTAGCAGACGTCGTCAATAACCGGCTAACGTCCCGCAAGCTTGAGAACAAACCTAGCGTACAGCATTTTATGAAAGAAGTAAAATCGCTCTACGGCACGCAAACCTTCAACGAAAAGTTTCTGGACAAAAACGAAGTATTTGATGCACTCAAGTCCATTTCAACGCTTAAACGAGTTCTTCCCGAGTCGCATTTGCTCAAGACATCCACCATGCTCAAGACGATGTGCAATCGACATCCGGTTGTATTTCTCAAGCCAGTACGTGGTTCATTGGGCAAAGGCATCATCCGGGTCTCACGTCAGACGGACGGAAGTTTCCTGACTCTGGCGACTGGTGTCGGGGGTACCCGGAAACAAACGTATGCTTCTCTGGATAAACTGTATGCCAGTATGTCTGGAAAAATGAAAACAACGCGTTACCAGATCCAGCAAGGGCTGACTCTCATTGATCACAGTGGCAGACCCGTGGATTTCCGTGCACTTGTGCAAAAAAACCGCACGGGAAAATGGAGTGTAACCTCCATCGTAGCCCGGATTGCTGGTGGGAGTCACTACGTATCCAATCTGGCACGCGGTGGAAGCCTCAGCACCGTCAAGGAAGCTGTTGCCAAAACACAGTTGTCCGGATCTACCAAAGCTTCCGCATATGCAGGATTGCACACCGCAGCACTGGATATCGCCAAAGGGATCGAGAGTGCCATCCCTGCCCACTTTGGAGAACTGGGTATTGATCTGGCCCTGGACTCCACTGGACGCGTATGGCTGCTCGAAGTCAACTCGAAACCTTCCAAGAATGATAATACACCACTGAGTGAGAGCAAGATTCGTCCTTCCGTCAAAGCCATGCTTGAATACTCTACGTACTTGGCCGGGTTTTGAAAAGTTATCCCATTGAAGAGAGGTGCAGCGTAATGTTTCCATCATCTCAGACCAAGACACTGGCCATTCTGGTACGTGCAACCGAAGGCTCGCCTCCCTTCACGGATGAACTTTTCTGCCGTCGTCTCAGTGTGGGAAGTATGCGATATGCCCTTCAGGTTATTGTGATTCCTATATCGGTTGATGCAGACCCTTACCCTCTTCAAAGGGGATATACCTATGACCAAGGGAAGTGGAAGGTGGTCCCTATTCCTGCACTCGACCTCATTATGGACCGTTGTCTTCGTCCCCTCCCCAGGAGCGTCAGACAACAGATTGAGAAAAAGTTATCCGCCAATGGTGCGTATAAACACCGTTATTGGTCCGCTTCCCTGCCAGGAAAATGGGAGGTACATCGAGTGTTGTCCCGGAATGCTGAATTGCGGGCACGCCTTGCACCCACAACCCGGATAGGATTGCATATCCCTTGGGAAACATGGCTGGAACATTGGCCCATGGGACTGTTCTTCAAACCTCTTTCAGGGACGCATGGCAAGAATACCTTTCGCCTGTCTCGCGGCACCATTCCGTCAACTTGGATCGTGGAGGGTCGCAACGCGAACAATGAGCACTTTTATCTTACATTTAATAATACCCAGGCCGTATCTTCCTGGCTGGAATTACAACAGTCTGAGCGCAAGATGATCGTACAGCCGTATCTGGACCTTAGCCATCACGGAAGAGCGTTCGACATACGGGCTCTTATGCAAAAGAATGGGCAAGGTCGCTGGACGCTTACCGGATGTATGGTGCGAGAAGGACCCGAGGGTTCACTTACATCCAATCTTCACGGAGGAGGAAGGGCATATCCTGCGGAGGCCTATTTGCTCCAGCGATATGGAACGGTCCGCACGGAAGCTCTGCTCGAGAGCCTACAGCAGACTGCCGCTCTTATCCCCACCCTGCTGGAGAGCCGTTTCGGCAGGCTAGCTGAATTGGGGCTTGATTTTGGAGCAGATGCAGAGGGCCAACTCTGGCTGATCGAGGTCAACTCCAAACCAGGCCGTACCTCATTCGCAGAAGCGGGTGACCGACGCATGCATGCCTTGACATATACCCGTCCGCTTGCCTATGCCCGTTATCTGTTGCAACAACATGTTCTCACGGACGTCATTCGTCCAATGAAAATGCCGAATACATCCAGCAAAGCTGGCCTGAAACCCATCCCGATTCACGGCGGCTGAGGCCCGCAGCGCCCGCTTGCCATGGAGCACAAGGATCTTTTCAGGATAGGAGGATAAATCATGAGTTTGACCTTTTGCAATCTGCATTTCACCAAGCAACCAGATAAAGTGGTTTATGTATCCAACGCTTTAATGAAGAGCCTCAACCTGTCCGGCAAAAAAACGGTGCACCTGCGCTTCGGGCGTGACCGGGTGCCTGCGACGATCAAACCAATCAAAAAAGCAGGTAAACATCTCTATCTCGCCTCAGGTATCCGTAATCTGATGAATGTTCCCAAAAGGGGCAGTATTTATCTCCGTAACTTGCAGAATGATGAAGTTCAGTTAGGCCCACTGATCGGCGTACTCTCCGACGGGCCTTCGACAAGCACCAATCCATTCGGTTCCCGTACAGGTTTCATCAAACAGTTGCTCCGTGAAGGTAGCCGTAAATCCTACATTTACGCCTTTACTCCTCGGGATATCAATTGGCAGAACGAGACCGTATCCGGTTTTTTCCTGAATGATAACGGAAGCTTCACACGCAAAACAGTACCTCTGCCCGATGTTGTCTACAACCGATTGCCGAGCAGACGCTCAGACTTCTCACCAGCAATCAACCAGCTGCGGGAACGATTTGTTCGTCGAAAAATTCCGTTCTTCAACTGGAGCTTCTTCAACAAATCGGATATCTATACGTTGCTGGAGAACGAGCCGGCAGCAGGACGGTATATCCCTGAATCGATTACCAATCCGTCGGTGGAACAGATGAAAGAAATGCTGGAACGCCATCAGTTTGTCTACTATAAGCCTACTGCCGGAAGTCTGGGGAACGGGATCTATCGCCTGACCTATTCGCCCAAACGTGGATATTTCGCACGTTATCGTAAAAAAGGCGGCAACGCACTCCTGCGCTTCGGATCTTTCAACAGTCTGATGCGTATGCTTCAGGGAAGACATGGTAAACAACTTCGCGGATATGTTGTTCAGCAGGGAATACGGCTGATCGAGATTGATGAATGTCCAATTGATTTTCGTTTTCACATGCATAAAAATGGTAACAATCAATGGGTTGTTGTCGGGATTGGCGCCAAGAAGGCAGGGCGTGGCAGCGTCACAACACACATCAAAAATGGTGGCTCCCTAATGACTCCTGAGCAGGCGCTCAGTCGCAACTTCGGCGATCGTGCGGGAGAAGTTCTTCAACATGCCAAGTCCGTCGCTATTACACTGGCCCAGGCGATTGAAACTCAGCACCAGCATCTGATTGGTGAGATTGGCTTTGATCTGGGCATTGATCAGGAGGAACATGTATGGATGTTCGAAGCGAACGCCAAACCCGGGCGCTCCATTTTCCGTCACCCTTCACTCCGGGTGGAGGGAAAATCGTCGGTGGAGCACATTTTGGAACACTGCCTGTATTTGAGCAAGTTCCGGAAGAAGGAAGGCATTTGATGAGCCTTCATGATGATTTCAAACCTGTCATTGCTGTTTTGACCATGCATGATAATCAGCGGATGTTCAGGGGGAATCATCAAAATTTTCAGGATATTGTGCAGACAGGCGAGAGTATGGGATATGTAGTGTACGTTGTAACTGTGCGGGATCTGGACGTAAGTGGTCCCACCGTGAAAGGATATACGTACAACAAGGGGAGTGGAAAGTGGGTTTCACAGCTTTTCCCCCTTCCCCATGTGCTGTACAATCGTATTCCCAACCGGGAAGACGAAGGAAAACCTTCCGTTCAGCGCAAAATTGACGAATGTATGCAGTCTGGAATCGAACTGTATAACCCATTCTTCTTCAATAAATGGAATCTGTTCGAATGGCTCAAGAAATCCAAATCGACTCAGCAACTGATCCCTTATACTCGGCGGATGCGAAGTGCTTCTTCTCTGGGTGCCGTTCTACGGACATATCCCTATCTGTACCTCAAGCCCGAGAGCGGCAAAGCTGGAAAAGGAATCATGATGCTTAAATTCCAAGAAAAAGAGCGCCTTCCCTATCGGCTGAAAATTCAGACCACACGGAAAAACACGACCTATAAGACGGCTACACTTGCCAAGTTATGGGCACGAATTCGCAAAGAAACCGGACGTACACCCTATATCATGCAACAAGGCATTGAACTGGCCTCTTCTCGTAAACGTCCCTTCGATCTGCGTGTTCTTGTTCAAAAGAACAGCAAGGGTCAATGGAGCGTATCCGGTGTAGGTGCGAGACTTGCTGGCTCCCGCAGCATCACAACTCATGTGCCGCGCGGCGGTAGCGTAGAGGATCCGGAGAAGCTGCTGACTGAACTTTTTGGTGAAGAAATGACAACCACCCTGATGAAACGTGTGAAATCCACTTCATTGATGATCGCAAGACAGGTGGAACGAGGATCGGGTTACACGCTCGGAGAGATGTCCATGGACCTGGGCATTGATGACCTGGGGGAAATCTGGTTCTTTGAAGCCAATGCGAAGCCCATGAAGTTCGATGAACCACAGATCAGACGGCGGTCACTGGAACGCATATTTCATTACAGCGCCTATCTTGCCCGTCAGTCCAAACGATGATAGACAGGAATACTTGCAAAAAGAAGGTGATTGTTTGTGTCCTCACCTGTTCTGGGCATCATGACGTTGTACTTGAATGAACATCGCGCTCTTGAAGAACGAAGCATCTATCGCAGAATGATTCTTGAGGGGCGCAAGCGGGGACTCGATATCTATGTGTTCACACCTGCCGACGTACATCCGGGAGGCAAACAGATTGAAGCGATGGTTTTTCATGAGGGAAAAGGCTGGTCACGGGAATGGCGATCATTCCCGGATCTGATCTTTGATCGCTGCCGGATTCAACGCAACCGCAGATTCCAGCAACTTCTTGCGTTTCGTGAAAAGTATGGGCACCTGCTCTTTCTGAACAGACCACTGCGCAATAAATGGACCATTCATCAGACCCTTTCGGAAAAAGCCAACTTTCGCGAACACCTGCCAGAAACGGTGTTATTTCAGGATATGTCCGATGTGAACCGGATGCTCAAAGCGTCTTCTCTCGTCTACCTCAAACCGATTAACGGCACTGGCGGACGTGGTATTCTGCGCGTTGAACGCAGTAGTAGTGAAGCCAATACGGTACTTGTACAGGGACGGGATCAGAAGCGTCGTATTATCACGCCACGCAAAGTCCATTTATCACGTCTCGGGGCGCTGCTCCAGCACTGGAACATGAAAGACAAATATCTTGTGCAGAAGGGCATTCAACTTCAGCTTCCGAATGGGCGTGTGCATGATTATCGCATGCTCGTTCAGAAGAACGGTGAAGGACAATGGGAGCTTACCGGATGTGCAGGACGTATGGGTGCAGAGAAAAGCGTAACCTCCAATCTGCATGGCGGCGGTCAGGCTGTAGCCATGAATCGACTCATGAAACAATGGATTGCTGATGAGGACCTCCGAGCAGAAATTAGCACAACTGCAGAGAAATTCGGCATTGATGTCGCTTCGTTTCTGGAAGATACGTATGGGGACTTATGCGAGTTGGCACTGGATTTGGCAATTGACAAAAGCGGACGGATCTACTTGCTCGAAGTTAACCCCAAGCCCGCACGTGAAGTATTCGCTCGCATTGGTGAGCGGGATATCTATTATAAGGCCATCACTCAGCCGCTGGACTATGCCTTATGGGTGTACCGCAACCAGGCCAGTCGCCCGGTCAAACAAATCAGAACCACCCGGCTTGCAAGCAACAGAACATCTGCATTGAAGAAGGCACGCAAAAAGAGATGATCTGTTGATCACGAATAAAAGAGCGCCCAACCCTCTGACACATCACGGGGTTGGGCGCTCTCGTATGATTACTGACGTTCTTAATCGTTGACTGGCTTATTCCGCTTCATCATACAGACGCAGCAGTTCTGTAAAATCAGAGATCAGCGCATCCGAGCCTGCCAGCTCTTCATCACGGCCAAATCCTGCATAGGCACAGCCAATGACCGTCTGACCGTTCATTTTACCAGCTTCCACATCTGAGGAGCGATCTCCTACCATCCAGGCGTCCTGAATTCGATGCTTCTCCAGCAGGATCTGCACCAGGTTGATCTTCGAGGGAGTCTTGTATTGGCCTGCACTATATACGCCTTCAAAGAAAGGCATGATCTCGTGTGCAAACGCAACACCCTTGACATAATCCTCCAGCCCGTTACTTGCAACAAACAGCCGCACTCCTTGGTCCTTCAATGCTTGCAGCGTTTCTTTCACTCCTGGATACAATTGGGAGCTGCCTTGATCAAGCCCCTCAATCTCCAGTTGAAGCAGCAGTTCGTCTGCACGGCGATGTGCCGCTACCGAAGCCTCAGGCATCACGACTTTCCATATATCTTCGAGCAACATGCCCAAGCTTCCGAGCATCCGTTCCTCTGGTGGTGTTTCTCCTTCAAAATGCCCTTCGGCACGCAATGTATCAAATAATTGTTGGTAGGCTGGCAACAACAAGGTTTCTGTCTGGAACAGCGTACCATCCATGTCAAAAATCATCGCTTCCGGTTTGAGCAATACTGTCTCTTTGGTCATGTCCAATGTTCCTTTCGGATTGGGATATATATATGTAGTTGGAATCGTTCCCTTTCCATGATAAACATAACGTTTGAACGTGTAAACCAACGATTGTAAAACAGTCGACAACCTCAACCTTATACAAACTCAACAAACCTTATATTTTAGTTCAACAAACTATGTACAAAATAGATTGCTTTACGTATAATACTTAAAAATAGTACTTTAGACACCTAATCTAAAGACCTAAACAACTCACATTTCCATTTTTTTCGACAATTACATATACCCCATAGAGAGGAATAACAAACATGAATACGCGTAGGACCTTCAAGATTTTTTATAAGATCGGATTAGGATATTTACTTGTACTGGCTGTACTGGCTGGTTGCATTCTTCTGATTCAGAACAGTACCCGTCAGCTTCAACGGGAGCTTGATTTTCTGGTTGATCACGATATGAGAGTACACGCGCTAACCTATGAACTTGAAAGAAGCATGGTAGATATGGAGACGGGACAACGTGGTTACATCATCACGGGTGAGGACAATTACCTCGATCCCTACACCACAGGAAAAGAACAACTGATTACTCTCAAAGATGAACTTGCGGTATTAATTTCGGACAACCCGGCCCAAACTGCACTCTTGGAAGACATACATAGTAACATGGAGAACTGGATACAGATCGCTGGTGAACCGGTCGTCGCCCTTCGCCAAGCGAATAATACGCAAGCCATTCGAGATTTTTTTGCCGATGATCCTGGTAAACGAGACATGGACCAGATTCGCACCTCCCTGGATACGTTTCGTACCAACGAACTTACGTTGACCGATACCCGTACAGAAGCGCTTAAGCAGAAAAACACAATCCTGAACTTGGAACTCTATGGTGCACTTATCGTGGTCGCCATCATCTCGTTCATCACTGCGTTAGTCCTGTCCCGTGCCATTGTTAGAAACATCCGTACAGTGAAGCAGGCACTGAATGACATCGCTTCTTCCAATGGTGACCTGACGCTGAGAATTGCTACGCCCATGAAAGACGAAACCCGTGAACTCGCGGAGGCAGCCAATACGATGCTCGCTGGTTTGCAGCACATGATGCTTGACGTTCAGAGCAATGCCATGATTCTGAGTACTGCTTCGGATCGATTGGATAAAGGGGTCTCCGATAGCCATCTTGCTGGAAAAGAGGTTGCCACTGCCATGGAACGCGTCGCTGAAGGCGCTGATGAACAGGTAGCTCTCACTCAAACGATGGTAGCTGCAATGCAGCAATCTCTCACAGGACTTAATCGTGTCGCCTCCTCTGCTGCTGACGTGGCTGAACGTGCCGTGCGTACCGAATCCATTGCCGTAGATGGGCAACAGCGCATCGATAATGCTGTGGGCAAAATGAGTTCCATTGAGCAATCTTTCCTCTCTGTACAGGGAGCCATTAATGAAATTTCGAAGATGTCTGATCAAGTGATCAACATTGCAGATTCAATGTCAGGTATCGCGAGACAAACCAGTCTGCTCGCACTTAACGCCGGAATTGAAGCTGCTCGTGCTGGGGAAAATGGACGCGGATTTGCCGTCGTTGCCTCGGAAATCCGTAATCTTGCAGACCAAAGTGCAACATCAGCCAAAGAGATCACAAGTATATTGGAAACCGTTGTAGCGGGTGTTCAAAGTACAGTGCAGGTGGTTGATGAGAGCACTCTGCATGTGAATGAAGGGTTGCGAACTATTGAAGATGCAGGCAATGCTTTTTCAACGATTACTCAGCATATTCACAACCTCAGTGGTGAAGTACTGGAGGTATCCGCTGTTGTAGAAGAGCTGACTTCCGGCAGCGAAACCGTGATGAAGTCCATTAACGAGGTATCGGCTGTTGTGGAGGATACTGCATCAGCTACGGAAGAAGTATCCGCCATGACGGAGGAACAACTTGCTTCTCTGCAGGAAATGTCCGACACATCCAAGCAGTTGAATGAAATGTCCGATTCGCTTGATCAGCTGGTTAAGCGATTCAAGCTTGAGTAACCCGATTCAACCTACTGAGCGAGTATCTTTATAGTTATATCTTGTGCATATATCAAAGGAAAGAAGCATCGCGGACAGGCTCACATGAGCCTCTGCGATGCTTCTTGGTGTTAAGGAGAGCTGGTTCATTTAGAGTTCCTTTTCTTATCCTGATTGTTCCGTATTCCGCAACGCTTCAAGCACAAGCTGTGCCTGATACCCATCGTTAAAGTCATATATCTTAGCTGGTTTGCCTTGTATACGGGCAATGACATGTTTAAGTACAGGCAATTCACTGGCGGATTCAAACACTTCCACCGGAGATAGTGGCTGCCCCACCAGGCCAGTTTTCAATTCTTCCCAATTTTCCAGGGCAATCGTACCGTTCGTGCCGTACACCACCATGGATACACGTTCTTCCCCCGCAAATTGAGAGATGCCGTTTAGCTGAATTCGGGTTCCGTCTTCCAACCTCAGAGCAGCCTGTACTTCAAGTTCACAGTCTCCATTCTCGGGATAATGAACCTGAGTGCTCACTACCCGGATGGCACCAAACACCTTTTGAATCATATGAATCCAGTGAATCCCCACTTCAAGAATAAATCCACCCTGTTCCCGGCTCGTAATCCATGCATTCTGTTGCCATGATCGTGGCCACTGCGGGAATTGCAGAATCAGGTCTATTTTGCGAATCGCACCCACAGTGCCCTGCTCAATCATCTCTTGCAACTTCAGCACTGAAGGTTCATGCGGCATAGAGAAATGAATGGCATGAACGACGCCCGCCTGTTGCGCTGCATCCAGCATCTCTTTGGCTTCTACTACACTATTGGCAAGTGGTTTCTCGCAGAATACATGAATTTTGCGCTCCAGCGCTTCCATGACAACCGGATAATGAAATTTCGGCGGAACTGCAATATACAGCAGATCAATCTGATGTTCGTCCATGAGTTGCTTGTAATCCGTATACGTCCTAATCCCCGCATGGGAAGCTGCAAAAGCCGCCAAATTTTCCTCATTCGAATCACACACTGCAACAATCTCAATCTTCGTGTCCATCTTCGTATTCTCGACTTGATGAACCATATGTAATCCCATTTTACCCAGCCCAATCAGAGCCATCTTAATCACTGTCATTCCATTCACCCCAATCCATTCCAGTATAGCAGAAAGCAAAGTATTGCCAACGCTATACACGAATGCGAAAAAGAGATGTCCCTCTTGCTGCCATGTCATTTTCCAGATTGAAAATCACCATTTCCAGACATTATTTTACATTATTTGTATCCTAGCTTTGAATGGGTAATTTGTTGCAGGAATATATAACCATTTATTTTTGCTTTATCCAGCAACACTTTAAGCGTTACCAACTTAAGAATCAGGATATTTGACTTATAAAATAGGTTGACAAAAAACCACAAAAAAAGATACTCTTCCTAATAACAAGAATATATTTCCTCTTACAACCTCAGATAACGACTTGCATTCAACAAATGGAATATGCGTATGGTTCAAATAACCTATTTCATGAAGCGAGGTGTCCCGCATGAGAACAGTTGCGGACTATTTGGCAGAAAGTCTACGAAATCTAGGTGTTACTCATGTCTTTGGTATTATTGGAAAATCCATCTGTCCTGCTGTGCTGAAGATGGTGGATTACGGATTAGAATTCATTCCAGGCCGTCATGAATCCAGCTCAGGCTTTGCCGCAGCCGGTTATGCATTACAGACAGGCAAGCTTGGCGTTGCCTTTGCCACATCTGGGCCAGGCGGAACCAATCTACTGACTGCTGCCGCTCATGCAAAGGCCAACAATCTGCCCGTTCTATTTATTACGGGTCACCAATCCATCCAGGAACTGGGGCTACCTCAGTGCCAGGATTCCTCTTCCTATCTGGCTGATCTAGCCGAGATGTTCCGGCCTGCCACATTATTCAGCAAACTCGTTGAGCGTGGAGATCACTTCGGCACCCTACTGAATCATGCCTTATCCATTGCCCTTGGCCCGAATAAAGGCCCTGTTCACCTCTGTCTTCCTTTTGACGTACAGACTGAATTGTTATCGCAATGCCGGATTATCATTCCCGAACCGGAACCTCTTTTTAGTATATCTAACCTGAATCGTATTCTTCCTCTAATTCAACAGTCCAGTCATCCCTTAATTATCGCAGGTAAAGGTGTAAGTCGTGCCAGAGCGCATGATGAACTGCTTCATTTGGCTGAAACATTCAACATTCCCGTCATTACCACTCCTGGTGGAAAAGGAGCGATTGCGTGGGACCATCCCCTGTATCATGGCCCATGTGGTGTTGGAGGTTTCCCACATGCAGACGACATGCTGAATCAAAGTGATCTGTATATTGTACTCGGTTCACGTCTGAGTGATATGACCATCTGCAACCTGAAGCCTGAGAACCACCCGGCACACCTCATACAATTTGATGCTGATCCTACGTTTGTAGGTAAGATCCTTAGCGCTCAAACCTTACATATCACGGGTGATTTGAAGGACAACTTGCAATATTTGCTGGGCACATTAGAAGACCTCCCTACTCCTGAGAGAACCACGTCCCCCATGGATTACACTGTCCCTTTACCTGATCTGCCCCAACTGTCTCTGGCTTCTGTGCTGGACAGTATGAGTGATCTGCTTCCGTACGATCATAAGTTGTTTGTTGATGATGGAAGCCATGGATTTCATGCGGTACAGCGATATAAAGTCAAAAAACCTGGCAGTTTTGTATTTGACGCATACTTTGCATGCATGGGTAATGCCATTGGTATGGCCATTGGTGCCAAAGCCGCTTCTCCTGAGGAAACTATCGTATGTATCACCGGGGACGGATGTTTCATGATGCTGGGGACTGAGATTAATACCGCAGTATGCAACAATCTTGCCGTGATCTTTATTGTCGTCAATAACAAACAACTGGACATGGCTCTCAAAGGAATGGAAAAAACAACAGGCAGGATCGATGGCACCTTATTTGAGGTTCCCATGGATGCAGCCAAATTCGCCGAATCTCTGGGAGCTGTCGCTTTCCGGGCAGAGACACATGAAGAATTTTCATCTGCGCTGAGCACAGCCCAAACGTTGAATCAGGTGACTGTCATTGAGCTTCTGACTGATCGAGATGAAATTCCACCTACGGCTCACCGCACCGTAACTTTGAATTAGGAGGAGCATATCATGAGCGAACATGTAGCTCAGGGACTGGACCGTTTTGCTAAACTTTCTGGTGAGTACGGCGCAAGAGCCCTCGCACCAATCAAGGAGCATTTTCCCGAATTATCTGAATTTATTATGGGGACAGCATATGGGGATATTTTTCAGCGCACCACCATTACGGATCAATGGAAGGAAGTCGCTATCATATCTTCTTTGATCACCCAAGGACAGTATGAACAACTAGGAGTGCATTACACGATGGCTCTGAGTGTCGGGGTAACTGTAGATCAGCTCAAGGGGATATTGCTACATTTGGCTCCATGTGTAGGTGCTCCGCGCATCATTAGTGCATTCAATATTTTACTTGCCACCTTGGATGAAATACAGTAATTCACTTTTCTGCATTTTTATACATGATTCGACTTTTTTATTGATCTTTTTACATTCCTACCTTTATAATATGGTTAAATTATCCTTCGAGCCAGCTCGCATCTTAGAAGCTTTCAGCAGAGGCCCAATGGGCTGTGTATCCACTAGCAGGATAGCCTTAACTCATTTAAAGGAGAGAGATCAAGCATGGGAAATTTCATTCTGAAGACTGACGTTCCGAACAAGGTGTTAAACATTGAACTGGAGGGTTCTTTCTCTCAAGAAGACGGTTTGCGTTCCATCTCGGCCTATCAGGATACGATCGCTCCTATTAATACCAAGGAGTATCACCTGAACATCGATTGCAAAAAGTTGAATGTTACTGCTCCGGAGATTGTGCCTCTTCTGGAAGGATGCCTTCAGATGTTCAAAAAAGACGAATACAAAAAAGTCGTGTTGACCCTCGAGAACAACGCGATTCTAAAAATGCAGTTGTCCCGGCTCGGCCGGTCAGTCGGTCTGGACAATCTCGAAATCATCTCTACCGTTACCACTTAATAAACCAGGCGGACAAGCTGTGAATTTACCCTTCCGCTCAAGAGGAGAATGAAGATGGCCGGAATTCGTATTGTAGATATCGATATCTATCATCCAGCAACCAAGGTGCACAATGACTTTTATATTGAACATTTTGACGCAAGAGGTGTAGATATTCGCGGATTGTTAAAGGCACTTGGTCGTGATACACGTTATAAAATTGACAACGATGACGAAAACTCACTAAGCATGGCCTTTGAGGCAGCCAGTAACCTACTGGAAAAAACCGGACTCACCGGTGCAGATATTGATCTGATTGCTTATGCAAGCCAAACGCCAGAATACATCTTTCCTACGAATTCCTTGATGATCCATCGCCTGATTAACGGCGCTTCTCACACGATCTGCATTGACAGCAACGCCAACTGCGCAGGCATGACAGCAGCTTTCGAACAGGTTAGCCGGCAGATGCTGGGCAATCCTCGCATTCGTCGTGCATTAATCATCGGCTCAGATTACGTGGCTCCTCACGCCAGTCCGGATGATCCCGTCTACTTCGCTAACTTCGGTGATGCAGCAGCGGCGGTTATTGTGGAGCGGGATGAACAGGCTGTCGGTTTCATTGATTCAATCTATCAGACGGATACGTGTGTGTATGGTAATTCGCTCTTTCCTGCAGAAGGCCTGGCGAAACTGGGCAAAACGGGTGTGGATGCAGGTGCCTTTCATGTGAAATTCGTACCATTCGATGATTCCATCTGCGTGGATGCCGCTTCGGAGTCCATTCGTACCCTGTTAACACGCAACGAGATTGCACCAGACGAGATCAAAGCCGCCTGCTTCTCTCAACTATCCATTAGTAATATTCGGGCTGTATCCGAGAATGTCGGCCTTGCTGATGATATTGCCGTCTACATTGGCGATGAATTCGGATATACCTCAACCAGCAGTCCATTCATTGCATTGCATCGGGCGGTTACAAGCGGTCAGATTCAGCGCGGTGACAAAGTGTTGTTCTGGACCGTTGGAGCCGGGTGGCAAAATGTTGCCATGGTGGTAGAATACTAGGCTAGCCTTTTCCGCCAACATTTCTTTGTTCAGCAGAATAATAACCAGGACGATCCCTTTTATTTTAATTTAAAAAGGATCGTCTTTTTATTTGAACGGAATCCTCACTTCACCACGTACACTGCTTCTAGCTTTATTAACTCATAGCAGTTAACTCAAAGCAAAAAGCAGCCCTACCGGACTGCCAGACTTCTGCTTTTATACCAAACGTTTAAAAAATTTTCTTCGTCTCGCGATCGTCTTTCAGGATCTCTACCGCCTCCCGGAAACGCAAGGAATGCACGATCTCCCGTTCCCTCAGAAATTTCAGACTGTCCTGCAGATCCACGTCATCCGTCATGTCGATCAACCATTGGTATGTAGCCCGGGCCTTCTCTTCCGCTGCAATGTCCTCGTACAGATCCGCAATCGGATCACCCTTGGCTTGAATATACGTAGCGGTAAACGGTACGCCTGCTGCATTGCTGTAAAAAAGGGCCTTATCATGATTAACGTAGTGAGCAGCCAGCCCGGCTTGCTCCAGCTGTTCCACTGTAGCATCTTTGGTGAGCTTATAGATCATGGTTGCAATCATCTCTAAATGAGCAAATTCTTCTGTGCCGATATCATTCAACAGACCAATAATTTTGTCTGGAATAGTATAACGTTGATTCAGATAGCGTAAGGCTGCCGCCAATTCGCCATCTGCTCCACCATACTGTTCCATCAGTAATTTGGCCATGTAAGGGTCACATTTGCTCACGCGAACGGGATATTGCAGTTTTTTCTCGTAGACCCACATTCCACGACTCCTCCTTTAACTTTTATACCTGCCAAGGCCATGGTGTCTGGGACCACTCCCACGGATATTTCGAGAAGGCGTGACCAAAATTCATCAGCGGTCCATACAGCTGTTGAAACTCATGAGCTACCCGCATTCGCTCCTGGCTGAACTTGTTGTACTGCTCAATGCTTTGGAAGTCACCTGGATGGGTATCCAGATACAGATTCAGTTCCACTAACACGAAGTCCAGCGCCTGAAGTTCTTCCAGCAACTCGTAGTATTTTGCATCACAGGCTTTCGGTGCTTCAGGTTCCATCTGCCTCCACCTTCCTCTCCTTTGATTTCTTGGATGTGTAAGGGCTATATAATGCAGGCCATAATGTTCCCAGTCTTAACGCTTCTGCCGGACTGTATTGCGGCCAACCCATGGGCTGGAAAGGTATAAACAACTGCGGTGGAACAAGATACGTACGGATTTCCATCGGTTTACAAGGATCAAACGGCCCCACAAAAGGAGCATAGGCTCGAAGCTGTGGATCCTTCACTCGAAACGCCTCCTTCAACGATGTTTACATGCATCCCCCATACAATTCAAACCATTGCTTCCCGTCTCTATATGCATATGTTTCAGTTCTACAGGTTAATCCCCATTTATCAAAACTTCGTAAGGAATTTCTCATGCCTACTTCACTCTCAATCAAAAAAGACCTTTGGAAGCACCTCTTACGGCACTTCCAAAGGTCTGTATTTCGTAAAATGAGTAACATGTTCACACTTGCTCGTCCCACTCATCATCACACTACAACAAAATCTATTCTGCTGGTTTATCTTCCGAATTCATGTCTTGAGGAACAGATTGCTTGTACACTCGAACCCGGGTAATTCGCAAACGAGTGGACTCCTCCACTTCAAAGACGTATCCATTCAGCTCCCGAGTTTTGCCCTTGGCTGGACTACCTCCAAGCTCTTTAAACAGCCATCCGCCAATGGTATCCACTTCTTCATCCTCAATGATCGCCCCAGTCCACTTATGAACCTCTTCAATAAGAGAACGACCGTCAATCGAAAACGAATCACCACTGCGTTCCATATGCGGACGCTCATCCTCAAATTCGTCATACAAATCTCCAACGATCTCTTCCAGAATCTCTTCGGCAGTCAGCAGTCCCGCCGTGCCACCGTATTCATCAACCACCAGTGTCATCTGAGAATGTTTCTTCTGCATCAGACGCAGCACATGACTGATTTCCATCGATTCAGGCACGTTCAAGATTGGACGAACAAGTGAAGCCAGATCATGTTGTTGCTCCGGTTTAGCCAGCAACAGATCGGTGATGTGTATAAATCCGATAATCTCATCCTTGTCTTCTCCTGCCACAGGATACCGGGAATGTTTGGTTGCATTAATAATCTCCAGGTTCTCTTCCAAAGACATATGGGTATACAGACAATCCATGTCTGTACGTGGCAACATCACTTCACGTGCCAGCATATCGGAGAAATCAAAGATGTTATCCATCAGTTTGATCTCATCTTTATCAATTACACCACTCTTCGCACTCTGCTTCATCAGAATACGAAGTTCATCTTCCGAGTGAGCTTCCCCTTCACTGGCAGGTTCGATACCTGCCAGACGTAGCAAAGCATTCGCCGAAACATTCAGTACCCAGATGAACGGGAAGAAGATTTTGTAGAACAACAGCAAGGGTGCAGATAAGAACAAAGCCACTCCGTCTGTTTTTTGAATTGCCAACGATTTAGGCGCAAGCTCACCCAGCACAATATGCAGAAACGTAATGATACAGAAACCGATAATGACGGACACGGTCGATATAAGCCCTGTATCTCCTACACCGAGCTTAAACATGAGAGGCTCAACGAGCAATTCAGAGATGGCTGGTTCTCCCAGCCACCCGAGTCCAAGTGATGTCAATGTAATCCCGAACTGAGTTGCCGATAGATAGGAATCCAGTTTACTATTCACCTTCAGTGCATAACCAGCCAAACGGTTTCCTTCACTCTGCAATTGAGTTAAGCGCGTTTGCCTTACTTTCACAAGGGAAAATTCCGCTGCAACAAATACGCCATTCAAAAATACGAGCAAAAAGACACAGACCAGATTAAATACCAGCTGTCCAAGATGAAATTCGGTATGAATATCCAAGTTGAAACTCCCCTTTTCTATCTATTTCAGGAATACACCTGGAATATCAACGTGTGATTGCCTTTCTCGATTTGAAATCCACACCTTTGTAGTACATATCTGCCACCAGCAGGTTTGGCCCGCAACAGGAAGCGATATCGCAATGGCAGTTAACCGTCTGATTCAACGGATGTTCTGCTGACCACTCATGGAACACATCATCCAGCTTACGATCTCGAATATTGCCAAATGCCGGGATGTCCGCAAAATCCGTCACATATACATTACCCGTAAACATGTTGACGTTAACACGGTTGCGTCCGTCCGGATCATTGCGTACCGTCACATTGGGCTCACTGTATAGTCGATTAATCAGTTCCCGATCCTGCTCTGCTGCACTACACGCGAAGAATGGCAGGGTACCGAAGAGCATCCACATATCCTTGTCACGCACATCAAGCAAACGATGAATCGCTGCTCTCATATGGTCCAGTGATAACACAGGCAATGACGAAGCAAAGTTAGAGTTATACATCGGATGCACTTCATGACGGACACAGCCCATCTCACGAATCAATTGGTGAATACCATCCAGTTTGTCGTGCGTACGGAAGTTAATCATGGACTCCGCAGAGATAAACATGCCTGCTTCACTCAATTTGCGCGAATTTTCAATCATTTTCTCATACATCTTCACCGCTACTTCACGTTTCACAGGTCTTCCACTGTTCGCAAATCCAACCTGATGGAAATCATCTGCATTCAGATAGTTGAATGAGATATGCATAACGTCCAGATACGGTAAAAGTTGCTCGTACCGGCTAATATCCAGTGTTAAATTCGAATTAATCTGGGAACGGATGCCACGTTCCTTGGCATATTTAAGCAGTGGGATAATCATCTCATCCACTGTTTTCTGGCTAAAGCTTGGCTCGCCACCCGTTAGACTAATTGTCTGCAGATGCTCGACTTCATCCAATCGTTTCAGCATCAGCGGTAGCGGAAGAGCTGGCGCTTCACGCATCGTAAGCATATCTCCCACAGCGCAGTGCTCACACCTCATGTTGCACAGATGTGTCACCGTCATTTCTACACTGGTCAGCACATGGCGTCCATATGTACGCAGAGAGCCGATCGGATCCCACGGATCATTCGCCGGCGATAAAGGCATCGGTTGTACCGATCCTGAGTTTAGCATGGTCATTGTTCCTCACCTTATTCCTTTTATTAACCTAAAAAGTTTTATTTACATCATACCTTGTGTTTCTTTTTTTGGAGCTATCTTTTATCATAGCACAATTTTGAGTGCTCCGGCATACGTAGACCCTGTCCATTACATGACAAAAAACGCTCAAACAACTCCGGGTCGAATCACGAAACGGCCCCGATATTGCGACATGAGCGCTAATCATCTTCCAAGCTTGTTCAACTTTCCAACCGTTCACTTTGGCCGGATGAAGGTGCATCCTCCACACCTTCCACACCTGTGATCATGACAGACAGTGCTGTCGATAGGTTAATTTCGTAAGGTGAAGATAACGTCTGACCATCCGCATCCTTGAGGACTCGGATAAGGGGACGCTGAGGAACTCGGGGATGGATTGCTGCGACCACCCCAACTTCTCCTGTACTAAGCGTGACGGAAAGACCCACGGGGTAGATCGCCACACAATCCCTGAATCTCTCCAGCATCCGCTGTTCGTAAAGCGTGCCTGAACCTGTATATAACACCTCTACTGCCTGATGCGGCAGCAAGGCTTGCTTGTACACCCGATTCGTTGTCATGGCATCATATGAATCAGCAAGCGCAATCCATTTGGCATATTCATGAATCTCTTTGTCCTTCAGGCCAAATGGATATCCACTGCCATCAATTCGTTCATGATGCTGCAATGCACAATGTGCAGATAGAAGCGGTATACCTGGTTCGTCTTTGAGAATACGATGTCCATATGTAGTGTGCTGCTGAATGATTTTAAATTCCTCGTCACTCAATCTGGAGGGCTTATGAAGTATTTCCGTTGCAATCTGTGTTTTGCCAATGTCATGCAACAAGGCACCCAGACCAATCTCCATTAATTGCCGGCGTGTGTAACCCGCAGCGACACCAAGAACCAGTGTGTACACACATACATTCAGAGAATGATTATACAGGTCAAAATCACTGGAGTTCATGTCCATCAGCATAATCATGGCTTCCTTTTGACTGCCGATGTCTTCCAGAATGGTATTCATCACACCACTAAGCGCTTTACCGAAATGAGGAATCCGGTTCTTCGTTTTCAGTCCAGACATACTCTGAAATTGCTGCTTGATCTCAACCAGCGCTTTTCTCCTGGTCTCTTCCTGCAACATATCTGGAACAATGATATCTTCGGTCGCGGCATCTCTGATATAAACATAACCAACCCCGAGATCTTTGAGACGTCCAATCAGTCGGCTTGTTAGCTCTACATCCTCACTAAGTAATACCAGGCCCTCTTCACTATAAATACGTTTCCCCAGCTTCATGCCAGGCTGCAATAAGTTTATATGTACTAAACGCACAGCCTATCCTCTCCCGCTCCGTAGATGTAATTACCACTAGCCGCCGCTTCAGCAGAAGGCAAGTCCTTTATTTAGTTTCACGCCAACGGGCTCGCAGGCTGTCGTCCAGCGCCCCTGGTCGTTTTAATTCCAGTTCCAGCAAATCGCGTATGAATTCCGGAAGATGATAGCGTGTGTTGGTTCCATGAGCCAAAGAAGGATACCCTACGTTAAATGTAAACATGTCCAGCGTTCCAACGACATACTCACCCTGATCGTCCATCGGCTCCCCATTGATGGAGATAGATTGGATTTTCTCATAAGCTGGTGCAGTTGGATTGTATTGAACTTCCATTCCATCCATACATAACGTACCGAGAATTTGACCACGAAAACCAAATCCTACAATGGATTTACTTGAGAACTCATCCAACAAGGACTGCTCAAGTGCTTCACGAATATGACTTCCACTCAAGCATATTGTACAAGCATTTATAGGAGATGGACATAGGGAATGCAACATTCCTTTCGTAATTTTGCCTTGTGGAAGGTCTCCAAGAAGCTGACCCGCATTCACCAGTGACAGCTGAGCTCCTGTGAATTGACGGACAGCTTGTGCAAGCAATGATGCAAGAGGAGATTCCCGGTCATACTGGATGGGCAACAATCGGTCGGTGATCACTGCTGTCTGATCCAGTGCCCTTTCGGCTTCCGTACGATTCGTGGCGATTGCCAGCGTGACCTGATCATCCAGTAATATACTCTTGGCAGCAATACATCCGCTACTTACCAGTTGGAGAGGTTCTCCCAAACTGGTTCGTTCCAAAACCACTTTCCCAAGCCACTGACCAAATTTGCCGGCTGCGCCCAGCACGGTCTGCCCAATGACTAATGGTTCTTCCAAAACATGATGGGTATGCCCACCGAGAATAACATCAATTCCAGCAATCTGCTCCGCCAGTCTCCGATCTGTAGAGAGTCCCAGATGCGAGAGAATAACCACCACATCCACTTCGGCGCGTAATGCTTCAACCTGAACTCTTAGCGTCTCCAACGGGTCCAGAACATCCCAACCCAGCAGTTCGTAGAACGTGGTGAATGGCGCAGTAGCCCCCAGCAGCCCAATGCGAAATGGACCTTTCTCCACGATGAGGGAAGGTTTCATCCACACTGGCGGAAGACCGGTCGCTTGTTCAACGACATTGCCACATACCACAGGACACAGAAGTCCAGCGTAGGACTGGGCAAGCTGATCAGGCGTAAAGGTCAGTCCTTCGTTGTTCCCGATGGTTATAGCATCGTAGCCAGTCAGGTTAATTACATCGACATTGGCCATGCCTAAAGTTCCTTCTGTCTCCACAGCCATCCGGTCCATATGATCACCGATATCCAGTACAAGGATGTCTCCACCTTGTTCACGTTCCTCATTGATCATAGCGGCGATGGTGCTCATGGAGCCGAAGTGACTATGGATGTCGTTGGTGTGCAGAATCGTCAATGTTTGCTTCTCCCTGGTGCTCATCACACCGCCTCCCCCGCTCTTCAATAAACGTTCATTCTTCTAATGGATAAGCATAACATTTTCCACGTCGTTATGATATATTTAAAGGGTTTAGAGATCAAAAAGAGGTGAGTCATATCATGAAATTGACAATTCAACTATTTGCAGGCATTGCAGAACGTTTAAATACATCCCTCCTGGATTTTGAGTACATTGGAGATGCTCCGACTGCTGCCGATGTAAAAGAAAAACTGAGTCTGGCCTACCCCGAGGCAGCATCTCAGATAAGAACTTCCTTTCTCGCAGTTAACCAGCAGTACGCTCCTGCCGATACTATACTCAGGTCAGAAGACGAACTGGCTTTAATCCCTCCTGTCTCCGGTGGTGATGGTACGAACATGCCAAATGAAGAGCAACGTTCTGCCTCTACCGAGCATCGGACTGAAGATGGGTTATTTCTGATTACCGAATCCGCCTTGTCTGTGGAAGCTACAACAGCGCTAGTAATTACCGCCAATCACGGCGCAGCTCTTACTTTTGTAGGTACGACTCGTGAAATGACCGGTGAACAGCGTACCGTTCATCTGGAGTACGAGGCCTATGTACCGATGGCTCTTTCACAGATGGCAGCCATTGGAACGGAAATCTCCGATCGATGGCCTGGTGTACTGTGCGCAATCAGTCACCGCATCGGCAAAGTCGATGTGGCAGAGATTAGTGTAGTCATTGCCGTTTCCTCGCCTCATCGCAATGACTGTTATGATGCAAGCCGCTACGCCATAGAAAGACTCAAACAGACGGTCCCGATCTGGAAAAAGGAAATCTGGGAAGATGGGTCTGAATGGAAGGGACATCAATTAGGACCCTGGAACCCTATGGAGAACTAACCATGAGTCCTTACACCTTTTTGATGGAGTGGGTTAATAGTAAATAAGTCGTTGTCAACCCATTTTTTTCTTGTTATTATAAAGATATGTGTCGATATTAGTCGAGGAAAAGGTGGTTTATACGTGAGAGTGCATGTTACTGATCTTAAACCTGGCGACCTGTTAAAAAATGATGTATACAACAGTTCGGGTCTCCACATGCTGATGAAAGGTTCCACCCTCAGTGAAGATGACCTGTCCAAGCTGCTGCAACATGGAATCGATTACGCAGATGTAGAACATACAACATCCGACCTACACTCTGATGCACAAACCATACCTTCCGATCAAACCCGTCTGTTAACTAATCTGTTTAACGATACGATCAAAGGTACTGAATCTCTATTTCAACAAGCAATGGAGAAGGGTTTTATTGATGAGACACAGGTCGATGAGATTTTGATTACCCTTACGGGACAGCTGGAAAAACAGAAAGATGTTGTCTCCTTGTTACTTATGCTGGACGGGGATAGCGATTATACCTACAACCATTCATTACAAGTCGGAATGCTTGCTTTTTATATCGCCGGCTGGATGGGCTACAACCCCGAGGAATGTCTAACGGTAGCGAAAGCAGGATATCTCCATGATATCGGCAAGTCCAAGATTCCTTCTGAAATGTTACATAAACCTGGTAAACTGACCACGGAAGAGTTCGATGAAATGAAGAAACACACGTTCTATGGGTACGATATTATTAAAGAATCGACGCAAGATGAAATTCTCGCCACCGTTGCCCTTCAGCATCATGAGCGCGAGGATGGAAGTGGTTATCCTCATGGACTACGTCGCGATGAGATCCATCCATATGCCCGTATAACCGCTGTAGCTGACGTCTACAGCGCGATGACGACGAATCGGGTGTACCAGACCAAACAGGAGCTTATCTCTGTTCTGTGCGAATTGTACAGCCTAAGCTTCGGTCAGCTAAATGGTGAAGCAACACAAGAACTAATCAAGCACATGCTGCCGAATTTTATTGGTAAACGAGTGCTGCTCACAACGGGTCAAACGGGACTCATTGTCATGAATAATCCTGCAGATTATTTCCGGCCACTCGTTCAGACCTCTACGGCCTTTATTGATTTAGCGAAGGAAAGAGATATTGCTATTGTTGAAATCTATGTACAGTAAGCATAAGGATAAAAAGGGAAGCCGTAATCGGCTTCCCTTTTGTCTATCGTGATTCGTTCATGTTGGATTAAACGTAGAATGCTTTTGTGATGATAACCAACAGAATGAACAGTACCAAGATTGCACCAGTCGATGTGAATGGATTGTATCCACCTACGCCGCCTACGTTGCCTCCACAGCCATATCCTACTTCGCTCATGTGATTGCCTCCTCTTCATCAGGTATACCCTAACATATGACGCTCCGCGCCAGATGAACCGGGCGAAACGGCAACATTCGATAAATGGTTATCTGTCAGGTCTCGCATCCTGCCTTAAAGATTCGAACTCATCCTAAATCCCTCTTCATCGTAGTGTTCTATAGATCAGGATCGGAATGAACCTGGATACCGTTTTCCTTGCGGTACATGATGACAAGTAATCGCCAAAATTCATAACTGCCTGTATCGTTCATAATAAACGGTCGATAATAGTCTAGCGCTGGTTTTGCCCATGCAGGACAATCCATATTGGACAGTTGCTTCTGTTGCTGAATCCAGTCTCCCTGAGTCTCGAGCGTTTTCTGCATGGCTTCAAACATTCTCTTCTGCTCCGTAGTCATCGGCTGGGCCTCCTCTTCTTGGGACGCAGTTCCGTATTCAGACTGTAGGTATGCTCCCGGTTCTGTCACACCATCTTCACTGGCAGTATATCCGTAAGATGGCGCGCTGGTTTTCCGGATCTCATAATGTACATGCGGACCAGTACTCTGACCTGTGCTCCCCTGATTACCGATAAGCTGGCCTCGCTTCACCTGCTGTCCAACGCTTACAGCAATACGTGAAAGGTGCGCATAACAATGCAAATAACCTCGATGATCCTGAAGTGCTACTGTAAGCCCGTAACCGCCGAATCCGGAGCCTGTAACTCCCTCGGAAGCAAAACGTACCCTACCTTCCATAAAGGCATAGACGGGGCCATTCCAGGGCTCTGTCACGAGATCAATTCCGCGATGAAATGTCTGTCCACCATGAATGGGATGAATTCGATAGCCGAATGAACTTGTAATTCGATATCCCTCGAAAGGGTTAACGCTCATACACTCACATCCTTTTCTATCATTAAATGCTTAAATCTATGAAATGGCTTGTGCTATTAGTCTTATTTTATCCCACAAAAATACCGCTCAGAATATGATTGGAAAAACCCTGTGGTCTCTCCAACGTATATTCCAAGCGGCGCAAAACACTACTATAAATATAATAGCTATGTAATTGAAAAACGCCAAGCTCATCAGTACACTAAGAAATTCAAAAAAAGGTCGAAGGAATATCCCTCGACCTTTCTTCAATGATTTTGTGATTCCGTGAAACGGATCTGAAGCTTAATAGCAGCAACATCGTTCTGCTTCACGGCTTCGAAGAGCGCTGTATTGGATTAACCAATAGAGCCTTCCATTTCGAATTTGATCAATCTATTCATCTCAACAGCGTATTCCATTGGCAATTCCTTCGTGAATGGTTCAATGAAGCCCATGATGATCATCTGTGTAGCTTCTGCATCAGTCAGACCACGGCTCATCAGGTAGAAGAGCTGATCCTCAGACACTTTGGATACTGTAGCTTCATGCTCCAGCATGATGTTATCATTCATGATTTCATTGTAAGGAATTGTATCCGATGTGGACTCATTATCGAGAATGAGTGTATCACACTTGATATTGGATTTCGCGCCCTCCGCTTGACGTCCAAAGGAAGCCAAACCACGGTACGTTACTTTACCGCCATGTTTACTAATCGACTTGGATACAATCGTAGATGTTGTATCTGGAGCCAAGTGGATCATTTTCGCACCTGCATCCTGATGCTGGTTTTTACCAGCTACAGCGATGGAGAGTACAGAACCTTTAGCTCCACGGCCTTTCAGTACAACCGCCGGATATTTCATCGTCAGTTTGGAACCGATGTTACCATCGACCCATTCCATCGTTGCATTTTCTTCTGCAACCGCACGTTTTGTAACAAGGTTATAGATGTTTGGTGCCCAGTTTTGGATCGTTGTGTAACGAACACGGGCATTTTTCTTACAAATGATCTCAACGACCGCACTGTGCAGTGAATTCGTGCTGTAGATTGGAGCTGTACATCCCTCTACATAGTGAACGAAGCTGTCTTCGTCGGCAATGATGAGTGTACGCTCGAATTGTCCCATATTCTCGGAGTTGATCCGGAAGTAGGCTTGCAGAGGCACTTCACATTTAACGCCCTTAGGCACGTAGATGAAGCTTCCTCCAGACCATACCGCACTATTCAATGCAGCAAATTTGTTATCTGCTGGCGGAATAACCGTTGCAAAATATTCACGCAGGATTTCCGGATGCTCTCTGAGAGCCGTATCCGTATCCATGAAGATTACACCTTGGTCTTCCAATTCCTTTTGCATGTTGTGGTATACAACCTCGGACTCATACTGAGCCGATACACCTGCAAGGAACTTTTGCTCTGCTTCAGGAATACCCAATTTATCAAAGGTTTCCTTGATTTCGGAAGGAACTTCCTCCCATGTTTTACCTTGCTTCTCCGAAGCACGGACGTAGTATTGAATTTCATTGAAATCCAATCCGTCGAGATCTCCGCCCCATTTCGGCATTGGCATCTTTTCGAATTGTTTCAAGGATTTCAAACGGAATTCCAACATCCATTCCGGTTCGTTTTTAATCCGGGAAATCTCGGTAACCACTTCTGCAGTCAGACCTTTACCGGTTTGAAAGATGGATTTGTGCTCATCGCGAAAACCATATTTGTACTCTTCCATTTCTGGTGCTTTTTTAGCCATCTTGCTCTACCTCCCTATCGTTATTGTACTTTGTTCTCTTCGTCAATCCCTTTGCGTAATGCATTCCAGGCCAGAGTGGCACATTTGATGCGTGCAGGGAACTTGTTCACACCGGATAGGGCTTCGAGATCTTCATAATCGTCGAAATCGACTTCTTCACCTTTCATCAGTGAGGAAAAACGGTTAGCGATATCGAGTGCCTGTTCCATCGTTTTGCCTTTGACAGCCTCCGTCATCATTGATGCCGAGGACATGCTGATGGAGCAGCCTTCACCCGTATATTTGGCTTCCTGAACGATTCCGTCTTTCAGCAAAATTTGTAGTGAAATCCGGTCGCCGCACGTTGGATTGTTCAAATTCACCGTGACAGCGTCATTATCAAATGTTCCGCGGTTACGCGGGTTTTTATAGTGGTCCATTATAACACGCCGGTACAGATCATCAAGTTGCATCGCCAAAATACTCCTTTGTCTGGATTAAGGCGCTGACAAGCCGATCTACATCTTGTTCGTTATTGTATAGATAGAAACTGGCACGAGCTGTTGAGCTAACTTCAAGCCAGCGCATTAGCGGTTGACAGCAATGGTGTCCGGCACGAATGGCTACGCCACTCGCATCCAGCACAGTTGCCACATCATGTGGATGAACATCACCCAGGTTAAAGGTAACGACACCCACATGCCGCTTGGCTGGTCCATAGATCGTTAACCCATCGATTTCAGCCAGTCGTTCCGTTGCATAAGCTGCCAGCACACTTTCATGATGTGCAATCTCATCCATACCAATCTGCTCCAGAAAATCAATGGCAGCTCCCAACCCTACCGCACCTGCGATAATTGGGGTTCCGCCTTCGAACTTCCAGGGAAGCTCTTTCCAGTTGGATTCGTACAGACCCACATCATCGATCATTTCACCGCCGAACTCAATAGGTTCCATGGACTCCAGCAGCGCCTTTTTGCCGTAGAGTGCACCGATTCCAGTTGGTCCGCACATTTTATGACCGGATAATGCATAGAAATCACAGTCCAGATCCTGAACGTCCACCTTCATGTGAGGTGTGCTTTGTGCGCCATCAACAACAATGACAGCACCATTGCGGTGTGCAATTTCAGCAATTTGTTTCACAGGATGGATTAAGCCCATAACATTGGATACATAAGCGATTGCTACAATTTTAGTATTGTTCGTAATCGTCTTCTCGACATCAGCCATTTCAATGTGACCGTCAGGCTGAAGCGGGATGTATTTCAATGTTGCACCTGTCTCCTTGGCAACCTGCTGCCAAGGAATCAGATTACTATGGTGCTCCATTTGTGTAATAACAATTTCATCGCCTTCTTTGCAATTGGCACGGGCATAAGATGAAGCCACCAGGTTCAGGGCTGTCGTTGTGCCGCGGGTAAAGATAATCTCCTGCGTACGACGGGCATTGATAAACTTGGCTACCTTCTCACGAGCACCTTCGTAGGCGTCGGTCGCACGGCTTCCAAGGGTATGAACACCGCGATGCACGTTGGAGTTCTCATACTCATAATAATGTTTGACTGCTTCAATCACAGCATGAGGCTTCTGTGAAGTTGCAGCACTATCTAAATATACGAGCGGGTGTCCGTTAATTTCCTGGTGGAGGATCGGGAACTGCTCGCGAATGGACGGGTTCATTGTCCGAGTTTCCGTTCAATGAGAGACTGCAATTGGGTACGCAGTGCTTCCAAAGGAATATCCGCCACCACCGGAGCCAAGAAGCCATAAATGATCAGGCGTTCTGCATCCGTACGGTTAATTCCGCGCGACATCAAGTAATGAATCTGCTCGGCATTGACTTGACCAACAGAAGCCGCGTGACCTGCTGTTACATCATCCTCGTCAATAAGAAGGATCGGGTTAGCGTCTCCACGTGCTTTAGGGCTCAACATCAACACTTTCTCTGTCTGCTGTCCATCGGCTTTGGTCGCGCCTTTCTCAATCTTCGTGATTCCGTTGATGATCGCAGAAGCTTCTTCACGCATAACTGCACGTGTAATCATCTGACTTGGCGTATTCTTGCCGAAGTGACGAGCTTCTGTGGTGTAGTTGATTTTTTGCGAACCGGAACCCACAGCGATGACTTTGGAATCAGAACTTGATCCATTGCCTTTGAGCACGGTCATCGTGTTGCTCGCTGTATCACCGTTGTTCATTTCACCAACGATCCACTCGATTGAAGCATCATTCTCCAACACTGCACGACGGAATGAAACATCAGTCACATTCACACTCAGTTGATGAACCGAAGCGAAACGAACTTTAGCACCGGATTTTGCAAATACTTCCACAACACCATTATGGAAAACAGGTGCGGACAATTCGCCAGAAACATAGTTATCCACATAAGTTACAGAGCTGTTTGCTTCAGCAACCACGAGCACGTGAGGTGCAAACGTTGCAGATGCATCATCCGTAAGCAGGACTGCTTGCAGCGGCACTTCAATTTCGACATTCTTCGGAACATAGAGGAAAACCCCGCCATTCCAAAGTGCTGCATGCAATGCAGCGAGGGAATGCTCATCTGCTTTCACTGCTGTGTTCAAATACGTTTTTACCAGATCACCGTGTTCGCGAACCGCTGTAGCCAGATCCGTGAAGATAACTCCTTTTGCCGCCAAATCAGCAGACAACTTGGAGTACACTATACCGGAATTACGCTGGATAACCAGACTACCCTCAGCTTGATCTTTAACCAGATCTTTGATGGAAGCAGGTACTTCTTCTAAAGAAGAAATGGCCTCACTTGTTTTATATGTTCCGTACTCGCTGACATTCCAGCGTTCGATTTTTTGTTTTTCCAGTTTAGGAAGCGCAAGCCCGCTCGCAAGCTTAAGGGCTTCAAGCCGCTGTTCGGTCAACCAGCCGGGTTCATTATTGCTTTCCGACAAGGCGCGAAGCGCTTCAGATTCAACCGGAAGAATTGTTTGTGTAGTCATTGATTAATCCTCCTCCGTTTTGTCTTTACGCTTCTTGGCCTACAGTTTCGTCTGTAATTCCCAGCTCTGCCTTTACCCAGTCATACCCTTCCGCTTCCAGACGGTGAGCCAATTCAGGTCCGCCGGATTTCACGATACGACCTTGCATCATTACGTGAACATAGTCAGGCGTAATGTAGTTCAACAGACGTTGGTAGTGAGTGATGATCAGGAAGCCACGATCTTCGCTCTTCATAGCGTTCACACCGTCAGCCACGATTTTCAGAGCATCGATGTCCAGACCGGAGTCAATTTCATCAAGTACTACAATTTTCGGATCAAGCAGCATCATTTGCAGAATCTCGTTACGTTTTTTCTCACCACCGGAGAAACCTTCATTCAGGTAACGATGAGCGAACTCAGGGTTCATGTCGAGTTCTTTCATTTTACCTTCCATTTGACGAATGAACTTGATCAGGGAGATCTCGTTACCTTCGCCGCGACGTGCGTTAATCGCACTACGCAAGAAGTCGGAGTTCGTAACACCCGCAATTTCACTTGGATATTGCATAGCCAGGAATAGACCTGCGCGTGCGCGCTCATCTACAGCCATGTCCAATACATCTTCACCATCAAGTGTAATTGTACCGTCAGTTACTTCATATTTAGGGTGACCCATCAATGCAGAAGCCAGAGTTGATTTACCTGTTCCGTTCGGCCCCATGATTGCGTGGATTTCTCCACCTTTCATTTCCAGGTTAATGCCTTTCAGGATTTCCTTACCTTCGATGGTCGCTTTCAGACCTTCAATGACGAAATTCGTAGCCATGTGTATTGTTTCCCTCCATTGATTAATTTGATGTTTGCTGTCGAAAACGAAAAAGCGCCTATTATATCTGAACAGGGCTTCCCCTGAATTTCTCCTGTACTTGATTCTGTAAAGGAAGAACACTTTAGAATAATTCTAAACTGATTCTCAATGATAATCAAGTCATTTCCTAAGAGTCCCTGTTCCTTGCAGGAAACATTATTCTATCTGATTCTATAATAAATGCCTAATTGAATCAAATGAGAAAACATCTTCGGCACAGATAGACAGTGAGAAAAATCACGGTAAACAAACCTTTTATCTGATTCTTCTATGCTAATTAAAAAGGACTTATCCATATCATGGACAAGTCCTTCCGTTAATAACATTACATTTTGAGCATTTCGTTAATCTTCTGTACCTGTTCGTCAAAATCCGCAACGTCCACCACCGGCGTCATTTCGCGCGGCACCGGACCATTCGGAATGGAAATCCAGGAACGGCAACCATTATATTCAGGTAGTACTGGGATCTCCATCGGTTCCTTCAAAAGGTACACACGTAGAATCAATACATGGAGCGGATCCTTCCGTTTCCATTTCAAACGGTCTTCGGCAAAATCCGCTGTCCACATATGAAAGTCAAGAAGTCGATCCAGCATCTCCTGATCTCGTATCTCCAGGTCCTGCGTTACTTCGGCATATGCCGTAATGCGGATTGTCGAAGCTTCGGGCACCCATTCGGCCAATGATTCTTCAACATAGGATTGATCCGAGGACTTAATCAGTTCTTTACGCTGATGTTCATAAGTCGGATACAGGTAAAATGCCGGACTTTTCAACTCAAAATGTCGGGTTTCCTCCACAATACCACCTTTGCGCATCACCATAATCTGGCGACCCGTTTCCAGTGCTTTAATTGCAGATGCCCATTCTTTTAAAGCCGGAATCGTTGGTTCTAACATAAGCGGTCCCCTCCTATCGTTCTTGTCAGCAGTATAGACGCTCAAGGCATTTCTGACAACATGATCCGGATCAGAAAGCTTACATTAGAAACCTACTTGCATTAGACTTATATCGTGGATGTATTAACCAAGGAAAGAGCGAAGCATCCACATATGTTTCTCCAGATCCGCCTTGAAGCCAGTCAGCATATCGGATGTTGGTTGATCTTCAGCTGCATCTGCAACTTCGATACCTTCCTGATATTCGTTCGAAAGTGTAGCGAAGTCCTCAATCAGGTTTTGCACCATTGTCTTCGCGTCTTCACCGCCTGCTGCTTCCTGAATAGAGGAAAGCTCCAGGTACTCTTTCATTGTAGCTGTAGGGCTACCTTTCAGCGTAAGAATACGCTCAGCGATTTCATCCATTTGCACTGTAACTTCATTGTAGAATTCTTCGAATTTCACATGCAACGTGAAGAAGTTAGGTCCTTTAACGTACCAGTGATAGTTATGGATTTTGACATACAATACGTTCAGGTTAGCTACCTGACGATTAAGTACTTGTTCCACCGATTTCGCTTGATCTGTTTTGTTTTTTGTAGCCATATTAATCCCATCCTTTATTTAAAATTAGTCTGTCATGCTTGGTAAGCAGTTTGGCCTGCAATGCATAACAGAGAGTTAATAATACGTCACCGCATGGTAGCGGAGAGGCTTGTTAACGGCGTTTCTCTCAAACGTCCAGCCTATTTGTTTTTACCCTTGCACATGAAGTTCGAATCAGGATCGACTTAGCTTGTCTCAAAAAAAAGTTCAAAAAGCGCGCTATTTCCGATATACTGACATATACCAAGCAAAGAAGTGGGTTTTCCTGTTTCTTCATATATATGGAGGTGGCACCTTTGTCCCAATATCGCCCTTTTACCCCCCAGGATGCAATTGAACTGGCCAAAACATTACCGGGTCCGTTTGCGGCAGATGCGAATCTGGATTGTCACGAGATCGGCGACGGCAATCTGAATTTGGTATTCCACATCACGGATCAGAACTCCGATAAAAGTATCATTATCAAACAGGCGCTTCCTTATGCGAAAGTGGTTGGAGAATCATGGCCACTCTCTCTGGTACGTGCCCGCATTGAACGTGAAATTCTGCAGGAAGAGTATCGTCTGTGTCCAGGTATGGTACCCGAAGTGTATCATTACGATGATGATCTCGCGTTAACGGTTATGGAAGATCTAAGTGATCATGTGATCATGCGCAAAGGCTTGATTGAAGGTGTTACCTATCCTCTTTTTGCACAGCATATTGGGGAATTCATGGCAAGAACGTTGTTCTTCACATCCGACTTGGGCATGGATCAGCAATTGAAGAAGGAACAACAGGGTAGATTCATTAATCCGGACCAATGCAAAATAACGGAAGATCTGATCTTTGATGAACCCTATCGGATCGCCGAGAAAAATAATTATGATGTTTCCATTGAAGATGAAGCTGAAGCGCTTCGTTCCGATGGAGAGCTTCACCTTGAAGTGGCTTTGCTGCGGGAAAAATTCCTGACACATGGGCAGGCACTGCTTCATGGAGATCTGCATACAGGCAGTATTTTTGTCACACCGGAATCAACCAAGGTTATTGATCCCGAATTTGCGTATTATGGCCCCATGGGATTCGATGTCGGTGCAGTACTTGCCAACCTGCTATTAAACTACGCCTCCCTGCCAGGATGGATTCAAGAGGAGACGGCTCTGCGTAAGCGTGAAACGCTTTTGCTGAATATGGTTCGTGATGTATGGACTGAGTTCGAATCCCGTTTCCGTGGCCTCTGGGCTAACGACCTGGTAGATCCGATGGCAAAAACGCCAGGGTACCAGGATCTGTATGTACAGCAATTGTTCAGAGATTCAATCGGCTTCGCAGGTGCCAAAATGGTTCGCCGTATCGTGGGCCTCGCTCACGTGGCCGATATAGATACCATTTCGGATGCGACTGAACGTGAGCATGCTCAGCGTAAAGCATTGTCCATTGGTAAAGCATTGATCAAGAACAATCGTCGCTTGAATACCATCGGTGAAGTACTCGATATTGTATCTACAGCTGTCTCTACTACTAAGGTTTAATATAAGGAACGGAGGTACATCCATGACAACCCCTGAATATCAGCCTCTGTCCTCCCTGATCTGGAAAAAGGACAAGCTTGAAATGCTTGACCAGCGTCTGCTGCCCGAAACGATCCTCATGTTGAAATTGTACACACCTGAGGAAGTATGGGAATCTATTCACTCCATGAAAGTACGCGGTGCTCCGGCGATTGGTATCGCTGCTGCATTTGGTGTCGTATTGGGTGCCAAATCATACGATGGAATGACCATTCAAGGCTGGTTGGATCACGTAAAATCCATATGTGCTCATCTGGCTACTTCCCGTCCAACAGCGGTGAACCTGTTCTGGGCATTGGATCGCATGATGCAAAAAGCAAATGAGGTCGTTGAATCTGGTATGAGCTTGGAAGAGGGCATTGATGCTCTTGAAGTAGAAGCTCTGTTGATTCAGAAGGAAGACGAAGAAGTATGCCGCATGATCGGTGAGAATGCACTGCCTTTGTTCGAAGATGGTATGGGTGTACTCACCCACTGTAATGCAGGCGGACTGGCAACAGCGAAATACGGTACGGCAACCGCTCCAATGTATCTCGCACAGGAACGCGGTATTCACCTGAAAGTATTTGCAGACGAGACTCGTCCCGTACTTCAGGGTGCACGCCTGACCGCGTTTGAGTTACAGCAGGCCGGCATCGACGTTACGCTGCTCTGTGATAACATGGCAGGCATGGTGATGTCCAAAGGTTGGATTCAAGCCGTTATTGTCGGAACAGACCGTGTTGCTGCAAATGGTGATGTAGCCAACAAAATCGGAACCTACAGTGTGGCGGTGCTTGCCAAAGCTCACAACATTCCGTTCTATGTAGCGAGCCCATTGTCAACCATCGACTTGTCCACTCCATCCGGAGACCTGATTCCAATTGAGGAACGCGCTGCCGAGGAAGTGACCGAAGGATTTGGTAAGCGTACAGCACCACAAGGTATTAAAGTATTCAATCCAGCATTTGACGTAACGCCTAACGAATATGTAACAGCTATCATTACGGAGAAAGGCGTTGTTCGAGCACCTTTCAAGGAAAACCTGGCTGCCTTGTTCGCGAAGGAAGAAGCTTAACTTAATAAAGTATTTAAGAAGAGTTCATTATAGAGTTAGTGGCTACGACGTGCCAGACTCTATATTAAGTTGCTAAAGAAGGGCTTCCCATAAGGGGAGCCCTTTTGTTAGTCATTAGATCATTTTCAATAATGCCTCTACACCTGTCATACCAACCGTAATGCCCATGGCCTCGGCTTCTGTTGTCACCGACTCCATAGGTGCATGCAACAATTGCTCCAGTGTACGCACACCAACCGCCCGAGCTGCAATAATTTTGCGATCCCCGAGCTTCTCATTAAGTAATCCTACGTCGAGTGCTCCGCACATGATATATCCTTTGGATGTGTTAATGGTCAGCAACGTTGTTTTGGGTAGCTTAACTTCTACCCCTACCAATACATGCTCTCCAACTACAATGGGCTCCATCGTCACCATAATTTCCCGATCCACCTCCTCTTCCACAGGTCACGATATTTGTATGCCTCATTCTGAATTGTCGTGTGGACACCTGCCGTGTTTGAGAAAATGTAGGTACTTATAGTTCAAATACATTATTGGTTATTCTCCTCGCAGACTTAAATCGTAGTAATATGCTTTCATCGGAATATAAAAAGCCACCTCAGAAATGAGGCAGCTCTCATAATAGTCATCAATATTTTTGGGCGTCTATAAGTTCATCTCGGAGTTAACCATCTTTGATAACATTCCATCAGCTTCTCAAGTTTAGAAGATAGGATTTAATTTAAGTGGCCAAATAGCCTATCTATGCGGTTTATACCAAAGTGGAATGAAATAAAGTATCGTCCAAGGTGAGTCAAATTGGGCCTACCTTAAAACTTATGATCATCATCCTTTAATCGCCTTATCTCCGTTAACTCTTTTCTAATTTCCAGTACACGTCTATGAAGTACACTACGGTCTATTGATTCAGCTACCAATTTTTTGAACGGGACATCCAAATCACTTAATTGCTCCTGAGCTAGTTTCTTTTTATGTATTGGTTTAACTTGAACTTTTGTAGTTTCAGGCTTGACAGGTTTCAATCTTTTCTGCTTCATAATCTGTTCAAATACACTGTCCTCTTGACGCATGGTCTTCATTCCTTAATATGTGATGAACATATTGTATCATAACGAAAATGAGATACGATAGTTACTCCGCACATGATATTTCCTTTGAAGGTCCATCGTCACCATAATTGTATGCCTCATTTTCAATTGTCGTATGGACACCTGCAGAAAGACGTGAATATTGGGTTGTTATTGTAACATTTTCCCAGTTTATCAACTCATTTTCTGCGTCTCTAGCACTATGATTATCACCTTTTTAATGATATAGTGTATTGAAGCGTTTTTTTGAGCTGACATATCTTTTAACGGGGCTGGGATGAATGAAAGAAACCTTATCCAATCAAGAGGAAATCGGCTTTTTATTTAATGTCGATATACTTATTAAGAGCCGCTCAAATGCATTGGCACTGCAGTCCCTGTTGGAGTTCATAAACAAAGAGGAACAAATTGCGGACTTTCGGATTCAATCCGGCATAGAGCTTGGCAAAATTATTGAAGCGACACTCCAGTCCAAGAAGGACTCCTTCGTCACACTTCACAACGAACGTAAAAAATCACAAGCCATCGCTGCACAGAAGGCGTCAACTGCAACTCAGACACCTGCCTCACCTGCTCCAGCCAAAACACAGAATCAGCAAGAAAAACCAGTTAGTGAGAAAAAAACTGCCCCCCCAACATCCAATGTTACCGATGGAAATTCATTTGATGCGTGGATTGACACGCTCATTAAAGAGAATAAACTCACCCGTATTGTTGTCAATAACAAGAACGGTAAACATCAGAGTATTCCATGCCGCATTTTGAATTTTGATCGGGATACAAGTATTGTGAGTATCTACCATGTAGATGAAAAACAAGTGTACACGTTCCGGACCAATGAAATCGATGAATTTCTGTAACTATGAGATCCAAAACATTAAAAAAGCAACTTACGTGGGAATTTCACATACAATTCTCACGCAAGTTGCTTTTTTAATTGACGATTACGAATCAAGAAACAACTTATTTTTCATATAAACGGACTTCGAATTGGGGACTATTCTCTTCCTGAATTAGGTGCGATCCTTACCTCGCTGCCATACGTCCACTGCGAGTAACAGCCAACCAGCAATAAAGGCTACCCCACCAATTGGGGTGATGGCTCCCAAAATCTTGATACCTGAAATACTAAGCACATATAAGCTACCCGAGAACACGATAATTCCAATAAATAAAAGGCGAGCTGCCCACTTCAGTTTCGTAGATGCCCCAAGCTGACCAGCCGTCAAGCCGATAATGAGCAAAGCAAGTGCATGAATCATGTGATACTGCACACCAGTCTCATACGTAGCTATGGCAGCCGGTCCAATCGCATCCTTGAGCATGTGTGCACCAAACGCACCAATTGCCACAGATAACATGGTTAATATAGCTCCAAGCATCATCCATCTTCGTTGCATGTAAGTTCTCTCCCTTAATTCAACTTTCACTCCCTTTATTGTAGCGAATCCACTCCACCTTTACCAGTCGGCTCGGAGTTACGAAGAGTTATATGTCTGTTTATACTTACTAGTCCTATCCCTGCCCTATATATCATTGAAAACTGGCGTAAATCCTTGATTTTTATCGATAATTATGGAAAAGTAAACAGGTATGCGATCGTTCTATTTTAAGGAGAATCAATTCACACCGATTAGGTTAATCAATCAGTACAATGAGTAAGGGAGGGATATTACAATTATGGATAATCACAATTCCTACAATTCAGGCTCCAACAACACGGATCAGAATGCTAACCATGCAGATCAATACAATAACAATATCTATGAACCATACCCGCCGGATTATGAGAGGCAACCATTGGCTCCACTAAAACATTCTGGACCTGGAATCGCCAGCTTTGTCATTGGATTACTTGCGATCTTAGGTTATCTTCTGATATTCTTTATTGCCACCATGGCTGTAAACGAGTCGATCGGCGTTCTCACCCCGTTGCAGGCCGAAGAACTGGCCTTGCATCCAGCGGTCATTCTGGCTTCATTATCCATTCTGGTCTGCCTGATTCTCAATCTGGTCGGAAGCATCCTCGGAATCATTGGTCTTGTCCTTAAGAATCGAAAGAAAGTCTTTGCCATTATCGGGACCATATTAAATGGAATCATGATTCTGTTATTCGTTGGACTTATCTTGGTAGGCATGACGCTGATGTAACGGTTTGCATCAGCGTCATGTTTCCTTATAATTAAAATGAATGGGTTTACACATAAGTATAATCTATATTTTTCGCCAAAATTATTGTATTTCAAAGGAGATTGACATGTCACGAATCAAAATTTTTGCGGACAGCACAAGTGATCTGGCTCCAGAATGGGTCCAGCAGCACGATATCGGCATCATCCCCTTGTATGTGGTGTTCGGTGAAGAATCACTGAAAGACGGGGCTGAGATTAAGCCAGAGCAGCTATATGAGCGTGTCAGTCAAGATGGGCGTCTTCCCAAAACGGCTGCACCTTCACCCGCTGATTTCATGACGGCATTTCAACCTTACATAGACCAAGGGGATGAAATTTTATATATCAGCTTATCCTCTGAACTTTCTTCTACTTACCAAAATGCACGACTCGCGAGTTCCGAGTTCCCGGAAGGTCGCATTTCTGTCATCGACTCACAGAATCTGTCATCAGGGATTGCTCTTATGGTAATGAAGGCTGTCCATGCGGCCGAGAAAGGACAAACCCTGAATCAGATTACACACCTGATTGAGGCAATGAAACCGAATGTGCGCACGGAGTTTGTCATCGATACTCTGGAGTATCTGCACAAAGGGGGACGCTGCTCAGGTATGCAGAACCTGATTGGAAGTCTGTTGAAAATCCGCCCTGTCATCCGGGTTACGGATGGCAAGATGGCCCCTGCATATAAAGTTCGCGGTAAAAGGGAGAAAGCCCTTGAACAAATGCTGCAAAACACGCTTAGTGCAAAGGATCAGATTGATCCAGACCTGCTGATCGTTGTGCATACGATGGCTGAAGAGGATGCGCTCGACTTGCAGAGATCTTTGCAGGAGCAAACCGGTGCCCGGGTAGAACTGACCACTGCTGGTTGTGTTGTATGCAGTCATTGCGGTCCCAAAACCATCGGAATCATCTATAACACCGTTTTATAGAATTACACACAACATTATATAATATCCCAGAATCCTTCTCGTCTGGATTCTGTATCGGTATATTGGTCACATCTAACGATTGCGACCAATATACCGATACAACCTAAAAAGGGCATTCCGAGCTTCGTCGCTCAGGATGCCCTTTATATTAGCTAAACTTCGGAAAGACTTAAGTCTGGCTCATTGGTCATTATGATGATAATGGATCAATAACTTTTGGTCCTCAGATCATCCAAACTTTTGAATGCGTATCCTTGCTTACGCGCCTCATCAATGATGGAACCCAGGGCTTCAGTGTTGTCTTTGGATACCGAATGAAGCAAAATGACAGCGCCCGGATGGAGTTGTTTAAGCACCTGTTGATGAGCATATTGTGCACCACGCTGCACATTGGTATCCCAGTCTTTGTAGGCAACAGACCAGAACACGTTCACATACCCTTGGGCATGACTCTCTGCGAGCGTACGATTGTTAAAAATTCCGCGCGGCGGTCGCAAAAAGGTCGCTTGTTGACCCGTCAGCCGATTCACCTCCGACTTGACCTTCTCCAGTTCCTCTCTAAGCTTCTCATTGGAGATGCGGGTCATATCCGGATGGCTCCATGAATGATTACCCACGATATGACCTTCAGCCGCCATGCGTTTAACCAACTCAGGTTGATCCTTTAGGTAGTGACCTGTCACAAAGAAAGCCGCAGGTACCTTCTTGGCACGCAAAACATCCAGTATCGCAGGCGTGAGTCCATTCTCATACCCGTTATCAAACGTGAGATACAATTCCTTCTGTTTTGTATCCCCCAGGAAAATGGCATCGTTATGTTGTAAGATCGATTTAAAGCCTTCCTGATCAATCGAGGGCAGCTGACCGTTCTGGCTTTTCTTGAAGCCAAAGTGATAAGCTCCGGTAACCGGCGATGCTTCGACCTGTGCCGGAACCACACTGATGGATAATAGCCCCAACAGTATGTATAGAACCATTCGCTTCATTCTATCCGCTCCTGTTCCTGAAAAGATTTGGTTTGTCGTTTGCACACGAACACCTTCAGGTAATATGCCACAGGAACGGCTAATGTATGTAAATGCTCATTAGGGCGTATCTTGAAACTCGCTGAAGTGCATCTTTTACTGCCTTTTCGCCCCTTGCTGCGTCACTTTCCCTTGACGTGCCCCGGCACGCCTGCGGAAAACTTCCTTGCTTGGAACGAAAATTCAGTAAAATCTGCTTCCTTCGGAGTTTTCAGACACGCCCTAATCGAAACGTTTATTTTCATGTTGTGGCGGAGTTTGATGGAACAATTCCAGCAAGGTCTGAGGTTTTCCACTGGAAGCGAGCCATTCTCTCACAGTCTGTATGGCACGTGTCTGGCCATCTCCCCGATCACGCCATGTCAGCAGCTCTATCACTTTGATAATCAAGGCCGACATATTATGGTTATCCAGTTCAGACCGCTCCGCTCGCAGCTTATGATACAAAGCCTCCTGTTCCCAATCAAGTAGAATCTCATCACCGATGGTTGGCTTCATAAGCGTATACGCTCTGTCACAACCCCCACAACGAACAGTACTTACTTGTTCGTGTATGAATTCTGCTCTTATATTCTGCTGGCAATCCGGGCATTTGAACCCAACCTCTATATTTTTAATGTTTTCGCTCATGACATTGTTCCTCCTGCTATGTATGTACTACATCTATACCCGATATTTTGTCGATTCACGCTTATGTATGAAGAAAACCACAAGGTGCTATAATCTTGAAAATATGTTAAAATATAATACAGATCATACCTATAGGAAGAGGCGGGATACCATGTCGAAGGAAGAGCGTAATATAACCTGGCAATCATCCAGCATTGATAGACAAGACCGGGAGAAACATAACGGCCATCATAGTCGAGCCATATGGTTCACCGGCTTATCCGGTGCAGGCAAATCATCTCTTGCATTTGCTCTGGAGCAGTATCTCTATGACCAAGGTGTACGCTGTTATGTTCTGGACGGGGATAATGTACGTCATGGGCTGAACCGCGATCTTGGTTTTACAGCTGCGGATCGTCAAGAAAATCTGCGCCGAATTGGGGAAGTATCCAAGTTAATGGTGGATGCCGGGTTGTTTGTAATTTCGGCCTTTATCTCTCCTCATGAACAGGATCGGGAGATGGTTAGACAATTATTCGAACCGGATGATTTCATTGAAATCTATGTGCGCTGTTCGATTGAAGAATGTGAGCGACGTGATCCCAAAGGCCTTTACAAAAAAGCCCGCAATGGTGATATTCCGCATTTCACAGGCATTTCCGCCCCCTATGATGTACCGAAATCTCCTTCATTCATCATCGATACAGAGCAATGGTCCATTGAGGGAGCTGTGCAAGAGATCGTACAGCATTTGGAGCAGATCGGTGCTCTTCAGCTGCCGCTTCCTACGAAAACAGCCGTTGTTCATTAATCCTTGCTCAATATACGAACCACCTACATGAAAGGCGCGCCCATCGTGGCGCGCCTCTTTACATGTGTCGTGCCTGATTATTCAATAAATAAACGAATGAACAGAAGCAAATACATATGTCCCATACTCGGGTTTGAATTTTGGAATGGATTCTGCTATCCACCCTCTTACTGTCCCACAACACCCGCTTGCATGTTCAAAAGCTTGCTGAACGTCCCTACCGGATCAGTAGATAGCTGTTGATATCCGCCCTCTTGAATTACGCGACCTTCATCCAGCACAATCACACGATCTGCCGTTCGGATCGTAGACAAACGGTGTGCAATCACGATAATGGTCACATGTCCTTTCAATCGTTCCAGCGCCTCATGAATGTACTGTTCATTCTCACTGTCCAGCGCACTCGTTGCTTCATCTAGTACCAATACAGAAGGATTACGCAGCATAGCCCGGGCAAGCACCAATCGCTGACGTTCCCCGCCGGATAGCCGAATACCCCGATCACCTATGATCGTATCCAGACCCTGAGGTAACTTCCGTACAAAAGTTGCAGAGGATGAAAACTGCAAAGCCTGCCACATCTGTTCTTCACTTGCATTCGGATCAACCAGACGCAGATTCTCACGAATACTCGTATGAAACAGGAATGGATCTTGGGAGACATATCCGATGGAACTTCGCCAGCTCAGTAATCGTTCCTCTGACAGAGGTACACCGTCAATCAAAATGCGACCACTCTCAGGTCTGACAAGTCCCATAACCAGATCAATCAACGTGCTCTTGCCTGCTCCGGATTTGCCCACAATTGCGGTCATGCCCCTTGCCGGAATAGAAGCTTGCACATTCATCAATGAGTACATATCACTTCCCTCATAACGATAACAGACATCCTGACACGTGATGGATTCCTTCAGTTCCATAGGTTGAATCCCATCCATTCCAGCATCTCCTACTGAGGCAATCTCTTCGCTGATCTCACGACTTTTCGCCGTTTGCGCTTGCAGTTCTCTTACCACCCGAAATGCAGGCAGCATCGAGCTGATGTACTCCAGATTGGACTGAATTGCCGTAAACCTTGGCCATAAGCGGGAAAAGATAAGAATGATGAGCAGCAAACTTGCGGGAGGTACCGTCATTACACGGAGAGACAGGTAGATGAATGCCGCAATAATGACAGCCGCGGACACCCGATGAATGAGCTGTGTTCCACTGTTCAATTGGCTAAATTGAATGACGTTGCGTTCAATCTGTCTGCACATGCGCTCAAACCAGTTCATGTGTGAATGTTCGAGCATATTGCTCTTAATATCCTTGATTCCGTTGAAATGCTCCGTAATGCCATTATAGTAACTTTGGGAAAATTCAGAAGTCTGATCCCCGATCTGCTTGGCCCGCTTGACGAATTTTCGCAAGACAAAAAATAATAATAATCCACAGACCAGCACAAGTGCCGTCAACTTGGCGGATAACCAGAAAGCTAGACCGATCTGAATTCCCGTAAAGATCAGGGAGGCTGCCATTTGCAGCATAATGTTCGTTCCCTGGCTCACACGTGCAAGTTCAGTGGTTAATATATGGTTAAAATCGGATTTTCGTTTTTGGAGAAAAAATGACCATTGCGCCATAATAATGGCACCATAGGTTTCCATGCGCAGCGTTCGCACAAATTGCTGCTGGATTCGAGTATTACGGATCGTCTGGAGACGCTGCATCCAGGCCTGTCCGGAGACAATCAACACAAAGGTGAACAGTACGAGTAACAATTGGCTATTCTCAGAAAAACGATTCAACACTTCTCCAATCCAGGGAATGTTCAAGCCTGTGGAGCCCATCTCAAAAATGCCGATCAGACTCAGCATCGGAACAAGCATGTAGATGCCGATCCCTTCCATGAGACTGATACAGATCATCCCCAGCAGATTCCAATATAAAATGGGCCCCGTGACATGATGCAACTTTCGCATGAAGTACTTTAATTCGGAGATCATACTTTACCCCTTTCCGTCATCGTATACCTTTTAATGCGCCGCCAGAACCAGAGAAACGGACGTAACGGAAAGTACAGAAAAAACAATGAACGTGGAAGCGGCAATTGATCCACATCCCATGTACTTGGATACAAACGTTCAATAAAAAAGAACCATTTCTGTTTCGTACTTCGAAGTTTAAACAGATACGATTGATAATTTTTCATGTCAGCTGGACTTTCGAGCATGTCATTCATGAACCTTGCGCCCTCGCTGGCTAATCGCTTGCCTGTACGGTCACTCAAGGACATCAAAGACCTGTACGCTGCATCCAGCGGCGTGTTCAGAAGTTCCGAGGCCAGATAAAGAGCCTGTGAACCGATTGATAAACGTCCCTCCGCTTTTAGACGTCTTTCTACTTTCTTCACATCGAGTGGCATGCTGCGGATCATCTGGTCGATATCCAGTAACCAGCGCAGTCTGAACCAGCCGTGTCGTGCGCCATGGGTTACGAGATAAGCCCACAGGTCTTCTTGTTCGAGCATACGGACAGGTGTCTGTGTGTATGAACTGAACCGGCTGCGTTTCCACAGCAATTCAAAATCGGTTTCTTTCCCCGAATCCGGGTTGAGCCGCCAATGAATCTCGACTTGAGTCCGTTTGACCGGATGGGTGTAACAGATGTGGTGTTCACGCCACTTCCAGCTGCCAACCGTAGCTGTTCGATCTCCATCCTTGCACACGTAACCCAGAGTTGAAAGAATCCCTTCGGCCGCTTCCACATCAGCCAATGGAATCAGGATATCCAGATCTTTGGAGGTACGCATGGATACATCCCCATAGAGATCATGAGCCAGCGCTGGTCCCTTCAGGGTAATATTGCGGATACCACATTCTCGGAATGCTCCGCACACCTGCTCCATTTCTGCTGTCAGATGTAACATACGAAATGTATTCGCCGTGTATTGTTGTCTCAGACTCTCCAGAACATCTGCGGGAACAATCGACGAGTTCCATTCTTTCATTTTCAAGTAGAGAATAGAGTACAAGCGGTGATGATACACAAGCCGCAGAAAAAGCTGCCAATCCGTTCCCTGCAAACGCGCCTGGAATTCTTCAGGGGGTAGAGACGTCAGATCACCTCTAATCATGCTTAAAATCAGTTTAAGCTCCTTCGGAAACCCTGATGAATAGAGTTCAATTTCATGTGTCATAGACAATCTCCCCAGATCCCTTCTCCGGACAACGTTTGCCAAACACGCCGACAACCGTATATTGGTCCATAGTATCCGCTCCGGTCACGATCAATTTCCCACTTCGCAGCCAGGCATGAGCCATCATATGTCCTTGTTTATTCCGTGCAGTCCCCATATATAACGTGCTCCCTATCTTGCGGCGCTCAAGCATCTTCATCCCGGCGATCGCCATCACAAGGCAGCGGCTCTCCCATAGCGTATATTTGCTGGCGATCATAATCGCCTTGGAAATATTCCGTATAGCGATCACCTCGCTGCGATCCAGCCCGGTCATCGGTGTTTCTACCATAGGCGTCCCCAGCCCTGGTGCAATTTTGGCGAAAGGCATAGCCTTCTGTATGCGTGCCCAGCCAAGGAGGATATAGGCCTCCCATACCAGTCGACGTATCGCGCGCGGAAGCGAGAAATAAGCCTTTATTTTTCGCAGCATGTTCTATACTCCGCGAGTAACGTCGATTAATCCTTCACGGGAGAGGTGTTCAAGAAATTGCACCACCTGCTCACGACATACATCTGGCTCAATCTCATACTCCGCAGCCAGCACCTCAACCAGTTCACCCAGCGTCCGCTCCTCTGCGATCAGATCCCAGATTCGCCCACCGGTACTCCCGAGATTATAATATTTTCCAGTGTTAATGCTCATCATGACTTTCTCACCGCCCATATCACTAACCAGATTGCCTTCCTTCCGGGTTACCTTGTCTTCCACATTCATCGGCGTAGTCGCTGTCATTGTCCTGAATGCACTCCTTTGCGTATATGATCTGTGATTCGATCCACCATCTCAAAAGCTGTAAATTCAGCACCCGTTCTGGTCAATCTGCCAATTTCCACACTTGCCGAGAGTCTGGAGGCGGTCTCGAACAGCCACTGTGCCAGCCCCTGTCTTGCAACCAGTCCACCGCGGAACGTATGAGAGCACAATAGATGCAATCGTTCCAGCCCCGCCACTTCAACCAGTTGAACGGACGTATGGGCTTCTTCCGGTTGTGGAGCAAGTTCAAATACCCCCGCTAGTGGCACGGCCTTTCCATGAAAATAGTGTTGAACAGGTATCGCATACTTCGTAATCTCCGCGTGAACCGTTGCATAATCCTGCTCCTTCATGCCGAAACCATCCAGGCTGGGTTGCCATAACTTCTGTTGCGGGTAACCAGGTGATACGATAGCTCTTCCTCCGGCATCCCAGGTCAGTGCGACAACATCATCGGTGAGAAGCGGATATCCGCGTGATGCCAGTGCAGCCGACAACGTCGATTTACCTGCCCCCGAATGTCCGACAAATGCGTAAGCCCAGCCATCAATAACAACTGCACTACCATGCAATGGAAGGATGCCACGCTGCATCATAATGACCGCCATACAGGTGCCCAGAATGAATAATCTGACCTTCTTCTCATCCGCTCCTGGCTGAGGGGATACAACGATACGCTTTCCATTCTTCATTAGAAACAGGCCTGCATCTTCGATTTTGAAAAAAAGGCTGCCTTCCCGTGCCACAAAGTTGTCATTGCCAACATCCCAGCTCTCCCACAATGGGTTCAGATCTGAAGACTCAATGTGTACATCTACGGCATCAGCATTGTGCTCTGCACCCTCGGGTACGCACTGCAGTTCAGGCATCGGAATTTGGCTCGACCAGCGCAAGCCATACGCTACATAATGCACAGGCAACAATGAACGACGCCTCCTCGTAATAAAATGTAAAAAAAAGCCCTTATATTCATGTTGCTCAATATAAGGGCGGAGGCGAAGCTGGATTGGTTCCATTTCCGCCCTTTAAGTATGATGACACGTTTTAGAACTAAACAACTTAGGAAGTTGGATCGTACAGATCCGCATCGTGAACAGTGATCCAGTCAATTTGTCTGTAGCCAGTACCGGCCATTGTTTGATTGACTTCCAACACTTCAAGAGCTGGTGCTTGCCATTCCTTTTTTTCCATTTGCATCGTATTCACCTCCTTTCATGTGCCTTCATTCAGAATTTCCGAATGAACCGATAGACGATTAGACTATGCATCATCAATCGCAGATCTGGATGCGAAGCAAGTTCAGGTCTTGGACTGGGGAAATTGGCCAGGGCAGACTTGATACGCTCCGTGTTTAATATGCCAGCAACCTTGCTATCAGAACACAAGGCACGCAACTCGGCCGTAAAGGCATCCCAATTCGGAATGATGCGATGCAGCCAATCCGCCGGTTGTACACCCCGTACCCGTTGATTCAGTCTGACCTTGTCAGGCAACTCCGGTGAAGTTGCCCGGCGAATCAATGAACGATCCGTCCCGTGTTTCACATATTGTTCAATCGGAACGGACAGACAGAACCGGATGACTCTGGCATCACTTGTCGGATCACGTTCCCAAGCCCTATAACGGAGAGAACATTTCGTAGCTACAGCACCGTTTTTGTTCGCGATGGCCAGGTTATTGAATTTCTCGGCACGTACTTTGAGTGCATCAGCCTGGGCACCGCCCTGCAGAACAATAATGGATTTGAGTCGTTCCAGCACACCTGTTCTTTGAGCAAAATCAGGATGGATCAACTGCACGGATGCAGCCTGGCTGGCTCCTTTGGACTGAGCCTTGAAAAATTCGGGATATGCCTTTCGCCCTGTGATCTTGGCAATACGGGAGAAGGGCATCCCGGTCCGCTCACTATACTGCTGCATCTCACGGAACCAGCGGTACCAACGGCCACCTTTCAGTAAACTGGCGTAATAATCCAGAGCCGGCCCCCAGGAGATGGTGAAGTTACCGCGTGCTCCTGTGAGCAGAATACCTGCATCCTGCTGGCTCGCTTTTTCATAGAATCCGCGAATCCAGAACGAATTTTCAAAGTATTTATAGGGCATTTCCATAATGTCGAGCCAGGTGTCTACTTCACTGAGAGGACTTCTGCCTTCAAAATCCAGATAGTTCTCTGTGATATTCCCGACGTGGTTAATGGTCGAACGTATGAATGGTCTCTCGTCAGCAAGCAACGTTTTCGACGTGTAATCCGTAAAATCCGGCACGGGAACATAGCTATAAGCATGCAGCCGTTTGCCCTGACTTCTCAGTGTACCGGAAGCAAAACCAACCACGGCTCCCGAGTCCAGCCCGCCACTTAATGCAGCAGCCACCTGCCTGTGAGTTCGTAGTCGTGATCCGACCGCCTGCCCAAAGACCTCTCGAAACGCTTCTACATACTCACCATCGGATTTAAGCCTTAGAGGCTCCACTTCATCCCAGCGATGATACTGCTTCAGTTCCAGCCTCCCGTCCCGGAAGATAAGTGTATGTGCAGAAGGTAGCTGACTTATTCCCTGATATACGGTCGAGTTGATATCTGCTGAATCGTGCATGTCAGGAATGGCAAGGAACTCAGACAACCAGGTCTCATCAAGTTCTTTATGTACCCCTTCAAGCCCAAGCAACGGATTCATGAGTGTGCAGAAAGCAAAACGTGAACCATCATGTCGATAATAAAAAGCTCTCATGCCTGTAATGTCTCTCGCTGCATACAATTTGCGATTACGATCATCCCAGATGGCAAATACAAAATCCCCTAGCAATCGGACAGCCACATCGTCTCCCCAGCGTTGATAGGCACGCAGGATCAGTTCACTATCCGCCAACATCGCCAGTTCAGCCCTGGATATCTGTAATTGATCCGCCAGTTGTTCCCGATTATCCAGAATGGCATCTGCCGTGATGGTCAGACCACTCTCTTCATCATATAAAGGCAACTTCTCGCTAACCGATTCCGGTGTAATCCATTGGGCATGACAGCTAAGGAACGCCTCATTGCCTTTCCATACCCCTGTCGTATCTGCAGGGACATGCCCCAGGCTTGCGTACAAGCGCCAGCTATCTTCCCATAGCGCCTGCTGACCATCGTTGTGAACAATTCCTGCTATGGCGCTCATGACTTACCTCCCCGAAGTATCTTGCGCTGTGAAGCCCAGGCGCTGATCTGATGACCGAATGGTACCCATGATTTGATGCGTTGTATTTTACCTTGAGCAGAAGCCAGCTGGACTTTCAAGCGTTCTCGTTCACTGTATCCCCGTTCCAGACGATGATCTGCCGCCCGTAGTGCGGCCTGCAGCTGCCTGATCGTTGCCAGTGCAGCCAGTGTGGGATCTATCTTTTCCGGGTCTTCGAGAACTGAATCATTCCGATTTTCATGGGAATCATGGACGAGAGAATCAGCTGGCTGCATCCGATAGTGCTGCTGCCAGTCGCAACCGGTCGCTGTCGTCAACTGATGCGTGATTCGCTCAATGACCTCTTGATCCGGTTTTGCTTCATAACGAACACCCGTCCATTGTTCAGCTTCTGCCAACTGGTCGCTGTACCCCATCCGATGGAACAGATCCGCTCCCATCACACGGCAATACAGCTCAACTTCTTGGGGTTCCAATATGTTTTTCCAGTTGTTAACAGAACCTTGATGAGCCTCTTGATGTGAAGAGAGGAATGGATCACCCACGCCCATACTGTAGAACATGTCAGACTTTGCACTGTCCAAAAACTGTCCATACTGCTCCATACCCTGTTCATATCGAATTCCCAAGAATGAGCATAATTTCTCAAGTTCTTCTTGAGGTCTGGCGACCAATTGTTCATATTGCAGTTCATATGCGTTCACATGTGGTTCGGCAAAATAATCATTCAAGCGGAGCATACCCAGTGTGAGATCTACAGATTTCATATTTAATTTGGAGCTCTGCAAACTATGAGTCAGGTCGAATCCTTCACCTGTATGGCGGTTTACCTTTTTGAATGATGCTGCTATGGCTAGAGGATTACGCTGCAGATGAATGCGCTTGGACTGTGGGAACAGACGATCCAGCCACTCAAGCATGTAATAATAACGCGGAGATTTATCAACGATGAAGTCAGCTCCGCTCCCTTCCAGGAATCCATTGTAGATCTCAAGAGCAAAACTTCTACACGCCTTTTCGAAGACATCCTCGGATACCATGGCATTGTAGAACTGACGCATGATGGAGCTGCCACCATAAGCGCGTGAATCGGTTTTTGGCAGATCGACAAGACTCATCAGAAACCACATTTCCTGGGTGGCGAATATACGACTGTGATTTTGCAGCATGACTGTGGATAATGAACTACCACTGCGGGGAACACATAGTAAGAAAACAAGTCCGTTACCTTGAGCGTCGATCAATGGCAGCCTCTCCTCTGTTCAATAAAATAAGCATGCAGCCGGGATAGACCAGACTCTACTTTTGTGTTTGGCAAAACGAATACTACGCAAACTATTAGATCAGTATTTTGCAACATTCCGTCGGAACCTTACCCGAGAGTGATGCAAATACATGTATTCTTTCGACAACTCTCAGATACAATATGTATTTATAGTTTTACTCTATGATACAAAATGTATCATGTCAATCTTTTATTTTCACCTTTTCATAAATTCTTACTCTTTCACTGTATTCTGCTGTCTGTCGTTTAAGCACTTATTCCTGATCAGTTATGTTTGATTGCACAAACGCGAATAAACTCCAGACATGTTCTGTGAGGAACAATGCCTGAAGCCATGCGTAATCTGTTGAGAAACTTACTATGAAAACCGTTGAACAATTATCAGGTGAACCTTACATTTGAACTTTTCCCAGGAGCTCCGAAACTCCCATTTCGCCCTTCTTCCTGATCTGCCAATGCTGCATCCTGCATCCCCTTCTGTACCTTCACAGTTAACAATACAGCAATGCCCGCGACGAAGAAGAAAATAAGCGACAGAATGCCCCAACGTGTGGAACCCATGATCTGTCCGACATAACCAAACACAAATGGACCGAAGATCGAAGAGAATTTGCCTGTAATATTCACAAAACCAAAATACTCTCCTGTTCTGCCTGCCGGCATCAGATTGCTAAACAGGGAACGCGCTGTGGATTGACTCACACCCTGCACGACTCCAACCAACCCGGCGAGCACATAGAAGTGAATCGCTTGTGTCATGAAATAACCCAGAATCACGATACATATGTATACGGATAAGCTAACGATTAATACCTGCTTTGCTCCCCAACGCTGTGCCCATGCTCCCAGTAACAAAGTGCACGGGAAACCGATGAACTGGGTTAACAGTAGTGCGAGCATCAAGTCGGCTGTGCCTATGCCTATACTTGTCCCATAGATGGTAGCCATCAGAATGATGGTATTAATCCCGTCATTAAAAAACCAGAAAGCCACCAGCATGCGGATTAATTGGGGAAAACGCCGCATCTGACGAAAGGTCTGCCGTAGTCTGCGCACTCCCATCGCAGCATACCCTTTCCACGAGCCGGGCATGTCCGGTGAAGCAGGCCGTCTCGGAGCATGGCGAAAGATCGGTATCGAGAACAGTAACCACCACAATGATACGGAGATGAACGCAAGCCTTGTACCTGCCAGTGTACTGCTCATCCCAAACCAGCCTGGTTGCTGTATCATCAGCATGTTTACGGCAAGCAGCAAACCTCCTCCAATGTAACCATAAGCATAACCTTTGGAGGATATCATATCCCTTCGTTCCACAGGTACCAGGTCCGGCAGCATTGCATCGTAAAAGGTGTTGCCACCCGCAAAACCAATGGTGGAAATGACCAGCAACGCCGAAGCAAGAAACCAGTCCCCTTCTCCAATCGCGCTGAATCCCAACGTCGCAAGGACGCCTATGATTGCAAATACACGCAGGAAGTCGCCTTTACGCCCTGACAAATCAGCCAGTGTACCAAGCAGCGGTGTTAGCAGAGCTACGCACAACATGCCAATGGAATGTGTATAGGCCAGATAGGAGGCGGCTGTATCCGTATCCAGCGTTGCTGCTGCCACCGAAGCATAGAATACGGGCAGTACCGCTGCCAACACAGTTGTCGCATAAGCCGAATTGGCCCAATCATACATAATCCAAGCCTTGATCGCCTTTTTGTTCACAGAAATCCTTCCTTTTCATGCATCTATTAAATGATTGATGTCTTTCTCCTATTGTAAAGGAAGGATATCACACTTGTTCACTGTTTCTGTAAAAAATGGAGCATCTTCTGTTCTGAAGACTCACCTTACCTCCAAGGTGAACTTGCGTAATTGTATCATTTTATATCCGCTCTCATCACATATCGTCCTCGCCCGTGAATATACTTAATTACCGACAGGCCAAACTGTGCCGCGTAATCAATGGGGGGTGCCTACATGTCAAATTCACACCAGCCTTACTCGTTCGTCGTGTCGAAGGAAGATTGGTCGCTTCACCGCAAAGGGTACCAGGACCAGCAGCGCCATCAGCAAAAGGTGAAAGATGTCATCAAGCAGAATCTGCCTGATCTGATCACGGAAGAAAACATCATCATGTCTGATGGAAAACAAATCATCAAGGTACCAATCCGCAGTCTGGATGAGTACCGTTTTGTGTATAACTACCAGAAGCAAAAGCATGTCGGTCAAGGAGACGGTGACAGTCAGGTCGGAGACGTCATCGGTCGTGATCCCGCCGCTTCGCAGAAACCCGGCAAAGGCGAAAAAGCTGGTGACCAGCCTGGTCATGATATTGTGGAAGCCGAAGTGAGTATTGAGGAACTGGAAGATATGCTCTTCGCTGAGTTGGAATTACCCGATCTGAAGCAGAAGGACAAAGACCTGATTGAGACACATACGGTAGTATTCAACGATATTCGCAAAAAAGGTATGCAGTCCAATATTGACAAGAAACGTACCATTCTGGAGAATCTGCGCCGCAATGCTACGACCGGTACGCCAGGCATCCATCACATCAGCCCGGATGACCTTCGCTACAAGACATGGGAAGACAAAATTATTCCGCAATCCAACGCCGTTATTATTGCCATGATGGATACATCCGGGTCCATGGGTTCTTTTGAGAAATACTGCGCGCGCAGCTTCTTCTTCTGGATGACCCGTTTTCTACGCCGTCAGTATGAGAAAGTCGAGATTGTTTTCCTCGCCCATCACACGGAAGCCAAGGAAGTGACTGAAGAAGAGTTCTTTACCCGTGGCGAGAGCGGAGGCACCATCTGCTCCTCTGTATATATGAAGGCACTGGATATTATTGACAGTCGTTATCCGCCTTCCAGCTACAATATCTATCCATTCCACTTCTCTGACGGGGATAACCTGACCTCGGATAACGAACGGTGTGTGAAGCTGATCGGTGAGTTAATGAAACGCAGCAACATGTTCGGATACGGCGAGGTGAATCAGTACAACCGCAGCAGCACACTGATGTCGGCTTACCGTCATATCAAGATGGATCAGTTCATGTATTATGTGATCAAAGAAAAAGGCGAAGTGTACAAAGCTTTGCGCAGCTTTTTCCAGAAACGGGAAGGAGGCATTGTTAGATGACAGATGAGATCCGCGACCTCGAATACGCCATTGCCGAGATTATGGAGATTGCCGATGGATTCGGCCTGGATTATTACCCCATGCGGTACGAAATCTGCCCATCGGATATTATTTATACCTTTGGAGCTTACGGTATGCCGACCAGGTTCAGTCACTGGAGCTTTGGTAAAACATTTCATAAGATGAAAATGCAATACGATTTTGGACTCAGCAAAATTTATGAGCTTGTCATCAACTCCAACCCTTGTTACGCCTTCCTGCTGGATGGCAATTCCCTGATTCAGAACAAATTGATCGTAGCCCACGTGCTGGCACACTGCGATTTCTTCAAAAATAATGCCCGCTTCTCCAAATCCAACCGGAATATGGTCGAAAGTATGGCCGCTACGGCGGACCGGATCAGCAATTATGAGATGGAGTATGGTACCGAAGCGGTTGAAGCCTTTATCGATGCCGTGATCGCGATTCAGGAACATGTGGACCCACAGTTGATTAAACCCCGCCATTTGGACAAACAACGCTATATGGAGATGAAAATGCGGGAGCAGCGCGGTGAGAAAGCACCCAAACCGGAAGGCCGCTATGATGATTTATGGTCGCTTGATGATGTGAAGACCGAAGAAACACCAGCCGAAGGCATTCAGGTCCATCACTTTCCGCCTGAACCAGAGAAGGATGTCATGTGGTTTATTCAGGAATTCTCCGAAGTGTTGACGGACTGGCAGCGGGATATCATGAGTATGATGCGTGAAGAGATGCTTTATTTCTGGCCACAGATGGAAACGAAAATCATGAACGAAGGCTGGGCTTCCTACTGGCATCAACGCATTATCCGTGAACTCGATCTCAACAGTGAGGATACGATCGAATTCGCGAAGCTCAACTCCTCCGTGGTGCAGCCATCCAAACAAAGTCTGAATCCGTATTATCTGGGACTGAAGATTTTCGAGGATATTGAACGCCGTTGGGATAACCCAACCCGGGAAGAACAGGATCGTTGGGGCCGTAAACCCGGCCAAGGTCGTGCCAAAATGTTCGAGGTGCGTGAATTCGATTCCGATACCTCCTTTATTCGGAATTACATGACTAAACAATTAACTGAGGACCTCGACCTTTACGTCTTTGAGAAAAAAGGCCCGGACTGGAAAATTACCGACAAGTCCTGGGAAAACATACGGGATCAGCTCGTATTTTCACGTGTCAACGGAGGTTCCCCTTATCTGGTCGTGCAAGATGCCGACTATATGCGGACCGGGGAACTCGTACTGAAGCATCAATACGAAGGCATCGAGTTGGACCTGAAATATATGGAGCGCACCATGCCTTATCTGTATCGCCTCTGGGGCCGTACCGTACATGTGGAGACACGTGTCGAGGATAAACCGATCTGGTTTACGTATGATGGCAAGAAACACCACCGCAAGTTTTTGTGAGGTTGTAAATAAAATTATCGTAAGATAAGACACAAAAAAGCGGCAAGTTCCAGACATACACGGGGACTTGCCGCTTGGCATTTACTTTACTCTGATTGTACCGTTGGAGTACCATTGCCCTGCAAACGCAGCGGTACAAAAAAGTCATGTTCGACTTCACTTGCCGGCAGCGGACGACTGAAATAATATCCCTGAATCTCACGGCAGTCATTCTGCATCAGAATATCCAGTTGACCTTTCGTCTCAATACCTTCGGCGATGACTTCCATCTTGAGATTCTGAGCCATCGATATAATGGTCGCTACAATCGCCTGATCGCTATGGCTCTCTGTAATGTCCGTCACGAATGAACGATCAATCTTGAGCTTGTGAATCGGGAAATGCTTCAGATAACTCAGTGAACTGTATCCCGTACCGAAATCATCCAGGCTGATTTTGACACCCAGTGCCGTGAGTTCTTTCAGGATTGCCGTGGATACTGCTGCATCCATCATCATGCTCTCTGTAATCTCCAGCTCCAGATAACGGGCTTCCAGCCCTGTCTCATGGAGGGCATTCCTGACCTGTTCCACCAAGTTGGATTGATGGAACTGCTGGCTGGACAAGTTAACCGATACCGGAATGAGCGGTCCCCCACTGGCATGCCAGAGCTTCATCTGCCTGCAGGCTTCCCGTAGCGTCCAGTTACCAATCTCATAGATCATGCCCGTCTCTTCTGCAAGCGGGATGAACACATCCGGTGCGAGCAGACCTTTGAGTGGATGATTCCAACGAATAAGTGCCTCCACACCAATCATGCGGCTATCCTCGGTACGAATCTGCGGTTGATAATACAGGACCATCTCATCGCGCTCCAACGCTTTACGCAGGTAACCTTCCAGTTCAATGCGTTCATAGAGCTCCGAGTCCAGTTGGGCGGTGTAGAAATGGAAACCATTCTTGCCGTTCTTCTTCACTTCATACATCGCGGAATCCGCATGTTTCAGCAAAGAATCTGCTCCTGCTCCATGGTGTGGATACATCGCAATCCCGATGCTGGCTGTCACGTAAAAGTCATTTTCCTTCAATCGGTAAGGTAGCTGTATGGCTTCTACAATCTGTTTCGCAAGTTCGGCCACCCGAACCTCAGTCGCTTGCTCATGGGTTACCACCAATGTGAATTCGTCACCGCCCATACGGGCCAGCATGACATTTTCCATGGCTTTTGGATCAGAAGCTTCGATCGCTGCCATGATTCGGCTGCTGACTTCTTTTAGAAATACATCCCCAATGGAATGTCCCAGTGAATCATTAATCATTTTGAAACGGTCTATATCCATCACCATAACGGCAAAAGAGTTCCCTTTTTCCTCCGAAGCTTGGATCGTGTAAGCCAGCACGTCATCCAACTTGCGCCGATTGGGCAGTCCCGTCAGCGGATCATGCAGGGCTTGGTGACGAATGCTCTCCTGAACCCTCTTCTCTTCCGTTATATCTTTGATCAAAATGTGGCTTCCCACATGTTTACCATCAATGACAACAGGAACCACGACGATACTAAGGTCCAGAAGTTCACCCTGTACGTCCCTCATCTTGGCCATATAATGCGCCTGCTCAAGCCCATAATCATCCCAATCGATGGAATCAAATTCACTAATCCACTCGATATCGATCTGCTGAGCGATATCATCAATGGAACGATCCATGACCTCTTTTTCAGGGTATCCGGTGATCGTCGTTACAGCAGCATTAATGCCTTTGACGATGCCTTCCTTGTCCACTGAAATTATGGCATCGGAATGGTTATGATACAGGGCCTGATACCACTGCTCATTCTCATGAATCCGTTGATCCTTTTGAGACATTCGTTGATTGATAAATATGCCGAACAACGTCAAGCCCAATGCAATAAATGTACCTGATGCAATCAAGTAGGCGAGAATGCCTGGCTCAATCTGCATGCCTGAACTTGCCATCGAGCCATGTGACTGATGGAACTGTGCGGCTGACATCCCGGTATAGTGCATTCCTGAGATTCCGATTCCCATAATGAGGCCGCTGCCCATCTTGTAAACCCAGGTATGTCTGGATTGACGATAACGGAAGAAAAACATAAGCCACAATGCCGCAAATGAAGCAACTGCTGCAATCAGAATGGACAACACCACTCTGCCTGGTTCATACGTAACAGGAGTCGACATCGCTGCCATGCCCACATAATGCATCGAGCTGATCCCTGCAGTCATCAGTACTCCAGCAATCAAGAGCTTGCTCATCTTGCCGGATTGTCTGCCCGCTATGTTCAAGGCCACCCCGGATGCGACAATAGCGAGTAGAACAGATAAAACAACCTTACCCGTAGAATAGGAGACTTGCGTAGGCAGAACAAAAGCCAGCATACCCACGAAATGCATGGACCAGATTCCCAAACCCATGGAGACTGCACCGCAGGTAAGCCATACATTCCGCGCTACCCCGCTAGCCTGACTTACACGGCCTGCAAGGTCAAGCGCTGCATAAGAAGCTAATGATGCAATAATATAGGATAAAATAACAAGTTCTAAGTTGTACGTACCATGTAGGTGCTCCACTCACTCTGTCCTTTCAACCGGGAAATGCCTCATATGTATGCAAAAATGTAAAAAAGAAGCGAGTGCGCTGTCTGGATGACAGGCACTCCCTCCGCATCATTTGACTTGTGAACACCGACTTAGTTCAAGCCAGTGTCATACATCGGAACCCGTTTAATATCAATGTGTATAGTCTAAACGTCCTAGCCTTGAAAATCAACACTTTTTTCCAGAAACACGGATGTTTAATACCTGACATTGGCACATCCAAATACAGATCTGAATAATCTATTTGCGAGTCAGTAACAGACTGCCAAAACCGGAAGTGTCTTGATAAGAATTACCTGATAAATCACTCCAGATGGAGACACTGCTTCGCTTGCCGTCCCCGGCTCCATCATCATTAACCTGGAGATCAAATCCAATCCATCTTTTCCCTTCATCCAGAACACTCTCCAGTGGTATGGCCACTTCAACTGTATATCCTTCACTTGTTAATCGGGTGGCTGATTTGAAGCTTTCTTTCTGTGCATTTCCTCCAAAAGAAGTCTCATTATCAAAGTTAACCCGGTACTGGGCGTCATCCTCCTGGTAGTATGTTGTCTGGTCTTTACTTGGGTCGATAAAAATCTCGATTGAATCCTGCTCATGTGCATTGGAACTTGACTTGCTTCGCAAAGGATCTTTGACGTCTGCCAGCACATATACATACTGTTCATCCCATAGGAGCTGTGCTGTCGCCGTTGCACCGGAATTTCCAAGCACCCAGACATCTGTGGAGATCGATGTTGCCTTTTTCCAGACTCGATCCTTCTGACCGTCTACAACCGGCGTGCCATAAGTGACCTTCGCATGCTTCAGGGCAGAACCAAGCTTCAGTTTACCCCGATTGGCAGGTTTATCGGGCTGCTGATTGGAAATATCGTTCCATACGATCGTGGCTGTATTTCCAGCAGCATATTCGTCCATAATTCGAAAATCCAGAGACAGTACCTGCCCCTCTGTTAATAAAACGGCTGACAAAGGCAGGGAGGCATATACGATATATCCCGTTTTGGTCTCCTGTACGCTGTATGCAATCTTATCCTTGCCTTTGCTTCCCTCCCGCTTGAACGTATACTGACCATTCGTGGAAGGCGGATTTTTTTTCTTGGCTGATAAAATCTCTCCAGAAGGTGCAGCGGCTGTGCCCTGCGTTTCTTCTGCAAGGAAAACCTGAACCTGATCTCCTTTGCGACGTGTCGTATCCTTAACTTCCACTCGCATATTCACCTTTTTGGCATCCCAGAGAACTCTCGCCTCACCCGTAACCCCGGATGTACCATCTGCCAGATCATTAATATTCAGTCCTCTTACAGCACCCCACAGTATATCTTCCTGCCCTTTGCGATCTGGGAGAGAAGGGCTAGCCTTAGGCGCTGTCCATTCATTTCGATATATCGGAAGAGTGGTAGGATCCACCAATGCCCAATAGGCTGGTTTCGCTTTCAATTTACGATCGAACAGCAACGGGGCATCTTTACGTCCTTTGACCGGATGATTGTCAAGCCATGTCCCATCATCGGCAAGTCCCCATACGGTGACACTGTCCATTACGCCGCGTTTCCCCAAATCTTCAAACAGGTCGAACAGTTCACGATAACGATATGCCTGTTGCAGCATTAATTCATCTGTGACAGGCATCTCCAGTTCGGAATTACTTGAATAGATCGAAACGTCCAGCTCTGTAACCTGTACATTCACACCAAGAGCAATCACTTTCTCAAAAGCTTCACGAATGAGCTTTACATCCGGTCCGTACATAGACACATGCATCTGGAACCCAACCGCATCAATGGGTGTCCCTTTCGCCAGCAGTTTCTCTACAAGCTTCACCATATCGTTCAGCTTGCTTGCACTGCCCTCCAGTCCATAGTCATTAATCACCAATACCGCATCAGGGTCAGCCTCGCGTGCATATCGGAAAGCCAGCTCAATGTAATCACTGTCATCTCCATCGCCATCCACATCCCCTATAATGTCTCTCCACTTGGAATTGCTTGCCTGGTCACGCAAGCCGCCTCCATCCGAGATGACTTCATTGACGACATCCCATGTATGAACCTTTCCTTTGTACCGGGTCACAATGGTTTGAATATGGGTTTTCATCCGCGAAAGCAACTGTTCCCGCGTGGCAGGTTTCGATGCATCGTTCGGATCGGTAAAGAACCACTCTGGCACCTGGCTATGCCATAACAACGTATGACCTCTGACCTCCATGCCATTTGCCTCGGCAAAGTTCACCAGACGATCCGCTTCTGACCAGACAAATTGTCCTTCCTGAGGCTGCATCGCATCCATTTTCATAAAGTTCCCAGCTGTAATACTATTAAAATGTTTCGTCAACAATTGGGAATGCGGATCTTCCGAATCCAATGCAGACTGATCGATTGCCGCTCCCATTGCATAATGTTGTCCGACGATATCCACTAGATCCGGAATGTTCGGCTCTATTTCAATTTTTTCAGCTTCCGTAATCAGAACATCATCCACGTAAAAAGTAATCGTATCGGACGGCGTCACTTCTGCTGACGTCTTCCATGGTGTCTCTGCATACATCCGGAATCCCGTGATGCCGCTATTTTCTCCAGGAATCACCACATCGGCCTCGATTTTTTTCCATTGCCCTTTGTTCAGGGTAGCAGAAGCAAACGTAGCATATTCTCGACTCGAGGCGTCGTTATTGTACTCTTTCTCCAGTGACCCGTTAATGACCTGACTGTCGGGTCCTTCATCGTACATGGCCCAAAACGAAATATGAACCGTACTGCCCTTCTGTACATGGTTTATTACCTCAATTAAGGGCCCGTGGAACGTTTCGGTACGGGATGAGGTTCTCAGGCTGTGCATACTGTCATGGCCCACTTCCGTCACGATATCGAGTTTCTCATTCGCACGTGGACGCCATTGTCCCAACACACCGTCTTCAAAATTAGCTTCAAACAGCGGTTCACCATTATCTGTCTTCACGTCCGCAGCCGCTTGAGCATGTGCCCCTCCTGTTCCCATACTTGGGAACAGACTGAAGATCAATACCGCCGACAAGCACAAGCTCCACCATTTTCTCAAATGCATCCAATCTCCTCCTTGGTTGGTTGTTTGTGAAGAGTAACCTTTGCTCTGTCATGTGCCAGCCCTTTACAAGATCGTTGTGCAGGATAAGATAGACGTTAATGAACAGAGAAATTGTAAGCACTTTCATTATACGATTGCCAGCAGACTTTGTTTACCCGTTAAACTATAGAATTTGCTCTAAATATGTTTAGTCCTATTCAAGGAAGTATAGAACGACAAAAAGCACAGCTGGTTAGCTGTGCTCCGTGTCACCGTCATTACATATTTACACTTTTAAAGGTGCTGTCGTCTGACGGATCACCAGATTGGAAGGTTCCGTAACGACGGGAGGAGAATAAGCCGGATTCTCGATCATGGCAATCAGATATTCGATGGACTTGATGCCAATGGAATAGATATTCTGATTCACCGTGGTCAACCCAGGTTTGAACACCTCAGCATAATACGTGTTGTCGAATCCGACAACCGAGATATCTTCTGGCACACTCAGTCCATGCTTTTCAATTTCATGAATTGCACCAAAGGCAGACATGTCTGAAGCACAGACAATTCCTGTGGGTTGATCCTGAAGTGCCAGCAATCGCCGGGCAGCCTTGCTTCCCCCATCGAATGAATAATCGCAGACTTCCAGATATACCGTAGAATACGGAATGCCGCATTCTCGCAGCCCTTCCCGATATCCTTCCAATCGCAGATTGGCTACGGCAGGTCCTAGTGTCCCTGAGATATAGGCAATCTTGCGATGCCCAAGCTCATGCAGATGTTTGACACTCATCGAGATGCCGTTTGCGTTATCCGTAGTAATGTAACCGGCACGCTTGCCTAACATGTCCGTATCAACAAACATCGTTGGAATCTCTGCATCCACCAGTTCCTGAATACTCGCATTTTCTCTGCCTTCCCCGAATACCACAACGCCATCTACATTCCGACTACGGCAATGTTTGATGAATGAGTAAGCCGGATCATCGAATCGAGTCGACAAGCGGACAAGATCATATCCACTGTTCTCCAGCGCAGTCTTGATCCCCTCCAGCAATTCTGATACAAAAGGGTTCGTAAACGGAACCGTTAACAGTACGCCTACCGTCCATGAACGGCGTTTTACAAGTCCACGTGCGACCACATTGGGTTGATATTTCAATAATTCGATGGCTATATTGACTTTTTTGCGCGTTTTTTCACTTACATCAGGATAATCGTTTATCACTTTGGAAACGGTTGCAACAGATACTCCCGCTTCCTTGGCCACATCATGGATAGAAGCCATCTGATCACCTCAACCTCTTTCAAATCCCCTGTCTCCGGCTGCTTATTCTATAACATCGGCAGGTTTGTCTACCCATTATAGCTTAAAACAGCCTGAAACGGTATGGAAGCTTCCTAATGGATTAAACGTCTATTCCTGCTGTTCCAGTTTCTTCAAATCCAGAGACAGTTTCTCCATTGTTGTTGCAAATACAGCGAGTTCAGCCGAGCGTGACGCTTGGCTGCGTGCCCCTCTGGACGTATGATCCGACTCCTGCTGCACACTGCTCAGTTTCTTCATGATTTGCTCCAGATTAGACTGGATTTTACCTTGGGCATCCCGGGAACTGGCGGCAAGTTTGCGCACCTCACTGGCGACCACTTCGAAGCCCCTGCCGAACTCGCCTGCATGAGCAGCTTCAATTGCTGCATTCAGGCCGACAAGATGACTCTGATCCGATATCTCGCGAATGAGTTCACCCATTTTTCCAATCTGATGGATCTCCCCTGTTAATTCGGTGAGCAGAACTTGAGCCTGATCCTGAGAAGCCGCTGTTTCTTTGGCTACACTCGATATAGCCATTGCATTTTCATTTAATTCACTAATCATGCCTGTAAGCTCTTGGGTAATCTGTGTAATGGCCTGCAATGTATGTTGTTGGTCATCGGCAAGCTGATGTAACTTTTCTTTTTCTTTCTTCTCATAGGCTTCAAGGACAAGCTGTGAATCCAGATTGAACATTTTGCTGAGGGCTTGAATGACAAGATGCCAGGAATCAGGGATAACCTGTTGGAATATGCTCGTTGCAATATCCAGGTAGACCATATAGGTACCCAGATAATAATCTTCAGACAGACCAATACGTGAATGCACGAGTCCAATCGCAATCCGTTGCTCAATATATGCGTCGTCAACGACTCCGTCCGTCATGGATAACCAGTACATCTTCTGTGTTTCTTTTAGACGATCAATGGTAGAGAATCGAGCGATCAGATCTACCAATTCAGGATAATTTCCCACATGATTGTAGAAATGATCTACCACTTCATTAACGACTTTTTTAAAAACAGGCCGATGATCGGCAAGCAGTTTAAGATCCCCTGCGTTTAATCCCATGTAATCAAGTTGCTTCTGTCTTGTTGTGGAAATACTGCTCATATCGGGTTCAGTCAGCTCCTTAATAAACACTAAATTACTTTAAATTGTAAATATATGTATCGATTATAGACTAAAATACCTAAATATACATATACCATTAGAACTAATTCTTTAAAATTAACCTTATTTGTCAGCTTTTTAGATTAATATGACCTTCATGGAATTAAAAAGGCCCTGACCCTGCTGTGAAGGAGCCTCACAGCAGGCATCAGGAGCCTGATCCGGAATGGTTCGTTACCGATTAGCGATTAAGCAGACTGCCCACATAACGCAGCAGTTCATTCGCGCTGGCTGCGGTGTATCCATGTTCCTCAATTAAGCGTTTAATGACTTCATTCATACGTTTCAATTGTGTTGCATCCGGTGTTTTGGTTGAGGTTGTGATCTTGACGATGTCTTTCAGATCGGTGAACAACTTCTTCTCAATCGCTTCACGCAAACGGTCATGGCTGCTGTATTCGAACTTGCGCTCCTTGCGGGAGTATGCCGAGATTCGGATCAGAATCTCTTCCCTGAACGCTTTCTTTGCATTCTCGGAGATCCCGATCTGCTCCTCGATGGAACGCATCAGACGCTCATCCGGGTCCATCTCTTCATCCGTGAGCGGGTCACGAATTTTGGACCAGTTGCAGAACGCTTCAATATTATCGAGATAATTCTCGAACAACGTTCTTGCGGACTCCTCGAATGAGTACACAAATGCTTTCTGCACTTCCTTCTTGGCCAGTTCATCATACTCCTTGCGTGCAAGAGCGATAAAATTCAGATAACGCTCCCGCTCTTCCTTCGTGATCGAGGCATGCTGGTCCAGACCATCCTTGATCGCCCGCAGAATGTCCAGCGCGTTAATGCACTGAAGATTTTGCTTGATCAAAGCACTGGAGATCCGGTTAATGACATACCGTGGATCTATGCCAGACATCCCTTCATCCAAATACTCATTTTGCATCTCGCGCAGATCGGCTTCTTTGTATCCTTCCACTTCTTCACCATCATACATGCGCATCTTTTTAACGAGATCCATGCCTTGTTTCTTCGTTTCCTTCAAGCGGGTAAGTATCGAAAAAATGGCTGCAGTCCGCAGTGCATGCGGTGCAATATGAACATGCTTCATGTCACTTTGTTGAATGAGCTTGGCATAGATTTTCTCTTCCTCGGACACCTTCAGATTGTACGGAATTGGCATGACAATCATCCGGGATTGCAGCGCTTCATTCTTCTTGTTGGAGATAAACGACTTATACTCCGATTCATTCGTATGCGCCACAATCATTTCATCCGCACTGATTAAGGCGAAGCGTCCTGCTTTGAAGTTCCCTTCCTGCGTGAGTGACAGGAGATTCCACAGGAATTTCTCATCACATTTCAACATCTCCTGGAACTCCATCAACCCACGGTTCGCCTTGTTCAACTCCCCATCAAAACGATAGGCACGTGGATCGGATTCGGAACCGAACTCCGTAATGGTGGAGAAGTCGATACTCCCTGTGAGATCGGCAATATCCTGCGATTTCGGATCGGATGGACTGAACGTTCCTATTCCCACGCGATTATCTTCGGAAACAATGACCCGTTCCACCGGCACCTTGCTGATATCACCACCATATTCGGTACGGAGTCTCATCTGGCAGGATGGGCAAAGGTTACCCTCAATTCGGACTCCAATCTCCTTTTCCACTTCAGGACGAAGCTCCAATGGAATCAGATGCAGCGGTTCCTCATGCATTGGGCATCCATCAATGGCGTATATGGCACCTTTCTCTGTCCGCGAGAACTGTTCAAGACCTCGCTTTAGAAGCGTCACCAGCGTCGATTTCCCGCCACTTACGGGACCCATCAGGAGCAAGATCCGCTTCCGTACATCCAGACGGCGTGCTGCCGAGTGAAAGTATTCTTCAACCAGCTTTTCAATCGAACGGTCCAGCCCAAAGATCTCCTGCTCAAAAAACTTGTACCGCTTATGCCCACCTACTTCTTCCACCCCAAACGATTCAATCATCTCATACACTCTGGCGTGAGCCGTCATTGCCGGAGTCGGGTCCTCTCTCAGCAGTGCAATATAATCTTCAAATGTTCCGTTCCATGTCAAACGGTCACTCTCTGCCCGATGTTCCGCAACGCGTTCAAAAATATTCATGCTTGGTACCTCCCATGGCTCCTTTAGTGTGATTGTCAACCATTCCGAATGGTATGAAGAAATCAATAGAATTGCGGCTCCTGCTTGAATACCAATCTTGCGGTCCTGTGTAGTCCCGCCACCCTCTGTCCAAACATCTTGTTTTGTTGTGAAAAGTGTATTACATACCTATGCGGCAATTCAGATAAGTTGACCTCTTTTTTTCAATCCAAGGTTTCGAATTTTGGCTATTCCCTGTTCTATCAGACATCTTGTGCCTTCAGAAAAAAAAGAACGAATATGATATAATGAGGGTTCTAAATTCAGGAAAACGTACAACGTATGGCCAGGGACAGGCCACTTCAGGAAAGGAGCACGGACGATGGCAGTGAAATACGAAACCGAATTATATTCGCCTGTGAAGGCTTTCTTCGAGCAGCGTGGCTTCGACGTCAAGGCGGAAGTCAGACATTGTGACCTCGTCGGGGTCAGATCGGACCAAGACGAACCACTGATCGTGGAGATGAAAAAAACATTCAACCTCTCCCTGTTATTGCAGGGCATGCAGCGCTTGAAGCTTAGCCCGTTCGTGTATCTGGCCGTCGAGCGCAATCGCAGTAAACGCGGAGCCGTGAACCAACGCTGGAGCGAACTGGCTGCACTATGCAGACAACTTGGTCTGGGGCTGCTGACTGTCACATTTTACAAAACCAAAGCCCCCCTGATTGATGTACTGTGCGAACCTTCCGCCCAGACGCCCCTTACTGGCGCCAATCAAGTTGCCCGCAAAAGCGGTGTTCGGCGGAAACGATTGCTCAAGGAATTCGACGAACGCAGTGGAGACTACAATACGGGAGGCAGCACACGAAGACAGCTGGTCACAGCATATCGTGAGAAGGCTTTACGTGTCGCATCCGCTCTACGAACGAACGGAGAAGCCTCTCCCGCCAACCTTGCCAGACAGACAGGCGTAGGTTCTGCAGCGGCGATTCTGCAAAAGAATTATTATGGCTGGTTTGAACGCCTCTCCCGCGGAAAGTATATTTTGACGATTAAGGGAGTACAGGCGTTAACCGAGCATGCACACATGCTTGAGGATAATGATATGATTGAACGAACCATTAATGAACTTGATGTAACGTATTCCGTATCTGGTGAAAATAAGGACGACCTTGCACACATTGCTGAAGCAGCAGAGTTGTACTTGAAAAATACAGGCAAGATCTGATTCGGATCATCCGAAGTAACGGATGTGAAAAAATGAGAATGCAAAAAAACACCTGTAATCTCCACTGGAGACTACAGGTGTTTTGATGTGTTCTATATAGAAGATTGTTATTAGAAGTTTACTGCTACTTCGGAAGCCAATTTCAGACCTGCAGTAACGATTTCTTCAGCACGATCTGCAGAAGCGTTATGTCCTTCAACGATAACCACTTCAGGGTTTTGAATGCCCCAGAAGTTCAATACGTTAGTTACATATTTAACGGACATTTCAGCAGATGCCATTGGCTCTACGGAATATACGCCACCACGAGCATTCAGCAATGCCACTTTTTTGTCGCCTACGAGACCTACAGGGCCTTCAGCTGTGTATTTAAACATTTTACCAGCTTGGCTCAGGTAGGAAATGTAATTCACCAGTGGAGCCGGAACAGTGAAGTTCCAGAGCGGGAATGCAAATACCACTTTGTCTGCTGCCAGGAATTGATCTTGCAGTTGTGCAGCCAGTGCTGCAGCTTTTTGCTCTTCGGCAGTTGCTTCAATGCCGTTTGCTGCTTTGTAGCCACCAGTAATTACAGTGTTGCCATAGTAAGGAATATCTGTATTGTAGAGATCCAGCTCAGTAACTGTGTCACCTGGGTGGGACTCTTTGTATGCGCTCAAGAATGCATCGTACAATTTAACGCTGACTGCTTGATCTGCAGGACGGTCATTTGCTTTTACGAATAAAATATTAGACATGTTGAATTTTCCCCCGTTAAATAAAATATATGAGTGCTTTTTCTGAACTCACCACAATTGCAGCTTATATAAAGAAACCAACAACTCATTAATTCATATTATATATAAAAATGTTAGTGGATGCAATAACGTAATCACGATGTTTATGAACCAATTTGGATTTTGCTACAATCTATTTTTCGATCCGGCTCAGCTGCGAGCCGTAAATTCAGATATGGTTTCACTGATCAGGTTCATGCCAAGCAGCAATTCATCGCGTCCCGGATGGCTAAAGTTCAATCGAATGTAGCGTTGATCCTGTACACCTGTGGAGCATAACGATCCAGGAAGAAAAGATACACCTTTGGGCAGAGCCGCCTTAAGCAGAGCACCACTATCCAATCCTTCGGGCAATTGTACCCACAGATACATTCCACCCTCAGGGATGGTGTATTGACACCCTTTCCAGCCCGGTCTTTTCAACAGTTCAAGCATCAGCTTGAGCCTGGTCTTATACTCCCGATTCAACATGGATAGATGATCACTCCATCGAAAAGGAGAATGGGCCAGCAGCTGATACAACAGCCGCTGATTCATCGGACTGGATTGACCATCTGCAATTCGTTTAACTGAAGCCATGGCCTGAATCAGTGCAGGGTGCCCAGCAGCCCATCCGGTTCGAAGAGCGGGCGCTACCGTTTTGCTAAACGAACCGATGTAGAGAACATGTCCACCCTGGTCGGCAGTATCCAGTGCAAAGAGTGAAGGATATTTACGATAGAATTCCGCCGGCTCAAGGCCATCGAAATGAAGTTCTCCGTAAGAATCATCTTCCACAAGCAGTACACCATAGCGTGAACACAGATCAAGCACAGCCTCCCGCCGCTCCATACTCCACAAAGCACCGGTCGGATTCGAGAAACTGGGTGCAGCAAAAAGCAGCTTCGGTCTCACCTGCTGCATGTGATGCTCCAAAAGGTCAGGCAGTATCCCGTCCCGATCACCCATCACGGGCACAATTTTGGCCCCTTGCATCTCCAGAACCTCAAGACAACCTGGAGATGTAGGATGCTCAACCAGCACGGAGTCTCCTGGTTCAAGCAATAGACGCATCACCAGATCGATGGCCTGCTGGGTACCAGTGGTCAACAGAATCTGCTCGGGTACCGTTCGTATGCCTTTGCGTGCATTCCAGTCTTTGTTCAGCCACTCTCTTAAGGGTGTGTAGCCTGCAGGCTCACCATATTGCAATGCAGAGGGGCCTGAACTAAAGACAGACACCGCTGCTTCTTCCAGCAATTTGAAAGGAAACAACTCCTCCGCAGGCAATTCCTCTGCCAGAGAAATGAAATAATCCCTGCCAGACATCTCACGTATATCCCTCAGCGGTGATGACAATAGCCTGTTGGTACGGGAAGCAAAGAAATATTTCATCGATCCGATCCCCTTTCATCCCTATCGAAACTGAACTCGCAGTCCGCAGCCCTACAACCTATTCCTGCTCGCCATCGAATATGACCGGATGCACACCTGACCTGTTGTGATGCTAGAAGAACATACCTGGTTCGTCAGGATACCGTCTTCGATTGCCTTGCATGCAAGGCATAACGTTCAATGGCCTGTGCTCTGCTGCTTACTTCCAGCTTCACGTATATTTTACGCAGATAATTATCAATCGATCGCCTGCTAACGTTGATCTCACTCGCTATTTTATCATAGGTTACCCCTTGAACAATTCTTTCCATGATAAAAGTTTCAGTTTCGGTTAATTCAATGACACGTTCTTCTGTTGGAGACTCTACGGGTTGCGCCCACTCCGCACTGTTCAACCACGATAATGGAATGGATACATGGCCCTCACGTAACCCCGAGATCAGATGAATCAACTGGCTAGGGGAAGCCTGTTTGGATAGCATGCCGCTTGCACCAAGACTCATCAGATGACGAAACAGCTTCACATTGTCTTCATCCGTTAAAATGATGATGTGACTATGTGCTGACAGATTCTTCATCTGGGCAATATATTGATCTGCCTGGCCCTCCGGAAGACGATAATCCATGAGAACCAGATCAGGCTGGTGAATGTTCACCAGTTCGAGCCCTTCTGTTCCGGTCGAAGTCATGCCACGTACCGTCAGATCTTGCTGCTCTTCCAAAATCAATTTTGTACCGAGCATGCTGGTGGGGTGGATATCTACGATGACCACCTGCCATACTTTTTTCATTGTTGTTCCCCCTGTTATGTATTGGACAAATAACTTCTACCTTCTGTCATGATGATTCCATCGTCTTGCGACAGTCCGAGTATAGAAGAAGCACAGGTCGGATTATGTCGAAAAACATAAAAATACAGGATGAGGCAGTTAAAAAAGCTCTATCTTCACTGTATTTTGTTCTAAAAACACCATGATGTTCATCTCTCCATGCCCGGAAAGGTCAAAATATAGTATAAATTTCCTGCATTTCTATCTAAAAAAGTCGAAAAACCTGCCCAAAGTTCCTACTTATTGCATCTATAAGAAATTGTATCCTAGGACTTCCTTCCGATGCAATCTCTTTTTGCTCTATTAAGTAAAGAATTTCATTTTTGCGTAATCAATAGGGGCATGATAGAATGAGGACTGGAAAAATTTTTGTACCTATAAATGACCAGGAGTGATGATATGAAACCATCTGCCCCGCCCTCTGACATCCATCACACCCGGAGTGCCAAAGGCAAGGCCGGATCTTCAATCAAGCTGTTTCTGGTAATGTGGATTGTTCTGATTGCACTAGGAGTCGTTGGAACCTACTACTATAGTAACCATCTCCAGCAACAGATGATTAACCAGCTTCAGGCCCATAATCAGCAGCAGATTGCAGCGCTAAAAACCGACTATGAAAAGCAGCTAACAACGATATCGAAGGAAGTAGCCGACCTGCAAGGACAGGTTCAATCCTTCAATGAATTGCTGACTTTTACCAAGGATAATGCAAGTGACAAAACGGATAACAGCAACAAACTGTATACCCAGCTGAGCGAAGTCAAAAAACAACTGGAGACACTCCAGAAAAAGATGGACCTGCTCAAATGATTACACCCGTCAAACAGGTTAATCGTTTTTTTATGCTTGCACTCGCTCCTTTTGTTGGATTCATAGTATGTCTGCTGCTGCTTCGTCCTCCGCTTGAACCCGGAGGTTTGATTCCCACCGAGCTGTCAGAGGACAGCATTACTCCCCGGACCCAAGCAATTAGCCAAGAGCTTGCCGGGGCAAAAGACGCTGCTGTCCAGACTTCTTCTTCTATTAAAAGAACGACACAGCTCTATAATAAGACAACGAGTACGATGTCTACACTTGTGCAGAAGGCGACTGCTCAGGCGGATCGCCCAGAAAGCATTTATAACAAACGAATCTCATCCAAGCTGGGCGTTCCATTTGAACGGGTAGACAGTGACCGGCTGACGATTGAAATGTACAGAGTGAATCCTGGCAGTTATAAGGGCTATGCCATGAAGATTAAGCTAAAAGATCCCACGGCCATGCAGATGGCTCTGGATAGCGAACCTGGACGTTCTGAGACAACCATGCAGGCTGTGAAGCGTAACGGCGCAATTGCCGGTATCAACGCAGGAGGGTTCGCTGACAGTGGCGGCAAACGTTATCCTCTCAGCACAACCGTCATGGATGGGAAATACGTGAATGGTTTTCAGGCCAGTTTCAAAGATTTGTTCTTTGTAGGACTTAACGATGCCGGCAAGCTGGTCGGAGGCAAGTTCTTCGATAAAAACTCGCTGGATCGCCTGCAACCGCAATTCGGGGCTACGTTTGTACCGGTGCTGCTACAGAATGGGCGCAAAACAGCAATTCCCGATAAGTGGAAGGTATCACCCAAACGAGCACCTCGTACTGTCATCGGCAATTACAAAGACGATCAGTTGTTGATCATCGTGGTCGATGGATATAATGAAGGCGGAAGTTCTGGTGCTACCCTTGAAGAGTTGCAAGGACGGTTGTACAAGCTTGGGGTCATCGATGCCTATAATCTGGATGGCGGTGGATCTTCCTCGCTTATTCTGAATAATCGGGTTGTGAATAACCCTTCGGATGGCAGCCTCAGACCGGTGCCCACACACTTTTTATTTTATAAATGATGGGGTGAAGCATTTCTTTTCTACTTATAATGGTTATAATAGAAGAAAATGAGCTTGTGCAGGAGGTGCGAAGGGTATGTCGTTTTCACTGACATTCTGGATTATTGCAGTTGTATTGACTCTCTTCATTACAGGCATTCTCACTTCATCCTACAACAATGACAAGACAAAAGGCCTGTAAAGGCCAAGCCTCTCTCCGGAGAGGCTTTTTTTAATGCTCTATTCTCGAAATAGCAAGAGACAAGGCTTAAAAGAATGCTTCAATTCTTCTAAGCCTTGTCTCTTGCTAGACGGGATCAATAGCTAACCGCCCGGTCACTTTGCATTGATATCATAGAATCAGACAGAGTAGGTCCACTCACCGACCCACCCTCAACCAGTGTCACGTATATCCGTTCATGGTCAACGGGTTCTCCAGCAATAATCTTGATTAATTGTTCAGCAGCGAGTGATCCCCACTTACGTTTGGAATAATCAATGCTTGCCAATCTCGGCTGCACGTATTTGCTCAGTTCAATATTGTCGAATCCGATGACATCAATCTCCTGACCCACGCCAAGTACACTGTCTGCGAGACGATCACACAAGCCAATAGCCATCTCATCATTAAGGCAGAATACAGCTGCTGGTCCATCATACGCCTGTACAATCTGATCTGCGGCTCGTTCTCCACCACTCTTCTCAAAATCCCCCGTGATCTCAATCCATTCTACATCGGCTTCACGTTCCGCAACCTGTCTTACAGCCTTCAAACGCTGCACAGAGTCAAACGAACCTTCCGGTCCCGTCACCACATAGATTTTCTTATGTCCCTGTTCAATCAGATGCTCCATGGCAAGTGTCGCCCCGGCTTTGTTATCGAGCAGAACCTGATTAATGTTGGGATGATCCATCTCCCGGTCCAGTACAACGATTTTGTGCCCTCGATCGGCATATTGCATCAGTTCTTCACTTGCAAACGTATGATCCAGAATGATTGCACCATCAATCATCCGTTCCGGAAGCATGCGATGGGACTGTTTACCGCTGCACACGATCAGGTCATAACCTTGAGCATTACATACGGCTTTCATGCCACTAAGTAAGTCTCCATATACATCTCCGCTAAAATCGGTCAAGAAAACACCCAGAATTTTGGATTCTCTCTTCTTCAGTGTTCTTGCAGCGGCATTTGGAACATAGTTCAGCTCTTTGGCTATGGCCAAAATTTTGGAACTCGTCTCATCGGTCACTTTGTTGCTGCCATTCAGCGCATATGACACGGTGGATATAGAAACTCCCGCCTGTTTGGCGATATCCTTGATACTGACCACATTCTTCGCTCCCCTGTTATGTTGATCAGGCCTCCCATAGTGAAAGGCCTGACACATTACTCTTTCCATCCATCGGATTACACGAGTCGGAATGATTTCTTTTGGGTATCCCGGCTGTTCGGACCAACCAGAATATGGAATTCGCCTCGATCACTGCGATGACTTAAGTCAGAATGGTGATAGCGAAGCTGTTCTTCATTTAATGTAAACGTGGCTTTACCACTCTCGCCTGGTGCAAGTGCAAGTCTCACATATCCTTTCAACTCACGCATCGGACGAACCACTTCACCCGTTACATCACGAACATACAACTGAACGGTCTCCACTCCTGCACGCTCACCTGTGTTCGTTACACGAACCTGGATGCTCAAAGACTCATCAGCAGTCAACTCGTTACTTGACACTTCAAGATCACCATAAACGAAGGAAGTGTAAGAGAGACCGTAGCCAAATGGAAGCAAAGGTTCATTGGGGCTGTCAATGTATTTGGATACATAACGTTCTTCCGTCTTTTCCGGGTTAAGCGGCCGGCCTGTATTGAAATGGTTGTAATACACCGGAATCTGACCTACGGATTGCGGGAAGGACATGGTCAGACGTGCAGATGGATTCACTACACCTGTCAGAACATCTGCAATCGCAGCTCCGCCTTCACTACCCGGGAACCAGGCTTCAAGAACAGCATCCGTTTCATCGATTACACCATGCAGATCCAATGGACGGCCATTGAAAATAACGGTGGCAATAGGTTTCCCTGCTGCTTTGAGCTGTTTGACCAATTCCAATTGGGCCGCTGGCAGACGAATATCCGTACGTGAGCCACCTTCTCCGCTCATCTCGGAGTCTTCCCCTAGAGCCAGGACGATCAGATCTGCTTTGCTTGCCACTTCCAGAGCTTCGGCAATCTGCTCAGCTGTGATGGTATGAACATCACTGCCTTGGGCAAATTGAACTTTCCCACCCGTCAAACGCTCTTGCAGAGCTGTTCCCAGCTTGATTGCATCTTCCTTAACCCCTTCACAGGACCACCAACCCAGAATGTCTGGACTCTGTGCAAAAGGACCAATAAGGGCTACATTAGCTTCCGGCTGAAGCGGAAGAACGTTGCCATCATTTTTCAACAGAACAGCTGATTTCGTTGCCAGTTCATACGATACCTGACGGTGCTCTTTGGAGAACACAATCTCGCGCTCACGTTCCGGATCAGCTGCACGCAGTGGATTGTCGAACAATCCCAGCTTTTCTTTCAGTTGCAAAATTCGCAGAACGGCTTCATCAATGAGTTCCTCTTCTACTTCACCGCTCTCAATCAACTCAGGCAGATGATGCACATAACAAGGTGTCATCATCTCCATATCCACCCCTGCGCGAATGGCACGGTATGCCGCTTCACGGTCATCTTCCGCAGCGCCATGGGCAATCATCTCGCGAATGGAAGCCCAATCCGAGATCAGTACGCCATCAAAGCCCCACTCGTCACGCAATATACCGCGCATCAGCTTTTCGTTGCCGCTCGCCGGAATACCGTCGACTGTATTGAACGAAGTCATGACCATTTCCACACCCGCATCCAATGCTGCTTTGTACGCTGGCAAATAGTACTCACGCAGGTTACGCTCGGACATGTCCACCGTATTATAATCCCGACCACCCTCAGCCGCTCCATACGCCGCAAAGTGTTTGACACAAGCTGCAAGACGCTCCGGCTCATCCTTCAAGCTGTCTCCTTGATATCCACGTACGAATGCAGCCGCGAACAAGCTGTTCAGATAAGGATCTTCTCCTGTCGTCTCCATCACACGACCCCAGCGCGGGTCACGAACCAGATCCACCATCGGTGCAAAGGTAACATGCAAACCGGATACAGCCGATTCACGTGCTGCAATTTCAGCACTTTTCTCAGCGAGTTCGGTATCCCATGAGCAACCGATGGCCAGCGGAATCGGGAAAATGGTTTTAAATCCATGTACAACATCAGCCATGAACAAGAGTGGAATGCCCAGACGACTTTTCTTCATATAAGCTTGCTGTACATCAATGATGGCCTGTGCACCGGACAACCCCAAAATGGAGCCACTGGCATCCACGGACTGCTCCGTGATTCCCATTTCTTCCATCGGTCCGGTGATCTGACCTTCCACATTCGTTCCTTCATAGAAGTTGGCAGTCAACTGAAGAAGCTGTGCTGTTTTTTCCTCCAACGTCATCTGTTTCACCAGGTCTAACAACTGCTCGTTATTCATCAATAGTATCCTCCACTACAAGTTGTTGAAATAAAGAACCCGGCTGCGTTCGGGGAGAGACCGCGCACCGGGTTCAAAATTAATTACTGAACGATTACTAGAATTTCTCGTTTAGCTCATCCAGATAAGGTTGAACCAGGGACATTTTACTGTTCACCCATTCTTTCCAGTTAGCCTCCAGATCTCCGCTTTTCAGGATCAGGTTGGCATATTCGTTCTGGTAATCGAATGAAGCTTGACTCTTAGCTTTGGAATCGTACAGGTTGATATCCCAATCATATGCTGCAAGTGATTTGCCTTCTGTACCGAGTTTTGCTTTTTCTTCGAACAATTTCACGGCTCTATCACGGTAATCTTTTTTGATTGCAGGGTTTACAACACTGAAGTCGTCACCGAGCAGATACAGACCTTCGAAACGTGCTGGATATTTATCTTCCAATACCGTTCCTTCTGGCAACAAGCTAACGAGTTCGTTGTTTTCATCATATTTCCAATCTTTTCCTTCAAAGCCCATGTTGATGAGCAACTGTCCTTCTTTTGTTGCGGAGTAATCGATCAGATCCATGATCCGTTCGAATTTCTCGTCACTGATGTCCGGATTGAAGATCAATGCAGACCAGAAGTTGGCTTGCTCCATGTTACGGTATTTCCCGTCATCGCCTACTACGATTGCTGTGTGTACCAGTTCATCACTATCTACACCCAGATTTTTTCTCATATCAGAATCCAGACCTTGTCTGTACGAAGCCAGTCCGCCCAGACTTGTTACAGCAGCTGTACCTGTTACTTTGAAGTTGTTTTGACCTTCATTGTTTTTCCATGTGTAGAACTCAGGATTGAGCAGTCCGTCTTTATAGGCTTTTTGCATCAATTTAAGTCCTGTCAGCGTTTCAGGATCTGCTGGTCCCCAATGGAATTGGCCATCTTCACCTTTGTAGAACGGAGAATCAGTCATGGCATGCACACTGTTTGGCATAATCATGTTTGTCATGGCATCTGCCGCATTGTAGGACAGAGGTACAAGTTTGTTACCCACTTTGCCTGGATCTTTTTCTTTCACTAGCGCAGCATATTCATTCAATTCGGTTGTTGTATAAGCATCTTTCAGTTCAAAACCAACTGCTTCAGCCCAGTCTTTACGAAGCGCAATGACACCAATTTGGTTCGTGAGTGGGTCAGCTGGTTTGTTCTCGAAGTAGATTGGTCTAGGCAGGACATATGTTCCACCCGTCAATTCTTCCAACTTGTCTCCAAGACCTGTCAAATTGTAAGCTGCTGCCACGTTAGGCCAGCGTTCTTTCCAGTCATCCGGGAATTTGTAGAACAAACCTTGTTCAATGCTGTTTATGGCATCGCCATGTACGTAGTTCCATACCGCTACATCCGGCAAGTCACCAGAGTTGATCCACAGACGAAGCTTCTCGCCCCATGAATCCCAATCAATATAGTTGTAGTCCCAAGTTACATTGAATTTGTCTGTCCAGAACTTGTGGAAGTCATTATCCAGGTTCCCGTTTTTGATTTCTGTCAGGTTAGCTACAGAGATGGTCAGGTTGTCTTTGTAATTTCCCTCTGCATCTTTTTCGTTACCACCTGAAGCTCCTTGGCTGGAACAAGCGGTCACCATCAGCATAACTACACTAAGCGTGATGGCAAAGAGAGCTCTTACTGACAACTTTTTGTTCGTTTTCATGTTTTACCCCCATGTTTTTAGTAGAATTTTATTGCAAAATCCTATACGTATAATCAGGTCTTGATTGCCCCTGTTAATACCCCTTTGGCAAAGTGTTTTTGCAGCATTGGGAAGAAACACATAATTGGTACCATGGTGACAAATACGGCCGCCATCTTCATGCCCATTGAGAAGTTGCTTGCCTGGGCAGCATCCACACTGGATGCATTGGATGCATTCGTCGTAGATGTCACGATAATATTTCGGAGTACATTCTGGAGCGGTAACTGATCCGCTTTTCGAAGGAATATCATCGCATCATACCAACTGTTCCAGTAAGCCACACCGTAGAACAATGTGATCGTAGCCATAATAGGTGTAGCCAGCGGGAGAACGACGGAGAACAGGATTCTCCACTCTCCGGCACCATCCAGTCTCGCTGATTCCATCAGTGATTCCGGTAAGGTGTAGAAGTAGTTCATCATCAGAATCATGTTAAAAGCACTGAAGCTTCCCGCCAGGATAACGGACCACAGCGTACCTGTAAGATGAAGTGATTTCATGATCAGGTACAGTGGTACGATACCACCATTAAAGATCATGGTGAACAGTACCAGGAAAAAGAGAAATTTCTTAAACGGAAATTTGTTGCGACTAAGGCCATATGCCATGCTTGTTGTCAGGAACAAGCTGAGTGGCAAGCCGATGACTAGCAATATAATTGTATTTTTGTACCCCGACAGAATCGTTCCGTCAGCGAACAATGCCTTGTAGGAATCCAATGTCCATTCTTTAGGGAACATCAAAAATGGATTGTCAGCATATTCTTTTTGTGTTGCAAACGAGATCATGATGACATTCCAGAATGGAATCAGAATCATTAATGCAAGTACAAGTAATATGGCAAATATGAAGTAATCAAGAAGTGTCATTCTTTCTGTGCCAATTCTCGGCTTTTTGTTAGCTTTCTTGCTCATCTCATTTCTCCTCCTCTCTTATCGGAACAAACCGTCTCCGCCAAGCCACTTGGCAAATCTGTCAGCGAGAAGTAGCAAGGCCATATTCACCAGGGAACGGAACAAGCTGACCGCTGTCGAGAATGAGAAATCGGTTGATGACTGGAACGTAATCCGATAGATATATACATCGAGTACTTCCGATACGTTTTTGGTTGCTGCATTTGCCAAGTTGAAGATCTGGTCGAAACCGGAAGACATCAGTCCACCTACCGACAAAATGAACATTACCGTGATGGTTGGTAGAATGTTTGGCAAGGTAATACGGAACATCTGTTGCATACGAGAAGCCCCGTCAATCTGTGCCGACTCATACTGATCCTGATCGATACCTGAGATGGCAGCCAAGAAGATAATCGCGCCCCATCCACTTGATTTCCATATATCAGTCAACAGCAACATCGGTACAAAGTTGGATTCGGAACCCAGGAAGTTAATCGTTGGCAATCCGAGTAATCCGAGCGCGCTATTGACCAATCCGTCATATGCCAGGACATTGATGACAACCCCGGATACGATGATCCAAGACAGGAAGTGCGGGAACGTAAGTACGGTTTGGAACCACTTTTTCCCTCTGCGCATCCGCAGTTCATTCAGCAACAACGCCAGAATAATCGGGAACGGGAACTGAATAATCAGCTTTAGAATATTGATGTACAGCGTACGCCATACTGCATCGATAAAGGTTGGATCACGGAAAACATATTTGAAGTTCTCGAATCCGCTCCATGGACTTCCCCAGATGCCCAGATTAGCCTTGTAATCTTTGAACGCCAGAGACAGGCCGCCCATTGGCAAGTAGGCAAACAGGATTAGCCAGACAAGCCCCGGAATAAGCAGGGTGTATGTCATTCGGTGCTTCCAGATTTCAGTCCAGAGCGAATTGCCCTTCACGTTTCCCTTCAGCTTTTTGCTAGGTCCTTCGGCTGCAGGTTTCACATTGCATCTCCTCACTCTACTTTGGTCTTGTCGTTGTACAGAAAATCAAACATCGTTCTCAGGTGGTGCTCCCAAAATCTCCATTCATGAGCACCCGGCGTCTCCACATACCGAAAATCAAAGGCAGTACCCTGCATGTATTTCGCGTAATCGCGATTCATCTCCACGAAGGGATCACTATCGCCGCAGCAACTGAGGATATCCGGTAAAGGAACACCCTGTTCCAGCAACTTGGCTGACAGTGCGTAAATATCCTGATCGGCTTTTACCTGTAACCGTTCTCCAAAAACCGCTTTCATTTCCTTGATCATAGTCGCTGGCATATGGGGGTCATGAAGTCGTGTTTGAATATCCGTAACGCCAGATAAAGACACGACTTTGCGATAACGCTCTGGATAAGTTAGCCCACATTTCAGTGCACCATATCCACCCATGGATAAACCGGCAACGTACGTTTTCTCCGGATCAGGATTTAGATTGAGTAGACGTTTGCATACTTCAGGTAACTCCTGAGTGATGTAGTGGAAGTAATTCAGGCCGTATTCCATATCGGTGTAATAGCTTCGATTCGCTTCTGGCATAATGATGGTACAGCCATACTGCGCTGCATACATCTCAATTGTGGTTAACCGCTGCCAGGTACTCGCATTATCGCCTGCCCCGTGCAACAAATATAGTGTACCGCCTGAAGTCTCTCCGGAGTCACTGGACACAACATGTATGCTCGTATTCATGCATAATGTTGGCGATCCAGTTTCGATCGTTATATGCGCCATAATGTAACCCCTCTCATCATCGCCTGCTGTCTTTACTCATTCGCTTCTCTGGCGTTGGATTGCAGGCTGTTGTAGATTCCCTTGTATTACGATGGGTTATCGAAACGATTTTCTCGAATCGTTTCAAAACATAACCAACGTTGATCCACATGGACTTCATTACAACACTTTTAATGTGGAAGCGATTTCTTCGAATCGTTTCGAATAAATCATAAGCCCGATGAGTAAATCCTGTCAATAACCTTTTTACAAATTTCGCGTTATTTTCTCGAAAAAATGCTTTTTTAAGTCTAAATTTGCGTCCAAAGACACTATTATTGCGAAAAAATGAAATTTTAGTCAGTGGTATTACAACTTTAATTGACACCCAACTAGGTTTATACTAACATGGGTTCTGATTTTGCATTCAAATTACGGAAACGTTTCACCAACCGATTTTACTCAGGTTTTACCTGAGATTAGGGAGGTTAATATGTCTAAGCAACTCAAAGGCTTCGTTCAAACGATTACAGAACAACAATTGAATGTTTTCTCCATTCGCATATTACAAAAAGGGCAGCTGCTTGCCCATTGGGACAGGGACAGAGATCAGCGCCGTGTGCAACATTCCATCAGCAAATCCTTCACCAGCATGGCCGTTGGTCTTGCGATTGAAGAAGGTCTATTACATCTGGATGCCACACTCGGTGATTATTTCGCCTACAATCACGCACCCATTGCACAGCACAATCTCCCCTCGCCGCGGGAATTGAAACTACGTGATCTTCTCCGAATGTCTTCGGGCCATGACTCTCCCCCTCTTTGGGCTGATGAACGAGCTTCATTGACCGAGAAGGACTGGGCAAAATATTACATGTCTCTGCCTCTGGACCGGGTACCTGGAGAACAATTTACATATAGCAGTGGTGATACCTTTATGATCTCGGCCATGCTGCAGGCTGCTACTAGCCAAACCGTGAAAGATTACCTGACTCCACGGTTATTTGAGCCGCTTGGTATCCATGATGTAGAGTGGGAATCCTCTCCACTCGGTGTAACGCTCGGCTGTGCTGGTCTATGGATAAGCAATGAGGAACTAAGTCGATTTGGACAGTTCATGCTGCAGGAGGGCCTCTGGAACGGCACACAGCTTGTACCTGCGGATTGGATCAGACAGGCTACGTCGCGGCAGATCGAAACGACTGGAGGCGGTGATTGGGGAGAAGGATACGGATATCAGTTCTGGATGTGTTCTCATGGCGCATACCGAGCCGATGGAGCCTATGGTCAATTGTGTATCATCATTCCCTCAAAGGAAGCTGTCATATGTATTAATAGTGAGGAAGAAAATATGCAAGGCATCTTGAATGCTGTATGGTCTGAGGTTTTACCCCTTTACACCCAGCATTAGTCTATTTATCTTATCTTTTTTCAATTTGATATTATGCGATTCGCTAGATATTAAAACAAAAAACGCCACGGGGTCATAAAACCCCATGGCGTTACTTCTTACCCGTGCTGTGGAAGCTGAGTCATTTCATCTAAACATTGTGCGCATATGTAACGCTCTTTGAACTCGTTGACTTCCTCGATGGATCCGCAGAAAATACATTTTGGACGATATCTCTCCAAGATAATATGGTCCCCTTGTACTAAAATCTCTACAGGATCTCCCTCATTCATTTGATACCTTTTACGCAAAGATTTAGGCAATACGATCCTACCTAATTGGTCAACTTTGCGAACTACTCCAGCTGGCTTCATAGCTACGGCACACCTCTCCTATCTTACTCTAAATTTCTAGGTACATTTGTACTATGTTTATAGATTCGCCAAGATTTTGTCGAATCCTGCTGGAAATAAACATTTTTTGTCCTTTTTTTTGAAAAATGTTTTTTTACCGAATTCTAGTCGGTATGAATAACCTTAATTTATCCCTCTAACCCCGGAAAATTGAGCTGGCGTAATGCTTCATACACAATAATGGCTGCCGAATTCGACAGATTTAATGATCTAACATCACCAGTCATTGGCATTTTCATACATGTATCGGGATTGGCAGCAATTAATTCAGGCGGCAGGCCTTTAGTCTCTTTACCAAAGACGAGGAAATCCCCATCCTGAAATTTAAAATCACTGTATCGGTTCTTCGCCTTCGTAGTTGCGTAGAAGAAACGACCTTCCGAATATTTTTCCTGAACCTCGGCGAACGAGTCGTGGTATTCAATATGAACGGCATGCCAGTAGTCCAGCCCTGCCCGTTTCAATGTAGCATCATCTGTTCGAAATCCAAGTGGACGCACGAGATGCAGATGGGTGCCGGTTGCCGCACAAGTACGAGAAATATTCCCTGTGTTTGCCGGAATTTCTGGTTCAACCAGAACAATGTGTAAAGCCATATGTGTTCAATCTCCTTTTCATTTCATGTTGACGACAACCCTCTAATCTTAAAGAAAAGCCCTCCACACGTCAATGTGGAAGGCTCTGGTAAAGCACAGGATTAGACACTAAGGTCTATGACACAGTACCCTATACTATTTATCCATTTGTCTTCTGAAAGTGGTTCATAAAGTCTGTGAGCGCCTTAACACTCTCATAAGGAGCAGCATTGTATATGGAGGCACGTAGACCACCCACACTACGATGTCCTTTCAGACCTACGAATCCTTCTTCCTCCGATGCCTTGATGAACTTCTTCTCCAGTTCCTCAGAGGCTAGACGGAAGGTTACATTCATCAAAGAACGATCTTCTGCTTCGACACAACCACGGTAGAAATCACCGGAAGAATCAATCGTGTTATAGAGCAATTCCGCTTTTTTCGTATTTTTTTGCTCAATGCCAGCCAATCCGCCCTGTTCTTCAATCCATTTCAACACTTCATTCACCATATATACGGAGAAGGAAGGTGGCGTGTTATATAGGGAGTTATTATCTACATGCGTGCTGTAACGAAGCATGGTTGGAATCGTTTTGGGCGATTCACTAACCAGTTCCTCACGAGCAATGACAACCGTAATCCCGGATGGACCCAAGTTCTTCTGCGCACCTGCGTAGATCATACCAAATTGATTGAGATCAAATGGTTTACAGAAGATGTCACTCGACATGTCAGCAATCAGAGGTACAGAACCAGTGTCCGGGAATGACTTGAATTGCGTACCTTCAATCGTTTCGTTAGAAGTCAGATGCACATAAGCCGTACGTTCAGGCAAACTCAGATTCGAAACATCCGGCAATTTCATAAACTTCTCTGCTTCCGAAGATGCTGCTACATGCGTCTCGCCAATCAGCTTCGCCTCAGACAGAGCCTTCTTGGCCCAGCTGCCAGTCATCACATAACTTGCAGTCTGTCCTGCCCCAAGCAGGTTCATTGGCAGCATCGCGAACTGAGTGCTTGCACCACCCTGCAGAAAGAGAACCTTATATCCTTTTGGATTGCCTAGAAGCGACAATAAGCGCTCCTGAGCTTCATTATGTACAGACTCGTACACCGCTCCACGGTGAGACATCTCCATGATCGACATGCCTGTGTTACGAAAATCTACAAATTCCGCCTGTGCACGCTCCAGTACCTCAAGTGGCAACGCCGCAGGTCCTGCATTAAAATTATACGCTCTCTTTGTCACAAAATCCCCCGCCCTTTCCATCCGTAACTCTGACATACAAAGTAAATATTATGGCTATGATAGCAGTATTCTCTATCTGCTTCAAGGGCAATATGCACTGAAGTGTTGATTTCAGGCCATCAAATTCCTTTATCACCCTGCAAAGTTAAAGCACTACATTGTTTAATTCAAGGAAAAGCCTCCGAGAGCGTGTCCCGGAGGCTTTAAGTTGGAACAAGAGCTGTTCCGACCCCGACCGATTAGCAGTCGAAGTAGAGGCTGTACTCGTGCGGATGAATGCGGATCGCTACTGCTTTCGCTTCATCACGTTTGAGGTTGATGTAGTTTTCAATGAATTCTTTTGTGAATACGCCGCCTTCAGTCAAGAACTCGTTATCAGCTGCCAATGCATCAAGTGCTTCTTCGAGGGAAGCTGGCACACTGCGGATGTTTTCTTTATCTGCATCAGACAGGTCATAGATGTTTTTGTCGAGCGGACCATATCCAAGCTCAGTTGGGTTGATTTTGCGTTTGATTCCATCCAGACCAGCCATCAGCATTGCGGAGAATGCCAAGTACGGGTTAGCTGTGGAGTCAGGTGTACGGAACTCGATACGACAACCTTTTGGTGTCACAGCTGCAACCGGAATACGTACTGCTGCAGAACGGTTACCTTTGGAGTAAACCAGGTTTACTGGTGCTTCGTAACCAGGTACGAGACGTTTAAACGAGTTCGTACTAGGGTTAGTCAAAGCGATCAGTGCCGGAGCATGGTACAAGATACCTCCGATGTAGTGCAGAGCCATTTCACTCAGGTTAGCATATCCCGCTTTGTCATAGAACAATGGGGAATCGCCATCGAAGATGGATTGGTGAACGTGCATTCCGCTACCATTATCACCGAACAATGGTTTTGGCATGAATGTTGCTACTTTACCATATTGACGTGCAGTGTTGTGCACGATGTATTTGTATGCAAGCAGATTATCTGCTGTTTTCTTCAGTGTATCAAAACGGAAGTTGATTTCGGCTTGACCCGCTGTCGCCACTTCATGGTGATGACGCTCGATGGACAGGCCAGCTTCTTCCAAAAGGCGACACATTTCGCTACGAATATCTTGTTGTGTATCGACTGGCGCTACTGGAACATATCCGCCTTTAGTGCGAACTTTGAAGCCCAGGTTACCGCCTTCTTCTTTGCGGTTCGTGTTCCATGAAGCTTCTTCGGAATCTACGAAGTAGGAAGAGCTGTTCGTTCCGCTCTCATAACGTACATCGTCGAAGATAAAGAACTCGGATTCAGGTGCGAAGAATGCCGCTGTACCTACACCGCTCTCTTGCAAGTAAGCTTCTGCTTTAACAGCGATGCTGCGTGAGTCACGCTCATAACGCTCGCCATCCGGAGTGAAGATATCACACATAACATTCAATGTAGGGTGTGCAGTGAACGGATCGACATAAGTCGCTTCAGGATCTGGCATCATAACCATATCGGACTCTTCAATTCCGCGGAAACCTTGGATAGAAGAACCGTCAAAAGCTACTCCATTTACGAACGTGTCTGCATCAACAGCCGAAGCTGGCAACGAGATGTGATGTGCACGACCAGCTAAATCTACAAAACGAAAATCTACCCACTCGATGTTGTTCTCTTGAATTGATTTCAATACGTTTTCAACCGACATGTATTCGTCCTCCCAAATATTCCGAACATTAAACAACCCCACTAAGAAAATGTCTAAATTCGAATTTTTTTCTGTCGTCATTATAAATTCTGAAACATGACATCGTCAATACGTATGTAAGGTATTTTTTGCGAGGATGTTAGATATACTCACATTTTATAAATATAATAAATTCATATAACAACACTATTACTATACATTTAACCGATTTAATGCGGTAAAGTGACCCTTTTTACATCCTAAATCATGGAAAAAACTTCACATCATAAATATTTCTTATCACCATTGATTAATAAATACGTTCAAAACTGCAAAATGTACAAAAAACCGGACATCCACCTGCTTCCGTCGCAATAAATACGACCACAGGAGATGCCCGGAATTGATCCAGACTCTTGACTATGATTTCTTAAACTATACGCCTACACGAGCCGGGAAAAATTCTGCCGGTTGTTTGGCTGTGCTGAATGATTTACCCACGATTGGTGCCAATTTCTCCAGATCCTGCAGCAGGTTGGCGAATTGATCAGGGAACAAGGACTGCACACCATCTCCTGTCATGGAGTTATCCGGATCGGTATGCATTTCAATAATCAGACCATTGGCACCCGCAGCAACGGAAGCCTTCGTCATTGGTTCCACCAGTTCACGACGTCCAGTACCATGGCTCGGGTCCGAAATAACTGGCAGATGGCTCAGAGACTGCAGAACAGGGATCGCTGACAGATCAAGCGTATTCCGTGTGTAGGATTCAAACGTACGAATACCACGCTCACACAACATGACATTCGGGTTACCACCCGCAAGAATGTATTCAGCCGCATTCAATAATTCATCGTACGTCGCACTGAAGCCACGTTTCAACAATACCGGTTTGCCACACTCACCCAATTTGCGGAGCAGGTCAAAGTTCTGCATGTTACGTGTACCTACTTGCAGAATATCTGCGTACTCGGCGCAAATATCCACATACTCTGGCGTCATGACTTCTGTAATCGTCAGCAGGTCATGTTTCTTTCCTGCTTCCGCCATCATGATCAATCCTTCTACACCCGTTCCCTGGAAGCTGTATGGACCCGTACGTGGCTTAAATGCGCCCCCACGCAGCACTTGCCCACCAGCAGCTTTCACTAGCCCAGCAATCTCATCAATCTGTGCAGCGGATTCAACCGCACAAGGTCCGCCCATGACAACAAGTTCTTTTCCGCCGATATCTACACCTTTGATGGAGATCACCGTATCTTCCGGATGGAAGTCACGACTCGCCAATTTGTAGGACTTTGAAATCTTGACGACATTCTCAACGCCCTTCATTTGACGAAGATGTTCTTGCATTTTAGGTTCAACTTTGCCAATCAGACCAATGATGGTACGATCCTCTCCGCGAGAGATATGCACCTGAAGCCCTTCTTTTTCGATGACTGCCACGATATCCTGGATCTGTTCCTCTGGAGTAGCCTTGCCTGCAATAACGATCATATAAATTCCCATCCTTCCTTGTATGAGAGCACTGTATATTTCTTAACGTGCGTCTGATTAAAATAAAAAAACTCTGTCACGCTTAAACGCTTGTTCGCTTTTAAGCTTTTATCCGTTAAAGTAAATATATCATAGTTCCCCTGTTGCGTCAAGGTACACATTCCTTATCCATGCACAAAAAGAACCCTGTTCCACAGGCTCCGAATTCGGTTCTGTGTAACAGGGTTCTTCTCATTTCCACTTACATTTCGTTGCCCTACGGTGTACGTGTTTTTTCTCTAACTGGAGGCAGCAGTTTGCTCATGTTCACGGTACGCTTGATTTCCCACGTCTCCGGCTTGTCATGTTCATACTGTTCCAGATAAAGAATAACTTCCTTCGTGATCGGTGTTGGTGTTGAAGCACCCGAAGTAACCGCCACCTTATTTACACCTTTCAACCATTCTTGCTGAATCTCGGAAACATCGGATACACGGTAGGCCGTAACACCCGCAATCTCCTCCGACACTTGTGCCAGACGGTTAGAGTTATTGCTGCGAGGATCACCCACCACGATAACCAGGTCCGCTTGACCTGCCTGTTCAGCAACAGCTTCCTGACGAACCTGAGTTGCGAGGCAAATCTCATTATGAATCTCAGCGCCCGGGAATTTCTCCAGCAGACGACTCATAATGTGCTTGATATCCCATTGACTCATCGTTGTTTGATTCGTAATCAGGATTTTGCCTGAAGGAACGTTCAGTCCATCGATCTCTTCTTCCTTCTCGATCAGGTGAACTAGGTCTGGCGCAACCCCAACAGCACCTTCTGGTTCAGGATGGTTCCTTTTACCAATATAGATAATCTGATAACCTTCTGCTGTCTTTTCGCGAATGAGATCATGTGTCTTGGTCACATCAGGGCATGTTGCATCCACTGTTGTCAATCCTTTGTCCCGTGCCAGCTTGCGCACTTCAGGAGACACACCGTGAGCTGTGAAAATAATCGTGCCACTCTCCACTTGGCTCAAAATATCCATCCGGTTCGGACCGTCCAATGTAATAATGCCTTCATCTTCAAAGGAATCCGTCACATGTTGGTTATGCACAATCATCCCCAATATATAAATAGGCCGTGGTAAATCCAGATTGCGTGCCGCTTGACGCGCGAGCACCATCGCATCCACAACGCCGTAACAATATCCACGCGGCGAAATTCGCAGTACTTCCACTTGGTTGCCACCCGCTTTCTTTCTCGGCAACGTTGCCGATGTAATTGCAGTCCTGTCTATTATACCTTTATTCGATAGGCGGAGCAAAGACAACCGGCAACCAGATAATAAAGGTCGTTCCTTCTCCGCGTCTAGTCACAACCTCGACCGACCCATGGTGTTCCTCAATAATCCACTTCGCAATCGAAAGTCCCAGACCTATGCCCGGTGTAGCCCCGCGTGATTCATCTGCCCGATAGAAGCGATCAAAGATGAACGGCACTTCGTCCCGATCCATCCCAATACCGGTGTCGCTGATGCGTAGTCCCACCTGACCTTTGTATAATACGGCATCCAGCGTCACAGAGCCTTCAGGTGTGTATTTAAACGCATTTTCGATGAAAATAAACAGCATCTGTTGCAGATAGTCCTTGCTACCGTTCACATAAATGCCGTTAAGGATGGAAAAATCTCCTGGAAGCCAGTCTGCCTGACGATCCAGAAATTGTGCTCTGCGTGCCACTTCCTGTACGAGAATCTGCAGTGGGATCGGATTCAGTTCAATTTTCTGACCCGTATCCGCTCTCGCCAGCGATAACATGTCGCTGATCAGCCTGCTCATACGTTTTCCCTCGTCCGCCATGTCTTCAATGGCTTCCAGCGACATTTGTTTGACAGTCTCCTCATCCAGATTCGGTCGGTCGGTTCCCTCCTGATCCCATAACTTCTTCAGGAAGTCTACGTTCCCGCGAATGGTGGTCAGCGGCGTACGAAGTTCATGCGATGCATCGGATACAAAGCGGCGCTGGGCAGCATTCGTCTCCTCTAAACCGCGGAATGACAATTCTGTACGTTCAAGCATATTATTAACCGTTTCAATCAGACGCCCGATCTCATCCTTCGGCCCCGCATATTGAATTCGTACACTTAAGTCATCACCGGATTGGATCTGATTCGCAGCATCAATGACATTCACGAGCGGACGCATCGACTTGCGGGCCAGAACGAGACCTGAGGTAATAGCGAGGGCCATCGCTACCAGCCAGCCAAAAACCAAAATATTAAGCAACGCTTCCAGCAAGCGCTCCTGTGAACTTACATTCGCACCAACCTGAAGAATTCCTCTGACTTCATTGGTTCCCTGAAGAGAAAGGGGGAGCTGATTCACCAGAAACGGCGTTCCATCCACATAGATCTTGGATATGCCCCGCTTTTCAATAATTTCATTGGATTTCAATACTGGAAACTGAATCCTCAGTTTCTCCATATTACCGGAAATTCTGCCTGAACGACTCTGATAATCCCAGAGTTGAATATAGATTTGTGCCTCCTGAAGCTGACTCTCTGTAAATGGGTCCAGATCCAACGACTGTGAAAGAGGATTTACACCGATCTGCTCCGTTATCCGGGCACTCTTCACCTTCAATTGCTGTTCGACTTCCTGATAGGAGTTAAAATACACAAAGGCATAGATGACAACGCCCCAAAAAATAAGCACGGCGGCCAGGATACCAGAATACCATGCGGTTAATCTTAACCGGATGGACATGTCAGGAGTCACCTCTCAGAATATAGCCGGCTCCCCGGATGGTCTGGATTAGACGTTTGCCACCGTATTCTTCGGTCTTCTGTCTGAGCATGGCAATGTACACTTCAAGCACGTTAGACTCACCGCTGTAATCATAACCCCAGATTTTATCCATAATCAGATCGCGGGATAGGACCCGTCTTGGATTTTGCATAAACAGATTCAACAGTTCAAATTCCTTGGCAGTCAGTTCCAGACGTTGCCCATCCCGCAATACTTCACGTGAGTCATTGTCCAGAATAATATCCTCATACATCAGGCGATTGTCCGGCGTGCCCGCGATGTCTGACTTGCGACGCAACAATGCACGAACACGTGCCAATAATTCTTCCAACGCAAAAGGCTTCACGAGATAGTCGTCGGCCCCTGTGTCCAATCCGGTCACCCGGCTCTGCACTTCATCCTTAGCCGTCAGCATTAGCACAGGCACTTTGCTGCCTGCTTCTCTCAGTCTGCGACATACCTCAAATCCGTCAATCTGCGGCATCATCACATCAAGTACAACGATGTCCGGCTCTTTATCCATCAGTTTGCTGAGGCCTTCGGCTCCATTGGAAGCGGTCTGTACCTCATATCCTTCAAAAGCCAGCCCCCGGCGGAGCATGGACACAATTTTTTCGTCATCATCGACAATCAAAATAGTTGAGCGCATGGTCTTTCTCCTTTATCCTAACGTTTTATCCCATTGTAACAGGCAGAAGCACAATCTGCATCTTCAAGTAGAAGGCTCCATTCAAGCATGCTCCATTGTTATCCCGTTAGTTCAGGGCAAAAAAACGGAAGGGCCTTCAAACCCTTCCGTTCTGCCAATCCTAACCCAATATTATGGTTGTTGTTGTGTATCTGTTGTTTGTGAAGTATCAAAATCATTTTTGTTTCCAATTTTGATTTTCAGATCCATCTTCTTACCATCACGCACAACATTCAATGTCACTTCACTGCCGATTTCCTGTTTCTTGATAAAATCTATCAGATCCTGACTTGTGGCGTAAGGGGTACCGTTCGCACCTGTAATGATGTCATATGCACGAAGATCTGCTTGGTAAGCCGGCGATTGGAAGATCGTGCTGGCTACAACTGAACCTTCGGTCACATCTGTTCCCATTTGTTTAGCGACTTCAGGTGTGAGAGCCATCAGAGATGCACCGATAAAGGGTACTGGCTCTTTAGGAACTTCTTTGTTCTCTTTAAGATATTTAACGGCTTCAGAGATGACGCTCGACGGGATCGCAAAACCAATTCCTTGTGCATCTGCGCTTACTGCAACGTTCATTCCGATGACTTCCCCATTCAGGTTAAGCAACGGACCACCGGAGTTCCCCGGATTAATCGAAGCATCCGTTTGCAGCAAATGGCTGTACTCACGTGTTTTTCCTGTTTCTTCATCTGGAATGCTGATCGTACGTTCTTTGGCACTCAGTACACCTGCTGTAACCGTGTGTTCGAATCCTTCAGGGTTACCGATAGCTACAAGCCACTCACCGACTTGAGTACTATTGGAATCACCCAGTGGAGCTACAGGGAACGCATCGTCACCACTGTTTTTCTCAATTTTCAATACAGCCAAATCCAGATCAAAGCTGCTTCCCAGCAGTTTAGCTTCATAAGGTTTACTGTTGTTCTCCAGGGTTACCTGGATTACATCTGCACCCTGAACTACGTGTTGATTCGTCAGGATATATCCTTCTTTGTCAAAAATAAATCCGGAACCAATGCCCATAGGCACAAGCTGATTACTGCTTTGTGGTTGCTGGCTTTGGCCTTGATTGCCTTCCGTTCCGCCCCCATTACCGAAGAAGTATTGGTACAGCGGATCGCTTGTATTCGATCCACCCTGACCAGTACCTGTACGTGAGGACTGCTTCGCGAGTGTTTCGATTTTGACGACAGCCGGACTTGTACTTGTTACTACGGAAGAAACATCTTCTTTGCCTGTTGGCAGTAACGACGCGGTTACATTGTTGCCTCCGCCTGTGTTCGTGGATGCTTCCTGTCCGGAGCTTTGACTGTCCGCGTTCGTAAGTGCTGTCTCCGGTGTGAACATGTTCGTTCTGTCAGCTGTGTACATGAGAACGGTAATGACCAACATCCCTGCAATAAAGGAAAACAGAAGTGATCTTACGGAAGAGCGCGGCTTGCGGTTATTATAATTCCAATTGCCTTTGCCGCCATTCCCTTGATCTCCACCATTACCTGAGCCGTTTCCGCCGACTCCGGACGATCTTTTCGCTTGCTCGGATGATCCGTTGTTATAGTAAGTAGGTACGGGTCTCACCGGTTCAGGTTTTGTAATCTCTACATTGCCTTCTTCACGCTGATTACTGCTTCCCATGTGATTTGCTGTATCTTCCTGATTTACGGACTGAAAAGGTCCATAAGAATAATAATAGGAGGATTCGTCCGTTCCGGAAGAATTGCGATTCTCCGTTTGTTTGATTTCGTTTTCATCTTCTTGACGGTTCGATCTATAATTACGTTCGTCCATGCCTCTCTACCTCCCAATCTCTTATTCGCAAGAGATATTCTTTAACTGTCCTTATTTTGTACTTTAAACCTTAACCGTACCTTAAAAACAATTAAAAAGGAGATAAAAGCAAGTAAGAATAGATTAATTTCCCCCGTCATGACAGCATTTTACCCTTTCGTTTTCACCCAGCCCTGACGATGCGCATAGATAGCCAATTGTGTACGATCATCCATCTCGCATTTCATCAGCAGGTTGCTCACATGTGTTTTGACGGTTTTGATACTGATATGTAATTCTTCTCCAATGTCTTTGTTGGTCTTTCCCTCTGCAATAAGTAACAGCACTTCCTTCTCTCGTTCAGTCAGACCTGATTCGCTCTCTCTCGCTGTACGCTGTCTGATTCCCCGAGTTAATGCCTGCGACACATCACCTGTCATCACAGGCATGCCTCTGTAAGCCCCTTGAAGAGCATAGATCAGTTCTTCGGCCGACACCGTCTTCAGTACATAACTCACCGCACCCGCTTCAATCGCTTGAACAACAAGATCATCCTCCAGGAAACTGGTCAGCATCACAATCTTCATCTTCGGAAATTCAGTCATGATGGCTTTTGTTGCTTCAGCGCCATTCATTATTGGCATCATCAGATCCATCAGGATCAAGTCCGGCATTTCAATATCATTTAACTTACGCAACTGATCAAGCGCATCTTGCCCCTGGCTCGCTTCCCCCATCACATGAAAAGTAGGTTCCAGCATCAGATACGTTTTCAATCCCATGCGCACCATATCATGATCATCCACAATCATCACGTTTACTTTACCACTCATTCCGTCTCCCCCTCTGGTTCACTCAGGAACATTCGGGAATTTCGGGATGAATACCCGTACCGTCGTTCCCGCTCCCGGCTTCGATATAATCTGAACTTGCCCCCCAAGCTTCTCCGCCCGTTCACGCATGGTGGATAACCCGTATGACCCTGGACGCTCGGCTTGCTGCAAAAATCCCTGGCCATCATCGCTGATGCTCATGCTGATCTGATGTTCACTTTCCCGTATGGACAGACTGACCAGCCCAGCCTCTGCATGCTTCACTACATTGGCAACGGCCTCCTGGATAACAAGAAACAGCTGGTGCTCAATGGCATCCGAGATTCCGCCATCCAGTTCCAGCTCTTTCACACCTTTAAGACCATTCTGCCTGCAATAATCAGGAAACCAGCTATCCAGTGCTGCGGTGAGGTCACGCCCTTCCAGCTCCACCGGTCGAAGTTGGGCAATAAGTCCTCGCATCTGACGCTGTGCAATATGTGACATCTGGATTAACTGGTCCAGTACTTTACCGCCATGTTCAGGATTCATCTCCAGCAGACGAGGTAAGGACGAAGCCGACATATGCATGGCAAACAGCTGCTGGCTAACCGTGTCATGGAGGTCCCTTGCCATTCGTTTGCGCTCTTCAAGCACAGCCCGCTCCGAGGCTTGCTCCTTCTCAATGACTTCCTGCTCACCGAGGCGCTGAAGCAGTCTCATCTTTTTCTCAATCGAATCCATCATGACATTGAACTCCTGATAGACACGACCAAACGAAGCGTCATCCGCTTCAGGCATGCGCACCGCCAGATTGCCCTTGGATACTTTCAACATGTTGAGATCTAGCAGGTCGATCTTGCGCTGAAGCCGTAATGCAGCGATGTATCCGGTGATAACGGTGGCCAGCACAACAACGGCAACATAGGTCCATGCCCGCTGACGACCAGCCCCCATTAATACCTCTCCATACAATAGATAGAATCCGCCCAGCGTAATCAGACCAGTTAGCGCAAAATACATCATCAGTTCCCACTTATTGGCTTTGAGAATTGTTCGAATCATGCATTAACCCACCTTATTAACTTTGACGTCTCCGATAAACACACTCACAATAATCCGTACCTTTTTGCTTGCTTCACGATAGTGGGCAGTTTCAGCCTGGGCACTACTCAGGAATCCACCGCGTTTCTGGTTCAACAATGACATATCTCCAATGAAGGAATTCGTCGTTACTGTCACACCCAGATCCATATCTTCCGGTACAAATACTTTCACATCCCCAATAAATGAAGAAATGACAATCTTCGTCTCACCATAAGGAATCTGTGCTTTGGTCAAATCAATTACGGTATCGCCGATAAAAGCCGAGATGTTCATGGGTTTCAACGAGAATACTTCCTGTCCCATATACAAATCCCCAATGAACGCCGATTTATTAATGGTATTGCCACTGCCATAATCCCCATAACCATTTCCGTAGCCATCATCATAATGTTCTCCATATCCGGTATCGTTAGAGTTATACGATTGATATTTCTTCTTAAACTGTTGCCCTTGTGATGATGAATCCGTTGATCCTGTGAATTGAGGGCCATGTGCATCGTTCTTCTGTTCCTGTTTTGGTTTGCCAAATGTTTTCTCGAATTGTTCGTCAAACGACGATGGCATCTCCAGATCCTCCGGAGACAACGGTTTATAAGGTTGTTCAGGTGCTGGAGGTGGCTGCATCTTGTCATGATGTTTCCGATCACGACGTCGTGGCCCAATCAGTACGAACAATCCTCCGCCAATCAGCATAACCGGAATCAGATAACGGATGAACTCCCCCATGGAGTAATCAATCCATCCCAGGTTACGGGCTAGGAAGTAACCACCGATCGCGAGGACAATTACCGGTCCAATGAAGGCGTACCCCCCATTACGACGAATCTCGGATATTCCTTTGACCCCCCACCAGATCAGAAATAACGGCCAGTATGTTCTGAAAATATATCCAACATCAATGTCATATCCCAATTGTCTGAACAAGATCATCGCACCAATAGCAATAAGAGGTATGCCAACCCACCAGCGGTCACGCGTAGATCGTTTCATCGCTCAAGTCTCCTTCGTCTGTATTATGTATCCAGTGTAACTCAGACAGGACAATGAGAACAGCGGCGGCAGATGGAAGTTATCTCGGTCTCGAGACTGAGATGGGAGGATATTTATGTAAAAAATTCGCATATGTAAAACACCCCGGAGCTTTTGCTCCAGGGTGCTGAATCTTTATCTTCAATTATTTCTGGAATTTCCCTGCACGGCCTTGGTTTGTTTGACCAGTGTTTTCTACACCGAACTCGGCATTGAATTTTTCATCAGGTGTTTGGAAATTATCTTGTACTTTGTTTTGAGCGGATTGCTTCACTTTAGCTGCTGCATTCTCTTCTCCAAACTCTGCATTGTACTTCTCGTTTGGCGTTTGGTAGCCTTGTCCTTGAGTTTTCTTAGCCACAACGAATCACCTCTCTCTTCATATTTACGTTGCATTTCTGCACCGCGGGGTTCGTCCCCAGTCAATATTATGTGAAGAGAGCACCTCAGTTATTCATGTGACCAGGTGAAATTATATGGCCTTGTCCAGCCACGAGTCCGGTACGGATTTGTACACGTCGATCGCATCTGCCAACTCGTTCAGCATCTTTTCTGTGCATTTCCCAGCACCTTGTCTGATCACTTGTACCTCAACGTCCTTTTTGCCCCATTCCTTGTACACTTGCTTCGTTGTCGGAAAATACAGATCGATTTTATTGCCTTTGATCGCTGAACCGGTATCTGCAACAATTCCGTATCCGTAGCCCGGAATATACAGAATGGAGCCCATTGGGAATAATTTTGGATCAGCTGCTATCGTGGAAACCGTTTCTTTATCACGACGTACTTTTACACCGGAATACGTAATTCCGTATTGTGGGTGTTTAGGTCCTTTTCCTGTAGACTCGACCCCTGCCGTATATCCCGTTGCTGTCACCTTTTGTGTACCCAGTACTTGTTCAGAACGCGGAGCAAGCACCGGCATAGCTGGATCAGTCAATTGTTTCTCGGGAAGCTCAGGCCTTGGAATGACCATTGGTTGCGGTGACCATAGTAAAGCCATATACACCATGGTCGTCAGCTGGGCCTCATCGCTGTATTGATCGCTTACATGTTCCGAAAATTTCTGATCAGATTTGCTTGAAGTCTCAATAATCGAAGCTTCACTGCTTCGACTCTCGACATGCAGTACCGCACTTTCCTCTTCAAATGTATAAGCATCCGCCCGATTCAGGCTGATCATCATTCCGGCGAACATCACGCAGCCAACCAGTAAACACCGTATATTTTTCTTTTGAATTGAGAATTGCTTTTTCATTGTATAACCTCCCCCTCACTGCAAAGGTTTTCCAAAAAGCAATTAATCTATACTTTTCACACCAAACACTACGAAAAAACGCCTGAATAACATAGGGCAATCCCATGTTATCCAGGCGTTTTCTGATTGATCAGTGCAACTTATGCACTGGTTATTTGATAGTTCATTTGTTCAATTACACCAAACGTGTTGAAATTTCCTCTTTCAGTTGAGCGATAATCTCATCAACCGGCTTCATGCCTAGATCGCCTTCTCCACGCTTACGCACAGATACTGCTTCTGCATTACGCTCGTTCTCACCTACGACAAACATATAAGGCATTTTCTCAAGCTGCGCCTCACGAATTTTATATCCAAGCTTCTCGTTTCGCAGATCGGCTTCAGCAGAGATACCCGCACGTTTAAGCTTCGCTTCTACTTCACGCGCATAATCGTCGAAGTTTCCGGATACCGGGATAACCTTGGCCTGTACCGGAGACAACCACAGTGGAAAGGCTCCTGCAAAGTTCTCCAGCAAGAATGCTGTGAAACGTTCCATTGTACTAATTACCCCGCGGTGAATAACGACTGGACGGTGTTTCTGTCCGTCATCTCCCACATATTCAAGTTCAAAGCGCTCAGGCAACAGGAAGTCCAGTTGAACCGTAGACAATGTCTCTTCTTTACCCAGTGCTGTTTTGATCTGCACATCCAGTTTCGGGCCATAGAACGCCGCTTCACCTTCAGCTTCATAGAATGGAAGGTCAAGTTCTTCCACAACTTCACGCAGCATGCGTTGGGACATCTCCCACATCTCGTCGTTCTGGAAGTATTTCTCAGTATCCTTCGGATCGCGATAGGACAGACGGAAACGGTATTCGTTGATACCGAAATCTTTGTATACCGTTTGAATCAACTCGATAACACGAGCGAACTCTTCTTTGATCTGATCCGGGCGAGCAAAAATGTGTGAGTCGTTCAGAGTCATTGCACGCACACGGTGCAGACCTGTTAACGCCCCCGACATTTCGTAACGGTGCATCATGCCAAGCTCGGCAATCCGGATCGGCAGATCACGGTAGCTGTGCATGCTGGACTTGTACACCATCATATGGTGAGGACAGTTCATTGGACGGAGAACGAGTTCCTCGTTATCCATCACCATTTTCGGGAACATATCTTCCTGGTAGTGCTCCCAGTGTCCGGATGTTTTGTACAATTCCACGTTACCCAGAACCGGTGTGTATACATGCTGATATCCAAGGCTTTCTTCCAGATCCACAATATAACGCTCCAAAGTCCGGCGCAGTTTTGCACCGTTAGGCAACCAGATTGGCAGACCTTGACCGACCAGTTGGGAGAATGTGAACATTTCCAACTCTTTACCGAGCTTACGGTGATCACGTTTGCGAGCTTCTTCAAGGAAGTGCAGATGCTCGTCCAACTGTGCTTTTTTCACAAAAGCCGTACCATAGATACGTTGAAGCATCTTGTTTTTGCTATCTCCACGCCAGTATGCACCAGCCACATTCATCAGTTTGAACACTTTGATTTTGCTAGTCGATGGTACGTGAGGACCACGACACAAGTCGAAGAATTCACCTTGCTCATAGATGGTAATTACGCTGTCTTCCGGCAAGTCACGAATCAACTCAAGTTTGTAAGGATCGCCTACTTCTTCAAACGTTTTAATCGCGTCCTCGCGGCTAACTTCCTTACGTACAATTGGCAAGTTCTCGTTCACAATACGTTCCATTTCCTTCTCAATCTTTTGCAGATCTTCAGGATTGAGCGGGTGTTCGAGGTCCATATCATAGTAGAAACCATCTTCGATGACAGGGCCAATGCCAAGGCGTACCTCTTTGTTACCATATAAACGTTTTACTGCTTGAGCCATCAAGTGAGCTGTACTATGACGCATCACTTCAAGTCCTTCTGGTGAATCCAAAGTTACGATCTCCACCAATGCTCCTTCATGAAGTGTTGTGGACAAGTCCACCACGATGCCATCGAGCTTACCCGCTACAGCATTTTTGCGCAATCCGCTGCTAATCGAAGCCGCTACATCCTCAATGCTGCTACCATCTGCGTACTCTCGTACCGAACCATCCGGTAATTTAATGTTCACTGCCATTTGTCTCATTCCTCCTGTAAATGTAACCTTCGTGTCCAGATGTTCATGGACTGATTATCTATTGCTGTTCCAATCATTATGCAAAGGAACGCAAAAAACACCCGTCCCGGCAAAGGGACGAGTGATATATACTCGTGGTTCCACCCTAATTCAGCTGATTCATTCCTATTCGGAATACAGCCCTCATTGGCATGGCGATAACGGGCATGACCCGGCAGATCCTTACTCGCGGATAATCCCCAATAAAGGCGATATTAAACTCCACTTTCAAAATTGCAGCTACAAAGGGGTAAACCATACGTGATATCCGGAGGAAATTTCAGCCTGGGTTCCTCTCTCTGCACCGATCTTGCGTGTGGTTGTTGTCTTTGTCAACGCTTTTGGTTCAATGGTACACATGAAAAATTCATGGATCAACAGTTATTATAATTGCCGAGATCACTTGCGTCAAGACCTGTCAACAATCCTGAGCGCAGCACTTCGCATTCCGGACATTGATGACATATTTGCACCTTGTCTTCAAAGATCTGGCATATGGTCGAGATAATCGGCAGATCGGGGGTACGCGTATGCAGCATAACTTTCTCAGGAGAGATCGAGATGAGTGTACTCACAATCATATCTTCGATATCCATTTCCAGTTCCAGACCCGGCATCTCCACAACAACCTGCTCATCCTTTTGCACGGGCAACAGATTAAGTCCAGCATCAAGCACCTGAAATTCATGCATGCCCTTGTGTACAAGATGGATCAGAGGTACTTTGGCTTCCTGAAAGAATACAAAATATTTTAACAGTCCCATAAACTCTTCATATTGCCGATCCATCCAGAACTCATCGAGCGCATACTCCACTAGTTCCTGAAGCTCCTGCTTATATGGCCGTATGCGAAAATTGATAATGCCTTCAAGGTGAAAAAAGTGAACATCCTCGAGATCCTGCCGTAGTCCACTTGCCAACGTAGTACGGCGGCGTTCCCGAAGTCCAGGCTGATCCAGATCCCCATTTAATAGTAGAGGCATGCAGATCCGATTGACCTTCTCCACCTCATGCTCATCCATGACAGAACACGCTTTGGCAATTATATTCTCCACCATGTTCCGTTCTTGTGTATCCATAATGAAGTCGGCGAGTCCCAGGGAGAGAAGATCACTGATTCGGGGAAGCCATTGCTGAAAGTCTTCGTGATTCTCATTCCCTCTGCACACCCAAGTTGCTCTTCCATCATTATGTTTGAAGGTGAGCCGGAAGCCTCTTTTACTTATATGTAAACCTTTGGTTTTTTCCTTGACACAACGATAAAATTGATCTGCTTCCTCTTGCCCCGATACATCGGTCCATACAGCGAACAGTTCCACTAGAATCACTCCTTTCCTTCCTGTTCAAAGTATATGGCAAGGCCGATGGGGATATACGAAGCGGATTGATGGAAAGCGTGTCATGATTTCTCAGTATATTATGAAGAGGTTTGGAGTTAAGACAAAAATGTGTTATTATTTTAATAACAGTATGTTTCACGGAAAAGGAGGGAAGCCAAAATGAGACAACAACCTAGAATACTCCATTACACCATTATTATCATTTTGTGCGTATTCCAAGCCTTGTGCTTCCCTATTCCAATGCAGTCCGAATCTGCCGTTGGGGTGTCTGTTGATGCAACTTCCAACAAGGAAGTTTTGTTGCAAATACCCGAATCCCAGCAGAAACCTGTCATTCGCAAATACCCACAAGTCATGTCCAAGCTGATTGCGGTTACGCATAATAAGCCTGTCTTTCTTGTCCTCGCATTGGTATTGATGCTGCGAATCCCTACACCGGGTCTGTCCTTTAAACCGTGGTATTGTCTGTTTAAACGCAGATTATTTCTGCTGCCTATTAAGTTTACCAGCATGTATGTATCCCTCACCCCTTTGGCACCAAAATACGTGAACGTTCTTCACTAGACGTTACGACGTATTTACAGGTTGCTTTGCATAGAGACACCTCTGTATTTTTAGACGGTGTGCTTGTGCATAACTTATAACCCTTTTAGCACACGTTAGATAAACCAATGTATATGACAGTACCTATTTTTGTTGTACCCACACCGACAAATTCAAATCATATGGCTGTGTCAGGAATTGCTGGCTCTGTTTACCCGCATCATTTGATGTTCCTTTGAGCAGCAGATTATTCAACTTCGGGAAATAAGCCTATCTTCTGTGGCCAGCCCCTATTATAAGGAGGCACTATCCATGGATGTACGCGAAACAGACTTGCCGGGAATCGGCAAAAAATTTCAGATTGAAACAAGCAGCGGTGATAAAATTGTCATTATCATTCACGATGACGGTCGCCGGGAAATGTACCACTTCGAGTATGATGATCCCGATCAAAGTATCTCGATGATTACGCTTGACGACTACGAAGCACGACAGATTGCTGCTATTGTTGGTGGATTAACCTACAAACCGAAGCAGCTTGAAAATATAGAAGTCACGTTTGACGACCTGATTATCGAGTGGTACAAAATCGAAGCATCCTTCGGATGTATCGGTAAATCCATCGGCGAATTGGACGTACGTCAAAACTCTGGGGCAACGGTAATTGCCGTTGTAGAGAAAAATCACAAAAAACACATCAGCCCAGGTCCGGAGGTAGTTATCAGTGCAGAATCCACGGTGGTAGCCGTTGGCGAACGCAATCAACAGAAACTGTTTAAATCCCTCCTCCTGACTGGAAGGGGGTAAATAGATGGATCATCTGATATTCGAAGTAGGTCTGGCCCTTGTGCTCATTGCGGCAGCCGGCCTTTTATCGGCAAAACTAAGATTTTCGGTCGTTCCGTTTTATATTCTGATCGGGATGGCCGTTGGGCCTCATGCCATGAAAATCTGGCATCTGGACTTCCGCTTTATTGAAAGTCAGCCTTTTATTGAATTCATGGGTCGGATCGGTATCTTGTTCCTTCTCTTCTACCTTGGACTTGAATTCTCGGTAGGTCGTTTAATTAAATCGGGCCGCTCTATTGCAGTTGGTGGCTCGATCTACATCGGAATTAACTTTACGCTGGGATTAATATTCGGTTTTGTTTCCGGCTTCCCAGTTGCAGAAGCACTTATTATCGCAGGTATAACTACCATCTCTTCCAGTGCCATCGTGGCCAAGGTACTCGTCGATTTGAAACGAACGGCCAATCCGGAGACAGAGATGATACTCGGTATCATTATGTTCGAAGATGTATTCCTCGCAGTATATATCTCGATCTTATCCGGACTTGTGCTTAGTGATTCGTCTTCCATCGGAGGCGTCATCATGTCCGCCCTTATCGCCCTCGGATTCATGCTTATCGTGATTATCCTTGGACGCAAAGCAACACCGCTCTTAAACAAAGCCCTTAAAATTCGATCGAATGAGTTATTCTCACTCGTTGTATTCGGAGCCTTGTTCCTGGTAGCCGGTTTCTCTGAAACCATTCATGTTGCCGAAGCGATCGGTGCATTGCTGGTTGGACTGGTACTTGCTGAAACAGAACATGCGAAGCGGATTGAGCACTTGATTCTGCCGTTCCGTGACTTCTTCGGAGCAATCTTCTTCTTCAGCTTCGGATTGTCCATTGATCCGTTGTCCCTAGGTGGAGAAGCCGTATGGCTGGCTCTGATTGCAGTTGTTATTACATTGTTTGGTAACTTCCTGGCAGGCATGCTGGCAGGACGCAGTGCAGGACTATCTCCCAAAGCATCGGCCAATATTGGATTAACCATTGTGTCACGGGGTGAATTCTCCATCATCTTGGCTAACATGGGTAAAGCCGGGGGACTGTTACCAATGATTCAACCGTTTGCCGCGTTGTATGTCCTGATTCTGGCCATTTTGGGTCCTTTATTGACCAAAGAGTCCAAACATGTATTCCGTATTTTAGATAAGATATTCAAGTTCAAAGATAATCGGAAAAAGAAAGAAGAGCCGAAGGTTCTGCAGAAAGAAGGATAATTCCTTATGTCTGTACAGACAGACATACTATCGTACTTCGCGGCTCTACGCCGATCTTTCTGTGACTAACCCAGGGAGAATGGCTCGAAAGCCGCACTAAGGAGGATGACCTATGAAAGCACCTCTGATATCGGCTAACCCGGTGCCAAACACCGCCAAGACCAGAATATCGTCTACCCGCCGCTGGTTGAACCTGTTGCTCGTGATCGCGGGCGGAATTCTGGCCTCCGTGGGACTTGAATTGTTTTTACACCCCAATAAGATCATTATTGGAGGCATTACAGGCATTTCCTCACTGTTCGCCCACTGGACCGAAATGAGGATTGGATTGTTCTTATTTTTATTCAATGTTCCGTTTATATTTCTGTCCTACAAGATTGTGCAGAAGAAATTTGTACTCGTAACTGTTCTGGGTCTGGTTGTCTTTTCGATCGGTGCCATTGTGCTTCATCCCATGCCGCCACTTGTAGAGCACCCGCTGGCTGCCGCCATGTTTGGTGGTTTGTGTCTCGGACTCGGAATTGGGCTCGTCGTGCGGTATGGTGGGACACTGGATACGCTGGAAATTGGTGATCCGTCTTCCCGCCCACCCGAACGTGTATTTAGCGGAAAACGGATGCTTATCGAAAAAATAATCATGCTGTTTAACTTGTTGATACTGACAGCCGCTGGTGTTGTCTTTGGCTGGGACCAAGCGATGTATTCCGTAATCGCCTACCTTATTGCTTATGAAATGGTGTACATTGCGTTCAGGGGTTTCTCTTCCAAACGCAAAATATGCATTTTGACCACACAAAGCTCTCAAGTTGAAAAAGCTGTACGCAAACGGCTGCGCCGTGAACCTGGAACGCTGGGAGCAGCTTCTGACTCAACACAATTTGCTAAGGCTGAAGGATGGATCAAACAGATCCCCGGTGCACTTTATTATGAAGTACATGTCTTGGAAATGATCTGGCTAAAATCCATTGTTCGTCACATTGATCCACATGCGGGCATTGTGACGAATCCGGAAAAATAATAGCTCATGTAAGTTGAACTAAAGATATTTACACTGACACTACGATGACAGAACAACCTTCCAATCGCTGTTATCCCCAGATTTTTTCGATTCCCTTTTCTGAAGGGAAAAATCCGGGGATAAAGGCGAACGCTTCGCTTTTTCAGGTTTCTTCTGTCCTCTTCGTTATCGTGTAATTTTAATTCAACATACAAAAAACGCTCTCTTACCCTATGGATGAACAGTTTTGTTCAACAAGGTCAGAGAGCGTTTTTTTCTGTTATCAGAATTACTTAATATTATAGTTCAACAATGGCTTTGACTACATGTGAATCTGGCAATAGCCATCGATCTATTGCAGAAGGTAACTCATCAAATTTCACTCGGTGTGTGATGTACCCATCCATGCTAATTTTCTTTTTACGCAAGCTCGACAGGACATGTTCAAAATCTTCACGGGTTGCGTTTCGGCTGCCCAATATGCTCATCTCGCGCTTGTGAAACTCAGGATCATGAAAGGTAATATCGGCCTTCACCAGTCCTACAAAAATGAGTTGACCACTATGTGCCACATACTGAATGGCCTCATTCATGGAATTCACGTTACCCGTTGCATCGAAGACAGCCGTAGCATAGTCACCTCCCGTGATTTCAGCCACTTGCTGCACAGTACGTTCATTCGCCTGAACCAGGTCATCCGCTCCAGCCCAAGTCCGGCTGAGCTCCAGCCTGTCCAGATTACGATCAACGGCAATAACACGCGCCCCGGCCTGTTTGGCGAATGCCATCACACCAAGTCCAATGGGACCTGCTCCTATCACAACCACATGCTCACCAGGCTTGATTCCTGCTCTCCTGACGGCATGAGCACCAATGCTTAATGGTTCTACCATTGCCGTCTCATCCAGCGTCAAGCCTCCTGCTGAGAGCAGATGTGAGACAGGTACACTGACTCTCTCTCTCATGCCTCCGTCTACGTGCACACCCATGACTTGCATGGACACACAGCAATTACTTTTTCCACTGCGACAAGCAACACAGTGACCGCAGTGCAGATACGGAATAATGCTTACCTGATCCCCAGGCTGTAACCCGGCAGCGTTCGGACCGATCTCTTCAATAATACCCGCCAGTTCATGACCCAGAACGCGGGGATAGGTAAAGAATGGCTGGTTGCCTTTGTACGCATGAAGATCCGTTCCACAGATACCGATCCGCCGAATTGCAACCAACGCCTCTCCTTCTGCTCGTTCCGGTTGAGGCAAGTCCTGGAGCTTCAATTGATCTATTCCTTCACATACAATAGCCCTCATCGTTATTCCCCCTTGGATGCTTCTGATGTCATGTTGCTGTACTTTGTATTATATTCAGGACGTCCGCTTGACCAAGTCTCATTATGCAATGGAGCCAAAATCCGTAGCACTTCATCCAGCAGATTTTGATCTAACGGTTCTTCTATCCAGGCTGCATTATTGATAATATTGCGCTGGTTGGCACTGCTAACCAGTGTTGTTGGAATTCGTTCATTTGCCGTGGAGAATTGCACGGCCAGCTTGGCAATGTCACTGCCTTGTTCTGCACAGAAGCGAGCAGCCTCCAGACAAAGTTGTTTCACCCGTTCATCTGCCGGATGCCAGGCAGGAGCGCCACGAGTACTTAACAAGCCCATAGAGAGAGGCGAAGCATTCACGAGGCCAATTTCTTTCTCTTCCAACAGCGGCAGCAACGATAACAGTGAGTTATCATTCAATGCGTAATGACAGTACGAGATAATGGCGTCCGCATCGATCTGTGGCAGAACCTTTTCAAACAATGGCAAGGGCAATCCGCATATCCCCGCATGACGAATAACTCCCTGCTCTTTCAGACGCAGTAACGTCGGAAAGGCTTCTTCTACAATGATCTCTGCTGGTACAAACTCAATATCATGCAGGAATAAAATATCAATATAGTCCGTATGCAGTCGATCCAGACTCTCTTGCACACTATTCAAAATCCGCTGACGTGAAAAATCAAATTCATTTTCTCCATACCGTCCGGCTTTGGTGGATAAAATATACGAATTGCGCGGCAATCTGCGAATGGCCTCACCCAGCACCGTCTCTGCCTTCGTCAGTCCATAGTACGGCGAAACGTCTATGTAATTCATCCCCGCATCAACGGCAGCATGTACGGTACGAATACCTTCATCCCGATCTATATCACGAAACACGGAACCGAGTGAGGATGCTCCAAAGCTCAATACAGGTACGTCCAGTTCTGTCTTTCCCAGAATTCTTCTCTTCATCGGTTGGCTTGCCCCTTTCCAGCATGTCTGACTTCACAAGTTCCTTCTCATTGTAACAGTTCAATTTCAATATAAAATATCGGCAATTGCGTAACATGTACTGTTTAATGACCTCGATCCGCGGAAAAAAACAAAAGCCCGCCGTCTCTCCAAACGGAGTAGTCAGCGGGCTTGCTTCATAAATACTCATCAAATGATCAGCATTTATTGGAATAGTATTCAAATAATTAGGATTAGTTCTGCATTACGAAATCTTCATGCACGGAATTCTCTTCGTCGAACATGCGCACGATGTCATATCGGGTGTTACGTTGTGCCGGAATATAACCGGACTCCCGAATCAAACGGAGAATGGATTCAATGTTAACTTTATACGTTGCACCTGCAGCAGATACAACGTTCTCTTCGATCATGGTGCTACCGAAGTCATTACAGCCAAATTCAAGCGACTTCTTACCGATCTCGGGACCCATCGTTACCCAAGAGGATTGAATGTTCTTGATATTATCCAGCACCAGTCGGCTGATGGCTACAGTCTTCAAGTACTCTTCTGGCGTCTGACGCTCCAGCTTGAGATTTGTATTATCCGGTTGGAACGTCCACGGAATAAACGCCAAGAAACCTTCGGAGTCATACTTGTTCGCAATACATTCATCCTGTGCTTCACGTACACGGAGTAAGTGCAGTGCACGCTCTTCCATCGATTCACCAAGTCCGATAACCATCGTAGCGGTGGTGTTCATACCGATGCGGTGTGCCGTTTGCATAACGTCCATCCAATCCCGCCATGAACCTTTCAAACGGCTAATCTTCCGACGTGTGCGGTCATCCAGAATTTCAGCACCGCCACCAGGCAAGGAATCCAGTCCAGCTTCATGAATAGCACGTACAACCTCTTCCAAAGTAAGCCCATCGGATACTTCAACCATTTTCATAATCTCGGCAGGTGAGAAAGAGTGCATCGTGATGTTCGGGAAACGCTCCTTGATGGCTTTCAACAGGTCTGTGTAATAGCTGAAAGGCAAATTCGGATTCGTTCCGCCTTGCATCAGAATCTCGGTACCATTCACATCTTCTGTTTCCTGAATTTTCTGGAAAATGACCTCGTCTGGAAGTACGTATCCTTCCTCAGAACCAGGTCTGCGGTAGAAAGCACAAAAACGGCAGTACACATCACACACGTTCGTGTAGTTGACGTTACGCCCAATTACGAATGTTCTGTATGGTTCAGGGTGCATGCGTTTCATAATGACATTAGCAGCTGCCCCGATTTTGTCCACTTCATTCGATTCAAATAGCTCAATCGTGTCTTCCAAGTCTAAACGTTCGCCCCGAAGGGCTTTATCTAAGATACGGTCTACCGTACTCATCGTAAAAAAGCCTCCCTCATGAAGAGAAATTATATAACGATCCGTCCCGACTTGTTCAAGAAAAGCAAGTTCTGGTGGCAACATCGTATTTCTGTACTCCACATATCGTAACACAGGTTACATGTGAAAAAAAGCACCTTATGAACAGGTGCTTTAAAAATAAGTAAAAATGTTTACATATAAAATCCAATTAATTTGATATTAAATGATATGCATAGACGTATTCCGGTACCACTTTTCTAGGATTCCTGAAGTGCTTGTTCCAAGTCGGCAATCAGATCATCGATGTCTTCCAAACCTACCGAGAAACGAAGCAATCCATCAGTAATGCCACGGTCACGGCGAACCTCAGCCGGCATTGCCGCATGCGACATCATCGCTGGGTAAGACAGGATGCTTTCCACAGCTCCCAAGCTTACAGCCACAATGGGTAACTTCACCCGGTTAAGCACTGCTTTTGCCCGATCCCCTGAACCGACGTCAAACGAAACGACAGCTCCATAACCTGTTGACTGGCGCTCATGTGCCTCGCGGCCCGGATGATCCTCCAGCCCAGGATAAAAGACAGCGGCAATATCACTACGCTCATTCAGCCACGCGGCCAGTTTGGCTGTGCTCTGTTCACTGTGAGCCATGCGAGCCCCCAAGGTTTTCATCCCGCGCATCAAAAGCCATGATTCTTGTGCCCCGAGTACTGTTCCAAGTCCATTTTGCAACTGTTTCAGCTGTATGCCAAGCGATTCCGTGCGAGCAACGGCTAACCCCGCCAACACATCACTGTGACCCCCGAGAAACTTGGTAGCACTATGTACGACGATATCCACACCAAGCTCAATTGGACGCTGGTAGTACGGTGTCATAAAGGTGTTATCCAGAATCGTAATCAGGTCATGTTCCTTCGACCAGTCAGTTACGGCAGCAATATCCGTAATTCGCAGGGTCGGGTTAGACGGTGTTTCCATATAAACTGCCTTTGTATTCGGCTTGAGCGCCGCTTTTACTTCATCTATATTAGTCATGTCCACAAAGGTCGTCTCGATCTGCATACGGCTCAATATGGAAGTAAGCAAACGATACGTACCTCCATATACGTCTTCCGTTACAATCATGTGATCTCCTGCGGAGAACATCATGAACACGCTAGAGATCGCAGCCATCCCGGATGAATAGGCGAATCCTCGTGCTCCACCCTCCAACAATGTGATGTAATCTTCCAATGCCTGACGTGTCGGATTACCCGAACGACTGTAATCATGTTGAGGCGGATTGAAGATATCAAAATGATGGAATGTGGATGCTTGATAGATCGGTACACTGGAGGCCCCAGTCGTTTTGTCAATCTCATCGCCGAAATGGAGCAATTTCGTATCAAATTTCAACTCGGAATTCGGCTTGTTGTTGGACTCACTCATGAGTGCACGCCTCCTTCAACTTCCTGTTGTGCAGCTGTCAGCGCATTGCCGAGATCTGCAATCAGATCATCCGCATGTTCAATGCCTACGGAAAACCGGAGCAGGCGGTCATCCACACCTATGGCATCACGAATTTCAAGCGGTATATCCGCATGAGTTTGTACTGCCGGGTAAGTCATGAGTGATTCCACTCCGCCGAGACTTTCGGCAAAAGCAATGAGTTTGATATGACGCAGCAACGGTTCAACATAACGGGCATCCTTCACTTTGAAAGAGAAGATACCTGTGTTACCGGTGGATTGTTTATTCTGTATTTCATACCCCGGATGATCGGATAGGCCTGGATGGTACACTTCAACCACCGCTGGATGCTCAAGCAAGTATTTGGCAATGGTAAGTGCATTGTGCTGATGACGCTCCATGCGAAGAGCTAGCGTTTTCATGCCTTTCATCAACTGATAAGAGTCACTTGGAGACAATACGGCTCCAATCGAATTATGCAGGAAAGCCATTTCCGCGGATAATGCCTCACCCTTGGTTATGATTAATCCGGCCAGTACATCATTGTGTCCGCCCAGATATTTGGTAGCACTATGAATGATGATATCGGCACCCAGTTCAATCGGACGTTGGAAAAATGGAGTGAGCAACGTGTTGTCAACAATGGTCAACAGGTTGTAACTTTTCGCCCAGGAAGCGACGGCTTCTACATCGGTAATCATCATCAGCGGATTCGTCGGCGTCTCGATGAATACAGCTTTGGTATTCGGCTGACGAACATTCTCCAATGCTACAAGATCATTCGTGTCCACATAACTTGCGGTTACACCGAAACGAGACAAGATGCGTTCAAGCAGACGATAGGTTCCGCCATACAGATCCAGCGACACAATTAGATGATCTCCCTGACCAAACATGGCAAAGATGGTTTGCAGCGCTGCCATGCCTGAGCTACAGGCAAACCCTGCATCACCGGATTCCAGCGCTGCGGCGGCTTCTTCCAACACTTTGCGGGTTGGATTGGTTGTACGAATATAATCAAACCCCGTGCTTTGTCCAAGCTTCGGGTGGCGAAACGCAGTGGATTGATAGATCGGAAAGTTAATGGCGCCTGTTACCGGTTCATTGATGGACCCAATTTGTGCTAAGCGGCTTTCAATTTTCAACTTGTTGTTGTCTTCCATTGCTGCATCCTCCTGTGATCTCGATTAGATTTGCGGGCCAATATCGTAAGGTGTTTCCTGATACACATAGTAATTGAGCCAATTAGAGAATAATAAGTTGGCATGAGCGCGCCATGTAGCCGGTGGCACACGGGAAGGGTCGTCATTCGGATAATAATGTCTAGGCAGCGCGATATCCAGCCCTTTCGCGGCATCCCGGTCATACTCCCACTTTAATGAGAAGGGATCATACTCGGCATGTCCTGTGGCAAAAATCTGTTTGCCATCTTTGGTAGCAACCAGGAAGATCCCCGCTTCCTCGGATTCAGCCAAGATCTCTAATTTCTCGTTCTTTTCAATATCTTCACGTCGCACTTCCGTATGACGGGAATGCGGAACATTGAATACTTCATCGAATCCACGCAGCAACGGAACATGGGGTTTGTTGATGGTATGCGGGAAAACGCCAAAACACTTTTCTTCAAGTGCAACCTTGGGTACGTCAAAATGGTGGTATAAACCAGCCTGGGAGGCCCAACATATGTGCAGGGTTGATGTCACATTCGTTTTGGTCCATTCGAAGATCTCCTGGATTTCATTCCAATAGTTCACGTCTTCGAAATCCATCTGCTCCACAGGAGCACCTGTGATAATCATTCCATCGAAGCGGCGGTGCTCAATCTCATCGAACGTTTTATAGAACAAATCCAAATATTCCTGAGACGTATTCTTCGAGGTATGGGATTTGGGATGTACCAGAACGACATCTACCTGAATGGGCGTATTCCCCACCAAACGAAGCAATTGTGTTTCCGTCGTTTCCTTTGTAGGCATCAGGTTTAATATAGCGATACGGAGTGGACGAATATCCTGCTGGTATGCAGAAGTTTCATCCATGACGAAGATATTCTCTCCTTCAAGTACTTCTTTTGCTGGCAGAGTATCAGGTATTTTGATTGGCATGGTAAATCTAACTCCTCCTTGTGCATTGATAGATGCAGCTACCGCTGGCTTGATGTGTCCACATCAATACAGTTATAGGCTGCCATGAGTTTGTCTACATATGTTGGATTACACGTCCATCCAAAAAAAGTTACAGACAACCTCAAGTTCCTTAGCGAAAATCACTGCTGAGAAGTCGGGGCATATGACAAAGACCTTCCTCGGATTTCGAGAAAGGTCATATGTAAATAGATATGCGCCTCTCTCATCTCTCAGTTACAACAGTGCCACATGGGCACTTGGTCGCTGCAAGAATTAGCACCGTGCGGTATACCGCCGGTTGCCGGGTTTCATCGGGCCAGTCCCTCCACCTACTCTTGATAAGATTTCGCTGTATTAGATTGTAATTTAATATGGTTCACCGTCTACTTTATTACATTAATGCCCTCACGTCAAGTTGCAGTTCAATGTCTGCTTTCCAGATCGGAACCGTTCATCATCCGTTGTCATACACTGCCTCAGAGCGCGAAATAGACACATTTTTGCGCTTGAAAGCACCTTGTACCAGCGGTATACTAAACAAGGTGTTATAAACCCTTATGTGAGAGGTGACATATTAAATGGATGGCGACCCGAGGCCTGACTGGCAGCCGAATTCCGACAAACTGCATAGAGAATTGACATCAGCATGCCGGCAGCGGGACGTAACTTCCGTTTGATTATAAAGTGAACGCAGCCCTGATCTCCAGGCTCCGCTGCCGACCGGCTGATTTGTTCTTTTTGCGCCCATAATGATAATATCCGCCAGCTTGGCGGGTGCAGAAGGAGTAGATTAACGATGAAAATCCGGTTGGTAAACAACGGTGTATTTATTCCGGTGGACGACATTCAGCAGGCGCTGACTCCACCAGCGGAAGGATTTTACTGGATTGATGCAGACGTAGACGATTTGGCGGTACTTCAGCCGCTGTTCTTGATGCATGATCTGGCTGTGGAAGACTGTCTAAGTGACGAGGAACAACGTCCGAAGATTGAGATCTATGAGAACCATTATTTTATTGTGATTAATAGCATCCGTTTTGATGATGAAGAGATATTTCTACGTGCGGTCAACCTGTTCCTCGGCAGACATTTCATTATAAGTGTTACAAAACAGAAGGTCAGCGAATTACGCACATTAAAACCCATCCTGTGGGAACAGGAAATCAGTACACCCGATCGTCTGCTGTATCTGCTGGTTGACTTGATTGTTGACAATTATTTCACCGTAGGTGACCGAATTGAAGCTCGGATCGAGAAGCTTGAGGAAGATATTCTGATGCACACCAAAAAGTCTCATCTGAATGAAATCATCGGGCTACGCAGTGAGATTCTGTGGCTGAAAAAAGTGCTTGGACCTCAGAAAGAGGTCATTAACACTCTTAACAAAAAAGATCTGCGTCTCATTGATGATCAACTGCAAAAATATTTCAGTGACATCTATGAGAATGCCGTAAAAATATCTGAAACCTTTGAAACCTACCGCGACCTGATGGGTAACTTGCGAGAAGCCTATCAATCCAGTATTGCGAACCGGGCGAATGAGATCATGCGCGTGTTTACCGCGATTACTACGGTCTTCATGCCGCTGACGGTCATTACCGGTATATACGGTATGAACTTTACGAATATGCCAGAACTTAACTGGAAATACAGCTATTTTGTTGTGATTGGCCTGATGGTAACGCTGGGCCTGAGCATGTTCTTTATTTTCCGCAAAAAAGACTGGGTATGAACTCGTATGAAATAACAAAGACGAAGCGCTCCTTCTGGAGGAACGCCTCGTCTTTTTTTCATTTCCGATCATTAACCAACATGCCGCTCTGTCTCTGCGTGCCGACGAAAGCGGATTCGAATCATGCGCAGTCTTTCATAGACCTGCTCCAGACTTCCTCCGTCGGGCTTGTCTCCTCCATACACCTTATGTAATACCGGCTTCAGGAACGTATCTCCCAGCTCCTCATACGCACTCCATACGGCCTCTTGTTCGTTCTCTGGCATAACTGCCAGCTCCACATCCAGAAGACAATCGGTGTCATAACCTTCAAGATCCAGTGTCTCCAACAGCTCAATCAATTCACGTCGGGATAATCCGGATCGATTAACAATCTCTTCTAACGTATGCCCGTCCTTCATGCCCTCAAGCACCTGCTTACGTGTGGTGAACTTGTCGAGTTCCTGCTTGTACTTCTGCTCTCTCTGCTTGTATAACCAGCTTTCATATTCTTCTTCCTTCAGAGCCGTGTATACCCAATCCAGCGGGAACGTTGTTGAACGCTCCAACCCATTCGTAATCTCCATCCACTCCATACCATACTCGGTCGCTTTGCTCTCCCCTACGCCAGGCAGTTGCATGAGTTCATCCATCGATTGCGGAACAAAGGCACTGATCAAACGCAGCAGACGGTTCGTTGCAATAAAATAGGGTGCCTTCCGGTCAGATACAGCTCTCTTCCTGCGCCACGTGCACAGATCCGTATATAACTGCTCATTGCCGTATAGTTCACTGTAGCAATGGAGCCGCTGACCACCATAACTGCGTGACTTCAGATCATCATTCTCGTAAAATAAACCCTGCAGCTGCGGTCGGTATCCTTCGCTCATCTGTATGGCAAGCTGATGACGGTAGATATGAAGCAGCTCCTCCCAAGAAGCTCCTTCGTACCAGATGCTGTCCTCTCGCTCCCCTTCCTCATAGCGGCTCCATCCCAGCTGCCAGCTATCTTCCTCTTCCCCAATCCATAGCTGCGCATACTCTGCGTTCTGATCTGACATTCTGGACAATCTGTTCATAAAAATGACTTCCATTTTTGTTCCTCCCTTTGAATATTCAGCCTATACGAGTTAGATATGCTACCTACAGGCAGCACAAAAAACACCTCTCCTGCAAAATCCATGCAAGAGAGGTGCTTCCTCATTAACCGTGCTATGCTGTTGCCCATATCATACCACAATGGTAAATTTCGTCAATCCTTTATTTTTCTAGATATTCAATGCCAACTTAGCAAGCGCTAGCGAACCACACAGCCCTGCATTGTCACCAAGTCCTGGTGAAACAACATACTGGTCAATGTCAGATTGAAGTGCCGGATGCTGAACGTATCCAGCAAGCAACTCCTGCAGTTTGCTACGAACCATCGGGAACAGATGCTCCTGCTTCATTACTCCGCCACCCATTACGATTTTCTGCGGAGAGAGAATTAGAACATAATTCATCAGTGCATGTGCCAGGTAATGTGCTTCGATCTCCCATGCTTTATGATCTGCAGGCAGCTCATAAGCCGGTTGCTCCCAACGTTTGTTAATGGCCGGGCCAGCTGCAAGACCTTCAAGGCAATCCCCATGATACGGACAGAAACCCTCGTATGTATCCTCCGGATGTCTGCGCACAATGATATGTCCCATCTCTGGATGAGACAATCCATGGACCATTTTACCGCCGACCACAGCGCCTGCACCAATACCTGTGCCCACAGTGATATACAGACAGCTGTCAAGACCTTGTGCAGCGCCCCAGGTTGCTTCTCCAAGTGCCGCACCATTCACATCCGTATCGAATGTCATCGGTACATCAAAATGCTCCTTGAGCTTGCCAATCAGGTTATACTGTCCCCAATGTGGTTTGGGTGTTGTTGTGATATAACCATACGTTGGGCTTCCTTCAATCGGGTCAATCGGGCCAAATGAACCTACGCCTAGCGCTTCAATGCCTTTGCCTTCAAAAAAAGAAATCACTTGAGCCATTGTCTCTTCCGGTGTTGTCGTTGGAAAACTTACGCGCTCAAGAACTTCTCCATTTTCCGTGCCAATACCACATACAAATTTGGTTCCGCCTGCTTCAATCGCGCCTAAGATCGTCATGTTAGTCACACTCCCAAGTTAGTTTAAAAAAGGATTGATCGTTCCTCACTGGATGACATTATAATTACCCTGCTACTCGATCCCCAGCTTGGACAGTCGTTTCATTAACGTCTGCCTCCAGCTATCTGACAGTGCAGAAATGGCCAGCAGTGCCTGAATACCTTCCACATCTTCCTTCCCCTGATGCATAACTCGATTAGCTTCAAGAACCGTCATGGATGAAGGATCGGTGCTGATTCGTCGAAATATCGATGAAGGCCGAACCTCCCCTTCTTGCAGTACACGAAAGTAAAAGCCGGTATGTCCACTCTCCTGAAAATAAACAGGCAGCTCCTTATAATCATACCGCGCACCCAGCTTGAAGCATGGTTGTCTCGGCTGACTGACCTGTACCGTAGCTTCGCCCAACTCATACACATCACCAATCCGGACATCTTCTTCGGCACAGCCCTCAACCGTCAGATTTTCTCCACAAGCTCCCCATTCCAGCTTGCGATCCATCCGTTGTTCTAGCGCCGGATAACGACTGTAATCGTATACACAAACGGCCTTGTCAGGTCCGCCATGATGCACCAGATCCGCCTGCGCATCCCCTGTCATTCCAGTGAATGACAGGAAAACCGCGCCGGATACAGGATGTTTCACAATGCCGCTCATCACTTCACGCTTTTGCCCAGGGAGCGGGCGCGGCAGTCCGACATTAATGGCCAGAACAGCTGTGTTGCCTTCCCCCCGCTTTTGATCAGATGTGAGTGTCATTTGCATCATACCTCCCATAATCACTTTCTTTTAACGCACAGAGCCACCAAATACCAGCGTATTACTCAAGAGTCGGCCCGGAGAAGTCAGCATTTTACCTGCGGCATACATGCCTGAGGATGCACCTCCATCCAGATTCATGGCCTGTTTGGCACCAAGTTTCTGCATCACCCCTGCCCACTCCTTAACTGTCGCTCCGGAAACAGTAGCCAGCATTACGGAACCATCCGCCATGATGGCGATACCACTTCTGGCTCCGGACGCGGTAAGAATCTTGGCATCCTTGAAACCTTCGCTCGCCGGATTTACAGCTACCTTACTGTCTTTCACTAGACGTGGTCCTGCTCCAACAGCGGTCACTACATCTTGCCAAGGGATCTCTTTGCCTGCTGCGTTCGTATACTTATAATTCATTTCTACGGTTGAACCAACGGTGAAACGATCCGAAGAAGACTTCTGATTGCCGGTGAAGACCAATACCGAGCCATTCTTAGGAATCGCTACATTGGTGTTTGGCACCTTTTTGGTCACAATCCCCTTCTCCATGACAACCGCAGTACCACCTTTGAAACCGACTGTGGCACCTCGTTCAGGCGTATACAACATTGTAATGCTAGCATTCGCTGAAGGTGTTCGATTAATAAAGGTCGCATACCAACTGCGTGATTTGCCTTTCGTATCTGTCACTTTACCAGTCAGGCTCACCTGAAGTGAATCCATAATCGCCGAGCCATCTTCCTTAAATCCGATGGATGTTCCGTATCTTCCAATATGTATGACCTTGCCATTTGCTATTAACATGCCATATGGATCTGGTGCTCCGTTATACGCTTCAAAAAATGCTCCATTAATGGCTGCTTGTGCGCCATAGGCTTTCACAATCGATGGCAGTGTTGCCGTTTGGCCAACTTGTTTCTTCGCCAGTCCCACAGTAACCGGTGTTCCTTTTGGAATCGTAACCGTCTGCACGGTAAAATTGCGACCTGCTGCTTTTACTTTCTGTACTTTGGTGCTAATTGCTGCTTTGGCATCCACTGTCTGTGGCGCACTTACTGCTCCCGAAAGAATCACGGGCAAGGCCAGGACGAGGGCCATAGCCCCTGTCCACCACTTTTTGCCTGTTCGTACGTTCTGCTTGTTGCTCACCCTATTGCCACTCCCATCCAAGAGCCAAGGCTCTTCATCTCAAGTTGTTCAAACTTGTCCATCACCATATCCGGATCAAGACGCAATTCACAGATATCCAGCGCACAGGCAACCGGAACAGCACAATGAATTTCTGCCAGTTTGCGGGACAGATGAAGCATGTCCAGATCACTCTCAATCTTGTTACGCACCGAAGGCGTAAGCTTGTCCATGTTGCTCAGAATCCCTTCGATAGAGCCATACTCCTGTACAAGCTTCAACGCTGTTTTCTCACCAATTCCCCGTACTCCGGGATAATTGTCGCTGGCATCTCCCATTAGACCCTTCATGTCAATGACTTGACGAGGGGTAAGTTGTTTCTCTGCCATGAGCGTTTCAGGGTTATACACCATGTAGTTGCCATGGCCTTTTTTCATAATAATGATACTCGTGCGGTCATTAATCAGTTGCAGCATGTCATGGTCACCCGTCAGTACCATTACATTCATATCTGTCTCTTCGGTGTAATACTTCGCAAGCGTTCCGATGCAATCGTCGGCTTCGAATCCTTGTGCACCTATATTCGGAATACCCAAGCTATCCATCACTTCACGGATCAGGGCAAACTGGGGAATCAGGTCATCCGGAGCTTCGGACCGGTTGCCTTTGTAAGCTGCATACTCTTCACCGCGGAACGTCTTACCGCCCATATCCCAACAACATACAACATGACTTGGCCCAAAAGTCTGAACCGCATCCCAGAAATAACGGATAAATCCGTAGACTGCGTTGGTAGGCAATCCTGCCTTTGTACGTCTGATATATCCGCTTGCAGATGTCGCATAAAAAGCACGGAACAACACCGCCATACCGTCTACCAGCAACAAAGTAGGTTCATTACGTTGATTCACTTGAATTTGTTCTCTCCTATCTAAATCTAGCATATAAATATCGAAACTAATTCTATCATTATAGCATAGTTCCGCCAACCATCGTTCAGCCAAAAAAGCCCTGAATTTCGAACAATTCAAGGCCGATAATCACCAAGTTTATGCGTTATTCCATTCCTGCTCATACGTTTCTTCCTTGAATCCAACCGTCACCTTTTCTCCATCCGTAACGATTGGACGTTTGATCAGACGACCATTCGAAGCCAGTAAACGAATCTGTTCATCGGCTGACATACCTGGCAGCTTGTCCTTCAATTGTTGTTCTTTATATACTTCCCCACTCGTATTAAAGAACTTCTTCACTTCCAGTCCGCTCTGTTGGATCAGCTCGGTTAATTCCGCTTCCGATGGCGGTGTATCAAAAATAGGGATTAGCTCCAGCTCATGTCCTTGAGCTTCAAGCCATTTTACTGCTTTGCGGCATGTGCCGCATTTGGCATATTGATATACTTTTAAATTGCTCATTGTGTGTCCCTCCTTTGCTCCGGTTTCGTGTGGCTCCGGTTTCGTGTGGCTCCGGTTTCGTGTGGCTCCGGTTTCGTGTGGCTCCGGTTTCGACTTCTCGCTTCCCTTGGTTTGCTTCGCAAATCCAAAAGTCGCTCCAAATCGATACCATCGCCATGCAACTTTACTGACTTTTGCGAATGAGATCAAAAACACACATTCGCTATATTTTTTTGGGATCAAGACCTTACTACTTTGCTTTAATCACTTTAAAAGCATTTTAAAGTTTGGACATGTTAACAGCTTTATTATGAAAGTGCTAAACATCCATACATGAAACATGCAACCATAAGGATTAGCCTACGGCATGCTGTTCGGGTGCAGGCAGCATCCATCACACCACATCAAAACCAGTGTGCTCCCTAAACAGGAGGGGCCTTGCAGAAAGTTCAACACAGGGTGCAGATCTAAGGCCCTCGTCGCAGTTTCCTACAGTTCTTCTCTGGGAGCTGCCTCATCATTCAAACGCTTCTCAAGCGCGGCCATATCTGGTGGAAAAGGAGCCTGGAACGTCATGCGCTCTTGTAAAATGGGATGTTCAAACGTCAGTTCACAAGCATGCAATGCCTGACGTGCAATCCAGCTATCCCGTTCCTCCCGAACAGCCATGGTCTGCTCATCGATCTCGTGCACTGGTAGTGTCTTGTACATTCGATCACCGATCAATGGGCAGCCGATGGACGTCATATGTACCCGGATCTGATGGGTTCTGCCACTTTCCAGCTTGAGGCTTATCGCACTGGCGCTGCCTCCTGACCAACGTGTTAAGGTTGTGTACAACGTTCTTGCAGCGTAGCCATCAGGTGTTACGATTCGGCGGTGTGGCTCTTCAGGATCGCGGTCAATCGGTCCATCCACCGCTCCCTGTTGCGGGACAGGACTGCCGTGAACAAGTGCAATATATTTCTTGTCTACTGTACCCGCGATCATCTGTTCAGACACATGCTGATGTACATAGGGATTCTTGGCTATCGCTAGCACTCCTGACGTCTCTTGATCAAGCCGATGAATGGGTCTGAACCGGAAGCGCTCGCCCTTGGATTTCCAGTAATGAACAACGCCATTCGCCAAAGTACCTGTATAGTGTCCATGTGTCGGATGAACGATGATGCCCGCATCCTTGTTGACAACAAGCAAGTGCTCGTCTTCATACAGAATGGTAAAAGGAATAGGTTCAGGCAATATATCATCTGATTCCTCTTGCTCCATCCGAACTTCAACGACATCGCCCGCAGCTACCTTGACGCTAATGTATACACGTTCTCCATTAAGCATGACACCTTGCTCGGTCAGTTTGATTTTGGATAGGAGCTTGCGCGACACCAGCAACCGGCGCTGAAGCACGGTCTTCAGCAGCCAGCCATCCTCTTGTTCGGTCACCGTGTAGACAATCGGCGAATAGTAGTGGCTCATTCTTTGCGGCGGAATACTTTTTTGCTCCGCACATATTCAATATCGGCCACCTGTTGTCTCGCATTGGCCGTCCGTGCAACCACAAAGAAATAATCAGACAGTCGGTTTAAATACCGTCGGACAGACGGGTTAATATCCGTATGTTGTCCCAGTGTTACCGTGCGACGTTCCGCGCGGCGACATACGGTACGGCACACATGAAGAGCGGAAGACAACGGGCTGCCACCAGGAATAATGAATCGTTCCACTTTTGGATTCTCTGCATCATACTGGTCAATCCATTGTTCCAGACGTGTGACCATCTCATCTCTCACCTTATATTTGGTCTCACTAATCTTCACGAAGGCCAGATCGGACCCGCAATCAAACAATTCCTGCTGAACTTCCAGCAGATGTTCACGCAGATCTTCGAATTGTCCTTGAGCAGAATTAATGAGGCTAATCGCCTGACCGACAAAACAGTTCAGTTCATCAATCGTACCGTAGGCCTCAACTCGATCATCATCCTTGATGACGCGTCCACCGATGACCGAAGTCTGTCCTTCGTCACCTGTTCGTGTATATATACCCATCGTGATCCCTCCAATTGTTAATTTAATCATGAATACGAGAATGCCATTTTTTCAGAAACCAGTCTATCGCTTTACACGTATATAAGAATTGGTGTGCTCTGCCGAGTATACGACAAATCGAAGGAAACCAAAAGTAAAGGAGACGATTATGCAAAACTGGATAACCGATTTCATGGAACAATACGGCTACATAGGCATTGCACTCATTATTGCTCTTGAGAACGTATTTCCCCCAATTCCATCTGAAATCATCTTGCCGTTTGGCGGATTCATGACCACTTATACCAGTCTCACCCTTCCAGGTGTTATTATTGCCGCTACCATCGGCTCGGTCCTTGGCGCTGTGCTCCTGTATGGCATTGGACTACTCATTGACGTCGAACGCCTTGAAAAAATTGTGGAACGCTGGGGACATGTTCTGCGCATCAAAAAAGAGGATATTCACCGTGTCGATGCATGGTTTGACAAATATGGCATGTGGACCGTATTGTTCTGTCGAATGGTCCCCCTTGTCCGTAGTCTCATCTCCATTCCTGCAGGCATGTCCAACATGAAATTTGGTTTATTCCTTCTCTTTACAACCATTGGTACATTGGTATGGAATATTATTCTTGTCTCTGTTGGCGCTGCGCTCGGCGCATCATGGGAGAGCATTTTGCACTTTATGGACGTCTATTCCATTGTCGTGTATGTTATTTTGGCCATCATTGTTATCGGATGTATTATCTGGTGGATCAGACGTAGCAAAAAGCAGAAATAAATAATGACAGACTCAATAAATAAAGCCTCCTTGCCACCATTTCGTGGTCGAGGAGGCTTCTTCATATCACCCGTTTATGTCATCTCGCTACCGTTCATCTTCATCCCGCATTCCCTGACGCTTAAGATCGATAGCCAGACCGGATACCAGCATGTACATCTTTTCAGCACGTGTCTGCAGCATCCGGTTAACCGAAGCCATTCTCGCTGTAAATATTCGTTCTTCCTCTGTAGGATGCAATGTGCCATGCATTTCATTGGTAATCACAAGCAACTTCCCCTGATAAGACAATAATGCATCAAGCAAAAGCTGTGTCTCTGCACGCTGGTGATTCAGATCCTCTGTGGCCCTGAAGCCGGCAGCCATCCATGAGGTAAGACTGTCTACAATTACAATTCGCTGATCCGCCAAAAACAGATTGGATTCCCGATTAATCTGGGTGATCACCTCTGTCAGATGCTGACCGTTCCCGGCATGAATGGCACGATAATGAGCGGATGGCAATTCGGGAATAACGGGATCATGATCACCAGTGGATAAATATACGCCCTCCCGGCTAATCCCGGCTGCGTACTTGAGGGCAAACCGGGTTTTACCACTACCTATGCCGCCTGTGACCGTAATCAACAATCCGCTTCCCTCCTTCCGTAGCCATTCTGTATTTCGTTTACTCTGTTAGCGCCTTCAGCACTTTTTTGGATTCTTCGACATTGGAAGCTGATACCGGAATGGTGGCAAATAGATTACTTGCAGCATATTCTACATCTTTAAACATCTTCATGTCTTCGAGTGGAATGCCGTAAAGATGTGATTCTTGCTTGAGATCTGAACCTGCATCTCCTTCACCTTGCTCCACTAAGACCCCACCTTCAAATACACCACGTTCATACTTCTTGGGATCAAAGGTATCATCAAGCGGAACATTGGAACCATTACTTCCGTATTGTTTCATGTCGGATTCAGGCAATATGAAGATATCATGTCCCCCAGCCGCATACTCTACCATAATTTTCTGAACATCATACATCGCACTGGTGATCACTTCCACCTTGGGCTCCTCGCCAAGTTTCTGTTGCAGATTGGCCTGCAACTGCTCCGAGATCACAGATGGATTTCCTTGGTTATCAATGATAAAAACGGAAAATCCATCCTTTCCCCCACAACCAGCCAACAAAAAAATAACAGAAATGATCGCAGTAAGCCCCCAAAATCTCTTCATTCCAGTTCCCCCTTTAGTCTCCTATGTCCAATATATCACAATTGTTCCACGCAAAAAAATAACCTGGCTTATCGGGGGATATCCTTTGCTCTACACACAAAAAAGAAGACCCTCTCAGGTCTCCTTTTCTAACTCCATTAACGAAACGTTTCAAATCCAGCGAAAACGTTATTTCCCTTTAATCGGGTTAGCCTTCATGTATTCATTAATCTTTAGATCCAGCAAACTGCTGATTTCAATTACAATATCGGATGTGAATGATTTCTCTTCAAGGAAGATCTGTTCCATCTTGCGACGAAGCATATGAATCTCATCTTCCAAGGAAATGTCATGCAAAGATGCGTGATCAGGTTTCACCGACCATCGGTCGCCATGATCGCCTTCTGCCAGATAGTGCCCACGATTAGTCGGTAAATCATATTCAACACAAAACAAAGCCAACCCCTCCTTGGAAAAATGGTTTCCAAATTATGAAAACTTATTTCAAATTGAAATTATATCACAATATTTTGTAAAAGAAAGTTATTTTTTTACAATGATAAAATGTATATCTGTGTAAAAAGTATTAACCCTCTTTTTGCAATTTGTAAACAAAGTTTCCGATTCGTTCCAATGCTTCATTCAATTGGGTTACGGAAGTAGCATACGAGCAACGCAAGAAGCCTTCACCCTGAGGACCAAAAACATTCCCAGGAACAGCAGCAACTTTATTCTCCGTTAACAATCGCTCGGCAAACAGGTCGGAACTCATGCCTGTCTTTTGAATACTCGGGAATGCATAGAATGCTCCCTGAGGTTCGTGACAGTCAAGTCCAATATCCCGGAATCCCTGCACAATCAAACGTCTACGTTGATTATACGATTCTACCATCCGGTCTTTCTCACCCAGACCATTCGTCAATGCCTCAAGTGCAGCAACCTGGCCCATGGCCGGCGCGCACATTACCGTATACTGGTGGATTTTGAGCATGGCTGCAATAAGTTCAGGGTGACCACACATATATCCAATCCGCCATCCTGTCATTGCAAAGGCTTTGGAAAATCCGCTTACCAGAATGGTCCGCTCCTTCATATCAGGAATAGCAGCAAAGCTGACATGCTTTTGCGTATAGGTCAATTCAGCATATATTTCATCCGCAATCACGATTAGATCATGCTTTTTGATCACTTCAGCAATCGGCAGCCACTCTTCATAGGTCATGATCGCCCCTGTTGGATTACTCGGATAACACAGAATAACCACTTTCGACTTCGGTGTGATGCCTGCTTCAAGTGCTTCAGCCGTTAGCTTGAACTGATCTTTCGCATAGGTTTCAACACCGACCGGTATCCCTCCACCGATCGAAGCGATTGGTGAATAAGCTACGTACGAAGGTTCAGGAATGAGAATTTCGTCGCCAGGTACAATTAATGCGCGCAAAGCCAAATCAATCGCTTCACTGCCACCCACGGTAACAATAATCTCATCCTTGGGATCATATTTGGTATCAAACTGCGTATCCAGATACTCGCTGATGGCTTCTCTCAGCTTCGGCATGCCTGCGTTGGATGTGTAGCTGGTCATACCTCTTTCCAGCGAGTATACACAAGCTTCACGCATATGCCAAGGTGTAACAAAGTCAGGTTCACCCACGCCCAATGTGATAATATCCTTGTTGTCACCAACCAGATCGAAAAATTTGCGAATTCCGGATGGAGGTATCTGCTGCACGAGAGGTGCCAGATAAGATGTCATATTCTTGTTGTTCCCGGTTGTCTGTTCATTCACTATCATGACACATCTTCCTTTACGGCGAGATCATGAGACGGTTGTCTTCCTGATGGTCTTCAAAGATAATCCCGTCCTGCTTATATTTTTTAAGAATAAAATTCGTTTTGGTTGAAAGTACAGAGTCAATCGGAGACAGTTTCTCCGACACGAAATTAGCGACTTCACGCAGGTTGCCACCTTCCACTTCAACGAGCAGATCGTATGCGCCTGACATGAGATATACGGACTTCACTTGAGGGTATAGATAAATGCGCTCAGCAATTCCTTCAAAGCCACGACCACGCTCCGGCGTAATCTGCACCTCAATCAAGGCCGTTACTTTCTCATCATCTATTTTACTCCAGTTCACGACGGTTGCGTATTTCACGATGACGTGGTCTTGTTCAAGCTGTGCCACGACGTTCTTGATCTTGTCTTCCGACTCCCCCAGCAGCGTCGACAGCAGTGCGGGAGTCCTTCTCGCGTCTTCCTTTAGAAGATCCAGAACTTTTAATTGCAGATCGTTCAAATCTTTCATGGTTTTCCCTCCAGCATCATCCAGGTTCCTGAAAATGAATTAATACTTATATTACATGAATTTAACGTTGATGCAAAGACAAAAGACCGCCTGCCCTGAATTCAGGCAAGCGGTGGTATGGTCCTGGATCGTAGGTGCTCAAACCTCTTATACACGGGTTACATGTAATAAGGGTTACCGTAATTCGGCTGATGCTGAGGCACATTAGGAGCTTGGCTATATGAACTGTTCTGCGTGTTCTTTTCTTGAATGAATTGCTGACACTTCTGTTGGGTCTGTTGTGCAGACTGGATTTGTTTGTCCACATCCTGACGAAGTGCTTTGGATGAAGCGGAATACATGTTGTTTTGTTGCATCAGATTGAACAATTCACCTTGCAATCTTAATGTATCGTTCGTTAACTCATTGAACATTCTACGAGTTGTGGGACAGGAAGATTCAGTAGTTGCTGTTGTATATTCACGTGAGGTTCGTCTTAAATCTGCAAGAATCGACTTCAACAAATCTTGTTCTTGCATAAAATTCCCACCAGATGACAAAGATTGAGTGTACACTTATTTTCCTCCTATGCTTTAGAATAACTTGTCGTGTTTTGAGCTTTACTGGGATTGCGCTGGTGCAAGAGATTGATGTTGCTGTAACGCATTGACAAGAGTATTCAGATGCTGCTCATGTGAGCGAACATAATGATTCAGCACCTGTTGAATTTGCGGATTATGTGTGATGGAGGCTGTAGCTGCACATTGTTTGATTAACATTTCCTCATTGGAAATTGAATCCGCGATATAGTTCAGTTCCTTGGGGCTCAGTGCTTGCATTTGTGAATTTTGCATGTATGTCTGACCTCCTTAACCTAAAGTTATTGCGAATTTATTGTTACCCTAACCTGAAAAAGTATACTTCAACTACATTCTACAGAGGTGATTAATTGTGGAACTTATTAACGGGGAAACGTTTTGGCCAACCACCTTTGATTCCCATCCCCATTATCCTGTTTTGAAAGAAAATCTGTCCTGTGATTGCCTAATCATCGGCGGTGGAATAGGAGGCGCACTCTCTGCCAAGCTTCTGATAGATCAGGGGATTGATACCGTTGTTATTGACAAAAGAGATATCGGTCATGGCAGCAGCATGGCAAATATGGGCCTGCTCCAATATGCGAACGACAAAACGCTCACCTCTTGTATCCAGACATTCGGAGAAGAACGCGGTGTTCGATTCTACGAATTATGCCGTGATGCCATGCAACATCTCGAAAAAATTTCATCGAAGCTTGAGATTGATCCTTGGTTTGTGCCTCGCACAAGTCTGTATTGCGCCAGTCACGAGGAAGATGTACCGTTGCTGGAGGAAGAATATCGTAACCTGAAACATTATGGATTTGATGTAGAGCTGTGGGATCAGGAAAAAATCAGTGCACTGTTCCCGTTCAGCAGACGCGCTGCACTATATACAAGCGGGGATGCTGAGGTAAATCCTTATCGTTTGGTTCATTCACTATTCCACTCAGCCTCACGTCAAGGAGCTAAAGTCTATGCTCATAGTGAATTCACCCACTGTGATTACGATGGAAATGGTGTCCTATGTTACACACCTCATGGCACTGTACGTGCCAAACATGTTATTTTCTCAACAGGCTATGAAACACAAGAAATCAAAAAAGACAGAGGCGCATACCTGATAAGCACATATGCTATAGCTACCAAGCCAATACAGGATCTAAGCAGCTGGTATAAGCAGTGCATGATATGGGAGACCGAACGACCTTATCTATATATGCGCACGACTCCAGACGGAAGAATAATGGCTGGTGGACTTGATGAGAATCGTCCTCGAGAAGAACAACGGGCGATCAAGGCGGTTCATAAAGGTGAGATTTTGTTACAGAAGATTGCCGAGTATTTTCCATTACCTGATCTCGAAGTCGATTACGCTTGGGAAGCTGTATTTGGCAGTACCCATGATGGTCTTCCGTTTATCGGTCCACATCCAGATTATCCGAATTCGTACTTTGTTGAAGGGTATGGAGGCAACGGTACCGTGTACAGTATGATTGCTGCCTCTCTGATTGTGGATGCCATTACGGGCAAGCAGAACCCTGATATGGATCTATTCTCACTTACACGTACAAGTAAACCATCTCCTGTATAACCAACTATATGAACCAATACCAATACAAACAGGGTACAGTACAAGGAAAGTTTTATCTTTCCCTGCATTGTACCCTGTTTATATATTGAAAGGCTGCTAGCCCGCCGACTCTTGACCTTCCGGCCGCTTCAATAATTTACGCATAAAGAACCAGCCGATCAGCGGGAACGCACCCAGAACGATAATAAGCCAAGTTAACATGCGCAGGGACGGAGTATTCATGACCGTTACAATAAATATGGTCAACCCGAAAAGTCGGCCACCCATCAGACATAACTCTCTCAATACGACAAGTTCAACCCTTTTCTCCACATTTTCGCCACTTGTACCCATCATGTCGAATCCCGCTGATATCATAGGTAAAATATACAATGGCATCGCGACTGCACTTCCAATCCCCACGATTAACAGCGTAACATAGGTCACTTTCCACAGAAGAGGAATCAGCACAATCAGCAGAATCAGAGCTCCAATGAACATGCCTCTTGATCTATACTGTGGTTTAAACCATTTCCCCACTGCCCAATAACTTAGTAATGCTACAGCAGAAGTGATGAGTGAGAACTGTCCCAATTTATACTCCTGTGCAGTGGCCACGTATACAAGCAGTGCAATCAAAAAGGCAAAAACACCTTCACGCGCACCCTGAGCGAACAAACCCAAAGCCAAGGTCCTCCAGGGACTATCCGGTTTGGATAACTGTATCCAAGGCTCGGACCAGCGGTATGTTCCGCTTACCTTTCTCTTTTTGAGAAAAAAACTAAAGACTACCGCGATAACATAAATGACGAGTGATACCGTAAATATGAGTCGATACCCTGTATTATCCGCCATTCGGGTAATAATCAGACCGGAGAACCATGGACCTATAATTCCTGTCATCGAGCCAAGTAATCCGACCCAGCCATTGAATAGATCTCTGTTTTCCCGATCCGTTATTTCAAAATACACGACATTAAATGCGATCCAGAATAGCCCCAGAGAACAACCCAGTAATATGCCCAGAGGCCAAATCCAGTCTACAGCTCTGGAACCGGCCCAGAGGACAACCATATAGAAAAGGCCGGACAGCGCAGTACCCAGTCGTAAAGCACTCATTTTATTGTGTTCCTTGACCCATTTGCCAGCAAGCCAGAACGTGAGTCCAATGGCCAATTGCTGACTGATTGTGAACCAACCCAACATGGCATAATCCGGACGGCTTTTCCACAGAAACACATTCAAAAAGGTTCCCGACAGCGCTCCGGCTAACGCAAACAATCCATTCACGCCCAAAAGCAGAATGGATTGTCGGCCTAAAGTAATCTTCATCTGCTCCTCCTTAATCCACCTGAAGTGAACTGTTTACAGGTAGGTCTTAGGGTTAACGTGCCCCAAGCTGGAGGAAAACATGATGAATCTTCAGGATTGCTTTGAAATTGGTATGCATTTCCGAATGCTATCTATTTATGCGCACTCAGGTTCTTAATCAGACGCAAGCGATCATTCTCAGACAGACTATATTGAACTTGGAAACATCCCGAGCATACATAAGTTTGTACCGTGAATGGTGGTGACAGTAGGGAGCCTTCACCCGAAGCTGCGTTAGCAACTGAAGTAAAGTTATCCTCCGTTGCAGCTTGAGTGCCAGCGAGAATCATGAATTCCCGACAATTCGGGCACTCCGGTACTTCTTCCTGATGATCAAGTTGCTTCTGGACACCTTGTTCATATTGAATCAGGTCATTGCCTTCATCCGCGTATTTGGTTAACGTTCGCAACTCAGGCAATTTAAGCTCGACTTCATCCCCCCACAGATCTGAAAGATCCGTAGTCTGTTTATCATCGTTTGCATGATCCACATCATAAATGTCGTCTTCAACTTCATCTTGCTCTTCATCACCGATGTCAATGTTGAGCGTACGATATCCCTTCAATTCATTGTGGCAGTATGGACACTCTTCTTCAGGACCGAGTTCCTCATCCCATACAATCTCCGTGTGACACCAAGGGCATACTGTTGTTTCCATATTGAATCAACCTTTCTCTTTCAAATAATCATGTATTCATCACATAGATGACACCGATGGCAAAGAACACAATTGATGCCGCAAACAGAATCCGTATCAATATCTTCATGACCGGTCCCCCTAGATAATACTCGCGCCAATAACAAACGACAATGAGACGGAAATAATCATGGATATCAATCCAACAGCTCGGTTATCCGCTTCGATCTCCTTATCAATGGAGAACACGGGCGTCAGGAATTCGAACAAAAAATAGGCAACGAGCAGAAGGATGAATCCGACAAACGACCACGTCATGGCTTCATATACCGAAGATTTAGCCTGTATGCAGAAACGCAGTACGTTACAGATCCCGAAGATCTTGCCTCCTGTTGCCATGGCAACGGCCACATTGCCCTTCTTGATCTCTGTCCAGCATTTATATTTGGTCACCAGTTCGAAGCAAGCCAGAAATACAAGCAGCTCCATAATCGCTACCGAGAAAAAACCGAGTACCATCCCCAAGGGATGAGACAGCAATTGGTCAATGCTTTCTTTCACGCACCGTTCCCCTCTCCCCATCTGCGACCTTCATGAAAAAGTTGCAGAATATCATTGATTCATGGTCCGGCTATTCCAATTCTGCGACGGTCACACCGTTCCCGCCTTCTCCGTAATTGCCCAGCCGGTAACTTTTAATATGTTTATGCTTACGCAGGTAATCCTGAATACCGGAACGCAAAATCCCTGTACCTTTACCATGAATAATATACACTTGGCCCAGGTTGGCGAGGAAAGCTTCATCAATGAAACGATCTGTTTCCATCAGGGCTTCTTCCAGGTTGGTACCACGCAGATCCAGTTCACTCTTCACATTGTCATCACGCGTGCGTTTCATGCCAGTTACCGGTTTTTGTTTCGGTTTGGCTGCGGGAGCCGATTGCTGCAATTCCAAATCATCCAGGGATACTTTCATTTTCATAATCCCTAGCTGCACCATCGCGTCTTTGCTACCCGACATCTCCACAACATGGCCTTTTTGATTCAAACTATAGACCAGCACTTCATCACCAGGACCGATGGCACGAGTCTTCGGTGCTGATGTCGTCTTCTTGACGGTTTTCCTGCGTTTCTCTGGTTCAGCTTCATCCAGCTGTTTGCGGGCAGCAATGAGTTTGTGCTCCTTCACGGAAGCACCTTCCTCCATAGCCAACTGGCGAAGATCTGCTATAATCTTCTCCGCTTCCGCACGAGCCTTGTCCACAATGCTCCGTGCATCTTCTTCTGCTTTTTCAATCCGACGATCACGCTGCTGTTCCAGCTTTTCCAGTTCAGACTGGTGACGACTGCGTAATTTCTCCATATCCTGACGCAAGCTCTCCGCCTTCTCACGCTCTTGCTCTGCCGTAAGTCGGTTCTCTTCAAGAGAAGCAATCATATGCTCGATCCGTTGATCCTCTTCCTTCACTTCGCCACGAGCGTAGTCGAGAATATAACCCGGAAGCCCCAGGCGCTCTGCAATGGCAAATGCATTACTTCGTCCAGGTACACCCACCAGAAGGCGATAGGTTGGACTCAATGTATTAATGTCAAATTCCATGCTGGCATTAATGACGCCCTTACGCTCATATGCGTATGCTTTCAGTTCACTGTAATGGGTAGTTGCAACCATGCGACATCCCGTCCGGTGCATATGCTCCAGCATAGAGATTGCCAGTGCGGAACCTTCAGCTGGATCTGTTCCTGCTCCAAGTTCATCGAGCAATACCAAGCTTTTCGGTGTCATATTCTTCAGAATGCGAATGATGTTCGTCATATGACTGGAGAAGGTACTCAGGTTCTGCTCAATACTCTGCTCGTCGCCAATATCGGCGTAGATCGCATCAAATACACATAGCTGACTGCCATCCTCTGCCGGAACGAATAGGCCGGACATCGCCATCAGGCTCAGCAATCCAATTGTTTTGAGCGTTACCGTCTTACCACCGGTATTTGGACCTGTCACGATGATGGAGGTGTAATCATTGCCCAGCTCTATGTCAATTGGGACCACATTTTCAATCGGAATCAGCGGATGACGGCCTTTCTTGAGCTTAAGGAATCCACGGTCATTCATGCGTGGCAACGTTGCTTTCAGCTCACGAGCCAGGCGTGCCTTGGCAAAGATAAAATCAAGAGAGCCCAGCAAGTCGACATCATACAGCAGCCATTCTCCCTGTTCACTAACAAGTGCCGTCAATTTCTGCAAAATAATTTCTATTTCGCGCTCCTCCCGAATCCGGGTCTCGCGCAATTTGTTGTTCATCGCAACAATGGATTCCGGCTCAATGAACAATGTCGCACCTGAACCGGATTGATCATGCACAATCCCTCCGAAGTACGAACGATATTCGGCTTTCACCGGGATAACAAAACGGTCTCCCCTGATCGTAATGAGCTGATCCTGCAACATCTTGGATACGGTAGAGGATCGAATCATGGAATCCAGTTTCTCGCGAATCCGTGCTTCTCCGCCTCTCAGCTCACGACGAATCTGCGCTAGCGTTACGCTTGCACTGTCGGCAACTTCTGCATTATCGTCGATACAGATTTTGATGGCATCCTCAAGCGCTTTTTGCTCTGACAATTGATCGCTGATATAAAACAAGGAGTCAATCGTCTCATCTTCATGCACTGTGGCAATCAGGCGCTTCAATCGTCGTGCAGCAAAGGTTGTATTGGATATTCCCAAAAGTTCGTGAGGATTAAGCGTTCCTCCAATTTCAGCACGTTTGATCGAGGCCGTAATATCTACAATCCCTCCAAAAGACGGCGAACCTTTCAGACGATCAAATGTGAATGCTTCATCGGTTTGCTGCAGCAACCGCTTTACTTCTTCAAGTTCACTGATCGGTTCAAGTTGCTCCGCTTTCTTTTTGCCCATTGTAGTTTGGGCAAAGCTAAGCAATGTATTTAAAATCTTGCGATATTCCAGTGTGTGTAAAATTTTCGTGTCCAAGAGTACAACTCCTTCCAAACTATATCTGTATTATAACGAAAGAAACTTTCTTGCGCTATTTAACGAATCCTTCCACACATAACTTCAACCATAGCACCACAAACTACAGGTGTCAGGATTGTGCAACCTCTCCAAAGCCTTAGAGATGCCCTGCTCAGTTCAATCCGAATAAAAGGAGGTAAACACCATGAATTTTCTGGGACATGTTGTGCGATTTGTTATCGCCGCAATTGTTTTAATGGTGGTCAGCTGGATCGTTCCCGGATTCGCCGTTGGAGGCTTCTGGAGCGCTCTGTTGCTTGCTCTCGTTATTGCCCTGCTCGGCTGGATCGTTGAAGGTATCTTCGGCAAAAGGGTCAACCCCTTTGGTCGCGGTATTGTCGGATTTATCGTTAGCGCACTGGTGATTTGGCTAGGTCAATATGTTGTCGATCATGTTGAGGTCAGCCTGCTCGGTGCCATCTTGGCCGCCCTGGTTATCGGGATTATCGATCTCTTCATTCCGGTTTCCACCCCTTTTGATGCCGGACGAAGCTCCAAAAGCTAATATCAGTTTCTCCTTTTCGTGTGCATGAATACTCCTAAACCTCTGAAGGCCTTTGCCGGAAGAGGTTTATTTCATTCGGGCCATAACGATAGTGCAACAAACACATACAGTTTTCAAAAAAACGACATACGCTGCGTGTACAGGCATCCACATATTGCGGTATGATGACTGGAGCAATCATTCACATTTTACCCATATTACCCTAAGGAGGCACATGATGAAGAGAGGCATAGCATGGCTTGCTGCCTGTATGTTAATTCTGGTCCTCGCTGCATGCGGAGGAGCGAATCAGTCCGCAGACTCTGACAGCAACGGGTCGGATGCTGGCGTTACAGCCAGTGAAGAATTGGTCATCAAGGCAAGCAACTACAAATTTGATCAACCCGAGTACCATCTTAAAAAAGGTGTCCCGGTTAAGATTGTTTATGAAAATGTAAACGGAAACCACGGTATTCTCGTGCCTGAGCTGAATCTTACGCTCGACACCAGAAATAGTTCCAAAGTGATCACCCCGGACAAAGTCGGTGAATTTGAAATGTCCTGTTCGGTCTTCTGTGGTTCCGGACACAGCAGCATGATCTCCAAAATTATCGTTGAAGAATAGTATTCAAGACAAGGAGCCCCCGCAGCGACGGGAGCTCCTTCTTTAGTATAACAAATTGTACCAGAGTGCGTTGCACACGAGCCAGTTCTGCTACAATCAATCCGCTAGGTCTGGTCCTGTTCAATCAATTCAATCCATTCGTTATATTCCGTCTGCAATTTCGTATATTCATCATGCAACTGACGATATTCCGTATTCAGCTGCTCTGCCTTTTCCTGCTCCATTTCGCGTTCAACCTGTAACAAACGTAATTGATTGGCCGCTAGTTCGTAACGCTCCCCCATCTCAAGCAGTTCATTTTCCATGATCTGTTTCTCCTGGGTCGCTTCTGCCCGTAACTGGTCCAGCTGCTGTCGTTCTTGCTCCAGTCCCTCCAGCAACTCGCTACTTGCCGCACTTTCTCTCTTCCATACCGTCAGTTCATTCTCAAGCGCAGCCCAGCGTTCCTGCCAGGATTGTTCCTGAGCCGCCCATTCTTCTGCACGGCGTTGCCACACCTGGTCGTTCTGCTCTGCTTGTTCAACGCTTGAGCGGAGTTCTTCTTCACGTCTCGTCAACTGCTCTAGGCGGGATGACAACTCGGCCTGTTTGACTGACAACTCTTCGTGTTTGATCTGCCACTCCAACGCTTCTTCTTCGGTCTGGGCTAACCGGCTCTCTTGCTCCGAGTAGCGCTCGGACAGTTTCGCTGAAGACTGTCTTGCTTCTTCAAGCGCACTTACAATTTCTTGTTTCTCCTTACTCAATTCATCAAGCTTGGAACTGTAATTCTCTTCTCGTTGTAATGCATCACTGTAATCATTACGGATTTGTTTATAACTATCCTGAAGTCGGTTCAACTCTTCCCGGACCCCATTTAGCTCAACTTCAAGCTGTTTGCACTTCTCTTCCAAAAGCTCTGCATTCTTCTGATAATGCACAGCCTCCTCATGATTGAAACGAGATTCTTCCTTCACCACGGACAATTCATCATGAAGAGATTGCACACCAGACTCCAGCGTTTCATTTTGTTCAGCAACTTCGAGAATCTGATTCTCCAGGTCACCGATCTCAGCCAATCGCTGCTCAGCAAGGTCTTTCCAGGACTGCTCACGTTCCGTGAGTGTGCTGATCTCATGCTGCAATGTACGCACCGCAGCATGAGCCTGTTCAAGCACCTTATGCAGCCTACGCTGTTCCTCTTCCGACTTCACTTCAGCCTCACGAAGCTTTTGGGCTTCCTGTTCAAGCTGTGCGTGTTGCTCCTGAAGTTTGCGTAGCTGGGCTGTGAGAGAGGCTTCTCTATCAACAGTTTCATTATACTTCTGCTTCCATTGCTGCTGTGCATCACGAGATTGCTGAGCAGCCTGCTCCGTTTCACGGAGAAGCTCCTGTAACTGGGAACGATCCTCTTTCAACTGTTCCAGTTGCTGCTCCAGTTCCGTGATTCGGCGAGCCTGAACTTCCTGCTCCTGTTTACGACCCTCATACTCATGACGCAACGTTTCCAATTGATCACGCTCGTGCTGAAGCTGCTGTTCTTGCTCCGCAACCACATCCTGTGCACTGATGAGCTGGGTCATCACTTCTTCCAATTGCTCTTCGACATCTAATAGTCGAGTCTCCGCCTGTTTACGTTGTTCCTCAAGTTGCTGCTTAAGCTTGCCCCGTTCTTCTTGCAGTATGGACTCTGCAGCCGATGCCGCTTCTGTTGCCTGGGATGCTGCTGCTTCCTTGGCTTGCTGCAATTGTTCCTCGAGGGCTGCTTCTTTCTCCATCCATTCGAGTTCCAACTGCTCGGATAACGCCTTGAACTCCGCATTCAACTGATTTATCTCAGTCAGGCGCTTCTGCTCCGCTTGTTCCTGCAAGTCAGCCCGTTCCTGATTCGCCTGATCCGTGAGCTCTTGTGTCTGTTGCAGCGCTTTTTCTTCAGCCTGTTGAAGACGAAGTTCCATCTGTTGCTGAAGTTCATGATATCGCAGTGCCGCTTCTTCCTCAGCTTTCTTCAGATTGCTCTCTGCCTGCTCCAACTCGGACAAAATGGCCGACTCGGCTTCTTCCTTGGCTGTCTGAACCTGTTGCGCAGCCTTGGCTTCAATCTGTTGACGTTCTGCAACGGCACGGCTTTCGGCTTCTTTCAATTGAGCTGCAGTCTTGTCCTGCAACTCTTTATATTGCGCCGCAGCTTTTGCCTGCGCCTGCTGCAATTCAGCTGCAGAACGGTTCTGAGCTTCTTTGAGCTGGGAAGCAGCCTGTGCCTGTGCATTTTTAAGCTGGTTAGCCGCTTTCTCTTCCATTTCCTTCAGCTGTTTCGTTCCCTTGGCTTCTGCTTCCTTCAGTTGTGCCGTCGCTTGGGCCTGCAATTTCTGCACTCGCTCCGTTGCTTGAGCGCGTTCTTGCTCCAGCAGCTTATTCAACTTGGCTATCTCTGAATTTTTGTCCGTTTCGGACTTTTGCAACGCCTGCTCTGCTTCGAGCTTTAGCTTCTGCAATTCAGCAAGAGACTGATCACGACGTTCCAATTCTTGTTGATGTTCATTTTGTATGGCGTTTAACCGATTCAATTCGTTTCTCAGTTCTGTACGTTCTCCAGTAAGCATCTTCAGTTCATTCCGGATTTCATGAGTCTGAAGAGACTGTTCAGCCATATGTACAGCCGCCAGTACCGCAATACGCGGAGTATCCAGACGGGAATTTTGCTTGGAGATCGCGCTCATACGCTCATCTACCAGGTTAGCTACTTGTTTCATATAGTCGGCACTGCTGCCAACCAGTTTATAGGAAGTCCCGTAGATCTCTACGGTGACGCGTGTACGGTCAGGTGTAGTCACAGTTGTGCCCTCCTTCAAGTCTGTATGTTGATTCTAAGCTGTAATCACAAAAAAGTCACATCGATCCTCTAATGCTAAGGATTCGATGTGACTTCAAACAATTCCTGCTAATCTTTGTTCAAAAAATCTTCTTCTGTCCTATTTACGCAATTCCGCTCCAAATTGCTCTTCCAGACGAGCCACTACACGGGCGTGAACTTCAGTAACTTCCTCATCAGTCAGTGTACGTTCACGATTCCGGTACACCAGTGCCATCGCCACGCTCTTCTTGTTTTCACCCAGTTTGCTGCCAGTAAACACATCGAATACCTGTACGGTTTGTAACAATTCACCTGCAGATTCACGAATGGCGCGCAGCATATCCCCTGCTTCGATATCCTCATTCACAACAACCGCGATATCACGTTCCATGGCCGGGAAACGCGGAAGTTCACGATAACGAATATCAGCGTCCGCTTCACTGTAGATTGATTCAAGCGCAATCTCTGCGATGTATACATCATTCAGATCATACTGTTGTTGCAGTTCCGGATGCAATTGACCCAGCGTACCAATCAATTTACCTTCCCCGCCATCCTTTCCTTCCAGATAAACCGATGCGGAACGTCCCGGATGGAATCCTTCAGGGCTGTTCGCTACCAAGCGAATGCGTTGTTCCAGACCCACATAGGCGAACAGATGCTCAAGCGCACCTTTCAGATCGAAGAAGTCCACTTTCTCCGCTCCAACATTCCACTGCTGAGTTGCACGATTCCCAGTGAGCAACAAGCCCAGTACCGGAATCTCATGTGGTTGCTTGGTCAACTGGTCTTCTTCAGTGAAGAACACATTGCCCACTTCAAATACAGCCAGTGAGTCCTGTTTGCGGTTCATGTTGTACACCGCTGCATCCAGCATTTGCGGCAAAATACTCGTACGAAGCACACTGCGGTCCTCACTCATAGGCATCGCGAGCTTCACGGCTTTACTGCCTTGTGTCAACGCTGGGAACAGTGTTGCTTTATCCGGGTGTACAAAGGAGTAGCTGATCATCTCCTGCCAGCCACTACCTGAGAGTAATCCACGAATGGTGCGACGCATCGCTTGAGAGCGTGTATAAGCACCCGGAGTCGTCGGTCCTTCAATCCATGTGGTTGGAATGTTGTCATATCCGTACAGACGCGCGATCTCTTCAAACAAGTCTACATCGAGCGTAATATCCCCTCTGCGTGTTGGTACTTCCACATCCAGCAATCCTTGATCAGCATCACCACATGCAAAGTGCAAGCGAGCGAAGATGGTTTTCACCTCGAGCAATGAAAGATCTGTTCCCAGATAACGATTCAGTCTGTCCAGCGACAATTGAATTACACGTTTCTCTGCAGCTTCTGCTCCAGCTTCCACGATTCCCTGGTGCACTTCACCTTCAGCATAACGCTGAATCAGTTCAGCCGCACGATCCAGAGCTGTAATGACTGCACCCGGATCCACTTCCTTCTCAAAACGCATGCTTGCTTCGGAACGCAGCCCCAGTTGGCGCGACGTTTTCCGAACGGTTCCGCCGTCGAACTTGGCGGACTCCAGCAACAGATTCACTGTGCCTTCTGATACCTCGGAATTCTCTCCACCCATAACCCCAGCGATGGCTACTGGCTTCACGCCATCCGTAATAAGCAACATGTGCGGCTCCAGCTTGCGCTCCTGTCCATCCAGCGTAACAATCGTTTCGCCTTCGTTAGCCATCCGCACTTCAATATGGCCTTTATCCAGCTTATCCGCATCAAATGCATGTAGCGGTTGACCGTATTCCAGCATGACATAATTCGTGATATCAACGATATTGTTGATTGGACGAACACCTGCAGCCATCAAACGGTTTTGCATCCAGAGCGGGGAAGCCCCCAGCTTAATGCCGGTTACATAACGAGCTGCGTAGTGACTGCATTGCTCCTGCGCCTTAATCTCTACCGAGATATGATTCGCAGCCGCATCACCAACCTCAACCAGTTGGTCTTTGGGACTCGGCAGCTTCACTTCACGTCCCAGGATGGCACCCACTTCATAAGCTGCACCACGCATGCTGAGACAGTCGGAACGGTTCGGGGTAAGGTCCAGTTCAAGCACATGGTCGTCGAGACCAAGAACCTGGCTGATTGGCGTGCCAATCTCCGTTTGTTCTGGCAGTACAAGAATACCTTCCTGCTGATCTTTTGGCAGCAATTTATCGTTCATGCCCAGCTCTTTAGCGGAACAGATCATGCCAAGGGATACAACACCGCGAAGTTTAGCTTTTTTGATATCCAATCCACCAGGGAGCTTCGCTCCAACCAGAGCTACAACTACTTTTTGACCAGCATCCACATTTTTCGCACCACACACGATCTGCAGATCTTCTTCCTGGCCGGCATCAATGACACATACATTAAGTTTGTCTGCATCCGGGTGCTTTTCCTTACTCTTCACATAACCCACAACAACTTTATTCACGCCCTTGTTGCGGTTCTCCACTACATCAATCTCGACTCCCGCACGGGTGATTTTCTCCGCCAATTCCTGTGGCGTCACACCTTCAAGGGAAATATAATCAGACAGCCAATCTGTCGATACTCTCATGGACGTTCACTTCCTTCATCTATAAATTGGTGTTGCCGTTCCTAACGCTTGCTCTATGAATGCAGATCTATTTATTGTAAAGTTACAGCCGTCCGAATTGCTTCAGGAAGGTCAGATCACTGTTGTAGAAGTGACGGATATCATCAACACCATACTTCAGCATCGCGATACGTTCTACGCCCATTCCGAATGCGAAACCACTGTATTTCTCCGGATCATAACCGCCCATCTCAAGCACTTTCGGGTGAACCATACCGCCGCCCAGAATTTCGAGCCAGCCTGTTTGTTTACATACCCGACAGCCGCTGCCGCCGCATTGTACACAAGTTACATCCACTTCCGCACTTGGCTCCGTGAACGGGAAGAAGCTTGGACGCAGACGAATTTCCGTGTGGGAACCGAACATTTCGCGCACGAATTGCAGCAGGGTTCCTTTCAGATCGCTCATACGAATGTTTTCGCTGATAACCAATCCTTCGACCTGGTTGAATTGGAAAGAGTGCGTCGCATCGTCGTCATCACGGCGGTATACTTTACCTGGGCAGATGACTTTGACAGGCACTTCGCCCTTCATGCTCTGCATGGTACGTACTTGAACCGGAGATGTATGGGTACGCATCAACAAGTCTTCTGTAACATAGAAGGAATCCTGCATATCGCGCGCCGGGTGATTCTTCGGCAGATTCAACGCTTCAAAGTTGTAATAATCCATTTCGACTTCAGGACCTTCCGCAACGCGGTATCCCATACCGATGAAAATATCTTCGATCTCCTGTACCACTTTGGTCAGTGGGTGCAGTCCGCCTTGACGTCCACGACGTCCTGGCAGGGTCACATCAATTTTCTCGGATTGCAGACGCTTCGCTGTCTCTTCCTTCTGGAACTGATCCTGCTTGCTGTCGATGACTTCCTCAATGGCAGCTCGAACATCATTGGCTACTTGACCAATAACTGGACGTTCCTCCGCACTAAGCGCACCCATACCGCGCAAAATTTCAGTCAATGCACCCTTTTTCCCTAAATACTTCACACGCAGATCACTGAGCGTCTGCGGATCACTGACACCAGACAACTGCTCCAGCGCTTCGATCTTCAATGCCTCTAAACGTTCTTTCATGTGTAATTGCCCCCTTTTTGTGGTGTTTTTGCAACAAAAAAAGGCCTTCTCTCCCCTGAAGGGACGAAAAGACCGTGGTACCACCCTTGTTAGACATCCATTGCTGCACAACCCTTTCGGTCTGCAACTTGTTCTGTCTCACTTTGTACGGAATAACGACCGTTAACCGTTTGCCCCTACTGTTGTCTCTGTGTTTACACACAAACAGGTTCAGGGAACCGCTTCGGAGTGAATTTCGGCAGCCTTGTTCTACAGAAACGCTCTCAATCTACGGCGCTTCCTCCCTGTCCAGAGGCACTGCTTACTTATCTCCATCATCACGTTTACTTAGTTTACCTATATCGATGCAATGATCGATGATCGTTCATAATTATATGCAAAATAGATCGAAATAGCAAGTCGTCCATATTCTAATTTATGCTTGCACCCTTATCTTTCAATTGTCTCAAGCGCTGCTGGATTTCTCGAATCTCCGCTGCCTCGGCTGCTCGTTCATTCGTATGTTCGGGCAGTGTCAGACTGTCTTTCCCAGCAGTACTCACAGGAGAAAGTAATTCGGATAATCGCATTTCAAGTCGCAATCGCTCATCATCGGATTCCCGGGTCTCCAACGCCATTTCCCGAAGTTTGCTGGACTGCTCCCAATCGGATACACCTCCTTCAAACAGGGTTGCTGTGCCTCCAGCCTCCAGATCGCACAACCGATTCGCGAGTGTCTTCGTTAGCATCCGGTCATGGGATACAAGCACCAAAGCACCTGACGCCTGTTTCAATACATTCTCCATGACTTCCTGGGTATCGATGTCCAGATAGTTCGTCGGCTCGTCCAGCACCAGCAGATTCGCTCCGCCAAAGTATAGCCTTAGAAAGGCTACTCTGCACTTTTCCCCCATGCTCAAATTTCCGATCCGCTTGAATACATCATCTCTGGAAAACAGAAAACATCCAAGAATGGTCCGTGCCGCACTTTGTGTCATGGATGGAAGGGTAAGCAAGCTATCCAGAAGCGTCTGATTCTCGGGAAGTCCTTCCAGTTCCTGTGAAAAGTAACCGATTTTCAGCTGTGGATGCCGTGTTACCTTGCCTTGCGAAGGTTCCAGTTCACCAATCATCAACTTCAGCAGTGTCGTCTTGCCCGTTCCATTAGGGCCTCGTACAGCAAGCCGATCTCCGCGTTCCACAGTAATTCGAAGATCGCGCAGCAGTGGCTGGTTACGTGTATACGAAAAACTCACCTCTTCCAGCGCAAGCAGCTGACGTGCAGCCAGTGTGCTCATCTGTAGTTCCATGTTCAACTTGGCAGCTTCACGAGGTTTATCCACCCGTTCCTTTTCCAACCGCTCCAACTGTTTTTGTTTCGCATGGTAACGAGAAATATTTTTGTTGGCTTTGGCTTTGTAAAAGCTCTGGGTGATCTTTACCTCCACATCGGTCGCTGAGTTATGCGCTTTATGGAACCATTCCTGATAATTTCGAATCGTCTCTTCCAGCGCCTTACGTTCCAACTCCTGCCTGCGGTAGATCGTTTCCTGTTCCCTTAATTCACGCTCTTTGTGGATCTTGTAGTCGGAGTATCCGCCCTTGTATTTGGTCAGAGCCTCTGCACTAAACTCAATGACCCCTGTGGCTACCTGATCAATAAACGTACGATCGTGAGATACAAATAACAGCGTTCCTTCATATGAAGACAACCACTCTTCAAGCCAGCGCATGCTTCCCTCATCCAGATGATTCGTCGGTTCATCCAGAATCAGGAATTTGGGCTTGCTGACAAGCAGACCCGCCAAACGGGCCTTTGTTTTTTGCCCACCGCTTAAGGAATGATAGGGTCTGTTCCAATGTTCTCCGGACAATCCAAGGCGTGTCAGCACCTTCTCTACTTCGGTCTCCCACATATAACCGTTCAACTGTTCATACTGCTCTGTCACTTGCGTATAGGCTGCAAGCAGCTCATCATCAGCCTCACTGCTGATGCTCAAGCGTTGTTCCAGTTCTTCCAGTTCCCGTTTCACTTCATAGATCTGACCGCTCTCACGTCGGACCGCATCCAGAACATTCATCCCCGTCTCAATCTCTGAGCGCTGACGCATGAACCCCCATTCCTGCTGCGGGATATGACGTTCAATCCGTCCACCACCATGCTCTTCACCCAAAATGATGCTTAACAACGTTGTCTTGCCGCATCCGTTGCGACCCAGAATGGCGAGCCGCTCGCCCTCATTAATCTCCAGATTCAATCCTGTAAACAATTCTTTGCCGTTCCACTCTTTTGATACTTCATGTAAGCGTACCAATGTCATCATGAGGCCTCATCCTTCCTGCATCCTTTTTGCTGAACAAAAAAACCGCTGGCATCAGCCGGCGGTTTGGCAATTCAGGGTTGGATCAAGCATTCAAAGACAGAACTAAGGTAAGCTACGGCATGAACAAAGAAACCCCAAATACAGGGTACACGTAAACCTCAAAGGCTTACTGGTTCCACACCTGATCCCATAGCTGAATTTGGACACACGAATCCCCTCATTGCTCAGCCGCTCTGGCTGACTGCGTTATACAACCGTCTGCAGTTAACTGGGGTTCAATTCATGTGTTTTACTTCATGGGACGTATGGTTACCTCTCATTCATGTGTAGTATCAATTTCTCCGTTATTGTACCAGATCATTGTAAAAAAGCAAAGGTTATATAAATTAAACTAAAGAATACTTACTTACTCACCACTCCAATAACAGAACAATCATCCTGATCGCTATTACACCCAGATTCTTTTAGGGCAAAAGAAAAAGCCCCTGCATCGCAAGGGCTTTGGTACTGCTTAATGAAGCGGGTGATGGGAATCGAACCCACGCTATTAGCTTGGAAGGCTAAAGTTCTACCATTGAACTACACCCGCATGAATGACGATTCGTAGTTAAGCTCCATTAGGAAGTTAACATTGATTTTACAAATAATAATATACCATGAACCTCCATAGCATGCAAGTCATATTTACCATTTTTTTCATTATACATCCACACAAAAAAGCAGGAGTACTCACGCGCCCCTGCTGTTCGCTATCCTGTGGGTTTATCCACATCTCTTAAGAACTGCCTTTCAAAATCTGCGGCCTCAATCGGTTTGCTGAAAAAATACCCCTGAGCCTCATGACAATGTTGATTGCGAAGAAAGACCATCTGATCTTCGTTCTCCACACCCTCCGCTGTCACTTTCAGATGTAAATGATGCGCCATTGAAGTAATGGTGGATACAATCGCAGCGTTATTGCTGTCCTCCATGACTTCATTTACGAATGAACGGTCAATCTTGAGCCGATCAATCGGCAGGTCCTTCAGATAATGCAACGAGCTGTATCCCGTTCCAAAATCATCAATACTGATATGCACACCAATTTCTTTAATTTTACGCAACTGCTCGAATGCCCGATCTTTATCAAATGTCATACTCTCCGTGATCTCCAGTTCTAGCCATACAGGCTCAAGCCCTGTCTCCTTGAGAATACCATTGATATTGTCCAATAGATGAGAATGTCTGAACTGTCTCATGGACAGATTCACCGATACACACAGTTTACGATAACCGGCTTCCTGCCATAGTTTGTTCTGGGCACAAGCTTCACGAAGCACCCATTCACCAAGCGGCACAATCAGCCCACTCTCTTCTGCCAAGGGAATGAATTCCGCTGGAGACACCGAGCCCCGTTGCGGGTGCTGCCAGCGTACCAGTGCTTCCATGCCGACAATCAGCCCACTTTGCAGATTTACCTGCGGCTGATAGACCAGGTAGAACTGACCTCGATCCAACGCCTTGCGCAGATCGTTCTCAAGCTGCAAACGCTCCTGAGCTTTCATCTGCATCGCATGGGCATAACGATTTAATTCCATGCCCTGTTCTTTGGCATTATGTAGCGCTGTATCGGCATTCTGAATAATCTCCTGTGGTGACTCACCATCGTGTGGGAAAATCGCCATACCGATTCCAAGTGTAAGATGATACTCATTACCGTCAACCAGGACCGGTTTCTCAAAAAGTTGCAGTATGGATCTTGTGCGCCGTAACGCTGTATCCGTTGTACTGAAATCTGTCATCGTTAATGCAAATTCATCTCTTCCCAAGCCGAATACTTCTTCCCCTGGAAGTGACGAATGTTTCAGACGTTGACCTACCTGACGCAGAACCCTGTTGGCCGCTTGCTGTCCGAGCGAATCATTGATCGTCTTGAACCGATTAATATTCAGGACCAGCACACCAACAAGCTGTTCCTGCACCACGGCATCATCCATCATCATTTTTAACCGCTGTGAAAGGCGACGACGGTTTGGAAGCCCCGTCACATCATCATGATGAGCAATATAGTTCATCTTGGCTTCGGCAACCTGCTGTTGCAGGAACGGCGTATCCACTACGGACGTATACAGCCCTTTTTGGATGAAGAAATAGGCCATACAGTTACTGAGCAATCCTAATAGTAGATTGAGATCGTTCACCCCTGTTGCGAAAACAAAATAACATTGCCCAAAGAAGAAACACAGGATGCCGCATAGAATGGATGGCAAGTCACCATCTTTGGTTTTTTTCCACTGGACAAACAAAATAACGGCAATAAGGCCATACAGTAATCCGACCATAAAATGAACCCGGGTGAAAATTCCACCGAGAACTTCACCCTCAAGCATGTTCGGCAACATGCTCCATTCCTGAATAGCCAGTATGTATAAAATAACAAAGGTACCCAATGTACCACTGAACAGTAAAAATTTGCGTGGTAATGCAATTTCCTTCTCATTTAAGGTATACACGAGCAGCAAACCTATTGAACAAACCAAAGATCCCATCGTTGACATCATCAAGGAGAATTCTGATTCCATCATTGCCCCGTTTGGAATCTCTTCTGCAAATGACACGATATGAACCAGCTCAAATAGACCAATCAATAAAAAGAGTGTTGTTAATAACACTCTTCGAAGAGTCAGCTTCTGTGTCCGAAACAACCAGCTTTGATTATAAATGCCGATACAAGCCGCCGCCGCAGCGAATCCACCCAAGAGTGTCAAAACAGGGTAACCCGATATGATCAGATCAGAGCTTGAAGAAGAACGAAACCATTGACTTGCGAGGAAACACAATATGCCGCATACAGCGACCCAACCAATTTTTCTCTGATCTTGCAGATTAACCTTCATGCCGTGTTTTCCTTCCCGGGATCACCTATCCTGAATTACATTAACGAAACTTGCCAAGCCTGCTACACAATTCGACAAAAACATATTTACCAACGTTCAATTCACATGCATACACATGCTATCTGGTACATAATAACATTTAATTCTGTATACGTGAACTAAAAAATAGTTACTCCTAGGAATATTTATTCATAAAAATGGAGAAAAACAAGGCATTAAGAACTAAAAAAACATGGACCTCCAGGTGGAGTCCATGTTTCCCTAGTTTGCAACTGTATTTAAGACTATATTACTTATCAAAATTCACTTCAGGTGTTGTTAATTTATCATAGAAATCAACAACCTTGTCCTTGTCTTCCGATGAACGAAGCGCCATGGCCGAACGTGGATGCTCGTCCAATGTACCTGTAATCATGTATGGAAGAATGTAGCCCCATTCTTCTTTTTCTCTGAGGGGTACCATTAACTGTTCCAATACACCGAGTACTGGGCGCAGATTGTATTTCGTACCTTTCAGATGAGCTACGAGCAATTCCGTTGGGCAGTTACCTGCCGCACGTCCCATACCATATACAGAAGCATCAAGCAGTTCGACTCCGAGTTCTGCCGCAACCAATGTGTTGGAGAACGCGAGCTGCATGTTGTTATGTGTGTGAACGCCAAGACGCTTGTTAGGCAAGTGGGTCTTGAACTTCTCTACTAGGTATTTCACATCATTATGGTCCAGGCTACCGTAGGAATCTACAATGTAGACAACATCCACAGCGCTTTCTTTGATCAATTCAAATGCTTCCAGCAACTCATTCTCCATAACATTGGAGAGGGCCATAATATTCAGTGTTGTTTCATATCCACGATCATGGAATGTTTGAACCAGTGCAAGTGCCTTGTCTACATCTTTGCTGTAGCAAGCAACCCGGATCAGATCCAGCATACTTTCACTGCGAGGCAAGATATCATTCTCGTCCACCCGTCCTACGTCAACCAGTGCAGACAGTTTGGTATTGCCCTTTTGAGGAATAACTTTACGCAGGAAATCATCGTTCAGGAAACGCCATGGTCCTGCTTCCTCGGCACCTTTAAGCAACTTCGGAGAGTTTTTATATCCAATTTCCATATAATCAACGCCAGCTTCATTCAATCCAGCATACAGCTGTTGAACAAAGTCCACGCTAAAGTCCCAATTATTCACTAATCCGCCATCACGGATCGTACAATCTACTATTTTGCAATGATTTGTCTTCATTAATGTCTGCTCCTTTTCTGACCAACTTGTGTATTCCTCTCATGATACTTGAACGTGACAAGAAAAGTAAAGGGATTCCGGGCTTATTTACTTCGATAAGATTTCCAGATTCGATCAATCTCAACCATATCGTCGCCATCAGGAGCTTTCTCTCCGTAACGAATGGCATTATACGTATCTGGCAGTCTCTTGGACAGCTCATCTTCTTCCGGCTTCACACCATTCTGAATAATGGTTTGTGCAGCCTCCAGCGGAGTCTGCGTCGCCTGTATTCCCACGCCTCGGTGAGTGGCCCTGTCCATCCATGTCCGATAGTAATATCGGATACGTTCTGCATCCTGTACTGGTGGCGCTTCTTTCTTCCGAAACCAAGGTTTTCGGATTTTTGCCGGCGCCTCAAGTGTCTCACTGAAATCCATATATTCCGTCCGTGGTTCTACCTTCTTTTCACCGGGTTGCAATATTCCCTTGAATCGATCCATAAGTCTGTTTATCGCCTTTTTCCCCAACCTGAGAAGCAGCCACAGGATTGCTCCTGCTACAGCACACATCACTACCCATCCGAGAATGTTCCAGAAGACCGAGGGCTCGGAAGGTGGCTCTCTCCATTCCTGCGGTATATTTAACGGCTGATTGGGGTCGTCCATGGGTAGTCGTGGCTCCTCGCTGGAAATCGGGCCAAACCATCCCCTGATCCATGCGAGCAAACGGTCGCGTAGCGGTCTCAACCACGCAGCCAAACTTGGGAAAGCACCGATGGCGACGATGACAATAAACATCCACATGAACCGCTGATGATTCGCACGCGCAAAATCGCGCAGTACTAATTTTCGCTTGCCGTCATTGAGTATTGCCCGGTCCAGTTGTAGCATATATCGTCCAAGCAGCCAGAAGGCAAAGCTGATCACTCCAGCAATATAGATCCATATCGTGTAGTCTTGCAATGGCTGCATGAATGCAAATTGGCTCGAAGCAACCGTAAGCACGATCGCACTGATTATCCCCATAATCTGCAAACGCCATAACAAAACAGAATGAAAGGCTGGCTCAAAGGTCAGGCCTGCATAAGCTGAGATGACTCCGCACAGTGCCAGTGTGATGATATCCGGCAACGGGAGAATGAGAATCATCCCGATAAAGAGTGCGAAGAGAAGGCCTATGACAAGTGCTGTTACTCCACGAATGAATGTGCTTTTCTCGCGATAACCCGGAATTTTATACTGAATGAATTGCCCCAACCAACCCGTGAGAACAACCAGGATGAATAATGTGTACGGCAAATGTTTCATTGCGTAAAATGAAGCGAGCGTAAATATCGGAAAAAGGTATATGCCCGCCATCATGACAGCCAACATCGCTATGAGCGCCTTGATCGTTACTATATGTCTGTCCCTCATGCACTCACCGCCTTCGTATCGCCCTTCATGTCCTGTACGGGCAGAATCGTCACGCGATGTCCTTGTTCGTGCAGACGTGCAATCTCGTGCTCCATAGTGGCAGATACATAGGATGTAATCAACAGATAGCTGCGGATTTGCTGCGCTTCTTCATTCAGACGTACTTCATCATTCAAGAATTGCTCCATCGGCACCATACATTTTAACTCTGTCTCTGCCATAGCTTCCAGCAGCCTCTCCAGATGAGGTGTACCATAATCCGGCTCAATTCGAAGTGCATCCCGACCTCCACCCACATGATAACCATTATGGGCGAAGCCTGCAGGTAGCCCTCTTCCGATGGCATCCACTGCAGCCGTGGCGGCGTAACGAAGTGCCCGTTCAATCTTTTCCGGACGAGTAACCACACTCCACATATCTGCTGACTCCTGAATGTTGACTACAATCCAGGATTGCGGATCTGCTGTCCATCCTTGCTTGTAGACTTGTAATTCACCCGTACGTGCGCTCGCCTTCCAGTGAATGCGATTCATGGGGTCGCCTGCACCATAGGGACGAACTCCCAGAATCAGGAACGGATCTTCGACGATCCATCGCGATACTTCCACTTCCCCCTGCCACACTTGATAGATCGCCGGAAGATCCTCTGTATTCATTAATGAAGGATACACGACCATGGACATGTGTAAAGGAATTGGTTTGGTGGAGCGCCATATGCCAAAGAGATCTCCACCTGTCATACTTGCTGTATTGAGTGGATAGATCCCACGCTGAGTACATACGAACGGATGCTTGCGTGTAATACGAGTAAAAGGTTTCAGTGTGAAAATGCTCTTATGATTCTGATAAATCTCGCCTTGGCTAATATCCATACCCGAGCCGGAACGAAATACAAACGACACAGGCATCATCGATTCAAGTCTGAGCCACGGAACGGAGACTCGTTTTTCATTCGATATCGTCTCCACCATCTCAAGTTCATCTCCAGCGTAACAACGCAGCTTGCTGAATTGTCTGCTGTACTTGAGCTTTCGTAGTGCAGGTCGTCCGAACCATACACCGTGTATGCCAACGACAATGCCTCCAACAAGGACAAGCCATAATAATGCCATAAGACTAGCGCCCGCTTGTAGCGAGGTTCTCTGTGGGTACTTCTATCTGATTCAGAAGCTCCTGGATGATACGCTCCGCCAAGCCTTCTTGTTGTCTGACCCGGTTACGGAATACAAGTCGGTGGGCCAGCACAGGTTCCGCCAGAACTTTAATATCATCCGGCAAAACAAAGTCTCTGCCATGCAGTGCGGCCCAAGCCTGACTTGCCTTGAGTAATGCCTGAGCCCCTCGTGGACTTACGCCAAGCGAGAGCTCCGGATGTTGCCTTGTCGCTTCGGTTAACTGAATGATATATCGTAGCAAATCTTCATTGATTTGCACTGTTTTATACGTATCCTGTGCCTTCAAAAGTTCTTCACGGCTGATCACCGCCGACAAATCGTCAACAGAGCGACTTGCCACCGTGCGTCTCAGAATTTCTACACTCTCTTCGCTGCTTGGATAGCCCATACGAATCTTCATCATAAAGCGATCCATCTGTGCCTCAGGAAGCGGAAAAGTTCCCTGGTTATCTATGGGATTCTGAGTGGCTATGACGATAAATGGCCGTTCCAGCTGTCGCGTTGAACCATCGATACTGATCTGACGCTCTTCCATGCACTCCAGCAAGCTTGATTGAGTACGCGGCGTAGCCCGGTTAATCTCATCGGCCAGTACAAGATTGGCGAACAATGGGCCCGGTCGGAATTCAAAATCTCCATCTTTTTGATTAAAGAAATGAATACCTGTCAAATCAGATGGAAGCAAGTCCGGTGTAAACTGTATACGCTGGAATGTACAGTCCAATGAAGAGGCTACCGATTTGGCAAGCATCGTTTTTCCGGTACCTGGCACATCCTCCAACAGGACATGTCCTGACGCTATGATCGCTGTCATGACCAACTCTATGGTATGCTCTTTCCCCACAATGACTTTTCCCACATGATTCATCAATTGTTGATTCATTTGTTCCATTCCTTGGATATCCATCGCATTCCCATCCTTCCGTTAATGGAGCTTATGTATTCGCATTCATTACTAACTATAACCCTAATTGCCAACAAAAAACAAAGGAGTCGGCCATTTGCCGACTCCTTTAGTCATCATAATTCTCAAAATACCAAGGGTAACATAATCTTAAATCGCGTACCTTCGCTTTTTTTGCTATCTACCGAGATGGTACCACCGTGGTTCTTGATAATGCGATAACTCACCGAGAGTCCGAGCCCCGTTCCGCTCTCCTTGGTCGTAAAGAATGGATCAAACAGACGCACAAGCGTGTTATGGTCCATCCCATGACCATTATCGGCGATGGAGATCTCCACGAACTTGTTTTCCGTGGAAGTTGATATTCGAATCAGACCGGTATGCTCTTCGCCAACTTCTTCAATAGCATCCATTGCATTTTTCACCATATTCAAAATAACCTGCTTAATCTGTTTGACATCAATGGACACATTCAGTGGGGCATCCCCTTCATCCAGCGTGATCTCGCATCCCTTCATCAAACCCTCGCTCTCTGTCAGCAAGACCACTTCTTTGAGCAAAGAGTCAACGGACATGACCGTCTTCTGTGGTGCTGATGGTTTGGAAGAATTCAAAAATTCGTAGATGATGTCATTCGCTCGATCAATCTCCGTCAGTATGATGCGGGCGTACTCATCTTTGCCAAGTTGCAGCAGATGAGGCCGCAGCAATTGAATGAACCCGCGGATTGCTGTCAACGGATTACGAATTTCATGAGCAATAGACGCTGAAATGCGCCCCAGCATCGCAAGTTTGTCATTTTGATAAGCGGTCTGCTCAATCTGTTTATAATCAGATACATCCTTGACACTAAACAAGAAGTCCCCGTCCATCTGATCGCCGTACGTCACCGTAACCAGCCAATGCCTCCCATATTCATCAATCAACTCATGATAGCGCTTACGGTGGAAGATGGTTTCCCGATAGATACGTAAAATTTTCTTTTTCTTGAATCGGCTCATCTGTGGATGATGCAGCATTTGCATCAGGGTGCAGCCGCTGAGCAAACTTCTGGGAAGCTCCAACAACTTTGCCATCTGAACGTTAATAAACGTCAATACACCGTGACTGTCAAACAACATAATACCGCTATCTAGATGCTCCAGTACATTCTCATACTTGTTGTTATCCAGATGCACAGGCGGGAATCCATCCGTTGGTTGAGGCACTGTATCCTGAAATTCACTAATCATGTCAGGTTCCTCCTTTTCACGTAAATGATAAACTTGCCATTCGGACATCATATCATCACAGAAACAGGAAGGGCCGATTTTATTGTTCATTACCGGTGCCCTTTCGTTGGGGGGCTGAGCCGAAAATATGGATGGCATGTCCGGAACTCAAGCTGGTCTATTCCCGGTAACCAACAGTTGATCCGGAAAATCATATACGCTTGTTCCATTGTGACCTTCTCCTATTCCCAAACACGAACTTTTTTTGCTCCGCCTCTTTTGCAAGTCTGTTTTTATCATAGACAAGTTTATAGAAGGGAGTCAATCGGAGAAAGTGTCGAATGGAAATTATTTTAAAAAAAACCTCGAATTAGTTTCGAAAGAAAGCACAAAAACGAAGCCGATTCACCCAACAGGCAATTCAGCTTCGTTTTTATTATCTTTACTTTATGATATATCCGAGGTCATCTATAGTCCGGTCTTATTATGCTGAATTTTCAGTCTGCGCTGACTCATCACAGCTAATCGACGTTTAAGTTCACTTTCCCACTTCTCGTCTTTTGTTTCTTTTGCGAGCCTGAGCAAATCCAGAGCCATATCAATCTGGCGCTGCACAATGACCATGGCATCCTCACTCTCACGGTTTACACAGTTTTCGAAGATAGCATCCTCGTCTTCTGTTACATAATCCTGAAAATCGATCTCGGATGCACCGTCTCCATGTGCATATTCAGCGAGAATTTCATATTCATTTTCCACTTTATAATGCACCTCAACCCGGTGACATACCGGGCAAAACAGCAGGGGAACATTATGAACCTGGGTGCGGTAATGCTTCAGCGTGCCCTTCGTTCCAACCATACTTGCCCCACAACAGTAACTCATTTTTGTTCACCCTCCTTATTCGTGCCGGGACTTTTTTGTTAAACATTCAATCCCGTACACTTCCAGCACTTCCGAAAAGGAATAGTTCCATCAGTGTATCACATTCATGTACAAATTATAAATGCAGAGCACCGGAATATTTACCGGGTTTCCATACCCTATTCGCCTTGAAGGCCATCAATTCCTCTTTCAACAGATAAAAAGAAGACTTTCTTCTATTACATCATTAACACGTTTAGCTGCTTGTTCAAACACTTTTGATTTACTTCGTGATAACTTCCGGCAAAAGGGTGCAAAAAGCCCTCAATCCCTAACGGGATGAGGGCTTGAACAATAACCGTTCAAGTTGACTTGGCTTACAGGTTAGTGTCGCCTGGTTTCCAGTTCATTGCACACAATCCGCCGGATTGCAGTGCTTGCAGTACACGAAGTGTTTCTTCAACACTACGGCCTACATCGTTGTGGTTAACCACTTGATATTTCAGTTCGCCTTCTGGATCGATGATGAACAGACCGCGCAATGCTACGCCTTCTTCTTCGATCAGAACGCCGTAATCTTTAGCCACTTGCTTCGTGATATCGGAAGCCAGTGGGAAGTTCAATTGACCCAGACCATTGCTGTCTACAGGTGTATTGATCCATGCTTTGTGGCTGTGTACGGAGTCTACACTCACGCCAAGGATTTCAGTATCCAAAGCTTTGAATTGCTCAGAAGCAACGCTCAAAGCTGTAATTTCAGTTGGGCACACAAATGTGAAGTCCAAAGGATAAAAGAAGAATACGAGCCATTTGCCACGATAATCGGACAGTTTAACGGAACCAAAATCTTGTCCGTCTCCCGATACTGTTTCCATTGCGAAATCCGGTGCTGGTCTACCTACCAAACGTTCTGCCATAACTAAAAATTCCTCCTTTGGGATTATGTAAGCATCCATACGGATTGCTCATCATCAAGAAAAACGCGAACGCTTTTCCTGTAATTAAAATGATTTGATACTTGATAACAAGTACAAGTAAAATGTTATCATCCGGACTTCCCAAAGTCAAGATTATAAACATTATTTTTTTATAATCATTATAAATAAGGATTTTTCGTGCCAAATTTACAAAGGAACAGCCCTCTGTACATTCCATAATTGGAAACAAAGGGCTGCCATGTTGTTGGTAATATAATTACGCCTGTTTTTGAATAGCAGCGACGATCAAATCGCCCATTTCAGTTGTGCTGATCGCTGTGCTCTTGTCTACAGCAATATCACTCGTGCGGTGTCCTGCGTTCAACACATCAGACACAGCTGCTTCAATGGCATCTGCACCTTCTGTATAACCAAAGGTTGTGCGGAACATCAGCGCCAGCGAGAGAATCGTTGCAATTGGATTGGCCAAGCCTTGACCTGCGATATCCGGTGCAGAACCGTGTACCGGCTCATAGAGTCCGAAGCTGCCCTCTCCCAGTGATGCAGATGCGAGCATACCGATGGAACCCGTCAGCATTGCTGCTTCATCACTCAAGATATCCCCAAACATGTTTTCTGTTACGATGACATCGAAGCTGGATGGACGACGCAACAATTGCATCGCGCAGTTGTCCACAAGCACATGCTCCAGTACAACATCCGGATAATCCGGTGCTACCCGGTTTACAACTTCGCGCCAGAGACGGGACGTTTCCAATACGTTGGCTTTGTCTACAGAAGCCAGCTTTTTGCGACGTCCTTGCGCAATTTCGAACGCCTGACGAACGATCCGCTCCACTTCTGTAACATTATATGCGCATGTATCTACTGCCTCTTCGCCCTGTGCACTTTCACGTCTGAACTTCTCTCCGAAGTAGATACCACCTGTCAACTCACGTACCACCATCAGATCTGTACCTTCAAGGACTTCAGGCTTCAGAGTTGAAGCATCCTTCAAGCAATCAAATACGACAGCTGGACGAAGGTTGGAGAACAATCCGAGTGCTTTACGAATACCCAGCAGGCCCGTTTCCGGACGAAGCTCCTTGCTGTTGTTATCCCATTTTGGACCGCCAACCGCTCCAAGCAGGACTGCATCTGCACTTTTACATACCGTCAGCGTTTCTTCAGGAAGAGGTGTACCCTTCTCATCGATCGCAATTCCGCCGAACAGCGCATGCTCTGTCTCAAAACGATAACCGAATACTTCCTCCGTACGTTTAAGAACTTTCTCAGCCTCAGCTACGACTTCAGGACCGATTCCGTCACCTGCAATAACTGCAATTTTTTTCACGTCTGCCATGGGTTGTCCACTCCTTATATTTCATTCATTAATTATTCATAAAGTAACGTCTCATATTAACTCTCTCTTTTGTATCATATTCCAAGGTCATTTGACCAAGATATACAATCTATGACTTTAATAGATTTTACCTATAAGCTAATAGAGATTAGCCTGCACAAGTTGTTCCTGACCCTCCCGGTGGGGTAAAATATAACTGAATTCAAATCAGTACGCAGGAGGGGTAGTTAACATGCAATATTCGTATTTGGGTAAATCAGGCCTTAAGGTCAGCCGAATCTGTCTTGGTACCATGAATTTCGGGCCTGCTACAGATGAGAAAGAGGCTTTCCGCATTATGGACGCAGCACTCGATGCAGGCGTGAACTTTTTTGATACCGCTAACATCTACGGCTGGGGTGAGAATTCCGGTCTTACCGAAGAAATTATCGGACGCTGGTTCAATCAGGGCGGTGGCAGACGTGAAAAAGTAGTTCTGGCCACCAAAGTCTATGGCTCCATGCATGATGATACAGACGGCCCCAACAACGAAGCCGGCCTCTCTGCATACAAAATCAGACGTCATCTGGAAGGTTCCCTCCGCCGCTTGCAGACGGATCATATCGAGCTGTACCAGATGCACCATGTGGACCCTGCCATATCGTGGAACGAGCTGTGGGGCGCATTTGAGAATGCCGTTCACCAGGGTAAAATCGGTTATGTAGGGTCAAGCAACTTTGCTGCATGGCAGATTGCAATTGCACAAAGCGAAGCCAAGAATCGCCATTTCCTCGGCCTAGTTTCCGAACAACATAAATATAGTCTCAACTGTCGTTTACCTGAACTGGAAGTGCTGCCTGCCGCCAAAGAACTGGGCCTCGGTGTCATTCCATGGAGTCCACTGGATGGTGGGTTACTGGGACGTAATGCGCTTCAGAAGCTGGAAGGAACACGCAGCGGAGGCATCGCTGGGCGGATCGAGCAACAGCAGACTCAACTCGAAGACTTTGCAGCACTCTGTCGTGATCTCGGTGAACCACAGGATACGGTGGCTTTGGCCTGGGTTGCTGCCAACCCGGCAGTAACTGCCCCGATTATCGGACCGCGTACATTGGAGCAGTTTGAAACCGCACTCAAATGTCTGGATGTGACTCTGGATGAAGCCGTGCTCAAACGTCTGGATGAGATTTTCCCGGGTCCAGGTGGACATGCACCTAATGCTTATGCGTGGTAAAAGCTTGATAGCATAAGCCAATTCGAGAGTTAAGCGTGCAACTTGCACTGTGTTTTACTGTCATAATCATATAAATAAAAGGCAAAAGAGTCTGACCCTCACAAGAGAGTCAGACTCTTTACGTACCTCACTGAACGGAGCAAAGAAAGCCACACGAACTTCTATATCCATTCAGATTAAGACGATCATTCTAACGACTTAAATGAGTTCCAACTCCTAGTTTAATTAAGAGTTCGTGCTTGCTGCACCGAGACCTACAGGTTCACATTTACACGATTCGTGTATGTTTTGCGTTTCTCAATCAATTGGTTCAGACCGTCCACATAGGCACGTGCACTTGCACCCAGTATATCCGTGCTCACACCACGCCCTTGTACCGAGACCTGATTTTGAGTCAGCACAACATGTACTTCACCCAATGCATCCTTACCATGCGTTACCGATTTGATGGAATAGTCAGACAACGTTACCTCTTCCCCGCTCACCTGGTCAATCGCGTTGTAGATTGCATCTACTGATCCATTACCCTCTGCTTGCTTCTCAACCGTATCCCCGTCAAGCGTCGCAATGCGGACTTTGGCTGTTGGTACCGATTCATCACCGTACGTAACAAAGATCGATTCCAGTTTATACACCTCAGGTGCATCCTGCAATTTCTCTTCAATTACCGCGAGCAGATCTTCGTCAGTCACTTCTTTCTTCTTATCAGCCAGATCTTTGAACTGGGCAAAAGCACGATTCAACGCTTCTTCTTCCAGCTCATATCCCAGATCAATCAAACGCTCACGGAAGGCATGACGACCGGAATGTTTACCCAGTACAAGTTTGCTTTCCTTCAAACCGATGGACTCTGGAGTCATGATCTCGTACGTTGTTTTTTCCTTCAACATGCCGTCCTGGTGAATTCCGGATTCATGTGCAAATGCGTTCGCTCCAACAATGGCTTTGTTGCCGGGCACAACCATACCTGTCAAACGGCTAACCAAACGACTGGTCCGTGCAATCTCAGACAACTGCAGCGATGTTTTCGCCTGGAAAAATTCCTGACGTGTCTCCAGTGCCATAGCAATCTCCTCGATCGCCGTGTTGCCTGCACGTTCACCGATGCCATTGATCGTCCCTTCGATCTGATCGGCTCCATTCAGAATGGCTGCAAGTGTATTGGCTGTCGCCATACCCAGATCATTATGACAGTGGGCACTTAGCTGTACCTTTTCAATACCGTGCACATTCTCCTTGAGATGTTTGAAAATGTTTCCGTATTCATATGGGCTCAGGTAGCCGACTGTATCCGGTATATTCACGACGGAAGCACCCTCTTCGACAGCCATATTCACCATTTCCACAAGGAAATCATACTCCGTACGACCTGCATCCTCCAGCGAGAATTCAATCTTTGAAAATGTTTTCTTCGCATAACGAATCGCGGAACGAGCCGTATCCAGGACTTGCCCTTTATCCATACGCAATTTATGTTGGCGGTGAATAGGCGAAGTTGCCAGGAAAACGTGAATGCATGGGTCCTGTGCACCTTTAAGCGCTTCCTTAACCGCATCAATGTCTTGCTCTCTGGAACGGGACAAGCCAATTACGGTCACATTTTTGACCGCTTTTGCTACTGCATTGACAGCGGCCAGGTCACCTGGAGATGCCGCCGGGAAACCAGCTTCCATCCGGTCAATGCCAAGCCGCTCGAGCTGATGGGCAATTTCCACCTTTTCACGAGTGTTCAGATTGACTCCCGGGGATTGCTCTCCATCACGCAGCGTTGTGTCAAATACATAGATTTTACGCACGCTTCGCACCTCCTGTACTTGTAATATTATGTTTCTCTGAACCAGCAATAGCGGCTCACGCATAAGCACGGCCGCTATTCCCAGTTAAAGCTCTAAGTTTACTTGAATACCTTATAAGTGCATGTTCTGAAAGTTAATGCTTACTTCTTGATCCAGTGCATCATCTCACGCAATTGTCCGCCAACCACTTCGATTGGGTGTTCAGCTTCGTTACGACGAGTTGCTGTCAAGAATGCACGTCCGGATTGATTCTCCAGAATGAAGTCGCGTGCGAATTTACCTTGTTGGATATCCGTCAGGACTTCTTTCATTGCTTTCTTCGTATCTTCAGTTACAACGCGAGGTCCAGTTACATAGTCACCGTACTCAGCTGTGTTACTGATGGAATCACGCATACTTGCAAGTCCGCCTTCATACATCATGTCAACGATCAGCTTCAGTTCGTGCAGACATTCGAAGTATGCCATTTCAGGAGCGTAACCCGCTTCTGTCAATGTTTCGAATCCAGCTTTTACCAAAGCACTTACACCACCACACAGAACAGCTTGCTCTCCGAACAGATCTGTTTCTGTTTCTTCACGGAAGGAAGTTTCGATAACCCCTGCGCGAGTACAACCGATACCTTTTGCATAAGCCAAACCGATTTCTTTCGCTTTACCTGTTGCATCTTGCTCGATTGCGATCAGGCCCGGTACACCAAAACCTTCTACATAAGTACGACGTACCATGTGACCAGGGGATTTAGGAGCTACCAGCAATACATCGCTGTTTTTTGGAGCAACGATTTGACCGAAATGAACGTTGAAACCGTGTGAGAAGAGCAATGCAGCGCCTTCTTTCAGGTTTGGTTCGATTTCGTTTTTGTATACAGAAGCTTGAGTTTCGTCAGGGAGCAAGATTTGAACTACATCTGCGCGGCTTGTTGCTTCAGCCGGGGACAGAACTTCAAATCCGTCATTTTTTGCAGTGTCGAAGGATTTACCTTCACGAAGTCCGATGACTACGTTCAATCCGCTATCACGAAGGTTTTGAGCTTGGGCGTGGCCCTGGCTACCATAACCGATTACCGCGATCGTTTTTCCTTTCAATACGTTAAGCTCTGCGTCCTGTTCATAATAAGTAGTTACTGGCATGTTTATTAGTCCTCCTTTGTATTGTAAAGAACCCTTCATTAATGAGCGGGTGTCTCAAGGGACCGGCTCGCTTAAAGTATTGAAAGCGTCTCTGGTCTGATCCGATCCGTTCAGACACCCGCCCATTAATGCGGGAGTGTGGCTATCTTTTCAAGCGTTACATCACTAAAATGTTACCTTATAACTGTTAAGGGACTGACACTCTCACATAAGATCAACTGTATATGTTAGCTAACCGTCGTCCCCTCTTCATTCATTATAGCCTTATACGTTGCCGCGTACCAATGCAGTTATGCCTGTACGGGACAATTCGCGAATGCCGTATGGCTTGAGCAATTCAATCATCGCATCAATTTTGTCCGTATCTCCGACCACCTGCACAATCAGGCTGCCTGGACCAACATCTACAACGGATGCGCGGAAAGTTTCCACCACACCCAGAATTTCAGGACGCTCGGAAGGCTCTGCTTTCACTTTGATCAGCGCGAGTTCACGGGCTACCATCGGTTTCAGGCTGAAATCAACCACTTTAATGACATCGATGATTTTGTACAATTGTTTCTCAATCTGCTCCAGTGTTTTATCGTCACCAATGGTGACAATAACCATCCGGGAGAGTCCGGGTTCTTCCGATTGACCCACTGTAATACTTTCAATGTTAAATCCGCGTCGACCGAACAACCCTGATACCCGCTGAAGGACGCCTGGCTGATCGTTAACCAATATTGAAATCGTATGTCTAATCATTCCTCAGCATCCCCCATCAGCATTTGATCAATTGTTGCTCCCTGCGGAACCATTGGATACACATTTTCTTCCTTGCGTACCACGAATTCTACAACGACTGGTCCTGGTGTATCCAGAGCTTCCTGCCAAGCCCGCGCCGCTTCTTCTTTATTCGTTGCACGCAATCCTTTCACGCCATATGCTTCAGCCAGTTTTACAAAATCCGGACTTCCTGCCAGATCAATGTGGCTGTAACGGTTCTCATAGATGAGTTCCTGCCATTGGCGAACCATTCCAAGTACTTGATTGTTAATGATAACAATTTTTACCGGTATATTGTTAATGGCACAGATCGCGAGTTCTTGGGAACACATCTGCATTCCGCCATCACCGTTAATAGAGATAACGAGTCTGTCCGGATTAGCCATCTGAGCACCAATTGCAGAAGGGAATCCAAAGCCCATCGTTCCGAGACCACCCGAAGTTACCCATGAACGTGGTTGATTAAACTTATAATATTGTGCTGCCCACATCTGATGTTGTCCCACATCCGTCGTCACAATCGCTTCACCTTTGGTTGTATCATTCAGCATTTCTACAACCCACTGAGGTTTCAGCACTTCGTCTGAATCCGTATAGCTGTAAGGCTTCTCTTGTTTCCACTGTTTGATCTGGTCTCTCCATGCATCTGCACGCTCTGCACGCTTAACTTCTTTGTTTGCAATTTCCAGTACGGTTTTCACATCACCAACAATTGGAATATCCGTTGCGATGTTTTTACCAATCTCAGCCGGATCAATATCGATATGAACGATCTTGGCATGTGGAGCGAATCCATCCAGCTTGCCTGTTACCCGATCATCGAATCGTGCGCCGATGTTAATCAGCAGATCCGCTTTTTGAATGGCTTGATTGGAAGTGTACGTTCCGTGCATACCTGGCATACCCGTCCATAATTCATGACCACTCGGGAATGCGCCAAGACCAAGAAGTGTAGTTGTAATTGGAATGCCTGTCTTCTCAACAAACTCGAACAGTTCTTCATGTCCACCCGAGTATACCACACCGCCACCGGCCAAAATCATTGGACGTTCTGCTTCCTGAATGGCCTGAGCCAAACGGTCAACCTGCAGTTTGTTCGGTACTGTCCGTGGATTGTACCCTCTCAATATAACAGGTTCAGTTGTCGGTTCAAACAATGTTTTGTTCGCAGATACATCTTTCGGGATGTCGATCAGTACAGGACCTTTACGACCGGTATTGGCAATATGGAATGCCTCATGAATTACACTGGACAGGTCTTTTACATCTTTCACCAAGTAACTGTGTTTGGTAATTGGCATTGTAATCCCGGTAATGTCCGCTTCCTGGAAAGCATCTGAACCGATCAGGCTCGAGATTACGTTCCCCGTAATGACTACGAGTGGTACTGAATCCATATATGCTGTTGCAATACCGGTAACCAGATTCGTTGCTCCTGGTCCGGAGGTAGCAATACATACACCCACTTTTCCGCTTGCCCGTGCATATCCGTCAGCCGCGTGAATTGCACCTTGTTCGTGACGGGTTAAGACGTGCTTAAAGTCCTCGAAACCATACATTGCATCGTAAATGTACAACACTGCGCCGCCCGGGTAACCAAATACACAATCTACACCTTCAAGCAACAAGCTTCTCAGCAGAATTTCTGATCCGCTAATGACCTCAGGCTTCATCCATTTTTCGCGTAATTCATCTGTTGACCGTACTTCTGGAATTTGAGCTCCCATCAGTCATCCTCCTCTCGGAATTTACATCATTCTGACATTTAAAGTTACAAAAAAAACCTTCCATCCCTGCAAACAAGTTCATGCTTGCGAGGGACGAAAGGTTATCGCTTCCGTGGTACCACCCAACTTTGTCCGAAATTTCGCAATAACGGACCTTACCAGGTACAACAAAACGATAGCTCAAACGAACATAGTCGTTTCCCATACCTGTTGTCTGTAACGCAGACATACGATTTTCCCTAATACGCGAAAGGAGTGACATCCAGTGCTTTTCAGGAAAACAGCTCCGAGGTGAGCTCGTATATAAGGGGTTATGGTGGTGGTTTCAGCAATTCCAGCCACTCTCTGAGCAAAAGAGCCCTTAAAACTTCGTCCTCTTCATAGCCGATGAAATATTCTCGTTAAATGTTAGGAACATTATATGATTCCTCCAACCGATAAGTCAATACCTGTTTTGCATAAAAATTCAGAGAACCTTCCTTCCTCCCTGTTCAGCCTATAAGTTTGCCCTAATCCCCGCACTTCATTCAGTCACCTTTTATCTTGCTTCGGGCATAGAATATACGAGCAGCACGACTGGTCCTGAAAGGAGGCTCCGCATGGTGATTCGGCAACGCACATCCAAGCTGGATGATGGCGCCATCATGAAGCTGATTGACACTCAACTTGTTCCTCTATCTCATATGAGTGAAAAAGAAATTAATAAAATCCGCAAAGAAATACCCCTGCGAATGAACAGGGGCATGACCTTTGTTGTCTCGCCAGAGCCAGACAAAGCTGCTGTTGCATTCATCCATTTTCTCATGCATGGTGAACTGCTCTATGTCGATATGATGGCCGTTAGTCCGAAAGAGCAACGCAAACGTTACGGTCAGACTTTGTTACTTAAAGCAGAGAGCTTTGCGGCATCTCGGGGTTGTAAAAGATCGAAAGTCATGGTGGATGAAGGCAATACCAAAGGGCTTCAGTTTTATCAAAAAAATGGATATAGTGCGATTCGATACATTATGATAAGCCGCTGCTACGAAATGGAAAAAACATTATAGAATGACCTAGAAAAATCCTGGTGGACGTGGACCCGGTCCATATGGGCCGAAACCAGGGCCCGGGCCATAACCGCCACCAGGTCCTCCAGGTCCATATCCCGGTCCGTAACCTGGACCATATCCAGGGCCTGGTTTCGGTCCAGGTCCATATCCGGGACCGAAGCCGGGGCCAGGACCATAAGCGTAAGGCAGTGTGGCAATAGCAAGCAGATCAAACAACACCAGTGGCAGAATCGCTTTTGTACGTACTTTTTTGCCATTCAGACGCTTCAGTACCAGTTTGTTGCCAGATACTTTCAACAGCTTTCCCGTAACCCGAGTGCCGTCTTTTTTGATTACCACAATATTTTTGCCTATTAATTTCATCGCTTCATCACGCGTAACTTGTTGTTTCATACTTTCCCCTCCTCCTCGGATCGTTCAAAACAGTGTATTCGTCCATGACCGGATTCGCCTGTTTCTTTGTCCCTACCTGAAAATATGGGTATCTGAACGAGAACCAGGGAGAGTATGCAAAAGTGGATGAGCATTCAAGAAAACAAAAAAGGCCCGCACAAGGCGGACCCTTTTAACAAAGCATTGGATAGCTAACTTGATATGCTGAAGGTTGTTACCTTTTACCCGGATCGTACGCTTCACCGAGGGCAGACGGAGCCGAAGAACGACCAACCGCTGCAACGAGAACGATAATGGTAAGCAGGTAAGGCAGCATATAAATAATTTCCTGGGGAATACTCTGTGACCATTCGAACAACTGTACATAGTTTCGGATCGCTTGAGAGAATCCGAAGAACACAGCCGCACCAAAGGCACCGATCGGATTCCACTTACCAAAGATCATAGCTGCAATGGCAATATAACCTTGGCCGGAAACCGTATTGTGTGAGAATGTACCTGTAGTCGTCAATGTAATCGCAGCTCCACCAATGGCCGCAAGTGCACCACTGATCATAACGGCAACATAGCGATACCGACGCACTTTAATACCAACCGTATCTGCCGCACTTGGATGTTCACCTACAGAGCGCAGGCGCAGACCAAATGGCGTTTTGAACATGATGTAATACGTCAGGAATACGAACAGAATGGCCAGATATGTCGTTGGATATACATTCTTGAAGAAGGCCTCTCCAAGCAAAGGAATGTCTTTCAAGAACGGCACATCAAACTTGCTGAACCCTGATACCAACGGTGAATCACCAGAACCTTCAAACAACAGTTTAACCAGGTACAACGTACTTCCTGCTGCCAAAAAGTTAATAACGATACCACTGATAATCTGGTCTGCCTTAAATGTAATAGACGCAACGGCATGAATCAGCGACACGAGTACGCCCAATACAATCGCAAGCAAAATACCCATCCAGGCCGATGTGGTTCCACCCATGCCCGCTTCTTGCGCATAATGTGCCCCGATTCCAGCTGCAAAGGCACCAAAGACCATGAAGCCTTCAAGTCCGAGGTTAGTCACACCTGATTTTTCCGAAAAAATTCCGCCGAGGGATGCAAAAATCAATGCCGTAGCAAAGACAAGCGTCGTATTGATAATTTGCCCAATTGTCAACAAGTCCATCTACAACACCTTCTCTTTCTTGCGCTTCGAATAGAACGGTTTAAGTATCCAGCGCACGATGCCCTGTGCCGCAATGAAGAAGATAATCGAACCGATCACAATCCGAATAATCTCAGGCGGAACATCCGCAGCGAAACTCATACCTGCAGATCCGTACGTGAGGGTACCGAACAGCACTGCCCCCAATAACACCCCAAACGGATGATTCAAACCAATCAGGGCAACCGCAATTCCGTCAAAACCTGTTCCCGGCGAACCCGACATGACAGTCTGGTACTGGAACACCCCGAGCACCTGGAATGCACCACCAAGACCTGCAAGCATACCACTGATGAACATCGCTTTTACGATATTCCGGTTAACATGCATACCTGCATATTCAGCCGCATTCGGGTTGTAGCCTACCGCGCGGATTTCATAACCCTGTTTTGTTTTCCACATATAGATATAAAAGAGCACAGCCATCACAATGGCAATCAACGTCCCCATGTGTACACGGGAGTTGCCCATCAGTTCAGAGAGCCATGTCAAACTAATCGAAGCCGATTCACTGATATCCACGGAACGATTCTCGCCTTTTAACAGCAAGAATTGGCGAACGATAAGGTTAGCCAGATACAGACCAATCCAGTTCAACATGATACTGCTGATAACTTCATTGACCCCACGTGCCGCTTTCAGATAACCAGCAATCGCGGCCCAAAGACCACCAAACAATGCACCGGCAATCAAAGCCAGTGGCGCATGGAGGTAGATCGGCAAACCTGCAAACTTAACACCAACAAATGTTGCAGCTGTCATACCGACGAGAAATTGACCTTCTCCCCCGATGTTGAACAGCCCTGCACGTGATGCAAATGCAAATGCAAGTCCAGTCATGATCAGTGGCGTCATTTCACGTACCGCTTCACCAAAGTTGTACATGTCTCCAAATACCTTGGTGAACAATGCGCCATAAGCTTCAACCGGATTGTAACCACCGATCAGCATGACAACCCCACCGAGAATCAGACCCATAACAATGGCGACGACAGGCAAAATAAATGAATCTCGGGTAAACCATTTCAATACGTTATTCATGCGCAGTACCTCTCTTTTGGGTGCTGCCCGCCATCATCAAGCCGAGCTCCCTGTCATTGGTTTCTTCCGGCAGCACCTCGCCAACGATCTGGCCTTCATAGATAACAGCAATTCGGTCAGATACATTGATAATCTCATCAAGCTCAAATGAAATCAGTAGAACAGCCTTACCTTGATCGCGTTGTGCTATCAGTTGCTTTTGCACGAACTCAATAGCCCCTACGTCCAAACCACGTGTTGGTTGGGCAGCAATAAGCAATTCAGGGTTTTTATCCACCTCACGGGCGATAATGGCCTTCTGCTGGTTTCCTCCGGACAAGGAACGAGCTTTGGTCTCGATGCTTGGTGTACGCACGTCAAATGCCTCCACAAGCCGCTTCGCCTGCTTTTTGATCGCATCGAAGTTAAGGAATCCTTTACGGGTGTATGGTGCTTTATAGTACGATTCCAGAACGATATTTTCACTCACTGAAAAATCAAGGACAAGTCCATGTTTGTGTCGATCTTCCGGGATATGGGCTATGCCCGATTCAGAAATATGGCGCGGAGAATGATTGGACAGCTCCTTGCCCTCCAAACGAATCGAACCGCTCTCGACTTTACGAAGTCCGGTAAGGGCTTCAATGAGTTCACTTTGACCGTTACCATCCACGCCTGCGATTCCGACAATCTCTCCTGCACGCACATTCAGGTTAAGTTGGTTCAGAACCGAAATACCTTCTTTATTCTTCGCAGTCAATTTACTAACTTCAAGCACATTGGCTCCTGGTGTAGCCGGTTTTTTGTCCACTTTGAATGTGACATTCCGACCTACCATTTTCTCTGCCAATTCATTCGGATTGGTTTCCGATGTTTTGACCGAATCAATGACTTTACCCCGACGAATAATCGTTACCGTGTCGGAGATCTCCATGATCTCTTTCAGTTTGTGCGTGATCAAAATAATCGACTTGCCTTCAGCTACGAGCTTCTTCATGATGATCATCAATTCTTTGATCTCTTGAGGAGTCAATACCGCTGTAGGCTCGTCAAAAATCAGAATGTCTGCACCGCGATACAAGGTTTTAACGATCTCCACACGTTGCTGCATTCCGACAGAGATATCATGAATTTTGGCATGCGGATTCACCTTGAGTCCATACTGTTCGGACAGACGCTGCACTTCAGCGGCTGCTTTTTTATAGTTAATATTGAGACCCTTCGTTGGTTCAGATCCCAAAATAATGTTCTCTGTTACCGTGAACGGCTGTACAAGCTTAAAGTGCTGATGCACCATGCCGATGCCAAGATCGATCGCTCGGTTAGGGCTGTCGATGATGACAGGCTTGCCATTCACTTCAATGGAACCTTCATCTGGCTGATAGAGACCAAATACAATATTCATCAACGTTGACTTACCAGCGCCGTTTTCGCCCAGTAGCGCATGAATCTCGCCTTTACGAAGCTGAAGGCTGATAGCGTCGTTGGCAACAATGCCTGGGAAACGCTTCGTTATTTGTTTTAACTCAACGACGGGGGTTGCTGCACCCATGTAATCACCCTTATAACTGATATAGTGTGGTTCCGCAAACGAAAGAAAAGCTCCTACCGGAGCGTTGATGCACAATGACCTTGTACAATTGTTATGATGACTTGATCAAATGTTCCTGTTCTTGCAATCATAAGGCCGGTCAAGACCGGCCCTGATGATTTATTCTTATGCGACTAGGATCAAATTACTCAGTAGGTACTTTGATTTCGCCGCTGATGATTTTTTCTTTGTATTCATCCACTTTAGTAAGGATGTCAGCAGAAACATTTTTTGTAGAAGTATCAGCAATACCTACACCGTTCTCTTTCAGAGTCAGATTTTCGGAACCGCCAGCAAATGTGCCGTCGATCACTTCTTGGTTTACTTTCTTAACTGCTTCATCAACTTTTTTGATCATGGAAGTCAGTGTTACTTCATCACCAAACTCCAGGGATTGGTCTTTATCTACACCGATAACCCATACTTCTTGTCCTTGTTTCTTACGAGCGATTGCTTCGTTGAACACACCGTTACCAGTAGCACCGGAAGAGTGGAAAATGATATCCGCACCTTGGTTGTAGATCGTAGCTGCTGCTGCTTTACCAAGGTCTGGTTTGTCAAATGCACCTGTATAGTTGGAGATCAATTCAGCATCAGGATTAACTGCTTTAACGCCTTCTCTGAAACCAACTTCAAATTTCTTGATCAATGGGCTGTCCATTCCCCCAACAAAACCGATTTTGTTCGTTTTTGTAGTCAGACCGGCAACAACGCCAACCAGGAAAGAACCTTGCTCTTCAGCAAATGTTACGGATTTAACGTTAGGAACATCAACTACACTGTCAATGATCGCAAGTTTAGCTTCTGTGTTTTGCTCAGCAACAGTCTTGATTGCATCAGCCAATTGGAAACCGATACCCCAAGTCAGGTCATATCCGTTTTTAACGAATTCGTTCAGGTTCGGAATGTACTCTTCATCGGATTTACTTTGCAGGTATTTAACTGCAGTACCTGTTTCTGTTTCAGTCGCTTGCAGAGCTTCCCAAGCGGATTGGTTAAAGGATTTGTCATTAACTCCACCTACGTCAGTAACCATACCGATTTTAAGATCGGATTTTGCTTCAGTGGATGTGCCACCTGTATCTCCTCCGGCATTTGTTTCTTCTTTCGGTTTGCTACCGCAACCTGCGAGCATAACCGATACCGCCAGCAACATTACCAAAGACAAGCTGAGCATCTTTTTCATTTCTCTTTTTCCCCCTTAATGATATATCCTTCATTCCAATCCAGCCTACATTGATCGGATCAACAGATAGCAGGAATGACTTTTATGCAGAATGTATGGTTTCTTCGACATTAAAAGCGCATTCTCACCCTTGAAGCATCCAATCATCTGTCGAAAAACCGAACATTACGACATGGAGAGAAAAATTAGGACTAGCCTACTAGAGGTGATTATACAATCAACCAGTGTTAAAATCCAGATGTTTCATCACCAAATATCACATATTTTTGTTCTTTTTTTATTGAAAACGCTTAATAATTTAGCGTTTTAACACACTAACGTTACAACGATGTGATGTTATATAACAAAAACATACCGCTAACTTTAGTGATATGTGAAATTCACCTGTTTTCTTTTGTACTATTTCACCGTTCGTATTTTATGTATTCCCATGGTCTGTTATTCATTCGTTGTCTGGTCTCATTGTTCCCTTCCAGACTATAGCCTATTCGTTCTACTCCTTCAGAGATTCATCTCCTAATCCCCTCAAAGCCGTAAAAAAGCCGCCATATAGGTACGGCGGCTTGTATCATACAATTTAAGCGTTGATTTTGCCTTTAGCTACAGTAGCCAAAGAGTTGAACGCATTGATGTCGTTAACGGCCAGATCAGCCAACATTTTGCGGTTCATGTCTACACCAGCAAGTTTCAAACCATGGATCAGTTTGTTGTAAGATAAACCATTCATACGTGCTGCTGCATTGATACGAACGATCCACAGTCTGCGGAAGTTACGTTTCGTGTTGCGACGGTCACGGTATGCGTATACCAGGGATTTCATTACTTGCTCGTTTGCTGTTTTAAAGATACGGTGTTTGGAACCGAAATAACCTCTTGCCAGTTTCAAAACCTTTTTATGACGACGACGTACTACAAAACCGCCTTTTACTCTTGCCATATTAAAGAACCTCCCAAATAAATATAAATGTATCCGTTGTATGTGTACGGCCGTAGCCGATCCCCCCATACGGAATGTACTAATTAGAATTAGCCTTTCAAGTTAGCCAAACCTTGTTTCAAACGTCTAACATCCCCGGCAGCCATAACTGGGTTACCGTTCAGAACGCGCTTAGCACGTTTGGATTTGTGAGAAAGCAAGTGGTTTTTGTGAGCTTTGTAACGAAGGACTTTACCGGAACCGGTAATTTTGAAGCGTCCTTTCAAACTGCTGTGTGTTTTCATTTTAGGCATTTTGTGTTTCCTCCTCCAATGTTATCAGGCTTTAGGAGCCAAAATCATGATCATACTGCGGCCTTCCAATTTCGGTTGACGTTCAATAGTACAAAGTTCTGCAACTTCTACCTTAACGCGCTCCAAAATCCGTTGACCAATCGCGGCATGTGCAATTTCACGTCCGCGGTAACGAACAGAACATTTCACTTTGTCGCCTTCGTTCAAAAACTTAACTACATTACGAAGCTTCGTTTGATAATCGTGCTCCTCAATATTGGAACGGAACCATACTTCTTTAATGTCAACAATTTTCTGGTTCTTACGGGCTTCTTTATCTTTCTTTTGTTGCTCATAGCGGAATTTGCCATAGTCCATGATGCGACACACCGGCGGTTTAGCCTGTGGTGCCACATTGACCAGATCCAAATTCAGATCAATTGCCATTTGCAGTGCTTCGCGAATGGGCGTAATCCCAATTTGTTCTCCTTCAGCTCCGACAAGGCGTACTTCCTTCGCCCGAATCTCATCATTAATCATGTGATCTTTACTAATAACCGTCCACCTCCAGGTCATTTTGAATATCCTGTTACACAAAAATAAAAGGGATGCCGGTCAAGCTACCGACATCCCTGTAATCAACACAATTCTTCATGAGTATACACTTCATAAATTATTGGGATCGTTGACCAGCCAACATAGTGTTGATCAGGTGAGAAGTCGGACTTCTACTTGTGATTCCATTGCTATTCGTTTTAACGCACTTGAATACTATAACATCCACGAAATACCTTGTCAACATCTTCACAACTTTTTTCGTAATTATACATTTGTTATATCAGATGCAACAACTCATGTATGCCTGCTTCTTACCCTTGTTTGCTCTGTACCTCATCCAAACGTACAACACGCGTGTGCTGCGTGTGGCTCCACTGTTTGTTGTTCTGCGTGAAGAAAGCGTAGAACGTGATCGGGTACCATGACAACAGGTAAATCGGGAACAGGATCAGATATAGATAAACTTTGGCAAAGGTAACCTTCTCTAACGCCATCGACAACAGGAACGTCAGGATGTTCAAGCCAATAGCCACAAATCCAACCCATAGCGGGAAGTATCCATAAATATTTGCAATGTGCGGACCCTTGAATATAGCCATGTCTACCCACATCGCAGCAGTCATGAGGAATGTAAGCAATACAACATAGACATTGGCTCCATAGATAGCAAGGTCAAATTTCACCAAGCTTCTTTCCTTAATGGACTGCCAGAGCAGTGGGAAGAAGTATCTACGAGCAACTGTAAAGTGACCTTGCATCCAGCGCAGACGTTGTCTCGCTGAAGCTTTGAATGTTAATGGCTTCTCATCAAATACTTTGGCATCGTAGTTGAAAACAGGATATACATTACGTTGCACACTACGCATCGTAAACTCCAGATCCTCAACCAGACTTGTTGCGCCCCAGCCAATTTCCTTCAGCAGGTTGGTCTCGAAGCACATCCCCGTACCTCCGAGGAAGTTCGCCATATTCAAGTTATGACGAGACAACTGCCACAGACGGTTGATGTACCAGTAAGATACACCGTATGCTGCAGTAATCCAGGAATCCTCCGGATTTTTCGTATCAATGTATCCTTGGATAACACGCGAACCATTGTTCAAGTCATCATTCATCTCAAGCAAGAAGTTACGGTCAACCAGGTTATCCGCGTCAAACATGACAACTGCGTCATACTGACGCGGCAATTTCCACAGGTACTTAAGCATCCATTCGATGGCATACCCTTTACCTCTTAGATCGGCATTGGTACGCACACAGGCATTTAACCCATGTTCTCTGACAATCTGTGCCGTTCCATCCGTACAGTTGTCACAGATGACAAACACATCATACAGATCTTCCGGATAATCAAGTTGTTTGAGGTTCTCCATCAAGGCACCAATGACCTGTTCCTCATTGTGTGCTGCGACGAGTACAGCGAAAGATTTTGTCGCCGGATAATGTTTCTTTTTCTTTTTCCTAATCAGACCAAACAGCGAAAACGTGAATTGGTACACGGCTAGCAGTGCCAGAATGACCTGCATCGTGACGAATATAGCGTCCAACATCGTTCTCTGTTACCCCCTTTTTTTCGAAACCCAGTTTACTAAAGCATTTTCTCTTCCTGATTCTGCAAGTTATTTTTTTTTGATCTGCAGAATATGACCCTGTTCTTTTGTGTACTACGCGAATATATCAGGCAATGTTTCAAAGCTTGGTTGCTATCAGTTGGCTGCTTTATCGATTCTGTATTCTTTTCAGTCATTTGTCAAAACCCCAATTCCACTTTCTAAAGCAGAAATGTGATCTTTAAAGGCTGAATAGACACTTCGTGATACCACAACCTCGCATTCATGCCTGTTATATCTTATTTTCAGCCGTTTACTTGATTTTTATTTCTAAAGTCCCTGCTTTTTTCATCAGCATGTTATTCTTCGTCAGAGGCTCTATAACAAATAACGCAAACAGACCTCAAAAAGTTTAAAACAAAACTCACATTTTTTTACCTCATTTCAGCCATGTTGAATCATTGTATCTTTTTTGGCTTACTCAAGTCAAAAAGTTAAGATGGATATCTATCCACTCTTTAACATGAATTTTACGTTCTTTACATGTGTTCGTCTTGAAAAGGACAACATTTAAAAATATGATAAACATATACCTGAAATAACCTCAAGTTCGCGAAAAACGGTTATATACTAATCAGGACGAAACCGGATGCAGAAATTCACCGGAAATACTGCCGCCATTACGGGCGGCCTGACTGGCAGGAGGCCAATATGAGCCGTTTTTTCTTAAAGTTTCAAGATTATGATCGAAATGTTTTTATGTGGATCAACGGCCGACTTCATAATCGTTTTATGAATTTTTGGCTGTATTATTTCACTCATCTGGGTGGGGCAACTTCTTCTATTGCAGTATCCTTGTTAATCTGGCTGCTTGCTCCAGCTCCATGGAGCACAACAGGACTTCAGGCTTGTATCGCTCTTGCGGTCAGCCATATTCCTGTAGCCATCGCGAAAAAATTGTATCCTCGCATTCGGCCTTATCTGGCCTTGCCGGATACCATTACGTTTCGTAATCCCCTGACGGACCACTCGTTTCCTTCAGGACACACAACTGCCATTTTTTCGGTCACGGTTCCATTTATGACCGCTGATCCGATCTTATTGCTAATATTGTTGCCTGTGGCTCTTATTGTCGGATTCTCTCGAATTTATCTGGGATTACACTATCCTTCCGATGTTCTGGCAGGTGCTACAATAGGTACTTTAGTCGCACTTGCAACAGTTGCATTCTGGTCTTAAAGCCGATATGTTAGACTCAGAAAAACCTAGCAGGAACAGGTGAAGCAAGCGTGGAGAAAAAAAGAGTATTACTATTATCTGAAGGCTTTGGTACGGGGCATACTCAAGCCGCCTATGCACTGTCCAGCCATTTGCGAAAGCTGTCGCCAGACGTGCAGACGAAAGTGCTTGAACTGGGAAGTTTCTTAAATCCCAAGGTTGCACCTCTTATTATAACGGCATACAAAAAAACGGTGACTAACCAGCCCAAACTCGTGGGGTACGTATACAGGCATCAATATAAAAAGTCATTGAACCGGCTCACAACGCTGGCGCTGCATAAACTGTTCTATACACATACACGCAGCGTCGTGCGTCAGTTACGTCCCGATGCGATTGTATGCACCCATCCGATCCCAAGTGCTGTCATATCCAGACTGAAGCGACTGGGTGTACAGGTTCCCCTTTGCACAGTCATTACCGATTATGATGCACATGGGACATGGATTAACCGTGAAGTAGACCTTTACCTGGTTTCTTCAGATGAGGTTAAGTCCAAACTAATGTTGCGTGGCGTACCTAAAGACAAAATTCGAGTCACAGGCATTCCCGTACATCCAAACTTCTGGGAGCATCCCGGTCGAGATGAGATCCGAAGCAGATTTAATCTCAAAAACATGCCCACTGTACTGGTAATGGGCGGGGGTTGGGGAATGCTCAGTGACAAGTTAGTTCATCCGTTACTGACACGCTGGCATGAAGATATTCAGATCATTTTCTGTTTCGGACGCAATGATAAAGCACGGATCAGCATGGAACAGAACTCGATGTATCGCAAAGAAAACATTCATATTATTGGTTACACCAACGAAGTCGACAAATTGATGGAAGTATCCGACCTGCTGATCACCAAGCCTGGCGGCATGACTTGCAGCGAAGGATTGGCCAAGGGAATTCCAATGTTGTTCCATAATCCTATACCAGGTCAGGAAGAAGAGAACGTTCATTATTTTACCGCAAGAGGTTTGGGAGAACCCATAACTTCGCTCGATGTAGTGATCAAATGGATGAATAAGTTGCTGAATCACTATCCGGATATCGTACGTAAACGCAAACGCCATCTGGCGGAAATCGCCAAGGTTCATCCGATGGAGAGCGCTCAAAGTATTATCGACCTGCTGGAGGACGTTCGTCCTTCATCCGCAGAAGAGGCCCGTTTATAATTTTATCCAATCAAGCCTCTAACCAACGGCTTCAAACAAGCCTGCAACCACATCGAAAAGGTGCCTTCGAATCGGAAGGCACCTTTTCTTATGAAGGAAAGTACAAACTATTGAATGCCAGCTAACTTCAAGTACTCTTGCCACTGCTTGGTGTACTCCGCCTGAATTTTTTCCAAACCTGCTTGTTTTGCCTTCTCCATGAACGTGTTCAATCCAGCCTCTACGTCTGCCACCAAACCTACATTAAGCGGATACAAATATTGTTTTTCCACTTGTTCCAATGCAGCCTTCTCGGCTTGGTACGGTGTCCAGTCTTCAGCAAATCCGGTATAAATATCAGGTTTTTTGATTTTGTCGAGATCTTCAAACATGGTCAGCACGTCATCAAAGGTTTTGTCATAGAGCATGAATTCCGGATTACGCCATGCCCAACCATTCATGCCCTCACGCGGGAAGCCGTTCGTCTGTGCATCGCCTACCATCTTGTAGTATCCATTATCTACCTCAAAGTTTTTGCCTTCAACGCCGTATTCAGTCAACCAGTTATATCGTTTGTCTGTCACCAGCTTCTCATAAAAGGCCAAGGCTTTTTCAGGATTTTTGCTGCTACGCGGAATCGCAAAACCGTTGTGAATCGGGTGAACCGGCTGTGCAAACCCTTTCGCATTCGGGTACGGGAAATAAGCCAGTTTCCAATCGGGATGCGTAGACTGTACCTTGATGACATCTGCATTAAATTTGTTCGGGTTCTCTCCAGACAGAACAACAGCTGCTTTTCCATTTTGCAGCAATGAGTTGGAAGTATCCTTTACATTCAGTACGTTTTTCGGGAAAAAGCCTTTGTCCATCCACCGCTTGTATGTTTTCAGGTCTTCGAGATGTTGCGCCGATCCCCAATAAGACGTCACAGTGGACGGCGTGTCATACATAATATCCAGTCCATATGGGAGTTGACCTGCTGTATTCACCAGCTTGGATGTCAATTGACGAATACCGTGGGTGTGGTTGGCATTACTGTCTGCGATCGGAATCATATTCGGTTCGTTGGCTTTGATTCCTTCCAGATACGCTTCGAGTGTCTCCAACGATTCCGGCTTCGGAAGATTGTACTTCTCGCGCAAATCTTCGCGGTATGCAATTCCCTCTGTTACATACTCAATCCATGTCGATGGAACGGTATAGATTTTGTCATTGATTTTGACTGCATTCCACATGTCGTCAGGGACATGGGCTTTCAGTGCCGGCGCTGCTGTAGGCAGCATTTCATCCAGTGGCAGGAACGCGCCCTTCTTGGCATAGGACTGGTAGAATGTCCAATCCGCTGTGAAGATCAGATCGATCGGCTGCCCGGAAGACAGCAGCAGTTTATATTTTTGATCCCAGTCGGTCCATGAGGTGTAGTTGAATTTCACATTGACGTTCAGATCAGCCTCCGCCAGCTTATTGATCTCGGATTCAATAACAGGCAGATCTTTTGGAGCATCCCCAAGCATGTAAAATTGAAGCGTGACTTTCTCGCCTTTGTTCTCGGATGTTCCTCCTTGTTCACTTCCTTGCGTCGATCCCCCCGAACCGTTATTACATGCGGCAAGTACCCCGGCGAACAACATCAGGGCAAGTACCAGAGACAGGTGCCGAATTGTTTTGTTACGCATACGCATCCTCCCTTTTTGTGGTGAACCTTTATATGTTAGCGCAGACTCGCCATGTTTCAGACCGGAAATGATGTCAATGGCCTGACACCCACAGCGTGTTCACGTTCTAACCTTTCACTGCACCAATGGTGAGTCCTTTGACAAAATAACGTTGTACAAACGGATACAGGAACAAAATCGGTCCCGTTACAACGATAGCCATTGCCATCTTGGTTGATTCGGTAGGCACATCCTGACTGAGTGTGATCCCTGTGCCAATCGCCATCTGGTCAATGAATGTAATCGTGTTCATCGTGTTGTAGAGATAAAATTGAAGTTGGTACATATCCGGGTTGTTAATGAAGAGGGATGAGGTAAACCAGTCATTCCAGTAACCCAGTGCCAGAAACAGACCTACGGTGGCGATACCAGGCATCGCCAGTTTCAACACAATGCTGAAATAGATGCGGAAGTCATTCGCTCCATCAATTTTGGCGGACTCAATCAATTCATCCGGCACTGCGGAGCGAATGAAGTTTTTCATCAGGATAATGAGAAATGGCGTCATCAACCCCGGGAAAATCAGTACGGTGTACGTATCTGTGAGATTGAAGTAGTTCGCCAGCATAATGTACCAAGGTACAAGTCCCCCACCAAACAGGGTTGTGAAGTAGATAAAAAACGAGAACGTGTTACGATATTTAAAATCCTTACGCTGGAGCACAAATCCGGCCATCGTGATGAGGAATAGCCCTAGCGTAGTCCCCACCACCGTTGTAAAGACCGTTACTCCATAAGCCTTGAGTACCTGAGTCGGGAATTTGAACACCATTTTGTAACCTTCCAGGGAAAAGTCCGTTGGAAAGAGGTGATAACCATCCCTCACAATGGACTCGTTGCTACTGAATGAACCGGATAGAATCAACAGAAACGGTAGCAAGCACATGATTGATAAAATGATGATGAAGCTGTAGGAAATCAGTTGAAACATGAAAGTGAATTCCGAATCTCTGAGACGAGTATTCGTACGAGTGTGAGTATTCATGGGCGTGTTCATGATCGTTCTCCCTCCTGCCCTGCGGGCGTTCTAGAACAAGGCGTAGTCCTCATTTACTTTGCGAATAATATAGTTGACGGTCATGATCAAAATGAATCCAAACAAGGACTGATACAGACCAGCTGCCGTTGCCATCCCGATATCAAAAGTTACTTTCAGTGAACGATACACATACGTATCAATAATATCTGTAGCGTTGTACAAAACCCCGTTGTTGCCGATCAGTTGATAGAACAGATCAAACTGCCCCTTCATAATGCTACCGAGCGAGAACAACAACAATATGACAAAGGTTGGCTTCAGCATCGGTACCGTAATGTACCAGATCCGCTGAAATATATTGGCCCCGTCGATTCGGGCGGCTTCATAATACTCGTCACTGATACCCGTTATGGCGGCCAGATAGATGACCATGCTGTATCCAAGATTTTTCCATAGATAAAAGATGATGATCAGGAACACCCAGATCCAGGGTGTGTTATAAATGTCGACCGGGCCAGCCTCAAAACGTTTGAGCACCGTGTTCACAAAACCCGACTCGTAGTTAAACATGTTGTAAGCGATTACACTTAATAGTACAAATGAGATGAAATACGGCAAGAACATGACGGATTGCGTGATTTTTTTGAATAACCTGCCCCGGATCTCGCTAAGCATGATCGCACAGAAGATCGCCAGACCGTTTCCTAATATAATGAAGGCGAGATTGTAACCCACAGTGTTGGTTGTGAGCTTCAGCAGCATTCCGGATTGCCACAGGAACTTAAAGTTCTCCAGACCGACAAATGGACTACCAAATAATCCGCCTTCAAAATCATACCGGGTGAACGCATAATAGATGCCGACCATCGGAAAATACGAGTTAATCAGAAAAAAGATCAGCGTGGGCAACAGCATCAGAAACATGATTTTGTTTTTGTTCAATTCTTTGAGCATGGCTCGATCCCTCCCGAATTTCTTGCGGTGCTGCGTGGTGGAGCTCTCTTTTTATTGTAGATGCTCTCTTCACTCACGGATACTGAAGCTTCCCTTCAGAAAATGAACGATTCTGCGAAATGAACTATGAACAAAACGAACGAACCATGAAATGAACAGACATCCACACACATCCGTTCACAAATGTTGATATCGTGCATAGGCTACACCTAGTGAACAATCCAGCGAAAGTTGAACTTTATGTAGACAAAACAGGCAAAACAGCCTGTCTATCATTGATGTAAACGCATACATAATATATAATTCAAGTTACTCTTGTTCTTCTGCTCATCCATATATGAAGCCTCACGTATGTATATGAAATTCTATGTTGTTCACCCAAAATAGGAGGTCTGAGGGGGAAACAGAATGCGTAAACGTTCAGAGGACAGTCAGAAGGTCTTCACACGGATTCTGATCGGCATTATTATCAGTACCGTCGCTACCTTACTTGTGGCTTCTTCTATTTTGTATGTCAACTATAATCGGATTGCTCTTCGCCAGGTGTATCGTACAGATATGAACAGTCTTACTCAAACCAGCCGTGAAGTGGCCAAAATGACCGAGACTGCAAAATCATTGTCATATCAGATTTATCAGGACTACACTATCTCTTCATTACTGCTCTATTCCAAACCAAATATCTATGAGATCACATCGGCGATGGAGCAGCTAGACAACTACCGTATGTCCCTTCCCTTTATCGAATCCATCTATGTATATAACTCCAAAAGTAATGAATTCTATATCAGTTCCAACGTGCGCAATGGGCAGCAGTCCATCTCGGAGATCGATGATCAGGGGATTACAAGCATCCTCCAACGCTTCCATGACTATAAACCTTTTGTGCCCATCCCGCGTACATATCAGGTCGGCTCTACCGAAGCAACAGAGGTTAACAGCTACACCTATCTCTGTTATGACACGATTAATGATAACGCGAAGCTAAACTATGCTGTCGTCGTTAATATCAAGGATGATTGGCTCAGTCCAAATATGAATGCTGTGGATCAACCAGGCAAAACTTTTATCGTAAATGAGAATGGAGACCTTTTATCTGACTTTGGCGACCGTTCATTGATGAAAAATCTCTCCAGCGAAGCTTTTATGAAGCCAATTATGCAGGATACGGAGCAGTCAGCTTACTTTACCGAGAAGGTCGACGGAGAGAAATCTCTCATCACCTATACCGCTCCCGATGACCTGGGTTGGCGTTATGTGAGAATAACACCTTATGATCTGATTACCTCAGATATACGGAGTATGCGCACACATACCGTTCTGTTTTGTGTTGGACTTCTCTTCGCAGGGTTACTGCTCTCTTACCTTGTGTCCCGAAAACTTTATCACCCTATTGATAAGGTGCTTGTTCGTTTACGTGTGATGGAAGCAGAGCGACGTGGCAGTCTTCATTTGTTACGGCAGGATTTTCTACGAGGGGCCCTGCAGGGCCGCGAAACAGTAACTGGAGGTATGCTGGAAGAACGGATGAAGTTCTACGGCTCCTCTATTGACGTTCAGCGTACATCCAGGCTGGTATTGCTGCGTATTGACCATTTTACCGAATTCTGCGAAACGTACCGTGATGAGACCCAACTTGTAAAATACGCCATGATGAACATATGCACCGAGACAGCCGATCTCCACTACAATGCGGAAGCTGTGGACATGGGCGGTGATCTGATCACACTCATCTTCAATGAAAAAGAGGAAAGCCATGAACTTGGGCAACCTGCTCATAACCGGATCGAAGATCTGCTACGTATGATGCAGGCAGCTGTAATGACCCATTTAAAATGCTCCATCTCCTTTACCATCGGCACGGAAGAAGATTCCTTGGAAGACAGTATTGCATCTTACACCAGATCAGCCGAAGCTTCACTCCATCGTTTGTTCATGGGAGCGGGCTGTCTGATCTATACCTCTGACATCATGGCTTATCACACCAAAGAATACGCATTCCCCGCAGGTAAGGAAAGACAACTTATCGATTATCTAATGACAGGCAAGACACGAGAAGCCAAACAAGTCTATGCAGACATTGTCGGCGAAACAGCCGCATATCCGTTCACCGTCTTCCAACTAGCTTTATCCCATCTGACGATGACCCTAAATCATGTACGAAATACGCTCAAGAAGAATAATCAGCTTACGCTTGATTCAGTCTCCGATGGTCTAATGCTGCCTGTTAAAGACGCTGAGGACATCAGTGAGGTACATGAACATTTCTATCGGATGTTTGATGAGCTTGGTTCCAAAGTTGAGGAGAAACGTACACTGAAGCATGAAGAGTTGATTCGTAGAATCAATGGCATTATTGAACGGGACTATGCAGACCCTAATCTCTGTCTAACCTCGATTGCAGATGAACTGGGCATGTCGCCAATCTATGTGAGCAGGCTCTACAAACAACTCACCCTGAAAGGGCTCACCGATGTGATTAACGAAACTCGCATAGCCAAGGCTCAGCATCTATTGGTGGAGACGGAGAACTCCGTAGCCGATATTGCCGAGAGAACCGGATTCACCAACAGTTCATACTTCTATCGCATGTTCAAAAAGTTCAATGGCGTTACACCAAACGATTATCGCCGCAAAGAGTTCCATTCAGAGAACTTTTGAAAACATAAAAGACATGAGTTTAAAGGTTCATTGTGCAACGAGCGTCAACGAAAAAAAGCGACTGATGAGATGAATGGTTCATTCTCATAGGTCGCTCTTTTTTTGTATGAAGTTACTTTTATTCCTGTTCCTGATCTTCGCCAGACTCATCCGAAGCTTCACGAACTTTATACTTGTCCAGACGTGTCTGTTGGTACTCACGCAAAGCCTCTTCACCAACAATTACTTCAACTCGGTGAATATTCATCCCTTTACCCATGAATTTCTGCTCGTACTCTGTCATCACATGCTCTTCGTTCAAGCCATCACGATGCAGATTCAAAGACAGGTTGGTCATTTGCAGGCCGAAGTCGGCAATCGCGTTGAGTGAAAAATCGAACAACGTCTCCGAATCGGTTTTGAAATGAATCTGTCCTTTTGCATTAAGCAATTCCGTATATTTTTTCAGGAAGCGTGGATGCGTCAACCGACGGCGCGCATGCTTGGCTTTTGGCCAAGGATCACTGAAGTTCAAATAAATGCGTTCCAGTTCTTCCGGTTCAAAAACTTCCTCAATCTGTTCAATATTCGCCAGCGCAAGCTTGAGGTTCGGTGGTGTCTCCACATCAGCCTGACTCCATGCATTGCGAGCCTTCTCACTGGCACGACGCACCAGCTCATCATACATATCAATTCCGATAAAATTAAATTGCGGATATTTATAACTCATTTGGCTGATAAATTGACCTTTACCCATACCAAATTCCACGAAGATCGGATGGTCATTGCCAAACAGTTCAGACCATTTTCCTTTGTGCTGCTTGGGGTCCAGTACAACAAGATCGACTTGCTGCTCCAGATTTTCTCTTATCCCTTTTCTGCCACGTAAACGCATTTTATTCCTCCGTTTGTCCCATACTTGTCTCAAACTTATTTTGCCGAAGAACTGGCAAATTGTAAAGAGCAATGAAAAGGGAATCTTCGGATCTGCCACTTTGGGCAAATCTCAAAGATTCCCTTTTCGATTTATTTGGAATTGGGGTCCAACTACTTTAGTAGTTCATAGTCTACCTTATCTTGGTGTGAAAAATCAAATGTCTTTTCGAAAGCATCGCGAACTTTTTGTCTTGCAGCCGCTTTCACTTTCGGATTTCCATTAAAACGAACACCTGTTAAGGCCAATGCTTCTTCTGCCGTCAGTTCAACAGACACATGATTCAATTCTTTGTTTTTAACTTGGGAATTCATTCATATCACCTCACGGTATAGTATGGTCCATGACGTCAACATTGATGCAAATGCTATGATGAATAATACCCATTAGATGGTGTCTGACGTTGATTTAAATATAACACAAGGTGTAAACTATAGCAAGGAGAAAACCTTGATTTTACGGCCTATTTTTGCGTTTCGATTCCCTTTTTTTTCAGTTTTTTGATACAATGATAAAAGTTCATGAAGACACCTAAAATCGCTATCGATTGTCATTGACGGAAATCGCATAGCGCTTCTATTTTTGTTCACGTATGATTACTGTAATTCGACAGCCAAAGGAGTACCCTGAAGATGAATGCACCTGCATTACAGCCCCCTCTGTTGTGGGGAGATAAACGATTCCATACCTGGAATTATGAGATGCGAGATCAATTTAACAATAAGGTTTTCAAAGTGATGCTGGATGCTGGATTCACCTGTCCCAACCGTGACGGTGCCATTGCCAAAGGTGGCTGCACCTTCTGCAGTGCGCGTGGATCAGGCGATTTTGCTGGCAGCCGACGTGAAGATCTGGTCACCCAGTTCAATACGATTCGAGATAAACAGCACCTAAAGTGGCCTACGGCCCATTATATTGGCTACTTCCAAGCCTATACGAACACGTATGCTCCGGTTGAGGAGTTACGTGAATATTTTGAAGAAATTCTAGAGCAACCAGGTGTTGTTGGATTATCTATCGCCACTCGCCCGGATTGTTTACCAGATGATGTTGTGGATTATCTGGCTGAACTGAACGAGCGCACCTATCTGTGGGTTGAGATGGGGCTTCAAACGATCCATGATTCCACATCAACCTTGATTAATCGGGCGCACGACACGAAGTGCTACGAAGAAGCGGTTGAGAAACTTCGCAAACGGAATATACGCGTGTGCACACATATCATATATGGTCTGCCTCAAGAGACGCATGAGATGATGCTGGACACCGGACGGGCAGTCGCCAATATGGATGTACAGGGCATCAAGATTCACCTGCTGCATCTCATGCGCAAAACACCAATGGTGAAGCAATACGAAGCCGGTCTTCTACGTTTTCTGGATCAGGACGAGTATATCAAGCTGATTGTAGATACACTGGAGATGCTTCCACCGGAAATGATCGTACACCGCCTTACAGGCGATGCACCACGTAATCTGCTGATTGGGCCGATGTGGTCCCTGAACAAATGGGAAGTGTTGAACTCCATTGATCGTGAGCTGCGAGAGCGGGATTCATGGCAAGGGAAGTATTGGAGGCGAGCATAGATGGGATTTCTTTCGGTTCTCAGCTGTGCTCATCAGTGGATTGCTTCCCGTCTGCAACCTGGTGATCTGGCAATAGATGCAACAGTCGGCACAGGTGCAGACACGCTATTTTTGGCACAAAAAGTAGGTAGACGTGGTCAAGTGATCGGATTCGATATTCAAAATGAAGCCCTCACCCTGGCACAGGCCCGTATTCGAAAACAAGATGACGAAGCCAAGCTTGGCTCCATTTCCATGCTTCAACTAAGCCATGACCGAATGGCAGAAGCTGTGCCTGAATCATGGGTTGGTGCGGTGGGCGCAGTTATGTTCAATCTGGGATACCTGCCTACAGAAAGTGCTGATTCCTCCATTATAACGGAGACAGACAGCACAATTGCTGCACTTGAGGCTGCACTGGCACTATTACGTCCTCGCGGAATCATTACGGTTGTGCTCTACCCCGGTCATGACGGAGGCTCACAGGAAGCGGAAGCCGTATTGAAATGGTCCTCTGCCCTGCCGGTAGAACAGGCACAGGTCGTGATCTATCGCCAGTTACAGCGAGAAACTTCGCCTTTCCTGATCGGAATCGAGAAAAAATAATTTCCTTTGTTCACCAAATACAATAAACTAGACACAATCGCAAGGCGAGCCATCACTAACTTTCTCTTACTGCGATCTGTGTTCTACATAAACATATGCAAACGTATTCACTTGTTTGTACATGGGGACTACTTGCCCATGACTGGTTAAAGCGATCCACCATTTCATATACTAGAGGAGAGATTACTGATGTCTACGCCATATCCATTACAATTCCAACCTGAATTCAAAGAACGTGTGTGGGGCGGTCGTGCTCTGGAGCAATTCGGCCTTACGCCCCCTGAAGGACATATTGGTGAAGGATGGATGATTGCAGATCATCCCAACGGTACAACCAAGGTATTAAATGGAGCACTTGCTGGCAAAGGTCTGGATGAAGTTCGCGAACAACTGGGCACCGAATGGCTCGGAACGAAAGGTGTTTCTGAGAAAGGTGGGCGTTTCCCCCTTTTGATTAAGTTGCTCGACTGTAATGATGATCTGTCCGTTCAGGTTCATCCAACAGATGAATACGAGGCACTTCCTCCTGGTGAGCTTGGCAAAACAGAAATGTGGTATGTACTCGACGCGAAACCGGGCGCACACATCATCTATGGCTTAAATGACGGCGTGGATCGTGCAACATTGAAAGAAGCACTGGAGAACGGTACAGTGATGGATACCCTCCGTCAGGTCCCTGTTGAAGCTGGAGATACGTTCTTTATCCCTGCGGGAACAGTACATGCGCTCTGTGCAGGTGTAGTTGTCGCTGAGATCCAGCAAAACTCGGATACGACGTACCGGATCTACGATTACAATCGTCCGGGGCTGGATGGCAAGCCACGTGAACTGCATGTTGAAGATTCGTTGAATGTAACGGCCTATGAGGGCGCAGGTGCTTCAACGATGAAAACAAATAACGCTACTCCCGGTGGATGGCTCAAACTTGCGGAATGCCCTTATTTTGTGGTTGAAAAAGGGATTGTAACGGAACGTTGGGAACTCTCCACAAGTCCTGACAGCTTCACAATTCTCGTTGTCTGTGAAGGCGCTGGAACACTCTCGTGGGCTGATGCTGAATCAGACAACATTGAATTGAAGGCTGGACAATGTTATCTCTTGCCAGCCAATCTGGGTTCTTATACATTAGATGGGAATACGACTGTTCTTCGCTCTTATCTGCCATAAATCAACTTTATATGTAACCTGTGAAGGAGGAATTACACGAGATGCAGGAATCTACCTTTGCCTTGGTCGGTAGTGAAGGTACCCGTATTCATGTGTACCGCTGGCTTCCCGATCCGGAATGTAACGTTAAGGGCGTAGTGCAGATTGCACATGGCATGGGTGAGACCGCGGCCCGATACGCCGAATTTGCCGAATTTCTCTCCAGACACGGCTACGCGGTCTATGCCAATGACCATCGGGGTCATGGCAAAACCGTGGAGAATACCGCTCTGCTCGGTAATGCTGGCATTGATGCTTTCCGCTGGATGGCGAGTGATATGATTAATCTGGGCGAAGTTGCCGTCAAAGAGAACCCCGGAGTTCCCCTGTTTCTAATGGGACACAGTATGGGCTCGTTCTTGGTACAGCATCTCATGTACGCTGGTCATGAGCAGTACCATGCCTTTATTTTATCTGGAACGAATGGCAGACGCGGTCTCCTACGATTTGGAGAGAAACTGGCATTCTTGCAGTGTGGCATTCAGGGGGCCAGTCATCCCAGCATGCTGCTCAACGCGATCGTATTTGGTGGATTCAATCGCTCTTTTCGCCCTGCGACGACACCGTTTGATTGGCTGTCACGGGATTCGCAAGAAGTTCAACGGTTCATTGATGATCCCCTGTGCGGAGCAGTCTGTACAGCAGGATTTTTCCGCGACTTCTTCAAATTGCTGCTCGAAGTCCATCTCCCACACAATATGGAGCGCATACCCAAACATAAACCCGTATATCTGTTCTCAGGCGAGAAAGACCCTGTTGGACTTCATGGCAAAGGCGTTCTTAATCTGGTCTCCCAGTATAAGAAGCTTCACCTGGAGAATATTGAGTATCACCTGTATCCGGGTGGACGCCACGAAATGTTGCATGAGACGAATCGGACCGAAGTGGCCCAGCATGTTCTGAACTGGCTGGAGCGGAATACACCTGACTCTAGTGAATACCACCGTGCAGTAAGCAGTGCAGCGAGCCCTGCTGCGGCGATATCTGAATCTATGTAAGTAGTCATTCCTTAACAAATAATACGAAACACAAGAAGCCCCTGAATTGGATGTACAGCTTACGCTGCGCTCCAGTTCAGGGGCTTTTCGTTAAACGATATGAATAATAGCTAGGTTATAACTTATGGATTATCCTTCAATCAACAGGGATTCCGGGTCTTCAAGCAGTTCTTTCACGGTCACAAGGAAACGTACCGCTTCACTACCGTCGATAATCCGGTGATCATAGGACAACGCGATGTACATCATCGGACGGTTCTCCATCCGTTCTGCATCAATTGCCACTGGACGAAGCTGAATCTTATGCATACCCAGAATACCCACTTGAGGTGTATTCAGGATTGGCGTAGACAACAAGGAACCAAATGTTCCGCCATTGGTAATGGTGAACGTTCCGCCTTGAAGATCAGACAACGCCAGTGTGTTGGAACGAGCTTTGGATGCCAGGTCCGCAATGCTCTTCTCGATCTCGGCAAAGCCCAGACGATCAGCATCACGTACAACCGGTACAACCAGTCCTTCCTTCGCAGATACGGCGATACCGATATCATAATACTTTTTGAGCACAACATCTTCTCCATCAATCTCTGCGTTGATGGTTGGGAACTTTTTCAGAGCACCCACAACCGCTTTGGTGAAGAAGGACATGAAGCCCAGGTTAATCTCATGTTTCTCTTTGAACTTGTCCTTACGGCGTTTACGTACATCCATGATAGCTGTCATATCTACTTCATTAAACGTAGTCAACATGGCTGCAGTCTGCTGAGCCTCTACCAGACGTTTGGCAATCGTAGCACGGCGACGAGACATCCGCTGACGCTCTACCGGCTTGGTATAGGTGGAACTTCCAGCTGCCGGAGCACTTGGTGCGGCTGGAGCTTTAGTTGCAGGTGGAGCAGCAGGAGCAGGTGCCTGATTACTGTGGCTCTTCACATCATCCTGGTATACCCGTCCAATCGGATCTTTGCTCTGAACCTGATCCAGCTCGATACCACGCTCACGTGCAAGCTTGCGAGCTGACGGCGAAGCCGTCTTGGCACTATCAGATGACTCTGGCGCTGCGGCAACAGGTGCCGATGGTGTTGGAGCTTCAGGTGCAGGTGCAGCAGCCTTTTTCTCTTCCGTTGCTGCCGGTTCGGAAGCGGGTGCACCGCTTCCTCCTCCCGATCCAGCGGAGAGTGTACCGATCGTTTCACCGATCTCTACGGTCTCTCCTTCCTGACGAATGATTTTCTCCAGCACACCACTTTCTTCTGCGCTGATCTCGATATTTACTTTATCCGTTTCCAGTTCAAGAAGCACATCGCCCTGATTAACGGTTTCTCCTTCTTTAACCATCCATCTGGATACAGTTCCCTCAGTTATAGACTCACCCATTGCAGGTACTTTAATTTCACTCACAGCTGTTACCTCCCCAGTGGAATATTATTCTTCGCCGTTTGCTTCAACGCAGATGTAATAATCTGTTGCTGTTCCATACTATGCACAAGCTGATAACCGCTGGAAGGACTTGCATGTTCCGGGCGACCTTCGTATCTAACCGTTGTGCCTTCCGGGGCGACTTCACGAAGACGAGGCTCCATGTATGTCCAGGCACCCATGTTTTTGTTCTCTTCCTGTACCCATACCAATTCTTTTACATTACTGAAACGTGCAAGGACACGTTTGATCTCTTCTGCCGGGAACGGATATAGCTGTTCCACTCGAATGATGTGAAGCCATGACCAATCTGCTTTATCTTTTTCAATAGCATCTTCCAGGTCGATGGCAATCTTGCCACTGCACAGAATAATGCGCTCTACGCGATCCGGCTGTGTCCCCAGTCCAGCTTGCTCCAGTACAAGTTCAAACTTGCCTTCACTGAATTCGACAGCCGGTGATGCAACACGCGGGTTACGAATGAGACTTTTCGGTGACATCATCACAAGTGGACGGGCATCTTCCGTTTCAGTCAACGAGGCTTGACGACGCAACAAGTGGAAGTACTGGGAAGCACTCGACAAGTTGGCAACCGTCATATTATCTTCTGCACACAATTGCAGGAAGCGTTCCAGACGAGCACTTGTATGCTCAGGCCCTTGACCCTCATTCGCATGAGGCAGCAACATCACCAAACTGGACTTCTGAGACCACTTGGCGCGGCCCGCTGATACAAACTGGTCAAATATAACCTGTGCACAGTTGGCAAAGTCTCCGAATTGAGCTTCCCAAATGACCAATGTATCTGGTGAATATACGTTATAGCCGTATTCGAATCCAACGACGGATTCTTCAGACAACGGACTGTTATAGATCGCAAAGGATGCTTTTGCCTGTGGCAAGTGATGCAACGGACAGAACTTTGCTCCGTTCTCCGAGTCATGCAGTACCAAATTCCGATGAGCAAATGTAGCGCGCTCGGCATCCTGTCCACTAATCCGAATCGGTTTGCCATCTGCCAGAATGGTTGCGAATGCAAGTGTCTCTGCAAGGCTCCAATCCACTTTTTCGCCTTCATTCAGGGAAGTGCTCCGGCGCTGCAAAATCCGCTGCAACTTCGGATACACATTGAAATTCTCAGGCCATTTCAGCAGATTAGCATTAATGCTGCGCAGATTCTCAAGCGGTACCGCAGTAGGCGTAATCGTAACCGCTTCCGGCTCACTGATTTTCCGCTGGTAATATTCATGTACTTCATTTTTCTTCATCTGGTCATAAGCTTCTTTTAGCTTGTTCATAACTCCATCACGAATGCTCGTAATGGAAGCATCATCGATAACCGATTCCTGCTTCAACTGATCCTGATACAAGTGACTTACCGTTGGATGGTTCTTCACCTTGTCATAGACGGTAGGCTGCGTCGTTTCGGGATCATCGGTTTCATTATGGCCGTAACGACGGTAACCGATCAAGTCGATCAGGAAATCCTTTTTGAAACGATTGCGATACTCTGCTGCCATGCGAATGGCTGCAATACAAGCTTCCGGATTGTCCGCATTCACGTGTACAATCGGAATTTCGTACCCTTTAGCAAGGTCACTTGCGTAGTACGTCGAACGGGAATCACTGCTATCTGTAGTGAAGCCCAGACGATTGTTGACGATAATATGGATGGTTCCGCCATTCTGATAACCTGGCAAAGCCTTGAAGTTAAGCGTCTCTGCAACGATCCCTTCTCCAGGGAATGCTGCATCACCATGCATCAAAATGGTGGCTGCTTTCGTTACGTCCTGTTTCGGATATCCAGGGTCACGACGGTCATCCTGAGCCGCACGCGCAAACCCTTGTACAACCGGATTAACATACTCCAGATGGCTCGGGTTATTGGCGAGGGTAAGGCGGGCCTGTACGGTTTCACCGTCTTTTACAAAACGGTTGGCACCCATGTGATATTTGACATCCCCCGTCCAACCGTAGTTGATTCCGGTCGAACCTTCCGATGGAACCATGTCTTTGTTCGGAGCATGATGAAATTCAGAGAAAATTTTGCTGTACGGTTTACCCAAAACATGTGCCAGTACATTCAACCGCCCACGGTGGGCCATCCCCATCAGTATGTGGCTTGATCCGGCTTCTGCCATGATGCGAACTGCTTCATCCAGCATCGGTACAAGCACATCGTTACCTTCGATGGAGAAACGTTTCTGACCAACAAATGTTTTGTGAAGGTAATCTTCGAATTGCTCAACTTCAACTAACCGTTCCAGCAACTTCTTGCGTTCCTTCGGCGTAAGCGGGGCCGGTGATGTCCGAGATTCCGCACGACGGTTCAGCCACTCACGCTCTTGAACTTCGTGCACATGACTGAATTCATAGGCCATAGGACCAGTGTAGATCTGACGCAAGCGTTGGATTGCATCCCATCCGGTTGCTGTCTGCCCATCTGCTCCTTCCCAGATCAGGGAAGCAGGTAGAGCTTTCAGATCTTCTTCGTTTAATTCAAAATGCTGAGGTTCCAGCAAAGATGTATCTGTATCTTCACTGATTCCAAGCGGATCTATGTCTGCAGCAAGATGACCATAGGTACGGATATTCCATACCAGTTTTCCCGCTGTAACCGCTTTCTGTAATAGTTGAATGTCTACGTTTCCGGAAGCAGATTGGGCGTTGCCGGAATTCGAAGTTGTGCGTGCATCCCTGCCAGACATCGGCGGTGCACCCCATTGTTCAAATAGTTCCCGATAGGCCGGTGTAACCGAACCAGGGTCTTGAGTGAATAATTCATATTGTTCCTGTACGTATCCCATATTGGGGCCATAGTAACTTTCCCAGGGCTTCTTGTTGCCTTCCACGATCGTCATCGACGTTCCCTCCGTCTTGATTTAGTCATAAGTTTTTGACGGAAATCATTGACTAAGCCGTAATTTGCGTTCGTTCAACATTTTAAGCGAAATTTTTCATGAAGTCCAATAATCGTGCTGTTGGTGGTAGTAACGTTAGTCCGACGCTCCCGTCAAGGTTTGTCTGCGTTTTCAAAATCATAGTAAAAAAATGATTGTATATACCGTCGCACAGATGTCGAATACTGTCCTGATCCGTTCGAAGGTTACACCTTCTCCTCTTTTTCAAGCGAAGTCCGTGTTCTAATATCTATTCTATAAACTTTTACGCTCAGGAGCATTTCCTATTTTTAGTCCAATTGATGCATAAATTAGATGAATCGAATAAATCGAGCAACTTGAGCAGGACAATGAACACTTAATTACATCAAAATAGGCATAGGCTCCCCATTTTACCTCCTTTATTGAATTGTGGTCCATTGTGGGCAAAAACAAACCATCAAGTTAAATATTAACCAATTGGCACCACATTCAACAAATCATTGGATTTTTCTTCAGGAGAACATTAGAAAAAAGCTGGCCCAGACATAAACTATCCGAGCAACTTATTTGGAAACAACAAGTTGAGTTAACAATATAGTTGATGATGCGCCTCAAGCTCTACTTTGACTAATCATATACTCTGCAAACGGCGTTAGAGACAGTTCTCTAACCTGCTCCAGTGTAAACCAGTCCGCGCCTAACGAATCTTCACCATCGGGTTCCTTTTTGATATGATTCGGCTGACTGGCTGCGGTCAAAGCGACATCATACAACATCCCGATATGGTGCAGCTCTTCCGGCTCACCTTGATGCACCCATTCCAGTAGACTAGACTCCGCAGAATTAATCACCAATTGTAGATGGGTCAGGCCCGTCTCTTCTTCAATCTCACGATGAAGAGCAGCCTCTGGCTGCTCACCAAATTCCAGCCTTCCGCCTGGTAAATCCCATTGCCCCTGATATGCTCCGCGAGCCTTATGAATCAACAGGAATTTGTGCTCCCAAGCGACCAAGCCATATACCCCAATATGTGTATATCGATCCACTTACATCTCTTCCTCTCGTCAGTAAGATGTACCTTACTTCCAGCGAATACTTCCTATTTCTTTTCATCCTCTGTAACAGCATCCAGATCTATGGCCATACGGATCATATCCACACAGGGGATACCGTCCTCTATAATCTCTTCCTCATAATGCCTCACAAAGAAGTCACGGTCGACCCCGATAATGCGGAAACCGCAACGTTGGTATAACTTCAATTGGTGAAAGCTTGAATTGCCTGTACCAATCTCGAGAATCCGGCAGCCCAGTCTACGTGCAGCTTCCATCGCTTCCTTAATCATATGTTTGCCTACACCTTGTCCCTGCAATTCTTCCTGTACGGCAATATTAACAATCTCCGCAGTCTCCGGACGAGTCTTCAACAATACGAACTCCCCAACCATCTCTCCTTCATACTCGGCAATAAAACAAACACCCCGGCTCAAGTATTCATCAACAATCGCTTTTGAAGGATCAGCCATCAATAAGAGTTCATATGGTCTCTCTTCTTCCCAGTCCAAAATCCGGAACGACAATTTCATGCCAATCTCCACCTTTTCATCGTACAATATTCATTTACGTCCTGTTTGCAGAAGCCTATGTATGGCGAATCTACAAATATATCATTCTTCATCCAGCAAACTAGTTCACTCAATCTATTAACCACATATTACTCGCAGACTAGTCATCTCCCATAAAAATAGTAAACTTCATTATATCATAATATCTGGATATAAATATATAGATATGGATGATACATTATGAGGCATTATTGTTACTCCTAACCCAAGCTTAAATGCTCATGGATTAATTTCCATTCCCCATCAAGCGTCGCCACAATGTATCCTTCCAGGGCATACTGGTATCCCATGATTTTTCCCTCCTGGCCGTTTTGGCTTATCTAACTCCACTCTGTTCAAGAACCGAATCGCTATACACCATAAAAGTCTCTTGCAGGGTACGTCCGGATGACTTCTCCCAGATCACGCTCCGCTCAAAAGTACCTTTTTGAAAAAAGCGGGGAACACGCTCAGCAAACCAATCCTGCATAGGCAGCTCAAAAACCTGCTTCATAGGCACCCATAACAGTTCGCCTTCTGGCGGATCTTGCAATAACTCGCCCTCGAATGAAGTCGCTAGATAGTTGAATACCATATACCTCAATCCTTGTTCGGGATCACAGAACTCATCAAGTCCTTTGTATGTAATCTCATTCACCGCCAGCCCTGTCTCCTCCAGAACCTCCCGCACAGCACCATCCACGATACTCTCTGGAAAATCTACCTTCCCCCCAGGAGCGATGTATCCCGGAAAACCTTTGCGATCCGGCCGATTCATCAATAACACCTGATCATTCTTTTTGTCCCAGACCATACACATCGTTAATATCTCTATTCTGGTATTCATATTCGTCCTCCCGCTAAGTGCTTTTCTAAGTTGTACACTAACATTTCTGGGAATAACATGTGTTTTCCTTCTTTATTCCCACTCTGATTCATCGGTATTTTCACCATTCTCGTAGTATCGTCCACGATAATATATATGCATACGAAAGGCGGACACCCTGTAACATCAGAAGCCCGCCTGTTTTGTGATATTCTATGCTGTTTATACCTCAAGCTTGGAAGTTGACGTTCTTAGCTCAATTCCGTAATCAACACACGACGTTCTTTCCACTCAGCTCGGCGATAAGCCTGTTGCATACCGAATTTTCGGATACTTGCCTTTGGTACCGATTTGTAAGGTAAAACGACTGTAAAGTCCTCATCAAACGGGAAAAACGACAGGCCTACTTTTTCATTGGATAACCACTCCGCCTGAATCGGTTGTCTGGAACAAGCATCAAACGTACAACTAAGTCCCTCTGCAAAAAAGTCATAACGTGCAGCAGGTGTTCCAGGTTCCTCCATACAGAGAAACAGACTGAGCTGATCACAAAAAAGCATAATTTCCACATCGCTTTGCAGCCTTCGTTTCAGCGCTTCAGCATCGCCACCCAGCTGATTCTCCAAACTCAACTGACGTTCGCGTTCTTCCTGCAGATACTCTCGGATGTCATCATCATCCTGAGCATTGGCCCCCAGATTTTTCTGAAACAACTCCGTATACATCAAGCTGCACAATAATCCGGCATAGAGGTTTTTCTGCCGAACCTCTTCAATGCCTTTATGGTAGAATACAAAACGCGGACGCAGCGGAAAATCACGAAACGAATATGGCGATTGACTGTAATCATTCCAGAACGGTGACGAATCCAATTCGATCCAGCCCCGATCATGTTCTTTGGCCGCCAAGACTAACTCATCCCGATGCGCGGCATCGGCAAGCAATTCATTTTTCCAGTGGGAAGCCATCTCGCCGGCTACTAATCCATGCTCATGCTGTGCGGTCAAAACAAAATCATGCTCTCTCTCATATACGATCATATGCTGTCACCCTTCCGCATGGTATACGTTGACTTTAACATAAATTGGGTTAAACTTTCCTATAAGTTGCTTTTCGCTCCAATTTTACGAAAGGCCTCATGGAATGGACAATGTAAATGTGTTGTCAGTTTCCTGAAATTTGGTACACTAAAGGTTGTGTCCACGATAATATTACATACAGAAAGCGGGATCTCATGAATTCATACTCTCCTTACATCGAGTTTAACCGCAAGGAATGGGCTGAACTTAAAGAACATCAGACCACTCTTCCACTGACGGAAGCCGAATTAGAACAGTTAAAGGGATTGAATGAAGAGGTATCGATTCAAGAAGTCGAAGATATATATCTGCCTCTTACCCACTTTATTGACCTATATGCAAGAGTTTCACGAGAGCTGAATCGACTGACGGCCTCCTTTATGAAAAAAGAAGCATCCCCCACGCCTTACATCATTGGAATCGGGGGAAGTGTTGCCGTGGGCAAAAGTACTGCTGCCCGCTTGCTTCAGGCGTTGCTCGCCAGAGGCAAAAACAGACCCAAGGTTGACCTGGTCACAACCGACGGTTTCTTATACCCCAATGCCGTGCTGCAAGAGAAGGGCATCATGAACCGCAAGGGGTTCCCGGAAAGCTATGATATCAAATCCCTGATTCAATTCATGGGCGATGTGAAATCAGGCAAACCTGAAGTGAAAGCACCGGTCTATTCACACCTCGCCTACGATGTCATTCAAGGGGAAGAGAAGCAGATCTCTCAGCCGGATATTCTTATTATTGAAGGCATCAATGTGCTTCAGATCAAAAAGGAAACACCCTTGCTGGTCAGTGATTTCTTCGATTTCTCCATCTACATTGATGCGGAAGAAGAACATATAAGGCACTGGTACGTTGAGCGTTTCAAGTTGCTCCGCAATACAGCGTTTCAGAACACGGACTCCTTCTTCCATCAACGATTCGCCAATATTGATGAAGAGGAAACCGTTCAGACAGCCAACCAGATCTGGCAGGATATCAATGCCAAAAACCTGCATGAAAACATTTTACCCACCAAAGGACGGGCCAGATTGATCCTGAAAAAGGAAGCAGATCACTCCATTGGGCAGATTCAATTACGCAAATTGTAAACAGCATTCGGGGAGGACGACACTGTGGTGTTGTACCTAATTACCCTTAAAAGGAGAGAAAAACACATTGCAAACCCTAATTATACTCGGCAGTATTATGATGTTCTTGGCTGTCGCTTTGGGTGCATTCGGAGCACACGCGCTCAAGCGCAAATTATCCGCTGACATGATCAAAATCTACGAAACCGGTGTTCAGTATCATATCGCTCACGGACTTGGGATCATCCTGATCGGACTGCTGGCAGACCGTCTCGAATCTTCTTCACTCGTCATGCTTGCCGGATGGCTGTTGTTCGCGGGAATTATCCTGTTCTCTGGCAGCCTGTACGCATTAAGTGTAACGGGGGTTCGCAAATTGGGAGCCATTACCCCACTTGGCGGAGTCGCATTTCTGGCTGGATGGGTAATGATCATGATTGCCGCATTGTAAACATGCCCCATAGATAAACGAAAAGAGTGTCCTGGCTGATATCCTATCGCTGGAGCACTCTTTTGCTGTTCTTCAATCTGTCCAAATTCTGCGAATGGTGGGCAGCTCTCCATCTGACCTTTGTCGCTCCAGCACATACACATCCGGGTTAGAGAGTTTGGTCCACTCCTCATAGCCAAAGGATGGTTCATATTGGCGGATAAGCAGGGATAACAAGTTCCCATGCGTAACCACAGCTCCGTGCTGTTCCGGTCTGCTCCACAGCTCTTCCAGTAATACCATCCCTCTTGCAGCCGCAGCCCTTGAAGATTCCCCGCCTTCTTCTACCCAATCCACATCGTCATATGTACGTTTCAGCACATCCATCCAGTTAGACAGATCTAGGGAGCTGAGTATTCTCTCTTGGAGACGTTCATCCGTATGTATATGTTGCAGCGTTGCTATGCCCAGTGGCATAGCCGTCTGTACGGCCCTTTTCCATGGACTGGATACAATGTACGTTATGGTATGATGAGCCAACATATTGGCAAGTTTCTCAGCCTGCCTGAGCCCTTCATCGGTAAGCTCTGCATGGGGTTCCTGCCCAGTTGCTTTGGCGTGACGGATAAGATAAATGGACTGCATGGCTGTCACCTCCTATGGTGTAACCTACATGGAACTCTTCTCAAGATATTGGAGTGCACGGTACATCTTCTCCTGCTCTTCAGGTCGGCCTGATGAACTGAGGAAAGTGACTTGTTCCCCTGTTCTGCCTGCATGTTGACCCACCAATTGAAGCCGCTGCTTCAGGTGGTTGACCGTACCTGTACTGCCATCAATAATCTGTATATGATCTGGCAGAACCGTGCGCAGAATGGACGTATAGAACGGATAATGCGTGCAGCCAAGCACCACTGTGCCATACCCACGAAGATCGAGATCTGCCAGCTTCAACCGGAAATAATCAGCAATTTTGCTCGGATCAAAATCCAGCTGTTCACACCACTCCACAAGTTCCGGCAGCGCAATGGAATCCACACTATGGTGATCATCAACACGCGATACAAGTTCGTTATACTTGGATTGGCTCAAGGTGAGGGCCGTAGCAAATACAATCACTCTCTTCCCGCTATCGCGATTCATCTCCACGGCTGGTTTCACCGCAGGCTCCATGCCAATGATCGGAATATCATACTTGGCGCGCAGATCCTTAACAGCCAGACTGGTCGCTGTATTACAAGCAATCACAATGGCTTGAACATCTTCCTGAACGATTGCTTCCACGCAATCAAAAATATGGCCTCTGACCTCATCCGCAGACTTGGTTCCATAAGGAACATGCTTGGTATCCGCATAATACAGGAATTGTTCTTCCGGGAATTGTTGCAAGGCCTTATGCAAAACGGTTAAACCACCGATGCCTGAATCAAAAAATGCAATTTTCTTAGTCAAGGATTTCACCTCTATAATGTATTCTTTCGGGTTCCAAGAACCTCTCAATGCTGCTCATGCTGACTGGAGGTGAGGTTTGTACTTCCGGCTCATCACACACTACCGTGCTTGACGACTTGCGGGAATCATTCCGGTTACGGATCGTTCTTCTGATCGCTGTTGTCTCCAAATTTTCTTGAATAACCTTATAGATGTATACATTCGGAGACAAAGGCGAACGCTATCGCTTCTTCAGAATCGATTCCGCCCCCTCCATTACTTCCGCTAAGTCAGATACTATAGATGATGAGCCATTATTCTACGCTCATTTTATACTGCCTGAGCCAGTCCTTGCCACTATGCCACGCCTCTACAGGGTTATGTACTCCAAGCAATTCAGTACTTGCCTGAGCCATAATCCATTCCTTAAGACCGTTATCCGAGCTGGATTCGAGCTGTTGTAGCAGGTAGTGCATCCCTGCTTCACCCGTATTCAGGATATCCTCGTAAGCCTCCGGATTACCAGCAATATAATCATTGGGATTGCTGCTGGTCATGAGGACAGGGTCGTGAACCATCTTCTGCAGGTTGCTTTCAATTGTTGCTGATAACACTTGTTCTTCCGTCCGAGTCGAACACGCTGTCACCATCAATGCAGTGCAAAGTGATACCAAGCCGAGAATCAGTTTTTTACGATTCACCGTCCCACTCCTTTCAACAAAGAGAGTTATAGAGCAAGTTCCCATTTCTCCTCGGTAAGCTCTTGACCTGACAAAACCTGCTTGCGGACTTCCTTCACTTCAAAGCCCGCAGATTGATATAATCTGCGTGCACCATCCAAGGACTCGTTGGTCCACAGGATCATGGAAGTATATCCCTTTTCTTTTGCAAAAAGAACGGCCTGTTCAATAAGCTGTCTCCCCCATCCTGCACCTCGTGCTGTGGGTTCAATCAGAAACCAGCGCAGTTGAGCCGGAAGTTGACTGATTCAGCTCAACAATCCATAACATCTCCTTGGAGTAATTGCCCGTAAGTCCAAACGAATTCACCGCATTCGTGATAAATTCAGCAAAGCTATCATCATAATTATACTCTTTTCGATAAATACGGATATGCGCTTCAATGACATATTGCAGGTCCTTTTCTACAAACGTGCGAATCATCTGCTACCCCGCCTCAAATCAAGGGTCGTAATACTGAAATCCACACCAAACTGAATCAACCCCAGTTTACGGGCAACATGCTGTGAAGCAAGATTATCCCACGAAGTACTGTAGATCGGCATGCGTCCACTTTCCCTGACATAATATTGCCAGCATTTCACCGTTTCCGCTGCATACCCACGCCCTCTAAAACCCGGTGCAGTATACAAGCTCGCCTCTGCACCATGAATGGAGACCCTTGCAGAGCAGCACACTGCCACAGCAGAATCCCCAATAACATAAGCGGCAACAGGGCTTCTTTCATGCAAGTGATCCGTTAATTCCGGGAAATGCTCTGCCAGCATATAACGCTGCTCATGACCAATTAGTTGTACGTTCAGATTCCACTCGTCAGATGTCTCAGGAAAAGCATAGGCTGGTCCCATCCACATATGGTTAACTGGCTCAAAGGTTTCCACCTTCCGAATCAGTTTCGGAATATCCAATGGAAGCTCGCTATTCCTACCTAACTCAACCGTTAGATCCGGCGGTAACTGTTCATGGTAATAGGTGAGTGAACCGGCCGAAGTCATGCCGATAAAAAGGGCTGGAGCCTTCCCACCACCCGGCTCGTTAATACTTAGAAGACGTTGTTGCTCGTTGATCGTATATAAAGTGCTCGCCTGTATCTTCAACATCTCCATAGGCGACAGGTTCGATTTTGGAACCATATCTATGAAGTCAACCTTTGCAATAATCGTTCGCCTACACTGCCTTTACCCGTTTCCTGCTGCTCCAGAAATTCGGGCAATTCACGTAAATCAGTCGGACGATATCCAGCCCCGCACCCGCAATTATGATAGGTAAAGCCATGACGATACAGCATCATCACTTTGGTCCATTGTTTGGTATCATTTTGCTTCGGAGCCTGGAAATCCTGTCCCATGCTAACCATAGATGCGGCACATTGCGGGCACTTATATTCAAGCTTTGCCACCACTTCAGGGCTCAGGTCATGTCTGGAAACTTGTTTAAATGATTTGCGACAGTTGAAACAGGCATAGATGTCCTTGTATGGTCCTGACATGGCATATCTGCACATCATCTGCACCTCCTCATTAATTTCCATTATACGGGATTTCCAGTGCGGATACGACTTGATTTTGCACATTTGCGAACAATTCCTTCACACTACTTATTCATCTTGCATCGCTGCTTGTTTCCAGGCCTCACCAAGTTCCGCAATCGTTGCGTACCGCTGGGACCGATCGGCGTTCACTGCACGCTTGGCAACCTGATACAACGCTTCTCCAGCATCCCATCTCGCATAAGAACGATCTTTCTCCCCGCCAAGCAACCCGAACGCCGTTGCACCCATATTGAATACATTGGTAACCGCATCTATGGGTGCGCCTAGCTCGAACTCTTCGGGAGACATAAAGCGGGAAGATCCCCACATACGTCCCATGGTATTGGTAAAAGAGCCCTTCCGATACAGATCAATATCGCAAATTTTCATGAAGTTTCTGTCAAAATCATAGATCAGACTGCCGTCATACAAATCAACAGCCACATAACCTCTCCGTTCCACCTCGATATGAAAATTCAGAATCTGCTCCATTGCCTGAATACGTGTCTGCACTGGGAGTTGTCTGAACCGATAGTAGGGCGAACGCGGATCTTCATATTTGGCCGGAGGCGGGAAATACCAGTGGGAATGCAGACACTCCCCATCCACCCAATCGAAGACACAGGCATAACCCTCATTCGTTGCAAAATGATCCGTTAGTCGAATCAACGTGTCATGCGCCAGATCCTCATAGACGGAAACAGATGATTTCAGATTACGAATGGCTTCCGGGGGACTTCCCGTATGATTCGCATGAATCGTATGTGCTCCCGCATACTTTACGAACAATCTCTTTCCATCCTTTTGCACGATACCGAAGGAGAGATTTCCTGAATCCTGCTGATCGAATACGCGAAAGACCGTACCCAAGGGCTGTAACCAATCGAAAGAATGGGCTTCTTTTATGACAAACGAAACACCGTCTATCTCAAGTTCAATCTGACCTGTCATAGGACCCCTCCTGTCGTAACATCATCATTCAATCTTGAGTGCTCCATATAAAAGTAATTCATATGCGCCTCATCATATCCTTGGCCATGGACTTCCAACGCGTTACGCTCGATGCCGTAAACTTCAAATCCATATCGCTCATATAAACGTCTGGCTGCTTCATTCGTTGTCACTACACTCAGATTAATCTGCTTGATGCCCTCCAGATGCCTTCCCCGATCCAATACTTCACGGAGCAAGCGTGAAGCCAGCCCACATCCCCGATATTGCGGAGCTACATAGACGCCCCAGATCATGCCTTTGTGCCTGAGTTTCAGGCCGTACTCCCTTTTGAACCCCATCATTCCCGCCAAGGTTCCTTCTTCTGTGTATGCTCCCAAAATATAATCATCCGGTTCATTATGTATGCGCTCCTGCACTTCACTCATGGGGAGTTGAATGGACAACTCGAACGAAGCACCGAAGGCTTCAGGATGTGTTTTCAGTGCTTCCAGTCGCAAAGGCCAGTAGAGGTCTGCTTCATCCCGCTGAATATTACGAATAATATAGGTCTCTTGCTTTCGATCTTTGCTCATTCTTCGACCACTCCCTGCATCTGATAAGGGTAATCGATCTGAAGTTTTACATTCGCTGCCGCTTCCTGTCCTGCAAGCAACCCAACAACATAGATCCCCAGATCAATAGATGTAGCTACCCCACCGGCTGTAATTACATTTCCATCTTTTACAATCCGCTTCGGAATCACCTCATCGACATACGTCTGAAGGAGATCATATGCATGAGGATGTGTCGTTGCTTTTTTGCCGGATAAAAAACCAGCTGCACCCAGCAGCAAAGAGCCTGTGCACACCGAAACCTTCAAAGGCACTTGCTCGGCCTGTCTCAGCCAGCCTACAAATGCCTCGTCATACCGCAGCTTACGCGTTCCCATGCCTCCCGGGATAAACACGAGATCATAATCCGCCAAGTCAGGCTTCACTCGGTCTACTTTCAACGTTAAACCAGACTCATCCGTGACCTGATCTGTCATGGCACAGGTTTCCCACGTCGTTCCTTTGGTTTGTTCAAAGAAATTCAACCGATTGATCACATCATAAAATCCTGCAAAGTCAAGGAAAGTCAGTCCATCAAACAAAACGAATGCAATTTTCATTGGTAACCTCCGTGTTTTAATTTGGAGCATCCTGATTATGTTTCTGATTCCGATCCTGTTCCAACGCTTCCTTACTTCTATTTTAATCCACGGGCGATGATCCGCTCCAGCCACTTCCACGGTAGCAGCGCTTTGCCTATGATGAGCACACGCGAACCTTTTCCGAGCGCATATCGAAGTCTAGGTGCACGCATCCGTGCAATTCGGCCGATCAGATCTGCCACTTCCTGTGGATCAGGTGCTGTCTCGCTCGCATGCTTGGAATAGCGAAGAACCGCATCCAGCTTATGCTTATACGGAGAATCCTCGTTTCTGTGAATTTCCCCCAGACCCTTATTCCAGATCGGCGTGCGATAAGCGCCTGGCTCAACCAATACCACCCGAACGCCGAACGAAGACATCTCATGCCGCAGACTTTCCGTGAATCCCTCCACAGCGAATTTGGAGGCAGCATAGGGCGCATATCCTGGAAAACCGGATAAACCGCTAACGCTGGACAAGTTAACAATTAACCCCTGCTTCTGTTCACGCATCACAGGCAGGACGGCACGTGTCACAGCAATCAATCCAAACAGATTCGTTTCCATCTGGCGCCGCCAATCGTCCATCGATACTTCCTCAATGAACCCGCCCACCGCAAATCCCGCATTGTTCACCAGCATGTCGATTCGTCCATTGTTTTGAAGAACGGTCCCCACAGCTTTGTCCACTGATACAGCATCGGTCACATCCAGTTGCACATATTGCAAACGTTCGGTTATCCCCGCCTGTTCAGCCAGCCTTGCCAATTCTTCTTTCCGACTCAGGTCACGCATCGTAGCAACAACAAGATACCCCTGCTTGGCTAGAGTAATTGCGGTGAGCATACCGAAGCCACTGGAGGTACCCGTAATTAAAGCCACCGGAGCGTTCGCTCCTTCCTTGGTCTTCTTCACTACATCAAGACCCGTATTGATTCGTCCCTGCCCTTCCTCTGTTAAGTGTTCCTCTACTGTCACGGTGTGTCCTTCTTTCCTCGGTAAATTGCTTACTTCCGTTCCGACCTGTACCGCACGACTCCTGATTAATCCGCCACTCCATTATGCCGTCTCTCCACCCTGCGCAGCTTCGTGATTCCCGGTTCGAACGTATACGGAACGAATCTAACCTCAGGCAAAGTGCATTCGAGCCGCTCTCCCAGCTTCATCAGTTCCCGCATTACATCAGCCTCAACCTGTTCCAGCACTGCGCTCCCGCCAAGCCGAAGGGATACTTCCATTGTCCCGTCTCCTTGCTGCACCACACGATAATGTTCAATATCCGGCGAAGCCGCAATGACTGAACGGGTGACAAAATCCGGAAAGACGGGTACCGCCTCACCCGTATGTAGTTGTGAAAAATAAAGCGTGTCATCACAGCGGCCTTCAATCCGCTCAATGGCGGTAAACGGTGAACCACAGGCACATGGCATGGCTGCCTCGGTCAGAATATCATTCAGTCGATACCGCATGATCGGCTGTGAGGTTCTGGAGAAGTCCGTAATAATGGGCACGAACCGCCGGGTGGCGGGATCAATGAACTCTTTTTCAATATGAACGATGTCTTCATTCAAATGCAGTGTGCCGTAGCGACAGGTCGCACCTAGAAATCCTTCTGTACATTGATAGACTTGATGAACGGTCTGTCCGAAGACCTGCTCCAGCACCTTGCGATCCAGGGGGTCCAACACTTCGGCAACAGAGATGATTTTATCCGGTACAGCGGTCAGATGTCCTGCCACATAAGCGTCCGCCAACATGCGCAGCATGGATGGAGGAGCTACCCACACGGTAGGTTGATACGTTTCAAGTCGCTTCACCAAGGTCTCCACACGCTCCAGCAGATCAAAGTACTGAAATTGCAATTTGCCACGTTGCACCGATTCATACAGATTACTGTTGGCCCGCAGGAAAAATGCAATCTTGGCAGGTTTCCACAGTCCACCAGGCAGCAACTTAGCCAGCACCGTGCCGGTCCAAGCGTCCTGCTCCCGATCACTCACCAAAAATATCCCCCGGTTCCCTGACGTACCCGAAGACAGTCCAACCGTCACCCCTTGAATGGAAGGTTTGAAATCACGTGTTTCTTCACTTTCGCCTGCAAGAGCCAGCGCTTCATCCTTGGTAATGCCCACCGTGTTCAGTGTATCGAAATGTTCCATCATGATCGATTTGTCAATCAACGGAAATCTTCTCCAGTCGGATGCGTCCACGTCACCCCACCACTTCCGGTAAAACGGAGATCGGGCACGGACCTGATGCACATGCCGAATAATCCGTCGTTCTTGCCAGCGCTCAAGTTGTTCTCGCGTTTTCCACTTTCTCAGCCCACGTGCGAGAGCATAATGAACCACAATACGAAGGGTATTGCTCATCGTTTCTGCCCTCCTGTACCCCAAGCGTCCAGTACCTCTCGGCAATGACTTGGCACAATACGAATGTGGGGAAACTGCTGATGCAGCCGAACTAGTCGGTCAAAGTTTCGTCCATACTCCTGTCGATCCGACATAATGATTCCAGCGAGTATATTCGGTCTACGCCGTTCACGAAAAGCTCGACTCGACCACACCGCGTCCGCGCATAGGAAATAGTCATGTTCTTCCGTACGCAGCAGGAGCCCCATCATTCCTTCCGCATGACCAGACACATCCACCCCCAGCAGACTGCCATCGCCAAAGATATCGTAGACCTCATCAAAAGGGAACTCTTCCCCCGCTCTCGTCCAACGCTCAGGCTGACGCGTAACAGGCAATGATCTGGCCGTAAAATCCTCGGGCAACAGCCCAGCAAGAAAACCTGCCCTTACAGCCGCAATCGGACCGAGTGAGCACACAGCATCATAGGCTCTTGGAAGATAGATGAATTGTGCCTCCGGGAAATCTCGTACAGCCGCGATGTGATCGCCGTGAAAATGCGAGAGGATGATATACCGAATATCCGAAGCTTTCAGCCCGATTCGAGCCAGAAAATGAAACGCACTATCCTCTTCACGATAGACCACAGGTGTAATATGACGATACAGTGCGTTAGGCAGATGAGCCGTTTCCTCGAAAAAGCGGGAACTATATCCCGTGTCCAGTAGGATCGGTCCATGTACAGGATGAATGATGCAGGCAAATCCTGCAGGGAAAGGCACTGGGGTCAATCGACCACCGCGCAGCGTCAGAAACTCTGGATGTGTGCAGTAACCCGCCGCACCCAGATATAGTTCTACCGGAGTTGTCGTCAGCATGATTCTGCCCTCCACCAGTCTGCAAATTGTTGCAAACCCTCTTCAATGGACACCCGAGGGACGTACCCCAATTGCTCCCGTGCCTCTGTAATATCCAACGTCTGTGGAATAGATAAGGAGCCAACGGTATACCGTGTTAATGGAGGTTCACCCAACACAGGAATAAAGCCATGAACCCGCTCCAGCAATGCTGCCACACCATATGCCGTGCGATAAGGAATGTTCCGTCGACGCAGAGGCATATCCAGCATGCCAAACAGATTGCTTACCAACTCACTGAACGTCCTCGGATCGCCATTGGAGATATTGTAGGCTCTACCAAGTGCTTCTGTAGAGGCATCGCGGCACAATAATAAGGCATCCACCACATTATCCACACATGTCAGATCGATTAATGCCTGTCCATCACCGATCATGGGCACTCCCGATTTCGCGTTCGCTGCGACAATCCTGGGAAATAACGTCTGATCATACGGACCAAAGATGGCACGCGGTCGAATGATGATCGACGGAAGCCCCTTCGCATGCCCCTCCATTACAACCTGCTCAGCGAGAAGCTTCGTGGCTGCATAATGATTAGCTGGTTTGGATGGCAACGGGTCATTCTCATGTACGTTATATCGTGGTATGTAGTTAAAATATATACTTGGAGTCGAGACATGTATGAATCGCTGTACTTTATTATGCAGGCAGCCCTCCGTAAGGTTTTGTGTGCCTTCTACATTACTGCTATAAAAGTCACGATATTTACCCCATGGCGATGATAGTGCCGCACAGTGAAACACCACATCCTTTCCTGCACACGCTTCATTCACTGCTGCCTTATCCCGTATATCTCCATTGAGGAATCGAATTCCTGCCGATTCAAGTGCTGCACCAACCTTTGACTGTCGGCCCATGCCAGTTACTTCCCAGCCCTCTTTTGCAAGTCGTATCGCGAGGTGTCTACCCAGACATCCCGTAGCACCTGTAACCAATGCTCTATTCATTGTTGTTCACCGTTCCATTCTATGTCGTGAGTCAAAGCTTCAGTCAGCGAGATCTTCTGCGATCTTGCCAGATGCCAGGCGGCCAACACCACTCCGAATTGTTCAAATATTGGCTGGATATCCTGCCCTACATAGACCACATCCCTGGTTCCACGCCACGCAGTTATCCATGCACGGAGCTTCCCTTTGCCGAAGATCTGCTGTACTCCGCTTCCCAGCATGGGAAGCATGAGCATGGCTTTGCTGCCTCGTGCGGGCGTGATCATTCTTCTTTCTTTGACCAATGTCTCCGGTTCAGTCAGTGCACGCACCAAGTCACCTCCGGGATGAAACAGATGAATCCCACTCGTTGCCCTCGGATTACACTCAATCGCGTATACTCGCCCATCCTGATCTTCTATAAAATCAAACCCAATCTGTCCACTAAAACCCGTTGCCTCAACAAATTGTCTTACCCACGCAAGGGCACCCTCATGTTCCACCTGTTCAAAAAAGACACTGGCTCCCACGCTTCCTGTACGATAGCGGCTGTCGTAGGTGGAATGCGCAACCAGTTGCCCTTCATGCGCTATGCTGTATGTACATAACATCTGACCGGGAATGTAGGCCTGTGCAACCCACGGTGAAACAGAAGATAATTCTTCTTCGTCTGGAGGGTCGTTTCGGAAATGTCGATGATTTTTATGGCTTACATCCCATTGCTGATCACTGCCTGTCCCATTGTCATAGGTTATGATTTTCGGCATGCGTACTTTGGCGGCAAAGCGGGAATACACGGGTTTCCATACCCAATTCCCCACCGTTTGCAGAACAGACTGAGTTTCAATCCATTCCTGCTTATTATTGATGAGGCGTGTATCCGGAACCGAGAGACCAAGTGATCCTGCAAGCTGGATAAAGTTGTATTTATGGTGCAGTTCATGCAGCTGTTCCAGAGTCGTAACCAGCACACGGCAATGTGCACGCAGCCTTTCTGCCCCTTGAGCAACATAGAAGACTTCTTCACACATCGGAATCAACAGGTCGATCTGCCACTCCTGAACCAACCGCTCCAGCTCCGCCAGATATGCACATGTGTCATGACGCGGCGATGGGACCTCAGCGCACTGTTCCACTGCACCTGTTGATCGGGTCAGATGCCGTGCTGCACTCTCCGCAACATACACTTGGTGACCTGCCCGATGAAGCATACGCGCCAGGTCAAGCGTTACAGGAGCTCTTCCGCCGGTAAGCAGCACACGGAGAGAAGCAGATGCACGATGTCCGGTTCCCTCAGATCTAGTAGTCAAAAATGAGTCCTCCCAATGATAATCCGGCGGCCGTGCCAATCATCAGCACCCGATCCCCCCGCTGGATTCGCTGCTGCTTAATCGCTTCATGTAGCCCCATTGGGATAGATGAAGCAATCGTATTGCCGTGATTTCGTGTGATATCCATAAATCGATCTTCAGCAATATCGAGCTTCTTACGGATCAGTCTCATCGCCATGGCACTCCCCTGATGAGGAATAACCAATTGGAAATCCTCCATCTGAATCCCCGTCGCTTGCAACATATCGCCGATGAATCCGGGCAGGAGTCTGGAAGCCATGCGGAAGATGGCCTGTCCATCCATATGAAATAGGTAGGGCTCCGGCTGATCCGCCTTGTACTTCGAAGCATGCAGCCGTGTACCCCCACCTGCAATCTCTGAGAAGCGAGCACCTCGGCTGTAAGTTCGAAGTGAAGCATGTACGATCTGCGACGATGATCCTTCAGGCGAACGCTCAATAATGACGGCCGCCGCTCCATCACCGAACAGGGCCGCACTCTCTTTATCAGACCAATTCAATCCGGCTGAGGCAATCTCAGTCGCTACGAGCAGTACTCGCTGGTAACGTCCGGCATCTACCATATAGGAGATTACATCCAGTCCGTTAATGAAACTCAGGCAGGTCGCATCCATATCGAAGGCGGGTATACCTGAATCTTGCTGCCCCATGGCCTGCTGGATAAACACCGCCGTACTTGGCAACGGTTGTTCCTTCGTGCCACTGGTGCACACCAGGCAGTCGATATCCCCGAATTGCAGTCCTGCATCCGCCAGTGCAGCTTCCGCAGCACGCGCGCCCATGAACGAGGAGGTTTCTTCGCCAGAGGCATAATGGCGTACACCTACGCCTGTTGCTTTGCTGACCCATCCAGCAGGCACGCCCAAGCGGCGATCCAGTTCCTCATCAGTGACTTCCTTTTCAGGCAGGTACTTCCCTGTTCCCGCGATCCTTACTCTTCTAAGTTGCATTTCCCCAACCTCTTTCTGTTCATCTGACTGATTAATAGTAGAAGCCTTGAACATATATAATAAAAGGGCAGATGCCTCTGCCCTTCCTGTTGTGTTTTCTTTTGTTATTAAGTACTGTCATTTCTTCTTATTCAAAATCTCGGCAAGTGCCGCATCCAGCGTACCGTATGTGAAAGTGAAGCCTTCCCTCTCCAATCGCTCAGGAATGACCCAACGACTTTTGAGAACCAGTTCCGTCTCGGTCTGAATGAAACGTGCACCCAGTTCAAGCATCCAGCGAGGAGAAGGCAGTCCGATCCGAACACCCATATGTTCTCTCAGGCTCGCCATCAGCTCCCGATTCGTAACCGGATGCGGTGAGGAAGCATTGAATACACCATTCAATTGCGGATGCTCCTGCAAATATTTCACCATACGAAACAGATCCTCGATATGAATCCAGCTGAACTGCTGTGTTCCTGCGCCTTGCGATCCACCTAAGCCAAAACGGACCAGGTTCGTCATGGGCACCATCACGCCCCCCTCACCAAGCACAATCGCAATCCGCAGTGCAATCTGACGCGTAGACGGCAGACTGAATTCAAAGAAAGCCTGTTCCCATGCCTTGGCAACGTCGACCGAGAATCCGGAGCCAATCTCGCCCTCTTTTTCCGTCATGGGACGATCTTCAGCATGTCTGTATATAGTCGCCGTACTCGAATTAATCCATAGCTCAGGAGGGTGGTTACAAGCCAAGACGGACTCGCCAAGAATACGTGTTGTACGGGTCCTGGATTCCAGAATGACTTTGCGATTCTCATCCGTATAACGACAGTTCACCGATTTACCCGCCAGGTTAATCAGCATTTCTGCTTCTTCCAGTGCCTCAATAATCCTTGCACGATCTTCCCAGGCAATATGACCGGGCTGACGCGAGATAATCAATACCTCATAACCCAGCTTCTTGAACCTTTGAGCAAAATCCTGTCCTACAAATCCCGTTCCACCAGCCAATACAACCTTCTTCACGGTATCCCCTCATTTCCCATACTGGGTAAAGAATTCGCAAGATATAGATTGAATACTTCTATGCATGCAAAATGCAGATATTAGATTAAACACCGTCGCTGACCCTTTGGTTTGGTTTATTTCACACCCAGAGCTGCGTACAAGCGATCCCGCTCTTCGATAGCCCATGTGTTTGCAGGGTTTTGTTCCAGCTGATATCGAAGTTCATCATAAAAATCATGGATCATGAATCCGTCTGGCAAATTACCAAGCATGGCTGTAAAGTTATACTGCGGCAGTGTTCTCTTTCCTTCACTGATCTGCTTCAGCCAGTCCATCCACTTCGCAAGAGTAAGCACTTCCTCCTGCCATAACTCGGCTTGTAACCCAAACGCATCCTGAAGTTGCTCGTACGCCAATGGATCAGCGAAGGCGCGGCAGGCCTCAACAGCCAGTTCATACAACTCGGTCACTGCACGACGTACCTCATGCTCAAGTTCAATCTCCAATCCTCCCATGTAATCCTGGACCTGAATGCTCTGTCCATCATCATATAGTAGCGGTGCTTGGGCCAGCAGGCGTACAATCTCTTCCATCTCTTGCATTGAAACTTTCTTCTGCTCATAAAGAGCAGGTAATTGATATGCTGTAATGATCATTCACTCCTACATCGTTCTTCTATTAATGACGTATATTATAGCATGGTTTGAGATTCAAATATTTGATTCAGTTCAACTTGTGCAGAGACAATGACAAAAAGACAACATAAACTCTATTCGGAGAGTCTAACGTTGTCTTTTCGAATATATGCCAATCGGTTAGATAAACGTTTTGATCGTAGCAAAATATTCACGAATCATGTTGACGGGTTTCAGATATCCCGGTGACGGGGCCGATATGCCGTATTCTGCCGCATAACCGTTCTTGGCAGCAATATATTTGGAGCGAAACATATGATAGTCACTGGTGACAATCATGATCTCGGGGTGCTCCAACCCAGATTCAAGAATAATTTTTTTGGAAAAGGCCAAATTCTCCTGTGTACTTGTGGAACGATCTTCCATAATGACTTGGGCAGGGCTAATCCCCTGTTCAATCAAATAGTTTTTCATGGCGAGCGCTTCGGGAATCGATTCCCCAGGTCCCTGCCCACCTGATACAATGACGGGTGTCTGAGGGTGACTGCGAATGTAGTCCAGACTGGCGTCTAACCTTTGCCTCAGGGTCAATGACAATTCCGTTCCACGGATGCCTGAACCCAGAATGATAACATAGTCTGCCTCATCCGGATCATTCGCACCGAGCTGTGTGAATACAAGTGCTTCAATAATGACAAAAGAGACGGCAGCCACGCCAAATCCGGTAAGGATAATCCGTTTCAGAATAACATGCTTCTGATAGTCGATCCGCCTTAGTACGATAAAAGCCACCGTGATCATTCCGAAAAACATGACTGGGAATCTTTGGCCCCAGAAGGTCAGAAACGCCACAAAACATGCCAACAGAACAAGATCAATGATCAGCCCATTTTTTTGTAAGAACTTTTTTATCAAATCCGTAGACACTCCTTCTTGTACCCACAATTCCTCAAATCACTTATTATTCAAGCTGTTATTATCGTTAGTTTCGGCCATTGTTCCTGCCAGCGCTTCTTCTGTACGCGCTGATTGTAATCATCAGTATCCGTGAAGAACGGACTTTTCCGGACCACGAGGTGATACAGATCATGCAAACCATGCGGAGCACAGATGTTCACCCGATCCTCTTCATCCAACTGTACTCCTATGGCAGTCACAACTTCTGGCCAATAACGAAGAGCATCTTCAGTAGAATGATAAGGAACTGTGCCATTGCGCAGATGCATTCTCGCCTGATTTTTGACCGACCACTTTGGATTGCCAGTCTCCTCACGAAGCTGTTGTTCGAGCTGTATGTCTCGCTCCTCACGCAAGTCTTGCGCATCATAATAGACAACATCAATATCGCTATGAAGGTCACGAAGAGCATATCCATGAAGAACATCCCAGATATAATTACGAATATATCCTGCACCTATGTAACTTTGAGGCAAATGGAGACTACGAACTCTCCGCAGGTCATGCATTAATGCCTCGTGCTTAATGATCGTCTGGATGAATGGGTCCTCATATAACATGTCTCCCTCCTCCTCCTGCGGTTTACCTCATTGTCCTCTTGATAGAGATAAACCCTCGTTCCAATATATCATGTTTACCTAGCTGCAATAAAATGAACAACGCTTGAACATCCTCTGTAACTACTTCGAATCTTTGATCAATCACATCCAAATAACCCATAAACAGCTTCGGTTATCCGAGTGTTTACGGGCTACAATGATGGAGTTTGAGACGGTTATATTTATTTAATTGGTATCCAGATTTGTGGCGGCTGATTGAGACCCGGGTATACTTCCAGCTCCGGCATATATGCGTGCTCATAAGGGTTCGATGGAAACCATTCCGAAATAATCTGTTTCCACAGAAGCTGCATGCTCTCCGGCATCGGGCCCTCTACTTCAAATACACTCCATTTGGAAGCAGGCATGGTGAAGCTTGATAATCCTTCCGGCGCTTCACGATCATAAGTCGTAGCAATCCAGTACTGCATCTGTTTCTCCTGAATTTCGCTCTGATCCACTACGACACCGAGTAACCCTGGAATATCCCCGTTGTTCAGATCAAATAAACGATCTTCTGTACCGCTCGTCCACGCTTCCTGCCACATCTTCCCGATCCCTTGCAGATGTTCCCCATCTGCATATGAGAACGTTTGTTTTACTCCGACCAACGTAAATTCAGCTTGCTCAACAATTTTGTACTTCATCGGCTCTGCTCCTTTTAGACTCACTTGAATCACCAGACGATTATACGAGTGGACAGCGTTACTATTCTTTCGAGCCTCACGGGGTGCGATACCATGTTGTCTACGAAATGCTTTGGAAAAAGATTCAGGTGTTTCATAACCATATTTAAGCGCCAGATCAATGATTTTGTGTTCACTTTGCAGAAGCTCATGTGCCGCCAGTGTCAATCGTCTGCGTCTTATGTATTCGGCTACAGTAACATCAGTTAATAAGGCAAAGGTACGTTGAAAATGAAAAGGAGAGATATGAGCCTCCGCTGCAATCTGCTCCATCGTCATATTTTCGAGCAAGTGGTCTTCCATATATTGAATAGCGACCTGTAATGAGTTGATCCAGTTCATGTGATAATCACTCCTTGATGTCTAATATAACGGATAAACACCCCAATAACCTGTCATACTGTGCTTTCATTTGTCCGGTTTAAGCGCAGGCGATGTAGTTCATATAACCCCTGCTCACAAAATTTGACAATGTAAACGATTTACTATAGCCTGTGGGTATAATGATCGTTCTATCTTATTTTGAAGGGAGAGTATCACTGATCATGAGCAGCAAAAAGGAAATGCTTTTGAACGTGGCTGAAGAATTGTTCTACCTTCACGGCTTCCATTCCATTGGCTTGAAGCGGATTATCACGGATGCAGGGATCGCGATTATGACGCTATACAATCACTTTGAGTCCAAGGATGATCTCATTGTCCAGGTACTCTTGCGGCGCGAACAGCGTTATTTAGAACAGCTAAGGCAATATGCAAACAATAAAGCACAACCCATGTTCCTCAATCTGGCTGAAGGACATGCAACCTGGCTGAAGGAACACGAATCAAGAGGGTGCTTATTTTTACGCGCCAAAGAAGAATTCGGAGGTCATGCAGACCATATCATCGTCCAGACAGTGAATGCGCATAAAAGACATATGAGAACTTTAATCCAAACATTGGCGCCTGCTGCAAGTGATCGAGATCTATTGCGATTCTCCCTGCTGCTGGAGGGTTCCACGGCACTCGCTGAGACAGAAAATGTAAATGACGTCTGCCGTGAACTGATCCATATGACGCAAACCAGTTTCAAATAAAGCTATTCCGGGTGAGTTAATATTTCAACTCACTTTTTTATTTCATAAGAAATATAATGATCGTTCTATCTAAAAGGCGGTGGATTTAATGAAAAAAATTATCTTTCCAGGCATTGCACTTATCGCTGTATGTTATGCGTTCGGGCGATTCAGTTATGGATTGTTTATGCCGGAAATTTCGGAAGCCTTACAATTGAATGATGCAGCCTCTGGCGCGATTAACTCAGGAACGTATATTGCCTACTGTCTGTCCCTTCTAACTGCACCACTATTAATTAATCGCAGGGGACATCATTATGTCATTCAGTTGGCAGGGATCAGCGCAGTGCTCGGATTAACCGGCATTGCCTTTTCTCAAAATGCATGGGTTCTTGCCTTTAGTGTATTTCTAGCCGGTTTGAGTACAGGCTGGTCCTCTCCAGCCCTCGGTAACACGGTTAATGCCGAGCTTGCACCCGATCTGCAAGCAAGAGGCAACAGCTGGATTAACACAGGGACCAGCTTCGGGATTGTTATATCCGGCCCACTCTACTGGCTATTCACGGATTACTGGCGTCTAACCTACATCCTGTTTGCTGTAATCGGTGTTGTGGTTCTGTTTTGGAACAGACGTGTTATTCCGGCAACCAAGACACCGCCTTGTACCAAATCTCTCTGGACATGTATGAAACCAACCAGACCAGGTTCTGCTCTGCTTATGGCTTGTCTGCTGACAGGTTTCAGTTCTGCAATCTATTGGACTTTTGCCCGCAACTTCCTCACGGACGAGAAGGGGGCCTCCGATTCGGAAGCCGTGTTGTTCTGGATTGTGATGGGGGTTATGGGGATACTCGGCGGATGCGCTGGCCGCATTATTGAACGTATCGAGATTGGGCGGTCCTACCGAATAGGCATACTGTTATTGGCTATTTCGCTGGGGGTTATCCTACTGCCATCGATGACTGCCAGCCTGATCTCTGCCATCATGTTTGGCAGCACGTATATTTTCCTGACCAGTGTGTTTATCGTATGGGCAACGAGACTATTCAGTCCGAATGTATCCATCGGAATCAGCCTTGCCTTTCTCGCGCTGGGTGTCGGGCAATTTCTCGGCTCTTCCATGGCAGGTTACACAATTGAAGTGTTTTCCAATACAACGGCATTCCTGTCCTTTGCTGTACTCGGCCTGTTCGGATTGCTAATTCGAGTGAAATGAATAACAGAACAACCTTCTGATCGTGTTATTCTACTCGGCGGACACTTCCGGTCACTCCATGTTGAAGCTGTACATCTGTAAAAGTAACCGTCGTCCCTTGCCCAATTGGGGACTGGGCCACAATGCCAACTTTGATCTCATCCGGGCAGTCGAGGCCGAAATAACGTACCAGCTTCCACTTCTCTCCATCCTGAGAATAATGGAAAGCAAAGCTGTTGCCTGCCCGGGCTACACGTAAATAAGGCTTGTTAACCTCTACAGGTGCTGATACACAATCATCCGAGTTACCACGAGTAACGACACTAAGAATGGACGGCTGTTCTTCGAAATACTCAAAGCAAACTTTAGCCCAATTCGTATCGTCCACCCTCACCATCAGGCAGCCCGAATCATACTGTTCTTTCATATCCACCTGTACTTGAGTGGTGATGCTGAAATCTCCCTTGATTATCGTATGTAAAAATGGAGCTGAGGCTTTCACCGGCTCACCTCCCGGATCAATAAAAAAGTCACTGATTGGCGAAACGGTTATTGTTACTTTGCCGTCTTCAATGGACCAATCTGCTGGCTCGTTCAGCCATCCCAGGTTGGCAGATAATGTTTTACCTGAACATTGTTCGAATAGATTCGTCATGTGGCACACCCTTTGTCTGTGATTTTGAATTCGCTGAGTTCTCTGTTGTATTCGTGAAATAACGGAATTATCCTTTCGGATCAGTAAAAGGAAAAAAGCGACTCACATGAGTCGCTTGTATTTCATATATACATAATCGTATTCGGTATGTCATATCAATAGCACACTATACCGGCAATACATCAGATGCACATCTGAACCCGATATGTCCGGTCGATGTATCCGGCGTATTGGAAATCCGTGCTGCCACTCTGTACCGATTGCAATAGGAACGGTGGCATAGGTAGGAACCACCTTTTAACACCTTGCGAATTTCATCGGGAGAAGCAACAGTCTCAGCAAGTAAAGACTTCTCATGATCCGTCACGTAGTTGTCAGCGCACCATTCCCATACATTTCCTGACATGTTGTACAATCCATATCCGTTAGCAGGAAAGGATCGGGATGGGGCCGTGCCCGCATAACCATCAGCGGCATTATTTTGAGTTGGAAAGGTACCTTGCCAGATGTTGCACTGGTGCTGTCCATCCGGCCTCAGAACGTCGCCCCAGGGATATTTCTTCTGGATTAATCCACCTCTTGCTGCATATTCCCACTCAGCTTCTGTAGGCAGGCGCTTCCCCGCCCAGCCACAATACGCATTCGCATCGTTCCAGGAGATATGAATAGCGGGATGGTCAGCCCTGTCGTGCACATCAGAGTCAGGTCCTTCCGGATGAGACCATTCCGCACCTTCGACAACCCACCACCAGGGCGTTTGCTGCGCCACGGTACGAACATGCGCAGCCGTTTGCGAAGAAACGAATACATGAAAAACAAAGGACCAGCCGAATCGCTCGGCCTCTGTTCGATACCCGGTCTCCCGCACAAACTGTCCAAACTGCGCATTGGTCACCGTGCATTCATCCAGATAAAAGGAGTCTACCTGGGTTTCCCTGACAGGCCCTTCCCCATCTCCTGCAAAGGCTTCCGGGTCATTGGTGCCCATAAGGAAACGTCCACCTTCAATTAATATGCTGTTCCTGTCGTTTCGTCCGGCGATGTATTCATCGTCTCCCGCCAGCGCATTAGGCGGTAGACGGTCAACGAAAAGTGGAGATACATGGTCGGACGCTGCACTCATCTCACGGTAAGCCGTCGATTCAGACGTGTTTTCTGATCGAATTCCCTCCTTAAGCCTGCCGCTCCGGCTTGCAGAACAACAGCAAGAAACTCCCTTTTCGGGTATCTGACCATGCATCTGAAACATCCCCTTTCACTGCTTTAAGACTCCTGATTCCCACTGTACAAGACAGGACGAATGTTCGGAACCGTTGGTGTTGTCATTCCTTCACCCAGATAATAATCAGTCAACAAGGATTGCATATATCCTTTCACCGCCAGTCCATTACGGTAAGCCGGATTATGCGACAGGGTGTAGATGCGGACATCGGATGATATCGTTGTTGTGTACAGACGCAGTTCTTTGAAATCACTCGTTTCATAGAGAATTTCCTCTCTCCAATCCCCCAGCAGATCGCCATAGAGTACTGGGGCGTTTCTGGAATTTACGCGAACATCATCGGCTGTAAACAGACGTGTTGTCGTGTTCTGCTCCCAATCCCACTTTTCCACAAAGTTCTTATCCAACAGCTCGCCGAGCACATCACCATCCCACCAAATTCTGAAATTGGTCGAGGGCTGGACTGAGCTGATCACTTCACCGTGCACATTGTAGATATGGCCTGAACTGGACCACATCTCAAGCCCATTGTGCCGTGGATCAATATCCGCCAGCGTTCCCCGTGCGACGTCCTGTGGGACTTCCCCTGTACGAATAATCTCGCCCGTCGCCGCATCGGCATAAAACCAAGGAAATTGATTGACGTTTCCATTCTTCGCCTGCTGAACCCCGAATTGCTCCAGCCCCGGTCGATCCGGATCAATGTCTGTAATGTGGAATCGATCACCATGGACTACGCCCGGCAGACTGTATAAGGTCTCTCCGTTATCATCCAGCGCCCAGCCTCCGAATGACACCTCATCCTTCCCATCCCCGTCAAGATCCAGTATACGAATCTGGTGGAAAAACTCACCGTCCGCTCCAGCATGTCTCCAACGCTCGGTCAGGGCACCGTCTGCATAATCATAGGCTGAGGTCACATACTGAAAATTACGGCTAAGCGCACGATTCTTGAGCGCCGTAATCAAGCTTGGATGTTCACCATCCAGATAAGCAATGCCAAAGTGCCCACTGAGTGGACCATCGGCTGCATAATCATTGGTTATCGCTGTGCGTGCCGCTTCTGTTCCGGTCAGTCCATCCACGACGGACACATATTGAGCACGCTCCGTTGTCGCAGGAACGACCTGACCATCTGCAAACCTCACTCCTTCAAAGGTACGCAGCAGTACTTCAGCCTTCCCGTCACTGTCCAGATCAAATACCGTTATATTGTCGTTGTCCCGCCAGCCTCCAAGTCCCGGCACTCCAAATTCACTGACGGAAGCAGGCGGCGCATTATATGTATCTATCGTTGTGACACTGTATGGACCCAGATCAATCCGCCACAGGAAACCTTCGGTCAGACTGTAGGCTTCCACATATTTATTCCCTCCGTTCACCGGAATTCGGGTGACCACGTATTCATATTCCCCATCACCGTCCAGATCCCCAGGCCAGCCATGCTGCACAAAATAATCGGACGGATTGGGTGTTATATTTTGCAGCGGAATACTGAAATAATTACGGATCTCGGGATTGGTTGCCAATACGACCTCGGCACTCGCATCCTGCAACTCACCGTCCACATAAGACTTCACGATATACGTGTGGCTCAGGGTTACATCCACATTTGTATCCGTATAATTGGTTCCCTGCGTCAAAGGCTGGGCGTTCAGCTTCACCTCTTCTGTGCCCGTCCGACGATAGATATCAAATGTAACCTGCTGCGGTTCGGTCCCAAGCAGACGCCAGCTCAGATATACCTTGTTCTCTCCCAGATATACGGCAGTAAGGCCTCGTCCCAGATTTTCAACCAGACGTGGTGCAGACCCTTCTGCGGCATCTGCCTGAAGTACTCCCCCTCCCGGTGATACAATGCCGGTCCATCCAATAACTCCACTTAACAGTAACGTGAATAGTACTTTGGTTCCTTTGGCCACAGTTGATTTGGTTTTCATTTACAATGCCCCTCCATCGATGGTTTGTATATGCATAAAAAAAGGCAAAGCCTGTTATCTCTGTCCCCACAAGCCAATCTAATGAGATCGACTGCTCTGGTTCAGTAATAACTGCTTTGCCTCCGGATGCCCGGTCAACATGGTCTATCTACCGCTCTAACGGCTTGGTTCCTCCACGATCATAGAAAAAGGGGCCTTTCGCCCAACTGACAGCCAGATGCATCAGCAGTTCGGTCTTTAATTGCTCCCGAATTACAGCATGCTGCTCCTCATCATACAGGTTCGTCCACTCATGAGGGTCAACCGTCAGGTGATACAATTCCCCCTTCGTTTCATGCACTCTAGATGCAGACTCCGCGACAGAGCCTTCCAGGTACAGAATGAGCTTCCACTCCGCAGTCCGCCACATATAGGCCGGAGCCGAATGAGGTGCCGTTACTCCCTTTCCATGAAATTCACAGAACGTTCCCCGATGCCGGAGATCGCCCAGCAGATCGACACCAGGCAGCATCGGATTCGCTTCAAGCCCAGCTGCACGTGTCAATGTCGGCACCAGATCCACCAATTCCGCAGGCCCCCGATCAATCGTTCCGCGCTTCTGCTCCTGAATGTGGGTACCGGACAATATAAGCGGCACCCTCACACTGCTGTCATACAGATTATATTTGGTGAAACGAAACTGTCGTTCCCCCAGCATCTCTCCATGATCCGAGACAAATACAATCAGCGCGTTATCCAGCCTCCCCTGGTTCTCCAACTTCTCCAAAGCGAGTCCAAAGTAATGATCGAGCCAGGAGCAATTCGCCCAGTATCTAAGCGTAGTCCTCCTTCGCTCCTCCGAGCTGCGCTGGTCCCATACCTTCTTCTTGTCGAGGTACGACTGTCGACTATTCGAATTCAATTCATCGGAAGCGGCCAGGTGAGTCTGCACTTCATCCTCCCACGGCGGTTGCGGGATATCCGGAATATCTTCCAGCCTGTACAGGTCTTCGAATGCTTTGGGCACATTGAACCCGGCATGTGGCTTCAGGAAAGACAGATAAAAAAATAACGGCCGCTCCGGGTCTATCCCTTCATCCAAAAATTGCAGCGCCTGCTCGGCTACCCAGCCATCCCGATGCTGATTCATCGGAATCTGACTTGTAAGCCCTGTATAGCCATTGACATTTTCCTCACCGCTTCCAAAATCCTTGGTCTCCTCATGGTAGGCTTCCAGCGCTTCCGGATGGGAGTCACCCATCATTGTCGCTCCCTGTTCATAATGACCACTTTGACGAGAAAGTCCGATGGATCTTACTTCGAACCCTCGCGTGGAAGGCTCATCTACGCCTTCGCTATGGTTCCAATGCGTTTTTCCGAATCCGGCTGTCTGATACCCTGCGCGGTGCATTAACTCCGGCAAAGGTTCAGAAGGCAGCTTGTCTTCCTCGAACAATCCGCCATAATTCGTTCGAACCCCAAGCTGTGACGGATAATATCCCATCATCATGGAACTTCGGCTCGGCGCACACATCGGCGATTGGCAGACCGCATCGCGGAAAGTGATTCCCTCGGCTGCAAGTTTATCGAGATTCGGTGTATGAATATGTTCATTGAACGTTCCAATACAGTCCCATCGCTGCTGATCCGTCATGAGAAAAATAATATTTGGCTTGTCCTGTGACACGTCACATCCCACTCTCCTTTGGGCTGAAAACTAGGGCGTGTCTTAAACGGAGCGGTTACCCCGATTGTGCCCGGTATGCTTGTGAATGTCTTCCCGGTAACGACTTGGCGTCGTCCCTTCACTTTTCTTGAACAAACGATTAAAGTAACTGGGCTGATAGCCCACCTGCTCCGCAATTTCACTGATCTTGACGTCTGTCGATTCAAGCAGCTCCTTGGCCCGTTGGAGCCTTATCTCAGTCAGATAGTCCACAAAGTTCTGCCCGAATGCCTGCTTGAATGCCCGACTTAATGTGTAGGAATGAATCCCGTAAAGATCTGCCAATTCATCCAGCGATAACGCTTCTGCATACTGCTGCTGCGCATGCTCCTTCATCTGATGAACAGCCATCTGTATCTGCTTCTCTTCCTTGCCTGTGAATTCCTCTACACATACATGCACAACCCGTTCCCTGAACCACAGGAACAATTCATCCAGATCATGCAGTTGCAGCACCTCTTCATACATCCCTACACCAAACAGTTCAACCGGATCTTCCCCTAATTGCAAAAGGGTATGTTGTATGCGTGCCAGCAGTTGGAATAAAGCCTGACGAACATGCTTCTTTGGCGCTTCAGATCTGCCTATAAATAGGCTGAACTGTTCCAGAGCAGTGTCCTGTTCACCACTCCGTAATGCCGAGATGATGGCCTGCTCCAGCTCAAGCGGATAAGCTCCATGTTCATTCACATCCTGCTCTGCCTCCTCATTCATATCAATGATGGTCACATTGGAAGAGAACTGTCTTTTCCTCAACACAGCCCTCGATTCTCTGACCAGCTGTGGGATATGGGAAGCATCTGATGTGAGTTTGCTGATCGAGACTGTCATGCGAACGTTCCATTCCGACTGCACGGCTTCCAGCCAATGCTGGGCCATCCGAGATAATTCTTGCCTGAATTCAGGTGTCTCTGTCTGGACCTCTGGAGGGACAGCGAGCAACAGCGCAATGGACATGTCATGGTAATTGATCGTCTCGGCCCGGTAAGGAAGTCCCTCCAACTGCCTGTTCAGCATGTCCGTTGCGGCAAAACTGATCCACTCCTGAGATTCGCTCCGATTTCGCTCCTTAGCCCCATATAGAAGAAATGCACTCGGACGCATGTGAGCAAACAGGATGATAAACCGCTCATCCCGAAGGACCCAGCCCAGCTGTGCCAGACGTTCCTTCCATTCATGGTCGGATGACAGTAACAGATGACCCAGCGTGAGCTGAATCAGCAAGCTCTCCCGGGCGAGTGGAAGCTGCTCTTCCAACCGTTGCTGCAACGATTCTCTCTCCTGATTAACGCCGATCCAGCGCTGTTCAATATGCTTGATTTCATCCAGTTGTACAGACCCATTTGAGCGGGTAGACGCTGCAGACAACACTTTGGGAGAGGATGACACTTCTGGCGCTATAGCGTCGACCGGTGCTCCAGTCACGGTAAATATTCGCAGTAATTTCGTAAACGGTTTATAGAGCTGGAGCGAACCGACCCACGCCAGAATAAGAGCCAGTAAGAGTCCTGATCCGTTGACGAGAAGAACGATTCGGGGTACAGACACAATCGGAGCTACAATTTCATTGAGGGGAACCGCGGACACATAAGTCCAATCGGTACCTAGTCTGCGGAAGGTGCCCGATTGAACCGAGTAGGTCAGTCCCTCATATTCCATCAGGAAAGAAGACAGATTCCCTTTCAGGTTCAACATATGTTCACGGACAGCATGCTGTAATCCGCCAAGCGCTTGGTCTTGCGGAAGCATGGGCTTGCCCTGCTCATCCAGCAGGAATGTCGTCCCGCCATTATACGGAGACAAGGTCTGTAACATGTTACCCAGTTGCTTGTTATCCAGCGTAATCGTTAGTGCACCCAGTGCATCGTCGCTTCCACCCGGAAGTCGATTCACCATCATCATGGACATGCCATCCATGGAGCGGGACCAATATGTGGCCTGGGGCTGGTGAGTTAGCAGTTCATACTTCTCAATCTCCCCAGCGTCTTTAACAAAATCATATCGTTCAGAATCCATCTTCACGGCCCGGGGTTCCCCCAGATACAACTGAACTTTGCTGATCAGTGTATTGGAATTCTGAATCATCAGCAGCAATCGGTACAGTTCATGAACCTGTTTATATTTGAATACAAAATCGAGCTCTTTCAGACGGTTATCGAAAACCGGATCGAAGGCCCACTGCGAGAAGGTCAATTCAAGCGCATCCAATTGTTCGCCAACCCACACGGTGCGTTGTCCAAATTGATGCAGATGGGTTTGCTGCAAAATCTTTTCCATTTTGACGGTGACCCAGCCATACAGCAACACCCCTGTAATGACTCCCGGAATACAGGCGATCAACAGAATCATCATCAGGCTTCGCCTGAAATAACGCCCTTTGGGTAGTGGGTCTGCTGTGCGCTTGAATATCATCTGTATGGACCTCCTTTCCGGGAATACCCGCCTGAATGCAGACTTATCCTTTGACCGAGCCGATCAGGGCTCCTTTGGCAAAATGCTTTTGTATAAACGGATACACCACCAGCACTGGTAATATGGCTACAATGATCGCGGCCATCTTCAACATTTCTGTCGGCGGTGTCTCCACCTGCTGTCCAGGCGCAACCAGATCAATGTTGGATGCATTCAGCAGCATATTTTGCAGTAATACTTGAATGGGCCATTTCGCAGAATCGTTCAGATATAACAGTGCCGTGAAGAATTGATTCCAGTACCCTACGGCAAAAAACAATCCAAAGGCAGCAAGCGCAGGCATCGATAAGGGCAACACAATCGTGTACCAGGTTCGGATGGCACTACAGCCATCAATGGACGCTGCTTCGCTGATCTCTGCGGGCAGGCTGTCGAAGAAATTTTTCATCAGCAACACCGTCCAGCCATTGGCAAGCGCAGGCAGGATCAGTGCCCAGATATTATTGATCAGCCCCAGTTCCCGCACCAGCAGGTAATTTGGAATGATGCCCGGGCTAAACAAGATGGTTAGTACAATCAGGAACATCAGTATTTTTCTGAATTGGAATCGCTTCTGGGACAGTGCATAAGCCAGAGAGGATGATACAGCCAGGCTGCACACCGTACCGACGGTTGCCAGAAATGCACTGTTTCCCAGCGAGCGTGCAAAGGCAGGCGTGGATAACAAATACGTATAGGCTTCAACAGACCAGCGTTCCGGGAAGAGTACGATTTTCTTTTGCAAATACTCTCCGGGGTCCGTGAATGAAACGACGAAAACATAATATAGCGGGAAAAACATAACCACAGCCAATAGTCCAAGCGTAACCACATTCAGGGACTGTCCAATCCGCTCACTCCATTTCATGCGATGCATTCGAAACCTCCTCTCCATTGATCAAAGGCTGGTACGGATATGGGTAGGGTACCGGTACTAACTAATAGACGCCTTCCTGACCCAAGCGCTTTACCACACGATTTGCGACAACGACCAGCACCAGACCAATTACGGATTTGAACAGTCCAACCGCTGTACTGTAGCTGAAATCTCCCTGCTCAATCCCTGTGCGGTATACATAGGTGTCGAATACTTCGGCCACTTCAGATACAGCGCCGTTGTACATGAGGAAGATTTGCTCAAACCCCACTTCCATGATGTCTCCCAGCCTTAAAATCAAGAGTACGATGATGACACTGCGGATGGCAGGCAGCGTAATGTGCCAGATCTGGCGCAATCGTCCCGCTCCATCCATGCGTGCCGCCTCATACAGCTGAGTATCCACACTCGCCATGGCCGCCAGAAACACAATCGTGCCCCAACCTGCTTCCTTCCACATCGCTTGCAAGGTGACCATGATCCAGAAGCTGTCCGGGTTCGTTAAGATATCCACGCGGGGCCATCCCCATAAAGCGAATAACTCGTTAATCAGTCCCGTTCCTTTGGCGAACAGCAGCAACGTTAAGCCAGCAATGATTACCCAGGAGAGGAAATGCGGCATATAGATAATCGTTTGAATGAGTCTCTTATACGCCACACTTCGCAGTTCATTGAGTCCCAGGGAGATCAGGATCGGAAAAGGAAAGAACAATATCAGATTGAGCAGGCTGATCGCCAGCGTATTTCGGAACAACAAGGCAAAGTCCGGATTATCAAAGAGTGCTGTAAAGTGCTGCAAACCAACCCACTCACTGCCCTGAATCCCCCGAAAGGGCGAGTAATCCTGAAACGCAATGATAATGCCCCACATCGGGATGTATTTGAAAACGAGGAAGAACAATATGCCCGGCAGTGCAAGCACATATAACGACCGGTCACGCCGAAGTGCAGACAGCAAGTTTAATCCTTTCTTTTTGGTTGAAGTCTGCTTCCCCTTAACCGTACTCATTCGTTGCTCATGGGTGCTCATGGTTTGCAGCTCCTTCCCTCAGATTCACTGTCCATTTCTTTTCTTGTATGCTTCGGTCATCTCATCACTCATGGCCTGGAAATTCGGATCATTCCGCAAGGTTTCCACAAAGGCATCCCAAGCTTCAATTGGCTCCCGGCCCAGAATAATCTTTGCTTTCAGATCCTGGATCTTCTTGTTGAGTTCAGGCAGCACTTTCTGCCCGGTCTCCGATTGAAGGCCGGCGGCCAGATCCGCCACGCTCGTTTTGTCTCGCTCTGCCTCCACTTTTTTGAACAGTTCATTGGCCTGTGTCTCTTCATCCGTTTCACCAGTGGTATCCCAAGGCAGGTCGATGACGTTAACGATATGATTGAAATCCGACGCGTTATCCGCCGTCAACTTTTCACTACTTGCTACCTTTTTGCCATCGACCACTTCATAATGTGTACCTTCAATCCCGAACTGCTGGATTTCAAACACTTCCGGATTCATCCAGGTATCGACGAGTTGGAGAATTCGTTTCATCTTCTCTTCCGGCACACTGGCAGGGATCGCCAGAATACCGTTGTACCCCGAACCTTTCGGATTATATCCATTCAGATTGGTCAAGGGATAGAAATCCGTATATTTAAAAGAAGGATCGACCTTCTTCAGGTCATCGGCATAGATTTTGCGCATCGTACCTGTCTTGTCCACGATAATACCCGCCTGATTGCGCTTGAACAGTTCTCTGGCCTGCGTCAGCTTGAGCGAAAGCAGATCTTCCGGCATCATGCCGCTGCTATAGGCTTTGGTTAGATATTGAAGGGATTCTTTCACCTCGGGTAACAGCTCCCTGTAGACCAGCTTCCCCTGAGACTCATTCCATTTCCAACTGCTATTGGTTCCGATAAAGGAATTCTCAATGGCACCGAGAACGGGGCCCAGATTACCTCCCCAGCCGAGATCATCGGGACTAATATACGCGGCAAGTGCTGTGGTATCTTTAGTTCCGTTACCATCAGGGTCCTGCTCTACAAAAGCCTCCATCACGTTGAATAACTCATCCGTGGTCTCTGGCACCTGCAAATTCAATCGGTCGAGCCAATCCTTGCGGATGATGAAAAAAGAATCTCCAGTGACTGGACGAGGCCGCGGGATACCATAATTGTTGCCGTCTGCTGCCTTGGTCGTATCCCATGCAATATCAGGAATGCCTCCACTGAGATTCGGATAGTCCTTGATATAAGGGGTAATGTCCCAGAAAGCACCTTGTTTGACCATCTTGGTGAAAGTACTTCCAAACGGATCATTAATCATGATCAGATCAGGTATATCCCCGGAAGCCAGGGTCAGATTGAGCTTGTCACCATAGATATTGTTGGAGACCCACTGGATATTCAATTTGGAGTTAGTTACTTCTTCAATGGCACGTTTGATTACATTATCATCAGCAGCGGGGACGGCACTCGGCGTGATGGTCATAATGCTGACTTCTAACGGATCGTCTGCATTGCCGCTGTGCCCACTTACCTGTCCTTCTTCTTTACTTCCGCATGCACTAAGTACCACGGACATGACCATGACAACCGATATGATCCAGGTCAGATTACGGGTGTTACGTTTCCCCACTTTTTGCATAGGCTTTCCCATCCTCCTTAGTCTCTTAAACCTATAGTCTTAATCGGATTAACGATTAAAAAAGGGGCTTTGACAGGCCTTTGAAGAAGATTCTTCCTGACCAGTCAAAGCTTTCACTCACTATAACGAACACCCGTATTTCCTGCAATTGCACTTTTTTGCACCTGTTAGAAACGTTAAAAAATGCGCCATGAACCCTTTCACTTCAACGATAGGTTCTGATGACACGCTCGTCCCATACTTGTACTTCAATATATCGTTCCGGGCCTTGATCGCCTAGACGGTTCCATTCTTGAGGCCAACCATAGGCCTGAATAATTTCCAGGATTTCATCCTTGGTGTAGATCTGCTTACGGTAAGGTTTATCATCGGAATAACGCATGGTTGGAAAGAGGTCTCCATACGTGAAGCTCACAACTTCGGCAGACAGATCTTCCCACGAAATGATCACTTGATCCGGTTCGGTATACCAGGATGACAACCATTCACATGCACCGAGGGTCATATAGTGGGGATATGGATTGGTCGGGGTTCCGCCTTTGCCCTTAAACTGCTCGTACGCTTTATGTTCAAGTGCTCTTCGGATGGTCATATAATCCGCTGATCGCTGACTGGCAAAATTCCGCCCTTGATCACGGATTTGTTGAGTAACTGTTTCGGCTTCCTCATTAGACAGGCTGGAGAGATTTCGGAAAGGACCAAGACTTTTTTCAAAATAATGATATGCGTTCAAATCCGTCATACGAATCTCCACCTCCAACAAATCGCTCCGTATCCATATTCGTTAGTCATAGTGTACATCATGCCAACATTTATGGAAATATCTGTAGCGAAATATTACCCGTGGATAAAGTTACCCTTGGGCACTTCAATTGCACGGGGGAAATCCACTATTATTAAGGAAATATTAACCAATAAGTGGTAGACTAATAAAAAGTATTTATCTTCAGCGGCTTAAAAGGAGGTTATATTATGTTAGGTGTTAACGTGAAAAAAATAGAAGATCAACTGGTCATCCGTTGGCAGTTTTCCAAAGTAGAAATTCCCATCTCCAACATTACGTCAGTTACCCTTGACGATACATATGGTGGCAGCGAACTATCAGCCGTTCGAATAGGAGCAGCGTATGGTGCCTCCGAAACCATCCTGATCCGTACTACCAATCAATCCTACATTCTGTTTACTTCTAACGAAGCATTGTTTCCGAAAATTAGTGATTTGGTGTCCAGCACAGTAAGTTAGCTCATTCATCGAACTTGCATCCATTCGCAAGAGATCGTTTCATATAAAAAGCGTCAGCATTGGCATAATTCTCTCATGCCTTGCTGACGCTTTTTGTAAGTTGAGTATCCTTTCAGATGACAGCCCTATGTCCAACTCCACTTCGGTAACTGATCGAGCGTAATAACCTCTGCACTATGGTACACTTCCTTCAAAAATGCCACATCATTATGCGTCCCGTCTCTCAGGAATCCACCTGTCCAGGTACAGAACCAACTCCAGTGTACAACCTGTTCCTTCATCTTCTTGGGGTCCGGAATAGAGCCGTTCTCGGCCAGAGCAATGATTTTGCTATCCTTCACAAGCTCACGCAGGTTGGCGTAACGCGCAGCCAACGGGCTGTGGTCTCCTGCTTCCGGGTATACATCCACACTGACAATATCCACGACATCATCACCCGGATACCATTCCGGTTTTTCCGAGTTCCAGACCCAAATAAGGTTGTGCAGCTGATGTTCTTGAACCAATCGATCATACAACAAACAATATAGCTGTTTGGCAGGTTCGGGGCCTTTCGCTCCCCACCAGAACCACCCACCTTCTGCTTCATGAAGCGGTCGGAATAATACAGGCACACCAGCATCCTTCAACTCTTGCAAGTGAATTGCAATCGCATCGATATCCCGGATCAATAACTGATATGCTTCCGATTCAGTATCAGCAAGCGCATAGGCAAGATCATAGGTTGTAGCATCCGTATAGAACCCCCGCCACCACTCTTTACCTGGTTCATCGATCAGATCCGTCGGTGCGTTCCAGTGCCAGCATAGCGTCACGATCCCGCCTTGCTTATGCCAGTCTATCGCATCCCGAATCTCCTGGGAGACCGCACCACGCTCTGTTCTTGATGGCGAATATTCCATGAGATCAAAGCCAATCACAGCTGGCTTCCGGCCTGTATTTTCATTAATCCAGTTAAGATTGCTGTAATCCTGTTGGCCTGACAACATCCCTTTTCGATAATGCTCGACCAGGAACGCCATAAGCTCTCTCGCTTCGGGTGTCGCTGCTTTATTCACCGGAACTCTGCTGATCTCACGCACTGTCATCTCTACACCTCCAATTGGATTTACCTTGTTAACCCACTACACCAGAACGTTCAATACTCTCCACGAAGTAACGTTGCACGAACAGATACAGAATTATCAGCGGTGCAATCGCCAGCAAAATGCCTGTATCCACGATCATGGCCACATAGTTCGGATCGGCCTTGATGCCCGAGTTCGAGCCAAAGCCCATCAGTTGCGGAATCAATTGGTTCGCCTGAGCCGGTAAAGAAGCCACCTTCAGTGAAATCAGCGGACTTTCGCTCATGAACAGTGCCGAATAAAACGTATCATTGTACTGCCAGACAAACGAGAACAGAATGACCGTAATCAGGGGCGAGATTGCATTGGGTAACATGATACGGGCAAATGTTTTGAATCCACCTGCGCCGTCAATCAGTGCGGCCTCCTCGATTTCCTTCGGCATCCCCTTGAAAAATTGCCGGAAGATATAGATGAATAGCCCCGCCTTCAGCCCTCCTGCCGTAGCAGCCGTAATCATTGAAGGCCAGTACGTATTGAGCAGGTTAATCCCGTTTTTCCCCGTGAACAACTGGATGATGCCCATAAAGTCGAAGCTGCGGAAATGCAGATACATCGGTACCATAAGCGTACTTGTCGGAACCAGAATTGTTAGAATCACCAGGATGAATAGCACATTGCTACCCGGAAACGAGAACCGGGCGAAGCCGTATCCGGCAAGTGCACAGGATATGGCTGTCAGAAGCGTTGTGATGGTAACAAAGAGTAAGGTGTTCGCCAGCAAGGGAAGAAAATCCATCACTTGGGCTGCAAGCCGGATGTTATCCAGTGTAAAATGCTGGGGAATCATATAGATCGTCGGATTGTAGATATCCTGCTTATCCTTGAACGCGACTGAAACTTTGAGAAATAACGGATATAAAATAATAAATGAAATTCCGATGACCAGTGCATATCTGAAAATGGAATAGAGAAGGTCCGATGTCTTGTTTCGTACCCGCTGCATGTGGTAATTCTGTTTTGGAACCACCACCATGCGATCTGTTCCTGACGCAGCCATAATCTGAAGCCTCCCTCAACGTTAACCGTCAGTTGTAATGAACCCGCCGTGACAGCACCCAGCCCACTACGATCAGTACAAGGCCAATCACCAAGGTATATAACCAGGACATCGCCGAGCTTAAGCCAAAGTTCTGGGTTTTGAATGCGGTCTGATAGATAGCTTGTGTGACCGGACTTCCGGCAAATGAATCAATAATGGTATAGATGACATTCGTCAGAATCAACGGACTCACCATGGGAAATGTAATCTTCCAGAATGATTCATAGGCTGTCGCCCCTTCGATCTTCGCAACCTCGTACATCGATCCCGGCACCGATTGCAGCGCGGCGAGGAAGATCAGAATCTGGACGCCAGAGCTGCTAATAATCTCATAGATCCGCATGATGGCTTCTACAATGTAATCCACATAGGCCATCGGCAATCCCACATCCGCCAGCATTCGCACAATGGATACTACGTTGAACGAAGCCCCGCCATCGGCAGATGCATCGACCGCACTCGCATCTCCCATCAGATTAATTAATCCCGCAGACTCAGCTGCTGCAACTGCACTGGAAGCCAGAATAACCGGCAAGAAGAAGATTGCACGCGCCATCGTTCTGCCTCTGAACTTCTGGTTAAGCAGTGTCGCCGTGAACAAACTGAAAAACAGTATCATTGGCACATTCAGCAGCATTGCTCCAACCGAGTCAACCAGAATCCGGTTGAACGTCGCGTCAACCAGAAGCGCATCCTTGAAATTTTTAAATCCAACGTATTCTAGGACGTATCCGCCCGGAGCAACAGACAGGTTGCTCAGGCTGAACCGGATGGATTGCAGGAGTGGCGTGGCAAAGAGGAAGATGAAGCCGACCAGCCACGGCGATATAAATGCAAGTCCAAGCAGCGCTCTCCGTGACTTCAGCGATAATCGAATGGTTCTCATCGGTTCACTCCTTCCACCACATAATCCGTCCCGCCAACTGTTGTTCCACCAACAGTAACTGAATCCACATTGTAATTCACAAGAATGGATGTACCGCCCGTATAAGTGATCCGGACCACGCCATCCTGGATGCGTTCATGCTTCAGGATCTGCTCATTCTCCAGTTCTCCCAGCACTTCATTGGCCTGCTTATACAAGGCAACAGCGTCATCTACCCAATAGCCATACTCGGTCGCGTAGGCCGAATCATAATTCGTAAGTTTCAGCCGGGAAGATGGTTCATATGTCCATTGAAAATACGGAGCTGCCCCAAGCTCCAGGCTGCGCAGCAATTGTTTGCGGAGATCCTGATCCCCCGACGTGTTCATCGGAGATGCAGCATAGTTCATGTATCCATGAATAACCATCGCATAAAAAGGAACTTCTTCATCGGTAATATTGAACCGACTTGACCCTGCGGGTACATTCACAACATGTTGTGCACTTCCCCAAGCGTAGCTATTTGCTGCAGATATCATCAAGTTGGGATAGGACTGTTCCAGCTGTCCCAGCTGTTCCTTCACAATGTTCTTCGCCGTCTCCCGATGAATCACCCGACTATCCCGATAATCGGAAGTCAGGACTTGCCCAAGATCACGGAGGGATAATCCACCGAGGTCCAGTTTATTGAATTTATCAGCAAACTCAGTCACCACATATGGAAGCTTGGCCGCTGAGAGCAGATAATAGCTGTCCTTGCTCTGATCCATGCGATTAAGGGCAGGACTGTATGGATACAGTTCCGCTGTCTCTTTCGTTACAAAGCGTGCCGCATCCGAAGAGGGAGCAAAGCGCATATCGTCGTGATAAATGTGCTGGAAAGCCACATCCGGGAACAAGGCTCCGCCAGACTGCCCAAGCTTAGCGGACAACGCCTGAAGTTCGGAACGACTGCCTACCTCACTGTCCAACTTCACCTGGGTTGGCATATGATGACTGATCCCACCGCCGAACCATCCCTGATACCGCATTTGCACGCGGTTTACACCTTCCTGCTGCAACTTCGCCGCCATTTCAGTAGCCTGTTCGTACGTGGTCATAGCTAAGGTGGAACGATATGGCACGCCCAGGAACGAAGCCTCTTTGTCCACCGCACCAAGTACATCTACATAGAACGGCAACTCCGTCTGTTCTGCGAGTGGCTTCAATACATCCTGCTCTATCAATTGCTGCTGATACAGGCGGGCCATACCCGAGTAACTGGCATCTTCTCCATGAAGGAAATGATAACGCACCTGGATATCTCCACGGAAAGGCTCTTCGCTAAGCAGCTGAATCTCCTGCATTTTCTGCGAGGTGTACATCTCCAATTCATCCTCACCCCGCAGGGAGAAGGTCGCATGCACATGATTGTAACTGTTCTGCCTGCCTCCAATATCTGCAGTGATACTGGCTATGCCGTCCCCTTTTTCAATCACCGCAAACCAGGCATTCTCCCCGTTCTTCAGACCAAACACAGGCATATACGCTGATTCACTCACCTGAGGACGACTAAGCGAATTATCATTTGGGTCTGCGCCATAGACGCGCTGCACATACTGTTCTTCTTGGGTTTTCCCGTTGTTCAGGTGGATCAGGCTGCCTGAACCGTCAGGTACGAGCATGTAGCCCTCACCCTTCGTATCCACAGCACCAAAGTAAGCGAGCAAATCAACATTCCGAATGCGATATTGCCCACTTTCCTGAACTTGACTCAAAGGAACGGTTACGACAAGTGCGCCCTGATCCAACCGGTATTCCACAGGAATCACGAAGCTGGGTTTATCCGATACACCTCCGCCTTCGACACCGTTCTCCTGATTGTCAAAAGCCAGATCGTCCGCCGTGTAACCCGCCGTCTCAAAGGCTCCCAACATCTTGTTCAGCACAAGCTGCTTCGAGATCTGTCCATCCAGCCGCTCCAGAATATCCGGATTGTTCTTGGTTGGATAATAACGGGCAGATGTGTATCTTGCGACAGTAGTGTCCAGTTTGGAAAGCACTTTCTCCTCCAGGCGCTGCTTGCTAATCAGTTTGGGCAGCGCGTCAATGCCAAGCGACGTATCACCAAGCGTATAGTTCACCCGAATCCCCTGATCGATCTGCCCCACAGTGAATTGCTTGTTGCTGATGCTGGAACTGAAATTCGGAAAGTTCTCCAGTGTTCCCATCGCATCCCGGAAAGACACGTTCAGCTGGGAGGACAGCACTTCTTTTTCATATGCGGAAGCGAGACTGTCCCCATCCCGTTCTTTCGGGTTGCTATACCAGATCTCTCCACTTTTTCCGTCACGTACTGCAATTTCTGTTGTCTCCTCGTTGTAGTACAGGGCCAATCCCTGATCTTCGGCGACCAGTTGCATACCAGGCACCCCCTGCGAAGAGTCGCCAAGGAACTGCAACGGTTCCTCCGTGACGGGCATGGCCTGGGTTGTTGTATCCAGATAAGCCGCGGCTTCTACAGCAGGAACCCCCCTGTTGTTTATATACAGCAGCCCGGCTGCAATCATGATTACAGCTGCACCACCAGCCAGCACCGTATATAGTCGTTGCCTTTTGTTCACGGATGCCGCCTCCTTTAGGTCCGAAAAATCAACTCACGGTAAATGTTATAACCGAATTCGTACAACTGTTGCAGCATGCTGAAGACGAGGGCACCAAGGAATACGATAATGCCCATCACAATGAGCGTTAGCACCATCGTAATGATTGTTTTAATCACGGTGTACTGATGAACCGTCATCATGCCAATGAACAGAAGCAACACAAACCAGAAGAACGCGATGCTATTAAAAAGATAATAAAAAGCAGTCTCCTCCTGCACCATGAAGCGGCTGATCACGATCATCGGGGCATAGATCAGAATAACCGGAATGAGCGAGTATCCTGTCGCCAGAACGATTTCTCTGAATTTCCCTTCCCCTTCCATCAAGGTCGTTACTGCCCAATTGGCTGTGCACCATAGAAAGAACGGGATAGCAACTGTGGCGATCTCGATGATGCTGTTAATCGTACGAGGATCGATGTAATTGACGAGAAATCCTGCGTACTGCTTTTGCAAAATCATCATGATGATGGTGAGCACGAGCGCTGCAAAAGCAACGAGCAACCGTCCCCGGTTATCCGACTTGAGGTCCCAGAATGCATCAATGGGGTGAAAAATCAGATGCAGCGGAAACTTAATGAAATCCTGCTTCACGATCAACCTGCCTCCTCCGTCTCCATTTAACCGCCACTCGGGTCAGGATCAGAATGAAAATCAGCGCGATCGCAGCGGTCAGGAATGTACCGAAGTGTTCCTTCATCATCTCCCGCCGGTGCCTCTTGAACGCGACAGAATAACTCTTTCGGTCCATCCCAAGTTCGAAGTAACCCAGCGCTTCCTCGTTTTCCTTCTCCATTAATAAGGACTTGCCGATACCAATATAGGCGATGTCATAGTTGGCATTCAGCTTCAGCACTTCTCTCCAAATATTCACGGCCTCCGTGTCCTCTCCGCGATAGTGGAGTGCCACCGCTTCGTTCACACGGGAACCAAAACGGGTTGGCTCATAGACGACAAGATTGTTCTTGCCCCGATCCAGAACCAAGTGGTGCTCACCGGATTGTTCAATCGCGACAGGCGTTTTGAGGGTACCCACCTGATTTCCTTTGCCACCGTATATGTAGAGCAGATGACCTTCATCGTCGTACGTAAACACCCGATTTTGTGTCGCATCCAGTACACTGTACATGCCGTTACCCAGCACTTTTACATCGATAAGTTTGGATGGACCGGGATTGTTGCGGAACCGGATATCGCCTTTGACGTCAACATAACCAAACCGCTTCAGTACATCTTCGCCCGACGGGTTGAGACGTTTGATCGGTTCATTCGAGCCAGGATCAATATTCGTCGCATACACGAATCCTTTGTGGTCGATATCCGCATTGGAGAACTCCGTTGGGACAAACAGGACCATCTGTGCGCGTTGGGCTTTGGTCGATAACATGCGCCAGATATATTCTCCGTAGTCCCGCTCCACTTTGTTCGTACCGACGTATCCGATAAATTTTCCGCTCTCGTCAAACTGCATAATGCCCTCGTAGACCCCCTGTGCCACAACATACACCCGGCCCACATGGTCAACCGTCAGCTTCAAAGGCTGGAACTGGAATTGGGTCGATAGGATATCCGACTCGGGCTTCGTAATGGTTTGAATCAGCGTCCCCTCTCCATCCAGGACAACCACACGACCGTTGCCCGTATCGGCGACGTATATGTGTTCTTCTTCATCCACAAACAATCCACCCGGAAGGTTGAAGGTCTCCTTGCTACCATCCATCATGAATCCATCAATGACGCGCAGCAGCTTAAAGTCTGGGTCTAATACGACAATTCGGCTGTTGCCGCTATCCAAAATATAGATCAACCCGGAGGGCGAAACGTTCACATCACCGGGGTCTTTGAACTCACTAATGCCGAGATCACGACCTGATAGGGTACGCTCGGGCAGATAGGCATCCGGTGAAGGTACAGCCTCTTTCCAGTAGTTGTAGTTATAACTTTCATACGGCGCCGGGGAGGCCGCCGCAGGCACGGCATTCACCAGCAGCAGAGATACTGCCGCCAGGAGAACAAGCCATCTTTTCACTGTGCGTGCCATATCGTTCCCCCTTAATCCTTCATGCCCGAGCTCGCCATCGTCTCAATGATTCGGCTCTGAGAGAAAATAAATAGCGTGATCGGCACGCTCATCAAAATCAGTGCTACCGCAGCACCCGCTCCTGCCCGGGATATTCCGCCCTGAATAATCTGACCTGCTGCATAATGCAGAGTCTTGAGCTGCTCGCTGTAGATGTATCCATTCCCATCACTGCCCCATAACATCTGGAACAGCAGAATGATCAATGTAAGCCAGGCTGGCTTCACATTGGGCATCACAATGGACCAGAAGATCCGGTATTCACTTGCACCATCAATCTTGGCTGCTTCCAGCAGCGCATCCGGGATTTGCTCCATGAACTGCTTCATCAGATACAACCCTAGTGAATAGGCAAATGCCGGAATGATAACGGCCCAGTACGTGTCAATCCATCCGAGCCATGACATGATCATATAGTTCGGAATGGCTGTCACCGCTGGTGTGAACATTAGTGAGAGTACAACCACCTGGAACATGAATACTTTACCTGGAAACTTGTGTTTGGCAAGCGGGTAGGCCGCTGCGGAAGCTAGCAGCACATGGCCTACGATTCCGATACCTGTAATAAATACCGTGTTGAATATATAACGTGAGAACGGCACCCACGAGTCACTCAGCAGATTCAGCAGATCCGTAAAGTTGCTGAACGTGGGATTTTTGACAAACAGCGTTGGTGGAAAGGTAAAGATTTCATCCAATGGTTTGAATGCATTGTTGATCGCATAGATCAACGGCAGTACCATGAAAGCACCGAATACGAGCAGAAGGGCAAACAGGGAGAGGCTTCCCGATAGCGAGCGATTCACCCGCTTTTTGCCTGTCGCAATTGCAGCCATAGCTATTCTCCCACCCTTCGAAGCAGTTTCTGTACCAGCAAGTTGGTGCCCACCATAATCATGAACAGCACGGTGGCAATCGCCGATGCGTATCCCATCTCAAACCGCGTTGTACCAAAGTCGATCAAATGGGTCACCACAGTCTCTGCTGCATAGTTCACGCTCGGGAACCCAGCCAGCGCGATCGACACATCGGCCACGGCAAACGAGGTTGTAAGCTGAATGACTGCGCCGAACATCAACTGTGGACGCATCGAAGGCAGGGTAATGTACCATAGTTCCTGCCAGCGATTTTTGATCCCATCTACCGCTCCTGCTTCATATAACGTCCGGTCTACGGTCTGCAAACCGGCGATAAACGCCAGAAATCCGGTTCCGAGACTCAGCCACAGCTGCACGAGAATGAGGATCGGCATAATGTAAGCTTCTGTCTTCAGCCACTGGATCGGCTCCAGCAGAAAACCCCATTTGATCAACAGCCCATTTGCAATACCATAACGATCTCCCGAGAAGATCATCAGCCAGATAAAATACACATTGCCCGAGATGGAGGGCGCGTAGAAGATCAGCGTCATGAACGCTCTCCATTTCGGTGTTAACTCATTAATGATCCACGCGAAGACGAAACAGGCAATGTAACTGATCGGCCCGGTAATAATGGCGAACAACAACGTATTCTTGATCGCAATCAGGAATACATCATCCTCCAGAAACAGGCGGGTGTAGTTCTGCCAGCCAATAAAACGTGGAAATTCCAGCATGTTAAAGTAGGTGAAGCTGAGTATGATCGAGATGACAACCGGAATCACGGTAAACATGATGAACAGGAGCATATAAGGTGCAAGCAGAACATAGGAATGTTTGCTGGCCTTCATTTCCTGGAGCTTCCAGCTCCACCACGATTTCATGCCCATCCTTGACGCTTTCTCAGGAGGACTGTTTTGTCCGTCTCGGAGTGATATTTGTGGCACGATTAACCCTCCCTCTGCTTACGGAAGACCAAATTCATTACGCTTGACGCGAATCTCGTCCTGAATATATTGGGTATAATCCATGATGGATTCCCTGGCTTCCACTTGGCCAACAACGGTTTTGTAAAATGCATTGAACAGATGGCGGCCTGTAAAATAACCACCAGGTACTTCGGGAATACCCTTCACGGTTTCGAATTGGGCTTTGAGATTCGCATAATCCTCCGCAGGCCAAGGCAGGGAATCCAGCGCCTTGATGTTGGCCGTTGGATAACGGGCAGCCGCACCCATCAGTCCTTCCATCTCCCGTCCGAATTCAGCCTGAATCGGCGTACTGGTCCACCACTTCATGAACTCCCACGCCGCGTCCTGATCCTTGGCACTCTCCAGCATCATGACCGCGCTGCCTCCACCCGGGACGTCACGATTCAAGGTACCATCTGCCTGAACGGTTCCTGGGACAGGAACGAATCCCCACAGTCCCCGAATCTCCGGTGCAAATACAGACAGCTGGTTGTACATGGTGTAATCCGTTAGTCCAATAGGCATCTGTCCTGTACGGAAACGGTTGGCAAAATCATATTCCCGCTCCAGCTTGTAATCGGTATAGAATTCCGTCCACTGCTTAAAGGTCTCGATTCCGATCCGGGAATCCAGATCCGATTCCTTGTCATCGTTACGATAGAAGGCGCCGCCGTTCTGGAGCAGCATCGTTGCATACTGCGAGTTCGGCGGAATATTGACACCCTGCATATTCGCCTGGGTCACAACCGGCATGCCGAATTCCATGTGATTCTTGCTCAAAATCGCGAGTAGAGCCTCGACATCCTCCCAGTTCTGAGGCACTTCAAGTCCGAGTTCTTCGAGCACGTCTTTACGATAAAACAGCATGTTAAAGGTTTGCGTTTCCGGCAGGGCATATACGCCTGAATCATAGGCATACGGCACAATTGCACTTTCCCTGAACTCCTGTTCCACGGCGCTATAATCACTGAATTGCGTCAGATCAACAGCCGAGTTCCTCATCGCAAAGTTCACGGGTAGGTCATTACCGATCTGCATGGCAACATCGGGTCCTTCACCGGACAAGGTTGCTGGCAGCAAGGTTCCCATGTTGACCAGCTTCAGATTCACGTTAATGCCACTGTCTGGTGTGAAGGTTTTGTCAATCATCGCTTTCATCGTATTCGCCTGGTCACGTCCGCTACCAATCCAGACCGTTACCGTGCGCTGATCTTCAGATGTAGCTACATTGCCGATCTGGTTATAATCAATGAAGAACGAATGATAGAATATCTTTGCTTCATGACCAAGCTTCGCGAGTGGTCCCATGCCTGTTCCGGGAATATCGCGGTCAATCGAAGTGACGTACAGTGCATCGATCTCAAGGGGCTGCTCTCGTGCTTGCTGCACCCATGTTCCGAGACCACCCGTGTTGGTTTTATAAGCCGAGAGCCGTCTTGGAATGGTATCCGGCTTGTCGATCATCTCGTCTAGTTGCAACGCCATCGTCTTGATCAGCGCTTCCTGATCGCTGGACTGTCCTGACAGAAGACGAAGCTGTGCGGCCACGTCTTTGAGTCGTTTACTTTCCCCGCTGAACACTTCCAGCAGGTTCGGAATCTGTTTCTCCACCCGGTAATCCCGGAATTCATCAGGCTTTGTACCTGTAATCATCAGAATTCGTCGGTACATGGAGTTCAAGTTGTACAGACTGTCCTCCACATTGCGGATAAGAGGTGCAAAATCTCCGAGGCTGTTCTCCAGCCGTAGCACATGCTTTCCTTTTTCCAAGTGAAACTTGTATGCTTCCTTGCCGCCCATGACGTCAATGCGATAGTCACTCTGATAACGGAAAGGGGCTTTGGCCATCTCTGCAAACGGAACTTCACCATCAATGGTGAGCTTGCGTGTGGAATAGATGCCTTTGACAAAATTCTGCTGTCCGGTAAAACCGATATGATAAAGTCCACTCTCCGGCACATCCACTTCCCATTCAATCCATTGTCCTGGCAGACGCCAGTTAAAGCCGCCAATCGTATTAATGCGTACCTGGGAAGCGCTGTAAGGAGATACAGCAGAACTTGACCTTTCGCTGGTCGGGTATAACGTAGGTGAAGATTTGGCAATCGCGGCTTCTCCTTCAATGCGAATAAGTACATCCTTCGGCTGTCCGGAGGAATCCGACTGTTGTGCACCTGCAGTTTCCGCGTAAGGAACAGCTGTCTTCTCATTGAAAAGACGAATGGACCGAATCACCATGGGTTCGCGTGATGATTTTAGCGTTAGCGTGTGTTCCCCTTTTTCCAAATAAAACTTGAATGGAGTCTGTTCGTACCCGTCGGAGTCCTGAAACGTTTCTTCCATCCAGCGTGGTTGCTCCACTTGTCTCGGGCGTAGGTCATTGCCTTGATTGTCCTGCTCCACGACATCTTTCTCATTCGCCCACACCCGGTCAAACTGCAAATAGGCGGCTTCCGCAAAAGGAAGTTCACCATCAATGTACAATGCACGCTCAATGGCCGAACTCTTGCCTTCAACGGGATAATAGATGGCGGACAGGTTATACAGCCCGGTCTCCGGCACGTTAATGGTCCAATCGACTTGTCCGGTCTCTCCGGTATGGAGAGATACACCATCCATTCCCTCATAATTAGTCAGTTTGCGGACGTCTTCACCTTCGGCTTTTATGTAATCTCCTGCTTCAATGGTGATGTCCACATTCGGCTGTGTAGCCTGATCCGTTCCGGATCGATACTGTTCGTACCCCTTTTTCTGCCGGGTCTGCTGCAAGACTGCATCCACTTCAATGGCAGGCAGACTGCCAGGCGGAATGTTTGCACTCTTCACATCAGCGCCGGAAGTTACATATAGAATGATGCAGGCTGCCGCCACGATGATTACTGTGGACAATATCCATTTCTTACGTTGTAGAATTCCAGCCATCCTACGAGTCCTCCTCATCAAGGCTGATGCCAGCAATGCCGATTTGGTGGTTCAGGAAAAAAGGGCTCCGTGCAACTTTGCCGACACGAGCCCCTGCCTGAATCGTTTGCTGGTGATAAGTGTTGTTATTGTTTGCCGAGTTTATCAATTGCAGCTTGTGCCTGTGCTTTGTATTTCTCGGCTGTTGCTGTCACGGAAGCGTTGTTTTTGATGATATCGTTCACGTAATCTCCAAATGGGTAACCCGTGTAAGCATCATCCAGTAAAATGCGGCCCGTTCCAGCGATGTGCTCGCGAATGATCGCAATATCCTTCTCATCGGTATAACGACTCTCCAGATAATCTTGACCTGGATACTCTTCGATCTGCGGGATGTCGAAGGTCTCTTCATAGATTTGGTAGACGATCTTCGGATCCTCCACACCTTTCGGAATGAACTTCGCCGATGCCGCGTTGTTTGCATACGTTACCTCTTTGCTACCCTGTGGCCCATTCGGAATCGGTACAACGCCGACAGCAAAGGTGAGATCGCCCAACTGCCATTCAGCAGCAGTGAACAGAGCTACGTCTCCATCCTTGAACGTATTGCTTTCCTCCCAGTTGGTTTTGTCGCCGGTTTTGACCTTCACGACATTCTCCACGTTATACAGGCGTTTCACGAATTCAGCAGCTTCAATCGTTTTCGGATCGGATAATCCTTCTTTGCTATTGGTATCATCCACGATGGTTCCACCGTTGGCTGCAGTAAAATGACGAACGACATCAAGGGCCCAGCCAGAAAATCCGTATACATCTGTTTTGCCGTCATTATCCGTATCTTTGGTTGCCTGTTTGGCGAGTTCCAAGAATTTATCCCAATTCCATTCACCTTGGCTATACAGTTCCTGCGGATCAGGTAATGACAGTTTTTTGAACAAGTCACGATTATAGTGAAGTCCCAGACCGATGCTGGTTGGAGATTCGAAGGCGTATTCGTTGCCTGCAATGGCAGGGAATTTAGCAATCAGGTTTGCCTCTTGGTTGATGTTGTTCTCAGGTGTAGTGAATTCGGAGATGGGCAACAATTGCCCTTTGAGGATGGCTGGTAGTGCGGATTTGTATTCCATCTGAACGATGTCAGCGAATGGTTCGCCGGCTAGTGCAGACGTTGTAAATTTGTTCATGTATTCTTCGAAAGGTACGTTGACGAACTCCAGTTTTACGTTGTATTTCTTCTCTACCTCTGCAATTTTATCGAGTCTGGCCTTATCCGAGGCCGTCTCTCCCGCCGGTTTCAGATCCCACCAGGCCGCAACCTTGATGACACGTCCACCCAGATCAGGCACATTCGCCACAGCTTCTTCCGCTACGTCCTCTTTCTCTGTTTCAGCAACTTCGGTGCTGTTGCCTGAGTTCGTTGTTCCCTCTGCATCAGTCCCCGTCTGCGTTGTTCCCCCACCACTGCAAGCGGATACAAAAAGAATCACAGCCAATAACATCAGAGGTAGAACATTCCATCTTCTAATCATGATTTTAACAACCTCCCCGAATGTGTATGCCAATCATGGTCCACGCTAATTCATTAACCCCGATCATCAACCAATCGAAAATAAACGACCACCACCATTTGTTATTTTCTTGTTTGTTTTTGACAAACAAAATTTAACACAGCAAAATGTAAGCGTCAACATTTTTGTTGTTAACATTTTCTATTTATTCTGATAAAATGCTGATAAATCTATATTTTAGCTGTATTACAACTTATTCACCAGGTCAGTCCCTAAGTACACACTTGTTATAATCAGCACTACATTTCAATCATTTGTTATTTTATTTAAATAACAAAATAATAATTCCTGAGACAAAATTCGTCATACTATCTGAAAATGTGCTTACCTTCACGTTGGATGGCTATCGTAAAATACTGCGAATCACTAACATTTTGAATTCTCTATCCGTTATTAGATTAAGAGAAATACATCATGCTATACTAGAATCAGTTGGATATCGCTCCAAATAAGGAATACGGCAGAACTACGAGTGTAAGGATGGTATGATGAAAACGAAGGTAACAATTCAGGAAATTGCACATTTTACGGGTTTGTCGAAATTCGCGGTGTCACGAGCTTTGTCTGGAAAATCGGGAGTTAGCGATCAGACGAGGGATGTTATTCTCAAGGCCGCCGGCAAACTTGGATATTTCAAAGATAACAGCATCTTGTCTGGTGAACTGTCTCACAGCAGTGAATCACACGACCCGAAGAACACACGTTCAAGCGGTACCATCTTGATTTTGTTTCCCAATGTTCGTTATCAAAATCAAGAGTCCGTGTACTGGGGACCTGTCTTTAACGGAATCTCGTCCAAGCTGAACCAGAAAGGTATAAATATCCTGACCTTGACGGAACCTTCAGCAGATCAGTTGTTCACGCTATTGAATCCGGATGCTATTCGGGGAATTATTACCGTTGGTTCCATCTCGACGCCGATTCTACTTGAAATCAAGCGTCTGGGCATTCCGGTTGTGATGGTAGATCATCTGGACCCTGTTTTCCACAGTGACAGCATATTTACCGATAACTTTGCATCCATGCGCGAGATCATGCTCTATTTGCTCCGCAAGGGCTTCAAAACCTTCCAGTTCGTCGGCAATATCAGTGATGCTCATAGCTTCTATGAACGCTGGATTGCTTATACTTCTGTGCTCATGGGCCATGGAATGGAGATACACCAGATTCCCGAGCTAAGTAATCAGGCATTGGATGAGTTCCGCCAGACGTTCACTTCAGTGATCAATGAGGATACCCTGCCTGAAGTGTTTGTATGTGCGAATGATTTCTATGGGCTATACACCATAGAAGCTCTTGAGAGTATGGGCATTCGTGTGCCCGATCAGTGTGTTGTCACCGGGTTTGATAATCTATACGAAAATATTCCCTTACTGGCCACAGTCAATGTGAACAAGGAATTGCTGGGGTCACGTGCAGTGGATCAGATGTTATGGCGCATTGCGAACCCAGAGAGCAGCGTAGAGAAAAAGCTGATTCTTGCTGACGTTATTATTCGTGAACAGTTCAGCCGGCATAGCGGCTAAAAAGGTAGGGTACATGGTGGTACATATGTGAGTGTACATACTGAAAATCATATATGGAATAACACTTATGCCACACAGAACAGCAAGCCAAATACCCCTTTAACCGTGTAATCATGCGGCTTTTGGGTTATTTGGCTTGATTATTTTATGTTGGGCCGTTCTACGTATCCGTGCGCACATCATCCCAGTCCTGATCCAGGTAACAGATCAGCCAGTTCAATGCACGGTGACGTTCATAAGCCACCCCGCCATTCAAACCAGCGGGAGGCGTTCTGTCATTTACCCGACTATCCACACACACCCAGTTGTAACGGTAGATCAGATCTGCTTCATCCAGAATCTCGCTCTTGCTACGCAGGGATGCATCCGTGAGAAATTCCGTAAAGCTATCCTTCTGCTGCAAATAACCGACATCCTTCCCTACGTTACACAACTCCGTTGGTGCGCCTAGTTCCTTCACGTAACCAAGCGCCCACAACATCACGTGGTATGCTTCATATCCCCAGGAGAAGGATATGATCTCCTGCTGCTCTGCTCCGTGCTGATCGATAAACCTCTTCTCTACGGGTGAGAAAAAGGATTCAGCCTCATACTTGTCAATCACTTCCTGAACCAGCGCTGCGGTATCTTCCGCACTTTCGCCAGCTCCCAGACACTCTCCTTTAAGCGCAGCAAGACATAGGGCAACCGCACGGCGCGCAACTTCCTCTTTACTCCGAATCGTGGTGTGCTCGTCTCCGGCCCTTGCGGGCAAGTTCGCATTATACGGAATGCCTTGTTCAGTCAACAGTTGCTCTGAACGCGCTTTACGTTGAATGCCAGACTCCGACTGGGGGCTGTTACCGTCAAGGAAACTGGTGTGTGCTGTCACCGTGTAATCCTCCACCTCAGATTCTCCATTCACATCCAGTAATAGCTGGCCTTGTGCATTGAGCAGAGATCCACCTCCCCAGAAGATGACGGCATCCAGCGCATCAGCCAACCGCAACAATTCGCCGAAGAATTCTTCCGATATGTCCTCTTCCGTCTCAATACCAACCACCATATTGAGTGTGGAACATTTGATCAGTACCTTTTCCTGGAGCGCAGCATTGCGCCCTTGAATCTGACCCAAAAATCCAAGCATCCCCTGAATCATTGTCGTAAATTCCTCAGGATGCGTCTGGCTGGTCATGATATTAAAGCCTTTGGTTTTCTTACTGAACCATTTCTTCTGAGTCACTTGAATATGGGTCTTATCTTCCCGGCGTTCAATCGAACCCTCAGGATAAATGGATTGAATCACTTCAAACAGCTGATCCAGGTCAAACTGAGAGCTATATATCGCACAATTTCTCATGAAGTTCACCTTCTCCTCTGACTAATCCTTATACGGATCGAATTCATTGCCTCCGGCCATGGCAACGCCTACTGGGCGCAGCACATGGTTGATTTTCAGTGTATTCGCATGTGCGTTCAGTACGTCTTGCAGTTTCTTGTACACAAACGGACTTTCGTCCGTGCCCGCTCCCCGGAGCTCAACCCCATAGGCACGAATTGCTTCATGCATCTGTGCTTCACTAATCTCACCGCCCATGCGTGTGCGCAGCTTGTAGTTCATTTTGCCAGCCGCCTGGGTTCGGCTCATCGTACGCCCTGCTCCGTGCACAGTGCTGCGGAATGATTCGGTATTCTCTTCGCTGTGGATCCCCTCCACAATTACCGAGATATCTCCCATGCTTCCACCGACAAAACCGAGCTGCCCGGGTGCCAGCGGCGTTGCGCCTTTGCGGACCACGACTACCTCTTCACCCTTGTGCTGTTCTTTCCAGGCAAAGTTGTGATGGTTATGAACGGCATATTCAGCACTTGCCCCGAGAATTCCAAGCACCTGTTCAATGACATAGTCACGCCCTGCATAGGCATACCGGCCCGCCAAAGTCATTGCGTCCCAATACATATCACCCATTTCGCTATTTAGGTCAAACAGTGTAGGTGGCTGATCCATCGATTCGCCCGGAGCTTTACCACTGAACTCGCGTCCTGCAGCGAGGTTAAGGAATCCACTCGCCACTTTGTGACCGAACCCGCGACTGCCAAAATGATTCGCGATCCATACCTTTCCCGTTGCCTCTTCTACAAAAATATCCACAAAATGATTGCCACTGCCTACAGTTCCAAGCTGGTTGCGTGCGAGTGTCTTCAGCTTATGCTGTAATCCCGGTTCAATGGTATCCAACAGCTTCCAGCTCGCATCATCAAACAATTCATGATCCACCGGTGTTGGATTATTGCGGCCCACGCCGAAAGAAATGGTCGAATTGATGTCATCCATGATCTCTGCGATCTGATTTCGAATATCGTCCCACATCAGATTCGTGCGCACAGCCTTGTTGCCACAGGCAATATCGTATCCGACACCTGACGGACTGATCATATTCCGGTAAGCGACAACACCACCGATGGGTTGCGAGTAGCCTTTGTGATGGTCGGCCATCAGAGCCACACCCAGTACATCTCCATATTGCGAGCAAGTCACCGCCTGACTTACGGCGTTCTCCAGCGGCTCCCCCCAGACTTTAATGTTATCTACAATACGCATGATCGTGTTAACCTCCTATGTACTTTTTTGGAACTTCATCTTATATTTCTATCTGTTGCTCTCATTAGTTTAACAAAGATCAGTGTGGCTCGAAACGTCGTCTTCCTTCAGTTCACCATTATTCGCGCATAAAAAAAAGAGAGCTCGGCTCCCTTTTCTCACAGGTGATTCCTATTCACTTCTTGCTAATCTTAAACTTGAACGCCCAAGTCGCTGTGTTACCAGAATATCGCCCTCTATTCTCAGTCACCACCACGGAAAGCGTCTTGTTGGTTGATTTGGAGAACGAAGATAGTTTGACGTTGGTACTTTTGCTCCCATAGTCAGGAATCTTGTCCTGTTCTTCGGCGATGCCTTCCAGTTTCAATGTACCCGTGGATTTGAGGTTTAAGGTGACTGACGAACCCTCTTCCAGATCTTTGCCGTTCACACTTGCTCCGATGGCCCATTCGTTGCCAACAGAGTTATTTTCCACAAGCTCAGCGCTCACCAACGTCACGGTGACCTTAACCGTTTTGGCAGCAGCATGGGAAGTTGGGGAGCAGACGGCGAATACCAGACTTAGAATCATGAACACATTAGCCCATTTTTTGAACACGAGAGTGCCTCCCTCTTATTCATCTCTTTTGTTAAGACTATGCCTTATTCGCCATGCTCATTAAGTAATCCTTCCACTCGTACAAGAACTTTTCACAGGCTCGGTTATTCAGATATGCTTCCGGTAACCCTGAACCTTCTCATCCTTGAAACCCAGCTTCTCATAGAATATATGCGCTTCCTTACGCTGATCGCCAGACACCAGAATCATGTATTCACATCCGAGATCCCTGGCAATCCGCTCAATCTGGAGCATCAGCTTCTGACCAATCCCCTGCCTGCGCACCCGATCCGATACAATCACATTCTCCACAACCATGAACGGTTTACATTGGCCTACCAGATCCATACACTCAATCCCCATAACAGACCCGACAAGTTCGCCATTGTAAAATGCACCCAGAACGTGATAATGACCATTCTGCTGTATGTAATGAAACATTTTCTGCATCTGCTGCTCGTGCGACGGCGTTCCTATTAACTCATGATACAGTTTGCTTAAAGCCGATAAATCCTGTAGTTCAATGGCCTTGATTGTAACCATAACCTGTCCCCCTGACGTTCTCTCTTAATTGGTGTTCTATTATTCTATCTTAAGTGAGGTCCTTCTTGAAATAGTAGTGATGATGCCCTCTTGGTGCATCCTCTATCGTTGTGATCAATTGGTATCCGTGCTTCTTGTAGAATTCCGGTGCTTGATATGAGAAGGTGTTCAACATAATAAAATCACAGGATTTCTCGCGCGCAAGACGTTCGACCTCATGTAGCAATTGGGAGCCGTAACCCCGATGCCGTTGTTCAGAATCTACCCAGAGAATATCAAGTTCCACCCAGTTCCAGCAAAGTGTACTGAGCACTCCTGCGACAATTTCGCCAGCCTCATTTTTGATATTAAAATTCAATTCTTCGTACCGATTCCTTAATTCCTCACTCACATGGGTCGCATTGTATGCGACTAATTGCTGGCGAACATATTCCGATTCCTCCGCAGTACTTGCAATGATGTTTATATCAGACATCCGCTTCTCCCCCTATCGTCATTACTCGCAGCCTCATTCATTTCTTGCATATTTTAACATAATTTGATTCCCCACAAAAATAAAAACAACGCACCTTCCATAGAGGAAGGCACGTCGATGTAACTTGCATTAGTTCACATATGCTGTTTTAAAATACTCTACTCTATTTCTCTCAGATCAACGTACACATGACCTATAGAAATTTTACCTAGGGAATCCGTGGCCTTCACCTCAATCCGAATAAGCTCACTACTCGTCTCCAGTGCTGTAACGTATAATTTCTGTCCAACCATTTTGACCTCTGCCAATTGTGGATCAGGTGAGTCAGCGAGTAGGATGAGGGTTGGACCAGCGTCATCTTCATCTTCAAACATGAAGGACAGGTCAATTTCAAGCTCATCTCCATTAACATAAGCGGTATTATCCGCAGGTGCCTCTACCAGTACAGGAGGTGCATCATCAAAATCATACATGTACACACGTTGCAGCAACATGTGATGCAGTGTGAAGTCAGGCTCTTGTCTCAGGGATATGGAATTGTTACTCACATCCAAGTATTGCAGATCAGACAGTCCAGCAATTCCAGTTGGTAGATGAACAAGCTCATTACTGTTCATATCTAGTTCTTGTAAGGAGTCTAGTCCGCTCACATCCAATAAAGCAAGTCGATTATTCGCGAGTTTTAGATGCTCCAGCTGATCCAATCCTGTAACATTAATCTGCGTCAGTTCGTTACCGGATAAATCAAGCCAATTCAGTCTATCGAACCCAGAGGCATCCGCTTTGCTTATTTCATTTCCGGAAAGGTCGATTTCAGTTACGTTCAATCCTTTGAATATCTCAACTCCTGTCAGATCGGAAATGCCCGCATTTCTCGCATACAATCCTCCATTGGTTTGAATGAGAGCCTCCACCAATTCATCCTTGGTTAGCGGATCATCCACATCCTTTTGCAACCAATAAGCAATCGCTCCAGCCAAATGCGGATCAGGGAATTGACGGATTATCGTGTTGGGCTGCACCTTAACCTTGAGTTGTGCCGTGATACTTGCGCCCCGAACATCGACAGCTTTGATTGTCAGCAATGTTTCTCCAGCAGCTTGTGGTACAAGTTGAATCACTTGTTCAACCACCGTGGAGGAAACAATGGTTTCATCTCCTGCTGTGACACTGAACTGCAATTGATCTCCATCTGGATCACTAAAATACGTAGAGACGTTCAAGTCCAATGCGGCATGATCTAGTGTAAGTTCCTGATCAGGCATACCGCCACTAGTAACCAGTGGCGCCCTGTTCCCCGTACCTGGATTGGACGGAGTGGAAGGATTCGTCGGAGTGGTTGGCGCAGCTCCACTGCCTCCACCCGTGCTTCCACTTCCATTTCCATTCCCTGGCGTTGTCCCGGAATCACCGTTTGCGTTTCCAGTACCGTTCCCTGCGGCATTGCCACCTGTAGTCGTTCCCTGCACCTCAGTTACCTTTCCTGGCTCATCAGGATTGGATTCCGGGTTATCACGATCACCCTCTTGACTCGCAGCTTCAAGCGCTTGAATAACTTCAGTTGTACGTAAAGCGATCACGGCCATTTCCTGTCTGGAAGTAGAACGCTTCGGCGCAAAGTTTCCATTGTCCCCTTTCAAGATTCCCAACGCAACAGCCTGTTGTACACTTGGCAGAGCCCAGGCACTAATGTCGGAGGTATCCTTGAATAACAACTCTTTAGTCTGATTTGACGTTTCATCATTCCCCTTAACTTTGAGCGCCCGAATGATCGTTGTTGCCAGCTCTTCCCGTGTCACCAGACCCCTTGGTCGAAACGTACCATCCGGATAACCGTTTATAGTTCCAGCCAATTGAAGTGAATGAATATAGGATCCATTCTCCGCGTTACGATCCAAATCCTTGAATAACAGATCTGGAAGCTGATTAGAAGACAACTCGTTCATATGCAAAAGTTGAGCCAGTGCATACGCAAGGTCCCCTCTTGTTAATGTTGCGCTCGGATTGAAATTCCCTGCTTGGTCCGGCAGAATCACCTGTTGCTCGGCAGCCCTTTCGATGGCTTGCTTGGCCCATGGCGCTGCCTCCTGCAAGTCACGAATGATTACTGCATCGGTCGCTGCGCTCACTGTCCCGGGAACTGTAATGACGGATAAAGACAGAAGGACTGCCCAATAAGGCGAGACCTTACGGATCTTATTGTTAGTATGAACTTTTCGCTTGGATATTCGTGTTGACATCTCTTAATGTTACCTCCCACATGAACATAAACCCTGGTCTCCGCAAAGACTCGTCAGAGTTATTTAATTATCTTCATTGTAGGAGAGACCTTCGTTCGAAAACAGTCTACAAAAGAGTAGACACCGTTTCACAAAATTATAATAATCCCCGTTGCTCCGCGATTTGAACAGCATGAGTACGACTACTTGCACCCAGCTTCGCAAAAACTCGGCGAATATGCGTATTAACAGTACCGGGCGAGATACCGAACTCAGCTGCAATCTGTTTGCTGGTCAGACCCTCCGCTATATGCCCGAATATCTTTTGCTCCATGGGACTAAGTCCAACTTCCTTCGAATCAAGTTTCGCTTCCCCTAAAGAGGAACGGCTCCGTCCCCGCTTGTCTTTAGCAAATGCTGATATTAACTGCTTCACATAAGCCATTTTTACACCATGATCCTGTATCTCTTTCGTACGGCACAGATACAGATACTGTTGCAGCAACTGCTTCATCCGATCACCTTCAGCAACGAATGAACGGATATACCCTTCGGGTCCACCCAACACCAGAGCACGAGATAACGTTGCAATACTGGCATCTGTGAATCCTTGCTTTTGTAACAGGATTGACTCTAGCAGAGCACACTCTACCTGTTCAGTGAGCCAGTCCCGTTCTTCAGCCTTTTTACGGATTCGTCTCAGTTCCTCTCGTGCATGATCATACTGTTCAAGGACGATCATCGCACGTATGCGAACCATGGAATGGAAGATCTGATCACAACTGATCTCAGCAGCCATACCACCTTCGCTTGCAGGCTTGTCCAGAATGGTTTGGGCCGTTTCCACGGGACTCATTTCAAGTAAAATTCGGTATTGATGCGCTGACAGTGCAGGTTGCCAGTAATCCATATCCTTCACAGATAATAAACCCGAGACCTGCTGAAGCAGTTTCAAGCCTTCCTCAGGTCTGCCAAGTATAAGTTCAAGTCTGGCCTTGAGTACATACGCAGGAACGAGCAACGCAGCCACCTTGATCTGCAAAGCCACTTCAAGCGCTCGGTCCGCATAACCGACCGCTTCTGCTATTCGATCCTGTTCCATTAAAATCTCACCATACCCTACACCATAGTAGGACGTCACATAAGCATGTTCAGCATACCAACGCGTCGTAATCGCTCCAAAGCAGGCTTCACCACGCCTCAGGTAGCCATTAACTCCATGGAAGCTGCGTAAGCGCATGCTCTCTCTCCGGTCATAGTCCATATACTGAAAGGCAATATCATCGGGATATCCCTGATCAATATAGGACACCAAATAATGAGCCAACCCATCCAAATCTCTGTTCAGATAGGCCATATAAGCTCGCATTACACATATAACTTGCAATAAATATCCGATAATCTCAGGTTCAAGCTGACCTTGAAGATGCACCCGGATGACGTGTTCCAATTCATCAAGTTGCTTCACCATCTGTCCATAAGGCATTTCACGTGCAACAAGGAACAGGTAAGACATATATAATTTCGGATGGGCTTTCACAATCTCCAGTGGCAAAACATCGAAATATCGCCGGAGTGTCCACCACTCTCCCATAATAAAATGGGCAAACAACTCTTCCAGCAGTCTGGCTGCATCCTGCATATGTTGCCCGAGAATATAATGATCCAGCGCTTCAGCCGGATATCCTTGTTGTTCATACCAAAGTGCAGCAATAGCATGTAACTCATTCACTTGTTCTGAGCCACAACGAGCCAGCTCACGCTTTAGAAATGCAGAGAACAAATGATGATAACGATACCAGTGTGCTTCCCGATCAAGTGGAATAAGGAAAAGATGTTCTCTCTCCAGCTGTCTTAACATTTGAGGGGCGTCCACCATGTCACTTAATACCTGGCATAAACTGCTGTTCATTCTTCTCGTGATGGATGTCCGAAGCAGAAATTGCTGCATTTCTGGTGATTGACGCTGGAATACCTCTTCAAGCAGATAATCCGAAACTGTCTTCTCGCCAAGTTGCACTTGATCTTCATGAGGCAGAGAAGATGATATCGAATTCATTGGGTTCACCCACTCTTCTGCATGCGATCCTTGAGATAAAGCAAACAACTTCAATCCGGCAGCCCATCCTTCAGTCTGCTGTACCCAGCCACGCGCTTCTTGCCCGGCGATATCCAACTGCATAATTTCCTGACAGTATTCAATGCCTTCTTCTTCCGTAAACGCCAGTTCCTGAAGCGTAACTTGCTTCAATTCACCTCGCAGACGCAGCTTCTCAAGCTTGAACGGAGGATAGGTACGACTTGATAGTACGAGATGAACAGATAGGGGCAGATTTTCAATAAAATACTGCATCTGCTCATGAATCTCAGACCGGGTTACTGCATGATAATCATCCAGAATAAGCAGTACATGTTGATTAGCCTGGGCAACACGATTCAACAACAATATTAATGCTGATCTCGGATCTATTGGATACCTTTGCATAAAATGTGGCAGGACATCTCCGCAGAATCCCTCTCTCACTCGATCCAGTGCATGAATGATGTAGAGCCAGAACTGAAGTGGGTCCTGGTCCTTATCATCCAGGCAGACACATGCCACATGTGCTTCTTCATTTCTCACCCAGCTACCTAAGAGTGTTGATTTCCCTGAACCCGCCGGGGCGGTCAACAAGGTGACTTTGGATTGGAACAATTCTTTGTGTTGTGAACTGAGCCTCGGACGGTCCATTGTATCCACTGGTAATGGCGGGAGTTCCAGTTTGGTTGTCAAAATCATAAATTGAAGCCAGTCCCCGTGCAGACCAGCGGTATGTTCCTGTTGCATAAGTCCTCCTGAATCAGCACCATGGTGCCCTTTTTTCCGATTCAATATATGTACATTCAGATACCCTAAGTATACAAGGAACCATGGCCATGCCCCACATATTTTTGAGCAGAAGCAACGACAAACAAGCCCTGCACGTTGAATGCAGGGTACCATTTGGGTTGTGAAGACATGATTTAATTGACGCTCCCTATCTTCCTGTCTGTAGCAACTTATAGTTTACTACAATATAATTCAATCCCGATAACAGCGTAACTCCTGCCGCCAGCCACAATAAAATTACATCAACCCGCACCTCAGTCAGCAAACTAAACGGAACATTGTTCAACAAAATGGCAATGATGGCTGCCACCTGAAGCACCATTTTGATTTTTCCATACTGATCGGCTGCAAGAGCAATGCCCTGCTCTGTCGCTACCATTCGTAACGCTGTAATGACAATCTCACGTCCAATAATGATTACAGCGATCCATGAACTGATCATACTCTCCTGAACCATCATGACCAGCGCTACCGCAATCAACAGTTTATCCGCCAGTGGATCAAGCAGCTTTCCCAGATTCGTGATCTGATTATATTTCCTCGCCACATATCCATCCAATTTATCCGTACCTGCCGCTACTGCAAATATAATTAGTGCAATCATCACGCTTTGCTGATTGAGAAAACAGATCATAAACAATGGAATCAACGCGATTCTAGCCAACGTGATTTTATTTGCCAGATTCATTAGATATCTCCACTCCTCATATCCATGTTGGCTAACTGACCTTTTTTCCATTTACGAATTCGGGTCCGAAAAGATTTAAAAGGGGCTAACGAATTAATCTGGATCCACTTCACCATAGCCCACCCGGGCTTCGTTCCCGTCCACTGCCTCATCCCTTGTACAAATAATTCCTCTTCACTCAGTGAGTCAATCCAGTTCTGCCATTGTTGTTCTGTCTCCCGAAACAAAGAGCGTAGCTCCTCCAGCGTATAACTTGAATATTTTTCGTAAAATGATTCATTTAACGGCCCCAATTGGTTCCATTTATATCCTGGTGCCGGCATATGACTTTCATGTCCCAACTGTTCATTGCGCTCCCAGTCCATCACCAGGTTCATCCATCCCAGCTGGTAGGCAATCATCTGGGCAGGGGTCTTATCCACACCTTCAACCCACTTATCTTTGTCACTGTTATGGATGTCATTGAATTCACCCTCAAACAATACATAGGTGCGTCGAATCGCCTCACTTAACTCATTCTTCGATGCATAAAGAACTCCAGGCACGCTACTTCACTCCCCTCGTTTCACCGTTATACATGAATCAGAATCATGGACTCTATCATCATTTCGACTTAATTCCATAATCATCCTTTTTTTCAGTTTGCTCTATTCATTTCTGTAAGAAAAAAGGGCAGTCTGTAAACAATACAGCTGCCCTTTACTCAACCTATTTTGCTATATCAGCACACTCCTGATCCCAACTCTACAAGGCTTCCTTAATCACCCGCTTATAGTACCACACAGACAGCAGGCCAAAAATCGAATATAACAATGTATAGACTATCATGACAATGACCGTGGGTGTCGCAAGCTCCGTACCAAAGAAGAACCAACCTGATTTCACGGCAAAGTAACTATGGCTCAGTCCCACCACAAGCGGAATACCGAAGTTGAACAATTGCTTGATCTGAATGCCACGCAAGAGATTACCTTGCGTAAAGCCGAGCTTTCGCAGAATGGTATAATTGCCCTTCTCCTCTTCACTCTCATTCATTTGCTTAAAGTACAGGATACACCCCGATGTGATTAAGAACGTCAATCCAAGGAAACCAACAATGAACATAATCAGTCCCATAGTGTTACGTTGGTTATTTTTGAACTCAAGCTGGGAGAAGCTCGGAGCTTCCAATTGCTGCTCCTTATATACAGCATATGCTTCTTCAGCCTGTCCCTCGTTCATAATATGCACACCATAGTATTCAGCCCACTCGGCTTTCTGAAGCTCGGGATCGAGATCCTGCTGCAATCGCTCATATACCGTTTCATCCACTACGGCAACCGGCGTGCCCCTAGTATAGTATGAAGGAAGAACCCCCTGTTTAGTGGTTCCGATCAGTTGTTGGTCTAGCGTTCGCTTCAATCCATGCAAGACGATTGGACCTGTCTCCTGAATGGAAATCAACTGCTGAATGGCATTTCCGTATCCCATGAAGACCACTTCACCTGGTTGCAGATCGATGTTATCTACCATATTGTCACTGACTACACTACTGAACAGGTATTGTTCCGTCATGGACTCATCCATCACTGCTTGAGCATCAATTTCGATGTAAATGGGCTGTCTATGCTTCTCCTCATATGGAATCTGTTTGTGTTCCAACTCCGCTACAAAGCGATTTTTCACTTCCGCCTGAGCAAAAGAGAAATCCTCCGGCAAGCTTTCCTTGGCCTGAGCCTCTGCCGAATAATACGAAATGTAACTGAGTGACAGCATGCCAATAGCAAGCGCCGACACGGTTGTAATAATTGTGAGCAACAATGCATTGGACTTCATGCGGAACATGATTGAAGATAAAGACAACACCTCATGAATGGTAAGGTATCCGTTTTTACTTTTGCGAATCAGATTAAAAATAAAACTTACCGAACCCTTATAGAACAGGTATGTCCCCAGTATGACCGAGAAGAGAATCAGGATCATCGTATACATCAACTGCTGCATATCCATTGCCTCACCGCTGAATAACCGTGCAGACAAAAAGTATCCATACACAATGAGCGCAATGCCCAAGACGCCAATAATCATCTGTCCGACAGACATCTTCTGCACCTGCTGCTCCGAAGTGGCCGACACCCGAAAGAGCGAGAGAATGCTCTGTCTCTTGATAAAGGTGTAGTTCATCAGCATGATGAGCAGATACATCATCGTAAAGACAATCACCGTTTGCATCAGCGCCATCGGAGAGAAATACAGTTTCGTAATCGCGTCCACACCGAGAATTTTGAACAATATCATCAATACCAGCTTGGACGCAAGGAACCCAATCAACACACCGATGGCCATGGAGCCGAAATAGAGAATACTGTTCTCCGCACTCAAAATGCCAAAAATTCTGCCCTTTGTCAGTCCAATCAATTGAAATAATCCAATTTCTTTGCTACGCCGCTTGATAAAGATCGTATTGGCATAGAGCAAAAAGATGCCGACAATGACAATTAACAGTACCGAAGAAGCACCTATGGCCGCCGCACCTTTCGTTGAAGCAGCCACCTCATCCATGGAAGGATCATACTGTAACGTCACAAAGGAAAAATACAAGGCCACACTGAACACAAGTGCAAAAACATAGAGATAATAATTCTTTAGATTTTTCCTGAGATTGCGGAAGATGATATAACTCAAGCTCATTGCTGCACACCACCCAACACGCCCTGGGTTTTGATAATGTCGTTGAAGAACGATTGCCGGGACTCGTCTCCTTTATTCAGTTGGGTATAGATCTGACCATCACGAATGAAGATCACTCTGCTGCAATAACTTGCGGCAACCGGATCATGGGTAACCATAATAATGGTCGCCTTTCTTGCACTGTTCATATCACTTAACTTACCCAGCAGATCCGAAGCGGACTTGGAATCCAGCGCTCCTGTCGGCTCATCCGCAAAAATGATACTTGGTTCGTGGACAAATGCTCGTGCTGCCGAAGTCCGCTGCTTCTGACCCCCTGAAATCTCAGATGGATACTTGTCTTTCAATTCATATATCCCCAGTTCACGGGCGATCTGTTCAAACTTCCGGTGTACCTCCTGCTTTGGAATGTTCGTGATGGAGAGCGGCAACAATACATTTTCCTTCACCGTTAGCGTATCCAGCAGATTGTATTCCTGAAAAATAAAGCCCAGATGATGCTTGCGAAATTCAGCAAGCTGTTTCTCCTTCATTCCGGTAAATTCCTTGCCCTCAATATCAATCGTGCCCTGGCTCACCCGATCGATGGAAGAAAGTACATTAAGGAGTGTTGTTTTGCCTGAACCCGAAGGCCCCATGATACCGACAAACTCTCCCTTGCTTACCCCGAGATCAATCCCCTTCAGCACTTCCTGTTTATTTAATTTATTACCGTAGACTTTATGAATTTTTTTGGCTTCCAGTATCCACATATCCCACTCACTCCTCTTTGATCTTCTGCAAAATGCTCATGTCTATATCATAATCGGGATGTGCAGTGTTATCGTGCGATTCACCGAACAAAACCAAAAAGCATGTGACATTGTTGTCACACGCTTGCAAGATGCACCATGTCGTTTTTTCGCGGAAAAGTAAGTGTGACGGTTGTGCCCTCGCCAGGAGAAGATTCTACATGAATGTTCATATGAAGCGTCTGGACCACCTGACGAACCAAATATAGCCCCATCCCGGTAGCCGCCCCATCCATTCTGCCTCGGGTGGACGTAAATCCTTTATCAAATATACGTGGCAGATCTTGAGTCTCAATCCCTCGCCCGTGATCCTGAATGATCAGTACAATATGTCCATCCTGTTCCCGCGTTTCGATGAGGATATCCGATGAATCACTATACTTCACCGCATTGCTCAGCAACTGCCGGATAATAAATCCTAACCATTTGCTGTCTGTCAGCACGCGAGTATCCGTGAGCGAGACATCAAAGCCAATGCCTTTGGAAATGCACCACGATCTCAGGGCTCGAATCTCGCCCTTCAGCACCGGTTCAAGTTCCGTCTCTTCGATGAACAAGTCATTGTGCATAAATGGAATCCGCTTCTGGTGAAGCTGCTGATCCAGCAACTGATGGATTCGTAGCCATTCATATGTCATTTGGGTCTGTAGCTTGTCATCTGGCAAACGCTCGATCATGAGTTGCAGTGCAGTCAGGGGTGTCTTCACCTCATGAATCCAGGACAACATCTCATCCTTCTCCTGTTCCAGAGCGATAAAATGATGTGATGACTCCTTATGATAACGCTGCGTCTGGGAGGTAATGGCCTCGTGTACGATAAGTTCATACGGACTCTCGGCGATGTCAAGCTCCCCAAGATCATAGGTATGATCCCAGGCATTTAACTTTTTATAGAAACGGGACTCTTTCGGGTATCTCGCCCAGATAAAAACAAGACATACCACCACATTGAGTACTACGATATACGCTACAGATCTGAATGGAATGGACGAGTCCATGTAGGCCACAAATAAGATAATAAGCTGCATGCTTACCAGTAGCCCCAACCAACTAGCCTTTTCTCGTATGTACTTGCCGATCATGCTTCCGCCTCTTCCGTTGCCATGTAGCCCTGACCTACTTTGGTTTCAATGTAACCGTCCAATCCAATGGGTTCAAGTTTCTTCCGTAACCGATTAACGTTAACCGTCAGCGTGTTGTCACTTACAAAATGCTCATGATCCCACAAACTCCGGATGAGATCTTCACGGGTAACAATCTGATTTTTGTGCTCGACCAGCACTTTAAGGATGAACATCTCATTTTTGGTCAACAGGACAGATTCATCCCCGCAGGTCAACGTATTTTTCACATATTCAATAGCAGCACCGCGCCAGGTTCGGAGTTCAGTATGCTCTGTGTTATAGTTGTACACCCTCCGCAAAGTCGCTTGGATCTTGGCAATCAATACATCGAAGTGAAAAGGCTTCTGGATAAAATCGTCTGCACCCAAATGCATGGACATGACCATATCCGCGGGATGATCCCGTGAGGACAAAAAGATAATCGGCACATTGGAGTGCGAACGAATAATCCGGCACCAATGAAATCCGTCATATTGAGGTAACTGAATATCAATAATGACCAATTGCGGCTGAATCCTGCTGTACTCCTGCAGTACCTTGCCAAAATCCTGCACACCGTACACGTCATACGACCACTGGGACAAACGTTCCTTGATTTCACTGAATAACGATTCATCGTCTTCAATGAGCATAATTTTAAACAAAAGATTTCACCTACGTTTCTGATCTTCTAAGGTTGAATAGGTCATTAGACTCCGTTATTACGGGTGACCGTTATCGTTATGAATCGTTCTTCCGATCGCTGTTACCAGTGTACAGGGAAATCCACAAGAAAACGAGCAAAATGAAGTATACGATATTAACTCTCGGTGGAGTGTATAACATGGCTTGCATCACTGTATTCGTCGATCCGCTCGATCAACTGCTTCGCTACATCTTGTGGCGATCTTAACTGGCCTGCCTCATAAACTTGGCTGAATAGCCCGGATAGCGCAAATTCCTCTGCACTTTTTCCGCGTGCAACAGCCTGTAACTCCGTGTCGACCATGCCCGGATCAAAAGCAATAATCTCAACAGGATTCAGCTTTCCCGTTTGCTCCAAGGATACACATTGGGTGAACATGTTCATACCTGCCTTGGATGTACAGTACACTGTCATGGAAGGCGCGGGATAACTTCCTGAACCTGAAGAGAGATTAACAATTTTACGTCTAGCGGACAGGTGATTCGTGTGTTGAATAAAAGAGGAACTTAATATCATTGGGGCTGCGAGACTGATGTTGAGACTCTGACTTATCTCTGCCGCACTGCATTGATCTATAGGTCTTAGTGGCTCCAGCATCGCTGCATTATTAATGAGTCCAATGAATTCAGCTTCCTGAGAAGGTATTTGGTCCAATATGCGTGTAATCAAATCGTCAATCCCGGTCAGGTCGGCGAGATCGTACTGAATATGTTGATAACGCCCGCTCCATTCCTCGCTTGATTCCAACAGATCCGAGCTCCCGCGTGAAATACCGTAGACCCATTCACCCTTGGCTAATAACAACTCTGCAAGCTGTAGACCGATTCCTTTCGATGTACCTGTAATGATAAAGTGTCTTTTTCCTGTTCCTGTTCCCATTCCAATACCACGTCTCCTCTATTTACAATCGATCATATCGCCATATAAGCTTACGAATCTTTCTTTCTCCACAACGTGGCCCAGAGAAAAGGTACACCAAAATACGGTTCATGCTGCTCCATCGCCTTCATCGCACGAAACTCGACACATTCGAAGCCATCTTCCAGCATGTAGCGAAGCTTCTCCTCCGTGAATGCCAGACCACCTCGCATCGACTTCTCTTGATACACCTGCCAATCATTCATAACGATCTCCGGCCCACCAATATCACCAAAACCCGGAGCGAAACAAGTCATTCCAAAGTATCCTCCAGGCCGGAGTGCATTGTGGATCATCTCTATGTAGGGAATACGCTGATGTGGTAGCAGATGGTGCAGACAACCCGAGTCGTAGACAAGATCATATTCTTGCTCCGGAGCCAGTTCGAACACGGAGCGGCATTCAAAATGCACGTCCAGCTGCTCTTCTGCAGCCCTCTCCTTAGCCCAGGCAATAGCTGTCTCCGAAAGATCATAAGCATCGACCTGATATCCTTGGCGAGTCAGATACAGCGCATTTCTGCCCGGCCCACAACCCAGTTCCAGTGCTTTGCCACCACGTAACAAACTTGCGTTCACATGTGCTACCAGATTCTCATCCGGTTTGTTTGGAAAAAAGGGAATAGGTCTGTTCCGATCCTCATAGAAAGGTTCCCAAAACTGCTTGGCAGATCTGAAGTCCGCATCGAGCATATCATATAGATCCTGCACACTTTTAATCGTCTTTTCCACAACCACATTCCTCCTTAAGTTCTCCATTCCAATCTTCATTTCTGACTATTCATCCTCGTTATTTGCATGAAATCAGCCACGCTCCATTATAACATTTTTACCCAGTAGTTCTCTATTTTTCTTGTGCTTTTTCACTCATAAATACAGGTATATTCTCAACAAAAAAACGACCGACATGGGATGTCGATCGCTTGAAATAATATCCGTTTTCAGTTGTAATTTACTTTGCCCGTTCCAGGACGGCGAAGTAATTCCCTTCGTTATCAGCAAAGTTGAAGACACGCCCGGTTGGCATCTCAACAATCTCTCCCACCGTTACATGTTTACTGGATAAGTCGGTATATAATTGATCCAGATTTTCAGTGAAGAACATTAACGAAGGTGTGCCCAGATTTACACCTGCTGACATCCGCGCCACGAACTCCTTGTCATGGAGAATAATACTCGTCTGCGAATCTGGGGTAGGCGCAATCTCAATCCATCTCATGCCCTCATCCAGGTTTACTTCATCCACAATATGGAATCCCGCAACTTCCGTCCAAAATGCCAGTGATTCATCTTGATTGTTGACATACAACATAATCTGGCCGACTTTGCTAAACATGCATCATTCACTCCTCTAATCAAGTAATCTCCCAACATTCTGCTGATCATTCCTCTAATTCCAATAGAGTATAACATGCAGGACGGCTTTTTTATCATCTTTCTTAGCATGTAAACATTACATTTCTTGCGCGGCTTTTAACTTCTTCGTAAGATAAAGTACAACATCATCGTCCATTATCGTTTCTTCACCCGGCTGAATATAATGATCATGCTTGTGTACACCGTGACCGTCTGGTATGTATCCGCGATGAGCATATAGAATTTGCGCTTTGCCATAATCGGAAAACACGCCTACACCAATGCCTGCCACATCTGTTCGTTCCAGAATAACTTCCTCTGCTCGGTCCATAAGCCGTGAACCAATACCTTGACGCTGGTACTTCTTCAGTACATTAAAATCGTTGATTTCAGGAATCCCCTGCTCCCTGAACGCTGGATAGTATGATGCCCATAATACATTGACGTAACCGGCAAATTCTCCATTCAACTCCGCAACTAAGGTCACACGTTCCCCATTCTGCTGTTCGGTCAGGTAATGAAGATACTGCTCGGCAGATTTTTGCCATCCCTGCGCTTGAAAAGCCTGCGAGATTACAAGTGGATCATTCTCATTCAAGAGGCGTATATGTATATTCATCACAGCTCTCTCCCTTTACAACAGGTTTGTTGATTCTTTATATTCCCAGTTTTTCTCTAAGCGATGTGATGTGGGCAACATGGTGTTTGCCATGCCAAGCATACATGCCCAGATTGTAATCCAGTCTCGTCGTTTCTTGCGATGAGGGATGATAGAATTGTTTGGCATAATCTGCATCCGTCAACGCGTTTAACAGAAACACCCAGCGACGATGCAGCGCATCCAGAATTTGCAGCGAGAATTCGATATCCAGGTCTCTTGAATCACTCAATTCAGCCCAGCGTTCTTCATAATAAGGCCGAATCGTAGGTGTATCCTCTGTCAGTGCCAGCTTGAAACGAATCATACTGTTCATGTGGCTGTCTGCCATGTGGTGAATGACCTGTTTGAGCATCCATCCACCTTCTCGGTACGGCAGACTTAATTGCTCTTCACTCAGTCCTTTAACCGCTTCTCGGGCGCGTTCAGGCAACTCAGCAATGTCCTGAATCCACTGCTCTCTCTGTGCAGGCGTAACCTCGCCTGTGTGTACAAATGGTCCTATCGGAAATCTTTCATCCATCCATTATTCCTCCTTGTGTGTGTTATTCACTATAACTTAAGCTGCTACAAGGAAGTATATTCCATGAGCCAGCAGTCTCTCATCTGTCCTTCATGCTGCTCGTGTTTCTCCAACAGTTTGATCTTTTGAAAACCACATTTCTCATAACAGGATATCGCTCGATGATTCCAAGCCTGAGGGTCCATAACCACTTTACTGGCTTGCTTTTGATTAATTAGATAAGCCAGCATGGACTGCATCAACTGTGTTCCAATCCCTTTTTTCCAGTAGTCTATCTCACCAATAAACTGGTCCGTTCCATAAATGATCTCATCCGTGTCTCCATAACCATACTCCGATCGTTCTTGATCCTCAAGCTCATAGAACTGAATGTATCCAATCGGATTTCCTCCATACTCAACGATACAACGAGTAGCATCATCATCCTGATTGTAAAAATGTGCTCTCACCATATCCAGATCATGCGGCCAATCACGACCTTCATAGTATTGAAGGACTTCCGGATCAGACAGCCACTTCACCAGATGATATTCATCTTCAATCTCCAAGAGGCGTACGACGATTTCATTCGATTCATATACATTCATCATTCTGCATACTCCTTAACCATACTTTTGAAATAGTACCTTCTCCGTTAAAGATTGAGTTAACCTATCCAACTCAGGTGATGGCGTCCAATCACTGGAGGTATTTTCTCCATACTTGATTGTATGAATGACACTATTGGCTGACATATATATATTGTGATGAACTCCCGGCAGGACAATAATGTGCTCTCCTTCACGCATCACTTGAATGGAAAGCATCTGGTCATCCCCATAACTGGCATAAGCAATCCATCCGGTTTGCACCACATAAAACTCCGTTACATTGGCATGTACATGACTGTTTTGCCAAGCTCCCTGGGATGAGGCAACCGTTCTGCAATAATAACTGCCATCCTCGGCAGTCATTTTATATTTCTCTTCCCCGTTCGCCATCTGTTCAAAGCTGGTTTTGACACCAGTCTCTCCAGTTTTCTGTCTTGAAGGTTCTGTATTCAATCGCGCTCAGCTCCTAACGGCCTGCAAAATATACTTGTGTCTAGTGGCCCTCCTGACAAAAAATTCCTTCATCCAAAACATTCGACATAAACAAGTCGATTCTCCTGTTTAATTCGCGATATATCTTTACTAAAATTTGAAACGCATCTCTTCCAGTTTCCGTATTAAGGTCGAAGTCATATTTATCCCCAAATAGTAAACCATCTGATCTGGAGGTCGAGCGCATGTCATTTTTCAAGAAAATGTTAGCCAGTGTAGGTGTTGGAGCAGCCAAAGTGAATACAGAATTGCATACACCTGAGGTCACGCCTGGAGGAATCATCTCGGGGGTCGTGTACATTGAAGGTGGGGATGTGGAACAGAACGTAGATCGAATCTATCTTTCAATCAAAACCCATTACATACGGGAGCGCGATGATCGCAAAGTAAAAGAAACAGCCGTTATAGCCAAATATTTGCTCACCGAAGGTTTCACATTGCAGCCCGGAGCCAAATTGGAGAAAGACTTCTCATTTGACTTACCAGAAAACCTGCCTATTACGCTACATCGTGCAGAGGTGTGGGTAGAAACAGGCCTCGATATCTCAAGCGCTGTGGACCCATCAGACCGGGACAGACTGCATGTCGTTCCTACCAAAGACATGAACACCGTGCTCGATGCAATGGATATCCTCGGCTTCAAACTGCGTGAAGTGACCAACGATTATGCACCGAAACTGGGCGGCAATCTGCCATTTGTTCAGGAATTCGAATATGTGCCAACCAACAAATTCCGTGGGCATCTGGATGAGCTGGAAGTCATGTTCTATCCGATGGGCGATTCACTGGAGCTGCTATTACAGATTGATCGCCGCGCTCGCGGACTCAGTGGAATGTTCTCGGAAGCGATGGGCACGGATGAGAGTTTCGTCCGCCTGCATCTGTATGAAAGACATCTGGCGCGGGGTGCGCATTCTGTTGCACAAGGACTGGAAGAAGTTATATCCAAACATATCTGATTGTTATCTGTACCCAACAGCTCTTTGGCACATCCGTGTCAAAGAGCTGTTTTTTGTACTTCGATAACTCGATCTCAATCATGTATAGAAGCTTTTGGACAGGAATTAATGGGTATATTAGATATAAAAGGAGGGAATATGATTGTCTACACAACCCAACAATTCTCAGATGAACGATGATCGAGTCATTGTCATTGGTGCAGGGCTCGCAGGTTTGAGTTGTGCCTTTGAACTTGTAGAACAGGGGAAGTCTGTACTGGTCCTCGAAGCTGCCTCCTATGTAGGCGGACGCACAGGGAACTGGAATGAGCGGGGAATGGAGGTGGAGTCCGGGTTCCACAAATTCATTGGATATTACAAAGCACTGCCAGATCTGCTTGAACGTGCTGGCATTGACCTGGATGATATGTTGGTGTGGGAAACCACGATGGAAGTCCGTCACCCGAATGCCGATGAGTATGGTGAATTTGGACTTGACGTTATTCATGCTCCACTCAAAACACTATCAGGTGTTCTGGGAAACAATAATTTCATCACGCCAGCCGACAAGGCTTCACTTATTCCTTTTTTAGCTGCTGGCTTCAAGGAGTGTGTATCCAGCCCCGAGGAACTGGATTTAATATCGGTGCTTGATTTTGCGAATCAGCACGGGGTAAGCGAACAGGCTCTGCAACGAATCGTTGAACCGTTATCTTCAGGCATTTTTTTCATGCCACTTGAAAAATATTCTGCGTATGCCTTCTTTGGCCTGTTCCTGCCGGGTATTCCTCGGATTCATAAAATGCGCATTGGTGCCTTTACTGGCGGTATGACGGATGTCATGTGTGCACCTTTGGCTGCTGCCATCACGCAAAAAGGGGGACAAGTACGAATCAACGCCCCAGTAATCCGACTGCTCTATGATTCGGAAGGTCTGAAGGGTGTTGAACTGGAAAATGGTGAACAGCTCTCCGCTACACGTGTTGTTGTAGCTACCAATATCCGACGTTCCCAACAATTACTTGAAGAGCACTTCAGTGAACATGAATGGTTTCAGCCCTTTTTGAGTCTGGATGCCATGCCACACGTTACAGCACAATTCGAATCAGAACTGCCACTCCTTCCCGAGGACCGTACGACCTTTGGGCCAGGCACCGACATCGGTTCATTTGGGGAGCAATCCCGAACAACGTTTCGCGGGCGGCCTGGCAGAGCTTCAATCATTCTGGTTAATCCCGACGAACTCATTGATCTGCCCGATGAGGAAGTATGGGAGCGTACCAAACAAGGGTTGGTCGATATCGGACTTGCCGAAGGTGTGTCTTCCGTAACGGATTACCGGATCGTTCGGGGGAATGAGAACTTTTATCGGATTTCACCAGGCAATGAGCCCAAGCGACCCGAACAAATGACTCCAATTCAAGGGTTATACCTCGCTGGGGATTACACCAAACAGCCCATGTTCACCACAATGGAAGGTGCTGTGATATCTGGTCAGAAGGCTGCGGCCGGCATTCTTAATATATGAGGCTAACGAAAAGCAGCCCTATTATCAGTGATCTGACAATAAGGGCTCTTTTTAGTGTATAAAGAAATATGTGTTACGAGATTACTATCGAACTAGGGGCGCTGCTTCCGTTGCTGGAATTGTGAGCGGATAACATAATAAGCAGTTGCAAACAGGATAACTGCGCCTATGCCAACGATTATCATAGAAGAATTCCATCGAACAATAGTTCCAAAAGCAACCTTGGATTGAAATGGGGTACCGGAAGGAGCGGTATTCGTCAGATCAGGTACGTAATTCATAGTCATGATCATGCCTTGAACGACATTCCAAGCTGCATAACCAATGATGAATAACAGGGTAACCAGAACGGATTCCATCGCTAATCGTTTGTTCATGCTCGCCATTTTGCCTCCTTAATTGTGGTTGTGAAGAATTACTTTATACGAAGTCTCTTCCCATTCAATTAGACAAGATGTGCTGCATTTCCTGTTTTAAACGATCTTTATTTTCATCCACATATTGATACAGCAAGTCGAAGCTTTCTTCGTTATCCGATTGCATGCTCAAATTCGCGGCTTCCAGTTCAATCTGCTGCAATACCTCATGAATCTGTTCCCCGTGTGTTTGCAGGCTTGTCGTGATGTCATCTTCAGACAGACCATTCACATTATCTCGTAATTGCCCGGGCGTTACGCCGCTTTCGGACAACATCTGCTCTATCTTTTTCAGGATTACGGCATCTCCGTCATTGCCGATCCGCTCCATCGCTGCTATTGTCTCAACCAGATACTGCCCGCTGGTATTCTCAAGGAAACCGGTCATGCCGTTCATGGACAGTTCAGTATCCAAATCGATGATTAGAATGGTATCTCGCAGTACTTGTGGAAGTTCCGGTCCGCTCTCTCGAATCGTGGCAAATTCAGCTCGATAAAGGTCCATGGCAATACCGCCCACCACTTCTTCACCCGACATCTCTTCAAGCTGATCGAGTGGTAACAATTCCTGCAGTTCTTCTTGTAACTTGTTCATCTTTCTCTGCCTCCTGTATCTCTCTATCTGAATAGTTTGAACGAATGTTTTACACTGGACCACTACGCGGTCAGAATAAACTTCCGATCGCTGTTATCCCCAGATTTTTTCAATCCCTTTATTAAAGGGGAAAATCCGGTGATAAAGGCGAAGTGTATGCTTCCGAAGCAGCTTTATTGCAGAAAGCTTTTAGCTTCGCTTCTTCAGTTTTTTTCTGCCCTCTCCGTTATCGTGTAAATTTCCAGTTCACTACGCCGACACGTTATTACATCATAGCAGAATACGCTATATAAGTTGAACTTATAGAAGTTTGTATTGTTTATCTTGTCAGCAAATTTACAGGGAATATCGTCAAGTTAACGTGCACTTGACCTCTGGAAAATGTTCCGCTGTTATGATCTTGGCATCACGAGTCTTGGGAGGGGTAATGATGCGCCTGGCCTTGTTCACAGACACCTATCTTCCTGAAACCAATGGCGTTGCTGGCACGCTCCACCGCTTGAGTAACCATCTGAACCGCAGAAGAATTGAACATCTGCTGTTTACTCCGAACTCCGTCATTGAAGGAAGCCATGAGACTCAAGTCAGATCGGTTGCTAACATTCCTTTTTTTCTGTATCCCGAATGCCGCATTGCTCTACCCAACAGAGCAAACACACACAAACAGCTACAAGCCTTTCAGCCCGATCTGCTGCACATCGCTACGCCTTTTAATATGGGGCTGCTTGGCCTGAGGTATGCGCTCAAACATCATCTTCCGCATGTTGTCTCCTACCATACCCACTTCGATCGTTATCTCGAATATTACCGGTTGAAAAGCATGATTCCGCTCTACTGGAAATATATCCAATGGTTCCACCGTGCCTGTGATGCAACACTGACCCCTTCGCAGGAAACGTTAAACACACTGCAAGCCCAAGGCATTCAGCGTCTGAAGCTCTGGTCTCGCGGGATTGATTGCAACCTGTACTCTCCTGATAAACGCAGCTCCGATATCCGTGAACGATACCACATCACTGCTCCCCTTATTCTACTCTACGTTGGACGCATTGCCCCGGAAAAAGATATCGCTACGCTCACGACTACCATGCAGCAATTGCCACAGGAAATGCAGTCCCGTGTACACTGGATTATTGTTGGCGACGGTCCCTCTCTCCCCAAAATGCGTCTGCAATCCCCACCGAATGTCACCTTTACAGGGTATATGCATGGCGAAGAACTTGCTGTTATGTATGCTTCGGCAGATCTGTTTGTGTTTCCTTCCTCTACGGAGACATTTGGAAATGTGGTGCTGGAAGCGATGGCTTCAGGACTTCCTGTGGTGGCGGCCAATGCCGGAGGTGTAAAAGATCTGGTAGCCCACCACCGTAATGGTGTGTTATTTGAGCCAGGTCAGGCCGACGCATTGATTCGGGAGATCTGTCTCTGGGGAGATCACGGGAACCAATTGAGAATGATGGGATTGGAAGGCAGAAAGCTTGCTGAGCAGCGGTCGTGGGAGCATATTTTTGATACACTGATCGGGGATTATGAGGAGGCTATCGAACATCGGAACAGACGAACGAAAGATCGAATTATTACAGCGTAGTCTGATGAAATCAGCTTCTTCCAACAACCCATAATAACCGCCTCTGCCCTCTGTTAAGTTAAAACGGTTCGCCCGTTCAGGCCGACCGTAGCAGCATGTGCACGCTACTACAGTCGGCCTGAAACATGTTTCCAATACACTTCATAACAAAACCTGCATCTTGGAATGGGTTGAGCTATTACACGGTATGCAGACACATAGAACCGCAGTTATTGGAATTATTTAAAATATTTTGAATGATTGTATATAGAAAAAAGACATGACTCCTTAAACTGAATCATGCCTTTTATTGCATACGATCTATGTGTTGAATTTACTGAACGGGACTTTGATATCTACAAATCCTTTAGCGTAGGGTGCAACCTCATAAGGGTGGAATCGGATGACAATCCCTTTATCATATAAAAAGAATTCAGATGTTTGATCAAGCTGAAAATCATAAATATTTTCTTCAAAAATAGACTCTCCTGCATTATACATGGCTAATAGACTATTTGAGATTGATTTCTCTACCTTCTTTATCTGTATATCATCTTTAACATACTCGCTTAGCTTCAGTTCTTTCCCCGTTCTTAAATCATAGTTATATGATTTTGTTGCATCCATTCCATGTGCTCCGCCAGTGTATACGTGATCTTCATATACCACAGATAACTTTTCTTTTGCATTGTATTTTACACTGGCCATGGTAATGTAGAAATAATTTTTGTTTGATTTCTTTTCTTCTTTGTCCAGGCGAGCTGCTTTCACTGCGTGGAGTTTAAATGTCTTGTTCAGCTTATCCGTCACAGATTTATTACCACCTGTTAGATGTATGTATGGCTGTCCTTTGTAATATTCGACCTTCGTTTTCACTGTAATCGTACTGCCTGCCTCTACATGACTACTCGGAAGACTTATAGCAATCAGTACAGTGAGCATAAGGTAATTTATCCATCTGAATTTTTTTATTCCAGTTCTATACTCCCACATTACCAACAAACCCCTTTGGCTCAAATGATATCGTTTCTTGCATTCTGTTCCATATTACCTGTGGAGTACCCTTTAGGTCTGCTCTGTTCTGAACGTTGCCAATACAGATGTCCTCTGCTCCCGGATGTTGTAAATAGTGCCTGAGCGTCGCTTTGACCAGAATAGACGCATGCAAATCCAGCACCTCATCCAGCGGTATCCAGAACAACTCCCCTTCATCCGAGGGTACAAACCGTCGATGACTCGTCTCTCCGAAATATACAAACTGCTGCCAAATCTCACCACCGTTAACCTCTAACAGAATATATCGAAGCCGAAAGTGTTCGACATCCGCTTGCTTGAATCCGGTCTCTTCTTCAATCTCCCGATAGCTGGCGGTCATGGGCGTGTTCAGTTCCCCTTGTTCCAAATGTCCGCCAATGCCACCCCAGAATTCAAAATCAAACAATCTGCTACCCGCCTTCTTCATCATCAGCATGTCTGAGCCATTGCTCAAAAATGCTGTAGCCATCTGTCTAATCTCCATATGTACCTCGCTTTCCAAACTGTAATTATATGAATCTACTTGTCTATATAAACTGAACTAAAGAATATTTACACTAGACACTCCGATGACAGAACAACCTTCCGATCACTGTTATCCCCAGATTTTTTTGATTCCTTTCCTAAAGGGTAAAATCCGGGGATAAAGGCGAGGGTATGCTTCCGAAGTAGCTTTCTTTCAGAAAGCTTTTAGCTCCGCTTCTTCAGGTTCTTTCTGTCCTCTCCGTTTGGTGTAAATGTTATATTCAATTTATATAACCGCTTCTAAAGCAGTCTTTTTAGCTCACTTAGATGCTCAATCGTATGTAACGGACCATTCGTAATGGTGTCCTGCCAAGGCTGATTGACCTTCATCCAGATCGTACTCATGCCAACATTTGCTGCTCCTTGAATATCGTTCACGGGATGATCGCCAATGTAGATACACTCCTCGGGAGTGAGACCGAAATGATCGAGTGCAAGCTGAAAGATCCGAGGATCGGGCTTCTTGACTCCAGCCTTTTCTGAAACAATAATATGGTCGTAATCATCCCGGATACCGAGTTGATCGATTTTCCCATACTGAATATCGGTCTGCCCATTGGTGATTAACCCGGTACGATATTTCCCTCTGAGATGCTGAACAACTTCTCGCGCCTGTTCCATCAGAACTGAACTTCGCACATACTCTCTGCCATAGAACTCCATCAGTTCTGCATGTGGCGGATGCTCTGCCCAAGGTAGTTCATGCAGCAACTCGTTGAAAAGAAGGGGTTTGTCCTTATAACCATCCTGGTCGAGTTCAATAATCCGCTTGCTGATATCTTCGGTTGATTCTAGATGACCAAAATAAGTCTTAATTAAGCTCTGCGTAAATGTGCCAAAGGTCATCGTTCTGTTCAGAATCGTATTGTCCAAATCAAAAATAACCGCTTTAATATGATCCATCGCTTCTTTCCCCCAGTCCAATAATGAAAAGCCGTGCTTATTTTTTCTTTTTGTGATAGTGATAACCCGTGCATAGACCCTTTTGCTTGGATTTGGCTGAACAGTTATGTCCACCGTTCTTATCCAGTCTGCCTGGATGAGCATAAGCGGAAGAGGATACACCCACAAGTACGACAAGAGACAGGATTACGATAACAATCTTTTTCATAAGTCACCCTTCGATAAACACCCTATGCTTTAGGGCTTAATACGTGCTATATCATTCTACATGAAAATCCACAATTGGGATATCCTTCATCTTTTTTTATCTGTACATTCTCATAAAATCTTAAATTGCTTCAACGCATGGGTGACTCCGTCTTCACTTGCCCGCAGGGTAACATAATCGGCGCTTTGTTTAATCCGCACTCCGCCATTTCCCATCGCAATTCCGATCCCCGCATATGCTAGCAGATCCACATCATTCTCCCCGTCGCCAAAGGCCATCGTCTCATCTCTGGTTATCTTCAGATAGTCGAGAACTTTCTCTGCGGCTGTAGATTTGCTGACTTCGCTCGCTTCCAGCACATTCACTACATACGGATGGAACCTCACGAATCGTAAGGAAGGAAATCTGGATTGAAATTTCTCCGTCTCTGCCTCATCCGCATATAAGCAGATGCAATATACATCCTGTTCCAACGTACTGATTTTCTGTGGGGAATCCGCCAGTCCAAGCGTATCTCTCAATGCATTAGCAACACGCCCATCTGCTGTACACAACCCGTTCATCTCGAAGGACTCGGTAAAATATGAAATACTACGCCCTTGCAACTCGGCAAACTCGCTAAATTCTCTAACCATCTGTGCAGTAAGTACAGACTTATGTATCACTTCATCACCTGTTTTGATCAATGCTCCGTTGGCCGAAATGATTGTATCGATTCCAAGACTCTGGAATTCTTCACATAAATTAAGGGGTCTACCTGTGACGAGTACGACTTGAATGCCATTACGAATCAAGTCCTTGATCGACTCTGCTGTATGAGGTGATAAACTCCGATCCACTTCGCTCAGCAATGTACCGTCCACATCAAAGAACACAGCTTTAATCAAAATATTCTTCCTCCTTTACTCCTGGTCGCTCATGGGTACGAAATGTTTCAATTTTGACTTCGTCTTGCCCTTCTTCTGTGCTTCTTCCGAAATGCGGTGACTAACTTGCAGAACATCATTATGGGCAAAATAGATATATTCGACATCAGGCTCATCCTTGAATTTGACTATGGCAAGGAATGGCGGCAGCTTGATTGACCATACGCCTTGCACGGATTCTATTTCAGCCGGTGTATATTTCTTTTCTTCGATTAAATATTCGGTCACTCGATGAGCGTAGATCATCTTATTCACTTTTACATACACAAACGGCGTAGCAACTAAGATTGCTAGAGTGATCAAAATTATCAGGGATATGATCTTTTTCCTTTTACCCACGTTGGCCCTCCATTTTATAAAAATACCTCAAGTAAAAAGAGCAAGTACAGAATAACCTGATGCGGTCTTCCTGCACTTGCTCTTACGTTTAACGGGTCTGAACATCTTGGGTACGTCCCATGTACCATAATTGAAATGACTCCGCCGTATCTAGGGGGATGTCATGTGCACGATGATGCAGAACAGGTTTGGCGCGGTTTACCGTATGAATGGACGCAACACCGAACCAACGCTGTAACACATTACGGGTGATCTGCACTTCGATGACTTTCTCACGTTTGGAGATGAAGAGGGTTGACGTGAGCGCGCCGCTCCGAAGTTGAATGAAATTCTGATTCAGAGTGTATCTGGTATGGAAAAAGTCCACCACTCTGCATGTTGCAATCCATACTAACAGAATCGCCGAAATCATCCACCAGGCATGCTTCTGTCCAAACACAAATGGTTTGAAATACCACAGTAAACCCGTGATAATGATCCATCCCCAACTTGGTTTGAGCAGGCGCAGCCATAATGATATACTCGGAAGTTTTTCCATCTCCTGTGTGACCCGATAAGACGGTAGAATCTCCTCTATCATGGTGTAGGCTTGCTTCACAGGCAAGAATGGATAGAGCGAGTTCACCTCATGATCGGATTCTCCCAAACTACCTGCAGTAGTCAATTCTACTTCGGCTAATCCAAGCAGCCTTTTCATCGGAGACTGTGTAATTTTCACGGCTTGGACTCGCTCTTTCAGGATTGAAAATGACGTTTGCTCCATCATGCCCTTCGTAATATAGATCCGCTTGGCATCCGAGGTAATCTGGAAGTTTCCATATTTCACAAACGTTCTGACAATGCCCAGAGCAATAGATATGATCAATAAAACTACAATCATTAAACCGGCAATCCACCAGGAATCGAGCCAGGTTAATAACAAACTTTCCGTTACTTCTTCATCTGGGAAGAAGTCTTTCACCCACGAATAGAGCGTGCCCAGAACCGGAATCAGTACGAGAAAACTAAGCGACGTAAAGGATGCTTTCAATATGTCCCTGCGAGTGGAATGATAATGAACAACCCGTTCCTGTTTTTCTTTTGCAGGTAGTGACATGACTTCATCCGTTACAACAGGTTCAGATTGCTCCTCTCCCTCTTCGATGGACCCATCTACATCTAACGTAACATGTTCCTCTTCTGCTTCTTCAACCATGTGACCTGCTACAATTTTCTCCAGCTGTTCCCCTTCGGAAAGTGAAACAACGTGTAACTGAAAGGTAGCATCTTCTCCCTTAATTCCGGTCTCGAATCGAATTGACGTCACCCGGAACAAACGATGAAACAGCGTCGTATGACGATTCACATTCTGGACCTTCGTGTATGGTATCGTTCTTCGGGTACGGTTGAACACACCACTATAGATATGAAAGGCTGTATCGTCTGCTGTGTAACGAGAGGTAAACCACTTCAAGATAATCGAAATAATACTGATGGATATCCCGATGTAAAAGGTGATTCTTCCATAGAAAACCCATTGGGACTCTGAGCCCTGACGGAAAACAAACAAAAACAGGACGATGGCGAACGAATTCTTCACCAGTTTCCATAAACTCCACAGCATGGTTAATGGATGATGTCGCTTCATATCGATCATTCATCCACCTCATTAATCCGCGCATAGGACGCAATCTGATGACGGAGTGCGAGCGCTACTTCCTCTGGCAATGCCGGGATGTCATGCGATGACCCCATCGTGCCCACCGATACGGAATAGAGTCCATATTTTCGCATCAAAAGTCCCTGATTCGTTGTAACCGATTGCACTTTCGCCATGGGGATGATCTGATGTACCTTGGTTAGCGCCCCATGCTTCAGTTGCAGGAACTCCTCATTCACATCATAGTACCAATGCTTGTATAACCATGAAGGCTGGATGAAGATATCCCACACCGCATAAGGCACAGATATGGCCGTAACGCCCCACAAAATCCAACCAATCCACGTCTTCCATCCATAGATGGAGTCGAGTATTAACAGTACGGCAAGTATCAGAAAACCTATCACATTCCATATGATGGCGCTAATTCTCCACAAGTTTACCGCATGAGGGGAGAGCCGTTGCTCGGGTGTATTCCACTGGATTGACATATGTTCACTCCTTTTTTCCTCGGGTACATAAAAACACACATGATACACTGTACGAACAATCGTCCACGATCGATGCAGAAAGATTCCCTTAGTTAGTAAAAGAGATGACCCCTGTGTGATACAGGTCGTCATCTCTTTTGTTTATTTTACTGTAAAATTCTGTACTTCACATAACCATACCATATGGTCTGTTCCTTCACCCCAATAGTTCTTCGCCACGACATAGGGTTCACCGAATTTGCGTTGCCACTTCTTCTGTGCGATTCGATAGCCGCTATCCAGGCAGAATTGCTGGATTCCCAGCCGCTGCAGTTCAGTAACCAGTGCGAGAATAAGCGCCGAACCAATCCCCTGACCTTGAACCTCGGGCAAAACGTACAAGCTACCCAGTTCTCCGATATCGTTCAGCCGGTGATCTGTACATTCTCGAATCTCCTCACCACAAGGTCCATATGAGATTGTGCCTACAATGGACTTACCCATTTTGGCCACGAGGAAAAATACCCTTGCTTCATTGTTGTAATCTGACTGCAATGCAGTGTGAATCAATGCTCTCTTATGCGCTATTTCATCCTGGATATCATCCAAAAGCGAGCCAATACCCTCCTGTTCGAATGCCGCAGGGATGGTTGTCTCGAATACCTGATACGCTCCCTCAGCATCCGATTGTGTCAAAGGTTCAATGATAATTTTGTCATCCACAGGTTCTTCTCCATTCCATATACCTTCTTAATCTGTACGTCGCTGGATCAATCTTCTTAATTGGTTCGAATCCTCAAGAGATATGCTATATCCCGTTGAGGTGTCTTCCTGGTTTACTAACAGGCCCTGCATCTCGGAGTCCATTCCTAATGAAAAATCGTACCGCGTTACCGAGCCATCCGCATTCGTTATGCTCATCTTGTACTGTGTGCCATAATTCAGATTGCCCGGCAAACGCTCTGCCTTATGTATGGCCTCCATCATGTTCCGTATCTCGTCAGCTCGATCAAACTTAACATCTTGACATGGTTCAAAAGTGAAGTCTGGATTACAGGTTAAGGTGATCAGCACAGGAAGCCCTTCTTCCGATTCCGGTTCATTCGGTTGACTGCATCCTGTCATGAACGTAGCAATGACGAGTACCATCAAGAAACCTACATATTTCACCATACCACCTGCCTCCCTGACTTCGTAATGAATAGAGACGTACTGGATAGAGACGTTTTAATGATTACAGCGCATCTAGTGACTAAACTGAACTATTTATCCGTAGTCATATCAAGTTACGTAACTCTGGGTCCCACGAAGACAACAGAGCAATCAAACGCTGTACGGTCTCTTCCACAAACACTTGAATCCTATCACCTGTAATGAACTCAGGAGTAATTCCCGGTTCTTCCCCATTCAGAAAAGAAAACGTGTGGTCCCGCCATCGAATAATCTCGTCAGCAGTTAAACGATCCGCCATGTCATAGCTTGGTGAACTGTTGAGCACCTGCCATACCTCTTCACTCCAACTGGAACCTTGGTAGAGATTGAAGTCGATCTGGTCCGTCTCCTGGTAATATAATCGCGCCAGTTCATCCTTCGATCTGCTAATGCCTGTGTGTTGGTCTGCCTTATTGACCCGCTCTACGAATTCAGGATGCACACTCCGGAACCAGTAATAGTCTGTCAGCACATGCATAAAGTACCCACGCACAAACCACTTCCATCCTTCATCGGTGAGATGTTGCATATAGGATGAGTAGAGTTCCTGCAGTCGACCAACGTGATCCCCTTCATCCTTTGGATTGAAATGGGTGTACTCCTTATCGTCTCTGGTTGTACCTTCACGCATATGTATGGAATCCGGGGCGATATTCCCCAGATAGAATGAACCTCGATCAGTCTGCACTTGCAGAGAGTCTGCAATTCGAATAGCAATATTGAGATGAACCATAGGTAGCGGCATAGAGATGATCTCCTTTTATCGGGAATATTCTACTATACTTAGGAAAAAGTGATTAACCCTTGATTCTCTCCAATTGCATCCGGTCAAACAGCTGCTCCAGATCCGTATGGTACTCCGGCTGTTCCTGTGCGAGCAGACTAATATATTCCGACCCACATTCATAGAATACCAGACGATTAAACGGAGCTGTATCTCCAAAATGATTGCTTTCCTGTCCAAATTTTGCCCGAATCAAATTCTCAACATACCTTGCGAAACCTTCGTTCCACTCCAGCCAGCTCCAGTACTCGGCTTGCTCTTCATTTAATGAACTGAACAGTGCCCTTCTAGCTCTCTGCACTTTCGTTAGGTCTTTACTCTTCAACGCAGACAACAATGAGTTAATCCGCTCCACAACGATTTCATCTTCATACGGAAACTCATAATCCAGTTCCCATGTTACACGCTTCAGTTGGTCCATTTTATGCTTAATCTGGAGACGGTTCACGATCCGTTCATCATATTTCTCATATACATAACAATGAACATATTCGTGGAATAGATAGACTTTCTGCTCCAGATCTTTAAAAGCTGCATCCGTTACAATCGCGCACATTCGTCCATCCATATGATGCACAGGCATCGCAGCAAGGCATTCATCTGGAATATATAAATCATCCGGAACCGTCTTCACCCACTCATATTGCTGTGTTTTGGACGAATAATCATAGATATATAATAAAGCCTCATAGGCTACAACCACTGGATAATGTTCTGCAAATAAAGGATGTATGCTTACCAAATCTTTCTGAAGCTCGTTTAACTCGTTAATTTGCTCTAAAAAAGCTTCCATGTTATTAACCCTCTCTTTACTGGGAATGATACGTTAATCATACTAGAACAGTAAAGATAAAACACTGAGAGAAAAATGATAATTCTGTTCGAGTATGAGATGGTGAACGTTAGAATCGCTCTCCGCGTTTCTCATACAGGTAGATATCCAGTGCCTGAATCCCACGTTGAGCTAACTTAATAAACAGGATCAGCGCATACACACCCAGTCCATATAACAATACATTAATCAACATTGCTAATATTGTAATGATAGAACCAAACATCATCATTATTCCTCCTAATTGAACCTTTTAAATTATCACTCCCTATTCTAGCATATTTTTCCTCAATTAACTTTTCTGGTAGATGTAAGGATGATTTAGCGTGCTTATTGGTCGAAAAACGAAAAATCTTCCACACCCGTACGAGAAAGGTGGAAGATTTATAATCCGGTATACAGTTTCCTAAGTTCGTTCACCACTGACTATATGCCAATGTTGATGCTTCGAGTCTTGATAGTTGCCCAAGTTAGTTACAATCTTCGATGAGCCTGTCTGAGCTAACAAGTCAGCAGCTACTTTTTTAATGACCTGCATCATTTCTAAGAGTAGCTCATCATTATTCTCTTCTTCTTCTGAAATGAAGGATTGGATATGAATCTTGGGAATCACCACGATGTGATGCGTGTAGTAAGGCCTAGTGTGATGATAAGCCATAACGTTATTTGTTTCCATGACAACGTTGACTTGCGTTTTACCACTCAGCACCTCATCACAATAGAAGTCCTGCGTCATAACATACCCTCCTCTTACTAGTGAGTTCTGATGTACCCCGCCTTCTTCAACACATATTCCGTAAACGGATTGATCTCAGGGATTGGCTGATTCAGATCAAAATATCGGAGTTCTAGCCCTTCATCATCCATAATGGTTGGGCTACCCTTGATGCCTGCAGCTTCATAAACAGCCATGACGTTGTAAACTTCATCACCGTGTGGATACTGATAGTACATGTCCTCACCAGAAAAAACGCTAATGAGTTTGTACGATTCCGCTCTCAGTCCGGCTTCTTCATACAATTCCCGCGCAGCTGCTTCCTCCAGCGACTCCCCGGGTTCCATTGATCCCCCAAGTGTCCCCCAATCCAAGCTATCTGTACGTTTTTGCAGCAGCAGGTGACCTTCCTCATTGAACACGAGTACACATGAGCCCGCCATAATTAGAGGACGCGGGCCCACCAGTTTTCTTAGCTCCATGATATATCCCATACATGCTTCTCCCCCATCTTCAAAGTACGTACGTTAAAACGTATCTTTATGATTTGGTCAAGATTCCCTGGTCCACAGATTTCTGAATAAGTTGCTGCGCATACTCCCACAATGTTTCGGAACCGTTCGCAATCTCACGGTTTCTGTTTAATACCTGATCACTTGTAATGTTATATTTCTGCCATGTATCTCCCTCATTCTGATGATTGTGGATTAGAGGCTGCAACCGGTCGAGAGATGAAGCAAATTGTGCTTCAGGCGTCTGCTTTGATTCAAACTCCAACCATAATTGGAGTAGTTCTTCAGCCTGTTCCTTAGGCAACATACCAAACAGCCGATGAGCCGCTTTGATTTCACGATCATATTTATCCGTGTGTCCCACCGTATCGTAAGCGAATGTATCTCCGGCATCAATCTCGACCAGATCATGAACAAGAAGCATCTTAATGACTTTGAGGATATCCACATCCTTGTTGGCGTGACTCTGTAGAACCAAAGCCATCATCGCCAGATGCCAGGAATGCTCCGCATCATTTTCAAGTCTATCCCCATGGATGATTCTTGTTCTCCGTTCAATCGTTTTTAGTTTATCAATTTCAATGAGAAAGTGAATCTGATCCTGTAATGAGTCGTTCAACAGTACATCCTCCTTCATATCCGATACCCAATCTATATAGAGAGGTCATACCAGTAGACTTTATAGTTAAAGTCCAGTGACATTCCCACACTCTGTGCCAGACGAATTGAGCCTGCATTGTCCGGAGAACAATCCCAATATGGATGTACGTCTACACGACTGCATTCTTCTACAAACGCTTTTGCCACCATCCCACCATAATTTCTTCTTCTGTAGACTTCAACCGTTTCAATATCAACCGCATGTGTCTGATCTGCAATAAATGCCGAAAAGCAAACACTCGTGATTTCATCGTTATGCACTGCAATGTAGCCAAAGCCATGTTGTAAAAAATCATCTATTGTCGTCCAAAAGTGAGAGATTTTATCTTTCAGAAAAGTGGAATTGTTATACCTTTTCTCTCCTGATAGCACTTGATCTATTCTGAGAATTCTGACTTCCTCGTCCTGAAAAGCACATATGTCGATAGGTACTTGATGATTTATAGGATCTGGATTCAATTGGAATACATGCTGAATATCACTGGAGATCTCTCTTCTCCCGGAGATATGCTGAAGAACATCTTCCCAGGCATCGTCCACCACACCAATCTCAACAGCATGAATATGTAAGCTCAATAATTCAGGTTCAATACGTTCATGCATGAACTCTTTCAATTCATTCAGAAAGGGGCCACTTCGAGAGTCTCCGATCAACTGAAAACCAGATTGTCCATGTACCCAAATTAGAGCTGCTGTGATATTCTCTGCATCATCCACATAGATCCGTCCCGGATTCAAGCCAGATACCACAGCCTTAACTTCAATATTCTGACACGAATCCGTGAGATGCTTTACTTTGTGGAAGTCATGTTTATCAATCTCGGTTATCATTGGTTCATTCCTCCCAAATTCGAGACAGAGCCCTACAGCATGGATGATCTCAATCAAATCTTATATTCATATATTCTCGTCTCTTCATCATCAAGCAGGTATCCTTTACCGATATAAGTCCAATTACTTTTTTCATAATAATCGTTCAGATCAGTACATAGGTACAGCTTGTCATACCCTTTCGCTTTCACCTCATTCATCGCATGGGTCTGAAGTTGTCCACCTAGATTCTGGCCCCGATATTCTGGATCAACATGAAGACATGCAAACCAGGGAAAGAGATCCTGCCTGCTATTCAGATCGCTTCGCAACAAAGCGTACCCACCGATAATTCGGTCTCCGTCCAGCATCACATAAAATCTTGGCACATCACTCTCTGTATCCACAGAACGCTCTATACAATCCCGATAGAAATGGAAGCTTGATTCTGAGCCCCATTGTTTCCAGAAATACTGTACTGCTTCTTGCAGCACGTCCGGCTTCTGCCGAATATCAATAATTTGCAAAATGTTATTCTCCCTTCACTTGGATCTGATTCAACATATATTCCGCATAATCCAGAAGTAATGCTTCACTCAAATTCACATTCTCCAGTTCACCATTGTACTTTGCAAGACATTGTGAGATGACGTCCGTGTATTTAGCGGGTAGCTCTGTGAGCGCCCATGCTCCTGCTTCTCGCTTGGAGTGAATGACTGAATCTTTCACATACAAGAGAACCCGGGACAGATTCAATACATAGTAGACTGGGTTGTCCACAATTTCGTCTATAGCTGAACTCGTATCCGATGTAATTGAGGCAATCATATGTTCACGATTTTCCGGTTGGAACAGGTCCTTAATTGGTTTACCATCCAGCACAATACCTCGATCATAGATGACCGCCATGTGTGCTACCAGATCCGGATCTTCATATCCACCACATAGATATTGCTCATCCGTTCGATATTTCTCCCGATGATACGCAGAGTAATGAAATTCGAAAGGAGTAGGGTATGCCATGGCAACAATCGTAGATTCCAGTACAATACTGAGTTCAAAGCCTTTCGTAATGTGCATCTCATCTTCAATATGCATTAGCTTTTTTGCAATCCTTCGATAGGTATCGGCAGATCGCTTTTCCCGGCTAACGACCAATATATCGATATCGCTCTGATTCGGATGAAAGCATCCCATGGCCATAGAACCGTGTAAATAGATTCCCACCAAGGCATCCGTTAACTCTTCTTTCAACATACGAGTAACGCTATCTAAAACAGTTTTTTCATTCAACAAGAGTCTCTCCTTTATGTAGAAGATCAGGTCGCCAATGCAACGTTCATTTCACGCACAAAAACAGCTGTCCCCTTAATTCTGACATCCATATCCTCACCATCCCGAATCACACTCACTTGAACTTTTCCATCTCTTCCAATCTCATGCCCTTGTTCTACCACAAACTGTACCTCATCCATCTCCGGTTTCACATAGGTTAAATAATATGCACCCATCACCCCCGAAGCTGTTCCAGTCACTGGATCTTCCGTAGTACCTGAATATGGTGAGGAGAAATGTCTAGCATGCATCATCGCATTGGTATCACGGGTTTCAAAACAAAAGGGATGTAGCGAAGCTTTAGGATTCTCAAGCAAAACACCAGGGAATAGGGAAGAATCCGGTTTCATTTCAACAAAAGAGTTCAGTTCACGGATTGGTATTAATAGCGTCCAGGTTCCTGTGCTTCCATAAACGATCGGAATAGAGAGATCCACATCATCCAGAGTTAAGTTTATTGTACTTAGCAGCTTCTCGATATCACCCTGGAACGGGTTAAACCGCGGCTGATCTTGCTTCATCTCCATGTAAATGGTGTCGCCATTTCGCTCAAATTGAATAGGTAATACGCCTACATTGGTTTCAATCGCGATTAACTCTTTGTCACCCAACATACCACGTGTCTTCAAACCATACAGTGATGCCATTGTGGCATGACCACACAGATTAATCTCGTGTCCTGGCGTAAAATAACGTAATCTGACGTCAGCTATTTCAGAGTTCAACACAAATACCGTCTCATTAAATCCAACTTGATAAGCGATCTGCTGCATCGCCGTCTCACTGAAATGATCAGCATTAAAAACCACTCCTGCCGGGTTACCTTGGCCGGGAACTGTAGAGAAAGCATCATAATGATATACCGTAATATCACTCATCAAAAGGCCCACTTTCTTTGTAATCTACGAGATGCACATTTCCATATAACTCTACACTTTCACCGTCAATTACAATCCCGCCACCATCTTGGCACGCATAGACCGCCTTACTGTTAACGAGCGTGTATTCTCTTAATGAATTCAGGGTGTCTTCCAAACCATCCCAGTGCGGTGCAAACTCAAATTCAACAAGCCCCAATGCTTTCATATCATTCAAACCCACTTCGTTTTCATCTGCATCTTCCCCATACCCGGCTATATCTATCGTAGGTGTCGTCAGAATACTACCTGCGCTGACCCCGATGAGAATGCCGCCACTCTTCACATAGGAACGTAGCAGATCAAGCACATTTCTCTTCTGTAATATACTTAGAAAATAAAACGTATTTCCTCCGGATAGATGAATCGCATCACATTCGAAAATAGAACCAAACTTACTCTCCTCATACTCCATATCGAGATCATAATATTGAATTGTATCTATTCCTAGTTGATTATAGTAGAGTCGGGTATGTTCAAAATACTTACGATTCGGGTCGGAACACGAAGGTACATATCCAATTGAAGGCTGGTCACGGTCGAATAAGCTTCGTATTCTCTGATCTAATTTTTCGTTAGATTGGAAAACCAAATCACTTAGCAGAACCAACGTAGTCATCTTATTTCCTCCGTATATGTCAGACTAGCTTAAACTCTTTATCCAAAATCGAGAAAAAATACTGGTCTATCCACTGGTTGTTCCACCATAGTTCTTCACTGAAGACAGCCTCCCGTGTCATACCCACATGCTGCATCAGTCCGGCTGAGCGAACGTTTTGTGAATTGCACATGCCGACGACCTTATGAGCTTGTAATTCTTGAAACGCAAATTGTAATAAAAGTCGGGTGGCTTCACTCCCGTATCCTCTCCCTGCATATTCGGAAAGTACTGCGAATCCAAGTTCCCAGCTTTTTCGGTAATCCACATAACTCCACATTTGAACGATACCAATCGGTGTATTTTCCGGATCGCTCAAGCGGCGTATAACGAAATCATAGGCATACGTTTTCTCATCTGCAACAGCAAAATGACTCCGATATTTCTCGCGAACCTTCTCCTCATCCGTCTCAACAGTTTCCTCAAAGCTCCATATGCTTGTGTCACATTCAAGTTGACATATGAAGTCGAGGTCTTGCTCTGTGACTGTTGTTATTTTAATTTTCTGTCCCACGAATTCCATGTGGATTCATCTCCTTTGGATTATGCCATCGTTCCCATAAACTACTGCATTTGCCCATTAATATATCTTCTGTGACTTGCAGATGCTTCCTGAACCCACAAATCCAACTCCACTCTACTAACAAAAAATTTATCCTGAACCTTAATGAACGGAAACATTCTCCCATCAAAGAAACCTGACACCGTAAAACTCCCTTGTTCAGCCTTAATAATACTCATCACCTGTTCTTCAGTCATACTCAGATACTCGGCAGTTTCTTGAATCGTCATTAATGCTTTATCATTAGGTACTTTTTGCTCTGCTGCCTGAGTCAGTTCACTATTACTCTCCTGAGTCGTTAACAATATACAGCCAATAATAAACGAGATACCCAAAATGACACTGGCTAAAAGTATGGAAAACGGAATAGATTTCATTGTTTAGGAATCTCCCACTCTGTATCATGCAATCCTCTACCAATATTCCATTTGGCGAGCAAAGCTCTCTGTCTGTTTTCCAAATCAAGAAAGGGTGCTGCAACACAGGATAACTTGTCAAACATATGGATAAAATGAGGCCCTTCCTTGAAACGTCGAAGTCCGCCATATTCTTCATCATCTGCTGCCCATACAATCTTTTTAATCCCCGACATTAGTATGGTGCACGAACACATGGGACAAGGTTCACAGGTAGTATAGAGCGTCAGGTCTTTCTTCGCGAATCTCTTCTTGTTGTCTACATCCAGCAAATGTTTTCCTGCCTGACGAATAGCATCCACCTCTGCATGTGCGGTGGGGTCGCAATCCGAGAAAACTCGGTTTCTGCCTTTACTCACGACATTCCCATCCACATCCACAATTATCGCACCAATCGGATAAGTCCCTTCAATAAATGATTGTTCTGCTTCTTCCAGAGCCAAAGTTAAATATTCATAATCCGATAACTTCATTGAAAGTCCCCCTTAGTACAGTTATAGACCACTTACAAAACAGATTTCTTCTGCTTCTTTTACGTCACGACAAGGCTCAATATCCATAAACCGGGTTACATCTGGTTCAGCGAAATGCTCAAAAACAACCTGACGATCTGCTAGGGTTAACTCTCTGAGGTACAATCGTTCAGTCTCTACATTAGGAAAATGAGTCATGACGGGATCTCCTTTAATCATTAAAAGTTCCTGATCGTGTACTGTCCTGCTTCACCAAGAAAATCACTTTTGGTTAACCCTTTTTCTCCGAGTAAAATCCTGTAGTTCGATATCGTACCGTCATGTGAAATGATAAACGTATTGCCACTCTGTTTCCTGCACCATTCAAGAAGCTGTTCAGCTAATATCCCGAATCGTTGTGCATTCATCTGATTAATACTTTCTTCCCAACAGTCCAATCCCAATTCAACCATTCTTATGTCAGTATACTGATTGCTGAGTTCTTCCTTCGTATAGATCTGATCGCAGACGAAAGGAACAAACTCCGGATTCTGAGGAAACATTCTTGGCCCAACCAGCGGACTGAAGAATGCAAGATTTTTGTTAGGGATTAGAAGGAGTGCTGTTTCGATCGTACGTTTCGTTGGACTAACCAAAATGACGTCTTCAGGCGCAAAAACGACTTGTTTACGCAATGCTATAACCTGACTTTTTCCCAATTCAGTGAGGCCAGGGTGCAGGCAATTTAATCGGTTAGGGTAATCTATCAAGTGTTCACCATGACCATGACGAATAAATGTAATGTTCATAAGCCCTCTATTTCTGAATGAAGTGTCTGATGCCTTTTGCATCAAGAAGGTTACTCAGTTCCTTTTTCAAAAACACAGGGTAGACTTCCATCTGCTCTAGTTCGTCCAAAGAAAACCATTTGAAAATTAACTTACCGTTATCTTCTAGACCTTTGAATTCAATTTCACTATATAGCTTATGGGCTTCCGGCAATGTGATGATATAATAAAAACCAACTTCATGATATTTCAGGCCATCATATTCAAAGAAATCTTCACTAACATATGCGAGCCTTTGCGCTTCTACATGAACACCCAGTTCCTCCGCCATCTCTCGCACAATAGCCGCTTCTGTTGTCTCGTGCAATTCCACCCGCCCTCCGGGCAGATTCCAGAAATCGTCCTGTTCAGTCGTATGCAAAAGAACTCTTCCTTTGTCTATCACAATACCTGCCACACGAAAGTTGAATTTATTGTTTTGCTGCTCATACGATATATTTTTGTTTTCTGAATTACTCATCTCGCTGACCATCCATCGGACAATCCATCCATGAATCCCATGATGAATGACGGAATGATGAGTACGAGCAATAAAATCAAACTGGCTATGCCCCATCTAAGAATTACTTTCCGTTTGCTTCGAACACCTATAATAATTAAGCTTGCAGTTGTTGCAATTAGGGCTACTTCATAAAATGTCATAAAACTAACCTCCGGTATGTATTCGTATTTCATTATCTTGTCTGATGTTACTCATAAATCTTACCCATATACATGATCTGAGCACATCTCTTCCACGGGTTATCCGGCTTCTCGTAATGGAGTAATCCATCCACCGACTCCCGCCCCCACTCCGCTGCTGCTTCCAAAAATGACGCTATTGAATCATTTTGCCATTCATCTGCATAATCTTTCCGATCCTTGCTTAATTGTTGCAGGAAAGCCATAAAGGTCACTTCATCTTCGACTTCATTTACAAGCTCAAATAACGTTTTTTCCATGTTGTTTTGTTCACCTGCTTTCAATTAGCCTAGCTTCGTATGGTTACTCCAGAATCTTTTCTAGTTTGCGCCTACAAGCCTCGAGGTCATAATCCGAATTATCCAGCCATACCTTATCCATCTCAAGTAAGCCATAGATTTCGGACTCCAGCTTCTTTCTTTCCTGCAAAACCTGTACCGTACCCTGAACACCCTGATAACCCTGCGCTTGCCCAAAGCCCTGATTCGTATAATAATTAATGAAGCCCTCTGACCATTCTTTTGGTCTTTCACTGATCGCCTTATCAAAGGTATATGATATATCCTTCTGATCGATATAGATGAGAAGCGGATTCAGAGCATGAATGATACGCCCCAGTCCCAATACATACTGCACGTTCTGCTCTTTGGATTGATTACATTTGACAAGACCCATGGTCAGTGGATTCTGGATAAAACAACATTCAAATATCGTAATGGAGTCATCATTCGTGCTTAACACGTTCTTGGTGAAATTCTGCCACTTCTCGGTGATCAGTTTAACATTTTGTGCAAAAGAAATTTCGTAAATATCTCGGCTAAATATATCCCCCACCACCTGATCGGGAAGCTCTATTCCCCGTTGTTCTTTCATCTTACCGTATGGGATCAGAACACCTTGATCATAGGCAATCGCATTACTTTCCAGAATCTCTCTGTAATCTTCATACGTGGTTAGTAGGGCCTCGAAGTCTTCAGCATGATAAAAAGCAACGCCTTCGTAATCTGCAGGGTGATCCAGGTTTCCTTCCTGGAATAGTTGCACCTTCTTGCCTTGTCCTATCAGGATTTTGGATACCATCTTGGCAGTCGTCGACTTGCCCGAACCTGGCAATCCTTCAATGAGTATTAATCGCCTTGCCATCATTACATCTCCCTTTTTTTCATGAAAATTATGTGTATAGCATGATTAAGACGATGTTCTTAATCTATGTCTGCAAAAATCCATTGCGCGTTATCGCCATCCGCTTTCTTTTTCCAAAACACCATGATATGGCTAGCTTCCTCTTCATTCTCTCTTAATTCTGTAATCGTCACGACTCCCTGATAGAGCTTTTTTTGCTCTTGTATAATGATCTCACCCATTGAGATGACTTTTCGAACTTTAGAACCTGCCATGCCTGAGACGGGTGATTCAGGATCAATCAAACTCATATATGCCTTTTCATCCTTTTCGTATAAGTAACGCATTCGGGCATTCATAAGTTTGACGATTTCCAGTTTGTCCCCTGTATAGTTTGTTTCATCGAGATACTCTGGTGGGATGTCTTCCTTCTCTTGGGCTATTGATTGCTGTACATTTTCAGTGTTTTCCTTGTTCTGACAGGCAACCAGAAGTAGAAACAATAATGAAAACAACGTTAGTTTCTTCATATTCAGTCCTCCAATCAGCATTCATCTACTCTTCCAAACCTCTCAAAATCATGAGCTGCGTTGGACGCTGGATTCCATCTATTTCTTTCAAATCCATCATAACCCATAATGTGGGATTTGCGAACAACGAATAAGGCACTCTGTTTATATAATACTTCTCACAAAAAAACACGCTGCCCTGCACGAGGTACATCATGCAAAGCGCGTGGATATGAGCTGAACTTTCATCCAAATTTTTTAACTGTCTAACATCAATCTAGCTATCTATCTATGAAATATCATGTTCGTTATACCGATGGCTTCAATCTGGATCTCGCTTTTTTTATTATCCGTAAAAAGGTAATCATATGTTGAAAAGATCCCCATATGCCGTATGCTCATATATCAAACACCGTAATATTGTTTATAATCTGAGACCCATCCCTCTTTGGAGAAATCAATAAAATCATATGGCTCGCACTGTCTAAGGTACTGCAACTCCTCATGCGCCTGTTCCCCGTCCGTATCTTCCAGATAGGATAAAGTCTCTTCATATCCCGCACCACATAATAACTGCACATCAATATAACTGCCCGTGTCCTGATTCTTTCGTTTGGCCTGCCAGATAAGCCCGGTGTCCTCCACATTTCCAATACAGAACAGCATGATGCACAACAGTTTCAGAACCTCGTTATCCTCTGACTTTCGGTTCTCAATCTCTAGTTGAAGCAGTTCACGGATCGACTCTCGATGGATGCCATTAGGCTCCAATCCGTACAACTGCAGCAGTTCTTCCTCGTTCATACTTGCTCTCCTTACCTACTTGAGAATGTTATTTAACTCTTCCGCTTTTTTCCTGCTATCCATTCTAGCATAAAAATAGAAAGCGATGATGTGCAGCACAATGGATAACAACCACATGCCGGGGAACCAGGGAGCAATCAAATGGAACATATCCGTGGAGAATAACCATACGATCCCCATGCCTCCTGTAATGCTAAAGGTAGAAGATATAACAATATTCCACATCGGTTTCAACGTAAAATAGTTCCAAAGTACGTTGTACATCACACCAAATAATACAGCGGCAATTGCTGAAATGCCGGCAATATTCCACAAATAGCCCATTTCGATGGGTTGATCATTATAGAATAGGGTCAATAGCAAGGTCACCCAGAGTGAAGTAACGGTGAATACTTGAAAAAAGGAAAGCCTAAGCTGCATCATCATGATAATTTCCCCCTAAAGTTTTTAATATAAAATCGACTGACAAAGTAACTGGAGCTATCGGTCAGATCTACCTTAATCCGAGCATGGTCTGTTGCAGAGAATGCGGTGATATACCGTGTGTTGATGATCGTTTGATTATTAATTTTCACAAAATGAACGTCATCCAGGTCTTCTTCCACAAATTTCAAGCGTTTGTTATGCAGGTATCTCTCGCCTGTAATCACACGTACACAACACATCCGATCCTCTGACTCAATCGCGACCACCGAGCTCAATTGAATCTGTACGTTGCGATTGTTCTTGGCATGGATGACCGTTAGTTGGGTTTCCGATTGACCGATCGCTTTTTCAATACGATCCCACTTCGACCTCTCCTCAGGATGAGTTATGACCTTAACCATCCTTTTTTCAATTGCTGTATTCTCTTCAAAAATGACTTTCACGTGTTGCCCTCCTCTCACAACTCATATTACTAGCATGGTTATGACTATCCCACTGTATTGCGTTTTGTTGCATGATTTTGCAGGTTTGTTGCATCGGCACGACGTAGACAATAAAAAAACCACTCCGTAGGAGCAGTTCTTCTATGTACTCATCCTGAGTATTCAAGGCATGAGCTATTCTTTTTTATCAAGGTGCTGCCTTAACCTACTCGACCTCCAGATACATCTCCTGATTTTGCAGAATCATCTTGTTCATGTGTGTTATAGCTGCTTCTGCCACAGTCTGATATGCAGCATATAATGCCTCTGTTCTCTGGAGCAGGATTGGGTCCTTCTCCAGATCCGTTGGCAGCACCTCACGCCACTCATCATCTACCCTATTTTTGTCCGTAATGAGAATTTCTATCTGGTCCAGTACAGTTACCATCTCATCTAAATGAAAAAAGTGCATCCCTTTTTTGATCCCATTCCAACTCTTGATCTCGATGATGTTATACGCCGAAAACCAATAAAATTCTGCCAGACTTTTCGTGTGATTGTGATAGGAATAGAACAGAAATAAGGCTTGTTGCCCTTCGTGTAACTGTCGGTATATCTCTGTTTTGGCTGCCATATCTTTGCCCCGTACAGACACAAGCATCGGTTTAATACACAACCAGCTAAGTTGCTTTGAATGTACATCTTCTGCTCGCACTCTAGCCTTCATAACATTCTCCTCTCTATTCAGCGCTTCAAGGATTATCTGGTGCTTCCACTGCTGGGTCATTCTCTCCGCCCATTCTGCGTCTGGATGTCTCCATCCTGCCTGTCGCTGGCACATGTTCAGACGCTTTAGCTAATCCGAATTTTGGCAGATTGGCATATATGGTCTCGAAGGAACCTGACTGAGCTTTGTATGTTTCATGGTAGATCCCCACAGTTCCATCGGAACCAATGGAGCGGTTGAATCTTTTCCAAGCTTCCAAGTGCAGTCCACCTCGTGCGTATTGCTCCAATTCATCGTAAGAGCGCCAATATTGTAGTAGCGTCACCCCGCGCCAGCTTATAAAATACTCTGTACTCAGAAATCCGGTCTCCGGATTCGTATACAGTTCTTTGATCATCGGGCCCATGGACTTAAAGACAGGCAGCCATTTGTGTATAGCCCACAAACGATTGATCCTCATTCCGATAATAAAAACAACAAATTCTCCCTCGATCTGAGCTGAATATCTTCCCTTATGTACGTTCGCCACGTCACTCCTCCTTCTCGTCAAATTCATTCGGATTCAACGGATCTGGACAACCCTTCCAATCCGCTCATAGGCTTCCAATGGGAAATCAAAACTCCACCTTTTGCGATATTCCTCCGGTCCCATTTCCTTCAATTTGCTTAGTTCTCTGTAAAACAGCTTGGTCAACTTAACCAGCGTTAGCTCTTCAGACATGAGTAACCGACCCTTTGTGACGTCTTCTGGGCTAAAGTTATCACTCATCTCATACACCATAAATTGAACGATTACCTGTGAACGTTTCTTGATCCGGAATCGTTATTCTCCAGGTTCGGTCTGCATGGTCATGGTTACCTCAGCTGCTCCTCTGTGCAATGCAACGATATGGCGTGCCACCTCATCAACCGCATCCGACAAAAAAGAAACCGGAATCTCAATCTGTTCTCCTTGATTAGGTTGGATCGTAATATCCATCCATCCGTATGGTTCAAGCGTCATAACGATGTCCATAGCCATCCTCCTTTATGCGATTCTATGATGCAGAATTAACTGAAGACCATGCCTTTCATTACAGTTATCTTCTAATGAGTCAGGTGGTAAAGCCATGCCCCGATATCCTTACCAACGGCATACACCAAATTTAACACAATGATTGTGTTCATGCCCCTTGTATTATGTTTGTTTCTCTGCTATTAAAACTCTTACGATGCTTGTCGCATTTTTGAATTTCATTCTGTTATTCTTCTGTTGGTGGTCCCAACCATGTCTTATTGCATATTGAATAAGGTTGGATATCAGTTCGGGTTCATAGACAAATATATCCCATGTATCTTCCCAAGCAACATCGAACTCTATAAATGTAGATTTATGTGTATTGGAATAAATCCGAATAACAATATCGTATGCCTGCTCATCCACAACATATAAGAACAGTGTTTCATTCACTACAATTTTGCAGACTTGTTTCCTGTATACCTTCAGGTAAATCCCTCCCTTACTTACACACTGCTGCGTAAATCTTTATATACATTCCATTTTGTATACAATTGTTTTAGCGCTAATCCTGTTGTATGTATGAACTTGTCCATAGCTTCCATGGATAAAATATTTAACTCACCCAAGGTTTCGTTGTCAGGATTAGCTAAAAACTCAAGCTTCTCTTCCCTATACTGATACACCTCAGATTCCAGTAATCCACCTATCTCAAATGCTTTTCCCACGTTCAGCTCATTTAACCATTCAAGGGCCCCGTTCCAATTCTGTAGAATCATAAACTCCAGCTTCGTGACATCCTGTGTATACACGCTTCTTCCATTGGGGTGGACTTCATATGCAGGATAAATATCGAAAGTCCACACGCGATCCGTATAGATATGGGCGATGTATCCGCACAAATATTGCATGAATTTGGGATCCCTATAAGCTAACTTCTTATTGGACTCAAAAAATCCTTTAAGTTCTTCGTCTGTTGCGAACCTTCCTGCCTCTGGCATGAGGTGGGTTTTTGCCTTCTCAGTACGAATATTAGTTCTTACGTGAATGGAATCAGGAGCGAGGCTTCCCAGTAACAACTCAGGGGATGGCTTGGATATCAATTCGGATGCAATTGCAAAATGAACCATCGGCCAAGGCATTTACAAACTCCTTTCTTTATTAAAAGGCTCAACTATGATGTTCTATGATTTACAAAGCTAAGTGCTCACTCTCTTGTACATGTATCAATTCAATATCCTCACAATAAAATCCTAATATTCCGTTCTCGTAGTCCTCAACGAAATATTTCATCGGATGATATCCGTGGTCTTTCAGATCTTTAATATTAAACCCACTTATCTGAACTAGAACACCATGAGGCTTATAATGAAAATTTTCAATATTAGTGAATCTAAAAAGTAATTCATATGTAACATTGGAGAATTTCATTAAAAATGTAATATCTGCTATCGAAATATTTTCATAATATTTGTCTTGTTTTATATACAGATTCAACCCAGCAACCCACTCCAAATTTTGAACAGAAAATGCTGGAATAAAAGGTTGAATTAAGTCCATGTTTTTCATCATGATCTACCTCTATTCATTTTGAGCTATTCTATTAATGCTGTCACTCGCGTAGCAATTTAGACTCTCCTTGCTTCAAGTCTACAAATATAGGCTTCTGCACATTGTTAATTGTGGAAATATCAATCTCATCCAGACTTTTAAAAACAAGCTGTAATGACTCCTTTTGTTCATCTTCAAATAAAAGAGTTACCTGATCATCACAGAGTTTTCCTTCCAACTCCGCAATAACGTCAAATAAAAACATTACAAATACTACTTCATTTCCATCCGGATACGTATAGTGCATCCTCTCGCCCGTGTATATGGAGGCCAATTCATAAGAACTCACCTCAAGCCCTGTTTCCTCTTTCACTTCTCTAATCATGGTTTCTTCAATTCGTTCACCTGGCTCCATACCTCCACCGGGTAACCCCCAATCTCCATAATCTGATCTCTTTTGCAGCAGAACCCTCCCCATATGATCTCGAATAATAGCTCCACCCGTAACTACAATACGACTAGTCATTACTCTTGCTCCTCTCTGTTGGGTTGCTTCTCAACAGCTTACAATTTTAATCAGGAACCTTTTCTATTGATTCATATCCCAAAATGCACAATGCATTTCCCATTTACCTCAGCAAACTTTGCCATGTTCGCAAGCTTGTTTAATTCGTTGATTAATTCGACTTTGTTGTACACCAGTTTCTCGTAGTAGCCCTTCTGTTCGCCTCCAGCAATGCTGTAATTCCCTGTCAGCACAATCGGATCCGCCGCATGGCTGAATAGATCCATCCAAGCCCGAATCAGTTGATGAAACTTCACCAAAACATCTGGCTCTTCAATAACGGTTATTCCATAGTTGTTCAGTCCACTACATCTCATGCAGGTAGATGGATTCCATGTATCCAACCAAAGAAGGGAATCATAGATGTACGCAATGAATTCGTCTTCCAAGGTCGCATGATTCTCTGTGGTTAATCCACTTCCATGTATTCTCCCTTTTGAATCCCATGAGTACGAAGTATGAATATTCCCGTTTACTTGCTCTTTGTTTTCGATAACAAAATGATGCTTCGGCATTCCTGCGTACTTCCTCCTTACACGTCACTCCCATAGACTCCTCTTAATTCATCATAACCCATGTATTGGTAAATGGAAATTGAAAAAGATCCTATCTACCTCCCAAATCAGGAGAAGTAAAATAGGACCGTGATAAAAACTTCCTTACATTCATAAAATCCTTCGTCTACTCAGAAACGATGTTCTTTCTTCTCGGTACATCTCTATAAATTCATTGGTTACATGATCATGCCTCAGTACTCCCATATAATCTGTTCCAGGGTTCTTTGGTCTATAATCTGAATCCACCGTGTAGATATTGAAGTGCACCTCATCTTCGTCCTGTGATACATTCGTATGATCGAAAAGTGAAATCACTTCATCTTTACCGAGAAACCTAAATGGAGATTCCTGACGCTCTATAATACAAAAAGGATATGTGAGGTTTTCTATCTGAATGAATTTCTGGTATGCCTTAAGCTCATCAGGTATTAGATCCATGTACTGTCTAGCTACATTTTCTGCCTGAAATACACCTGAAATCCACTTCAAATCCCCCTTGGTTGCTACGATAATAAACAAACGAATCACCTTCTAATTTTAATTAGGATATCTATATTCCACGCACAAAAGTCTGGGACAAAATTCGGTGGCTGCCAGCGATGTTGTCAATCTCAATGTTATATTCAGACTCAGTATGTTCAATCTGATGCTGCTCATAATATTTTTTCCAGAATGAAACTGCTGCCGCATTATTAGCGAGCTGTTCTACTTTGAATGTACCCTCAAATTGAGCAAAAACCATGTCAACCGCTTGTGCTGCTAGCCCCTGTCCGCGATACTTTTTAACCAGGAACAGCTCTTGCACGGTATAATCCACACCTTCCGGCACATATGGAGGTGAGCACACCAGTACGAATCCAATAACCTTTCCTTCATACTGAATCAAAAACGGATGTAATTCATCGCATTCCAGATATAGATAGGTGTTCGTTGGATCATATTTCCCCTCTTCGAGTAGATCCTCGCCAGAAAATTCAGACAGATCATATAAATACAAGTTGTACAGGTTGAGAAACAATTCCTTTTGTTCTGCCAAAATACTCGTAATTTGCACATTCATCTTCATTGCACATCTCCCTTAGTTAATGAGTTGGTTAGTGGTCCATACATGACATTACCGATGTCCACAACGAGTTTGCTGTGCCCTGTTCTCAATATATCCTTTCAACCACAGCAGATATAGGCAAAGTTTGGTTTAAACCATGGAGTAACCTTAACTGTCGTAGTGGAAGTGTACATTTGTGCAAAAAAAAAAGACTCCCTACAGAGTCCGATTATTGGTCTTGTCTTTATTTTTCACCAAGTATCCACTGGCAAGCGCTGCGGGAGCGATAAAAGGTAAGAATGTCAACCAATCCATGAAAAGAAGTATAGGAACGAAAATAAATATTACACTGATATACATCATGACTGGAGATTTTTTCTTCAACCCCTGAACACCGAAAACAACGCCTGCCAATGAGATCACAAGGACAAAAGCAATGTGAAGCACGTTCATCACCATCACCTCCATTTTGGATATAACCGACACTTAATGGATTAGATAATCAACCACAGGATATGAGATCACATTGCGATCTCTGTACGTTGAAGTTACCGCTTCATGATGAGTGCTGAGAATTCCGTTTTGCAACATCACCGGACGGAAACCTCGCTCCATCGCACCGTTGTATGTGAATAGAACACATTCCTCTGCGGCAAACCCGGCAATAATCACCAATTCAATTCCGTGACTCTTCAACACCTGCTCCAGATCAGTTTGCCAGAAAGCATTGGAAGCTTCTTTGGTAACTGTGATATCCTTCTCATTCACATCCACCTCGGGAATAATACGATATTCTTCCGGTGGTGTCTCCTCCATGCCCTCCACATCCTGCACGTGAACGACCACATGATCATTCGAGCGCAGCACGTTAGCTACATGGTTAATGTACTCGCAAGCATGGTCTATCGAGCTCTGATCCATCTTTTTCCGCACAATACTCTCTTGCATATCAATGATTATGAATCCTACTTTCATCCAATCTCTCCTCATACAAAATGTAGTTTTAATCTTGGTATCACAAAATTCAATTTAGTCTTTAAACAATTCATTCAGCATCCGGTCACGGTTCTCGAGAAAGCTGCGGGTAATCTGATAGTGATCGGTCTCCTCATAGGTTACCTCTTGAATATGGCTATCGTCAAAACTTAAAATCTCTGCCCCCGGATATCCCAGCAAAATCGGTGAATGCGTCGCAATAATGAATTGTGAAGTGCCTGACAGATCATGGAGAATCCGCAATAAAGAGAGCTGCCTTGCTGGGGACAATGCGGCTTCGGGCTCGTCGAGCAGGTAGATGCCTTTGGAACTGAAGCGGTTGACGAACAGACTGAGAAAAGACTCCCCATGCGATTGTTCATGCAATGAACGCCCGCCATAATATGGAAGCGATGCCGGCATCTCATCGACATGCGATGCGAATTGATAGAACGATTCAGAGCGCATGAAGAAGCCATTCGTTATTTTGGGCAACCATGCCAGTCTGAGATAACTCCCGAGCGAGGATTCCGAAGCATGTGTCTCATAGGTATTATTCCTGCCGCCCCCTGCGGTATTGAATCCACATTGATGAGCGATGCCTTCCAGCAGCGTAGATTTCCCTGAACCATTTTCACCTACAAAAAAAGTAACGTTATTCGTGAGCTCCAACCGTTCCAAGGACCGGATCGAGGGGATGTCAAAAGGATATTGGTCCCGATTCTCGATCTTGGACAACAAGAGTTCCACACTTCGAAGATACATAGGCATACTCCTATTCATGTTAGATTTGGCTCCATCTACGGCAGGTACCTTTTCGTTTACACATTCCCTATATTAAACGACGAACAGATGGATGACAAAATTATGGTTGACGGTGGCAGATCACCTTCTATATTATGTAGGAAGAACGTTCTGATAAAAACATAAAATGAATTGGCGTGTTACCACCCCAGAGGGCATGAGCCAAGAAGCGAACATGAGACTATACTCGCTTCTTGGCTCTTTTTGCGTTCCGGCGGCCTGAAAGCGTTAACTTTAGAAACGAGGAGGCGGTGAACCGTGAGTAAAGGAATGATTCTGCAGGTGGAGCGGGTCGTCGGCAGCAATATTGTTCTGGCCCGGTCGCACCAGAATACCAAGGAGTACGTACTGATCGGCAAAGGGTTGGGATTTGCGTTCAAGGTGGAAAGCACCATTCAGTCCGATGATCCGCGAATTGAGAAAAGGTTCCGGCTGGAAGACCGGGAGGAGTGGGGGCAGGCCCAGGAGCTGATGAAAGACTTGGACCCCAATGTCATCGACATCTCTGACCGAATTATCCGTCTCATCGCTGATCAATTTCCCGGCAAGCTGAATGACAAGATCTACCTTGCTCTTCCGAGTCATATTCAGTTCACCTTATATCGTATCCGCAACGGGATGGAGATTCTGAATCCCTTCCTTACGGAGACAAAGCTCAGCTTTCCGAAAGAATTCGAAATCGCCTCGGAAGCGGCGGCCATGATCGGAGAGGCCTTTGGCGTAGAGGTACCGGAGGATGAGGCCGGGTTCCTGACATACCATGTGTACTCCTCCGTAAATCACGTCCCTGTCGGACAGTTGGTTAAGGTATCCAATGTGATCAGCAAGCTTCAGTCCATTATTGAAGAGGAGGGTGGCGTTCGCTTTGATCAGGGCAGCCTTAGCCAGGCAAGACTCATGATACACCTGCGCTTCTCCATGGAACGCCTGTATCAGCAGTCGATGACGGCCCCCACCTTCGCACAATATGTGAAAAATGAATATCCGTCCGAATACCAGCTGGCCAGAAAACTGAGCGCTGTAATGGCCGAGGATTTGGGTACAGAGGTACCCGAGGAAGAAACGGCTTTTCTCGCCATGCATTTATACCGGCTTTTTCAAACCCATGCCAAAACCAACAACAGAAAGGACCACACACAATGATCTGGAAATGGAAAAACAACAAATCTGCCAAAACATCTGAAACAATATCCGTCGCCTCTCCCCTCACCGGAACCTGCGTCAGTTTGGAAGAAGTGCCTGACGAAGCGTTCGCGCAAGGACTTATGGGACCGGGAGTTGCAATGATTCCCCAGGAGGGCAGGCTGGTCGCCCCTATCGACGGCACTGTGGTGCACCTGATCAAATCGCACCATGCCGTAATGATTGAGCATGCTTCCGGGCTGCAGCTGCTGCTGCATATCGGTATGAATACTGTCAGCCTGAAAGGACATGGCTTCACCCCCCAAGTGCAGACCGGGGATCAGGTCACTATCGGTCAGACCCTGATTGAATTTGACCTGAATGCGATCGCTTCGGCCGGTTATCCGGTCATCACCCCTGTCATCGTTGCGAATGCGGCTGAACAGCCGTGGGAGTCGCACCCGGAGTATGGCAGCGTAGAAGCAGGCATGGGAACTATCATGAAAGTCAGCTTGTCCAAATAACCTAAATCAAAAAAAGAAAGGAAGAACAATATGCTGAAAGCACTGCAAAAGCTGGGAAGATCCCTGATGCTTCCTGTAGCAACCCTGCCTGCGGCAGGAATTCTTCAAGGCCTCGGTCTTCTTAATTACGAAAAGGACATTCCGCTCGGTCCCGTGATCGGGGGATTTCTTAATCAGTATGTAGTTCCATTCTTGAATGAGGGAGCGGGGGCGATCTTCGGCAACCTTGCGCTCATCTTCGCCATTGGGGTGGCAATCGGACTGGCGGGGGATGCGGTCGCCGCGCTTTCCGCCCTGATCGCTTATATGGTGCTGACGCGGATTCTGGGAGCCGTTCCAGGTGTATTCGGCTATATTCCTGACGATGTCAAGCTGGATATGGGCGTATTGGGCGGGATATTTGCCGGACTGCTTGCAGCCTATATGTATAAAAAATACCATAATATCAAGCTTCCTGACTGGCTCGGCTTCTTCTCCGGCAAACGCTTTGTGCCGATGGTCACCGCCGGCTCCATGCTGGTGTTGGCCATCCTGTTCGGCATGGTCTGGAGCCCGATTCAGGATGCCATCGGCGCTTTCGGCGCCTGGATTGTAGGCTTTGGAGGCGTTGGCTCCATGGTGTTCATGATCGCCAACCGCCTGCTCATCCCGCTCGGTCTGCATCATGTCCTCAACTCCATCGCCTGGTTCCAGATCGGAGATTATACCAATGCAGCCGGGGAAGTCGTGCACGGCGACCTGACCCGCTTCTTCAACGGAGACCCTACGGCAGGCATGTTCATGTCTGGCTTCTTCCCGATTATGATGTTCGCTCTTCCGGCGGCGGCGCTAGCCTTGATTCATACAGCCCGGCCTGAAAAGCGTAAAATGGTCGCTTCGATCTTTATCGGCGCAGCGGTGGCTTCGTTCTTAACGGGTATTACCGAGCCGCTCGAGTTCTCCTTCATGTTCGCGGCGCCTCTGCTGTATGTGGTGCACGCTATTCTTACCGGTGCAGCGGCCCTGATCATGTACCTGCTAAATGTTAAGCTGGGCTTCGCCTTCTCTGCAGGTCTGATCGATTACCTCGTGAACATGAAGCTGTCGACCAATCCGCTGCTCATGATCCCGGTCGGACTCGCATTTGCGGTCGTCTATTATTTCCTGTTCCGGTTCATGATTATCAAGTTCAACCTGAAAACGCCGGGGCGCGAGGATGACACTTATGATGCCGATACCCCCACTGATACTTCAGCAGTGGCAGCGTCTGCCGACACCAAGGCTGGCAAAGTGCTCGCCGAGATCGGGGGAACAGATAATATCGAGAGCATTGACGCATGCATCACTCGCCTCCGGCTAGTTGTTAGGGACGACAAAGCCGTCAACGATCGGGCGCTCAAACAGCTTGGCGCTTCCGGCGTCATGAGGCTCGGTGGTGGAGCTGTGCAGGTCATCTTCGGCACCCAGTCCGAAATCCTGAAGGATGAGATTAAGAAGCTGATGTAACGCTCGTCCTCCTGTGAGTTTAAAAGGCCGAGAACAAGGGTATGCTTACCCCTGTTCTCGACCTTTTTTGTTAACCAAGAAGTACAGGATATTCTTTTGAAACGGTTTTGATTGAAAAAAAGAGAGCAAGCTATATGCCCACTCTCTCTGTGTTAATAGACAAATCTGCGCTGCGCCCAATAGCTGAACAGGAAGATGGATACCTCGGTCAACAGCTTGGCTGCGAGCAGCGGAATAATCAGTTTTTCATTATAAAAATACAGTAAACCGTAGTTTAATAGCAACACCAGTAGGACGAGTGAGAAATATTTGGGCAAAGACTGACGAACCTTCGAGGCCTTTCCAGCAGAGAATACGTACTTCCGATTAATCGTATAGTTGAAGATGGAGCTGCACAGTCTTGCTGCGACAACCGACAGAAATAAATTATGCGTGAAATACTGGATAATGAACAGTAATCCAAAATCAATCAGTGCGGACAGCACCGAAGATGTGCTGAACATCAGGATTGGCATATAGATCCGGAACGAATCAACCAACGGGCGGAAATGGGAGGACTCATTGTGATCCAGATACACCGTATCTATAAACTCCTCCGTAATCTCATATCCTTCCTTGTGTGCTGTTAACAGCATGTTCATCTCGTATTCAAACCGATCCCCCGGAATCTGGTTCAGCCAGTCTAGCATGGAGTAGGGAAAACCTCGTAGACCCGTCTGCGTGTCATATACTTTGGTACCTGTTGTGAGGGAAAAGACCGCCCGGGTGACTGTGTTGCCAAAACGGCTGCGTGCTGGGATTTTCCCGCTGAAGCGACGGCTACCGAGTACAATTCCTGGTGTCGTTTGTGCGAGCAGCACTTCGAAGATACGCTTAATATCATGTGGCAGATGCTGTCCGTCACTGTCTGCGCACACCACACCACCCTGAGGTCCATACTCCTTAATATACTGAAAGCCTGTCTTCAAGGCCCTTCCCTTGCCCAGATTGACGGGATGTGTCAGGACTGTACAGCCGTAGGCTTCTGCCGTTTCAAAAATTCCACGGTACCCGGGGCCACTGCCATCATCCACAATCACAATGGGACCAAGTTTATATGTTTGCAGTTGCAGAACGAGATTCAGTAAACGCACATCGGGTTCATATGATGGAATTAATATCGTCATGATCCTTGTCCCTCCGTCAGATATAGAATGTCACTTACGCCACGTTCCTGGCTACGCCCCAGCGGGTTATTGACGACTCTGCCCATAAAATACATCGTGGATGAACCGCCACCGTCCAGATTGTAGGCTTCGGTTGCTCCGAGGCCTTTCATGACATCGGCCAGTTCTGCCAAGGTCATGCCACGGCTGTCATCCTGCCGTCCGTCCACCACCATGAAGACATAATGATTCGGAGCAATCATGCCGATCGCTGTTCTTGGATTCGCATCCTGGATGGATCGGTTTCCGAAGTTGTTATCGATTTTTACACTGCTAAAATCACTGACGATCTCGCCATTCTGAATCAGAATCGGTCCAAAGGATAGTGTATTGGTTGCACCTTCGGCCAGCAGTTCCGAGGAAGAAATCTCATTCTCGTTATATGTTTTCATCGTACCGTCGTTGAACAGGGCAAGTGCGTCCCGCGTCGGACTGTCTCGATACAAAGTCCCATTTCGGATAATAACACCATCTTCACGGAATCCGTAGTAGTCACCATTAATGGCAAAGATCGCATGATTTGCAGCAGCAATCTCTGACGTATTTTCGGTAATGTTCGTTCCAAAACTATTGTCCGCCAGCGCGGTTCGCAGGCTGCTTGCATCCGTTAGCTGAACATCAGCAACATAATACGTAATCTGATCCGAGCCAGAACCGGTCTGTACCTTTTCAATACTGACCTTCATATCATCACTCGAGTAATTCCAATCATCTGACGTTGCGTTCACTTCAGTCGTAATGGTCGAAGTACTGCTGGAATCATTGGTGTTGCCCGTTGCTGCCGTTGCCGTGTTCTCATCTGCTACGACCACCTGTACATGCCGGATCAGGTAACGGTCCGCCAGGCTGTACAGGATTCCACCTACCCCGAGCACGATGACAAGTGTAATAATGAGCCATCGGCGCTTTCTTGGAGAGATCGGTCGTTTATGTGGGTTTTTCCGGGTTGGTTTCTCATCAATCTTCATCATGTGAAGCTCACCTCTTCATCTAAGTTCTTAAGGCCATATTAGGCCGGGTAGCTTAAATGAATCTGAAACCATATCAATGAACTAAAGATTATTTACACTGACACTACGTTGACAGAACAATCTTCCAATCGCTGTTACCCCCAGATTTTTTTGATTCCCTTTTCTAAAGGGTAAAATCCGGAGATAAAGGCGAACGCTATGCTTCCGAAGTTAGCTTTCTTGCAGAAAGCTTTTAGCTTCGCTTTTTCAGGTTTTTTCTGTCCTCTCCGTTATTGTGTAAATGAATAGTTCAATCAAAAAAGGCCATCCGTTTTCCCATTGAGGAAATAAGATCACCTTGATTTTCAATCTATAGAACCCTAAAGGTCACTTCTATCGTAGTGCATATTTTATTTAACACACATATCTTCAACAGGTCTTCCTGTTATGCGTCTGCAAAAAGAGCATCGTACGCGGGACAAGGCCGCTTCTCCAGGAATTCTGTTAACGCCGGTGGCTGCTGAGCGTAGATATCCTTCAACGACGTTCCATTATAGATGTTACCAATCACAACAGGGTGGCATAACTCACAGATAAGAATATCCCCGTTGCCGTGTAAGTGCAGCTGTTTCGTGCCATCCACACAATTAGAGAAATACACCCCAGGTTGTTCGCGCAAATTCAACTGTTCAGCAAACCGATCCATACAGGTAAAATAGAGCGTTGTATCCGGCTTTTTATGTTCAATCAGCTCCGTTACAGATCGAACAAGGGACTCTCTCGAGACAATCTGACTCCAATCCGTATGTGGCATCTTAATGCTGTTCTGGATCTCATGGATGCGCACCCCCAGATCATACACCTTATCGCTAATGGCCTGCATGTTCGCTTGGTTACCTTCAAATAGTAACGTTTCAAGTACCGTCTCCAGGCCCGCTCCCGTACACAAACGGATATTCTGCTCCAGTCTCTCATACATGCGAGGATGCACACGGTAGTACGCAGCATAGGCCTCCGCATCCGTATAATTGAACGAGATATGAATGTTGGACAAGCCTGCATCTCGCAATGCAATGATCCGTTCTTCTGTCAGCAGACTGGCATTACTGTTCAATTGTGTATCGATGCCATGTGCCGCGCAGTACGTCACGATCTCCAAACAATCCTGATATTTCAGGGTTACTTCACCCCCGGACAATCGCACTCGCTTGAGACGAGGAAGCTCACTAATAATACGGATCACTTCCTGACTATCAATGCACGCTCCATCATCCCGATTGTAGGCGCAGCAATAGTCGCATTTATAGTTGCAGTTCGATGTCACTCCCACCTCAAGCCCTTCCAGCTCATATACGCCGGGTGTCTCCAGTTCGAGTGATTTATATCTGTTTTTGGCTATCAATTCGTTGTACCTCCTGGTTCCTTCATTCATTCCACATTTGGATAACTTGAAGATTATAGCGGAAGGAGCCTAGTTGACGATATGACATTATGTACGTTTCATGCCGGAAAACAAAATAAAAACCCATTTCCTCAACGATCGGGAATGGGCCAAAGCTTGGTATATGTTTATTGAATTAGACAATATAAAATACGATACCTTGACCTTTCGATGCAGCAATACGGTAGAACTTCTGAATCTCAGTAAGGTGAGATATAAGGTAATCCCAGAATCCCTCAGCATCTGCCCCTTCGAAAAGTGGGTAGATCTTCTCTTTCACAAACCGTTCGCTCGAATATTTGGCTCGAAGTTGTTCCGTGGTCAATGTGTCCAGATAGGCCGCTGCCTCCTGTACCTGGTCATCCTTTAGATAGAACGTACTGAAATCGGGAATTTTCAGAGACTGATCATTCAACAAGGGTACAACATAACCCTCCGGGGGTGTGCCATTGTAATCTGTATCACATAAAAGAAAGTGAATGCCTTCCCATGATCGGTCGATATCTAACATGCCATATGCATTCCTGTCGATATCTTTGAATAAAAGGGTTCCTTCACTTAGCTCTGAGATCACTTCCTGAGGCAAAGCCAGATATTGTCCAATCAAACTCATCTTATTTCCTCCTTTATTGTATGTCCCTATTGAGAGTAGAAGTCTTCTTTTAAAATAGCATACATCTTGAGATCCTGAAGTTCATTTTTCACCCTCATGTACTTCCTCAGCACACCTTCGAATTGCATACCTGCCTTCTCCATCACTTTGGCAGAGCCTGTGTTATTCACCAAACATCTAGCTTGGATCCGCTCAAGCCCCACTTCGTCAAACCCAAATTGGATGATTCGTTTCACGACTTCGGTCATGATGCCTTGATTCCAATATTGGTCAGATAACACATATCCCAGCTCGACTCTCCTGTTATCGCTATCGCACCCTAAATAGTTACAACTACCAATCAGCCTCTTCGTTTGTTTATCTTCAATCCCCCATGGGCCTATTAGATCCGCCTCATACCGACTCATGACAAAATCTAAAAACCCTTTTGTGTCTTCTTTGCTCTGATGCGCGTCCCAGGTGGTGAACTCCGAGACAGCAGGTACAGCGCAGTAGCTGTACATATCCTCCAGATCATCATAGCTAAGGGGCCGGAGCAGCGTTCGTTCGGTTTCTAATATCGGAAATGGTTCGAAGAAGCTTTCAATCGTTTTCATAGATTTACCCTCCTTGAGAATTAGTAGGACAAACACACACTGGCAGCTCGGTCAATATTTTCTAACTCCAAGGTAAAACAACTAATCTAGATGACTCAAGCCATTTGCGTTGCTAAGTTTCCAACCATGCCTTCCTTTTTCAACGGTATGTACACTGGTGTTGTCCATGGGATAAAAGCTCGACTTATTGCTCCATTCCCTATATTCAAGCAGATAATATAGGATGTTAATCACTCCGCCGTGAGTAATTAAGAGAACATTGGATTTGATTGTCTGCTCCTCTAGACCTCTGAAAAGACTCTCGAAAGCTGTGCTTATCCGGCTATAAAAATCCCTTGGACTTTCTCCTCCCGGAAACGGGGAGTCCATCTCAAGAGTGTTGAAATAAACCCCTGGGTAGTTCACTTCAGCATCCTTATGGAGCATACCTGCCAAATTTCCGTTATTCATCTCCCGCCAATCTTTCATTAAGCTAGCCTGCATGTTTAATTTCTTCTCAATTTCCCGTGTTGTCTGCACTGCACGAGGAAGATCACTGCTAATAATCGTATGTATGTTGTACTCCTCAGCATGATGATGCAAATGCTCTCCCAGTTTCCTGGATTGATTGATTCCCTGTTCCGTAAGTCCACGATCACTCCATCCGCCTCGATACCCTTCCTCATCCACCCCATGCCTTACCAGGTAAATTTTCAAGATCTCTCCTCCTTTTCACTTCTATAATGAACAATATCCTTTACACTATATGACAGCCCGGCATATATAAAATAAACCCGACCTCAGATAGCTTCTATCCAAGATCGGGTATTTCCTGCTTACCATTTATCTTACAAATGTGTTATGAACTCGCTCGGATTTTATAAAGTAAGGAATCCAGATGGCGCAAGTAAGTACCGACTTGCCAATATCTCTTAACGAGCTTCCATCCTCAAGTTCTCTCGCCATCGGAATTTGAAGCAACAATAAATAATCAATGATACTAACGGCTAGACTGACACTATAAAACATGATCATAAGACGAGGAAAGATCGATTTTTTACTATACAAAGCAATGATAGTATATATGCTAAACACTAAAAACAGTGCGTTATATACCGTTTCAAAAATAACGACCGGTCCCCATAGCGGGTGATAATATTCAGATTGCTCCGAAGTTAGCAACTCCCAAGTCTCTGTTGTAAGCATGGGCAAACAATACAGAACCAATTGGAGCGCCAGGAAAATCAACGTAAGAAATAATCCAATCTGGACGAGAATCAGCCAACCACCTAAACCCGATACGCCTAGTGAACGGTAGTCTGTCTTTTGCTCTTGAATATGTGGTTCCACCTTGTAACACTTCCTTAACCAGTTTTGTTTTTCTGAGATGAGTCTTCATCTTAATATTGCAAATTGAATCTACGGGTGATTCTTACCCTTACTTCACGTGCGTTGTATGTATTTTCACACTCTCCTTATAGCGATCTCTCCGCCCTCCTCTTATACAGAATTTTACACAACTTCCTTATTGTACTACGAGTGTCAAGGGCAAAGCATCCATTTCATAACATCATACTCATTCGCTGTAAAGGCCAAAGAAGACCTTCGCTATACTTCCGCCATGTTCAGCAATGTACGCGTACGTCATAATTCTCTTATACAGATGCGAGTGGTGACTCTGCATTCGAGTACGAAGGAGGTTAGGGATATGTCCGATCCGAAAGTAAAACTTTTGCCTTTCGCCGACATTTCGAACTATGTCGAAGGGTTCGATATCATTTCCACCCAGTGGGGCGGTGATGGTCTTGTCTATGTGCTGCTGATGAATCAGATTCCCGAAAGAGAACGAGGTATGTTCGTTCAGACCACATTAAACCAAACCTATACGTACAAAGTGCTCATTGTGACAGATCAAACTATCGAGGAAGTTGTCATTTGGGGACAGACGTTCAATTATCATTATGTACAACCGTTACATGATCATCTGCTGCTCGTCGGAGCACGGTGTGCCAATTACGGGAATGAAAAGTATGATCTAAACGCCAAAGTGTCTGACTTAGACGGAAATACAATTCACGAGTTTCTGCTGGGAGACGGTATTCAGAGTGTACAGGTCACAGAGAAGGGAACGATTTGGACCAGCTACTTCGATGAAGGGATATTTGGTAACTACGGATGGAGCGATCCAATTGGATCATACGGTCTGCTGGCCTGGGATGGACACGGTAATAAGCTGTACGAAAACCACGCAGCAGACATTGCGGATTGTTACGCACTCAATGTCGTAAATGATAACCAGGTCTGGTTCTACTTCTACACCGATTTCGAACTCGGTTGTATCTCAGGGGGCACCAGTGAACCCAAAGTGACATTTATGAATCCAAACATCTCTGGTTCCTCCGGCTTCAGTACAGATGGTTATCATTACTTGTTCGATGCCGGGTACGGTAAACATGGGATGTTTGTGCTTAAGAAAATGGAGAAACCCGGAAGATTGAGCAAAGGGCAGAAGATTGATTTGCTAAATGAAGATGATCAGCCCTTCAAGCAGGCACGACAGGATTTTCGCCAACATCGTCTGCTACTTAGTGAAGGTAACTTGTTGTATCGGGTAACAATGGAGGAGATTACTTCCGTTTTGGATTAAGGAAAGGAGTGAAGAGGGTTATTTCTTAAAAGACAATCCCTCTTCTTCCAACGCGCTTCGCAGTTTAGGCATGGCAGATGGTCCGATTCCGTGCAGCTTCAGGACCTCTTTTTCCGAGTATTCCGCAAGTTGCAGTAGTGTCGTAATGCCTTCATTCTCCAAGACACGTCTGGCGGGAGCTGACAACAAGGCTAGAAATCCCTCTGTCGGTTTACGTTCAGCTTCGCAGGTCGGACAGGTTGGGCAATCACTTTTTTTATAATACGAATGTCCTTGTTCGCATGTTCTGAGTGTTCCTTTATCGTTTGCCATGTGGGCATCCCCTCCTGAATTAAGTATTCAACCAGTTCTTAATATCTGAAATCATATTTTCGTATTGTTTTAAAGCCTCTAAAGTCCAAATGACTTGTGATGTACCTACTAACTGTTCATCTACGTCCGTACATTCAATCCACAGTGACCGTTTTAGACTATATTCGAGCCAGTCCAACTTACCAGCAAAACCATTATCCAGAACCACTTCCCAATTGGCTGTTAGACTACCCACTCTCTTCTCATATCCAGCTATAAAAGCCAAGAACTTCCCCTTGTTTAAACTTCCAGAGCTATCTACTGACCAATGCACAGCTGTTTCTACCAGATCATGCATTGGATTAATATAACCTGCCGATTCCCAATCTATAATAATAGGTATGTCTTCTCTCCACATCACATTCTTAGGCTCCAGATCTCTGTGACTAATAACATTATCGGATGCTAGCATTGAAGATGAATTCTTAGCCTTCATGCTCCACTCATACAGCTTATCCATATTGGAATCCAAAATCTCAATCCATTCCGAATTCTCATTTTTTCCTTTGTTCAGATAAAACATCCAATCTATTTTTTTAGAATTAGTCACCTGTGAACTATCCAATTCTAGTTGTCTAAAATCCGTTTTGTGGATATCTGCAAGGATCGTTCCCATCAGAGAACTGTTATTGATAGTAACCTCATCTTGTTCCAAACGTTGACCCTCAATCCAATCAAATATTAGATAGAATTGATTATCAATGTTATGCATAGAAGCACCCTTTAACCATTTTGCAGGTTGAGCATGGATATGTTCAGCTGCCACGTTTGCTATTTTTTCTGAATCAATATAATTTTGCACAGCAGTAGGTCTTATCATTATCTGGGGATTCAATGCCTTAACTGCATAATTAGCTTGCGTGGTTTCAATGGCGTACATTCGATGAAGAAGACCACCTGAAATAGGTTTGGGCGAACTAATCAAATCACCAAGCTGTAATTCATTACACAGTTTCTCAAAATTTAAATTATATTGAGTATCGTTCATATGTAATCCCCTTTCATTTTGTAGTGATAGTGATCGTATCCCTGGCCTTGAACATCCTCATTTTGGCTATTTGTCTGAATCAAAGATTACATTCCGTACTCGGCAAAAACGGCTGCATATTTCTTTTCTAATATCGTCCAGCGCTTTTCGGCTCCGTATTTGGCGTGCAGTTGCTGTAAATAATGCTTGGCTTCTTCCGTATCGCCGGCTTTTAGCAGGAAGCGGAAGGTTACTTCGCTTAAATGTAGCGCTGTCTTATCCATATAATAATGGACTATATCTCTGGCCCCAGTTAGCAAGTGTAGGAATGACATGCCATCTTCCAAATGTGACACCAGTTCTTTCGATAAAGCGTCTGGATCGATATCAGCCGTTAAGGTATAGTGGGCCGGAGCGGAAGGCGCTATTGCTCTGATTCGGCAGGTAAAATGAGATACGTACTCCAATATGTCTCCATTCAATCCAACGGAATGCAACTCCGCAAGTTCGGTGGAATGAACACCACAATTAACATAAAACTGGACTTGACTACTGGTGTTATACTTTGCTCTTTGAATGTTGAACTTATATATGAGGTTTCCATCCGCTTTGTAGAAATTCAGATTTTTCTTGGAATAGCCGTGTTCGGCAAATAAGGGTTTGACGTCTGTATTGATGATCTTCTTAAAAAGTTCCTGCATTAGATATCACTCCAATTCAAGAATATGAATGATTAACATCACTTGAAAAGCCACTTTATATTTTGTTGTGTAAAAAATACAACAAATACAAACTCTCTATTAGCTTTTCATTTGTGCTACATGTGTCACTTTAGAATAGTTCTATACTACTAGACTATTCTATATTTACACTTCAAATCCTCCTACTTTATAATCAAATTGTATTATTATGTATATAAATATAGGATTTTCATATATAATAGAAAATGTAATATATCAAATTACATATTTGGTGTAAATATCAAAAAAATGGATGGTGAGTTTACAAAATGAGAAAAAAACTATCAATGCTCGGCTCTTCACTGTTATTAGGTTCATCTTTATTGTTACCTGCTTCAGTTTTCGCAGAAACCGTAGATGCTACGAGTAACAACACATTACCGAGTAATAACATTGAAACTAATCAGAGTAATCTTAAAGCAGCATTTAAAGACCATCTGATTACTTTTGTAACTTCTAATGAAGCTGATGCAGGTACTGATTCTTTAATTTGGATAAGCATTATCGGAAGTAATGGAAAGTCCAGTGAAATATTACTTAATAATTATAATATTGACAACTTTGAAAGAGGAAAAACAGACGTCATCAACTTCAGTAGTGAAGATGTTGGACAAGTGCAAGCTATAGCTTTAAAGTCAGATGGTAGTGGTTGGAAGTCTGGCTGGTTAATCAGCAAAATCACCCTAGACGGAAAGCAATTCAATGTACCAGGACGTTTCTTTGGAGAAAATGGCCTAGATAATGTTGTGTTATTCCCTAAATAATAAAATAATGAAAAAAGCTTATATCGGATAGCATACCGATTTAAGCTTTTTTCATTAGATACGAACTCCGTAAGTAAAGCAGAGTTCTTCCATCGATATATATTATTCTCTACTATCATAAAAATTATTCTTCTTAAACATATATTCCTGATGTATACGCTCAATCCCCCAATATGCTCGGTTCAGTTCCAATTCGGGTAAAGTATCCAGCAACTCATTGATTTTATCTCGAACCATCATTACCTCCGTAGGCTATCTGGCATTAGAATACCTAACCATTGTCTCTCACTGTTTAGCTTCTTCTCGCAGTACATAAGCCAGTTTGTACATCTCCGCAATGTCATGTCTGTTCTGTTCCTGGAATCTTCGGATTGCCTCATCAATCTCTACCACTTCCACCGCAACCACCTGCTCACCATCCTCCGGATTCAGCGGATCATCGACAAGTTCAACATCACCATATCCGATGATTCGCACGAAATTCGGATGCGGGATATGTGGTCTATAAGGCTCCAAAGCACCTGATGTACAATAGAATTGGCCAAAAATCTGATAGGACCGCATTTCTGCCCCAAGTTCCTCCATCAGTTCGCGCTTCAGTCCATCCATGTAATGCTCACCTGCTTCAAGCGTCCCTCCTGGCAGCTCCCAGTCTCCATTATCCAGTTGGAAGACAACACATTGATCCCCGACAAACGGAATGATGCTAATATTGCTCACCAGCTTTTCATCCACGATGTCGTTTAATCTGAACTCTGCCTCAATAATCCCCCAATGAATTGACGTACATAGCACCGGGAATAGTTCCGCACTCAAGCTACTCATCCGCACCCGATCCTCTCTATCTAATTCCACTATTCTTCCAATTATAGTCGAAAACACAGAAAGAAGGCCACCTTCCCACCGGGAATACGTGACCCTCATCTTATACTCTCTGCCCTTAAGCCTTGGATCAGTGTTCTCTCCAGACTTTCAGACCATGCTCCTTCTAATGCTGCACCAGCTTCCCATTTTCCAAAAAAAGAACCCGGCTACAGAGCGGCAAAATCCGCTCATCATGCGTAACCATCACTGCACTTTTGCCCTGCTCTTTTACGAGCTGTGCAATCATGCCCACAATATCCAGCCCACGCTCCGCATCCAGGCTAGCTGTCGGTTCATCCGCGAGCAGGACAGCGGGATCATTCATCAACGCCCGTGCAATAGCGACCCGCTGACGTTCCCCGCCAGACAGTTTCTCCGCATACGCCTTCCGCCGATGAGTCAAACCTACCGTATCCAGCAGCTCATCCACTCGCTTCTCCGCCTTGTTTTTATCCGTTGCGGCGAGCTTCGCGACCACCATCAGTTGTTCTTCTACTTTCAGATACGGAATAAGGTTGGCACTTTGAAAAATAAAGCCAAGCTGCTGAAGCCGCATATCGGATATATCCTGTTTGCTTTTGCCCATAATAGAGGCCCCGTCCAGTAGAACCTGCCCTTCGGTCGGTTCGAGCAGTGCGCCAGCAATGGACAGGAATGTGCTTTTACCCGAGCCGGAAGGCCCCATCACAGCCACAAGTTCCCCTTCTGTTACCTCAAGGTCCAACTTGTCCAGAATCGTGCGTTTGCTGCCGCCATCTTCAAAAGTCTGTGTAACTCCCCGCAATACCAATCGATTTCTCATGCTGCTGTCCTCCCAATCGCATCAAGTGCATCAATTTTGGTAACCTTCCACACCGAGAATAATGAACCCGCCACAGACATGAGTATGAATAATACACAGGTCAGAGCGAGGGTGGACAAGCCTAATTGAAACGGCATTGATGCTGGCAAGATAGACTCGAACAGTCGAACCAACAGCACGCTAATCACCAGACTACCAACCGACAGGATCAAGACTTGTAACGAAACACTGCCCGCCAGATAACCATTCCGCGTTCCAATCGCTTTCAATATACCGAATTGACTCGTTTTCTGAATTGTAATGACATAGAAGAATACCGCAAGCACAAACGCCGAAATAACATATAGAAAAGCGATCATCATGAGCAACGATCCCTGCTCTTCCTTATATCCAGGGATGGCCGATACGGCATCCGACTTCGTAATGATTTCTGTATTTGGCAATGCAGCACTCAGGCCGTCGACCTGCTCGCCTGCACCCTTAATCGCAATGGCATTGTACACCGGAGCATGAGCATTGGTGTCGGCTGAACCTTGCGAAGTTCGTGAACCTCCTTGAAGCGTAAGCCATTCCTGTTCATTTAGGAACACCACTGGGGAGTGACTGAAGGACTCATTTTGGACAAATCCACCAACGGTCCACTCCGTTCCCGAAGCTTGATCGACCAAGACGGTGCCAATTGTGACACCAGAGTCAGACAACTTTTGGTCCACCACAACCTGCCCGTTTGTCTGATCCGTAATCGGAGACCCTTCGGTCACCGTTGGAGCAAGCCAGCCCTCCGGGTTCACCATGAACAGCGTGACATCGATCTTTTTCGTGTCGCCGGTTGGACTGACGGTTGTCATTTTCACACCGAGTGGCTCAGCGTTCTCTTGCCCTACCACCGAGCGTGCTTGATCAAGCTGATTCTGATCCACTTGTGACCGGGTAAAACGATGATTCGAATCCTGCTCCAATACAAAGTGGGTTGCTGCCATATTTTTGATCGAAGCTGCGTTGTCATACGCCAGCCCCTGTGCAAGACCTGTAACAAACAGTACCAGAAATGAAACCAGTACCATGATTGTAGCAATTAAGGCATACCGCCCTTTGGCATACCTCATTTCCCGAATAGCCAAGTACATGTTCTGTGACCTCCCTCTTGATAACCCAAGTATAGGAGGCGAAAATGAACGGCAAATGAATAACAGATTACATCTGCGGAAGTGACACGGTAAAGACCGTGCCCTCAGGCGAACTGGAAACCTCAATTGTACCGTCATGAATTCGGATAATTTTCTGCACAATGGCAAGTCCAAGCCCGGTTCGTCCGGAAGAACGTTCCCGCGCACGGTCCACCCGATAGAATCGATCGAACAGGAAAGGTAGATGCTCCGCAGCAATCCCGTCTCCTGTATCCCGAATCTGAATCACACACTGGTTATCCGTCTGCTCGGCATGAATCTCGATGCTTCTTCCCTGTGGCAGGTGATTCACTGCATTACCCAGCAGATTCATCCATACCTGCATGAGCAGCACTTCATTGCTCACCAGCTGGATGGATTCCGGGACCGAAATCCGAAGCAGCAGTTCTTTTTCTTCGAGTTGCCATTGCAGCACCTGAACCGCTTGCCGGAATTGATCTCGCAGAGAGAACTTCACTTTGGACAGATCTTCGTTGCCTTGTTCAAGGGAGGACAGGAGAAGCAGTTGTTTGCTGAGCAAGGAGAGATGACGGCTCTCCTCCTCAATAATCGATGCATAGCGCTCCCGTTCCTGTTCAGGCAGATCCCGATCCGCCACCAATTGGGCAAACCCCCGAATCGAGGTCAGCGGCGATTGAATCTCATGGGATACGTTGGATACAAACTGCTGTCGCGCCTGATCTACCCTCTCCAATTCACGACTCATGGTCATGAAATGATGGGCTAATTGTCCAATCTCATCCCGCCTTGCCGTGGGCAATTTCAGATTATATTTTCCTTGCGCAATGCGCTTGGTCGCCTCGGACAGACGTTCAATGGGACTAACCAGATAGCGGGTACTAATCAGAAAGATCAGGATACTAATGCCCACCGTCAATGCTCCAATCAGCGCGAAGAATATACGCAGTTCACCAAATTGCAGAATTACATCAGGGCGCATAAAGAGGGCATAATTCGCATTGCTCATCTGTAGATGAACACCCACGGTATTGCTTAATTGATTATCGAAGAACCCGGTAATGAACGGTTTACTTGGGAACTGGGCAACACCATGGTATACCTCACCATTCAGCACCAGTTCTACAGCTTGCTTGTCCAGATCTTTCTCACGGAATTCGCGGCCATAGAATCGGTCGCTGCCTTTTCCATCCGTCACATAGATTTCGTACCCGAGTGCGGCGGCATTGTTCAGATAATCCTCCATCGTGCCAGGTTGCTGTTCCACAAATTGCTTCATTTGCGTCGCGATGCCCACCAGCTTCTCGTCATTGAAATCCTTGAGCTTCGTATGATAGTAGATATTCGACATAAGAAAACCCAATATGCCACTGACCATAATCACCGCAACCGTAATAAGAAATACCCGGACGTACAAGGTCCTCAAGGTGCTTTCACCTCCATCTTGTAGCCAATGCCCCGCACAGTCTGTATCACGAAATCGTCCGTATAATCGGCAAACCGATCACGGAGTCGCTTGATATGTACATCAACGGTACGGTCATCTCCTTCATAATCTGCTCCCCAGACGAGTCGAATGAGCTCATCCCGCGAGAACAAACGGCCTGGAAACTGCGCAAGCTGTGAGAGTAATTCAAACTCCTTCATTGGCAAAAAGAGAATGGATTGTCCGTCCGTAACCTCCACATTGTTACGGTCAATGACGATCCGGTTCATACGGATGATATCGCTGGATGTGCGATGGTACCGACGAAATAACGCCTTTACCCGATAGACTAACTCTTCCGGTTCAAATGGTTTGGTCACATACTCATCTGTTCCTTTCAAATAACCATCTCTTTTGTCGGATAGCTGATCTCGTGCCGTCAGTAGCATGATAGGAATGTCGTAATGCTGCCGAATGAAATCACATAACTCCAGTCCGTCCATTCCGGGCATCATCACATCGAGGATCGCCAGATCAATCGGCGTTTCTTGCATCAGTCTGACCGCTTCCAATCCATCCTGCGCTTCATGAACCCGATACCCTTCCTTGGTCATGACATGCCGCAGGAGTGCTCGAATATTGGCATCATCGTCTGCCAGCAGCAGATGTTTCATATCGTTGTCCGCCCTTCTATGTAGCGAGTGCATCTCACTTTGATCCTGCACAGATGGTAGCATAAAAGCAATCTCATTCGCCAGCACATGCACGGAGACACACCTTGGACATGTTTATATTTTCTTAAATCTGGTTGACACTACTATGAGGCACAACTATAATAAATTCATAACATATGAACGAACGCTCATATATTCATTTGTAGGAGATCAACTATTGTTAAGGATCATTTATAACCACACTAGAAATCATATTACATAACGGAGCCTCGCTCCAAAGGAGAGGATTTAAATGTCCGGACATCATCACAGTCACAACCATGGGCACGATCATGGACACAACCACGCTCACACCACCAATAACAAGAAAGTACTGTTGTTTTCCTTCATTATTATTACCATCTATATGATCGTCGAAGCCATTGGTGGATTCATCACCAACAGTCTCGCACTTATCTCGGATGCAGGCCATATGCTGTCTGACTCCATTGCACTCGGGATCGCTTTACTGGCGTTTACCTTTGGTGAAAAAGCCGTAAATACCGGCAAAACGTACGGGTACAGAAGATTTGAAATTTTGGCCGCTACGTTAAACGGAATTACGTTAATCGCCATTGCGCTCTACATTTTCTACGAAGCGATTGGTCGTTTCATCAACCCGCCTGAAGTCGCAACCGTAGGTATGTTAATTATCAGCATCATTGGACTGCTTGTGAACATTCTTGTTGCCTGGATCATGATGCGTGGTAGCGATACGGAGAATAACTTGAATATGCGCGGTGCTTATCTCCATGTCATCAGCGACATGCTGGGATCGATCGGGGCTATTGCGGCGGCGCTGCTCATGATGTTTTTTGGCTGGGGTTGGGCCGATCCACTTGCGAGTGTGATTGTCGCGGCATTGGTATTGCGAAGTGGCTTCTATGTCACCAAATCCTCACTGCATATCTTGATGGAAGGCACTCCAGCCAATGTCGATGTGAATGAACTGGTGCAGACCATCAAACAAGTCGATGGCGTCAAAGGTGTACACGATATGCATGTCTGGTCCATTACCAGTAACCTGAATGCGCTGACCGCTCATATTGTGGTGGATGGAACGATGGATGTTTATGCATCCGAGATCCTGGTTCAGAAGATTGAACATATGCTGGAACATAAAGAAATCAAACATGTGACGCTCCAAGTGGAGTCCGAAAAACATCTGCACGATACCTCGGTATTATGTACGGTCAAAGGTGACGCACCAGATGCTCATGCGCATCATCACCATTAATTAATTTCACGTTACTGATAGTGCACACGAAAACAGGGCAAAGCTCCGTAAGATGGAACTTTGCCCTGTTATTTATTTAGTAAGCACTTCTCTGCAAACCGACTGCCTGCCACCAAAATTATATTTACATTCAATATAACTTGTGTAAATAACGTGCCAGCATCTGTTCCTCCAAAGACAATCCAAGCGAAACAAGTCGGTTGTGGATCGCCCGAAACACATCACTATTATCGAATCCTTGTGCCTGAACATCTCGTAATAAACTAAACAGTCCTACCTGCTCTGCACTGGAGATATAGGATATAAGCTGTTCAGCTTGATCATACGAAATTTCCTTCTCATGCCACGGATGAGGAACTGCTCTCTTGGAGTAATCCACCAATGCATCTCCCACTCCAACACCAAGACCATCTAAGGTATCTAAAACAACTTCATTTCGCCTTGTTTGCCGAACTTCCTCACTATAGGAGTATCCGTCATGGATAAGCTGAAATCCAAAACGTTGCACAGCCAAATCTCTCACCTTCTGTTGTTCTCGGTCCCACTTTTTCTTGTCAAAGTACTCACTTTCGCTCGTGTTGTCCTCTTGCTCTTTCACGTAGTCCAAATATTGTTGTTTCGATTCAAATTCATTCAGCAGAAGTCCCTCATGTCCCGAGAATCCAAAGGCAAAAAAATCTCTAATATTTCTAGCCACAATCCTCGCATAACTTCCAAAAGCCATGGGATCAACCCGAACAATAGGCACTACACTCAAATCAGTAACATTTCCAAAATCAGTCAAGAAGGAGAAATGAATACCACCCATTCCGGTACGTGCAAACATGATTGCGTCAACTGGAGAACTCATATACCCGCCATTATCATGTGGATCAAATTGCAGAAAATAACCTGTTGGTGTCTCCAAATAAGGAACTTCCTGTTTAATCTCTTGCTCCCATGTGATGATTTCTTTCAGCAAATGGGGTATCTCGTAGGAATTTGTCATTAAGCTATCTCTCCTCCCTATAAAAGCAATACATATTCACTATAGTTTACTTCATTAAGTCCATTAGCTCTTCAAAGATGAGCCGCCCTGTATTACAAAAAAACAGCTGACTATATAGCCAGCTGCCTGTCTAAACCATTACTATGATAACAATATAAGGACTATCTAATCTTTTTGGACCTGCAAAGTTCGATCATTAACCATTGCTTTTAGAAAAAAGAGCTCATCCCCCACCGGAACACGCCGCTGTTCTCTTTCAAACAAACTTATGGCCTCCTCCAAGGATGCATTTTTCACTGATTTACTGCAAGCGATTAGCTGTTCGAAGAACATTTTCATCTCTTCAGAATCACATATGGACTCGTGCCCTAACAAGAAGTGCTCCGCATCATATCGCTCGATATCCTGTATCATCGGGAATAACAAATCCTGCTTATAATGAAATAACGAACGAGTCGTTGTAGAATACGGACTGTCTCCAAGGAAAATTGTCTTTTCATCCGGAATATATACAATGGTTGAATCGTCCGTATGCGTACTTCGAATCTGATCCAGCATGCAGACCTTGTTTCCTAGATCGATCTGGAGGTATTGTTCAAAGACGATACCCGATCTACCCAACACAAAAGACTCCCTTTCAGGTATCTCATTCTGTATAACCGCCATACAGTGTGCACTAATCTTTTTGGCCTCTACATACTTACATAGTGTAGCATCATCAAATGAATAATCTCTCCATTCGTTCAACCGCTGTTCTGTCAACCGATTAACGATGATAGTTGCACCGAATTCATTCATTCCCAAAAAATGATCCCAATGCGCATGCGTAATAACCACATACTGAACGGGCGGCACATCTAAGCTTCGAATCTCCTCGATAAAGTCTCTGGCATGTTGGACCGAATTTCCACCATCGATCACCAAACTATATTTTTCCCCACATACCAAGCCTAGTACCGGTCTTTCTCTATCATTATCGTTGGACATATAATAAATGGAATCGCTTAATTGATTTAACATGTCAATTCTTCTCCTCTATATGATTATTTTCATATCATAGGCAGAGAAAAACCGCATGCTTATTCAAGCTAATACATGGGTTTTTCTCCGTTTATGGATTTACCAATGGAATCACCTCTTTCAATCTGTAATTGATATTTGAATTCTATGTTATGAGATAGCAACTATTATACTACTTACCAGCATCAACAACGTTACAGGCGCCCAGATTCTTCGTTCCCATACACTTCTCGTGATCAGATTCAATATGGTTCCCAACACCAAATACCCAACGATAAACCAAATTGCGATATCTGCAAATGCAGACCATTCACGTACAAGAGATCTTGATTTGCTCAGAACAACGATCCCCATGAATGCCAATATTGCAATCTGAATTATGCAGGCAAAACGCATGGATACGGGGTATTTCCCGGGAAACTTCCCACCCATGGCGTACTCTCCCCACGGCAACCCAGCAGCCAATGCAATTTGAAAGAGAATCACGATCAGAATCAAGACGGTGAATACGATTGCTGACGTTAAAACGATCATGACCACACTCCATTATTCAAAGTGGCAGTAGAAACACTCCCATAATAGGGATACCTTATTTTCCAATCGTAGATCCTTCATTCTCTACAGAAATGCAAACCTGATTGTTCTCTAAATTATACAGGATATTCCACTAAATCATACTTTCTTTTTTGCCTTTCGACTCCCTGCCTGTCCGCTATTAAGTTTGTAATAGCGAAGCCCATCCTCGCAAACATCGTAGCATCCTCATATGATCTATGGAATCCACACTAATAACAAGTTATAAGTACATTTTTACCCATTAAGCTGAGTCATCATTTCTTTCATATAACGTGTTCCATGAACCTCATTTTGAGGACTTACCTTTTCAATGCGAGCTAAGTCATCAGGTGTCAGTCCAATCGTTGCAGCCTTCGCGTTTTCCTCCAAATATTTGATTCGTTTCGTTCCCGGAATCGGCAATGCGTTATTAGCCATTGTCCAAGCTAAAGCCAATTGTGCAGGCGTGCAACTCTTCTCCATTGCAATCTCTTTGATTTTATCCACAACTTCTATATTTTTGGCGAAATTGTCTCCTTGGAACCTCGGCATATATCTGCGCAGATCATTAACATCCAAATCTTCGAATTTCCGTATCTCACCTGTGATAAACCCTCTGCTTAATGGACTGTATGCAATATGGGTAATATTCAGTTCTCTCGCAGTCGGTAGAATCTCGTCCTCAATATCCCGGCTCCACAGGGAATATTCGCTCTGCAACGCAGAGATTGGATGAACGGCGTGTGCACGGCGTAAAGTGGAATCCGATGCTTCCGACAAGCCAAGACAGCGGACTTTCCCCTCTTTAACCAAGTCAGCCATCGCGCCAACCGTTTCCTCAATCGGAATCTGAGGATCTACCCTGTGTTGGTAGTACAGATCAATATAGTCGGTGTCCAGCCTGCGAAGGCTTGCTTCTACAGCCTTTTTCACGTAATCCGGATGACCATTCAACGTCTCATAGTTTGGGGTATACGCGAATTTGGTAGCAATAATGGCCTGATCGCGACGTCCCTTCAGCGCTTTCCCCAGTAGTTCTTCATTATGACCATTACCATACACATCAGCTGTATCTAGCAGTGTAACGCCAATCTCCAGCGCGTGATGGATGGTCTTCATTGAATCCTCATCATTGGTTTCCCCATACATTCCCGGAGACATCCCCATAATTCCCAATCCAATCGAAGATACGACGATATCGCTATTTCCCAGCACTCTTTGCTTCATTTCTCCATCTCTCCATCCGTTCCCGTTAATATTAGTCTTTACCGATGCTTTCCATTTGGTCTAGCAGCTTGCTTTCTGAAGGAAGCTTTCCTGTTTCTATGTCTTCATAGATGGTCAATTTGTTATTCACCGCTACAAGTGCTTCGGCAATTTCAAGTTGGCGGCGATGTAATTCCTCTTTATATTCGTGAAGGATCGCTTTCCGTTGTGGAATCGTTGAATCACCATCTAGCGCCAGACTAACCATATGTTTCAGTGTAGATACTTTCATACCCGTTGCCCGGAAACAAGACATCAGTCGCATCCAATCCAGATGTTCTTCCTCGAACATCCGATTTCCATGTTGATCCCGTTGAATGTAAGGGAGCAGTCCCTCCTTCTCGTAGTAACGAATTTTATGTGCAGGACAACCCAGCCGCTCCGAAGCTTCTTTTATCGAGAAAGCCATAATACTGACTCCTCCTTTATGTTCATTTTTGGATGCATTTGGCCGGTTCTTTTACATCCTAAGGCTTAATGTTCACATTAAGGCAAGCACAAATTTCAAAAAAATTAAATGAACTGACGTTCACTATTTTTAACAAATGGAGGACATCGCACACGGTTCAGTACTGAGAAATAACGAATAGAGGAGATTATGTCGAAAGATCGGTGAAAAGCTGATATTCAGAGGAAAAGAGTTTGGAGATGCTGGGCTACTGTTTCGCTTACTTTAATCGCTAGGGCCATAAAGTACCCGAGCTTGATCACAGTTCAACGGTTCGGTAAAAGGTACTTCCAAGAAGTATTCCAGCTGCCATTGCTGCGTTTTTAGAGCCTGCTTACTTGTTGGCTTATCCCAAGGCGGATATACACGTATGGCACGCTTGCCACCTTTGCCTTGATCCGATAGGATATCTCGCTGTAACAATACATGCTTCGGAAATACAAATTGACCAAAGTAGCTACCTATGCGCGTACTAATGACATACACATCTACTGAATCTGATCCATCATATGGCTGTGTCGTTCCATCCTCACCCCGCTGCCACAGGGTAACAAATTGTCCAATCTTGGTTGGTGTGGTTTTGGCAACGCGAAATCGAATGGAGAGAGAATTTAAGGTGAACACATATGCCCCATATTCAGCATTTTGTGCTTCTTCATGCGGTTGAGAGCACTCAAAGCCACACTTGTCATAGATAAGTTCTTTACTGGCAAGTAAGTCGCCATGAAGTATATCGGAGGTCGTCCAAACATTCGGACGATTCAAACTATTTTTGTTATCCAACTTGTGATATCTCTCCTGTCTTGTATAGTCTGATCTAAGGCATTCGCGTTAGGGTGAAGGCTTTGCTAGATCAAAGCTCCTGACATAATCGCTTCCATTCCTGCCATGCCTTCAAGTATTCAGGCAGATCATCAGGATGATGCTTGTTACTCAGCCCAATTCGGCAATATAGATGGACCAGAGCTTCCTCTATTAATCTGGATTTTTCCATTTCCACTTGTTCCAGAAGTTCGAATGTAGCAAATAATGTTTCGGTGTTGATATCATCTGGCGAGGAGCTAAAAGCATACAAGAAATCATAGAGGATAGGTCCAACCATTGGAGATGGGTCAATAACACCGATGAGTTCATTTTGATCATATACAAAATTATGAACCCCCGTATCGCCATGTAAAAGAAACTTTTCTTCTTCCTCACGAAAAAGACGATCCACTTTGGATTGAACCAAATTATAATCATCTGTTGTTAAAATACTTCCGGTATTCATCTTTGCTTCTTGAATACTAATCTGATTGAATTCTTTCCAGGTCCTCTGTGGGAACTCTATTCTGCCCCATGATTTCGTATCTGAAGAACGCACATATGTATTGAACAGCTCTTTCACCAGACGAGTTAACCAGTCTCTTTTTTGTCCCCGATTGAAATGGGTCGTGCCTTCCATATACGTATAGATAAAATAAGTGTTATCCAGATCAGTCAACAAAACTTCAGGCAGTAACGAAGAATTCTTATACGTATCCAAAAACTGCTGGGCGATGTGAATCTGTTCGGGTTCATCTGATTTCAGAATATAGTGCTTATTCAGACTTGTACTCAACCGATAAACACGTCCAGCGGTGGTACCTGACAAACTTTGAATTTCAGATATTTCTTCGTTGATATGATGCATCTTGAATACGTTATTGATCTCATTTATCGTTGGATTGATTAACATATGGTTTCTCCTTATATAACTTGGATCTTGATTCATTTGGTAAACATAAGTTAAGTTTTAGATTCAAGTTGCACAGTGGCTTATCTTTCAAAATGGGCTCGTTCTTCCTGATTTGAACTAAAAATATAATCTGGATACTGGTTTGCCATGGGTGGAAGCTGATCCTCGGGGAAAAACTGTAGATCCTTCATCTCTTCATTATCGGGCGTGAGCTGCCCAGATTTGATCCTGCATTCAAATACGATAGTCAAATATTCGACCTGATGACCATTACTGTATGTAAACCGTCTTGCTTCACCCCCGTATACTCCGATAATCTTCTCCGGTTCTACAACTAGACCTGTCTCTTCCAGTGCCTCTCTCACCATCGCTTGAGCCGGTGTCTCACCAAGCTCAATTGCTCCAGCTATCAGCCCCCAGGTTGATTCGTTATGTTTACGACCGAACAGGATCTCCCCTTGTTCATTTCGGATAATCCCAGCTACCCCCGGCATAAAAATAAGCTCGGTTCCGATCTTTTCCCTGAGGTTTTTGTAATAGTCTGACATGCCCATACACAGTTACCTCCTGTCTTTTAATTACTGAATTCTCTTCCATGAATGATCCATTGTACGGCATCCCAAATATCCTCTGCGATATAATCAGGTTCGGTCTCCATCCATTTGTCTCTGAATTTGGTTAATGAAGATTCCCCCCAACCTGTTCTCACCATGATCTTGGTCGCTCCTACGGCATGGGCAGCAAGCATGTCTGTATCTCCTACATCTCCAATAACGATGCATTTGGATAAATCCAGACCGTGTTCCTCTGAGGCCTGTAATAACATTCCGGGTTTAGGCTTTCTGCAACTGCATTCTTGCTCATGCGGACATATATAGGAGTGATCGAATCCGTACTCGCGAAATTGCTCTTCAAAATCCGCAACACTTGCTTCTCCACGCGAGATTCGGTATTGATTCGTAAAAGCCAGCACCATAATTCCTTCTCGTTTCAAACGCATAATTGCTTCTTGAGCACTTGGGTATAATCTGAAATCTCTCGGATGAATAAAATGACCTGTACCACCAATTGTTCCATCTCTGTCTATAAAAACAGCTTGTACGTTTCCCTGTGGTTTCATCATGGTCTGTTCCCTTCTTAGAAAAATTTCAAGTCGTGTCGTTCATCTAAACTTTCTCATCAATAATATGCTTGCTACCATCTTGCTGCTTATGGTGTTGCAATTTTTTAATTTCAGTTTTCAGATAGTGTACTTCTTTGATTAGTACATCCAGCTTTTGCGATGTTTTAGATGAATCTATCGCATAACGTACAATTGCAGCAAAGATAAGAACGAAAATTAAACATATAAGTGATATGACTAAAGCCCAGATAAATTCCATATTGTTGTCCAACCCCTTTTTCCTTACTGAATTCCCGCCGTACCAAACGTATTTTCAATCACCTGTTTATAATTTTCCCACCCAAAATAAAACGGGCCTACCTGTAATTCCTTGTCATTCAATAGGAAGTCTCTCCAGATCACAACATCATCCTCTCTCTCATTCTTCCTCCACCAGAATATCAGCACAGCGAACAATCAGCTCAGGCATATTCTCCCCACCAAATAGAACATGAAGTTCATATCCGTTATCGATTCGATACAACTCTTGATACAGCCAGTAACTGCCTACAATATCACCCTCTTGCTTGATGATTTCGGGTGCAACCAGCGTAAGTCTATTTATATTGGTGAAGCCCCCACGAGTGTCAAAACGAATGACCACTTCATCTCCCGTCAGTAGTTCCGTCACTGTACAATCATGATATTTAACCCGGCTATGTATTTCATCGGGGATATCCTGTGCCATCATCACTTCTCTAAATTCTTTCGATGTGTGAACCACATATCTCCTATTTTCCGCACTCTGTTTCTTCAGCTGGAGCATAACTTCTCTCGTGCAATATCCCAGCGTAAACACACGAATATCCGCAATTTGTTCAACGATTTCCTGTGGCAAATTCTCCGCCTTGTATTGGACATTCCACTCCATTGATTCTTTGTACTCTTCCTTACATTTTTTCTCATCAAACGGAGGACGTACATCATATTCTGCAATGAGTTTCTCGATATGCGCTCTTTGTTCGGGCGGCATGTAAAATACCATTTGATCCTCATCTGTCACTTTTTCCCCACCGAAAGCTTTGTCTACGCGAGTAAGCACTTGACCATCATGCTCCAGCATGAAACGTGGGTCCAAGTTATACAGCTCTCGCTCCTGCTTCACATGCGCTTTTTCCTTTCTTTTAAACAGCCTTATAAATAGATTCTCATCTAACTCGTAAGCTCCGTTATGTACTCTTATACCAAAATGAAGATGTGTCTGCTGACACATCTCATACCATTCTTTCGTTAGATATCTCATATGCATCTCTCCTGCTAATTTTTAGAATCTACTATGCTATTGAAGCATAGAGCTTTAATTTGTGACGAGAATTTAGCTGCATCTGGAATTCGTGTGCATTTAAAATAAGCTGTTAATTGTTTAGGATGATTTTTGACAATATCATATTCAATGATCGTGTTAGCGATAACAGATTTCGTAAATCCTAACACCTCGACCACTTCAGATCGATCTCGCTAGAAATTGATCTAATGTTTCATCGCTACTCCTCCAAAATCTTCAGCCCTAACGATTCCTTATATTCACAAACGCACTGTTCTATCCCACGGTTTGAAACAATTTATGTTTGATCTCTTTGTTGTTTTTCGTCGCCCATCCATGCACAGCTTCTACGCCTGCAGACTCCTGACCTCGTTGAAAATAAAAACATAGATCCATCGGCACTAACCGTTTACCATAGAGTTTGATGCCAATCCGTCTGTAATTCATATAAATACACTCAATCTGAGATGCGTCATATCTCTGATGTTTCATAGAAATCACATGATCGCTTTCCAGCGTAATACTGGGTTTAGTGAAAAACAAACGCCAGAGCAGAAAAACGATATAACCGAGAATAAAGGTCAATATAACGATCAGGAAGTACTTCATAATACCATTTTCATCATAAATAATATTTCTGAAAAACATAGCTTCAATGACCAACATACATAATAGGCTCAACCATGCTCTTGGATAAATCGTCTTGTATGTGATGAGTTCCACCTCCTAATTATTCTAACCATTAATCCGAAGCCACTCGGAAGGGGCTTTTCTGACAAAATGCTTTTCAACAAAATCCAAAATATCATCAATTCCGGGCAATGCCGCATTTTCTTTAGCTTCGTCAAACGTCATCCATTGGTACTCGATATGTTCATGATTTAACCGGACAACCTGGCTTTCATCCACATATCCTACGAATACGGGAGCGGTATAGATATACTCCCCCATGGGTGAATAATATTGTTCGAATTGATTGGCAGAATACAACCGGACTTCCGTAATACCTGTTTCCTCATGAACTTCTCTGAGTGCAGCTTCCCATGCCTTCTCGCCCTTTTCTATCCCGCCGCCAACATAACACCACTCGTTATGCAACATACGACCAGCCCGCTTTAGCATCAGTACACGGTATTGATCGAGGCTTTTCTTCAATAGAACTACAGCCACGCCTTCACAACGAATGGGAACTGCCTGTTTCACGTGCTCTGCACCATTCAATTTCTCACCCCCTTTTCTTCAGAATCGAAGTCCTCCAATACTTTGAACTTATCCCCGTGAACCTTCTCCAGATGCTCCTCTCCCCAATAGCACAAATGGTCAAGAGCAGGTTTTAATCCCCAACCGTAGTCCGTTAACTCATATTCCACTTTGGGAGGTACTTCCGAATATACCTTGCGCTGTACGATCTCATCCTTTTCCAGTCCTCTGAGCTGCGTTGTCAGCATCTTCTGCGTAATATCCGGTATTAACCGCCGAAGCTCCGATGTACGTTTCCGTCCTGTCATCAAGTGGTAAATAATTAAAGGCTTCCATTTCCCGCCCATTACTTCCAAGGCTGCCTCAACGCCAACTTTATATTTCTTGGGAGTGCTTGTGTCTTGATGTTCCGTCATTCCGAACCCCTCCATAATTTAGGCTGTATCCAAGGTAAAATCGTAATCTTCTTGCTTGTCCTTTTTCAATTATTTAAGCCCATTTCGAGGCATCCATTTAGGGTACTTTGATGTTCCTATGGCACTTCATTCTTCCTATAGAACATCAAAGTGCGTACTTCCAGATGTTTTCATACCTGTTTATAATAGCATCAGCCATTGATTTATGGCTACAAGACCGCAATGTAGAAAGGTAGTGAAAGTTAAGATGAACGTACTCGTTGTTGTGTCCCACCCGCGAAAGGATTCCCTGACCTTCCAGGTAGCTGAACGTTTTGTACAAGGGCTTGCCGAGGCTGGTCACGGTTATGAGATATTGGATTTGCATGGGATTGGTTTCGACCCAATTCTCCGAGAGATGGATGAACCAGACTATACCCAAGAAAATCAGGTGTTCTCGCCTGAGGTTGAAACGGAGATGGAGCGATTGAAGAAGCACGACGCTGTGGCTTTTGTGTTTCCTCTCTGGTGGTGGCATCTGCCAGCCATGTTGAAAGGTTATGTGGATCGTGTCATGAACAACGGCTTTGCCTACGGCGCGAACATGCTCCCTCATCAGCAGATGTTGTGGATCGCTCTTTCAGGTGTGACGGAAGAACAGATGCAGAAGCGCAACTATGGTCAATCGATCGCCAATCTGCTCAATGTGGGTATTGCCGATTATTGCGGCGTGTCCCAATCGAGGGTTGAGTTTTTATATGAAACGTTGGAATCCAAGCCTGAGCATTATGAGGCACTGCTGAACCATGCGCATCACTTGGGACTGAACTATGCCAACGATATTCCGACGCTGTAATGGTATGAGAACAACTACGCTTGAACACGGCAAAAAGGTCGCTCCGAAGAGCGACCCTGCCTGTGTGTCTTGCATTATTTTACTGTAGAGAGAAGAAACTTCTCCAGCATGGTGATATCGGTAATGTTATGGTTGCAAGCTATGTTATCCATGCATACGTACTGGGCAATGGAAGAAAAGTTGTCCGGCGAATGAGCCTTGGTCTTCACGTTGAAGAATCCGAGTTCCTGATGACGATGACAGAACATGCAGTACCCTTTTTTGTTCGTGGGTGTAATCCGTCCCTCAATACCGAGGAATCTGCCTTCGTATGGGTACACGATGAACAAACGGCTCGTCGCAATGTCGGTCCATCTCAGATAGGTTGTATGTGCGTAATCGATGGATTCGAGATCGGGCACTTTGAGTTTCTTGGCCTTCGGGAAAAGCTTTTGGATCTGCTTTGCCGATATCTGCGGATATGGAATCAGATATGATTCAATCCGGTTCAGATAGGTCTGGAGTTCATGTGCCGTCTCATACGTCGATAACTGCTCCAGCAGTTGCTTCTGTTCCGAAGTCAATTCATCGAAGATGCCCACCGCATTCGTGCCAACCGTATAACGGACGGTTTCCAATACTTTTCGATCCACAACCGAGCGTAGCGTTTTGAGCAGGAAATCAGCTTGTTTTTGAATGTAATTGAATTGATGATTGTGAATAAATGGTGTTTGCATGGCGTTCAGCCCCTTATTTTTATTGGAAGAACAAATAAGGTGCAAAGCCTGCGGGTTGAACCATTATGTTGATGTTGATTTCAGGGCAAACAATTTCATTTTGTCGCGCCCTACACAAAGTCCGCCCCTATTCAGGCTTTGCGTAAGGCTTTCTAGCGAACGAGCAATCCGGCATCATCCATATTGCCACGTCATAACCCCCAATACGATAGATATATCGAAATTATAGCAGGGCAGCATAGTGTAGGCAACGGGCTTCGTTTCAATTTCCATTTATAAAAATATACTTTTATCTTAGATTTATAGATGATATAGTTTAAATTTTTCTAGATCTACATTGAATTTGCCTTCTATAAGTATGTCCAGTCCTAATAAACCGTTAATATTATGATATTTAAATGAAGTAAAATCTATTGGAATATCCTTTAAAACAAAATCTCCCACCTGTATTCCCTCGACACGCTTACTAAAAGCATGTTCCTTACCGCCAATTCCGTAACTTGTTATAATCTCATCCTCTACCCCAACTAGAATGCCAATATCGTCTACTTCATCCTGTGAAATCAAGGTATGACTTGCTCCCGTATCAATAACTATGTTATTGATCCTTTTTCTATTCCCGTTAAAAAGGATTGTTAGTTCAGTGAATAACAGTCCTTCTCTATATTCAATTTTCATTTATAATTTTCTCCTTAAACCTACATTCTTCCGTACCTTAACAATGACTTGATCTTTGGAAGTATGATAGACCAAGGTATTGTCCCGGCTATTTAGTAATTCTTGGGTTGCTTTTTCATCGCTTACAGGACCGATCACAGCGACCTCATCTATAACTTCTTGATTTTCTGTCTCTTCAGAATGAAGAACTTCAAACTTCACGAATTGATTCGGGAAAATTTGTTGAACCTCTTGCCATTTCATAGTCATTCCTCCTATCGTTTGATGATATTATACCACTTAGTAAACATACACCAATCATTGAAGTTTCACTTTCCGTCTCTTAAATATATTGTTAAGAGATCTTAATTAATATCAAATACAAATTCATTATGTCACGATCCTATGTGATCCTAGTCGAAATGCTCTCATAATCATCTTTATATGTGATTTTAAGATACAATTCAATAAAACATTCTCTTATAGGAAAAACAACTCTCCACATCTCGTTATCTGAACGAGGCTTAAATTCGAAAAGGTTGGTTAATATCCCTTTAGTCATTATTGAAAAGTAGAATAATAACCAATTCAACGTAGATAGAGTGTTTTTAGAGGCTTTTGATGCTTTTCCTCCGACGCCTATTTGTAATTGATCCTTATTAAAATCAAACGCATAAGAACCTAAGATACTTGTATAAGCCGACGAATGTACCACACTCGGAAATTCCTTATATATTGATGTTCTAATTTTATTTATCTCACTGACAATCTCTTCAGGCAAGCCAATTCTTTTTTCAATCTTCTTAAGTTCTACTTGTGTTTTTTTGTGAGAAAAGAACCTATACCATACAGTACTAGCATCTTCATCGTTCATTCCATTACAATAATTAACAAAATGGTCCTTACTAGAAAATACTATGATAAAGATAAACACCGTTTCTGCTAATACTCTGATTAACGCTCTTGCCGAGGTGTCCAGTCCAGCCTCTACTAATTTTATGATGGATAATACATGATTACTAATTATAGTTATCATATTTTGATACAATAAACTTGGTGTCACGTTCTCAAATGTTTCATCAAAAAAATCTTTATGCATTGGGTTTTCGTGCTCGTCTTGATTTACAGCAAAACTGAAATAAGTAGTATAGGTTAGTCCAACTAACGCAAGTGTTATATCTTCATTTAGATTTTTATGCACCTCTTTAAGGTTCTCTTTATTTATTGAATTTATATAATTTATTGTGTTGGTTATTTCATTTTCATTAACTAATCTATCCTTATTTGAGTCGTATTTTGATACATTATGATTAAATTCACGGATAAAATTAGTAATAAATCGCCGCACGTTTTTATCAAGTTTTGGTTTGATAGGATTTCACTCCTTTACATAACTCATGACGTTCTTGGGAATAGGCTATGATTTACTATTACTTAAGCTATGTCGTTTAGGGAAGGGAAATGTCTCGATGAATAACGCTGTCTTCAAATCTCTATTTAGTTAAATAGTCCCTAAAAGAGATCCCTTTCGATAATGCATCATTCTCCATTGTATGGATGCCACCAATTTAAACTATTCATTGAAATAAAGTTTAGCACCCTATCCATTCATGTACATGGAAACAAAAAAAAGCCACCTCCCTGGCCTTCCCCAGTTCAGTGACTCCATTTTACAATCCTATTCATTCCCTACATTCAACTACTCCTTAACAGCCCCAACCACGATCCCAGTCACGAAATAACGTTGCAGGAACGGGTACACAAGCAGGATCGGAAGTGCGCTGATAAAGATCTGCGAAGCACGAATCGTCCGTTGGGACAGGTTCTTCACCGCTTCTGGATCAAGCTTCGACATATCGGCCTGCACGATGATCGTCTGCATGAATGTGGCAAGTGGAAGTTTTTCTGCATCACGGATGTAGATAATCCCGTCAAAGTACGCATTCCAATGCCCAACCATCATGAAGAGCGAAACCGTTGCAATAACAGGTACGGAGACGGGCAGATAGATTTTGATAAACGTCTTAAAGTGCCCTGCGCCATCGATGAATGCCGCTTCTTCCAGATCCTTCGGAACGGTACGGAAGAAATTCAGCAACAGAATGATGTTGAACACCGCAACCAATCCTGGCAGGATCAAAGCCAGCAATGTGTTCATCAGTCCCAGCTTCAGAATCAGGATATACCCCGGAATGAGGCCACCGCTGAACAACATCGTGATGACAAAATACCACAGATAGATGTTACGTGCACGGAACACCCGCGTCTCCTTGGAGAGCGCATAGGCTGCAATCGTATTAACGATTAACGCAAGTCCTGTACCCAGTACCGTCCGCTCCACGGATACCCATAAGGAGGAGAGGAAGTTGGTATTGGCAAATGTTTTCGCATACGCCTCCAGTGTAAATCCAATCGGCCAGAACGTGACGAGACCTGCATTCGCAGGTGCAGATGCGCTAAGAGATACCATGAGCAAGTGATACAAAGGCAGCAAGCAGAGCAGTGAAAGAATGGTCAGAAATACATTGTTGAATATGCTAAATATGCGGTAAGGCATCGTTTTATGATACATTTGTTCGTCCTCCTCTCTAGAAAATTCGGTATCCGGCGAATCGGTAAGCCAGTCGGTACGAGATCACAATCAGGATCAGGCTGATGACCGATTTGAACAGATTCACAGCGGTAGCGAAACTGAACTGTCCACTAAGCAGACCTTCTCTATACACAAACGTATCGATAATATCTCCTTGTTGGTAAATCAACGGACTATATAAGTTAAAGATCTGGTCAAAGTTGGCGTTAAGCACATTCCCCAGTGCCAAGGTTGCAATGACGATCCCAATCGGAATAAGAGCCGGGATGGTAATATACATCGTTTGCTTCCAGCGTCCTGCGCCGTCCACCTCAGCCGCTTCATAAAGTGCCGGGTTAATGCCGGACAATGCCGCAAGGAAGATGATCGTGTTGAATCCAAACTCTTTCCAGACATCACTCGCAATAATCGTGAATCGGAACCAGCTGCCATCCCCCAGGAAGAAGATCGGCTTGATACCGAATACCGAGACCAGGAACTGATTGACAATACCCGTCTGGGCCAGAATATCGATCAGGATACCGGATAACGTTACCCATGACAGAAAGTGTGGTAGATACACGAGCGTTTGAATCGTTCTTTTCAGCGCCATCTTCCGTACCTCGTTTAGCAATAAGGCGAAGACAAACGGAATGATCAGGTTCATGACAATCTTGGAACAGGCAAAGAACAACGTGTTCCACGTAATTTGCAGGAAATAATCATTTTCCCACATGTATCTGAAGTGCTTCAGTCCTACCCATTCGGAATTGAAAAATCCCAGTGCAGGTTTATAATCTTGAAATGCCATCAAAATTCCGGACATCGGAATGTATGAAAATATAAAGACCATAATGGCCGCCGGCAACACCATGAAGTGCAGAATCCATGGCTGTTTGTAGCGTTTTTTTCTCTTTTTATCCAGCTTGTTCCCAACGTTTGCCTGCGGGATCCGCTTACCCTCCAATTTAGCCTCCATAGCGCTTCTCCTGTTCCCAAAAAAAGTTTTTGTGTGTGATCGGGTTCTCTGATATAAATAGTATCAAGCCATTCTGAGGTCTGCTATATAACATTGTTAGGCTTGATAGTGTTTTGTTAGGGATATCCTCGGAAGAGGTTGTTTACACACGAATTTGAAGGAGACTTTTTATGCATATATGGAAGCGCTTAAACCTATTTCCAGGCAAGACTCGATCCCCATTCAGTCTTTTTGCCAAAATAAACTTGTTAATTGTGGTCTTGTTTATCCCCATTCTAATCATGTACACCTACTCGAATAACGTCACCTATGATGTCGTCAGCAAAGAACTGCAGATCTCCAACACGAAACAACTCACGTTTCTGTCCAGTCAGATCGACTCCCGCATCAATCAGATGATGGATTTTAGTCTGATCCTCTCCCGAGACCCAAATGTCAGAGCATTCAATGGCCTTAATATGTGGGATGATCGGTATGACCGGATGCAGACCCGCTATGTCATTCAAGAGAAGATGATGCTGCAAACCGGCGTTACGGATATATGGCCCACTCGATATGCGGTGCATTCACAGCAGAATGAAGATGTCATCGCCAACTACAACCGAGCCACAGGGTATGATGAGGATTATTTGAAAAACAACATGAGTGGAAGATGGACCTATGGAGATCAGAGTACCGCATCACAGGACGAACTGAACTCCTTCTATTGGTTCTATACGGATTCATTGGCACAGCCGGGGATGCTCACGGGAAGTAATCTGGTGATTGAAGCCAGCTTCAGCTACGAGAACATTCAAAATATGCTGGATACGTATAAGGCCGGCGGACAAGGCGATCCTTTCTTATATCACAAAGGAAATTCACCCATTCTCAATCGCAGCGCGGACAAGCAGTTATCCGCAGAACTCATTCAGTATCTGGATACGCATTCTCCGGAAGATACCACGCAGGATGTCGTAAAGCTGAACGGGAAGAACTATCTGGTTAGTTCGGTAAAGTCCACTTATCTGGATTGGCATCTGGTTGACGTGATCCCACTGTATCAGATTTTGAAACCCATCTCGCTGAGTCAGAATCTGTTTTACACCTGTATGATATTGCTGCTGGTGGTGGGCATCTCTGCTTCGATCCTGCTGTACCGGAATGTTCAATACCCGATCAAAAAACTGATCAAAGGCTTACGCCGCGTAGAGCAGGGTGATTATTCTGTCCGATTGCATAGCAAAAACCAGAATGAGTTCTCATTCCTGTTCCGCCGTTTCAACGATATGTCCCATCAGATTCAGGATCTGATCGAGAATGTGTTCCATGAGAAAATTAGAGCCAAGGAAGCTACGCTGAAGCAATTGCAGGCGCAGATCAATCCGCATTTCTTATATAATTGTCTTGGCTATATCATCAACATGGCCCAGATGAAGGACGAGAAAGCTGTGGTCTCCATGGCGCATAACCTGAGTGCATATTATCGCTATACCACCCGTGTGGAACGGGAGACATCTTCGCTTCAGGAAGAGATCAAGCTGCTCATCAACTATCTGGATATCCAGAAGCTGCGCAATGGTCGGATTGAATATCACATTGATATCCCTGAGGACATGCTTGCCCAGTCGGTGCCGCGATTAATGCTTCAGCCGATGGTCGAGAATTCCGTCATCCATGGTGTATCGAAGTCCTACTCTTCCGGGGAAATTCGAATTACCGGGGAGCGCTTGAACGGTTTTGGCAGAATATACATCGATGACGACGGCCCCGGCCTCAGTTCGGAACAGTACGAAGCACTCAACTTGAAGATGCAAGAACCATTACAGGAAGAAATGGGCTGCGGCCTCTGGAACACGAACCAACGCATCATGCACCTGTTCGGCAGCCATTCCTACCTCCTATTCGGCCCATCCCCACTTGGCGGATTCCGAACCGAGCTCATCTGGGAGTTACCGAAAGAGGACGCCGATTCCGATAAAGGAACTACCGATACGAATTGATATTGTTACTAACGATAAGTTGACATTTGATTTTGAACGAACCATTTACACGTGAACGCAGAGGACAGAAAAAACCTGTAAAAGCGAAGTTCGGAAGTGTTCCCCTGGAAACCAATCTCGAAAGAATGCTGCATCGGAGCATACGCTTCGCTTTTGTTGCAAATTCAACCTTTATATAAGGCTTTGTTTTAAAATATAGGGTTAGACTTTGTGTGAACCAAAGTGAAGGATTGAAGGGATTCTGGAGAAGCAAAGCGTTCGCCTTTCAAGCATCATTTTAACCATCGAACATCTAATTCAGAAAATGGGGCTTGAACAGCGATCGAAAGAACCCTTCAAATCCGTAGCGACCTCGTTCACAAGAAGCATCCATTGATTTTAACTTTTAAGACTTATATACCACCAAGGAGACAAACACAATGCAAATGATGATCGTAGACGATGAAGCACACTGGGTCGATAACCTGTCCATGACCAAGCCCTGGCACACGCTGGGGATCGAACATGTGCATAAAGCATACTCGGCACACGAAGCACTACAAATGATCGACACCCACCCCATCGATATCGTGATCTCGGACATTCAGATGCCTGAAATGACAGGCATTGAACTAATCGAACGCATCCGCATCCGGGACAAAAAAATAAAATGTATTCTGTTATCCGGGTATTCCGAATTTGATTACGCCAAAAAAGCCATCCAGTTCGAAGCCGTGGACTATCTGCTGAAGCCGCCGACTGACGATGAATTAATGGGTGCTGTTCAGAAGGCCATCGATCAATTAAATAACGAATGGGAACTTGTCAGTTCACTGACACGAACCCAGTTTACGTTGCGAGAGAATCTCCCCCATTTGCGGGGACGACTGCTCCTAGGAGCTTTACAGGGACAACGAATCGCCGCTGCCGAATGGGAGCGTAAGCTCGCTAATTACGCTCTCCCCTTTCATACCGGGGATGCCGCATTAATGTTGGTTCGTTTGGAAGAAGAATTCGGACACTATGACAGCAATGATCAGACCCTGATCGAATATGCAATCATCAATATGGCGGAAGAGATTATGGGTGAGTTTATGGAAGTGTGGGGCGTGAAGGAGGAGCACGGATATCTGGTGTTTTTGCTTCAATTGAAAGAACGGAAAGGCGATATTGGCAAAGAAACCATTCTGGAGAAGCTATCGATTCAGCTTCAATCCAAAGTAAAACAGTTTCTGAAAGGCTCCCTCTCCATCGTTATCACCGAGTGGTTCACCTTTCCGGATCAGCTTTACGATCGTTTCCGTCAGGCTTCCGCCTATTTCCGGCAGATTGTTGGAGACGAACGCGAATTCGTCATGCGTGTCAGCGATGTCGAGACACCTGCGACACAAGGTCCCTTGGACGTGCTGTATACCCCGCCCACCTTCATTAGCCTGTTGGAAAGTGGACAGTGGGATGCCGCCGAAGAGAAAATCCTCGCTGTCTGTGCCGAGCTGGATGAGAAATGGTCGGAATCCTGGGAGCATTGCATGGAGGCTGGTTTTCTTATTACAGCTTCGTTCACCAATATTGCCCACCGGAACAAACTGACTCTGACCACTTTAATGGGCAATGATGTTGAGGATTTGCAAAGTGGCGAAGTTTTCGCTACCATCAGCAAATTGCGGAAATGGTCGCTCAGCGTGCTGGGCAAACTCAAGGAAGGTACGTCCAACGAGATCAAAGACATCCGTTCCGAGTATGTGAAGAAGATTCAGGATTTTACAGATAAGAACCTGCATCTGGATGTATCTTTACGTGTGCTCGCTGACCATGTCAATCTGCACCCGACCCATTTGTCCAAAATCTATAAGATCGAAACCGGCGAAGGCATCAGTGATTATATCTCGCGCCTGCGCATGGATCGGGCCTGCCACAAGCTGGTCACGACCACCAAAAAAGTGTACGAAATCAGCATGGAGATTGGCTATATGGACCCGGCTTATTTTATCAAAGTGTTCAAGCGTCAATTCGGCGTTACGCCGCAAGAATACAGAGACCAGCATAAATAACATCTTAGAGGTTGTTCAAAAAATCCGCTTTTGATTACGAAGGATGCCTCACGGCATCATCAGCATCGAATATGGAATTCAGCCGAAATGTCCGTTGCTCACGTAGTTTTCCTACGCTCCGCTACTCCATTTCTAGCTGTATCCCATCTTCTCGGTACTGAAAACCGATCTTTTTGAACATTCACTAATAGAGTCCTATCAAAACTAAAAAACTCATATAGATGCACTCCCGCACAAATTGGTACAGTTACACTGTAAAGATCATACACCGTAGGGGGATTGAACAATGATCAAATTCAAAAAAACATGGTGGTCACTGCTCATGGTTATCGCGCTCATCACGATCACTGCGTGCGGCAGTGGCGAGACAGGCAGTGACAATGGTAATAATACGCCGGGAACTGTCGGCTCAGCTGAAGCAGAAGCTGCTTTTGCTAAAGGAAAATATGACCCACCCATCGAGTTCAGTTCGGTATTGATGCCGAAGAAATACGTGCAAGGAGATACCAAAGAAAATAACGTGCACGATCGCTGGATGCTCGAAACGCTGGGTATGAAGCATAAAGATACTTGGTATCCGGCCAATGACGATCAATACAGACAAAAGCTGCAACTGGCAATCGCCTCTGGCGAGAAACTGCCTGATTTCGTTACCGTACCCACCAATGCGGTACTGACTAATCAGCTGATCGACTCCGGTCAATTCATCGCCATCGATGAGTTGTTCGACAAGTACGCGAGTCAGACCCTGAAAGATCACGCAGCAGCACATCCTGAACTGTGGTATCCGTTCACCAAGGACGGCAAGAAATATAACATGCCGATCATGGAGTACACCGATAACGACGATACACTGCTCTGGCTCCGCGAGGACTGGATGGAGAAGCTGAACCTGGAAGCTCCGAAAACCATCGCAGACCTTGAGAACATCATGGACAAATTCAAGAACGAAAACCCGGACGGTTTGTCTCCAGACAAAGTATTCCCGCTAGCAATCTCGCTGAAAAATAACACCAACACCTGGATGGGTCAGCTCGACTGGTTGTTCGGTGCATACGGCACAATCGAGGAGCAATGGAACAAAGACGCAAATGGCAACCTCGAGTACGGCTCCGTTAACCCGGGTGCCAAACAAGCTCTTGCCAAGCTGGCTGAATGGATGGATAAAGGTTATATCCACGCTGACTCCGCGCTGTGGGACGAAGGCAAATCCGCTGAAAGCTGGACAGCTGGCAAAGCGGGCATTCTGCCTGGCGCAAACTGGGTACCGGACTGGCCTGCACCTGACCTGCTGAAGAACGTACCTGGCTCAAAGTATAAAGCTTACCCTGTTCCAGCTGGCCCAGACGGCAAGATCGGTACGAAGTGGCAGAACTCTGGTGTCAACGCAAGTATCATGATCAACAAGGATGCGAAGCATCCAGAAGCCATCTTCCTGTACTACAACTACTTGCTCGATAACCTGGCTAACCCGAAAGCGGGCAGTGAGTATGAATACGGCTTCGCCAAAGGTTACGACTGGGATATCATTGACGGACAACCGACCAGTGACAAAGAGAAGATCAAAGACTTCTCCAACGAATTCCCTTTCCTGACCGGCCCAGCACGTATCCCGGATCTGTACATGAAAACACTCGTGAAGCTGGCCAACGGCGAGAAGCCTGAAACACCTTACGAGAAACAAATGGCCGAATTCCGCAAACCGGAAAACTGGTATGCAGGTAAAGTCGTTATGTCCCAGATCGACATTCGTAAACAAAACTACTTCACTGGCGCTGCAACACCAACCATGGTATCCAAATGGAACCTGCTCCGCCAGTCCGAAATGGAAACCTTCAACAAAATCATCTACGGCAAACTGCCAGTTGATGCCTTTGACCAATTCGTCGCCAACTGGAAATCCAATGGCGGAGATCAGATCACGCAAGAAGTGAATGAATGGTTTAAGTCAGTAAGCGCGAAGTAAGATTTGGATTTTGGAAAAGTAGAGATTATAAAAACAGCCGAAGCGATAGTTACACGCTTCGGCTGTTTTTTTAGGTAGAGATTGAGGTCGCTTCCCCTGTCTTATGGGTTCGCATTAAAAGGTTTAAAACTTTTAAAAACTCAATGATTACGTTTTACTATTCTCCACTCTTCTCACTTCTTATGAGACATATTTTCAAGCATTCAGGCATCCTGTCTGTCATTATCCCTGTCATTCAACATTGACTGCCCCAGCAAGGAAACTGTGAGCTGAATGCCGTCCCTCAGTCCTTGCATGTACAACCGCTCATTCTCTATTCCTTTGGTGACAAAGTAACGATTCTCCCACTCGGTAAATTCAGGTGTATTCTTGACATCATCACCTGTAAACAAAGCTTCGAACGCTTCGTCTGTTTCCCCACGTACACGACTAAGTCCAGGATCATGTTCGATTAGAGCAGATACCTCATCCAGCCTTGCCTGAATCGCTCGTTGCATCCACGGTGGAAAATCCATAGCTTCTCCTCCCCTACGCATTATGTACTCTCACTCATCATCGTACAACTCGATTATGTCTCGCCTTCATTTCACTAACTCGTGACACCAGTTCATCTACTCTTCGGCTCTGTTCCTGAACCTCAGGATTGTCCCACAACGGAATCGCTTGCTTCAAGGATGCCTCTCCAAGCTGATTGAGCTTGCGCCGTTCCTCTTCCAATAAGTCAAGCAACCGGCTCATACATCCACCTCTCAGATGGGTTTAAACTGCGACATGTCTTGTTAATGCTAGACATGGTCAGTTTAGAGCAATAGATTTTCTCTTTAGTAGGCTAGATTTCTTGTTTCATCCTAATTGTACGAGAAATTATGATCGTTTTAATGCGGATATCGAATAAGTCTATAAAAAACAGCTACACTAAGGTTAAGTGCAACCGTTTTCCTAAATAGTATCTATCCAAGATATTTACTTTTTCCAATCTTTATAATTAAATTAAAAATTGTGATGACTCATAAACGTTATTCAGAGTTATCACAATTCCTACTTCACATTATTTTTTTAGTCCTTCTATTCGCTTTATGGAATTTTCTTGTTGGCCCGAGACAAGATCATAGATATACCCGGTTGAGTAGAACAACGAGAATCCACATATTAACACCACAATTACCAACATATAATATGGCTTTGTAGTAAACTTAATTTCAGATAACGTTCCTGTATTTACGACCCGACGCATGTCGGGTATCCGGCGAATGCCGGATCAAGGACGAATGTCCGCAGCGTGAATATTATGTTAGTTGAAGTTGCTGTCTTCCATGAAACAGCTTCATACAGAAGTGTTACTATCCAAAATAAAATCGAGAAATTTCCTCCCATACAAAGTCAATTGCACATTATCGCTATATATATCAGCCTCTTGACCAGCTATAGCTCCGTATGTTTTTTTGATTGATATTAATCCTCTATTTTCAAGCTTTTTATCAATATTTCGAATAAGCGCATGCTCATCGCTACCTACAGCATGCACTTTATACGTTTGCACTACATTTGATAAATAATAAAAACGCATAATATCTGCATATCTCAATTCTCTTAATGAATCAAAGTAGTTAATTACTACTGACTCTTCTGTCTTTTCTTCAATGAATACATTTTCGAATCCAGTCAAAATGAGATTGATTTTTGCGTCTTCATGTTCTTCAATAAGATCTGATAAAACAATTGGGAATATTCTTTCACTAATATAAGTTGCCGACATTGAAGTTTCAGATAATAACTTCCCAATTTCATTGAATTTAGCTTGATGTTCGTTAAATCTTTTTTGTAGTCTATTAAGCTTAATCCCTTGATATATTTTCCCTGCATATGGAACCCATTCTATACCTTCTTCCAAGAGATTGCCGACTGCTGAATTCGATAATTTCATTTCACCTATCAATGTTTTTATAATTTGATTTTCCTCCACTAAATCTCCTACTCTCACAGTAATTTCGACTAACGTTCCTGTATTCACGACGTCCGACGAAGTCGGATGTGTCCGACGAAGTCGGATGTGTCCGACGAAGTCGGATGTGTCCGACTGCCCCTGCTTCCCCGAAATTCCTCTGCCGGGCCAAGGGCATGTGCCCGATGCATGAGTATATTGTTATCTGAATCTGCTGCATCCTGAGATACATTCACCTTATATTTATATTGCTTTTATTTATAACTGTGTTCGAAGCGTATTTTTCAATCAACGCCTCTAATAAAATGAATTGTGAATCCGTCATTTTAGGTCCGGTTGTTATTTCTATTTCGTTGAATATATTTTCATCTAGTTTTATATCGATATGTTCTGGCGTTACTGGGTACCTTCTTAAATCAAGAGTTACTTCATTAAGAAATTTATCATTTGGGAAATCTGCATCAAGCATTCCGAGTATTCTGTATCTCCATTCTTCTTCATATGACCAACTAAGATCCTTAAACATCCCAAGATCGCTAAAGTCTAAGACAATCCTATCTTGATAATTAGTCTTACAAGTTACGTGCAGGTATCTAGGATCATTTGAATAATGAACTTTATTAGGCCCAACTATACTTCTACCTATCAGGCCGAATGCGGGTTCAACACGTGGAATTACATATGGATCACCGTTATAACTTAATCTTGCACCTCCTCGTTCAAAGACAACCGGCTTCTTTCGTCCTGGAAACAAATTAGTTGGAGCTTTTATGCGCACACCATTCATTCCGGAAGTGTACATATTCCACATTGGTATAGATTCGCTATCATTTCCCATCCAACAAGAAACAAAAACAAGAGTATTGGCATGTGCTAAATCTTTAGAAGTCGCCTCATTCTTATCGTTAACTTTATCAAGTCTAGTAAATCTCAATGTTTTATACTTTAGTATGCATGCAAGGGTTTCTAATGAAGTGTAATGAAATAAATAATCTGGAATTTCTTCAATTCCCATCACATCAAACATGAAATCGTCTGTATAATACGACATAATTATTACTCCTTATTAGCATTTAAGCAGTTTCAGATAACGTTCCTGTATTCACGAACCCCGAAGGGGTTGTCTGCTGAAATTCCCCTCCGAAATCCTTCCCGCAGACCAAGGCTCCGAAGGAGACGCTGCTTGAATATTATGTTAGCTGATGTAACTGACTGCTTGAATTACTTATATTATGAATTCCTTTAAAATATCTAGTTCATCTTTTAGACTTGTTTCTATTTTTTCAATCCATTCATTATTTGGATTTCTAATCTGTATTGGAAAGCTTCTTTTATTCAAAAGATAATACTTCAATTGAAGATAACTACTAATTGGGAAGTCTTGGGCATACCATTGTTTTCTATATCCCAATATCCCATGATCCCTCAGTAATGCCTCCATAAATTGTACAACTTCTGATATGAATTCATTTAGATTACATTCCTCACTGAACTCTAATTTCCCTGGCAGTGTCTTTATCCCACCATCATATACCATAATATTAATTTGTATCTTTTCTTGTGATTTCATTTCAATTTTCCAGTTATGAATAGCGGGCTCCGAATCCCAATCAAAGTAAACTATATTTTTAATTTCATCTTGAGGGGTACATTCAGGTAGTAATAATTCAACTGACCTTACTAAGTCAACTAATGGTTCTGAGAGATAGCTTGGAAAAATATATATTTCTGAATCTCCAATTTGTAGATAAACATCTGCCCAACCAATATTATTTAAAGTATAAGTGAACTTCATTTTATCTCACCTTTTTAATGTTTCGGTTATTTCAGCTAACGTTACTGTATTCACGAACCCCGAAGGGGTTGTCTGCTGAAATCCCTCTCCGAAATCCGTCCACAGACCAAGGCTCCAAAGGAGCCGTGCTTGAATATTATGTTAGCCGAGGTTATTCCCCTCTTCGATTTAACTACTCCGCCTTATCATCCCTTCATCCCATAAAGCCAAAACTACGTCCATTTGTGAATTATACTTAATTTTTTGATCTCCAATTACTTCTTTCCACAATGTTCTTTGCTTTATATCCTTCTCTGTATTGCTTTCAAATAATATTTTTACTGCCTTTAATCCGTATCCTTTATTCTTTATTGAATTGGTATAATTGCCGCTTGGAATACCTTTGAGTAAACCTTCTTCGAATAATCCTAAAAAGGTGTTTTTCGGACATCCTTTTTTTCTGCGAAGCTTTACCTTCACCGAATATTTTAATTGTCACTTCATTCCATGCTTTAATTGGATCATCATGTTTATGTTCATTAAGATAATTGACAGTTTTCACTGCTGCTTCACCATATTTCCCCATAATAATCCCTCTTTCTTTTTTTACTATCGCAATAATTTCGGCTAACGTTGTTGTATTCACGACCCAGCGTATGCTGGGTGTCCGGCCAATGCCGGCTCAAGGGCATCTGCCCACAGCGTGAATATTATGTTATACGAATCCCTAACTTCTTTGAAATTTCTAATCATTCACTCTTTACTTATCTGGGTGTCCATTATCTGTTTCATTAGTACTAAAGAAAATTTAATTCCTTCAGTTTCAGTTAAAATATCTTTCAAATATATCTTAGTATTCCCGGTGTATTGAACTGGAAAGTTAATACTCAAATATGTCATTTTCTTTTTACTTGCTTCCCATAATCTGTACTTAATCTCATTGTGACCAACATATTTTTTAAGGAATCGATCAATTGACTGGCCTTGTTTAAACCAATTACATAACGTCTCACTTACCCATACTTCATCCCAGCTATTAAAGAATGGAAAATGAGCTAATAAGTTTCGTACAAATTTAAATAACTCACTTCCAATTTCAGATTCCATAGGAGGTCTTTGTTTCTTCATTTCTTCAATAACATATTTTATTGGTTCATAATTCAATACTTCAACATAGATCGCAAAAGCATCTCTAACTTTTGAGAAACGATAGTAAGTATCTTTATTCCAAAATGAATCTTCAAATATCTCTTCAAAAATGTCATAAAAACTGTTGTAAGCTAGATTTAAAAATTCACGTTCTGCTAAATTAGGTCTTAAATCTTCATCCATATATTTTAATGTCCTTTTCAGTTTTTAGGGTTTCGTATAACGTTCCTGTATTCACGACCCAGCGTATGCTGGGTGTCCGGCGCATGCCGGACCAAGGACGAATGTCCGGAGCGTGAATATTATGTTATCCGATGTTAACGACCTCTCGACTTACATTCACATTTCTTTGTAGTCTATAGGTTCTATGCATGCTTATTATTCGATTTTGATTTATAATTTCTTTTGTAGGACTTGCTCTTCTTTCTTTATATAATTTGAGTTTTCATAGGTTTTTATCGCAGTTTCATTCTTTTTACCTGTTAGCACTTTCACTGATCTAACGCCTTTTAATATAAGTTCATTCTCAATAAAGTCTAAGACCTTTGTAGCCATTCCCTGCCTTCTAGCGTCACCCGTAATATACAATTCAGTTACTTCTGCATACGGTTCTGAATAACAAATTGATTTAAAATATTGAGCACATGCGAATCCAACGGGCCGATCATTAATTAAAGCAATTACAACAATCTCATTTGAATAAGATAGACTTTCAATAATTTCTTCTTTAGAAATCCCTACTCCATTAAACTCATCATTAAGTTGAGCAAGGTATTTTGCATCTTTTGCTCCTGCTCTTCGAATTTGAATATTGGTTTCAATCAAAGAATTCACTCCAATGATAGAATTTTATTTTTAATAGTTATTTGTTAATTTCGGATAACGTTGTGTATTCACGAACCCTCACTGGCTTAAGCGCGTAAGCGCGGATCAGACGGACTTAGCCAGTACAGAGTTGTACGCCTGATTCAGCTTCCCCGAAATCCCTCCTGGCGACCGAGGGAAAATGTCCGATGCGTGAATATGGTGTTATGAGATGGTGATGTCTTCTATAGACTACTTTCAAATATTACGCTAGAATATGGTTTTATTACTTGATCCGAAAAATATTCTTTAAAGAATTCATTGGTTGTTCTAGGAAATTTATAATGTTCTAAAGATTCTTCTAGCCTATACACTGTCCTCTTAATTTCATTAATGGGTAACCATTCAATCCCAACCTGTCCAACATCAGCTTGTAGGCTTCTTAATTCATTATTTAGGAATTGAGTGCTACACTCATAAATAAAATCAATAGAATGAACTTCCTTCATTATGAAAGAGTATTCATGATTGCGCGACATGTATTCTCTTACACAAACTAACCTACTACTCAATATTTCAATACCCAGTTCTTCCATACACTCGCGACTTAAAGCCTGTTCCAATGTTTCGTTCTCTTCTTGAGCTCCTCCAGGCAGTACATAATAAATACCTATATTTGCTCTCCTTTTCTTTATTAATAGAAGATTGTCATTCTTGATAATCAATGCTCTTACTGTATTTCGAATCATCTAGAATAATCTCCCTCCATACAATGTCTACATCACTTTCTCATAACGTTGTTGTGTTCCCGACGCCTCACTGACTTAAGCCCCGTAGGGACGGCCGCGACGCGGTTAGTCAGTGCAGGTGTGTCTGCTGAATCACTTCCTCGAAATTCCTCTTGCAGACCAAGGAGCGTATGCCCCGCAGTGGGAACACGTTGTTATGTGATTGGCAGGTCATCTTTGAAATTACTTACAAAAATGCCCTTGTTAGGATTTATTATTTCTAATTTCTTGTTATGTATTGCTTGAATATAGTAAAATCCCATCTCTTTTAGTCCATTCTGTTCTTGTCCAAAATTCATTGCCTATTTCATTATCTGCTATCACCATGATATGACACTTACCAATTCCTTCCAATCTAAGTTTCTCTAAACTACTTACCACTAATTTCTTTCCCAGAGATTTACCTCGATATTCTGGATCAACCGCTACATGGTAAATATATCCTCTTCTACCGTCATGTCCACACAATATTGTCCCTATTACTTGCTCCTTATCTACACATACAAAACTCATACCAGTGTTTCTGTTTAAATAGTAATTTATTGATTCTTTAGAGTCAGCTTCACTTAATGCCATGCCCTCTGTGCGTTGCCATAATTCTATTGACATCTCATAATCGTTAATCGTCATTTCTCTTATTTTATACATCTTGTAATCCCCCAAATATAATATTTTTTACGATTTTAAATATGGTTTTATCCAGACTTACCTGACTTTCACATAACGTTCCTTGTATTCATGAACCCCGAAGGGGTTGTCTGCTGAAATTCCTCCCCTAAATCCATCCAGCAGACCAAGGCTCCAAAGGAGCCGAAGCTTGAATATGGTGTTAGGCGATGCACTTAACCCCTTCGATTATGCTTAAAATGCCCTTCTCTCTTCTACTGACTTTATGATTCTTTTGACACTCTCTTCTAATCCTAATGTACCGTCAATTATAATGTCTGAATTCGGCTTCGTTGTCTGTAACATACCTAAGTATGCTAATCTCCCACTGTTAATATAATTCATCATGTCATTCTTAATCTCTTCAATATTATGTTCTGTATAATCCCTAAGAATTCTTCTAGCCATCGCAATATCTAAAGGAGTATCAACAAAAATCGAAAGATTAATATAGTTACTCATTTCATTATGAGAATAAGCAAATGGGTAATCAAGAATGATATAATCTAGTTCTGGTTCATTCATTAAGGATTGGATATCTCTAATCAATGGAAGCAGATTCCACTGGTTACTATCAGATCCATCCTCAACCCACTTACAAATATCTTCCGGCTCACCCTCAAATTCATAATCATCAAAATATAGTGCCTTCGAATTTTTCATCAGTTCCGACAAGCGGTTGGTCATTGTTGTTTTTCCACCACCAGAAACCGCAGAAACAGCAAATATATAAGGTTGGTGTTTCATTTGAACTCCCTTCGATTTTTAGATGATGTTTTCACGGCCTTTCAAGGGTTTCGCCTAACGTTTCTGTATTCACGAACCCCGAAAGGGTTGTCTGCTGAAATAACTCTCCGAAATCCATCTCGCAGACCAAGGCTCCAACGGAGCCAAAGCGTGAATATTTTGTTATGCGTAGTACCTGACTTCTACGAGATACTAAATACTCTTAAAATCATTCTATTGGTTTATAAATGGTTTTAAGATTCTCAATATATTTATCCTTGCTAAATTTCATTTCGGGCACTAAATCTAACCAGGTAACTTCTTTCCCGACTAGCTCATAATTATATGGTATTCCTAGATTACTAGAATCCACTCCAATCCGTCTCCAAATCACTTGATCATCTGATTTTAAAACTTCAGCAACAATTAGTGTACATGTTAAATCGCAATCATCTGGACACATTAATATTGGTAAAATAAAAATCTCTTCTTCTGAAATAAAACGTCTTAGTACTAACTCTGCTTCTTCCTTCAGTCCAATCCAATCAGTAATTGTCGGAATTAAACCTAAATATAAATTATCTGGATACAAATTGTGAAGATATAAATCAAACGGAATTCCATCAATCGTTATTACAGGATGTTCTACATTGACATATTTACTTGTCTGCATATCTATAGAAAATACATTCATTAAGTATCTCTCATTCTAATATAATTTTCATTTTCCAGATATTACGCATAACATCTAATCTATGTACTTCGTAAATACCACACATCCTGCCTGATATCTGAACTACGTATATGATAACCTATGCAGTGATATTTGCGAAGAAAAATTTGGTGAAAAAGGGAGATATATTAGGCTACTCAATCTCCCAAATCCATCCGATCCAGCGGGCTTTGAATACGCTGGATATTTTTAGCACTAACATGCGTATAACGCTGAGTTGTTCGTGCACTCGTATGACCGAGTAGCTCCTGAATGTATCGTAGATCTGTCCCGTTTTCCAGCAAATGAGTGGCGAAGGAGTGTCTCAGAGCATGAATACTTACCTTTTTCTCAATTCCTGCACGTCGTCTTGCTTCTTCAAAAACCTTCTGCACGCTCCGCTCGGTAAGATGTCGATCAGAAGATTGCCCCGGAAACAGCCAACGATTTGGTCTATATTCAGCTATGCATTTTCTACACGATATCCCAGGCGAGATTTGAAAAAAGCGTCCTCCGATCCTTCTGACCCTTCCCCTGTCTTACAATGAGTGTCTGCCTTTCAATATCGAGATCGCTGCAACGCAGACGTACAACTTCACCTACACGAAGCCCGGAAGAATAAGTCAGAAATAATATGGCCTTATGTTTAGGGTTGATTACGGATTAAAGTAATTGAGCAACTTCCTTTTCGGACAACACTCGCGGAAGCTTGGTCTGCTTCTTGGGACGAATATACTGGATATCCGTAGGATGATGGAGTACATGTTTGCAATAAAAGCGGAGCGCGCTAATCGTCTGATTCACGCTTGAATGGGAAATCCCTCGCTCCAGCAAACCTAAACAATACATCTGAACATTGGAAGTAGTGACATCCGTATTTTTAAGGCGAAGGCTGCTCAGAAAACGCTCGACCTGATTACAATACGCTTTGATTGTTTTGCGGCTGTATCCTCGTAACTTTAGCGCCTTCTGTAACGGTTCTTTGCTCCATTGGTTGTTTCCCCTACTGACTTTCCATTGCTGCAGTTCTTCATTCTCAACCCACAACTCCGGGGTAATCTGAACTTCATCTGGATCAAACTGTCTCGTAAACTCCTGGATGGCCGCAAAAGTGTAGGGTATGATCCACATTTTCTGTTTGGGTTCCCACTTTCTGCACGTAATCTGGCGAATACGCTGAATGTATGCAGGGTTATATGGGATATGAATGTGAAAGGACTCAGTGGAGCCTTTAGTTATGGTGATCTTTTCTTCGGTTGTAGTATCATCGTTCATAGGAAACTCTCCTTTGTTTGAGTCTATGTCTTTCTCCGCAATTTTGAAAAAGAAAAAAGGAAGGCCCTTCTTCATCCCATAGGGAATCAGACGACCTTCCGATGCTTTCGGAACATTTATGATGTTTAAAAGTAGAGATGAGCATAGCAAGTTTAATAGCACATCGCCACTCCATGTAACTTACCAAAGCATACACTACTGATCAATTTGTCCTGATGGATAACAGTAGACGATTGAACCAGCTGGTGTTTTGTTTGGGGAGATCCCTTTTCCCAAACATATACCGATATTCTTCTTCCCAGCTATAGAATGGTTAATTTGAGTAGAAACAACTTCAAATACTTGCTCTTTCCCATCCGTTTTTTTGATGATAATCTGGTCACCGATCATCTCTTTGATTGTTGAAGGAAGTAGTTCATCCAACTCTTCATTGGCCCCCATAACGATGGTTCCGAATTCGGGTGTATCGAAGACTAAGCCAACGCCAAACAGCATTTTAGCTTCCATTCTGTGACCACCTTATCTCTGATCTATGAATAGTTCACCTTTGACATCTCTTACCCTGAGATCGGCATTACGAAGTCTAACCATGGCATCTATCAATAATGCTTAAGTTATCCATTTAGCTTCTGCCCTTCTAAACATACAAATGCCACCCCATAATAAAAACAGCCAATATGAAAGCCGAGATGCCAGACATGATGTACATCACCTTTTGCTTTTTGCTGTAACTGCTCTTCCGCAGTTTGTAAATAAGCAAGCCAAGATACGCCACTGCTAAAACAACATATAGTAGGTTAAACAATAAATTGATGCGCAACGAAGAATAAGCAGGATAATTTGGAAACCTCAACTTCGTTTGTATGATGAAAAGATTAAGAAGGAGTGCCACACCTGTAAAGTTAATTGCAAGATGATATTTATTAAAATTGGTAGTAGGATTTCCTCGTTTATATAGTTTGTTAAGAAGCATCCGGATTACATAGCCGAGCAAAGCACATAAACTGAAAAGGGGGGCAAGCACAGCAGGAATAAGAGATATCTTAATCAAGTTTACCTTTACATTCGATACAGGCAAGTAATCAATGTAAGGAGTGACGGAAATTTTCTCAACAACACCATTATGCTCGACAACATTATAAGATTTTGCTAAATCAGCTTTTGTATATTTCGTTATATCAAGTGCCGTAAATAAATTAGTAATACTAGCGGCTGCCCGTCGTGCGGATTGAAAATATCCTCCCCCCTCCGAGGTAATTATATTAGAATTTACCTGGCTCGTTCAGGCGCCCCTTAGCGTGTCTACCAGGCCATTTCCCTAATTGGAAATCCGTCTACACCCGCTTTCGACGCTGGCAGAAAGCGGGCATTTGGGATGAAGTGTTAAAGCAGGTTTCCCTAGATCCTGACGAGGAAAGCGTGATGATTGACGCTACGATTGTGCGAGTTCACCAGCATGGATCAGGCGCAAAAGGGGGCAAAGCAAGCGATCGGACGTTCCCGAGGTGGATTAAGCACGAAAATTCATGCGGTAGTTGACGCGTTAGGGAATCCACTTCGCTACGACTTGACTGGAGGCGAAGCGCATGACTCCGTGTATAAAGGTAATGACAGATGCGATCGAATGCGTCTATGCCAAGGGACAGTTAATGGGAGAATTCAACAAAAGCTCTTCTCCAGCAATGATCTATCGTGCCTATATCTCTTTCTTTAATGGAGTGGGCTTAACTCTTGGAGAAAGTATTATTCATCATCCCGAGTGGGAAAATCTGAAGGGGCATGCCTTTTATTTGTTCGCACCCATACAACCTAAAGAAAAAAAACTGGAGGAGTCTGAATGAGTCAAACATCATTACAACCCGATCTGACATTTAACGTTCGTGTAAAAAAAACGGAGCACATCGATACCGTCAACCATTACCCCACTGAATATTTCCAAAGAGTAGATCGCTTTCTGGATGAGTATGTAGGAAAATAAATTCAATCCAAGAGAACCAACTAGTGAGGGAGCTTGTCCTGACGAAGTAATGTGCTTATTCGCCATCCGTATGTCCTCTGAGTAAATCCGATGAGATTTTATGATCGACCATGGTATCACCTCCACAACTACAATGTACATCATATTACCCCACAGTCGGTGTAATATTTTTATCATGATACCATTATTATTGTTTATATATTTGACGATTATTATCCTGTATGGGTCGGAATGTGAAGAAAATAAAAAATAAGCCCACTAGACTTATCTAATGGGCTTTCGCTGTGGAATCGCAAATAATAGTGATTTATAGAATTTGACCGCCCACCATCGTCCAGAGAACCTGAAATTCATCATCCAATAGGACCAGGTCGGCATCGAAACCAGAGGAAATTTCCCCCTTTTGTTGAAATCCAAGAATATTGGCCGGCGTAGTTGAAGCCATCTGTACGGCATCTATCAAGGGAATTCCGGTTTCGACAGTATAACGTAAGGCTTCATTCATGGTAACTGTACTGGAGGCCAGTGTTCCATCCTCCAGTCTTGCAATGCCACCCGATACCGTGACATGATGGCCTCCAAATAGATAATTCCCATCGCCCATACCCATTGCTTGTAAAGCATCTGTGATCAAGACCATTCCTTCCGGTCCTTTCAGGTTATGTATCAGTCGAATAATAGCAGGATGCAGATGGACATTATCCACAATAGCTTGAAGACTTACATGTTTCTCTTCAAAAGCAGCCACGATCAGACCCGGATCTCGATGATGGATCGGCCGCATGCCATTAAAACAATGCGTAACATGACTCGCACCTGATGTAAAGGCTTGTTTGGCTTCCTCATATGTGGCATCCGAATGAGCGATCGCTATAACTACTCCCTTTTCTTTCAAAAAGGAAATCAAGTCCATTCCTCCCGGCAGCTCGGGCGCAATAGTAACCATCTTAATGAGTGACCCTGCTTCCTGGAAAATGATCTTCATTTCTTCTATGTTGGGATGCCGCAAATACTTTTCATTCTGCATTCCTTTTCGCTTCGGGTTCAGATACGGTCCCTCTAAGTGAATCCCTGCGATCTTTGCTCCCACTTCTTGTCCTATTACACGCTTGACACTACGAATCATTTCCAGAAGATCCTCCATCGTAGAACTAACAGATGTAGCCAGAAATGAGGTACACCCCGTTAAAGCACATTGGCGTGAAACTTCTTGAATACTCTCTTCAGTACCGTCCATCATATCAAAGCCATTGGCACCGTGGATATGAACATCTATCATCCCAGGTACTAGCAAATGTCCTCTCCCATCAATCCGTTCATACTCTCCTTCTAGCGTAGGAAGATCACCTGTGTCTATCCTCATGATTTTCCCTTCAGAAATCCACACATTGGCTGATGGAACGATACGGTTGCGAAGTGCCATTTGTACATTATGCAAAATATAATACATAAAAACCCTCCTCTTCCCTATGGTTATCAGTCTTGCTTTCGAACCTCTTCATTTTCTTCCTGACACTCAATAACAGTGATGTTCTTCTGATCCAGAACTTCTCTGATCTCACTCGGGAGTTCCTGATTTGTGACTAAAATGTCAACGAAATCAAAGTCCAGCCGATGAATAGATTTGCCAATAAATTTTGTGTGATCGGCTACTACGATAACCTGATCAGATCTTCTGGCCATTTCTTTCTTTACCCGGGCATCTTCTTCATATGGATAATAGAGTCCATCAGACCGGATCGCCGATGCTCCAATGAAGGCTTTATCAGCACGAATTTCACTTAGTTTATCGATAATGGAAGAGCCATATAAAAAGCGGTGCTTTACATTCAAGTAACCACCGAGTATATAGATTTGGAGATCCTCTCGATTGGACAAGATCCCTACGTTATCAATGGAGTGCGTGACCACCGTGCAATTTTTTGCGCTAATTTGTTCCGCTACAAATTGCACCGTGGTTGATACGTCTAAAATCACAGTCTCATGGTCTTGGATAAGTTTTGCCCCAAACTTCCCTATTTTTTTCTTACTCTCGGATTCATCAATCAAACGATCCTGATAAGAGAGCATTTCTTTCTGTAACTCAGGTAACGATAGCCCCCCATGAGTTCGAATCACAACGCCTTCTTGTACTAATCTAACAATATCCCTTCGTGCAGTATCCCTTGATACTTCAAACAGCGTACATATATCTGTAACACTCATCGATTGGTGTTGTTTCAAGTATTCGAGTATTTTTAACAATCTTTCCTCTTGATACACAATACATGCACCTCCTTTAAGTAATTATAAGCGTAATTTTGAGTGTTTGCAAGTTATTATAAGTAAATGTTAAGTTAGTGTAAGTATTTATTCCTGACCGTTCAATAAAAAAAGACGTTAGCCAGATGAATTCACATCCGTTAACGTTTTTTTAAGTTAAGATTTACTGCTAAGAAAAAATTAAGGAATGGATTTCGGAGCCATTTGCTTAACAAATTGACTTAAATCACTCAGATACTTGTCATCAAAAAGCGCTCTAGGAAAGAAAATGGCAATCAGAAGCAAAAGGATTTAAACCAAATTTATGTTTCAGTTTCTTTTCTAAAGCTTGCTCAGTTATTTTTTCTGGAAATTCCGATTCAGTTGTAACCCATTCTGGCTCATAGTGAGTAATTGCATTTCTAACTTGAATTAATAAATATACATCTTGATAAGGGCTAACTCCCTTTTTAAAAAGATTTTTATCAGCTAATGTAAGAGCGATTTGATATTTCTCTAAAATACTGTATTTAGCTGTCTTTGGCAGACTGTATATGGTTAAAAGAAAAATCCTTTTTTCGCTGGCATAACAATAATCCCCTCCGGTTTCAAGTGTTTGAGTAACATGATCTCTTTTTTCACTGTCTACCATGAGGGGATAATACCAATGAGTTTTCACCTCTATGACATTCCCCTTACACTCCCTTATGGGCCTACTTTATTCCATCTTCGTCAGGCAGATCATACCGGATATTCAGATTGCAGTTATTTCGGGGGCAACCCATCCTTTTACCATTAAGCCTACAACTTTCTTGCTTTGATCACAAAAGTGACGGGAAACATCTTCGCTCTTTGGGTAAGATCATTGTCCTCGCCCTGCAGCCTCATGATTTCTTCGTCGGTTTCCTCCACCATCTGCTCGATTGCGAACCCGGCTTTTGCCAATGCATTGATGTAGGCGGACATCTTGCGGTCGGATAAAGTGAGTTCACCTTGGATAAACTCGGGAGCCACGGCGCACCAGGATTCATCAAAATAACTTTTGCTGAACACGAACTTTCCGTTCTCTTCGATGACGCATCTATGAATGGGATGAGACCAGCTGAAAATGAAGATACAGTCTTTTTTGAGATAGGAAGCAATCCGGCTGAACGTTCCTTCGAGGTCGGTGGTCCAGCCTATCGCATAGATGGAGTAAACATAGTCAAAGTATTCCTTCGGTATACCGCATTCTTCTTCCATGGGTGAGCAGATCAGCCTCGCCGAAATTCCGCGCTCCGCCACGCGCTCCGCCAGATGCTGCCGTGCCTTCTCGATCTGCTGCGCGGATAAATCGATGCCCCATAGTTCAGCTGCCTGCCGCTCACCTTGATACTGCAAGGATTGACCGTTTCCACAGCCGATCTCCAGTACCTTTGTCCCAGAGACATCTCCAAATAGACGGTATTTCGCTTCCGAGACAAACGCTCCGTACAGAGGAAGCACGATCGCGCCTAAAAACTCATTTCCTCTTGTATCCCAATAGGAACGATTAATGTGATGAATCTTGTCCGTATTGATCGCAATAACCTCCGTCAGCGTAAAGCAGTATTTCTATAAACCCTTCATTCTATCTTACCGTTATTGCCACATTTCCTTTCTTGCGCCCGGTATCCACATATCTGTGGGCCTCCGCAATTTCATCAAGAGCATAGGTTCGATCGATGATCGGTTTTAGTTTGTTTTCCTCGATCAACTCTTTGAGAAAGAGTAAATCGGCTACTTCCATTTTCGGAAGTCGACTGTTGTTTAGAAAGACACCATTTGGCGTTAGGATTTTTTGGCATTGTGAGGGTTTGGCTTTTATTACGGCATCATAAACAATATCGTATTTGGTTTCTGAGGCTGTAAAGTCTTCTTCGGTATAATCGATTAGTTTATCTGCTCCTATAGATTCTACCAATCCAAAATTACTTTTACTGCACACCGCTGTGACTTCTGCCCCATAGTATTTCGCAAGTTGAATTGCATACGTCCCAAGACTGCCGGATGCTCCATTGATCAAAATTTTCTGACCTGGCTTTATTTTTGCTTTTTGCAAATTTTTCAAAGCTGTAAGCCCTCCCGATGGAACGACCGCAGCTTCTTCGTAGGATAAATGGTTGGGCTTTATTGCAACCATTCCTTTTTTTTCACCGGTTCCGTTTTTCACTTTTTCAGGTAAACAAATGTATTCGGCATAACCCCCACAAAACCCTGTAAGCCCAAAGACCTTGTCTCCTTCCTTAAAGGATTGTACGTTTTTCCCTACCGACTCAATCACACCGGATATTTCCAGGCCAAGTATTAAATTTTTCCTGGGCTTGAGCATGCCGAATACAAGTCTCACCAAGAATGGATCAGCTCTTCGAATACGGGTATCACCAATATGTGCAGTGGCTGCAAAAACTTTAATTAAAACCTCATGGTCTTTCGGTTTAGGCTTTTCCATCTCTTTCATCTGTAGCACTTCTGGCGGTCCGTAATTTGTGCAAATCACAGCTTTCATATGAACCCTCCTATTTCTTAGTGTTTCACTGCCTGGTTCCATGATCGTTGTTAATACATCTGCAGTCCATACAATTGAGCCTGTTTTTACCGTTCGAATTTGTTTTTGATTGATGCCGACTTCAATTTATATTCTGCAGGTCCTACTTTTAATGCTTTGGTCTGATAAATGGATGGATGTATTGAATCGTGTTTTCCAAATGGAACAGGATCTATTTCGATTGTTTGAAGCCAGCTTACACTGTTTTTAAGATCTTCATAACTAAGTCGAAATGCTAGATTTCTGAGGTATGGATGATAAGACGTTTTATATTCTTCTCCCCCAATCTTGTCGGTTTCAGATAACTTATCTGTATTCACAAACCCTTAGTCACGACAACAACCCACCTATGGCGGTCAACATTGGGTGGGTTGTTATATTGGAATAACTTTTTTATTCTGTTAACCTTCCATATTAAATGCTTCACTATAGATTTCACGCAGCTTAGTGGAGTTATCATGCCACTGAATGGTTGTACCATTGATAATTCGAACCAATACATCCAGACATCTATGCCATCCTGCAGCGGTATTCACTGCCCATGAATTATCGTTAAACGTATGGGTAAAGATCATTCGACAACCTTTATCTTCTGCCTGCAATGAAATGTTAATCAGATCATCAACTTCACGGAAACCAAATACATATGGCTTTTCTAACTCTGTAATGGTCCCCTCATATGTCGTTCCTTCACCATCATCGAAGGCAATCTTGCCACCAAGTCTGAGATCCATCTCTCCTGTTGCGAAAGGATACCATTGGGCGAAGGAACTAGGCTTCGTGATCATAAGGAAAACATCTTCTGGATTATGATGAAGAAATCGTTCAAACCTCAAAGCATAACGACCGTTTGACTCATGTAATGTACCATATTCACTCATCATGAGATCCTCCTTATTTCATCACATATATCCATCTTCAGATTCACCAACATCAAAACCCAACACTTTTGACACTTCTAATTTGAACGTTTCTATCCAAGAAGTCCAATCATCGTTATTCATCTGTGCATAAAATGATAATCCACTTGGTTCAACGGATGCTTCAATAAAAACATCATCCTCGTCAGTTCCAAACCAATATGGAATTCCACTTTTATAACCAATCCAGCCTGGCATATTCTCATATACTTTAGAAACTTTATCCCATACCTCATCAGGCAGATCATACCTTATATTTAGGTTGCAATGATGAGAATTTATGTTGTTCATTTACATTCTCTCCTTCTACCTTAGACGTATATCAAGATATATCCTCTATTTTTATGTAAACTCTCACTACCTTAAGAGTGCAGTTATTTGTTGCAATTCAGTAAGGTAGTGCAGGGTTACCTGCTGACTCCACTTCTTCGAATACCCTCGGCAAACCAAGAAGTGAAAGCAACAAGCGTAGATATGTTGTTATTTAGATGTAAATTACCTTCCACAAACTACTTATAGATTGTATTTCATTTTCATTCTTTCATATAACTTATAATCCGCATTTCTATTTACAATCTCTCCAATTAACTCTTTCCATTTGTTTTCAATCCACTTAGGACTTTGTTCTTTCAGAATATCCTCGTTAAATTGACTATCAATATACTCCAAATCTTGTTTAAGCACTCCTATATCCTTAATCAGTTGATTTCTCGATTCTTTCTCTAGCGATACCTTATTTGATAAAATGTCGTCTATGATTTCTACTCTTATATACGTATACATATCTCTAAACACATTATAGATTAAATCAGTTGATGATAATTGATCTTCGCTGAAGTCGGAATTCAGAAAGACGAATGATTCTTCACCCACTTTCAAAGATACCGCCACACTTCCTAATGCGTGTATGACTGTTTCCTTCGAAGAGCCGTCCTCTAAGCTTTTTATCACATCATCTAAATTGTAGATGGATTCTTTTATACCAATTTCAGTTCCATGATTCAGTTTAACCGTGTAATCAACTTCTTGATTGTCTTTGTACGCTTTGAATTGATAGTTGAAGTACATGCTTATTATCAATCCAACTATTAGTGTGATTATTGCTATATTCTTTTTCATTGAATCACCTCGTAATTGTATAATTGAATTCATATAATATCTAATCTTTGTATTTAAAAAATGAAAAAATATCCCATCTAATAGCACTTGAACTACGTATATATTAACCCATATTGTTACATTTGCGAAGGTGAGTTGGCTAATAAGGGATATTTATTAGTTTTCTGATACCCTTATCCATACGCTCCAATGGGCTTTGAATACGCTGAATATATGGAGGGTTGTACAGGATGCGAGTATGCAGTGGAACCTTTCGTTATAGTAATAAAACAAAAAGGCCCTCTTCATCCCGTAGGGAATCCGACGACCTTCTGATGCTTTGGAACCTATCCACTTTTTAAAAGGTAGAGCGTACCACCTTTCGCTGCAAACGGACTGGCGAAGGCAACCACCTGCTCAAGCCAACAAAGCCTGAGCGATCTGATCCACAATGCCATTGATGCCTGTTGGCCCATAACAACCGATCCATGTTGCGGCATCTACGGAGTGTATTTGCTGTCGCTCATCCGTATCGAGCATCCCCCAGACACGTTGCTCTGTCGCGGATATACCCTCCTGCATGATCTCATTGCTAAGCAAAAAGTAGTGGCTCGCATGCACAGCCGGTAGTCTCTCAACGGAGATATGATACGCCGTGTCGGCGGTATCTGCCACAAATAACGGAACAGGCAGACCCAGATCACGGTACAGCACAGCACCAGTACGATGAGAGGCAGAATGTACGCGAACCAGAGAATCCAGCGGACGAATCAGGGCCACACTCTTACCTGCCAGTACTGGAGCAAGTTCTTCGGACAGCAATGTGGTTCGTCGATGATAATCCGCAAGTATACGTTTTGCCTCTGCTCGTTTACCTGTCAGTTCACCAAACAGGCTTAGAATGGTCTGCCAGCTTTCATTGCGCTTAAACATGAGAACTGGAGCGATCCCACATAGCCGTTCATAGTGCTGATCATGTACCTCGGTGCAAATAATCAGATCCGGGGACAGTTGTTCCACACCAAGCAGATCGGGGTACTCATACGTTCCGAGTAACTCGGTATCCTGAAGTCCTGCCCTGATATATTGCGGGAAATGGAACGTTGCACTTCCTAGTCCCACACTTCCTGCTGGAGATAACCCAAGCGCAAGCAGATGATCCGCATATTGCACATCAAGTACAGCGATACGCTGTGGAGAACGGGTGACAGGATATTCACCTCGCATATGGCATATCACCGGGCCTTGGTCCGACTCGTACGAAGAAGCCATGCGGTTCCGCAGCAAGGATTGAGTATAGTTTGCATCGGTTTCCGAAGCAGCAGCAAGCCGATAACGTAGCGGAGGAACGCCATAATATTTCTTAAATGCCCTACTGAAATAATACATATCACGGTAGCCCATTTTGTCAGCAATTTCTCCAATGGGAGCATCCGTATGATGCAGCATCCGCGATGCATTCTCCATCCGTAGCTGGATGACGTACTCCATCGGTCCAAGCTGCTTCTCTTGTTTGAATCGTCGCTGCAACTGTCTTACGCTGCATCCAGCGAGGGCTGCCAGATCTTTAAGCTCCAGATTCTGCCGATAATGCGATGATATATATGACACGACTACATCCACCATGTCTGACTCTGCTCCGCCTTGACCACGTTCATACTCCATGATCAGTTCGTAGATCATCACCTGAAGCAACGCATTGGCATGAAACCGCTCCAGTCCTTCTCCACGACGCCATTTGGCAACGATTTTTTCCGCATTCTGAATCCATTCGGCTTGAGTCACAGGGTTCTGAATAAATGAATTTTGCAGCGGATGTTTGCGATACGAGGGCATAGCATGAGAGGCTCCTTCCATAGAAGAAGCCTCGTACATGATTACGATATAATAAAGTTCGTCTGATCTGGCCGTCAGCGTAAAGGATGATCCCTTCACCACATGACCAGCAAAAGAAGCTCCAATGTGGCAACCCTCGCCATCCATTGCAAGCTCCCCTTCCCCTCCATATGCCAGCAGCAACACATTTGAAGTTAATTCAGTTTCGCTAAGAACACTGCCTGTCTGCAAAGTACCGCTATACCCGTCAAGCATCTTGATCGTCGTATCACTCCATAGACTTGTCTGTTCTTGTAGCGGCATTTTTCTCATCTCCTGACAATAGCAAAGGTAAAGTTGTTGCTGTTGTCATTTTAGTTGAGATTCTTTCTCATTGTCAATTTTCGGACATTTGAGACAATATTCGCCTGACATCTGGTAATAGAAACAGCAGGTAATTCGCTCGCTTTTGGCAACATGAACATTGTCCTTACAATCGGTGAAGCGGGTTAACGGATTCTTCCTCTCGCCAAACACTTCCCCTGATGCCACCTGCGTCAGATATGAAAAGTCCTCTCGAATGATCTTACTTTCCTGCTCAGTCTCGGCTTCATCAGGAGCGAATAATCGGCCGATACGTACCATGATATTCTCCCAGAGAATACTCATCGAAAGTGGTGCAATTGCAGCAAGCGTCTTTAACAGGGGTGTAAGCTGTACCGCAAACATCTCCTCGACCACCTTTTCCCGCCACACTGCCCTGTCTCCCGTTAGTCCTTCAGCCTGAAGTCCATTCACCGCTAGAAAAGGAAATCGTGTACCGCCCTCATGATCTGAGAGCGCCGGATGATAGAGAAAGCTGTTCTCCAGCTGAAATGAAACATGCTGATGATGAAAAGTCATCGCGGTCACCAGTGGAGCGGTCCACAGATAACCAATCCGTTTGGCTAACATCGACGCGGCAACCTTCATGTCAGGCGCATCGATGTACTCCTGAAACCAACCGATATACTCTCGGCATGCCGCTTCGTCATGCAACTCACTTAGAGCAATGGTACGGACACTATGTTCAGGCGGCTCACCAAATAAAATCGAATAATCCTCCACTGTCTCTTTCCATAAGTCTGTCGAGAGATATGAGTCCATATTAATTCGATCCGAGCAGGGCTTCCGATGCCTGATCTACAATAAGATTAATCGCAAGAGGTCCGTAATATGCAATCCACAATGTTGAGTTTACGTCATACGTCCGGTTATTCTTCACAGCATCAAGGGACTTCCACACGGGATTACTCACCATCGCCTCTGCCTCTGCCGCAAACAGCTCATCCGACAGCACAAAATAACGATCTGCCCCAATGTCAGGAACCTTCTCCATTGAGATTTCAACAGAGGTATCATCCTTGATTCCCTCAACAAGTGCAGGCATTTTTAAGCCTAAATCCTGATACAGAATGCCGCCTGTGCGATGCTCGATACCATGAACACGAATGCCTTCTTTTCTCGGACGAATAAGAGCTACCGTTTCATCACCCATTTTCTCCGCCAGCTTGGTCTTCATTCCAGCAACTTTTTCCTCATAGGCTGTGCGCACTGTCTCCGCCTCGTCCTGCTTGTCTGTAATCTTAGCAACTGTGGCTAACGTATCACGCCAATCTTCGTAAAAATCAAGTACCAGGGTAGGTGCAATTTTGCTTACACTCTCATACTGTTTTTCCTGGAAGTCCGTCATGATAATCAGATCAGGATCCAACGCAACAATCGCTTCCAGTTTAGGCTCGTCCCGTGTACCCAGAACCTGTACGTCACTCGGCTGATCGCCTAAGTACTCTGGAAAATCGGTGTTGCCTCCAGCGATAACACTGCCAGCCGGCTTCTCGCCAACCGCTAACATCTGATCCAGAAACTTAACATCCAACACCGCAATTTTCTTCGGTTTTTCGTTTAGCGTCAGCTCACCCTTCATGTGTGTGATCGTTACGGGAAAAGCTCCGTCTGTCTGTGTTTCTGCATTCGCAGGTGTCTCCGCTGGCATAGCCGCAGACGGATTACCGCTATCTGTACCTGCTCCGGCACCGCAAGCCGTCAGGACAAGAATAAGGGCTAACATCAAGCCCATGAATAATCGTGATTTGTGGGCAGCATAAGCCTTGCTTCCGGCCGCTTGCCCCTTTGTTCCTTGATTCATGATGAATCCCCCTTATGTATAATACTGATAATGATTTTCATTATCGAAACATAAAGAGAGTATATACGATCTCCGCATCGCGTTACCATGTACTTTTGCGACATTTAAGCCGGACTAATGCGACATCGTAAGCCGCTTATCCGCCCTTTAATGTTTCAGTGATATATGCTTGCAGTCGGTAAAGGTCTGAAAGAAGCTCTTCTTCCTCCGGCGTATTTCCATACTCCCCTAACCAGCGCGGTGTGCGGATATGCCACTCGTTTGTATTGCTTTTCATCCCGGTACGCTATAATGTGCTCCAAGAAATACTCCAGAGATCCGAAGGATTGTTTATGACTATCGTTGATAATGGATTGTGTTTGTTCGATGATCGCGTGTAACATGTGTTGGATATGATCTTCTGGATTCATAGCGTTCACCCCATTTCAACTGTGAAAAAAAGAAAGGCCATTCTTCCGTCTCAGTCTCTTCTACTTAATTTCTTAAAAGCCGAGTATTCTTGATCAGACTTCATATAACTTAATATTTTTTCCGCACATGCAGCTGAGCTAAGCTCTTCCGTATTCACTTCTAGGTCATATTCATCATAGGAGTAGATGTAGTCGAACTGGGAATGGGCAAGTCCAATCTCACGATCTCCCCTGCTCTGCTCTCTTCTGGTAAGTTCTTCTTTCGAGCAATGCACGCCTACAAATAATATCGGATAATCCGATAGTAAATCATAAAAACCGTTAAACCACTCGTCATTGCTGATGACCGTATCCACGATGACATTCAAACCCATTTCCGAAAACAGTTTAATGGTTGCACAGTACAACGAATTGATGGGGTCGAACAGGATATCTGTCATGACATGGTGCTCTACTTCTCTAGTTGGTTTCATATCTGGATATGTAGTATCGATGAATTGATCATAGTTATGCAGAAATTGATCTACAGATAGATGATGAAACGGAATGTCTCCCTGATTTTTCATTTCCATCGCAATGCTTGTCTTCCCCGAACTTGACGTTCCATTCAAAAATATAATGAGTCCTCGTTCCATATTGATCACCCTTATCATTAAATTGGAAAACACTTTTCTGCCGAATTACCACTCTCTCCATTCTTCCGTAATATCTTCATCCTGGATGTCTAACCCAGCTAGCCTAGCCGCCTTGTCTATAAAATCAGCAAATTCTTCACGTTCCATCGTTTCAATAAAGTAACCATTGGCCTCATTCATTTCATTAAACCTAAGCACAACTTCTTCTACAGCCTTCATCATGCGCTCAGAATCTTGCGTTTCTTGTACTGCTATTAATTGGTGCAAATATGTATCCAGGGCTTGATCAGACATCAGTAATCTCTCTTCTGTAAAAAGCTCATCTCCGTGTTCAACCATTCTCTCCTTCCATAGTTTCGTTGGTTTTTCATGAAACAAGTTTTGTAATGTCAATGGAATCAATCCCTTCCATATTTAATAATATCTATATTTTACCTGTAACCAAAATTATGAACAAGCGTTCTCGTCTATTCACTTTCACCCTATTCGCTCCATAGCCTTGTCACGTTCTCTAATTCCATCTCGTCAAATTGTAATCGATAAATGTCCGGTTTCTTGGTTCGATTCATAAAATCCAATCCGTAACTCGAATCAAAGTAATTCATCATCAACGTCATTACATGTCCGTGTGTGCCGATCGCCACTTTTTTACCCTTGTATTCTTCTAAGATCTGTTTCAACACGCCCACTGCCCTATTCTGGCAAACCGTGTTCGACTCGCCTCCTGGCAATGCATAATCAGGGTCATCAAACATCTTCTTCGAAGCAGGCTCGAACTCTTCATCTGCAATCATATCATCTGAAAAATGTCTTTCCCGAAGATCCTCCATGATCTGAATATCTAATTCTAACGCTGCTGCCACACCTTCTAAGGTTAGAATCGCCCTGGAATAAGGACTTGAGACAATGGAATGTATTCCTTCATTCGTTAATATTTCCGTTATTCGTTCTGCATTCATCTTGCCCTTTAGAGTAAGCCCCCTCGTTCTTTCCGTTCCTTCCGTATACGGTGACTCCGCATGCCTTACCATATAAACGATGGTTTTCATAAGACCCTCCTTGAATTTCTTCTATCAAAATTTATGGTCACACTTTAGGTCCTTCAACATATTTTGTCTTTCTGTTCCAAAATCAATTACATGGTGCCACCATATTTTAGATTCTGAATTCAGGATTGATATTTTGCTAGACATTTAATTTACAATAATTTTCAGATATGTGTATAGTAGAAATGAAGCAAGATGCTTTTAAAAGAAGTTAAATCTAACGGAGAGGATGAGATCATGTCTTTTTACAAAAGGAAGGTTGTACTAGTCTACGTATTAATCGTATCAGCTATCTCCGCTGGTGCAATCGCTTACGTAAGTGGTCAATCGAAACCGGACGTGGCCATTCATAAAGTCGTCAACCTTTCAGCCAACTCCTTAACCTTTCATGAAATAGATAAGCTGGATGCGTTCGCTGAACTGATCGTCATTGGCTATGCAACAGAAGATTTCAGAGATCGAGAGCATGTCATTACTGCATTTAATGATGGGACCATGCAATCCTTTCACACCAATACAAACATCAAGATTGAAAAGATATTGAAGAAACCCAAAGACTTCCCTTCAGATCAGAACGAATTGACAATCATTGAACCCGTTAGCCTGGAAGGAGACGTCAAATATACAGTTGATGACTATGTAGAACTGCAGAAGGGTGATAAAAGTGTGCTCTTTTTGATGAAAAACTCCTTTGGTGATTATGGATTAATCAATGATAACTTAGGTAAATTCAGCCTTGAAGGGATAACTCAATATAGTGTACCTCAATCCTCCACTGTACAAGAGTTATCAGAATACGAAACTTTCCATAACTCCGTCATGGAGAAGTACCATTTGAATTAAGGTTTTATCATACAACGGTGACCTTTGCGGACATAGCTGCCCTCTTTAATCTATTTCACTTCTTTATCAAGGCTTACGTCAAATGATGAAGTTATCGATTTTTGTCTAAAATCATTAGGTATCACTTTAATCTCCACGTTTAGATGTATAGATTCAGGCAAATTCATTTGAGTTATATTCTCATAACCGATGAAGTAATAATGCTTTTCGTCCAGTTCTATCAAACCTCCACCTGTTGAGCCAGAAGTTGAAATCAGATTCCCGTCACGATAAAGCTCACAAGCAATGTTGTATTCCTCCAAACTGTACCCTTTCACTTCATATCCAACCTTGATTTGATTTTCCGTGTAATCAGCATTTCGTAAACTGATCGCACCACCATCCACCATTTGAGTCTGAATAGCAATATTTGCTTCGGGCATCTCCGGTTTCTTTAATAGATAGCCTACTTTCAGGTACCATATAACTCCTAATACAACTACAGCAAGTACAATCATAGCAATGATAAACTTCTTTTCTTTTTTATCCATAATCCTTACTCCTTACTCCTTACATCGGAACACTCTTAAAGTTTTTTCCAAACCTGTGTTTCAAATAATACATTACCCCTGCGGGATCAACATCTGAAAACTTTCTTGGATCATCGACCATCCATTCCATTAGGGATTATGATCAATTTAATTTCAGGTTTTCCCGCATTATCCTAGAAATACATTGTTAATTCTGTCTCGATCATAATCTAAAATCCAATCATTAAATTCTTTATAAATATCCATTAGCTCTTCTCTTGATGCTGAAATAACATCGCAACCTCTATCATTATAGATATGAAATATCGTTTTCTTACTTATATTAATGAAATACACCCTATGATAAATCATTGGCTTTATTCCAACATCATGATTACATATAGCTTTGATTAACTGATTATATTTCAAGTTCTCAACTCTACATTTAGTCCAGTACCTATACATGTTGTTCCTTGGGTCTGGGAATTCATCCAGTTCACAATCCAAACCTGAAAGTATCTCAAGTCTCAAGGCTCTAATCGGCTCTTTCTTCTTGATATATTTACTATACAGGTTCAACTTCTTCACTTTGTGTTTAGGCTTATCTGCAAAATAAGCTTGAGTTATTAATAGGACCTCATCTTCTTGACCATGGAGAGCCTTAAATAAATCAAGCGAACGATGATATACTCGTTCCATGTAATGCTCCGTATTTATCCCAAACATCAAAGGATTGCCAAGTTCGAATCGTATTGCAACATCCCAATCATAGAAAAGAGGCGGTTCTAAGGTCAGGTTTGGAAAATGCTCTGCTAGGTACGTCTTCAGGTCCATTCTGTGGCCTCCAAATTCTCTTTAAAGATGAATGCCAGCTAAAAGAGAATGAATCGGTCTCTTCAATGGTTTCCGGTTTGACATTCTTTGCTCGCTTCGAAAGGCTTGTCTTTCTTCAATCAACGTCACATGTTTTCCTCTGATTTTATAACTAATCTTTATCTAACTTTTCACATGCTCGGGTACAGCATTTTCGGTGTAATGGTCCATAATCTTTTGAATGCGTTTCTTCGTAAAATCATCCATGCTCTCTAACTCTCCTGCCTTGATCCGTTTTGCTTTGATTATATCATGTTGTTCTCTCCGATTTAAATGATGCTTTTAGTGTTGTAAAAGGTGAAACGGAGCGCGGCTTATGCAATGGCAAGCCGCGTCAGGATGAGTTGCTGCACCCAATGGGGCAGTACCTCATGGGGTTGCACCGCGTGCATTAGTGCGGTGCTCATGCTGCCATCACGAGCACACTTTCATGATGGCAACACTTGGTTCTTCACGATAGCTACGCCGTGATGCCCGCAAAAAAGCGCCGCGACTTCATCGTCGTGGCGCTTCCTCCTGCTGCATAAGCCAATCGGCCATGTAGCTTTTGTTACGCTACTGCGTCCCATAGGTGCAGCATAACGTTTTCTTTCGATTTTACAATTTTAACAATGGGGCTATGCTAATCATTTACGACTTAGGGAACAGACCACGAGCTGGATGTTTCTCCTCATCTAAAAGCTGCCTCTCAAGCCAACAGAGCCTGAGCGATCTGATCGATAATGCCATTGATGCCTGTGGGTCCATAACAGCCGATCCATGTCGCGGAATGGTCGTCCTAACATCCCTGGGGTTCCGCATCGCTGGAGCTTAATTCATACAAATGATGTTCAACCTTTTATACCGCTAAATGTAATGCCGCTAATAAACGTCTTTTGAAGAAAAAAGAACAAAACGATAATAGGTAATGTCATCAAGGTGGATACGGCCATTAATAGCCCCCATTCGGACCCCTTTTGACTCTGAAATTGCTGCAATCCGAGCGAAACCGTGTAAGATGGTTCATTGGTTAAATAGAGCAAGGGGCCCATGAAATCAGTCCAGCTCCCCATAAATTGAAACAATGCCACGGCTAAAACGGCGGATTTGGCTAGTGGGAACATGATCTGTAAATATATGCGGAACTCACTAGCGCCGTCTAAGCGGGCCGCTTCGCGCAGGGCATCAGGCAGTCCCATGAAAAACTGCCGCAATAGAAAAATGTAAATGGGCACTCCGAAAAATTGGGGTACAATCAGTGGAAGAGATGTTCCTACCCAACCTAATTTAGTAAACAACAGGAATAGAGGAATCATCGTCACCTGTCCGGGGATCATCATAACAGCAAGGGTAACAAAGAAAAGTAAACCTCTCCCACGGTACTCTAACTTGGCAAAACTATATGCAACCAAGGGACAGGATATGATCACACCAAGCGTACTAACGATAGTTATAATCGCCGTGTTTTTCAGATATGTCCAGAAAGGGATATACTCAACAGCACGGGAATAATTACTCCACAGAATTGGACGCGGAATCCACTCTGGTGGGAATGTAAAGATTTGTGTGAGTGGTTTAAGAGAAGTCGAAAGCAGCCATATGAACGGAATCATGAAAAATGCAGAAGCAACAATTAGACATAAATAGGCTAACGCACGATTGATTCTTTTGATAGCGGTAGGATTCATCCCTTACTTCCTCCTTATTTCCCTTGATAATGAACCCAGCGTTTAGACGTAATAAAAATAATTCCGGTTAATGCCATAACGATAATAAATAAGATCCAGGCCATTGCGGAGGCATAACCCATTTTGAAATACCTGAATCCATTCTCATATAAATACATGACGTAGAAAGTCATGGAATTTGCAGGAGTTCCTTGCCCTTTGGTCAATGTATAGGGAAGAGTAAACTGTTGGAATGCACCAATCATTCCCATGACAAGGTTGTAGAAAATAACGGGAGTGAGCAAAGGCAGGGTTACCTTTCTCGTTTTCTGAAACCAGTTAGCTCCATCGATTTGCGCCGCTTCATAGTACTCCTCAGGGATGTCTCCTAATCCAGCAAGGTAGATAACGACAGCTTGCCCAATACCCCAAAGTGACATCAGAATGAGAGAGGGCTTGGACCACGACTCACCACCAAGCCAAGCGGGCCCATCGATACCGATATTCGCTAACATCCCGTTCACCAATCCGAAGTTTGGATGTAACAGCCACATCCACAGAACAGCCAGAGCCACTTGTGGCACGAGAGTAGGTAAGAAAAAGATCGTTCTGAATACAGCCATACCCTTGACCTTCATATTCAACATCATAGCGAGTGCCACACCAATAAATATACTTAAGGGAACAAAAAATACGGTAAAATAAAGCGTGTTGTATATGGATTTCCAAAACAGAGGATCATGGAAAAGATCTCTATAATTATTCATTCCGACAAATTCACCAGGCTGCAGAATGCTGTAAGTAGTGAAGCTGAAGTAGATGGACATTAGCATGGGAATTGCATAAAAGCATAGCAGCCCTATAGCCCAAGGTGAAGCAAACAGCCACCCAATCACGTTAGTTCTGTGAAGTGCTCGTTTCCTTGCCGATGGAATTGCTTTTACTTGAACTGGATCGGCCAGTTTCGCCATGTACATTCTCCTTCCAATTGTCATTCATGAATAGGCAAGGAGAGAGTTCGCTCCCTGCCTACCGAGCACCCTATTTGTCGTATTTTTCTAAAGCCTTATTAACAGTCTCTGTTACTCTATCCAGGTTCTCTTTCGGAGTACCGTTACCGCGGGTAGCCTTTTCCGTAGCGGAAGCTAACTCATTCCACAGCAGTTGTCCTTCAGGAATAACTGGGCGGTTATGTGAATTGGGCAAAATATTAATAAATTCCTTCATAATCGGATCGTCCTTGTAACCGTATTTGTTGTTAACCGAATCGATAACGGAAATTTGAGAGTCAGCGTTTAATAACGTTTGCCCCTCTTCTTTCCCTAAGAATTCGAGGAATTCCCAAGCAGAAGCGACGTTCTTGGCGCCTTTAGGGATAATAGCGGACCCGCCTCCCGACCATGTCGTAAAATTAGTACCTGTTGGGGTCGGTATTGGTGCAACACCGTAGTTTAAATCCGGCTTAAATTTTTCGATACCCTTCACTGTGAAGTTTCCACTTATCTTCATGCTGACTTGACCGGAAATGAACGGATCCATTTCCTCCGAGCCAGCTGCGCTTGTGAATCCGGCAATATCCTCGACATTGTATTTTTTGCCGAAGTCGGTCATCCATTGTAATGCTTCAACGACTTTAGGATCATTTGCGGTAATTTTGCCGGTGGCAGCGTCCTGGAATTCTCCTCCAAATGCCCATCCCCAAGTATACAGCCAGCCTTGCGAATACCATGGGATGAACCCGATCCGTTTGAAACGTTTACCTTCCTTGATGGTTAACTTATCGGCGGCCGCTTCAAGCTCGGCGATCGTTTGTGGTGGTTTGTTGGGATCCAGCCCTACTTCTTTGAAATGATCCTTATTGTAAAATAGCAGGCGAGAGTCCGTATCCATCGGCATTGCATAAAGCTTTCCTTGATAACTGGACTCCTCCCATGCAAATGGATAATACATTTCCTTACGAATTCCGGATTCTGCTGCCATCGAGGATAAGTCAGTCAGAGAACCTTGCGCAGCCCAAGTACCGACCTTAAACCGATCGAAAAGTGCAACGTCAGGAGGATTGCCGCCTGCGACTGCAGTCAGCAGCTTCTGATCGGATCCCTCGTTGGATTCTGTATAAACCAATTTCATTTTGATGGTAGGGTTTTTCTCCTCAAATGCCTTCACGACTTTATTCATATTATCTAAATCAATTGAGGTAAGACCATGCCACAGCGTAACCGTTGTAATCCCCTCTCCGGCCTGATCGTTTGAGCCTCCCTTCGTTGAGCAAGCGGTTACAAGTAGTAACATAACCAGAAAGTAAACAAGAATTGGAAATGCGAATTTTTTGGATCTCCTCATTCAAAGTCCCCCTTAAGTTAAATTCATTAGTTTAACTTGGATTCCTATAAGATCCACTTCATTTTCTGATAAATCCACATTTTATGTAAGCGCTAACAATATTGGTGACATGAACTATTAAAAACAGAAAATGATGAACGAAGTGAATTTGTTATAAGGAATCCACTAGTTATACTAAGTATGTTAATATGACGTCGTGTAGCGTGTCAATTGCAATATTACGACATTGATGTATGGCTACTTCACAGAAGACAGAATGCGTTTAGAAGACGTTTTTCTAGCGAGATCAGGAAGGTCCATGCTTCGAAGTTTATACTTTCTGATATCAAAAAAAGTGCCGAAAAGCCCCTGGAGACTTCTCGACACATTGAACAATATCCTAGCTTTTGTTGAGCTGTGCTTGTATTAACCCTACCTGTTATTTTTAATGACCATACGATGATCAATAATGTTTAGCTCGGGAACTGCTGTTCCATGCAACTGAGAGATGAGCATATCCACTGCCAATTCACCCATCTGCTTCTCATCCTGCTTAATATGAGTGAAGATGGGTTGACCCAGGTAATCGTTCAGGGAGTCGAAACAAACAATCTCGAATTCCTCCAAAGATTTCCCCATCGAGTTGATGACCTGAGCCAGCATCGTAGCTATTAGAAATTCCGACGCGACAAACGCCTTTACATCAGGGTGTTGTTTCAAAAAATGCTTTACTGTTTCTTTATCACTTTCAATCGCTGTTCCGTTTATGTTCATGGGAAGGGTTCCCTTCAAGTTCGTCAATACATAATCTTTGTTCAAGTTCATTCCTTCTTGGGTGAAGGCAAACGTATACCCGAGCAGCCTTTCCTCCAATGTTGAAGTGTTCTCTTCCGGCGGAGATAAAAAGGCAATTTTTTTATGACCTTTGCTAATCAGATGACGCGTAAGATCCATGGCTGCTTTCTTATTGTCTGTGTACACCGAACAAACCGGAATTCCTTTTAGGTATCTATCGACCAAAACAATTGGAAACCGATCCAATACAAGTCGAAGCAGCTCCGAATTATAGTGTTGACCATGAATGGGGGTCACGATTAATCCTTTGATGCCTAAACGAATAAATAAGTCGATCGCGCGTTTTTCCTCATCCCGATCCCCGCAAGTTCGCTTGATAATAAGTTGATAATTATGCTCAGCACTCCGCTTTTCCATCGATCTAAGAAGTTGTAGGCCAAACTCGTCAGAAAAATTCGGTATAATAAACCCGATCAACCGCTTATCATCCTCAGGAACCAAGGTCGTTCTTACCTCTGAATAATGCTTCGGTTCTTGTCCTCCAATTATACCATCGGCCACATATGAACCTTTTCCTTGTATTCGTTTGATAACCCCAGAATCTGCCAATTTCTCCAGAGCCTTTTTAGATGTAATACGACTGACGCCAAATTGTTCAGCCAACTCTTTTTCAGAAGAGACTCGGTCTCCTTCTTTTAATCGACCTTCTTTAATCTCTTGTACAATATAGATATAGATCTGCTCGTATAAATGCAATTCCACAAAACCACCCTGACATCATAATATTAATATACTAAGTATATTACACAAGAAGTAATTCGCAAAGTTACTGAGAATACCGATGAACTTCTGTGGCATGGAATTTTCCAAGTCTACAATGTCAGACCTCTTCTTACAGTTAGGCCCCATGGTAGGGGCATGAAATAACCGGCCCTTAGTCGACAGCCGCTTCCCGTTTATCTTAGAGTTCTATATTTATTACTTGTGTTACTTGAACAAAATTTTATGTATTTGGTCTTTTGATAAAATACCCTCTTCTAATTCAGAAAGATACATTTTAGAATCCCCTTTCAGAATTATGTCGAACATCTAGCAACAGGACGTGCGGTTGATCACTTACAAGTCTTTGGTGCCGATCTGTCGTATAATATTCTTGTATTCACGACGTCGATCTCCCTTAGATAGCTCTTATCTTAGGTTAGGGCGTTTGTTGTTGATTCTTCCATGATTATACTTCTTGACAACCAAGGTGCGTTATCGATTATTCGTGAATACGTTGTTAGACGAAGTACCTGACTTCCTAGAAAATACCCTCATCCCATAATGTTAATCCCTTAATCTCGATCGTTACCCAATCATTCATTCTTATATTTCTAATGTCATAGTTCTCGTTACTAATACTGAAATCCATGTCTTGAACTGAAATTATTATTAACTCTCCATCATCACTAATTAAAGTAACATTACCAATTGCTTTATATGAATCTAACTCAGCATTGTATTGAACTAAGTATTTCATAGCATATGAATTTGCAATATTGATTACTTTTTCTTGAGATGCTTCTACTGAATAATTCTTCAATAACTCTATTGTTCGGTCTTTATACGGAATAAAATAACAACTTCCTTCAACCAAAGAGTTTCGAAAATCAACCCAATATCCAATGGTACCATTACTATGTAGGATCATAGTATTTGATTGATCTGTGTTCATGATTTGTATTTCGATGGTTTTCACTTCCTTCAGGTATTTCGTCTAACGTTCTTGTATTCACGACCCGACGCATGTCGGGTGTCCGGCGAATGCCGGGCCAAGGACGTATGTCCGCAGCGTGAATATTATGTTATGTGATGTCGGTATCTTCCTGAAACACTTGGAAATTATCCTTCTTATAAACCTTAGTATTGTGGTATTCAATAAATTCATTTGATATTTCATGTCCCTTTACAGTCCTAAGAACATTTATATTTAAATCTATTGCTCCATAATCACACTGGACATGATGGTTAGGACAAAGCACTAAAATATTCCCTGCTATGTCAGGTCCATTATGCGATTTCCCTAATGGTTTGATGTGATGAGCTTCAGAATAAAAATTTTGATCACTCAGTTCTATACGCTCACCACAAATCTGACATTCATTATTATGTAACTGTTTCAAGCTTCTTGCTAAATAGGTATCCCTTAATATTCTATATACTGCTGTTTCTTCTCGAACTGTACCCATTGGTTCCGAAATATCAATCGCATATATTGTTTCTTGCTTTAACTTTCTCAATCCCCATGTACCACTTCCTAAACCTTCGACAGAATAAAATAAGTCATCCTTTTGATTCCCTGAAAAGACTTTTGAATCTGATGAATTTGTTTCTATTGTTCTTCTAATTATAGCTTTCCAACTTTTCGGCATGGGTGTGTCTCTTATTTTTTGAACTTCTTCATATAATACTGGATAAGGCGCTAAGCCATTTAAATTATGAAAAGCTTGGATTATGTCTTCTAGCCATGTTGCCATACTTACATCTCCATTCATTAATAAATTTTATTGGTTATACCGATTTCACATAACGTTCCTGTATCCACGACGTCCCACCGACTTAACCGGCCGCGATGCGGTTGGTGGGTGCGGATGTGTCCGCCTGATTCTTCTTCCCCGCTAATCCCCTTCGGGCGGACCGAGGAGCCACCAGGCTCCGAAGCGTGGATATAATGTTATGTGAAGTCCCGGCTTCGAAGCTTAACATACAAAGATCCATTATCAATAACACTCTTCTAACTTCTTGATTGAATTGGTAATACTATTTACTAGATGCTCTAATATTGAATCAGTCAACTGTTTAATTCCAATGTAACTTCGTCCATCAATCACTATTTCATCATCCCAATAGTCATATCTATGAACTAATTTATTTCTTATCAATCTTAGAGTATTAAAATTTTCAAGCATGTAAGATATTTCAGCTACATTTAGCCCTTTATTTAAGCACAAACTCCGTAATTTATCATTCAAAGTTTTAATATTTCCTGCAGGTTGATTTAAATTAATCAAATTATCGATAAGTTTTTCAACTTCTGAATACATAATTATTAGTAATGTCATTTTCTGATATTCTAAATAATTCATCTCTATTCCCAAAATCTCTTCATCAATTGAAATAAATACTTCATGTTCAGTTACATAAATTTTTTGATCTTCAGCAGATTTTAGAATTTCATCAATATTATCTTCAATTTTCTTTCTATCTCTATGTTTCTGTTCAAGAAAATCATAATAACACTTCATTGAGTAATTATAGAAATCAACCAAATACTTTATTCGATCATAAAACATTAAAAACTCAATTTGTCTAGAGACAGAATAGATTTGACCTTCATCTTCTAAATCTACAATGCTTATCATTCAATGCTCCTTTCATATTACCGGGATTTCCCATAACGTTCCTGTATTCACGACCTCAGCGTATGCTGAGGTGTCCGGCGAATGCCGGACCAAGGGCGTATGTCCGCAGCGTGAATAATATGTTATCGGATGTCAATATCTTCATTGAATCCGCTCAACAAATTATCTATAAGTCAATTTTTGGAAATGGATGTTTTTTCAAATAATCCATTAACATTATTAAAACTTTAGAAGCAGTGTACCGTCCACCACCGTAACCCAAAAAGCTACCAGTTATTTCACGAATCAATCCTGTTCTTTCTAATCTTTTTAGTAAGAACAGCAATTCATCTTTATCCGTAATTTTCAAGGTTTCAGAAACAATCTCTTGAGCTTGAATTTTATTCGCTCGTAGTAATTCGTTGTCTTCTGAGAATGGGTCGTCTTCATAACTTTCATATACTTTATAAAATATAGCTATTATTTTAGACTCCATTGGGGAAAGATCGGAAAGTATCTTTAAATATTCTTCGGGTCTGTGATTCTCTTCATTCTCTACTGTTAAGATATTAGATATAATCATTACATTCATTATTACCTGTTCTCTTACTCTGGAATTCATTGATGATTCAATTGCCGTCCAAATAGCATCATGAAATTCTTCAGATTGTGCCTCTACATAGTTAATTTTAAACTCTAGTTCTTTTAGACTTTGATACAGGTAATTCACAAATGTTTCTAATCTTTGTTCTCTATATTTAGTGCCTGGCTTTGCTAAAAAGGCGTCCAGCACTACTCCAAAGTTTGGTATAGTTTGAACCAATGCACGTATAATACCACTCGAAGTATAAAGCTCGGCCACTGAGGTTTTATCAGTAATTTCAAATTTATTATGGTCACTTAACTGTTTATCCTTCATTGAATTCTCCTTAAATAAAGTGTTTGTATATTAATTCCAGATAACGTTCCTGTATTCACGACCCGACACATGTCGGGTGTTCGGCGAATGCCGGACCGAGGACGAATGTCCGATGCGTGAATATTATGTTAGCTGATGTTGCTTGCCTTATTAAATTACTCAAGATTTAAATTATAAATTTCATTATTTAAAAGCCATGATATAGGATAATTCAAATCTAGTTCCTCAAAAAATACTTCTGTAAGCTTCATGGAAGAATGTATACCCCATTTGATAAACTCGTAACTTAAACATTTATCAGGAAAAAATGGATCAGGCGAATTAGCAAAAGGATTTAAACCAAATTTATTTTTCAGTTTCTTTTCTAAAGCCTGCTCAGTTATTTTTTCTGGGAATTCCGATTCAGTTGTAACCCATTCTGGCTCATAGTGAGTAATTGCATTTCTAACTTGAATTAATAAATATACATCTTGATAAGGGCTAACTCCCTTTTTAAAAAGATTTTTATCAGCTAATGTAAGAGCGATTTGATATTTCTCTAAAATACTGTATTTAGCTGACTTTGGTATACCCAGTTCCCACATTGAGTTAATTAATTCTCTCTTCTTCGGTTTCAATCTCTTATTGTTATTATAATTCTCATCTTTTATATTGGAGAAAAATTCATTTATTGTAGCTTCTAAATAACCAACTGTACACAATAGCGCGCCTGTAACATAAGATTCATATTGAATTCGAGTAACTACATCATTACTATTGTTTTTATTTTTCTCCACTTGTAAAGCATTCCTTGCCAAAAATACTGCAGACTGTATCTGGTTAAAAGAAAAATTCGTTTTTAGCGTAATTTCATAGTTATCAGTCATTTTTATCTCCTTTAGTTTAAATGTACTAGGCAATTTCTGCTAACGTTCCTGTATTCACGACCCATCGTATGCTGGGTGTCCGGCAAACGCCGGACCCAGGTCGAATGTCCGCAGCGTGAATATTTTGTTAGCTGATGTCAGATCCTTCTTGATATTGCTTAAATAAGTCCTTTTCGATTTCAATGCAATATGCTTTTTCTTGTTCGGTAGTCTTTTCACCATTCTTTATTTTTTTGTACAGTTGGAAAGCTGTTTTAAGTTGTCCTATAAAATATTCCTTCCCAAAAAAATTAAATATACTATCTGACGAAAATTCACCCATAGATAATATTGAATCAAAGTTATCACTGAAATACTCCATGATTTCTGTAGATGTGGCCTTTTTTGTCTGAATCCGTTTAAACCTATCCATATCATCGATAAGAGATGTAATCGCCTGCATACTTATTTCTTGCCCATCAAAATTATAGGTACCGTCCATAGGCACATGCTTTTTCGGTATAGTATATTGAACTTTAGCTAAATTTTCCTTCTCAACATATTTGAATAAATCTGGAGGTGTTATTACACTAGAATTTAGAAACTGCATTAAAATTAAATAAAACATAATGAGATTATCTCCCATAGAATTTCGAATAATAGCTCTTGTTGTATTAATTGAAGGCAGTAATTCTATCTTGTCGAAACCTCGTTTATCTACATTTATAATCATCCCTTTATCAAGTACACAAACAACTGAAATTTGATGATTCGGATCTATTTGTAGATTCAAATCGACTAAGTTATCCAAAAGTGTTTCTAAGCTTGTATCAGATGTATAAGCAAATACAAATCCTGCTGTTGGCGACACAAATGGAGTTATAGGATGTTTGGGTAAGCCTCTAACACTTTTAATATTTTCCACGCACTCATTGAGTCGGCTTTTGTTTAAGGATGATTTAATTTCGATTGTAGCAAATACACTTTCAATCGGTATTATTTTTGTGCTATCCATATTCATAAGTATAGGACTACTAAAAGCATCATGAATAATAAGGTCTTGTTGTTTGCTCTGCCTACCACTCAAATCTATTATTGCTCCCCTTGAAAACTCGTATTTAAGAGGGATGTACTTGCGAAAATATGTAGAAAATATTTCTTCTCTACTGCTTCCACGCTCACCTTTATGTTCTATCTGAGAGGTCACTTCTTCAAAATCTATCATCATTTTTTTGCGGCTGCTTTTAGTGAGTTTATAATCATATGACGTCTCCTTCTTTATTCTGATTTCAGCTAACGTTCCTGTATTCACGACCCGACGCATTTCGGGTGTTCGGCGACTGCCGGGTCAAGGACGTATGTCCGCAGCGTGAATATTATGTTATCTGTTGTAGCCGCTTCTTAGAATGATCATTCATAAACTTAAAACCAGGTCAGCACAGGCTTGGCTGGGTTTTGAACTCCTGTATCAAACTCAATAAACACTCCGAATTCATATGCAAGCTTGTTATGTCTTAATTTATCCGTATAACATTCAAGTTTTTTCAGGTCAAAAGCTTTTTCGTGAAGATTGTTATTTGTTGATTTCTTTATTTCCACAATCAAATGATTTCTTAAATTCTCTCCTCTTTTATGTACTATAATATCTGGAAAAATTGATAATGCCATATACTCTATATCGTCTTGGATGATATCGGCAGAGAATTCTCTTTTAATCCTTTTAATTTTTCGATACTCTTTTTCTACGATGTAAATCATCTTTTTGTTTTTATCCTCATCAGCGTTTTTGTTATATTCACAGTCAACATCATATTCACTAAACTGTTCTTGAAGGTAGATAGCATATTTATGGACAATTGTTCTTTCATTTAAGTCATTAATCAATAAATATAGATCGCGTTCAAAAAGTTTTGTAATTGCTTTATCTACCCTCTGCTTCACATCACTTAGTTGAACTTTACTATTCATTCTATATCTCCCTACCTTCATGTTTAGGCTATTACAGATAACGTTCCTGTATTCACGACGTCCCACTGACTTAAGCGACCAACGGGAGCGGCCGCGATGCGGTTAGTCAGTACGGATGTGTCCGATGATTCTGCTTCCCTGCCGATCACTTCTCGCGGACCGAGGGCCGACAAGCACGAAGCGTGAATATGATGTTATATGATGTCAGCCCTTCATTGAAACCTCTACACATTAGTCACTTTGATTATTCTTTAGCTTCTATGATAATTTCCCCTTCTCCAGAAGGCACTTCAAAACCCTTGAGGAAAGAAGATAAAATTTCTTCTGTTATTGTAAACGCAGCATTTGCATCGAATCGCTGGCTCCGAATGCGAAGTCGTTCACGCAAATCATTAGGATGAACTTTCAAATAAACCAGTTTCCACTCTCCTCCTCCATCTTCAATTAGCTTCTTATATTCATTTCGTCTATTCCGCTGCCAAAAACTGAAATCAATAACCACATTGCGCTATTCATTCAAAAGATTTACTAGTTCATTACGCAGCTTTAACTCGGCTTTAATTTTTAGTTGCTCATAGATTTCAACTGGATAATCAATTCCGTAACGGCCATTTGTAGCCCAAATTTCTTCATCAATAGAGAGACGTACAAAGCCCCTCTGCTCTAATCGTTGAGCAAATGTTGTTTTTCCCGATCCAGCCACACCACACATCATTACTACTGATGGAACGGAAACATCTGCTTGATAGATAAAATCGTCTATTTCATGATTATTACGCACTCAAATTCTCCTTTCATCTTTGAGTCAGGTTAATATTCTCTGGGAGTCCCCATTATGTCTCTTAATAGAAATTTGTATTTTTCTTATTTGCGCTGATTTCACATAACATCTAATTTATGTACTTCGTAAATACCATAGATCCTGCATGATATCTGAACTACGTATATGATAACCTAAGCAGTGGTATTTGCGAAGAAGAATTTGGTGAAAAAGGGAGATTTATAGAAACACTCAATCTCCAAGATCCAAACGATCCAGCGGGCTCTGAATACGCTGGATATTCCTCGTACTCACATGCGTATATCGCTGGGTTGTTCGTGCACTCGTGTGACCAAGCAGCTCCTGAATATAGCGCAGGTCTGTTCCGTTTTCAAGTAAATGCGTAGCGAAAGAGTGCCTTAAGGCATGAATACTAACCTTTTTTACAATGCCTGCGCGTTGTCTGGCTTCTTCAAAAACCTTTTGCACGCTACGCTCGGTCAGATGCCGATCCAAAGATTGTCCCGGAAATAACTAACGATTGGGTCTATACTCAGTAATGTATTCCTGCACAATTTCCCAAGCAAGATTGGAGAGGAGAGTTCTCCGATCCTTCTGACCTTTTCCCTGCTTTACAATAAGTGTCTGACGCTCAATATCCAGATCGCTGCATCGAAGACGAACGACTTCGCCTACACGAAGGGCCAGACGAATAAGTGAGAAACAGAATCGTCTTATGCTTGAGGTTGGTTACGGATTTGAGCAATTGAGCAACTTCTTTTTCAGACATGACTTTAGGTAACTTAGTCTGCTTTTTGGGACGTATATATTGAATTTCAGCAGAATCGCGCTGATCGTCTGATTCACGCTTGAATGGGAGATCCCTCGCTCAAGCAAATCTAAACAATACATCTGAACGTTGGAAGTAGTCACATTTGTACTTTCAAGATGACAGCTACTCAGAAAACGTTCGACCTGATTACAATATGCTTTGATCGTTTTGCGGCTGTATCCTCGTAATTTTAATGCCTTCTGTAACGGCTCTTTGCTCCATGGATTGTTTCCCTTGCAGTAATCCAGTGGAACCTTTTGTTATGGTAATCGCCTCTTTGGTAGTAGCATGTTCATTCATAGGAAACTCTCCTTCGATTGGATGGATTATGTTTTTGCTAAAATTCTGAAAAACAAAAAGGAAGGTCATCTGATCCCCTAGGGAATCAGATGACCTTCCGATGCTTTCGGAACATATATGCTGTTGTAAAAAGTAGAACGGAGCGCGGTGCTCATCAAGGGAGGCATCACCCGCGCATAGCCATGATGCCTGCCCAAAAAGTGCCGCGACCGCAAAGCCGTGGCACTTCTTCCTGTTGCATAATGCCAATCTGCCATGCAAATTGTGTTAGGGTGCTGCATCTCGATGGACGCAGCACCCTATCGGAGATGCACAGCGGGAATATCGCTGTGCTCCCCCAATGCCGCTGCACCTACATGGCAGCGGCTTCTTCTCCCAGCGGCAGCGTGTAATACTGCGCCTGCTGCCCTTCATGCTGCTGGTATACAACGACCAGCAGCGTCCGACCTTTCGCGGCAAGCGGGCTGGCGCCAGCTAGCACACGCTCAAGCCGGAACGGAAGCACATCCAATACGGTGTGCTTCTGCAGTTCCTTTTCGCCGAGACCAAGGTCGGCGAAAGCACGGGCACCCATGACCGTCTGCGCGGTCATGGCCGAGGTCATCGGCAACGCACGCGAAGCGTTGCCGTCCACCATGTCCGCCGCTCCATCCGCGGCGGACCCTGTTGCGTCGCTCGAAGCATGCGACGCTGCATCCCCGGCTTCGCTGCCGATTACACCCGCCGCATCTGCGGCAGAGTCTTCCCCGGCAGCAGCCGAACTTCCCACAGCGGCACTCGGACCCGTGCCGCTGCTTTCCAGCCATGCCGTGCCTGAGGCACCGGCAACACGTGGCAGACGAACGTCTTCCGGACGTTCAGCCAACGTTTTCATATAACCCGCCCACTGGTCTTTCTGGAGCGGATCTTCCCACCAGATTTTACGTGGTTTGTATTTGTGGCCGAGGAAATAGTCGAGCTTCATCAGGCCGAGCACGATATCCATATGCGGCGTGTTCCGCGACTCCAGGAAGCTGTGCAGACGAGTGAACAGATCCTCCAATTGGTGACCAATCTTCTGCCAACCCTGACCTTCCCAGTAATCCCCGAACGCCTGGAAGAAATCAAACGGTGAGTTGAACTCCTGCTCCATCAGATACTTCAGCGTATGGTCCATCCGGTGTGCGTTCCAGTATTTCTCCAGCACATCCTCCAGCCGCTTCAAGCGTACAATGTCGCTGAACGGCAGCACATCACTGCCCAGAATCTCATACGGCGCGTGATCCATGTACGTGTAGTTGTACTTCTCCGCATCCAGACGCAGACCCGTACCACGCAGCATTTTAAGGAACCCGAGCTGAAGCTCTTCTGGCCCTAAGGCAAACACATCGTTAAACGTCTTGCGGAACGTATTGTAATCTTCCTCCGGCAGTCCGGCGATGAGATCCAGATGCTGGTCGATTTTGCCGCTGGCTTTGACTTTGTTCACCGTACGGCTCAGCTTGGTAAAGTTCTGACGGCGTTTTACCAGTTCATTCGTTGGATCATTCGTGGACTGAACCCCGATCTCGAAGCGGAATGTGCCCGGCGGCGCATTCTCTGCCAGATAATCCAGTACTTCAGGACGCATAATATCCGCCGTAATTTCAAACTGAAATACCGTCCCCTGATGATTCTCGATCAGGAATTTGAACATTTCGAGCGCATAATCCCGCTTGATGTTGAACGTCCGGTCCACGAACTTGATCAGCTTCGCACCCTTCTCAATCAGGTACAGAATGTCCGACTTCGTCCGCTCAATATCGTAATACCGCACGCCGACCTCGATACTGGACAGACAGAACTGACAACTGAACGGACAGCCCCGACTGGTCTCAAAATAAACAACCCGTTTCCCAAGCTCCGGGATATCCTCTTCAAATCGATGCGGTGACGGCAGATCATTTAGATCCGCTTTCGGCCGTCCTGGCATGAGAATGATCTCTTCCCCTTTGCGATACGCCAGTCCATAGACAAAGTGGAACTTCTTGCTTCCTTCCAGCTCCGTCAAAAGCTGATGCAGCGTCTCTTCCCCTTCACCCATCACGATGAAATCGACATTGGGAATCCGGTTCATCCAATATTCCGTGTCATAGGACACTTCCGGCCCGCCCAACAAGATTTTCACGTCAGGCATAACCTTTTTCAGATTATCAATGACCTTGATCGTCTCTTCAATGTTCCAGATGTAACACGAGAACCCAATCACGTCCGCCCCTCGCTGGTACAGATCAGACACAATATTCATCACCGGGTCCTTGATCGTATACTCCGCCAGGTCAATATCAAAATCCTTCTCACTGTACGCCTTCAGACAACGCAAGGCCAAGGAGGTATGGATGTACTTTGCATTTAATGTAGAAAGAATAACCTTCATGGTTCACAACCTTTGCCTGGACACCCAGACCATATTTTTTTGGTAAAAGGAAAGCTGCACAGCCATCCTACCTCGGATGCTGTTCATCTAAACCTCTTTTGTTATAGCCATTCCACTCATTATGGACATATCCAACTTTTGTCTTTCAAAGAGTGGACACTCTTCTTAAACAGACATATACACCCCGCCAAACCCAAACCACAACATACAGTATAAAACACATACAACCAAACCACATGTTGTGCAGTCTACTGTCGGCCAATTCTAACGTCCATGTCCACCTTTTGAAAGACAATCCACCATCTTATGTCCACACCACAGAGACACCATAATCAACTTCAAACTCACTTCAAACTCAACTTCAACTTGTAAAAGACCTCATTCGCATTCCATCCATAATTCGATATCCTCGATATCCACATCTTACTGTCATGAGCTTTGAGGCTTTGCCTCAAACCTATGCCAATCACTTTCCCCATATTATGGACGAACCATCGAATAGCACGAAGCATATCTATCAACTTTTTAATCAATTAAGCTTTACGAGTCATGAACTTCAAAGACCTGAAAGCGCGAATGTAACAACAATTCTCACTTCATCCCAACCAGCCACACTCGCTCATAATTGATCATACTCACTCATACTTACTAATACCTTTTCATACCTACTCATACTCGTAAAATGCATCGTCGTCCGTATCCACTTCTTCGCCCGATTGCTTCTGGAAGAACTCTAAGAACGGTAGTCCGTATTTGCGGTACTTGACCTCACCGACCCCTTTGATATCCAGCATGTCACGTTCTGTCTGTGGACATACCACACTCATCTCGCGCAGGGTTGCATCATTGAAAATAATGTACGATGGCACATGCTCTTTCGCTGCCAGATCACGCCGGATCAGACGCAGCTGTTCGAATACGGTCTCGTTGACCGCTGATGGCATCGCATCGCGACCACGACGTCCGCCGTAGTTCGTACCCGAAGCTGTTGCTGCTGTCTTGCGGACCACACGCTGCATCACTTCACGCTGGCCTTTAAGTACTTCCACCGCCAGTGGCTGCAAACGAACGACCGGATACTGTCCCTCGGACAGCATCAGATATCCTTCGGATACCATCACGTTGATGATCTCTGAAATCTCGCGCTCCGTCCGATTCCCCATCACACCATAGGTTGGCAGAGAGTTGAAGCCGTAATCAAGCACTTTTTTGGCACGAGAACCTTTGAGTACCGAAGCAACCAAGGATACACCGTACCGTTCACGCATGCGATGAATACAGCTGAATATTTTCTGCGCATCAATTGTCATGTCTACCAGCTCACGGTCGTCCGTACAGGAACTGCACGTACCGCACGGTTTATCGTCATGCACTTCACCGAAATAATCCAGCTGCGCACTGCGCAGACAGCGGGTCGTATAACAGTAATCCACCATCTGCTGCAGCTTCCGGTAATCGTTCTGTTTCCGATCACCCTCCATCGGATTCTGCTCAATCAGGAACTTTTGAGTGATAATGTCCTGTGCGCCGAATAGCAAAATGCACTGACTTGGCTCTCCGTCCCGTCCCGCACGCCCGGCTTCCTGCACGTATGCCTCCATGTTCTTCGGCATGCTGTTATGAATCACGTACCGCACGTTCGATTTATCAATCCCCATGCCGAAGGCATTGGTCGCCACCATCACTCGGATATCATCGTACAAAAAAGCTTCCTGGCTCTGGGACCGTTCATCGTCCGTCATCCCGGCATGATAGCGTCCTGCGGGCAATCCCGCCTGCAACAAACGCTGATGCAGATCGTCCACGTCCTTACGGGTCGCGGCGTACACAATCCCCGGCTCGCTGGCATGCTCGCGCGCATAATTCAGGACAAAGTCCTTCTTGCTCTCGCCGCGCAGCACACTAAACGCCAGATTATCTCGCCCCAGTCCGGTCACATACGTCTGCGGGTCCTGCAAACGCAGCAACCGCAGAATATCGCCCATGACCTCGGGCGTCGCTGTCGCCGTAAAGGCCGCAACCACCGGCCGCTCCGGCAAACTATCCACAAACGGCGCTACCGCGAGGTAGCTTGTCCGAAAATCATGCCCCCACTGCGATACACAGTGGGCCTCATCCACGGCAACGCAAGAGATCGGCAAATAGCCCATCTCCTCGCGGAACCAATCCAGCTCCAGTCGCTCAGGCGCGACATAGAGCAGCTTCAGCTCACCGCGCTGCGCCGCGCGGATGCGATCATTCACTTCTTTGCCGCTAAGTGTACTATTAATATACGCGGCAGCAATTCCGGCGGTCGTCAACGCATCGACCTGATCTTTCATTAATGAGATTAACGGGGAGACGACAAGCGTCAGTCCCGAATATAACAGAGCGGGGATCTGATAACAGATCGACTTACCGCCCCCGGTTGGCATAATGCCAAGCGTATCTTCGCGTTCCAGCAGGCTGGCTACGATCTTTTTCTGTCCCTCACGGAAGTCGGGGTAGCCATAATATTTTTGCAGGAGACCCTGCGCTTCTTCTAATGTAGGTGTTTGCACACTCATGTAAAGACTCCTTACTTATCACCGGTGTTACTCCACCAGCTTGGTCCGATCCGATTCTGACATCCGAAAGCGGCTCATATGCCGCATCCTCGACAACAAAATGGCGTTCTCATGACTTGTCCGTCAAGCAAACGCCGCTCCCTTTAGTTTAACGGCCCAGCTCCGAATGAGCAACCGCGTTTTACTGTAAATGTTTGAAGCTTCTTCACCAAAATAAAAACAACCGTCCTGCCCTAGTTGGACAAAACGATTGCATTAATCTTGACAAACCCTAAGCCATCCAGCGACTGTTTTGTAATGGATACGCTTCTAATCTTTCAACGCCTCAACTTCAGACACAGTTAGACCACTTGTTTTGGCAATAACTGAAACTTCAATCCCAAATGAGAGCATGTTTTTTGCTATCTCAATCGCCTTTCTTTTTTCCCCTTCTACTAATCCCTTTTCTATCCCCTTGGCTATTCCCTTTTCCGTAGCCCACTCAATCATGGAATCTTCATCATGCAAATACTTCTGACGCTCTTCATACAGGCGACGTGCCTCCCGATCCTGACTCAAGAACTCCAGCGTATCCATCGCCTTCTTCAGTGTAGGTTCATTCATTGGCAGCAACGCCTCTGACATTCATACGATAATACAATCCTTTCCTCTGCATCAGCTGTTCATGCGTTCCATCTTCGGCAATTCGGCCATGCTCCATCACAAGGATACGAGAGCACTGACGAGCGACCTCCATTCGATGTGTGACGAGCAACCCTATTCTGTCTTTCATAAAATTCAGCAAGTGATTCATCACATGCTGTTCTGTCTGAATATCCAGTGATGACGTTGGTTCGTCCAGAATATACAGGTCGGATGATCTCATGAATAGCCTGGCAAGCGACAGTCGCTGTTGTTGGCCTCCAGATAGATTGGCCCCTTTCTCTTGCAATATCGCAGCGTATTGCTCCTCCTGGGCCTCAATAAATTCATGCAAACCTGCCTGCTCTGCCGCAAGCTTTACCTTGTCCGAGGTAGCGTCAAGGCTCAGACGGATATTGTCTTCTATCGTTCCTGTAAAAAAAGTTGGTGTCTGCGGCATATACGTCAGTCTGGATTGATTATCCCTTTTCATATACGCTGCAACATGTTTATTGCCCAGCAATACGCTTCCGTTCGTTGGCTCGATCAACCCTGCACACACTTGGCACAGTGTAGATTTGCCAGCACCGCTGGCGCCAACTACCGCAACCCATTCACCAGGAACCAGATTAAGCGTAATCTGATCCAGAATCCTCCGACCACTGGCCTCATCGGTTACTGTAACCTGTTGAAGACGCAGCATAGCAAGTTCGTTCTCTTGGTATGTTGTTTGGTGTGAGTGCCTTTGATCTTGTTCATAACTACCCTGTGCAAGCTCCTCATGCTTGAGATTGGATGAGTCTGTATTCTTGTTGTCCGCCAATTTCAACCATGCAGAGATACGTCCAAATGCACCCACGCTGGCTTGCATCTGACTCCACTGACTGGACAAACCGAGCACTGGCCACACCACCAGTTCAAACAGCAAACTACTTGCAACAACCATACCCGGAGACAAGGTTCCTCTAGCCGCTGACAAAGCAATAAGGAACAATGCTGCCAATTGAGCCAGACCAAATACTGCCATCGCTACGTTATCGGACATGCTCAAAGTCATCTGCAACTTCGCCTCAACACGGTTCAAGGATTGCTGTTGTGTTCGAAATCGTGTGAGAAACCACGGTGATGCATTATAGGTTTGAATCACAGGTATTCCTTCAACATACTGTTGAATCTGCTGTTGCGACTCACCTTCCCTGGATTCGACCTCATCGGACAGATGTACAATTCGCTGATCATACAGCCTTGCCGTGAACCAAATCACCCCTGCACTCACTAAGGCGATGAGCGCAACCCACGCATCTGCTCTGTACAAGTATCCCAGTGATAATACGATGATGAATACAACCGTAACACCCTCTGCAATGGCTTCTACCACTTCTGCACCATGCTTGGTATCTTCCTTGATGCGAAGCATCACATCTCCGGACTTCTGTCTGCGAACCCACGCATACGGCATCCTGTTTAATAACTTCAGCAAGTCCATAGACATATCTCTGTACATGGACTCTTTGAGCCATACCAACACGTAGCGATGCATCGCAAGCAACACGATAAATCCTGCCAATATAGCGATGAAAATCATCGCGGTAGCATTAAGCTGTTCCTGTCCCCCATCATGAATGGCATCCACGAAGAACCCCTGTACGAAGGCAAGTCCCCAATCGAAGACCGCATCTGCTGCAATAAAAATGAGCAGGATCGCTACAGCTATTCCATAAGGCTTCATCCAGCGCACAATAACAGGCCATACCGTTGCCAGTGATACAACTTGCTTTGGATCATCTGAAACATAACTTTCGTCCAATTTATATCCAGCATCTATTTCACGATCTTCCTTCACCTCGTTTGCTCCACGCTTCTCATGGCTGCTCTTCATTTCAACGTCATCTGCAAAAGCTGTATCTTCACTCTTGTTACTCATGCTGTCCCTCCACTTCCGCATCCTGCTCCGCAATATAGCTTCGATATCCGTTCGGACGATCCAGCAATTCACAATGAGTTCCTGTATCTTGGACGCGTCCCTTCTGCATGTAGATGACCTGATCCGCTCGTTCGATCAGCGATAATCGATGGGTAACTGCAATAATCGTTGTGCCTTGGTCAGTAGTGACACGGGCAAACAGATCATTCAACCGCTGCTCGTGCAACGGATCTTGGGATGACGTCGGTTCATCCAGCAATACAATATCGGGATTCCTCAGCATTGCTCTGGCCAAACTGATACGCTGAAGCTCACCACCCGACATTGTCCCACCCTGTGGCTGAAGTTCTGTCCCATAGCCAAGCGATTGACGCATAATGGCATCATGCGCATGAGTCAATTGGGCTGCAACTTCTACTTGATCAGGTGATATCCCTTCTAATCCAAAAACAATATTCTCTTCTACCGTACCTGTGAAAATAAAGGCTTGTTGCGGAACATACACCTGGTTGACATGTTCTGTCTGAGCTTCATGCATATCATGTAATGAATTGTTCTGCTTCATTATCTGGATCGAACCCGTGACAGGCGTATCTAATCCGGCTATTAATTTCAATAACGTGGTCTTCCCGCATCCACTTGGACCCGTGATTACAGTGAGCTTTCCTTTCGTCGCTACAAAAGAAATATCCGTTAGCACTTCTTCTTGTTCCGCATACCTGTAAGACACATGCTGTACCTTAATACCGGTCGGTTTAGATTGCTTTTCATGTTCCACTGAACCCGGTTCGGATCGTACATATGCATTGGTACCGGTATGAGCAACCGTGTTCTTTTTCTCCAGATCCAGAACTTCAAAGATTCTGGACGCATGAGAAGCTGAACCGATAAAATTATTCCACAACCCGGATAGTGACTCAATCGGACGAGTTAACTGACTGCTCGCCACCAGAAAAGCCGCCAATCCTCCCACATCCATATGTCCGTTCAACACCTGCATGCCGCCTAGATAGAGAATCAGAATCATCCCACCATACGTCGAGACCCGTCCAGCTGCCTCCGACAGACGTTGTAACACAGATACGGACATCGTATGTCTGAACACTCGATCCATTCGATCTTTAAAATGTTGGTGCACATAACCCGCGAGTCCGTAGCTCCGGATCTCCACAGGGGCTTGAATGATTTCAGTCAGCATCTCATCTCTTGACGCCGCACTGGCATTCAACTGATCATGTCGTCGTTGCAGACGTCTACCCAGTCCTACCGTTACAAGAGGATAGATCAACGTGAATGCAATAATAGCCAATGACAATGGCAGGTTCACCCAGCTGAAATAAGCAAAAGCAAAGATCAGTTGTATCACATTTTTTGCAAGTTCAATGCCGTGTTGGTTTATCCCTTTCTGTGCTTCCTTGGCAGAAGTCCAAACTCTGGAAGATATATCCCCCGTATGATAGTTTGCCAGATCCCGTGTTTCTGTGTTGCCAAGGGATTCAAGCAACAGGGACTGCACAGACAATAATGTTTTTTGCTGGAATAACGTCTCAACCCACGTCATGAATGCGGTTACAATCAATCGTAATACTACAATGGACACGCCTATCATCAAACCTGAGTAGAGTAACGAAAACTTTGATTCCGTAGCTCCTTTGACTAATCTTCGGATCGATTCCAGATATCCGACCTCAATCAGGGAGACCATAAATGCGGCGAAAAGCAATAGAATAATGAACATTCGGTACTTACCTGTTAATGTCCATAATCGAGTTAGCATGCCTGTCGTCGTATAAGTTCTTTTGTCAGCTAACATGGATGGTTTCTCCAATCTTGTCATTAAATTATGTACTTGGTTATGATATCATCGTGGATAAGGAAAAAATGAACATTTCTTGCTGTAAGTACGATCAGAAGTAAGGGAGATTACTATGCAACATGATTTGCTGAACACATTGGATAAGCTATTCGACTACATAGAAGACCATATTCAAGACAAATTAACACTGGATCATCTGGCATCTGTTACTCATATATCGAAGTTCCACCTGCATCGCATGTTCAAACATGTAAGTGGACAATTGCCCGGGGAATATATTCGTTCACGCAAATTGGCACGTAGCCTGGAACAATTGGTGAACCTGAACTGGAAGATTATCGATATCAGCGGGCATTATGCTTTTGAACATGAACAATCTTACATACGTGCTTTCAAGCAAGCCTTCGGGATCACTCCCCTGCAATACCGCAAACAGGGAGCTGGAGAGCTTGAATTCACAGCCCGTATGACTTCGTCCATGATTACGATGCTTCCGTACGGATATATATTCAAACCAACGTATGTGCGAAAACCAGCCATGAAACTCGTCGGACAGCGATCCCATATTCGATATACAGATAATGAAGAGCACTACGAGGCCAATGCAGCAGGCAACGACTTTTTTGGTAAACACTTTCATTCAATTCCTAACGTGTTGCAGCCCAACGTATACATCGGATTCACCAATGAGATTAACGAGGATTACAGTACATATCAACCTTCTGTGGAAGTCACCCACCTGGATGATATCCCCAACGAACTGGATGGAATCGAAGTGCCGGCCAACCAGTATGCTGTATTCAAATTCGTCTGTGATTTCCACCCAAGTCTGATCAACATCGACCACCTGGACAGTGTCTGGACATTTATTGATGAATATTGGCAAAGCCATTCGGGGTATGAGAAGAGTGATCCATACTATTTCGAAAGAATTGATGGCAGTCTGGCTCAGGACCACTACGGAGAGATGGACATATATATCCCTGCAAAGCAAATTTCACTGTAAGCTGTCAATGGAGGTTCGATCCGATGAATCAAAATACTCAAACGAATTCAAGTTCATCCCATACAGATTCTCGCAAATCTTGGATACGTAGACACCCGATTTTCACTACATTTACATTATTGATGCTTGTGCTGTTTACCGCCGTATTTCTGTATTTTTGGCTCCGTCCATACTTCTCCACGTTTGACCGTTCTGAGAAAGGAGAATTGAGCTACTCCATGCCTTCACAGAATGGTGAGTATACTGCCGAGATTTATGGTGTGCCCTATGGTGGTGCGGCAGGCGGGGTTACGATGTGGGTCGATGTGAAGAAGACGAATGCCCCTGAGGACTACACATCCCAAACGATATATCGTGCTGAGCACCGCGGGAATAACCATCTGGAATGGGAAAATGAAAACACACTCCGAATTGAAAACTGGAATGAATACACGGATGAGACCATTACCCTCAAGATTGATGATGAAATCTATGATGGACGGGGCTGGGCGTGCAAAAGCTTGCGGATGAAAGACCAGTATGTGCGATGCTTGGCACCCGAGAAGTAAAATTCCCAGCACCAAAAACGACCTTCTGGCTACATGGCTGATCATCGTGATGCTTGGTTCACTGCACCTTACGTTAGAAGATGTGCGCGTTGCACTCGGTGTGAAGTATAAACACAAAGCAAGCCCCGCTCACCGATTACCTCGGTCAAACGGGGCTGCTCTTGTTCTAAATATCATCGTTCCTAACCATATCGTAGCTATCGGACTTAAAACACATGACAACCTCATACTTTATCTATCATATCTATTTAACTCTTAATCTTGCGCACCTTCTGCTTCTGCTGGCAATTGTCCTTTACACTCTATTTCCACCCAACCCTTATTTTCACTGATCCGTCCTATCGCACCCTTCAGCAACAATTAGCTTTTGTTGTCCTTTCACTTCTACTTCAATCTATTTTATCTATCTATACTACCGCTTCAAACTCTTCTGTCCTCATTCGTGCTCATCTGTCCCAGTTTGTCTTCCTACTTACGAGGTGAAACCTCACCGCGTTCTTCCCGTTCCTTCATCTCCTTGCGCACTACCACTTCCAGCTTCTGCCGATTGGCAAGCAGTCCCGGATCGTCTGGCAGATACTCCCGGGCTTTGGTGTTATGCATCAGTGCCTGCTCCCAATTGCCCAGATGGGCATAACAGAGAGATAGTCGGGCATGTGGTAGCCAAGTGCGGCAGGCCGCGGGCACCGGACGAAGACCCGGATCGCGGCTGCTCACGTCCACCGCCTGCATATACCAATAGATCGCAGAGACGGGTTCCTGCCGTTCATGGAAGCAGGCCGCAATGGCGCAGCAGAAATCGGCATGCGGCAGGTCATACTGGAATGACTGCAGCAATGCGCCGAGCTTACGGCCCGGCTCGCCAAGCCGTTCATGACATTCCGCCAGCCGCGCGCAGGCAATCAGGCGATCCTCGCGGTAACCGCTTGGCTGCTCCAGCAGCTTCGCATACCCGCGTGCCGCCGCTGCATAACGCTTGCGGTCATAACATTCGCCTGCATAATAGAACAGCAGGCGACCTTGGGCAACGCCCTCTTCGGCGATCCATTTGCGCAGGATGCGCACGTTTCGCGCCGAATGATGCCCTGCTTCGCGGCGGTGCGTGACGGCAATGTCTGCCGTAATAACCTCGCCCGGCGGGAAGCTGAGCTGCTCGTGCAGCCGGCCATGCCAGCGGCACCCGGCATCCCGCTTGACCAGGCGAAGCCGTCGGTCCGTCACGAGCGGACTTCCCTCCGGGCCCTCGGCCAGCGTGTAGTTCAAGATCACAGCCGCTGTCTCCCCCTCGGACGGCAGCTGCTGCTTCAACACCGCAAGCTTCGCCCGTTCCACAGGCAGCAGCACATCGTCCGCATCCAGCCACAGGATGTACTCCTGCGTGGCCTTGGCGAATGACTCATTCCGCGCTGCGGCAAAATCTTCCTTCCACTCATACGTGTAGACCTGGTCGGTATACTGCGCAGCGATCTTCATCGTACGATCCGATGAACCGGTATCTACAATGATGATTTCGTCCGCGATGCCGGCAACCGAATCAAGACAGCGCGCCAGCGTGCGTTCCTCGTTCTTCACAATCATGCACAGACTGATGGTGATCACGTTTTGAGCCCCTTCCTGTCGTACGCGTATTGCGAACTGTCGATCATGCAAGTTCCCCTATTTTCTAACTAACTCAAGTCCATAGTTCCGGTGTACCTGCAGTAATTTTAATCTCTCAGGCACATGCCTTCTTATATCCTATCCTGTTACACTCGTATCCCATGTTACACTTCTCCACTCTCCTGACGGCGAAGCCTTTTCACCTGCTCCACCGCACTGTCCAGCACCTTCTTGCGCTGCTTCATTACGCGGAGATGCTGTTGTTCCACCTCGGCAAAATGGGTATGATCCAGCGCCATCCACTCCATCAGTTGATTCAAAGTCGGCGACATATGCACCTGAGTTCTCCGCCGTTTGCGGGCCACACAACATAGATATTTATGATGAACTTCGAGTTTCAAGACTTCAAAATACGGCATTAGACACATCGCCAGGCTTCCTGCATAGAATGTCTGCTTGTGGTCATAGAACGGATGATATCCATACGGCACAGTGACAACCAGCGTCCCATCCTCTTGCAGCAGCCGATGAATCTGGACCAACAACATCTCCGGATGAGCAAAATGCTCAAGCACTTCTCCAAGCAGCACAGTGTCAAAGGTAGTTCTTACTTTCCATTGCGTAATGTCAAGCATCCGAAAATCCACATTGTTCCTCACTGGCTTGGACTCTTTGGCAAGCTCGGCTTGGGCATACCGGATGCTGTCTTCCTCCAGATCAATGCCTGTTACACGAAATCCTTCACGTGCCAGCAAAATGGATGTAATACCCTGACTGCAACCGACGTCCAGAATGCGTTTGCCTGTCGCCTCACGGCACATCCAGTGGATACGGGCTCTTGTCGCCTCATGAGAATCTTCCGAATTAATCTCGCCATAATAGCGTTCACTCACCCGATCATGATTCGCCATAGGTATCTCCCGTTTTTCCTCGCCGAACTGGCTGGCCCAGCACCACAATATTTCCCCCGTGACATCCGGCTGTTGCATTGCGTGTATCGAAAATCAGCTTCGCTTGATCCGCCATCTCCTGATAATCGAATGCCGAATGATCCGTCGTGATGATCACCAGATCAGCCCATGTCCACAATTCCGGCGTAGCAGGCCGGGATTGAAGCAACGTACCGTCATCCTTACGGAAGAGAGGCACCATTGGATCAGTGAAAACGACTTCTGCACCCGCTGCGCTCAGCAGCCGGAAGACATCCAATGCTGGCGATTCGCGCAGGTCGTCGATGTCTTTTTTATATGCCATACCCGCCAGAACAACGCGCGCTCCCCGAACAGATACACCATTCTGCTCCAGCAGCTCCGCTGCACGCTTCACCACTCGCTCTGGCATCTGCCGATTGGTTGTATCCGCCAGCTGGATGAATTGCAGCTCCGATCCCTGACGGCTTGCGGCCCAGGACAGATAGATCGGATCGATCGGGATACAGTGTCCGCCGATGCCGGGACCGGGATAGAATGGCATATAACCAAACGGCTTGGTGGCCGCCGCACCCAGCACCTCCCATATGTTTACACCCATCTGTTCACAGGCCGGAGTCAACTCATTCACCAGTGCAATGTTCACACTGCGAAATGTATTTTCGAACAGTTTTGCCGTTTCCGCTACGGTTGTTGAACTGACCGGAACAACTTCGTTGAGGAATGAACCGTAGAACTGTTTGCCATAGGTCAGACAAGCCGGTGTGGAGCCGCCAATGATTTTTGGGGTATTTTTCACACCATAATGTACACTGCCCGGATCTACACGCTCTGGAGAATAACAGACATAGAACTGCTCTCCAGCTCGCCAGCCGTTTGCTGCTTCAATCGGTTGCTTCACACGTTCCTCGGTCGTTCCTGGATAAGTCGTACTCTCCAATATGACGAGACTGCCCTCCACCAGATAAGGAGTCATACCATCCACCGCTGCCGAGATATAAGAGATATCCGGTTGATGCTCGGCAGTCAGCGGAGTGGGCACACAGATGACAATGACATGGGCTTGCGCCACTGCTGCATAATCGTCACTTGCCGTGAACAGTCCTGTCTGCATAAGCGACTGCAGGATATCATCTTCAATACCGATGACATACGACTGCCCGGCGTTCAGCTTGGCTATCTTGGAGGTATCGATGTCGATCCCGTGAACCTGATAACCTGCCTGTGCCATCTCCACGGCCATAGGTAAACCCACATAGCCGAGACCGATGACAACAGCCTTCAGGGAGCGGTCATTGATGTGTTGAAGTGTATTATGTTGCTGCGGCTCTTCTTTTCCTTCGTGCTGCTCGTGCTGATCTTTCTCTTCCATCCCTTCCACCCCCAAACGCTCCGCCTCCCTTCAATTAATCGATATAGCCGCCTGCACGCAAAAAATTGGCAATCGCTGGCTTGTTCATCATGGCACTGTCCGAACGATACTCGGAGAAGTTCACACGAGGCAGGTTGCTGTACTGATCTGTCAGCCCCTTGTCCGGGTGCTCCGGCAGGATCACGTAATACTGTGCATCGTATTGACGAGTGCGCGGTGCTTCAAAGGGCGAGATCAGCACTTCATGCAATTTCTCGCCTGGACGTATGCCCGTCACCTTATAATCGAAGGATGGACGACCTGCCTGTTCCAACATGACAGATGCCAATTCCGTCATCTTGCAAGCTTTCATTTTCATCACAAATGTCTCTCCGCCCACGGCCGCCTCAGCCGCTTTAAGCAGTAGATGTATAGCTTCGGTACGAGTCAGGAAAAAGCGGGTCATGCCTTTGTCCGTAATGGTCAGGCTCTTGCCTTCATCAATCTGACGCCGGAATAAAGGCACCACGCTACCACTGGTTCCGAGCACATTGCCCCCTCGGATGCAGACAAACCGCGTACCTTCACTCAGCCAATTGGCACGGATCATCATTTTCTCACCCAGGGCCTTCGTCATGCCGTATACGTTAATCGGATCTACAGCCTTATCGGTGGACACATCAATGACTTTGGGAACCTGCATGCGGATCGCAGCCCGAATAATATTCTGCGTCCCGATCACATTCGTCTTGAACGCTTCATCCGGCTGGTCCTCGCACACCGGAACATGCTTCAACGCAGCCAGATGGAAGAGTACGTCCACATCCTTGCAAGCGTCCTCCACTGCCCGATAATCCCGGATATCCCCAATGACGAATCGCAAACGCGGGTCATGATTGAATTCACGCTGCATCGCAATCTGGGCATATTCGTTACGAGACAGAAGGCGAATCTCTGCCGGGTCCTGTTCCAGCAGCACCTCGGTCAGCTTTTGACCCCAGGAGCCTGTGCCCCCGGTAACCAGAATCGTTTGTCCTTTAATCATGCATATACCCCTCCCTGATCAGATCATGAATTCGCGTAATACCTGTGCCATCTCTTCGCGGCTTAATCGGTCTTTGGGTGGTACCTTTTTGACTGACGTATTGCTCGAATGCACGATGTTGACATAGTTACGCGGCGTCAGCAGCTCATGCGGCAAATCGATGACATTGCCATGTGTACCTCTGCCCGGCAGCTTCACCCGATACCCGGATGCGTACTCCGCTGTTTTATACAGGTAGACGTAGAATTGCGGAGAACGATGAAACGCAGGTGCCATCTCGTTGTTCACGCTATCCCACAAATAACCGTTCTGGTTGATTAGGGCCATCGTCTGTGGCTGTGGCTGCACGTCATATAGCTGCTGTACAAAGGTCCGGTGATACAGGTCATCCGAATCCAGACGGGCAATATAGATGTGCTCCGCCCCTTCAGCAAATGCCAAAATCGCTCGCACACTCTCAATATGGGTTCCAAAACGAATGTTGGCAGGCAGCGGCTCCTGTTCCGCGAGAATCTCCTGCATCACTTCTCCCGATTCCTTGGATAACTTCACTACCGTCAGGAAATCCTGATTCGTCTGAGCTTTAAGGCAGTGCAATGTAAATGTGCGAAAAATGCTCATCCGACGCTCCAGCCATTCTCTCGTCAATCGCTGAGGGTCGAGCCCATAATTGTTGAAGTTAATTTCAATAACCACTTTCCTGGACATAACATTCCTCCTCATAAACTCTGCCATTATTTCAGCGGATAACGACCATTTTCATAGTTTCAACAGTCGTTTGGAACGAAACACAACTTCCGGCTGTCTGGTAACTGACAGTCCATCCAGGTCTCGCTTGCCAATCCTGCCGACTCTATAAGGTATGAAATGTTAATAGAAGCGGTACGGACGAATGCACTGATTCTCAACGAAATAGATTGATATACAGCTGAAGATGGTGCCCTGCGAGTCGAACGTACATATCATTTCTGCAGCCGCAACATAGAATAGAGCAGTTCAATTTTCAAAGGAGGCAATCACTCGAATGAATTCGATCTATCTTGAAATGGATGGTGTGCTTGATCAGCTTGAAGCCGCACTGCTCGAAGAGCGACCGCTGTCTCTTGTACGCGTTGGCGATGGAGAGAATATCGTTATGTCCCAGGAAACGGTGTGGACTACGGAACAGGTTCTTCAGGAGCGTTGGGCCATTAAGGCCAATCTCGGTCAGAAGGGACTTCGCCTTCCAAACATGCAGCTGCGTGACGAAGTCGCCGCTTCCCTGCAACGTGCAAGTATCGTTGGGGTTCTTCCCCGTGGTGACAATACCATCAAAGCTCCGGATTATCTCAAAAGACCCCTGACCGATATGCTGTTTGCACACTATGGCATCTCCCCCCCACTGACCTGTCATGCCTGTGTGAATCGAGAGCTCGCGCAGAATCCTCGTTTCTGGCAGATGCTTGCAGGCAGGCGGGTGCTTCTCGTTACCCGTGAGACCGAGGCACTGCGTGCCACGCTCGAACGTGAGCCATATCAACTCAACATTGTGACTGCACTTCCCTTCGACAGCTATGATCAAATGCAGGACACGCTTGAGTGGATTCAGACGAATCAACATACCTTTGATGTCGCTCTCTTCTCCTGCGGCGTCAACGCGGTTGTTCTTGCTGAGCGAACAGCCGCACTCGCAGGTAAAGTCGCCATCGACTTTGGCAAAGCCAACAACATCATTCTGAAAGGCCGTGCCAACTGATTTTCAGGCACCTCCAACCTCGAATCAGTGAGTTGCAGCGAAACTTGCATATGGTTGTATGACAAAAAACCCCCGGCTCTTTGAGTCGGGGGTTTCATGCTGAGCGCTAGTCGAAACTGGTCGCTGCATTACTTTGTACGTCTGGGTTGTCTGGGGTATGAAGCGAACTCTGCCGTCAACAGAAGTGATGACGAAGCACTCTGCCTGTCATAATACGCCCTTCACTACTAGCCGATGGCTGCAATACCGTATAACATCTCCGGCCCGGTTCTTACTGCTGTGGACACCCCCGAGATGAACGAAGTATACACACTTTCCAGTGCTGGTGGTGCAGACAGATCCTGAGCTGTGAACGAATGAAATTCTGCACCTCCGTTCTGTCCGATTGTACCTTCAGCACGGTAGATGATATAGAAAGGATCATATAAAAAACCCCGCACAAGCTCCACAACAAAGGTATCCCCCAGTTCTCCCGTAACACCTACTGTCCCGTTCAACGTAATAATGGGGTTCACCACACCCTGCGTCTGAAGACCAATGGTGCCGAACGCTGACGGGGATTCTGATAGCGACAAACCGGGCTGTCCAACGGTTCCCGAGTTCATCGAAGTTCTCATATCGAGAAACACGCCCATGAGTAACACCTCCAATGCTATGGGATACCCTATCCTATGAATCTCACTACTCTTATGATTGGATGCATAGCAGTTTGGTTGAACCTATTTTTATTTGTCGACTGTTAATGGTATATTGAACTGCATAACGAAAATGAACGGATCGTATGCACACAAGCGGTACAGGCTGTTCAGAAGGAGATTACTATTCATGAATAAACGCAAACGTCCAACAGGCAAGACATCGGCCTCGGCCAAGGGGAAATCTTATGCAGATTCATCTTCAGCACGGTCCGGCAAGTCCAACTTCTCATCTGCCAAAACATCAGGTGCTTCCGCATCACGCAATACGGAGGAGAATAAGAAGCCAATAGCCGCGAAATCGTCGGGTGCACCCAAGAAAGCTGGAGGCAACAAACCCAAAAATGCCAGCGCATCCAAACGACCAGGCAACTCCTACTATCGCAAGCAGGAACCACCACGCCAGTACAAAGTAACTGAACCGGATGAACTGTTGAATTTCTTGCTGCAACATCTGAAATCGGGACGGAACGCGGTGAAGTCTATTCTGGGTCGTGGACAGGTATCCGTGGATCAGAAGGTCGTGACGAAGTTTAATGAGGCGCTGACGCCAGGTCAGATTGTATACATCCGTAAAGAGGGTGCTGTAGCTGCTCCTTCCTTAACAGGCATTAACATTTTGCATGAAGACGATGACATCATTGTGATCCGCAAAGAAGCTGGACTGTTGTCCATCGCCGCTGACAAGACGGACGACCTCACAGCTTATCGCCAACTGACAGAGCATGTGCGCCGCACCAACCCGCTGAACCGGATTTTTGTCGTACACCGTCTGGATCGGGATACGTCGGGTGTCATGATGTTTGCCAAAAGTGAAGAGGTACAACAGAAGCTGCAAAACAACTGGAAAGAAAATGTACAGGACCGCGTCTACGTTGCCCTTGTTGAAGGTTCGGTAGCCAAAGAAGAAGGCACCATCTCTTCCTGGCTGAAGGAAACCAAAACGCTGAAAATGTACTCCAGCTCTCGTCCCAATGACGGACAACATGCGATTACACATTACAAACGTCTGAAGTCGAACCGCGAGTTCTCCCTGCTGGAAGTGCGTCTGGAGACAGGCCGTAAAAACCAGATTCGTGTGCATATGGAAGATCTCGGACATCCGATTGCTGGTGACAGAAAATACGGCGCACGCACAAGAGACCTTGGCCGTCTCGGACTTCATGCACGCATACTCTCGTTTATTCATCCGACAACCGATGAACTGATGTCATTCGAGACGGATATTCCGAAGCCATTCCTGTACCCTTTCCGTGCAGAAACTCCACCCGCGAAATAACTGCATCTTGATAAGAATCGACTGATCGATTGATCATGTCTGAAAGGAGGAACGGACACTGAAAAACTTGTTAATTACCGGTTACCGTGCACATGAACTGCAGATTTTTGGACAGAAGCATGAAGGTATTCCATTTATCAAGAAGGCCATTGCCTCACGCCTCACGCCTCTTGTCGAGGATGGTCTGGAGTGGGTGCTTACACCGGGACAATATGGTGTGGACCTGTGGGCCTGCGAAGTGGTGATTGATCTGAAGAAGCTGTACCCGCATCTGAAACTGTCGATCATCACTGCCTTTCAGAACCCCGAGGAGCAATGGAAAGAAGACAAGCAGGAGTATTACCGTTCCATCCTCTCGGGTGTGGACTATTACGGTGCGATTAGCAATCAACCCTATATTGGACCGTGGCAGTTCACTGCACGGGATGACCTGTTGCTGCGCAAAAGCGACGGGCTTCTGCTCGTCTATGATGAAGATGCCGGGGATGGTAGTCCCCGTTTTATCAAGGAAAAAGCCGTGAAGAAACAACAGAACGAGGACTATACAATCATCAGTGTGACTTCGGAAGATATCCAGTCTGTAGCCGAGGATGAACGCATGAACGATATTGGCTACGATGAGGACTCTCCCTTCTGACGTTTACGTGGTTGCAACCACGGTTGAAGGAGCCCAGATTGACGTACATATGTTTTTTTTCGAGGCAGGTTGGGTATAAGTAGTATTATAACTGCGATGATATGTCGTATGGGATAAGGGGAACTGCAACCATGACAATTACGCCAGAGCAGCGCATTCAACTGCATGGATTTAACAACCTGACCAAGTCGCTGAGCTTTAATATGTACGATATCTGTTACACTAAAACCAAAGACGAACGCGAAGCTTACATTGAATATATTGATGAACAGTATAACGCCGCCCGGCTGAGTAAAATTCTGAACAACGTCTCTGATATCATCGGAGCCCACGTCCTGAATGTCGCTCAGCAGGATTATGTGCCTCAAGGTGCAAGTGTGACGATGCTGGTCTCGGAAGGTCCAATCGTGGAGATCCCCGAGGAATCACTGGATGAGTCTCCTGGTCCTTTGCCCGATAATGTGGTCATGCAACTCGACAAAAGCCATATCACTGTGCACACCTATCCTGAATTTCACCCCAGTGAAGGCATCAGTACCTTCCGTGCCGACATCGATGTCTCCACCTGCGGTGAGATCTCTCCGCTCAAGGCACTGAATTATCTCATCCACTCGTTCGATACGGACATTATGACGATGGATTACCGGGTACGTGGATTCACGCGGGATACGAGCGGACGCAAACTGTTCATTGACCATGAGATCGGCTCGATTCAGAATTATATTCCGGACGAGATCAAGAGCAGCTTCGATATGATTGACGTCAACGTCTATCAAGAGAACATTTTCCATACCAAATGTAAACTGAGGGAATTTGATCTGGATAATTATCTGTTCGGATACACCAAGGATAAGCTGAGCAAGAAGGAACAACAGGAAATTACGGAGTGGTTGAAGCTGGAGATGGATGAGATCTATTACGGCAAAAACATCAATCGTCCCTCTTAAGAGGTTGTTCAACGATGTATTCATAAGGCAAGATTTAAGACGAGCTATCATGAAGGTAAGGTCCTTCTTTTCAGAGGAACCTGCGTCATGTGCTTGTCTTTTTCTTTGATAACGTTGACAGTGTGCAACTTTATTTTTTATTATAGGAGTAACTGTATCATTTTGCAGTGAAGGAGACTGAGCCCGTGATCGAAACAAATACGACAAGACGTAACGAATCACTGTTACAAGCGCTGACTGCTCAGCATAATGCCATCACCAACAACATCGCCAATGCAGACACGCCTAACTACAAAAAGAAAACGGTAGAGTTTCAGGAAGAGCTTAGACGGATCGTGGAGAATGGCAAATCAGATCAGCTCTCCATGAAGCGGACTCATGAAAAACACTTCCCTATCAGTGATCCCCATTCTTCCATTGTGCAGTACCGAATTGTCGAGAACAACGAAACAGCCATGAACAACAACAACAATAACGTTGACATTGACAAGGAAATGGCGAACCTCTCGGAGAATCAACTTATGTATAACTACATGGTTGATCGGGTCAGTGGACACTACAAAAAAATGAAAAATTTACTGAATGATTTGAAATAAAGTATGTACAGCAGCCCGCGATGGCTGCTTTTTTTTATCTCTTTTTCCCTGAGCGCCCCTTGTTTGATTCCATTTTTCGGTATCCTCTGCTGTTCGTAGTATAATGGGGAGAAGCTAATAATTTCATCATGAACAAAAGAGGTGCAACATGGCTCCACGTCATTTAAATGGTTTTCAAGGTTCCAAAGTGAGGCTCGCGGCTCCATGCCCGGAAGATTGCATGCGTCTCTCCCGCTTCACAGACGATTACGAATATTTGCGCAATATGGATACCGATATCGCTATTCCGTTAACGCCGGATGAGACAGGTTCCTCCTCTGTCCGCCGAGACAACGGTTTTGAATTTGCGTTACGTACGCTGGAGGGCAATCGATTCATTGGCTTCACCGCGCTCTACCGGATTGAATGGAACAATCGGTCGGCTCGTCTGGCGATTGGCATCGGCGAAGAAAATGATCGAGGTAAAGGATACGGAAGCGATGCCTTGGCTCTGATTCTTCGGTATGGCTTCCACGAATTGAACCTGAACCGGATTGCGCTGGAAGTCATCGAATACAACGAAGCCGCCCGCCGCGCGTACCAGAATGCTGGATTTAAGGAAGAGGGGCGCCAGCGTTCTGCAGTTCTGCGAGATGGCAGGCATTATGACCTAATCTCGATGAGTATCCTTGCGGAAGAATGGTCGGCCCAAACACATCTTCCATTGTCGTTCCAATCAACTCGTACTGCTGAATCCGAGAAAATGGCAGTGGATGGTCTTTTGCAGCGTCATGCGAACGAACAAGCTGCGTTGTCCATATCGGAGTTAAGTTCAGATCCTGTAGGCGAATCTGAAATTTCGCCCCGCATCGGCGTAGGCGCGGTGATCCTGAATGAACGGGGCGAAGTGCTTCTTGCTTGGCGGAATCGTCAGCCCGAACAGCACACCTGGAGTATTCCTGGCGGGAAAGTCGACCCCTATGAATCACTGGAAGCCGCTGTTATCCGTGAAATCAAGGAAGAAGTGGATCTAGATATCGCCATCGACAGTCTGCTCTGCACTGCGGAGACGATCCAGCCGCAACAGAAGGAACACTGGATATCCGTTCTCTATTCCACCAAGGTGATCGGCGGCCATGCTCGTAATCTGGAAGAAGGCGGAGCCATTGGTGAGATCGGATGGTTCCCGCTCTATGATCTGCCGTCCCCACTCGCCTGCTTTGCCGTACCTGGCCTGGAAGCTGTGAAGAAGCTATATAAGGACTCCCTGTAATTCAAATATTCCATCCGATGGAGGTATTCGCTATGAATCACGCAGAACAGATGAATCATCTATTCCAGTTGTTACAGGAAGGCCACGTTGAGAAACTGAAGTCCCTGCTTGATACTGACCCGGAACTCGCCAATACTGAAAATCAGGATGGGTTGACTCCGTTGGGATATGCCTCTCATTTTGGACAAGCAGGAGCAGTACGTGTTCTTCTTGAGCACGGAGCCGATGTTGACGCACTTTCCCATTCCCGTATCTCCTTTATTCCGTCCAATACTGCACTACATGCTGCTCTTGCCGGAGAACGTTCGCCAGAAGTTATCCGCCTTTTACTTGAACATGGAGCATCCACGAGTATTTTGGACAGTGATGGACAATGTGCGCTGCACTCGGCAGCATTTCATACCGACCAGACCGAGCTTATTGAGAAGTTGCTCCAGCACGGGGCTGATCCAAATGCGGCGAACTCATCAGGCCAAACCGCACTGGACATTGCACTAGAACGTGGTAACACTTCTACAGCTGCCTGCCTGCGATCAGCCGTTGCAGCTCAGTAGCAATAATGATCAGATAAGCATGAGCAATAGATAAGTAACCGCCAGAACTCTTTTTGAAGTACAAAAAGAAGGTCTGACGGTTATTTGTTTTTCGTTTACATACCTCTATCGGTGAGGCTATATAAGTTGGGCAAAAGATATTTAAACTTGCCACTCCGATGACAGAACAACCTTCCGATCGCTGTTATCCCCAGATTTTTTTATTTACTTCTACAAAGGTGAAAATCTGGCGATAAAGGCGAAGTGTATGCTTCCGAAGGAGCTTTCTTTCAGAAAGCTTTTAGCTCCGCTTCTTCAGGTTATTTCTGTCCTCTACGTTCTCGTGTAAATACTTCGTTCAACTTATATAGAAAACGCAATATATCATTTTTTTCAGAATATAAGAACCGTTTGACGCCTTAGACGGTCTAATACTCAACATATCCATGAAAGGAGGAGCCACGTGACCCCTACCCAGCTCACCATCGCCGCACAAAAAGGGGATGCCGAGGCTTTTGCAGCCTTAATGGAATTGCATCAGAGCCGACTATACCGTATCGCCTATGCCTATTTGCACAACGAAGGTGATGCGCTCGAAGCGATCCAGGAATCAACCTTCAGGGCATTCCGTAAACTCAAAAAATTAAAAGAGCCCTCCTACTTCGGCACTTGGCTCATCCGCATTCTGCTCAACTACTGTGCGGACGAACGCAAGCGAAAGAGTCGGTTCAGTCCCGTCACGGAGATTCATGAATCCAGCAGCTGGGATCGTCCTGCGGACCCCGATCTTGCTGCCGCCGTATCCACCCTTGACCGGGATTGCAAACAGATTATTATCCTGAGTTATTTCGAAGGTTTCTCCTTAACTGAAGTCGCCGACATTCTAGAAATCCCAACCGGAACCGTAAAATCCCGATTACATCGGGCACTCGGACAACTCCGTGATCAACTTGAAACGAAAGGAGATGCATCTCATGACGGATGAACATAAATCATTCGATGTATTGGAAGAACGACTGAATGCTCGCAAGACGGAATACGAAACAATGCCTGTGCCCGATGCCGCGGCCTATCAGGCTGTACAGTCCGGCATCCGCCAGGCTGCCCGTAAGCGCAAGTCCCGGCTGCGCTGGTATATGAGTTCCATCTCGGCTGCGGCCCTCATCCTGCTGTTTACCGGATGTATCCGCGTCTCTCCCGCCTTTGCGTCCTTCGTGGAGCAATTGCCTGGTATGGAGGGGGTTGTAAGCATGATTCGTCAGGACAAAGGATTGATGATGGCAATCGATCAGTCCCTCTTACAGAAGGTCGGTATCACCGATGAGCATGATGGTGCTTCCGTGACCGTTGAAGGCATTATCACAGACGAGTCACGCATGGTTATTTTTTACACAATGAAAGGCATGAAAGATCCGGAGAAATTCAACTATGACATCGATTTGCTGGATGAGAACGGTAAAGATCTTCCTGTTGGATTTGGATACTCCTCACCTAAACCGACCTCAAACGAGAATGTGTATGAAAATATGATTGATGTCATCTTTACGGATGGAGCCTCTCCTCCCGAAGAGCTAAGCGTTGTGTTTAAGTCCAGAGATATCACCAGTTCCAAAGAGTGGAAAATGACGTTCCCGGTAGACAAAAATCTTACCAAAGGCATGAAAAAAGTCATTCCCGTGAATCAGACGTTAACAGTGGATGGACAGCGTATTGATGTGAAACAGGCGACCCTCTATCCAACTCGTCTCGTACTTGATGTGACATTCGATCCAAACAACACCAAAAAGATATTTGGGTTCAGCGATCTTCAACTGGTCGATGAACAAGGTCGTGCATGGAGAACAGATACCACGACAGGTGAGGATGAGCGATCTATTTACTTTGAAAGCATGTACTTCTCCATACCGAAAAAGCTCACATTGCAAGGATCTGGCTTCTCCGGATTGGATAAAGATGAATTGGATCTTGTTCTTGATCTACAATCACGTCAGATTACAGGTGGCCCCCCTGGATTGAAGATGGTTGGCAGCAAGGTTGAAGGCAAAGATCTAATTATTGACTTCTCTGTTGCTGGCAGTATGGACGGCGGATTCGTTCTCGCTTTTGGAAAAGTTACAGACAGTGCAGGGAAGTCATATGAAGTTCCTAGCTTCAGTTGGAGTAGCGGGGAGGGGACAGATGATAGTCATTCCATTGTTTCCTCTACTGTCGAAAATGGAGCCCAGATGAATGGGAAAATACAGATGCAAATCTCTACCTATCCAATGAAAGTTAACTTGCCATTCTCATTGGATATTCCTGTGAACCGTTAATCTTACGTCAGCAGGCTGTGTTTATCGCGAATATTCTATATAATGGAAACATTCGTGAAGATGAGCAAAGATGTTAACAGGGAAGGTGTGTTTAGACATGAATCAACGTACCATTCGTTATCCACAGCCACTCTCGCAAGGGGGTATTGTCGGTGTGGCAGCACCCTCCAGCGGTGTAGGCGAATCCCTGCACCATTATCTTGAAGAGAGTAAACGAAACATGGAGCGCCTGGGCTTTGCCGTACAAGAAAGCCCTTCGCTCCGTCATAACACCAAATGTGTGAGTGCCTCCAAAGAGGATCGCGCCGAAGAGATGAATGCTTTTTTCCGTGACTCTAGTATTCAGGCCATCATTCCTCCATGGGGTGGGGAGTTTCTCATGGATATCCTCCCCCTGCTGGATTGGGAAGCTTTGAAAACATTACCGCCCAAATGGGTTATGGGATATTCGGATATCAGCACCTTTTTATTCGCATATACCCTGATCACCGGAACAGCATCAGCACATGGCACCAATTATGTGGATCTAAGATCAAACGCCCTCGATCCCGTGACTGCGCGCTGGATTGATGTGTTACAGACCAAATACGGCGGACAGATCATTCAATTGTCTTCTACACATTACCAGTCCGAATGGAAACCGGATCTACCTGGATTCAATTTGGATACACCCTCCCGCTGGAAACAGCTCGGCCACTCGGAAGATGCAGATACCTCTGTAGCTTTCTCCGGTCGGCTGATTGGGGGCTGTATGGATACGATCTCCTGTCTGATTGGCACGCCATATGCACCTGTTGCATCCTATCTGGAGCAATACTGTGCAGTCGAAGGAACCATCTGGTATCTGGAGAGCTGTGAGATGAACGCTGGAGATATCTACCGTCATCTGTGGCAGATGAAACAGGCAGGCTGGTTTGCAGGTGTGAAAGGCTTCTTGATTGGACGACCTGCGGGTTATTCCGATACAGCCGATTTTAATTTCACCGATGCCCTCTCCGCTGCACTGAGGGACCTGGATGTCCCTGTACTGTACGATGTGGATCTTGGTCATATTCCGCCTCAGTTAACCTTTGTGAATGGAGCACTGGGCAAAGTGGCTTATGAAAATGGACGCGGGAGCCTTGAGATGGCGTTCGTGTAATCACCTTTTGTAGGCAGATGCATACCTTGAAGTAAGAACTTATTTTGAGGAAGGGTTGTGCATCATGTCTGAATCCACATCCACGCCGTCCACGCGTGTCGTGTATCAAGCCAATCAACCGATGCTTCAATCCGTGCAAAGTGTGCGGAATATGCTTCATCATACAGCCCGGCAGCATGTAGGTAAGAAGGTACAAGTGCAGAATATCGATGGGCAGGTATGGGAAGGCGTCATTATTAGTGCAGACCGGGGAATTCTGTATCTCCAGGTTACCCCGATGCATGGATACCCTGAGCCACGTGCCTTGTTTGGACCGACGATTTTGCCGCTTGTGCTGTATGAACTGTTGGTTATTACACTGTTGATGTAGCTGGTAACATGCCACGATATCCGAACCGCTTCAAGAAGCTTCGCTCCTGTGACCTTCAGGTCTTGGGAACGAAGCTTTTTTAATCGTCATGGTGCTAGTGCGGTATGATATCTTGCGAGCGTGTGAAATATGATACAATGGTGTCGGCACCACGCCTTATCTCATATGAAACGGAGCTTGATCCGGTTGGAATACATACGTCACGATTCATCACCTGTATCGCAGACCGAGACGGGTATGATTGGCAACACCCCTACTGAACAATCCCGCGTGATTGCAATCTGTCTGCTCGCAGGGAAAATCATGCTGCAAAGCGGTGGTGAGACCTACCGTGTGGAAGATACGATGAAACGTATGGCCGCAGCGATGGGTTTACCCCATTCGCACAGTTATGTTGTGCCAACAGGTATTTTCTTCTCTGTCGATGCAACTGAACCTGCCAAGCTGATTCGCATCTCTGAGCGTACGACAGATCTGGACAAGGTGTCCGAAGTGAACGCGGTCTCCCGACGCATCGGACAAGGGGAACTATCCGTTCAGGAAGCCCATGACCTGTTGGTACAGATTGAAGGCAAGCCCTCCTCCTATTCAACGACTGTGCAGCTTACAGCCGCAGCGTTATCCAGTGGTTGTTTTACTATTATGTTCGGTGGGGGTTGGAGCGACTTTCTTCCGGCGTTAATCTGCGGCGGCATAGGTTATGCAGCCGTTATTGCCTTTCACCGATTGGTACGGGTCAAATTCTTCGCCGAGCTTACGGCGTCCTTCGTTATTGGCTTGCTCGCTTTTTTCCTGGTCTACATGGGAGCAGGACATGAACGGGACAAAATCATTATTGGTTCGGTTATGCCACTGGTACCGGGATTGTTAATTACCAATGCAGTTCGCGATTTGATGGCCGGACATCTGGTGTCCGGATTATCCAAGGGAGCCGAGGCCTTTCTGACTGCCTTTGCCATAGGAACCGGCATTGCGGTTGTATTTTCACTTTTTATGTAAGACGGAGGAATGCAGGATATGCTCCATTTTATTGAACAAGCCTTGACCAGCTTTGTCGCTTCAGCCGCGTTCGGGATCATCTTCAACGCACCACGGCGCATGCTGCTCCACGGTGGATTTGTCGGCATGATCGGCTGGATTATCTATGTCGTGCTCGAATATGCAGCAGATGCGGTTCCTGCTACACTTGCAGCGACTATAGCCGTAGGGGTCATCAGCCAGGTATTCTCTCGCATGTTTCGTGCACCTGTCATCATCTTCAGCGTTGCAGGCATCATTCCTCTGGTTCCTGGGGGACTGGCTTACAATGCGATGCGAAGTTTTGTGCAAAATGACTACAGTGCAGCCATGGAGATGGCCGCCAAAGCACTCATGTTATCCGGCGCCATTGCCGTAGGCCTGGTGTTATCCGAGGTATTGAACCAGATGATACGCCGAATTCCAGGCTCGATACGAACAAAATCATCATCGAAATGATCGTTCTTCTCATATATTCAACACGTGGAAGGCCCGTTAGGCATACAGGATGAAATCTTGTATACTAACGGGCCTTCCGTATAGCTTTCCTCTAGAGCATTGTAGAGCAGCTGATCAATCAATATTCTGTTTACTTCACAAACGTATTCTTCACACGCACCGACTTCAGGAAATACGGGATAAAGATACAACATGTCAGAAGTGATCGGATCGTTAAATTAAATGCTGATGTTGGATCGAGCACATGCTGCTCTCTTGGAACTTCGATTCGTGCGATCAAGATCCATGTCACGATTCCAATCAATACATTTGCAATGTACAGCATAATCATCATGCGCGGAAATTGCCTTTTTTTCTTATACAGCAGTACGAGATTCACGATAACGAGCATGAGTAACATGACGCTGCTTATGACGCCGAACCAGAGGAGCGGGCGTATCCCTTCAGCATACAGTTCCGGATCAACACCACGGACGCCTTCCCACCTTGCCGGATCCATAATCTCAGCCACCTGCGAGAGATCCGCGATGAGAAGCACGAGCGAAATAAATAGGCCCATTTGAATTAAAATAAGCCAGCCGCCTAATCCCGAGATGCCAGGCAGCTCTCCATCCGAATTCATGTGTCTATTGTTCATTTCATCCTCCTCATACCGAATATTAAACGTCTCCAGTAATAACCCGCTTGTGCCTAAGTTCCACTTCGTTGCCTAGCCTTAACATTCTTCTGATCCGGGTATCCTTTAGCATAATCTGTTGGCTGTGCCATGGCACTATTCCTTTCCCTTCCATAATTCATGATCTGTTCAAAGTATACCACCGAGGGATGAAACTGCGAAAATCATCGTGATCTTCACGGACACGTTCGATCTTGGTCATCATCTCATGTGTCTCTTCCGGCTTCACCTGCTGAATCCACACCACAGAAGACACCAGCGCCATAGCCATATACAGTGAATACAATCTCCAGAATGACTCATCCGGTTCATTGCCACCGAAATATCCCTGAATCTGACCCATAGAATATGGAATACTGATCTCCGAAGCGAATAAACCCAGCTTCAAAAACTCATGAATGGGGTCACCTTGATCATAACGATTAAAATCGATCACTCCTGCGAGCTTATCCTGATTCACGATCAGATTGCTCGGGTGAAAGTCATCATGCTGGAATCCATCTGGACGATTTTTCATCCAACCGAGATGGTCTTCAATAAACGTTAGAATAGCATGATCCTTGTTCATCACGATTGGGCACTGTTTATACCGCTCAACGTAACGTTGATGCTTCGTGCTCTTGCGTATGTACCAGGATTCGATCTGTTGCTCTATCGGCAACCGGTGAATCAGCTGTAACTGTGCTCCTGCTTCCAAGCCAACCGCCCACTGTTGCTGTTCATTCAGTTGAGGCAGTCTCTCGGAAGCATCTTCGCCTTCGATGTAGCTAAGAATCATATAACCGCTCTTCTCATCCAATCTACCTGTGCCTAACGTTGATGGGCACAGTACACCTAATTGTTGCATGCTCTTCATGCATTGATATTCCCTTTGTTTCATCCATTCCTCAGCAACATCATATACCCTTACCAGCACATGGCCTTGGCCGGGGACCAAAATTTTGAATTTAGCATCCGCTGAATAACCCTTCCTGACAGGTTCAATCCGACTGGCCTGACCAAGTTCAGGAATCTGTTTTAACCTGTCAATCAACGCATTGTCCATCGATGCATTCCATGTATTGTATTGGTCCAAGTCCTGAATCCTCCGTTGTGTCACATATAGCGTGTAGTATCGTCGTTCTATTCTCACTTTAGTGCTTATTATATCCTGTAACACTCTCATATGTATTCTATCCATTCCTATCATTACCATATGTCTCGTAGTGAATAAAATCTTCCTATTTAAAAAGCACGGATTTGGGTTCTTTGCCTGTCAGGGTCAGCATCGTATACAATTGCCCCCTGTGATGATACACATGCCCCATAATCTCAAGCAACCACTCCAGCCGACTATAGGAAGCTCCCCAGTATGAATCCGTCACATGCAGTAATTCTTCGGTATTAAACTGCCTGTAGCGTTGGTACAGATACATCTGGTTATCAATCAGAGCCTGCTTGATCTGACTGAGTGAATGAACCTGATTCTCTGCATAGAATAGAGCCATCTCTTCTTCCGATGCACCTTCCGAAATATAAACATCCGCTCGGCAGATCACAGACAGATGGGACAGCAGTTCCCCAACAGGCCGTTTGCCCTCAATTGGAGTCAAAGCCAAATCTTCTTCTGACAGCTGATCACATATATCAATTAATGATGTTACTGCCACATCAATATGTTTGAACGCAGATTGAATCAACAGGCACACTTCCTTTTTATCCCATTATACAGAACGTATGATCGGTTATCAACCAAAATATCCCTCCCTAATATATAAACAAGCTATACCCCAAATCTATATAAATTGAACTAAACATTTACACAAAACGGAGAGGACAGAAAGGACCTGAATAAGCGGAGCTAAAAGCTTTCTGCAAGAAAGCTGCTTCGGAAGCATACACTTCGCCTTTATCCCCGGATTTCCCCTTTATAAAAGGAATCAAAAAAATCTGGGGATAACAGCGATCGGAAGGTTGTTCTGTCATCGGAGTGGGCTACGAACAAAAAAGTCCTTCCTCCTTCTTACAGACGGGATTCAGGACATTTTGTTGCTTATTTGATTTCAAATCTTCGCTCAACTGGAATATAACGAACAATACGTTTGCTCGAATCGTCCAGCCTCCAGGTCAGACTTGCGAATGAAAAATTGCAATTCCCCGCAATCCCACCATTGGAAACCGATGGCGTCATGTGTATCTATCTTCAACAGCAGCAACGTATCGGATAGTTCCTGCCATGTCCGATCCTCATCACCGCCGTAATGCGAGGTGAGCTTCTTCTCACATTCCTGCTCGTTATAACCATACTCTTCTCCCAGCACAATCTGTAACAGGGCCCGGTGCTCGGCATCCGGATGCTGTCCATCAGGGTATCCAAACATCCCACCCCAATTCAGTGTACTTGGATGATTCCAGTTCGACTCGAATTCAAGGTATCGGTCATACAGATCTATTTCCGCCTCGGTCTCATCGGTCTCAGGCTGCGAAGGCGAGAGCTCGTTCAGCGCGTTGGCATCTATATAAGCATATGTAGGAAACTCAAGATTAGGCAGCACAGTCACCGAATGTGCAACAAAAGGAGCTCCATCCAGCGCGGTATTACCTTCTGGCTCTCGCCTTATCAGGTTATGAGAACTCGGCTCAAAGATCACACGATGCTCAATCGGACAAGCAGATTCATCCTTACCAACGAAAAAGTATAACATGCCCCGTTCAGGCAAAGTCCCGCGTCCATCATTCGGCGTATATGGTGATAAATCCACTAGGTTCAACTGGGCCAGGAAAGTCATTGGAACTCCTTCTTGTGTTACCGGCCACTCCATGCGACTTGGTAAATCCGGATGTCCACCTACACGTGAATTCCCTGTTCTGCGATATTCGTCCAATGTGGATACATCGAGGCGAATACCCCAGCGGCTTGAAGATAACAACAGATCGGCAGCGACTCCCAAACCATATTCCTCAAGTGTTTTACGAGCTTTTCTGGTCAGACGTTCACATTGTTCTGGCTTAATCATATAGATCCTCCCCTTCAGGCAATACACCTATGCTGAGACATATTCAGGTTCACCCCTGTATATTCTTCCGTCCTGACGTCTTTCCCTGCTTCTACATAAATTGAACTTAAGAATATTTTACACTTACCACTCCGATGACAAAACAACCTTCCGATCGCTGTGATCCCAGATTTTTTAGATTCACCTTTGCAAAGGTAAAAATCCGGGGATAAAGGCGAAGTGTATGCTTCCGGAGTAGCATTCTTGCAGAAAGCTTTTAACTCCGCTTCTTCAGGTTCTTTCTGTCCTATACATTCTCGTGTAGATGTGTAGTTCCATTTATATAGAAAAAAGAGACTGACATTCCTTGTCAGTCTACTTCTTTATCCTTTATTCCATTTCAACGATTCGGATCAGAAGGCTTTTCCTGGTAAGCACGCATATGCTCCTCACCGTCCAGGAATTCATGAGCCTGATGGGCAGCCATCACACCATGATAGCTGATATCCAGACCCAGATCTTCCTCTTCCTCAGTCGAACGAACAGGTACAATTTTGCCAATCAGCTTCAAACCGATCCAGGTCATGGCGAATCCCCAGATGACCAGGGCTGTAAGGCCAAGTGCCTGAACTCCCAGCAACCTCCAGCCGCCGCCCATGAATAATCCACCATCCGTAGCGAATAGACCTACAGCAATCGTTCCCCACATACCAGATGCAGCATGCACCGGGAACGCACCGACCGGATCATCAATCTGCCGACGGTCCAGCCAGTTGGTGGCAGCCATCATCAATAAACCGGATACCGCCCCAATGAATATGGCAGCTACATCGTCAACAAATGCACAGCCTGCCGTAATGCCGACCAACCCCGCAAGCGAACCGTTAATGACCGATGGTGCATCCGAACGATTGAAGCGGAATAGCGTATACAACAGCGTAACCGCACCACCTGAAGCCGCGGATAACATCGTAACAATAGCAATGTGACCAATTCTTACATCCGTTGCGCTCAGCGTACTGCCGGCATTAAAGCCAAACCAGCCAAACCATAGTAGAAATGCACCTACAGATGCCAGTGGCAGATTGCTCGGAAGTGCAATAGCACTTACGCCAAGCGGCGTGTACTTCCCTTTACGCGGACCAATGATAATCGCAGCAGCCAGTGCCGAGAATCCCCCGAGTGCATGGATGACAGCAGAACCGGCGAAGTCCTGCATCCCCAGCTGACTAAGCCAGCCACCGCCCCATGCCCAGTGTCCACCAATCGGATAGATGATCGCCGTCATCAATATGATATACAGAAGATAGGCACGGAAGTTGATGCGCTCTGCCACTGCTCCTGAGACGATGGAAATTACGGCAATGGTAAAGGCAGCCTGGAACAACCAGAATGTCTCCAGCGATACCGGTACGTCCAGATGGGACAAGTCACCATTCAGGAAGAAGCCCGTTACTCCAGCAAAACCGCCAACGTCCGAACCATACATCAGTCCAAATCCGATCGCATAAAATAGCAACGTTCCAATGGTGATATCAGCAAAAACCTTCATAATAATGTTCACACTATTTTTATAACGTACAAATCCAGCCTCAAGCAGGGCGAATCCACCCTCCATCAATAAAATCATGGCTGCACTCAGTACGACCCAGACCGTATCAATCCCGGTGCTTAACGTCTCCAAAGTCATGCTTGTACATCCTCCGTTTCACTAAGCTGTCTGAGCTCACGGATTGTATCGGGCGCAAGCTCAATCTCGTCCCGCTCAATGCTGTCCGGATGCTTAATTCGTTCTGCGATCTGATCCAATTCACGTATGCGTCTGCGAATCTGTTCCATCTTGCGAAAACGTTCCTTTACCTGCACCATATACTCTACCGCCTGATGATGGGATGCGGGGCGTCCCGCGAACCATTTGCGTACGGGCGACAACGATTGATAAGCAACCTCTTCCGCTCGACGCTTCTGTTCGAACTGTTCGATCTTCTGTTTGAGCGTTTCGATCTCATTTTCTTTTTTGACCTTCAGCCGTTCGATAAGGTACAATAAATCGGACGATGATATTTGCAATGCTGTATGGTGATACACCTCGTCGATTACTAACATATCATGTCAGGACTCCTTACATATCAAGTTACTTGTTACCGATTATAGTTTGCCGGGGTCTGCCCGTCAATCTTTTTTTGGGGATGTTACCGTTTGAAAATGATCGTTCGTGGAGAACGGCTTTTTTTATTTCAACTCAACTGCACCTAACAAGGTTAATTGCTATAGTTATTCGCATTCAATCATTCAATTGTCTAGGCTTATAGAATAAACATCCACATTTTGGGTAATGGACATTCACAGACTACCATCATCATAGAACCCACATAAGGAGAGGTTTGCACGATGTTTACTCGTAATGACGATATACGTAACCAAATCTGGGAAAGCGTCTCGGGGCTTGAAGAAGACCAATTGAACCGGAAACCTTCACCCGAACAATGGAGTATCCTGCAAGTACTGCGTCATCTGAATCTAATGGAACATGTAATCGGACAGCAAGCCCGCCTTGCACTTGTGAAGGACCAGACCGTGTCTGTGGACAAAAAGCCGTATGAATTAACACTGGACCGTAGCCGCTCCATTGAGGCACCGCCCCATCTTCAGCCTCCAGCAGCACGCGAAGCACTCGCAGATGTACGGAGTGATCTGGAGGAATCCCACCAGGCGCTAAACAACTTTGCATTGGATCATGACCCTGACCTGCTGCGCAGCAAGTCCTTTCCTCATCCCGTATTCGGTGAGTTGGATCTTACACAATGGATTGACTTCGCAAGTTATCATGAGGAGCGTCACTTGGGACAGATTCAGAGCATTAAGCATCAGTTTGGCGTATAAACGTCTTCACATACTGGAGTTCTATATTAGAACAACAAAAAAACCTCCAATCCTAAAATTTAGGTTGGAGGTTTCAACGTTCCAATATAGTGTTAATACATTCAGACATCCCCATGCTCATATCACAAATAAGCAGAGCACTTATATTTTTTTGCCCAAAATCGCCAGATCTCTATTCACACCATCCAGCACAGCCACTTCGGGATAATATCCCCACTGCTCAAAACCATGCTTGCGCAATAACCCCAGACTCGGTTCGTTATGTCCAAAGACAAATCCGAGAATCGTTGTAATGCCCAGCGCAGGACATGCCGCAAATACGGTATTGAGCAAACGTCCACCCGCCCCAATTCCTCGGCATTGTTGATCCACGTATACACTAACTTCCACCGTTCCGTTATACGCAGGGCGTCCATAGAACGAGCTGAGACTCGCCCAAGCTACAACTTGTCCCGCGTGCTTCATCACCCAGAGCGGACGATAATCCGGCGAATGCTCCTCAAACCACGGAACACGTTGCTCCACCGTCACCGGCTCCAGATCCGCTGTGACCATGCGGCTCTCAATGGTAGAGTTATATATCTCCACTATTCTCGGCAAGTCCTCCAGGCGCGCATATTCAATCTGCACATCTTCCAACTTCATGGCTACTCCTCCATCATTCCAGATCGTTCTATTATCATAGAGGATATTATAATGGAAAATAGAAGCCTTCGTCACCTCTAACATTCTGACAGAGAAATCAGTATATGTTTAAGTAAATATTTACACGACAACGGAGAGGACAGAACCAATCAGAAGAAGCGAAGCTAAAAGCTTTCTGAAAGAAAGCTGCATCGGAAGCATACGCGCCGCCTTTATCCCCGGATTTTCCCCTTTATATAAGGGAATCGATAAAATCTGGGGATAACAGCGATCGGAAGATGGTTCTGACCGCGTAGTGGTCCAGTGTAAATTCAATGCTTTAACTTATATATAGCATTACTCTGGAAGTCCCTGAATTGTGTTCCCACGCGTTAACTGCTGGCTCTGGTCTGCCCAACGAATGTTGATTGAGCGAGATGTGAACAGATCCGGGCCGTCCGATACCTGGAAATGCAGATGAGCTTCACTGGAGTTCCCCGAATTACCAAGCTCACCGATGAGGTCTCCCTGCTTGAGCTTATCTCCTTTTTTGACCGCAACACTGCCTTCCTTAATATGTCCTGTGATGCTGTACTCCCCATTTCCATGGTCGATCACCACATAGTTACCCGCTGGTTCTTCCGGATTCATGACCCCCGGTACGTTGTCCGGAATGTCGTTCTTGATGTCGACGACAGTACCATCGGCAGCTGCATAGAGCGGTTCACCAAAAGCATAGTAGTTTTCATTTGACGTTGCATCACCTTGATAACTGGAATTATCTTTCGTCCGGACGATGTCTAGCGCATACCGCTGCGTCTCATGCTCATAATGATAGTTCGACAGGGCATCATTGCCTCCCCAGAATACGTACCATTCCCCCTTCAACGGGAATTGAAATTCGGTTTTGGTGAATTTGGCATCCGTGTCTTCATGAGCTTGCAGTGGTTGAATCAGCAGACCTTCGATCTGATTTTCTTCGGAAAAATAGGCTCGAATCCCTTTCGTTCCTGTCTCATCCTTCCAAGCAACCTCTGATAATTGATTCATTTCGACGTTTACCACTTGCTCCCACGATTCAACGCCCTCCAGAAAAGGATCGGCGGTCGTTTTAAACTGCTCAAGCGTTAACGTTTCCTTCAATTCGGGAGAAAACTGACTATAGATTGCATCCTTTGAACCGTTCATCAACGTATCTATGAAATTGTCCGGTGTAACCATCGTGCTCCCCTCCGCACTTGAGTTCTGCTCCTGATTAGAGTTCTCACTTGCTTCATTATTGGACGCCTGTTCGGCTGACTGCTGCTCAGCCTGGTCGGAAGTAATCGAGTTGCCATTGCCGCAAGCAGACAATATCACGCAAGCTCCAAGGGTAATCGCAAGGACCTTCCAGCCCTTTCTATGCTGTAATTTCAAATATGTGTTTTGTTCTGAGTTCAGATGACCTTTCCTGTTCATTCTCAACATCCCTTCTACTGATCGTTATACTTTCCAGTTAAGTGTACAGAATGAGTCTTATCCTTCGTCTAACCCCAACTTACATGTAGTTAAACTCGCCATGCCTTCTGACGCTGCATAATTAAGATTCCGTTAAGATAGCTCGTACGCTATACAGCCCTCTTGGATGGTATGATTAACAATAAACACAAAGGAAGTATCAGGAGGTCATTTTTAAACTATGGATCACGTCTCATTACTGCTTGTGGATGATGAACAGGCTATTCTGCATATGCTCAAAACCGTGCTGCTCAAAGAGCAGTTTCTCGATATTGACACCGTTACAACAGGTGAAGCTGCCATTGAGGCCTGCAACAACAAGACGTATCATTGCATCGTGCTCGACATCATGCTTCCTGGCAAAAGCGGACTGGAAATCTGTCCTTTCCTACGGCAGGTCACCGATGCTCCTATCCTGTTTCTGACGGCCAAAACAACGGATTATGACAAATTAACCGGGTTCGCCGTTGGTGGCGACGATTATGTTGCCAAACCCTTTAATCCTCTCGAAGTCGTTGCTCGAATTAAATCATTACTGAAGCGTTATTTACCTACAAAAACAGCAGCGATCTCGGACCACGTCTCATCTAACGTAAATACGTCATCTTCCAGCATCCCGGAGGGTGTGTACGACTTTGGACGATTCCAGGTATTGGAATGGGCTGGTGAGCTTCGAGTTGAAGGAGAATCCGTAACCTGTCCGGCACTTGTGTTTCAACTGCTGCTCTTTTTCTGCAAGCATCCCAATCGCATATTCACCAAATCAGATCTATATGAGCGGGTATGGGGCTCTGAAGCCATTAGTGATGACAATACCGTGATGGTCCATATTCACCGCATTCGGGAGCGCATTGAAGCCGATCCTTCCAATCCAGTGTTTCTGGTTAACGTCCGGGGTCTGGGATACAAACTGATTCAGCCGGAACATGTGTCACGCCCATGAGTATTCGTCGCAGGTTAATGACCCGGTTTATCGGGATGCTCGCCGGTGCAGTTGTTCTTATTATCCTGCTTGGGTCTGTAGCCACCTACTGGGTCGTGCAGAAGATCAATGAAGTGAATCTGGTAGATGATTTTGCCACCAACGGTCTGGACCAATTAATTAATACAGCAGAGATCATGCCGGATGATACCATCCGATATGACCCCGAATTGCTGAAACAAGTGGATAAAAATCAAGGCTGGCTCCAGGTTCTGGATGAACAAGGTTACGCCATTGATGAATATCACACACCTGCCGATGTTCCTACTCACTATAAACCGGGGGAATTGATTGCATACTGGGAAAGCCAGAAGCCGTTCCCTTATCAGATTGTCATGCTGATCCGGGAGAAGAACGGAAAGGATTTTACCTTGTTATATGGTGAGCGCAACCCAGCCAGGGTCCTAATAGATCAAATTCGTTCGGATCGAGGTCCCACCAGTGGAAAATTCGCTCTTCAACCTGAGCAACAAGAAGCCATTCGTGCCGCCAATGCCTACCTTCAAGTATTGGACCCGTCAGGACGTGAAATCTCCTCCTTCAACAAACCAGCCATGGACGTACCGACCGAATACACCATTCAGGAACTCGTTCTGCAAGTTCGCTATCCGAGTCGATATGGCCTGTCTGTTGCAACGTGGTACGACGAACAGAATGAAACCACTTGGCTGATTAGCATTCCTAGTGACCCATCCGCCACCGGGAATGAGAACCCCTACAGTTTTATTCTGGAACCGGCATTGGTTATATTGATCGTGAGCATCATCATTCTGCTCATCTTGCTCGCCTTCTGGTATGCCAACCGCTTCGGCTCGCCCATGCTGCATATGCTCCAATGGTTACAGCGTCTGGAGCGAGGGCATTACGAGGAACCCACCGGAACGTTAGGAGTACCTCGCAGCCAGCGTCGTAACGGAAAATGGAAACGGAAATATCACGTGTATGCTGAGGTGCTCCGCTCCATGCAAGCCTTGTCTCACACGTTGAAACAAGATGAAGAACTTCGGAAACAGACCGATTCACTACGCGAGGAATGGATTGCTGGCATAACACATGATCTTAAGACGCCCCTGTCCTCCATTCAGGGATACGCCCATATGCTTGAGGCGGACAAATATAGCTGGACCGAGGAAGAAGTCAGGGAATTCGCAGGCATAATGCTCGATAAATCCATGTATATGGACAGGCTTGTCAACGACCTTGCCATGACCTATCGATTACGCAGTGGAGGATATCAACCTGTGGTGGAAGAGACTGACGTAAATACGTTGCTTCGTGATCTGATTCAGCGCGCTGAACGGAATCCGGCATATGGGGAAGGTCGTATTATCTTCCAAGCTTCCGAAGTGCCAGTATATGGCCTTGTGCATATTCCGTCATTTGAACGAATCGTGGATAATCTGACCGCCAACGCCCTTCTTCATAATCCACTGGAGTCCACCCTGGTCGTTAGTGTTCATTCAGGTAAGCAAGCAGATCAATTCAGCATTCAGTTTGCAGATAATGGACGAGGCATGGACTCCGAGACGGTATGGAAGTTATTTGAACGATACTATCGCGGTACAGATACAGGTACATCGGATGTTGGATCAGGTCTGGGTATGGCGGTAACCAAAGGTTTGATCGAAGCCATGAAAGGTCGTATTGAGGTACAATCCACGCCTGGTGAAGGAACACTCATTCGCTTAATATGGGATGAGCCGTCCCAAACCAATTAAAATGTTCCACTTGACCTTTCCATTTTCAGTCTATATAATCGACACTCAACAACACCTGTTCCAATATATTGATATTGAATGCAACATATTTCAGAATAATTCTAATGAGTTGATCTAACATATTTGGCGATGACCAGAGACATGATTTCGTTTGCGTGCTGCCCAGAGAGAGAGGGGATTGGTGAAACCTTCTTCAGCGAACGGACCGGAATTACCCCTCTGCAGCCGTGACCTCGAACCTCAGCATTTCGGACTTCCTTCGGATGTTCGGCATGTTGCCAGTAGAGTTCACCGCCTGATCCCCGATAACGGATTCCAATGAGGGTTATGATGTTTCCTGTTCACGGCGGCTGGCCGAGATCAGGATGCACCATAACCAAATTAGGGTGGAACCACGAGCCAAGCGCACTCGTCCCTTTTCCGGGACGGGTGTTTTTTGCGCTTTCATTTTAAGAAATGGAGAGTGGTTCACATGAGCAAACAGGAAAACAGTAACTCAGCAAGCAACAAATCAGGTAACGAAATTAACAACCAAGCAAATGATCTGCAAAAATCCAGCCATTCCATTGAGGTCCGTCTGCAAGGCGGCGCGGTACGTTCCTACGAAGCAGGCGTCACTGTGGGTGCGGTCGCCTCATCCATCAGCACAAGCCTGGGCAAACAGGCCATTGGCGGTATTGTAGATGGCAAGAACGTTGATCTGGAGTGGATGCTGGAACAGGATTGCGAACTAGTCATCGTTACTTTGGACAGTGCGGAAGGTCTATATCGTTATCGTCACAGCGCAGCACATGTGCTGGCACAGGCGCTCAAACGTATCTACGGTGCAGAACAAGTAAAACTGGGCATCGGCCCCGTCATTGAAGATGGATTCTATTACGATGTTGATCTGGAGCATGCCTTGTCCATCAGTGATCTGGCCGCCATTGAGCGGGAAATGAACAAAATCATTCAGGAGAATCATAAGATCAGTCGCCGGGTGGTTAACCGGGAGGAAGCCCTTCGTATATTCGGAGAGATCCAGGACCCGTACAAGCTTGAACTTATTCGGGATTTGCCAGAGGAAGCAGAACTTTCAATTTATGATCAAGGAGAGTTCTTCGATCTATGCCGCGGTCCCCATCTTCCATCCACTGGTCGGATTAAAGCATTCAAGCTCTTGAATGTGGCTGGTGCGTACTGGCGGGGGAACTCGGATAATAAGATGCTGCAACGCATCTACGGCACTGCTTTTCCGAACAAAGCCCAACTGGATGAACATCTGCACATGCTCGAAGAAGCGAAAAAACGGGATCATCGTAAACTCGGCAAAGAGCTTGAACTGTTCATGTTCTCTGAAGAAGCTCCCGGCATGCCCTTCTATCTGCCCAAAGGCATGACTGTTCGCACTGAACTGGAGCAGTTCTCCCGTGAGCTGCAATTGCAAGAGGGATATCAGGAAGTCCGGACTCCTCTCATGATGAACAACCGGCTGTGGGAGCAATCCGGCCACTGGGAGCATTACAAGGACAATATGTATTTTTCGGAAGTGGACGATGCGACTTTTGCACTCAAACCGATGAACTGCCCCGGGCACATGCTGATCTTCAAAAATACACTCCATTCCTACCGCGAATTGCCGATTCGCATGATGGAATTCGGTCAGGTTCACCGTCATGAATTCTCAGGTGCCCTGAACGGTATGATGCGCGTGCGGACATTCTGCCAGGATGATGCTCATCTCTACGTCATGCCAGAGCAGATTGAGGACGAGATCAATCAGGCGATCTCACTGATCGGACGTATGTACGATATCTTTGGATTCGAATATAAGATTGAGTTGTCCACTCGTCCGGAAGATTCCATGGGATCGGAAGAACTGTGGGATCAGGCGGAACGCGCATTGCAAAATGTTCTGGATCGTCGGGGCGTGGAATATCGCATTAACGAAGGAGACGGTGCCTTTTATGGACCGAAAATTGACTTTCACATCCTCGATGCGCTGAAGCGTAGCTGGCAATGCGGAACAATCCAGCTTGATTTTCAAATGCCGGAGAAGTTCGACCTCACTTACATTGGCGAGGATAGCCTAAAACACCGTCCGGTCGTAATCCACCGTGCCATCTACGGTTCCATCGATCGTTTCATCGGCATCCTGACTGAGCACTATGCAGGTGCGTTCCCACTCTGGCTCGCACCTGTGCAAGTGAAGCTGCTGCCTGTATCGGATCATTACGCCGATTACGCGCTTCAAGTACAAAGCCAGCTCCGGGCTGCAGGCATCCGGGTAGAAACAGATCTGCGCAGCGAGAAGCTCGGGTACAAAATCCGTGAAGCTCAGATGGAAAAAGTACCTTATTCGCTCGTACTTGGTGAGAATGAGAAAAATGCCTCATCCGCATCTGTCCGTGCATACGGTCAGGGAGATCAAGGCATCCAACCTATTGAAGCTTTTATTGAAATGATCCAACAAGCGGTGAAAGCTAAAGCCTGATCCACATCCGCATCACAACTTCTCGTCAGGCTTCAGCCCAACCTGTTCTTCGCTCCACATCCAGAAACGCTCAGCTGAAGCATCATCAACGGCATGTGCCTTCAGCTGCTGCTCTTTCTGTTGATAGAAGTAACCTCCGGTGATCCCGACAACTTCAGGACTTGTGGCCAGATAGACAGCCGTTCGCGCCCCTTCTTCAGGCGACAGGAAGAATGGAAGCTTGCCTACAAACGCCATAATGCGTGTGCCAAATCCGGTATTGCGATCTACGCCAATACTCGTTCCCACCGCACCAGGGTGCAGACAGTTCACTGTGACAGACGTACCCGACAGTTTGCGAGCCAGTGCACGAGTGAACAGCACGTTAGCCAATTTGGATTGAGCATAGCTTTTGATCGGATTATAACCTTTGTGCAGATGTGGATCTTCGAAGTGGATTTTGCCGGCCTTGTACGCACCTGACGAAACGTTCACAACCCGTCCCTGCTTCGCGGCTTTCAGAGGTTCTATCAAAAGTAAGGTCAGCAGGAAATGCCCCAGATGGTTAATACCGATACTTTGTTCGAACCCATCTGAGGTTTCCTTCCGCTTAACCATCACTACCCCCGCATTATTAACCAGAACGTCAAGGCTGTCATGGCACTCGCGGAATGTTCGGGCAAACTGGCGTATGCTGTCGAGTGAACCGAGGTCACACAACATCAATTCAATCGCAGAAGAGCCGGACTGACGCACAGCTTCCTGAAGAGCCTCCTGTCCGCGCTTCTCACTGCGGCATGCCATAATTACGCGATATCCTTGCCTTGCAAGTTCAATGGTCGTTGCCAACCCCATACCTGAGTTAGCTCCTGTTACAATTGCTGTCTGATTGGACATGAGGTACTTCCCTTCTGAACCTGAGGTTCCGAAATTAGAGGCGCGACGGCGTACAATATGAGATAATGATAGGATCACATCTCGGTTTCCATGGGAGGACAAGTATGCTGACCAAAGAAGATTTTAAAAAAGTTAAAAAACAAGCCAAACTCGAAATCGCACTACTCGAACAGGAATATGAGGATATCTTGCAGAGCGTCGATTCCACGCTGTATGAAAAATACGGTATCTTGGACGACGAAGAATCACGTGAGCTCACCCGTAAACGCAAAAACCGAAGATATGCTTCACTCGTCATTGAACTATGCGCCATTATTGAACAAATGTTAAATCAACTGTACAGACACGTATATCAGAAAAAGTTTAATTCGACCCAGCTGATGAAAACTCCTGCCTACCGTGCACGTTCCAATATGGAGATTATTCAGGCCGAACTGAGTAAAGAATTCATTGCCCTGGAATCCGAAAAGGAACACTTTGCCGAAGCCCTTAGTCAGGTGTTTCAGACGAGAAACAAACTTGTTCATGATAATTTCTCATTTGTCACCATCGTTAAAGATGGCAGTAATGAAGAAGAAACGTTCGAAGCACTGCTCCATACCGTTAAAAAATATAGAAAACACTTGAAATATAATCGTCCTGAATAACAACAATTATCGCTTAAAAAGAAAAGGAGGTGTACCGGACTAAGGTCCGGATCACCATGAGCCATCCAACAACTTCGATTACTGTGCTACATCTTCATATTCCTACACCTTCAGGGAAAAACCCCATATTTCCCGTCATGCTTCGTGACGAAGATGGCGTTACCCTGGTGGATACGGGCATGATTGGACAATTTGCCGAACTTCAATCCGCATTGGAACAAGAGGGCATACAGCTCTCGGACGTCAAACGGGTGATTATTACTCATCAGGACATCGATCATATCGGTAACTTAGGCGCTCTTCTGGATGCCATACCTGATCTGGAAATCTGGGCACATGCCGATGAAATTCCGTATCTAACCGGTGAGAAGCCTTTGATCAAATTTACTCCAGAACGTCGTGCTCTGCTGCCCGCTCCCGTTTTGGCACTGGCAGACCAACTGCTCTTGCAGCTGCCCGAAGTGAACATTAGCAGAACGCTGGCAGACGGAGACTTGTTACCTTTTCAAGGCGGTACACAGGTCATTCATACACCGGGACATACGCCAGGCCATATCTGCCTGTATTTCGGGGAGCAGCAATTCCTGCTCGCTGCCGATGAACTTCGTGTAGTCGATGATGAACTGGTTGGTCCTGCACCACCCGCGACACCCGACATGCCTGAAGCGCTGCGAAGCCTGAAGAAACTGACAGTGCTCAAACTTAATAAGGTTCTCTGTTATCACGGTGGAGAGTACACGAATGATCCAGCTCAGCGCATTGCCACACTTGCGGAGAGCGCAGAGTAAGCAAAAAACGCAGACTTGTGAGTGTTTGGAACGACAACACATCATGTTAAAACTTTTTATCTTGGTGTGGCATTGTGCGTTATAGCTCATTCAAGATTAGAATGACATCTACATTAAAATTAAGGAGCTGTCCCAAATGTCATTAATTTGACGGGACAGCTCCTTTGATTAATTAACCATATACATTTTTACTACTGCACTGGGATGCATATGGTATCGTCTATTGCACACGATATGTACGCAGTATCTTATATCGCCCCACTGCATGTGCACACGGTGTCCTCTAACGAATCTCAGACACCCTATATGCTATATTTTGAGCATTAAGATTTTCTAACGAACTTCAGCCACCTTATTCACGAGTTTCACTGGTTTTCCCGCAGGTTTCGAGGAATTCTGGCGATATAACGTGGCTGAGGTTCGTTACGTTATTCATAGACCTCTAAACCTCTATATAAGGTGTGTCAGGTTCGTCAGAAAAATTATAGAGAGCGATTCAGGGCTTTTACAGCGAGACAATTCGGTTCGACGCTGTCCTGCAACACTGGTTTATCTTCCCTTACTCCAGACTTAACTCTCCGGAGTAAGCACAATTAGCTTGTCATCCCCATCACGTGGCGATCCCCTTCCATCCCGATTGTTCGTAAGCACGTACAATTTCCCGTCCTCACCCGCACTCACATTGCGAATCCGGCCCCACTCCTCTTCGAAGATGGGTTCCACCTGCTCTACCTGTGTACCATCTTCCGAAAGAGTGACCTTCAGCAACTGCTCTCCACGCAGATTTGCGACAATCAGCGATCCGGCCCATGGTCCTTCCTCGACAAAAGCTACACCAGACGGAGCCCAAGTGTCGTTCCCACTATGTGCAAGCGGAGCCTGATATGCGCCGTTGTCATCGTCATCTCCTTCTACCTCGGGCCAGCCATAATTCTCACCGGCTACAATCCGGTTAATCTCATCGTGATTCCGCTGCCCATGCTCGGTAGAATACAGATAGCCGTTGTCCGGGTTCCAGGCAAGTCCTTGTGCGTTACGGTGCCCCATACTGTATACAGGAGAATTCGGCCATGGGTTGTCTGCCGGGATCGATCCATCGAGACCAATCCGCAATATTTTACCCCCAAGGCTATCTTCGTTCTGTGACAGTTCCGGTTCATACCGCTCACCTGTCGTGATATAGAGCAACTTGTCCGGACCAATCTTGATCCGCCCACCGTTATGATTCGTTCCGCCTGGAATGTTACCAAGCAACTCTTGATCTATGACGGCTTTGCCATCATTCACCTTGAGGCGTAACACCCGATTGGCAATGTCGTCGCCTTCCAGGTAGGAGTGGTATGCATACAGATAACCGTTATCCTCGAAGTCCGGATCAGCTGCAAGACCCAACAGACCTCCTTCACCTTCTTCATTAAACGGGGCTGAGAATTCAATCAGTGGTTCAGGGGCTAGTTTTCCATCCTCAATGACCCGAATCGCACCAGGGCGTTCCGTTACAAACATCCGGCCATCAGGCACACTCACAATCTCCCATGGTGCATTCAATCCTTCAACCAGAACGGATGCTTGATACGGAATAACCGTCTCTCCCTGCGCTCCACTCTCATTTCCACTTGCACCGGTATTGCCTCCATTGGCTGTCTGCCCCTGACCGGTTCCCTGCCCCTGAGACGTCTGCTCTACTCCTCCCGTTGAGGGTTCGCCTGAAGAGCATGACGCGGTTAACAGTGCCACACTTAATAATGAAGCATACAGCGGAACGGTTACTCGATTATTCATGATTACATCTCCCTTCAAATTTGATTTTTATCTATAATTGTAGTGTTTTTATTCATGTGTAAAGCGGTTTCGCCCTGTATTACCCTTCACGCTCGCCACCTAAACGGAGAATTATAGGGATTCAAAGGATATGGAATTACTGCAGTTTGGAATTCCTCCATAATCTTTTATAATAGAAGGATAGAAGGAATGGAAAGGTGGACATATACTCTCATGAATCAAAACCCTTTATCTCGTCTTGAAGCCGGTCTGTCCGGGCAAGGATTGGACGCCATGCTCATTACAGATCCGAAACATATCTACTATTTGACTGGATTTGCAAGCAATCCGCATGAACGTTTCCTTGGTCTGGTTCTGGCACGCGGAGAAGAACCTTTGTTAATCGTTCCTGCACTCGATGCTGAAGCTGCCGCTGCCGCTTCCTCGGTATCCAACATTGCCACTCATACGGATACGGATAATCCATACGCTTTGTTCGAACGTTATCAAGGGCGCTTGGGCCGAGTAGGTCTCGAAAAAGAGTACGTGACGGTCGCACGTTATGAGCAACTGACCGCCGCACTGGGTGCTGCCAGCTTTGAAGATGTTGGCCCACTGCTTCGCACATTACGTGTGAAAAAAACACCCGATGAGGTAGCCCGCATTCGCCACGCCATTCATCTAATTGAAGAAACATTGCGTCAAGGCCTCTCTCACGTTCGTACAGGCGTAACCGAGATCGAGCTTGTTGCCGAGATGGAGTATCAGATGAAGAAACTGGGCGCTGATGGCCCATCCTTTGACACCATGGTGCTCACGGGACCCAAAACAGGTCTGCCGCATGGTACACCAGGTGAACGAAAACTGCAACATGGTGACCTGTTGATGTTCGACATGGGTGTCTATGCTGGCGGATATGCCTCGGATATCACGCGTACATTCGCTTTCGGTGACATCTCACCTGAACTCAAAACCATCTATAACACCGTGCTCGCAGCGAACGAAGCTGCCATCCAAGTGGTGAAACCAGGCATTACCTGCGCGGAAGTGGATCGTGCAGCACGTCAGGTGACGGAAGTAGCGGGATACGGCGAACGCTTCATGCACAGAGTAGGCCATGGCTTGGGTATCGACGTACATGAGTATCCTTCTCTCCATGGAGAAAATATGGACATCCTGAATGAAGGTACCGTGTTCACAATTGAACCGGGCATATATACCGCAGCAGGCGGCGTCCGTATTGAGGATGATGTCATCGTGACCGAGACGGGTGTAGAAGTTCTGACGACATATCCCAAAGAACTGCAAATCCTTACCGACTAATGCAATTGGATCTATGTCAAAAACAGCCCAGATACATTAATGCTCAGCCGATATTTATGCATCATGAACTAAACTGCACGAAACTGTGCTGAACTGTATCTTCTAAATAATATACTCCTTTCGCGTACGCCTCAGGCCTGTATACAGAAAAAGTAGCAAGTACACACGCGAACGCAAAAATCCCGCAAATCCATGAATATCATGGGTTGCGGGATTGTAATTAATACGAAGCATATCCTAGATTACTCCGTCTGCATTCTACGTAATCTTATTCCTGCTCACTCATTTACCATTAACCAAACTCATGCGTGATATCCTGCCAAGACTCCAGCTGTGGCAGCTGTTGCTTCCCCCAGTAATCCAAAAACCATTGAATAATCCCAGTCGTATCTGTTGTGCTGCAGCTGTAATGCCGGAAACCGTCCTCGCCTTCCTGCAAACGAATCTCCGCCACCATTTGCCCTAGTTCCTCAAGCGCAGCAGCCTGCATATACATACTTCCCTCCACCAGCTCCGAAGGTTTAAGTACTACGTATTCATGCAATTCCAGATTGGAGATCAACTCCACCAATAACGAGGCATTAATGCTATCATCCTCGTAGGTTGTGCCATTGCTTTCCAGTGTATAACGCAGTGTAGAGTACATGTGCGATTCCCCTTTGTATGAAATCATTGTTGCTGATGATACACGCTCATAACGACAGATCGTTTATATTATAACTTTTTCATAAAAATGTAAAAAGGATTTTTCTTGTTTCGGGTCTTTTTTCTATGAAAAAACCCCCTTGCAGAGTCCGAATTACAATTGACTGCGCAAAGGGTGATTTTAAGTGATACTCTTTGAATATTGTCTAAGCCTCATCCTTAAACTTAAAGCTACGTGCAGCATACAGAAACGGTGTTCCAACCGCAGTCAATACGAATTTGATGACGTAAGTGGTCAGGAAGATTTCCAGCCAGATGTCCCAAGGGTAGATGAACGCAAACGCGATCGTGCAGAACACCAGTGTATCTACAAAGGAGCTGATGATCGAACTACCATTCGTGCGTATCCATAACTGATTGCGTCCGGGAGCTACCTTGCGCAGCCAGCTGAACAGTCGCACATCCAGGAACTGACTGATGAAATAAGCAGTCAGACTTCCGAGTGCCAGACGTGGCAGCAACCCGAACAACGTTTTCATCGAATCTTGTGCAAAGTCCGTCGGTGCCGGTTCAAAGAACAACACCATCTGCATCAGAACCGTTGTCATGATCAACGTGAAGAATCCGAACCATACGGCCTTCCGCGCTTCACCCGATCCATACTTCTCATTGAGAAGGTCACTGGTCAGATACATGCTGACATACATCGTGTTGCCTAACGTCAGCACGATTCCCATGATATCTATCGTTTTGGTCACCTGAATGTTGGCTATAACCGTAGCCACACCAATCCAGGCATAGAGACCTTTTTTACCGAACAAGCGGTAACACAACAGGAAAAATCCATAAGTTACGAGAACAAAAACTGCTCCCCACCCTAAGTTAAACATAAATACATACACTGCCTTCCTAGTTTTGATTACGCGGGATGGTTACGAACCGCGGTTTGGCTCAGGGCCAAAACATGAATACTCTATCACATTTCTCGTCCCATGAACAGAACTAAATAACTCCAAGTCTGCCTGAGTGACTACGCTCCCACCTATATTCCTCCCGTGTCCTCTCGACCATACGACTGTTTTTGTACTTCCTTGTCTTGCACCGTGTATCGAAAAAGGAGACTGCTTCACCAGCGTACACAGTATAGTTTGATTGCCGCAGAAAAACCGCCCTCCGGATTCCTCCGAAGGACGGCTTTTCTCACTTGGCTAATAGACGGCTCTAGCTATCTTAATATGAGCCTCTGCCTATCCATTCTGTATTACGCCTGAACGGCTGAATCCAGTTCACGGCTCTGATCATTGAATGTGTCTTGATCGTTTTCTTTCAAAATTTTGCTGGTTACAAGTCCAGAAGTCATGGACCCGTTCACGTTCAATGCTGTACGACCCATGTCAATCAGCGGTTCAACGGAGATCAGCAATCCTGCCAAAGCTACAGGCAGGTTCATGGTGGACAATACGATCAGGGAAGCGAAGGTTGCCCCGCCGCCGACTCCGGCTACGCCGAATGAACTGATCATGACTACGAGGATCAATGTCACAATGAAGTCCCAGCTCAGCGGATCGATGCCGACCGTTGGAGCAATCATAACCGCCAGCATGGCCGGATAGATCCCGGCGCAGCCGTTTTGCCCAATGGTAGCCCCAAAGCTAGCAGACAGATTCGCAATTCCATCCGATACACCCAGCTTCTTCGTCTGTGTCTCCACGTTCAATGGAATAGCTGCCGCACTTGAACGGGACGTAAAGGCAAATACCAGTGTTGGCAGAACCTTTTTCAGATACGTAATCGGGTTGAAGCCAGAGAGCGAGATGATAATCAAGTGAATGATGAACATGACGAGCAACGCCACGTAGGATGCGACAACGAATTTGATTAACTTCAGAATCTCATCCGGATTTGTGGTCGCTGTTACCTTCGTAATCAGGGCCAAAATACCGTATGGTGTCAATCGAAGCACTAAAGTTACAATCCGCATAACCACCGCATATACCGCATTAACCATGCCTCGGAACGTTTCCGCCTGCTGTGGTTTTTTGCGATCCAGTCCCAGTACAGCTACACCGATGAACGCGGAGAAGATAACAACCGCCAATGTGGAAGTACGACGTTCTCCTGTCATGTCTGCAAATGGATTCGAAGGAATGAATTCCAGCACCTGCTGTGGGATCGTCTGATCCTGCACATCAACAAGACGTTCCTCCATGCGCTGTCCTTGCTCTAGCTCCCGATCTCCACCTTCAATTTCAATAGAAGTCAGGTTGAAGCTGAGGCTCGTTACAATGCTGACCCCTGCCGCAATCGCCGTTGTAATCAACAGGATCGCAATAATGGAGACACTCATTTTACCGAGGTTTTGCTTGCCTTTCAGATTCATAATAGCCGAGATGATCGACACCATAATCAATGGAATCACGACCATTTGTAACAAACGAACATATCCTGAACCGACCAGATTAAACCAATCGACCGACTTCGTGATGACATCCGAATCGGATGTGTAGATCAATTGAAGAATTACACCGTACACAACCCCCATACCCAGACCCGCAAATACGCGTTTCGTAAAGGAAATGTGTTTCTTCTGCATCCAGTAGAGCACACCCAGCAACGCGAGTATGACCACTACATTCAAAATGACTAGAAAAGTATTCATTACTTTAAATCCTCCTCATATGTGTGCATAACCGGAATTTATCCGGCTTTCTCTTCTTCGCTCAAAGCGATATTTTACAATATATCATATAACAAACTATTCTGGTAGGTATTAATTGATATTATGTAATATGCATGTAACAGATTCATCTATTTCTGAAAAAAATACACCAGATCGTGAAAATTGTTCTATTCAACCCCCGGTTAATTTTGTAATATAGGTATATCCGCTTATTCCCAAGTTTTCTCAACGTTTAATTTAGGTCTTTCTTCATTGGTAGATAGGTCTAATGATTACGGAAAAGCGATAATGTTAATGAACATGACGTGAAAGGATGATCATATGTTTCGTAATCGCACCGTTGCCGGTAAAATCAGAGGCACTTTGTTCCTCGTCTTGCTGGTTGCTTCCCTGTTGTTCAGTATCAGTTTTTACGCCGTATCGATGAATATTATTCAAAGTTACGTGCTCCCACAGTTCGATAAAGTCCTAAACACGTCCATTCAGGATATATACAAGAATACCTCAGCTTCCAAAATTCTACAGGTGCAGAGCGGCGGAGCCGGTTCTGAAGGTGCTGCCATGACCGTGGAATCGTATCTGGCCGATAAAGCAAAAGAACATAATTTGGATGCAGCTTACATTGTTGCTATTCAAGATGGCTCAGCCAAAGTGGTTGTTGCCAACTCTTCCTCAGGCATGAAAGCCCAGGATGAGATTAGTGTAGAACCAGCAATGAATGCAGCTATTGAGAACAAAGAAATGGTAATCAGCGAGGTCTACTCCGATTCCTTTGGTGTACATAAAGCAGCCTTTATCCCCATTGCAGGAAGTAACATGATTATGGCTGTGAGCATGGATGCCCAGTTCATTCAAGACAAGATTACTCAAATTTTCTGGTTGTGTCTTGGGATTACTGCATTAGTGTTCGTGCTCGGCTGGCTTATCTCCACTAGTATGATCAAAAGAGTTACCAAACCGATCATCAAGCTCGTCCAACATAGCAAACAAATATCCCAAGGTGATCTGACCGCTGAACTAGAGATCAAAGGTAAAGATGAAATTGCCCAACTTGCCGCAAGCTTCCAGACGATGACGCATAACTTGAAAGAAATGATTAGCCGTGCCTTGTCCACGTCCAATGAAGTTGTATCAGGCTCCAATGACCTGCTTCAGCGAGTTGAATCGATGTCCGGTATGGTTCGAAACTCCAGCCGCTCCGCAGAAGATGCAGAAAAAGGTAGCATCAGCATTGCGTCTAGCGCATCCGAGAACGCCAGAGCTATGGAAGAAATTACGCAAGGTATCATGCATATTGCTTCTTCTTCCGCTGAAGTGTCTGAGCAGATTGGTGAAGCAGCCAACGAGGCAGTTAACGGTAATCGACTGGCTCAGAATGCCATTGAGCAGATGGAGCGTGTAGGCCAGACAGCAAGCGAATCGTTGCGTTATGTGGAAACCATGAATGAACGTTCGGTAGCTATCGGTACCATTGTTACTTCCATTTTTGAAATCACCAAACAGATTAACATGCTGTCACTCAACGCCTCCATTGAAGCAGCACGTGCCGGAGAGCATGGCCGCGGATTCGCTGTTGTTGCCGGAGAAGTTCGCAAACTTGCCGAGCAATCCAAGACAGCCACTGAGGAAATTTCGGATTATCTGGGTACCATTCGTGAAGACGCTGAACGTTCGGTTGACGCCATGAACCGCGTAACCCAGGAGATTGGTTCAGGCACCACTGTTGTTCAACAGGCAGGTTCAGCGTTCCAACAACTGAATGAATTGATCCAAAACGTCAATCTGACGATCCAGACCGTCTCTGCTTCTACACAACAAGTATCCGCTGGTGCAGAAGAAGTGAGTGCATCCGTTGAAGAAACGGCTCAGATTACGTCTAAATCCCGTGAGAGCATGCTACAGATTGCTTCAACAGCAGATCTTCAGCTCAGCGAGATGGATTCACATTCGAATACGGTTCGTCATCTGCATGAGCAAGCGGTAGAACTGCAATCCGCCATGAAGAATTTCAAAATAAACTAACAGGTATACCATTAACCCATCATTCCCTGATTCAAACCTCATTTAATCATAGGATATACAATACCCCCATGCCGCTAACATTCCGTTTCTAGAGAACGGGTTGTCAGACATGGGGGTATTCTTGTATAACATATGTGTCATAAGGATAATACATGCTATTTCATAATCATTGCCTGAGCTGTACTAATCCTGTTCACTCTGGTGCTTGAACACCCATAATCTCATACACACGCTTCATATCCAATGACGAACGCAACGATTCAGCTACCCGATCGAACTCCATCTCCTTACGTTCATGCGCATTGTATGTCTCCTGAAGCGGAGGCATTCCTTTTCCTGCGCGTAAGGCATTCAGCCACGAACGTCGGAATGGATCACTTTCAAACAAACCATGCAGATAGGTCCCCCACACACTGCCATCCACTGTGCCCCAGCCTTCATGGAATGGTTCACCACCTGGATGGGAGATTTCAAATAGTGCGGTTACCCGTTCAGGCTCATGGCACTCCGTAACGCCCATATGAATCTCATATCCGTTAATGGGTAATGGAGATACCTCCACATCTGGTTCACCATACAGCCGAATCGGATTCTGAGGTTGCACTCGTCCGGAAGCCCTGACTGTCTGCTTGTTCTGTAGAAACGTTGTGGATAAAGGAAGCCAGCCCAGTCCCTTCGCTTCCTGGATCTGATTCGCCTCCACAGCAAACGGGTCCTTTAAATGTCGTCCAAGCATCTGGTATCCGCCACATATCCCAACGAGCTGAACGTTCTCACGTTCGGTCTGGCTGGCAATCGCTTGCTCCAGTCCTGACTCACGCAGAAACGCCAGATCCCCTATCGTATCCTTCGTACCAGGTAGAAGAATGGCATCCGGACTACCCAATTCCTCTGGCGAGGTCACGTAACGCACATTCACATCCGGTTCACGGGAAAGTGCGTCAAAGTCTGTAAAGTTGGAAATTCTCGGATATCGGATCACCGCCAGATCCAGATCTGTCTTGCCGGATTTCCCATGACGCATGGAGTCCAGCACGACGGAATCCTCCGCTTCAATCTGAATATCTCTTATGTAAGGCAATACACCCAATACTGGAATGCCTGTCCGTTCTTCGAGCCAGTCGAGTCCCGGCTGCAACAGAGACAGATCGCCGCGAAACTTGTTGATGATAAAACCTTTCACTCGCTCGACCTCATGTGGTTCTAGCAACTCCAGTGTACCGACAATAGAAGCAAAAACGCCGCCCCGATCAATATCGGAGATCAGAATCACCGGTGCATCCGCCCAACCTGCCAGATTCATGTTCACGATATCCCGGTCCTTCAGATTAATCTCCGCAGGACTGCCTGCTCCTTCCATCAGTACCACATCGTATGTGTCCCGCAGCCGATTCAGCGCATCCATCACCGTCTGCTTCGCTTCAGGCAGGAACTTCTGCCGGTAATCTGATGCACTCATCTGGGCAAAAGGCACACCATGTACCACGATCTGCGAATGCATGTCCCGCACCGGCTTGATCAGAATCGGATTCATATCCGTCGTCGCTTCAATACCGCAGGCTTCAGCCTGAGCTCCTTGGGCCCGGCCAATCTCCTTGCCGTCTTCTGTTACGTAGGAATTCAGTGCCATGTTCTGTGACTTGAACGGGGCTGGCTTGAAGCCATCCTGCTTGAATATACGGCACAGCGCCGTTGTAATCACGCTTTTCCCCACATCCGATGCCGTCCCTTGCAGCATGAGTACTGCCGCCGGTTGTTGTACAGGCGTATCTTCCATGCACCATCACCTCAGTCTCCTGTTATGTCTCACCTTACTCATTCCGTGCTTTATTCACAGCCAAAAGAGTCCCTGAAGCACACTCAGCACCGTGAGCAAAGCCGCTTCCAGCAGCTCATTCATCGCTCCGTACGTGTCTCCTGTAAGTCCGCCCAGCCTTTCACTGATGCGTGCAGCCATGAATTTACCAATGATGTAACACGCAAAAGGTACAACAATGACAGCGGACACAGGATACAACCACCATGGCAAAGTTCCCAGGCTACTCATCATGGCATCTGCGGTGCCTATATCCGGCCGAAATATCCATACAGCAGCAAACGTAATTACACCTGCAAGAAGGGTCAGCCCGACCGCAGAGCTGCGCGCACGCTGGACTTCCCTCCGCTCACCCAATCCTTTGAATAAGACGGCAAGTCCGTCATCTCCACGTGCATTCGGCCAGGCTGAGATGGCATACACCATGAACCAGCGACTCCAGATCATGGGCAGGATCAACAGCGCACCATACATCCAGTTACCACGTGCGATAAAATCTGCGATCAAGGCTGCTTTCATCATCAGCAGCAGGACGCAGGCGATCACGCCCATCGCTCCTACACGGCTGTCCTTCATGATTTCCAGCATCCGCTCACGGGTACGATAGCTGAGCAGTCCATCCGCCGTATCCATCCAGCCATCCAGATGAAGGCCTCCAGTGAGCCATACCCATAATGTTAAGGTTAATACGGCAGCGGGAAAGGCGGGAAGTACCGCACCCGTTAAGGCCCCTGCGAGCCAAACGCATAGTCCAATCGCTGCACCCACCAGTGGATAATACACGACACTTTCCCGCAGTAGCGGCGGGACGAAGTCAATCTGCGTTTTTACCGGAAATCGGGATAAAAATTGAAAAGCGGCCGCAGCCGCATGTTTACGTTGATGAGTGCGATCTGTCATAAACGATACTCCTTGCTTTTCAGCTCAATCGCAATGCCTACAGTCACCAGGAACACTTCACGGCATATGGCAGCGATTCGCTGATTCAATATGCCTGCCAGATCCCGATATTTTCTGCCAAGCGCATACTCCGGGACAATACCGTCGCCCACTTCATTCGTGACAAGCACGAGCAGCCCCGGATACGACCTGATTGCTTCTACCAGTGCATCCATGTGATCTTGCAAAACCTGCTCATCTTCGTGTTCATGTGCAAGCAAAACATTGGTCAACCAGAGCGTCAGACAATCGACCAGAATCGTCGGTGCAGAAGTACCCGTATGGTCTCCTCCCATGCGTGTAATGAGTGCCGGTAATGCGAGTGGTTCCTCCAACGTGTGCCATAGATAACCTGATGCCTCGCGCTGATTCTGGTGCAGACTTATACGCTCGCGCATCTCATCATCATACGCCTGAGCCGTGGCCACATACCAAGCCTCCGAGGAACGCTGCATACAGAGACGCTCGGCAAATGAACTTTTACCACTACGCGCCCCACCCGTCACCAACACACTCATAGCGATACCTCTCCTTGAACCGTCGAAGCACCTGTAACATCAGTGTCCGCTACATCACCCTTGCGTGCACCCGTGTCGGCACCCGAAGCCTTATTCGTTCCATCGGATACTCCTGCACTTGCAAAAGTCGCCATCTCGTTCAAAAGTAGACAGGCTGCATCAATCAGATGAAGACTGAGCACACCTCCGGTTCCTTCACCCAGTCGCATATCCAGATCCAGCATCGGTTTCAGGTCGAGCTCGCGAAGCAGGGTTGCATGTCCACTTTCATGCGAGGTATGAGAAGCAATCATATAGGCTGTGCTCACGGGAGCAAGCTGTCTTGCAATCAAGGCAGCAGCAGTGGAGATGAATCCATCCACGACAACAGGACATCCGTTTGCAGCTGCAGCAAGAATGACACCCGTCAGTCCGGCAATCTCCAGGCCACCCACCTTGCAAAGTACGTCCAGTGCATCTTCCCTATTTGGGGAATTCACGCTAAGCGCCTGGCTAACCACGGCGGCTTTCCGCTGCAATCCCGCATCATCAATACCCGTTCCTCGCCCAACCGCTGAAGCTGGTGCGATCCCCGTTAATGCACACATCACCGCTGCACTTGCGGTTGTATTGCCAATCCCCATTTCCCCGGTAACGAACAATTGTGTTCCCTTTGCCACCTCTGCCGATACGACGTCAACCCCTGCAAGAATGGCTTGAATCGCTTCGTCGCGAGTCATTGCGGCACCCTTTGCCATGTTGGCCGTACCTTTACGTACTTTGCGGGAAAGCAGGTCAGGATGTTCCAGATCGGCATTAACCCCGATATCCACACAGATTACATCGGCTCCAGCGTGACGGGCAAGCACATTAACTGCAGCCCCTCCAGCCAGGAAATTAAGGACCATCTGCGGCGTTACCTCAGCTGGGAAAGCACTGATACCTTCCGCCACCACGCCGTGATCTGCGGCCATGATAATGACTGCTCTGCGATCCAAATGTGGACGAGCCTTGCCAGTGATTCCTGCAAGACGAATAACCAGCTGTTCCAGCTTACCCAGACTGCCGGGTGGTTTCGTCAATGCATCCACATGTGCGGAGGCTTCCGCCGCAACTTCTTCATTAGGACCCACGATCCGACCCAGTAACTGTTCCAACACCTGTTCATTATTCATACAGCCAGCACTTCCTTCTTCAAAATATGGGTTGCCCCGCTTCATTCATTCCTTCTCCCGCCGCAGCAAGAGCTGAGGTATTCCATTATCAGGATGAATCACCATCGCAGGTTTCACGCGAAAGATGTCCTGAATAATGTCCTCGGTCATCAAGGTGTGGGGCGTTCCATTCCCCACCACTTTGCCTTCTCGCAGCGCCAGAATGTGATCGCAGAACTGCGCAGCCAGATTCAGATCATGCAGCACAGCCACAATCGTAATTCGGTTCTTTTGCCGCCACGTCGATAATAACTCCATAAATTGCAATTGATATTTGATATCCAGAAACGTAGTAGGTTCATCCAGCAATAATAACCTGGGCTCCTGAGCCATGACCTTGGCAAGTGCCACCCGCTGACGCTGTCCTCCACTAAGTGCATCCAATGGCCTTTCAGCCATATCCGTCAGTCCCAGCTCCTCCAGTACCCGGTCAACCACAGCCGCTCCATCTGCTGATTCTCGCCCAAGCCAATTCTGGTATGGATAACGCCCCATCTCCACAACATCCCTCACAGGATAAGAAATTGCAGGCAAACCATCCTGTTGTAACACAGCGATCATGCGTGACAGATCTTTCCGACTGAATGAGGCAATATCCCGGCCATCAATATGTATACTGCCTGCGCTTGACTGTTCCGTTCCGGCAAGGAGCTGGAGCAGGGTAGACTTGCCACTGCCGTTTGGACCGACGACACCCCACCAGTCCCCCTCCGTAACCTGCCAGTCTACCGCGTCCAGGGCTTGATGACTGCCATACAATTTACCTGCCTCACTAACCGCGATCAGAGCTTCGCCCAAACCAGCACTCATGGCATCATCCCCTTCCGCAGTTTCTTATTCCGGTGTAGCAGATAAGCGAAGAATGGTGCACCTACAAATGCCGTCACCACACCGAGCGGAATTTCGGTCGGCGCCAGTAAGGATCGAGCAATTGTGTCTGCCCAGACCATGAAGATGGCGCCGCCAATAGCAGACAGTGGGACCAGCAATCGATAGTCAGGCCCAACAAGCAACCGAAGAATATGCGGAATAACCAATCCAACGAATCCAATCACGCCGGATACGGAGACCGCTCCTGCGGTAAGCAGTGTTCCCACAGCAAGCACGGACAGCTTCAGCCGATCGACGCCAACCCCGATATGCGCAGCTTGACGTTCTCCGAGCGCCAGAACATTCAAGGAACGTGCCCGGCTCCAGAGAAAGATCAGGCCGAGCAGAAAATACGGGAAAAGGATGGCCGTATACGACCACCCACGCAGAGCCAGACTTCCCATCGTCCAGTATATAATTTCATTAATGGTCTGTTTCGACATCGTCGACAGGAAGGAAACCACCGCTCCCAAGAAACTTTGCATCACTACACCAGCCAGAATCAGGCTGTGCGTTGGTATTTTGCGTCCTTCACGAGCCAGGGACATGACAAACCATAATGTTAATACACCCGTCAAAAACGCCACCAGTGGCAACGTCCAGATTCCGATCAGTGCATACTGCAATCCGAAGAAGATCAGAAAAGCTGCACCCACCGAAGCACCGGATGATACGCCCAGGGTGAACGGATCTGCCAGCGGGTTCCGAAGAACCCCCTGAAATCCCGCACCGGCAATCGCCAGCGATGCCCCCACGAGCACGGCAAGCAGTACACGTGGGAATCTGACTTTCCATATAATCTGTTCGGCTGCTGCACTCCAGTCCGGCGTGATCCAGTCTCCGATCCATGGCAAGTGATGAAGCAGAATACCTGCAATGTCACGAATAGGCAAGGAAACCGAACCGATACCCGTGCAGATGAGCACGGTTAACACAAGCAGTATGATTCCTGCCGATGCGTACACGGCCAGTTTTTTACTCATTGGAACAGGTCAGGATAGATCGCTTTGGCTACTTCTTTCAGTCCTTCGGTTACACGAGGTCCTGGACGGCTGAGCAGGTTGGCATCAAGGCCAATGACTGCATCGTTCTTCACAGCCGTGATTTGATCCCAGCCACTGCGAGCTTTAATGATCTGATCCAGTGTTTTGGAGTTTTCATCAATGACATCATTTGCATACAGAATCACATCCGGGTTGGAGGCAATCACATTTTCTTCATTGATCTGGTACCAGCCTTCTTTGTCCGAAGCAATATTGGTTCCGCCGGCTACCGTGATCAGTTCGTCCATGAACTCACCTTTACCTACCGACCAACCTGGGGAGAACTCAACATATACATTTTTCTTCTCTTCCGGCTTAACTGCACTCACCGCTTCAGTTACATCCGTCACATCCTGTTTCATCTGTGTGATGATCTCCTGAGCTTTTTCTTGATGATCCGTGATTTTACCGAATGTTTCGATATTGTTCATTACATCATCGATCGATTTTGGATCGGTTTTGAAAATGGTAATGCCCAGATCACGCAGTTTCTTCACTGCATCTTCGCTCATCGAGATACCTGTGAATACGATATCGGCTTCTGCGGCAATGATGGACTCTTCATTTGGCTTGGTTATGCCACCCATTTTCGCTTTGGTTGTTGCAGCTTCAGGATAATCATCATAGTCGGATACCCCTACAATCTGCTCGTCCAATCCAAGTGCGAATAACGTTTCGGTCTCAGCTGGAGACACGGATACGATTTTGGCCGGTGCCTTGTCAAATGTGAACGACTCACCTGTTGCATCGGTAATTGTAAGTGGATATTGTGTTTTGAGATCTGTCTGCGCCTGGCCTTGGGACTGCTCCTGTGCTGGCTGCTGTGAGGTACCTGTGCCCTCGTTCGTTGTTGCATTGCCACATCCGGCCAAAGCCAGTGCGAGTGCCGCTGCACTCAGCAGTGACGCTACGCTTTTCCAATTCTTGAAATTCATTCTGTTATTCTCCCCTTCTCTATTTGTACTATTTTCTTGCATCATGCTTGAACTCTTACTACCCTTGCCTTGGTGTTCCTCTATAAGGTTTGAACTGCAATATTTACACGCTAACGGAGAGTGCAGAACCGATCTGAAGAAACGAAGTGTTCGCCTAAAGCTTTCTACAAGAAAGCTTCATCGGAAGCATACGCTATCACCGGATTTTCCCTTTCAAAAAGGGAATCAAAAAATCTGGGGATAACAGCGATCGGAAGATGGTACTGCAATCGGAGTGACCTCGTGTAAAAGTTCGGTTCATCTTACATGAACAATAAAAAATCCCCAATCCTTACGTCAGGATCAGGGATGACGTCTCGCATATGGCGATCTGTACATGTCCAACGTATTGTTGTGCATGCACATAGAACTGCCCGAAACGCTGTCCTTTCCTCGAAGGAACACCGGTTTGAACGTCCAGGGCAGGTAACCTGACTTACAGGAATTGTTCCTGATTTACAGTGGCGGGACCGTGCCGGACTTACACCGGCTTCCCTATTTCACCCGCATGCCATCCATGACTATATAGAGCCATAAACCATTACTGCACGCACGCGGGACCCTTGGTCGCTGATATGGATTAACCATTCAAGTGAGCAATCTGCATTCATATGCAGGCATTATTGCCTGTCACACGAAACTACAGTACTGTCACACTTCTGTTGTGATTATAGGTTATATTGCACATCCTTACAACCCGATTCCCGGAAAAGCCACCCTCGTGCCAACCCACTGATCTCCATGTTGTTCCAGCCGTACCTGTATCGCTTGCCCGGGAATCACCTGTGTATCCCAGAATCCCAGATTGGCAATGAGACGAGATAATGCATACCGGATTACACCGCCGTGAGTAACAACAATGATCGTTGGCACTCCACCCTCACGAGAGAGCATGGACGGAGAATACGACCATATGCACTCCTGCAGAAATGAATCGATGCGCGCAGTAAATGCCTGCCATGACTCCCCTTCGGGCGGGGTGACGCCCTGTGGAGTATCGATCCAATCCCGGTACTGTGGGTTGTCCTTGAGTTGATCGTACGTTAATCCTTCCCATTGACCAAAATCAACCTCTCGCAGGCGCGGGTCCAGCTTGACCTGCTCCATTGGATAAGGCCTGATCTGTGCAAGCGTCTGCTGACAACGGAGCAGATCACTGCAATATACCGTATCCCACGAGACGTTGCTTAATTGCTCGCGTAGCGAAGCCAGTTCTCTTTCTGCATCAGGCAGCAAAGCGATATCGGTATGCCCCAGATATCTTTTTTCCACATTCCACGCGGTTGTGCCATGACGTATAAACAGAATATTTTTCCGCTGCTGTGATCCATTCTGTCCTACAATTACTTCCATAGCAACGTACCTCCAGCAAGCCATATTCCCAGCGTCACCAATGTACACAGAACTACAAAAGAACCCGCCGACCAGAACATGAGACGTGTCGTTCGCACAATATCCTCTGCTGCCATAGGACGTGTTGCCTCACCCATATAGGCACGAAAAGAAGCTACGCCATGGTACACGTTGTGTCCCCCGAGTCTGATCCCCAGTGCTCCGGCCACAGCCGATTCGGGAAAACCACTATTCGGACTTGGATGCAATCTGGCATCCCGGGTCACCATACGTGCTGCGCCTTTGGCATCCAGTTTCATGACCCATGCACCCACGATCAGCAGGATGGCGGTGAGCCGTGCGGGAATCCAGTTTGCCCAATCATCCAGACGGGCGGAAGCCCAGCCGAGATGCAGATACTTCTCATTTTTATAACCAACCATGGAATCCAATGTATTCACGGCACGATAGGCCATCGCAAGTGGAGCGCCACCAATTAACGCATAGAACAAAGGGGACACGATGGCGTCCACAATATTCTCGGCTACCGTCTCCACCGTTCCTCGCACGACCTCCGGTTCATCCAGATGAGCTGTATCACGTCCAACAATCATGCCAAGTGAACGTCTTGCAGCAGGCCAATCCTTCTGAATCAGATGGCGATACACCTCCATGCCTGCATCCTTCAAGCCTTTGGAAGCAATCGTCGTCGCAATAAGCACGATTTCAGCCACTACCGCTACGACAGGATGAATGAGACCCAGCACATATACGAATGCCCAAGTGATTATAAACGCCCCACCCGCAATCAGCAGTGGAAATAATAGACCGGCTCTCTTCAGCCCGGAATCTGTGCTCACACGGGAACGAATGCTACGCTCTAGCGCAGAGATCGCTTTCCCCATGCCGATCACCGGATGAGGAATCCAGCGTGGATCACCGATGCATCGATCAAGTATGTATGCCCCTATCATAATCCAGGCACCCGCCATTCCCGTCCAGAACGGCCAGGAGACCAGTTGCCCTATCTGTAATATCATTTTACCCTGTTCCTCTCTTTCCACTGCTGTCCCGCTTGCAGGCTTTCCATGATCGTGTCATACACCAACCTGCCAATGGTCGCACCAATAACCGTCGCCGTTCCTGTGTAAGCAATTAGCGGCTTATGCTCGTCCACCTGACTCACCGCAAGTACAATAGCATCCGTTGTCGTTCCTGTGGCCAGCAGCCCGTTCTCCGAGTCCGCAACACCGTAATCAGCCAGCGCCGCTGCTTTGGCTTCCACCGCAGTCTGGACGGCATTCACCATGGCTCCAGATGTCATGCGTCCGTTCAACCATAACATGACGTTAATCGTGCCCGGGACGTAAGGTTTCATGATTTGAGATTGGGTTGTTGATTTTAAAGGTCTTACAGCAACAGTCTCGTTTCCCTCCGTATCAAATACGGTTCTTACGGAACCTGCCCGCGCAGCATTGGACACCCCGGCTGTTGTACAACACAGAATTCCGAATTCCTCACTGGCGTATTCCTGAATGGAGGTATGCTCCAGTCTAACCGCAGTCAACAGTCCCGCACATTGATCAAGCTGCTCCTGCCATTCATTCAGAGAACGTTCGATATCGCGAGGAGGATCATCACAGCGATAATGCCGATCCACATAGATGTTAAATATCCGATCCAGTTCGAGCATCCCGCCGCCATACACCGCACTGGAAAGCGCACTTGCAACAGAAGGACTTGCAGCTCTGATATGTTGATCATGTGCAGTAATCTTCAGCCCGGGCCACGAAGAGGAACGATATTCGTTCTCGTCTGCCTGTGCATTCTTGTAGTAATTATAAAACGCCAGTGTCATCCCACGTTCCCCCTGCTCCAATCATGTGTCGCTTGTGGTATGGCTGCTCCATTACACTTCCTAACACTTCGAGTAAGCGCTCGTTGGCCTCTGCGTCCTTTACTGCCAAGCGAACATGTCGCTCACCAAGTCCTGGATACATGGCACAGCTACGGATCAGAATCCCACGCTTACCCAAAGCCGCCTGCATGGATGCCGCTGTCCAGGGCTCAGACAGTTGGATCAGAATAAAATTGGCTTCTCCCGGCGTTACCACACAACCATACGACTCCAATCCTTTCGTTAAACGCGCACGTTCCCGTGCGATCTGTGCCAGTGTGTCCTGTTCGAACCGTTCTCCGCTGCGCAGACAGGCTTCACCTGCAATCAACGCCAATCCATTCACACTCCAGGTCACTTGTTTCTCCGTCATGGCACGAATCCATTCAGGACGCCCCAAGGCATACCCCAGACGCAGACCCGGAATGGCATAAAACTTCGTCATCGATCGGATGATGATCACCTGTGGATATTCGTCCAATCTGGGTGCAAGGGATTGTCGCCTTGATTCAGGTATGAAATCCATAAACGCCTCATCGATGACCAGGACAGTACCTGTTTTCTCTGCTTTGCGGGCAAGACGATCCAGTACCTCCACCGGATACTGTACGCCATTCGGATTGTTCGGCTGACCGAGGAACAGCAGGTCTACCTGTTCCATTAGTCGTTCAATGTCCTCAGGTTCAGCACGCCACTCCAGCTCTTCTCGTCCCTCAACATGCTGGACTTCCGCACCGAATTGTCGCGCTAAAGAACGATATTCCGAAAATCCGGGTTCTACTGTGCCGACCTTCCGCGGAGCAAGTCCGAGCAAGATCAGCGCCATGCTTTCGGCAGCGCCATTGCCCACCGAAATATGGTTCTGTGGCACACCTAAACGTTCACTCAGTAATGATTTGAACTCACGATGACCCGGATCAGGATAACGAAGAACCGACAGCAATCCTTGCTCCAAAGCCTCCAAGACTTCCATTGGTGGGCCCAATGGATTGATATTTGCGCTAAAATCGATAAAATCTGCAGCGCTCCCCCCAAACCGGGATGCGGCCGTCTCCACGTCACCGCCATGTCCGAAAACTTCGATATAACCGGTCATTCTTCCGTCACCCTTTCTACATGTCCTTTTTATTATGGATGGCGTGGGAGGTACGGGTCAATCCCGTTTTAGGTGTGTTCCTTCCAATCCCGGCAAACTTGTCCTAATTCCTTTGTGTCCCATCCACAATTCGTTTACAATAGAGAAGGAATTTCAGTCTGTACAGCATCACTACATAAGGGATCTCAATCCCTCACATATATTAATGGAGGAATGACCATGCTGTTTGTTGATAACCAGGGCATTACAGATCCGTCTGTAAACCTCGCGATTGAGGAGTATATTCTGAAGCATCTGCCGATGGAGGATGACAGCTACCTGCTGTTCTACATCAATCGCCCGTCCATTATTATCGGAAAGCACCAGAATACCATTGAAGAGATTAATATCGAATACGTGCAAGATAACGGTGTACAGGTTGTCCGTCGTCTCTCGGGAGGCGGAGCAGTATATCACGACCTCGGCAACCTGAATTTTAGTTTCATTACAGCCGATGACGGTCAATCCTTCCACAACTTCCGCAAATTCACCCAGCCTGTGGTTGAAGCCTTGCAGGAACTTGGGGTTAATGCTGAACTAACCGGGCGCAACGATCTGCAAGTGGGAGAAAAGAAAATTTCGGGCAATGCCCAATTCTCCACCCGCGGACGCATGTTCAGTCACGGCACATTGATGTTTAACCTGAATCTGGATCATGTACAGGCATCCCTGAACGTGAATCCCGAGAAATTCAAATCCAAGAGTACCAAATCCGTGCGCAGCCGGGTCGCCAACATTCGTGACCTGATCGATAGTAACCTAACGATTGAGCAATTCCGCGATGAGCTGTTACGTCACATTTTCCGGATGGAGCCACAGGATGTCCCGCAATATACACTCACAGAGAAAGACTGGGACAAGATCAAAGAAATCTCTGCCGAGCGTTATAGCAACTGGGACTGGAACTATGGTCTGTCTCCAGAAAGCAATGTGAAGCATACCCGGAAATTCCCTGTCGGCATTATTGACCTGCGCATGAACATCAAGGATGGACGAATTGAAGATATCAAAATCTTCGGCGACTTCTTCGGCGTAGGCGATGTGGCGGATATCGAAGATATGCTGCGCGGCAAGCGTTATGAGGAATCCGAGGTGCGGACTGCACTTGAGGGCCTGGATGTAAAACACTACTTCGGCAACCTGGAGCTGGAAGACTTTATCGGCCTTGTTTTCCTGGAGGAGTAGGTTTTAGATGTAAGCATAGTTTTAGAACGAAGCCTAACTTTACACGTTAACGGAGAAGACAGAATTCATCGGGAGAAGCGAAGCGTTCGCCTTTATCAACGGATTTCCCCCTTGGGGGAATGGAATCAAAAAAAATCCGGGGATAACAGCGATCGAAAGATGAATCTGTATTCGAAGTGGCCTCGTGTAAACCTTATTTTTTCGTTCGTTAGTATAGATACAGATAAAAAGGAGAGAAACTTATATGACCTACAAATTAATCGCAATTGATATTGATGACACTCTGATCAACGACAATAAGGAAGTAACCCCTGCTACGCAGACTGCATTGGAACAAGCCGTTGCCCATGGTGTAACTGTAACGCTAGCGACTGGACGTGCTTATGCTTCTGCACAAGCGCTTGCTCGTCAAACTGGTCTTAACGTACCGATCATTACGTATCAAGGTGCATTGGTGAAAAACTTGCTGGACGAAAAAGTACTCTATGAGCGTTACGTTCCGCAGGAGGCTTCCCGCAAATTGTACGATTATTGCTTGGAGAACAATCTCCACCTTCAAACGTATATCGATGACAAGTTGTATGCTCGTGAAGAAAACGACAAACTGCGTGATTATGCCAAATTGAACGGCACACAATATTACATCGAATCTGATTTCATCAAAGTAATTGAACAACAAACACCGAAACTGCTCATCATCGATGAGCCGGACTACTTGGATAAGGTTGCCGTTGACCTGCGTGAATTGCTTGGACCACAAGTGCATATTACGAAGTCCAAACCTTACTTCCTGGAGATCATGCACAATGAAGGAACTAAAGGCCACGCCCTTACATTCCTCGCAGACCACTTTGGTCACCAATTGAGCGAGTGCATTGCCATTGGCGACTCTTGGAATGACCATGAGATGCTGGAAGTTGCAGGACTTGGTGTAGCGATGGGCAATGCAATCCCTGCTCTTAAAGAGCTGGCTGATTACATTACGGCGAGCAATAACGAAGATGGCGTGAAAGAGGTTATCGAGAAGTTTGTACTGAACGCAGAGTAAGGTTCAAGCAAAGCATTTTTGCACAAAATGTGTTTTGATTAAAACACAAAAAACAAACAGCCCTGCACAACGTTAACTCCTTGTGCAGGGCTGTTCTTATTTTCAAACCAATCTTATTGTCACTTAATTACGAATCTGAAATAAGTAAGACTTATTTACTCTTATCCCCATACTTTTCATCGAATTCACCTTTTCGTCCCAAATAGCCGCAATCGCAAATTATTTCACCACAGTTTTGGAAGTCTGAACCAGTGGATTTGTGCGCCCACCTCGTTTTAACCACCCCATCACTTTCTCGTTCATCGCTAGCAAACCTGTAACGACCAGTGCCACACCGATCCATGTAATCCCACTGACATGTTCATTATAGACAACGGCACCCAGACCAACCGCAATCGGCGGGGAGATGTACAGCCAGGTTGCCGGGAACAGCGGATTCGTGCGAGACATGATCCAGTAGAACAGGCTGTGACCTACCATTGAACCAACTACCGTCAAATAAATGACGGACGAGACAGCAGGCACCCAATCCAGAGCGGACATATTCCAGGATTCTGTCACCGCTGAGAGCAAGGTTAACAATAGTCCTCCATACATCATCTGTACTGCGTTAATCGCTACGGGGTTTGCTTCTTTGAACTGATTGATAACCTTCTTGGAGTATAGTGCGCCTGCTGAATAACACACTTCTCCCACCAGAACGGCAATACAGCCCCATAGCCATAGTGGACTTCCACCAATGGACACACCCGGCAGAACGACAAGCACAACTCCGGCAAAGCCGATCAGACATCCCATAATCATGCGTGCAGATGTTTTTTGTCGCAACAAAGCTGTCTGCATCAGCATAATCATGAGTGGACCTGTGGCTGACAAAATCGCACCAACGCCCGAACTCACATATTGTTCAGCCCAATATAAGGTCGCAAATGTACCAAACGTCAGTCCTGCACCTGTAATGAGCATTTCTTTACGCCATAGCAGGGAAATATTGACCTTTCCCTTCATCCACATCCATGTAAACATCAAAGCCCCTGCAACGATAAAACGGAGCCCAGCGGACAGAAAAGGCGGCATGCCTGCCTCCACTCCAATTTTGATTGCCAGAAACGTTGTTCCAAAAATAAGACACATTACGGTAAATGCGATCCCAACCATGCTAGCCCCTCCTTCATCTGTTCTCCATCATATAGCACTGTCTACAGAACAGAATGAACAAAACAGAACAGATATCTTCCGTTTACTGTTACAATAGAATTCAAAAGGAGCGTGAGCCGGGTGGGCAAAACCATGATGATGACAGATAACAGCCTGAAACTATATGAGCAAGTAATCCATTATCTCGTTGTGCGTATAGAAGCGGGAGAGTGGGCTGAACATGAAAAACTGCCATCTGTACGAAGCCTGTCCGAGCTACTCGGCGTACATCGCTTGACCGTTTTCAAAGCCTATCAGGAGTTAAAGGAACGTGGAAATGTGTATGTAAAGGATAAGTCTGGCTATTATGTCAGTCCAGCGACCCCATTCTCTGTAACGGATCAGGCGGATGATCCTGCTGTGTCTGCTTGGCTGCATTGGGATTCACTAGCGCGGGTACAGTCTCTAGAAGCAGAATACCAATTTTCCAAATCGTTAATCGATCCCTCTCTGCTGCCCAACCGGTATTGGGGAGAACTGATGCGTGATCTGCTGGATCAATATCCCCGTTTGCTCGGAACGTATTCCACGATTCAGGGAGATCTGGAATTGCGAAGTGCGCTGGCAACCCATCTAACGAAAAAAGAACGCTTCTATCTCTCCGCAGACGAAGTGCTCATTACTTCGGGGGCCCAGCAGGCCATTGATGTGATCTCCCGCAGCTTGGTCAAACCCGGTGATCGTGTTCTGATGGATAGGCCCACGTATGGGCCTGCAATGGAAATTTTCCGAAAGCAGGGTGCTCGTCTGATCTTTACGGATATTCATTCGGATGGGTATGATTTGGAGCAGATTGAGCATCTGATGAAAACGGAGAAACCACGCTTATTCTACACGACGCCAACCTATCATAATCCGACCGGCGTTAATGTTCCAGTAGAACAGCGTAAGCAGTTACCCGAACTTGCAGAACAGTATGGTTGTTTTCTGCTCGAAGACGATAGCACCTATGATATCTATTTTAAAGAGAAACCTCCTGCACCCATTTTCACCTACGACACCACTGGACACACCCTGTACATCCGTAGTTACAGCAAGTATGTTGCACCCGGGCTAAGGATTGCAGCCATCATATGCCGCCAGCGATTCATGCCAGGACTACAGGCTGTGAAATCACTGACAGATAACGGATCGCCCCTTCTGAACCAGAAGCTTTTTCTCCGTTATTTTCAATCAGAACGTATGCATCAACATCTGTCCAAGCTGCGGACCGCCATCCAGCTACGGATGGAAGTAATGGAACAGTGTCTGCTGGAAACGGACTGGACGTGGACCCGGCCTGAGGGCGGACTCAACTTTTGGGCGGAGCTTCCTGAAGGCGTGGATACCGGAAAACTGCTTCACCGATGCATGGAACAATCCGTTGCCTTTGTACCCGGAACCGTATTTGATTCTTCGGATAATTCCGCCAGTCGCAAGCTGCGCCTGTCCTTCTCTTATGCACATGAGCAGCAGATTCGGGAAGGCATGAGCAGACTTATTACGCTTGCGAAAGAAATGTAACGTTTGGATTCCCTGGAACTGACGTCACTCCGAAGAATATCAAGTGCAATTGCCCTCTCACCCTGCTACATCAAAAAAAGTCGCCTTGTGGCGACTTTACTTTTGATGTTCTTTACTCTTTACTCTTTACCTGCAACCCGCTCTGTGCTCAAAGGTCTTTTCTTGCAAACAAGCGAATGGTGATGAGATAGGACGCAAAAAACAAACCTATAATGCCTACGGAAACCAACGTCATTGTCGTCGTGGTAATTATGCCGTTCTCGTTGGCCATACTCATGAGGTACGCAACGGGTTGCGCCAAAATAATCATGCAGACCATGAATATCGCATTGATGATGCCAGCACCTTTTTTGCTAAGTCCGTAGAAAAGAGGCATGTATATGGAAACTAATACAAGCACCATGCCTACGGCAATGACAATATCCCTAAGTGAATAATTCGGCTTGTTCAGTTCAGGATAATTCAGGTTCACAAGCTGGTGAATTCCAAACGACGCGAGCACCCCGAACAGGGTATAGACTATAGCAGAGAGGTACTTGGCTTTTACAATCTGTTTGCGGCTAACGGGGAGTGTGACCAGGAAATTGTGATTATGGTTCTTGATATCAATCATGGTTGCCAGCATGACCGAACCAAAGGCTGTGTAGATGCCTACAAAATACATTGACATTTCACTCTGGGGTATAAAGGCGAGACTAAATACCACCAGGTATAACCCAATCGTCCACAGTGAACTTTTCAGTACAATGAAATCTTTACGAAGCAAGTTAAGCATATTTGCGTCCTCCCTTCGCCGTAAAATAAATGAGGTCTTCCAACGTAGGTCTTTGTAAAAGAGCAAGCCTGCCAAATAACTGTTCGGCCTCTGCCTTATGATCCGACAATGCTTCAAAACCAACGGCTGTCTCGCGTATTCCGATGAAATGTTTCCGAATGTCGGAATCAAGCAGATCCATATCCCCTTTTACAATCGTATACCTTTCCAGCACATCATCTTTGGCTTCATTGAACACCAGTTTTCCTTGATGAATAAACGTAATGTAGTCTGCAATACGTTCCAGATCGGTCGTAATATGCGTCGAGAAAATAATGGACCTTGTTTCGTCCTGTATCATATCTGCAAGCAGATCGAGCAGTTCCCGCCTAAATACAGGATCAAGCCCGGATGTTGGTTCATCCATAATCAGCAAATCTGCTTCATGCGACAAAGCTACGGCGAGAGAATACTTGATCTTCATGCCTTTGGACAGATCCTGGATTTTCTTTTTGGGAGACAGTTCGAACTGATCCAAGTAGTCATTGAACGCTTTATTGTCCCATTTGGTGTAAAAAGGAGCGATCATTTGTGTCATCTCACGGATCGTCAGATGCTCATAATAAAAGCATTCATCGGACACAATGCCCAGGCGTTGCTTGATGTCAACTTCCTGATTGGGCATCTGGCTGCCCAATGTCTTGAGGCTCCCCTTATCGGGATGGATCAGACCCGTGATCATTTTGATCAAAGTACTCTTTCCCGCACCATTCGGACCAATAAGTCCCGTGATATATCCTTTTTTCACATCCAGAGATACATTATCTACTTTAAATAAAGGATACGTTTTGGTTACATTACGTAATTCGATCGCGTTCATTATGCTTATTCCTCCTCAACCAACAATGTAAGATGATGGATTACATCCTGTGAACTCATGCCCAGTTCTCTGCTCTCACGAATCACTTCGAGCATCTTCTCTTCCAATTGTTTCATCCGCCGCTCTCGAATAAAATCCTGATTGGCTCCGGATACAAAGCTCCCTTTGCCTACAACTGAATCGATCAGTTTCTCTTTCTCCAGCTCTTCATAGACACGTTTAGTTGTAATAACACTGACTTGCAGATCCTTGGCGAGCTGCCGAATGGAGGGAAGACTATCTCCAGCAACCAATTCTCCGCTCAAGATGCTTTGTCTGATCTGAGTTAAAATCTGCATATAGATCGGATCGCTCGAAGCGTTCGATATTAAAATGTTAATCTTTCCTCACCCCATTGATGTTAGATAATTTTCAGTAGGTATAGTGTATATATATAATATATACACTATACCTACTGATGGTCAATCTTTATTTCACATTATTCTCATTCTGATTCGATCCATAGACACGGGTTAGCTAATCTGGATGACAAAAAGAGGACGTCAGTTTCCTGTTCGTCCTCTTGATTAATCAAGCCCGAAAGGTCACATGGCCTTCCGGGCTTATTTTATGTGCTGGATATTACCTTATCCACCAATCCATATTCGACTGCTTCAGCAGCAGTCAGGAAATAGTCTCGATCCGAGTCCTTCTCAATCCGCTCAATCGACTGTCCTGTATGGTCGGCTAACAGCTTGTTAAGACGTTGACGGTGTTGAATGATGCGGTTAGCATGAATCAGCATATCCGACGCCTGCCCTCGTGTACCGCCATGCGGCTGATGGATCATGATCTCACTGTTCGGCAGCGCCATACGCTTGCCTTTTGTTCCACCCACCAGCAAGATCGTGCCAAAGCTCGCCGCCATACCTGTACAGATCGTGGAGATATCCGGCTTCACGAATTGCATCGTGTCATAGATCGAGAATCCCGCAGTCACCGATCCACCAGGACTGTTAATGTACATTTGGATATCCTTCTCCGGGTCCTCCGCAGTCAAAAATAACAACTGGGCCACAATGGCATTCGCCATCTGATCCTCGATCTCCCCGGACACCATAATGATCCGGTCTTTGAGCAAACGTGAATAAATATCATAGCTCCGTTCTCCGCGAGCTGTCTGTTCCACTACATATGGCACTACATTCATGTATGTCGCCTCCTCGGTTTAGGCAACCATGGTGACCGTGTATCCTCCTCCATACGACATCGAATTCGTGCCAGAAGTGGAGTACCCGTACATCATTGGCTGCATGGATGGAGACGGCAAAGCCTGCTGCAAAATCGTACCCGCCACAGCCATCGGATCATCAGTCCGATTCAGGCACAGATCAATAATTCGGGCTGTATCACCATTACGAAATGCCAGCAGATAGCTGCGCAGTTCCTCCCGATTGTTTGCCACTATGCCTTCATCATACTGCAATTCAGTATCCGATTGCTCCAACCTGTGCCTCACTTCGGCTATGGCAGAGCGGGCTCGACTTAACGCTGCTTTCACTGCGCCCTCTGTCGTATCCAACATTTCCGCAGTCTCTGCCGCCTTATAACCCATTAATTCACGTAATACATATATCGCTCGCTGCCACGGTGGTAGCTTATCTATAAGGAGTTGAACGGCAGATTCCAATTCCTCGAATTGCCTTTCTTCCTCTATTTCGTGCAGGAGTGGCTTCAAGCTGTCCAGTTTATAGGCCATTCTTTCACGCTGGCGTAAGATATCGATCCAGCTGTTGCGCGCAATACGGATCAGATAAGCTTCCCAGTTTATATCTTTATTCATCCCGGAAGTTCCAATTACACTCGACGACAACACTTTGAGACAGGTCTCCTGAACCAGATCTTCCGTCTCTGGAACTGATTTCGTCAAAGATAAACAGTACGCATACAACGAACCCATCAGGTCAGGTAACACGGCATGGATGCTTCGGTTCATTTGATTTTGTCCGGCGTTGCCACCGGATTCAATATTAGATTGATCTTTTTTACCATCATCATGTGGTCTGTTGATTCTGCAATCCACGGACTTCACAAAGGCCATCTTGGGGGCCCCCCTTTGCTGGTTCCTGATTGATTTTGACTTACACTATGTAAACGAAGAACCCCTTGTAAAGGATACGCTCTTCTGAATTTATTTTTGTTACGCTCGTTAAGCTGAGTTACGCGTTCGCGTCCGGATATACGGTTCCAAGCGTTACCTTCATCCCGGTAAGGGCAATCGTAATGCCTTGATCCAGATTATAATTCTGCCGTACATCGACGTCATGAGACATATGTGTAAAATAGGTATGACCTGGCTTCAGTTCCCACAGCAGATCCTGCGCCTCGCGCATATCGTATACGGAACGTGTCGAGAATTCCGCAAGCTCATGCACAAAGCTCGTTCCGAGCACCAGCAGATCCAGTCCGTGCAACGGCTCTTTCTCGGTTGCTTTCAGGTCAATGGCATCTGAACAGTACGCCCAGCTATACCCTTCCCGTTCGAGTCGATACGCATAGGAATAACCGTTTTTACCGTGGCAGACCTTCCATGAATGCACCTTCCATCCTCCAAGCTGAATATCATCATCCGTTTCCAGAAAGTCCATATGACGCCCCAACCAGGGAAACTGTCCCTGAATCGTAACAATTACTTCACGTGGCGCATATAAACGCCCCTTCACACCCAGCCAGCGACACGCATCCGCCCATTCCGGCAATCCTCCAATATGGTCAAAATGCGCATGAGTGACAAGTAGCGTATGCACCATACGCAACCCCTGATCCTCCATCTGTGATCTCCAGTCTGGTCCGCAGTCAATCATGAACTGTTCGTTAGCACCATCACCATCACCGTCAATCAGAACAGAAGAGCGTTTCCGTCTATTCTCTCCTGTAAACCTCGCCTCTGTACATACGTCGCAATTACAATACACACGTGGAACGCCCATCGCATCGCCAGTGCCCAGAAATGTTAGCTGATTCAATCCGCATTCCCCCTGAATTAATGATATGTAAATTGTAATCGCCCACCCCTGTTTTTGCAAAAAAAAAGACCATCCCGCTGCAGTTCTACACTGCAATTCGGGACAGTCTGTCGTCTGACCGTTCACCGTCAGACTTCATCTCTATGCTTCGCTCCATAGGAGCTTACGTTCATCCACATCTGAGCGCCCCTTTATACCTGGGTCGCCCGTATGAAGATCAGGCTTTACCTTTTGCCAGGCCATGACCAATTGATTCAAGTCACATTAACCCAGCGCTGGAATTACACCAGCGCCCGCAGCTTCAACGTCAGTTCCTGACCCGCAGGTACATCCTTCGAATCCGTAATGACCCAGTTCGACGCAAGCCGCTTCGCCAGCACCTCTGCCTGTTCCTGTTTCAATTGTAATCCGGTTACTACACCTTCACCTACCGTGAAGTCTTTCTCCGGCTGTACCTTAAAGGCCTTTTCCAACCAGATTCCGAGTCCACCACGCGTATTAAAGGTAATCCGGTACCCATCTTTTACTGCTGCCTCCAGATTCTCACCATGCTCGTCCGCATACGAGAAAAATTCGTTATATCGGTATTCCTCTTCAGACACGGCGTCAAAAGCGGAAACATCTTTGGCTTGAATGGCTTTCAATAGTTCTTCCTCAGGCATCCCCTTACCGCGGGCCTGCTCCAGTCGAATTGCTGTACTTTGGGATAATTTGATCTCTGAACTCATCCAACTCACACCTTCCTGCACTATGTAACAATCATGATTCAGTATACCTCTATTATAACCTTTTGGCAGTAAAAAACCTCCATCTCTACTTCCATTGAAATGAAGGTTTAGTATCCATATGCTCAGTTACCTATTCGATTGCATCAGCAATACTCATATTCCCGCGAGCACCTGATACCACACGCCGCGCTTGGAGTACAACGTACTGCGAACCTCGTCCCATCCCCCTAGATAATTGATATCAAATAGTCCTTCTGGCGTTGGGAATGTGGACTCCGTCTGTGCAAATACATCCGGATCTACTGAACGAAAACCATGTTTCGCAAAAATGTGCTGTGCTTCCAGTGTACGCAGATATGCGACAAAAGCTTCTGCCAGTTCACGATTTCCATGTTTGTCGGCATATTTATTCACCACGACTGCCGGGTTCTCAATCAGGATCGTATTCTTCGGAACGACGATATCATAATCTACACCTTTGGCGATCCGGGCAAGCAATTCATTTTCGTACGTGACGATTACATCACCGACTCCATACTCGAATGCCGCCATGGAAGAACGACCACTCTTGTCCAATGATTCCACGTTGCGATGTACCTGTTCGAGAAAAACCTTGGCTGCGGCAGGATCTTTCTTACCCTCTTGCTCCTCCGACAGTTTCAATCCGGCACCATAAATGGCATTGATATCCCATTGTGCGCCCCCGGATGTCTTTGGATTAGGGTAGAGTACCTTCACTCCCGGCTTGGTTAAGTCCTGAAAATCACGAATACCCAGCGGGTTGCCTGCTCTTGTGCCCAGAACAACAATTGAACGGGTGATCATGCCCTCATTAGGGGTCTGTTTCCAATCGGAGCTAACCAGATCAGCCTTGACCAGCTTGTCGATATCGCTCTCCATCGCGAGCAGGGCTACATCAGCCTCGAATCCACCAACGATGGCTCTTGCCTGTGTACCCGAAGCTTCATACGATTCCTGGAAGTTAATCGTCTGTCCAGTCTTCGCTTTCCACTCCTCCTGGAATTTGGGTAGCAACTCGCCTACAGCGTCTTTGGCTACACTATAAGCACCGATCACCAGTGTATTGGATGAATCGTTACCAGAGAGCTCGTTCTGTTCGCTTGACTCCTCCTGCTTGCTGCATCCAGCGGTCATGCAGACGAGCAGAAGCATGAGGGCAACGTATAAAAGTATGACTTTCTTCTTCCTCGTCTGCATGGGCAGCCCCTTTCTTTCACTCGTCTATATCATTACCGGCATCGGATCTTCCTTCAGTCGGTTCTCAACGACCCAACTGTTGGAATCATTGAACAGATAGGCACGATGCACAAGGACCCGAATTGATTGGCCGATCTCCAGTGTCGTCTTCTCCAAGGAACGATACGTAATTAACTTGTGACCCTGCACTTCCACCTCTACCATCCACTCACTTCCGCGGAAATGAAGATGTTTGACTGTACCTTTTTCCGTTGCAGACAGCATGGTGAACTCGTTTTTCAAACCGATCTCAATATACTCCGGTCGGATCAGCGCTCGTGTACCTTCACCATCAACCGCATGTTCAAACCCTTTCAGCTGTGAAGCATCCTCCACAACCGTTGACTCCCCAATAAATGTAGCGACAAAAGGGGTCTGAGGGTTTTTGTATATATCCCAAGGTGTGCCCTTCTGTTCGAGACGCCCCTGACTGATGATCATGATTTCGTCCGCCACTTCAATCGCTTCATCCTGGTCATGCGTTACAAATATCGAAGTAATCCCTACACGCTCGATTAGCTCCCGCAACCATGAACGCAGTTCCTGACGGATCTTGGCATCAATGGCTGCGAACGGTTCATCCAGCAATAACAGCTGCGGCTCAGGAGCAAGTGCTCTGGCAAAAGCCACACGCTGACGCTGCCCACCAGACAGCTGATGCGGATAGCGCTGTTCGAAACCTTTTAACCCAGTCAATTCAACCAGTTCCATAACCCGATCACGGATCTGGGCTTTTGGCGTCTTCTTGACCTTGAGTCCAAAGGCGATATTCTCAAATACCGTCATATGTTTGAACAAGGCATAGTTCTGGAATACAAATCCGATGCCCCGCTCCTGTGGAGGCAGATGGTTCACGACTTTTCCGTGAAAGCGAATCTCCCCGGAACCCGGATTCTCAAGACCCGCAAGCATTCGCAGAATGGACGTTTTCCCGCCTCCGCTGGGTCCAAGCAGACCGATCAGATGGCCTTTGGCAATATCGAACGAGACATCTTTTACCGCATGAAAATCACCGAAATGTTTGTTCAAGTCACGGACTTCTACATGCATATCAATGCACTTCCTTTCGCTTCTTGGCCCATTCCATCATGAGCAGCAGCCCGACGGAGAAGGTGACCAGCACCAATGCCACACCATTTGCGGCTGCTACATTAAAATTCTCTACATCCTGATACACCAGCGTTGTTGCTGTCTGCGTTTTGTTCATGATATTACCGGATACAACCAGCACTGCACCGAATTCCCCGAGTGAACGCGCAACCGTCAAGACAAGACCGTACACCACCGCCCAGCGGATCGAAGGCCAGGTCACACTCCAGAACGTTCTCCAACCGTAGGCGCCCAATGTAGATGCGGCCTCCTCTTGCTGAGAACCAAGTTCCTGCAGGACAGGCATGACCTCTCTGACCATCAGTGGAAAGGTAACAAATAACGTTGCGATCACCATACCCGGGAAGGCATAGACCACATTGAATCCAATCCCTTCAAAAAAAGCGCCCATAATGCTGTTAGGTCCCAGCATCAAAACAATCATCAAGCCGCCAATGACAGGAGATACGGCATAAGGCAGGTCTACGATACTGTTCAGCAGCCCCTTTACCCGTTCACTCAGCCACCCGGCACGAACCAGATACAGGGCCATCATGATGCCAAACAATGTATTTAAAAGGGTGACCACCAGGACCACCAGTCCGGTCATCATCAAGGCATGTAGCGCCTCAGGACGCATCAGCCCTTTCAGGAATCCACCTGCTCCATCTTCAAATGCGCCAATAAAAATGCGTCCGAGCGGGATGATCAGCAGGACAATAAATACCGCAAACGTCAGTCCGATTAATAGTCTTCTCATCGTCTTCTCCCCCGCATCTGCACCAGATTGATCAGCCAGAGGATCAGGAAGGAGAGCGTCAGAAGTATTACGGATACAGCAGCCGCTCCTGTTGGATTATCACTTTCAATCTCCCCGTAGATAAATACGGAAGCGGTCAGTGTTCTTCCCGGGATGTTACCAGCCACCAGCACGACAGCCCCGAATTCAGCGAGTCCTCTGGAGAAAGCCAACATCCCACCGCTGATCATGCCAGGAGCCATAGACGGCAGAATCACCTGCATGAACGTGCGAGCCTTGGATGCCCCCATCGTGTACGAGGCCTCTTCCTCGGAAGGATCAATTTCTTCAAGCAATGGCTGCACCGCACGAATCACAAACGGAAACGTGACAAAGGTCATCGCGATAACGATTGCGGGCTGATGAAACACAATCTCGAATCCCATTGACTCTGCCAACTTACCGATGGCACTGACCGGACCCAAAAGCAGCATAATCATTAAGCCGCCCACCGCTGTTGGCAGTGCAAACGGAAGGTCGACCAGACTGTTGAGAAACGATCTGCCGACAAAACGATACCGCGTCAGCACCCAGGCGATCATCGTGCCCAGCACCACATTAATCAACGTGGCTATCACGGCCAGCCGAATGGTCAGCAGGACGGCTTTCCACGCGATCGGGTCCATAATGCTCTGAACAAAGTTGCTCCATCCTTCGGAGAAGGAATTGACGTACACACCGATGATTGGAAGTACAATAAGTACGATAAAATATAACAATACGGTACTGCGAAATCCCCAAGTCCATCCCTTATGACGAAGAACGGTATTCATTGCTGCGTTCCCTCCCAGCCTCCGGCTATAATTCCGGTCGGCAGTCTCCCTGCTTCAATACGACATTTTTCCTAAGTTGGATTATATTACTTTAATATTATTCCCATTAGTCTACTTGGTTTTGCTTTTCTGATACTTTACCAGTTTGCAGTGCTAATCGTCAATGCTTTTATTGAATATAATTGGGACACATATGAGATCGATTAATAAAAATCGCACCTGCACACTGCGAGGCCAGAACAACCTTCCGATCACTGTTATCCCCAGATTTCTTTGATCCCCTTTTCTAAGGGGAAATCCGGTGATAAAGGCGAAGCTTATGCTTCCGAAGCAGCTTTCTTACAGAAAGCTTTTAGCTTCCGCTTCTTCAGGTTATTTCTGTCCTCTCCGTTATGATGCGATTTGCTTTTTTCACCTTGCATATGTGGTTTGTTTGGTATGTAGTGGTTAAGGTACAATCGAGGGTAAGAAATGAGATGATAAGGAGCGATCTAACATGTTATATACGAAGAATATATCCACTTCCACACGAGATGAAATGAAAGATATCACACGGGACGTGAAGCAGGTTGTCCAGAGTAGCGGGGTGCAGAATGGGACGGTGCTCATCTATTGTCCTCATACGACAGCAGGTATTGCCATCAACGAAAATGCAGACCCGGATGTAAAACACGATGTATTGTTGCGTTTGGACGAAGTGTACCCTTGGGAGCACCCGGAGTATCGACACGCCGAAGGCAATACAGCCTCTCACCTCAAATCGATCACAACGGGGCCATCCCAGACGGTGATTATTCATGAGGGCAGGCTGCTGCTTGGCCGATGGCAAGGCATTTACTTTTGTGAATTCGATGGACCACGTGAGCGGGAGTACTTCCTCAAAATCATGGAAGGCTAGAGTCAGCCCAACTGGCCTAACTGCTGCTCATATATTTTGCAAACACAAAAAGGCGGTCCACCCTCATATCGGGTCGGAGCCGCCTGACTTGGTCTTTGGCATATAATGACTTTCGCGAGACAACGTTATAAAGAATTAAAGTTATGACAAATCACCGCCCTGAAGTGTAGGGGTGCAACAATAGCGCCATTATTGGACGCCAGGCTGCTGACCCAGATTGCGGCACAGCACTTTGACATGAGATAGCGCAGACGATTCAATCTCCACAAACGTTAAACGGTCCTGAATGTAATAAGAAATGAATCCGTGCATAGCCAAAAATAGCGTACGCGGTACCCTTTGAATATCCTCTTCCGTACAGTTCTCTTCATTCATGTACTGCCTTATAATCGATGCAAACAATTCGAAACAACGTCCCTGTTCGGTACGACAATAAGACAACAGTTCTTCGTCCCTAATCATAAACATAATTTCGTATTGATATGGATTCTCCAGACCAAAGCGAATAAACTCCATCATAATGTGCTCTACCTTGCTCACATCATCACGAACCGGCCTGACCATGGCTTGCAGCAGCAAATGCCCCAGATGATTGAAATCTTCAACCACGATGGCATAGAACAGCTCTGCCTTTTCCTTAAAGTGATAATACAGCGACCCATGACTATAGCCCAGATGCTGGCCGATGCTTCGCATCGAAATGGCGCGGTATCCTTTGGTAATAAAAAGGTGCCTCGCCGCCTCCAGTATCCGCTCCCTCGACAACTCCTGTTCGACTGCTCTTCTAGCCATATATTTTATTCCCCTTCAATAAAATAAAGCCGCTGTCCCTCCGTGATCCGGGATTGCCCTTGCGTCAAATCCGTGATCCAGGCTACAAAAGCCTCGGTTTCACTATCCGGCGGAAGACAAGTCAACGTAACCTTATCGGTGAATCCAGTTTCACCTGTACGGACTTCCCGGCTTCTTAACTCATTTTCCACTTTACCCAGCCACGTATAATCCAGTTCAACAAATACTTCACGATGCAGGACGTTGGTAATGGCTTCTCCGGCTTCAATGGCTGCTACAGCCCCGTCCGTATAAGCGCGAATTAACCCACCGGCTCCAAGCATAATTCCCCCGAAGTATCGCGTAACCACAATCGCCACATTTTTTAATTTCTGATTTTTGATCACTTCAAGAATGGGTTTCCCTGCTGTTCCGCTTGGTTCCCCGTCATCGGATTGCTTCTGGATCTCATCCCGCTCCCCAATCATGTACGCAGAGCAGTTGTGAGTCGCATTCCAATGTTTTTTCTTGATCTCATCGATAAAGGCAACGGCCTCTTCCTCTGTCGTGACCGGCATAATATGACCGATAAATCGCGACTTCTTGATTACAATTTCCAGATTGCCCGGTCCTCGAACCGTGCGATAACGTTCAATCATTGCAAATCCAACTTTCTGATCTTTTCCTGAGTCCATTTTACAAGAAAGCAGTTCCCCGCGCGAACGCGGACGAACTGCCCTGGTTATCTACATCCGGGAACCCTGCATCTTACACGAGCAGTAATTCCCCGATAGATTTACATTACCTTATTTAACGATATGAGCAGACCGATGAATTATTCGGAAAGTCTCGCTTCGAGCGCTGCTTTCTCTTCTTCAAAGCCTGGTTTGCCCAACAATGCGAACATATTTTTCTTGTATGCTTCCACGCCTGGTTGGTCAAATGGATTGACACCCAGCAGGTAGCCACTGATGCCGCATGCTTTTTCAAAGAAGTATACCAGATATCCGAAAGAATATGGAGTCATATCTGGAATGTTCACAATCAGGTTTGGTACTTGACCATCTGTATGTGCAAGCAGTGTTCCCTGGAACGCTTTTTTGTTAACAAAGTCCATTGTTTTGCCTTCAAGGAAGTTCAGTCCATCCAGATCGTCCGGATCGGATTTGATCGAGATATGCTCAGCCACTTCTGTAACCTGGATAACAGTTTCGAAGATATTCCGGCTACCTTCCTGGATGAATTGACCCATGGAGTGCAAGTCTGTAGAGAAATCAACGGATGCAGGATAGATCCCTTTGTAGTCTTTACCTTCACTCTCTCCGAACAATTGTTTCCACCACTCGGATACGAAGTGCAGGGATGGCTCATAGTTTACAAGGATCTCCGTGCCTTTACCTTTGCGATACAAAGCGTTACGAACAGCCGCATATTGATATGCTTCATTCTCAGCTACGTTCGGGTTGCTGTATTCTTTGGAAGCGTCAGCCGCACCTTGCATCATTTCTTCGATGCTGATACCAGCTGCTGCGATTGGCAGCAAACCTACTGCCGTCAGAACGGAGTAACGTCCACCTACATCATCCGGGATAATGAAAGATTCGTACCCTTCTGCATTCGCCAGTTCTTTCAATGCACCGCGCGCTTTGTCTGTTGTAGCGTAGATGCGTTTGCGAGCTTCTTCTTTACCGTATTTTTCTTCCAGTGCTGCACGGAAGATACGGAATGCAATTGCCGGCTCTGTTGTTGTACCTGATTTGGAGATAACGTTGACGGAGAAATCTTTGCCTTCAACCAGATCCAGCAAGTGCGTTACATATGTGGAACTGATATTGTTTCCTGCAAAATAGATTTCAGGCGTTTTGCGTTTGTCTTTTGGCAGATTGTTATAGAACGAGTGTGTCAGCATTTCAATTGCTGCACGTGCACCCAGGTATGATCCACCGATACCGATAACGATCAGTACTTCGGAGTCACTTTGGATTTTGGCAGCTGCTTTTTGAATGCGTGCGAACTCTTCTTTGTCATAAGCCGTTGGCAGGTCAATCCAACCCAGATAGTCGGAGCCTGTTCCTGTTCCGTTGTGAAGCTGTTCGTGAGCCAAACGAATCGGTTCAGCGAAATAGTCCACTTCGTGCTGATTTACAAATTGCAATGCCGTGCTATAGTCAAATGTCACTTTTTTTGCCATGATCTCAAAAACCTCCTGATTTCGGTTATAGTGCGTGTTCAAAAAGATCGGTTTTCAGTACCGAGAAGATGGGATGAAGCTAGAAATGGAGTAGCGGAGCGTAGGAAAACTACGTGAGCAACGGACATTTCGGCTGAATTCCATATTCGATGCTGATGATGCCACCAGGCATCCTTTGTAATCAAAAGCGGACTTTTTGAACAACCTCTTATATTATTTCCGTATTCCATTCTAAACAACTTAGCATAAGGATACTTCAAATCCACGGGGCTGACAAGCTTGCAGCTCGAACTTTGTCGTTAGAATTCAAGAAGCAAAAAGGGTAAACCGAATCCGCGGGTTGCGGTTCTGCTTACCCTTCTTATGTTATTCCGCCGGGTACGAGCAGACGTAGTCAGTAACGCTGCGTATCTCCAGTTTAAATTTGGATTCGGCAGGCACGTGGAACGTAGCTTGGCCTTGAATCTCTTGCCACTCTTCTTCTCCGGGAAGCAACACTTTCAGATCTCCGGACAGAATCTCCATAATTTCACGGGAATCCGTACCGAACTCATAACTGCCTGGAAGCATGATGCCCAGAGTCACTTTGCTGCCATCCCCCAAAATAACCGTTCTGCTGGTTACCTGACCATCATAATAAATGTTGGCCTCTTTCACTACACTGACTTGATCGAATTGTGACATGCGTACCCGCTCCCCTGAAGTTAATGAAAACAAAAGGCAAAACAGATCAGGGCGATAACGAGGTTACCGCCCATGCTCTGCGGAAATAACTTACCGCCATAAATCAGGACAGCATGAAGCTCTCCCGACCATAGCAGCGCTTATGAAGCTATTACAGCAATGCTTTTACGCGGCTAACCACGTTGTCCACTGTAAAGCCATATTCTTGGATAACACGGTCGCCAGGCGCGGATGCACCGAATGTGCTGATTCCGAGAATGTCACCTTGATCTCCAACATATTTCTCCCAGCCCATTGGATAAGCCATTTCAATCGCAAGACGAGCTTTGACATCCGGAAGAAGAACGGACTCTTTGTAAGCTTTGTCTTGTTTCTCGAACAGATCCCAGCTTGGCATGCTGATTACGCGAACTTGGATGCCTTGTTCAGCAAGTGCTGCTTGAGCTTTAACAGCCAATTGCACTTCGGAACCTGTAGCGATGATTTGTGCTACCGCTTTGCCATCTTTTGCATCAGAGACAACATAAGCACCACGTTTCACGTTCTCACGTGAACCTTCAACCGTACCTTCCAGGATCGGCAGGTTTTGACGAGTGAGTACGAGTGCAACCGGGTTGCTCTTGTTCTCAAGCGCATAAGCCCAAGCAGCCGAAGTTTCATTACCATCAGCCGGACGAATAACCGTCAGGTTAGGAATGATACGCAGGGATGCCAGTTGCTCGATTGGTTCGTGCGTAGGACCATCTTCACCAACAGCGATACTATCGTGAGTCAGAACATACGTTACAGGCAATCCCATCAGGGCAGCCAGACGAACAGCCGGACGCAGGTAATCGGTAAATACGAAGAACGTACCGCCGAATACTTTCACACCGCTGTGCAGTGCCATACCGTTCATTGCTCCAGCCATACCGAATTCACGGATACCGAAGTAGATGTTACGGCCGGAGTAATCTTCTGGTGTGAAGTTCTCCAGGTTGTTCAGGTGAGTCATTGTGGAGCTTTCCAAGTCAGCAGATCCACCTGTCAGTTGTGGCACGTTGTGCGCCAGACCGTTCAGAGCGTTACCGGATGCTACACGAGTGGAAAGAGCTTTGTCTGTTGCTGCATATTTAGGAAGATCACGGTCCCAACCTTCTGGAAGGTCGCCGTTAATCGCTGTTTCGAATTGAGCTGCCAACTCAGGGAATGCTTTTTTGTACTCGGCAAATTTCTCGTCCCAAGCTTTGTTAGCAGAGATACCACGATCTTTCACTTGTGCAAAGTGATCGCGAACTTCAGCTGGTACGTGGAAGTTTTCTTCGTAAACCCATTTGTAATACTCTTTAGTCAATTTGGCTTCGTCTGCACCCAGTGGTGATCCGTGAGTACCGCCGTGGCCGCCTTTACCTTGTTTGTTCGGGCTACCATAACCGATAACCGTTTTAACTTCGATCAGTGTAGGACGCAGTGTATCTGCTTGACCTTCCTGAATTGCTTTTTCGATTGCAGGCAGATCGTTACCATCTTCAACGCGCAGCACTTGCCAGCCATAAGCTTCAAAACGCTTCGCGATGCTTTCGGAAGAAGACAGATCCAATTTACCATCCAACGTGATGTCATTGGAGTCGAACAACATGATCAGTTTGCCCAGGTGCAAACGTCCAGCGAGGGAAGCTGATTCATGGGATACGCCTTCCATCAAGTCACCATCACCACAGATTGCGTAAGTGTAGTGGTCAACTACGTTGAATTTGTCTTTATTGTATGTTGCGCCCAATTGAGCTTCAGCCATCGCCATACCTACAGCCATTGCAATACCTTGACCCAGTGGGCCGGTTGTTGCATCAACACCTGCAGTATGTCCGAATTCCGGGTGACCCGGTGTTTTGCTTCCCCATTGACGGAACTGTTTCAGTTCTTCCATTGGAAGATCATATCCGCTCAGGTGCAGCAAGCTGTACAGCAACATGGAGCCATGTCCTGCAGACAGGACAAAACGGTCCCGGTTAACCCAAGTTGGGTGGTCCGGGTTATGAGTCATCGTTTTTGCAAAAAGTTGGTACCCCATTGGAGCGGAGCCCATAGGCATACCCGGATGTCCGGAATTTGCCTTCTCAATTGCATCAATCGCCAAAGTACGTACGGTAGTAATCGACAGGTTGTCGATTGTAGTGTTCTCGTCCTTTTGAATCGCTTCGTTCTTGTCAGTCATGGTTTGTCCTCCTCATGTCTTTAGATAAGTCGGGTGCGCAAGCGAATCCCTCTCATCATACAAGCAAACCGAATTTCACAATAAGTGAATCCGCTTGAGTGTTTCATTTTGACTTATTCACTTTTGTATTGTATCACTTGGCGTGAAGCTTTTCCATAACCTTCTTTTAGAAGTTCTGAAAAATCGGTTGTTTGTGATGAATAATCCTTTGCCTATCAAGCAAAAATCGTACTGAACAAGGCACTTGAATCCAAAAACAGACTTAACGAGCCTCGCAAATCCATCGCATGAAGTATAACCTTTAACCTGAAAAAAATGCATTTTTTAGATATCATTCCTCAATTCACATATAATGTTCCTGAATATGGATTCGAAAATCGTGCTGCGGTTTACTACCAGTTGTACCCCAAAATAAAGGGAGGATGCATCTATGCCAGATCATATTGTTCACCCACCCACATCGATAAAGCACTCATTACCCTGGATATCAGGTCTTTTAACAGGTATTCTCTCGGGAGTTGTTCTGGGATTTTTCCTCAAAGTGATTCAGGCCTGCACCGGCGAACAAGTATATACGCTGCTTCTGAATATCGATTTTGTGCCTGGTCTTCCACCAACCTTACCTGAATTCCTAGAATTTGCTTTACATCTGGTTGTGTCCGTTGTTATCGGCATCTTCTACCTGTGGTGGGTACGATATTCAGGCCGCCCTATGCTAAAAGGCATTTTGCTTGGTATTGTCTCGTCCCTGCTCTATATCCCACTCTCTCAACTATCTTTGCGTGTGCCAGACTTGTACGATGTGTCAGCTATCCTCTACTGGATTGCAGGACATCTGCTGTTTGGTATTGTGCTCGGCTTGTGCGGAAAGTATATGAACGCGAAAAAAGCGACTCCCGTTTCGTAAACGAATGGGGTCGCCTTTTTGTTAGTCTATTACGTGGTTCCGAATCAACCTTGCACAGTATTAAAGCGAGAGCTTAAAATACGACGGTTTTATTTTCATGAACGAGAACACGGTCTTCGACATGCCATTTCACGGCACGCGCAAGCACAACACGCTCAATGGTACGTCCAATACGCTTCAGTTCAGTTACGTCATCTCCGTGGCTTACACGCTGCACATCCTGTTCAATAATCGGGCCGCCATCCAGTTCTTCCGTAACATAGTGCGCTGTCGCACCGATGATTTTGACACCACGGTTATACGCTTGAGCATATGGTTTACCACCCACAAAGGCTGGAAGGAAGGAATGGTGGATATTAATAATTCGATTGCGGTAGTGCTCAATGAACATTGGAGAAATGATCTGCATGTAACGAGCCAGAATGATCACATCCACATCATTGCCGATGACGTCCAGCTGGCGCTGTTCCGCTTCTTTCTTCGTATCTGCTGTTACCGGAATATGATGATATGGAATGCCAAATGATTCTACATAGTCCTTCATGTCCAGATGGTTGCTGACCACAAGAGCAATATCGGCATCCAGGTCGCCTGCCTGCCATTGCCATAACAATTCAACCAGGCAGTGATCTTCTTTGGATACAAAGATAGCCAGTTTCTTCTTGCGGCTAACCGCAGATAACGTCCATTCCATTTGGAAACGGCTTGCTACTTCTGCAAAATCAGCTTCCAGTTTCGGCAAATTGACCAACAATTGCGGAAGATCGAACTCAATCCGCATAAAGAACATGCCGCCAGCAGGGTCCATTGTGTATTGGTCCGACTGAACAATGTTTGCACCATGCTGGTGCAAGAAGTGAGACACGGCCGCAACAATTCCTGGACCATCCGGACAGGAAATGAGCATGCGCGCGCGATCGGCGCGGTTTTTAGAATCAGGGCGTACTTGTTTAGCATGGATCTCCATCGGGTTATTCTTCCTCCTTCAATTAAGCCATGACCTGCGGGGGTTAACCCGCAAGCCAGGCAATCAAGCGATGATTCAGTTGTTCTTCATTCAAATGAGGGAACAATGCAGCTTCTGTCACCATGTCATAGAGACGTTCCAGCGGTTCGCGCGGATCAGCCTTTTTGGCTTTGGCATCATTTTTGAGCAATGTCCATACATCCAGAATATACGAACGGGACTCAATCTCTTTACCTTTGAAAAAGTGTTGCAGCTGTTCTACTTCTGTCAGGAATTCCTGGCCGAATCGACCGGCAACGTCCCCACGCAGCAACGCAATCTCCACCTCATACATTGGACGCTGTGTCTTGGCCTCTTTGCCAATCCAAGGTGTCTCCAGGATAAATGGACGTCCTTGAAGCTTCTCATGGTTAACGATGCGGTTAATCGCCTCAAAGCCAATCCAGCCAGAGCCAATCGGTGTATGACGGTCCTTGTGCGCACCCACAGCATTCTTACTATCATTAATATGCATTACGGCAATGCGGTCAAGTCCTACCGTACGATCGAATTGTTCAAGTACGCCGTCAAAATCATTAACGATATCGTATCCGGCATCATGAATGTGACATGTATCCATACACACAGTCAGGCGCTCGTTATACGTTACTTTCTCGATAATCTGAGCGATTTCTTCGAAACTGCGACCCATCTCGGTACCTTTGCCAGCCATGGTCTCCAGAGCGATGTTCACATCCGTCTCTTTCACACCCTCCAGCACTTCATTCAGCCCTTCTGCGATCCGTCCGATCCCATAGTGAGCATCTTTGTCAGTGAATGCGCCGGGATGCAATACGATGTTCTTCACACCAATGGCATGTGTACGACGAATCTCTTCCTGAAGGAAATCTACAGCCAGTCTGTACGTATTATCTTTGTATGAGCCAAGATTAATAATGTACGGTGCATGGACAACGATATCTTCCATTCCACCTGCTTGCATAGCAAGCTTGCCTTCCTCAATATACATGGATTCAATTGGCTTGCGACGTGTATTCTGTGGTGCACCCGTATATATCATAAACGAACTGGAACCGTACGAGGACGCTTCCTTCGTTGCACTCAATAATCCCTTGTCCGAAAAGGACACGTGGGAGCCGATTTTCAGCATTATTGATCCCCCTTAATCTGAATTATCCCTTATTCTAACGCGATTATCGAAATAAATCTAGAAATGCGCTATAATTCGGGATAGAGGCTATTTTTGACAGCTAATATGTGGAACATGGGTAGGCGGAATCCGTCTTTCCGTGAAAATCAATGAACCGAGGTGACTCCGCAATGATTTTCGACTCCTACGTGATGATACTGACGAGCAGTTCCCCCAGCAATTGGTTTATGAATACGATCGCATTCTGGACTTTTTTATTACTTGGCAGCATGTGTGTCGGTGGATTTTTTATGATGCGCAAGTTTTTGAAAGTGCTACCAAAAGCAGACGGAAAGTCCAAACTGGATTGGCAGAATTATTGGGTTGAAGCCAGCCGTCACTTATGGACAGATGAAGCCAAGGCTTTTTTGGACCAACTCGTGGAGCCTGTACCTGGGCCATTTCGTGACATAGCCAAACATTCCATCGCTGCAGAGATCGGTAAAATTGCAGTTGAAGACAACGCCACGGAAGTATCGAGAGATCACTGCATCAAAGGATACATTATAGCCACACCGAAGCGGGATAATAAGTTTTTGGTAAAATTCTTGGAGAAAAACAAAATCGATTATTCCCCTTATCAACATTTGATTAAATAAAATAACAAGATGAGTTAAGCCCTATATCGAATTGGTTAATTAAGATACATCAGCATCAGCACCAGCACCAGCACCAGCACCAGCACCAGCACCTTGTATCAATTTGTTACAGGATCGCTTGGTCTATGAGATCTTCATTGAAACGTACTTGGGATTTAGGCGAAAGGCTCATATTACAAGCTCCGTCAGGTAAGTCGTTCCCAACAGGCATTGCTTACCGTCCGGGGCTATTTGTCGATTCACGGATACATGTCAGCGCAGTGAAAATTACAGGGAGGATGTTCATTATGAAAATTGCCATTTGTGGAGGTACTGGATTTGTGGGAGGAGCGCTTGTGGATTATTGGCTGCAAGCCGGACACCACGTGAAAATCATCACACGCAAACTGCCTGACTTGCATAATCCAAGCAAGAATCTTACATATATATCATGGGAACAAGTTGAAGAGCACCCTCAACTACTTGAAGGCATGGATGCTCTCGTCAATCTTGCCGGAGAAACATTGAACCAACGATGGACAACCAAGGCAAAGCTGGAGATTGTACAATCCAGAGTAACAACTGTTGCCCGGGTAGCCCGTTTGGTGGATTCACTGCAACAAAAGCCCGAAGTGGTCGTTCAGGCTTCTGCCATGGCCATCTATGGAACCTCCCCTTCCGAAACCTTTGATGAAAGTAGTCCGCAAAAGTCAATGAATTTCCCATCCCGGGTCTCAGAACAATGGGAAATAGCTGCAGATGCCATCAAGCATGTCAGACTCGTCAAAATCAGGGTTAGCCTGGTTCTTGGCCATAAAAAAGGGGCCTTTCCATTAATGAAACTTCCTTATATGCTCGGTGTTGGGGGCAAGATCGGCAGTGGCAAGCAATGGACCAGCTGGATTCACATTATGGATATCGTAAGGCTGATTGACTTTAGCATTCAAAATAAACAAGTGTCAGGTCCGGTCAATGCTTCCTCACCGAATCCGGTTACCAATGATGAATTTGGTCGTACAGTCGGCAAGGTCTATCATCGCCCACACTGGTTCCCCGTACCCGGATTTTTGATCAAAACCGTAGTTGGAGAGCTATCCGTTGTTCTGCTTCAGGGACAGAGAGTTATTCCACAAAAGGCGCTTGATCACGGATTCCAGTTCACCTTCCCTACCTTAACCCAGGCATTGGAAGATCTGAAGCACCGTGGCTTATCCGACTAATTGAACCACAGCTTATCCAACAGCCCGATAGGTATAAACAGATTCGGCAAGTGTAAATGTATCCCCATCCTCCAATGGATACTCTTTGTAGGGAGCAAGAATATTGCCCTGAAGAACGGTTCCATTTACCGAACCCAAGTCCTTAATCACATAGCCCGATTTGTTCCGGCTCAATTCCACATGAGCACGGGACACGCCGGTCGCTGTGTCTACCCACTGAACCATGTCTGCTGATCTTCCGATCACAAAAGATGCGCCTTGAACATCCATTCGTTCATGTCGTTCATGTTGATCGCTGCTTCCCGATCTTCGCTCAAGATAAAATGACGGCACTATAGGGCCTGCCCCTGTAACTTTGCTTCCAGTCAGATTTTGCAAGTTCACAGTTGCCTCAGCAACTGTATCATGTCGGTTTAACTCCGAAGTTAAAGCTGCAACTTGCGCCTGATCTTGTACAAACGGTGGTTCGGAAGGTTCAGCTGCCATGTGCAGATTTTGAAAACGGGGACGCTCCATTGCTTCTGAAGCTGATTCAGCAGCTTGGTTTATACGTTCCTCCGGCTTATCAGCTGCATTCCAGCGCCAACTTTCCTGAAATAGTTCCTCTTCATCTTCAGTCTTCTTCCGTTTGTTCTTACCCAGGTTGAATGAAAAAAAATGTTTATTCTCTGAGCCATTCTGAGGGTTCCCCTTGCGCTTCCACGTCCATCCTGCCACGCCAAGCAAGCCTAGACTTAGTACCGCGGATAGGATCATCTGAGTCTGTCCAGGTTGCTCCATGTATATGAATCTCCATACCAATGCCATGGCAACCATGCACCCCAGTATGATATAGGTTACTTTGGACGATCCGGACTTCTCCTCCACTTCCATATCAGCATGCTCTGGCGAATGATATGGGTTACCCGATACTTGATCCACGCTCCTTGAGTCCTCCAATGAAGAGTGTCCAGATGAGTGACTGCCTGAAGAGGTTCGAGATCTCAGCGGAATGTCTTTAACCCCCGAAGCACTCATTTTCTGCTGCTGACGAAAATTTAGTGGGGACTCCACAGAATCATTTTGAGTGGGACCACTATACTGATATGGCCCGGAATTACCAGCAAATAGACTACTATCTCGCTCGGAAATCGAATGTGAGGCACTTCTTACTCTTGGAGCATCGCCCGTTTCCGACTTTCTGGACGAGAGAAATGCTGCACTTCCTCCACTCTCTTGCTCGTCAGCGTATAACTCCAGCAGTAGCTCTCGTAATTGTCTAACGTCCCAGCGTTCATTGTCGCATAACTGCAGAACACGCTGAATGCCTACTCCCTGCAGTTCCTGAACATGGGCCATCAGCCTGATCACCAGCTCACGGAATTGCTGAGGCGTCGAATCATCTTCAGCCTTATCCATGATCGGTACATATACCATCCCAAGTTCACCCTGTTCGAATGAACCATTGATGAACAAGTACTCCTCCTGAATCAATAATTTACGAGGTTCCAGCATATATTGTCGGCATTCCGTGAAGGCATCTGCCAGTTGGAACAACAGACCATACAGAACACGCAATTGGATTTTGCTTGACTTTAACATTTGGGATAACATCTTGTAGCCCGATATATCGTATTGCAAAGTTACATTTCGATCGACTTCCCGAATATGTACAGGCAGAAGTCGCGGGATCTGATTGGAGGACAACATCCCCATTTGCACCCGGCTCAATTCCTCCATTCGTAACCCTTCTGCTTTTTCCAAAACCATGAACGCTCCGCCATTTCGAATAAAATCTCTCGTTAATCCATACATGCCAATCCTCTCTTTCCATTGCTATTTAGGTCAACTAAAGAATGTTTACACTGAAACTTCGATGACGGAACAACCTTCCGATGGCTGTTATCCCCAGATTTCTTGATTCCCTTTGTAAAGAGGAAAATCCGGGGATAAAGGCGAAGCTTATGCTCACGAGGTAGCTTTCTTTCAGAAAGCTTTTGGCTCCGCTTCTTCAGGTTTTTTCCGTCCTCTCCGTTCTCGTGTAAAAAGTTTAGTTGATATGAGTTGAGTTACAATACACTACACTTTTCCACTCCAATCGCAGTGCCATCTTCGATCACTGTTATCCTAACGTTTTCCAGACCCCTGATATCAAGGGAAAAGTGCGGGGATAAGGACCGTGATATACGCAGGTAACACCGCCAGCATAAATGGAAACTTCAATGTCTTCTCCTTGTTCACCAGCTTGAGCGAACCAAGCATGAAGAACCCTGCAAGATTGCCTGCCATGCCTCGAATCCGTTTCGCTGAGTTCTTACGGAACAGAAGAATCACTAAACCAACGGCTCCCGCATACAAAACCGAATAAATAATCACATGAATGCCAAAAGCGAGTCCCGTCCATACACCAATACCACCAAACAATTTCACATCTCCTGCTCCTACCGCTCCAATCGCATACATCAGGAACAAGATACCAAAACCAGCGGCAAATCCGGCGGCTGAGAACAAGAAGCCATTCCATCCTCCCCATATGATATGAGCTAGTACGCCAGCTACAGTCACAGGTAAAGTCAATCGATTGGGAATTTTCATGGAACGAATATCTGTAATAAAAGCGGCAATAACGTATATGCCACAGACAATGAAAAACCACTCCACCTCCATCATCTCCTTTCTTATTTTCTGGAGGCCACGTTGAACGAAGTCTCCGTTTTGGCACCATCCGCAGTCTCGACCACAAAACTCCATGAACCTTCTGTTGTCCGAGTACCAACAAACCAATTCCATTCAATAATTCCATTCTCATCTGCGGTGGCCCAGCCGATGTGCTTTGCAGAGCTTTCACCTGACTTGTAAAATATCGTTAAGTTGGCTGTCGCTCCTGGTTCTACCTTCACCTTGATCGTTGAATTGTTGCCTATGTAAGCCGGGTCAGGCTTCGACAGTACCGTTGCAGAGCCCGCAGTATGCCCGTCTCCTCCGCTACCATCAGCTCCTTCTCCTGTATCTCCAATCCATACCCGTTCTGCCGCAGCAGCCTGAATCCGTAGCGGTTTGCTAAGGAAGGGTACCTTTATAGGTAATTCATAACTCAGTTCAAGTCGGAAATATGGATTCGTTTTGTTCTTGAGATCAGGTATGGAAATGCCATTCACATGAACACGTTCAATATCTAGCAGAGTTGGCTCGATAAATGGTTCAAGCAGCGGTTTTACTGTGGGATCAAGCACCGTTTCCAGTACGGATGTCTTGATTTCCTGTAAGGGCTGTTCACCACTAGCCGCTGCTGATCGTACCCAATCACTTAATGGCTCAGGCAGTGAAGAAGCATATCCTTCTGCCCATTCTGTCAGAGACAACTCTGGTATCTTCCAGCCCCCTGCCGAGCCCTCACCGCCTGCAGAATCAGAAGGTGTGAACACGAGGGATACCGGATATATTTTCGTTGATAACTGCTTTACCGCTTCCCCCGCCGTACTCTGTAGCGCTGTGGAGATTAGAGTCATCTGCACAATGAAAATGAGAAACATGATAAAGAACAGAAAGACAGGCAAAACCAGTGAGGCTTCCAGAACCATGCTGCCCTGTTCCTTTTTCGGAAAACACATCTGCTTTTTCAAAGACTTCAAACGTGCCATTCTGCATATTCGTGTTAAACGAATCTGTAATTGTGCGTTTTCTTTTTCATATCGTTGCTGCTTATCCATAATCCCTCCACCGAAACGATCCCGATCATTCAATAGGAATAATCCGCCTTCCGCTCAATGAAAAATCTGCCATCTTCAACCTGATCCGCACTCCCCATAACTGCACCTATGCTTCTAACCACCCCTGGCAAAAACCACAGTTTAACGCTACTTCGCATGTTACCTGAAGCATACGTCTGTTTCTCATCTGGATTTACGCCGGTATTCAATCGGATCAGAGCCAGCATTCTCGACATTTTGCGTTCATTGTTGCTATGCATTAAAAGGAACAATCGCAGATGATCCCTGTACGTCAGTTTAACTTTGATATACTTGGACAATTCCACACTGCCTTCTTTCGCAAGTTTCACCATATCGGCAATGGCGTTTGTAATTCCGTGCAAGATGGCCGCCGATAACACCAGAAGTGGATTCCCCAGTTTACTGTGCTCAATTAACCCTTCTGCTGTCCGAATAGCCAGCCGCATCCCAAAGATCTCCGCATATGCCGCAGCAATGTTACCCGAAGGATTGTGAAACCCGTATACGATATACTCCAGTTCCTGATTCTCCAATTTGAAGACATCACCGGCATCTCCACCTTCAGTCCAGGTAATTAACTGACCAAAATCCATTGAGTTGAAATAGGCAAGGGCATACTCATTCTGAAATAATTCATCGCCAAGGCTATCCAGCAAACCGGACATCCCGCCGAACAAACTGTCCATTCCCTTCATGGCATCCCCACCAGAGTCATAGGGATCAGCAGCAATCTCTGCCTTTTGGGCTTCCTCACGACTAGCCTCGTTAAAAGCAATATTAGCGTTGTAATACTCCTCCAGCTGTTTGAAATCGTCCATGGAACCAGAACTTCCTTTTTCAATCTGCGACAAGATCCGTTTAACTTCCTTCAACTTCCCTTTGGATTCTTTGTCATTTGCTTTGCGCTGGGCATCCGAACCTCGACCACTCTCCAGCTGTTGCTTACTCTGGAGGATGAGGTTGGCAGGACCATTACGCACATAGGTATCCATATAACGTTCCGTGATCTGACTTGCCTGTCTGACCGCGGGTTTAATCGGAACCCCACTCATGTCCCTAACGTTGCGAAGCTGAGTATTCAACTCCATGTTGTCTCTTCTGACGTTAGAGAAGTCCGAATTTTGTGAATCCACACGTGCCTTCAACTGATCAAACAAACTATCCGTCCTCACAAGCTCAGAAGCGAGGGAACGTGTGCTTTTGGCTTCACTCCCTGATCCTGTAGATGCAGGACTCGTTCCAGGCAGATTTGAGTTTCCCACGTTATCATAGCTGGCATTCTGTGAACGGTTCTCCCCCTCTGCAATCACACGTTTCATTTCCTCATTCATCTTGCGTGCTTCTTCGATCTTGGACTGCGCTTCTTCCAGCTTCGTTTGATGGGCCTGTAACGCGGGCTGTATGATCATGCTGATGCCTGTCACCACATTACTCACACCAGTCCGATAACGCGTCAGCTCCAATATGTATTGTTGCTCTCTGAATGGCAGTCCCTCATCTGCCCGTTTCTTGTTTAGATAATCTGCATAACGTGCCGCTGCTTCCGCAGCTGTCTCTGGTGTTTCTTCCAGCATCTCTTCATAGATGGCTTGTGAAGGCGGGTCCATGATCAACTTCGGAAGATTCTTCAGCTTCTCCGCAGATTCCGTCTGATTGGCAATGGCCTCGTCCAGTAATGCTTCACGCTTGTCATATAATTTCTGTAATTTTTTCAGCAAGTCTACCGTGTGCGCGGCTTCCTTCATCTCGTCCGACATCGGTTTGAAACGATTGATCACTTCGAGGGTAAAATCAACCGGAGCCCGATACTTCATATCCTCCTGAATCTGGCGATTAAATATATCGTATCTGCCCAGTTCACGCTCCATGCTCAGCGAAGTTGTATCCCACTGGATATCCAGAATGGGGAATCCATCTTTTACGGATGAAGGCTTCACACTATCGTTCAGCACTTTAGCCATGATCGCATCCCCACTGCTGTCGCCATACCCGAATAAACCATACTCCCGGAGTGATGTGTCATAAGCCGACATGACGGATCTCATTGCAGCATGTGTCATTCGTTCGGTCTGCACTTTGAATGCCGCTATACGAGCGTAATCAATAAATATAGCTACAAACATATAGACTCCAGCCAATATTAATATCAAAAAAAGGGTTACAGCCCCCGACTCACCGTCTTTTTTCCTAAACAGATCTGCCCTCCTCCTTTGTTCACTTTTTGCTTTTGCCAAAATGCTGCACAACCTGTCCGGCTTCTGCAGCCGTATTGGTCGCTGTTCCGCCCTTGCCTTTAAACTTGGCTGCGTAATAACGGACCAGATCTACCGTTCGAATGAATTCAACCGGTTCAACAACTGCGGATGATCCCTGAGTCTGCACACGGTTACCTGAATCGAACAAAAAAGAAGGAAGAGGCAGAGAAATTACCTGATCCAGCTTGGTCGTTATCTTCCTCTGAATCAGAGAATTCTGATATTCAATTGTTCCTTTCATGGCCGAAGGCATATGCTGCACCGCTTGTGCTAATTTCTGTTCCGAGAGACTTCCACCTTCACCAGCAGGTACAGAAACGCGAACATGACTATCCGCTCCCACCCAACCAAACAGTGCACCCAGCATACGATCATCCGACAGTCTCCAGTACAGATTGTCATGTTCTCCAGCGACAAATTCACCAGTCATTGCCTGCTTGTAGCTGTTGTCCCAGCTATAAGCTGCACGTTCGGAAGCCGCATAGGCATGTTGATTCAGAAATGTCTTTTGATACATGTACATGGTAAAAAAGAGCAACAACACAAGAATAAACAGCACGACAGGGAAGATCAGGGAGGCTTCAACGGTGAAGCTCCCTTCTTCCTTCTTCAGCCTGTTAACTCGGGAAAAATTCATTACTTTTTGTATCCACTTTGCTAAGAAGAGACTTGATTAGTGCCGTTATTTGGTCTTTAAAAATCAAAGCAATAATGATAATAACCCCGATAATCAGAATCAGTTCCAATGTGCCGAGTCCGTCCTCTTCCATCCAAAATGCGTTTACCTTGTTTTTCAACACGTCCATCATCCCTATTCCTCCTACATATTCATCATCATAAAAGCAGGTGCCCCGATCATGACCACGATCGTAAAAAAGATTAGCACCATCGGAAACACCAGTTTGGAAGAAGCCTGTTCTCCCTTCGCCCGACTGACAGCCTTGCGTTTCTCCCACAACACATGTGACAGATCCCGCAGCGCCAATACAAAGTCACCTCCTCCACGCCGGAAATTCAGTAGTACCGTTGTTGTAAAAATCGTCACTTCCTGCACACCGCAGCGGCGGCTGAACTGTTCAAATGATTGTTGAAACGAATAACCATTATTCCAATCTCCCACCGTCTTTCTGAGTTCGTTGTACAGCGGATGATTCCGTTCCCCCTGGCTTGTCACACAGTGAACGATGGCACGTTGCACGGTCTCGCCTGCGCCAACCAGCAGAACAATCCGGTTCAGCAGCTCAGGCAGCTCCATAAGGATATCCTGATCTCTTCGCTGCACCTTCGTATTGAGGTCTTTATAGAGTGCAAAAGGTAAAGCGATTCCTAGCGCGAGTCCACCCACCATGCCTCCGATGCCCATATCTCCAACGAGTGTTAACAGACATCCTACCAGTAACATGAGCCATGTGTAGGTCAGCATTTCAGCGCAATAGAGCATTGTTTTCTCCCCACTGTGCTGTATGCCATACATTTTTTGAATGGCATGTTGCATCCGAAACATGACTACAGGCAATCTGCGTCCGATTTCAAACTTTTCCAGGATAAACAGGAAGGGACCATGCAGTTTCTTCAGTCGCAATCCTTCCATATCCAGCTTGCGCAGATGGCGATAAGTCCGCCCCCGGGTTTGATCCAGCACCAGCCATCCCGCTCCGAGCACCCCTCCGACTATCACGGGAAGCAGCATCATTTCAGCTCCTTATACTTTGATATCCATAATGCGAGTAATCCACAGATAACAGCAGGCGAGTACTGCCAAGGCACCACTAGAGATGAGGTATCCCATCCCGCTATATAACGGCTCCATAAAATCCTTGGCGGTCAGATTCAGAAATATCAGAAAAATAAACGGAGCTGCAAACATCACCTTTGATTCGAACTTTTTCTGTGATACTGCGACCATAATATCCTGCTGAATGTCCAGCTTCTCGCCAATGACCGCAGAGGTACGACGCACGACCTCAACCAGATCCCCGCCAGTTCGTTTACAAGTAATGAACACGTCTGCAAAATTCGTTATTTCCTCAATCTGCGCCCGATCCGAAAAATCCTGTAGCGCCTCTTCAATCGGTTGTCCATACTCCAACCGTGTCCGTAATATCGTGAACTCACGAATCAGGTCGGTATCCGCTTCCGGGTTCAGCATCCGCAAATCCTCCACCGATTCCTTGAATCCATTCTCCACTGATTTTCCTGCGGCCAGTGCAGATGACAATGCATATAATGCTTGCTTAAAATGTAAACTGAGCGTCATTCTTCTTCGTTCCAGCAGTACCTTAGTCCAGTGTTTTGGTACCCATATGCAGCCTGCAGCCAGAATCGCTCCAGCCAACCAGTGGTGATAGAACAGAAGTCCGACTCCAAAGAACAGCAGACCGCTAATCAGCATAGAGACCATTCGTTGTCTTCGGGAAAGCGTATATACGGTGTAATCCGTTAACATCTGTCTGGCTTCACCCAACATTAATCACCTTCCAATAACTTTAATTCACGTTGTTATCTGATGAATCCGATTCAATATTATATTTTCCTATGTATTCATTCAGCCATTGCCCGAGCCCAGCCATCTGAATTTTGTCGACCTGATTCAACTTCCCAACCTGTTCTAACCCGCCTATAATTCTGCCTTCCCGCTCTTCATGTTCCTGGAAACGAAACAGTGGATTCAGCAAAACCTCACCGTTCTGCATACCGATCACTTCACTGATTTCTGTCACCCGCCGTGAGCGGTCCCTTAACCGGGATAAATGTACAAATATATCGATTGCGGAACTAATCTGTTGTCGTACAACCGCAATGGGAAGATCCGCACCGCTGAGCACCATCGTTTCGAGTCTGCTGATCATATCCGAAATGGTATTCGCATGCCCTGTAGACAAGCTCCCATCGTGCCCTGTGTTCATGGCCTGTAACATATCCAACGCTTCCGCGCCCCTTACTTCGCCAATGACAATCCGGTTCGGACGCATCCGTAAGGAAGACTTGATCAGATCACGAATGGAGATTTGCCCTTTGCCCTCGGTATTCGCATTCCGTGTCTCCAGTGACACCAGATTCGGTACCGTTACAATCTGTAACTCAGCCGAATCCTCAATTGTAATAATCCGCTCATCGGCGGGGATGAACTGGGATAGCGCATTCAGAAAGGTCGTTTTTCCCGAACCAGTACCACCTCCAATGAAAATATTGTATTTGCTCCGTACCAACTGTTGCAGCAGTTCTGCAGCTTCTTCATGCAAGGCTCCCTTTTCAATCAGATCAGACATCTTCATCGGCTCACTCGGGAATTTACGAATGGTCATCGTGGGGCCTTTCAGAGCAATGGGAGGCAATACGATATTGACCCGTGAACCATCCTTTAACCGGGCATCCACGATCGGAGAAGACTCATTCACAATCCGGTTCATCCCGGACACAATCATCTGAATAATGTCCTCCAGCCGTTCATTGGACTCAAATTCAAGGGTGATCTGACTGACCTCACCTTCTTGCTCCACAAAAATCTCCTTGTGACTGTTGATCATAATTTCCGTAATATCGGGATGATCCACGAGTGGCTGCAGAATATCCAATCCGCGAAAGGAGTCAAATAATCGCTGTACCAGCGTATGACGCTCTCCAGACGTCAGATCATCCAGCTTCGGATCAGTGAGAACTTTGCGTTCTATCCCTTGCCATAGTTCATCATCTCCTGCGGAAGAGGTTAAATCGAGGCCAGCCCTGACCTCCCTGCGCATGATCTGAAACTGTTCTTCACGATCCAGTATTCGATTGGATGAGTCCGTCATAACGCCCACCGATCCTGCTTCTGAATTCGTCCTGTCTGCTTCAATTCTTCTTCTCCATCTTGTACCAGCATGGCACATAATCTTTTCACTTCGCGCTGGAAGATCGGAGAACTAAGCATGACTTCTTCCTGACTAAGCTGCTTCCATGAAGGGATATATGGCAACACTGCATCCAGATGCAGATCAGATCGCGGAAGTGCATTAACGACATTGTCCCGATATTTATTGACCACGAAGCATGAACGATTCAACACGTTCTCGTACACATCTGGCTTGGTACGCTCGACATGCTGTAACCACTGTCCCCATCGATGCATGGCAGATACATCATCTTCAACTAGCCAGACAAAGGCATCTGCTGCATCCAGCACCCCTTCGCTGCGTCCATCCCAGCCGGAATCACCATCCAGAATGAGCACATCATATTGTCCGCATTCGGTCAAATAACGAAGCAGATTCGACGTATCCTCACGGGTCATCTGCAGCATTTCCTTCCGATTCGATAACGGCCAGAATACATCTGACTTCAACGCTTCGTGCCGAATCACATATCCATCCACAGCCTTCGATTGCACCTGTAACTGCTTGCCCGATTCCTTCCTGCCCACCTTCAGATCGTAAAGCAGGCGTGACAACCCCGTCTCCGCATCCGGGTTGCGTTGCCCACTTCTGGAAAGTCCCTTTTCCAGAAACGGGAGCGTACTGTCCAGCGTCTCCAGATTCAGATAGAGTACAGCATAACCCGCAAGTCCCAATTGCTTTGCCATATGCAAGGCCACTGCCGTTTTGCCACTCCCGCCCGAAGCGGACACTACACCGATGGAGAGAGTCTCCTGCCCCGGACGATGCATTTTCTTGCGGCGCGGCTGCCGGCAAGCATTCATCACAGCCTCCAATAACGTTGGCAAGGGTTGGTATTTCATCAGCCGTTTCGCCTCGTCCACCTCATCCAGCCCTTCACTCAGCATTAGCCAAGGTACACCCGATGCTTCTCCACCGTTGCTCAGCCAGTTGTTCAGAAATTCCGGTTCCGCAACGACCAGATCCGGCATCTCCCGACCTTCCTGCTGCTCGTTCATGTGATCTCTGAACGAATCCCATTGGGAGAAGGCCGTAAAACGCACTTGGAAACCTGACGAACTTCCCTGTACATAATCAAGCCAGGCACTAATGTAATCTCTGTCTTTGGAAACCAATACTGCCTTCAGTACAATCAATTTCTCCTTCCCTCCCTGCAAAAAAAGCACAAAAAAGCACCGTCCAATAACCGCATGAACATGCAGTATATGGACGGTGCTTCCGTCACGTGCTATGAATGTATGGATAATATAGCATACAATTTCTGGTGGAGCAAGGGATTTATTCTAACCCTTTTTTCCTTAAGAGTGATACGGTGAATCGAACTCAATAATGTTACGGTCAGGATCAAGTACAAAAATCTGTGCGAATCCAGCCACACTCTCAGGTCTCGCTTCATACTCAATTCCCTGCTGCTCCAGCCAGGCTATAGTCCCTGAATAACTGGTGACCCAGATCGCAAAGTGACCGTCTGTTGTATCAATACCAGCCTCGCGCAGCGTGTGACCCTCCGGGTGTTGGAGCAGATGAAGTTGCTGACTTCCGATAGCGTACCATGTGCCTGTGGAGCGAAAAGCAGGACGCTCAATCTCCTGCATTCCGAGCAACCCCGAATAGAACTTTTTCGCGATTTCCAGATCACGTACAGCCAGACTAACGTGGTGGATGTGTGCATATTCAATCATGTTTGATATCCCCTCCCTAATTATACATGACTATACTATATCACCGTGAACCCTGACCATAATCTCCACCAAAAAGAAAAGCACCTCTGATTCCAATCCGGTAAACCTTTCGGCTCACACAGATCTAGTTCAGAGGCGCCCTGCAAACGGCATACATCAATGCTCGCTTACCGCATTAAATCATCTTCAACATAAGCTTTGGCATAACCAAATTATTTTGCGCTATCCAATGCTTCTTGTGGGATCTTAATCTCTTCCACTTGATCGTGGTTAGAAAATGCACTGTTCATCTTCATGTCCATCGTCATTTTCTGTCCATTCTGTTCCATCTCCATGACCATGGTTACGTCCGTACTTGCAGGGAGGTAGGTTTCTTTGTTAATCATGTATTTCATCTTCATGCTGGTGATATTCATCTGATCAAGCATGGCTTGCATCTGGGCATCCGATCCGTTTTGCTCCATCACGGCTTTGGCCAGTTCCTTCACGTTATCACCGGATACGTCAGCGTTAATCACATAATTGTCGCCTTCTTCAGTCACTTCAGTATCTTCTTCGATCTTTTTGAATTGCTCCAATTCACCTTCGGGATTCATGCTTGCTTTCATCTGCTCAATCAATTCACTCGTTTGAGCTTCAGGAATCGCAACCCATTGATCCCCAACTTGAGAGTAGATTTTATCCGAAGTGATATACTGCTTCACGTTCTGAGCTTCCTGTCCTGACATTTCCATATTCATCTCTTGATAAATCATCATTGGATCTTTGATAATATCCATCTTGAGCGATGTTTTAACCTGTTGATCCTGGGACTGCTCACCAGCATCCAGTTTCAGATTCTGATCAATGTTTGCTTCAGTTGTGAAGCTTTTCATTTCTTTCGTAGCTGCATTGGTTTTGGTAATCAACTCGTCCAGGGTAGGGATCTTTGTCTCCTGCTCTGCATGTGTATTGCCCTCGTTAGTCGTTTCGTTGTTAGTTGCTGGCGGCGTTGCCGTATTATCTGTGTCGTTACCGCATGCTGCCAAGCTTACTGCTAATAATGCCCCGATAAATAATGTAGTCCACTTCTTCAAGTTGTTGTCCTCCCAAAATAGATATGATCTATTGTCATTACCCAATTATTTCCGTTATTAATCACAAAAATCGATCTTTGATCTCTGGGGTAGGCAACATGCACGCTTCGTCCTTACCAAACCAGCGATATCGGTTACGCGCAACCCAGTTGTAGACTGCATTACGAATAAATTTCGGAACGATAATGAACACATATAACAACGGATAAGGGAACTTCAGACCTTTGGCCAATCGCAGCGCGGCAGTCGAACGTGTATAGTATTTTCCATTTTCGATCAGCACAAAGGTGTCCATACTGTCTGTCGACAGATTGCCTTTCTCCAACAATTCCTTGGCTATATCGGATTGGAGCGAAGCAAAATGATATTTCCCTTCCGGGTCACGCTTGATAATCCACTTGGTTAATCCCTGACAGAAGTGGCAGACGCCATCCACCAGTACGATGGGATGTTCCTGATGCACATCCGTTTGATTTGCTGTCATATTGGCTGCCTCCTATTGTTGCGGTTAGAGTAACTTACCCACTTTGAGCCATCTTGTTCACTAATCCTAAATTTTATTTTATGGGAGATAAAAAGAAAAAGAGCGCAGGCATTGTGCCCACGCTCGTATCTGTCCGACAATTACTCCGTAACTGCCTTTTCCATCCATTGGTCATCGATCATCTGTTGATGCAGGTCAGTTGCCCATTGGTCCATACATTTGCAAATGAAATCTTTGCGACATACTGGACAAGGCGTTTTCTGCAGACGGCTGATATTGGTCATCTTCCATTCCGGAGAACGGGAGTAGAATACACGGCATTTAGTACCGTCTACCAAATTCATTTTGAATTCATACAATCCGTCTTCCTTGTTACCATAAGCTAATTCTAAATCTGCAATACGCGGTCTATAAGACATGGATATCACCTGTTTAATTCAAATTTGGTTCATGCAATGACACTACTCAGTACTAAGTTATATTAAAGAAAATTCAGGTCAATGTCAACTCGCGCATGTCTACCCGCCAAACAGAATATCCAGAATCGTGCCCACCTGCCCCTGTTTTTTCCCTTTCAAGACATCCGGATCGAAAACTTCAACATACCCGCAGGAGGTACAACCCACGAACAGGTAGTGATTATGCTGAATATCGAACACCTTGCTCAGGCCCGCTCCTGACATGGAAACTTCCTTAATGTTACAATCCGTCCCCCTGCATTTCGTACATACAAATCGCCGCTCGATCATCTCTTCAATACTCATCTTCGTTCCCCCTTTATGGAATGTGTAGCATCAAGTGGGAGTGCAATTATGTAAAATAGTACGCGATCTTGCGTGTAATCTCCTGCATCATATTCATATATTATAACCAATACAAAGCCCTGCCGGTTGCCAGCAGGGCTTTGTACTTGAACATCAGGTATCCAGGATACCCTGTTCTATATCTTCCCCGTTACTACCGGGAGTCAGGTCTTAGACTACGTTTAATACAACATCAATGTTACCGCGTGTTGCTTTGGAATACGGGCAGAATTCATGTGCCTTGCGAGCCAGATCCTCTGCTTGACTGTGATCCACACCAGGCATGCTCACGTCCAGACGAACAGACAGCTGGAAACCGTCATCCGCAGGGTCTTTACCAATGGATACGTTACTTGTAACGACCACATCCTCCAATTTCACACCTGCTTTGCGTGCTACATTGGCAAGGGCACTTTCATAACATGCTCCATATCCAGCGGCAAAGAGTTGCTCAGGGTTGGTACCTTCACCACCGGAACCACCAAGCTCTTTTGGCATTTTCAGATCATGCTTGAGCACGCCATCCGAAGAAGTTACCGAACCTGTACGTCCACCTTTAACTGTCGCTACTGCTGTATATAAAGCTTCCATTAAGAATCTCTCCCTTATCCATATAGTTTTAACTGCCTTCATTTCAATTTAAACTTCTGGCTCATTTTGAAACGCATTTTATATCTTTATCAGCTTTTACATCTTTATCATTTTCATGCATATCAGCTTCCATCGCTGTATTTTTCCTGAGGTTGGGTAATATACGAAGGGGCGTTTTTAAGCTTCAGTCCAGATTTTGTCCTTATACATAAAAGTTGCACTAGACAAAAATAATTGAAGGAGTACAATGTAACAATAAACATAAAAATTTAGATATATCATGAGCGGTTTGTCCCGCATCAATATCTCAAAATCAATCATTCAAAGTCAGGTGATTATCGTATGAGTAAAAAAAATCCGTTCAACGCGCCTTCAAGAGAATCATTGTCTACTGCGGGCATGGCCCCTTCTCTTGGAGAAGCACATAGCTCGATGAAAGTCCCGCAGAATGCTGCATGGTGGAAGAAATTCCTCGCTTTTGTAGGACCAGGATACCTCGTTGCCGTAGGTTACATGGACCCCGGCAACTGGGCAACAGATATTGCAGGCGGTTCACAGTTTGGGTATACCTTGTTATCCGTCATCCTGCTCTCGAACCTGATGGCCGTTGTACTTCAATCATTGGCTGGCAAGCTCGGCATCGTCACCGGACGGGATCTGGCTCAAGCCTGTCGCGAACGCTTCAGCATGCCTGTCGTCATGATGTTATGGATTCTGTGTGAGCTTGCCATTGCAGCCACGGATCTGGCAGAAGTCATTGGCTCTGCCATCGCGTTAAAGCTGTTATTTAACATCCCTATGTTATACGGCGTTATTATCACCGCAGTCGATGTACTATTGATCCTTGTACTGCAGAACAAAGGCTTCCGAGCTTTGGAAACTCTCGTCATTGTGCTGATGGCGACCATCGCCCTCTGCTTCGGGATTGACCTGTTCCTGGCAAAACCGGATATGGGCGGCGTTCTCCATGGTTTTGTACCCAATGTAGAAATTTTGCAAAACCCGGCTATGCTCTATATCGCCATCGGTATTATCGGAGCAACCGTGATGCCGCATAATCTATATCTGCATTCTTCCATTGTACAGACCCGTCAGATCGAACAGACACCACAGGGTAAAAAAGAAGCCATTCGGTACTCGACCATGGATTCTACAATCGCGCTGACACTGGCTCTGTTTATCAATGCGGCCATTCTGATTGTATCTGCCGCTGTATTCCACAGTGCCGGCATGACGCAGGTTGCGGAGATCGCTGATGCCTATCATCTGCTGACGCCTCTATTAGGTACTACTGTTGCAAGTATCCTGTTCGGTGTGGCGCTGTTGGCGTCAGGTCAGAACTCTACTCTTACAGGTACACTCGCTGGGCAGATTGTCATGGAAGGATTCCTGAATATTCGAATTCCAGCATGGCTGCGTAGACTGGTCACACGTCTGATCGCCATCATCCCTGCTGTAATTGTTACAGCCATCGCTGGAGAACATGGCACAGAAGAACTGCTCATTTTGAGCCAGGTCGTGCTGTCTCTTCAATTACCTTTTGCTGTAATCCCCTTGGTGATGTTCACGAGTGATAAAAAAAGCATGGGTGCGTTCGCCAACAAATTATGGCTCAAAATCATCTCATGGGTCATTGCCGCTGTTATCGTTGTGCTAAATGTATATCTGATCATTCAGACGATCCGCTTGTTCTAATTCATTCTAATTGACTAAATAATAAAAAGGCTGATCGACTCCGGTATGCGATACCCAAGTTGATCAGCCTTTATTGTTGCTCTGCAGCAACGTGTCTTCATTTATAGTAGAAACTCTCGTACGCAATCATCTAATTCTGGTTTGGCGCCAATAACGACAGGAGCTGATCCAATGAATCAACGGTCCAATCTGCACGTTCGTCATCCGATAGTTCCGGCTGGAATCTCCCGTAGCCCTGCATAATCCGTATCGTACGCATGCCCAGCTTCCGAGCAGGAATAATGTCATTATCGATCCGATCGCCGATCATGACGGCTTCCTTTGGTTCACAACCGGCCTGCTTCAAGGCCACAGCGTATAACTCAGGGTCTGGCTTGGACACCCCTTCTTCAGCCGAACAGGCCAGAACATCAACATACTTTCGCAACCCGTAGCTCTCCAGTCTCTCTTCCGTTCCAGGACTCTGATTGGCAATAATGCCAATGCGATAATGCTTCGACAAGTGCTGAAGAACCGAGTCCGCTGAAGGAAAAGGATGTTCAAGATCTTTTTGAAACTTCAGCTTGTCCTGAATCTGTTTCTGGTGCTTCTCGTCTCCAATGAATGTGCGAATAGCCACTCTCATAGGCCATTGCTCATATTTTCGGTAACAGTTCGCGAACAGTTCGCGTACCGCCTCAATCTTCACCGGATATCCCAAAGCACAGGCTTCGCGGACGAACTGTCCGATAATATCATCAACCGGCTCCCATTCATCCACCAGCGTATCTCCAACATCAAAAAACAACCACTTTATTCCACCTACATCCGGCACGCCAATTCCTCCTTGTCAGCCACAGGCGATTCCTGATCCTAATTTAAAAGTTCGTGTTCAAAAAGTCTGGTTTTCAGTACCGAGAAGATGGAATGAAGCTAGAAATGGAGTAGCGGAGCGTAGGGAAAACTACGTGAGCAACGGACATTTCGGCTGAATTTCATATTCGATGCTGATGATGCCGCTAGGCATCCTTCGTAATCAAATGCGGACTTTTTGAACTACCTTTAAAACCATAAAAAAGAAGACCCACCATCAAGCATGAGTCTCCTCAAATTTCCGTTTATTGATATATTCAATTATAACAGGCCCCTTACACCGGAGCAATCACAAGCTAACAAGCTAGCGCACTAACCATTCAGGAGAAAGCCGACTTCTCCATTAAGTGAATACACAATCCGGTCTGCACCCATTCCTCGATAAATGCCCTTTGGATGACTCTGCTCCGTAATGACGCATAGGGACTTCGATGTCCACGAACGGCAGATCTGCAAATATCGACAGGTCAGATTCAGGCTGTTCTCGAAAATAAACACGTTTCCTACGCTACCCTGCGGCAAAAACCATTTTTGAGCTGCAGCCGTGTTCATTCGAATGACATGCTCTACCCCGATTCTACGGAGTCTACGCTCTTCCCCTGCACTGTTGGTTAGAACGGCAAACGGCATTTTTTTGTACATCAGCAATTTGATAAATTTGCGTCCTGCTTCATTCGGAGCAGTCACTAAGATCATCTCAGTATCCATCATTCGTTCCTCCCTTGGCGTGAAAAGACAACAAAAAAGAAGCGTGGGGGACCAAGGCCTCCCGAACGCTTCTTAAATAACCCATGGCGAAAACACCATGAACCAGCGTACGGCTTGTTGCCTCTCCCTTTAACGCTTACGAGGTTAGCTGACGGATTCGGGCGCGAGAGTCGCCCTATTTCCGGCTGTCACCGGAAAATTCACCCCATGAATACCACTGTCCTGGACAGCGCATTCCGTTGGTTCCCCCGTTTCCCACTCATCAATGAATGGAAACTCAGCGATTAAAACATCGTTCGTATATCTTAAAGTAAGATCGAGCGATATTATCGTTTGTTTCGTTTTTCAAGTACAATTTAGTTTAAATTGAAATTACGTTATGAATCATACACCCGCGACATGACGGTGTAAAGTCCGCCCAGATCACCGAATCGGCAGATTTTTGCCAATACCCATCCATAATAACGCTTACAATAAGGTTATACTCTATCCATCTCTTCAAGGCTATCTAATTCTCACTCTGACGAAAATCACATCGATATTCATTCACGTATTCTGCACAACTTGCCTGTTTTGATTCTTTTAACACCATATTAGTTTTGCAATATTTAATTGCAACCAATATAATAAGAGGTATAAGATTAGATCATGGAGGCGATTTAGATGACAGTCTACGATTACAAAGTGAATACCCTTCGCGGTCAAGAAGTTGAAATGTCCGACTACCGTGACAAAGTGCTACTGATTGTGAATACGGCAAGCTCATGTGGCCTTACTCCTCAATTCAAAGGTCTGCAAGAACTGCAAGACAAGTTTCAGGATGCCCCTTTTGCAGTTCTGGGTTTTCCAAGCAACCAGTTTGCACAGGAAAAAGGATCTTCCGACGACATTGCAGAGTTCTGTCAGATGAACTATGGCGTGAGCTTCCCAATGTTCGAGAAAATTGATGTGAACGGCTCAAGCGCTCATCCTCTCTTCCAGCATCTAAGCAAAGAAGCTCCTGGCCTGCTCGGCTCCAAAGCAATCAAATGGAATTTCACCAAATTCCTTGTGGATCAGAACGGACAGGTACTGAAACGTTACGCTCCCAAAACAACACCCGACAAGATTGAAGAAGATATCAAGAACTTGCTTCAAAAATAACACACAGGCCACCCGCAACCGGACGATCGCCCCGGTAATGGATGGCCTTTTTCTGACCTGAGGTTCTACTGGCCGAAAATACAAAAAGAAGAAGCTTTCCAATAAAGGAAAGCTTCTTCTTAATCGTTCATATGATGCGGTCGAGAGGACTCGAACCTCCACGGGCATACGCCCACTACCCCCTCAAGATAGCGTGTCTGCCATTCCACCACGACCGCATGTCGTAAATAATCGGCAACAGAATTGATTATACCGGCTTTAGATCTAAAAGTAAAGCACTTTTTAATACTTCTTTATCAGCCAGGCATTTTCCTCAAAAATCGCATATTCTCGTCATGTTCAGTCATGAACTGCATATCATTAGTTTTGATCCCCTCTTTTCCGGATAGAGCCGATCTGTGTAATCATTTATATATAGTAATATATAGTCCTCCCCTACACTCCACTAACACCTTACGTTTAATGATATATTATATAACACTACATATGATTAATCAATTTAAAACAATAAATTCCAAGGATTCTATTGACAAAAAGCGGACATTTATGGGATGATAACTATCATATAATTCGGATTTTCAAACAAAAAGCAAACAAAAAGGAATATAAATGTTACTTTAAGTGACATTCAACGAACACAGGAGGCGAATGATTGTGAACCGTGGGAATAAGCTGCTCGATTATGTCAAACTGCTTGATTCCTCTATTCAGGTCGGAGGGTTCACCCATTCCTTCGGCATGGATATCCATATCAAGGAGGGTACCATTCGTAATGCTGAAGATCTCGAATCATTCATGCGTTGTCAGTTGCATCCCAGCATCGTTCGTCTTGAAGGCATGGCCATCAAAGGCATCTATACCGCAGCAGATCACAAGGATACATGGCGGATAGCTCTGATCGACAAGCTCGTCCATGTTCAGCGAACTCCTGGAGATCTCAGAGAACAAGCTGCTGTTATGGGCAAACGATTGATCAGACTCGCACGTGCTCTGCACCCCTGGATTGATTTCAGCCAGCTCGAACAGATCTTCGCCAAATATGATTCGGTTGGCTGCCTCTCCACTGTTCATGCCTGGATTAACCACCACCTCGATATCCCGGTCGAGGAGGCGGTCCTTGGTTATCTGCATTCAGCCATGAATGCCTGCATAACCGAAGCCTCCAAAGTTATTCCCCTGAACAACGATATAACCAAAGATCTGATGGTCCGCCTGGCCGCAGATCTGGAGAATGAATGGAACACCGTCAGCGCCTCGGCTGCGGATGGACTGGCACAGCCAACCTCGATGTCCATGAAATCGTTTTTCCCCAGTTTCCATATGCTTGGAGCTGGACTTCATGCCTACAGGGCCTAATCCTCTTTCTCCTCAGCTCCACTTGCCTTCATTAGGACAAACAAAAAACACGCGGCAACCTCCTTGCCGACGTGTTTTTTGTCATTTTATTTGTTTATTTAACGTATTTACGCCATTTAACATCACAAAATACACTTTTTTCCGTCTTTTTTAATTGTTAGATGACGCATTTACGTATATAATAAAATATACAGCTCGCATTTCTATATATTCTACATGAAGAGATGGCGACTGAATACTACAATCTAACCAGGGGTGAACCCTTTTGAACAAGAAAAAACCAGTGACTCCGTTCGGATGGGCCATCAAACGACGGCTAACCGAGCTTCAAGTGGACCAGAAGACCTTTTGTGAACAGTACGGTATCCCGCCCTATCGTTTGTCCAATCTCATTCACGGCACACGCAAAGCAACCCGCTTCAGGCATCTGGTCGCTGATATTTTGGATATTCCAGATGAACTGAGATAAGATTTCCGTCAAAGGAGGACCTCATTCATGAGACATGTTACATCCGACCTGGAAAGCCTTACGTTCCAATCCATACGTCACCAACTCATCATCGTTGACCACCACTGGGTTATCCACAGCTGCAACCGCGCTTGGCAACAGGGACTGGGTCAATTTCCACCAAGCTCGGATGCGAACAATAATCATAGACATTACCTGCATCTGTTGGAAGCTTGGGCGTTACGAGGCAGGAATGCCGCTACGGCACTTGTCGCACAGAATTTGAAAGAAAGCGGAACACCCTTTAATCGAAATCATACATATGACATCTGCGTGTATACGATATATAACGAAGAAAGGTGGTTCCGTACGGAACTCACCCCTCTAGTTCATACTGAGCCCATTCCGGATACTCATCTGGCTTTGATCGCACACGTGGATATTACCGAACAGAAAAAGACAGAACGCCAATTAAAGAAGGCTCTGTCTGAAGTGCGTACATTACGTGGACTGCTGCCTATCTGCGCCGTCTGCAAACAGATCAAGGATGAAGAAGAACATTGGAACTCCGTCGAAAGTTATCTGGAGAAGCATACCCACGCCGAATTCACCCATGATATCTGCCCGGAATGCATTCGACGATTATATCCGAAATACTCGAACATCCTGGACAAGCGCTCCTGAACCCACTCTCCACCCGAAACTGCAGCTCCAACTAAACGGACAGATGATGTTCAAACTGGGACATATCCAGTTCTTGCGGTGTCCCGTGCAGGGTAATGGCACCTTTATCCATGATATAGATGTAATCTGCGGCATTGCGTACAAAATCAATACTCTGCTCCACCAGCAGAACAGAGAGATCCCCCTTCGCCTTGAGCTGCAAAATGACTTGCCGAATGTCCTCCACAATGGAAGGCTGGATACCTTCTGTTGGCTCATCAAGCAGCAACAACCCCGGACGCGAAGCCAGCGCCCGGGCGAACGCCAACTGCTGCTGCTGCCCACCACTCAGATCCCCGCCCTGCCGTCCATACATCGTCGCAAGCACCGGGAACATCGCAAGCACATCCTCCGGGAACGTCTTTACACCTGGGGCACTTGTCTCAAGGCCAAGTAACAAGTTTTCTTTCACCGTAAGCTGCGGGAAAATCTCCCGCCCTTGCGGTACATAACCAACCCCCGCCCTCGCCCGCTTGGCTGAGTCCAAGGTGGATAACTCCTGATTTTTCCACTGAATATTGCCCTTGCGCGTTTTCAGTAGTCCCATTAATGTCTTCATCAACGTCGTTTTACCCACACCATTACGACCCATCAGACACACCACCTGCCCAGGCTGTACGTCCAGGCTCACACCACGAAGCACATTACTTTCCCCGTAGCCGGATTCAATTCGTTGCAGCGACAGCATGGTCACCCCTCCTTTTGCCCAGATACACTTCCGCTACCTTCGGATCTGCCTGTACTTCAGCCATCGTACCTTCCTTCAGCAGCTTCCCTTCATGCATCACCGTTACCTTCGCGGCAAACTCTCGCACAAATTCCATATCATGCTCCACCACCACAACCGAGCGCTCACCTGCAATCTCTTGCAGAAGTCGCCCCGTCTTGTGTGTTTCTTCATCCGTCATGCCCGCGGCTGGTTCGTCCAGTAACAACACACGCGGCTCTTGCAGAAGCAACATGCCAATCTCCAGCCATTGCTTCTCACCATGCGACAAGGCTCCTGCACGGGTGTTAATGCGATCTTGCAAACCAACCTGGAGGATAACAACCTCCATGGCTGCGCTCATCTTCCCAAATCTCCGAATACCGATGGCCTGCAGAGGAGAACGGCGAGTCTCGGCCGCCAGCGTCAGATTCTCCTGTACCGTCAGACCCGCAAAGATCGATGGCGCCTGAAATTTGCGTCCCACACCTTTGCGGACAATCTGGTGCTCCTTCAGTCGTGTTAATTCCGTACCATCCGCCGTCTTCACCGATCCGGACACGGGTTTTGTTTTGCCGCAGATCACATCCAGCATCGTCGTTTTCCCTGCACCATTGGGTCCGATCAGGAAATGCAGGTCATGTTCATGAAGCTTCAGATTCATGCCTTTGACAGCAACGAACCCACCAAAGGCCACCGTAATGTCCTCGGCTACCAACACCGCTGACTCCTCAGTAGACTTTAGGTTTTTCCCGAGTGACTTGGACATGCGCACTCTCTCCTCTCCGCTTCAGCAAGCGAACGACATGACGATATACACCTACAATACCGTTTGGCATGAACAAGACTACTGTTACAAAGAGCCCACCGATGACGAACAACCACCCCTCGGGGTAAGCCTCACTTATGCCCGTTTTAGCTGCATTCAGTACCACCGCTCCGATGACCGCTCCAATAAGCGTACCGCGACCACCCAATGCAACCCACAGGACCATCTCAATGGAAGGCACAATCCCCATCATCGATGGCGAGATAATACCGACCTGAAGAACAAACAGCATGCCCGCGATGCCTGCAAGTGCACCGGAAAAAGCAAAAGCCAGCGTTTTATATCCCGCCGGATCATATCCGAGGAATCGCACCCGATTCTCCCCATCCCGCGCAGCTTCGAGCACCTGACCGAACCGACTATTCACCATTCGACGGCACAGCACATAAGCGATCACCAGAACAGCAAGCGTTATATAGTAGAGAGCAATCGTCGTTCCTGCGGAATGAAGTGTAAAACCAAAGATCGAATTATACCCGGTAATGCCATTCGTTCCGCCCGTCCACTCCTGTTTGCCAACAAACAATGTCACCGTAATGAGAACCAAGGCTTGTGTTAGAATAGTAAAATATACACCGGTGATCCGGTTACGGAACGTAAACCACCCCAGGGCAAAGGCAAGCAATGCCGGAAGGGCTATCCCCAAGAGCAGCGCCATCGGGAAAGAGCGAAAGGGTTCCCAGAACCAGGGCAGACCGCTGAGACCACTCCATCCCATGAAATCAGGAAGCGTCGCTCCACTGGCCTGGAGCTTCAGATACATCGCCATCGCGTACCCACCCAGACCGAAGAACACCCCATGTCCAAGACTCAGCACACCCCCATAACCCCAGATCAGATCGAGGCCGATGGCCAGGATTGCCAGTGCCAAAAACTTGGCTAACAGACTCAAACGAAACTCCGTGGAGATTAGTGGAGCAAGACACATCATAATCAGTACAACTGCCCAGATGATCCTCATTTTCAAACTGCCAGTCTTGAGTAAAGCGGACATGAACTAACCCCCTTTTTCACGTTAATCGAGACTCCGTGTGCGCATCGCGACCAAGCCGCGTGGTTTCCATTGCAGGAAAGCAACGATACATACGAACACGAGCACCTTGCCAATGGAGGCAGAGGTATAGGTTTCGAACAGCGTATTGAACATGCCGATCCCCAGTGCACCACACACGGTTCCGACCAATTTCCCCACGCCACCCAGAACAACGACCATGAACGCATCCACAATATAATACGTCCCAAGCGAAGGACCAATCGGTCCAATGAGCGTTAACGCACAACCAGCGATTCCGGCGATTCCGGAACCAATGGCAAAGGTCATACCATCCACCCGCCGGGTCGAAATCCCAAGACACCCCGCCATGCTCCGATTCTGCATCACAGCCCTCATTCGTCTTCCGGAAGATGTTCGATAGATATAGAGATACATGCACAGCAGTACAACCGCAACCAATGCGATAATGAAAATTCGCTTGTACGGAAATACAATGCCATCCGAGATCGCCAATCCCCCATTGAGCCAAGCTGGACTGGATACCCCCACATTCGGTGCTCCGAATATCGTACGGGCCAGTTGCTGCAACATCATTCCTACGCCCCATGTCGCAAGCAGACTATCAAGCGGCCTGCCATACAGATGCCTGATCAGAACCACTTCAAGCAACCAACCAATCAGAGCAGCTACAATGAACGCAATTGGCAGAGCCACAACAAAGTAGGCACCAAACCACGCAGCCGGAGCATAGGACATGAACAGATTTTGTGTTACATACGTTGCATATGCACCGATCATGATCAGTTCACCGTGAGCCATATTGATGACATTCATCAGCCCAAACGTTACTGCAAGCCCCAATGCTATCAACAGCAGAATCGAACTGATACTCAGACCATTGAACATCTGCAGGATAAACATATCCATCGCTATCCCCTCCTCCATACCGTGACTCTCGATATTTCAATTGACCTCAATTCGCACCAGCTCCACACTTCACGTCGCAGTAACGCTTTACCGTGATGCGGTGAGAGGGTGTGTTATCACACCCTCGTCTATGATTTAGCTGCTTTGAAGCGAGTTGCCTGTGTTTATTTGCGAGGTTTCTATGTTATTTGGCGCTAAGGGAAGCTCCCCATTCATACGTTTTCAGGTAAGGGTCCGGCTTGACAGGCGCACCCGAATTCCACAATTCCTTGAACTGGCCATCCTCCTGCACCTCACCGATCCGTACGGTTTTGTAGATATGCTGATTCTCTCCATCGACAGTTACCTTACCTTCTGGGGCATCAAACTCCAGACCCTTGGCAGCCGCCTTCACCTTCTCCACGTCGGTTGATCCCGCTTTTTCCACCGCCGCCTTCCAGAGATAAACCGCCACATATCCCGCTTCAATCGGATCTGCTGTCACTCGATCAGCACCATATTTTTCTTTATACTTGGCAACAAATGTTGCATTCTCAGGCGTATCCGTTGTCTGATAATAATTCCACGAAGCCAGATGCCCCTTCAAAACGTCTGCGCCGATACCACGGATTTCTTCCTCCGCCACACTAACCGACAGGGTTGTCATCTGATCGGAGGAGATTCCAGCATCCTTCAATTGTTTGAAGAAGGCTACATTACTGTCTCCGTTCAGCGTATTGTATACAATATCCGGCTTTGCAGCCTTGATTTTGCTAATGATGGTACTGTAATCGGTATGTCCCAGCGGTGTATATTCCTCACCCACCACTTCGCCGCCCTCTGCCGCGAGTTGCGCTTTAATGACCTGGTTAGCCGTTTTCGGGAATACATAGTCTGATCCAAGCAGATAAAACGTCTTGCCCCTGTTCTCCAGTAACCAGGTTACGGATGGAACGATCTGCTGATTCGTTGTTGCTCCTGTATAAAAAATGTTTGGCGATGATTCCAATCCTTCATATTGCACCGGGTAAAACAATAGACCCTTGTTCTGTTCGAACACCGGGAGCATAGCCTTCCGACTTGCAGAGGTCCATCCGCCAAATACAGCAGCGACCTTATCCTGTTGCAGCAACTTCCCAGCCTTCTCTGCAAAAGTAGGCCAATCTGAAGCGCCATCCTCAACCACAGGCTCAATCTGTTTACCCAGAACTCCACCCGCGGCGTTGATCTCTTCAATAGCTAACATCTCGGCATCCTTAACGGATACCTCACTGATCGCCATTGTTCCGCTGAGGGAGTGAAGAATGCCAACTTTAATCGTATCCCCGGAGGCAGCCGGCTCTCCTGTACCACCTGAACCCGAAGCTTCAGGCGGCGCAGCGCCATCCACACATCCTGTCATCACAATGACCGCACCGAGCAAAATACCCCATAACTTGACCGACCTCTTCTTCAATAGCCTACACTCCCTTTTTTTAGTCTATTGACGAACATTAAGGTCATTTACATCCGAAATGTTCGTTGATCCAAATTATGGAGCGTTACACTCTTCATGTCAATATAGCTTACATAATTTTATTTCATGCCTACTCGTTTCATGCATAGTGCTAATAAGCTTTGAAGCTTATTGACAAAGGATTCACCCTGTGTGAGTATATTTAACATATAACATGATCCATGAACATATCAGACACTATAAGCGAAAGGTCGGATTGCCTTGCACTGGACTGAGCAGGAAAAGGAAAAACTCCTGATTACCGTGGCCGCTAACCTCGCCCGCGAACGAAGAGCACGCGGACTTAAGTTGAATGTCCCCGAAGCCATCGCCTTGTTGACCTCCGAACTTATGGAGCGGGCTAGGGATGGAATGAGTGTCGCAGAATTAATGAGATACGGAGGCACCATCCTGACACGCGAAGACTGTATGGATGGTGTTGCCGATATGATTCCTGAAGTACAGGTAGAAGCCACATTTCCTGACGGTACGAAACTGGTCACCGTACATGAACCTATACGCTGAGAAAGGCAGGAGAAGCCATGATTCCTGGTGAATACCGCTTGAAGCCAGATGACGACATCATCTGTCATCCGGATCGTTCAACCCTACGCCTGATTGTCCTTAACCGCGGCGACCGCCCCGTCCAGGTCGGCTCTCACGTTCACTTCTATGAAGTTAATGCAGCACTGGACTTCGATCGTACTTCAGCTTTCGGACATCGCCTGCACATTCCAGCAGGCACCGCAGTCCGCTTCGAACCCGGTGAAGAGAAACCTGTCGATCTCACGACCTTTGGTGGCAAACGCCAGATTCACGGGTTTAACGGATTAACCGAAGGCCCTGCGGATCAAGCTCCTGACCCACAGAAACTGGAGGCATTCCTGAAGACGTTCTCCCCTCCCATACAAGATGGAGGTGAGCCTTCATGAAACGAATGAGCCGCGAACAATACGCGTCGATGTTCGGACCCACAACCGGTGATGCCGTAAGACTTGCGGATACCGAACTATGGGCAGAGATTGAACATGATTATGCCGTATATGGAGATGAGAGCAAGTTCGGGGGTGGCAAGGTTATCCGCGACGGGATGGGCCAGTCCACCTCTGCTCTGCGAAGTGACGGCACTCCTGATACTGTTATCACCAACGCCATCATTATCGATCATTGGGGTATTGTAAAAGCGGATATCGGCATTCGGGATGGTCACATCTGCGCCATCGGCAAATCCGGCAACCCGGATACAATGGATGGTGTGCATCCCGCACTGGTTATCGGTGCTTCCACCGAGATCATTGCTGGGGAAGGCATGATTGTTACTGCCGGCGGCATTGATACCCATATTCATTTCATCTGCCCACAGCAGATTCAGACCGCGTTATCCTCTGGGGTAACGACCATGATCGGCGGCGGAACAGGACCGGCAACAGGTACCAAAGCCACCACCTGCACCCCGGGAGCCTGGCACATCCACCGGATGCTGGAGTCCGCAGAGGCTTTTCCCATGAACATCGGTTACCTCGGTAAAGGCAACAGTTCCAGTACTCCACCTTTAATCGAACAGATTGAAGCTGGTGTAATCGGCCTGAAGCTGCATGAGGATTGGGGTACTACCCCGAGCGCTATCGATGCCTGCCTGACTGCCGCCGGAGAACATGATGTTCAAGTCGCTATCCATACCGATACACTGAACGAAACCGGATTTCTCGAAAATACACTGGCAGCAATCAACGGCCGGACGATCCACACGTACCACACGGAAGGCGCTGGTGGCGGACACGCACCGGATATTATCCGGGCCGCTGGGGAGTCCTACGTCATCCCCTCGTCAACCAACCCAACACGACCGTACACACGCAACACTGTAGAAGAACATCTCGATATGTTGATGGTGTGTCACCATCTGGACCCATCCATCCCGGAAGATGTGGCTTTTGCCGATTCGCGGATTCGTCCCGAAACAATCGCAGCCGAAGATATTTTGCATGATCTTGGCGTGTTCAGCATTATCAGTTCCGATTCACAGGCCATGGGCCGAGTGGGCGAAGTCATTATCCGCACTTGGCAGACAGCCGACAAGATGAAAAAACAGCGCGGCAAACTCGATCTCAACCCGGATTCTCCGTCCGATAACGATCGGATCAAGAGATATATCGCCAAATACACGATTAATCCAGCTATCGCACACGGAATCGGCCATCTCGTCGGTTCGGTGGAAGTCGGTAAGCTGGCCGATCTAGTGGTATGGAAACCAGCCTACTTCGGAGTTAAACCCGAGATCGTCATCAAAGGTGGCATGATCACGTTCGCCCAGATGGGCGATCCCAATGCTTCCATCCCGACACCTCAGCCCGTATTTGGCAGACCGATGTTCGGAGCCTATGGCAGCGCCATTGCCAGCGGATCGATCACCTTTGTCTCCCAAGCCGCAGCAGATGCAGGAATCAAAGAGACATTGGGCCTGAAAAAACGGGTTGAACCCGTCAAAGGCTGCCGCTCGGTCAGCAAAAAAGACATGATTCATAACGACGTAACCCCTGTCATTGAAGTCGATCCCGAAACCTATGAGGTGCGTGCCGACGGCGAGCTTCTCACCTGTGAACCCGCAGACGAGTTGCCTATGGCACAGCGGTACTTTATGTTTTGATATGAATATGGATTAGCTGATAAGGGGGCAACGCATGATGAATAGTGGCACGAAGCTACTTCGTTACGTTCAACTGCTGGATTCAGCGCTGCCCATCGGCGGGTTCTCCCATTCCTTCGGTCTGGAGGCTTATACGCATGATGGCACCGTGCGAAATACCGCGCAGCTTGAACAGTTTATTCGCAGCCAGCTTCATTCCAGTCTTGTTCGACTAGATGGCCTTGCCATCAAAGGAGTCTATCAGGCGATAAAACAGCAAGATGCCGCTCTACTTGCTCTATATGACAAGCGCGTCCACGCCCAGCGTTCCCCTCGGGAACTCAGGGAAAGCGGCCACAAAATGGGAAAGCGACTGCTTAAGCTCGCCCGCTCACTTTATCCATGGATGGACTTTTCCCTGATTGATGAGGCCATCCGGGAATACGGCGCGTATTGTGGTATTACTACCATTCACGGTTATATCAACTATCAATTGGAGATTGGATTGGATGAAGCCGTCACCGGGCATCTGTATACTTCAGTTAACGCTTATGTAAACAGTGCACTTCGCCTGCTGCCCATCGGACAAACCGAAGCGCAGATGTTGGTTCAGAAACTGCTTGATGATATTGAAGCGGAATGGGCTCTCATTCGGGAAAATGACCCGGAAGATATGCACAGCTTCGGAATTGCCCAGGAAATCTACGCCATGCGGCACGAGAGCTTACCCGCGCGGCTGTTTATGTCTTAACTACAACTTTTATATAGGGCGTGTCTGAAAACTCCGAAGGAAGCAGATTTTGCCGAATTTTCGTTCCAAGCAAGGAAGTTTTCCGCAGGCGTGCCGGGGCACGTCAAGGGAAAGTGACGCAGCAGGGGGCGAAAAGGCGGTAAAAGGTGCACTTCAGCGAGTTTTGAGACACGTCCTAACCAAGGAGGAATTGTTATGTGTGGAGGAGCTAATCATACGCATCATCCGGAGTGGGAACGCAAGGCATTTGATCGGAGTCGTCCGATGCGAATTGGAATTGGCGGACCGGTAGGTTCAGGTAAAACAGCCCTTGTGGAGAAGCTATCCAAGGCACTGCGTACACGTTATAGTCTTGCTGTCATCACCAATGACATATACACCAAGGAAGATGCCGAAATCTTGCTGCGTCAGAATGCATTGGCACCAGAGCGTATTATCGGCGTAGAGACAGGCGGATGCCCGCACACCGCTATTCGCGAGGATGCCTCCATGAATTTCGAAGCAGTTGACGAGTTAATTGAACGTTTCCCGGATCTGCAACTGATCTTTATCGAGAGCGGCGGCGACAATCTCTCTGCCGCATTCAGTCCGGAACTCGCTGATGTGTTCATCTACATTATCGACGTTGCTCAAGGAGAGAAACTCCCCCGCAAAGGCGGTCCCGGCATCACACGCTCAGATCTGTTGCTAATCAACAAAACTGACCTTGCCCCGTATGTCGGAGCAAGCCTGGAAGTCATGAAAAATGATACAGAGCGGGTACGCGAAGGCCGTCCTTATGTCATGTCTAACCTAATGAGCGGTGAAGGTGTGTCAGAGATTATCCACTGGCTTGAACATCAATATATGGATGACGATGCTTCCGCTGCACATCTGCATTCACACAGCCATGAGCATGGCACTCACTCGCATTAATTCATCTTCCGTACCCAAGGGAACAGAGATGAATCGGAACGAAAGTGCAGGTGAGCCCGTCACACGCCGCAGCGAGCTTCGGGCCACCTTTGCCTTTCAAGGTGAGCGGACTGTCATGACCGATCGTTATTACAGTGCGCCTCTCCGGTTTAGCCGATCCTTTCGACCTCCCGGAGGCGGAACTGAATTATGTGTGTACACGTCAGACGTCTCTCCTGGCGTTCTTAACGGGGATCATTATCATTCCGAGTGGGAATTAGGCGAAGGAACCCATGTGATGCTGAGCAGTACGTCAGCTACCAGGCTTCATCCCACACCATCGCTCCCTTCTTCCGTCAATCATCATTTTCGGTTGGGCAAAGGAGCCACACTGGAATATTTCCCTGAATGCGTTATTCCCTTCAAGGGAAGTTCTTCTTCACTCGCTGTAACCTTTGAGCTGGAAGAGCAGGCTATTCTGGCTTATGCAGATATCTGGTCTGCCGGACGGATTCATCGGGGAGAAGCTTTCCAATTCGAGCGTTACCGTAGCTTGACGGAGATATGGCAAGGAGAGCAACTGGCTGTCTGGGATCGATTCGGACTCGAACCGGATACCGATGATCCCAAACACTCGGCGTCTCTCCTTCACTATACCCATACCGCTGCGTTATGGATGATCGCGCCAAGACTGGGCACTACGGAGTTGGAACAGGTCAGATCCGCTCTGCCACCAGATGGACGAATGCTCGCAGGTGCGAGTTTGCTGGCAACCGGAGGCATCGGCGTTCGACTCCTTGGCATGGCAGCTTGGGAGCTTCAGGAGCAATGTCTTCAGATCTGGAACACACTCCGCCCACATCTGCTGGGCAAAGAAACTCTTGTCTTTCGTAAATAAGGGCATGAAGCATGCATGGTTAATACAAAAAACCTCTGAACTGTCTCCGAGTGTGTTCGGATTAGTCCAGAGGTTTTTGTACATTCAGTCTATGGATGCTGCTCATATCACTTACGCTTCGTTTTCCTCAGAATCGTTCTCTGATTTGTTCTCAGGTTTATAGCGATAGTCGCCTGCATCCTTACTTTCCTTGGATTTTCGGTAACGGGTGAACTCAATATATTCGCTGATAAAAGACTGTTCCACAGTCGATAATTCACTTTCCTGGCAATTCAATTGCCGCAAAACGTCAAAAAAATAATCCTCCCGTTTTTCCCGAACCATCGCTTCCTTCGATGGACGTCCAATCATGAGCCAGTCGAGGCTCACATCAAAAAACGAAGCAATCTCAATTAATTTATTCGTACTCGGAATAGACTTGCCACGTTTCCAATCACCCAGATTGCCTGTGCTAATCTTCAGCTGTTGGCAGAAAGCCTTCTTGGTCATTCCTCGTTCGGCAATCAGGTGTTCAATTCGCTCATAGATCGACTGCATACAAGAACCGCCTTCCAACCGTAATAATCAACTCATCTGCTTGAATTATACCACATTATTCCTGAATGCTCAGCCTTTAAATGCCTGGCATGTCACCACTATATCGCATAACACAAAGATAGACTCCCATGAGTAACCATGAGAGTCTATCTTATAACGTTGTTACTGTGATGCGGTCGAGAGGACTCGAACCTCCACGGGTATACACCCACTACCCCCTCAAGATAGCGTGTCTGCCATTCCACCACGACCGCATATTCAATTGTAAAAATGGTGAGCCATGAAGGGCTCGAACCTTCGACACCCTGATTAAAAGTCAGGTGCTCTACCAACTGAGCTAATGGCTCTTGCTGTAAACTTCACCGGATGTGCCATGCTTCATTCTAGTCTCTAAGAGCAATGACTTTGAGGATTTCTCATCAGGAATATAGACCTCATGAGGTGGTGAAGATATGACCCGTAGGGGATTCGAACCCCTGTTACCTCCGTGAAAGGGAGGTGTCTTAACCCCTTGACCAACGGGCCTTAATAACAAGTTGTCTTTCTTGGCGACAAGAATGAGTATACCACAGGAGAATTTGAACTTGCAACACTTTTTTTAAAATCTAATTTTCAAGTCTTTTTTGTCCATTGTATATCACTCTTCAGAGACACGTTATTTGCCCTCTCCCCATTCATGCTAATGTCATTCCCGTACAGGAAAAATGTAAACCATTCATCAAAACACTTATAAAAACTTACATTCACTTATAATATTGCAAAGTACATTAAGAATACTTATAATTAAAGTATCAGTATAAGTACGGTCATCCATACACCCGGAGGTGACATATTTGTTTCAAGAAGAACGAATGCAGCTCATTGTTGAACATCTACGCAAACACAATCGCATCTCAGCTGATGATATTGTCACCTTGTTTGATGTATCACGGGATACTGCTCGCAGGGATCTGATCAAGCTTGAGGAACAGGATGCCATCATTCGAACACGTGGCGGTGCCATTCTCCCCCCTCCTCCGCAAGAATTCAGATCCTACAAAGACCGTCTACTCGATGTTTCTGAGGAAAAGAGGGCTATCGGCAAGCTCGCTGCGGCCATTGTAAGACAAGGCGAGATCATTATTCTGGATTCTTCCACGACCGTGCAGGCGTGTGCCGAGAACTTGAACGGCAAATCCTGTACTGTCATTACCAATTCAATTCATTCCGCTGATCTTCTCTCCAATCACACGGCTGTCCAGATTCGTTTACTCGGCGGCAAAGTCGATAAGGAACAACGTTATGTCTACGGTACTTCTGTTATCGAGACCCTCTCCCACTATTATGTAGATAAAGCCTTTATCGGAATTGGCGGTATCACCATGGATGGCTTCAGTGCTTCCGAAGAGGAAGGGAAAATTAAACACCAAATGATGAAGGCTGCCAAGAAAGTTGTTGTTCTTGCAGATCAATCCAAGTTTGATAGACGTTATGGTTATCGTTTTGCCGACTGGTCATTGGTGGATGTATTGATTACGGATCAATGGCCAACTAAAGAATGGCTTGTTTTTCTAGCCGAACAGCAAGTTGAGATTCTCATTCCCGAACCTACAGATGATAAGGAGTTGTAAGTATATGAAATTATTTGCCACAGATTTAGATGGAACATTATTGAACAGAGACAGCCAGATTAGCCCGGAGAACGCAGCAGCCATTCAAAAAGCACAGCAATCAGGTATGAAGGTTACAATCGCTACAGGCCGCGTCTATTCCGATGTTGTGACCATCAGCCGCGAAGGCGGAATCAAAACCCCAATTATCGGCTCCAATGGAGCGACAATTCATGACGCAGACGGTGAACGTTTATTCCATCTTCCGCTCGAGCGTGACACAGCAGCTTCCGTCATGCAGTGGCTGGAAGATCATGATGTCTATTATGAGGCTTCAACGCAACAAGGCATTTATGCCCCGCGTAGCAGTCATGAGACCTTGCTCGCCGAGATGGAACGTGTTCTTGGTTCGAACCCTGGTGAGGACATTGCACGCATGATTCGCTCCATCAAGAAACACTATGACAAAAAAGACTACCACCGCGTTAACAGCCACCTCGAGATTCCGGCAGAAGCCTACATCTATAATATTATGGCCTTCTCCATGAATCCGGACAAAGTAAAGACAGGACGAGAATACTTCGCTTCCCGATCCGATGTCGCAATGGTTGTATCCTTTGAGCATAACTTCGAAATGCAGCACCCGGACGTATCCAAAGGTAATGCCCTCACCAAACTGGCGGCTCACCTGAACATCTCCATGGAAGATACAGTAGCGATCGGCGATAACTTCAACGATGTCTCCATGTTAAAAATGGCTGGACTCGGCATCGCCATGGGGAATGGCGAACCCGAAATTCAAGCATTAGCCAAAGCCATAACGCTGACGAATGTCGAGCACGGTGTCGCACATGCCATTGAGTGCCTGCTTGAAGGCAAACCAGTCTCTCGTCCGGAAACGATTGTCGGAGAAGGTCAATAACTGACTCTGTACCACAATCAACCGCTGTACCCGCATGGCTCTCTATCAATCCATGCAGCTTCGCTTCATTTTAACTCAGCAGATCGAACGTGAGGCACGTCCTGTAACAAAATAATCAGTTGCTCGCCCCGGTATGAACCCGGCAGCTGCAACGTGAACTCAAGCACAGTCTCTTCCACGGAGTCTGTGCTTGTTTGCTGTTCTGTTTTAAACCCGATGACCGAGATCTTCTCCTGTCCCAGAAGTGCCAAAACAGTCTGCAGGGCTTCCCCTTCCTTTTGCAGGTGAATGGTTAACGTCTCTGTTCGTGCCGATACCAGCCAGCGTGTGGGTCTATGCAGTAGCATCTGTGCCACTACAATAAGCAGTGTCACGCCTGCACCTGTCCAATACAGACCTGAACCCACCGCAAGTCCCATGCCTGCGGTAGCCCATATACCAGCCGCTGTGGTCAATCCTCTGACCGTGTGACGCTGCGTGAAGATCATGCCTGCTCCAATGAAACCTACACCGCTTACCACCTGTGCTGCGATCCTCGATGGATCAAGAGACAGATTGTCCCAGCCAGCTTGGTCCTGGAATCCGTACTTGGACACAATCATCATCAGGGCAGCACCGACAGCGACCACAAAATGAGTACGAATTCCCGCCTCTTTCATTCGGTTTTTGCGCTCATATCCAATCAGCACACCACATATTCCAGCTATGAGTACACGCATCAAGTATTCCACTTCCATGCACATCACCTCTTTCGTTATGTATATGCTTACATGTGTCTTTCTTTACTATTACCCAATCTTTCTCTCACTAATAAGTTGAACTAAAGATTATTTACACTGGCACTACGATGACAGAACAACCTTCCAATCGCTGTTATCCCCAGATTTTTTCGATTCCCTTTCTCAAGGGAAAATCCGGTGATAGCGTATGCTTCCGATGTAGCTTTCTTTAAGAAAGCTTTTAGGCGAACGCTTCGCTTTTTCAGGTTTTTTCTGTCCTCTCCGTTATCGTGTAAATGATTAATTCATCTTATACACTAAAAAGCTTCCACTCAGGTCAATTCTCTGCCCGAAAATTGCCCCCTTGTCTCTCTCCCAATCCGTAATAATGTCTGAAATTATATATCAGAGGATGCCATTCCTCCGGATTAATCTTGTTCGGACCAGATATCAGGCGTGTGTGCGCGTGCACCTTCAACGCTTTCACTTCCACAATCGCCATGAACGGTGTATGTTCGGGAACACGTATGTGTTGTACAGACGCTTCAATCTGGAGCGGACATTCAGCTATTTTATCTGGAACCACTTGAACCGAGCATTCAGATGTCAGTCCAGCTACAGTGAATTTATCATGGCAAAACGTATAGCCCATCTGCCTTTTCTCCTCAGGAACCGGGGTAACTCCCGTATAACGACCCAATGCTTCAACCTGTTTCCACATAGATACATCCGGCAAATTAATCACACACTCCGGATGTCGAATCAGATTTTCATAGGCTTTGCCCTGTGTACCTAGACCGAGAACCAGACAGTCTCCCAGCGCCCAAGATGAGGACAGTGGAGACAGGTTCGTTGACCCATCCTTGTTTAATGTGCTTAGCAGCAATACAGGCGTACCATAATATAAAATACTGGGATTAATCGTTTCATGTTGAATCCATTCTGGACTTTGGGACAATTGCTCTGTAGCAAAATCCTGTTTCGTTATTTTGTTCATCCAGTACCTCTCCTGTTCCAATTCCATTGGTTTTATTATCTCAATCTGACCCCTATGGGTCGATACAACAGAATTGTAATACAGCAATAGTTCATATATCATCGAAGTATGAATGTATATCCGAATATTACTGTTATTGCGTCGTTAATCGCTGATCCAAGCCGCTCTATTTTTCTGTCATCTTTGCTGGATGGGCGGGCATTGCCCGCAGGAGAGCTTGCTCATATGGCAGGTGTCACTCCCCAGACGGCAAGCAGCCATCTCGCCAAACTCGTCGAGGGAGGATTACTTGAAGTTGAACAGCAGGGCCGTCACCGATACTACCGTCTTGCAAGCAAAGAAATTGCTTATCTGATTGAAACGATGGCCAGTATCGCACCGCCGGTACAGATCCGCTCTCTCAAACAATCCGATCAGCTTCAACAATTGAGCTATGCACGGACCTGTTATGGTCATCTGGCCGGGAAATTGGGAATCTCACTCTGTGAAGCCTTAGTACAGAAGGGTTATCTTGCAGAGCCCGAAGAGGCACACAGCAAGGATTATCAAGTTACAGAGAAAGGAATGCAGTGGTTCACTACGTTTGGAATTAATCTTCAGATGAAGCCAGGATCACGCCGGGCCATCGCTCGCAAATGTCTGGATTGGAGCGAACGCCGTCATCATCTCTCAGGTATGCTTGGGGAACAACTCAGACATCGATTAGCGGAACTGGACTGGATTCGTCAAAAAACAGGAAGTCGCTCTGTCGAAGTAACGGAAGCAGGCAAGAAAGGTTTATACGAGGTGTTGAGCATTTCACTTTAAACAGAAGCGTATACAAGGAATAACCAAAGATCAGTAAACGCAAAAAATCCCCTTCACACTGACCGTTAATCGATCTAATGTGAAGAGGATTTTTTGTCAATCTGGACGGAGAAAGAGGGGTTCTCTCACTTCGTTCGAGACTGCGAAGTATTGCTAACGAAGCTTATGCTCCGACGAACCTTTAGGGTTCTCATCCCTTTGCAGGGAAGTTTAATTCAGAACGGAGAGAGAGGGATTCGAACCCTCGCACCGCTTACGCAGTCTAACCCCTTAGCAGAGGGTCCCCTTATAGCCACTTGGGTATCTCTCCAAGAAATGGCTCCCCGAACAGGGCTCGAACCTGTGACAACTCGATTAACAGTCGAGTGCTCTACCAACTGAGCTATCAGGGAAAATTAACTTGAATAAGATTAATTTATCATGATTAATAATCCAAGTCAACAGACCTGTCAAGATTTCCTAATTGTATTGCTTTCTTCCTCTCAGAAGGAAGAGGTCATCGCCAGTTGGGTAGTATTTTGGATCATGTCCCTGTCTGCTCGTGGAAGGCAAACACTTACTTTGAATACGTCTCCGTCCACTTGTATTCCCATAGAACCTTCATGCAATTCAACAATGCTTCTGGCGATGGACAAGCCTAGACCTGAACCCTCCGTTGAACGGGAACGGTCCCCACGCTTAAAACGTTCAAAAATCTCATCCGATGAGAACTCCATCTCGTATGCGGATACATTTTTGATCGTAAACTCCAGTTGATTTCCTTGTTCGATCAGTTCAATATAGACCCTGGATTGGGGCAGACCATATTTCAAAACGTTTCCCAACATATTCTCCATAACACGCCACATCCGGCTGCCGTCCACCATTGCGTATACAGGCTCAGTCTCCTCTCGAATCCTTATCTGTAACTTTGCCTGCTCGAACGAATCACTATATTCTGCTACAGCCTGTCGAAGTAACTCCCCCATGTCTATCTGTTTTAAATGAAGTTCCACATCTCCGCTCGCCATTTTCGCTGCTTCAAATAAGTCCTCCACCAACAAACACAGACGCTGCGTTTTCCGCTCCAGAACTTGAATGTATCCAGCCTTCTCCTCCTTTGTGCCCTCATCGCGCTTAAGCAGATCGATATAACTAACCAAAGAGGTTACAGGTGTTTTCAGATCATGAGAAACGTTAGCGATCAACTCGGATTTCATACGCTGGCTCGTAACCTGTTCTTTAATTGCATTCTGGAGCCCTTGTCTCATTCCGCTCATCTGTGTCACCAATGGTTGCATTATGCCTGTTACATGCTCTGGGAACTGCACATTGAACCGGCCTTCTCCCATTTCCTTAGCCGCTTGCGTAAGTTGCTGCGCCACATGAATCAGTTGAAACATACTATATACCAAGAAAACACTAATCAGAACTGTCAAAAACACAAATGGAGTGACCATTGAAGACTTAATGGACGCGAGAGAAATAACCGCTAATTGCATAAGACATTGCACCATACATAATAAGATTAAACGCTGAATTCTTTTTTTGTCAGTCGGCTCACCTTGCTCCAAAATCTTTTTCACCAAACTGTACCATTTCCATACCCATGTCTCGTTTCGTATTGGCCTATGGCTGGACATATTCCCGATATACCGGACAGCCCCCCTTACATGCACACCAACAAACCACACTCCGAGACCAGCGATGAACATGCCTATAAAATAAACAAAAATATCATTTATCCATCGACGAGTGAAAAAGTAAGGAGTTATCCCATAATCTGAAGTCACCCCGTTTAGTACTTTTAACAGTAGAAAGGACCCTATACATAAGGTAATAAAATGTGCATCCAAGGAAAGTTTTTCACTCCACCAGATTGTCACCTTCCGATATTTGCTATTCTCAGGCAAAGGAATACGATTTGCAGTCACAAGTAACGCCGTACCAATGACTATGAGCAGGATCAAAGGTATAACACCAGATACATTCCAATCTTTATAAATGAATCGCATCTCATACCTCAATGAAGCAAGCTTCATAAACACCAGTGTAAAACAAATCATCGCCGCTATCCGAACTCCGTAAGCCAGCATATTATTCTTCCAGTTTGTAACCAATACCCCACACCACCTTTATATATTTGGGTTCTCTGGGATTGAATTCAATCTTCTCACGGATTCTGCGGATGTGAACAGCGACTGTATTTTCCGGTTGAAAGGCAGGCTCTTTCCATACACGTTCATAGATTTCATCAATAGCAAAGATCCGGCCCTTATTCTCCATAAAAAGCCTAAGTATGTGAAATTCGGTTGGCGTCAGCCTAACATCTTCTCCTTCCAAGGTCATTGTTTTCTTCTGTTTGTTATATACTAAGCCACGAACCTCAATCTCGTGTTCTGCGTCTTTGGAACTTTGATGTATCTGCGCACCGAGGCCGGTGAAACGTCGTAACTGGGACTTTACCCTTGCCATAAGTTCCAATGGGTTGAATGGCTTGGCTATGTAATCATCCGCTCCGATGTTCAAACCTACGATTTTATCATAATCCTCTGTTCTGGCAGATAACATAATAATCGGAACATTACAGGTTTCACGAATTTCCAGTGTCGTCTGCAGTCCATCCAATCCAGGCATCATAATATCCATAATAATGAGCTGAACAGAATGAGCCTGGAGCTTTTGCAATGCCTCTTCCCCATTCGACGCCTTGTAGACCCCGATTCCTTCACTACGCAAAAAAATTTCGATCGCATTGCTGATATCGGGATCATCATCAACAACCAATACACTGTGGGCCTTCAAAGGGTCACTCCTCCTTTTCATTTAAACTGGATTATGTGGACTGATGAACAGTTTACATCAGATAAATGACAGGAAATCCAACAAAAGATTTACAAATTTCTTAAGATCCATCCGCTCTATACTCCAAAACAAAATTACTATATGTCGTGAAGGCCCAGTTTTCCCGCGCAACGGCCACAACGGTAACGCTTCGGATCTATTTTCCGCTTGCGCAAATATTCCGTACCACAGCTCTTGCACACCAGCTTATAACGATATGGCAGCGGCTTTCTGCCTTTGCCGTCAGGAAGCGATTGGCAGTAACGCGAACCACCTACCTTCTGCAATAAAGCTTTGAATTCCGGGTCACGATGCTGATAGCCGCGCCCACGAATATGCAGATGATAGTGACACAGCTCATGCTTGATGATTTTCTCAACCTCATCTCGCCCGTAGGCTTCGAGCTGATGCGGATTGATCTCAATCCGGTGACTTTTGAGCATATAACGCCCACCCGTCGTGGTCAGTCGACTGTTAAACAACGCTTCATGGGTGAACGGCACTCCGAAATGATCCAGTGATACCTGTTCAATCCATTGTTGCAATTCCTCATTTTCCATCGGTATCCTCTCCTTGCACCCCCTCGGAGCATTTGTTTTTCCGGTATAATACTTGAATTTTAACCGTTTCGTAGGCTACACTGTCAAGTAGAATGTATGAGGGGAGATTATTACTCGTTATGCCTACAATGCGCTATGTCATCCTGCAGCAGGAACAACAATTGCAGTTCGTGGAAATGCCCGCAGATTACGCCTATCAACTCAGTGCGCTCAACCTGCGCCTGCACAAGGAAATTGATAAACTCACTGCAGCAGATGTCCCTGTCCTGCCTTGGGCGATCGCCGAATGTGACAGCCTCGATCTCCTAAACGAAAATCTTACTATCATCGGCGGCCTTGATTATATCAATGCGCTTGAAGAATCTTTTGCAGCACTACGTGAAAGCCATTATCCTTTGATTTCTCTGCTTACCGAAATCCGGGCTCTTCAGGCCCAATTGGAACAATGGTATGAAGAAGAGATGGAAGCTCTCTAATTCACCGCTGGTATCATTTTATAATGATGAGAACGAAAAGCACATTTCCCTGAATTGGGATTTGTGCTTTTTTTTGAGTCAACGAGACATTGATTTGCCGGGGTCCTTCACTTATCCCGCACAGTCCAGGCTATTGCCACATATGCTAACGTACAGATGAATTATGCAAGAGGAGGAGATACCCTTGCCTCAATGGCTTTGCAATCAACTGATGCGTGCATTTCACAAAAAGGACAGCCGGCAAATCAAGCTGCTGAACGAATGCTGGTTCTTTTATCGTAACAAACCAGCAAGCGGCACACCGCGCAGCGCGGAGAACGAACTTTAAGAAAAAGCCCATGATCATAGCCCACCGTACTTACCAGAGGAATTAGAACCGATAACGGGACCATTATTGTCGACAACAAACAGCCTTCCTACTCAGGAAGGCTGTTCTCCAATCCTATTACTAAGAAGACTGTTGCGCAGAAGCAGGCTTCTTCATCGTAAGGCCGACACGGCCTTTTTTGGTATCTACATTCATGACCCACACCGTTACGTTATCCCCAACAGACACCACGTCCATCGGATGTTTAACATATCCGTTGCTCAATTGTGAAATATGGACAAGCCCATCACTCTTGATTCCAATATCGACAAATGCACCGAAATCAATAACGTTCCGAACGGTACCCTGCAGTTCCATGCCTTCCACCAGATCCTCAATTTTCAATACATCCGTACGGAAGATTGGCAATGGCATCTCTTCACGCGGGTCACGGCCCGGACGCTGCAAGCTGTCCAAAATATCACGCAATGTAGGCACACCCACGTCCAGTTTCACAGCCAGCTGCTCTGGCTGTTGCTCAGACAGCAATACCGACAGTTCCTTGGTACCCAGCTTGTCCAGTGCAACCTGAAGCTCCTTGAACAACTGATCCACGACCTTGTAGGACTCAGGGTGAATCGGTGTACGGTCCAGCGGGTTCTCACCCTCACCGATACGCATAAAGCCTACACACTGCTCATACGTTTTGGCGCCTAGACGTGGTACCTTCTGCAACTGGCGGCGGTTCGTGAACCGACCATTTTCTTCACGGTACTTCACAATGTTTTTGGCAATCGTAGCGTTAACTCCAGCAACATAGGACAGCAATGAAGGCGAAGCTGTATTCACGTCCACACCCACATGGTTAACTGCAGATTCCACGACAGCCTTCAGGCTTTCTTCCAGAATCTTCTGGGAAACGTCATGTTGATATTGACCCACGCCAATGGCTTTCGGATCAATCTTAACCAACTCAGCCAGCGGATCTTGCACCCGGCGAGCAATCGAAGCCGCACTGCGTTCAGCTACATCGAGATCCGGGAATTCGTCCTGGGCAAGCTTGGATGCAGAATAGACACTCGCTCCAGCTTCGTTAACGATTAGATACACGAGACTTTCGTCACCGTTCTCCTGAATGATCTCGGCTACAAACTGCTCCGTTTCACGTGATCCGGTACCGTTACCGATAACGATCAGACCAATATCATATTGCTTGATCATCCGGTGGAATACTTCGGCTGCTTCACGTTTCTTGTTGTGCGGTGGCGTCGGATAGGTGACAGCCACTTCCAGTAGCTTGCCTGTATCATCCACTACAGCCAATTTACAACCAGTACGATAGGCCGGATCGACACCCAGCACACGTTTGCCATGAATCGGCGGCTGAAGCAACAGATTACGCAGGTTAGCCGAGAATACCGATATAGCCTGATTCTCACCTTTTTCCGTAAGTTCTCCACGAACTTCACGCTCGATGGAAGGCGCAATAAGCCGCTTGTAGGCATCTTCAATTACAGCACGCAGGACGTCCTGTACGGCAGAAGCACCACGAATGATTTGTCCTTCCATGTGGCGATGGGCTGGCTCTGCCTGTACTTCGAGACCGACTTTCAGAATATTCTCCCGTTCACCACGATTAATCGCGAGAATACGATGTGGAGGCATTTTCTTGGCTAATTCGCGGTAATCATAATAATTCTCGTATACGGACTCCTCTTGAGCATCCTTCGCCTCAGAAGTCAGCATGCCGTGATCCAAGGTGTACCGACGAATCCATGCACGAATGGCAGCATCGTCTGCAATGTTCTCCGCGAGGATATCTTTGGCTCCCTGAAGCGCCGACTCCGCATCTTCTACGCCCAGTTCAGCATTGATATAACGCGCAGCTTCCTGGAGCGCATCTCCTTGTTTCGGTTGACCCCAGATCCATACAGCAAGGGGTTCAAGACCTTTTTCCTTGGCTACGCTGGCACGCGTTTTCCGCTTCTGACGGTAAGGTCGATACAGGTCTTCCACTTCCTGCAGCTTCACAGCCTGGGTAATGGATTTCTGCAGTTCTCCGGTCAGCTTGCCCTGTTCCTCTATAATACGGATGACTTCCAATTTGCGATCCTCGAGGTTGCGCAGATACACAATGCGTTCTTCAATCGATCGCAGCTGGTTCTCATCCAGCTCTCCAGTCATTTCTTTACGGTAGCGCGCGATAAATGGAATCGTATTGCCTTCGTCCAGAAGCTCCGACGTGGTGCGGACCTGCTTCAAGGACAGTGACAGTTCCTTGGCTACCTGTTTGATGATTCGTTCATGGCGTTCTGCCTTTATTGTTTCTTCATTGGGTTCCAGAACCGTTTCCTGTTCAGACAAAATAAATCCCTCTTTCCTTCCTGAATCGTTCGTTACAATCATTTCAGGGCAGCTCTGCTGCTGTAATTACAGTATGGTTGAATCATCAGATTCATCCACTCTACCTTATATTATCACAAAATCACGTCCAGTTTTCCATCAATCCGATAGCATACAAGTTCTGACAGAATGATGTCATTCTCCAGCCTTCCCCATTCCGCCATAAAAAGACCGAAAAACGTCAACACGACGCTCCTCGGTCTTTCCGTTTAGAACTTTATATGTTATTGCAATCTAGACGCGCTCAAACCGGAACATCTCGCTCAGATAGTCTCCTGATGCACTGCCTACCGAAATACCGCCATACATGAGGGCATCGCCGGTAAAGGTCTCCGAGCCGCCTTTCAGACGGTAATCCGCATTAGGGTCCAATCCTTTCAGCTTCAGACGCTGCAGTGGTGCATTCGGTTCAGAGAGCACGCGGAAGTAGAATACAACGGCTTCGCTTCCGTCTGGTGCAATAAACATCCATGCTGTCTCATTACCTTCAAATGGACTGAGCAAACGGCGGAATGTTCCATACTGAACCGTTCCCCGGATCTCCTTGTACAGCTCTACCTGTGCTTTCACGATCTCGTTCTCTTCCTCAGTGAATTTCGTCAGATCCAGCTCATACCCGAAGTTGCCAGACATCGCAACATGTCCCCGAATCTCAAGTGAAGTTATCCGGTTGACCTGATGATTCGGTACCGCTGAGATATGCGATCCCATCGAACTTACCGGGTACACAAGACTCGTACCGTATTGAATCCGCAGGCGGGATATGGCATCCGTGTTATCACTTGTCCACGTCTGTGGCATGTAATACAGCATACCTGGATCGAAGCGGCCACCACCACCTGAACAGCTCTCGAACAGAATGTTCGGGAACGCCGAAGTGATTCGTTCCATAACGTCATACAGCCCCAGCATGTAACGATGCGCAGTCTCACGCTGTCTGTCTGCCGGAAGCAATGCAGAACCCACTTCCGTCATATTCCGGTTCATGTCCCATTTCACATAAGTGATTGGGGCAGAGCCAAGTACATCTATTAACATCCGTACAATCTCATCACGTACATCTTGACGTGAGAAGTCCAGTACCAGTTGTTGACGACCTTCTGTGCGGCGGCGATCAGGCACATGCAGACACCAGTCTGGGTGTGCACGGTACAGCTCACTGTCTGGTGAGATCATCTCAGGCTCGAACCACAATCCGAACTGCATGTCCAGACTTGTCACACGATTTGCCAGGTCATCGAGGCCCTGTGGCAATTTATTCTTATCTACAATCCAGTCACCCAGCGAGGAGTTGTCGCTGTCCCGGTGTCCAAACCAGCCATCATCCAGGACAAACAGCTCAATACCCAGCTTCTGTCCGGCGCGAGCGATCTGTTCGATCTTGTCTGCGTTGAAACCAAAATAGGTAGCTTCCCAGTTGTTGACCAGAACAGGACGTTCCGCATTACGGAACTGACCACGCGCAAGACGTTCCCGGTACAGTTCATGATAGGACTGAGACATGCCATCCAGCCCTGCATCCGAGTACACCATAACGGTCTCAGGTGTCTGGAATGCTTCCTGTGGCTCCAGCTTCCAGCTGAACTCGAACGGGTTGATCCCGAGTGACACACGGGTAGTGTGGAACTGATCCACTTCCGCCTGTGCGGCGAAGCTACCGCTATAGACGAGACTGAATCCGTAGACTTCACCCTGATCTTCATCCGTTCCCGGTGTCATCAAGGCAATAAATGGATTCTGCTGGTGGCTGCTTGAGCCACGACGGCTCTCAATACCTTGTAGTCCAGAAGCAAGCGGTCTGCGAACGATATCCCGTTCCCGTGTCCAAGCCCCGGACAATTGCAACAATTCATAATCTGCATGCGGGAAATCAACAGAAGAACTGAGCGCACGCACCACATTCACTGAGGTAGCGCTCTCATTAACGATACGCATGGAGCGTGTAATCGCATTAAATGCCGTAAAGGCTGTATAGGAAAGTTCGATCTTGATACCTGCGACTTTGTCTTCCAACTCAATAACCAGCGTCTCTGCCTCGTCATCGGATTCAACATACGTTGCTGGCAGTCCTGTAAGTGCTGCTTTTCCTTTGGCCAATCGATGGCCTGTATACGTAAACTCCGAAACCGTCGAGCCATTCTCAAGTTCCAGTTGGATAGCCGGATTACGGAAATCACTTGTGCCATACACGGGTAGTTCCGCTGCCAATGTATCAAATGAAATCGTACGGTCCTCTGGTACCGGGTTCGGACTGAAAGATGCTCGTTCTGTCCGTACATGCAACCAGCTCAGATCGGTGTCGCGTAATTTTTTGCCATAATACAAGTGCACCAAATATCCTGAAGGCAGTACCTGAAATACGTAACTGGCCTCACGGGTCTGTAAATGAAACTGAAGTTTCTCCTGATTGATGTAAATGCTCATATGTCTCCTCCACCTCTATATATAAAAGTCTTTTCGGTAAACGGTTTCTCAGGTTTCATTATAACGAAAAGATTGAAAATGTTCTACGCTTTCATCAAGCTTTAATCAAAAGAGCGCACAACAGCCCGAAGGATGCCATACGCTCTTTTGATTACAGTCTGAAATTAGTGTGTTCCCTTACAGGAACATCCATTGCCTACGGATGGCAGAGTAATGTACAAGACGCTACCTGATGCCTTAAAAATCGATTAAACCAAGGCTGATCTGTAAGGCTTCGTTGACCAATTTCATGGTCTCCTCATCCAGATGGGTAATCTTGTCAGTCAGCCTCTGCTTATCAATTGTCCGTATTTGTTCGAGCAAAATAACCGAGTCCCGGTCAAAGCCGTGTGCCGCCGCATCAATTTCCACATGCGTTGGCAGCTTTGCCTTCTGGATCTGGGCGGTGATAGCCGCCACAATACAAGTTGGACTGAACCGGTTGCCGATATCATTCTGAATAACCAGAACCGGCCTGACTCCACCTTGCTCGGAACCGACAACGGGAGAAAGATCCGCAAAAAAAACGTCACCACGTTTTACGATCAATGTCTACACCCCGCTAACTAAGCGGTCCAGAGTGCTGTCCGCATCTTCCTCCGCATGAAAGGCTTCGGATGCCATGGTCAGATTAATTTTAGCCATCTCCATGTATCCGCGCTGCATCGTTTCACGGATGTAACGTTTCTTACGCTCCGTCAAATACAGCTTCATAGCCTGCCTAATCAATTCGCTGCGGTTGGAATTCTCCAGCGCTACGATGCCATCCACTTCCTGCAAAAGATAATCAGGTAAACTGATCATGATCCGCTTGGTGTTCTGCAAGTTGGCCACCTTTCTTCCACCCCCACAAACCTTTCGCCATTGTGAACCAGTATTACGTTTTTCCAGAACTTTTATACAAAGGAATATATATGCCCCGAGTATATCAAGTATGCTGTACTCCATTATAAACACGGGGAACAATATTCGTACAGACCAAACATCTCATTTCAGGATTTTAAATCCTTACCATCATACATAATTCGAGATGCTCCGACAGTTTTCCTTCTGTTCTGAAAAAAAGTTTACTGGTAATGGTGTCCAGTTCACCTGTCAGGATGTCAAAAGTGGATTTATTCTGGCGACTTCTGCTCCCCCACGGGTATAGACCCGGGGAATGCGGTGCGCCATCATGCAGATCACTTCATAAGCAATCGTACCGAGCTGGGTTGCCACCTCGTCTGCGGTTATAACGCCACCAGACTGATGACCGATGAGGACAACCTCCTCGCCGACTTGAATTTCTTCCGCTTCTTCTGCGAAAGATTGTAACGACACCATACACTGATCCATGCAGATCGTACCGACGACAGGAACGCGGCGGCCGCGCACAAGCACTTGCGCTTTACCTGTTAACATTCTTGAGAATCCGTCTGCATAACCGATCGGCAGGGTCGCTATTCGTTCATACCCTTGCGTAACATAACGGGTTCCGTAACTGATCCCCCAATGGGGTGGCAGTGTTTTGACCAGAACCGCCTTTGTCTTCAACGTCAATACCGGGGACAGCTTCACCACCTGATGATTCACCTCAGCCGAAGGATACAATCCGTACAGGCTAATTCCCACACGTACCATATCATAGGATAATTCCGGTGTATCAATGGCAGCTGCGCTGTTCGCCGTATGTATAATCGGGATGACACATCCCTGATCCCTGAGCGCATGAACTACGCTTTGAAACCGTCGATACTGCTCCAGTGTATAGGTTTTGTCTTCTTCATCCGCTTTGGCAAAATGGGTAAACATGCCTTCCAGCATCACCTGTTCGAGCGAAGCCACTTCCTGTATGAAAGCCAGTGCCTCATCGCCAGGCAATAGACCTAATCGGCCCATGCCGCTGTCGATTTTGATATGAACCTTCAGCTTGTTAGCATATGTGCCTGCATCCAGATGTCGAATAGCGTCAAGCACTTCCTTACTGAACAGCGTGACGGTCACATCATGTTTCCATGCAACAGCAATCCCTTCAGGCGGCGTATATCCCAATACCAGGATTGGAATTGTAATCCCATGTTGTCGCAGTTCCAGAGCTTCGTCAAGAAAAGCCACACTTAAGTAATCCACACCCACTCGTTCCAGTTCTCTGGCCGTCTCCACCGCTCCGTGTCCATAGGCATTAGCCTTCACACAGGCGAGGAATTTCATGCCCTGAGGCAGTGCCTCGCGGAAAGCTTCTACGTTAGTGCACAAATGATCCAAATTGATCTCCGCTTGGGTCGGCCGATATTGTCCTTGCACGTTAAGTCACCTTCTCTAATCATCTTAATCCGGCTCACGTCAGACTCCATCGTAATGCTCCAGCATGTGACTGTCAAATGAACCGAAGTTTCGCATTCCAAAACACATGCAAGGTGCGCCGTTTGAGGAATAGATGCGAACACAGAAGAAGACCGATAAGCAAGATTGTCAGGGCAAAATTTCACTCTCCATCCCAGCGAATATCTGCTTATATCGATTATTTACCCGGTTCCCTCTACATAGAAGCGCGTTTTGCATTATTGGTTGATCTTTGGATACGATGCATGCCTCTTCAGTCTATTTGTCGCACGTTGGACAGACGTTCCGGTCTTGTTCTGGATAAGAAAAACACGCTCCAAGGATGTACATCCTTTACAACAAGCAAAGCACCGGAGAACGGGTCTCCGATGCTTCTTAGCATTCCTTATGTTTATGCTACTATTCGTTCATTTGTTCAAAAATCATTTGCCTGACTCTTCCTGCATGGATGTTGCAATGCGTACCATTTCGTTATCAGGCAGGTCGGCACTGGTGATACGATATTCTATGCCATCAGTCGTCCATGTCAGTGTCTGCAGTGCATCTCCGCTGACCATGCCCAGTGTGAATCCCAGATCCAGTACACGGGATGGGGCAAGCGAAACAGCTCGATCCTGTGGTCTGGCTTCGAATATCGTGTAATTGTATGTTCCTTCATAACGAAGCATGACGGAATAGTCTCCTGCTTCTTCCAAAATCTGATCATCCTTAAGCTGGACTCCTTCCGGCGCATACGTCGGCTGAATTACACCGAAACTGTCTGCACCTTCCGGCTCTGCAAGCGTTGGTTCTTCGCCTTCCTGACCAGTTGCAGCACCCTCTGTACCTTGCTGCTCTGTTTCACCACTCACACCCGTCTGTCCATCACTGACAGTTCCGTCAGGTTCGGGCGCAGTCTGAGGATTGGCTGGTTCTTTGCTGCCGTCCTCACCTGTTTGCTCCGCAGGAGCCACACCAGAATCCGTTCCTGTTTGGCCGCCTTTTTCTGTAGCAGCAGTCATGTTACGTTGCATATCAAAGGCATCCTTTTCAAATTCAGCACCGAATTTGAAGGAGTCAAACTTCACATCCACGACAACATTGGCATTGGAGTCGGATACCTCCACCTGTTTAGGTGCGTAATCCGATTTGTTCAGCCAGATTTTCTGTCTGACCAGTGCATGTGTATTATAATTGGCAGCTACATCAAAAACATAGCTCTCCTTCTCATCCGCAAACTGACGGGTTGTATCCCCTGTAATACTCCGGATCAATGTTTCATAGAGGTATACCTGTCCTTGGTTGTCTGGCCAATTGCTCTGAAAACGGAAGCTTTTGTTCTGACTCGGCGTCAGAACAAACACACCCTCATCATTACGCAATACAATCTGCGTTACATCTTTTTTTGCATTAGTTAACGCAATACGATAATAGGAAGGCTTCTGATGCCATACCTCGACCTTGTACTGCTGCGGCGCATCTCCGGTATGCAGCGTCATCACGCCTGCCCCCTGGTAACTTTCCATCTCTCCTACGACTTCGTTCAGATCTTTGACCACAGCTGCCGCATCCTTCTTCCCGCAGGCGGCAAGCAAGACCGATAAGACCAATACCATGGCAAGCATCCATGATATTCGGCGCATGACATCATCCCCTTTAGCACATGTTTTCACTTCAGGATTTTGCTTGCAGCAGAACCCCTACTTGATTAGTACATGTCTATGAGGGACTTGTTCGATATATGCGGACTAGTTTGACAAGCTTTCAGTGAAGTCAGTTAATACGGCATTGCTACGCAAAATCAGTCTCGGGGAGGATGTTAACTTTATCCAGAAAAGGCATAGTGGTTGTAGGAAACTATCCATTTCATTGAATATCGGAGGGGAAGGTATGACGGCAACTAAGCTTCGCGCTTCACTGGAAGGACTGGATGAATTCATCGACGATCAACTTCAACTATGGAAAGGTGTCGGTACAGCGGTAGCTGTAATCCATAAGGATGAAGTCATCTGGCAAAAAGGCTACGGTTACCGTGACCTGGAGTCCAAGCTTGAAGTTACTCCCAATACATTGTTTGCTATCGGTTCAAGTACCAAAGCCTTTACCGCAGCAACTGCTGCTCTGCTTGTGGATCAGGGGATACTGGACTGGGATGCACCTGTGAAGACGTATATGAAAGAATTCCAGATGTTCGATCCGGTCGCAACAGAACGTCTAACTATTCGCGACATGCTGTGTCATCGTTCCGGTCTCCCAAGGCATGAGTTGGTATGGTACAACTCCCCACGTACAAGAGAAGAACTTGTTCGTACTTTACGGTATCTGGAGCCGAATCAGGATTTCCGAAACAAATGGCAGTATCAGAACCTGATGTACATGACGGCAGGTTATCTGGTTGGACTGCTTAATGAAACTTCATGGGAACAGGTTGTTCAGAAGTCCCTATTTAATCCGCTGGGTATGAACTCCAGCCTGTTCTCTGTCGATAAAATGCAACTTCAGCCAGACTATGCCTGTCCTTATATAGAGAAAGATGGTCAGAATACCAGAACCCCTTTTCGAGCCATTGATGCCGTAGGACCAGCTGGTTCCATTAACAGTAATCTAGTCGATATGATTGCATGGCTTCAGTTCCAGTTGCATCAGGGACAATGGGAAGGAACATCGCTGATATCTAAGGAACAGATGAAGATTATGCATAGTCCTCAAATGCCTAGTGATTCGCCGTTCACAAGCCAAGAACTGCCTGTGAGTACATATGGTCTGGGCTGGATGATTGAGCCTTATCGTGGACATGCCATGATTCATCATGGTGGGGCTATTGATGGCTTCGCATCACAGGTTGCCTTTTTGCCGAATGAACAGATTGGGATCGTAGTACTGAGCAATACCAACGGGAGTGTTATTCCGTATACCGTTGCTTTTCATATCATGGACCAACTGCTTGAATTGGAACCAGTCGATTGGAGCTCCAGATTTGCTCGTTTAATAGGCAAGGAGTTCCCCGAAGAGCCGGAAGTTCCTTCTGAGTCCCCCTCTATACCTGAACCCACTGTGGATGAAGGAACAGTAGGGTCTCAAGTTCAGTCTTATGATAGTCCAGTACATACCTATGTCGGTGTCTACACCCATCCTGGGTACGGTGAGATGTTGATTCAGGGCACAACCGAGGGATTACTGGTAACCCTCAACGCGATTGAAATGCCGATGGAATACACCGGAAAAGATACCTTCTCCGTCGAGTTTGTGTTATTCGGCCTGAAGGTTATGTTTACGTTTAACGTGAATGAATCATCAGAAGTTGCTCAATCCATCTCCATTCCTCTGCTCCTTGAGCCGGGTACGAAGCCTATTGAATTCACCAGAGTTTCGTAGATGATCTGCACCTAGTGAACACCTGATGCATTTCCGTTGTGGTAGCCGATCCTACCTACCACAACGGAATATACACCGGATAACTCGTATCCTCTTCCTCGGCACCTGGAATTCTCTTCACCCACAATTGGCGCAGATCAGGCAGGCTATGTCCCGCGACACAATAATTACGAAGAGAAGCATGATGAGCGTGTTCTTCCCTGAAGCTATATGTGGGCAGAAGCAGTGCCTCGTGAATAAGTCGATCTTCCAGTTGAATCAATCTATTCAACCGTTCAGCAGGTTCACGGATCATGACAATTCGTCCGCATTCCTGTTCCAGTTCATGTCTCCAAAAATCATTCATTGCAATCAGAAATAGAGTATTCTGGAAGGTATACATGGTCACAAGACTCAGCATGACATGTTGATCGAACACTTCTCCTGTATAGATTAAATCACACCCCCTGAATCCATCTTGATAGACTGCGTGGACCGGGTCTCCCGGGATAATGGTTATATGTAAGCCGATTTGTGTACACCTCTCTGCAAACCAGATCATATCTTCCTCCATTTTCTCGCCTTCTTCCACCCACAGAGATAAGGTCTGTCCTTGGTAAGAGCTACGTCGTAATAATGCTGCGGCCCGTGCCAGTGAGGACTCCACGGAAGGAGCTGGTTCAGCAGAACCTTCGGAATGTTCCGATTGCGGTTTCCACAGCTCCCCTTGGTCCAAATTCTCCGTTAAATGCTGCTTCTGTGCTCGTCCTCGAATCAAACTAAAGGCAGCCTGCGTATTCGAATTCCCGAGCGCCTCCGACAACTCATCTGCATTCAATAACTGTTGAACAGCCCGGCGAAAATTCACATCATGCTGTGGCCCTTCCTTTTGCATATTAAACGTCATATACATGCCACCCTGCATCTCATGCTGCACGGCACGAGGCTCCGCATCCGGAAATAAATTATGCTTGATGACGGACTCCACCCTCCCAGAGTGGGGAAGTTGCCATACTTCAACGCGGTCAATATAGGCTCGGCCTCGGAAGTAGGATGGGAATACTTCCAACACAAGCAGCTTGGAATCATGACGCGTCAACCGATAAGGTCCTGTTCCAATCGGATGGAGCGGATTCATCTCCACATCTCTCGGCAAGATCGATGCAGACATACTGCTCATCAGATCCGGGAACATGAAGTTTGGCTTGTTTAACACAAAACGTACAGTCAATTCGTCCAACGTCACTATCCTCTCAATAGATCCAAACAGAGGCCTGCACGGGTTACTATTATCAGAGAGAATGCGATCAAAGGTAAACTTCACGTCCTCTGAATCCAATACCCTGCCATGATGAAATGGTATACCTTTGTGCAGATAAAAAGTCCACTCCCTCCCCTCCAAATGACTCTCCCATGCCACAGCAAGACTCGGTTCACAGACCTGGTGTTCAGCATTATAGCGAACCAAACGATCAAAAACCTCCGCAATAATAAAAACTTCTCCCCACATGGCCGTCTGCGTGGGGTCCAATGTCTTAAAAGGGGTATTCTGTGGAATTCGCAAGGTGTCCACTCTGCCTCTGACTCCTTCATTCGAACGCAGCCCGAATTGGTTCTGTAACTCCCGCATCAATTGTTCTCGCATTGTGAATGGCAGTATTGAAGTCAATTCATATGCGTCTTCCATTCTGTTCGTATTCAGGAGATGTTCAAACCGCTCACGTGCCACTTCAAGCAGCGGCACACAAAAGACAAGCAACGATGTTTTACCCCTACCGCGTTGCGGGTTCCACCTTACCCATCCGTTATCCATAAATTTGTTCATAATCAGGTTCATATTACGCATGGTACAACACAAATGATGGGCAAGTTCACCCACTGTAGTATGTATTTCTTGTTCCTCATGTACATGTAGAAAGTTCAACCGCAGTTGAATGTAATGTTCTGAAACGTCCATATATGTCCTTCCTTCTTCTATCTTTTATCTTTCATCTTTCTGCGTCTATCTGCTAAAATACGAAATCCATTCGATTGCTTCTACAGTTTTTCTTCAGGTTTTCCTCCATTATACTCAGTAACAGCTACATGACCAGTGGGAAGGAAGAAGAACACTTATGAAATACGCCGATTTGCACCCGAACATCAGAATACGCATCATTACTGATTTTTTCACCGATCTGACCCAGAAATCCATCATCCCATTCATGGCGATCTATTTGAGTGTTCAGATTGGCGCCGGAGTGGCGGGCTTATTGCTGACCGTTAATATTGTGGCTTCCATGATTATAGGATTGTGGGCAGGATATTGGTCTGACCGAATTGGAAGAAAGAAATTAATGGTGATCGCACAAAGTCTGCAGGTCCTTGCTCTACTTGGCTTGGCTATCGCCAACTCGCCGTGGATGGATTCGATTATCGTCACTTGTCTCATGTTTCTTCTCAGCAGTCTCAGTTCAGGAATCACGGTTCCGATTGCCAATGCCATGATCGTCGACGTAAGCAGTGAACATGAACGTCATTATGTGTACGGATTGCAATATTGGACAACGAACATCGCTGTGACCTTTGGTGCCCTGATGGGCGGGCTATTTTTCGAATCTTTTCGTTTTCTATTGTTTAGTCTGGTATGTATAGAAAGTATGATTACCCTGTTCATCCTGGTCTTTATGATTCGTGAAACAATGGGCAATCGTGCATTTGGTTCTGACAATCAATTCAATGGTTCCGGTCCATCCACCAGACTAATGGAAGCCGATAATCCAATCCAGAGGAACATACTGAAAACATACTGGGCGGTCTTTCAAGACAAACGTTTCATGATATTTTTCACAGCAACTGTGCTTGCCGTTTCCCTAGAATTCCAGCTGGATAAATACATCGCTGTTCGTCTAAAAAGTGAATTCACCTCACAACTGTTCGGTTTGGATCTTTCTGGTCTTCATATGTTCAGCCTGATCATGGTCATCAACACCGTCTTGGTTGCCTTGCTTGCCATTCCATTCTCCAGGTGGATGGGTCGTTTCCAATTCAGGTCCATCATGACTGTCGGTATGTGCCTGTATACCGCAGGCTTCGCCGTGCTTGCTTTCAGCAACTGGGCCTGGTTACTCATCTCATCTGCTATACTCCTGACCATTGGAGAACTAATGTACGCCCCTGTTCGTCAGGTCATGCTCGCTGGTATGATTCCCGATTCGAACCGTGCTGCCTACATGGCTGCTGATGGGTTAAGCTATAACGTGGCTGCACTCCTCGGAAGTCTCGGGTTAAGCATCGGGGCCTTTCTGCCTTCATACGCAATGGCTGTACTCTATGGCCTAATGGGGCTTGGAGCGCTCGTCTATTTCCGAATGTCACTTCGGAAGGCAGATACACAGAATGAACATCTGACATATACAGATGCATCCTGATTTCACTTTTCCGGCAACAAAATAATCATCCAAGGGAGCCCAACAGGCTCTCTTTTCCATGTCATATCAATGTTTAAAAGTAAATGATCATAAACATTTTGTATATTATAGTTTACATTTAGTCAAATATCATGTACATTAGGTTCATGGAGGTGAGTAAGTGGAAGAATTACACAATCACGTTCGGGAGTTAAGAGCCAGAGACCGGCTGTCCCAAGCGGAACTAGCCAAGTTCATCGGCGCATCCCGCCAAACCATTGCCCTGATTGAACGCGGAGACTACTCTCCATCGGTCGTCCTGGCATTAAAAATAGCCCATGTATTTCGTGAACCAGTTGAAAAAATATTTGAATTGAAAGGTGGATTAGAATGAAAAATTCATCATCTTCGTCCATCAAAAAGCGGTTGCGTCTTCCCTTGTATGCAGCTGGTGGCGCTGTAGTTGGTTTTCTCGGAGCTAGCGGAGTCAGTAAAGTCCCTTCTGACTTGAACTGGACGTTGTCCGTGTACTATGACTATGATCTTTTATTCGCAATCCTGGCGGCTCTTGTGGTAGTTATGACGGTGTGGAACATCTTCAGTCTCTCCCGCACGCCATCTGTCCCTCCCATGGAAGATGATGCTTATAGAGATTCCGATTCACTCATCTCTCCCGCAGAGCGCTCCCTCGGAAAAGCGATGATACTCAGCGGATTCAGCGTTATTCTTACGTTTACCTGGGCAGCACTTGCCTTGTCCTTGTATGCATCCAACCGAACCATGCCGAATTCTCCAGAACTGTTTAACCTCTTGAATCTCGTTGCTTCATGTATCTCCATTATCATCGTCGTGGTAGTGCAAACTCTGACTGTGAAGCGATACAACCGTTATTATCCTGAGCGCACTCTGGATCTGAACTCGCGCAATATGAAGAAGGATCATTTTGAGAAGCTGGATGAAGGCGAGAAATGGATCGTGTATCGCGCAGCCTATCGTTCTTTCCAGATGATGAACGTGCTGCTTGGTGTCGGAATGGTCTCTATGGTTCTATATTCCATACTCTTTACCTTTGCTCCATTCCCGATTGTAGTGCTCTCTGTGATCTGGATTGCCAACATTGGAATCTATTATCGTGAAACCTATCGGGCGAGTAATCAGTAATACATGGGTAGGTAACTATTTTGTAAATATTTTCATAAAGGAGTGTTTGCATGCATTTATCCAAACGAAACACCCGCTTCAGGTTCACCTCCCTAACAGGAGCTTTCATGGCCGTGGTTCTGTCTCTCAGTCTGTGGGTACCCGCAGTTCAGGCGGAGACCCCGACTTCTGTAGCTGCTGAACAGGGTAAGACGAAAGCGCTGACAACTGAATCGGCTACAGCATTTCTGGATTCATTTTTCGATTCACCTGAGGCAAAGCCCCATTATGTCGGAGCCTCCGTGGTGGTTGTGAAAGATGGCAAAGTACTGGCGGAAAAAGGATATGGCTTCTCCGATGTGGAGAGCAAAACACCAATCGATCCGAAAAAGACTGCCTTCCGTGTAGCCTCTGTCTCCAAAACTTTCACGTCAGCAGCTGTAATGCAGCTGGTCGAGCAAGGCAAGGTTGATCTGAAAGCTGATTTTCAGACCTATGTGAAAGGGCTCGAATTCGATAATCCTTTTGACAAACCTGTAACTGTGGAACATCTTCTCACCCATACGACCGGATTCGAGATTCGTGATCCTCAGCAGGAAGACATCCATACTGATTTCGACAAGTACATAGCGATGGAGGATTACGCACAGCAACACATGCCTCCTGTCGTTCGAGAGCCTGGTAGCGCCTACATGTACGATAATTTTTCGTTTTTGCTGCTTGGCATGATTGTCGAGAATGTAAGCGGTGAACCCTTTGAATCCTACATGCAACAACATATCTTCAAACCGCTAGGAATGGATAACAGCAGTTTCATGCTGGACAAAAAGTTCCAAAAGCAGCTGGCTACAGGCTATGATGCGGCACACAATCCGCTTGATCTGTACACCATCGCTCCAACACCTATGCCTCAAGGCGGCATGTTGTCTACCACAGAGGACATTGGGAAGTTCATGATTGCTTTCCTGAATGATGGCGTGAAGGACAACGAGCGGATTCTCAAGGAATCCACGGTGAAAAGCATGGAACAATACCGTTCTTCCATTCACCCATTGTTGCCGGACACCACCTATGGATTCGAAGCAGCATTTCAGATTCCCGGTGCAGGAAGTAGTCCAAAAGTTATTACGAAAGCAGGCGACCTGACCGGATTCAGCTCTTATCTCTTCCTTATTCCCGAGCAAAATACAGGCGTCTTCCTGACGTATAATCAGAATGGAGCACTTCGTAATCTGTTCTACCCGGCATTCATTCAGAATTTCTTCCCGCAATATGCAGAGCCTGTGCAATTCAAGGAATACACGCCACAATCAGCAGCTGAGCTGCAACGCTTCACCGGATTGTACGCAGATCTTCGACTTAGCACGATTGTAAGTTCTCTGAAAGGTGGCGGGGATAAGCCAGGACAATTGAGCATTAACGATGTATTCCTGGGTCAACGCAACCTGATTCAAGTGGAAGATAATCTCTTCAAAGATGAATTGACTGGTCAATTCACAGCATTCAAAGAATATGCAGATGGTACCACATACCTGAAAGAACCTTACCTCAACCCTATGGGTTATGAGAAAAAAGGTCAAAAGCCTATGGGCTTCCGGGATGTTCGTGAGAACAGTCCTTATGCTGAAGCAATCTACGCAATACAATCTCTTGGATATTACGAGAATGATGCAAGCGAATCCTTTCAACCAAAAACGGCAGTGACTCGAGCTGAATTTATTGAGAATGTCCTTAAATTGAGCGGATTGAAAGCCAGCAAAACGACACCACCTACGGGTACCGATTGGGCCGATCATGCTGCAGCTGGATATATTCAGCTTGGGTATGAATCTGGCATGATTACAGGCACGGATCAACAACAGTTTAAACCAGATCAAGTTATCACCAGACAGGAAGCGATGGTAATGATATGGAGATCTCTTCAACTGCAATATCCTAATGAACTGTTCAAGGATGTCCAACTTGCAGGACACACGGACCCATGGGCTGTACCAGCCGTTCAGATGATGGCAAAGCTTGGTATCCATGGACCTGAGGTAAAAGTGCTGGAAGATGGATCCGTTGATTTACTTTCCCGCAAACCTCTGATTCGTCAGGAAGAGGCTGCGATTATGTATGCGCTGCTTACACAACCAACAGATCAAATCGTCGCTGAACTGATGGCTGCTCAGCAGCCGACAGCGGAACCAACGGATGAAGCAGCGCCTGAGGGTGATGAGGCAGAAACTGCTCCGGTTCCAGCGCCAACACTGGTCCCTTCTCCAGCATCGGCACAATAGAAATAATACATCTTCATAGCGATTAGATTTATCATGCTCATGATGTAAGACAAACAGGCTTGTTCAGAAGGGTACAATCCTTCTTGAACAAGCCTGTTTCTTTACTTTTCATAACTTATTATATCTATCTGTTACAGAGTGATATCCGTTTCTACGCCAGCAAGGAAGAGACATGACGATTGCCATTACGCTGGTCGTACTTGTCTGCCGCTGCTTGGGCATATCCCGCAAAATAATCCGCCAGTTTATGCAAATCTCCCGGATCTCCCTCATAAGGGAAGGACGCAGGTAGACGAAGTCGGTATCCTGGGGATTCGTCCGCCCAGCGACGTAACAAGGGTGCAGTTCTGGCATAGAACATCATTTTGGCAAATGGATCTTCATTATCCATCGCGTACACCAGACTTTCTTCCAGCACATCGATCCCCTTCGCCGGATTGGTGCGTACAAGGTAATCCATTTGCTCGGCAAAGCTCCTCACAAAATCATTTTGTCCCTTGATCATCCGGTAGCCCTTTTGTTGATGTTTGTCTGCTTCCGCAGTCCGCCCCAATCTGTAGAGCGGCATCAAGATCTCCGATAACGTAAGATGTGGAATCTCCGCACAGCTCATCCGCCCTTTCAGGATCGGTTTTGCCACTTCAAGCACCTTCTCGTCATCACCCGTAAGGATGAAATAACGCATAATCTCATCCTGTTCACAGGCTTCACAATCACTCATAAAGTCTCGATCCATGGTTCTGAACTTGGCGTAGCTGCTTCCTGCCTCCTCCAGTTCCCCAAGATCCATGGAGATACGGAACCGATAATACCAATACGACCGTTCGCTGTATCCGAATGACTTGAAACGCTGTCCGAAGTCCTCAAGCAGCTCCATCATTTTATCGCGAGACACTTCCGGGAAACTGGATAGTTTGCCTAGAATCCATTTGTAAGACCACATTAACGTTTCTTCATCATATTCTTCTGGCTGTTGGTCGAACTTGCCCAGCTGCCAGGAAAAAGCAATCAGTGCTTTCATCGGATAACCACAGAATGTTGCTGTCTCCACAATCTCCGATCTTGCTTCGTATGCCTCTTCCTCCATGCCGTTCACATCGGCCACTCTAGCTGCTTCTTCCAGCATCCCCAGCTTCGCCGGGCCATTAGGCAAGCCATAGGCCTCGTCCATCAATTCCTCAAAGTCCATCTCTGTCTTCATCAGGCATCTCCCTTACGATCTGTATTTGCACGTAAACCCCAATCTATAAAACGGACAATTCCCTGATTTAACACTTCAAGCTCTTGCTTGCTCATGGCATAATGCCCCATCATCAGTGCATTGACATACAGCATCTCAATGGCAATCGGCGTCATCTGGGCATCCGGTGACGTTAACACACGCTGAATAACCGGATTGTTCACATTCAAGTACAAGGTTGAATATCCTGCCGAACTAATGCCAGAGGATAAGGAGCCAAGCACAGATGAAAATAATTCAGTGCTCTCTTCGCTCGCTTTTTCCAGCGCACGCAGGGTAGAGGATTCCTGAGACAGCGTGAACAACACCGGCAGATCCGATGGCTTGAAACCTTTGACCTCAGCCCGACATCTGAAACGCTGCAAAGCGGAATCAGCCAGTCGCAACGCATCATAATACTGATTACGATCAGCGGGTGGCACATCGGTGAAGCTCATCGAGACCTGATCCGGCTGGAGCCGCTCCGTGTGGACATTGTGCACAGCCAAAGGCAGTGTCGCCATCAACTCGCTGTCATAGATGTAGCCACCGTTAATAACCAGCATCGATTGTGCGGAAGCCACATGATGGATCTGACGGTACTCGTCTACAGAGGACGTGAAATACAGCGTCTCCCCTTCATCCATTAGCTCACCGAGTTCCCGGTGGCCCCTGGTGCTCTCAAATGGCAGCCAGCGGTGAATCATCGCGTAGAATGCCTGATCCTGTACAGCCAGCGCCTTCATGGACAGGGCATGCAGGCGAATCAGCTTCTGCAGCCGTTCCGTCTGGCTCTCAGCCATGTCGGCCAGTCCCTTGCGAAGTGCGTCGCCGAGTTCGGAGCGAACTTCCTCCAGCTTTTCATTTTCATAGAAATGTTCCCGCGAAGCCGTCGGTTGAAGCTCATCTGTCCAGATCAGACATTTCACGAAGAAAGCCCACTCTGGCAAAATGTTCTCTGCTTTCTCCGAAATCAGCATTCGCTTCAGATACACCCGGTGAGAACGCTTGGCATTCAGATTGACTGCGTGTGGCAGCACAAAAGCAATGCCTCCCGTACGGCCTGAAGCCGTCGTTAAAGGAATAAAGTCCTGGAACTTCTCGCCAAGCAGACGTTCACCAAAAGCCAATACCTCTGCTCTGCGTGAACGTGCGAGTGCAGGGTCCATCAGCCAGATCGGCGTCTCGCTATTCACCACATGTTGCATACCATCATGATGCAGCGTGACCGGATACGGCAATAACGCTCCATAATAGAACAGAGCTTCTTTCACATAATCTGCTTCAAAGTAGTGAGCTGCGTCTGGTGTGCAGCGTAGATATACTTTGGTCCCTGGGGACAGTTGTGTATCCAGCTGACGGATCGTATATGTGCCATCCGGCTTACCCCGCCATTCCATCGAAGGGCCACCCTTGGCGGATTGCGTCAGCATGACGATTTCGTGACTCACCATGAAACAGGATAACAACCCGATCCCGAAACGCCCGATAAACGAAGACTCTCCATCCAGCAGCGCTTGCTGTCCGCGCTTCGAGGATTGTCCGATCATGGCCAGGAATTCATGGATATCAGCTTCAGTCAAGCCGATGCCGTTGTCCTCCACCATCATGGTCAGCTGCTCACCTGTTCCTGTCAGTTCTACACGCACTGTACCCTGATATCCGGGCTCTGCCTCTGTTCGTGCAGTAATCGCATCCGTCGCATTCTGCATCAGTTCACGCAAGAACACTTTCGGACTGCTATATAGATGGTTGGACAAAATCTGGATCATACCGCTCAGATTCACTTGAAAACGATACTCATTGGATGCTGTCATGATTCACTCACCTTCCTCTTCCTCTACGTCCGAACACCATATGTCCCCATACAATGTATACATATAAATGTGTTAGACGAATTCATTATGTAATTGTTAAAAACTGACGTTCCCCGACAGGCACGCCAAGGCATGACGTGAAGCCGGCCCTGGGTAACCAAGACCGGCGTTAGATGCATATTTCAGGCATGCCTGAGATGTTAGCCGTTATATTTCATTACCACGTCAACATTAGCAATGAAACGGATATTCGATCCTTACAATAAGGATACATGGTACAAGTCATAGTGAAAACAAACCTGAGACCCGATTTGAAGGGGAATTGGGGATATGTGTGCACCCTCCATCCGGGACTATTGACGGAGAGATTTATCTTTTTTTGTCATCCATTTGAACGATATGCTCCTACCGGACGTATAATCTCCAAACTCAGATCGGACGGTGAATGTACATGATCGAAGTACGCAATATATCCAAGCAATTCAAGGTGCATCAAGCACTGAATGATGTCAGCTTCACAGTTAAGCAAGGCAGCGTCACTGGGTTGATTGGCCCCAACGGTTCGGGCAAAACCACACTGATCCGTATCATGAACGGTGTCTTGGGTGCCTCAGGTGGACAGGTAACCATTAACGGATTGGACGCGGCTCGTGAGGCGGAGAAAGTGCTAGCCATGTGTGGCACCCTTACCGAACAAAGTGGATTATATGAAAATATGAGCGGGCGTGACAATCTGACTTTCTTCGCTGATGCTTTTGGTCTGAAGCAAGCCAGAGAACGAATTGATGAGCTTGTGAACCTGTTCGAGTTGCAGGAATATCAGCATCGCAAAGTCGGCACCTATAGCACAGGCATGAAGAAACGCTTGGGCCTTGCACGAGTGCTCTTGCACCGTCCTTCCATCCTGTTTCTGGATGAGCCAACCAATGGCCTGGATCCGGATGGAATTCAGATGGTGCTTCGCATCATCCGTCAGTTAAATAAGGAAGAAAAGATGACGATTCTGGTCTCGTCTCACGTGCTGTCCCAACTGTCAGCTGTCTGTGATCGTTATATTTTCATGGAAAAGGGCCGCATTGTTGAGGAGGGTACGGAACAGGAGATTGTTAGCCGGTACCTGTCCACACCAAAGCTCGAAGTAGAAGCCAACATGCCCAATGGATGGCACAATTCAACCGATTATACACCTGAGGCGACATCCGCATATCAAGCGACGTATCAGCTTCCATCCCGTGAGGATATTCCAGTGCTGTTACGGCAATTAACGGAGCATGGCCAAGTCTATCAGGCCCGCATCACGGGCAGTGATCTGGAAAGTATCTATTTTGCCATAAGGGAGGCACACCATCATGAATAACCGCCAAGCCATACGCGCACTGGTACGCAAAGATATTCGGTCCGTCACCGCCAGTGTTCAGCTCTGGTTGCCCATGTTAATCGTTCCACTGATCATCGGAATTATCATGCCCTCTGCGCTCCTGTGGGCGGCCTCCAGAATGGAACTTCGTTCTCTGGGCAACATCAGCTTTCTGCTCGAATCATTGGATTCGTTAACCCATAGTGGACAGATTCCTCAGCTTGCTTCCATGCCTACAGATAATCATCGTATTGTCTATTATTTGGCCATGTATATGTTCGCTCCCTTGTTTCTCATCATTCCGGTGATGGCCTCCAGTATTCTGACGGCCAATAGTTTCGCTGGAGAAAAGGAACGTAAAACGCTGGAAGGATTGTTATTTGCACCGATCAGCATGGACACTCTTTTTAAAGGCAAAGTACTGGCTGCCCTGATCCCATCCATTCTATTATCCTGGGTTACTTTCCTGATCTACGGATTGATTGCCAATATTCTGATGTACCCCATGTTTGGAACGTTGATGTTTCCCAATCTGAACTGGATGATTCTGGTCCTGTGGGTTGTTCCTGCTTGCAGTCTTATGGTCATTTTGTTAAACGTGCTGATCTCGGCCAAGGTTCGTGGGTTCCAGGAAGCCTATCAGCTTGGAGGATTGGTTGTCATTCCCCTAATCGCCTTAGTCGCTGGTCAGGCCAGTGGCATGCTGCTGATCGGTCCTTGGATGTTACTCATGATTGGAGCTGTGCTCATGCTCATTAGTGTGGTTCTCCTTCGTTTCGTAACGCTATGGAATAGTCGTCAGCAACTGGCGGAAAGTCAGATCTGAGTGATGTAGATTGAGAAATAAATAAACGCAGGTTATGATGTGGAGACATATACTTTCGGATGGTAATAGAGAGGAATGGAATAACCGCATGGAATCCAAACTACTTCAAAAATTAAAATATGCTCCCCAATTAACGGCACAGGAGAAGCATATTGTGGACTATATCCTGAACAATCCCGAAGTTGTGTTCGATTCTACAGCCCATGAACTGGCTCAGCAGACCTATACAAGCTCATCCACCATTGTTCGCTTATGCAAAAAGCTGGGTACCAAGGGGTACCCAGACTTTCAGTTAAAGCTTGCTCTTGAATATCAACAGATGCCTTCCGCCATGCAGACGCAGGATCATGCAATTGCAGAACAAGGCAACGTGCTGGCTGCCATCGACTCGGTTCCTTACCTGTATCAGCAGGCGCTGGAAGATACCCGCCGGATGTTAAACGCTCCTGTTTTGCAACGAATCGCGGGCTGGGTCAAACAATCCGGACGCATCGATATCTATGGCAGTGATATGAATTATTACCTGGCGCAACAGGCTTGTGCCAAGTGGAATGAACTCGGCATATCTGCGATTGCTCACAATAGTCCCAACATGCATTATTTGAACACGATAAACCCCAATAGCCTGACGCTGTCTTTTGTTATTTCGCACACAGGAGAGAACCAATCCATGATTGAAGCCGCCAAAGTGCTGAGCAACAAACAAATGAAAGTCATCGCGGTCACGGGCAACAACCATTCAACACTGTCCAAGCATTGTGACGAGACGCTGCTGGCTTATGGATACAATGAACAATTAAGGCTGTCCAAAATGTCTTCGATGGTCTCTGTACTTTATATTTTCGACATGTTGTACATGGGAAGCATTAGCGACACGTATTAACGATTACCGTTGATCTGCTGCGAATTGAATTCCAGCATCCTTACGCGCACTCATGAGCACACTCATCACAGACTGGCTGTGTTCCAGTAGTTCGTAAGACCGTTTGAGATCTCCACTTGCATAGATGTCCCTGAACGCTTCCCACTCATAGTACAGCCAATTGGATTTGGTCTGCGCATTATACGACTCAGCAGGCTCATTTCCGATCTGAAGCTTGATCTCCCGGCAACCATTTGCTCCTCCCACAACCTGAAGATACCCCTTCTCTCCCTGAATAAGGACAAAGTTCATGCTGCTTGTGTCTTTGGCACCTACACATTCCGCAATAAACTCCGGATATTTAAGAACCACCACACCTGATGTATCAATGCCGTTCGCATGCTGATTCGCGGTATACGATACGGAATTCGGCCTGCCAAACAGATTCATGACCAGATGCAGATTATAAATATTAATATCCATCAGCGCCCCACCAGAAAATTGTGGATTAAATACGTTCGGTGTCTCCCCTGCCAGCAGATCATTGTATTTGCGCGAGTATTGACTGTAGTTACACTGGATGAGTTTGATTCGACCGAGCTTGGGCAGTTGCACCTGTATGATTTTAATATTAGGTAGATGAATGTTGGAGATCGCTTCAAACAGCAACAGATTTTTTTCCTTCGCAAGTGCAATCAACGTTTCTGCTTCCTGAAGCGTGGACGTGAACGGTTTTTCACAGACGACATGCTTGCCGTGTTGAAGTGCCTGATAGGCCTGTTCGTAATGCATGCTATTCGGTGAAGCAATGTAGATGAGATCTACACTCACATCTGAGAATAGGGATTCCAGGTCCGTATAGATTGTACCTACAGCATATTTTCCCGCAAGCTCCTGTGCTGTCTCTCTCTTCCGGGAGTACATCGCTGTACACGTAACATCTTCCAGTTCATTGATCGCGGACAAAATGGCATCCACAATGGACCCTGTACCAATCGTTGCTATATTCATCATATCGTTTCGCTCCTGTCGTTGGTTGTTTTTCAGTCGACTTTCTTCGCCGCTTCGATTCCGTCATGTAAAATATCCAATACATACAAAACCTCTTCATCCTTGACCGGTTTATCACCGTGATGTCGAATGGCTTGAAGCAGTTGATCATATAACATGCCATAGTCCGTTGCTTCCGAAGGAACTTTCTCCGTATGTGATGTTCCATCCTCATCAACATAACTGATCGTACCCCAGTTATCCTCCGATTCAGATTCAATAGATACCCGGGTTCGTCCATCCCCACTTTTCGTTTGATGTCCGCTGCTATATTTGACAAAGCTTCCCCGATCCCCGTGTACAATGAATTTGGGATGCTCGATCTTCACGAGAAGGCTGCACTTGATGGTGGCCTTCATTCTTCCATAACGAAAATCAATATCAATATAATCATCAGATTCACCCGGCGCAATCAAACTCCGAACATCATAAACAATTCCATCGGCTACGCCATATATGGAGATCAATTGATCGATGGTATGCACGGCCAAGCCATGCAGCAATCCAAATCCGCTTCTCGCATACTGTGGGATAAAATAATCATAATGGGACTGGATTTCAACAATGTTCCCCAGTTTGCCACTCTCGATCACTTTTTTCAATGTCAGAAAGTCACCATCAAATCTGCGATTTTGATTCGCCATGGCGATGAGATTGTTGCGGGTGGCTAGTTCAAAAATATCCTTGGCTTCCGCAGAAGTGGGAGCAAAAGGTTTCTCCACCAGCACATGTTTCCCATGTTCCAATGCCAGCTTGGCATATTCAACATGGCTATCCACATGGGTAGCAACAACAATCAACTCAATCTCATCATCCTGCAATAGGTCTTCGATGTTCGTTGTAAATGTAATCTCGGGATAGAGTGATTCACGCTCTGTATCGCCAATTCGGTCTTCCTCCCGACGATAGATCGCCTTCACCTTGATGTTCTCTTTCTCGTCCAGATAAGGCAGGTGATAATTCACCACTGCATTCCCAAATCCGATGATCGCCATATTCAATAACATGATCGCTCACTCCTCTGCTCGGGTTGAGTGCTATGTTATCACGATCAAGTCAAGCGGAGAATGCTTTGGGACAGGATTGGCAGCAACATGCGCAATTCGATTTCAGGTTTGAATATGCATGAAATTCAATTTCATTCTCTCCTTTTTTCACATTCGAGATCTAACATATCTTCCATTGTTTACCGATATAACATAAGGCGTTAATTACATACATATAGAACGAAGGGGACGATGAAAGAATGAAAACAGGGTATACATACTTACAACGAACCATCTGTACATTGCTGCTCATTACACTGCTTGCAGCAATGACATTGGGAGGCGGAAGCGCAGCCCAAGCAGCTACACTCAGCCAATCCACAGTGTATTATGAGTCCGACGGAGTCTTGTACAAAGTATCCGCTGATGGCAGTAACACAACGGAAGTATTAATTGATTTCCAAGGTGTGGACTTGCTCGCAGCAGGCTCTTATCTCTACTACACTCAGACTGCTTCTTCCACAACCTTGCTTCGGGTTCCGAATGACGGGTCCAGCGATGCAGCAGAGACATTTGCTACAGATGTACTCAGCTATTATACGGATAACGGGTTCATTTATTATCTGGACGCAACAGGCACGATCTATCGCGCTAATGGCAATAGTGATGCTTCCACTGCCACCAAGATTGCCGACAAGGCCGATACCGATTTTCCATTTCTCGTGGTCGCCAAAGGGCGTGCCTACTATAATGCATTAGTTAATGGAAACACATGGATCGTCTCCAAAACGTCCAACGGCTCTGGAGCTGTACAGCGGATTGCCGCAGGCGCAGTGGAAAGTCGTTATTTTACCAATCAAGCCAAAAAAGAAATGCAACTGATGGTCAATACAGACCCTTACGAGCAGTTTTACTCAACCAATGCTGTCGTTATGTATAAGGTTAATTACAACACTGGCAAGGCCACTGCAGTTAACCCAAAAGCCAAGCTGGATGTGAATGCTGTATATTCCGGTGGTTGGGGGAACAATCTTTACGTGTATAACAAAGGAATCGCGCTGGATAGTAACAAGGATTACAATTACGCCAAAGGCAAAGCGTTTGCGTTAACGACTTCAGCCAAAACGCTTCAGCTTCATAACAAGAGCGTCCGGGAAGTAAGTGCACTCGGTACAGACAAGGTTGTAATTATTGATGCAGACAAAAAGGCTTATGCCAAAACGGTCTCCGGCAACAAAGTGACCAAGTCCGCCAACCTGAACCTGAACAATGTAACGTATGTTGCGAATCAATTGACCAATGGCACACCGACGGCTGCATACATCTCGGGCAACAACGGTCTCTATTCAGTCAACACAGCTCTCAAGGTAACCAAACTTACCAGTGACGAATGGGATGCATTCCATATCAGAGATGATGTTGCCGGCCTGTTCTACATCAATGCCAAAGATCAGTATCGCCTGTATCACGTGCAAACGGGGGGAACTGGTAAAAAAGTAATGAGTGACGTTTTCCTCGACAATATTCTATTGGTAACACCGTACTAACCTATACTGTGGATTCAGGCACATAGCCTATTTAACAGCCTTGTCCATAACAATGAGGATTACCTTGCAGCCATATTGGCTCTTGGTAGTCCTTTTTGGTGTCGAAAACTATTTTTCAAAAACATCTTCCATATGAGAATGATAATTGTTATCATTAAGAAAATAAGACAAAAGGATGGTCCGTATGACTGAACAGTTTCCTTTCATTGCTGAAACCTCATCTCTACCGCTCCTCTCCTCCATGTGCCGTGTGCGTCGTGGGGAGAACTTCCGTGTGCAAGGCAAGACGGTGTCCCGGCCCATGCTCTGTCTTATTTTGCAAGGAGACGGTGTTCTGGTCCTGAATGATACAGTCTATACGGCTCAAGCCGGCAGCTTGTTCGTTTTGAATCCAGGTACAACCATTGAGGCCGCTGCACGCTCGAATGTGACCGAATGTATATTGCTAAGCATGGATACTGTTCGTTTGCAGCAAGTCCGTGGTGAATGGAAAATGACCCCTACTCCTGGCTTCCCGCTGGATTGGCAGACAGGCAGATTGCTGGTTCGTCACGAACAGCAGGCTGTATCACGTTTGGAACAACTGTATGAAACCTATCGCGGTCTTCAACCGGATCACTTTATCAGTATACATAGCCAGCTGCACGAACTGCTGCAGTTTCTCTCGGAGAATCGGCTGGAAGCCAATCATGAGAAAGTAGACCCTGCCTTGGAACGCAGCATTATGTATATGCGACGTTACATGAGTGAAGGAATTAGCATGGATCAACTCGCCAAGATTGCTGGACTTACACCCAGCTCTTATTCTCGCAGTTTCAAGAAAGCCAAGGGCATGTCCCCCACCGATTACCTGAACCGTTTACGTATAGACGAAGCCAAAAAACACCTGACAGCGGAAACGTGTAACTTCAAAGACGTCGCGATATCTGTCGGGTATGGCAACGAGTATTATTTTAGCCGCAAATTCAAACAAACCTTGGGGATTGCACCCAGTGTATATATGAAAAGAGATCAACTTCGAGTTGCCACGGCATCCATTATGGGATTCCACGAGAACCTGGCCTCGCTTGGACTGCATCCGGTAGCTGTGCTGGAAGGAGCCCTTGATCGCGATGCCGATGATTATGAACAAGAACGCCGATTAACCAGGCAATTAGATCAACTTCGGCAGGCGAAGCCAGACTTGATCATCGGTGACTTTTACCACCAGCCCTATTACGATCGGCTAAAAAGCATTGCACCTACCATCATTTTAGAATCAACAAATGACTGGAAAAAGAACCATATTCGCATAGCCGAACTGGTTGGACGTGAGAAGCAGGCGTTGCTGAATTTCAAGGAACTTGAGTTTCGCAAGCTTGAGGCAAGCCAAAGCCTACAACCGTATTTCGAACAGGGACGTATTGCTCTGATGCACATTACGAACCAGTCCATCCGCTTGCAGGGATCAGGCGAGGACCCGTTAAATCAGTTGTTGTATGATGAACTGGAGCTCCATCCTGCCCAGCTTGTATCTCCCGAAATCTACAGAAATGAGTATGCAGCAGATAGCATCCCCGTGCTGGACACGGATTACCTATTTATTCATCGTGCTACGCTTCATCCTGCCAGTGAAAAGGTGTTCCGACGCATGAAACAAACGGCATCGTGGAATCGTTCCCCTGCCGTGTTGCAAGGTAACGTTCACGATATTTCGAATTGGCAACGGTTATGCTGGACTCCGGCTGGACGGCTGCAGATTCTAAATGAACTGGAACAGATTGCCCAGCAGTCTGTGGTCTTTTCTCATGCAGGTCTGATCGGACATTAGACACTGAACATAAGTTGATACGTTGGGCAAGGTTTCTTTTACATCGTGTTCCTTCAATTATAATTCAGTAAGATATTGCACAGGCCAAAGGGCCCTCTCCTATAACGGAAAGGGCCCTTTGCATGTAATTATGAGTGTTCCTTAATCTCTTCCTTCGGAACCAACTTATATATCTCTTCATCTTCCATGGTATCAATTAACCGATCCAACCATTTGTAATATGCTTCCGCTTGCAAAACCTTGTGTTTGTCTTCCATCAGGATGTGGATAAGTTCAGCATCTGCCTGCTCATCCAGATCTTCGACTAAGCGATTCAGTTCGTCAATGGATTTCCGTAGAATCTGAAGGTTACTCTCCACAGCTTTTCTCCATTTGATAGCAAAATAATCCGTAAACGTCTGATGCCAGTCATACTCCACTTCATATAGGTCTTTCCTGGAGCCCTTGCTCCATACTTTATTCACCATTTTCAAATCCAGCAGTGTTCGTACACCTGTACTCATACTCGTTTTGCTCATTTCCATTTCCCGTCCCATATCGTCAAGGGTCATTGGCTTGTCTGCAAAAAATAGCAATCCATATAAGTGTCCCGTTGACAGCGTAACGCCGTAAAGATCCATATTACGTCCAATGGCTTCAATGACGCGTTTACGAATCTTCAGCACGGTTGCCTGCTGTTCCTCTTGTAAATGGTCCAAGCCCATGCTTGCAACCTCCATTCTGAACATTCCACAGTCTTGGCAAAATAATTGCAACACTTTAAAAGTCCTGCTTACATGGGAAAGCATCCGGCCGGACATCCTATATGCCAGAGGGCTTTCTTTCACCCAATGTATGAAAATGGGAACTTTACCAGGCTACAATTGCCTATGACTTTCTTTTAACCAAAAAATCTAGCTTCAATTCAGCTCATTTTCTATTGTAGGAAAAGCGTTATCAAATGTAAAGGAACCTCATTAGGCAGAATAAGGAGAATGGCGGAGCATATGGAAGGAAAACTTTGTACAGTTTTTACTGTACAAACATTATGTACTGTTTATTCGGTTGATATACTGGTTAAGTATTGTTAGAATAAAAAACGTTACCCAGAAAGACGGGAAGCGAAGCAACAATTACCGGATTTCGTGGCTGGGCGCACAAGTGTATGGGCTTGTGGATGCTAAAAGCCGTTCGAAGTGCACAACACATCAGAAGGGGTGAAAACATGACCATACTTGAAGTGAAAAACGTAAGTAAATTGTTTGGACCCCAAACCGAGCAAGGTCTGCAATTACTGGAGCAAGGTTGGGGTAAAGAAAAGTTGGCCAAAGAAAAACAGATAACGGTTGGTGTCAACCGGGTCAACATGGAGATTAAGGAAGGCGAAATTTTCGTTATTATGGGGCTGTCCGGGAGTGGTAAATCCACATTAGTACGGATGTTCAATCGCCTGATTGAACCAACATCCGGAGAAATTCTGGTCCATGGTAAGGATCTTCGCAAGATGAACAAAGAACAATTGCGCGAAGTGCGCCGGAAAACGATCAGCATGGTCTTCCAGAAGTTTGCGTTATTCCCGCACCGTACCGTTCTTGATAATGTGGAGTATGGATTGGAAATACAGAAAGTAGACAAAGACGTACGCCGTGAGAAAGCGAAAACTTCACTTGAGCTGGTTGGCCTTAAAGGCTGGGAAGACAAAATGCCAGATGAACTCAGTGGCGGGATGCAGCAACGTGTCGGCTTAGCCCGTGCGCTTGCCAATGACCCCGAAGTACTATTAATGGATGAAGCCTTCAGTGCACTTGATCCATTGATTCGCCGTGATATGCAGGATGAGCTGATTGAGCTTCAAGATAAAATGAAAAAGACGATTATTTTCATTACCCATGACTTGGACGAAGCGCTGCGCATCGGCGATCGTATTGCCCTCATGAAAGACGGCGCAGTCGTGCAGATCGGTACACCGGAAGAAATCATGATTCAACCGGCCAACTCATATGTGGCCCGCTTCGTCGAAGACGTGGATCTGTCCAAGGTTCTTACTGCATCCCATGTGATGCGTCGCCCTGAAACAATTACGCTTGACCGTGGTCCTCGTGTTGCCCTCGAATTAATGCGCGAACGTGGTATTTCCAACCTGTTTGTCATTGACCGTTCGAAGAAACTGCTTGGTGTTATTACAGCTGAAGATGCAACCCGTGCCATGCGCGAAAACAAAGTATTGAACGACATTCTGATCACGGACGGGCCGACAGTGTCGCCTGAGACCCTGATTCATGAATTGTTCGAAATTGTAAGTTCTGCCCATGTGCCTCTCGCTGTTGTTGGTGAGAATGGCCGTCTGCAAGGTGTTATCGTCCGCGGTGCCCTGCTGGGTGCACTTAGCGGTGAAGTTGCAGTAAAGGAGGAACTTGTGAATGATTCCCAAAATACCACTAGCATCGTGGATTGAATCCATCGTTGACTGGATGAGCTCCTCGCTCTCCGGATTGTTTAATGTAATCTCTGTTGTTATTCAGGCAGTAGTCGGATTCTTCTCCGGGCTGTTCATGCTGCCCCATCCACTCCTGTTCATTGCCATATTGGGTGTTCTTGCGTTCCTCGTAGGTCGACTCCCACTGACACTATTTACGGTTATCGGGTTCTTGCTCGTAGATAACTTGGGATACTGGTCCCAATCGATGGACACACTCGGTCTGGTTATCACTTCAGGATTGGTTTCGATCCTGCTTGGTGTGCCTGTTGGAATCTGGCTCGCATACAGTAAAACTGCGGCGCGTATCATTACACCGCTGCTTGACTTCATGCAGACGATGCCTGCATTTGTCTACTTGCTGCCTGCGGTTACGTTCTTTAGCCTTGGTGTCGTTCCAGGTGTTATCGCGTCCGTTATATTTGCGATTCCGCCAACGATTCGTCTGACTCACCTGGGTATCAGACAGGTATCTGGCGAATTGGTTGAAGCAGCCGATGCATTCGGCTCAACTTCCATGCAAAAATTGTTCAAAGTACAGCTTCCACTCGCTTTGCCTACCGTGATGTCCGGTATTAACCAGACCATCATGCTGTCACTGTCCATGGTTGTTATTGCATCCATGATCGGTGCACAAGGTATTGGTGCGGAAGTCTATCGTGCCGTAACACAACTTCAAATCGGTAAAGGTTTCGAAGCCGGTCTGGCCGTTGTTGTACTCGCGATTGTTCTGGACCGTTTTACACAAAATGTGTTTATGCCAGGTCGGAAAAAGAACTCACGCATTACAACCAAGCAAAAAGCGTGGATCACTGCTGCCGCAACATTCCTTGTGCTAGTAGCTGGTTTCTCACAATACTTCGTTGGTGGCACGACTTCCGCTGGCGGCAACAACTCAGGAGCCAATGCTGTAGGTGAAGAAGTGAACTATCAGATTATTGGTATCGATCCAGGGGCTGGTATCATGAAGTCCGCAGCAAAAGCGATCGAAGACTATAACCTGACTGACTGGACTCTGATTGAAGGCTCTGGTGCAGCCATGACGGCCACGCTGGACAAAGCGATCAAAAATGAAGACCCAATCATTATTACAGGTTGGACTCCACACTGGATGTTCAACAAATATGATCTGAAATATCTGGAAGATCCAGAGAAATCTTTCGGTGATGCTGAAGAAATTCACACCATCGCCCGTAAAGGTCTGAAAGAAGATCACCCTGTTGCGTTTGAATTCCTGTCCCGTTTCCAATGGACCTCGGATGAAATGGGTGAAATGATGACTGCTATCCAGGATGGCACATCCGCAGAAGAAGCAGCTAAAGCTTATGCGGAGAAACATGCCGATCAGATTGCTGAGTGGACCAAAGGTCTGACTCCAGTGAACGGTGATGCATTCAAACTGAGCTATGTGGCTTGGGATTCCGAAATCGCAAGTACCAACTTGCTGAAATATGTGATGGAAAACAACTTGGGTTATAAAGTTAACGCTCTGCAAGTCGAAGCCGGACCAATGTGGACGGGTGTTGCCTCAGGCGACGTAGATGCCTCTCCAGCAGCTTGGCTGCCATTGACACACGCTGACTACTGGGAACGTTACAAAGACCAGGTGGACGATCTGGGTGCCAACATGACGGGTGTACGTACAGGACTCGTGGTTCCTAGTTACATGACTGAAGTAAATTCGATTGAAGATCTGGAGACAGGTGCTGCTTCTTCCACTCCATCGGCAAGTGCCAATGTGGGCGAAGAGGTTAATCACCAAATCGTTGGTATTGATCCAGGTGCAGGTCTCATGAAAGCTACGGCAAATGCGATTGAGCATTATGAATTGTCTAACTGGAATCTGATTGAAGGTTCTGGAGCCGCGATGACTGCATCGCTCGACAAAGCTTATAAGAATGAGGAGCCCATCATCGTTACGGGTTGGACTCCACACTGGATGTTCAATCAGTATGATCTGAAGTATCTGGACGATCCCGACTTAATTTTCGGCGATGCAGAGGAAGTTCACACGGTTGGACGTAAGGGAATCAAAGAAGATCATCCCGTTGCCTATGAGTTCTTCTCTCGCTTTAATTGGACTGCGGATCAAATGAGTGAAATCATGGTAGACATTCAAAAGGGCGTTTCGCCTGAAGAAGCTGCCAAGACTTATGCAGAAAAACATCCGGACCAAATTGAAGAGTGGACCAAGGGGTTAACCCCTGTTAAAGGTGACAATTTACGTCTCGGTTATGTTGCATGGGACTCTGAAATTGCGAGTACCAATCTGATGAAGTATGTGCTGGAGACGGATCTGGGTTACACCGTCAAAGCCCTACAAGTCGAAGCTGGTCCAATGTGGGCAGGCTTAGCAGCAGGTGATATCGATGCTTCTCCAGCCGTTTGGCTCCCGCTTACACACGGGGACTATTGGGAGACGTATGGAGATCAGATTGTTGATATAGCTGTCAGCATGACTGGAGTCAAACAAGGACTGGTAGTTCCGACTTACATGGATATCAACTCTGTTGAAGACTTAAAAGTTAATTAAACCAGATTGAGATGAATAAACCTGAATTTGGTAGAAAGGCCACCGAAATTATTCGGTGGCCTTTTTCTGTCATCTTTTATCTTATGTCTTCCTCTGGCTATCTTGAGCTACGTGAAATTACACGATTCTCTCTTACCTTTGTCCTTCCTTGCTTGGAACGAAAATTCGGCAAAATCTGCTTCCTTCGGAGTTTTCAGACACGCCCTAGTAAAAAAACAGCTTGCAGATGGAAGTCTGCAAGCTGTTCTAAACCGTCTGTATCATGCGTCTTTACTGCTTTTGCCACTCGCTTGCCGACAATAGCAGGGTCACCACTTCAGCACGTGTTGCTTCTGCGAGTGGGTTAAACCTATTCTGCCCTGTTCCTTTCACCAGTCCTGCATCATATGCAGCAGCGATATATGGAACAGCCCAAGCGGGTACTTTATCTGCATCCGCAAAGCTCAGTGCAGGATTGGAATGTACCGGAAGACCGAGTGCTCTTACGAGCATAACCGTCATCTCTACCCGCGATACTTTGCCAGATGAACGGAAAGTATCATCCGTATACCCGCTAATGATGCCTTGCTCCACTGCCTGAGCAATAAAGGATTGCGCCCACGCCGGTATGCCAGCAGCATCCTTAAACGTCAATGCCTTGTTGCTGGCTGGGAGTTCAAATGCTCTTGCCAGCATAACAATGAATTCGGCGCGTGTGGCAGGTGCATTCGGACGGAAATTACCATCCTGATACCCGTTCACAATTCCCCGGGAAATGGCCTGTTCAATGGCAGCAGCGGCCCAGTGATTCCCGATATCTTTCAGGTCTACAACTGGTATGGTTGGAGTAGCGCCTCCTCCATTACCCGGAACGGTTGGCGTAGTTGGATTCGTAGGATTGGTTGGTGTAGTCGGTGTGGTTGGAGTTACAGGCGTGGTAGGTGTTGTAGAACCTCCACCACTGTTACCACTGCCCGGATCACTTCCATTATTCCCGCCACCATTACCAGGGTTGCTGCCATTTCCGTCTCCTGGAAGTGGCGTTCCTTTCAAATCGGTACTACGTCCTTCCGTCTCTTGGTTCACTGTACCTACACGGTCCAGATGTTCATGGAAGATTTCATAATCGACCAGATTCAATTCGTAGAATCGATTATCATCTTTTGCCGTTCTCATAGCACGATAGAAATCTCCACCGTTAGCCATGAATGAATTGGTAGCGACGATATAGTACCCGTTCGGATCGATATCCGTGTACGTTCCATCTGCATTCTTAATCTGAACTTTGACCACACGTTGACCGACTTGGGTCACGGTGTTGGTCGTTGCATCCATTTTCTCGCCTGGCTTCGTAGAATCGTAGTAGAACCGCATGCCTGCCACTTGCGGGAAGCGTCCTTCTCCCGTTTCCACACCACTAACGCCATTTTCCAGCGCGGCTGTGATTTCCTTGCCTGTCATTTTCAGCGCAGACAGGTTATTACCAAATGGCATCACAGTCAGGAGATTGCCCAGCGTAATATCACCTGTCTGGAATGAAGCTCGAATGCCACCGCCATTCTGGATCGCCACGTATCCTTTGACGTCGTTTTCCTGCACAATGGATTTCACTTTCTCCAGCATACCGTCTGTCATCAGGTTTCCTAAATTGGTTTCCTGTTTCCGCACAGTGCCACGTTCTCCATCCAGGAAGACATTCGTTTTACCAATAACCGTTTTCTTGAACTGTTCCAACTGAGGGGCATATTCTTTCAACTTGTTCGCGGCTTCCACATCATCAGCATAGATGAATTGGTTGGCAGCATCTTTCGCATCCAGACTCAACAATTTGCCGTTCCACTTCTTCAATATACCCGCTTCATCAAACGTAACATCCAATTGACCAAGAGAAACGTCATATTCCCCGGTTTGTACAACCAATGTTGGCTCATCTTGGCTGCCTACAACCATAGGTTCCTTCAGAATGGTGTGTGAATGACCACCTACCACAATATCGATTCCTTCTACGGCTTCAGCCAATTTTAGATCCTCTGAGTAGCCAAGGTGAGTCAAAGCAATGATTTTATTGATACCTTCATTTTGCAGCATCTGTACAGTTGCTTGTGCACTTGCCTTATAATCTACAAACTTCAAGTCATCTCCCGGTGAAGAAAGAGATACTGTGTCCGGTGTCGTCAGTCCGAAAATACCGACTCGCTCACCATTCACTTCCGTAATAATCGCTGGATAGATTTCGGCTTTCTCACCCGGATCACCGATGCTATTGTTGTATAAACCACTCAAGCTCGCATCTTTTGAATAATCAATATTGGCACTCACGAACGGGAACTCTGCTTTTTCAATGAATGCTTTCAGTACGCTTGGACCTTTATCAAACTCATGGTTACCAAAAGTCATGGCATCGTATCCGATCATGTTCATGAATTCCAGATCAGCCAGACCGTTAAACAGATTGAAGTACAATGTGCCTGAGAAAACGTCCCCTGCATCCAGCACCAAAGTGTTATCATTGCGCGCTTCCTTAATTGCCGTTACTCGGCGCGGGATGTTATCCAGATGCGCATGCGTATCATTCGTGTGAAGTACGCGCAGGTTGAAGTCCCCTTCTTCCACTGGATCTCCAATACTTAATTGTGCGAGTAATGGATCATGGTCGCTCACCCGTCCATCCGCTGTCTCAAAATCGGCATTCACATGTACCACTTCGATGGCTGCCGTCTCAGTCAGGTTTTTACTCACCAGAATGTGATCCAGTGTCTGAGAGTTTCCATCATAGATGTAGGAGTATCGCTGATTCTCTGGCAGTTGGTTTACCAAGTTGTCCAGTTCATTACCTTCAACAATGTTCAAGGTATTCGAGAATTGGAAGTCGTTAAAATCGCCAAGTACAGCGACATTTACGTCAGGGTCTTTGTTCAGTAACTCTTTCACAAAGCCATTGACCAGCGCAGCTTGCTTCGCACGTTGAACTTCACTGCTTCGAGTCGCAGGCTGTATGCTTCCAAAAGGTTTCAAGTCTCCACCTTTGGAATTGAAATGGTTGGCAATCACGACTACACGTTCACCATTGAATTCAAATTCCGCTGCGAGCGGTTTGCGAGAGCTGGCGAATGCCTCGTCCTCTGGTGCAATACGTCCCGGATTATTGGAGAGACTGCCGTCTGCTTTGACTGTGATTGCTGTCATAGCATTTCCTTTTCCGATACCAGTAGCCAACGTTACACGGTTCGGCTGGTATAGAAATCCTACCCGAATGTTGGCACCCGGCGCCCCGCCATCCTTGTTATTTTCCGGAGAAATCTCACTGTATCGATATGTTGGTCCATTATTCGCTTTGATTGCATCAATTAGAGTCTGAAAACTCTCATTGGCCGCTGTTGTACCTGTATCGGCATCACCATCGTTATCCTGAACTTCCATAATGCCAATGATGTCTGGCGTGTTCAGATTATCCACGATGATTTTGCCGATTTTATTGGCTCGTGTTGCATCCTTTTTGCTGAAGTTCTCCACATTAAACGTGGCAATGGTCAGTTTATCTGCTGCTTTCTCAATGGAAGTAGTCGCTTGTTTCGCTTCTCCTGGGATGACTGCTGGCAAACTCCCTTCAGGACTCACCTTGAAATTGCCGCTAGAATATGTCATTACTCCAATTACACTACCATCCAACTTATCGCCTGTTTTTACTGCTTTGGAAGGTTTCTTACTGATAAATAGACGCTGCGGATTGAGATCACTCTCATTCATACCTTTCTTGTTATCGGTCAAAATAACACCACCATTAGGCGTGCGAAGTGGATTGTTCTCACCATTATCCACGACAACGGCCAGACCCGGTTGACTGGAGTAAGGACCTATAATCTCAGGCTTTTCCAATTCAACGCGCATGCCTTCGAGACTTTCATAGAAGTCTATGGCATCCTTCTCTGGGTTAAACTCTCCAAAAGAGTCCGAGTCAATGACTGTTGGAATGATTCGTCCATTAACACCCAACTTTACAGGTGCAGGTAGTTCGACTTGATCTAACACTTTTACAATGGTACTCCCCGTAATTTGCGTGGTGGTTAATTCGTTAACCGCCCCATATTCCGTAACTTTCCCAGATACCTTCACCTGGTTGCCAACGATAACTCCATGACTCGGTTTATATACCTGAATGGCTTCGGAGGTCCGATGATCATCGTCAATCTCATCCGGAAGCTCTTGCATGTAAAAACTGCTTGTACTGACTGAGGTAACAATACCTTCGATATCTTTAACATCATATCCGTTAAAAACAGAGGTATGTCCTGCACCTTGAATATCATGGATACGCAAGTTTTCTTTATCAGGAAGTACTTGATACGTAAAGGTGTACACTTCACTGGATTGTCCATTAAGAATGGCAACAGCTTTGATTACGATGTCTTGATCAATCACCAATGGGTTGTTATACACGGCAGAAGAAGTAGTAGGTTCGGTTCCATCCGTTGTGTAATGTACGACTGCACCCTTTGCTGGAGAGGTTAATGTGACTTCATTGTTTCGGGGAATCCCGCCGGACGGAACACTTGCCATCACAGACAGGCTATTTTCTACAACATCTGCGGCTGTTCTAGGTAAAATCTCTAATCCGTAATTACTGTTGAACGTGAGAACACCTTGCACATATTCGTAGGTTTTGCCGACAGTTAGCGCGTTAGGGGAGTTTTTGGCATAGATCGTCATCTCAGCACCATGACTATCCGTAGCGTAGAACGTCGAACTACTGCCCCGTGTTACCTGAATATCTCTTACTTCGACAAACATTCCCTCATACTTTTCGCCCGGACCCTTGTTACTTTGGTCTGCTGGTCTGACAAAGTCTGTGGACACCATATTTTTGGGTCCGGGGATTGTTACATTTTGCTCAGTTACCTTCATGTATCCTTCGGTAAAACCCGACTTATCCTTCTCGATCTGGACGAGTCCGCTGTAGTGGGTAATTGGACCATATACTTCAATGCGATCCCCCACGTCAACTTGATTCTTCGCTCGGACTACAATGCCAGCTTCTTCGTCTTGAATATAATAATTCGTGAATTCTCCGGAGAGTTCACTGTACGTTACGACACCTGAAACGGCTACATTTGTATTTGGTGCAAGTACTCGCGCATCAGCAATGGGTATGATTCCAGCCCCGTCTGCTTCCTGCACTTCTGAGTTATCCGTCTCAGCTGGTTCCTCATTTTCAGTTCCATCCAAATCATCATCTTCGTTAGTCGGTGACTCTAGGTCTGACGATTCTTCAGTTGGGACAGCATCCGGTATGGAGGTCTCCTGATCACTTGTTTGCGGCTGTTCCGTTACTACATTTTCCTCATCAGCATATACGGTGCTACTTAATCCACCGATTGGTGCCGCACCTGTAACGACAAGAACGAAAACCAGAAACCCTTGTGCCCAACGTTTCACTTGCGTGTTGTTCATTCGTCCTACCCCCATGTTTTCAACTTGGCAATCATTTGTTCAGACAGCTTGTACATTAGTTCAAATATAAGATAACTGAATAACAGAGTTGTGTAAACAATATTTCTATCAAATGAAATAAAATAGAACACCAATATTACACACCCTAAACTAATCTCTATATAATGAATAATTAGTACTACTTTTTGACTAAAAACACGTTATGAAGAACATTAAAGTCATATAATTGTTAGGTATATAGTTATTTGATGTCAATTAAATTTACATATATAATAAATATAAATACGAATTCGACATTTAGTGACAGTCCTCATTTCTTTAAACCCACTAAACCTGAGTCTTGAGACATACATTTTCACATGATAAAACGATATGGACGGATCACATTAGATCACCACATTAACTGAGTATAAAAGAGAACTATTATGCGTAAAATCAGTATAAGTTAATAGAATGTTAAATATTACCTGATAATAAATATAGACATGTAACCACATCAAAAAAAACCACAAGAACATCTCCAAATACTTTCAGAGACTTTCTTGTGGGATAATATAAAATATGGAAAATGATACTAATTCCACTTTTTCGAAATGTTACAGACGGTTTTCAATACACTTCTGTGTCAGGTGTCAATGTAATATTACTTCCATATGGTTCAATTAATCCTTGTTGCTCCAAGTACTGGTCAACGTATCGATCTGCATTCAGTGAAGTTGACCCGATCCAGTCTGAATATGTTTTTCCAAACATTTTATATAGTATGTCACTAGTATATTCATTACTTAATTCCCCAAAAACAGTATATAACTGTTTTACCGTATTCGTGTGTTTTTTACCCTCTAAATCGGTCCATGTTACTTTTTTATTCAGATCTACCTTCCTTATATCCTTAGTATATATTTGTACGATTGACCCATTAACTTTAAAGTACACACGGATGCTTTTTACGTAAGGATGACCCTTGAGAATGCTCCACCCTGTCATCTCTCCAGTAGCTGGTACAGCATAAAGTTTTCCTTTTGTTGGAGTTGTTGCTGTTACACTGTTTTGTTTTTGAGGTTGTTCAATATTAATAGTCATTTTTCCTTTACCAATGGATATTTGCATCTGCTTAGCTTTAGAGTTATAAGTCAATACTCCATCCAAAGCATCTGAGAGAACAGAAGCAGGAAACAAAGTTACGCCATTTTGAACAAGTAGTGGTGACTTGAGAGTTAATGGCTCTCCATTTAAAGTTGCCTTTGTTCCAGTTTTCGGGAGAGTTAGTCTGGTAGAACCAACTTTAATCTCGAAGGTGCCCTGTTGAGCAATGTAATTAACACTCCCCCCCAGTGCCTTGAATACCTCTTTCATCGGAACAAGAGTCACACCATTTTTTATGTATCCCCCATCAATCGCTTCATCCAAGCTACCTGAGATGGTAACTGATCTTTCAACATTTTCGACTTTAACAGTAATTGTTGAAGAACCTACACCTGTTACCTTTACCATCCCAGTGCTCAGCACTTGAAGTATATGAGGTTCACTGATCGTATAATCTGTTTTCGAAAGACCCGTATTTCTTCTGTAATATGGATCGTTATCGCTATGTATTGAGAATTCGTCATCATACACAACAACTATATTAAGATTAATCTTACCACCGACCGAAACTGTAGTATTAGGGATGAGTTCAATATTTTTAACTTTAAGTTCCTCCCCATAAACACTTGAGACAAACAACAACATAAATACCATCATTAGAACCGTTATTCTTTTCATTCACTTGTACTCCTTCTTATTTTTATTATGTCTATTTCTCTTCATGAATCTATGTATTGGGATACCCCTTTCAGCTTCCTATTCTATTTTCGTAATCATTAACAAAAAATGTTAGTCTTTCTCTTTAGTAAACAAAAAAAATTGAATGCAGCTTAATCACTGCATTCAACATTCATATGAATTAAATTACTTCTTCACCGTGCTATTATATTGCGCAATCTTGTCTGTAATTTGTTTAGCTGCTGCATCCAATGCTTCCTGTGGTGTACCTTGTCCATTCAGGACCGTTTCAATCGCTCCTTCGACAAGTTGTCTCGCTTCAGGGAATACACCCATTAATGCCCCGGATGTTGCTGTCGAATCCGCGGAAGCGTGCAATTGGTCGACTGCTGTCTGGAATTGCGGGTACTTCGCCATATTATCCTTTAATACTTGCTCTTCGTAAGCTGCTGTCGTAATTGGGAAGTATCCTGTCGCAACGCTCCAGTTCGCTTGCACCTCTGGTGTAGCCAAGTACTTGATGAACTCCCAAGCCGCTTGCTGTTGTGCTTCCGATTTGTTGTTCATGATGTACAAGCTCGCTCCACCCACCACAACGCCGCCTTCTTTGGCATCCGCTGGACGAGGCAGGAAGCCTGTTCCCAGTTCAAACTTGCCACCTGAACCTTCTACGATTTTACGCAGGCCAGCCGTGGAATCCAGGGTCATACCGATTTGCTGAGCGGTAAATGCTGCTGTTGTATCGTCTGTGCTACGTCCCAGATTGGAGAGGGTTTTCTCGTCGATCATCTTTTTCCACCATGTTAATGTCTTCACTCCAGCTTCGGAGTTCAACAGAGACTCTGTAGCGGCTTCGGTTCTTCCGTTTCCATTGTTTACATAATCTGCATTCTGGTTCGCAAAGAATTGTTCCATGAACCAGCCGTAGATCGCCATGGATGCTCCTGGCTTACCGTCTTTCGCCAATGCTTTCGCTGCTTGTTCAAACTCTTCATATGTCTTCGGCGGGTTCTCCGGGTCCAAACCTGCTGCTTTGAACATATCCTTGTTGTAGTAAAGGATCGGGTTCGATGTGTTAAACGGCATCGCGTTCAACTTGCCATCAATGGTGTAATACCGGATAATGTTTGGCTCCAGTTGGGACAGGTCGAACTGATCCTTGTCGATGAACTGCTGTACTGGCGTAATCATGCCTGAATCGATCATGAACTTGCTACCAATCTCGTAGACCTGGATAATGTCTGGACCGCTGTCTGAGCCCATGGATGCTTTGAGTTTGTTCAGACTTTCATCGTACTTCCCTTGATAGATGGGCTTCACCTGAATGTCTGGATGACTTGCGTTAAAGTCGGAAGCGAGCTGGTTTATCGCTTTTTCCCCTGCACCCGACATGGAATGCCACCAAGTCAATTGTGTTGTTTCAGCTGCGGCCGCTTCTGCTGGAGCTCCACTTGCCGGGCTGCTTGTTTCTGCTTTCGTTCCGCAAGCGGAAATGACCAACATTAGAGCAGCCAGCATTAATGCGAATGTACCTCTTTTTTTCAACCGAAATCCGTTCATAATCGCTCTCCTTTTATATGGCTCGCTTACAATAAAATCTTGGGGATGACGCGGTGTGGCCGTTACGGTTACGAATCGTTCTTTTGATCGCTGTTATCCCCGGATTTTTCTCATTCCCCCTCTCTAAGGGGAAAATCCGGGGATAAAGGCGAGTTAATGCTTACGAAGTAGCTTTCTTGCAGAAAGCTTGTAGCTTCGCTTCTTCAGAATCGATTCTTCTCCTTCACTACTACCGTCGTTCATTTCAACATCTTATTTGAAGCACGAGCCTCATTTTATTCGCTCCTGGTATTCAAATCGTAGACCTTGTACGAAGATACAAGGTTTAATTCAAAACCTCTAAATCAAATCTTTAGATCAAAACCTTCAGAATTTCAATTTCAATTTAATAGTTGTAAACCTTACTCTCCTTACCCCTTCAGCGCGCCTGCGGCCATACCGCGGACAAGCTGTTTCAACCCGAAAATCAATAACAGTAAGGATGGTAGAATGACCATCGCTGTTCCGGCAAATACCAGATTCCACGCCGTGGATTCCTGGAACTCCAGCATCGAGATCCCGATCTGTGCGGTTCTCATTTCTGGTGTGTTCGTCACTAGCAGCGGCCAGAGATACGAATTGTACATACTTAAGAATGAATAGATTGCCAGTGTTCCAAGTGCCGGACGGGACAAAGGCATGACGTGCGATATAAAATAGCGGATATGGCCACAACCGTCGATCTTCGCCGCCTCGAACAATTCCTTGGGCAGCTGCATGAAGAACTGTCTTAGCAGGAATGTACCAAACGCCGTTGCCAGAAACGGCACGGTAAGCCCCTGGTAACTATCCAGCCAGCCCCAGCTGCGAACCGTCAGGTAGTTGGGGATCATCGTCACTTCCCACGGAATCATCATCGTTGCGACAAACATGCTGAAGATGAAGTTTTTGCCTTTGAACTGCATTTTCGCAAAAGCATAGGCTGCCATACTCGCTGTAATCAATTGACCAAGCGTCGTTAGGCCTGCGACAAGGAAGGTATTGCCGATAAATCGACCAATCGGAACAATATCGAATACTTCGCTAAAATTGGACAGATCGATTGAATCCGGAATGATATGCGGTGGATAAGCGCTCGCATCTTCCGGCGTCATGACGGCCATGAAAAAGGTGTACATCACCGGATACAACACAAGTGCTGCACAGATCGTCAGTAATACATATAACAGTGTTTTGGTCCATGTCGCACTCATTGGTAATGCACTTTCCTTTCTACCCATTTGAACTGGATCAGGGTCAGCAGCATAATCACCACGAACAGGATCAGTGCCTGTGCACTACCTGTACCAAAGCGGAAATTAACGAAGGCTTCCTGATAGATGGAATAGACGAAAACATTCGTACTATCCATTGGGCCACCCCGGGTTAGAATGTTGATCTGACCGAACGATTGAAAAGCGCCAATGATCGATACGACCGTAACAAAGAATAACGTTGGTGACAGGAGCGGCATTGAGATTTTACGAAACGTCAGTAATGGTCCTGCGCCATCAATCTTGGCACTCTCGTAGATCTCATCCGGGATGCCTGCCAGACCACTGGATAGAATAATGTAGTTGAATCCGAGGTTCATCCAGATCGTCATGATGGAGATCGAGATTAACGCCCAATCCGGGCTGGTAAGCCAAGGAATTGGATCAATACCTACTTTGCCAAGCAGATAATTCAGCATGCCCAAGGTCGGATGGAATAGAAACTTCCAGATCACCGCTGACGAACCGACGGATAACACCACGGGCAGAGAGAATACAAATTGGAACACACGCATTCCCTTGAACCGGTTGTGAGTCAGTGCAGCCAGAATCAGAGCAGCCAGCATACCCGTAGGCACCGTAAACAGGACAAATAGTAACGTCACTTTCATCCCTTGCATAAACAGCCCTGATTGGAACACCGCCTTGAAATTATCCAGCCCCACGTAAGCCGCAATCTGTCCCGTCGGATCTGTGGAATGAAGACTCAGATACACGGACTTAAACATCGGGTAAAACAGAAACACTGCAAACAAAAGCAGCGATGGTGCCAGGAAACCATAGGCCAGCATATTCTCCCGCATTCGCTGCACACGCAGCGAGGCTGTACGACGCTCACTCGTACCTGATACGCGCCGTTTGGCGGCGGGCAAGCTGATCCGGTTATCAAGCTCACTCATCGGATTTTCTTCCCCCTTGATTCACGCATTCAGTGTGTGTGAAATGCTGCATCAACTTCAGCACCACGTTATCTAGTGTAAGAGTCGAATGTCACAGCAAAATCTTTTCTGAATCAACGTAACGTTAATCATGGACAAGGGGCTTTACGAAATCAGGGATCAACTCTACGCCGGAATTAGAATTAGATCTCACGACAAAAAACCACAAGAACTCCCCTGTTTGGAGATGTCCCTGCGGTTCGATGTGTAAATGGAATATGAACGTTTGTCTATTAATGAAAGTGACTCATTTTACAATAATCTGTAAATCTTCCAACCCCGGTTAAGCGATTAACCGTTCGACTTAACGATTAAGATGATATGGCACCGTGGTGACAATCACGTCTTTGTAATTGATCAGATAAGCCCGAATCATGAAGCTGGTCTGGTTGTGCAGTACATTTTGCCACCAATGCTTGGTGATGAATTGCGGAATCAGAATGGTGATGTGATCGGTCTCGGCCGTTTTCCACTCTACGGTATCAATGAATTTCTTGAGCGGCCCCATAATACTGCGGTACCTCGATTTGATCACGACCAGACGGACCCCTGGGTTCCACTCCTCCCACTTCTGCTCCATCTTGCGTATGGCCTCATCATCGAAGCCAATGTAGAGTGCGACCACGTGATCCGACATCGTCTGGGCGTAACTGATCGTGTTCATGACGACCCGCGTAATGCCTGCAACAGGTATCACAATCGTATTACCTTTTTGCGCTGGCTTATCGACCTGAATATCAATCCGCAGCTCATCCGCAATGTTGCAATAGTGACGGTGAATACGCATGAACACATAGACAACGAGCGGCAAAAAGATAAAGATGACCCATGTCTGCGTGAACTTGGTGAAAATAAAGATCAGGGTTATCGATAGCGTAGTCAGCATACCGACTGTATTAACCAGCAGTTTCATCTGCCAGCCAGACGGCTTGACTTTGATCCAGCGAATCATCATGCCGAGCTGCGATAGCGTAAATGGAATGAACACCCCTACCGCATAGAGCGGAATCAGGCTTTCGGTATTTCCTTTGAACCCAACCACCAGCAGCGCAGACATGACACTGAGAAAAATAATACCGTTCGAGAAGCCAAGCCGATCTCCTCGGACCATGAACATATGAGGCATATATTTGTCTTTGGCCATCATGAAGGACAACAGCGGGAAGGCAGAATACGCCGTATTCGCTGCCAGGAACAGGATCAGTGCCGTCACACCCTGGATGATAAAATACATCCATCCTCTGCCAAATGTAGCTTCGGCAATCTGGGATATGACCGTGGCATGGGGATCAGGCTTCACCCCATAACCGAAGGCCAGCAACGTGATGCCAATGAACATGGCTCCCAATATACAACCCATGAGCAGTAACGTACCTGCGGCATTTTTCTCGGCAGGCTGCTTGAAGTTCGGGATCGCGTTACTTACCGCTTCCACGCCAGTCAGAGCCGAACAGCCGGAGCTGAATGCTTTCAACAGCAGAAACATACTCACATGGGATAGACTAGTTCCGAATTCAGGTGCAGCTGCTTCCATCCCCCCGGCAAGAAATTTGATTCCGCCCGAGATGATCAGAACTGCAATCGAAAAGATAAACAGATAGATGGGGATCGCCAGCACAGACGCTGACTCCGTCACTCCCCGCAAATTCATAATCGTTAGAAACACAATCATAATGAGTGCAATCACGACACTGTAGTCATGCAGCATTGGAAACGCCGACGTTATTGCATCCGTGCCTGCGGACGAACTTACGGCAACAGTCAGAATATAATCGACGAGCAGAGATCCTCCGGCAATCAGACTGGAGGTGGTACCCAGATTATCCTTGGCTACGATATAAGCGCCGCCCCCTGTTGGATAAGCAAATATCGTCTGACGATAGGAAAAAATTAAAATGACGAGTAATCCCAGCACGGCGATGGAAATCGGAATAGAGTACCACAGGGCGGCGAATCCGGCCGCAACGAGCACCAGCAATATCTGTTCCGTACCGTAGGCAACGGACGATAGGGCATCCGAGGACAGGATGGCGAGCGCCTTCCATTTCCCCAATTTTTCTCCATCCAATTCAGCCGATTTCATGGGCTTGCCTATTAAGATTCTCTTCATTTTGCCAAGCATGATCATAACTTCCTTCCGTCTCTCATCTGTGAAGCATTGTTATTATGCAAAATCGCAGAGCCATTGACAATACGTCATTTCACCCGAAATTCGCCAGCGCGTGATAATGCATTCTACGATTCAATAATCGATAACAAAGCCATTCTTGTTCAGCAATTTGAACTTTTTTGAACCAAAACGACGTTTGTTCGTCAAAAAAAAGGAAATGACCTTCGGTTCAATGAACCAAAGACCACTTCCTTGATCTATGCGTTGACTGTATTGCAATAAAACATCCTTTAACTACCCAGAATGCCGGGACGAGGGGTAACGCCGAACGCTTGCGCCAGTGTAGTCAGCTGTTCATCCGTAATTCTCTGCCGGATCTCGTGACCAGCAACCAGCATATACACTTGGGCTGCCTTCTCGATGGTTTCAATCAGACCAAATGCCTCGTCAATCGTTGTGCCCGTTCCGAAGATGCCATGTTGCGGCCAGATCACCGCGTGGTATTCTTTCATTTTCTCAGCCGTTTCGCGCCCAATCTTATTCGATCCAGGGATCATCCAAGGAATAATGCCGATCCCATCCGGGAATACAACCACACACTCCGTGCACATCTGCCAGAGGGTCTTCGTGAATTTTGCTTCATCCAATTCGTGGATAAACGTCATCGCCAGCACATGAGTCGCATGATTGTGCATAACAACACGGTGGTTCGGGTCCAATTTCAGACGTTCAATATGGCTCATGAAATGCGTAGGTAATTCACTTGTTGGATTCGCCCCCGACTCCAATCCCCAGAGCACTTCCAGCTCCTGACCATCTTGCGATACACGCAGCAACCCCAGGTTGCTTTCGGGATCAGCGAGTACATTTTTGAAATATTTGCCCGATGCAGTCACGATAAAATACTTGCCTGCCAGCTCTTGCACCGAAAATGCCGGTTTGATCTTGCGAAGCACATGATGGATATCGATATATTGGGCTACTTCCTCTTCCTCCAGCAGATAGCTGACGTTACCACCATTGCGCTCATCCCAGCCATTTTTCCACATATGTTGAGTAATTTCAGCCATCTCACGGACAAATGGAATATGGAAACCGGCGGCCTGTGTTGTTTCGTTTGTAAGGGTCACGTTCATGATCAATCTCTCCTTATATTGAAAATCAAATGGCTTGCCACGTACATAGTAAGTTCTTTATTTCACATTCATTATACCTTTGTTTATCTTTGATGATCAATAATAAACACAGATATATTCTTTTATTTATTTTTGTTTAGTTTTGTTTATTTGAAAATAAAACAAAAAAATACCCTACCGGCGCCCGGCAGGGTCAGTCACACATCTATTTAACACGAGAAGGGGTTTACAAGAATTATCATATCTCTGCTACCTTAATAGAAGCTGAAAGCGAAATAAAAAAAGCATGAAAACCAGGTTGATATACCGTAGACCACATTCTCATATAAATGAATTCACTTCATTAGGATAGCCTATGGCCTGTCCCTGTTCGAAGCATATTTACGGTTTTTTTCAGCACATAGGACGGATGCATTAATCCTGTCGGTTCATACTGTTCGTCACCTGTGTATTCGAATCCGAGCTTGATCAAGATGTGTCGTGACACTTCATTATCCGGATGATGCTCCGCAAACAGTGCCTTCGCCTTCATTTCATCAAAGGCATACGCAATCACCGCACGCGCTGCTTCCTGGGCATACCCTTTGCCCCAGTGATCCCGGGTTAGATGGAATCCCAGTTCATACATATTCTTTTCTGAAGAATACGGACGCAGGCCACAACAGCCCACAAACACCTCGGACTCTTTCTCAAAAAGGGGCCAATATTGCACCCCCGCTTCCTTCTGTCTTTGAATCTCCTGTGTTAATCTCGCTTCTACTTCATCTTCGCTTAGAAATCCCTTGCTGCTAATCCACTTCGAAATCTCATGATCGCCCCACAGCGCAAACGCCAGCGCACGATCCCCTTCGTTCCACGTCGCACATTCCAGCCGTTCGGTTTCAAATAAAATGGTTCTGTTCATCATCGACTAACCTCCTGTATGCCAACACAAGTCTGCGTGCCGCCTATACCTTAAATTAATCGAATAACCATCACGGTAAACAAAGTTCATAATCTGTTCATGTTCATTCCTTCTAATGACACTTATAATTGCTTAGCCAATTTCTCAAATTGATTGATGTGAGGCTTGATCTCTTTTTCTACACTTTTTATAAAGGAACTAAACTGTTTGGGGTTATACTCATCTCCAACACCAACACTTTTATACACTTTTCCCTTCTGATATGTAAACGAGAATATATAACCATTCTTCAAATCATTCCAAATGTCTCCGGCATACCCCAAGATTTTAAAACTCATTTTCGAATCTTTGTAAGCAAAATAATATGGCGGATCATATTCTCCATTTCGTATATCATAGCCTGCGATCCACTGATCTTTTGCAAATGTCCCCGTTTGGATTCGTGATTCCAACATTTCTCCAGTCAACGCTATTTCATTAACCTGAAGTTTACCTTTACCATCCTTCTTGTCATTCTTCCAGTTCCCATCATACTTGGACTCTGTAATTCTGTCCTCACCGCGTGTTATAACTTTATAAACACCATGTCCTGAACGTTTGCCCTGTGTCCAGCTTCCTTTGTAAGTTTTGGTTTTCCCCCAGGTCATGGTTCCATTCCCGTGAGGTTTTCCATTTTTGGTCTCTCCATAATATGTAGCCCCATTGCCATACTCCAGGGTGGTCATCTCAGTCGCCGCCTGAGCAACATGTGGTGACAGGATTACAGACCATCCGAAGGTTACCCCTAACATACAGATGAACATTCTTCTCAACATCTAATCTTCCTTTCTTTCTCGCTGTACAAGAAATCCATTTTTATAACAACCTATTAATTAATAAAGACTCTAGTATAATATCACTTTCAATCCAGAAGGTTCTACTAAAAAAAGAAAGACCCCTGCCGACAACATGTCCGGCAGGGGTCAATTAGACCCGTAACAACAATTAGAAATCAGATGTTGCCACTTGAATCGTACCTGTTGAAGCACCAGCTGCACTAGTCAATAAGGCAGCTACGAGCAGCAAGTGTACAGACAGTGTAAGGCTGTTGCCGGCAGGAATTAAATACGTGATGACAGGTGCATTCACGCGAGTAACAACCAATTCGACTGCAAACGGACCAAAGTTGTTAACCGTGATGCTGGCATTAGTGCCCCCAGCCAAATTCTCATAGTAGGATTTGCCCACGCCTGCTGCCAAATTGTAAAACTGTTGTGGTAAAAGGATGGCCATTGAAATCACCTCCTTTTGCTTTGATACGGTATTCTATGTTGGAAAACTAGTAAAGCCACGGTGAAACGACCGTGTTATAACGTCCATTTTTAATAGACTTCGTAGATTGATAGACAAGTGTACGCAAAAAAGCCCCATCGGAACAGTCCGACGGAGCCAGTACAGCCTATAAAATGCGAGACCCTATGAATAGCAAGCGATATTCTAATCCCGTCTACTTTTGGTCCGATATTCGTGCCATAACAAAAATAGAAAGTACGGTGCGCCGATGACGGATGTTACCAGCCCGACGGGGAACTCCAGTGGCGGTGCCAGCACACGTCCAATATAATCCCCCAATAACATCATGATTGCCCCTATGAGTCCGGCAACAGGCACATAATACCGATGTCCTCCTGATACAAGGCGGCGAGCGATATGTGGACTGACCAGACCTACGAAACCAATCATACCAACCACGGCCACCGAACCGCTAGCAAGAAGAACGGCCAACAGAAGCAGTACAGCACGCATCCTCTCCACGCGCAGACCCAAACCTTTGACAGACTGTTCGCCCAGGCCGAAGAGATCCATGACCTTGCCCAGTATCCATACTACAGGAATAACCAGAACAATAATGGGTGCCAACTGGAACACCTGGTCCCAGTTACGTCCCCACAATGAACCGTTGAGCCAGAGCAAGACGGTATTGATGTTCGCCGACGATTGTGTAATCAGCAGTTGCACCAAGGTGCTCCCACAAGCGCTAACCGCTACACCAACCAGTGCCAGCCGGACCGGATCTACCCCATTTCGGTAAGAGAACCCATACACAAGCAGCGCCCCAGCGCCGCCTCCGGCAAAAGCAGTCAGTGAAGTGAGCCATGCACTTTGCATCTCTACAGGTAATAACAGAACCGTAGATACGGCTCCCAGCGCAGCTCCCGCCGAAATTCCCAACGTATCGGGTGCCGCTAACGGGTTGCGAAGAATGCTCTGCGAGACCAGACCTGATACAGCCAGACCACAACCGACAAGCATGGCCAGCACAATACGCGGGAGTCGATAATTCAGAATAATATAAGATAGGTCCGGATCTCCCTCACCCATAAAAGAAAACCAAATCTCCTGCCAGCTAATCCCTACCGCTCCAGCCTGAATATTCGCCATCATGAACAGGCCCAATAGAATGACAAGCGCCATAATCACCATAAGATTCCGATTCTTAGGTATGCCCATCATGATACACTCCTGCTCTGTCGTCTTGCGAGATATACGAAATAAGGCGCGCCAATCAGGGCCGTGATGATGCCTACTGGTGTCTCTGATGGAAAATGAACAAACCGGGAAGCAATATCTGCCAGAGTTAACAGAATCGCTCCGAATAAGGCGGAGAACGGGACCAGCAGCCGATAGTCCGTCCCCAACAGATAGCGGGTGATATGTGGCACGATTAATCCTACGAATCCGATCGGCCCCACAACGGACACGGATATACCTGCCAGAATGATGACAATCACACTGCCAACCACCCGAACCGTCCAGATCTTCTGACCGAGTCCGCGGGCAATGTCTTCGCCGAGGCTCAATAAAGACAAGGATTTACTAATTAACAAAGCCATGAAGAGACCCGTCAGACTGAATATTAGCAAAAGGTTAATCTCTTCCCATTTGACCCCGGCGGCTGAGCCTGCAAGCCAGAAAATGATTTTGCCAGCGGACTCTTCATTAAAGATCAGCAGTCCCTGCGTAAATGAAGATAACAATGCCTGTACCACCACACCGATGAGTGCCATCCGAACTTCAGCTTGACCTCCGCGTATGGCAAAACTCATCAACAGGACAATGCTCACCGTCAGCAATCCCCCTGCAAAGCCCGCGCCTGCCAGCGTCAGGCCACTAACTGTCGGGAAAACAATCGTGCACAGGACGATCATAAAGGAAGCACCTGCATTGATCCCGAATATGCTCGGAGATGCAAGCGGATTACGGGTCAGCACCTGCATAATGCACCCAGCAATACTCAGATTAGCGCCAATACACAGCACAGCCAAGGCACGTGGCATTCGCAGTATATGCAGAATGACATGTTCTTTGACCGTTGGAGAATAGTCGAACATATAATTCAGCACAGTGGATAAGGGTATCCATGAAGTACCGATCATCAGCGAGCCCATCAAAAGCACAACCAATCCGATTATGCCAATCAAGGCCGCGGTCAACGTTCTTTTCATTTAAAATATGCAGCCGCTTCATCCATAATATGGTTCAGTGCAGGTATACTGCGTTGTCTTGACCATGTTGCCAACTCAACTTCATGTGCATTGCCATTCTGTACTGCCTTCAATTGATTCCAGAGCAGATTATCCTTCTGACCTTCGAGCACGGATGGCCCATCTTCATTAATCAGAATCAGCATCTGATCCGAATCCATGGTGAGCAGCTGCTCTGTCGTCATCAATTGATTGACCTCTTTCTCGTCCTTCAGGGCATAATTCAGACCTGCCGCAGACAAGAAAGAAGAATGAAAGGCCTGATCCGTCCGAACCTGAAACGATTGCGTTTCATCTTCATCCGCAGCCACGATCAGAACTGACTGCTGAGGATTGATCGTTTGCTTCAATTCATTCAATCGCTTCTGATGCTCTTCCAGCATAGCGGTTGTAGCTTCGGATTTGCCCAACGCTTCACCAATGTTCTGAGTCGACGCCAGGATATCCTCGTAGTTAGCTGTATCATTCTTGAACACAATCGTTGGTGCAATGGCTGACAACTCATCATAGACATTGCTATGACGGCTCGTATCCGCAATAATCAGATCCGGTTTGAGTGTGCGAATCACTTCCAGATTCGGCTCAGAACGGGTACCCACCGAGGTGTATCCCTCAATATAAGCAAGCGTGTCCTTGGGGAAACGCTCAGGTTTGTTATCATCAGCAACTCCAACAGGCTTCACTTCGAGCGCTGCAAGAGTCTGTGTGAATCCTTGTTCCAACACTACGATCCTTGTAGGCTCAACCGGTACCTTCGTGCTTCCCAGATCATGATTGATCGTGCGTGAAGAAGCAGTATCTGCGGTTGCCTGTTCACTTCCACTTGATACTGCCGGAGCATTGGTGGATGGAGATGGACTCGCGCACGCACTCATTAAAAGACTAAAACTCAGCAACAGCATCATTACCGTTGAACGTCTGGACCAATTGTACATCATGAAAGAACCCCCGCTTACTTGTTTGTTTTGAGAACCATTATCAATATAACGGGGTATCAGCGACTCAACAATGGATATATCGGACATAGCAGATGTCGTATTCAGACCTGTTGGCGGTTGATGATACTGATTACGATAGTGAATCGGAGATAAACCAGAGTACTTTTTGAACATACGGCTAAAATGATAGACATCCTCATAACCGATGCTTCTCGCTACATCCTTCAGTGCAAGATCGGTCTGCACAAGCAATTCACGTGCTTTGCTCATCCGGAATTGCACAAGATAATCCGATGGGCTCTGGCCAATCTCACTATTGCGGAACAAGCGTCCCAGGTGTCTTGGACTGCATTCCAGCTTGGCAGCCAATGAATCAATTGTCATTGGAAGGTGGTAGTGTTCCTGAATATAGCTCATCGCCTGAGCCACCAGATCAGTGGGTTCAGACGATATTGGTGCGGACTGCAGCTGTTCCAGAATCTCCATCATGATCTGCAAGAAGATGGAACGTACCTGCATTTCCTGTAAACGGTGTGGAGATGTCCACATCTGTCTAAGCTGACTTATTTTATCTTGTAACAGCACCGGGTGTATGGGCTTCAGGTCGTATTGACTCTCTAACAACGGGCTCTCATCCGGTAGTAGTCGAGCAGTTGTTCCAGCAGATAACAAGATGTGTGCTCGATACAAAATTAAATAATACTCCAACTGATCTTCGATTACATCAATCTGCAGAAGGCTCCCTTTCCCGCCATGAATCAGATGATAGCGGTCCGTCCTGTACCGGTTGTAATCCACATGAATCAAGCCACCACCACGAACCGTGTAGATCAGTCCGCTGGTCGTCATTTCATGTATTATGGAGTCGTGTCCGTATGGCAGCAGATGATGCTGAACATCCACGACCTGAACCCCAGCCTGATTCCATAGCTCAATATATCTGTCTATATTCATTACATAACCCCTTTAAAATACGTCCGCTCGTTTTAAATGATAATAATTCTCAATTATAGCGATGCTTATCGTGATCTGTCAAATGGGATAGACATCCATGCAAAACAAAAAAGGCGACACATATCGTGTCACCCTTATCGTTGAAACGCTTTAGGCATACAGCATGAAAAAGTTCAATTCATGTCCCTGCTGCTTAAGATAGTTGTACAATTGCGAACGGTGATGGAATACATGCGTTACCGTTTCAATCTGCCATTGAACCTGCAGATGTCCATGTTCCATATAGAAAGCTTTCGTCGAACGATTCAAAAAGTCATCTTCGCTCAATCCCGTGATATATGCTTTGTAGGATTCGAAATTGCTCCACAACGTTGCTTCCAACTTCTCGATATCCTGAATCCCGGACAAGCTATTCTCCACCAACCCAACCTCAGCTTCACCTTTTTCCTGCATGATGGCAAGATCGGATGCGGTAATCTGGATAAAATGATGCACTAACTCCACCAATGAACGCATATTCTCCTGTGGACGATAAGACCAATCCTCCGAACGGATCAAGCGAATTAACGAAGCCCCCGTCCGTACGCCTGTTTCCAATTCATTCAACAAATGATCCCGAATCTGCAATGTTCCATTCATATATGATGTCTCCCTTATCTTTTATTCTCACGACTTCAGTATAACCGAAGGTGCTACCGATCTATTGTACAAATCGGACAACATTCTGCCATGCTCCCTGGCCGCTGTCAACGGAGTCTCTCCATAAAACTTGCGAAATTGCCGAATCAGATGGGCTTGGTCAAAAAATCCATGATTCTGGGCGAGCATTGCCCAATCTGCCGTATGCCCCTGATGAATGCTGCCCAGCACACGATGAAAACGAACCACCTCACTGAATCGTTTGGGACTGATTCCAATCCATTCGGAGAACTTGCGATGCAGCTGCCGCTCACTGACCACCTCACGCATCGCAAGCTCCTGTACACTCATACGTCCCCCATCCTTGAAGATGCGGTGCAGCACATTTTTCATCAGATCGTTCTCATATGTACTTGCCTGCACCGACAACGGACTCAAGTACGCATCCATAACCTCTACTCGTTCTGCAAAACGATTCGTTTCAGCCATCCGCTCCTGAAGCTCGTTCAGCTTCTCGGGCCAACATTCCTGAAGTGCAATTCGCTTATCCGTAAACCATTCCAGAGGCATCCCATGGAAGACATGTGCCCCACCCGGAAAGAACCGCACACCAAAGGTATAATCTCCAGCAGGAGCATCATCGTCAGATGACTCCGGTACAGCGAAGGGCTGTGTATAGTTGCCGCAGTAGGCATAGGAATGTACTGAACAGACCGGGTCGTATGTTATCAGCATGTCCGTGCAACCATCCGGCAATACCCGGGAAGGGACAGTCATCACCGATCGCTCTCGACCTTCTCCCGAAGCAACATCTGCATGCGTGTTCGGAAGAGAACCCGATTCCCAATAACAGGCCACATAAGCCATCAAGCCGGCAGCAGGTATTTTCTCAACATAATAACTGTTAGGGTATGTCCCATTTATCTGAATAGGCTTAAACAACGGATGCAGGCTGTGATCCACAATTCTTCCCTCCGATCACTAGAGTTGTTGTACGCTATGTATTCATCTATCATACCATCAACCGAACAAATGGAGAAAAAAAAGTGCCCTACCGGAGGACAATCCGATAGGGCCAGTCACACATCTATTTAACACGAGAAGGGGTTTACAAGACTTATCTTACCTTCACAACCTTAATGGAAACTGAAATTGGGATGAATAACAGATCAAAATTACTATTTTTTTTAACTCAGCCCATGCAATTTTCGAAAACGTTCCGGACTAATGCCTGTGTGTCTTTTGAACATTGCACAGAAATAACTGGCGTTCTCGTAACCCACCCGATCAGCCACTTCATAGATTCGCAGCTCTCTCTCACTGAACATGAGTTGTTTGCTCCGATTGATCCGTTCCTGGTTCACGTAAAACACAGGTCTGGTATGAAGTGCCTTCTGAAACAGCCTGCACAGATATTGAGGAGACACGACAGCCACTTCGGCCAGCTCCTTCAGCGACAGCGAACGGTCCAGATGCTCTGAGATGTAACGCAACACAGGCTTCAAGCGCTCCAGTTCATCATTATAATTGGCAGATACGATGAGTAATGGCTTGAGATCTAATAGCAGTGCATATAATTGTTTGGAGCATTCAATATCGTAATCTGCATACGCCGTATTGCCTGTGTTCTCCCCCCGAACCAGAAGTCGCTCCAATCCTTCCATCAGTGTGGGGTTTCTAAGCCTGCATACGCGTGAACCGGTTATCCCCGCATAAGATAATAACTGGCTGGCCTCTCTGCCCTGGAACGACACCCATGCCAGCTCCCAGCGGTCACTTATGGGCATGTATCGATGCGGAACATCAGGATACAGAAAGAAAACGTCACCCGGTCCGACGATATACTCGTCTTCTTGTATAATCAGCCTCCCCTGGCCATGAATAATCTGATGGATCTGATAATCCGGGAATCCTTCTGGACGCTCGGTTTCATATTGGTGTTCCCAGTAACCAACTGTGGTCATATAGATCGGCAGGCGAGCAGCTTCTTCTGTTTTACCAAAAAAGATCCGAGTATCCATCCAGCACACCACTTTCTCCATCGTTGGTTTCATATTGTGATATATTTGGGCAATATTCTTTATTCTCTATGTCCCAATTCAATTCTATAATGTCAATATTATAACATTACAGAAGGAGCTGCTGTTATGCGAAACAAACTTATACATACCCCTCCGGCTAATGGTTACCCGGAATGGAACAACAATCCCGAGATTTTTCAACTGGGCCGTCTACCGGCTCACGCTTCTATGATAGCGTTTCCATCCATCTCAGAAGCATTGTCGAGTGAATCCAACGCATCACCCTGGTACGAATCACTGAATGGTCCGTGGAAGTTTGCCTTTGCGGAGACACCGGAGCAACGGATTACATCCTTTTATGAGAACAACTATGATGCCAGTGACTGGGACGAGATCGCCGTTCCTTCCAACTGGCAGCTGCAAGGTTACGATTATCCCCACTATACAAATATGACGTATCCGTGGGTCGAGCGTGAGCCTGAATTGAAGCCACCATTTGCACCAACAACTTATAATCCGGTGGGTTCGTACATCCGTACGTTTACTGTTCCTGCAGATTGGAAAGACCGGCCTGTCCTGCTGCACTTTGAGGGTGTTGAATCCGCCTTCTATGTATGGGTCAACGGGGAGCTCGTCGGTTATAGCGAAGACACGTTCACACCGGCAGAATTTGATATCACTCCGTATCTGACCGAAGGTGAGAACAAACTGGCAGTGGAGGTATATCGTTGGTGTGATGCGAGCTGGCTGGAGAATCAGGATTTCTGGCGGTTAAGCGGCATCTTCCGTGGTGTATACCTGCACTCACCTTCGCCGGTTCAGATTTCCGATTTCTTTGTTCGTACCGAATTGGATGACGCTTACCAGGATGCTGAGCTATTGCTGGATTTGAAGTTATTTAATCATAATGCCGCGCAGACCACTGCCGGATTATCCGTTCAGGCACAGCTCTATGATGCACAGCAACAGACTGTATTGAAGCAACCCCTTACTGCGGCCGTTACTTTCCAGGGTGAGGATGAACTTTCATTCAATTTGTCAGCAGAGGTTATCCAACCGCTCTTATGGAGCGCCGAGTCCCCTCATCTATATACGCTCGTGCTTTCCATTCAGAATGAATCGGGCGAAACGCTGGAGGCTGTTCGCAGCCGGATCGGATTCCGCAAGTTTGAACTGAAGGACGGCCTGATGCAGATCAATGGCAAACGCATTGTGTTCAAAGGCGTGAATCGTCATGAATTTTCACCGGACACTGGTCGAGCCATTAGTCGGGAAGACATGATCCGTGACATCGAGCTGATGAAGTCCTATAACGTTAACGCCGTGCGCACATCCCATTATCCGAATCAGTCACTCTGGTACGAACTGTGTGATGAATATGGCCTGTATGTCATTGACGAGACGAATCTGGAGACTCACGGCACCTGGTACTACGGGCAAAAGGAAATGAACGAGAACAACATTCCCGCGAGTAAGCCTGAATGGCGTAACAACGTAATAGATCGCTGCAACTCGATGTTCCAGCGGGACAAAAACCATGCGTCCGTTATAATCTGGTCTCTGGGTAATGAGTCCTTCGGCGGCGATAACTTCATCGCCATGTACGATTATCTGAAACAAGTCGATCCAACCCGTCTCGTTCATTATGAAGGGACTTTCCATTATCGCCCTTCCGATTCGGCAAGCGACATTGAATCCACAATGTATATCAGCCCTGAAAATGTGGAGAACTATGCTCGCATGCAGGGACCCAAGAAGCCTTATATTATCTGCGAGTACAGCCATGCCATGGGTAACTCCTGCGGCGGTCTGCATCTGTACTGGGATTTATTTGATAAATATGATGTGTTGCAAGGTGCTTTCATTTGGGATTGGGTTGATCAATCCATTCGTAGCACTACGGCAGACGGTGTAGAATATTTCGCTTATGGCGGCGATTTCGGTGAATCTCCTCATGATGGCAATTTCTGCGGAAACGGACTGATTCTGGCGGATAAGACAGTTACACCGAAGCTTGAAGAAGTGAAGAAATGTTATCAAAACGTTCGTATGCAAGCTATTGATGTAAAAGAAGGCCTGCTGCGCATCCGAAACCAGTTCCTGTTCACAGATCTGAGCGAATATTCGCTCGTATGGACAGTAACACACGATGGCGTATCCGTAGAGAACGGCTCGTTGGATATCGCGGTACCTCCTGGTGAATCGGCTGAAGTCCGCATCCCTTACACGTCATCGTCCGATCTATTCAAGGAAGCGCTGCTGACTGTATCTCTGGTTACGAAAGTTGCAACCAAATGGGCAGGAACAGGTCATGAAATTGCCTGGGATCAGTTCGTGGTATCTCCACGTTTGCGTCCAATCCAACCGGTGAACCAAGGGCAAGGCAAGGCGCCGCAGGTACAGGATCTACAAAATGAATTGAAAGTGGCTACAGGCCAAGTCACGTTGAGCTTCAATCCAGCTACTGGCGCACTCACGTCCTATCAGATTAACAATCAGGAGCAATTGCTCGCACCTGTCCGGCCGAATTTCTGGAGAGCCATGACAGACAATGATATGGGGAACCGCCTGAACGAGCGCTCTGCCTTCTGGAGAGATGCTCACGCTACCAGTAGATTAATTCGCTTTGAGCACCTTGCAGACGAGCAAGGCATTCTCGTAACGACCGATTATACGTGGGATTCTCATCCGGGATGTACGCTGTCCATCACATACCGAATTGATGCGGATGGTGTATTGGAAATCAGTCAAACCCTTATTCCAGGCGTGGGCTTACCTGATCTACCGGAATTTGGTATGCTGCTGCAACTGAATAACAGCTTGGATACCATTTCTTGGTACGGCAGAGGGCCGCATGACAATTATGCAGATCGTCTAACCAGTGCACGTCTCGGCTATTACACAGGCGCGGTTCGTGATCAATTCGTCCCTTATCTGAAACCACAAGAGTGTGGTAACAAAACGGATGTACGCTTCGCTGAAATTACGTCAACGGATGGTCAGCTCGGCCTTCATGTTGAAGCCACCATACCATTTGAAATCAATGCGTTGCCGTGGACACCTGAGGAATTGGAAGCAAACGATCATGTGTACAAATTACCTCAGAGCACACAGACTGTGGCGCGTATCAATTACAAACAAATGGGTGTCGGTGGAGATGACAGCTGGGGCGCACGTACCCACGCTGAATACACTTTGCCAGCCAATCGCGCGTATCACTTCACCTTTACAGTAAGACCTATGTAATATCAAGCAAGCACTGCTGGCAGTATGCCGGCAGTGCTTTTTTGTTGAGTGGTGCGTAGTTTGAGTTTGAAGTTTTCCAAGGGAACATTATAATAAATGGGGTGCTAGAATGATGAATTGAATCTGATTACGAGGTGAGAATTTGCAATATCTGTTTACCGCTCTCTTCATTCTTGGTTTTATCGCTTTCTTGGGATTTCTTGTTCTAATGATCTTATCTATTCGCAAAGGCAATAGGTTGCCAATCAGGTATATTTTTCTAACGACGGCCTGTTTTGCGATCGCTTCAATAGGATTGTATGGCATGTTGAATTTATCCTCGAACTCTACTCAGCCTGCAATAGATCAGACTCCTTCCCCACAGATTAAACTTTCTGGCCTCCACATGACTACCGAAGAATTTAAAAACAAGTTTAATGGCGCCGTAGGCAAATATCGACTGAATGGTTTGAGTATCACCCACTTAAATATGAAAGACACTTCCGAGCAGGGTATTGGCACTTTCGAGTATGTATTCAATGACGAATTGCGCTTGGTTGGTGCAGTGAATGCAGACGAAAGCGTACAGGAAGTCAGGTTATACGGAACTGGTGATACGAGCAAACCAACGGGTGGAATTTTTTTGACTGCTATCGCCACGCTCATTCTCACAACCAATAGTGAGTATACGTATAACGACGCACAAGATGTCATCCAGGATATCGGTCTATTAAATCGCGATGTGAATCAACCTGATTTTAATGGGGCCACAGTTCGAAATGGATTAGAATATCGCTTCAGCGTACAGGATCCTGATCACTCTACTTTTGAAATAACTGTTGCAAAGTGAGGCTCTATTGTAAAAAGGCCGCTCCATGAAGGAACGGCCTAACGTGTGATATGTACTTATAGAAATGATTCAGTAATTTTACTTGTGATCTCCTCTTTTTAGGGATTAAAGATCCCCAATATCAAAGTAACCACGATACAAAAAAGCGATACAGGGTACAACATCCATTTACTGATCCTGTCTTTAAACGTGATCATCAAACAAATAATGCATATCCACGCAATTAATAGTTGCCACCAAACCAATGATGAACACCTCCACCATGCGAGAGTTACTCAAAAGTTACAGTCTCGCTTTGATTGTTCCAACTCATTTTAAAGGTAATCGGGTCTTTCGTTTTCTCCGCCTCAGTAACCGTTCCCGACATACTGAACGGTACCCCTTGTTCCTCAAGCGCTTTCCCCTGTTGTTTTATATTATTGCCGGTAAGGTCAAACACAAAATCCTTTATACGCTTTTCATCACCTATATAAGTAATACTATAGTTCCCCGTTGATCTCTGTAGAGAAACATCCCAGTTATCGCTCTTTCCGTGTAGCCTATCATCCGCACCACAAGCTGAGAGAATAGATAAAAGTACTATAACACAAAGAATCAATGGCAGTTTAAATAATTTCATAAAATCCCTCCGATATAATAAAATAACCAAAAATTGAAAAATCAATCTCGATAATCGGCTGATACACCAATTGGCTAGATTATCAGATCAGAGCTACGCCACGTTACGTGTGTTAAATCATGTGTGACCTATCTTGTGTATTGATCGATATCATCGATCGCAGACTGATGCTCTCTTCTATGATGATCCTCATGCTGACGGACGTCGTTCTTTAACTTTGCTAAGAATCCCCAACCCATAAAAGCCAGTAAAAGCACGGTAATCAGTGCATAAGCGAAGCTATATAGATTCATATAAAAGTTAATAAAAATTGCAGCGAGCATCAGGCCCAGAATCCATAATGTCCACTTTGTACCCTTTCTCAATTCATTTCCTCCTCAAGTCATTGCTGATAAGCTCTCTATGTATCACGGTACATACGAAATCATAGAAGCAAAGTTTCAATCTTAGGGCTTCCTATTTAGAGCACTATATCTAATTATATAAAAAAGGCTCCCTCTCGGGAGCCTTTCATCTAATCGGCATTACAAAGGTTTTTACACCTTTATTACATCATGCCGCCCATTCCACCCATACCGCCCATGTCAGGCATTCCGCCACCAGCACCTGCAGGTTCTGGTTTGTCAGCGATAACTGCTTCAGTAGTCAGGAACATTGCCGCTACAGAAGCAGCGTTTTGCAATGCATAACGTGTTACTTTCGCAGGGTCAACGATACCTGCTTCGATCATGTTAACCCACTCGCCAGTTGCAGCGTTGAAGCCAATTCCTGTTTGTTCTTTTTTCAGACGTTCCACGATTACGGAACCTTCTTCGCCAGCGTTAGCTGCGATTGTGCGGATTGGTGCTTCCAGAGCGCGCAGGACGATGTTTACGCCTGTTTGCTCGTCACCGGACAGACTTACAGCTGCAACCGCGTTATATACGTTCATGAGCGCTGTACCACCACCGGATACGATACCTTCTTCAACCGCAGCGCGAGTTGCGTTCAGGGCATCTTCGATGCGAAGTTTGCGTTCTTTCAATTCTGTTTCAGTAGCCGCACCAACTTTGATTACTGCTACGCCACCGGACAATTTAGCCAGACGCTCTTGCAGTTTCTCTTTGTCGAACTCGGAAGTTGTTTCTTCCAGTTGTGTACGGATTTGGCTAACACGTGCATCGATATCGGATTTGTTACCAGCACCGTCAACGATGATTGTGTTTTCTTTCGTTACACGGATTTGGCGAGCTGTACCCAGTTGTTCCACAACAGCGGATTTCAGGTCCAGACCCAGTTCTTCCGTGATCAATTGGCCACCAGTGAGGGCAGCGATATCTTGCAGCATTGCTTTACGACGGTCACCGAATCCTGGAGCTTTAACAGCTACAGCATTGAATGTACCACGCAATTTGTTCACAACCAGCATAGCCAGTGCTTCGCCTTCGATATCTTCAGCGATCAATACCAGCGGTTTGCCTTGTTGAACGATTTTTTCAAGCAATGGCAAGATGTCTTGCGTGCTGGAGATTTTTTTGTCTGTGATCAAGATGTACGGATTGTCCAAAACAGCTTCCATTTTGTCCGTATCTGTAATCATGTAAGGAGAGATGTATCCACGGTCGAATTGCATACCTTCAACCACTTCAAGCTCTGTAGCGAATCCTTTGGATTCTTCTACTGTGATTACGCCATCTTTACCTACTTTTTCCATAGCTTCAGCGATCAGTTCGCCTACTTCTTCGTCAGCTGCAGAGATTGCTGCAACCTGTGCGATGGATTGTTTGGAATCAATTGGTTTGGAGATGGATTGCAATTCAGCAACCGCAGCTTTAACCGCTTTGTCGATCCCTTTGCGGATACCAATTGGGCTAGCGCCTGCAGTAACGTTTTTCAGACCTTCTGTGATCAGCGCTTGCGCCAATACAGTTGCTGTTGTAGTACCGTCACCGGCAACATCGTTGGTTTTGGTTGCTACTTCTTTAACCAGTTGAGCACCCATGTTCTCGAATGCATCTTCCAGTTCGATTTCTTTAGCAATGGTTACACCGTCATTGGTGATAAGCGGGCTTCCGAATTTTTTCTCCAGAACCACGTTACGACCTTTAGGACCAAGTGTTACTTTTACTGCATTAGCCAATGCGTCCACACCACGAAGCATGGAGCGACGAGCGTCTTCACTGAATTTAATGTCTTTAGCCATGTTAAGAAAACCTCCCTAGTTTTTGTTGGAAAATGGTACTGCTATATGGTTCGGTTAACCGATTAAATTTGAATTAGTCGAGAATCGCGTGAATATCGCTTTCTTTCATAATCAAATATTCTTTACCTTCGAATTTGATTTCAGTACCGGCATATTTGGAGAAAATAACGCGATCTCCTTCTTTCACTTCCAGAGCCACACGTACGCCGTCTTTCAATACTCCTGCACCAACTGCAATGATTCTACCCTCTTGCGGTTTTTCTTTGGCGGAGTCCGGGAGTACGATCCCGAAAGAAGTTGTTTGCTCTTGCTCCAGTGGTTCTACCAATACGCGTTCACCTAAAGGTCTGATCATGAAAAATAGCCTCCTTTTGAAATTATATAACGTTGCTTTGTAGGTTGTAGCCATATGTATTAGCACTCGACAGTGTTCAGTGCTAACAACCAACTTTATGATACTCAACTTGAAGCATGATTTCAAGTCCTTTTGACGAATTCCTGCGAGAATTTACGTTGAATTTACATCATCACAACCAAATAACACCCGGTATGCCTGGATAAATGTTGCAACTCGCTACTCTTATTCTACGAAAATCTTCAGCCCTTCTGCAACGCTTAGCAGACAGCCCCTTTCCCATTGTATCCATTGTTGAACATAATATGCCTGCTTGTCCTTGCTTACAGGGGAACAATCTACAACAATAGCCCGGATAAGAACAGACCGTCTTTTCCGGGCACATTACAGATCATCCTCATCCACACACATACCAGTCATACACCAGCAATGAATGAGATATCCTCTGTTCCATTTTCATATCAACTTATGTTCTAGCCCACATGCTTCTTATCCTCGGCACGAACGTAGCGGGATTCAATCTCTTCATCGGCCGCAAGCTGCTTGCGGTATACGACTGCGGATAGAAGCACACTGATCTCATATAACAGGAGCAAGGGAATCATCACCAGAAGATCGGATATGAAGTCTGGAGGTGTGATAACCACTGCAATGAAGATCAGAACAAAATAAGAGACTCTGCGCATCTTGCGAAGACGAATTGGATTCAGAATCCGCAGTCCTGTCAGAAACATAATAAGTAAAGGAAGTTCAAATAACAGGGACACAGGCAGCACAATGCCAAACAGGAAGCTGAAATACTGCTTCATCCCGTAAGTCTCCACAAGTCCCATCTTCTCCGTTATCGCTGTCGTGAAGGCAAGTGCCATTGGAAAAATAACATAATACGAGAAAGCCATACCTGTCAGAAATAAGAGAAACACATAGGGCACATACTTCAGCGTTGCTTTTCGCTCTCTCGGCTTTAACCCTGGACTAACAAACTTCCAGATCTGATACACCGTAAATGGCAGTGTAATTATAAGTGAAAACAGCCCTGCAATCTTCATGTAGATGCCAATCCCGTCCCAGAACGAGAAGGCATGTAATACAAAACCTTTTGCCGACTCTGCCTTGGTCAGATATTGGTATACCGGGTCCGCCACAAAAAATCCTGCAATCAGCCCCAGCACAAAAATGCTTAGTACATAAATCAGCCGCTTCCGCAGCTCGCTCAGATGTTCCGTAATCGACATTTCTTCCATTTGCTGCGTCATGCCTGCCCCCCATTATTGCCAGCTTAAAATACAAAACCCTTCCGGCAGGAAGGGATTTCTCTTTCATTGCCGTCAAGATTATTCCGGCAGGCGTTTATCAGCAGGCTTGTCTGCAGGTGTGCTCTCAGCTGCCAGCGGTTTTGCCTTCTCCTGCTCTTTGCGATTGGACGAGTCATCATCAGAGATAATATCGCGAGCGCCCTCTTTGAATTCACGGAAGGTACGCCCAACTGCACGTCCCAGTTCCGGAAGTTTGTTGGGTCCAAACAACAACAATGCAATCACGGCCAGCAAAATAAAACCCGTTGGTCCAATGGAACTTAACATTGATATTCCTCCTCGTCTCAAGCTTCAAAGATGCGCATATTCGGCTATATGTTCATAGATGTCTCTGCTGCGTTCTTAATTTAAGCCCATCATACCACAGATGTAACCACTTACATAACCCGTAATATTCACAAATAAGAGATATCACCTTAACAAACAACAACGGTTTAAGTCTTATCGGATATCAGGCCCGAGAGTCCGTACCCGCTTATTGCTTGAACTGACCCGTCACCATCAGCAACGCTTCTGGAAGCTGATCCATAATGGCAGCCAGATGTTCATGTACACCCTTCGGTGTACCCGGCAGATTGACGATCAATGTCCGTCCACGAATACCGCATACACCACGGAACAGCATTGCAGAACGGTTTTTGCTCATTACACTATATCGCATGGCCTCTGCCATCCCGGGAACTTCCCGTTCAATCACGCGCCGGGTCGCCTCCGGAGTAATATCACGAATGGCAAGCTCCGTGCCACCTGTAGTCAACACCAGATCGGCGTGAAAATAATCCGTCATCTCAATCAAAGCTGCAATAATCTCATCGGGTTCATCCGGAACGATGCGGTACTCCACGATTTGACCACCCAGCTCTTCTTCCACCAGTTCCCGAATGACTTGTGCACTGGTATCCTCACGTTCCCCGCGGGCTCCTTTGTCGCTGGCTGTCAGGATTGCTGTTCTCCACACCATAAAGATCACCCTTCTCCTCTATGAAAATAAATATTGCTTATCGGCTGTAATCGCCGTTTTTGCCACCACTTTTGGAATTCAGCATGGTTGGACCGATAATCATATCTTTTTGCATCGCCTTGCACATATCATAGACCGTCAGTGCTGCAGCCGAAGCCGCCGTGAGTGCCTCCATCTCAACACCCGTTTTGCCTTCGGTTTTGACAGTGACTTCAATGTGTAATTCATCCACTCCGTTATCATGAAAACGAATATCCACACCCGTCAATGACAAAGGATGGCACATTGGAATCCAGTCCGACGTTTTCTTCGCGCCTTGAATTCCGGCAATCTGAGCCACAGCCAGAACGTCACCCTTGCCGATCCGGCCCTCCCGAATCGCTTCCAGCGTATCCGGGTTCATCGTCACTTTCGTTACAGCCACAGCCGTACGCACAGTAATTTCCTTACCCGAAATATCAACCATTCGGGCCCGTCCCTGTTCATTAAAGTGGGTCAGTTTGCCACGGGAAGGCTGGCCGTTGTTCGCTTCTGAACTCAATCACATCACAACCCTTTATTCGATATGTAATATACCTTCGGTTGTTATCAACAGATCAATCCGCAGATCGAGCAGGTCCATCGGAATCTCATCCTGTAGCTGACCCGGTAATACCATCGCAGCCATCAACGGTTTCCTTTCCGTCATCGCACATTGTGCTGCAAGCGTCTCGGCAAAACGATCATAATAACCGCCACCATAGCCAATGCGTCCACCATGAATGTCATAACCAAGTCCCGGTACCAATACGAGATCGATATCCGGCCAATCTTCAGCTGACAGAACTTCACAGGAATCTTTGGGTTCCGGTATCCCCCATATGCCTGGCTCCAGATCCTGTTCCCCGGTTACTTGCCGCAGTTCCATTCGAGGTGGATTCGCCAAAACTTTCGGTGCTAACATCACATCTCCATGATTCCAGCCTTCTTGAAACAGAACAGCTGTGGATGCCTCGCTTCCATAGGACAAATAACTGAATATGACGAGTGGTCTGTTCACGTCCTTGCCTTTGGCCTGTCTAAGGCGCTCCAGTTCCCGCTTCATTCCGGCATTAATCTTAGTCATCGCCTGCTGATGCATACTCGCATCCATCAGATCACGGCTCTGTCTCAGTCTGGATCGAAGCTGGCTTTTCAGTTCCGCATGATCCTGCATATCCTTGAATAACCTCCTGTTGATAGGGAAGGTAGAAAAAAGCTTTCATTGAAAAACAATGTATATGTTATGACCAGGTGTCATCTTGTTGAAATGGTTAAATGATTCATTTTCTGCAAAATCCTCATGTAATAACATGCCTTCTTTCAGTTTATCATTGATTGATCAAAAAGACTACATGCCCCATGCGTTCCCAATCGGTGCAATTGCTCTGTATTTCATGTAAACTGAGATGTAGTTGTCAAATCAAGAACTGGACCTATGGAGGAACTTAATTTTATGCTGCTGCAAGTATCCGGAATTATCAAACGTTTTGGTGTCGATCCAATCCTGGACGGCGTGAACTTACAAATATTAGAACGCGAGCGCATCGGCCTCGTTGGTGTAAACGGTGCAGGAAAATCCACTTTGCTCAAAATTGTGGCAGGGGAAATGTCCTATGACGGAGGACAGATTTTCAAATCCAAAGAAACGACGCTCGGTTACCTGGCTCAGAACAGCGGACTGCAGTCCGACCGCAGCATCTGGGAAGAAATGATGAATGTATTCGCTCACCTGACACAGGCTGAAGCAGACCTTCGTCAGATGGAACGCGACATTGCCGACCCTGCCCTAATGGAAGACGAGAAAAAATATGCGGACCTGTTGGAACGTTATGCGAAACGCTCCGACTGGTTCAAGGACCACGGCGGTTACGAGATGGAAACTCGCATTCGCAGCGTCCTGCACGGAATGGGATTCGGCGAATTCTCGCCAGACACCCCCATTGCTACCCTGAGTGGCGGGCAGAAGACACGCCTTGCGCTTGCTCGTATTTTGCTTCAGGCACCTGATCTGCTCATGCTGGACGAGCCTACCAACTATCTCGATATTGCCACTCTTACATGGCTTGAAGATTATCTAAGAGGGTATTCAGGCGCACTGCTCGTGGTATCTCATGACCGGTACTTCCTTGATCGGCTCGTAACGACCATCGTCGAGATCGAACGGCACCGCTCCAAAAAATATACCGGCAATTACAGCCGTTATATGGAACTCAAAGCTGCCGAGTATGAAACTCAGATGAAGCAATATGAGAAACAGCAAGGCGAAATCTCCAAGATGGAAGATTTTGTTCAGAAAAACATCGTACGAGCTTCGACGACCAAACGGGCGCAAAGCCGTCGTAAAGCCCTCGACAAAATGGAGCGACTTGATAAACCGATGGGAGATTTGAAAAAAGCCCACTTTTCCTTCGAAACAGCCGTTATGTCCGGCAAGGAAGTACTCCGTGTGGATCAGCTGTCTGTCGCTTATGACGAGGCCTCTCCATTGTTCCGCAATGTATCCTTCGATCTGCGGCGCGGGGAAACGGTTGCTCTAATTGGTCCAAACGGTATTGGTAAATCCACCATGCTGAAGTGCCTCACCGGAAGTTTACGTCCGGTAACCGGGGAGATCCAATGGGGAACAAAAGTGCAGATTGGCTATTATGATCAGGAACAGACTGGGCTCAATCCTTCCAATACGGTTCTCGAAGAGCTGTGGAGTGCCTACCCTGGGATGGAAGAAGCACGCATTCGGACCGTACTGGGGAACTTTTTATTTAGCGGTGACGATGTGCTCAAGAAGATTTCCTCCCTCAGCGGCGGCGAGAAAGCACGTGTCTCTCTCTCCAAGCTGATGCTGAAGGAAGCCAACATGCTCATCCTGGATGAGCCTACGAACCATCTCGACCTGTTTGCCAAAGAAGTGCTGGAAGCGGCATTAATGGATTATGAAGGCACCCTGCTGTTCATCTCCCATGACCGGTACTTCCTCAACAAAATGGCTGAACGCATTGTCGAGCTTCATCCAGGCGGCACGGAACACTATCTCGGTAATTATGATGATTATGTGGAGAAAAAACAGGAACTTGAGGACATTGCACGTGAAGCTGCCGAAGCACGCCAGGCTTCGTCCAAGAATTCACCCAAATCGGATTCAAGTACAGCCACAACCGAAAAATCCGGAGCGGCTTCATTCGAAGCAGAAAAACAGGCGAAGCGTGAAGAGCGTAACCGGCAGCGCAAGCAGGAAGCTCTGGAACAACAGATTGCAGAGCTGGAAACGAAAATTACAGAACTTGAGGCACAGATGGCCCTGCCTGAAATCTATCAGGATTATATGAAGCTGCAAGAACTCCAGCAACAGTCGGAGGAACACAAGACACAGCTCACCAAGGCGTACGAAGAATGGGAAGAACTAGCCATGGAGTAGTACAGGCTAAGCCATGGTTGAGTCTGTTCTGACAAGCATAGCCATACCACCAGCTGATTCCTTTTTGGGATCAGCTTTTTTGTTGACATTGAAAGAATATATTAATTGCTATGTTCCTTATGTTCATTAGGAATGGACACTCATACAGGGTGCATCAGGTAACTCGTTTTGGAATTTGTCAAATTCACTCGAATGACGTAAAATATTTTTATAGGTTTCCCCTCCACATTTATCCACAGCAAAGCAAGATAGCAAGCACATTAATAAGCTTAATTATACAGCGGTAGAATAGCCTTTTACACACAAAAACCATATTTATCCACCAAGTTATCCACGTTATCCACAACTTTGTGGATAGCAGGGTACCATTCTATCCCCTAAACCCTTTTCGTTTCGAAAACATTACTGGTTTGACTTTGCGGTAGTTACCCACAATTCACACTGGATATGTGGATAACTATAATCACACCTTGACAAACGCATTCAGCCCCTCCTCATTGTTCCTCCATAAAAAGACAAAAGCAGACCCTGTCGTCCAAGGCCTGCCCGTCATTTATTTACTATATGCCATGCATATTTACATCGAATCACGATTGCTGCTATTGCTGATGCAAATGCGATCTGGCAAAGATGTTTTACGCATGTGCTTCTTTTTCATGATGTTCGGAAGACTCAGCTTTCAGCCCGGCAGCATTACAAGCCGCTACATAAGCAAGTCCGGCAGCCATGACGATATCATTATGTGTTGCCGTTCCACGGAACTCACGTCCTGCACGTTCCACAGTAACTACCGCCTCTGCGCTTGCACCCTCTCCACCACTCAAGGCATGCATCTCCATATCAACAAATGCAATATCATCGGAAATGCTCTGACCAATCGCACGAATGGTCGCATCCACCGGGCCCCCGCCAACGGCAGAGTAAGACTGTTCTCCAGCGCTTGTGCGAATGCGAACGGCGGCCATTCGATCCGTCATGCTGCCTGCGGTCACCTGCAATTCAACCAGCTCGTAATCCTGTGCAGGAATATTCATGGTCTGGCTAACCATCTGCAATAACTGGTCGTCACTGACCACTTTTTGCTGGTCTGCGGTTTCTTTGAACACCTCATACAATTGCTCCATCTGTTGCTCATCCGGCTCAAAACCGTATTTGCGAACCCGATCCTTCAGGGCATGACGACCAGAGTGTTTGCCCAGAATAATCATGCTGCGCGGAATCCCCAGCGCTTCCGGGTCCATAATCTCATAGGTGTTCCGATTCTTCAACAGACCATCCTGATGGATGCCGGATTCATGCTGGAATGCATTACGCCCCACCACAGGCTTGTTGTAAGCAATCGGAAAGTGCATTGCCCGACTGATCTGACGAGAGGTCTCATACAGTTGGTTCAGCTTAATGTTGGATGTCGCCCCAATCGCATCTCCCCGAGTCTCCAGCGCCATGATCAGTTCTTCCAGCGCACAGTTCCCTGTCCGCTCTCCGATACCATTAATGGTCACTTCAATCTGCGAAGCACCATTGGCAATGGCAGCTAGGCTATTCGCTACGGCCAGGCCCAGATCATTATGACAGTGGGCACTATAGCGAACCTGATCGCCGCCTCTTGCACCCTCACGTACACGGCGGAACATCTCTCCATACTCATGTGGCAGAGCATAACCCACGGTATCCGGCAGATTGATAATGCTTGCCCCTGCTTCAATCGCTACTTCGACCATCTCGATCAGATCATCCATCTTCGTCCGAGCCGCATCCATCGCGGTGAACTCTACAATGTCCGTGAACTGTCGTGCATAAGACACCATCTCACGGGCCGTAGCCACCACTTCACTGCGCGGACGACGCAGCTGATGCTCAATATGAATATCCGAAGAAGAGATAAACAGGTGAATTCGGCGCCGTTCTGCATCCGCTGTTGCTTGAACCGCTGCATCAATATCGCCTTTGACTGCACGTGCGAATCCACAGATCTCCACATTCTGCAATTGTCTCGAAATCGCCTGAACCGCCGCGAACTCACCCGGACTAGAGATCGGGAATCCAGGCTCAATGACGTCGATACCCAGAGAAGCCAGTTGGTGAGCCAGTTCGATCTTTTGCTCAGGTTGCAGACTTGCTCCCGGTGCCTGTTCTCCATCACGCAGCGTTGTATCAAAAATTTCAATCATGCGTTTATTATTAGTCGTTGTCATATTCATCAACCTCCATCAAATTGTAAAATGTTCATCCTGTTCCTCATTACAACAGAGTGTACGTCGACTTACACCCTGACCTTCTGACTTTTTAAGCTCCATATGGTTCATTCCATTGCCCACCCTGCTGCTGGCAGCAAACACAAATAACCCGCCATCTCATATAAGAGACGGCGGGTTATTATCCCCTCCGCGGTACCACTCTCGCTTGATGTGCCAGGCTTGCGCCGGACTCCATCCACCTCGTCGTCTCCGAGATCCGCTGGATTGTGTTGCAAGCACAACACCACTGGAATTCGGAGAAACACCCTATAACGGGGGTTAACCGTTGCTATGTAATCACATGACGTTGTCCATTAGAACAACTGGACGAGTAATATCGTCCCCATGCTTCCACAACCCTGTTCCCGGGCGAGATTCGAATGATTCCAGCCACTGCGTCGCACCACCCCGCAGCTCTCTGAGCGCTTTATCGTTCTACTGCTCCCGTTCATCACATTTATGTTATGAACCTAACTTTCTTCAGCCTTTTAGATATCAAAAAAGCCTGCCACCTCATGCAATAATGCAAGAGACGACAGGCTGTTCACCTTCGCGGTACCACTCTTGTTGACTTTCTTCCTGTTCATTCAAGAGACCCCTGAATGCTTTCGCACATCCGGATCCACTTGAAGCAGCCTGAAAGCCCCCTCAGTTATTGTCGGTCAATCCTTGTAATAACAGTCCTACCGACAAAGGCCCATTCACGGAGGCAACCCGTAACCATGTACTTTGGGCCATGATCGGCCTTCGGATTCTCCCGGGGAGTCACCGTGTTCCATCGTTCCGCTTCCAGGTGAGTTTCAGGTTTCCTTCGACTGCGTTGCACCACACCGCAGCTCTCTAAGACCGGGAATGACCTTACTGTTCCTGTTCATTGCGTTTATCAGTTCAGGAATCTGAATTCCTGTTTAAATTTGTAACTAATATACATTCTTCACATCCAAGCTGTCAACTCTTAATCTCAAACTGCCTGTTTATATGGACTTAACGGACCATTCCTCCAGGGAAAGTCCCGGATCTGCTTTGGCATCAAATTCCGAGATTTCTCCCCGCTGCCATTTCAGATAAGCAGCAGCTCCAATCATGGCCGCATTATCCGTACAATATTCCATTGGCGGGATTAACAGTTCAAGCCCTTCCTTCGTGCACCGCTCCTGTAATGCCGAGCGCAATCCCCGATTAGCTGCTACACCACCGCATAATAACAGTTGACGTGAACCATACTCACGAACTGCTCTCACGGCTTTTTCCACCAATACTTCAACGACAGCTTCCTGAAAACCACGTGCAACCGCAGATGGCTCTAATGTTTCGCCGCGCATTTTAGCCTGATTGAGCGCATTCAGTACAGCAGACTTCAGACCACTGAGACTAAAATCGTACGAACCCGCTTCCAGCCATACCCGTGGTAATGGCACCACATTCTCCGCTTCCGACGCCATCCGGTCCACATGCGGACCTCCCGGATATGGACAGCCCAATGCACGCGCTACTTTGTCATACGCTTCGCCTACAGCATCATCTCGTGTACGACCAATCAGTTTGAACTTACCCTCGGATTCCATATGCACGAGTTCCGTGTGTCCACCTGACACGACCAGTGCCATCGCCGGATATTGCAGTTCATGGGTAAGTCGGTTGGCATAGATATGCCCGGCAATATGATGTGTACCAATGAGCGGTTTGCCCAGGGCCATCGCCATCGTTTTGGCCGCAACGATACCCACCAGCAGTGCTCCGACCAGCCCAGGCCCCTGTGTTACGGCAATTGCACTTAGATCACGCGGACGAATGCCAGACTGCTCAATAGCCTGTTCCAGCATCAGTGTAATGACTTCAACATGCTTGCGTGAAGCCACTTCAGGTACAACGCCGCCGAATGCCTTATGGGTCTCGATCTGACTTGAGATCAGATTGGACAGCACTTCCCGCCCATCCTTAACTACAGCTACCGATGTTTCATCACAGCTTGTCTCCACCGCCAAAATATAGGATGGTGCAGAATTTATTTTTTCGTTGAGTTCGTTCATGAATCCAGTACGCTTCCTTCCTCTTCGCCGCTCCGGCCTGCAGGTGGCAAGTTCGCCCACATAATCATCGCATCTTCCCCATTATCGGAGTAATACCCTTTACGAAGACCCGCCGATTCAAACCCTTTTTTCTGATACAAACGCTGGGCAATGATGTTCGAGACTCTGACCTCCAGCGTCATTCGTTCCATGCCGAGATAAGCTGCTGTACTCATGATTTCGTCCAGTAACTTTTCACCAAGCTTGCGTCCACGGTAAGCTCCCCTGACTGCAATATTGGTAATGTGGGCTTCATCCATAATCGTCCACATTCCGGCATAACCAATGGCCTTGCCTTCCAATTCCATCACCATATATTTAGCAAAATGATTATGTGTCAACTCATTTTGAAATGCTTCTTCCGTCCAGGGCAGGGTGAAGGCTTCATGTTCAATCTCCATCACATCGGGAATATCCGCGAGTGTCATGAACCTGAACTGAAGCGCTGCTTCCTGCTTGTTATTCGCCACGTTGTCCATCTGCTTCCCCTCCCCTTTAATGCGTGTTCAAAAAGACCGATTTTCAGTACCGAGAAGATGGGATGAAGCTAGAAATGGAGTAGCGGAGCGTAGGGAAAACTACGTGAGCAACGGACATTTCGGCTGAATTCCATATTCGATGCTGATGATGCCACCAGGCATCCTTCGTAATCAAAAGCGGACTTTTTGAACAACCTCTTTTAGTCTTTGCGCAGCAGATTGGCTTCCGCTTCAGACAGCTGGGTGTAGTTCGGCACCAGCGCATGCACGTCATCACGCTGACCTGCAAGCAGCGCGGCGGCGCCAAGGCGCCCAACCCAGCGGCCTTCCAGCTCATAAGGTACGAGCTGGAGCGCCGTTCCTGCGGGGCAGCGAAGCTCCGCCGCTGCCGCAGCATGCGGGCCCGTCTCGCCGACGATCCAGACGGCTGCGGGCCGCTCTTCCGGCGCCGCCTCCGCCATGCGGGCGGCGAGGGCTTCCAGCCATCCGTCCATCTTGCGGATGGCATCAGGCGCCAGACGCCGGGGAGCATCGCTCCCGGCGGAGGCAAACAGCGCGGTATATGCTTGACCGCGCCGTGCATCCACGAGCGGAACGATCCAGTGGACAGGGGTAGCACCTGTGCTGCCCTGGTCCGCGGATGGCGTTCCGCCAGCCCCTGCTGCGGCATCCTCTGCCGCAGCTTCCGCCTTGGCAGCGAGGCCGCTGTGCCAGCCGCCCCAGGCGATGGCCTGAAGGCTGGACACCCCGGCTACGGGGATGTCCCACGCCCAGGCAAGCGTCTTCGCCGCGGTCACCGCAATGCGGATGCCCGTGTACGAGCCTGGGCCGATGCCGACAGCAATGCCGTCCAGCTGACCTGGCTGTGTGCTGCTGGCGGCCAGCAGCTGCTCCATCACCGGTACAACGTGTACCGAATGGTTACGCTCGGCCCGTTCATTGCGTTCTTCCAGAAGCGCATGATCCTCCATCATCGCAGCTGCCATCACTGCGGTGGACGTATCCAACGCCAAAAACCGCTGACGCGGCTCTTTTTGTAAATCTTCCATCATCATTTGACTCCATTCTGTCTGAACTGTCGGCACATGGCTGCATAAGTCTCGCCGTACCCATCCAGTGTAATCGTTCGATCCTCTAGGCCCGTTGTTTCAATCTGCACATGCAAGTGCTCATGCGGCAGCAATTCGGGAATGATACTCGACCATTCCACGAGACTCACTCCAGCTCCATAGAAATATTCATCAAGTCCAAGCTCATCCGCTTCTTCCAGCGAAATGCGATATACATCCATGTGATACAAGGGCAGACGCCCTTCATATTCCTTAATTAACGTAAATGTGGGACTGCTCACCACATCACGTACACCCAAATGCCAGGCAAATTTCTGTGAAAATGCCGTTTTTCCCGCGCCCAGATCACCATCCAGAGCAATCACCATACCGGCGTTTGCCAGTCTGGCGAGTGCGGACGCGAGCAATTCTGTATCTGCAATGCCATGGGATTGATACACCCACTGCTCGTGCGTCTGATTCAATATACGCCCCACCTTTGGCGGTCCAGCCGCCTGATATCACTTTGAACCTTATTATATCGGTCCCTTTCTTCCCCCGCAACATCGAAGGAACCAAGCGGATGACAAACGTTCATTAACGGGTACAACAAAAAAACCGGCACCTCTCGGTACCGGCCAGGTGATTCGTTTCTTTTGGCTAACATTGATTCAACGATTTCTCCATGACTGCACGCTACCTGTCACTACTCCTCCAAACGATCCACACGTACCGTATGGGTATTTCCCGGGTTACTGCCCACCTGAACGGTTGCCATGCCATTGGCTTCATCCACACTCTCGATCCAGACTGGATCACCTTCCAGCGTAACAGCAATGGTATCCTTCGAATCATAGATCGCCTTGGCGCGCTTCGCATCCATCATTTTATTCATACTCCCCTTCCGGATCTTCGTGGTCTTCCCTAATCATGGTGTCTGTTGTGCTATCACCAATATAACCGTTATCTTCCGTAACTTGTCCCCCCCCTAACCCTTCATTCACCATCCGGTCAATGTCGAGCATGAACGACTCCCGGTCGAGAGGTAATTCTTCCGAAGTGACCGCTTCCCAATTCACAGCTGTAGCAGGTGTATAGAATTCTTCAGCGCTTTCGGCTTCGGCAAGAGGATATGGAGAAAATGCATGCTTGTGAGCTTCTTCCTCATCCCGTCTGTTCTTCATATTGCACCTCCCGGCATATCTGCTGTGAGAATGACTACCTATCCCATGCCCATCTTCCTGTCGGAATTCAAGCATGTTTCTGTTATCATCCCCGAGTCTCGCCGAAGCATACGAATTCATTCGTTCAGAAGACGATTATCCCTCGCGCCAGATGCCCATACTATTGAATATAAATCCGTGTTCAAAAAGTCCGGTTTTCAGTACCGAGAAGATGGAATAAAGCTAGAAATGGAGCAGCGGAGCGTAAGCAAACTACGTGAGCAGCTACAATGTTTCCAAAGGAAACATACTTCGTAAGCCTCCCGCTTATTTCGGCTGAATTTCATATTCGATGCTGATCATGCCGTCAGGCATGATTCGTAATCAAAAGCGGAATTTTTGAACAACCTTTCGAAAGGAGCCGTTCTATGCATACCGTCTGGAAAGGCGCAATCAGTTTTGGCCTTGTGCATGTCCCTGTCAAAATGTTCTCGGCTACCGAAGACAAAGACATCTCCATGCGCTACATCCATAAAGTCTGCGGCAGTCCGCTCGCTTATGTTCGTCAATGTCCCTCCTGTGAAGTGGATGTGAAGTGGGAAGAGATCACCAAAGGCTATGAATATGAAAAGGGAAAGTTCGTACTATTCGAGAAAGAAGAATTGGAAGCGTTAAATGATTCCACCAGCAAAACCATTACCATACTGGATTTTGTCGACTTGACTGAAATCGACCCGATCTATTTTCAGAAAACGTATTACCTTTCGCCCGATCAGGCCGGGGGTAATGCCTACCAGCTGTTGATGAATGCGATGCGGGATACCGGCAAGATCGGCATCGCCAAAATCTCCATCCGCTCGAAGAGCAGTCTCGCTGCCATACGTGTACTGGAAGACTGCCTCTCCATGGAGACGATTTTCTATCCGGACGAGATTCGTCCTGTCTCCCAGGTTCCTAACCTGCCAGAGGTGCAGAACGTGAACGAGAAAGAACTCACGATGGCAAAGCTGCTGATTGACCAACTGTCTACGCCTTTTGAGCCCGGTAAATACAACGATGACTATCGCAGCAAATTGCTAGATCTTATCCAGCACAAAGTGGCAGGCGAAGAAATCAAGATTGCTCCAGCCAAACCTGAAGCCAATGTGATGGATTTGATGGCTGCATTGCAGGCAAGCATCGAGGCTGTGAAGCCCATCCCAACGGACCCCGGGACAACAACCGCCAAGCCCAAGAAACGTGCACCACGTAAAGCGCCCGCTCAAGCTGTTGCCGGGGGAGAATCCGATGCACCTGCTCCAGCCAAAAGAAAAAAGGCCACACCCAAACCAAAGGTTTGATTGTCGGTTAGGCAAGAACGATTCCGTTATATGCCATGTAATGAGTTCAACTCAGGTCCGGCTTCGCAGTCGGATTTTTTTGTTTTACAGAACGAATTGGAACAATTCTTGTCAATAAAACATCAGCTATATTTGCGAATACGATTGACGAAAGGTGATTTATATTTTATATTAACTTATGAAAAGTAACTTATTTATGAATATACAGTTAACCTGCACTTTCACTTCAGCCAAGTGCAATCCAACAATCCAATTCCAACTCATATACGAACCAAAGAATTAGCCATATTATCGAATAATCAGGAGGAAACAATCATGAATACGACGTATCAAATCCCTGCCACAACCCATCTGGGTGAAGTGAGTCTACGAATTATGAACCTTGACCGTTCGATCCAGTTTTATACCGATGTGGTTGGCCTGAGATTACTGGAACGGAGTGGAAAAGTAGCTACATTAACAGCCGACGGAAAACAGTCCCTGCTGCGATTGGAAGAGTTGACGGATGGAATTACCCTGCCTGAACGCTCACACGCCGGCTTGTATCATTTCGCCATCCTGTTGCCGGACCGCAAGTCCCTGGGTCTTGCTCTTCGTAATCTGGCCGCATCCGGTATCGAAATCGGACAAGGCGATCACCTCGTCAGTGAAGCCTTCTATATCGCCGATCCCGATCAGAACGGGATTGAGATCTATGCTGACCGGGCACGTGATACCTGGAAACGGGATCGCGACAATAATTACGTGATGGCAAGTGATCCTGTGGATGTAGAAAGTCTGTTTGCCTTATCGGAGAATGAACCTTGGCAGGGGCTGCCTGCTGGCACAGTCATTGGTCACGTACATTTCCATGTCCGTAGCCTGGAAGAGTCTCGCAACTTCTACACCGGTATACTTGGTTTCGATATCGTGGGCAACTTCGCCAACATGTCTGCGCTGTTTGTTTCCGCAGGCGGTTATCATCACCATCTGGGACTTAATATCTGGGCAGGTTCGAACGCACCTGTCAATCCAGATAACGCTACTGGAATCGACTACTTCACCATTGTTTACGCCACAAAGGAAGAAGTTGAACAGGCACTTGAGCAATTGCGTCAATCCGGCGCAGCCGTTACACAAGTGGAGGGTACCTGGTTTACGGTAGACCCACAGAACATCCGTGTACGTCTAACCACTGCAAACTGATCTTGTTTGCGCGTTACAGTTAATTTAACTAACATCCAGTATTCTTCATCATTCGATTCCAATCGCTCACGGGTCACATGAGCAAGCCCGGATAGCTGTTTTCTCTACATCACAGAGAGATCGGCTATCCGGGCTTTTTGGTTGCCTATTTATAAAAATGGCACAATTGGCGCATCCTATCCATATACACAGACAAGATACGTTAAGGAGATACCTTATGATTGAAAAGGGGCGCTTAACTGTTAGGCAGCTCGCTTCACTAATGTTCCTGTGCACGATTGGCGAGCAAATTCTGGTCTTTCCTTCCATGATTACATCCTACGCACAGCAGGATGCCTGGTTATCAGCCTTGTTGGGAGTCGCAGGCGGCTTCGGCATACTCTTCATTATGCTTGTTACCTACAAACTGCATCCCCGATTGAATCTGATCCAGAATGCCCTTCGTACACTGGGACCTTGGATTGGGGCCTTGTTCAGCTCTTTTTATCTCTTTTATTTCCTGATCAGCACCTCAACGTTCATTAGGGAAATTGGCGATTTTATGTCTACCCATATCTTGCCGGAATCTCCACTGATGGTTCTGCATTTGGCTTTTATGTGTGCGCTTGTCTGGGGACTTCTAACGGGTCTGGAGAGCATCGGCAAGAGTGCGGAGGTCTTTCTTCCTCTGGTCGTGTTGTTTCTGCTTATTCTGACGGTGTGTCTAATCCCCCGTATACATTTGGCCAACATCCAACCTGTGCTTTCACGTGGCTTGCTTGATCCACTCAAAGGTTTTGTCGCTGTACTCACATATCCCTACTGTGAGCTTTGCATCTTCATGATGCTCTTTCCCTACACCAAAAATGAACCCCATCTGGAGAAGGACATCCTGTTAGCGGGTACGATTGGCGGATTGTTACTCACACTCACGCTGAGTATGTGTCTGCTTGTTATGGGACCATGGATGACACAGCATCACTGGTTCGCCTCATTCAACCTTTCACAGAAGATCAATATCGGAAACTTCATGCAACGGATTGAGGCCTTTATGGCATCGGTCTGGATTATAGCCGTGTTCTTCAAAACCGCGCTGTTCTTCTACAGTTTTGTTCTGGGCATCGCTCACCTGTTTCGCTTGTCCAGTTATCGTTCACTGATCCTGCCGAGCTCCATGCTTATTCTCGCCATGTCCATTCTGATTGCTCCGAACGAGATCTTTTATCTCAAAGTGGTCATCCCATACTGGATTGACTGGGATCTGACCTGTGGCATTGCGCTTCCGTTAGTGCTCATTCTGGTACATCATATGAAGTCCCGTTTCAGAAAATATAACAAGCTTTCCAATTAACCTGTGCCAACGGGTTAGTACGAGAAAGGAGTTCTCCATGTTCAAACCGTTGATTCCGTTCGAACCCATATCCCGGGATACCTTACCCACAGGACCGCAATGGATTGCTCAAGTGAAGTGGGATGGCGTTCGCATGCTTGCCTATGAGGATGGGCAGGAGCTGCGCCTCGTGAATCGCAGATTACATGAACGAACCGCTCAATATCCCGAGCTGGTAACACCACGTAATCTATGCTCTGGTTCCTCGTATATTCTGGATGGAGAAGTGATTGCACTGGACCCTAACACCGGAAAACCTTCGTTTTATCACGTTCTGCGGCGGGATCGTATGAGCAGGCCCGAAGGTATCGCCCAAGCTGTACACCAGATTCCGGTTACTTATATGGTATTTGATATCCTGTTCTATGAGGGGAAATGGGTCACAGATCAGCCATTGGCCGATCGACAACGTCTGTTGCACGAGGTTCTCAACACGGCTCCACACGTTCAAGAGGTAACAAATACCCTTGATGCGGCTTCCCTGCTTACGGTCATGAGACAGCACCAAATGGAAGGAATCGTCTGCAAGGATCTAACAAGCAGCTATGGCATTCAGGGCAAGGATCAGCGCTGGCAGAAGGTCAAAATCATGCATGATGTATATGCCATGATCGGGGGTGTCACTTACCGGAGCGGTATCGTGAATGCCGTCGCGATTGGTGTATATGATGGGCCTGATTTTGTCTATATTGGTCATGTCGGGACTGGCAAGCTCAATTCCAATACATGGCGGGAACTTACGCATCAGATCGAACCTCTGATCAGGCAGGACAGGCCATTTCATAATATACCTGAGCGCAGTGCGGAGACCACCTGGGTTGAACCACGAATAGGTGTAAAAGTTCAATATATGGAACTGACACATCATCGCACATTGCGTCACCCCAGTATTCAGACCTTCGCGGATGTAACCCGCGAGGATTGCCTGGCGAACCAGCTTCTTCCATGATGAAGAGTTCGCTGCACTCGTGTTTCAGCCCATGTTTCAATAATTCATTAAGCATATAGGAGGTGTTCTGTTATGGCCCCCAAGATCCAAGGAACCATCATAATAGAAGGCACTGAGCTAACGGTCACGAACCCGGACAAGCTGTTATGGCCGGATGCGGGTGTCACCAAAGCCATCTATCTGCAAAAGCTGGCTGCCCTGGCTCCGTATCTGCTCACGTATACAAGCAATCGACTGCTCACCACCATAAGGTATCCTCACGGCGCTGGAGGGACATTTTTCTATCAAAAAAATGCTCCTGAACCTGTCCCGGATTACGTTCGGACTGAAGTACATGACGGTATCCGCTATGTGGTCATGAATGGTCTACCCGAATTGTTATGGCTTGGCAATCTGGCTGCACTTGAATTCCATCCTTCCCTGCATGCGATCGGAAGCACTCTGCCCTGTGAATGGATGATTGATCTGGACCCCTCTCAGGAACATGAACCCCGGATCATGCAAGCTGCACTCATCGTTGGCGAAACCCTAACTTCCCTTGGTCTGCGGTCCATTCCCAAAACTTCAGGCGCCACAGGCGTTCAGATTATCGTTCCGATTGTTCAGGGTGTAACCTTTGATGAATTGCGGGATATCGGATATTTTGTAGGCAAATATGTCACTCAGAAGCACCCGGATCTGTTCACACTGGAACGACTCAAAAAAGACCGTGGAGACCGGATTTATTTTGACTACCTTCAGCATTACGGTGGCAAAACCCTGGCAGCTCCTTATACGCCACGTGCCAAATCCGGCGCCACTGTCTCTACTCCACTGACCTGGGATGAGGTTCGTAAGAATGTCTCCATTCAGGATTATCATCTGATGAACATTATTGAACGACTGAATACAACAGGTGATTTGATCGCAGCCGTTGACCCCCAACCCGTTGAGCATATTCTCAAGCACTTGAAAAAAAAATAGCCGACTCCCTCATTACAAGGGTGTCGGCTATTATTATTCACGCGTATGAGGATCGCTAATGGATGCCTTTTTTCTTGAAACGTCCGCCCTTCACATCATGAATGTTACCGATAGCCACAAAGGCTTGCGGGTCCCAGTCTTCAACGATGGTCTTCAGCTTCGCTTCTTCCAGTCGGGTAATCACGACAAAAATGATCTTCTTCTCGTCCCCGCTGAATCCGCCCTCTCCATCGAGGAAAGTTACACCACGACCAAGACGGTCTGTCAGGGCTGAACCGATATCACGATACTTCTCACTAATGATCCATACCGATTTGGACTGGTCAAGTCCTTCATTCACGATATCAATCATCTTCATCGCAATGTAATATGCAATCATGGAATACAGGGCATTCGGCCAGCCGAATACAAATCCTGCTCCAGCGAAAATAAATACGTTAATAAACAATACGATCTGTCCTACAGACAACGGTGACTTCTCACTCAGCAGGATGGCCACAATCTCCGTGCCGTCCAGTGAACCACCTGAACGAATCACGAGTCCAACCCCCACACCCAGGATCAATCCGCCAAATACAGCTCCGAGCAATGGCTCTCCTGGTGTTAATGCAGGAACATGGTGCAATAATGAAGTCCCGATGGACATGACCACGATCCCCAGCAATGTGGATAACGCAAATGTTTTACCAATCTGCTTGTAACCCAGGATCAGGAATGGCAGGTTGAGCAAGGTCAGGAATAGTCCGAGTGGCAGATTCGTTAGCTCTGACACCATAATCGAAATCCCTGTAATTCCCCCATCAATGACGCCATTGGGCACAAGGAATATTTCAAGTGATACAGCCATCAGTGCAGCACCAATCAGAATCATTATAATACGTTGCAGCAACTTTAATGTAAACACCGAGCTTTTGACGCCCCGGTCAGGCTTGGATGTCAGTTCTTTAACCGTTACATTGGACATGGTATCCCCCCCGTTGGATCAGTATGTGAATCCATTTCATAAATCATTTAAATACTCCACGGGGAACTTACATATAGAGAACAAAAAATGGATTCTATACATACCCTGTCAGTACGAGCACAAGCACCTAAAGGCTATATGAAATGGATTCAAGATTGTCTTAATTCCGGTTTACACTTTCAAAAGAGAGCAAAAGGGAGCCTGTTTTCCCGCAGACTCCCCTCCTTCGCCAAGACATGATTTATATATCTATTATATCATAAAAGATCAAATTTGAGCAAAATAGTTAGCAAAAAGAAGATAAATTCACAAAAAGTGAACTTATCTTCAGAAATCTGGCCTAAATCGGCTAAAGAAGCGGAGAAAGCATCCGAGAAAGTATTTCTGCCCCTTTTTGCCGTCGTGAACGGCCCTGAAAAACCTTTAGGTCGATCTTGCTGGATACTGAAAGATCACGTTCAAAATCCGCCACCAGCCGATCCATCGAGGAGGACTCAAACAGCACGGCTGTCAGTTCAAAGTTGCAGAAAAAACTGCGCATATCCATATTGGCTGTCCCTACAGTGGCGAGTAGTTCATCCACAATCATGACCTTGGCGTGTATGAATCCTTTTCGATACTGATAAAACTCTACCCCAGCCAGAAGCAATTCCTCCACGTAGGAGACGGATGCGAGATGAACAAGACGTGAATCAGACTGGTATGGAATAATAATTTTAACGTCAACACCGCTGACAGCGGCGGTTTTGAGTGCTTCGTACAGTGCTGGATCCGGAATAAAATAAGGGCTCGTAATATAGATGCGATCACAGGCTACGGAGATGGCACCGAAACACATTTCCTGAATGGCATCCCAGTCCTGATCAGGCCCACTGGCCAGGATCTGAATTCGCTCCTGACCACTGCATATATGGGGTGGAAAGAGATCTATCAATTGAGATTTAGTGATCTGCTCACCTGAAGCCAGCTTCCAGTCGTTCAGAAATGTGTTTTGCAGGAAATATACGGCGTCCCCTTCAAGCTGCACATGTGTATCCCGCCAGAACCCTATCTTCGGGTATTTCCCAAGGTAATCATCCCCCACATTAATGCCGCCAACGAATCCTACCCTTCCATCCACGACAATAATTTTACGGTGATTCCGGTAATTCACCCTTCGATCAATAGTGGCAATCAGTGGAGGAAGAAAGTAATGGAATTCGACGCCAGCGTCCTGGAGTTCACGGATAAACCCCCTGCTCATTTTGTGGCTCCCCAATCCATCACAGATAAACCGAACCCTGACTCCCTCCTGTGCCTTGCGGATCATAACTTCCTGAAACTTGGTACTGATGGCATCATCCCGAAAGATGTAAAATTCCACATGCAAATGATGTTTCGCCTTCTCCATCTCCTTCAGCATGGCCGGGAAGGCCTCTCTGCCATTGGTTAGCACTCGACTTCTGCTACATCCCGTTATAGGACTCTCCGACAGATGAGACAACAGGTTGAATAACCGCTGTTGGTGCATAAAGCGATTCTCCGGCATGTCTGTTGCCTTTTCCACAATGTAAGCCTGTTCCCAAATCGTTTCCCGAATTTCTCTGAAAATTCTCGACCCTGCTTTACGAACCTTTTTCCGTTTGTTAAAGTCCTGTGCCACAAAGTAATACACAACAAAACCAATTGGAGGTACACAAAACAATATAAATAGCCAAGCCACCGCTTTTGACGGATTCCTGAACTCCAGGATTAAAATGGTGGCTGCCTGAAAAATGAATATGATTAATATCATGACCAGCCAAAACATCCGGCTTCCCCCTTGGTGACAATCTCTTCGTTTTCCTCACTTACACAGCTTTGACGATTAAGCCTACAGCTAATCATAGATACCCAATGTCAGCCCTGTTCGTAACGTTTACTTAGATAAAACTTTACATAAGCATGCAGAATACTTGTTTCTGGTAATCGTAATTTCTGATCCTTGGGTGTATATTCTGACTGTGTTCCCTTCTACATATCAAATTAATGATGGAACAGAACCGCATGGTAACAGCAATCTGCTCCCTTTCGCTTCCAGACTCTTCCTCTTTTCTTTGTCGGGAGGTGGTCTTCTTACGTAAAATTAGATATAATACTCGTTAAAAACTTATTACCTAAAGGAGAAGAGCAGTGAATGGAAAGTGAGAGGTATGCGTTAAATTTAGTAATGGTTGCTTTTTTGATAGGACTTTCGGCGTTTTTTGTTGCAGTGGAATTCGCTCTGGTGCGGGTTCGACCGAGCCGGATCGACCAAATGATTGCAGAAGGAAACAAGCGTGCGCTGGCTGTTAAACAAGCCGTTGCCAATCTGGACGGATATTTGTCTGCCTGCCAGCTTGGAATCACGATCACATCTCTGGGACTGGGCTGGCTGGGTGAACCGACGGTAGAGAAGATTCTCCACCCTGTGTTTGAAAGCTTGCAAATTCCTGAGGCGGTTTCTTCATTCTTATCGTTTGTTATCGCGTTTGCTTCCATCACGTATCTGCATGTTGTGGTTGGTGAACTCGCTCCAAAAACGATTGCAATCCGGAAAGCCGAAACTGTTGCACTGCTGACGTCTACACCTATCATCTGGTTTAACCGAATTATGTATCCTTTTATCTGGCTGTTAAACGGCTCAGCGAACCAACTGGTGAAACTGTTCGGAATCAAACCTGCTTCCGAGCATGAAGATGCACACTCCGAAGAAGAGTTGCAGATCATTATTAATGAAAGCTTTGAAAGTGGTAAAATCAACCAAGCTGAGTTCGGTTATGTAAGCCGGATCTTTGCTTTTGATGAAATGTTAGCCAAAGAAATCATGGTACCCCGGACCGATATGGTCTGCCTTTATGTGAATAGAACAAACGAGGAAAACCTGGAGATCATTCGTGAAGAGCAATATACCCGTTTTCCAGTAGTTAATGAGAGTAAGGACGATATCATCGGTATCATTAATACGAAGCAATTCTTCCTGGAACTTTACGGAAATGATGAACCTGTCGATCTGTCCTCTCTGATTCAGCCTGTATCAGCTGTTCACGAAACAACTCCTGTAAAGGACTTGCTCAAGAAAATGCAGAAAGATGGCGTTCACATCGCCGTGCTGGTGGACGAATATGGAGGTACTTCCGGAATTGTAACTATCGAGGATGTACTTGAGCAGATTGTTGGTGAGATTCGAGACGAGTTCGACGCAGACGAAGTAGAGGATATCCAGGTCATCAATGAGAACTATGTCATTATGGATGGCAAGGTTTCCTTATCGAAGGTGAATGACATGTTCATGTCCAGCCTGGATGCAGATGAGTGGGACACCATTGGTGGATGGCTCTACAGCCATCGTCCCGAGATGAATGAACAGGAAGAATATGATTTCGAAAATCTGATTTTTGTTTTGCTGGAAAAAGACAAGAATCGGTTCTACAAAGTGGCCGTTGTTCCCAAGGAACCACTGACCATGTCTGATTACACTGACGAAGATGAGAAGAAGGCCTAATCGGGCTAAATAAAGCGACCTTATATATAATAAGAAGAGCACTTACCTACATGGGTAAGTGCTCTTCTTATTATATATTATGTGATTCAAGAGCAAACATTAGTGGAGACACATGACAGAGTTGTATTACACATTCCATTCAGAGTTCCGTCTTATCCTCGACAATCCGATAATGGATTTTGCGAACTACAATTTTCAGGATCATATATAACGGAATCACGATAATCATGCCCAAGATATTTCCCAGATCGGCACCTACGAGAAGCAAGATAACGGTAGTCAGTGGATGTATATCGAGCTGCTTGCCATATACGTAAGGTGAGATCAGGTTATCCTGAATTTGCTGTGCGATCACAATAATAACCAGTGACCAGATCGCCATCGAAGGTGATTCAATAAACGCGACAATAACGACCGGGATCGCTGCCAGCAAAGCCCCCACATAAGGAATAAAGTTTAGGATAATGGATACGACGGTCAGCAGCAATGCATAAGGCAAACCTAAGATGAGAAAACCGATGTACATCAGAATCCCCAAGGCTACATTAACAATAACCCGGCCGACGATATAACTGCTTAGTGCTTCATCGATCTCATGGACGGTTTCTTCTCCATCCTTGCGATAATGTCTTGGCAATAACAAGGTTAGATTCGTCCCAAACTTGCTTCCCTCCTTGAGCATGTAATAGAGCATGATCGGGAACGTTGCCAAAATAATAACCAGATTGGATACCACCGAGAATAACCCGGAGACATAATCAGTGACCTGAGTGATTCCTTGGCTCAGATAATCTGATAATCGCGCGAACAGATCGGAGTCCTCCGGCAGATACTTGGCGATGAAACGATTATTCTCAAGTCCAGCCAACTGCTCGCTGAGCGAAGCAATCAACGCTGGAGCATTCTCCACAAAGTTCATCAGTTGTTCACGCAGGGAAGGCCATACGAGCACACTGAAACCTGCAAGCATTAATGCAATCACGACATAAATAATCAGAACCGACAGTGCACGCTTGATCTTATGCCTTTCCATATAATCGACGAGCGGGCGCAGCAGATAATAGAAAAAACCAGCAATCAGTAGCGGAATGATGATGATATGAATCAGTGAGGTCAGGGGTCTGAAAATAAAATTCACTTTATCCCCCAGATACACGATGAGCAGCAGCAGAATAATCGCTGTGCATATGCGGTAGAACTTGTTGTTTATCAAGAAACGTGATCCCTCCATGCGCTGCTCTGCCAAAGTGACTGCGGCGGTGATATGTATATCTAGTTATGAGAGCTTTTTTCATAAATCCCCTGAGCGTCTTCCAATCAGCAAGATAGAGATCGAAATGATCCTATTCGTCTATATCTTGTACCCGTGAGCGGTGAAATTCGAATTATGAAAAACGCTACTGATACTAAGTACCCTTAAATGACAGTCATGCCACAGCCGATGCTGAATATACACTTTTTTCTTCTCAAAGCAGAATTGGAGCAAAAAAAAAAGAAGCAGGCGTTAGCCTGCCACATCTCTTTTGCTGAATACTACCCAGGAAATCACCATGAAAATAATATAATACACGGCGAGAACTGCAATGGAGAAACCAAGCGTCATTCCTGCACTCGGACCACCCATTAGCGCAAAATCCTCCCCGGAGGTCATGTATTTGCTAAGATCCATGTTGTTGAATAGAACATACTTGGCCCACTCATAACGGTCCGGGTTGAATATGAGTGAGAAGATACTTTGCGAGAACATAATGAACAAGGATAATCCAATCGCAAGTGCGCCTGAACGAAATACGGAGGATACCATGAAGGCAATCGCAAGCGTAATGAACAGATCGACGTACAGATATCCCCATAGCGTCAGAGCATTCGTAGCCGGACTACTGCTTCCACCCGGAGCATCATGCGAGAAAAGAATATAGGACGTTAACATCGCCATCACGATGACCAGCAATGTACTCAAAATGCTAAAGCCAACTACAGTCAGGTATTTGGAAGCTAGCACTTTGCTTCGTGACCATGGACGGATCAGCAATAGCTTAATGGTTCCCCAGGTGAATTCGCCTGCGACCGATTCCGCTGCAATCACGACACAGAAGATCGTGTTCAGGAAAAACGTAATCTGGATGGTCGTCACAGCCGCTTCCCAGTACAAGACTTCATTGGACCCCATTCCTTCTCGAAGTAACACTGGCATTAACAGCGAGATCAGCGCCAGAATCGATAACATGATCCAGGTACGGGGACGACGGAAAATTTTCATATTTTCATTCAATATCAGATTACCGAAACTACCCAATGCCTCCACCCCCAGTTACTTGCAAGAATTGTTCTTCCAGAGTGTGAGTCACGTTACGAATACCGTATACCTGAAACCCTTCGCTAACCAGTTTGGCATTGATATCCGGAATCTGCTCACGAGACACCCGCATCACCAGGACATTGCCCTGTACGGTAGCACCCTGAATCAGATCCGCAGCGCGGTCAGCATCATTCAGCTCAAAAGCAACTTCAATTAATGCATCCGAACCAGCTTCAGCCCGAAGGTTTCTTACATCAATCAACTTGCCGTTCTGGATGATGGCCACGGTATCACACATCAGTTCCATCTCCGACAACAGATGGCTGGATACGAAGACCGTAATGCCTTCCTCTTGGGTAAGCTGACGCAAATAATCTCTCAGTTCCCGTATGCCTTGGGGATCCAGACCATTGGTCGGCTCATCCAGAACAAGCAGCTTCGGTTTATGTAATATCGCTTGTGCAACACCCAGACGCTGGCGCATACCCAGTGAGTAGGTTTTGACCTTATCGTGAATCCGAGCCGTAAGCCCCACACGTTCAATCGTTTCCGCAATCCGTTCTTTCGTAACTCCCGGCGACATGCGGGCAAAGTGAACGAGATTCTGGTACCCGGTCAGAAACTTGTACATCTCCGGATTTTCCACAATGGCTCCTACCTGGGCCACCGCCTGTTCAAACTCATCCTTCACACTGTGTCCCGAGATCAAAATGTCGCCTTTACTAATGGACATCAGTCCAACCATCATTCGAATCGTCGTTGTTTTCCCCGCGCCATTAGGTCCTAAAAAACCAAAAACCTGCCCCGGAGAAATATCCAGAGTCAGGTCACTGACCAATGATCGGGAGGATATGATTTTGCTGACGCCCTGAATCCGGACGACCGGCTCCTGCTGCATTCAATCCCCTCCTTCATGGACGAGCATATACTTCATGCCCGTTTCTCATATGAACATAGTGTATCATAATCTTTAGTATATTGTCCCGCAAACTGGGATTTCCCCTGACGTTTCGCTTCAACTACACACGCTTCACAGCATCCAAGCGGCATCTCACTCCGGTAGAATCCGGTGCGAAATACGTGATTGCCTCCATTGCCCTCTTCCTTCATTTCGACAGAGCTTCTAGTGACCGACACAATCATCCCACAACTGACACAGTAAAAGCGGCCCGTTTCGATCAATGATATTCCTTCCCCTCACAAGGAGCTTAGAAGTCCCTGTTATTTGTCGTTAGACGCTGAAAATTGATACATTTTGTATCTACCTCGTAATTTACTTGACACCGGGACTAATGTCAAGGCTTTAGAGCCATGAAATAATGTAAAATACAAAAAAAGCTCCATAAATGCGACAAAAGTCTCGCATTTACAGAGCTTGATGTTAGGTAAATGATACAATTCGGTTCAATGTATGTGTAAATATTATTATCCCATAGTTCCAGTTGCTTTCACGACAATGCTTCATCATTCACTGTCATTTTCCTTCGGGTTATCCTCATTCTTTGAATCTGGATAATACCAGAGTAAGGTCCACTCATGCCCATCCTCTACCAGATAACATGTTTGCACAATATCGAATTGCCCAAAGGTTCCTGAGTACGTCTGAGTAACCCGGATTCTGTAGGCTTCGGAGAATGGCTTCACGCCATCCACTACCGTTACATCAAACTCACGCTCCGGCTCTTCCATCTCCAGTTCAAAGGTCTCCACGCCAAAATGCTGCATGAATATATGTGCTCGGTTCTGTACATATGCGCTCTTGGGAAACCGCTCTTTCATCAGGGGATGAAACAATTCCCACGAACTGCCAAAGTCACCCGACTGCTCGTATTTGTAAAACTCTTCGGCAATAGCAGCAGCTTCATCCGGTGTATCTGCCCGAAATAAATACGGAATGGTTCTGCCGATCAACCATAGCAATATCAAAATGATTGCTATGAAGCCTATCTTCTTGAGCAAAGCATTCCTATTCCTTCTTCGCAGCATGTCTCACACCCCTCCTTGTCCTACTCCATACACTTTATGATGGATAGCAGACAAGTAGAAGCTAGAAGCGGGTTCTGAAGGCAGCATTTCCTGGGAAATCACTTATCGTGAACTGAATCACGCCTTCCTTTTCTGATTCTGCGGGTGATGGACAGAAGCCATGCATATACGGCAATCCCACAGCAACCACCAAGCAAGTCCAATCCAACATCACGTATCGAGCTTGTCCGATTCGGGCTGAACTGCTGAATATACTCATCAATGGATGCGATGATAAGTACCACAGCCAGAGCAGCTACAATACAAGTCATGATGCGAATTCTCCTGTATCGCAGCCCGCCATACACAAGCATGGCGAGCACAGCGTATACAAATAGATGCGCACTTTTGCGAAAGATGAACTCTGCAAAATCATACGGCCTTTGCTTTAGTGAATACTGATACTCCCCATATGTGAATTGAATATCAGGAAGTACGAAGCCAATCTGCACTTTCTGGGACCATTTATGAAGCCAGGGCTGAATGTCCTGCTGCTGAGAGGATTGGGTCGACATGGACCAGATGACCAGAATCCAGATCACAATCAGCAACAGAGCTATAAGAAACCCGTACGTTCTTCGAACATGCCTTTGTCTCGTGCGCCCGGAACCCTCCTCCATCATATGATTCATCACCACTTTCATATCTCTTTCTTTATTCTAATGAACCTACATACATTCCTCTGCCATTCGTACCTACATATACCTGACCATAGATTTGACGGTCTGCCGCCATAATTTGCGGTTCATTACCAAGCCCAATTCCAGCACCTAAAGGACCTATATTGTTCCAGGTTACCCCCATATCATCTGAACGGAAGAATCCATTCACATTATTTACGGTCCCATATACATAGACGGCTGGAACCAATTTGCCTGGCTGAGCCTTTCCAAAGGCAAATAATTTGGAATTCTGTACGCTCTGGATCTTGGAAAATGTATTTCCTGAGTTCGTCGATGCATATAGTCCATCAGTTCCCAAACTTACCCATACGGCATTCGCCACACCAGGTGCAGCCTCGACTTTAATGGAGCTCGTATTGATATCCGTATTAACAGGAAGGCGAACCGCATTGGCTTTGGACCAGTTGGCACCTGCATCTGTTGAGCGATACAGATAACCAGCAGCATACATATAAAATTTATATCCATTGATGCGATCGGCAGCCAGTGGATGATTATAGGCGAAGACCATATTCCCCCCGATAGCCTGAAAAGGGGCACCGTTCATATTTTGCCATGTTGCGCCACGATTCGTGCTTCTGACCGGATTACCGGTCTGGGGGTAATAAACAATTACATTCGGATTAATGGCCGAGTAGGCGACCCTCCCCAGTTTGGAGCCAGCCGGAACATTCATTGGAGTTACGGTAACTCCGTTATTGGAAGAGACAAATAAACGTGTGGTCGTACCATACCAGTCGCTGCTTCCCAGAAATATCATGTAATTCGGATTTGCTTCATGATAGTCAATACTTACAATTTCTCGCATACCCGCGAGCGGGATTTTATTGAGAGGAACATCGGATACATTCTCATGTCTAAATCCGATCTGATCTGTTAAACCGCTAAAAAATGAAACACCTTGAGGGGGTGTGGATGCAGTCAGCGCAACGACTTCTTCATGACCATCGGTAATGGCTTCCCAGGTACTCGCAGTACTTCCAGTCAATCCATTTGTACCATTAATGTTGTCTGTCTTGTACACGCCAAACCAGTCTGTAGCGTATACGGTGCCCGGATTATGTGGATCAAACTTGATACTGGATGTCGCTGAGAAAAACATGTTGGGTGTCCACCATGATGGTTTGGATACCAGCGTTTTGCTCACTGTTGTCCAACTCTGTCCGCCATTAACGGAACGATACAGGGGCAGATTATCCCCACCTGTTCGAACGGCTGCCAGGATGTGATTATCATTATTGGGATCAATCGTGATTCCATAATAAGATGAGTAACTGGAGCTGGGTGTTATATTCGTCCACTGCACACCATTGAACTTGTAAACGCCTTGATTATCCGTGGTCACATACAACGTCCCGTTCTTCGCCACAGTCATACGTGCAGGATATTCGGGACTTCTCCCGGTAAGCTGCCAGGTGGTCTGCCCATTGCTTCTTGGTGCTTTGCTATACACACCAACGCCGCGAACCCCCGCATACACAACTTGACCTTGCTTCGTCACGGGATTCAATCCATAAGCTACACTCCGAATTCCCTCACCGGACAGCCCGCTCGGTACATCCCATACCTTGCTCCACGTTGCTGCACCATCACTGGAAGTGTACAATCCATCATATCGTGTACCCACGTGCAGGTAATTGGAGTTCGTGGGATTGACGGCGATGCTCTCTCCCATAGCTCGATGGATATTTCCATTCGATTCATTCCGAAGATTAAGTCCGGTTCGAATCCAGGTTTCTCCCCGATCTGTGGATTTCAGAATATCGCTCGGCCCCACGTTCCCATACTTCCCAGCAGCGATATACACGACATTGGGGTTTTGCTGATCCAGCGCAATTCCATCCACGCCGTACAGATTGCTGTCCTCATCTCCAAAATGATCCAGTAGTGGAACCCAATCTCCCGAAGTTACATCCAGTCGGTAAGCTCCTCCAACGTCAGTTCGAGCGTAAACCAGATCAGGCTCAGTCGGATGAATGACCACCCCCGTAACGTACCCCCCGCCACCAATAGGTATATTATTCCACTGATAGTTTTGAGCTGATTGAACATAATTGGTACTTGCCGGTATCATGAGCATATACATTAGTAGCACAATCAGGGACAATTTCATTAGCCTGGAGATACGCATCTGGTTCACCGCCCTATCCGATCATTTTGAATGTTCTTCAATCATCTGATGTATCCTGTCTCGTTCCGACTGTTCCACGATATAGTAATACACTCCGTCTATTTTCTTGCCCGCGCCTTTAATCTCAACGGATTCAATATGATCCAGTACCGAACGATAATTGGAGAACATCTGCTTCATCTCATCAAATGTAACGTCGGTTCTGACGTGAGCACTGACTTCGTCCAGCAACGTCTCCAGTTGCAACACGTTGGATACCTGGACCGTATTCTTCAGCACTTGTTTGATGATCTCCCGCTGGCGGTCATTCCGCCCGAGATCTCCCTTCGGATCATCATAACGCATCCGCGAAAATCCCAAAGCAGCTTCACCATCCAGATGAATATTCCCTTGCTCGAACCGATAATCCTCATAGTCAAATGCAAACGGGTTATTCACATTCACTCCACCCACCATGTCGATGACTTGTGCAAAGCCCTCCATATTCACTTTCATGTAGTAGTGTATGGGGACGTTGAGCAATTGTTCCACGGTTTGCACAGCCATGTTAACACCACCAAAAGCGTAAGCATGATTGATCTTATCCTCTGTACCATGTCCTACAATACTTGTTCTGGTATCCCGGGGGATGTTAAACATGAGTACAGATTGTTTCGCAGGGTTGACACTCAATACAATCATGGTGTCGGAGCGCCCCCGATCATTGGAACGCTCATCCACACCCAGGATCAAAGCATTAAAAGGCTCTTCATTCTCCATATCCACAGGAAAATCTCCCCCGCCCCTCTGATCGACAATGGATACCTGTTTGATAGGTTCCCGGGGTTCATACATTTGATCCGCCGCTGATTTAACATGCAGATACAGATACACAGAATATCCAATCATGACGACTGCAATAAGGGAAATGGCACCTAATGTTATTTTGATCCCGCGTCTCATGGTATAGGCCTCCGTCAGATGACTGCCGTTTTTCTTCCATCAATATTGGTTAGACCTGGGCGACCAACAGAGTAGTATTGGAAGGACGTATCTTTGATCTGATCTTCTCCGTAGATGTTTCTTCCATCAATCAGGATGGGTTGATTCATATGCGCTGCCAACTCTGTCAGATTAACCTCCATGAACTCTTTCCACTCGGTCAGAACACACAGTGCATCTGCGCCTTCCGCCGCGTTCATGGCACGCTCTTCCCACGTAATGGATGGGGAATCCACCTCTTTGCGGAAGTTCTCGGTAGCGATGGGGTCATACGCCCGAATCACTGCCCCCTGCTCAAGCAAACGCTGAATGATCTCAATCGCTGGAGCATCACGAACGTCATCGGTATCCGGTTTGAAAGCGAGCCCCCAGATGGCAATCTCCTTCCCTTCGAGTGAGCCTAGCGCGTCTTCCAGTTTGCGAATTACGTTGAAGCGTTGATCTTTATTCACTTCCACCACGGACTTCAGCAGTTTGAAGTCATAATCCACATTACCTGCAATTTGAATCAGAGCCTGTGTATCCTTAGGGAAACAGGAACCTCCATAACCAATGCCTGCCTTGAGAAAGGAAGCACCGATTCGTCTGTCATATCCCATGCCTTCGGCAACGCGACTGACATCTGCACCTACTTTTTCACAGATGTTAGAGATTTCGTTGATAAATGAGATCTTGGTCGCCAGGAAAGCATTGGATGCATATTTAATCATTTCTGCCGAGCGAATATCCGTAACAATAATCTGATCGGTTAATGGCTGATGCAGCTCCTTCAGTGTGGCAACCGCCCGTTCGCTATGTGTCCCAATGACTATCCGGTCAGGATAGAGCGTATCCTGCACAGCGGTACCTTCTCGCAGGAACTCAGGTACCGATGCCATGTCGAATGGATGATTCGTCAAACTGCTGATCCATTCCTGAATGCGATCGTTGGTTCCGACAGGAACAGTGCTTTTAGTCATTATTATTTTATAATTATCCATATAAGAACCAATTTCTCGCGCGACAAGCTCAATAAAACTCAGATTCGCTTCGCCATTCGGCAGGGATGGCGTTCCGACCGCGATAATGATGATATCCGAACGACTGATGGCATCCTGAATGTTCGTGGTGAAGGATAGCCTTCCTGCTTTCATATTCGCATTCATGATGTCTTTCAGACCCGGTTCATAGATTGGAACATGACCGTCCGTCAGCATATTCACTTTTTCCACATTATTGTCGACACAGATCACGTTATTTCCCAGTTCCGAGAAGCATACGCCCGATACCAAACCCACATACCCTGTGCCAATCACCGTAATATTCATTCCATAATCTCCCCCATGTCCTAATGTGTTGGTTACGCGTGCTTCACATATGTCTGAACAATGTCCTGCCATTCGGTGGACACTCTAACGATATCTTCCTCAATCAGCTGGCTGCCGATCTGTACTTCAATGATCTCAAGTTCTGTAACTGCTCTGACGGAATGAAGCATACTCCGGTCAATGATCACCGTATCTCCCTGCCCGATCATTCGGCTCTGCCCATCCAGAATCAATTCCCCTGTTCCCGATACAACCGTCCATACCTCATTGCGGAGCAGATGATATTGATAACTCAGGTTTTTCCCGGCACTGATGCAGATTCGTTTGGTAAGAACCTCGCCGCCGGCTTCGTTTCTTGTATAATCCAGCACTCGGTAGCAACCCCACCTGCGCTCCTCATACATGGGGCGTTGATCCTCGTTCTTCAAGATTTCCTTGATCCGTGGGCTGGCTTCTTTGTCACTGACCAAAATGCCATCCGGACTCACGGCTACCACCACATCCGACAACCCCAATATGGCAACCGGAATGTTCAATTCATTGACCAGGTGAGTATTCAGGGAATCTCCCGTAATCCACCCTTTTCCTACAACCGAGGTTCCCATCTCTTCCGTGAGCGTGTTCCATGTCCCTAGATCCTTCCAAAAACCGTTATATGGAATAGCGATAATCTGATTCGCCTTCTCGACAACCTGGTAATCGAAGCTGATCTTGTTCAATCTTCCGTATTGCTTCAGCATTTCGTCATACTGTATGGGCAGTTCCATCTCAATGAGCAGATTAATCAAATAACCCAGCTTAAAGGCAAAAACCCCGCAATTCCATAATGCGGCCTGCTCAATCATGAGGGCCGCATCGGATTCGCAGGGTTTCTCCTGGAACTTCGCTACGTTCACGTATTCATTGTTATTTTCTTTGGAAGATACGGGCTGCGGAATGATATATCCGTACTTCTCAGACGGATACGTCGGCACGACCCCCATCAAGGCCAGATCAGCACCAGACTTATCAAGCATCTCCGGCAAGGTCGCCAGAACCTCAAAGAACTCTTTTTCAACAAAAGGATCTACTGGCAAGACGGCAATGGTCTCATTCAGACTCACACTCTCTACGGAATACAGATAGGATGCTGCGAGTGCAATCGCAGGAAACGTATCTCTGCGCTCAGGTTCCACGACCAGTCTTACATCGTCTCCTAGCTGTGAAGTCAAAATCTCCACCTGTGGCAAACTGGTCGCGATAAGCGCCTGTGATGCAAGTCCGGCATGATTCAGCTGTCGCCATACCCGCTGCACCATGGATTCCGGATTCCCCTCAGGCCCATGGAGTACTTTAAGAAATTGCTTGGATCTGGAATCGTTGGATAACGGCCAGAGACGCTTGCCAGAACCGCCGGATAACAGAATACTTCTCATAGGGCTGCACCATCCGAGAGCACAACCGTACTCGCTCCCTTGCCGGTCTCGGTTGGCTTGTTATATGTGCTGGTCTGATTGGACTCGAGTCTGCCTGCCGGATTGTTCTTCGTCCAGGCCGCATAATAATTCGAGTTCTTGCCATACGAATTATCCAGCAGAATGTTCGGTTGATCCAGGAGACAGGCCAGAATATGTCCATGCAGACGAGATGTCGTGATGGTCTGGTATTTATTGAATTCCTTAATGGCCGTATGTACCATCCGATCAGAGTATTTGTACCACAACCAGCGGGCAAAAGAGCTGCCTTTCCCTGACTTCAACCGGGATGTAATCATGCGAATGATCTTGCGGTCTACGCGGTTGTACAATGTCTCCCAGTCTTTAAACGTGGCCTTGGGTCCACTGACGGATTCGTAATGCACCTGATTCTGAGTCTTCTCAATGTCTTTACGGAAGAAATACAACATCTCTGCACTAGGCTGGCTCTTGGACTTAAGAGGCCACAACTGATGCGCCATATCCGGAGAAAGGTACACATTCGTTTGTTGAAACTCTTTACTCGCTATCTCATAAGATAAGGTGTCCCTGACAAAAAAGTGCACATCCTTATGACGATTGAATACTTGGGCTGTCTTTTTCAATTCAATATCACTCTTGTAAAACATCGTCTGAGGCAGAATGACAATCCGGTGATTCGGATGCTGGGCAATCATTCGTTCTCTCAATTTCTGATGGGCAGGGTACAGATCACCAAAGTTACCTCCCCCGTGCAACACAATCGTGATACCTTCCGGAACCTTAAGAGACAAAGGGCAATCCAGAATGCTGTATCTGGCACGCACTTGAATATCATGATCTCGGAAGAACGCTTCAGTACCTTTCATGATCAACAAGTCTCCACCATTACTGTGCACCGGGTAATCCAGATAATAGATCTCGGTACGCGGTGGAATGACCTTCAAAATCTGACGTAAATGTCCCTTCAACTCTTCCATTGGATGAATATTGTTAGTGCCCAGCATCTCCATCTCCTCCTTGGGTGACTCTTCTTCTTTTTTTGTTTAACCTTTCATAGAGAAACGGCAGATCTTCCTTGTCATAGAACATGGCGGCAAACTTCACCTTAAATACAATCTTCATCGCGGCCACAGTGACCACCATTCGTACAATGGACCCGATCAATAAGGCAAACGCAATTCCGTTGAGCCCCCACAGCGGGGTGAACACGAAGAACAAGGCCACCGTCACCGAGAGTGCAATAAGTTGTCTGATCATCACTAGCCCTGGTCGACCAAGTGCATTGAAGGCGGATGCCAGAATCCAGGAGCCACCACCAATGATGCATTCAACTGCCAAAATATAAAATGCGACGCTCGCTTCCAGAAATTCGGAGCCAAACAGAAGACCCATCAGGTAGTTCCCCACAAACATGGTCGGTATAACGATGATCATCATGACCATGAGCGAGATGCGGAAGGCTCTGCCGACCGTTCGAATAATCTGCTCTTGGGGTAATCCGGTCACTTTTGGGAAAACAACGTTACTGATCGCCGTTTGAACTGCATTGTAGATTCGGGACAGCGCAAATACAACGGAATACAATCCAAAATCACGCGGGGTGAGCAAAGCCAAGATAATGATTTTATCGAACTGGGTATACAATGTTCCTAGTAATTCAACGCCATACACCTTGCTGCCATAACCAAAAAGCTTCTTGGCCGAACTCTGGTCCACCCGATCCTTGAACCATCTCAGTCTTAATTCATTACGGTTGGCATAGATAGCCCATGCCACCACTGAGAAGCTGGTTACAAAATAGATCGCAGCCGCGAGCTGAATGCTCAGCATACCCAGGCCCCATAACACAAAAAGCCCGCCTACATTAAACAGGGGGATCATTAACCGGATACCATTATATACAGCGAATTTCTCTCGACTCTGCGAGAGGGCTGATATGAGATTGATGACAATGAGTACAGGAACCGTAGCAATCGTATACCATCTGGATATCTGCACAACCTCCGGCGGAAAGCTGGAGAGCCAGAACGGTAATCCAAACCAGGCCACAATACCAATGATGATGCACACCGGAACTTGAAAAAGAAAGCTTAATCGAACATACTGTGCACTCTTCTCGGTTGCGCTCTGTTTGATGTTATAAATGATAGAAGTTGGCAGTCCGAAACCGACCAATCCGGTTAAAAGCGCTGGCCAGAACAAGATGGCCGAGAATGCGCCCTTTCCCTCTACACCGAACATGCGTGACGTCAAAATGGAAGACAGCATCGTCAGTGTCATGACGAGCAGATTGGTTCCACTTGTCTGAAATATGGCACTCATTAAGCCGTTTCCTCTGAATACTTTGCGAAGTGCAACTTGCGCCATAGCGATCCTCATCCCTTACTGTTTTGACGAAGCGACCCAACGATCATGCCGTTTCTGTAACATACTTTGGCAAGCTGACGTGTGAACCGATCTGCATTATAGATGTAGATCAATGCCGTCGTAATCCCTTGTGCCAGCTTAATGCCATGTTTGGCCGTACGCACAACACCACGATCCTGATCCCGAATGGCATCACTCACACCCTGCCAATAGATTCGGCGCAGAAACCAGTTCTTCGTCGTTCGCTCTTTGGCTACTTTATGTTGTACCGCGCCATACGGCGTGTAATATACCTTGAACTTCGTTCGGATTCTTGCAATTAACTCACTCTCTTCACTGGAGAGAAGATTGTTCCCCACTCTTCCAAGGTCCTCACGGAAGGGAGCCAGTTGATCGAAGACGGATAAACGAAAAGCCACATTGGCGCCAAATGGAATATAGGGACTCTTCATTTCAGTGACTTCATCTGCAAAATCGAGAATCGTGAACAGTGACCTGTTCTCCGGTGGAATCCACATCGGCTCGGGTACTTCCCAGATCGGATCAATCTTGCCACCGACACAACCGATACTCTCGCTCATCTCAAACACACTGACGATCTGGCGAATCCAGTCCCTGCAAGCAAAGGCATCATCGTCAAGGAACAGGATATACTCGCCTCTCGCCTCATGAATGGCCCGATTGCGGGCGACAGACAAGCCTTGCTTTTCTTCCAACACATACCGGATCGAATAGTTCTCATACTGCAAAATGGTTTGAAGTACGATTTCCCGCGTGTTGTCTTTCGAATTGTTATCAATGAGTATGATCTCATAGTCGCTGCTTGCGTAATTCTGTTGTATGGCACTTCGTATAGCCTCTACCGCATCCTGTGCACGGTTATACGTACAGATCGCGACGGTTACTTTCATCATTTCATCCCCATATTCTTCAATTAGGTCCACCCTTTGATCTGCACTAACTGGAGTACAGAGTAAGTGTCCTTTGGGCAATCACTGGCCAATCCAGCCGCTCTAATGCTTTGACAAAACCACTGCCTTCCTGAAACTCCGATTGTTTTAATCGGATCATATTCATCGCTTTGAGCAATCCATCCGGATCCGAAGGTTCATAGAGTACCGCACAATCTTCAGGCAGATATTCCTCCAACAAGCCAATCCGTGGTGCCACCACCGGTTTGCAGAAGGTCAATGCCAGAATTGCACTGCCAGAAGTCGCAATTTGCTTGTATGGAAGAATGATCGAATCCACCGCATCGAAATAGTCCGAATATTCATCATCTTCAATAAAATGAAAATGGGTATGAATATGACCGCTCTCGAGGAATTCTTCACCCAGATCGTAGTCTTTCACTTTTTTACCGGCAATCAACAGATGGGCTTGATCCGATTTCAGATCCTTGAATGCCTCCAGCAAATCATCCACGCCCTTATACGGCGAGACCTGACCGAAGAACGCATACACATAACTATCCTCCGGGATGCCAAACCGGGATCGGATATTCACGCCTTTCCCCTGATACACTCCCTTGTAATGTCCATGCGGAATAACCTCGATCCGGCTGGAATCAATCCCGAACGTCGAACAGATCTCAGAGATCAGAGGTTTACCCATGACAATCAGCTTGGAGCAATTTTGGATTAGTATTTTTCTCATCCAATAATCGAACCGCGTCTTGCCGCTGTTGTGAGGCCAGATGTTATGCACGGTCCAGAACAATTTGGCCCCGCGCAATCGTGCAAAACAAATCATCAATACATACAGAATAGATTTGATCACTGTTGCCAGCAAGGATGAACCTCTGTAATAGAAGCTGGGCCAATGAAAATGCAGCACATCATTTTTTTTCAGTTTGACTAGATCTTTTTTGGTAAACTGCTTTACTTCCCATCCCTTGTTCTCAATGGAATCGGATAACAGCTCGTTGAATTTATTGTTCTCAATCATCTTGGGCAGCATATACACCGTCGGATTTCCCATCCAGACACCTCTTACTTTAGTTTCATTCGCACAGGTTCCTCTGTATACGTACCAACTGCGCGTCTTGCATGAAATCTCATTAGAAATCCTTGTATCATAATTTTGGTATTACGCTTGAGCAGCACCCAATCTTTCCACCAGGGATACAGCGACAGTGCTTTTTTCAAATAAACATTATTGCGAAGTGTATTTCTCGACCATTCGAGCATTCGATAGTGGTGTAATTGACGACGCTTCTGTTCCTTGGACATATCATTATAGTATTTCAAAATAATCTTGCGTTGGCCCTTGTACTTGGCCGTTGTAGAGGTTGAAATTCGTGGACCACTATGGATGTTGATATCCACCAGCGGTTCTTTCACATTCACGGCGATGTAGCCTCGCTTCAATATGCGCAGATAAAAGTCATAATCCTGAGCGGATGTCAGGTTCTCATCGAATCGAACTTCACGGGCGAGTGAGGTAAGTACCATGATTTTGGACGTTTCCCCGATCCAGTTGAATGTAAGCAGATCCTCATACCGAACAACATCACGAGGTTCCACCGACAATTTCCGTTTGACCACCTGATGCTGCTCATTCGTGTATGCGAGATACTTGCTGCAAAAGGTGAATGATTCCTGTGTACGCTCCAGCACTTCCGCCTGGGTTTTTATTTTGTCAGCCATCCATTCATCATCATCATCCAGGAAGGCAATGTACTTGCCATTGGCTTGGGATATCCCTACATTCCGTGCATGGTTGGCTCCTTTGGGATACGGAACACGGATGTACCGAATCCGTGAATCTTCCCGGGCCCAAGCCTGACAGATTTCTGGTGTCTGATCTTCTGAACCATCATCCACAATGAAAATCTCCAGATACGGGTGTGTCTGCTCACGTACACTTCTCAACGCATTTTTCAATAACTCCGCCCGATTATGGGTCGTAATGATGCAAGATACCAAGGGGTTCATTTCATCACCTTTTCCTGTTCACTAGGATACCTTCACTTGAAGTGCATCATATATTCCCGACAATCTGCCCACGAGAAGATTCATATCGAATCTATTCGTTATAATCTCTCTGTTATGTGAACCCATTCTTGCTCTAAGCTCTTCATCCGTGATGAGATACTCCAGTGCCGATGTCAGTTCGTGCACATCTCCCGGCTCGATTAACAGCCCATTATGACCGGATGTAATCACTTCGGGAATGCCTCCGACGTTGGTCGATATAATGGGCAAGCCACAATTCATTGCTTCGAGTATGGCCATAGGTAATCCCTCATGATAAGAAGGCAGGACCAGTAGATCCGCTTCCTGCATCAGCTTTTCCTTTTGTTCTCCGTTAATCCAGCCGAGTACGTTGACACAATCCTGAATTCCATATTGCTGCACGAGCGCTTTGACTTCATCGACTTCGCCATCCCCTGCCAGATTGAACGTGGCTTTAACTCCCCGCGTCTTCAATTGTTGAATGGACTGAAGCAGATCGTAGACTCCTTTTCGCTCACCCAGTCTTCCCATGAAGAGAGCATTAACTGACGCTTTCTGCTCTTTCGCAAAGGGCTCTTTCACAAAGACTCCGTTATAGAGCACCTCAATAGCTGTCTCCGGCACAATCGTGACAAAGTATTCTTTCCACGTCTGGGATAAGACAATCAATTTATCGGCCTGATTCAAAATGTAGTGACAATACTTGCGCTGCAGGGCGAATCGATTGTAGAAATCATCAAAGCTCGCTGCATGAACATGCAGAATGACTGACTTTCGAAACAACTTTCGTGCCGTTAGCAGAAATAGAGACTTCCGATAAAAGCTCCCGTTGTTCGCCATATGAATATGCACGATATCCGGCTTGAACGTGTACAGCTTCATCCAAAATTGAATGAATCCCCGTATAAAAATAAGCAGCCGTGAGAACACGCTGCCTGTGATATACGTTTCGACCCGCTGCATGGGATACATTTCCGAGATGGAGGAATCCTCTATGTTTTTGATGACACTCACAATTCCGCCCATATCCTTCAAGGATGATCCAACAACCAATACTTTTGGTTTCATGATAGACTCCTTTTTTTATGGTTAATCTTCATACCTCTTATAGACTGTTCACATAATTTTTGATGGATGAGATCAGATCAGACTGTTTTCTCACATAGGGTTGGAACGTCAGCTCCTCTATGCAAGGAACCAGCTTTTGCAAATCAGCCTGACTCTCCGCGACGGCCACGTATCCGTTATCCTGAAAAACCTTGGAGATCTCAAGCTGATGGTCATCCACATGCTCACCCCATTCTTTCCGGCGCGGAATGACGATAACCGGCTTGCCACGTTCGAGACAATTCGTAATGGAACCCACACCGGCATGAGAAATAATGCATCTGCTGCGCTCCACATATTCATTCATCTCTTCCTGGGTAAGGAAAGGAATCGCTGTGAAATTTCGCGGCTGATACTCGGTATATCCGGATTGGGCAACAACCTCATCTTCAATAATTCCTGCCTCAATCGCTTCATCAATAAGCTCAAACATCCGATTGAAGGAAAAACGCTGAGTTCCAACGATAGCAAATATCAAAATAAAGCCCCCCTGTACTTCGCATTGGGATAGCTATCCTGCAACGTTTCCCATTGGATGAAGAACTCATCCGAGATTTTGTACATCAATCTTCCGGTAGCGCTGGAGGAATAGATTTTGGCATAACTTTCGATATAGATCAGCTTGGCACCGAAGATTTTACCGATGAGGCAAAAAGGGTATGTGGCTCCCGCCCCTGTCGTAATAATCACCTTTGGACGCTCACGCAGATATAGAAAGAACGATTTAATAATATTAGCCACAAAGATTAGCAAGAACATCGCATTCTTCCGCTCTTGCTGCATCAAGAAGTATACTTTGCCCTGTGCCGAATCGACTTTTCTGCTTTTGTTCTTCTCGGTAATCAGGAAATAATCATGTTCTTCAACCGCAGGAATAATTTTGGTTAATTCATCAAAATGACCGCCTGTAGAACTGATCAAACAGACCTTCATGTTCTAATCTCCTTTGAAAAGGATACGTCCTTCGCTCGCTGTGCCTGTATATCCACTTTTGCTTCGGCCCCTGACTTGGTATGGACTCCATTTCCCGTAGCATATAACGCGTTCAGGAAGATACAGAATGGAGCAATCAGATGAACCGTGGACAAGGTATTGTCAAAAAAGGAATAGGTCAGGAAACCGATAATCATACCGGCAAAATACAACCGGATCATGCCGCCCAATCGGAGGTATACAGCTCGGAACACCAGAAGCAGCGAAAGAAACAACAGGATGGCTCCAACTAACCCGCCATCGTAATAAAAACGAATGTATTCGTTATGCGGAACGACGAAGCCAGAAAAGATACTTCCATCATTCGCTACGAGCGTTGAGCCGAGGCCACGTCCAAATATCGGATACTCATTCGCTTTGCCAATAAAATAATTCCAGGCTACATCTCTTCCCGACAAGCCCTTGCTCTCTGACCTCATCTCATAATTGTCCCACTGCGCAATGACCATATAGGCCACAGCGACAACGAACAAAATGAGAGGAATGATGGCACTGACTCTGCCTTTAATGAAGGCTTTCAATTGATCAAATAGATAGACCAGAATAATCGGAATCAACGCGATAAGCGGTCCCCGAGTTCCCGTCTGGACCAGAATGACCAGATGTGTCAAGGTAAGCATGTAATACAGAACAACCTGATGGCCTTGCTTGATCTGAATCAGACAGACGCAGATCGAGATAAAACACAACATGGCCAGATGCGCGGCGATGTTAGCTCCCTGTAATCGGGTTACTCCCGACATCTCCAGATTAGTTATGGACAATATGCCAGCCAGCTGCAGGACATAACCACCAGCAAGACTGAACAGCGGCAGCCATGCGAGCACACGTATGATTCGTTGACTGATCTCACGAGAAAAGTGAGGCATCAGCAGCAAAAATGGAACAATGACTCCCAGAAACGCCTTGAATGGATCGAGCGGACTAACCTTACTGGGCAGATCCGATAGAAAATAACTCTCCACAAATAAAAAGCCGATTGCCAGTGCAGGATATATCAGATCTTTGCGAATACCAAAGCGTAAAAAAAGAGAGATGACAAAACCCAGGATCGCCAGCTTATAGAAGGAAAGCGAATCCAGCCCTGCCAGATGAATGGTAAATATCTTATCAATGGACAATGAAAAACTTACAATGAGAATCATAAAGATCCAGCTGGGCTGTTTAATGTAAACGCCCAGCAGAATCACAGATAGGAGTGCAACAACCGAGATTAGCGGAAGATAGATTGCTGCGAAGACAATGACAAGTGAAAAGAGAATGATATTAAACGACTTCATGTTCCATGCAGCAAGTATACCGGTCTTTTGCATATCTGCTATGCCACCTCAAAGCCAGAATCGTGTTTCAAAACGCATCCTTCGAACCAAGCAACACCCTGAACGTTCTGAAGATAATTTTGATATCCACCATCAAATTGCGCTCACGGGCATACGTCAGATCCAGCTCTACCATTTCATTAAAGCCCACACTATTTCGACCGCTAACTTGCCATAATCCCGTACATCCCGGAATCATCTGCAGGCGCTGTCTATCATAAGAAGTGTAGTTCTCCACTTCTCTGGGCAGGGCCGGTCTGGGTCCAACGAGACTCATCTCTCCACGGAACACGTTCCATAACTGAGGCAGCTCATCCAGACTGGTTTTTCGAATAAACTTGCCAATTCGGGTAATGCGAGGATCGTTCTTCATTTTGAACATGTTCCCGTTCACTTCATTCTGGTCAATCAGCTGTTCTAGCAGATCTTCTGCATTCGCAACCATCGACCTGAATTTGTACATATGGAACTCTTTCCCATTCTGTCCGACCCGTACCTGACGAAAAAAAACAGACCCCTGCGGGGCCTCGATTTTGATCAGTAATCCGATGACGGCAAACAAGGGGCACAAAATGATCAAACCTATGAAAGAACCCAGCAAATCGAGCATTCTTTTCATAAATAGATACACTTTATCCGCATTTTGCCCTGTCATCGTTGATGCATTGTACCCCAGACTTGGGTCCATAACAATCTCCGCTTCCTTCGTTTGGGGAGATGGACTCATTCAAACTCCCCCCCGGCTACATGTTCTACCGACTCTTTTTCCAGGATTTGTTGCAGAGCCTGCAGCATTGGAATTCTAAGCTCCTGTTTTTGCAGAGCGAAGTCGATGGTCGTCAAAATGAATCCCAGTTTCTCGCCCACGTCATAACGTACTCCTTCGAAATCGTAAGCATACACTCCTTGTGTCTCATTTAAACGCTGAATCGCATCCGTTAATTGAATCTCTCCCCCTTGACCAATCTCCTGTTGCTCCAGATGTTCAAAAATCTCTGGACTCAGTACGTATCTCCCCATAATCGCCAGGTTGGAAGGCGCTGTGCCTTGGGCAGGTTTCTCTACGAACCTGAGAACCTCTGTCAAACGACCATCCGATTGAAGCGGGTCCACAATGCCGTATCTGTCTGTTTGTTCAGCAAGTACGGTTTGTACGCCAACAATGGAATGTTGAACCTGATCATATTGATCAATCAGTTGTTTGGTGCATGGCACTTCCGATACGACGATATCATCTCCGAGCAACACGGCAAAAGGTTCGTCACCGATAAAGTTACGTGCACACCAGACAGCATGACCAAGTCCTTTGGCCTCTTTTTGTCTTATGTAGTGGATATCCACATTAGAAGATTTGCGGACCTCTTCAAGCAGGCCTAGTTTGCCTTTTTCCAGCAAGTTGTGTTCCAGTTCAAAAGCGTTGTCGAAATGATCTTCAATCGCCCGTTTCCCTTTACCTGTTACGATGATAATGTCTTCAATTCCAGAGGCAATGGCTTCCTCAACGATATACTGTATAGTTGGTTTGTCCACTATAGGGAGCATTTCTTTAGGCATCGCTTTTGTGGCTGGCAAAAAACGTGTACCCAGTCCAGCTGCAGGAATGATCGCTTTTCTCACTTTTTTCATAAATACCACCCTATCCTCTTTTTTTAGTTTTATAAAAGTTGAACCAGGGCATCTAACCCGTCCTCACGTCATACCTTCGACGATTAACGTCTAAGGTTCATTGAACCCACAGCATGACCGAGTGCCTACAGTGATAAAGGTGCAGTAGACATTACCTGTTTATTTGGAAACATAGGGTAGAACTTTTACTTTTCTCCGTAGCCCACGGGAACTGCAGCGTTTTTGATATTGTTCAGGATCGCGCCCAGGATTCGCGCATTGACATGCTCCAGAGCAGCCTTGGTCTTCTTCACCAATTCCTTCTTGACCTTGCCTGAGTTCACGACCAGCAGCACCCCATCGCACAGCGAACTTACAATGAGGGCATCTGTTACCGCCAGCACCGGCGGCGTATCAAACATGATGACATCATATTGATCCTCTAACTCTTCAATCAGCTTTTTCATCCGATTGGAACCGATCATCTCGGAAGGGTTCGGCGGAATAGGCCCAGACGTGAACAGCTGGAGGTTGTCGATATAACTTTCTCTGAGCACCTCATCCACACTGTACTGATTAGACAGCACACTGCTAAGACCGATATGATTGGGTACGGAAAACACTTGGTGCAAGGAAGGATTACGCAGATCCGCATCAATCAGCAGAACCTTCTTGCCTTCCTGGGCATAGGTCACCGCAAGGTTGCTAATGGTTGTGGTCTTGCCTTCGCCGGCTTCAGCTGAAGCCACCATGATTTTACTGATGTGACTGTCGATCGAGGAGAACTGGATGTTCGTCCGTAATTTACGGTATCCCTCCGAGATTTGAGATTTGGAGTTAAAATAGGTCACCAGACTGTTATTTTCATTGGTTTGCCGCGACATATTTGCCATCCCCCACTTTCTGTTGAGATATGTAATTTTTCGTATTTTTCAGATCGTCTTTTTTCATTTTGGATATCACCGTAAGCACAGGCAGCCCCAGCTCTTTTTCCAGTTCAGTTTCGGATTTGAATGTATCGTCCAGGTAGTCCAGCAGAAATACGAGTGCAATCGCGAGCACTAGACCTGCGAACAGGCTGACAATGATGCTTAATGTGGTTTTCATATTAATTGGAGATGCGTTACTATCCACTTTTGCTTCACTGAGAATAGCCACATTATCAATTTTCATGATTAGGGGGATTTGAGATTGAAACACGCTGGAGATGGCATTGACTGTTTTTGCGGCTTTTTCGTAGGAAGTCCCTTGTACAGTTATGCTCATCACTTGGGACTCGCTTGCTGTAGAGACGGAGGTGCTATTCATGAGCTGGGCAGAAGTTAAGCCCAAGTCTGGATACGTCGTAGCTACTTTATCCATAATGGCAGAAGATTTAATAATTTCTCTGTAAGAGTTAATAAGTTTGATATTGGTTTGGATCATGCTGAAATCCATCATGGCCTGACCTTCAACCGTTGATGTCTGATTCACGATGAGCTTGGAACTTGCCTCATAGATCGGCTGGGTGAAGAAAATACTTTTGACCCCTGCACCCACGCCCGCTATCAAAGCAATTGCAACAATCAACCAGATTTTCTTTTGTAAGAGTCGAAAATATCCTTTCAGTTCCACTTTCATTCCTCCTATACGTTGTGATCAAACCTATGTAACTACCAGATGGACAGCAACCATTTGCGAGGTTTCCAGCGTTCTGTGACCAGGCTCGAATTCGATAGAATGTGGGATGCATTCTCTGCCAGTTTTCTAACGGCTTCGGCTCCGAAGCGACGTTCAATGACACGCTCCCCCTCACTAATGGCGAACGTCCTTTTGCACGTATCATGTGCATCTGATGAAATGAAATGAAACCCGTTTTCTTTGCAAAAATGAAAACACCACTTCTGAACTTTTCGTCCGAAAAGCCCGGTGAAAGATTGAGCCGTAAGCTGGCATAGCCCACCTTGACTCAAGTAATCAGCCAACAGCTTTGGCTTCTTCAAAATGGCACGATTGCGTTCCGGATGAGCAATAATAGGGGTAATTCCCGCTATTCGTAGTTCATGCAGTATCCTGGGGAACTGTGAGGGAATATGACCAAAGGGCAGTTCCAGCAACATGTAACGACTTCCGGCGAGTGTGCAGCACTTTCCTGCATATAAGTCTCCAATCAGGTTGTCATGCACCCTGATCTCCTGTCCGGGACGGATCTCCAGGCGAATGTTACGTATGCGAAGTTCTGCGTGAAGCAGGTTCACGGCCTGATTGACCACCATCGGTTCATTGTTGTATTGCCCGTTCAGGTGATGCGGAGTAGCAATAATGGAGGTAATTCCTGAGGCTGCCGCCTTCTCAGCCATCGCAACGGACTGCTCCATTCGAACAGGACCATCATCCAGACCGGATAATATGTGGCAGTGCATTTCAACCATATCCAAACTTCCTCAATGTATGATCCCCCTTGCCCCTTTATTCATTGCGCAAATGCTTTTGGTGTTAAAGAACTAATGCATAACGCTATGAAATATAGTAAAATGGCGTTAAGTACATGTTTTGTTCAGAAATTGTTAAGAATCGACTTGGAATTATATGGTGAAATCAATGTAATGATAGGGTTGTTGCAGGGACTTTTGCTCTGTTGCCTTTTCGTACTGAAAACGGGAAACCGTGGGAAACTGAACTTCAGTAAGCATTGTGTTTAACTGTCCAGTTATATATAGTTTCTGTTCGTGCTGAATATGCAAGTTTGAATGATACATTGTGAGCTCTCCGAAGGGCTGTTTCCATTGCAACCTTGCGTGAAGTCTTACACATACATGATGATCTTCAACATCCAAACCAATGAGCATTTCTGATGATACTGGCAAGTTCAGGTCGCTCAGGAAGGTGATCGTTTGAGTGTCCATTCCAACTAACAGAACGGGGCGTCTTTTGCGTTCTACCATTTTCCCATGAAACTCCTGAATGTACATATGGACATTTAATTTCATATCAGCCCATTCCTGAATTATTGAATGCATGGTTTCATTCCTTTAGAATGGATTAGCCTACATGGACTGCCTTTACTTCCTTCTCACAGGTATATGGTTAAGGCAACAAGGAGATACTTAAAATATTCCAAATGATACATTTTGTAACTCCATACGTCCAATTTACGATACAATACGTATCATGTCAAGCGGTATTTGGACATGGTTCTTTTGATTTACGACAATATGAGATGTCCTTAGACAGACCTATTTACAAATGGAAACGGTTGTAGGAAACGCACGAGGAGATACTTTTTTGCAGGAAAGCTGCCCTGATCAAAAACTTGGCTCAGGATTGTTTCAATATATATTTGATGTCGTTCAGGGGGAAATAGCTTATGAGCTACGGAAATCGCATTGCTGAATTAAGGGAACAGCGGGGACTAACTCAAGAAGAACTTGCGAGCTCCATTCATATTACAAGAGCTGCTCTCTCCCACTACGAGAAGAACCGACGTAAACCGGATTTCGAAGTGTTAACGAGACTTGCTGACATCTTTGACGTGTCTATTGATTACCTCATTGGACGTACGAAGCAAAGTGATGTCGCGATGGATGAGGACGTACGTGAATTCGTTGACACTCTGGAGTTATCAGACAAGGAAGTGCTGGAGCGCTTCGATCTGATGATTGATGGTAAATCCTTAACGGAGGAAGAGGCACGTCGTTTTATCGCTTTTGTCCGAATGGAACGCAGCATGGATTAAACCCGAAAAGAGGACCCAGTTCCCGAGAGATACACTCTCTGGCTTCTGGGCTTTTTTTGTGTCTTGAATTCCCTCCATTCCATGGTTGTCTATCCTGTCAAGGACGCTTGTTGTTGACGGAGGATACGAATTGGTTCCAACGCTCCGGGTCGATTCCGCATTGCAGTAAAACTTTCATGATGTCCATCTGAGTTGCTTCGACTTGTTTACCTGTCGGCTTACGATCGCCCCTGTTTGGATGCTTCATATTCATTCCGCTAACCTCTCTTATCTTTATACTTTCCCTGCACTCCAAAACTAGCCTTATTATACTTGAGAAACTTCCTCAATGTTGTCGTCTCATGGCGATAACGTTTTTTGAAGGGGTTCTAATTTTGTCGAAAGCAAAATAGGAGCTATCTGGCGCCAGCATGGCAACCAGATAGCTCCTATTATTCTTAATACAACCTGTTCACGCACTTACACTTGAACAAGGAAGTTATTAACCTCCCGCACGCGCAAGTTCACGCATGTTCGCTTCAAACGCTGCGAGCAATGCTGCTTCTCCAGTCAGACCTGTCGCCTGAATCCGTTCAATCTGTTCTGTCATCCGCTTGAAGTCTTTCGGAATAACCCGAACGAACTGATTCAAGGCATCTTGCCAGTTATCCAGAACGCGCTGACCGGCAGCACTTCCTGTGTTGGCAACGTGACGTTGAATCATGCCTCGAAGATCTGCACTTTCGGCTACGTCTTCGATACGCTCCAAAAGAACCATTTCCAGATTACAACGTTGCAAGAATGTGCCTTCCGGATCATACACATAGGCAATACCTCCGGACATCCCTGCTGCAAAGTTACGACCTGTATCGCCGAGTACAACGACACGTCCACCCGTCATATATTCGCAACCATGGTCGCCGACACCTTCAACGACTACTTTGGCGCCCGAGTTACGTACAGCAAATCGCTCACCCGCAATACCACGGATATACGCTTCACCACTTGTTGCTCCATAGAGTGCCGTGTTACCGATAATGATGTTATCTTCCGCCTCGAATGTTGCTTTCGGAGAAGGCATCACGATCAGTTTACCTCCTGACAGTCCTTTACCTACATAGTCATTGGAGTCGCCTTCAACGGTCAAGGTCATGCCTTTAGGTACAAAGGCCCCAAAGCTTTGTCCGGCAGAGCCGACAAATTTGAATTTAACTGTATCTTCAGGCAATCCTGCGAGTCCATATTTGCGTGTGATCTCACTACCCAAAATGGTACCCACTGCACGGTTAACGTTCGTAATTGGAAGTACCGCTTCAACCGGTTGACCGGATTCAATCGCAGGTTGTGCCAGTGGCAGCAATTGCTGCATATCCAGCGTTTCTTCCAATTGGTGGTTCTGATGTTGTGTGCGGTAACGTGCAGAGCCTTCCGGCATTTCAGGCACGTGCAGCAATACAGACAGATCCACACCTTTTTTCTTCCAGTGATCTACAGCTTCTACCGTTTCGAGGCAATCTGTACGTCCGACCATTTCCTGAATGGTACGGAAACCAAGATCAGCCATGATCTCACGCATATCTTCAGCGACAAATCGCATGAAGTTAACCACATGAGCTGGATCACCCATGTAATTTTTACGCAACTCCGGATTCTGTGTCGCTACACCAACTGGACAGGTATCCATTTGACAGACACGCATCATGATACAGCCAAGTGCAACGAGTGGTGCTGTAGAGAAACCATACTCTTCGGCTCCAAGCAAGGCTGCGATCGCCAGGTCACGGCCGTTCAGCATTTTGCCGTCTGTCTCCAGAACGACACGGTCACGCAGATTGTTCAGCATCAACGTTTGATGTGTCTCTGCAAGACCCAGTTCCCAAGGCATACCTGCGTGACGAATCGAACCTTGCGGTGATGCACCTGTACCACCGTCATAACCGCTGACGAGGATAATATCAGCACGGCCTTTGGCTACACCTGCCGCAATCGTACCCACACCAACTTCCGATACGAGCTTCACATTGATCTCTGCACGCGGATTGGCATTTTTCAAGTCATAAATCAGCTCCGCCAAATCCTCAATCGAGTAAATATCGTGATGCGGTGGTGGTGAGATCAGACCTACACCCGGTGTAGAACCACGAACTTCAGCAACCCAAGGGTACACTTTACGTCCTGGCAACTGTCCGCCTTCACCCGGTTTTGCTCCCTGTGCCATTTTGATCTGAATCTCATCAGCATTAACCAGGTAGTTGGATGTTACTCCGAAACGTCCGGATGCTACCTGTTTGATCGCACTGCGACGGGAATCCCCGTTGCTATCTTTAATGAAGCGAGCCGGATCTTCTCCGCCTTCACCCGTATTGGATTTACCACCCACACGGTTCATTGCAATCGCAAGATCTTCATGCGCTTCTTTACTGATCGAACCAAAGGACATCGCACCCGTTTTGAAACGACGCATGATATCTTCTACAGATTCAACTTCTTCGAGTGGAATGGAAGCTCCCACCGGTTTCAGCTTCAGCATGGAGCGAATGGTCAACAATTGATCATTCTCACCTTGCACGAGCTTGGAATATTTTTTATACAGCTTGTAATCCCCAGTACGTACTGCGTGTTGCAGGGTATGAATGGTTTGCGGATTGAACAGATGCTCTTCTCCGTCGTTACGCCATTGATAATCCCCACCGGAATCCAATACTTTATCGTTACCGTCTTTTTCCGTAAAGGCACGGTTATGATGTGTCAACGCTTCGGCTGCCACTTCTTCCAACCCAATTCCACCAATACGGGAAGGTGTCCAGGTAAAGTAACGGTCAACGAAGTCTGATTTCAGACCTACCGCTTCGAAGATTTGAGCTCCACGATACGATTGAATCGTAGAAATCCCCATTTTGGACAACACTTTAGTAACGCCTTTGGTAGCTGCTTTAATGTAATTTTTCACTGCTTTCTCATGCGAGATACCACGCAGTAAGCCTTGCTGAATCATGTCATCCAGCGTTTCAAAGGCCAGATAAGGGTTCACGGCACTTACACCGTATCCGAGCAGCAACGCGTAGTGGTGAATATCACGCGGTTCTGCCGATTCGAGCATAATGCTGACTTTTGTTCGGGTTCCTTGACGAATCAGATGGTGATGCAGACCTGCTACAGCAAGCAACGCAGGAATCGCAGCATTCTCGGCATCCACTCCACGGTCAGACAGGATCAGAATGTTATGACCTTTGTCGATGACACGGTCTGCAGCTTCGAAGAGAAGTTCCATCGCTTTGCGAAGTCCTTCCGCTCCTTCCGCAGCGGTGAAGAAGATTGGAATCGTCATGGAGCGGAAGCCTGGGCGACGTACATGACGAATCTTCGCAAAGTCTTCATTGGACAAGACCGGTGTATCCAGACGAATCTGGCGACAGCTCTCCGGTTCAGGATTCAACAGGTTGCGCTCTGGACCAATGGTTGTTGCCGTAGACGTTACAATCTCTTCACGGATTGCATCGATCGGCGGGTTGGTTACCTGGGCGAACATCTGTTTAAAGTAGTTGTACAGGCGCTGTGGACGATCCGACAGCACAGCCAGTGGTGCATCATAACCCATCGAACCCGTAGCTTCCATACCTGTTGTCGCCATGGGCTCCAGGATTTTACGAAGTTCCTCAAATGTATAACCATATGCCAGCTGAAGCTGGGTCACGTTATCATGTTTTGGATCAGGAAGTTCCGGTGCTTCCGGCAACTCGCTCAGATCCATCAAATGCTCATCAAGCCAATCCTGATACGGATTCTCGGCTGCAATAATTGCTTTTACTTCCTCATCCGCAATGATACGGCCTTGTTGTGTGTCCACAAGCAACATCCGACCTGGACGAAGACGATCTTTGTAGAGAATCTCTTCCGGTGCGATATCCAGTACCCCAACTTCAGAGGACAGGATAATACGGTCATCTTTGGTTACATAATAACGAGCTGGACGCAAACCATTACGGTCAAGTGTTGCACCAATTTGCAAACCATCTGTAAAGGCCATTGCTGCTGGTCCATCCCAAGGCTCCATCATTGTGCTGTGATACTCATAAAATGCCTTTTTGGCAGGGTCCATTCCCTCATCTGTGCTCCAAGGTTCAGGAACCATCATCATGGCCACGTGTGGCAGGGAACGTCCACTCAGATACAGGAACTCCAGTGTGTTATCGAACATGGCTGTATCCGAACCGTCCGGATTGATGACCGGTTTTACTTTCGCGATGTCGTTACCGAACAACTCGCTCTCGAACAAGGACTGCCTAGCATGCATCCAGTTCACGTTACCACGCATCGTGTTGATCTCACCGTTGTGGATCATGAAGCGATACGGGTGGGCACGTTCCCAGCTTGGGAAGGTGTTCGTACTGAAACGGGAATGCACAAGTGCAATAGCCGATTCAACGAGATCTTGCTGCAGATCCAGATAGAACTCTCCGACCTGCTCCGTTGTGAGCATGCCTTTATATACAATTTTGCGACAAGACAAGCTCGGAAGGTAGAATGAACCGCCTTCTGCCTCATCTGCCGAATAACGAATAGCCAGCTCAGCGCGTCTGCGAATAACATACAGCTTACGCTCAAATCCAAGCTCATCCTTCACATCTGCGGATCTTCCAATGAACACCTGACGTACATAAGGTTTCGCTGCAAGGGCAGAACGGCCAAGCATTTCATCAAAAGTAGGAACATCCCGGAAACCCAAGAAAGTCTGTCCTTCTTCTTCAATAATCTTCTTAAGGCTCTCTTCATGTGCACTGCGAATGGCAGGGTCCTGGGAAAGGAACAACATACCTACGCCATAGAAGCCCTGTTCTGGCAAAGCAAAACCAAGACGTTCCGCTTCCTGTGCAAAATAGCGATGTGGAATCTGAATCAGGATACCTGCTCCGTCACCGGAATTCGGTTCACTTCCCTGTCCTCCACGGTGTTCCATGTTACTGAGCATGGTCAGTGCCTGACTAACGATATCGTGTGAAGGTACTCCTTTGATGTTGGCAACAAAACCCATTCCGCATGCGTCTTTTTCGAACTGCGGGTCATACAGACCCTGTTTTGGAGGTAATCCGATGTGTCTCATGGAACGCAACCTTTCTATAATGAAGTATTTCGGAAAGATCAAGAACATAGGCAACAGGCAACAATGAAACGGGAGGAGCTGGCCTTTCGCTTGCGATAGAGCCTGCTAGATAGAAGAGGCGACAGCATGAGACTGTCAAAAATATATGCCTGCTATTGGGCAGAAGCCATTAAATGAGATGAGCTGATCCGGACGATCCGGCAAACAGCATGTATAAATCAACACGCAGCCGCTGGCACGGCTACTGAAATGGAGCGACGTTTTTTTGATATAGTTCTATTATTTTAACACCGACCTAACATCAGCGCAATTTAAACTTTTTAATACCTCTGATAAGAAATGTTTTGCAGTACAGCTTTACTGTAATGACGTTTAAATTCATCTCTTTTTCGAATAATTATACACTTTTTAAGTCAGAGTACAACTGAATTAAATTGCTGACAGAAGAAAATCGTTCCATATGTGGCCTGTGTTTATCCATAATTCCACCAAATTGTTGCTGCTTGATCCAGCGAATCTTTACTTCTCTATGCATTTGTATACAAAATAGCCTGCAGCCCCTTTTTAGGGCCACAGGCTATTTGCACTATTTGACTACTATATTGCATAATTTCGCTACATGAAAATAAAGTTTTTTTTCGTAAATATCACGTTGCTGATGATCAGGTTCGACTTATGCTGTCACAACTTGACCAGAATCAGCGAGTTCCGCTTCTTTTTTCGGACGTCTGCCATTCCAAAGGAAGTAGGCCAGCGTCAGCACGATGGACACACCAGCATATATGCTGAGAATTCCTGCCTGATGCCACATTACATCCAGATTGCCACTCGATACAACCGCCTTGAAGCCCATAATGCTGTGTGTCATTGGCAGCCAAGGGCTAAATGCTTGAAGCCACGATGGAATCAGTTCTACCGGGAAAGTACCTGCACTAGCCGCAAGTTGGAAGACCAGCAGCAGAATGACAACATAACGTCCAGGCAGATCCAGCCAAGTCACAAGTGCCTGAACAATCAACATGAAGGTCAGCCCTGTAATAATGGTGAACAGGTAGAACAGCCCTACGCTGTGCGTCTCCAGTCCAAGACCGTATAACATGAAGCTTGCCACGATAACCGATTGGAAAATACTCACGGAGCCAAATACCAGTGTACGGCTGACAAAACGATTCCAGCCTGTTGCACCAGGTACAGACGTTTCCCGCATTTTCAATACAATCGTCGATATCAACGATCCCACGAACAGACCGATTGACAGGAAGAACGGTGTTAATCCAGTACCATAATTGCTCACGTTCTCTGCTGTGTTCTCCGAAGAGTTCACAGGTTCAGCGAACATGTTCACCACATCATCCGTTTTCTTGACTTCGGATGTTTTTTGCGCGGCATCATTCAGCTTGCTTGCCAGTTCACTTGAGCCATCTTTTAACTCGGTAAGGCCGTCAGCCAGTTTGCCTGCACCATCGCCCAATTGCTTGGAACCATCGGTAAGTGAATGAACACCACCACTGAGTTTGCCTACACCCGTTTGCAGAGCTGTTGTACCTGAGCCCAGCTGCTTGGCACCATCCGCAAGCAATGTACCGCCACTTGCAGCATCACCCAGTTTGCCACTGAATTGCTTCAGACCATCGGAGAGCTGTGCTCCTCCTTGACTAAGCTGTCCGGCACCAGCCAATAATTGCTGCTGACCATCCACCAGCTGGTTCGCACCAGCCAGAAGTTGCTTCTGGCCTCCATGAAGCTCGGCTGCACCCGCAGCCAGCTGCTGGTTACCCTGATGCAGCTGATCTGCACCCTGTGCCAGCTTCTGCTCGCTCTCATGCAACTGTGCACTACCATCGGCAACAGCTTCACTCGCCGCAAGCAGTTTCTGTACATCAGCATTTTCGGCCAGTTCCGGGTTCGATTCAGCAAGCTGTTTCAATCCGGCAGCTACGCCTTTTGCACCATCAGCAACCTTGCTGCTGCCATCTACGGCCGATTGCAAGCCAGTTGCCAATGTGCCGCTGCCCTGGACTGCACTTTGCAGACCTTCAGACAGCTTCGCGCTACCCTGTTCGGACGATTGCAGGCCAGCCTGCAGCTTGCCTGTGCCATCCAGTGAGGACTGTAGTCCGGTTTCCAGTTTGGCGCTGCCATCTTTCAACTGATCTGCTCCGCTCTGAAGCTGGCTCGAAGCGGCTGCCTGAAGCTGTTGCAGACCGGAGACGAGATTCGTTGTACCACTCTCAAGCTTGGTCGCCCCCGTATGCAATGCATTAACGCCATCACTTAATGGAGAAAGTCCTTCCTGAAGTTCAAGCGTTCCGGATGCGAGCTTCGCCAGGTTATCCTTGAGCTTCACTGCACCATCATCCAGTTTGCCTGCACCCGTATTCAGTTCCCCTGCTCCGTCGCCTGCCTCAGCCAAACCATCGGATACCTCGGAGAACTTGTCGAGCAACGTCTCCGCATAGGATTCTGTCACTTTGGCCGAGACCTTCGCTTTCAGGTCCTTAATAGCAGTCTTACCGATCTGTGCACCGACAAAGCTGTAATTGCCATTGGGTTCATAGATTAGATCAGCCGGCTCCGGCTTGTCATCGAGCAATGTTGTTGCTTGGGATGAGAAGTTCTCCGGAATTGTAATTTGCATATAATATTTGTCATTACTCATGCCTTCTTTGGCTTGACTGGCACTGACAAAATCCCATTTGAAATCTGCATTTTTCTTCAGCTCATTCACCAGATCACTACCTACATGGAGTGTTTTCCCCTCCAGCTCAGCGCCTTTATCCAGATTGACAACGGCAACCGGCATCTCATCCACATGACCATACGGGTCCCAATAGGCCGCCAGATAGATGCCACTATACAGGATCGGTATAAACATAATTGCAATAACAGGGATCAACACCTTCGGGTTTCTCACGGCCGATCCCACATCCTTGAAAAACACGGATAAAGATTTCATGTCATTTTCTCCCCTTAATCTCTCTGCTCTATGAGCAGGAATAACCTTAAATGAAATACAATGCCGCATTCCAGAAAACATACTGAAACACGAACTGACCACTTTCCTCAAACGGTCAATTTAAAGCAAAAAAACAACCTGTCTTCCGACAAGCCTCACTGCTTGATACACGTAAAAACCCTTTATTGTAGTAGATTAAATTCGGATTACGTTACAGCAGCAATTCCTTCCATTAAGAAAAGGCGAAAGTACGTCTTAATTTCCTCTTTGCTCAGCGGTTGATGTTGCTTGCTCCAGTCTGAGGTGAGTGCAATGTACAGGCGAATCATCATAAAAGCAACAACTTGCGGATCACAATCTCGTATTTCTCCATTGTCTTTTGCTCTCTCAAGCTCCTTAGCCAAAAAGTCGGAAATAACCTTCTCGACTTTGTCCAGACCTTCCTTGGCCTGCAGCGTTCCAAAGTCCTTCAACTCCTGTGATAACTTAACCAACAGATCGTGATCACGACGGAACTCTAACAATTCATCCAGTACCCGAAACAGATTATCAAAAAATGCACTTTCCTGATGTACTTCACGATGCGCGATGTTCTTCATTTCCTGAATCACTTCTACCAGGATCTGATCAAACAATTGTTCTTTATTCGTGAAAAATGTATAGATCGTTCCTTTGCCAACGTTCGCAATCTTGGCGACCTGATCCATCGTGGTTGCCTTGTATCCAAACATGGCAAACGACTGGGCTGCTGCATGAATAACCTGCTGTCTCCTGTCAATCGGAGCCATCTAATCCCTCCTTTATCCTGATTCATTGTTCAAACGTTCCATATAAATGACCAAAAATACAATTCAGTCATTCGGTCAAAACCTACAATACCACCTTCGAATTAAGATTGCAACCCTAACAATGAAAAAATTGTGTTAATATTTTTTAACCTAAATGCAGTGGAAACTCCCTCTGTCGTCGTCTATAGTGTAAGATGACTCAAACAATACGCATATAAATGAAGTTAGGCTGTCTCATCGCAAGATATATGGTGTAAATATTCATAGAAGAAACATGATTCTGTGCTTCAATGTATATTCATGTAGTAATTGCTTTCTATAGCAGAATAATCGATGAATATCTTCATTTTAAATTTAAACTTATGAATAAAGGTGAACTCATGCGAAAACCAAGAGTGCTCTTATTATCGGAAGGTTTCGGTACCGGTCACACTCAGGCCGCTCATGCGCTGGCACATGGCATCAAAAAAGTCAGTCCACATGTTCACAGTCGTGTCATTGAACTAGGCAAATTTTTGAACCCAACGGTAGCTCCACTAATTTTTTCTGCATATCGAAAGACACTATCGGTCCAACCCAAACTGGTCAGCCTGTTGTACCGCACACAGTACAACAAATCATTAAATGGCTTTACCAAGCTGGCGTTGCACCGGATTTTCTATACACAGACGGCGCAGGTCGTATCCCAACTGAAACCGGATGCGGTGATCTGTACTCATCCTTTTCCGAATGCAGTGATCTCCAGGCTCAAACGCCAGGGTCTGAATATTCCGCTCTATACCGTCGTAACGGATTATGACGTACACGGAACCTGGATTAATCCGGAAGTGAACAAATATCTGGTCTCCACCCCTCAGGTCAAAGCATTGCTTGAGATCCGTGGTGTCGATCCATCCCACATTCAGATCACGGGAATCCCTGTGCATCCGGACTTCTGGGAAGCAGGAGACAAAGTGAAGCTAAGGGAAGAGATGGGGCTTCAGAACATGCCTACCGCGCTGCTTATGGGTGGTGGATGGGGGCTTTCGTTTGATGAGGATCATATGAAAGCTCTCACGTCCTGGGCAGATCGTGTTCAATTGGTGTTCTGTCTCGGAAGCAATGAGAAAATGATCGCGAAGATGAAGGAAATGCCTTGCTTCCAGCACCCTAATATTCGTATTCTGGGGTATACACGGGAAGTAAGCAAACTGATGGATGTATCCGATGTGCTGATCACGAAGCCTGGTGGCATGACATGCACCGAAGCGCTGGCTAAGCGGTTACCGATGTTGTTCATACCTCCACTTGCCGGTCAAGAGGAAGAGAATTGTGAATACTTTGTACAAGCCGGATATGGTCAGGTCATTCACTCAGCCGATGTGATCACCAATCGTTTCAGACAACTATGTGAGCAGGCATCTGCTCAAGCTGAAAGCCCGCTGAACGTGGCGCTCAACTCAGGTAACCGTTCAGTCTATGATCCGACATGTTGTGCCCAGGCTGTTCATGACTTATTGTTCCCGACCACAGCCGAAGTTACAAAAACGTCCGTGGAGCGCTTCACAGCCGGAATTGCTGCCACATCCTTGTCAGGTACCAGAATACCATTCTGACGTCTCTATGGCCCTATAGAACAGCTCTCATGAGGAGTTCTAGGGGACAAGACAAGTGCCCACGATAATAAAAGAAGGTTCCCTTCCGAATTTTTGGAAGGGAACCTTCTTTTATTTTCACTGGATCCACCGTATGATTTGGCAGAAAAAAGGGTAATTTAGAGTATAACGATATTTGAAAATAACGAAATAAAACTACGATTCAGGCGTTTTGAAGGACCGTGTGATGCACACACAGTTAACTACCCTGCCTGTTTGCAGAATTTACGGGTCGATTACTTGTAAAAAGTATGATGACCGATCGTTTTTACTTTTTTCTGCGAGCGGGCAACTGTCAGATCGTCGGCAAGTGTCAATGATAAGAAATAATACGTATCATCGGCAACTTCCTTCTTCCCATTCAGCGCAGCATTCACTGCTTTGATACTGTCCTCGTTGGGAACCACACGTTTCAAACGTCCGTTCGCTACAGGACTGAACTGGGATTTCTGATAGATCACCTTGTAAATGGTATCGGGAAAATTGGCTGACCGCAGCCGGTTTAAGACAACATTGGCAACTGCCACTTTGCCTTCGTACGGTTCACCTTCTGCCTCTGCCATGACGATTTTTTGCAGCAGATGCAGTTCTTTATCGGACACACTGTATGACCAGGTTGCGAGTTTCGAGTCTTCCTGGTTCAAAAGCTTGGTCCGGGTAAAGTATAGTTTTTGGGGAGGAGTTGTTACAGCAGCAACTTCTTTGGCACGTTCCACTTTGGCCAATTTCAGTGCAGCTTCTTTTTTGGCTTTGGCCGCAGCTACAGCTCTAGCTTTGTTCTTGGCCTTGGCTTCTTGCAGTTCCTGCTCCTCTTGAGCAGTCGTAAGCCAGTTCTTCGCTGGCAAAGATTCAGTCCAAGTTACGGTTTGGACAGACAGATTAGAGGACAGACTTGTCCCATCTTGCATCATACGCCTCTCTTCTTGCGTAGATGTTTGGTTATTTTGCACAGAAGCCGCAAGTTCGGTCATCTGTTTACTATCACTAGCTTCGTTCCACTTCCCCGTCGCTTGAACGACATTCACCCCAACTATACATACAAGCAGCACTGATAACATCGGTGCTACCCAACGATTCTTGCTTATAATGTTCATTCGAAGATTCCTCCTGTCGAAACAATTCCCTAATCTAAGTAACCCAAAAAAAAGAATTTGAATAACGATGGCTAATATTACATAGGGATAAACGTAATGTCAATGTGATTTTATGGCATAAAAATGATTTTCAGGAAAAAGAGAACGTATCCACGACCTCATACATTGGGGATTGTCCCAGCCTTGTCACATAAAGCACAAAGTCCTCCACCATCCATGAATTAGCACCTGTGGAATGTTCTAGAAGCATACTAGCCACCCCTTTATTTTCATTACCTGGGACTTTGCCCAGATATTTTCTGGCGATGGTAATGTGGGGAGAATAAGGTCTTAATTCAGCTTCATATCCAAGGGTCGAAGTTGCCTGTACGATTTGTTTTTGCAATGAAAACAATCGCTCTACCTCTCCGCTAACACCTTTCCAAAGTACTTTAGGGGCTTCTTCAAGTCCAAATGTACCCCAGTTCGAAAGCTGAAGTTCAAATGGCTGAAATCCGCTTGTTGCTGAGCGCAATGCTTTTCGCAGGTGTCCGATGTCACTAACTAACGTATCCCCCAGAAATTGCAAGGTTATATGGTAATCCCTATGATCTGTCCATTTACGAAAATCAAGCTTGTTCTGAACAAGCCTCGCATCCATCTGAAGAGACTGCTGAACAGCTGCAGGGAGACGGATCGCTACAAACAGTCTTTCCCGCCGGGATGCATGATCCTGATGTGATTGGTTATTCATTGCATACACCTCTCTAAAGTTCGCTCTATTATTTCATAATTATACATATCGTTTCAAGTTGGGTAAGTATAGAGTGACACAAAGATAAGAATTTGCAAATAAGGCTAGATTCCTGCATTTTCCACCTCAATGCACATCCAACATCAAATCTGATACACTTTACTTATCAAAACTCATCAAACTATTTATCTCAGGAGGACCACACATTATGGGTAAAATTGTATGTTTTCCATCTCTATCCGAAGAACAGCAACAACGCATTCAGAATGCTGCACCGGGGTACACCCTGAAATTCGGAAAGGCCAAGGAATTGGACCCTAGTGAATTGAAAGAGGCTGAGATTATTTTGGGCTGGTCGCCACTCGTCACTGAGCATGCATTGAAACAGGACAGTCTGTTAAAATGGGTCCAAGTCTGGTCCGCAGGTGTGGACAATCTCCCCTTCGCAGATCTGCAACAAAAAAACATTCAGATCACGAGTGCAAATGGGGTTCACGCGATTCCAATCACGGAAATTATTCTGGGCATGATGTTATCCCACAGTCGCTGGCTGAGACAAGCCATGTTGCATCAACAGCAGTCCGAATGGAAAACTCCAGCCAAACCACTGCCGGAACTGCATGGCAAAACAGCGGTCATCGTTGGTGTGGGTGAAATCGGCACGGAAACAGCCCGCATCCTCAAAGCACTCGGCATGCACACGATCGGAGTTCGCCGTTCAGGTAAAGATGTCCCGAACGTGGATCAAATGTACGATATGACCGGTCTGCACGAAGCCTTGAGCAAAGGAGATTACGTGATTAACATTTTACCGCTGACCGATGAAACCAAGCATATATATGATCAAACTGCATTTCAGCATTTCAAATCTGGTGCTTGTTTCGTCAATGTGGGACGTGGCCCCAGCGTGAAAACGGAAGCATTGCTGGATGCACTCCAAAGGGGGCAGATTGCCTTCGCTGCACTGGATGTATTCGAAGAAGAGCCCCTTCCGGCAGACCACCCGCTGTGGGGCATGGATAACGTGTTAATTACCCCTCATATTGCAGGAAGTACGGAACAATATACGGAGCGAGCACTCGATATTTTCGTCAAAAATCTGGAAGCTTACATCGCTGGCGACACCCTGCCGCTTAACCTTGTAGATTATAGTCATAAATACTAACACAAACACCCGTTCCCATGCAATATTGTGCAAATTACATCTACTATGATTCCAAATAAAAAGCAAAAAACTCCATCTCCGGAAAGTGTAATTCCTTCCAGATTGGAGTTTTTTTGTTATCTTCGCTTACATACATAACCAAATATGACGTATAAACGTGCCTTTTTGTACTGTTCGATACTCTTTTACTACCCAGCCTGCTTCCAGCAAGTGCTCTTCCACCCACTCTGTGGAAACAACAACTGCCCGATTTGCCAATCTGCGCAAGCTTGCCAGCATGGCTCGTTGCTCATCATCAGGAAGTACAGAACACAGGTTATAGGGCATGTCCAGAATTACTGCATCATACAAACCTTCCAGTTCATTCATATCTCCCAGTGTGATTCGATCCGAATCATATCCATAATGCGGCAGATTAATACGTGCACCTCGGACAGCCAGCGGATTCAGATCGTTACCTTTTGCATCAATTCCCATCGATAAAGCCTCAATAACAACCGTCCCCATACCACAGCACGGATCCAGTAACCGATGGTTTTCTATCCTCGGGACAGCAATATTAACCAGCGCTCTGGCCAGCGTAATACCGAATCCGGTCGAGTAGTTTTGCGGTTTCTGCCGGTGAATTTGCCAAGATCGATCTGCTTCTGTCCACTGGCCCAAGATCCATTTTTCTCCTGTTCGGATTAGGCCGAAAGTCACCTTAGGCTGTTTCATCTGTGCCTTGCCTTTAATACACATGCCAACTTCTTTTTCCAATTGACGAGACTGCGCATAATCAGGTGCATGATCCCCTTCTTTCAGACATACCACCTTAAAGGTCTCTTCTGGCAATAGCTGGATGTCCTTGGCAAAAGGAAGCAGATCTTTCACTGTGTCTCCTTCACCGATCACATCCAGTCTGCCATGAATAAACGGACTTCGTCCTGGCGGTATATTTATATCAGACCATACATATGAACTCCCGTCTGTACGGATCTCTGAACTCGGTTCGAGCAGTGTGTTCAGCTCCAGCATGCATAATTCGCGTTCGTTCTCGTGGCAAGCAAAGGTGTAGAGGTGGATGCCGTAAGTAGGGTGAGTATCAGGTGATTCATCAGGCAAAATTCTCCTCCCCTTCCTTCAAAACTCATGCTAATTTCCCACCAATCGCTGCCTGTGTGAGTCCAGTTTCTTCTATTATAAGAAGAAGGTTATATTTTTAATTTTTCAATGGATGTAAGCAGATCTTCCGATAATTCTTTCAGGCTTTGAATGTTGCCGCTAATCGTTTCCATGGAACTTACCTGCTCCTCCGCCGATGCGGAAACTTCCTCCACACTGGCTGCCGATTGTTCTGAAACAGCGGAAATCTGCTGACTGAAATCATTCATGCGTCCACTTGCTTCCTGCATGCCTGCGAGACCATCCGTCATGGTATTGATGACACTAACCATGCCTTCCACCGATTCATTAATCGTACGGAACAGTTGACCTGAAGCAAGCACATGTTCCTGACCCAGTTCGGTCTCCTGAACGCCCGTGCGTAATTCTGCAACCACCCCTTGTGAATCCTGCTGAATATCCTCGGTAATCGTCGTAATCTCTTCCACCGAGGTCTGTACAGCCTCAGATAACTTCCGGACTTCTGATGCCACTACGGCGAAGCCGCGTCCACTCTCTCCCGCACGCGCTGCCTCAATGGAGGCATTCAATGCCAGCAGATTCGTTTGGCGTGCAATGTCATGAATGACCTGCACCAGCTTGGAAATATCTTCATTTTTACGATTCAACTGCTCCATCTTGTTCATGGAAGCCGAGACCGAACCGGCAATCTGTTGCATCTGCTGCACCGACTGTTCCATCGCCTTGCGACCATTCAACCCTTGCTCCAGCACAAGATCCGACATGACGCGCAACTGGCTGCCTTGTTCCGTATGCTTCTGAATGTGATCATTCAGGCCTTCAACAGTACGGGCCGATTCCACGGCTGTCTCTGCTTGGCTCTCTGCAGCCTTGGCTGACTCTTCCATCGTTACAGCGATTTGGCGACTGCCAATCTTAACTTCTTCGGAGGAGATCGCAAGTTCCCCGCTCTGACGATTGACATCTTCCGCAATTCGTCTGACATTGAGCACCATGGAAGTCAGGTTACCTTTCATATCATTCACTGCTTTGGCCAGAACACCGACTTCATCCTCATGTTTGGTATGTATGTCTTGAACGTTCAATTGGCCTTCTGCAATCAGTTTCACCGCACTGATAACACGCAACAGCGGTTTCACGACCTGTGAACGAATAACAGGAATGCTGATCGCTGTAATGATAATCATGACCAGAACACCGAAGATGATGAACAATCTGCCATCCTGCACAGATCTGATCGTTTGGGCGGAAGCAAGATTGGACTGTTCCTGATTGTATTCCACAAGATAATCCAGATCGACTTGCATGGCGTCAAAGGAATCAGCCCCTTTTTCAGCCACTTCCTTCGCCAGCTGTGCCTGCCCCTCATCGCTCAGCTTGATCGATTGCGTGTTAATCTTGAGATACGCTGCCCATTTATTCTTGAACGCAGTCCAGTGTTCGAGCTCATCTGGAGACTTCTTCTGCTGGTCATAGATTTTAATCGCCTGCGTCGTTTCACGAATATACTTGGTACGCTCTTCTGACAAGGATGCCTTGTCCGTTTCATCCGCGTCAAAATGACGATAACTTAGCGAAAGAACGTGCTCTGTGGTATAGTTCAACCGATTAATTTGCTGGATTGAGGGCATCCAATTGGTAGTAATTTCATTGGTGTTGGATTCTATTGAATTCATCCGGGTGACAATTGTAACACTTAAAAGAATTAAACAGAGGATTAACAAGTAGAACGCGATGCTGATACGCAGACCGATACTTTTGATCTTGAATCTGCTGAACATATGATTTCCCCCTTGACCTCTTCGGCCATCCCGAATTCAGGTGTTTTGTCATTGTTTTCCCCTTCTTTTGACCTCTTGCCAAAAGCACTTATCTATATTATATCGATAGGAAAATAGACGTAAAGTATTATAACATTATTTTGTTATTAAGATGCTTTGTTTTGTAAAAGATTGTTGAATTTTAGCAAATTACAAAAAGAGCTGCAGCATACGGCAAAATCCCGTTTTGCAGCTCTTCGGTTTGTTTAGATTTCAGCAGGCAGGCGTAGGCATCCTAACGTAATAAGCTACTACACAATTGCTGTTTCATACTCAGCCAGCAATTGATAAGAGTCCAGCCTGCGCTCATAGTCTGGTCCCGCCGTAACGAGAAGCAACCGTTCCGTATCCAGTCTTTGACTCACTTGTTGCAATTGACTCCATACTTGCTCAGGTGTGCCTGCATAGTGCCGCGCCGCTTCCTTAAGATGATCAGAACTAGCTGAATCCTTCGTGCGTGAGACCGAGTCCGCGCTGGGATTCGGCTCGGTCGAATGTTCTTTTCCATCCGCCTTGCGTCTCTCCGCCATATCACGACTCCAAGCCAGAGCATCCGCCTCTGACTTGGCACACAATACACTAACGGCCACCATAACCTCAGGCTCCTTCATGGTTGCACTGGGGATGAAACCTTCCCGGTACCGCCTTACAGCCTCTGTACCATCGGCATCACTCATGAATTGACCAAAAACATAACCCATCCCAAACCGTGCCGCAAATTCTGCGCTCTTCACGTTGGTCCCCAGCATCCAGAGCGATAACGGGAGCTCGGGTATCGGACGAGCTGTCACGGGATGTTCCTCGTAGGTGTATCGGTCTTCAAGCAGTTCCGTCAATGCTGCGAGCGATTCAGGCAGCTTGGACACATGCTGCAAGTAATTGCCACTGAGTGCCATCGTGGCATGTGGTCCACCTCCTGGAGCTCGTCCGAGCCCCAGTTCTATGCGCCCTGGATAGAGCGCAGCAAGCAGACGGAAGGATTCTGCCACCTTCAGCGGGCTGTAATGCGGCAACAGGACCGCGCCAGAGCCAAGTTGAATCGTTGTCGTCCTTGCTCCGATATGGGAAAGTAACACTTCGGGAGATGCGGATGCCAGTTCAGCCATATCATGGTGCTCTGACGTCCAGTATCGGCTGTATCCCCACGCCTCAGCACACTGAGCAAGTATCACCGATTGCTGAAGAGCCTGTTCCGCTGTGGCATCGTTTAACCTTGGAACAAGGTCAAGTACGCCCAGATTGAACTTCTCACTCATTTTGGTAGCCAAGCGTCTCATCTCCCTTTGTCTCGATGAATTCTAATCCAGATCGTAGATGGAACCCACCTTCAGACCGTAGAGTTCATTGTATATTTTCTCGGCAAATGCATCCGTCATTCCTGCGATATAATCAATCACCATGTGTTCCCAAGTCCAGATCGGCTGGGCTTTGGCTTGATCCTTCTCATACCGCTGTAGCCAGTCGGATGGAATAATGGATTTGGACGTTTCCGGATCGAGGAATGCATCCCATAATCGTTTAATCATCCACTCGCTACGCTTCTGAAGACGCAGCACACGCAGATCTCGAATCATGGTCACCCAGGCAAAGCTCTTGAGCACACTTACCGTACGCAGCATGTCGAGGTCTTCAGCCCCTTCACGGACAAAGGTTACCTTCTTCCAGTCGCCATCATCAATAACGCCCAAACTGCCTACAAAAAAGCTCACCCAGTAGGCTTTCACCTCACGGCGGGTACGCGAGTAATCATGCTCACAGAACGGCATCTTCTCATTCCAGATGCGCAGGAACGAAGCGAGCACCTCTTCTACCTTTTGCCCAATGGCTTCTCGGGTCCATCCGTTCCAGAACATATCCTCCAGCGTTGTAATCTTATCCACAATCAGTCGATTGACATGCGGATCTTGCAGGAAATGCTCATGTACCTCGATTTTGCCTGCTTTGATGCCATCCTCCAGGTCATGAGAGGAGTACGCAATATCGTCGCAAAGGTCCATCAGCTGCGCTTCCAGCGTCTTCTTGCCTGCCGGTACGTTCCAGCGATCACGGATCTCACGGATATATTGCCATTCATGATGATACATGCCTTTCTTGCTCTCCGTGCCAGGGTACGGATATTTGTTAATTCCCAGCAATACTGCATCAGACAGGTTCAGCCCGTCGATATCTTCACGTTTTTCCAAGTGCATAATGAGACGGAAGTTGTGCGCATTGCCTTCAAAATGCTCGTATTTTCGCTTAAGCCCTGCACGCACCTCGGATTCCGCCTTGGGAACTTTGGCGCCGCGACTTTTCTTCATGATTTTCTTCGTCTCGGTGTTGATCAGGTCATCCAGAATACCATCCAGCACTTCTTCACCTTTATGTCCAAAAGGCGGGTGACCGAAGTCATGTGCGATTGCAGCGCACTCCACCACTTCTGAATCAATAATGAGGCCGGGGCTGTCCGCCCGGTCCCAGTCTACCTCGGGAAAGCGACGAATCAGGCTTCGGGCCGCCTCTCGTGCAATCTGTGCTACCTCCAGGGAATGGGTTAAGCGAGTACGATAATAATCGCCCGTTCCCGCGCCAAACACCTGCGATTTACCTTGTAACCGACGGAAGGTCGGTGAATGAATGAGTCTGGAATAGTCCCGTTCGTACGCTGCACGAGATCCATCCAATTTGGTTAGTTCGGGATATTGTCTATGTTCTCTCAGATCGTTCCATTGCATGGGGATCACTCCTAGCCGACTGTCTCTATTTTGAGTGATTATACACAACATCTGTGGTTTCGAAAAGTAAAACCTGTCTGTGATTGTCATCTCTTCTTACATCAACTTGTGATGAACAGTCATCTTCTCTTATTATACCCTGCCAGACTATCATCCGTGCATCTAAATGATAATGATTAATATTGAATTACACTATTGTGACTAATGATGAAAGAAGTGATTTATACAGCTTGCGTGGCCTTTCCGGTTACGGATCGTTCTTTTGATCGCTGTTATTCCCAAATTTCTTTGATCCCCTTTAAAAAGGGAGAAATTCGGGAATAGCGTATGCTTCCGATGCAGCTTTCTTACAGAAAGCTTTTAGGCGAACGCTTCGCTTCTTCAGAATCGATTCCGTTCCCTTCACTACTTTTGCTGTCTTTTAAATACAATAATGTTATTCATCATTTCTCTCGCAAATCGAGTGAAGATCAAGTTCAACTAATAATAATATCATCCATCACTACAATGATAGTCTGCCTCCCCCACACCCTGCCCGGTATGGGTAAAAAACAAAAAAACCGACAGGACGGAGATGCCCTGTCGGAATGGAGATAGTCGGTGCAACGATGTTACACCATTACCTTGCAGATATCGTTGGTGAACTCTACTGGATCCTGAATTGGCAATCCCTCAATCAGCAATGCTTGATGGTACAGCAGGCTTGTGTAAAGGTTCAGCTTTTCCTGATCCTGTGCGAAAGCATCTTGCAGTGATTTGAAGACATCGTGATTCACGTTGATTTCCAGCACTTTATCAGCCTGTACATTTTCACTGTTCGGCATAGCCTTCAGGATTTTCTCCATTTCAATCGTCAGCTCACCTTCGGTGGACAAACATACCGGGTGGCTTCTGAGACGTTTGGAAGCTTTAACTGCTTTGACTTTACCTGCCAATTGAGCTTGCATCGCTTCAAACAACTCTTTGTTGTCGTTGTCCTGAGCGTCCGTTTCTTCTTTATCCGTGCTATCTTCGATACCCAAGTCACCACTGGAGATAGATTTGAATTCTTTCTCCTTGTAGTTCGTGATCATCTTGATTGCAAACTCGTCGATGTCATCGGTAAAGTACAATACTTCGTACCCTTTCTCAAGAACACCCTCGATCTGTGGCAGCTTCTCAATACGGCTGATTGACTCACCGGATGCATAGTAGATGTACTTCTGATCTTCCGGCATTCTGGAGACGTATTCGTCCAGACTCACCAGCTTGTTCTCTTTGGAAGACGTGAACAACAGCAGATCCTGCAATGTATCCTTGTTCACACCATAGTCGCTGTATACACCATATTTCAACTGACGGCCAAACGCTTGGTAGAACTTCTCGTAGTTCTCACGCTCGTCCTTCAGCAGGCTTTGCAGTTGGCTCTTAATTTTGTTCTTGATGTTCTTCGCGATCAGGCTCAGCTGACGGTCATGTTGCAACATCTCACGGGAGATGTTCAGGGACAGATCTTCGGAATCCACCATACCTTTAACAAATCCGAAGTAATCTGGCAACAGATCCCCGCATTTATCCATGATCAATACACCGTTGGAGTAGAGTTCAAGGCCTTTTTCATACTCTTTTGTGTAGTAGTCAAACGGCGTGTTCTCCGGGATAAACAGGATTGCATTGTAAACTACTGCGCCATCTGCGCTGATGTGCAGGTGTTTGAGCGGTTTGTCAAAACCGTAGCGTTTTTCCATATAGAAGTTAGTGTAATCTTCTTCAGTCAATTCGCTTTTATTTTTACGCCAGATCGGCACCATGCTGTTCACGGTTTGTTCTTCTTGGTACTCTTCGAACTCGTTCTCTGTGCCCTCTTTCGGACGTTGACCCGTTACATCCATCTTGATCGGGTAGCGAATGAAGTCGGAGTATTTCTTGATGATGGATCTCAGGCGGTACTCTTCCAAAAATTCGTCGTACGAATCTTCTTCGGTATTTTCTTTAATTGTCAGGACGATCTCTGTACCTACGGAATCTTTCTCAGCTGGCGTGATTGTGTAACCATCCGCACCTTCGGACTCCCATTTCCAAGCCTCGTCGCTGCCCAGCGTTTTACTCGTTACGGTCAGCTTGTCCGCCACCATAAATGCTGAGTAGAAACCAACCCCGAATTGTCCGATGATGTTGTGGCCGTCTTTGGCTTCATTTTCCTTCTTGAATGCCAGGGAACCACTCTTCGCGATAACCCCCAGATTGTTCTCCAGCTCTTCCTGCGTCATCCCGATTCCGGTATCCGTCAGTGTGAGCGTGCGGTTTTCTTTGTCGATCGTGAGCTTGATGAAGTAGTCCTCTTTGTTGAAAACGAGCGCCTCGTCCGTAAGTGCTCTGTAATAAATTTTATCAATGGCGTCACTGGAGTTGGAGATCAATTCTCTCAAAAAGATTTCTCTTTGGGTGTAAATGGAATTGATCATCATATCCAGCAAACGTTTGGATTCTGCCTGGAATTCTTTCTTAGCCATGAGTGGTTGGACTCCTTTCAAATTGGATATCGAATGATTCAGTTGAACAATAGGAAGCAAACCTCTGAACTCACATGCACAATGTTACGCTAGAAAATATTCCAATCAAATTGTTCTCATCATTTTTAAATCCCTATTTCAGAACTCAGCACCTCAGTTATTTTTGCTATCTAATGGCCGTTCCGGTTACGGATCGTTCTTTTGATCGCTGTTATTCCCAAATTTCTTTGATTCCCTTTAAAAAGGGAGAAATTCGGAAATAAAGGCGAACGCTTCGCTTCTTCAGAATCGATTCCGTCCCCTTCACTACCGAAGTGTTCCAACAAACAACTTAATGATGCGAGACATTTACAAATGGAAAAACGTTAGGGACGCATTTCGATTTCAGAAAAACTTTTCTAGCCACTTCACACGCATGTCATATCCCAAGGTGAACTTTACCTACTTATCAAAAACAGAATCATTCCATATGTAGTCGTGTAGTAAAACATCATTTGTTAGCACTCTAATGATCGGAGTGCTAAACCCTTCCTTTTATATAACATATGGGAAAATTGGGTGTCAATACGAAGGCGGTTATTTTAACAAAAAGATCGAATAACCCTTCAACTTTTGCACATCACCAATCATTTTAACGTAATCCCGCAGGCAATACAAAAGCCGACTCGAACCAAAGTTCGAACCGGCACGGGGAAAGATACTTACGGTTAGGGTTAGAAATTTTTACTTTTTCGCCATTTTCGGATCAAGGGTATCGCGCAGTCCATCACCCATTAGGTTGAAGCCAAGCACGGTCAACATGATGGAAACGCCGGGGAAGATCAATGTCCAGGGTGCTTTTTGTATAAACTGACGGGAGTCCGACAACATTTTACCCCATTCCGGGTCGGGTGGTTGCGCACCCATGCCTAGAAATCCGAGTGCAGCGGCCTCGATGATCGCCGTACCAATCCCGAGTGTACCTTGCACGATCAGCGGAGTAAGGCTATTGGGCAAAATGTGACGAAACAAGATTCGCCCGTTGCCCGCTCCAAGTGTCCGCGCCGACGTAATGAATTCCTCCTGTCTCAAGCTGAGTACCCGTGAACGCACCAATCTTCCGTAGGTCGGGATGTTCACGATGGCGATGGCGAGCAGTGCATTTTGCAACGACGGGCCTAATATCGCTACAATGGCGATGGCCAGTAATATCCCCGGAAAGGCGAGCAAGATATCAAATAGACGAGAGATGAGCATGTCCGCCCATTTGCCATAAAATCCGGCAATCAGACCAAGCAACGTGCCCGCGATAATGGAACCAATGACGGAGAAGAAGCCGACCCACAAGGAAATACGCGCCCCATGGAGCACTCTGGAAAACACATCACGTCCCAGATCATCGGTACCAAACCAATGCTCTGCCGAAGGGGCCTGGAGCCGATCCACCAGCACCTGTTCCTTGTAATCGTAAGGAGCGATGTATGGCGCCAGGAAGGCTAAGAGGATGAAAAATACAATGATAATCAAGCCCGCAAGCGCAAGCCGATTTTTCCGAAACGTTCTCCACACTTCCCGCCATGGACCGGATTTGCTCGCTGCTGCAGCATCAATGTATGGTCCGGTATTGGTCGATAATTTGGCCATGCGGCGTCTCCTTTCTTGGATATGAATGAATGATAAATCCCCTATTTATAGCTGATACGAGGATCAAACACGGCGTAGAGCAGGTCCACAATCAGGTTGATCACCACGAAAAAGAACGCCACGATCAGAATGCCACTCTGGATCACCGGATAGTCCCGTGAACTAATCGCTTCATATATATAGCGTCCCACGCCCGGCCACGCGAAGATCGTTTCGGTCAATACCGCACCCCCGAGTAATGATCCGGTCTGGATACCGATCACGGTGAGCACGGGAATAAACGCATTTTTGAGGGCATGTCCATATACGACAAAAAACGGACCCAGTCCCTTCGCCTTCGCTGTACGAATGTAATCGGAACTCATCACTTCCAGCATGCTGGAACGGGTCATCCGGGCAATAACGGCCATCGGAATCGTTCCCAGTGCAACACTTGGCAGAATCAAATGTTTCGTTACGGTCCACAACTGATTCCATTGTCCGGCAATCATCGTATCCAGCACATACAAGCCCGTAATGGCTTCCACTGGATCACGTGCATTCATTCGTCCAATGGATGGCAGCCACTGTAACTTGTTCGCGAACAACCATTGCTCCATCAGACCGAGCCAGAAGATTGGCATGGATACACCCACCAAAGCAATAACCATGCAGCAATAATCAAACCAGGAGTTGTGCTTCCATGCACTGACAATTCCGGCATTCACCCCAATAATGACAGCAAACAACATACTCGCCATCGTTAATTCAAGGGTTGCTGTCAGATAAGGCACAATTTCCTGGGCAATAGGCACCTTGGTGCGGATGGATGTTCCCAGGTCACCTTTGAGCAAATCGCCCAAGTAGGCGAAATATTGCTGGAACCAGGGTTTATCCAGTCCGAGCTGGTCACGAAGGGCCTGCTTGGATTGTTCGGTTGCCTTTTGCCCAAGTATGGTCTCAGCCGGGTCACCCGGAATCGCATGGATGATGGAAAAGACGATCAGGGTCATGCCCAGCAGCACGGGCAGCAACACAAGCACACGTTTGACAATATAGCTGTTCAATCCTGTTCACCTGCCTTCGACATATCGTGCAAAAATAAAAAGCGCCGGCAGAAACGCATGCTTTGGATAGTTACGTCCGGATGTGGGTTCTGCCAAGCATTGCGTCTCACCAGCGCTTTAATAGAAAGAAAAGTTAATGCGTTAGAAGAAGATTCAGCTTGCCTATACGTTACTCAAAGTAGGCACCGGCATAGGATTCGCTGCCCAGCGGGGATGGTACGAAACCTTTCAGGTTCGATTTACCCGCCAGAATTGGCGTGGTGTGCACGAGTGGAATCCATGGTGCGTCTTCCTTGATAATCACCTGCGCTTGTTTGTACAGCTCGGCACGTTTCTCCTGATCTGTTTCTTTCTGCGCATCCGTCAACAGCACATGCAATTCTTCGTTGACATAGAAGCTGCGGTTGTTACCCGGAATGGCGTCTTTGTCCAGCAACGTGTAGAGGAAGTTATCCGGGTCCCCGTTGTCCCCCGTCCAGCCGAGCATGTAGATATCGTCTTTCTCCCCGGCTTTGGCATCATCCAGATACGTCGCCCACTCTGGGGATTCGATGTTTGTGGTCACACCAATTTTCTCAAAATCAGCCTGGATTGCTTCCGCTACCTTCTTGCCATCCGGCATATACGGGCGGGATACCGGCATTGCATAGAAGGTTACCGGATCAGGCAATCCGTCAGGGAAGCCAGCTTCGGCCAGTAAAGCTTTTGCTTTTTCCAGATCATATGGATAATCCTCAATGGTATCGTTGTACCCCCACAGCGTTGGCGGCATCGGGTTCACGGCAGGCTCAGCTTGTCCAGCAAAGAACGCATCGATAAGGGCCTGCTTGTTCACCGCATGGTTGAGGGCTTGTCTGACTTTGACATTATCAAATGGTTTCTTCTTGAAGTTAAAGCCGATATACGCCACGTTGAAGGGTGGTCGCTCGATCTTCTGCAACTCGCTGTTGCCTTCAAGGATGGACAGATCGTCCGGGTTCAGGTCTTCCATGACATCAATCTCACCGTTTTGCAGGGCATTGAAGCGAGCGGTATTATCCGGAATCGAACGCACGATCACTTTGTTCAGCTTCGGCAGTCCTTCTTTCCAATAATCTGCGTTTTTCTCCAGGGTGATGGAGTCGTTACGCTTCCACTCTTTGAATACAAATGGGCCGGTGCCCACAGGCTCGCTCTTGAAGTTTTCTTTTTTCTCCTGGATCGCGGTTGGGCTGGCAATGCCAAATGGCGTCATCGCAATATTTTGCAGGAAAGGCGCTTGTGGCTGGTTCAATGTGAACTCCACCGTAGTCTCGTCCGTCGCCTTCACTTCCTTAATCACACGTCCGTCCTCTGGGCCAAACATGGAATCGTAATAATCGAAGGAATCTCCTTCAAATTTATATTCACTCGCCGGATCGCCCCAGCGATTGAAGTTGAACACGACAGCCTCCGCGTTGAAGTCAGTTCCATCATGGAATTTCACACCCGACTTCAGCTTAAAAATATACTTGAGTCCATCCGCCGAAATCTCCCAGCTCTCTGCTAGTCCAGGAACGACCTCTGTTCCACCTTCCTTATAGTCCAGCAACGAATCAAACACCTGATGTCCAATCTTCAGCGACTCCCCATCTGTCACAATCGCCGGGTCGAGCGCAACGGAATCCCCACCACGCCCCATAATCATCGTATCCTGCGCTACTGTTTCGGTTGGAGGATCGGTTCCTTCCGCCGGAGCAGGCGTAGCCTCTCCACTCTCGTTACTGGAGCAACCGGACAACACCAATACGGTACTCAAGGCCATGGTTAGAACACCGGACATCCATTTTTTTCTCATTCGCATACGTACAACACCCTTCCCTGTCTCATAATGTGTGTGATGCTGGCATGAAAGATCTCCAATGTTGGCAATCGGTTTGGTGCTCTGTATCATATAAAAGGCTTTAGATGCCTGCGATACCTGTATTAAGGTTCTGGGAAAAGTACGGCATGTATATGAAATGTAAAAACAGCATGGATAGATGTGAATGTTAGATGATGTACATAGGTGAGGATGTGAATTGATCACTTTATAAACAAAATAAAAAAGGTTCGACAAAGCATCTTGTGAGATAAACCTATGAGATTGCTGTGTTTGATTGTTTCGTTTTATTTGAACTTAGGTCAATAAGCAACTGCGAATGGGTACGGACTGGTAAAAGCAAGTTTAAGTCGGTAGATTGATAATACCCATGGGTGTGGGAACTACACCGCTGGCTACGCTATAAAGCCTGTTCCTTAAGCGTGTCGTCTTGAGCATGGAGTGTGGAGACCGGATTAGGTATCGTTATCGTTCGTTCGCAATACGGATGAAAGAAACTCAACATAAGCTAGGTTGTTTAGATCGTGTAAGTTGTTGAATACGGTGGCTTTTTCTCTTGCAGATTGGATGTGTAAAACGTATGAGCGAGTCAACTTGAAATATTGGATTGTACAACAGGGAGACATTACAATAACTTCTTATGTTATGGTTTTGTCATGATGAGGAGGATTTTGGTTATAAACCGTAGTGAAAAACAATTTCGTGTAACTTACTTTACATCACATTAATCAATTAGACAAGAGATTTACAGACATAAGTCTGCAACTTTATTATATGTGTTAATATTACTTACACAAACCATAAAAAGGAACACAGTTCGACAAAAAGCGTCCCGTGTCCCTTCTTCACTCACTCCACATTCAGATAAGATCAAATTGTCATTTGCGAAGAATCAACTCACTTTTTAAACAAACCTCTGCGATGCATCACGGTAATAAAACGGTAAAAATCATAACTCGCCCCATTATCGATGCTGAACAATGGATTTTTGGTGTCATATGCTAGTGCTGCATCCACAGCTGCTTTCGCCCATACTGGAACTTCCATCTGCTGACGTGCCTGCAGTTTATCGACCTGGGATTTAAGCGCATCAAACGCTGCTTTCTCTTCGGCTGTCATCGGTTCGCCCCCTTTCGGTGGTTCGGTTGGTGGATTCGGATTGGCTGCTGCGTATCTTGCTCTGAGCTGTGCCGCTGTTCCCTCGAATTCATTCATATCCACGTTGCCGCTAATGCCATTCACCTTGCCCGAATCCGTATACTGCCAGAACGTCCAACGCTTCCATGCCGGCTGGTCGTCCGGTACACGGGTGTTGCTGTAACGCGCGATCCACAGATCGTATGAGCTAAGTGATGAGTCAAAATTCCCGGCAAATGAATTGCCCGTGTATATGATCGGTTTTACACCTGTCAGACGTTGTAATTCGGTTAAAAAAGCTTTAGCAACCGTATTCATCTGCGCTTTGCTCAGGTTGCCAGGGTTGTTCTCGTAATCCATAACGGGTGGCAGTTGTAGCGCTTTAGTTCCTCCAACTTTGTTAAGTGTGTTGGCATAATGCGCCGCTTCTGCCTTGGCACCATCGGTGGATGTCGCGCGGAAGAAATGGTACGTTCCGACCAGCATGCCTGCCGCTAGTGCGCCAGTTACATTCTTCTGATAATTGGGATCGGTATATGTCTGTCCCTCCGTTGCTTTAATGAACACAAATGTCATACCACTTGCCTTCACCTTTGCCCAGTCAATATTGCCCTGGTATCGGGAGACGTCAATGCCCTGTGTGTTGCCCGGACTTCTCGTTTGCATGTTTCTCACACCCTTTATGCGGCAAATTGCCGTTTGTATATAGTTAATGCGGTTGGATTAAGAGTTGCTTGTGTGCGTGTCCCTGATGTGTTGAGTTTGTGTAGTTTCAAGTGCTAGCTTGCTATAGTCGCATTACTTCTTACTATCTCCAGCCTGTGAATCTATGTCATCCTGATCTGCCTGTGAAAAAGAGTCTTTGGCACTTGGAGAGAAGTTACCGGGGAGTTCCCCGGTTCCCCCTTTGCCCTTGAGCACTTCAATAGCTTGCCGAATCACTGGCGGGATAGGTGCACCCAACTTGCCCCCATTTTCGATAATGGACAACAACTCATTTGCGATATAAAAAAAGGCGACCGCATCCCTGAACAAATGTCCGTCTCCCAGAACACCGTCCACCAGATGAGCCACCGATACCATCGCAAATATAAACACCTTTCTGGCGATGCCGAACATGCCGACATTACTCTCTAACTTGCCACTCATACCCGCAGCCGCGATGCCGGTTAGGTAATCGAGGATGACGAATACGAGTAGTACGCCGAGCACGCCTGACCAGCCACCGAAGAAGTAGGTTGCTGAGCTGCTCATGAGCGCAATCCCCCATTTCCATAGGGTGTCCCATCGTTCCATAGTTTCACCTCCTTTTTGAAAGATTTTTAGCTAGTTAGTTTGCCGTGATAAAGGTTCCCTGCGCCCCTAAGTAACAGTCGACACTTTGCTGCCCATTCAACTTAGGAACTATTATGAAGTTAATTGGACCTTCACGATCAAAATTAGCAGGAATAGTGAAACTAGCTCTAATATCTTCCCCTTGTCCGAGGTTGGTAGTATTTTTACCACTGTAGTATCCTTGAAGAGTCCTTAAATCCCAAGTAATTGTAGAAATCAAGTACATTGCAGAGTAATTAAAATAATCTACTTTAGGGCCTATCTGAGCAGTAATACCCAACCTATCTTTCAAAGCAAAGAATACACCGTCAGTGTATGCAGACCCAGAAACACTAAGTGTAAAATAGGTAGTATTGGTCCAATTTGAAGAAAACTGAAAATAAACCGATTTTTGTGGAATTGTTCCTATAATGAAATCCTCAGCATTTCTTCCACTAGTATAAGATTTTTTTAGATTTACTTGGGTCATATTAGCATTTGATATTTCTATCTGCTTTATCTTATTTGTTAATTGACTAAATGTATCGCTGCCTGATGCCGCTACCCCCTTGCCAGTAATGGCGGCAGCGATAGCCGATTTCCCATCACTGACAGAGGACTTTAAACTCTCAAATTCCTCTCTTGATGGAACTTTGACCCACGCTCCCCAAGTATCATAAAGATTTCGCTGCCATGTCGTAAATCCTACTGGAAGAAATGTAATTAAAGTTTGTGTTACCCCTGGAGTTGACTCTTTATTTTGCGTTCCATTTTTACTAACTTTAAGACTGAATGCCACTCTAACAGGACAATTTTTAAGTGTTTCAGCAGTTAGACTAAGTTGACAATAAAATTCTCCCTCAAATACCAAGTTATTTAGATCTTCATTTTCATTAATGCTAGATGATTTTTTGAGATAGTTTTTGTCAGCATACTGCTGAAATTCCATTTCTTTATTTTTGCTTTCCATTACAGATAGCTGCCTCGAAATATTGGAAGAATCGTTTATAAATTGTTCTATAATAGATTTCTCACTCACTCCTATCGTTCCGTTAATCGATATTGGTGAAAATTGATCCTGAACCTGATATGTTACACTATAATAAGCCGATGGATCATATTGAGAGGCTGGTAAGGAAGCTAACTCTAACCCATAAACTTCTGACTCCGGATTAAATCGTATTATATCCCAGTAATCTCTGACATCATTTTTATAAACGGACAGTATTTTTTTAACCTTACTATTTAATTTGGCTGACAAATTATAGTTATTAATGTTATATGATTTATGCACATCAGAAGTATATACTGGTTTAACATTCTCTCTAATTATCATTCCCGTACCTACTTCTACCAAATTATCTCCCTCAATAAACGTCAATTGACCCTCTGACGTGATCGGTTCAATAGTTGGTGTTGCAAGCTGGTATATGAGTTGGTATGGGTTTTTATAATCTACTGCCTCTGTCGTTGGCAGTATTGCTGTCCAATGTGCAGCGCCTCCACTTACTACGGTCCCCCACGCTTTCTCTCCTGAACCATTATATGGCATTAAATCGTTCCAATTACGCATTCGCCAACCCATAAAATAAGCCTTAATATCGTCAACTGTTGGCGTATATGAGTCTCCCCAACCGCTGTCTGAATTAGATACTGTTATATAAAGATTCGATCCTCCTTCTCTGAGCCAAGCATAATCAGCATTATCTATGACAGGCGCCCATGTTTTAAGTAAGGAACCATCATATTTTACTGTGTAAGGAAATAGACCAGTATTGCCGGCTACAAAATTGTCATATGAAAGAGTCACTGTTTTATACCCAGATCCACTAGAATCAGGAATCCAGGGTAGTGTTCCATCCAACGAAACTTTGTTCCACTTCGTCAGTTTGAAATACTGGCCATCTTTCTCGTACAATTCTTCAACATTCGTTCCGGTTATTGGATTAGCGTATAGATCCGTTTGCAGAGCAAGCACTGCATCTTCGCGAGGTTCAAATCGTTTGGTCGTTTTTCCAAGCGAGAGCATTGGATTTTTAAACACAAAATCACCGATACCTGGGGTACCTTGTCCTGCTGCATAATTTGATACATATACACGAACAATCTTTCTGTTTCCACTATTAAATGTTACCGAAGTAGCCGAAGTATTAGCTACTATGATCGCTCCATCCGTGCCGCCAGTAACAGATATTGTGGCATCGTTTTGATCAATGCTTAATGTATAATAATTGTTTGGAATAACATGAGCGTCATACGAAAGTGCCGCAACATCGTTCGTAGTTGACGTTATCGTTACTTTGTACCACGATGTTGCCTTTGCACTTCCTGTAGGTGTCCATTCATGAAAGGGAGGCAATAAATTCTCTCCATACCTTATAACATAAGGATTTCGAACAGGCTGAATGTTATCTACATAAGGATATTTCACTGCAATTCGCTCCGTTGTCATATTGGAAAGTGACGTTAACTCTGAACTGGTGATTTCATACAAACGTACAGCATCAACATGGCTAAATTGAGCTATTTCACTTCCCACTATAGAAATTTGCAAATTATTAGTCACTGTACCCAAACTAGATGCAGGAATCAACAGAATAGCAGTTGAGAATTTATCCGCTGTAACTACCGTTCCTGAAACGTTTGCCGTACCGTTCCACAGAGATAGAGCTACACTCGTAGATGTGCCTCTTTTCAAATCTGCAATTGCAAGGTAGTTTTTACTGTTAGACAGGGTTTGTCCTAACTGTTTGTATAAACTTCCCCCAGTACTTCCTCCCTTCAATGAAATTTTAATGCTTTGACTACCTTGTGTTTTGTGCGACGAATCCAATTCAGCCAATACTCCAACAGTTGTAAACCAGCTACTTGTATTCTCACACCCACCATCACGCCCCAACAAATTCACAAGCGTGCGTCCCTTTATCCCTTCCAACTTAAACGCCGAGGCACGTTCAGCATTAACAATCTGTAATCCCGGTTCCAACGTCACAGATCTACGCTTCTCTGTATCCAGCCGCTCTTGAATACTACTCACCTGTGCCGCGGTTTCCTCAGCCTTTTCTTCGACTTGCCCCACACCCTCATCAACCTTCTCCCAGTTCTGATCCAGATACTTATCCAGATCAAAATAGGTCGTCGATGGCGAGGAACGGTCAATCTTATTCAATCCCAAATTCGGTGTTTTCGGTTCATTCATTTAAGCTCCACCTCCTGCAAATTTATCCTGCCGAGTCTGTTCAATCTCATCCAGCGTCATGCTTTCGACCTCCACAATCGTCAAATACCGCAGACGGTATTCCACAGTCATATGTGCCGGTTTGATATCTTCAATCGCAGCCTTGAGATCGTGCAAATTGGGTGGCAGGCCATAAGTATCCACAAAACGGATCATAATCCGGTATTCGCTCGGCTCAACCGATACATCAATCCCGCCACTTTCATAGGCCTGCGCCACATTCTTGAGCATGGAACCGGAGACTTTACCACTCCCACGCATTTTGGAAATAATCACGGATCTCCGCTGGTCCTCTGGCTTAGCTTGATTCGTCGGAATCTGTAAATCCCGCTCATAACGTTCCAATGCCCAGGTCGCAGACTCCGGGTAGAATTGGTCCAACGCACTTTCCAAACCCACCGTAAGCTTGTCCAGCTCAACACCTTCGGTCTCCGTAAGAAGCTGCATCTCCAGCACATTTTCATACAACGGGGGCAAAAGAGTCATTAATACCTCTGCTTTACTCATGTCACCTTCACCGTCCCGAGAACGGCTACTGCGCCGGGGGCGATCTCCAGATTGGACATACCACCATTCACCAGCAGATCGCTATAATCGATCACGGGCGGAATATCCAGAATGACATTGGCAATACGTGTCCAACGAACTAACGGATCGGCAAAAGCCAGTTCTTTCAGATACGCCGTAACTCCCGTTTCAATCAGTGTTTTCACGCCCTCGTACGTTGAACCGGAAGAAAGCGTGACCTGTACCTCCACATCAATAGGTACCTCTTCCGCCCCCACCACTGTGACCACGGGCCCGATTGGAGCAGCACCCTCACCCATTCCATCCTGAGTTGGATCGATAAACTCCTGTACAGCCTCAATGACCGCCTCAGCAGGTGTTTGCATTTCATTATTCAGCAATGCCACTTTAACTGTACCGGGACCGTCCCACAGTGGAAAAGCCTTCGCTTTGCCCACACCGGAGTTTTCCCGTGCCCATAGCTCATACTGATATTTGTTGGCACTCGTAACCGGACGGGAAACTTTGTCCTGATAGCGGTCAACCAAGGCCTGATCCGTTTCTTCGTCTTCGCCAGGAACCAGCAAATTTGTCAATTCAGCTGTCGTTAGGCCAGCAATATAATCGATGGGCAGCAGCGCCCCCGTATATTCATTTCCTTCCGCTCCCGCGACCTCACATTCCAACACATATCGCCCTGCCGCGATGCGTTCCACAACAACATATACCCGATCCCCCGTTGAAAAACGACTATCCAAAGGAACTTCAACAGGCTTACCTTCGTTATCCCGAAAACTCCCAACCCAACGTGCCTTCGTGGCCGCTTTCCGACTAATGCCAGACCAAGCCACCGCGCGATCCAGATACTCTCCAGAAGCTGTATCTGCAAACTTCAGATTGGCGTTCACATCCAGCTCGATATACATCTGAGCCATTTCCACTGCCGCTGGCGCAAGCGCATCATAGATAATGCTGCCTTCACGTTTATCCACACCATCCGGCACTCTGTCCAGCATTCGGTTTAAAATGACTTCAAACGTCTGCTCATCATACATTCATGTTCACCTCCGTCTCTTCCCTGAAGCTGCCAAAATCCGTTTCCACGGTAAAAGAAACACGTACCCCGTCAGCCTCGTGGACAAACTCGAACTCGGTTACATCCGAAATGCGATCATCTGGAAGCAACGCTTCGCGAATCCAGCGTTCCAGTTCAGATTCAACCATGGATCTCCCGGCCATTCCTTCCCAGGACCATTCCATGCCGTAATCCGAGGAATAGATTAGATGCTCGTAGCGGCGTGTAGACAACGTTTTATACACCGCCTGTTTTACCGCATCTTTTCCATCCAGTTGCAGTCTTCCAATTCGCTGTCCTGAAGCTTGAAACACATACGTCAGACTTGGAAGCACAGCAGCTTCTTCCTGATCTTCTGCGCTAATCTGCGCACCCTGTGGAATCATGGATTCACCAGCCGATCCAGCACGACAAAGCTGTCTCCGCCCTGCACACGTAACAACAAGACATGGTCTCCCACGGTCCAAGCTTTGTTCGCTACAGATTCCGGCAGTACCAGAAAAGGCTCAGCCAACGCCAGCCGTTGTTCAACGGTGATCTCCAGAGGCTGGGTGTTTGTCACGCTTCCGTACATTATCTGAACGGGAGACTTGGCATCTACAGCGGCCACCGCTGCCTTTTTAATCACGTCCAGCATCATTTATCGTTACACCACCTTCAAATCCAGCGACATCGTATGCACGCCCCCCTGTACCTTATGCGTGCATTCGTCTACCAGAAAATATTGATTAATCTTGAGTTCATCGATCTGAATGTTGACATAACTGCCTGCCCTCACCTTGAAATCGCCAAGCGCATCCACTTTCAACGTCTGCGTCTCTCGATTACGAAGGGTCATCAGGGTCTTCAGCATGGCATCAATCTGGCCTTCATTCAGGCCGTCATCCGCTTTTTGGTACAAAAAAAGCAGCCCCCATTGACGGATGCTGCCTGAATCCTGATGAACATATGTTTCTCTTTTTCCAGTATCCTTGTTATCCCGATACAGCTTGATCTTGTTATACGTCTGGTCGTCAATCGACCGCGTATAGCTGTAATCCGTGAGCAGACTGTTATCCCCAATGACAAAGCCGTAAGGCATCTCTTCCACATCCCGAAGCACAAGCTTGCCGAAATCATCGTAGAAGATGTAGTTTTTACCGCCATAAATCAGTGTTCGATCCAACGCCTCACAGATCATGTCGATCAGCTTTTTGTTATCAAATAACATACGCGGAATAACATATTTCGGCTGGATCAGCTCGCCCACCTTCAACTGAAAGTCAGTAGCAATTCGTTTGATCACATCCGTAGCGGTTGCGTTAACGAACTTGTACGTCTGATTCGCGGTCAGATAACGAGTCTGGTCGTAGGCTTTGATTTTGACACTTTCGTCCTTGCCGCTATCCACCGAGAAGATATATCCGTAAAATATGCCTACCTCGTTGCTGATATATTTCACGACATATCCATTCTCATATGTGAATTTCTTATTCTGGTACAGACTGCCCTTGATCAACGTGAATTCCAGAGAGGAAGGCTTGCCGATACGGGAGGTTTTGTACGTAATGTCACCGGCAATTTCGCTAATGTCCCAGATGTTGCCCTGCTTGTCATCCAGTAATACCCGTTCCTTCATGTTTGCCAGCTTATCATCCAGCCTGATCTGCTCTTGCATATTCCCTCTCCTTTCACGGAAGCTTGATCACAAGTCCAATCGGCAGCTTCTTCAGTTGTGCATCTTTGATGCTATTTAGCTTCTGCAGCTCTTTCCAGCGAGATCCATCTCCCAGATGGGCTTTAGCTACAGACCACAAGGAGTCTCCGGCTTTGAGTGTGACAATCTTTGGCTGGATTTTTTCATTGGGCCGAGAGGCTTTGGTTTTTGTTTTTGAAGCAGCCGTATCCTTGCTGTCCTTGAGTGGCACTACTTTTTTGGCGGCATAGAAAATGAACTGCTTCAGCTTGATATCATACTGGATATCCCCCACCGTACCCGCTGTCTCCTTCCAGTCGAAGCTCTCAATGGAAACCGCCATATTAATGGTGTACCTTGCACTGGAAAAGAACAGTCTGACGGGTCTGCCCGTCTGCATCCAACGGATAATCTTTTTCACATATTCATAGGGATCACGGTAAAACTGCTTCTGAATTGCCGGATGTCTTGCATCGTAGTTCAGATGATACGGGCTGTAGTCTGCCGGAAAAATCCCGCTGAAACTGACTTCACGCAGCTTCGGCGACTTAATAACGTTAATCTCACCCAAAGCACTAACGTTAAACGTACTGCCGTCTCCCGAATCCGAGAATTCAATGCTCTCTGGTGTCACCGGGAAAAACATGTATTCGGAGCGGTTATTGAAGCTTAGTTGAATATAATATTCCACTTATCCATACACCCCCTGGGCACTGGAAACGATCTGACTGTTCAGTCCATCGGTGATTTTGCTGATGATGCTGTCCACGTCATGTCCACTGTTAATATCACCCGTGGTGACCTGAACGGTTGGCGTCAGGCTGACAAATCGCTGAATCGCCTGCATCTCTGCAAGCTCACGCATCAATTTTAGATCCTCGCTCGTCACATCCACTGTGCCGTCCACGTCACCGATCTTGTCCACCTGTCCGATATTGTTGATTTTGTTGATGTTACTCATGTTGCTATTGGGAACAACGGTGGGAGCAGGTGCAGTTGGCATCGATGGCATTGAAGGGGTTTTGGGTATTTCGGGTGTGAAGTCTTTGCCAAATTTACCTGGTAAATCTTTATCTTTGGAATCTGCTTTTGCCCCCGTTGAAAAACCGGAAAGCAATTTCTCTGCCATCTCCGGTCCTTTCCCATACGCATTGGCATTGTACTGTCCATCCATTCTCATCGACTTGAATGAATTTGTATCACTTTGCGGCTCCCATGATTCTAAAGTGTCCATCCATCCCTTAATGGTTTTGCTACCAATGGTGATATCTGATTCGGACATCACGGTCAAGTTCGTACCAAATGTGTCATTGATAAAGGAGGCAACACTTGCTATTGCACTTACAGCTCTATTAAGAAAATCCTCTATACCTAACATCACATTGTATAGGGTCTGCAAAATAAACATCCCTAGATCGTAGAACAACTTTTGGACTGCATACACTGCATTAGTAAAGAAATTAATTAAGAAATCCGCTAATGAAGCAAATACATTCCATACCGTGGCCACTACTACTCGTACGATTTCTCCAAGCATCATAAATGAACCTATGATGACTCCCAAAATCTCTGTACCTGACATTCCCATCATGTTCAAAATTCCAATAACTGCTGCAATTGCAGCAATGGCGAGCAGGATTGGCCAATTTAGTAATAACCAGGCGGCAACGAGACTATAGACTTGTGCGATAACCAGTGCCAGTACAACAATCGCCAATGCCATCAGGATAGGCTGAATGATATCCCAGTTCTGCTGAATCACGGCTGCAATGTATAAAATACCGTTTACCAGCATCGTCAACGCGTTTGCCGCAACCGTAAACGCATTTCTAATCCACTCAATAATGACCGTGAACTCCCCATTTGCAAAGGCTTCATTTAATCGATCCAGTAAAGGTGTTAAGGCAATGAGGGCTGCCTGTCCAATCTGACCGAGAACCCCATTAAACTGATTCACCAGTGCATTCCACTTCTGTAACGGTGAATCCAGCATGGTGTCAAAAGCATGTTGGGTATAGCCTTGCTTTTGCAATATGACATCCAACTTTTGGATAAATCCATCCAGATTGGATGAATCAATGGTTTGTTGCAGACCTGCTCCGCTTAGAGCTTCAGCAGGAATGTTAAAAGACTTGGCAAGCTGACCATTGTCTCCGTTCATGGCAGCGACCAAGGCACTCGATGCATCTGACATGTTTTTTCCATCTGGAGATAGCATGCTCAACCGCTTAGCCATATCCCTCAGTTGATCAACTTGGTCCGTATTCTGTGCATACGGGATGAGAGATAGTGTACCTTTCAAAGCATCCGTAACATTCTGTCCACTCTTGAAAGCTTCCGCACGGTAGCGATTAAAGATCGTCTCACCCTGAGCATCCTCACCAGTAGCAGCTATATATCGCTGCTTCAAATCCTCTTCCTGCGCAGCTGGTACGAGAACAGCTTGTCCTGCTGACTTGATCACGCTGATCCAGGCTCGCACTCGCTGGGCACCTTCTGTAAAGGCAGCATTTACCTTAGCCTGTTCTTCTGACACACCTTGGAGTAAGTTGCCTGCCAACTGAATTCGGCTCAGATTTCCAGGGTTGAATACCGAATTGATTACGGTAGGCAGATTTTGAAATTGCTGAACCATATTATTTGACATGATATACAGTCTTGCAAACATGGCATACATTCATTTCTCCCTCCTTTCCTTTTTATTTCTTCCGGGCACGGCTCTTGGACCGTTCTTTCTTCTCTTCCTCTACCCGGATGGAGATCATCGCATAGATGGCCGCTCGTTCTCGCATGGAGAAGGCCATTAGCTCATGCGGCAATATGTTCAATTCATGGAGAGCGTAATAAGCCAGATTGGCTTCGGAATCGCCCTCTTTAATTAGTTTTTTACGTCATCCACCAGTTCGTTCATATCCTGATTGAAACCGTTCAGCTTCTGGACTTGTTCGCCAAGCGAAGCAAATTCCCCAGGCAACAGCATTTTCCGCAAAAGCGATTCCGCCCCCATCACGCCATATGAACGCTGGAGTTCTGCGTTTTTCAAATCGGGAAATACTACACTTGCGCTCATCAGGCGAGCCATGTAATCATTCGCATCAATGTCGGGTGTGTAGACACCGTTCTTACCCTTAATTTTGCGGGTAGCCGCTTTGCGGCATTCCTGGTTTTCGTCCTCGGTCATGCTGCGCAGTTTCCAAGCAACGGGCTCGCCTTTCTCATCTTTGAATCGGGGGGATACGATAAACTCCTCCGTTGTATCTGTTGCTGCATTTTGGGCAAAAAACATACTCAATCCACTCATGTATTGTTCCTCCTCTAAAGTTAGGCTCCCCGCCGCAAGAAGCGGCGAAGAGCAGAATTTTGACAAGCCAAATAGCCCGTAACACAGGCAAGTTGAACAGGTTTCTTTTACAAACCCATTGCTAATTTAAACTCTTTATATCTCGATCATTATGTCTTCCACGCTACATTACTTCGGCAGATTGAACGATACAGGCATATCGACATCTTCAAAGGTAAAGCTCACTTCTTCCTCCAACGCCTCGGATTCGGTATCCAGGGATGCCATGATCACACTGTCGAGGTTGACGCCTTTGAGGGTCACGGTCTGTTTGCCAATCGTGGACGAAGGATCTTCGTTGGTCACTTCAATGTCGAAGTACGTGTCCACACCATTTTGCATGTACTGGAGCATCAGCTCGCGGAAACGGGATGTGGTATAGAAGATTGTCATGGAACCCGAACCGGACCAACCGGTTGCTTTATGCTGTACGCCGCGACGGCCCAACGTTTTTACCTCTGCTTTTTGTTTCTCCACCGTTGCTTCCAGCGTCTTCACATAGAACATTTCTTCCGTCTGTCCGTTAATCGTTGCGTATGCGCGGCCTTCCTGGCCGGAGATTGTGTCACTTGCTTTCAAAAATGCCATCTTAAACCACCTTCACTTTCATATATACTTTTTCAACGGAATCTACTGGTTGGACCTGAATCTCGATCAGAATGCTGTCGGTTTCATTGCCTGGAGCAACAGTGATATCTGTTTTGGAATCAAAATTTTGAATCGCCCCAATATCCTGAAGCTGCTTCAGATAAGTGACACATTGGGAACGGAACAGGCTGCGCCCATCTTCGTTGTTGTTCACTTTGCCGATGTAATAGGACTCGAAAATCCGTTTCATATCATTAGCAATGCCATCGAGAACACGGACAACACGGTTTTTGGCAAAATGACGTGCCTTATCCGGTGTCACCGAACGGAACGTATTTACATCCTGCTCCACCACCGCGCGGTTGCTGCTCGCCGTGAATACAAACTCGCCATTACGCAATGCCGCTTCTGTCTCGCTATGTGTCAGTCGTCCGTTCACATCCACAGCATCGTCATAGGCGCGGAACGTCAGGGATTCATTTAGGTTAGCTCCCGCTGTTGCACCGGCAGTCCATGCTACGGTTTGTTTCGGCGTAAGAACGGTACCGTCTGCGAGCACAACACCATTTTTGACACTGATAATGCCTTCATGATCTGCAGCCGGATAATCGGACAGAACCAGTTGCACCTTCTTGCCCTCGGTATCACGCAAGCGCTTGATGTAAGCTGTGTAGACTGACTTGAGTGTGGCATCGTCTGAAATCAGACCGACCGTGTTAAAATCCAGTACTTCCAGCTTGGTCAGGAAATCAGCATGCTCTTGGTTAGTTGCTGTACCATCCAATCCACCTGTTAGTGGAAGTGACGCTGTAGCTGTGAGTGCACCTTCACCAGTAAATGTGACGTATGCGTTGGATTCCAGAGCTTCGATGGTGGATGAAGTTTGTTTGTCCACTTCTTTACCTGCCAGTAAAGTGGAAACGTCCAGTTGTTCTGGATCATTGATATTGGTGGAGATTACAACAGCCAGATCATTACCACGTACGCCGCCGTGTCGGGCCGTCACTGTCAGCTTGTCCAAGGTTACCTTGGCTTTGGTCCCAACATTGAGTCGGTAAAGAAGCAAGGTCTGCGCCCGTTTCAATGCCTCGCGGATCAGCAGCAATTGCGGTGCTGTCCAGTCATAGCCCAATTTGGCTTGAACATCTTCACCTGCTTGTACCGTCAGGATTGTACCTGCTTGCCCCCATGACAATGGAAGCGCCAAAGCCACCGTTCCCCGCTCCCCTACCGTACCCAGCAATGAGCCCTCTGATGCAAAATTCATATATACGCCGGGGCGTACCTTGTTTTGTGTCGTCCATGTTCCTCCAGCCATTATTGTGCCTCCCCATTCATGAATTGTTGGATGTGTTGCTGTGCTTCTTCCAATGTGTATGTTTGTTGTTCCAGCAGAACTGCTGCCAAAATATCTTTCTCGATCCGGTTGAGTTGCCGTGATCCGGCGAACTGGGCTTTGCTGTATTTTTGATTGTTTTTCTGTTGAGTTTCCGTTTTTTTAGGATCCGGTTCTTTTTTCGTAAACATTGCCAATGCGCCTCCTATTCCTTTCATACTGATCCCCTCATTTGGTTATTTAAGTTCAATTAAAGAATAGTTACATTTGCCACTCCGATGACAGAACAACCTTCCGATCGCTGTTATCCCTAGATTTTTTTGATTCCCTTTTTAAAGGGGAAAATCTGGGGATAAAGGCGCACACTCCGCTTCTTCAGGTTATTTCTGTTCTCTCCGTTTTCGTGTAAATGTTAGTTCAATTTATATAGTTATTCTTTAGCAGCTTTAAGTGCAGTGGGTCGCTGTTCCAGTTGTTGCATGGTACTGGCGGGCTCCGACATTTTGGTCGTTCGCATGGTGTAGTACACCAGCATTCGCGGCATATCGTTTTCCGTCTCCCAACGCAGCTCAGTTGCGCGGTAGAGTGTGCCCTCTACTTCGATTGTCTCTAGCGCTTCGAAGAGCTCGTCCGCTAAGGTCACTGGGATATTGTCTGCTTCGAGCCAACGGATTTCAAAGGTGTGAGATTGTACGAAGCGATCGCTGCGTTCCCGGGTAAGTTGGGCAGACAGCAGGCGGTATGTGAGGCCTTTGGCGTCTGGGGTGGAGCTTGTGTTGCCAGTTGCAGGGTAGATCGGACTGTTAGGGAAGTGCTTTGTGAGCGTGCTCACAATTGCTGTGGTTAGATGATTTGCGGTCATGGTTCACCTCCTATTAATAGAAAAACAGAGTATAACGATTGTAAATAAACATACCAATAAGTATTTATTGATAAGTATAATTCAAGGATATAGATGCAGACATCACCTGATACTTATCACCTGTATAACCAGCTAATGTTTTATTAAAAATTGTTACAACTTCTATCGGGCCTTCAGTATTAAAATCAACACTTGTACTACTTGGTATATAAGAATGAATCACATTACTCGAATTATCATACCTTGGATAATACCTTAGGGAATTAACATTAACCTTCCCTGGCGATATTGCAAGAATGTTGGCATTCACAAAACACCAGCTAGGATTCCCCAAAAACATACTAGATGCAGAAGCAAGAGTAATTGTTCTTCCATCAGAATCTCTTAAAACAATATAAGCTGAAGAATAACCTCCCGATACACCACCCCCATCACTTCTTACTGAAGTAGCAGTATCACTAGATGATCTTAAATATAGTGTTGTTTTAAACCCAGGAATTATCCCGATTACTACTTTAGTAGTTTCTGTAGTTGAGGGAGTAGATCCAACTATAGACGGACCATTTATCCAAGCGGTAGAGCCTCCCTTGAAAATCTGTTTGATCTTACTAGATAAAACAGAAAACGTATCACTGCCTGATGCTTCTACTCCTTTGTCAGTAATGGCGGCAGCAATACTTGCTTTCCCGTTACTGACAGATGACTTTAAATCTGAAAGGGTCGTAGCCCCATTCTTATCCCTAAAAACCAATTCACCACCATATTCGTTCGCGATTGTGAAATCGATCCCACCGGGAGTGCCGAATCCCAGGTAACCCTTTCTACCTGCGTTCGCCCCAGCAGGCAAAAAACCTTGATAAACATGGGTTGACCCAACGAGGTGTAATACCCCCGCATCACCTGCTATAGATCCTCCAGACCTTGGCAGACTCGCATTCTTGGCATTCGTCTCGGCCGCAACCCTCGCATCATTTACCGCCTTCTCCGTCGCCGCCACCGTCTCGGACGTTCCATCCGTCTTGCTCGACAACTGCACCTTCCCTTTCTGCGTCAAAGACGCATCGGGAATATCCATCTTGCTCACCGCTTCACGAAGCGCATCCAAATCCGCCTGCGTCGCAACACCTGCATCAATCTTCTCAAAAATCCCGTTAATACTCTCCCTGGTTACATTCTCGTTGCCCAAGGGAAGAGGCAATTTCAGTCGATCTGTTTCCTGTGGCATTACGCCCACACCTCCAGTTCATTCCACGTCAACGACGCAGCGTCCAGTTCATCCCATGTTTTCTGTTTCTTGTCCAAATCATCCCACACCAGATAGCGATACTCATACTCTACGGCCATGTGGGCCGGTTTCAGTTCTTCAATCGCCCGTTTGAGATCATCGATATTGGGCGGGATGCCCATCGTATCCACAAAGCTCACCGTAAAACTCCACGCTTCCGGCTGAAAAGTTACATCCACTTTACCCCCGGCATACGCCTCAGCCACGTTTGCAACCAACCTGCCGGAGAATTTCCCGGCACCACGTAGCTTCGATTCCACCACGGCACGCCGCTGCTCCACAGGTTTGAGACGATCCGTCTCAATGCCAAGCTCCTGTTCCCAGAAGTCAAGCCCCCACGTCGCTGTACGGACAAAAAACTGCTCCAACGTCTCATCCAGCGCCTGGTACAGCAGATCCATCTCGGTGCCCTTAGCCTGCATATCGGCCTGCATGACGCGCGAAGTCTCATAATACCTTGGCAAATACGAGAACAACTCCCGCCCTTTCTCACTCGTCAGTCCAACATCTACAATAGAAGGAGCACTCATGCCCTGTCCCCTCCCTTCCTTTCACATCAACATGGAGCGTCTCGCTCACCAGATCCAACCCGGATCGGCGTACTTCTCCCAATCTTCCTTGGTCTCCGTACTCCCAAACTACTTCCTCATCCACCATCTGCCCAACACTACTCATACACTTCCACCGTCCCCAGCACGGCGACCTGACTCGCGGTCATCTCGATATTCTGGTCGCTCACACCGTTCACGGTAAGCTCCGAATAGTCGATAATGGGCGGAATGTCCAACAGGATCGCGGCAATACGGGTGTAACGCACGAGCGGATCGGCAAAAGCAAGCTGTTTCAAATACGCGGTCACCCCGCGTTCGATCAATGCTCGTACATCGGCCAACGTCGCATCACTTGCCAACGTCAGCTTCACCTGAATGTTCATCGGTACTTCCTCCGCTGGCATCACAGACACCACTGGGCCCGCCGGAGCAACACCTTCACCCTGTCCATCCTGCGTTGGATCAACATACTTCTGCACCGCCGCCACCAGATCGGTGCCCGCAGCACGTTTGTCCGTGTCCAGCAGATACAATCCCACCGTGCCCGGACCCTGCCACAACGGAATAACACGCGTTGCACCAACACCGGGCACCTCACTCGCCCACTGCACATATTGCGACTTGTTGCCACTGGTTCCTTGGTTGCGGACTTTGGCATAAAAGCGTTCCAGCAGCGCCGTATCGGACTCAATATCTGCACCGCCTTTGATCACATCAATGTTCGTGACAGAAGTTACGCCACTTACAGGTGTAGACAGCACAGTTACCGTGCCCGCAGGCACATTGCTCTCTTTTCCGGCAACAAGCGCTCGCACGCCTACCATCCCGGTACCATCTGCATCCAGTTCCACACGCCCCACCGTCTCATATTCGAGCGAAGCTTCGGCAGATACTTCATCCGCAAGCGTAGCCACGACCGTTCCAGCAGGTACCACTTTACCCGGCGCACCTACGAACCTCACCGCACCTTGTGCCGCCACCGCAGCTCGCCGCGTGATGCCGTGCTCCCCTGCCCGCAGATCCAGCTCTTCCGAACGAAAATTCGGATCACTGCTCGCAGCCGTACTTGCAAACCCTCGCCGAAGTAATTCCTGCGCCCACAATGCCGCCTCAGACAGCATAAATGCAACTGGAGCCTCCGCATCCCACAGAAACGAACCCTCCGACTTATCCAGATCCGCGGGCAGACGATCCAGCAACCGCTGCATAATCTGTTCCTCCGTCTGGTCCTCCAAATAACGCGGAATCTCAGCCATCCCGTCAGATCACCTCACTTTCCAGAATAAACATCTCTTCCTGCACACTCGCCACACGGCATGAGAACATGCACTGCTCCCGATTCCAATCAAACGTAAACTGGTCTACCGAATCCGTCCGTGGAGCAGCCAGCAACGTCTCCGTCACCATCCGGGTAATTTCACTTTCCATCACACCTCGGCTATCACCCTGCCCCACCAGATCTTCCAGTTCCGAACCATAGTTCCGAGAATAGATCACATGTCTGTAACGTGGCGTTTTCACGGCCTTAATGCACCACTGCACCCAAGCTTCATGCCCACCAGCCGCAGCAACTTTACCACTTGGGGTCATTACAAAATCCCCAGCATCGTAATCGAATCGCCAGCTCCGCCCAAAGCTTACCTCTTCCGAAGCCGCCCCAGACAGATCCTCCTCATCTCCCCATACCACACCCGTTTCCGGGAACAAACTAGGCATGCGCACTCACCACCTTACACAGCACCACAATGTCATTACCGCCATTCACACGCATCGCCAGTACGCGATCTCCCGCTTTTAGTCCCTTACCAAGAGACCACACCGCTTCTTCCACTTCCTCTTCTTGCAAAAGAAACCGTCCCGTTCCCGTCGTTCCGCCGTTTGCCACGTCAGGTATACCGGAAATCGCGCCAGCAGCCTCGCGCTCCGGCAGTCCAAGTGTGCCCGGCAACTCGGCCACGAGATAATCCTGCACTTCGTGCTTGAAATCATCCAGCTTCACACCGGATGAGGTCATCGTACCCAGTACTGCTCCCAGACCGCTCACGGCCTGACGGGAATGTGTACTCATCGCACCCCGCATGACGTCGGCAAAATGCCCATATGGATCATCTTTATTCAAGGTAATACCTCCTTTTCACCATCTCAGCCGTCCCCAGTTCCAACGTCATCGTTCCAGGTCCGGCAGACAGATCACGGCTTACCGACATGACGATTAGCTTCAGTCCTTTTAACAAAACTGCATCCCCAGCGCGAATCGTATTCACATCTGGTGCGGATATCGTAAAGGTCTCCTGAATACCCGTCAGATGACTTTTCGCCAGTTTTTTCGCGGCGGTTGTCGATTTAACCTGATCATCTTCAATCAGCTTTTGCAATGTGCCCAGTTCTTCCACACCATTCTGCTCAATCGCGAGCACTTTGGAAGGAACTTCTTTGCCACTCGTAGACTCCGACGCTGCCATCACTTTAACTTTGGTAACCGCCCCTTCAAGCGTACGCATCTGAGTCAGATCAATCAGTCGATCCAGCTCATACACCTTCGCATTACTTCCGACCTGGAAAAGCTGCAACCCGCCGGGTGTCATCCGTGGATGGTACATGTCCCCGCCGGACTTCGCCGTTTCCTTCAGATCGGCAAACATCATCGAAAAGATCGTCTGTGACCGATAGACGGCTTTTCCCAGTTTTGTCTTGGTATCCGGCAGCGTGGCGTATGGAATCTTCCACTCTTTGGCGTAGGTTTTAAGTCGCTGCGTAGCGGTCTGATCCTTCGGCAGCAGGAACTCGTCCTCTGATTTTTCCAGATAAATCATCCGGTCGTACACCGTGAGGGACAGCCGCTTGGTGCCGCTGTTCGAGCTTTCTACCTCCCAGATGACCGCAGGATGTAACAAGTGAACCATGGATTTTTCGCCAAAAGGAACCCCGCTAATCCGCACTGCCATGCCCGGTGAGATCGAAGGCAGACCGGAAGATGCAGACACCGCCAGCCGGATGTTCGCCTGATAGGCAATCTGGTCGAGCGAATCCTTCAGCGTAATCGTCTCCACCAGCTTGGTGATGTCATATTTGTCGTCGACAATGACCTTGTAGGTCATGGCATCACCAGCTTTTGTCCGGGTTTGATCCGGTTCGGATCACTGCCGATGATCTTTGCGTTGAGCTTGTAGATCTCGTTCCATTTGGAACTACTGCCCAGCTCCAGCTTTGCTATTTTGGACAGGGAGTCGCCAGATTTGACGGTGTAGGTCTTGCTGCTCTTTTTCAAATCCGTACGCGAACCTGACTTGCTCCCGGATGCCGCAGAGCCCACCTTCTCCACCTTGGAATCCCGCCATGTGCGCAGGGTAATGTCGAAGTAAATATCTCCTGTCTCCCCCCCACGAAAGCTGGAATTAAGCGAAACAATAAAAACAGGCACGTTCACGCCCGTCCCTGAAATGATGAAACGCAGTGGCTTTTTGGAGATCAGAAACGTGTTCAGGACATTCATCGCCACACGCGGATCAGGCAAATCTTCGTACATGCAATAGAAGGCATCATACTCTTTGGGGAAAAAAGAAGAGAAGGTGATCTCCTTCACCTTCTCCCCTTGCGCAAAATCAAACTCGCCATGCTCCAGCATATTAATCGTTTCATACCCTTTGGACCTAGAAATACTCACCTCTTCCGGGTTCACCGGGAATTGAAATGAAGTGCCGCCATCCTTCAGCGTAAATGTCATTTTGTTAGGACCTACTTCATCTTTAAGTACAGACATACACGGCCTCCTTTCTGCTTAGGCCATAATCGTTTTTCGGTTTTCCATCGCACGGCGGAACTCGCCCGTAATCCGTTGTCCGACCTGCTTGGTGAAAGCATCGTAATCAATCGCATTTTCGCGCACAGTCACCTGCACCGCACCTGGTGGAATATTTATTGCAATCTGATTGGTAGTTTCGGTTTTGAAATCCTTCAAGTATCCGGACAGACTGCTCATCTGTTCTTCGGATATTTGTACCGTCATTGTAGACGACTTTCCATTCGTCTGCGCACCGTTACCAAGTGCCATTGCTTGGTTCTGCATCATGCTTGTTCCCGTGAATCCAGCAGAGGTAGGCTGGCCGACCTTGCTGTTCATATATGCGGCTGGGCCTGTCATGGTCAGTGCCGGTGGCATATAGGCAGGTGCCATCTGCGGGCCTGTTGCAACTGGAGACGGTGCAGTCACCGTTGCTGCCGAGACCGTCTTCTCTTCTTTTTTGGAACCAAATCCAAAGAAGCTGGATATACCATCGGTGATATTTTTTGTTTTCTCAGAGACGTAATCCGCTGCACCCGACAATGCATCACCTACACCTTCGGTAGCACTAGACATAAAGTTTCCAATATCCTTCGCTTTGTCTCCAATCCAACCGCCTGCTTCACTTCCGGCCCAACCACCTACTGCACCACCTACCCATGTCCCGATGCCAGGCAAAAGAACGCTACCGATGGCGCTACCAATCGCAGTACCTGCTGTGCCGCCAATCATCGAACCCACAGCTCGGCCACGTTCTTCCGGAGGTGCTGTCGCTACATTCGCCACATCAGCAAGCATGCTGATGGGTCCGAGCAACCTTTTGGCTCCTTTGGCAAAGCCACCACTTAAATTATCCATCAATCCATTACCAGCCAGCATGTCGGTTAAAGATCCCAATCCACCATCCGCAAATCCTAAACGACCGCTTCCTCGTATTCTTCTTCCTCCTCCCCTATTACGGTTGCGATCGGGCGGAGGAGTTGGAGTATCAGGTACAGGATTGGGTACTGGAGATGGGCCTCGATTCGAACGGTTACTTGACCTTCTACCACTTCGATAATTTCGTCTGCCACGATCTGAGCCACCGCCATCTGCATTCGGTGAACGCACTCTGCGGTTTTTGCCCATCTTTCCACCTGTGCAACAGCAGCATTTGGATGCTGGACTTCTGGTTGGATCAGATGCAGGACTTTCTTCTTTTTTCTTTTTAAATTTATTAAAAATATCTACTACATTAAAGGCTGCATCCTTCAAATCATTGAATGCTTGAACTCCTGCAAGGATGTTTTCCCACCATTTTTTTGGTTCTTCTTCCTTCGCATTGTTAGTAATGTTTTTGTTGTTCTGGATCATGACAGCCATAGTAGGACCCGAAGCTCCTCCTTTGCCCATCTCCACTTCGATCTTCTGTCGAACCTCAAGGGATACTGTTCCCGAAGCCGTAACCATCTGGTCCCTGAATCTATTCAGTTTAACCCATGCGCGATCCAGTGCCGGACTCAGCTTATCAATCAACCCAATCGTCGGTGTAATTCGCAGCCTGCTTATTCGCACAGCCATACTATAAATATGCTCCAACCTGCGTCCAGTCGTTCTCAGTTCATTGTTCACCTTGATCAGACTCTGATAACGAACTCTGCCCAGACGTTCGGTTGAGCGTTGGATCTGATCCAGGTATCGAAGGGTTGTCCGCATTTCCGCATTGGATTTGGACAAACCTACAATCATTTCTGCCATTTTTTCACCTCCTGCCCTATTTTGTTATCGATTCATTTGCGAAGTTATCGCTGACATTTCCTCTTCCGAGAACGCAATTAACAGCGAGCGCTCCCCGCGTGGCAAAGACCAGAACTCTCCGGGCCGGAGATGATGACGCACCCACATGTGATACAGGAACGTGGTCATCCCGCCGGAGTGAATCAGTTTTTTAGGTCTTCAATCTCCACACCGAAGCCGGACAACTCCAGCACTTTATCACCTACGGCATCCAACTCACCAGCAAGCAGCATGCGGCGAACCGCCTGTTCCCCACCGGACAACTTCATACGACCGGTAATACGGGTGTCCCCCCAGCCAGACAATTCCAGGCTGCGGACTTTCAATTTCACCGTTGCTTCAGAAATGAGCAGCGCGTTAAACGTTTCGGTATCCACCTTTTCCTCGGTGCGGCCTTTGGTCGTTTTTCTAATCGTACAGCGTTCGCGAATGTGATCCACTTTGGAGGACGTCAATCCACGCAAGGTCAACAGCAGATCCAGACGCTGAATGCGTACATTCTCCTCTGGCAAACGTTCTGCTGCTTCAAACAACTGATCCAAAATCTGTTCTTCGGACATATTTTCATTCATACTCATCGGGCGTTATCTCCTTCTTATTTCACAAATGGGTTTATCTATGCCAGCTTCCAAGCCTGTAGAGACAACAAAGAGACCGAGATCATCTCGGCCCGCATTGGTGTCCATATTATACGAAGTAACTATGCAATCACGCTTGAGCAAACCAGCTCAATAACGTGCCTATTCAAAAGCTTAGTTCGCCACAATCGGATTCAGCAATTCAAATCCTTCAAACGTAAAGCCCGTTTCCTCCGGTACTTCCTCACCCGCTGTCCAGTTGGCAAGCTGGATTTTGTCCACCATGCAACCTCTCAGCAATACACTCTCATGTCCATACGATTCAGGGTCGTTCAGCTTGGAAATAATCTCGAATTTGGTGAAGCCGCGCTGGATCATATCCGAAGTGACTTTGTAGCCGGTCATCGTGCCTGTTCCTTTTTTCGCGCCATTTTTGTGCACTTTCCAGTCGTTACCGACCAGATTCAGCTCACGTTTTTCAATCTCCACACTCGCTTCCAACTTGTTAATGTTCGTCTGCCACACACCATCGATATGCAGCTGACCATGGGTACCGAGAATTACTCTTGACGCATCCAACATATATTTTCCTCCTTGGGTTCGTTGAACTAATAAATATTACACGGTATAACTCCGCAGTCAGAACAATCTTCCGATCGCTGTTATCGTGTAAACCATCAGTTCAACGTATAGTAATTATTTTAGAAAAACAGTTCTTTCCTTCCACACAACCTTATTGCACGTAAAATGTACCAAACAACTGCTCCATCACATCGGTCAGCTTCACATTCCATTGCAGGAATACCTGATCTGCTTCCGGTTTGAGAACTGGTGCCGCGCCGTAATACGCCGGGTCAAGAATGACATCATAACCGTCTGCTTCAATCACATTGCTCTGTGCGAGCAATGCCAAATAGGCCTTCATGGCACTAATCAGTGCCTGACGACCCTCTTCAGTATTGTTCACTTTACCGATATACGTATCTTCCGCGGAGCGCTGTAAATCCGTGTTGATCGCGTCCAATACACGAATGGAACGGATTTTTTTCCACGCATTATTCTGTCCAGCGGCCGGAGTTACCAGTGTGTTTACACCGCGAAGTGCCTTCACCTGACGTCCATCGTGGAAGAAAATAAATACGCCATTCTGTACTGCCTGCTCCTGTTCTGCCCGCGTCCAGCGACGTGTCACGTCATCGAACGGAGTAGCTGCATAGGTTGTAGATAGGTTCAGGCGTTGTCCGGCGATCAGACCTGCAACATAGGCGGATGTTTCCGCCGAGCTGTAGAATGCATCCCCAAGGCGCACGCCTGTACCGACATTAATCACACCTTCATGGTTGAGCGTAAGCGAACGTGCTGCCGCTTTTTGTGCTGCTGTAGCAGAGGTATCATCCGCTGTGGAACCGCCAAATACAGCCACCACCGGTTTGCCTTCACTACGCACACGTTTCACCCATGCCGCAAAACTCGCAAGCAGAGGCGCATCAGCCGCCTGATCCAAAGCCAAGACGTCGAATTGCTCCCCTTCCAGCGCACCCTGTACTGCAATGTACTCTGCATTGGTCAGGTCATCGTTGCCACTTACGCCGCCTTTGAATGCCGCACCCGCAACGGTAGCAACCACGCCAGTACCATCGCCAATCGCCTGCGCCGTTACCCAGACATTTTGTTCATCCGCGTTAATCTCTTTTGCCAGAGAAGCTGCTGTAATATCCGCTGTCAGGAGCGCATACAACATGCGGTTACCTTCAAAAAGGCGCACTTCATGCTTCGTATTATCAATCACACCCGGCTGGATGGTAACGTAGAATCCATTCGCACGATCCCCCGGATACTTCGCATCCAGTTGCAGCACATTGGCGTCACTTCCGTCCTTCAAGGTAAGCGTGGCTGTTTTGGCCGCAGCACTTGCTACCCGATAAGCGAGCAGCTTCTTCGGTCCACCCAACAGGGCGAGTTTCAAGGACGTATAGGCCGTGCCGTTATCCAGCACATTCGCCGCATAGATACGTTCAATAGCCGTCTCGCTCCCTACCTCAACAAAAGTCCCTACCGGACCCCAGTTGGCCTTAATTGGCACAACGACCGTTCCCCGTGTTCCGGCCTGAATGGCCGAAGATGCTGCCGCCTGAAAATTCATATATAAGCCCGGAAGGACCGGACGATTCGTTTGCTCCCAAGTTCCGCCTGCCATTATCCCTTCACCTTCGCTTTCATAAATTGGTTAATTCGTTCCTGCGTTTCTTCAATGGAAAACGTCTCTTGCGCCGCTTCGTACAGCGCACCGTACAGCACCTCTGCCTTAACGGCGAAGAGGGCTTCTGCATGATTCATCAGTTCTGCCCGTGTATACCGCGGGGCTGTCTGTTTGCTTTTTTTCACTGAGCTTGCCATTGCCATCTCACCTCATTGTTGGACTACTGATTTCTTGAAACGATGATCTTATCGCTATGATTTCCTAGCTACCGAGCTATGAGCTACAAGCTTGAAGCAAAATTTTTAAATTCAATCTTGGAATTTGATCCTTAATCTTGACCTATGAATTTGAAGCTATAGTGTTGAATCTACATCCATCATTTCAAAGCTATAATCTGGAACCACCCTTATATAGAAAGTTCCTCTCGACTAACGTTTACTCCATGCCCTTGCTATGATGAATCTCTCGAATCAAAGGTACATTCGTACCCGGACGACGAATTCGCTGTTGCAACGTCAGGCGAATCTGACCATTCAGATACGCATCCGTCTGTAGATCTGCGGTGACTTCATCCACCGTTACATAGCGTGTTTTACCTTCGTGCTCTTCGCTCCCCATTTCAGTTACGGCAATACGAGCTTGCACCGCAAGTTGCTCGATCAACCGATTAACCGTATGGCGTGTTAGCACTGGATAATCGGTGAGCACATGCCCAATCCACTGTTGTCGAACCTCCAATGCCGAAGTCCCTGCCACAGACGTGCTGCATCCGGCCAATCGCCATAACACAGACGGCTTTTTGTACCCACCAGGCCAGACATCCCCATACACCGACCAATTCGAGCCAAGTTCCTGCTGTGTCCAGCCTTGAAGCGCAGCTAGCCATCCATCTCCCGTTTCAGCGAGAGAATCTCCAGAGCCTTCGGGAACATACACCCCAAACCGCAGACTCCGCGTAACCATGCCAGACCCGGAATCCACCCGATCACTATCTGAAGAACCCAGATAGATACATGTGAATGCCCCACCTGCTTCATCCACCAGCCTTACCTGGTGCAACCCTTCGATTAGATCAGCTGACCAAGCTTCTACCTTTTCAGCGCACCCATCTTCCGGACGAGCGTATGGTGAGATTTTAATGATCCGTCGATATCCTGCCCAGGCAGACTTCGGCACCTCTTCGGCAAACGCAACGACTGCACAAGGCCCGGCTAACACTTCGCCTGACGCAGGTACATCCAGCACACGACCGTCCCAATCTGGAACAAGTACAGCGAGCTTTTGTTTCAGCGTTTTTTTAATGAGCGTACTCAATGTACTGGTGCTCATGGCAGTGCTAATCTCATTTCTCATAGACACATTCATTTCGCCCCCTTTGGCTGCAAGCTTAATATCTGCCCACACCGTGCAGCGACAATGCAGCAGCTGTAGACTCCCCCTTTTACTCAGCGTCTGAATGACTACCGAACCCTTGCAGGGACTACTTCACCGCATCAAAAAGACCGGCCTCTTGGCCGGTCTGTACATTAGCGTATGTGCTTTCGGTGCGTCCCTTGCTATTGATCCGATAATACAATCTTACACCCTTTCATCCCTAGCGCGGATGGTGTTCCGTACGACTTCGGTGCGATTAAGGGAGTCGTTGGGGTGGAAAAAAGACGATTCTGGAATCATCCTTTTAAAGGATACCTAAGTAAGCATTAAGATCAAGATCAACAAATTGATAAATTTATCCAAATATATTAATATTTCATTATCAAATTCGTTGTCGCTTACTTAAAAGAGAGAGGAATACCTATGAGTAAAACTTTCAAGATCACTTCACTTGTCGTCTTATCATTTATACTCGGAATATCCTGCTGGGCCTACTTCGGACTGCTTGGTAATCCACTTAAGATAAATGATGCTGAACAACAGGTAACCACTTACCTGATTGAACAGAAAGGTTACTCACCCGAACAGCTTATCGAAGTAAAAGGTACCTACTCTTCAAAAAGCTCTGAAGCACCTTACGGTGCCTCAGTAACATTCGCGGATGAACTGGAAGCGAAGTATCAATACATCATTTTTAACAATGGAGAGATTAAGCAGTACAGTCATACCAGTGATCACCCTAAACATGAGGAGCCCATGGTGAGATAGCAGTTTAGTTCAAAGTAACCTTCGGGTTCAACGTAATCTCAAACGCACGGCCCCAGATGAAATCGGGATTCGCATATTCCAGCAGCGCACTGTCATACGTCCCATAAGACAATTCGCCATCACAGATCTGCTTGATCGCTACATTGCCTGTCTGGAAAGCTGTCTTATTTGCAAGCGCCGTGGTATAAGTCTGCATCAAATCACGCAGCAATGTTTGCAAATGGGCATAGTCTTCCTCAGAGTTGAACAGCAACATATTCTGATCCGAAAGGGTAGCCACGTTGGTATAGAGCGCATGGGCTCGGGAATATGTGCGGATCTCAGCAATCGCTACCGCTTTGTAGTAGTAATCCTTCAGGAAACGCTTAAACAACAACGAGCCATGCGCGTTCATCGCATCTTGCAACTTATGCTCATGCTTCTCTGTTGTGATCAACGCGTACCTGGACTGCCCCATACCTACAGCAATACCGATCTTGTTGCCCGGCGTATTCCAGGCACTATAACCCAGAACCCGTCCGGTATATGGACTATTTAGCAACGCTTCAGCAACATCAACATTGGCTGGTCCTTTACCCACAAAATCAATCAATACCGAAGGCAGACCTTGTTCCCCATTCAGCGTCAATTGCTCCAACGCAGCCTGCACCTGATCCAAAGCCGTAATGGCAATAATCTCAATGTCGATGCCCGTGTTCTCCCCGGAATTACCCGGGTGACCCTTCGTCATACGATCCAGTTCGGAGGCCATGTCAAACGGGACAACTTGATCGGCTGCTACAGCCACTAGCTGTTCATTTTCCAAGCCATCACTCGCATCCATCACTACCTCCGGTTCAGGATATGCCGAATCCGCTACAAGCACACCACCTACAATATCCACATGACGAACCACATTCTCGTGTACATCCATGTATTCATACGTGTTAATGATGGAATTGCCGTGAGGACCAAAATATTTCACTGCGTAACGTGTCCTCGCCCCGCCTCGGAACAACTGGTTAGCCATGCGAGCAACCAAAGCGTGCCCCAGACCATCTGCATCCGGCAAGATGATAGCACGATCCGGATTTTGTCCATTGGTTCCACCCAACCATTCATTGATCCGCGCTTCTACATATTTGATTTCATTGATCTGAACACCCTGCGTGTTGGCATCGTCGACTCCAACTGCGAGGAAATCGATATAACCTGTGCGAGCCAGCTGATCCAGAATGTACAGATTTGTTTTGAATTTATGTTGTCTTGTGTTGTAATACTGTTCTTTATTAAAATAGGTCGTTGTTCCATATTCCACCCCATCCGGAGACAGGTTATACCCTTGAATAATATCCTCAAACTCGGTGTACGTCTGACGTGGCTGCTGCATTAACGCACGGGACTCATTATATGCATCGAGCGCCAAACCATCTGCGAATGAGGTCGTGGCAAGACGCATAATCGTATCCATCACGTACACGGGTTTACGTGGATATTTCTGCTTGATCACCCGGATCACATCCAGCAAACGAGTAGTCTCATCATCGTATTCCGGATAGGCGCCTCCTCCATCTTCGCGGAGCTGACGACTGCCAATCAGACCGCCATAGGCGAGCATATCGGATGAAATAATAAATCCATCGACTTTGGCAGCATGTTTCAGAATAAAATCATGAATGTTGGACGGTTTACCATACACCGACGTGGAGGTGCCGAGCAGCGTTGTGCCATCTACGGTTTTCTCCGAGTCCAGACGATTCTTAATATCACTCAGGTTCGGTGTAACGATATGGATACCGGCTGCTTTCCCTTGCACAATCACATCATCCAGATTCGCTGGACGATCATCCAGTGGAACATACAATACTGTTTTCATATCACGTAGCCTCCTGTTATCTATATAAGTTGAACTACAGAATATTTACACTTGCCACTTCGATGACAGAACAACCTTCCGATCGCTGTTATCCCCGGATTTTCTTGATCCACTTATATAAAGGTAGAAATCCGTGGATAAAGGCGCAGTGTATGCTTCCGAAGTAGCTTTCTTGTAGAAAGCTTTTAGCTCCGCTTCTTCAGGTTATTTCTGTCCTCTTCGTTCTCGTGTAAATCGTTAGTTCAACTTATATATCTAGTCTTTAATACCCGATCAGGGCAAGGAGGCAATCACCGAATTAAAAAACCGGCCCCATGGCCGGTCCGTACTTTAGCGTATGAGCTGTCGGTGTGTCTTCCTTGCTGCTGATCCGATAATACCATTTTACCGCCTTTTCCCACTCGCGCTGACGGTAATCCGTACGGATAAAGTCTATTTGCTGACGCCTTCACAGCGGTTAAAAGTCGGTTTCTTGCGAGAAACTCCTCCGGATAATCCAACCAAACCATTCCTGATGATGTTTATATGATATAAGCAGCTTTTCCAATCCTATGTACAATAAAGGATGGGTATGATCATGAATAAAAGGCATTTCTTCTATCTTTGGATTGCTATGACCAGTTATATGGCGGGTCCCGCTATGTATGCTTTAACAATGTACATCTTATATCAGGAAACAGATGTTGTAACGACATCACTCATTGGATGGACCGCAGCAACATTCTTATCCGTTGGCATCCTGTTTATCCTGATCACAGTCATCATGCTTCGAGTGTTAAACATCTATTATTTCTGGCTGCAAACCCTGCTCTTCGAGCTGCTTTTCCTTGCGCTCGTCTATATGACCACTGTTCTTCTTGGGGCTGGCAACACAGGACTGCCCAAGCTATCCTTTCCATTTACACCCGATGGCGTTTCCTTATGGATGTTCTGGGGGAGTATTGCACTTATGAGTTCCTGGGGAATATGGGCAGCGCGTCAGCCTATACGAAAATCACCATACATGCTGGTGTCCAGAGTCATTTTGATCCTGTTTATCCTTGAAATTTGGCCCCGTTAAAAAGATGCAGGCTGCCCACGATTCGGTAGACCAGAATAATGCCAAAAAGGGATGTCCTCCGTCAAACTCATGACTGACGGACACCCCTTCTGAAATGTATGTTTTATCTCACGCGATGATATAACGAAATTTCTCCCATGTTTCCGGTACAGGCTCCCCGTTCTTCGCATGATGATAGAAGCTGAACGGGAATTTGAATACATGACCTCCGTACCAGTCACGGGAACGTCTATCGGTGAGCCAGTATTCCAGTTCATGGGGAAGCGCCACCGACCTTTCCGCTCGTGCTAGTGGCAGCAGATCTACAGGGGATTGCAGTGTTGGCATCTTCTGTTCGCTGTCCACATCTCGGCTTAAGCGTAGCGCCTTCACCATAGTAAGGAAAGGCGGAATGCCTTTATGGAATAATGCCGGATAACCCAATTCATATAATATGTTAAGCGCATGTCCGTAAGTCAGCATATGACCGATTAGATCATGATGTGCTTCCGCGTGATAGATGGTCTGGAACGCACCGAGCTCATCCAGAATCAAGCGTGACAACTGCGTTGGATCTTCGATCTCAGGGAAACCATCGCTCTTTTCCGGCTTCAGACTGCGAATTTCTTTCACGGTTGTATTCATCCAGGATCTCCCCGGGATGGTTCGATCGAACGAATCGATCAGTTCAACCAGTCGGCCAATGTCTTCCGCCGTACCCCATCCATCCAATTCGCGAATAGCTTTCAGGCTGATTGCCCCGTAGATGGCCTGATGTCCAACCCAGTGCAGCTCTCCAATGGTTCGATGCAATGCGTCCGTAATACGCGCTTCGGCATCTTCCATGGGCATCATCTCACCTATCGGAGAGGTCTGACCAGGGCTCAATCCATGCTGGCGAAGCATGGCTTTTGCTTCGGCGGTAACACTGCCGGCGGCAAGGGCAGTGAGACGATTTTCCCGTACCCAAAAATATGCCGCAATCGCACCCGCCCCATAATGGGCGTGCCACAGATCTCCTGTACGTTCCCGACTGGAAACAATAATCGCAAGTCCTTCTTCCAACAAGCGTCGATCCAAGCTTGCCACCACCCTTCATCATATGTAAGCCCATCAGAGAAACTATATAAGTTGAACAAAGATTATTTACACTGACACTACGATGACAGAACAACCTTCATGTAAATTTAGTTCAACTTATATATCCTAATTTATAAATAAAGCGTTTACTTCTATAACATGACGGAAATGCTCCACATATGCCCGTTTTGCCCCGGAATGCAAAGTTTAGCCCATTCGAAGCCTGCCCACGTCACGAATGGACACCTCCAGCGGATAGATCTGTGCTTTTTGCGTAGAGAAAAACCACGTCCGTTCCTTCTTGACCACAATAAACAGACCATGCACATCCCCAACAGGGGCAAAGGTATCACTAACCTCACCCCAGCGCTCAAGTCCAATCTGCTGAAGCTCGTTCACCGTAGACATAACATCATCCGTCACCAGGCCAATCTCACACACCTGTAATATATCTTTAGTGGAGAAGTCATGGTCACTCTCGTTCTGAATACGATGATGAGCAATCAGCTCGATAATATTGCCTGCCGGATCTTCGAAATAGACAGAATGAGAGTCCCAATTAGCTGAGTACGTCTCATCCCGATCGTCTTCCCTACTTAAAACAACACGTGATACAGCCCACTGCTTCGCTTCCTTGAACCGATTTGTCGGAATCAACCAGGCCACATGATAGAAGGGCTCATGATCTGTTTCGCACTGCTTGAAAATTATCTTTGTGCTTCCAACCTGCAGGTTGAAGCCCTGATCCGTCTCACTGGACACCTCCATTCCCAACGTATCGCAATAAAAATGCTTGAGGCCCTCCAGCCGTGCTGTATATAACTGTAATTCTTCGATCATCATACGGTCTTCTCCTGCATCTCCTCCCACTGACTCCATGGCACCATACCAAGCTCAGGCTTCGCTTCATCCGGGAGCATGGCGATGAATTCAAGCAAATGACCATCTGGATCGTTAAAATATACAGATACCGCAGGCATCCAGCCGAAGACGTACAGTTCACCGATATCATCATCCAGGAAGTTCTGTGTCTTGATCCCTTTGTTCTCCAAGTGAGCCACCGCATGTTTCATATCCTCCAGAGATACATGAAAAGCAAAGTGCTGACGTTTCACCTCGGAAGGTTCCTTTTGCCACAATCCCAGCATGGCATTGCCTTTTCCACCAATCCAGTAGAAGGAGTTTCCACGTTCTTTCTGCCCGTAGGCATGAGGTAAACCCAGGACCGTTTCATAGAAATGATGAGATCTCTCCAGATCCGTCACGTTTAGATGTGTTTCAAATATGCCTGTAATCATAATGCTCAACCTCTTTTCCTTTTCCCATTTTCATCTTCCTCCGTTCTCAACTCATGGTTGAATTCCGCGCATTCGTTAACGTCTGGGCCAGATTCAAAAACGATCCAACGACCCGCTGCACCCGATCCTCTATATCCTGACTGCCTTCGTACTCTTCGTATCCGTCAAATGTCGCTTCGAATCGTCTGCGTTGTGCACCACCAATGGAAATCCACTCTTGGGCATTGATACCATGCAGATTGCGAACAATCGCTTGCAGTTGTAAAAGCGAACTTACTCCCACCGCTCCACCAGAGGAGCTGATGGACAGGACGGGCTTGCCACTGAAATGAGCCTGGCTCAGGTGATCCAGTGCATTTTTGAGCACACCGCTAATACTCCCATGGTACTCTGGTGTAGACAGGATGATGGCATCTGCCGCGAGCATACGTGTATTCAGGTCTGCCAGATGTTCATGGTCTGCTTGTTTCTCATCTGGTGCGTAAAATGGAAGGGGCGTCTGATACAGATCAAACAGGCTGGCCTGGTGTCCCTGTCCCCGAATAATTTCCACAGCATACTCTCCCAAACGTGTACTGGTTGCATTGTTCCGATTACTGCCTGCCAAAATGACGATATTCATCAAAGTCACTCTCCTTGTTTTTAATACTTCAAACTCTCATGTTCCAACCGATCTGTTATTTCTACTCTTATCTTACCTTTCTTCCTCTGCTAATTCGTCAGCAGATAGACTTAACTTGAAATACCAAAAAACTCAACCTTTAGGTTGAGTTTATACGACTTAAGGTTGAAAATATGTCGAAATTGCTCAGACGACCCAGCCGTTTCTTACCGCATGAAGAGCTGCTTGCGTCCGATCCGCCAGACCCAGTTTGTCCAGCAGATGACTGACATGGGTTTTGACCGTTTTTTCTGTGATCACCAATTGAACCGCAATTTCCTTGTTGCTCAGCCCTTGAGCAATCAGTCCCAAGACCTCTTGTTCACGACGAGTGAGCATATCCGGACCACCAAAGGACGTTTCAGTTGATTTTCCAGCCTGCTTTGGCTCCTGATGTTGACTGTCTACTGATCGATCTGTCGGTATATGCTGTGGTTGCTGTTCATTAATGGACCAATCGGATGAAGCCATCACATGCATCAATTGCCCTGCCGCCGCAGGATGGAGTTCCACCTGACCCGCATGCACATTGCGAATGGCTACGGCCAGATCCTCCGGTTCAATATCCTTGAGCAGATACCCTTTCACTCCTGCACGAACAGCGGGAACCACATGATCCTGATCGGAAAACGATGTGAGCACAATGATTCGCGTTTCTGGCATTAACGTACGCATATGTCTGGCTGTTTCGATTCCGTCCATGACAGGCATATGCAGATCCATTAATACCACGTTGGGTTTTAACGCTTCCGCCTGCTCCAGTGCTTCCTGCCCGTTCGAGGCTTCTCCAACAACCTTCATGTCTTGCTGCGTTTTCAAAAAAACGTGCAGCCCTCGTCTCACCATCGCATGATCATCTGCGAGCAAAATGGTAATCGGCATCTCTTCTTCCCCCAGACTTTATACAGATTCGAACGGAAGCGGAATGACCGCCGTTACTGTCGTTCCCTTACGGGAAGAGCTAACTATCTCTAACCTACCCCCGAGTGATTCCGCCCGTTCCTTCATAATGGACAGGCCCAGTGAGCTTCCAGACGATGCTTTCGGCCTGTTCGTACCGCCTATTCCATGATCCGTTACGGTGAGCATCACTTCATGATCATTTAAGTTGAGGATGACCTCAGCAGATGAAACACCCGCATGTTTGCGGACGTTATTCAATGCCTCCTGTCCGATTCGCCACAATGCTTCTTCTATATTACGCGGTAAAGACCGCATTCCCGCTCGATCCACCACCACTTGAAGACCCTGGCTGGTACCGTATTCCTGCAAAGCACGGAGCAGTCCTGCCTCCAGTCCCGCGGGCCGAAGCTGCATAATCAATGCGCGCATTTCCTTAAGGGCCTCCTGAGACAAAGCCCGAATATCCTTCATCGCTTCCGCTACCGGGTACATCTGCTCGGAGCCGGACAACATACTTTCCGCACCTTTAGCAGTTAATGATAGTGAAAATAAGATCTGATTAACCGAATCATGCAGATCGCGAGCTAATCGGTTACGTTCTTCCAGTCGTGCCAGTTCCCGGCGATTCTCCGTCAGCTTCAGACTCTCCCACGAGGCCGTAATATGCTCGGCCAAAGCCTCCAGCACTTCACGGTCTGCCTGAATAGGACCTGGTGTTCCTACCCCAATCACCAGAATTCCTGTTTCCCCTGGCGTATGATACGGAAGCGGAGCAGCAATTCCCGAAGTAAGGAGATTTATCGTTTTCTCCGGCTCGCACACCGTGAAAATCTCAGTCATTTCTATTGCAGACAGGGATGCAGCACGGTGACTATTGATCACTCGGTTCATGTGGTTTGCTGCTTCCGAAGATAGAGTCGTACTTGGTAACGTCCGAACGATGCCACCTGCATAAGCTGCCTGCACCGTATATACGCCATTTTTCTGCTGAATAATTGCTGCCAAAGGCCAGTCATAATGTTGTCCCAGCAGCTGCACAACTTTTAAAGACAAAGCCTCTGAATTACTACATTTGTTGACTGCCAGACCCAAGGCGGCGCTGAACTCCCCCAGCTTGGCATACAGATCAGCCCGTCGCTGCTCTGCGCGATACAATCGCATCCGCTCCATCGCACTACCGATCTGATAGGCAACGCCCTGTAACAATGCCAGTTCGGTGTCGCTGAAATGTTCCTTAGCGGGTGCGGCAACGTTGAGCAGGCCAAGCATCTTCTCACCCGATCGCAGTGGAACGGTCGCATGATGGGTTATATCTTGGGTATCTCCCCATTGGAATTCCACTGCATCCACCAGCCGCTTACAGTTAATGATGTTGACCGCATGATTCAGTCGACCGTCCTTGAAACGGTTCACACACCAGCAAGTGCTCGTTCGCATGGGCTCTTTATCGTTCCGCAGTAATGCAGGGGGCAGGTTATAATCCGAAACACAGGTATAATCTCCGCGTTCATTAATGAGAAATACCCAGCCAGCAGTTAATCCGGTTAACTCCAGCAACTTGCCGACCACGGTATCCAGCATTAAACTCAAGTCATTAGATGTATTGAGCGTTTCCGCGATTGTCTTCAGCGTGATCATTTCCTGCATTCCGAGTTCTTCCGACATGGCAGACTTCTCTCCTTTGACTGATGCCAACTGTGGTTTGTTCAACTATTGTAACCAATCCATCTTGGATATTAAAGGATCAACTTCTTACCTGTTTCACTTAGCCCAGCTTCTGCCGCTCTTTCCGGGACACTGACAGTGGCTCCATATTAATCAGTCCGCGATCTGACAGTGCCAGCGCCATTTTGTAGAAAGCACGCGTACGAATCTTCGTATACGTATCCTTGCTGACAGGTGGATCAAACACATGGTTATACACTTTATAATCAAACACATCATCGTCCTTCAAGTACCGTTCACATACGAGTACACGTTCCTTCTCACTCAACCGGGACACAATAAAATCAATCGTATCGCAGTATGCCTGACGCGCGCGCTGCACGTCCACATTGAAGATCGCGGTTCTCGCCGTGGAATCCCCCGTCACATTGGTTGCACCGTGGAAACGCTCGGCATAACTTGCCGTCACCATAACCTCTCGTTCTTCAAATGCAATGGTTTTATAGATTCGGTATTTTTCCAGCGCAGCTTCAACAGCTGTTTGCGTTTTGCGTCGGTCCAATTCGGGCAGCATTAATTCCATAATCATTTTCCTCCTTTAGTGTTCTTTATAAAATAAATTCCTAATAGTTTCGTATGATCACTCCGATGACAGAACAATCCAGTTAAACATGCAACCATCTCATCTCCCGCACTTCTTCTCATTAATCAATTAAGTCACTCTATCGTTCACATGATATTGCTTTGCCATCGTTTTTTGAACGATAGCAAAAGGCTCTTATTCATAGAGTTGTCCAGTTTTCCAAAAAAGTAACGACATTTCTTCAATTTCCCCTGTTGCCTTTTGGAATCAATCCAAACCCTATAATCCGGGGAATTCCATTGTTCAGAATGTAATCTCTAAAACTCCAACCTGTATCAAGTTTACATTTTGTTCGTATAGTGTTCGTATTTCTATTTGAGGATACCACTTTCTGGAGATCGGAGTAAACCTTCATTTTGGTTCGTTTTGACGATAAAATAAAACCTTCGCTCTCATTTCCTATGCCTTTTGGCATAATTGTTTCATATCTCTTTACCTAATGGTATATATACGTTATAGTACTGTTTAATTAATGAACTTCCGTATAAGTCATTTGATTTTTATAAAGAAGCCACCGAGATTTTTCGGGAAGGGACTTAGATGTGTATCACGCGCATACGTAGTGAAGGAGACGGAATCGATTCTGAAGAAGCGAAGCGTTCGCCTTTATCCCCGGATTTCTCCCTTTGGAAAGGGAAACAGGAAATCTGGGGATAACAGCGATCAGAAGAACGATCCGAATCCGGAACGGGCATAGAACGCACATCTACCTCCCCATCCAACTGTCTTCTTTATAATCCAAGCACTTGTACGAATCGAAGGAGTGGCATGAATTGTGGAGCACGCTTTTGGTCCTTATATGAAACAACTGCGCGAGCAACAGGGATACAGCATCAATCAGCTCGCCGAAGCAGCCGGAATAAGCAACTCACAGATTTCACGCATTGAGAATGGAGTCCGGGGTGTGCCCAAACCTGCGACTATTCGCAAGATTTCAGATGCACTCTCGGTTCCCTATACAGAGATGATGAAACAGGCTGGCTATATTGAACCAGGGAGTTCCACTGAACTTCAGGATGTGCCGGAATGGGCTACATACAAAGACCGTCGTGATTTCAAAAAGATGCTGGAAGACGATGATGATCTGATGTTTGACGGCATTCCACTTGATGAAGATGACAAGAAACGAATTAAGGATGTGCTGACAGGTCTGTTCTGGGAAGCCAAACAAATGAACAAACGCAAGAAGACAGATGAATCGGACAAGCGCCCATGAGGCACGACAAACTGAATTTAATGAGGCAGCAGGTGAGATCATATGGATGACATCGTAACAAAGCTGATTCGAAAACACCGGACCAACTGCCCTTTCAGCATTGCCCGCGCGGTTGGAATACAGATTCGTTTCACCAATTTGGGGAAGTCCACCAAAGGACTGTACTTTCGGAAGCTCCGGCGCAGGTTTATCGTCATACACAATGATTTGCCGCCGGAATGGCAGCGGTTCGTATGTGCCCATGAGCTTGGTCATGATCGGCTTCATAAAGGAATCAATCGATTCTTTCTGGAGGAGCATTCCTATTTTGCTCCAGGCAAGCTGGAACGACAGGCTAACCGTTTTGCCATTCAATTGTTAACGTCCGGCGTGATGCCTGAACCGGATGAATCTTTGGAGAAATTCTGTTTACGTACCGGACTGCCGCGTGAAGCGCAGCATTTTTTTTACACTATTTAAGAACATATGTTCTTTCTCGGGATTATTTTTTCTCTATTTTCCATTCAAAGATTTACATGTCACTTTCAGGTTACTTATTTTTACGTAAATCGCGAGATTTCCACATACTAGTCTGTTAAAATACAACATGAGCTGTGTAAACGCTCAATTAGATTATTATTTTGGGAGGTTTCGGATTCATATGAAAATCTGGAAGAATTACGTTTCACTTCTGCTAACGGTCTGTTTGCTGTTTGGCAGTGTAGGTATTGCCGCAGCTGCAACGGACACCACTCCGGGCACAGGCAAACACATTACCATTCTACATACTAATGATACACATGCCCGTGCAGTTGAATCTTCACCTGCTATGGGTTTTGCCAAAGTAGCTGGAATCGCTGACAAATATCGTAGCGACAACCCGAACACACTCTTGCTCGATGCTGGAGATGCTGTGCATGGTACAACTTTTGCCACTCTTGTTAATGGTGAGAGCATCGTGAAAGTCATGAATGAAATGGGCTACCAGGCCATCGTACCGGGTAACCACGAATTCAACTATGGTTCGGATCGCTTGATCGAACTGGCAGACATGATGAACTTCCCAATGCTGAGTGCCAACGTGAAGAAAAAGGACGGAACACGTCTCTTCGATCCTTATCTCATTAAAGAAGTTGACGGCGTGAAGATCGGTATCATCGCCTTGACTACACCGGAAACATTGTACAAAACGAATCCGAAAAACGTAGAAGGTCTTGATATTACAGATCCATCTGCCGAAGCTAAAGTTCTGGTGAACGAGATCCGCAGCAAAGTAGATGTTGTTGTGGTATTGGGACATCTTGGGCAAGACACGTCCAGCACGGATACTAGCTTTAAAGTCGTTAAAGAAGTTCCTGGCATCGATGTATTCATCGATGGTCACAGCCACACAATACTGCAGGACGGTCTTGTATCCGATAACGGAACATTGATCGCAAGTGCAGGAGAATACACTAACTACGTAGGTGTCATCGACCTGTGGGTAGACGGTGGTAAAGTAACGAAGAAACAAGCAACATTAATTGATGAAACTGAAGCAAAAGACATCAAACCGAATGAGAAAGTTGCGGCTCTCGTGAACTCCATTCAAAAAGAACAAGAGCCTATTTTGAAAGAAGAAGTAGCCAATACAGACATTCTGCTGGATGGTAAACGTGAACAGGTACGTGCAGGTGAAACCAACCTGGGTGACCTGCTTGCAGATGCAATTCGTGATGTCAGCAACGCCGATATCGCACTGACTAACGGTGGGGGTATCCGTGCTTCCATTGAAAAAGGTATCGTAACCAAAGGTGATATCATCACAGTGCTTCCTTTTGGTAATCAAGTGGTCACTCTTGAAGTGAAAGGGTCCGATATTCTGGCAGCCCTTGAAGTCGGTGTAGCTTCCTATCCGGAGCCAAGTGGTGGATTTCCGCAAGTATCTGGAATCAAGTTCAAAATCGACACTTCCGCTGCAGAAGGTAGCCGTGTACATTCCGTGACTGTTGGCGATAAAGCCCTTGATCCGGAAGCAACATACACGCTGGCAACCAATGATTTCACTGCTGTTGGCGGTGACGAGTACACCATGTTCACCAAATATGCTACAACAGGTATGTACGGCGCATTGGATGAAGCGTTGATCAACTACATGCAGAAGCTTGGCGCTGTAGACATCAAAACAGATGGTCGGATCAGTGAAGCGAAAAAACCTGCAGTAGAGCCGGAAACTCCGGCAACAGAAACACCAGCTCCAACCAAGCCAAAACCAGAAACACCAAAACCGGAAAAACCGTCTAAACCGACGCCAAGCAAACCAGCTCCAGCCAAACTGCATGTTGTGAAATCCGGAGATTCCCTGTATTCCATCTCCAAACAATACGGCACAACTTGGCAGGCATTGCAAAAGCTGAACAATATCAAAAATCCACACTGGATCTATCCGGGTCAACAATTGAAATTGCCTGCAGCTTCTTAAGATTAATACAGAGCAGCAGCATAACGGATCTATCTTGTCATAACAAAAAGGGTGTCCCTGTAGCCAGATTACTGGTTAAAGGGACACCCTTTTGTAATTAGTTCATAACATCCACCCACATCGGGTAAAGGAACATTCCCTGTGGACATATCCTGCTGATCTTGGCAATCATCTGAGATAAAAATAAATCCCAGTGAGGACTTCATGGAGCAACTTTATCATGTGCCTTCGACAACGAACTATATAAAAACTCTCCAGAATTACCGTGTTCATGCGGTTATTGCACATTTAATTTCGACATCTCTGTCTTCTCAGTATTGCATACTTGCACATCAATCTGCCTGAGTACGATCATCTTTAAACCCTTAATCATAAAATCATTTGTATACACTGAATACAACTATCCGAATATAGTTATTTCGTATGATACGATAGTTGGAATCCTGCCTATTTGTATGCCTATGGCCCTCTTTTTCTTGCTCTCATTGGAAATTTAGCAATCAAAATCATCTACCGCATGATAATCGGTACTATTATGTGAACTCATATAATTAGCAAATCCCATAGATCTATATAAGTTGAACTATAGATATATTCACACGGACACTCCGATGACAGAATAACCTTCCAATCGCTGTTATCCCCAGATTTTTTTGATTCCCTTTTCTGAAGGGAAAAATCCGGAGATAAAGGCGAACGCTTCGCTTTTTCAGTTTTTTTCTGTCCTCTACGTTTCTGTGTATATGATTAGTTCAACTTATCTAGGAAGTGAGCTGTTCTTTCACATAAAGCACAGCCTCCTGTGCCGTCATCCCCATTCGTTTCGATTCACCTAATGCTGCAAGCGCATGTGATCCAAGTTCAACTTGCCCTTCGGCTGCCCCTCGACCAATAACGATCTGCACAGGTAAGCCAATCAACTCTGCATCCTTGAATTTCACACCTGGACGTTCATCCCGGTCATCCACCAATACCGTGTAACCGCCCTCGACCAATTGTTGTTCCAGTTCAAGGGTGAGCTGACGTTGCTGCTCATCCTTCCAGCTCACTGTAATCAGATGCACATCATATGGCGCCACAGCGGCAGGCCATCTTATGCCTTCATCTCCTGCATATTGTTCAGCTATCGCAGCCATCAGGCGGGATACGCCAATTCCGTAACATCCCATAACTGGCGCGCACTGGCGACCATTACGATCCAGGAAGGAGGCCCCCATGGCATCACTGTATTTCGTTCCCAATTTGAATATGTGTCCAACCTCGATACCTTTGGTAAACACAAGTGGCGATGCACACGTTGGGCAAGCATCCCCTTCAGCAGCAAAGCGAATTCGTTCTACTCGCTCCAATGCAAAATCAATGCCTGGGCGTACGCCAGAAACATGCATATCCACTTCATTGGCTCCTGTAATTGCGCTCTTCATCACTGCCACGTCAGCGTCCAGCACCATCGGCAGATTCAGTCCAATCGGACCCAGAAAACCTACCTTCAGGTTCGGATGTGCCGCAATGGCTGCATCGTCTGCAAGGATCAGTTCCTCTGCACCCAACACCTGCTTTAGTGCGATGTCATTCAGTTCATGGTCTCCACGCACCAGCGCAGCGACAAGCTGACCATCTGCAACATAAAGCAGCGTCTTGATCATCTGTTCAGCACCTTCACCTATAAAGGAACTTAACTCTGCAATCGTACGAACGCCAGGTGTTGAGATACGTACCACGGTTTCCTCTCCTGAATGCTCATCCGTCTGAAGCGTGGAATCTGCACTCGCAGAGACTTCTGGAATTTCTGAGCTTGCTTCTTTTTTCCCAATATCTCCGAAAGTCTGATAATCAGCTTTCTCCAAGTTTGCAGCATATCCACAATGCTTGCAGGTTACAATCGTGTCTTCACCTACGTCAGCCAGAGCCATGAACTCGTGTGTTTCTCCTTGACCGCCAATCGTTCCCGCGTCCGCCTCAACACGGATATAGTCAAGACCGCAACGCTCCAGAATGCGACTGTAAGCTGTATTCATCGCCTGATAGGTACGATCAAGCTCTTCCCAATCCGAAGCAAAAGAGTACGCATCCTTCATGATGAATTCTCGTCCGCGCAGTAATCCAAATCGAGGACGACGTTCATCCCGGAACTTGGTTCCGATCTGGTACAGGGTGAATGGCAGCTTGCGATACGAGCTCACCTCGTCCCGCGCTAAAGCAGTTACGACTTCCTCATGTGTTGGTCCAAGGGCAAATTCTCGTGCATGACGATCCTTCAGACGCATCAATTCAGGACCATACTGTGTGTACCTTCCGGATTCTTCCCATAACTCGGCAGGCTGCATAATCGGCAGCAATACTTCCTGACACCCCGCACGATCCATCTCTTCTCGAACGATCCGTTCAACGTTCAGCAATATGCGCCGTCCGAGGGGCAGATAACTGTAAATTCCCGCCGCCAGTTGGCGAATCATACCGGAACGCAGTAACCAGCGATGTCCTGCCGCATCTGCCTCCGCTGGCGCTTCACGTAATGTTGGAACAAGCATTTCACTTTGACGCATCTGAACACACTCCTAGTTTTTCTTATTGTTATTGGTTATCTAAAGTTATAAACAGCAAAAAGACACATCCGTCAAGGGACGAATGTGTCGTGGTACCACCCTTGTTTAACTGCACATTAAACCGTTTGCTCGCAATCTATGCGATCTGTAGCATGCAGTCCTACGGGGCATAACGGGCCCTGCCGGCGGAGGTTGCAACCCTGTATGGGCATTCTCTTCCGCAGCTCGCGAGGTAGGAATTATGAAGCAGCTACAGGAACCTTGCACCACACTGTTCCCTCTCTGTTGAAGCTGGCTTGCACAATCATGTCCTCGTTATAACGCTGTTATCATTTTTGACCACATTAGTTCATTTACAAGAAATTGTCAACCATACCACGTTAACATAAAGTACAATGAATTCCACATCGATGGCTGACATGACAGCACGTTCCCTGTAATATAGAGGAATAGAAATATACCCTGGGTATTAATTGATAAAGGAGCTTGTCCTATGCCATATATTATATATGATCTTGAATTCACAGTAAGCCGTAATACTCGCTATTCTTCTGAAATTATTGATATCGGTGCCGTCAAAGTTACGGAGAGTGCGGATGGATTGGCCGTTACAGATACATTCCATACGTACGTTCGTCCTTCCAACAAATCCGTCCTGTCTACCGACACGATCCAGTTCACAGGCATCACGCAGAAGGATATTGATGCAGCTCCTCTTTTTCCAGCAGCACTGAATCAATTCATCGCATGGATGGGAAGCGAACCCTATTACATGTGTTCCTGGGGACCGGATGACCGCAGCAAACTAATCTCTCATTGTCGCACCCACCAGCTCGATGTGGCCTGGATTACTAATCATAACGATCTCCAGCAGCAATGGTCCCGCACCGTTCGCAAAGAAGGCAAGTTCCGTCAACTCGGACTCGCGCAGGCTCTTGAAATCTGCGGCATCGAATTCGATGGTACCCAGCACCGCGCATTGGATGATGCCATCAACACAGCCAAGGTGTTCATGCATCAATTTGATCGCTTCACGCTGGAAAACAATTGTGCAGCGGATGATGAGGGAATTACATCCAAGGTCGTCTATTCCAGCTCCACAGAAGATGAAGAGAAAGAATCACCTTTTGGCAATCTGGCAAGCCTATTCAAAACCAAAGAGTAGCCAGCCACAGCTCTGAATTTATTGGTGTTCTAACATCTGTGTTATTGCTTCAGATTGCATGCAAATCTCAATTTCTGTCGTACATTTGTTGCCAACTGTTCAGGCGTTCTTTCATCCTGATGCGGCAGATCTCAGGTTCGATGATCTCCGCATCAGGTCCATATTTAGATACCCATACGAGAATTTCCTCAACATCACTTAATATAGCTTCAAATAACAGGCTGCCTTCCGGTTCAATGGTTAAGATGGGGCTTATGCAGAATTGCTCCTGCATCACACGCTCCACAGCATGGGGTGCAAATCGAATTTTGAACGCTGTCCACTCCGTACTTCCCTCGTATGCCCAAGGAATGCGGAAGTGCGATTGTATGAGATGATCCTCTTTGCGAAACGTGCGTGGCAATATTCGTATCCTCTGCAGCCGGCTTACCTGAAAAATTCGAAGTTTCTCCGACAGGTGACAATACGCTAACAGCTCAAATCTGTACTCGCGAGGGATAAGACAGTAAGGATCTATGCGTACGATCCCTTTTTTACCTTGAGACAGATATTCCCCTTCAATGGTGTTCTGTGAAATGCCGGCATGAAGCAGGGTAATTAGAGATTGATTCTGCGGATCATTTCTCTCATCTTGCCATGCAGGCAATCCCAGTTTAAACAATCTACTAATATGCTCCGACCATTCCACTCGTTCTGTTTTGTTTTTCTGACTCGCAGCAACTACTTTCTCATAAGCGCTCTCAAAAGCAGGTTTCAGCAAAGGACGAATATTCTCCATAACTTCAGCAAGATGCATGAAAGCTTGGGCTTCTTCATCAGACCAATTTAGCGGATACATGGCAAACTGGCTGATAAACATGTACCCTTGCCCGTGTCCCATATTGGCGATCGGGATATGCATTGCACTGAGGGCCTCCATGTCGCGGTATATCGTCCTTTCCGTCGTCTCGCATCGCTCGGCAAGCTCACGTGCCAGAATGCCCGGCTTGGCCTGTACCAGCGTTATAATGCGCATTAATCGGATTAGTCGGTCTGTCATTTTGCCGGACCCTCCACGATGTTGTTTCAATAAATTTGATACAACTCCATCCATTGTTTAATATGATATTGATACATACATTCGACCTTTTCCTAAACTTCACCTTCAAATATGTAGACTCTCTCTATACCGTTACCATCTGAAATCAACCCTATTCTCCTAATATCTTTTTTTCACGATCATGATATCCGGTTGTAAACGTGATCCCGTAGTGATAACGCAGCTTTTCAACGATCTCGGCTTCCGCGTAATAGTCCAGATCCTGTTTCCGCGCAGCTTCAATTAACAGCGCATCTGCATGACGACGCAACATATTACTTCCCTCTTGAACCCGGCCTCTTTCGTAGGCGCGCAGGGCTTGTTTGATCAAGGGCACCGTTTCACTTAATTTGATCGTCTTCTCCACCTTGGGATCTTCCGGCTGTCGCAACATGCCCAGATGACTGGTGTATTGAATATACAACTGTTCTCTTCGTAACAATACGCGTTGACTTTGCTTCAACTTCCTTGTGCTCCAATAGGCTGAACATACGGCAGCTTTTCCTGATACACGGGGTCCCATGACGAATTCAAGCAAAATTTGCTTGCTTTCCCCCTTGTACATATCGCCAAGCCTCAGTACCCAGCCAATATCCGTTTCTTTGGAACGACATCCATAGATACCTTTTAGCTGTACTCCAAATTCCGGTTTGAGCAAAAGTTCCAAATCTCTTGATACAATTTTGGGTGCTATTTTCCTAAGTCTTTTGGCAGGGGCACCGTTACGCCACTCTACCATCATATATACGGGGTCGGCTCCCCCTGTCGGTATGGCCTCTTTATTCCACGAATAAGATACTTCAAAGACTGAGTTCACTGGTAGTCTCTCCCCCGATTTATATGTATTATCTTCTAAGTTATCAGGGTGAATGGACACTATATTGTCACGGAACAAATGTTCTCATTAAATTTTTCCAATATATTAGTTTTATATCCCTAAATCCGTCTCAATACGACAATAAACGACGAAAAAGCCTGGCGCTATGCCAAGCTTTTCAATCACTTATCTATGACAAGTCCCAAATTAAACAGTAGGATGATCGATTCCCATTTTGTGTAAATATTGTGCGCTATCTGCTTCGGTTACCGGAGCATAGGTGACACTGTCAATGACCAGCTTACGTCCCACTGGCTCTCCGTTAACAGTGATCATAATTGTTTTGGTTGATGTGTTCTGATCTGCTGTATACATATGTTTCTACTCCTTCATGTTCACGATCTTATATTCAATCGGATATATTGGTATCGTTCATTAAATTGCGTATTTGTGAATAGCATGCACCCGGAACTGAAGTATAAGATGTGTTAAAACGGTCCGGTGTGCTGCCTATCCTACTATTACCCCACAGATTTATAAGCTAAACAGCTCTTACTATAAATAATTTTAAATATTTCGGGTAATAAAACGATATCATCTTGAACCCATCGTCCCGGTTTTGACGTATAATGTAAGAGCCGTATTTCAACATTAGACGACGAATTCGGCAATCGACATATCTAACCGAAGAAAGAGGTGTTAACGATGCCAAAATCCACTCAGGGTTATTTCATTCGGGTGTTATTCACCACATGCATTCTATTTACCGTTTCAATAGCATCCTCAGTAAGTGCAGCCAGTGCCAATATTTTTACTGATATATATAGCGGATGGGAGCGAGTCTCCGAACTGCCCGGAGAAGTGAACGCTCTACAGGAAAGTTATAAGCAAACGATGGAGCAACTAAATCAAACCTCTGCCCAATTGGGACAAGCCCAGGCTAATGTCGAAGCATTCAAGACCCAGAATGAACAGCTGCTGGCCCAGAACCAGAAACTCACTGAAATGGTAAGTAAACTGCAGGATGATCAGAATGCCAAAGCTGCTGCCAGCAAACGAATTCAGACAATGATTATCACTGTCGTATCACTCATATTGGGTTACTTTATTCTGATTCGTGTGATGCGTTGGGGAATGCGTCGCCGTTCGGGCCGAGTATAAAAGAACAGGAGCAACTGCATGAACATACACCTGAACAATGCTGAAGCAGGCGGAGCGGGACAAGTTGTTACGTTCTCACTGATTCAAGATGACCGCCTTCATATTTTGCATCCGCAGCAGATTGTGGCCTTCCGAGGTCCGAGTGGTAGTCGCAATGATAAATTCATGAATATCACGGGCATATATCGCAAAAAAAAGCTGATTAAATCCGAAATCACCGGACCTTGCCAATTTGTGGCCGCCCTGCCTCCCGGATTCACCATGAAGGAAGTGGAGCTCACGGAGGATAGTGATCTGCTCTATGACTTCCGCCACCTGTTCTTCTACTCTGATGGTGTAACCATGCATACCAAAATTCAGAAAATCAAAAACATGCTGATCACCCGTGATGCAGTGAAAATGAAATTTTCCGGCAAAGGCAAAATCGGATTGCTTACCCAAGGTCAAGTCTGCCAGCAGGAACTGCATCCGACTGCCCCGCTCTATGTGGATGCTGGCAGCATTATTGCCTATCCCGAAAATGCACATCTGGAACTCACCGTATATGGTAACAACCTTGCCAGTCAGCATATGAATTATCATTGGAAGATGACAGGACATGGATCTGTACTCTTTCAGGCTGGACGTGAGAATCACCGTTTGGAACAGGATCTCAACGACGAGGGACTGTTCAAACGAATTCTGAAAGAAGTGATCCCTTTCGGTAATGTACTGATCAAGTAAGCTGTTGTAGGATGAATCCGACCGATTAGCTGCCACTATGCTCCAGTGGGGTGGTCACCACGCGGTTTCATGTTATAATGGTTCAGACAATTGAAGAAGAAAATCCATGCCTGTGGCATGGGAGAGGTTCGCGAACTCCCTCTATAAGACTTGACCATGCGATGGTCAGTATAAGTCTTGCGTACACGTTGCAGTCACCATGCAATCATGTACGTAAAAAACTAAGGACACTTACTCTTGCCTGCTTTTTTGAAGCGGTTATGGAGAAGGTGTGTTTTTTGATGGATGCCAGTTCATGAACTTCTCTGTTCTTCCGACACTCTGTGCCTATGCGCATAGTTTGATCTCAAGAAGATGGAGAGGTTTTTTTATGTTGAACGAAGAAAAAGCAGTCGTTGTATTCAGCGGCGGTCAGGATAGTACAACTTGTCTGTTCTGGGCCAAACAACAGTTTGCCGAAGTTGAGGTCGTTACGTTCGATTATGGTCAGCGCCACAAGCTGGAGATTGAGTGTGCATCAGAGATCGCTCGCGATCTGGGCGTACAGCAAACGGTGCTGGATATGAGCTTGTTAAACCAACTTGCACCCAATGCGCTCACTCGCACGGATGTAGAGATTACCCATGAAGAAGGCGAACTGCCGAGCACATTTGTGGATGGACGGAATCTGCTGTTCCTCAGTTTTGCAGCCATTATGGCGAAGCAAAAAGGAGCACGTCACCTGGTTACAGGTGTATGCGAGACGGATTTCAGCGGATACCCGGATTGCCGGGATTCATTTGTGAAATCGATGAATGTGACACTTAACCTGTCGATGGACTATCCATTCGTCATTCATACGCCGCTCATGTGGCTGGACAAAGCTCAAACGTGGAAGATGGCGGACGATCTCGGTGCCTTTGATTATGTACGCGAGCGTACCCTGACCTGTTATAACGGTGTGATTGGCGATGGCTGCGGAGAATGCCCTGCCTGCAAACTGCGCAAAGCTGGACTGGATCGCTATGTACAGCAGCGTACTGCTGCTGAATCGGCGGGAGTGGATGTGCGATGAGAGAGCCTGGAACGTTCCGTATTGTTGAGCGATTGCAGCGAATTGACGAGGACATCCTGCCTACACAACTGAGATATCACCGTAAGCGTGTACTGGTCAGCAAAGAGTTTACTTTTGACGCGGCACATCATCTGCATTGTTATGAAGGCAAGTGCAAGAACCTGCACGGTCATACGTATAAAGTTATTTTTGGTATCAGCGGTTATCCGGGTGAAACCGGGCTGACGGTTGATTTTGGACATATCAAAGATATATGGAAAACTCAGATTGAGGGATATCTGGATCATCAGTACCTCAACGAGACACTTCCTTTAATGAATACAACGGCTGAAAATATGGTCGTTTGGCTGTTCGAACAGATGGAACATGCGCTACAGACGGAGCCCTATGTCGGGCTGACAGATGGTGGGCGGACAGAGTTTGTCCGACTCTTCGAGACACCCACCAGTTACGCTGAGGCGAGAAGGGAGTGGATGATCGATGAGTAGTGTTGTAGAACAGAGGCAGTCGCGCGAACGCAACCAGGAAGCTCGTATCCCTGTGATGGAGATTTTTGGTCCGACGGTTCAAGGCGAAGGCATGGTCATCGGGCAAAAAACGATGTTTGTTCGCACCGCGGGCTGCGATTATCGCTGCTCCTGGTGCGACTCGGCCTTTACCTGGGACGGCAGTGGCAAGGACCAGATTCGGATGATTACGCCGGAGGACGTATGGGCAGAATTGCGCCGCGTTGGCGGCACGCGTTTCTCCCATGTCACCATCTCCGGCGGTAATCCCGCCCTGCTCGCTTCGCTGGGCGGATTGGTTGCCCTGCTGCGGGAGAACGACATCCGCACCGCGGTGGAGACACAGGGCTCCCGCTGGCAGCCTTGGCTGGCGGACATTGACGAAGTCACCGTCTCGCCCAAGCCACCCAGCTCCGGCATGGACACCGATTGGGCCGTGCTGGATGATCTGATCGAACGGCTCGCCGCTGGCCCGGTGGAACGAAGTCATAGTCTGAAGATCGTGATCTTCGATGAGACAGACTTGGATTATGCCCGCCGTGTGCATGCACGGTATCCGGGCACGGATTTATTTTTACAAACCGGGAACCCGGATGTGACTTCCGCCGACACGCCAGATCTGGCATCCTCGCTGCTTGCACGTTATGAGTGGCTGATTGACCAAGTCAGTGCTTCCGATGAGCTTAACAACGTTCGTGTGCTTCCACAGCTTCACACGCTGGTATGGGGCAACAAACGCGGCGTCTAATGGGCTCTATGGGTGGAGACAATAAGAGAGTTAAACAGGCAAAAATGCCTATTTATATATACCGCGAGGCTTCGGGCTTTGACGGAAACAAGGAGCGTTTACGAACCGATGAGACAACCTGATGAGATGCAAGATGTGACGTTGCTGGGCAACCAGAACGTAAAATATACGTTTGAATATGATCCGGGAATCCTGGAGAACTTTGATAACAAACATCCGTACCGTGATTATTTTGTAAAATTCAACTGCCCGGAGTTCACTAGTCTGTGCCCAATCACGGGTCAGCCGGACTTTGCGACGATCTATATCAGCTATATTCCGGATGTGAAAATGGTCGAGAGCAAATCGCTCAAACTATACCTGTTCAGCTTCCGCAACCATGGTGATTTCCACGAAGATTGTGTGAATATCATCATGAACGACCTAATCAAGCTGATGGACCCGCGCTTCATTGAAGTATGGGGCAAATTCACACCGCGTGGCGGCATTTCCATTGACCCTTATACGAACTATGGTAAGCCGGGAACGAAGTATGAGCAGATGGCTGAGCATCGTATGATGAATCATGATATGTATCCGGAAACGATTGATAATCGTTAAACTGGTGTGTAAATCAATTCTGCTATAAATAAAATCAAATTATAGGACACAGGAAAGCCGAACTCTTCAAACCTGAAGAAGTCCGGCTTTTTCTTTGTTTAGTTTAAACCCGTAGAACCTCAGTCTCTCGATGCCTGAAACGTTATTACAGTCATATATACAATGGTCATCACCAGCTCACGTTTGGCAGAAACATAAGGTGATAGCGATTTCATATCCATCCCTCCTCTGGCCTTCTTACACATAAATATGGATCTTCTTACAGTAGATGCTAAAGCAATACGTTTCTGTTGTAAATGTACGTTTTCTCTTGTTCCCCTTGTCGGTCCAATCAATCTATCCTATTATGTAATAATATGCTTACACGCATATATTACAACATCAGGCGCTGATCCCTCGTGACCGCGACCAAAGGAGAATTGTACATGTCTACACAAACCTCATTAACCAAGGACGCCACAGCGCGTTCGAAAGCCCCACCCGGATTGGATGCCCAAAGCACCGTTTACCGGATACTCATTGCGATCAGTCTGGTTCATCTGTTCAATGATTCGATCCAGTCGGTCATTCCCGCCATTTTTCCGATTCTGAAAGACTCCATGCATCTCACCTATACTCAAATCGGATGGATCTCATTTGCTATCAACTTTACCGCTTCCATTATGCAGCCTGTCGTAGGCTGGTTTGCTGATAAAAAACCGACGCCGTCCATTCTGCCCATCGGTATGGGTTTTACGTTTACCGGCATGTTGCTGCTCGCCTTTGCTGACAGTTATATGGCTGTCCTGATCTCCGTTATTTTTGTCGGTCTGGGTTCCGCTGCTTTCCATCCGGAAGGTTCGCGTGTATCGCACATGGCTGCTGGTCAACGCCGTGGACTGGCACAGTCCATCTTCCAGGTTGGTGGTAACGCTGGGCAATCCCTTGCCCCATTGCTTACACGCTGGATCTTTATCCCGTTTGGACTGTTCGGAGCTATTGGATTTACAGGCATTGCTGCCATGGGGATTGCAGTCCAGATCTACATAGCCCGTTGGTATGGACGCATGCTGCAATCGGGTGGATACCTGCGTAGACAGGCTGCTGCTCGTCGTGCACCCAATCCTGCTTTGCGCAAAAAGATTACTGCCGCCATTACGATATTAATCTTGCTCGTCTTTGTTCGTTCCTGGTATATCGCTTCCATCGGCAGCTTCTATGCGTTTAATCTGAAAGATACCTTTGGATTGTCCACAGAGGACGCGCAGATCTATATCTTCTTGTTCCTGGCTGCCGGAGCACTGGGTACGTTCTTCGGAGGCCCACTGGCGGATCGATTCGGCAAACGCAACCTGATCTTCCTGTCCATGGCCGGAGCTGCTCCACTGGCGCTGTTGTTGCCCTATGCGAATCTGTTCTGGACAGGTGTACTGCTAACCATTATTGGTTTTATCATGTTATCCAGCTTCTCGGTTACCGTTGTCTATGCACAAATGCTGATTCCAGGCAAAATCGGAACGGTCTCTGGCCTGATCACTGGTCTGGCATTTGGTATGGGAGGTCTGGGTGCACTTGTTCTGGGCAACTGGATTGATGTCTTCGACGTATCACCGGTAATGCAGATGTGCAGCTTCCTGCCACTGCTCGGGATCTTCACATTCCTGCTTCCATCCGATAAATTACTGAATATCTGGGCGAAAGAAAATGGTAGTGAAGAGTAACCTACATTTGCAGCCTGAATAAAAATTGAACCATAACAAAAAGGTTCCCGCCAACTCTGTATTTACAGACCGGCAGGAACCTTTTTGTTATATTTGTTTTCTCGTAATTAGCTACAAACGTTCTATTCAACATCACACATGACAACACTGCTGCCATGAGCTGTGATCAGTGCCTGAACATCTTCAAATTCAAGGAATACCGTCGCCGTATTTTCCATGGGATGAATTCCAATTTTTTGACCGACTAGATCTTTGTCAAAGACTACGGTTACGTTTTTCTGAATATTATTGAGAACCCCCATTGGATTGACATGCCCTTTTTCCAATCTGAGGAATTCCAACAAATCCTTCTCGCTGGCAAAACTGAGTTTGCGGCTAGGTATCTTTTCGCTTAAACTTCTCAAATCAACGGACTTCGTTCCAGCAATCGTCACCAGATAATAGTTGCGCTTCTTGTCATCACGCAGAAATAGATTTTTAACGATATGTTCTGTATGTGGAATTTGATAAGAGAATATTTCCTCCATCGTGTATACTGCGGGATGTTCAATGCTCTCGTAAACGATATTATTGCGATCCAAAAGATCATAGAAACCCTGTTTGTTTAACATGTAAAATTCATCTCTTTCATTTAAGTATTCTTCTGTACATTATTTCAAACGCTGAAGGATCAGCCGTTTTTTGTACAGCATTTTACCTGCTTCGGCTACATCACGAATCGTATTTTTGTTGCTCACCGAACCGAATACCATGCCGGCAATCGGAACGAGTTGGAACAGCTTCTTCCAGCCAAAGGATTCACTGTAGGAGTTAAAAACTTCCCGCCAGCCCTGCATCTGCGATACCACTTCAATGGGCTTGTCCGGATCATCGTAAGCTGCGAGTTCTTCAATAATCGCTTTCTTGCCTACAATATCAGCGGAAGAGAATTGCAGACATTTGACAATAAAGATGCGCTCCAGCGGCTCATCCGGATCATATCCGTAACATAGTGCCATCTCCTGAAGTACCTTCAGAGAAAGCCCCATCACCATCGGAATATCTGCTGCAATGGTTACTATGCCACCAAACCCTGTAGCTGCTCCCTGAGCCGCGGCAAACTTCGTTCGACTCTCGGTAATATTATCAGCCACCTGGTCCAGCACCTGAAGTGGCAGATTCTCTACACTATGAATCTTGGCTGTGCCCTCAGCTTCTGCTTCCTGCTCCAGACGATCGGTCGTATCCATCATGGAATAACCAGACTTCTCAGCTTCCTCTTGCAGCAATTTGGCTATTTTTTTCTTCTGTACGAGAAATTTGCCCCCATTCTGCACATACTGACCGACGTCGTTCAGGGAATCTCCGATCTTCTGTTTTAGCGCTTTAGGCATCACTTTATCCAACATCGCAAAGGGCAAACGCCCGATTTTATCCCAAATAAACAAGTCTTTCTGCTGTTTCTCCCATTTCAAAATCTGTTCAAGTTCCTTGTCCAACGTCTCGCGTGAATCCATATGTGATCCTCCTAATAGGTTGTGTATCGTAATCTGTATCTTTCTCATACGCAGAAATCATCGTTGTGGTTGCTTTGTTTTATTTCCAGGACACATATGTTCAGGCCTTTCTATCTTATCGTTCACATACGGAAGAGCCCTTAATCAGCATCACTCGCTAACTAAGGGCTCTCGTATTTAAGGTTTCACTACCTCTTATTTCGTTTCTGCTACTGCTTTTCCATCTGGAACCGGAACACCGAAGTCAGGTGTGCCATCTTCACGCCATTGAATCACTTGAGCACGGGCGTGACGGTTCGGATCATACAAGGGATCACCCTCGATGTCTTTGTAATTACGCGCATGATAAATCAGAATATCGGTCTTGCCATCCGGTGACACCGTAAAGCTGTTATGCCCCGGACCGTATTGGCCGTTCGCTTCACAAGTCTGGAATACCGGTTTGGGTGATTTCACCCAGCTTGCCGGATCAAGCAAATCGGCATTTTCATCTGCGGTGAGCAGACCCATGCAATAATTATAATCGGTCGCGCTGGCCGAGTAGCCGATAAACAACCGCCCATTCCGATGCATCACGGCTGCTCCTTCATTGACCTTAAAGCCGATGATCTCCCAATCGTACTCTGGCGTAGAGATCATGACCTGTTCACCGCGTATCGTCCATGGGTTTTCCATTTCGGCAATGTACAGGTTCGAGTTGCCCACAATATCGGGATCTTTCTGCGCCCAGACCAGATAGCGGATTCCCTTATGTTCAAAGGTCGTTGCATCCAGCGCGAATGATTCCCACCGGGTGTAAATCTGCCCCTTCTCTACCCACTCTCCTTCAAGTGGATTCGCAGAATCGTTCTCCAAAACATACATCCGATGATCGAACAGACCTTCGTTGGTCTCACTGGTGTGAGCCGCAGCGTAGTGTATGTACCATTTGCCATCGATAAAATGAATCTCCGGTGCCCAGATGTTGGCACTCATTGGCCCTGTGTCACGCTTCGTCCAAGCCGTTACCGGCTCAGCATTTCTCAACTCTTCCAACGTCTCTGCTCGTCGGATCTCAATCCGGTCAAAGGCTGGTACTGATGCGGAAAAATAATAGTAACCGTCTGTATGACGGTACACCCACGGATCAGCACGCTGCTCCAGGATAGGATTAGTAAAGGTAATGGAATCAGTCATGGGAATGCTCCCCTTTCAAATGTGTGTGATGGCTCGGAGTTAGGAATGTAACGCATACGTGAAAAGAAAAGGCAAGACATGGTGCACAGCGGACGTTCGGGGGTGGTAGGCCCTGGGTGCTCTCTTGTCCTCCGATTTCTTTTTCCACCGCTTCTGGCGGTTGAAATCGGATGCCAAACTCGCTCCTGCGGCTCCTTCCTCCCCTCACTGCTTGTGCACCTTTGGAGCGGCAGCTCGCTCTTACCGCGCTCGCTGGGTTACAACCTCACTTCGAGCCTTTTTTGTGGCTCGGTCTTATGGGGTTGACCGTTCGCAGGGTCAACTCTCCCCGTGTAATGCAGGGCTGGCCGCAGAGCTATAGGCCAGCTTTGGGTGCACAGCGGACGTTCGAGGGTGGTAGGGACTTGGTGCTCTCTTGTCCTCCGATTTCTTTTTTCACCGCTCCTGGCGGTTGAAATCGGATGCCAAACTCGCTCCTGCGGCTCCTTCCTCCCACTCACTGCTTGTGCACCATTGGCGCAGCAGCTCGCCCCTTATTCCTCAGCTGCGCTGATTTGCTTGCCCCAGATCGCCACGCCGTGGTCATTGAGTCCTGTCACTACGAGCGCAGATTGGCTTCGCTCCCAGTCCCAAGACGGCAGCAGCTTCAGCTCTTCTATGGAAGCTCCGCCCCATGGGCTTTCTTTCCACTTTAGTGTCAATGTTTGTTTACCATCAAACGTCCAGGTTCCTGAACCGTTTTCGCTTTGAATTTTACCGTTGTCCGTTAGGGTATAAGGCACGGCTTGAATCTGCCCGTCCACGGACGGATCAAGCGCCATGCCTTCCCACTCCCCGGCAATCATGGACTTCGGAATGTCCTGTACAGTCTCACCGGCGTAACGCTCCGGTGAAACGACAGGCCAGCCGTCCTTGGTCCATAACATTTTGCGTACATGCAGATATGGCCAGTTTTTATCCGTCTCGCCCCGTGCATGATGCACGATGTAATAATCGTCTCCGTCCTTCAGAACGGAGTTATGTCCGGGCGCAACCCAGCCCTCGCCTTCTGTGAAGCGATAACCGCCGAGAATTTTGGTGCCAATCTCATATTGCGGCAGATGCTCCGTATCCAGCATGTTATTGCCGTTTATGTCCGTGTACGGGCCTGTGATTGAATCAGCACGCGCAACCCTCACGTTATAGTCCTCGAATAAGGAATCATAGGAGACAAACAGATAATACTTTTTGAACTCCGGGTTATACACAATGTACGGACCTTCGACTGCACCTTCTTCGGTAGCACGATCCCGAGCGGCAATACGGGTACCATAACCCTCGTCCTTGAATTTCCCCGTGTCCGGATCCAGCGGCGCAATATAGATACCGTCAAAAAACGAACCGTATACCATCCACGAATTGCCCTCGGCATCCACAATGGGATTGGCATCTATCGCATTCAGTTTGTCTTGTTCATTGGCAGAAGTTTGCACTACCAGTCCTTCATCTGTCCAAGGCCCTTCGGGAGATGACGATGTCTGAAGACCAATAGCCGACTGGGTACTGCCAAAAGTAGAAGCCGAATAATACATCCGATAGGTATCGCCAGCCTGGATCACATCGGGTGCCCATAGATTAAGTGCACCTGTCCAATCCAGCGCTTCTTGCGGAATGCCCGGCAGAGCCTGACCTACCCACTTCCAGTGGATCAGATCATCTGATTTGCGTACCATGACGCCGGGTTTCGCTTCTCCTGCTACACGAACGTCTGTGGAATAGACGTAGTATCCCTGATCGGTTTTGATAATGGCCGGATCATGCGCATTGTTCACCGTCCAACGGGATTCATCATCCAGTATGGAAGTGTCATACAGCTGAGTATCTTGGGGAGCTTCAGGAAAGTCCGGACGGGGCACCGTTTCTCCCGCCCCTTCTCCAGCACAACCCGTAGCCCCAGTAATCAACAACAGCAACATGGAAGCAACAACCCCTCTCTTCGAAAATGTCCACCCTCGGAATCTCTTCCGCTGATTCATCCCTTAACTCCCGAAATGGCAACCGATTCAATAATCTGTTTCTGGAAGATCAGGAAGATGATTAATACCGGTAACAGAGCCACAATCGACGCTGCCATAATAAGTGGATAATCCGTCTGGATTGCATACGTGGCATTGAAGTTCGCTATAACCAGCTGCAGCGTCTGCTTCTCCGGTGAGTTCAGATAGATAATCGGTGCGAGATAATCGTTCCAGATCCCCATGAACCACAGAATTAACTGTGCAGCAACGGCAGGTTTAATCAACGGGAATGTAATACTGGAATAGAGACGGAAATAGGAACTTCCATCAATTTTGGCTGCTTCAATAATGGCATCTGGCACACTAAGCAGATATTGCCGGAGGAAGAAGATCATAATCACATTACCGAACAACCCCGGTACAATAAGCGGCAATAATGTATCTGTCCAGCCAAGTTTTGAGAACATCATGAATTGTGGAATCATGACTGTTGGATACGGAATCATCATGGAAGCAAGCAAAGCAAGAAACAGTTTGTTTTTATGTGGAAACCTCAATTTGGCAAAAGCAAACGCAGCGATACTGGATGTAAACGTACCGACGATCGTTACACTCACCGCGACAATGAGGCTGTTTTTGATCCCGCTTAGCAGAGGGCCTGCTTCCCATATTTCCTTATACTTTCCAAATTGAAACACTTCAGGTATCCACACAGGTGGAAGCGCGAATACATCCTGCTTCTCCTTCAATGAAGTGGATAGCATCCAGATCAGTGGTGCAACCATCGCAATGGCACCGATCGCGAGTACGATAAAAATGATCGTGTTCGTTAAATTCCTTTTTTGACTGTAAGACATCTCCGATTCACTCCTTCCCTTGACAATTAATCCCCATCATAAGCTGATTTTTCGTTCATTTTGAATTGCACCAAGGTAATGACAAAAATGAAAATACCAAGAATCATAGCCATGGCTGACGCATAACCCATCTGAAGGTTACTGAAGGCTTTCTGCCAAATGTAGAAGACAATCGAAGCCGATGAATATTCAGGACCACCTGTAGGCGTCATAATGTTCATCTCGGTAAAGATCTGGGAACCGCCAATGATATTCGTAACGACGAGGAAAAAGGTAACAGGCTTCACCATCGGCCAGGTGATATTGCGGAAAATCTGGAACCCATTGGCTCCATCCAGTTCAGCCGCCTCATAATATGTACGTGATACACTTTGCAGCGCTGCCAGGTACAATAACATGGTGTATCCCAAACCTTTCCATACCGTCATAATAATCAGTGCTGGTTTGACTGTGTCTTTGTTCGCGAGCCAGTTGGGACCCTCAATGCCAAACAGGCCGAGGAACTGGTTCACCAGACCGTAATCCCCGTTATACGCCCAGTTCCACATGATGGACACCGCAGCCAGGGAGGAGATGACCGGAATATAATAAATGACACGGAAGGTCGTAGTCCCGGGAATTTTACGATTCAAACCCATAGCCAGCAACAATGCCAGCAAAAGGCCAATCGGGATCCCGAGCATCAGGAAGAATGTATTAAACATCGCTTTGTAAAATAAGTCATCCGTTAGCAAGTCCTTGAAGTTGGCCAATCCGATAAAGTTCATCTGCCCCAGTCCATCCCAGTCGGTAAAGGAACCATAGAAGGAGTAGAGGAATGGGAACATGACAAAGATCAGCAACCCAAGAATCGGAGGTAAGATAAACAGATATCCGTACAGCATCTCTTTGCGATACAAACTCGATTTCGTAATCACGGCGTTCACCCCTGTTTCTAGTATCAGCATGTGGCATTCTTCGATTGAACCTTGCCGATCAACGAATGCCACATGCCCGTATGGAATCCAATAATACCCAATACGAATGATGCCAGCAGCATGATTGCAGGCTGCCGGCATCACCCTTTCCTATCTACTATTTCTGAGATTTCTGTTCCTGTTCAACCGCTTTGTCGAGCAGCTTCTGCATTTTTGGCTGTTGCTGCTTCACATAATCTGCGGCTGTAATCTTGCCATCCAATACCGGCTGGATGTCTGTGAAGAAGAGGTCATACCACTCCGCATTGTACGTGTAGTTACCTGGCAAAGAACGTCCGTAATCCTCTACGATATCAATGAATTCCTGCTTGTTGGATGGTTTCGTGGATGTATCTTTGGCCCACTCGTCTGCCATATCAAGCAGATTCGGAATCTGTACCTTGGCATCTACCAGTTGCTGCATACTTTCTTTCGAAGCGGTTAGGTAGTTCACCAATGCTGCCGCTTCTTCCGGATGTTTCGATTTCGCAGATACCCCGATTCCCAGGGAACCAATCCACGTAGCCGACTTGCCAGTCGATCCCGCAGGGAAAGGTAACAAATCATACTCGAAAGGCAATTTCTCGAATGTACTCATATCCCAAGGACCTACAGGGAAGAAGGCCATTTCGCCTTTCATCCAGCGTTGGTACGTATCCAATGTTTGCGCTTCCTCAATGGAAGGTGTAATGTTGTATACGTTCTGCATATCCGCGAAGAATTGCAAAGCTTCTGCGAATTTCGGATCATCAATGGTTACCTTCGTTTTGCTCTCATCCAGCCAGTCCCCGCCATTGCTCCATACAAAGGATTGCAGTGCCCACTGTACGTTGAAACCTGTACCGAATACATCCGGTTTACCGTCCCCGTTGGTATCCTTGGTCGCTTGCTGATTCACCTTAATGAACTCTTCCCATGTATATGGTTTATCCTTGTCAGGGAGTGGAATGCCTTCTTTTTCAAACAAAGTCTTGTTGTAGCCTAGTGCAAATGGCCCGAGGTCCTTCGGCATGCCGTAGATATCACCCTGTCCTGCCATCTTGCCATCATAACGGTATAGATCCACTCCATATTTCCAGATGTTATTCAAATCAACATCCGCATTTTTTTCAATGTAAGGTGTAAGATTCATGAGAACATTGCTGTTCACATAGGCCTTAATATCGCCTGGGTTAAAATAAAATACGTCAGGCAAGCTGTTGCCTGTAATTGCCGCTCTCAGCTTGGTTGCATATTGATCTGCAGCCGTTACAATAATTTTGACTTTCACACCCGGATGGTCTTCTTCGAATTTCTTGACCACCGCCTGGTATGCTTTCTGCTCATCTGTGCCCCCGCGGAACATAAACGTTAACTCCTTGTCCCCACTTGCACCGCTGCTTCCTCCTCCGCAGCCCGCAAGTACCAGTGCACTTACCAGCATAAGAAGCATAAATGTGACCCAATTCTTTTTCTTTACCATCTGAACCCCTCCTGATCTGGATTTGTAACCGTATTCAATTGGATGAAATAAGATTTCTGTTGTTAATTTATCAAATCCAGATCACTTTAGTCAACACTTTTATAAAACATTTTATATTTATCTAAAATAAATCAATACTTCGGCCATCCATTAGCGTCCCACAACAAGTCATTAATCAGCAATTTTGGATTGCCATTATCCTCTGCATCATAGGCGTGTCGTGCAATGACATTCCCGTTATACACGTCCTGACCACCTGGACCTTTCCATTTCACATTGCCTGTATCCAGTACCGTTCCGCCGCCATTCAGCATATTCACTCCGTTTTTATCCACATAAGGGCCTGTAATACTGGTAGAACGTCCATAGACCATTTTGTAGGTACTGTTCACCCCTTGGCAGCAAGAATCGATTGAAGCAAACAGGTAATAGTATCCGCCACGATATACGACACTTGGCCCTTCAATAGCACCCCCGTTATTCGGACGTGCAGCAATGGAAGTTATACTTCCCGTCGGTTTCATCGTGTTTTTGTCCAGCTTGACAATCTTCAGACCGCTCCAGAAAGAACCAAAGGCCAGCCACGGATTACCTGAAGCATCAATGACCAGATTCGGATCAATCGCATTATAATTATTGGCGGTCGTGGACTGAAGTACCAATCCTTCATCCTTCCACTGCCCTGCTCCAATGCTGTTCGCAGACGCAAGACCAATCGCAGACCGATTGGAACCAAAGGTGGATATTGAATAATAAAGCCACACTTTGCCGTTGTACTGTTCTATGTCTGGTGCCCATACATCCAATCCGCTTTGTCCTGGAACAGCAGAAGCCCACCAGGATGGCTTACTTAAGAAGATTTGTGGAACACGATACCAGGACGATCCATTATCCGATTTCAATACTTGAATGCCCGGGCCGGTTGAGAAGGTATACCAGGAACTGCCCTCTTTGATAATTGACGGATCATGAACCGCGATATCTCCGGTCAGATTCCAGAACGCCGCCAAAGCTTTTGACTGACCTGCCAGCAGTAATACCATCACAAGGAATGCCGGTAACGCCATGCGTTTCCACTTAAACCTCTTCACATTGCTTAACTTTTCCAAACCGAACTCCACCTTTCCTGATCAAATGGTTAATTAGGTTCATGAAGTAATGAATCAATTTAGGTATAATAGGATTATAAAAGCGGTTACATGACATTTCAATGGTATATTTCAAATATATGTGAACTGATTAACACTTATTTTGACCGGAATAGTGAACAAAATATAGATTATATTTTCGTATTTGCGCTATACACAAGGGTTTTGGCTTCTATTTCTCCACCCTTCCCTTCCATGAGGGAATGATTTATAATTATCTGAAATAAAACATATAAATGTGCAAATGTCTGTTTCGAAGAGACTTTGTTCAGAACGGGGAAAGGAAATCCACCTATGATTTATATTAAAGATCTGATGTCGGGTGTGAATATCTTCAAAGCGCTCAGTTCGGAAATCCGGATTCAGATCATTGAGCTGCTGGCCAAGAACCAAAGTCTTAATCTCAATGATCTTGCAACCAAACTCGGACTCAGCAATGGTGCCATCACGATGCATATCAAGAAGCTCGAAGAAAGCGGATTGATCGAAATCAACACCGCTGTTGGCAAGCATGGAATTCAGAAAATATGTTATCTCAATGAGGAAAAATTGATGGTTGATCTGCGTTCACAGGAGATTAACAATCGTTACGAGGTGGAGATTCAGGTAGGGCATTACAGCGATTATCAGGCTGCACCTACATGTGGTCTCGCTACCCGAGACAGTATTGTTGGAGAATTCGATGATCCGCGGTACTTTGCTGATCCACTGCGGATTGATGCGGAGATGATCTGGCTGGCTGAAGGTTATCTGGAGTATCGAATTCCCAACTATCTCAAGCCTAATCAGTCGTTTAGCGAAATTCAGTTGTCGATGGAACTGGGTTCGGAAGCGCCTGGCTTTTGTGACAATTACCCTTCGGATATTTATTTCTATGTCAATGGGATTGAGATTGGCTGCTGGACGAGTCCGGGGGATTTTGGCAATACACGCGGTACCTTCAATCCGGAATGGTGGCCTCCCCATCTGAATCAGTACGGCATGCTGAAGCTGATCCGAATCACGCAGGAAGGCAGTTATATTGATGGGTGTCGTATCTCGGATGTAACGCTTGACCAGATCGGGCTGGATTACAAAAGCGATATTCACTTCCGCATTGCGGTTACCGATGGACCTCTTAACAAACGCGGTTTAACGATCTTCGGCAAAAACTTTGGCAATTACGGACAGAACCTGCTCGCCCGCGTTCTCTATAACGTGCAAGAGGAATAGAGCCCACTCTGACTAAATGCCCGAAATAAAAGCTCAACAGAACTGCCAAGATACCTAAGATACCTGCTCTTCTACACAACAATAATGTGCCTTAGAAAGAGTGCGATCCAGCACTCTTTTTTTGTTGTTTCATCCCGACCAATCCCTTGTTCATTCAGGCTGGAACAAAACATAGTAGATTATATTGACCAGCTGTAGTCATCCATCTTGTTCACTGTGTCGTGATATAATAATGGCCTGGAATGACAATATGGAAAAACGGGCGGGGATAGCTTTTGAAATTGGAGCGATTAATCTCAATCATATATAAACTGCTGAATCACGAAGTGTTGTCGGCTTCCACTCTGGCGGAAGAGTTTCAGGTGTCCCCAAGAACGATCTATCGGGATATTGATGTGATCTGCGCAGCCGGCTTTCCGGTCGTCTCCCATCAGGGACTTAAAGGCGGATATGGCATGATGGACGGATATAAAATGGATAAGAGCCTGCTCGGTTCTTATGATGTTGATGCCCTGATTACGGTCCTTAGCAGTCTATCGACGGTATTCGAAGATGCACGTGCACAGGGAACCATTGAACGTCTGCAGACGATTGGATCCGAGCATCAGAATCCAAGTCTATCCGTGGATTTGGAGACTCGCCGAACAGAGCCTGATGCGCTTCCTCATCTCCGTACAGGGATTACGAAGCATCAAGTTGTGCGTTTTGACTACATCAATACGAAAAATGAACATATAACGCGCCATCTGGAACCGGTAAAACTTCATTTTAAATATCGTAATTGGTACGTTTATGGATTTTGCCAGACAAGGCAGGATTATCGAGAGTTTCGACTATCCCGGATGATGAATGTGAGCCTGACATCGGAACACTTTCAACCACATCTTGAGCTTCCTCAGGCGACTGTGGTGTCAGATCCGTCATGGCAAGATCAGATTAGTGATGTTGTATTTCGGGTGAAACCGGAAGCGCTCGCGGAAGCTCTGGATCATTTTCAACAGGCGGATAAGCAATTTCACGAGGATGGAAGTATGACGATGCGTATTCAGGTCCATCGGCCGTTACAAGCCAAGTGGTTATGGTCGTTTCTGCTTAGTTTGGGCAGCGGCGCCGAGGTGTTTGAACCGATTGAATTACGCAGCATCCTGAAAGAACAACTTCGTAACGCGCTTAACCTCTATGAAGAAGTATGACACGCTGTTGTCATACTTCTTTTTTTATAATGATCTCAGTAAGTAACCAAATCCCTCGCCAAATCAAAGGAGACGATCATTAATGAGTCAACCGGAGCAAATGTATAACTACCACACATGGGCCACTCAAACCATCCTGAGCAGAATCAAGGAACTGCCCTCTTCCGTACTGAGTCAGGAAGTGAATAGTTCGTTCCCAACCATCGCTCATGCCCTCAGCCATATCTATGCCGTGGATAAGATGTGGTATCTGGTGTTAACGGACACCGGCATGCCCGAGGCACTGCAAGCATGCATACCTCTCAATAGTGAGATACACGGTTCAATAGATGAGTACATCCAATGTTTTGCCGACTTGTCGGTACAATACAGGGAGTGGCTCCAAGGCCAGACGGATCTGGAAAAAACCGTTCTGCTCGATAATCCATTTGCCGGAGTCCGCGAAACCAGCTTATCGGAAATGGTATTCCATCTGGTGAATCACGGGACCTACCACCGAGGCAATGTGTCTACTATGCTGCGTCAATTGGGGCACGTCTCCATCATGAACGACTATTCTCTCTTCTGGTATCAAGAACCGGCTCAAGTATAGGCAACGATTCGATGGAAAATGTACATTGTATCCCCGTGACATCGAGGGAGGAATTGAGAAATTGGTTACAGGAGCACGGAAAATTCCAGCGTTCTTGCTGGGTCATTGTAAGCATGAAACCTACTCCTGATACCCTGCTGTACTTGGACGTGGTTGAGGAGTCGCTATGCTTCGGCTGGATCGATGGTGTCAAAAAGAAAATATCCGAGACCCAATTGGCACAGAGATTATCTCCTCGAAGCAAACGTAGTTCATGGACTGAATTGAACAAGGAACGTGTCCGTCGTCTTGAAAAGTTGGGCTTAATGCATGACGAAGGTAGAAAGGTTCTTCCTGTGATGGACCCGAATGCTTTCATTATCGATGGTGTGATCGAACAAAGGCTGAAAGAGGACCAACAGGTGTATGCGAACTTCATGGCCTTCCCTGCCCTGTATAAAAACGTTCGGATTGATACGATCCAAAGTGTAAAAGATCAGCCAGCATTATTCCAGAGCAGATTGGATAAATTCATAACCAACACGAAGGAAAATAAAATGTACGGTCAATGGCATGACAACGGACGCCTTCTGGATGATTAAAGTGTCCCTGAGACAGCAAACAGGACCTCCTTTGAGGAGGCCCTGTTTTGATGTTTCCCATATTTAATGATTCTGCCTGTATGTTTTGGGAGACTCGCCAAAAGCTTTCTTAAACTGACGGGTGAAATAATTACTATCGTTAAACCCGCATTCATACGAAATTTCCGTAATGGACAGGTTCCCGTTTTTCAGCAGATGACAAGCCTTTTCCAGACGCAACTTCTGCAGATAAGAGATCGGAGTCATCTGATAATAGGATCGAAAAATCCGATTCAGATGCCTAATTGAAATATTCGACTTCCCCGCAATGTCCTCCAGCGACAATGGCTCCAGATAATGATCTTCAATATATGAAATGGCATTCGCCAAATGCATCAGATTGTTGCCCTCTATACCCTTTTCCTGCGTATCATATTGCCTCGACAAATATACAACCATCTCCGTAAGACGTGAGATCAACATCGTCTGATACCCTTGCTGTTTATTGTGATATTCCTCAATCATGAACGATATCAGTGATTCTACATACTCCAGACTTGCAATGGATAACGCCAGTTTACTGGGAAATGAGTGGGTATTACGATAAAACGGTTCCAAAACAAACAGTGCCTGGAAGCCATTGGATTTCCTCAGATCTGGCCCAGCCGAAGCAAGCATCTCGGGACTGAACATAACGTTACAGATCCTAAAATCATGAGGGTCTTTATACGCATGATGGGTGTCGCCATTGATCACAAACGCGTTTCCTTTTTTGATAAAAAATTCTTCGGTGTTCACCACATGAGTTGCATGACCATTCAGGACAATCACAAGTTCCGTAAAATCCATATGATTATGAAGCTCCATGTCCTCAACGTGTCCACCGTACTGAATAAAAAACGGAAACTGTTGATGATCTGAAGTAAACCATCTCAAATATGCATTACTCAAAGCATTCCCCTCCACGAACATTGTTGGGTTGAATGTCTATATCATGCTATTCCAAGACCGAAAAATCAAGGTGCAATATACTTAAAAACGTTATAATTCGCCTTGTAGCAGGGATTTTCAATGTGTCCAGATTCGTACTAAACTCTCTCAATGAATAGGAGTATAACATGATGAAATATACCAATCCGGTGATTCCGGGTTTTTATCCAGATCCAAGTATCTGCCGTGTAGATGAAGACTATTACCTGGTGACGAGTACATTTGAATATTTTCCGGGTGTACCGCTCTTTCACAGCAAAGACCTCGTGAACTGGCGACAGATCGGTCATGTCCTTACTACCCCAGAACAACTTCCTCTAGCGAATGCAGGCAGCTCTGGCGGTATTTATGCTCCAACACTCAGGTATCATGATGGCTGGTTCTATATGACAACAACCAATGTAAGCGGCGGTGGAAATCTATATGTACGCAGCACCCAACCCGAAGGGCCATGGTCTGCTCCCATCTTTGTTGATCAAGATGGTATAGATCCCTCTTTTCTATTTGACGAAGATGGTCGTGTGTATTTTCAAACTGCCTGTAATGGAAATGAAGGCGAGGGCATCTATCAGTGTGAGATAGATATCAAGACCGGAGCCAAACTAACCAATAGCCGATTGATCTGGAACGGAACCGGAGGAGCAGCCCCCGAAGCTCCCCACCTGTACAAAATAAACGACTTCTACTATTTGATGATCGCCGAAGGTGGAACCGAGTATGGTCATATGGAGACCATTGCTCGGAGTACAGATCCATACGGACCATTTGATCCGTGTCCTCATAATCCGATTCTGTCCAATCGAAGCATGAAATCCAGTATCCATGCAACCGGTCATGCAGACCTTGTCCAGATTCAGGATGGAAGCTGGTGGGCCGTATGTCTTGGCCTTCGTCCAGCAGGTTACCCTATGCGACACCATCTGGGACGCGAAACCTTCCTGGCACCTGTCACTTGGACGAATGACGGTTGGCCGATGATCGGTGTGGACGGACATATTGAGCCGGAGATGGCCGGACCTTCGTTGCCTGAGCACCCTTGGTCACCTCAGGCTATCCGGGATCATTTTGACGAACCAACATTGGACATGAACTGGATCTTCTTGCGGAACCCAGATCCAGATAGTTGGACGCTCACAGAAAATCCCGGGCAACTCATCCTGCGGGGTAACCCGATTTCTCTCGATGATGGAAGAAATCCAGCCTTTGTCGGGCGTCGCTTGAGCCATTTCCTATGCAACATGGCAGCCGAGCTGCATTATGAGCCAGGTGCGAGCGGCGGTGAAGCTGGATTAACCGTATTTATGAATAATAAATATCATTATGACTTGGCTGTAACACAGATCGACGGTCAGAAGAAAATCATGCTGCGGCGAACGGTCGGCTCTCTACGAACTGAACAGATTCTTGACTGTGAGCAGGGTCCGATTGTTTTACAGATCAAGGCCGACCGGAATCACTTTACGTTCCTCTACCAGCAAGGCTCATCCGATGCTATCGAAGTAGGTTCGGGTGAAACCCATCTGTTGTCTACTGAAGTGGCAAGTGGTTTTACAGGTGTCATTATAGCCATGTATGCCTATGATCCATCGGGGGAACGCCCCCCTGCAGGTTTCGACTGGTTCGACTATGAACCTCTGGATGAATAATCGTTTTAACTCCTAAACTTAATATATGTTCGACTATAATTATCCCCTTAAAGTAGATACTCTTTGAAAAGCCTTATGTGGTAGCATAAGGAAATGAGTATACTTCGAGGGGATTTTGCTATCGTCATATCTTTCTTGCTTTATTAGAGAAGTTCTCCTAGTATTTTTAGTAAGAACACCCAGTAGCTCGCATCATGGCAATAGCTTCCCCATCCATATGAGAGCGCTATCGCTGCAGCACTATAGAAAAATGGGAGGTTGCAGATATGAAATGGAATCACTTTAAGTCCAAGCTTCTGCTCAAGTACACCTTATCCTATATCTCCATTTTCCTTATACCTCTTGTTATTTTAACCATCATTATTTACCACAATGCTGTGGACACGCTCCGTTCAGAGATTGAACAGACCAATGTCAACCAGCTCACTCAAGCCAAAACTGTCATTGATGATCGCATGAAGGAACTACAAGACATCGCGTTTCGCATCGCCTACGATGAGCAGTTAACGCGGTATTGGACCCACCATCCGTACTATAGCCGAGAATCGATTGGAGCATTGGTCAAATATAAAGCCACCAGTTCCATTATCGATGAACTATTCCTGTTCTTCCGTGGAGATGACAGCATCTACTCTTCTCAAGGTTCTGAGAATCTGGATGTATTCACAGGCCGCTACAAATTTAATACTTGGAACAAAACAGACATGATCCGGGATTTGAATAACGTGCAGTTCCCCACGATACGACCGGCGGAGCAGGTCGTTCAAGGAACCAAAATACCCAATTCCATGCTGGCGTACCTTGTACCGATTGCGCCTAACAATACGCCCGCCCACGGAACCGTCATGTACCTGATTCATGAATCTAATCTGACCGGCTTGATTGACTCCATCCTCAGTGACTATCACGGGATGACCTACATTTTCGATAATTACGGGCAAGTTCTGGCAGCCAATTACAAGGGAGAAATTATTACTGATCAGGAAGTCAGCGCTCTGTTTGCACTCGAGCCCGGAACGCACAGCATCTCCTTAAATCAAGAACCACATTCGGTTGTATCCGTTAAATCGGATGCAGGCTGGACCTATGTAACTGCTATGCCAAGCAATCAATTTTTTAGCCGAATCGTTCATATTCGTACCTTTATTATTCTTGTTTTCTCCTTCATGGTGGTTATGGGTACTTTCCTTGCCATTATGTTGGCCCGGAGACAATATCACCCCATTTCAGATCTAATGGAGTTCATTCGGTTGAAGAATGATCCTGATACATCCTCAACGACCAACGAGCTGGAATGGATCAAGAAAACACTGCACGATTATAGTCAGCGCGTAGATCTTCAGGAACCCTACGCTCGCAATCATATTTTGCTTATGTTGCTAAAGTACGGCCATACCGGAGATTTCCCCTCTGAGTTTACGGACAAGCTCGGCATACGATTCAACCGATCTCATTATTTTGTCATGATCATGGGCTGGGAAATGCATGCTTTTCCTATCGTTGATAACGATAACGCTGTGCAAATAACCATAATGCAGCTGATGAACGATGTGGAACTGTCGGAGTTATCTGCTTATGCTTACGGCGTGGAGCTTCCACAGGCAGACCAATTGGCTCTCATCGTCGGATTTGATGCCGAGATCGGGCATGAAGGCAGTCTGAACAACCGTATGGAGCCTATCATTGAAAAACTGCAAGGGATGGTGACGGAGCACACCGGCGTCGCGCCCGCAATCGGGATAGGTAATCGATACAGTTATCCAGAGCAACTGAATCAGTCCTACATCGAGGCATCGACCGCTCTTGAAGCATCGATGCTGCATGGACAGGGCAGCAGTACCTTCTTCAACGCCCTTTCCGGTTCCAGTGCACAGGATGCTTCCTTCTGGGTCCCTAAGGATGTACTGTTGAAGCTGGTTCAAAGCTTAAAACAGGGTAGCTATGATGTGGCGGTTCAGATGGTGTCGACCGCGTTAAACAACCTGAAAGCCGAAATGCCGTCCGTACCACTGCTGCGTTGCATCTGCTTTGATATTCTGAATACCATGCTAAAAACCGCATCGGAGCTTGGGATTCATCATGTCGTTAATCAACTCCCAAGAATCACATCCTATGACTCGCTGGAAGATTTGGAGAAGAAACTGACAGGGCTTGCCGCCGAAATCTGCGCCCACGTCGAGGCGAAGAGCGAGACGGAAGAAAGTTCCCTGATGGATGAAATCGTTGCTTATATCGATGCCAATTTCTCGAATTATGACCTCAGCCTGGGTACGATCTCATCTCAATTCACAATCTCTTCATCGTATTTCAGTCGTTCCTTCAAAGAAAAGATCGGCATGAATTTCACCCAATACATCTGGCAGAAACGGATGGATGAGGTTATTCGACTGTTGCTGCATACAACCGATCCGTTAAAAGACATCATTACACGGGTCGGTTACCTGGATACACCGAACTTCATCCGCAAGTTTAAGAAAGAGACAGGATACACACCCGGACAGTATCGCAAAATGCACCGTCCTAACGGCTCCCCCGATTCCCCAGAAGATGACGACGAGGAATGTATTGGATAAATGGAGATATCGTGCAAGATTCGTTAGACCTAAATATCGCAAACAAGGGGCCGTCCTATAAGTCATGCTCATGACTTGTAGGACGGCCCCTTCGTATGTTTTTAGTCCATATCCATCATCTGACCCGTCGGCTCCCTGACGGGTTTATCCTATTTTCCCAGCCGGAATATCCCGCAGCCCTTGATGTATTGCACCCAGCAAACGGCGGGTCGGATCACAGGCGTACTCCCAGAACATGATTCCGGCCAGACCTTGTTCCTTTACGTAATCACATTTGCATTGGATCGATTCTTCATCATCATAAGATATGAGGCTGGACCCATTAAACAGAAACGGTGCACAGGCTTCCTCATCCCAATAGCGGATGTATCCATTCTTGTTGATGTACTTCGCTTCCAGCTCTGCAAATGACGGACCGTAGCCGCCTGTGCTGCCAGCCATTTGATGGAGCCCGTGGTTTCGGTCAGGAACCTCAGTCCATATGCGGGAATAGAATGCGGCACCAATCACAATTTTCTCCTTCGGAACGCCGGCTCGAACAAACAGGTCCACGGATGCATCCACACTAATTCGAAACAGATCCCCTGTTGACGTGTACAGATTCGTGTGATGTCCGGTTAGAACCTGAAAACCGCCGCGCATATCATAGGTCATCAACTGGATATAGTCCAGATACTGCTGCACGTCACCCATCTCTGTACCGTCTACGTAGTATTGGTCAGCCCCTGCCGCAATGGTGAGCAGATAATGACGGCCATCCTCGGCTCCCTTGGCATCCAGTGTCTCCCGGATCGTCTTGAGTAGCAAGGTGAAATTCCGTTTATCATCAGGACTGGATGCGATACCAGCTTCACCATAACATGGATACTCCCAGTCCAGATCAATCCCGTCAAAAGGGTATTCCTCCAACACCCGGACTGCCGATGCGGCCATGGTGTCCCTCCCCGCCTGGGTTGAGGCGGCCTCGGAGAAACCGCCAGCGCTCCATCCGCCAACAGATAGCAGCACCGTAAGATTCGGATGCTCCCGCTTCATAGTCTGGATAACGTGACCGTTTTTTAAATGCTCGGTGGTGATTTCATCGTTTTTGACATGTCCGAAGGCTACGTTCAGATGTGTTAACTTCGACAGATCGTCATATGCCATATCGGGAAGAACTGAATCAACGGCATAACCCGCAGCAATATATTTCGTCACTCTCTTCACTCCGATCCGTTCGATGATTGAGATAACCCAGCAGCAATCTGCAGGGCTTCCTTCCCGGTACCGATCTTGTACCCGGAAGCCAAATACCGAATTTGATCCTGGTCATCCAGCACAAAGAGATGCGGATAGCCCGCTTCGTGAGCTGCAGCCTTTGAAATGTAACCGGACAAGGAAGCATAACTGGAATCTCGTACAAAAACCGTGCGCACAGGCAGCTTCGGATAACCAACAGGATCAAAGGAAGCGTTCCATTCTGCATCTCCGATTATGAGTACGATTGGCACATCCAGCTTATTCAGCGGCTCAGCGAGCTCGCACAGTTCCCGAATCAGATGTTTGGTCGGTTCTCGCTCCGGTTCAATCCAGGCAGCAATGGCACCCTCCGATCCCAGAAGTTCCTTCATTTCTACCTCTGTACCATCCAGACGGGTCAGTACACTGCCTGGTGCCAGTTTACCAAGTACAGGAATATCAACCTCAGTCTCGCGATAAGACAATACAACCTCAGTGGTATCTCCGGCGCTCACGGTAAAGTAAACAAAGCGTACTTTTGCCGTTCCATCTTTCAGACGAATGCCTGTCGTTAAGCGATAAGCTCCTGCTTCAATCTCGTATGGCTCGCTATAGACATTCGTGCTGCCATAAGGATATATCAACGTCTTGTAGACGCCATCCTCCAGACGGGCAAACGAGAAGTTCTCGAAATAGGATGCTGCAGGTGTATCCTGCGGAGCCTTTATATCCCTATGAAGTTGGAGCATTCCCCAGCTTGTGCTCTCCTGAGTTTGAGGTGAGGTGAGACTGAACACCGCATCCTTCCAGCCTCTGTCACTCAGATACTGTGGTTTCTGCGCACTCGGATGTAATCGTGCAGGAATACCTAAACTGCGACATACAGCCACAAACAAAATATCCAGTGACTGAGTGTCCCCTTTCATCAGACTAAATGTCCCGATCGGATTACCCTTGCCTTTTAGATTAGGAAGATCTTCATAGTATTCGTAGTCCTGTTCCAGCATTCGGGCAAGCGTCGCAGGATTTTCCCTAAACGCCGCTGCCTCGTCCGCCGAAAATTCATTCTGGAATACGCCTCGATAAGGGACCAGCATTTCATAGGAAATCCGCGGGCACAAGATGTAGCTCACGAACGTATCTTCCGCCCATGATCCTTGCTGCGAGAGCGCACCGATCAGATGATCGTCCAGCGTCTGGCGAAAGGTATCAATCAAATCTTTTTCATTCATTGACTCCAACAACCGGAGCGGCCACTCACCGTATGCATTGGAACGTTCCTTCAGGAAATCTGCAATTTCACGGCTGTTCCCCCGTGCCTTCTGAAGAATATCCCATACACGCACCGGGGGAAGTCCAACCAATTTAGCCAGTGAAACAGCCTCCTCTTCACTCAGGAAAGTGTCCTCATACCCGCTCCGGGTCTGCGCTCCTTCCTCCAGCCGACGATTGTGAATCTGGATCTTCTCTTCCGGTAACGCAATCACGGCCTCCCCCTCCCCTTCCGGCGGAGGAACCATATCGAAATCTGCGATCCCTGTGGGCTGCTCTGACGAGTTCAGCACAAGCTCTACAAGCTCGTTTTCCTGAGCCTTGAATAGGATTTCACTCCACTTGCCGCCGCTGACCGCACGAATCAAAAGGTCGCCATAACCTGTCTTAAAAGCAGCTTCCCCTTGTGCGTCCGTCCTGATTTCGGCAATCGGATAGAATTCAGCCGAATTGTACAGCTCAAAGCGGACGCTCGCTTCCGGTACGGGCTCTCCCTGCTCATTTTTCACCTTCACATCAATGACCCGCGCCGGTGCATAGTTCTCAAGCAAATTAATTTCCGTAAATCCCTTCTCGGAGAGCGTTATATCCTCCGGTCCGGGATAGTCGGCATAGATCCTCGTATTAATCAGCATGGCCCTGCGGGCTGGCGGACTGAACCACCCTTGATTCAGACGGGCTTCCGGCTCGCATGCCCCGATGTAGTACCATTGACCATCTGCCCAGGCTTCTACCCAGGCATGATTACTGTCACAGTGAGCCCAGCGAGGTGTGTAGACCTGACGGGCGGGTATGCCAATGCTGCGAAGAGCGGCCACCGCCAGCGTGGACTCTTCGCCGCATCGTCCGCGAGCATTCCGGATCATCGTCAGCGGCGATATCGTGCGCAGATTGCTGCCAATATAGGTCGCTTTCTCATGACACCAGTAATTGGTCTCTAGAATGGCATCCGCCATGGATAACTTCGTTGTCCGCTCGGCTAAATCGTCATATATCAAACCGCGGAAATCTTCAATATTTTCCGTATTTATCCGGTAAGGCAACACAAAATGAAGGAACAGATGATCCGGGACACGATCTCCCCAAGGCACACGTTTGCGGATATCCAATGCCCGTCGCACATGGTTCAAGAACAGGTTCCCATTATAATCAGCCAAGTCGTTTACAGGCATGTAAGCATACATATACTTCAATGCCCATGCTTCTTCTTCCGTCAGGTCCTGTTGAAAAATATGAAACAACTCCGATTTGCGAGCCTCTGCAAAACGTACCTTCTCTTGGAAATTCTGCTCGATCCTCTCCAATGACTGTGCGTCAAGGGAAAATACCAAAGTTTGGCTGGTCATTGTGCTCTCACTCCTTCCACAGCTTGCCGTCTTCCCGAATACAGATTAAGGCCGTGCCATCCGACGAAGGCACAGTAATCTGGAACAGGCTGCGAGTCGTCTCAATTACAGGCTCACAGCTCCACGATTCCTCACCCATAAGCAGCTTCACATCCTGTGTAAATTCACCATGGGTTTCATAATAATTGCGTTCACGGTAATAGAGCCTGCGAAGCTCCCATTTGATTCGTTCGTCTTCCGGCAACTCAAAGGACTGATCTGTTCCGTCATCCGAAAATACGACATAGCCCCACAACTCCGGGTAATGCATGTTGATAATGCCCATGGGTGACCAAACCCAGTTGTCCTCAGGATAAGGTTTGCCCGTATCTGGATTCAGCACCTTGCGGTACTGACCGTCCTGTACCTCGGTCTGCCACTCCACGCGCGAGAAGTTGACGCGCCAGAACTCACCCGGCGCAGGCGGACGGTTTCCTTCGGCGCACTCCTTTAGACTGGTCCAGGGAATTGCGACTTCCACGCTCCATTTCCGGTTATCAGCCCCAGGTTTATTCAATTCCCCATCGATATATACGGCCGTCTTGAGACCGCTGATATCCCAACCGTTGACCGGAGGTCCACCATCCCGATACGGCTTCACCAATAGCAGGTCCCATACCGTATTGAGCGCATTGATCTCGAACTCATAATATTGATGGGAATCCCCGTCGGGGTCGATAAAAATCTCAAAGTCGTTGTCATAGAAAATAACGGAATCATGCTCAGTCAACGTAGCCCAGATCTGATCTTCAATCAGCTCAGCAGCAAAGTAGAAATAGTCGTCATCCCACAGCATTTTTACCCGTGTCTGTTTCCCAGGCTTCGGACGAAGATCACCCTCGATATCAACGAAATCATCCGTCCAATGGGCCGCATCCCAAAATACCTTATCCACACGGCCGTCTAACACCAGCGGTTCCTGCGCACGCTTGCATATATAATGTTTGGGAGCATACTCAATCCTGGGTTCCGGCACTCCACTTCTGTTCATGTCTCTCTCTCCAATTCGTAAGGGAGGGCATGCATCTATCGGCATATGCCCTCCCCGTAATGGTTAGTTATGGGTGACAACGGCTCCAGAGCCGCCGTACATTTCCAGCTCCTCATCGAATTCGAGCTTAAGAACGGTCACCTGTTCATGCGTGTCCTCGGGGGTCATCTTGATCCACGTTGTCCCCGGGATATGGAACCAAGGCACACCCCCATGAATCTCATGATTAAGCTCTTTGCCCGAATGCAGCACGGTTATCTTCTTGATCGGATTGCAGAGACCCTTGATGCACACATTCTCTTTTGGATCGTCATACACGAATAGGTACAATATCTTTCTGTCCTCAGATATAGTGCTTCCCCCCAGATAATAGCGGGGCATAATACCTTCACTCGTTCCAAAGACAGCCTCCTCATGGGTTCGAATCCATGCTCCCAGCCCAAGCAGGATGTCCTCCTGCCTCTTATCGATGGTGCCATCTTCACGGGGACCGATATCCAGCAACATATTGCCGCCCATCGAAATACAGTCACAGAACATTCGAATGATCTGATTCAGAGATTTATATTTATGATCTGTCGGCACATAACCCCAAGATGTGTTGATTGTGGTGCAGAACTCCCAGGGCCCCTCCGGTCTTGTAATCGGAATGCCCTGCTCTGGTGTCTTGTAATCCCCATAACCCTGCAGACGGGAGTTAATGATGATATCCGGATTGAAAGATTGCAGGTAATGCTTGAACTCCGGCAGATTCCACTGCTGGGCACTCCGTTCCCAGTCCCCATCGAACCACAGCAGATCCACCTTTCCGTAATTCGTCAAAATCTCTTCCAGCTGCTGGTTATTGAATTGCAGGAACTTCTGCCACTTTGCCTGATCTTGAACGCCGTCCACAGGACTTGAATGCCGGTTAACACTACTGAGATCCTCCGGTACTTTTCCACCTTCATACACGCTAGGATAATCCGGGTGCGACCAATCGATTAGCGAGAAATACATCCCCAGATGAATGCCCTTCTCCCGAATCGCTTCCGCATACTCCCTCACGATGTCCCGATTCGCGGGTGTCTGTTTGACGACATTGAGGTCACTATACTGCGTATCCCACAATGCAACGCCATCATGATGCTTGGTTGTCAGCACGGCATACCGGGCTCCAGACTTTTCAATCAAGTCGGCCCACTTCTCCGCGTTGAATTCCGATGCCGTAAAACCGTCCAACTGTTTCATATAATCTTCATAGGACACCCTTCCATTATAGAAGGACCAGGATTCCGCAACCCCGTCTACAGCATAGATGCCATAGTGGATGAATATCCCCAGCTTGGCTTCTTCAAACCATTTCTGCATATCTGTCCACACCTCTTTCGAGAGTCCTTATCTGTGAAAAATCTTTAGGTCATTCTCCAGTATTCCAGCGGTCATATGCCCCCTGATACAGTTCGACGATACGGTCGCTGCCCATTTTCTTCATCTGCGCAATATACTTATCCCAGTTATCAAGCGGTTCCTGGCCGGTCACGAACTTCGCTTCCATCTGCTTGACGTACGTATCCAGGTCAGACAATAGAGCGGTTGCTTCGCTTTGCTCTTCATTCGTCAGATAAACGTTAGGAAATGGGGCTTTTCCGATAGGTACCAACTTCTCTTGATTCTGCTGGTCAATCCACTCATCAAATTCGGTGCGAAGCCCTTTCGCTACATCCGGATCATTAATGCCCGGTGTCAGGATACCAAAGTTTGGCGTGATTTTACCCCGGTATTCCTCACGATCACCGCCGCCAGGAACAGGGAGCCACTCTTTCACGTGGTTTTCCTTGTCTTTGAATTTCCACAGAACGCCTTCAGGACCTTGATTGAACAGGGTCGCACCTTCGTAACTGTATATATAGTCGATCCAGCGCATCGTCGCCTCAGGAGACGGGTTGCTGCTCGTAATAGCAAAGGTACCACGAGCTGACATGCCCGGATGCTTGCCGTACACAGGAGAGTCTGCAACCTCGCTCTTCACTGGCGTCATCAGCGGATGATCCGTGCTAGGTTCACCACCGAGCGTGAAGTATGGATGGTAATCGTTGAATAGTGCAAGTTTGTTACTTTCACCTTTTGCTTTTTTCTGATCGCCTGTTTGTGAGAAGGTCTCATGATCCAGCAAGTCTTCCTTCCACAAGCGGTTCATGAATGTCAGATAACCTTTGTAGCCTTCTTCTTGATATGGATAGTGAACTTTTCCGTCTTTATCGGAATAGATGCCTTCGTTGTACATTCCCCAGAAGCCGAAGAAGAACATGCGGAGATCATCCAATTTTACAGAAGTAAGCGGTATTTCATCTTGCTGGCCATTGCCATTAGGGTCTTCTTCTTTTACACGTTTAAGATACGTATACAATTCTTCGGTAGTCTTGGGCTCTTCTACGTTAAGGGCCTTTAGGAATTCCCCGTTGTACCACATCGGGCCTCTGTACCACACAGCTGCCGTGTCGATGAAGGGGAGTGCATACATATGCCCGTCAGGCGTTGTAAATGATTTACGAACATCCGGGTTCTCATCGAGGATCTTTTTGATATTGGGTGCATAACCTTCGTCAATGTATTTTTCCAATGGGATCAGAATACCCTGGCTTCCATAAGTCACCTGCTCAGCTGGCTTGAGATCTGCAGCGTAGAACATATCTGGCAAGTCCCCGCTCGCGAAAACCAGATTCTTCTTCGTTTCAAAGCTGTCGATCGGTGAAAGCTGATATTCCAGCTTGATGCCCGACAGTTTCTCCATTTCTTGCAGCACAGGCATCGTGCTCCAGTCAGCTACACCCGCATCCTGAGACATAACCTTCAACGTTAGCGTTTCGTCTACAATCGGGAAGCCTTCTTTTTTGACCCCTTCAACATTAGAGGTTGTGCTCCCGTCTTCATTGGTTGAACCACAAGCTGCAAGCAATGTTGCTAATAAGGTGAGACAGAGTGTAATGGATGAAGCCTTGCGAAGCTTTTTCATGACAACAACTCCCCTTGTTTAATGTGGTATATGGATTAAGATCATCCCTTAACGGAACCGATCATAACACCCTGCACAAAGTAACGCTGTAGGAACGGATAGACTGCAATAACCGGAAGGGTGGCAACAATAATGACGGCATATTTAACTAGCGCAGCGATCTCCGCTTTGGTATTCATCGCCGTTGCTGAAGAGGTATCAATCGCTCCACCCCCTTGAGCCGCCATCTCCTGAAGCACCAGAATCTGGCGCAGAAAGAGCTGCAACGGGTACTTGGAGGAATCATTCAGATAGATCATGGCACTGAAATAGCTGTTCCAGTGTCCAACTCCGTAGAAGAGTGCCATCACTGCAATGATTGGCATGGAAAGCGGAAGCACGATTTTGATGAACAACCGGGTGTTGGTACACCCATCAATATGCGCCGCTTCCTGCAGCTCCTTGGGAATGGTCGATTGGAAGAACGTACGGCATACGATAATATTCCAGATGGATGCAGCTCCTGGCAGTATAAGTGCCCACATGCTGTTCACCATACCAAGATCCTTAACCAGCAGGTAACTTGGGACAAGCCCTCCGCTGAAGAACATCGTTACCATAAACATAGCCATGAAGAATCCTCGTCCCACAAAATCCGAGCGACTGAGCGCGTAGGCTGCCGGTAGCGTGACAATCAGGTTGACGATGGTGCCTACAACGGTATAGATGATCGTATTTTTGTACCCAATCCAGATGTTGGTGTTCTCAAACACCCGGGCATAGCCTTCAAACGTAATGCCTTTCGGAAGCAGCCACATCTCACCGGAGCTTACGTATTTGGGATCACTGATTGAAGCACTGATGATGTATAGCAGCGGATACAACACAATGACGAGCGCTACCGTCAGATAGATGTAATTGCACAATAAGAACAATTTATCGCTTCTGCTTTCTTTCACTGCGGTTGACATGTGTTTCCCCCTCCTTTTACCACAGGCTGTTTTCACTGGTGCGACGTGCAATCTGATTCACGGTAATGAGCAGAATCGCATTAACCACGGAGTTGAACAATCCAACGGCCGTAGAGAAACTGTACTGCGCATCGACCAGACCAGACCTATAGACAAATGTCGAGATGACATCGGATGAACCCATGTTCAACGGATTTTGCAGCAGTAGAATTTTCTCAAATCCGACGCCCAGAATACTGCCCATATTCAGAATTAACAAAATGGTGATCGTAGGGATAATCGCTGGAATGTTAATATGCAGAATCCGCTTGAAGCGGCTTGCACCATCCACCACAGCTGCTTCATGCAGTTGCGGATCCACACCCGAGAGAGCAGCAAGATAAATAATGGTCCCCCAGCCTGCACTTTGCCAGACTCCTGACAGCACATACACTGTCTTGAACCACGCAGGGTCCGTCAGGAATTGAGGCGCCTGAAATCCAAGGGCCTCCACCAAATTGACAATCATGCCTGACGAGGGTGATAAAAAGGTAATGATCATCCCCGACATCACGACGACCGAAATAAAATGCGGTGCATACGTGACGGTCTGCACGGTACGTTTGAAAAAGGAGTCCTTTACTTCATTGAACGCTAACGCCAGAATAATCGGCAACGGAAAACCTATAGCCAGCTCATACAAGCTGATGCTAAGGGTATTCCATAGTAAATCCCAGAAATAATAAGAATTGAAGAAACGGATGAAATGATCGAATCCGACCCACGGGCTTCCCGTGACACCAAGTGTCGGGATAAAGTTTTTGAATGCGATCTGTATACCGTACATCGGACCGTAATGGAATATCAGAAAGTATAGAAATGCTGGCGCGATAAACAGATACAACTCCCAGTTTCGAATCATCCTTCTCCATAATTTATTTTTCTTGCTGTTCGGAATCGTGTTTACCGCTAAGTTTTGCGTCGAGGGAGACTCCCCATTTAGCTGCATCAGTTTGTTTCCTCCTTTTCTAATGAAAATCCGGCCGTTTGTGAGGAAGAGCCAAGCACTCCTGTTTAAATATAAGGAAGAAGTTCCGAACCGCGTTTCCATGACGAGCGGCTTTGTTCCCTCCTTAATTGGTAACGCTTACATACTGAGTTTATGGATCATTTCCGAATCCGTAAATATGCCATTTCCATCTTCACTCTTAAAATCACGGAATATACTGTTACAACGGGGGTTTACACTTTTGTTATCAGCTTGTCATTGTCATTTTGGGGAAGTAAAACATGTAGAATTTGACCCTTTTCCCTCCTTTAGATGTCATTTGGAGTTGTATCATACGAACTTGGAAAGATGTTGGATCTAAACGGAGATTAGAAAACAGGCTTTAAAGTCAAAACCCACATACTTATCCGACCATGGTATTCATGTCTAAACGCATCATACTCCAGGAAAAGCCACTTAAATGTTGAATAGAAGTGTCATATTATCTACCATATACCTATCGCATATTACATGCCTGTAATTGGCTTGCCCTTATTCTATAATTCTCCTCCCTCTTTCGTATATATGTTGTTTTTATCTCTGCCTACAGGATACATAAATGCTTTTAAACACTGGGAATATCGAGTCGTATATGTAGATTTTGCACAAGACTTGGAAACTGAGTCTTGTGGTTTTTTAGAAAAAGACCATAGTGTAAGCCACTACAATAACACAAATTAGCTGTATAACCTTAACAAATATCCATTATATATTTTATAGATTAGAGATTTTATGTTAATTAACATAACACAAACGAACAATAAAATTTCACAAAATGTAATTCAAATTATCATCCAAAGAATAGTTGTCCTGTAACTTGACTGAGATGAATCAATTCAACATTCTTCCCTTTTCCATCATCAGGATGTAATCCGTATTCTTAGCGGTTAAAAGCCTATGTACAGCTTCAACTCAAATGAAAAACCCACCCTCCATACATATATGGAAGGTGGGTTTGAGGATACATATCCGTTTAACAGCATTTAGTTTATATGGTTTGCAGTGAATTTACTTGCCAGAAGGTTGAGCTTCTGCCGTATATCCAGTTGGGATATCCGTTTCAGCAGTCACATTCGTAATGACCATCGGATACATCATGTCTGGATCAGGTTGAATAATGGAATAGAGCACGATAGCGCGTCCATCCTTCTCCAATTTTACATCATCAATCTTCAATCCATAACCAGGGTGAGGCATTTCAGCACTGAGTTTAACTTTGGTTGTTTTGTCATCAACCTTCGTCGTTGTCACTTCAGGCACAATCGCTTGCTGGCCTTCACCTGGGGTGGTTGGAGTTGGCTCTGCTGAGCCGCCATTGCCGTGTTTATCCACAAATTCAAGTGCATTGAAGATCATGCTTGCAGCCTCCATACGGGTAAGCGACTGATCTGGACGGAAATTACCGTCCTTATCCAGTTCAATGATGTTCATGTTCAGCAGGTTCTGGACTGCAGATATGGCGTCCTTACCGATTTTATTTTCGTCCTTAACAAGATTATACTTCATGATGACCGGATAATTCCCGGTTGTGTTAATCCCTTCATGAAGCAAAATAACAAATTGCTCGCGTGTCATCTTACCCTGCGGGTTTACTTCTACCGGAACAGACAATCCGTTTTGCGTAGCCGCTTGAACAGCGTCAGCATACCAAGTGTCCGGACTAATTTTATCCTGCGCAGAAGACGCAGCATATGCATTTTTCAGACCAAATGCATTCACAATCAGTTGAACACCCTGAGGCTCGGACAATGCAAGATCTGGACGGAACAGATCCGCTGTCACTCCGTTAACAATACCTTTTGATTTCAAAGAATCGACAACCGACTTCTGCCCTTCATCTTTCACATCTGAAAACGCGAGTACCGATGCACCTCCTGCTGTCAAAGAAACGCAGAGCGCAAGCGTTGCAGCCAATCCTTTTTTATGTTTCATTTCCTGGCACCTCCATATGATTAGTAAAACCTATTTTTTACCTCTTCATTCCTACAGACGGGATACCCTTAGAAAATGTTTCAGTCATTTCGACATCTGGTGAATACAACACGGGAACACTGCATACAACTCTTCTCCAACGCCGATAATCTAAATCACCTAACTGGCTTCGTTGACATCCTTTCGGATTAGCGCAAAAATAAGAATAGAGAAATCCATTGGATGACGGATAAACACCAAACCGGATCGCATACAGTAAGAGGGCACGACGCGCTAATAACCAGGTGTCGGCCCTTTTCTTGACTCCACCTGTTGAACTGACTTCACCTATACCAAAGGAGAACAATGATTATGTCCAAGAAAGGATTACTTCGCGGTTATGTTGTGTCGAACTGGCCTGTATATCTGATTGCTGTTCTTCTGATTATTGCCTCCAATGTCGGGCAGGCATCCCTCCCCCGCATACTGGGCAGTTTCACCGACCAGTTGATGCAGAATACACTTCAGATGCAGACAGTCGTAAGGTACAGCCTTTCCCTTCTGGCTATTGCCATCGGGTATAATCTGCTCTTCGGTACCGGGCAATTCATGATTATGAAGCTCGGTCGACGTTTCGAGTTCATGACGCGTGAGCGGATCTTCAGTAAGTTTTCCGAACTTAGTGAGCACTATTTCTCCAAACAGGGAAACGGAAAGCTGCTCAGTTATGTCATGAATGACGTGACTTCCGTCCGTGAAGCGATATCCAATGGCGTAACGCTCATGACCAATGCTACTTTCCTGCTGTTATCCTGCATTGTCATGATGCTGCTTAGCGGGATTCCACTGACGCTCATTCTGATCAGTGTTGTGCCCTTGCTGGCGATTCCATTTCTGGTCGTGTTTTTCGGTCCCCGGATTCGCAAGCGCTCTCGTGACGTACAAGAGGCCCTTGCGACCATGACGGAGTCCGCAGAAGAACAGCTGGGTGGCATTCGCGTAACCAAGACATTTGCCATCGAAGACAGTGCTCGTGCACGCTTTGGAACTACCGTCGATGCAATCAAGAGCAAGCAGCTGCGGCTTGTTCGCCTTTCTTCCCTGTTTCAGGCTTTGCTCCCGCTGCTCGGAGCGATCTCATTGGTTGTTTCCCTTCTTGTTGGAGGAATTATGACCATGCAGAATTCCATTACACTTGGAAGTTTTGTCGCCTTGACGTTATATCTGCGCATTATCATGGGACCGCTTCAACAGATCGGCAATGTCATTAATACTGTCCAGCGCTCCGGGGCATCACTGGAGCGAGTGAATGACCTGCTGAGCGAAGTAGCTGATGTACGTGAACTTCCTGAAGCCACAGCGCTCCATACCGTACAAGATATCACCATGGAGAATCTAACCTTCTCCTATCCTGGCAGTTCATCTCCTGCTCTCCAAAACATTCAACTGAATATCCGCGCCGGGCGAACCGTCGGTATTGTAGGCAAAACAGGTTCTGGTAAAAGCACCCTCGTTAAGCTATTGCTGCGTACATATGAACCACCTGAAGGATCGATCCGCATCAATGGTACAGATATTCGGCAGTTATCGCTCGAAAGCCTTAGATCCCGCATCGCCTATGTCCCTCAGGATGGATTCCTGTTTAGCACAACCATCCGCGACAACATTGCATTTAGCGACCGGGAAGTATCGCTGGATACGGTGGAGCATAGTGCGCGCCAAGCCATGATCTATGACAATATTGTCCGATTTCCTGACCGCTTCGATACACGACTTGGCGAACGTGGGCTCACGCTATCTGGCGGACAACGTCAACGAACGAGCCTCGCAAGAGGACTGATCAAGCAAGCACAGTTACTTATTCTGGATGACAGCATGAGCGCGGTTGATGCTGTCACAGAGAGTGGTATTCTACGCAGCCTGCGTGAGATCAGCAAAGGCAAAACCACATTAATCATCTCTCACCGCATCAGCGCAGTCCGTCATGCCGACGATATTATCGTTCTGGATGAAGGGCGAGTTGCTGAACAGGGAACACACGCTCAGCTGATGGCTGCCAAGGGATTATATGCGGCAACCTATCGTTTGCAGGAGGAGGGATTGCATCATGTCTAACGCTAACGCTGAACTTCGCCCAGATCCAGAGGCCGATCAGAGTAAACGAACTTCGTTCAAGGCCATGATGGCATACGCCAAACCTCATAAATGGGCCTTTGCCGGTATCTTCTTCTGTTCACTGCTTGGCATATCGGCAGATCTGCTGCAACCCTATCTGGTGAAGATCGCCATTGATGATCATCTGGCCATAGGCCAGACCAGTGTGGGCTTTCTCGTTCAACTCGCAGCTATTTTTCTCGGGCTGGCTGTCATCAGTTTTATTTTTACCTATATCCAGAATAATCTGTTGCAGCATGTGGGACAGAACATTGTATCCCGGATCAGAAAGGACCTGTTCAAGCATATCTCCAAAATGTCCATGTCCTTCTTTGACCGTTTTCATATCGGCAGTCTGGTTACGAACGTATCCAGTGATACGGAAACCATCAGCAGCTTTTTCACTCAAGTACTGCTCAGTCTGATTCGAGATGGCATGATGCTGGTGCTCATTATCGTCTTTATGTTCCAGCTTGATCCTGTACTGGCAAGTTACTCCCTGATCGTGCTGCCTGTCATTGCGGTGGTTGCGGTATTATTCCGTAGTCGACTGCGGAAAGCTTATCAAAATGCTCGTACGCGTCTTTCCCGTTTGATCGCATTTACGGCAGAGAACTTGTCCGGTATGTTCCTGATTCAAGCTTTTCACCAGGAAGAAGAACAGAAGAGACGTTTCTCGGAACAGAATGCACTCCATCTGAAAGCCAACATTGCACAAGCCCGTTCCAATGTCATATTCAACCGCACGTTTGATATCCTTGGTAATGCGGCACTGGTCATGATGGTCTGGCTTGGAGGTCGCGCCGTATTGGGTGAGTCCCTGCAAGTCGGGGTATTGTATGCGTTTATCAGCTATATTCGTCAGTTCTTTCAACCGATTAACCAGATTACGATGCAATGGAATACATTCCAATCGACCACTGTGTCGATGGATCGCATCTGGAACATTCTGAATACGCGGCCTGAAGTGGCCGATCCCGAACCTCAACAGGCTTCGTCACTCGAACCTCGGAACGTGATGGGGCAGATTGATTTTAATGATGTATCGTTCGGTTATCGGGCAGATCGGCCCTTGATCCAGCAGATGAACCTGCACCTCTATCCGGGTGAAATGGTAGGTATCGTTGGGACAACAGGTGCTGGCAAAAGTACACTGATCTCCCTGCTCAATCGCTTCTATGATGTAGATAAGGGCAGTATCGAGATTGATGGTACCGATATCCGGCACCTGCCGCAGGCTAAGCTTCATCGTATCGTGGGTCTGATTCAACAGGAACCCTTCCTGTTCTCTGGCTCCATTATTGATAATGTGAGAATGTTTCGTGAGGATATTACGAGAGAGCAGGCGATTGAAGCCTGTCAGTTTGTCGGAGCACATGCGATGATTTCACGTTTGCCTCAAGGGTATGATACGCATCTATCCGAACGGGGAAGCGGTCTGTCTGCCGGGGAGCGGCAGTTGATCTCGTTTGCCCGGATCGTGGTGTTTCAGCCTCGCGTGCTCATTCTGGATGAAGCAACCGCCAATCTGGACTCACATACCGAACAGCTCGTACAGCAAGCGCTGGAATCGGTATCCCAAGGACGCACAACCATCGTCATTGCCCATCGTCTGTCCACCGTGATGCACGCCGATCGAATTCTGGTGATGGAGAATGGGGAAATTGTGGAGGAAGGCCCGCACAAGGAACTGATCGCTGCCAAAGGCGTGTATGCCGATTTGTACACCCATGCGCGTGATGCAGGTAAAAATTCAGCTATATCAGGGTAATGAACCTGAGTTATATTGTACAAAGAACGTTGAACATGCCGCTCTGCTCATGCAGGCGGCACGTTTGACATATCGATCAGGCAATGTTCTTGAGGAGGAGTATCTATGCAACAACCTGAAACACCCATGCATGACGGTCAACAGATTCGTTACCGTCGCAGCACGGCTCTCTGGAAAGGGAGTCTATGCTTGTTGTTCCTTCTCTTGTGCGTGATCCTGTTGTGGATCATCGTAGATGGACAAGCCGAAAGACTGGAGACGATATACTATTCCATCGCAGCCGTACTGGGCATGTGGTTGATCGGACCGCTGTTCTTCATGTTCCTGTCACGACTAACCAGAACCCCTGCTGTTTTGTTGTCTTGGGATGATGAGTCTATACGTACTGGCAAACGAAAGATTCCTTGGAGCCAGATTCGCAAAGTTGAACTCGCCTCACCCGCCCGTAGTAAATGGCTACTATCCACCTCACCCATGTTCGTCCTGTACCTGAAGGACGGCACACGATCTCACGTTCAGACCGATCACCTGCTCAGCAAAAAAGAGCTGAATCAGGCAGTGACTTTGCTTCAGCAGGCTTTACAGGAACAGCAGCAAGCTCTTTGAGCATCGGGATGGATGAGGACAAGCTTCCCACACATCACTGTGATTTCTCTACACCAATGGACAGGCTGACTTTGTAATTGCCGTAAGGCAGCAACGCTTCTAGCAGTTGACCCAGCTGCTCTGTGTTACTGGTCTGCACTCTCATCAGATAACAGCCTTCTCCGCTGACACGGTGGACTTCAACGATGTCCTCACGTTCGGCAGTAAATGCACGAAAGGCGGTATGTCTGTCGCCGGAGTTCAGAAAAACCGTGACAAAAGCCTGTAGGCCGAGGCCTACACGTTCGGGGTTCCATTTTACCGTGTACCCTTCGATTACACCCAGATCTTGCAACTTACGCACCCTTGCACCGACAGCCTGCCCTGTAAGATGCACCTCTTCACCAATCTCTTTGTGAGAACGCTTGGCATCCCGGATCAGGATCTGCAGAATGCGTATATCTGTGTGATCTATCGTTTCATTCATTTAGCTTCAGCAATCCTTTCACCGTGAAATTAGTGCAACCTGTTTCCATTCATCAAGTTATGTACGACGTCAAACGGGTTGTATACCATATAGGGTAATACTATTAAACAACCGGAAGGAGTGCAAATATAATGAAAATTCAATTGATTCGCCATGCTACACTCTGGCTGGAATTCGGAGGGCTGAATATCCTCGTTGATCCGATGTTGATGGACGCTGAAGTCATGCCTGCATTTCCAAACACACCGAATGAGCTACGTAACCCGAGAGTCGGTCTGCCTGAAATCGAAACAAATTATCTGAATCCGGATCTGTTGATTATCACACACACCCATCTGGACCACTGGGATGAGGCAGCAGCGAAGCAATTTCGCAAGGACATCCCGCTGATCTGCCAGCCTGGGGACGAGAACGTATTTCTGGAGGCTGGATTCACGGATGTAACAGCTGTAGATGAGAAGCATGAGCATCACTCTGTCCGATTCGCCCGTACTTCCGGGCGTCATGGTACGGGTGAAATCGGCGAACGTATGGGCAAGGTGTCCGGCTTTGTACTCGAAGCAAATGGAGAACCTGTCACGTACATTGCCGGGGATACCATCTGGTGTGAAGAACCCGCCGAGGCTATTCGCCAATACAGCCCTGAAGTCATTGTCCTAAACACCGGAGGAGCTCGCTTCGTAGAGGGTGATCCCATTACAATGGACGGGCCAGATGTTGCAGCCGTGAAGCGCCATGCACCATCTGCTCATGTCATCGCTGTGCACATGGATGCGATTAACCATTGTGTGGTGTCTCGCACGGATCTCGCCACTTATCTGGCATCCGAGCAGTTGGATGGTCAGGTGCTCATTCCACGCGATGGCGAAAGTTTTGAGTTCGAAGCGTAAGTGAGACCGTAGCACATGACAAAAAAAGCTGGATGCGATGAACTCGCACCCAGCTTTTTTTGATTCCAGAAGTACGCTGATCCATTACTGGACTTTCAAACGAATCACGTTCCATGATGCTTTCGCCAAGCTCGCCGTAATCAGGGTATCGGAGATGACTGCACCCCCACGATTATGAGGAGCCACACGATTCGGTTGTGCTGCCGTATTAGATGCTTTGAGATCATCACTTTCCAGCACGATGTGCTCGATCACGGTACACTTCCCGAAGCTGCGCAGGTCCACTTCGAGCGGAAGGGATTCTTCCAGATGGCGGTTGACTGCAAATACAGTCACTTCACCCTGCTCTTCGTTATGCACTGCAATAGCTTCCAGATAAGGTACATCTGTGATTTGTTTTGTATCGTATTTCGGAGACTGGATCAATGGCACCAATGCTGTTCCACGTCCGAAGAGAGACGTATGCATGAATGGATAGAAGATCGTCTGTCTCCATGAACCACCGCCCGTATCTGTCATGATCGGTGCAATCACGTTAACGAGTTGTGCCAGACATGCCATTTTGACCCGATCCGCATGTTTCAGCATACTGATAAGCATACAGCCGACAAGCAGTGCATCCTCGTGATTGTAGATATCCTCAAGCTGTGGCGGAGCAATCTGCCATGGGTCCATCTTCGAATCATTTTCATTGGAGTGATACCATACATTCCACTCGTCAAAGGACAGATACATCGTCTTCTTGCTGCGCTTCTTCGCTTTGATATAATCACAGGTCGCCTTCACCGTATCGATAAAACGATCCATTTCAAGCGAGCGTGCGAGGAACGTTGGCGTATCTTGCTCTTGATTGCCGTAATACTGATGCAGCGACAGATACTCCACGTGATCATACGTATGATCCAGTACCGTTGCTTCCCATTCCGGGAACGATGGCATGTTCAGGTTCGAACTTCCGCAGGCTACCAGCTCAATCGTCGGGTCCGTCCACTTCATGACCTTTGCCGCTTCAACCGCTAACCGTCCATACTCTTCTGCCGTTTTGTGACCAATCTGCCAAGGGCCATCCATCTCGTTGCCCAGACACCATGTTTTGATCGCATGAGGCTCTTTATAACCATGCTTGATTCGAAGATCACTATAATATGAACCTTCCGGATGGTTGCTGTATTCCACAATATTACGAGCTGCATCCGTACCCCGTGTTCCCAGATTGACAGCCATCATCACTTCGGAATTGGCCTGTTTCGCCCAATCCACGAATTCGTTGAAGCCAAATTCATTGGTTTCAATCGTTCTCCAAGCCAGTTCAAGTCTGCGTTTGCGCTCAGACACAGGTCCAACCGAATCTTCCCAATTGTAACCGGATACAAAGTTACCCCCAGGGTAACGTACAATCGGTACTTGAAGCTCCTTGACCATCTCCAGCACATCTGTGCGAAAACCCTGTTCGTTCGCCGATGGATGTCCTGGCTCATATATTCCACCGTACACGGCACGTCCGAGATGCTCAATGAACGAACCGTATAAACGCTTATCAATTACGCCAATTGTAAAATCCTTGTCTACCGTCATTTTTGCTTTTTCCATAAAGAATTTCAACTCCCTTAGATTAATATAAAAATTAATTGATATTCTATGGATCAACGTTCATATTTATATTAAAATCGATTATAGCCTTAATTTCAACAGGAACTTTGCAAAATGTTATTATTTTTACTGGATTTATGTTTAACTTAATTCTATACACGAAAATTGGAGGAACAATTGTGATTAGAGCAAATACCGATGCCGAATGGCTCCCCCTATATGAAGCACTCGCCAGTGAAGTCCGTTTACAGATCATCCGCCTGGTTGCAGAGACACCCATGAATGTGAAGGACCTCGCTGCTTCACTGGGTCTGAGTAGTGCCATCGTGACCATGCATGTCCGCAAACTTCAGGATGTGGGCATTATCCAGTCCAAAATGATACGCAAAGACGGCGGCACCCATAAAATGAACAGTCTTGCTGTAGATTGGATTGGCATCTCCATGCCCCAGGAAAGCGGGACAGCCCGCAAGCTGCACGAGGTTTCCGTCCCTGTGGGACACTATACTCACTTTGACGTCTATCCGACATGTGGTCTGGCTACATCCACTCAGGTCATTGGACAGTACGATGACCCTCGTTATTTTCTAGACCCCGAGCGGATGCATGCCCATATTCTGTGGTTTGGCCGTGGATTTGTGGAGTACAAAATTCCAAACTATATCTTATCCGGACAGCAGATCAATGCCATTGAATTATCTCTGGAGATTGGATCAGAAGCCCCTTCGGTGAATCCGAATTGGCCCTCGGATATTACATTTATGCTTAATGGCATCCGATTGGGGGAATGGACAAGCCCTGGAGATTCAGGCAACGGACGCGGCATGTTCACCCCGGAATGGTGGAGTGACAGTATTAATCAATATGGCATGCTCAAGGTGCTGCGAATTACGAATGAAGGTACGTTTATCGATGGACAACATCTATCCGAAATTACACTCGCAGATATCCCGGTGGAACGCAACCAGTGGACCCTTCGTCTTTCGGTGGAAGAAGATGCTCAGCATGTAGGCGGTCTTACCTTATACGGTGAGGGATTCGGCAACTACAATCAGGATATCCTGTTCCGACTGCACTATCAGGATTGAGTCCATCGGAATAACAAATAACACAAAAACACCTTCCACTCGCCTTTTAAAGGCATATGGAAGGTGTTTAATTATGCATATGAACATGTGTAGAATATCTAAAAAGATTCTTGTTCTAACCTACAGTGCACTGCCACCAAACAGGAAGCGATACTCCCAGTGTTTGCCGGAGATATCACTAGTTGTTACACCACCGCCTGCGTTGGAATATGTGTGTAATACTTTTCCGTCGCCCAGGTAAATCCCTGTGTGTGTAATGGTTGCGCTAGATTTATTCACGCCCGAATACGATGATGCAGAGCTGCCTTTATAAGACATGAAATACATCAGATCTCCACGTTTCAGGTTTTTCCAATTCGTCTGAACCGAACCCTTCGCTTTTACATAGGCTCCCTGTTTGCGGGAATCCGCTGGAAGTTTGATGCCCAATGCATCGATGAAGGCTTGACGCACAAAGCTGGAACAGTCAAACGTCGCTGTGCTGCTGCGACTGGCTCCGAATTCATAAGGTGTACCCCAATATTTCATCCCTGCAGCAATCACTTTCTCCACAGCTGCATTACCGGTTACCGTTGTACCACTCGAACCTGATCCACTTGTGCTGCCACTCACTGCTTGTGTGTATTTGGATGAAGAAGATATGTAGCCTGTCCGATTAGCAGAATCCTTAATTTTATACCAATCCGAACCGGATTGCTGAAGCACTGTTACCGTTTCCCCTTTAGCGACCATACGAACAATCTTCGCAGAAGAAGTAGGTGATGTGCGAAGGTTAACGCCCCAGATTACTTTTACTTGTGAATTGTCAACAGCAGCTGCTGATACCTGTGCCGTTAGTGCTCCTGTCGTCAGACTTCCCATCAGCATCGTTGCTGTGACACTTGCCGTTATAATGGTTTTCTTCCAGTTCATGATGTCGAGTTCCCCCTGATGTTACAGAATTTTAACCTGGCATGGTTCTCCCCGGCTTGCCCCATTGTAAACGGGCTATCCATAACGTTCATCAGTCGAAAGTCCTGTATTGATATAGGCACACTTGAGCACTAAGTATCAGGGTCTGTCCATCATCTGCTGGCAAAATTCACTGCTGATTCCTTCTTTTTCAAAGGTTAAATTATTGTAACTATTTGATGTGCTTCATTTTTCCACGCTACAGGAGTTAGGTCGTTTCTCATCCAGGACATGCGCCATATGACCTAGGTTTTAATGTTTATAATCGCAAATATGGTAAATATTACTATGTTTTATTTACCGATTACGGTTCCACGTATTCACATTTTTGCTTCCACCCTCGATACTGATCGATATACCAGCGGTGTCCGTGACATTATTTCGAATTACATTGTTGCTTGATGAAGTTATATTCTTCGGTTATAACCATTCAAATTTGAAGTATTTTCACAAAATAAGAAAAAGCCAGGGATTTCTCCCCGGCTAGCCTGCCTCATTAATATCATTACCCTACAGCTCTTCGAACAGGTTTTTAAGGTTCAATTCCCCATACCTTGGCGCCATCCTGATACGCTGTCACTTTAGTCCAGGCACTGAAGGCCGTATTGGTGGAATCAAAGGAATAATCGTTCGTTTGGTCAAAAGTAGTCCAGTTGTTTTTGGAGAAACGTCCCTGGATGACTCCGGTCTCGGCACCCGCAGCCAAGCTGCCAGCACCCGGTTTGAATCCAATCTCCAGATAGGTATCTGCCGTGCCCTTGGCCGGATCTACCGAAACAAAATGTCCTTCCACATTACCGCTGCCAATCTGTGCATAATCACACCAGAAGGTCAGATCAGCGGCACTGTCCTTCGTAAAATAATACCGGATCTTCACTTTGCTCAAGTCCACAGCCGTTGTACCTGTATTCTTCACATTGAACTGCGGAGTAATCGCATTGCCCGAAGTTCCTGAACCACCACTGCGATACTGCACTTCAAGCGTGCCCGTTGTGACTGGAGGGACCAATGGTGTTAGCACCAATACATTGGATATCGTCTGACCACTCGTATTCATCGCTACGACTCTGTAATTGTAAGCCGTACCATTCACCGCCGTAGGATCGGTATACGTCAGTGCGGTCAAACCTGTTGCCAGATCAGCATATGCCCCGCTACCCACCGAACGTTGTACTTTGTAAGTCGCTGCTCCAGTCGATGCTGTCCATGTCAGTACCGCCTGAGCATTACCAGCCGTTCCTGTAAGAGTGAGCGCGCCTGGCACAACGATACCTGCCAGCGGTGTTGCTGATGCCTGTGTTGACGGAGCAGACTCACCTACGGCATTCACCGCAGTGATGACATAATAATACGTTGTGCCGTTGGTCAAGCCTGTGTCCGTGAATGTCGATCCTGTGACTCCTGTCGCTACAGACGTATAAGGGCCACCGTTCACTTCTGCACGTTTCACGGTATACGAGGCTGCTCCAGGGGTTGCGTTCCAATTGAGAACCACTTGCTCACTTCCTCCAGTTGCTGTTACGCCAACGGGAGCAGCGGGCACTTCCACTTCCGGACTATCGGGATCTCCGAGGAGACGATCATACTCTCCATACGCTGTAGCCATATCCACCTGTGACCAGAAACGGTGATACGTAAAGGTTGGAGCACCATTTTCCCACTGCTTCGTGGTCGGGTTATAAGACGTTTTGTACAGATTATCCAGGTAAGCCCATGCCGGGTCTTGTTTGATGGCTGGACGCAGGTCAGAGTATCCAATGTAGACGCCATTGCCACCTTTCGCCGGATCGGAAGGTACACCAGCTGTACCTGGAATCGTGTTACCCTGACCGAAGGTTCCTGACCAGTTTGCCGGGATGTAGATCTCTTTCGCGAAGAAGCGGAAGTAGTCCTTACGTACTTCTTCCGTTACAATCCCCACGCCATCATTGTAATCCCAAGCCGTATCCAGTAGTGTCTCGGCCAGATCTTTCGCTTCCTGTCCTTTGGCACTGAGCGTTCCATTCTCTGCCTGAGTTCCTGCGGCAAAGAAGGTCAGCGCTTTAATGTAACTTCCCAGTACCCCTGTGTCCTGCGCAGGATCTTTCGTTACCACACGGAAGTTTGGATTTTCCGTAAAGGAACTGAAACCATTCCATTTGTCCGGTTGGCCTTGCCACTCCTGACTGCCTGGAATCCAGAACTCTCCCGGGGCTGAAGTTGTTGCTACCTGGGCATTGGTACCGCCAAGAATACGTTGACCTGCCGCGTTCAGATAGTACCCTTGGGCATCCGTGACCGGACGCTCATCTACAAATACATAATCCTTGGACCAGTCGATCCATTTGGTAATGACTTTTTTGGCCATCTGGAAGTTCTCGGAACTCAGATCTCCACTCTCGGCGAGAATATAATACATCTCGGCTACACGTTCCAGCGACCATGCCTGGAATCCAAACCAGGTGTTGGAATCCGGATCACGATACACAGGTGCCTCCTGATAAGCCATGTCATAGAAGGTACTTACCCCAGCCGGATAGGCTTTGTATGAACCGTCCAGGCTGTTCGTTGCACCTCCGCCAATCGCTCCTTCATGGGATTGCAACCATGTGTAGAACTCCAATTGACGCTTCAATGATGCATTCCAGTCTGCCTTGGCTGTAGCTGATTTTGGAATCAAGCCACCTGCCGGATCAGACAGTGCATATGCCGCGACCGGATTCTGATAGGCCTGATGGGTATGACTCGCACCAATCCGCCAAGCCCAATCCCCACCTTGACCCAAGCCACCGCCCCATGACGTATACCAGGCCATGAGATACATGTTTGAATCTTTACCTGTACCCGGCGTTGGCGTACCATTCTTCGCACTGCCGATCTTCTGGAAGTACTTGTCGTGCATTCCATAACGCAGATAGTCACCCATCTTCTTCGCCTTATCCAGATACGCCGTATTGGTGTATCCCATCTCCTTCGCCCAATACAGCACTTGTACTGCACGTGCATCGGCATCCGTTGCGTTCGTATAACGCCACTGCGCTGATGGTGCCTGCGTTTCTTTCGTAAACAGGCTCATGAATCCTTCGTTTGGCTTTCCAAATGTTTTATTATCCTGGGAAGGATGCGGAATGGCTTCCCACACGGACTCCTGCTCCCCACGTTGGAACGTATTCACATAGGCAGCAGTATGGGATGGATTCAACAGGTTTCCATATCCGTACCAATTATCCACATCCACTAACCAGTGCATTAGGTAGGTCTGATTGTTGCCATAAGCGGCCTTGAATTCCGCATCAAGCGGGTCCTTTCCTGCTGCATATTGTCCATTAATGGCTGACGGATATTGATCCGGGAAAGGTTTCTCGGCTGCATACGTGGCAGGGCTATTCGGATTGTAAAAACTCATGGTAGGCTGCTCTTCCTTGCCATCGCCTTCATTGACCGGGATAATGTATTTTTCCATGCTGTCCCATGCCGCTTCCAATTGGGACCAATCCCCCGTATAGTGCCCATACATCGTCTCCAGCCATAACCAGTAACTGTAAGCCTCGGAAGTCGTCATATGCCCATGATCCGGAGCCTCGCTGAGCAGTGTTTCAATGGAATGATACGGAATGCCCTCTGGAGAAAAATATCCGTTCGCCGGATCTTTCAACTGATCGTACAATTGCAAAAACCGGGCTTCATTAATGCTGTCTGACTGAATCTCGATGGCCTGATCGGCGGCATGTGCCGTTTGCGGTCCTGCCCAGAGACCGGTGTATCCGGTCAATATGACGGTTCCCGCCAGCATGGCTGTTAAACTTTTTTTCGCAGCTGATTTCAACATTGATATATACCTCCCTGGAATAGTGGAAATTGCATATAAGTGCGTGTTCAAAAAGAGCGATTTTCAGTACCGAGAAGATGGGATGAAGCTAGAAATGGAGTAGCGCAGCGTAGGGAAAACTACGTGAGCAACGGACATTTCGGCTGAATTCCATATTCGATGCTGATGATGCCACTAGGCATTCTTCGTAATCAAAAGCGAACTTTTTGAACAACCTCTATAAACGCTGTTGGTCTGCCCATGCTGATTTTTCGGCTTCCGACATTCCGTCAGTTACGGCTCCAAGCCCCATACTTTGGTGTTTCCCTGATACCCGGTTACCTTGTTCCAAGCGGTAAGAGCCGTCTTGGATGCATCATAGGAATAGTCGTTACCTTGATCGAAATTGCTCCAATTTGTTTTGGAAAAGCGTCCCTGGATCACGCCGGTCTCTGCTCCAGCGGCCAAACTGCCCGCCCCCGACTTGAAGCTAATCTCCAGATACGTGTCAGCTGTACCCTTCGCCGGACTTACTGTGCCAAATGTCCCTTCTATATTAGCTGCGCCAACCTGGGCATAATCGCACCAGAAGGTCATATTCTCCGTGCCATCCTTGGTGAAGTAATAACGGATCTTTATGGTACTGAGATCAATCGGCTGTGTTCCCGTATTCTTCACGTTGAACTGCGGGGTTAGCGCATTACTTGAATTACTGGACCCTACACTGCGGTACTGCACTTCAAGTGTGTCGCTAGTCACCGGAGGTGCAGAAGGCGTTAGGGCCAGGACATTGGAAAGTGTCTGTCCATTCGCATTTACTGCTGCAATCCGGTAATTGTACGTGGTGCCATTCACAGCTGTTGTATCCGTATAAGTCAGCACAGACAATCCGGTTGCCACATCCGCATATGCTCCGCCTGCAGCCGAACGTTGCACCTTGTAACTAGTAGCGCCCGAAGCTGCTGTCCAGTTGAGGACCGACTGTGCATTGCCAGCTGTCCCACTTAAAGTCAGTGCCCCCGGAACTGTCGTTACTGCTTGCGGTGTAGCCGACACCTGCACAGAACCTGCCGACTCCCCAGCTGAATTCACAGCAGTCACGACATAATAATAGGTCTTGCCATTCACAAGTCCCGTGTTCGTATAGGACAGTCCATTCACACCTGTTGCGACAGATGTGTACGGTCCTCCGCTCACCTCGGAACGCTTCACCGTGTATGATTCGGCCCCGGATACAGCTGCCCAGGTCAGGTTAACCTGATTGCTTCCGGCTATAGCCTGCACACCAGCAGGTATGCCCGGAACTGTGACCGGCGTAACATCAGGCTCCTGTCCATACACCTTTACCCCTGCATCATAGACTGGAAGGTACACGCTCTTCACAGGATTGCCTGTGGTCAGCGTCTGGGACGAGTGATCATTGCTTGCATTCCATGCCCCCTGCGGGCCGGTAATACGGAACTGTACTTCTTTGCGATAATTCCCTTCCCCACCTGGATAAATCTTCGTATTGCTGAAATTTGCAGTGATCGCATAGATGTAGTCAGCCGCATTCACTACAACCGGTTGGGACACTGTCGCTCCCTCCGTATAGGAGGTCGTAACCTGCACGTCCGAGACAGTACGTCCGGCAGCATACACTTCACTCAGATCAAGGAAATACCTGAAGGACAATTGATCCCCCATTCGAGCAGGCCAAGCGGAACGATTATTAAGTTGTGCCCTGATTTCCGTATAATTGGAACCCGATGATTTGATGGCAGCCTCAACAAAGAACTCATCACCCTTCACCTCAGGTGCAGGAAAGTTCGAAAGGGGCTGATGATTCTGCCCATACAACAGATTCATCTTCGCCAGTGCACCTGTAAAGCCAGCATTGTAATCGGTCGCCACCTCATTGCTCACATAATCTCCGATATCATCGGTATAGCCATCCGATGCGTCTGGTCCACCGACCATGGCACCGTACAGAACGTGGCGATGGTTAGCCGGGATATCTTCGTTATTCAGCCATGAACCGTGAGCAGTCCGATGATGCGGATGTTGGGGTGCATTTTGCCCGTATCCGACAACATAACTGCTCTGACGCGGGTTATCGCCTAGAATATAGTCCATTTGTGAGACGGCAAAATCCTGATATCTTGCTTTTTTCACAGGGTCACTGACCCAATCGGAATACACAAACGAGATAAAAGACGCATTCGCTGCATATCGGAGCGAACCCCATTGATCCAGCCACGCCAGACCTCCCGGTGTGTATCTGACTCTCTGTCCATTCGTCCCAACAGACCAATAATCCAGGTTACGCTCGGTAGATTGAATAAACCTCGCGGCTTCTGGCATGTTCAGACTGGACGTAATACGCGCCAGCAAAATCTGGGCACCATAGTTTTTGGTATCCCAGCCTTGTGTCCAGGTATAAGGCCAATTGGCAGCACCTCCACTGGAAGACCACTGATTGGTGGCCGCAATGGCTTTGGACAAGTAAGCGCTATCATTAGTGGCTAAATAAAGCCATGCCCCACCCCATGCCAGCTCATCATAGTATCCGGACCACGAGTTATAGAATGATTGTGCATCAGTGATACAATCGGAGTACTTCCCCCGATATGTATCTGCAAAGTGATACAATTCCTTCGCATGTTGGAGCAGCTTCGCAGAATACTCAGGATCATCATCGGCAAATACAATGGAGGCAGCTGCAAGTGATGCGGCAGTTTCTCCCGCAAGATCGCTGCCTGGACAGGAAGCATCAATCTTAAATGCAGGACGGTTCATCTGCATTACTTCAGCCGGGCCCCACCAGGCGTGATCCACATTCCCGGCTCCGACTTGTCCCCATAATTCATTTGGTTTCGTATGCGCTTTCATAAAGTAGTCTGTGGCCCACTTGATATTATCCATAATCTCTTCCAGCTGTCCTGCCTGCTCATAGCCTTCCCGGTATTCCACGACGGACCAGGCAAGCATGGTCGCAGAATAAGCCATGGGTAATCCAAATTTCACATGATCTCCGGCATCATACCATCCCCCGGTCAGATCAACGCCTACATCCGCCCCATCCTGCATACCCGAATCGCCGCGCCATTCGACCCGATTGCTCTCTGGCAATGGACCCGAACGCTGCGCCTCATAGAAATAGATGGCCTTTTGCAGTGCTTCAGCATAGTTCTGGTTTCCGGCGGCCGCATCCGCCTTACGAATTCCTGTACCCATCGATAAACTCCCTGCCAGTAGTCCTGTCGATAACGCAATCATGGCGACTCGTCTCCACCAGCTCCCCTTCATGATCAACTATTCATCTCCTCTTCATAAGTGTTTCGTATGCATTCCTCTGGACTGCGAATTGAACCCGCTCCTCCCCATGGTGTAACTCCGTGTAACTTCCACCATTAATTACCATTATAGTCTTTTGTTTAACTTGCAATATAAGCGTTGGTGACTTCTAAAATAACATTGTTGTGACCTGCTCGGCATCATGCGACAAAAAAAAGCTGCTCCTCTGACGCATATGCGCGTTAGAGAAGCAGCTTTTTGTTTAGGCTATAACCAATCCCAAACTGAATGGCATTTCTGACCATCCAGCCTGTGTGTTCCTGCACATCATAATGTGTCAGGACGTTTCATTGGTTATACTTTGAATTTGTTAATTTGCTCCTGCAATTCTTCCGCCATCTTGGATAGTGAACCTGCGGATGATGCAATCTCTTCCATTGAAGCCAGCTGCTGCTGAGTTGCGGCAGATACATTATGCACTCCGCCTGCTGCTTCTCCGGCAATGTTGGAGATCTGACTCACATACCCTACAACCTCAGTTGTACTCGCAGACATTTCCTCTGAACCAGCAGATACTTCCTGAATCTCACCCGCTACCTTGTTGACTGCATCCGAGATCTGTTCGAACGCTTGTCCTGCCGCAGTAACCATCTCGATTCCGGCTTCCGTCTCACTGCTGTTCACTTTGACGGCCTGCACGGCATGATCCGTATCTTTCTGAATCAATTGAACAAGATCCGTAATTCTTTGCGCAGATGTGGAAGATTCTTCAGCCAGCTTCCGCACTTCTCCCGCAACTACGGCGAAACCACGTCCATGCTCTCCTGCTCGTGCGGCTTCAATGGCTGCATTCAATGCAAGCAGATTGGTCTGCCGGGCAATGTTGTTGATCACCTCGGTAATCGTGCCAATCTCTGCTGAACGTTCCCCCAGCCCTGTAACCAGCTCTGTCAGCGAAGCAATGGAATTGCGAACAGAACCCATCTGTTCAACCGCTTGTTGGATAATCATGTTTCCTTCAGAAGATTGATTCGCCGCATCTACAGCCGATACCGATACACTCTGAGCAAGCTCGGCAATCTGTTCTGATCCGAGAGCCATCTCATTCATCGCCTGTGAAGATCGCTTCACAATATCCACCTGATCCGACGTGCCCACAGCCAGTTCCTCAACCGTTTCAGAAATCTGTTCCGAGGCTTGAGTATTCTGCTCGGCACTTGCAAGAAGCTCTTCCGATGAAGCCGCTACCTGCTCAGAGGTTACTGATACCGATTCAATCATCGAGCGCAAATTACCACTCATGGTATTGAAGGAAGCTGCCAGTGTTCCCAATTCATCCTTGTTCTTCAGTACAATCGTCTCACCCGTCAGATCGCCATTGGCAATGGCCATGGCTGCTTCATTCATCTTTTTGATTGGACGTGAGATGATGCTTGCAATGAAGAATGCAATGAACACGGCGATCAGGAATGCAAAAATCGTCACTGCCAAAATCACATTAAATGTATTCTCCGCCATCTCAACCGATTCATTTGTTGCCGCGTCCGATCCTTCATTACCTAAAGTGATTAACTTGGTGATAGAGTCGTTTGCTGTGTACCACATTGGGTAGGCTTCAGTGTGCAGTCTACTTGCTTCTTCATAGTTATTTGCCATACCGAATTCTATGAATGTAGGCATTTTCTCCAGATAAGCATCATAATTCGTACTGAAATCATTGTAGAGCTTCATCGCTTCATCATTGCTCTCAATGTATGTAAGCAACTTTTTACGCTCATCCTCAATCTTCGTGAGGAGCAACTTTAACGCTTCATTCACCTTGACATTTTCTTCTTCGTCTTGTTCAACGATAATCGCCAGCGCCAACCGCTCTACATCCGAAACATCGCCATTCATCAAGCCCAGGAGGCTTACACTCGGCATCCAAGTCTGATCTACATCATTGGCCTTGCCTGACATTTCATGGATCTGAATTAGCGCATAGCTGCTTACAATAATTAACAGAGCCACGACTATGAGAAAACCAGTCAGTAACTTGCCTCGAATCGTTAACTTCAATTTCCCCAACCTGTTTCCCCGCGTGTCTTCCATGTGTCCCACTCCTCAAATAATACATATTTATAGTATATCGTCACCTATCGTCATGAATTGTAGATGCTAGAATTCAATTTCTAGAAATTTCATGTAACTTCGAATATAACGCAAAAGAAGTCTCCCATCTTTGGCAGAACCAGAGATAAGAGACTTCTTTCATTAAACGAAACTATCACTACTTCACTAGACATCACATTCAGATTCTATCGGAAAACACGTCGGTGTATGTTAATGAAGAAGTCTGGAATCGACTTGGTATAATTGCGGGTTGTAATCAGAACTACACTAAGCAGACTTCCGAGAATGAATCCTCCCAGGATATCTCCAGGATAATGCACACCAACATATACACGAGACACCCCTGTCAACACAGCGAGTAACAGCATCCATAACCCGAAGCGACGTCCAATAAAGAATGAAGCAGCCGCTAGAGCAAATACAAAGGAAGCATGCTTACTTGGAAAAGAAGGATCAGGTACATGGGCAACCAGCTGATGTACAGTCCCTTCCACAAAAGGTCTTGGATGACCGACCGCTGGTGATATCCCCCATTTGGCCAGAACTAGCGCTACAATGGAAGCCACACATGCATAGAAAACAATTCGCTGTTTCGATGGATCGCCGAGAAACCATACGATAACGAGCAGTGCTATCATAATCCAGACTGCATACTCGGATGATGTAATCATAAACCAGTCCAGAAATGGAATTCGGTCTGCAAACTGATTAATCCAATTAAATATTGATTGATTCATACCGCCTTTTCATCCCCCCCTTACACAAAACAAGATTATTTTTTACATAATAAATATACACTAACTATTTGTCAAACAATCTGCCATTTGACCGAAGTTACGAAATCAAAGAGGACATTTTTCTTTCTTTTTGTTAAACTAGTTTGGGTTACATATCAGTTCAATCATAGAAAGGTGAAGATTATGCTAAAAAAATGGTTATGGGGTACAGCCCTGACCTTGGCACTTGCAGTTACAGGTGTCATTGTCTATTACGGATATTCGATTGTTCATTTTGCCAATAGCATCTCCACTCCTTCCGGGACTTCATCCAACTCGTCCTCTTCCGGCACAGACAGCGATTCAGACAAACCGACTACAACGATCCCCAGGTGGGAGGGCCAAGAACGGGTGAACATTCTGTTACTTGGTGGAGACTCCAGAGGCGATGATGCAGGGCGTTCGGACTCTGTCATGGTGGCTTCCATTGATCCGGTCACCAAGAAAGCGCATCTATTCTCTGTACTGCGAGATACCTATGTTGCAATTCCCGGGCATGGCAAGAGCAGGCTTAATGCAGCCTTTTCCTACGGGGGTGCGGAGCTGACCAAACAAACCGTCAGTGATCTGCTCGGTATTCCCATTCAGCATTATGTCTACACGGACTTTACGGGCTTCATGGCACTCGTTGATGCTGTAGGCGGCATTGAAATCGACGTGGAGAAAGACATGTACTACACCAGTAAAGCAGATAAACATATGTACGACATTGACTTGAAAAAAGGTCTGCAACATATGGACGGCAAGACCGCCCTGCAATATGTTCGGTTCCGTCATGATGCCACCTCGGATTTCACACGCACCGAACGGCAGCGGATCTTCATGACCGAACTGGCCAAGAAAACGCAGAGCACCACATCGCTCTTCAAAATCCCGGATATCCTGGAAGCCATCGCTCCCTATATTGAGACGGACCTTAGTCCAACCCAGATGTTAAAACTCGCATCACTTGGCTTCGATATCCATGTGAACGATATCGATCAGCAGCAGATTCCCCCGAACAAGCTGCTCACCAATGAACTCGTGGGCTCAGCACAGGTACTGGGTGTCGATGTAACGAAACTCCAGTCCTACATTCAGAAACTGTTTGAAGAAGATACCTTGTCCTCGGAGACCCAATGGAGCATTGATTGAACAAGATATGCCTGAGTGATATATCAACAGAAAAGACGGCCGAAGCCGTCTTTTTTAGTACCTATTTTCTCCATTTAATGCAGCCTTAATGTTTAACAGGTACCCTTATATGATGAACTCCGGTTCCTGGAGGGAGGACTACATGTGAAAAAACCACGCATAGCGGAATGGACCGCGCTTCGAGGCATTGCTTTTCTGGCGATCGTTATGCAGCATACTATCGCTGAATATATCTATCGCGCCGATATTGAACAACCGGATTCCATTATGCTGACCATGATTTATCATCTGACCCGGTTCGGTACGCCAACGTTTGTATTTCTATCGGGTGTAATGTTGTTTTACCATCATCGTAGCACCAAACCGGATTATCCTCGCTTCATTCGGAAACGATTTGGTGATATTTATATGCCATTTGTCGTATGGACACTGATCTACTGGCTTGCTGTCCGTATCTTCACCCCCGCGTTCTGGTCTGCAGGCATACCCGATTTTCGCAGTCTAATTCGTGAACTGTTCTTCCCGCAGACGGGATATCATCTCTGGTTTGTCATTATGGTGTTTCAGTTCTATATCTTGTTCCCCCTGTTTTTGGCAGGAGCGAAAGCCATTCAGAGACGTATCCAGAACGCCTCACGTTTCACGCCCATGCAAGTCATGATGGGGCTCATTCTTCTTGCAGCAGCGTTGTATGCCCTGCTTATGAAATGGTCCTACTATAATATGGGTGGTTGGACAGAATTACTGTCTGAGCCTTGGTCAACGTTACTGCAATATCGATCCTATTCATGGATCATGTACTGGTTCTACTTTTTGCTGGGTGCCGTGTGTGCATGGTCAGTGGATAACTGGCGGAGCCTGACTACCAAGATCCTGCCTTGGACGATCTGTCTGTTCATAGGCATGTATATTTGGCTTGGATACGATGTGCTGCGCGGGTCCGGGGATGTTGTTAATCTGAATATCTCGACCTATCTGAAGCCGACCACATTCCTGATCATTATGGCTCAGATGCTTATGTTCTACGGTTTCCTTGTACTAATGCAAGGCAAAGACACGAAGTTTCAGCACCTTTTATCCTGGATAGGCCGCTACTCATTTGGTGGATATCTGGTTCATGCACTGGTGATCTACGCGATCGCTTACGTCACCAGACCGCTTCAACTCAGTGGATGGCATCTGCCGATAACCTTGCTCTCGTTCCTTGTAACGGTTGTTATGGCTCTTGCGATCAGTTGGGCGCTGTCCAAGCTTCCTGGCTCCCGCTTCACGGTAGGGTTAATGCGCAAATCAAGCACCAGACCTAATCCATCTGTTACGGCGGACAAGAGAAATTCCACACAGCCAAGCCCATCACCTATTCCCATCCGCAGTCGGGGAACGAGTGAGACATGATGAAGCAAGAAGAGCGTCCCCCTTATGGAGACGCTCTTCTTTTATTTCACTTCAGTCGAAGTGGATCTTCCAGGGACAGGCTCCTGGGAACCTGGGGCTGGATGTGCGTTGCCCTTCTGATTCACAAACCTCTTCAGATCACCCGTCAATTGTTCCTTCAGCTTGTCCACCAGCTGCGTTTCACTAATGCCTTTTGCCTGAGCAATCTCAGCCAAGGATTTTCCTCCCTGAAGCTGCTCGTGCAGTTGAGCAGGTGTGACTCCAATGAACCGGGCAATGGCTCCCTTATCTACCATGGGACGTTTGCCATGGTGAGCAAACTCACGCCGCAAATCACGAAGCGGGGTATTGATGACTTTTTTCAACTTGGTATCCATGTCTGCCTTCGTAGCTGCTGCTTGTTCCTTGGTGAGACAACCCTCATCTACAGCTTGATCCAGACGCTGCGCAAGTGTAGGCTTTAACTTCTGCAACAACTGTTCCTCACTGAGTCCCTTACGATCTTTGGCAATTTGAGACAATGTCTTGCCCAGTTCCATCTGTTCTTTTAGATCCCTAAGCCCAATCCCAAGCAAGTCTGCCGTTTCACCAATCATAAACAGGCCATGTCCTGCCTGCACGCATGGCTTCGCTTGTTTGCCGGAAGAAGAAGCTTTAGACCCATCCTCATGTTCCTCAGCCCGAACGGCTGGATCAGCGAATGACACATGCCCTGTTGTTGCTGTTATAACTACGGCTGCCAATCCGGCTGCCATCCATGTTTTCCATTTCATTTGCATTTTTCTGCCGCCTTTCCAATGTCGAAATCCTGTGCCTTCCTAGTTTGAGCCTAAAATCCACTTTTTTATGCCATAAAATACAAAAAGTCATCATTTTTCTCACAAATGATCACAAAAAATCCTATTTTTTTCAGTTCGTTTCCGCTATACTGAATGTAACTTCATGATCTATATCAGTTGAACTACATATTATTTACACTGACACTACGCTGACAGAACAACCTTCCAATCGCTGTTATCCCCAGATTTTTTTGATTCCCTTTTCTCAAGGGAAAAATCCGGTGATAAAGGCGAACGCTTCGCTTTTTCAGGTTCTTTCTGTCCTCTCCGTAATCATGTAAATGATTAATTCAACTAATATAGTTGAACAGTCCTGGATTTACCTTAGTCGCAGGAAGGACGATATGTAACGATGCGAAGAGAATGGTTAGATCCGTTTAGATCCGATCTGGAGGCCGTGTTCGCTTCAGCGGAAGAACTCGTACGAAAATATCCCGAGCCCCTATCAGGATATGGATTGGAACAACTCCATTCGGTCAATCCCCTGTTACGAGATTCGGGGCACAGTTATATCGGGTATATCATTCCACTCTGGATGCAACATTCGGATGGACTATCCCGTGAGCACGCACACCAATTGAGTACAGCCTGCCTCATTCACATGTTATATTTCCTGAATCAGGACGATGTGATGGATGAACAGCCTGAGAATGCCACACGGAAGTTATCCCTGGGTAATCTATACTACATGGATGCACTTCAATCCTACTCGGAGTTATTCGAACCCACCTCCACATTTTGGATCTATTTCAGACAATACGTCGTGGATTGGGCTGTTAGCGTTACGGGTGAGCATTTCATTGACTATTTTCAACATAATCCCTTGCTGATTGCGCAGAAAGCTGCCCCTCTGCTCATTGGCGCTACTGGTGCACTCCTTCTGCTGGAACAATCAGACCAGATGAACCCGGTGTGCTCTGCCATCAACATTACACTCATGACACTCCAGATGACTGATGACTTCACAGACACGCAACAAGATGCTGTGCATGGAAACTACAACAGCTACCTCTCCCACATATCCGCAGCACTGAATCATAACTATCCAGATCATCCTCTAAGTGAACGTATACATGACAATGTATACAATACACAACTCATGAACTCATACGTAGACATTGCTAATCACTATAATCGTACATTAACATCTTCTAACTTGGGCATATCGCACCTTGAAGCGTTCAATTCTTATTTATGCAGCACTTTGGTACAAGCTGTTCAGGAGATTACACAACGAAAAAAAAGGCTCCTCCAAGGCGGGTTTCATTACTGGATCAGCGATCAACAGCTGGAATCCTGAGCATCAGGGATGAAGCTGATTCGGTTTAATTTTAAATATGAAGGGAATGTTGACGATGATGGTATCAGAGAAAACGTTGCATGAGGATATTATTGAAAAGGCTTGGAGCGACGAGCACTTCAGACAACAATTGCACTCCAATCCGAAGCAAGCGCTTCGTGAAGCATTCGGCATCGTAATCCCGGAACACATTAAGGTACGTACCGTTGAGGAACAGCAGAATGACTATGTTCTTGTCATACCTCCCAATCCTTCCAAGGTAAATTATGATGTGAATTGTGGACCTTGGAGAAGCTAAATCGGGTAAGTTAACTTTGTAGTGCAAGAAGTCAGGGGTAGGAACAAAAAAAAGCCGCTGTATCCTTCTGTGAGTTCGTCATTCGACGAACTCGGCAAAAGATACAACCGCTTCTGTTCCTACCCCTTTGGTGCTTGTAAAACTGATCTGCCCTTGCATCGCTTCTACAATTCGAAAAGTAACCATCATGCCCAGACCTGTGCCTTTAATTTTATTGGAGAAATAAGGCTCGCCCAACCGGGAGAGTGCTTCCTCGTCCATCCCTTCTCCGTTATCCCTGACATGCACTTTGATGATCCCATCCTGCTTATACGCCCAGATATCAATCTGGCCTTGTCCTTGCAGGGCTTCGATACTGTTCTTGATAATATTGATAAAAGCCTGTTTGAACTTCGAGGAATTGCCCCGAATATACAGATCTGGCGGAATGTCCGTTGTGATCTTGCCACCCTCCAGATTAGCCATCGGTACAAGAATACCTTCAATATGATTGAATTCATCCGAGATATTGAGCGAGATGATATGGTCAAACTCAGGTTTGGCAAAGGTAAGAAAGTCCGTTATGATGCCGGAAGCCCGATCAAGTTCCTCCAGTGCAATTCGAACATATCCCTTATTTTTGTTATCTTCCTGTTCTGTCATAAGCTGCAAGAACCCTCTTGTCACCTGAAGCGGATTACGCACTTCATGGGCAACGGAAGCAGCCAGTTCACTAATAATCTCCATCTTCTCGGATCGCTGCAACTCATTGTTAAATAATTCCAGTTCCTTGGAGTACTCTAGAACTTTGGTATGTTTTTCGGCAAAGCGACTTCCGAGAATGGCAATTAACGAGATCACAAATGCAACCATCGACCATTTCCACCATAACAGATGATACGAACCATTCCGCTGATAGTACCATAACAGTTCAGCCACACTAATCAGGGCAAATGTACCGAATCCTGTCGCAAGCAGCATCGCTTCCCGGTTTCGTTGTAGCGCTTTGGCGATAGTGCCCACTAACAGGATCGTCAGCAGAATGACCAGCACCATGCCAACTACACGCTGTACGAGCAGATTGTAGAGCACATCCCATTGCCCGCCTGAAATAACATAGATAAATAGAGAGAATACGGCGACAACTGAATATATGAATAGTATTTTTCGCAGTTTGGTGAAGATTCCATGCAGTCCTGGCCCTATAATCTGTTCGAAGAAATAACAGAGCGCTGGCATACCCAACAGCATTGCCAGATCAAAGACTACGGAATACAGGTCACCATTCACCTGATAGAACGTATACAAAAATTGCGAGTACGTGATGATCATCGTGCCGATGGACCCCATCACGATGCATAGTGAGATCCACAATCCCTTGTGGAATTTGCCTAGAAAGAACGTACAACTCAGCATCGTAAGGGCTGTGAAGACAAAGGTCGCGCCCAAGATTACATCAATAAGCCCATTATGAATATATTTCTCCTGTAACATGACATAAGGCCCAACCTGAATGGTGCCTTGTACGCCCAGACGGCCTTTTTCATTTTGCGACCATACATAGAGCGTGTCACCTGAATTTTCGTTGGATAAGGGCAGCAACACAGCATTATTATCATAATTGTAATGGTAGTTCTCGTAGACCTTGCGGTACTCCAGATAGATAACAATATGATTGCCTTTGATGTTCTCAAATCGAATGGCTGAGCTTTCCTCACTCAATTCAGGGATGGTCAGGCGAGTCCATAAGGAACTCGATCGATCTGTATTGCTGTACTCTAACTTATCGACGCCTTGCTTTTCCCATATCTCGTCTGCTCCCTTAACCTCACTGATGAACCCTTGATCGTCAACATTCCCCCACTTTACTTCCCATCCTGTAATGGATACAGGCTGCTGAACCTCTCCTGTAGTTGCAAAAACTATCCCATGCGGCATGCATAGAATAATCATTACACTCATCCATAAGATGATGATAGCTTTGGGCACATTTTTCATTCACAGCACCTCAAAGTGTTTATTTTCCTTATATTAGAATCTCTCATCTATCATTCGCCACACTTTGTCACGTCACCTTCTTGAGATAAAATGAAATTTCACATTTAAGTCGATTTATAGTCTTATTTCCATTTTATTGTTAAAATCATCCGGTTAATCGCGGAGATCTTCGAACTGATTCACTATCATTTCACGTTCTTTTTGTTCAACTTGACTGCGGAATTCAAGCCACTGCTCTGTTTCCTCATCATCATAGATGGTCCATATATCGAAAAAAAGGAAATCACGCAGCTGGACAACTTGTCCAGACCATATACCGCCTACCCAAAACAAACCATCCGGACGACGGATAACGGTACGGGAGAACCCGGGTGTGGACGCCTTTTGCCCGATACGAATACGTGTGATCATATTGCCCAATGTGAACCAGTCCACATGAATCCCTCCCTTACATATTCATGCTTCATCATAACATAGGCAAAACATGAAAAGCTGCAAAAACGGTCGCTGCGATTCAATCCTTTCCTTCGGGTGTAATGGTTTCTCAAAGCAATCACACACCCTAAGGAGATGATTTCAATGAATGAGCCACATCGTACAGTTGAGGTAGAACATAAGGATGTCCAGCATAAATCGGATTCAAGTAAGGTCGCTTCCACATTTATTAAATATGCCGCGTATATCATTATCTTTTTTGGATTTTTATACTTCTTGGTCAAGTATGTATTTCCCAAATTCTAAGGCATTCATATCGTAGTGGACACCCGGAGATAATAACCTTTGCAAGATTACAATACAGCGCTTTGGGTAACTACGGGGTAATAAGCTTTTGGGCAACTCAAAATGAAAGGAAGTGTTACTCATGTCTGACAAACCAATCAGTAACGAAGAAAGTGACCGCTACTACGACCGTTATCAGAGGTCCCGCGATATTCCACCAGAGACGGAAGTTCCGAAAGGTGATATGGATACATTTGACGAGGTTTCCGGCAGACGGATTGTCACGGAAGATTCGAATCTGCCACCGGTAGCAGCAACGGCTGTGGACGAGCCGGAATTGGATTCACGTTTGGCTGAGACGCCGCTGGAATCCGTACCCGATGCAGATCTGCTGCAACCGAACAGCCCGGTTGATCCTGCTGCACCTGATCCAGATGCATTGCATGGTACGGATCTGCTCAATGGCGCTGGTGCAGACGCCAAACCGGAGAACGACATTCCACCACGACGCTAATAGTTGTAATGACATCCTGAACAAGGAGGTGCATACACGATGAAAGATGAACGCAAAGAGCATGAGCACGAACCGGATAATCTGGTAACGGAACGGGATATTGATCCAGACTTCGGGCTCTTCACAGAAGATTCTTTTCCAGATGCGCTTGAGGACGAGGATCAGCGTGATGCTGTTGAACATGCCATTCCCAAAGAGAAGACTTCCCGTAGGCCCTCTTCGGATGACCATCCCTAGTAGACTTAAAAAAGATGACGTCTGTAACTTCACAGCGTCATCTTTTTTCGTTACCCTTCAGTCCACTTTCTGTACGCAATTCAGCGTCACCGCTTTGCAGCAACCTTACCTGTTCCAGGCAGCTTGTGATCCAATCCAGACCACTTCGCTACAATTGCAGTGATTAACAATGCAACTCCGTTAATGATAAAAATCCAGCGAATCGGCAGCCAACCACCGAGAACACCACCAATGATCGGCCCCGCCATCGTCCCAATTTGGGCAGCAGACTGATTCAAGCTAAATGCCCTTCCCCTGAAACTCGATGCGGTAGCCTGCACAATCATGGCGTTAATTGCCGGAAATACAGCTGCAAAAAATAAACCATACACAAACCGCAATATGCCAAATCCGATATACCCTGTTGTGAAGAACTGCAGAAGGTTCCCTACAGCCCCGCCAACCAGTCCAATGATCAGCACTTTACCATATCCAATCCTTGAACCAATCTTGCCCCAGCGCGGTGCCATGATGACTGTTGCTACACCTACCGCCGAGAAAATAATACCCGAGCTGAGTGAGGCACGATCAGGTTGCACACCCATCTCCATCACATAGACCGTCAATAATGGCTCCAGAATCATGACCGAGAATGTACATATGCCCATCATGCCAAGCACAGTCATAAACAACCGATTCGCTCGCGCTTCACGTATATCATCCATGACGTGGGAACGTGCCTTGTTCCGGTTAAAGTTTTCCTCTTTCACCCAGAAGGTTGCAATGATCGCAGAGACCAGCACCACAATGGCCGAAAACAAAAATGCATTCCGGTTGCCATAATAGTGGCTCACCACGCCACCGATTAACGGTCCAATAATACCACCTGTAGCTCCCGCAGTAGACATAATGCCCAGTGCATACCCTGTCTTCTCTTCCGGTGTATTCGTGCCTACCAGGGCAATCGCTGCTGGAACAAACCCTGCAAGCAGACCCTGGAACAATCGAACAACAATCAGTGAATAGGGGTCCTGCACGAAGTAATTAATTAAATACAAGACGGCAAGACTATATCCCGACCGGATGAGCATGGGCTTACGTCCGTATTTGTCAGCCAGTGACCCCCAGAAAGGAGACACGAGAGCACTCGCCAGAAACGTAATACCGAAGGCCAATCCTGACCATAACTCCAAATGATCACGAACCCCCAGATCAGCACTTAGAAACAGGGGCAAAAAAGGAATCGAGATCGAATAAGCGGTGCTGCAAAAAAATACACCAATCCACAATATCACCAAATTGCGCTTCCACGAGAAGTTCATGCCCACACGTCCTTTCCGTTACTGACGCCGGGACTGCCGTGTATTGGAGCGGACGGAACAGACCCGTACGTCCCCGATGCGGAAGCATTTTCCTTATTTTACACCCATGATTCCATGAAGACCATCCCTTGTTCACCACAACCACATGTACTGCATTGCCATCCTGTCCACAAAAACGGTATGATAGTTGGGTAAATATCCAAATAAGATTTGGAGAAAATATATCATGCAGAGATGCAAGGGGGAACATTTTCATGTCTTTACGGTGGAAAAAAAACACAGTAGTTTCGCTGGTACTCGCGATGCTGCTTATCGTCATTAGTGGTTGTGGACGCCCTTCGAGCGGGGCTACGGAAACACCAGCTCCAGTTGAACCAACAGGTCCCAATCCGGTAGCTACTATTGAAATGGCAGATGGACAGAAGATCGTCATTGAGCTATATCCGGAAATTGCACCCAATACGGTGAACAATTTTATTTCACTAGCGAATCAGGGTTTCTATGACGGCCTGATCTTTCACCGTGTCATTCCGGGCTTCATGATTCAGGGTGGTGATCCAGATGGGAAAGGTTCGGGCGGCCCGGGATACACGATTAAGGGTGAATTTACATCCAACGGTCACAAAAACCACCTGAATCATACTCGCGGAGTTATTTCCATGGCGCGTACAGATAATTTGGACTCGGCAGGCTCCCAGTTCTTCATCATGTTAGCTGACGCGGATCATCTGGATAATGCCTATGCTTCCTTCGGTAAAGTAACGGAAGGCATGGAAGTCGTTGATGGTATTGCAGCTCAGAAAATAGGCAATATAAAAGACAAACCCGATACCGATCAAGTTATGAAAAAAGTTACGGTAGATACCCATGGTCTGGAGTATCCAGAGCCGGTAAAAATGCCTTAATCAACATCCCTACCTATTGGATAAAAATCCAAGGCCCAAAGCTTGCTTTGAACTGTTCAAACAAACAAAAGCTCTGTCCTATGCGAATGTCGCAAGGCAGAGCTTTATTTAATGATAACGGTTACATAATTGACTTTATAAAAAATGACCTCTTCCGGCATCATCCTCAATACATCCATCCCATCAAACGCAACCAGCCGATAATCGCAATCCATAACGGGCAGCTGAAGGCAACGCCCCATGCAAGCCCTTTCAGTAAACCACGGTTTACTTCCACGAACAACGACTCCTTTCTCCAGGGAATAGTCGCAGTATCGGTAATAGTATATGATTTTATACCCGTTTTCATTCGTCACGCAACCCTCGTTTTCCTGCTTTTGTTCCGCAGATTCATGGAATGCTTTACGGGAACCTGATATACTATGACTACTGTACGATAAATGGAACCTGATTCATGTTTGGAAAGGAGATTTTCCTATGGCAAAATCCAAAAAACGCACGCCTGCTCCCAAAGCAGCAGTAGCACAGGATAAACCCACAACACTGAAGGATCTGCTTAGCAGTGATGTGCTGGAGAAGCTGAAAGCTCAGGCGGATGAAGCCAAGGCTGCCGAAGCGGCTCTTAAAGAGCAGGAACGTCAGCAGGCAGAAGAAGCTCGCCAAGCGGAGCAGAAGCGCCGGGATAACGATTTCGAATATTTGCTCAATAACAGCGCAATGGACTGGAAGAAACATAAGTAAGTATCGGGCATGACCTCAATGAGTTTCCCACCATTCACATGCCAAAATAAGTTCACAGCAGACAGATGATGAAGATGATCTGTTCCAGAACAGGGCCGCGTTGCGGTCCTGTTCTTTTTGATATATACACATATGATTCACGCGTCTTGAGCCGGGTATGTTAGAAGTAGAGCGTACAACGATAATCTAACTCATGGAGGGATCAGAGATGACAGAACAACGTTTGGAAGGCAAAGTGGCGATTGTAACCGGAGGTGGATCGGGTATTGGTCAGGCTACCGCTATTCGTTTCGCCGAGCATGGGGCCAAAGTGTACATGCTGGATCGTACACCCGAAAATGCAGAGGAAACCAAGCAGACGATTGAAAAAGCTGGTGGAGAAGCTTATGTGATCGAGTGTGACATCTCCAAACCGGACAATGTACAGAAGGCGATCAATCAGGCCGCTGCTGAAGCGGGTAAACTGGATATCATATTTGCAAATGCCGGCATTAACGGCACGATGGCCCCAATCGAAACGATGGAAATTGAGGACTGGGACCAGACGATGGAGATCAATATGCGCGGAACCTTCGCAACCGTCAAATATGCAATTCCCCATCTGAAAGAACATGGCGGCAGCATCATTATCACCAGTTCCATTAACGGTAATCGGGTCTTCTCAGGGATCGGATTCTCTGCATACGCTTCCAGCAAAGCAGGGCAAACCGCATTTACGAAGATGGCTGCACTGGAACTGGCTCGTTATAAGATTCGCGTAAACGCCGTCTGCCCAGGAGCTATCGATACCAACATCGATGATAACACCTATCCGTCGGATGATCTGAAAGAAGTACAGATTCCTGTTGAATTCCCTGAAGGACATGAACATCCGCTCAAGGGCGAACCTGGAACATCGAAGCAAGTGGCTAACCTGGTACTGTTCCTCGCTTCCGATGAAGCTTCCCATGTTACAGGTACACGAATCTACGTGGATGGTGCAGAATCTTTGCTCCGCGGTTAACATCAACATAAAGTTGTCCCGTTTCAGGGACAACAGCAGAACATCCCGCAAGCGATCTGAACGAATCAGATTACTGCGGGATGTTTTATTTATGCACAGTTAGTAATCATACGGAGCAGGCGCAACTACAAGGATTATCTCTAAACCGCGGGGCTTTTCCCCTTTTTCATACGATGATTCAACCGGTCCGGAATGGCAAAAAGCAGAACATACATCAGCGAAAACAACACCAGTGCCAGAACCTCTTCCCCAAGGATGTACATGGGATAAGGCCCCAGCATATCCAGGACCGAAGGTGTACTCGGCTTGTATCTCAGGAACATATAATTCGCATTGAGCAGAATATCTACAATATATACGAACAGTGCTGCTACGTTCATAAATATCATCGATCCCGCTACAGATCTCCAGCTAGGTCGCAGCTGTTCCACCCACGTCATGTAGAGTAAAGCGAGAATGATGCAGGCATGAGCGACGAAAAATTGAATGAATCTAAAATGTGCAAACGCATAGCCCAAATTAGGAGTAAGAATGGCCATAAGGGCTCCTGCGATGCCTGCGAACAACAGTGCCGAATATAACCAACGACTGCGTGTGAGTAATAACACCCCCGATAATAACAAAGACAAACTGCATAGTTCGAGTGGCAGTGATGTCTGCAGGCTCCACACACCGCCATATATGTACCAGAGTTGCAGCACGATTTCACAACCCAACATGATACAAGCGAGAACAATCCGCAGTGTAAGGCGTGCCCTCTCTGACCACAATCGAAGCCGGTGTCGAAGTAAAAACAACAGCGCAATCAGTACTGCAATTAAGCTAATGGTTACGATATGTGAAGTGGAGAACAGAATAAACAGCTCAGCATCATACGGGTCCAGCCATGGTGGATACGTCATGCATCTCTTCTCTCCTTTGTAATCATCTCACCAACATTATCTCTCTTTAATGTTAACTTTTTCATTTTGCCATTGAATGAAATTACTGTCCAGTTGGAATTCTAAATAAGGATTGTAATTTAAATATCTTTATGTTAAGATAAATTCAGGAACAAAACACACTAAAAGTTAGTAACTTTCTCAATAGACAATAAATTAAAAACACACTCACATGATGTTCAGCTACACGTTTACACTAAATCATTTCATCCAGGAGGAATTTATATGCAAATCAAAGGACTTCACCACGTATCAGCACTAACCGCACACGCCGATCAGAACTATCATTTCTACACTAATATCATGGGGCTTCGCCTCATTAAGAAAACAGTCAACCAGGACGATGTGTCCGTATACCATCTCTTCTATGGTGATGAGAAAGGCAATCCGGGTACCGAGCTTACCTTCTTCGAGATTCCGATGGCCGGACAGACTCGTGAAGGCGTGAACAGTATATCAGGAACGTCACTCCGTGTTCCTAATGATAAGGCTCTTACGTACTGGCAACAGCGTTTTGACGAATTCGAAGTTGATCATGGAGAGATTGTTCAACGGGGCGGCCGTGCCACGCTCTCATTCACAGACTTTGAAGGACAACGTCTGATTCTGGTCTCGGATGAGCACAATACAGGTGTTGCTGGTGGCAAACCGTGGGATCAGAGCCCTGTACCTGCTGAATATGGCATTGTAGGCTTGGGCCCCATCCATCTTACGGTAAAAGACGCCTCCCTTACCGCTCCGGTTCTTACCGAACTGCTTGGTTTCAGAGCGAAAGGAAGCTACCCTGCCTTTACTCCAGGTCAACCTGATGTACTGGTCTTTGAATCGGGCGAAGGTGGCAGCGGCTCCGAAGTACATGTTGAAGAACGAAATGACCTTGCCCAAGAACGTCCTGGACGTGGCAGTGTGCACCATGTTGCTTTCCGCGTGGATAATGAGGAAGAACTCAAACAATGGGTGGAACGGGTTCATAACTTCCAATTCCCTAACTCCGGTTTTGTAGACCGCTTCTACTTCCGTTCCCTGTATTTCCGTGAAGCAAACGGTATACTGTTCGAACTGGCCACCGATGGTCCGGGATTCGATACAGACGAAGAATTGGCACATCTGGGAGAATCGCTTGCCTTGCCACCATTCCTTGAAGGTCGCCGTGCCGAGATTGAAGCCAATCTCAAACCGCTGGACACCGTCATCCGCTAAGCGAATCTGACTAGCGTTCTCTATACATCTGTACAAGCAAATAAAAACGATTATCGCTTATGCATTCCGGAGATGATCCGGGTAAGGCAGAGCCGGTAATCGTTTTGATTTGATCTATTTTATATTTTCTCTGGGCAGCACAAAACGAGGCTGTATGTCTCGATTTTTTTCAGCCTCGCCCTGTCCTCTCTGTCCGTCAAAACAGAAAGGGAGATATTTTTTTCACTTGCTTACTGGCAATACTTCACTTTCACCACGAGAACTGCCAATCCCCGCCACACTAGGTGTCTATACTGCGATATCAATCAAAGGATTCATAATATTCTTCTTCGTACATTTCCATACTGTAGTTCAAATCTACAGCCTTCCACTCGCCATCTCTATATTCATAAGCGAATGTGAGATCACCGGCATACAGCCCCATACCGTAAGCACCCGATGCCGATACAACAAGCTTGCCATTCTCCAGACTATAATACGTTACTCCACCAAACTTAAGTTCTTCGTTATACACGCCGTCACTCGTGTCTTCCTCCATCGAAGAGGGTTCTGCCGGAACTCCGTCAACGGTAACGTCAATGTCGATCCGATTGGATGTAACATTAATTCTCGAATTCACATGCTCCTTCACAATCTCATCCAGAGATTGCATCTCCATCTCATCCAGCGTCACCGGATCAACAATACGTGCTTGTCCCAAATAAATACCTGTTCCATGACCTTCCGTGTACAAAACAACAATCTCTTTCTGGCCGTCTCCATTCAGATCCAGCTCGTGTACTTCGGGTTTGTAAGACCCACCTTCTCCCTGCCAATCACTGAATTCTCGCGTCTTGCCGTCCACTTCCAAAATCATTCCGTTATATATATATCCTGAACCCTCAACTTTCATAGGGTATAATCTGACATTTTCATTCTCAGGTGCAACCGAAACGTTCTCCTCTTTCACGGGAATTGATTCCTTCGTTGTCTTCGCTGTGTCATGCATATTATCTATATTAGAAGCCTCGACCACTTCGGTCTGGCTGGATTGATCATCTATGTTAAGCTGTTTTTGTGATTCATTCATGGTTCTGGCAGCTGAAGTTGTACTAATCGTAGCTACCGCCAAAATAATCATCAGCAGGATACCTGTCCAAGTTTTCAATATACTGGGCTCCTTCTTCTGTTGTGATAATCTTATTATATCTTCATTTATCGCCTGCAAGTTGCGAATTTGTTAATCTTTCAAAAAAAAATCTTTACAAATTTCTGTTTTCACGAAAGAACGTTCGGCTTTAACCAGAATAAGCAAATTCCTAAGTCAAAATGGTTCTCACAAAGCAAAAAAAATTCCGAACACAGCTCAAGGCTGCATCCGGAATGCTTTGGTTTTGTCCATTAATCGATCGGTTAACTGTCTTAGTTCTTCAGCCGAGGATGAAATCTCCTCCATGATGGCTGTCTCTTCGTGTGCGGCATCCATGATTCGTCTTGCCTCATCCGAGAACGATCCGGCTTTACCCTGGATCTTCTTCACATGACCATGCGTTTGTTCCACCCGGCCTGTCTGTTCTGCAATCTTGGAACCAATATCATGTGCACCCTTCATGAATACTTCCACCGTACCTGTCAGTTCATGCAACGTCTGATCCACAGAGATGGTCCGCTCCGATTCATTAACCACCAGACCATGCTGCTCATGAGACAGTTGTGCCGTCTCCCTGATCCGCTGCTGCACACGACTGATCAGCTCATTAATACGATGCACCGATTCCTTACTCTCGTCTGCCAGCTTACGGATCTGCTGTGCCACGACTGCAAAACCTGAACCTTCTTCGCCGGCTCGTGCTGCCTCAATGGAAGCATTCAGGGCAAGCAGTCCTGTTTCCTCAGCAATGTTTTTGACAGATTGGGTAATCACTTCGATATCGGAAGCTTCCTTTTCCAGCAACAGCATAATGTCGCGGGAACGATTGTGAGATTCGGCCAGCTCGTCCATTCCTTTCATCAGTGATGAAAAGGTCTGCTTCGTATGATCCACCGATCGTTCCATTTGACCAGACATCTCTGTCATCCCCATGGATTGGCTGTGCATACGCTGGAAATCGTTCAACATCTCATCCGCAGTGATCAGGGACTGATGGGAAGTGACTTTCTGCTCTTCTACTCCCACCGCAATATGATCTACCGCTTCCGACATCATCTCGATCTGCTCGGCAGCTTGGGTAATCGCTTCACTAAGGGACTGGGCATTCTGTGATGTGGTCCGTGTACTGTCCGCAATATCGTTTACAATACTTCTGAGATTAGAAACCATTACGCGAAAAGCATCATATAATACAGTAAGTTCATCCTGCGCACGTCGCTGCGGAATCTCGGTTGTGAGATCCCCGGATGAAACTTGTTGTGCCGCACGAGAAAGCTGAACAATCGGGCGAGTCAGCCAGCGAGAGGCGAACCACCCGAGAATTCCGTTCCAACACACCCCCATAACAAGGATGATGGAGATATACAACCAGCTTGGCATGTTGAATGAGAGCCAGTCCTGGAGGAAAAATATAAAAAAGCCGCTAGTTCCGTACGTAATAATTGAGATCAGTACCAAACCCGCGACTGTCTTTGCGCCTAAAGTCCATTTCATATTCACACCCCGTAGTCCTTTTTTCCTATTTTACCAATCATGTACCAAATATCATGTGACATACATCACTGAAAACGTTCTATCTACGCCTTGCTTATGGTCCATGCATGACTTCTCTACCATGTAGTGCATAATGGATAAGACAAGCTTTTCAGCCCCCTTTAATGATGACTGCGTGTAAAGTAAATCCCTAATTTAAATTATTATCGGCAAATCAGACAAAATGATTTAGCTTGGCATCCATTTTGCTTAAATGATATACTGAGTGCGCTTCGGCATAGCCGGAGCTGACCTATTTATTGGATGCCACTGGAGGCGAACGAAATGTCTACAATGTCCACAAGGACGGAGAAAGATTTTATCGGTGAAAAAGAAATCCCGGCTTATGCTTATTACGGAATTCAGACGGTACGGGCCGTGGAAAACTTCCCAATTACCGGCGTGCCGGTACACCGGGAGCTGATCACAGCTTTGGCTGCGGTGAAAAAAGCAGCGGCAGTTACGAATATGGAACTGAAAATGCTACCAAGCAAAATTGGCGATGTGATTGTCATGGCAGCTGAAGAAATGATGAAAGGCCATCATCATGATCATTTTATTGTAGACTCCATTCAGGGCGGTGCAGGCACCTCCATGAATATGAATATGAACGAAATTTTGGCCAATCGCGGACTCGAACTGTTATTGCAGAATAAGGGAGATTACTTCCACTGCAATCCCAATAATCATGTGAACATGTCCCAATCGACTAATGACGTGGTGCCCACAGCACTGCGTATTGCGGCGTACCGACTGTCCGAGACGTTACTGGCAACGATGAAAAGACTACAGGATGCGTTCCGTAAAAAAGAAGTGGAATTCAACGATGTGGTGAAGGTTGGCCGTACCCATCTTCAGGATGCGGTGCCTATTCGCCTTGGACAAGAATTCGGAGCTTATGCCCGCGTAATTGGACGGGATATCGAGCGTCTTGAATTCGCTAATCGCCGCCTGCTTACCATTAACATGGGTGCAACTGCGGTCGGCACAGGACTTAATGCCAAACCCGAATATATCGTCAAAGTTACGGAACATCTGTCCGACGTTACCGGACTACCATTACAAACGGCTGAAGATCTCGTGGATGCAACGCAGAATACGGATGCCTATCTGGAACTTTCGGCGGCGTTGAAGGTATGTGCGGTCAGCCTGTCCAAAATCTGTAATGATATTCGCATGATGGCTTCAGGTCCGCGTGCAGGATTTAATGAATTACGTCTGCCACCGCGTCAGCCAGGATCGTCCATTATGCCGGGCAAAGTTAACCCTGTTATGGCGGAAGTCATTAACCAGGTATCTTTCCAGGTGATGGGTAATGACCATACGATCTGCATGGCGTGTGAAGCTGGCCAATTCGAGCTGAATGTTATGGGCCCGGTTATTGCATTCAATCTGCTGCAATCGCTGAAAATTATGAATAACGGCATTGATGTCTTCACACGTTATGCCGTAGAAGAGATGGAAGCTAACCGTGAGCGCTGTGAATTAATCATGAAGCAAAGTTTCAGTGTGGTTACGGCGTTGAACCCGCACTTAGGTTATAATGTGGCAGCATCCATCGTAAAGGAAGCGCTCAAGACTGGACTTTCCTTGCAGGAGATTATTTTGGAACGCGGACTGCTGACTCTGGATGAACTGGAAGAGATCCTTCATCCGGAACAGATGACGACACCAGGTATTGCCGGAGAACACTTCCTGCGTAATATGGAACGCTTGTAGGAAATTAGATAATCTAATACAGGAACCTGAATAGCGATAATATAACAAGAACCCCCGCAAACCGTTCATCCGGTTCGCGGGGGTTCTTGTATTCAGAGATGATATGACGCCAGCTACTCCATTAATCCCATCGTTTACGCTCAAGGGAAGGCAGAATCTGAAGCTCCTCCCTGTACTTGGCAACCGTTCTGCGGGAGATGACAATTCCCTCCTCGGCGAGCAGTGTGGCCAAATGACGATCCGAGTACGGCCGCTGCGTCTGTTCCGTGCGAATGATTTCTTTTAATCTCCGTTTCACCGCTGAGGCAGATGTTTTATCCCCTGACGTTGTGCCGATTCCCGAGGCAAAAAAAGCTCTGAGTTCATATACACCATGCGGAGTGTCAATGTATTTACCATTGACCGCACGACTTACCGTTGATTCATGCATGCCAATCTTCTCGGCAATAACAGCCAGATTAAGCGGTCTTATCGCGGAAGGTCCACTGGTCAAAAAGCGCTTCTGCTCTTCCATCACGGCTGCCAGCACACGCATTAATGTTCTGCGCCGCAGGTGCACACTACGAATGATCGCCCTCGCCTCTGCCGCACGGGTAGACCAGATTTCGTCCGGTGCCTCATCCCTGATCCAGCGGGTGCAGGCTTCATTCATGGATACACGAGGGTTACCTGCCGCATGCAGACTGAAATGGGCCTCACCATTACGCAATCCAACAATGGCATCCGGAATAATGTAATGCGGTCGTTCCGTACATCCGATGGATCGGCAAGGCTTGGGGTCGAGACGTGTAATATAGTCATAGGCAGCCTGGGCTTCACGTGAAGTCATTCCTAATCGATTTCCTGTTCTACCTGGGTGAAAAGGAACCAGTGATCCCAATCCCGCTTCTACCATGTGTTCAGCGTACAGAACAGCCGATGGATCACGCCTGATCTGGAGCAGCAGACATTCCTGCAGGTTCCGCGCCCCTACACCTGCGGGGTCCAGCGACTGGAGAAGTTCTAGTCCCGCTGTAATTTCATTCATAGGCAGTCCAAACGCTGCTTGCACCTCTGACAGCTCAACCGTCAGATACCCATCATCATTAACACACCCTGCCAAGTATATTGATATATTTTCCAATTTATCTGGGATGGTCATCATCCGAATCTGTGCAATCAGCAATTGTTCCAGTGTAGGTTCGGCACCTTTGGCCTGAAGCAACGGATCATAGGAAGCATAACTACGCTGATCCATTCGCCGCGGGATCCTGGCAAGGGGCGCCGCTTGTTCTTCCAGTTCAAGCACTGGATTTTCATCTGCGGCATCCTGCAAATAACGGGTCAGATCCTGACCAGACATGGTTAGCAAATGAAAGGATTGTTTCATCTCCGGCGTGATGGACAGCCGAATACGTTGTTCCTGTACCAACTGAACACCTAACATCCGTGTCCCTCCTTAAGCATTGCTGGGCAATAAACCTCTGTTTTTCTTATACGAACACAAAAGTATTTGCAGGGATAATAGCATACTATTCAAGCGATTGTAAGCACTCTTTTAGCTGAATTATAATAATCTTTCTAATATTTCTCCGATACCAGCTTCGCTTGTGTAAACAACAGCAGATAGTCTCTTCCACCTGCCTTGGAATCCGTGCCCGACATGTTAAACCCGCCGAATGGATGCGTGCCTACCAGTGCCCCGGTACATTTCCGGTTGAAGTACAGATTACCCGCGAAGTACTCGCGTCTTGCCTGTTCCAGATGTTCACGATTACGTGAGATCACCGCGCCAGTTAGGCCATAATCCGTATTATTGGCTATATCCAGTGCATCCTGGAAGGATTCTGCTTTGATGAAAGCAAGTACCGGTCCAAAAATCTCATCTTGAGCAATTCGTGCTTTCGGGTCCACATCCGCAATAATGGTTGGCTCAATGAAATACCCTTCAACGTTCCCTGTACCGCCACCATGCACAAGACGCCCCTCACCCTTGCCAATTTCAATATATTCCGTGATCTTCGCATATGCCTTGTCATCGATAACCGGCCCGACCTGACTGCCAACTTCAAGTGGACTGCCCATCGTCAGTTTCTGTGTCCGTACAATCACTTTTTGCAATACTTCATCATATACATCCTTATGAATAATGGCACGGGAACACGCCGAACATTTCTGTCCTGAGAAACCAAATGCCGAAGCGGTAATGGACTCTGCAGCCAGTTCCAGATCGCTGTCGCTGTCTACAACGATGGAATCTTTGCCACCCATCTCTGCAATAACTCGCTTGATCCATTTCTGACCCGGAGCAGTACGGGCTGCACGTTCATTAATTCGCAGTCCTACATCTCTGGAACCGGTGAAGCTGATAAATCGGGTAAGCGCATGATCCACAAGATAATCGCCAACTTCACTGCCTGGTCCAGGTAAAAAGTTCACTACACCATCCGGCAAGCCAACTTCTGCGAGCAGTTCCATGAATTTTGCCGCAATCACCGGCGTTGTGCTGGCAGGCTTCAAGACCACCGTGTTGCCAGATACCAGTGCAGCCGAAGTCATGCCTGCCATAATGGCCAGCGGGAAGTTCCAAGGTGGAATGACAACACCAACGCCCAGAGGTATATAACTCAGCTCGTTATCTTCCCCTGCAATCCGCACGAGGGGCTGCGGTTCACTCAGTCGCTGCATATCCCGTGCATAGAATTCCATAAAATCAATGGCTTCGGCTGTATCCGCATCTGCTTCAGGCCAGGTCTTGCCAGCTTCATAGACCATCCATGCCGAGAACTCATGCTTGCGACGACGCATAATAGCAGCTGCTTTGTACAGATAACGGGCCCGTTCATTCGGGTCAGTATGTTTCCAGGTGTGGAATGTCTCCGCCGCGGTCTGGATGGCCTTTTCAGCCAATTCCTGATCGGCCTGGTGAATGGTTCCGACAACCTGATTCTTGGCTGCCGGGTTCACGGACGTTAACGTGCGGCTACTTGTTATTTTTTGCCCCCCAATAATAATTGGATATTCCTGCCCAAGTTCAGCTTCTACCTGACGAAGTGCGTCTTCGAATGCTTCCCGGTTCGCCGGGATCGCAAAGGGTGTGAATGGTTCGTTAACAAAAGGGATATTCATAAATGATTCCTCCTTCAGGATGTTGGGTTCACTGGCTGCTCGCCTGAATTGATATGCATGTTACTCATCATCAAATATATGTAGCAAAATCCGTGCCAACTCCGTTTGGAACTGAAATATTTTCTTTGGAAAATAAAAATGGGATCTTCGCTGTTCTGGCACGCTTCTTGCTTCTATAAAGAAATACAAAAAGCAGAATTCAACCGAGTTGAATCGAATGATGCACAATGCACAAGGAGGAAACAAAGATGAGTGTAGGAACGGAAATATATCGTAAAACCTTGTTGACTGTGGCAGGCAACAAAGCTGTGGAGAACCTGTCCATCAAATACGGCAAAAAGCTGGCAGGCAAGTTCATCGCAGGCAATACCTTGGAGGAAGCTCTCGAAGAGATCCGCATACTCAACCACAAAGGCATTATGGCTACGCTCGATCATCTGGGCGAAGGCATTACCCGTTTAAGCGAAGCGGCATTATACAGAGACGAGTATGTACGACTGGTCGAAGGCATTGCACGTGAGAAGGCCGACTCCAACGTCTCGCTGAAACCTACCCAAATGGGCCTCGCACTCGACCCTGAAGAGGGTTATCGAAATATCCGTACGGTAGCTGCACAAGCCAAGCTGCATGATCTGTTTGTCCGAATCGATATGGAAGACAGTCCATTTACTCAAGCGACTCTGGACATTGTGCGCAGACTGCACGCCGAAGGACTTCACAATACAGGCACAGTATTGCAAGCTTACCTTCATCGTACGGAGGAAGATACGCGTGATATGATTCGGGAAGGCATCCGGTTGCGTCTGGTCAAGGGAGCTTATAAGGAACCTGGATCTGTTGCCTATCAGAATGCTTCTGAAGTCATTCATCAATTCAAAACGATGATTCGCCATCATCTCGATCAGGGCGTCTACACAGCGGTTGCCTCGCATGACGATCACATCATTAACTGGACGAAACAATACGCCAAGGATCGGGGAATTTCGCCGGAAGCCTTTGAATTTCAGATGTTATACGGTCTGCGTATGAGTGAACAGGAACGTCTCGCCAAAGAAGGTTATCGCATTCGCTGTTACGTACCTTATGGCACCATGTGGTATCCGTACTACACCCGCCGTTTGGCCGAGAAACCGGCTAATCTCTGGATGGTCGTTAAGAACATGTTCCGCTAATTGCGGTGTGTATTAATATAACTAACTTACAACGATAAAAATAAAACCATGCTGCCATTTTCGGCAACATGGTTTTTACTGTCCATACAGCAGTCCAGAGGAATGTCCCCTCTCGCACTACGATTTACTAATGTCTAAAAAATAAGCATCCTTAATTTGAATGTCTATTTTTCTGGACACTTCAATTGGAAGCTCGGAATCCCCTTGCTACATGGAATCACTTTCCATTGAGCTGTCTCGCCAACGTTCTTAATCTCTCATCCTCCCGAACCTGATGGCTCCGCAGATACGAATCGATGCGCATCTACCAGTTCACCGGAAGATGTCTTCCCCCATACCGAAATCTCAGTCACATTGGCAGCTAGACCACTGACGTTGAATAAGAACTCATAGGCAACGAAGTTTGTAGTATAATTCCTGGTGACTACTTGGTTAGGCAAAACTTCGATTAACTCATTTACATACAACGTTCTACCGCCATTCAAAATATAGCCGAATATTTGAAGGATCTGAGCTATTAACCAAGTCCCTATTCACATTCCTCACCGTCGATGGATACACACCAAGGACCGGATTATTGTCAATAGGTTCCGTTGATAGAACAGCCATATAACCCCCTCCTTCAGGCAGTCAATTCCTTGTTCTGCTTCATAGATAAACCGATTGATTTAACTGCTTAACTGTTGAATAAGAATAGAAGCATTAGCATTGGTCTGTGTTCCACCTGCTAGTGTTTGCAGACCAACAGCTGATGCACTGGAATGATTCCGTAATGTCAGGATATCGCCTGGAGCGGCAGTGATAATGATCATTCCTGGATTCGGCTGAGTGCCAGCTCCTGAACCGTAGACACTACCACCTAAAGGGACTCCGTTTTGATAAAGGGTGAACTGGTTTGCCTGCACACCTGCAACATTGAAAAACACCGCATAGTCCCCAGCATTGCCAATAATAATTCCAGCGGTATTGGGCGTATGAGTAATACCCGTAAGATTTGTGTTGCTGTCGAAGATTACATCCGCTTCAATAGCTACAGTTTGAGCTGAAGTATTAAAAATATAGGCGTACGAGGACAACCCTTGCCCAGCTGTACCGGTTGCTCCAGTGACACCTGTTGCTCCGGTAACCCCGGTATCACCTGTCGGTCCTGTTACTCCAGTGACGCCTGTTGCTCCGGTAACCCCGGTATCACCTGTCGGCCCTGTTACTCCAGTGACACCTGTCGGTCCGGTAACCCCGGTATCACCTGTCGCTCCTGTTACTCCACTGGCACCTGTCGTTCCGGTAACTCCGGTATCACCTGTCGGCCCTGTTACTCCAGTGACGCCTGTTGCTCCGGTAACCCCGGTATCACCTGTCGCTCCTGTTACTCCAGTGACCCCTGTTGCTCCGGTAACCCCGGTATCACCTGTCGCTCCTGTTACTCCACTGACACCTGTCGGTCCAGTCACCCCGGTATCACCTGTTGTTCCCGTTACTCCAATGACACCTGTTGCTCCGGTTGCTCCAGTGACCCCTGTCGTTCCCGTTACTCCACTGACACCTGTCGGTCCAGTCACCCCGGTATCACCTGTCGGTCCCGTTACTCCAGTGACCCCTGTTGCTCCGGTAACCCCGGTATCACCTGTCGGTCCTGTTACTCCAGTGACACCTGTTGCTCCGGTAACCCCGGTATCACCTGTTGTTCCTGTTACTCCAGTGACCCCTGTTGCTCCGGTAACCCCGGTATCACCTGTCGGCCCTGTTACTCCAGTGACGCCTGTTGCTCCGGTAACCCCGGTATCACCTGTCGGCCCTGTTACTCCAGTAACGCCTGTTGCTCCTGTTACTCCAGTGACACCTGTCACTCCTGTAACCCCGGTATCACCTGTCGGCCCTGTTACTCCAGTGACGCCTGTTGCTCCGGTAACCCCGGTATCACCTGTTGTTCCTGTTACTCCAGTGACGCCTGTTGCTCCGGTAACCCCGGTTTCACCTGTCGGCCCTGTTACTCCAGTAACGCCTGTTGCTCCTGTTACTCCAGTGACACCTGTCGGTCCAGTCACCCCGGTATCACCTGTCGCTCCCGTTACTCCAGTGACACCTGTTGCTCCGGTAACCCCGGTATCACCTGTCGGTCCCGTTACTCCAGTGACACCTGTCGGTCCAGTCACCCCGGTATCACCTGTCGGTCCCGTTACTCCAGTGACACCTGTTGCTCCTGTTACTCCAGTGACACCTGTCACTCCGGTAACTCCGGTATCACCTGTCGCTCCTGTTACTCCACTGGCACCTGTCGTTCCGGTAACTCCGGTATCACCTGTCGCTCCCGTTACTCCAGTGACCCCTGTTGCTCCGGTAACCCCGGTATCACCTGTCGGTCCCGTTACTCCAGTGACACCTGTCGGTCCAGTCACCCCGGTATCACCTGTCGGTCCCATTACTCCAGTGACACCTGTCGGTCCTGTTACTCCAGTGACACCTGTCGTTCCCGTTACTCCAGTAGCGCCCGTTGATCCCGTTATTCCACTGACGCCTGTCGTTCCTGTAACTCCGGTGACACCTCTTGCTCCGGTAGCACCAGTTACGCCTACCGCCCCTATAGTTTCACCCAGCAACTCCTGCGAAACCAATCGGTGAGCGGTCACCAACTCGCCTTCGGAATTCTTGCCCCAAACGGAAATTTGCGCTTCCAGAGCAGCCGCATCTGCGGTTGAAAATACAAACTCGAAAGCGTCAAAATTCCCAGCATAGTCTTTGGTTATGACCTGGTTAGGCAATACAGTGAGCATTTCTTCTACATATAACGTCCTGACCCCATTAAGGTAATAGCCCAAAAGAAGTACTGTGAAGACATCTGTCGCATTCCGATTATCGATTTTGACTGTAACGAATTGAGTCGGTCGGATACCCGTTATCCCTGAAATATTATTCTCAATGGGTCCAGTTGAGAGAATAGCCATAATTCACTCTCCTTTGATTGAATTCATTTATTAAATAGTATTATTCAGACGATTACTAATGGTGTGGACAAATTGAGGGGCAATACGTGAATCACTTATTCCTACCCAGTAAACGAGATGAGATTAACGAACTGATGTTGTCACGTTCATGAATGTTTTAGTCCTGTACTTATAATCTTGAAAAAAAGTAACTTTTCGCTTCAAATTGAATGTCAGATTTAACAACTCATACCTGACTCGTAATCCCATTTACTTATTATCATTCATAAAATAAACTCATATAATAAAATTGAAAGCGCATTCTAGTTGTACAAAACAAAATCAACCACTATTTTCGATTGCATTATGTATGATTCATGTCAAAAAATCTATACACTCTTCACTTTGAAAGCTATAATATGGATAACTATCTCACTCAGATATTTCCATTTACTCATATCGTAAGAATTCCCTGTAACAGATATAGTTCTGAAAGTCATGCTCAAACTGAGGTGATACCGATGAAACATCTACTTCCAGATTTAATGTCTTTATTGCGTACAGATATGGGTACTCTGGATACAGGTCTCCCCACGCCCTGCATCCCTTCATCAACATCGCTGGTAGATGCCCTCTCCTTATTCGACACATCTTCTTATCTGCTCATTCAGGATGAAGGACCCATACTGGGATATATCGTGGTGTCCGATGTCCTGCATGCCATGATGCATGCGCATCAGCTGATGGAAGCCTATTTTGAGACTACATTGGAAACTGCAGGTTCAGCCCTGACCTTAATCGATGAAGAAGCTAAGGTGGCCTACTGGACATCTGGTGCGGAGCATGTATTTTCAATCAGCAAACATGATATTATCGGACAGCCTGCCGCAAACTTTTTTCCGCCCGACCGACTTCAGTCCCTCAAGACGTTATATACCGGTGAAACGGTCTATCGCAAACAACATCAGCCGAGACCGGATCTGTTCGCTCTGATCAATGCCCGCCCGGTTCAACTGGATGGACGCATTGTGGGCGCAGTAGCTGCAGAAGTGGATATTACAACGGAGATTCGACTGCATCAGGAATTATTACATATGACATCCAAAGTTCAACATCTGGAGAAAGCCGTTGCCAGACTACGCCCTGACACAGATCCATTTGCTCGCATCAAAGGCAGCAGCCCGGTGATTCATCAGTGTTTGGATACCATCCGCAAGATTAGCACCACCTCAGCAACCGTACTCATTCTCGGAGAGAGCGGCACAGGCAAGGAGTTATTCGCCAAAGCTATTCATGATCTTCGTGAATTGCAGACGGCACCATTTATCGCGATTAATTGCGGAGCAATTCCCGCTTCCTTGTTCGAAAGTGAGTTATTTGGCTATGAGAAAGGCGCATTCTCTGGCGCTGATCCCAAAGGCAAAAAGGGAAAGATCGAGCTTGCCGAAGGGGGGACCCTTTTTCTGGATGAGATCGGTGAGATGCCATTGGAACTACAAGTGAAGCTACTTCGGGTATTGCAGGAGAAAAGTTACTTTCCTGTGGGGGGAACACGTATGAAGCAGGCTGACTGCCGTATTATTGCAGCAACCAATCAGAACCTGCTCAGCATGATTGCCCGTAATCAATTTCGTGAGGATCTGTATTATCGGCTTAACGTCATCAATCTCATCATCCCTCCCCTGCGTATGCGCAAGGAAGATATATACGAATTAACCCAGACTTTCCTACAAGAGTTCTCGTTGCTCTATAACCGCCATATTGAACTGGTTCCACCCGAAGTGTTCAAGCTGTTGTTCCAGTATGATTGGCCGGGCAATGTACGAGAATTAAGAAATGTAATTGAACGCCTGACCATTCTGACCACAGATGGGGAGGTCAAGTCGGAATACCTGCCTGATACCCTCACTTCCATCGACCTGCAAGAACAGCCCGAAGTGCAGTTGACATCGAGAATTCATTTACATCCCAACAGCGAACACGAGGAACGGGAATATTCAACGGAAACGGAACAAGACTCTCGAATTGCTGCGAATGTGGGAGATTCGGATGATACCTACCAGCAAAAAATGGACACCTATGAAGCGCAACTTCTAATTCAATATCTGGAAGCCGCAGGTGGCAACAAACGAACACTTGCGAAACAACTCGGCATCTCCAGGGCAACGCTCTATAATCGCATGAAGAGGCTTGGTCTATGACCAGCCTCTTCTTGTCATTATAATGGATCGAAAAAACTACAAAATCCGTGCTAGGCGGATCAGCGCTGTTCGTAGATGGCGATAAAATGTCGCCCGACTCATCGAACATGTCTGGGCTGCGGCAGTTGGATTGCCAGCATGTGTCCAATAGGCTGCATGGAGCAGCATCTGATCCTGCGGTGACACACCATGCACTCTGCCTTCCAGCAAGTCCAGTATGTACAATTGTAACTGGATACCATCATTCACTCCTGTGATCCTGTTAGCATATTCATGCAATTCTCCCGGAGAACGAAGATGCCCCAACATCTTGCGAACATCCTGTTCAGTCCAAACTTCACGATCTGCCTCCGATGTTTCTGTCCGTATTAGTTCCTCTTGGGTTTCGGGATCAAGCAGGGACATGACCCAGGCTCCGAACTGCCCACTACGCAAATCCAAATCAAGCACATGAGCCTGATCTTCATATCTGTCACAGACACGAGTACGTGTTCCTCGCATTCGAAACCCAATGCTCTGCAAGAACAATTTCAGATGAGGATTCGTTGCTACCAGTATCGCTCTCGCGCCATCACCCAACAGAGAGAGTCGGTCCAGTGCCATGTATCCCACCAGTTCTTCTCGTGTGTAACCAGGCACGTCGTTTCTTGCCGCAGCCAGCAATGCAAAGTGAGTATCACTCTGATCCGGGTCATTCTCAAGCTCCTGTGGAGTGAAGCATTCATGCATCTCATTCGGGAAATATTTCAAAAGTAGCTCACTACTACCACAAGTACCGTAATGAACATGGCGATCGTCTCCCCAAGCTTGTCACGCATCAATACGATTCCTTCGGGATAACGATGTGCCAATTCATCCAGAAAGGGGCCATAGGACACAGCCTGCCATGGTTCCACGCTGTACTCGCACCATTGCTGTAACAAGCTGTGCAGAGCGGGCAGATCCTCTTTTCTCATCGTCTCAAGAGACGAGAACAAGGAATCACGAGACACATCTGCGTACTTGCGGTATTGAAGCATCGATTCCTGACAGAGCAGCAGCATCTTTCGGGCGATTTGGCGACGCTCATGAGCCCCTGCCTGTTCATGCAGCGGTTTCAGCAACTTCGCGATCTTGATACGCATCGTCTGCAACCGATGTGGCTCACGCTGGCGAAAATCCCGCAACAGATGCACCCTGGCCATGTCATGCAGTCCAAGACCATCTGGGCCGGAACGGATAAACGACATCTGTCTCAGCATGTGGTAGTCTTCTTGCGTCACAGTCATGTCCAGTACAGATGATAACAATTCCTGATTGGCTGTCTCAATCAGTGTCAGTACCTCCACCATGGGATGTAGACGGAGATTCGTCAGTTCCAATAATAATCGTGCACTGATCATGTGTGATAGCTCAGCCCATTCGGCCTGAGGAAGATTCCGTCTCTGATCCGCAGCCTCCACCGCAAGAGCCAGGCCGAGCGGATGTCCATCGGTCATTCTCGTAATAGTGCCTGCCATGCCCCGATTCAGTAAACCCGCCACCGTGATATACTCCGTGATCTCATTCGTTGTGAAATGTTGAAGCCTCATCGGTACAAACCGCTGATACAATCGGGGATGTGTCCGCCAGGCGGATGCCAGTTCCGGACGTGAGGCAAGAATGACAAGTATCCCTCTTAACGGAAGTTTGGATATGAAGACTTCCATGAACCAACTTTCCAACAGAGCGAGTTCTTCATAATTATCCACCGCCAGGACTATTCGCTTCTCGATTGAAGTGTTCCTCAGCAGGCTCAGTGGTCGTGGGTATCCTTCACCATCCAGTATCTCTAGCCCCAGTGTAGAGGACAAATATTCCATAAAGACGGAAGGGGTCGCACCGCATGCTCGGCCGTCCATCCATATTGCCGTTGCACCTTGATCTCGAGATATGGATAACATCTCTGATAGTAAGGAGGATTTACCGATGCCCCCCATACCCGTAATTGAAAATATGGTCAATGGGGCTTCCGGATGATTGAACCACGCCTCCAGTGCCGTTAGTTCCTTGGCTCGACCAACGAAACGTTTCCCATCCTTAGCATATTTGTCGTATTTCGCCTCACTACTGTTTCCCATATATGTCCTCCGTACTAGATACTGGTACTTTTAATATACAATATGCCCTCTCAAAAATGAGACTATATTGAGACGCGCAATTGCATGTGAAGTGATAGAATCTTGTTAAAAGCCAATTTAATGGAAATATTCAAAACAGCGGACATGGAAACGTATAACAAGGTATACATAAACGCCTCCGCACTATTTCTTATCATAATGGATCATTCCGCCGATCAAGCTACAATCAACATGTACATGAGCATTTACCGATCTCGAATTCATGCTTCCCTTTCAGTCCTTACTACCAGCCCGATATTCCAGGAAAGGCGGATTTGTGTGAGAAAAAACCTCGATATCTGTAATCTGAGCGGACAACTCGGAATCAATCCCAAACGACTTAATGAATGGCTGCTCCAAAGCGGTATTTCAATGGCAGCCAATGAGGCTGAACCGGGAGAGCGCTCCGACCGGTCAACACCCCCATATCGGCTGGCTGCTCCTTCTTCTTTATCACTGGCACCATCCTCCGGTCAAACGAAACTATATCGAGGACGCCGTTCTACTCCCACCCTGCAACACCTGCCCGCCTCGTTACAACGTACTCGGCGGATCAGCAAAAACTGCTAGACTGTGCACGAGGTAGTGTAACGATGCACAGTCTGTCTTACATCTCACAACACCCCATCAAGAGGATTGCCACTGTCCATTCTCAATCATCGCATGCGCGAGTAGCGCCATCTCCAGACAGATTCTTCTCTCCTGGTCCATGTAATCAGGTCCCATCAGCTCTTCCAGCTTCTCGAGTCTGTTGTACAACGTTTGCCGATGAACAAACAGCTGGGCAGCAGCATCCCGTTTGGAACCAAAATTCTGCAGATAGGCATCCAGCGTTTCTACCAATCGCAGGTGATTCGTCTGGTCATGTTCAATCAGCACACCCAAGTGATCCTGGACAAAGGGTTGCAGGAAGGATTGGGGTAAGGCTTTTAACATTTGATATATACCCATACGTTCGTAAAAGTGAACATTTCCCATCTGATCTACCGATCTCGAAACTTCAATCACCTGATGGGCCTCCTGAAGACTCTCCGGCAAGCTGGTCAAACGGCTGCGTAACTTGCCAAATCCCGCATGGATGGTGACTTGTTTCAAGTTACGGCTGGCAAACCGGTTCACATCCAGCGTGATTCCTTCCAGCAAGCGCAGCAGTTGATGACGCGCATTAGCAGTTACGGCTTCCTTCGCACAGCACAGGTACACCTGATTGTTCTTCAGCATGATCAGGCTGGGCAGATTATTCTTCTTGAGCAAAGATCGAAGCAGGACAAGAATATCCTGATGATTGGCTTCCATCCGCTCCCGGCCTGTACCCTTCAACCGATGCTCAATCTCTATAACCCCTCCAGCAAACCAATACTGTCCCTTCACCAATAAACGAAGTCCCATTCTGGTCTGAGCTTGCTCCTCCTGATGAATGTTGCCATTCATTAGATCCTGGATCAACTCGTTCTGATTGCGGACCATCTTCTCTTCAAGGAACTGGGAACGAAGTGTGAGGGCTGCCGCTGCCTTCGCTGTATAATCGAGCAACAGCTTGAGATACTCCACAGGAGCGGACGGATGCACGATCATGCCTACAGCGGAGAACACCTGCCCGAAACAGACGACCGGGTGGCATAGCAGAACCTTCTCTTCATCCATGTGGAACCATAATTCGGTGTCAGAATCATTCAGATCCAGGTGCTCTACCTCTTGTTCATACCAGGTATAGATCGTTTGTTCCATCTCTGGAGCCAGTTCAGGTACAAATCTGCCGGGTTCCATGGACGAGATATACACCACCGGTTTAGCAGCGTACTCATGCAGCAGGTTGAGCACTGCAGACATATCCGTACTCTGTAATGTTCGCTGCTGAAGCTGACGGGAGTAAGCTTCCAGACTTTTCAGCAGTTGATGCTGATGATTAATAAGCAGAGAGTGAATATCCTGTGTGATCTCGACAAAACGGACCGGTTGTTCAAACACGATTAGCGGAAACTGGTGTCTATCCGCCAGTTCAATCAGTTCTTCGGGAATTCCGTTGATGCTGGTACCAAACTCCACACACAGCCCCGCAGCCTCACTGCCAATGAGCTGGAGCAGATACTCTTCACGCCCTTCTTCCGATTGAAGCCACAGCCCAGTGGATAAAATAAGATCATGGGGGCTTACGAATGGAGATACATTCGTAATCTCCAGAACATGAACCCAGCCAACCTGCCGGTTCACTCCATCCTTCCCTGCCGCAAGCCTTGCGCGGCCAAATACCGGACGTGCTAGGATATCTCTGATGGTAAACACGCGATCATTTTGCAATGGCGATCCCTCTTCGTGTTATTTTTTCTTACATTATAATCCATGGACAAATGTCCTGAACAGTCTTTTTCGACATTATGTTGAGTTGTATTCCTAAAAATTAGACATCAGGTAAGGTGCAAAACGATTATCCAGGTCATAAACTTGTAGTATAAGCTAACAACCAATAAATGGACGAGGTGCATGGCGATGAGAATCGGAATTCCCAAAGAAATCAAAAATAATGAAAATCGTGTAGCAATGACTCCGGCCGGGGCTGCTGATTTCATCAGAGCCGGTCACCAAGTAATGATCGAACAAGGCGCAGGCATCGGCAGTGGATTCACGGATGATGAATATCAAGCTGCGGGTGCTGAGATTCGGAATGATGCCAAGTCCGTTTGGACAGAGGCCGAAATGATCATTAAGGTGAAAGAACCACTTGCCAGTGAATACGGATATTTTCGTCCGGGGCTGATCCTGTTCACCTACCTGCACCTCGCAGCGGAACCAGAGCTTGCAAAAGCTCTTATTGAAAGTCGGGTAACGGCCATTGCGTATGAGACGCTGGAGGTCAACAATACCCTGCCACTGCTCACCCCTATGAGTGAAGTCGCAGGACGCATGGCATCTCAGATTGGAGCACAGTTACTGGAGAAGACGGAAGGTGGCAAGGGCATCCTGTTGTCCGGTGTACCGGGTGTCAGTCGGGGAAAAGTCGTCATTATTGGTGGCGGTACAGTCGGAACGAATGCAGCCAAAATTGCTATTGGTCTTGGCGCCGATGTGACCATCCTTGATCTGAATCTGAACCGTCTACGCCAGTTGGATGATATCTTCGGCAATCAGATCCACACGCTGGTATCCAGCCCGTCCAACATTGCAACAGCTGTTGCGGCGGCAGATCTGTTGATCTGTGCGGTGCTGATTCCGGGCGCCAAGGCGCCAACCCTTGTCAGCGAGCAGGTGGTGAAGACCATGGCACCGGGCTCGGTCATTGTGGATGTGGCGATTGATCAGGGCGGGATCGTTGAGACCATTGATCATATCACGACCCACGATGAACCGACCTATGTGAAACATGGCGTCGTGCATTACGCGGTGGCGAACATGCCGGGCGCCGTGCCGCGTACGTCCACGGTGGCGCTGACCAACGCCACCATGCCTTATGCGCTGCAGCTGGCGAACCACGGTGCAGCCGCCGCGATTCGCGGCAGTTCGTCCATTCGCAGCGCGGTCAACGTGCTGAATGGACACATCACGTATGAGGCGGTTGCCCGGGACCTCGGGCATGCCTACGTTCCTGCGGGACAGGCGCTGGAGAATACCGCCGCTGTCCAGTGATCTTGATATGATCGTTCCACCCGGCGCCTTGTCGCCAGGCCTGTGGAACGCAATAGAAGCGCAAGTCGGTGAGATGATGTTCCCGGCTTGCGCTTCTTGATTTTTTTCACATATGAAATAACTCGTTGGTATAAGGCCTGATGTTCCTCTGGTTTTGGTGCTCTAGACCGCACGTTCGCTGCACACTTCGCGGAAGTTGCAGTCCCTGCAGGACCGGTGCGAAGGCATCGCCGTAAAGTAGGTGACGTCCTTGGGACGGTTGTAATACTCATCCTCCACGCAGGATCGCATCTCCTCGATGTAACGCCCTACGTTCTCTTCTACCTTCTGTATATCCTCTTCCGTTGCGGTAAACTCTCGGTGCTTTCCGGTTAACAGATACTCCACTCGCAGCTCAATCTGCTCCAAAGGAATTCGGTAGTGCTCTCTCACATAGGATGCGTACAACATTAACTGATCCGAGAAGTCATCTTCCTTGCCCGTCTTCCAGTCCACAATGACAATGTTGCCGTTACTGCGTCGATACAATAAGTCCATCTTCACATACACGCGCGTATCGTGCAGCATCATGGTATCCCATTTCTCAATCTCCAGAATGTCCGTGCTTGCCCGAGACAAATCCTCCCACGTAAGCGTCTGGTACAGGTTACCGACACAGGCCGAAGCACGTTCCTTAATCGTGGCAATCCGGTCATTCAACGTATCATCCCCGTAATAAATCTCGGACAGCATCGTTCGATTCTTGGGGTTCAGCCGCCACTGATCCGCATCCATGGATTCCACATACGCCTGATTCAGCAGCTTGCGTATCGTCTGTTCCAGAAAGTGTTCACGCGGTTTATTCTTGCCCTCTTCCCTGCTGCGTACCGCCGACTCACACATCCGATGCGCGAGGTCCCCGAAGACAAGGTACAGATTGCTAAGCTGTTTCAGACGGTACAGACGAACCTGCATCTCATCCGCAGCGTCTGTCTTCCAGCCATTATGGGCACCGTAATAATGATAATAATATTTGCGCAGGCACTCATCGAACATACTCGCCCGCGACTGCGAATAAGACCACTGCGGGTATTGTGCCATAAGAACTTCTGCCTTTCTATATGCCGGATCTGCTTGAGATCCCTTATTGCTCACAGTATAAAGCCAGGGCAACCTCGCCGCAAGCATGCTTCCGTTATTTTCTTCTGACGCAACCGTTTCCGATTCAATCCGTATCGTTTATATAGTAACATCACCAAAAGATGAAATTGCGGAGCAGAACGCTTAATATACTTCATAGAGGACAAAGAATCCGGGATGCTGGTATGTGCCAGGGCGGGACCGGAACTAACGTATCTTACACACCTTATCCACGTGCATAATGCGGTTTTATTAAATCTAACGATCTCCAGACACGCTAATTAGTCTTTTTTGGGGTTGTAGAACGTAATTATTTTATAAAAAAATTGTACAGGCATATCCTAAAAGGAGGCACCACCCATGAATCGACCGGATTGGTTCCAGGCGGAAGAGGCATTACAACAGATCCAAGTCATCGGAAGCGACCGGAATGAGCTCGTGAACATCATCGGCGATGTAGAAGGATTGAATTGCATTGGCACGGGTACGGACGCGGCTGTATTTAAGTATGACGGCTTGCCGCAGTATGCCTTCAAGATGTACTCGGATCATGCCTTGGACAAACTCGAAAATGAAAAGCAGGTATACGAGCAGCTTAAAGGCCTGCCATACTTCCCTACCTATTACGGCAGCGGCCGGAACGTCCTCGTGATCAGTTTTGAACCCGGAGATACCCTGCTGGAGTGTTTGGAAAAAGGAATCCCCGTCCCCGAGCAGGTGATGCTCGATGTGGACGCAGCACGAGAGGCCGTTCGCAGCCGCGGGCTGAACCCTCGCGACATTCATTTGAAGAATGTCCTTCTCCAGAACGGACGCGGGAAAGTGCTCGACGTATCCGAGTACATTCAGGACGGCAATGACAATCGCTGGGAACATCTTGTCTGGGCTTATCACAATATCTATCCGCGGATCAAAGGAACCCCTATATCTCCACGCATGCTGCAAACGATCAAATGGGGATACAATCAACTCGATCATGCCAATGTCAAAATAGACGACCTCTCCAAAAAGGCGAATAGATTGTTCTCCAGATTTATGAAATAAGCATGTTGCAAACTCACTTCAATAAAATAACCCGGATGATCGCCAGAGATTGGCGATCATCCGGGTTTTGTTTGTCTAATACCATCTCTCCCAAATTAATCTTACCCTAAATTCAAATGCCGCAGCTTATCTGGATTACGCATGAGATAAATCCGTTGAACGCGGTCGTTTCTGAACGCAAGACTGACAACAGTTGGGAATGCCTCGGAGGGGCTGCTTAATACAAATCCAAGTTGTCCGTTGATCTTGACGAGCCGCACAGCCCCCGTGCTGTCACTTTTGGATACAAGCCCTTGAATGAACGCAAGAACTCGCTGGCTTGATGTAACGGGTTTAATTGCTGCCATGACTTTACCCCCACCATCACTATATAGCACGATATCGTCCGAAAGCATTCTGAAGAGCCCTTCCATATCACCAGTAGAGGTGGCCTGGAGGAAACGAAGTGCAAGCTGCTCAGACTGTGCGCTGGGGGTCAACTCGACTTCCGGCTCGTCTTGGATTTTACGTTTGAGACGACTGTAAATCTTGCGGCATCCCAGCTCCGTCTTGTTCACGAAGTTTGCAATATCGCAATAATCAAATTCGAAGGCTTCTCGTAGAACGAATACCGCGCGCTCAATAGGAGTTAGCCGATCCAGCATGACAAGAAAGGCGTACGAGATCGTATCTTCCAGTTCAATCGTTTGGAGTGGGTCCTGTCCCGCTGCTGAAGTCGATCCTGGAGCGACCATATAGTCTTGCACCAGAGGTTCCGGCAGCCATGGCCCGATATATACCTCTCTTTTTTTACGTGTTGATTTCAAGTAATCCAGACAACGGTTCGTAACCATTTTGCATAAGTACGCTTTTAGGTTACGAACAGGGCCACCCTCCTTATGGATATCCTGCTGTTGTACCGTTACAAATGCATCCTGCACCAAATCCTCAGCATGAGTGACAGATCCTAACATACGATATGCGATGGAAAGAAGAAGAGGTCTGTACGTTCTGTATACCAAGTCAAGCTCCATGATACATCCCTTCCTTATCTTTTTCTCTACCTGCTATTATCATTTGAGCAGCCTCTTTCGCGCTCGCTAAGGATGCGTTAATCAACATCCCCTCAGCTCCTACCCAATCGCCAGCAACATAGAGTCCGGGTCTTCCTTTGACCGCAGGTCCAGGCCTGCCCGGGAGGCCACCGTTCGCCGCGGTGACGATGCCATGCGAGACAAGCATTCGCGGAAGGAACCGCTGCTGAATGACGTGCTTGCGCCACCCCGGCTGAATGAAATCAAGAAAGCCTTTAAGCTCGTGTTCATCCTGCCTGGGGTCCGAATGGATTGAAGCCGACAAATACTTCATGACATGCACAACCTCGTTTGCCGGGTTCTCTGATAAGGAAGCCGCGGCAGAATGGTTGGAGTAGTACAACGGGTAATCGGCGCCTAAAACAAATTTCGTCTTTGGTTGAGGCATCCCCGATACGACGAGATCCAGGCACGCGGCACGAACAGGAGTTAACTTTTTATAGGCTTCCGCTTCCATGGGTGTAAGAGCGGGATTGAGGAGAGCTAGCGTATCCATTGGACCGGCAGTGGATATCACGTGACGAGTCGTCAACTGTGATCCATCTTTTAAAGTGACCATCATTTGCGGATAACTCCCGGCAATGCCCAGTACAACCGAGCTCGTGCGGATTAACACGTTAGCCTGCTGAGCTTGTTCTGTTAGCCGGCTGACGAGGAATTGCCAGCCTTCATCTATATACAGCACTTGGCTCTGCTTGAGCTGCTTGATGACAGCGCCAGCACTTAGCTGGTCGGGAGCATCACAGTACGTGCTCAAACGAACGAGACCAAGCACGACACTGCGCACACGTGGACTGGAAATCTGGGCTTCCAAGTGAGCCTGCAGACTAACTTTACACAGAGCAGATGTGTCTGTCTTGCTTAGGGAAGTGTAGAACCGAAGGAGTTGGGACTTCTCCTGCCACTTCAAGAACGATCCGAGCAAGAGCTGAGCTAGAGGAATCGCCCTATAACCGCCGTTTGTTCCTTCGAACACCAATGTGCCTGGCGGTTTCGGTACTGCTCCGGTAGGTGTGACGCCTACCTCTTGCAGAATGGGAAGCGCACTCTTACTGAGAGCATGGGCTCCCAAGTTTACGCGTGCGGCTGCGATCTCAGTCGAAATAGCCCGGCCTCCGGGATGTTTTCCTTTGTCGAGCAACAGTACAGTCTGGCCCGCCCGTGCCAGATATATCGAGGCGGTTAATCCGGCAATGCCTGCTCCCACGATGACAACATCCCATATCGGCTTATTGTGATTCTGTATCATGTATATCAATCCCTTCCGCTTGATGCATACATGACGATGAACGGAGCATTTTTGTGACTCAACCTTCCTTCTTCAACCGCCCCTCGGAGGGAGTCATGCCCTTGTATTGTTTATACAGTTTCGTAAAATAATTGGCGTTTTCACAGCCGACTCTGGCGGCGATCTCCGTAATGGTCAGACTGCTGCCTTGCAGTAGTTTTTCCGCCTCACTCATCCTGCACCCGTTCACGTATTCTACAAAGGTACGTCCGGTCAGCTTTTTGAACATTTTGCAGAAGTGATACGCATTCAGTCCCACATGGCTTGCCGCTTCCGTAACGGACATCTTTCCGGTGGGGTCCGCTTCGATCTGCGCAATCAACTGTTTGAAACGTTCACGATTAGGAAAATACGACCCAACCGATCTATCCGGCAACTGCTGTGGCATAAAGGTACGAGCAAGCAGAGTGAACAAAGCATGCAGCTTGGACTTCACTACCAGCTGATAAGCCGGGGGCTGTGATGCCATTTCCTCTACAGCTTCATTCAGCAAAGAATAATAGCCTACACAGGCTACGTTTTCCTCTGCCGGTTTGACCGGAAATCTCACCCTGCCTTCCAGATACGGTGCGACATATTGCTCATGCACGGGATCATGGGTGAAATCATAAAACAGTGCACGGTTAACCACGACGGAATCATAATGCACATCCCCATCATCCAGGGCATACCCGACATGCAACGCACCTCCGGGAATGATGATGACCTCACCCGCTCGAACGACATAAGGTTTGCTATCGATATGAAATAACGCACTGCCCCTTCGCATGACAATCAGTTCAAAATGTTCATGCCAATGCAAATACAGAATGCATTCTTCGGCTTTCATATCCGAACACCGATTTCGGAACAACTGAAACGGGTGCGATTTATGATCAATTCGGGTATTTTCGTGAAGCGCTTTCAGATCCAGCACGACTTCTTCCCCCTCTTCACAAGATCCGACTAATATTACACAAGATTGTTTAGAGCCATCCCGTTAATCCCCGTCTATAATGAGTGTCACGAAGTACTATAAGCCAATATTGGAGTGAATTACAACCATGAAAAATCCATTACGCATCGGTACCCTTGTAGGCGGGCAGGATGCCGTCCGAGTGATCCCGCAGATCATGCAACACGGTTTCGAATCATTCAATCTGACTTTCTGGCAAACGACACGCGATCTGGATCTGGCCGAGACAGCGAAACGTGTTCGTGAAATCGTCGATGAACAAGGCATTGTCATCTCCGCGGTGAGTGTGTTTGGTAACCCGCTAACTGGAGCTGGGGACAATGCCGATACACTGGCGAGCTGGGAGCGAGTCATCGACCACGCACAGCTCTTCGGTGCAGATATCGTCTCCGGGTTCACCGGACGTCTGACCGATCAACCCATTAACGAGTCCATCCCCCGTTTCAAAGAAGTATTTGGTGAACTGGCGCGCCGGGCAGCAGACCGGGGTGTACGCATTGCTTTTGAAAACTGTGATATGGGTGGAACTTGGCAGACGGGCGACTGGAACATTGCCCATAACCCGACAACCTGGGAGATGATGTTCGACGCTGTTCCGGATGAAAATGTGGGTCTGGAATGGGAGCCTTGCCATCAAATGTCCAGCCTGATCGATCCTCTTCCACAGCTGCGTAAATGGGCTCACAAAGTGTTCCACGTACATGGTAAAGATGCCACGATTGCTTGGGATATCGTCAAGGAATATGGAGTACATGGACCACGTGAATTTGTCTGGCACCGCACTCCGGGCTTCGGGGATAGTAACTGGGCAGACATTATCACCATTCTGCGTCAGAACGGCTACCAGGGCACGATTGATATTGAAGGCTGGCATGATCCGGTGTACAAAGATGAACTCGAAATGACCGGACAGGTGCATGCATTACGATATTTGAAGCAATGCCGTGGTGGCGATTTTGTGCCAAACCCAGTGTAGGAAATCTCACTGAACACTCCTTGTAATGCACGATTCAAGTTGTATAAACACAATCCATACGAAGGAGATGAGACGATGAGTCATGCTTATCAGGTAATTATCGCTGGCTGTGGCGCCATGGCCAATACGTGGGCAGACTATGCTTTGCAAAGACCGGATACGGAAATCGTTGGGCTGGTTGATCTGTATGAACAGACAGCCACTGCTTTCGCTGCAAGACATGGTCTCACCTGTCCTACGTTCACCGATATCCGTGAGGCCATTCAAGCGACCGGTGCGAATATCGTATTCGATGTCACGATTCCGGCGAGTCATTACGGCATTGCCATGACAGCGCTGAAGGAAGGGTGTCATGTCTTTGGCGAGAAACCCCTTGCGGAGTCCTTCTCCGACTGCACAGATATTGTGCAAACCGCTCACAGCACAGGACGCATTCAAGCCGTGATGCAAAATCGCCGGTTCGATCCGCGTATCCGTGCCTATCAGCATCTCATTTCCGGCGGAGCTATAGGGCAGGTAGGTTATGCCGGGGCTGACTTTTTCCTCGGGCCACACTTCGGCGGATTCCGGGATCTGATGGATAGTCCGTTGCTACTCGATATGGCGATACATACGTTCGATCAGGCACGGTACATTCTCGGAGCCAATCCGGTATCGGTTTACTGCCATGAGTTCAACCCTCCAGGTTCCTGGTATCAGGGCAATGCAATGGCATTATGCATATTTGAGATGTCTGACGGGTCCGTGTTCAACTATCGTGGCTCATGGTGCGCAGAGGGCGTACCCACATCATGGGAAGCAAGCTGGCGCGTAACGGGTGAAAAAGGAACCGCCATCTGGGATGGTCATGATGATATCTATGCTGAGGTGGTTGCTGCGCAACACCTGGATGCCGACGGCAAACCATCCTTTTTCCAGCCAAGTGAGCGGATTGAAGCGGAACTGCCTGTCATGGACAAAACAGGACATCACGGCTGTCTCGAAGACATGTTCGCTGCGTTGGAATCCGGGCGATTGCCTGAGACCGATTGCAGTGATAACCAGTTTAGTATGGCCATGGTCCTCGCATCACTCGAAAGCGCCCGTACAGGACAGAAAGTGTTCATCGCCGATCTGCTGAAAAACACATAGCGAAGCACATGTGTTTTTCGGTATAAACAAAGCCCAAACTGCAAAGTTCAGCAGTTTGGGCTTTCTTGTTTTTTACCCACTTCCCTTTCCTATACAAGGTTCTAAAAAAGTTTCTGATAAAAAGCGAAGTAGTGCAGGGGACGAAATCGATTCTGAAGAAACGAAGTGCTCGCCTTTATCACCGGATTTCGACTTTACAAAAGTCGATCAGGAAATCCGGGAATAACAGCGATCGAAAGAACGATTCGTAACCGGAACGGCTGCTTCGCGAGCAGTGAGCAATTTTTTTGAACTTTCATCATTTTATAGAATTCCTTTTTTCATTGCCTTGTACACCAGTTGCGAGAACAGGCTGTTGGACCAAGCAAACCATGGTCTGGTGAACGTATTGGGATCATCGGCGTGGAAGCCCTCATGCATATATCCGGTACCTGCGTCCGTGTTTTCCAGCAGCTCAATCATGGCCAGCATTTCCTCGTCATTGTCTGCGGTTAAGCCCTGCATGGATAGCGCCATGTGCCAGATGTATCCCGGAGGGGTATGCGGACTGCCAATGCCTTTGGCTACCTGCCCTTCATAGTAGAACGGATTCTCCTTGCTCAAAATGAATCGACGCGTGTTCTGATACACCATGTCTTCGATCGAAGCATACTCCATATACGGAATGGACATTAGCCCAGGCGTGCCCGCATCATCCATCAGACAAAAGTTACCGTAACCGTCCGTCTCATAAGCATAAATCTGCCCATACTCTGGATGACGGTATGTACCGTACAGAGAAATACCGTGTCGTATCTCTTCTTCCAAACGAGCCATTCGACTCACCAACTGTTCATCTCTGAACACCCACTTCGCGATCTCTCCCATCTGGCGCAATGTTACCGCAGCAAACATGTTCGCCGGAATATTATAATGAAAATCACAGGCATCATCACTCGGACGAAAACCGGACCAGATCATGCCCGTATAATTCACAGGCATACCCAATCCTTCATTACGCAGCGTATCATGGGCTGGACAATTACGGCGCATGAACCGGTAAGGTGAACGCTCTGCGTGATGCTGTTCCGTCTCCCACAGGTGTAAGATATTCTCCATCACTTTCTTGAAGCGCTCGTCAAATATATCCGTCAGTTCCGTCTCCCGCCAATATGTATAAGCCAGCTTCATGGAGAAACAAAGGGAATCCAGCTCAAACTTTCGCTCCCACACCCAAGGTGACATCTCCGTCTCATCATTGGCATCCCAATGCCATCCATTCGCTGTTTCATTGAACGCATTTGCATAGATATCCATCTCAGCGTAGAATGTATGCCGTTTGATCAGGCCTCCGATAATACGCTGCAACTTCTCATCATCCTTCGCAAGCGGAACATAATGCATAACCTGCTCTACTGAATCCCTTAACCACATGGCAGGGATATCTCCTGTAATCACAAATGTTGTCCCATCATCGAGCAGCTTCGTGGTCGTTTCCAGCGTATTGGGGAAACAATTTCGAAACTGGGCCAGCAATCTCGGCCTATGTTGCAAACGCTCGTCTGCCTCAGTCAGAATATCCTGCACAGCTTGCGGCAATTCCAGATGCGGCATGGCGATCTTCGGTAATCTGAACTGTTCCATGGATGTCGTCTCCTTTGAATTGGTTTATTTAAGTTCAACTAATAATTTTTTACACCAGCACTCCGATTGCAGAATAACCTTCCGATCGCTGTTATCCCCAGATTTCTTGATTCCCATTTGAAAAGGGGAAATCCGGTGATAAAGGCGCAGCGTATGCTTCCGAAGTAGCTTTCTTGCAGAAAGCTTTTAGCTTCGCTTTTTCAATTTTTTTCTGTCCTCTCCGTTATCGTGTAAATGATTAGTTCAACTTATATAGATTGGTTTAGATTGACTATATGACCCTAACTCTATTGTTATTTTTGTTATGATAATTTATAATAACATTATTATTTGTAAGTGTACTGTGTCAGAAGATGATCGTCAATTCATAAAGGTCATCTCAATGAACAATTCAATCCATTTTTTATATCTGCATTTTGCATCATTCATCAAGCCGCTCATTCGATTTATGCAAATTGCTTACATACAAAGGAGTAATGATATGTCACGTAAAGTATCCATTCAGACGCTGGCTGACCAGCTCGGATTATCCAAATATGCCGTCTCCCGTGCACTCAGCGGCAAGACGGGCGTCAGTGAAGCGACACGCGCACGGGTACTGGAACTCGCTCGGGCTCTGGGGTATCGCCAAAGCACTCCAGGTACTAGCAATAGTCCTGCTGCTGCAAACCATGCAGATCCGTCCGATCCACCGTTCGCTCTCATATGCATGAATCAGCTCAACCGTGGTGAACCCCACTACTGGCAGCGTGTTCTGTCAGGCATGATCTCCGCCTGTAATGAACGCGGTTGGCATCATGCGATTGTATCTCCCTCACTCGGAGTGACGGATGAGAACACCTCTCCCGAAAAAGCTATTGCTCCACATTTGGACTGGGAACGTTGTGCCGGCATTATTGTCATGGGCGCTTTTCCTCATCCGGTTCTGCAACGACTCTCTCAGACCGGCCGTCCTATTATTCTGGTAGATCATCAGGAACCACTGCTGAATTGTGATACGATCAGCCATGATAATCTGGAAGCTGGCATCACCGTGGCGAGATATCTAATGTCTATGAATTGCCGACGAATTGGCCTAATCACAGATGATGGTCGTGCTGCCAGCTTCGCGCAGCGGAAGATCGGCATTGAACTGGCTCTGAACCATTTTCATGTGGACACCAGTCACACTACCAGCTTCAGGGAATGGAATATTCCTTATGAGAACGGAGAATGGGTTAACCCGTTGGCTACTACAATTCAAAATATGCCAGATGACGAGCGCCCTGATGCCTGGATCGGTGTTAATGATGATATTGCCTTGCAGTGGATGCACAAATTACAGGAGATGGGCATCTCCACGCCTAAAGATTGCCTTGTCATCGGTATCGACAATGTACATTCTGCAGTTACGTCCTCCCCGCCTCTGACCACAGTTAATCTGTGCAAAGAGGAACTCGGACAGCGCGCCGTCGAGGCTTTACAACGTCGGATCGAACGCCCGGGAACGCCGAAGGAAACCGTCATGTTATCGACCACGTTGATTCCAAGGGAATCGGCTTAACTGGAGAGGATAAAAGCTCTCTTTGGATGGACATATTCATTGGATACTTCCTTTCCTTCCTCAATCTGAACCATACGAAAGAGGCCCCGCATATCATTTTGCAGAGCCTTTTTCGTATACTTTATATGTCTATCTAAACTTCCAGAATCCAATCTATTGATCCATACTTATGCCATTCATTCAAGGCTTCATTTACCTCATGGCTGAGGATTAAAAAGTACTAATTGCTATTTCAACCAAGGCAGACTACTGTACGACGGAAGATCCACTTCCCAATTCACATCCCGATACTCTCGATTAACCACCGTTCTTTTCAAAGTGAATTTTGTACCCTTTTCTTCGTTAAAACCCCGAATTTTCAATTGCAGGTCATCTTCAACGTATTCACCGTTATTATTAGGCTGATCCGGATGACCGATCACTTCAACAGGATACTCTTTTCCTTCCGAATCTACTGCCATCCAGCGATCACCCATGAAGGCATTTCGGAACGTCCCACTTCCCTTTAGAACTAGTGAATACCCTTTCTTTACATCAATCTTCGGAGGATCATATGATTCCATCACTGGCTCGTAATCAAAATCATAGATTAATATTTTATCTCCAAGCTGTTCAAATGCTACAAAAGTATAAAATTTAGTGTCGTCCTTACGCCTTTTTTCCAGTTTTCCCAAATCAACTTCCACTGATTTCTCTTCCCTCACAGGAATCGTGTAACCGTCCAAAACAAAGCGAATATCCTTCGCATCTACCGTTACTAATGCAGGGTCCCATGTCTCCGACAACTTCAACGGCCCACCATTCCTTAATTCACTCAGATCTTGGAGCCGAAACTTGGCTTGACGGGCATCTGGTCTTATCCCATTGAAAATTCGGTATTCATTTGTTTCAGGAACCTCAAGATGGTAGATGATGCTCATATAGTTCGCCCAATCCTCATCAACTTTGGCACGAAGTTCATCATCCAGACTCACATTCAGGTCAAGCCGGGTTCCGTTTGGCGTGCGTACAAGCTGGGTCATATCGAGCTTTAGCCCTTCTGGCGTCGTATATGTGTTATCCATAGAATTTTCAACAGCCAATGATTTGGCTTTGGTCATATCGATATTGAATTTGAAGCTCCAATCCACCGTAACATCTCTATCTTCGTAGGATTTCTTCTCGTAATCATAATATCTGCCCACATTTAAATTACGAAGTTCACCCCGCACGACCACTTGATCCGGAATTTCATCATGGAACTGGAATAACAATCGTTCAGTTACGGAACCCTTAGTTCTGGTATCTCTTGCAAGAGTAGCAACCTGTCGCCCCTCTTCATCCGTAACATGAATTCTCCCCATCGCAGACAGTGACCGTGATAACCCTAATCCATCAGGTGTTGTTTGTTGCATGGTCATTACCATATGAGATCGGTCTACAAGCACGTCTTCAATTTTAAGCGTGTAGCCCTGGTCATTGATATTGATATCCGGATTAACCACAAGTCCGAGAGGTTTAAGACGTTTATAATCATCTGCAAAATAGGAATATTTCAACTCTTCCGGCACAGGCATGTTCGGTAGCGGGGGACGATCCACAGCGCTCACTGAGGGGGAGGATGGCTCTGTCGTAAGGTCAAAAGCAAACCAGGCCCCTCCCGCAAGAATCACAACTGCCGCTGCGGCGATTCCAGTCCGGCGCATCCAATGCGCTCTCATGGATTTTTTCACGAATGGATACTGATCTTCTCCACTTTCCATAGACACGCCATCCAGCTTCTGCATGACCTTAAGCGTAAAATCCGCATCCGGCTCCTCTCGATACAAATGCTCTTCCCACAACCGATCTTCATCCTTTGAAATAGGCTTCATACGTAGCTAAACCTCCTTTGCGTTCCATTTGCTTCCTCAGCGTTTTTTTTCCGCGATAAAGGGCGTTGCGCACTTTGGTTGAACTCATGCCTGTAATGTCTGCAATCTCTTCATAGCTCAACTCGTTTGTGTACTTCAGTAATAACACCAGGCGATACGATTCAGGTAACTGTTCGAGCTGTCGATATATTTCACGCTGCATCTCTTTATGCAGCACACGTTTTTCCGGTGTTTCATTACTGACAGGTTCGATCCCTTGATCGACCGGAGACATGACGGGTTTCTTTTCCCGTATAAAATCCCGCATCCGATTCACCGCAATGGTGTACACCCACGACGAGAAACGACTTCCCTCCCGCCGCGACGGGAGATAGCGATAGATGCGAATAAACGTATCCTGAGCGAGATCCTGTGCATCCGGATGACTCGCGCCCATTCCGCGCATGATGCCGTAGACTTTATTTTTATATCGATCCACAAGCACGGAGAACAACTGCTTATCCCCTGCAACAATGCGCTGAATAAGCTCCTCCTCCGGTATCTGTTGAGTCATGTAATCCCCCTTCTCTACAGCTTCCATGCATGGTTCTGTACTATATAGACGGAAGCCGTTCCCGAAACCTCTCACTTTATCCAAAAAAAAGAATTCGCCCTTATCGGCGAAGCCGACTGGGTGAACTCTGAATACACATATGTTAATTCCGAAGCACGATTCTCTCTATAGATGACCTTGGAGCTGCACTTGTTCTTGCCTTTAATCTTCCCTGTTCTTCTCCGCAACAAAATCAGCAAGCTGTGAATAGATAGCCACAATCTCATCCATCGACATGCGCACGAGTCCACTGGACGACGGAGCGACGAACTCCTGGATCTCCTTGACGACCGGTTCATCCTGGAATCCCCATTGCACTTTGGCGCGCTTGCTGTACTGGGTGTATACCCCTTTCCCAACAAAACAGGCGATATCCGGTCGATATTTCTCCAGCTTTTGCCGTAAAATCTGTCGTCCTTCTGCGTACTCTCCCTTCGTAATATCCTCCATGCCTCTGGTGGGCCGGGCCACGATATTAGTAAATCCATATCCCAGCTTCAGCAGTTCGCCGTCCTCCTGTGCATCGTATAAACGCGGGGTCAATCCCGACCGTTCAAGAATGCGCCAGAAGCGATTGCCCTTGTAGGCATAGTGGTGTCCGGTTTCACCTGACGTAATGCTCGGATTAAATCCGATAAACAGAATGGATAAACCAATATCCAGATGATCTGGAATCATAATGGGAGACCCCCTTATCTTTTTTAGCATTTCGATCGATATCTTGCTGATTGAAAGTCACTCTTTGGATTTATGCAAAATGCTCGTCTATAAAATGATATAATGAGCAAAGCATTTTCGAAACCGGATTGAAATTTTCATGAAAAAGGAAGCTGAAACTGATGATTGCAGACATCATGCTAGAAGTCGTCCTGCCCGTCTTTCTCCTGATCGCCGTAGGGTCCTGGATGCAAAAAGTGTTCAAGCTGGACTTGTACACACTCGCCAAAATCAATTTCTATTGTATTACCCCCGCAGCCGTCTTTATGAGCATGTATCACTCGGATATGTCGGGCGAACTGCTCGGGACCGTGACACTCTTTTACGCAATATATGTATTGATTCTTTATATTGTAGGTTCTATATTTGCGCGTTCACTTCGGATGAATAAAGGCATGAAGGCTGCCTTCAACAACAGTATTATGCTGGATAACGCAGGCAACTATGGTCTGCCCATCAATGCACTCGTATTCCGCGGTGATCCACTGGCCTCTTCCATTCAGGCATTGGTGATGTCTTTGCAGGCATTACTGACCTTCACCTATGGCGTATTGTCCATACAGGGAGCGAAGCTCAAGGGCAATTACCGTGCGGTGATTATTGGATTTCTTAAAATGCCCGTTCCGTATGCACTCTTGCTGGGGATTCTGTTCCACATGTGGAAGGTTCCCTTGCCTACGTTCCTGTCCATGCCGCTGACCTATGCGCAGCAAAGTATGGTTGCCGTGGCGCTTCTGACACTCGGAGCACAGATTGTTAAATATCCCATCAGATTGTATCGTCTTGATGTGTATATTAGCACATTTTTGCGTCTTCTGATTGGCCCGGCTATCGGGATTTCGATTGTGCTTCTGCTTGGATTGGAAGGTATCGCTGCACAGGCACTCATTATCGCTTCAGGTATGCCTACTGGTGTTAATGCATCCATCCTGGCGGAAGAATACGATAATGAACCCGATTTTGCAGCCCAGACAGTACTGATCTCAACGTTGCTCAATATCATTACGATTACGGCACTGATCTCTTATGCCAAAACGTTCTGAACATAAAAAAACAAGTCCATGACCCATGAACAGGGTTGTGGGCTTGTTTTTTGAAGTGCTAAAACTATGATTCAAACGTCGTTCGTTCCGGGAACTTGCCGCCTTCCCTGAATAAACATCGTACCAGTCGCTGCGCGGCTCGGTTAAAGAAAAAACTCGGACTTACCCCATCCACCTGGACAGGTTCCAGTTCCCTCACACTTTCCTTGATCTTATTCATCTCAATGAGCCCCATCTTGCGCTCATTCGGTCCGAATCGATAAATAACCTTCTCATCGTCCTCCGTCTGTTTCACCAGAAGAATCATAGATGCCATACAGGTTACCCCCTATCGTTACGTTATGAGATTCCAGTAATCGCTTGCCTACTATAATTATTACCCACATTCTAGTGGAAGGATATAGGACTTAAGTTAGTTATACCAAAATTAAATATCCTGATATAAAGATTCTCTGAAATGAGTCGTTAGGCTCACAAACACCGTGTTCACACTATCCTTATAGATAGTCACTGTCATGAAAGTGCGTACTGCCCAAGTTATTTTTCTCCGTTTATCTTGAATTCCAAAGGAGAGATACATATGTCTAAAGCTCAAATCTATAGCCACGGTGTCCCGTGGGAAGAAGCATTCAGCGTGGCTCAGGGATACAGCGTTAACGGTACGATCTACATTGCAGGACAATTTTCGCATGATATGCAGGGAACGTTTATCGGTGAGGGTGATATTGAAGCACAAGTTCGCCAGACACTCGATAACTTGGATCGCGTGCTCGCCGCATTCGATGTGACCAAGTCGAACATTGCGGAACTGGAGATTTTCCTGGTTCATCCACAGGAGCATCTTGAGCCATGTGTTGCTGTGTATAAAGAGTATATTGGTACTCATCGTCCGGCTGTTACGATGGTTGGCACATCGGGGCTCGCCTTCCCTCATCAACTGATTGAGATTCGCGCTGTTGCACATACCAACTGATTCGGAAAATCCCTAACGCTCCAGCACTAAGAAAAACGACCTGATAAATTACTCACTATAACGAAGTTCATATACAAAAAAAAGCAGGGTCGGATAAACTCCGAACCTGCTTCATCATTTATTCTTTTATTTAACAATTTACAAACGCGGGTCTACCCGCTCCGACTCCAGCGATAGCGTTGCAAGCACACATTCGTGAATTCGTTCCACTGGCTCCCTGCGTATAAAGCGCTCAATCCCCTCCAAGCCCAAGGCACTCTCCATTAAGGCGTGGCGTTCTTTTTTGGACGTTTTGCGTTTACGAAGTCGGGACAGATTCTCGGGTGCAAGGTAATCCATCCCATAGATGATGTGCAAATATGCACGTCCTCGTACTTTAATCGCAGGCTGGATGATTTTATTTCCGTTCCAGGTGCGGAACGTTTCGGGCTTGATCACAATACCCTCGTGTCCTTCCGCCGTAATCTCATCCCACCAACGAATGACATCCGCTTCATCTGCCTCACTTGCGATTACGCGATATTCTGTCTCCATCATCATGGTCGACATGCGAGCGAACTCACGGTTTTGTTCCATATGCCATTCATGTGTTTGCTCCCAAAATGCTCCCGTGCTATGTGCCAGTGTGTGGAACGGTGCAATCCGTATGTCCCCGATATCCTCCACATCCCAGCAGTATTTTTGGAATACATCGCGGAATGTCTCGGCATTAGCGAGTTTACCTGCTGTTTCCTGTAACCACTCATCTACATTCCGGCCTGCCGCTTCAGCTTCACGCAGTTTGTCCAGCACCGTAGAGCGATCCATGAGCGAGGCTTCGGCCACGTGTGCATACTGTGAAGCAATCAGCTCACGCGCTTTTAGATTCCAAGGAACAATCTCCGCATCGAGCAGTACGAACTCTGTCTGATGACGGTCAAAATAACCATCTGTGGTCAAGTCCGCATGTAATCTGGAAAGCACATCTTGCTCTGTCGAAGGGTCAAAAAAGGATCTGCCCGTCCGGGTCACAATGTTACCCACCATCGGTCGGCCCACTCGCTGCACCGCAGCTTGCTCATCGCGGAAAAGAAGCAAAATGGCCCGGCTGCCCATGTGTTTCTTCTCGGCAACCATACGGGTAACGCCCTGTGAGCGATAATATTGGAACGCATCCTGTGGATGCTCCAGGTATCCCTCTACGGAGCATACACCCGGCGGAGGACTCATTGTAGGCGGGATGTAGATCAGTTCTTCCAGCGGCACAGTATAATGGGAAAACGTATCAATCGCCGTCTTCGCCACCTCACCGTGCACAGATACATCAAGTTTGGATGCTGTCTGAACCGTGAAGCCCTCCTTGAACTTACGTATGTTGGGTGGAGCAAAACGCCGCTGTTCCCAGCGCTTTAATGGGCTATCTGGATCTCCCGCATAATCCTGCTTGGCCGGAACACTGACTGCCTCACGTTCTGGCATTCGCCATGCAGTGAGCATGCCACCAAAAACGACGCCTTGATCAATATTGACCGTATCATTCACAATCGTAGGGTATGGACGGGGATCATGTCCCCAGACAATGCATTCACCCGAATTGTGATCCACGTACCAATCTTTGCGCACAGGCCGCCCCTGCTCATCCGTTCCTTCCACATCGCCATACCGGCAGTAATCCTGAATACGTTTGGAATGTTTTCCGATAAAATGATCTCGAATCCCTGCGTGTGCAACAACCACTTGTCTTACCCCGTTGCGGGAAAAGACCAGATGAGATGGTGCATCAAGCAGAAAGGTCCTTAGCTCTGCACGTACTCGCTTTGCTGTCTCCTGACCTTGCTCCTGCTCAAGCTGCAGTAGTTCCATCTCCACCCGTTCGTCACCGTGACTCAGCGACACGTCTCGACCATCCAGATAACGTGCAATCTTCCAGCCGTGATTGCTGTCAATCATATAGGCAAGCTCGGCGGCACAATGTCGTTGCCAGAACAACAGACATTTTAACGATTCTGGCCCACGGCTCGTTACGTCACCAACGGAGACCAATTTGCGTCCTTCGGGGTGACGGTACAGACCAGTTCCATCCTCGTCCACATACCCTAGACGGACGATTAATTCCATCATTTCATCGTAACAACCATGAATATCTCCGATGATATCAATACCTGTACCCATATCAATCACCAGCGGATTGGATGTGCGGACAAATGTAATCTCATCCGGCTGCTTCAGCACATAGCTGGCATCGAAGCCATCCTCACGGATGGAGCGTAATGTACGCTTGAACTGCTGCACCTGCTGCTTCACCCGTTGACGTCCACGCGGATACTCCCGTTGGGCATCACGTTCCAGCAGTTCTTTTTCAGGGATATCCAGTACCACAGCAATTACAGGCACATGAGCTTTTCTTGCCACCTGAATCAGGCGCTCGCGATCCTCGGGATACAGATGTGTCGCATCCACCCAGGTCAACTTGTTCAGACGGCAGCGGGTTGCCAGCATCGCCTCCATCGCTTCAAATGCTTTAGCCGATACTTGCTGATACTCCGCATAGATCACATCCGCTTCGCTGCGGGGTCGATGTTTCCAATCCACATACTCATCATCCCCAACCAACATGCGGAATTGATCGGACGAGACTGCTTCCGTGCGGCGAATGACGCTTTCAGCAACAAGACGATCCAGTAACGTACTTTTGCCACTGTTGGACGGGCCGACGAGAACGACAATACCTGCATGTGGCAGATGAATCTCACGCTGTCTTTCATCCGTCCCCATTTCCCGATCCTGCTGTCCCCTGCCTGTATCCGATATTTCGTTAGGTCTTATTTTTCTCCTCATGAATGACTCTCCTTTCTTCGCTCAAAAATGACCAGTTGGGTAGGTTGTCCATAGCCTTCTATTTGCTCACCGATACCCTTAATTTCATAGCCATAGTTCTCCTGCTGCGTCCATTCCTCACACCGGGAAGCCAGCTCCGCACGGGTCCACTCAAAGCGATGATCATGGTGACGGAAACTTTCCTGCTCCATAGCGTACACTTCGTTATATTCCTTGTTCGGTGTAGTGATCAGCAGCACTTCTGGCTGATATTCGTTCATGATCGTATCCATAATTCCATTCAGCCGATATTCCTCAATATGCTCAATCACTTCGCACAGAATCATAACGTCCTGGTTTTGCAGCTGCTCGTCAAAATAAAACAATGAACCGATGATCGGCTCCGGCATAGCCACTAGTCCAGAACGACCCTCCAGCTTCGCGAAGCGCTCCATGGCCCGAAGTCGTGACTGACCGGAAGGTTCAACGGCCAGAATGGCCTCCACACCAGGAATGTACGCCAACCGGGCAGACAGCTTGCCTTCCCCGGCTCCCATATCTACAATGCTCCGTTTCACTGGTAACGCTGCAACCACATCTGTGATTGCACGATAACGCAACTCGTTTAACCTCACAGGAGGTTCTGACTGGCTGCCATCGCTAACAGACTCGGACCCACGTTGCTCTTGTTCTCCGTCTTCTCGATGTTCCACGTTAACCTCCTGAATAACCGCCTCCGAGATGTGACCTATTCCTCTCTCCTGTCCAAAAGACGCAGACAAAGCACCCTCTTGTCGCTCATACTGTCGGATCAGTTCGGCAAAACGCAACGTACGCTTCACAATGAGTTCTTTCAGTGGGTGAGCATCCAGCCACCCTTCACCATATCGTTTGATTTTATCGATCTCATCTTCACTGATGAAATAATGTTTGTAATTATCCAGCACTGGAATCAGCAGAAAAAGCTGACGCAGCGCATGTTGTACCGTGTTACGACCACGCAGGATGATATGGCGAACCGTGCTTCTATTTTTCAGATCAAATGAATACGAAAGCTCTCCACGTTCCACCGAAACGGAGTATCCTAATGGCGAGAATAATTCCTCCACAACCTTATCGGGCAGATCGGAAGCCACTGGGCCAAATTTCAGTTCCAGTTCGAAGGCATGATTCACCCACTGCACATAGTCTTCCTTCGGCTTACCATTCAGGGCCGTCCCGAGCGCCGCACGTATGTAGGAGCAGAACAGACTGCTGGTCACGAACTCACGATCGTTAATATATTGCGTAATGTCATATCCATCAGGTGTACCTCTGACCAGATCCACAGGATCAGGCTCGGCATGAATCAGTACTTCTGTTTCGTTCTCTGTAGCCGCAGTGTACACCATTCTTACACGCACACCTTTGTCTACGCGGTCATATATATTCAGCGGATTCTTCGCTAACAGATGGGATACAACTCCCGCGTCAGCGCCGCTTGCTTTCAAGATTAGATGCATCGGTTCTCCTCCTTCGGATCAATTCCATTCTCTTTCACGATTTCCGTTGTCATCAAGCCCTAATTAGTTCCCCACACCTCTTGCAATGCAGAGCGAAAAATCCGGTCCAATTCTTCAAATTGAATTATTTGCTCATTCTCCATCTGGCCGGCCAGTCGTTCAACATGCTCGATCTTCTCTACCAAAAAAGCCTGTATTGCTGGCAACTGCGGCTCCAGATCCAGTTCCTCGCCCGCCTTTTTCCGGCGCAGCAATTCATGAATCTCCGTATACAGCGGTGTAGTCACAGGTACAAGTTCTTGCACCAGCTCTTCGAATGCCATCGGTGGCATCGCATCGTAACGTTCGATCCAGCCACAGGCCAGCAAGGGGCGCAGCACGTAGAAATACTTTTTGATCTTCACCTGCTCACCTTGTAAATAATCTCGTAAATTGCCCTTTGCCATATTCAGATAATGATGCATGCAGGATTTGGGCGAGAAGGTCAAAGGCGACAGTGCACGAATATGCTGTGCCACGCTATACTGTTCATCATACTGAATGGGTGATTGCAACCACTCCAGCAGCGGTGGATTGGATTTGCGAAACAGCTTCAAGGCCTTGCGCAGATCCCAACCATTGATGTCGAGCTGATCACTGATTGGGCGTTCGATCACATCCCTTTTATCCTCAATCGACAAATACCATTCCAGCGGTCTTACATATATGAAACGCACATCATAATCACTGTCCTGTGAAGGAAACCCCCACGCCCGACTGCCGGATTCACAGGCATAGATAATCCGTACCTGCTCCTCCTGTTCAATCTGCTTTAGCTGTTGTCTAATCGTATCTCTCATTTCTTCATGAACATGAGTCATGTCAGTCGCCTCCTTTTAGAAAATTTCATTATGTATCACGGATTCCTATTCCCTTCTCGCATTGTTCACCAGATCGATTAAACGCGTGTCCCTGCCTCGCTCATACCCTCATTATGACCCAAGCATGATCATACGAACATGGCAGAAGTATGGCGACGAATCACTTTCATAACTCATTAAATTATCGTTTACCTTCATAAGTTTAAATGAAACCGGCCACTCTTCCTGCTACAATGAAGGGATAACAAGGAGTGAATGTTCATGGCAAGAGAGAGTTTTGACAAAGAAATTCAGTTCTTACGCATGTTATCCCTAACAAGCGGTGCGTATAACCGCAAACAGTATGCCGAGCGGCTTGGCATATCCGTACATACCTTTGATAAAACCAATCGCAGATTAAAAGAAATCATGCAGAGCGTCGCTGATCAACGTTCAGGTGCTGAAGCTAGCCGGGAAATGGCGGACCTCGTCCGCTTCCAGTATGGAGAATCCGCTGAACCGATGCTGCTCTTCCTCTTCCGCGCTAAGTCGATGAAAGAGACTGAAGTTCAGCGACTCTCTGTGCTTTTGCATACCTTACAAGATAAAGCCCTGACCGCTATGGAGCTGCTGGATGCCTGCTGTGCTGATCTGCCGGAAGATCTGGCGTTACCTGACGAGAAAACCATTCGCTCTGATCTGAAGTATCTGGAAGAGGTTGGAGTTATTCGAAAAGAGCCCGGTGGCAGACCGTATCGCTATGCCTTGCAACAGGACGTCCTTACCGAATTAACGGTGGAGGAACAGCTGGAGTTATATGATTTTGTGGATATGATGGCGAACACTCAGGTGCCTTCCGTACAGGGGTACTTATTGCGGGATAGTCTGAAGAAAGCCATTACGGCAAGTTATCCGCAAGAAGAAGCTACCGAACCCTTTATCTATAAGTATCACTATTATTCTCGTATCCTGGATGAAGCTCATCTCTACACGCTGCTTGGTGCGATTCGCCAGCGCAAACGTGTGCAGTTCTTGTACTTTTCACCCAAAAAACCATCCAGCTACAGTTCACAAAATACGAATCCACGTTTTGAACGGGAAGCAGGCGGACGATCCAACCTGATCGTGCCCCTTGAAGTGGTCTATGACCATCAGTATGGTCGTTGGTATGTGATTGGATATCAGGGCCGCCGCGGCTTTGTGAAATTCCGCATGGAAGGCATCACACAGCTGGAGGAACAAGATTCAATAGAAGAAGAATATATGCTCGAATTGAAGCAACAATGGACTGACATCAGTCGCTACAGTTGGCTCGTGGATACGGGCAATACCGTGACGGTTCAAGCTCGCTTTTTCCACCCGGAGCGTGGTCAGCGCAATTTCATCCTGGATCGGGTTCGTCTGCAAGGTCAATGGGGCAAGATTATGCCCGAAACAGACCATACCTTTCTCTACGAAATTCAGGTCAACGGTACCACCGAGATCAAACCGTGGTTGCGGAGTTTTGGCTCAAGCTGCGAGATAATCGCGCCCCAGAGACTACGCCAGGAGATGATCAAGGAATGGAAGGAGATTGCAGAATATTATGAACCTGTTCGAGAAGATGTTCAATTACCAGATGATGACGCGATTGAATGAAACCGGACTGTTCACCTGGACCTCACAGGAAAGGGCCTGGCTTCGCATGATGCTGAATCACCCTGCTGCGAGAGAAGCGCTGAGCCCTGTAACGTTGGATAAAATGCACAACATGCTGAATGGTGAGCAGGACCTGAACCTTCAGGATTACCTGACCGAAAAAGCCAAAAGCGAAGAAAACAGCGTCTCTCACCCACTGCTTAGACAGTTACGGCTAATTATTCTCCATCACCAGGGATTTCGACTGATCGGTCGCGTCCGCAATGGACGCACGAGTCAGGATGAATTCGGCTTCCCGTATAAACTGGAGTATTCCATGGTCAAAAAAGAATGGTATGTGCTCTGGTATGCCCCTCGCTTCGACAAACTCATGTCTACCAAGCTGCACAGCATCGTTACCGTGGAAGCCCAGCAGGTTGAGCCGGATACCGCTTCTGGCTATACTGCCCGAATTGCTGCGATAACGGAGAAGCGTAAAACGACCATCACCATTGAAGTCCTGCCCGAATTCAATCAGGAGCTGTCCCGAATCCTCTATGCCTTCTCCTGCTTTGAGAAGCAGGTCGAGTACATGGAAGCCCAGCAGACATATCGGATCGAGCTGACCGTCCCGCGGAATGAGATGGACTATGTCTTATCCAAGATGCGTTTTCTGGGCAAACGGGTTCGAATCGCGGACCACACGGTACTGCGTGAGCGCATGTCCGAGACCGCTGCAAAGGCACTAGCCCGTTATGCGCAAGCTGAACCTGATCAGCATTCTGAACGCACACGAGGCATCATATCGCACCAGCATGATGAAGAACCTCGCGTGAACGCTGATGGCCATTGATTTTATTAGAGTGGGTTAACTACGCCTATTGGTCAAAAGCAAACCCATCTATGCAAATAGGGTCTGGATGATATCATCCAGACCTTATTCCTCTATTCCTGTAGAACTACCTAACTGCCGTGAACCCCATGATTCTGCATTACGTTCCACCACTGCTGGCAGCCGAATTCCGTCTTTTATTAATCGCGTGTACGCCCATGACCACCGCAATTAATTCATACGTGTCCAGTTGTTCCGACTGGTTGTCTAATACGAATGCCCCGGAACTAAACCAGCCGCTGGTGCGACGGAAACTGGCCATGATGCGGCCACCACTGCCGCTTATATCATATTCCTGCGAAAATGTTGGAGCAGACACATCATACATTCCACGTGATCCTGCGTCATATTCATACTTTTTGCTAAAGAAACTGAACCTCGCCCGAAGCACACCCAGATGTCGCCCATCTGCTGCAGTGATGTCCCAGCGATTGGTTAACATGCGGAATTTGCCGCTGCAAACCAATCCCGAGTTATCTGATACATCGAGCGAAGAGCCAAAGACACTTTTCAAATCCAGATGCCCTGCCTGTTCCTGATTCGGATTCATAATCTCGGTGTAACCGGCATTAAAAAAGTTATCCCTGAAGTATAATTCCATAACGATTTCTCCTTTCCCAGTTCAATGATCCTTTCCCTAAACATAACTATTCAATCGTACTTTCACACACATTATATCTAAACTTACGTATAATTAGCGGGATTCGATTCATCAAAAAGTGAACTATCATTGGATGTAAAAAACGAGCAACCCTGGTTGCTCGCATCATGTGACCCTTTTATTAGACTTCAACTTTTTTGTTGTTCAGGTAGATGGTAGCCCACACCAAGATAACGGCTACGATGATTTCAAATATAGTACTTCCCCACATGCCGTCCGACCATAATACACCATTGGCTGTGATCGAGATCCCTGTACTTTCTTCCGTGTACTGGAATACCTCGTTTGGATTAAAGCGCCCTGTCATAATAATATTCTCCAACCAGCCAATCAGATTAACGAGGACCAAGAATGCAACGATTCCGATCCATGGCCCAGTTTTCCAACGGAAGCTGCCTGCAATCGAGATCGAAAGGAAGATGATGACGGTCATGAATACCATAACCCATGCGCTAAACAGCAACAAAGTAAGAACATCCGAAACATGTATGCGTGAGAAATCAATATAGGTGGCCATGTTTATTCCGAGCTTCATTGAGATATAGATGTAGGCATGAATTGCACATACAATGACTAGCCCCAACCCGCAGAGGGCTCCAAAGATCAAAGGAGACAACACATGTGACAGGCCTGTTACGGGTAATAAGCGGCGATTATACGAGCGAATATTGGACGAATATGTTTTGATCATTTTCACATAAATAGCCACACCTACTCCAACATAACCCATGATGCCAATCACAAGCCCTGTGACCTCAGACATGAAAAGGGATATTCCCACTTGAGCAATAATCAATATGACTAGCCCAGCCAGCAGCACATTCCAATTTCTTCTAAAGTCATACTTCAATAATGTCATCATTCCGCATAGACCTCCTTGAACATCTCATCCACACTTTTTCCATATTTCAGACGGAGCGTTTCCACTTCTTCCCGCATCACCAGTTGACCTTCACGAATGAAGACCACTTCATCAAAAATTCGTTCGATATCATTCACCAGATGTGTGGAAATGATTAGACTGCTGTTTTCATCATAGAATTTGACGATCGCATCCAGAATCTTGCCACGCGCAACCGGGTCTACTCCGCCAATAGGTTCATCCAGCAAATATAGACGAGCCTTACGTGATAGCGCCAGTGTTAGTTGTAGTCGTTCATTCATGCCTTTGGACAGATGCCGTACCCGGTCACTCTCGACAAGGTTCATAAAGTCCAGCATCTCCCGTGCCTTCTCTTCATCAAAATCAGCATAGAAATCGCGGTAGTACGCAATCGCATCCCGCACTTTCATCCACTTCTCGGTCAATGGACGATCCGGCATGAATGAAACCAGTGCCTTCGTCTCCAGACCGACAGGCTTGCCTGTGACTTGAATCGTTCCGCTGCTAGGATGCAACAAACCTGCAACCAGCTTCATCAGGGTACTCTTGCCACTGCCGTTGCTACCCAGCAGACCTACGATTCGGCCAGGAGCAATATCCAATGTAATATTACTGAGCGCTTTCTTATTGCCATATGTCTTGTTAATCTGATTCAGTTCAAGGATGTTACTCATGCGTTGTTCCTCCCTTTCCTTCCGCAACGGCATCGGCTACGATGGATAAGATATCCTTCTCTTCGATCCCCAGCTCCTGCATTCCGGTCAGAAAGCGTTTCAGCAATTCACCGGCCATCTCTTTTTTGATCGTCATAATCTTCCGCTCCTCACTGGTCACGTATCTGCCCAAGCCCCGTTTGGTTTCAACCACTTCTTCCCGCTCAAGCTCCTGAAATGTCCGTTGTACTGTATTGGGATTGATCTGTAGTTCGGCCGCCAGTTCACGAACCGAAGGAATTTTGTCACCCGCCTGAAGTGTTCCGGTCACAATCTGTCTTTTGATGTACTGCATGATCTGCAGATAAATCGGTAAGTTATTATCAAATTCCATAGTCACAAAGCTCTCGCTCCTCTCTGTACTGGTGTGTTAGTTACATAGTACACTAGTGAAATAGCATTGTAAAGCCCATTTGTTTAAACATATTTTTTCTTCGGTCATGCGGAAACTTCGGCTATCTGTTAATTTGATTAACTTTGCATATAAGCATGGACAAAAAAAGAACAGATCGTGTAGATCTGCTCCGCATGACTTACTATTCGTATTTCCGTCTTATTCTACACGATATCTAAAGGTACCTTGCCTTTAGGTGCAGGGAATACCTCATTCAACCGGGTTAACTCCTCTTGTGTCAAAACGGTATTCACTGCTGCCGCATTGTCAGCCACATGATTCAGCTGTACCGCTTTGGGAATCGCCAGCACGTCTCCGTCCCTAATCACCCAGGCTAATGCGATCTGGGAAGTTGTGACCCCTCGGTCCTGTGCAATCTCTCGAATAACCGGATGCTCCAACAATTCATTTCGAAGTCTGCCACCCTGGGCCAGTGGACAATACGCCATGATCGGAACACGTCGTTCCCGCATCCAAGGAAGTAGATCGTGTTCAATACCACGAGAAGCTGCATGGTACAACACCTGATTCACCATACAATGCGAACCTTCCGGCAAGCTCCATAACTCCTGCATATCCCTTGTGTCCAGGTTCGAGACACCCCACCGCAAAATTTTACCGGATTGCTTCAATTGTTCCAAGGCCTGAACCGTCTCTTCGAGCGGTACTCCTCCACGCCAGTGGAGCAAGTACAGATCCAGACGATCTGTACCAAGACGCGTGAGACTACGCTCACAGGCCGTAATCATCTGCTTGCGATCCGCATGATGGGGATACACTTTGGATACGAGAAATACTTCGTCACGACAGCCCGAGATGGCCTTCCCCGTAACGACTTCCGCCCCGCCTTCTGCATACATCTCCGCCGTATCAATCACGGTCATTCCCAGTTCAATACCGGAACGCAGTGCCCTTACTTCTTCTTCCCGACTGGATTGCTTCTCTCCCATGTTCCATGTACCTTGTCCTATCGCAGGCAAGGCCGTTCCATCTGGAAGCAGAATTGTGCGTGTCTGATTACCATGCATCATCTATATTCCTCCATTCTGAAGACTTTATGGACATTGCGACCTCTCTAACGACGACTATACGAATCATGAATCATGTTATCGCTCACATGTCTCCAGTGGCTCATCATCATGATATACAATTGATCCAGTGGCAAAGTCAGGCTACTTTGGGCAACACTAATCGTCGCATCGACCATATTGCTGTTAACCGTCATCAACTTGCGTTTCATCCCGTTCTGGCGATCCAAAAAAGCTTTCTCATCCCGCAATTTGATCCCGATCATTTTCTGTCCCATTAATTCATACATAAAAATATTCTCAACGTCTCTCCATGCCACTGCTCCTCCTGCAGTATAAGAAGATGAATCTACAAACCCACGCTCGTCGACTACAAAAGAAGGCTCCTTCTTAATCATCTTTACCAGACTGTAGCAGAAACATAGCCCGAAAAACAAAATAGAAAGAAGTCCAATCACACCCGAAAGGATGGAATCATCCGTAACTGAGGAACCATCAAAAATCAAAAAAAATCCGGCTCCCACAAAAAGTGCAGCCCCTGCCGTAAGCCACGCCATTCGTTTCCGGTTTGGATATTCCACATGCTGGTCATAGGATGTGCTCAACGTGACGTTCCTCCTTCATTGCGACTGAATGATAAGCGTTATATATAAACGAAATGCTATGAATCGAATACCTGAATGTACAACAGGAATAGCATTGTACATTAAACAAAATTCACCTGTGTTAAACATTAGATAAAGACCATTTTTCGTCATTTCAGCGGTTATTCAACATTAGGATTCGTCATCCTTCGAGCAAATCCTTTTAACATACCTATATGAATTGAACTAAGTATATTTACACGGGCCACTCCGATGACAGAACAACCTTTCGATCGCTGTTATCCCCAGATTTTTTTGATTCCACTTTTTCAAAGTGAAAATCCGGGGATAGCCTATGCTTCCGATGCAGCTTTCTTTCAGAAAGCTTTTAGGCGAACGCTCCGCTTCTTCAGGTTATTTCTGTCCTCTCCGTTACGTGCAAATGTTTAATTTAATTTATATACATTGTTAGAAAGTATTGCCTCTCCTTTATTACGCTTATTGTCCTGTCCCTTGCTTTCCGTTAATATAAATGGAAAGGTTAGGAAATTAAGCAATTCTAATTCATGGTGGGAGGACAAACAATGAACAGTCTGCGCGGCATAACATCGGAAGATCTTTATCAGATTACATGGGTTAACGATCCAACTCCGTCCCCTCAAGGCGGACAACTGGTCTATGTAAGCCGGAAAACGAATGAAGCACGTGACGGTTATTGTTCTCACCTGAGACTGTTGCATCTAGGGAGTCGAAAGGACAGACCTTTTACCTCTGGTGAGAAGGATCATTCCCCTGCCTGGTCACCCGATGGGTCCCAGCTGGCCTTTTTAAGAGAGGTTGATGGGAAATCCCAAGTGTGGATCATCGCATCAGATGGCGGAGAAGCACAGCAAATCAGTCACCTGAAACATGGCGTCAGTTCCCTGCTTTGGTCACCAGAGGGTCATACCATACTTGTGAAATCATCCGTGGATATGAGCGGAGATGAAGAATCAGAACATACAGATCCTATAGACGATAAACCCAAACTGCTGCAAGAACATGTCGTGGACCGGATTCGCATGAAGTCAGATGCCAGTGGATTATGGAACGGTCGACGTTCCCACCTCTTCGCTCTCGCACCGATCGATGCGGAAGCACTTCCTGTAACTACAGGTCATTATGACGTTGGAGACTACGCCTGGTCCCCGGACGGAACATCCATCGCTTGGATTGCGCAGATGCCCGAAGAAGGCGAGGACCATAATGATTACACCCTGACTAATCATGTGTACCTTGCCAAAGCAGACGGATCGGATCTGCAGCAGTTGACCCCGGAAGGATATACGTTCAGCCGACTTACATTTGCACCGGATGGACAATCTCTTGCACTGCTCGCCAGTGACCGTTCTTATGGAAATGCCACACTTGTGAAGCTATATACCCTTCCTATATCAGATGGTGAACCCGTATGTCTGAGCACGGATTGGGATGTACAGTTGAATCACAGCATTGTGGGCGACATGCGATCACATCTGACAACTACGGGGCCTGTATTCAGCAGGGATGGTACTTCAATCTTCTGTCTGGCGACTATCCATGGTAGTGTACGCATCGCCAAATTCGCACGAGACGGCAGCGGTTCCGAGTATATATTGCCTGACGAACGGGAGATTTATCAATTTGCCGAGTTGGAAAACGGGCAGATCGTTGCCGCAGTTGCCGATACGCGAAGCCCCGGTGACCTCTATGTGTATGAACAACCGGGTGATTCCGGCGTAGAGCCAATTCAGCTCACCCGCAGCAATCCACAGCTTGAGGATGAGATCCACCTTAGTACACCGGAAACCTTCTGGTTTAATTCCTCGGATGGCCTGCGGCTGCAAGGGTGGATCATGAAACCTCATGGCATGGTCGACGGAGTTAAAATCCCGACCATTCTGGAGATTCATGGCGGCCCACACATGATGTATGGTTTTACATTTATGCACGAGTTCCAGATTCTCGCTGCACAAGGCTACGCTGTTGTGTACATTAATCCACGCGGAGGGCTAGGATACGGGCAGCAATTCGTAAACGCCTGTCGCGGAGATTATGGCGGCGGCGATTATCGCGATCTCATGGAGAGTGTGGATTATGCCCTGTCCCAGTATAAGTTTATCGATGAATCCAGACTGGGCGTAACAGGGGGCAGCTATGGCGGATTCATGACCAACTGGATTGTTGGGCACACCGATCGCTTCAAGGCCGCTGTTACCCAGCGTTCCATCTCCAACTGGCTATCCTTCTATGGCGTAAGTGACATTGGGTATTTCTTCACGGAAGACCAGATTGGCGGCAACGCGTGGGATGACACGGAAAAACTGTGGAAGCACTCTCCGCTCGCTTATGTCGGCAACGTGAACACGCCGCTGCTCATTTTGCATGGCGAACAGGATCTGCGGTGCCCGATTGAACAGGCCGAGCAGTTGTTCATTGCGTTGAAACGGCGTAAGCAGACCACAAGGCTCGTTCGTTTCCCAGGCGCCAACCATGAGTTGTCCCGTGGAGGTCATCCTCACCTGAGAGTACGCCGCCTGGAGCATATTGCCGGATGGTTTAACGAGTACCTGTAACGGACTATTAATTCAAAGTATAGAACCAGATATGGATTCAACCCTAAAAGCCGCCCAATGAAATCTGTTACGATTTCATTGGGCGGCTTTTGCTGTTCACTTTTTATAGAAGGGAAGATTACTCTTCGCCCCATACCACGGTGATTTCATTCAGATCCTTGTTGGTTGCAGACACAGCACCTGTGATCGTCACGGCATATTTCCCATCTTCACGACCTACGATGCTGAAGCCGTCTGCCTGGATATCCTGACTGTTTTGGCTCAGATTTTTGGTCTGATAATAGTCTTTGTAGGATGTTCCAATCGTTAGCAACGTTTCTTTGGTGGTGTACGTGAGCACTACTTTTTTATTGTCGCCGTCTACATTGCTCTCAATGAGACTGATTGCCTTCGCATCCTTCGGTAATGGGAAATCAGCCGGAAGATACTTGGACTTCACGCCTGCCGCTTGTGTGTTCGTGCCTGTAGATGGCGATGTTGATCCGCTGTTACCTGTGGATGTTGACCCACCGGAGGAGCTTGAGGAACCGATGCTTACTTTATTGTTTTGGGAATCATACTTCACTTCGGTCTTCAGCGCATCGGCAATGGAGCGAACGGGGAGATATGTACTGCCCTGATACGTAATTGGTGCAAGTTTGCCCTGGTCACCTGTCGGTGTGAATTTCTGTCCGTTCACTTCGATGGCGAGCCCATGGTTTAGGTAAGCTTTGATCGTCTCCAGTTGAGTTCCTGCATATACACCTGCCGCCCCCGTCAACACCATGCCAAACACCCCAGCAGCAATCAACCACTTTTTGCTTTTCATCCCTATACGCCTCCTGAATTCAAATGTCGGCTTTTTGCATAATACCGTTCAAGACGCTCTTTCGATTTATGCAAAAGACCCAGTGTAGTGTTATGCTCATCATGTATGGGTACGAGCCTATTCGGATAACAGCCCGTTGTTCCATCAAATGTTAGCAATATAATAGCATCTGGTGAGAGGTTGTAAACGATAAATGGGCAAAACAGGCCCAGGGGCGTACAAAATTAGTCTTTGTCGTATTCCCGCAGTTCTCTCGCTCGTTAAGTTGTTCTTATATGAATAAAGTCCCGAATTTCGGATCATACATATGAAGCTAAACATGCACGTTCATGAGTTGCGAAAATTACCAATGTATTAGATAATTATTTGTCGATTGTGGTCGAAGGAACGGAAATTCAAGGGGGATTCATACGATGAACAACAATAACAGTACATTTGACCAGTCTATTAACCGGATTTCTACCGGATCTGAGAAATGGGATGCACTTGAGGATATTTTCGGCGCTGCTAATGCGCTTCCGATGTGGGTTGCCGATATGGATTTTGCTGCTCCACCGTCAGTCATTCAGGCCCTGCAAACACGTATGGGGCATGGAATCTTTGGTTATACGGTGCGGACAGGGGCATATCATGCAGCCGTTGCAGGTTGGATGGAACGGCGCCATAACTGGAAAATTAACGATGATTGGATCGTATTCACTCCAGGTATTGTGCCAGCACTCAGCATTGCTGTACAACGATTCACGGATCCGGGAGATGCCGTGGTGATCCAAACTCCGGTGTATGCTCCCTTCTATGAGGTGGTACGTGGTCAAGGCCGTGAACTGATCACAAATCCTTTGATAGAGAATGATGGTCATTATACGATGGATCTGGAGCAACTGGAGTCCAGCTTGCAGACGGGTCGGGTCAAGATGCTAATTCTGTGCAGTCCTCATAATCCGGTTGGACGTGTATGGACTCGTGAGGAACTCGAAGGACTTACAGCACTGTGTCTGCAATATAACGTACTGATCGTTTCAGATGAAATCCATGCTGATCTTGTTCATCAGCGCGGAGCTCATACACCGCTGACCCTGATCTCGGACGCCGTCTCTGATCTAAGCATCATCTGTACGGCTCCAAGCAAAACGTTCAACATTCCTGGCCTCTGCACATCCAATATCATCATCCCTAATGCCAAGTTGCGTGAATCATTCGCGCAGGGTGTGAAAACGATGGGACTTGCCAGTATCAGTACGCTGGGCGCCGTCGCAACCGAAGCTGCATACAACGGTGCCGAGGACTGGCTGGATGAGTGTCTTGCCTATATCCGTGGAAATATGGAGTATGTACAACAGTATGTTACAGAACACATGCCACAGATCAAAATGCATCTGCCCGAAGCGACCTATCTGTTATGGATGGATTTCCGGGAGCTGAATATCCCACATGCACAACTATGCAACATGCTGCTTCATGAAGCGGGGCTTGCTTTCAATGACGGAAGCTTCTTCGGAACAGAAGGGACAGGATTCATGCGCATTAATGTAGCCTGTCCACGTTCTACGGTTGAAGAGGCGATGCGGAGATTATCTGTGCTGGTTAGCAATCTGTCGGACAATTAAGCTGTACGTCATATCTATGTACAGCGCTCATGAATGGGAAATAGGGTGCCCCCATAGTCATATCCATGTTTATCTTCATGGTTAATGACTTCAGGGACACCCTTTTTTTGTATTGAATGACTGTATAGACTCAAAAAGCTACAGTGACGTGGGCATCGGAACAATTCTGTCACACAGCCTGTCCAGTAAATCCCGATCATGGCTTATGATCAATAGCCCCAGATTACGCTGTCGAGCCACCCCCATCACGGTATGCCAGATCTGTGCCTGAGTGATCGCATCCAGCATCGTCGTCATCTCATCTGCGATCACGTAACGTGTCGCTGTGCCGAGTGCCCGCGCCACACAGAAACGTTGCAGTTCTCCACCGGATAATTCACCCGGCCTGCGATCCAGCCAGGTTTGCTGAATACCCAAAGCTTCGAGCAAATGCTCATCCTGCACAGCCGCCTCCTGAAGCACGCGGCGCATTCGCCAGCGTGGGTTCACCGCCTTCTCCGGATGCTGAAATACCAGTTGAACCGGACACGCTCCCGTGCGAGGGAGTGGTTTCCCATCCAGTAGCACTTGTCCTGCCACAGGTTCGGCATATCCTGCAAGGATGCGTCCAAGGCTTGTTTTGCCACAACCACTAGGTCCCCACAAGCCAACCGCTTCTCCCTGTTGCACCTGCATGTTCATCTGTTGGAATACCCATGATTTCTGATCGTAACGATAACTCGCCTCCCGTGCTTCAAGTGACATGGAAACACCTCACTTCTCCGCCTCGTATCTTACGAAGCTCTGGACGTTCGCGAGTACATGCAGCGGTTGCTGCGTTGCATCGGGGAACAAATGAACAGCCTGCTGTGATCTCTTGACCTGCCAACGGCTGAGAGCCTGGAAGCGGCTGAAATCCATTCTGCGGCAGTGCATTCCACAGCGCTTTCGTATATGGATGACGCAGACGTTCTCCATTCCCCGTAAAATCATCTACTTGCGCCGTCTCTACATTGGCCCCCGCGTAAAACACAGCGATGCGATCCGCTGCCGTCAGGGCCGTCGTGATATCATGAGTAATCCACAGAATGCCTACACCTTGATCTGCAAGTTCGCGAAATTGCTTCATTGTCTCGGCCAGCACTTCGGGATGAATGCCTGGTGTCGGCTCATCGGCAATGATCAGCTTGGGCTGACCCGTGGTCGCTGTCGCCATCAGCACACGCCTTGCCATACCTCCGGACAACTCAAACGGGTATTTCCCGGCTGTTCCTTGAGGAAGACGATACCGCTCGGTCAGCTCCTGCTCCGACTTTTTCAAGTGGGATCGAGTCATGAATCTGCGCTTCCGTCCCGAATCTCGGGTTACCGGCTGAACTTGCCTTCCTACCTTCATCAACGGGTCCAAATAACTGACGGATTGCGGAATTAACACCAGTTCATCACCACACAGTTGAAGCTGCCGCTCTGGGGACAAGGGCTCGCCACTATAGCTAATTCTCCCATCCAACCCGGCATTGGCAGGCAGAATGCCCATAATGGCCTGCGCCAGCACACTTTTGCCTGATCCGCTTGCGCCTACAACAGCCATAATCTCTCCCTCATGTACGGAAAGATCCAGATTCTGAATGACATACGTCTGTTCATGCCCAAACCATCCACGAGCACGCCGAAATGACACCGACACTCCCTCAATATCAAGCAGAGCCATTTTTACCTCACCTCCCTTGAACTACCCGTACCCGTTAATGTCTTCAGACTATTGCCCAATACATCAAACGCACGAACAACCAGCAACAGCGCGAGTCCCGGGAAAAAGGCAAGCCACCACATGCCAGCAGATAAATATCTCATCGACTCTGACAAAATAATTCCGATGGCCGGTTGTTGCGGGGACAACCCCAGCCCCAGAAACGTAATGGCTGCCTCATGCAGAATCGCATGAGGGAAAATTAACAGCACGCCCACGAACAGCTGCGGAACTAAATGCGGCAGCATATGCTGCATGGCAATGCGTAATCGAGATCGGCCCAACTTATGTGAAATCTGAATATATTCTGCGGATTTCAGTTGAATCATCTCCGCTCGGACAATCCGAGCCAGATTTGGCCAGTGCGTCAACGCGATCGCTGCCGCCACTCCTGCCAGACCTCCACCGAATACAAAGGCCAGCATGACCAGCGATACCAGATGTGGCACACTCAGGAACAGGTCAATGATCCATGAGATTACCCGGTCAGCAGCCTTACTAGAAGCCGCCCCCAGACCCAGCAGTAGTGCGATCAGTCCGCCACCACAAGCTGCAAGCAATCCCACTTGAATGCTGGTTGCCAATCCTTTTAACGTGCGCATGAACATATCTCTTCCGAGCCAGTCTGTCCCAAAGGGATGTGCCCAGGCAGGAGACAGGTTCCGATCCATTAATGAGGTTAGGGTAGAACCAGCGGGGAGCAGCCTGCCCGTCAACCACACGATGACAATCCAGATCAAGGCAAAGCTACCCCAAATCACAGCCCTTTGGCGAGAATTGCGAAAAGGTTGGTTGCTGATACCCGCATAACCTTTTCTTGTTTGGCTTGTTTCTTTTTCAGCCCCCGCTTGCAACAACTCCGGATTAATGTTGTACCGTACCTCTTGATTCGCCTTTTTCACTTTCTGTGCTTCGGCTGTTTCTGCCGTCTGCTCGGAGAAGCGTTCTACCGTCTGCTTCATGACATCAGCTCCTCCTTCATCCGTGGATCGATCATACGATACAGAATATCGGCCACCATATTACCTGTAAAAACAAAGATTGCACTGCACATCACAAGTCCGAGCAGCAGTGGTACGTCACCGCGCAACCCCGCCTGGACCGTTGCCTGACCCAGTCCGGGGTAAGAGAATACCTGTTCTGCAAGCACAGCTCCCCCGAACAATTCACTGAACGAAGCAAACTGCAGTGTGATAGCCGGCAAAACAACATGTCTGAACCCATGTCGACGGAACAGCTGAAATCCATGCTCACCCCGTGCTCTCGCGAACAGAATATAATCTGACTCGAGCACATCGGTGAGCTTCTGCCGGGTATGCAAAGCGATGGAAGCTACCCCGGTCAAACTAAGGGTCAACGCTGGCAGAATCATATGAATAGCCCGATCTCCCCATGTCACCTGATCAGCCGACATCCCTGCGGGTACTCCAAGCCCTACCGGAAGCCATCCGAGCCATACTCCAAATACCATGAGCAGCAACAGCGCAATCCAGAATACCGGCGTGGAGGCCAGTGTATAACAATACCAGCAGATCAGGCGATCCAGCTTCGAATCCCGTCTCATGGCAGCAACTACGCCAAGAGTGAACCCAATGATGCCGGATAGTAGCCAGGCTACAGCCATAAGCGCTACAGAATTCATGAATCGCTCCTGAATGATATCTGCTACAGGTTGTCTGTAAATCATTGATGTTCCCAGATCTCCCTGAATCAGCGCTTGTCCCCAAGTTAGCAATCGTTCTGTAGGGGATTCATTCAATCCCCATCGTTCTTCGATAAGACTGCGCTGTTCGGCGCTTACCCGGATCATGTCTCCACCAATGTAGGCCTCGATCGGATCCACAGGAGAGAATTGCATTAATATAAAAGACAATACACTGACTCCAACCAATAGAGATAAGAGTCGCAACATTTTAAAACCAATAAATCTGGCCCATCCATCCCTGCCCGTCATCCCAATCTCTCCCCAATTCAGGCTAAAGCTCACCGCATCGTTTCCTACTTCGTACTGTTATCCCACGACCATTCCTCCAGATTGGTTGTCACCGGCCAGCCGTGACCATGGGGATGGATCTGTTGCTCACCAATGTTCAGGCCATTCGTAACCAGATACAGATGATCTATGTTCACGAGCCACGCCCATGGCGCATCCCCCTGATAACTGAAACCTGTTGTTCCATCCCATTCCGCTTTCTGCCAGAACGGGAATGCCTCTTCTTCAGTGGTTGCCTGAAGGGCCTTCTCCATCCATGAATCCACGACAGGATTACTGTACAGTCCCACATTGTAATATCCTTCTCCCTTGTGGGTGCTGCTATAAAGGTTATAGGTCTCCAAGGGATCATGGCTGCCCCAGCCAAATAATACAGCGTTGGAGTATGCCATCTTTTTCGTGTCTTCACGGCTTTTGCCCTCAACATTGATTTTAATTCCCGCTTGGGCAACCATATCCGCAGCAGCCAGCGCCAGAGATTGTCTTGTTAGATCACCTGCAAAATAAAGCAGATTGAATTCAGCCTTGACGCCGTTTTTCTCGACGATACCGTCACCGTCCGTATCTACCCAGCCGCCAGCCGCCAAAATTCGCTTCGCTTCTTCGAGGTTCGCATCCGTAAATACAGCTTCCGCATTGCTCCAGGGCAGATCATCACTGACGGAATAGGCTGGACGACCGTATCCCTCCAGTACGCCCTCAACCAAAGCCTTGCGATCAATCACGACATTCACCGCTTGGCGAATCGCCAGATCGGACGTCACATCATTCCCTGCGGGAAGACCCTCGCCCGATTTGGCACCAGCAGGCTGCATGGGGAACATGATGCCCCGGTTATCTACAGTCTTCACGGCCTCCAATGTCATACCATTCACCTGTTGCTTGCTAAACGCTGCCGGAATAGCAGCAATATCCACCGTACCTGCCTGCGCAGCGGCGTAGGCTGCATCTTCATCCAGGTACAGGAACGTAAGTTTGTGGAACATGGACTTGTTTCCGTAATATTCTTCATTGGCCTCAACAATGGCCTGTTGTCCCCTGTCCCACTGAACCAGCTTGTACGGTCCCGAACCGATCGGATGTTCCGCATAATCGGCACCATAGGCGTGCTCAGGCACAATGCCAAGGGTCGTCAGCAGACTAATAAACGTGGACTGCGGCGACTTCAGTGTAAATACGACCGTTCGATCATCGGGTGCCTGCACATCAGCCATATTCGTTAAATCAATAACAGACCCACTCTTGGCAGCTGTATCAAACGTAAATTCAACATCCTCTGCTGTGAGTGGCTCGCCATCAGAGAACTTCACATCATCTCGAAGCGTAACTGTCCATTCCAGACCATCTTCACTAACAGAATATGTAGTTGCCAGATCGTTAACCAGTTGCAGCTTGGCATCCCTCTTGAGCAAAGTACTCTGGAAAAGCGGCGAACCATATTGCCCCCATCCAGTTGTCGGATCAAACCCGCCTTCCGGCTCCGTACCTACAGCAAGTACCAATTCGTCTTTGGTCGGGGTATTCCCAGGTTCTCCATTCACTGCTGATGAAGTTGTTGGCGCTGTCCCCTGTGCACAACCAGATAATCCAATGGAACATATAAGCAGGATACCTAATCCTGTTCTAACTTTTCGTTCTCCCCATCTCCATGAAAATCCGCCCATACGGGTCGTTCCCCCTCTACATTTGTGCTGCCCTCATTCATTTCGTGTTACTTTTTACAGAAATTGTAGCACAAAACACAAACCGTATGTCAACAAAGTTCACTTCATAATCCATATATTTTCATATTTCAGATGAAAAACCTAATATATATATTATTAAGGATCTTAATCACCCTCTAAAGTCAGGTATTATAACAAATAGCAAAAAACAGACGGTTGGTATCTAACCAACCGTCTGTTTTGATTACATTCGCTATTTTTTTGAAAATCGTACTCGTAATTTTCCTAATCTGCAGATCGATTATGATGATGATTGTGATTATGACCGTGCTGACCCGGATTAGGGTCCTGACCGTGATTATGAGCATGAGCCAGTTTATTGAGTTCATCCACATAAGTCACGGACAGTTCCGCATACAGAACACCTTTTTGCACCTGAATCTGTTGATGAAGATGACGCAGCCTTCCCAGGTTTCCCCGTACAGCAATAACTTCCAGACACTGGTCATGATTCAGATGCACATGCATATTGGAAATAATATCATGATGCGCCTCGTGCTGCAGCTCCATCAAACGAATGGGAAGATCACTGATATGGTGATCGTAGACCATCACAATGGTGCCTGCCACATCCTGGTCGGATTGTAATGCAGAAGGTTGCAGTAAAGTTTTGCGAACAAGATCACGGAAAGCCTCAGATCGGTTTTTGTATCCCTGTTCCTCAATATACTGGTCAAACTGCTCAATCAGAGGTGTAGGAAACGCCACCCCGAACCGGGTCAAATCTTCTTTGTCTGCCATGCCTCTCCTCCTGCGCCCTCATTTGCTTCGAGTGTACCACAGACTTGTCTGCTCATCGACTATACTGTTGCATAAAACGTACAGCCGATTGCATTGCCTGTTGTCCAGCTTCACTCTCCAGATCAAATTGATAATCATGTCCCAGCTTCTCCGAAGAGGTTGAGAAAAACAAGGTTTCCGCATCGACATCAAGGCGCTTCAAGACTTGCGCCAGTTCAACCGATTGACTGGTCAACGGGTCATCATTACCTGAGGTAATAAATGCAGGCGGGTACTCTGTTGTGGCTTGAAGCACCGTCGACATTTCATCCAAACGTGGATAGTCTTCAAATGTTTTGATTCCTGTATATGACCAGAGAAAGGTCCGTATGAGCGGAAAACCTGTATTGGCTACGGTACTCAGATTATAGGGACCACAGAATAGAAGAACCCCGCGTAACTCTTCCGGATCAACGGTTGGCGTTATATTCATCAGCTTAGCCAGAGATGGATTTGTCACCACGGCTGCGGTCTGACTTGCAATCTGGGCACCGGCCGAATTACCTGCGAGAAATATGTTCTCCGGGTCACCCTGAAACTCATCGGCATGGTTCTTCACGTAAGTCAAAGCCTGATTCGTCTGAATGACGGGAATGGGATATTTCGTATCCGGTGCGAGCGCATAATTCATACTGACGACAACATAACCCTGTTTGGCTAGTTGTATCGCATAATCTGTAATGTCCTCCTTGTCACCCAAGACCCATCCACCGCCATGAACCCACAGCACTACAGGCAAAGTTTCCGTTGTTACGGAAGGATAATAGATATCCAGCGTACTGTCATTACGACCTTCGTCTGCATAGGGTAGATCCGCAACATGAGTTATTCCATCCGAGATCATAGCGTCCTTGCGGTTCGTGTCCCGACTAGCAGTCTCAATGAATGATTTTAGTAAAAATACCGTTATTTTCGGTGTCCACTGTGTACCAACTCCAATAAAACCTATGATCAAGATTAGTACAACGCTGGGAATCCAGTACCGTTTACGTATAAAACCTCTCGTCCCCGCACGTTTCTTTTCCAACTTTGGCTGCAATAGCTTCACCTCATTTCATCATCATTGAAGCGTCTTCACATCTAAAGTGGTGTACGTTAGGGATTGAACCGGGTTTCCTATTATTTGGGTCTCTTGGCGATTTCCTGTCTGACTTTCATGTATGTAGTGGATACTTTTTGCTCCAGTGTGTGGATATGTTGTTTTGAGCCTGCCCACTTCTCCGCTGCAGAAGCCAAGGCGTTCAATGAGCTGAGTACACGTGACGTTTGGCCTTGCTTCGTGCTCTGTTTGAACTGTTGTAGAGCGTTGGAATATCGTTCTTTAGCCAGACTCGCCTGTTTTTTAGCCGTTTGAATCTGTTTCTTCGCGGAGTCGGCCCCTGCTAGCATAGCTCGTAAACGTTTTATTTCAGTGCTCTTCCGTTTACGTGCTTCAGCAAGTTCCTTTTTCTTGATTCGGATGTCTTCTCTGGCAAGCTTCACAACCGGTCTCAACGTCTCTGCTTGTGTGCGGATCGCTGCACTCCATTCCTTATTTTTGATGGCTTTGGCTGCATCCAACTGTCTATTGACTGAACTATAGAGGGCGAATAGTGGTTCATATCGGGCTTGTGTTTGCTTTACCTTTTCAGCTAGAGCTGCGACCTTCGCGTCATCGGTTTGTCTTATTTCTACACGTAATCGCTCCAATTCCGCGGTATTGCCGGCATGAAGTGTCTTTATTTTTTGCTCCCAAGCCTGCTCTTGTGTCTTCCAGTTCCCTACTTTCTCGTACGCTCGTTGCAGAGTTAACTTGGTCTGTGTATCGGCTTTGTTCAGAACGGTATCCCATGCTTTCTGCGCTGTTACCCCAAGATCAATGCTCGCAGCCTCGGCTGCCGAAGCAAAATACACCGTGCCTGCGCTGAACAGAATCACAAGCCCTAGGAGAAAGCGTGACCTCACTATAAGATGGGTGAATGATCGCTTACCATGTTTGCCTTTCCTATGATCCAACATGTCACTATGGCTAGCTGCTACTGGAGAAGTGGATGAGGATGGGATGAAGTCATGTCCTCCAGCTCGTGCTAATAGGGAAGAATGGCAACATGCTTTTCCCTCCTGATCATTTATCGTTCCCTTCCACACTTTTGTTTGCATGCATTCCTACACCCTTTCTTCAAAATATTTGGAAGATATTAAGCCGTCTGATCCTCTGTGCTGTGCATTTCGAGCAATTCCACGTCCATTTCCTTGCAGCAGAAATAGCTATCGAAATTAGCGAACGACAAAAAAGCACCCGCAAGTCAGGCATTTGCCTGCTCTTACGGGTGCTTCCCTCATAAGCCGTTCCATATGAGATTCGATTGAACGAGTCGCTCGAACCTTTCCTTTTTCTAATATATTCCATTCGCTGTATCTGGTCAAGTCGTACTGGTCTCACTGGTTGAATATCCACCTTCGATTAACGGGAGAACCCTTTCCGCTTATAGTTAACAACTGATACAGCTCAACTTATTGATTGACCAAAATAGCTTTCATTTCCTCGGTCAGATCCTCTTCTTTCAGCATCATATAGATGTTCTCGCCACGAGTTACATTCAACTTGATCTGATAGATGGTATCTTTCTCTGTTAGATAACCAGAACGTTGACGATTGAGTAGATCGCTAATGATTTTTTTGTTTTTGGTCGCGACCTGCTTCTTGATGCTAAGACTCCCATCGATATATTCTGACTGCGGAGTGGCCCACTGAAGCGAACCCGGACTGTTGATCTCTTGCTTCACAAACTGAGCGGAGACAATCTCGTCTGCCTGGACAAGCAACTGATCGTATAATTTGTTCTCCTTCAGCCAAGCCAACACCCGATCATAGCTAGGTTTGATCTCAAAATTCCACATCTCTTTCGGTTGAAATGGATCTTTTGAAGACGAATCCTGATTCATCTCCGCGTAGGCAAACGACTGCCACGGGGAGCGCTGTTCTTCATAGGTCTGATCCAAAATGTCCTGTTTCAACAATGCTTTGAACTCACGGACTTGCTCCGGATTGCTAATATAAACCTTCCGGTATGAACTTATGGCAGAGCGAATGCCGAAACTTAATGCATCTTCATCCAGCTTATACGTTTCAAAGGCGACTCTTTTGTAATCCTGGGACTGTTTCAGAGCCATTAATTCCTGATGGAATTCGGCTTCTGGAATATAGTATTTACGTTTCATCACTTTGCCGTTATCCAGCTTGTAGTTAATAAATATATACTCATCATTACGCATACCTGTATTGATCGGATCATTCAGTAAAGGAAGATCGGAATCCACAATTTTTTGATGAAGAGCGATAACTGCCCCCATGTATTCCGGATCATTAGAATAGAGGTGAGCATCGCCCTTTTTCTGACTGACACCGTTACTGTAGGTATAACTTTCCCCACCAAGCTTGATGCTGTTCACCTTGCTCATTTCAGGCACTCGAGCGGCGTATCCATTCCAGTCGGCAATAGGTACGTACAGTATCAGACCAGCGATGATACCATATAGAATCAGCTTGGGCAGCAGCCTGCTGCTCCAGATCAGCCATGTTTTGCGAATAATCATCTCGGCAACGATATAACCTACAATTCCGCCGAGGATATATCCGAAGGTTCCCCATCCAGCTGATCCTTTTGGAGCAATCTTTGTAAAGTAACCTCCGCCAATCAGAACCAATGTAAACATCAATCCAAAGCGGAATATAGGTTTTATAAGCTTAAACGTAACTGCTTGCGTAGCAGATTCAACCTGTCTTCTCGCATAGAGCACATAAGTCAGCGGAATAAACAGGATTGCAAATATCGCATAGATAATTAACTCCTGACGGATTACAGGGAGGATACTGATCGAACCCACGCGCAGGACAAGTGAGAGTTTCTCCGCATTAAAGCCCACTTCTTCAAAAGCATATCCGAGCAAATAATGCTGGAGATGAAGTGACATAATGAACCACACGACAACAGGTAACAAGACGAGCGCGTACACGGTGAGTCCCTGCAATACAGATTGACCAATACACATGCCGACCGCCACAGTTAGCATGAACATAAACAGCGAGTAGATACTCATGCTCAAGCCCCACATCCAGATTGTACTGCCATCGAACAGAAACGCAGGTTGATCCAGTACCGCCCATACCAAGCCGGTAATCGCAGTTGTAATCCAGATTGGAATCAGGATCATGGCAAATCCGGTCAACAGATTCACCGTTAACAGATGTTTACGACGTAACGGCAAACTATGGAACAGATCCGAAGGTGCACCAGATTGAACATAGCGGAAAAGAAAGATACCCGCAGCTACCGGCAGTGTAATGGCGAACAAAATCTGCACTTCACCATTAGCCTGAAACAAACTTGTAATCTGTTGTGGCACATCCCTGTACTCGGTAGCGATATATAACGGAAGTGAGAACAACAATGTGATGAGATATAAAATGCCTATCCATCCATGCTGTCTGAAATTTTGGATCAGGATGCCCCGGTTACAGAACAATCGGTTGAATATCATACCCTGCGTCCTCCATTTCATAGATAAAGATTTCTTCGAGCGTCAGAGGCAGTACATCCAGCAGGTACGGATCATGTATACGGAATTGATCCGTTACCTGTTGTCGGTTGCCTTTGACAATGTACAGGGATACGCTTCCCCGTTTCTCTTCATGCAAAATATCAATCTGCTCCTCCATGGCTTTGGCATGGTCCGGGTGGCGGAAAGCAACCTGGATTTTATGCGTATCCGCCTTCAGATCATCGAGATCCTTCTCTACTATAATTCGGCCTTTATGCATAATCGCCACATGGTCACATAGATCTTCGATCTCACGCAAGTTGTGCGACGAGATGACAATGGTTACTTGACGCTCAGCCGCTTCCTGGAACAGCAAGTTTTTAATCTGCTGGCGCATGACAGGGTCAAGGCCATCTATCGGCTCATCCATCAGCAGCACTTCAGGCATACAGCTAAGTCCCAGCCATACGGCTGCCTGACGGCGCATGCCTTTGGACATGCGATGCAGCTTGCGTTTCACATCGAGTTTGAACACGGTAGCCAGTTGTTTGAACCGTTCCTCATTCCAGCGCGGATATACAGAACGATAAAATGCAGCCATCTGAGTAATTGAGGATTGCGGGAAAAAGTAGGGCGAATCTGCCATAAAAATTGTGCGGCCTTTGAGATCCATATTTTCATAAATTTCAGTATCCTCGATACGAACAGTTCCGCTGTCCTGACGGTAAATACCAGCTATCATTTTGAGCAGCGATGTCTTGCCTGCCCCGTTGGAACCGAGCAAACCATAGATCGATCCCTTATGTATGTGCATCGTTACGCCATCCACTGCCTTCTCCTGTTCAAACGCTTTGACGACTTGATTCAGCTCAATCATGAGGCTCCTCCTTCTCTATACGGGCCATCGCTTCCTCAAACAAAAGCATCATATCCGCCTTGGTCAAACCGGAATACGAAGCTTCTGCAATCAGCTTCACCAGAGATTCTCTGATCTCATCTCTCATAGCTTCATTCGGATGTTCCACAGATGATGATACGAAGCTCCCTTTTCCCTGCAAAGAATAGATGTAACCTTCACGTTCAAGCTCACGATATGCCTTCTGAATCGTATTCGGATTCACAGTCAGCTGCGTAGATAATGCACGAACGGAAGGAAGCTGCTCATCGGGCTTGAGAATTCCGTATACGATCATTTCTTTGACTTTGTCCACCAGTTGCTCGTAGATCGCCTTACGGCTGCGTACATCTAATTCGAACATCCCGCACCTCCTTTCTGTACATGTGTGAAATAACCTATGGGTTTAAATGACTGTATCTGAGGTGTATGTGCAAATATCTGAGGTGTAGAGTAATAAGGTAATAGCCAAGATCTGTGTAGCCAACTTCAAGGTGTATTAACTGTACTATTATTATTAATACAGTTAAATCAGATTGTCAACAGTTGACTTTGACTTCTGGTTTTATTCGGAGTACGTTAAAGAGAGATAGAACATATGGTTAATTAGACATATCGAGCTAGTTGGATTAGATTCATTTCGGCTAAGGCCGGGGGATGATCATGATCAGGGTCGTATTCACATCAGATGAGGCAAAACGGGGTATTTGAAGCGATGCGGTTACTTGAAGTGATACGTCTACCCGAAACCTTTGCTGCTTTACCGCTTTTGACAGGATTACACACAAAGGTTGTTCAGGTCTTTCCCCTTCCGTTATGATGGAGATGGAATATTGTTCGATAATCACTGGCTTTAAGTTCGGGGCACAAACGAGCTACTCTGCAGGGATCGGGTGAAAGACTCGGCCCGTTATTCATTTGGTTTGTAGGTAAAAAATCCGATGGCCGATATATGATTAGCGTTGATGGCGTCGAGGCAGTCCTCAGCCTTTTCAATCGTTAATCTGTTCGTTTCGTTTGAAGTGCAAGCTCTTACTGTCCGCACTGAGCATACATATTGTAGATATGTCTTTCAAAAGGTGGACACGGACATGAGAACTCAACCTGGAATTGATATTCTACATATAGATCATTCATAACGTTATAACCATATATTCTCTATATATAGTGTTTCATTTTCTTGAATGGAGATAGTGCCTTTTTAGAAAAAAGTGTCCACTCTTTGAAAGACAAAATTGCGAGAAATGTCCTTTTCACAAGGACATTATATTATCGAATTTAATTCATATAAGTTAAACTATTCACGAAATGTATGAGGCTTAACTAAGCGAAAGATGCGGAGCAACAACTTTCTTCAAGCAAGATGCTTCGGAAGCATCCGCTACGCCTCTAATACCTCATAAGGAGAATCCGAGATGAATGAACATATACAGGATAAAGAGCAGAATAACAAATCAAACGTATCACTTGAAACTAGTGAACAACAGGAAGAATTAAGCGGGGCAACAATTTCAGATACTAGTCTAGTCCAAGCAAGTTCGTCACAACGTGTGTTAATTGTAACCGCGGTTGATGCGGAGAAAGATGCGGTCCTCCGTGGTTTGGGAGACACGGGCGCGGAACGATTTGACGTCATTGCTGCGGGCGTTGGCCCAGCCTCGGCCGCAGCGGGTACAGCCGCTACATTGGCATATGCCGTAGCGGCTGCAAGCACGAGTGCGTTGGCGCAGGGTGCCACCGCGCCAAGCACATCCGATGTGGCACAGACATCTGCCACATCTTCAAGGCCGGGGCCCCTTGCCGGAGCCGGATCTTCACCAGCCTACATGCTGGTGATCAGTGCCGGCATCGGCGGCGGGTTCCCCGGCCGGGCAGACGTCGGCTCCCTCGTGGTAGCCGACGCCATGGTTGCCGCCGATCTGGGCTCGCAGACGCCAGACGGCTTCCTTCGTGTGGACGAGCTCGGATTCGGCTCGTCCATTGTGGCGGCGGACGCGGAGCTTGCCGCTCGCCTGCGCCATGAGCTGCAGCGGGCCGGGCTCGCTGTCAGCGGAGGCACTGCGGTCACCGTATCCACGGCGACCGGAACCGCGGAGACGGCAGCGGAGCTATTGCGCCGCGTGCCGGATGCTGCCGCCGAAGGTATGGAAGGCTTCGGCGTGGCAACGGCTGCCCAGCAGTTCGGCGTGCCAGCACTCGAACTGAGGGCCATCTCCAACGCGGTCGGTCCACGCGACCGCGACGCTTGGCGCATCAAGGATGCCCTCGATGCGCTTCAGGCTGCAAGTTCCATTTTACGGGAGGTTATTACATCATGAAAATTGCATTTTCCCCTTGTCCAAATGATACATTTATCTTTCACGCGTGGGTGCACGGATTGATCCCGGGCGCACCTGAGCTGGATGTCCGTTATGCTGATATTGATATTACCAATGGCCTGGCGGCGAATCCGGATGGACCAGATACACCTGAAGTGATGAAAATATCTTATGCAGCATTGCCATACGTGCTGTCTGACTATGCTCTGCTACCCGCTGGAGGCGCACTCGGCAGAGGATGTGGTCCGCTGGTTCTGACTGCTAACGGTACCACGGATCCCAGCTATCTGTCTGGACGGCGGGTTGCTGTGCCGAGCGAGCGCTCAACAGCTTATCTATTATTCCGTCTGTGGGCAGCACAAAATGTTCCTGGCGGTGTAGGCGAAATTGTTGTCATGCCATTCGACCAGATCATGCCTGCTGTTCGAGACGGCAAGATCGATGCCGGACTTGTCATCCATGAAGCACGCTTCACGTACCAGAACTATAATCTTAAGCTGATGACAGATCTCGGGAACTGGTGGGAAAGTGACACAGGTCTTCCGATCCCGCTTGGAGCGATCATCGCACGTCGCAACATGGATGCTCACGCCCTCGCCGGCTGGGCACGTGCCTCCGTTGAATATGCATGGGCGCACCCGGATGAGTCGAGAGCATACGTTATGGAACACGCACAAGAAATGGACCCTGACGTAGCTGCACAGCATATCGGCCTGTACGTCAATGAATTCAGCGCCAACCTGGGTGATGATGGTTATGGTGCGATTACTGCACTGCTTGGGCGTGCGATGAAAGAAGGACTCGTTCCCGAGTTCGATCTTGATTTGTTGCGGATCTAACATGTATTTATTTAAAACATTTAATTTTTTTCAGCTAAGTCCGTACGCTCTAAATCTAACGAACCTAATGCACCTTATTCAGCCGAATATCATGCTACAAAAATTCTAACGAATCCCAGACACTCTATTCAGCTGGAAATGGGCCATATCGCCGACCAACTCGCTTAATTCCATACAATAACGCTTCTACGATTCGTTAGAAATTGGTATGTGCGCATTGTCAGCGAATAGCGTGTGCTCGGTTCGTTAGAGTCCTGCATAGGGTGCCTTCGGGGATAGAAATTTCTTAGCTAGCCAGGATGATCGTAGTGTCCTTGCGTCTTGTTTTTTAGGGGGCTTGGGATTTAAGGTTAGTAACGGTCGTACTCAGGATATTCACGAATCGGAGTTTGCCCGCTAAACCGACCACACCCTATTTCACCGATCTCTACTTTCCAACAAAATCTCTGAACCTTACCTAGTCTACGGTTTGCGGTTCAGCGTTTTAGAGTTTAGAATTTTAGAGTCTAATTTTTAACTAGACGAAATACTTGCATCTAGATACTTTCTGCAAACTAGTAATCTCACTAACCATTTTGGACTACACACGACACACGAAATAGAAAGAGCTGTCCCCTAACGTCAGACTCATGACGAGAGGACAGCTCTTTTTTACTTCATATTTCAACTTCATATTTATACTCATATCTATCACTTTACCCAACCCAAGATCGAAGCAGAAAGAAACCTATCTACTTCACTCCTTCCCAATCCACTGCTCTCCCTTTCACAACTGTGGTCTACGAATCCAACCGTCACCTACAATTCAGCACAACTGTGTCTACTCTCGCAATCATCCCCTACGAATCTGCCACAACCGCGCGAATCATTATACACAGCGCATCCAGCATCATGGGAATAGGCAGCGACGGAACGGAGGGTTGCAGCACCGCCATCTCTGTTGAGGCTGGAAAGTGTACAAATCCGGCACGGATCGGGAGCTGTCCTACTCGAATGTGATCCAGCACCCGGTACATCGTGTTGTTGCATATATACGTGCCTGCTGTATTGGACACCGTAGCCGGAATACCTGCAGCGGACATGTCATTCACCATGGCACGTATGGGCAAGGTGGAGAACAGGCCGTCCGGACCTCCTTCCACAATCGGCTCGTCCACCGGGCGTTGCCCCTGGTTATCCGCGTAGGAGCCAGGAGGAATGTCTTTAACATTAACGGCAATACGCTCCGGCGTGATGGAAGTTCTGCCCTTGGCTAGCCCACAGGCGATGACCACATCGGGCCGATAAGCTTCCAGCTCTGCGATCAGCAGGTCTGCACATTCATTGAAGTGCACAGGCAACAGTACTGTTTTTAGCTCAGCACCCTCCATCACTTCGTTCGCAAGAGCTTCCATTAACGCTCCCGTTGGATTCACCACATCCCCGCCAAACGGTTCAAACCCGGATATCAGAATCTTCACCATCACACGTCCACTCCTGTCTGATTACTCCGATTTGTAACGCAAGCCCCACTGCCCCCGAATCGTGTCCATCAGCTTCATGATTTCCAGGGATTCGTCCAGTTTAATGGTATTGCTCTCCGTCCGGCCTTCCAAGATACAGCGTCCCGCTTCTTCTGCCTCAAAAGCATAACCAATACATGTTCGATCATCCATGAACTTCTCGGGCTCATCCTGACCATTCACATGCAGATAGGCTTCTTTACCCGCCAGGAATAAAGGTAGACGAATCTTGCCTTCTGTACCGTATATGACCGCTTCATTGCTGAGGTTCAGACGAATAGCAGCACTCAGTGATGCAGAACGCCCCTCGGAATAGGACAACAATACGGAAAATTGCTCGTCCACACCCGTCTCACCGATATTGGCTGTGCTCCATACATGCTGGGGCTGTTCGCCAAAGATCATCGAAGCAAAGGAGATCGGGTACACCCCTGCATCCAGCAAAGCACCCCCACCCAGATCCGGGTTAAGCAAGCGACCTTCCGGCTCCCAGCCGATACGGAATCCAAAGTCTGCCTGGACCAAACGGACTTCACCAATTCGCCCTTCTTCAATCCATGCTCTGGCTTGGGCAATTGGCGGCAAGAAGCGTGTCCACATGCCCTCCATCAGAAATAGCTTGCGCTCTCGCGCAGTCTCCACCAGCTGCTCCAACTGACGCGCATTCATCGTAAATGGCTTCTCACAGAGAACCGCTTTCCCTGCCTCCAGACAAGCCATCACATTCTCTTTATGTACAGGATGAGGTGTTGCCACATAGATAATATCCACCTCAGGGTCTTGCAGCATTTCATCATACGAGCCGTAAGCGCGTGCAAAACCATATTCAGCTGCAAACTTCTCCGCGCTTCCCGCTGTCCGCGAACCTACCGCTGCCTTCTCCGCGTTCCCTGCATGCTCCAAATCTCTTGCGAACTGGGATGCAATCCATCCCGTGCCCATAATGCCCCAACGTACTTTGTTCCGTCCTTCTACTGCTGTCATATTAAAGCCTCCCTACTGCAAATTGAGTTAAAAGGTTATGATTCAGATCAGACCAACATGGTATCCCCTTTATTTTACCAAAAAGAAACGCTCACGTCAGAAAACGTTTTCGTCCTACATCTGAACAGAAATAAATACATCGTTTTGCTTGACGATATGTCATATCAAACTTATGATTTAGTTAGTCGACTAACTAAAAGGATATGAACGGAGCGGAATATATGAACCCAGTCCAGAATGATCGGTTAATGGGACAATTATCCGAACTTGTGAAGCTAAAACGCTACAAGGTTCATGAGAAACTTGTGAACCACCCCGAGTTATACCCAGGGCAGCCCCCTTTGCTGTTTGAGCTTGAACGGGAAGATGGTCAATCCCAGAAAAAGCTGGCCGAACAACTTCAGCGCAGTCCCGCAACGGTAACGGTGATGCTCAAGCGTATGGAAACATCCGGTTATATTAGACGCGAAGCCGACCCGAAGGATCTGCGCAGTCTGCGGGTATACCTGACAGATCAGGGGCGCTCCGCGCTAAAAGAATTGAGAGAAGTGGTTCAGGAGTTGGAACAGCAGGCCCAGAAAGATTTTACCCCGGAAGAATCCCGGATCATGTCTGCACTCGCACAGCGTATGCTTCAAAACCTGCGTGAAGCCTGAGGCGATGCAGACTCTCGACCTTGCTAACAACAACTTGCTTATGCAATTAAAACTGAGGTGATTTCCTATTGTGGACGTTAAAACGATTCTTGACCCCGTATAAGTCGGCGGCGATCCTCGCCCCGCTGCTCATGGTACTTGAGGTTGCCATGGACCTGCTTCAGCCCAAGCTGATGTCCAGCATCGTGGATAATGGTGTGCTTGCAGGGAACCTGTCCCATATCGTAACTACAGGTCTGATCATGCTACTTGTTGCGTTAATCGGCTGGGTTGGCGGCGCAGGCTGTACACTCTATTCAAGCAAGGCTGCCGTTGGATACGGCACGGACCTGCGCCAGGAGTTGTTTGACCATATTCAAACCTTCTCCTTCCGTAATCTCGATACGTTCCAGGAAGGTTCTCTGATTACTCGTCTAACCAGTGATATTACCCAGATGCAGACCTTTGTGCAGATGCTGCTGCGGATGTTTATCCGTTCGCCGATGCTGATCATCGGTAGTATCATCATGGCGTTTACGATCAGTGTGAAGCTGGCTTTGATTCTTATTGCGACTGTGCCGGTACTGTTTATTATTTTATTTATCCTGATAAAAGCTTCCTATCCACTGTTCGCCAGCGTGCAGAGCAAGCTTGATCAGGTCAATGCCGTTCTTCAGGAGAATCTTGCCGGCATCCGTGTCGTCAAGGCATTTGCACGTGCGCGTCTGGAGAAAAAACGGTTCAAACAATCCAATGAAGATTACACCTCAACTGCCGTGAAAGCATGGCGGATCGTCACACTGAATGCACCCGTGCTCAGCCTTATGCTGAACGCTACTATTGTAGCGGTGTTGTGGTTCGGAGGTTTCCAGGTAGTGGGAGGCGATATTGCCGCCGGGGATCTGATTGCTTTTATCAACTATGTCACGGTTGTACTCTCGTCCCTCACATCAATTGGCATGATGATGATGAGCTTCTCCCGTGCCAAGGTATCTGCTGCCCGGATCAACGAGGTGCTACATACACAGCCGGATATTCAATCGGGATCGGGAACCGATAACTCCGAGAATGTACAGTCACACCAGACTACCCTTGATCCTTCTCCATACCATCCGTCTTCCCTTCACTCAGACGCCATGGGTCAAGTGGAGTTCAGAGACGTATATTTCCGTTATGACGGAGAACACACTCTCACCGGAATTAACCTGATCGCTCGACCCGGCGAAAAAGTGGCTTTGCTCGGTTCAACAGGATCAGGCAAAACATCGCTGGTGCAGCTGATTCCCCGTCTGTATGATGCTTCGCAGGGTGAAGTGCTCGTGAACGGAGTGGACGTCCGTCACTGGGATCTTCAGAATCTTCGCAGCCGTGTATCCATTGTGCTGCAGGAATCCATCCTGTTCAGCGGCACCATCCGGGATAACATTTGCTTCGGCCGGCCCGGTGCAACGGATGCTGAATTGCGTGCTGCGGCTCAAGCTGCGGCGGCGGATGATTTTATTATGAAACTGAAGGATGGCTATGACACGGAGCTGGGTCAGCGCGGGGTCAATCTGTCCGGTGGACAGAAACAGCGTATATCCATTGCACGCGCCCTGCTCATGCGGCCGGAAGTGCTGATTCTGGATGATAGCACCAGTGCGGTCGATCTGCGTACGGAAGCCAGCATTCAGAAGGCTTTGCAGTCCTTGATGAAAGACAGCACGACCTTTTTGATTGCACAGCGGATCTCTTCCGTGAGGGATGCCGACTGCATATATGTCATTGATGAAGGGCAGATCGTTGCCAGCGGTACACATGATCATCTCATGGCTCATTCATCACACTATCAAGCCATCTATTATTCGCAGCAACGGAAGGAGGATGTTCAATTTGGCTAAACCTGCATCTTCCTCCCCTCAGCAAACCGTCGTTCCTCCGATTGGAAGACCCGGACCAGCGGGCAGAGGACCTGTCCCCAAAGTCAGAGCCAAAAATGCTCGCCATGCCCTGATTCGGGTATGGTCGTACATGGGACGTCATCGCAAAGGAGTTATTGCTGCATTGGTGCTGACTGCTCTCGGAACACTGCTCAATCTGGCAGGACCTTACCTTCTCGGACGTGCCGTTAACGAACATATCGTTCCCAAAGTAACAGCGGGCTTGCTGAAGGAATGTCTCCTCTTGCTGAGTGTTTATGTCTTTGGCTCGCTCCTGATGTGGGCTCAATCCTATGTCATGATTGGTGTGTCCCAACTGACCGTCAAGGATCTGCGACATGCATTGTTCTCGCGGCTGCAAGAGCTGCCTGTAAGCTTTTTCGATAAAAATCAAAGCGGGGACCTGATGAGCCGGGCCACCAATGATATCGATAATGTATCCACAACGCTGAATCAAAGTGTAACCCAATTGATGTCCAGTGCCATCCTGCTCGTCGGCTCCTTGTCAATCATGTTTGCGCTCGATGTTCGCCTTACATTGCTCAGTCTGGTGACGGTACCCTTAATCACCATCGCCACTCGCCTGATCGCTTCGAGAACCCGCAAACACTTCACTGCTCAGCAGAAGTTACTTGGTGAACTTAATGGATATGCTCAGGAGACCATTGCTGGACAGAAAGTCGTGGCGGCCTATAACCGACAGGATCAGGCACATCAACATTTTGAGAACCTGAACGAGAAACTACGCACATCCAGCACACAAGCCCAGACCGTTTCGGGTCTGGTTGGCCCTACAATGAACGTGATGAATAATATCGGGTTTGCCATACTCGCCTCAGTAGGTGGATGGATGGCTTATCATGATCTGACGTCTATCGGACTAATCGTCAGTTTTCTCGCATACTCCCGCCAGATTGAACGGCCGCTCAACGATCTGGCCAATCAATACAATCTGATTCAGGCTGCCATTGCAGGTGCTGAACGCGTGTTTCACATCATGGATACACCTGGTGAATATGTGGAGGAACAGAAAAAACAGCTGGATCAGATTCAGGGTAAAGTCGTATTTGAAGACGTCTCCTTCGGGTACAGTGCCGAGAGAGATATTCTGAAGAAGGTCAGCTTTACCGCCAAACCTGGCGAGATGATTGCACTTGTTGGACCGACCGGTGCAGGTAAAACGACCATTATCAACTTATTACCTCGTTTCTACGAGATTACAGGCGGACGGATTACCATCGATGGATGTGACATCTCGGAACTGGAGAAGGACCCGTTACGGCGGCAACTTGGCATTGTGCTTCAGGATGCCTACTTGTTCTCGGGTACCATTCGCGACAATCTTGCCTACGGCAAGCCTGACGCAACCGATGAACAGATCAGGCAAGCAGCTATACTTGCGAATGCACATTCGTTCATCCGCAAACTGTCCCAAGGCTACGATACGCCCATCATTTCCGGGGGAAGCAATCTGAGTCAGGGACAGCGGCAACTGTTAACCATTGCCCGGGCAATTCTTGCCGATCCAGCCATTCTTATTCTGGATGAAGCGACCAGCAGCATAGATACACGGACCGAAATGCAGATTCAGGAAGCGATGCGCACCTTGATGAAAGACCGTACCAGCTTTGTCATCGCCCACAGGCTAAGCACAATCCGTGAGGCCGATCAGATTCTCGTCATTGATGATGGACAGATCGCTGAACGGGGAAGCCATGACGAGTTGATGCAGCAGCAAGGTTTCTACTATCAGTTACATCAGGGACAACAAAATTAACCCTCCCTGCCCTTGAAGACAAGACGAAAACGCCGCAAACGGTTTTCCGGAACCCGATTGCGGCGTTTCCATTTTATCGTTTCATTCGTACAATTCCGCGTGTAGATTTATTTAAAAAATTCAATGTGTGTTCTTTAAATTCAGAAGGAGGTAAGTTGTTTATTTCTTCAATAGATTGATCGAGAGTTCGTTTTTGGCGAAATAAAATGGTATTAATCTTTTTTATCATGCTTAATTCTTCATTTGAAAATCCATTTCTTCTCAGACCAATGGTATTAATACCATGTATGTACGAACGTGCACCATCTGCTAAAGAATATGGAACAATATCTTGGGAAACTTTACTTCCCGCTCCGATCATTGCAAATCTTCCGATGTTACATGATTGGTGTACACCAGAACCACAACCAAAAGTGATATAGTCTTCAATATGAACATGTCCGCCAATTTGAACATTATTGACGATAACGTTGTGATCTCCCATCAATACATCATGTGCGATATGAGCATAATTCATAATAAAGTTGTTACTGCCTACTCGCGTGAAACCATCTCCTTTTGATGTGCCTCTACATATGGTGACATACTCTCTCAAGGTATTATTATCTCCAATAATGAGATACGACTCTTCGCCTTGGTAACTTTTATCTTGTGGATCCGAACCGATAATGGCACCATGTGAAATATAGTTATTCCCCCCCAATATCGTGTTAGCCCCTATGATAACGTGACTTCCAATCCTACACCCGCTACCTATTTTTGAATTCTCTTCAATGATACTGAAAGGTCCGACTTCGACATCGTTCCCAATTATTGCAGTAGGATGAATAATCGCTGTGTGATGTATCATTTAGCACCTTCCTTTGTTTTGGAAAGTTCATCCAGTTTTTCATTTAGTTTTTTTATCGTTTTTGGGAGTCTGGAAAGTGCAGCCGATTCTCGTAGTTGTCTCTTATGTGAACGAGCTGTATATCCCGAAACCATTGAGTTCTCGGGCATGTTTTTAGTCACCATGGCTCTAGCTAAAACAACGCAGCTGTCTCCAATGGTAATATTATTAATAACCGCACTTCCACCAGCCATTATGACGCGATTACCAATTTTCGATGATCCCCCGATTGCACTTGTACCTGCGATAATGCAGTGCTCACCAATCTGGACATTATGACCAATTTGAATAAGGTTGTCCATTTTGGTTCCTCTACCAATGGTTGTTGAATCAATCGTTCCGCGATCAATAGTGGTATTTGCCCCAATTTCAACATCATCAAAAATAATGACATTTCCAATATGGGGGATTTTCACTTGTTTTTGCCCATCCCACTCAAAACCAAACCCATCAGCGCCAATCACTGCGCCAGAGTGAATGATGACATGATCTCCAATGATAGTATCATGTAAAACAGTGACATTAGGGTGTATCACGCAATTCTTTCCAATGGTCACATTTCTACCAATAAATGAATGCGTGGAAATAATGGTATGATCCCCAATCGAAACATCTTCTTTGATTACCGCGAACTTGTCGATCTGAACATGGTAGCCTAATGTTACCGAAGGCTCAATTGTTGCTGACGATACTACGCCACTACTTTTGGTTTTCTCACTAAACATTTCAATTAAACGAATAAAATCGAGTCTGGGGTTTTTCACCTTAATAACAGGTACTTTGAATTCTTTTATTGTCGTTTCTGGCACAATGAAAGCTGAAGCATAACATTGATCTAATTTATTTAGATTTTTATCCGTAACAAAAGCGATTTCTCCCTCTTTAGCAGCATATATTGAGCCTACACCTGTTATAACGACATTACCGTCACCTATTAGAATCCCATTTAACTGTTCAGAAATTTCATTTAAATTACATGGCATAATACCGTCTCCTTTTCTATTTAGATTAGATTATTTAATAGTTCTCTAGCAAAAAGAGTGTTCAAGTAATGAGAGGTTCCCGATCCTATGATTGTTGCATGAAAAGAAGGAATCAAAGCTAAATCACCAATAAGATCCAGCAGCTTGTGACGAGACAATTCATCCTGAAAACGTAAGTTGGGATAAATTTTCTGTTTACCAATGACTATTCCATGATCTAAAGATGCTCCTTGGATTAAACCTTTGCTTTTTAGGTACATCACTTCTTCTTCAAAACAAAAGGTCCTAGCTGGCGCAATATCAGTGATGTAATCGTTTTCTATAAAATTAAAATTGGAGGTCTGATCCGAGAGATAGGCCATTTTATGTTCATTTTTAAAACACACACTATAGGAGATCATGGAGGAGGGATGAGCTTCAAGAAAAGAATTACCGTGCTCAACTCTAACTTTTTGTTGTATATGAAGGTACGTTTTTTTGACTTCTTGCTGTACATGGCCAACTTCTAAAATCTTGGCTGCAATATCGGTAGCGCTGCCATCAAAAATAGGTAATTCTTCACCATTAACATCAATAATCACGTTATCGATGCCCATCCCTCGGACAGCAGACAGTGTATGTTCAACCATAGATACAACGTATCCATGCATGTTTTTAAGTTGTGTGCAACGTTCCGTATTGGATACACTATCGATTTTAGCTTCAATAATTTCATATGGATGTACATCCACTCTTCTAAAAACAATACCTGTGTTTGGTTGTGCAGAATGCAGAGTTATCTCTGACAAATTACCACTATGTATAGCAATGCCGTCTAATGTAAAACTATTACGAATCGTTTTTTGGTACATAGCATCTCCTCCGTTTTAATTGAATATTATTCTACTGAAATAATGGAACAGGCCACCCTGTTTATCGTGTAACTCACCAAACAGTCTCGCCCCCTTTGACATATTTCTCACATCCGGAGCCTATTTACATGTATTATATCGATTATGATTAGCTGATGTTGTCGATATTTGGAGGCACGTGCAACCAATTCAATCGATAGTTGAACCAAAAGTACAATAATAGGCGCTATACGGAGTGTTTGATCTGTCTGTCTCCGAACGAATACCGAAGAGCAGCATAACAAGAAACCTCAGCACGTCACCCGAGCTAAGGTTTCTAAACAAAACTTTTCTTTAAAAACTGTCTACTTGACGGGGAGAAGTTCAGCGTTTTTGTTTGTTGGAATTATGCCCCCATGGGTAAATGAAGGGTGAATGTAGAGCCAATTCCCATTTCACTATGAACGGTAATTTTGCCATGATGATCCTGGGCAATTTTCTGACAGAGTGCGAGCCCAAGTCCAGTACCTTCTTCCTTGGTTGTATAAAAAGGATTAAAGATCGTTGCCAGCGAATTCTCTGGAATGCCGATGCCCGTATCGGTAATGGAGATAAGCGCCTGGTCTCCATCTTGCAACAGATCAATATGCACCTCACCGGGTTCTGCCATCGCTTCAAAAGCATTGCGGATCAGGTTAATTAGAACCTGCACGATCTTGTCACGATCCATGTTGACCACAACTGGCTCACCAGTAATTTTAAGTGTAATCCGATGCCCGCGCGATGCCGCATCCGATTCAGTTAACGACATGACTCGTTCAAGACAATGCCCCACTCGTTCGGGCTTCATGTGATTGGCCTGCGGTTTGGAAAACTGTAAAAACTCGGCCGTTAGATCCGTTACCCGTGTTACCTCACCCATAATGACCTCATACCACGGAGCGATATTGAAATCCTGTCCCCGAGAAAGCTGCAGGAAGCCTCGAATGGCAGTCAGGGGATTGCGAATTTCATGAGCCATGCCCGCGGCCAGCTCACCAACAGCCCGGAGTCTTTCGGAACGGAAGACCTCCTCTCCGTTTTTTAACCATTTCCTGCGTTGCTGCTGAAACAACCTGTCCTCTGCCACCGTAATAAAGTGCTGCAACGTCTCGGACATTCCCGGATATAAGGAAATAATGTAGTTTACCTGCAGCCCCCTTAACTCCCCGGTCAACAGTGACGCCATACGCTCTTCGATATTTTGTATTTCAGGCAAAACCACAGCATACCGATCCCCCGCATATCGGGATACACCATACGCATCTGCAAACTGTTTCGACACACTCTCGCCTGTGGCTTTGATTATATTACTCCAGTTGTCTTCAACCTCTTTGTCAAACCCATTGAAGTTCTGAATGTTCAAGATAATCAGTAAAAATGATCGTTGCTCGTCCGCCGTTTCCTTCAATACGTTCATATATCCCTCGTAATTCAGTAACCCGGTAAGCGGGTCGTGAAGAGTAAGGAGATGATTTTTTTCCCGAAGTCTGCGCTTCTCAACCTCACTGTTAATCAAGGTATGATACAAGAAAATAATGACAACCGAGGTTAACAGATCGAATAACGAAACCAGCAAAGTATATGTATCTATGGGCACGTAGGAGAGTCGAATCACTGTATATTGCAGCATGAACAGTAGTGAGATCGGTAATGTTTGTGCCACACGTTGTTTGTCCTGAATCATTGAAATGATCAGCATATAATACAACATGTTACACCAGTTCAGTTGACTGAAGTAATGGAATATTCCGAGAAAAATCCAATGAACATTTCGCAGCACAGGATATCTTTTCTCCCCATAGATACTTGCAACCAACAGGGCACCTGAAATCAACAATAATGCCAGATTGGGGGTAAGCCTTAGAACATAAGAGGACAAAATGACAAGCAGACAGCCCAGCGGGAATATCACCATTTTCATCGTGTAACTTAGCAAATAGCCTCGCCCCCTTTGACAAAACTCACATCTAACAACTTATGTACATGTATTATATCGATTATGATTAGCTGATGTTGTCGATTAGTGGAGGCTCGTCAAATTCGCACGAATGTATAATTTATGAAGGCAATAGGACATATGCATGAATTGTAAACGCAAAAGTGAAACAATTCCTCTACGCAAGAATCACTATTATGCTACAATACATTTATGGATTAATTTAGAATAAAATCTTGGTTATGGAGGAAAACACATGACAATACAACGAAAACAACTGGGCCTCGGTACGCTCTCTCTACTCGTACTGGCGATGGGATTCGCCTTTAACTTCCCATGGGGAAAAGCAGATTTTATGATCAGTCATTACCTTTTCAACGTATTAAACATACCTATTTATAGCAATGGAACTCAAGGACTTCACATTCCTTTTGTGGTAGCAGCCCTCTTCTGGATCCCTACCCTCTGGATAGCCCAAAAAAATCGTTCACATTATGGCACAAGTGTTGCCCGTAATGTGGCCGCATTTATGCTGGTATTTTGTATTATTGGCCCTATTATTACTGTTGTAGATTGGTTTGTAAATGCATAACGCTTAAAGCCAGCTCTCTATATCCGAGGGCTGGCTTCTTTGCTGCTCTTCCATATAAGATAACAAATTATTTACACCATAACGTAGAGTGCAGAACCAATCTGAAGAAGCGGAGCTAAAAGCTTTCTGAAAGAAAGCTACTTCGGAAGCATACACCTCGCCTTTATCCCCGGATTTTCACTTCTTTAGAAGGGAATCAAAAAATCCGGGGATAACAGCGATCGGAAGATGGTACTGCACTCGGAGTACAACGGTGTAACCTTTTCACGTTCATCTCATATCCTTTTTATTTCTTCGCCATATACTTACGGATATCAAAAGCCACCGCAGCAACAATGATCAATCCTTTGATAATCAACTGCCAGTATGGACTCACACCAATAAACGTTAGACCATAATTAATGACGCCGAAGATCAGTACCCCCGCCATAACACCAGGTACCGTTCCAATACCACCAGCCGTTGATACACCGCCTACCACACATGCAGCAATCGCATCCAACTCATACATGTTACCGTAATTGTTCGTAGCTCCACCTGTCCGAGCCGCTTCAAGCACACCACCCAGACCATACAATGCACCCGCAATGGCATACAGGGCAACCAGATTACGTGCAACATGAATTCCGGATACATGCGCTGCCTGAATATTACCACCAATGGCGTACATGTTTTTGCCGAGACGGGTTTTGTTAAAGATCACCCAGCAGATTAACGCCACCGCAATAGCAATCAGGACGATATACGGAATGGAATATCCACCGCCCAGATCAATGTATCCAGAACCAATGACGGTGAAGTCGGGTCTCAATCCTCCGATTGGCTGCGACTGATTGGGTTCCGTATCAAAATAAATGGAGTTTAGTCCGTACACGGCAACCATCGTACCCAGCGTTGCGATAAAAGGAGGCACATGCAATTTGGCGATAATGAGACCATTCACCAATCCCACGAACAGGCCAACTGTGATTCCAACCAGAATCGGCAGTAACACCGGCAGATGTGGCAGATCAGGGAAGAAGCGGTTCGCATACTCGTCAATCTGAAGCATGGAGGCCGATACGACAGCCGTCAGCCCGACAACCCGACCAGCGGACAGATCGACCCCTCCTGTAACCAGGATGAAGGCTGCACCGAGTGCAATAATGGCTCTTGTGGAGGACTGCTGTAAAATATCCCGTAGTGTGGAGAATGCAAGGAAGTTCGGATCAGCGATGGCAATACCAATAATGAGCAGAATCAGTACGATAAAGATGGCTCGCTGTGTTACATATTGTTTCACTTGATTGATTACCTGTGTGTTCATCTGTTTCCCTCCTGACTAAGCCATCCGCTGCTGCGCGGCCAGCCTCATAATATCCTGCTCGGTTGCCTCGGCTCCGTCCACGATTCCGGTGAGACGTCCTTCGCTCATCACCATGATGCGATCCGACATGCCCAGAAGCTCAGGCATCTCTGAGCTAATCATGATAATGCTTTTGCCCTGACGAGCCAGTTCCGTAATAATGGTGTAAATCTCGAACTTAGCCCCTACATCGATTCCACGCGTCGGTTCGTCCAGCAGCAGAATCTCCGGGTCGGTCAGCAACCAGCGAGCCAGTAGAACTTTCTGTTGATTACCACCGGACAGGTTTCGAATTAGCGTGTTAACCGAAGGCGTTTTGGTTCTAAACTTTTCTGTCTGCTCCCTTGCTTCCTCGCGGCCCTTTTTCTCATTCAACAAACCTATGCGATTTTTGTAACGGCCAAGACTTGCGATAATGGTATTCTCATACACCGACAACACAGGAAATATCCCTGTTACCCTTCGTTCTTCCGTGAGCAACGCAATGTTGTGACGCTTTGCGGCAGCTGGAGAATTAATCTTTACTCTGCGTCCATGGATTGAAATCTGACCTGAAGCGAGACCTCGCAGTCCGAACAAAGACTCAATCAATTCTGTCCGCTGTGCTCCAACCAGGCCGCCAATGCCGAGCACTTCGCCTTTTCGCAGCTCAAAGGATACGTCCCGAAACGATTTCGACTGATTCGATGTCAGACCCTCTGCCTTCAGTATGACTTCACCGGGTACGTTCGTCCGTTCCGGGAATCGTTCGTCCATGTCACGACCCACCATGCGTGTGATGATCAGATCTGTTGTTAAATCCGCGGCGTCCCATGTACCAACAACGAAGCCATCACGCATGATCGTGACTTCATCCGAGATCGTCAGGATCTCCTCCATTTTGTGGGAAATGTAGATAATGGATACACCGCGACTGCGTAGTTCATTAATAATGGCGAAGAGCTGGTCCACTTCCTTGCCTGTCAGGGAAGAAGTGGGCTCATCCATGACGATGACTTTGGATTGAAAAGAGACGGCCTTGGCGATTTCCATCGATTGAATCTTGGATACAGACAGTGTTCCAGCTTGAGCCTTCGGATCAATATCCAGGTTCAAGTCCTTGAACAGAGCCAGTGTATCGGTATACATCCTTTTCTCGTCCACGAGTATTCCCCTCATCGGAAAACGACCCAGCCAGATATTCTCCATCACCGGACGATGCGGGACCGGATTCAGCTCCTGATGAATCATGGATATCCCTTGCTGAAGTGCCGCTTTGGAATTGGGAATATCCACGTCCCTTCCTTCGATGCGTATCGTTCCTTCATCTGGTCGATACATGCCGAACAGACATTTCATCAGCGTGGATTTGCCCGCTCCATTCTCTCCCATCAAGGCGTGAACCGTTCCCGGCTTCACCTTCAACGTGACTTGACTTAGTGCCTGCACACCCGGAAATGCTTTGGAAACTCCATTCATCTCCAGCAGGTAAGGTGATTCCATCTTGTATCCTCCCCTTCCATATGACCGGCAAAAAAGGGACGCTACCCGAATGACGGACGTCCCTGTCTACTGCTGTTATTGGGCGTCGGCGATGTTGTCTTTCGTAATTTTTTTGTATGCAATCCAGACGTATTTCCCATCTGTAATATCATATTTGGTATTTTCCTTCGTCGGTGTCTCCCCTTTGGCAAGGACAGAAGCCAGAGCAACTGTGGCAGCACCCTGATTCTTGGCATCATTAAGTACCGTGCCCAGCATCGTACCATCCTGTAGAGCCTGAATGGCAGGAGCTGTTGCATCCACACCTACCACCGGCATTGATTTGCCATCCTTGAAGTATCCAGCTGCTTTCAATGCCTCAATGGCTCCAAGCGCCATGTCATCATTGTTTGCGAGAACGGCTTCAATCTTGTCGCCATGGGAAGCAAGGAACGCCTGCATTTTCTCCTGACCTTTCACGCGGTCCCACATCGCCGTGTCTTCCGCCAGTGCTTCCACTTCGATATCGGCATCCTGGATCGCCTGAACCGAATATTTGGTTCGAAGCTCTGCATCCTGGTGACCCGGTTCCCCTTTCAGCATGACGTATTGCAGTTTGCCATCGCCATTTTTGTCTGCTTCCGGATGTGCTTTCCAGTAATCCACAATCAGCTGTCCGGAGATCGTACCAGACTCTTCCGCTTTTGCTCCTACATAGTACACTTTATCCCACTTGTTCATGTCTTCCGCCACTGGCTCACGGTTAAGAAACACGACTGGAATGTTCGCTGCCTTGGCCTTGTCAATGATGACGCCCGCCGCCGTGCGATCTACCGGATTCACAGCCATTGCATTATATTTCTTGGATACAAACAGATCGACTTTCTCATTCTGGGTGGGCTGTGCATTCTGACTATCCACGATATCCAGGGTTGCAATACCTTCTGCTGCTGCGTTCATCGCATTACGTACACCCGTCATGAATGTATCATCGAATTTGTAGATAGCGACACCAATCTTCGGTGTTTCTGTCCCGGCTGCTGTCTGACCGCCTGTATCTGTTCCCGTACTTCCACCTGCACTGTCTCCGCCGCTGCTACAACCCGCCGCCACAACCATACATGCCGTAATCAACAGTGTCATCCATGTCTTCTTCATATCCTAATGACCTCCCCCAAGTTCATTCGGCTTCACCGATGTCTTTATTATGAAAGGGTTTACATTAAATTCGAATACAATATCTTCACCTGTTCTATCGAAATCTTCCTCAAGTTAAGAAATGGATTCATTTCATCATTCCGTATTCGTCATTGTACAAAAGGAAACAGCAGCTTCTGGTTATCCATCCAGAACATGTTTTCGGTACTAACCAGCTTTGTCTCAAGTAACACTCTCGCCTGTACCTGTTGATTGTTCAGCCGCGCAACGGCTTGATTCAATCCCAGATAACCTGCACTGTATCCATTCTGGACGATGAGATGCTCAAAGACCCCTTCCTGCAGCTGCTCCAATTGCTGTTGTTCACTGCCGAATCCAACAATCTTTACCTTATCCGCAGACTTGCGTCGATGCAGTTCATCGGCTGCTCCCAGAGAAGCCGGTTCTTGAAGGGCAATGAAGCCGTCTACCTGCTGTTGGTCCAGCAGCTGCTTCGCCGATTGCCAACACCCGTCCCGGGTATTGCATACCGATTTGGGTTCCACTTGGATGTCAGGATACTGTTCCAGGACTTCCATCACACCCTGCTCTCTGTGAATCAGACCGGAATTAAGAGGATCTGGACCCAATAAAGCCACATGCCCTCGTCCTTCCAGCAGCTCCGCCATGGCCCGCCCTGCTTGCCGTCCAGCCTCCACATTATCCATGGAGATGACACTGGTTATGCCTTTCACGGGAAATTCATCGTTAAGCACAATGACGGGAACGATGGCTCCATCGGAATTCGTTGTCTGCGCCTCCTGAATAATGTCGCTGAGCGCCGTCTCGCTCAGGGGATCGACTAACAGAGCTGATGCTCCCTGCTTCAGAGCCAAGGCGGCGGCTTCCACCTGAGCCTGCTCTCGCGCACTACGAGACAACGTTCGGCGGTCTGCATGGGCCTGCTTAAACTGTATCTGACTGCCAACGGAGTCTGGAATGGAGGGCGTGTACACATTACCGTCGGAAGGGTAGGCTTCCACGGTCATTAGTTCTGCCCCGCTCTCTTTGGCAGCCGCCTCGGCTCCAAGCCGGATGGCTTCCGCAAGTTCCCCTGTCCCAGCTGGCGTAATTAGCGCGATACGTGGCGGTAATGTACGGTCATCGGGACTCGGTATGCCACAGGCCGCGCATAGTAGCAGACAGCAGATTGCAGCTGTCAGGATTACCAACCGACGTTTCCGAATTCGCCGGAAGCTCGCACCAATCTTTTTCAAAAACGTACGGAAGTTCAATCCTTCAACGCTATGGGCATCGTTCCTATTCACTTGGCTGTCGATCATCAGGCTCGCCCTCCTTCTGCTGCAATTGAATGGGAATCCGCATCCAGACCGTGGTGCCTTCTTCCAACTCACTTGCAAATTCAAGGCCATATGCCTCCCCGTAATAGAGCCGAATTCGATCATGTACGTTGCGGACAGCTACGCCTGATCCTGCACCGCTTTTGACAACCGGACTACCACTTAATAATCCCGACATCTGCTCTTCCGTCATGCCAACCCCATTATCTGTAATGCGAAACACCAGCTTGTTATCCTCACGATAGACATCGACCTCAATACATCCCTCATCCATGTGGTACTCGATACCGTGAACAATAGCATTCTCAATCAAGGGCTGAAGCACCAGCTTCAATGTCAGGCAATCCAGAAGTGTATCATCGGCCTTAATCGTAAAGTTGAATTTGCGCTTGAATCTCATCTGCTGAATCGTCAAATAATGCTGCGCATGCTCCAGCTCTTCCCTGATTGTTATAATTGTTTTGCCTTGACTAAGACTGATGCGGAACAGGCGCGAGAGTGACGTGATCATCGTAATCACTTCCTCATTACGGCTCATGCCTACCATGCGCACCACAGAATTCAGGGTGTTGTATAGGAAATGTGGATTAATCTGAGCCTGCAAAGCCTCCAGCTCCAGACGCCGCTTCTGCTCCTGTTCATGGATGATCTCATCCATTAGGGTTCGGATTTTATTGACCATCAGATTAAAGCGACGGGATAGACGTTCCACCTCCAGCGGTCCTTCAATAGGCAACTCTACGTTAAAATCCCCACGCTCTACGGCCTTCATCTTACGTTCCATTCGCCGGATTGGGCGAGTCAGACTGGAGGATAGAAACAGGGACACGATAATAACCAACACCAGGACAACGACCAGGACACGAATGAGGTATCCGTTCACTTCCTGACGGGTGGTCATAATCTCATCCAGATAGGCGACACCCACGATTTTCCACCCAATATTGGCAACGGACTTCACGGTATTCAACCTTTTCTGCCCATCTGCCTCATCTTCATAACTGCCGGTAGCCACCAAAGCCTGTTCGATATTCTCACTTTTGAGCCCCATATACATCAATTGCTGCTGCGGATGATACACAATATTGCCTGCGCTCTCATCGATGATATAGACATATCCCCGTTGTCCCAGACTGACCCTGCGGCTCAGTTCATCCATCTGTTTGAAATTGATATCGACCAGCAGGATGACCTGTCGGTCCTGACCATTTTGCCGTATGGTTATACCTTTACTCATGGAAACGACCCATTTGTATGGGCCTGTGTACATGTTCTGAATATGAGGTAACGAGAAACTAAGATGATCTGGCACGCGGAGCGCAGACTGAAACCACCCTTGCTGTGTCACATGGGCACTGGTTTTTAATTCAGCTGTAGGTCTGTTCTTCAGCAATTGCCCCTTGGAATCAAGCAGCGTTATGGAGATGATATCCTCACGACTGCTGAGTAGTGTGTCGAGCTGTTTATCTACCTGCTCCCCTTCCCATGTCCCATCACGCAGCATGTGTTCCTCAATGGCACGGTACAGATGCGACATGCTGCGGACGTAATCCTCCAGATTATAGCTAACCTGATCCACAATCTGTCTCGTCGTCAGTTCCGCACTTCGCTCGGCAGTCTGAGTGAACTTGTCATGCAGAAGCAACGCCATGATGGTCAGCACCAAGACGATGAAGACGGAGAAGGACCATGTAATAATAAACCGGATACTGCTGACCCTGGATGAACGCAGACGAGAGCGTAACTGAAGTCCGATAGACTTCACCCATCTGACAACTGATCTCATCGGATTGAACCTTCACTTGCTGCCAGAGAAGCCTGTTTACGATATTCTTTGGGCGAGACACCGATATGTTTTTTGAAACAAAAACTGAAATAATTCGGTTCGGCGAAGCCAACCTGCTCCGCAATCTGAAACGACTTCAGCTCTGTCGAGCGAAGCAGTTCCCGGGCTGCCTCCATCCGGATCTGCATCAGGTATTGCAGGAAGGTAAGCTGCACTTCTTTTTTGAAAATGCCACAAAAATAACCGGAGCTGATGTGCAGATGTCCGCACACTTTCTGAATGGACAGATCCGGGTCAGCATAATGCTCTTTCGTGAAGACTAACGCCTGTTCGACAATATCCTTATATACATGCTGGCGTCCGCTCGCAATGCGATGTTGTACAAGCAGACAGACCTCACGCACCTTCCTCTGTGCCTCAGCAAGTCCCGGTAGTCGGAACAGATCCGCATATAACTGGAACCCTGCACCGAAGATATCTTCCATCTCTTCTCCTGATGCCTGCGCTGCCTTCCATACCGTCGTTAACACTTCAATCAGATACAGTTGAATATCACTTCGACTATGTTCGACCGTAATTTCCCGGAAAATGATCTCTAGCCCTTCCTCCAGCTCCGCCTGCGTACCTGCCTTCAGACAACGTGTCAGCGTCTGCTGCTTCAACTCGTCGAACCGCAGCTTGCCAGCCGTCTGACGCTCCACATCCGCAATATATATAATAGAATCCGTTCCGGGTACAAGACGGTAATCCAGTGCCAGCATGGCATCTTCATAGGCATGATTCACATCTGCAAGTGTATTCACGATCTGCCCAGATCCCACCGTCGCCGGGATGCGCAAATAGTGGTTGATGCTTCGCATGACATTTTCCAATGCCTTCTGTTGTCGCTTCGCTCCATCTGTACCTCCCCATCGGTCCACATAGAGCAGGACGATCGTCTCCTGATGCATAAACGCATGACCAGCGCTGTGTTCCGCCCATACTTCTGTTGCAATGTTAAGTGCAGCAAACCGTTTCAGTTCAGCATCTTCGTCCATGTGCAGTGTCAATACAGATACGCCATAGCGTTCTCCTGTCAGATCCAACCCACATTGTTTGGCTTTACTATGAATGTATGTGGAAGACTTCTGTCGGTGGAGCAAGGTCGCCATCAGATCTGCCTGTAGTAACGGCAAGCTGGTATGATAATGCTCACGCAGCTGCTGTACATCTTCACGCTCAGCTACTTCTGCCGCCATCTGGGCACGCAGCCTTGTCAGCAATTCGGTGAGATGCCCTGCCGAGAATGGCTTCAGCAGATATTCATCCACACTTAGCGAGATGGCTTGCCGGGCATAATCAAATTCATCATATCCGGTCAAAATGACCACTTTCACGAGTGGATTTCGCTTCCGCAATCTTTGTGCGAGTTCCAAACCATTCATGAACGGCATGCTGATATCGGTCACCACAATGTCCGGCTCTACCCGCTCCGCCATCTCCAATGCTTCCCGCCCATTTTCAGCCAAACCGACAATCCGCAGATCGAGCGCTTCCCAATCGACCTCCACCACTAACCCTTCGCGCACATCTTCTTCATCATCCACCAGCAGTACCCGGTACATGTGCGGATTCCTCCCTTTTATATGACGGGCCCAACACCCGATTAATAATATAGATCTCAGCTTTTGCATCATTTGATATTCATCGCTCACGGGACTTATGCAAAATGCTCATGTTGATACGTTCCAGGGTTGCCATCATAATATACAATATTATCGGGAATATGTAATCGCTTTCTTCATTAGAGGTAAGGCAACCCTGACGGGCAGTGCCTCTGTGACATGTTAAGGGTAGTATATGAATGCTAAGGGTAGGTTAAAGTAATACAAACACGGTAAATTTCGAAGTACTTCTAATAAGAGGAGTTTTGTTTCTACCTAAAATGTTGATCCTTCATTCTGATTTCAATGATGATTCGCATTTAAAGCTTTAACATAAACCATTGTCGTATCGGGATTGGTGTGTCCCATCATGTCCGCCAGAAGGTGCAACGGCGTATGTTCTGCCATGGCATAACCAAAACGATGGCGCAGATCATGGGAACTCAGTCCTTCCAGCCCTGCTGCAATCATGACTTTTTTAATGAGGTGGCGCAGTGCTCTCTCCGTTAAACGATCATTTGTCTTCTCGGAAGGGAACAGGTAAGAACTGTCGCTAGCAAGTCCGGATAAGTACTGAGTCAATATTACGATACACTGCATATTCAAAGGGATCTTTCGTTGTCCATTGCGCTTGTCAGCTCTTACTGTCAGGTGACCACTCCGTTGACCAAGCTCGATATCATAAGGCGTGAGGTTGCATACCTCCATCGTGCGCAAGCCTGTGTGAAACATAAGGGTAAGAATGGTCTGATCCCGAAGGGAGTTGCTGCACTCCACCGCGAAGATGAATGCTTGTTCTTCTTCGACTGTCATTCGGCGTGGACTGACTTTGTCTTCCGGAATGAATTTCAATGCCTTGGAAGGATCGCTGCGGAGCCCGGCTTCCAAGACAGCCCATTTGAAAAAACGCTTCAACGTAATCAATCTCCGGTTAATGGTAGCCGGCTTCAAAAGCATAACTTTATGTGAATCTTCACGATAATTGACTAAAGTGGATGTGTTCACGTCTTCAATTCGCAATGTGAATTCTTCGCCGAGCGTGGTGCTTTCCTTATACCATTCGATAAAGTGCTTCAGATCACTTGCGTATTCCTTCACGGTTTTGGGATGCAAATCTCCCTCATTGGCAAGCACATGTACGAATTCTTCTATCGTCGGTTTCCGCTGCACCGATAGCACTGATGAATGATTCATTAGAAAATACCTCCAAATCTTGACTTATATTAGCGGACATGGTATTATCATATTAATCGATACATTAGCGGACATCAAGTCTGTGGTTTAAATGCACCAGGTGAGTGTCAATTTTTAATTTATACTCGTCTCATAATGATCGGCTAAAAACTTATTTTTTGGAGGAATCACATGCAAACAGGTACAGTGAAATGGTTCAACGCGGATAAAGGATTCGGCTTTATCGAAACTGAAGAAGGAACAGACGTATTCGTTCATTTCAGTGCAATTCAAGGTGAAGGTTACAAATCTTTGGACGAAGGTCAACGCGTTCAATTTGAAGTAACTCAAGGCAACCGTGGACCACAAGCTGAGAACGTTACTAAACTTTAATTATATGAAAGCTGCCTTATTAATAAGGCAGCTTTTTATTTACTCATATTTTGCACAGTAAAGATTCCACATCCCAAGAATGAAAGCGAGGTATTCCCCATGGATAAAGAACAATTGATCACAGAAGTAGCTAAGGCTGGCGGTTTCTCCAAGAAGAATGCTGAAAAGGCTGTAACCGTTGTACTGGACTCGATTCTCGAAGCTCTCAAAGAAGGTAAAGAAGTTCAACTGGTTGGATTCGGGAAATTTGAAGTGCAGAAGCGTGAAGCAAGAACCGGAAGAAGCCGGAAAACAGGCAAAGAAATTCAATTACCTGCAGGTAAAGTTCCTGTATTCACAGCAGGCTTAAGCATGAAAGAAGCTTTAAATTAAACAACGCAACAACCCATTGAAAAGAGGTTTTTATTCAAACACACAATGATAATATGGATGTAAATGTCGTCTTTTCTACCGTTGATGATATCATTAACTTTTATTCAGGTAAGCAGACGAACCCGGATCATACAGAAGATCACACTCACTCTAAGTCCCCATCATCAACAAAGGCCGATTGTACCCTACGACCACCCACCCGCTAAATTAACATTTCATCTTGGACAACAAGAGGCCCTGATCCGCTCAAAACGGTCCAGGGCCTGATTTGCTTGAAAATGGCTCCTTCAGGAATCAGCCATTTTCTTGTCTTCTTTCACACCTGTGCTACTTGCTGTTCAGAAGTTCGCGCAATGTCTGTGAATCATAGGTAGAGACAAGGCGTTCCAGATAAGTATCCAACCATACCTCATCCTTCTCCCACCACTTTAGTTCGAGCAGCAGCGCAATTGTTTCTTCGTCAAAGCGCTTTTTGACAGTCTTGGCTGGATTACCGCCAACAATCGTATAAGGTTCAACGTCCTTAACAACGGTCGAATTGGAAGCGACAATGGCGCCATCTCCAATGGTTACACCAGGCATGATCGTCACATGTTGTCCAAGCCAGACATCATTCCCAAGCACCGTGTCACCCTTATATGGAAGTTGCTCCAGAGTGGGTGTCACGCGCTCCCATCCCCCACCGAATATGTTGAAAGGATACGTCGTCATACCCTCCATCCGGTGATTGGCGCCATTCATGATGAATGTCACTCCTTCTGCTATCGCACAAAAATTGCCGATGACCAAACGATCACCAATAAAGTCATAATGATGCTGTATCCGGTCATAAAATTGCTCTGGCGGATTCGTGTTATCGCTATAATACGTATAATCACCAATGTCCACGTTGGAACGAGGCGGCAGGTTTTGAATGTAACATACGGTGCGGATATTCTCGTTCGGGAAAAGTTTTGTTTTATCAGGGGCCATAGGCAGTCCCTCCTTTTCCCTATTGTAACAGATATTAAATCTTAAACGGACTAAGTGAGGTCTGCAGCTCTGTCGACACATCGGACAAAATAGCCGCAGATGCCTTGATCTGTTCTACCGACTTAAGCTGTTCATGGACAGATCCAGCTGCCTGTTGTGAATTGGTACTAGCCGTCTGCGCATGGCGAGCGATCTCATGTACGGAAGCAACGATCTGCTCCACGCCTGCGGACATCTCTTCACTCGTCGCAGCCATGTCCTCAATCTCTACGGCCATGCGCAGGTTCGTATCCCGGATCAGGCTGAAGTTTTGTTCAGTTTCGCGGGTCAAACGTAGCCCTTCTTGCACTTCGTCCTTCACTCTCGACATGGCCGATAGGGATTGCTTCATGTCTTGTTCCATGGCTTGAACCAATTCTTCAATACGATCCGAAGAGTCTCCAGCTTGTTCAGCAAGCTTGCGTACCTCCGTAGACACCACGGCGAATCCTCTGCCATGCTCCCCTGCTCTTGCCGCTTCAATGGATGCATTGAGCGCAAGCAGATTCGTTTGATTCGCGATCTCATGAATCGTGGAAACCATCTGGCTAATCTGTGCCGACTTCCCTTCCAGCATACGAATGACTTCATCCGTTGTGGTAACGGAGGATTCGATTGTAGACATCTGCTGAACGGTCAGTTGCACAGCTTCTCCTCCGGTTTCTGCCTGTTTGCGGGAATACAATGCTGAATCGGAGATGCTCGAGGCCTTGTCTGCCATACGTTGTACACCTATAGCTACTTCTTCCATCGCCTGCAGATTCTCTTCCGTACTAATCGTCTGACTCTCGGCTCCTTGAGCCACTTGTTCAACGGAAGATGCAATCTGGGCCGATTCATTGGCTGTCTGGTCCGCAATCTTCAGTAGCAGCCCAGTCGAATGTTCTGCTTTCTCCGCAGCCTGAAGTCCACCTTGAATGATGACCTGCAGATTACTTCTCATCTCATTGTATCCCGTGCCCAGCAATCCGATCTCGTCTTGGACGTCGTCCACAACCGGCTGTGTGAAATCGCCCGTGCCCGCACGCTTAATCGCCATGGATACCCGTTCGATCCTTACTCTTACCCTGCGAACGTACAACAGGATCAGGGTAATCGCGACCAACATCGCGAGCAGGAATACAATCAGGAACGTCTTGAGGAACGAGGAGATAATCACATCAATTAACGACTGAGAAGCGCCTACATAGAAAATTCCGATAATCTCTCCCGATGCGTTCTTGATTGGTTCATAGGCCGTCTGATATTTCTGACCTACAACCACTGCTTCACCAAAGTATCTTTCCCCTTGCTGCAAAACGGTCTGAGCGACCTCTTCGGACACCTTCGTGCCTACAGCACGCTTTCCATCCACCATGACATTCGTTGCGACACGTTCATCACCTCGAAAGATCGTCACGGTGTCACCAGAAGCTTCTCCAATCTCATCCACCAGTTCAAAGTTGCCTTCCAGCGCGGTATCTCCCTTGAATAATTGTCCTTCCTTAATGGCCCAGTCTCCTGGATGCTTATATGTAATGATATGATTCGCCATCGCCAGATCTCGCTTCGCCTTCTCTGTAGCAAATGTCGTAATCCCCTGTCTCATCTCCAGGATTACACTTACCGCCACAGCTGAGGAGAAGACGACAAATATACTGATAACGATCAAACTAATTTTGGTACCGATGCTCATGCTTCGCATGTGTGTGAGCCACCCTTTTCCCTATGTAATTGTGGGGATATTCAAGCCGATTTCGATGCCGTTTCGAATATCACATATAGTCTTATCGGTAGGACAGATCACATAATTTATAATGATGCAGTGACTTTTGTCACAAAAAAACCCTCTTAAGATCTAATCTTTTACGTTTTCTCCATAATCATGTGAGAATGTCCTTCGGTTTGGAAATTTAAAACGACTATCGGTATATAAATATCTATATTATGTTGCCAACCACATAAAATAATGATATATTTTAGTTGCCGACAACATAATTAAGAAAGTTTGAGCACAGTATGACATCTACAGAAGAATAAAGACGAAAAGATAGATTCATCTTCAACCTATTCCCTTAACGACTGGAGCGTGTAGATAATGCATACAACTAGTATGAAAGCTATCCAAGTTCATCAATACGGAGGCCCAGAGACATTACAGTTCGAACAGGAAGTCCATATGCCCCATCCAGCTGCCGGAGAAGTTCTGGTACGCATTCAGTATGCAGGAGCCATTCCGCTGGACTGGAAGATTCGTAATGGCTGGTTGCAGAACGTGTTTGTCAAAGAGCTGCCTTATACACCCGGAACGGCCATGTCAGGTATCGTTGAATCCGTGGGAGAAGGTGTCGGTACCTTCCAGCCAGGAGATCGCGTCTTCGGTAATGTGAACGGAAGTTATGCTGAATATGGCATTGCTCCTGCTACAGATTTGGTTCATATGCCGAACGACCTACGTTTTGAGGATGCTGCGACCATTAAAGGCGGAGCTGAATCTGCATGGAAGGTGCTGTTCACCGAAGGTGAGCTGGAAGCAGGACAAACGGTACTGATCCATGCGGCTGCCGGTGGTGTCGGACAATTCGCGGTGCAGCTCGCAAAATGGAAAGGCGCTCACGTTATTGCTACCGCGTCTGGTGCCAATGTTGATTTTGTTGCTTCCTTGGGTGCTGATCAAGTGATTGATTACAAGACAGCCTTGTTTGAAGAGCTGGTAAGTCATGTCGATCTGGTTGTTGACGCTGTTGGTGGAGAGATCGAAGACCGCTCATGGGGTGTTCTGAAACCTGGAGGCAAGCTGGTATCGTTAACTCAACTGCCTTCTGCCGAAAAAGCAGAGCAGTATGGCGTTACCGCCAAGTTTAATTCCAAATTTCCGACATCAGAGGATCTGTACACAATCGCTCAGCTTATCGCTAACGGCTCCCTCCGTTCAGAGATTGATTCCATCTTTCCTTTAAGTGAAGCGAATCAAGCGCATGCCAAAAGTGAGTCCAGACATGGACGTGGCCGAATTTTGCTGAAAGTGCAATCGGCCTGATTGGCCCTCACTGGGATACATGGACGAAATTTAGACGATGGTATGGAACATGTGGAATAGCAGACCAACAAAAAGTAGCCCGTCAGGCCAGACACCTGACAGGCTACTTTTCCGAATGTTACAGTTCGGTTACGGTCACACCCGCCGCCTTGTAATAATCCTCATTCAAGTTGCTCAGTATATTGGCCTTCAGCAAAATGCCGACGCCGGCAAATAGACCGATCCCGTTCGTATTACCTTCAATTCGGTTATTCTCAATCTGGACGTTCTCGGGGTCACCTTGGCCGACATTGCCCGCTCCGGCATCACCGTTGTCGTGATCAAGCCGCACGGCCCAGTAACCGCTGGCAGTATTGTTGCGGATCACATTGCCACGAATCACCGTGCCAGGTCCGTTCAGTACCTTAATTCCTGCCGCATCCGCGATTGTCGTTGTGTTCTCTATGAGATTATCCTCAATTAATGTATCTGGCGTACCCATGATCACCGAAATCCCGGTTTGGCTGTTCATGATGATATTGTCATGGATATAGTTTCCTTTGCCAGACTTGCTGTGGTTGCTGGGTGCTGAACCTCCTGTATTGCCGAGTCCAATCCCAGCTCCTACTAGTACATCCCTTATCACATTGCCTGAGATTTCATTGAAATATTCCAGTTCGCCATGAAGATCGATGGCATCCAGCTTTGTCCCGTTAAATGTATTCCCACGCAGCACGTTGTTGTGGGCCACAAACTGGATCAGCGCCCCGTGCCGGAGATAAGGACCCTCAAATGTACTGTCCTCCACCACATTCCATAACGTATCGTTGTCAAAGCCGAGCCGGTCCGTTTTGGCCGTCCCCTGAATGGAAATACCATAGCCTGAACCTCCAGGCCCCAGGTCAGTCGCGTTACGGAACGTTGCATGTTTTACAACGACATCCCGGCTATGCTCAATACGGATAGCCATCCGTTTAAACTTTTCCACAATCACTCCGTCAATTGTAATCTCATAGGATGGGGCCTCGCCGTAGTTGGCGATGTGGATCATGCTATCCGGTCCCCCCGCGGTGGGATTATTGGATTTGTGATCGGTTGTGTAACTGCCTGACCAGGATGAAGTAACCGTCATATTGGACACCAGAATGTTATGCTGAGCCGAGGCTTTCAGGACAGCGCTGCCCTTAACCTGATCCAGCGATGTCTTGAGCACGGTTCCTTCGCTGCTCTCTCCTCTAAGGTTTACCCCTGACTTGAGCATCAGGTTGGTGATCTCATCCGGTCCGGATAACAAATTGTACACACCGTCAGGCAAAAACACTTCATCTCCTTCACTTGCCCCATTGATGGCTGCCTGTATAGCGGGTCGGTCATCGCTCGTATTGTCAGTCGGATTTGCCCCGTAATCCCGTACATCAATCGTACGTCCGGTTACGGCATGTGGAGAATGGACCGCATGCGGCGTTCCATCTGTCTCGGTCAGGCCGGGAGCGATAAATGGCACCGTACCCTCCGGCGCTTGCGGCTCGACGTAGGGAATCAGGGCAACAGGGGTTCCGCCTCCTGCAAAGGGCGCATACAGATGGACATCGGTCAAACTTGTATAGATACTGGAATCCGAATTGCCGTGCCCGGTGATCCGGACATGACGTGCAGAAGTATCCGGGATATCAAACGCCTGGATATCTGTGGTATCCCCACTGCTTTCCCCGCTGAACACCTGTGTCCACAGCTCGCCGTCAACAGACGTTTCCACCTCAAAGAAGGTCTGCCTCACATCCCCTTTGTAAAAGCCGATGCCAACATATCCGACTTGTTGTTCCTCGCCCAGATCAAAGGCAATCCATTGCCCATCTCCGGCAGCTGACCAGCGTGTATAGCTGTTATTGTCGATTGTATTGGTCGCCAGATTGCCGTCGCTGCCGCTGGCCGAGACCGAAACAACCGACAGCGGCGATACGGGAACGGCAAGCGTGGTAAGATCGGTCGTTAACTCACTGCTCACGTTGCCTGCCTTGTCAATCGCCTTTACTTGAAACGTATAGGGCGTTCCGGCTGCAAGTCCGCTGTCCCGGAACGACAGCTTCTCCTGTTCAGTCAGCAATGTGCCATCCCGGTATATCCGGTATGCTTCTACAGCCGTATCGTCGCTTGCAGCAGGCCATTTCAGTTCCGCAAAATCCGTTCCCCAATTGCGAACCTCCAGCTCGGCTCCCGGCTCCCATTCCGGCGCCTTCGTATCGCTGCCAGCTTCAGTTAAAGCAATGACAGATAACTGTGGGCGAGGATTGCTCGTTCCGTTAGCTTCCTTGGTATACACATTTACAGAGACACCTGTATCCGCGGCGTCTCCGAGCAGAAACGCCACCTGCGTGGAATCCGGACGGCTCTTCACATAATCGGTCACATCGACTTCATAGACCGCCGGGCTACCGCTGCGATCCGCCGTGACCTGGAATGTGTCAAGAAGCGCACTCTCGCTGAGGGTCGTGACTGGGGCATTTGACCAGGTTAACGATGATTCGTTCCAGTCGGTTGCTTCCAAACCGTACAGGGACAGTTCCGTGTCTGTATTCGACGTGCCTTTTTTGGCGGCAATTTGCAGTCGGTATCGATCTCCTTCGCTCTCATTTCCGGTCATATCGAACTTGAAATATACATATTTCTTGGTGGACGAAGTGGAGGAAATGCTGAGCAATCCGGTGCTGGAGCCCGTGGCCTGATTGAAATTAAGATCCGGCTTGCCACTGTCTATTGCCGCATCGTCACTTGGCAGCTCGCTGGATATAACCTTCTCAATCCATTGCGGATCTTCTTCATCCTCTTCCTCGCCAGATGTAGTGTCTTCCCGATCACTTTTGAATATAATCGGCTCAGTTACGACCCGGTTCTTCACATGCTCATCAAGAAACGCCCACGCCTCTGCATTGGCAATCTCGGAAGCAGTTCCCGTAAATCCGTGACCCTGACCGGTTACGATTTTCAGATCCACAACCGGTACACCCGCGGATTGAAGCTGGCTCGCCAATGTAACGCTGTCCGTATAGGGAATAGTGGCGTCGGCATCACCATGCCGAATCCAGATCGGCGGATCATCTGGTGAAGCGTACGTGCCCGGCATCGCAAGTCTGGCCTGTTCCGGTACATCCCATGCTCGATTACCCCCAAGCAGGGCGGTAACAGAGCTATAGTTATTGGCAAATGCAGTCGTAAAATCGGCTGGACCATACCAGTCGGCTACCGCCTGCACCTTGTCGGAATACTCAGGCCATCCACCGGAGCCTTCAAGATCAGGTACTTGTACGGTTGCTCCTGTATCCAGCTCCACGGTGTCGCCGGCAACCATGTCCCCTGTTGTTCCGAGCAATGCAGCCAAATGGCCGCCTGCGGACGACCCCCAAACTCCGATACGGCTCGGGTCCAGATTGTACTGGGCCGCATTCGCCCGCAAATACCGGATAGCGAGCTTCACATCCTGAATCTGCGCAGGGAACGGCGCTTCAGGTGTCAGTCGGTAGTCCAGAGACACGCCGATGTAACCACGTTTGAGTACATAATTGCAGATTGAGCCAAGTGCCTGCTTCCGATCCCCGTGGTTCCAGCCACCACCATGGATGTAGACCATGACTGGCATCGGTTCAGACGCGGGCGTCTCGGGAACGGCAATGGATGAATACATCGCCCGTCCGCCGGCCGTGCCAATCTCCACATCCTCATATAAGGTCACCCCCTGTGGAGGCGTAAATTCAGTGTTCTCCTCTGCAGGTGGCACAGGGGACGGAGGCGGGGTTATTCCGGGAATTGCCTGACCGAAGATGGCGACATTGTCGATATACATGTTGGCCTGCATGGCATCTCCCGTCCGAAAACGAATTTTAACCGTGCTGTTATTGTTCGCTTCCGAACCCAGCAGCCAGCTTTTAAGCGTATTGCCTTCCTTGTTTTTCAGGTCCGGGGTGCCTGGAGGAAGTTCAAAGGTCTCCAGCGTCGTCCAGGAAGTGCCACCGTCCTTGGACCATTCCATAATGACGCTTCCGCTTATATAGGAAGAGGCACGGGTGTAATAGCTCAGCCGGATGTTTCCGTATCCCGTCAGGTCAAGCGGCAGCGCAAGTGCATCCGTTCCATCAATCTTGATCATATTGGGCAGCGATGGTGCGGTTGTCGAGGAAGACGTTTTGGCCTTGCTTCCTCCTTCTCCTTCCTGTATCCATGGAGCCTTCAGCGCAATTCCGCCAGTAGAGCCAAAATTGTCCGGGTCATCGAAGTTTTCCGCGTAAATTTCCAGCTCAGGCCCCTCCGGATCTGCGATATTCCCTTCCTGCGCTGCGCTTAGGATCGGATGAGAAACAGTGTCTTCCATCGCCTGGACTTCATTCACGGGAATGGTAGTACCGCTAATAAGCATTACAGACATGGCAACAAGTACAACCCGCTTCTTCCACGTTTTGAACAAGTCATTCACCTGTATCCCCTCCATATTCACCTGACTGCACTGCTACCCTTACATCCCGCCAATCTAGCGACGCGGTGCCGATACCCCTTCGCCATCCTTGAATTTCTGCGTAGCTTCCTCAATTGCACGATCGCCACCTTTGGCTTTCCATTCCTCAACCACCTTAGGCCAGTCGGAAATCGGCTCTTTACCGTAAACCATCTTGATCATGTGTGTGAGCAGTACCTGGGGAGGTGTATCCGAATTGGGCGCAATATCTGGATTCTGTACAAAGGCTTCCAGACGCGGGTCAAAGGTGATGCCATCCCGGCCCTCTTTGGCCAAAATGGTGTCGTAAATGTTCATCAGCTTCCTGCCTTCCTCCGTCAGCGATAACGAGCCTTTGTTGTACGTTGTGTCCTGTACGAGCCACAAGAATGACTGGCGGTAACGCTCTTCGTCCACACCAGCGGAGTCCGTCGGGGCGGTGTACGAAATCTCGCCATTATCCTCCGTGTATGTCTCCCCTTCCGTGCCGTACGTGAAAAATTTCTCCGCTTCATCTGATACCATCCAGTTAAAAAAACGGATGATTGAAGCCGGGTCAGCCGCATCCTTATTAATAAAGTAGGCACGTGTCACCGGACCGTACAGGTAATAACCACCCTTACCGTCCGGACCGACGGGCGAAGGGATAATCTCGATCTCTGCATCCGGAACCGACGCTTTAATCTGCTTCTCCCACTGGATCAGTTCGTTTGCGTTCATGGACCACATGCCCGCCTTGCCGGAAAGAATCGTATTTTTGAATACCGTTGAATTGATAGTCGCGAACTCTTTGTTGATCAGCCCTTCGTCGTACATCGTCTTGTATACAGTCAGCGCTTGCTGCATATTCTCGTTATCCATGAATTTGGGTACAATCTGATCGCCCTGCTGCTCCATCATGGACAGGAACTGCTGCACGTCATAGGCTCCGAAGAACGTATCTGCATATTTGAAATCTTCGCGCCCCATATAGGGATTCTCCACCCCAAGTTTCTTGAAGGCGCGCAGAACCTCCAGTGTTTCCTCTACCGTTGTGGGCACCGGCAATCCGGTTTTCTCCAGCAAATCCTTGCGAATCCAGGTGGCCCGGCGAGATGGATTCGATAAATATTCAGGGATGGCGTAAATTTGGCCGTCATGGGTCACTTGATCCCAGGCTTCCTTCGGCACGGTCTTGAGCAAGTCTGGCCCATACTGCTTCAGCAGATCATCCAGCGGCTGGAATACACCAGCTTCGACCGAGCCGGCCATCTCCTTGCCGTTGACGCCGCCATCGCCCTGTACAACATCAGGAATATCATTGGTGGCAAACATCTGGACCATTTTCTGCTCATATTCCTTATGAGGCACCAAGACGATTTTCAGATCGGTATTGGTCAGATCCTCCAGCTTTTTCACCCATTTATCCTGGTTGATGTCCGGCGACTTCTCCACATACGTATACGCCAGCGTACGCAGTGACATGGAGAATTTCGTTTTGCCGTCTCCCCCACCCTTACCAGATGCCGCTCCGCTCCCATTGTTGCATCCCGTCATGACGGCTGCCGCCAGCAATAGCGCCAAACCTGAGACCATCCACTTTTTCATGCTACCCCTCTTTTCATCCTGATTTAGATTTAGGTACCACCCGTTTGTGAAGCGCTTTCAAATAGATGTTAAAACATCCCCACCGCCTGCAACAATGGGGATGTTTTAGATAAGATTGCGTTTTCTTTAGGTAGAGTACTAGTACGCTTTGGATACCTCAATCTTCTTCGTTACACCGTTGTCGGTAAAGTAGAGATGGATGCCGTGGTCCTGGTCATCAATGAAATAGGGCACATACTTCGGCTCCTCACTCCGGTACGGCACAAGCAGCGTTACAATCCTGTGGCTTGAGGCAGGCCTTGTTTCCGCGCTCAGATGATAGTGCCTCGCCAGTCCTTCGTACTCTGCCGGGTCCACACCTGCGAATTGATCCGTCTGGCTGAGCGACAGCTCGCCGGAGGAAGCGTAGACAAACGTACCCTCTAGCCCCGCCTTGCTTCCGTTTACACGGAAACTCTGTCCTTTCAGCTGTAACGGGTGCAATGCATGGAACAACCACTGAATGCTGTCCGGCTTTTCCAGGTCAATGTGATCCACAATGACAACGTATGACGATTGCAGAAAATGGATTTCCCGCACAACCCGCTGTACATGCGGTACAGTGCTGGCGTAGGCATCGGTCGCTACCGCACGTACATAACCATCGCCGTCCCGCCAATAGGCTTCTTCGATCTGCCCGGTTGCGGCCATGTTCAGCACCTTGTTGTTCTCGGCATACTGCCCTGCTCCGCCGATCAGCACATTGTTTTTGGAACGTGTCTGCCTTCTCCATTCCCGGTGGAAAGAGCTGCCGTGGGCGATATAATAGCCGGTATCGGCCGCAAGCGGCTCGCCGAACGCATGCAGTGTGAAGCTGTTTTGATCCGCATGGCTATGGCTGATGGAACCATAACGGCTCGACTTGAGCAGCAGCATAATATGCTCTTTCGGATCATCCATCCGGTGATGCATGGCCACCCATCCCACATCCCGGAACCACTTGAGCGGCTCGATGCCTACAGGGGGCTCCTCCTCCACCTGCGGATAATCGTGGCGGTATACCAGATCGTCAAAACGAAAGTCCCACCAGCCGTAGTTATAGAAAGCACCCTCGGTCCCTGGGTCGTTGCGCCGCACATTTTCAAAGTACCACTGGTACCAACCGTTGCCCGTCACACCGGCGAGCTGGCGGACAAGATAACCGGTTTTCAAGTTTACCGGGTCGCCCAGGGTAGACTGATCACCGAAGCTGGCCCGCCGTGCATCAGGTGGGTACACATAGAGCGGAAAATCCCCGGTACGCTGGAAGAACGGACGACGGAAGAAGTCGATACCCGCATAGTTTCGCAACAAATTCATCGCCTCGGTCACATACGCCATGCCTGTCGTCCAGTACATCGGGCCCTCCGCCCAGCCGCCATCACTGCCTCCCCACGGAGAGTATAGACAGGCGTAATAGTCGACGGCATAATCCAGCCATTGCGCCGCCTGCTGTTCCTCATGCAACAAGGCAATACAGCAAGGTACTAGCACGGAGGACAATGAACGCACCGCATGGCTGTCGTAGGGCACATGATGGATCTTGGAGCGGACCATAACATGCTGTGCCACCTGCTCCGTCCGGCGAAGCAAACTGCGTCTTACCACATCTCGCTCTTCGCTGTTCAACTCGTCATACAGCCAGTCGTAGCCCCAAGCCAGCCCGGCAGCAACCCGAAAGGCTGCCTCGTCGTTATAATCGCGGGATGTCGCTCCCTCTGTATCCCAACCCGCGACATGCAGCAGCCAGCTTTTCCCGGCTTCAAGCAGCCGCGCGTCACCAAGCACTCGTCCGGCGATACTGAGATGACGAATGGCATATAATACTTCCTGACAGTCAATATACATTTGCCGCCATAACACAGCGACACGTTGGTTATCCGGATAAGGCAGCGGTTCGCCGATCGGGTCGCGGGCTGCCCACGGTTCCACGGAATTCGACATAAATGCATCCCAGCCGCAATACGTGGAGTCGGACGCCACACCTTCCGCAAGTGCCTTCAGTCCAGTCTCTCCAAGCCACAGCCGGGGATGGGCCGTATCTGTGGATGCGTAACGCTGCGACCGTGACGGTAATGGCGTCTCCGGCAGGCCGGGAGGCACCGTGAAGCTTCGCACCTCACTCCATGCCGACTTTTCCCTCTGCTTGCCCTCCAAGGCATCCGCTTCAACTTCCGTTCCTTCCTGCACCGGATGCTCCAAAAGCAAGGCATAACGCCAGTAATAATCCCCTTTTTCAAATACCCGGTCCGGTGTGAAAAAGTTATAGGGGAGCGGGGCAAACGTCATCGTCTCTTCTTCCTGAAAAGAAGGCCCAGCCGACACTTGCAGCATATAAGCATTCTCATCCTCCTGCTGTGCCTCCATCCATGTAAATCTCGGCGGATTCTCTTGCAGAACGGAGTGTTCGTCAGGTGCATAGTCAACATGGAACGGCCCGCTCATCGGTTGGTATAACGGTCTTTCTGCGGGTATCCGCTTAACTTCCATCGTATCGTCCCCTTCCTTTTCGCAAGTGGTGTGGCATCAACGCATATACATTCCGCCATTGATTTCAATCGTTTCTCCGGTAATAAAAGCGCCCAGCTCGGAACAGAGATACAGCGCCGCCCCAGCCACATCATCCGGATTCCCTTCCCGTCCGAGGGGGATGCTGCTTACGGCAGAAGATCGTCCTTCCTCCGAGGTAAACGTAGCATGGAATGCCGTCTGGCCGATGAAGCCCGGCGAGAGGGCATTGACCGTAACACCAGAAGGAGCCAGTTCCTTGGCCAGGCCTTTGGTTAACGCAATGATTGCCGCTTTGGAGGCAGCATATATCGCCGCACCCGGACCGCCTCCATTATGAGCCGCTACCGAGGTCAAATTGATAATTCGGCCACTTCCGCCCGCTTTCATGCCTGGAATGACCGCTTTGGAGACAAACACGGCGCTCTTCAGATTGACATCCATAATACGGCTGTAAAGCTCCTCGCTCATTCTTTCAATCGGACTTCGCTCCACCAGATGACCCGCATTATTGACCAACAGCTCAATCGGTCCACCAAAGTGGGAAGTGATATCCCCAATCATCGACTCAATGGCCGCCGTATCCGTCACATCTGCCCGGAACGCCGCTGCTTCACCCCCGGAAGCACGGATCGCGGCCACGACCTCCTCGGCCCGCTCCATATTATGCAGGCCATTCACGGCCACCCTGGCCCCGCAGCGAGCCAATCCCCCAGCAATGGCAGCGCCAATGCCTCCACTTGAGCCCGTCACCAGCGCAATTTTGTTCTGCAAATTAATATTCATCTTCAATCTTCCTCCCTGTAACCCGAGTTAAATTCGCTTGCTGTGCTGATCCGCCGGAAGCGCCATCGTAATAGTGGTTCCCATGCCTTCCTCACTCTCAATCATCAAGCCATACGTTTCTCCAAACACAAGCTGAATCCGGCGATGGACATTCATGAGTCCAATACCCCCGCGATGATAGACATTATCCTGATCCCCGCCCGCAAGGCGATTCAGTTCAAGACGGCGGCGCAGCTTCTCCAGCCGTCCCTCGCTCATGCCCATGCCATTATCCTGGACAATGACAAGAAAGCGATCTTGAATCCGCCTTGCATCGATGCGGATGAAGTGGCCGGGCTCCATGCCCTGCGGAAACGCATGTTGGATCACATTTTCCACAAGCGGCTGAAGTGTCAGTCGAACCATTTTTTCAAGCAGCAGATCCGGCGCAATAATCACCTCAACCTCGAGTTCCCGATCCATGCGATGTTTCATGATCGAAAGGTAGGCCAGCACATGTTTCAGCTCATTGGCCACCGTAATTTCTTCCAGATTCGTCTGAATGGAATAACGAAGCATATGCGCCATGGATTCCACCATCTGCGTAATTTCTTCCGAATCCTGTACGACTGCGTAACATTTGATCGTCTCCAGTGTGTTATAGAGAAAATGCGGATTGATCTGCAATTGAAGTGCCTGAAATTCCGCACGGTGCCGTTCCAGCGCCTCCTGCTGAAGCTCGATCTCCGACTTCTGGCGGCGCAGTTCCGACTCGTATACACTCTCAATCATGTCCGACAAGCGGCTGACCATCAGATTATAACTGCGGATCAGCACACCAATTTCATCGCGCCTTTCCTTCATCTCCACCTTGTTCCAGATTCCCTTCTCGGTCTGTCTCATCCCGTTCATCAGCACCCGAATCGGCTCCACTTGAGATGCTCCAATCCGGTAGGCCACGATAAGTGCAGCGAGCAAAGTTCCTGCGCCAACCCATAGCGTAGCCGAGCGGATCGTCGCAATCGGCCGTTGTAACTCCGACAGCGGCACGGAAGCGACAAAGCGCCAGCCCGAATACTCAGAAAGCTCAGAAATGAACAGCCGCTTGGTGCCATCCGTATTCAGCTCCAGTGATCCCGCATCCATATGCATAAGCCTGCTTACGGTACTGGACGGCATGGCTGCCTGTGCCTCTTCCTGTCCGGGTGTGTAGATTACAGTTCCGTTCTGGTCCATCACATACTGATAGCCGCCCTGACCCAGGTCGAGTTCTCCCCAGATGTTGTCAAGTTCAAGCACATTAACCTCCATCGCCAGTACTCCGCTTGGCGTATAGGAGGACAATCCCCTGATCCGGCGGCCGATCGTAATCACGTTTGCACTCTGTCCACCGCGAATACTGCGGGTAAGCAGCACCGATTCACCGTTTGCAGGCGTTGCGGACAGCAGTTCCTTATATTGTTGCGGCGCGTCGATATCCGGTATACCGGCGGAATTCTGGCTGTCATCGACAACAACGCGCCCATTTTCTCCAATAATATACAGGAACTTAATCTGCGGATATAACATAAAAACGGGCGGGAACACGTTCCTTTTAATCTGACGGCTGTACTCGTAATAGGCATAACTATCCTCCGAATTCATGTCGAGAAAATGCTTGACGCTTCCGTTCGAGAGAATGGAGTAGGTTGCCCGATCATAATTTTGCAAATACAGATCTGTCTGGTACGCGGTGTTGCGCATCGTCTGGGCAATGTTGCCCGCAAGCTGGTCATTCATCTCCGTAGAGGCATAGGTATAGGTAAACAAGCCAATGGCTGACAACGACAGTGTAATCACCACAGCAAAATGAAAGAACAGGCGGATCGACAGGCTGCGCTTCATTATTCAATGCCTAACCGATTGCGGTACTCGGACGGTGTCAGTCCGGTGATTTTCTTGAACGTCTTCGTAAAATGGGGATGATCCGCATACCCCACCTCGTAGGAGATATCCGTAATCCGGTTTCCCGGCTGTTCCAGCATTCGCTTGGCCAGTTCCATTTTGCTGCGTATCCGGTATTGAATAAAGGTCTGACCTGTCGTCTGCTTGAACAGTTGGCTGAAATAGGACGGGTTAAGCCCCAGTTTGGCAGCGATCTCGTCCAGTGACACTTCGCGGCGCAAATGCTCCTCCAAATAGGCTTTTGCTTCTTCTACCGGATGCTTCCGCTTGCCGCTGCGCCGCTCCTTGATCCTATTCATCAACAAGTCGACGGCACTGACCAGGGCATCGAAACACCCCTCAGGGGAAGCGCTTACAACTGTGTCGTGAGACAGATTCACCATTCCGTTGCCACGTGCATTCATTCGGACCACAATCAGTTCCAGCAATTCCTGAAAAAGCTCTGCGGTCTGCTCAGGCATCAGGGAAAACGCCGGATACCTTCTTAACCATGCTTCCATCAGTTCCGCCACATCAGACTGTCTTAGCTCCCATATGGCATCTTCCAGACGCATAGCCCAATCATTCAGCTCCCTCACGGGTACAAGCGATACGGTAGGCTTGTCATCATCCGATGCCCGCAATTTAAGAAGAAGCTCATGAAGCTCCTGGCGCCCTACAGGCTTCAACAGATAACGCTTTACACCATAATCCATACAGGCTCTTGCGTATTCAAAGTCTGAATAACCCGAGACAACAATAATGCGGATTGCACTGCCTTGCTCGGATAAGCGTCGGCACAATTCGATGCCGTCCATCGTTGGCATGCGAATATCCGTAAACAGGATGTGCGGCTGAAATGCCTCCACCACCTGAAGGGCCTCTTCCCCATGCGCAGCCTGCCGGATCTCGCAGTCCAACAGTCCCGCTTGCTCAATCATTTTCGCCAGACCCATCCGAATCATCGGTTCATCATCCGTAATCAAGATTCTGAACATCGCCATCCCCCGTTTCCGTCAGATCTGTGTGCTTCTTGTACTTAAGATTTGACGGAACCAACCATGATTCCTTTTACAAAATGCCGTTGCAGGAAAGGGTAAATGATAATGATCGGTAAAGTGGCGATGATGATGGTCGCCATTTTGATGCCTTCCGGCGAGGTGTGTGCAAGGGTGCTGTAGACGGCGGAACCGGGATCGACGGAAATATCGTCGCTCTCAAACAGCTTCTTGAGCGTCACCTGGATCGGCCACCAGGCCGGATCATTCAGATAATAGAGCGCAGTGGAATAAGCGTTCCAGTGCCCCACCGCATAGAAAATGCCGAGTGATGCCATAGCCGGTTTGGACAGCGGGATGACGATCCGCCAGATGATGCCGAATTCCCCGCAGCCATCGATGCGGGCGGCGTCAATCAATTCACCCGGCAGCTGTGCGAAGAACGAGCGCATGACGAAAAAGTTAAATGCGTTAATGGCTCCCGGAACAATTAGAACCAGCGGATTGTTTACGAGATGAAGCTCCTTCATCAAGATAAAGTTCGGAATCAAGGGTGCCGAGAATACGACGGTCACAAGGACAAACATGACGACCAGGGAACGCCCTTTGTACTCTGGACGGGAAACCGGATAAGCCAGCGATGCCGTTGCGGCGAGATTGACCAACGTGCCGAACAGCGTCACGCCAACCGATACTGCGAATGCCCGCCAGAATGCTGCATCTCCGAATACATATTCATAGTTGATCCAGGTAAAAGCAACGGGCCAGAAGCTGACCTTACCGCCCATTATCGCTTCCGAGCTGCTGAGCGATTGGGCCAGGACATTAATGAATGGCAGAATCATCGTCAACGAAAGCAGCGTAAGAAACACGAGATTTCCAATGCGGAATATACGGTAGCGGACACTGGGGGTACGCATGATCTCGCCTCCTAATACAGGCTTTCGCCGGTTGTTTTTTTGCTGATAAAATTACCGAGTACAATCAGTGCCAATCCGACTACAGACTTGAACAACCCGATGGCCGTTGTATAGCTGTACTGCTGCGAGAGCAGCCCGGCTTTGTAAATATACGTATCCAGGATTTCACCAGAATCCAGATTGAGCGGATTCAGGAATACAAACACACGCTCAAAGCCCAGATCCAGAAACTTCCCGATGTGCAGCAGCAGCAGGATCATAATCGTTGGCAGCAATGATGGCAGCGTGATCGACCATATTTGCTTCAGACGCCCGGCTCCATCCACCTCTGCCGCTTCATACAGATCGGGATTGATGCCCGCAATAGCAGCCAGAAAAATGATTGTGCCGTATCCGGAGTCGCGCCAGATCCCGGAACCAATCAAAATGGAACGAATATACGAGTCTTCTCCAAGGAAGTAGATCGGCTGCATCCCCAAAAATCCGAGCGCCTTGTTCACCACCCCGGCATCCATCGAGAAAATGCCCATGAAGATACCACTAATGACGACCCAGGACAAAAAGTGAGGCATGTATACGATCGTTTGCAGCATTCGCTTGAACACAATCATCCGCACTTCATTTAGCAGAATCGCCAGCACGATTGGTACCGGGAATGCAATCACCAGATCATATAGTCCGAGCAGAAGGGTGTTATTGAGAATTCGCAAAAAATCATAATGGCTGAACATCTTCTGGAAATGCTCCAGACCTACCCAATCACTTCCGGTGATGCCTTTAAAAATGTTGTAGTTCTGAAAAGCAATGACTGAACCGAACAGGGGCACGTACTTGAAGAGGAAAAAATACAGTATGCCCGGTACCGAGAGCAGATAAAGTATCCGGTATCGCCATAAGTAACGCCCCGCATCCCCGAGCCGAGCGCTCAGGCTGGACGAGTGGTGCACTTCGGTTGAGCTCCGGCTTGACGGAACGATGTCCGCGGGCTTCACGTCTTCTCCCCTCCCTGCTTCTGTGATTGCATGATTCTCAAATTATCAGGAACGTTCTCGTCCCATGGGATCTCATTGAAGGAAACGGAAATGTACTCCGGCTCACGGTCGATAATACGCGAGAGCTCGCGCGTGAACACCTCCACTATCTCCTGCTTTTGCTCATCCGTCCTGCCTTCATACAGCCTGATCGTAATTTCTGGCATCCGAGTTAAGCTCCCTTCACCACATAATGTAAACGCTTTAACGTCTTTATCTTATCCTTCCCTCTGAAGGGTAACAATGGACTGTCTTTTCGTTCACTTGTGTTTTCTTTAGGTCGAAATAGGGGCTTGAAGATATACAGCAATTCCTTGCATGGATAAGCTGGCCTGTCATCCGTTTCGCTGGAGTAAGCTATTGCACCAATAAACGAGATAATGAAGGAAAAACGAAAAACCAGCCCAAGGAACCGGTACCTAAGAACCATTTTTGGTTGTAAAGCTAACATTAATATGACTTTATAACGATATATTTTAGGAAGTAACTTACCTGGATTTCCTATGCGTGAAGTAGAAAAACCTTTGTAGAACCATGAAGAAGGATCATGAATCGGAGATATGCCATTCGCAAAAATAGGAGAACCCAACATTTTAGAAACAGAACGATTTCTATTAACCACCATATTGACGTTAGATTACATAGTGTACACAACGTCCAGGTCAAGTACATTTTCATAATTTAGAAGGAGTGAACAACCTTGTTTAATAAGCTTCGCTGGAGTACCATGCCTTTCTTTGTTAAAAATCTGGTGATCTCGTTCGGTAGCATCACCTTGATTGGTATTATCCTGATTACCGCGGCTTACCAGCTGCAAAAGAACATTCTGGTAGAACAGTTGCATGACCAAGCCACTGTCATCACCCAGAAATCATATAACGATCTGGACATCGCCAAAGTCGCCCAAGCCGCCAGTGAAAAAAGCTACGCCGGTCCTGTACAGCAGGAAATGAAGGCTTATCTCGATTCCATCCATGAGTTCTATCCAAACATCGCGCAAGCGTACATTTTCGGTTCAGAACTGGAGCAAGGAAACGGAACGTCCATCATCGCGATTCCAACGAACTTGTTGGAGCCATTCGAGCAAGACAATCTGCTCGCAGGTGCCATGTACTCGCTGCCCGAGAATAACGTTGTAGTGCTGGAACAGATGAAGAAGGACGGAAAGCCGGCCTTCAGTGATTTCTATACCGATGACTACGGAACTTGGACTACACTAATCTATCCGATTAATAACGCAGATGGCTCCATGTACGCTGCTCTTTTCTTCGATGTCGATGCAAGTGCGGTTCCAAAAGGACTAAATGAATTACTTACGTACGGATTGATGTTCCTTGTCGGTTTCCTGATCCTGTTCATGGTGTTGCAATTCATTTTGCTAAAAAGAACGTTGCTGCCGATTCGCAACCTGATGAAGGGAATCGAGGAAGTCAGCACAGGCAATCTGGATGTCACCATTGATACAGGACGAGATGATCTGGGTGTCATTAACGATAAGTTCAATGCCATGATTCATCGTTTCAATACAACCATCTACAAAGTACAGAATACTTCTCATCACCTCTCGGAATCTTCCAAACAACTACTGGGCATTTCCGAGAAAAATAATGTGAACATTCAATCCATCAGCCACAACATCCGGGAAATATCCACCGGACTGATATCACAGGACAAAGCCACTGTGGAGAATGCACGCGCCATGACAGAGATGTCAACGGTAGTGCAGACGATCGCCAGCAGTTCAGCTGATGTGGCAGACGAAGCCCTCAGCATGGAGCAGCGCTCAAGTACGGGTAATGTGGTAATGCAGCAAGTTATTGAGCAGATGCGCCTGATCTCCGGTGCGGTGCAAAATACATCAAACTCCATCCAGTCTTTGGAGAATAACTCGAACCAGATTAGCAACATTGTCAATCTGATCACGGAGATTGCCGGACAAACCAACTTGCTGGCGCTCAACGCTTCGATCGAGGCCGCCCGTGCAGGTGAAGAAGGAAGAGGTTTTGCCGTGGTTGCAGGCGAGGTACGTAACCTGGCAGAGCAATCTCAGGAATCAGCGAAGCAAATTCGACAGTTAATTGAGGAAATTCAGCGGGATATCATCCAGTCTTCCGAGGCGATGCAGCTAGGTTCCAAGGAAGTAACCAAAGGCTTGGAAGTTACGCAAGAGACTGGCGTATTCTTCGAAAACATTCTGAATGCTACGAACAAAGTTGCAAACCAGATTCAGGATATCTCCAGCTCTACTGAAGAGATCTCTGCAAGCACCCAAGAAATGTCTGCCACGGCCGATGAGCTCTCTGCCAATGTCAGCAAGGCAGCCAACAGCAGCAAACAAATTGAGCAATCAATTGAAGAGCAGGAAGCCTCCATGGCAGCCATTGTAAGTGCCTCTGACGAGCTCTCGGTTGTATCCGAACAACTGCAAGAACTGATTTCGTTCTTTAAAGTACGAGCAGAATAGAATTAATAGGACACAGATAAAAGTCATAGATACATTAAAAAACCAAGGCTCATGAGTAACTGAACTCAAAGCCTTGGTTTTTTTGTTGTTACCAGAGTAAGTTCTGTACTTTCCCGGTATCATTTAAATGACAGTATTTCTTCTGCATTTATCGTCATCTTCTTCTCGTCACTGTAGCCGGAATGTTCGGATCGAAATCCGGCATTAAGAACAAGATCGACCTCACCATTCGATATATATTGAACCTGCTCTGGTGTGAGTGTTATTTCAAATTCTTCCGAATACCAACGATCTTTCGTTAATTCTGTTACCAATTCTTCACTGGTGCTCGACCTCGGCGGGAGAATCGTCTTTCCATTCATTTGCAGATTTATATCAAACACTTCTTTGGAATGATATATCTCATTGATGGCATCTTGGCCTATATATTTTATTCCCGGTTGAAATGTTAAGGTAGGTTCGCCTTGTTGTTGGACGATTAACTGAAGTTCATATTCACCCAGTTGTCTGGTTGCCGTCATCGTCTGTCCTTCTCTTTGAATTTGGTCTGGTGCTGTATCGTTGCTTTCCAGTGAGGCATCTGAACAACCGAGTAGGACAAGACACATCATAAGGATATAGGAGAAATGTTTCAAGGTTAGACCTCCTTTCATTCTGATTAAGAATTTGGCTCTTAGATTTTGGACGTAGAATCGTACCAACAAGTTACATTGTTCAGAAAATATAGAAAATTCTTCCCTTAAGAGAAAGCATATCTAAACAGCCCATAGTATAAAGGTCCAATCCCGATAACTAATGTTATCAACATCAAAACTCTCCTCATCATAATCGGTAATCCACCCAAAATTTCTATCCCTTCGTAATCCTTTAAAAGCATCGCGAATAATAAATCCCATAACAAAGCTGCCACGGTAATAAATTTCCACACAGCAGGATTTAGAATAGCCGTTTCCGTAACATATCCTAGCAGCCCTATCCATGTAATGACGGATACGACAAAATCTATTTTGCTAAGTTTTGACTCGTACATCCCTTTTAAAAAATACGAGAGTGATGCTGTGCCCAGCAACCCAAGATAGATCGTCCATAAAACGTGTTCCATACATATTCCTCATTCTTTGTTGAATTTTATAATTCACTGTTTCTTCGCTACCCCTTTGCTATTATAGCTATTCAACTCTGTAACTGATATATTTAAACACTTTTCCATATTATAGTAAATTCTCATCCGTACTTTTTTTACTCATTTATTGTTTTGATTTCTAAGCCCCATCCGTTTATGACAATGATCACATCCACCTCCCCTCCTCAAGTGCTACAGTTATCAACGACCGACTGACCGTAATGGTAAATCGGTCACCAAAGAGTTTACCCTACTATTAGTCTTTCAACCTACAAGGAGGTGTATATGTCATGAAAACGATAGATCGAAGGCAACAAGTGATGGACTCTGCCGAGAAATCCTTTGCCCTGTTTGGCTACAAAGCCACAACGATGGAGCAGGTTGCGAGACTTGCCAATGTAGGCAAGGGAACGATCTATACCTTTTTCGAGAATAAAGAAGAATTATTCAGTGAGATTTTGCGTTCGATCATTGAGGATATGAGACAGATTACGGAGCAGACAGTGAAGGAAGAGAACTCCTTTCTGGATAACGTGCATATGAGCATGGATTCTTTACTGGAGTACCGGGAGGAACATGAGCTGTTAATCAAGCTCTTTCAGGAGGTCAACGAGTTCGGCACGCCGCAGGCCAAGGAAGGTTTGCAGAAAGTGGAGACAGCCATTCTCGAATATTTGGAGCGTCAAGTGAGCCGTGCCATGGAGCTAGAGCAGATTCGCAGGGATGATCCCAAGTTGGTTTCTTTTGTCCTGCTGAAGCTGTATGTCACCTTAACCTCGGATTGGAACAAAGCGCATCCTACACTGCACAAAGATCAGATCAAGGATTTTGTGGGCCTCTTTCTCAAGAATGGCTTATCCCCCACGTAGAGAAAGGCATGCCACTAGATTCAAAACATAATAGAGATAGAACAAACGGATTAGCGTAAGGATAGGGAGAGAACATGATGAAATCATTCCACGTATTTGGGCAGGATCTGAAGTCCGCCTTCAAAAAACCAAAAGTATTTATTCCGATTCTTGTCGTACTGTTCATACCGGTACTGTATAGCGGCCTGTTCCTGAATGCATTCTGGGACCCCTATGGCAAAATGAATGAATTACCTGTAGCCGTGGTCAACACGGATCAGGGCGCAGTCTACAACGACAAATCACTGGAGGTCGGTCAGAATCTGGTCGATGAATTGAAAAAAAGTGATGATTTCAACTGGCAATTCGTCACTCGCGAACAAGCAGAACAAGGTATGGAAGACAACACGTATTATATGACCATTGTGATTCCGGAGGACTTTTCCGCCAAAGCAACGACCCTGATGGATGAACACCCTGAGCCGGCAGATCTGATCTATGAACCCAATGAAGGATACAACTTCCTTGCAGGTCAGATTGGCGGGACAGCAGTCAAACAAATTCGCTCCAAAGTCGCTGCCAAAGTCACAGAATCATATACCGAAACGCTATTGGATCAGGTAGAAAAAATCTCTGGAGGATTGGCGGATGCCGGGGATGGCGCAGGTCAGATTCATGATGGTGCGATCAAGCTGGATGAGGGTGCTGCTAAATTAAAAGAGAATCTGTCCAAACTGGCCGCAGGCACAGACAAGCTCGAAACGGGCGTAGTTCCGTTAAAAGAAGGTACGTCCACTCTCGCCCAAGGCATAGGTGATCTTCATACTGGTGCAAGCGCCCTGTCCAGTGGACTATCCCAATTGGCAGCAGCAGGCACGAAGCTGAGTGATGGAGCAACCCAGGCTGAGACAGGTAGCAAACAGCTACAGGCTGGTCTTCAATCTGCTCAGGAAGGCGCAGCTAAGCTGGATGCAGGACTGGCGGCTTCCGAGGAAGGCAGTGCGAAGCTGACTGCTGGGCTGCAAAGTTCTGTTGAGGGCAGTGGCAAAGTAAGCGAAGGTGCCAAAGCGGTTGCACAAGGCCTCGCCCAATTAGCTGAAGCCAGTCCGGAACTTGCCGCAAGTCCGGCTGTGCAGCAGCTCCTGGCAGCCAGTCAGGCCGTAGCGGCAGGCAGCGAACAGGTGTATCAGGGCGGGCAGCAATTGGTCGCTGGCAGTCAAAACCTATACGCAGCACAACAGCAACTGCATCAAGGCAGCAGTCAGTTGGTACAGGGTGAACAACAACTGGTACAAGGAGCTACGCAGTTATCCGCCGGACATGAAAAGCTTGCGACTGGTTTACAACAATTCAATTCCAAATTATCCGAAGCAGCCGTTGGAGGAGCCAAACTTGCGGATGGTTCAGGTCAATTGAATGCTGGTGCAGGCAAGCTGGTTGCCGGTGTAAGCCAACTTACAGACGGAATCTCAACCCTTGCAGATGGCTCACATAAGCTGGATGACGGTGCTGGTCAGTTTAAAGAAGGTACGCTCAAGCTTACAGACGGCTCTGGCGAACTTGCCACCAAGCTGAATGAGACGGCTGAGCAGACGGGTAGTGTGAAAAAGACCGATGAACTGGTAACCATGTATGCAGAGCCTGTTCAGGTCGATGAGCATAAATATAACGAGGTTCCTAATTATGGTACAGGATTCTCGCCATACTTTCTGTCACTCGGGCTGTTTGTCGGCGCATTGATTGCTACGTTAGTTGTACCCACACGCGGTAGTACGGTTAGCGAGGCAAGTGGCTGGAATCGCTTTGTGAGTAAAACGCTGGCTTTCACACTGATGAGTGCTGTACAGTCCCTGCTTGCTTCATGGCTGGTCTTATCCGGTTTGGGTCTGGATGTTCAGAGCGTTCCATTGTTCCTCTTGTTCAGCTTTGTTACCAGTCTAAGCTTCATGTACATCATTCAGGCGTTGGTGACTTGGCTGGAGAACCCGGGACGATTCCTCGCGATTCTGATGTTGATCTTCCAGCTTACTACCAGCGCGGGCACCTTCCCGCTCGAACTAATTCCAAATTGGCTGAAAGTATTCAACCCATGGCTGCCTATGACCTATTCGGTAACGGGGTATAAAGCAGTCATCTCAAGTGGACAGTTCGGCGTGGCTTGGGATCAGATCGGCATTCTGTGTATCTTCGCCGTGATTGGTCTCGGAGGAACCTTAACGTATTTCCTGATGCATCGCACCACGGAGAACGCAAACGTCAGCAGTGAAGTCGCGCTTCACGCATAGTACGGATACAGATAAATTAAAATAGGTAAAGGCATATCCCCTGCCCTGACTCGCTGAATGACAGCAAGTCTGGCGTAAAGAGATATGCCTTTGTGCTTTTGTTAGTTTAAAAATCTAAGAAAATCACCTTGCATGGAGCCAAGGGTAAGCATTTTCTTGATAATGCTAAATCGCCAATGGGTACCGTTGATTTGGAACGACCATATAGCGGAGAGCAGCATTCCAGATTTTAATTTTTGATGTTGCAGATCAGCTAAAGCAAAATCAACCGTTTCTACAACTTTGGAGGAAAATGCATTGATAAAAAGAATTCGTTAAACGTTCTATAGATTTTCTAGTGATGAATAGCATCGATATTATTCCTATTCCTTTTCCTAGTATGTAGAGTACATATCAGAACTCGAGATAGCGAAAGTAAATAACAGCACGAACGCAATCAGTAATAAGTATAACGCTACACTGATGATTCCACAGACAAGGCCAGCAATGGCTAATCCTCTCCCCTGCTCCATGCGGTTCTTAATTTCTTTGAGCGATACGGAGGCAATGATGATAGCAACAATACCAATCAATAATCCCACGTATGGAATCATGATGGACAGTATGCCCAAGACAAGAGCTGCAATCGATTTGCTATTGGTTTTTGGTACTACATAAGGTGGTGGTGGTGAATCGTTATAATAACGATTCACCTCATTCTCGCGATGTTCCAAGGTAAATCCTCCCTATTTATTAAGTAATTTCATTATAATAGTTTAATAGAAATAGTCACCTCCATAATTTGTAAACTATGAATTATTATTAGTTTTATTTTATTTTCATCATCTGTACACAAAAATTGAAGTATAAGTTTCCACAAGAGTATGTAGTTTAGAATCCATTTATCACTACAATGATCCAATCAGATAATTCTTCTAACATACAGATACTATTATAGTAGTAATATCTTTCTGGATCATATTAGGGGGATCGACATTTATGAAAATAGATAAGGTACTGAATATACTTATGATTTTGATGCTTGTGGTCATCGCTGTTTATCGAAATAATGTAGCTGTACTATGTTTTAGCATTGTTCTGTTTGGAATCATGAGTTATACGACTTTTCGAATTCGAACCCTTTGGAATGTAATCACTTATATCGTGTTGACGCTAGTATTGATTGTCTGGAACATATATCTGTGGACATAAGCCATTATTTTAAAAAGAAAAAAGAACGCAGTCCCTTATTCTCATAGGATTGCGTTCTTTCGACATTTCTTAGATTTGGAATGTCTACCTTCTATCTCTCCACTTCCACCCGCTGCAAAAATGTCCGGGTACGTGCAAGCTTCGGATTCCCGAAGATCTGTTCTGGTGGACCTGCCTCAGCGATCTCGCCGTTATCCATGAAGAATACGCGATCCGCAACGTCACGGGCGAAGCCCATCTCATGCGTAACAATCATCATCGTCATATTTTCCTGTGCAAGTTGTTTGATTACGCGTAGTACTTCCCCGGTCAGCTCCGGGTCGAGTGCCGATGTTGGCTCATCGAACAGGAGAATGTCCGGCTGCATCATCAGTGCCCGAGCAATGGCAACACGCTGTTTCTGTCCACCGGACAGATTGGCCGGATAGGCATCGGCCTTGTCCGACAGCCCTACTTTGCCGAGTAATTCCAGACTGCGATGCCTAATGGCGCTTGAGCTTTCTTTTTTCAAAGTCTTCGGTGCGAGTTCCAGATTAGCTTGTACGGTCAGATGCGGGAACAAGTTGAAATGCTGGAACACCATACCCATACGATCCGTCATCTTGCGAATATCCGAAGCACCTGCGTAGCGGCCATTATCGACCAACGTCTGATCCTGAATGCGAATCGTTCCGCCCGAAATATCCTCCAGATGAATCAGGCTGCGCAGCATCGTACTTTTCCCCGAACCGGAAGGCCCAATCACCGCAATCACCTCGCCTGGTTCCACGTTGAAGGATACCTGCTTCAGCACATCAAGTGTACCGAATGATTTTCTCAACTGATTTACTTCTATTATATGTGTCATATGCAGACAGTCCTTTGATTGATCAGATTTAATTTATTCAAATGAAAACCGCTTCTCCAGTGCCTTGAACAACAACGTAAGTACAAGTGTCATGAGCAGATACATAATCGCTGCCACAAAGAAAGGGGTCAGCTGCAAGTCGCGATTCACCGCCGCTTGGGCGTAATACAACAGCTCAGGTACAGCTACGGCATAGAGCAGCGCTGTATCCTTGATGAGCGTAATGGATTCATTGGCCGTTGCGGGCAATACTACACGAATCATCTGCGGAATGATGACTTTGGTCATCGTCTGCCATTTCGTTAATCCAAGTACCTTTGCTGCCTCATGTTGCCCTTTATCAATGGACAGCAGTCCGCCCCTGAAGATTTCAGCAAAGTACGCCGCATAGTTCAGGATGAACGCAATTCCCGCTGCTACAAAGCGATCAAACACCAGATACTCTCCAATCACCGGAAGCAACGGTAAACCGAAGCAGAAGAATAGAATTTGGAGCAGTAGCGGTGTTCCTCGCATCACATATACATAGGTATGAGCAATCCATGCCAGCGGTTTAATCTGGCTTCTCATGGCGAGCGTTACCGCAAATCCAAGCGGTACAGAGAGCACGATGGCGAGCAAGAACATGAAAATCGTGGTCTGTGCACCTTCTAGCATAGGTTTTAAAATGGTCGATAGATAATCCCAACTCATTATTTTGTCTCCTCTAATCTGTTAACCCCGCATTCCTCTGGGGCATGAATCGCTCCAGCATGGAATACGGGGTCCGTTTTGTTTCAAACTATATATCAGGTGTGTAACCTGCCTATTTCAGAACCTTGTCTTCACCCAACCATTGGGTGGAGATTTTAGCTGCTGTTCCATCTGCACTCAGCTCATCCAGTGCTTTTTGCAGCTGATTCAGAAGCTCTTCATTGCCTTTTTTGATACCAATGCCATATTGTTCCGGTGCAAGAGATTCATCCAGCAGTTTGAATGTTCCCTCTTCTTTGGACATGTAGTATCTCGCTACCACTTCATCAATGATGACCGCATCCAGACGTTTCGTTTTCAAGTCCGTCAGTGCAAGCACGTTATCCTTGAATTCGGAAGCTTTTACTTTATCCTTCAGGGGACTCGCTGCCAGTGCATCTGCCGCAGAGGACAATGCCTGCAATCCCACATTTTTGCCATCGAGTTCATCCAGCTTCGTAATTGGTGAGTCTGCCAATGTAATGGCTACCTGACTGTTTTCCAGATACGGCTTCGTGAAAAGCACCTTCTCTTTACGCTCATCTGTAATGGTGTACCCGTTCCAGATCATGTCGATCCGACCACTGTTCAGCTCTGATTCTTTGGAAGACCAGTCGATCGGCTGGAATGTGATTTCTTTACCCATTTTCTCCGCTGCAGCTCTTGCATAATCAATATCAAAACCTACAATTTCATTCTGCTCGTCTCGGAAGCCCATTGGAGCAAACTTATCATCAATTCCTACAACAATCGTGTTATCGTCTTTGCTTGCGGAACTGGAACAACCAGCAACAATCAACACACATATACTGATGAATAATAGTAGAATCGCTTTTTTTCTCATCTCTCGAACCCCTCCATGTCTATAACCAAAACCCAAACGCTTTAGTTCGTTACCACGTTATCAGAGACTTATAATAACATAGCATGGGAGAAGAGTCGAGTATCTTGCCTATTTCCTTCTATTTCATACAGCTTAATTGTCAACAATCTGTGAAAAAGCCTCTTTCACTTGTGCCGGTTCTACCAGCTTCTCGCGTACAATCGAATTCCATAGCTCCGTGTTCTGAAGCTCCTTTAATTCCGTACCTGTCCATTGTTGGGCAGATTCACGACGTAAGGTATGGCTGGTATTCTCAAACTGGTAGACGATCTGCTCCAGATTATCGATCATAACAAAGTTCGCAACCGCATTATATACAAGTATCCGCTCAAGTTCCTCTGCATCCATCTCACGCGTATCCAAGCTATAATTCACTTGGACCGTGAACGTCTCCGGGTACAGTTGGTAACCATTCAATCTTTCACGTAAAGGTAAAGCCTGATTCAGATGACTAAGGTTTGAATTATCACCCATGTAGGGACTGCGATATTTGGCTAAAGCGGCAAAATCATGTGTCAGCGGATTCTTCTGCTCTTCCTCGTACCGAGCCTGTTTCGCCTCGATCTTCGGATTAACGAAGCCTTCAACAATCACTAAGCCAATGATGCCCAACACAACAAGTGTTATAATCCATATGTTTCTAATTCTCATAACGCACCACTCACTTCATACTTACTAACGATCCGATACGCCCGATGCACAACCAAAGGAATAATAACACTCAGTAATGGGATGGCAAAGGCAATGACGATCACAGCAAACTGATAGGGTCCATCCACCTGAATGGGCCGATTAAACCAGATGTTGCTTCCGAATCGCAACGCTGCCTGCATTCCCCATAGTACGAGTATTAATGCCGCCCACAACCACCATATTCTGCGATTCCACTGCACTAAGGCAGGGATTCGAATAACCGTGGTTTTCACGGAAGTTGCAGAATCGTTCGTCTTGTTGATCAACAGATACAATACATACGTGCCACCAACAATGAGACTCACGATCATAAGCAGATTGTTTATGGCGGAGCCTTGCATCAGCACTCTCATTGGAATGGTAATGATCCAGGCTATGAGGCTATAAATCAGAGCAGACTGCAACAACGCTGTCCAGTAAGGAACACGTTGTACCCTTCGATGGTCACTCATCACTTCATCCATACCAGCGATATGCTTAATGGCGGTATGGAACGCCTTCTCTTCACTCATCCCCTGCGAGATATAATCGTCAATCCGCGCAGCGAGATTGCTGTGAATCTCTTCTTTTAATTCTCGATTGTCTAATGTATCTTGTGCGTGAGCGAACAAACGATTCACATGACGGGTGATGCGAGCTTCCAATCTCATAGGTCTTCATCTCCTTTTTCTCCAGTGACAATCATGCAATCAATCAGTGCCTTGGCTGCTTGCCAAGCATGAACCTGCTCTCTATAGGCTTCGAGGCCTTGCGTTGTAATTCGGTAATATTTGCGTCGTCCTCCCTGCGTCTCTTCCCCCCAGTAGGACTCCACATATCCACTCTTCTCCAGCCTCTTCAAACTGGAATAAAGCGTAGGTTCCTTCAGTTCAAACTGTTCTCCGCTCTTGCGATAGATTTCCTTAATAATGCTGTAGCCATAGTTATCGGCTGGTATAAGTACACTTAGAATGATGGGGTCAATGTTGCCCCGAATCAGATCACTATTAATCACTTGCACATCCATCTACGAGTTTCACCGACTTTCTTCCGTCCTGTGTATACTATAAGACATATTACTATGTCTGTAAAGGTAATGTGTATCATATGGTAATGATGTATTGCAATGAGCAATATTCCTCTCTCGCTTTTCGTCTGGAAGATATGGAGTCTTTGTTATCAGTGGTGTCGACGGAAAAATAAAAAACAAACAGGGCCCCTCCATTGGAGAAGCCCTTACTCACTTTTATCTATTGCTGCACTTTCTCGCGATCTTTGCCTTTATCGGATTCACCCGCGTTTTTGTTGGCGGCATCCCGATCCTGCCGCATCTCTTCCACCGTTTTCACTTTGAGGCGTGCCGCTCCTTCATATTCCTTCGTCGGAATCAGATCACCTGCAGCAAGTCTCGCTTCTGCGGCAGCAATGGCTTCACCATACTGCGGTAACCATTGGGCCTGGGCAACCAACATCTCGTCGACTATCTGCCAGATCTCCTTTGGATTACACACGGCACCCACGAGCGGGTCCATCATGAACGCCTGACGAAGTAATTTATCATCTCCGTTGACCGCTGCTTCAACCGCAAGACGTTGCACGGAAATACTCACATTACATACGGCAGCCGGGCCAAGGGGCAGATCACCTACATGCGGCATGGAGATCCCGTTGCGATCCACATATCCCGGTGCCTCAATAATCGCATCATCCGGCAGGTTCGAGATTACTCCATTATTAACGGTATTGAAATGTCCACGATAGACACGTCCCGTCTCCAGCCCTTCAATAATGTACGAACCGTGCTCCTCGCCGCGTTTCTCCGGAATGAATTGCATCGGTTCATCCTTCATCCAGTTAGGAAAATCAGTCTCAAACCAGTTGCGCCCCTCGGTACACACCCGCAAATATCCACCCGTCTCTCCGTTGATCCAGTTGCCCAGGTCGATCCATTCGTTGATCTCTTCCGGACGTTTGCGGTACCACGGCACATATTCACTCAGATGACCATTCGATTCTGTACTGTAATACCCAAAGCGGCGCAGCATATCGATCCGCACTTTCTCAGTACGGCTGTACTCCGGATGTTTCTCGAAGGCTTCGAGCAGGTCACCTGTAAGGTCCTTACCTTCATGAGAAGCCTGGATATACCAGGTCTGATGGTTGATGCCGGCACAGACAATATCCACTTCACTCTTTTTCAAGCCAAAAGCTTCCGCAATCTGATGATGACCATGCTGTACGCCATGACACAGTCCGATCGTCCGCACACCGCCATACTTATTGCAGGCCCAAGTCAGCATTGCCATCGGATTAGAGTAATTCAGGAGCAGCACATCCGGTGCACTCTGTTCACGAATATCTTTACAGATATCCAGCATCTCGGCGACTCCGCGTTGTCCATACATAATGCCGCCTGCACACAGCGTATCGCCAACACATTGGTCTACCCCATATTTCAGTGGAATATCCACATCGGTTGCAAATGCTTCCAGTCCCCCGACACGAATCGTACACAGTACGTACTTCGCATCTTTCAACGCTTCTTTACGATCCGTCGTTGGCTGAATTTGAATATTTAATCCATTCTCACGGATATCCCGCTGACACAGCTCAGTCACCATATCCAAGTTGTGTTGGTTAATATCGCAGAACGCAATCTCGATGTTGTTGAATTCTGGTACGGTTAGCAAATCCCGCAGTAACCCTCTTGTAAATCCGATACTTCCTGCCCCGATAAATGCCACTTTAAACGACATGCATATATCCTCCCCTAATCCGAATATTTCACTTCGGTTAATGACTCTCTTCATGAAATCATTGTACCAACGGCAAAAGGGGAAGCGTTATCAAAATCATGACCTGTTCAAGATCTTGTTGTCAAAAATCCTAACTTTTACACGCCAGCTCCACTAATCGATATGTATTCGAAAATAACTGCAATCGGCTCATTCATCCGACGGGTACTGACTAACATGCCGTTCCATAGAGGAGCGAAATTCAACTGGCGTCGAGCCTGTATATTTCTTGAATAACATATGAAAATACTGACGACTGCCTACTCCAACATAGTCGGAGATCTCCGAGATCGGAATATTCGTCTGCTGAAGCAGCATCTTGGCTTTCTCCATTCGAAGCATCGTCAGGTAGTCGGTAGGTGTTCGCTGCGTGTGCTGACGAAAAATACGATGTAAATAGCCCGGATGCAGATTAACGGCTGCTGCGATATCCTTCATCTGAATGTTGCGATCCATATTGTGATGCATGAATTCAATGGTTCGTTTGACATACAGCTCCGCCTGATCTGGCGCACTCCGGCTCATTTCTCCGCGCAGACGTGCAACACGGACCAGCAACTGGATAAACAGTGTACGTACCAGCATGCCCTGTTCCGGGGACGTCAGATTCCGGGCTTCGCGGTGATGCGACCTTTCCTCTGATGGAATGATCTTCATCGGCACAGTCGATCTTCCTTGCTCCAGCAGACCGCGTTGATCGAGTTCCAGCACCAGACTCTTCATAATGTGGTACACCTCTTCCGGATCAGGCAGTACCAAATATGGCGAAGCATTAGTGAGTAGAGTATGGACTTCTTCCTCTTCCAACGCGAGCTGACGGATGGATAGCTGTCCGGGAGGCGAGCCTGAGAATCCAAACTCCACATTGAGCATACGGCAAGGGACACCATCTACCACCAGCAAACGGTGCGGGACACCTGCGTCGAGCATGATGAACTGTCCTTTTTTCAAAATAGTCTGCTCTGAACTCCCATCTGGCATCTGCACATCCACCCGGCACATTCCCGAAATAATGTACATGATCTCCGTGGAATCATGTTGGTGATAGGACATACGGTAGTTGTCCCATTGCTTGTAATAGTAAGCATAGAAACGCGGTCCACAGTCCTCCGTTCGTAGTCCCTCCTGATACAGGCTTCCTGTCCAGCGCTTCATGACACTCATATCCATACCTCCATTCCTACAACGATCGATCCTCACTTTTCTCCATTGTAGCAATTCTGTAGGTTGAATATAAACTGTCTTCGTTAAAACCATCATTGCATTATTAAATTAGATAAATGCTACCGAGATCTGGACTCCAACGATGTAAAAGAATGACGTAACATGGATCGCTGGGAACACGCCAAGCTCTATCCGCAGATCCTAATGTGAAAAAAGCTCTGAAACCTCCATGTGCCGAGACACATTGGGATTCCAGAGCTTCTAAGCTTCGATACCAACACTTAAGAACTGGTGCTGCTTTACGTTACAGGTTGATCCGATGTGATGTTGTTATGTTGTTACTGTCGCTAACCCGGCCTGCTTACTTTCCGCCCTTACCTGGCGTGTAGAACTTAGGCAGCGTTACTTTGGACCAGTCGATATCCGATGCCATGTAGAAGGACGGATAGGAAGGCTGGTTGTATCCACTGTTCTGTCCGGCAATGCCCACACGATACATCGCATCATGCATGAGCGTGTACAGCTTGCGGTCTGTCTTCTCGATACTCAGATAGATCCGGATCGCTGAGCTGTCGGTGGTTCTCACCAGCATCTCTTCCCGCCAATCCCCGAAGATATCAGCTACGAGAGACGGCGTGCCTTTCGTGTGATTGTTGGTCAATGTGCCTGTTGCGGTCAGCAACGTGCCACGACTCCAATCCTTGATGGTTGGAGTAACATCAATCGCACCATCAACGATCTGTGTCGTCATATCGGCAGCCCAACGGATATTCATATTTGTACCCGGCATCTGATCACTGATTTTCTCACCCTTAGCTGTCCATAATCCTACAGCCCATGTCTCCAGCCCACGACGAGTCGGATCGACATCCCCCACCATGCCGCGACCGGTATCTTTCCCCGTGTACCCACCATAGATGACTTCTCCGGTCTTCGCATCACGCAGGGAATAACCGTATGGCGCCCACGGACCACCCTCGTGAACCATGAAAATCTCCAGTCCCGGACGATCCGGGTCGATATCTGCCACATGAAGTGCGTCCCCATGACCCAGACGAGCAATGGTTCCCGGTGCAGCACTCTCGGCAGGCATCAGGTCTGTGGAGCTGTAAAGCACGCTACCGTCATGATCAATCGTAGCGGAACCATAGATAATCTCCTGTTTGCCGTCTCCATCCACATCCGCCACACTGAAATAGTGCGCACCTTGAGTGGTAATGGAGCCGTACTCTGGATCTGTACCATCTACACCATGCGGCCCGTCATTGAACGGGTTCTTCATCGGTGTCCAGCCGCTGTCCACTTTCCATTCCTTCTTCAGCTTCTTGCCGTCCCAATTGTAGGCAACCATCGTCGAACGTGTATAATATCCGCGTGCAAAGATAGCAGACGGTTTCTTGCCATCCAGATACGCCACGCCTGCCAGGAAACGGTCCACCCGATTGCCCGGTTCAATCCGTGCCATGGCATAATCGCCCCACATCAGACCGTCATCATGACGTTCAGGTTCGTATGGGATAGTCTCCAGCTCTTTACCTGATTTACCTTCAAATACCGTAACGTACTCGGGTCCATCCACGATAAAACCTTCAAACTTGCGCAGCTCATTTCGGTTGCTGCGTTCTACCGCATATACATCAATGAAGTAGTCGGCCAGGCTCTCGGCATCCTGCTGAGATAATGGGTAGTTATATTTTTTCTCCATTCCAAAAGCCTCTTCCAATGTCGCAGGCCAGTTGCCCTTCACAACCTCGTCGTGTTTATCCCAGTTCCTGAACATATCCACCACGTGATCGTAGTAACCATCCGCACTCAAACGATAATCATCTTCGTTCGAGTACCCTGCCTTGCGATCCTGCTTGGGAAGCGTGATATATTTCTCGGATGTCACTTTTCCTTTTTTGTTGTATTTAATAATCTTCGTACCGGGAGCGGTCTTGAACATCATCTCGGCCTTGCCATCCCCGTCAAAATCGTAAACGAGCATCTGAGTATAATGAGCACCCGCCCGGATGTTAACCCCAAGATCGATCCGATACAGCAATTGTCCATCCAGGGTGTAAGCATCAATGTAGGTTTTACCGGTGTACCCTTTTTGAGATACGTCCTTGGCGTTAGATGGGTCCCATTTCACGAAAAACTCATACTGGCCATCCCCGTCTACATCGCCCACGCTCATGTCATTGGCGGAATACGTATAGGCCTCTCCTGCTGGCGTCACGCCATCAGCCGGTTTTTGCAGTGGAATGTCCACGTAGCCGTTCGCCCATGGTTTGACAGATGCACTGCGTTTGCTCTCCTTGCCCTTCTTGTTCACCGTTGCCACTTCATAACGAGACGATGATTTGCCTGTGGCATCTACATAGTTGGTGCTGTCCGTGACGGTTGCGATCTTTTTGCCATCACGATAGACATTAAAGTCCGTACCTGTCAGCCCTTTGTCGCTGTACCCTGTGGCCTCGTCACCAAGCAATCTCCAGCTGAGAAACACCCCTTCAGATGTCGAAGCAGCCACCAGTCCCCGATCCAGATATTCCAGTTGAATCTCTTTCACGTGACCGCCTCCCTTATGTGATTGCAGGCTGGCCTCCGTCGACCCATTACCGTTCGAAGCTGCTGCTCCCGTAACACCAGCCGTTCCTCCAATGAGAAGAGCTACGCTGAGTGCCGAAGAGAGCACCTTGGCTGCAAGTGGCATACTTGCCTTCCTGCGACCTGATTGCCGACCTGACACCGATCCCTTATGTACCGGCGCTGTTGTTTCTGAGTTCATCCACCTTCACGCTCCTTGAGACAGAATAGGTGACGCATATACACATCGATGATGATTGGACGTTCGATAATTCACACAGACCTTCTTCGAAAGAAGGTTCAAACTCACAATGATTACGCTTACAAAATTAAAAAAGAGAAATCAGCTTGCCCGACTACCAGAGCACGGTCCCCCTTCCATTCTCTTTCCAATCCGAGCGAGGCGATCCCGCCCATCGGGTTCTATTATAGACATCCTGCCTGCCAGACCCTAGGCAAATATCCGTCTAAAACGATCAATAATCAGTGTTTTTAGGAGTGAATGACTCTTGTAATGAATAGCAAAAAACCGCAACCCTCTAAGAGACTGAGGATTGCGGTTAAGACAATTACAAGTAAAGTTTAAGGCTCAATGCCCCATACCAGGTTTCCACCTTGGTAGAGCGTTACCTTGTTCCAATCCTGATAGGATGTTTTGGTTGGATCGAAGGAGTAGTCGTTACTCTCGTCAAAGTTGGACCAGTCTGTTTTGTACATGCGAAGCTGGATGTCTCCAGTCTGTCCATCAGCCTGAATGCTGCCAGCGCCAGATGTGAAGCTCAACTCCACATACGAGTCTGTGAAGGTACGCTGGATATTGGCTCCGCCAACTTGAGCGTAATCGATGGCAGAATCCATCGCAGCCGAGCCTTCTTTGGAGAAGTAATATCTGATCTTCAGATCACTCAGATTCACAGCAGTACTGCCCAGATTTTTGATGTTGAAATACGGTTTGATCTGGCTATCCTGAGCATTGGTATCTCCAGCACGATATTGCAGGACAAGATCACTGGTCGGTACAACGACACTTTGAGGTGTCGCGGAAGCTACAGCGGAATTGGCACTTTGCCCTGCTGTATTCACTGCACTTACCACATAATGATACGTTGTGCCGTTCGTGAGGGCAGTGTTGGTGTAGGACGTACCACTCACATTCGCCGCGATCGTTGTGAACGGACCTGATGCAATCAGCGCCCGTTTCACATTATAACTTGTCGCACCTGTAGAAGCGGTCCACGTCAGGCTCACCTGTGCATTGCCTGCGGTTGCTGTGAGAGCAGTCGGTGCAGCTGGCGCCGTTACACCTGCAACGGGTGTAGCTGTTGCTGTTGCAGAGTTAACACTTTCACCTACTGCATTCGTTGCCGTTACCACATAATAATAGGTTGTACCATTGATCAGGCCGGTGTTGCTGTAAGATGTTCCACTTACATTGGCTGCAATCGTTGTGAATGGACCTGATGCACTCAGTGCCCGCTTAACACTATAACTTGTAGCCCCTGTAGAAGCAGTCCACGTCAAGGAGACCTGGGCGTTACCGGCAGAAGCCGTCAATGCTGCTGGTGCTGCCGGAGCTGTTGTTCCCCCCGGAGGATTGCCTCCACCGTTACTGGCAGGCAGTACAGGGAATGAGTTTTTCACCAGTGCCACGAATTGATCATGGAACCAGTGACCCGATACCGGAGCATTAGGCAATGCACCTGTTAATACACCATCCCGAGTGATGAAGGTTGGATCACACATCCGGTCGAAACCTTTGCCTTCGTTATTCGGAATTTCGGAGCTGGATCCATCGGATTCACCCGGAGGTTTCACCCATACATAAGCATCCAGATGCGCTGGTCCTGGTGCAGCCTTAGGTGCTTCACCAATACCTGCGCCACTGGCATTACACCAGTTCCCCCGATGCTCCCGGCGATCTACACGTCCAGAATTCACATAATCATTGATGTTGCTGCCCGTAGCAGATGCTGGACGGTCTACCCCGCCCCACCCATTCCGGCTAGTATCAATCAGGAAACCTGTGCTGCTTGGCCAGCCAGCTTGTACGAAATCGGCATACAGCGCAGCGGTGAAATCGGTTTCGTCAAAATAAGGATTCCACTCATAAAACTTGGCAGATTTAATCGGTTGTCCACCGATATTAAGATCAGGGTTAGGCAGATTCGGTTCATGGGTAGGCGTCGTATTTGCAGTGTTGGTGATAAAACCATCTGCGCTCTGCAAGCCTGCTGCTGTATCATTTACCACGTCAGTATACAGGGCAATCGCACCGCTACGGTTGTTGTCCCATCCGAGCCAGCCGGAGTGGCCGATATCCAGGTAGTTGTACACATTGGGAATGGCATGCAGCTTGTCCAGAGCATACTTGACCCCAGCTTCATAGATACCTGTTGAGCTAGCTTGCGCACAGGCGGGAGTACTCAAATTGGTCACAAGGTTAGGCAGGCTGTCCGGCTCAATGATCGTTACAATACGAATATCCTGATACTTCGGATCTGCGAAGATATCTGCAATGACATCAATATAATCCGTTTTGTAGGTCTGCAGCGCAGCCTGTGTTAGTGGAAGTTCACCATTGGATGCAAGTGCATGACAATCCCGACCTGGCAGGTTATAGATAACAAATGAAGCGGTTATTGGTGTCCCAGGTTTCTTTTGGGCGAGAACGGCATCAAGATGCTGCTCAACGCTTTTGCGACCAGCATTGTCTGCGCCGCCATAGATCGCAGCTATACGGTCAATCCACACTGCCGTTGGATACGATTTGACCGTCTCCATCTTTGCCTTCAGCGATGTATCATTCGTAAGCGCAATGGACGTATCCACGAGAGCCGAATAATCCTGGTTCAGATAAGCCGTCGCTCCCACAAATGGATTATCCACATGTGCTTCAGCAGCCTGAGTCAGACCTGGAGACATTCCCGGGAAAATCCCCGCCGCGAGCAGCGTTGCTGCCAGCATTTGTTTTACACCTTTGCGCAGGATCTTCTTACCTCTCGATTTGGTTTTCAATTTAGTCTTCATAGTTCCACCTTTCCTTTAGTTAGATTGGGTTGTACTCATGTCTGATCCTCTGTGTCATTATGATGCTTAGCACGAAGAGAACGTTCGGATGAGTTGGTTGTATCACCTCCAAAAGAAATGGTTGTGTAGCTGGAATCTTGAGCAAACAAATTGTGTGTGAGGGCGAATCATGTGAATGAGTATAATATGGTGGGTGTGATTGAACGTGTGTTAGACATGAAGAAGTGTGAAAAATGACTTACGGGATGTCTGAATCCTAAATTCGGTAAGCGCTTTCTTTAAGCAGTTAAAAAAAAGGTCTTCGCCTATCCATCTACAAACATGATGTTCGGTGTCACCTCCTTATGTTCTGATTATACGACATGTAAATATTACTGTAAATTGAATTATATAAATTTAATTATATTTTTTTCCATAATTCAGGCAGGAATCTGGACATCCCTTGCCCCTAACCACACCAAAGGCTCATCATGGCTATATGCCACAATGAACCTCGTGTTTTTCAAGGTCGAATCGACCGTTCGTCTAGATAGTCATTACATATAATGCCTTGTTCTTAAATTCCTACGTCTAGGGTAGAACGACAATGTCTCCCGGTTTCAACCCGCTAACCACCTCCGTCTTGTCCCCCGACTCCATTCCAGCCTGGATGGTCAGTGGCTCTGCCTGTCCGTTCCCTTTGTCCAATAAAACATAAGGTTCAGTCTGATCCCGCATAATCGCCAGGCTGGACACAACCGTCACTTTATCCTTCCGCATCGTCTCGATATCCCCTTCCAGACTCACGCCTCCATACATTCTGGCATCCGGCTTCAGATCAATGACCACGTCAAACTGGGAAGCCTGCTTGAGGTCCGCATCGGTACTCTTGCGCGCGAATTTGGACACCTTACTCACCTTCCCGGTGAATTGCAGGTCTTTCTGCGCTGTCATTCGCACCTTAACCGGCATTCCCACCTTGAGCCTGAACATCTCTTCTTCGCCAACAATCGTCATGAATTTCAGTTTGCTGATGTTCGTAATAGACCCAATTAGCTGTCCTTCCGTCACCGCACGTGTCTTGCTGTCCTCTTCATTCATCTGAAATATACCGGAAGCAGCAGCATAGACAATAGACTTGCTTATTACTGCCTGCTTTTTCTGTATCTCTTTCTCCTTGAGGACCAGCGCTTTCTGATTCAACTCATTCGTCAGCCGTTTGCCTTCCCGGTCTGCAAATGCCTTCTTGCGCTCTTCTTCTGTCACGCCAAGCGACTCGCTCATATTCGCCTGATCCAGGCTAACCTGATTCATCTTATTTTCCAGTTGAGCTTTCTCCAGATCACTCTGCAACTGTTCTACTTCTGTTTGTAACGTGGAAGTATCAAGGGTAAACAGGATATCGCCTTTGCTCACTGACTCACCACTTTTCACGTGCCACTGCTTGATGTTGGAAGCATACGGAGCGAAGATATCCGTCTGATCGGTGTATACGGATTTCCCCTTCACCTGTATCGTTTGCGTCATCGTTTCCTGTGTGACATCAAAGGTAATCGGGGGCGGGATCTCAACAGGTGCCTCCGGTTTGGGCTTGTACTTTTCATACAGCCAGTACCCCGCACCTGCCAAAAGTACAACGGTGATGATGATTTTAATCCATTTCTTCATGTGCCCAATTTCCCTTTCACTGATAAAATTACATCGATTTGATCACAGTTAATGCATTGGTTCGGGATGCGCTGATTGCCGGATAGATCCCAGAGATAATACCGACTAAAACAGCAAAAACGATACCCAGTGGCAGAGCAGACTGCTGAATAACGACGGTCATCGTACCATTCATCTGGTCTGCCATCTGACTCGCCAACAGGCTGTTTACCCCGCCGAGGGCAGCAAAGGCAATACCGACACCAGCCACGCCACCCATCAATCCGAGCATCGCTGCTTCCGTAATAAACATCTGGCGGATCTGCCACAGATTCGCACCCAGCACCTTCATCACACCAATCTGCTTACGCCGCTGATGCGTAGACATAATCATTGCCACAATAATGGACAACGAGGCCAGCAGCATGATAAAACCACCGATGCCCAATGCCGCTTTTTGGTACATCGCCAGTTGGCCTGCCATCGCTTCCTCCTGGAACAGATTGCTCTGTGTGTTTAACGTTAGCTTTTGGATCTGTTCTTCCACCTGAGATACATAGCGTTTATCCTCTACCTTGACCAAGGCCGAGTTAAGATGTTTGGCCGAACTATTGTCTGCCTGTTGCAATCCAAGCTCATCCTGCAATGCACGAGCTGTATCGAGTGGCAGATATACTTTTTTGTCACCCTGAGCAGTCATATCATCCATATTGGAAGGTTTCATTAGTTCTCCAGATACACGTATGGAGCCGCTCATTCTGGTTTTGCCCGCATTCACAAAGTCTTCATATCGAAACTGAACATGCTGCTGGACGAGCTGATCTTGCTTCGATGCAATCGCCATATACTCTTCCAAAAGCGCATTGTTATATGGATCAGCATTCAACTGCTCGAATAACTTCTGAGTTACTTTGGGATCTACGAGTCCGAATGCGGCCCCATAACTGGTCACTGCCATACGACCATCTTCCGCACCACGCCCCTCAGCATACTTGTATCCAAACCCGCCCAGGGTCTCAAGCTGTGTACCAATGACTTCAACATAAGTACTGCGACCATCTGGAAGCACCATTTCCAGCGAATCCAGCTTTAACATGGGAGCCACGGCAATCACATGGGGAAGCCTTTGGATAATCTGAATCTTTTCCAACGTCAACGCGCCCCGTTCAAACTTCGATGTCTGACCGCTCCCCTTGCCGTTGCCCGTACGAATGCCTTCGTTGGGCGTAATCGTAATCTCATCCATCTTGTAATTATCGTTTAATGTTCTCTCGCTATAGGTCTGCACGGACTGCCCCACACTAAGTGCAATGATCATGGCGGCAGAGCCGATGGACAGCCCCATCATGCACAGCAGTGTGACCATTTTCCTGCGAATGATCTGTCCCCAAGCCATACGCGCTACATCCCGTATTCTCACATTTCCTCTCCTTTTGCCTCAAACTTCCCTTACGCCTCTTCAACCAATATTCCATGTTGCAGGGTAAGCACAACCTGCATCTGCTCGGCGACCTCTGCTTCATGTGTCACAATGACGAAGGTTGTATTCATATCCCGGTTAAGCTGCTGCAAAATCGCAATAATCTCTTCCTCCGTCTCGGTATCCAAATTTCCTGTCGGCTCATCTGCAAAGATAACCGAGGGTTCGGTAATGAGCGAGCGTGCAATACTGACACGTTGTTGTTGACCGCCCGACAACTGAGACGGGAACAAGTTTGCTTTTTCACCCAGTCCAACCTGCTCCAACAGCTTCAATGCTTTTGCTTTGCGTTTCGAAGGGCTTATGCCCATGAACACCAAGGGTAACTCTACATTTTCCCGGATCGTAAGATTAGACAGCAGCTCATAGGATTGAAAAATAAACCCGATATGACTGCGCCTGAACTCAGCCAGGCGGTTCTCACTGAAACGTACAATATCTTGTCCCGCGATTAGAATCTTGCCCTGATCCGGTTTCATCAGCCCTGCCATCAGATTAAGCAGTGTAGACTTGCCTGAACCCGAACTGCCCAGCAGGGCCACCATCTTGCCTTCTCCAATCGTCAGGTTGATATCTTGAAGAACCGGCACGGTTCCCTGGCCATTGCGGAACGAGTGAGATAATTGTTCAACTTGAAGCATTACTGCATGTCTTCCTTTCTACTTGCTAAATATGTACAGAGGTTGTTCAAAAAGTCCGCTTTTGATTACGAAGGATGTCTAATGACATCATCAACATCGAATATAGAATTCAGCCGAAATAAGTGGGGGCTTACGAAGTATGTTTCCTTCGGAAACATTGCGGTTGCTCACGTAGTTTTCCCTACGCTCTGCTACTCCATTTCTAGCTTCATCCCATCTTCTCGGTACTGAAAACCGGTCTTTTTTGAACTTGTACGTATGGATTCGCGTCGCACATTCCCTTTTATTATAGGGTGGAGATGTATCCGGGCTGGCCGGAGTTGTATCCAACTTGTAAAATGTCATAACAAAAAGACCTTGTCTGCAGAGTAGCTGTCGCCAGCTCCATCCAGACCGAGGTCCTATATTCGTATACCTTTCGCGGCTTACCAGGCTCTAAAACTAAAGCGGTACATCTCACTTTTATCCATCGTGCTGCCCACTGCAAATAGCTCATCATCATTCCATTTCAGATTGATGAAGTTATCAATATTGCGGTAGATCACCGTATCCGACGAAAGCTTGCTGTCATTCAGGTAGGCAATATGCAACTCATTCTTCTGATTCTGATTATCCATCGGATAAAAGTAAGCAATTCGAGATTCCTCTGCATCCAGTTCGAAGTTCCAGATGGAACCTTTTAATACCAGATCATACTGCTCCTGTGCTGCACGATACCGATACAGCCCCTGTACCTTATTCATCGTTCCCTGGATGAGCATGTCACCACTTTTCAGTAACTTGAATTGTTGAATGTCTTCCATTGCAGCATATGCCTTCACTTCATGCTCGTCCTCAAGCGATACACGATAGATGGCATAATTGTCTTTGAGCATCACCAGCATATAAAACTGCTTCAGGTCTTCACTGACCTGCAAGACATCCATAACGATAAACGTATCATTCGAACCTTTCCCTTGTCTTGGTCCTGTGAACATGTCCATCAGCTCATCATATGTGTAGATGACTTGACTCGTCCCCTGGTTCAGATCTACTTGTTTGAATAAGAGATCATCCTGACCGATGTAGGATTCGTTCCCTACAAACACTCTATAATAGGAGTTGTCGTTCGGAAGCTTGCGACGTTCCCCACTCTCAATCACATACTCATACGTCGTCTTCTGCGTCTGACCCGCCCGGTACTGGGAGTAAATGATTTTCTTGTGATCCGGGCTGATCGCTACACCGTAATCCGTATTACTCGCAATACTCTTCACTTCATTATCATCCAGATGCAAGAGAGACAGTTGAAGCCTGGAATAGGAAGATTCCAGTTGATTTAATATAATCGTGTTCCGGTCTACCACTTCAAAATCAAAGATCGGAAAGTCATTTGGAATCTTGGTAGCTGACTCGATCTGAATTGTACTGCTCGGTGGCGGCGCCAGACGGCTGTTGAATTGCTCACCTGGCAAAATTACGGTTCTTGGTTTGAGGTTCGCGATACTGAACAGGCTGCCAATCCCGAAGATTCCGCTGACAAATGCGATTAACAGCCCTGACAGCATCAATCTGTCGCGGTTTTTACGCCAAAATCCGGGATGTCTCATGCGTTCATTTCCCCCGGAAGACTGATATTTACCTGTGTCCCTTGACGCATGATACTCTTCATCTCCACTGTTCCTCCGTGACGTTCAACGATGTTCTTCACAATAGACAAGCCGAGCCCCGCGCTGCCTTTCTCCGCCCTATTGATCTCTTTATCCTGGTAAAAAGGTTCAAATACATGCTGAAGTGCTTCGGCACCAATTCCCTCTCCCTGATCACGAATTACGATAGCTATGACATCAGCCAATCGAAAAGATTGCACCTCGATGATGGAATTCACATCACTGTACTTGACCGAGTTATCCAGAACGTTAAGGAAGACCTCCTTCAACTTATCCCGATCCCCCTGTAGATACTGGTGTTCTTCCAGCTCATAGTGGATGCCTATATTGTACTTGCCCGCCTTAATCGACATGTCCTCACAAGCTTCACGAATAATATCTGATATATCAATACGTTCAAACCGGTACGCCTGAATGACCGCAGAGGAGACCGAGACCTCCAGAATATCCGCAACCATCGTGTTGAGACGCTGGCTTTCCTTGATGATATAATTCATGCCCTTGTCAAAAAAGTCCTGGTCGGTAAACCCGTTATCCCGTAAAATCTGGGCGTATCCCAGAATCGTCGTTAAGGGTGTCTTCAATTCATGCGTCACATTGTCAAAAAAGACTTTACTTCTCGCCTGTACTTGCTTCACTTCGTCCCGCTCTCGCTCAATCACATCAATCTGCTCCCGAACCCGATCAATCATGACGGTGAAGCTTGAAGCCAATTCACCGATCTCATCCTTGGTTGTAATCTGAATGTCCGCATTCAAACTTCCCTGGGCCACTTCCGCAGAACGTTTTGTCAGTACACGGATGGGTTGTGTAATTTTCCGGGAAATAAAGATGGATGCGATAAATACAAATACGAAAATAACCGCTGCAAACAGCTTGATCGTATTCTGAAAACGAAGGTTGCGTTTGAACAAATCCGTATAATCCTTCTCCATCTGTACGATTCCAATCAATTGTTGATCCATCTGAAGCGGGAAGGACAGACTGGCCGTGACCTGGCCTTTATCCACAACTGTGGTGTACGCGATTCGGGAGTGTTTGGCTTCTTCCATATCAGGATGGTCAGAACGCTTAGTCACGTTAACCTCGTTCCCGACCGATCCGTATGACGAAGCATCAGGACGATATACTGTAACCTCCCCGCCAACGGCTGAACCAATCTGCTCCGCAAGCTCTCGGCTCCCTGCTTCAAGCGAGTCTCTGCTCATACGTTTGTTATGAATCAGGAAGTACTGGTTCAGTGCGATGTCCAGATTTCTTTTGGATTGCACCATGTCCTCATGCACTTCCCGGTACATATTCTCCTGTGCCACCTTATTGGACAGAATCAGCAGAGCCGAGAATCCAATAAAGACGATGACCGAGAATAACACCACCATTTTGAACTGGATCGTCCACTTCATGTCTGCACCTGAATATTCAGCTTGTACCCCACACCAAATACGGTTTCGATCATCGAAATGCCTTGCACACCACTATCCAATTTCTTGCGAATCCGTTGCACGTGAATGTCCACGGTTCGGGTATCCCCTGCAAAATCAAATCCCCACACCTTGTCCAGCAATTCAGAACGTGTATGCACCTTCCGATGATGGGTCACGAGGAATAACAACAGATCATATTCCTTATTCGTGAGTCCTGCACGTTCCCCGTCCTTCCACACTTCCCGTTCATCCTTGCGGATCTCAATATGCTTGCCGAGCCTGACCACCTCATAGGACTGATTCTCCAGTGTCTCGCTGATGAGATCAATCCGGCGAAAGATCGCCCGAATGCGCGCAACCACCTCACGGATATCAAAAGGCTTCGTGATATAGTCATCCGCCCCCAGTTCCATGCCAAGTACTTTATCCAGCATGTCTGACTTGGCCGTGATCATAATGACGGGTATCTTGGAGTTCACAGATAATTGTCTGCACACATCAAAACCGCTCATGTCTGGCAGCATCAGATCCAGCAGGATCAGATCCGGCTTCGAATCCCGAAGCAGATTCAGACCCTCTTTACCCGTAGCTGCTTCCTTGATCCCGAATCCTTCTTTACGTAACGAATAGGATAAAATATCGCGAATGGACTCCTCGTCCTCAATAATCAAAATCTCTTTTTGTCTCATGATACCCTCGTAATCTCCCTGCTCTATGAATTTCATCTGCCTATATTTTGTATCCCAAGCCGTATGCTTGAATAGAGGGAAGCACGAAATGTTACAACTCCGATACAACTCTGAACCTTTTGGAAACAACCTCCCGATATACTTGGATCATAAGAGACTCATACCAGACCGGACCCAAGCCTGATCTGTATCCAAGGGGGATTCACATCATATGAACAGCACACGAATTAATGAAGCTTATATCAACTATAAATCAGAAATCACAAGGTATCTATCCCATATCGTCAAACAACCGCAAGACGCAGAAGATCTGGCTCAGGATTGTTTCATTCGACTAATGAACGTCACCGTGGATATCCCTGAAGATCGGCTTCTCTATTATCTCAAACGCATTGCCCGTAACCTTGCCATGGACAGTTTCCGTAGGCGGACCCGTACACTCAGACGAGACAGTCGTCTGGAAGTACCTACCCATCACCTCGATACACCCCATCTTGAAATTAATGAAGGCGTTCATGATCTGGTCTCCCATATTAACAACACCGAACATCGTAAAATATTGGAGCTGCGTCTCATCCACGGATACTCCATCAAGGAAACGGCAGAACTGGTGAATCGCAGTGAAGGTATGATTAAATCCTCTGTCTTCCATGCCGTCAATCGAATTCGGGCCAAAGTCATCTCATAAGAGGTGGCTTTTTGTTTACGCAAAATCGATATGCGATGGCAAAAAAAATTAAATGAAGCCAGACCGAAACACCTATGGATATGTCATAAGACCCAATTTTACAAATATCGAGTTAATTTTTACAAATTGTTATGACTATGTGAGATTTTCATGTGGTAGAATATGGACGAACTTATGAATCAACTAATATTTGGGAGGGATTTGGTTGGGTAAATTAACAGGTATGCGAGGAGTATTATTAAAATCACTCCTCGCATTGTCCATGGCTTTGCCGCTTCAGATCGGATTATGGAACGGAGATGCATCGGTTCATGCGGAAGGACCGACAGACCCGGCGCCGTTCATCCAGGCCAAGGTTGTGAACCAAAATGCAGGTAAGAAAGTATTGTTCGACAACTCTCACGGCCAGACGGCTGGAGCCGCAGACTGGGTCATTGATGGAGGTTTCTCCGACTTCGGTAATGCACTCGCGAATGATGGTTATTATGTCAAAGAACTTCGCAAGACGACACCATTTACCTATGATGATCTGAAAGAGTATAACGTATTCGTTATTGCAGAGCCTCAAATTCCTTTCAAAACATCCGAACAGGCAGCACTGAAACAATATGTTGAAACTGGCGGCAGTATCTTCTTCGTTGGAGATCACTATAATGCCGACCGTAATAAAAACCGCTGGGATGGCTCTGAAGTCATCAACGGCTATCGTCGGGGAGCTTTTGAAGATCCGGCCAAAGGTATGAGCACCGATGAGCGTAATTCTGAAGCCATGCAAAATGTAACCGGCTCGGACTGGTTGTCCGATAACTTTGGCGTACGATTCCGCTATAACGCACTTGGCGATATCAACGCCAATATCGTAGTACCGGCAGATCAAGCCTTCGGCATCACAGAAGGGGTATCGGCTGTAGCCATGCACGCCGGTTCAACACTCGCAATCACCGATCCGGAAAAAGCAAAAGGCATTGTGTACCTGCCAAAAACCAATGCAAAATGGAATAACGCAGTGGACCAAGGCGTCTACAACGGTGGCGGGATCGAAGAAGGTCCTTACGTAGCCGTATCCAAGCTGGGTGCAGGTAAGGCTGCTTTCATCGGCGACTCCTCTCCAGTAGAAGATGCATCACCAAAATACTTGCGTGAAGAGACTGGCACACGCAAAACGACTTATGACGGTTTCAAAGAAGCCGATGATGCGGTGCTGCTCGTGAATACCGTGAACTGGCTCGCTACGCAAGAGAACTACACAAGCCTGACTGAAGTGAACGGACTTGAACTGGACACAGCTACAGCGTTGTTGCCATTCGAAGAGCCGGCTGTTTCCACAGAACCACAGGCTGAACCTTGGTCCGCACCTGCTGCCGGATACAAGTGGTATGATCGTTCCACGTTCAAGGCTGGTTCTTACGGCGGCCCTGCATCCAGTGCAAATGCTGCCTACAGCTTCGTGAAACAAGATACTCTCCCAAATGCAGAAGACTTCCAGGTTCGTGTAGTTGTGGAGAACATGCCACCCAACACAACCGTATCCGGTTATAGTGCCGGTATCTATCTGACTGGCGGAACACAGGTCGCCATGATCCAGAATGAAAGTGGTACTTGGCCGACTTCGTACGGCTACAGCTCCACATTCAGTGTAACTTCAGACAGCAAAGGTCGCGCGATCAAAGACCTGAACGTACGCATCAAACCAGGTACAACTGGCGCTGCCAGCTTGCGTCTGCGTCTGAATGGTAGCAACCTGATCACCAATGCCGTGACCGTTGGCAATGTGCCAGCAGAACAGCTTCCGGAAGAAGAAGGACCGATCCCAGCAGCTATTACAGTGGCTGAAGCACGCACCAAAGCGGTTGGTACTACCGTAACGATTGAAGGTGTTGTGACGACAGAGCCGGGTGCATTTGGTGGACAAGCCTTCTATCTTCAAGATGAAACTGCCGGAATCTACGTGTTCCAGCATACTAGCGGCTTCCATGCTGGTGACAAGGTTAAAGTAACGGCAGCAACAACCATCTATAACAGCGAGTTCGAGCTTACCGATATCGTTGCGATTGAGAAAACAGGTACAGCTTCCGTACCTGCTCCAATCGAAGTTACAGCAATTACAGATGCGAACCAAGGTCAACTGGTTCAATTGAAGGATGTAACAATCGAGAATATCATCAGTGCTACACCAGTTGGATCATTTGAATTCGACGCGGTAGCAGCAGACGGAACAAGCACGCATATCCGTGTAGACACCCGTACAGGTGTGACAGATACTTCCTTCCCTTATGTTGCAGGGGACAAGATCAGTATCACAGGCATTTCCGCTATTTTCAAAGATGTATATCAATTGAAACCAAGAAGTTTGAATGATTTTGTACCTGCTGAAGATCAAGGTGGAGGCGAAGTGCCTTCCACTCCAGCTGCGGGGGCACCGGGTAAACCGGTGCTTTCTTCTGATAATGGATATACAACTGGCCTGTTCGAAGGTTCGTATAACGTAAGCATGAACCTCTGGTGGGGCGAAAATGGTTCCGAGTACAAACTGTATGAAAACGGCGTTCTAATCGATACGCAGAAGTTGACTGCTGCTTCACCATCGGCTCAGTCCTCCAAAACGGCTATTACAGGCAAAGCCAACGGCACGTATACGTATATAGCCGAGCTGACCAATGACAAAGGCACAACACGCAGCGACGTGCTGACCGTACAAGTAACCAATGCCGCTCCAGGCAAAGCTACGTTGTCCCAAAACAACTGGGATGGTGATGGCAACTACAACGTATCCATGAACCTCTGGTGGGGTACGAACGCAACTGAATACCGTCTCTATGAGAATGATGTATTGATTGATACACAAGCGTTGAACGCAGCAACACCAGCTTCTCAAAGCGCTACAACGGACTTATCGGGTCGCGCTAACGGCACGTACACGTACCGTGCTGAGCTGATCAACGCCGCAGGCGTAACCAGCACCGAGACAATTACGGTTCAAGTGACCAAAGCGTTGCCTTTGGCTAGCTAAGTCTCAGTAAAGAAGCCTAACGTTTAACCAAACATATAAAAAACCGAAACCAACATTGCGTGATTCACAGGGCAACATGGTTTCGGTTTTTTCATTCATTTCAAACGTTCCGGCACATATCCATTTCTTGTAAATAGAATGCTGTTCCATACAGCAGAATAGGCGGCCATGGCGATGACACTAATGACAAAAATCAAGTTCATCTGTGTAAATGTATAACCGCTTCCCGTGAATATGATCAGGACTGCACTGAGTCCAATATTTTCTCTGTTATGTTTTTTAAACTTCTGAAAGACCATTCTGTATAGCAATAGGAGTACCATAAACCCAATCCATATAAAATAAAATAATTCCATAGGTCACCTTCCTTTTAAAGCTCACTTCTTGTATCGGTATCTATAAAGAGTATTAATTAATATCCTTAATTCCCTTTATATAGAAACATATTAATCTTATATGTAATTGGAAAATTATTCAATCATTATTATACATATTCTTGGAATACTCTTATTCCTCAGCCGTTAGCAGACCATCAAGAACGCTACTTTGTTTATTGTCTGACACACAAAAAAAAGACTATCCCTGCCAATATTCTGGCACCGAATAGCCCCTCTCCTCTTACTCTATCATCTAATATAATCGCAGCTCCACATTAACTCTACACCAACTTCTTACGAATATACCCCGAGATCAAGTCAATAATCGTGATCATCACGATAATACCCAGCAGGATAATACCTACTCGCGGCCAGTTCCGTGTACTAAGTGCAAAGATCAGCGGGGTACCAATCCCCCCTGCTCCGATTACACCCAGTATGGTCGCAGAACGTACATTAATCTCGAAACGATACAACGTATAGTTCAGGAATCCAGGCATAACCTGCGGCAGGATGGCGAACCACAACTGCTGCATGCGATTGGCTCCAGAGGCAAGCAACGCCTCAGATGGGCCATAGTCGATATTTTCAACTTCATCCGCGTACAATTTGCCTAACATGCCGATGGAGTGCAATCCAAGGGCGAGTACCCCTGCGAACGATCCGGGGCCCACTGCCTTGATGAACATCAAAGCCATGATAATCTCGGGGAACGTACGGATGAAACTGAGTACCATTTTACCTGCACCCGAGATGGAGCGATGTCCACTCATATTGCGGGCAGACCAGAATGCAAACGGGATACAGAGCACAGCTGAGATTACAGTACCTAGCACAGAGATTGCCAACGTGTCCAGGAGACCTCGCAGCAAGTCTTCTCCCTCAGGCAGATATACAAAATCCCAGTCCGGTGAGAAAATCCCGGCTACAATAGCCTTCATAATCTGAGCAGCGGTTTCCTTGAAACCAGTAAACGGTACACCAGCAAGGGCCCAGGCATACACAAGGATCAGCAGTAACACAATAACCCAGCGTAGCGGGTTCTTCCGTGGTTTTGGCCGAATGCGGCTTGTTTCATTTTTCATCATAGCAATTTCTCCCGCAGCTTAGTACTTACATAATCAATGACCAGAACAATGACGAGGGTAAACAGAATGATTACGCTGGTCTTGTCATACTCCAGGAATCCAAGTGTAGCCTCATAGTAGAGTCCAATCCCTCCGGCTCCGACCAATCCCAGAATGGCAGCAGCACGTATATTAATTTCGAAGGCATACAGCACATAGGATGTGAACTGGGCAGCCAGTTGCGGCACCACGCCATACACAATCAGCTGAATTCGGTTCATACCGACAGCCGTCATCGCTTCCAGCGGCCCCTGATCAATGGTTTCTAGCGTCTCATACGTCAGCTTCGCAATCAGACCTACGGAGAATACAGCCAGTGCCAAGATTCCGGGAATAGGTCCCAGACCAAATACGGCAACGAACAAAGCAGCAAGCAGCAGATCCGGCACGGTCCGAATCAGGTTCAGCAGAAAGCGTGCCGGATAGTAGATCCAGCGACTCGGCATCAAGTTACCGGCACAGATGATCGAGACTGGAATGGCAATAATGGCACCAATCGTTGTTCCAATCAAGGCCATTCGGATCGTCTCCAGCATGCCTTGAACGATATTATCAAAGTAACTCCACCGGGGTGGGAACATATCCTTTAACAATTTCCACATTTCAGGGAATCCCTGAAATAACTCTGTGAAGCCGGCATCGGTCTGCTTGGCACTCGCCCATAGAAGGAGCAGAATGATAACTAAAGTGAGCAGATGTTTCGTACGCCCAGGCGGTTTTGGGCGATTTACAACCTGAGCCGGGCTGGAACCAGGTTCCTTCCCCACTCCGCCTGAATTCTGAAGTGGAACGTTGGACTGCCCCTTCATACCACAACTTCTCCCTGCTCATGCACAGCCTGCTTGTCCAGCAATTCGTCAGCCAGAATCGGTCTGCCGTATATCTCTGCAAAGCGTTCATCCGTTGCCTCTTCCACCGGGCCGTCGAAGACCACCTCACCTGCTCGTAATCCGACAATACGGGTCGCATACTCTCTGGCCAGATCAATAAAGTGAAGGTTGACGATGGTCGTAATACCAAGTTCCTGATTAATACGTTTCAGGTCATCCATAACCTGCTTCGTTGTAAGCGGGTCAAGTGAAGCAACCGGTTCGTCGGCCAAAATGATTTTCGCTTCCTGTGCCAGTACACGGGCAATAGCCACACGCTGTTGTTGTCCACCGGACAGCTGATCTGCACGGGAATAGGCTTTCTCGGAGATGTTAACCCGATCTAGCGCAGTGAATGCCAGCTCAATATCCTCTTTTGGAAAACGCCCGAGAATGGTACGCATGGTGGAATGGTATCCAACTCGTCCAGCGAGTACATTACGGAGTACACTGGACCGTTTCACGAGGTTGAAGCTCTGGAAAATCATGCCGATGTCGCGTCTGATCATGCGCAGTCGTTTGCCTTGTGCCTTCGTAATGGAGCTTCCGTTAATCAGAATCTCGCCCTCACTAATGTCGTGCAGTCGGTTAATGGAGCGCAGGAGGGTGGATTTACCCGCACCGGACAGACCCACTACAGCAATGAATTCACCCTCCTCAAATTTCAGATTAATATTATCCAGGCCCTTGGTGCCGTTAGCGTAAGTTTTGGTAACGTTATGAAGCTCAATCATGGCAATAATCCTTCTTTCATTCATAATGATCATACATACCTAAGTCCTTGCTATAATGGCACAAGCCAGCGCAGCGTAGATCACGCTGAACTGGCCTGTCCATTGCTACGATTAAGCTGTTCCCATCCAAGAGAGTTATTACAAAGTGAACAGATCCCGAACTACGTTTGGATCTTATTTACTCACCTTTCACTTTTTCGCCATACTGACGAACGATCTCGAACTTGCTATCATCGGACTCTACATAACCTTCATGCGTATAGATTTCTTTGATGATCTGGTGACCTTCAGTATCTTTACCGATATCGATGAAGGCTTGTTTGATCTTCGCAGTCCAATCTGCATTCATGTCTGTACGAACGGCGATGGTATCGTTAGGAATAGGCTCAGTAAACGCCAGTACTCGTGTATCTTCAAATACAGTCGGATAGTCTTTCGCTACCGTATTGCGGGCATCTTGGAAAATAGCTGCTGCGTCAACGTCACCGTTCAATACAGCGATAACACCCTGGTCATGGCCTTTCAACGTTACAGGTGATACATCTTTCAATGGATCAATGCCTCTGTCCAGCAACAGACCTGCTGGCCATACATAACCTGCGGAAGACGTTACGTTTTGATAAGCAACCTTTTTACCTTTAAGTTCTTCGATGGATTGAATCGGAGAATCTTTTTTTACAATGAACATGGATTTATAGGAATCCGCCAACTCTTCGGTTGGAGCACCTGTCTCATCATTTACACCAAAACGTTGTGCTTGCAAAATAACTTGTGCAGCGCCTTTTTCTTTTGCCAGTACATAAGCTGTCGGAGGCAAGAAACCAACGTCCACTTTGTTGGAAGCCATTGCTTCAATAATCGTGTTGTAGTCGGTGGATACGCTGACTTTTACCGGAATGCCCAGTTTGTCACCAAGCAACTTCTCAAGCGGTTTCGCTTTAGCTTCAAGCGTGTCTGCATTCTGGGAAGGTACGAATTGAACCGTCAGTTCAGTTGGCACATAACCTTCGACAGGTTTCTCTGTCTCTGTCGTAGACGTACCGGATGCATTGGAACTCGTATTATCCCCGTTAGCCGAACCAGTTGTACTACTAGACCCACAAGCACTCAGAAACATAACCAAAATCAACAATGGTAAAAATAAAGCAGACTTCTTCAAACGAACACCCTCCAAAGAGTTTCTATTTTTCAGTACTTATCTACTATAGTTGCCAAATATTAGCGCGATGTGAAACGGAATTTGGAGTTTTGTAAAGTTTCCTGTCAGGCTGTCAGCGCGACTTGTATCTGTTAGAATAGGCTCATTATGGTTGAAGATATAGGGAGAATATCGGGGATAACAGCGTATATTTCGATTCTTCATGCTAATCTGTCTTCTCCGTTTTATAGTAATTCCATATATCTGAACTTATATATTAGAGGAGATTGTAAAATGACATCCATAACCCCCCATACGGCAAGCTTCGACATCCTGTTCACCAGTGATCTGCACGGTGCGATCCGCCCCATTCACTACAATACCAATGCATACCGCCCGGCAGGACTTGCCCTGCTCGCTTCGCTGATTCGTAAGGAACGCGAACGTTCATCTGAACTGATACTGGTGGATAACGGGGATCTGTTGCAAGGATCACCCTTGGCCTCTTATGCAGCTTCACAAGTTTCCAAAAACGAAGTGCATCCATTTATAACCGTTCTGAATGAACTGGGTTATGATGCTGCCGTAATGGGCAATCATGAGTTTAACTATGGTCAGCATCTGTTACGCGGGGCGGTTGAAGCTTCCGACTTTCCTTGGCTGTCTGCCAATATTGTAAAAGATGAGCATCCAGACGTACCTGCCTTCGGTCCTCCATATCTAATCAAAACCCTATCTTCTGGCGTCAAAATCGCACTGTTGGGCGCAACCACGCATTACATACCGAACTGGGAGCACCCCAAGAATATTGAGGGTTTACAGTTCCTTGATGCCTTGGAGACCATTCGTACATGGGTTAACTATATACGCGAGCATGAACAACCCGATGTCATGGTAGTGAGTTATCATGGCGGATTTGAGAGTGATCTGGAGACAGGAGAACCTGCTGAACGGTTAACTGGAGAAAATCAAGGCTATGCCATCTGCCGGGACATCGAAGGCATCGATGTGCTGCTTACCGGACATCAACATCGTCAGCTTACCGCTAATATTCATGGCGTAACCGTCATTCAGCCGGGATTCAGTGGTAACGGTGCGGGGCATGTATCTGTTCAGTTGGAACAATCATCGGGCGGGAAGTGGCAGATTACCGATAAGAAGGCTCGATTGTTACTTCTGGATGAACATAGTGAAGTTGAGCCTGATGCGACAGTCTTGAAACTTACGGATGAGCTGGAAACTGAGGCACAAGCATGGCTTGATCAACCCATTGGCGAGGTGGCTGGGGATTTGTCGATCACCAATGCTACGTCCCTGCGACTCAAGGCACATCCATTCATTGCTTTTGTACATCAAGTGCAGATGGAAGCGACCGGGGCTGAGCTGTCCAATACCGCGATGCTGAGTGAAGAAGCTCGGGGATTCGGACGCCATATCACTGTTCGGGACGTGTTATCCAACTTCATCTATCCCAACACGCTTACAGTACTGGAGCTGAGCGGTCAAGATATCCGGGAAGCGCTGGAACAAACGGCTCGTTACTTTGAAGTGAATGCTTCTGGTGAAGTCGCCGTGAATCCTGCCTATATGGAGCCCAAACCGCAGCATTATAATTACGATATGTGGGCTGGCCTAGAGTACGAACTGGATATCTCCCAACCTGTGGGCAGTCGAGTTGTGAAGTTGGAACGTGAAGGCAAACCCATGGACATGAATGGCACGTACTCTGTAGTAATGAACAGCTACCGCGCTGCTGGCGGCGGGGATTATGCGATGTATCCAGGCAAAAAGGTACTGCACGAGGGTGCTACGGACATGGCCGCACTGGTGGAGGATTATATTCGCAGACATCAACCACTTACAGTGGAGCAGGCGGATAATTGGAAGGTTGTTGGCGGTTAAATGAGAAAGAGCAGATCCTGAACACAAGATCTGCTCTTTTGTTTTTAACCTATATATTTCGTTTTTTACTTCTCGGCGAGGATCATATAGACAGACTGGTTAGCAACTTTGGTTGATGGGTAGATTTTATTCACAATGGAAAATCCAGCATCCAGTATTGCAACTTCCATATCTGTCGAAGAAACTCTTGGACCAGTAGAAGTCTCCGTCTTTTCTAACTCTATACATAAGAACAAGCCTCTGTCTTTCATAACTCTGTTGAGCTCTTTCAAAGCTGTTGTAAGTGGTTGAACTTCATGTAAGGAAATTGAAGCAATAGCTATATCAATAGACTGGTTATCTAACGGAATATCATTAAAGTGTCCTACAACGGATTTGATGTTTGCCATGTTTCTTTCCTTCGCAAGTGATTCAAGGTATTCAAGGATATCTTTGTCATAATCGAATGCATATACGGTTTTGACTCGTTCCGCAATCGAAAGTGAAATATAGCCGGTACCCGCTCCAAGATCCAATACATTGTCGTCTTTCTTGACAGGTAAGAACTCAAATAATTCTTCTGCTGGAAATCTCTCAATATTCTCTAGGTTGTTAATTTTTTTCTGCAATTTTGGATTCATATCAATTCACCTCTCAATAAAAGATATAAAGACTCTTTTATAACTATATTCAATATTTATCGTATTGTAAACAGTAACTTCTAATCATGAAGTAAATGTACTTGAAATCAGAAACCGGTTGGTTGACCGGCTGCTTACTTGTTCTTATTGAACTATCTCTATCTGTCCCGTTATCCGACATACTGAAGAATTAACTGATATAAGGCTATGGAAAACCCTAAAATACTTGCTTTCATTTTAGATGGATGATTTCTTTCGCTGCGAAACAAATAAAAGAAAACCACCATAAACCCTGCAGGGATCCATAACTCAAAGACACCTTTTGTTGTACTTTGAGAATAAATTGGAGTATTGAACGTACTAATCAAAAAGTAAAAGAAAACCGTAAAACGCCTTGTTTCTAATTGCTTGCTCCACCTTACCAGAAAGAAAAGAATAATTATTGCGATAATCGTAATGTGAACAGGGGGTAGAAGAATAGCACCATTCCCAAATCTGAATTCCATTCTGCATGGCCCTCCTCTCTTTTAATACATCACTTGACTGACTAAAGGCATACGTCTGGCAACCTTCCAAAAACGAACCCATTCCATTATATCCATATTTTAACACACAATCACAGTTCCATTTCCCACGTTTCCTCAATAATATATGCAAAAAGAGCAGAAGTGAGGAGCATCGTGCCCTCATCCCTGCTCTTTTTACATACCTACAAAGCTTTCTAATACATGTCACATATTATCCAAAATGACTACTGAGCCTTTTTACGCAGCTGACTGTAATACAACTCGCTGTAGAAACCGCCTTGTTCCAGCAAGGCATCGTGCGAGCCTTGCTCCAGAAGATGCCCATCCTTCAGTACCAGAATTCGATCCGCCTGACGGATCGTATTCAGTCTGTGGGCAATGACAAAGCTGGTTCGCCCCTGCATCAGACGTTGCAGCCCTTCCTGGATTTTGATCTCTGTGACGGTATCAATACTGCTGGTTGCTTCATCCAAAACGAGGATCGAAGGGTCGGCCAGAATTGCCCGGGCAATGGCGAGCAGCTGCTTCTGCCCCTGACTAATGCCGCTTCCGTCGGCCTGGAGCACTTTGTCGTACCCGTCCTTCATCCGCACGATGAAGGAGTGAGCATTTGCCAGCCGGGAGGCTGCTTCCACCTCTTCATCCGTCGCGTCCAGACGGCCAAACCGAATATTTTCCCGAATCGTGCCCTGAAACAGAAATGAATCCTGCAGTACAAACGCCATATGGGACCGCAGATTCTCACGCCGAATGGTGGTCATATCGCGTCCATCTACCGTTAACGTGCCACCCGTCGGATCATAAAAACGGGATAACAACTGGATCAGGGTCGTTTTCCCCGCTCCGGTTGGTCCTACAAGGGCAATCATCTCCCCCGGTTTGGCTTCAAAGCTGATTTCATGCAAAATGTTACGTCCTTCATCGTATCCAAAGGATACTTTGTCAAAACGAACAGATCCCTCCACCTTATCCAGAGATACCGCTGCCCCTTCATCCTTCGCTTCCTCATCTTCGTCCAGTACCTCGAATACACGCTCAGCCCCCGCAATCGCGGACAATAACGTGTTCCACTGGTTCGCCAGATCATTCAGCGGACGTGTGAATTGACGGGCATATTCCACAAAGATAATAATCACCCCAACCGTAACCGAACCCTGAATAGCCAGAATACCACCGATGCCCGCAACAATCGCAAAGCTCAGGTTATTCAATCCATTCATCAGTTTCGGAATAAAACCAGAGATCGTCTGTGCCCAGAAACCGGAAATCCGGATGCGGGTATTGCGTTCCTCAAAACCGCGAATCACACGCTCCTCTTGGGAGAATGCCTTAATGATCCGCTGCCCGGATAACGTCTCTTCGATATAACCGTTGAGTTCACCCAGATTGCGTTGCCGTTCCTTGAAGAGCGGTCCGGTTCTCCGCGTAATCCAACGCATGCCGATGGCCATCAAAGGTACAACGATAAAGGTAAGCAGGGTCAGTAGTGGGCTGAGCCACAGCATAACGCCAAATGTCCCAAGCAGGGTCAATACACTCGAAAAAATCTGGATGGCCGAGCTGTTCAGCGTACCGCTGACATTCTCGATATCATTGGTCACCCGACTCATAATCTCACCCTGCTGGCGTTTACCGAAGAATGGAATCGGCAATTTGTGCAGATGGGAGAATAGATCATACCGCATGCGGTATACGGTTTCCTGTGCAATTTCGATCATCCATATATTCTGGAGCCAGGATGTGAGTGAGAATAAGACATAAACGGCCGTTAATGCAATCAGAAACCGAGTCCAGCTTGAGCCGGCTTCGCCCGCGATGAAATCATCCACGGCCACCCCCACCATGTAGGGGCCAAGCAAAGCGAGTGCAGAGCTGGCAAACACCATCAACAGTACCATGGACAGCTTGACCTTACGCCTTGCCAGATAGGTCCAGATCCGGCCTAATGTACCGGACCAGTTCTTCGCTCTTGCCTTGGGTTTGCGGCCACCACCTGACCGTAACGTCTCAGGATCAATCGGTGGCGGTGGCTGACGGAAAGGCTCAATGAATGCTTTGAACATGCTGTGCACCCTCCCCGTATTGTGATTCATGGATTCGACGATACAACTCTGACGATTCCATCAGGTCTTCATGTTTTCCCTGTCCGATGAGTTGTCCATCATCAAGCAGCAGAATCAGGTCCGCCGATGTCGTCGAACTGATCTTCTGGGTGATGATAAACGTGGTACACGACAATTCTTCCAGTGCATCCAGCAATCTGCCTTCCGTAGCTACATCCAGCGCACTCGTGCTATCGTCCAAAATCAGAATTCTTGGTCTACGTACCAGTGCTCGTGCAATGGAAAGTCGCTGTTTCTGTCCACCGGAGAGATTAACTCCCCGTTGACCCAGCAATGTATCATAACCGTTTGGTAAATTTTCAATGGTTTCATGGATCTGCGCACGCTTCGCGGCCTCCACGATTTCCTCCAATGTCGCATCTTCCCGGCCCCAGGCAATATTCTCCCGTACAGAACCCGTAAACAGGATGACCTCCTGCGGCACATAACCAATCGAACCACGCAGCATGGACAGATCCAGCTCTGATGCATCGGCACCATCAATCCGTACCTTTCCTTGATCCTCTGTATATAACCGCGGAATGAGCTGTACCAGCGAGGATTTGCCTGAGCCTGTTGCTCCCATAATGGCAATGCGCTCCCCCGCTTTTGCAGTGAAGGTGATGTTATCCAGTACTGTAATATCACTATTCGGATAACTAAAGCCTACACTACGGAATTCAACCGCTCCCTGCACAGCGCGCTGTTTCTTCACTGAGTATACCGATTGCGGAGAGTGCGTAGATTTCACAGATCCAGCAGATGGTGCAGACGTTGATAACGCCTTCGTCTGTTCAGTCTCCGATGTGTCCTCCGTATTAAACACCTCATTCAGTCGTTGCGCTGAAGCGCTTGCTCTGGAAAAGGTTACCAAAATCCATGACAACGCAGACATGGCACCAATTGTGCGAAGCAGATAGTTAATGACGGCAACCACTTCACCTACAGTAGCATTACCAGAGGCGATGTCTACTCGTCCAAACCATAGCACGGCGATGATACAAACGTTCATCATCAGCAGCATGAACGGCATCGTCGTCTCCGTCAGGCGTAGCGCGGAGATCGTGCCTTTCATCAGCTTGCCGCTGAAACCGGCAAAGCGTTCAATCTCGTGGCCCATCCGTACAAAGACACGGATCAGCCGAATGCCTGTCAGATTCTCCTGGATGACTCCGTTGACGGCATCCAGTCTGAGCTGCACATTGCGGAACAGCAGCGCTGCCTTTTTGATCATCCACACCACAACAATGAGCAGTACAGGCACCATGACAACCAGCAGCAGACCCAACCTCGGGTTCACGATCACTGCCATAATCATGCTACCAATCACCACCAGCGGTACACGCGTCATGAAGCGCAGACTCATGAAGACGGTGTCCTGTACCTGGGTCACATCCCCCGTTAATCGCGTAATCAGAGACGACGTTGCAAAACGATTGAATACGGCATAAGAGAACGTTTGCACTTTCTCATATAACTTCTCGCGCAGATCGTATCCGAACCCCAAACTCGCATGGGATGCAAAGAACGAACTTGCAATTCCGGCAGCAAAAGCCACCACAGCACTGCCCACGAGCACGCCGCCCCACAACCAGACGACGGACAGGTCTCCCTGCTGAATGCCGTTATCAATGATCTTGGAGATCAAGTAAGGCTGAGCCAACTCCACCGTCAGCTCAATTAACATCATGACCAAGGCTGCAATTGCGGCAACTCGGTACTTCTTCAGGTGATACAACAGCTTGATCATAAGCATTCCTCCGGCTCGGAGCCCCCTAAACCGATTGCACGTTCCAGCTCAGAGTCTCCATTAGACATGTTGATTTCTCCACTTCGTCCAATATGTAATCATTTCTATGTACACATATGGTTATTATAGCGTATTTTACAATCCCGCTTCTATTCTTATTACCCTACTTTTCCCATTACAATAAACTTATCAACATTTTGACAGTAAAAAAAGGAAGGTCTCCCTTCCACACGCTAGTTAGGTACTTATAGCTGATCTTCACGAATGTCATTGTACAACCGATTCACCAAGGGTACAATCCGCTTCTCTGTAAAAGCATTCATGACACCTGCAAATCAGGATGATCTGCCTAACTTCGCAGAAATATAGTTATCCGTTTACATACCGAGTGGGATTTTCTCTACCATCTTTTGCGTCCACGATCACCCTGATTGTGATCATTCAACTCGCCCAGACGATCGTATGTCTCCTTATATATGCGAATCACAGCCTGAACTTTGATAAAATCGGCATCGTCTGGCCCAAGCCCCTCCATAAACATTCTCTGAATGATCTGTTGGAAGAACTGTACTCTGGCCTCCATCTGTTCTTGCTCAAGCTTCAATACTTCCTCGAAGCTATGGTTCCCTATGTAATCCATCAACTCATCATCAGGACTGGAATAATCTGCGTTTCTTCGATCTGCAACCCATTCATCCGGCTCATTGGACTGGAGGTTAACACTGGTGCGGAGTTGAGATAAGATGATTTTCTCTTTGGCCAACATGACATGAAAATCTTTGTTACGAAGCAGCTCCGATACAATCAGACTGCACATTTCACGATTTTGGATCAGTATGCCGTCAAAAGGATGCAGTGTCCAATTCCCGTTCGCATAATACAGGTTAAAGTTAAAGAACTCACTGCCATATTTGTATTGAATATTAATCTTGGTCTCATCAATAATCTCGAATGAAAAGTCCAGCATGTTCAGCAAGCTCCTTCGCACAACCCCAGATTTTACCCTCATTCTATCAAATAAATGAAACAAAGAGACGCACTCAGCGTCCCTCGTAGAAAATAAATACATGTAGCAATCTCGATACGATATGCAGCGAGTCTTACCCTAATCCAGGAAAGATCCTAATGCACTGGAATCCGGTTTGTTTTTCTCCGGAATGGCAGCAGCTTTCGGCCCTTCCAGACCCAGTCGATCGCTCATTTTGGCGTTAAGTGTTGTCATCTTGTTGGTATAGTCATTACAGCTCTCGATAATCCGGCGATTGGACTGCTCGGACAGATCCAGCGCAGACATCAGATCACCCATCGCCTGATTGACCGCTTCAAGGGACATGGCCGGTTTGGACAACAGCTCATTCGTTTTCTCTGTCGTTGTCTTCAACAATCTGGCGTTCTCCTTGAATTGATCTTCAATCGTCTTATTCGTAGCTTCCACAGCAGAAATGACCTTCTCCTGATCATTAAGTGCCATCGCAATCATGGCCGAAACGGTGATCAGATTCGCTGTTTTATCAATGGCGTTATTCACTGAATCAATCAACTTGTCATTGTTATCATTAATGATGTCGGTAGCTGCAATCGCTTGATTGTACAGCATGATCATCTCTGTCATGGATTGGGTACGTGTTACCACTTTGCGCAACCCACGCTCCAGATGTGCTTTGCGATTCTCGTTCTCAGGCTTGGCGATCTCGGTTTCAAACAATGCTTTTAACTGATTACCAAAGGAGATTTTGGTCTGCAGGTTGTAGATCTCCTGAATCGAAGAACGTTTCAGCTGACGCATGTTCACGATACTTTCTTCCAGGTTATCCTTACCGTCGCGCAACCCGTTAATGATGGCATCAATGTTCGTGCGAACGGATTGATAACGGTACACGTAGTTTTTCAGCGGGCTTTTACGTAACAACTTCCCGACAAAACTCACATTTTTACTCTGCTGCAGACTCTCACATTCATCACGGAGCTTCAGGATCATGTTCGATACCTCAGCCCGATTCCCCGACATCAGTTCATTGACTGGACGATCAAGCAGCTTGAGGGTCTGTCCTGCTCTCTCTTGTGTTTTCACACCCAACTTGCCGATATCATCCATTAAGGTATCCAGGTGAGCCGGATCACTTTGGGACACTTTCTGAATAAGCTGCGTTGCTTCCTGGTTAATCCGTTGCTCATCTTCCTGCTTCAACTGAGCCCATTCCGTTGCCATGCCAATCCCTCCTATAATTCAGAGCTGTTATACCGTTGATGTATCAGTTCCGCTTTGTTCTGGAGCTCCATTAAGTCTTTATGTTCAATCGTTGATACAATATCCGATATCTTGGAATCCACGTCTCGAAGACCATTCAGAAGCATACGCCGATTGTTACGTTTGGCTTCTCCGCTTAAACGTAGAAATGGATTAATAAAACCGTTCAGGTCTTTCAAAATCAGTCTGCGCACCGTATGGTTGATATCCCCGTTGTTCAGTTCCTGAAGGGAAGGAATCACACGCTGCAGACGGGCAAACAACGCCAGTGATTTCTCCACGATCTCATTATCCAGCTCGTTCTTCTGACCTTCGGAGATGATCATGTCCTCCAGAACTTCCAGGTACTCAATCACCGGATCAAATACAGGATCTGGTTCAGTCCGGGAAGGCTTCGCTTGTTCTGAGTTCGCATGTTGAGCCGGAGCGGAACTCAAATGAGGCTGTGCCGGAGAAGCTTCTATAGTCCCTGCTGGCACTGCGCTCGGCGCTTGTCCACGGTTCAAGCGAGATGTTTCATTTCCAATGTCTGTAATGGGCACAGGTGCTGATGACGAACCCTGGACCTGTGTACGTGGCGTGGAACGTGAAGGAATCAGTCCCCCCACCACAGTTGCCAGTGCCGGAATCGCCCACGTGATGACATCCGGTAGAAAGGGACTCGAGATCGCCGCGAGACCATAACCGACCAGTGCGCCTATACCTATCTTCGTTTTCCGTAACATTACTTATCCTCCTGCCTGTAACAACACTTATCCGTATTGTAAAAAAACCATCCAGAAGGTGTCAATGTTGAGGGAAATTCTCAGCTAGACGTGATGTACTCCGCTTACCTTCTGAACGTCGATTATAAATGGCTGTTCAATATGACTTCCCAGTATGCCAAACTTCGGATGAAGTGGTCCAATATCATGGCCAAGTGCAGACTTGACCGCCAGATAAGGGAAGTTCACGCCGGACAGACAAGACATGTGCAACCCACCCGACATACGCGGATTGATCTCAAGCAGCTTCGGTGTATCCTTGCGATATTTCATCTGAATATTAAAATTATAAGGAATCCGATATACCTCTGCCACATTACGGGCAATTGCCAGTAATTCCTCGTTTTCTTCGAGCAAGCGTAAGCGTCCTCTTTCTTTTCTACGCGGAATAGCCGTTAATAGTTTCCCATCGCGGTCCGAAAGACAATCAATGCTGTATTCATATCCTTCCAGCACCTCCATCACCATGACATTGGGAAAGGACGGAGCAGAAGAGAACGCACGCAGGGCATCTTCATATGAAATCGAGTTAAGCGCATACCCGAACAACTCCTGCAACGGATCACGTTCATTGTTAATCACCCGGAATCCCATGCCGCCCTCCCCATTACATGGTTTGAAGCATACATCGTGTCCACGTGCACGCAGCGCCTCATAGGCTTGCTGGAATTGTGCAGCATTACTGACCGTGAAATAATCCGGAATCTCCATAATGCCCTTCTCACGCACTGATTCATAGAAGCGATCTTTCTCCATCAATTGTTCCAGCAATTCCGTATCCGAGCATACGATAACCCGTGTACCGATCTCTTCGAACAAGGAGATATGTCTGCTGATGTCCAGCATGTTCCAGCGCGGAATAAAGACATCAATCTGATGACGACGGCAAAAGTCGAGGCAAAAATCAACATATTCCCGGCCCGTTACACGCGGTTCAACTTCTGCAACATCACATCCCTGTAATGCCATGTGTCCCGGATCAGGATGAGTACCGTAGATCTCAAATTCCAACCCATCCTCATTGTCCCGAATTGCATTCATATAATGATACGTTACAGAGAACCAACGGTTGAAGTAAATCTTCATTTTTTTCATTTATACGGTCTCCCTTATCTCGGCATGGTCTATCTGGATCTGTTGATCGTTATGGATACGGTGAACGTAATCGAGAATCTCATCTGCTGCAAAAGCACCGAATTGTTCCGTAAATTGATACGGTACCTGCTCGGGTACACGCTGTCTCTCCACATGCAGCTCCCCATGAGATGGAGCAATGGCATGCTGCGCAAAGTCCAGCAAACAGCGATCCAGCAAGGAATCGCCCGAAGCAATCACAGGCACATCGCCAATGCGCTGCCTAATGTGCTCCACTGCAGCTCGTTTGTTCACGGCCGAAGGCACCAGATAGAGCTTCCGACCCTGAATCGAGCTCTCCCATCCCAGCGTCTCTAACACCCGAATCTTCTCAGCAATGCGTTCCATCGGAAGCTTGTCACGTTCGATTAGCAGTGCATAGAACAGCTCATCACACAATCGCTGATTAATCACCCATTCCGGGCTGAGTACGTCGTCAAATAAATCCAGGACCTCTTCGGGAGTGGCTGCCTGCTGACGAAGCAAAGAACGAATATGCAGGTTCCATTCATCGTCTACCTGACCGTCGACAATGATGTTGCCACCATTGCTCGTCACCGCATATTTCGGAATACATTCGGTCTGAAAAATATGAATGCGTCGGTACTGCTCCACAGTACGTGTCGTCACAGGCATAAATACAATGTCTTGTGGCAAAGACTGCAACCGCTCCAGTGCATATGCTGACATAAAAGCGGACAACTTGCCGTTAATCCACTCTGCGGGAACAAGTCCCGGTGTATCTTCGGGAATACGGAGCGCACGACGGGAGTACACCAACGTCTGGTCCAGATCACTTGCGTAGATCATCATTCTCCGCCACCTCCCAGGGATTGAATAATGCCGCAACAGGAATAGGTTAATCCCGGATATACCTCAACCGGCACATTTCTGTCTCTGGCGAGCATCATGATATGTTGCAAATCCGGATTATCCAGACGGTCCACAAGAATCTTCCAAGGGACCCGGCGCAGTAGCACCCGGGTTGTTTCTCCGATTCCAGGTTTGATCAGATTGATGTTGGCAATGCCAAAGGATTGCTGAATGGACTCAATATCCTGCCAGCCTTTCCAGGTGATTTCCGAAGTACCGATAGCATTGGTGTCCGTACGAAGTTCCGCTTGGTTCATCACCTGTGGAAAATGCTGAGCGATGGTATCCACGTATTGGTTCGACACATCGTCAGAGGACCATTCACGATACCATTTGGCTCCGTGAAAATCTGTCGGCCCAATCAGATCATCCCGAAGCACTGTACGACTCACCAGTCCGGAGACGGTGGAATTCAGACAAGCGCTAGGAATGAGATAATCTTCTCTTGTCCCAAATGTGCCTGAACATTGCCCCGGATCGGCCAACACGGCAAGATCATCATCGAGGTTTACGCCATAAGTCCGTTCCATTTGGTCACAGGATTCTTTCAGCACTTTGCGAATAGCCCCTTTGCCGGTCCAACCGTCTACAAACTGAATGGCTGTTTCCAGCCCATGCTGCTGTAAAATATATAAAATTGCGTTCTCGTCCATACCTTTGCCACGAATAATGGAAATGCTATAATGCGGAATCGTCACCTTGTATTTCAATTCAATATAACGCTTGATCAGGATGCCAACAGGGGTTCCCGCTCGAGCCAATGATACCAGCACAAGATTCAGGCCTCTGCGCTCTACGATCTTCTCGGCCACGATGGCGGTATGAAGTGCTATTCTTGCAGCGGATTGTTCCAACGTCTGGTGAAACAGCCCGATGTATTCGGCTGTGGGCTGATATTCCACAGGTAACATCTCCGAATAATGAACCCCCGATTGGATCGCCTGCTCCCGTTCACCTGTTCCCTTTTCCAGATCCACATGGCTGATATCCTTCAATAGGAAAACAACGTCGGATGCAGCATAACTGCCCATCGGCTCGGGAGACTGAATCTCACGTTGTCTGATTAGCTTCAGTGTAGTTAAGTTCATTGCTCGTTGTCCCCTGTCTTCTCTGGCAAGCCGCAATATACGATATGAATGTGTCCGCATCCCAGCTGCTCCAGTACCTTCACCATCGGTTCCATTCGTTCTTCGGACATCTGTCTCTCCAGCAGAACAAAAATCTCGTCATATTGTCCCGGGGCGATATTGTAGATAAAGTTACGAACAGATGCGTCTTCCGGTGAGGCATATCCGGCACCACTAACAACAGCATATCCTGGAGCCGGATGTGTATGGATTGGACTGCGGGTAGTGGATTGATAGAACACGCCTTCTCCCATCTCGGCAGCAATACGCATCGGAATATACATGAACTCCCCTGTTCCCATCACCAAAGTCCGTTCTCCCGTACGCTGCGAGCGAAGTCGTTCTGCAATCCTGCTAATCTCCTGACGTAATACGCCATTATGCCGGGATTGCATGCCAAACCTGCCCGTATGCTTGACGTAGCTCGCTGTGCTACGTTTACCTTCACCATCCTCCGAAGTTGCATGAAGCTGATCGAAGGCATCGGCAACGGTAGATGTCTGAAATGTTACGGCAGTATGGGACAGCTGCTCATCTTGCTGTGTTGCTTCCAACTGTGGAGTACCCACCACTTCAATGCGGCCCTTCAACAGGCTTAATGGTGTAATGGTAATCCCAAGCTCAACTTCCAGTTCGGCAAATCGATTCTCGTCCGCTTCCGTACGCCAGTCCAGCAGTGAAGCAATCACATATTGCTTCCGGGGATATCGGGCCTGAATATCCCGAATGATATTCAACGTCGTTTTGCCCGTCGTAATCTCATCGTCCACCAGAACAATAGGACCCTCTCCTGCAAAAGCTTCGTGATCCAACGCATAACAGCGATGAGCCATCGCGTGGGAATGTTCTTCTTCAAATTGGATATCCGGACGCATCGCTGGGACATATTCGCGAGTGGTGTGAATGTAGGAAGCATGATCAGCAAACATCTCGTACATACTGTGGCCCAGCGCTGTCGCTGTCTCGGCAAAACCAACAAAACGAATCGTTTCTGGCAAACTCAATTTTTCTTGCAACAACATGTTGTACACTTGCCGGGCTTGCTTGGGATCAATCAATCCTTCGACCATTTCCCGTTTCCACTCGGTGATCTGATCTTTGGTCTCTTCCGTCTTTTCAGTCAGGTGCTCATATAACAGAACAGCCAATGCAGCACCGCTCAGAAGCGAGGTATACGGGTTAACCGGGATATGCTTGCCCAGCAGTCTGCTTACAAACAGAAAAGAACGTTTCTTATTGATTCGTGCAGCCATTGAAAATAATGATTCCAGTGGCAGTTGCAGCGGATTATGTGTGACCTGAACGTGCAGACTGAATTGATCAAGAATTGGGAACGTAGTTGTCTTGTTGTTCGTGCTTGGGCAAGAGCCCGACAAAATGCTGCTGTTCATGTAACACCCCATATATTTGTGATCGGATTAGAATTCGATTTGCCCAACTCAAGTGTGGTTTAATCTCATTCATTTTGTTATAGTAATTACTTTTGAACACACCCAGGCTACCGTCATTACGAGCGATGATGTCTTGGGCATCAGAATATTCCTCATGTGTAACAACGTACATCGCTTGTACTGGCTTGATATGAGAAGGATGAATGATCGTTTTGCCTACAATTCCATTTTCCTTGTCCATCATGACTTCACGCATCAATCCATCCATTGTGTTCGTAATATATTTCATTCTCAGATGCAACCCTGATTTGCCGAGAGTTTCTTCGAATGGAGTCTGTCGTAATTGTGGCTTGAACACGCGCTCCCGCTGGCTAAAATATTCCCAGACTGGACCCGAGATCACGTACGGCTTGTCCATCCGACCGAACAGATTAATAATATCCGAGATGCAGTCACGGATCGTGGCGATATCGTATATGGTCAATTCCGGGCTGCGGCGTAGTCCAAACAGGCTGGAGAAATCGGTCGCACCAATGCGTACATTGAGGACATATTCATAACTCTCATCGAGGATGTTTCGAAGGTCCAGCAGGGTCGCCCAACGTGTCTCACGATAGATTATCGAAGCAGTCTCCAATATAGGCATTCCATAAAGAACAGGATAATGATCCGGTTTCAGTTGATTATACTTGCGGATCTGGTCGAAATAGGCTCTTCCATTCCCCACACAGAACTTAGGCAATGCCACGCCTGTCAGCATGGATACCAGTTCTCCCAACGCATCAATCAGACGTTCCAACTGTTGGGGTGAACGTACACGAGCAAACAGAAGAGGCATTCGATCCTGACTGAGCATGCCTGTCTCCATATAAGTCATCAGTTGAGTTAGATGCTGTGCCAGACACTGTTCGGCAAACTCCACTTGGTCGTCACCCACAGCGTCCTCCAGATCAATAATAATGGTCGTCAGACCTTCATGCTTACCATTTATAATGTCGTCCGCGATATGTGTGCGCGTCGCGGGCATATATAAAGCAGCCCCAACAGCATATGCCAGTAAATCTTTGGAAGTCCGGTGATTGAACGAGACGGGTGAAGAGAAAAATAAAGTATCTTCTTCTTCCAGACTCAAAAAGTTAAAATATTTCAGGATTGTCTCCTCCTCGCACCTTTGGCAATAGCCAATCTGCATGAATTGATTCAAGCTGTCGGGGCATAAAAACCAATCCCTCCTTAATCTGGAGGGATTGAATAAATACGAATGATTATTTTCTTCCAGCAACCCACTGCATTCCCCAATCATGGGCCTCGTCTAACGCCTGATGCCCATTATAGAACTGCACAATTCGTTCAATACTGAATGTCTCATTGTTCACATTGCGTAACATGGCAATGCCACACATGCCGAGTGGACTTCCGTATTCATTCATTCGGACAATGATATCTGGACCATCCTTCTGTTGGATGGTTACCACACCGTCTACTTGAGACCAGTTGGCCACGCCGCCATAAATGTAGGTAAATACCAGGATGCGCTCAATTTCCGAGATACGGCCACCATTAATCCGTAGATTCTCTCCCGTCTTAACTGATCCCGTCCGGTCATCCCCATCCAGAGCAATATAAGGAAAACGGTTCAGCGAACCAAATGTTTGTCCCAAGGCCTGGATCACATCCCTTGTACCATCCTTCATCTCGAACAGGCAACCCAAATCCAGATCAATACTCTTGTTACGACCAAATAACCCTTTGCCACCCTGTTGATTCCAGTTCAGGTTAATCAGGATTTCACCAAGTCCCCCTGCATTTTTCTTGAGGTTAATGGTGTCACCTTTCTTCTTCAATTCAATTTTGCTGAAATTGATCGAATTCACAGGAGCAGGCGTCGGCTCAGGTACGGGTACCGGGGGTGGTGGAGTCGGGGCAGCTGTCGGGGGAATGGTTGATGTGCTTGGCGCAGAATCTGATCCACCATCCACATCCACACCAAAGTTGGCGCATAGTGCATTCAAGCCACCTGCAAAACCCGATCCTATAGCATTAAACTTCCATTCTCCGTTATGGCGATACAATTCACCGATGACAATCGCGGTCTCCACTGTAAAACCGCTTCCCAGATCATATCTCATCACTTCCTGACCTGTAGCTGCATCGGCAAACCGTAGAAAACCATGCTGTACCTGTCCAAAATCATGGCGTCGTGCTTCACCGTCATGAATCGTCAGGCTGAAGGCGATTTTCTCAATTCGGGCAGGGATTTTGCCAAGATCAATGGCGAACTGTTTCTTTTCGCCACCTACCTGCCCACCATCCATATACGTGATGAACGAGGTAGTAGGTTGGTTATAGAAGATAAAATCCTCATCTCCAGCTACTTTATTGTCTGAACCCAGAAGGAATGCCGATGTGTCCAGTTCCACTCCGGAAGCTGCCTCCCAACCAATGCCTACGGTTAAACGAGACAAGCCCGGATTGGTTTTGGTCAGATCACTCTTCTGGCCTTTCACGACAGAAATCGCCATAGCAGACTCACCTTTCTTATGCCAAGTTATTGTGCATCCAGTCCGTAATGTTTGCATAAAGCAGATAGTCCGCCTGTAAAGCCGCTGCCTACCGCTTGGAATTTCCAGTCCGCACCTGCACGGTAAAATTCACAGAACACCACAGCTGTTTCCGTGGAGTAGTCTTCTCCCAGGTCGAAACGAAGCACTTCCCGATCGCTTGCAGCATCAACAACACGAACAAAAGCGTTGGAGACTTGTCCGAAATTCTGCCCTCGTCCATCTCCATCATAGATCGTTACCGTAATCCCGATCCGGTGAATGTGCGCAGGGATTTTGCTGAAGTCAACGACAACTTGCTCATCGTCGCCGTCACCCTCACCCGTACGATTGTCACCGGTATGTGTGACCGAACCCGCACCACCGCTTGGATTGTTGTAAAAAACAAAATCATCCGTACCTTTGGCTTTGCCATCTTCGTACAGCAAAAAAGCCGAAGCGTCCAGGTCAAAATCGACTCCACCACGATATTTGTTCGTATCCCAACCTAACCCAACCACGACACGGGTAAGGCCCGGATTCGTCTTAGTCAGGTCAATACGTTGTCCTTTGGCAAGACTGATCGTCATTTGTTTTTCCACCTTTCCAAGATATGTGATTAAATGAAAAGGAGAACCGTCCAGGAGACGGTTCTTCCCATCCTGTAAGTCGTACTGTACGTCCTATTGCAAACCGTAGTCGCGTGTCAATCCAACCAATCCATCCTGGTAACCACTACCGATGGCACTGAACTTCCATTCGCCGCTATGACGATACAATTCACCAACAACTACACCCGTTTCAATGGAGAAGTCTTCTCCCAGATCGAAACGAATCAATTCTTCGTTGTTTGCTTCGTTGACGATTCGCACATAAGCACGGGAGACTTGTCCGAAGTTCTGGCTACGTTCCGTAGCTTCGTAGATCGTAATGGCGAATGCAATTTTCTCTACATTGGCGGGTACGTTAGGTAGGTCGATATTGATCTGCTCATCATCACCATCGCCATCTCCTGTACGGTTGTCACCGGTGTGAACAACAGAACCATTTTCATTTTGTGGATTGTTGAAGAAGATGAAGTTTTTCTCGCCTTCTACTTTACCGTTTGCATTGGCACAGAATACCGATACGTCCAGGTCAAAGTCTTTTCCGCCATCATACTTGTTGGTATCCCAGCCCAAACCTACTGTAATTTTAGTCAGACCTGGATTCGTTTTAGTCAGATCGATCTTTTGACCTTTGGAGAGATTAATTGCCATCGTTGATCATCCTCGCTTATTTATAATTTATTGTAGTTATCGTTACATATGAATATTAGGATTATTGTCGAATTAGATTAAATCTTGTACTTAGGAGTACTTACGAGCGAGTTCGTTGATATGTACCGCATGGGAACCCTCTCCAATTGCCGAGAATTTCCATTCACCTCCATGACGATACAATTCACCACAGATCAACGCTGTTGAACCTGTGTAGTTATCGGATAGATTGAACTTCACCAGCTCACTGGAATTTTTACCATCCAGAATACGAATATAAGCCTTCTCAATCATGCCAAAATCTTGTTTGCGATTGACGCAATCGTAGATATTAACAACGATTAATACTTTATGAACATCAGCAGGAATACGGGACAGATCCATTTTGATCTGTTCGTCGTCACCGTCTCCCTGACCTGTTAGATTGTCACCTGAATGGATAACCGAACGACATGCACTTTGCTTGTTGTGGAAGCAAACCAGGTTGGAGTCCTTCACCAACTTGCCTTCTTCATTCAACATGATCGCCGATGCATCACAATCGACATCCGCTTGTTTCTTTCTTCCGAAGAACCCTTTGGCAGTTACCGGGTCCCAACCGAGACCAGCAATCACCTCAGTAAGTCCTGCATTGCCTTTGGTTAAATCAATCTTCTGTCCTTTGACCAAATTAATGCTTGCCACTGATTTTCACCTCCCTTCACATGTAAAATAGCTACTTAGAGATTGAATTCACCCGGGTTCAGACCAAGCACATTGCATATCTCGGCAACGACTCTTTTCTCCTGATCATCAAAGTTGCCATCAGCTGAACCAATCGCACTGCACACGCCTACAATAACGCGGCCTACATCCGGCTTGGATTTGAATTTCCCAATAGCTTTCAGCGCTTCCTGCTTCCCGATCTCCGGAGAGAATTCAAAGTTCGCCACGTAATGATTGAAGCGTGTAATCACTTCTCCCATGTCGAATACTTTCAATTCCTGACTCAGTTTAATATAGCCGGCCATCTTGTTTTTCTCGGCTTCATCAATGGAACCATCCGCAAAAGCAACCAGTGCACAACCTGCAACTACGGCGTCCATAAAATCTTTATTTTTAAACTTTTTGACTTGCTCTTCAAGTCCTTGTTTTGTTGAATTTAACCAGCCTTTAAATGAACTCATACTCAACCTCCAATAGTTTCATACATGCTGTTCTTTCCACCTTTTCATGATTTTCAGTAATTTTCATCCCTACATCATGATTGAATATAAGTTAAATTATTCCTTAACTATACTCTGAAATACGGCAATATTCTACATTAAAAAACAATTAATACCTTATGATACGCATCGTTCTGGATATAGTTTCAAGGAAGATGCGAGAACTTCCTATTCACTTCATTTTTCAGGCAAATATTCACGTAAAAAGGCTCTGATCAAGGGATCAGAGCGCTTATTTCTACCAACACCAAAATTATAAATCTTATGAATGATTTGAATTCTTGAATTCACTTCGATTTTTCAAAATCAGCCTGTTGCTGTTCATAGATTTCATAGAAATCGTCCCAGACCAGTACATTATCCTTTTCCTTGCTCCACCAGTCTTTGTACCATGCTTCAATCTCCGGGCCACCGCCCTGTTCCCACTTCTGCTGTGCTTCGGCAGCAGCCTGTTCCACTGTATATTTGCTTCCGCCAATGATGGAACGGGTAAAGATATCGTTAATGGCTGTCGTCACATTGGTCAGCTTCACCTGGAGTTCCTTCGGCAATTGCGGCATATGTTCCGAATGGGTAACGCCCTCTCCCACCGGAAGATCCGTCATGTATACCTCACGCGCTTCCTTAAAAAGTCGAAGTCCTTCCTTCTGCGACGGAATCTCTTCGCTGAACAACATTTCAGTGTACCCACATTTGCCTTCCTCCAAGCGACTATACAGCATGGCGTAATCGCCTGCCCAGCTGATCTCCTGCTTGTATTTCTCCTGATCCGAGATACGCGGACAGCCTTGATCGTTCAACGTATAATGCGTGCCTTCATATCCATTTTTGAAGGTACGGCCTGACTCTGTTTTGGTCAGAAAATCGATATATTGCATGACTGCTTCCGGATTTTTGGCTCGCGCATTCACAGCTGCAGTCATCTGAACCGGGTTATTCCACACCATCGTGTGTTGCCCTACGGACGTGGTTGGCAGAGCGATGACCTTTAATTTAGCCTCAGGAACATTTTGCATCAGTGTATCCAGTTCCTTCGCTGCAAACCCGGTATAATCCGAAGTCATGGCCGCGTACATACCGATTTTTCCATTCAGGAAATCCTGCTTCGCCTTGGCCCCATCCTTGTCGGTCAGTAAGTCCTTATCCACCACGCCTGCTTCATACAATGCACGTTTGAATGCTGTGGCTTCTTTCATGTTATTGGGACCGACTACCATCTCCCCGTCCTCCACATTGACCCAGTTGGCGTTGTACATATAGCGGAATAGACCCGCTGTATCGCCGAACTGAAATCCACCGATGCCGTATGTATCCTTAGCTCCGTTTCCATCGGGATCATTTTCCGTGAAGGCCTTGGCTACCGCCAGCATCTCTTCCTCATTGGTCGGTACCTCCAGATTCAACTTTTCCAGCCAGTCTTCCCGTATGAAAAAGCTCGTCAGTGGAAACACCTCGTTCATACGTCCCACTTCATAGAGCTTACCATCGCTTTTGATGCCGGCCTTCTTGAGCTGGGGATATTTCTCCATCAAGGCTTTGTACTCCACGCTCGAGTTCTCGATCAACTCATCCAGCGGCATCAGTTGTTTTTGATTAAACAGTGTGTTACGGATGGGCGTACCGAATTCAAAAATAATATCCGGTGCACTGCCAGAAGCGAATAATACGTTAAGTTTGGACTGGGATTCCCAGCGGGGAACTGCTGTATATTTTACATTAGCCGGCCCATTCTCGTTGATCCACTTGGACCACATGTTATCTTCGATCGTACCCATGCCGCTTGGGACCGCGCCCCGATCATAGATCGTTGACGTGATGTTCCCCCTGTTGCCTTCGCCTTCCGCCTGTTCGCTACCGTTATCTCCTGTACATCCCGCCAGTAAACCACCGATCAAGCCCAGAACGAGACCCGACTTCATCCATGCCTTCATCGTTAACGCCATAGATAAGACCCTCTTTCTCTCCTGTAATATGAACCCATGCGGGTTAACCTGCAGCCTGCCTTAACCTTTAATTGATCCAAGCATGACCCCTTTAACGAAGTACTTCTGCAAGAATGGATACACCGCCAAAATGGGTATGACCATCACAATGACAGCCGCTGCCCGGATGCCTTCCGGGGTCAGATTCGATATCATCGTTGGATCGGTAAAATCCTGTACATTCAGATTGGACATAATCATATTCTGGACGAGCACGGTCATGTTGTATTTGGACGTATCATTGATATAAATCATCACACTCATGAACGAATTCCAGTAACCTACGCCGTAAAAGAGGGCAATAGTCGCCAGTAAAGGTTTGGATAATGGCAACACGATTCGGAACAAAAGCCCCAGTTCACCACAACCATCGATGCGCGCGGCCTCGTCTACTTCTCCCGGGAGATTTTCAAAATAAGATCGCATGATCAGCATGTTATACGTGCTCACCAGGCCCGGTAGCCAAAGCGCACCGTAACTGTTCACAAGACCGAGATTTTGCACGACCAAGTACGTTGGAATGAGTCCACCGTTAAAAATCATCGTGAATACCATCGCCATCGTAAAAAAGCGCCGGTGGTAAAAATGTCTGCGTGACAGGGGATATGCCGCCATAATCGTCACCGCCATGCTCAGCCCTGTACCGATCAATGTGATCTCCACACTATTCCAGAATGCATTCAGAATTGGTGTTCCCGTAATTAGGCTGTGGTAGGAGAACCAGGTGAAATCGACGGGCCATAACCCCACTTGACCTGAAACGACCGCTCTCGCATCACTAAATGACAAGGCAACGATGTTCAGTAAGGGCAGGATACAGCTGATGGCAACCAGTGACAACAATACATAATTGATTAGGTAAAAGACTTTTTCACCTTTGGTTTTTCTCATGTTGCTCTCCCTCCCTACCACAAACCTTCGTTAAATCGACGTGCGATATAATTGGCACTGAAAATGAGAATAAATGCAACCAGGGATTCGAACAATCCCATCGCCGTCGTCAGGCTGAACTGTGCTCCCTGAAGACCCGTGCGGTAGATATACGTACTGATGACATCCGCTATTTCGTTGACATTGGAATTCTGAAGCATGTATACCTGATCGAATCCGACCTCCATCACTCTTCCCATCGACAGGATCAGCAGGAGAATAATGGTGGAGCGTATACCGGGCAGGGTGACATGCCAGATCTGACGCATTTTGCTGGCTCCATCCATCTGTGCAGCCTCATACTGGCTCGGATCAATGGTCGTTAGTGCCGCGAGAAAAATGATGGCATTGAAGCCCATGTCTTTCCAGATCCCTGAGCCGACAAATACCGCAACCCATGAGCCCTTGTTGTACATGAAGGGATAAGGCGCTCCCGTCCAGGCCTCAACCCAGCGGTTTACGATCCCATTTTCCAAAGAGAAGACCGTCATGATCATCATCGCAATGATGACCCAGGAGAAGAAATGTGGCATATAGACTACCGTCTGTACCGTTCGCTTGAATGCCATGTTTCGCACTTCATTGAGCATGATGGCCAGAATGATCGGAATGGGAAATCCGATAATAATGCTTAAGAGACTGAGGAACAAGGTGTTGCGAATAATCTCCACCGTGCGCGGATCGCTGAACAGTGTCTGAAAATGCTGAAAGCCCACCCATGGACTATCCCATAGACCGTCATAGAAGTTGTAATCCTTGAAGGCCATGACCAGACCTCCGATGGGTGCATAACGAAAGGTAAGATAGAACATAATCACTGGCACAAACATCAAGATTAACGGAATATTCATCTTGAATCGTCGCAGTCGCTGTTGCCGAATCCGATGCTTCATCTCACTGTCCGGCGGTTGCAATCCAGACGGCGGACCTGCGGTCAGTTCCCCCTTCACATCCATCACTCCTCTCTGCTGTTGATGTACTATAGTTGTATTTTAGATAAAAATGTAAGCGTAAACATTTGTTATTTAACGATCCTTTTATAATTTTCTACGCAAAAATAACCCCACATGGTGGGGTTGACCCTGCAGCAGTTCAAGAGGGATTGCTACATCACTAATCCAGGCACTTCACTTGGCTACTTGCTTGCGATATTCGCGGGGCGATACCCCCGTCATCTGTTTGAATACGGTTGTAAAATAACTGGAGTTATCGAACCCGGTCAGTTCCGCTATATCTGCCATGCTCTGCCGAGTGCTGTGCAGTAGCAGCTTAGCCTTATCAATTCGGCGCTTACTGACATATTGGCTGAAGCCTTGTCCTGTCTCTTTTTTAAACAAATGGCTCAAGTAGTTGGGTGTCACATGAACATGGGCAGCCACGGCCTGCAAAGTGCAGGTGCTGGAATAGTTCATTTCAATATACTGCATGACTCGTGTAACGACATGATCCTGCTGTTCCTGAGTTAGCCGCATCAGCATATCCACCCACTCTTCACTCTTGCAACGGGCCCAAGCGATGACTTCAGGAATGGTATGAATCCAAAGTAGTGGATCTGGGGCAGTTGAGTCCATCCCACCGGATTCCTGAGGCTGAAGCTGTTGTACCATCAAGTCCATGATGACCTTCATAAGCATATGAATCTCCGCTTTGCCTTGCGACAAGCTCATCCCGGACACTTCTTCCAGCAATATCTCGATCCGATTCATTATCTCTCCGAATTGATGATGAAGCACCAGTGAAGTCAGTTCCTCTCGCAGTCTCTCGGTACGGTCCACCTGGCTGTATTGTTCCCTGATCCGAATGTCAGACTGTTTCCGGCGATATCGTTCATGTGCCTTTTGCAACACCTGACATACTTCATCGAGCGAGAACGGCTTCAACAAAAATTCAATCGCCCCATAACGGATGGCACGTTGTGCATATTCGAACTCACGATATCCGGTCAAAATGATAATCATGATGTCCAGTCCGCTCTCGTATATGCGTTCGGCAAGGTCCAGACCATCCATCACAGGCATATTGATGTCCGTAATGATCAGGTCAGGTGTGCAGCTGTGTACAGCCTGTATCGCTTCTTCTCCATCGGCCGCTTCCCCAACGACCTCCCAGCCGAGGGGGTTATTGCAAACCAGATGAATCAACCCCTGACGAAATAATACTTCATCATCCACCACAAGCATACGTCCATTCACAGAACCTACTCCTCTCAGTCACCTGAATTTCCCGGCATGAGTCCCTCACCAATCTGATAAGGCAAACGTAGACGCACCAGCGTACCCTCACCCACAGTCGACTCGATCTGTACACCGTAGGGTTCGCCATGAATCAACTCAATTCTTCGAAGTACACTCCGCATACCAATGTGCTGGCGTTCGTCATCCACATGTGCCACTGGCGTCATAATGTTTTCAATGACCGATACATACATGCCACAGCCGTTATCTGAGATCTCAATGATGAGCAGATCCGGTTCTCCCTCATGCCCGTTTTGCCGCGAGCAACGAATTGCCAGATGACGGTTGTTCCTTTTGTCCGAGAAGGCATGAACAAAAACATTCTCCACGATGGGCTGAAGCAACAGTCGGATCACCTGACAGCGAAGCAATTCATTAGGAACGGTAATTTCTATCGACAAAGCTTCCTGATACCGAGCCTGCTGAATCTGCAGGTAATGATCAATTTGCTTCATCTCATCCTGTACGGTCGTTAGTCGCTGCACGGGCTCCAGCGTATACTGCAGCATCTCCGACAATGCAGTGACCAGGCGAGCCGATTTTTCATCGCCAAGCATATAGAACTTCCAGAAAAACATGCTGAGTGTGTTATACAGAAAATGGGGATTCAGCTGGGCCTGAATGGCTTTGAGTTCGGCTTCTTTTTCACTGAGTTCCCGTTCATACACTTCATGGATCAGCGTATCAATCCGGGACGCCATCGCATTGAATCGTTCACCGATGAAGCCGAGCTCATCCCGGGTCTCAATCCTTACCCGTGTATCAAACTGTCCATCACGGACTCTTTTCATCGCATTGACCAGACTCGCCAGTGGACGCAACAGTCTGCCGCTAATTACGGTAATGATAAGCCATGAGCATAATACGCTCGCTACCGCAGAGAACACGGCAACTTTTACAATGATCTTTCCCTTGTTCTGAATCTGAGCGAGTGAGACCTTGCTGACCAACGTAAAGCCCGCTTTGTCTGACGTTTGTTTCGTATACAAGTGGGTTGTTCCCAGCTCGTCCCTGATCTCGGTCGCCCCTAGGCTTAGCTCGGTAAGCGGTGGTGGATCTGCATCCTGATTATGAAAGGCATAAAGAAGCTCACCATCTGCGTCAAACAAGTAGACAGCCACTTCCTCATTCAGTCGCAGATCTTTGAGATAAGATTCGAACAACGAGGTGTTAAACAGAATTAACATGACGCCATAGGTCTCCAGATCAACAGACCGCATTAATCGTCCCGCCAGAATCCAATTGGATTGTTCCTCCTGCAAGAAGGCATCCGGCCCCAAACGATTCCAACCATATTCGCCGCCCGTTCCTTCCAGTCTATGAACCATTTCTGCAAGATAGGAAGGGTCCATCTGTTGAAACGAGCCAGCAAAGGCGCCGAGATTAAATATGTTTTCCTTCAGATCATATATGCGGAGCCCCATGATCTCCGGTGCATCCAGCCTTACCTGATACAACTGATCATCCAGTTCATCTTCCAGCTTCATCTGATCATAGGACGAGATGCCTGAGGTCTGTGCTTTGATGGCATTTTTCACGGAGGGATTCAGTGTGATATAATCGGTGACTTTGTACATGTCGTGTACCCTGGAATCCAGACGTGCAAGAATCTGCTCTGCGGTAAGACTATACTGGCGACTGACCTCTTCATTGAACAGGTCGATATGGATGCGATAGGTGATCAACCCTGTGATTCCGGAGATTAAGACCGTTGCGGTAGATAAAAACAAGATTAGCTTTGTTTTAAATTTAAAGCGTTTACAAAAGTTCATCCACCACATCTTTCACGCACCTCACCTATATTCCGTACATGTCTTACTCCTAAAAACATATCATACACCTATTGGAAAAAACCAGAAAAACCCTGACCCCGCTTCAATCGGTAGTCAGAGTTTGAAGGCATGTGATCCAGACATGTTCCCGGGATGATCCAGATTAACTCTGGATCATGGCATTTTTATTCCCCGTAAATCTCTTTGATCCGTTCTTCCTCATTTGTAGACAACACAACATTAAGCAACCCCATGACATTATTGGCATCAGTCCTCGTAGTCTTGTACATCTCAGCAAACGCCGCTTCATCCTGCTCCGGGTCCATCTCAGCAAGCTTGCCCCACGAAGTGCGAGCCTTATCGTATAGGGTAGTCAATGTGATGTCATAAGGATGCTGTGCAACAGGTGCCATGGATTCAAATTTCGCGGTAATGCTGAAGAAATCCTTGGAATCCTGGAACGATGTACTGCTGTAATCCTTATTTTTCATCGCATCTTCGGTAATCAGCAGACCTTCACGGGCGATAAATAGCGTTTTCACCATGGCACGTTCCAGATTCGTTGCTTCTTCCCAGGTTACATAAGATTCGTCAGGTGCTTGTACGGTTGTGAAAAAAGGAAAGGCATCATCAATCAATCGCTGCGAATCGGAATGAATCGGTACCCCCGCATTCATGTCCACAACGGCATCGCTATAGTTGGCCACATTAATATTTTTGGAACCTTCCTCACTGACCCGACGCACCGGATGATCCGTAAGCGGGATACGGATATAACCAAGCTTATCGGCATACTGCTGCTTCAACTCTTCCAGTGTGGAGTCCTTTCCAATCTTGCCGTCGTCAGCTGAAGAAGATTTTTCTGTAGTTGAACCTGTCTCCTCACTCCCACTCGAACCAGTTGCTGCGGTTTCTGTTACAGTAGCATTCGAGCTGCTTGTCTCCGACGAAGTAACTTCTGTACCCGAAGCAGACTCTGGCGATGACGTCTCTTTAGCTCCACCACCACAAGCTGTCAAAATCGCTGCCAAACTGACCATGACAGTGAGTGTCTTTATCATATCATTCCATTTCATCGTATGATCTTCCCCTTATCGGTTGTATAACTTACAACAATATCCTTTCAGATAACATGCTTGATTCACAACTGGACATGGTCTACATTCTATCACAAGTAGAAAATCGGTTGTATACGACGATATACCTGTGTCTAAAGCCTTTTACTATCCCTATATTAACTACCACCGCAACACAAAAACACTGTCGCCCATATGGACAACAGTGTTCGTGAAGCAAGATTATTTGATACCTTTGGCCTTCTCCATGTGTTCTGACCGAATCTGAGGGTCCGTGGAATTGACCGATGAGAGCAGAGCGTAGATCGCCTGAATATCCTTCTCTTGAAAGACTGTTTCGGGAACTTCAGTCTCAAGTCGTTCTGTCTTACGCTGAATGGTCTCTACCAATTCATGGTCGTAGATGATCAATTCATCCGAATTCACATATCTCACAGCAGGATCAACACTGATACGGCAACGGTTCGTGAAGGTGACCATGGAGACGAGACGTACTCTTTTGTAATCTCCGAGATGTGCATGAATCGCTTCAACATGGGCACGATGCTGCATGAGCGGATTGTACATTTTGACCCGGCTGCTGCTGACCGACCAATTGGCTTCTCTTCGGCCGCCGCGGATCTCACCTGTCGTCAGATTCCGGGTTTCGATGACGAAGATTGCCCGCGGACCGATCACGACATGATCAATCTGCGAATAACCGGAGCGTGACTTCGGATTGGTAACAAGTAAGTCGTTCAACACTTTATATTCACTTGGGAGACCAATCAGCTGATCTGATGTACTAGGCTCCTCCGGCTGGCGTGTCCATTCCCCCTCCGCTTTTTTCTTGCGCTTACTACGGACCATACGCGGGGGAATGGTTGTCGTCGATGGTAACGCTGAAGCGGAGGCTGTAATCTGGTTCGCAAGCTCTGGCTGTGTCTTGAACAGAGACAGGATTTTCTTGAACATGGGCAAGCTCCGTTCTATTGTAGTGTGGGTTACGGGTGACCATTACAGGAGGAATAACATCCTTTGACACATTCATTATGTAAACTTCTATTACTTATGTCGGATAAAGAGGGGGAAAAATAAAGGGAAAACGATCAAAATCTCTCCATTATGCAAAGTACATATGAACATTTAACCAATTTTGTGACTTTAGACGCATAAACAGGCCGGAAATTGAAAAAAAACAGCGCAATCTTTTCTGAATCGAAAAAGAATTACGCTGCTGTTCTCTTGGATGTTAAGCCTGAAGATAATAGGTGTAGAGTACCTGTGTACCTTTCTCATCCAGACCATTATTCGCTATTTCCTGATATAGGGATTCGGCCAGAGCCAGCCCAGGCGTTTTCATGCCCATCGCTTTTGCAGACTCCAGTGCAATTCCCATGTCTTTGATAAAATGTTTCACATAGAATCCAGGCTCATAATCGCCTGCGATCATGCGCGGACCGAGATTGCTGAGCGACCAGCTTCCGGCTGCACCGGTAGCAATGCTCTTCAGCACGGTCTCTGCGTCCAGACCAGACGTCTTGGCATAGGCGAGTGCTTCGCATACGCCCATCATGCCAGAGGCAATGGCAATCTGGTTGCACATTTTGGTATGCTGCCCGGCTCCTGCCTTGCCTTGCAGCACAATGTTGGTGCCCATCTGCTCAAACAACGGATGAACGGCTTCAAAGGCCTCCGAACTACCACCAACCATAATGGATAACTTGGCGTTCTGCGCTCCGATATCGCCGCCCGACACAGGCGCGTCAAGTGCATGCAATCCTCTGGCTTCAGCAGCTTCAAAGATTCGTGCAGCCAGTAGCGGACTGGATGTCGTCATATCAATCAGATATGAACCCGGTTTGGCATTGGCTACGAGACCATCCTCCCCGAGATAAATCTCCTCCACATCTTTTGGATAACCCACCATTGTGATGATGACATCACACGCGGCAGCCAGTTTGCCTGGTGTGTCATGCCATACGGCACCTTCCTTCACCAACGCTTCCGCTTTGGCAGCGGTTCGCGTGTAGACATGCAGCGGGTATCCTGCTTGCTGGATGTGCCCAGCCATGCTTTTACCCATCACGCCTGTACCAATAAAGCCAACTTTCGTCTCTCCAGGTGCCTTCGTTGTATTTGTCATCGCAGGTTTCCTCCCTATTTCTCTAAGTTTTGTGAGGTGTTTGTTCTGAGATCGATAGCTATATCTGTATGTTAAAGCTTTCGTACCCCGCCGTCTATCTTTTGTCTCCAAATCTAGCGAACTGACATGCGGTATTGGTTCGGGGACATATGAACGAAACGTTGAAACGCACGGTTCAAATTACGTTCAGAATAGCCTACCTTTTCGGCAATTTCCGTAATGGTACAATCGGTGTCCTTTAGCAGTTGCTTTGCTTTTTGCACTTTCATATTCATCAGATATTCGATAAAGGATACTCCCATCTCCTTCTTGAAGAGCCTGCTCAGATAGGAGGGGCTGACGTTCACGAGTTCCGCACAATCCGAGAGGGATTGAACACCTTCAGGCTGAAGGTTAAGGTGCTCGCATACACGCTGCACAATATGACGGGATGAATGTGTACGGAGATCTTGACTGATCTCTATGCATAGCGGAAACAACACACCGATAAACCAATCATGCATCTCTCGTGACGTCTGATTCTCCTGCAACTGATCGAACAGATTCCCACCAAGCCGTTCAAGCATGCCTGGTCCTTTGGTTTCCATATATTGAATAATGGCCGACAACAGCATGTGGTAGCCCTGGATCATGATTGTATACGATTCGGAACCACGGACCCTTTTGGAAAACCTGTGAAGTACATCTTCAGCTTCGGAAAGGGTGCCATTCCATAATGACTCCATCATCTCCGTCTCCATCTCTCGCGGATACATAAACACCGGATTTCGCTCGATCGCTACAATATCTTCGTAGAACAGTACATTCTCCGCATCGTCAAATAATCGGTATTGCAGCGCAAGCTGTGCTTCCCTGAACGACTCTGCTACAGTTTCAAGTTGAACTGACCGGCCCACACCAACCGTAGCAGAGAAGGAGAGGTACTGATTCAGAGCGTCATGAATATCCTCTGCATAGCGACATACCCTTTGCCTTATATCAACAGAAGACATCTCTGCATCAAAGTGTAATATTGCTACGGAGTCACTATCATTTTTATCCACCACGTATCCTCTAAGATCATCATTCTGACTGAGCAGTTCATCCATTACATTTTTCAAAGCGAAAACAATGACGGGACCTTCACTTGGTAAAAAACGTTTCTTCTTCACCAGATTCTCTACTTTCACCACCAGCACAATGTACTGTCCTTCGGTTGAAACATCATGTCTGGCGCATTCCTCAGCAAACGGAGTGCCTCTCCATGAACCGCTGAATTGCAAGAGCTTCTGAAAGAAACGATCACGCAAATCAGGTTGTATGCCCTCAATATAACGGTTAAGCTTCTCCGTCTGGTCGTTGAGATAACTAAGTGAAGACCTGATATATTCAATTTCGTTCCCTTGGGGAGCTGACTCCTGCCCATTTCTGCGCAGATGTTCTCCGTAACGCAGCAACTGTTGAATTGGATTATAGGCTAGCCGTGAGCTGAACCAGGTAAGCAATAATCCAACGAACACAAAGATGGACACACAGATCAGGATTAATACGCGAATCCAGTTCAACTGGGCAATCATCTCCCGCTCGGGCAACTGGGACACATAGGTTCTTCCCATGGATGCTCCCACATAAGCCACAAGTTCATTACCCTGCTCTCCCTTCAGTACGTCATGCCCTGACCTTTCCCTCCCCTCCAGATACGCAATCTGCTGTAATATGGCATCATCAGACGCCGCTGTACCAATTGCCTTGGGTCCGTCTGTATGCAAAATAATTCGTTGTTCTGAATTCAAGATCGCCAGGGACTGATCTTCCAGACTAACGGAATAACTTCGTAGCAGACTTCGCAATGCCTGTTCTTTCATCTGCAGAATGATCACACCACTGGGTGGCCCCTGACCCATGATCGGCAGTTGTCTCACATAGGAGATATAACCCGCCTCTCCGGACCCAGGCAGATACATCCATCCTGCCCCTTGGCTTCCTTCAAGCGCGACCTTCATATCCTGCTTCTCTCGGTAATCTACCAACGGGACCAATCCATAGTAATGGGATAAAACCATATCCGTTCTGCCGTCAAAATAGATCATTTCTTCAATCAGATTATTGGTGTTTTTGTGAAGTTGAAACAACTCCAGCAGATCCAGATGCAGAAAGTAATCGCTCTCATAATTGGCATTCCCCAGTGCATTACGCATCAAGGGACCACTGGCGAGCTGCATTGATTCATGCTCAATATTGGTCAGAATATTCTCGACCCGGTCTTTGAGCAAATTAAGAGAGGCCATGTTGTTATCCTGAAACTGCCCGGTCAACTTGATCATGGAGAAATGATAATACGCACTTCCGGCAAGCACCACCGGAATGACCACCGACATGCAGCCCAGCCAGATCAGCCTTTTCAAATACCCATTCGTTGCGAACCAGCGATCCAATATGGATTGGACGGTATGCATGATACGTCTCATGGAATCACCCCCGTGTGCTGCCTTATGCTCATTACCCTCAACTATTAGGGTTCATTATATCAAGAGCGGTATGCGGATACACTCCCAAACATCCAATCGGGGAACGTTTATTTTCAATTCACCTTCAACCCATTGCGTTTTCAGAAGATTTCCGGTAATTAGGGCTTCCGCTTCTCCTGCAGGTCTCCCCTCACCAGAGCCCACCGTAATCCCAATATCATGGAGCGGAAGGACGGAAGACAATGGTCTGCGTCCTGCTCCGTTGACCAGATGAATAAGCAGCTCGTCATCTTTGCGAAAAACCGTTAATTGTAGTCCCGGAATGGCTGTTACGGATACCAATGCCTTTCCATCCAGCAGAAGGTCTACGGCGTTAGCGAAGAGTCTGAAATGTTCCTCCAGCTTAAATTCCTGGATTAGACTGCTAAGCGAAAAAGGGAGATAACACGCCTTCCCCCCTCCAAGTGTACGAAGCAGTGCCAGCGGCAGATCCGTCTGCTTCACAGCCAGTGAAGCCCGTTCAGGAGGTGCGCCGACACTTTCCAAGGGAGAAAATGGAGGCACCAATGTTGCCAACACCTGTACATTTGTATCGATCGGTTGGCAGTACATTACCTTGCCGCGATGGGGGATAAGTTCAGTCTCTTCCAGTTCACGCTGCAATGGGTTCGTACCCTTAGGTATGTCTTTGCCTACAGGTGCCGAAGATTCGAAGCGCAAGTAAGAAGCGAATAAATACTCGCTTTCCTGCATTTCCCCGGTAATACCGAACAGATCAGCCAAAAGGGACTTGCTCTGCTTTTCTTCCATGGGCAACTGCCCTTCTGCAAACACACTCCCTCCTTGACTCACATATTCATGTAATGATTTTGCAAAATCAGGCGGATACGTGCATCCTTCAGGCAAAAGAATGACCTGGTACCGATGCAGATCCACGCTTGCCAACTGTTCCGGCAGAATTATCTCAAACGGAATTTGCTTATGAATCAGCGCTTCAGCCAGACCTTCCGCAGAACGATCCGCATTCCATAGTAATGCTACCTGACATATTGGCTGTGCACCGTCCATATATGAAGCAAGTTTTGCTGCATCCGTGTTGACTTCTCTCACCGTACGCAAGATTCGCTTATCCGTAATCGTATCCGGAATCCCGGTCAGGGAGTGCCAGAGTTGGCCTCCATTGGCCGGAATCTGTGAGAGCCAGAACCGGTACTCGGCTGGTGGAAGCCCCGTGTGGCGCCAGTCCATCCCCGGACAGGAATGAATGATTCCGAAGGGATCCGGACGTCCAGGAACGGAGCGCCCTACTTTGATACTAAGCGCCGGCTGCCAAAATTCCGGTATGCGCGTATGTCCCAGTGACAGAACATCCTGGGGCTCCGTGCAGAGCATATCCGTAATGGAAACCCTCTTCTCCAGATGATCCCGGTGCAGATTATAGTACAGAATCATTGGTATCTCTGGACGGATCTCCTTAATCTCCTGATACATCCGTCCCAGATTATCATCGAAGCAACGTGCAGCAAAATCGTGCTCGAGCTCGGCAGATGTTCCAGGCAGGTCCGCACCATATAGACCTTTGTATTTCTCCTGACATTTGGAGCATTGGCAGAAGACATAACCGGGGGCGTTAAAGAAAACACCGTCAATCTCATAACGTTCCAGCGCCTCCCGAATGACTGGAACAGCCAATTCCTCGTTCCGATAACCCCCGTTAATGCAGGTCGACATGAGAAGCGGCCAAGCACCCGGGCGTGTAGCCCCAATAATATCCGGTTGCCCTCCTTCCTTACGTGCAAACCATTGGGGCCGCTGCAGATAGACGGAGTCCTCTGCCTTGCTGAAATCAAAGCGGGCGATAAATCGAATTCCCCGCTGATGACAACTGTCGATCAACTCCCGCAGCAGATCACTGTCTCGGGGCAAATAGTCATTATGCACATGATATTTCACTTGGGATGAATACCAGGCATAGATCCCACCGGTATTGAACACCATCGCATTGGCGCCCATCTCCATGATCTGATCTGCAAGCTTTTCGGGATTAATCTTAGCCGTATCCTTGACCTGCATATTCGGCTGGATGATACGTAGCGGCTGCTGCCACCAGGGACGATGTTCCTGCTCAGTTATTGGGCTCTTCATCGCTTCTCCTCTATTCCGTTATTGTAGGTTGATTGAATTGATCGTACGCTTTGGCCATTTCCTGGTACGCCTGCTTGATGTCAGGCTGATTATTCAATTGGTCTACATAGGCTCTGAGTTGTTCCACACTGGTTTGACCGACAATCGTCCGGGTTAGCATGGAACTGTATTCGTCTGCGTATTTAGGCCATGTTTCTCTCCATGCTTCTGAAGTGATGACTCGATAGAAATCAATCTTGCCTATCTCATCAAAGTTCTCGACTTCCTTGATTTTGGCATCATTATAAGCCTTGTCACCAGAAGCACTGATCACCTTGCCCCATTTGGCGTAAGCGAGCACACCCGCCCCTTTGCTGGTCGTATTCACTTCCTTAACTCCCTGTTCCGTCAGAACCTTCTGACCGTCCTGTTCTGTATAATGAACACCTTCAATTCCATAGTAAGAGAAATCCGTCATCTCCTGAGAAGCCGTCATGTCAAAATACTTCAGAAGCTGCTTCACCTTCTCTTCCGGCACCTTTTTCGAAATATAGAATCCACCAGCTACGCCGGTTTCCAGCCCGACTGCCGCATCTCCATGAGGACCCGTCAGGGACAGATTCAGAATCTTCGCATCCGGTTGGCCGGATTTCTTCATGGCCTGCTCCCATTCGTGATCCCACCAGATTGGACGTCCGTAGGAAGCGGCCCGGTTGGTCTTGAAAAGTTCCTCAGCCTGGCTTTCTTTCATGACGGCATACTCTTTTGATAACAATCCATCCGCATACAGTTCACGGAACCACTCAATCATCTCGATATACTGAGGTGTTAAGCCGGGGCTCATCAGCCCGCCGTCATTATCATAGGTGGGATTATAAGCTCCGAATCCCGCCTGGAACATTGCTGGTGGATTGTTGATGAACAATAAGCCGACGGTATCCTTATTTCCGTTGCCGTCCATATCACTATCCACGATCTTTTTCAGGACTTCCCTGTACTCTTCGAATGTCTTGGGAATCGGCAGATTCAGCTTCTTCAGCCAGTCCTCCCGAATCTTCAGCCCTCCATCAATACGAGAGCGGGAACGCGGCACCGCATAGATTCCTCCATCGACTGTCAGATACTTCAGGGCATCGGGTGCCAGATTCTCCTTCAGATTCGGATATTCGCTGAGATCTCCAAGGAACGGCTTCAAATCCCAGAACGCACCATTTTGAATGGCAGTAATCAGAGTTGGACGAATCTGATTCTGGTAGGCCACCACTTCGGGCAGATCACCCGAAGCGAGCAGCAGATCCAGCTTCGTATCCAGATCTCCCGACGGTACCCATTCGATGTCCAACTTGGCGTTCGTTCGTTTCTCCCATTCGGTCCAATATTCATTGTCCATATCGGGAATCTCATTGTATAAGCCTGCAAACATCTTGATATTCAGCGTCTGATCTCCCCCAGATTCCCCTGTACCTGGATTAGTGGCTTCTCCCGATCCACTGCTCCCGCTGCACCCGGCAAGCATGGAAACGGTCAAAAGAATGCAGAGCCAAGTCGTCCATCGTTTATTGAGCTTGTGCATTGTTATTTTCCTCCCCTAAAATCCTTTAGTAAGCGTTTGCATATTTATTGATAAACATTTTGTTTATTCACTTTGTAACCGTCACCCTTTGACCGAACCAATCATGACCCCTTTGGCAAAGTGCTTCTGCAAAAATGGATATACGATCAGGATCGGTACCATCGCCAGTACAATGGAAGCCATTCGAATCGTCTCCTGCGGCACAACACTTTCGTCACTGGCTCCCGCCTGAGCCACGGCGACCGAATTCGAATCGATTACAAGAGTTTTGATAAGCAGCTGAAGTGTCCATTTGCTAGAATCGGATAGATAGATCAGTGCATTGAAATAGGCGTTCCAGTGCCCCACTGCGAAGAACAGCGTAAACGTCGCGATGGCTGGCATCGATAACGGGATTATGATGCGGATGAACGCCGTCAGGTCACTGCATCCGTCAATCTGTGCCGCATCCTCCAATTCGGAGGGTAGCGATTCCAGAAAGCTTTTAATCACAATCAGGCTCCATGCATTCGTCAGTCCAGGCAGAATCATGGACCAATATGAGTTCAACAGCCCCAATTCCTTCACAAGCAAGTAGTTGGGAATAATGCCGGCACTGAACACCAAGGTGAAAATGACCAGCCCCATGATCCACTTATGACCGGGCAACGACTTCTTCGTTAAACCATAGGCCATCGTGAAGGATACGATAATATTCAGTATGGTGCCAACCACCGTAATAAACAACGTGCTTTTGAAAGCGTTCAGGAAGCTATTCGTTGATAAAATGTAACGATACGACTCCAGCGACCATTTTTCCGGAAAAAGATAAAACTTCAGCGGCACATACACTTTCGGATCGGTAAACGATACGCTGAACACGTACAGAAACGGGAAAATGCAGGCTAGCGAGATCAAGGCAACCAGGCTGTAATTGATCCAGTCAAAGAGTGTCAGACCTTTTTTCTGCACAACAAAGCTCATTTCTTATCCTCCTGTCCAAAAAGAACAACGACCCTCCGGGTTAATAGATTCCCTCATGTCCAAGTCTTTTCACAATTTTGTTGGCAGCCACAATCAGGAACAATCCGACCAGCCCTTTGAACAGTCCTACGGTAACTCCGATGCTGATCTTGCCTTGCAAAATGCCATACGTGTAGGAATACGTATCGAATACCTCCCCTACCGGGCGCACCAAAGGGTTCATCATCAGCAGGATCTGTTCAAAACCGGTATCCGCCATGCTCCCAAGGCGTAGAATGAGCAAAATGATAATCGTAGGCCGAATGGCCGGCAAGGTAATATGCCAGATCTGCCGAAAACGTCCGGCGCCATCCACAACCGCAGCTTCGTAACGCTGAGGGTCGACCCCCGCCATCGCAGCAAGGAAAATGATCGTCCCCCAACCGGCTTCCTTCCACATGCTCTGGGCGGTAAGTAAACCCCAAAAATAATTAGGTTCGGATAAAAACGAAATCGTGTCTTTCCCACTCTGCGCAATCAGTTTGTTCACAATGCCCACGTCGGTGGAGAGCAGGAAAAACGTCATGCTTGCAACAACGACCCATGACAGAAAATGCGGTAAATATACAATGGATTGATTAATGCGTTTGAACGTCTCATGACGGATTTCATTCAGCATCAGTGCCATCAGGATCGGCAGTGGGAAATGGAACACCAGCGCGATCAGATTGATGGCGAGTGTATTGCGCAGCATGATATAGAAGTTGGAACTGCCAAACAGTTCATTGAAATGCTTAAATCCCACCCATTCACTGCTCGTAAATCCAAGGAATGGATTGTAATCCTGAAAGGCGAGAAGCAGTCCCCAGAGGGGAACGACTTTGAATAATAAGAAGTACAACAGCCCCGGTAGAATAAGTAAATAAATCATCCGGTGTTTGTACATGCGCGATAGCAGACTGCCGGATTCCAACTTGCCACTTGAGCGTCTTATTGTCTTTAACTGGGTGTTCATCGGTCTACGTCACCTCTCTCTTCGAGGCATGATCCATGTCCATTACAATGGCCTCATACCGTGCCAACATAGGGAGGCTAATCCTTGTTACACTTGCCTCTTGCTTGATGGGAACAGCCTTGGACGAACATAGGGAGTACGCATGTATGGATGTGCCGATGTTGTTAAGTTCAATTACAAGGTCGTATAGCGGTAACGCTTCCATATATGTCGTGCCATTGAAACCGGACAAGTTCAATAGCTGAACCAACAGGTTGCCATCTTCCATTTGGTTCAGGAACAGCTCTACACTGGCTGGAAGGTCTGTTCTCAATGAGCGTTCTCCAATGAACCGATCGAGGATATCCGTCACTGCATGTTTGTGATCTTCGAAACCGTGTTTGTAATACAACGCACCTGGATTCCAACCGTAATAGATGCCTGCCCCACGATCTACATATTGGGTGATCCCCAATCCGTAGCTCTCTCCCATCTGATGACCATAGGCCCGCTCCGGTGGACCAAAAGAGGCTGGTTCGATATAAGGCATATATCGCTCCGTATGCGATGGATTGAACTGTATCCGCGAAAAACCGCCGCTGACCGTAATCCACTCCCGATCCTTCAGACTGGGAAAGAGATCGTTGTCACCTACATGCAAGTAGGCGGCAGGCAGCATATCAACATCCCCTGAGTGGACAGCCCCAAACCATTCCTGCAAACATTGCGCATCATTCTTGAAGGCATTGCCTGTAGCAAGCAGCGCTACTCCCTGACTTTGCACTTCTTTCAATGCTTCTAATGTTAGTGGCTCAGGACGTTGCAACCCGGGCAAGATCACTACTTTCACTGCGGCGAGTTTATGCGCCATGGCTGCAATCTGTTCTTCCACGATGACATCAAACAGTATGTGGGCTTCTTTTAACATTTTGAAAAGTCCTAGATATTCCCTTCCCGCCCCAGCCGCTGACGGTTTGATCAAAATGACTTCTGCCATGGAAGCGAGAGGCCCATAGATATGTTCATGGTCTGCATGATAGCGGAAGATACGCTGTGCCACGGCAAAGTTCCTTCGATCCGGATATCCCTCAAATGCCCCAATGATACAGAAGTCCAGCCCTGATCCGTTCGCGATATTCTGAAGTAACCGCACTTCAGTCTCATACGGAGAAACACCTGTAAACCGGTAGGTCAGGTCGATGGCATTGATGCTGCAATTGCTGATCAGCTTGTTATCCCAACTCTGTACGACAGAAGATACATTTTCAGAAGCAGAGTACTGCCATAAAGGCAAGGCACGAGTAAGTGATGTGTTGGATTCCTTACGAATGATATCGACCTGGTGAGGATGGTAGGTGCTGATTGCCACATGAGGCCAGCGGGATTTGACCAAGTCATGGATTTTGCTGAGAATCTCTCTGGAAGTGAACTCCTGAAATTGAAGATACGCTGCATGCAGCTCATGCTCAGGGCCTGTATAGTCCAGTAGCTCACTCCCGCAGATCTCTTTGAAACGACGCTGACAATTGTCACAGTAACAAGGACCATAATAGTTACCACTGTAATCCCAGTGCTGATAACCAAACATATTGAAGAAAATGCCATCCACCGGATACTTCTCCAATACTTCCGTGATGGTTTCGAGCGATTTTTCCTGCTGATACGCACCGTTCAGACATGTGTGCACTATGCCAAAATAATTCACTTCTTGTCCTTCACGATCACGATAAAACCATTCCGGATGTGCTTCAAAAAGCGATTCATGGGCTTTGCTGAAATCAAAGCGGGCAACAAACTTCATATCCAGCTCATGTGCCTTGGTGACGGCTTCCTGAAGCACATCCGCATGAAGATAAGGTGTGACGTATTGGTGCTCCAATGTGGAAGGATAGAAGGCAAAGATGCCTCCCGCATTCATCATCAACACATTGGCTTGAAACTCCTGAAGTTCTTTCATCAACAGGTCCACATTCATCCCCGCATCGATCTCACGGAGATTGTTCTGAATCAGGCGAAGCCGGTTTGAAGACCACCAGTTCATTCGCATCGTCCTCCTCTTGTCTGCGATGTACTTTAACCGTATACCTTGGATGACAGGCACAGTAGGGACATTTTTTGCAGAAATCGGTTAGGAAATATATGTCTGTTCTACAGAGCCAATGAACAGTATGAAGGCATACACGCCAGATATGGCAGACAATAATTGTCCGGTTGCTACTTTGCTCAGTTTTTTGATTCAAAAAAACTGAAAAAGGAATCAACTTCCTATATGCTGTACAACCTAACGGAAACTTCCTTCATTGGAAAGGAGGATTCCCATGAGTCGTGAAAAAGGTCAAATTACCATTTGGTTGTCCTTTTCCATCATTTTATTAAGTGCCGGGCTCGTCTCTCATGTCTTGTCTGTTCCAGCGATTCTCGAAGCTGCAGGCAGGGATGGATGGTTATCTGTTGTGGCGGCTGGCCCCTTTTTCATGTTGTTTCTAGGTATGATGTACATCATTATTCGGCGTGTACGTGGACAGCGATTAACAGATTGGATTACGCGAGAATTCGGTGCTGTTCCTTCCTGGATCTTCCGGATCTCCGCTTCCATTCTACTGTTCACGCTTGGCACACATACGTTGTATGAGACAACTAACTGGACCGTGTCTACATATCTTCAATTCACGCCTCCCTACGTTCTGGCCGGTGGCGGAGCACTGGTTGCCGCGTGGGCGGCAGCTAAAGGTATACGCTCCATTGCGATGACTTCCAGTCTTCTACTGCCTTTTGTAGTTCTGCTCGGTTATTTTGTAATGTCCGCCAATATGAAATATAAAGACTACAGCCTATTGTTCCCGATCATGGAGAACGGCATGGGGCCCGTCTGGCGGGGCATGATCTATTCTCTTGCCGGACTTATGGAAATCTGGATTCTCATGTTGTTCCAACATGAAGTCAGAGGCAAAATTCGGTGGTGGTATATTCTGATCCTCGGCATTTTCATGCTCAGTATGGCTATCGGACCAACCATCGGAGCCATTGTGGAATTCGGTCCTGAAGAAGCAGCAAAACAACGAAACAGTCCCTATGAGCAATGGAAACTTGTGAATCTCGGCAAGCTGCTGCAACACGTTGATTTTTTGTCCATCTATCAGTGGCTTAGTGGTTCTTTCGCAAGAGTGGCCATATCTATGTATCTCATCGTGGATCTGCTGAATTTCCGCAGGCCGAAGAAACGATATATCGCTATTCTCACCATCACTGTCATCATGAGCTTCATGGCGATGCAATGGTGGCGCATTGATTATGTGGATTATTATGTGGATCATATTCAGTTCCCGGTCATGCTCGCCTATGTCTCCATCGTTACCGTAATATTGACCATTGCCGCATTAATCCATAAAAAGGACAAGGAGGCTCCCGATCATGCCGATCTCAACCCAGCCCAAGAATAATCCTGACGTTGAACCGTTCCGAATGAACGAGCATAACCTGAACACCTTTTTTGCCGGATCTGACGACGTCATCATTAATAGTCACATGATCGGAGAATCTCCGATGCAGATCCTTATGGTATATTGCAGCGGTATGGTGGATAGTGAAGCGATCTATGATATTATTCTCCCGGAACTCAAACGAACGTATGAGCACACACACTTTTTCCGTACGTCCGACATTGAGAAATGCATCAGCCTGCAATGGACCCGGATGGATCTGCAAGATCCGGCATTCGGAACCGAGCTGATGTCTCTCCGTGTTTTTGAAGGTCATATGTTGATCTGTATTCCTTCCCTTCAAGCCATGTGGAGTATTGATATTTCCAACATCCCCACTCGAACGCCGGAGGAATCGACCACCGAGGTTTCGATTCGCGGAGCGAGAGACGGGTTCATTGAACCGCTTGCCGTGAATATCGCTCTGATACGCACACGTCTGCGTACGAACCAGCTTGCCTGCAATATCGAACTGATCGGTTCACGTTCCGCAACCAAAGTAGCCCTGATGTATATCAAGAATATCGCCAATCCGGAGCTGATCGAAGATGTCCAGGACCGGTTGCGCAAGATAGAGACCGAACGCATCTTGACTGCCAATGAACTGGAAGAATTGCTGTCGCCTTCGAAGATTACTTTGTTTCCGGTCACCCATTATACGGGCAGACCTGACTTTGCTGCGGAATGTCTACTGAACGGACGTTTCATTCTTATTGTGGACGGCAATCCCAGCGCCATTATTGGGCCAGTCAATTTGTTTCTTTTACTCAAATCACCGGAGGATGCCAGCTTTCCGTTCCTCCCTGTGAACGTGGGGCGGATGCTCCGCTTTCTGGGTCTGATAATCACCGTGTTCCTGCCCGGATTCTATATTGCGCTGACATCTTTTCATATGGATCAGATCCCCTTTCCTCTGGTTGCAACGATATCGGTTGGACGCATGGGACTTCCGATGGAATCGGGGATGGAGATGTTTCTCATTATGCTGCTGATGGAGCTATTTCGTGAGGCAGGGGTACGTTTACCAAGTGCCATCGGCCAGACACTGACTGTCGTTGGAGGTCTCATTATCGGAGATGCCGCCATTCGAGCCGGGATGGTCTCTCCACTCATGATTGTCATCATCGCAGTCACTGTTGTAGCGGGAGCAACCATTGTAAACCAGGTGATGACCAGTTCCGTGCTGATCCTGCGCTTCCTTTGTTTTGTCCTGGGAGCTTCCCTCGGCATCTTTGGGTTCATCCTGTCGTTGATTCTGTTCCTCATCTACCTGACCGATCTCAAATCATTTGGCATTCCGTATCTCACGCCGTTAACACCCCTTCATTTCAAACAAGCGATAGCTTCATTATTCAAACTGCCAAAAGGACTCGGTAAACGTAGACCCGTCTATCTCGAAACCCAGGAGCCTCGCAAGAAAGGGAACGGACGATGAAGCGTTTGTGGCGGCGATGTATACTGGGTGTGTTAAGCCTATCGATGTGTGTGATGACGAGCGGATGCTGGAGTGCTTTTGAGATTCAACAGGTGGACTACGCCAAAGCCTTTGGCATTGATTACAAAGATGGCATGTATCATCTGTATGTACAAACACTGGATTTTGCGAGTGTTGCCAAAAGTGAGAGTTCTACCAAAAGTGCAGATACGCCGCCTGTATGGGTCGGACATGCCGAAGGGAAAACCATGAGTCTGGCGCTGAACGAACTGTTCCGTACGGCTCAACTGCACATGGCTTGGGGGCATGTTACCGCCATCGTCATGGCCGAAGGGGTGCTCACCAGCAAACATATCAAAGAAGTCTTCGACATGCTGGGACGGTTCCCAGAATCCCGTTATACAACCTGGGTGTACGGAACCCGCGAACCACTGGAGAAAATTCTGAGCGCGACGTCCATCTATAATATGTCGCCGCTGGATAGCATTCTTCACAATCCGCTCCCGACTTATATGGAAGAATCGTTGTATCCGCCCGTGCTTAGCTTCAAGCTTATTGCAACGCATAATGATCCAGCTAGCACGACATATCTGCCAAGTATTGCATTGAACAATACCCAGTGGTCAGAGAACCAGAAGAAACATGATTTGTTTCTGATCGAAGGGGCCTTTTTTGAAAGGACAAGTGTTGACTTTGAGTTCCTGCCACGCAGTCAGCTCCCCGGTTATCACTGGCTAATTAAGGACATGCGGCGTGCCCCCTTGCTTGTGCAGAAGGATGGAACGATCTATGGAGCACTCAGTGTAGGATTGCCGAAGATCAAAATCAAACCTGTCATTCAGGGTGAAGAGGTTAAGTTCAACATTGACGCCAAATATCTAACTGCCCTGTACGAATATCTGGTACCCACCTCTTATGAAGAGATGATCCAGATTAGTGAAGTGAAGTTGCGCGAGCAGATCATGCAGACCTATCGTCACGGCCTTGAGCGTGGTGTGGATATCTATGGCCTTCAGGAGAAGTTGTATCGCAAAAATCCAAAGCTCTGGCGCAAGTTATCAAACAATGGGAGCAAGATGATGCTTACCGAAGACTCGATCCAGGATCTGAAAATCCATCTCACCATCCCGTATACAGGGAAATATAAAAGAAAAGTGTAACAAGAACGCGAAACACCCCTTGTCCGTCTGGAGCCGGATAAGGGGTGTTTGTGTTTTTAATTTTTGATAAGAGAAAAATCCATTTTTCTTTAAAAACCAAATGTTAATCCTAAATATTCGACTATGATCCACGTAGCAGGCCAAAGTAATGGAACATGAACAACCCAGTAAGGTGCTTTGAATCGTCCGTTCTCGTAACTAATCCCACAATAGAAAATTGCAAATAATACGCCCAAAGGATATGTAAAAAGAATTTTACCTAATAAATCACGGGAAGTATCGTATGTATGCGGAAACGGTGCAGCTAGAGACATACCCAGTCCGAAAAGAGCTATAGGCCAAATTAACAAACTAATTCCATACAAAACTAAAAATAACAATAAATAATTGAACAGCTTCTCATTCTTCCTCTTACTCATGTACCCTCCTGATTTCCTGATCGTATCGCTCAGCTTAATAAGCTTTATCAGAAGATTTTACAGTATATATATGGAAATATAAATCCTTCGTTCCTTATTGATTATTAAAAAGACCTCCAACCATTGGCCTTAATACTCCCCTAAGAATTAATAATCCTTAATGTTAGTCACTACTCTTCGCTTTATTTACATGCATAATTACCAATTTACGGCTCATACTACCATAAGTAAATTATCGAAGGAGTGACAGCATGAGGTTAAAAAGTATCATCGCCGTTGGAGCCGTGTTAACTTGCTCAACTTTGTTATGGGGATGTGGTAACGGCACTGCGAGTAATGTATCCCAGCAGCAAAATGACACTGTTCGGTCTGAAAGTTGGAACGATCCCAAACGACTGGAAGCTTCCCACCTTGAGGCGCTTGAGCGTATGGAGAAAGATCATATTCACCGGATGGTTTCGCTTAGCGCAAGTATAGATGGAGACAAAGTGATGACTACGCTTGAACGGTCGAGCCAAAAGTTGGAGGAAATGAGACCCCTCGCTGAGATGCTCCAGCATGAAGGGCATCCAGCACTATTACAGCGAATTCAGGAGATGTCCGGTGATATCCAAGGTTCCAAATCCGTCATTGCTGAGATGAAAAATTTGCCTCAGGACGGTAAAATTAAGATCCAGTCTGAGAACTCCGATTCTTTGCATCACATCAGCAGCTTCCGCGATTACCACCAGTACGTCCAGGGACAAGTACAATCTTTAGACCGTAAATCTATGCAAATGTCCAACTAATCTAAAATAGTTCAAAGAATCGTGAAAGTCGGAACGTTAAAATCCGATGATTAGCGGTTCTTTTTTATTAATATCATAATGTTATACCCCTTCGCTACAGCTTCATCCCACCCACAACGACACCCAGATGAACACGCTAAATAACAAGACCGGCGTAAGTGCACCTGTGGTTAGGATGATCCAAAGTGTCGCGGGCTTGATCCTTTGGCAGTATGCATCGACCTTGCGCATCCGATCTTTGCGCCACTTGGCGAACCTGAGTTGTCTGATCATCCGATTGAGAACTATTTGCCGCTGCTCACCCTCTTCGAATTCATTGATCGCACGCCGCAACTCCTCGTATAATTGAGCCTCTTCCTGCCCAGCCGCTGTAGGTATAGTCATCTGATCCTTCCTCCCATGAGAACATTATTGAGATACAGCCACTATTTAATTAACACGGTAAGGACCTTCAAAGTTTGGAGTTTATCAAAAAATGAAAAACCCAAAAAGCCCGGGCATGGCCCGGACTTCGTTGAATCATGTTAGAACTATTTATCTAGGTGCTTTTTAGCCCGCGTTAGGGATCAAAGCATTCAGACATACTGCGCCTTGTGCACGCACATTAACGACGATAATCGGCGTGTCCAACATGTCGTGCATCCAGGACATATACTCTTCTACTTTTTCATTCGGAAGGATCGTCAGAATAACCCCAGCGAATCCGCCACCATGAATCCGACAAGCGCCATCACCCAGGTTTTGCAGATAATTCTCCGTCACAGCCAGCGCAATGCCAATCTCTTGCTCCTTCACAGCACCACTCTGATATACATTCTGCAGCCACTTCCATGAGGAGTTACCAGACGCTGTAATCAGTTTCAGGAAATCAGCAAAACGTCCATCCCGCAACGCCTGAACCTGACCATCGACACGATTATTTTCTTCCAGGAAATGAAGTGCACGCAGCACGGCACGATCCCCAGCAGCTTCACGAACCTTCTTGAGGTTGGCATAGATTGCGTCAGCTGTAATTTCCCGAACATACTCGCTGCCCAGTGCCTGAGCAACCGCTCTCATCTCATATGGCACAGCAGCGTAATCTTCCGTCAGATCGGCGTGGTTGCCACCTGTATTCACAATGACCAATGAGTAACCGTTCTGTTGGAAATCCCATTGAACAGGCTCGATAACCGGCTGTGCAGGATTCTCAAAATCAATGGCAATCAGTCCTCCGTACGCACAAGCCATCTGATCCAACAGACCGGAAGGTTTGTTCCAGTAGTGATTCTCCGCATACTGACCGATTTTGGCCAAGGTTACAACATCCAATGCTCCATCATTATAGAAGTGATTCAAAATCGTACAGATCAGCATCTCAAATGACGCCGAGGAACTCACCCCTGATGCCGAGAACACGTTACTTGAGAGGTACGCCTGGAAGCCGCCTACCTTATATCCGAATTCTCCAAATCCTGCAGCCATACCGCGAATCAATGCTGTTGTGCCATCGTCTTCCGTATTTGGCGTGAGATCTGTGAGATCGATTACATATTTCTTGTCATAGCCTTCTGAGTAAAACGTAATAACCGACTCCGCAGTTGGTGCTGCCACTGCAATCGTATCCAGCGTAATGCTGCCCGCCAGCACTTTACCATGGTTATGATCCGTGTGATTGCCACCAATCTCGCTGCGTCCTGCAGCGCTGAACAACTCGCTTCCTTCTTGCGCGCCAAAGTGCTCTTCGAACGTTGCGTTCAGCTTCGTGTACCGTGCAGTCTGTTCCTCTACTTGTGATTGTCCATACATTTGGGCAAGCAACGCTTGGCCCTCCGTGGATTGGATCAGATTCAATGGTTGTGTCGTCATTAATAATCCTCCTATGGATATGCAGCTTTTATTTTTAGACTGTCGGTGAACATGGTTGTCGCGTCTGTTTCACGCCTTATTCCTCTCCCATTATCTCAGCTTCGTAGCGGAAAAGGTAGGGTAGAATTAAAAGTTTGTAAGCGTTTTGTGAAGTTATTTGTTGTAAAAATAGGATTGAAAACCATTTTACAATAACTTAAAGTTGCATTAAGTAAAAACACATTATTTTCCAACCCTAATGTCGCCATACATTACATCTTATTGGTGGAGGGAACGATGAAAATGAAGTCGAACTATACCAAGTTATTCGGTGCATTTTCGCTTACATTTCTGGGGGATGGACTTACACTTGCAGCGGTCCCTTGGTTAATTTCCACACTAACGAGCGATACGCTGTATGCCTCTGTCACTATGACGGCACTTCGTTTACCATGGCTTCTCTTCAGTCTGCCCGTGGGTGTTCTCATCGACCGATACTCACGCAAACATATGCTGATTGGGGCTGGCTTTACGCGAATGATCCTTCTCCTTGGACTGACGTTATGTATCTGGGGAGGATGGGTGAGTATTCCGATTCTGGCTCTGTTCATGTTTGGTATTGGCCTGAGCCGAGTCGTATTCGACAGCACGGTGCAGACGATCATCCCTCAACTTGTAGATGAAAGTAAATTAGAAAAAGCCAATGGGCAATTCACCGCGGGACAGTTAATCACAAGTGATATTCTGGGCGTTGCTCTGGGAGGGTTCATTATAACCCTGCATATTGTTTTTCCTTTTGCCATAGACGCTGTAACGGCTGTAGTTGCTCTGCTTTTTTTGATCAGTTTGAAGGGAAACTTCTACCCCGGGGATACGGAAACAACCAAGAAGGAAACTCGCCCGATGAAGAATTGGAAACGAGAGATGTGGTCCGGTATTCAATATGTCTATCGTGATCGTTTTCTCCGCGGACTAGCGATTCTGTCAGTCACCATTACGCTGATGTATTCGATCATCCTGGCTACTCAGATCTTCTTTGTACGAGATGTGCTTCAGTTGGATGCTTTTGCATTCGGTATCCTCATCTCCATTGCAACGATCGGCAGCATTGTGGGGAGCCAAGCTGTTGCTTATATGCGTAACAAATGGAGCACAAAACAATTGATTATCTCCTCCATTTTGTGCATGGGAATCATCTACGGTGTGGTGGGTTTTACTACAAATGCGTATATGGTAGGCGGACTGTACTTCTGTGCTGCATTTTTCATCATTGTCTACAATGTTACCCGTTCATCCATTCTGCAACGTTCCGTTCCTAATGAGATGCTTGGCAGAGTCGGAAGCGTGTTTCGCTTTCTATCCTTTGGCATCAGTGCCATTGGTACGCTTCTTGGCGGATTATTGGTGCGGGTTAGTGAAACGACTTTTGATCGTGTATTCTCGCTCCAACTTCCTTATCTCTTGTTAAGCCTGATCTATATCCTGTCTGGTCTGATATTCGCTATGAAGATGCAGAATCATTCAGATAGCCAGCAGCGTAACATCAACGCTTGACTGTTACGTTAGGTCATACTTGATAATGATCTCAAGCTTATAAGAAGGAGAGATTAAGGATGAAAATTACCGCGTTACGCTCAGATCAAATCTATGAGGAGATCATCCAGGCTGCAATCGATGAGAAATTAGAGTTATACCGCGAGCTTATGATGAGTCCATTCATGAACAAATGGAACATACAACAAATCCCGTTTCAATCTCAAGAGCCTCACGGCTTCGATGTGATCATGATGAATAACTTTATGAATATCGCTCCAGCAGATATTACACCTGAAATTAACGAATCGTTAGCAGCGATTTCTTCTGAATCATTTTGGCAACAGTGTCATGAAGCTGTTCGTACGAGTCTATCCACCTTCACAGATCACGGAATTGAGCTATCGGTCTCCGAATATCTATATACGATTTTGTTAGGCGACAAGAATAGCCCTTCACTCAATATGAACGAAGGCATCAGCGGAGATGGTGGAATCCCGGGTTACATTATTGCGAACCTGATCCCCAATAGGTATACTCTACCTCGTATGCAATCCGTGTTGGCCCATGAATGCAATCATAACGTGAGGTATCAATATATCCAGTGGAATCCTCAGATTACGCTTGGCGAGATGGTTGTTAGCGAGGGGCTGGCCGAGAGTTTTGCGACATCCCTGTATGGAGAAAAGTTGCTAGGCCCCTGGGTAGCCAAAACGGACATGGAGACATTGAATACCTTAATCAAACCCAAGATTAAAGACCAGCTGCATGTCACCGGTTTTGACCAGATTAATCCGTATCTATACGGCGATGAACTTGCCATAATGCAAAACTTCACGCCTGTAGGTATGCCCTATGCGGCTGGCTATGCCTGCGGCTATCACTTAATCCAATATTACCTGAACAAAACAGGTACACCGATCACCGAAGCAACCATCACTCCGGCAAGTGTTATCCTTGCTGAAACAAAGGACTTTTGGAATGAAGACACCCTATTTCACCGTTAAAGATATCATTCAGATTACAGGCATCACCAAACGCGCATTACATTATTACGATAAAACGGATCTATTAAAACCAAGCAAAGTTGAGGACAACGGCTATCGCTATTACGATCAAGAGGCACTGGGGAATCTGCAAATGATTCTTTTGTTCAAAGAAATGAATTTCACATTGAAAGACATTGCAGCCATGATGCAACTCTCCAAAGAAGAACAGAAAGATATCCTGAGAGAGCATCGCAGTACACTCGTTCAACGCAAACAAAAGCTCGAAACCATCATCGACCAGTTGGACGAGTATGTGGATGGGACGGATATCTCTCATCTTCATCTGTTTGACGACTCTTCCATTCTGTCCATTCAAGAACAATATGAATCCGAGGCGAAGTTTGTATATGGAGATACCGAGAAATATCAGGAATTTGAAGCTAATGTGAGCGAGCTGTCTGTGGAAGAGCAAGAAAAAGCCTACCAGCAGTTCTCGGTCAACATGGAGCAGGTATTTCGAGAATTGGCGAAGCACCAGGATCTGTCTCCTGCTTCTGGTGAGGTACAAGCGTTAGTGTGTGAATGGAAGGGTTGCCTGGAGCAGTTTATGGTCTGTGATACAGAGATTCTGAGATGTATCGCGGAGACCTATACGACAGATCGTCGCTACGTGGGTTATTTTGATCAGTTTGGTGATGAGGATTTTTTGAGTTTTTTGTATGAAGCGATTATGGTTTATGTGGAGAGTGAGGAGGTAACTTGATGCAAATGTTTCTTCATATGGCTATACACTTGATTACGGGCGGAACGATTCTATTACTTTTTCTAAATAAGCGGTTATCTCTTACTAAAGACTATATAATCACTATTGTTTTGGGATCTATTATTGCTATCACTCCTGACATCACTAAGTACTTTGGTGATATATTGTTACATTCTCTTGCTATGGTTCCCTTAATTGGAGCTGCATATGGCTGGATCATCTATAAAACCTTAAACGTTCGGTTCTTCTGGGCATGGATAAGTACGATGGCCACATTATTCATCGGGCATCTTCTTATAGACCTTCTTGGTAATGGAATTAATTTGTTCTATCCTTTTACGAACCAAGAACAGAATTTCGCAATCTTAGGATCAAATAATGAACTCATCATTTCTGCTTTGTTAGCCATCGCCACTACAATCACATTAATCTATAAAAAGGTTAAACCCATTGCAATAGTCTCATTAGTACTAGCGGCTTCATTTGTTGTAAGCTTAGGAATTTCTAATGCAATAATAAGTTATTCTTTGCAACAACGTTACTCCTTCAATGATCCACAATATATTATTGTCTATCCAGATAACACCCCATTTCACTGGAACTTTTATGTAAGGATTGATGAACTCACTATTATTTCCGGCAAGGGAAGTTATTTCACAGTGACAAAATGATTAAAACAATTATTATTATTGAAAAGACTCAATTTGAAGGTCTAAATGTACTCAAAAAAAGCTGTAGCAGCCCAAATTGGAATCGCTGCAGCTTCTTCTCTACTTCCCTGTCCCTCGCTCAAAATACGCATGCAACCGATACAAACAAATCTCCTTCGTCCAACGATACAGCAACGCCCGTTCCTCTGCATCCTGCACCTGCACATTCAGCGAGAACACGCCATCCTCGAACCGCGCCATACTGCCCTTCGCCCCACTCCGCAAGCCCATGATATCAACGATATAAAATCATATAGAAATAGTGCATCATCAACATCTGAATCCGACCTCTATAATCCAATATCACATGCTGATTGGCCAGAATTCAATTTTGAGGATTTAGTTACAGAACAATCGGATATCGTAGTACATGTAAAAGTTCAGATACACAAGCGAAACCACATGTTGATGGGCAGCCACAAGCACAACTGGCTACATTGGAAATTCTTGATACAATCAAGGGACACTCACATGATAAAATTGTTTTGGATCAAGCTCTAGATTATGTTGAAAAAGGGAACACATAGTCATCAAAGAAGTAGACGGTCTATATACTAGTAACATCCCAAATTTCAAAGGAAGTTTCACAGAATTAAAAGCTTTTGAATCAGCTTTTGATAGTGAACAATCTAGTTAGAATTAATTTTCAAATGGAGAAGTAGTTGATATCACCTACTTCTTCCACTTTGTTTTCTATTATCAAACTTATATAAAGGAGATGTGTGGGTTGCGTAAAATGGACAATTTCTGATGTGACAGTATTCGCTAAGAACTTTTCTCTTACTATGTTGAATTAGCATCTGAACTTAGCTAAACAGAAAACCCTTAGAACGAATCCTAGAGGGCTACAACTGTTTATTCTTCGTGCTGCTTTATGTTTATGTAGAGGGTATTTTCTCTGTAATTTAATCAAGGCTTTTTTTAAATTCCTGATTTTCTCCTATTATCATCTTTACATAGCATTTGACAATTATTAGCAGTCGTTTTACCACCTCCATGCCAAGGGGTTATATGGTCTGCTTCCATTTCATTAAGTTCAAAATGCTTTCCACACTTAACGCAGACTCCTTGTTGTCTTTCGTATGCTTCTCGCTTTTGGTTGTCGGTGAAGGCACGGATGTTTAAGTGTTTCTCTTCTCGAGTTAAGACGTAAGTATAAATACCTCTTTTATTTGTTATATCTTCGTCTTGCATTAATTCAGAAATTTCTTTTTCAAGTTTAGCAGAATCAAAATTTTTACTTTTTAATTCATTATACAGAAACCCCCATGGAATACCTTTCATTTCTTTGCGGTACTTTGGAAATACAGCTTTTACCCAATTAATTACACTTTGAAAATATAGCCACAATTCATTAGCATTAGGCTCGTGTTGGTGTTCAGCCATATATCGCTCAATGGAATCATTACTTATCCATTTTATCGTGGTTTCTAAATAATCCTGCCTAATTGGTGTTCCACTTAAATGATCGCTTCCAATACCGTAGGCTGGACAACTGTTCTTACTAAAATATCTTTTAGCATCAGAAACCCACGAACCAGAATAAACTGCATTTCTTAATTCTTGGTCTGTTAGTTTTTCACCAGCGATGTTAATTGTTTTGAACCATTCCAATTTTTCGCTATCCGTTCCGCTACACAAATATACCATTAGTTTATAGTCCAAAATTTGTTCTTGTTCATCTTTTTGTAGATTATGAAAGTATCTGTTTTGATAGGCAAAATCACCTTCTACAAACTGACTAATTGATATGGTACGTTGTTGTCCATCAATAACCTCAAAGTTTTCCTCTTCACGTACAGCCCAATACATTACATTAAGTGGAAAATCCTTTGTGATGGTATCAATAACAGCATCTCTTTGTTTATCCTTATAGATAAATTCTCTTTGGTATGGTGGACGAATATCCAATTTGCCCTCATAGCCAACAACTCCATGTTCTTCGTTATCTTGATAGCCATTTGTCAACTCACGGACTGTAATTTCTTTAAGTTCTATATTCATATTAATTTCCCACTCTCTTATTTCTGACAAGTATTCTAGCGTAAGGAACATCAACAACTCCATCTGTAATCATATATAAATCACCATCAACTGCACCCCTTTTTTGAATTTCTTTCCGATATCTTTTATGTTCTTCTTTGTATGGTTGAACACCAACTTCTAAACCTGAATTAGATATGCCTAGACCAATAATTTCAAATTGGTTTTGATTGTGTTTATCTAAAAAGGTAATAGGTACTCCCATAACACCTTCATAATCCATCGGTATATCTTTAACCTTATTTACATTGATGGCATTGAAGTTTTCATACTTTGGATATTCTTCGGGATTGTATTGCTTATAAAGTATTAAATCCTCGTGTCGCTTTGATAAATCCATATTTGTAAACCAGCATATACTTCCTAAACTACGATATTTAATTCCATCTTCACCAATTCTAAACCGTGTTTCCCTTGGTTCATAATAATCAGGAACTTTAAATTCCATATCACCGCTGTTATTACCAAGCCATACTTTATTTTCCTTTAGTAAAGCAAATATCTCTTTATATGTTATTGCATTTTGATTTCCAATAATTAAAAACTTTTTATCATATTCCATAAGTTGCGCTATATATTCTCTGAATAATGAAAATGGTGGATTTGTTACGACAATATCAGCTTGTTTTAGAAGTTCGATAGTTTCTTCACTACGAAAATCTCCGTCACCGTTTAAGTACTTAATGCCTATATCCTCTGGGTCAGGTACATTCTTTCCGCTTTTATCACCTTCATATTCTAAATAAATGGCTTGTTCGGATTCATTTTGGCTAAACAAGTCCATTTCTTGATTTTTATAACAAGTTGCAATTAATTTTTTCAGACCTAACTTATTAAAATTGTATGAAAAATAATGGAAGAAATTACTTACTCGTGGGTCATCACAATTGCAGTAAACAACTTTATCTTTAAAGTGGCTTTTGTAATGTTTTAGTTCCCGTTCAATATCAGTTAATTGAGTATAAAATTCGTCTTGTTTTGATGTTTTCGCATTATGTTGACTTCTTGCCATTTTTACTACACCTCTTCATCACTGTAGATTACATTTCGAATAAATCTTTGCCCTATTCCATTTATGCAACTACCTTATTAGTTGTCCTTATTCTTTCCCTAATCATTATATCAAAGTATCAAAGATATTGAGTTTTTGTTTTTTACCCGAAAAGACATCAAAACTCACTTCATAAATTCGTAGAATAATATCTGTATCCTAGGTCTGCACCTGTGCGTACAATCATTTCAAGAAATATGGTACGGAACAAACGAGGGTAAACTTTACCTTGACAACATAATGCGATTCATTCGGCACTGGGTGGATCTAATCACAAAACCATATAAGCCTAAGCCTTCTAAGGCATAGAAATGAGCCATCCTGACCATTATCATGGGATGGCTCTGTCTTAACATCCACTTATATAGCCTCTCAGCGCTCTCAGACTGTGCTAACGGTCTTAAATGGCTCAATATTACTCTCACCCGCTTTAGTTGCTTCTAGCTTCCTCCGATTTAGTTCACAGTAAAGTGAACCCTTGCTTACGTCAGTCATTTCTTGAATCTACGCTATTGTAAATTCTCCGCTCTCGTATAGCTTAACTGCCTTGTCTAGCTTCTTCTTATCTGTCATGGAACGACCACCCTTCCGTCCACGCGCCTACCCGCTTCTAGCCCTGCTACAGTTCGTTCATGGATGATTGACTTCTCAAACTCTGCAAATACAGTCATCATGCCGAACATTGCCTTACCTGCGGCCGTAGAGGTATCAATGTTATCAGAGAGGCTAACGAACTCAAAGCCCTTCTTTTCACTAGATCAAGTGTTATTATTAGCTTTAATGTCGAACGTACCAAGCGGTCAAGTTTGAATACAATGAAAGTATCACCTTCACAAGCGTATCTAAAACCCTCTCTAGTTCGGGGCGGTCGTCTTTGCCACCGCTCGCCTTCTCATAATAAATTTTGTCAAACCCGAACTTTTCTAGTGCATCCATTTGTGAAATGAGCGACTGGTAGCGGTTGGTACTCTTGCTTAAGCTATTTTCATTGATGTTCCCCTTTGTCATTTCAATATTTACACTCTACCAAAAACATACCTTTTCGTAAATATGATTTCGAAACGAGTTTCGTACTGAATTCAATGGGTTATTCTCCATAGAAATAGCATCTAAAAAAACGTTTCATAAACAATCGTTTTCGTACTGTTGTGCACATAATTAACACGAGCCTTCAGTGATTCTAGAGGCTCGTGTTCTTTGGTCATTTTCATTTTCTTAAAAATCGACTTTTGCAGTGGTCTTACTTCAAAAGATCCTTACATCTCGTTCTTTAAGACGAGTTCAATAATAAGCCGTCTTATTGCTTTTTCATTTTCTAACTCCTTTTCAATTTTTTCTCGTATTATATAACCACCTTGTTCAAGAATGGAAGGTATTAAAACTTTATTCAACCACCGCATAAATGCCCTAGCTTCAGCTTTCCTTGTTGTCATCGAAATTAGTGAGTACAGCCCTATCTCGTTAACAATTGTCATCAACTCTTGATTTCCCCAATGACAGTCACCACAATGAGAATTTTTCTCATAATAGAGCTTATCCATCGCTTGCTTGGTATCCTTATAATTTAGGGCCTTACATATGTCTTCAGCTACCCACATAAATCTTTCTGATCCCGACTACTATGTGAAATCCGGGTCCAAATATGTGATGTTTTTAGATAATACAGGTTCTTACTACACCCAAAAATCTGAAAACTTATTACTCGAAGAATCGGATGGAAAATTCCCCTCTAGTATTAAAGGCTTGAATAGAAATTATAGTCTGGAGGAAATCGCATTAGAAATATCTAAAATTACATCTGACCAATAAACATAGACCAGAATAATTTAAAATTCCTGTCCGTAATCAACCATTAAACGCAATTTTATTGGGAAGGATTCCCTTGCTCCGAGAGATCCACCCTAACTACCCGCACTGCAAAAAAAGCTGCCCGATCCCCAAGTGGGTATCGCTGCAGCTTCTCTTCTCTGTTCTATGCTTCTATACCCCGCTCAAAATATCCGGGTAATCAGTTCGTCTGCCAAGTTAACTGTAATGAGTTTAACGTTAAGCTTCGTCGACATCGATCAGATACACCCGTTCTTGGAATCCACCACGCGCCTCCGCTTTGTCTGACCGCAGCTTATCGAGCTGCGCCGCATTCGCACCGTGTACCTCTGCTAGCGCCCGGATCACTTCCAACATGTCGGCCAGTTCCTCCAACGCTTCCTGATCGCTTCCTGCACTCATGTATTCTTCCGATTCTTCACTCAGCTTCGTTCGTAATTCTTGCTTATATTCCTCCGGGTCCAGAATGCGCGTCCGGCATTCCTTACCACTGGATGTGATAATATGCGGAATCTTGTCCCGCACCAATTTGTTGTATGTAGGCATGTGGTATAACATCCTTTCTGCTGTGAGAGCCTTCGAGCCTTGCGCAAGAATCTCCCTTTTTGCCATTATACCATTTGCTATGGGGAGGGATGGGTTGATTTTGTAAAGTAGTGGATTGGATTGAGGAGATAAAAATAGCCCATGACTACTCCGTACAGGAGTTGAAATAGGCTTATGTTTTTAACATTATTCCTCAATGGATTGAATCGCATATTCTATATCCTGCTCCATATCCAGATCAGGATACTTCTTTTGCAATTGAAGAAGACAATCTATAAATGCTCGACTTTGGAATTCAGAAGATAGATCTTCAAATATCTCACTGAGCCAATACAAATCTTCTTCTCCGCATTGATTTAGAAATGATATGGCACTCTGCTCATTCTCTTTTAGAATGTCTACCATCTCTTTCCATATCGTTTGAATAGTTGGATCGTCGGGATGTAAATCTTTTCTCTTCTTTACTAATGAGATAACTTTTTCACTGTAGTCTATCATGGTTCGCTCTCCTCACGGTTGTCTTGAGTTATCTGGAGTAATCGTTCCGATCTGTCCATCGTTCTTGATCACTCCTACTCTAACGTTATTATAGTTTCCAAACATCCATTCACCGTCACCTTTAACTCTGTTCTTGGGAAGATTTGCTACGTACTCACCTGACTTTTTGATATCTTCCGATGTCCACTCCTTAGGGAACCATGCTTGGCCCTCTCCACTTCTCTTTGCTTTATTTTTGTGATTAGGTATATTACCAACCCGTACACCGTTTTCATATTCTTTAGCAATGTTAAATGCGATCTTATTTTTAAGTAAGTAATTAATATTATCTTGACCGTGACCACCATTGATCAATCTATTTTTAGAATTGAAGTCTCCAAGTGAAGCATGGTGAATTCTTTCATTACTTACTGTAATTTTTCCACCGATCATACCTTTTGGGATTCCTAATCCTTCTTTCGGAACCTTATAACCCCTATTATACGTTCCTGTAAAAGCCAACACGAGCTTAGCAGTCTGTAAACCTCCAATAGAAACTGCTGCTTGCCATGCTGGTATAGATTCTCCAGTTATGGGATGATGACCTTCCTTAAATGCACTAATCTGTTCATCATATATATCCTCACCACCAGACTCCGGTTGCTTCGGTCCGGCTCTCATTTCTTCATAGGTGCCACCATTTTCCCAATACTTAACAAACTGCTTTTGCCCTGGCATTCCATCCTCTGCTTCACTGGCAGGCATGTTAACTCCAAACAAAGGATTATATACCAATCGTCTTTGTTCTTCTGTGTTACCTATATTATGGTTCATCATTGTATGGGCAGCAATCTGTCCAGCAACGGCTCCCAAGCTCACCTGTTCCTGATCTGCTTGTTCGAATCTCTCGGCAATCGAGAACAGATCTTGGGACGACTTAAACATACTTTCCAGTGCTCGATCAAGTACTGAACGTGACTGCTGAAAATCAAAGAAAAATCGTTCCTGCGTTGCTCCCGCCCACTGAGACTGGATGAATCCGATCCTTGCAGTCAGGTCATTACGTATACCTTCCAACTGCTGCCTGCCCTGCTCAATCTGTTTAGATACATGCAGCAGCTCCTCCGGTGTTACTTTAATTGTACTCATATCATTCTCCGCCGTTAGAATTAGGATTTTACAATGTTAGCAGAAGTTTGTAGCCAATACATCCACCCATTATCCTGATTTTCCCTTTCTTCAAATGAGTACCTTTCAGTACTTATAATCCTCCAGTCCCATTCCTGGGAAAGGAACCTCCAGATCATCATGGCATGCCTTATATCAGGAAAACTTTGTTGAATTATCATTCAATCGAGTGGCTAACTCCTCCAATATGTCTTCCGTTCGTTGATGAAGCTTTTCGATGTTATCAAGGTCTAAATATTGATTCTCTTGGTATTCCTCAAAAGATGACATATGTTGCATCGTGCAGATGAACAAAGCGATATCCAATCCGGGTTCAGTGTCCGTATGCACTAAAGGCAAGATTTCATTCATGGTGAGTTCCTTGGGTGGATGAACCGAATGATACTTATGGATATAAAGCGCCTTAATCATGGAGGCTAGAGCCCAATCACATAGAATCAGGCAGGCTTTGAACTGATTGTGATTACGCATGATTGCGGCAAGTTTGAGATGATACTTAGCATGTTGGTGATAGTCCATTATTTTGGTACGTAGCATATGATAAGCAGGAATATGTTTGGACCTAGGTTGTGTGGAGATATCATGGTCTTGCAAACGTGGGGTAAAATCTACTTGGTGATTACAATGTGCTTCGGTTATGGACCAATTTCTTGCCATTGTCATCCCTCCAAAGAGTTAATACCAGTATTATACAATAAAATGATACATATAGTAATCAAATAAAATATTTGTATTCTTCGTTTGGTGTTTACCTTGAGGAAACTTGTCTACACTTTTGAACATAGAGAGGTGAATACCATGAACGAGGACAGAGAAGTTTTGAAGCTAGTCGGAGCCAGAATTCGCGCACTACGCAAAGAAAGAGGGTATTCACAGGAATCCCTCGGAGAAAAAGGTGGATTTCATTTTTCATACATAGGACAGATCGAACGTGGAGAAAAGAATGTTTCTTTGGTGAACTTGGCAAAGATCGCTGAGTCACTGGATGTTAATTTGATTCAATTATTTGCTTATATAGAAGAAGAGTTTGAGGTAACTGAAGATGAGAAACAAATCAAAGAAATTGTACAACTGCTAAGAGATTCTTCTCCTGATAATATTCGTGTAGCCAAAAATGTTATTAAAGGAATATTGATGTGAAAATGGCAAACCCTATCCGTCCATTTATGGATTGATAGGGTTTCTCTCTACTCGAACTTGGAAGAAGTTAACGAAGTAATTACCTGATTTTTCTTAAAAAAAGTCCACATAAAGCTAAGAAGAGCAACAATCCCGCCAACTCCCCCTAATTTAGATATAAATTGTCCATCCAAAATTCTATCCCACATGACCTTGCCTCCATACATATTCTGATACTACTAGTTTTTAAACAATACACTTATTCGCCACCGCCACCATCTTCGCAGGCATCTCTTCCCGCAGTCGCCACACAAAGCTCATCGGTTTGTTCCCCTCATGACTCACATAATCGGCTTCACCCAGGAAAACAAATGGAGACGTATAGTTATGTTCCTCTTTATACTCCCTCACGAACAAGGCAATCCGGTTACCTGTCTCCCGGTGATGAATATACCGCTGCGCGGTAGCGGTGCGCTCCGACACCCGACTCTGAGTCTGCCAATGGAAGAGACGCTCGTTGATCGCATAATCCTCATACAGCGTAGATGGTGAGAAATCTTTGTCCGATTTGTTCAGTGTAATGAAGAAGATATCCGTCTGTTCATCTGCAAAATACTTCACGCCTTCACGGAAGGCGGGTGATTGCTCAGCGTTCCAGTAGCCGAAGGCGGCAAGCACTTGGTCAATAGAGTACATACAGTGGATATCCAGTGGACAAGTGTATGGGAACGAATTGCTTTTATCCACAAAGCGTAGATGAGCCAGATTATATTTGAAAATATCCACAAGCTCTGCTCGGAATGCCTCACAAGACAGCACACGCTGCACACCCTCTTCAATGCTGCTCAACCCTAGTTTCTCAGGTGCGGCCCGGTGGAAAGTGTAATAGAACATCATGAACATGCGCCGTTCATCGGCGGTAGTAGGTTCTTTGCCTTTTTCGATATAGTCAATCAGGAACGTCAGCCAGCTTCGGGAGTTAATCGTCAGCACAGACGGTAGTCTGCGGATGTACTCCTCGTGTTCATCTTCAATGGGTGCTGTTAATCCAGCTTCGGCCAACATGCCGCGGAAATACCTTTTCCCCGTACGTCCACCATACAATTCATATAGTGTCATCCCGTGATGCTCCACAAAATGAGCCAAGATCAGCGGCAGTCCGGTGTCTTGCTGGAACGTTTGAAGCTTCTGGATCAACGCTCTGCGATTACGACTCATTTGCTTTAAGTTGCGCATAATGTATTCTTTCGCTTGCTTTTCCAATTGAATGAACGTGCCGCGTGGCAGGTTCGAGAAGCCGTTCTCGACGTAGTATGAGATGGAATGTTTAGTGGCGCCAATCAGAGCACGGAACTTATCTTGGAACCTGTACTCCTGATGCGCTTGTCCGATGAAGTCGAGCACGGTCAGGCACTCTTTGCCCTCCGCCATCCGTAGTCCACGTCCCAACTGTTGCAGGAATACGGTCAGACTCTCGGTAGGACGCAGGAACAGAATGGTGTTCACCTCAGGGATATCCACGCCCTCATTGTACAGATCAACGACAAAGATCACGCGCAGTTCCCCGTTCACCAGCTGTCCTTTCGCAGAATGGCGTTCCTGTTCGCTCGACCCACCGTGCAGGGCCATGGATGGAATGCCGGCATCGTTAAATATTTTTGCCATATACATCGCATGATCCACCCCGACGCAGAAACCGAGTCCCTTCACATCATCCAGATCGGTTACGTATTTGTTCAGACTTTGGATGATCTGGTTAGCACGGATTTTGTTATGGGTATAGAGCTTCTCTAGTTCATTCAGGTCGTAGCCTTTACGCGACCACTTCACCTGAGATAGATCGACAGTATCGGTGACGCCAAAATATTGAAAAGGACTCAGCAGCTTCCGGTCAATTGCATCGGTTAAACGGATCTCGGCGGCAATCGTATGATCGAAGTAGGCGGTAATGTCTTTGCCATCCATCCGTTCAGGCGTCGCGGTGAGTCCCAGCAAAATCTTCGGTTCATAGTGGGACAACAGCTTCTGGTACGAAGGCGCTGCGGCATGGTGGAATTCATCCACAATGATGTAATCGTAATAGTCTGGGCTGGTGATCTCCGTCAGCTTCATGGAGTTAAGACTCTGAATGCTAACAAACAAGTGGTCCAGCGCCTCCGCTCGGTGATTCCCGACATGCAGCTCGCCAAAGTTCATATCCTTCAGGATATACCGGAACGTGTCCCGGCTTTGCTTCAAGATTTCTTCCCGATGGGCAACAAAAAGCAGCTTTGCTCCCGCATGGCTTGCCCGGAATCGCTTGTAGTCAAAGGCAGAAATGACCGTTTTGCCAACGCCTGTGGCGGCAACGATCAGATTACGGGTTCGTCCATACAGCGTACGCTCGGCGTGAAGCTGTTCCAGTACTTCTTTTTGATAATCGTAAGGCTGGATGTCGAGGTGAAAGTGGTTGGACTGATCTTTTTTGCGATTCAGAGCCGCCTTCAACTGTGCCTCATTTCCCTCATCCTCAGCCACATACCGCGTAAATTCGCGATCATTCCAGTAACTTTCGAAGGTCGCTTCAATCTTGCGCAGCACGTCGAGTGAATCCTTCTCCGTCACCTTGAGGTTCCACTCCATACCACTGGTCAGCGCCGGGTTGGATAGGTTGGAAGAGCCGACATAGGCTGTAGTGAATCCAGTATCCCGGTGAAAAATGTACGTTTTGGCGTGCAGCCGAGTCACTTTGGTATCATAGGAAATCTGAATCTCCGTGTTAGGTAGTTTGCTGAGTTCAGTAATGGCTTTGAGGTCGGTCGCTTCCATATAGGTGGTCGTGATGATCCGCAACTTCCCGCCACCAGCCGTGAACTGTTGAAGCTGTTCCAGAAGCAGGCGAAGTCCGCTGAATTTGATAAACGAAACCAGCCAGTCGATCCGATCGGCGGTCACGATCTCCTTTTGCAGCTCCAATAACATACTCGGCTCGGACTTGGCACCTGTGAATAAAGAGCTTTGGGAGATCGGCGTATCTGGACGAACGATTTTGGTATCCCGGACCGCACGAATGCTGTTCAGCTTGGAATACACATGGGTCAACACTTCCCCCTGCTCATCCAGTTGCAATTCGTTGTACTCTTCTTCCCCCAGTGTGCCTTTCAGAGTAGCAATAATCTCATTACACGTTCGAATCTGCGCCAACACTGCCGTCTTATCTTCCGTCTGTTCCCGCACAATCTTGAGCGCTCGCCGGGTCACTAACGCCAAATACGTGGACAGCAGTTTACGCGCTTCTTCTGCATCCAGCTTCTCGGTCCCAATGTTATACACATCCGGGTCCAGCGCCGAAATCTCCTGTCTGGTGATGGTGTTGATAAGCTGTTCATATATACCTTGTTTCATGAATATACCTCGTGTGGGTGTAGGATGGTTGTGGATAGTTCTCTATGTATATGCTTAGCTGAAAATTGCTTCTTCTATATTATCGACCAATCTGTGGAAGATTTCATTAGTTGTTTGATTTCATAGGAAAAAGCACCTCTGCTTTTCATTTGGTAGAAGTGCCTGCATAATGTTAACTCTATCATGTTCATCCGCCATCATCTCTGCATCCACTGACTTATGACGCAGAGCTCAACTTCCTTTTTGCCGCCCAATAACCCCAAGCTTTGAATAATACAAATAACAATGCAGCCATAGCCAAATTCATCCCCATCTCCATCACACGCTGCACATTCCCTTCCAGGAAAACGCTGTACCCCTGAGTGACCGAGGAACTAAACTGATCTGACCCAAAACATGCATAATAGAGACTAAACATCAGCATATGAACAAAGGTATATAAGATGGAAAAGACAAATGGAAGAATGGATATATACTTATTTTTACTTATCACAAAAATGATGAGTGCCTGTGCAGCCAAGAACACAGCGGCGATCAATGTGAACTCAATTCCACCTGACGTATGAAACACGCCACTAAAAAACAATTTTTCAAACATGTTAAATGTAAATCCTTCACCCCAATAATAGTACATCACCTGAAAATAAGCTTGCAGATACCCTAAAGTGAAGAACAGGGGCACAGATAACAGGCAGAGACGATCCACTCTTTTGCGTGTAAACACAAGACAGGCAATTAATGCACACACCGTAATCCAAAGAATAGGTATCAGTTCGATATAACGGTTATGCACAACATATTGATTCGCGATTAGTCCACCAACCAGTGATACAATGAAAAGGATCAAACCTGCCAAGGCATACCCAATAATCGTTTTCATGTTGAATCCATACGTTTCTTTAGTTATCGTTCTGCGCAGTTCTGAGATGGAACCAAATTGTTGAATGGAGCTTTCAATGGCCTCAACTTCAGACAATCCCTCACGCTTTAGATAATCCACCGAGGAATGTAGATGAGCAGCCATTTCTTCTCTCCACTCTGCTTTTTCCCTCTTGGTCAAAAACGTAAATCGAAGTACTTTATCCAAATATTGCTCAATGACTTTCATGAAGATCCCCTCCCAAGAATATATTGATAATCTTGATGTTCTCGGTCCATGATGACCGCAATGTATCGAGTTGAGTTTGCCCATCAGGGGTGATGCGGTAATATCGCCGCCGCGGTCCACCCACTTGCTCTCCCCAATAACCTTCTATGTATCCGTTAGCCTCCATTCGTTTCAGTGCAGGATACAGCGTACCTTCTTTCAGATCAAACTGACCGTTCGTCTCATCTTGCACCGTTTTGGATATTTCGTATCCATATGCGTCCTTCTTACTCAGTACAGACAATACAATTCCATCGATGTATCCTTTGATCATTTCATTTCTCAGCTTCACACACCACCTACTATGCATTTCTATGTAGTTAAGCATAACAAACAAATATTGTAAAAAGCAACATACGAAAATCCTTTTCCTTTTGACGGATTGTAATATGAATGCGACAGTTCCTCTGTTAAAGATTAGTGAGGGTTCTCCAACCCATGCATTTTTGTGATCTGTGATTCATTAGATCGAGTGAATGGGCGAGATCTTCATTTTGAAAGCCACAATCCTTCAATTTATAGAAAAAACACCTCTACTTGTGATCTGGTAGAAGTGCCTGAATCTTAATTATTGTGTTTCACTTAAATGTTTTTGGATCTATATAACACCAATTATTATTGTAGGATGCCTTTATCTTTTTCATATCTTCCAAATTGTAAAACCAATCTTCTTCAATCCATACTCTTGCATCGGGAAATTCGCTCAGAAAAGCAAAAAAGAATTTAAATAACAAATCCTCATTATCATCAAAGTCATCAGAAACTACTGCTTTAAAATATTCATTTTGCGTATCATCCCAATCATAAGTAACGGTTTGAAATTCATAAGGTTCATCATATACACTAAAGCTAAGCATCCTTGAGTAATTCTCCTTGAATGGCATGTCGGTTATATATAGTCGAGTATATTTTAATGCACCTTCGCTATTGTAAGTTTCTTCATCAGTATCAAAGAAAAGTTTCTCTTTTTTACATATGTTCCGAGCAGCACTCGATAAAAGATAAGTCGGCATGCTCTTTCCATGTCTAAATAGTATAAAAGATGATATCCCCATGAATTAAATCTCCCAACAATAATGATGATACAACTTTTCACTGTTTGCCAACCTTGATTAGGAATGAACTTAAACCAACTATTGCATAGATCCATTTTCTATACTCTCAACTTCTAACATCTTTTGTTCAACCCATTTCATAACCATTTCTGCCTCCTCTCGAGCAATTACTCCCCTTTTACTTTTAAATTTGTAAGTTTCATAAGCCCATAGCAATATAATTTTCACAAACTCAACCGTCTCTAACTTACAGATCGGTTCAACTTCATCTTCTTCCTCATCGTAAAATGGATCTTCAATTATTGTATAGTCTTTATGTGATATAACGCTGGATGCATTACCTCCATGTCTGTATTCGGGTATCCTCCCCCTTAACAAATCAAGATAATTCTCAATATCCTTCTTCAAATCTTCAAATCTCCAAGGTATATCAGATCCTAAGGGATCACTTATCATACTGGCGAACTCTATTGTTTTTTCCTCGTCAAAATCCAATACAACCATATTAAATTCATCCAAATATTTCAGTTTATAATTATATTTTATCATCACTAATCTATCTCCAATTCAGTATATTGGGTATGCTGAGATTATCTTATCATTTCTTAAAATAAGCTCTATTTCCATCCCTGTGCTTGTTTGCTTATATATTTATCGTCCCAATCCAGATACCGTCTATCCTTGTTAAAGGATTTTTTAATTCACTGTATTCAAATTAACTTCCAAGGTAATAATCACCAAACATATTTTTTCTCTTTTCTAAGGTTTTATCTCAATATTCATCCATATAGTCATCTTGATTTCATAGAAAAAACACCTCTACTTGTGATCTGGTAGAAGTGCCTATTTTCTTTCAATTTAAATTTATTCATAGATACCTAAAACTCATATAACCTTTTCACTGCACCACTTCGGATCATATGGCATCTGACTTAATTTTAAAATATCGTCAGCTGTGTAATACCATTCGGCATCATCAAACCATAAATAATCCTCACCATTATCTTTGAAATACTCTACAAGAAATCTAAATATAAACTTGTACTCATGATTTATATTTTCAATATCTAAAGCCCAGAAATAATTTTCGTCTTGAGTAAGCCAAGTGAAACTATCAATCGAGTCTTCTTCTACTTGATTAACATTAAATGTGAAGTACTTTAAGTTGTCCTTATTATCCATGTTTTTAAAAGTAAATTCATCAACTTCTGATAGTGTTCCTTCAGCAGATATAAAGAGATCATCACGGTATTTATCTTTTATCAAAATACAGAACATGTTCGCTTTTTGCGCTGCTTTCTTAAAATCCTCAATGGCTTTTTCAGGGGAATAGTTTTCTATCTTTTTCAGGAAAATGAAAGAACTCATCTCAAACAGCCCTCTTTCAATTCTTGTCGATTAGCTTTACCGCTCTCATAATCCGTCTTCAAAGTTGATTGAGTAACTCCTAAAATATAGACCCTCTACCCTATAAAAACAATTGCGTCCTGTCTTTGAAATGCAAGTGGCAACTTTTCTTGAAGTCCCTCTATTCTTTCGACTATTTTATCCCTTTGCTCATCTTTTAAATTCTTTACAGCCCATTCCTTGACCAGAAGTAGTTCCTCAATAATCATCGGCACATCTTCCTCTTCTACATCAACACCAGTTGAAAAGAGATCTATCCATTTTAAATCTATTACTTCAACAGCGGGTCTCCAGCAATCCTTAAAAAAAGATTCTGTTGCAACTGGAACAAGAAAACTCTTTTCAAAATCATTTTGTGGTTCAAGTATTACAGCACTGATAGACATTACTTAATCCCCTCCGAAATTTGCGCTAAATTTGTAATCCGGAAACTCTTTTTTAGTTTCTTTATGCTGTTATCGACAGATTGTCGCAATTCAGGTGTATCACCGTTCACTCAGCAAGAAAGGATGTCCCTACGATAACGCCGTGGCTGAAGCCACCTACAAGGTCATGAAAACGGAGTTTATCTACCAGATGGAATTTCTTAGCCTTCATCATTTGGAATTGGAATTATACGACTACATTAACTGGTTTAACAAGCATCGCATTCACGGATCACTGGGGTACATGACAATGGTAATCTCCCGATCTCCAGTTCCAATTAAAGGTGTTATCCTCAAAACAAATGGTTTTGAAGGTATGACAAAGCATTAATGCCCGTCAGCCATAAACTTCAAGTACCACTTGGAGTGATTCATATGAACAAGCACTTGCTTCTTCATGTCTTACTACCCTATCGGAAAATGCTTGTGGTTTGTCACGAATACTTACTTTGCGTCTAAAGTTAATCAAGTCTGGTACCAGAGTATTGGAACTTTGGAGCAGGTAACAAAAAATTCTTGAAAAGAAATTATTGGGTGACCATTCATTCTACAGAGTAGAAGGATATTAATGATCCAATACAACAAAAAGGAAGCTCATAATGAGCTTCCTTCTTTTGAAATCTCTATTTTGGATGGTTCTAACTTTCCATTAACCAACGCATATCTAACGATTGCATCTCCTAAATAGTTTCCTGCAGAAATCTGAATAGGTAGCTCTGCAATAAGATCATTATCCTTAATTCCGTATCGTATTATATTTTGAACCGTTGGTTGTTCAAACCATTCGCTTGAGTCACTTTCACTAAATTCAAATGAATACTCCTGTCCATCAACCGAAACAGTGTATTGCCGAATATCTTTATCAGTTTTTAGATCAACTTTAATATTGTTTTGAACGAATTCTTTCGGATCCGTTACAGGGATTTCTGTGAAGTCTTCTTTAAGGACATGTACTTCTGAATCGTGTATTCCAGTCCCTGTACCTTTGGTTACATCAATAACAATCTCATCTTCTCCATCTCCATTTAAATCAGTGACAGAAATTTGAGGATAAAAAGAGGGATTTGTTACATTACTCCAATCAAATGTTTTCGTTTCTCCATTTATGACTACATCAAGTAACGAGAACAAGTCCCCTTTCTCCTGAATACCATAAACAGCGACTTTCTTATCTGAAGTCTCGGATAATAGTGTATTGGGAGTAGATTCAACTGATGTTGACACACTCTCTTTAGACGTGTTCTCCTCAATCTTGGCTGGACTAGAAGACTGATTATTAACTCGACATCCAGACAACAACAAGGTTCCTACCATTGTAACAATGATAATTTTTTTCAAAACGATATCCTCCATATACAGTAATATAATGTTAAAAAAACAGTAAACAATTCATTTCAGGATATATCATTACCTCATGTCACTTCTGGGTGTACCAATCATAGGTTATAATTTAAGTAAATTCCATTAATTGTTATAACATCAATATATTCAAGCAAGGAGGCGATGAAAATTATGTGCAGATCATCCATAAAAAAATGGCTTATGTTTCTTGGGACTATAGTATTTGCTATAGGTTTAGCTTTTATTACTATTGAAGAATTCACTCCATACCAAACAATAAATATTATTATAATGGTCATTGGTATTTTAATCATTCTTATATCCAATCTTTACAGAGATAAAAGAAGCCCGGACTGAGTTTGGCTTCTTCCTTGAGATTTTACAATTCCGAGACCAGCTTCCAGAAGTAGGCGAAGCCCACTGAACTTGATAAATGATACCAGCCAGTCGATCCTATCGGCTGTCACGATCTCCTTTTGCAACTCCAATAACATACTCGGCTCGGACTTCGCACCTGTGAATAAAGAGCTTTGGGAGATCGGCGTATCTGGACGAACGATTTTGGTATCCCGGACCGCACGAATGCTGTTCAGCTTGGAATACACATGGGTCAACACTTCCCCCTGCTCATCCAGTTGCAATTCGTTGTATTCTTCTTCCCCAAGCGTGCCTTTCAGGGTAGCAATAATCTCATTACACGTTCGAATCTGCGCCAACACTGCTGTCTTATCTTCTGTCTGTTCCCGTACAATCTTGAGCGCTCGCCGGGTCACCGCCGCCAAATACGTGGACAACAGTTTGCGTGCTTCCTCTGCATCCAGCTTCTCGGTCCCAATGTGATACACATCCGGGTCCAGCGCCGAAATCTCTTGTCTGGTGATGGTGTTGATAAGCTGTTCATATATGCCTTGTTTCATGAATGTACCTCGTGTGGGTGTAGGATGGTTGTGGATCGTTCTCTATGTATATGGTGAGCTGAAAATTGCTTCTTCTATATTATCGACCAATCTGTGGAAGATTTCATTATTTGTTTGATTTCATAGGAAAAAGCACCTCTACTTGTGGTCTGGTAGAAGTGCTTAATGATATGACTTTAAATCATGCATAGATATGTGCAACTCATACCATCTTTTCACTTTATCAATTAGGATTATAAGTTAGTATGACAGTCTTCTCTCTTAAATTGAAAATAAGGTTATCATCTTATCTTTAATAGAGATTGATAAGTAATTGCTTGTTTTTTGAGTTTGAATATCAACACACAGGCTAGTTATCTCCTTTTGAAGTACCAAAAGCGCGGCTGGCATAACAAAAATATTCATCTTCTTTATATTCTGATCCTCATCATCAATTTCAATCTCAATTCTCTTTATATCGTCGTCAGAACGCAAAATATCACCTAGATAATAGACAATATTGTCTTCTCTAGCCTCCTTAACTACTTTTTCTCCTATTAACCCTAAGAGAACTTGATAATTCGGATCGCCGTCTTTAAATATATTAATTAACTCAATGATTAGGTCATTCAGAGAAATGTTTCTTAATTTCTCTTCCATCCTCTCTCTTGAATCATCTAGAAACCACGATTCGAGGTCCACTGGTGTATCGTCTATTATCCCCGGATCATAGGGCTTAGTGTAAAGAAAATCTTTATTCATGTTTAACCTACCTTTTAGTTCAAGCAACTCTACTTTTCGTCTGGTAGAAATGACTATATAACTTTAATCTTAACTTTGTTTGTTACGTTTCATTTGAATCAAGCTTTGGGTTCTTATAGCACCAATCTGGGTGATACGGTAACGATTTTAATTTCTTCATATCTTCCCAACTGTAGACCCAATCATAATCTGTGACCCAAAAATAATCTTCGGGGTTTAGCTTGAGATATTCGTAAATAAAATTAAAAATAAGTTCTTGAACGCCGTATATTTCCTCAATGCAACCAACTTTGCAAATTTTTCTATTTTGTTCTAATCCAACATCCTCATTATAGTAAAATTCTATACTCGGATTATCTGTTGCATCTACGTAATATATAAATGAACATCCGTTTTCTTTAACCAATTTATGACTAATATTCATTGTAGTAGATAGAAATTGACCATCCATTGAATAATTTTTACTGTTGTAAAAGTTGAGCATTGCATCAGCATTAAATGCTGCAACTATTGAATCAGCCAATAGTTTTTCAGTTGTATATTTTCTGTGATCCATTAAGATATATGCTGAAGTTCCCATTAATTTATTATCCCCTTTAGCTCTTCTAATGAGTTAACAATTGTTACTCCTTGCTTTCTAATGTCTTCTAGCATCTTGGCATTCTCTGGTCTCAAATTTATCAATGGTTTATCAATGTAAAGGATTACCTTCTTTTGTTCTGGATTAAAAAAGAAATCATGATTTTCATTTACCAATTTATTAAACTGATCTTCTTTTACTGCCTTAATTGATGCTTTTACCTCAATTATTGCATTTTTTGTCACTACATCTAAATCTCCAGCAGCTTCGCCATTTTCCTTTAGAACTTTTTGCCCAAAACCCGTAACCTCCTGCTCTTTTCTTACGAAATCAGCAACTTTTGCTTCAGTAGCCTTGCCAACATCCAAGCTATCTAAAAAGCTATCAATATCACGATTAATATTCTTGGGATGCTGATCAACCCAAGTTAATTCATTATTAGCCATATTCGTATATTTTGTTTTATTTCCATCCCTAACTATACTACCGACATTCGAAGCTTGTCCTGCCCCCTCATTTCCTTTCCCTTTCTCCGGCTTGCCTCCACCTGATGATCCAATGTCGTCCTTCGAACGAAATGCTTTGCCAAACAAAACATACGCCAGAGCCTGCCCCGTCATCGCTCCACCGTAATACCCTGCTCCACTCTCATCGATCTGCTTCTTCTGCTCTTCTACAAATTTCTCTATATCTGACCTCGCCGTTCCCGTGCCCCAGGCGGTATCCCATGCAAACTGAATACCACGCCCAACGTCTACAACTTTGCCCACTGTCATGGCATATGCCACACTGCTTAATGTACTGAACGGGTTATCGAAGAAAGCTTCTGCCGTCTGGCCCATTCCCGTTATTGTTTCTCCTACTGATTTATCAAGCAGCCCTACAGCGAAATTTCGCTTTAGCTCCTCTGGAATGTATAGCGCAACCTCTCCTGTGCCATCCGTTGTTCTGAAGTTCATGGCGATAAACGTAAACTCTTTCTGGATTTCGTCCAACAGCCCGAGTGTAGTCGGGAACACTTCTTTCACCTGCATAAAATCCCAGAAGAAACGCTCTCCTGTCACACCCGACCAATCGGATTGCAACATATAGATGGATTTCTCCAGTTCCCAGACCATTCGCTCCAGTTCCTGTTTCTTCTGCTGGACCAACCGGGCCTTTTCCTCCAATAGATCGGGATGTACCTCGATTCGCTGCATTTCCTTATCACCGCCAACCTGACCGTAGTAGTTATACCTAAATTTTAACAAGTGAAGAGTCCGATTGGAATCAAACGGAGGATTCATTTTCTCGTTAAAGATTCAATAGTCAGGAAACATTCATTAGCCAGATATTTTGCATATTCGTGCACGTTTTTTTGGACTCTTACTTCTGCTTAAAATATGGATACATCTCATTTAAAGCTTAGGCATCCAAAAAGGGTTCTCTTCCTTCTCACACCCGGTTAACACGTAAAAAATATGTCCCTGCTCACTCTTCATTGTCCCGATCCCTTTGCAGGTGTCGGTCTTCATTCCCTCTTTGGAGCCATAGGCATCCCTTGAGTTATCGTAAGTCGATTGAATAGCTGTACCATCATAGATCAATTCATGGATAATGGGCCCACCTTCAATGGTATACATCGTTACACGAACCTGATCCTGCTGTTTTTTCTCCACATTTTTCATAAATGTGTTCCACTTATCTTCGTTCCGTATGCCTCCATGAAGCACAACCACATCCCCGCTTTGCTCTGCTTGCTCTGGATTATGCGGCTCAATAATTTCTGGAAAAGCTTGCGTAATTCCGGAAGCATTCGTTGTTGGATCATTTGCCTGACAGGCAGTTAATAGCATTAAAGCTAACGATAGGATAAGCATACTTTTCATTTTATCACCTCATCTATGAAACGGTTCAATACTATCCTTTGTTACATGATTATGCTTAATTTGTCATTTATCCGTAACTCCCTCGTTGTCCCGAACGTTTAGAATCATAGAAATGTATAGGTAACAGGAACCAAAATTTTAGTGATTTATCATTCAGCAGGGGGTTAATTTAATGACGTTAAAAACAATGCTCGGTGTAGCACTCGCTCTATCTGTACTACTATCAACCCATTCTGCAAATACAGCGGCTCTAACTTCAACAAATGAGTGGCAATCAACCGGACTAGCTCATGACATGGAGCGCTCCTTCCTAACATCTACACCTGTTCTGCTCATTGCCCCAACTCAACATGAAGGTCGTTCCGCATACGACGGCAGCTTCACAATGGTGGCTTCCAATGGGACACATGCCAACATATCGATTGAAAACAACAGCAACCACAAGGTATATGTGAAGTTGTATGTAAACGAAGTAAGTGAACCCATGGAAACATCTATCCGTAGAAATAGTGATAAAACGATTAATCTGCTTGCATTACAAGACACGGATATTAAGTTGTACATCTATAGCAGAATAGGTCATCACTTAGATCTCTCAATTGAAGCTGAGCAGTCTCATTGATGTTGTCTCTTACATCTACATACAAGAAAAACCCTTCACGCAAGCGATTCAGATCCACGTTCCCATGAACTGATGCCTGCTTGAAGGGTCTTTATATTTCCATCACATTTATTTCTCGAATCGGAACCAACCGAAGTCAAACTGACTGCCGGGCAGGAAGATAAAGCTTACTTTCTGCTCACCTTTCACCTGCTCAAGCTCAAACACCCGTTCTTCGTATCCACTCGACTGTGTGAACTCAACCAACTGGTTGCTCTGTCCGTCCGCACCTGCGAAGCGAATATGAATCGTATTCTTATCAATCGGTGAATGGCCGTAGATCACGAGCTTCGATGTGCCTTCTGCCGTAAAGTCCATGTTTTCAAACTCCAGTGATACATTGTTCCCGATGCCTTCAACACGGTCACCCTCAATTTTAAACGTATCTCCATAGAGATGGTCACAGGATGCAGCCGCGTTCTGTTCAAAGGCACGACTCTGACGTTCGAAGGAGAAGCCTTTAATATGAATCTTCTGCTTCAGCACAAAACAGATCGACGTAATTCCGCTAAGACGTTTGGATAATTGGTACGTCTCTTCCTGGTACACATTCCAGATGGACTCTTTGTCATACACTACATCCGCGATCATCGTACTTCCTTCTTCATCCGGCATACCTTCCCAGATCTGAATGAAGTAGTCCTCCGTGGACAACGTAAAGATTGGAATGGTAATCGTATCGGAGCCATATGGCCCGAAGTCAATATTGCGGAAGCCCACATGGGTTTCCCCATCCCGACTTGTCGCTACCCCACGCTCATTGCCGTTACCAACCTCACCTTTGGTGTAATCGTACAGTCCGCCCGTGATGAAGCCGTATGGATCTTTGTACGCTGTGCCGAGACCGTCCGCCTTGAATTCCAGCTGGGAGATGAGTTTCGTTTTATCCGTACCGTTGGTACTGGTTGCGCGAAGCCGGAACTCCCCGTCACCTATAGCCGATACCTTCACCGCATGTTGATGCTCACCATTGTCGCCCGTTTCTGCTTGAACAACTTCCACTTTGGCAATGTTGGACTCGATCCCCGCATCATTCACAACAGCCCACTCGATATCTCGGTAGGAAGTGTTCTCCGGATACAGCTTGGCGGTTACGACCAGCTCCGGGTTAGATGGATCGAGCAACTGTCCTGCTTTACTGATGATCTCAATTTTCCGCAAAGGAATCTCCTGAGCGTTGCCAGTTAGCACCGGACGTTCTTCATTGTTCATGAAGACAGGTTGTACTTCTTTCTCATCATTAAGTTCAGCCGCCACAACTAGAGATTCAAATTCAGCCGTAGCTCCTTCCAACCCTTCGGAAGAAACTTCAATCCGCACCGTTCCAGGTTCATTTGTCGCTCCGATGATAGCCATCAGTTTGCCGCTGAATAGTCTTCTGCTCAACCCTTTGTATGGATCATAGTCCGTACTATCTCCGTTATCCAGACCCAGTAATCGTCCTGCACCAGTCACCTGAACTTGCACGCGGTTGTTCGCATTGTGCACGGGATTACCCGCTTCATCTTCCACATCAATTTCTACAAAAATCAGGTCTGTGCCACTGGCTTGCAGCTGCTCCCGATCCGCTTTCAGACGAATCTTCTTCGCATCCGTATAGGATCTTTGCACATCGGTTGCAATGATCTGCCCGTTCTCATCGTAAGCGATCGCTTTTAGCTCACCCTCTTCGTACGGCACTTTCCACCAGCCAGACAGCTGTGTTCCATTGGCATGATCGATATCGTACGTGCCAATGGTTTTGCCATTGAGTTGCAGCTCAATCTTAGGTGCGTTGCTGCACACGCGTACATCAATGATCTGACCCGGGCTGAAATCCCAATAAGGGAACAGGTGAACCATCGGACTTTTCTTATAATCCGTCCAAGCCGCTTGGTAGATGTAATAGGAGTCTTTCGGGAACGTTGCTGTATCCAGCTGTCCAAAATACGAATTCTTCGTATGATACGGTGTCGGTTCTCCAATATAATCGAATCCAGTCCACAGGAACTGACCCAGTGAATACGGCGTATCCCGCTCTGCCAAAATGCAGTATTCTGCCGACTTCGCGCCCCAACTCGTCGTACTGTTACCCAAAGCCGAACACTGCTCGTCATCATCTGCCAGAATCGGCTGTTCGAATGGGAAGTGATAAATGCCACGACTCTGCACCACAGAAGACGTTTCACTACCATAGATGATCCAGTCTGGATGCTCTTCATGATGTTTGTCGTAATATTTCTCCGCGTAGTTGTAACCTGCCAGCTTCACGATATCTGCGCATTTTTGTGCATTTTCCCAAGGCATGTAGTTCGAACCAATCGTCACGCCAGCATTACCTTTTGGATCAAATTCCAGCACATAATCCATCAGCATCCGAGTTACTTCCTGTCCACGCTCATCCGCATGGGTATCGTAGATTTCGTTCCCGATACTCCACATGATCAGACTGGCATGGTTACGGTCGCGCTTCACCCAGCTCTTCACATCGGTATGCACCCACTCCGGGAAAAATCTCGCATAATCGTATGGCGTTTTCGCACGTTCCCACATATCGAAGGCTTCCGATACAACCAGCATACCCATCTCATCGGCGAGTTCCATGAACTCTTTGGCAGGCATATTATGCGCGGTGCGGATGGCGTTAACGCCCATTTCTTTGAGCAAAACAAATCTTCTGCGTAGTGCCGTCAGGTTAAACGCCGCTCCCAGCGCCCCGAGATCATGGTGTTCACACACACCGTTCAGCTTCATCTTGACCCCGTTCAGGTGGAACCCTTCATTGGCATCCAGCTTGATATCCCGGAATCCAATGCGCTGTGATACCGACTCCACTGTCCGATGTTCCTGATCATCCGAGGTCAATCGCAGCTCCGTCACCAGTTCATACAGATGCGGTGCATCCGGGCTCCACAGGTTAGGATTCACAACAATAAGCTGTTGGCTATCTGTCGCTACAACCGCTTCTTCAACCACCGAAGCCGTAACATTCGCTTGGCTGGATGCCACCACCTGACCTTCATACAAGATCGTATGCACCAGCTCTGCCTGCTGATTCTGTTCCAGGTTGAGCTCGGTATCCACTTCCACCTGCCAGCCATCCGGCTGCTGCTGAATCGATACATACGTTCCATCCGTAACAATATGGTTGCGGTCTCTCGTTTTCAGCCACACATGGCGATAGATTCCGGCTCCGGAATACCATCTGCTGTTCGGGCTCTGATGCACCACTTTGACCACAATCTCATTGTCGCCTTCCACCAGTGCGTTCGTGATCTCATGTTCAAAAGCAGAATAGCCATACTTCCACTCCCCAACCAACTGCCCGTTCACATACACCGAAGAATCCATGTATACGCCATCAAAACAGAGCAAAAGCTGCTGCTCATCCTTCGTGTAATGGAACGTCTTACGGTACCATCCAATGCTGTCTTCATACAGTTCAAGCGTATTATATATCAGCCAATCATGGGGAAGTTCCACAGGTTCATATACCAGACCCGCAGGTTCCGTAACATCCAGCTTGCTTTTCGCAAATTGCCATCCATTATTAAAAAGCCTCTTCTGATTCATGGTAGATTCTCACTTTCTTCAAGTAAATTATGATTACGGTTACAACACTAAATATCGCTTTTTACGAAAACCTTTTCGGAAGTATTCAAGTATGACTGTAACACATAACCCGATTATACCACCAGTCTCTTCCCTGTACCTCCATTTCGCAAGATTTTTTAGCCATAATGATGAACATTTTATTCCCTTCTGGCATTCGAACTCAATAACAACAAAGCAAAAAGGCAACCCCTCAAACGGGTCACCTTCTATATCGATCCTTTAGCACGCCACTTCTTCTCTCTACACTCCTACACCGACCATACTCTACTTCTATCCCTTGTAAAAAGGGTTCCACCCTATGCCTTTGCCCGATGGCATCGCGCCTGGCACCCCATCCGCTTCAAGCAGCGGACGGACAACTAACTTCACGGGCCACTCCCTGCTCTCAAATATCGCATGAGCGAGCGCGGCCCGATCGGATTCGGGAAGCTGCACATGTTGCAGCGCTTCCTTCCAAGCCTGCTCCGTGATCTCCCATAACTTCGTTTCCGGGATGTGATACACCTCGCTCAATGCCTCCATGATCGCAGCCAGATTCACCTGCGTCCCCAAAGACTGCACATAGAAGATCAGCTTCTGAACCGTCTCATTATACAAGCTGTTCGAGTAGCCAGGTCGAATATGGTAGGCAGGGTCTGCAATGCCGTGCTTGTCCAGATAAGGCTGATGCAAACGCACCGAATCATGATCGCGGAACAAAAGACCCTTTACCTGATTATCCCGTAACACCAGACAGCAGTTCTGACCATGAATCTCAGGCACAACGCCTACCTTGAACAGACGCATCACGATATCATAGAACGTAGTAGCTATACTGGTATAGAAGTCGAGAACATCCGTGCTGCTCAGGTTATCACCCAGGATCTCCGTCAATAGATGATGCCCTTCCAGATTCACACCCAGTGCGGCCATTGGAATTACTTTGTAGACTTCACCCAGCAATTCAGCGGGATACACACGAATCTGTGCAGCCAGATGCCGGGGATGATCATCGAACAGTCCCATCGATTCTGGCATGAAACCCCACCAGTTCTGCTCTTCGCACATATACACCTTGTCCTTCAACGTCTCGTCACAAGCTACAGCTTGCCTTAGCATACGTTCTCCAGCAAGACCATTCAGCAGCTTCACTACCGGAAGATAACGAGCTGCCCCCAGCGACAGCACACTAACCGGAAGCTTGAGCATCCGAGTGGACTCGGTTGACGGGGCCATCGAGCGTAGAGAGGATGTAGCCTGTACCTCTCCCACTTCTACATCCAATACAATGATACTGCCTTCCTCGACCTCTCCGGTGAAGCGGGGCAGAATCACATGCTGCAATTGCCACGGATGAACAGGCATCGGCAGATATTCGTCCAACGTGATCCCTTTGCGGGCAAACTCGGCTTCCACTACTCCACGCTGAACATCGTCTAACACGTCCAAAATGGACAATCCATCTTCACAACCTTGCTGCGTGGCATCCAGCCGTATAGCCACCCAGCGCAGTGAGATTCCCTTCCCGAACTCTGCTGCATACTGTGTGACATCCTCTGCATTGAATCCCACTTTGGCTTTGGACGATGGGTGAAATGGACGATCACGCAATGCCGCAACGCGTTCACCCTTGATAAACCATTCATAAGCAGAAGCTGGGACGTTGGTGGACAGATACTGGACTTGTTCCCAGCCCAGAGCATACTGCTCCACAGCAATGTCCAGACTAGCAAGGAACTCCGCCACTCCAGGCTGCGCATAGGCTTCATCCGACAAAGCCTTCTGTAACACGGCACGTCCAACCTCTACCGGAGAATCAAGAAGAACCCAGCTTCCATCTGGTTTCTCCTCGTAGAATGGTGAACCCTGAACCCATTGAGTCTCCTGTCTTACTCCTGTTTCAACCAAACACAGCACGCCTTGAGTGTATAATCTATAGCGAGAAGCTACATTATGATTGTGCTCTTCGCTGTCATATTCTTTATACAATCGACGGAACGGTGCAGGTGCCGTAGCAAAATCAATGAACGGATAACCCTCCAGAGGAAGCAATTGCTCCGCCAAGAAAGAATTCATCAGATCCGCCATAATCCGGCGTTCAGCGGCTTGCAGACTGGAACGCTTCATCAGTGTTGACATGATTATTGTCCTCCGTTAGATAATGGAATGCCGGGTGCGGATGCCCCAGAAAATCATGATGCGAGATGGTCCAGCAATAAGCTCCAGACTTTTCAAACAAAACAATATCTCCCACGCGCAGCAGTGCTACCTCCGCATCGGAATGCATGCGATCCTTGGGTGTGCATAGCTCACCTACCACATGAACTCGACGATCTCTTACCTCTGGCCGGGCAAACGAGTGTTTCCAGCGATCTGTCGCCATAATCTGAAACGGGTGGTTATGTCCCCATGAAGCAGGCAGACGATTATGGTGCGTACCTCCCCTTAACACGGCAAAATACTGCTCATGAGAAGTTTTGATATCCGTAACCTCTGCTGCATAATACCCGTGGTCTGCCACCAGCAGTCGACCCGATTCAAAATACAGCTGGCCTCCGCGTGAAACAAGGCGCTGTCTGGCTTCACTTTGCTCCAGCAGGGAAGTGAATAATGGCCAGTCGAATCCGGGGCTACCGTCGTAAGTCACCCCGAATCCGCCTCCTGCATTCACCACTTCCACAGGAAGATCATACTGCTGCTGCCACTGCTCCACCTTTTGCAAATACAGCTCAATCATCTCGGCATGCAGCCTGGCGTCCATATTGTTGGACAAGGAATGAAAATGGAATCCGCTCAGCCGAACCACACCCGCGCCTTCCACACGAATGAGTTCAATGGCTTCTTCCACTGCCTCCTCATCGATGCCAAAAGGACTTGGCCCACCGCCCATAACGATCTTCGTCCGAGGCAACGTACTGCTCCGCAGATTGATACGGAGCAGAATGCGAACCTCCTGCGCTTGACCCTGTTGTTGCTTGTGCACATGCTCCTTCTCTCGCTCTTTCGCAATCGCAATGATGCGCCGCAGCTCCAAAAGACTCTCCACATGGATGTAGCTCACGCCATGCTCGATTGCCAGCCGAAGCTCGCTCTCTTTCTTACCCGGACCTCCAAACAGAATCGGAACCTCTCGGCTTACAGCTCTAACCTTGAGTAGCTCTCCAATCGAAGCCACTTCAAAACCCTTCACAAATGGAAGCAACGCCTCAATGATTCGCGGATCTGGATTCGCCTTGATCGCGTAGAACAATTGTGTGTTCCGGGGCATGCTGCCCAACATCTGACGCACCTGTTCCTGAATTCCAGCCAGATCATAGACGTACGCACATACCGGTTCTTCCATCCCGCGTTGTAGTTCATCAATCGCATGCCATACACTAGGTTTCATATCTGCCCACCCGCATTCCTGTAGTCATTCCGTTTTTGGGCATAAGCCCGAAAAGCCGTATTCCGATCATCACCAAGCACGTATATATGTACTCCCCGCTCAGCCCATAGGGACATGTCTTCTACGCCTCTAGTGACCGTAGCATAAGGTACTTCGCACTGCTGGGCGGTAGCATGTAATTCATCCAGCGCACGTCTCACATCCGGGTGCTCCGTCTGCCATGGCACACCGAGGGATTGCGACAGATCCGCCGCCCCTTCCAATACAAAACTCACCTGAGGGTGAGACAGAATCTGTGCACTTTGCCGAACGCCCTTCACACTTTCGATCAGGGGTACAACCATCACTTGTTCGTTCGCTTCCCCAATGTATTCCGTGAGCGGATATTTCCCGAATACACCGGGACGACCGCTATTCAAGCTACGCGTGCCAACCGGATGATAGTAGGCGTGACGAACCGCTTCCTCCACCTGCTCCAATTGCTCGACATGCGGAATGACGATACCTTGTGCGCCACAGTCCAGCACCTTCAGAATCTCCGCTCGTTCCACTTTCGAGATACGTACCAGCGGGGTTAGGCCGACCAGTTCCGCCGCACGAACCAACTCTTCCACCTGCTCCATGGATGTTGCGGCATGTTCCAGATCAATAATGACAAAGTCATATTCCGCATGTCCGATCATCTCGATGATGACCGGGTGTGGTATGGATACAAAAAGGCCATATACGGGCTGTTTGCGTGCAATTTTTTCCTTCAGCGTGTTAATTCTCATTCGACGATTCCCTTTAATTCGGGTGTTCTCTTTGATTCAAGTGCATCCTTTGATACCTTGAGTGGATTGCTCGCCTTGCGAAAATATAACTCCCCATCCCCATACAGACGGCGCTTGGTCATCTCTTCGATCAGTGCATCTTCGGCAAAAAGGTCAAATGCAATGAACCGCTCTGCGTATTCCGGGTGCTCTCGCTGATAATCCACAATCACACCTGCACATAGCTGCCAGAACGCTTCTTCCGACAGACCAAACTTCTCAAAGGCCAATGCAATATCTGTCATGCAGATAAAAAAGAATGCATCATACGTATAGTCACGGACTTCCGACACATCGCCGGCATAGATGAATGAATACCGATTGAACTTGCGATGAGTTTCCGGCTCTGGATTCAGTTTTGGTGCTCTTTCCAGGTACAAGAGTTGATCCGGCACATAGCGAACACCATCATGTAGATCCTTGATCATGATTCGTTTCGGCAGTTCACCTTCCAGCACCAAAATGATATTCTGGGCATGGGATTCCAGCGCAATCCCGTGTGCGTAGAGCAAATGTATAATCGGCAGTGTAACCGTGCGAACAAGGGCCTCGCTCCACTTCTCCACACCATGTCGTTCTACAGCATCCTGAATAAATGGAACACCATCCAGCTGCACCAACATCAATGCATTGAGCGGCCACGCCGTCTCACCTTCCTTCAGATGAACCGATACATTCTCCCGCCAGATCGCACCAAGTGTGCCGTAGGCTCGTCCATATTGGGTTGCAGGCAACTGCTCATAACGGAATGACAGTCCCATGATTTCTTTTAAAATGCCAAACTGCACCTGCTGCAACAGCTCATCCTCACGAACGAGTTCTTCCAGCCAATCGCTGATCAGCGGTGCGTTCTGGGTCGTATGCTGTGCCAGAATACGTGTGCTCGACGTGTTGGTAATACTGAGTGCCAGCTTGATGTATGGGGCTTCCGGGTTCACCCGGTTCGACAGCGAACGGATCGACTGCTGCGCACGATAGGGCGAAGACGATGGACCAAGATACACGATGTCCCCATCCATCCGTTGACGGGCAAATACCGATTCCAACTGATGCTCCCACTGCCATGGATGAACCGGAATGAATACATAGCGATCATCCGCGTCAGAACCTCCTATTTCCCCATCAACCTTGCTGCCTTTGCCACCAACGCTAGAGCCTACTAAGCTATCTTGTTGCAGGATCTGTTGAAATCGCTGCATATCCTCTGCGGTCAGATGTTGCCCCACCAGTTCATCAGAGCTATACCCCGCGGATACAGCGGTCTGAGCGAATTCTTTTTTCACAGCAACCCAGACTAATGCAACCTCCGAGTTAAATTCAGGGCCATAAGCCAGATTATCTTTCAGGGAAAATCCCAACCTCGACTTATAGCTCGGGTGGTACAGATGACCGTCGGTCATGTGACTTTCGAGCGCATCATAATGACGATCTTTACTCGGAATGTTCAAGGGCAATATAGCCCGGCACTGGCTGTCCTTTGCCATCGTTTCGAGTAGTTCCTGGATAAAAGCCGTCACATTCGCACCCTTCAACGCGTTCAGCACAATTTCTTCCAAAAACAGATCCAGATCGGTGCAGCGGACGCCTTCCCTTTGAATCGTTCCCTTCTTCACCTTCACCCGGCCAAATGAAAACTTCCGCTCGGCTTCACACGTGTACGCCACAGGTTTTCCTGACGATGTAAGTCCCTCGGTTCGCCATTCGCTCCCGCTTACATGACTGTCCAAGATGCCTTCGAACCACATCGCCTCCAGTGTCTGCCGCATGATCCGTTCCTGTACACCCACGTAGACTGCTTCTGTCCTGCCGCCTGCTTCAGCCCTGTATCCCACGACTCCCACGCACTTCACTCCCTATTCGTTTCATTACATTGCTCACCGGCACGTATGCCGGGGTCTGGCTGATACCTCTTAGACAACTCACCAAATTCTGTTTGGCCAGAAATGCATCCGTCGTCAGCAGATGTCGCACATAATCATTGCTCGTTCGTTCCAGTTCATCTACAAGTACCTCACGTACCTGCTTCCAAAAATGCTCCTCCGGTACGTTCACATCTCGCGCCATTGCATGGATCAGAGAACCCAGATGATTGACGATAAAATAGTAAGAAGTCCGCGCCCAGGCTTTCTCTCGTGAATAGAACAACAGATCGGATGCTTCACGGTCCTGCTCACGGATAAGTTCCTCATCCACGCTGACCCCTTCCAGATCGCGGACGATAAAATCCACAGGCAACCCATCCTCCAATGTCACAAGGGTATTCTGCAAATGGGCTTCAAAATGAATGCCTTTCTCACCCGCCGCCCGTACAATCGGCAGCAGAGAACATGCCAGATAACGATCCAGCCAGCGCTCAGCTATGTCACGTCCACCACCCAGCATCGTCATCAGTCGCGACCGCATCCCAGGAAGCGGTGCTTCAACCAGACTGGATAAGACATACGTATTCGCAGGGTCGAACTCAATGGGACGATAAGCTATCGTAAACAGACTGGTTAACTCTTCATCATCAAAAGCACAAGTCGCTACACCTGTCTCATACGCAATATGGGTGTGCGGTTCAGCACCGAAACAGTCATGCTGGCTGACGTATCTGGAGGCATCCAGTGTTCTGCGCATCTGCTCAGCACTGTTGGTGCGGATCATGTTGGTGATCTGCATGTTCAGTGACAGCTTGATATTGCAGTTCCATGCCGGAATATAGACTGTACGGACCGAAGAAGTTGGATAGACGGTTGGCCCCGCACTGCCGAGCAGAATTAATTTTTGATCTCGAATATAAGACTGTACCTCGGTCAACTGTGATATGTACGCATATTGCCATGGATGGACGGGCAGCAGCCCATACATTCCACTCTTTTCTTTTAAGATAGGCTCCACATGGCTCCGCAGGAGATCATGCAAATCCATTACCGCCTCGTCATCCACCCATTCCTGCACGTAGACGTCCTGCCTCACGGCGATATAACAGAGTTGAAACGATGTGCGTAGCTCCGGACTGTACTTCTGAACATCCTGCTCGCTGAAGCCTTTGGAATTCTTCGGGAACGGGTGAAACGGATGACCATACAACAGAGACTGTTCCGATGTGCGATAATCGTGAATGTCGAGTCCGGCTGCTTGTTCGATATACAACGTAAGGTTACGCACACTGTTATCTACCTTTTGTGCAAAATCTCTGGCATACGCTGCCTTTACACGATTCGTATTCTCACCCCATGGATGTGCAATATCCACCTCAAGTGAACTCTTCATCTCTATCGCACTCTTCAGCATTCCATGTTGATCCGAACTCGCTCCCTGTGCCCCATCTCCACTTAGCTCACATGTGATCCAGCGAACCAGGTCGCGATAATGCACCGCTTCTCCGTCAGATTCCATGCTGAGGTATTCATGCTCCCCCATGACCGAGTAATAGGATAGCCGTCCTGTCACCGTCACCCCGCTGGCTTGAAAAGCAACAGCGTACGTCAGCGTAGTCGGATTGATCCGAAGATCGCTTTTCTTCTCTAGCGCAAGCTCACGGATATAACAGTTCAGCAGCAGTTTGCATGAATGTTCATGAGCCTGCTGCTCAGCTTCAGACCGGAGCTTGTTTTCCATCTCGAACAATGATGCCAACCTTCTTTCGGGTTATAAGTAAGACCAGGGGAAGTGTAAGCAGAATGGCGCATCCAAGGCCGATACAGATCTCTTTGAGCGCTCCCCATTTGGCCATCTCCATGGACGTTCCTGCCCCGGCAAGCCATTGCCAGCGCATATCGTAATACAAGGTCATGCCCATCACCGCAAACGAAGAAGCGAGCCGCTCAATTGTGGTCGATAACACCGAGCCTTCATGCATGTCTTCCTCCGGTAAAGCCTGTAAACCAATAGCAGAGATACTCATGCCTGACAGACCAACGCCAATTCCCCGGCACGCCATGAGCATACCGATGATCCAGATCGATGCTCCCATGGGTAGAACCGCAAACGACAGAATGGATATCGACACCAGCAACGTGCCCCATGCGATAAAATGTATGGACCGACCTCGGTCCAGCAAGCTGCCGCCAATCCACATGAACAGACTTGTGCAGATGGATAAGGGAATGAACAGCGCACCGGATAGGGCTGGTGACAAGTGGAAGACATCCTGGAACAACAACGGCAATGCAAAGATCACGCCAAACATCACACAATCCTGAATCGTCGAGATCAGCACGGTCAGTGGAAATACAGCATTACGCCGCAGCAACTGGTATCGGATCAATGGTTCCTTGCGACCGTTCTCTGTCTGGATAAAACGAATGAGTAATAGCACACCCAGTGCAATCAGCAGCCAAGGTACCCATACCACCACAACAGGACTCGCGTACAATTGTACCCCCAGACTAAGAGCACCTACAGCACTGATCAGCATTATCACACTGGATGGATGCCATTTTTTCCTGCGGGCAGGGATATAGGGCTGAATGACTCGAACGCACCCAATGAACGAGAACACTGCCAGTGGCACATTGAGCCAGAACAACATTTCAAGCCGTCCATACTGAATGATGAATCCACCCAGAGTAGGCCCGGCAGCCGGAGCCAGCATAAGCAGCAAGCCCCACGCTCCAGTAATTCGTCCTCGCACCTCCGGTCCGTATACATCAAACAGCAGCACAAGTGATAACGGAATCATTAGCCCCGCGGCAACGCCGTGCATGAAACGAACCAGCAAGAGGACTTCGATGGAGTGATATAACAACGCACCTGCCACCGAGAACAGTCCATAGATACTAATCCCCAGCATAAACGTCTGCTTACGTCCCAGTCGGTCCACAATCAGGGAAGCCAGCGGCATCGTTAACGTCATGGCGAGCATGTACAGCGCGATGATCCATCCTCCTGCTGTCGTAGAGATCTGATAGTACTGCACGAAATAAGGCAGCAGCAGGTTAAATGCACTGTTGGTCAGCACCAGCGAAAAGGCACCGAGCAGAATCGCGAATAATACTGCATGCCTCTTCATCAGTGACAGCTTCAACATGCCGCCGTTGCTAAGGCAATGGCTTCAGCTACCGATTTCTCAAAGATGGCCAGGATCGCGCTCGATTCTTGCTCTGTAATATTCAATGGCGGCAGAAAACGAACAACAGCTGAATGACGCCCACCCAGTTCTACAATCAAGCCATTCTTAAAGCATTCACGTTGAATAGACTCGGCCAGCGCCCCGTTTGGCAGATAATGTCCCAGACGATCCTTGCGTCCTGTTGGATCAACCACCTCAACGCCAATCATCAACCCTCTGCCTCGTACATCACCAATCTCTGCATATCGCTCTTTCAATGCATTCAGTTGATTCATGAATTGCTCGCTGCGCAGATGCACGTTGTGTAGAATATCCTGCTCCCGGATATAACGAAATGTAGCAAGTCCCGCTGCCATGGCCAGCTGATTGCCACGGAACGTACCGGTGTGTGCACCAGGCTGCCATTGATCCAGCTCCTCCTTATAGATGACGACAGACATCGGCAGACTTCCGCCAACCGCTTTGGAGCAGATGATTACATCGGGTACAATTCCAGCATGTTCAAATGAAAACATTCGCCCTGTCCGTCCGATGCCTGTCTGCACTTCGTCAATAATGAGCGGAATGCTTCGCTCTGCCGTGATTCGGCGCATCTCCTTGAGCCATTCGATATCCGCCGGAATCGCTCCGCCCTCTCCCTGCACCGTCTCCACAATGACCCCACATGGTGCAGCAATACCGCTCTCGCAATCATCGAGCAAGTTCTCGATATACTGTGAACTTAACCGGGCCGTCATGCCTTCACCAACACCAAATGGGCAGCGGTATTCATAAGGAAACGGCAGGAAATGAACATCCGGCAGCAGGCTTTGCAGATGTTGTTTCTTGCTCAGGTTGCCACTCATCGACATCGTCGCTTGGGTCGAACCGTGATAACCTCCCTGAAAGGCAAGAATAGACTTGCCACCTGTTGCATGTTTGACCAGCTTAATGGCTGCTTCTACTGCATCGGCCCCCGTTGGACCACAGAACTGGATTTTGGCTTTATCTCGCATCTCTGCTGGAAGAATGGAGAACAGTTCTTGCATATATGAAAGCTTCAGCGGCGTTGCCAAATCCAGTGTATGTAGCGGAATCTGCTGATCCAGGACATCGCGAATGGCGTTGATCACCGTGTCATGGTTATGTCCCAGCGCCAATGTTCCTGCACCAGCCAGGCAGTCGTAGAATACGCGGCCTTCCGTATCGGTAATCTTCACCCCATGGGCCTTGCTAATGACTAGCGGGAAATGTCTGGGGTACGATCTTGCATTGGATTCCTTCTCATTTTGCAGCTTCAGATATTCCGTCTGCACCTCTACTGACATAGCCCTCTAACGCTCCTTATAATCGATTCAGGCTGAACCAGCTGCCTGTAACTCTGTTCTGCATCTTTTAGCCGTTGTTATACGTCTTATATTCGAGTTGCTCCTGACACAGGTATTCCAGGTATAACCGAACTACATCACGAGTTGTTCCACCATGGGGAAAGACGTGGTGGGTTAGATCCGGCAAAGCGTTAACTTCCAAAATGCCCCCCTGTTCTCCAGAGATCGGAGTTCGGATATCACGACAACGAACATCGATGCCTGCTACATCAATCTGAAGCGTTTTGGCCGCTTGAATGATCATTCGCGCATTCTCGGGATGAATGATTTCGGTACAATCTTTGTAGAATTCGCTGATTTTTCCGGCGGCTGAGTTACGAAGATCATATAGCTCGATTTCTTTTCCGGCGGCAGGTACTTCATCCAGTGTTGTCCCTTGTGCACGCAATACCTCCAGCAGACGTTCAGCTTCTGCATCAACTTCGGGAAATGCTTCATACTCGCCAATGGACGTCATCTCAATTCGATCCTGATTCAACTGTTTGATTAACGCCCGAACGTTTGAAGTCCCGTCTCCCTCAACATAGACAGGCCGATACTCATTCACAGCCGCCACTTCACCGTTGATGATCAGCACTCTGTAATCGATTCCGGTCACATATTGTTGCAACATGATGCTGCTGCCGTGGACACTCGCAAGATGAATGGCTGCCTCCAGTTCATCTTCGGTACGCACATCCAGCGTTACTCCCATGCTGCTGCTCGCATCCAGCGGTTTCACCACAATGGAGCCGTATCTATTTAGAAAATCTGCTGCATTGCTCCCCATCGCCGGGATCACGATAAACGATGGTACAGGCATCCCCTGCTCATGCAGCAACATATTGCATGCCTGCTTGTTCTTCGCGAGCAGTCCAGCGATTAACGGCAGACGATGAGATCTGGTTTTGTTAATGATGATCTCCTTGTCCCCTACAGACAGCTTCAGAAAATCTTCGCATCCTTCGACAAGGGGCTCACAAGTGATGCCCATTTCTCTCGCTTTGCTTATAATGAGTCGGTTTTGCAGATTATGAATCCCTTTCGGAAACACTGAAAATCCTCCTCGATCGAATGAAGGTACTCGCTCCTATATAAGTTGAATTAAAGATTATTTACGCTGACACTACAATGACAGAACAACCTTCCAATCCCTGTTATCCCCAGATTTTTTTTGAATCCCTTATACAAAGGGGAAATCCGGTGATAAAGGCGAACGCTTCGCTTTTTCAGGTTTTTTCTGTCCTCTCCGTTGCATGTAAATGATTAATTCAACTTATATTGCTCATACTTTCATCAATTTTTATTGTAATTTTATATTGATAATGATTATCAATATCATACAAAATCTATTTTATGGCAATTTGAGTTATATTGTCAATAATAAACTTTTAAGGAAAAATAAGATTGTATTTTATGTGGGTTTGAGTCGCCGTATGTGGTTTGGGATCGATTAATAGGCACAACAAACCAGGCAAGCCTGGGACATGGTTTAACCAATAGCTTGCCTAATTTGTTATCTGTATGCCCATGCAATGGAGTCGATGTGGAGTTCTGAATAATTATTGAACGAATCAAGAGCGGACTTTTTGATCTTCAAGCCAATTGTGTGTAACGCTGTTCCCCATTCAGCTTCCTCCCTCTTCCATGCGGGATGCAAGTTGGTGTACCGAACAACGGATCGACCGCAATCTCACACTCCATCTGGAAAACTTTACGGACCATCTCCTGTGTAACGATATCTTCTGGTTTACCTTCCGCGTAGATCGACTTGTTGTGAACAGCCACAATATGATGCGCATACCGACATGCCAGATTCAAGTCATGAAGTACCATGACAATGGTACGTCCTTCCCGTTCGTTCAACTCAAACAGCAGATCAAGGATATCAATCTGATGTGTCATATCCAGATAGGTTGTAGGTTCATCCAGCAGCAGCGTTTCGGTGCCCTGCGCAAGTGTCATGGCAATCCAGGCACGCTGACGCTGTCCACCGGACAGTGCATCCACAGGCCGATCCGCGAGGTCAGTCAGATGTGTGGATTCCAGTGCCAGCTTGACCATGCGCTCATCCTCACGAGACCATTGCTTCAGCCATGTTTGATGCGGATAACGTCCTTGTTTGACCAGTTGATTCACCGTCAGGCCTTCCGGAGCGGTAGGACCCTGTGGCAGGATGGACATCCTTCTTGAAATCTCCTTCGTGGGCAGCTTCGCAATCTCTTCACCATCCAGCAGCACCGAACCTGAGCTGGATTTCAACAACCGGGCCATCGTGCGCAGCAGCGTGGATTTGCCACAGCCGTTGCTGCCAATTAGGACGGTGATCTGACCCTTGGGAATGGTCAGGTTCAAATTCTCAATAATGGGATCTGCTCCATAGGAGATAGTAAGCTCCTTGGCTTCCAGAATACTCACGGCTCTCTCCTCCTCAAAACTGATTTCGATTCTTGAACAACAGATACAAGAAAAATGGTGCGCCTACACCTGCGGTGAATACCCCTGCGGGAACATCAAGCGGTAGAAAAGCGGTGCGGGCAATCAAATCTGCTGCAAATACAAGCAAAGCACCGACCAGACCTGACACGATCAACATACTGCCGAACATGCGTCCAACCATTTTCCGGGCAATATGTGGAGCGATCAAGCCTACAAAACCAATGGTTCCGGCAACCGCGACCGCAATTCCCGCCAGCAGTACACTGCATAACAACAACGCCGAACGATGCCGTTGAACGGTAACACCTAACCCCGTAGCCAGATCATCCCCGAACTCCTGTGCATTCAGGCTGCGAGCGAACCAGATCGCCAGAGGTACAACGATAATAATAACCGGGAGAATGGTTCGGACATCGGTCCACGATGCGCCGTACACACTTCCAGTCAGCCAGATATAGGCTTGACCTGCCGTATAGAACGGACTCAGAATTAACATAAACGTCGTCCCGGCCCCCGTAATGGCTGACACTCCAATTCCGATCAGCACCAGACGGATCGGACTGACTCCCTTTTTCCAGGCAAGCACGTAGATGATCAATGCCGTCACAATTGCGCCAGCGATGGCGAACAATGGTAACAACTTGATGCTTACCGCTCCACCCAGCAACGTAACAAAACCTACAGCTGCAACGGCCGCGCCGCCAGTGATGCCGATGACATCCGGTGAGGCCAGCGGATTACGGATAATGCCTTGCAGAAGTGCGCCTGACATACCGAGGGCTGCTCCTACGAGCAGAGATAATAACACCCGTGGCAGTCTTAAGGTCAGCACGACGAAGTCATGCTCCCCTTCATTCAGACCGAATATCGTTCGAAGCACATCCAGCGGAGAGATAAAGTCACTGCCCACACTGCTACCGACCACTCCTGCCATCAGGAACAAGAGGATACATATACCGATGACAACCAGTGATGTTTGTTCCATTTGCACCGAAACGGTGTCTTTTTTGTTGCGGAAAGTCAACAGCTTCCTCATATCTTCGTCACCCCCTTGCGGGCAATATACACGAAGAAGGGTCCGCCAATCAGTGCAGTCATGACACCGAGTGGAACTTCCTGCGGCATAATCACCAGCCTTGCAACCACATCCGCAGACAACAGCAGAATCGCTCCCCCTACAATAGAGTAAGGAACGAGCCATCGGTAATCATTGCCCACCAGTGCACGCATGATATGTGGGACAACCAGACCAACGAGCCCGATCGAACCGGCTACGGCAACCGAACCACCCGCCAGCAATACCGTAACAATTCCCATGAGCACCTTGACCAGAATTACATTCTGTCCCATGCCTTTGGCGATATCATCACCCGTCAAGAGCAGATTGATGGCTCTGCCCATGAACAGAGAGACAATGGCTGCGGCTGTCATGTAAGGCAGAACAGGATATAACATATCCAATGTCCGCCCGCTAACTGAACCGGCAAGCCAGAACAATACATCCTGCAATCCGGTTCCATCCAGCACCAGAATGGCCTGTGTGAACGAGGCGAACAACGCTGAGATGGCCGTCCCCGCCAGTACAATTTTGATCGGTGTCAGGCCATCACGACCGAGTGAACCCAGTGCATATACAATCGCCGCGGCAACGGCAGCTCCGGCAAAACCAAACCACATCATGGTGGTGAGCGAAGATACGGACAATACCACAATGGCAATGACAATAAAAAAGATTGCACCCGCATTGATCCCGAACACACTTGGTGATGCCAGCGGGTTACGTGTCAATGCCTGCATCAGTCCGCCTGCCACGGCCAAACTTGCACCAACGACAGCAGCAATAACCGTACGTGGCAACCGTTCAGTCATTAGAACCACATGTTCCACAGAACTCTCGTCATAGAATTGCAGTGCTTCCCATGCCATCTGAAACGTGATATGCGTACGTCCCAGAATCATACTGGCTAGGCAAGCAAGTAGAAGTAATATGAATAAACCAACCAGTCCATAGATCTTGGCGCTTGCCTTTGTAAAAAGGGGAAACATACTCTCACTCTTTCATCTGTAAAATGACAAAAGACCTGCCTGCCCATACACTTCGTTAACGAATGTCCTGGTGCATGGCAGGTCCTGCTCTTGTTAGTTAGTTCAGGTTGAACTGCTTATATAGATCGTCCAGCATCATGTTGGCCGATGTGTATCCACCTGCCATGTTCCAGGCCACTTCATCGACCTGAACCAATTGGTTGTTCTTGACTGCATCAAGATTTTTCCATAGTGGACTGCTGGTCCAATCATCATAATTCTTCTGAATGGCATCGGTTTCTGTGCCTGAGTTGAAGTTGAAGATCATGTCTGCATTCATATCCGGAATGTTCTCTTTGGAAGTCAATTCAACTCCCCATGTGTCTGCGTCATGTCCGGCAGGTCTGGTGAACCCGAGTTCATTCAGAATCTTACCTGCGTATCCCATGTAGAAAATACGAACCTGATCGGCTCTAAAGTTCGTAATGGTTGCTTCAATTGGCAGACGATCACCCATTTTCTCTTTGAAATCAGCTACACGGCCATCCCAATCAGACAACAGTTTATCCGATTGCTCAACCATATTCATCGCTTCACCAACAGTTTTCACCGTTTCTTTCCAGTCAAACAACGTCTCCGTCACTACCGTTGGTGCAATCTGGGACAATTGCTCATAGATCTCTTCATGTCTGATCTTCGTAGCAATAATCAAGTCGGGTTTCAACTTGTTGATCTCTTCCAGATTGGGCTGGGATTCCTGACCTACTTGTGGGACTCCATCCAGATCTGCTCTCAGATATTCATATACTGGCTGCTGAACCCATGATTCCACCACGCCTGTCGGTTTCACACCAAGTGCAACAACGACATCATTCGCACCCTGGAACAGTGTCACGATCTTTTGCGGGGTTCCCGTGATTGTGGTTTCGCCCATGGCATGCTTGATCACTCGGGTCTGATCTTCAGTCGCACTGGCGGTTGTATCACTTTCATTATTGCTCTCATTGCTGCTTGCAGCTTGGCTGGACGTATTCGTTATCTCGGCACTTCCACCCGAAGCACAACCAGCAAGTAGTGAAATCATCAGAATAAGTGCTGCATAAATGTATAGCTTTTTCTTTACTTTATACATGAAATCCGTCTCCCCTTTTTTATGTAAATGATATTGAATCTCATTATCAATTGTATTGTAATGGAGATGAATTCAATATACAAGCATTTTATTTGGATAAACTCCTCACTCCATGTCGAACCTTGTGACTTCTTAAAACAACAATAAATAGAGATATATTAACTAAACCAATATAATATATATCGATACAATACGTTCTCACATAAACCATATATGTAAATTTTTTCTCTCTAACTTAACATGCACATTTCTCTTCTTACTTTTAGCTTCATCTAATACATGTCCTTTTCCACTAATGAATCATTATTCATTCATATACACTCAACCGATTTTTACTGTAAAACAATTCCTGTAATTTCTTGTCGTACTATGTTAGATTATCCATTGGAATAAAATCACATCTATAGATAGGGGAAATTATAACGTGAAAAAGTCTTGGATTTTATCATTTATTATGAGTTTTGTCTTGCTTGGCGGGGTATTTGCACCTGCAGGGTCCTATGCCTCTGCTGCGGATGACTCAACCACTACATATTCGGAAGACGAATACTATGAAGTTGACACGACAGAAGAAGAACCGGAACTTACAGCAGAGGAAGCAGAATTCCTGGACTATCTGGATGCATTGACTACTCCTGCCGTTTACGAGAAGAAAGCATTGGATGCAGTAGGTGGCAGTACGTACATTACATCTTCCAATCGCAAATCCTTCTATCTGAAACTGAACAATACAGCCATCCCTAACTACACCAAGTATGTTTCCATGCTGAAACAGATCAAACCGGAGAACGCTGAACTGAAAAAAATCCATGCCAAACTGATCAAAGGCAGCTATGCTCAGCTTGAAGGATATCAATTGTTCAAAAAGTCTGTTGCCAAAACGAAAGTAAACAGCAATCTCCTTAAACAAGGTAATGACAAGATTGCAACAGGAATCAAAAGCATCCAACAATATCATGCTGAAATCAAAGCCTACGGCGAAAAACTCGGCTACCAAATGTAAAACAGCCACACATGTATAACGTCAGATTGCACTCCTTCTGGCGTTCACCGTGTGAATGGAATCACCACTTTATCCTTTTTAAATAATTTTGAAATTTAAGAAAAAAAAGTGTTTTCTTTTGCTGAGTTAGTTCGTATAATAGCACTATAATCAAAAGGCTATGCTGCCGAAAGGTACAACCTCGTGAACAATTGAGGTTGTGCCTTTTTTGCGTTTAATGGCCGCATTTATCTGAATTTCATCATCTAATGAGGAGTGATTCACATGATTCTTGAAGCCGTTTACCATCGCCCAAAACTCAATTGGTCTTATGCTTATGACCGCTCGACCATGCACCTCCGACTTCGGTCCAAACGCGGGGACCTGGATGCGGTGATTGCCATTACCGGTGACAAATATGCCTGGGATCGGACGATCACACATATCCCTATGCACATCTTTGCCCGGGACGAAATGTTCGATTATTGGGAAGCCGAGACTTCACCTCCCTATCGCAGATTGCGGTATGGTTTCCAATTGATTCAGGGAGAGGAATCGGTCTGGATGACGGAGCGCGGATTCGAGCAGGCGCTGCCTGATCATCCACTTGAATTCTTTGATTTTCCATTTATGAATCCAGTCGACATTTTTGAACCGCCTGCCTGGGTTAAGGACGCCGTGTTTTATCAGATTTTCCCTGAACGTTATGCCAATGGTGATCCCTCCATCAGTCCCAAAAATGCTGAACCCTGGGGAGGAGAGCCTACACCGGTGAACTTCTTCGGCGGCGACCTCCAAGGTGTGCTGGATCATCTGGATCATATAAGCCAGCTTGGCATCAATGCCATCTATTTCTGTCCGCTGTTCGAGGCCACGACGAATCACAAATACAATACAGGCGATTACATGAAAGTTGATCCTCACTTTGGAACCAATGAACAGTTCAAGTCCTTTGTGGATACCTGTCATCAGCGTGGTATACGCGTTGTCCTGGATGCAGTATTCAATCATTCCGGCAGAGAGTTCCCTCCTTTTGTCGATGTCATGAAGAATGGAGCCTCTTCCCCCTACGCAGACTGGTTCTATATCAAAGACTGGCCGCCACGTGTGGAGGATGGTATACCGACTTATGATACCTTTGCCTTTGAACCTCTCATGCCGAAGCTAAATACGGAACACCCTGAAGTGAAGGCATATCTGCTGGAGGTAGGACGTTTCTGGATTGAGGAGATGGACATTGACGGATGGAGGCTCGATGTAGCCAACGAGGTGGATCATCAGTTCTGGCGCGAATTCCGTCAGACGGTAAAAGCCATCAAGCCCGACGCCTACCTGCTCGGTGAGATCTGGCATGATTCGCTCATGTGGCTTCAGGGAGACCAGTTCGATGCCGTGATGAATTACCCTTTTACCAATTCGGTATTGGACTATACGGTGCATGGCAAGCTCGATGGACTTGGATTCGCAAATGAGATCGGCAAACTGCTTGCAGCCTATTCACAGCCTGTAACGGAAGCCGCCTTCAATCTGCTCGGAAGTCATGATACACCCAGACTGCTGTCCTTGTGTGATGGAGATGAGCGCAAGATGAAGCTTGCCGTTACGTTACTACTTACGTATCCAGGCGTGCCATGTATCTATTATGGAGACGAAGTGGGACTTGATGGGGGATATGATCCGGGTTGCCGCAAGTGTATGGAGTGGGATGAGACCAAGCAGAATCGTGAGCTTCTGGAATTCTTCACCCATACCATTGCCCTTCGTAAAGAGCACCCTGCTCTACGCAGCACGGAACTGAAGATCGTATATGCGAAAGCCGGAGATCCCTGTCTTGCCATCGAACGATTGGATTCGAATTCGGGCGAGCGTATGCTTCTTGTACTTAATGCTGGTGATGAACCATGCACCCTTGAACTCCCCTTGGGAGATCGTAACATCTGGCGGAATCTGTTCACATCAAACGCCGTGCAAGCTCGGCAAAATAAACTGACTCTCGATCTGGAAGCATACGGATTCTCCTTACTGCAAATGGAGATCAAACAACCTGCGAAAGCCTGATATGAATACGGCTAACAAGGGAATATAACTCCAAAGAGGCTGTCTCCTAGGTCATATTGACGACCAGGGACAGCCTATTTGGAGTCTTACAAGTATTGATGCGGTTCTCTACTCTCCAGCCTGATGTTCAGTGGTGGCCGCGACCTCTTCCCCAGACGAGGAGAAAGGCACCGGAATCATCGGTTTTCGTATTTTCTTCATTCTCGAATTTACGAGCACCTCTTGTGTAATCACGATTTTCTGCGGGATTTTGTATGAAGGCAGCTTGTCCCGACAATATGCCCAGATGGATCGCCGCAGATCTGTAAGAGTACACTCTGTAGCCAGTCGTACGGTCACCTTCACCCTCTGACCAGTGATACCGCTCTGATCTCCCGAAACGACCGCTGCTTCTATACATTCCATCTGTTCCAGAACACCTTCAACTTCGGCAGGATACACTTTCCGTCCACCCACATTAATGATCTCGGAACGACGTCCCAGAATACGAATGTATCCCTGCTCCAGCACGGCTTCATCGCCTGTACGCAACCACCCGTCCTCTGTAAAAGGGGATGGTGCATTCAGATAACCGATCATCGCGGTTTCCGTATAGATCTGCAATTCTCCTTCCACGACCCGGCACTTGACCCCATCATCTTGAATGGAGAATAGTAACGAACCTGGCTCTTTGGAGCGGGTCGGCAGAATGCCAAGTTCAGACATGCCATAGGCTTGTATCGTCCTTAGTTGGGGAAATTTCCGGTTCCAGGCTGTCAGAACAGCTTCTGGCATCACTTCCGATCCGTACGACACCACTTCGAGACTGGACAGATCGTACCCCTCATCATTTCTGCCCAGCAGCAACAGATTCATGAATGTTGGGGAGACTGGCAGGGCCTGCACACGAAACTTCTCAATCGTCCGGCACACTACTTCAGGTGATCGATCCGCAATGATACAGAGACAACCCCCACTGGACAGGGTCTGTAACATGGTATTTACACCGCCGATATGATCAAACATCATGAATGGAATCGTTCGCAAAGGCCGAACCTGTCGCCGATAACCGTGTAATAGCCGGTCTGCACGATGAACAGTCGCCTTGCTTACTCCGGTTGATCCAGACGAAAAGAGTACCAGTCCCCCTACGCCTTCCTGTTCAAGTGACGATAACAACAAAGGAACTTCTCCAGAGGAGTCACACGTTTGCCGAATGCGCAACTTGCCTTCTTCAACACCCAAACGCCACTTCACTTGTGCCAGCAGGATGTATTCCTGTCGTTTGACTTCAACCAGATACCGATCCATCGGAAGCACGATACAACCTTGTCCGAGCAAAGCAATCAAAGCTGCCGCGGCATAAGGGGAATAGTCTTCCTCCAGCGTGACGAGTTGCCCTGTCAGCCCTTCTGCCTTAATCCACGCACTCATGATGCCAACCTGTTCCAGCAACCAACGGTAGCTGTACTCCCGATCCTTCCAGATCAGCGCAGGATGCTCTCCCTGTTCTGCGAATCGCTCAAGCAAGAATTGGTTCACCATCCTGTATCCTCCTCACGGGCAGGCGACCATTGCTGTGCGAGATAATCAACCAGGGAACCTACGGTCTGATAGGGGCTTTCCGGCAAAGAAGCAGCTGCCATCTCCGCCAGAGCGGCTCCCATACCCGTACCCCATCGATCTTCAATTCCCTGCTCTACTACTGCAAGCAATGACACGAGTTCGAGCGAATCCAATTGCCCACTTCGTCCGTACAGCGGAACGTTACCACCCTCACCAAGTGGAATCGATGTATTATGGTATGCATTCAACTCCTGGCAACTATCTAACACGATTCGGAGCAAAGCCTCCCTGTGTTCTTGTCCAATCATCGGCACGGTCTGACGTTGGAAGCAATCTGCCTGAGGTATGGACTGTCGAAGTGACTCATACCATTGCCATTCATCGGTAACCAACATTTTAATTACACCTGTTAGCTGTACTTTCCACTGCTCACGCTGCTTCATCCGACTGACCTGAAGCCTATGATATGCCTTCTCCCACCGGATGATAATTTCGCTAAATTCTCTCGCATATCGATCAAGAGGAGAACCTAGCCATAAGGCAGACTCCTCAAGCAAATCCCGGAGGAAATATCGGCTCCACCGCATATCAAACAGCAGACCGGATATCAGCATTTCATTGCCCTGCTCCCCTTCATTCGCCTCATGCAGTGCATGTAACAGTTGCAGCGATACCGCATGTCCAAAATAATAATTGCGCTCTCCTTGTGTAATCGTCCTGCCTGCCAGAAATTCTTCAATCTGTGTTGTCAGCGCCTGGGTCAACATCTCGCGATAACCCGCTAAGTCCAGTTTCACAGTCGCCCGAATGTCCATGGTGCCATACGTCCGAAGTTCTTCTTTGCGCTTGGCCTGTGCAAGCTCGGGGATGCTTTGGTTACCTTTCCAGAAGTCATGAAAGGCCGCTTGAGCAACCTTCCCCATATATTTGGAGGGAACGGGATCATAGACATGGACATGCTCATCTTCCATACCATACACGGCAATCCAATGGTCTACCAGATGCAGTCGGGAGCCTTGCTTCACGTGTTTGCGAATGTACTGGGGATTCTGATAATCCTCACAGTAAGGCAGATGATAACTGGTTCCTGTAGCCAAAAAAAGCCCACCTTCGCCGATATGCTGCCGGATCAGCGTCTTCCCCTCTTCGAAGCTGCACAGCTCCCGCTGACCATACATCTCCCAGATCGGTTCTACATAATCGAGCTTGTGAAAATAAGGCTTCACCAGTCCGTTATCCCCGCACGAAGGAAGGCTGTACAATCGACTTGCCGCTAGCAGTGCCAGACTTGTGATGGATCCTTGCCGCTGGAGCACTTCATGAATCAGAGGAAAATTGCAGGGATAATAATAGGGAATGTCCAGCACCGGAGCGAATGAGTGAATGATCATTTTTGGCCTCCTGTTCCCATTTTGGCAGACGTACTGCCCCATGACTGGATTTGGTAATGCACAGACATATCATCTGCTGCTCGAAATACCCGATTGGCAATAGGCTTGCCATCCACATTAGTCTCAAAACGCCGGAAACCACGTGTAAACCGGAAGGAGAACCCACTATCGCGCGGGACTCGGTAACAACCTTCATATCGACCTTTACCGGAACGAACCAGTTTCATGCCCATGCCGCCATATATCGTTTCCTCCGAATCTTCATCGGGAGCTACTTCTGCACGAATGCACACCTCTACGTGCGTAGACAATTCAGGAATGACCGTATAGATGCGTGTAGTAGACAGTTCCCCCACAGTCAGAGTGATGGATGCACTTCCAATACCGACCGGAATTAACTCTCCACTCGCAAGAACCTGAAGTACATCCGGGGCACTCGATGTATAGTTTCCTTGCAACAGACTCTGGACCAATCCGCTTTCGTAATGAATACGTGCATTAATGCAGACATTCATTCCACCCTGTAGCCCGATGACATCCCTACCAAGCAGTTCGAGCGAAGATGGCTTACCCACGTGACCGAACATGTACAGTAACGGGAGGTGAACGCGTGCTCCCCAGTCGCCTTCCTGGTGACATGCATTCGGCTGTTCGAGAAATGCCAACTCCTCACCCGACCTGACTCCCCGTTCATGCAATTGATGAGCCACCCTTCTGACCTGGGAGGGCAGAAACAAACCTTCCGTATCTCCAATATCCATCCACATTCGAACGGCGGGTACCTCCTCTGGCAGACGGTACATGTTTTCTTCCAACAGTCCGCTATCCGACGTTTCGTCCAGCTGCACATCCACATAGAATGGAGACATCATGATCAGTTTTCCGAAAACATCCGGATTTCGCATCCCCATGTGCAAGGTACAAAGTGCCGCGGCAGATGAACCCAACAGCCCGGTATTCGACTTGTCCGGCAGTGTACGGTAACGATGATCAATGAGCGGTTTAAGCTCATGAATGATGAAATGTTCATAGGCGATGCCTGAGCACCCCACACTCACGGCCTCTCTCTCAGGAGCGATGAAGTGGTAGAATTCGTTGTGCGTGACTGGACGGACATGCGCAATACCGACAATAATCAGTGATTCAACCTGCCCGGAGGCAATAAGACCGTCCGCTGCCTGATCCATATTCCACGTTTCATTGCCTGGCCCAGATGGACCAAAAGCCCGTTGCCCTGCATGAACGTACAGCACAGGATACTGCCGGTCTGTCTGCTCATGGTAACCTGGCGGGAGGTACACATAGATGTTGCGAATATTGCCGAGCTGCGAGGCCTGAACGCCTTCCAAACATTCAATGACAGAATGGGTACTCAACTGATCATCAACCGCCTTTCTTCTCCCGATTCGACTGCATCATAGACAAATAACCCCGCCTCAGAAGAGACGGGGTTGTCCCAGAACACGTGAATGTCCCTGGAATACATAGCCCTTATATTGTGAATCTGCGAATAGTTTAAATCCCCGGACATGCTTTTGTAAACATAAAAATAGAAAATAAATGCTCTCAAAAAAGTTATTGACATAAGATCCAATATTTCTTACGATAGCGTTGTGATCATAACTCGAGGGCCATGCTTTTAAACCAGAGCGGTTTAGGACAACCCCGGTAACTCCCGAAGGAGATACCGGGGTTGTTGGCGTGTCAAAAGGAGGGAAGTCTGCAATCCACTGCATATCATCCCGTTGTATTGAAAGCGCTATTATTCAAGAGCTAGGTTGGTTGTTTATCTAAACTACGACATTCACGAGAAGGGTGGATTACTATGTTTCAAATGGCCAAACGCGTACTCCTCAGCACAACACTGACACTCAGTTTACTTGCAGGGGGCGCACTTCCCTATCTGCCTGCTTCCGCGATCTATGCCGATGCAGATACCGCGGTTACCAACAAGCAGAACTTTAGTACAGACGTCATCTATCAGATCTTTACGGACCGCTTCCTGGACGGCAACCCTTCCAACAACCCCAGCGGAGCTGCCTACGATGCCACTTGTAGCAACCTGAAGCTGTATTGTGGCGGCGACTGGCAGGGTTTGATCAACAAAATCAACGATAACTATTTTAGCGATTTGGGCGTTACGGCATTGTGGATCTCCCAACCGGTTGAAAATATCTTCGCTACCATCAACTACGGCGGCGTGATCAACACAGCGTATCATGGCTACTGGGCACGTGATTTCAAGAAGACCAATCCGTATTTCGGAACAATGGCTGACTTTCAAAATCTGATTACAACCGCTCATGCCAAAGGTATCAAGATCGTAATTGACTTTGCACCGAACCATACGTCTCCTGCCATGGAAACCGACACGTCCTTTGCTGAGAATGGCAAGTTGTACGATAACGGTAATCTTGTTGGCGGATACACGAATGATACGAATGGATATTTCCATCACAACGGCGGCTCCGATTTTTCCTCCCTGGAGAATGGTATTTACAAAAACCTCTATGACCTGGCTGACCTGAATCACAATAACAGTACCATTGATCAATATTTCAAAGATGCGATCAAGCTCTGGCTTGATATGGGCGTGGACGGCATTCGTGTTGATGCGGTGAAACATATGCCTCTCGGCTGGCAAAAGAGCTGGATGTCCTCCATCTATGCACATAAACCTGTATTTACCTTCGGTGAATGGTTCCTGGGATCTGCTGCATCCGATGCGGATAACACGGAATTTGCCAATGAATCCGGAATGAGCCTGCTTGATTTCCGCTTTAACTCTGCTGTACGTAACGTCTTCCGGGATAACACATCCAACATGTATGCTCTGGATTCGATGATTACAGGCACAGCCGCAGATTACAATCAGGTGAATGATCAAGTTACGTTCATCGACAACCATGATATGGATCGGTTCAAAACAAGTGCCGTGAACAATCGTCGTCTGGAACAGGCGCTGGCCTTCACGCTGACTTCACGCGGCGTACCTGCCATCTATTATGGTACCGAACAGTATCTGACGGGTAACGGGGATCCTGATAATCGGGCCAAAATGCCATCCTTCTCCAAAACAACCACTGCCTTCAACGTGATCAGCAAGCTGGCACCTCTGCGTAAATCGAATCCGGCTATCGCGTATGGATCTACCCAGCAGCGCTGGATCAGTAATGATGTGTACGTCTATGAACGCAAATTCGGTAACAGTGTAGCCGTGGTTGCAGTGAATCGCAATCTCTCCAATTCAACAAGTATCACGAATCTGAGTACTTCACTTCCAACAGGCAACTACACCGATGTACTGGGCGGCGCGCTGAACGGTAATAACATCACTTCCACCAACGGCAACGTCTCTTCATTCACGCTGGCTGCCGGAGCAACCGCGGTCTGGCAGTATACCACGAGCGAAACGACACCAACCATCGGGCATGTGGGTCCTGTCATGGGCAAACCGGGTAATGTCGTTACGATTAGCGGACGCGGATTCGGTTCCACCAAAGGCACGGTATACTTCGGTACATCAGCCGTTACCGGTGCAGCCATTACATCCTGGGAAGATACACAGATTAAAGTTACGATCCCAGCTGTTGCCGCAGGCAATTATGCTGTAAAAGTAGCTGCGAATGGCGTCAACAGCAATGCGTATAACAACTTCACCATCCTTACGGGTGATCAGGTCACTGTACGATTTGTCATTAACAATGCTTCCACCACACTGGGTCAGAACATCTATCTGACAGGTAACGTGGCAGAACTCGGCAACTGGAGTACAGGTGCAACAGCTATTGGGCCTGCTTTCAATCAGGTTATCCATGCCTACCCAACTTGGTACTATGATGTGAGCGTGCCAGCCGGGAAACAACTGGAGTTCAAATTCTTCAAGAAAAATGGTGCGACCATTACGTGGGAAGGTGGTTCCAACCACACATTCACCACACCAGCCAGCGGTACAGCCACAGTTAATGTAAACTGGCAATAAGATAATCCGTCTATAAGCTAACCCGGAGTTACGCTAACACAGCGTATGCTCCGGGTTTTGCTATTGGATTAGCTATATAAGTTTCTCACATTTCTAATGATAGGTTCGAATCGACTTCAATGTTGTCGCTGCCAGAATCCCTGTTGCCAGCAGCAGTATGCCCACACCTTGCAGTACAGAAGCTGCCCCCCATTGATCTGCCAATATGGAGACCACCGTCAATCCCATAATGGGCGCCGTACTGGTAATGGTGCCCACCACGCCATAGACTCTTCCTTGCAGTTCGTCCGGAACCGCTGTCCTCAGCATAATCTGGGTGAGCATTGTGCAGCAGGCGAACATCGCGCCTCCGCCCACGATGAACGGCAGTGCCATCATTGGCGAGGATATGTTCGATAGAAGAATATATATTGGTCCCAACACAATCAGACCGATAAACACCCATCTCCCTCTTCGCTTCAATCGTTTTCCTGAAGCAATCAGCACTGCAGAGCCAATCATGTATCCGAGTGGAATACAGGTTTCAATTAATCCAAACTGCACCGGATTCGCCTCCCATACCTTGACCGCCATCACTTGAACCAGCATCATGGCCGACATGAAAAACAAAATCAGCACCGGATTGAGCAATACGATTGAACGGATCAAAGGGTTCCGATAGATGTAGCCAAACGAACTGCGCCACTCCTGAGCAAACGTGGTCTGCTGATTAATGGATCGCTGTACCTCAGGAAAGCGGCCCGCCATCACTACACAGGCTGCGGACAACAGGAAGGTTGCCCCTGTAATTAATATGGCAACGAATCCGCCAAAGGCAGCAACAGCCACTCCCGCAGCGGCTAATCCACTGATCCGGGCAAGATTATCTACCATATGAATGGTTCCGGTTGCTTGTTGAATATGCTCCCTGCCTACCATACTTGCTACAGAGGCGTGGAATGCAGGTGCCTGAAAAAGACTTGAAAACATGGATAGCGAAAGCAACAGCAGCACCACCGGGAACGGCGCATGCCAACCGAACAAGCTAATCGCAATCAGTACAGCCATTACGCCCCGAAATACATCCGAGGCCAGCATCAGCTTCCTGCGATCCAATCGGTCCGCGACCGTACCCGCCACCGATCCAAACAGAAAGCTGACGGCCATATTGCAGATCTGTACGGCCGCCATACTCTTCGCACTCCCGGTGGTCTGTAGCACCCACAGGCTGATCGCAATCCCATTGAAGCAATCCCCAAAGACCGAGATCCCGTAGCCGTACAATATCCTGCGGAAAGTGACATTATGCCATAGTGTTCGCGGAGCTTTGGTATTATGCAACGCAGCTTGTCCATCTTGGTATCCCATAACCTCAGGCTCACTGGACGGGTTCATGCCCATACATCACGTTCCTCCCTAATCATGATTCGAGCCCATACAGAACCAGGCACTTCCGCTGCAGTGCCAGTCGACAAAGACATGACATCACGGAAGTGCCTGGTTGGAGTGCCGCAAGTATCGCGGCTGACTATGCTGTTATGGCACGGTTTACCCTTTAGAGGCTCCTGCCGTCAGACCCTGAACAAGGAATCGCTGCAGGAAAACAAACAGCAGTGTAATTGGAATGGCGATCAGAACTGCACCCGCAGCGAACATCGTAAAGTTACTGTCCTGATACCGGTTGACCAGATCCCACATGCCTACTGCAAGCGTCCAGTTTTCCTTTGTCCGCAGCACCAATCGAGCAAAAATAAAGTCCATCCACGCACCCGTGAAGCTGGTCAGCGCCACATAAGTTAGCATTGGCTTGGATAAGGGCAGGATGATGCTGGTGAATACCCGCAGGTGACTCGCACCATCCATGCGCGCCGCTTCGTCCAGGCTGCGCGGGATGGTGTCAAAGAAACCTTTGACGATAAATCCGCCCAGTACCGCTCCTGATGAATAGACCAGAATGAGCGCAGCGTGGGTGTCGAGCAATTTAATTTGCAGCAAAATGATATAGATTGCAATCATGCTCATGAAACTCGGGAACATGCCGAGGATTAGCATGGTGGAGAGAATCGTTTTACGTCCACGAAAGCGGAAGCGGGACAAGGCATACATCCCGAGTGTCACCATCAACGTGGAGAAGATCATTGTGAAAAAGGCGATTTTCAGCGTATTCATATACCATCTGCCGTACATAAAGGACGGGTTATTGAACAGCTCGCCGTAATGGGTCAGCGTGAAAGCTTCCGGCCATAACCGTTCACTGAATAATGCCGCACCGGGTCTCAGGGAAGAGAGAAAGATCCAGAGTACCGGATAGATGGAGACAACGGCGATGATCAGCAACAGCACATAACTCAGGGCCAAACGCAGCGGATTATTACGTGTCTTCATTGAATCATGTCCTCCTCCTTGAATGATTTGGAGCGGCGGAAGTTCCAGATAGAGAATGAAGCGATAATAAGGAAGATGATAATACCTACTGCTGAAGCCATGTTGAATTTGTTATTGTCGAGTGTGAGCTTGTAGAGCCAGGTCACCAGCAGGTCCGTTGCCCCTGCGTACTGGTAGTCTCCCCGCAGCGGATTCCCGTTGGTCAGCAGGAAGATGACATTGAAGTTGTTGAAGTTTCCGGCGAATTGCATGATGAGTACCGGGGTTGTGGCAAAAAGAATGAACGGCATGGTAATGATCCGGAATTTCTGAAACGCAGATGCTCCGTCCACTTCGGCAGCCTCATAGAGGTCACGAGGGATGGCTGTCAATACACCCAGAATCAGCACCATACTGACCGGAATACCGATCCACATATTGACGACAATAACGGTGACCTTAGCCCAGAACGGATCTGTCAGCCAGGGTAATCCCTCGAGCCCAAACGCTCTCATGTACGTATTGATCGGACCAAACTGACCATTGAACAGATTTCGCATGAGCAGCAAGGAGATGATCTGCGGGATCGCATAAGGCAAAATAAAGATCGTCCGCCACAGCTTCTTGAAGCGTATGCCACGCTGTTCAATCAACAGTGCTACTAACACGCCTCCAAAATAGGTGGTGACTGTCGCAAGGATGGCCCAGATGACCGTCCAGGTCAGAACGCCGTAGAATGTCTGACTCCAGGATTTCAGTTGGATCAGATCACTGAACGTCTTGAAGCCTACCCAGTCCACGAGTTTTGCTGGCGGAATATGATCCGGGGCCGAATAGTTGGTAAACGCGATCGTGATCGTAAACAGGATGGGCATAACGGTGAAGAAAAGAATACCCAGTGCCGGGATGGACAGGAACAGATACGGAAAGTTTTTGTCCATCATGTTCCGAAGCGATGCCGCTGCGCCCAGGGTCTGCTTGCCTTCCTCCCTCGCGAGCCCCGTGACGTATGCATCCCGAATATTCAGGATGTAGATTAGGATAAACACAAAAAACACCAGCAGTACGATAATGCCATCAAGCAGCAAAAAGATGGAATGGTCTCCCCTTTGAAGTACAGTGGAACCATTCACTTTGACAAAACGCTGTGTATTTTCCCCCAGTGTCCATATGCCCCATACGGCCTGTGACAGGCGAGGAAGCAGGTACGCAAGCCCTGCCCCCTCCAGTAACAGTAGACAAATCCCCTTAATCCATTGTCGATTGTACAGCTGTCCAAGACCTTGCAGTATGATGGAACATATGGCCGCTGTCATCCGATGTTGTCTTTCCCTGTTCGGTCCAACAGGCACCGGGACATGCTGCTGTTGCATTCGCTCTCTCCTCCCCGCCTATTGCTAACCTGGTCGTTCGTCCTTATTGGACGGTTGCAAGGCTTTCCTGGATCTGTTTCACAGCGTTATCCAGTGATGCCTTCACGTCCTTATCGGTATCCCATATATCCGTAATGGCCGAAGTGATCGGTCCCCATACGCTGTCCATGGCAGGAAGCGAAGGCATCGGTGTTGAGTTGTTGAACTGTTCCAAGAACGCCTTGTTGATTGGGTCCTCCTGCAGCTTCGGATCAGCAGCCACGTTCTTGTTCGCAGGAAGTGTACCGTTCAGGTCAAAGTTCTCCATCTGAGCTTCTTCATTGGAAAGGAACGCTGCCAAGAGCTTCGACGCATTCGGATATTGCGTAAATGCATTCACATAATAGGCTTTAACGCCTGAGAAGGAGGTCATCGGTTTGCCATCGATTGCAGGAAGCGGAGCAACGCCAAAATCAATACCTGCATTGCGATAATCAGCAATGGTCCATGGACCGTTAATGTCCATAGCCAGCTTGCCGCTGGAGAATAATCCCTTTTTGATATCATAGTTCACGTCACCCATCTTAAGCGGCAGCACTTCCGACTTCAGCGTCTGCAAGAACTGTCCACCCTTCTGGGCTCCTTCGTTATTCAGACCGAGATCTGCACTGTCCATCCCGTTGTCCCCGAAAATATAACCGCCCTGCGAAGCCAGGAACGCATAATTATAGTAAAATTGCTGCAATTCCCACATCAACGCATACTGATTGGACTTCACATTATTGAACGTCTTGGCGAAACTGATTATCTCATCGAAGTTTTTCGGAGCTTCCGGATAGAGTGCCTTGTTATAGAAAAGGGCATAGGTCTCCACGCTGTACGGATAGCCGTACAGAATATCCTTGAACGTCACCGCCTTCAGTGCGTTGTCGCTGGTGTTCTCTACGGTCTCTGCTTCGAATATGTCGTTGGGCAGAATAAGTCCCGCCTCTGAAGCGCTACCAATCTTATCGTGTGGGAAAACGACAACATCTGCCGCCAGACCCGCCGGGCCATCCGTGGTCAGCTTGGTTACCTGATCGGTTGGAGGCAACTCCTCCATTTTGACGGTTACCCCATACTTCTCTTCGAATTTTTTGGCTCTTTGCTCAATAAAGCTGCTTTGATTTTTGTCCTCCCAGATCACCAGGGTTGCGCCTTCTTCAGGCTGCAGGTTCTCGGCTGTCAGTTGTACAACCTCCTCCGGATTCTCACCTGCCGTTGTTGGAGATGTGCTTCCACCTCCCGTAGAGCACGCAGCCAGTGTAAAAGCCATCATGACGGACAATGTTGCCCCTTGCCATTTTCTCATGTAAAATGTCCCCTTCCCTCTGCTTGGTCCAACAAAGTTCGCGCTTTTCACCCTTTTGTCTGCGTATGTTGTCAGGTTTCGCATTCCATAATCACCGTTGTACAAACGTTTGCTCAAATGGAAGACAAGATTACCTATCCGTTCAATATGTAGGGAGAAACAAGTCAAGAAGTATGTAATTCCACCGATGTAAGCGCTACAATAACAATCACATCATACAATACTGCACTTTCTTTGCACAAACGTTTGCACAAGCCATATTTGTTCAATTTCAACCAATTTCTTTCTTCTATCTACAGTAATTTCCTGTTTCCTTGTTCTGACTCTTTCTTCCTTAATTTTACTTCACGTGCATCCCTTACTCGGCAGTTAGCAATTGATTTCTCATATCCTTTGGATTACCATAGGAGAATATTTATACGATTGTTCAGAAGGGATTTTTTCACATGATTACGATCAAGGATATTGCCAAATTGGCGGGTGTTTCCCCTTCTACAGTGTCACGGGTGATTTCCAACCATCCCAGAATCAGCACCGAGACGTCTCTCAAAGTGAAGCAAATCATGAAAGAATTGAACTACCATCCCAACATCATGGCGAAGAGCCTCGTGTCTAAAACAACACATACCCTTGGGATTATGCTTCCGCGTCCTGCAGAAGAGTTGTTTCAAAATTACTTTTTCGGAGAATTGCTGCGAGGTATTATTACGCATGCCACCCGTATGAATTATGAATTGCTGCTAACAACCGAAACATCATCAGACAATGAATTGCATGCGATATCCCGCCTCGTGCATGGTCGTAGGGTGGATGGCATTCTGCTGCTTGGGTCCAAACGGGACGATCCTATCATTTCATTTTTGGAAGCGGAAAAGTTTCCTTTTGTGTTAATCGGTCGCAGTGAAGCTCATCCAAATGCCCCCATGGTGGATAACGATAATGTGCAGACCGCTTATGATGCGACGCATCATCTGATCGCCCAGGGACATACTCGAATTGGATTTGTCAGCGGACCACCGGACATTACGTTATCGCATGATCGCATGCTAGGATACCAAAAAGCGCTCGCCCAAGCCGGGCTGGATGCGAATAGTGATTGGATTGTGGAAGGCGAATTCCTCCAGGAAAGTGGATTCAGAGCCATGTCGCTGTTCATGTCCTTACCGGACAGACCCACCGCAATTGTTGTCATTGATGACAACGTGGCCTTCGGGGTATTGAGAGCTCTTGCCGAGCTTCATTATCTGGTGCCTGAAGATATCAGTGTCGTCAGTTTTAACAATATTGCTTTATCAGAACTGGCTTCACCCCCACTAAGCTCTATAGATATCGGAACCTATCAGCTTGGCTACACAGCCGTTCAGGTGTTGTTGAAAATTCTAAGCGGGGAATCACAGCCTCATAATCCGGTCATTATTCCCCATCGTCTGATCGTGCGTGAATCCTCACTCTTTTCCAAGCCAAAGCCACCCTCAGATTGATTCATTTCGAGCATCCGTGTAGTAATGCAAACGTTTGTCCTACACGAACTATGAGTTGTTATCCACAGTACGTAGGTGCATAGGTGCAAAAAAAAGAAGCCGCATATACTCATGCGGCTTCCTGAATTTACACATTATTTCCGTACTCCATGCTCGACTGCACTTGAATGGATTAGTAAGAGCTCCAGCCAGCATCTGCTGTAACGACAGTTCCGTTCACGAAGCTGGACTCGTCAGATCCAAGGAACAACGCCACTTTGGCGATCTCTTCGCTCGTCCCGATGCGTGGGTTGATTGCCATCCCAAGCTGTTGCCGCCCTGCACCGAAATGGCTAATACCTGTCATGGAGGAGCTGATATTGGTTGCCACAGCGCCTGGAGCGATCGCATTACAGCGAATGCCTTGCTCAGCATACATGTACCCTGTATTTTTGGTGAAGCCCACGACCGCATGTTTGGAAGCCGTATACGCTGCTCCTGCACGTCCGCCGTGTAGGCCCCCTGCCGAAGCAATGTTCACGATAACACCTTTTTGTTTTTCCAGGAAGATCGGCAATACTTTACGCGTTGTCCGCATCACACTGGTCGTGTTCACAGCGAACAATCTCTCCCACTTCTCATCCGTTACATCTGCTGCCGGCTCCATGCCATCCATAATTCCCGCATTGTTAACCAGAATATCTACTGTACCGTATGTGCTAACCGTCGTATCAACCAGATTTTGCACATCTTCTTCTTTGGCTACATTGGCCAGAACGACAATCGCTTCTCCGCCCTGTGCTTTAATATCATTGACTACCGCTTGTGCGGATTCTTCGTTAATATCCGATACGACGACTTTCGCGCCTTCTTGAGCATACAACGTGGCAATTGCTTTCCCCATACCTGAACCAGCACCTGTAACAACTGCAACTTTATCTTGAAGTTTCATTCCATGTATCCTCCTTTGTGTATTCGTTTACAATAAGTTAACAAACAAATGTTCATTAACTCCTATCCTTAGTATAATAAGTCATAGCGTTTCACTTCAATCAGTAAAAGCTTGTCCAGTTGTACGTTAAACAACACTAATAAGCCTTTTTGTTCTTTAACTAATAAAGCGAACTATATAAATTAAACTAAACATTTACACGAAACGGAGAGGACAGAAATAACCTGAAGAAGCGCAAGCGTTCGCCTAAAAGCTTTCTGGAAGAAAGCTGCATCGGAAGCATATGCTATCCCCGGATTTACCATTTATAAATGAATCAAAAAATCTGGGGATAACAGCGATCGGAAGGTTGTTCTGTCATCGAAGTGGCCAGTGTAAATATTCTTTAGTTCAACTTATATAGCGAGGAGGAAAATAGATGTCTGAAACTCCGAATTCGATGGACCGAAGAATTAAAAAATCAAAAGCTGCACTGAAGGATGCACTCATCCATTTGATGCAAAAACATCCCTTTAAAGAAATATCGATTACGGATATTGTGCAGCGTGCCGACCTGAATCGGGGAACTTTCTACCGACATTATCAGTACAAAGAAGACCTGTTCAACGAGATCATTGATGATGTGATTCAGGATCTGGTGACTTCTTTTCGCAAACCCTATCAAGGCTTGAAAGAGTTCGAGGTTGGTCTGATGCCCTCTTCGGCAATCACTATATTTGAGCATGTTCACCAACACGCACAATTCTACACACTGGTTGTGCAATCCGAGGCTTCTTCCAACTTCCAGCGCATGATCTGTGATGTTCTTCGAGATCTCTCCTTACAGGACCTGAACCAAATCTTCCCGCAGCACATTAACCATGAACTGCTGGCAAGTTACCAGTCTCATGCGATATTCGGCATGATCATGGAGTGGATCAGACAAGACTTCAAGCACAGCCCCGCCTACATGGCTGAGGAATTGTTCAAGATCATTCATTACAGGCCTGACAATGTCGTGTTGAAAGACTGAACATTCAAATCGTCATACACCATACAGCATCGTCATTGAGAGGGATTTTAAGAAAGGTTTATCACCATAATAATGTAAATACATTCCTGTAATTTCTGGTATTGATATGTTAGATTATCCAATGGAATACAAACAAAAGGAGGATGACATTACATTTGAAGAAGTCGTGGATTATATCATTGATTACCAGTTTTGTTTTGCTTGGCGGAGTGCTTTTCTCTCCAGCCGCTTCTGCCGATGCAGCCAAAGTAGCAACCTCTACATATTCAGATCAGAGTTATGAAGAATTTAAGGAGTACACTACTCAGTTATTTGCGCTTGAAACTTATGAGGCCAAAGCTTTTACCGCTTTGGAAAGCATCGATACACAGGTAACTTCAACGAATCGCAAGTCCATGTATCTTAAACTTACGAATACGGTGATCCCCAATTATACAAAATTGGTATCCAAGGCAAAACAAATCAAGCCTACCAACCCGAAACTTAAGAAAATCCACGCCACATTTATCAAGGCAAGTTACACTCAGCTCGAAGGGTACCTCTTGTACCAAAAAGCAGTATCCAAGAACAAAGTGAATTACACGTTACTAAAACAGGGTAATGCCAAAGTAAACACCGCTGGTGTTCTAATGAACCAATGCGAACAACAGTTATACGCTTATGCAAGAAGTTTGGGGTATGACAACTAGTACCTATCTTTATAGAAGCCCAAAAAGCGACCATTCCCCATACTTAATGGAGAAAGGTCGCTTTTTCTAATTATAAATAAAGAGGACAATCTAATACGTATTTATTTCTCTCTCTCCTGATCACAGCCCCAGCTTCTGCCCCTTCTCCAACCGCTGAATTTGCTGCTCTCCGGTATCCGCAAGTTCACGGAACTGGTTAATCGTCTCGCGCATTCTTGGCAGAGCTTCCTGCTTATAAAGACTGATTGAATCGAGCGCTGACAACACATCGGTGAACGCCTGTTTCATCGTATCCACGGAAATGCTGGCTTCATACGCCTGCTTTTGGATGGCAATCCCCTGATCTTTGAGCATTTTGGAAGTACCTGCGATCAGATCGTTGGTTGTCTGGTTCAACAATTCAATCTTCTGCAATACAATCTTCTGGTTATACAAAGCACTCGCTACAGTAACGGCAATTTTCAGTGCCGAGATCGTTACATTCTTCGCCCGGTCTACCCCTCGGATCAGTTCCTTGTTGTTGCGGATCACCACTTCAATCGCCATGATACCCTGCTGGTTCACAACCAACATCTGCTGCAGATCCATGACCCGTTGGCGAAGAGGGAACAGTACTTCTTCCGTGATAAAACGAACTTTCTCGGGGTCCTCGTTGCGGACCTTCGCCGCTTCAATCTGGGCGTCGATGGATTCATCCATGAGCACACCAAGCTGGATTTCCTTTTGTAGTCGCTTGGTGAGTTCTCTCAGGTTCTGTTGTTCAATCTCCAGCGTTGTATTATCGTTACGGAGTGTGGATCTGCCCTTATCCAAGGAGGTTACGATGTCAGCGATGACTGCGTCAGCCTTCTGATATTTCAGGAAATAAGCGCGAAGCGGATTGAACAATTTCCCGAGAAAACCGGTCTTGGCGAAATCGACCACGCTCGGGTCGAGATCCTTCAGTTGCATATGCAGCTCGGTCAAGCCTTTGGCGACCTGACCGCCCTCGTCTCCCGTCTTGGACAGATGTCCAACGGAGACTTGAAGCAAGGCGTTTTTCTCGGAAGAGGATCTCATCGTGTTCATGCCAAAGCCGTCAATGGATTGCAGAATCTCTTTGCGCTTCTCCAGGGATTCAAGATCCAGTGTCATGATCATCTCTACGTTGGCATTTGCCACTTGTTGAAGCTCCGCGACCTCGGCGGGCACGGGTTTCACTTCTTCCTCAATGACCTTCTGAATTTCTTTCTGGCTCGGTATCTCCATTGAAAATGACATCTGCAGTTCCCCCTTTAGATACGTGCTGTAAAATGATTGATATGCCACGCGAGTGACTCCGATTGCAGTACCATCCTCCGATCGCTGTTATCCCCAGATTTCTTCATCTTCCTCTTTAATCGGTTGAAATCTAGTGATAAAGGCGAACGCTATGCTTCTTCAGATCGGTTCTGCACTCTACGTCTTCGTATTAATAAATTTACATCTGTACGTTAAACAGGTTACCGATCTTGTATACGACATCGTCGGTATCGGCATTGATGCTTGCAGCCTCGTTAATGCTGGAGATGCTCTCCAAAGCCTTGATGTCCGCGTTGTATCCAATCGTATAGATCGGCACTTTGTACGTCTCGACCAGATCCCGGATATCCTTGAGGGTATGACCTTCGTTGGTCTCGCCATCACTCAGGACAAAAATCAGCGGCTTCACGTTCGGATTAGCAGCCATATAATCTTCCAGCATCTTCATTGCCACTACGATCCCATCAAAAGTCGCCGTACCGCCACCAGCTTGCAGACTATCGACTGTTCCGACAAACATGGACTGCTGGTTCGTATCATACTTGGCAATTGGCAGATTCACAGTTACCCCGCTGGAGTAAGAAACCAATCCAATACTGTTCTCTGTGCCCAGGTACTTCTGACCTTTGCGCAAGGACTCTTTCAGTCGGTTAAGCGGCTCACCGTCCATGCTTCCGGATACGTCCGTCACGAACACGGCGGCAATGGGTTTACTGCCGTTCTTCTTCTCTTTCCATACTTTCTGCGCAGACAACAACGTGCCGCCATCCACGGTAGCCAGCTCGGATTTGTAATCCTGTAGCCCGTTGAAACCGAACTCTTCCGCCGATTGTTGGTACTTCGCCTGAGTGACGAATTCCGCGAACTTCTGGATGATCTCCTGTTTGTTCTGCGGCAATTGACCGAGTGCATACAGCGGGCTATCATGTCTCACGCCAAATGGCGTAAAGACGTAACCACTCTTCAGATCAGCGGTATTCACATACGTCTGGTATTCGAGTACAAAGGCATCGAGTCTGCCTGACTTGGCAGCTTCTCGCATCTGAATCGTTGTTGAAGCGGTAAACGGTACATTGGTCTGGAACTTTTCGAATCCTTCAATGGCCTTCTCGCCGAGTGGATTGGTACTATCATACGTATTCAGTGCGGTCACCAGGAAATTCAGTCCTGTGGAGCTGGCAAATGGATCGGTATATCCCATCGCGAGTTCATTGTTGGCAATGGCTTCGGTTACGGTTTTTACATTAACGGAGCCGTACGTATCAACCAGTGCATCATATTTGGCTTTGGAGATGACAATACCCGGAACATTCCCGACCAGTCGCTCGGATACCATCTCTGTCTTCACCCCACTGGCCTCAACCATCTCGCCCCATAGTTCGTTAGAAGGTGTAAATGCATCCGGCATATACTTGCCAGACTTGATATAATCGGTAGCCGTACCGGAGGCGATGTTGCGGATTTTGACCGACACCTGTTTGCCACCAACGGTAATATTGGCTTGGTTGAACTCCTCACCCACCTCGGTTAACCAGCCGTCTACCCCGCTGCCCGACTTCTCTGTGGAAGAGAAGATTTCGACGTAATCATTCGTTGTATTCTCTACAGCAATCGGAAATTTCGAGATATCCGGCAGTGATTCTGCCACATCGACCGGGTCGAGATCAATCTGCCCTTTGACGGGTTCCGCCGTTGCTGGCGCAATATCCGAGTACAATTTACCAAGCGCTTTACCTGCATTCTCTGTGCTCACCTGTGTGGTCGACTTGCCAAAGTTCGATGTTAGTGTAATTCCTGCATAGACCAGACCGAATACGAGTACCAGCATTACAATCGATATGAAAAAAAACTTTCCCTTCTTCGCCATACGAGCAACCCCTCACTGTCTGTATAATTTGGTGTGCTTGATTAACTGATCAATCTCCTGCATACAAGGCATCTGTTCAATATCTCCGGCTTCGAAGCTGTCGAGGCGTGAAATCTCCAATAACAACTGATCGAGCTTGAGCAAAATTTCCTCATTGGTGTGAAGCGAATTTTTCACATAAGACAGATAATCGTTGTATACCTTGGTTTTTTCCTGAAAAAGCTTCTGGGGAAGTGTGGAGGACTTGGATTTCATCATGTTGGCATAGTCGGCTTCATCGAATACATTCAACCGGTTCAGCACACTGCGGATGTTCAGGTACAACAGCTTCTCCACTTCCAATGTGACCGAAGCGAATTTCTTGTAGCTCAGTTCCCCTGGATCAAAGCGTTGATGAAGCACGTTCAGGAGTGTTTCTTTTTTCTTTTTCATCCGGCTTAGTTGGGACAGCCCGAGCGTGATATCTTCTTCGAGGATTTTGATGCGTCTATAGAAAGATAGTGCTTCCACATAATCTTCATGTGTTTCGATATGCTTCACAGGCAGGACTACCGGCTGTCTGAACAGCAAGGTGTAACTGCCATATAAGAGTGCCATGGCACTGCCGAACAGAAGGGTAACGGATAGCGCAGTTGTGAATGCACCCTCCTCGAAATTCAGCCCGATAAAGCCGGGTGAGAATGCCAGTACATTCACAGCCACAATACCGAAGATCAGCCCCAATAATTTTATGTACTTGATCATGTTCAATCATCCGACCTCCTTTTATGTTATATATTAGTTCTTTATGTCGTAATTTTCCTATTCAACTTATTCTTATTGTACATGATGTTAACGCTCTCAGGTGGATAACATTGGATACTCGGATACTCATAATATACGTGGTTTGGGCTTATCCCATTTCATATTTTCAGGGACAACGTGGAACTTGGCAGGAAATTTTATGGAAAAAGAAATGTTATCAGGTAATACGTGGAAAATATCTATGCGTGTCATTTTTTATATAAGACTTGTCTGAAAAAAGAGCAATGCAAAAGGGACGAAACGTTGATCATCCCGTTTCGTCACTTATGCGTTGGTTCATCATTTTTTTGTGTTCTACTACCTCAGTTTGAACAACGAATCCAGCGAAATGCGCAAGTCAGGATACACGACGGATTGAATCGTTTCCTGTTCTGTATACAGATGACGGGTCTGGTAACTGCCATCCTCAAGCGAGTACACATGGACAGTTTGATTGCCGGGGTCAACAATCCAATATTCGTTCACGCCATATTTCTGATACAAGTTAAATTTTTCGTTAAAATCCTTTAACGCAGTAGAAGGCGATAACACCTCTATAATTAAAGAAGGTGCACCGTGGCAGCCACTTTTGGAAATCTGGTCTTTCGAGCACACCACCGATAGGTCAGGTTGTACAATTTGATCTGGTACATCATATTGTTCGTTTTCGCTAAAATACACATCGAAAGGGGCTACAAACACGAAACATTTTCGATTCTGAAAAAAAGTCCGCAAGGAGAAGTGCAGCTCACCCACAATAAACTGGTGCGATGAAGTAGGTACTGGCGACATATTAAAAGCTTTGCCGTTAATTAATTCCCAAGATCCTTCCCATGTTAACCAATCCTGAAAGTTATAAGTACCTTTATTATCGGGTTTTGCCACACTTCCATCCTCCTCTTCCAACTAACCGTAATTTATTTTCATTATAACATTGTGTTTTGCGCCTTTTCACACCATGCCTCTTATTATGAAAAGATGGATTCCGGTTTGCTCCGCGTGGTGCGTACCTCAACGACTTTTCCGGCGCAACCGTTGTCACCCAACGCTTGGAACACCACTGTAACGCTATCTTTTCCCGATGTAACGGACTCAGGAATATCATAGGTTACATAAAATACGTCGCCGATTTTGTTCATGTGAATTCGCTGCTCTCCGATAACAGTTCCATCCACGGTAATGCTGAATCGTCTATCATATAACGTACCTTCCCTCTCAAATGGGGAATGATCTCCGCCCCAATAGGCCACGCATAGATAATTGGATGCCGTTCGATCCACTGCCAGTTGGTAACTGAAATAAGCCCCGCTGACACCAAAAGCCTCCCGCCACATATGCAGCTTGTTGCGACTGTCCGTATACGACCCGTTGTGATGCTCCCCACGGCAGTTGCTATCCAGTTGATGTCCGATCTCATCCTGCTGACCATCCGCCTGAACCCTGTCGATCGTAATATCATTTAATTCTTTTTCAAGTGCATCACCTTCATCGTTAAACGGCCAATACACCGTATAGAACTCATGATGCACATCATAGAAGGGAACAAGCTTCACGGCTTCGCCCGTGGAAGTGACATCCTTGCTAAGTTCAAATGTTAACGTGCCTGCATCCACGACCTTGATCCACTCCCGTACATCCTTCTGCTCCGTCCAGATCACAGGTACGGGTGCAGTCTTGGGATTCAGTGCTGTTTCGTCCACAATCGTATCCTCAGGCAGACCCTCGCTTCCAAGTGCACCGGCGAGTACAATCGGACCGTACAGGAAGGCCACTTTGTGGGCATCATCCCGGGAAGTGTACTGGTGGAGCGACATCGGCAGTGTGATGGTAATGACATCGCCCGCTGTCCATGTGCGGTCGATGGAAAGATAGCCGGGTTCCATCCGTGTATACGGATGCTCCGTATCCCCGTTGACGGTTGCCGTCATTGGCTCTTGCAGCCATGAGGGCACGCGTAGTCTTAGATGGGCCGAGGCGCTGCCTCCGGTGATCGTCAGGGTTACCTTTTCCGAATAAGGAAAGTCGGTTTCGAGCTTCAGGGATATCCCCTGAGACATCCAATCCAGCTGGGAAGCGATATACAGGTTGACGTACAGGTCTTGCTCGTCTTCGAAATAGATGGCCTCGGCATATTTGCCCGGGTTCTCCATGCCTGATCCTGTACAGCACCACCAAGCCGTATCGTGTGTACCATAGATTTTGTAGTGACCTTGCAGCGTTGAGGCAAAATACGTTTTGTTCCCCGTATCCGGGTCCTGCGTGCCCAGGAGGTGATTGTAGATGGCGTTTTCATAATAGTCCATGTAGGCGCTATCGTGATTCCAGGCGAAAAGTTGTTTCGTCAGATGCATCATGTTGTGGGTACAGCAGCTCTCTCCTGTCTTGATCCCGAGACTCTCCATACCCTTCGCTTCATAATGCTCCGATATGCTCGTCGCGCCAAAGACGTAGGAACGATGATGAATGGTCGTATCCCAGAAAAATTCTGCCGCTGTCCGGTAACTCTCATGGGAGTGATCCTGGTTGTAGATCTCGGCTGCACCGATCACTTTGGGAATCTGGGTATTGGCGTGTCTGCCTTGAAGATCATCCTGCTTGTGTTCCAATGGTCTGAGAATCAATTGATGGGTAAACTTATTAGCGATCTCAAGGTATAAGGCTTTGCCTGTGATTCCATACAAATGTGCAAATACTTCATTCATGCCCCCGTGTTCACTTTGAAGCATCGTCTGCATCTGTTCTTCTGTCATCGGGAGCAAACCTTCTACTGCCCAATCTGCAAATCGAGTAACCACCTCAAGTGCCTGTCCGTTGCCAGTCAGTTTATAGGCGTCAATCAGACCACGATAGATTTTGTGCACACTATACCAGGGAACCCAGTATTCACCGATGTTGAATCCACCAATATGTTCGGCGCGGAATGCGATGTGGAATGCCTCTTCGGACAAACCGCCGATATATCCGCTCCCCGTAGTCTGCTGGATTCTCGCCAGTTCGGTAACCGCATAATCCAACGTTTCTTTTAATGTGATATTTCCGGTGGCTTGATACGTTACAGCGAGCGCTGACAGATAGTGGCCGAGGGAATGCCCGCTGATGGAACGTGCCTCCCACCCCGCGTAGCGTTCTTTTCGGGCCGGTAACCCATGGGCTTCGAAGCACGGAGCCAGGAATCGATCAATATCCAGCGATAACAGGTAACGCTCCCCAACCTCTTGTGATGTTTGAAAAACACCATTTAACAGATCTACATGTTCCGGTCCCAGAAATCCTTTTTTCGTATCAATCATTACATTCACTCCTTCTCGGGATGTACTACATAAGTTGAACTAAAGATTATTTACACTGACACTACGATGACAGAATAACCTTCCAATCGCTGTTATCCCCAGATTTTTTTGATCCCCTTTCTCAAGGGAAAGTCCAGGGATAAAGGCGAACGCTCCGCTTTTTCAGGTTTTTTCTGTCCTCTCCGTTATCATGTAAATGATTAGTTCAACTTATATAGATATCCATTCATTCTTGAGGGGTAAAATCCGTTTTATTAGATACAAGACTAATACTCATCAATCCACTGCAGAGCTTGAATATCCTCATATTATCAAATAAAATACAATTACATCAGACTCATAATCCAAGAAAAGGTGGATAAATCCGTCCTATGCAAAAGCCACTGGAACATTACCTGTGCGGCAAGTTCATATCCGAAGGGAACTGGAGCCACATGAGACGCAGCATGCCTGTTCACGAGATTATTTTGATGCTGGAAGGTGAGATGTTCATCGCGGAAGAAGAGGAACAATATGTGGTTCGTGCCAACGATCTGTTGTTTCTGCGCGCAAATCGCACCCACTATGGCTACCGGATTAGCGACGCACCCGTTAGCTTTTACTGGGTTCACTATGATGCCTTGCAGGCTGAATTCAATCGCTTTAGGACACATGCCACCATTCAGGTGCCTTCCCTGGCCCATCAGTTATTCAAGCAATTGCTGCATGTGTCCTCCTTTTCACCGGAGGAAGCAGACGCAGCTTTGCTATTGTTGTTCAGAGAGCTGGAGCGTAATATAGAGGCGGATTATCGCCCCCATAATGCGATTGTGGACCATATCTGCAAGTGGGTCGATATTCATCTGCATACGAACATTACGGTGAGTCAGATTGCAGAAAATTTTAATTTTAACAAAGACTATATCTCCAAAATGGTGAAACGCGAGAAAGGTACTGGACTCAAAACCTATATCCTCACAGAACGAATTCGCCGGGCGAAACAGTTGCTGCTGAATACCAATGCCAGTGTAAAAGAAATTGCCGGACAGTGCGGCTTCTCCGATTACAAGCTGTTCCTGCGCATGTTCAAGCAATACGAAGGTAATACGCCAACCGAATATCGCAATCATCTGTATTCCACACAGCTCAATCGCTGATGTGCTCTGATCCATAGAAATGACTGAGTTAACTATAGAAAATTTGAATTAATCCGATGGAGTCAATTATGGTAAAATGCAAGAAAACTATATTCCATACTTAACCTATAAGAGAAGAGGAATTATACGATGACAACGGCTGCCGTTACGATTCAACCTGCCACAGAAGCTGACCATCCAGAGATTGTTGATATTCTTGTTGCAAGTTACGCCGAGTACCGGGAAACATTTGAACAAAATGATCGATGGGAAGCCTACCTGAAAGACATTAGAGAGTCTCTGGACAACCCGCATCTCAAACAATTGTGGATTGCCAAGATTGAGGATCAAATTGTGGGGACCGTTCAATTGTTCGAAACCGCGCATAAGGCTTATCCAAACTTTGAATTGCCAATTGATTATCCGTTTATTCGGCTGTTGGGTGTCGATCCACAATGGAGAGGCCACGGAATCGGCAGAGAATTGCTCCAGCAATGCGTAAATTCTGCCAAAGAGATGGGCAAAAATACGGTGTACTTATATACGGGTGGTCAGATGGTCAACGCCATTCGTTTATATGAGCGTTTCGGTTTTAAAGAAGATGAAGAATTCAGCTCCGAGAGTAGCGGGGGCAAGGCGATCTGCTACCGTTATGATTCCTAGTGGAGGTTAACAGCAACCCGCGAGCCGTGAGCAGAGAATGAAACGTAAAAACAGACCGTTCATCATCATGAACGGTCTGTTTTACGTTTATAAATGTCAACTATATAAGTTGCACGAATCATTTACACGATAACGGAGAGGACATTTTTTAGCCGCCAATTCTCAACCAAAATCTTAGGCTTAATTTCAGAGAAATGTTTCGGCTCAATTCTTCTTCCTGAATCGAATCAGGGACCAGATCATCAGTAACGCGAGCACGGCAAGACAGATGCTAATGCTGAACCGATTACCTTCATCAAACACAAACATCACCGCAATGACACTGAGACACAACACGACGACTCCGGTTATATAAGGAAATCCCCAGACTTTGAATGTCGGTTGAACCGGATATCTCTTCCGCAGTTTTAGCTGCGATGAGGCAATACAGATCCACACAAGGATTACCACAAACCCCGGAACCGCAAGCAATATGCGGAACAGTTGATCCTGCGCGAACAGGCCAAGCAAGGAACCTCCAAGCAGGACGACCGAGCACACCAGAAGTGTGTTAACAGGGCTGCCATTGCGATTCGTCTGCGACAACGCCTTCGGAGCTTCCCCGCCCACTGCCATGGAGTGCATCATCCGGGATGCACCATAGATACCTGAATTCGCAGCAGACAGAACCGCCGTCACCAAAATAAAGTTCATAATGTGTGCCGCTCCCGGTAGTCCCGTAGATGCGAGTACCTGTACAAACGGACTGCTTTCCGGCCCGATCTCATTCCATGGAATGAGTCCACAGATGATGAGAATCGGCAACGTGAAGAACAGAATAATTCTGAGCATGAAATTGCCTACGATTTTGGGCATGACTTTTTCTGCATTTTCCGTCTCGGTCAGGGTCAGACCAATCAGCTCCGATCCCCCATAAGAGAACATGACCACTAGCAGTGCCGAGAAGATCGATGACCACCCGTTCGGGAAGAACCCGCCTGCTTGCGTATAATTTTGCAGATAAGGAGTGTTATCACTTGGAATAATGCCAAAGATCAATCCTGCGCCCAGAAAAATAAAAATAATGATCATGGCGATTTTGATCCCAGCCAGCCAAAATTCAAATTCCCCGAACACACCCACACTGAGCAGATTAACCAGTATAATAAACGCTGCACAAGCCAGACTCAACATCCACAGCGGTACTTCACTGAACCAATACTGCAAAAAGCTCCCGGCGGCAATCACCTCAATGACACACACCGATAACCATAGGAAACAGTACATCCATCCCATTACAAATGACACTCTGCTACCGAATGCTTCTTGTACGAAGTCTTTCATATTTTTGTTCTTGTACACCGTAGCCATCTCCGCCATCGCGGCCATAACAACCAGCAGCAATAATCCGGCAAAAATGTACGTGACGATCACGCCTGGACCTGCGAGTCCGATCGTCTCTGCACTGCCTTTGAAAATTCCCGTTCCAATTACACCACCCATAGCCATAAAACTGATGTGTCTTGGTTTAAGCTTCTTCTGTAGTGTTCCTTCTGTCTGAGCCAATTCAAGTCCTCCTGATGTAAAAAACGTCTGTAATGCTGTCTTGTTTCATATTTTTGCACAATCTCATAAACATAATGTCCAGTATACCCTATTGTCCATCAATCAGCCCAGAAGTTCCTTATGGCCAATTCATCCCAAACGTATAAGGACATAACCTATGTTTTATACCCTACAATGGCATCAAGCAATCTATGTACAGTCATCCAAGCACCACAGCAATTATTGGACATAACACCAAGACGGCAAACAGCGGATTCATATGATCGAACCACCAATATATCATGCATGACTCCCTCCACCCTTTTCATAGCATGGTCCATGTTACATCATTGAGTTTATTTTACTCTTTTTCCAAACTTCAATATGTGTGATATGTTGCAAATAAAAAAACCAACATTCTGTAACAACAGAATACCGGTTTCTCATGCGAATCCATTTAGATTGTCTTTGTCATAAACGCGCTGTTCGGGTCCAAAATATAATCTGCGAATGGTCCGCAATATTCGAATCCGAAATCTTCATACAGCTTCCGTGCTGGGATGAATGAATCCATTGAACCCGTCTCCAGGCTGATTCGCTTATAACCACGGTCTGTGGCAACCTCTATAATATGGGCCAAAATGTTTCTCGCTACGCCTTTTCTCAAGTGAGCCGAAGCGGTACGCATCGACTTCAACTCTGCATGCTCTGGATCCAGTTCTTTGATAGCCCCGCATCCGAGCAAGTCGTCCCCTTCCCATGCACACCAGAATGTAATTTCAGGCTTTTTGAGTCCATCCAGATTCAACGCATGAATACTCTCTGGAGGCGAATCCGCTGCCATCCCTTGCAAGTGCTCTGCAATTAACGCTTTGACCTGTATTCCACTCAAATCATCCACTTTGATCTCCAAAACGTATCACTCCTGCCGACATTTTTATTGTATCTATCATTGAAAGTATATCGATTATTTCATATTACTACCGTGTTAGGTTTCATGACAAGAGGCTACTTATATCCATTGAAATACGCTATTGTGGTTCACCTATAATTTCCAGTATGATGGGGCTATTCATAACAATAAAAGGAGCCCCTATGACACTAACAACGGATAACCTGTTCTATAGCACACGATTGAAAATGACGCCACCACGTCCTGAAGACGTGCAAACGATGCTGCTCTGGAACGAAGACCCGGAATATCTTCGAAATGTGGATACCGATATGGCCATCCCCTATTCGGAGAAACAGTTGGAAGATGAGGGAGAAACGAAGAACAAGGAAGTGTACTTCAGACTTCGCACGCATGAAGACGATACCCTGATTGGTTTTGTCGTCATTCATAGCATTGAATGGAATAACCGCTGTGGACAGCTCGCCATTGGCATCGGCCTTGCCGAACATCGCAACAAGGGATATGGCACCGAAGCGTTGAATCTTATTTTACGATATGCATTCCATGAGATGAATCTGGACCGGGTTGGCCTTGATGTCATCGCCTACAATGCCAAAGCAATCCGTTCCTATGAGAAGGCTGGTTTTCAGTTGGAAGGTCGGGCACGCTCAGCTGTATACCGTGATGGTAAGCGTTACGACCGCCTGATGATGGGAATTCTAAGACCAGAATGGGAAGCACACAATCAGATCCAAACGGAGGGTGAACAAGCATGACCAAGAATGCAGAAGTCACTGAGTTTATTGAACAGATTCAGATCCCCTGGCAAGTACAAATCGCTGAACAACTGCGTCAGTTGGTGCATGATACCATCCCTGACGTTCAGGAACGCGTGCAATACAAGAAGCCTCATTTTCTGAAAAACGGAAAGTACGCTGCGGTCATCTCGCCATCCAAACAGGCCGTATCCTTCACCATCTTCCATGCAACCGGACTCGATCTGCCCGATGGGATATTCGAAGGCCCGGAAGAGCGCAAAACGATCAAGCTCAAGGAAAAAGATACACCCGATTATGAATGGCTGGCGGGACTGCTGAAGCAGGCATCTGCAGAATTGTAGGAAAATCTGACGTACATTAAAAAGGCATCCCATGAAGTTCAAGAACTTACGGGATGCCTCATTGCTTCAACCATCAAGATTGCTGGTAGGATACGGCGGTCATCTGGCATGGCTCACATATGAACATGTAGTACATCCCCTCACCATATTCCTCAACCTCGCCCCAGTCCAGTTGTGCGACAGCCTTCATTCTCGTGGAACAGTGTGGACATGTTGGGTACTCCGCATCCTGAACCCATCCCGGATGGCCGCCGATCTGAGATAGCGATGGCTCCATCGCCCACTCACTGGCATGGAATACATGACGTGGTGCGTTTGCAATCCGAAACTGTCGGCCCACATCTGGTGTAAGTTTTACATCGTCCTCCGGGTCAATGTCGTCCGCTCCCACGGGCATGACATTATGTGAACTCCATAGCGGTTCCCCCGCTGCATCCTTCTCCATGTAAACCACACCGTAACTGCTGCATATCACACAAGTCTGTATGTGAAGTCGCTGGGTATGCCAAGACACGTCCTGCAGAGCTGGATGCTTAACATCCAGATTAATTAAGGTCGTTAAAGAACTACCACACCATGGACAGCAATTGGTGCTCGAGGTCAGCATCGAGATTGAGTCTCCGGTTATTGCCACGTTAGTTGTTTCACTCTCTTTTACTTTATAGAGTGAATAACTTGGGGTGGTGAATAATTCTCTGCGCTGCCCGTCTTTCGTGAGCTCCCAGCCAGCTTCCGTGGTGTAATGCTCTGGTGTCACGTACAATTCGCTTGCCCAAGAGGGCAGAGTCTCTCTCCACTGCCGGAACTGCTGCACGACAACATCGTCCCCGATATGGGCCAGCGTGAGCAAAATGTGGTTACGATTCTCGTCATCAGTGTTCACCTGCTGCAAAAGATGATTACGCACTTTTGCCGAGGCACTTTTATACAAAATGGCCGGATAATAGATTTCCTGTTCCAACAACTCAGGAATTTCGGCAGTCAACGATACATCATGGTAACAGACCAGATACAACAGGATATCTCTGCCGGTATCTTCATCGCCTGTACGAATCCGTTGCATCGCATAATCCTTCATCTCATCTTGTTGTTCAGCTGACAAAGACAGATACACCTGTTCCTTAGATTGTTCATATGGCACATAGCGAATTAATGGATCGCGAACCTGAGGTTCGTGCATGATTTTCAAAACTTCCACCGGGTCTGTGATGCCCTCATACAAGTTCACGTCACGCCGATTGGCTTCAATGTATCTCTGACGCTCTTCGCGCTCCATCTCCTGCTTGCAAGGCATGCAGTATCCACCTGTTTTCGCCGCTGTTGCTGGTAAAATGGTATTTGTACACCCTTCCCGTATACACGGAATTCGTTCTGTCATCCCTCCACCTCCTCTGCTGTCTGCTCGCTTCATCATGCCATGAAAAGCACGCCACATCGTGGCGTGCTTGTCTCATGATCGTACACTTGATACCCGTCCCTTATCTAAATAAGAAGATCAGTGATGTCCCAGCTGGTCCTTGGTGAACTCATAAAAGGCAAGCGCATCTTCACTGCTCGCAAAGCCTGCCTGAGCCATTTTTTCACTGCCTCCACCTTTGCCCTGATAGGCTCCAAGATTGCCTTTGAAGAAAGGTCCACAAGCCCATTCAGGCGGTTGTCCATTCTGTGCCAGAACAACTTTGGCCTCCGAGATACTGGCGAACAGTACAAGCCCCTCATGTTCTGCTGTCAGCTTGGTAGCCAGACTCTGCATATCCTTGAGCGACTTGTCTTCAAAGACCTGAGCAATAACCAACCCTTGCCGAGCAGCCAGAAGTTCCTCCGCATAATAGGCATCATTGGTTGTTTTCACTGCATTCAGCTCGGTTTGCAGCTGCTTTTGCTCCATTTCCATTTTCTCAATGCGCTCCAATAACTCATCCTTACTGGTCTTTAATTTAACCATGATGCGATTGAGCACGTTTTGTGTGGATGTGAATTCATTCAGCGCCCTTGTTCCACATTTGAAATAAATGCGAGTGCCACCCTTCACTTTTTCGGTTTTCAACAGTTTGATGATGCCGATCTCGCCTGTCGCCGACACATGGGTTCCGCCGCAAGCATTATACTCCACACCCTCGATCTCAACGATGCGAATGTCTTCCGTTACCGTAGGCTGCTTCACCAGTGGCAATTGTGCGGCCTCTTCTGCTGTAACCCATGAAGTGTTGATCCGAGCGTTACGATAGATCTGACGATTCACCTCTTGTTCAATGGCGGTCAATTGATCCGCTCCCAGTTCAGCCGCAGCCACATCAATCGTGTCATACTCCGTACCAAGATGGAAACTGAGCGTCATCGCTTCCGTCAGCTTCAGCGTGATTGCCGATAACAAATGCTGTCCCGTATGCTGCTGCATATGATCGAATCTTCGCTCCCAGTCAAGCTCACAATGTACTTCAGTCTGTTCAGGCGCGCGTTCCAGCTTATGCCACACCTCGCCATCTTCAATGTTCACATCCAGAACAGCGATGCCGCCCATTTGTCCCAGATCACAAGGCTGTCCACCCCCATGCGGGTAAAAAGCAGTCTCCGCCAGCGTGACATATACGCCGTCTTCCTTGTCCACTCTGCCTGTAATCGTTGTATGCCACTCTCTGGTGTAAGCAGAGTCATAATAAAATTTTTGTGTCATTGATGATCCCGATCCCTTCTCGTTTCAAATGGATTTATATAATCTCCAGATTACACTATCTGGCATCGTCAAGCCAATTTATGGCATGGAAGATTGCACTTCATATCCAAAAGACCGCTCTGTGAGCGAAAATAGCTATTTATCGAGAAAGAAACGTTGCAGGAGGATGCTCGAATTTTATCAAAAAAAAATAGAGTGATTAATCACTCTACTTTCTGAAAACTGTTTTAACAAACAACTTTTTATGAAGCCCTGTATCTAATAGATCGCTATTGGTCCGTACGGACCATCAATAATTTCAATTTTCGTTTCAAAAATATCTGTTAAAATTTCGGGGTCCATCACTTCTTTTACGGTTCCAAAAGCGGCGATTTGTCCGTCTTTCATCGCACATATTCGATCTGAATATTTGGCTGCAAAATTGATATCATGCATAACCGTCAGAATGGTTCTTCCAAATTCGTTAGCGGCATATCTCAAATGCTCCATCATCCGAACAGAACGAGCTACATCCAGATTGTTCAGAGGCTCGTCCAAAAGTACATATTCCGTCTCTTGGCACAACACCATTGCGACATAGGCTCTTTGCCTTTGACCACCAGAAAGTTCATCTAGATATCTATTTTCCAGAGCAGTTAAGTCTAGAAAATCAATATATTTAGAAATAATAGCTTCATCCTCATCCGTTAATCTGCCCTTAGAATAAGGAAAACGTCCAAACCCAGCAAGTTGTCTAACGGTAAGCCTTGTGACAAAATGATTTTCTTGTCGTAAAACCGTTACTATTTTAGCCAAGTCTTTTGACTTGGTCGTAGAAACATCCATATTGGCAACCTTAATTTGACCTTCATCCAAATCCAAAAGTCTCCCGATCATCAGAAGTGTCGTCGACTTCCCCGCACCGTTGGGTCCAATTAAAGAAGTAAGACCGGCTTTGGGTATATGAATATTCAAAGGGCCTATCTCTACCTCGGCTGCATAGGACTTTTTGACATTATTGATCTGTATCATAAAGAACCCTTCCTTAAAATCACAATTAAAAATGTTAGTCCGCCAACCAATTCTATAATGATGGAAACAACACCTTGGGCATTGAAGACATGATTCATAATAAAGTATGCACCGGTTAAGATCACAAACCCTATAGCAAGAGCCATTGGGAAAACATATCTGTGATCATAGGTTTGCGCTGCCTGATAACTCAAAATCGCAACCAAAAATCCATAGAATGTAAGGGGTCCAACCAAAGCCGTCGAAATGGCCATCAAAATGGAAACCAGGACCAGCGTATAAATCACACTACTTTGATGTTTAGTTCCCAAGGAAGTCGAGACATCCTTACCAAGCGACAGTACATTTAACCTCTTGGCATTAGCAAGCAGCAGGATTGCTGCAATGATGACGATAGGAATCGCAATCGGGAAATAAGCAGAATCCGCATTATTCACGGAAGCAAACATTCTTGCCTGCAAAATATCAAACTCGGACGGTGCAAGAAGTCTTCTCATAAACGAGGATACAGACCTCAGCCCGGTCCCAATGATAATACCGACCAGAAGCAGAAGTTGTAAATTGCCGTACTTTCCGGAAAGCAACCATCCATAGAGGATTAAACACATGATGACCATTGCAGCAACTTGATATAAGAAGGAATCAACACCGCTAAAATTCACAAATACTGTAGCACCAAGGAAAAATATAGTACTCGTATGAATGGTTGAATAAATAGCATCAAAACCTAAAAGGGACGGAGTTATAATTTTGTTATTCGTAATCGATTGAAAAGCAACCGTAGATAAACTTTGGCAAATTGCAGCGATAAGCATTGAAACCAGAGCGACTACTCTTCTTGTAACGACAGGTATAAAAGAAGGAGAAGATACCGGGACCGGATTGTTATAAACCAGTAGTCCAATTGATGCAAAAACGCCCAGAACAATCAATGTTATCAGCAAAATCCAATAACGCTTTTCTTCTTTCTTGGTACGGAAGGCTCTAGCTGATCTTTTTTTAGGACGACGGCTAGAATCGATTTCGATATTTAGTGGATTTCTACTTGCTAAGTCGCTCATCTTACCCTCCTTGTTGACCTCCTTTGTCTTAACAAAATGACAATAAATACGACGGCTCCCACTGTTCCAAGGATCATCGAGACAGGTATTTCAAAAGGCATGATAATGACTCGAGACAGGATATCACACACAATAATGCTGCCCATCCCTAATAAGCACACCCATGGCAGATTGCTCCTGAGATCGTCACCTCTAAACATGGAAACGATATTGGGGACAATTAACCCAAGAAAAGGCAGGTTCCCAATGACAGCTGCAACGATTCCAACGGCTAGTGAAATAAGCGCAGTCCCCATAAGAATGATCCTGTCATAATTTACGCCAAGACTGGTAGCCACATCTTCCCCTAGTCCGGCCAAAGTCAACCGATCAGCAAAAACAAAAATAAGAATAGTCACCAATACAATGAGCCAGAGATATTCATACCTGCCAATTTGCACAGATGAAAAGGAGCCTGCAAACCAGCTTTCGATATTTTGAGTCATTTGGAATACAAGCCCAACGAAAGTTGAAAATGCAGAAATGACTGCTCCAAGCATCATCCCAATAATGGGGACAACTAAAGACGAACGGAGTTTAACTTTCTTTAGAAACATAAAAAAAATCATCGTTCCTATAAAAGAAAAAATGATTGCGCCGGTCATTCTTAGTGTTAGACTCGGGGCAGGAAAGACCAGATAAATAAACATGATCCCCAGACCTGACCATTCCATTGTTCCTGTTGTGGTAGGTTCCACCAAGCGATTCTGTGTAATAAGCTGCATGACCAGTCCTGCCATGGCCATTGCGGCACCGGTAAGCATCAATGCAACAGTTCTTGGGACACGAGTGATGAAGAACATCTCCATTCCATCCGCTTGTCCCCGTATGTCATAGACTCCAATAAGCAGTGATGTAATGCCTAAAACAATGGTGGCTATAATCGCAATGATAAAAGGCAGGGTCCATAACCTTTTGTGATTATGACGCTGGGGTTGAGAATTCTCAACCCCGGCTATTTTGGGTATTAAATTTTTCAGCACTGCAGTATGCTCCTTTTACTGTTTAGCTAAAGCTTTCGTAAGGTTGTTAATCAACTCCAAGAAAGTTTCGATAGATTCATTAGTGTACGTATCGTTTGGAGCATAGACGATTTGCTTTTTAGTAATAGCAGTGGTGTTTTGCAGAGCAGGTGAGTTATCAATAACGTCCTGAGCCGGAACCGAACCTTCTTCAGCAGATACAGCTGCATCACGATCCAGTACGAAAATCCAATCCGGATTGCTTTGGGCGATCGCTTCAACAGAAATATCATCACCTTGATGATCAGAAGAAGATTTGTCCACTTCTAGTGCCGGAACCCAGCCGAAAATGTCATACAATGGTCCCCACACGCGTCCAGTAAGAGGAGCCGAGAAACCAATGTTTCCACCAGAAACGACAACACTCATAATTTTATCTTCACCGTTATAAGCGGCCTTAGCTTCTTCAATAGCTTTATCAAAATCAGCAATCAATTGAGTAGCTTCTTCTTGCTTTTCAAAAATTTTACCTAGATTGGTTGTTGCATCTTTAAGACCATTAACAAAGTTTTCTCCAGGTGCTGCTGTTTCTTCAAGCTCAATATTAAGGTCAATTACTGCTGCATTAGGCACTAATTTTTTGATGTCTTCATAAAAGCCAGCAAATCTTTGACCAACAATGACAAGGTCAGGCTGTATAGATGCCAAAAGTTCAAGATTTGGTTCACGATGATTTCCAATATTCTGTACCGATTCATCCGCCACATATGGTGAATCTGCTGGCATTACATCCTTCGGCGCTGCTGCTAGTTTGACTCCCCAATTGGACAGAGTCTCAAATGTTCTGTTATCCAGAGCAACGACTTTCGTTGGATTTACAGGTACAGTTACTTTTCCATGAGCATCCGTAATTTCAACGGTTGTAGCTGTAGTAGCAGCATCGGAAGTTGCGGCCTCTGTATTAGCAGTACCAGAAGTAGCAGGTTCATTACTTGAACATGCTGCCAACACCAAAGTTAAAGCTGCAACCATGATTAACATTAATTTTGAAGAAATAGACTTTTTCATTTCATTTATATCCCCCTAGAATTTAGAAAATTTTGACTCAAACGCAGCCTATTGTATTGGATAAAATCAGTATCATATACCTCCTCAGGCGTAATCTAGTGACAAAAACAACAAATGATAGTGATTATCAATATCAATAGTTTATATTATAACAAGTTAGCAGGTATTTTCAACAACCTAATCGTTTTAATTCATGGCGAAATTATGAACCAAAGATTCAATTTTATGTATTTTCATGCATAAAAACCGACATTTCTACAACAAAAAGAAGTATCACTATGTGATACTTCTTTGGCATTAAGAACACTTTATACATTTATATTTCTCATCGAAATGATCTAAATTTTTCACAACATTCTTACTTCATTGACTCAGACAGCTCTGTGAAAATAACACCTAACGCATATGCGCCAGCGTCAGGGTAGCCCAGACTACGATCGCCAACGGTACCCGCGCGGCCCATCCGTGCCACGATATCTTCGGTTTTCTTCGCACCTTCAACGGCTGCTGCCGCACCTTTGGCAAATGCGGTTTTGAAGTCATCTCCAGACTCCGCACTTTGCGTCCAGGAATCGGCACATGGAACGAGTGCATCGATCAAGGTCTTGTCGCCTACAACGGCACCACGTCCGAAGGATCGCTCTCCTGTAGACTGAATACCTTGCACGGCTGCATGTAACATTTCTGCAAATTCAGCAACGTTCAATTGCTGTTTATCCCCTACTGCTTTGCCAGCCGCACGGAATGCCGACCCCCAGATTGGACCGGAGGCACCGCCACAGTATTCCATGATAACCAGGGAACATACATCGAGGAACGAACCGATATCTTTTTTATCTTCATTAATGATATGATTCCATTCGCGTTTCAACTGACGGAAGCCTTTCGCCACACTCATACCGAAATCGCCATCACCTGCATGGGAGTCCAGTTCACAGAATGGTACTTCATTCTTGATGATGATCTCGCCCATTTTATCGATCAGATAGACGATATTGTCCAACGAGAATTGATTGTTGCTAATCACTGCAGATGTTGCAGGCGTCTCCACTTCGTAAGATACCGGAGCGTCTTCACCTACGACAGCTTCCAGAGCCTCGGAATACGCTACTTGTGCCACTGGAGGACCGGATACTTTAAACGCAGGTGTATCACTTTCCTTGAACAACAGAGTTTTCAACTCATCATCCAGTTTCAGGATCGTAACCGACGCACCCGCCATATCGATGCTTGTCATGTAGTTGCCGACAAACGTTGTAGCGACCTTTAGACCTGTATGTCCTGCAAGCTCACGCTGCACGGAATTGTTGAGCAAGTACAGTTCTTGCAAAGGTGTTGCGCCAAACCCATTCACCAGCACGGCAATCTCAGCAGAAGCATCCGTATCCAGCTTCATATCGGCAAGCAATGCTTCGATCATACGCCCTGCCAATTCATCAGCCGATACGATTTTCTCCCGACGAATTCCTGGCTCACCATGAATCCCTACGCCGAATTCCATTTCATCTTCAGCAATCTCGAATGTAGGCGTGCCTTTGGCGGGCACGGTACAGGATGTGAATCCAAATCCAATACTGCGTACGTTCTGAGCTGCTTTCTCGGCAACGGATTTCACATCTGCCAGACTCCGGCCCTCTTCAGCTGCTGCTCCGGCAATCTTGTGAACCAGTACAGTTCCGGCAACGCCGCGACGTCCAACGGTATACAAGCTGTCTTGTACAGCGATGTCATCCTCAACACGCACATATTGTACGTCAATGCCGTCTTCTTCAGCCAGATGCGCTGCATTCTTGAAGTTCATCATGTCGCCGCTGTAGTTCTTGATGATCAAGAGTGTTCCCTTGTTGCTGGCTGTTGCCTTGATCGCTTGGTACACCTGGATTTGGGAAGGAGATGCGAACACATCTCCACATACCGCTGCATCCAACATGCCTTTCCCCACATAACCTGCGTGAGCCGGTTCATGTCCACTGCCGCCGCCACTGATCAGGCTGACTTTATCCGCCTGAATCTCTCTGCGTTTGATGACTTTATATTTTTTCAGGAATTCCAGCTCCGGGTGCGCGAGCGCGATTCCGTTGCACATTTCCATAACAACATGTTCTGCTTGGTTAATAATTTTCTTCATTATTTTGCCTCCCGACGAGCTGCTTTGTACTCACGGCCCATGCGGTCAGCCGCTGCAATGGCAGCAGCCACTTCAGGAACGGTGATCGGGAATGGCATCGCGTGAATGGATTCTTCCGGAATACAAGCGATCTCTGCAACTTTCAACAACTCTTCCTGACTAATCGTGTCTACACCGATATCCGCCAAGCTGATAGGCAGTCCCACTTCTAGACAGAAGTCCATGACTTCGTGCAGCTCTTCGGTTGGTGCATTTTCGAGCACGAGTTGTGCGATCGTACCGAAGGATACTTTTTCACCGTGGAAGAAGTGATGTGTTCCCTCCAGAACAGTCAAACCGTTGTGGATTGCATGTGCTGCGGCCAGACCGCCACTTTCGAATCCAAGACCAGACAACAGAATGTTGGTCTCAACGATGTTTTCCAGCGCTTGCGTCACGACGTTGCTGTCACTCGCTACTTTCGCTTTTGCACCGTCAGTCAGCAGCATTTCATAACACAGTTTTGCCAGTGCAAGTGCCGCATTCGTCCCTACTGCAGATGGAGTATATCCTTCACGGGAACCCATTGGCAGACTTGCATTTACACGGGAATAGGATTTCGCTGTTGCTCTTGCTTCGAAGTATGTAGAGAGCGCATCTCCCATACCGGATACGAGGAAACGTGTTGGTGCATTGGCGATTACCGTTGTATCGACAAGAACCACACTTGGGCTTTGTTTGAAGTAAGCATAGTCATCAAAAGCACCTTCTGGTGTGTACAATACAGCAGAGTGACTTGTTGGTGCATCCGTTGCCGCAATGGTTGGGCAGATGATCAATGCTTCGCCTTCAGCTACACATTTGGCAGCATCGATCGCTTTACCGCCACCAAGACCGATGGTAGAGTGACATCCTTTTTCCTTCGCAATCTCTTGCAGACGCGCAACTTCCTCACGGGAACATTCCCCTTTAAAACCGCTTTCAACAAACGTAATATTGAATTTCTCAGCTGTTGCATCAAGCTTTGCTTTGACACGCTGTACATCATCCGGATGTGCAATCAGCAAGGCAGATTCTCCGAAGGATTTAACAAAGTACCCCAGGTTCAACAACTCATCTTCGCCTTGTACATATTTGGTTGGGCTGATAAATGCTTTTCTCATATTAATATGTGCCTCCTAAGGATATGAAATGGTGTAGTAGATACATTAAATTTTTATTTCTTGCAATTGACCTTAATATAACGCATGAGTAGCTGGTTTACAGTGGACTTTGATAACAAATTATTATAATTTACAATCGTAATTTTTTGCTTTTTAGTGCAATCATGGTATGTTATTGTCATGAGATGGTTGAATTTTGACCTCCCATAATACATTACCCGTCATCATTACATCTTAATATGTACAACTTGCTAACTTTTAACGGCCTAAATCATGAATCAGGTTAGCTATGGAGGTCTCATCCAATGATTAAAGAATATCTGCATATCAATAAAATTCTGGATCTTAATAAATGGAAGCGCCTACAGGATTCTCTTGCTACAGTTACCAAACTCGCGATCCTCACCGTTGACTATAAAGGCATTCCCATAACCAGTCACAGCAGCTGTCAGGCTTTCTGCCAGAATGTACGCAAAGACCCCGAGCTTCTCCCCTACTGCCAAAAATGTGATTCGCGCGGTGGTCTGGAAGCGGTTCGGTTGAATGAGCCCTATGTATATCTATGCCATTTCAATATTATTGATATCGCGATTCCGATTACGATTGATGGCAAATATATCGGTGCCGTGATGGCAGGACAAGTGAAACTCGCCGACCCGGACAAGGGTAGTGATCTGGAGCAGATTGTTACGTCCAAGAACGTACCCCTGCATGCAGCCAAGCTGGAGGAATTAAAGGATGATTACGCCCAGCTGCCTGTGATGACCTATGAAGAGATTGTGAAAATCTCCAACATGTTATCCCTGCTCTGCAATTACATTGTAGAAGAAGCGCTCAACAAAAATCTGTTAGTCGAAATGTTCGAGAAAGCTTCAGGTCATCAGGAGTCACTGAACCTCTCCACCATTCTGCCGGGTTACTCCATTCGTAATATTGAGTCGATCAAAAAAGAGATGACGAATGCGATTGCGGACGCCTATCTCAAAAATAGCCCAAGTGACATGGAAAGCTCCAGCCCGGTGCTTCAGCCTGCTTTTGAATATATTCACAGTCACAAAAGCGAACAAGTTTCGCTCAAACAAATGGCCGATCTATGCCACCTGAGTCCGAGTTATTTCAGCAGGCTGTTTGCCAAGGAAACGGGTGAAAACTTCACAACCTACCTGGCTAAACTCAAAGTTAAGTGGGCCAAGCAATTGCTGGAAGTCACCGACATGCCTGTATCACAGATCAGTGATGAACTGGGATTCAATGAATCGGGATATTTTATCAAAATATTCAAAAAGTTCGAGGAGATTACGCCCGCCCTCTATCGCAAATATATTCAGGAGAAGATTCACTGATATCTTTTTCGTATCAAATATGGGGTTAAAAGATATTTCACCTATTAATCTGCCATTGCTACAATGGAGTCCAGATGACTTAGGGAGGCGACATGAATGGAATATCGCAAATTAGGAAACAGTGGATTAACCGTCAGTGAGATTTCACTCGGCAACTGGATTACGCACGGAGAGCAAGTGGATGATGGAACAGCAGAAGCTTGTGTACGAGCCGCATTGGATGCAGGCATTACCACATTCGATACCGCAGACGTGTACTCCAATACCAAGGCAGAATCCGTGCTGGGACAGGCTCTTAAGGATATACGCAGAGAGAGTATTGAACTGTGCACCAAAGTCTGTCACCCCACCGGCTCGGGTCATAATGACCGAGGACTTTCCCGTAAACACATTATGGAAGCCTGTAATGGTTCATTACGTCGGTTACAGACGGATTATATCGATGTCTATTACGCTCACCGTTATGATAACAACACTCCGCTGGAAGAGACATTTTTGGCATTTGCCGATCTGGTCCGTCAGGGCAAGGTCCACTATATTGGTGTAAGTGAATGGAACGCAGATCAGATTGCACGAGCAGCCGCATTGGCACGCGAACTTCACGTACCTTTGATTGCAAGCCAGCCTCAATATTCGATGTTATGGCGTGTGATTGAGCAAGAAGTTGTTCCTGCAAGTGCCCAAGCAGGTCTGGGACAGATTACATGGTCTCCTCTCGCTCAGGGCATACTATCAGGCAAGTATGCACCTAACGAAGCGTTGCCCACCGGTTCACGTGCTGCTGGGGAAGCAGGGGCACCCTTTTTCAACAAATTAGCGGGACAATGGTTACGTGAAGATGTTCTGACCGCTGTGCAAGAGCTTGTCCCAGTGGCCAAAGAGGTCGGTCTAACGCTCCCCCAACTCGCTGTTGCGTGGGTTCTTCAGCATTCGTATGTCAGTTCCGTCATTATTGGGGCATCAAGGCCGGAGCAGGTATTGGAGAATGTAAAAGCTTCTGGTGTGAAACTGGAACCTGCGATCATGACTCGTATTGATGAAATACTGAATCCGTGGATTGAGCGTGATCCAGCCAAGACGGGTTAAACACATTCATCAACAATGCTCATAAAACGGGATACCACTTCCTGATTCATATCCGTCCGCCATGCCGTATACAACGTAACGGGTGGCGGATTTTCTTGTAATGGAAGGAACACAACACCCTTCCGCTGAAACACATCCACTGAAGAAGGAACAATGGAAATCCCCATGCCCGCTGCAACGAGATTCACAATCGTATACATCTGGATGGCTTCCTGCGTAATTCGGGGGTCTACGCCATGTGCTCTGCAATAATCCAGAACCAGTCGATGAAATGGAGAGCCCAGATGCCGTGGGAATAAGATAAAATCTTCATCCGCCAGTTCTCGAATTGAAACTTGAGTCTGAGAAGACATCGGGTGATAATCTGGCAATACGGCAATCAACGTTTCCATCTGGCAGGGGCGGAACAAGACATGACGAGTATCTTCCTGATATCGCAGAAATCCAATATGGATCTGTCCGTCTTCCAGTGCCTGCAATTGTTGCGACGAAGTCATCTCACGTAACGTCAGTTCAATCTGCGGGTATGCAGCGCGAAATTTTCTCAGTACATCCACCATGATGCCCCCTGAAGCCGAATCCACGAAGGCTACGGCTATATGCCCGATGATGCCCTGATCTGCCTTTTGCGTAAGCTGGATGGATCGTTCGAGCTGGGCCATGATCAGTCTGGCCTGTTCCAGAAATACGGCTCCTGCCGGGGTGAGACGGACCATTTTTCTCGTACGTTCCAACAACTTCACGCCTAGCTCCTCTTCCAGATTCTGAATCTGCTGGCTCAGCGGTGGCTGCGTCATGTTTAATTTCTCCGCTGCACGGTGGAAATGAAGTTCTTCCGCCACGGTAATAAAGTATCTTAACTTTCGAATATCCATAAGTCTGTTGCGCTTCCTTCCGTCTACCCTGTTAATTCATCTGTTCCTGAACCCAGATTGCGGACTCAGCCAGCATCGTCATCAATTCATTAAAATCCACAGCAATCTCCTTCAGAGGCGTTTCCCCTGCATCGTGGATCAACATCATTATCTTGCCTGAGCTTTGATCCAGTATAGCCATACTGCCTTCGCCAAAACCACCAATCGGGAACGGTTGGAGATCAGCTGAAAGTTCGTATTCCTTCTCAACTTCTCGGTATACTTCCAGAAACTCGGGATAAGCCCAGTTCAGTTCTTTCACAGCATACAGGGCAGGATCGCCGAAGTTACACGCACCGAATTCGAGTAGAAGCGCACGATACGCTGCGGGCAGTTTCACGTTATGCTTTTGCTCGAATTCCTCAATGCCCTGTTGTGTCTCAGGAGTACACCCTTCTCCCATTGTCGTATCGTAAGCTTTCACCAAAAGATTACGAATCGGTTCCAATTCCATCGACTTCACTTGAACTCCCCCTTTAAATACGTGATGAACAACCTCTTTCAGGTCGAGCATTATAATCACACCTGTTTATGTAACTCCTGATCCAGCCATTCCAATGCTGCTCGCAGTTTGTCTGGAGGAACTTGCTCATACCGATCGCCCGCAGAAAATTCAAAGGCACAGCTGTTCCCACTCGTCTTGTTTAGATATGAAGTCATTCCTATGCCATACTGCTGAGCCATTTGCACCAGAATTGGTTCTACTTCGGCAGAAGCGAGCGCAAAGTGTACATGGAACATATTCGATACCGGTACCTCGGGCAAAGTATGTATCCCATGACAGGCATTCAACAAGGAAGCGAGTTCTTGAGCTTGCTCGTAATAAAGTTCCATTTTGCCAATCCGTTCATTGTAATAATACTGGGAACTCAGAATATACGGATACAGACCGATCAGATCGCCCCCGTGCCGACGTTTCCATACTTTCGATTCTTGCATCACATCCGGATCACCCGCCAATATAGCACCCGCAATGCCTCCGATTCCCTTGTAAAAGGAAACATACACGCTATCAAAGAGACTGCAGATCTCCGCAGGTGTCTTCTGATAATAGGGAGTAATCTCAAACAGGCGCGCCCCGTCCAGATGCAGCTTAATCCCGCGCTCACGGCAATAGGCCGAGATCGCTTCCAGTTCTTCATACGCCGGCAATTGCCCGCCAATCTCGCGTTGCGGCAATTCCAACAGCAGGCAGGCAACGTCCTGATCAAGCGCCTGTACATCTTCCAATCGAATCAATCGGTCCTTGTCCGCTAGCAAAATCGATTCAATCTGGTGCAACTCTTTCAGTCCGTCTTCCTCATGGATTTCCAGATGGCATAGAGGGTGGTAAGCTACACGCTTTATCCCTTTGCGGTCACACCAGATCCTTAATGCAATCTGCTGTGCCATCGTTCCACTCGGGAAAAATACAGCCGATTCCTTGCCGAGAACGTCAGCCATCTGTTGCTGAAATTCTTCAATGATGGGGCCGTTACCGTAGTGGTCACTGAACATCTCCCCATCGATCTGCTCCAGTACGTTCTGAAGCACCTTCACTTGGCGACTGCCATGACCCCCTACAATAAATTCTGCCTGATTAAAGGCATCAGCCAACGTTAACGCAGTTTCTTTCAAAATCACTCACTCCCTTATAGTGCATGTTCGTAAACGGACTTTTGAACAACCTCTTATAGTTCTGGTTCTGTAATGATCTCCACCAAAGCGCTGAGCGCACTAGATATATGTTCACCACGAGAATACACAAATCCTACTTCCAACCGGCAATAGGGATCAGGCAAAGACATCACCGCGATCTCGCCTCTTAATTCTGCTTTGGTAACCGAAGAACGTGGCAGCAATGATACACCGAGCCCGGCAGATACCCCATTCAGAATCGTGTCCAGTGTTCCATATTCCATGATGTTAAGCGTGTGGATACCCTGATCTTTCAAAAAGGATTCCGCCTGAGTGCGATGTGTGCATCCGATCTCAAAGAACAACATCGGTCTGGACAATAACGTGTTTAATTGATGTACTCCAGGTTCGGCGATCAACACCAATTCTTCGTCATACATCTTCATATAGTTGAGATCAGGATGATCGATTGGGCCATATATTAAGGCACCATGCAATTCATGTTGAATGACCTTCTGGTTCAGTTCATGGGTCCCACCCGTGACAAGCGAATGCTGTACTTCCGGGTAGCATGAACTGTATTCAGCCAAGAGCGGCGTCAGAAAAGTGGAAGCTGCTGTCTCTATGGCACCCAGACGAAGCAGGCCAGCTGGTGGGTTCCCCACTTGCGTGGCCTGCTCTGCTTCATATAATAATTCCAATATTCTATCCGCATACCCAAGCAGATTCTCGCCCGCTGGTGTGAGCGACATCCCTCGATTGGAACGATGAAATAGCGGTACTTGCAGTTGAGTCTCCAACTGTTTAATCCGTGTTGTTACATTGGACTGCACATAATTGAGTGAGAGCGCAGCTTTACTGATGCTACCTTCGCGGGCAACCGCCTGAAATATTTTCAGATCACCTGCATCCATACCCTGATCACCTGCTTGATATCTATGATTTTAAATGATACTGACATTCATTTTTGTTCATTTTACGTGAATCTGTTCCATCTGTACAATGAGGCTCAGTAGTGAAGTACAGCTACATAGACAGGAGGAATATTGATCATGAAAGCTATTGTCCATTCTGGCCAGAGCGGCCTTGCAGGTCTTCGATATACAGAGTCAACATCTCGCACACCTGAGACAGGGGAAGTGAAAATTCAACTGAAATCTGCTGGAATTAATCATCGTGATCTGTTCATCATGGCAGAACGAGCGCGTCAGGATGCCCCTCTCATTCCCGGTTCGGATGGGGCAGGTATCATCGTTGAGATTGGCGAAGGCGTAAGAGAATTCACAGTAGGTGATGAAGTTATTATTCATCCTACGCTCGGTTGGGAGTTTGCGGATAACGTACCCATCGTTCCTGATATTGTGGGTGGTCCTGCGGATGGAACGCTCGCACAATATATTACGTTGCCTGCGGAAAATGCTCTGCCTAAGCCAGCCCATCTATCCTGGGAGGAAGCAGGCGTGTTGTCTCTTTCGGCGTTGACCGCCTATCGCGCTTTGTTAACTCGCGGTGAACTGAAACAAGGTGAACACATCCTCATTCCCGGCATTGGCGGCGGTGTAGCGACCTATGCCCTGCTCATGGCCGTAGCCGCGGGTGCCCAGGTTACCGTCACCTCCAGAAGTGAAGCCAAAAGAAAAGAGGCGCTGCGCCTGGGTGCTTCCCATGCGTTGGATAGTCATGGCGATTGGAGTTTGCAGAGCAATATGGAACCTGTGGACATGATCTTGGATAGCATCGGACAAGCCATGTTTCCGAAATATTTTGATATAATTAGACCAGGTGGACGTATCGTGATGTATGGTGCAAGCTCAGGGGATGATCTGACCGTTCCGATTCGCTCTATCTTCTTCCCCCAGGTAAGTCTGATCGGCACCTCTATGGGCAGCCGTGAAGAGTTTGTCCAGATGCTGCAATGGGTAGAGCAACATAACATACATCCTGTCATTGATGGTGTATATCCGTTACAGGACACAGTGAAAGCTTTCAAGCGTATGGAAAAGGGTGCACAGTTTGGCAATCTGGCTATAATTATGGAGTAACATCTGTCTGAGATGAATGGGGTGAATTCAACTGATCCGTATCGTTAAACGTACACTCATTGTAGTTGTCTCTATTATGCTTTTGGCCCAAATTCCTATGTTGAAAGAAACCTTTGCCCGAGGAGTAACTACGATATATGTGAAGATGAAGTATCCCCAACGTTCCTTTCAATTCCATGATTTCATCTACGAATCTCATTTCGGAAGCTATATCATTTCTTATGCAGATCAAGACGGAACACCCATTCACCTGATGCTTGAACCAAAATTATTGCCTATTATGGTTACATATGATCCATTAGATCAGCCCATGAAAGACTAGTTTTGTTCACGCTATTAATCATTCAGGAGGTATGGATATGGACAATCCATTGCATTTGGTCGAATTGGTTCGCAAACTAATGGACTCCGAAGGAACGGAAGCGGAGTTGGATGACATGTTGATGGAGCTACAGCAGCAGGTACCTCATGCAGACATCAGTAATCTGATCTTCTGGGATGATCGAGACTTGACGCCTGAACAGATTGTGGAGGAAGCGTTGGCTGCCCGTCCCATCCTGCTTCCAACCCAATTATAAACTCCATTCAGGGGCAAACGAATACTTATGTCTGCTGAGCAAAAGGCTGATATTTTGCAGAGTTGTTCCCTTTTCCAATAGACTCATGAAATACAAAAGTAACGCCAGTGGATTAACTGCTCCTCCTCTCTTCATCCCTGTGAGGCGTGCGTATCCCGGACAGGGGATTCAACAGGAATGCACGGCTTCGGTGCCAGTACATATAATCCGTTCAGCCATAGCGTCAAGATCGGCATACCTACAAGCAGCAACACGGATACTACAAGGAACAAGGTTTCTGGTCCGTACCATTCCCCTACAGGACCGGCGAGCACATAAGCTGCCATCCCGGCGATACGAAGCATTGAATTGGTCACAGAATACACTCGGCCCCGAATTTCATTCGGCGTCGTTTCTGCGTAGTATGCAGATAAAGGAGCCATCGCTCCGCTCGCCCCGAGTCCAGCGATTAGCAGCAGGATGAGTAACCAGATAGTCTGCGGATGAAACTGCATCATGATCAGTATTACGCCTTGAAGAAAAAGTCCGCCTGTAATTAGATAACGGCGCTGGACTCTTTTCTCAAAAGCAGTAATAAGGATCGTGCCCGAGATGACCCCGATCGCCATCGCTGCAACCGCCAAACTGTAGATACGATCTCCTTGGCTCGCAGTGAGATCCATCGTACTCTTCACATAGAGCAGTGTCCCAACCAGCACCAGCGATTGCACAACCGACTTTAGCAGATTAATGCTAGTCACATAGCGCATCACTCGATTCGTAAAAAGAAACGATGCACCTACTTTGAACATCTGCCCAAAGGTAACCAGAGGGGGTTCTGCCGTACGCCCATCTTTCCGCTGCTCGACCTGAGCGGTTCGGGGAGGGATTTTCATCATAATGGCCGCTCCTACACAGAGCATGAAGGTTAAACTGTCTAACAGAAATACTGGTCGGGGGCCGCCGGTCATCGACAGAATTGCAGCCGCCACCAGCGGACCAATTACCTGCACAGTCTGAAAAGTTGTATGAGACATGCCAATAGCTTTGACGTACAGCTCCTTATCCAGTAAATCCGGTATGATCGAGGAACGTACAGGTGTATTAATTGCTGCCATGGCCTGCATCAGAAAAGCAATACCATAGATTACACCGACGTGATCGGTAAAAAAGACTACACCGATGAGCAGCATACGCAAGATATCAGTTGCTACCAACAGAACAAAACGGTTCATCCGGTCTATAAATACACCTGCGATTGGCCCCACCACAATCCAGGGGATGGCTTCGATAATAAATGTCAGCGTCAGCCCCATAACGGACTGTGTTAATTCATAGACCAGCAGGGGCAGCGCCACCAGCGTCACGGCATCCCCAATCTGGGAGACGGTCTGCCCTATCCATAACAGCATATAGTTCCGATTACGCAAGACTTGCCTGAAGCCTGTCTTGTTTTTCATACTATGTGATGCCTCCTATGTAAGGTGTTGGATGCTGTAATAACAGAACGGGCTCTCTCGTGAAAGACAGCCCGTTCCATGCTTTACTCGCTCAAACACATAATAATTACCATTCTGATACAACTCGGCTTGTAACAACGCGGGTCAGGCGTTTAGGTGTAAGTGCAGATGTATCGGTTACTTTTTCGCTATCCAGTACAGCTTCTACCGTTTCTTCCACTGGTTGTTGCACAACCTCTTCTACTTGAGTTGTATTTAATACTTTCGACATATCGTTCTCACCTCCTTTCATGATAGAAGTTCAATATTTTTAAGTGGCAGAACAGCGGCCTTATTTAAATGGGCTCCTTTTACACCTTCATCGATCATTACAAAATGGGAGTCGTACAATAATGGAATGACAGCCATATCATCAAGCAAAAGCCACTCTGCTTTCAGGTAATGCTTTGTTCGTTGTTGAACTTCCACCTCGTCCAGGGAGAGTAACATCAGGTGATCAAATTCTGAATTGGCGTACCCCGGCGTATTAAACGGATGATCTGTCGATAAAGGAATCAGGAAGGCACCAGGATCGGGGACATCTGCATGCCACGTCTCATACAGCAATTCGTAATCCCTAGACTCCAGTCGCAATAAATATTCACTCCAAGGAAGCCTGCGGCACTTCACCTTAATACCCAGAACACGCTTAAAATCTTCTATTAGATATAAAATCATCCGCTCCTGATAATCATGATCAAACAATGTTAATGTGAGTTCGGGAAAATGTTGCCCTCCCGGGTACCCCGCTTCAGCCATGAGGCGTCTTGCCTCAGATTCATCCTCTTGAAGCATTTTTCTTGGTTCAGGATAATCACGCATATCCCGAGGTACTAATGCATCGGCCACCTGTACATGGGGAAGGACCGTCAACATCCGCTGACGGGAAATTGCCAGAGAGAGGGCGCGTCTAACACGCACATCCCCTAGAGGCGTGACACTGAAGTTGGGCGTAAGCACAATGGTTGCATGTACTGGTGCAGGTTGAAGCTCAGGGTTATTTTTCAATTCTTCATATCGCATCACAGGTCCATGATTAAGAAAATAGTATAGTCGCTTGCCTGCGGCAGAATAACGGGTTTGAAATACACGCAATCTCTCATCGGCATCCATAATTGGAATATAGGCCACCTGATCAATCCTGACAGCCTTCTGATCCCAGTAGTAGGGATTTCGTTCCAGTAACTTGATCGAGGGGTGCTTGATGCTTGATGCTCCCACCTTCTTAAGTCTGAATGGACCTGAGCTAACCAAATGATCTGGAGCAAAACCATAGTTTTCCACAACAGAACGTGAAACAATGGAGAAAGGCGGTGTTGCTAGATGATCCAAAATCCCTTGCACTGGTGGAGAGATATCCAACCTCACCGTTCTGGGGTTCACACCTGGGGTAGCGACCAATTCACTTCCCTGAAACTGTCCAATGCGTTGAATGGAAAAGATGATGTCGTCCGCCAGAATCGGCTCCCCGTCTGAGAAGCGTGCGTTCGTCCGTAAATAAAACAGATAACTTGCCCCAGGCTCTATGACATCCCAAGAATAAGCAATGCCAGGCTGCGGTTCAAGGGTACGCGGCTCTTGTGTAACCAACCCCTCATGGAGATTGGATACCACATTTCGTGTCACGATATCAAAAGATTCCATGGGGTCCAGCGTTAATGGAGGTACCTGTGTCAGGAAATGTAGCGTTTTTCGCTCACCTTCCAGTACCATATCCTCCCACCAAATCATATTCATTTTGCTACAACCCCTTCCTGAACCGATTCATATAGTTGGACTTCATCCCGCTCTCTACCTTCGGCAATGCGCTGTTCTATACGCTCATTTAGCCACCTTTTTCCCGAGTCTGGGGTTAAGTAATAAACCAAATTGACATAGGACAGCCATCCCGCCGGAGTCAGTTCATACTGATTATCCGTCTCTTCGACCAACCCTTCTGCTACAGCAAGCGACAGTGCCTCCAACGTCTCGCCTGGTACCCGTTCCCAGTCAATTCTGGATTTATCCAGCACGCCGCGATAAGGAAAATAAACGATCCCTTTTTCGGGACATTCCTTATTGCCAAGTGTCAGTGGAGACAGCTGTAAGGGATCCTGGTACGTCTCTTCCATGTAAATTTTGAGGGTATTTGAGTTGTAGGAACTGAAATGAAGGGTCTGTGTTACAGCACTGGCTCCAAAACCGATAACCTCATCCGTTTCATATCCATAGAGCAGATCATGATATTTGAAAATCGGATCACGATCGATCAACACACGTTGACTGTGCGATTTGCGATCGAGCGTATAACTGTACCCGTTAATCGGAATATATCCTTTGGCACGCATATACTCATCCAGAAACATTCGGTAACTGATCTTGGTCGCTGGTGATAAGGGCTGCAAATGGTTTTCTTTGAACAATCGATGCATCTTAAGACTGGCTGACATGTAGTTTAATGGATAAAAATCAATGGTTGTTGTGTTCAGCGACATCGCCTGATCTGCTTCTTTCAGCAAATCATCGAGGCTCTGACCAGCTAAACCAAAGATCATATCCACATTAACGTATGAAAATATATCCATAGCCATCCGGGCAACCTCGCGCACCTGCTCCACGGTAGATGTTATATTGAACACCTGGCGATACACCGGATGAAATGTTTGTATGCCGAAGCTTACTCGGTTCACACCAATGCTTTTCATCGCTTGCAGCTTGTCCCTTGTCACACTTTTAACTTCCAGCTCAAAGGTGAACTCCTGTAACCGGGACAGGTCAAATAGACCATGCAGCGCCTCTCCGAAGCGCAGAATTTGCTCTACAGTCAACACGGATGGTGTTCCTCCACCGACGGATATGACATCTACGGGAACTTGACCAATACCGGAAAAAGACGCCTTCCATTTCATCTCACGAATGAGTGCATCCATATACGCATCCGTCTTTTCCTGGGCTGTGTAGTGACTTGACCGAAAGAAAGGACAGAATGTACACAGCGTGTCACAGAATGGGATATGAAAGTACAGCGCCCTCCGGCCTTGGGTGGATGAAGGGGGCATCGCTTCCAAAGCTTCGGTAGTATCTATCACGGTATCCTCTTCATTTGGAAATGGATAGTACCAGTTGTACACAGGTAATTGAAAATCGAATTTGAGCAGAGACTTGCGCGGATTGATTACCGGATTAAGCATGACGTTTTCCTCCATCCTGATAGGATAGATCCACATTCATTTCCCATCTCTCCGGGTAATACACAGACAGGTCCTTCTGCTCAAACGCAGCGAATTGCTGTGGAGTTAGCTCGTATGTGGCCAAATGTCCCTTTTTGTTCTCATGAAGAAAGTAACGTATACCTGGCAAAATCACTTCTTGTTCCAGCAGATTTGGTGCGATGTCATCCGGTAAATACAGCGAACCTTTATATAAAACCTGGCCCTCGTATCCGGCTTTGGAGGCAAAAACAATGGATTGATCGTACCTAAGGCAGCTCACCAGATTGTAGGCGTAATGTTCCCCTGCCAATCCAATCAAATCTTCCTCCGTAATCTGAATGTCCAGTTGGTCCCGTTGGGCTGGAGTAAGCTTCGTCACCTGTTCACGGAAGAACTCATAGATATCGAGTGGTGAGAGCTGCAGATCGTTAATTAGATAATGGATGGTATACGGATATTTGAAGAGACACATGGTGTAAAAATCAACGATATTGGAGTATCCTCCTTCCTGCATATAGGAACGGGAGTAATCGAGGAAGTAAAAGTTGGCATAGATAAGCGGATTTTTTTCAATCTCTTTTTTATGCTGATCCTCAAGAAAAATGACCATCGACGTATTAACGTTTTCCCAGTCCAGGACCAGTTTTTCAGAATTTCTCATTAACCGCGTGCCTGTGTACGGACTTAACAGATTAATGAACGAACGCCATGCCCCAACAACTTTGCAGGCAAAAGCAAGCCGAATGGTAGCTTCAATGTCCTCCTGCTGTTCCTCTGGAAAGCCGAGAATGAATGAGGTCGTCGGCATGATGCCATGTTCAAGGCAATTTCGGATGGTCTGATGAATTTTAGAAATTTTGAGACGCTTACCCATCGTGTGCTGGATATGCTCCGAAGCGCTCTCCACGCCAAAAAATATATAGTTGCAGCCAGCCGCACTGGCGATCCTGCATGTTTTTTCATCCAATGTATCAATCCGTGAGGAGAATCCCCAACGAATATCAAGCCCTCGTTCGAGTATCTGTTCCGCTATCCCGTGAATATAGGGTTTATTGGAAGATAAATTGTCGTGTACCAGATTAAAATGAGTGACGCCATACGTGCGATGCAGATACTCAATTTCGTTAACAACTCGCTCAGCACCCATGACACGATACTTACGTTCCCATACGATGCTTGTAGAACAGAAGGAACAGTCGAAAGGACAACCCGAACCTGCGTATACCTGCATGTAAATATCTTCAGCATGCTCGATATATGCTCTCATATCAATCAAATCATAAGCAGGACGAGGCGATAACATAATATCCTTAATAAGTGGGCGGGGTCCGTTGCTTATTGCGTTCCCCTGGTCATCGCGATAATGAACTCCCTGTATACCCTCCAAGTCTGCGTGATGTTCAAGTGCATCCAACAACTCAGGGAATGTTACCTCTCCTTCTCCAACGACACAAGAGTCAACAGCCTTAAAGCTGTCCAGAGTCTCGACGGGACATAAAGATACGTGGGGTCCTCCAAATGTAATATGTACATGTGGAGCCTTGCGCTTAATCTCACCAGCGAGTTCCACAGCCAGTACATAATTGCTGCACATTGCCGTAATTCCTACCATATCCGGCTCATGGGCAAGAATATCTTCCGCAGCCCGGACTGCAAACGGCTCAGATATCCAACTGGGATCGATCTCCTTGTAAAAATCATAATCACATATGACCGGGACATGCCCCTTTTCCCGGATGGCTGAAGCCAGAATAAGCAGATTCAGCGGATATCCGTTAAACGCATTTGACGATAATAGCGGCCTAACCAGACAGACTTTCATATCCGTATCTCCCCTCTAGTTCATTTGGTGTTTATTAAGGTTACGAGAACGCATTCGCAGTAATCGGCGCAATGCCTCACCCTTCTTCAGCAGGCTCAAGTTTGGGATACTGTCCAAAATAGAGGCGGCCTCTTCCTCCCTGCCAACAAGCCAGGCTTGCCAAGCGACGAGATATTTTCGATAAGCTTCGTAGCCAACCAATGGAACTCTTTCCTGATTCATGCGAAATACGTTAGGATCATCTTCAAACCGTTTCTCCAGTTTTGCTGCCAGCACTCTAGGACTTTCAGGGGCACAGTAGACCAGCGGGGATAAAGCTTCATCCGCTTGTCCTGGACCGTAATAGCCCTGCTTATCCCGACTTTTTTTCCATAGCTCAGCATAAGGGGTTCCTGGATAAATTCTCACACCTACGTTGTAATAGAATGTAAACCCTCTAGCCGTATAATCCTGCATTCTGCGTGCAGCGTAATTCAAAGTCTCTTCGTTCTCGCCCGGTCCACCCAACAATATTCCTGCATAAAACTGCGTTTGATTCAAAAACGGCTGAAACTTGTCAAGCAACACTTCAATATCCTTTTCACGAAAATTTTTGTTATAGCTGGTTAACATATTATTGTGAAAATGGTCAATGGCGAACTTGAATCGGTATAATCCGGCAGAAATCAATAAAGGAATCGCTGACGTATCAAACGGTTTGACATTTAGATAAGCCGTCCACAGAATATATTTTTCAAGCCCACGACGAAGAATCTCCTTGGCAAGATCGGTAAGCCTCCGAAAGGGCAGGTTCGCTTCAGAATCCGCAAGATGAAACACCTGTATCCCGTAATGCAGTAACGAGAATTCCATTTCATCCACGACGTCTTCCACGCTACGCCAACTCATGACTTTACGATTCACCGATTCCAAACAGTAGCTGCAGCCTAACGCACAGCCCTGAGCACCTCTTACCGGTTCAGGCATCCATTCTTTTCGATTCATCAGGGTATATGGCAAGGTTCTGCGTATTCTTGAGGACTGATCGAGTACACGGGATGTACTCGCAGGACAATGATGAAATTCGTTGCCTTCCGTCCAGACTGCACCAGGTAAATTCCTCCATATATTATGAAAACCAGCTTGCCAACGATGTTCCTTCTCGTGAACATCACAGGGTCTCCACATGGAACACAACTGACCAATCGCCTCATCCGCGGCTCCGATAACACCATAATGCAGTCCGAAATAGTCAAGCAGCAGTTTAGGCGCCGTGCCGAATGCAGCTCCTCCCATGATTACAGGTCCATCGTATCCTCTTATGCCCCCTTCCACCAATGTTCGAACACTTCTCAGCAAATCCTGAGTATCCACAGCGTTCGAATCTCCATCCAGACTGTGAATGATTAGAGCATCATCCATATTGCGAAGAGAGAGCCCTATCAGATCAGGTTCAAAATCCCTGATGATCTCCTTCAACCCCTGCTCCGGTTCAAGATATTCCAAAAAAGGATTCACCAGCCGCGTCTGATACCCATGTTCACGGCTAATGCCGTTCAATATATCCAGACCATACGGACCTGCTATCAGGTCCGTATATGGATTAGCAAAAATCCATAATATCCTTCCCCGTTGCTGAACTGGCGGAGATTGAAACTCAAACAAAATACGATCACGCGCCATCAATTGCTGAGATGGGGTGAGCAACAGCTTGCCTGGATTGTACAAGCTGTATCGCTGCTCAGCGGTATTCGTACGGGTACCCATGTAGTTCACTCCTGAAATGACATGGGCTAAAATATTTCCAAGTTCGCTTCTATCGAGATTCTCAAGAATACGTTCTCCACTTAGTAAAATACGATTTCTCCATTCGGCATCATAAAAAAATTCATCGAGAATGACTTCTTGTACAGCTTGTCCATTGTTAGATATGGCTTCGCAAAGAATGATCTGAACTGCCCCTTCTCTTGAATGGATTAATGTTGCTTTGTCAATGCGAATTTCCTTGCCTAGAATCCGAATCGACGGAAGTTCCGGTATCAACCTCCAAATCCACTGAACCTGAACACCAATCGCTGCCCAAGACCGTGTAATCTCGGCTTGATCGGAGAATCTTTCGGTTGAAAACACTTCAACGGTTAAAGGGTAAGAGAGCTTGTGATTTGTTTGTATGCTGAAGCACCTCACTTTCAGGGCTGGTGACTGTTAGAATGATTCAGCTCATTGCATTCATTGGAAGAGTTTGAGAGTAAATAGACGCAGGATGTGCAGGAGTTAAGTTTCTGTCGTATCGGTTCTTGAAATCAACGGTACATTTAATGTAAATTACATGGAATAAAGAAGATTTTTATACATAAAAAGGTTTTTTTATTTTTTACTATATTCAATTTTCAAAATTCTGTAAACCCTCAAATCAAAATACAGTTATAATGTAGAAAACTTAGTTCACTCATAACACACTGGAGGATAATTATGGAAACGGAAGCTCTACGCAACGTGGAACAACTAGCCCTGAAGAAACACAAGATTTATAAACAAAGCTTAATCAGGTACCTTGCACGCTCTATGCTGGCCAGTATGTTTATCGGATTCGGCGTCATCGTGGCGTTTAAGACAGGTAACTTCTTTTATATGGAGCAGTCCCCTTTCACCTATCCTATGGCAGCAATTACGTTTGGCGCAGCCATCATTCTGATCGCGTACGGTGGCGGTGACCTGTTCACAGGCAATACGTTCTATTACACGTATGCAGCGCTGCGCAAGAAACTTCGCTGGTTCGAAGTGGTCAAGCTGTGGATTGCGAGTTATAGCGGTAACCTGATGGGCGCAGCCGTATTTGCCCTGTTAATCTACCTGACGGGATTGTTCGACTCGTCTGAGGTGAATGGGTTTCTGTTAAGCGTGGTGGAACACAAGATGGAAGTTCCGACCATGCAGCTCTTTTTCCGGGGGATATTGTGTAACTGGCTCGTATGTATGGCGTTCTTTGTGCCGATGTTCATGAAGGAGAATGGAGCGAAAATGTTTGCCATGATGCTCTTTGTGTTCTGCTTCTTCATCTCGGGATATGAGCACAGCATCGCTAATATGTGTACGTTCGCAATTGCGCTCGTGCTGAACCATCCGGGGACGATCTCATTTGAAGGCGTGATTCATAACCTGGTTCCCGTGACTTTGGGTAATCTGGTGGGCGGTGTGCTGCTGATGGGCTTTATGTATTATGCGGTGAACAAACCGTTTCTGGATGAAGAGACACATTAATCTTTGGCAAAAAAAGATTTCCTTACAGCCCGGTCCATCGACCGTGGCTGCTCGGTAAGCCAAACCATAAACACCCCAGCAATCTTCCCATCTCAGGGAGAAGATTGCCGGGGTGTTTCTCTTCGGGCAGGCTCACGGATGCCAATCCCATCCGTGGCTTAGAAGTAATCCCGCCACGGAGTATATTCAATTTCGTTGTCGCCGCGCGTGACCACGATCATATTTTCCATTTTGCCCGTTTCCTTATTGGTACGGTAGATCATCGTACGTGTCTCGCCTTCTTCCGGCACAGAGAACAGGAACTTGTCCGCGACGAGGGATGAACCGAGTCCTGTCGCATGTTCGGTGAAGGCAGAGCCCGTCTTGCTTGTGAGCAGCAGACCAATGCCGTAAGCTGTAGCCGTTTGTGCCACTTTGCCAAAGAGATGCTCGCCTTGACTGGTTGTGTGCGTTTGCTCCGAATACTTATACTTTTCCGTATCCTTGCTATAGTCCACCACATTGCCCTGTTTATCCAGACTGATGGTGGTCGTTTCGCCCTTGTCGCTTTTCACCTGATACGTACCCACGATGGAATCCTCGGTAATTTTCACCGTCTTGCCCGTATTGGGGTCAGTCTGATAGATTACATCTTCATACTGAAGCCGAATGATGTTCATGCTGGCCTGAATCTGCTGCGCCAGTTCTTCGTCACCCATCTCTTTGGCTTTCTTCAGCATTTCCTCATAGTTTTGGTATTTCTCGGCATCCTTCTCATCCCATTCATCCATGTTTTTCGGTGGGCCTGACGTTTTGCCTAGAACATCGCCTTTTTGTTTACCCATGGTTGTAATCGTCTGTGCAGCGGTCAAAGCCGCCATAAGCGCCTTGCTCACTGCATCTTCATCTGTTGTACGAAAACGCTCGGCAATCTTCTTTAGCTCTGATTGGATGGACAGAACCAGTTCCAGAACAGATTTCATTGTGCCTTGAGCCGTTGAATAATCGCTGTAAAAACGCTCCCGCTCCATGCCATCCCAGTTGCTGCGCATGACACTCATCTTGCTATCCAATGTGGACATGAATCCCGATAATTGCTGATGCGCCTGAGCAAACTGCCCACTGACCTTCTCCAGTTGTTCCGGTGTCACCTTGATCTGTGTCATCCTGTACACTCCTCTGCGTGTTCATTAACATCCTGTGGTCAACCAATGACGCTCTCTCTCAACCAGTTCCTATATGATCTCCAGATGCAATAGCGGAAACGGATGACCGGAACTATCCAACTCGGACCGCCCTATCTGTACCAATCCCATCTTTTGATAGAATCGGGTTGCTCCACTATTCTGCTCATTGACATCTACCTTGAGGTGACGACCTTTGATTTTGAAGGGCTCACCACTTGTTGATAGAACTGAATGTGATGCTCTTCCAAAAACGTATGTGTTGCCCGAACAGCACTCTCCCAGATCTCGACCAACTTGTCATGATCCTGTTCCCGATATGCAACGATTATCATGTCCAATGTATTCTCCCTTTTCTAGTAAAAGTAAAAGGCTATGTACAAGCCCGATCCTGAGATCGGACTTATTTAACACATCAAATTTGAAATAACTCTACGTATATTTTACCATGTCCATCATTCAATCTGTATCCATAATTTCCAATCTTGAGTCAACGCTCTACCCCCGTTTTCGGATTCCAGCGGAAGGTTGCTGCCGATTGGGAAGGCAGTACATATCTAAACGAATCACCATCCATGACTACATCAAAGGAAACTTCAGCCTCACCCGTGTTAGCCGCAACCAGCACCATCGTTCCATCCGAATTGCGGAAGGCTACGTTCTCGATCTGACCCTGTTCTTGCGTGGAATCCACTCTTACAGCTCCCGGGCGCACATAACGGCTGATGTGACCTAACGCATAATACTCGACATTCCTAGTGATTTCATTATTCTCCGGGTCAATCGTCACAACCCCACGGCAGTTCTCGCAGCCGCCGTTCGTGGGTCCACCTTGCGGATCGAGTGCAATGTTCCAGAGCAGCACATTCTTCGCCCAGTTGCGAGGTGCACCAATGATGAGATTGGACATCTGCCAGCTCAGATTCTCGCCAAAATCAGGACTCCACTCCCCACCACTACATTCGGTAAAATAGATATTTTTGTCCGGGAAGCTCTCATGCACTTCCGACATGGCAGATGGATCACCTGCATAACAGTGAAAAGCAGATCCATCGATATAGGCAGCAGCCTGCTCATCACCGAGCACCTTGCTGGTATATTCGACCGCCTGATCCCAGTTATGGTCATACGCGATGATTCGCGTATCCAGTCCCGCATCCTGTAGCGCCGGGCCAAGATAATCCCGAATGAACATGGCTTGTTCTTCGGCTCCCATACTCATACTCGGATATTTATCCGAGGTGAACTCCGGTTCATTTTGCAACGTTATTCCGTAGATGGGAATGCCCTTCGCCTGATAAGCTTCAATATATTTCACAAAATATCTCGCGTACGCTTCATACACCTGGGGATCGTTGTAATCCAGATACCAGCCGTTAGTCGTCTTCTCCCCATATTTCATCCATGCAGGGGCCGTCCACGGGGTACCCAACACTTTAAGATCCGGTTTCAGCCCAGTCACACGCTCCAGCATATTCACAACTTCCTGATCCTTTTCAATCGAAAAGTGTTCCATGTCATAATCCGTGCCGGACTCGATATCATCATAGGTATAACTTGAAGCCTCACCTGATTCATCCACTGAATAATCGGAGGCACCTATCGTATGACGCACCATATCCATGTTCAACCCTTCCGTCGAGAACAGGTCCTTTAATAGTTGTTCTTGCTGTTCCTCTGGAAGCTGGTTGATTAGATGCGCAGATGAACCCGTCATCGCTGCGCCGAAACCATCCATGGTCTGATAGGTCTTGTCCGAATCAATCTGTATGGTAAACTCCGACGGGGAAGGTTCAGACTCCGGCGTTGTAGAATCTGAAGAGCTTGTGTCTGCATCATGTTGATCTGTAATTGGAATGGGCTTCTGTGGTGTAAGCAGATTTTGCTGATCTCCCGTGGTTAACCATACTTCTGCTTCTGCCTCTGCCTGCTTCTCCGCAACCGGTGGCGGAACGGGTTGTTCACTTCGATTGAGGCTAAGCCAGATTCCTACACCGATACAACACACAGCGATTAACAAGATGATCCATCGTTTGGGATGCTCTCGCCAGCCTATGTTCATCACGCTTCACTCTCCTTCCATTGTGGAAAAAGCCGCGGCCATTAGGCCACGACTCATTTTCACTATATATATGAATTAGAACAAACTGCATTTCGCACAGATTATTTACCAGACTTGCTTCCGATATTCACACTACCTGTCAGACGAATATCATCGGATGCACTGCCGACATACACTTGAACTTTACCCTTAGGCATTACCCATTCATTTGATGCTTCATCCCAATAGGACAATGCGCTGCGATCCAGTTGAATGTTGACCCGTTGCTGCTTGCCTGCTTTGAGATCGACTTTCGCCCAGCCAGCAAGCTGCTTCTCTGGCGTTTCAACTTTGGTTGGTAGATTGCCGACATAGACCTGTACAACTTCCGCACCTGAAACTTTACCGGTATTACGCAGGTTAAGGGATACTTCTACGGTTTCCTTATCACCTTTACCAGTGTTCTTCACATGCAGATTACGATAATTAAAATCGGTATATGACAACCCGTGTCCAAAGGCGAACGCCGGTGTCATGCCTTCTTTGTTATATCCTTTGTATCCTACAAAGATACCCTCGGAGTAGTTACCCACCCCATTCACACCCGGGAATTGTTCCGCAGTGGATACCGGGGTCTGGGAATCATCTGATGGGAACGTCACCGGCAACTTACCGGATGGATTCACATCACCGAATAGCACACGTGCCACTGCATTACCTTGTTCCTGACCTGCATACCAAGCCTGAACGATGGATGGTACTTCTTTTTGCCAGGAATCCATTTCAACAGCACGACCACTCATTTGTACCACGATCGTTTTTGGATTGGCTGCCGCTACCTCGCGAATCAGCTGCTCCTGGTTATTTGGCAGTTCCAGATCGGAACGGTCTACATAACCTTCACTGTCATACGTACGTGTCACGACAACCGCGACATCTGATTTTTTGGCCAGATCGACTGCTTTTTGCATTTTGGCATCCACAGCATCTTCAGGAGCTTCCCAGCCGAAACGAACTTGGGCTCCCATGTCATTACTGGATTGTACCGGGAAATCTGTACGATATTCAATCCGAATGTTGTGAGACTCGCCTTCTTTAAGTGTAATTTCTTTCTTTGTAGTGCTCAGTGTCGTACCTTGATTGTCTACCAGCAGCTGGTCATCCACGTATAGTTTTGCAGAACCCAGACTGGTCAGAGACAGTTTGTAATCACCTGTTTTCGGTGCCTTAATGGAACCTGTCCAACGAGCAGACATCTTGGCATTGAACTCCGTTGGTGTCACCGGAAGCTTGGAAGATTGTGCGTTAAAACCTTCATAGTTGTAGAATCCAAGATTCATATTAACCTGATTATCTGTACGAACCAGAGAAGGATTGCCTTCCATATCTTTGTTTGTCCAGTATTCGGCACGCAATCCGTTTTTCGAATTGTCTGAACCACTTTCGTTATCACCCGCTGGAGACAAGAGCGTGGATGGTACCGCGGACGGTCCGTTAAACGCATCTCCTGCCGAGATCGGATCGGTTCCGGCTGCATATTGCACATCTACACCGTTTCCTGCATGGTTACGAATCCCTTCAAGCGGGCTCACCGTATAGGTCGGATTAACGAGACTGCTACCACCACCGGCTGCGGATGCGGTATCCGCATCGGGTCCGATCACTGCAATGGACTTCAGATTTTTGCTCGACAGTGGCAGCATGTTGTCGTTATTTTGCAAGAGAACCATGCTCTCTTCCGCAAACTCACGTGCTTTAGCCCCATCTGCCTTCGCATTGATTTGTGTATTGGTTACAGGGTTGTCGAACAGCCCTTTATCGAACATTTGAAGCAAAATGCGTCTAACTTTCTCATCAATGGTTTGCTCGCTCACTTCGCCATTATTCACGGCTTCCAGTAGCTTACTTCCCCATTTGCCGTAAGGCTCTCCAGGTGTCTCCAGATCCAGACCCGCATTAGCAGATTTGGCCGTGCTGAAGTTTGCGCCGTAGTCACTCATGACGAACCCTTCAAAGCCGAACTGGTCCTTGAGGACATCGGTCAGCATCTCCTTGTTCTCACAAGCATATGTACCGTTCACCTGGTTAAATGAACACATAGCCGAACCAAGATCCGCTTTTTCGACCATCGCCTGGAACGGACGAGCATAGACTTCCTGAATCGCACGTTCACTCGCTGTAGCATTGGTCGTGAAACGTTCCGTCTCCTGGTTGTTCAGGATATAGTGTTTCGCTGTAGCGATAACCGGATTACTTTGAATCCCGTTCACATAGGCTGCACCCATGCCCGAAGCCAGTAGCGGATCTTCCCCAAGGGATTCGAAGTTACGGGAACCCCATGGCGTACGTGCAATATCCAGTCCAGGACCCAGAACGACATTATGTGTTGTATCATGTGCTTCCTGACCGATCAGATCGCCATATTTCTTGGCAAGATTGGTATCCCAGGAAGCGGCAAGCGCGATGGGGGCAGGCAATGCCGTGGACTTTTTGTCCTGCACATCCGGGTTAGCCACACGTACCCCTGCAGGTCCATCTGCCATCTGTAATGCCGGAATGCCGAGGCGCTCCAATCCATCATTATAGAAACCATAATAGTTATTTACTTTACCAGTTACGAATCCAACTTTCTCCTCCAGCGTCATCTCCTTGAGCAACAGCTCGGTGCGTTCTTCCGCAGATAGAGATGTGTTCATCCATGGCCGATCGGCCCCGGATTCCGCCTCCGCGGCGAAGGCGTTTAGCGGCATAGCCGCAACCGCCACGATGATTAATAGCATAAACCATCGTTTGAGGAAAATCAGATTGAGTCTTCTGTTCATGTTGTAAGCTCTCCTTCTCTCTTGATCATTTTTCTCGCATACATCCTGAATACATGTATACAAGGGAATGCATACTGGTTTTGATCCAGCCTTTCAAGCATTCAGGTCGTCCTGCACATGGCTTCGGAAACTGCAGCCTGCAAGCAAGTCAGCAGATTTCGCTTCCTAACGATAGCCGACCTGTTCATGAATTACATCCACTTAAATTTGGTAAAAGCTCGATTGGAACGAGCCTAGTTCTTTGGAATCATGTCTCGTTGAATTCAGATAACAGAGAAAGAAAACGAATTATTTACATTTCCGTAACTACTTGAGAACAAATTATTTACTTTTAAAAACAGTCAGTTCGACCCACTCCCGATCAACCAGTTAATTCAATTAATTATCAGATTAAGGAATATCTTAAGATGCTTTGGGTCCTAAGACTATTTGAAACCGGAACCAATCCGGCCCATTGCAATATCCAAAAATATAAAAGCAACTGAAGTCCCTTTTAACAGGTTCCTCAGTTGCCTTTATGTTTGGATTTCTCCATATTGTTCAATTTTCATCCCTGATTCTTGTTCTACACTCATTATATTGAGATTCCGAGTTACATTGAAAATCAGAGTAACAAATAAAAAACCGCCCCAAGAGGGGCGATTCACTTCTAGTTCTGTATCTGTGCCAGAATCTGCGGGTCCTTAATCTTCTTATCTTCGGCGAGCAACATCACCTTGGACAGAATCTCAGCCGTTCTCGGATCTTCATCGAGGAATGGCAGGAAGATTCGACCCCGATGCTGACTGTGTACCGGTATGATATGAAGTGCACCTGTGGCTTGTTTGAGCACATTGCCACTACCCAGATGAACAGCATACTCACCCAATTCACCATCAATCCGTGCGTAATTCCCGTCCAGACGTACATTGTCGATCTTCAGCAGACGCAACGACTCGTTCACAATAACGTGACGCATCTCGATTGTTGTCAGGCTGGCTTCCGGATCTACGCCACCCACATGTGCAATGCTGACCACCAGATCGATATCACGCATGACTTCCGAGAAGAACGTCAGCGGCACTTCTTGCAGCGCTACCGGTTTGTAGCTCTTACGATCGTAGAACTGTACCGTTTCTAGCGTTGGTGCCTCGGTATCTGCAGGTGAGAACCAATCCGCCATGGCATAGAGATTCGCGATCAGATTGTGCTCGTAGCTAACCTTCTGTAGACCTTCTTCATAACTGACCGTCCATTGGCGTCCTTTAAGCAGAGCCACTGCTTTTTTCGGTTGAATCTGATAACCGGCATAGCGGCGGGACACCGTGCCATTAGCCAATTCGTCCTCATTAGGAAGATATAGCTCACGGAATACCTGCTTGAACGGCTGACGCTCCTGACGGGTGAACAGATCCCGTTGGAATTCACTCCAGCTTCCGCTCTGATACAGATGAAGTGGATGAGCAATCAACAGTTGATCCTGTTCCGCTAGTGCATGGACCGTACCCTCCGGTCCTGGTGCAACCAAACCATTGGATGATACATCGAATCGTCCCGTCTTGTCACCTGACTGGAATACAAGCGTTCTTACCAGTGGATGTATAACCGGATTTTGCATCAGACTGGCAATTTCCTCACGTGTAAAGGATGTTCCAGCAGTCATCGAACGTTCCAGCTCCTGCCTTGCCCGTCGATACTGATCCACCAGATCCGACTTGAGCTCTTTCAGTTCAGCGATATATCCATCTTTTTTGAACCGGGCAGGTACAGACTTGAGTGTCTTCCCTTTACTGATAATAACAAGATCCGGCTGGCCTTCCTCATCGAGGACCAATTGTGCTGTTGTGTCAGCACCCAATGCATGAGGTTCAAAGAAGGATTTCATCTCATCCAACTTGCGTGCTTCCATGTCCCACATCAGCCGCGTAACATCGGCATAGCCTGCATTACGGGCAAGGTTGCCCAGTGCAATCTGCGCTGCCACACCTTCACTGGCGCGGCGTTGTGCGCCAAATTGCTTGCTCTGCATCAGAAACCTCTGGATGAAGTCGTATCGCTCACGCAGATCCTGTTCCCGATTCACTGCGAATGGAATCAGGCTATAGGTTAATAAATGATCCTTGTTTCGCTTATCTGACACGGACTCTCGCATGTCGTCCAGACGAAGCTTGCCAAGTGCAGCATCCGCAAACAATTGGGATCTGCGGTGATTAGCTCCCCCGGAAATGTACTTGGCGCAATCATATAACAGATTGAACCGTTCCTCCCCGACAGCAGCATAGGCTTCTTCAAACCAAGCGATATCAAACGCACCTTCATTGAAATCCTGTGGCGAGATTGGAGAATAGTGGGCCACGATGGTTTCTTTCTCCGCAGTGAAGCGTTCGTTGATATGAGCATGGAAGTACCAGGCTGCACTGCGTAGACCTTCCCATCCCAGATACTTTGCAACAATCTCCATCCACTGTGGTGCGTACATGGCTGCTTCCAGCAATTTTTTCTCATTAACCGGATACTTCTGGAGCAACTCCCCAAGCCGCTTCTCGTCCTCTCCATCCCGTGGATGACAATTCTGAATCAGATAGCTGAACGTCTCTTTACGTGTTGTATTGTCTCCATAGCTATAGATATATCCACGGACAAATGTATCCTGATCCATCGCAGAGACCAGATGTACCCAGTGTTCCATGCCTTCAATTCGATTCAGTTTCATGGCAAGTGTACTTACTTCTGTGGATAGTTCACCCCGAGTAAGCTCGATCTCCAGAATCCGGTTAACGACTGTATCTCGTAAGTGAATCAGCTTCGGATCACTTGCGATCCCTTCTGTACGAGTGGATGTTATGTCTCTAATAAACAACAGACGATTCGCACCGACCAGCAGCTGGCGATATATCTCCTGTTCATCAATCAGGTTCAACTGGTACGCACGCAGAAAATCTTCAATTGACAGTAAAGACAGCGGCTGACTACTCTCTACAAGACTGGTGAACTGGTAAGCCGTCTGGAAGAACCGTTTGAAGCTGTTATCGTCATGGATTTTGCCCCGAACCACATAATTCCAAGGTCCAGTCAGAATATGAAGCATGCCTGACTCCTTCTCGAGTTGATCAGCAGGCATACTCGCGATGATAGAAGCCCAGGTTCTCTCAGCTATCTCAAACGTGTCCATCGGGTCACTATCCAGGAATGCCGCCAATACCAGCGCCACTACCTGATCCTTATACGGTAACGAATCCAGCAACTGCTGCAGCTTTTCGATATCATCCAGAGGATAGGTCTGTTCAGCAAATGACTTGCGCCAGCCTTCCAGTAACGGAATCTTTTGCAGTTCTTCATAGTCGTACTGTTCACGGAAATAACTGTAATGATCACTCAATTTACCATTGAATTCCCGGAGCTGTATCCCCATATACAACTGCATTAACTCCACACTGCTCAAACCGCCCTGTTGAATATAGTTCTCCCATACATCATGTAGCGGGAATTGTTCCAACTGCTTCATTTCACTCCGCTCTGCATACGGAACCCTTGAACGTAGATTCGCTCCAACTAGCAACGTGTCTTTGTAGCCAGCGTAGTACTCCACTTCATACTCATAATCTCTGTGTTCATGCACCAATTCACTGAGTCCCTCCAGGAATGGTTGGGTCTTATCCAGGGAGAGCGTAAAGATATCCTTCGGAGTATGGCCTTTGAGGTCACGCTTCTCATCCAGCAATGGCTCACGTCGCTTCGGATCGAATAAACCAAATCCGTTAGAGACTGTGTAACGACTCCCCTGATCTGTCAGCTTATCCAACAGTTTCTGTTCCTTCGCAGTGGGTGTCTCAATCAGCTGCGCCAATGGCTGCAATGCCTCCTGCTGAACTATCCGTTCTGGATCTGCCGCAATCTCGGTCAGCAATTCTAGCGCGCCCAGACGCTGCAGTTCACTCTTGGCCTGCAAAACTCGCTTCAGTGAGACCTTCAACTGGTCCACGGGTTGCAGTAATAATACATGGATGACCTTCTGACGAAGTGAGCCCGTCTTGAGCTTCATCAACGCCTCCATCTGTTTCATCTCTTCAACCGTCAACGTGAGCAGCTTCGCCTTGGCGAGTGCACTCTCCCGATTACTGATGCTTTTATCAGACAAACTTTCAAACACAAATTGTCTTTGCACCTCATTCTCGGGATGCTGAACAAACTGGGACAGCAGTTCTCCGCGCAGTTCCGGGCTTAAACGGTCCTTAATTGCGATAACTTCACCAATCCATTCCGGGTCCATATCATATGCGGCCAGATATAACATTTTCTTGACTACATCATCCGTATCAATCCGGTAGTGAACATACTCAAGTACACCCGATGGTCCACCTGACCCGCCTTTTGGAATGGCAGCCAGCATCTGTTTGAACCGATCAAAGTCCTGACGCCGCAAGGCCTTATCTCCAAGAGCAGGCAATGGCCACACGTAGACGCTACGTTGATTTTCTCCATTCTCGAAACTCCAGTTGTACATATACATGGCATCATAGTTGGTTACAATCCAGTGCATCAACTCGGTATCCTGAGCCTCCAGATAACGACGCGCAATGTCCAATCGAAGCTCTCTGTTCTGGCTGTTAGCCAGTACGTATTGAGCAACAATCTTCTGATATATTTGACCTTGATCCATAATCTCGATTATCTTGCTCTTCAATTCATTCTCTTCAATGACCGCTGTCGCCCACAGACTGATAAAGAGCTTGTTGGCATTCGCTTCCTGCTGCCAGGCCTCGCGTACTTCTGGTTGCTCAAGCGCCTCATAGGCCTGTTCAATCAGCTGCGCGGCAACACGCTGGTTGGCTGCTTCTATGCCGATCCCCGTCCATACGGCGAGCGCTCTTACCACTGAACTGAAACGAATCAGGTTGTTGTCGATGATAATTTTTAATATGTAAATATAGGCTTCCAGTGTTCCTTCATCCATCCGCTCCACAATGCTTTGGCGAAGCCCTTCCTGCAACCTTGCTGCAACGAGCAGCTCACCTACCATCTGATATGCCTCTGCCTGATCACTCATAAATATACCTTTGATCATTTCATGGGTTAACAGCGCAGTCTGATTGTCACCATAGATAATATCGTGCAGTGCCTGCTTCATATCCCCGCCCGGATGGTCCAGTTCATATGCAATGCAATCCGGCAGTACCGAACGGATCTCATGCAGATAATCCAGCTTGTACTCACGAAGTGATACATATTCACTCAGGGAGAAATTCTGCATCTCCATTCGGAACAATCCCATCAGTTTGCGGATGACCTGTGCAACATGCTGTTCCGGATCGGATGTGCGAAAAGGTCTGCGTTCATAGTTGTTACTGTATGGAAAACGTGTTGCACGCTCTGCGATATAACGGAATCGTTCAACCAATGACTCGCTCGCCAGATGTTGGAGTACATCCAATAGTGGCTGGAATAATGGTTCTTGCGTTTCCGCGGCCAGCCTTCCAAGCAACCCTTCTGTATTCAAAAACATCTTCTCGTCTCCACGCAAATACGTAGACCCGGCGATCTCTGCAACATAGCCTGCCAACTCAAGCTGTACCCCTGTTAACGACTTGGCTCTTTCCTGCAATCCATCCATATACACCTGTACTTGCTCTTCCTTATTCATCCTGTTCTCCTCCTTGATTGCTCTCTACCACAGACGTCCGGCAAGCATTGTAAAACGGATAAATACCACGTTATCGCCATCTTTTACAACAAGTGACTCGTCCAGCTTCTGCAATTCTTCATCGTTGAGAAACACTTTGTACAATCCATCCTCATAGGCAGTTATCGCTGTCTCCACCGCAACCACCAGATCAGGAACGCCCTCGTTGTAAACTGTACTAAATCCGACTTTCCCTGCCGCTCCCTGTGCCTCAATCTCATCCGGCATCAAGTAGGCAAGCCATTCTGCTTGTTGCTTCTTGTCCTGAAGAGCTTTCACTTGCAGAGCCACCATATTCTCAATGAGCTGCCTTAGCGTATGAGTTGTTTCCGGAAGTTCGACAGCTTGTTTGGCGAGTACCGGCTTGCGCTTACCCAGACTTTTTACCGTTATCCATACGTTCATTGTCTTGCCCCCTCTGTCCTGCCCTATTTGAAGAAGCTTCCATAAGCCCCGATATCTATACCACGATGCGGAATAACCTAAACTCTAAATGACGGTCTGCCTCAAAATAAAACAAAAAATACGTACATATGTACCCCTAATGAACATCATAACTAAAATTCAATCCATATTCATGAGCCAATGCTCATGTTTACGTGGAACCACGGAACTATGGCCTACTTGCGTACATATACGCAAAAAAAAAGCCGCACAGTCTCATATAAATATGGACTGCGCAGCCGCTAAGCTACCATTAGAACAGCTCATTTGGCTAATCGCAACGGTCGAATGGTTACGGCCGCTGTCTTGAACCCAGGCATCCGGCAGAACGGGTCCAGTTCCGGTCGGGTTGCCCGATTCACATTCTGAACGCCGCCCCAATGCATCGGCACGAATAAGGTATCCTCCCGTATGGAATCCTTGATTCGCGAACGAACCGTGAAGCTTCCGTACACCGATTGAATCTCTACCCACTCCCCATCGTGAATGCGATGACGGGCAGCGGTAGCCGGATGAAGCTCAACGAAGTTCTCCAATTCACGGGCTGCGAGTGCCGGGCTACGATGTGTCTGCACTCCAGTAAGATAATGAGGAAGCACACGGCCATTGGTTAGAATCAAGGGGAATTCCGGAGATACACCATCCCATCCCGGGCTGGATTCAAATGTGAATGCCGCTCTGCCGTCCGGGTGGGCGAATCGTTCACTGAACAGCAGTCCTTCTCCCTGCTCCTCCGGGGCAGAACACGGCCAGTATACACCTTTCTCGTTACGCAAACGATCATAGGTAATACCATAGTAATCTGCCACTCCGCCACGGCTCGCCACACGAAGCTCATTAAAGATATCCTCAGCAGTGTCATATTGAAAGTAAGCGGCTTTGCCCACTTTTGCAGCAATTCGGCATAATATATCCCAATCATCGAGCGTCTCTCCCGGCGCAGGTCGCCCCTGTTCACGGAGTAGAACACGCCCCTCCAGATTGGTGAGTGTGCCTTCATTCTCCATATAAGATGTAACTGGCAGAACCAGATCCGCCATGCGCGCTGTCTCAGACAGAAACATATCTGCCACGATCAGAAAGTCCAGCTTGCGCAGACCCTCTTCCACCAAACGCACATTGGGATTGGATACGACCGGGTTGGAGCCCATTACGAGCAACGCCCGAATCTCCTGATCGTGGACCTTCTCCATCATCTCGTAGGCAGACACCCCTTTCCCTGGAAGACTTGCAGGGTCCACACCCCAGACGGATGCCACATAGGCACGATCGGTTTCATTATCAATGGATCGATAGCCTGGCAGCTGATCAGCCTTCTGCCCATGCTCTCGTCCGCCCTGCCCGTTCCCCTGACCTGTGATGGCGCCATATCCACAGCCTTCTCTGCCGATTTTTCCAGTCGCCAACACCAGGTTCAGAAAGTGCCTTACGGCCATATGCCCATCCGTCTGCTGCTCCACACCTCGTGCTGTCATGATCATGCCTGTCTCTGCCTCACCATAGGCCATCGCTGCCTGACGAATCAGCGCCAGATCAACCCCGCACGCTTGTGCCGCCAGTTCGAGTTGCAGATCAGCCAACCCTTGTATCAATTGCTCGTAACCGTGCGTTCGTTCGCCTATAAAATGAGGGTCCACCAATCCGGCATCCATAATCACTTTCAACATGGTATCTGCCAGCAGAGCATCCATGCCGGGCTTCACCTGCAAGTGAAGGTCGGCAATTGCTGCGGTTGCCGTCCTGCGTGGATCAATAACAATAATGAAAGCTCCGTTCTCCTTCGCCTGATTAAAGTACGGCAGAAGGGTAGGTTGGCATTCTGCAATATTCGTACCTGCGAGTACAATGCAGCCTGCCTTGGGAATATCAGACAGTCGGAACGTCAATCCGCGGTCCATTCCAAATACTTTACTTCCGGCAGAAGCCGCAGCGGACATGCAGAACCGTCCATTATAGTCGATATATTTCGTCCCCAACGCAACCCTCGTGAACTTGCCCAGCAGGTAGGCCGTCTCATTTGTCAACGATCCGCCTCCGTACACCCCGACCGTATCTGCTCCATAAGAGTCTTTCAAGTCCTGAAACCGCTCTGCGATGGTCTGGATGGCCTCATCCCAGGAACAGGGTTCAAGCTCGCCATTGCGACGAATCAGCGGATGCATTAATCGTTGACCACTGAACGCATGCTGATGAGCATTCATACCCTTGACACACAGCCTGCCCTGAGAGGCTTCATTCGGAACGCCCTGAACCGTATACTCACCACGACGCTGCCCTGCAACAGGTGCAGCCAGTTCTTCAACAGTCATCTTGCATTGCACACTGCAATACGGACACTGGGTCTCCTTTACATAGAGCTTGGTGGCTGTTGGTTCTGAACTTACGGATAATCCCATCTTCCATCCCCGCCTTTCATCTATATATCAGCTTGAAGTGTAGCTGCAAGTTCCTTCTGCAACTGATCATCCAGCAGCGTTTCCCGAATCGACATGAATCCCAATCGCTCCGTCCATGCCCATAACGGCTCATCATACCAGGCCGTTTGGCGATACCACTGAAGGCAGGCTGTTGCAAGCATAGCCGCTTGCCACTCCGTTTCAGCCACTCCGAGCAAGCCACCTTCCTTGACCGGATGCTCTGCATGACCGCCTGCATAGATCTCCCACCCAGCTGGTGAAGCCAGCAAGCCGATATCCTGCACCAGTGCACTCACCAAGGATCCCGGTCCTGGTGCGACGCCTATATTCACGGATGACGGCATCGCTGCACCGATCCAACGCATACGAAGTTGTGCAGCCAAGCTCCCTGCATCCCTTGCATAGAATGACAATGGGATATGATCATCCCAGCGCACCTGAACCTGTGAGTGAGCTTCGATCTCAACATCCCTTGAAAGTTCAGCCTGATTTCCATTCCGTTTAACTATCCGATATTCCGTGTTCATGATCTCTCTGTCATTAATCGATCGATTGGATACCTGTAAGTAATAGTGGATCACAGGACGACATACCGCGCAGCCAAGCTCCGAACCCCAACCCAGCTTCTTCAAGATCAAAGATATGTCTGGTAGCCCTATCATAACAACGATGTCATCCAGCATTTCCTTTAGCTCTGCATGCCCAAGCTCCGTACAACTGCAGACCGGCAATGAAGCAGGTTTATCCGGTGTAGCCACTGCGCCACCGCCGCTTTTTTTCAGGTTATGCGTATGTTTCAACAGAGCAGCCACCATCGGGCGACAGCCACCGCATGAACCAGAAGCCTTCGTCTGCTCCTTCACCTGATCTGTAGTCTCAAGATCCTGTTCCTGAATAGCCTTCATAATGGCAGCCTTGGTCACATTGTTGCAGGCACATACGGTCTCCTGAGCCGGTAATGCCGCAGCAGCCACCTCAGCTGGGTCCGGGGCCCCTTCACGCGGAGCTAATTCCGCTACATCTGCACCCCGTTGCACCAGTCCAAGCAATGCCGTTCCTTCAGCTGTATCTCCAAATAAAATGGCGCCGCGTACTTTGCCAGCCTGCATCAGTACTTTTTTGTATGTGCCCCGAATGCCATCCAGATGTTGAATTGCAGTCTGCATGCCTTCTCCGCTAATCTCACCCGCCGAGAAAACATCAACTCCTGATACCTTCAGTTGTGAGTAAGGAATTGAACCCTTGTATTCAGTCGTTTCCTTTCCACAGAGCGTACGTGCGAGCACCTTCCCCTGTTCATATAAGGGGGCCACCAGCCCATAACTGATTCCCCGATGTTCAGCACATTCTCCAACAGCGTAGATATCCGGTATACTGGTGCGCATATAATCATCCACCATAATTGCCCGATTCGTGGCGATTCCACTTCGTCTGGCGAGGTCCACATTCGGCCGAATTCCTACAGCGACAATGACAACCTGAGCTTCAAGCTTGGAACCATCTGTGAATAGCAACCCTTGGGCCTGTGATCGCCCGGTAATTTTCTGCGTATTTTTGGCCAAAAGAAAGGACATGCCCTGCCCTTCGAGTTCCTGTTGAAGCATCGCGGCAGCCTTCTGATCCAACTGCCGATTCATAATGTAAGGGGCGTTATGGACCACCACAGCTTCCATGCCCAGATGCAGCAACCCACGCGCAGCCTCCAGTCCAAGCAATCCACCACCAATAACGGCGGCCTTGCGATATGCTTTGGAATAATCAGACATGCGCGAACAATCATCAATCGTTCGGAAGGACATGACCCGCTCTTTATCAATTCCCGGAATCGGTGGGATAAACGGTGAAGACCCTGTCGCCAGAATCAGAACATCATAGGTTTCTTTTATTCCGGATTCCGTCTCTATATATTTTCCACGGGTATCAATGCGGTGCACCGTCTCACCTGTACATAGCCGTATATGATGCTCGGCATACCAGGTCCAATCATTGATAATGATATCCTGTAACGAATGCTCACCCTGCAATACTTTCGATAGCATGATCCGATTGTAGTTGGGACGGGGTTCATTGCCGTAAATTACAATCTCATACGTATCAGGCTCCAGTGCGATAATCTCTTCGACACACTTCACTCCAGCCATGCCATTCCCGATAATCACCAGTTTGCTTCTGCTCATGGGCTGCCCCCTATCTCTCTCACTCCTGAAAATAAACAGAAAAATCCCTTCTCCATGATTCGGAAAAGGGCACCGTTGCCTCCGGAATCCACACGCCATTGTGTGGATTCATATTAGATTCAGATTAAGGGAATCTCAATCGTATGTCAACATAATTAACACGAAAAACCCGAACCACGCTTTAAAAATGAATTATTTAAAATTACGTGTAATTTTTGTTGACATCTCTATTTTCTCTTGATTATAATTTGAATCAAAATCACAGTGCTGTGATCAACTCAGATGCGGGAACACAATGACGTGTACCGCCTGTCGGCAACGGGGCCGCAAATCGTTCATATCTGGACGAATTGCGGCCTTTTTCTGCCTCAACATGCACATAGACAAATCACGAAGATCTCAATTGGATGAGGAGCGATGATGGATGATGGAGAGCAAAAGTTTTTGGAAAAGCGGGCATAAGCCCACCCTCTTCGGGGCGTTTATGTATTTTGACATCAGTTTTATGATATGGGGGATGCTTGGTCCACTCGCAGTTGTCATTGCATTGGACTATCCGATGACTCCGCTGGAAAAGGCCAATCTGGTCGCGTTGCCTATCCTTGGTGGCTCCATCCTGCGGCTTGTGCTTGGCTTCATGTCTGATTATATTGGTCCGAAATTGACCGCACAGATCGGGATGCTCGTCACGCTGGTTCCTTTATTACTCGGCTGGTTATGGGTTGACTCCTTAAGCCAACTATACGTGGTAGCACTCTTGCTTGGTGTTGCAGGTGCCTCCTTTGCCGCTGCGCTACCTCTGGCGGGTCAATGGTATGGCAAGGAGCATCAGGGTCTGGCCATGGGTATTGCCGGGGCGGGTAACAGTGGAACCGTACTCGCGACGTTGTTTGCCAATCGCTTGGCTACGCATTTTGGCAGCTGGGAAGTCGTGTTCGGACTTGCTATTATACCGATCGCTCTCGTATTTATTCTCTTTTCTATCTTTGCCAAGAATAGCCCTAACCGGCCTGAACCCAAGAAATTGTCCCAATACGGAAGTCTGCTTAAACAAAAAGATGCCTGGGTATTCTGTGCCTTCTATTGTGTAACCTTTGGCGGCTTCGTTGGATTATGTAACTATCTCACCATCTTCTTCAACACCCAGTACGGGCTCTCTCCTGTTCGTGCCGCTGACATTACCACCTTCTGTGTGATCGCAGGCAGTTTCTTCCGGCCTGTCGGGGGTTATCTGGCGGACAAAATTGGCGGAACACGTATGCTGACTTTTCTTTACACAGGAGCCTGTATCATGCTAATCGGTGTATCCTTCATGCCACCGCTGCCTGTTGTAGTCATCATGTTGTTCCTCGGCATGATGTGTCTGGGAGCTGGAAATGGTTCCGTGTTCCAACTCGTTCCCCAACGCTTTGGCAACGAGATCGGTCTGATGACAGGCATTGTAGGTGCCGCTGGCGGATTGGGCGGGTATGCACTGCCGCTGATTCTCGGTCAACTGTATAGCAGCTATCAATCCTATACACCAGGCTTTGTTATTCTTAGCCTGATTGCAGCAGCTTCCCTAATCCTTGTTCTCTTCATGCAATCCCGCTGGCGTGTGAGCTGGTTGAGTCGAGGCAACAAAGGCATGGCGGAATCGACGTCCCTCTCTTCGTAAGGCTTACAACAACTCGGCTGTTAACCAAGGTACAGTGTTTACGGGTGATCCATAAGTAACCAAAGGAACAGCGTTGCCCCATCAGGCAGCACTGTTCTTTTGGTTACGGCGGTCTTTCTGCTTAAGATGAATACTTTTGAAGGACAATAACGGCATTATGGCCCCCGAATCCAAAGGAATTAGACATCCCAATCCGCAGCTCTGCTTTTCTTGCCTCGTTAGGCACGTAATCCAGATCACATTCGGGGTCCCTCTGCTCTTGATTGATAGTTGGAGGAATGATACCATGCCGCAGGGTTTGAATAAGCGAGATAGCTTCCGCACCGCCTGCTGCACCAAGCATATGTCCCGTCATGGATTTATTCGCCGTAACCGGTATGTCATAGGCAGCTGTCCCGAAAAGTTGCTTAATCGCTCTCGTCTCGGACAGGTCACCCGCCTCTGTACTGGTGGCATGAGCATTAATCACATCAACTTCTTCGGGTCCAATCTGAGCCTCTCTCAGTGATGCTTTCATCGCCAGATATGCACCCCGGCCTTCCGGATGGGTAGCTACCATATGATACGCATCTGAACTGGCACCATATCCAATCACTTCGGCAAGAATATTCGCCCCTCTTGCCAGTGCATGAGATAGTGACTCAACGATCAGAATTCCAGCGCCCTCCGCCATGACAAAACCGTCTCTCCCCGCATCAAATGGACGGCTTGCTGCTTGGAACGCTTCATTTCGTGTAGACAACGCTGTCGCATTACCGAAGCTTGCCAGTGACACCTCTGTTACAGCAGCTTCTGTCCCCCCAGCAATAATAACATCGGCTCCGCCATGACGGATTAACCGGAATGCCTCTCCTATGGCTGTATTGCCAATGGAACAAGCCGTTACGGGCGACAATGTCGGCCCCCAACAGCCGAATCTCATACTGACCATAGCTGCAGCCATATTGGATATCATCATGGGTACCAGGGTTGGGCTGACTCGCGCAGGTCCCCGATCGGACAGAACCTTGCCTTGTTCCATCAATGTCTGGATGCCGCCTATGCCTGAACCAATATATACCCCTACGCGTTCGCGGTCCAGTTCGTCCATCACAAGGCCTGATTGCGATACAGCCTGATCCGCAGCAGCAACAGCAAATTGAACGAATCGATCCATGCGCCTTGCTTCCTTGCGTCCAAAACGCTCTTCACCATCAAAGTCACGGACCACACCAGCGATTTTCGTTTTGTACGAAGCTGTATCAAAATGTTCTATATGTGATATCCCTGATCTACCCTCAATCAATCCGTTCCAGAATGTATCTACATCATTTCCCAAAGGAGAGATAACTCCCATTCCCGTAATCACGACTCGTTCCATGTCCATTTCATCCTCCTTCAGTGCTGTTGTCTACCTTACGCTTACGCTCTGCTACTAATAGTGCACTTTCGAATATCCTATTACAAGTTGTCAATTATAATAGTATAATGACTACCATGATAACGAGGATCGAAGGTGATGGATTGAACTACGATGTCAGGTTACATGCCCTGTCCACTTTTCTGAAAACACAGCGTTCCAAAATTTCTCCGGAATCGGTCGGTTTACCCACAGGAAGTCGGCGCAGAACGCCTGGTCTGAGGAGAGAAGAGGTCTCCCAATTGGCAGGGGTGAGCACAACATGGTATACCTGGCTTGAGCAAGGTCGGGATATTCAGGTATCCCATTCCGTATTGGATAACATTGCTTCAGCACTAAGGCTTACTGCAGATGAACGAAAATATCTGTTTTCGCTCGCCATGGAGCATCATTCGGAGCTCCCTACGCTGGAAGAAGAACCTGTTCAACTTCACCCTTCCTTGCGGAAAATTTTGCAGGAACTTCAATATTGCCCTACGGTGATTTCGGATCGGCGTTGTTACATCGTCGGCTGGAATGACGCAGCCCGACATGTTTTTATGGATTTTGAACAGATTCCCCCCGAACAGCGGAATATGATCAGTCTATTATTTGATCGAAAGGAATTTCGCAGGCTTGCGGTGAACTGGGAGGATTTTGTTAGCGGATTTCTGGCGATTTTCCGTGCCTATTATGGTCAGTATGTCGATGATGAGTGGTATAATTTATTTCTGGATGACATGATGAACAAACATCCCGATTTCCATACCCTTTGGAAACAAAGCAGTGTCAGCAGTGCACCGGATGTCTTAATCGAATTCAGACATTCCAAAGCAGGCAAAATGTTGTTTGATCTGACTTCGTTGCAGGTTCAAGGCAGCTCCGATCTGCGTTGCAGTGTCTACACGCCGGCACCAGAGACCGCTACCGAGCGTAAACTGATGCGCCTGATCGAGCGTGAAGCAGATTCACATCTTGGCAAGCATTGACTCAGAATCTCTCAGGTCTTGCCCAATCTTGTTAGAATCCTGACATCCTTTTGTTGCATATTTTATTTATCAGGGTATACATGATCAAGTATATTAAGCTAACCCATGGATCCTAGACCTTCTACACGAAGTGGATTCAGAAAGGAATATCATGACCAAAGTGCTTATCATTGAGGACGATAACATGTTAGGAGATACATTATCCCTATATTTGCAAGGTGAGGGGTATGATGTTATCCGTGTCGCTAACGTAAGAGATGGTCTTCTACAACTTCAAGCGCGGCCTGATATCCTGCTTCTTGACCTGTTGCTCCCTGATTCGGAAGGCAAGAATCCCTGCTCTCTTATGCGTCAACATACGGCAATCCCCATCATCGTCATCTCTTCGTTAACCGAAGTCTCGGAGCGAATTCGATCATTAATAGATGGAGCTGATGATTATGTATGCAAGCCTTTCAGCATGCAGGAAGTGAAGGCACGTATTGAGGCTGTATTGCGTCGTTACTCCATATTGAACAGCTCCATTGTCACTGTACAGGATTCCGGAATTTCTCTCGATTTGGCTCGGAGATCCATCCTGTTGAATAACCAGCGAGTGGAGATGACATTCTCCGAATTTGAGATCATGAAGCTATTTGTCCTCAATCCCGGCAAGGTCTACAGTCGTTACGCCTTGATTGAAGCCATTCGTGGTATTGATGCTTATATTAATGATCGCACCATCGATGTGCACATTACCAAGCTTCGTAAAAAAATTGAAGAAAACCCGAAAAACCCCCAATATATTCAAACCATCTGGGGGGTCGGATATAAGTTCACACCTTAACACATCAGTTTCATTCATGTCACCAGGGCAGAGACCCGGTAATGATATCAATCTCCTTTTGCACCTTCTCCAATACCGAACTCAGTTCCTCTTCTTCAAATAACGATCGGGACAAAAGCGATTCCAGTTGAAGAACCAGACGTAACAGCTCCACTGCATGCAGATTGGCAGCTACGCCTCGGAGAGAATGAACGCTGCGGATCGCACCAGCAATCTGCTGCTGGCGAAGTTGAGTGGTCAGTTTGTTCTGAAACGAGTTATACTCCATTCTGAATTTCGTGAGCGCATATTGCAGAATATGTGGCTTGCCGTCCATCTGCCTGATCGCCTTATCTGCATCAATTCCGCTAATTTTCCGCATACCTTTCAGATCAATCCATGTTGCCAATATGTCTGCGATCTGTTGTTCATGGATGGGTTTGGTCAGGATGGCATTCATCCCAGCTTCCATACATCTCTCATGATCTATTTGTAGGGCATTTGCTGTAAGCGCGATTATGGGCGTACGATCGTATTCCCTCATCTTGCGAATATGTCGCGTTGCTTCCACTCCATTCATGTCGGGCATGTACAGATCCATTAGAATCAGTTCCCATACTTGTTCGTCTAACTTTCTCAGAACCTCTGTGCCACTGGCTGCCAGCGTCACTTGGAACCCCTTATGTTCCAGCATCGCCCGAATCGCCAGTTGATTGATCTCATGATCCTCAGCTATCAGGATATGTCCTTTCTGATCAAGCGAATAGGGGTCGTCGCCTTCAGCCAACTGACTTTTTGCCAGCGGCCCTTCACCCTGAAGTGCAAGAATGACTTCGAATAATCCCAGACGTGTAATCGGTTTGACCATCATGATATCAGGGTGCACGGATCTCTCCTCAATCCACAGCGCATTTTCGCTAAATGCCCGTGTGTACCCCAACACCTGAATTTTCGTTCGATCCAATCGCTTCATGAAGTTGTCCCATAACGAACCATTGACTGTGTCCTCTATATCCATATCCAACATGATCAACATCGAACTTGTCCCTTCGACTTCAGGAGTATACCCATCACTCTCCATCATATGGTTCAAGGAAGTATACAACGTCGGATTCATCCCGAATGAATAGAGCAGCTGCTTCAGGTTTTCGCCCATTCGTTCATCATCTTCAATGATAACCACATCATTCGCACCATATAGGAGAGGGTGTGTCTGCAGGGAGAAACTCTCTTCTTCTTCCGAATCCGAAAGTTCAAATATCAAGTCGAATGAAAATAGACTGTACTCTCCAAGCACGCTGTCCACCCGCAGGTTTCCTCCCAAGGAGGTTACCAGAAGGTAACAGATGACCAGCCCAAGTCCAGAGCCACCATATGTTCGATAAGTTGAAGGTTCTGCTTGCGTAAACGGGACAAAAATATGCTCCAATTGTTCAGGTGAAATTCCAATCCCCGTGTCTTCTATCTCAAAACGAACCTGTACTCGCTCGGCCTCCATTGAAATTACCTCTGCCTGCAAGATAACATATCCATGTTCTGTGAATTTAATCGCGTTACTGAGCAGATTCAATAACACCTGCTCAAGTCGAAAGGGATCACCAATTACCGTTAATGGCAGATCAGGGTCGGTCTTGAAGATGACTTCGATCTCCTTGTACCCGAGGGCCACACCGATCTGATCTGCCACACGCTTGAACACATCCTCTGGTGCAAAGGGTACTTTCTCCAAAATCAGTTTGCCTGCCTCCATTTTCGAGAAATCAAGAATATCATTCACCAGAGTAAGCAAGGTTTGTGAGGACGCATTGATTTTACTCAAATAATCTAATTGTTGTGAGGTTAGATCTGTCCGTTGCAGCAACAACGAAAAGCTGATAATTCCGCTCAGTGGGGTACGAATCTCATGACTCATGAATGCAAGAAACTCACTCTTTGCCTGACTGGCTTTGTCCGCCTTGACACGTCGGTACTGATCCGAAATGTCATGAATAACTGCCTTGACTTTCTCGCACGAGTTAGGGGCCTTTACAGGGTATAGGTGAACCCGAACATGCTGTTCTTTCCCCTTCCCAACAATGAGACTCAATTCCGTATCCTGAGGTACGTTGTGGTGTAAGACTTTTTGAAAAGATAACACCCAGTTCGCCGACTGCTCAATGAATATCAATTCTTCAAGCTCACTGCCCATGACTTCATGCCTGTCGAGATCAAGAACATCCAGAAACTTCTGATTAACTGACACCACACATCTGTTGCCATCCAAACCGACAAACCAGTCTGTCGACACTCGTTCAAGTGTACGGTATCGTTCCTCACTCTCTTGAATCCTTCGTTTAACTGCTCTGTGTTCCGTAATATCAAGTCCATATCCTATGACATACTTCACCATACCTTCTTCTCGCAGCGGACGAAGCTTTACCAGTGAATAGTAACCTCCATGCTCAATCTCGTAAAAAAAAGACTCCCCTTTCCATGCCCGGTCGAACTGCTTTCGCAGAAACTCTATCTTCTCCTGAGGTAAAATGTTCAACGTCCCCAACGTGTAATCTTGCTTCAAACTACTCATATCTAGTCCCAGTTGAGAGAGCATCTGCCCTTCAAGCAGAAGATATTCGAATTTTCCATTCTGTTTATGGATTTTAAACGTGAACCCGGGCTGCATACGAAGCATTTCCAGCATCTCCTGATCCCTTTGAATGACCAGGTGCCTGTATCGATGATTTTGATTCAGATAGTACAGAAATAGGACAACCACAAAGAGACAAATACACTGAAACAGCATAATTATCCCCATGATTGAAAGGGAAGGAGAATATGTCTTCACCACAATCGACTCATAAACAGTAATTAGCAGCAACGCTCCCAATACCCATTTGAGTATAAATCCCCTAATATACTTAAAACTCAAGCTTATTGCGACAACAAACATCAGCTCTAACAATGCGTACTGCCAGTTCTCAAACAAGGGATAAACCCCCATGTCAATCCTGAAAATCCACATGCCTGCAAAAGTAGCAAATACGGAAATAAATCCACCAAAATAAGCGGCTAGCAGATAAACAATGGCTCTGAAATTCAACAGGGTCCCATCACTTAACACAATGGAGAAATAATATAACGCAGTACCCAGCATGCTCAGTGCAATGCCGATAATCATTCGAGTCGTAATGGAAGATGTACGCGTGGTACTTGTTTGGTTCAGATAGTGATGAATCAGGAAAAGAATGCTCAAAATCAGCGTAAAATTTAGTACAAGATCCCGTAGCAAATGGTCACCGTCCACATTACGAATTCAGGAATTCATGCATTCAATGAATATTGCCGGATTCACGGCCGCAGTTCCCCAGTATTCAAATCATAGTATGCCAAGCTCCCTTATTCAATCGACGATATTGACCATTTTTTTGAAAACATCTGACCCTTTCAGCTAACATACACTTATCGCAAGATTACGTTTTTTTCTCATGAAAGTTCATCATTAAATATACTGATATAAAAGAGAGAATCATCCAAATGTACCGATGTTATGGTGACCTGAGCTTCCCATACTTCCTGATCAGCCTTCATTAGTTTGGCTACGCCGGACCAGGTCTGGTTCCCTCTCCAGTGGGTATCCATCAGCAATCGGGCAGGCTGACCTATGGTGATATCCCGTGAAAATCCTGTTTTCGTTACATAAACGGAGTTCACATCCAGAATCACACCATCTTCATCTGTAATCATGACCGCATCCGTCAGCAATAAGAAGGCCTTGAGTTCTAGTTGCATGGTTGTCCACTCCCTCTGATGAAACATGATGTGAAGCGTCTCTGTGCGGTAATCTCTGTTTAATTCCGTTTAATACTTAAACTGTCTAATGAGGTGCTGCAGCTGTTCAGCCATGGAGGACAGGCCCCGAGCCGAGGCAGAGATCTGCTCCATGGCTGCCAATTGCTCCTCTGAGGAAGCAGCAACTTCTTCGGAGGCCGCGGCGTTGCCTGAAGCAATACCTGCCAGTTCATTGGACACAGCGGATACTTCCTGTACACCTGCCGTGATTTCTTGCGATGTAGCTGCAATTTCTTCTATCTGAGGTGTCGTTTCCCGCATGCTTTCCAGAATGCGTTCAAACTTCCGAATGGCCTCTGTTGAGATTTCCATACCCTCTCCAACCTCTGTGGTCACTTTCTCCATCATGCGAACGGAAGCAGCCATATCTTCCTGTACCGCCGTAGTTAGCACGGTAATTTCATTGACGGATTGCCCTGATTGCTCTGCCAACTTGCGTACCTCCGCTGCTACAACGGCGAATCCATTCCCATGCGTACCTGCACGAGCAGCTTCAATGGATGCATTCAGCGCGAGCAGATTGGTCTGCTTGGCTATATTTCCGATTAACTCCGTGATGGCTGAAATTTGGTGTGATCGTTCATATAACGCCTGAATCATCTGATTCGTCTGAGCTACCGTTTCTTGAATCGAGTGCATCTGGCCCACCGTCTGCTTCACGGTGTTGCCACCTTCTTCCGCTTGTACCGTTGTATGTTTAGCCAAATCAGCAACTTGTATGGAACGTTCGGCGATTCGTGTTATCCCAATCGTAATTTCATTCATGGCCTGATGGTTGTGGTCAATACCCTCGGTCTGCTTCTCGGCACCACTCGCAATTTCCTGAATGGCTCGCGCGACCTGCTCACTGGCCGCACTGGTTGATTCCGCACTCTGAGTCATCTCATCCGACGAGATGACAACCTGGCTTGTGCTGTTCTCCACATTTTGAATCAGCACACGCAGATTATGCTGCATTTTGCCAAAGGCATCACTCAGTTCACCAATCTCATCATGGCTTGTGCTGGTAATCGTTTGGGTTAGATCCCCTTCACTCACCTGGATCGCCTGATCCTTCAACTGACGAATGGGTCTAATGATGGATCGCATGACAAGCCAGATAATCACAATACCAACGACGAGGCAGGAGACAATAACAATAATCATTCGATTTAGAATAGGCGCTGCCGCATCGTCTACCTCAGAAGAGAACATGGTGCCAGCGACCTTCCATCCGGTGGATGCATTAGTAGCGTAATACATCACTTTATCCGTTTGATCAAAGGTATAGTTGAAGTTGCCCGATTCATTCGCATACACCGGTTTCCAAAAATCCTCTGTTGCATCTGTCCCGGGTTCTACCGTGGGATGGTAGATATACTTTTCGCTGGCATCCAATAGAATCAGATATCCCTGTTCCCCCACGTTAATTCCACTCACCAAGGTACTGATATTCGACAGATTCAGATCCAGCTGGACTACACCAGATTGGTCATTCAATGCCTTCGCGATGGTGATGGTGATCTCGTTTGTCTCGGCAGAAATATAAGGGTCTGTAACAATTACCTGCTCTGGATCTCCCATTGCTTCGGTATACCATGGTCTTACTCGGGGATCGTAATCCTTAGGCATCTCTGCATCAGAGGACATCAGATACACACCGGTTTCTGTTCCCACACCTATGGTGATGATGTCTTTGTTCTGTGCAGCGTACCCCTTCAATTCGTTCACAACCCGAACTTCTGCATCTTCTTGACGCAATTCCTCTGCGAGCGCATTTGCATAGTATTCAATGTGGTCGCGCTTGGCATTAATCGAAAGATCGATGGTTGCACTGGCAAGATTCACGTTTTCCATCGCACTATGTAGAATTTGTTTCTCAACTTCATTCTTCGCACTGTTATAAGACAAGACTCCAATACTGAACGATGGAATTGCCAAGAAAGCAATAAAGGACACGACCAGTTTCGTCTTAAAGTTATTATGGAGCTTGTTGTACCAATTCGATTTGCTATTTTTTCGGAACAAATTTCTCTACCTCTTCCAGATTAATTTAGTTTTACTTATTCTAGCTCTCTTAGAGTACAGAGCCCTCCTTCCTCAAGATATTAAAAAGTAGGTCCTGCCTCTCGTAAAAGACATCTTTCGCGCTAAAAATATTACTTAAATCTCTTAATTTATAATCCTAAAGAACTACTTTCAAACAAATTATACGAAAAAACTATTAAATAAAGTAAGCCAGGGGTATGACCAAATTGTTAACTTTCTAAACAATTGTTAATAGCCTGCGGATTCCATAAAAAAAAGATCCAAGCGTTATCGCTCAGATCTCAAAAGCTGTTCACATTAGGACTACATATACACTATTCAAATGCCGGGATAGCAATATCTGCATATTTCTCTTCAAAGAAGGCTTTGACCTCTGGGCCTGCCATACGTTTAGCCAACTTCTGAATGGCTTCAGAGTCCTTGTTATCCTCACGGGCAACCATGGTGATCGCAAAATGGGAATCATCCTTCTCGGTTAGCAGTGCATCCTTCTTCGGTGTAAGACCGAGCGGACTGGCATATGCCGGAGTCATGGCTACCAGATCGGCATCGTCCATCATGCGAGCCAGCATCAGCAAATCCACTTCTTCGAACTTGAAGTTCTTCGTATTCTCGGTGATGTCTGCCTGTGTGGCGTTAAAACCTACGCCGTCTTTCAGCTTAATCAATCCGTTTTGCTCCAGCATCACAAGAGAGCGACCAATGTTGGAAGGATCGTTCGCAATCGCAATGGTTGCACCTTCTGGTAGTTCATCAATGGATTTGTACTTCTTGGAGTAACCTCCATAGATGGCGTTATAGATGGGTTGTACTGCCACCAGATTCGCATTGTTTGCTTCATTATATTGGGTCATGTAGGGAACGTGCTGGAAGAAGTTTGCATCTACTTCCTTGTTTGCCAGTGCCGTATTCGGCTGAACGTTATCGGACAATACGACAACTTCCAGATTGACGCCATCTTCCTTCAACAACGGTTTTACAATATCCAGTACGTCTGTCATCGGTGGAATCAACGTTGCTACTTTTAACGTAACTTCTTGTCCTGCCTGAGTATCTTCCTTTGTTCCTTCTGCCGCAGGTGTTTCTTCTTTTTGGCCACAAGCAGCTACAACCAGCATCACTGCGAGCAACATAAGCATCATTTTTGCTTTCATTTCATGTCTACCCCTTATCATGTCATCTGTATTGGTCTTTCTGAGTCTTGCTACCGACTACTGTACTTAGCCTGATTGAATTCAGCCCTGTTCAGGATCTGCGATCCAGCCAGTGGGACAGTCTGCTACCCGTGAATTGGATCATCTGTACCAGGATAATCATAATGACGATCGTAAATACCATAATCTCCGTTTCGAAGCGCTGATAACCATAGCGAATGGCAAAATCGCCAACCCCGCCGCCACCTACAATGCCCATCACCGTCGAGTAAGAGATGAAGCTGATGGTCGCTGTCGTGAGTCCCAGTACAAGGCCAGACCTTGCCTCCACATACAGGAATTTCACGACAAGCTGCATCGTCGATGCTCCCATGGATGCGGCCGCTTCAACCACTCCCTTGGGTACATCGAGCAACGCTTGCTCCACCAGTCTGGCATAGTAAGCAATCGCAATGACCGAGAGTGGAACGGTTGCCGCCAGTGTACCGATGGACGTTCCCACGACGATTCGTGTGAATGGAATCATGAATACAACCAGCAGTAAGAACGGAAACGAACGAACGATGTTGACGACACTTCCGAGGATAAAAGACAGCGTTTGATTCTGATACCGTTGTCCTTTGCGGAATAGGTACAGCAGTGTACCCAGAGGTAACCCAATCAGAACAGCTGCCGCAATGGAAATGCCCACCATGACAAAAGTCTCTCCAATCGCCTGCCATATCTCATGCTGATACTTCAGCACAGACTCAGGTAACCTCATGGCTTGTCCTCCTGTTCTGCCTGACGTGATAGAGATGAACCTGTCATCCCGTATTCGTCACCTGCAAGCAAAGAGGTCAGCAGATCAGGCTGCGGAGCGGGGATACTGCTCACTTCCGCCTCAGACAATGTTCGAACGAGTTTCCCATCCTTCATGACGGATATCCTGTGACATAGTCTGCGAGCCACTTCCATCTCATGTGTCACCACGACAATGGTCACGCCCAGCGTTTCATTGATATGACGCAGCACATCCAGTATGCCGTTCGTGGTCTGTGGATCAAGCGAAGACGTCGGTTCATCACAGAGCAGCACATCCGGACGACTGGCGAGCGCTCGTGCAATGGCCACACGCTGCTTCTGTCCTCCACTAAGCTGTGCAGGATATTGATCTGCCTTGTCTTCCAGTCCAACAAACCTCAGCACCTCAAGTCCACGTTCGACTCGCTGCACACGGGATACACCCGCGAGTTCCAGCGGCATGCAGACATTGCCACTCACCGTTCGGTTACTGACAAGGTTGAAGTGTTGAAAAATCATGCCAATGGATCTTCGTGCCTGACGCAGACTCCGCTCATTCATCTGGGTCAGGTGCTGCCCATTCACAACAACCTCACCATCATCCGGCTTTTCCAATCCGTTGAGCATCCGCAGAAGCGTGGATTTGCCTGCACCACTGGATCCTATGATGCCATGTATTTCTCCTTGTCCCACTTCAAGGGACACCGAGCTTAATGCTTCGAATCCCTGATCTGCACGGGAACCGCGCTCGTTATAACATTTGCTTACACCATATAATGAGATCATGGAGAGTCCTCCCGTGAATGATCATGCATGGTTCTTCAAGAACACATGAAGAAAGCCCGCACAGCCGATAACCGGAGCGCGAGCAAGCCTGTTCATTTATAATAAATCAACATTCCATACGAGACAAGCTTTTAAGGTGAGATTGCCTCCTGCAGATGGCTAGCTTCATACAGACGAAAACGTCCGTTGGACGACCCCACATACACTTCATTTCCGATTCGGTTGATCATTCCATTCTTCGCATCACGCTCCCGGTGCTCCGGGCTTCCCATCACAACGTCATGTACACGCCCCAGCAGCACTCCATCCTTTTTGTTCAATACGAGCAGATTCTCATCCATGGGCAGCAGCAACTGATCATCAATGACCAGATAACTTCCCTGATTCGTTGGATACCTCAGAGTTGCAATCGTATCTTTGGCATTCCAACGCGTCTCCCCCGTCTTATAATCCAAAGCCGCCGGGTAGCCATTCTTAATCACATACAACTGATCATCTTCCACCAGCCCTCGTTCAATCTTTCCCTTGAGCGTCCAGCGTGTTTTGCCTGTCTTGGCATCGTACAGGGTGGTTGTAAAATCTTCATATTTTCCGTAATGATCGCCGTTTTTGTTCTCACGGATCAACAGCATGCCATCATTCAGCTCCTCAAATCTCTGCCCTGCACGAGCAGGGAATTGTGCAAGCTTCTTACCTGTGTTCAGATCAAGCAGCAGCCACTGATTATCTAGCGACAGCCACCTTTCCGTATTCGCGGTGGCAAATGGATCAAGGCGTTCAATTCCATCAAAATATGGATCATTCCCAAGTTGTTCTATGGTGGATCGTTTAGCTTTCAAGCTCCATACGGTTCGGCCTGATTGCGGATCGGCTGCAATCAGCTTATTCTTTTCCCAATACAACACATAAGGTTCATCTGCACTCTTGTTCAATAATTCATAACCCGTAGCCAGTTTTCGCGTCCACAATGTTTTTCCGTTTGCGCTGTCCAGAACCGTTAACCAACTGTTGCTTGAGCTCTCAATAACCGGGTTATCCACAACCACAACGTTCTTAGCAGCGGTGATGCCATTTAGTCTAAAATTTTGCTTAGGGGTGTACGTCCACGTGACCTTTCCGTTCTTCAAGTTCAGATGACGAATACGATCCACGTATCTTTTCTTGTCAGGGTCATAATCGGTGTAGATTGTAACGTATTGGCGTCCTGTATCTACCTCCGCCTGCTGTCTTCCAAAGCCCCCATTATTCCCCCATAATTTCTGGCCCGAATGTCGGTCAAGAGCATATATGGAACCTTCGTAGTAATCCCCGCTAAATCCACCGTCATCCCCTTTCATCAGGAGTACATCATCCGTGGCTGCTTGTAAAAAAGTGTAGTTAATATCCCCCTGGTTGGTCCATACCGGTTTCCAAGGGATTGTCGTCGGCAGTGTTGTGCCATAGATTTTTGTTGTGAACCCATATTCATCCGCCCGACTGATGTTCCAATCGGAAACGACAGCATTTCGATTATCCTGTGCTAAATTCCAGCGTGTTCTGACCAGTCTGCCATTCTTGTTGAATGTGACCAGATACTGCGCATCTTCCCGCTCATATCTCCAGGTCTGGCCGATACTCATCGCATAACCCGTGTCATTCAAATTGGCCGAATTCTCTTTCCAATCCGGTTCACCAAGCCATTGTTCGACTTGTTTGGAGACGATTCCTGGATTCAACTTGATATCCGTCAAATGCCGAATCGCCGAAGTCGGCAGCGCTGCATCCTGTTGGAACCAACCATCAGCCACATTCATCCGTTGTTCTATATCCTTTTCCTTGATCCAGAGCAGTACAGGGCGATACGTGGAGGATTCCTTGTTCCAAGTTCGCGGGGCAATGGAGACCCCATACCATCCTTTCCACTTCGCAACAATAACAGCCTTATCTGTTAGCGTTTTCTCAAAAGACCAGGTTGTAGAACTGTCTGGAGCCAGATACAGTTTACTGCCTGATTGGAGCGTGAAGCTCTGGGGAGCCATTTTCGTCATGCTTCTGCTCTCCTTCAGTGCATACCAACTTGGCAGCCAGAAGTCTCCATGTTCAGATGACTGGAGCTGTACCCACTCGCCACGAATCGAAGCAAACGTATACTTTTCGCTTTTCGTCGTATAATATTCAACCCTCATCTGGTCAGCAGCCACACTGCTGTCCCTCCTGTTTTTGAACAGAGGGATGTCATTCATGAGCGTAACGGTATCTCCTTGTTTGTAAGCCAACTTTGCAGTTAAGGCTTGGGAACTTGCCCCCAGCGTTTGTGGCGTTGTAGCCGAAGCTTGTCCTCCAAGGGCGACCATTTTGGAATCCAGCAGCATCCATCCCGTCAACAGCACAGCAGATACTCCAGTCAAGGTAATCCATTTGTAGCCTATTCTCTGCCAGTCAGGACCCGTCTTCACTCTCATTCATCCCCATCCATTAGAAGTTATTTCCATATAGACGTCGCAAACAGGAAAAAGTTACCTCTCACCTCAATATATTTCTCGCTATATTCCAGTATTACCTTACATCCAACATCGTAGCATGATAAGGAAAGGTGACCCCCATGTAATAAGCAGCTGTTAAGGTGAGGATATAATAAAATACGAACCACAGATCTGCCCGGGAATAGCCGATCTGAATGTAATATGTTCGACGCGCGCCATCCGCGAACCCCTTCGCTTCCATCGCTACCGCCATTCGTTGTGCACGGCGAATACTCTGGGCCAGCAGCGGAATAGCGTAACGCTTGAGTGTACCATACACATTCCAGCGTGAGCCGCGTTGCCTTGTTCCACGAATACGAATGGCGTAACGGAGCGTCTGGAATTCATCCAGCAGAATCGGGATCATACGCATCGCGGCCAAAAAGCTGTAGGCATATTTGGCGGGAAGCTTCCACTGCTGCATTAGGGAATAAAACAGTCTTACCGGCTTCGTTGTCAGTCCGAACAGCAAGCCAGCCGCTGCCATGCTCAGCGAGCGAAATCCCAAGTGCAGTCCGCGATAGAAGCTCTCTTCCGTAATATGAATCAGTCCCCACTTATACCATGTGGTCTCTCCCTTCCCAAACATCATCATACCTGTAGATGTGGAGATAAATACCAGAATGAATGGTGATGCATACAGCATCAATCTGTACCACGGGTGACCAGTCCAGCACAGTAACAGAATCATAGCTACAGCAACATTGGCCATTACATTCAGGTTATGAATGAGGATAACGATGACAAACATCATCGTCAGAATAATCATTTTCAATCCGGGATTGACGGTATGAAGCCAGGTTTCACGATGAGGAAACGACAGCTGCATCAGATAACCTCCCCTCATCCACCGTCCAGATTCGGGTGCAATATCTTTTTACAATCTCACGGTCATGGGTAACCATCACAATAGCTGTTCCTTCACGCCGCAATTGCTCCAGTTGTGCTAACATGGCGAACGTATTGCGGGCATCCTGCCCAAATGTAGGCTCATCCAGCAGCAGAATTCGCTGCTCTCTGACCAGTGCGGAAGCCACACTCAAGCGGCGTTTCTGTCCCATGGATAATTGGTAGGGATGACGCTCGGATAGGTCGATTAGTCCAAATTGCTTCAGCATGTGATCCGTTTTGATACGTCTTTCTTCCGCTGTAAGCCTTCCTCCAAGCAAGGAGAATCCCACTTCTTCCGCGACGGTATTGGTCACAAATTGAAATTCCGGATTCTGAAATACAAATGCAATTCGATCTGCGAGTTGTTCCGTCCTACCGGAGGGCTGACCATCAACCTGATAATCACCTGTCGTTTTCAGAATATTCATCAGGGATAATAACAACGAACTTTTGCCAGCTCCATTGGCTCCGACAATACCAATCCAATCCCCATGCCACACCTTGGCCTGTTCCACCTGAATGAAGGGCGTTTTCCCACGCCATCCAGTGAACTGGTGTAAGGCCAGTGCAGGCTGATGTGACGATGATACAGGGGATAAGGATGATACGTGAGATATGGGGAATGTGGTCGTTGTTTCGGATAAACCAGACGCTTGCTGTACTTCCAAGCTCAGAAAGCCCTGATCCTCACAGGCCCGGAGTTCTCCAGCAATACTTCCCTCTTCCTCCTTTGTTGCCTGCTCCTGATCCCGCTCTTCCCACACGCCTGGATACCAAATTCCATAAGCCTTCAACTTTTCTCTTTCCTCCGTAAATACTTGCTGCGATGGGCCATCCGCCACGATTTTTCCCTCAGGAGATAACACAATAATTCGGTCGACCATATCCACAATCTCATTAATTTTGTGTTCAACAATGATTAATGTTTTGTCACTGGCAATCCGTTTGACGGTATCCCACACCTGGGAAGTTCCTTCATCATCCAGTAATGCCGTGGGCTCATCCAGAAATAGCACCTCCGGGTCCATGGCCAACATCGATGCAATTGCAAGACGCTGCTTCATGCCCTGAGACATGGATTGGATCCATGTTCGATTCTGCTCAAAGGATAATCCGACCTGTTTCAGATAATATTCAATTAGATCCGCCATCTCTTCACGCGGTATATTTCGGTTTTCCAGAACAAATGCAATCTCTTCGTCCGAATAGGACATACAGAACTGGGTATCCGGGTCTTGAAAGACCACTCCGGCTTTGCCAGGAACCTGAATATCATCACATTTCATCGGGATCTCAACCGAACGTGGAATCAGACCGCTCAGGATTTGTAACAACGTCGATTTACCGGAGCCGCTCGGACCAAGCAGCAACACTTTCTCCCCTTGACGCACAGAGAGAGACAAGCCTTGAAATAGCAAGGCTTTCTCTCCCGGGAACTTGCATTTTAGATTCGTTACACTTACCACTTGCGAATTCCCTTCCCCGTTCATCTAATCCAGAGCCTCATAATCCTGTTTGGATACCGGTCTGAGCGAGCGGGTTGCACCTGTCAGTTCCAAGGCTTTGGCGAGATAATAAGCGAACACTCCGGCGATCAGGATACTTCCAATGAAGCGGAATCCGATAAATAACGTATAATTCCATGCCGAGAGTGAATCAATATACCCGTACTGGTAATCCAGCACAAGCGAAGCCGCCGCTGCACCTATGGCTGCAAGACAGGTGACGAACAGACTGGTTTTTCGATACAGAAATGCGGCGAAGAATATCTCGGCTCCCAATCCTTGCAACAGACCATACACCAGTGTGGACATGCCCCATTCACTGCCCAGAAAAGCACTCACCGTTGAAGCTGCAACCTCAGCAAGAATCGCCACACCCGGCTTACGAATGATGACAAAAGCAAACGTGCCCGCCATAAACCACATGCCATAGATCATCTGCTCCGCATGAACGCCAAATGGTTTCATCAGGTCATATGTAGGTCCCCATATCTTGTAAATCACTCCGAACACCACTGCGATCACGATGGTTACCAGAATATCTGTTAGTTTCAATCGCTTGTTGCCTGCTGTTGTTGCCATCTTCTCAACTTCCTTCCTCTGCTCCCCATCGGGTTTATAAAAGTAAACAAAAAAGCCTCCCCGGTTCCGGGCAGGCCTTACGTACAGTGTACAATTCTCACAATCATGTATTGGATGGTTGACGCAAAGACGGAATATCAATCCTTCTCTCTCCGTTGTAGCAAAAAATTCACCACAGCTGAAAAGAAGTCCTGTTGTTATCCCCCGTTAATTTGCACATTTCACCCTACATATTGTAAATCCATGTTCTCTACGCTGGCATTACCCAGATCAGATGTACGGTCAGCGGCACAAGGCCACTCTCTCAGCCCAACTTCATTGAGCTCCCGGTTCACTTTATTTCATTGCTTCTAATGTACATCAGATGGGTATTTGTGGCAATGCCTTAATATTGCGTATTCCCGGACTGGCTCGTTTTCCCTGAAGCAAACCCCTTGAACAACGTTGGTACTTTGGAATACCGCGTATTCGTGATTTTTCCTACAGTTGAGCTGCTATCTGTCCGCAAAATGGAATCCTTCACATTGGAAATGTCCGAATTGGACACATTCATTGTGACTGCATAGGATGTTCCGCCATTTTGACGCACCAGCTTGCCGATATCATCCGCTCTGAAATTTTTGATGTTGATCGTACCGGAGGCATTCATCTGGAACACTTTGTCATAGGCCTTGTATGCTGCACCACCTGTAATGTTCACAGTCCCTGCGGATTTCAATGTGAGCGCATCCTCACCAACATCCTTCCAGGTTACATTTTCAATATTACAGTTGCCATAACAGTGCACCCCATCCGCCGCTGGTGCTTCAATCACAACATTTTTTAACGTAGCTCCTGCTTCCAGTCGGAAAATGGGTTTCTGGTTCTCGGCCTGGCTGCCATCTCCTAATGTTTTGGGATCTGCGGCAACACTCTTGCCTTTACCATCATACGTTGTTCCTTTGGGAACAATGATTGTTGTCTTCACAATCTCGGGAGCCGCAGACACCGGAATTGCACCAAATGCAGAAGCAAGCAGACCAACCGACAACATTACCGTCAACATCTTTTTCATCAATAAACATCCTCCCTTATTTGGATTGAATGGGTTCAAGCAGAGACTTGTCTTCATATACACTAGAGAGAAATCTCTGTGTTCAGAACCTACCCTGATCCTACCAAAAAAGGGAATGTTACGAGAATAATCATTAGGTCATGTTTCATTTTTCAGCATAATACCTGATGTCTAAGCATTCTTTGCAGTATCATGTTTACTTGTTATGTACCGATATTAACTTCGGATATGCTCTATTTACATTCACCAAATGATTTAGACACAAAAAAAAAGAAACCCTTAGTCTTGTTAAAGACAGGGTTTCTACATGATACATTTAAAACTAATCTACATCCTCTATTTATTCTAGAGGTTCCAATTCATCTTCGTTAATTTCATCCGATGGTTGAAGTAAAGTCAGTGGGTCAACATTGGTAAATTCATTTACTGTTTCATAAGTAACCACGCCCTCTTCAGAAACGATCATTCTGAGAACGACCCAGTATATTTCATTACCACTGGCATCTGCTACAGTATACGTTGCACTTGGAGTAGCTACAGCACCATGGAAAACATCAATTTTTGCACCAGATTTCTTGATTGTGCTTGATCCAGAAAAATGATGAACATAGAATGTATACGTTCCAGGAAGTAAGTGACGAATGGTTGTCGTTTCAGGTCCATAAGAAGTTACATCATCCAAGTCCAAATCGACCATAAGTTCGCCATTATTATAATATTGTTTATCAGAGTAGAACGTATGGAACATTCCCTCATCACCTGCAGGTCCTACGAGGTGTGAATCCAGATCCACTGGGTCTTTACCCCAAGTTAGTACGAAGCGAGTTTCATCTTGTGTAGGTATTTCTATAGCAGTTTGATTCTCACGCTTATTTTCCACATTTACTGCTGAGACACCAATGAGATAAGTTGTAATATATTTTGTATCTCCACCTCCAAGTTCACCTGTGTAGATGCCTGGGGGAAGATTAATATAATAGTCTCCATAAGTATCCGTTGTTACAGATCCAACGATTTCACCTATTTTGTTATCCAAGCCTTTTCTAAACGAAATACTTAAATCTGCAACCGGTGCTCCAGCTACATCCTTGATGTGCCCACCGAATCCTGTAAGTTTGATTGCACCACTTTGGCTTCCTGCAAAATGTGTTTTATTAACATCTGACTCCACAGTGATGTACAATGTAGTTCCATAGCTATCAATAGCATCAAAAGTAAATTCGCCATTGCGGTACTCCAAGTTATTCAATTGTTGTTCTGCCCCATCAAAATAGGCACGAACTATGAAATCATTTGCAGTCAGTTCAGAAACATCAAAACCCTCAGAAAAATTCAACTTTGCACTTCCATTTGTAACTTGAATCCCTTTGAGTGTCGGATAGACTGTTCCTTCGTTATAGACTGCAACGGTTACTGGAACATTGATTTCGAAGTTTCCGTATTTGGCTTTTACCACTGTCGTACCGTTGCTTTTAGCTTGAATCTTTCCTGAGTCAACAATGGCAATGGCGCTATTCTCAACATCCCATTTTGCAAAGGAAGTGATATCTTTCTTCGCTGGGGAAGCGATCCCCGTGAATACGATCTGACGGGTCGAATCAATTGCCGACAACTCTGTTACTTGAGGAGCGTAAACTACACTAGTAACTGTAGGATCTGCCTCAATAGTTGGGAGTTGACTAAGTTGACTGAAATCGATGCCTTCTGCATTGACCAGAGCCGAGGATAACGTTCCAGCTCCAGAAAATTGTACAATTGCATTTAGTATGGCCCGATTCACTACAGCACCATGGTTAATTTTAAACACGGTGTTCAATGCATCTTGGAACACTTCGAGATTACCAATGGTGGAGTTATCTCCAAATTCCACTGAAACTTGCTCTGCATGAACCATTACAGAGTCGAAGCTTCCACTAAGTACTACCGAAGCATTATGAGGAATCGACTCTGCTATTTCAATCGGTCCGACATCACCCGTGGAGACATTCTGTACGATCGCACCAGATCTAATTTCAATCTGTTGGACATCACTTCCACCTTCAAGGACCAAACGAATACTACCATCCGCTTTGTCAACAATCACTGTTGCAAGAACTGAGTTCACTGCATGAATACTATTTGGTCCTCCGCCTTGAATCTCAGTAGTTCCCGTAACACTAACATTATCAAGAGTCACGTCACCGTTTCCTACGGACTCAAGTATCTTCAGCTTACCATTTACTTTGGTATTTTTTAGAACGACACCTTGAGAACTAATGGTTACATCTCCAGTTATATTACCAAGAGTATATGTACCTGGAGATGTGAGATTATTACTAGGAGCTTGTTCCCCACCTCCGTTATTTCCACCATTGTTACTACCGTTCCCTTTATCTCCAGAGGTACTACCGCTATTTCCCTTACTGGTACCTTCAGAAGGTTTTGTTGTTTCCGGTTTTGCTTCAGTAGGATCTTCGGTATCAACCTCTGTCTTGACAGGAATCATGTAACTATCGTATGTAGACTTATTATTTACAAACTCATATGCAAGTCTCGCTAGTGCCTGTCGATCTGCTATGCCTGATGGATTAAATTTTACTGTTCCATCGTTTTGAACTGACCCCTTGATAAAACCAGATTGATAGGCAAGAGACACGGATTCTTTCGCCCAGTTAGATACTTGATCCAAATCTGAGAGTTGAGGTTTGGAAGTTTGACTCGTTATTTCTTGATGTTCCCAACCAAAGGCTCTAACAAAAAATACAGCTAACTCTTCTCTTGTCACATTTTTGTTAGGTGAAAATTTATCTTTGGAAGTACCTTGAGCAATGCCAGATTTGACAAGTGCGCCTACATATCCGGCATACCATTGGTCTGCCTTTACATCTTTGAATTGACTTGCTTCGACATTATCAGGCTTTAAATTAAGCGCACCGACCATAATCTTTGCCAATTGAGCTCGTGTTACCGAATCGGAAGGTTTAAATGTCCCATCTGAAAATCCTGTGAGTATTCCTTGTTCCACTAATTTGGAGATTTCGGTTTTGGCATACGAATTATCAATATCGGTAAAAGAAGTTTTAGATGTAGCCAATTCTGCCGATACAGATAAATTGATAGATAACATAGAGACAATCAGCGACGTAGAAAGCATTAACGATAGCTTGTGATTAAACTTTTTCCATTTTGAATTCAAAACTAAAACACACTCCTCAGTAGGCTTCTGGTAGGTAAATTTACTAATTTATGAATCTTAAGAACTAACACACCTCCTAATCAATAGGATAATAATACCATGCAAATTCATAAAAACAAGATTAATAAACTATGATTTTACAAAAAAGTTGTTATCCTGAATTGATTTCAATTCTTATTATCTAAGTAATTTCGCAATAAAGACAAAACGAACCTACCGAAACAAATATTTTCGGTAGGTTCGTTTTTAAGTAAATTTATATATTCTAGGCTCCAAACCGCTGACGGTAACCGCACTTCCGGCACAACTCTTCCACAGCTTCCCGCTTGGAAAAACCATACACCAGATTGCTCGCTCGCTCACCCTCAATAATCTCCGAGAATGACTTCTCGTGCACATTACCGAGGTTAATGACACCCTCACCATCAAGACAGCATGGAACCACCGTTCCATCGACAAGTACAGCCGCCTGACCCCGTAGTGCATGGCAAAAGCCTTTTCCGTCATCTTCCGGTGCATCCAGACTCGGCCACTGGAATTCATGATCCTGGTTCAGGTATACATTCGGGGCAATTTTGACCCCGCTGCCTGGAACCACTTTTTCCTCAATGCGGAAGTCCAGATTGAACTCACGTTCCAGCACTTCAAGGGTCTCCCGATTTCGATTCATCTGAGCATTCGTGAAGTTATCCTGCGTCAGATTCCACAGCCGGAATGAGATGATGACATTGTGCTTCACCGCTTCGTGTACAAAAGACAGAATGTTGCTCAGGTATCCGTCACGGTCAGTTGAACCTTCATGCCCGTCGAAGCTGTGCAGGGAGAAGTTCATCTGCCGCAGCGCCGGTTTGCCAAGCAATTTATGCTGAGTCTTGGGCAGCAGCGTACCATTCGTTGTAATGTTCACCTTGAGTCCCTTCTCATGTGCGGAATCAAGCAGCAGATCTATTTTGGGATGCAACAAGGGTTCACCTTTGACATGTAAATAAATATGGTTGGTATGTGGTTTAACTTGATCCAGTATATTGTTGAAGACTTCAGGGTCAATGAATCCTTTGGCACGCTGCGTCTGCGGACAGAAACTGCATGCCAGATTGCAGATACTTGTGATCTCAATATATACTTTTTTGAACGTTTTCAACTCGGGTCCCCATTCTGCTTCGGAGGGAGCAATCCCACCTGCATTTGTGATCCGGCCAATATGCGCCATCCCTATTATATCGGGTTCGTGAGCCGAGGTAAATTGTTCGGTTGTTCGAAGCACAACAAGGGGCAAGAGAAAGTCATTCCAACTGAAATTTGTATGATTACAACCTCACTCTCAGATCTGACTCCAAGTTCACCTCAAGAATTCCATCATGCTGCCTCTTTACAGTTCATGTTCAAGTGATATATGCTGAACACACAACTGCATATCTTGTACATTTGCACTAGGGGAGCCCTGCGGCTGAGACGAATATGACTATTCGGACCCTTTGAACCTGATCTGGATCATACCAGCGGAGGGAAGTGGAGCGGCCTTTTAGTAAGCGGAATTTTATCATGTATATGTGAAGATAAATTGCGGATCTAACTTACAGACCCACTCATTTCTCCGGAAATGGGTGGGTCTTTTTTGTTTCTTTTTGCAGAGTATAAGATGCCGTTGTTATTCCAGCAGTCTGACATCAAGGGGGTGAGGATCAGATGAACAACCATGTAACCATTCACAACGTAAGCTTCGCTTTTCCCGAAAAAAAGGATTCCCCCGTGCTTGCCAATGTGTCGCTTCAGGTTCAACAAGGAGAATTTGTCTCGCTCATCGGCTCCAGCGGATCAGGCAAAAGCACGCTTTTCAAGCTGCTCGCAGGCTTACTTGAACCTACCGTCGGCACCATCGACATTGCCGATGTACCGCAAGGACAACGGCTCGGACGAGTCGCTTATATGCCGCAGAAAGATCTGCTGTTATCCTGGCGTACCGTCATGGAGAACTGCATGCTGCCTGCCGAGCTGGCACCAGGCCGACAGGACATGGACAAACTACGAGCCGATATCATGGCAGGATTAGCAAAATTCGGCCTGTCGGGTTATGAACAGGCCTATCCAGATGAATTGTCCGGCGGCATGCGGCAGCGGGTGGCACTGCTTCGTACCTTGCTTACAGGCGGGCAGCTCATGTTGCTGGATGAACCCTTCGGTGCACTCGACGCCTTAACCAAACGAGAAATGCATCGCTGGTTGTTGGAGCTGTGGGAGGACTTTGGCCAAACCGTCTTATTTATTACACATGACATTGAAGAAGCCCTGCTGTTAAGTGACCGCATCATTCTGTTACCTCCAGGGGGGCAAGATCAGCAGCTGCAGGAAATGACGGTTCCTTTGCCACGTCCAAGGCATTCGGACCTGATCTACGAACCGGCTCTCGTGCAGATGAGGCAACAACTGGAGGAACAATTGCATGCAAAATGATAGAGCTGAGGTTAGCGTCTGGACGTGGTGTTCGAAGTGGCTTTCCCAATATGGTTTGTTCATTCTGCTCATGCTCTTATTACTGGCGATCTGGGAAACGATTGTACGTATGGGATGGGTGCCATCCTTCATCATTCCCGCACCCACAGCCATCGCAGGCTCACTGGTTGAGCATCGTCGTCTGCTGCTGACCATACATCTGCCTGCTACCTTTATGGAGGTTGCTGTTGGTTTTGGCTTGTCCATAGTGACCGGAATTATGCTGGCGACAGGCATGCATATGAACCGATCGATTGAAAAGGCCTTATATCCCTTCATCGTGATTAGTCAGACCATACCGCTGATTGCCTTGTCCCCCGTATTCATCCTGTGGTTCGGCTACACGCTGTGGAGTAAAGTCGCCGTGGTCTTCCTGATCGCGTTCTTCCCCATCGTGGTCAGTACCTACGATGGACTCCGCCAAGGCGATCCGGAGCAGCGTGAACTGCTGCTCACCATGGGCGCTAGCAAATGGGATATTTTTCGAAAACTCCAGGTTCCGCTGGCACTCCCTTCTTTTTTCTCGGGGCTAAAGATGTCTGTGGTGTACTGTGTGGTTGGTGCAACGATAGGAGAATGGCTTGGTGGCAGTAAAGGGCTCGGCTACTTCAGCCGCCGCATGTCCAGCAACATGAATACGGATGCGATGTTCGCCGCTATTGTGCTGTTATCCCTGCTGGGAATCATTTTGTTTGCACTGATTGCTTGGCTGGAGAAACGATTTAGCATACGGCGTCATGGAGAGAAAAAATAGCTGGATAGAAATTAGAGAGAAATTAGAGAGAAATTAGATGTAAATAAGAGTTACGATTTTCAGAACATACCTTATGCACCATTTCAGCAGCAAACTTCAATCAGTACATTGTCACATGGTCCGTTAACATGCTGCTGTCCATTTTCTACAAATCCAAACGATGAAATGAGGAACTTCATTTATGAATAACAAAGGCATATACTCCCTGCTTCCTATCATGCTCATAAGCCTGTTGCTGATCGTTAGCGGATGTGGCACCACGGGTGCTAGCAAAAACAAGCCAACAACAGATTCGGCAACCCATGCACAGCAAACAGACTCGTCTGTAACAGAACCAGCATCAGTCGCCATAGATAAACTGTCCATCATGCTCGACTGGTACCCGAATGCAGTACATTCCTTCATCTACGTTGCTCAAGAAAAAGGATACTTTGCAGATCAAGGTCTCGATGTCGAAATTCAGATGCCTGCGGATACCAATGATTCACTCAAACTTGTTGCTGCCGGGAAAATTGATCTGGCTCTAAGCTACCAGCCCCAAATCTTGCTCGCGCGTGGTGAGAACATTCCTGTACGTTCCATTGCTGCTGTTGTTCGGCATCCGCTTGTGCATCTGTTGACCGAAGCCAATGGTAACGTGAATTCACCCAAAGATCTTGAAGGAAAGACTGTCGGCTATTCCTCGATTCCCCTGTATGAAGCGATGGTGCGTACGATGATTAGCCACGATGGCGGCAACCCCGACAACATGAATCTGGTCGACGTCGGGTTCGATCTGATTCCTTCGCTGGCTTCCGGACAGGCGGATGCGATAATGGGTGGTTTTATTAACCATGAACAATTGATTTTGGAGAAAGAAGGACATGCCATGAAATCGATTAACCCCGTCGATTATGGTGTGCCTGATTATTATGAATTGGTCCTGACCGCAAGTGAAGCTGGCATTGAATCGAAAAAGGACCAACTTACCCGGTTCGTCAAAGCGATTCAGGAGGGGCAGAAATATGTAACGGAACACCCAGAGGAAGCCTTGAATATTCTGCTTGCCCATGAGAATGAAACGTCTCCGCTGGACGCCGAGATCGAAACCAAAAGTCTGGCTATTTTACTGCCACTTATGAATGAAGAAGGTCAATCGTTTGGTCGGCAGGAAATGGAGTCGTGGGAGAATGTACGTGCATGGCTCGTTGAAAACGAATTGATTCCTGAATCAGTGAAAGCCGAGGATGCTTTTATTAATCTGCACGGAGAGTAACTAAAGAAGAGCAAGGGGAATGAAAGCAAAGTTATATGCGCCATAACATGTCTGGAATAGAGCATGGAGCGAGTGCTAACGAATCTGAGGCGTCCTAATCAAGGATTTGAAGGATTTGAAGCGGTCTCAGAAATCTAATGAACATGAACCTGAGACACGCATATCCGAATAAACAGCCGTTTACAGCTTTTTGGTCAAAGGATTCAGGAACGCATACAAAACAAGGAGGAAATTATATGTCTTATTTGGAACGTGTTCGTACGCAAAACCCGTTGGTACACAATATCACTAACCTTGTCGTGGCTCCCTTTACAGCCAATGGTCTGCTCGCACTTGGTGCGTCCCCTTTTATGGCCTATGCTCATGAGGAAGTTGCCGATGTCGCCAAGATGTCAGGATCCGTGGTACTTAACATTGGTACACTCGATGACAAAGTCGTTCAGGCGATCCGATTGGCTGGTCAATCAGCTAATGCACATCACGTGCCTGTTGTGCTTGATCCCGTCGGTGCAGGTGCAACCGCCTATCGTACAGAAACCGTTCAGATGCTCGTTCGTGAACTACGCCTCACAGTACTGCGCGGCAATGTGGCGGAAGTCGCTAATGTCATCGGTGAGAGCTGGAGTATCAAAGGTGTGGACGCAGGATCAGGTAAGGGTGACCGAATCGGCATTGCGGAGCAGGCAGCGCATAAGCTCGGCTGTGTCGTGGTCATTACGGGGAAAGAAGATATCATTACCGATGGACAATCCACATTCCTCACGAGTAATGGACATGCCCTGCTCACTCAGGTCACGGGTGCTGGCTGTCTGCTAAGTTCAGTGATTGGCGCTTTTACAGCCATAGCGGAATCGGAAGCTGATCTTCTTGGCAGCGTTGTTGAAGCGCTCGCTTTTTATGGCGTAGCGGCTGAACTAGCGGCAGAGCACACGGCACATCAGGGGCCAGGCAGCTTCCAGATTGAGTTGTTGAATCAACTGGCACAAGTGACACCTGAACTCTTGGCAGAGCACGCACAGATACGTCAGGTCCGTGGAGGTGCAGTATGAACATTGCTCAAGCGCTAACCATTGCAGGCTCTGATAACGGGGGCGGCGCAGGCATTCAGGCTGATCTGAAAACGTTCCAGGAGCTTGGGGTATACGGCATGACCGTTATCACGGCTATTGCTGCCCAAAATACAACAGGTGTACAGGGCGTCTTTCCCATCCCTTATGATGGCATTGCCCAGCAATTGGACTCGACCGGGGAAGACTTTCAGCCAACTGCGGCGAAGACCGGCATGTTATATAGTGCTGAGATTATTCGGCTCGTCGCTGAAAAATGGCAACAATATCGTTGGTCTAATCTGGTCATTGACCCCGTGATGGTCGCCAAAGGTGGTGCTCCTCTCCTTCAGCAGGAAGCTGTACAGGCGCTGGTCACAGAGCTATTGCCCTATGCCCTGATCACAACACCCAATATTCCGGAAGCAGAACTGCTCACCGGGATGTCCATTACGAATCTGAGCGCCCGGGAAGAAGCCGCAAAGCAGATCGTGCAGATGGGCTCGACGTATGCTTTGCTCAAAGGTGGTCATGATGAAGGAAGTGGCATGATCGTGGATGTGCTCTACGATGGACAGTCTTTTCATTATCTGGAAAATGTTCGTGTGGTAACACGTCATACGCACGGAACAGGGTGTACGTACTCTGCTGCCATCACCGCAGAGTTAGCTAAGGGTTCATCGGTTCTGGCTGCCGTTACGACCGCGCGAGCCTTCATTCAGGCAGCCATCGAAGATGAGCTGGGGATTGGGGCCGGACATGGGCCGACGAATCATTTTGCGTATCAGCGCAGACAGCGGGGTGAGCAGTGATGCGCCCTTGGGATGCAGAAGCCGTGCGACGCGCGATGCAGGTGTATTTGGTGATGGGCAGCGTCAATACGACGCAAGACCCGGTGGAAGTGCTGCGCCAGGCCATTGCTGGCGGCATCACGCTGTTCCAGTTCCGTGAAAAGGGAACTGGCGCCCTGGTTGGCGAAGCTCGCATCACGCTTGCGATGCAGCTTCGCGAGGTGTGCAGCCAGCACGGGGTCCCGTTCATCGTGAACGATGATGTGGAGCTGGCTGTAGCGGTGGAGGCCGACGGCGTGCATGTCGGCCAAGAAGATGCGGACGCGGCGCTGGTACGCGCCCGCATTGGAGATGGGCGGATGCTTGGCGTATCCGCCCACTCCGTGGATGAGGCGCGCCGTGCGGTGCAAGCGGGCGCCGACTATCTTGGCGTCGGGCCCATGTACCCGACGCGCTCCAAAGCGGATGCCCACGCTGTGCTGGGCCCCGCAGGGGTGGCGGAACTGCGCGCCGCAGGCATCGAAGTTCCGATTGTGGGTATCGGCGGCATTACGCCCGATACCACGGCCGCCGTGATGGCGGCTGGAGCCGACGGCGTAGCCGTCATCTCCGCCATCGCGGGCGCGGCCGATGTGCGCGCAGCGGCTGCGCAGTTCGCTGCGGCAGTGCGCGGGATGCAGGCGTAGCCATGCTCTCCCTGCACTGCCAGCCCGTGGGCTGCACCGAATGCATATGTGCAGCCCACACAACTGCTCGCTCTCCTCTCCATAACAGAGGAGCCTCACAACACCCCTGCGGTACGGCAGTCTATGTCTTCGACTCAGAAGCGCATCCGCTCCCCTAAAGTGACTAATACAATAATCTAGTCACTTCTAGCTCCCTAATCCATGATCAAGATGCAGCCTCCATGCTTGCATCTTGTTTTTTCATTTTCAATTGTTGACTCTCACGTAACGTGACACTGTACAATCGGTGTTGTAAGGAGGTTTTACACATGGCCATGAAGGTAAAAGAAGTTGCCGAACTTGCCTCGATCAGTGTGCGCACACTGCATCACTATGATGAGATCGGATTATTAACCCCGGACGAAGTGACTTCTGCCGGATATCGATTATATTCAGATGCCAATCTGGAACGGTTGCAGCAGATTTTGTTTTTCAAGGAACTCGACTTCTCTCTGAAGGAGATCAAAAAAATTATAAACAACCCCTCCTTCGATCCGGAGGAAGCGCTAAATATGCATCGATTAATTCTATTGGAAAAGCGTCAACGCTTGGACCAGATGATTGCTACCATTGATAAAACAGTTTTACACGTGAGAGGAGAAATTAAAATGACAGCCAAAGAACAATTCGAAGGATTTGATTTTAGCCAGAATCCGTACGAACAGGAAGCGCGGGAGCGCTGGGGAGACCATGCCGTTGATCAGGCAAACCAGAAGCTGCACAGTCAGTCGGGTGAGAAGCAGAAGGCTCTATCCGATCAAATGAACGAAATCTACAAACATCTGGCTGCACTTCGTCACACAGAACCAGCATCTGCGGAAGCACAGGCTGGCATCAAAGAGTGGTACACTTTGCTGAACCAAATGGGAAGCTACTCACCTGAAGCCTTTAGAGGACTCGGTCAAATGTACGTGGACGATGAACGCTTCACACGCAATATTGATCAGTTTGGCGATGGTTTGGCAGTATTTATGAGAGATGCCATGGCTGTATTTGCGGATCAAAACAAATAATATAGACTGTCTGAGCCCATTGCAGTATTATTCATCTCTATGTCCATATTCAATTCCATAGTCATCAAGGGAGACGTCCTGATTCATGCTGTTTCAATAATCATGCACATGATATCAATATTTCCGACATTGCCGCACATATATATACAAAAGGGACGTACGCCCTCAGGCGTCACGTCCCTTTATGTATCCAAGTAACTCAGCCGCAATGTGAACAACTCATATTGGTGTTCACTCTGAGCACTTTATGAATATCTGCTATTGTTACCTTTACGCTCTCTCCGTTGTTCTTGCCAACGACAAGTGGCAGCATAAAGTAGATTGCTCTTTACTACGTTTTTCTTCCACTTCCAACGTCCAACGTCTATCGAATTAAGCTCTAGGTGCGTGATCCGATGACGACGCGTCCGAAGCCAGGCTGGTTCTCGCCATACGGCCGGGAATCTGCCATGCAGACACAATCGCAAGCACAATGAATAACAAATCAATCGGTTGACTGAAATAATCCTGGAAGGTTTCCACAAACGCACTGATCATCTCGCTATCAAACACGAGTTCCATTACACTTACATCACCAAACAGTTCCGAAGTAAAGTATACCACCGTCAGATATTTACCCAGCAAAATGCCTACGAGAGCAAAAAGTACGGCTATGATCTTATGTACTGTCGCAATTTGTTTGTTCGAGAACAATACAACTGCGTAGCCCGTGAGCGCTCCAATCAAAATGGCAATGAGTCCTACCTCATACTCGGTCATTGCAGCAATAGCTGCCCATACAATGCCTCCCAGAATGGCTGCAATTAAGCCACCAATGATCGGCATACCGATTTTAATTCCTTGTTTCTCTTCCACGTTGTCTTTCCCTCCTGAGTCATGCTTATGCTAATTTTCCAGAAATCACCTTTCCTATGAAACCACAAAAAGACCTATTTTTCAACAACTTTCTACTTTTAGTGACCATTCATCCCAGGCACTCTCATGATACGAAAAAAATCCCTTTTAGCAGCCTAATAGCCGTAAAAGGGATGTTTGTCTTTGTTTGCATCTTATCTTTATATTTGAGCTTCCTTGGAAGGCTGAATGACAGCTGAAATCTGTGCCAAAATGGCATCTACCGATGCCGGATCATGCACATCATACTCATCAATGTTCAGGCGCAACACAGGGCAGGCCGTAAACTGATTAATCCATACCGAATAGCGCTCATGCATGTGCTCCCAGTATGAACGATCCGTTTGAATCTCCATCTCACGGCCGCGTTCTGTAATGCGGCTCAAAATCGACGGCAGGCTGCCTTCCAGATAGATCAGTACGTCTGGATGTGGGAAATATGGTGTCATCACCATCGCTTCAAACAAACTGCTGTATGTCTCAAAATCGGTAGCAGACATGGTCCCTTGATCCGCATGCATCTGTGCAAATATGCCCGTATCTTCATAGATGGAACGATCCTGTACGAATCCTCCACCCAGTTCAAAAATCTTCTTCTGTTCCTTAAAGCGCTCTGCCAGGAAATAAATCTGCAAATGAAAGCTCCAACGCTCGAAATCATGATAGAACTTCTCCAAATAAGGATTGTGATCAACTTGTTCCAGAGAAGTCTTGAAATTCAAACGCTGTGCAAGTGCAGCTGTTAACGTGGATTTACCCACCCCAACCGTACCTGCTACCGTAATTAATGCATTCGATGGAATGCCATAGTTATTCATATGATATACTCCTTTACCTGATTAACAATCTGCCTGAAGTGCTCAGGATGTTCTACAAAATCGAGTTGCTCCGCGTCGACTTTAATGATTACTGGCGGATTCGAGCTTTTGGCCAGATAGTCCATGCCTGTTTTGTAATCGACGATCAGTTGTTCCATATATGCCGGGTCCATATCCTGCTCAAATGAGCGTCCACGCTTGTTAATGCGGTACATCAACGTATCGAGTTCAGCTTCAATATAGAGCACCAGATTGGGCTTCGGCAGATCATCCGTTAACAGATGATAGATTTGACGGTATTTATCCCGTTTCGTTCCCTTTAAGGTACGATCCGCAAAAATCATATTTTTATAGATATGGTAGTCCGAAATAACAGGGGTATTCTGCTCTACGTAGTGAGCCCCCGTGTCTTCCAGTTGTTTAAACCGATTACACAGAAAAAACATTTCCAATTGGAAACTCCACTCGTCGATATCCTGATAAAAGGAAGCCAGAAATGGGTTCTCTTCTACGATTTCTTTAACCAGCGGAAGGTTCAATTCATGGGAAAGCATCGTTGCCAGCGTTGTTTTCCCCGCTCCGATCGGACCTTCCACGGCAATAAACGGGGCTGATTTCATCGTGTTCACTGTTCCTCCTCGTACTTATGCGTGTTTCCGTTTCTATATAGACCTCACCTATTGTATCACAGCTTTAAGGATTGGTACGCCAGTATTTTATGTATAAAACAAGTCAAATCGGAACCAATACGATTGCAAACCTTCTGTCACATACGTAATTAGTTTCTATCTATTAAAATAACGCGGTATACACAATATAATAAAAATAAAAAAGACACACTCGAAATCATTCAAGTGTGTCTCTGTGTTGCTTGGCGGCGTCCTACTCTCCCAGGACCCTGCGGTCCAAGTACCATCGGCGCTAGAGGGCTTAACGGTCGTGTTCGGGATGGGTACGTGTGGAACCCCTCCGCCATCGCCACCAAACGCATAGCTTAGCTTACATTTCAGAGTTGTTGTTCTCTGAAAACTAGATTCGAAACGAAACATGCGAATTACAACTTGCTATTGGATAAGCCCTCGACCGATTAGTACTGGTCAGCTCCATGCATTGCTGCACTTCCACCCCCAGCCTATCTACCTCGTCGTCTTCAAGGGGTCTTACATACTGGGAAATCTCATCTTGAGGGGGGCTTCACGCTTAGATGCTTTCAGCGTTTATCCCTTCCGTACATAGCTACCCAGCGGTGCTCCTGGCGGAACAACTGGTACACCAGCGGTACGTCCATCCCGGTCCTCTCGTACTAAGGACAGCTCCTCTCAAATTTCCTACGCCCACGACAGATAGGGACCGAACTGTCTCACGACGTTCTGAACCCAGCTCGCGTACCGCTTTAATGGGCGAACAGCCCAACCCTTGGGACCTACTTCAGCCCCAGGATGCGATGAGCCGACATCGAGGTGCCAAACCTCCCCGTCGATGTGGACTCTTGGGGGAGATAAGCCTGTTATCCCCAGGGTAGCTTTTATCCGTTGAGCGATGGCCCTTCCATGCGGTACCACCGGATCACTAAGCCCGACTTTCGTCCCTGCTCGACTTGTAGGTCTCGCAGTCAAGCTCCCTTATGCCTTTGCACTCTTCGAATGATTTCCAACCATTCTGAGGGAACCTTTGGGCGCCTCCGTTACTCTTTAGGAGGCGACCGCCCCAGTCAAACTGCCCACCTGACACTGTCCCCGCACCGGATTACGGTACCAGGTTAGAACCTAGATACGATCAGGGTGGTATCCCAACGTTGCCTCCAC
>NZ_VEBF01000194.1 GCF_007676705.1 Paenibacillus xylanexedens
CCTTAACCCTCACTCTCTTCTCATCCACAAAACACTCATCCCACACCTTCTCCAACATTCTCTCTCTGCTCACCACCTTCCCACTCCCCCCCACTAACCTTTCCACTACAATCCTTTCCTTCTTCCTCACCTCCACTTTACCATCACCCACCTCAATCTCCACTCTTTCCAACTACACCACCAACCCCTCCACTTCCACCTTCCCTTCTTCCTCACCTCCACCATAATCCCCATATACCCTCCCCAACTGACTACCAATTTTCCCTATAACAATCTCATACTCAAATCCCTTCCTC
>NZ_VEBF01000195.1 GCF_007676705.1 Paenibacillus xylanexedens
GGAGTTTGAGAGGGTTATATTTATTTAATTGGTATCGAGATTTGTGGGGGCCGATTGTGACGCGGGTATAGTTTGAGGTGGGGGATATATGGGTGGTGAGGTTGGTGAAATGTAGTCGAAATTGGGTGGGAAAGTAAGAATGATGGAAGGTTTGGATAGAGTAGTGGGAGGTTTGGATAAAGACATGAGTAGGGTGGTGGGTAAAAAGATGAAGAAAAGAGGTATGGAAATGGTTAGGGGTGGAAAAGGAGAAAGTGCTGAGGAAACGGAGAAAGAAGTAACTGTGAAACATTCCG
>NZ_VEBF01000196.1 GCF_007676705.1 Paenibacillus xylanexedens
CCCTCATTCCCCATATTATTGCCCAAGTATCTCTCCCTACACCTATCCCCATTATTCCCCGCACACTCATCCCCTCACCCCAACACCTTCAACTTCCCCTTCCCCTCGCACCAACCGCACTCACCACTTCCAACCCACACCTCATCCCACATTTTCACAAATCCCGCCCATCAAACCCCTTACCCTTCGATTACCCCCCCACCCCTATAATTTACTCATCTCACTACTCCTTTCTCTCATTGTTCAATTTCTCTTTTAACCCCTCCACTTCCTTATCCAGCCCACACCATCACATA
>NZ_VEBF01000197.1 GCF_007676705.1 Paenibacillus xylanexedens
ATCTCCACCATCTGCTTTGCAACTTCTTCCCGCGCCCTCACATTCGTAATTGACATCCCTGTGAGCACTTCTCCTTCCCCAATATTCCCTCTTCTCATCACACCATACCCCAATACCTCTCTAACCACCCCCTCTACACCTTCCTCCTCAACGACAGCACCACCACCTTTCCCCACCATCACCCCCTCAATCACCACATTACACCAACGATATTCTTGCCATTTTTCACCCACCACCCCAATAATCTCAGCACTATATAACATCCCCGTCTTGGGCGCAGTTGGCTGAAACTCTTC
>NZ_VEBF01000198.1 GCF_007676705.1 Paenibacillus xylanexedens
GGGTTTGAAGTTAAGTTTTGAGAGAGGGGAATTTGTGTGGATCGTTGGGGAATGTGGCTGGGGTAAGTGGAGAGTGATGAATATGATTGGTGGGATGGAGTGGGATTATGAAGGGGATGTGGTTGTTGGTGGAGAGGTGGAATGTGGTGGTGGATAGTGGGAGATAGATAGGATGTAATGAAGAGATAGGTGGGGATTTGGTGGGGTTGTTGATTGAGAGGTACTTGATGATTGAAGAATTGGTGGATGGGGAGGATAGATTTTAATTGTGTCTCTGTGATAGGTTGGAGGAGCGT
>NZ_VEBF01000199.1 GCF_007676705.1 Paenibacillus xylanexedens
TAGAGATTCATGTAATTTGGGTTTTGTAAAGTAGTTTGGTTTAGAGAAGAAGGGAGAGGGGAGAAGGAATGTGAAGAAGGGAAGGGTGCGCCTTTGTGTGGGGGTTTTGGGTTTAAAAAGGGAATGAAAAAAAGGTGGAGAGAAGAGGGATGAAAAGAACGATGCGTAACGGGCAAGGGCACGGAAGCTGTATAAATGAGTTGTTTCATGATTAGTGACAATAGTGTAATTGAATATTAATGATTATCATTTAGATGCAGGGATGATAGTGTGGGAGGGTATAATAAGAGAAGATG
>NZ_VEBF01000200.1 GCF_007676705.1 Paenibacillus xylanexedens
GCAGATTGATGGCGATCTGGAAGGTAAGGAGGAAGGTAATGAGGGAGAATAGAAAATGTGGGGTAGTGTTAATCGTTGTGGGTAAAGAGAGATAATAGATATGGGGGGTGAGAGGGGGGTAGGTTTTGAATAAGGAGAATAATTGGAGGGGTGGGGAAGATAAGGGTGAGTCGAGAGGAAAAAGAGTGAGGATGATAGGTAGATGTTATAGGGTTTGAGCAAGCGTGACTTGAATCTTGAAAGGATGGTAGATAACGAGGAGGGTTTGAGGGAATTCGTCGAACGAATGAGGGTG
>NZ_VEBF01000201.1 GCF_007676705.1 Paenibacillus xylanexedens
ATAAGTGTGAAAGTACGGAAAGAAGGGGAGAATATTCTTGGGCACGTTAAAGGAACAGGAGGTGAGAAAAAATTGAAGGAGTTAAGTTTGTTTAAATGGTTAAGGGTATTAAGGTGTGTTGTGATGTTTGTGGGGAGTTTTGGTGGAGGGATGGTAAGGAAAAGGGAATGGGGGGTTGGGTGGGGAAGGGAATGGGGTTTATGTAAGGGAAAAGTGGTTGGCGGAGATAGTGTGGGTTGAGTTATTGAATATTGGCACGGGGGTGTAAGGGGAGTGGGTGGAGTGTTGTGGATTG
>NZ_VEBF01000202.1 GCF_007676705.1 Paenibacillus xylanexedens
GTTCGGCTGATATGTGGATCTTGCGAAGGGAGATGGTTCAGCTTGGGGAGTGGTGTATTGAGGGGGATTGGGGGATGAAATATGTAAATCTGTAGGGGAGTTGAGGGAAGAGGGATAAGTATTATGATATTGGGTAGTTGGGGGAGAAGATTGGATAGGGTGGTGAGGATGATGGAGGGGAGTTGTGGGAAGAGGGAAAGCTTAAGGGGGTACGCGATAAACGGGAGGAGAGAGCGTATCAGGGGGGAGGGGATGTGGAGAAAGAAGGGAAGGATTGATAGATGGGTATGTATAT
>NZ_VEBF01000203.1 GCF_007676705.1 Paenibacillus xylanexedens
AGAAAGGGGAGTTGGGTTAGAAGAGGAATATGGGGGGATTGGAATTGTGGGGTATGGGGAGGGTTATTTTGGTCGGGCTGAGGATGAAGAGGTCATCGGTTGGATTGGGGAAGGGGGAGGGGATCTGTTGTTTGTAGGACGTGGGGCGGAGAACCAAGAACGGTGGATTGATAAGCAGAAAGATGGGTTGGAGGTTGGGGTAAGGATGGGGGTTGGGGGGAGCTTTGATGTGATTTGGGGGAAAACGAAACGTGGACCTATAGTGTTCGAAAAGTTAAGAGTGGAGTGGTTCTAT
>NZ_VEBF01000019.1 GCF_007676705.1 Paenibacillus xylanexedens
GAATAACATCGGCAGAGGTTCTTTGCTTGGCGGCGTCCTACTCTCCGAGGAGGCTGGGGTGGAAGTAGCATGGGGGGTAGAGGGGTTAAGGGTGGTGTTGGGGATGGGTAGGTGTGGAAGGGGTGGGGGATGGGGAGGAAAGGGATAGGTTAGGTTAGATTTGAGAGTTGTTGTTGTGTGAAAAGTAGATTGGAAAGGAAAGATGGGAATTAGAAGTTGGTATTGGATAAGGCGTGGAGGGATTAGTAGTGGTGAGGTGGATGGATTGGTGGAGTTGGAGGGGGAGGGTATGTAGGTGGTGGTGTTGAAGGGGTGTTAGATAGTGGGAAATGTGATGTTGAGGGGGGGTTGAGGGTTAGATGGTTTGAGGGTTTATGGGTTGGGTAGATAGGTAGGGAGGGGTGGTGGTGGGGGAAGAAGTGGTAGAGGAGGGGTAGGTGGATCGGGGTGGTGTGGTAGTAAGGAGAGGTGGTGTGAAATTTGGTAGGGGGAGGAGAGATAGGGAGGGAAGTGTGTGAGGAGGTTGTGAAGGGAGGTGGGGTAGGGGTTTAATGGGGGAAGAGGGGAAGGGTTGGGAGGTAGTTGAGGGGGAGGATGGGATGAGGGGAGATGGAGGTGGGAAAGCTGGGGGTGGATGTGGAGTGTTGGGGGAGATAAGGGTGTTATGGGGAGGGTAGGTTTTATGGGTTGAGGGATGGGGGTTGGATGGGGTAGGAGGGGATGAGTAAGGGGGAGTTTGGTGGCTGGTGGAGTTGTAGGTGTGGGAGTGAAGGTGGGTTATGGGTTTGGAGTGTTGGAATGATTTGGAAGGATTGTGAGGGAAGGTTTGGGGGGGTGGGTTAGTGTTTAGGAGGGGAGGGGGGGAGTGAAAGTGGGGAGGTGAGAGTGTGGGGGGAGGGGATTAGGGTAGGAGGTTAGAAGGTAGATAGGATGAGGGTGGTATGGGAAGGTTGGGTGGAGAGAAGGTTGGGGTGGTGGTTGAAAGGGTGGGAGGTATGGTGTAGAGATGGTAGGGAAATTGAATATGAAGGTGCAGTAAAGCTGGATGGGG
>NZ_VEBF01000204.1 GCF_007676705.1 Paenibacillus xylanexedens
CAGGATTCGGGACAGATATGGAATGTGAGATGATGGGAGTGTTGCTGGGATGTGAAGGAAGAAGTGTGGTGAGAGAGAGTGTTTTTGAAAAGGGATTGATGGATGTGGATGAGTTGGAATTGATGAATGGGGAGATGAACGTTGAAGGAGGTTGGTCGATGATGACAGGTAATGCGAAGGTGAAGGGTGGGAAAGTAAGGGGTAGGGATTTGGGTGGGGGTGGGGGAGTGATTATTGGAGGTGTTGTTGCTGAAGGTAGAACGGAAGTGGGGGGTGTTCATGACATGGACCGTGG
>NZ_VEBF01000205.1 GCF_007676705.1 Paenibacillus xylanexedens
ACATCTCCTCCCCTACCTTTCCATCATCAAACATCCCATCCATCCCCAACTCCACCTTCACGTCATTATTCCCCCCCATCTCCTCCTTCAAAAATCCAATAAAATAATTCCCATCCATCTACCCCATCTGCCCCACATCCTGAACCCAAATATTCTCTTCCATCTTCCACTCCATCTAACCCACAATCCCAGACAACTTCTCCATCACACACACCTTAATAAACCACATCTGATCCACATCCAGATTCATTATATACTGGCACAGTAACTCCCTCAGTTTGCTCTTCCCCATCAT
>NZ_VEBF01000206.1 GCF_007676705.1 Paenibacillus xylanexedens
TAAGTGTGGTGATAGGTTTGATAGGAATTATGAAATTGGTTCGGTTTGGAGTGATGGAAATGTTAATGGGATTTGGGAAAGTGGGTAGGAGTGATGGTGGGGTGAAGTTTAAGGAAGAGTGGGATATGAAGGAACTGGTTTGTAAGGGAGAAGATATCAGAGCCGTTAGGCCGCTGACTGGGGATTTATGTGGAGAATTGAGAGAAGGTGAGGTTGTGGATGTTGATGGGAAGGTGAGGGTAGGAGTGGAGATGTTGTGCTGGGGTTGTGTGAAGCGGATGAATGAAGATTTTCA
>NZ_VEBF01000207.1 GCF_007676705.1 Paenibacillus xylanexedens
TAAAGAAATGAGTGGAGAGCTGGATGAGAATCAGGTGGGATGGATTGAAGAAGGCATTGTGTATGTGGGGAAGGTGGAGGATGGGAAATTGGAAGTGATGGGTATTATAGAGGAAGAGGGGAAGGTGAGGGGAGAAGTGGAGAAATGGATTACGGAGGGTGTGAAGGTGGAGGAAGTGGAAGAGGTGTATGGAGGTTAGGGTGAGAAGGGGAAAAGGGGTGGGAGGGTAGGGAAGGAAAAAGGTGTTGAAGGCGTTGGTGTATGGATGTGGGGTGAACCGAAACAAGGAGATGGG
>NZ_VEBF01000208.1 GCF_007676705.1 Paenibacillus xylanexedens
AATCAACAACATCCAACGTTACTCCTCACATTTCCTCCAACACTACCAAACTGCATTCTAACTCTTCCACAAATCTTCCATCCTTCTACCTCTAAACAATTCCCCATCCCAAACCAAATCCCTACTAATCAACCACTCATATCTAACAAAAAACATCAACAATCCCCTCTCATCCCACACACCCATTCTTTCTCCTTCTAACCTAAAATAACTTCACCATACTCGTACGACCCAACCAATATCAATACTCAACCCTTAACACCCACACACATTCTTCCACACCTTCACAACTATA
>NZ_VEBF01000209.1 GCF_007676705.1 Paenibacillus xylanexedens
TCTCCCACCACATTTCCATAGTATTCAATGTCATCACACTTCACAGTAATCCAAACATCGATCGTTCCACTCCCAACATTCACCTTTTCCATCCCACTATCTACAATTTCTTTCGCAACTTCATTCTTCCCACTGTTATAACACAACACTCCAATACTCAACCATTCAATTCCCAACAAAACAATAAAGCACACCACCACTTTCCTCTTAAACTTATTATCGACCTTGTTCTACCAATTCCATTTGCTATTTTTTCCCAACAAATTTCTCTACCTCTTCCACATTAATTTACTT
>NZ_VEBF01000210.1 GCF_007676705.1 Paenibacillus xylanexedens
TATTTTTCCCCATACAATTCCTCCACACTTTCTTCCCTCAACACCAAACTCTCCTTCCTCTCCATTAACCCAATAACACATCTGCCATCATACTCACCTCTTTCCCCCTCAGACAAAAACCACCCACGCACCAATATTCGGTGCTCCCGTTCATTCTCCTCTCCCTTCTTCTCCATACCCTCCATCCATACTCCCCCTTCAACACAAGCTTCCCCCCTACCCAACAAATCCCCCACCCATAACGCTCCTCCCTCCACACCCCCAACACCTGTCTTGAGATCTGTACTTCGACTA
>NZ_VEBF01000211.1 GCF_007676705.1 Paenibacillus xylanexedens
CCAAATCCCCGCAAATACTCCACCTCACCCTCTCCGCCCACAACTACATCTCCCTCCTCAATGACATTCACCCTATCTCTTCTCAATCCTCCCCCCCCTTCTTCACCCACCCCCATAATCCGCATTCTACCATTCTTTCCTCCACTTCCTCTCTTCCACTTCACTCATTTCCCCCCTCCCCACTTCCATTCCTTTCATCCTAACCAATACCACTTCCACCCTTATCCCCCCTCCCCCATCCTCCACACACTGCTCCCAACCGTATCTACATAACTTTTCAAAATACCCCAACT
>NZ_VEBF01000212.1 GCF_007676705.1 Paenibacillus xylanexedens
GGAGCCTCACAAGACCCCTGGGGTACGGGAGTGTATGTGTTGGAGTGAGAAGGGGATTGGGTGGGGTAAAGTGAGTAATAGAATAATGTAGTGAGTTGTAGGTGGGTAATGGATGATGAAGATGCAGGGTCGATGCTTGGATGTTGTTTTTTGATTTTGAATTGTTGAGTGTCAGGTAAGGTGAGAGTGTAGAATGGGTGTTGTAAGGAGGTTTTAGAGATGGGGATGAAGGTAAAAGAAGTTGGGGAAGTTGGGTGGATGAGTGTGGGGAGAGTGGATGAGTATGATGAGAT
>NZ_VEBF01000213.1 GCF_007676705.1 Paenibacillus xylanexedens
TGGGATTTTTGTTCTGTTTGTAGGAATAGTGGTTGGACTAGAGCAATATTTTCTTTGGAGGGACCTGAGGATAAAAGAAGATGGGGAGGATGTGTAATGGTGAGTTGGTTTGGTTGTGTGGGATGAATTGAGTGGGAATTGTGTTGAAGAGGGAGTTAAGTGGTGAGGTGTGTGAGGGAGGTGGTGAATGAGATTTGGTAAAGATTGGGTGATGTTATTGAAGGTGGTGGTGAGTTTGGGGAAGTGATGGTGTGCGAATAGAGGGAGCTGAATGGTGAGATTGGGATGACTAA
>NZ_VEBF01000020.1 GCF_007676705.1 Paenibacillus xylanexedens
GCCTACACATCAGCGTTACTGGTTGGAGAGAGATGGATGAGTGTGGGTGAGTAGCGTAGTGGGTGGGGGGATTGGTGATAAGGGGTTAGGGTGGTAGAGGAATTTGGAGGTGTTGTGGTTGGAGTAGGGGTTTGGGCGTGGGGTTAGGTGGGGAGTTAGCGTGAGGGGAGGAGGGTTGGTGAGGAAGGGTTAGGGTTTGGGGGGATGAGATTGTGAGTGATGTTTTGGTTAGTGATAGGGGGATTGTGAGTTGTATAATGTGGAGGGGTGGTTAGGGTAGAGGTTGAAGGGTTATAGAAGGGTGGGGTAGGGGTGATGGAAAGGATGAAGGGATAGGTTGGGTGGTGTGTTTAGGGGGGTTAGATTTTGGGGGGAGAGTGAGTGGAGGAGTGAGGTATTAGGGAGTGTTTGAATGGTGGGTGGTTGTAAGGGAAGATGGTGGTTGTGTGTGGAAGTGGAGATGGTTTGGGAGTTAAGAGAGAGTTGGGGAGGTTAGGTGATGGTGTGGGGTGTTTGGGTTTTGAGAATGGATGTTAGGAGTGAGTGTGTGAGTGGGGGAAGTAAGTGTATGGGATTGGGAGTTTGAGTGAGGTTGGTAAGCCTTGGGGGGGGGGGAGGGAATGAGTGGTGTAGGTGGAGGAGTGTGTTTTCGGAGGGTAGGGGTAAAGGTATTTGGGGGAGAAGGAGGTATGTGGGAGTTGGATTGGAATTTGTGGGGTAGGGGGAGGTGATGGGCGGATTTTTGAAGATGGGTGGGTTGGGGGGTGGAGTGGGTGTTAGGGGAGGTTGAGGGTGGAGAGGGGTAGATGAGGGGGTTTGGGGTGTAGGTGGAGGTAGTAAGTGGGGGTATTGAGAGTGGGTTTGGGTGGGGCTGGG
>NZ_VEBF01000214.1 GCF_007676705.1 Paenibacillus xylanexedens
GGATTCGTTTAGGATGAGGGGAGAGGTGAGTTCAGTACGTTGGAGGAGATGTGGAGACTTGGAGAAGGGGATAAAGGAGAGGGTACGGGTGGGGATGGTGGATAAAGCGTTGGGGATGAGGGAAAGAATGGGGGAAAGGAGCTGGAAAGAACGGGGTGTGGATGTGTTGGGAGTGGAGGGGTTGATAGGGTAGGAGGGTTAGTGTGATGTGAGATGGGGGATTGTAATAAGGTGTGGCCAGATAGCGAGGTTGATGATTGAATACATTGACCAGATCTCCCGGTTGCGGGTTT
>NZ_VEBF01000215.1 GCF_007676705.1 Paenibacillus xylanexedens
ACCCTCTCACAACACCTTCTCCCATCACTTCCCATCCGTACCACACCACTTCCACACTCCACACATCCTACCCCTCATCATTTCTCCCCACCACCAACACATTCATCAATCTTCGCGACACTCCCACCCCCTCCACACCAAACTTCTCAATCCTCCCCCACACTACTTCACCTCATCCATCCCCAATGATACACACACAACCCCCACTCCACACCCTCTCTAACATCGTATTTACACCACCGATATCATCAAACATCATCAATCCAATCCTTCCCAAACCCCGAACCTCTCC
>NZ_VEBF01000216.1 GCF_007676705.1 Paenibacillus xylanexedens
TTTAAAGATGTTTTTTGAATTATTGGTGGGTGGATGAGGGGGGGTTGAAGTTGAGATAGAGGTGGAGGAGGAAGGTTAGGGAGAATTGGTGGGGAGTGGGTGGGTTGTAGGCGGGATGGGGGAGGAGTGAGGGTGTAGGGTTGATTTGGAGATAGGTATGAGGGGGAGGGGAGGGATGTGGGACTGATGGGGGGTGTGGTGGAGTATGTGAGAGAGGATGGGGGTATGGGGGATGGAGAGGAATAGGGAGAAGAAGCGGGGATGGAGGTTGAGTTTTATAGAAGGGGGGTGG
>NZ_VEBF01000217.1 GCF_007676705.1 Paenibacillus xylanexedens
CTCCTTTCTTATCCAACTCCTTCCCCAACCACAAACCATCCACTCAATCTATCTAACCAAACTTCCCAATTACCTCTTTCACCTTCTTCCTCTCCAAATCACCGATAAACTCCCAACTGCCCTCTTCACCAAAACCTTCCCATTTCCCCTCCCCATCCTCCCTTACATCACTCCCTCTATCATACTACACTTGCTTTCCATCCACCTTATTCCTAAATTACCCCAGTCCCCAAAGCAAGGTGAACAACGTAAGAAGAAATCTCCACACTTCACCCGTTACTTAACCATCCGG
>NZ_VEBF01000218.1 GCF_007676705.1 Paenibacillus xylanexedens
TTATAAGTATCCTTCGCCTAGGTTAACGTCATGCTATACACTTCTGTATTCGTCGCAATCACATACTGCACAACCATAACATCTCTACCCCACCAATCCTTATACCCTCCTTCCAACACACCACCCCTATATTCTTTATAACCCTTCTTCGTCTACCTCCTTTTTCTATAATCCGAAATGCCCATCCTTCAACCCTTTTCTCTCTAATAATCAACTATATTATTCCCCTATTCTTCAGCATTCATTCACCCGCTTCACCTCCCCTCAATCCTCACATTCATATTATCTCCAA
>NZ_VEBF01000219.1 GCF_007676705.1 Paenibacillus xylanexedens
GTTCATATTGATTTCTTAACCCTTCCCAAAATCCTCCGCCGTCACTCCATAATCTTTCCGCAACACCTCAATCAAATACCCCGTCTTATTCTACCCTACTTCCTCACCCACTTCATACATCTTCATCCCCCTATCCTTCACCAAATCAACCCCACCTTCCATTCTCCAACGCATCATATACTCACTAATCCCTTCACCTCTCCATTCTTTCTACATTTTCCACACATATACCCCCTCCAAATCCACCTCTCCCCCAATCACTTGCAACCATATATCCTCACCTACATTATCG
>NZ_VEBF01000220.1 GCF_007676705.1 Paenibacillus xylanexedens
TTGTGGATGGGGTGGGATAGAGGGTGATTGTCGAAGAGAATATATGTATAATTGTGGAGGGTGATATTGGGAGGAGTGAGGGGGATTGTTTGAGTTTGTGATGGTGGGAAAGGAGGGTTTTGTTCTTCTGTGAGAGTGTGATGTGCTTCGGGGTGGGTTTGGGGGAGATTGATTTTTTGTTGGTTGATTACGAATGGATGAAGACGGGATTTTGGGGTAAAAGAATAAAAGAGACGTGGGGGGGTAGGAAGGGACTTGGTATGTTGTGATAAAGCTTGGGATTTCACAGTTG
>NZ_VEBF01000221.1 GCF_007676705.1 Paenibacillus xylanexedens
AAGGTTATGTATGAAGTGGATGTGTTGAGGTAGAGGAAGGAGATATAGACTTGGACGAATTTGTACAATTTGCAGGGAGTTGTTTTGTGGGAGTGCAAGGGGGGGGAAAGTACGAATTGTGGGGTGGGGGAAGATTTGGTGATTGGGTTTGTTTAAAAAAGGGATGAGATAAAGAATAAGGACGAGGATGACGGGGAGGAGAAGAATGAGGGATAGAAGGTGTAAATAATAATTGGGTGGGGGGGGAGGTGCTTGTGGAAAATGACGCTGAGGGATGATCATGTGTCTCAAA
>NZ_VEBF01000222.1 GCF_007676705.1 Paenibacillus xylanexedens
CCCATTAAATCCACTAAACTTTCCCTTATATCTAATCTACTCCCAACATCACACCACCACAAATCAACACCCTCTTCCCCATCACCCCCACCCAAAATAAATCCAATTTTTCCTACTCTCTCCTCATTAATCCATTTCACAATATTCCCTTCTTCAACACCTAAACTATCCAACAACTTCCCCACATTCTCCACTCTCACTCCTTCATCATCTCCCTACAATCCAACAACCCTCTTTTCCTCCAAACCTTCTTCTACCAATTCCTTATAAAACTACTCCACTCCACCCTCA
>NZ_VEBF01000223.1 GCF_007676705.1 Paenibacillus xylanexedens
CATCAATCTCGTTATACCCGCTCATGACAGAGCATCCTCCGGCTTCTACCCCTTTTTCCTACCCCAACACATCTATTTCATGCAATTCACCTAATCCCATATCCACACCTACTCCATTACCCCCCCCCTCCCACCTACCATAACCCCCAAAATCCTTCACTCTCCCCACTATCCTCTGCTTCCAATCCACCCGATCACCCTCTACTCCCTTCATCCCTTCTACTCCCAATTCACCAATCAACTACCGATCTTCCCCAAAACACTCCTCCCTCCCCCCCCATCTCCCCTCAC
>NZ_VEBF01000224.1 GCF_007676705.1 Paenibacillus xylanexedens
AGGAGAGGGAGTTGTGGAGATGAAGAGTATTGAGGAAAGGGTGGAAGAGGTGGGAAGGGTAGTGGAGTGTGTAAATGCTGGTTGGGTTGAGATTGGGAGTATGGTTGATGTTATGGGATGAATGTGGAAAGAAAGGAAGTTGGTCGGATTGAATGGTTGGATTGAAGGGGGAAGAGGGGGGGATGGGGGTGGTGGGTTTGGTGTGGTTGGTGGAGAAGTGGGTAAAGTTGGAGAAGAATGGGGTAGGTGGGGAGGGGAGATGGGTGAGCTGGTACAGAATATGGGTGAGGA
>NZ_VEBF01000225.1 GCF_007676705.1 Paenibacillus xylanexedens
GGGGGTTGGGAGTTAGAGGAGGAGGTTTGGATTGAAGTTGGATTGAATGAAGATAGAATGATATGAGGTGTAGTGTTAGGAGTTGATGGGGTTATGGTTGGGGATGGGGTGTTGGATTATGAGAAGGTGGTGGGTAAAGGTGAAAAGGATTATGGGTTTGGTGAGGGAGGGGTGATTGTGAAGGGAAGAGTGAGCGGGGGGATTGGGGGTGGAATGTGGGAGGTATGGAGTACAGTGTATAAGGGAGGAGTGTTGAGGGGTGTGGATATTATTGAGGGTGGGAATGACTG
>NZ_VEBF01000226.1 GCF_007676705.1 Paenibacillus xylanexedens
ATGTTTGTGGGACTTATTGGGAAAGTAGCAGCTTTTGTAAGGATTATTGCGAGTGGTGTATTAGGGGGAGGGACTGTGGTAGTGTTGGGAATGGTGGTGTGATGGGGGATGAAAATGGTGGAAAAGGTGGAGTTGGGGAAAGAATGGAATGTGTTGATGGTGGGTTGGTGGGTTTGAGTTGGAGTTGGTGTTAGGGGTGTAGGGGATGTATTTGGGGAGGTTGCTGAAAGTATTGGGATGATTGTTAGCGATGGTATTATGAGGGGAAGGGTGTGAGGGATGGTGGTGAA
>NZ_VEBF01000227.1 GCF_007676705.1 Paenibacillus xylanexedens
ATGGGTTTTGGGTGGTTAGATGGGAAGGATTATGTGGAGTGGAGGAAGTGGGTGGTGGAAAAGGTGGGTAGAGAAGGGGAAATGATATTGGAGGGGATATCGATGGGAGGAGGAAGGGTACTGATGAGTGGTGGTGAAGGTGTGCGAAGGGAAGTTAAAGGGATTGTGTGTGATTGTGGGTAGACGTGGGTAGAAGAAGAATTGAGGTTGGAGTTGAAGGAATTATAGAAACTTGGTGGATTTGGGTTGATAGGGGTCAGAAGTGTGATGTGGAGATGGAAGGGAGGATA
>NZ_VEBF01000228.1 GCF_007676705.1 Paenibacillus xylanexedens
AATGGCGGAAAGGGGGTACCGGGAAAATTAAGGGTAAGAACGGTGTGTACAGACGGGAGATTGATGGGAATGATTAGATGGGTGGGGTGATGAGGGGAAGTGTAGTATTTGGGGATTTGAAAAAGGGAGAAGTGGAGGGTTGATATGGGGTGATGGGGGGGGAATGGCTTTTGGGGAAAATGGTGTTGGGTGGGGAATTTGGTTGGGTTGGGGAAGAAGTGCAGAAGGTGAAGGGTTTGAATGAGGATATGAAGGAAGTGGTGGATGAGGTAAAAAAGTAATTAAAGAGG
>NZ_VEBF01000229.1 GCF_007676705.1 Paenibacillus xylanexedens
TTTCCATTTGCCTTCGTACATCATCACCTCATACCCTCCACCCCCCACTTCACCTCCCCCCCACACTCCCCCACCACCCCCTCCCACAACACCAACCTTTCTCCCATTCCCACCCGCTCCCTCCAATAACCCCTCATTCTTACCTCCCCCCCACTCCCTCCCATAACCCTCCAACTCACCAATACCAATCCCCTTCCACCATTCCTTTACCACACATCCACCTTCACATAACTCTTCTCTCGAGCATACACGTCCACACCTCGCTCCAACCCCATTCCCATCCATCATCC
>NZ_VEBF01000230.1 GCF_007676705.1 Paenibacillus xylanexedens
CCACTCTCACACGTTCTCTTCACGTCTCCATACGCCAACATACAACATATCATTCCCACCAAATACCCAAGTCACATATTCACCATCACCCACTACCCATTCACAACCTACCTCATCCACCTTTTCTCTCACCAATTCCTTCAATCACCCCCCATTTTCTTCCCAAAACCACCCCTCTCTCTTCCTTACCTCCAATACCACACCCCTCCCCCACAATTCCTTATCATTCACCACCAATCCAATCAATTTCTCAATACACTCTTCCCAATCTTCTCTATTCTCCTCAAAC
>NZ_VEBF01000231.1 GCF_007676705.1 Paenibacillus xylanexedens
CATGGATTTGGATGGAATGGGAAGATATGTTTTTTAAGATGGGGGAGGAATAGGTATAGATCTGTTAAAATAGGTATTAGTAGGAAAGATTACAATCAGGGTGTGACTCATAAGTAAGCTGGTAATCAAGGAGATATGAATAGATTGATGATGGTGATTATGAGGAGGTGGGGGAGTATAGTGGATATGGAATGGATTTTAGTTATTGTAGTGGTGGGCGTGAATATTATTTTTGTCGGAGCAGTGGTTTTGTTGGAAGGGAAGGTTGGTAGTGTTTCTTGGGGTTGGG
>NZ_VEBF01000232.1 GCF_007676705.1 Paenibacillus xylanexedens
TAGTGCTGGAAGGATGATTGTTCGACCATTTAAGTGGGTAGGGAGTAGGAGAAAACGTAGTGTAAGTAATGGAAAAGGGAGAAGGGAGAAGAAGGATGAAGGTTTGGGGTGTTTTTTAGGTTTGTTGGTTGGGGTGAAAAGTTCTAACGTCGGTTTGTTTGGGATAAAAAGGAATGTGAAGAGTGAAATGGAGAAAAATAATAAGAGAAAGGGGGGGATGGTAATGAGAATGGGTTTGAGGGGAAAATAAAAGGGGAGATCATCGATCTCGATAAAACGAGTGGTTAAC
>NZ_VEBF01000233.1 GCF_007676705.1 Paenibacillus xylanexedens
CTCCACCAACCCCTCCCCCACCACACCCTTCCAGTTCTCCCATTCAATCTTAACCATCATACACTCCCACTCTTCCCTCTCAAAAATCCCTTCACCCCATTTATTTATTCCCACCTTCCTCTAACACCTCATCCCCTGCTTACCAAGATGCAAGAATACCACGAAATTCTCTCTGAACACCCCGTGCCCCAACTTCATCCACATCATCTTATTCTCTTCCCTTCCAATCCTCAATCCTCTTCCCCCCACAACAACGAACCCTTCAACGTACTTCACACCACATTCTCCC
>NZ_VEBF01000022.1 GCF_007676705.1 Paenibacillus xylanexedens
GCGGGTGTTGAGGTTAACGTTGGAGGGGAAGGTAAGTGGGGGGTTGATTGTAGAAAAGGGAGGGCATCACCCGTAAAAGGGGGTGTGAGTTTTTGTAAGGAGAGGGTTTGAGGTTGTATTTCAGTGGGGTTGGGGGGTGGTTTTGAGGTTTGGGTGAGGGTAGTGGTTGAGTATGGGTGGGTAGGAAGTATTTAGGGTTGGGAGATGGTGGTGGGGGATTGATAGGGGGTTTGAGGTGGGGGGGAGTAGTGGGGATGGGTGTGGGAGGGAAGAGAGTTTGAATTAGAGGGGTTTTAGGTTGTTTGGGGGGGGTTTGGAGAGGTGTTGGGTTAAGGGGTTGGTTTGTAAGTGGATGTGAGAGGTGGGAGAAGCGGAAAGAGGAAGGTGTGTGGTTTGGGGTTGTGGGGGTTGGGTGGGGGGTAGTGAGGGAATGAGTATTGTTTTGTGTTGGTGAGGGTAGTTAGATGTTTGAGTTGGGGTGGTATGGGTGTAGATAAGGTATGTATTGAGTTATGAGTAAGTGGAAATTAGGGGAGGTGGGTTTGGGGATTGGGAGAGGGGGGGATGAAAGGTTGGTTAGAGGTGGGGGAGGGAGTTTGGTTGTTGGGGAGGTGGTTGATGGGGTGGTAGGGGGTAGGGATCGTGGGTGTGGTGTTAGTAGGTTAAGGTGGTGTTGGGGTATTGGGGGGTGGGTTGGGTTGTTTTGGTTGGGGAAAGCGAAAAGTGGGTGTCATTGAATAGGATGGTAGGTGGAACCTACGGTTTT
>NZ_VEBF01000234.1 GCF_007676705.1 Paenibacillus xylanexedens
TGAAGAGGCAGAAGGGGAGTTGTGTGGTGAGCGTATGGTAGAGTGGGTGGTTGGTGATTTGGGGAGAATGGTGGAAGTGATTGATGAAGGGATTGAGGAAGGAGGAGAAGGGGAAGATAATGGAAGGGAAGATATGGTGATTGGATTGAGGGGTGGAGTGGATAAAGAGGTGTGGATGTTAAAGGGATTGGTGGGGAAATAAGGAAAGTGATGGTAGATGGTGAGAAGGATATGTAGAGTTGGTGAAGAAAGTGTGGGTTGGGTTAGAAATGGGGTGTGGTTGGGGTA
>NZ_VEBF01000235.1 GCF_007676705.1 Paenibacillus xylanexedens
ATGTGGGTGTTGTCGTGATTGATGGCGGTTGGGAGATTGATGTTGGTGGTAAGGGGGGAGTGAAGGTTGGTGGAGGGGAGTTGGTGTGTAGGGTGAAGAGGGATGGAGAAGTGGAAGAGTGGAGTTAGTGTTAGGTGGAGTAGTATAGAGAGAAGGGAAAATGGAATGAGAGAAGAGGGGGATGGATTGAAGGGGTAGGTGTGGATGATGTGAAGGAAGGATTGGGGGATGGGGATGTGGGTGTCGGTGTGGTTGAACGTGTGGAAGTTAGAGTGGGTCAGACGGTTG
>NZ_VEBF01000236.1 GCF_007676705.1 Paenibacillus xylanexedens
CTGAATGAAGATAGATTATGGTCAGGATTTGCAGGGGATAGGATTCAATACAGCAGCGAAGGGTATTTGAAAGAGAGAGGTGAGTTGATGATGTGTGGAGAGTATGGTGAAGGTGAGGATTTGTTAAAGCGTGAAATGGTGGGTGGTGATGTAGAGGGTTAGGAGGGGATGGGTGAGTTTGTATTGGATGATGAAGGTCTGGATGATGTTTGGTATGATGGATATGAGGGTGAGGTTGATGTGGAATGAGGTATTGCAAGCAGGGGGTATTGATGGAAAGGAAGTGGA
>NZ_VEBF01000237.1 GCF_007676705.1 Paenibacillus xylanexedens
GCTGTTAAACCTCCTCATCCTCCTCTGGTAACTAACCAACTTCATACTCCAAAACCTCCCATTCAACCTCCTTCCAAAAACCTCGACAACCCTCTAACTAAAGCTCTCGTTCATAAAAATCCTCCACCACCCAAAAACTCTCCCTTCCCCAAAAAACTCAACCCTCTTTCCCCACAACCGTAAGAACCCTTACTTATACCATCCAATCCAAAAATCCTGAACACCATACCCTTTCACCATTTTTTACTATCTCATTCCATAACTATACCACACACACAAACCCACCTT
>NZ_VEBF01000238.1 GCF_007676705.1 Paenibacillus xylanexedens
TTGCTGCTCACTAACATCTACCCATATACCAGACCTTTTCCACCGACTCATCATTTCATTCCTCATGTACTCCTAACTTACATCCACCTCTTTCAACTTCTTCATCTTCTCACTCCCAAACACCCCTTCACCCCATCACTCTCCCACTTCTTTATATTTTACACTAACCAATCCACAACCTACCCCAACTTTCCCACCATCCACAACACGTCTCTCTCCCCCTTCCATCACCTCCATCTCCCACATATCACACAACTACTCTTCTCCTCCCCACCCCACGCCCGAATC
>NZ_VEBF01000239.1 GCF_007676705.1 Paenibacillus xylanexedens
TCAACCCGGCGCTTTATCATGTGGTCTACTTTCCACTGTCCACCGGGGGTGTAATGGATTTTTACCGGGGTTTGGCTTACGGGTTGGGCGAGGAGCCCAGGTTCCGGAAGGTGGATCTGTTCCGGCAGATCCAGCATGGAATTGAACGGATGGCCCAGGAACGAAAAGTAACGCCGGTGTTCATCCTGGATGAGATGCATATGGCCAAGGACGCTTTTTTACAGGACTTGGCGATTCTCTTTAACTTCCAGATGGATTCATCAAATCCATTTGTCCTTGTGCTCGCC
>NZ_VEBF01000240.1 GCF_007676705.1 Paenibacillus xylanexedens
GTGATGGGGTTGAAGGAAAAGGGGGTTGATGGGTGGGGGTGGTTGAGGGATGTTGGAGTGAGGTGTAATAATTGTGGCATGTTGGATGTGAGGATGGAAGAGAAGGGGGTGAGCAGGAGGTGGTAATAGGTGACGTGGAAGGGGAAAGAGGGGGGTAAGTTGGGGGAGGGCGGTCAGGAAGTGGGGGGAAATATGGGTGATTGGAGGGAAAATCAAATTGGGGAAGGTGTGGGGTGGAAGGGGGGGGGGTGTATTAAAACGGTAGTTTAACATATGTGACAGGACTG
>NZ_VEBF01000241.1 GCF_007676705.1 Paenibacillus xylanexedens
AGGCTGCGGTTGGATACGGCAGGGAGGTGGGCGAGGAGTTGTTTGACCATATTCAAACCTTCTGGTTCCGTAATGTGGATACGTTGCAGGAAGGTTGTGTGATTAGTGGTGTAAGGAGTGATATTAGGGAGATGGAGAGGTTTGTGGAGATGGTGGTGGGGATGTTTATGGGTTGGGGGATGGTGATGATGGGTAGTATGATGATGGGGTTTAGGATGAGTGTGAAGGTGGTTTTGATTTTCATTGCGACTGTGCGGGTAGTGTTTATTATTTTATTTATTGTGACA
>NZ_VEBF01000242.1 GCF_007676705.1 Paenibacillus xylanexedens
AGCAATTTCTGATAGTTGCTTTGACGGGAGAGAGTGTTTGTAATTTTGTAGAGATTGAGCGGTTGATCAATGAACAAGAGAAATGGTTTGTAAGGAATGGGAGGTGTGAATTGAAAAAGTGAATTAGGGTTAGGGTGGTTTAGGGATTTGTTAAGGTTGGGGTGGTTATGGTGTTGTGGGTGATTGGGGGGAGGGTGTTTGTTGGGGTTGTGGAGGATTTGTAGGGTAGCTTGTTTGGCAGTAGAGATTTTAGTCTGTGCAAGAGATTTGTGAATAAAATATGTTAC
>NZ_VEBF01000243.1 GCF_007676705.1 Paenibacillus xylanexedens
CCCCTATTCCGACAAACAGTTCGAACGTGACCAACAAACCAACAACAAGAGAGTCTACTTCACACTTCCCACCCATCAACACCATACCCTCATTCGTTTTCTCCTCATTCATACCATTCAATCGAATAACCCCTCTCCACACCTCCCCATTCCCATCCCCCTTCCCAAACATCACCACAACCCATATCTCACCCAACCGTTAACTCTTATTTTACCATATCCATTCCATCAGATCAAACTCCACCGAGTTGGCCTTGATCTCATCGCCTACAATGCCAAAGCAATC
>NZ_VEBF01000244.1 GCF_007676705.1 Paenibacillus xylanexedens
GTGAGAGCAGAGGAGGTTGAATATATACGGAATGGTGAGGTGGATGTTGTTGTTAATGGGGGATTTGGATGGGAAGATTGGGGGTAGAGTGAGGAGAAGAAGATGAGGATAAATGGAGAAGAAATAGTGTGATTTAAATGATAGGGGGAAAGTAGAGAAGTTAGTGTGGTAAGAACAAAAAAACGAAGGGTTTGAGTTGAGTTAGTGATGAGGGTTGGTTTTTTAATGTATGTATGAGTTTTATGTGTGTGGTATTAATTGTATTGTGCTGGTAGTTTAAAGAAGG
>NZ_VEBF01000245.1 GCF_007676705.1 Paenibacillus xylanexedens
TATAAGAGCTTCAATGAAGTGGATTGGAATTATATTAAAGTGATTGGTAGGTTTGGTGGAGATGGTTGCGAGATATTTAGGAAAGTAGTATTGCGAGGTTGTTTTGGAGGGATTGTATTGAGTTTGAAAGTGAATGTGGGTATGGGGTGGGTTGGTGTGATGGGGGTTATGATGGAGGGAGTGGTTGAGAATGGGATGGAAGATGGAATTGAAGGAGAAGAAGGTGGAGATGGGGTGTGAATTGTTGTAGAAGCGGGAGATTGTGGGATAACGATCAAGGTATGCG
>NZ_VEBF01000246.1 GCF_007676705.1 Paenibacillus xylanexedens
AAGAGTCTAAAGGGAGCTATGAAGTGGATTTAGAGTGTTTGGGGTTAGAATTATGTTGATCAATTGAGGAGCTTTGCAGGAATTTGTAAGGAAGTGAGGGAAGGTTATTTAGCGATTTTGGGGAGAATTGGAATGTAAGGAATGGTAGAGGGTGTATTGTTGGGATTGAGCGGGGTTTTAGGGGGTATTAGAGGGTTTTGAGGAGAATAGGTTGAGTGAGATTGGTTAGATTTTTGATTTGAGGTTATATGCGGAAATTAGACGTGTGAGGTTGGTTAAAACTCA
>NZ_VEBF01000247.1 GCF_007676705.1 Paenibacillus xylanexedens
CCTCCACCGCACCGCACTTTACTCCCCCCAGCGCGCGTTAAACAACAAGATTTCCACAACCCATTTATTCCCGTATCTAACTCTTACATCCATATCCTCCCCCCCCACCTTCACCTCCACCAATTCGCTAAAATTGTAAACCATCCTATTCCTCAACCCCCTCGCCTTCCATTCCAATTCAACACCATCCCTGTACATCACCCAATTCCCATCGCACACATTCCTATCCCTTACTCCCTCCCAACCCCTCACATTATCCCCCATTCCCTCGAAACCCTTCTATCT
>NZ_VEBF01000248.1 GCF_007676705.1 Paenibacillus xylanexedens
TCCAAAGTCCGACTGGAGATCAATCTCAAGCTTTTCCAATGCTTCGTCATATGCGCCCGGAACATCTTCATCCCACCAGCCTTCCTCCTCGCAATCATCAATCACTTTATTCCATAACATTCTACCCCTCCTAATTCAATTTTCCTCATATGCACACCTCAAAAACTACACTATGACCTCTCTACACTTCAACTTCCCCAATCCCTCCATCCTCAATAATATATTTGCGCTACCGACCCAAACGCTCCCCAACCACCTCTTCCACAAACCCCCGCATAAGTTCTT
>NZ_VEBF01000249.1 GCF_007676705.1 Paenibacillus xylanexedens
AAGAGATAAGTGTGGAAGAGGATTGTAGGGTTAGGGTAGGTGAAAGTGAGGAGATGATAGGGAAGGTGAAGAGGAAAAAGTATGGGGAAAGAGATTTTAATGAGGGGATGGATGTATGGGGAAGAGAAGGGGAGATGAAATGGTTTTGGTGTGAGGAGAGGATGGGGAGGATTGAAGTGAAAAGAGGAATGTTAAAGGGGGAAAGTGGAGGGAGGGTGAGTGTGGGTGGGATGTGGAAGAATGGTAGATATGTGATGTGGGATAGAGGGAGCATAAGCGTTAGG
>NZ_VEBF01000250.1 GCF_007676705.1 Paenibacillus xylanexedens
GTGTGGGATGGGAAAAAGGTGAATATGGGAGTGGAAGTTAAGGATAGGAGACGTGGGAAAGGAGATGAGGTTGAGGTTTTGGTTGGAGAAGAAAGGGAGGGGAGAGGGGGTGGAGGTTGTGGAGAGATTTTATGAGGGAAGAAAAAAAATGGGGGTTGGAGGAATGGTGAGTATAGGTTGAAGGGGGAGGGAAGGAAAGGGAAGGATAAGATTGGATAGAGGGTAGAGGAGAGGAAAAGGGGATATATGGTATATGCCTGCCTGCGTTTGTGAGGCGTTTTACT
>NZ_VEBF01000251.1 GCF_007676705.1 Paenibacillus xylanexedens
GGTTGGTAAGAAAAATATTGATAGAGGTGGTGGTTTGGAAGGTTTTGGTTGGATTGTGGAAAATGTGGATTGGAAGTTGGAGAGAGAGTTGTTGGAAGGGATGATTCAGAGAAGAGGCGGTGTTGGGGGTGTGAAATATAAGGACAGCGTGGAGATTGATGTTGGAGTGAAAGTGATTGGGGATGATATGGGTAGGGTTGGTTTTGGAGTGGGTGATGGGGTTGTGGGAAGTAATGAAGGAGGTGGATATGTGATCGGTGGTTTGGTGGGTGGTGGAGTTCGGT
>NZ_VEBF01000252.1 GCF_007676705.1 Paenibacillus xylanexedens
GGTAGGATTATGAAGTAGGATGAGATGTTGGGATATGGGTTTGTGGATGTGGAGTATAAGGGGGGGGATGGGGTGGGTTGGGTGAGGTGTGATAAGGAGTTGGAGTGATAATTCGTGGAGAATCTGTTGTAGTTGGGTATGAGAGAGTGGAGGTTGGTTGAGATGGTGTAGTGGTTTTTGTATTGATGGTGGGTGTAGGGGGTGGCGTGGAGAAGGGTGATAATGGGGTTTACGGGGGATCGGATGGTTTTGTTGAGGAATACTAAGTAATTGAAAATAAATT
>NZ_VEBF01000023.1 GCF_007676705.1 Paenibacillus xylanexedens
TCCCGGTCACAAACCCCAGGAACCTCCGCATCACCTCAAATCATCATCCCCCTTATCACCTCCCCTACACACCTACTACAATCCCCCCTACAACCCCCTCCCAAATCCCCACATCCACCCAATCCCAACAAACCCCCTCTCACTTCCCATTCCACCCTCCAACTCCCCTCCATCAACTCCCAATTCCTACTAATCCCCCATCACCATCCCCCGCTCAATACCTTCCCCCCTCTTCTACACACCCCCCCTCACACCACCACACTTTATAACACCCCAACTCCCTCCCCTAACCCCAACCACCCACCCCCCCAACCTCCCATACATCATTCCCCTCAACTCCTAACAACGTACCCCTATCCCAACCTCCCCCTCCATCACCTCCTTTCTATCCACAATCCTTTCCTCACTCCAAACATTCAAATACCCACCTTACCTCCAAAACACTCACTCCTTCCTCACTTTTCACACCTCAAACTCTCAAACACCTTCCTTTTCCATCCACCTTCTTCTTTCAAAACTACATATCCAAACCAAACAAACCCCAATTACAACATTCCTTTTTACCTCAACTTCTCTTAAACAACTTTCAATAAAAACCCTACATTCCAC
>NZ_VEBF01000253.1 GCF_007676705.1 Paenibacillus xylanexedens
TTTGGATGAAACATCTATATGGAATGATGATGTGACATGTCCAGCTTCAGGCGCCATCGGCTCGAGGTCATAAGCCAATCGCTGCTGAAGGCAAACTACGCCTTCTTCAGCGCTCGTCTTATGCTTGTCGCCGATAAGCAGGCACTCTCCGCCTTTCCTTATCCTTTATCTCATTGCGGAGTGCTCCAGTTTGTACGTCGCTAAACGGGCGCTTACGCTTTTCTTAGTATCTACCCATATAATACAAAAATTTATTTTGTTTGGAAATAGCTAAAATCCGTTT
>NZ_VEBF01000254.1 GCF_007676705.1 Paenibacillus xylanexedens
ACGATTTCATCCATCCCATCTACTATCCCACCCTTCTTCCTTTCCCTACTATTCATCAATAGCAAACTCTCCAACAAACATTTTCCTTTCACTCCCCCCTAATTCTACAAAAATAATACTCCAACTCCACTCTCATTCCTCTCACTTCCCTATTTTTTCCCTAAATATAATCACCCCTAACCCCTTAACATCACCACTCCCCCCCCATGCCTCCAACCATCACGTCCCATCCCTTCCACCTTCATCCCCATATCCACCACCTCACCACTCTTTCCCTTCCTTT
>NZ_VEBF01000255.1 GCF_007676705.1 Paenibacillus xylanexedens
CCCCAAATGTTCTTCTACCTCATCCCTAGAAACAACGTAAAAAACCCCCCACCCCCCACAACACATAACCATCCATCCCTCCCTCCACCTTCCACAATCCCTCCAACACACAACACATCACACACCACCCCCCCACTTAATAAAATGATCCAAAACCACAACCAAATCGTAATTTCACCTTTTTCACCACTCATCACAATCCTCCTTTCCAATCAACCAAGTTTCCCTTACCTTCTACACCATATACCAACTTCATTCCTTTTTCACTTTTTTTCAATCAAAA
>NZ_VEBF01000256.1 GCF_007676705.1 Paenibacillus xylanexedens
GATAGAGGGAATGTATAGTCTTTGGGTACAAGTGAGGAATATCTTGGTGGGGGATTAAAGGATTATGGGAATGGTGATGAGGTTGTGATTGGAACGAAGATGGAGGGAGAGATGGATGAGGGGGGGAAGGGTTGTGGGCTTTGGAGAAAAGGCATGATGAGTGAATTTGGGAAGATGAAGATTGTGATGGTGAGGAGTTTGGTGGAGGATGATGTTGTTGTTGAAGGGATTGAAGGGGGTGGGGTGAGTTATGTAGTGAAGAGGGTGTGGGTGGAAGAACTGA
>NZ_VEBF01000257.1 GCF_007676705.1 Paenibacillus xylanexedens
ATGGATGAAGGAGGTATTGTGGGTTGAGGAAGACATAAAGAGGTGGTGGAGGAGAATGAAGTGTATGGGGAGATTGTATGGTGGGAGGTGAGTGAGGAGGAGATCGGATGAGTGAAGGTAGAGAAAAAGAGAAGGGAGGGGGTGGTTGTGGGGGAGCGGGAGTGGGTGGGGGAATGGGGATGGGAGGTGGCGGGGAGAAAGGGAAAGATTTGAAAGGGAGAGTGGGTGGGTTAATTGAATATGTTGAGGGTGAGGGTTATGGAGTGTTGGGTGTGGTGATTGG
>NZ_VEBF01000258.1 GCF_007676705.1 Paenibacillus xylanexedens
GAGTTAAAGGATTTTGGGGGAATAGAGTTAGCTGGATTGAGATATGTGATGAGTGATGTTGTAGGGGAGAATGTGGTAGGGTGGAAAGAGGATGGATGGATGGAATGGTTTATTGAGGAAGGGATATTGGATTTTGGGGGTTTTGAGGGTGTAGAAGATAGGGAGTTAAAATTGGTGGTGGGAGGTAGGGTTATTGAGGGGGGTAATGTGAAAGAAGGGTTGTTGTTGATTGGGAATTAGTTTTTTGAGAGGATGGGGGAGGAAGTAATGTATATTGGGGAT
>NZ_VEBF01000259.1 GCF_007676705.1 Paenibacillus xylanexedens
CGGAAAGTCAGTGGATGAGGGGTTGATGTGAGTAGTGGAGGGGAGGAGGAATGAGGTGTGATGATGGTGAAGGATGGTTGTAGTTTTGTGGAAGAGGATATTGGATGGGTTGAGTGGTGGGATGGTGAATTGGGGTGGGAAGAAAGGGGATATGGGGAGATGGGGAGGTTTGAAGGTTATGGGGTGAAGGGGAATGGTGGAGATGGTGTGATGGGTGGAGAGAGGATGAAAGGGGGGGGAATTGGAAGGAGATAGTGAGAGGAGAATGAGAAGGTGGTGGTT
>NZ_VEBF01000260.1 GCF_007676705.1 Paenibacillus xylanexedens
CCCCATTCCCCATACCCACCCACACATCCACCTCCCACCAACCCCTTCTCCCCCCTATACCATTCCCATTCCACAACCCCCAAAAATCCCCTTCCCCCATACCACCATTCAATCCTTCCATGAATTAATCAATGCTCGCTTCGCCCAATCACCAACACTCATCCTTACTTGCGCTCCCTACTACTCCCAATCCCCATCCTGCTGGAGCTTACCCCTACCATTTTGCTCAAACTATCCCATCCATTCTCCCCCTTATCCCCTTCCCTCTTCATGTTTCTCTCT
>NZ_VEBF01000261.1 GCF_007676705.1 Paenibacillus xylanexedens
ATCCCCATCCCCCTCAGACCCACCTCACCACTCATTTCCCTCCCAGTCATTCTCCCTTCCTCCTTCACCATCAACAAAATCCCTTCACCCCTCCTTCCTTCCTCTTCCCCCTTCACCATCACCACCTCCTCTCCTCCTTATCCCTCTACCCCTCCTCCCTCCCCCCAACCATCCCACCAAAAGCCGTTATCCCTCTCTTCCCAATCCTCACACCTTACATCCTGCAGCTTGCACGTTCCACAATTAATATATCGCTCATGTCTCCTTCCACACTGATAACAC
>NZ_VEBF01000262.1 GCF_007676705.1 Paenibacillus xylanexedens
AGAAGGTTGTTTTGGAAAGAATGGAGGGTTGTTTGGAATGAGAGAAGAGATTGGTAATTGTTTGATTAATGGATAGAGGTTTTTGTGGTTGAGTGTAAGGGGTTCTTTTGGTAAAGGTAGGGTGATTGGAAGATAAGGATAATAGGGATGTGGGGGATGGATGGGAAGGATATGGGAGTGGAATTGATGTTGTTTATGTCTAGGTTGTTTTGCGGGTGGTATGGTTTTTCTGCAGTTGTAATAGCCGGAGCGAGAGAGGGGAGGTAACTTTAAGAGTGAGG
>NZ_VEBF01000024.1:0-322 GCF_007676705.1 Paenibacillus xylanexedens
CTGGATTGAAGAGTTGAAGAATGTGAAAAGGAATGAAGGAAGTGGGATGGAGGGGGGATGGATTAGATTGGGACTTGTATGGGATACTGGTTTTGAAGGTAGAGTGAAGTAGAATTTGTATTGGGGTAAGGGGGATGTTGAGGTTGTTGAATGGTTTGATGAAGGGTTGGTAAGTTGGGATAAAGAGTATGTGTAGAGTAAGGATGGTGGAGGAAGATATGAGAGATGTGAAGATGGGAAAAGGTTGAGAGTGAGGATTGGTGAGAATGTGAAGTGGGATGATGGGAAGCGGGTAAGGGCTGAAGATGTGGAATTTGTTTAT
>NZ_VEBF01000024.1:332-597 GCF_007676705.1 Paenibacillus xylanexedens
TCTCAACATCACAAAACCTTCACACTCACCATTCCTCACAATCTCAACTCCCATCATCCCAACCCCGTAACCCCTCAACATCTCCAATTTCCTTATCAACTAATCCCTAACAAACCCTATCATCCTCCACCTTACCACTCCAACTTCACTACTCTCCTACCTATCCACCACTATCATCCTCCAAAACCAAAAACAATCTCTCCTATTAAACTCCTCACCCACAAACAAATCACCATTACCTATAAACAATCTACTCCCTCCCTTC
>NZ_VEBF01000263.1 GCF_007676705.1 Paenibacillus xylanexedens
AATATCTTTCCAACACAGCACATTTACCACACCACGCCTCCATTATATTTCCCATTTCATAACCCTCCTCATCTATATAACCAATTCCCCCAATCTCTACCTTCTTTTCAAAAACCCCAACTCCAATCCAAACTATATCTCACCTATGACACCCGCAATAAAAATTATACCTACAGCCATATCAACTATTCTTACCAAGATCAACACATCAATTTAAACAACATTATCACTTAAACCGTATTTTGAGACAAAGATATAATCAAATTTGTGAGTTACGTATT
>NZ_VEBF01000264.1 GCF_007676705.1 Paenibacillus xylanexedens
ACACAGCTCCCAACGAATCCCTCCACCCTTTTCCAGATCCGGAATCGCCATTTCCCCAATACGTTCCCCCTCACCATCTTTCATATACTCCTTCTTCAACTCACCCACCTTCTCCCTCTCAAATACCCCTCCCCTCTTCCACACACCTTTCCTATCAAAAATCCACATCACTTCCTCTTCTCACAACATCTCTTCTTCTCCTTCCCCCCACCACCCGACCAGCCAAATCAACTTAAACATCCCTTCACCCAAATACCCCACTTCATCATACTGCTCAATA
>NZ_VEBF01000265.1 GCF_007676705.1 Paenibacillus xylanexedens
AGTTTAAAGTTCGTAATATTTGGTGATTTTGGATCTTGTGCGAGGGTTAGAGTAGACGGTGAATTGTGGGGAGGTGGTTGTTGTTGAGTTGGATCTGTGTGTCCATCGGTTTGGGGATGGGTTTGAGGGTTTGTGTGTGAAAACGTTTGGTTGGATGAATGATTAAGATGTGAGGGTTATAATAAGGTTTAAGGTGATTGGAAAGTGTAGGGATGGGTGAAGAAGGCGGAAGAATTAAGAGAGGTATGGCAGGTTGCAGGGGAGCTTGCATATCAGTTGT
>NZ_VEBF01000266.1 GCF_007676705.1 Paenibacillus xylanexedens
GAAAGATTTTATTGGCAAAATTGTGGGGATTGGCATTGGGTCTGGGATGGAATGGATGGTATATGATTCGTGCGAGGTGGTGTTCAGGGTGTATGTGAGGTATGTGGGGGGAGAAGGTATGGGAAGCAAGCAGTATGGGGGTAATATCTGGAGGTATATCTAGTTGTTCAGGATGGGGATTGGTATGGGGAGATCCATGATTGTAGGGCGGGTTGTGGGTGGGGGGGGGAACGAGGCTGGGCACAAAGGTGTTTTTGACAGTGTAAAATGGGGGGTTGTG
>NZ_VEBF01000267.1 GCF_007676705.1 Paenibacillus xylanexedens
AGGATAATAGTTAGGAGTGTAATGGGAGTGGTGATAAGGAAAGATATTGAAGAAAATGGGATCGAGGGGATAGTTGTGGAATAGTTGGGTGATGGTTTGGAGGGATTTTTGGTGGTGATAGGGAGGGTTGAGAGATGTGTGGAGTATGGGAAAATAATTGAGTTGTTGTGCTTGAGGATGAGGATAAAAGGATTCGGGATGTGGTTGAAAAAGGGATTGATGGGGTTTGGTGAAATGAAAGGGGGGAAGAAAGTTCATATGGAGGTGATGTGGGTTGGTG
>NZ_VEBF01000268.1 GCF_007676705.1 Paenibacillus xylanexedens
AGATGGCAATCCGGCTTCCTTCAATACATCTTCTCCGTAGAAGACCCCTCTTGCTCCCCTATCCATCCCCAACCCCATCATCTCTCCACTTCCCCTAACCCCTTCCTTCCATTTCCACCCCACATATTCCTCTTCAATATCTCCTCCCCCCACATCATACACATTATACAAACCATCCTCACTCCCCAATACCTCCATCATCCACTCGTTCAATCCCACAATGTCTGGTTCACCTGAGCGTGCACCGAGTGTTCTTTTCACCTTTCCTTTCAAATCACC
>NZ_VEBF01000269.1 GCF_007676705.1 Paenibacillus xylanexedens
GGGGGAAAATATGAAGTTATAATGGGGGGGGGTGAGAGATTGGAACTGGGGGGGTTTTGATTGGTAGTGAAAGGGTGTATGGAGGTGAGGTAAGGGGGGAAATTTGGAGGGGAAGAGGGGAATGGAAGGGGGGAGGGTGGGGTTGGGAAGGGGATGGTGTAGCGGTGAGGGAGTTGGGGAAATAAGGGATGGGGGTGGAGGGAGTTGAAGGGGGAGGTGAAAGAGGGTAGATGGTAAGTGTAGTGGGTGTGGGAATTGGGGGAGAGGGGGATATAATGG
>NZ_VEBF01000270.1 GCF_007676705.1 Paenibacillus xylanexedens
ATGGAACGAAGAATGTGGAGAAGGGAGGGGTGGTGGTGTTGGGTGGAAGAATGGGTTGTGGTGGAAGTGATGATGTGAGATGCTTTGATGATGTTGTGGGTTTAATTTTAGAGAGCATGTGGTTTATTGTAAGTATGGGGTGATTATTTGAGTTGGACTGGGGAATCTGGTTGAGTTAGGGTAAGAGAAGGTAGAGAAAGGGAGATGAAGGGAATGGAAGAGATTAGTTGGAAAGGGGGTTTTGATGTAGGGATGCAATGGGGACGGTTGACGATTGGG
>NZ_VEBF01000271.1 GCF_007676705.1 Paenibacillus xylanexedens
ATCAGAAGAGAGGGAGGAATGTTGGAAGGATGGTTGGGAATGGGAATGGTTGCAGGTTGTGGTAGTTGATGAATGGATTTGTAGTTGTTGGAGTAACGTGCATAGATGGGGTTATAGATGGGTTGTAGTGGGAGGAGATTGGGATTGTTTGGTTGATTATATTGGGTGATGTAGGGAAGGTGGTGGAAGAAGTTTGGATGTAGTTGGTTGTTTGGGAGTGGGGTATTGGGGTGAAGGTTATGGGACAATAGGAGAACTTGGAGATTGAGGGGATGTTGC
>NZ_VEBF01000272.1 GCF_007676705.1 Paenibacillus xylanexedens
ATGAATAATGAGTGGGAGTTGGGGGGGTATGGGGTGAGGGTTGATAAGGGTAGATGGGAGTTGGAGGGTGAAAGTGTGGTGTTTCTACCGCTTGGGTGCTCTGCAGATAAGAGTGTATCACCTGGCATGGATGAGTTTTGGATGTTGGTATTGGAGGAGTTAGTTGGATTTTGAGATAGGTAAAGATGTGATGGATGATGGTGTGGAGAAGTGGGAGGATTTGGTGGAAATGATGTGTATGTGGTAATAGAAGGAAGAGAAACAGGTGATGGGAATAAT
>NZ_VEBF01000025.1:0-337 GCF_007676705.1 Paenibacillus xylanexedens
CGAGTAATGGTGGAATTGGGTGAGGTGAAAATAATTAGTGGGAATGGTGGGGGGTTGTGGGAGGGGAGTGGTTGGATGTGGGAGTGGGGGTTGAAGTGTTTTACGGGTGATGAGTTTGTGGTCGACAGGAGTGTTGTAGGTGAGAGGTGGGACGGGGGAAGGAAGAGAGAGGGATTTGTGGGTGCCGCGGATGACGGGATGGAGATGGGAGGGATGGGTGTTGAGGGGGGTGGGAGGGATGGTGGGGAGAGGATGTAGAAGGAATAATATATGGAGTTGGGGAGAGGGTTTGGCAATCTGGGCAAGGGGGTGCATGTGGGGGGTGGAAGTGTGAGGG
>NZ_VEBF01000025.1:347-569 GCF_007676705.1 Paenibacillus xylanexedens
CAACCAATAATATATCCAGTTCCCCACACCCTTTCCCAATCTCCCCAAGCGCCTCCATCTCCCCCCTCCAACTCTCACCCTCAACCATCCCAACCACACTCCCTTTATCCCCATCCATCCCCTTCATCACTTCTTCCCCATCAAATACCCTTCCCCATTCCCTTTCCAAAAAGACCACCTCCACACCACACCCTTCCCACATCTCAACCAACACATCTCCCA
>NZ_VEBF01000273.1 GCF_007676705.1 Paenibacillus xylanexedens
GAATGATCGGGATATACGGGTACACGGATGGATATCGTTAGAGGTATCGTGTGCCGGTGAGGGAGGGGAAATTGATATTTGTGTACCGGTTGGGGGATGGATTGAGGGATAGGGATGGCGTGTGGGTGTGGAGAATGGAGGAAGAGAATGGGGAATTGGTGAGGAGGGCTTGGTGAGAGAATATGAGTGGAAGGGGGATGGTGAAGGAGGAGTTGTGGGAGTTGGTTCAGAAGTGGATGAGGGGGGGAATGAGGGAAGGTGTGGTTTAGGTTTTTGAAT
>NZ_VEBF01000274.1 GCF_007676705.1 Paenibacillus xylanexedens
GTATCACTCCTTCAAATCGTACCGTTGAATCCCATCTAACAATTGATCCTTCCCTTCTCCCACCATTTCTCCATTAATCCCCTCTTCCAAACTCCCTTCCTACCCCACCCCCCATCCCATATCTATCTCTCTCATACCTGTTTCTTTTACAAGACTCCGTATCCCCTCTACACTCATCCCCCCCCCCCCCATAACCCTTATATTCAATCCTTCCCCTACTTCCTCAACCTCTTTCACTTCCACTATCCCTTCACGCGCTCTCCCTTTCCCTCCCCATC
>NZ_VEBF01000275.1 GCF_007676705.1 Paenibacillus xylanexedens
CACTTCTTCAAAACCATAATCCTCCCATTCCTGCTATCATTAACAAAGTAACCCACTTGCTTGCTCTTAAACAACTACAACCTTAATAACCCCTTAATCCCACAAATCTTTAACCACCTCCAACCAACCATGAACTTACATCACCTTTCACCATCTCCTCCATCCCCCAAACAACCTAAACCTCTTCCTCCCCCTCCAACTACTCCTACACCTAAAACATCACCTCCCCCTCACAAACCACAAAACCCTCCTTCTCCCCATCCACTACCTCCACCCTT
>NZ_VEBF01000276.1 GCF_007676705.1 Paenibacillus xylanexedens
GTGTGGGTGGAGAAAGGAGGATGATTGGTGGGGTGGGGTGGGAGGGTTTTGGCGAACGTGTAGTGGAGAGTGTGAGGGAGAGTGGTGGAGATGGGTGGGAGGTTGGGATATTGGAAGAGAGGGTTAGAGGGACGGCGTGCATTTGGGTTTGTAGGGGAGACAAGGGGATTATTGTTATTGTTGGCGTGAATGGAGAAGTTGTGGGTGGGATGGTGGAAGAGGCGGATAGGGTAAAAAGGGTGACTGGAGGGGGAGGGGTGGTGGTGGAGGTGGAGATG
>NZ_VEBF01000277.1 GCF_007676705.1 Paenibacillus xylanexedens
ATGGTTTGAAATAAGAGACGGAAATGAAGATTTGATTCGTATAAGGAGGTGAAGATCTTGAAAGAGGAGGAATGATTTAGAGAAGAAGAAGAGGTAAGAGGAGCTGAGGATGAGGGTGTGAATGAAGCTGGGGGTGCAGAAGGAGAAGGTGAAGAGATGGGTGATGAGGAGGAGGATGAGGTTGGAGGTGTGAAGGGAGAAGGTGAGGAGGAAGAGGAGCGTTATGTCGGTGGAGAGGGTGATTTTGATAACTTGGGTGGTGGTACACAGAAGGAAAA
>NZ_VEBF01000278.1 GCF_007676705.1 Paenibacillus xylanexedens
AACCATTACCTGTTCATAACTCCCGCACATCACCCTCTTCTATAAAACCCACACCTCTCACCACTCTATCCCACTCCAGACACATCCCACCATTCCTCTCCATATAATCTCCTCGCTCAAATATATTTCCCCTCTTCAACACCTAACCTCCTACATTCTCTACCACATTCACCCCCCAACCTGCCCCTTCCGTTTCTTCTTCATTACCTCTAACACCAAACGTCACCTCCAATCCATACCCCCTCTTCCATGAATCCTCCATCTCTTTTTCATATAAT
>NZ_VEBF01000279.1 GCF_007676705.1 Paenibacillus xylanexedens
GGGAGATGCATGGATTGGGAGAGTTGATACGATGTGATGGGACTGAGTAGGGGATGGTGATACAGATAATCATGTTGTTGTATTAGTGGTGGGCTAAAGGTAAGGAGATTATATTGTTCGAGATGTACAAATAAAGGGTGGAAGTGTGTAGGGAAGTGATATAGAGGGAATTGAGGGGGGAGAGAGGAGAGGAATGGAGTTTTGGTTAATGGGAGGATGTTGTGATAGTGATGGTGTAGAGAGGTTGGTGCAGGAGGTGTGATGGGGTTTGGTGGGTT
>NZ_VEBF01000280.1 GCF_007676705.1 Paenibacillus xylanexedens
TGAGGCGTATGGTGAGAAGAAGGTTGATATGGAAGGTGGTGGAGGGGGGAGAGGTGAAGTTAGAGGAGGAGGGGGAGTTTGTTGTGGTAGAGATGGGAGAATGGAAAATGGTAGGGGTGTGGAGATTTGTGGAAGGGAGAGGAATTGGTGGTTGTGACTGCGTGAGGGTTGGTGGGGGGGGGATATATGCGGTTGGGGAATTGGGGGGGGGAGGGAGGTGTGAGGGGGGTGAGGTAGTGGGTCATGTAATGAGGGGATTGGTAGGGGGTTCCGGGAGG
>NZ_VEBF01000281.1 GCF_007676705.1 Paenibacillus xylanexedens
CATCATTCCCAACCATCAACCCATCTTCCTCCTTCTCTTCAACATCTATACTCTCCTTCCAATTCATAAGCTCATTCCGGGTTCTTTTCGACAGATTCAGGCCTTAAATAATCCATTTAACCATTCCAAAAACACAACACCCATCCCCACTCCCCATTCCGACCTCCTGAAAACACATTATACTATCCTTAAATCAACTCTTCCTCATTCCCTCCATACCCACTACACATCCCTACCACCATCTCATTCCTACTTCTATCTCCATCTACACTAATCAT
>NZ_VEBF01000282.1 GCF_007676705.1 Paenibacillus xylanexedens
CGGAATTGCGTTGGGGGTATGGTGTCAAGTGGATTGGCGGAGGATTGTGGATATGGGTGGGGGTGAGAAGTTGTTGGGGGGTGGAGAGATGTTGTGGAGGGGGGGAATGGTTTGGGTGGGGTAAGGGAAGGGGGGGATGGGGTGAGGGGGGGGAAGGGGGTAGATGTGGGTGAGGGGTGGTTGGGGAGGAGGGAGGAGAATGTAGGGGTTAATAGCTTCGTGGGGGTTGGTTGCGGGGGGGGTGAGGGGGACGAGTTGTGGCAGGGGTGGCGGTTGG
>NZ_VEBF01000026.1:0-289 GCF_007676705.1 Paenibacillus xylanexedens
GGTAAACGAGAAGATATGGTTACAGAGGAGATGGTGGGTAAAGTTTTGCAGATGGAGTGTGAGATTGGGGTGGATGGGTTGTTGGGTAGAGGAAGTTGGATGGGGGATGGAAGAGGGAGGAAGGGTAAGAGTAGGAGAGGATGAATATAGTTGAATAGAGTAAAAGATGGTAGAGGGTGGGTGGGGGGAATGGGGTGGATGGAGATGTTATGAGAGAGAGAGAAGACCGCCATGCCGAGTTGAGGCAGAAAGCTGGGGAAGGCAATGAGTAGCAGGGACGGCAGCAGTT
>NZ_VEBF01000026.1:299-553 GCF_007676705.1 Paenibacillus xylanexedens
ATCCAACACCCACGAACCCTAACAGTACCACACCATCAATATACTTCAATACACTAAAACATGCTACACCCTCCCTCCCCCCAATCCCCTCCATCCACATCTTATCACACACACACAACACCCACATCCCCACTTCACCCAGAAACCTCCCCAACCCAATCACTACCACCCACCCCACCACTTTCTTCTTCCATTTCAACCCCCTCAATCTCACATTATTTCTTTTTTTCAAAAACTCTCTAAACACCACAACC
>NZ_VEBF01000283.1 GCF_007676705.1 Paenibacillus xylanexedens
ATAGTATAATGAGTAGCATGATAAGGAGGATGGAAGGTGATGGATTGAAGTAGGATGTGAGGTTAGATGGCGTGTGGAGTTTTGTGAAAAGAGAGGGTTGGAAAATTTCTCGGGAATGGGTGGGTTTAGGGAGAGGAAGTGGGGGGAGAAGGGGTGGTGTGAGGAGAGAAGAGGTGTGCGAATTGGGAGGGGTGAGGAGAAGATGGTATAGGTGGGTTGAGGAAGGTGGGGATATTGAGGTATCGGATTGGGTATTGGATAAGATTGGTTCAGGAGT
>NZ_VEBF01000284.1 GCF_007676705.1 Paenibacillus xylanexedens
CAACACTTGAGGGCATAAACAGAGTTTTATATTTGGTTCCCTGAAAACAAAGGCGCAAGCGCCTGTTTATCGACGTACAGACTGGAGTGCTTCTGACGAGATAAAGGAAACACGGCGAGGAACGAGCCGATGTTGACTTATCGTAGGAGGAGGTGCGAAGTCTGCTAGTCGATAGGCGCTGGAGCTAGACAACAAAAGGCTTTGTTCAAAATTTTAAAGCTAAAAAATCTTATACTTTCTTTCTTACTCTGTCAAAAAAGGCAGATCCGCCTTCAA
>NZ_VEBF01000285.1 GCF_007676705.1 Paenibacillus xylanexedens
CATCATAAGCCACTCTCCTCAACGGCCATCTGGACGATCTCCTCCTCAATCTGTTCTTTCTTCAGCTGCGCCCCATACAAAAGGCAATTGATCGTCAATGTGTTGATGACGCGCGGCCATCCCTGTGAACGCAAGGCAATCGCTTCAAGGGCTGTTTCTGTGAAAATTGGCATCTTGGCTCCGGCAAGCTTTAAATGATGATCAATATAGGCAAACACATCTTCTTTCTTTAGGGGCTGAATTTGGTACCTCTTGATGATCCGTTGAGAAAGTGGC
>NZ_VEBF01000286.1 GCF_007676705.1 Paenibacillus xylanexedens
ATGTGTTTGAGGAGCATGAGAGTATTGGCATGGAATCGGGTGAGTGGTTGATGGAGAAATAGGAGATGGGGGTCGTGGAGGAGGGGAGAGATGAAGAGATGTGGGGTGGCAAGAGGTGTTGGAATGTTGGAGGGGGTGGATAGGAGGGTGTGGATGTGATTGGGGAAGATATGATGGAAGTGGGGTAGAGGGTTGAGATTGAGATGAAGGATGGTGAGATGGGGGGGAAGAGGAATAGGAATTTTGGCTGGATTGGTTGTGACTGTAGCGGGAGGA
>NZ_VEBF01000287.1 GCF_007676705.1 Paenibacillus xylanexedens
CTGCTGCTTCATCCAAAGGCAAGGTCGTAGGTGGTGTACCGAAAGGCACCGTAGTTGAAGTAATCAGCAGAGAGAAGTTTGGGTGGGTAAAAGTGAAGGTGGATGGAGGTGTAGCGTTGGTATAGGGGAAATATGTGAGTATTGTGAAATAGGTACAATGGTTAGGGACGAGGGTTAAGGAAAAAGAAAAAGGGGGATTGTGCGATGGAAATGATGGTGGGGATGGGTCTTTGGGATGTTAAGGGGGCAAGAAAGCGGTAGCGCTTTGGGAGGTTG
>NZ_VEBF01000288.1 GCF_007676705.1 Paenibacillus xylanexedens
ACCCCACTTCAGTAATCTCATACCCTACGAATCATGTTCCAATACAAAACACACATCCTCTTCTTCACCATCTCTCTTTTCACCTTCATAACTTTCATTCACCCATTTCCTCACTCTAAATCTCCCTCCACTTTCTAAACCTCCTCCACACTCCTCGCCTCCACCTTCGCAACACCTTTCATTACTTTCTTCACCATCATAGACCCTTTCACCCGTAACCCAACATCCCCCCACATTTCGATCCTGTACCCTTCCCTCACAATCTCCTCTTTCAGT
>NZ_VEBF01000289.1 GCF_007676705.1 Paenibacillus xylanexedens
CCCAACATCTCAATCTCCTTCACCCTCCATCACCCCCATCACTTTACGCTCGCTAGCCCTCTCTCCTCCCCCCCTCTACACACTCCAACCCACATCCCACCTCCCTTCAACCTCCAACCAACTCACATCAAACAACATTTTCCCTCCTTTCCAATCTCTCAATTCCATTAACACATCCCCTCCACTCCTCACACTCCTTTCTTTCCAAACCGTATCCAAATCCCCATCTTTCTTCATCATCTCATCCACAAATAAATTATACCACTCATCATCCAC
>NZ_VEBF01000290.1 GCF_007676705.1 Paenibacillus xylanexedens
ATCATCCTCATCGCTTCAGCGACACCCTCATAATCCTTCTTCATCCACCCACTCAACAACCATTCCTCTCCCAACCTTCCACCACCCCCCCGCTCTCCCAGATATTCCCCTTCCATCCATCACTCCCAATCCGCACAACTCTCACCCATAATCCATTCCCCCTAACCACCATCCTCCCCACCCTCATACCCTTTCCCTCCAAGTACAAAGCACATATCTCCCAACTCCTTCATAATCCGCTCCATCACCTGATCACACCCTTCAACAAGTCCACAA
>NZ_VEBF01000291.1 GCF_007676705.1 Paenibacillus xylanexedens
CCTATGCTCCCATCCATTTCTACCCAACTCTCTCTACCAATCCTATCCCCATCCCCCATCTCAATCATTACACCCAACGGGCCCCCATCACCCCCCCAGCACATGACCAGAAATCCTCCCACTCCAAAATCTCATTCATGATCCATCCTTTTCTCACCGTACACAAACCCCCTTAACCACATATCTTTCCCTCCAAATTCTCCCTCCAACATCTCCATTCTCCCCACTCTTTCACACAAAATCTCCCCATAAACTTTAATCACGCGCTCAACATAC
>NZ_VEBF01000292.1 GCF_007676705.1 Paenibacillus xylanexedens
TGGTGGTTTTGTGGGAGGGAAAGGCTGTGGCGAAAAAGGATGGTAGTACGGAGGGATTACGGGAATGGTATATGGAGTGGTTGTGGTGTTGATGGGATTTGTGGGGGTGGATGGTTGACTTAATTGGAAAGATAGTTTAGAAGTAGTGAGTGGGTTGTTGATTTGAGGTGTGGGTGGGATGTTGGGTGTTAAGAGGGATGGTTGGTAATTGAGGGGTGAAGTAGATGGAGGTTGGGTGATGAAAAGAAAAAGAGAAGGGATGTGGAGGGAGAGGG
>NZ_VEBF01000027.1 GCF_007676705.1 Paenibacillus xylanexedens
AGGGTGGGTGAAGAAATTTTAGGGTGAGGATGAGTGGGATGTGGGGAGGTATTTGGGGTTGGGTTGGTGGATGGGTGGAGAGGGGGATGGAAATGGTTGGGTAAGTTGAGATGTAAGATGGGAGAGGGTGTTGATGGAAGGGAAGGTCGGTTTGGGTGAATAGGAAGGGATTATGATTGAAGTTATGGGGGATGTGAGGTTGAGGAGGAAGATGATGGATATATGGGATGAGGTGGTGGAGTGGATTGAGGAGGACGGTAGTTGTGTTAGATTGAAAAAAGTGGATATGTGGGGGAATGAAAAAGAGGGATATGGGATGAAATTGGGTTATATGATTGGGAAGGTGAAGAATGTATTAGAGGAGAAGAAATTAGGTGAGGGTGAGGGTTATGATAGGGGTGAGGATTTGATTGATGATGTGATGATGATTGATGGAAGTGTGGGGTATGATTTTGGGGATTAGGTAGGTGATAGGAGTATTGGGAAAATGATTGGTGAAGTGGAGTTGTTTGGTTTGGATAGGGGAGGATTGGATGTGGGTGAGGA
>NZ_VEBF01000002.1 GCF_007676705.1 Paenibacillus xylanexedens
ACTCTAGGCGTGGAAATTGCCTAGACAATGCCTGTATCGAGTCTTTTTTCTCTCACTTAAAGACGGAGAAAATATACTTGAATAAAGCGGCAAATAAAGCAGAGGTTGAACTACAAGTGAGCGAATACATATTGTTTTACAACCAAAACCGATTTCAGAAAAAACTAAACGACCGTTCTCCGGTAGAATACCGGGAAACGGCCGCAGCTTAAATTTTGTCTTTTTTGTACTGTCTACTTGACAGGGTTATGACCATTTTAGCGGCTTTTTTAAGTTATCGGTACATGTTCTTGTCCCAATCTAAGGACAAAAAACATTGTGTCATTTCGGATTAGGTAATTATCTGATGGATGCGAATGCAAAAGGGTGCAGGTAATATTAGCTGGGCAACTGAACAATTAGTTAGCGAGCTGATTAAAAGAAAAGTAGGTAAGACGAAAGCTCCTGCATCAAAAGCTTGATCTTTGCAAAAATGAAGAGGCTGGCAATCACTGCTCCCTGTTTTGTAACCATTTAACCGTTCCAATGAGACCTAGGAGTCCGATTAAGAAAACCAGTAAATAACTAGTACCCAACAAGGGAAATAAAGATACTCCGCTTTCCTGCAAATGCAAAGCAGGTACAGACCAAGGCAGATAAGCTCCAATGGCGGTAGGACCGAACACCAATGCCAACATTAAAGTTGTAAATGCAAAGCTGATCGGTACCAGATAACCACGCGATATACAGGCCAATAGGGCAAGAGGAGCACTTAATAATAGGTGGAGAGCACCAATCATAAGGATTAAGAACAAATAATGTTGAACAATTGCAAACGAAAAGCCGGGAAGTCCGATTGAAAAACCAAGTATTAAGGCATAAGCAAAGCTGATCAACATCATTACAAAACACCAGTATATAATTGCGACATATTTGGCAATCGCGATTTTACCACGTGATACAGGCAAAACGAGCAAATCCTTGAGCGTTCGATCGGAATACTCTCGGCCAAATGTCCAACTTGTTACCAATCCAAACCCCAGCAGCCCAAACACAGATGCATACAAAAACGCAGCCCGTTCAAAAAAAGAAGACCAATTGGGCTGTCCTAAGAACAACGTGATGACAAACAATATAAACAGAAGCGTACCCCATAAAACAAAGGACCGACGCAATTTGTAAACTTCAACACTACAGGCTGTCAACAATGGTCTCAATCTGGTTTTTCCTCCTTAACTCCGATTACATTGAGAAAATAATGTTCCAAGTTCTCTTCTTCAATGTTAAGCATGGTGAGCAGTACTTCATGTTGAGCAAGCAATCTCGCAATATGTTCGGGATGCTTAACGGCATGATCATCCAGTAGCGCAAAGCCGTTATTCGAAGTCGAATGTACCGCATACCCGGAGTCTGAAAGAATAGCTTGAGCCTTCTGATCATCCTTCGTTCCGATCATCAACTGCTTTCGTCGGATAGTTTCAAAGTCTTTTGTTGTCAGTTCTTCAAGCAAAACGCCTTTGTGAATAATGCCGATTCGTGAAGCCATTTTGGACATTTCCTCAAGGATATGGCTCGATATAAATACGGTAACCCCTTGTTGAGAAGCTAGAGCTTTCAGCATCTCCCTTATCTCGACAATTCCGGCTGGATCAAGCGCATTGGTTGGCTCATCAAGAATCAGAACGTCTGGCTTATGAATTAACGCTTTGGCCAATCCAAGTTTCTGCGCGTTACCAAGTGACAAATCTCTTGCCTTACTATCCGCATATTGGGTCAAATTCAATTGCTCCATAATTTCGTCAACTGCCCTCGGAACCGGTAATCCTCGCAATCTGGCCATCAAACTCAAGTTTTCCCTAACCGTAAAGGTAGGGTAGGCATAGGGAACTTCCACCATATAACCTACTCGTCTTGACAAATCGGGATTCCCATTCGCCCAGCGCTGACCAAACAAATACACTTCTCCGGAAGAAGGCTTGCTCATTCCGAGAAGAGCTCGGATGGTTGTCGTTTTCCCCGCACCGTTCAACCCCAGGAATCCATAGATTTCTCCTCTCTTAACGGAAATCGAAACGCGATCTACAGTGACTTTATTCCCGTATTGCTTTGTCAAGTTAACGGTTCGAATAATATCTTCCATAGTAACAGTCCTTCCATAACCTAAATTAAACGAATATAAGAGCCGGCAGCCATATGAGATGTTGAAAAGAATTCCGCCGGCCTTGTCCAAATCACTTTGCGCGATAAATGGAATTCAAGTAATTCGAAATCGTTGCGGTATCATTAATGGAGGCCCGCAGTGCGATGTAACCGTCGGGACGAATCAATACGAATTCATTACTTGTTACATCGTAAATTCGATAGGCATTCCCTGCTGCGTCTATTATGCCTTCCACTCTTTCCACATGCGATGGAAGGATGCAATGCACATGAAGTTCGTCGTAGGTGAAGTTCTCCAAAGAAAGATGATCTGTGCGGTTTACAAAAGCCAAAAGAGTCCAGTGGGGACCACGCAACAGGTCAAATACACTTCCTGCAAAATCTGTACCTTGCAGACTCTCGGCATTAGGAGCACGATGCCCGGGCAATGAACGGGTAACATTCGTTCGAGCAGACGGGCGGGTAAGAGAACTTGACCGATAGGAAATGAGAAGCCCACTCGTCAGATCGTCGGATATGGTGCTCAAAGATTGGGACAACCCTCCGCCTTCAGTCGCCGTTCCTATGACCCCATCCATCTTCTTCGAGCTGTCCTCAAGCACGGCTTGAGCCACTGGGCGGCGCTCCTCATCGTACGTGTCGAGCAAGGCGGTGTCCGCTCCGCGTATGACAGTTGCCAGCTTCCAGCCGAGATTGTACGCGTCCTGCATCCCCGTATTCATGCCTTGACCGCCGGCCGGCGAATGAACATGAGCAGCATCGCCGGCAAGGAAGACCCGGCCATTGCGGTAGCATTCAACCATACGGACGTTGACCCGGTAGATGGAAAGCCAGGAAGCATCCGTGAGCCGAACAAGTCCTGCCCCGGCCCGGCGGTCAAACATGGCTTGATACGCCACTAGCGATGGCTGCTCTGGTTCTTCAATGTCTGCCGGAATTGTAGCCTGCAGCTGCCAAATATCGGATTTCGGTAGCGGTGTCACCCCGACCATCCCCTCCGAAGATGTCCAGATATGGATATGGTCACGATCTAACCCTTCCAATCGTACATCGCCAAGATACCATCGCTCATCATCATGTGTTTCTCCAACTAGCTGCAACTGAATAAACTTGCGGATATTGCTTTTGCCCCCGTCAGCGCCGACGACATAACGAGCGCGAATTTGCTCTTCTCCTTGCGGTGTATTCACGGTTACCGTCACACCATCCAAATCCTGTTCAAGCCCTACAGCTTCCACGCCCAACTCGACTTGACCGCCAAGCGCCGCATAGCGGTCGCGCAATGCTTTTTCCACATCATACTGAGCAATCCAGACCGGATCACGATAGGGTGTCTCCAGTTCGGCACTGGCTGCAACGGTAATAGCCGGCTTGTCCACATTCCTGCCATCTGCGGTATAGTAACGAACAGGCAAATCCACAACACCTGTGTCCATAATGTAACGAACGGCCTCCAAATCATCAACAACCTCAAGCGAGCGGGGCTGGATTGCTTTGGCGCGAGACGCTACGTTATATAAGGCGCTTCGTTCAATAATACGATGGTCGACGTTTCGACGGGCAAGGTCACAGGCAAGTGTAAGCCCTGTTGGTCCGGCCCCGACAATGAGAACATCAACAAAAGACTGCACGGTTTTCATGGATAAAATCCTCCTTAATCATTGATTGTGATATGTTGCATTGATTATACTACACCGTGCAGTGTAGTTTGTAAAGTGGAACTCATTTTTGATAGTATACCTATAGGGGGGAAACATAAGGATGGATAATACGGAAAACAAAAAAATCCGCAAAGGCTCTTCAGACAAACGAGCCAAAATTATTGCGGCAGCACGAGACCTGTTTCTTTCAGATGGGTTTGATCGTTCCAGCGTCGATGCAGTCGCAGCTAAAGCGGGAGTTTCCAAACGGACCGTTTATGATTATTATGGCGACAAACAGAACTTACTGCTTGCTGTTGTGGAAGAAACCAGTGAGGCGGTTCTGGACATGATCAAGAAAGGGATATCAGACTACCTCTGGGAATTCGAGGATCTGGAGCAGGCGCTCATCTTATTCTGCGAACAATTCGTAGCTTCTGCGAACGGTTCGTCCGATTACAGCGCTTTGATGCGTCTGGTTACAATGGAAGCCACCAACTTGCCAGGCTCATTTTTAGAAAAGCTGGATAACGCAACGGAAGAGGGGATTATCAGGAGGTTTACCGAGTTTGGACAAACCGGACTGCTCGACGTGCCAGATCCTGTAATGGCTACAAAGCACTTCGCTGCCTTAACGTTTTTGTTGGTATTTGATCAACCGATAAAAGCAGGCAATTTGGAGGAGGAACAAACCAAACGCATCATCTCAGAAGGCGTACGCGTCTTTCTTTGCGCTTATGGAAAACGCACTGTTTAAAACGAAAATCAGCCATCAAACTGATTGCGGTTTTGCTTAACGATAAAAGAATGGTATATATATATGTCGAGGGGCAAGAACATCGTCCCATTGAAGTCGCTATTTTAGCGGCTTTTTTATTTTATCGGTACAAGTTCTTGTCCCGAGCCAAGGACAAGAACTTGTACCGTTTGCCGACATGGACAAGAACATAGTCCGATTACCGATTAGATGATTATCTAAATAAAAAACGCTGTATAAGTAGCGTACTACAGGGCAGTTTTCACATTCTTATTGGAAACAAAGACTCGATAAGAGAAACACGGTCATTTTCGAGTTTGAAGTATAAATTTCCACCACGTTTAGAAAGCTGTCTTGCTGTTATCTCCTTTTTACCCAACCGTTTTGCCCAGTAGGGAATGAAGTTACAGTGCGCGGAACCGCATACTGGATCTTCATTTAACTTTGGAAAAAAGCTTCTAGATGCAAAATCGAATTTGTCGCTTTTCGCTGTAATGGAGACACCAAGATCGTCTGGTAACTCTTTCAGTTTAGAGAAATCAGGTGTAGCGGTTTGAACCGCTTCTGGCATCTTATATAAACAAAATCAACCGAGCCAAGCCCTCCTTTTACAAAGAGGGGCTTGGATTGTTTTGCATTCAGAGGTAAGTAACAAGAAAAAACCAACTGAGAGTGCAAACATTTTGGGGAGAAATGCACCCCTTTAGGGTGGACATTGGAAAAACCCCAGGTTTAACCTATGAAATTCTATGGCGATTAAAATTATTTTGACGAATTCAGGGGAGGGGCTCATTTTCATAGGCACGTCTTTCGGATTGATCCATAACGGCCAGAAGCTTAGAGGAAGCCCCATTTTGCAAACTCCTTCGGTGAAATTTGTAAACCATATAAAATGCAAAGTTCACTTGACACATAATGCAAAGTGAACTATGCTAAAAATGCAAAGTAAACATTGCAAGGACGTGATCACTTGAAGACAAGAATTGCAGAACTGCGGAAGCAGCATAAGCTGTCACAGGAAGAGCTGGGACGAATTGTTGGTGTTACCCGGCAAACCATTACCTCCCTTGAAAGGGAAAAGTATACGGCTTCCCTGATTCTTGCTTACAAAATTGCCAATTTTTTCGGACTCGCCATTGAAGATGTTTTTGATTTCAGCGAAGTGGAGGAAATGTAAATGGACAAGTACAAGATTAAAGTAAAAACTCGCAAAAACGTACTGTCATTGGTAGCTGCTGCTACGCTATTGATCTATGTAGGACTTATATTTTACCGAGGTGGACTACCCGATTTGCCTAGTTTTATAAAGGGATTTCACACAGGCGCTTTTATCGGGGTTGAAGTGGCCGTCGCTTTTTTCCTCGTCAGGTATATAAAAGCCAGCAATAATGAAGCCGAGCTGAAGAAGCAGTATATTGAGGAGAATGACGAGCGGAGTGTAATGATACTCCAGAGTGCCGGCACACTCAGCATTGCAATCATTCTCATTGGTCTGGGCATTGCCTCCGTGATCGCCGGTTTCTTTAATCCCTTGATATTCTACACCTTACTAGCTTGCTTATTATTTGTTTTAATCGTATTTTTTGCACTGTGGATGTATTATGCGAGAAAAATTTAAGGTTTAGATCAAAGCAGAGGAGAGAGGTGAATGTTTACCGGATATCAATATATTGGTTCATCTAGCGAAGATTCTTAATAAGACAGTTGATCGTTTCCTAACTCAAGAAGAGAATGATGCTCATACAATCAAAATGAATATACTTAATAACAAAGATGACATTTGGAATTAAGTTCTAGAAAGAATAAAAGATCAAACATCTCAGTCAAGTTTTGATAGATGGTTACAAGTACAGCAATTCAAATTGATAACGATCTCATAATTTCAGGTCAAGAACAGTTTACCAGTGAAAGTAGTGTCGGGGGACAAGAACATTGTGTCATTTCGGTTAGTAAATATCTAAATAGTATCATGATGGATCATGTTGCTAGGATTAGATTTTCTTTGAATATAGAAAAAGAGCCGCAAGCGCGGCTCAAATAAATTAAAAATTAAGATGTAATAAAGGTTTTATATGATCAGCAGCAACACTAAACTGATCTGAAAATCCCTTGGAACTCTGGTACTCTATCGGCAAGTCATTCAGGAATAATTTGACCTGTTTGGCCACTTTTAAACGTACTTCAGAATCTGCACGATTACCTTTTAATTGATCCTTTACAAGATAACCATATTCATCTCTAAATATTAAAAAGTCATTGATAAGAACATTTAGTTCAGAGAAATTTTTAGCATTTTCTTTTAGAAGAGTTAATCGGTCATTCACTAAAATAATGGAAGTATAAACATCAAACATTTGCTCAATTTCTCCATTAGACCCTACCTCACTGGTTTGAGAAAGTGTATCATCTAATTTCTGTACTCTCGAAACAAAACCAGTATAATAATTCGAATTAACCTCAACTTCTTTCGTGCTCATTGAGTTTTCAACTAAAATATATGTTGAAGCAATAAGCAACAAAACGACAACGACTATGGTGATTTTAGAATATTTTTTCGTCATCATTAATTCAACGTGTGGTTCACAAACGCATAATTTGACCACAACTTAATAGGGATTATGGTGTTGGTTGTATATAAACCGTACTGTACCCGAGCTTGAGGTGCAACGTTAATTTGATTTCCGTTTGCCACAGTGAAGTGAAACTCTGCAGCTGCCCCCGAATTTTTCTGGAACCAATAACTTGATTAGCATCTTTCCAACTAACATTGTTTGATAAACTAGCGTTATTAGGATTCAAAAAAGTTAAAGTACCATTTTTAGGGTTTGATAAATTTTGTTCTGTACCAGAAGTAAAGCCATTTGCATAGTTTTCAGCTAGCTTACCAACCAAACTCACGCCAGGAATTCTATAATCGATCAAATCGAATATAAATGAATCCACCGCATGTTTCTTGACGTTATTCCCCGGATTAGTTTGGATTAAATAAAAGTCTCTATCACTATTTGTTGTAGTTGTTTTCATCTTTGTCTCTATGGCAACAACTGTAGGGATATAATAGGGACTATATTGAGCATTTAGTGTATCAAGTCTTGCCCAGGCTTGTATCGATGTGTATTCAAGACTACCTTGACTAGCCATTCTTGATGAAGTAGCCATGACCACGGTACTCCAGCCATTTACTGCTTGATTTCCACTGTCGTATTAGCTGCTATAAGCGTTCCCTTTGTGGTAATATTCCCCCATATTTTGTGCATGTACAGGTACTGAAGAGATTCCAGTGAAAATCAGAATTGCTAGAACAAATACGATATTAAACTTGTTCTTAATTTTCATTAGAGAACGTCCTCCTCAATGTTGGCTTGCTCTCTGATAATGTCACGAATTTCTTGCGTCGCGAAATTATCATCGCCAAAAATAAGTACGACTGGACCCTCTTCAATGGTACCCATAGTTACGCTGTAGATCCCCTCACCAGTTTCAACAATACCTGTGAAACTAACCGTAGAAGGCACAGTAGTCTCATTATCTTGTTTGATTTCAGTTTCAAAACTACCAGTCAAAAGATGGTTACCATTTTTCAATTCATAATGAGAGACCAAAGAACTCAGAATGGATAAGTTATGTTTCTTTCCATCCATGCTAAGGTCTATACTCCCACCGTTACCAACAAGATAGTCTCCATCATTTCTAAGTTCTTGATTTACAGTTATTGAATCTTTACTGATAGCTGAACGTAGCTTCTTTCTTAAGGTAGAAGTTTCACTTTGTGCTGTTTTAACATTGATACCTAATTTTTTACCAGTCTCAACATTTTCTCTCTTATCAAAGCCTGGTGGAATTTTTTTAGCATTGTATTTTTCCTTTATATTAAAGGTAACCGGAGTTGAAGCATCAAATGATACTGGTTTTGAAACAGTCCCCACACCTGCAAATAAACTTAGGCTGGTGATGAGAACTAATAGTCCTCCCAATGAAATTAAAACTTTCTTTTTCTGCAATTAAGTAAACCCCTTAATGTTTTTTGCTATGTACACAACATTAGCGATGTTAGCACAAAAAAAGAGAATAGATCTATCTGTACAATTTTCCAATTGTAGAGAGTATGAAATACTAAATAGGATCAGTCCAGTATGGAGCATGGCATGTGTAATTGAAAACAACCCCAATCGTAATAAGTCGATTGGGGTTGTTTTTTCTACATGGATTATATACTTTCAGAAGCAATGGGATTTTTCATTGTCCGTTAATCTCGGATGAATATAAATATTTACCTCTTGCATAAAGAACGTGTGTTCGGCTTATAATATACAAACATACGTTCTTAAATGTACAGGAGTGATTTCAGTGTTGGCTAAGCAACGAACCATTATGCTCATCGATATGCAGTCGTTTTATGCTTCAGTCGAAAAGGTAAAAATGCCTCAATACAAAAATAGACCACTCGCCGTCGCGGGAGATCCAGCAAGGCGTTCTGGAATTATTCTTGCCGCTTGTCCATTAGCCAAAGCTAAAGGGGTATCTACCGCGGAACCACTCTGGCAGTCTCTTCAGAAGTGCCCTGAACTGATCATTGTGAGACCACACATGCAAGAATACATCGAAGTATCCACTCAAATCATGTCCATTATTGAGGAGTTCACCGATCTGGTCGAACCGTACAGCATAGACGAATTATTCGCTGATTTTACAGGGTCTATGCATCTATTCGGTAATGATCCAGTCGATTTGGCCAAGCAAATTCAAGACAAAATCTATAATGAAACAGGTGTTTACGCGAGAGCTGGTATTGGCGAAAACAAAATCATCAGTAAACTGTGCTGCGATATGATTGCTAAAAAAGCAGAGGGGGGCATTTTCCACTTAAAGAAAGAGGAACTACACCTTCACATTGGAGATAAGCCCATCCGCGATATGTGGGGGATTGGCTCAAGAATGGAAAAACATCTGTGGAAGATGGGCATCCGAACCATTAAAGACCTGGCAAATACGCCTCTTTCCAAATTAAGAAGTAAGTGGGGTGTTAATGGAGAAGTCATCTGGAGAGTCGCAAATGGACTCGACAATTCGCCAGTAACCGTCAACACGCACAGTACACAAAAGGATATCGGAAACGGAATGACCCTGCCTAGAGATTTCACAGAGGCATGGGAGATCGAAGTGGTTATCCTCGATATCTGCACAGAAGTGTGTAGAAGAGCCCGCAAAAAGGGGCTGATGGGTAGTGTTGTTTCCGTGAGTGTGTCTGGAGCGGATTTTGACCATCCAACGGGTTTTCACAGGCAGGTTAAACTGTCTGATCCTACAAACATAACTGTTGATGTGTGCAAGATAGCCAAGCGCATATTCCATCAACACTGGGATGGGCAACCTGTGCGCCGTGTAGGTGTATCCCTTTCTCAATTATCCAACGCGGATACATATCAACTATCTTTCTTTGATGATCAGGAGCAGAAACGGGCTATTGATCAGGTGATGGACGACATTAAGGATCGATTTGGCGACATTGCCATTCTACGAGCGAGCTCCATTACGGCTGCGGGTCAAGGGATCGATCGAGCATCTAAAATTGGGGGGCATTACAAATGAGCAAAAAACTGGAGGCCAATGGATTATGGGAATCGAGCCGCATGATGCTTCCACAACATAAAGAACGGATTATACAGCATCGTACTCAAATTCATTATCAAGCGAAACCGCTGATCCATGAAGATGAGTGGGAGATTATTGCTCAACATATAGATATGTCGCTCAATTATACGTTGCAAGCCACCTTTGAAGTGTTTCATGAGTGGGGCAATCGGTATATACATGGGATCGTCACTTCAGTCAGTACCTTTGGAAAGAAAATCAAAATTGAAATGGAGAATGGATTTGAATGGGTCGATTTTGATCAATTGGTCGCAGTAAAACTTGAAGAAGGAGGCGTGTAAAGTGCGACAGACTTCTGAGGAACTTTCACTCGTGAAGAGGGTGGTAGAACTCCCCTATCTTTTAGGTGCTCTGGAGGTAGATAAGCATAAAATATACGCTTCAAACTTCAAAATGAAATCTGTGTATGTTGACTACCTGGACGGGACCCAAAAGAAAATTGCTTTAGAGATGTACAAATCGAAACAAAGGCTAAAGGAACATCATATTAAAATCATCGATGAAAAGAGATCTGAGCTGAGTTTAACGGTAGATTATTCGGTAAGAGGGTACCTTCATAAAATGACACTATTGTGGAGCAAAGTAAAAGTGGATGTAACCTTAATGCTTACTGAACATATGAACGTTGATATTACTGAATTGCCAACATGAACATGGAGTTCAAGCAGAATAAGGTATATAACCACATCGGGTGGATATAATGCATTTAAAACCATTGTTTTCTTCTCCCAAATGGGTAAACCGACCTTTGAAGTTGAAGGGTCGGTATTTTTTGTTTAATTTGACATTCAATTATTATGGCAGAGTGTCATTTGAAAGCGGAAATATCATCATACCGTTGGCATATTAAACCATATGAAATGAAAGGAATTACGAGAATGGATCAATGAATATGAATCGCCTTGGTCTGTATTTGAAAAATTGGCTTTGGTAAACTAAACCTTACGGATCGGAACGAGATTTTACAAGTCTTTGGCAGTTTGCATAACAAACGTGGTTTCGAGGCAAGGAAGGGTTACGGTTACGAACACAGTGTTTTAAATATTACAAAAAACCATAAGACACAACATAGATACGATAATAATGGAAAAATAAGGTAAAAAATCATTAGGAGGAAATATGAATCAGAAAGAATTTGAATCAGTCATCAATCTCCCTGCAAATATTCGCTATGAATACTTCATCAAAAAAGTAGTAGATTCAGAAGAAGTGTGGGGCCTTTATGAGAATGGTTGGTCAGTTACTGAAGATGATAAAGGTAATAAATTACTTCCATTTTAGCCTAAGAAAGAATTCGCGGAATACTGTGCAACTGATGGTTGGGAAATTTACTCAAGTAAAAGTATGGATTTGTACGAGTTCATAGAAGAGTTTCTACCCAATTTAAAAAAAGAGGGTTTTAAACCTTCAATATTCTTAAATAATGCTGATTCTGCTGTATTAGAAGTCGATATACATTTAAAGACAGAATCGTTAATTCATTAAACTAACGGGCAGGTTAGTTGAATAAATTGAGGAGAGGGAAGGTCAACGTGTCGGATATACAAAAATGAGTTGAATAGTAACGAGCCCAAATATAAAACTTCTTTACATAATCATAAGTTCCGTCGGGAAAATATCCTTTTTTGCCTCCGCTCACTGCATTAGGACTTCTTAACTTAGAGATCATAGCATCATGAGGCAAGGTAATGGACCAATCAGCTTTCATTTTAGCAAGAGACTACAATCTGCCAATGCATGTGTTTAACTTCGATAAACCAGGCTCGATGAAAGAAATTTGTGAAGGTAAGAATAACGGTACGATAATTAGTGGCGAATCATTTTCAGAGTTGGAATGAAATATGTTAGAAATACCACTCTCCCTTGATTTAGCGGAACGATAGTTCCATAAAAGAAAAGTTATAAACACAAACCCACTCCACCAAAGGAGTGGGTTTGTGTTTATACTGATATGTATATCTTGTGGTCAAACTGTACTTTGTGCTTAGATACATCACGGTGAACCGTATCACAAGCAGTGGTAAGGCGAAGAATCGAGTTGAAGGTTGACGCTATAATGCTACGTTTGGAATTGGGTGCTTAAAATAAGCATTTAAACACTTATTGAAACGGCTGGCCATAGTTCGGTGAAAATACCGAACTATGGCCGTCTATGCTCGTATTTTATTTTTTAACTCCCCCTTGACATATCTACTCCAAAAATGGCCAAGTGTCCTATAGTGCCTAATGAATTAATTCGCAGTACCTCTGCCGCTTATACAGCAATCATCACCGTAAGAGAAAACACAAAAGCCCTGAACAGAACTAACCCTCGTTTATTCTTAACTTCTTGTTATAAGAACTATTTCTTGGTAATCTCTGCAAAGTAGAAAGAACTACTCCGCATACAATGAGGATGGAACCGCCAACTTGTGTGAAGGTGACTGGGGTACCGAGCATGAAATAACCAAGCAACATGGCCACAAATGGTTGGAGATTCAGAAATACCGATGCTTTGGCAGCGCCAACTTTACGAATTTGATTGTTCCAGATGATTGCACATAAGCCTTGAATGAGCAGAGCAAAACCGATTAAGAGTACCCACCATCCCAAGGAAAGGGTGCTCTGTTCATGAGGTTCGCGCCATGCTGCCACCGGAAATACGAGCATGCAGCCCAGCAATGTTGTATATGCAGTCGCTCCAAGTGCATCCATTTTTTCTGTGAGCTTTCTCATTAAAATGGTAGAACCAGAGAATGCGAGCATGCAAATAAACATGATTCCCATACCAGTTGTCAGTGATACATGTAATCCTCTACCTTGGCTGACTACAAAAAAGACACCGATAAGCGCAACCAGAGATCCTACCTTCATACGCAGAGTGAATGGTTCTTTTAAGAAGAGTCGCGCTAACAAAGCGGTAAATATAGGAGAGAGCGATAAAATAAGCGAAGCTGTCGTTGCATCTATCGTCTGCAAACCAGTAAAGAAAGATACCTGATGCAGCAACATCCCAATAAGAGCGAGCGGAATTAAGTAGATGATATCCCGTGAAGTCAATCGAATCATACGTCTGGACAAGATGAGATAGCCAATTAGGAACACGGAGGAGACGGCAAGGCGGTATGCGGAAAGATGCATTGCAGGAAACTCCTGCAGCAAGAGTGAGCCGAATATGAAATTGCTTCCATAAAGAGTCGCACAAAGTAAGAGAAGCTGGTAAGTTCGCAAGCCGATGAGCCTTCTTTCAAAATTTGACTAATCCAATAGCCTTATTGGTTAAGCTGTCGTTTGATGGCAACCAGTTCGATCTCGATTTCAGCGTTACGTGGTAGCTTAGCTACCTGTACGGTAGTTCTTGCGGGATGATGATTACCAAAATAGTGACTATAAACGTCATTCATTTGCCCGAAGTGATCTAGATTCGTCATAAAAACGGAGGTTTTCACAACGTCTTCTAGGGTGAAACCAGCTTCAGATAACACGTTCTGAAGGTTCATCAGGATCTGTTGGGTTTGTGCAATGATGCCTTCCTTTAATTGGCCTTCAGCATCTATCGGGAGCATTCCGGATGTATAAATAACATTTCCGGTAGCAATGGCTTGCGAATAAGGGCCTATTGCCGCCGGCGCTTGTGCGGATGTAATCATAGTATGATTCATGGTGATTTTCCTCCTTTAATGAATATAGAATGATTGTCGTTTTTGTTCGTTTAATAAAGAACCCGCAGTAATAAGCTGCGGGTTCGAGATTGTATTAAAATCCGCTAATCGCGTCGTTATTGACCCGCTGGTGTGTAATTCTCGTCTAGAAATGATTGAACAGCTTGGAACGCTTGAACTCTATTTTTTTCGAGCAGTACCATATGAGTACCTTCTCCGATTTCCACCCAACGGCGATAAGCAGCTCCAGTTAAGGAAGTAAAGAAGTTTTGTGCCAAATCTAATGGTACATCGATATCCCACTCCGCATGAATGAGGAGTACAGGTACGGTGATATCTTTAGGTTCATAGAAGGCTTTGCCAACCGTCCAATATTCACGTATGTCTAGAATCGGTCCGTTGGTAGCGCGAATATGCTCAGGGTGTACGGTCTTGTTATTAGGATCGGAGGCCAGCGTTGCTTCAACCCATTTTTCAAACCAACCCTCAGGGAGCAAGCTGTCACGTTTTCCTTCAGGAGCAGCACTTAACCAGCGTTCTTTAGTAGTACCTGCGGGCACAAGGCGATAAGAGCCAAGCGGGCCGCCTGTATCAATAGGGATTGGTTTGTTGCTCAGCCACTGAGGAGCGATAAGGGTTAACTTGTTCACTTTGTTATTATTACGGCTTGTATATGCCCCAGCCACCGTACCGCCCCAAGACATCCCAAGTACATTGACCTTCGATAGATTTCGATGCTTTAGGACGAAGTCTACGGCCGAGCCAAAGTCACGAACTCCGGTTTCTGTACGGACAAGCGGAGGATTCTGATCAGCAGGTTGCTCCATTTCTGGCGGTCTTGTGGATCCACCATAGCCACGAACATCTACTGCATAGACGTCATAACCGTGACTTGCGAGGTAATCAAGGAAGGTGAAACCGTCTAGCTCAACATCATATAGGCTGCCAATTGGATAAGTAGCACCGTGGACCATGACGATCGTTTTCTCATTAGAGAAGACATTCATAGATGCAGGACGTTTATTAAGGACCGATAGCTCAATACCAGGCGTATCGCTAGCTATGTTAAAGTTCTCAGATACGATGGAGATAGATTTGTTGAATGTGTTGTTAGACATTATATTTTTCGCCTCTCTTCAATGTATTAGATAAAGCGCCAGTTGAAGCCGTCTTCGCTTCGGGTGACGTATCCCGCTGAACTCTCTGGGAAGTGCGTACTGAAATAGATAATTGGACGGTCGGCAACATATTCCAAAGCCCAGCGGCGTGAAATTCGGGCCTGATCGCCAAATTCACAGTACATAGAATTCCAATCCGGTCGCATAACTTGGAATGGGTGATGCATGATATCGGCGCCGAACAAAGCTTCTTCACCACCCGATGAAAGACGAATAGACATTTGTCCGATACTGTGACCTGGAGTCGGAATGAATGTAAATATATCTAGAAACTTTCCGCCTTCTGGACCGATAGTTTCCGTCAAGCCTGCCTCAACGATCGGAAGTACACTCTCTTCATAAACATTGAAATTTGCTTCATTTTCTTTGTTATGGCTCGCTTCGCTGGAGTAATACTCTTGTTCTTTAATAGGGAATACGTACTTGGCATTGGGGAATGTAGGTACCCATTTGCCGTCAACTAGCCTCGTATTCCAACCGACATGATCCACATGCAAATGAGTTAGTAATACGTAATCGACTTCTTCAGGAGTAACGCCCGCCTCTTGAAGTCGCTCGAGATAAGGTAGCTGCAGATTGGCAAGATCCGGATTTAGTGGCAGGTTTTTATCGTTACCTGTAGCTGTATCAATAAGAATCATATGATGGGGTGTCTTCACGACCCAGGTGCCAATACTCACGATGAGTTGCGAATTTTCGTCAAGCAAGCCCTCAGGGAAGAATTGTTGATTCTCTTCTAATACAGAGGGATCCCACGTCCCTGGGAAATAAATTTCTGGTGGAACACCACTGATTACCATTTCGGTGACTCGGGTAACAGTAGTATCGCCTACGGTGTAAATCTTAGGTAGCTTAGTCATATAGCTCATCGCCTCCTTCAAAATTTCGCTGGAAATGAAATTCTATATTTAAAAAGAATTATGTGTACATGTCCCGGGAACGTATTTGCACATCAGTCTTGTTAAAATCTTAATCCAATAATGTTCTTAAATCAACGTTTTTACACCGAAATTGAACGACCGTAAGAAAGCTTGCTATTGCTAGATATTTTAATTATTATCAAATTATAAATTTCGCTGAGAGCGAAAAAAATCAAATGTGAAGGAGACATGAAAGATGAATTCTATAGGCGAGGTCATCAGAAATACCCGCAAAAAGCAGAAATTAACTCTTAAAGAAGTGGCAAAAGCAGGATCTATCTCAGTATCTTTTCTCAGCGAAATTGAACGGAACAAAGCGAATCCGTCGATAAGTGTCCTAAAAAGGATTGCCAATGCGTTAAACGTGAATTTTACTGATCTATTTGGAGAGAAAGAACAAAGCATCGTTGTGAGAAAAAACGAACGTAAACCGTTGGTACATTCTGAAGGCTCACGTATTACATGGTATTCCCTTAGCGAGGGAAGTAAAAATAAGATGGGACCAATCTGGGGGGTGCTTGAAGAAGGTGCGACTTCTGGTGATGTTGGCGTAGGACACAGCGAAGGAGAGGAGTTTCTGTATGTCCATTCTGGTTGCCTGGAGTTCATGCTTGGTAATGATAGATATACGTTAGAAGAGGGAGATAGTATATATTTCGATGCCAAGACACCGCATAGCTATAAGAATGTATATAAAGGTGAGACCTTGGTGATTGCCGTGTCGACGCCTCCAACTTTTTAAGTCCAAACCGAATTATACCTTCATATAAAGTGAGCTTATGTTTTGAAATAAGTAGTATTAAAAATGACTTGTTTCTTCTTTTCGCAACCCACTTTGACCTTAGCATTTAAAATATCAGTGCAACTAGATTACAGTTGACCACCAATTATTTACTTACGAGGAGGACTCAAAATGAAACTGCCATGAGCAGATGAAATCGAACAATGTCAAAATAGTAAGTCTGCTAAAAACACGTACATATTTTTACTTCAGCGTTGTTGGTTTTGTCATTAAATCAATTTATTCTCGCAAGGTAAAACGGGCTGGGAGGTTACTATTGTGTTGATAGGGAATGCACCTTTCTTTTGGTCAAGAGTCTTCTGCAAAAGGAAAATGAAATAAAAGAGTTGATCATTGCTAAGCTAACGGGAAACGATAGCATTGTAAAACAAAGTAAGCAACAGATCAACACGATGGGCTGCTTTTGTTCAACTAATGGGCAGGTTAACTAAATAATTGCAGAGGTGGAGGAGTTGTTATGAGTCTTGATTCGCTTCTATTTTAATACGATTCTTTACATAGTAAGCCAAACATCCGATAAATACTTATAGTTACGATTATATCCAAGAAGGATGGTACGATAATGATAAGTCTTAAACGTATGACCGCTTGCTTAGTTTTAGCCACATTACGTTGAAGCATCGGAAGTGCTTAGAGATTTCAAGAAATGTTATTTTCCTCTATCATTACAAAATCAGAAAAATTCTTATCGGAACTTTAAAAAATCTGTGAAGATCTTGTATTGTACAATAAAGAACTTGAAATTATAGCTCGAAGAAGAGACTGGGATGCGTACTTGTTGCTGAAGGTGGAGATTTCGGATTCCGAGAAGGCGCTGTTGCACAAGTCGGCCGAGAAGCTGAAAGGCCTTGTTCAATCGATAGAAGTCTAGTACGAAGAACAGCCAAGGAGGCATGCGCCTTCCTTGGCTGTTTTATTTCTTTCGAGACCCTTAGCGAGCCGTCCAAGAGCCGTCGACCGTGATCCTTGTCGCATAAAGTCGGGGTTACTTATGGGACAGCCTCTTGATGGAAAGCACCACAAATTAAGCTAATGGCTACGACTGAGCTCTTCGAATGCCAGACCTTATATGCTCAATCCTTGACTGAACGTCCGGTTAAAGGAACGTTAACAGGCCTAATCACTATTATGAACTGGTCATTCGTACGTGATGATATCTCACGGGAACAAGTTGCATATCAACTGGCCTATGGCTTAAGACAAGAGGTAGAAGCACTGGAGATTGCAGGAATGGGAGTGATCCATGTAAACGAGCACGCTGTCCGTGAAGGGTTGCTGCATATGATTTGCTTTATTTTTGGTTAAGCATCAGGAAAAGGCGTTTTCTAGAGAAGAATTACTCAGAGAAGTGTGGAAGTCGTCCCGCCAGCAAATTTATGATCAATGTACAGTCGATACACACAATTAAAAGATTACGTGAAAAACTGTTTTCCGATTATTCAAATGGGAACGAATTCACGGGTATTTTATAGTTTGGATTATTATTATGAACTTAGTGAATATAACGTTAATCTGAAAGATACGCAAATCTTATAAATATTATCGGCGCAAGTTGTTCAGGCTTGTTGTGACTTAGGCCTTCTCCAAACGCAGCGAGAGCATGTGATTGATACCAGATATGCGGGCCTGCCTGGGAGATAGGGACTTGCGTTTGTACTCCGTGAACCCCAGCTTCTCATACAATCGAATGGCCGGGACATTGGTATCGGCAACCTCTTCTATGAGATAGTTACGGTACGGCAAATGAACCAGCATATGTTTAATAACTGCCGAAGCCGCTCCTTGGCCGCGGAAGGATAAGGCAGTACCGATAAACTCGACCGATCCCGTTTCGGCCGGCGGGTCGACAAACGGCTTTTGGAACTCCCTCTTCAGAATGAGTGCCGCCATCGAACCCTTGAACCAACCCAGATGCCTACGGAGCGGTGCGCTCTGAAGTTCTAGGGAGAAGCTCTGACAGTCCGTGCATGCGCCGAAGGCCGCCACCCGATCGCCAGCGAGAGCCACATAAAATTGATCTAGCACGAACATATGGGCGAACGCCTTTGCGGTGACATCTCGGTCTTTAGAAAAATACGTGAGCCACTGCGAGAAGCCGTCGGCGAAAATCTCCGCCATCTGGTTTCTGACCTGTACACCCGCGTGGTCTGCGCGGACAACCTCAAATGCGCCCGAGTACTTCATAACGTTTCACCTTCCTTTTCGAATACTAAGGTCAAGAGCGATCTCGACGGCATCGTGAATTTTTCCTCCAGCATCACCTTCATCATCGCCAGCCCCTGAATGGAGGAAAAGAAATATTGTGCCATCTCAAAAGCGTTCCCTTCACGGAGCTGGCCCTGCCGCTGTCCTTGAACGATGAGCGTGGCAGTCGCTTGCAGTAGATCGGTATTAATCTGCTTGAGAGCCGCTTTCCGACCGTCCGTCTCCGTGGAGAAGAAGGATTGTGACATCAGCAATAAGAGGTGCCCCAAGTCATCGCCAGAAGACAGATCGAGATACACCTCGTTCGCGAATCGTGCCAGTTCCTCAGCAGGCTCATCACTGGTCTGAAATCTCGCGATCAGCGTCTCAAGTCCGGCCATGGCGAACTGCACCAGTTCCTCGAATAGCTGATCTTTTGTTTTGTAATGGCGGTACAGCAGACCGGTGCTAATGCCAGCCTGATCGGCAATATGCTGCACATTGGTGGAGCCGAATCCTTGACGAACGAACAGCCGCATCGCCGCTGTCTGAATTTTGGTGCGGGTTGCAAGGCGCATAGCCTCGTATTGCTCAGGTGTACGGGGCACTTTGGAAGCTCCTTTATTGAATGAATTTTAATTCATCATAAAATCATTGAAGCAAATTGTCAACGTGTAATGTGGAGTAAGAGCGATAGACGAGCCGGTAGACCCGCGAGCAAGTCGAAGGACTTCAGCCGCCTAAGGAACTCATTAAATAAAATGGGAACCTTAGTTAAATAGCCCCAGTCTAAAACATCTTATTTGAAGCAACTAGAATTAATTGCTCTTATAGGAGGTTTTATTATGAATTTAAGTGAACTTTGGAATCATTATGGGCAGATAAATGAGTTCAAAAAACATGGTCCCATTGAAAGTTCTTTTAAGTGCTGTTTTGTTATATCTGTATAATTATTGTCCGGATTGCCGATTCGATAAATGTCCAACTATATCTCACTGCTAATTCATTTAGTTATTTGGAAACGTAGTGAAATGCGCACCAATAACTTGTCTGATACATATGGATGAATGACCAATTTTCTAAAGAACACATGGGTAAAAGCTTATCATAATTTATGTATTAATGAGCGAAGAGAAGAATGCTATACTAACAAATGAATATGACAATGTGATGGATATTGCTAAATAGCGGTGAACGGAGAGTGAGCAGTGTTGAAAATAAAGGTCATTATTGCGGATGACAATCCCTTTATCCGGGAAGGCATGAGAATCATTCTGACCACTTTCGATGAGTTCGAAGTATTGGCGACGGTTCAGGATGGTCAAGAAGCGGTTGATTTCTGCCGGAAGAATGAAGTAGACGTAGCACTGCTCGATGTGCAGATGCCCAATATGAATGGTGTGGAAGCGACCAAGCTGATCTCCGAGCAGACAGGAACCAAAGCGCTAATCCTAACCACTTTCGATGACGAGGCGTTTATTATCGATGCGATCCGCAACGGGGCGAAGGGATATCTGCTCAAGAATAACGATCCGAAGCGGATTAGGGACGCCATCATATCTGTATACAACGGACATAATGTACTGCAGGATGCTGTGCTGGATAAGTTGAAATCTAGTTTGCTACCGGACAAGGATAAAGATAAGAAAGAAGATAGAGGGAGTAAGATCGACAGAAGCTTATTCACTGATAGAGAGCACGACATTATGTTCCTCATTGCGAAGGGGCTTTTCAATCGTGAAATTTCGAAGAAGCTGTTCATCTCAGAAGGCACCATAGCCAACCACATTACTTCTATTCTAGGCAAGAAGAGCTTTACACATCGTACACAAATCGCGATTTATTTTCTGACCGGGGAAGTGGATTAAATGACGGAGAGGGGAGCCCCTATAGAACTCTGGACAATGAGCATAAAAGCGATCCTCTTGAGCTATGTGGTTATTCAATCCTATGTATCTGTAGGTTCGATTTCACCATGGTATATGCTGTACATCCTCCTCTACCTGTGTTTGAATATTTCCATTCATATCACTAAAAAAGGTAGTGTCACGACGATCGTGCTTCTGCTGTCTATGCTGGTTACTGCACTGTCCTCGTCATACATCCAACCCTTATTGTTACTCCTGTTACCTCTGAACATATACGAACTATTTACTATATATCTGCGCAAACGCGGAATTATTCTATTTCTCATGATGGTTCCGCTCTTGTTACTGTCTCAAGAATTTCAAGCCATCTTGGTTACTTATGGTCTCGTTGCGATGCTAAGTTTCCTCTATTACCTCTTGCTTAACACCTACATAAACAAAAATGCAGACCTCAAAGAGGACATTGAAAAAAGAAACGAACATATCCAGCAGTTGACTCAAAGCCTAAATGAGAATAAAGAATATATCAGACAGTCCGATTATACGATTAAACTGGAGGAGCGTAACCGACTGTCCCAGGAAATTCATGATAAGATCGGACATTCTATGACGGGTGCATTGATCCAGATGGAAGCCTCGAAGCGTTTGTTCACCTCCGATCCGAACAAGTCGGCGGAACTGCTGCAAAATGCAATCCATATCTCCAAGGACGGAATCGAGAGTATTCGCCTTGTGCTTAAGAATATGAAGCCTCCGAAAGAGCAGCTCGGAATGAATCGGATGAAATTATTCGTTGATGAATTTTCAGCGAAGCATACGTTCAGGACCTCTCTCACTCATGAAGGTAATGTCGACATCATTACTCCGATCCAGTGGAAGGTCATTCAGGAGAACACCAAGGAAGCGTTGACCAATGCCATGAAATATTCAAACGCCACTTTCGTCTCCATCCATATCGAGGTACTGAGATCCTTGATCAAGGTCGATGTATCGGACAACGGCAAAGGAGAGCAGAAGGTGATAAAAGGCTTGGGATTAATCGGCATGGAAGAACGGGCAGCAAGCGTATCTGGTACGATTATCGTCGATGGCTCAAGAGGCTTCAGTGTCACTACATTAATTCCTCACGGATAAGATGAGATTTACGATGATTAGATAGGAATATTCTCAGGGGTAAAGGATGAACTTGTGCACTGTCACAGGAGCATCCTTTTTTATTACAATTACATTATCCTAAAGACGAAACGGGAGTGTTACGAATGAACGTCCTTGAAATTAAGCAGCTTACGAAGAAATTTGGAGATTTTATTGCCGTGGACAATATCACGATGTCTGTGAAGGAAGGCGAGATCTTCGGATTTCTGGGTGCGAATGGAGCAGGTAAGAGTACGGCTATTAACATGATTGCCTCTCTGCTCCGGGTAACCAAAGGTGAAATCGAAGTTCTTGGCAAGAGTATCGCTAAGCATGGTAAATTCGCGAAGATGAACATCGGGATCGTGCCGCAGGAAATGGCTATTTATGAGGATATGACTGCATACGAGAACGTTCATTTTTTCGCCGGATTATACGGACTCAGAGGAGCCGAGTTAAAGGAGCGGGTGATTGAAGCACTAGCATTCGTGGGACTTGGTGACAAGCACAAAAGCTATCCCAAAAATTTCTCAGGCGGTATGAAGCGAAGATTGAACATAGCCTGTGCAATCGCCCATCGGCCAAAGCTGCTCATCATGGATGAGCCAACGGTGGGGATTGATCCGCAATCTCGCAACTATATTCTTGGTTCCGTGAAGAAACTGAACGAATTGGGCAGCACGATCATCTACACCAGCCATTACATGGAAGAGGTCGAGGAGATCTGTACAAGAATCGCCATTATCGACCACGGCAAGATTATCGCGGAAGGAACGAAAGGTCAATTAAAGGCTATCATTACGAATCAGAAAAATATAGGTATCGAGGTCCGTTCAACCGAAAATCTGGATAAAAATAAGTTGGAGGGAATTGCTGGTGTAAACCGGGTTGAAGTGGAGGATCGAATTGTTAAGATCACCTCTGATTCCGAGGTCAATAACTTGAACCGGATCATCCAGCAGTTGATGGCGGATGATATTGAAATACGTTCATTGGAAGAGAATGAGCCTAGTTTGGAGACGGTGTTTCTGACATTGACAGGCAGAAGTCTGCGGGACTAATTAAGAAAGAAGTGAAAGGAGGCGAAGGGGAAATGAACGTTTTTAGAATAATGCTTAAAGAGTTAAAGGTTATCCGCGATCCCAAGATGCTTTTGTTCTTAGTGGTTTCGCCGCTATTAACCATGCTTATTTTGGGAACAGCGCTTACGAATGCTTTTGACGGCAGTTTAACGGTTGAAGAGATCAACGTACTTTATAGGAATAATAGCACATCGAGTGAGTTCTCTAAGTATTGGGACGACTTCACGGGGCAGATGCGTCAAGCTGGCATTAAACTCGAGAAGGCAGACGAAAAGTCGGATGGAAAAATGGAAGTGAAGAACAACCACTATGCGGGTTACGTCGAGATTTCGGACAGTGGGCTGAAGTTTTACAGCAGTAGTCAGAGCTTGATTGAAAGCGATATTGCTAAGAGTGTGCTTATAACTTTTGCAGATCGTTACCAATTGGCGGCAGAAGTAGCAGGTGCAGACTCGGAGCAAGCGGATGCTATCATGATCGGAGGCGGCACTGAAAGTTATGTGGTGGAGGAGTCGCTGAATGCGACAAGAAAGCCTGGTTCTATGGACTATTTCGCTATAGCGATTACGACAATGATTATTTTATATAGTGCCTTGACGGCCGCACAATTAATAGACGGTGAACGCAAAAGGAACACCGCTGTCCGATTGCTTGCTTCACCGGTAACGAAAATCGAAATTTTCGCAGGTAAATTAGCAGGGCTTGTCGTGCTGAATTTAATACTCACAATTGTCGTAGTACTCATCAGTAAATACATGTTTAATGCCTATTGGGGAGAAAATTTGAGTCTAGTGTTTCTAACGCTCTTTACTGAAATCATTTTCGCTGTGAGCATGGGCCTCGGGTTTAGTTATATCATCAAGGGTGATGCATCAGGCACTGTTGTTATGATTATTATCCAATTGGCTGCATTTCTCGGCGGTTCATACTTCCCGGTCGAGAAGGCTACAGGGATCATGGCAACCCTCTCTTCTCTTTCTCCGCTGCAATGGTCCAATGCTGCACTTCTCGAAATGATCTATGCAGACAGTCTTTCAGCAGCGGTTAGCGCCATGCTGTTAAATATCGGCTTCGCGGTCGTCTTGCTTGGTATCGCATTAACGATGATGCGCAGAAAGGAGGGCTTGTAAAAATGAGAGACACGTTATGGCTAATCCGGAAAACATTTATTTCTACCTTTAAAAATTATTTGAATCTATTTGTATACTTTGTCTTTCCTGTTATGGGAATTCTGCTCGCGACCCTAGTCCAAGGGGGCACGGGAGAAACCGAATTGAGAATAGGCATTGTTAATCATGATGGAGGTCAGACGATTACGAAGGGTGTTATAGATTCGGTGGGCAGACAGGATTCCATGATTGTAAGTGAGATTGAGGAGAATGAGATAAAAGAGCTGATTGCTGCTGGCGATCTTGATGCAGCGATTATCCTTCCCGCAGGTTTCGCACAGAGCTTGATTGTCGGCAAACCAGCAAAGATTAAGATCGTATCCATTAAGGGAGCGCAGGTTACCGGACATGTGAAAGCATCCTTGGATCAACAAATTAACAATATGGCTTCGATCGGCATGGTGGTTAAAGGCGATAAGGCTAAGTTTGAAACTCTTTATGAGGGATTTCAAACTACAGATTTCAGATTATCAGAAGAGAAAGTAGAGGATCAATCCGTAAATTACAACAAAACCAATCAATCAATAGGTTACTTGCTCGTCCTCATGCTGGTGTCCGCTTCGAATTTATCTGGAATTCTTATTAAGGAAAGAGAGAATAGAACCTATTATCGCCTTTTATCCTCACCAATCAATCCTAGAACCTATGTCTTATCTAATATCATCGTTAATTTGATTATGATGATGCTTCAGATTGCAATGACACTGTTGATCATGATAAATATTTTTCGTGTCGATCCGGGTATTTCTTATTGGAGCATGTTCCTAATTCTTGTGTTATTTGCTCTGGTGGCAATAGGTCTATCACTTGTAGTCGTGGCATTCTCAAGCAGCTCTTCAGCAGCCAGCGGCATGCAGAATATGATCCTTATACCTAGCAGCTTGCTGTCTGGGTGTATGTTCCCGCTTGAATTAATGCCGGCAACTATGCAGCAGCTCGCGCATTTTCTTCCCCAGTATTGGCTTCTGGATACCTTTAGCAACCTACAGCAAGGGGTATCCATGGGGCAACTATCCTTGAATCTGATCATTTTGATTGCTTTTTCCGTTGCCTTATCTTTAATAGCCGTCTATAAGTTTGGAAGGAACAATGATACTCGAAGCTATATTTAAGAAAATAAGCTAATCCCATATTCTAATCATCCACTTCCAATCTACTATATTGTAGGAGAGTAACGCAGTTTATAAGGGGGAGCCAATTCAGAGTTATTAAGACAATGTTGATTCTCCATATTGCCTTGCGGGAACGTATTGAAAAATTCAAAATATCGATCCAATCCGGACTCTGAAATTTCAGTCTTTAGTAGGAGGTGAACGATGATGAAGTCCGTATAATTAGGAATTGAAAGGAGAGTCATATCTTACTCAAACTGGGCATCTTTATAGACAAATTGGAGGTTGAAAAGATTGAATAGGGACGAAAAAAGCACCAATGCGCCAAGCCTGTTTCGCAATCGGTTCCTGCAGACGATTTTATTATCAAGCGTGCTCCTGCAGGTTGGCATCTGGGTACGTAATTTCGCTATTCTCCTGTACGTTGCGGATAGAACAAACAATGATCCATACGCCATTTCGCTAATCAGCGTAGCAGAATTCGCGCCAATTTTTGTTTTTTCGTTCATCGGAGGTACATTTGCCGACCGCTGGCGGCCGAAGCGAACGATGATCTGGTGCGATTTATTATCCGCGGTATCGGTATTCGTAGTACTTCTGACCATACATTACGGTTCTTGGCACTCCGTCTACCTTGTCGCATTTATCTCGGCTATTCTTTCGCAGTTCTCCCAACCTTCAAGCATGCGATTGTTTAAGTATCATGTGCCGGAAGAACAGCTGCAGCAAGGGATGGCTCTATTCCAATCGCTGATGGCCATCTTCATGGTGCTTGGTCCTATGCTCGGAACCATGGTTTACAGCACTTTTGGCCTTGAAATATCGATCGCTGTCATGGGCGTGGTTTTTCTGCTCTCCGCACTCGTTCTTATTCGTCTGCCAGAGGATAATATGCAAGCTCAAACCGTCGCTGTAAAAGGGCAGTTCCGTAAAGAATTCATTGAAGGCTTCCGCTATGTTTGGCAAAGCCAAGTACTGCGGATGCTCGGACTTGCGTTTATTCTCGCGGGACTCGCTGTTGGCGTAGCCCAAGCGCTCAACCTGTTTATCGTAACGGAGCGGCTGGGCAGGAGCGAGGAGTTCCTGCAATATCTGCTGATGGTAAATGGTGCAGCTATGCTGATTGGTGGCGGAATCGTAGCCGTCTTCGCCAAGCGGGTTCCGCCGCAGATTCTTCTAGCGATAGGTATGATCGCAGGCGCAGTCTGCACAGCCATTGTAGGGTATTCGACAAGCGTTCCGCTCACCCTGACCGTTCAATTTCTGAATGGACTTGTTTTCCCTTGCATTCATATTGGGATCAGCACAATGATTCTAAAATGGTCAGAGGCTTCGATTGTCGGCCGGGTGAATGGGGTTCTGAATCCGATGTTCGTTGGCATGATGGTCGTTTCCATGTCTTTCGCTGGCGCGTTAAAGGATGCCTTTTCACTGGGGACGATCTATGGCGGTGCAGGATTATTATTTCTTCTTGGCGCACTGGTCATGGTTCCGATCATGAACCAAAAAGCGCCGGATAACGCACATATTGCACAAGAGACATAATTTCGTGATACTTATAAAATTTTATGAAGAAGAGCCGACCATGAAGAAGTGATCGGTTCTTCTTCATTCCCTGGGGCAATCCTGGTTGCATCAACCATGTTGCGCAAGGAAGCGACCGTTTCTTCACTTCATGACGCAACGATTGCCGACCAAGCCAGCTTGTTGATCGAAACGAAATACTTCGAGTTTTTAGGAACGAGGAATTACAGACCGTAAAGCATAGCATTGGAGATAAGAAGAGGGAGCTTTTGGACTTAAATAGTTTTAATCACGGTTTGCTTCATCAAACATTGGATATTATACTCATCGAAAAAAATTGACAAAATCAAAATGTTTTTGTATAACTAAAACAGTTATAACCATAGTGGTTATAATTAGAAAACAAAAAATTGGAGGTTAACATGAAAATCTTAAATCATTTTATCCCCGTTTTTACCGAGCAACTTGAATCAACCGTTGCTTATTATGAATCTCTTGCTAACCGATCTATGGATCGGACGTGGGACATTCCTGAAGCTGGCTTATCTTTAGCCACAGTCTATCCTTACGTTATTGTATCTGGAAGTCCCGATGCCATGGAGCCTGCTAAATCACTCCGTGCCGTGGTGTATGTGGATTCCATGAACGAATTGAAGGAAGAATTAAAAAAACAAAATACCCTTATAATAAGGGATCAGTGTGGTCCTATTGGTCCAAGCATTTTTGTGCAGCATCCCGATGGCAGTTTTATTGAATATGTAGAGCCTGCGCAAGCTACTGTTTGATTGGTGAAAAATTAAAAAATGTAAAATAAAGCTACTCCATACACCGTAGGAGCAGCTTTATTTTACATTTGCCTCTGTTCGTATTTGCTCCACAATTTGAGCTAGGGTAACAGAAGCCAGTTCATGCTCCATGACCTTCTGCGCATTAGAGAGTTTCGGTAATAGTATCGATTCAATGTTCATACCTACAGAGCAATTGGGGTCAGTATTCTTGTGAAAATTGAAAAGCTGATTTCCTTCCACAGATTCGACCGCTTGAAAGATATGCAGCAGGGTTAATCTTTCGGGCGATACCAGAAGGGAGGCCCCTGCAACTCCTGGTTTTGTTTCAATATACCCTGCTTTTTTGAGCTGGGCCATAATCCTTCTAATTACAACAGGGTTACTATTGATGCTACGTGCAATTCGATCACCTGTACTATATATGGGATCCAACGTAATCATCGAGAGAATATGGACTGCCATCGAAAAGCGACTGCTTATTTGTTTCATCTACTCACCTTCTTTGCTACAAAGTATAGTTCCATTTATAGAACAGGTCAATCGACAGTTTTTCAGCAGGTAAACAAGAGGCTCAAAAGTCATTCCCAAGTACTTATGGTTCCATCAAATAAGAAGTTAGAACGAAGAATAAAGAACGCCAGACTTCATTAAGCTAACGGGAAACGATAACTCAATAAAACAATGAAAGCAGCTGACCCATGTGATCGGCTGCTTTTGTTCGTCTAACGAGCAGTTTAGTTCTGTTATAAAAGGTTTTTTTCTAAGTTTTATAGAAAAGTAAACTAAAGTAAATTAACAAGGAGGAATCAAAAAATGGTTAATAGTAAATCTAAGACACTTGGCCTGATTGGTTCAGTACTAATTGTAACAGTAGTTCTTGTTTGTTCTTATCAGATTTATCTCAATGTAGGATATGTTCATCATTATTTTTCGCCAAAATCAACATCTGTTATTGATACTGAAGATACCACAGACGAATGGAATCCTATAATATTTGATGGTAAAGACTCAATTGAATACGATACTGTTTTCTGGGACAAGGCCATCATTAATGATGCAAATAGTGACCGAAACGTGTTATTGAGAGTTAAAGATGCAAAAGGGGATATTGTTATTGAGGAATTCCAAGTATCTCCTGGGACCAGCAAGCATTTAGATGGCCTGATTAGAGATACAAAGTACTTCTTTGAAATTAAAGCTGAAGAAGGACAATTCATTCTTAATGCAACATAATAAGGACGTAATGATATACGAACCTTACCTTTTGATTATTCATTCAACTAACGGGAAATGATATCTCAATAAAACAAGGGGGCAGCCGATCTACATGATTTGTTGCCTTTGTTCATGTAATGGACAGTTTTGTTCAAAACCGTATTCAACTCCTCTTTTTGGGAAAAATAAAACATCCCAACTAAGAGGTGCTTGCATTTGAAAAAGTTAATTTTGACAATCGTTCTAGCGCTTGGGTTAACTTCGCTAATCAAAACTCCAGCTTCAGGCGAAGAAACCCTGTCATTAAAAAATACAATGAAATGCTCTTTAATCCAGCAGGCGCTGATAATTGAATTAAATCCTCAAATAATGAGTACTCTTCGTCAAAAGTACCACGACAACTTTTTGTACGCGAACGTCCGCGTGTTACCAATCCAAGGTATGGATAATCTGGAGGCTAATTTTATTTTGGAAATGACAGTGATGAAAGGAGAGCAGCCAGAAATAGTCCAAATGACGTTTCGACGAGATGGTCTTAATGGCTATAAGGTAGATGATATTAATGTGATTACTACTTAGAAACAAGATTAAGCTAACGGGAAATGATAGCTCAATAAAACAAAGGGGGCAGCCGGTCAACATGATCGGCTGTCTCTATTCAATTAGCGGGCAGGTTAGTTTAATGAATAACTTTCCAGTCATTGGGTAGACTACTCTCGCATTGGTGAGAAGTTATTTCTGCGAGTAGATTCTTCTCAAGGAGGATATTATGAGAGTTAAGACACTGTTTCTTCTAATGATAATAAGTTTGTTCTATTCACTGCTGTCGAGCACTGCTACAGCCCATAACATAGAACCATCCGAATTTGTGGCAGCCCCTACTGAGGGCGAAACTCGCCAGGGACCAGTAAATCGGTTTGCAAAAGCGATCCTTCGAAACGATCTTGATGAGGCACAAAAATATGTAGAAAAGGATTATGTCCAAATCCCCGAGATAAGGGGGAATTCCCAAATCAGCGGAGTACAGCTCGTTTCCTCACCAAAGTCAGATGTGAAATACCTACTAGCTCATTTTAATGATGAATTTTTAGAGGAAGAACGACTTGCTTTCATATGGGAACTAATCATAAAGGAAAATCGAATCACTAAAATTAGCATTCTGTTCGACGGAGCCAATCCGCTCGTCGATGAGGCCCGATTGATCAGGGAATACCAACTGAGGTTCAAAAGGGACGTACTGGTACCCTCTGAGTTTCCGTTCGAGATAACTCACTTCGACGGATACGTTGATGGTCATGAATCACTTGAACTAATCTATCGAAACAAAGCACTGAATGGCTTCTTCCGGGTCAAAGTATTCCCAGTCGTAGTAGAACTGGAGCGGTACAAAGGAAAGGACGATGTGTATTATCAACTAAAAGACGGAACGAAAGCAATATACCGGCCTAAATTCGAATTGGGATATGAACTTCGATTCCAGAAAAACGGGATGCAATATACGCTTGCGATTGGAAACAAGAAAATGTTGAAAGCGAAGTTTAAAGCAACAGACTTACTCAAACTTGCCAATTCTATGATATAGAGTAGCCATGAAGTCAATGTAGTTCAATGCATTAGATACTAGTAAAGTGTATTTCGTTATAACGATTGTTGCAAGGGAATCTCTGTATTTTGACATGGGCTATTTACCCGGAGCAGCAATGTGATTTACAAGACGATGAGAACGAATATATACTGAGTGGTTTCGGATATCTGGATACGAACAGGTTGATGGTCCTTAATTTGAAATGTATTATGGAATGCCATGGCACACATAGGGTGAGATCTGGATACCAGTAAGAAAAAGTAACGATTGTCCTAAGAACACGATAGTAGAATAAAGCGATAGGACCGTCCCACAAAGAATCCCTGAAGCATGGGCGTTGTACAGATATGTTTGGAACAAGAAAAGGAGATGTCTTGGACGTAAGAGAAGGAATTGTTTTTGTTTTTTTTGATGTTTTTTTATGATGGAGAGCTTGATTCTCCGCAATTTCTTAAACAAGGTAGCTCACCTTTTTCAAAAAAGTGTAATACATATTTTTGCATAAGTTGGCTTGAATTTATTATCCCAAGGTCATGAAATCGTTGAATAAGTATAGGTTTTTGTTGCTTGAATGAATTTCGAAGCGTGTCATGTTTACCTATAATAAGGTTAAAAGAGTTGATCAATCTGTGTAAGGAATAATTGATCTTGACTTTTTTAGAAAGCGATTACATCTACTAACACTATTCAAACCAAGGGGAGATATCAGATGAAGCAAGAAAAAAAGGTGGACGTAAGGCTTCTTATACTCATGCTGCTGGTGAGTCTACTTTTAAGTGCATGTAACAGTAATAATGGTAATGCCAATAATGAGTCATCAGGAGAAGCTAGTAACAAAACGGGTAAATCCGAAGAGGTCACGTTGAAGATGTTGCTAATCGGCAGCAAACCTGCGGATTATGACTTGGTGTTTAACGAGGTAAACCAACTACTTAAGGAAAAGATCAATACCACAATTGAAACAGAGTTCCTCGACTGGTCCGATTGGTCTTCTAAATATCCGCTGAAATTCGCCGCAAGAGACGACTTTGATTTGGTATTTACGGCAAATTGGGCCTTCTATCATAACCAGGCCATGAATGGCGGTTTTTATGAACTTACTGATGAAATGATACAGAGCCATGCACCGTTGACATGGGAAGCTATGCCGGAGGTTTCATGGGAACAAGCTAAGATCAAAGGTAAACAATACATGGTTCCGAACAATAACCAGGAAATTACGGATAAGGTTGTCATGATCCGTGAAGATTTACGTAAGAAACATAATCTTGAGCCGGTTACGAATGCCGAGACATTCGCTGCCTATACGAAGGGCATTGCTAAAAACGAGCCGGGCATGAGTGGTTTCGCAACAGCTGCCGGGGGTGGATACAAGTGGCATGAATTAGATAATATGCTGCTTGAGCAGCAGAACGAATGGAAGCTTGTGGACCCGAACATGCCTTTTGCTTTTAAGCTCGACGATCCGGCAGGAAAGGTCTTCAATGTCTACGATACACCTGAGTTTAAAGAGCTGCTTGTGTATTATAAAGATTTGGCGGATAGTCGAGTCTGGTCTAAGAACGTCGTTAACAGTAAAAATGAAGTGTGGCAGGATGTTAAAGCCGGAAAGGCAGCATCTCTTAAAGGAAATCTCGGATCACTGGGATTCCAGTTTGTTGAAGCGCAACGTGATCTGCCGGATGTGGAGATGTCGATCGTGGATCTTACGCCGGAACAGAAGAAGACGGCCTCCATCTCAACACAAAACGGTATGGCTGTCCATGCGACATCCGAGCATGTTGAACGTGCCCTGATGGTTATTGATTTATTGCAGAATGACAAACAAATCCATGACCTGACGATGTATGGTATCCCAGGTATCCACTACGAACCACTCGATGAAGACAAATACAAACCCGGCCCGGATAGAGACAAATACGCCGGCTTCTCGAACTGGGGATGGAATTCTCCTTTGAACCGCACAGAAGTTTCCTATCCTCAAGAAGCAATGGAAATAGAGAAGGCCTGGGAAGAAAAAATATTTAATTATCCGCTAGAAACATTTGTGTTCGATGATCAAAAAGTAAAGACTGAGCTGGCGAATATCGGAAATATCATGATACGTTATGGTGTACCATTAGAGTACGGCCTGGTTGCCGATCCACAGAAGGGGCAAGCCGAGTTGATAAGCCAACTCAATACTGCCGGGATTGACAGCGTGCAAGCAGAACTACAGCGCCAGATCGATGCCTTCCTAGAGAATAACTGATATTTATCTTCATTTCATTTGTTCTAAATGAAATCTTATGAGGACCGATCGAATTGAGATCGGTCTCTCCGTCGTCTAAGGAACGGTACAATATTGAACAAACTCTATTACCCTGGTACTGTCTGAGATATACTGCTTCATATACAGAATACACATCCGATGAAACGGGAGATATATATGATCCGAACAACACGAAAAGGCAAAATAATTCCTTATACCTATAAAATGATGATTACCTATTTGTTGCTTGTTCTAGTGACAGACGCCGTCATCGGTTATGTTTCCTTTATGATGCTCACCAATTCAAGGACAGAAATCGCCGAGACTAATATTCGGACGACAATGGCACAGACGAGTAATAATTTAAAATATCAACTGGATGAGATACAACGTATCTCGGATAATCTGTTTAGCAGCGCCCCCTTTCAGAGAGCATTACAGAAGAAAGGAGAGCCACACGACATCTATTTGACCATGATTGATGAGATCATACCCAAAATGCAATCTCCATTGCAGCTGTTCGGCAATCCTATACGAATTGTTCTATACGCCAATAATAACGACCTGAACATTGTAGAAGGGGATGACCTCACCAAGCCGCTGAAGGAGAGTGATTATTACATTCTGTCTTCCTCTGAAATTAAGGACAGCGGCTGGGCTCAGCATATCTTTGAGGGAAACGATAATCGGTGGATGCAGGTCCAGTCGGATCGTGACTTAAATCAAATATCTCATGTACGTCGCATGCTGTCCTTCAACGATTATCACAACAGCGGTATACTACGGATCACAGTAGGGTTTGCTGATCTGCTTGGAAACTATGTAACGTATCCAGAAAAAGATGGCATCTCCATGCGACTCGTTGACGGAATTACGGGGGCGGTTATGTACCAGCGTGGAGGCACAGATCCAGAAGCAGCCAATTCATCTTCATATTTGACACTCAAACAAGTTGTGCCGGGAACGGACTTTGTCATTGAAACCTGGGTGCCCCATGATTATTTACAAAAAGACGCTCAACGTCTCCAAAAAATCATCTTATCCGTATGTACAATTAGCTTTGTTGTCATGATGTTGATCGGATTCCTCGTGGCCAGACTCTCAGGGCGCAAAATGAGAAAAATCATTACGCTTGTCCGTGCTTTCGAGAATGGTAGTTTTGAGAAACGGCTTCGTTTCCGTGGCAATGATGAATTCAGTCAAATCGCCGATGCCTTTAACTCCATGGCCACCAATATTCAAGAGTTGATCAGTAACGTCTACGTTCAGGGTGTCCAACGTAAACAGGCCGAACTAGACGCATTACAGGCCCAGATTAATCCACACTTTCTATACAACACGCTCTCTACCATTAGCAGCCTTGCTAATTTGGGAGAAACGGCTCAAGTTACGGAGATGGTCAAAGGATTATCGAAATTCTACCGTCTAACATTGAACGAGGGGAATATCGTAATACCGCTTGTGAAAGAACTGGAGCAGGTTGAATCCTATATGAATATTCAACGAGTCAAGTATGTCGATGCATTTATTTTCAGTGTAGACGTGGATCCCAGCATATTAGACGTTCCGGTTATCAAGTTGATTCTTCAACCTATTGTTGAGAATGTTTTTAAACATGCGTGGTATGGTGACACAATCGCAATTCGTATTGAGGGCCGTAGGCTAGACAATCTGATTGAACTGAACGTAATCGACAACGGAGTCGGCATGAAGCCCGAAACGGCCCAGTCCATGCTTAATGTAACAGGTCAGGAAAGTGGTTACGGGTTAAAAAATGTGAATGAAAGAATCAAACTTCGGTACGGAGACAACTACGGTTTAGAAATCGGAAGTGTGTACGGCGGCGGAACGACCGTACGAATTCTACTGCCGGCAGAGCCAACTATCGATACAGACACATGGTAAGACGGAGGGGACAGAATGACTTTAAAGGTGATGCTCGTAGATGACGAGAGAATAGACTTGGAATGGCTCAGGCGCAGGGTAGTCGGCAGTGGTTTGCCACTCGAAGTCGTTGGAACAGCAAATAATGGATTTGTCGCACTCGAGTTATTGCAGAAGTTGGAGATCGATCTTCTCCTTTCAGATATTCGCATGCCGATTATGACAGGGATTGAATTCGCACGAAAGGCAAAAAAAATACATCCTCAACTGAAAATCATTTTTATTAGTGGGCATGAAGACTTCGACTATGCGAGGGAGGCATTGTCACTTCACGCTTCCGGTTATTTATTGAAGCCAGTTGATAATGACGAACTTCAAAATATTCTTGTTCAGCAATGTAGTGAGATCAGTCAGGAACAAGAGAGAATGAAAACCAATGATGAGGTCCTGTCTCTTGCCAGTCAAGCACTGCTTCTCCGCTGGCTAAGCTCTCGATCTGGCGAACAGATCGACAATCATATGCAGCAATTCATACAACCACTTGTCAGTAACGGGGCTGCTGTAGCAATCATTGAGATGGATGATGTGGAGTGGAAGATGCTTGATATGTCTGCAGATAATCGGCTGCGACTGTCCGGAGACATCATGAGTTATATTGAGACCTTAGCAACGGAGAGTGGATTAGGTACAATTATCGCAAGTCACTCGGATTATCAATTTATTATGTTGGCAAAAGGAACGGAAGAGGAAAATGTCATCCTGCTGGAAGAATTGATTCTGGCCGTAGCAACTGCATTTCCTCTGACCATTACTGTCGGATATGGCAAGTCTACCGATGATTGGCGAGGTCTGCCTGAATCTTACCAACAGGCGATAACAGCTCTAGATGCTAAATGGCTAATTGGCAAGAACCGACTCATCAGGGATGTAACCGAGCCTCCATCCAGTGTTAAGGCTTCTGAGAATCTGGAAGAGATGATCGAAATGATGATGAAGGCGATTCTATCATATGACCTGGTTGGCATTGATGACTGCCTGCTCCAAATTTTTGGACGTGACCGACCGTTGCACAAGATGAATGACGTCTATAATCTGATCATTCGGATCACATCCAAGCTACATGCAGATCTGCAACAATTGAACGAGAACCTATATGAATTGCTGCAATGGGAGTCTCATCAGCCACAAGTATTGTTCCACTTTGAGACGGTGAGTGATGTATTATCGTGGTTGCGGCGACGATTCTTTGAATTGTCCGAGAAGCTTTTTATGGAACGATCAAAGACTAATCGCAAGCTCATTAGGAACATCTTGAATTACGCCAAAGAAAGAATTGAATGTAAAGTAACACTGAAAGAGGTAGCGGCTCATTTCGCCTTTTCTCCAAACTATTTGGGTCATCTGTTCAAGGAAGAAACCGGAATGAATTTCAGTGATTTTCTGCTTGATCTTAGGATGAAACGCGTACGCGAGTTGCTTGGTGACCCTTCGCTCAAAATCTATGAGATTGCCGAAAGGGTTGGGTACAAAAACATTATTTATTTCAATCGTCAATTCAAACAGTCCACCGGGATGTCTCCAGGTGAATATCGGAAGAAACATAATATTTAGATCTCAACAAGCGCCGAGGCATTTATGCTCCGGCGTTTTCTTCATTAAATCGTGGATTGCATATTACTTTTAGTTGCTTAACTTAATGTTAGGTGATGATTCGAAAAGCCTATAATCAAAGTAACATAACGCTAACCGAAATACGGTTATAAAGAGAGGGTGACATCTATGAATCGAAACGGCTTTTGGGGGGATTTGGTGAAATACCGGACATTACTGCTGATGCTTCTTCCAGCTGTACTGTTTTTTATCGTGTTCGCTTATATTCCAATGGCTGGCATTGTTTTGGCCTTTAAACAGTTCACGTATGACGGTGGGATCTTTGGTAGCCCCTGGAATGGGCTGGATAACTTCCGCTTCTTTTTCGAGTCTGGACAGGCTTGGCAGGTAACTCGAAATACGGCATTGTACAACATTGCCTTCATTATCGTAAATAACCTGCTTCAGATTACAATGGCGATATTACTATTCGAAGTTGCGCATAAGTGGTCGCGCAAACTCTTCCAAACCATGTTGTTCCTACCTTATTTCATATCATGGGTCGTTGTCGGCGCAATCGCCTACAACTTGTTCAGCTATGACTTTGGTCTGATCAACGTTATTCTTAACACGTTCGGCATGGAACCGATCGATATTTACAACACAGCAGCTTATTGGCCATACATACTGGTTATCGTATCGGCATGGAAAGCCATTGGATACGGTTCAATTATGTATCTCGCTGCCATCACCAGCATCGACACTGAGATGTATGAAGCAGCAGAGATTGATGGAGCAAATGTGTTTCAACGCATATTCAGAATCACGATCCCTAACTTGTTCCCAACAGTAATTATTCTAGTGTTGTTATCTATCGGTAATATATTCCGCGGCGATTTCGGAATGTTCTACAATATGGTCGGCAACAATGGTCTGTTATTTGCTAACACGGATGTTATTGATACATTCGTATTCAGATCGTTGACTTCATCCAATGACATTGGAATGTCATCCGCTGCCGGATTCTATCAGTCGATCCTTGGTTTCGTCACCATCCTGATCGCTAACTATGTAGTACGTAGATACGACAAAGATCGCGCACTATTCTAAGATAAACCAATTCAAGAGCCAACAAAATTGAAAGGAGAGAAACCCTTTGAGTGCACAATTAACAACTAGCAAGACGCCTGGCCGGACAGGGCGGGATGAAAAGTTGCTACAGATCATCGGTTACCTCCTACTTACCGTAATCTCGCTCTTCTGTCTGGTTCCTTTTATACTTGTACTTTCGTCGTCACTGACAGAAGAGAGCAGCATCATTAAGGATGGATATCAACTCTTTCCTTCGGTGTTTTCATTGGGAGCATACAAGTTGCTCTTTGAATTCCCGGGACAATTAATCAGAGCTTATGCAGTAACCATCAGCGTTACGGTTGTCGGAACCGTTGTAGGTTTGTTCCTTACATCGATGACGGCATATGCATTGGCAAGAAAAGATTTTAAATGGCGGAACGGGTTCTCATTTTTCTTCTTCTTCACTACGTTGTTCAGTGGTGGTTTGGTTCCATGGTATCTCATGATCGTTAACTATCTGCAATTAAAAGATACGTTTCTGATCCTAGTGCTCCCTATGTTACTGAATGTATTTTATATTATTGTCATGAAATCGTTCATGAACAGCATTCCCGATGCAATTACGGAATCTGCCAAGATTGACGGGGCAGGAGATTTTCTAATTTATGTGAAACTCATTCTGCCTTTGACCAAACCTGCGCTGGCCACCATCGGTCTGTTCATCGCACTGGGCTACTGGAATGACTGGTATCACGCGATGCTGTTTATCACCAATGAAAATCTCATGCCGTTGCAATACTATCTGTATAAAATGTTGGGTAACATGGACGGGATGCGTAAAGCGATGGTCGCATCAGGCGCTGTTGTGAATCTGCAGATTCCAACGGAAAGTCTTAAAATGGCCATGACCATTGTCGCGATTGGACCGATCCTGCTCGTGTATCCGTTCATTCAGCGCTATTTTGTAAAAGGACTTACGATCGGTGCTGTCAAAGGATAATGTTAATGCATTCATATTTACTTAACAGGGGGATACAACGATGAAACACAAAAATAAAAAAGCTTTTTGGCTGCTTGCCCTAGTTCTTGTTCTATCCATGGCATTATCTGCTTGCTCCGGCAATGGAGGAAACCAGGATGCAGGAGGTTCAGACTCTGGTTCGGGTGGAACCACGGATGAAGTTACACTGAAGATGATTCTACTTGGCGGCAAACCAGTCGATTATGATCTGGTCTTCGGTGAGCTGAACAAAAAGCTGAAGGAGAAAATTAATACAACGCTTGAAGTCGAATTCCTGGACTGGTCCGATTGGAGTCAGAAGTATCCGTTGAAATTTGCGGCTAATGAAAATTTCGATCTCGTGTATACATCAAGCTGGGCGTATTATAACGATCAAGCTATTAAAGGTGGTTTCAAGGAAATCACAGAGGACATGTTACAGCAATATGCACCTCAGACGTGGGCCGAAATGCCAAAAGTATCGTGGGACCAGGCAAAAATTAACGACAAATTGTATATGGTGCCAAACAATAACCTGGAAGTGACGAACAAAGTCGTGCTATACCGCGAGGACCTTCGTCAGAAGCACAACCTTCCAGAGATCAACAGCTTGGAATCCTATGCAAACTATCTCAAGACTATTGCTGCAAATGAACAGGGCATCACACCATTTGGAGCTAAAGGCGCGGATGGTTGGAGATGGCATGAGCTTGATCAGATTGCTCTTGAGCAAAACAATGATTTCAAGGTTGTCGACTTGCGTATTCCATTAACGTACAAATTGGATGATGCTACAGGACAAGTGTTTAATGTCTATGAAACACCAGAGTTTAAGGAGTTGCTTGGTTTCTATAAAGATTTGTCTGATAACGGAGCATGGTCAAAAAATGTTGTAACCAACAAAAATGATATTTGGCAGGACATGAAAGCAGGTAAAGTTTCCTCCTATGCACATAATCTCGGAACAACAGGATTCAATCTGGCGGAAGCCCGTCGAGATACTCCTGATATGGAGTTCGCCATTGCTGATATAACACCAGAAAACAAAAAACTCGGAGCCATCTCGACCCAGAACGGAATTGCCATCCATTCCACTTCCAAGCATGCAGAACGGGCGTTGATGGTAATCGACCTTTTGCAGAATGATCAGGAGATTCATGATCTAAGCATGTATGGAATCACGGGCACACACTATAATCCTGAAGGGGAGGACAAGTTTACGCCTGCACCAAGCTCTGGTAATTACACTGGCTTCTCCAACTGGGGCTGGAACTCATATCTGAATCGACAGGACGCTTCTTATCCGAAAGAAGCCGACGACATTTTTAACAATTGGCAGGAAGATGTATATCATTACCCATTAGAAACATTTGTGTTTGATGACTCAAAGGTTAAAACGGAAGTAGCCAATATCAGCAACATTATGGTGCGTTATGGAATTCCGTTGGAGTATGGACTTGTACAGGATACAGAGAAAGGCTTGGCTGATTTGAATGCTCAGCTCAAGGCTGCGGGCATAGATAAAGTCCAGCAAGAAATGCAGTCGCAGATTGACGCCTTCCTTGCGAAGCAATAAAACGGAAGGTTTAACTTGAGGGGAGAATTTCCCCTCTTTCTTTTTGAAGGTTTTTCAAAACCGTACTTTTTGAATACGCATTTTATAGAATAAACAACAAAGGAGATACAATAAGATGGCAAATAAATTTCCTCCCATTAGCAGCAAGCTGCCAGCATTTATGCATGGCGCCGACTACAATCCAGATCAATGGTTACACGATCCCAAGGTATTTGAAGAAGATATCAGGCTTATGAAACTGGCCAATTGCAACGTCATGGCTATCGGGATCTTCGCATGGTCGGCTTTGGAACCGGAGGAAGGTCATTTTAATTTTGAATGGATGGATCATGTACTTGATACGTTCGCAGCGAATGGCATATACGCATGGTTGGCTACACCAAGTGGCGCCAGACCCGCATGGATGGCCCAGAAGTATCCTGAAGTCCTTCGGGTTGAGGCGAACCGAGTTCGCAATCTGTTTGGTGTGCGTCACAATCATTGCTATACGTCACCCGTATATCGTAAGAAAACAACGATTATGAATACAAAACTTGCTGAACGATACGGAAATCATCCTGCAATACTCGGTTGGCATATTTCCAACGAATTAGGAGGCGAATGCCACTGTGATTACTGTCAATCTGCGTTTCGAGACTGGCTGAAAGCCAAATACGGATCAATTGACAAGTTGAATCGCGCATGGTGGACAGCGTTTTGGAGTCATACCTATACGGATTGGTCCCAAGTAGAATCTCCAGCACCCCATGGAGAGAATGCGGTACACGGACAAAACCTGGATTGGCGGCGTTTTGTATCCGATCAAACGTTGGATTTCTATAAACATGAGGTAAATGCCTTAAAAGTTGCTAACCCGGAACTGCCATGTACAACGAATATGATGGATTGGTTCTACGGTTTGGATTATCGTACGTTCGCTGATGAACTCGACATAATCTCGTGGGATGCATATCCTAAATGGCACGAAGCTCCTTCTGATCGAAATGTAGCATCTTGGTTTGCCTTTAATCACGACCTGTTTCGTAGCTTAAAGAAAAAACCGTTTATGCTTATGGAAAGCACACCAAGTTTGACCAACTGGCAAGCAGTAAGTAAATTAAAGCGTCCAGGGATGCATCGCCTTTCTTCATTACAGGCTGTAGCTCACGGAGCAGATACAGTGCAATACTTCCAGTGGCGCAAGAGTCGTGGCTCCAGCGCGAAATTCCATGGCGCTGTTGTGGATCATGTTGGTCACGAGCATACACGCGTATTCCAGGATGTTGCTGACCTAGGAAGGACCCTTGCAGGACTGTCTGATGTAATTGGTACTCCTGTTCCGGCCGAAGCAGCCATTTTGTGTGATTGGGATAATCGCTGGGCCATTAATGATGCACAAGGTCCGCGTAATGGTGGATTGCATTATGAACAGACCGTGGCTCAGCATCACCGTGCATTATGGGAAATGGGCGTACCTGTCGATATTATCGGGTCAAATGATCACTTCTCCAACTACAAATTAATCGTATTACCAATGGCATACCTTCTCCGTCAAGAGACAGGGGAGAAGATTGAACAGTTCGTGCGAAATGGAGGTACCGTAGCTGTCACCTATTGGAGCGGAATCGTTGATGAGAATGATCTGTGTCATCTGGGAGGTTTCCCTGGTCCGTTGCGCACAACAGTCGGCATATGGTCTGAAGAGCTCGAAGGGCTACATGATAACGACCGTAATTCTATTGTGTTAAACATTGACAATGCACTGGGCCTGGAAGGTTCCTTTGAAGTGCATGAGCTGTGCGATCTGATTCACGCGGAGACAGCAGAAGTACTTGCTGTTTATGGTGACGACTTCTACGCAGGACGTCCGGCACTCACCGTGAATCGTCTAGGTGACGGAAAAGCATATTATCTTGCAGCGCGAGTTAGCGAGGATACGTTCTATCAGGCGTTCTACGGCAAGCTAGTAGAGGAAGCAGGTGTTCGGCGTTCGATCGATTGTAAGCTTCCCGAGGGAGTCACCGCTCAACTACGAACAGATGGAGATACGGATTATGTGTTTTTACTTAACTTCTCAGGAACTGAAGCAGGGATTGATCTGCATCAAGACGGATACGTGGATGCTGAAACGGGTGAAGCCAGATCTGGCCGGATCGATTTGCCTGTTAACGGTTCCTACATTTTACGACGGAATAAGGGTTAGATTCTGTATTTAAGCTCAAAGGGGGGCCGAACGCCATTAACATGACGTTTGGGCCCCCTTTGAATCATTACAATTATTGTTTCAGAAGAGCAGCGATTGCCTGCTCAGATTCAGTACGGCTGACAAAGGCTTGCGGCATAAAGCTTTTGCTCGTTACGCCATCAAGTAATCCAAGCGATACAGCAGTGGCTACATCATCCTTAGCCCATCCGCTAATCAGTTTGGCATCGGAGAAGGAAACAGAAGAACCCGCTGGTGCTGTGTTTCCCGTCTTCACCGCATAAGCTTTCACCAGAATGGCTGCCAGCTCTTGCCGGGTAATTCTCGCTTCAGGTACGAAGCTGGTTGCGCCGTAGCCCTGCACAAGACCGGCGTTAAATGCGGCGGCCACATCACCAGCATACCATTGTGTGGATTTAACGTCCGCGAACGGGTTAGAAGTGGATGATTCTACGCCAAGTGCACGAACGAGCAGGGATGCAAATTCGGCGCGGGTGATATCTTCGCTGGCGCGTATAAAGGTAATATCATCCAGATAGCCAAAATGCTCGTCCGAGCTTGTTTTTACAGTAAAGCCCACTTCAGCAATGCCTTCGTCGCCTACGTGAACATGCTTCAGGCTTAACGTAGCCGGTTTCTCCCAGGTGCTTCCTCTATAGGTAAGCGGAAGGGAGTAGGTCTGTCCTTCGGATACGGCGTACATAACAGATCCTTGATCAGGCTCGCCTTTATCGCCAAATACTTTGGCTTCCATTGTATATGTTCCTGGTGCAAGACCAGAAATTTCATGGAGCAGTGTAAAGTCGATCGGCTGCTCATCGCCAAAGTCGAATGCCTTGGAGCCGACGCTATCCCCGAACGATGTCGGTTGCTCTCCGCTCAAGTACCATGAAGCGGTATTGCCGTTTACGGTCAGGTTCTTCGTTTGAATGGCTTCCGCTTTCTTCACAAGCTTGAAGTCATCGATATTTCCCCATTGTCCGCCGGAATACTTCAGATTGGCACCAATATTCAAGGTTCCATCTGTAACTTCAATCATTTCAATTGTGGGGTTAGACCATTGCGTCCAGCCCGTATTACTAAAGCTCTGCTTCTGTTCACCGGCAAATATCTCAGCGATTTCTTCCTCGCCCCCACCCGAAACCCAGGCAGACAGCTCATACGTTCCGTTTTCGAGTCCTGTAAGCTTCTGCGAAACAGTGAATTCCGTAGCTGGTGCGCTCCAGTAATGTAGTGCCGATGAACCGGAATACATATCGGTTCCTGCGCTTACAGCGTCATTATCCGTCACGTCCCAACCGCTTAATCCGTTCTCGAAGCCAGGATTTTCAATGGCATTGGAGCTTGGGATGACAACAACCTCGGCGCTGTCGGTGAATTTCCCTTCATAGGCGGTGACTGTAATCGTTGATTTCCCTTGGGCAAGCCCGGACACAGTTCCATTATAACGATCTACCTTTACAGCGTCAGGGTTAGAGCTGGTATAGGTAACCCCTTGATAGGTAGCATCTTTAGGAGCAATAGTGGCCCGCAAGCGATCGGTATCACCTACTTCAACCGTCGTTGTACTCTTGTCTAGCTTCACGCCAGTTACCTTTTGACGATTCACTTCTTCAGCATCGTCCAGGAAGGCATCCATGGCGAGGGAAGGGGAACCATCCGAATTCCAGGCCGAAAGCGGATAACCGAAGAAGACACCTTCAGGAGCCCAATAGAAAATACCGGATCCCAGATTGCTCGGCACCTCTTTCAACTTCTGCTGCGTGGCTACGAGCATGTTATACACGTTATCTTCATTTTTGCTGACATTGCCACCGATTTCAACAATCATCACCTCCTTGCCGAATTTCTCAGCAAGCGTATTCATGTTTTCAGACAGTTCATCAATAGAAGTGGTATAGACCGAATCCGGATAATAGGAGAGACCGATAATATCGTAGTCGCTCTCCTTAAGGCCAGCCTCTACTAAACCATCGTAATAGTCGATCACACCTTTATCTGCTCCGTTAGCGCGGTGGATAATAACTTTAATTTCGGGAAAAACTTCTTTAGCCGCATGCGACCCTGACTGAAGTAGCTCTACCAAGTTAGTAGTATTGCTATAAGCGCCGATTGGATGCAGCATACCATTGTTAATTTCGTTACCAATCTGAATCCATTCCGGTGTTACGCTGGCTTCCTTCAGACCTTCCATAACTTCGGTCGTATATTCGGAGACATGGGCCTTCAACTTCTCCAGATCCGAACCTTCCCATGCCTTTGGCGTATGCTGCTTGCCGGGATCAGCCCACGAATCACTGTAATGCAGGTCAATCATGACCCTGAATCCCAAATCGTTTACACGAGAAGCCATCTCAATTACTTCTTCAGTGCTGTTGTGACCATTGGAAGGGTCGTCCGAAGGATTAACGAAGGCGCGCAGACGGATCGAATCAATCCCGTGACTCTTTATAATTTGGAGAAGATCTTCTTCTTTTCCTTTGTCATTATAAAATTTCTGCCCTAAAGCCTCCAGTTGCGGCAGCCAGCTTACATCTGCACCCTTAGCGAAGGTAGGGGCTGATTCAGCAGTTGTGGAATTCGCCTTTGCCGGCGTGTTTAAGAGGGTAAATGATAAAAGTAATGCAAGTGTAGCAGACATGATCCGTTTTCTTATGTTCACTGTGTGACCTCCTTAAGTTCATCCAAGTATGGTGTGAATAGCTTTCATAGCTGCGAAAACAGTGAATGTACCGAACGGGCAGTGTACATTCACTATTTTGTGGTGAGTTGCTTATAACTCTCCTTTCTCAATTCTGCTATCATTACCCAGTGTAGTATATTTGAATACGCTTTCAAACTGTGCTATGCAACGAAAAATGATACTTTTACAATTACAAGTCTTGATTATTCCAATAAATTGTAAGCGTGGTCGAGGTTACGGTTTCAAAGGGGCCGCTGTAACAATTTATTGAGGCTAAAAGAATTCTTGAGAGAAATATACGTATTATTAGGGTATTCAACAGTATACGGACAATGATGTTCGTTATTGCCGATTTGATGAATGTTTAATCATAGAGGAATAGGGTGTGAGTATTTATTTGCTGCCTCATTCAATTGTATTTTCTCGGTCTTTAAATGAGAGAAGAAAGACTAGGGTACAGGCATTTGTCCAGGCAATTCCCGCGCCTGTATTGACTTCCTAGTATGCCGAGTTGTTTCAGTTAATGGTTTCCCAAAGAATCGACCGCTTTTTTCCAATGACAAAACAAATCCCTAGTTGTTTGATTAATCAAGATACTCCTTTTTGTGGTTAACTCTCAGGCCTTCTCTCCGTAAAGTCACTGTCATTCGAAGGTAACCAAGTAGAGATGAACACATGAAGGGCAAGCAGATGCGATTCCAATTCATGTTCTTTTTGTCTACGTTCACTTGTCGCCTGTCTACTTTTTCCCACTTATAATAGTCCGAACGGTAAACCGTAGCTAACTTCAAGTGCCAAGCAAGTTATGACGCACTCGTAATCTAATGCATCCAAGAGCCTTATTCTCAACACTCACACTGAAAGAAGGATTCGAAGGAGAGCACCATATTGCAACTCTTGCAGCTATGCCTGAAAGCAGAGGCATGGGAATAGGCTCCCAACTCATTCAACATGCAGAAGAGCAGGCGATTAAACAGGGGTATATCCTAAGTTCCCTTACAGTCAAAAAAGAGAATCGTCTCGCTGCCAAACTATACGCCAAACTGGGCTATGAAATTACATCCGAAGTAGTAAAATCTACTGTATCTTTGTATCGAATGGTCAAAAAACTTAACTGAAAGCCCTAATACGTGTTGGTTCCATCAATGTAACCAATAATTGAAGAACATTTCAAATCTAAAGTCGCTAATGTAGCGGCTTTTTTTGCATTTAGGTTAACGATTGTCCTTGTCTAGAGTTGAGAGATTCCTTTTATACCTCTTCGAGAGGGTTGACACAATTCAACTTCAAACGTATAATTCAATTAATCGATTGAATAATTGATAAATTAAATGAGGGGGATTATATTATGGGAGCAGTATCATTAACAAAACAAAATTTTGAATCGAACGTTAACACGGGAGTGACTTTAGTCGATTTCTGGGCACCATGGTGTCCACCTTGTCAAGTGCAACTTCCAATCGTAAATGATCTAGCTGATGATTTGGCTGGGCAAGCGACCATTGCCAAAGTCAATGTTGATGAGGAACTCGAATTGGCACAGCAATTCGGAGTTAGAAGTATTCCAACGCTTCTCTTATTTAAAGATGGCAAATTAGCTGAGACCATGATTGGTGTGAATCAAAAACAAGCTCTTAAAGAAAAAATTCAAGGATTGCTCAATTCAAAATAAGTAAGTTGTTAATATTGTTCTTGAACCTATGTGAAGAGAACGACGGATCAGGATTTATCTGAACTGTCGTTCTTTTCAACATAAGAATTGACAGGATGATAAGTCCAAACCAAAGAAAGGAGTGTTTAAAATGGAAGTTACATGTTCTAAATCAGATATTAAAGAACGTTTATATCAACAATTTGCTCGAATTGGGAAATGTTTATCGAGTGATAAAAGACTTGAGATTATGGATATCTTGTCAAACGGACCGAAATCTGTTGATAGTTTAGCTACTCAAACAGGTATGAGCGTGGCGAATGTATCCCGTCACTTACAGATTTTGCTGGAAGCTAAGCTCGTTAAATTTCATAAAAAAGGTACGTTTGTTATATATAACATCAGTGACTCATCTGTAACACAGTTTTTGTCCTCATTGTGGAATATATGCGAGGACAGACTCGCTGACATTAAGCTGATTAAAGATGAACTGGAAGTACAATATGAAGGAGTTCGCAATATGAGTAAAAACGACCTAATGCTTAAAATGAAGCAAGATAGCCTCGTTCTCATAGATCTTCGTCCCGTTGAGGAGTATGAAACATCTCACATTCCAGGTGCTATTTCTGTACCCTTAGAACAGTTAGAAGTATTTCTACAAACATTAAATAAAGATGTAGAACTTGCTGCCTATTGCCGAGGACCTTTTTGTTCTATTGCATCTCAAGCTGTGAATTATATCCAAGAACAGGGTTTTAGAGCATACCGAATAGAAGAAGGCGTTCACGAGTGGAATGCTTACGGAAGTCCGGTTTCAGCCAAGGCAACCATATGATATATGTCCTTATAATCGTTCTTATACTGATTTACTGGATATATAAATATCTCCGCTTCATACGTAACGTAACGGTTTTATCGTTAAAATCAAACCTAATCTTGGTGCCTGATCATACTAAATGCCTCGACATAAGAGATAGTTCTGATTTTGAAAAAGAGTACGTTCCAAATTCCATTAATATCTCTATAGGACGATTGCCTTATGTTTGGGGAAAAGAAAATTTGACCCCCGAAGATAGCGTAATTATACTGACCAATAACTATTTTAAAGGAATAAAAGCTATACGTATTTTACGAAAACAGGGATTTTATGATTTGTATTTATTAGTAGGCACGATAACTCAATTCATTGAATGGAGTCAAAATCAGCAGAGAAATTCAGAACAATTTTGTAATGAATATGATTGGAGCAGTACCCATATATGTTCCGAATAACATACAGTAAGGCGTGATTTTATGACAAATGTCCAAGAAATAACTTCAGTGAATGAAATAGATACGTTTATTCAGAATAATCGACTAAGTATGCTATATGTGTCTCAAGATAATTGTAGCGTATGTCATGCAATTTATCCCAAACTGAAAGAATTGCTTAACCATTATCCAGAAATAAAGCTTGCTCATATCGATGCTAGTCAAGTAGAAGCAGTGGCCGGCAAATTGTTAACTTTTACTGTCCCCACGATTATCTTGTTTTATGACCAAAGGGAGTATCTTCGTGACGGTCGGTTTGTCCAATTTGAGCAATTAAAAGCAAGATTAGATGAGGTTTATAACGCTATATAAAAAGTTCCATCATTCTAAAACTTTGGGGGTATATTTATGAAGAAGATGAAAGCCATGCAAATTCCAGCTGCAGGAGAAAAAATGCAGTTAGTTGAAGTACCAGTTCCGCAGCCTGCAGAAGGGCAAGTGTTACTCCGCGTTGAAGCTTGCGGCGTATGCAATGGAGACTCAATGGCGATGGGTGGTGCGGCGTCAGCCTATCCTCGTATCCCTGGACATGAAGTGATAGGAATCGTTGATGAGCTTGGAGCAGGCGCATCAAAATGGAAAATTGGAGCACGTGTTGGCATTGGATGGCATGCGGGACATAGCCATGTTACCGGATTAACGATGGACGGTGGATATGCGGAGTACATGGTTGCATATGAAGACAGTTTGTCTAGTATCCCAAATGAAATTTCGGTGATGGAAGCTGCTCCACTAATGTGTGCTGGTGAAACAACGTTTAGTGCCATCAAAAATAGTAAAGCTCGTCCTGGTGATCTGGTAGCAATTCAGGGAATTGGTGGGCTAGGACATCTGGCCGTTCAGTTTGCAAGCAAGGCAGGATTCCGCACCGTGGCTATTTCACGAGGAAATGACAAAGAAGCTCTTGCACGTGAACTTGGAGCTCATCACTACATTGATTCGGCCGAAGAAGATCCAGCTGAGGCATTGCAAGCATTAGGCGGTGCCAAAGTTATCCTGGCAACTGCACCTAACGCAAAGGCTGTTTCCTCTTTGATCAACGGTTTGGGTCAAGACGGCGAGCTTATCATTGTGACAACTTCCACTGATCCACTAGAATTATCAGCAATGGACTTTTTGAAGGGACCTGGCACAGTCAAAGGTACGTTAACAGGTGGAGCGGAAGAAATCCAAGCAACGATTAATTTCAGTGTACTGACAGATACACGTCCCATGATTGAGTCATATCCATTAGATCGTGCTAGCGAAGCTTATGATAGAATGATGTCAGCATCCACTCGTTTTCGTGCTGTACTGAATATTTCTGAATAAAGGTGTATCTCCAGTAGAGATAGCACGATTTGCAGAAAAATCGCAATGTATGCCTAAAACCACTTGTTCAAGTTGAACAAGTGGTTTTTCTTATAAGTTAAGATAGGTCCTAAGCTTTAATACAGATACAGTGTTATGTCGAGCGACGTTCAACTAACTTATATGATAAAGGGTTTAGCTTATTGCTCGTGTTATTCCACCCATTTTGCAAAATGAGAAACGCATTCTCAGCTTGCTGAACAACTGGATAGTCAATCGTTGTCAAATCAAGCAAGTGAGCGACTTCCGTATTATCAAAACCCATAATCCCCAAATCTCCCGGAATGGAAAAACCTAACCGACGCAAAGCTGTCACAAGACCAGCTGCCACTTCATCATTAGCACAAAAAATAGCATCAGGTCTATTTTCCTGCAATACCCACCACTCAGCTATTTCCTCACCATCTCGAACAACAGTTTTATCTTCGAAATGAGGAAAGGGATACGACATGATATTATGTTTTTTTATGAATTCAGTATGGGCACGAATCCGTTCCTTTGTATTCAATCCTTTAGACATTGGATATATGTTAAGTATTTTTCGGTAACCTTTGGAATGAAGATGTTCAAGACCTGTCCAATAGGCATGGAATTGATCCATAAAGACAGATGGAAGATTCTCGTTTTGAAGACGTTGCCAAGTCACAATGGGACCATATCTGGCATAGGATTCAATCACATTCCAATCATTGGACCGTATCATACATACAATAGCATCCAATTGCTTTCGTTTCAGCATTTCCAGGGCTACAAGTTCCTTTTCAGCATCTTCGTTCGTGATAAAAAGAGTGATGTTAAATCCGTTCTTCTCAGCTATTAGAGTGAATGCACGAACAAAATTAATAATAATGGGACTAAAAGAGACCGTTATTATTCCAATCTGACGAGTTTTCCCTTTTTTTAGAGAGATCGCATTAGCATTGGGAACATAATCAAGCTCCTGGATGATTCCTAAAACTCTTTGTTTAGTTAAATCACTTACGTAGCCGCGATTGTTAATTACTCTTGATACAGTTGCTGTGGATACTCCTGCTAAGCGAGCAATATCGTGAATATTCGCCACCTCTAACCACCTCTTAGGAGCAAGCATATCATGTTTCCTAAGCAGCCACAAAGTTGAAAAGGAAGACAGTCAGTACATGATTATTTGTAATGCTTGACATGTAATGCATTACATAAAATACAGTACAAGTATAGTTTGAATTTAGTTTTTTAGGAGGAGTTCAATATGAAAAAAGGTCTGAAAATTGCAACTATTGGCGGGGGTTCAAGTTACACACCGGAATTGGTGGAAGGATTTATCAAACGATATCATGAACTTCCCATCAAAGAGTTATGGCTAGTAGACATTGAAGCAGGCAAGGAAAAACTTGAGATTGTCGGCGCTATGGCTCAACGTATGGTGAAAGCTGCAGGGATTGATTGTGAGGTTCATTTAACACTCGATAGACAGGAAGCTTTGAGGGATGCAGATTTTGTAACCACTCAACTGCGAGTAGGACATATGGATGCACGGATCAAAGATGAGACGATACCCATTAAATACGGACTAATTGGTCAAGAAACGAATGGGGCAGGGGGAATGCTAAAAGCATTTCGAACCATTCCAGTTATTCTAGATATCGTTGAGGATATGAAAGTGCTTTGTCCAAATGCATGGCTGATTAACTTCACGAATCCAGCTGGCATGGTTACTGAAGCAGTTCTTCGTTACGGAATGTGGGAGAAGGTTATTGGATTGTGTAATGTACCCATTGTGGCTGTGAAAAATGAATCCGCAGTGCTTGAAAAGAGTGAAGATGAATTATTTTTCAAATTTGCGGGGATTAATCATTTACACTGGCACAAGATTTATGGACACAATGGCCAAGATCTTACCCGTCAAGCGATCGATAAATTGTATGGTCCCGAAGCAAAATCAGAGAAAATCGTTGAAAACATTAAAAACATGAGATTCCTTCATGAACAACTTGTACAACTAGAGATGCTTCCATGTCCTTATCATCGTTACTATTACATGACTGATGCGATGATCCAAGAAGAACTTGAAGAATCGAAGGGAGAAGGAACTCGCGGACAAGTAGTGAAACGCTTAGAAGAAAGTCTGTTCGAACTTTACAAAGACCCAGGATTGGATCATAAGCCAGAAGAACTTGGAAAACGAGGTGGAGCTTATTATAGTGATGCTGCCTGTGAGATTATTAACTCCATTTATAACAACAAAGGCACCCAGATGGTTGTAAGTACACGCAATAATGGAGCGATTAATGACCTACCAGTGGAAAGTGCCATTGAAATCACCAGTGTGATTACTTCCCATGGTGCTGAGCCTATTCATTTCGGTTCTTTTCCTCCCGCACAACGAGGATTATTACAGCTAATGAAGTCCATGGAGGAATTAACGATTGAAGCTGCGGTAACAGGAAGCTATGCAACGGCCCTGCAAGCATTTACATCTAATCCACTGGTTCAAAGCGGAGACTCGGCCAAAGCTTTGTTGGATGAATTGCTTGAGGCACATAAACAGTATTTGCCTCAGTTTCACCCGAAAGAGTCCCTTCTTGTATAATAGGGCTCATTAAAACTCTAAATCATTTCCCGTTTCTTACAACTGAAAAGGACTTCAAAGCCTAGTACAGGCCTTGAAGTCCTTTTTTTACTCTGTATTGAAATCGGTTGTTCTTCATGTGACCCTAGAATTCGGCTTAGTGTAATTGGAAGTGCTCTTGCCACTCATTCAAGCCCTCTTCCATACGATAAGCTGTAAAGCCTTCAGATTGTAATTTCTGTGCTGCTAATGCAGAGTAGACACACAATGGGCCTCTACAATATGCGATAATCTCTGTGTTTTTTGGAATGTCTCTTATGAATACTTCTAACTCTTCCATCGGCATCGAGATTGCTCCCGCAATATGATCCATTTCATATTCTTCTTTAGGACGTAAATCCACCAGAATGATTGAATCATTTTTTATTCTCTCCCTGACCTCGTCCATAGTAAGTGTTTGAATGTCGTCAAGATTGTTTATAAAGTCATCTTTCATTCTACTGATGTCAGGAATCTGTTTCTCACTAATTCGCCATAAAGAGGACAGAAAATTGATGATCTCCGGATCAGCTAAAGAGTAGATCACAAAAGTTCCTTTTTTCGTGAATTTAACCAGCTTGGCATCGAGTAGAACTTGAAGGTGTCTGGATACATTCGCAACATTCATATCTGTAGATGCAGCTATTTTTTCTACTGTTCTAGAGCCATTGGACAACAGGTTCAAAATCTCCAGACGCTTATCACTGGATAAACATTTTCCTATTCTGGCCAATTGTTTATATAAATCTTCTTTAAAAAGCTTCGCTGAATTCAATAATTCTTCCATTATCGTCAACCTCTATTCTTATTTTAATATCAACGGGAGTTCCCCAACTTCAATTCAAACTATAATCTTCATTTTTAGAAATCGCTTTTAAATGGAACCCTTTATTGATTCAATTGAATATTAAAATTTTAACATGAACAACCAGAGTGAAGTCAAGTTATTAGGTTAAAATGCATCTAAGTAAGAACTCTAACTCCAAATATTCATTTCAATCTATGGATATCCCGCCTGCAGTCAATTGATGAGGAACAGTTGACGAAGAGATCCTACAATGCTATAATTCAATTAATCAATTGAATATTAAAGGTTATTCGTATATGTAATTGTCATACACACTCAAATTTGGAGGGATAACATATGTACAAATCTGTAATTGTCGGAACAGGGCCAGCGGGATTAACCGCAGCAATATACTTGGCTCGTGCGAATATGAATCCACTCGTCATTGAAGGACTCGAACCAGGAGGGCAGCTTACAACCACAACCGAAATTGAGAATTATCCTGGGTTTCCAGAAGGAATTATGGGACCAGAGTTAATGGATAATATGCGTAAACAAGCTGAGCGGTTCGGGGCTACGTTTGTTAACGGTTGGGTAAAGGCCGTAGATTTGAATAACCGACCGTTTAAACTGGACGTGGAGGGCAAAGGTGAAATTATTACTGAAACTTTGATCATTTCAACCGGTGCCAGTGCGAAATATTTAGGAATACCAGGTGAAACAGAAAATGTAGGTCGTGGAGTGAGCACTTGTGCCACTTGTGATGGGTTCTTCTTTAGAAATAAAGAACTCATCGTAGTCGGTGGTGGCGATACTGCCTTAGAAGAGGCAAACTTTCTGACACGATTCGCTTCCAAAGTGACTTTGGTGCATCGTCGCGAAGAACTACGAGCCTCCAAAATTATGCAAGATCGCGCTCGTTCAAACCCTAAAATTGCGTGGGCTTTAAGTAAAACCCCACTTGAAGTAGTGGCTGGTGAACGTGGAGTGACCGGATTGAAAGTCCAGAACAATGTCTCAGGCGAAGAAGAAATTCTAGACGCACACGGTGTATTTGTAGCTATTGGTCATCATCCGAATACAGAATTTTTAAATGGTCAAATTGAGACGGATGAGAATGGCTACATTGTCACAGTTCCCGGTACATCTATGACAAATATTCCAGGTGTGTTTGCTTGTGGAGATGTACAGGATACTCGTTATCGTCAAGCTATTACTGCAGCAGGATCTGGAGCTATGGCAGCCATGGATAGTGAAAAGTTTATCGACTCTTTAGAAAATAATTAAAGACGTGGGGAAAGGAGCATATTAAAATGCCGGATCAAAAAATGGTTATGAATACGGTTTGGTTCAAAGACGCAAAAGGATTTGGTCGCATTAAAAGCGACAATTTGCTAACCCAAGTTGCTATCCCTATTCCTAAAGGAGGAAGCGGAGAAGGTGCTAATCCACAACAACTTCTGATGTCCTCAGCCATTGCTTGTTACGCTCTGACTCTAGCTTATATGTTAGATCGCAAGAAAGTACCCGTTGCTGGATTCTTTATGGATACAGAAGGGAACACAGCACAAGGAAACCAACTGAGCATTACACATCGTCCGCATGTTGTTTTATCCTCAGATGCCTCCAAGGAAGATATTGCTGTAGTCGAAGCACTATTCCTACAAGCAGAAGAAAAATGCCACATTGGTCAGCTACTTGTTAAAGCAGGTGTGCCGGTAGGTACCGAGGGTAAAGTATCCATCGATGCTGGAGATGATCTGACAAGTAACTATATTGAACAACATCAAATGGAATGGTAAACCATTCATTATAAAAGGAGACTATACAAATGAAAAAAATTACCTCGAAGTTAGAATTTGATACAGCTATCCGTTCCCCAAAAATCACTGTTGCTGTCTTTAAAGCAGATTGGTGCCCGGACTGCAAATTTATTGATCCATTCATGCCTGAAGTTGAAGAAAAATTTGCGAATGATCTGGATCTTATCGAAGTTGATGTAGATCAAGTAGGTACTGTAAGTGAAGAACAAAATATTATGGGTATTCCAAGTTTTGTAGCCTATGTCGATGGTAAAGAGCTTACTCGATATGTCAATAAGCTTCGTAAATCACGCGAAGAGATAGAACATTTTTTGCAAAGTGCGGTTGAAGGTACAAGATAATGAAAAAGAACGACCTGTACGAATGTTAGTGCATCAGGGATTCGATTTCAAATAAACATTTATTAATAAATATATTAAGTAAGTAAACCTGGAGGTTATTATGAACAATTCACAATCTGTGGAAGCTCTTTTTAAACCATTCGAAATGGGAAATCTCAAACTATCTAACCGTATTATTATGGCACCAATGACTCGAAACTTTTCTCCGAATGGCGTACCCGGGGAGGATGTCGCCGCGTATTATCGTCGTAGAGCTGAAAATGGTGTTGGACTTATTCTGACAGAGGGTACATTTATTAACCATCCTGATGTTGCTTCTAATGTGCCCGCATGGCAGGAGGATGTACCACACCTATACGGAGAAGAGGCGCTAAACGGATGGTCAAAAGTAGTTGATGGTGTCCACGAAGTCGGCGGTAAAATTTTCTCACAACTATGGCACATGGGTGCACGTGGTAACGTCAATGATTACACTAAACAAGAGATTTCCGAATTGGTTGAAGCCTTCAAACAGGCGGCAGTCAATGCTAAAAAAGTTGGTTTTGATGGCATCGAGATTATGGCATCACATGGATTTTTAATCGATCAATTTTTCTGGAAAAAAACCAACTCGCGTAGCGATGAATATGGTGGCGATATACTCAATCGTACCCGATTTGCCAGTGAGGTTATTGCAGCTTGTCGAAGTATTGTTGGACCAGACTTCCCCATTACGCTACGAATCTCACAGTGGAAATATGATGACTATACAGCAAAACTAGTCGACACTCCAGAAGAATTAGCACAATTCTTAGCACCACTGGTCGATGCAGGTGTAGACATCTTTCATGCCTCTATTCGCCGCTTCTGGGAACCAGCTTTTAAAGAATCTGACTTGAATCTCTCAGGATGGATCAAAAAATTGACGGGCAAACCAACCATTACAGTTGGATCTGTTGGACTCGACGCTGACTTCTTGGATTTCTTTGATAATGGGGAAGATGCAAATGGCAAAGCAACCCAAATCGGTGCTTTAGTTGAGAGATTAGAGCGCGAAGAATTTGATTTGATCGCAGTTGGTCGTGCATTGTTAGCCGACCCTGAATGGGTGAATAAAATACGCGAAGGAAAAACAGAAGATTTACTTCCGTTTACGCGCGAGGCACTGAGCACTTTATATTAAAAGGGAACTACACTACAGATTACTCATGCTTATGCTTGACTTACGTATCAACACGTCTTATAATTCAATTATTCAATTGAATATTAATTTTAATATATAATCATATATCACTAACAAATCATATGAATTGAGGAATTTACTATGAGTCATACAGACAGTTTATTTAAAAAATCAAATTTCAAACGTATTGGAGAATTCAATTCGGTTTCTCCAGAGATCTTCAAGGCATTTATCAATTTTGAAAAATTAGCATTAGCTGAAGGTAAGTTAACTGCTAAATTTAAAGAGATCATTGCAATCGCTATAGCTCATACCACAGGATGCCCTTACTGTATTGAAGCTCATGTGAAACAAGCTAAGAAAAATGGTGTTTCAAAAGAGGAAATGGCTGAATCAATCATGGTTGCAACAGCACTCAAAGCAGGTTCGGCAATGGCTCATGGTGTTAATGCTTTGAACGCGTATGATGGAAATGATGACGATGAGTTGTATCGTGCATCATATATTAATCGGCTGAGAGAGTTCACCCAACTAAGTGATTCCTTTAAAGCCTTTGGTTCTTTTGATCAGCAAGCGTTAAAAGCCGGCACACTCAGTACCAAGGAGAAAGAATTGATTGCAGTTGCGGTAGCCCATACGACGGGGTGTCCATATTGCATAGATATTCATACCAAAGCCGCTAAAAAAGCCGGTGCGACTAAAGAAGAGTTGGCTGAATCAATCATGGTTGCTACAGCATTAAAAGCAGGTTCAGCTCTTGCACATGGCGTAAATGCTCTAGTTGCGTTTGACGAATAACTTTAACTGAAACGGGAGGATACACATGAATATTGAAATCTGGTCTGACATCGCATGTCCATTCTGCTATATAGGTAAACAAAATCTGGAGAAAGCTCTAGAAGGATTGCCTTATAAAGATAAAATTAATATTGAATACAAGAGCTTTGAACTTGATCCGTCCGCTTCCTCATATGATGGAACAAGTTTTGCAGATAAATTAGCCCCTAAGTTCGGTGGAAGAGAACAAGCGAAAGAATTCATGAGTCACTTGACTCAACAAGCCAATAGCGTAGGATTATCTTTTCAATTAGACACTCTAAAACCTACCAATACACTGGATTCCCATCGTTTATTAAAATGGGCAAAAACGAAAGGCAAAGAAACAATGCTAAATGAAAAATTACTTGTCGCACATTTCACTGAATCAAGAGATGTAGGAGATTATAATACCTTGGCCGATATTGCAGAAGTAGTTGGATTAGATAGAGAAGAAGCACTTGGTGTCTTGAGAACGAAGGATCTCTATGCAGATGAAGTACGAAAAGATCAGGATGAGGCTCGTCGAGTTGGAATTAGCGGGGTACCGTTCTTTATATTCAATCAAAAATACGCAGTTTCAGGGGCACAACCGACAGAATCGTTTTCTCAAGTGTTGGAGAAAGTGTGGGAAGAAGAGCATCCGGCAGCTAAGTTTGAAATGCTTTCTGATGAAACCTCTAGTGAAGGATTATGTACGGATGAAGGGTGTGCGATCCCGCCTAAGAAGTCATAAAGAACAAGCAAAGACTTAATTAGATTAGAATAATATAAAAATATATAATAGAGGAGCTTAAACATGAGTAAATTGAATGGTGTAAATGTGAGTATGCTTGGAAGCTTGGCGGAAAATTATAAGAAACATCCTGAAGAGGCGATTACAAGTTTTGCTTCTACAGTAAAATGGAAAGATGGCTTTTACTCTGAAGCCGAGGTTGGGGACTATAAACCGGTACCTATGGATGAACCAGAATGGCTATCCGGAACGGGAAAAGGGCCAAATCCAGTTGAGCTTCTGTTAAGTGCACTTGGCGGTTGTGTAGGTGTTGGATTCATTGCAACAGCTAGTGGTATGGGGATTAAAGTACAATCTCTGGAAGTTGATGTTACTGGAGAAATCGATCTAAATGTTTTCTTCGGCTTAAAAGAAGGAAATCCTGGCTTTGATGAAATAAATGTTCGTTTCAATGTAGACAGTGACGCAGACGAAGCACAGGTTCAACAGTTGATAGCAAAAGCCATTGAAATATCACCTGTGAAAAACACCATTGAAAGAAACGTTAAAGTGACTTCGTCGTACACACTTAACAGTTAAAACTTTGGATACTTGATTGTCTTGCAAGAAGCGTAGACATTATGCGAGAAACACATAGCATAATGTCTACTTTTTTAAATACCAGTATAAAAGTCTTGCAGTAGGAGTGGAGAAAACAGATGAAATACGATTTTGATGAAATCATTGATCGAAAAAACACTAATGCGATGAGTACAGATGGTTTTAAAGAATACATTTTTAAGGCCTCTAATGATATGACGTTCCCTTTTAAAGATGATGAATTTATTCGCATGTGGGTTGCTGATATGGAATTTGCGACTCCACCTGAAATCATTCAATCTGTTAAAGATCGTTTAGATAAACGAACTTTGGGCTATACCAAAGTATTCGATCCTGACTACTATCTTTCGGTTGTTCAATGGACACAAGATCACTATGATTGGAGCTTTCAAAAAGAACATTTGGTCACTTCACCTGGTATTATTCCCGCGTTATATGAGTTGGTTGAGTACATTTGTAAACCAGACGAAAAGGTTTTAATTGTTACCCCATCATACGCATATTTCAAGCATGCTGTAGACTTCAATCATCTGGAACTGGTGACCTCTGATTTAGTGAATCAACAGGGATACTATACGATGGATTATGATGATATAGAATTAAAAGTGCGTGATGAAAAGGTAAGCTTATGTATTTTTTGCAATCCTCATAATCCCACAGGACGTGTTTGGACACCAGAAGAACTGAGTAAGTTTGGCGAAATATGTCTCGAAAATGACGTTATGATTATTTCAGATGAAATTCATTGTGATTTGCTTAGAAATGATATGGTTCATACACCTTTGGCAAAGGTCTTTCCAAATACAGACAAGATCATCTCCTGTATGGCTCCAAGCAAGACTTTTAATATGGCAGGGATGATGCTATCCAATATCATCATTCCCAATGATGAAGTCAGAGCGTTGTGGAAGGCACGACACTACAGTATGGAAAATCCACTAAGCATAGCTGCAACACAGGCAGCTTATCAACATGGTGATGAGTGGCTGAGACAATTAAAAACTTACTTAGATGATAATTTTCTTTTTACGCAGCAATATTTAGAAAATCATCTACCTCAGGCTGTATTCCGTGTCCCAGAGGCTACTTATCTTGCATGGGTGGATGTCCGTGCATATCTTCCTAATGAAGAAAACATGTCTTTATATTTTGCGAACAATGCAGGAGTGCTACTGGAAGGCGGGAGTATGTTTGTAGCCAATGCTGATGGTTATATTTTGCTTAATCTGGCTTGTCCGAGGGCAATTTTAGAGGAAGGTCTAAAGAGAATTTGTGAAGTTTTGCAGTAGAAAAACTATACCTAGAAAAACGACAAAGATGGGGATTATTAGTTTAGACCTAACGTTTACACATTAGATGATATCGAGTCCAGATAAAGAAAATCGTATGCTCCACGAGTAACAGCTCGTCAAGCATACGGTTATTTCATTTTGTAGAACGATCAACCATAGGAGGACTAGCTGGCATGAATATTGGCGTGAACTCTTGAGGATTGGCTTGATCACAATGTACGAGATTAGGTACACCGGGTTGTTATCAACCCCAGATAACAGCATCTCTTCGGCCTTGTTGCCCATATTGATTTATTGCAGACTGACAAACAAATCCATGATTTGACGATGTATGGTGTCGCAGGCAATCACTACGAGCCAATCGAAGAAGATAAATATAAGCCTCGCCTAGAGGAGTTTCATATTCCTTAAAGACTGGCTTTATTCTTTATATGTGATAACGAATGTATCACGTCATATTGATGTTGACCAATCCCATTTTGAAATAGAAGGTTTTCAACATAATAATTCTTAATTGCATAATAATAGTTTAATACATGATGAATTAGTATAGAACGTAACAAAATTAGAAGTTTTAAATGAACTTTTAACGTTCAAGCAAGTGTGTCTGCTCAATAAATGGGAGGATTATCAGCCAGTACTCCATAGCGGAAATATCTTCATACCGTTGGCATATTAAACCATATGAAATGAGAGGAATTACGAGGAACATAGATACAGATAGACACATTTATCCATATATTGAGACCAACTAGAATTTTATTTAGCAGGTAGTGGTCATTAATAAATGAATGTCGTGTGGAGGAATGAATGGATATGAATATGAATCGCCCTTGAGGATTAATGTCGAGGGACAAGAACATAGTCCGATCGCCGATTAGATTTATATCTAACGATAAGCACATGCACTCAAAATCTCATTAAGTACCATAATACATTGTAGGACGGATCAGGATAAATAAGCCTAAGTGCAGAATGGCTTTCTTCCTCATCCTCCAGTTCAACATTAAGTTGGTTGAAGTAGTTCTCGATTTGCGTAGATAGTGCCGAGAGGATCGTTTCCTCATGATGCAAAATGACAATGTACTGCTTCGTTTTGATGATTTTCAATCTACCTACCTCCTGAAAAAGAAAATAACCCTCGAAAAAGGGGTCGTAGTTCTAGGTCACGAATATAGTATATGTCCCAAAGTTCCCCTGAACCGGTTTTGAGTTATCGGGGTATTTGTGCGGTGCAGGAAATAGTCGAGAACTAGTAATTACGAATATTTGGGGATGCGTTACATTTATAATTTTGGGAGGGAGGGTTTCAACTGATGGGAAAATCCACAATCTGCTCCATGCAAAGTCTATTCTATAAACAACGGCGGTTGTTTGTATGGAGCAATAACGAACGAAATTTAACCGCTGAATCATCTCTGGCATGATGTTTACTGTTTATAGAATGACTTTGCTCCCTTAAATTTTCAAAAAAACTTTAAGGAGCAGAGCTATCATGAAATATGTAAATGCAGACAATATCTTTCCGGAAGAGTTGCTAAAAGAAATTCAGAAGTACATTCACGGCCGCATGGTGTATGTCCCGACCCCTGAAAAATTGCACAAAAAATGGGGAGAAAAATCGGGGAGTAGAGAACAGCTAAGTCTAAGAAACGAAACGATCCGTCAAACATATTTCAATGGAAAGTCGATCGATGAACTCTCGAATGAATTCGGTCTTTCCTACGAAAGCATTAAGAAAATCATTTACTCTAGAAAATAGACTCACTTGTAAGTCACATCGAGCTTTCTGATGTGGCTTTTTGTGTAGAATTTGATTCTGAATCAAATTCAGTATATTTTCAATCAGCACCTTTTGTTACCATGAAAATAAAGGGGAGAGGTTATATGGATAAAAAGATTAAACTACTATACACACAAGATATATTGAGACAGTCCGCACAATGTTTTGGAATACGTGAAGACTCAATTTTCGAATTAAATGGATTTCAAAATTTCGTTTATTCCGGGGTAGTTGGAGATCGAAAAGTTATTTTAAGAATTGCCCATGTCACACATCGAAATGAATTATTAACAAGAGCAGAACTAGATTTTATCATGTTCCTGGCTGATTGCGGAATGAAAGTAGCGAGGCCCATTCAGTCTTTATCAGGGGATCTTATTCATATCATTGACGAGTCCTTTGTTGTGACAGCTTTTGAGAAAGCACCCGGCAAAAATGCAGTAATAGCCGAGGAGAGCAATACGTTTTATGAGAATATCGGTCAAATGGTCGGGAAAATACATAAGTTTTCATTTAATTATTCGTCCCAACATTCACGCTATGAATGGAATGATAATGCCCTATTAGCCTCATTTAAGAAGTATTGTCCGTTAGAATTACATGATAACTTTGATCGTTTAATTACTGAAGTTAGCGCTCTAGCCAAGGAAAAAGATACGTACGGTCTTATTCATGGGGATATCAGCCCTGGCAATTATCTTAATGGTGGGGACAATGCCTTTATTATTGATTATGACGATGCGGAATATAGCTGGTTTGTTTCTGATATTGCTACTCCATTATTCTATGAAATCCCTATTCCGTGGGTTGTGTCTGGAGATGTAAGAAAGGAGATTACAAAGCGTTTCTATTGCAACTTCTTAAACGGCTACTGTAAGGAAAATACTGTGAGTCAAGGTTGGTTAAACAAAATCCCATTATTTATTAATTTAAGGCAAGCTAGAGTTTTAGCCGCGTTCTATAGAAGCAGAGATTTTAACGCTCCTGATTGGAGCGAATGGGATGAGCAAGCCCGACGCTTCTACTATGAAAATTTGTTAAATAACACTCCCTATATTGATATGGACTTTTTGTGTTAACGGGTACGATAGTTTAACAAAGCCAGAAAAGGAAGGGCCATCCCACAAAGGATGGCCTTTAAACTTGCCGTTACAGACAGCGGGGATTGTCGAGGGACAAGAACATAGTCCGATTGCAGATTAGGCGTACATCTAATCGTTATTTTGCCGTTAATTCACCCACAAGCAGTTGCGCTGATGCTCAGAGGCAGTAAACCTGATGAGGCAAAAATGATACTCAGTTGAAGCATATGTGATAAATCATTGTAACACACTTAAGCTTATAGGATTTTTCGAACAGGATGATACGGAGTTTTAAGTGTGTTGATAAAAAACAGCTAACTAAGACTATGTCCTTAGTTAGCTGTTTTTTATTCATCTTTTTAATTTTCTATAAAAGTTATGAATCTCTTGTGAAATTCTCCATCATTCCAGCTGGATACCGGCTACCGGCTGATCCGTGTGGAAGGATCTCCTTAATACGTTGAAGATCAGCTTCTGTAAGTTTAACGTTAGCAGCAGCAACGTTTTGCTCAACCCGCTTAGCACTTCGTGTACCCGGGATCGGAACGATATCTTCTCCCTGGGCGAGAAGCCAAGCCAGTGCCAATTCGGCTACAGAAATACCTTTGTTAGAAGCCAGTTCATTAAGTTGTTCTGTTGCTCGTAAATTGTAGATATAATTTTCGCCTTGCCAGCGCTCGTCGTAACGGCGCATATCGTCTTCCGCGTACTCTTGGGCTGGTTTAACAGCACCTGTCAGGAACCCTCTGCCTAAAGGAGCGTAAGGCACTAAACCTATACCGAGTTCATTCAATGTCTTTCGTATATTGTTGTCCTCAATCTCGCGTTCGAATATCGAGTATTCAGTCTGAAGCATAGAGACTGGTGTAACCGCGTGAGCTTTACGAATTGTGTTTGAACCGGTGTTGCTCAAACCGAAATATTTAACTTTGCCTTCTTTGATAAGGTCTCCGACGACCCCAGCTACTTCTTCGATAGGAACATCGGGATCTGGGATATGCTGATAGAACACATCAATGTAATCAGTCTGCAGATAGCGAAGACTGTTCTCAGCTACCTTACGAATATTTTCTGGCCGGCTGTTAAAACGTGTTCCAATCTGCTCGGCTGTCATATCAAAGCCAAACTTGGTAGCCAGTACTACCTTGTCACGAAAATCCTTTACAGCTTTACCCAGCAACTGTTCATTGTGACCATTTCCATATCCATATAATTCTGCCGTATCAAAAAAGTTAACTCCAAGCTCATAAGCTCGACGAATAGTTGCTATTGCTTCATCTTCATTTGAAGGACCGTATGCCATTGTCATCCCCATCGTACCCAAACCAATAGAAGAGACTTTTAAACCTTGTTGACCAAGACTTCGGGTTTGCATTTTTGTTCCTCCTTAAATAATTCTATCACCTAAGTGTTTAAAGCCTAGATAAAAAGGTATCCAATCTTAGCTCGTTCAATATGAATTTTCATCACTGTTATTCATAGGAACAAAAAACATAATATCATGGGAATTAAATAAAGTAAACAAAAAGTATATAAAATGTCTATTTAGTATAGTTTGTTTAAAATGATGATTATGAGATATAATATAATTTATAAGGGGGCAGTTAGATGGAACGGCAGATTGAAAAACAACATCAGATGAGGCAAAAGCTTACTAATAGATTGTTATTACACGTTAGAAAAAATGGGTTTCAAGGTTTGAAAATGGATGAAATCTCAAAGATTATGGGTATAAGCAGGGCGACTTTATATAAATATTTCTCTACCAAAGAAGATATTATTTCGTTTATTGTGAGTACATTTGTCGAATATATCCACGAAATTATTGAAGATTCTGATGCTGATCAAGTATTTGTTCAGCGATTTCAGCAAACATTTGAACAAACAATCTTATTAAAAGAGTTCATCACAGACATTTTCTTAAGGGAACTTGAAAATAGTTATCCTGAGAACTATGAGCGACTAAAAGAAGCCATGAAGCAACGAGAATATCAGGAATTGGCTTTTTATGATGAAGGAATAAAAGAGGGTTTTTTTAATAAGATTGATGGTAGGCTTATCATTATGCAAGATGAGATTCTAAGTAACGTTTTAGATGTAAAGTACCTGATGGAGAACCATTTGACTGTGTATCAGGTGCTTTTTGACTATTACAATCTAAAGAAATTTCAGTTGTTTAAACCTGATAAAATTAAAATGATGGATGACAACCTGATGATCCCTAGAATTGAGTGCATGGCACAAAAAATTTCAAAAAACTTATATTAATCTTAGCAATTTGGATTATCTAATTTTCTATAAAGTGAACACGTCTTAAGCTTAAGTTGGGCATTTTTCCGTGATATATTAGGAGCATAGAAAAAGGACGGCTGCACAACATTCAAAGTCGCTCATTTAGCGGATTTTTTGTTTTTATGTCGAGGGACAAGAACATGTTCCCATTAAAGTCGCTATTTTAGCGGCTTTTTTAATTTATCGGTACAAGTTCTTGTCCCGATTGCCGGAATGGACAAGAACATAGTCCGATTGCCGATTAAGCGTATATCTAATCGTTATTTTGTCGTTAATTCATTAAACTAACGGGCAGGTTAGTTTAATGATTTCTTTGTTTTCAACATAATTATGATAAAGTAAAACAGGGGGATGGAAATGAGAATAGCAAAAAATATTGGGGTAGTATCTTCAATTTGCACCATGATACTATGAATTATATTAACTTTATTAAATCCTTACACTCATGAACGCGCTGAGAATGATGTTATCATAAGCACATTATTTTCGCTTTTGGTTCCAGCTTGTTTAGCATTGTTAGCATCCGTTATCAAAAAACCATCACTTATGTTTGTTGCATTTGTCTGGTCACTTCCTATCAGTCTATATTTGACGATGACTCCAAGTATTTTTAAGTTGTTTGGAGTTACTTCTTTTATGTACCTCATATCTGGTGTTTTGACGATTAGGGAAATTAGGTCACGACTTAAGGGGATTAATTAGGGATAGAATTGACTTTGAATCATTAGGGAAATATGAACATACATCATTACGCTAAACGGGAAACGATAGCATAATAAACAGCTGATCCATGTGATTGGTTGCTTTATTCAACTAACGGATAGGATACTTTCAAGATTAGACGCGGTGAACCACACTAAAAGTATCGACGAGTTTATCTTCGTTAGCAACTATTAAGCAGGATAATACAGTTTCTGGGTCGAATTTGGTTGGCGGTAAGTTAGAATGGGGGGGGGATAAGATATGGAAAAGTACGGAAGTGACAAGGCACGTTTTCTAAAAGAAATAATGGATTTGATGGTACCCATAGAAGGCGGATCAATTGAACTACGCGATTTTCTTAATACAGATAAATGGCTTAGTACTGATTACACTTTATCTAACCCAGAAAGTAGTAAAAAGACTATAACGTGGACTGAAGCTATAGAGCCATTCCATGTAATGAAGTATCCAGTAACACAGCAGTTATATCATTTTGTCATGCATGAAGAAGAAATAGAGCCACTTGTGAGTAAACTGCCAATCACGGAAGTTTCGTGGATGGATGCTATTGCTTTCTGTAATGAGTTATCGAGAAAGCTTGGCAGGATGGAATGTTACACAGTTACAAACGAAAGTGAGAACACAATATATAACAAAATAGCGAATGGATTTCGATTACTGTCAGACGCTGAATGGCAGTATGCGTGCAAAGCAGGATCAACGGGATATCGGTATGCAAGAATTGATCAAATTGCATGGTATCAAGGAAATTCCAATGGATCTGTTCATAAAGTAGGACAGTTGCTTCCTAATCCATGGGGACTTTATGACTTGATCGGTAACGTCTGGGAATGGTGTTGGGATCTATATGATGCTGAACGATATGGGAACTATAGAGTTTTCAGGGGAGGCAGTTGGGCTGAAGTGGAGAACAATTGTGGTTCTACGAGTAGAAGGAAAAGCATGCCCAATTTCAAAATAGATGATCTTGGTTTTAGAATAGCACTTACAAATCCTTGAGAAAATGACACATCGAGTATGTTCAAGTCGTTGAGCTGACGGTAGGTGTTCAACTATCGGGAACTATAGCTTACTGATGACCCGAAGGCAGCCGACGACTAAGATCGGCTGCCTTCGCTGCGCTAACGGGGGCAGGGTAATTCAATATCTTTGTCTTCATAATGCTTATCCACTTTAACAAAGATGAGAAAACAGTTTAATGAGTAAATATTGCCAATGCAGCCAATGAGGCAAGATTCATTTATGGCGAAACAGAGGCGTACAAAGTATATAGTGAAACGATGGGAAATTTATCAGTAGATGAAAAAAAGAAACATTTTTCCGACATTGAAGAAATATATAAACAAATTGCGTGTTGTATCCATCAGGATCCTTCCTCCGATGAAGTGCAGCGATTAATCGAAGAGTGGAAAGAAAATCTAATGCAATTCATGACATGCGATGCAGAGTTACTGGCTTGCATTGCCCATACCTACAAATTTGATGCACGGTTCAAAAGCTACTTTAATCAATATGGTCATGAGGATTTAGCAGATTTTCTTTACAGCTCAATTATGCTAAATATCAATCGGGAATCATCTCAATGAATGGTTAATGCTCGATAGTCACTCCCTATGGTAGGTTGGACCATGACGATTGTCTATGTGGCATGGTCAGCTGCCTTTATTCAACTAAAGGGCAGGATAGCGTAATAAATGAATATATCTATAATCGACCTTTTTTCGATTTTTCTTATCAACTATTATGTTTATATAATAACTTAAAGGAGGGTGGTTTTACGTTAGTGGAAAATCCAAACATCATACTCATTACAGGAATAATGGCCAGTGGAAAATCTACCGTAGCACAATTACTGTCCGAACAATTTGATAAATCGGTGCATTTACGAGGTGATATTTTTCGAAGAATGATTGTAAATAACCGCAAAGAGGTTCGTCCAGATTCAGAAAGTGACGAGTTTGATCAGTTGAGGTTACGATACCAGCTCGCCGCCCAATCAGCGGAGATGTATTATAAGGCGGGATATACGGTCGTTGTTCAAGATGTTGTCATCGGACCATTACTTACTGATTTCATCTCGTTTATTAAGAGCCGGCCATTTTACTTAGTCGTGCTTTGTCCAAACTCTACAGTGGTTGCAACGAGAGAGGCTACGCGGGCAAAGAAGGGTTATGGGATTTGGAGCGTAGATGAGTTGGATCGCGTATTGCGAAATGAAACTCCACGCTCGGGTCTTTGGTTGGATTCATCTGATTTGTCCCCTAAAGAGACGGTTAAAGAAATAATCATGCGACTACAAAACGAGGCGTTGATAACATAAACGATGACGCTAACGGGAAACGATAGCTCAATAAAAAAAAGGGGCAGCCGGTCAACATGATCGGCTGTCTCTATTCAATTAACGGGCAGGTTAGTTTAATGAATAACTTTCCAGTCATTGGGTAGACTACTCTCGCATTGGTGAGAAGTTATTTCTGCGAGGAGATTCTTCTCAAGGAGGATATTATGAGAGTTAAGACACTATTTATTCTAATGATAATAAGTTTGTTCTATTCACTGCTGTCGAGCACTGCTACAGCCCATAACATAGAACCATCCGAATTTGTGGCAGCCCCTACTGAGGGCGAAACTCGCCAGGGACCAGTAAATCGGTTTGCAAAAGCAATACTTCGAAACGATCTTGATGAGGCACAAAAATATGTAGAAAAGGATTATGTCCAAATCCCCGAGATAAGGGGGAATTCCCAAATCAGCGGAGTACAGCTCGTTTCCTCACCAAAGTCAGATGTGAAATACCTACTAGCTCATTTTAATGATGAATTTTTAGAGGAAGAACGACTTGCTTTCATATGGGAACTAATCATAAAGGAAGACCGTATCACTAAAATCAGCATTCTGTTCGACGGAGCCAATCCGCTCGTCGATGAGGCCCGATTGATCAGGGAATACCAACTGAGGTTCAAAAGGGACGTACTGGTACCCTCTGGGTTTCCGTTCAAGATAACTCACTTCGACGGATACGTTGATAGTAATGAATCACTTGAACTAATCTATCGAAACAAAGCACTGAACGGCTTCTTCCGGGTCAAAGTATTCCCAGTGGTAGTAGAACTGGAACGGTGCAAAGGAAAGGATGATGTGTATTATCAACTAAAAGACGGAACGAAAGCATTGTACCGGCCTAAATTCGAATTGGGATATGAACTTCGATTCCAGAAAAACGGGATGCAATATACGCTTGCGATTGGAAACAAGAAAATGTTGAAAGCGAAGTTTAAAGCAACAGACTTACTCAAACTTGCCAATTCTATGATATAGAGAATCAAGAGCCATATCTTGGCTTGCTTGTGCTAACTCACTATGTCTAGAAAGTATAAGGTTAGATTAGCGTAATCTATGATGAATAGGTGATTACACTAATGGGAAACGATAGCGATATGAAACAAAAAGCAGCCGACCAACGTGATCGGTTGCTTTTATTTCAAACTAAAAGGTTAGCCCGCCGATTCACTCCCGGCGGGCTTTATTATTGTACAGCTATTCGGCACAACAAACTCAACGGAACTCAGATATACGATAGGTCAATGACCGGGAACCATCCGTGAGATAACCGGAAGTGCTTTTGCACGGTGAAGTACGTCCAATCTTGTTGTGTTTTGATGATTCTCACTTATATCCCCCTCGAATGAAAAGACCTGTAATAACCTTAAGACAACAGATGGGCGTGTTGTTGTGGCAAGAAACTAGAGCGAACTACCATCCTTCCCGCAACAGCTCGCCATTCGTCTGGACCATTCATGACCGGCTATGCTCTGAGATTCCTTAGCATTCGCGTAGGAGATGCGCGTTGCAAGGGACATGAACAAATTGGTAGTGAGTCTTAAAATAACTGGGCAGACAATAATGAACAACATCGCCGGTAAAACCAATCAATATGCCTAGTTCATCTATCGCCTGGCTGCAACGTTTGTCGTGTCAAGGGAAAATGAGTTGCACGGGAATAACGGCGTTCTTAGGAGAATAAATATCTTCCATTTGTTCACGTAACAGCTTTACGGCTGTTCGTGCCATTTCCTGTTCATCCTGCTGCACATAAGCTACGCCTGAAAGATGTGGATTATCGAAAGATAGCAAATCGATATTTGAGTGATCGTTCAGACGACTGATAGCGGCCGATGTAAGGCGTGCGGTTTCTTCAGTCAAGGAGAAGGCTGCCGAAATTCCACTGTGGTCCTGCAAGAAGTCGCTTACATAGTCCAATGCTTGCTCGCCGCGTAGAATGTCGAGAGGGATGTGACACCACAAGCTCTTGTCAATCGAGATGCCTTGATCTGTGTACGCCTGCTCAAAGCCGAGCGTGCGATCCTCGACGGCTGTATTGGCATTTTCAGGTGAGATGAGCGCAATCTGCTGATGACTCTTGGATAGCAAATGGGAGACCGCCTTGTACGCACCGCCGTAATTGTCGGATGTAATGGTGTACGTCTCAATATTGCGCAGATAGCGGTCGATGAACACACACGGGAATTTATCGAGCGACAGACGCAGTAATGATTCGTTGTACTTCTCATCTTCTGTCGGAAAAACGATCAGCCCCTTCACACCGAGCTCCGTTAGTGTACGAATGACGTTTGATTCGATAGAGGAGGACTCGCGCGTGATGCTTAGTATCATGCTGAAGCCGGCTTCTTGCAGGAATTGTTCCGTGTAGTCAACGAGCTTCTGAATGACACGGGTCCTCATCGTCGGAATGATGAATCCGATGAGCGGCATGGAGGACGCGCTGCGTGGGGATGGTGGGGAATTGATGCTAGAAACAACAAGACTAGAAGAGACGAATGAGCCTTTGCCTTGTACGCGTATAATTAATCCTTCGTCAGCTAGTAGGGTTAGGGCGTTCCTGACGGTTATTTTACTTACTCTGAATTCGTCCATTAGTTCTTGCTCAGAAGGAATGCGGTCCGTTGGCCGAAGCTGCCCTGATTTAATTTTCTGAAGAATATCTTCTCGAATTTGTTTGTAGAGCGCCAGCTTTTTCAAAAAGTTGCATCTCCCCATAAACTTTATGATTTTATAATCAATTGGTTATATAAAGCATATTTCATCTATATTATAATACGGCATGTAAAGCGCTTACAATATTGAATCTGAGAAATTGTTGCGAAGGGGTCTTTTCTTTGAACGGTTAGAATTATGTTAAGGATGGTGGTGCCAAGGTGGACTGAACCCGCTTAAATTAACAGAACTAACTAGTCAGCCGACTTTTCAAATGCATAACAAAAAAAGAGAGGATGACGAACAAATGAAAAAACGCAGTACTATAATCTCCATCGTTACGGTCCTTATTATGTCACTTGTTTTTACAGCATGTGGTAATCCTTCTGATTCAAAAACGGAAACACAGCAATTAGGCGCTGATGCCGGTGAGAATGCAACAGAATTGTCATTTTGGACATTCGTAGATTTGCACGGCAAGCATTTAGATAAAATGCTGGGGTTATGGAACCAACAGAACCCAGACAAACAGATTAAGTTAAATGTAACGGTTATGCCTTACGATGATATGCACAACAAGCTCTTATTGGCAGTTACAAGCGGAAAAGGTGCGCCTGATATCGCGGATATCGAGCTTGGTCAATTCCCTAAATTCTTGGAAGGTGACAACGTTCCACTGGAATCTTTGAATGATGTATTTGCACCATACAAAGACGTTGTTGTTCCTTCACGTGTCGAGATTTACTCCAAAGCCGACCAGGTTTATGGCTTTGATTATCACGTAGGTGCTACGCTTGCTTTCTACAACACTGAAATTCTCGAACAAGCAGGTGTTGACTACAAGACAATCAAAACTTGGGAAGATTACAAACAAGCAGGCATAAAAGTTTATGAAAAAACTGGCAAGTACTTAGGTACTGCTGATACATCAGCTACGTGGCAAGCTTCGCTGCTGCTAGCTCAGCAAAACGCTGATTTTACAGATGAAAATGGTAATCCAAAAGTTAACTCGCCTGAAATGATTAAAGCGTATGAAATGTTAGTCGATCTGCAGAAGAACAATGTTATTCATACGATCCCTGGCGGGCAACCCGACACAGAAGAAGCAAAAGGCGAATACAACAAAGGCAACTACGCAAGCGCATTGATGCCTGAGTGGTACATGTCCCGCTTTGTAAACGAAATGAAGGACCTTAAAGGTAAGTATGCAATCGCTCCATTGCCTGTATTTGAAGAAGGTAATCCTCGTTCCGTTGGCTTAGGCGGTACCGGCACAGTTGTTACTAAGAATGGTAAAGACGTTCAATTGGCCAAAGAATTTGTAGCCTTTGCTAAGCTTTCGAAAGAAGCTACTACTGAAATCTGGAATACGCTTGGATTCGATCCAATCAACATGGAAGTCTGGAAAGATGATGCAGTAACGAAAAACCCTGATAACGAGTACGTCCAATACTTTAAAACAAATGCATTTGATACTTTGAATGAAATCAAAGACGAAATTCAAGCAATCAAATCCGTTAAAGCGTCACCGACGATCGGCAATGTCTTCAATACGGTTACTTTGAATGCGATCTTTGAAGATGGCCAAGACGTGAAGGAAGCGCTGGATGAAGCACAAGAAGCAATTGAACAAGAATTGAAATAAATATAATAAGTAAATGATTTGATTAAACCTGTCGGCAGGTATAGTAGTCGGCAGGTTTAACCATAGTCAAGGGAGATTGAGAATATGATAAAGAAATTTGTATACTCTCAAAAAGTTGCGCCTTATGTTTTTGTATTGCCATTTATACTCATATTTTTGATCTTCTGGTTTTATCCGCTTCTAAATTCATTCGTAATGAGCTTTCAAGATAAGATGTTGGGACAGGATCCTAAATGGATTGGTGAAGCGAATTATTCGAAATTGCTTACAGATAAAGTGTTTTTGACGGCTATTAAAAATAGCGTTGTGTACATGTTAGGAACCTTAGTGTTGTTGATTCCCTTTCCCATGTTATTCGCCGTTATGATCAACAGTAAGTTAATGATGGGAAGAGAGTTTTTTAAATCTTCGTTCTTTCTCCCTGCATTGACATCTGTCGCAGTTGCGGGTACCATTTTCCGCCTTACATTCGGTGAAATGGAAGGTTCATTAATGAACAGTTTCCTGGGTCTATTTGGTGTAGAGCCTATTAAATTCTTGAAAGACGGAGAATGGAGTATGGCAGCACTGTTAATCCTCGCATGTTGGAGATGGACAGGTGTTAATATGCTTTACTATCTATCCGGTTTGAAAAGCATTGACAATGAATTTTATGAGGCTGCTTCAATTGACGGAGCATCTGCTTGGCAGAAGTTTAGAACGATCACAATGCCATTATTGAAGCCGACCACGGTATATGTTACGACAATTAGTGTTTATGCAGGGTTAGCCATGTTTACCGAGAGCCTGATGATGTTTAACGGTAACAATTCACCCAAAAATATTGGCTTAACCATTGTTGGATATCTGTATAGACAAGGGATTGAGAAAAATAAGCTGGGTTACGCAGCTGCAGTTGGTATCATTCTGTTAGTCATTGCTATGGTTATCAATTTAACGCAGTTGAAATTTAGTGGAATGTTCAAAAAGGAGGAGGATTAAAGTGGGCAAAAGTCAGACGAGGAATGAATTCATATCCAGAATAGTAATTATTAGTTTGTTCATTATACTATTCGTTATAATAATGATTCCATTCTATGCAGTGGCCCTATCTTCCTTCAAACCAGGTGAATCATTAATTAGATATGGTCTTAACCTAAGTTTGGATTTTAGTATTATGAGTTTTGACAATTTTATCTATCTGTTTACAGGAGAACATGATTATTTTGTGTGGTTTTGGAACAGTATGACTTTAACAATCGTTCAAGTAGTTTTAACACTTTTTGTAAGCGCATTTGTTGGATATGGTTTTGCAGCATATGATTTTAAAGGGAAGAACTTCCTCTTTATATGTGTTTTGCTCATTATGATGGTGCCTTTCGAAATACTGCTGGTTCCTTTGTACAGCCTAATTAATGATTTGAAAATGGTGAATAGCTATTCAGCAATCATTCTGCCGGGTATAGCCAATGCCGCGACAATATTTTTCTTCAGGCAATATCTAAGAAGCATACCCAAAGAGATTATTCAATCTGGGCGGGTTGATGGCGCAAACGAGTATGCGATTTATTTCAGACTAATTATGCCGATTATGAAGCCTTCCTTTGCGGCAATGGCCATTTTGAATGGTATGAATAGCTGGAATAATCTGTTGTGGCCATTCATGGTGCTCGGAGATCAGAGTAAATTCACACTTCCAATCGGTTTGAAAACGTTGTTAACTCCTTATGGCAATAACTATGACCTCTTGATCGTGGGCTCCTTCTTCTCCATCATTCCAATTTTCATACTGTTTATTGCTTTCCAGAAATATTTCATAGACGGTATGACTGCAGGGGCTGTTAAAGGGTAGAAAATATTATGATGAAGCAGGTGATAAGATGGAAATCCAGCCAAGAGCGTTACACGACATTCAACCATTAATTGAGCAGAGAGCAGATCCTTTTATGTACCGACATTCGGACGGTTATTATTACTTCGTAGCATCCGTTCCGGAGTATGATCGGATCGAAATCCGTAGAGCTGAGAACCTTGAGGGGCTTGTTACATCAACTCCGGTAGTGATATGGAGAAAGCGCGAGACTGGTATCCTTAGTGCCAATATTTGGGCGCCTGAACTGCATTTTATTGATGACAAATGGTACGTGTATTTCGCTGCCGCACGCACAACGGAAACGATTGAAGGCTTGTTCGACCATCGGATGTACGTGCTAGAGAATGAACATGCCAATCCACTCGAAGGCAGTTGGACGGAAAGAGGGCAGGTTCGTACCGCGTGGGAAAGCTTCGCCCTCGATGCCACTACCTTTGAGCATAATGGCAGCCGTTATTACGTATGGGCACAAAAGGATCCGAATATCGAAGGTAACTCTAATCTGTATATATCTAAAATGAGCAATCCGTGGACGCTGACTGGGCCGCAAACGATGATTTCGATGCCGGAATATGACTGGGAGATCATTGGTTATAAAGTGAACGAAGGCGCGGCATTTCTTCGCAAGGGTAATCGGGTATTCCTTTCTTACTCGGCTAGCGCTACTGATTTCAATTATTGCATGGGCCTGCTTGAAGCCGATGTGGATGCTGATTTGCTCGATGCCACCTCATGGCGCAAGTCGCAAGCAGCGGTTTTCTCGACAGATGAGAGCATCTCTATGTATGGTCCCGGTCATAATTCCTTCACGGTGTCAGAGGCCGACGAAAAGACGCTATTTGTGTTCCACGCAAGAACGTACAAGAACATTATAGGAGATCCGCTATACGATCCGAATCGCCATACATTTGTGACAGAGCTTTTTTGGACGGCTGACGGCAGACCCGATTTCCGCGGCTCTGTTGCAGCACTTGCACGTTCTTTACAGTGAACGAGTGTCCCAACAAGGTTGGTTGATGGATTTGAGTTCGTTTATCCAACTTGCCAAAGAGAGACAGTAAGAACATCGAAGGCACCCTACTGGGTGCCTTCGATTTCGCACTACAGATAATACGCCGAACCGTACCACAAGTAATGGTAAGTTGCTCATTCTATTTTCATTAAGCTAACGGGCAGTTTAGTTTAACAAGCTACTTAGATTGGGCGAACTGGGCGGTATTGTACAGTGCGATTAAGTGATCAGCTAGTGGAGTTGGCAATGAGCTCAAGCTCGGTTACAACTTCATCAAGCGGTTTCCTGGTGTCGATCTCAACAGTAGCTCCAGCACGTAAGAGAGGCTCAACACTAGCGACGTATTGTATAATTTCTTCCCGTTGTTCGACAGTTTTTCCATAATCGTTCGTCTTACGGGAAGCCACACGTTCAAGGATTACTTCGAGGGGGGCACTTAACAACACTACTGCATCAAACATCGGGTAAAACTTCCTCTGATTTGATACACAACCCGAAATGAATAAAGTACCTTCGCTATGTTCAGTGAGCAGCTCATGGATTCGTTTCTCGTGCCATAACCACCCAGAACCATCCACATTCTCACTCCAACCATCATAATCGGTGTCGATAATTCTATGCCCCCTATGAGCAAGTTCGCCCAGAACCGTTGATTTACCTGTACCCGACATCCCTGTAACCAGAATTATCGCCTTCTTTTTTGATATTGAGCCCGAATTATTTGTCATATTTTCGCTCCCTTTTTAAGAAAGTCCCTTGGACTACATTAACACATAAAGGCGATAAAGGAAGTTAAGTTAATTAATTCACTCATATAGTCGGGTTATTTTAACGCACAGTTTTCGTCAACTTTGCGTTATTTCTTATTGTGCTAGCGGGAAATGATAGCTCAATAAAACCAACAAAGCAGCTGACCAATGTGATCGGCTGCTTTTGTTCAACTATCGAGCAGGTTACGCAACATAACAATTATTGGAAACGTCTTAAATAAAAACGAGTACGGAGGTGTAAGATGATATTTTTGTCTATTTGCATAATATTCGTTACTATCGCGATCGTCGTTCTAAGAAAAGCTGGTGTGCTATACCCTTTCTCTAAGGGATTCGCAATGGCTACTGGTATATCCTTGTTAACTGTTGCTTGTCTTGCCCAAAACTACACTCAGAGTTTAATTCCCGTGGCTAACGATGGAATAGCCATATCTAACCAGATAGCTTACTGGATAATAGGTGAAGATGGTTGGTCTCATGATTTGTTTTTGAATACTTTTAAACTATCGATTTTTTTCACCGGAATCATTATCATACTTTATCCAGTAATTCTTGTAGCTGAGTCGAAATTTTCTTCAAAGGCTTTATGCTCATTACGCTAACTGGAAACGATAGCTCAATAACAACAAGAAAGCAGCCGCTCATTGTGATTGGCTGCTTTTATTAATCAACTAGCGGACAGGATAGTCTAATGACAGTAGAGAATGCACCAAGCAACGGGTACTTGATTACTTAGAGGGCTTCAAGACTCTAAAGAAAATGGTACTGTACCCATACGCAATAGCCAGAGGGAGTAAATATGATATGTATGTCCAAGCTATATTCCAATCATTGAAATACAGCACTTTTCCCGATGCTTTTGCTATCCATGGATGTGATTGATGTTGCTTAATATAGTAAATCATGAGACATTCAGTCATGGAGAAAAGTCCTAATTCAAAAGGCAGAGCTGAAAAGGTGTTCCTGGGCTGTACGATCAGTTACTCCATAGGTGAATGAACATTAGGAACTAAAGTTAAAAAATGAATTAAATGCAAAATAACCCCTAATGGCCGCACGTGGATACTGTAGGGAACTTTGTTTCACTGGAGAATGACATAAAGTTGCCTACCAGTCTGGAAAAATGTCGGAGGACAACCCCGGATATATCTTTCAGCGGACGTGGAGGTATACGGTTTAATACGCTTGGACAAAATAATGTCCAAGGTTGTCGAGGGACAAGAACATGGTACCAATGAAGTCGCTATTTTAGCGGCTTTTTTATTTTATCGGTGACACGTGAAAGTCTTCTCCAGAATCTGACTCGACCCGCCAACCTGCGGAGCTTATCTGGAATACTGTTATTTTCCCTCCGGACGCTCTGCGAACAAACCGCTGCTCCGTGCTGAAGCACCCCACAGGAGATCAAAAAAAGGCAGAGATTCTTCAATAGATGAGAATCTCTGCCCTGCTATTCTTTTAAATGACGAAACAATCAATAAAGAGCGGTTATAGCCGTCCACAACTTCGCCTTCATCTACCCTTCCGGGAGCAACTATGCATGAGGCAGAGGCCCGGCATATCTGATAGAGATTGTTCTCTTCATCTTCTTTTCTGATTTGCTCAATAAGCTCAAATTCATCAGGACTCATGTAGTAGAAAGCGATCATTACATCCTCTATCCCTTTTTGCAGCAAGCTTCTCTGGATTAGGTCAATGTTTTTTGCCTCAGCCATTTTATCTATGCTCTTCGTTTGCTTCACATTTACGTCAACAAGAGCAGAGTAATCATAATCCCCGGTTAATGTAGCGGGAGTGTATTTAGTATCCGGCATATTTCCCCAGGCCCCATTATCATATCCGGCGTCGATTTTAATGTCCCTGCCCAAAATGGGAGATATGAGCTCCGATAATTCGCTTTTCAATTTCCCTGCCATAAGGTGATTTATGTAGTCATCCTCAATGATGCCCTTTTCTTCCCAATACTCTACCTTAAACGTTTCTTCGGGCGCATCTACCGGATAAGCCTGTGTTTCAAAGCCCACTACATCTCCAGTGAGTTCTCCAGGAACGTGTATAAAGAGATCATCAGCTGTTTCCACTGCAAATTCCTTTTCATACTTTTCCGCCAGGTGTTTTTCAATCTTCGCGGTTGCTGCTTTTTTTTCTGATGTCGAATGTCTGTTACAGGCTGTTAATGCTACTGTTAATATCAATGTGATTACAGCGAGAAACCAAATCCTCCGGTTCAAAACCATCCCTCCGACGTATTCGTTATCCGATGTGCTCAAAAATACAGTCAAGTTATAAGGTCTATTTTTTACCATTATATACTACATCCTTAATGACTTCACAGCACTCAGTAATCTATAATTATAGTCGCAGCAGCAAATAGGTTAACGTCATTCAGGAATTTATAATCCGGACATCACTCTTAGCCTGTAAAAGGAGTACACTAGTGGGCCGTCCTGGGTGTGAGCTGCGCCGGTGGGCGCTATGAAGCTGCGCGGATCTCGCCCGAATCGAAGAGAGCAGCGGCGTGCCGGTCGCCTGGGCTTCAGCTGTTCTGTGAAAATAAGACTGGCAGCCGGCATTAGCCAACGGGCAGGATAACGGAACCATTAGATGGACTTATTGTTCTCATATGATACAATATATCCCAGAAATATCTTCGTGGGTTAATGAAAAGCGCTGATGAACTAATAAGAGACCAGCACAAAAAAGTGGTAGTTTTATGGATATGCAATAGTCGCCGAATGGAACTTGGTACTAAAAGGAGGCAGGACACATGCTAGAAGAACAGGAAATATTCGCGGGCGAAGGATATAACAGGTCGTACGCAATTGCTACGGGTATGCCGATTTTGAATCTTAGGGGTAGCATACCGCGTGAAGGTAACGGCCAACTACCGTTTCCGTGGGTGACAACGGGCATCAGGATTGATAAAGAACAGATGTTGGAAACCGTTATGAAGCAAAAGACACTCGAGTATTTGTTTAATATGCAATTCAGTAAGGAGGAGATGACCGACCGCAATTTGGTTGTAGGCTGTTATGAATACAGGAATCCGAATGACCAGGAACAAATATTGCTATATGCGCTGGTTTCGTTGAAGGAATTTCTCGCGAGATACGGCGATGAACGGGCATCGGAGATTCTGATGCGAGTTGGCTGCACGTACGAGAAGATTATGGAGGAATGCGATGAAGCCATTGAAGAACACTTTGCAGTGTTGCGCCGGTCACTTCAATTAAAGAATTTGAGGGACAAATATGATGTCGTTTACGAGTGGAGTGAAGAGGAAGGGGTAGAGACGTACATAATCAGATACACCAAATCGAGTTATACGAAGATTAAAGCTAAATCATTCGAAGAGTTGACCAAACTCTATGAGGAGCAACGGAAGAAGGATGCAAAGAAGACGTTCGCGATTCTGGAACCGTTAGAAGCATTTATGCAAGCCTAAGAAAACCGCCCCTTTACGGGGCGGTTATTCAACATTTCATCGAAAGAAGATTCGAGGAATATCCAGCGATAGAGAGGATTCTCGACAGTCGCATCGGAAATTGCTGACCCGTACGCCAGATATGGTCGAATGGGGACTGATGGAAGACGTTGATCTAGCCGATTATTTCGGCAAAACCATAGAGGTAGAACGATTTAAGGCGATTGGAAGCCTAGCGATTCAGGGAGAAATTCTGAACTGAATTTAGTCATAAAAAAACTGCACCTCCAATTGTTAGTTGTGTCTAACAATTGGGGTGCAGTTCATGTCTGGAGTGGTTTTTTTGTTTGTATAATGATGTATTTACTTAGCATTTGAATGAATTCATCACGGTGAAAGGCGTCACAAGTCATTAAGCTAACGGGTAACGTTAATTCAATAGCAAGGAGCAGTTTACCGGTTGGAAGCAAGTTTTTAGAAAAGCCTGTATTTACATCGAGAAGAGTGATTGGTCTCGCTCCATACTACACCTAATTTTTTGCGTGCTAAGGAAATGCGAGAAGGTACATGAGAATAGATAATAATGTGTAGGTCAGTTTATAAAAGTCACTTAATAAAGAGCGTGATGATTAGCGTCAAGCGATCATATGTTAAACGCTCGGTAAAGAATACGATCAAACATTCTATCCGACAAGATTCTTCTTACGAGTATAACCGGTCTGGCGTTGCCCGCTACGTATCTTGTTTTCGGTTTTTTGGATCGGATCGCCTTTGAAACCAAGTGTGCAATCCGAGTAGGAGGATAAACAGCACCGGGTTTTTTTAAAGCTTTTATAAAAGCATCGGCCATGATACTGTATGCCGTACTCCCTGATGTTGTCTGCACATGTTCAAATACAACCTCTGCCCATTCACTATCAGTAGCCCCCGGCTCAATGATAATGACATCAATTCCAAATGGCTTGACTTCCACGCGCAGGCAATCAGAGAATCCTTCCAGAGCATGTTTTGCAGCATGATACCAGGCACCAAGTAACGTATAAACTTTGCCGCCTGCAGACGAAGTGTTGATAATCTTCCCTGATTTTTGTCTTCTCATATAAGGAAGAACCAATTGTGTCAGACGGCTTAATCCAAAAAGATTCACTTCAAATTGTCGTCTTGCTTCCTCCAGTGGTACATCCTCAACTGCGCCATAGGCGCCGTATCCCGCATTATTGAATAAAACGTCAATTCTTCCCTGCTCCCGAATGATACGATATACACCATTACTCATGGAGGTTTCATCGGTTACATCCATTGCTATAATCCGCGCGCCTTTGGATTCAATGTCCTTCATTTGCTCTATTCGTCGGGCGGCTCCATACACTATAAACCCTTCTTGTAATAGTAACTCTACTGTGGCTTTACCTATACCTGCCGATGCTCCTGTGACCAAAACGACCTTTTGTTCATTCCTATTCATCGCACTCGCCTCCTGGATTATTGGTAATCGATAAACCGAATGTAGACGATAATAACCGGTAAGTAACGTGACGTCACGTTACTTACCGGTTATTATAAATTGCTAAATAGGGATGCGCAAGGTTTATATGCTATAATTTTTTTCGAAGGAGGCTCTAAGTGATGGAATTTAACCGGGTAAGAAATGATGAACAGCGAAAGATCAGAATAGAACAGATAAAAAGTGCGGCGATCAAGCTTTTTGATACAGAGGAATTTCATAAAATTGACCTAGCTAAAATTGCTAATGAAACGACCTTTACACGTGGGAATTTATATAAATATATCTCTTCCAAAGAAGAGATATATCTTCTGGTAGCGCTGGATGAGATTAAGGATTGGATGCGTGACATCAGACATACTTTTGACTCTGATATGACTCATGATATTTCAAATTTTTCACGCCAGTGGGCAGAAGTTTTGTATCGGCATCCACGGTTTTTAAAGCTTGTTTCTATGCTTTTTACCATGATTGAGAGAAATGTTTCTCTCGACAGACTTGTAGATTTCAAAAAGCAATATCTTATCACTATGATTGAGGTAAACAACGTCATTAAAATCATTTTTCCTGCATGGGACGTCAAAACCATTGATAAATTCATTCAGTTGCAATCCAATTATGTGATTGGATTATTCCCTTATACATCGCCGACGCCTATCCAAAAACTAGCCATGGAACAATCCGGAATGAATTATGAAGCTATAAATTTTGTTGATGATTTTTCCGAATTTGTTACCTTTACGGCAAGTTATTTGAACAGCAAATTGCATTGAGCATATTCATCCTTCAATACCTCAAACATTTTAGGATTCTACGGGTCCTTTAAGCATTAATGCCGACAGTCCCCTTAAACTAAATCGTATCACATACTGTAGTAAATCGAAGAAGGTGGATTAAGCTAACGGGAAACGATAGCATAATAAAACTAAGAAAGCAGCTGATCGAATTGATCGGCTGCTTTTGTTTAACTAACGGGCAGGATAGTTTAACAAATAAGTCGAAGATTTAAGAGGGATTAACCTTGCTTAAGGAGGAAAGAGATGACGTTGAATTATAAAAACGTTGTTCACGAAATGCGTAGGCTATTGCCAGCATTAAATACTCTATACATAAAAGAGCTAAATGAACTATGGAAAGAAGAGGGGGAGATTCCGCCTCACGTTGCATTTGGCAATATACTGAATCCCTATTTAATCAACCTACTCCAAATTAATCATGAATTAACTAAAAGTGAGGAAAAATTACTTGTTATAATTTTTGGGTTTATTGAACAAATGGCTTTAAGTAATAATGATGATGTTCGAAATGTTGTAAGTGTAACAGTTATGGCTCGGCTAGGCGACGACACAACAGTTTTGACTAACGCCTTGAAATATCTAGGGAAACAAACAAAAGTATTGTCTAAAGAAATTGAGGCGAGTTATGGAAGAAGTGGCAATCTAAAGATTCTAGATTCAACTATCGAGGAACGATAGCTCAATAAAACAAAGGAGGCAGCCGACCATCACGTTCGACTGCCTTTGTTAAGCTAACGGGCAGATTAGTTTAAAAAGTATTGAGTAGTATAAAGTTTAGGTGGAGATATAGGGAAATTTGAATTCTTGATTGGTCGTTACAGAAAATCTATATTGTGTGGTTCCGTAACTGATTATGAGAAAGGAGATAACATGAGTAAAAGCGGAAGACCTCGCGAATTTAATAAGCCGGAAGTGCTAGATGCCACCATGTTCTTGCCCTCTGTCGCGGGACAAGAACATGGTGTCATTTCGGATTAGGTAGTTATCTAAATAGTTTCATGATGGAACTGATGTGGCGAGATAAATGCACATTAATATAAGAATTCGTTTAAATAACGATTTTTTTGTATCAGGAACCAGATTTTTTCTGACCTATGGCAAGAACTCAGTTCATTGCTGAAAAGGTTAACATTGTACCAATCTCGATTTGAAATATTTTTCGTTCGGAAATTTCTAAATCATACAACAATATGGATTTACCTCAAAAGACTTATTTGGGGCAATGGTTAGATCATTAATCAACTAATGGGCAGTTTAACAGAACAACTCCTTTATACATAAAACTCACGCTTATGAGGAAAAATCATGTTGAGGTGATTGTATGAGAAAAATTTTGATGTCGATTCTAGTCCTTTCTATTGGGACTATTTTATCCATTCCGTCAGTAAGTGTAGCTCATCCACATGATGAAGCGACTAAAGGTAAGGATTCGATTGAATGAGTTGCATTATGGGGATTTCCACAAACAAGAGAAGAACAGTTGGAGCGTATGTTAACGACTGAATTGCAAAGGAAGACACTATTTGCGCTCCAAGAAAAACAATACTTAAAGACGGGGAAAGAAAATGTCTATAGCATCGATCCGTTTCAAGTAGCGAATATGAGAACGGTAGATGGTGGTTTTTATGTACTGGATGTAATAGCAAGTGTTCACAAGGTTATTAACAATGAGGTAGACAAGAAAGTAGAAAAATATCAAATAACTTTCCGCCACAGTTACGATTTAGGATTTGTCGTCATGAATGTAGTAAAAAAATAAACCACCCAAAGTAGTTAAACTAACGGGAAAGATAGCTCATACAACAAACAAAGCAGCTGACCAATGTGATCGGCTGCTTTTATTCAACTAACGGGCAGGATAGTTCGGGAGATCTTGGTGCTTCTGTGTGTTACCTGCTTAGATAGATTTCGTTACACTACTAGCTGCAGTTTTGCTATTCTTAGAATTTGCAATTCAAGTAAAAAAAGGACAGGGGTGCCCTGTCCTTTCTTAATAGATGAGTGTAAAATCCTGATGAGTTTACGGTTCGATCAAGGTTTACAGATCGACTTTCAAGGTACCCAGCATCTTGGCGAATTTCGGATCGTGGTAGGATAAGAAAAGACTTTCCCGTGTATCGAGGGTGGCAATCTGTTGCATATCGTCTGCGCTCAACTCAAAATCGAAAATGTCGAAGTTTTCGACGATCCGCTCTTTTCTCACCGATTTTGGAATAACAACGACTTCACGCTGAACAAGCCAGCGCAGTACGACCTGGGCGACGGACTGGTTGTGTTTTTCTGCTATCGAGGCCAGCACTTCGTTGCCGAACATGTTGCCCTTTCCTTCAGCGAACGGCGCCCACGACTGGTGCTGCACTCCCTGCTCTTTCATAAAAGCGGTACTCTCGATCTGCTGGTAGAACGGGTGCGTTTCAACCTGATTGACTGCAGGTACGATTTCGTTATGCACGATGAGGTCCATCAGACGGTCGGGCAGGAAGTTGCTGACACCGATCGCCTTGATCTTGCCTTCGCGGTATAGGTCTTCCATCGCACGCCAAGCGCCATAGTAATCGCCGAACGGCTGGTGTATAAGATATAGATCGAGATATTCGAGCTGTAACTTCTTCAAGGATTTGGCAAACGCCAGCTTGGCACTCTCGTATCCTGCATCTTGAACCCAGAGCTTGGTCGTGATGAACAGCTCCTCACGCGGTACGCCGCTGCGCTTGATCGCGCGTCCGACCGCTTCCTCGTTCAGATAACCGGCGGCGGTGTCGATCAGGCGGTAACCGGCCATCAGCGCTTCATATACCGCGTTCTCGCATTCTTCAGCATCGGGAACCTGGTAGACACCGAAGCCGATAATCGGCATTTTCACTCCGTTGTTCAATGTTACGTTTTGCATTTTAACTCCTCCTAGTATTTAAATGTATGATAGCAAACGGCGCGTATCCCGGGAATCGAGCACTGCAGCGGTAATTCCACTTACGGCTGAATTGCATTACAATAAGCTTAGAACCTTCGTGCTACACGAAGTCAAGTCGTCTTCACAACTTTATTTTCCAAGGAGGATTTGACATGTATACGGTCAAAGAAGCCGCCCAGATAACGGGACTCACCCAGCACGCCGTGCGCTTTTACACGGATAAAGGCCTGGTGCCAAGCCTACAGCGTAATCAAAACAACATTCGGATGTTCAACGACGAATCAATCAACTGGCTGCATGGCGTGAAATGCCTCAAGCAATCCGGGATGCCGATTGAATTCATTAAAAAGTATATCGATCTCTGTCTCGAAGGGGATTCGACCATTCCGCAACGCTTCGCACTTATGATGGAGCATAAAGAAGCGGCGCTCGTTCAGCTTGAAGAAGCCAAACGGCACGTTGCCCATTTAGAACAAAAAACCGACCTATATCAGGCCATTCTGGAGCACCGCACTCCAGACACGACCAATCCCGGTAACTGGGACAAAATTCAGCATATGCATGCTGACGTATTTTACTCGCCCTCTGTTCGGAAGGCGTGAGACATATTTTGAGCACATCAACCGTTTTGGGGAAAATCTTCGGTTTAAAACTCTTGATTGGCTTGCAATGAACAAGATTCACATCAATCTAGATTGAACTAACGGGAGACTATAGTTAATCTAATAAGAATTTTAGAGGGGCTTGGTATGAAAAACATTTTTCTGATTGGCGGTACAATGGGCGTAGGGAAAACAACAACTTGCCAAAGTGGGGAAGCGAGACAGGTGTCCTGGGCATCTCAGGTATGGATGATTCTTGCCGAGGTTGTTGATGCGCCTCTTGCCAGGAATCTGCTCGAACGACTGGAACGCAACGAAAATGCCATTGGCATGGCCACCCCGTATATGGTTCATCATTACGTAGATGCATTGGTTCTGAGCGGGCAAAGGGAAAAAGCCATGGAACAAATCCGAAAATATTGGGGCGGTATGCTGAAAAATGGAGCAGACACGTTTTGGGAGCTCTATGACCCGGAAGACAAAACGTTTTCTCCTTACGGCAGTAATTTGGTCAATAGCTATTGCCACGCATGGAGCTGTACTCCAAGTTATTTTATAAGACGATATTTTTCATAGTTAAGATTCAGAACTAAGTTCGAAGGAGCTGACCATGTTAGTTCTTTATTCATTTACTGACGCTAAACGATAGTCCAATAAAAAACAGCAGTCTTCCGTTTCGATTGAACGATTCAGAGACTGCTGCTTTTATGTTGGAATCTGCCTTCGACACCACCAGACGTTTAGGAAGATCCGTTATGTTGAAAATAAAGCTTCTATTGCAACGGGCTGATGCACTTGCAGTGGCTGAAGAGCGCTGGTCCGATCGATATGAATAAACGCATCATAACGATCCGCCATGTTGGAAGGTACATAATTGCCGTAGCGCTCATGATCAGGATTATATACCACACCGATCGCACGGTGGCCAATGACTTTATGCAAGACGGAGGATGTATCGGAGAGCATGACCAGGCCATCCCGGCCTTCACCTGCCCGGTGCATGTAATCCTCCCAGCTTCCTGGCTGTCCAGGTGGAACAATCATTTTCTCCACAGGATCTCCCCAAGCTCTTCCCGCGAGTACCTCACCCTGATAGGTTCCGAAGCCAACGGCAAACACACGGTGTTCCGGGTCCTCTCGCAGCAGCTGACCCACATTCACCATGCCATCCTGTATCATATCCGTTGCCCGCGCGTCACCAATATGCGTATTGTGCTCCCAGACAATGGCTTTGGCAGATCTTCCATAAAAGGACATGATTCTCTTTAGCGATTCAACCATATGTTTATCCCGAACATTCCAGGATTCCGGACCGCCTCGGACCATCGTACGGTAATAGGCCTCGGAGCTTGAAGTAACCAGCATATTGACCTCAGCATTCAGTTCTTCCTCACTACCCGGATGCGCCATGCGCCGGTTCTGCATTTGTTTTAGCAGTTCAACCACTTCATTCTCACAGCTCTCCGAAAGTAATCCTGCCGCGATGCCATAACTCTGATGATCCTTACTGTAAGGATCGAAACAAGCGTATGTACGGCGTGCCTGTTCCAGTTGGGGAGACTTTGTTTCCTCCAAATAACCGATAATGGCCTCCATCGATTCCCACAATGAATACATGTCTATACCATAAAATCCAACCTTCGGACGTTCACTGCTTTCAGTGTGATTCGCTGCATTATACTCTTTCAGCCACTCGGCAAAATCACAAATATCCGTATTCGCCCACATCCAGGTTGGCCAGCGGGTAAAATCCCCCAGTGCATCGGATGCCGAAGAATCGGATCCCGACATTCCTTTCACATACCGGTTCAGCCGATAAGCAGCAGGCCAATCACCCTCCACGCCGATGATATTGAATCCCTTACTTGCAATCAGTCTCTTCGATAGTTCGGCACGATATCGGTAGAAGTCAGCTGTACCATGGCTTGCTTCGCCGAGCAATACAATATCTGCATCTCCGATCGCGTCAACCATGCGGTCCAGATTCTCCATGCCATCCAAAGGGATAAATAGGGCGTTCAGTTCTTTCAAATAAGCACTCTGCTCTGATGATTGAGAATCATTAGAATTCATGAAGTTGTTCCCTCCTATAGGCGGTATGAGTGAATTATTTCCGAATTGCCCATTTAATAACCAAATTAAGCTTTCGTAGTTTATAATCTTAATGAAGGAACAGGGCTTCGTCCTTGCCGATTACCAGGGTGTTATGCTCAGTTACATCGCGGTGGTGCGGAAGCGGATGGCAACGAACCGATTGCTAAATGAATTAAGTCAGCGATGCGCACCTTTAAAGTCAGGCTGCCTTAACCTGGATCTGTTCAGTTCCTCAGCATAACAGAAGATCAGTGTGTCCGTACTGGCAATAAGGGCTGAAAACAGCACCATGCATGATTCGGCAAACGAAAATTTGAGACTAGGTTGAAATGGAGTATTCACATATAACTCCTGAGCAGAGAGAGGGGATAACAGTGATTGACCATCTGTTTAGGTTACGTAGAGTTATCGTGAGTATAATGATTATTCTGGTGTCAGCCTCGCTATACTGGCGGCTAATGTTGTGGTTTCAACAAAGTTATATGAAGTCTGGCTATAGCCAATTACATCATCTTCTCATGGGCTTAACTATAACTCTCCTGGTATTGATAACGTTGTATATTGCCGGGAGATGCAGTAAGGAGAACTTAAAATGGAGGGAACATCGTTCATTTAGAACAAAACTAAGTTCATTTATTACCGATTTTCTAATCTGGCTCATACCCGCAACATTGGGGGTGACACTATGTATCACTCTAGGTTGGAGTAATGTCAGCATATTAAATACTCCTATTAGCGATATGCTGTTAGGTGCTGGACTTCTCATGATTTCCGTTTTTCTCATTGAGGCACTACCTGAGGAATTGATCTTTAGGGGGTTTGTTTTTAAACTTCTGCAATCAATTCTACCACTTTGGTGGTCTGTTGTGATGATTCAAACGGTACTCTTTTCATTGTTTGCCTAGGTAATCGGTGCATTGTATTCTTCAGAACAGATTCAATTTATACCTGGATTTGCTCTAATCCTAGGCTATCTCCGAGCAGTGTCAGGAACAGTATGGGTTGCGATCGGTTTTCATACAGCCATTATGACGTTTGCCCAATTCCTAGATCCAATTCATGGGTATGTATGGATAGAAGGCATGAAAGCACTCCAATTCACGGCCTTTGTATTGTTTCCATCTGCATTAGGCGGAATTTTCTTAAGTTTATATATCCCAAGCCTGATTGGAAGGGGGATATGCCGTAATTAACTAATGAGAAAAAAGTTATTTAGATTGATAATGATCTTATTAATGGACCTCTCGATCGCGAACATGAAAAAAGAACCTGACAAAATGCTCAGGTTCTTTTTTCATTGCATATTAACAGTCACAATGATATGATCGGATTACGTCTATTAAATAATGTTAAGATATAGTTAGTGCATCTTACATTCTAATTGTAACATGCCGGTAAAATCTTGTCAAAGGATTTTTTTTAATTTGGTGGTTAGGAGAGATGTTGAATGAGTTCTTTGGTTCTTAACATCCAGGAAATCAAGAAGACACAGCATTGGCTCGTTGGCGGGAAGGGTTTAAATTTAGGGGAACTCTCAAAAGCGGGAGGGATACAAGTACCGGAAGGATTTTGTATTACAACAGTAGGATATCAAAAAACCATTGAACTAAACGAAACATACCAAGCATTATTGGACCGTCTTCGTATGCTAAAAGTAGAAGATCGTGATCAAATTGGTGAAATCAGCGGGAAAATTCGGAAAATCATTTTGGACTCAGAAATTCCTTCCGACGTGGTGGAAGCAGTTAGTCGCTCTCTCTCCCAATTTGGTGATGAACATGCTTATGCGGTGCGTTCCAGTGCGACTGCTGAAGATTTACCACATGCCTCTTTTGCTGGTCAACAAGACACCTTCTTAAATATTATCGGCAAAGATGCAATATTACAGCATATTAGCAAATGTTGGGCTTCCTTGTTTACGGATCGCGCGGTAACCTACCGTATACAAAATGAATTTGACCACAGTCAAGTATATTTATCCGTCATTATTCAAAGGATGATCTTCCCTCAAGCTTCAGGGATTATGTTTACTGCTGATCCGATTACATCCAATCGAAAACTGTTATCCATCGATGCCGGTTATGGACTTGGAGAAGCCTTAGTTTCCGGTTTGGTATCAGCGGATTGTTACAAAGTACGGGAAGAGGAAATCACAGATAAAATGATTGCAGCCAAAAAACTGGCTATCTATGGACGAATAGAGGGCGGAACAGAGACTCGAATGATTGATCCTGACCAGCAAAAAAAACAAACGCTTACGGATCAACAAATTCTAAAACTGGCCCAAATAGGAAGACAGATCGAAGCTTATTTTGGTTGCCCGCAGGATATCGAATGGTGTTTGGCCAATGACACATTTTATATTGTGCAGAGTCGGCCGATCACGACCTTATATCCGATTCCTGAAGTATATGATCATGAAAACCACGTTTACGTATCTGTCGCTCATCAACAAATGATGACTGATCCCATGAAACCACTTGGATTATCATTTTACCTGTTAACAACTCCTGCACCGATGCGGACCGCTGGTGGAAGGTTGTATGTTGATGTGACATCAATGCTGGCTTCACCAGCCACTAGAGAAACGATATTAAGTGCTCTGGGACAATCCGATCCGCTCATTCAAGACGCATTAATGACTGTCATTGAGCGAGGCCATTTTATAAAATCGTTACCGAATGACAAAAAAGAAAGCAGTCCCGGTGAGAGTAAAAAAGGCTTGCCGTCTGCCAGTTTTCAAACGCCAATCAATGAAAAAGATCCGACCATCGTTTATGAATTGATTAAGAGCAATCAAGCATCAATCGAAGAGTTAAAACGAGCCATTCACACGAAAGCAGGATCCAATTTATTTGAATTTATTCTGGAAGATATCCAGCGATTAAAGAAGATATTATTTGACCCGCAAAGTTCGGCTGTAATTATGGCTGCTATGGACGCTTCATTATGGATCAACGATAAAATGAACGAGTGGTTAGGCGAAAAAAACGCAGCAGATACGCTTTCCCAATCTGTTCCAAATAATATTACATCGGAAATGGGCCTCGCGCTATTGGATGTTGCAGATGCGATTCGTCCTTACCCGGAAGTCATTGATTATTTACAGGATGTAAAAGATGATCATTTTTTGGAGGAACTCGTAAAGTTTGATGGTGGACGGGAAAGCCGAGAAGCTATTCTCGCTTATCTAAGCAAATACGGAATGCGATGTGCAGGAGAGATTGATCTGACCAGAACTCGTTGGATCGAAAAACCAATGACACTTGTCCCGTTAATTTTGGGTAATATCAAAAATTTTGAGCCCCATGCCAGCAGTCAGAAATTTGAGCAAGGGCGCCAGGAAGCTCTGGAAAAAGAACAAGAGTTAATTGAGCGGTTGAAGCAATTGCCTGATGGGGAACAAAAAGCGAAAGAAACAAAGCAAAAGATCGACCTCATCCGAAATTACAGCGGGTATCGAGAGTATCCCAAATACGGCATGGTTAATCGCTACTTCATTTATAAGCAGGCTTTACTAAGGGAAGCCGAACAACTTGTACAAGCGGGCGTTTTGCAAGAAAAAGAGGATATATACGATCTTACTTTTGAAGAGCTTCACGAAATCGTACGCACCAACAAACCGGATTACCAGATCATTAACAAACGAAAAGACGAGTACAAGGTATACGAAAAACTAACTCCACCCCGTGTTATCACATCTGATGGTGAAATTATAACAGGTAAGTATAAACGAGAAAATCTCCCAGCCGGTGCGATTATAGGTTTGCCTGTTTCTTCCGGAGAGATCGAAGGACGGGCCCGTGTGATCTTAAACATGGAAGAAGCAAAACTCGAAGATGGAGATATCTTAGTCACTGCTTTCACAGATCCGAGCTGGACCCCCTTATTTGTATCCATCAAAGGCCTAGTCACCGAAGTGGGAGGACTGATGACTCATGGAGCCGTTATCGCACGTGAGTATGGACTGCCAGCAGTTGTCGGAGTAGAGAATGCGACCAAGCGGATCAAAGATGGGCAGCGAATTCGGGTTCATGGAACAGAAGGGTATATTGAAATATTGTAACTATCAGACGAACGATTCAAAAGCGTAAGATATACAACAGACAGTGGTTGAGGAACAAGAATAAAGGTCATTGAGAGTCGCTATTCTAGCGACTTTTCTTGTTTTTAATGGTACAAGTTTTGTCGAAGAGTGGTCAATGCTCGCGAATGGTCGTATATTAATAGTATGTGCATCGTGGAAACAACTATGGACCACTTGCGCAATGATAACGATTATACATAAAAGGACGGGAAAATATGGACTTTAAACCGCTTACTTCATTTATTGACCTGGAAGAAGATTTCTACCGAGGACAAAGATCAGGCAGCACGTATCAAAGCGGCCATCAGTGATCTATTTGATGAGAATGATCCCGTGTTTAATCAGGAGCTACCTACATACTATGAACCCTTTCAGCGAATGAAAGACATAAGGTATGAGTTGGAATATCAAATAAGCAAAAGTAATTGTAAGGGTCACAAGTTAATTCATCAAGCAACGAATCGATACAACGAAGAAGTGTTAGTTTTCCAAATGCAAAACGATAGTATGGAGGAAGAGCGAATACGGCTTAGAATTATGGTTGTTACCCCGAAGGGCGTGCAAGCACCGTACTCATATGTCTATCTAAGTATCAAACCTGAACATAAAAGAATGCATATTCAAGATTTTAGGATCGAGGGAGACCGAATTAACAAAGGTTACGGCTGTTGCCATGGGAGCGATTAAGAAACTTGTAGATAAAATGAGTCTTACAGCTATTACCGGAAGCATCAAACCTGCTGCCGAGGGACAAAAACATGTTCCCATTGAATTGAAGTCGCTATTTTAGCGGCTTTTTTATGTTATCGGTAGAAGTGGACAAGAACATATTCCTTTTTCCGATTAGATGGATATCTAAGAGGTCAAGAGAGCCTAACTTCGGCAAGCGCTTCCGTACGGAGTCATCTCATTGCGTTGGCCACGTAAGAATCCCGTTTAGACTGGGGGAGATCGATTGATTTATAGGAATAAACAAAAGAAATAATGGCTGCACAAGAAGTTACCGAGCAGCAAAAGATATAAACAAAAATTTAATAGCGATTACTTCCGGGGAAGGGGAAATAATCACTATGTTTATTTGCTTATTTTTTTACTTTTTGTCCTCCACATGTGTACAAAGAATAAAAAAGATGCTACATTGAAATTAGTCTAACCCCCTTTATAACAAGGTTTTTCGCAGAATGACATGTCTCCTGTACAAGGACAAACGTATATCAAGGAGGGAATCGAATGTCAAGTCAAGCATTGGACCAATTTTTAAGTTCGAACATCGAAGATCTAAAGACTAAAGGTCTATATAACTTCATCGATACACTGCAGGGTGCAAATGGTCCTGTTATTTGTATTGACGGAAAGTCCCTAATCAATTTGTCTTCTAATAACTATTTGGGCCTGGCAACAGATTACCGCCTGATTGATGCTTCAGTTAAGGCGGCGCAGACATACGGGGCAGGGGCAGGGGCTGTGAGAACAATTAATGGAACGATGGATCTTCATATTGAGCTTGAAGAAAAACTGGCCCGTTTCAAAAAAACGGAAGCCGTTATCGTGTATCAATCGGGATTTAACTGTAATATGGCTGCTATATCCGCGGTAATGGACCAGCATGATGCGATTTTATCCGATGAGCTGAACCACGCTTCAATTATTGATGGCTGCCGCCTGTCGAGAGCCAAGGTGATTCGCTTTAAGCATTCAGATATGAATGATTTAAGACAGCAGGCGAAAGAGGCCAAGGAATCCGGTAAGTACCATAAAATTATGGTCATCACCGACGGGGTTTTCTCCATGGATGGTGATATAGCAAAGCTGCCCGAAATCGTGAAAATAGCAGAAGAATTCGATCTGATTACTTATGTGGATGATGCCCACGGTTCGGGCGTTCTCGGAGCAGGTGCGGGAACCGTGAAGCATTTTGAATTGTCCGACCGCATTGACTTTCAAATTGGTACTCTTTCCAAGGCGATCGGCGTTGTCGGCGGTTATGTGGCGGGTAAAAAACAACTGATCGAATGGTTGAAGCTGAGAAGCCGTCCGTTTCTGTTCTCGACATCGCTACCTCCGGCTGCAACCGCTTCTTCTATCGCTTCTGTTGACATTTTGATGAATGACAAAGAGCTGATTGAGAAGCTATGGGAGAACGGCAATCATTTGAAAAATGGCTTGAGCCGGCTTGGATATGATGTAGGCCAAAGCGAAACTCCGATCACACCTTGTATCATTGGCGATGAAGTAACCACCCAACAGTTCAGCAAACGGCTCTATGAAGAAGGCGTTTACGCCAAGGCAATCCTTTTTCCTACGGTCCCGAAAGGAACGGGAAGAATACGCAACATGCCGACAGCTGCCCATACCAAGGAGATGCTCGACGAGGTGATCTATGTTTATGAGAAAGTTGGCAAGGAAATGAAGCTGATTTAGCTGCATTCGCGGGAGTATATTTCGGGAGGAATGTCTTATGAACAAGATTTTGGTGACCGGAGCACTAGGCCAAATCGGTTCTGAGTTAGTTGTTAAATTACGTGAGATTTATGGTGCGGATCACGTCGTTGCTACGGATCTCAGGTCATCAGCCCACGAAATTACCCGATCCGGACCATTCGAGCTGCTGGACGTGACGAATGATAAGGCGATGTTTGAAATTGCCAAGCAGTACGAAGTTGATACCATCATCCATTTGGCTGCGCTGCTGTCGGCTACCGCAGAGGAGAAACCCCTGCTTGCCTGGAATTTGAATATGGGCGGATTGATAAATGCACTTGAAATATCCAGAGAGCTCGGCTGCCAATTGTTCACTCCAAGCTCCATTGGATCTTTTGGCCCTACGACTCCGAAATACAATACCCCGCAGGATACGATCCAGAGGCCCAATACGATGTACGGCGTGAACAAAGTGTCCGGCGAACTGCTTTGTGATTATTATTTTCACAAGTACGGTCTGGATACTAGGGGGCTGCGATTCCCAGGTTTGATATCTTATATGACGCCTCCCGGCGGAGGAACGACGGATTACGCGGTGGAAATTTATTACGCAGCCGTGACGGCTGGCCGGTATACATCTTATATCGCCAAAGACTCAAACATGGACATGATGTATATGCCGGATGCCCTAAACGCTATCATCGATCTAATGGAAGCGGATTCTTCCCGGTTGATGCACCGAAACTCATTTAATGTCACCGCAATGAGCGTGGATCCAGAGGCGATCGCTGCAGCAATTCGAGAGGAGTTTCCCGGCTTTATCCTAGATTATGACGTTGATCCGAAGAGACAGGCGATAGCCGATAGCTGGCCGCATTCCATTGATGCGACGGCAGCAAAAACGGAATGGGGATTTCATGCCCGCTACGACTTGAAGGCTATGACGAAGGATATGCTTTCACAGCTAAGCGAGAGACAAATGCTTCGCAAAGCTTAAAGTTATTATAAATTTACTGTGCAAACCAAGTAGAAATACAAAAGAATCTGCGTCAAGAGGAGGTTTGGCGTTACCCGGATAAAATGAAGGGAAGAACAACGTCAATCGTCAATGGGGTACAAGAACATTGTTCCATTCAAAGTCGCTATTATAGCGGCTTTTTAGTTTTAAGGAACCAAGTTCTTGTACCAAGCTGAGGACAAGAACTTGGTTCCTTTGCCGAAAAGGACAAGAACATTGTGTCATTTCGGATTAGGTAGATTTCTAAATCGTATGATGCTGGAACTTCCATGGCGAGATAAAAGCCACATAAATATAAGACTTCGCTTGAATAACGACTTTTCTTGTATCAGGACCTAAGGCAAGAACTTAGTATCATCGCTGAAAAGGTTAAGAACATGGTACCATGTCGATTAAAATATTTATCTGTTTCATTAAGCTAATCCGACTAGTGGCATTTTCACGAGGAATGGCTGGAATGATGCTATCTGCGCGAAACATAGGTGGATATATTAATAAATTCGTTCCGGGTGGTAATGGGCTGGATCTTCAACTATATTTACCCCTTGTGATAACTGTGTTTATTTACTCGTGCTTCATTCAAAGAAAACAAAGAATTTTTCTGGAAAAAACCTCATTTAGTTGTCTTCATATTTTCATTGCAATAATAAGCTGTTTTTCTGCTTGTGTAGTTTTACTTTTGATTTAATCCTAATTGGTGTTACGCTAGCGGGGAGCGTTAAGTTTAAACATAACAGACCAGCCGGCGAGCGGCTGTTTTTAATATGCTAAATGAGCTGTTAAGCTCAGTAGGTATGGAATTTTAAGGATACTATAAAGTCTAATAAAAGAGATTATTAGTCATAATCAACGCTAGTGTCTCAGTAAAAAAAAGTGGAAGTAAAACCCAAAATAAAGATTGCTTAATCAGTGATTGTAAGGTAAGATTCAACTATCAAAAATCTAAACGTTTAAACAGCTAATGAACGATGGTTCGTATGCTTAGACAGGAGAGACCTATGAGAAAAACTAGCATAAAGGACATCGCACTTAGGGCTAATGTTTCTATTGCTACAGTCTCCTATGTACTCAACGGCACTCGCAATGTGCGTCCCGAAACGCGCAGAAGGGTCCAGGAGGCCATCGAAGCATTGAATTACAAACCGAACGAGATTGCTAAAAGCCTCCAACGTAACCGTACCAACACAATTGGTGTTATTACGGAGGATGTGACTGTTTTTAACGCTCCGGATATTATCGATGGTATTAACGACTTTGGAGACCGTCACGACCTTCATATCCTGCTGGTTAACCTTAGGCTCGACAAACGAATTGGCCGTAATTTTCAAGACGTCGAAGCTTACCGTAAGTATGCAGGCAGTGCTGTATCTGAACTGCTTGGTAAACAGGTGGATGGTATCATTTACATCGGAGTTCACACTCGCGACTTGACAGGTCTAATCAATGTTGAAGGTAAACCGATTATATACACCTACGGTTACACACAAGACGATATTTCAATTCAGTATAATGATGAACAGGCATCTTATGAAGCGATGTCGTACTTGGTACAAATGGGACACAGTCGCATCGCAATTATTAGTGGCTTAATGGATTCAATCCCTTCAAGACGCCGATTAAACGGTTATTACAAAGCAGTCACCGATTTTGAATTGCCGTTTGATCCTTCCTTAATAAAGATGGGGGATTGGGAAAGAGATTCGGGCTATAGGTACGCTAACGAGCTACTCGACATGGACAATCCGCCGACTGCGATCCTGTCAATGAACGATGTTATGGGCGTCGGGGTTCTTCAGGCCGCGAAGGAAAAGGGGCTAAGCGTTCCTGAAGATATTTCTGTAGTTGGTTTTGATGATCGAGAATTCAGCGATTACCTGAGCCCACGTCTGACAACAATGGGATTACCGCTTCATGAGATGGGATATTTAGCGATAGAAACCCTTTACCGCCTAATCAATGGAGAAGATATACAAAACCTAACCATGCCGGAATGTCGCTTGATCGAACGCGATTCCGTTCGGAAGCTTAAAAGCTAAAAAGGCGCATGCCAGTTTCCATATATAGAACCAACGCAGGTAGGATTTGCAATACCAAAGAGGAATTTAAGTTTCTCTTTTCAAAGTAATTTAAACGTTTAACTTAATTCTGATCAATGAAAGGGAGATCTGAGTGACCATTCTTAGTAATGAAAAATTCAGGATCGAGTTTGGTAAACGTGGTACCGTTCAGTCCTTGGTGATGAAAGATGATCCGCATGAGATGAATTGGGTAGTAGATCCTCATTATTTGCAAGAGGTTGGATTCCAAGAGGATGAGGATAAGCTCTTTGGCGAATGGAGTATGCAGCTGAATGATAGGTTTGTTCAAAGCTCGATGTTTGAGCCAAATATTACGAAACATAGCACGAACCATGTTACTGTTGAGTTCAAAGATGTACAGGTCAAGATCTTGTTTTCATATTTGCTGGAAGGCAATCAATTCCGCTGGGGTATCAAACTGACCAATAAATCGGATACGAACATTAAAATTCAAGGGTTGCATGTGTGGTTTTCTCTCGCCTACATTATGTTTCGGACGCAAGATGTTTACCGTAACATGCATGAATCCTGCGCCGTATTTACGCACATCGGTGGGAACTTTGCCAAGTTTGCTGCTGTACGACGAAGTAACGACGGACCTCATCTGGGAATCTACACGCTCAGAGGAAATACATCCACCATGGGTTCTCATTGTCGTTATTGTAACCGCTTTCTAGAGCAAGTTTCTCCATCTTTGGACGGCTTGTTATTCCACAGACTTTCTTTAGTGGAGGATGGGACCTCATTGAAAGATTTGGTACTTACCGATTGGATCTATGATTGCGCTTACAACTCTTTAACGTTAACGCCCGGGCAAGCGGAAAATTGGGAGTACGGATTTGTGTCATTCCAGAATCTGACGGATTTCTACCACCAAGGCAAGGTCCTCGGACATCCTCACTGGAGCTTTACACCCGTTGTGCCTGAAGGAGGACAATTCACAGCCTCAGTCCGTTTGCCTAGGGATCTTGAAATAAGGTCGTTAAAGCTATACAGTGCGCCTGGACACCAGAATGGCATTGAAGAGCAGGATATCTCCGCACTACTGGTTCCTTCAGAAAAGTCTATGTCACTAGACGTAGGCTCTAATCAAATTAGCAACCCTGTTGTTGAACAGGAGTTCATAGTAACCCTACCCGCTGACGTACCGGGAGAACGTAAACTGGAGTTGATACTCAAGGACGGACGTCGTGACATGCTGGTTTGGAATGTCCTTGAACCCGTTCACACCTTACTTGAAAAGCGAGCTGAATGGCTGGCATTAAATAGCTATGAAGGCAGGGAGACAGCGGATCGGCCCCATGCATTCCGTCCGTTATCTAACCAAGGTGAGTCACTGGGAAAATTGGCATTCTTATTGATGAAAAATGGGATGTCTTCGCCTGTTCCCGAGCAGGTTAAAAAGGCGGAAGCAGCTGCGGTGCTAGATATGAAGGTGCACTGGTTCATTGAAGGTGATTTGTCCCGGCCGAAACCTTTGTACGGTAACTTTTATCGTATCTACGATTTCGATTATATCGCGCACGTTTTTTATCTATTATCACAAATGGATGAAGAGCTGCTTCATTTGCATTCTCCTTCCGAGTATTTGAAATGGGCCGCCGAAGTTATGTGTTTGCGACTTGATCCAGATTGCCATTCAGGTCAGCGAGAAAAGGACGAATCGCGTCTAAATGGTGTGTTTATCCTTTACATACGTGAACTGCTACAAGCGTTGAAAGACAAGGGATATGCTGAATTACATAACCAACTACGACAGCTATGGGATCGCTTTGGACAGGAAATGGAAATTGGTGTTCGGCACTATGGCGGGGCCGTTACTGAGCACTTCTATGATAATGCGGGATTTGGTCCAACGTGCAACGCATTATGTTTCCTTGGGCATACCGACGAGGCTTCACAATATGGTCAGCTTATTTTGGCGAATATCGGGTTCAGCAACGACTATAGGCTGCAGAATCCGGATCGATGGTGGGAAGCACTGTCCCCAATGATTCATTCCTTGTGGGGAGGACTAGTGGCATCATCGGCATTGGTTGCGTATGAACATCTCGGTGATCCTGAATATCTGGAAGCAGCTTATCGCTCTACGATGGCAATTTTTCATTGCTATGACTGGAATGTAAGATCCACGCCGCGAAGGCTGGAGCAAGGTGAAGCCGCTTCGACGTATAGTGTATCTGCACCCAACTTGAACATGCCGTCATTGTCGCGTAATCGTTTCGGACAATCGGTGTTCGTGGAAGCAGATGATCCGCTGTTTGCCGCTTTGTTCTCCGATGTATCGGGGGATGACTGGGATATGGGTGAAGAATTAGTGGCGTATTTGCTGGGGTTTGGAACTACGACGTACCTCTATCGAGATGAAGAAGGCAGATTAAGATGTGTCAACGGATTCGTGACAGAAGAGCATGACGGTTGGACCGTGAAAAGTTATGCGGCGTATCCGTCCAGGTACGTATTCCGTGAAGAACACTTAGAATTCCGAGCGCCTCTAGGAACATTGCAAAAGAGCATTCGCCTGGAAAATGGAAAGTTCAGAGTTTGCCTATGACGAGTCTTCTAACTTGGCAGTTTCCACTTGTTCTATAAAGGGAAGTACAGACTTGGCAACGATCAGCACCATGTAATCATCCGGATATGAAAAAGGACTACGTTTTTAAGTTAAACGATTAAATTCGTTGGCTTGAAATAAATAGCATTCGAAAAGGGAGGAAACAAACATGAGGTTTGGTAAGCGCAAGTTGGTACTATCTCTCGCATTAACCTTGGCTTTCTCCACGCTAGCAGGTTGTTCCGGGAATTCGGACACTTCCGGCAATGCCAAAAATGCAGGGGCGGGCAACGGGGATACGTCGGCTGGGGGCGTCACCCTTGAGTTGCTGTATTGGGGGGATGATGTACAGAAGCAACTGGTGGAATCCGCTGCAGAAAAATATACGGCGGACACCGGGGTGAAAATCAATGCGCAGGTGTTGCCCGCAGACGGCACATTCGACACCTTCATCCAGACGAGACTTCAATCCGGAGAACTGCCGGACATCAGTTACATGGGGGAAGCTGACATTCAAAAATATAATGAGATGGGCATTTTAGAGGACATTTCCGATCTACTTGCGGATGGAAGCATTCCAGAGAAACTTCCTGCAATCACCATCCATACTCCAGAACAGAAAGTAATCGGTGTAGGTTTGTCCAATCAAATGGAACTGCTTTTTTATAGTAAATCGAAATTTGATGAGGCAGGCGTTCCATATCCACCTACCAAGGTTGAAGAAGCCTGGGATTGGGATACCTTTGTTGCCAATGCCAAGAAGCTAACCAAGGACTCAAGTGGTAAGACGGCCGCCGATGCTGGGTTCGATGCTGCATTGACCGAAAACTATGGTCTTGGTTTTACGGCAGGTCGTGAATTTCACCATTTTTGGGCAGCGAGCGCGAATGGAGGTGGCATTGTATCCCAGGATGGAAAAGAGTTTCAATGGGATTCACCCAAAACGACAGAAGGTATTCAAAAACTGGTTGATCTGGTGAACAAAGACAAAGTTGCTTCTGCCTTTAGCTATACCTGGAGTTCTGGGATTGGCTCGGCTGTGGATGCATTAAGAGGGGGGTACGCTATGGCAATCAGCGGATCCTGGGATTTAGCGAATATCAAAGGCAATGAGGATATTGGTGTAGGTGTACTCCCTAAAATGGAGAGAGCAGTAACGATGAATGCTGGAGCTCCTCTAGTTGTGTACAATACTTCCAAACATATCGAAGAGGCCAAGAAATTCTACGCCTACATGGTCAACCCGGAAAACAGCCTAGACTTGCTGAAAAGCGGAGCATGGCTGCCCAATCAGGCAGACTGGTATACGGACCCAGCTTTAATCGATCAATGGACGGCAGATCTGCCAGCAAGCGCGAAGGAAACAATCCTTAGCTATGCCACGACTAAGGATGCCATTGTCCAATGGCCTGCGTATTATGTTCCGGCTTACTTGAAAATGAACACAGAATACGAAAAGTCGATCGACCAGGCATTATCGGGACAGAAAAGCGTCAAGGAAATCTATGATGCAATTATGCCGGTAATTAAGTCGCTGTGGGAAAGTGGGAAGGTTTCCTAGCAATAGGAACGCTGAAGTTTGAATTTGAAAAGAGAGGCTATGCTTATGAATCCAGAACGCAAAATTGATTCGGAATCCACCCCAATCCGAAGATTTGCTAAAGGTGCTACCAAAGAGGCCATTGCCGGATATCTATTCGCCGCTCCCGCCATTATTGGATTTTTGGTGCTGACGATGTATCCGATGCTCGCCAGTTTATATTACAGTTTTCATAAAATTACGATTATTAGTGGTAGTCAGGTCATGGAATGGATTGGGCTCGATAATTTCAAGTACATTTTCAGCAATCCCAGCTCTGAATTCAAAAAGTCAATTACGGTTACGCTGGTTTACGCATTTGTTAACGTTGCGCTCGTTATCGTGTTCTGCCTGATCGTTTCCTTGCTGCTGAACCGCAAATTTATCGGAAGAAATTTGCTAAGAGCCATCTTTTTTCTGCCATCCGTCGTACCGATGCTAGCGACAACAATCGTTTGGCAGATGCTATTGCAAAATCAGGCCAAAGGGGGACTCATCAACTGGGTTCTACTGCAGATGGGCATTGCACCATGGGATTTTCTCAATGATCCACTACGGATTTTCTACACCTTGTTTATCATGAGCCTGTGGACATGTGGCGGGACAATTGTTGTATTTATCGCCACGTTGCAGGACGTCCCGGGTGAACTGCTGGAAGCCGTAGAGATGGACGGAGGAAACGCCTGGCACAAGTTTATTAAGGTAACTTACCCTACAATTAAACCCGTACTCTTTTTTCAGCTCATCATGTGTATGATGACGTCGATCCAGATCTACACCCAGAGCGTGGTGTTATCTAGAAATGGTGCGCCTGATCGAATGACATACTTTATCAACGTCATGATCTACGACCATTCCTTTGTTCAAGTGGGCATGCGTGGTTTGGCCTCAGCCGAAGCCTGGATCGTTTTTCTGATCACTTTGGTGATTACGGGTGTGTTGTTTTACTTTCAAGGCGCACTGAAACGTGATGATTCCATGGGCAAACGAAAGTGGGTGAGATAATGGAGACGGTACCTGCACCGATGAAGTATACAAGCATCAAGCAGGCAAAAAACCGAAGAAAAGCGATTCATTTCGGATTAATTTTGTTATCTCTCCTGCTTGCATTAATGTTTGCTTTTCCATTGTACTGGCTATTACGCGGAGCAATGGTTAGTCATTCGGAAATATTGGCCAGGCCGCCTGTATTTTTTCCAAAGGAGCTTGGGTTCGAGAATTTCAGGCTTGGGCTGGAACGGATTCAGTTCTGGCGTCAGCTATGGAATTCGGTCTCCATCGTCGTTCCTTATGTCATTGGTACTGTGATAACGACCAGCTTTGCGGCATACGCGTTTGCCAAATTACGTTTCCCTATGCGCGGCGCCTGGTTTGTACTTGTCATCAGCAGTATGATGCTGCCTAGTGCGGTTACATTACTGCCGCAGTTTTCGTTATATACATCGCTTGGGCTTGCAGGCAAACCTGCGCTAATTATTCCAGCCTTTTTTTGCGCAGGCGGTAATGCATACTTCGTTTTTCTGCTAAGACAATTTTTCATGACCATCCCTGCTGAACTAAGCGAGGCGGCCAAAATCGACGGCGCGGGGTATTTCCGCATTTACTATCGGATCATGCTGCCTCTCATTCGCCCTGCTATGATCGTTGTTGCACTATTCAGTTTTATCAACTGTTGGAACGAATTTTTCTATACAATGATTTATCTGAAAACAGAGGCCGATTATACCTTGCCCATGGGCTTGTACATGGTGAACGGAATGCGTATTCCGAACTATGAGCAGGTCATGGCGCTTGCACTGATCGTAACACTTCCCTGCCTGGTGTTTTTCCTGATCGGCAACAAATACTTTGTAGAAGGCATTACGTTGACGGGAATTAAAGGTTAAAAAGGAGGAGACGAAGCAATGGCGAAAAAGAAGAGGAAATGGGCAACGAAAATGTGGGTGGCCGCTTTGGCCACCGTCGTAACCTTGAATACAGGCATCGTACCAGTATCGGCGAACTATACGACAGATTTTGTGCATGAAGGTGTGGGTACAGACTACGGCAAAGCAACATGGAATAATAATCAGATCGTAAGACAGCCCGTGGATTTCAGTCAGGAAACTGTTGGCCAAATGATGAAAACCATTGAAGATTTTGATTTTGACCAATTCGCTGCAGATCATGCAGACTTACCATGGCTCGATCAATTGCTGGTAAACGAGGGTGTCATCCCAGACGACAATAACGATGATGGCAGTGCCAACACGCTGTTCAGCCGAGGGAGCGCTTTATACATGAAAACGCAGGATAACCGGCAACTCGGTTTTGTCGGGACGGTGCATTATGCGGATACCCTTAACAAGGATACGATGTATAACATTACCCTGTCTACGGGAGCCGTTGTGGAAGACAAGGGTGCTCGTAAAAATTATCCGAGCCATGCTGACCAGACCTACAAAAGCGGCGGATTGGATATCAGCCAGCGTAAATTCATTTCCTCCTCTAACAGTGCCGTTACTTTACTGAAGTTGACCAATAACGGTAATTCGCCAATTACGTTAACGATGACCGTCAAATCTCCATTTGTAACTGAAGTCGAGGGAGATGAATTGATCGGCAAACGGGTGGCTGCCCCAATCATGGTTGGACGCGCCGGAGAAAAATACGTGGAAGCGATGTCGTATGTTGACGTGCATCTAAGTGGGGATGGCATGATGCCTGCTGGCAATGATTTGGTCAAAGAGATTACGATTCCTGCAGGTACATCGGTGGATGAAAAAGTGGTCATGGGATGGCTGGCGGAAGAAATACCAGCCTCGAAAACGCAGTATGCTGCTTTTATAGCAAGTAATAATGAAAAGGCTTTCAGTGATCAGGTGAAGGAGTACAACGAATGGTGGGCGCAGAATATCCCCTACATCGATATTCCGGACGAAAACGTGAAGAAGATACTGTATTACCGTTGGTGGTCCAACCGCTTCAACTTGCTGGAAGCCAACATTCCCGGCAACGACTGGCAATTCCCGATGAACATGGAAGGGGTGCTCGGTTATAACAACGGCATTACGGTCAGTGTTCCGTGGGTGTTGCAGGACTTGAAGTGGCTACGTGATCCATCTTATGCATACGGTACTTGGCTAGCCCAAGGCGAATATTCCGAAAACGCCAATTATAAAAACAACCCGGGACGACCCAATATCTGGACGTGGGATATGATGCAAAACACCTCGCAAGTCGGTTGGGAAGCTTACAAAATTTATGGTGGCGGAGAAAAGGTGTTGAAAAAATTCGCTGATTTCTCGGCAAACGATGTGACAGGTACATTGAATCATTTCCGGGGAACCAATCCTGATTTGGTCTATTACAATCACGGGCCGATTACCGGCAATGATGGAGACACAGTATCCATGCACTGGAAAGGAAACGGAAACTATGCGCGTTTGGACGGTTCTTCTACAGCGTATGCAAACGCGGTAGCCACGCAACAAATGTACGAACAACTCGGGGATGACGCAAACGCTAAACGCATGGAAGAGGTTGCCGAGCGCATTCGGAACGCGATCCTGAACAACATGTGGTACGACGAAGCGGACTTTGACGCTGACGGCGAGGCTGATACCAACGGGGAAGGCAGCTTTTTGCACAAAAAAGTTATCAACCAACAAGACGTATTCAATCCATGGCGTGACAACAATATGTTTGTGTTTAACTTTGGTGTGGTGCCGAAAGAAGGGGAGCCAGGGTACGAATCCAAGTACTTGACCCAATTGTCTGATTACGGCGATCCGAATTATTATCCGATCTTCCCATTCTTCACGGCAGATCAGCACAGTATCATGAAACGTGTGGAAGCATTCCAGAACGGAGAGACCAGCGCGTTCGGAACCGACCAGTTCGCTTGGTGCAACTTTGGAAATTATATCAATACCATTCGCGCTTCTTTACGCCACTACCCAGTGGAGAATATCAACAGTGACACCTACAAAACGTTGTTTGACTGGGGTGCTTGGCTACACACAGTTGAACCGGGTAATACCGACCATCTAGATTCCAATGAATTCTTCTGGCTGGAGGATTATTTCTTTGGTACGCCTTGGACGCCGCAAAACCCGCCGAATCCAAGTGGCAAGATGGTGCGGGCTTGGATTCACCACGATACGCTCGGGATGATGAATTATTCCGTAATGGAGGATATGGCAGGCCTTCAACCACGAGCGGACGATAAAATCGAGCTTTGGCCTCTTGATATCAAATACGACCATTTTGCTGTGGACAATGTGCGTTATCACGATGCCAATCTGTCCATTGTGTGGCAGGACCCGGCCAAGTATAACGATAGCGATCCATACTACAAGGATATCCCTGTCGGGTACTCGTTGTTCATTAATGGCGAACGTGTCATGACTACCGATGAAATGTCACATATCATTTTTGATACAGCAACTGGCAAGGTAGAAAAACCGGACGGTGACGTGCCAGGTGCCGTCGGGGACAACACAAACACCAACGTCATTTATGAAATTGGTAGCGCTGTTGATCTGGCTTCGGCAGACGATACTTCACTGGTAGGCAATGAAAAAGCAGTAGACATGTTCAACAAAGCTGGAGTTGATGTGGAGCATAGCGGCGTAAACCTGGCGACGGCATCTGGAACTACGGTTGAGTCTAGTTATATTCATAGCAACTCCAATGTGAACAGACTGACAGACGGGTCTACGATTGCCTCCATTAATCATACCTCGAATACTGCGTTATTCGGCGGCTCGCCGAACCCATCCGATTCGGTTACGTTTCAATTTGACGGAGCGCAAGCGGTGGATAACGTGAAAGTGTACTTCTATAATGATCGGCGGCCAAACGGCTATGCAGCCCCGCAAACGTTTGGTGTGGAATACTTGGATGCGGACGGCACCACATGGAAGCCTGTGGAAGGGCAATTCCGTTATCCAGATTATGTGGCTGCAAATTACAACAATGTTGAATTTAATGCGGTGAACACGGCGGCCATCCGAGTCCATTTTACGCATGCATCGGGCTACTCGACAGGAATTAAGGAAATTCAAATCTATAATAACGACCTGAACGTTACGCCTTCGGAAAATCTTGCACCAAAAGTGCAACTAGACCTGCCGGTGAACGTGGAGCAAGGTGCCCCATTGAAGTTGGCGCCCGTAATTACGGATGATGGTCTGCCAAGCGGGCGTTTGACGTATGCATGGAATCTAGTATCAGGTGATGCTGGTGCAGTGCAGGCAGAGGCACTGGATCAGGCCACACTAAATGTGACATTCGGCGCGGTGGGCGAATACGTCTACGAGTTGAGCGTCAGTGACGGGGATGCAATCACGAAGGTAGAAGTACCCATCACGGTATACGTAGCGACGGCCGAATTGTCTAATGTCATTGCCAAGTTTGCAGACCGGGTATCGCCGCAGGGCAAACTTGTCCGTAATGCGGATGACTTCACGCCGGAGTCGTGGCAGGCTTTGCAGGCAGCGCTGACTGAGGCCAAGGAACTGCTTGCGAGAGATGATTATACGCTTGATGAAGTGCAGTCCATGACGAATCGAGTGCGCCTTGCTGAAGAGAGTCTCCGTTATCGCAATGCTGCCCTTTTGGCTACGCCAAGCGCTTCTTATACATCGGCATGGGAATCTTTGAACTCGGTGAATGACGGGTATATTCCTTTAGTTCCTGGGAGCATCGGTAACCCAGAGATCGAAACTCAATATGGAAACTGGGGATCGCCCAACCAGAATCATTGGGTGGAATATACATGGAAAAACCCTGTGACCCTGTCTGGTAGTTCGATGTACTTTTATGATGATGGGGGCGGCGTTCAGGTTCCGGCTGATTACAACTTCGAGTATTGGGATCAGGAGACGGGCGAGTATGTGGCGGTTAGCGGACTTAGTGATAAGAAAATGGAAAAGGGCAAATTCAACCAAGTCACCTTTAATGAAGTCATGACCGACAAATTACGTTTAACGATGAAAAATCAAAGCAGTTCGGTGTACACCGGTTTAAAAGAATGGCGGGCCATCTCTGCCAAACCTGAGGGGGAAGAACCACCTCAAACGGACCATGGCCCGATTACGGCCATTGAGCCAACTTCGGTCAATACGACCATTAACATCATGCCTGAGCTGCCAACCCAAGTCACCGTGACCTATGCAGACAATACAAAAGGGCTAGCTAATGTAGTGTGGGATGAAATTCCGGAAAATAAGCTATCCATCGCGACCGATTTTGTTGTGCTTGGCAGTGTGGAAGGAACCGACCTGAGAGCAAGCCTACGTATTTATGTTAAATACGATAAGTCCCGCCTAAAAGCGGCAATTGATGCTGTATCAGATCCTTCCGTGAACAAAGAGAACTATATTGGCACACCGGAACAATGGCAAACGTTGCAAGCAGCTTTGCAGTTAGCTAGTGACGTGTATAATAATGACGCTTCGACCGAAGGAGATATCGATTCAGCGTACAAAGCGTTGCTGGAAGCATTTGAAGCCCTAGAGCCGGTAGAGGGACACAATGTAACTATTATCGGTATCAACATTCCAGGCGGTTCTGTGGATCAGTTGGCGAAGGAAATCGTTGTTCCTGAAACGACGACGCTGGAAGAACTTAATGCGGGGTTGAACGTCCCTGCAAGTGTGACATTTGCGGTGTACGAATCTGATGGGCTGACATCGGCAATTGATTTGAAGACTGGATACAAAGTGACGGTAACAGGTTCTGATCAAATCACGACGAAGACGTACACCGTCCTGATGATTACAGAAAATCCGCCAGTGAATACAGCGGCGCTCGAAGCGAAGCTGAATGAAGCAAAGGCGTTGAAGCAAGAGCGGTATACTGCGGCAAGCTGGCAGAACCTAGCGGAAAAGATGGCATCTGCTGAACAATTGTTGACGAGCGGTTCCGCTTCACAGGCTGACATTGATGCTGCGGTTCTCGCGCTGGATTCTGCAATTGCGGGATTAAAACTGTTACCTACACCGACTCCAAGCCCATCGCCATCAGCTCCAACACCAGTTCCAGCACCAGCTCCTACGCCTTCGGATCCGAAAGAGCTTACGCCAGTTACCGTGAGCCAAGGCAGAATCAAAGTAAAAGCAGTTGCTAGCGGAAAAGATGGTAGGGCCAAGGCTCAGCTTACAGACAGCGATATTAAAGCAGCGCTGCAAGATATGAAGGACGGGAAGTTAACCATTGTCATTCAGAAGGACTTGGAAACACAACAAGTCGAAGCCTTGCTTCCGTGGAAAACGCTTAGTACTGCGAAGTCTTTAACCACTGTGAGGATCGAAATGGGACCAACCTTGTTGACGATACCTCATCAATTCCTGACTACGTTTAAGGACATCAGTAATCTGGGAGTGGCCTTTGAAGCCGTGGAACCAAGCCAGCTGCCAAAACATGCTGGAAAACTTCGTGAAGCGGAAGTGGTCAGCAACATCTCGGTAACTGCGGATGGAAATAGTATTTCTTCTAAAGAACTACATGGAAAAGGACTAAGACTAGCCATGCCTTATCTGTTGAAGGTAGGGATAAAAGGGCATCAGGTTGTGGCCTTCACGCTGAACGATGCCGGTACAGCCCGAGCTATTGTTGGCGGTAAATATGATGAACCCACAAAAATGTTTGAGTTTAACATGGAGCAGAACGGCATGTTCGGAGTAATTGGCGTAAACGTTGCCTTTAAGGACTTGATCAATGTGAACTGGGCTGTGGAAGGCATTGAAGCACTAGCAGCAAGAGGAGCTATTGAGGGAACGGGAGCTGGAGATTTTAATCCGGCATCTCAAGTAACCCGGGCAGAATTCATCAAAACATTGATGAACTCATTCGATCTGTTGGATGAAACAGCAATAACTGCATTTAGCGATATCAAAGAAGGTGCTTGGTATAGCACTTCAATCGCAAGTGCGCATAAGCTGGGCATTGTCAAAGGCAAAGCAGATGGCACTTTTGGTCCCAATGAACCAATTACCCGCGAGGAAATGGCTGTGATGATTTATCGTCTAGCAGGTAATTTAAATGTTACATTACCAACCGAAGGGGAAGATGATTCTGCGAAGTTTGTTGATTTGGAGAATCTTTCATCGGAATCCTCAGCAGCAGTAGAGGCTGTTCGCATGGGTGGTTTAATTACAGGCATGCCGGATGGCCGCTTTATCCCTAATGGCCAGACCACACGTGCGCAAGCGGTGACGGTCATTTACCGATTGCTGACAAACCTAGAAAAGTAGACTGCACAACTCTAGAATCTACTTGTTACAAAAATAATGGTTGCCCAACATATTTGTTGAGGGGCAACCATTATTTATATTATACTGACCAGTTTGCATCCGAATTGCCGATTCCAATCATGGTTATAAGCTGTCGGCCGTGTATCTTGTTGAGGAGAAAAGCCTGAATAAGAACAATTGTAGCAAGGAAGGCGCTCGTGCAAGGTTGTAATCATATAAATTTCAGTTGGAAATGATGATTTCACCCTGATGTAATGATTTGTAAAATAAGGATATTGAATAGAACAAGGAGAGGTTCCCATGACAAAACCAGATGTGCCGCACCATCCACAGACACCAGGATATAGCCATAAAATCAATGATCCATTCTGGTCCCATTATATTGAACTGGTCCGCAACGTGGTTGTTCCCTACCAATGGGAAGCCCTCAATGATCGTATCGAAGGAGCTGAACCAAGCCGGGCCATTCGGAATTTCCGCATTGCTGCAGGGGAGGAAGAGGGCGTTCATTACGGCATGGTATTTCAGGACAGCGATGTTGCAAAATGGATTGAAGCAGCTGCGTACCTGCTCTCTGCGAAGCCCGATCCGGAACTGGAAGTCCTCGTGGATTCCGTAGTTGAGACCATAGCACAGGCGCAGCAAGCTGATGGTTACTTGAACACCTACTTTACCTTGCGTGAACCTGGGGCGCGCTGGACAAACCTCGCCGAATGCCATGAACTCTACTGTGCAGGACATATGATTGAGGCTGGTGTGGCGTACTATCATGCCACGGGCAAGCGCATGCTGCTGGATGTGGTTATTCGCCTGGCGGATCATATAGGCACCGTGTTTGGTACAGAGCCGGGACAATTGCCTGGTTATGATGGGCATCAGGAGATCGAACTTGCACTCTTCAAGCTGTATGAGACGACAAAGGAAGAGAATTACCTCGAACTAAGCCGTTATTTTTTGGATCAGCGGGGAGCGAGTCCGCATTTTTTTGTAGAGGAATGGGAACAAAGGGGCCGTACCGTACATTTTGGCGAGTTGGACATGGTTCATCGGCACACCTACTCCCAGTCTCATCTCCCCATTAGGGAGCAGTCGACAGCAGAAGGCCATGCGGTTCGACTGGTGTACATGTGTGCGGCTATGGCAGATGTAGCTGCAAAGACGGGGGATACATCGCTGAAAGAAGCCTGTGAACGATTGTGGAGCAACACAGTGAGCAAGCGAATGTACATTACGGGAAGCATTGGCACATCAGCAAAAGAAGAAGCATTTACAGCCGATTATGACCTGCCGGGAGATACTGCCTATGCAGAGACTTGTGCCTCGATTGGCCTGATCTTTTGGGCGAAGCGTATGCTTCAGATGAATCCGGATAGCAAGTATGCGGACGTTATGGAGCGGGCTCTGTACAATACGGTGATTAGTGGAATGTCCTTGGATGGTCAACGCTTCTTCTATGTGAATCCGCTTGAAGTCGATCCGGAGATTCAACGTGTGAATCCTAATTATGCCCACGTGCGAACACGCCGGCAAGGATGGTTTGGTTGTGCCTGCTGTCCGCCGAACATTGCACGATTACTGGCCTCATTGGATCAATATGTGTATACCCCAGTTGTGGAACAGGCTACGTTGTATGTGCAATTGTACATCGGCGGGGAAGGAGAATTCACACTAAAGGATAGAAAAGTAGCTCTAACTATGGCGTCTGACTACACCTCCACCGGAGAAGTAAAGCTGATCGTTCAGCCCGATTCCTCGGAAGGTATGGAGTTTACGATAGCTCTGAGAAAGCCGGACTGGTGTGAAATTCCCGAGTTATGGATTAATGGGGAGAAGACAGAACATGGTGGATTTATTTTTGAATGGGGTTACATGAAAGTGACCCGTACATGGAGAGCTGGTGATGAGATCAGGCTTCATTTCCCTATGGAGTTACTGCGGATGAAAGGGCATGATCACATCAGAGCCACTTTCGGAAAAGTAGCCATACAGCGGGGACCGTTTATGTACTGTCTGGAAGAAGTCGACAATGGCCGCGGATTGCATCGCATTCAGCTGCCCCGGGACGCCCAGTTTCATATCGGTAGCGGGGATCGGATGCCTCTGGGGGTTCCGGCATTTACAACCATTGGGCAGCGAATGGTATCCAATGAAGACTGGGGAACACATCTGTATCGCAGCGATGTCCACTGGGATGCCCAGCCTGCCGATCTTCGCTTCATTCCCTACTTCACTTGGGCCAATCGGGATGAAGGAGAAATGAGCGTTTGGATTCGGGAGTGCGAATAAGGGGATGTCTACCAGGAATTTACCGATCGAGGAACAGTAGAGGGGACCGAGCTAAAAGCTGTTGCCACAGTGACGATTACCCGTCCTGCGAAACTGGAACCAGAAGCAGGGCAAGGTGAAGCTTAGGTTGAAAAGTACTTCTTCATAAAGGATAGACAAAAAAGGGAAAGCGTCCGATAGACCCAGAATGCGCGTTGCAGGATAACGCGATCTCTGGGGATCGGACGCTTTTTAATTTTCAAGTTATCGGTTCTGAATGAGTCGGTTTATTTTCTGTGTTGGTGAACTTGCTGCGGAAGTTGGAAGGAGAAATGCCCTCTTTTTTGGAGAAACAGGAAGAGAAGTAGGATACATGATTGAAGCCGATCTCTTCGGCGATACGAGCAACGGACCAGGCTGTTTGCAGCAGCAGCTTTTTGGCCTGTTCGATTCTGTAATGCAGCAGATATTCCATGGGTGTCATGCCATACACTTTCAGCATGCTGCGTGCGAGATAGTTTGGATGGTAGTTGAGTTCCTTTTGCAGCAATGGATTGGAGATCGGTAGAGGGTAATTGTGGCGGATGTAGAGTTCAATTTTCTCGGCAATCCGAATGGCGGCAACGTCGGACAGTGAGGACAGCCCAAGGTCCAGATGCTGCATAAATTGCTGGAAGGTCGCCTGTCGTTTCCAGTTGCGCATGGACTGGGGCTCCTGATCGAGCTGAGAGAAATGCTCCAGCAGTTCCATGTCTTTGGTTGTAATGTGCATATGTTTGGGGATGAAGATGGAACAGACATCACAGTGGTTCAGATACGCGCTTACCTTATGTGTCTCGATTAGTTCGGCCTGATTGAGGAGGCATTCGTCCATGTTCGCAGACTCTCTCCAGCTGCCATAGGTTTGAAAATGAATCCAGATCATTTCCGTTTCCGCTTCACAGGCTGCGCTGCCGTAATGGTGTCCATCCGGCTTAAGGATCAGCGCTTCTCCTTGCTTCAGAAGCCATTCCGTCCCGTTTTCACTAATGGCGAGTGAACCGCGTGTAACCACAATCAGGTCAAAGACACCGATGTCTCTGCGGTTGATGTGATATTCACCAGCTTCGTAATAAGCACGTCCGCAATCAATAAAATAGGGAATGGGCGGGGTGATGAAATGAAGGATGGGCGAGTCCAATCCGGCACCTCCGAACAGGTTGAAATATTTAAAATTCATGTTGGCATCGAGCATTTATTTTTTATGATACAGCAAGTAACATATAAAATAAAGCGCTTACGAAATTCAGTTTTCCATCCTTAAACGGAATCAGATTCAACCTTGGGAAGGGGATTGTACATGAAGAAAATGCAGGTTTGGTTAGGGGTATGTCTTCTTGTGATGGTGGTGGCTCTGAATGGTTGCAGTACAACAAAGGAAGCATCAGGCGGGACATCTGAAGAGGCAGGAAGCGGAGGAGTGACCAAACTGGTCTTCTGGACTTTTGTGGATGCCCATCAGAAATTTTATGAGAGCATGGCAGAGCAGTGGAATCAGGACCATCCTGATCAACAGATTGAACTCGAAGCAACCACGATTCCATATGACGATATGCATACCAAGCTATTGCTTGCCTTACAATCCGGTGTTGGCGCACCTGATCTGGTTGATATCGAGCAGAGCAAATTCCCCAATTTTATGAAAGGTGTACCGCAGCTGGTGGATCTGACTGACATGATTCAGCCCGAACTGAACAACATTGTGCAATCTCGTGTGGAGATTTACAGCAAGGAAGGCAAATACTACGGCATCGATTATCATGTCGGTGCAACCGTCATGTATTACAACCGGGACATTCTGGATCAAGCGGGCGTTAACGTAGAGGATATCAAAACATGGAGCGATTTTGAGCAGGCAGGGAAGCAGGTGCTTGAGAAGACCGGCAAACCGATGATCACGTTTGAAGGTAACGGGAACTGGTCCTGGTGGCCGGCCATTAGCCAGCAGAAGTCGGATCAGGTGGATGCCGATGGCAATGTAACGGTGAACGCACCCATCAATATTGAAACGATGAAGTTCTTTCAGAACATGGTCCAAGAAGGGGTTGCTGCTGTCGCGCCTGGTGCAGGGCATGACACGGAAGAATACTTCGGATATATGGATAAGGGGAGTGCAGCAGCGGTGTTTATGCCGTTCTGGTTCATGAATCGGTTCACCGATCATATCCCGGATCTCAAGGGCAAGATGATCATTCGCCCAATGCCGGCCTGGGAAGAGGGTGGTAATCGTTCCGCAGGCATGGGAGGTACAGCAACGTCCATTACCAACCAGTCCGCATCGATTGAACTCGCCAAGCAGTTTCTCGCTTATGCCAAATTGTCCAAAGAGGGTAACATTCAGATCTGGAAGCAGCTTGGATTTGACCCGATTCGCACAGATGTATGGACAGATGCAGCCATGAAGGAGTCGAACAAATACACGGATTATTTCGGTGATGATATTTTCGACACCCTGCTCGAAGTGAAGGATGAGATTGCTCCAGTCCACATTCGGGAGAAGTCGCCTGAAGTATTCGATGCGGTGCGTAATAAAGCGATGCCAGAAATCTTCATTAATATGAAGGATCCTGAACAAGTTTTGAATGACGTGCAGGCTGAATTGACTCGGTAAACGGTGTTGTTTGATCGTTTTTGATATAGAGGATATGGCTTATTCCAGGTGGGGGGTTGGTCCACAGTGCAGCTTCATAAGGAAACAACAGCTTCAGTACACGCCAACAGGCGCCGGAGCATCAGATTGAATACCAGAACATGGGCTCCGTATTGGTTTGTGTTGCCATTTATCTTGTCATTTCTCATTTTTTTCGCTTATCCGTTGTTCCGGGCTGGCATGATGAGCTTTCAGCAGGTTCTCCCTGGAGATGTTCAGTTTGTGGGGCTGGAGCATTACAGCAAACTCTGGAACGCCGACTTTCGGGCTGCACTGTGGAATAGCACACGTTACACCTTCTGGACGTTGCTGTTGTTGGTTCCGGTACCCATGGTGCTTGCCGTATTGCTTAATTCCAGTCGCATGATGGCGCGCAATCTCTTTCGCTCAGCCCTGTTTATTCCTGCACTGACTTCGGTTGTTGTGGCAGGGGTTGTATTTCGACTCATCTTCGGAGAACTCGACGGAGCACTGATGAACTCCATCTTGAGCGTCTTTGGTATTCCAAGCCAGCAGTGGTTATACAGTTCGTCACTGGCCATGGTTGCACTGGTCGTGCTCGCAGGCTGGCGCTGGATGGGCATTAACATGCTGTACTTTCTCTCCGCGCTGCAGAGCATTCCCAAGGATCTGTATGAGGCCGCAGATATCGATGGTGCTGGAGTGATGAGGAAATTCACGAATATTACGGTGCCCATGCTTAAGCCGATTACCATCTATGTGATTACGATTACGCTGTATGGTGGGTATGCGATGTTCACGGAGAGCTACATGCTCTGGGCAGGCAAACCCTCTCCGCAAAATATCGGACTGACAATGGTGGGTTATATCTATCAGCAGGGATTCCAATATTTTAATCTCGGATTCGGTGCAGCCATCGGCATCACATTGCTGGTGATCACACTCCTGATCAGCATGCTTCAGCTTACCGTGCTGGGCATGTTCAGGAAGGAGGATTAGTACCTTGGGGACACGGAAAAATAAAATAAATGCTGCTTCTGTGCTGTTACTGGTGCTGTTTGCGGCTTTGGCTGTCTTGATGCTGTTTCCGCTGTATGCACTAATACTTGCCTCACTGAAGCCAGCTGCCGAATTGTTCCGGTACGGCCTCAACGTTCGTTGGGATTGGGCATTAATGAGCCTGGACAATTATAAGACGATTTTTGCCGGATCAGGAGCGGCAGGCCACTACTTCACGTGGTACAAAAACAGTCTGGTCATCACCGCGTTGTTCACAGTACTGAGCCTCTTATTTTCCTCCATGGTCGGTTACGGACTGGGCGTGTACCGGTTCAGAGGACAGAACCTAATCTTCACTCTCGTGCTGGTTGTGATGATGATTCCAATGGAAATTATTATCCTGCCCCTGTATGAATTGACAATTAAACTGAAGCTGATAAATACAGTATGGGGCGTTATTCTGCCTTTTGTGGTGGCGCCTTTGCCGATCTTCTTCTTCAGACAATTCGCTCAGGGTTTGCCCAAGGATTTTATGGATGCAGGCAGAATTGACGGCTGTACCGAGTTTGGCATCTTCTTCCGCATCATGGTGCCGCTGATGGCCCCGGCATTTGGGGCAATTGCCATCTTGCAGGCCATGAACAGCTGGAATAACTTTCTTTGGCCACTCATTGTGCTGCGGACAACGGAACAGTTTACCCTACCGATTGGGCTGGCTTCCTTCGTATCCCCATTGGGCAATCATTATGAGGAACTGATCTCAGGAGCCGTGCTTGCCATTGTACCCATCTTGATTCTGTTTCTTTTCTTTCAGCGCTACTTTATCTCAGGTCTCACGGTTGGCGGGGTGAAAGGTTAAATCAAACTCCCTCCATTTGACGATATGGATGTCCCAAGCTTCATTCAAGTTTTTATTGCCTCTGCTTCGAACTAGGAGATGGGATGGGGCATTCAATCATCATCTGAAGAGATGTAATCGATGTAAGCTCCACGTATGTGGAGTAACGGTTATAGGATTCGATTATCTTAACAAACAACTTAGAGATTCTACTTTAGACGAAAGCATAAACGTCATTTTCGATTGATCGTCAAAGGTATTTCGTAGAAGAGCTATACTCACCGGTTTAAGAGAATTAAACCCTTAATGGATATGATCACATATATACAGGAGGTTATAATGACAATGATTTCGAAGAAGTGGAAGCCGCTTATGATCGCGCTGCTTCTGGCTATTCCAAGTCTGCCGATACAGGTTAGTGCTTTGCCTGAGGTTGCGGCGGCTACAGTAAAGACCGGTATCTCCAATGCCAGCCTGTCGGCCAAAGTCGGCGATTTAGGCCAGATTGAGGAACTCTATATCAACAACAATCCTACCAATAAACAGGGGGAGCCGATCAATTTCGTTCTGCCTAACACTACATCGCCGCAGAATGGTACCCAGCACCAATGGATGGGGGAAATGATCTTCTCTTACCGTACGGGTGCCAATGGACAATTCCCTGACAACAGGGACGGCTTTGTAGAAGTTGATACCAATAAAACATTGGCTGCCGGGGGATCTACACAATATTCGACCATTAATCCGGATAACCCCTACATTAACAAGACAGCATCAGCAGACGGCAAGAAGGTAGAAGTCAATTTTATTGGACAGAACCTGGGATCTACAGACCAGCGGGTAATGAAGGGCTTCGATGTGAAATCAGTTTTTGATATGGAGACCAATGACGGTTCACTGCTTTGGGAAATTACGGTGAAGAACAAGAGCAATCAGTATATCGAATTCGGGGATATCGGCTTGCCGATGCCTTGGAACAACAAATACCAGACCTTATCCGATACCTATGATGACCGTGTGACGGTGCATAATTTCGCAGGTGCTGACAGTGGATATTCTTATGCCATCCGCACCAGTGGTGAGGGAAACTTTATGCTCTTCACTCCGGTGCCGGAAAGCGGCGCTCGAATCGAGTATGTGGATTATTGGATGCATGAAGCAGGAGAGCGACGTGCTGCAGACACCTTTAAGAACTGGACAGGAGACAGTGGCGGCTGGTATCCGGGGCTGAACGTGCTCTATATTCACTCCAAAGAAATCCAAAAAACGGGACGCGGATACTTTACTGATGCTTCCAGCCTCGTCCTAGGACCGGATGAGTCCAAGACGTATAAGTTCAAATTCTCCGCAGTCCGTGGAGGCGACAATACGCCGCAGGAAAGCGCCCAAAGCCCAAATAACAGTTCGACCTCGATGGAAGACCGTGAAGCCAATCTCCGGTCCATCCTATATAAATCAGGCATGATTGATGCCGTAGCGGTGCCGGGCTTCCAGACAGCGATCAATATGCCTGTAAAGCTAGACCTGCACTATGACGACAGTATCGTTGATGTACAGTCTATCGATATTCAGAATGTGGAAGAGAATGATCCGTTTGACGAAGCGCATATTCCGGATATCAAGCCTGGAAAGAGCAGGAAGGAAATGGTTGACAATTCGCGGACCGGACGTGGACTGCCTGACGGGAGCCCCGGCTACAACGAGTCGGTTGAGTTTGTGAAGACCAAGATCGTAAATGGTGAACAGCATCATATCTATTCACTTCAGTTTGATTCGGTCGGCAACAACAGCGTACGTATCGAATATAAACTGAAGGACGGAAACGAATGGGTGGATAAATTCACTCAATTTGAATTCAATGTTCTAGCCGAGCTGGATGCAATCTCGGATGCCCATTCCGAATTCATGGTTCAGCAAACACAGGATAAGAACCCGGAAAGTCCGACTTACGGTAACTATTTCGACTGGTATCTTTCAAGCGGCATCGATCCCAACACAAGCCATTGGGGAGATGACTGGAGCCATGACAACATCAACTTCATGACGATGAAGAACTATCTGGCCCCCAATCCCGATGAAATTCGCTCTATCGAGACATACCTGATCGACTTCATGTGGGAACGATACATGAAGAATACTCAGGATAGCTACATCGTTGCGAACTGGCTGAAAGATTCTGGAGCGTATACCGACAAAGATAAGCCTTATACACGTACCTTCTCCGAAATCATGGAAGCTACCGGATTTTTCAACATGTACCGGATTCAGAAGGCTTATCCTAATTTGATCGAGTACCGGGAATCGCCTCAGTTTTATCTGGAGAAAGCTTATAACATCTACTATAAGCGCGTTTCCACCGGGGCCATCGGATTCTATGGCGAGCAGCAAATCCCGGATATGATTGAAGCACTGAAGGAAGAGGGAATGCAGAACGAGTCAACCAATCTGCAGAAGAAGTTCGCCCTCGACAAGGGACGGAATATGACCAGAGCCACTTATCCTTACGGATCGGAATTTGAATATGATAATACTGGCGAAGAAGGGGCCTATGCAGCAGCGAAGGCGCTGCGCACGTACTATCCTGCAGACGCGCTTACAGGTGCAGCTGAGAAAAGTATGGAAATGGCCGATTGGAAAACACGTGCTATGCGCGGGATTCAGCCTACCTGGTTCCATTATTCCGTGCCCGTTTTCCGCGGCGGTGAAGGCTGGTGGAATTTCCAATATACTGCGTCTTTAGCAGGTTACATTATGGATGACTGGCTAAGGTATGAGAATGATGGCAGATCGGTGGAGCAGAAGGCAATTGCACAGCAGCGCAATTATGCCGCTAAGATTTCGAATTTCAATGCCGTCAATATGGGACAGATTTCGGCTAATTCAGTTGGCAGTACCTCTTGGAGATATTCGATGTATAAAGGAGGCACAGGTACGAAGGACGTATACGATGGCGGCTCACGCGTCATGAGTAACGGCTGGAATGATTTTTCGGGCGAATCAGAAGAAGGCCTCTATGGTTCCCTTCTCAGCATCAGCTCCGATATTGTTACAGATCCGATATTCGGGCTGTTCGGTTATGGAGCGCTGGTAACTGACGAAGGAGATAGCTACTATATTACGCCGAAAGACGGTTTCGGCAAACGGATCAATCTGATCGATGAGAAAATCTATTTGGAGCTGGAAAGCGATAAAGTAGAAAGCGCGCAAATTCAAAAAGATGGTAAGGGTTTTACTCTCCAGCTCCTGAATCCATCAGGGAAAGAGCATACTTCACGGATTTTGTTCGATGGAGTGGGGATGGAGAATGGCTACTATACCATGAAGCTGAATGGTGCAGCTGCCGGACAGTTTTATGTTCAGAACAATGAAGGCGTTGCCATGTTTCAGATGGGTAGCGTGCAGCGTGCTGAATTGATCATTGAAAAGTCAGCCGGCGGTGAAAATGAAGCTCCGCAAATTACTGTAGAGCTGGCGACACAACATCCACAGGCGTTGATTCCATTTATGCTGAATGGGATTGTAACCGATGATGGCGCGCCGGAAGGAACTCTGTCTTACCAATGGGAAGTGGTCAGTGCCCCAGAAGGTGCCAAGCTAACCTTTACTCATCCGAAAGCAAGCATTACACAGGCTACGGGTACCAAAGCAGGCTCATATACGGTTAAGCTTAGCGCAAGTGATGGACAACTGACTGGCTCCAGCCAGGTAATCTTCGAACTGGCTTCACCGCCGGATAAACAGCCTCCAGCAATTGGCCACGTAACTGCGGTTCAGGATGTTGCAAATAACAGTATCGTGGTATTGTCCGGGGAGGCCATTCCTGACCCTGTGCATAGCGAGGCAGAAGAACCCCAGTTGAAGTACACTTGGACCGTCAAGCAAAAGCCTCAAGGTTCAGCGGACATTTCATTTGTGGATGGTGACAAAACAGCAGCCTATGCGCGTGTAAGCATGGCAGGCACCTACGTGTTTACCTTCAGTGCGGCAGACGGAGACAAGAAGGCCAGCAAGGATATAACGATAGAGATTAAGGAAGATACAGTTGACGTTTACCGGGCACTCAGCGTTGTCACCAAGAAGGATATTGAACCAGAACTTCCTAGACAAATCTATATTCTGTCAGAGGAAGGGTATCTAGAGCAGGAAATCACTTGGGATGCTATTGATCCAAGCGGCTATGCTAGTGTAGGCCAATTTGAAGCCAGAGGAAAGGTCAATGGCAGTGCCTTGGAGGTTTGGGCTACCGTACATGTCGTGAATACTGAGCTGCAAAATGCGGCGCTGACAGCCAAGGCTTCCGCTAGCTTCTCTGGTGGCGACGGATATCCGGAAGCGATGAATAACGGCATTGAACCTAAAAGCTCGGCAGATTTCTCGCCGAACCGTGGTGCCCCCAACAGTGCATGGCATAACTGGGGTAGAGAAGGAGATCCAGCATGGGTGACGTATGAATGGGATCAGCCATTCCTGGCCTCATCCATGGATGTATATGTATTTCAAGACAACGGCGGGAACTTCCGTCCAAAGGATATGCAACTTATGCTTCGCGGCGAAGATGGGAAATGGTACACCCCGCGGGACATAAAGGGATTGGGCAATGAACTTAATAAATACAATACGACTACCTTTGAGCCCGCATATATTACAGGTGTTCGTATGGACATGAAGCCTTCCGTTAATGGCAGTGGTATTCTGGAATGGAAGATATACGGCTATACCGGAGCGGTAGATAAGTCAGAACTGATCAAGGTCTATAACTATGTAAATACATTAAATTCTTCGAACCTTGCAGATCCTGGCCTTGCACCAATAGAAGCGGCGAAGACAGATGCATCTGCTGTGATCAAGAATATGAATGCCACAGACGAAGAAGTTAGCCTGGCGCTTGAGAAGCTGTTGATGGATTTGCGTCTGCTCAGTCCGAGAGACGGCAATATGGCCTTCCTCGCAAATGCTTCTTCCAGCTATACCTCTCCTTGGGAGAGTCTGGCTGCAGTAAACGACGGAAAGAAAGATGGCAATAACATTTTGCATTGGGGAACCTGGGGCCATGAGGGCGCAGAGGAGTGGGTGCAATATGAATGGCCGCAGGGTGCCACCATCCGGAGTTCGAATCTGGTGTTGTGGTCAGATGGCGGCGGAATCAAGCCGCCTACCCAAATTGTATATTCCTACATCCCGGCGGATAGCGCAACTGATGAATGGGTAACAGCGGGAACGGTTACGGAGGGAATCAAAGTGGTTGAACATACTCCAGCGGAATCCTCCAATCCGTACACGTTTGACTCGGTGCTGAATGTAAAGGCAGTGCGAGTAACCCTGACCAAGCAATCACAGGCAGGCGATAACGGTGTTGGCCTTTGGGAATGGGAAGTTCTCCAGACCGGATCCACTCAAGATCGCGAGGCTCCAGTAACACCAGCTGGGGTGGCACCGTCCGTTCTCCATGGAGATGACGGCAAACTGATTGGTGTGACAACAGAAATGGAGTATAAGAAGGAAGGTGAAGAAGAATATACAGCAATTGCAGGAATTGAGGTCACAGGTCTCACCGCCGGTAAATATTATGTCCGGTATATGAAGACCGGTTCGCTGAGCGCCAGCCTGGATAAGGAAGTCGTTATTCCGCAAGGGCAGACACAGGAGCAGGCTGCACCAGATGCAAGTGGGTGGGGGATCTCACACGCCAATTCGGACACCAACATAAAAGGCATAATTGAGGGTTTGAATGATACGATGGAATACCGGAAGCTTGGCGAAGAGGACTACACGCCTGTTACAGGTTCAAGTATCAACGATCTGGAGCCTGGCAGCTATCAGATCCGGTATGCAGCCACAGACATCCTAAAGGCAAGTCCGCCGGTAACCGTGGACATTCGCAATGAAGCCAGGGCAGACAGAGAGGCACCAACAGCGGAAGGACTCGTCATTACACCGCCTACAGCGGCAGGCGGAAATGACGGCAGAATTGAAAATGTGACAGCCGATATGGAGTATCGAAAGGTGGATCAAGGTGGTTACATGCCGGTGAGTGGAACCAGCATTGAAGGCCTCGAAGCCGGCAGCTACGAGCTCCGGTACGCCGGGACGGATATGAGCAATCCAAGTCCTGCTATCCTGATCGTTGTGCCTGGCGGAACCAAGCAGGAGCAAAATCCGCCGTCCAGTGCAGAGGTCAAGGCTGTAAATGTCAGTGCAGCTGGAGCCAAGGATGGTAAGATCACTGGTGTAAGTCCAGTAATGGAATACCGGCAACTGGGAGTGGACGCTGGCAGCTGGAATGCGATCACAGGCACAGAGGTTACAGGTCTTGGCAACGGAATCTACGAAGTGAGATTCAAAGAAACGGCAACCCATTATGCGAGCCAATCCCTTACTGTCGTTATCAGCAATCCAGTCATTAATCCGAAGCCGACGGAAACACCGCCTTCAACGGATGCACCTGTGTCAGTCACCGCACCTTCACCGACTCCTGAAAACATCAAAGTCGAAGGGAATTGGATTAAGATTGTGGCACCAAAGACGGATACCAAAACCGGCAAAGCTAAAGGAGAACCCATCCGCCAGGAAGACCTTAATAAGGCTCTGGAGCATGTAAAGGCGAATAGCAGTAATATTAAAACACTCATTATGGACATTCCGAATGCAGAGGGAGCCAATTCCTATGCGGTTGAGCTTCCTGCAGCTGCACTAACCGCAGAGCATGCCAACATCAAGATCGAGATTAATACGGAATTTGGAACCGTTACAGTACCTTCTAATTTGCTGAAGTATGTATCAGGTGCCAAAAGTGTGGAACTGACACTGAGCTGGCTAGATACGGCAAAGCTACATTCAGAAGTAAAATCCGTAACAGCCAGCAGACCTGTTATTGCATTCGCTGTTCAACTAGATGGAGAAGAAATGGTAGCCTTGAATGCACCGGCTGAAATCAGACTGCCTTATGCTCCTGATGTTGAAGAATTGGCCAATTCCAAATACCTTACAGTTTCGTACGTGGCTGCGAATAGTACATTTGTTCAGCTACTGAATGGCAAATACGACAGTGCTCTACAAGCCATGGTTTTTCCAGCGTCAAACACAGGTGAATATGCAGTTGTGTATACAAAGAAGTTCTTCAATGATGTCATCAAGGATTCGTGGTACGCACCAGCGGTTGAAACAATGGCGTCCAAAGGATTCATCGACGGGACATCAGCAACAAGCTTTAGTCCTGGCCAAAAGGTCACAAGAGGTGAGTATCTAGCCTGGTTGGTAAGGACACTGGATCTCAAAGCAGAGTTCAACACCTCCTTCAGTGATATGAAGCGAACAGACCTTTATTATGAGGAAATCGGAATCGCCAAAGCACTCGGGATCGCCCTGGGCACGAACGGCAGCTTCTATCCGGAAACGGAAATTGCTAGACAAGATTTGGCTGTGCTGACCATGCGGGCTTTACGGGCAGTAGGCAAAACCGAGCAGACCCATACAGCTGAGGATCTCAAGAGATTTACAGATGCAGCAAATGTAGCAAAGTACGCAGTTGATGACATGGCTGCAATGGTTAAAATGGGTTTCATAAACGGGCGAAGCAATGTCACCTTGAGTCCTGCTGGAACGACAACCAGAGCAGAAGCTGCTCAGGTTCTGTGTAAGATTTTCTTGCAGCTATAATTAAAGAAACCGACCTTGATCCTGTTTTATGCAGGAACAAGGTCGGTTTCTTTTTCAGGGAATGCTTCGAGCATGATGCCTTGCCAATGTTTAAAAAAACGTTATTAACTATGTGAACCTGAGGATAATGTGAGCACAGTATTGATGTTTATCTGTTTCGTTAAGCTAACCGGCAGGTAAAAGTGGGTTAGTCTTTAGGGAGTGGGTTGTGTAATCAAGCTTATGCGCGCTTTTCATTGTTAAAAAATGACCGACTCATTCTTTAATATAGGGCGTAATCCCTCTTGAATATAGGTTCTCCACTAACTTGAAAAATTTTTCTGACGATAAATCCTTTTGACGCTGGAGCCAAAGACGAAATAAAGAAAGGGAAGTTGTCAGGTAAAACTCAATTAAGTATGGCGTTAAGGCATGGTTTTGTGGAACGTTAAATTCCAATTGGTCCAAAGTGATTTCTTTTTTTAGACGTTTTAAAAAACGTGCACTTCCATAATCACCCAAAAGGGCATTAAGAACCAGGAGATGTTCTCTTTTGTCCAAACAATAGAGCGTATCTTGAACCGTATGCATCGATAGCTCTTTATTCGCCAATTCTTTTTTAATGTCATTTAACAACTCATTTTCAACAGAGTCTAGCAATTCATAAATGTCAGGAAAGTATTGATAAAAGGTGCTACGGTTATATCCTGACTTATTCGCAATTTCCTGAACTGAAATTTTCTCAATTGGTTTTTGGCTGTATAACTCACAAAAAACTTCAACAAATGTTTGTCTTGTTTTCTCCGTTATTTGGGGTTGCTTTTTCATGTTTTCCTCCTACTAGCGAATAAGAATATCATCCGACAAATCATAAAAAACTGATGGTTGATCAATGTATAATGAAAATTTATAATCACATCATACAACATGTTGTCGGATAATCAAAAGAAATGTTAATAAGTAGGAGTGTTTTTAATGTCAACAAAACAAGATCGAATTCTAATTTTTGGTGCAGGTGTCATCGGGAGCATGTACGCAATTAAGCTTATTGAAGCAGGTTTTGACGTTACCCTGTTTGCACGTTCTAATAAATATAAATCATTAAGAGAAAATGGCCTGCGATATGAGGGAAAAGGTACAGTTAGATCGATACAAGTGAATGTCATCGATACGCTCGAAAATGATGATATATACGATTTCATTTTCGTTACCGTTCGTTATGATCGGTCCGAATCAGCATTGTTAGCGCTAAAAGATAATCAAAGCAAAAATGTAGTTACGATGACTAGTAATTCAATGGGATTTTCTTCGTGGCTGGATATCGTGGGGGATAGACTTTTACCAGCTTTTCCTGGCTTCGGCGGACAGATTAAAGATGGAGTATTGCATGCTCGATTTCTACCAAAGATTATAGCGGCAACAGCATTTGGAGAAATTAATGGTGTAGTGACAGAACGCATAGAAAACCTCGCAAAAATATTTAAAACAGCAAAGTTTCCTTACGTTATTAAAAAGGATATGCAGTCGTATCTAATCACACATTCCGTATCAGACATTGCCATGCTGAGCGTTTTACAATCCGAGAATAAGATAATTGACAAAAAAACAGCCAGAACCAGAAGGACGGCACGCAAAATAACAGTCACTTTAAAAGCGTATCTGAGGGCAATACAAAAAGCTGGCGTTTTAATTGATCCACCAATGCTTAAAATGGTGCTTAATTTTCCAAACTTAATTTTGGATCTTTTCTTTATGACATGGCTACGAACGAATATGGTTAGGGATATGATGTTGCCGGATTATGCGAATAATGCTAACAATGAGATTGTTCTGCTTAGTAACGATTTAATGAAATTTTTAAATCCAAATGATATCAAACCGGAAATCATTCACTAAACTCACAGGAAATTATAATTCAAAAGTCGAACAAGAGCAGCTAATCAATGATCGGCTGCTTTTGTTCAACTATTGTGCAGGTTAGTTTAGTGATAAGATGACATACCCCATACGTAGAAAAGCTCAAAATCTAAATTATCCCGTTGAATCGCGTAGTTAAGTTGAAATTTGCGGTTCATCTACAGGCTGTCGTCCACTTACCACAAGCATAATTACAGCAACAATGATAAGTATAAAGCAGAAGATAAATGAGTATCGGTAACCCACAATGCTGGCTACTCCACCACCAACAAGACTACCAATCAGCCTGCCGATTGTGGATGAATTCGAATAGAGTGTGGAAGCATATCCCGGCATACTAGGCAGCAGGTCCTGAATGTAGCTAATTCCAATCGCAGAAATGACGGCGACAAAAACAGCGAGCAAAATTTGTGCTGCAAGCATTTGCCACATCGCGTTCGAAATAAGGATAACGAAATAATAAGCTCCTCCGAAAATAGCCCCGCAAAACACCAAGATTCGGTTACTATACTTTGCACTAAGTAGACCGAGTACAATCATAAAAGGAATTTCCAGCGCAGCACATATACTGCTGACTAAACCGACATGACTTGTCGTTCCCCCAAGATTATTTGTAATAAAGAGAGCCGTGTTTATGCTGCTCATCCAATGAGCCGTGTACATGAGTACCAGAATTAGAAAAGGAATTAAAATATCTCGGTTTTGAGCCAGTCGGAAACTTTTTATATTCGCTTCAGCATTACTGCTCTTCATTTCTGTGTTTGATTTGAGAAACAGGAAAACAAGCAGAGCAACGAGTAGGAAAGCTCCGATCGTACCCAAAAAAATCCCCTTAAATCCAATAGCAGCGAGTAATAAAGTGCCGATTAAAGGACCTGTAATAAAGCCGAGAGAGAAAGCAGAACGCAAGGTAGAATTAGCAAACGCACGCTCAGTAAAATTACTCTTTATCACTGCTTCTCTAGAAATAGCGAACAACTGGGGCATCCCTGGTGCACCAAGGGCAGTAAACACAGTCATGTAAATGAACAAAATCGGAAAATCTTGAATGAACAAGTATCCACTAAAGGCCAGGACATTAGAGAGAGTAGAGAAAAGATAAACGCTTTTCCGATTCAAGCCGAGGTCAGAACGTCTCCCGATTAGCGTACTGATCCATATTCCTGCAATTAGTGTAACGGCTAGATAAAGACCAAACATTCCAATAGATACTCCAAGCTGTTCCGTGAAATAAATAGATAAAAAGGGGGTACTGAGCGAAATGCCCATTCCCTGTAATGCCATACACATAAAGAGTAAAGCATACGAAGGAATGGAAAATAGGCTAATGAATCGATTGATCATAGTGTGAAATTACTCCTCAGAATTTTTTGTTGTGTAATCACCTTACATGACCTTGCTTAAACTCGTCTAATTGTATTTTACTGGTAAATTCTTTACATTCACTTTGGGAAGCTTAAACGCTCATATTCATGGCTGGATAGAATCAATCGTACATCTTTATTATGTACTAAATGACAACACAAACAATATAACATTCGTGTCAAATGCTTGCCTAAACCTACTATAGACTCGTGTGAGTGTACAGTAAAGTAAAGGCAGTTTCCCGGAAAAATGAGATTCCCTTTTCACTATCAACAGGTTGTTTTTAAGGAAATACATAGTCATTTTTAAGACAGTACATGTTGAACATGATCCAAGGCCTCATTCTGCTGTAAACTATGCTTGAAGCCACCAAAAATCCCTTTACAAGATAGGGGATGAACGTTAAAGTTAACGCAATTAAAGACAGGCGATAGATTTAAAAAGATGAGATGAGCACCAAAGGAAGGATGCCCATGATAAAAAAGTTGAGGTTTCAAAACAAATAGATGTTGAGTTACAAATGCAATTGCCCAAATCTCTGAAAAGATTGCCGGTTTTTTTGTGTTTAAACAGGGTAAAATGAGAAGGAAAAGGCAACGTAAACGGCAATAGGTACAAGTGTCGAGGGACAAGAACATGGTCCCATTGAAGTCGCTATTTTAACGGCTTTTTTATTTTATCGGTACAAGTTCTTGTCCCAAGCCAAGGACAAGAACTTGTACCGATTGCCGGAATTGACAAGAACATAGTCCGATTGCCGATTAGATATATATCTAAACATTGATCACATGCACTTAAAACTTCATTAAGTACCATAACACATAAAAATGTTCATATTGTTATGGACAACTGAATCAAAGAGAGGTTAAACATGGTTGGATGGGTATTAAAAAAGCGAATATCAGACTGAAACTAGCTGTTGAGGACAAGAACATGTTCCTATTTCCGGTTAGACACATAACTAATCGTCATCTTGCCCTTCAATTCATTAAACTAACGGGCATGTTAGCATAATAAATTATCTTCATTTAGTGAAAACTACCCTTAAAAATCTGGGGATGAGGGTTTCAGAAATGAAAAGATTTATGGGATCATTGCTAACAGTCATCATTTTCTTGATGGTAATCCAGCCCATTTGCGCAAAGCCAAATGATGAACCATTGAAACGGCTTGTACTTACTTTGTTAGCTCCAAAAATACAGGAACAGATTAACCACTACTACAAAAATAAATTAACTGTATCACCTACGTTTACGCCTTTTTTGGATGGAACTGATGTAGACGTTAAATATCATTCTTCACATATTGATGTTCAGGTTAAAACTATCCCGTACGTAGGACCTCATTTGAATGTTGGACTCGACTCAATGAGGTTTAGTATAGATAACTCGGGATCAATAGTGGTTCTTGAGTATAAGCACATTAGGGATTATGACTTGCCTCCTAACTGGCAAGAAATTATTAAATCTCATTGAACTAATGAAGAAACTATAGCTCAATAAAGCCCCTTGTTACGATGGGCTTTTATTGAGCTTACCAATGGCATTTGGCTAGGAAAATATCAGGGTGCTTCTTTTACTTTCTTTTGTACAAACATCTATCTTGTGTTTTTTGGAGAGTATTTTATATGGATCATATGTTCAAGAGTGCTTTTTACCTCAGGCCAGTCGTTATCTGTAATGCTATAAAAAACATTGTCATGAAATCTACCTTGAGTATCCCGCCTATGCTTCCTAAATATGCCTTCTTTAGTTGCCCCAATCCGTTCTATCGCTCGCTGTGACCTTATGTTATAGCCGCTGATGGAAAATTGCACGCGGACTAGCGCTAATTGTTCGAAGCAATAATTTAACAGTAAAAACTTACATTCCGTATTTACACCTGTACGCCAGTAAGTTGGTGTTAGCCATGTCCAGCCGATTTCCGCATTTTGATTGACCATATCAATATCTCCGATTCTTGTGGTTCCAATAATTTTTTCCGACATGAGTTCGACGATGACGAAAGGGAGTTGGGTGCCATGAAGCTGGTTTTGTATGGCTTGTTCGATTAAATGCTTAATATCATCATATGTTGCATTTTTTCTCCAAGTAAATTCCCATATGTTTGGATTCATCAGTGTTTCAAGTAAATCTTCTTTATGTTTAGATTCTAGGGGTAAGAGTTTTATTGTCTTGCCTATTAAAGTAACATTTTGATTCATGTCATTTACACCTCCGATTCCGTTGTGATTCATTATCTTAACGTGGTGGGATTAGTATATATTTATTGGTATCGACGTTGAATGCATTAACCGTTGAATTATTGTACTTTCATGCATCACAAATTCCCTACAGGTGTTCTATTAAGTTAACTAACGAGCAGGATAGTTTAGTGAAGGGGGAGGATAAATTCAGATAGAATTCAATAACAAAACCAAGGTAACTTAATAAATTTTAGTTACAAAGGGAAGATCAATGTTGAAACGAATGCCTTTTGAACGTCCAACGGAGCATTATGACGAACGAATTTATAAAATTGACGAACAAACTTTGTGAAATGTTAAAACTTCGGAAGCAGCTTTCAAATAACAATCCTGGTTTCCCGCCATTTGAATATATCTCTAAATGGGCTGAAACTTTTGAACTTTACGAGGATTTTCTGAAAATCGTTTTTGGAACATTGAGAAGTGAAGAGCATTATAAACCAATGGTTGGTCCATCGGACTTTAGAAAACATGTACCCGTACTAATGTCAGTCGAAGAAGGGAACTTCTTTTATACTTTAAATTCAATAAGGCAATATAGTAATGCAAGTGTAGTGACTTTTAATATTGATTGGGATGAGGTTGAGGTACCCTCAATTCAAAATGGAGAAGAAAACGTAGAAATGTTAGCTTAAAGCATCCTCGTGATCAACTGCGGTTTACAACTAGTGGATGATAATAGGGATCGTTGCAGAAATGCTGACGATCCTTTTTATATACCTTTAGGGACGGTAGAGAACGAAGAAATTATATTAGAGTGATAATGCCTCATTAAGCCAACGGGCAGGTTGGTTCAATCATGCTGGCAGTATCTTTTAGAAATTCACAAAGGCAGGAAAGTGTAGGAATTGTGTGGAATAAATATACAAATTCATCTTATTTGGAGGTTGTAAAATGGCGTTCCCGACACATATTGTATCTGCAGGCGGAATTGTAGAAGATGGAACTGGAAATATCCTTTTAGTAAAAGCTCATGACGATGGTTGGGTGTATCCTGGTGGGATAACTGAAGTAGGAGAAAACCTGATTGATGGCGTCATTCGTGAAATCAAAGAGGAAAGTGGAATAGACGCCATGGTTAGCCATTTGATTAGTGTTGTTTCGAATACAACAAGCCATAAGTGGTATGACGGTGTGACTGATGTCCCTACGAAGGTCATGTTTGATTTTGTGTGTAAAGCTGTGGGGGGAGAGTTAGCTACTTCTAATGAAACGAGCGAATGTAGGTGGGTACCAAAGGAAAATGTTCTGGATTTGATTACTTTACCTGGAATCCGCATGCGTTATGAAGCTTATTTGAACTTTAACGGATCTGTGAATTATATGGAGTATGTCACTGCGTCAACGACAGAATTTGATGTCAAGCTTCAAAGGAGTGTTTAGTTGTACGAGGGATAGTGTATTGAACTAACGGGGAACGGATAGCTCAATAAAATTAAATGAACAAAAAACAGCCGATAACGTGACTGGCTGTTTTTTGTTCATTTAATTAGCACTATAAGTTGAAGTTTAGGGAGTACAATGAATGGGTCCGAGATAAACAAGGTTCGTTTGCCTGGGAGAAACAGAGGGCAGGTGTTATATCCAACACTGAGCAAAAGACGCATTCTTACTATGCACGATTCGGGCTAAAGAGGAGCCTGCAGTTATCGATGTCCACTACATTTTGGTTGAATCCTGTAAGGGCGCGCTTTGGCCGTTGGCTTTTCATTCATAATTTTTCTTCATAGGAATTTCGAAGCTCCAGTCTCCGATGAGCAGATCCTGCTGAGGCGGGGCATCGTTCAGGACTAACTGCCGGGATACGGGTGGTTCATGCGGGAGGGACGTTAATCTCGCAGGAGATGGCGAGTAAAATGATCAAAAGTATGAATACGGTATCCGCTATTAAAAATAATGAATATGGGCTTAGTAGCCGTGAAATTGAAGTATTACATAAGCTGGCTTCTGGCCTTGGGTAATCAAGAAATTGCAGAGGCTTTGTATCTTAGTGAAGGAACGGTTAAGAATTATATTTCAGCGATCTACTCAAAACTCAATGTAAAGGGAGGACAAGCGGCGGCCCGCAAAGCCAGAGACTCGGGAATCATGAATAACTAAGATAAACACCCCTAAGAAGCCGGCAACTTATATAGTTGCCGGCTTCTTAGGGGTATAGTCACATGACTTTATCATGACAAAAGCGCACTGTCACTTTATGACTTTTTCAGCCTATACTCATAACTATCATCAATCTATAAAGGGGCTGACTCAAGACATGAAGAAAAGATCTGCACACAAAGAACATTCGCAGATGGATGAAAAATTAAGCAAATGGAATTTGTTTTGGCACTTTCCAATCATCTGGATGATAGCGGGGACCATCGGTATAATTCTTGTGGATGCGCTCATCCGGCCGCTAGTAGAGCAAGCACCGGGCTTGGTTTCTCTTCTGTTGACATTAACGTTGGGCTTTCTGGCAATCATGGTCTATATGCTCATCATGAAATATTTGGCTCGTCGGTCCATTCCTGAATTATCAAGAAAGGGCGCAGGAGTTGAAGCTGTTATGGGAGCACTCACCGGGCTTATCTTTATTGCCCTATCTACTATTATTATTGTTTTATTGGGAGGTTACACCTTTCAATGGGCAAATGATGCGGACACGGTTACTGTTCTAATCGTTTCTATTGAAGCAGCATTAGGCGCAGCCATTGTCGAGGAACTTATCTTTCGTGGACTAGTGTTTCAAGCCATAAATAAATTGCTGGGAACTTGGACCGGGCTCGCTGTCACTTCTCTATTCTTTGGAATAGCCCATCTTGGGAATACAGGATCAACATTATGGAGCGCGTTCGCCTTATCATTAGAAGCGGGTCTTCTACTCGGAGCCGCTTATTTATGGAGACGAAATCTGTGGTTTGTTATGGGGCTACATTTTTCCTGGAATGCACTTGAAGGTTTGCTTGGCATTCCTGTTTCTGGACACAGTTCAGCCGGTCTGTTTATTGTGAAAGTGCATGGTCCTTCACTTCTCACTGGAGGTGATTTTGGACTGGAGGGGTCTGTGGTTCCGGTTATCATCAGTCTTCTGATTTCCATTCCTATGCTGTATGGCGCTATTCGCAATCGCAATCTGCCACCGAATTTCACATAAGCCATGTACAGAATTTATTAAAATCTACAACACAATTTATATCTTAAATATGCTTCATAAAGCGAAATGAGAGCTAGGTTGTAGACAGAATATGTCCTGAAACCTTTGATGACCTCGTTGTTTCAGACTAATAAGGGAGACTTTTCCTTTATCATAGTTTCCCTCACCCGCTTAATGCGGGTATTTTTTTAGTTACCAAGTAAGGTATCCACTTCTAGATAGTAACAAAAGAAACGGTAACTACCGGATTCCGAATATCCGTATATAAAAAATACTTTTGCACTTAAACTGTATCCTTCTCCTCATGTTGGGGAAAATAAAGTCTCCTCACTACGAGGTACATGTATTTGATAAAGTTAATTTTGACAATCGTTTTAGCGCTCGGGTTAACTTCGCTAATTAAAACCCCAGCTTCAGGCGAAGAAACTCTGTCAGTATCACATACAACGCAATGCTCGTTAATCCAGCAGGCATTGATAATTGAATTAAATCCTCAAATAATGAGTGCTCTTCGTCAAAAGTACCGCGACAATTTTTTGTACGCGAACGTCCACGTGTTACCAATCCAAGGTTCGGATAATGTAGAGGCTGATTTTATTTTAGAAATGACAGTGATGAAAGGAGAGTGGCCAGAAACAGTTCAAATAACGTTTCGACGAGATGGTCTTAATGGCTATAAGGTAGATGATATTAATGTGATTACTACTTTGAACCAAGACTAGGCTAACGGGAAACGATAGCTCAATAAAACCAATAAAGCAGCTGACCAACGTGATCGGCTGCTTTGTTCAACTAACGCGCAGGTTAGTTGAATGATGAGCTGTTAAACATTTGAATAGAGCTTTTTTTGACATGACAGTGGTTTGGTAGTAATGGGGTTCCACAGCCCGACTGAGAATGAGATTCGGACCCAACGTAATTGTGTCGAGGGACAAAAACTGTACCGATTGCCGGAATGGACAAGAACATACTCCGATTGCCGATTAGATGGATATCTAAAAAGTTATAAGTGGAACTATTGTGGCGGGATAAAGCACGTTAATAAAAGATTGACCGTTTGAAAACGTGTTGTTGTACCAAGACCAGATTTTTTCTGGCTAAGGCAAGAGCTCTTTACATGAGGAAGGATTAAGTACATGGTACCAATGTTGATTAGGATATTTAACTGTTTCATTAAGCTAACGGGCAGGTTAACGTGGAGACATATTTCTCATGAATTCCAGTTTATAGTAATATAGAGTTATATTTATGAAAAAAGTTTTTTCGTAAAGAATGGAAGAATTTAAACAGTACATATGGAGGTAATTAAGTTTGAATACCCACTACTACTTCAGTTGGTTTAATCATTTTTTTCCAGAGAAGCTGGTCCAATGTTTGGATGAGGATATTAAAGACAGAAAATCACTGGTACTGATTAGCGCTAATCCGTCTATTGATCAAGATGAGCAAGTTAACGTTGCTGATACTTCTGAATGGACATGGTTGAATCAGGCTAACATTGTTTTTGATGAATATCATTTCATTGATTACCGCATGCAGAAGGAAGATGCCCAGCGATTCATTCAAAACGCTTCAGTCATTTTTCTATGCGGCGGCTATCCGGTTTTGCAGAAAGACTTTTTAATGGATTATGAATTATCGGATGTGATTAAGAACAGCAATGCCGTTATACTGGGTGCTAGTGCTGGCTCGTTAAACATGGCTGCCCAATGGTTAAGCTTGAACGATACTGGCAATGAAGTTGAAACAACTACGATTTATGATGGTATTGGCTTTGATCAATTTGCCTATGAATCTCACTCTCAACGTGACTACGCTACGTTTGTTCAAGGCTACCTGTTCCTTTTGTCTGAAGAGATTGATGTGTATGCGGCAGAACAGGAAAGCGCTATACGTGTAAAGGACGGCAAAATAGAAATATTGGGCCCTGTATATTTAATTTCCCACTCAAAGATTCAGAAATTGGTTGAGACGCTCTAATTAAGGTGATCAGCTACTTTGTTCAACTAACGGGCAGGTTAGCGTAGCCGTACAATAAAAAATTAGCATTATGGGAGAAGGAGTAGCAGTATATTTCTGGAATATATTATTATTGGGAATTACTGAGATGGGATGTATATAAGATGGACAAGCATTACGAAAACCTTCTGTTAGCTTTTGAAGAAGCAGAAAAGGCTAGAGATGAAGGTACTTTTCCTATCGGTGCAATTATTGTTGATGCAGATGGCTCAGTTGTAAGCCGAGGTAGGAACAGAGTTTTTTCAAGCTGTAATTCTACAGCTCACGCCGAAGTGGACGCTATAAGAAAAGCCGGAAATGTGATACTTCATCTTGAGAGCAAGAAATTTATTCCTAAGAACGAACTGACCTTATATACTACCTGTGAGCCTTGTCCCATGTGCACAGGTACAATCGTGTTGTCTTTGATTAAAAAAGTGGTTTGGGCTGCAAATGATAAGGATATAGGTGCATTTAAAAAATTCCAGGAATTAAATAGCGAATTACCTATTTATAATGATCTGTTCCACGACATCGAGTTTGTTGCAGCCCCTTACAGAGATTTAGAATTGAGACAAAGAAAAATGTTAGCAGATTGGAACAACAGCCGTGGGTATACCGATAATCATTGGAATGATGAATTAGTAAATGAAACTGTTCAATAATAAATGAAACTTTGCACCTGATGTATTAAGCTGATGGGAAACGATAGCTCAACAAAACCAACAAAGCAGCTGACCAACGTGATCAGCTGCTTTTGTTAAACTAACGGGCAACCAGGAATCGAGGCTTTCTAGGCCCCCTAGTCCTTTCTCAAATTGGTCTCTCGGGTGACATCAAATGCCTAAACATAAGTCCCATCTTTAAGAGCAGCAGATGATCGGTATTCTTCAAATCCAGATTCAGCAGCCCTGAAATTTTCTCCAGCCTGTACAGCACCGTGTTGCGATGGATAAATAGCTCGCGTGCGGTCTCATTCACTTGGCCGTTGTGGGCGAAATACGCTTCAAGCGTGTGCATCATCTCGCTGGCGTATTCCTCGTCCTTATCCAGCAGTGGACGGAATAAATAAGAGCAATACCTGACCATAACCTCCTGTGGAATATGCTTGAAGAGATAAATAAACTCCAGGTCAGCAAACATGACAACCGGTTCGCTTAAACCAAGCTCCGTACTGATTCTCTCAGCCTCTCCGCACTCCCGGAAGCCGTCGATGAACTCCTCCATGCCCGTTCTCACTTTACTGATATAACATGTCCTTGCTCCTGCTCCGTGGTCCCATGAATGCATCAAATCTGCATACAAACGTGCCGAATTCTCATACTTCCTTCGATCCTTGGCCTCTTCATCTGGAAGAGGTAAGAGTGAATATATGCGGTTCATCACATAAAAATGATGGGATTCCAAGAAGGTCATTTTGGGATGGTCCTGAAGCTTATTCTGAATCTCCCTCAGTTTGCGTCGCTGGCTCTCGTGGTCCCATGCATCAGCTCTTGTGGAAGATACCATGCATACGTAGGGAGTGCTCCAAAATGTGCTTCCCAACGCTTCCGCAAATTCGAGCACCGTTTTCAGAGAAGCGTTCCCCTTTAGGTAACGTTCCATGGCTGTGCCAAGACGACTACCTGCCGCAGTAGCCTCCTGATTCTGGATGACCTCCAGATGATAGGAAAGAATAACGGCAGCTTGGTGAAAAATGCCCTCCATTTCATGTGCTTCCAGCAGATTTTCAGTTTGTATCAGCAAGTAACCGTATGACTTTCCGTTTTTCAGCAGGGGGACCCGATACAACAGATTGTTGGCCGACTTATAAAACCGATTGTCCAGATTCCAGGGCCAGTCGCTTAACAGCTCCATTTCGGAACAGCGTGTCATGTTATACAAGGTCTGTCCCTCAGAGGTAACGATGGCTAAAGGAACCCCTAAAATGCTTGTGATACTTTGAAAATAATTGGTGTACTCATCCGCCTGCATCGCAAAATCAACAAGCTTCTTCTGCGTTTCAAGCAATTCATTCAGCCGGCGGGTATCGCGTTGGAACTCGGATTGGTAGAGAGCGGTGATCTGCTCGGAGAAGGTGAATTCAAAAGGCAGCTCAATTAGGGGCAAGCCCAGCCGATCGGCTTCCAGCAGGGCTATCTCTGGTATTTCCGCCCAGTATCGACCAAGCTTGATGCCCAGCCCGGAGGCCCCACGTTCATTCAGCTTTTGCAGCAAATTAACAAATTCCTCGGGTGAATCCCTAATCGCATAAGCTGTAGTCAACAATAGTTCCCCTTCTTTCATCCAGTTGATCACATCCGGCGCATCCATCAAGTTGATGGAGCTAATCGTTCGAGAAATTCCTTGTTTACCGGCTGCCAACTTCCCTTCCGATAACGGGTACACCGCCAACGCATCTTCTATAGTTAAATGCATGTCAATCCATCCTCCTAAACGATACATATCTGAATCAGGTACCGGACACAACGTAACTTTTTAAGCAATTATATAGGTTCTTGTCGAATTTCTGCAATCATTTTTGTGATGTATATGTTATATAAGTTGACTCTATATATGAGTTTTACTGTTTTTGAACCAATGTAAAGCGTATACCGTTAGATAAAAAAACAAAATCGTGTGAGGAATATTTACACGCTTATTTTTTGGCTTTATGATAGGACCAACTTCAAAGAGAAGAGGGGATTCAGATGCAGCTTACCCAAAATCAACAGACAGCGGCCCAAAAGGACAGCCGTTCCATGCTTGTAATCGATGATGTCGGCAAAATCTACCCCAATGGCACTGTAGCTGTGCAGCATGCGAATCTGCATGTGGGGGAAGGGGAATTTCTGTGTTTTGTCGGCCCTTCCGGTTGCGGGAAATCTACCATCTTTAATATGATTGCCGGTTTGACGGAACCGACCTCCGGTCACCTGACAGTGCTGGGTACCACGCCAAAGGAAGCACGTAAACAGAATGAGATTGCCTTTGTATTTCAGGAGCATACCCTGCTACCATGGGCCAAGCTAATTGATAATGTCACCATGCCTCTTACTTTGCGTGGCGTATCTAGGAAGGAGCGTGTTACCGAAGGGGAGCGGGTTCTTGAGCTGGTAGGCCTGAAGGATTATATGAAGGTGCTGCCCCGTGAGTTGTCAGGCGGAATGAAGATGAGGGTATCTATTGCACGAGCGTTGATATCCCGTCCAAAGTTGCTGTTAATGGACGAACCGTTTGGCGCCCTTGATGAAATTACAAGGCAGACGCTACAGAATGAACTGCTAAATATTTGGGAACAGGACAAAAAGATGTCGGTTCTGTTCATTACGCATAACGTGTTTGAAAGTGTGTTCCTATCGACGAAAGTCGTGGTGATGACGCCTCGTCCCGGTAAAATTTCGGATTTCATCGATATTCCTTTTGCTTATCCGAGGGATGATGAATTCCGGACCCAGCCTGAATTCGGTGAATATGTGCGTAGCGTGTCCAATGTACTGAAACATTGATAGCCAGAAATGAGAGGAGAGGGAAGCAACATGGAAGAGATGGTAGCTAATCCAGCCGTTGAAACGACAGCAGGTATCCGAACTTCTAGAAAGGGAAATGTCCGCAGTCACTATCCGGCAGGAGAAAATCAAGTCATGGGCCTGTTGAAGAAAATACTGCCGCCAATAGTCGTGTTTGTCCTGTTTATCGGCGGATGGGAACTGATCGTGCGAATGCTCGGAATGCCTCCGTATATCTTGCCCAAGCCATCCGATATTGCCACAGCCGCTGCTGAGAACTTCACGAATCTGATTACGTCGGTAAGCACAACCATTGTAGAGGCGTTGATCGGTTTTACGATCAGTGTAGTGCTCGGTATTTCATTGGCCATTTTGCTGGCCCTGTCCAAAACAGTGGAAAAAAGTGTATATCCATATGCTATTATCTTGCAAACTATACCGGTCGTTGCGGTAGCGCCAATCATTGTGATCTGGTTCGGAGCGGGAATAAATGCCATTGTGATCATCTCATTCTTAATTAGCTTTTTCCCGATTTTATCGAATACGCTGATCGGATTGAACTCAACGGATCAGAACATGAAGAATTTATTCTATTTGTATAATGCAAGCAAGCTGCAAACCATTTGGAGGCTGAGATTTCCGGCGGCACTCCCGTACATTATGGCAGGGCTAAAAATTTCATGTTCCAGTTCGGTTGTCGGAGCGATCGTGGGTGAATACATTGCAGGCATTGGTGGCGGACAAGGCGGACTCGGTTACGGGATTACCGTTGCGGCAACCCGCCTGCAAACTCCTTATCTGTTCGCCTGCGGTTTAGCGGCATCCGCCCTAGGAATCGCATTTTTCCTGATCATCAACATGGTGTCGAACAAACTTTTGAAGTCCTGGCATGAATCAGCAATGAAATGATACCAGAACCGGGGGAGAGATCCAACATGTCCAAACATCATATGAACTTTCGTTACAAGAAATGGCTGCTGTCGGCTACTTCTTTGATCATGCTGCTTCTGAGCGCATGCTCCAATTCCTCCGCTCTAGAATCCTCCGCCCCCGCGATAGGGGAAGCCGGTACAGATTTGAAGCAGGTGAAACTAATCGAGGGCTGGTACGCCAAAGGGGAAGATGGAGGCTATTTTGCGGCATTGCAGCAGAACTATTATAAGGACAAAGGGATCGACATGACGATTCAGCCGGGAGGGCCCGAGGTGTCAACCATGCAGCTTGTCGCTGCAGGCAAAGCTGAATTCGGCATATCTTATGCGGATGAAATTTTAAAGGCGCGGGAACAAGGAATCCCTGTTGTAGGTATCCTTGCCGGCTTTCAAAGCACACCGCAGGTTCTTATGTACCACAAGGGGGAGAACATTCAGGATTTCACAGACCTGAACGGCAAAACTGTATATATCGGTACAGCCGTGCCTTACTGGGAATATATCAAGAGCCAATACAAGCTGACAGATGTAAAAGAAATGAAGTATAACGGCCAGCTTGTCAATTTTATCAATGATCCCACTTCGCTCAATCAGGGTTACATCACGAATGAGCCTTACGCGCTTTCTCAGCAGGGGGTTGAGGTAGACTATCTGAAAATCGCCGATTCCGGTTATGCGAACTATGCAGACGTTCTTTTTACAACTGAAGATTACCTCAAAGAGCACCCTGATGTCGTTAAAGCTGTGGTGCAGGCAAGTCAGAAAGGCTGGAGCTATTATCTAGACAACTATGAAAAGGTAAACCCGTTTATTCAAACCTACAATCCCGATATGACGGTAGAAGCAATGAATTACGAGGCAGTGCAGGAAAAACCATTTATTCTTAACAAGGATTCCGAGGCAAATGGTATTGGTTACATGACAAAGGAACGCTGGAGCACCCTGCAGGATCAGATGATCAAAGGCGGAGGATTAACGAAAGCACTAGATGTTACCCAGGCGTTTACAACCGAGTATCTGATGAAGCCATAAACCTGGACCAAAAGTATTTGATGCCTCAAATCAGAAATTTCAGAAAAATGAGGGGACTTTATATGTTCAAACTTGGAAATCGAAAGAGCTATTGGCAAGTGTCCGAAACGCTGGTGGATCTAAGGCGAACGCAAAAGTACGGCAAGTCAGTAACCCTCCCTGCACAGCCGCAGGAAGTCATATTTGATCTCGAGCATACGGCAGCTATTGTCATCGATATGCAGAATGATTTCTGTACACCGGGTGGATGGCTGGATTCCATTGGGGTCGATACCTCGCCGCTCCTAAACCCGGTCAGCCGGCTGAACCGACTGATGCCCGAGCTGCGCAAAGCGGGAGTGCCTGTAATATGGGTGAACTGGGGCAACCGGGAAGACCGAATGAACGTGCCGCCATCCGTACTCCATGTGTACAATTTGGATGGACGGGGCAACGGCATCGGGGACCCGCTGCCGGGGAACGGCTCCAAGGTGCTGGAGAAAGGCAGTTGGGGAACGGCAATTGTCGATGGCTTGGATTCATCCCCCGATGATATCTATGTGGATAAATACCGCATGAGTGGGTTTTGGGATACACCACTGGACAGTATCCTGCGTAACCTCAATATTCAAACGGTGTTGTTTGCCGGGGTAAATCTCGATCAGTGTGTCATGCATACCCTGCAGGACGCAGCTTGTCTCGGATATGACGGCATACTTCTGGAGGATTGCTCGGCAACAAGCTCCCCAGATTTCTGCAAAGAAGCGACATTGTACAATATCAAGCAATGTTATGGCTTCGTTACGGATTCCACCTGGTTGGTAGAAGAGCTGAACGGGGCAGCGACCCCTATAGAGAGAAACACATCGGAAGAGCTGGCATCGCTAGAAGGCTGAGCGGAAGGATGGGATGACGCAATGAAGGACCAATGGAACGCCATTGTCAACCAGATGGTAGTTGAACCGACAGGACAGGGTAGGCTGAACGGACTCAGCTTTATGGTCAAGGATGTGTTTGCCGTACGTGACATTACAAATGGCGCGGGTAATCCATGTTGGCTCCAGACGCATGGGCCGGCGACGGAACACGCGGAAACGCTCAACCTGCTATTGCAGCAAGGAGCTCGAATAACGGGGATGACGCATACGGATGAGCTGATGTTCAGCTTGAATGGTGAAAATGTTCATTATGGAACACCAGTGAATCCAAGGGCACCCGATCGTATCCCTGGCGGTTCATCTAGCGGATCGGCGGTTGCTGTCGCCGCTGGGCTTGCTGACTTTTCCCTTGGAACGGATACGGGAGGATCGGTACGTGTGCCATCTTCGTACTGTGGAATTTATGGAATGCGTCCATCGCATGGCATTGTCTCCGAGAAAGGCGTTATCCCACTCGCTCCCAGCTTCGACACCGTTGGCTGGATGGCACGCGATCTCGAGACGCTGTGCCGGGTAGGTGAAGTGCTTTTACCGCAGACAGACTCGGGTACAGGCTTTAGCCGGGTGCTCATCGGTGAGGATGCGTGGGAGCTGGCTGACACTGAGAGCAAAGAGGCGCTTACCCCTTACCTGAAGTTGCTGAGCGGCCTGGCTGCGAGCCATGAAACTATTCGCATCGCCCCGCAGGGTCTGCCTGAATGGATGACCATGTTCAGGACGATCCAGGGCTATGAAATATGGCAGGAGCACAGGGCGTGGATTGAACGTGAGCAGCCGACCTTCGGACCAGATACAGCCGGGCGATTCTCCTGGGCAAGCACCGTTGAACGTGCCGATCATGAGAAGGCAACCAAACGCCGAATTGAGGTATGCAAGCACATGGCTGACCTGCTCAGAACAGATACGGTGCTTGTGATTCCGACGACGACTGGAGCGGCCCCGAAGCTGGGATTGGGAGGGCCTTTAATTGAAGAACGAAGAGTAAAAACGATGCGATTAACCTGCATTGCCGGTTTGTCGGGTCTGCCGCAGCTTACGATCCCCGCTGCCGAGGTACTGGGCTGCCCGGTCGGTATTTCCCTTATCGCTGGCCAGGGACAGGATCAACGTCTGCTGGAATGGGCCACATCCCTTTTTCCAGCGGTAAATTCAGCAGTAAAAGGATAAGAGCATCATTCGATAAATAAGGACATTAAGCTACGCGGAAAGAACATCAAAGCCACAGGAGAAAGGGTGTCAGTTATGTTTCAGCGATATGTAGGAACAGCATGGGAGGAGCGCTTTTTGCCCCGTCTGACCAGCAAACAGGTCAAAGAACTGCCGAAGGATAAGGCGCTGGTTATTCTGCCGGTCGGAGCTGTGGAGCAGCATGGACCCCATCTGCCTGTATATACGGACACTCTGATTGGGGAAGCGACATTAACACAAACGCTGGAGCGCGTGCGGGCAGATAAGGAAATTTGGCTACTGCCACCGGTCTCGTATGGTAAAAGCAATGAACATATAGGTCTTCCGGGCACCATTTCCTTATCTGCGAGCACACTGCATGCCATAATGCTGGACATTGCAGAAAGTCTGAAGGCCAGTGGTTTTCGCAAGTTGCTGTTGTTTAATACCCATGGCGGCAATGTAGATTTGCTGAATACCGTATCACGAGAAATACGGATTAGAACGGGGATGATGGTTTTCTATCTCAGTCCCAGCAGTCTGAATGTGGCGGAGGATCTCCTGTCTTCCGAGGAGCTGGAATACGGTATTCATGGTGGCGATTATGAGACCTCTCTCGTGATGTCCATTAAACCGGACTGGGTGAAGAAGGAATTCCTCGTCAAAGAGCTTCCTGATATGTCCTCTTACCGCTTTCTTACATTAGAAGGGAAAATTCGCTTCGCCTGGAAGATGGCTGATATTTCCGCTACTGGCATTGCTGGTGATGCTACGACGGCCACACCTGAGAAAGGCAGGATTATTCAGGATAGAATCTCAACGATTTTGTCGGAGGCGCTTGAGGAACTGTGTGATTTTGAAATCACCGATGTCCGCGGGTCTGAACCGGTTCAGCAGCCAGCAGGAAGCACCTCATGAAGCTCGTCAGTCTGAAACACGGCGATGGTGAACAGGCAGCGATTGAACATGGGGAACGATTCTTTCTTCTGGAGGAGATTAACAGGGTGGAAGGAAGCACATGGGGAACCTCCATAATGGAAATCTTGCAGCAAGGCCAGCTAGATGAGCTTGTCCAGTGGTATCAGAATTACGGGGATAGAACATGTTCATCGATCCCTTTTATACCTTCGGAGGGGGCCATACCTGCTCCTCTCTTCCGCCACCCTCGTAAGATCTGGGGAATTGGCATGAATTATGTGCAAAAAGCGATCGATCTCGCATCCACTCCTCCAGAGCGTGAGCCGGTCTGCTTCATGAAGCCGGACTCAAGCCTGATCGGGCCGGAAGAGTATATCCAGCTGACGGCTCAGGATGTGAATGTGACATCAGAAGCAGAGCTTGGCATTATCATCGGCCGAAGCTGTAAAAATGTGCCGGAAGAACGTGCGCAGGAGGTTATTGCCGGTTTCGCCGCAACACTGGATATGACAAACCAGGACATTCACGCACGGAACCCCAGATTCCTGCAGCGATCCAAGGTGTCCGATACATTTTTCAGTCTTGGACCCCAACTAATAACACCTGATGAAATAAGCGATCTGCAGAGTCTCGTCGTTGAAACTGTGTTGAATGATAAGGTTATTCATAGCAATATGGTGTCTCGCATGATTTATCATCCATGGTTCATTGTCTCGTATTTTTCACAGATGATGACTCTGCATCCGGGCGATGTGATCATGACAGGCACACCCGGGTCCGTCCAGATTCAGCAAGGAGATGTCGCCGAGTGTAGAATCAGTGGCTTTATGACGCTTCGAAATCCGGTAGGGGAAGTAGAATAAATCATCAGTAATTTTCCTTGGGGAGTGGTAATGAGATGAACAAGTACAGACAAAAGGGAACTGTAGTTTTACTGGCAGCAATGTTTTCCTTATCCACATTGCTGGCGGCCTGCGGGAATCAGCCAACTGCTCAGAATGCCGCTGCTACGGGGGAAAGCGAGAAACTCACGGCAATTACACAGGTGACGAACTGGTTTGCACAAGCGGAGCACGGGGGTCTTTATGCGGCAAAGGAACAAGGATATTACAATGAGGCTGGTCTCGATATGACCATCCAGGCAGGTGGGCCGCAGGTGTCTCCAACACAGATCGTGGCTTCCGGCAAGGCGCAGTTCGGACTTGCTACAGCGGATCAATTGCTGGTCGCTCGTGAAGAAGGAATCCCCCTTGTAGCGATTGCGACGATATTCCAGAAAAGCCCGCAGGGACTTATGGTTCATGCCAACCAGAACATGTCCTCCCTGGCCGATTTGAACAACCGCTCTGTATATGTGGGGACAGGCTCGGTGTTCTGGGATTTTGTGAAGAGTAAATACCAATTGGGCAACGTGAAGGAACTGGCATATACCGGTTCTCTGGCTCCTTTTGTAGCCGATGAAACGGTTGCGATTCAAGGCTATGTGACCAGTGAGCCGTACGAGATGAAGCAGCAGAATGTGGACGTTAATTTCCTGCTACTGGCGGATGCTGGTTATAACCCGTATTCCAATGTGCTGTTCACCACGGAGCAGTATATACAGGATCATCCTGATATTGTGCGTGGTTATGTCGAGGCTTCGATGAAGGGCTGGGATTATTACAAGACCAATTATGATACCGTGAATGACGTCATTTTAAAGGAAAACCCTGATTTTACGAAAGAAAAGCTGAACTATGCCGCTGAAACGCTTATCCCGTTCGTATACGAAGGTGATGCGGCGGAACACGGTGTTGGTTACATGACAGAGGAACGCTGGGCGGAGCTCGGAAAGCAGCTAAAGGAGATTGGGGCATTGAAAGAGGAGCCTGATGTCAGCAAAGTATTTACGGATGAGTTCTTGCCGAATTCCTAAGAGATTCCTTTAGGAGATCAGTTTTACAACATACGGGAGGGGAACCGAATGAATGAACATTGGATAGCCGTATTGAAAGAACGCATGGATCCGGAATTGCTGCAGTGGGAGGAGGCGGCGCTTGCCAAATATTCGATGGATTATCATCACTTCTCTCCTGTGCTGGCCAGTCAGCTGCAGGGTAAGGTCGCCGATTGCATCGCCAGTCCGCGCACTGAGGAAGAGCTTGACGATCTGCTCTCCATTGCAGCAGAGCTGGGAGTTCCGCTGACCATCAGGGGGAACGGCACCGGCAACTACGGTCAATGCGTTCCGGTCACAGGCGGAATCGTCCTGAATCTGGCCAAATACAACAAGGTGCTCGAAATGGGAGAAGGCACTATGCGGATCCAGGCCGGGGCTAGACTCGGCAAAATGGAATCCACTGCCCGCAAGGCAGGTTATGAGCTGCGTACGATGCCTTCCACCTTTCAATCAGCGACGATCGGCGGTTTTTTATGCGGCGGTTTTGGCGGTATCGGTTCGATCAGCTGGGGGACGATCTGGGATGGGCTGGTACGTTCTCTAAAAATCAAGACCGTTGAGGTTCATCCCCGTACCATTGAGCTCCAGGGGGACGAAGTGCTGCCTTACCTGCATACTTACGGTACAATCGGCATTTTATCCGAAGTGGAAATCAATCTGGCTCCCCGGGTGGAATGGATGCAGTGGGCAGTAACCTTTGACAGGTTTGAACAGGCTTTTCGCTTCGGGCAGTCGGTTGCTGAGGACACTTCCTTGGTGAAAAGGCTAATCTCCATTCATGAATGGCCGGTTCCGTCCTATTTTCTTCCGCTTGATCTCCCCGCTGGTCGTGCTGTTGTATTGCTTGAAGTGGATACAGCCAACGAATCCCAACTTGAACGTATCCTATCGGAATATGAAGGTCATATGGTTATGAAGGTCTCTGCCGAGCAGTATCACAAAGGTGTAGGGGTCTCCGATTTCACATGGAATCATACGACTTTGTGGGCGCGCAAGGCAGACCCCGGCTTAACCTACCTGCAGCTGAATTTTGATCCATCCTGTGCCCTTGAGCAAATCTCATCTATGAAAAAGGAATATCCGGAAGTGATGAATCATATCGAATTTGCCCGGCAAAACGGAAATTTGCTGATCTCTGGCCTGCCACTGGTTCCCTTCACAACGGAGGAAAACCTGAATCAGTTGATGGAACTTTACGAGGAAAATCGGGTTATAGTCAATAATCCACATACTTGGGATTTGAAGGAAGGCGGGCGATCATACGCCCATGATCGTTTGTGGGAAATCAAACATCGTAACGATCCGAAGGGAATTTTGAATCAGGAGAAATTAAAGCGTTCGGCTGTTAGCGGTGTCTGATCAACGGGTGACGGAAGAATGGCGCAACCTGCAGCAGTTAACGTGCCATGCGGATTTTTATAGTCAATCCGTATCTACAGCAAAGGAGCGAGTTGCATGAAATTTGGAAATGTGGTCATCCGCCGAAAGGTTCCTTGCACGATGCGCGACGGCATAACGTTGTATTCAGATATATACCTGCCGGACGAGACAGGAGAATTTCCTGTGCTGCTGATGCGCCAGCCTTACGGCCGGTCCATTGCCTCTACTGTTACACATGCCCATCCCGTCTGGTATGCCAGTAAGGGGTACATCGTAGTAATCCAGGACGTTAGAGGGCGTGGAGAGTCGGAAGGCGAATTTAATCCGTTTGTTCAAGAAGCAGAGGACGGATTTGATACCATCGCATGGGCAGCCGGTCTGTCCGGCTCGACCGGGAAAGTAGGCATGTACGGTTTCTCTTATCAAGGGCTAACACAATGGGCAGCAGCTTCCCTTCACCCCCCTGCGCTCAAGGCGATAGCACCGAGCATGTGTCCGGCAGACATGTATCATGGCTTATTTTATCCGCATGGCTCCTTCGCACTTGGCAATCATCTGCCGTGGGCTTTCCAGCTGGCTCGTGACACAGCGCAAAGAGCGGGTGACTTCGAAACGGCAGAGCAATGCTCCCGATTGATGCGCAGCCCCGAGGAGATGCTCTGGAAAATGCCGCTGAATGAAAGACATCCGATTCTGGAGCAATATTTTCCCGCATTTTATGATTGGATCGATTATCAAGCGTACGATGAGTACTGGGAGCGGATGAACTGGATCGACGAGATCGTCCGGGAACCGGTGCCGGCGTTGCATATTGGGGGCTGGTATGACGGTTTCCTCATGGGCACGTTACAGTCGTTCGAGGCTCTGCAAGCTACGGCCACTTCGGATTGTTTTCATCGGCTCATTGTCGGCCCGTGGGCTCACATTCCATGGGGACGCAGAGCGAGCGGAATCGACCATGGAGAGCAAGCGGATGGTGGTCATCATCTGGAGCAGCTGCGCTGGTTTGATTATTGGCTGAAGGGCAAGGAAGACATGGAATTGCCTGGTGAACTGCCGATCCGATATTTTGACCAAATGAGTCATGAATGGCATACGGCGGAACAGCTGCCTTCTGTATTTGAGGATGGGTCCTCTCCGTCCGAATCTTTTTATCTGTCGGGGTCACAGACCCCGGCGAACGGTGCAGCAGGAGGCGGAAGACTCGAAAGGCATAAGGAAGACGTGGAGGAGGCTGTTCCGGATGTATTCGTATACGACTCGCGTCTGCCGATGCGTTTGGACTCTTACTTACCGTCCGACCGAACTGCCATTCAGGAACGGCAAGAGATTCTGGTATATACGGGAGGACCGCTTGCAGAGGATATCCCGATTTTTGGGTCCCCGGAATTATCCGTTCAGTACCAAACATTGGGAGGTCCGACGGATCTGGTGGCCATCCTCACGACCCTATCCGAGAAAGGGACGGCCCGGCTACTGAGTGTGGGTCGCACGGAAATCTCCAGTGAAGGAGCAGATGCCTCCAATGAATGGAGAATGGCGCGGATTCGGCTGCGTCCCTTGGCTGCTACCCTGCCGGCTGGCTCGTATGTCCGGCTTGAGTTGACAGGCAGCGCCTTCCCGTTATTCGCCCGGCATCCGAACGGTGTCTGGGATGAGACGAACAGCACGGGAACAGGTGGGTTGAAGATTGCCACCACGGCTGTTCGCAGTACTGAACAGGACATATCCTGTTTGAAGCTGCCGTTGAAAAGATGAAAAGCGAAGCATAAATTAAATCAATCAAAGTGAGGTTGAATGTATATGGTGAACATTCCAGGTCTGGTTGCTGGTAACTTTGAGAATTGTCCCGTCCACAAAATTTCCGCACAGGATACGAATAAGTTCATTTTACTGTGCGACAGGGAGCAGGTTCCTTTCACTTCATTTGTGGAGATCTTCGAGGTTGGAGGCAGAACTCCATCCAATGAACACCGGGAGGCTTATGAATATTTTTATGTGTTAAAAGGGGAGGGGCTTGCCAAAGTTGGAAACGAATATGAGACTCCGATCCGCCAAGGCTCATTCATTATTATTCCACCGGGCAACCATCACGATATTATCAACACGGGCAGTACACGTCTGTATTGTCTGACGACGATGGTACCGGACGAAATGTTCTCGGATATGATCAAAGCAGGTCCTGCCACCGAGCTGGATGAGGAGGATCTGGCCGTGCTTCAGGCACTGGCTACCGCGCAATGAGTGCAGAGCTGCGCTTCATTAATGTTCGCCTTCCGCACCGAGAAGACCTGTGTCTTTATGAAGTAAAGGCGAAGGATGGAAAATGGGTTAGCGTCCGTCGGCAGGACCGTTTCCTTGTTGCACGGGAAAGTGGTGCTTCCCGTCTGCTGGTCCCGCATCAGGCCGGATCGGATCTGAAACGGTTGGCAGACGCGGATTGCATCGATCTGCAGGGCGGCATAATGCTTCCTGGCCTGGTTGACTGTCATATGCATCTGGATAAAGCTTTTTCGCTTAAGCAGGTGTCGAACCGATCCGGCACACTTCATGAAGCCATTCTTAATTACAGCCAGGCTGTACAGATATTCAGCAAGGAGCAGCTGGCGGAACGCATGCTGACGGCCGCCAGAATGGCACTGAGCTACGGGACCACGACCATAAGGAGCCACCTTGACTTCCCTGTTCATTTGGGGAGAGAGGTGGCCTTTCGGACGATTGAGGCAGCCTTGGAAGTACGGGAGAAGTTGAAGGGCAGTATGGCTATCCAATATGCGCTCATGGTTCCGTTCCGCGGCAATCATGAAGCTGCGGATGAGGCAATCGAGGAAGCACTGCGGTTGGGAATAGATGTACTGGGTGGAGCCCCTCATCTGGCAGACGACCCTGAACGGGAGATTGGCAGGATTTTTCGGTTAGCGGAACGTTTCGGCGTACCCATTGATCTGCATGCAGATGAAAGTGATAATCCCGGAAAAAAAACCGTGCTGAGCATCGCAGAGCATACAATTCGCTACGGTTATCAGGGCAGAGTGACGGCAGATCATCTGTGCTCGTTGTCCGCAATGACGGAAAATGATGCACAGCATGTGATGGCGAAGATGAAGGAAGCAGGTCTGAACGCCGTAACGCTGCCTGCGGTGAACATGTATCTTCAGGGACGGGAAGATCGCGGCCTGGTAAGACGGGGCACAACACGCATTCGCGAGCTGCTTGCAGAAGGCATTCCGCTTGCTGCGGCCTCCGACAATATTCAGGACCCGTTCCATCCGTTTGGCCGGGGGGATCTGATACAAATCGCCCAAATCACATCGTATGCGGCCCATATGGGCAGTGAACAGGATTTAGTACAGCTGCTGCGGATGATCACGGAGACACCTGCTGAGATCACAGGCTGCGACGGGTACGGAATAGAAGAAGGGCATGACTGCAACTTTGTCGTAACGGATGCTTCGGATATCACGCAGCTGCTATCAGGTACAAAAATGAGTCGCTGGGTGTATGCCTGCGGCAGATGGCAGTCTGCTTTGCATACAGCCCAGACGTTTGCGTCTGATTTGATAACATGATTGGCAACAAAAGGGAATTACTGTAAGTTGAACACAGAAGAGAAAGAGGGTGGCAAGATGGTTGCACAAGTCACAGGCACACAGACGATGGTAGTCAGTCCTCACTCTTTGGCCAGCGCGGCAGGAGCGCGTATTTTGCAGCAAGGAGGTAACGCCTTTGATGCCGCCGTGGCGGTGAGCGCCTGTCTTGCCGTCGTATACCCACATATGACGGGACTGGGAGGCGATTCCTTCTGGTTGACCTATAGCAACGAAGATAGAAAATTCAGGGCATATAACGCGAGTGGACGTTCGGGCAGCCGGATTACCGCCAGCTGCTTTGCCGGCGAATCAGCCATCCCACAGCGGGGACCCCGAAGTGTCATTACCGTGCCGGGTATGGTGGACGGCTGGGATGCCATATTGCAGGAATATGGCTCGAAGACGCTGGCAGAGGTGCTTGAGCCCGCGATCCAATATGCACTGGAAGGCTTCCCGCTGTCGCCGGACCAGCATGTCAATACAGCCGAGCGTTTCGATGTGCTGGCAGCTTATCCACAGACAGCCGCCATCTATCTGCCCGGAGGCAAGATCCCCGAGCAAGGCAGCCGCTTTGTGCAGTCTGCTTTGGGAAGCAGCCTGCTGCAGGTTGCGGACCAGGGCCGAGACGTATTTTATTCAGGCAGTGTTGGTCAGGAGATTGTTCGCTCCCTTAAGAAGCAGGGCGGTCTGCTGACACTGGAGGACTTTGCGAGACACAGAGGTGAATGGGTGGAACCGATCAAAGGGAGTTACCGAGGACTTGATCTTTATCAGGTCCCTCCGAACTCACAGGGCTTTACTGGTATAATGGCGCTTCAAATTCTAGAAAAGTTTGATTTGGAGAGTATAGAGCATGGTTCCTATGAGTACTATCACCTGCTTGTGGAGGCGCTGAAGCTGAGCTTCCGTGACCGCGATCGTTATTTGACAGACCCACAGTTTTCCTCCATTCCCCTGGACCGGCTGCTATCCAAATCCTATGCCGCGAAGCTGGCGGCCTGCATCGATATGGAGCGAGCTCTGCCGATGGATACCCAGCCGGTAGGCCATGATACGGCTTATGCGGCAGTAGTAGACAGTGAGGGCAATGCCGTTTCATTTATCCAAAGCCTCTATTTTGAGTTCGGCTCGGCTGTGGTTGGGGGAGACACCGGTATTTTGCTGCAGAACCGGGGCTCGTTCTTTTCTCTTGAACCGTCGCATGTGAACAGGCTTGAACCAGGCAAAAGAACTTTTCATACACTGATGCCAGCGATGGCTTGCCGCGATGGGAAGCCGTATATTTTGTACGGTACCCAGGGAGGAGAAGGTCAGCCGCAGACACAAACCGCGCTGCTGACCCGCATGGTGGATTATCGCATGGCCCCCCAGATCGCTGTGCGTGAACCCCGCTGGGTGTGGGGAAGAACATGGGGAGAGACAACGCAAGAATTGAGAGTGGAAGGCCGAATTTCGGCAGAAGTGCAGCAGCGTTTACGGCTAGCCGGACACGAGGTACACACAGTTGAAGATTTTGCTAGAGTCATGGGACATGCGCATGCCATTATGATCGATGACAATGGCTTCCTACTCGGGGGCACAGACCCCCGCTGCGATGGTGCGGCTATCGGATGGTAAATCAGAACCGAGGCGTAGCCTTAACAGTCATATATTAAACGGAAATATCATGTCGCTTTTTATTAGATGTTATGATAAATCTAGTATTGGACGGATTCTCCCACCGGTTTCCAGCCGAACAAATTCCGGGTATGAACTGCGCTATTAATCTGGGCAGCGGGATTATTTTGTATCAATTATCAACCGTTGCCGTAACTCTCAGTAATTTGGGACATCTTGGTGTTGATGTTTCCGAATCTTTGTTTTGATACAAACATGACGAGGGACAAGAACATATTCCTATTGAAGTCGCTATTTTAGCGGCTTTTTTATGTTATCGGTACAAGTTCTTGTCCCGAGCCAAGGACAAGAACTTGTACCGATTGCCGAAATGAACAAGAACATGTTCCCATTCTCGATTAGATGAACCAATTTGAGTAAAAATATAAAAATAAATGCAACATTTTACTGAAAATTGCGTTTATTTTATTTACCTTATGAGAGGAGATAGTTTATGAACAAGCGCATTTTATCACTGATAGTAACCTTGCTAATGATATCGTTAAGTATTTTTATTAGTACAGGTCAAGCGGCGGAGTCCATATCAAATGATAACATTAGAGTGCAAAGCAATGATCCAGGTCATAAATGGGAGATACCTACCGCTACTAGTTTCACGAAGTCATCAGAAACTGAGGCAGAGGCAGTCACGGAACAATATCCTGAAGCCAGTCTACTTAACACAAATATATTGATTGATCGAGGTAACGTACAACTAGAGTTAATGAGCAACCATAGCGATATTTATACTGGTGCATACACCGATGAAAACGGTAAGAATGTCATACTTGTTACTGAGTTACCAAACGAATTAAAAAGTTCAATAATGAGCACGAGTGTTTTTCCTCAAAATATTGAATATTTAATTGTAAAATATTCTTTAGAAGAACTGACTAAAGCAAAAGAATCATTATCTGGAAAAATGAAAGAGTTAGGGTTAGAAGCGGTTGGTATAAATCCTAAGTTGAACAAAGTTAATGTGTACATCTCACAAGAGCAGTACGATAATGCTAAGGAAGAGATACTAAACTATATCGATGAAGATATGGTGAGATGGGTAATAGGCGAGTTGAGCCTTCAAACACAAGCGTATAACTTGTTTCCCGGAGAAAAAATTGAACGAGGAACTGCTATTACTTCCCCGGCATGTAGTTTAGGTTTCAACGGTCGTGCCAATGGTAACAACGTCGGTGTTACTGCGGGGCATTGTGAGAATGGAACTTGGTATGACTTATCTGACGGTTCTAGCCCGATTGGTACAATGAACAATGCTGTATTTTCGGATACGTCTAAGTTCGATGCAGGTTATATAGTATACAACTCATCTGTAAATCCGAGCCATAATTTAAATGGTAATTCTTTAACGATAGGGACAACGGATTACTCTGGCCTATATCGTCAGGTTGGAGATAAGGTAAGAGTACACGGGTACAATTTGAATGGAAGTAGTTATCCTCTAGCTGAGATTGTTGACACTAGTTATGATATTAATGGTGGACCGACTGATATGATCATTACTGGACTTAGTGGTACACAGCTAGGAGATAGTGGAGGATTAGTATACAATGTCGTCAATAATGGTGTACGAAACTATGCAAGAATTGAAGGTACCCACACTGGTATAGTTAGACAAGGTGGAGTAGATACATGGCAAGCTTTTTCAAAATATAGTTATACAATTAGTTCGCTAGGTCTCTCGGGAGTCTACACAGATTCCTCCTACTGATGATTTTATATTGCAAGTGGAAGGTGATAATTATGGCTAAACTAGTGAGTGGACTCACACTCGTTTTGTTGCTACTAGCCGTCGGCTGTAGTTCTCAAAATGAACAAACTCAATCAGATGCGGACATCAGCGGTACAATTATAGAAGTTAATGAACAAGATAATCAAATATTGATTGAACAAGATAACCCAGATGATCCTGCAACGAAACAAATTTGGATAAGTAAAGATGAGGATAGTGAAATAGTTATCGGTGGGGCAGCCGAGTCTAAATTTGCTAGTTCAATAAAAAATAAAAAAGCTGAAGTATGGATAAAAAATCTTATAGCCCAGTCATCACCTCCACGAGCTATAGCTGAAAAAGTCATTATTGAATAATAAAGGTTAAGGTAATTAATATCATTATGTCGCGGGACAAGAACTTGGTTCCTTTGCCGACAAGGACAAGAACATTGTGTCATTTCGGATTAGGTGATTATCTAAATAGTATCATTATGGAGATCATGTGGCTAGATAAAATCATATGAATATAAGACTTCACTTGAATAACGATTTTTTTGTTTCAGGAACTAGGTTTTTTCGACCAAAGGCAAAGAACTAGTTCATTGTTGAAAAGGTTAAAAATATGGTACCAATGTTGATAAGATTCTTTATCGGTTTCATTAAGCTAACGGGCAGGTTAGTTTGGTATGGTTTAATGAAATGACTACTGTTTTGACAAGAAGAGATTCGAGTGATATTATTTGCATGTGCAAACAAATAAAAATGGAGGTAATTTAAAATGAATAATTTATCCACTCCTTTCAAACTAAAGAACCTGGAACTCAAAAATAGAACTGTCATGGCTCCGATGTGTCAATATTCTGTTGAACTAAAAGATGGCGTACCCAATGATTGGCATTTTGTGCACTATGCTTCCAGAGCTGTTGGTGGAACAGGACTAATCATTGTTGAAATGACAGGAGTTGATCCTGATGGAAGAATCACAGATGGTGATCTTGGTCTGTGGTCCGATGATCAAATTCCTCCATATCAACATCTCGTCTCTGAAGTCCAGAAGCATGGATCTAAGATAGGTATACAGATTGGGCATGCCGGCAGAAAGGCAGAGGATGCTATTCAACCTGTAGCGCCGTCCTCTGTTCAAGGTGGAGCGCTACCTGAAGAGACGAAATATGGAGAGTTGAAACTCCCCAGAGCCCTAACGATCGAAGAGATTAATCGAGTAATTAGTCAATTTAAGGATGCTGCTAGACGTGCGGTTGAAGCCGGGTTTGATACCATCGAACTTCATGGTGCTCATGGGTATTTACTTCATCAGTTTATGTCACCCAGTATTAATATCAGAGAAGATGTATATGGAACAGACCTATCGAAATTTGGTGTAGAGGTCATTCAAGCGGTGAAAAGTGTCATGCCTGAAAATATGCCCCTGATTATGAGACTTTCTGCAATTGAATACATTGATGGCGGGTATGACATTGAACATGCATTGAATATGGGAGAGAGATTTAAAACTGCAGGTGTAGACATTTTCCATATTTCTAGCGGTGGTGAAGGTATACCAGGCAAATTGAAGCCATTAAACACGCCTGGTTACCAAGTACCTTTCGCAAGAATGTTTAAGGATCGTCTTGGTCTTCCTGTGATTGCTGTTGGAAAGCTTGAAAATGCTGAACTTGCTCAAGCAACTATTGCAAATGGTGATGCAGATCTGGTTGCGGTGGCGAGAGGAATGTTGAATGATCCATATTGGACATTGCATGCGATCAAAACGACAACAAAGAAAGTGGAACCACCTTTTCAGTATTCGAGAGGAATCCGTTAAAGGATTAGTCTAATATGAATTTGCTTGATAGCTAAGAATAAAAACAAATTTGATAAAGGGAGACATAAAACGTGAAAAGAACTACAAGAGGAATCGATCATATTGGAGTAACCGTGCCCGATATCGAAGAAGCAACAGTTTTCTTTAAAAAGGCTTTTGACGCTAAAATTGCTTATGATAATAAAAAATTAGAAGATGAGCCTTTAGCTGGACCAAATGTAGAGAAAACATTAGGTCTAAAAAAAGGAACCAAAGTTATCCACATGCGGTTTGCTTTCTTTTAATAATAGCGCTAGTATCGAACTATTTAATTACGTCGATGCGGATCAACGGAAACCGTCAATTGCTTCTGACTTAGGTGTTCAACATTTTGGTTTCTATGTGGATGACATTAAAGAAGCAGCTAAAGCATTTGTTGAAGCAGGTGGAGAGTTATTAAATGATCCCGGTGAATTGTTGGGAGATGTTGAAGATGGAACAGGTCATTTTGTATATGGGCGTGCACCATGGGGAATGTTAATTGAACTCATTAGCTATACACCGCATGGATTAAACTACCCTGAAGATAGTGAAGCAAAACGTTTTACACCATAACATCTAGACTTATGACCAACCATATAAGAAATTTGAGTATCCCTATGTCAGTATATTCTAAGGAACTGCATGCACTAAAGCTATACTCATTTTGAGGAGACGGCATCCATTTGATCTTTTGACATCAGCTTAAGTTGAGGTAATACTATATGTGAGACAATACAACGTATAGAATGAAAGGACGATATACTTGAGCGATTCAGATTATCTAATTCATGACTGGGTCAATTTCTCCAAATATCATGATCGTATTAATAATGCTTTAAACCATATTCTTCAGGAACGTTATCAATTTAGCTTAAAAGAGTTTTATTTGCTTATGTACCTATATCATTCCGAAGACAACAAGCTTCGTCTGTCTACTGCATCGAATATGATTGGTTTAAGCCAGAGTGCTCTTACTCGTCTAATTACCAGATTGGAAAACCATACTTTTCAACCTGTAGAACGAGTTGTGTATGAAGAAGATAAGAGAGGCTTCTATGTTGTTCTTACTCCAAACGGTGAGAAATATACGAGTGATATTATTTCAGAAGTTAGTTCTGCTTTAGAGGCGTCTATGTCTGAAAAGGATAAAAAAAACATTCGATTATTTACGTCTTAAATACGGTACACAAATAAATTTGCCGACATCGAATCATATTCAGACCTTTGGAACTCTCAGCGCTCATCACACTAATCCGACTATCAAATAAACGGAACGGACATTATAACAGTAAATACATGATGGGCAAAATAACCACAGTCGCAATTTATAGCGACTGTGGTTATTTGATCGTTACAAACAGAGGATGATAACTTTGTTCTGGTACCGTAATGACTAAGAAAAAGTTCTGATTTCGTATTAAGTATGAATCTCATCAAATATTGTACTATATCATTAAGCTAACGGGAAACGATAGCTCAATATAAATATAAGAAGGGCAGCCGGTGTTTGTGAGCGGCTGCTTTTGTTCAGCTAACGTGCAGGTTGGTTTCAACTTAGGTACTGGCTAGTATATAATTAGTAAAACCATGTTGCCTGGAGGAAAAAATGAAAGAAGAGAAAGAAAAGCTCTGAAGGTGTCGAGGGACAAGAACATGTTCCTACCAACTAACGGGCTGACAATAGAGATGTTGCAGAAGTGCTGACATCCTACCTTGATTGAGGAGGTAGTAAAGAGACGACCTCGAACAATCGCACTACTTCAACAGCTAATAAAAATGCTCCCGTACATTTTAGCCACAGGTACGGGAGCATTTTTCATTAAATAGACAATAACCCCCATTAATGTACAGGAGGGAAATTGATCTCCGCAAAACTGGAAGAGGGACGGGCGGAGTTAGGTGAAGCCATTTTAGATCCTAAATTAAAATTGGCTGTCGATGAAGATAGTCAAATTGGAATCGAGCAAACAAGGATCGCCGCTGATTTATACGTAAACGATAGTTCAATAAAGATAAACTGCAACCGAGCAATTGATCGGCTGCAGTTTCTTTACGCTAACGGCAATATACTTCTAGTTTTAGAGTGACAGTATAAAAAACAGTAATGGAGTTAGTTTGTGTGTGCAACGGCACTGATTTCTATCAGCTGCTCAGGTGACGCTAGGTATGTCACACCGATACAGCTTCCCGCAGGCCGGTGTTGTCCCATGTATTCCCTAAACAACCCGATGCACGGCTCTATATGCTCTTGTGCGTTTGTCAGATAGATCTCCACATAAGCGAGGTTTGATTTTGTGATACCAAATTCCGCCAGCACGCGATCGAGATTCTCCAGCGTCTGCCGGGTCTGTGCTTCAATATCGCCCTCACCAACAAATTCACCCTCCGTATTGTGGGAAAATTGTCCTGAAATGTAAATTGTGCCGTTGACGCTGTAGCCCTGGCTGATGCCGTGATCCCAAAGATCGTGACTGTAGGTTTTGACTTTAGTCATTGTTTTGACTCCTTTTCTTCAAAGTAAGGCTAGTATAAAATAAATACTTACTTAAAAAAAGTACGCACTTTATTGATAGTTACTATCAGAAAGGATAGTGTGTGTATATATGAGTATGTTTAATATAAAGGCGAATGAAGGGCATCAAACTACCCAAATAACGACCTCGACGTTTACAGATGCAATTTGATCCGTTGATTATTTACCATGAAGTGACTAAAGTCGCTGTAATCCTGAACCGAATTTACCAGTACCTCCTCTTTCAACATAGATGTTGAGTAAGTTTGTTGCAGATCTAAAAACCCCAACTGTTCCCCAAAGTAGAATACGCACATCACTTTCGTTTGGGGTTCCTATTGCAGCGACAGTTTGAAGACCGATATCACCCAGTAACGTAGGGGTTGTTACTAAGGTTGTAGTACCCGAACTAAAGGTATTATTAAGGGACATGCGTGAATCTTAAATATGCATACTTTACACCTCTCACTCTTCTATTCTTATTTACTGTATGTCAACAAATTTTTAATTGCTTAGACGCAGATTCATAGAGGCAGGTTAATCCACTTTATTAAACTAACGGGAAACGATAGCTCAATAAAACGGACAAAGCAGCTGACCAACGTGATCGGCTGCTTTGGTTTAACTAACGGGCAGAAAAATTCAAAAAAGGACTTAACACACTTGTTAAGTTTGTTCTCGGTTTAAGTGCTGGTTATACATTACCTTGAACAGTAAAATCTAAATGTAAGGTAAGAATTCGCTTTAGGGGTGCAAACATGAAGATTGGTTCGATCATCAAAAAACTAAGGTTACAAAGCGGTATAACGCAAGAGCAATTCGCAAGCTTCTATTTATAAGAAATTACGTACCTTGAAGAAAAAAGGGAACCTTCATAATAGAGGTGATCGCTGGTTCTTTATGAATAGCAATGTAGGGGGAGGGTAAGTACCCTTTAGAAGGGAGGGCAGGAATTGATTAAAGTAGAAAGGGTCATGCGAATTATGACGTACATGGCATGGACATTGCTTGTGCTGGTGTATCGGCTGTAACAATTGGAGCGTTTAACTCAATAGAAGCGTTGTTGGAGATCGTTCCATAACATAAGATAGATCATGGATATTTGGAAGTAAATATACCTAGAAAAATGGAGCCAAAAACATCTGAGCAGGTACAGCTTTTGCTGGAATCCAATGGTGGTCATGTTGAACACTATACAAGAATCTTACGATGAATTTTTAACTATCGAACAAACTAACAAAAGTCGATTGATTAAATTGTAACAAATAATTTGAAAACTGTTTTTATGTTAAATTTCGGGGCATTTATTATTGCTGCAACGAATATTGTTTTGCCACACGGTGAAGAACTGGCTTGTACTTTAAAATACACGTAGGTAAATAAATAAGCAAACAAGCAGGCTATCCATATCGATGTTATGTGAGACTAAACTCCAGATGATAATTTTGTTTAATACTAAGCTACCTTTTAAGGTAGCTTTTTTAGTTGTCCACTATAATCCTCGACACAAACATTAACTCATTAAAGGAGAACGAGATAAATCATACCATCAAGCAGAACAGACAATCGTAGACAAAGTAAAATTTCTGGAATTTCGGCCTTTGCGCCTTTCTCTAAGAGCATAAACGGATCTTCACCTTATGCTTTGACAGGGAGATTCCGATGGTTATAAAAATTGACATCGAAATAATGTGTGTATATACTCCTATTTATGAGAGAACATAATTCAACTTCAAGTTTTTCAGGGACAACCGATTATACAGCAGATTGCGCTTGCTTGAATTTTAGAAAAGCGTCACGGTTCATTACCAGTTTATATGATGAATATTTAAGACCTGTCGGGCTTCGGGCTACACAGTTATCTTTGCTGATGGCACTTGAACAGACCGGGTCTGTCACTATTACATCTCTTGCCGAAGTACTTCTAATGGATCGTACTACCTTACCACGCGATCTGAAGCCGCTTGAGAGAAAGGGATGGGTGTCCATCACGGAAGGAAAGGATCGTAGGAAACGTTTTATTGATTTAACACCTGAAGGTAGGGATCTTCTCAACCGTGCGCTGCCGTTATGGGAACAGGCACAAATCCGTATTCAAGACTATATGGGCGAGGACCGTTATACAGGTTTACTTGGTCAGTTATCTGATATCGTTAAGCTAAATAGACAAGAATAATTTTTTTTAATCAAAAAGGTGTATATACACCTAATTAGAAGGGATAGATGAAAATGGCCAATATGAAAAAACATCCTACAGTTGTGCGTTACTACGAATCTTCTGCACAATCTGCCACTCTTGACAACGAAATACTTGATTACGATTGGATACGCAAATTGTGTCTTGAGGCTGGAGCGGACGATGTCGGGGTTATATCCATTGAACGCTCCGAATTGGATGATCAGCGTGATGATATTCTATCCGTATTTCCGCATGCTAAGACGATGATCAGTTTCGTTGCCAGAATGAATCGAGAACCGATCCGCACACCAGCGCGTTCCCTTGCCAATATTGAATTCCATCATACTGGCGATAAGGTAGCCGAGACATCCCATAACATTGTATCCGCATTGGAAGCGCGAGGAATACGGGCTTTAAATGCAGCTATGGGTTTCCCAATGGAGATGGATAAGTTTCCCGGTAAAGCATGGGTCGTTTCACTCAAACCTGTTGCCGTTGCGGCAGGATTAGGCATGATGGGCATTCATCGCAATGTGATTCATCCGAAATTCGGAAATTTTATTCTGCTTGGTGCCATTATGCTGGATGCTCGGGTCAACAAGGAAGATCGGCCGATTGACTACAACCCGTGTCTGGAATGCAAGCTTTGTGTAGCTGCCTGCCCTGTCGGCGCGATCGGTGCAGACGGACAATTTAATTTTTCATCATGCGCTACGCACAATTATCGTGAGTTTATGGGCGGTTTCAGCGATTTTGTGGAAACGGTTGTGGACAGCAAGAACACCAAAGAGTTCCGGAATGAAGTACCCGCAACTGAAACGGCTTCATGGTGGCAAAGTTTGAGTTTTGGAGCTAACTACAAAGCAGCTTATTGCTTATCCGTTTGTCCGGCGGGCGATGACGTGATCGGGCCGTTTCTGGAAGACCGTAAAGGGTTCATGAATGATATATTAAAGCCGTTGCAGGCGAAAGAAGAGACCATTTATGTCACTCCGGACTCAGATGCAGAAGCGCATGTCAAAAAACGGTTTCCTCATAAAACAGTAAAACGTGTTGGGAATGGACTTATACCGAATTCGGTCAGTCTTTTGGTCACCCTGATGCCTCATGTATTCCAACCGAATCAGGCAACAGATTTAAACTGTACTTATCATTTTACATTCACTGGCAATGAAACGAGACAAACAACATTCGATATTCGTGACAAAAAGCTTCAGGTTAAGGACGGTTTCCACGGCAAACCGGATATTCAGATTACAGTGGATAGCAAAACATGGCTTAAAATCGTGGCGAAGGAAAAAAATGTAGGAGTAGCATTACTAACAGGAAAACTACGACTCAAAGGGAATCCCAAATTGTTGATGAAATTTGAGAAATGCTTTGCATAATGGCAAAGTTGAGTAAATCTTCTTGATTGCAGGAAAGCTTAGTAACACCCAATGACAAATAAGGGAAGGAGAGTGGAAATGAAAAATATACAATTGTAGATAAAGAAACTTGTATTGGGTGTGGAGCATGTGGAGATACTGCACCAATTATTTTCGATTACGACGATGAGGGGCTCGCTTCTGTTATTTTAGATAACCATCGTACCTGATGAATACGAAGATGACTTACAAGATGCTGCTTATCATGAACAATAAAAGTGATGAGTATAAGATGCTCCAAAAAACAGTCGAAACATATGTAAAAAAATTAGATTTTAAAAAAACGTTAATCTGAAAAGATTGACGGTTTTTTTTGTGTTAATTCGTCACTATTAATTAGCGACTTTTTTTCGACCTTAATACGGAAATTAACCAATTGGATGTGACTAGGATGTCCTATAAGACAGAACATTAATAACCGATTAATATAACAGGGGGGATAGTATGAGTGGCAAAAGTATGTTGGATGAGTATAAAGCGTATAGAGAAAATTTACATGAAGAGAACCGATTGCAAAGAGAGCACATGGTAAGGTTTAAACACGAGAAAGAAGAGGAAAGAAAAAAGATCAACCGTAAGTTTGATGAAAAAATGAAACTTGCCGAAGAGTTAAGAAAGCTGGAAGAAGAAGAGAAAAAGAAACTAGATGATGAACTGAAAAAGAAACTAGATGATGAACTGAAAAAGCGAAGAGAAACAGAAAAGGTTGAATATGAAAAAAAAGTAATGCAAGAAAAGCAAAAAAATATTCAAATTCAGATAGAAAAGCGATATTTGGTCTTAAAGCTGCTGGTGTTACTACTGTACTGATGGTTATTTTACTCATTACAAATGCCGTAGTACTTGGACAATTCATTTCTTTTATTGGGATTATAGTGGTTGGAATTATTGTATTAAAGAATGTTCATGCAAAATATAGCATTCTAATTCTTTTTAGCTCTCCATTTATTATTTCTGCCTTTTTGCAAATATTCGCTCCTGGTGGGTGGGTGGTCCCATGGGTAATCTTCATTATAATTGTGTCAGTAAAATCGTACAAAAACTTGCGTAAATACAAGAAGTTTCAATCAACCTTAGATTAGGAGTTTTAATCAAAGAATATTGTATATAACTGAACAGGAGGGATATGATATGACCATGACCCATTTTCCCCTCTCTCAGTTAAATGGGTAGCCGATCCTTGCGATACGAGGGTCGGTTCTTTGTGTTAAATAAAGTTTCCGGAATCAATCTTGAGGATTTAGATCTGACGAAATCATCTGTAAGAGTAGTCCGAAAAGGGGGAAAAGAGCAATATGTTTACTTTAGCAGCCAAGCATCCCTAGATATTAGAATTACCTGCAGATTACAAAGGCTGTTGCATATTTCTCAACAAGTTTTTCTATAGAACGTTGTGTTAAACGTCTATTTTTACCTTTGCGTCAGCCGGCTTTGACGGTTCATTCTTTGAGGCATTCATTTGCCACACGTTATCATATTGAGAATAATGATGTCCCAAAATTAAAGAATCAATTAGGACATTCTTTAATACAACTACAATGATTTATACGCACTTAACAGATGTCGAGGGACAAGAACATGGTCCCATTGAAGTCGCTATTTTAGCGGCTTTTTTATTTTATCGGTACAAGTTCTTGTCCCAAGGCAAGGACAAGAACTTGTACCGATTGCCGTATTGGACAAGAACATGGTCCTATTGCCGATTAGGCGTGTATCTAATCGTCATCCATTCATATGTAAATAATAACAAATGAATACAATTTATAATATTATGATTAGTAAATAGGGTATCAGGAGGGTGATTATGGATATTAATGAATGGTTATATTGATGGGGAAGATGCCAATGAGGCGGTGTTGTTGCAAGAAGCTCTGAAGGTGGCGCAGGCATCCGAAGTCGTCGTTCTGTTTCTTGGATTGCCGGATAATATCGAATCGGAAGGACATGATCGGGCTGATATCCATTTGCCGGACAACCAGACCAGCTTGCTAAATGAAATCTCAAAGGTCAATGAAAATATCATCGTCGTGCTGAGTAATGGTTCGCCTGTTTCGATGCCATGGATCGATCAAGCGAAGGCTGTATTAGAAGTATGGCTTAACGTCAGGCTAGCGGTTCGGCAATCGCCGACATCTTATTTGGGAAAGTGAATCCGTCCGGAAAATTGCAAGAAACGTTCGCTTTGCAAGTAGAAGATAATCCGTCGTATCTGAATTTTCCCGGAGAAGAAGGCAAGGTCGCGTACCGGGAGGGCATTTTCATCGGTTACCGCTATTATGACAAGAAAAAGATGGAGGTTTTATTCCCGTTCGGACACGGTTTGTCCTATACGACATTTGAATATAGCAGCATGCGTCTAAGCGGGGACACCATACTAGATACGGATGGCTTGGTGGTTGAAGTCGATATTACGAATACCGGAAAATGCGAAGGTGCCGAAATCGTTCAATTGTATGTAAAGAGTCAAAAGGCAAGATTGATTCGCCCGGAGAAGGAACTTAAGGGGTTTGAGAAAATAAACTTGCTTCCAGGTGAAACCGATACAATTCGGTACACATTGAATAAAAGAGATTTCTCCTACTACGATTGCTCGAATAAGAAGTGGGTTGTAGAGACAGGCTTGTATGAAATTTGGATCGGAAAATCGTCCAGGAATATTTGTTTGAAGAGGACGGTAAACGTTATATCAACGGATGCATTGAAACCGTCGTTAACCGGAGAAAGCCTTGTGAAGGAATGGTTTTCTTGGAGTGCGGCAAAACAAGCCCTTTTCGAAGTTTTTGCACAGGAGAAGATGAAGGAGCAAATCGAAGCTGCTCTTCAAGGCGAGCATTCGGACAGGGTACTAAATATGCCGTTACGAAAATTGTTTTATTTTGATCCTAAGCGTGCCGAAAGAGCCGAAGAAATTATTGAAAAATTGTTGGTTCAAATGAATTAACATGGATGAAGCTTTGCGGATGATTTTGATTTCTGCCGACTGTCAATCCTCTCGAAAGTATCATGCATTTTTTTAAAAATAATCTGATTTAAACGGATTATGCACGCCCATTGGGCGTGCTTTTTCTTGTTATTATTAACTGCGTTAAAACGCTTGTCAGGAATGAGGAGCGTGTGTCGCGGGAAAAGAACATTATATAGCTTACTTATGACCTGAAGGCAGCCGACGACTAAGATCGGCTACCTTCGCTGCGCTAATGGGGGCAGGGAAATTCAATAGGATATTAGTCTTTTATGGTAAGATTATAGAGAAAGAAAAGATAGTTAAAGTCGTCGTTTTTTTTAGAAAGCCTGAGCTAACGTTCTTATCGAGCGGAAAATAATTAATTTTGGTAGGGAGGAGAATAAATAATTATTATTGTCGAGGGACAAGAACATGGTACTATGGCCGATTAGATAGATATCCAAAAGCCCACGTATTATCAAAATTTGAGCAATACGTGGGCTGATATTTGAATAAACTTGGAGTATTATTTTTGCACTTTTTAATATCTGTAATTCATATTACGAATGATAGGTTTCATTTATAAATTGAATAAAATGTGCAGTAGCTGAACTAAAAATCTTATTCTTTTTCCAAGCGATTACATGAGTTGTAATTCGTTCAGGTTCAAAAGGAACAAAACAAGTACTATTACTTTCCCGGATCGTATATGATCCACTCACACATATTGCATATCCTAGTTTCCTTTCTACCAACAGCATAGCATTCGTCAATAGATTATGCGATGCAAAAATAAAAAGGTTATCATTCTCAACACCAAGCCAGCTTGCAATCTCATTCTGTACAATTGTACGTCGGGGTGGAATTAAGGGTAAAGAAAGAATATCTTGAATACTAATAGACGCTTTTTGGGCAAGAGGATCATCACGTCTCATCAGAATCCCCCACTTTTCCTGATAGGGCAAACGAATATATTCATATTTTGCAGTTTCAATCGGTTCCAATAATATACCGATATCTATATTCCCTCGGTCAAGTTTCTCCCTAATATCATCTCCATCTGCACTATACAATTCATATTGTACCATAGGGTGCCGATTAGAAAATTCCTCTAATAACTCTGGCAACACTCTGGATACAGTGGACTCTACACATCCAACAGAAACAACTCCACCAATCAGATCTTTTTGTTCCGCTAGATCTCTTTCCGTCTTATCTAAGAGGGAAACGATTTCTTTTACCCGTTGCTGAAACAGAAGTCCGCTATCTGTTAGTGTAATCTGCCTCTTGCCGCGTATAAACAAACGAGTACCCAGTTCTTCTTCAAGATCCATAAGCTGTCTGCTTAAAGTTGGCTGTGTAATATGAAGGATTTCTGCTGCTTTTGTTATGTTTCCTGCTTTAGCCACTGTTAAAAAATACCTCAACACACGAACATCCATTTCTTATCATCCTTCCATATTTCATCTGATGGATAGTTTACTGATTATTATACGATACATACTAGGCATGATAATAAATTCATCATAGGCATTAGAAATTTTTCGCTTTGGAAAGTACCATAAGAGTATACAATCTTACTCAAATTTATGGACTTGATAAAAACGGTTAAGAAAGGAAAAAATTATGAAGAAAAGAATTTTGGGAATCAACGGTTTGGACACCTCGGAAATTGGATTTGGATGTATGGGACTAAACTACCATCGGGGACCGGTAAAAGACCGTGGTGAAATGATTTCCGTTGTACACTCAGCTATTGATGCTGGCATAACAATGTTTGATACAGCGGAAGTTTATGGGCCGTACACAAATGAGGAGCTTGTTGGTGAGGCGCTGGCAGGACATCGGAATAAGGTACAGATTGCAACGAAAGGCGGCTTTAAGATCACTGACGCAACAAATGAGCTTGACAGCCGGCCAGAATCAATTAGGCTTTCGGTTGAGGGTTCTTTAAAAAGATTAAAAACAGATTATATCGATTTATACTACATCCATCGCGTAGATCCAAAGGTTCCAATTGAAGAAGTGGCGTTGGCCATGCAACAGTTGAAAAAAGACGGAAAGATCCTCCATTGGGGGTTGTCAGAGGCAAGCGCTGAAACAATTCGCCGTGCGCATTGCGTTGAACCACTGACGGCAGTGGAGAGTGAATACTCGATTTGGTGGCGAGAGATCGAAAGAGACATTATCCCCGTACTCGAAGATTTAGGGATTGGTTTAGTAGCCTACAGTCCCCTTGGACGTGGATTTCTTACCGGGAAATTAGACAAAAATGTTTCATTCACCGAGAACGACAACCGTCGCGAGCTTCCGCGGTTTACTAAGGAAGCGATGGAAGCGAATCAGGTGATTATTGATTATTTGAATAAACTGGCCGAGAAAAAAAATGTAACCACAGCGCAAATAGCACTAGCGTGGATCCTTGCCCAGAAACCCTTTATTGTACCAATTCCAGGGACAACAAATTCAAGTAGAATCGCAGAAAATGTTGGAGCAACCGATATCGTCTTCACCGAGCAGGAGATGATGACAATCAATGATGAGATTGGCAAGATCCAAATTGTTGGTGACCGCTATCCAGAAGCTGAGAAGAGGAGAACAGGCAAATAAGCGATGATGTACCAGATTCTCTCCGACGACGACAAGAACATATACACTATGAGGGTCGCATAAAATGTGGCCTTTTTTATATAAATACCCAGGCACCCCTTGTTCTACAACGTCTTGATGTAGAAATTTCAGTATATTATTAGTGGAGAACATCTCAACCAGGATTCAAGATACGGTTTAATACGCCCATAAATAATAATGTGTCGAGGGACAAGAACATTGTTCCATTCAAAGTCTCTATTATAGCGGCTTTTTTGTTTTAAGGAACCAAGTTCTTGTCTCAAGCTGAGGACAAGAACAATGTACCGTTGCCGAAAAGGACAAAAACATTGTGTCATTTCCGATTAGGTAAATATCTAAATAGTTTCATGGCTGGAATTCATGTCGCGTGACAAAAGAAAATAACATAAAACGTCACGTAAATAGCGTTCTTATTTAAGGAACCAAGCTTATTTCCCGAACTGAGGACAAGGACATCGTGTCATAGTCGATTAGACAAATAGGTAATTATAATATGATATCTGCTTCATTAAGCTAACGGGCAGGTTAGCGTAACTAAACTTGCTAATTAGTTGTTTATTAAGTGATAGAACATCCATAAGCAGAGAGGTGTATGATAGATCTTATTTACTTGCGTTTATTCTGATGGAGATGATCTACAAAAAGTTTTGGACTACAATATATTATTGTGTGGGATATGTTTCTTTGAGCATGTCTATTGAAAGGAATGTTAATAATTGAAAAACAAAGTTCTAGTGATTATTGGTACTATTGCATTGTCTATCTCACTTATTTTTGGAGTTTCTATCGCTTGGAAAGATAATGTTGGTTTAAGATCTGAAGAAGGAAATAAAATTATTGAAAACAGTCCTAAAACATCTAAAGAACCACAAACACTAACTTGGGATTTGAAGGGCGACAAGGTGGACCCTGTAAAAGATTATTCTGTGACAATTGGATATTCACACATCAAACTTAATGTAAAAAATACAGGAGGACACTCTTTTAGAGTTGAAATAAAGCACAACAGTAAGAATACAGTTATTTTTAATGAAGACATTGCAGCAGATGAAATAGTAGAATTCGTAAATAATGATCTTATGCCGCTTGTTCCTTCGGGCGCTTATACAGTAACTATTTATGGTGGATCAGGACTACCCAAAGGACAAGTTTTTCTTACACAGTCAAAAGTACCATATTAAAATATTATTATGAACAATGGAAAAGGGAAGAACTTCTGGGCTTAAAAAATGTCATGTTAATAGCTGGAGCAATATACAGAGTTAGTTTAAATCAATGAGAAAACTAGGATTGAACTAACGGAAAACGTTAGCTCAATCAAAATCATCATGGAGCAGGTTGCTGTGTTGGCTCTGCTCCATTTTTACATTCTTTTGTTTGTTTAGAGCTTATATTTTCTAATCCTGTAAGTAGTTGAGCAAACCACAAGCATGAAAGGTTGTATACATATTTATTTTACATTTACGTGGCCTTCTGATTGTCTCTGGTGTCTAATTCAATGTAAAACAAGAGGAGGTTCTTACCATGTCAGGAACTCATGACACAAAACCCGTTTATCCGGATAAACAGGAAAGTATCACCAACTTTGAAAGCACTTATGAGCTGTATCGTCAAAGAATTTGCAAGTACGTTTCGCTGAAATTGAATCCGATGGTTGCAGATGATCTGACTCAACAGGTGTTTTTAAAAGCTGTAGAGAATCTTCACCGATTTCAAGGAAAATCAAATTTATTTACGTGGATATTCAAGATTGCTCAGAATACAGTGAAAAACGAATATCGAAGGTTATCGCGAAAAAAAGAATCTCCGTTTGATTTTACGGGATATGAATCACAGTCGATTTCCCTTGAATTTACGAAGTATGTTGATTTTCGAATTGATATCGGAGTTGCGCTGAAAAATCTAGATGAAACGGACCAAGAAATCATTGCATTACGCTTTTTTGTGGACTGCACATTGCTTGAAATTTCTAAGATCGTAGGGATGCGTGAAAGTGCAGTAAAGAACAGGCTCTACAGAGCTTTGGGAAAACTTAAAAAGGAACTAAAAGAGTGGGGAGGCGTTACGATCATGTCTATTCAAGATTTGATTTCAATTGTTAATAAGGGTGGAAAAGAGGTTTTAAACAACCGGCTCAATAAGGTACACCATGATCTGTTTAATGAACTAAGTGATCATATTGAGCGAATCTCCTTAAAGTACAATTATCATCCATCACGAAAAGTAACTATCGAAGTATATCCTGATATGCCATCGTTTCACCAAGCGGTCGGAGAAGCAGATGCTCCGAATTGGTTCATGGGTACCTATGAAGGGAGTATTCTTAAAATTGTATCTCCATTAAATCCAGGACCGGAGCATACCTATCAATCGATTCTTAAAGGTACGGTTCACTTGTTCACCATGTGGCTAATAAGTGAAATCAATCCGAAGGCTCCAAAATGGATAAGGCAGGGGATAGGTGGATATGAAGCCAAGCTGATGACTCAGGACTATATTGAAGGTACAACGGAAGAGGATATTCACAATTTTGCGATCCCAACGTTCGAACAATTAGATAATGATACCTGGGATTTCGAAACGATGAAGGGTTTTCAGTTCTCTTACCTATTCGTGAAGTTTGTTGTTCAGCAATATGGAATAGACCATTTAAACAAATTGATCCGTAACCCTCAGGATTTTAATGGTATCTTTCAATGTTCCGAGAAGGAATTGCATCAGAAGATGGTTGAGTTTATAAGTAAGTAACCCATACAAAAATTGTATGTTGCCGGGGTATACCGGGCTTTTTTTAAATAGCGTGCTTGGTCTTCATGTTCATGTTGAAAAGAACATGGTCATATTCAAACCTTGTTTTAATTGACTAGATAGGTATTTTACTAATTCTCATTGCTCCGTTTTATTAAGCTAACGGGAAACGTTAGCTTAATAAAACTTAAGAAGGCATCAAAGTGATCAGCTGCTGATTTCAACTAGCGGACTGACAATAGGGATCGTTGCAGTATGCTGACGATTTTTTTTTGTATACCTTTACGGAAATAAATTAACTTCCTAGCTATCTCCAACTTTTTAGTAATTTACTCCGTTATATCTAGTAGACCTAAAGAAGATTTCCCATTCATTAGGAATATAACAGGAAAAGGAGTCTTCAATCCATGAAAGGAAAAAAATTAGTATCGCTTTTGCTTGCAGGAGTTGTGGCTGGTTCTATTTTAGTGGCATCGACTACAACTGCGGAAAGAGTCGTTGCACAAACTCCGATGGAAGCAGCAACTGAGTACTATGATGCTTACATTGCTAGGGATGCAGAGGGAATGATGTTCTATTCAAAAGATATAAACTATTTGGATGAGAAAAGTCGTGAAGAAGGATATGTAAAGGATTTCAAAACCAATCCTACTACTGGGTATGAAATTGTTGGAAGCAAACAGATCAATAGTAATGAAGTTGAGATTTCAGTGATCGAAAAGTATGCAGGACAAGGCTACGAACAGTCACCACCACTCCCTTATAAAGTTTTTAAAAGCGACAATGGGTGGAAGGTTTTAGTAGAACCCCTAGAAATCAATACAGCGACAGGTGAAGTCACTAAAGGTACGCCGATTCACCAAAGGAAGTATACGGATAATTAGCTTTGCATTTGAACACGTGACCTGTTCTATTCACATATTCTGAACATAACATATCCGGGTACTTCTCGCTCTTGTGGATCCCCACAATAGCGTTCTACACTATAAATGATACTAGTTCTTGATTCTAACGGTAGCAGTGGCTTGAGAAGGATACGACTTTTTAATTGGTCCTGTAATACTTAAATCAACATTATCACCTATTACTATGGTGTCATACACTTCTGAGTTTTTAAGCGTTATCCAAATTGCATCAAGTGTGTTTTGTTCGAAAATTTGCGATATTGAGATATTGCCAGTCTCAGGGGTATGCTTAACTACTAATATTTTATGATCTTCTTTTCCAATGACATATCCATTTGAACGATCCCATTTCTCAGGGTTGGTTGATTCGTTGCCAGAGCAACCGATTATAAACAATAAAAGAAAAGGCACTACAAGTAGACTCCACTTTTTCATTAATAGTCCTCCTAATGTGTTTTCCTTACCAATTGACGTTCTCTCCCCGTTGGATGTTGCTTTATAATGAGGTCAAACTACAGATATTGTAAACTTTATACACCTTGAGACGACATTTCAAATAACTTTAAGAGAAGCTCAAGACGGGGAGGATTTGTATTCACGTAATTATCTTAAATGAGAGTTGTGAGAATTATAAAATTTGTTATCACTATATTTGTGATCTATCTTCTTGGTTTGCTTAACTTTGTGACTGTAAAATTTTTCGGGAGTTTCCAGGCAGTTCAAAAAAGAATCGATCATGTGCTTCTGCAAAGAGAACAGTATGGGATATGGAACATTTCATTGGAACCTTTTCAGTCAATTTCTTCTTCAATTGCTTCATTCATTCGTGATCCAACTTTGGGGATAGTAACTTTATTTTTAATTGGCAACGTATTGATATTTGTACCACTAGGTTTTTTATTACCCTTACTGTTGAAAAATTCTTTCTACATTAAAACAATGATGATCTCATTGGGCATTATTGTTAGCATTGAAATAATTCAATTTGTGACTTGTCTTGGAATTGCAGATGTAGAAGATGTGCTGCTTAACATGCTGGGTAGTATGATAGGCTATTTTACTTTTTTTTGGGCTGAAAAACGGTTTGCTATCAACCAGAAGATTCATTCCTCTATGCAATTAAGTAAGCGTAAGAAGCGAAACAAACCGAAAATTCCAGTAGTATGATTCAAAACACAGGCAAGTCTGAACTAGACAAAATGGATTTCTGAATGCATACACTAACTAGGATTGAGGAGCGACCTCCAATGAAAAAATTCTTTATTAGTTCGGCATTAATAATTACTTTGTCAGCAGGAACTGCATTGAGTATTTATGCTAGTAATTATTATGATGAGGGTAAAACTGATGCGCCATCGAGTCCTACTACTCACAACGAAATAAATACTGATAAGGAAATGAAAATCACTGACGTTAATAACCCAAACAATCCATACGTTACACCTTCAGTGGAATTATCAGAAGAGGATATTAAGAGAGGTCAAGAAAGTCTCGACATTATAATTAATCCTTTCGGAACTTTTAATAAGGTAGCCAAGAAGGACTCCTCCATTTCCGAAGAGGAAACAGTTGATAACTTAGATGATGTCACTGCTGATACAGAACAGATTCTCCATCACGGCAATTACTTTGTAAAAAGCGATTCCTAGCTTACTAAGCCTCATTAAGCTAACGGGAAACGTTAGCTCAGTAGAACCAAAGGAGGCAGCAGATCAACATCATGATCGGCTGCCTTTATTCAACTAACGGGCAGGTTAATTTAACATGACCCGTACAGCATCTATAGGGCGTTTATCCATCAATGGGTTTCAAGATAACCCGGAATTGAATCAAGGATTGAAACTGTACAGAGAATTCGTAAAGGAGCTGATTCAACGTGTCTAAGATGGATGAATTGAAAAACAAAATTAGAAGCACATCGAGCAGCAGCGTTCATCCAGAACTTATTGATTCTTCTACAGAAGTCCAAACGACTCCTAAGCCTAAAAAGAATAAGTTTGAAGAACTACATCAAAGGGATACCGTTTGGATCGAGAATGAATTGAAAAAAAGACTGGATAATGAGAGCGCCGCAAATGGTCGAGGCGAAAAAAACCGAATCATTAACGAAGCATAAAGGCGTTACTTTTCTACCAACTAATTATGATTAGTATACGTTTATGTTTCATTATTTTCGATTACTTCTCGCTGACCCATTAAAATTATTAGGGGGAATATAGCTTTTGACGCGCGTCTTGATGAGCTTCAAAACATTCAACGCAAGCTTGATTCGATTTGCGAGAACCTTTAGATTGCGTAAACATAAACGTATACGTGTACGTATACAAGATATTCAACCTACACGGGGTAGTACCAGCGAAGCTGACACCACCCGCAAAGTAGATGTAATTAATGGGGAATTCATTGATAACCTCGCTATATTCCTGCTGGCCATCAGTGATTGCAAGCTTTGAATAGACTTCCAACGACTTGCGGCTTTCGTTGACTTAGAGTGCGCTCTAAGATGTAAGATGTGAACATACACTATGGACAAATATTTAAGCATCCAAGACATTTCCAACCTTACCGGCATCAGTGCATACACCTTGCGTTACTACGAAAAAAACGGTCTGATTCATGCAATAGAGAGGGGTTCGAACGGTCGCCGCCAATATTCTGCAAACGATTTAGCATGGATTCGTTTTTTGGTAAGGCTCCGAACAACTGGAATGACCATTCGACAAATGCAACAGATCGCTGACTTGAGAAGACAAGGTTCCGCTACGACCAAAGAAAGGATAATTCTGTTGGAAGTCCATAAGAACAAGTTAGCGGAACAGATCGAGAGGCTTCAAGAACATTATAAAGTCATTAACGAAAAAGTAGAGATTTACCGCCAAAGAGAATTAGAGAACCCACAACTGGAGGTAGCTGTTGAGCAATGAACTCACCATATGAAATTGGAAAATTGGGAACCACCTCGTACAGCAGTTGGTGTGAAGAATCGTGTTGGTCGCCTTAAGGCACTAGGGAATGCAGTAAATCCGTTACAGATTTATCCGGTAATAGCTGCGATAAGTCATATTCATGCCGCGAGATGCTTTTTTATTGGGAAAATGAAATGAAGCAGCGGGGGTTCAAACGGCTGATGACCTCGACGATGTCCAATGAAGGGGCGCAGCATTTTTACAGAAAACTGGGGTGCCGGTATGCCGGCGGACTGCTGCTTAACGATGAACCATTGGAGATTTTGCTGGCCAAAACAATACTGTAATGTGCGGCAAACGGGTGCTGTCCCTGTGAGGGCGATGCAGCCGTTTCTTTTTTTTTGTAATGGAACCGGGATACGGGCGTATTAACTGTTGAATTACTTGGCCAGGTAATACATTGGCGAAAGGAGATTCTCAAGTGATGCAAGACCGCGCGCTGCTTCACCCTTTCATGCAGGAGGAGATCAGGGAAAAGACGGAAATAGACAGGTTGTTTACAGAGATTTTTGAAGCCTACTATAAACGGATTTTCAACTATATCGGCTATCGTGTGAGTAGCATTCATACGGTCGAGGATCTGACGAGTGTGGTATTTGAAAAGATATTAAGCAAGCTGGAGACGTATTCGCAGAATAAAGCTCCTTTTGAAGTATGGATGTTCGCCATCGCCAGAAATGTAGTGAATGACTACTACAGAAGGCAAAAAAGACAGCAGTTCTTCTCGCTGGAAGCAATCAAGGAGCTGGTATCAAGCAAAAAAGACCCGGAAAGCCTAATCCTGCGGGAAGAGCAGAGCGACAAACTGATTGGTGCGCTTAACAAACTGGATGAAAGAGAGCGGAATCTGGTGGCGCTAAAATTCGGAGCCTGTCTCCGGAACACGGAAATTGCCCAGATTACCGGGTTGTCCGAAAGCAATATCGGAGTGATTCTCTACCGTGCCATGAAAAAACTGAAAGCTGAACTTGGGAGTGTGGATCAGTTATGAAAGTCAAAGGCAATAACGATAAGTTTTTGCGCGATATAGAGGCTTGTGAGCACGGTGCGGCTCCGGGGGGGCTGGCCGGTACAGAGGAAAACCGTGAACTGCTGGAGCTCGGCCAAGCGCTGTCCGGCAAAGATTTCAGCCAATATTCCAACCGCAGCGCCGTGCTGTTTAAAGTACGGGCCATGAACAATAAACAGGAGGCAAACACAATGAAAAATAAACGCGGATTCAAACGTCCTGCCATCGCGCTGAGCGCTGTACTGGCTGGCGGAGTGCTGAGCATAACCATTGCCCAGCCTTCCTTTGCACAGGATATAGTAGATAAAGTGCTGGCTTCGTTCAATCTGGGACATATTGAGGTGGCGCAGATAGAACCTCAGGCTCAACCGACGGAATCAACGGGCAAGCAGTCTTACAAAGCTGCCAAAGAGGGAGAGCAGTCTTACATAGCTGCCAAAGAGGGAGAGCAGGACCCGGACATCGCGGAGCATATACTCAGCATAAAGGACACAACAAAGCTGGCCGACTATGCCGACTTTCCGGTAAAGCTCCCGCAGTATTTGCCAGAGGGATACGCCTTTGACAGAGCGGAATTCTATCGTGACGTGGAGGAGGTAAGCGGCAAATATGTCAATCTCCATTTTACAAACAAGGAGACAAAAGGCAGTATCTACATGCAGCAGCGGCTACCTGATGAAGAGAGTGCGTTCGAAACGGGTACAGACGGCAAGATTGAGGAATTGCAGTTGAACGGTGTTAAAGCGATCCTGATGGATGACAGAACGCTGCTTTGGGAAACCAAGGACGCACTGTATTCCCTCTCCAGTGGTAGTGTGAACAGAAGTGAAATCATCCGCATTGCCGAGTCGATCCGCTAATTGTAAGATTCGCGGTATACTATCTTATATTTCTACGAGAAACGGGAGCCGTCTGTAAAGGACGGCTTTGCCGTTTCTTTTTGCGTCCAGCCCATTTCAGCCTCGTAAGGGAACTGCTTCAAAAGAAGGCGGAATATACCAGTAAAAGGGGGCGATGAGTATATCTAAACTCTATTTGTTTTCTTATAAACCTAAAAATGAAGGATGGACTGAGGAGTGTATAAACTTTCATCTTGATAATCTATTTGAGGTCAAACATCTTCATGACAGAGTGTATTTAATTAAAACAGCCGATGATATTGATTTGTTAGATAAGTACCTTCTTGAGTGCCTACGTACGCGATCGTTAAAATCTTTCTGAAATGCATTTGCGATTATAGCAAATGCAAAGGTATGCGGCAGCACTGAAATATGAGATAAACTCCTGATCTAAAACAAATTGGTGAAGTGGTCAAGACGCCGGAGAGTAGCATATTACTTAAAATTAGACAGACACAGTTAATACCTAGTCACTTGACTGGGTATTTTTTGTTTGATTAACGAACATATATTTGAGGGGCCTGAGAGAAATCGGATAGAAGCGGTTTTCGTTATAGTAAAGAGCTTTTGTACATAATATAGAATTTAACATTTAGGGGATGGGTGGCAATGGAACTGTCGAGGGACAAGAACATGGTCCCTTTAAAGTCGCTATTTTAGCGGCTTTTTTATTTTATCGGTACAAGTTCTTGTCCCAAGCCAAGGACAAGAACTTGTACCGATTACCGTAATGGACAAGAACATCGTCCGATTGCCGATTAGATGTGTACTTAAGTAAAAAGTACATAAGCCCTCATTAGTACCAAATAATTTTATATAAGAACATTCACATTAAAATATATTACTTATGTAACATTTCTCAAAGAAAGACTTTTAAATTATAGTTCTCTTTTTTGTCTCAGACTCTCAATAAAAACAGGTAGTTATCTGGATAAGCTTAATTGAGCGAGTAAATGAAATAATAATTGCTTCTCGATCGTGTATGCGATATATTGCATATAAGAATAATTGTAATGAGGATGAAAACAATGCCAATACCTAAAGATTTTTCCTTACCAGTCCGTATGTCCGCAAAAGAAAGAGCGTTTTCTCAGATTCAGCGATGGATCATTGATGGAACACTGCAACCAGGTGAAAAGCTTATTGATGCGGAAATGGCTGAATCGCTTGGAGTCAGCCGGACACCGATTCGGGAGGCATTTCAGTTACTCGAAGTTCAAGGCCTCGTGTCCATGCATCCAGGAAAAGAAACAAAAGTAACGAATATTGAGAAAAACGATATTTTTAAGATGTATTCAACGATGGCTGCTCTTCAGGCCTTAGCTGCTGAAATCACCGCCCAAACTATTGTTCCAGAACAGATCGAGAAACTAAGATCCATAAATTTGGAATTCGCAAGTTCTATTAAAAATGGACAAGTTTATCAGGCTATGGAGGTGGACGAGCAATTTCATAATTATATTGTGGAGCTCTCAGATAATCCTTATGTAGCTACATTTAATACATCTCTTCAGATTCACATTAGGCGATTTAAATACGTATTTTTAAAACAACCTATTACGGCTACACTAGCTTCAGTTGAAGAACATGATCAGATTATTAAAGCTTTTGAAGGCAAAAATAGCAACGATGCCCATAATTTAATGAAACAAAATTTTATTCGACCGATGCAGGAACTGAACGAAATACTTTGAAATGAGGGAAGAAACATGGAAAATAAAAAAGATCTTCGCATTCGTAGCAAGGTAATCAGTGAAGGTGCTAACCGGGTACCGAACAGAGCGATGCTGCGTGCAGTTGGATTTCAAGATGAGGATTTTAAAAAGCCAATGATCGGAATAGCAAGTACGTGGAGTGAAGTAACACCGTGTAATATGCACATCAATGATTTAGCGGTGCAAGCTAAGCGGGGAGCACGTAATAACGGCGGTGCTCCACTAATTTTTAATACGATTACCGTTTCTGATGGGATCTCGATGGGGCATGGCGGGATGTTGTTCTCGCTACCAAGTCGGGAAGCTATAGCTGATTCGATTGAAATTGTGACCGGAGCCGAGCGTTTTGACGGCGTTGTTGCAATCGGTGGGTGTGACAAGAATACGCCTGCATGTTTGATGGCTATTGGACGGATGAATATTCCTTCTGTTTATGTATATGGAGGAACCATTCAACCTGGTAATCTCGACGGTAAAAAAGTGGATATCGTTTCAGCTTTTGAAGCCGTTGGGCAATATCAAGATGGAAAAATAACAGATGAACAATTGCATAAGGTCGAATGCAGTGTTTGTCCAGGTCCAGGGGCTTGTGGGGGGATGTATACCGCTAATACGATGGCCGCAGCTGCAGAAGCAATGGGTATGTGTTTGCCTGGTTCTTCTTCGACATCAGCTATCTCAGCGGATAAAGCATTGGAATGCGAAGCAGCCGGTAAGCAGGTCATCTCACTTCTTGAACAGGAAATCTACCCAAGAGACATTATGACGAAGAAAGCATTTGAGAATGCGATCACCGTTGTTATGGCTCTAGGGGGATCAACCAACGCATTTCTCCATCTGCTAGCTATTGCGCACTCCGTAGAAGTGGATTTAACCTTGGATGATTTTGAACGAATTCGCTTGCGTGTTCCTCATTTGGCAGATCTGAGGCCAAGTGGTCAGTATGTCATGCAGGATTTGAATGATATTGGTGGTGTTTCCGGGGTAATGAAGCTATTGCTCGCTGAGGGATTACTTCATGGGGATTGCCTCACCGTAACTGGTAAAACGTTGGCGGAGAATTTAGCGGAAGCTGCTCCACTCCAGAATGATCAAGAGATTATACGTCCACTCAATAATCCGCTTAAACCAAATGGACCACTGGTTGTGCTTCGAGGAAACCTAGCTCCTGAAGGCGCTGTTGCCAAAATGTCAGGCATGAAGATACAACAGTTTTCCGGACCGACAAAGGTGTACGATAGCGAAGATGAAGCGACAGAAGCGATCATGAATGATGAAATTCAAGAAGGGGACGTATTGGTCATACGCTATTGTGGACCGAAGGGTGGACCAGGTATGCCTGAGATGCTTTCCGTTACAGCACTCATTGTAGGAAAAGGTCTCGGGGGAAAAGTTGCTCTCATAACAGATGGTAGGTTCTCGGGTGGCTCGCATGGATTTGTAGTCGGCCATGTATCCCCTGAGGCACAAGTAGGTGGACCGATCTCTTTGCTCCAAAATGGAGATATTATCACCATTGATAGCGACATTCAGGAAATTAAGGTTGAAGTGCCAGAAGAAGAGTTGGCCGCTCGAGCGCAAGCTTGGGTACAACCGCCACTGAAAGTGAAATCCGGTGTACTTGCCAAATATGCTAAATTAGTTTCCTCTGCTTCAAGAGGTGCAGTAACAGATTTGATGGAATAGACAATTAAACATTGATGCTACATATAAAATGGGAGGGGAGAAGCTACTACAACGAATGCATGAAGCGTGCTAAACAAAAAAAACGCCAGCTTTAGAGATCAAGAATGTCGCAAGAAAAAGATGAAGAATTTAATTTCATCATTTGAAAATGAAGTGCACCCCCTAGAATAGACATTGGAAAAACCCCTGAGTTTAGCCGATGAAATTCTAGGGGGTGTATTTTTGCTTGTACCGTTTCTCGACTTTCATTAATTGGGGGTTCGCTACGAATAGCAGGCAGGTTCCGGCTAGTGCAGGAATGTTTGGATGGTCTAAATCTCGAATGAGTAAATATTGCCAATGCAAGTCGCTAGCCCGTTGTCGAGGGACAAGAACATGGTCCCATTGAAGTCGCTATTTTAGCGGCTTTTTTATTTATTCGGTACAAGTTCTTGTCCCGAGCCAAGGACAAGAACTTGTACCGATTGCCGAGAGGGACATGAACAAACGACTCATTCCCACGCCGATAGGTGACCAATGGAGAGAGTTGTACTTTGTTTACCTAGATAAAGATCTTAATCCAGCGGAAGCTTGGAAAATCAAACCTACTTATAGGGCTGCTTTTTTAACCTACCTTAGTGGAGTCACAAGTAGGAAAATCACAATCCAAGAACCAGGTAAGAAGCAATCAGGAACACGGGAATTGCTTGTAAATAAAGTTCGATATGCAACAGATATTACTACCGAGCTTCTAAAGTTAATGTAAGTGGAGTGAGTTAGAGAACCACAAGAAGGGGCTGTCTTAAACAGGTAGCCGTATTTTTATTTTCACCGAGCGTGGTTCTTGTCGGTTCTTGCTTTCGGGGCAGGAGTTAAGTCCCTCTCTGGTGAATATTTAAATATGCTATTGCATGTGAATTCAACGTATGGAGTGATCGTATGACATCGAAGATTAATTGTCCGCTTTGCGGTAATGAAGCAGGACAAATGAGAGACAGGTCAGATGTTTACCTGATAAACTGCCCGAATTGTGGTGACTTCCAGATCACCCACGAGTGCTTAGAGGATTTGCCTGCTGAACGAAAACTTCTACCACAGTTGATGAGGGTATCAGCATTCACTCGATACCGCACAATCAACAAAGAGCCGGTAGCAACACTATTCATCGGTAATCCTAACGGCTATACAGAGGGGTATACGATTCATCAAATCGTTGATCAGTTCCCTTCAGTACCGGAACGTAAATTAAAAGCTCTGCAGAACCTTAAGGCTCTTTCGAAATATTGGGGTGATGCAGTGGCGATTGAGCGCAAGGACTACTCCATATTCTTCCCTGAGGTAAACGAAGAACAGCCGAGCTTGATGATGATGCGTACTTTGGTCGAAGAAGGCTTAGTCACAGGTGAGGTGAAGTTCCCGACACAGCTTACGGTATTGGAAAAGGGCTATTCGTTCTTGAGGGATCAAGCAGCTCCTGCAGCATCTGCAGCTCCATCGCCAGCACCTCAAGCTCCTGTAATCGAGGAACCGACTCCAGTCGCAGCTCAACCAAGTAAGTTGGATGGTTTGCATCCGAGAGTATTGGGGGTCGCCCAAAAGCTTTTCGAAGATGGGCATTATCGTTCGGCTGTCCTCGATACTTATGTAGCGTTGGATAATGATGTTCGGCGCAAAAGTAGGCTACAACATGATGGGACAGAGCTAATGCAAAAAGCTTTTACAATTAATAATAAGAAGGGGACTACTGAGAGGGCAACTATTCTTAAGGTAGCTGGCGGTGATGACCCACAACAAGGAGCCATGTGGTTATTCTCTGGCGCAGTGATGGGGGTTCGAAACGTCTTAGCACATGACCATTCGATACATCCAACAGAGCAGGAAGCGCTAGAACAACTTTACTTTGCATCGATGTTGTTCAGTAGACTCGATAAGGCTGTGAATGTTGAAGCGGAGCAACTCATTGCTGAGATTACTCAGCTGAGTTTCAAGCTTGACGGAAATAAGTCCTACTCCTACAAATCACAATTAAGCGAATACCTTGCTTCTTCGAGAGATTATGTTGATGCTGAACTGCACAGGGTCTGTTTCGGTAAGATCCTTGAACTCATTAAAAGCAGCTATTTCAATGACCAAAATGCGGGTATCGATTTGTTATCGGAGTTGGATCCATCAATCTTTGAGCATATTACTTTTGAAGACCATATCGAGTTGATCTGCGCCATTTATTCGACAATTTGTGGCTCATATAAGTCTAACTCTGCAGTAGATTTAATTAAGGCTGGATTTAAGCCTATAACAAGGAGTCTTAAACTGTTTCAGGATCATCTGCTTTCTAGCGCTGAAGCGTTTCAAAGTGTATTAAAAAAGATTTCGTGTAAGGATGACTTTTTCAGGACAATTGTGCACAATTCTGATTTAGAGTTTATGGTCGCATTCCTCAACAAGGTAGTCGATAATGAGTTCGTGTTGAGAAGGAATGACTTGAATACTCTCAGTTATGAATTGAATCGCTTAGGAAGAAAAGGTCTTGAAGACTTGACCGAAAAAATCTACACGATGAACGAGGAACTTTATAAATAGCACAAAACCGCCAGTACATTCTTACTGGCGGTTTTACTTTGCGTTTTTTTTAATCAGGTCATTGCCGTTTATGTCCAAAAGAAAGGAGATAACTTTCAAAAAACACGGCCTTTCTCTTGGAGAAAGTCGTGTTTTTTTCTGAAGTGTTCCGACTTACCTGCGCGTGATAATATCGTACGCCAGCTTGCTTAACGGCCGATCGCTTAGCTTGTCTTCGTGCAGCACATGCCCGTAGAGGAACAGCTGGATTTCTTGCTCGCTCAATTGCATATTGTCAAACAGAGCGGTAAGATCCTTATTATAGGCGTCCTTGTACACGTATTGTTTATGAAGCAGTTCTCTTACGTATTCCTTATGGCTCTGATACACTTCTTGTAGCTGAAAAAGCCGAATGCTACCCTCCAAATGATCGGCTCGATGGCCCGTATGGGTCTGATGCAGCTTAATATTAAAATACGTATTTCCACCGATCAAAGAATCGCTGTTCGAAGAGGAGGTAAGCGCGACATCAAAATAAGTATCCTGGTCAAAGCCGTACTCGTATGGATATAAGATCTCAGTCCCTTTTGCAAGCTTGAAGCGGGAGTTACATATCTGACAAGAAGGCACGAAATTGTGCAGCGACAAGGAAAACAGTTTAAAAACGGAATTAGGATAAAAGTGGTCCAGATCAGCTGTCGCTTTTTTTGCTCTGCGGTCTATGTAATTCGTTATATACTGTCGGTTGCAATAGGGACAAACTTCTACGCCGATCAGGTGCAGTAGCTCATGCCGTAATTCGCTGCTTATGTTCGAATAGTCGATCATTTGAGTGATGAAATCGTTTAATTTATCCATATCGGTTCTGACATCGCGAACAAAGACAAAGGGCATAAATGCATGAAAGTAGGGTACTTTGTGTCGCGGTGTAAATGTCGAGGGACAAGAACATGGTCCCATTGAAGTCGCTATTATAGCGGCTTTTTTATTTAATCGGTACAAGTTCTTGTCCCAAGCCAAGGACAAGAACTTGTACCGATTACCGTACTGGACAAGAACATATTCCTGTTTCCGATTAGACGTATATCTAATCGTTATTTTGCCCGTTAATCCATTCAACTAACGGGCAGTTTAGCTCAATAAGAATTAAAGTGTTATATTGTTTTATATGAGAAAAGAAAATGAAGCGTTTCATACTTTTCGAGTTTCCTGAAAATTATGGGAGGATATAAATACTGTGAACACGGTTTGTTTAGAACTTAAATGACCTTATAATAAAAAAGAGCGAGCTAAATTAAATTGAAAGGTGCAAAAACATGATTACAAATCAACAATTAGTAATAAACAATTTTGAAGAAAAATTAAAAGTATTTACTCATGCAGTTAGTGGAGAACTTACAAGTGAAGAAGATTTCGTCATAGCGAATACGGGGCTACCTACTGATACATTCAATGTACTGCTGTCGAAATCTCCAAATATCAAAAATGCAGTGAAGATTAGACAAGAAATGACTAATCTAACGTTAAAAAAGCATCCCTTTTGTGCTTGGATGGACGCTCAATTTGTCAGTGATGACTGGATAAATCTTATGCAAGAATATGATCTAATGGAAGCAGAACGTAATATCATGATGAAACTTGATAATACATTGAATGTTGGTCAATATTCTCAACAGATGATGATTACGCAAGTGAGAAGTAATGAAGAACTCCTAAAGTACGAAGAGGTTTTTCTTAGTCTATTTGAAGGTACACAAGAAAAATTAGCGTTAGAAAGTTACTTTAATCGATTTTCATATGAACAATTAAGTTCAGCAATGAGAATGTTTATTGGCTGCATAGATGGAACGACTGTATCTACTGGCTTATTAATCGAAAGTAAAGATAGTTATGGTATATATGACGTGATGACAAAAGCAACATTCAGAGGTAAAGGATATGGCAGTGAAATGTTTCAATTCCTTCTAAATCAAACACAGGATAAACAAAAACCAGTTGTATTACAGGCTTCAGATGATGGGAAAAATATCTATAAGCGATTTGGATTTATTGATATCGGAGAAATGGTTGTATTTGAATAAGAATTTTTCTTATTAAGCTAAAGGGAAACAATAGCTCAATAATACAAAGAAAGCAGCGGATCAACTCGATCTGCTGCTTTTGTTCAACTAACGGGCAGGTTAGTTTAATGAAGTTATCGAATTCTTGGTTCAACCAGATTATGAAGGTTTGTACATATTTCGATACCCCTGAGGAGAGGTTTCGGTGGTTTCTCTAAAAACTTTAATAAAATAACTGGTGCTTGAGAATCCAACATTTTCAGCTATCTCATATATAGGTAAATCAGTAGTAACCAGTAGGTTCTTTGCCGCAGATATTCTGCTTACTTTAACATACTCATTCGGTTTTAACCCCATAATCTTCTGAAATAGCCGTATGAAATGATATAGACTGTACCCTGAAAGTTCCGCCATATGTTCCGAGGTCCAATGAAAACCAGGTTTGTTGTGAATTTTATCTGCAATTCCGTGGATAACTTCTTTCTGATCAAGTGTGTTATTGTGCTTTAGCGACTCAGAATTTTTAAGTAGGAATAACAGCAGTTCGTACACTAATGCGGATAAGCGTGGTTCATTCGCCGTTTTGAAGCTATCAATTAATTCGAACATTGCTGAGAAAATGCGTTGTACCTGCTTGATTCCTGCGAATCTAAAGATTGTTATGTCATCAAGCTTCCACATCGATAGTAGTGGGGCCACAGCAGTAAAATGTACAAAACAAATCTCCCAAGGATCTTCCTCATCGGCCCCATATTGTTGCTCCGCTCCTGGAGGATACAAAAACCCACAACCCCCGGTTAATTCAATCTGCTCGCCTTCAGAAATAATATATCCCTTTCCCCGAAGCACAAGGTGAAGATTATACTCTGCTAAAAAACCACTCTCTCTCTTCTCACGATGGGTAGGAAAATCGTAATAATGGCCAATACCTACTGGGTACAAAAGATGATATTTATACGTAGGCGGCGGAATAAATATATTTCGTCTCATATATAGCCCCTTGAGCAATTTTTTTATATATTATAAAGCAAATATGTATTATATACAATAACACAAAGGTTTTATAGAATGATGGTGTAAAGCTTATATAGCAAATAATTGATATAACAAGAAAGCAGGAGGAGCTAATGAATCTTTTGGACACCGCTGGTTTACCAAGGCTGGATAAGCTTAAGGACGCTTACAGACTAATTGTTAATGATAAACCATTTATATCGCTTGCTGGAGAAGTTCACAATTCAAGTGCATCAAGTCTTGAGTATATGGATAAGAATGTCTGGGAACGTCTGGTTTACTTTAACTGTAACACTGCTGTGGTTCCTGTTAGCTGGGAACTCATTGAACCGGAAGAAGGTATTTTTGATTTCACGCTTGTACATGGTTTGATTGAAGGAGCACGGAAACATAACTTGAAACTAGTATTGATTTGGTTCGGAATGTGGAAGAATTCCCATTCGACCTATGTTCCTGCTTGGGTCAAGCGCGACACTCTCCGCTTTCCACGGGTTCAGTCCGCAAGTGGAAAAAAATTACCAATCATATCTTGTCATTCTGAAGAGGCACTGCAGGCGGATAGTAAAGCATTTGCTGAATTAATGCGCTACGTTCGTCAGGTTGATAGTGTTGAACAGACAGTTATTATGGTTCAAGTGGAGAATGAAGTCGGGTTCCTTGGTACGGCACGTGACTACTCATCCCAAGCAGACAAATTATTTAAAGCAAATGTACCTATTGAGTTGATTCAGTATCTCAAAGATCACTCTGAAGAATTAAGTCCATTTATTAAAAAGCATTGGAAAAGGGAGAGTGCAGATCTTCTTGGGTGGACACAAATTTTTGGATCAGCAGCTGAGGAAATTTTTACAGCCTGGCATATGTCCCGTTTTATTGATCAGGTTGTTGAATCAGGGAAAGAAGAATATCCTCTTCCAATGTTCGTTAATGTGTGGTTGAAGCAATATGAAGAACAAGAACCAGGGCAGTACCCTACGGGGGGGCCAAACCAAAACGTAATCGATGTATGGAAAGCAGGTGGCCCACATGTTGATATCATCGCACCGGACATCTATCTGAACGAATTTGCACAAATTTGTGAAATCTATAACCGTCCTGATAATCCACTATTTATACCTGAAACACGTCGAGATAGCGTTACTGTTGCCAATGTTTTTTATGCAATTGGAGAGCATCAGGCATTAGGTTATACGCCTTTTGGCATTGAGACAATGGATAACGGGGTTGATCCATGGAGCGCAGGTTTTTTGCCACCCAATCATTTCATGGTCATGGAAAGCGCGGGAGTGGGGCCTCTGTTGTCAAAAGCTTATGATTTGCTGCATCACATGACACCGGTGATTACACAATATTACGGAACCAAACAAATGCGGGGCATTCTGCAGGACAAAGCCTATCCATCAGCTATTCGCCTTGGGGAGTATCGTCTTCAATTACGCTTTAAAAATGGTTTGCACAGTGAAGCTCCACCAGCTGGTGGTTTAATTATTGCAGTTTCTGATCATGAATTCCTTATTGCGGGGCACGGATTCACTGTAGAATTTACATCTTTAGAACCTCGAAAGACAGCGGATTTTATTTCTATCGATGAAGGTTGGTATCACGAAGGGAACTGGGTACCCGGAAGAAGACTTAACGGGGATGAATATCGCGTTTCTTTAGGCAACGAACCTCAGGTATTAAAAGTATCCTTATACACGCATTAAATTAGTAACGGCGCGCTTCAACAGGCGCGCTTTATAAGATTTTTTAAGGAGAGGTCGAAATGAACACAAAAGCGTTGGCTGATAACATCGTTGAACAAGTTGGTGGGGAAAGTAACATAGTTAGTTTATCCCACTGTGCCACTCGTCTTCGCTTCCGATTAATAGATGAGAAAAATACCAATAAAGAAGAAATCAAAAAAATGCAAGGCATTTTGAGTGTTGTTGAAAGTGGTGGTGAGTTCCAAGTTGTGGTTGGTAACCATGTTGAGGAAGTCTATAAGGAGATTATCTCAAATACGTCAATCAACCGAAGCAGCCAAGAATCTACTGAAAAGACAAAAACGAGACCATTAGATGGTGTTTTTAATCTGATTTCGGGAACGTTCACTCCGTTACTGCCGGCAATTGTGGGTTCCGGTATGTTGAAAGCGCTTGTTATCATTCTGACCAATCTGGGTTGGCTAACGGATAAAGATGGTGCCTATTCTATTTTGAGTGCTGCTGGAAACGCTATCTTTTACTTCTTACCTATTCTTATTGCTGTATCCTTAGCAGTTAAACTGAAAGCCAATCCATATGTTTCTGCCGTTATCGGAGCAGCATTGATGGAACCGAATTTCACGGCATTAAGTCAGGCGGGAAACCAGAGCGACTTTTTTGGGATTCCAGTCATGCTTGTGACATATTCCTCGCAGGTTTTTCCAGCCTTTATTTCCATTATTGTCTTCTCTTATGTTGAACGCTGGTTGAAGAAGGTTATTCACAAAAATTTGAGCTTGTTTTTGGTTCCAATGCTTTCGATTGGCATTTTAGTTCCAGTTACCGCACTTGTTTTTGGACCGTTTGGTGTTTATGTAGGTAATGGTATCGCCTGGCTTATCAACTTCTTGATGGACACAAGCGGATGGTTGAGCGGAGCCGTCATCGGTGCCGGCTTTACCTTTATAGTTGTCCTAGGATTGCATTGGGCACTGTTCCCGATCGTAATGGCAAACTTCGCAGCAAATGGTTACGATACGATTTTCGCGATGTCTGCTGCAGCAAATATGGCACAAATCGGACTTGCCATTGGAGTTTATTTGAAATCCAAAAATCGTGAACTGAAACAAGCAGCAGGACCAGCTGCACTTTCCGGTATTTTAGCTGGCGTTACGGAGCCAATTGTTTACGGTATTATTCTTCGTTACAAGCGAACTATTCCATATATTATTATTGCTGGTGCAGTAGGCGGAGCAATTAATGGATTCCTTGGAGCCAGAATAAACGGTTCCGTGCTTACCAACATTTTCTCTTTGTCCGTGTTTTCTCCAACCATTCCAGTCATCATTTCGTTTCTGATTACTATAATTTTGGCAGCTGTCCTTGTATTGGCTTTCGGTTATGAGAGCAAGGAAAATCATTCGGAGAACGATAATACTCTTCCCGAGACGAAAACAGAAGAGCAAATCGTTAGTCCGATAAAAGGCGATTTGGTGCCTTTATCAGAAGTGCCTGATGAGGCATTTGCAACTGAAGCAATGGGTAAAGGGATTGCCATTCAACCAACCGAAGGGAAATTATACTCACCGGTTAAAGGTGTGGTCAGCCGGCTGTTTCCTACGCTTCACGCAGTTATAATCACAACCGAATCCGGGGCTGAATTGCTGATTCACGTAGGTTTGAATACGGTCAAATTAAAAGGGCAGTATTTTAAAGCAGCTGTGCAGGAACAAGCGGAAGTACAACCTGGTGACTTATTGTTGGATTTTGATATTAATGCTATTGAAGAAGCTGGTTATTCGGTTGTGACTCCTATTGTGATTACGAATTCATTTGACTTTAGCGAAATTAACCTCTTAAAAGAAGACGGGCATACCGACAAAGGAACTCCTGTACTTCACATCCGCCGTTAGAGATTTTCTAAAGTAGGCTTGATGAAGTAATAAGAGTTAGCCGATCATAGGTAAACATAATTCTATTCGTTGAAAGAATATGCAGTTTAGAAAGCTTGCCTATTTGTAAACGTGCTGTGACCTTGTCGGTATCCAAACAACATAGTAGAGGAGTTATTGTATTGCGATTTACCAATCCAGTTATCCCAGGTTTTTACCCTGATCCGAGTATTTGTAGAGCAGGAGAAGATTACTATTTGGTAACCAGCTCTTTTCATTATTTCCCGGCTGTCCCCATCTTTCACAGCCGGGATTTAGTTCACTGGAAACAAATTGGACATTGCCTAGACCGAGACAGTCAAGTGGATTTATCCCAAGTACCAAGTTCATTAGGAATATTTGCGCCTACTTTGCGATACATTAACGGCTACTTTTATATGATTACCACGAACGTAAAAGCAAAAAGTGGCACATTCGGAGAGAATTTTTTCGTTCGAGCTACTCATCCGTCAGGTCCTTGGTCAGATCCTATCCGATTAGATTGGCCTGGAATTGATCCTTCACTCTATTGTCACACAGACGGAAGAGTTTATATTACGGGAACCAGTGACTTCTTATATGAAGAAGTAGGCATATATCAGGCAGAAATCAATCTGGACAGCGGGAAGTTGCTGACACCTCGTCGTTTGGTTTGGAAAGGGACTGGAGGAATGTCTCCAGAAGGGCCGCACTTATATGGCATTCACGGACAATATTACTTAATGATCTCTGAAGGTGGAACGGAGTACGGCCACATGGTGACGATTGCCCGTAGTCAAAACCCTTTCGGCCCTTTCGAGTCCAATCCGGATAACCCTATTCTAAGTCATCGTAGTATGGATAGCGCGATACAAGCAACCGGACATGCTGATCTTGTGCAGTTTCATGATGGAAGCTGGTGGGCAGTGTGTCTAGGAATACGATCAGTGTCCAGAAAGCATAACTTGGGGCGCGAGACTTTTCTTGCCCCTGTTTCATGGTCGAAGGATGGATGGCCAGTAATAGGATCCAATGGCCAAATTGGTATACAAATGACCGGACCCTCTTTCAATACAGATCAGCTATCCCAAACGCCAGAGTATTGTGATAATTTTCTTGATCACAAGCTCGATGATACTTGGAATTTTCTTCGTAACCCATATCAAACAGACTGGTCGCTTTCAGAACGACCTGGTTGGGTGACACTTCATGGCTCTCCAATAACGCTCAATGATTGCGCTTCTCCCGCGTTTATTGGACGCAGACAACAACATATGGAGTGTACGGTTTCTTCTATACTGGAATTTGAACCAGTCCAAGAAGGCGAAGAAGCGGGGATGACGGTATTTATGGATGAACGATTCCACTATGAGATTGCTCTAACCTTAATAGAGGGAAGGAAAACGGTATTCCTTCGTAAAAGGGTAGGGTCATTGTCCGTTATAGAGGGTCAAACTGAATATCAAGGGACGACAATTAAACTCGAGATAGAAGCTGATACTCAATGGTACACTTTTTCGTTTTATGATCTGCATGGTGAAACAATTAGACTTGGACGTGGAGAACGCGGGCTGCTTTCCAGTGAAGTAGCGGGTGGATTTACAGGAGTATACTTCGGATTATATGCGACTGGAAACGGCAGGTCATCTACAAGCCCAGCATATTTTAATTTATTTAACTATAGCATTTATAACAGGGAGGTATAAAATATGTGTCTTTATTTTCCGAAAGGATTTTTGTGGGGAGGTGCGGTGTCCGCCAATCAGGTGGAGGGAGCTTACCAGGAAGACGGTAAAGGCTGGTCTATTCAGGATGTAATGCCAAATGGAATCAAAGGCAAGCCAACGAATACACCTACCGAAGATAACATGAAATTAATTGGAATCGACTTCTACCATCGTTATAAGGATGACATCAAGCTGTTTGCCGAAATGGGGTTTAAAGTATTCCGTACATCGATCGCCTGGTCACGGATATTTCCGAAAGGGGATGAATTGGAGCCGAATGAAGCGGGGCTCAAATTCTACGACGACTTGTTTGATGAGTGCCTTAAATATGGTATTGAGCCGCTCGTGACAATCTCTCATTACGAGACACCATTGCACTTGGCAAGAGAATATGATGGCTGGGTGAATAGGAAGCTTGTGGGTTTTTATGAGCGTTATGTGAGATCGATTTTTACCCGTTATAAGGATAAGGTGAGATACTGGCTGACCTTTAATGAGATCAATTCTATTCTGGAATTCCCTTTCATGAGTGGTGGAATCAACACACCTAAAGAGAAACTGTCCAAGAAGGACTTATATCAGGCAATTCATCATGAACTGGTAGCTAGTGCCTCCGCTGTAAAAATTGGACATGACATTAATCCGGATTTCCAAATCGGCTGTATGGTGCTGAGTATGCCGATCTATCCGCTCACGCCGCATCCTGATGACGTTATTGAAACGATGAAAAAAGATCATGACAATACTTTTTTTGCTGATGTTCATGTCCGTGGATCTTATCCGGGATATATGAAGCGCTACTTTAAAGAGGAAAAGATCGAGATTCACTTTGAGCCGGGCGATGAAGAGATTTTGAAGAATACCGTCGATTTTATTTCCTTCAGCTATTATTCAAGTATTTGCGAAACCGCTGATCCCGCGAAAAAACATGGGGGGGAAGGTAATCTTCTTACCGGAATACCGAATCCTTATCTCAACTCCAGCGATTGGGGCTGGCAGATCGATCCGCAAGGCTTGCGTTATACACTTAACATGCTGTATGACCGCTATCAAAAGCCTCTCTTTATCGTAGAAAACGGACTTGGCGCCGTCGATCAGTTGGTCGTTAATGAGCAGGGCGAGAAGTTAGTAGAAGACAACTACCGGATTGACTACTTGAAAGAGCATCTGATCCAGGTTGCGGAGGCAATTGAAGACGGAGTAGAACTGATCGGATATACGACTTGGGGTTGCATCGACCTGGTAAGTGCATCAACAGCTCAACTCAAAAAACGTTACGGCTTCATCTATGTCGACCGCAACGACGACGGTTCAGGTACCTTGGAACGATACCGGAAAAAATCTTTTCATTGGTACAAAGAAGTTATTGCTAGTAATGGACAAAGCTTGTTTATCCAAAAGTGAATAAATGTGAACGCCCCTTAGAAATAAGGGGTGTATTTGAAGTCTCGATGGTCTTCGAAAAACCTTTAACGCTGATTTGAATATAAGTATGGAGAGACGAATCCCGATAGGGAGGAATTTGCGGAGGAAGTCTTCAAACTTGTAGTATTAGATGGCAAGCTTGAAGAAGGTATTGTTACTATTTCTGGTGATATTGACCTTAAAGAGGTTAAAACTTGTAAAGAAATTTTAAATGAACTAGTGGAAGATATAAAAGCCAAGTTCTTGTCCTCAAACATAACTAAAGAGGTCACAAATAAATACAGGAATAGGGTTCTTGGGACATATAAATTTCTTTAAACTAACGGGAAACGTTAGCTTAATGAACAAAGAAGATGACAATAGGGATCGTTGCAGAGATGCTAACGATCCTTTTTTTGTATACCTTTTAGGACAGTATCGAATGGAAAAATTATATTAGACTGATGACCTCATTAAGCTAACGGGCAGGATAGTTTAAAAAGAGACTTTACATGTCTAGTACCTCACTATACAATGTACTTAATTATAAAATGCTGAGGGGTACTTCATGGAAATTGACAAAGAGTTATTGAAGGGCCACATAGACACCATACTACTCAGCCTTCTGAGGGAAAAGCCGGTGTATGGGTATGAGTTAGCAAGGTCCGCTTTAGACCGTAGCGGAGGCGCATTTAAGCTAAAAGAAGCAACACTTTATTTATCTCTTAAACGGTTGGAAAAGAATGAATTGGTTATATCGTTCTGGGGGGATTCAGATAGTGGCGGTGGCAGAAGGAAGTATTATGAGTTAACAGAGGCAGGGAGACTGCGCTTGAAAGAAAAAAAGGCTGAATGGTTTTTTTTAAGAACGATAATAAATCAATTTATGGAGGGAATTGAAGAATGAGTGAAAAGTCTCTGGAGCCCAAGAATCAAAAGCTTATTCTTAAGTATATAAATAGACTGTGTAAGAAAATGAATGAGTCTCCCCAAGAAGTTGAAGAATTTCGTGAAGAGATGATTAACAACCTTACGAGTAGCGTGAAATATTGGGAGTCTAAAGGCTTAGGTGAATCTGAAGCAGTTAGTAAGGCTTTAGACAGCTTTGGTGAACCGCAAGAAATTGAAACAGAGTTGAAAACACTTTACAGAATTAAGAAGGTTTTTTCAGGTAATATAATAATAAGTCCATCGCTATGTTACTTTCCGGGATTACTATTTTGGGGTGTTTTTTCTACTGGAATGAAGTCCATATTTATGATGTTGCAGACGAAGCTTTTGAAATTGTACATCAGAGGGTAGGAACATCCGAAAATCCAATTAGTGACACAATGATTAAAGAGTTGGAGCAGTACATTAATAAAAGTACAAGCATTACAGGAGTTGTGCTACGTATACAAGAGGATAGGGGCGCCGCTCCTCAAGATTATCCTGTTCACCATAAGTATCCAGAAAATCTAAAGTTAGATAAACTTAATAACATTCCTAACACTGAATACATCTTTACATACATTGTTACTAATGGAGCCAATATTCTTATCCCAAACACGAACAAAGCAATAAGTATTTACCTGGGCATACATTTGTTCAATGATACGACATTCATGATAGGTGTTACCTTGTTGTTTGGGTATTGGATATTATTCGCAGTTTGGGCAAGTATGAACATTTACTATAAGGGTCATGGTAGAGCGTTATGGGTAGTACTGTTTCTGCTACTAAATGCCATTGGATACGTTCTTTACTTATTAGGAGTAAAATTAATCGGTGGTTGGAGAGTAAATTGGAAGCATAAGCTAACATAAAAAAGGAGCTGATATATTGTTTATTAAGCTAACGGGAAACGTTAGTTAAAACATTAAGGAGCAGTTTTCCGGTTGGCGGCTGCTCCTTTATTAAGCCTAAAAGGCAGTGAAGGGAAGACTCGGCAAAGTAGGGTTAGGCGATAAGCTCAGACAATAAATCCTGATACTTCAGAGTCGCATAAAAATGATACATATGTACAAAATACGAGTTTTGTGAAACAGTACTAATGTTTTTAAAAGGCTGCACATGTACCCAAAGTTAACACATACACAAGTCCAGCCACAACAACTCGCATTAGCATCGTACCAATTTTTGGCGGTTCGTGTGTATCGTATTGGCGGATTCGAATTCCACATATACGTTTTCCGATGGTTCGACCATACCAGTAAACTGGTAATAAAATTGAGTATAACGCACTAAGTAGTCTGGCAATCGGCTCATCCGCATCAAAGTTACCCGTAAGCACACCTGCAATAATTACTAATGGAATTGAAATAATAAGACTATCCAACACACTTGCTGCTAATCTAATCCAAAAACCTGCTTTATACAAAATGCTTTCCTCCAAACTACAATTTTAAACTAAACGGCTAAATTACTTCATGAACTCCCTTCATAAAATATCTAACTTTATGTATACAACTCAGATAGTATAACAGAAAATTTCACCTATTTTACGATATAACTTCTTTTCACTCGCACCCTTTGTGAATTTTATAACAAACTCTCGAATTATCTTAACCGTTGTTGTTCATGTTTACATACATACTCTACTTAATCCCTTTTTATTAATTTGGCTTCTGCCTCAATCATTCAACACAATAATAATTATGTAAACAAAAAGGCTACTCAACTTTTGTTAAGTAACCTTCTGTTCATTCTGCATCTGCCCTCTTCGCCACACCTTATTATCCACGATGGCATAGACTAAACCGGCGACTGCAAAGATCCAGACGCAAGTCATTCGGTTAAGATGATATCCATTTACGAAATAAGGACTGTACATGAGATCAAAAACCCACAGCCCTCCCCATCCAAAACCTACATATTTCCGCAACAGCCATGAGATCGGGCTTAGAATAACAACATAAAAAGCGAGTAAATAGTGACCGAATCCCAGGATGAGCGACAATATATATATCAGTCCCCCTAGATTACGTAAGCCGTAATACTCTGTCGTTGTAATTTGGTATCCTTCAATCCTTTCAAGAACGAGGAATGCCGTTACACTTATTCCGATAAACATAAGTCCTAATACCATGTACCGTTGAACCGCGTTCACCAACATTAGATCACCCCAATGTCTAAACGCAGCCAGAACCGCTTAAGTTACATGATTTCGAACAATTACACATTTACACATAGCCGGCCTTTAAGGTTCTGTTAGCGGTAATTTATAGTGAATGCTCTAATCCAACTACTTTTGTCCTTCCAAAATCATCGTACCCAGACGGTCCATAAGCTCCATTCTTCCCATGGCTGTGTAGGAATAGTTGTAGTTATCGACATTGGAAATTTTGTAGATCTTGCCATTCTTCACGGCGTTCATGTTATTCCACACCTTGCTGTCTACCATCTTATTCTCACTATTCTCCATCAACAGCAAACGATCCGGATTAACGGTAACTAGAGCCTCCAGGGCGATCTCTTTGCCTCCCCAGCCCTCTGGATCAGGGATACCTTCTGTGCGCTTCAGACCCCATTCACCGTACAACATCTCGGCTGCACCTTTATTCGAATAGATGACCAGATTGTTTGGATATGTTTCGATCACGGAAAATGATTCACCATTTACAGCCGAAGCCAGTTTTTGTTTCCACTCTGCAGATTTCGCATCATATTGGGCCAAGTAGTCATCTTTCTTGCTTTCTTCTTCAAACGTATCTGCCAGGAATGTCAATCTTTCTCTCCAATCATAGTATGAGTAAGGCAATGCAATCGTAGGCGCAATTTTAGATAAGGTTTCATACTGATCCGTGTTAAAATCCTTACCCAGAATAATCAGGTCCGGATTAGCCCCCGCTATAGCTTCAATGCTGAACGGGAAACCATACCAGCCCAAATTAACGGTATCTGCACTCAGTTGATCCTTAATGGTTGGCGTGATCTTCTCCGGATTACCATAGTCAGCGCTCATCGTCGCTACAGGCGTTTTACCAAGGATCAATAGCTCTTCTGTCGAGCCGGATAGATCGACAATGCGCTCCGGGCTAAGGGGAATTGTAATCTCTTCTCCATTTGGATTGGTAATCACTTTGGTCGTTGCTTTTACCGCTCCCTCGGCGGGGCTGTTCACTTCGCTGGTCGTCTGGGTTGTTCCACAGGCCGCCAAGGTGAGCATACAGCACAGTGCAATCCATACAGGAATTCGTTTAAGCATGGTTGTCATTCTCCTTTTATATCAGTTCATTTAGCCATATTAGGTTTATTTACTTCTGTTACTTCAGTTCTTTATCTATCTCATCGGCCACATTATCCGTTAACTTTTACCTGCCAGCCTTCCGCATCCTGTTGTAATTGCCACAGACGAGCGTAGATGCCCGAGTAACCTAGCAATTGCGCATGCGTTCCCTGTTCTACGAGATGACCTTGGTCCAATACAATAATCTGATCGGCATTTTGAATGGTTTTTAACCGGTGTGCAATCAAAATGACCGTCTTGTCGGCCACAAGCTCATTAATCGCTTGCTGCACCGCGGCTTCGTTCTCCGGATCAAGTGAAGCGGTGGCTTCGTCAAGCAATACGATGGATGCATTTTTCAACAAGGCACGTGCAATGGAAATACGCTGTTTCTCCCCACCAGATAACGTCGATCCACCCTCGCCAACAAGCGTATCGTATCCCTGAGGCAGACTGGAGATAAACGCATGACAACAAGCTCTCCGTGCTGCCTCCTCAATCTCGAATTGCGTAGCGTCTTTCTTTCCTACACGAATGTTGTTACCGATTGTATCCTGGAACAGATACACGTCCTGGAAGACCACAGAGATATCCTGCAACAGCTTCTCGGGGTCCATCTGATCAACGGGTCTGCCGCCAATGCGAATGGTTCCTTGCTGTACATCCCAGAAGCGGGCAATGAGACGTGTGACTGTACTCTTACCACTACCGGATGGGCCAACCAGAGCAGTAATGGTGTGCGGCTCAATTGTAAACGACAAGTCTTTCAACACCGGCTGCTGGTCATCATATCCAAAGGTCACCTGGTCGAACGAAATGGCTTGATTAGGCTGTATAGCTCCCTTTCCTGCCATCGGTGCTTCCTGCTGCACATCCATAATGCGCCTTGCACTATATGCGGAGTACCGCATCTCCCCATAACTCATCAGTACAACCGTTAACGGTTCAAATACCTTCGTGCCTACCAGCAAAAACAACAGAAATACCGGTAAGGACAACTCACCGCCTGCAAGCAAATAACTGCCCACTAGAATCATCCACGTCATCCCCGATCGTGCAAGCAACATTGCCCCCATGATCATCGGTCCCATGATGCCTTCCAACCGAATGGAAGCTGATTTCAATTCGTCAAATGAACGACGCAGCCGTTCAAAACGTTTGCCCCCCATGTTGTGGGCCTTAATCTCGCGAATACCGCTCAGATATTCCTGCAGCCGACTAGCGGCTTCGTTTTTGGCTCGAACATGGTTCTCACTCAGTCGTGCCTGAATGGAATCCGTAAGCCATAACAGAGCCACACCTAAGGGAACCGCAATAAACATAGCTACGGCCATTCTCCAATCCACCAACAGAAGTCCGACAAAAGCAAGCACCGGAAGCACAATCGCGCTGATTAGCTGTGACAGATTGTGAGAGATCGTGTGCTCAACCTGGCCATAATCACTTAGAATCAGGTTCGTCAGATCCCCAGGATCACGTTTTCCGAAAAATCCTAGCGACAGATGGCGAATATGTTCCGCTAATTTCAACCGTCCTGAGGCCGCAAGGCTGTATGCTGCCCGATAGGTCTTGTCATAGAGTGAAGCGTAAGCCGCATATTCCACCAGAAGCCAGGCAAACAGGATGCAGCAGACAATCCACATACGATTAATATCCAGTCCTTTGTCCGGTTCAGCGAAAGATTTATAGATCGTATTGAATATGTCCACAAGCAGCGCCGCAGGAATGATCTTCGCAATCCCGTCCAGAATCGCTGCCATCACCGACGGGAGCAGACTACGAGGGTTACCGCCAGAAATATTGTATAGATAATTCTTCACCGCACTGCACCTCCAAGCTTCCATGAAGCTGCACTGATATGGGCCTGCCACATGTGCTCATAGACTCCGCCCAATGCACGCAATTGATCATGTGTCCCACGCTCGGCAATCGTCCCTTGCCGGATGACGAGAATCTGCTCTGCTGCACGGATCGTTGTTAGACGATGAGCAATAATCAGTACCGTTTTGCCTTGAACCAATTGGGCCAATCCTTGCTGGATCTTGTGCTCATTCTCTGCATCCGCGTAAGCTGTCGCCTCATCCAGGACCAGAATGGGAGCATTTTTGAGCAACGCCCGTGCAATTGCGATTCGCTGTGCTTCACCGCCGGACAGGTATGTGCCGCCTTCTCCAATTTTGGTGTCATAACCGGCATCCATTTTCTCTATAAACTCATGACAACAGGCAGTTCGAGCCGCAGCTATAACGTCCTGTCGTGAGGCCGATGTGTTGCCCATCCGAATATTTTCTTCAATCGTGTCGTAGAACAGATGTACATCCTGGAATACAAAGGACACCGTATCCATCAGCTTCTCCGTCCCCATCTCCTGAATCGGAATCCCGCCAATCGTAATCTCACCTTCCTGCACATCCCAGAAACGAAGCAATAGATTCGCAATGGTTGACTTCCCCCCACCCGAAGGTCCGACAAGTGCGGTCATCTCTCCTGCGTTGGCTACAAAATCAATCTGTTCAAGTACCGGTTTATACGCTTCGCTCTCCTTGTGTTCATAAGCAAAAGATACCTGACGAAAAGCAACCTCATATGTATCGGGAACTTTGGGCAACTCAGGTTCATGTACAACTGGCTCGGCAAACACCGATTCAATCCGTTTCTGTCCTTCCACAATCTCTCGCATCCCACTACCCAGATACATTAACTTCAATAACGGAGCAGATAGACTCGGGGTAATGATCAGAAACAGAATAAACGTGATCGCAAACGACTGATTGCCCGCATTTCCACTCGCCAGCAGAATACCCACCGGAACAATGAAGGTAAATAACGAGATCATGATCACAAAAAACAGCCCGTAAGATGTTTTACACAAATCTGTTATTCTCAATGAAATATCCCGATAACGCGTCACCGCCTGTTTGAACGTCAGAAACGAATCGGCTGTAATCCCAAATACTTTCACCGCAGGCATACCCCTTACGTATTCAACACCCGTCGCATTCATCTCTTCAATGGCAAGCTGAAAATCACGATAAGCCTGACGGCCTCGTTCGCTGCGGAAGAGACGACTTTGCAGCCAGAAACCGATCCCAATCGGAACCAACAGTGCTAGCGCCATGCGATAATCGAGCCAGAACAGATATCCCAGCAGCATCAGCGGAATGACGATCGCACTCACCAGATCCGGCAACTGATGGGCGATAAACTTCTCAATTTTCTCCACACTGACTTCGATGATCTTCTTCAGCTCACCGGTTGCCGTCCGAGTGTGATAGCCCATGGGTACTTTGGCAACATGTTCAGCAAGTCTCACTCTGAGCTGGTACAAAATGTTGAACGCAGCGATGTGTGAGCACATCCCCCCGATATAGAGCGCAATTAACCCTGCGATCAGTGCTACGAACGCGACGATCCCCCAATAGATCAACAGATCTCTGTCCATGGCAGAGGGTTGCCCCGCATGAGTTAGCAGTTCCTCGACGATCTTGTACACCCCGATAAAAGGAACAATCTGCAACAGACTCGACAGGGTCGAGAAGATACTTGCTATAAGCAGCAGACCTTTGCGCTCCCTCGTTACTTGCATTAGTCCGGACACTTCAGACGTGTTGTTCATCTCACCCCTCCTGATATTAATAATCATTCTCAATATAGCGCAGTGCTATATACGCACATTAATATCTCACAGGGCCCCCGGCTACCGCTACCCCAATCCGGAGCAAAAACACCTCAATACGGATTATAGTGAAAGTTACGAGAAGGTTTGATTAAAATAAGTGGAGGGTGTCCTACCGTATTTGCGTTTGAATTGAGCGGAAAAGTGACTCGTTTTATTGAAACCAACCGTTAATGCCGCTGTTGTCACATTCATCTGTCTGGTCTCCAGCAGGTAATAGGCTGCCTCTAGCCTTTGCTCAATAACATACGCATGTACAGGTAGGCCGAACAATTGCTTAAATCCTTTTTTCAGCTTGAATTCATTCAAACACACTTGTCTGGAGAGCTCTTCAAGGCTTGGCGGATGTGCCAGATTCGCATCGAGAATGTGCTTCGCCTGTTGCAAACTGGTCAGATCCGTCCGGGACAAGCCACTATGATTCGCAGGAAACGCTCGTTCCAGAACACATTCACTGAAGTATACCGCGAGCAATTCGAGTGCTTTTCCGTTTAAATACAGCTGTTTCAGTTCTCCCGAATACGGGCATTGTGTCATTTCATTAACCATTCGAATCATCGCTGGTGTCATCTTCGCATTATAGAAACCTCCCCCACTTCCGGAGATGGCTGTCATGAGTTGCTGTATGGGAAGATGCTGCATGATCCCACTTTGAGCTGCCTGATCCAGCTTCAACGTGAATCCCTTGAAATGCTGCTGTAGAGCAAATTCACACGTACTGCTCGTAGATCGGCTGCCATATGCAGAACTCTCCTGGGTATGTACATGGAATTCCCCCAGCTTGCCATCAATGTTCCACGAAATGCTCTCACCAATGCAGAAGCTTAACTTGATACAGTCATCCTGCTCCAAGCTGCTCAATGCGGTGGGTCGATGGAATATCGCATCACTATACACGAGTTCCATGGAAGGATGAATTCGATTCAGCTGCCAGTAGCCCTGACCAATCTCTTCAGGAATATGAATGATACGCTCGGCAGAGCTGCTTTGGTAAAATGTATTTAATCTCGCTGCCAATGCACAGCGCTGATCTTCTTTATTTTGAATCGCGTACCATGTCTCTGAACCATTGGATTGCATGTGACTTCCCCTCTCGTTGCCTGTTGTTCAGCTAATTATATAAGAAAGAAGCCATATTGGACATATGGCCTCATACGCTGAATCTGGTGAATAGTGAAAAGACACTCACTCATGGAAAGCTTTCCAGAATGAACCTTCTGTATTAATAATGTCCTTGATCTGCACAAAAGGAATCGTAAAGGTTGGAAATCCTGCCGCATAGGGAGCGATATCATATGGATTGAAGTAGAGATGCAGAGCATCCGCTGTAACAAAAAACGGCTGATCTGCACTGATACCCTTATAAGTGTCCGGAAACACATACGAGTATTGAGGATCATTTTTAATCTGATCCCCTACAATCTGGCTTAACACTTTTACATAGTCACTATTCGGCTTAAATAGATCCTTCAACTCATACAACTGACCATTCGTCAGATTAATGATCGCATAGATCATCGTAGGCATACCATGCGCTGCACCCGCCGGGTAGTTATAACCTGTAAGTTGAAGTTGCAGCAGTTGCTGCTGATAAAACGTAATATCAAAATCCCCTGTATACGTGTAATCCAGCTGCTGATCGGCAGGAATCGGCTTCACCTGCGAGAGTTGCTTCAATTTGGCGTTTAGCGCAAGTTGCTCCGCTTGGTTCGTCAATCCCTCCACCTGCGGATAATATACGAGGTAATCCCTGTTCGGTTTGTACTTCTCTTCGCGTACACGGTACGGTGGATGAAGCGGAACGATCGTATTTTGCCGCCAGATGATCTGTCCAGCCCGATTCACATACGATAAGCGCTGGTCTACATACGCCTTAATCAGATCTGGTGCCACGACTTCTAGCGTACCCGAACCTTCTACATGAGGATACCCTGAAGCAGGTCTTCCACTCAGATCCAGCAGATAAGTCTGTCTTCCATCTGATGCGGACGCGAGACCATTCTTGTAATTGCCCACATCACGATATACGAACTCAGTAAGTCTTCGACCACTAGTGTCAGCAATCGCGTACACAGAGCCAATATAAGGCTGCTCCGGATTAATTGCTTGCCCCAGCGCATAACGTTGCTCTCCTAGTTCGCGAATGTCATTGTAGGCGGGTTGAATGATGAATGAACCCTGCGTATTAATGACGCCGTAGGTGGACTTGTAATCCTCCGCTGTATTGACAATCGCTTGCCCGTCGTTAAAAGGAAATGCCGATGAAAACTTGGGCTGAATGCGAATATTCCCCCGCTCGTCGATATACCCATATTTGCCCGATGCCTCTTTTTGAAAAGCAAGCAGTCCATCGCCAAGCGGCCCCACATAGGCATATAGATATGTCGCAATCCGCTGCCCGTTCCGATTGATGAGCGCGTATTCATTATCCTTGATCTGCACAACCGCCTTGCCATCTTGAAAATCGCTCGCTGACGTAAACTGTGCCGGAATCACCTCATTGCCTGAGGCATCCAGATAACCATATAGACTCACCGAACCATCTGCCTGACCAGGATTAGAATCGTAAAATAACGCTCGGCCGTCGTTCATATTCGAGATATACGGGTATGCTCGTTTGGTCAGGACCGTACCTTGTTCATTAATCATCTTAAATCCTTGAGCATCGATCACCATCGCCCGTTCTTCGGAAAAGGGGTTGATGGAATCGTATACAGGTTGAACCACATATTGACCATTCAAATTAATAGCGCCGGCACGACCATCCTTGACCACAACAGCCAATCCATTTGGCTGAAACTCATGGGCGTCATCCAGAACCGGTTCAAGCCGAACATGTCCCTGTGCATCCATATAACCCCAGCGGGTGCCGCTTGTTGTTCGAACGGAGATCGGATATAACCATGTCGCTACCCGAGCATGGCTTATCGGGACCATCGCCTGCTTGATTTTCTTCTCCAACTCAAGGAGTACCTCTCTGGAAGGATAAGCTTCCGGGAAGCTGAGTGCTTTTTGAACTGAAGCGAGTGCTGCCGGGTACTGACCCGCATGATACTGAGCATCCGCAAGGTAATACCAGTAAAAGATATAATCAGGATAATGCTGGGTTAGTTGCTCGTAATATTGCACCACTTTTGGATAATAGGCTGCATATACGTCCGATGCAGGAACCCATTTCCCATTCTGCCATCGGATAATCTCCACGCGATAGGCTTCCCCTGTATCGTGAATCCACAGTGCAATTTCCACCTTGCCATCTCGGCCATGCGGACCGGGCATATCTATAATCTCTGCATAGCTATAGTATTGATCGTCAGGTGCCAGATCTTTGAGTCCAGATTCAGTCCACTCATATACGGCAAGCTTAGACCAGATCGCACCAATCCGCCACCCGATGATGAGATTATTCCTTGCCGTTGAAGTTACTGGGGCTGCAGTCATTAGAGTCACCCCGTACCCCAATCCCTTAATTAGAGCCATTTTGATCCATTGTCCTTGGTAGAATTTTAGAATAAGCAAGTATAGCTCACCATTCAACTGGTAGACAGTAGCAATCTCCGGCATACCATCACCGGTAAGGTCTGCCGCGTAGATCGCTGGATGTTTGACAGGCTTATCAATAGTGACGACCGTTGCACCAGCCGGAATATGTTGATTCACAATTTGTGTTAATAGCGGTTCGCTCATGGACATCTCAGTTTCCTCCCTTATGACCGCATTCGCCTAATGGTATGCGTCATAAATCGGGATATGTCATCAGAACAAATATAACTGATAACATTGGAATTCTCATCCTTGTTCTAAACGAATATCAAATGAAGATATTTTCGATCTATAAATGGATTAAACTTTAGAATGAGCAAAAAAGATTTGCAGCGACCTCTACGGCCTTCTGCAAATCTTCTTATATTTTATATACATCTTATCTAATAAATCTTATTGCTCTCATACACAATGGGTTCTTCCACTAACCCATGCTATGCCTCTTCTTGTACACTGAGCTGTACATATTGGGTGAGACGACAATACTGAAATAACAGCAGTTCTTCATCACCTTGACCAAGAGCCACGCTACGCCCTTCCTCGATAACGTGATTCAGCAATTCATGAAGGAAGCTCATCTGCAAACGTAAGGATTCCGCTGCGAGCTGCTCAAGTAACTCAATATCTCGGACCGTAAACTGGGATAACCCGCGCAGCAATAACTCTTCTGACCAGGCGTTGATCTTCTGCATGAACTGATTATATTCTTCCAAGTCTCCCCATCCTTCCATTGGCGATATCCAGTTTCAGACTGAGCATCGTTTGACCCTTCAGGAAACTAACCGGGCAGACCCGTTTGGGTTCCACACGAACAAAGGCATAAAAGTGTTCAAGCGATTGGGAACCATATCCTGACTCCAGTCTTTGGATCATCGTCTGCCAGTCCGTTGAATACGGGAGAGTGAGTGCCAATCGTTCTCCGTTAGAATTCTCGACTGTCAGGACAAGATCCTGCGTTTGTTTGACAAAACGATGATCCACGATGCGAGCAACTTTGATCATGGCCAGTCGTTCTATAGGAGCAGCAAACAAGTCAAACGACCGTGATTCCTCAAGAAGTATAGACGAGACATCTTGCATGTACTTGTTCATATTCAACGTTTCTACACCCGTTCGTGCCAATATCTCAAGCTTTGCACCTTCCCCGGAAGATATCCGTCGTTCTTCATTCACTTTCACCGAATGGAATTGAACTTCTTCCCCTGCGAACTGGCGAAAGGTCAGATGTGGCAACCACGGTGTGAATGCACCATAATGTTCTGTATACGAGAACTGCTGATCGTCATAATACACAGCACGCACATCGCTATACGTGTAGATTTCCTCATCATCAAAACAATAAAAGTAGTATGTGATTCCGCGGAACCCGGACCGTGTCTCCCACGCATCAGCCCCTAGTCCATATAGATGGAGTGAAGGAACAGCGAAATATTTACTGCGAAAACTGCCAATGAGCTGGCTCTGCTGAATGGCAGACACCTTTTTCTCTTCAAGAACCTGGAGCGCAAGATACAGCTTACTCACCCGACCCAGCATGGATTGCATGGAGAAACGTACATGTCTGTTAAAAAATAACTGTAGTTCTCCTTGAATCCCTCGTAAATTGCGTTCTATATCAGGCAGATTACCACTATGAGCTGCGATTGCCAAAGTCTCCAGTTGTGCCATATAGGACTGAGGAATACGGGCCAGTCCCGTCTTCAACAATCCTGCCAGCATAACGCGACATTCCTGCACCGTCTGAAGAGAGAACTTGGCTTCGTATACCCGTCCACTTAATGCATCCGTATCATCCAGGCCTTTTAGGTTCCGGTACCGTAATAAGGCTTCAAGCTTGGCCATTTTCCCAGCTGTCTGCTGCACCTTACATAGTGCTTTTGCAAGGTTCGGTTCCTCCGTAAAAGACACTTCGATATTCTGATTGGTCAGATGCACCGTAAGAAGTGAATCTTCAATGATTTTAATTTCTTCTGGGTACCTTAATCGGAACACGACTTCCTCAACCATGGAAGAACTATACGATTTAATTAACACTGTAAGATCAGACTCCGTCATCCAGCGAAAACGAGACTCGATCTCACGAGACACTGAATGCGGAACTTCGCTTGGATCGTCCACGTTTGATACTAAGTTTGACACTGAGTCTGTTACGGATACATCTTTCGGTACGTCCAACGGATCATTATCCGATATCCCTGAGTCCTTATCCAGCGCATGCTTCTCGTCCGCACTCATCGAATCCTCTGATGAATGTTCCCGTTGATCGTATAGTATGGCAATCAGTACATGCTTGCAGATATGGTCTGACGGACAGGAACAATCCCAATGATCCAGCGTATTTTTGAGCGTACAGTGTGTCCCGTCACTGAGCTGGCAACTCACGGATGATTCGTTCCATGTGTACGTTACACTCACACCGTTGTCCAACTCTTTCAAAGACCTTTTGTACAACCCCTTATTGGCATAACGAATCAGATAATCCTCTGTACACAGCTTCGAAAAACTTCGAAATCTCTCCTTAAATCCACTCACTTCATCAACGCCCCGTTGCTCTCAGAATGTCGTAGATCGTTTCACTGAACACCCGACCTGGAACGTTGCCCAGAGCAATGGATTTGTTGTCACCATAGTAATAATATTGCTTGTTACTCGGTTTGAAGAAATGCAGGGAGTCCAGTGTAATGTCATCCAATCCCTCGTAATACGTGATGCTCGTACCGCTGAATTGCAATTCTGCAACAAGATCTCCGTACTCTTTATAAAATTCATGATACCAGCCGCCATCTTGTGCCGGTCCTTTGATCCAACCGTATTTCTCCAGTGCTTTAGGGAATGCCGTTGGCGAGAAATCAGACTCGGGCAGACGATCATATTCGTTCTTCATTTTATCTTCGTCTTCAGGCTGATGAATCTCGCGATTCAGTTGTTCGAATGGCTGCTTGATCTCGTAATCCTCCAACTGCGTTGCCCAGCCTTCGAGTGTGGACTGATCCAGTTCCAGCGGGTGTACGAGTCCAACCTGCGTATCTGAAGGCAGATCAACCTCGTCTTCATCCACGGTATTGAATGTACCATCCTCCATATAACGGAACGTGCTGATCAGAACGCCATTCTCATACGTTCCCCAGATCAGACCGACAGCGAATTTTTGCATAATTACATTTTGTACAAACAGGGCTTTCCACTCATCGGCAGACCATAGACGTTGTTTGGACAATGACTCTTCCAGACGTTGTGCCTGAATGCTAACCATGGATTTGAGATCTTTTTTCAGTTGCGTGAAACGCGCCTTGGACTGGGCTGCCAATTCAGCATCATCTTTCTGTGCAGGAGCAGGCAGACTCTTCACGGATTTTCCCGTTTCTTCATTCAAGACAACGACTTGCAAGTCTCCATTCACCTTAATCAGGAAGGTACGCTCACCATAGCTAAGCTGCATGGTTCCTTTTTCATCAAAACCAAGCGTGGTGACCAGGCGATCTTCCAGTTGTTCCGAGGTAAGTCCCATATTATCCGCGGCAAGCTGCAACGCTTCTTCTGCTGCACCTTTCACCTGGCGGTTCTTCACGCCACGTTTGATCTTGTCAATCGCCATAAGAGCAGATGGGTCTTTCAGATAAGCGAGTACTTTCACAGCATCTGCTGCGATAGCCCCACGACTATTTTCCGTCCACTCCTTAATTTGCGGAGCCAATATATTAACAATCTGAATATCGCCAAAAAGTGCTGAAACATACATCACCCACTTTTCTTTCGCGGGGGCACCTTCTTGAATCCATACCTGGAGCAGTTCACTTGCAAAACGAGCAAGCGAGGCCTCACTTACGTAATCCCGTAATTCATTCAATCGTTCATTAGGACCAGAGGTATGATCCAACGATTGGACCAAAGCATACTGCTTAATCCGATCATCCAAAGGCTGATTGTCTTCAATACGTTTTAGGGAAGGAAGATCTTTCAAGGACAACCAGCTCAGTCTCGACAGCTTTTTGGCATCTGCCTGATCAGCGAGTGCAGCGTGGGCATACTCCGGACTTAGATCTGCGGTATCCAGCAGAATTTGGATCAGGCTCTTCCACTCGTCGGACTTCTCATCCTTCAAAAGATCACGGTACAGTTCCTTGCTGTTCTCGAGACTGCGGATAGCAGTCAGAGCCATCTCTTTGATACCCACCTTTTTCTCCGAGCGGTAAATGAGCGAGTATAACTCTTCATCAGGAATCCGGTTAAATTCAGCAAGCGCCACACCGTTGGCCTTCTTCGACGAATCCTGCAATCCGGCACGAATCGCTTCAGATAACTGTTTTTTGGGCAGTTCCTGACGCTGCTCAAAGGTGATTTCCAATACGAGAACACGAGTGTCCGTTGGAAGTTTTTTATACTGTTTCAGCGCATATTCAAGATTCTGCTGAATGATACGGCGATACTCATCCTTGGGCATTGAATTGTATCTATAATCCGTCATGCCGTTTAGTGAGATGAGACTGGTCAACAGTTTCTCATGCTGTACCTCAGGGTCTTGACCATAACGTTGAAGAAGCTTTTCACCACTAAATGCATAGGATCGATACATGTCTGAGACGATATCCATGGTCCAGTCAGGATAAGTAGCCATAACGACGAACCGGCGCATTGCCTCTGAATCCTCAGGAAGGAAGCTGATAGCAATTAAACTCTGAATACGTTTTTTGTCACGATTCAGGTTATTGAAGAGACCGCGGCTGTTTGGATCGTTCCAGTATTCCTCCAACGAAATTTTACCTTCCAGATACCGTGCGATAGCCAGACCACTGCGTCCACCATCCAATGGCTCTCTTAGTACAGCATAAACGGCTTCTTCAATCGTTCCTTCAGCTTCAGGAAGCTCGAGTCCACGATCCCCCATGATCTTGTGTATCATAAGCTTGAGATATGGGTTTTTGAGCAGCTTATATGCTCGTCTTGATCGATCAGGCTCACTTGCAACAGCTAACTGCAGGTTAGGCCACGATATAGTGTACATATTAAGTTCGTAATTCAGTAGCTCGATCAACTGGTATGGTTCATCGATCGGAAGAAGACCCGTAAACAGGTTGTCTACATTCTTGGCTCTGGAGTCCAAACTCAGTAGGTACATGCGCACTTCGAAAGGATAGATTTCATGCAATTGATTGATTACTTCCAGTAAAACTTGTCCCGTTTCCCCTTTGTTCTCAAGGAATCGTTCTTTGCCGCCATTGATATTAATCAAATATAATAACGAACTGCTTAGCAATATCATCGTTTGGTGAAACACATTTTGCGACAACTGATCCTTTTTATTTAATGATGTATTCGGATATTGCTCTGCAATCAGTTGATCCCGTTTTTGTTGAAGGAATTCGGGATCCAGATCACGAACAGACTGCATAGAACGGCTCTGGACAGAGCATACAACCAGTGGTTCTATAAGCTTATGTAACGTTGGACGAAGCTGTTCTGCATCGTCAACGAGTACAAGTTGAAGTACCTCGTGCAGGTTTTGACTGAGTAATTGTACTTGTTCAGCCTGTGGGTTCATGCCTTCCAATTTGGAATACAGGTTCAGAAGTAACAAAGCGTCAATAATTTCCCCCTGGTGGTTTCCATACCCATTTCCTTTTTTGGATTCAATAAAGGTCTTAACGAGACCTAGCCTGCTTTTTAATTCCTCCACGATTTCTTTCTCGCCGGCAAACTGACGAATTTTCTCCAAGCGGAACAGTAAATCACCCATTCGATCCCGGCTTTTGCTCTTTCCGCTTAATCCGTAAACTGCTGATTCAGGTCCGATACAGATCGTGAAACCATCTGTTCTCCACGAATTACGTCTGGAATACTGAGATTCCAGATGAATGACAATAGCTCCTGCCCGGAAAAATATATCTCCATCATCTTTCTTGGCAAGCTTCATAAGTGCTTCCGTCGTATAGTAGACATAATGAGTGGAATTACCCATCATTTCAGGAAACTTGTCCGTTGTTCCGAGGACATAATCAATGATTTCCTGACTCCGATCCGTTTTAAGCGAGTAATCGTTCGAGCACATTTCAGCAAATTTCTCCACTAAAGTCTCTATTCCACGGTCTGCGGTAAGCATTACACATTCCTCCTTGAATTTAAGTGATGATCTCGCCAATCCAATCGGCGAGTTCGTTAGGCGTAATCGCTGCTACATGCGCTCCCATATTCGTTAACGTCTGTGCTGCGTGTTTGTTATAGACGGAATCCCCGTTAAAATCGAGTGCCGTGAGAACCAGCAGCTTGCATCCTGCATCGATGATATCTTTACAAGCTTTGTACATCTGCGCAATCGGGTACCCTTCCTCCAGATCACTGACCAGAATAAAGATGGTTTTGCCCGGATTATCGATTAGCGTCTCGCCGTATCGCAACGCTTTGGTAATATGTGTCCCCCCGCCCAGCTGTACATTCATAAGTACATCTACAGGGTCTTCCAGTCTGTCGCTCAGATCAACAACCTGCGTATCAAATATGAATAATTGGGTGCGCAACGCATTCAAACGGTAGAAGATACTGGCCATCACCGAACTGTAGATGACTGAATCCAGCATACTGCCACTTTCGTCCACACCAATGATGATGTTCCACTTGTTATGCGGCTGTATATTCCCATCGAAATACAGACGATCAATTACAAATCTGCGCTTGTTTTTATCGTAATTCTTAAGGTTCTTGGTGATGGTTCGTTTGAAATTCAGATTGCGCAAGGAACGCACTGAACTGGAGGTATAGCGACTGCGCTTGCCCATGATGCTGGCTCGGGTCTGAGACTCCAGCTTGCTGCGGAGCTCTTCAACCACAGTTCGCACGATCTCCTTGGCACTCTTTAACACATCACCTTTCATCCGACCTTTGAACTGCATAATGTTCTTGAGCAGATTCATGTTGGGTTCAAGGGATTCGAGCAGCTTTTTGTCCGTTAATAATTCTGTCAGCCCATAGCGGTCAAGCGCCTGCTTCTCCAATATTTCTACCGTTGGTTTCGGGAATAGGTCCCTGACCTTGTGCAACCATTTCGGTACAGTCAGGTTAGACGCACCGCGTCCGCCCTCTTTTCGGTAACCTTGTTCTTCACCGTATTCACGGTTATACAGATAACCCAGAATCTCATCCATTTCCGTATATTGAAATTCATCCGACGTATATTGGTCTGTATTGCACAATCCTTCTTCAGCAGATTCACCCAGAATCAGACGCCACCGATTCAAGGTTTCAACAGACTGTCGAGACTCTTGGTTGCTTCCATCCGGATTGGAAATCTCGTCCGTTTCTCTGGTTTCTTCCGTTATCCGATTCGCTTTATTCATATTAGCTTCCATGCGGCGAACTCCTTTCGAAGCGCTTCATCCCATGCTTTGGATTGAATGAGCATCTGCTCATCTACCGCAGGCCTTAACATCTCCTCCGGTTCAACCTGATGCAGACTTGCCACACGCTCAGCAATTAAACCCGTCTCCATTGGTGTAAAGTAGGTAAATGCCAGCCGCAATTCCGGTACCATACTGATGAAGTCGTCATATGAGAGCTGTTCAATCAGATAGTTCAACTCGGATAACAGCTGATCTTCATATAAAAAAGCGTCACGTGCTACAGAGAACACTCCCTGTAAAAAAAGTGCCGTTTGACGGGTCTGATCCGGTGTTCCACGGATATACCCGCTTGCGCGATCAACAATCTCTTCCCTGGGCCTGTCACCGAGTCCTGAGGAGATGGCCACACACACACCCTCCAGTTGAGCCGGAAGCTGGTGATCAGACAGAAGTTCGCTCAGGTGAATTCGGAATGTCTCATTCTGAAAACGCTCCTCTGATGACTCCGCGAGCATGGCTAGCAGCTTCAGCCCCTGAATAATGGCTTCATGTTCATCCGGATTGGCTCTGGAGAGCTGTAGCAGTTTGTCTACAGCGTTCCTGTAAGCTTCGGATACCAGATCAGGGAGATGTTTCTCGTCAGACAAACCCAAAAGTCTCTGGTGTTGATGAATTCGGTTCAAGACATGCAGACTGTTACATAAGGATAGAAAATTCCCGTCGGTTCTCAGCGCTGAGCGGACCTGTTCATAGAGTTTCATCGCGGTATCTTGAAGTCCCATAAGCAGCGCTTGAAGCATGAGTCGGGCAAGTTCACCACTGTGATGATCCGGTATTTCCTGCATCTGTTCTTCCATTTTGCGTGTAGCCGCTCCGGCAAGCGTTCCGCCATAGAGAGAGTTCTCTATCAATCTGGCTTCAATGCGGGATGAGTACATATACACCCAGGTTTCGCGTACGAGATTCATGTCACGCTCTGCAATCCAGTCCGGCCCGGATTGTCGTTTGGCGAATTCCGGAACCAGATACATCATGCATTGAAACAATTGGCTTATTTGGCGGTGTTCCGGTTTCGCATACAGATCCAGTACTTTCTTGTGTTGTCCTGTTGTGCGAATCTGCAGTTTGTACCCTGTACAACGCGCCTTGAAATCCTCTACGATCGGAATACTGAATGAATTCGGAGCCACGCTTCCAATGACGTCTCCTGTCAATAACTGCTGTAACTCTTGCAGAGGTTTATCGGTCGCCAAGGTAAGCTCCCCCTTCACAAAGGAAGAGAGTGCTGCATCCATCAACTCGTAGACGCCACCTTCCCGTTTACCCCGAAGTCCCGCAAGACCCTGAATCATGCTGTACGCCTCAATCGCATCGCTGGTTGATACATGTTCGTGACCGTCCCGTAATTGGCGCATCAGTCGGGATAACAAGTCCAGAGCCGTTAGATTATACGGTGTACTCTTCTTGCGAGTGAGCTGGTTCCAGATCTGATCGTAATAATTCACATAAGGCATGCCGCTCGCATAACCATTGAGCCGATCTGCTTCAGCAAAGGTATAGACCATCGGGTACATCTGTTGATGAACCGCAGTTGGATCATCCGTATCTTTTGGATACGTCTCTTGTTCAACCAGAGGTTGATCCACCTGTTGTTTATCCATCTTCAGCCGTTCCAAGTCCGATTCATTTTTTTCAGACATCAACAGTCCATACGTATGAAATCCACCGGTAATGACCAGCACACGGTCATGTTCCTGTACCGCTTGTTTAATACGTTGTCTCATATGCGCTTCCCTTGCCAGATCACCTGTAGATTGTAATCGTTCCGTGGAATAGCACATTCGGGATAACGTACAATACGTGAATACACCCTGTACGAACTCCTGAGTGGATTTCTCCAGACCACCAATCTCAAACACTTTTTCCCACAATTCATCAAAACTGCGGCAGTTTGTTTTTTGGCACAACCGGCTAATGAACTCAGACCCTGCTAGCAAGGTTTCATCCTGGATGGAAATCTCCTTTTGGTCTGTCTGCCCGGACTTGGAAGCACGACTGGAGAAATGATGATAGTCCAGGTCAATAAACTTTGCCGGAATGTCCAGACGCGCTGCTTCTTTCAACGCGACATATTCAGGAGAATAACGAAGCATCGGATAATAGCAGGCTTCTCTCTCCATTTTACTCTCATAGGTATAGTACAGGCTGACAGGAGGTATGGTTGCCTCATCACTGAGCACTGAAATTAATGGATTACCGCTCTCCGGTCCTTCAATCAAAATGATATCCGGCTTGTACTCCCCAATTAATCGTAACAAGTGATACGAACATGCAGGGCTATGGTGTCTTATTGGATAATAGACGGTAGGGTTACTCAAGTTATATACCTGGGTCTCGAACAAGGACTGTAACTGATTCACATCAGCGTCTATTACTGCTGTTAACCGATCCATTTTCTCTCCTCATAATAGTCCTTCCACATTCCCTCTTCCCTGGAACGCTCTTTTACGACCTTGGAGAAGTAGGTTTTGAGAATGGACAGATCCTTGTCGTTTTCCTTTGCGATAGTCCCCAGCATGTTCTGCACCAACCGATCCAGCGCAATAGCCTTATCTTCGTAATAATAAGAAGTCATCGCACTCTGGACATAGACAGACACTGCCTCTGCCGTGCTCATCGATGCTTGAGGAGTATCCAGCTTATAACCTTCCCGTGTCATGCCGGTGCGCAGTTCCATGAATGTCGTAGCCAACAATTCAACCACATCCGAGTTAATGTCAATCTCAATTCCACTATGTAATAACAGGTTTCGTGCCTGGGATTCAATAATTTCGGCTTCCATCTTGACGTTATGAATGGGCTTGATCGTTTCGAAATTGAACCGACGTTTCAACGCACCACTCATTTCATTTACACCTTTATCCCGAATATTGGCTGTAGCAATCACGTTAAACCCCGGTTGGGCAAACAGTACACCGCCGTCCAATTCAGGAATGCTCATGACCTTGTCACTGAGAATACTGATCAGACTATCCTGAGCTTCAGCGGGACAACGTGTAATCTCTTCAAAACGGGTAAGAATGCCTTTCTTCATTCCGTTATATAACGGCGATGGTACAAGCGCAGCTTCCGAAGGGCCTTTGTCGAGCAGCATGGCATAATTCCATGAGTACTTGATCATATCTTCCGTTGTGCCTGCCGTACCTTGAATCGTATTCAGACTGGTTCCGGAGATCGCTGCGGTCAGCAGTTCACTAAGCATGGTTTTGGCTGTCCCGGGTTCTCCCACAAGCATTAAACCCCGATTGCCTGCCAGAGTGACCACTGCACGTTCAATCAGCACATCATTGCCATAAAATTTGCGGGTAATTGGGATCTCTTCTCCATTCAAAATGGCAGGCTTATCCCTGCCAATAATGAAATCGCGCACATAGGCGGGAGATAACAGCCAGTTGGGGGGCCGTTTCCCCTGATCCTCCTCTCGCAGTGCACGTAATTCTGCCTCGTATAATATCTCGGCGGGTGGTTTAAGCATCTCCATCGTCAAGGTGTCTCCTCTCACATAAACAGATCGTATGTTCTTATTCCTATCATTTTATCACAGCACTCCAACAACTACCCGGTAAAACGGTAAAAATGGTTGAAACGTCCTTCTTATCAGCACTTTTCCTAAGTCCATGGACATAGCCTCTAGCACAAATATGAAGGTGAAATATTGATAGAGTCGTGCCCACACTCTGGTTTCGGCACCGAATAAGTACGCTTATTGCAAATGTGTTCGTATTGTAGGCCATATGACCTTATGATTCATTACACTTCCCGTATTGTGTTTCAACCAAATGAAGCCGAACATTACAAAGAAGACACAGGCCAGCAACCTGTGTCTTCTTATATGCTTAACTTACGGCCAACTTTCTAAGAATTGTGATCGGATATAACTCATCTCTCAGATGTCCCTGATTACATTCTGCGCCCACATGAAGCCGAATACAGTTCATACCACTCATATCGGGTAAGCTCAACCTTCGTCGCATCACGACATGCAAGAATACGTTCTGGCCGAATCGAACCAATCACGGGTTGAATGCCTGCCGGATGCTTCATTAACCAAGCCAGTACGATGGATTCGGATGTAACACCACGTTCCTTGGCCATTCGATCAACCAATTGAGCCGTAAGCTCAATCTCCGGACGTTGTCCCTCTACGATCCTGCCAGTAAATCTACCTTGCGCAAGTGGACCCCAAGCTTGAAGTTGAATATGTTCTGCCTGACAATATTCCATCGTGCCATAAGGGAATACGTTGTCTCTGGCTTGAGGTCGATTCACCGTCAGTCCAGCTTCTACGAATCCGATTTTGTCCAAACTCATCTCCAACTGATTCACAATCAGAGGTACTCTACTATGGAGCTGAAGAAGGCGAATCTGTTCAGAACCCATGTTGGACACACCAAAATGACGCACTTTACCGGATTGATGAAGCTCAGCCAGTGCTTCCCCAATCTCTTGCGGATGGGCGAGCGGATCAGGACGGTGTAGCAGCAAAATATCCAGATAATCGATGCCGAGCCGTTCCAAGATACCGTCCACACTCGCCAGGATATGTGCACCTGAGGTGTCATAACGTTGTGGTCCTTCATCATCACCCACAAGACGTATACCACACTTCGACTGTATAATGATCTGTTCCCGCAAACCTGAAGTTTCGGATAAAACTCGGCCCAATACATGCTCTGCCTTACCACGTGTGTATATATCCGCCAGGTCAAAGTGATTAATGCCTATTTCGATCGCTGCTTCTACCGCCCGATGACCCTCCGTCACAAGATCTGAAGTTATGGGCAGGCCGTCCCATTCACCCCCAAACCGCATACAGCCAAGAACAATTCGACTTGCGGGAATCTGGTGATGATGCAAGGGAAGTTGTGCGTATGACATGTCAGTATTCACCTCGTTTTCATATTAATCCAAGCGCATTTTAGAATTCTTCCTGTTATTTTCTTGGATCTTCCTGTGTTTTCCTGCTTTTGTTGGCAATTCATAAATACACCCGCATCATGACGCAAGCCCATCTCCAAATCAAAACAAGGTTTCAAAGCGATACGTATTGAATATATAGAGGGTGCAAGTATTATGCAGGAATATGAGAGGAGATTTTGCATTTGAACCCGAATGAACCCAACGAGTCCTCAAAGCCAGCGTTTTTCACGAAAGAATTCACACACAACCCTTACCCGGTATATGAAAAGTTAAGAAACGAGGAGCCTGTTTTCAGAGTCATGTTTCCTCACGGGGAGTTTGGCTGGATCATTACCCGATACGAGGATGCAGTCCAGATCCTGAAAGATCCTCGCTTCACTAAGGATATCGCCAAACGTTATGGACCAGAAAATCAAAGTATCTTTGTCAATAACATGCTGTTTTCCGATCCACCAGATCATCGCCGTCTGCGCGGACTTGTACAGAAAGCGTTCACCCCTAAGATGATTGCAGACATGAGAAGCCATATTCAAGAAATCGCGGATAATCTACTGGACAACCTTGCGTCCCAAGAGAAAATGAATCTGATTGACGACTTTGCTTTTCCATTGCCGATCATCGTCATTAGTGAGATACTCGGCGTGCCGCTGGAAGATCAGGACAAGTTCCGCATGTGGTCCAATTCCATCATTGATGCATCCAGCTCGGAACATGCCGAGATGTTTGAACAGCATGCCAGGGAATTCACCGAATACCTCAATGCCTGGTTCGCCAAAGTACGCAAAAATCCGGGGAACGACCTGATCAGTCAGCTCGTAACAGCAGAAGATTCCGGGCAACAACTGTCTGAAAATGAATTGCTTGGCGTAGTCTCCTTGTTAATCATCGCGGGCCACGAAACGACGGTTAATCTCATCGGCAATGGAATTCTTGCCCTGCTGGAGCATCCGGAGCAACGCGAACTGCTCATTAAGCAGCCCGAACTTATTCACAACGCCATTGAGGAGATGCTGCGATACAACGGACCAGTGGAGTTTAGCACTTCTCGTTGGGCTTTGGAAGATATCGAATTCCGTGGACAGCATATTGCTCAAGGTGAACTTGTTATCGTTGCGCTTGACTCCGCTAACCGGGATGAGGAGCAGTTCAAAGATCCTGATGTCTTTGATATTACCCGCGAGAAGAGTTCGCATCTGGCATTTGGCACAGGCATTCATCTCTGCCTCGGAGCGCCGCTTGCTCGTCTGGAAGGTGAGATTGCGGTCAGCACACTGCTGAATCGTTTTCCAAATATGCAGCTACAGGCTGACGTAAATGAACTCGAATGGAGACCAGGCATGATAGTTCGTGGTGTCAAGGAAATCCCGGTTCAACTTAAATAATGGCTATGAATAATTGAAAGTGAGGCACATTACATCATGGAAATGAACACCTTGGTATGGATCGTTTTTTTGCTTCTAATCCTTGTGTTACTGTTCAGAGTCACGAGCCTGCAACGTCAACTGAATGAATTGAAAAGAGATGTGGAGCGTCTGGAGAATGGTTCAACTGCAAGCGCACGCTCCGACTTCAAGTACACCTTGTCGCCGAAGGAAGCATCCCCTTCCTACGCAAGTCCAACAGAGCCTTCTGATCTCGATCAGGAGCTGCTTGCACTTATACAACAAGGGAAAAAAATTATGGCGATCAAACGACTGCGTGAAGCCCGAGGTCTCTCGTTGAAGGAAGCCAAAGACTATGTTGATTCTCTGGATCGGTAATATACAACTCACATAACTCTCGGGGGAAGTTACTCCAGACTTTCGGCTGTTAACCAAAGGCAGTAGAAAGTATGGAATTTCCGTCCGAGAGTTTACTTTTCAAACGACATATGCTACTCTTATTTCCATATTACTAGAAATAAGAAATAAAGACGAAAGGACAGATCATCATGCAATCAAACTCGAATGAGATTGAACAAGTCGTCAAAATTCATAAAGCACTGGGCGAGCAAACACGCTACAAAATCATTCAGATTCTATCGGGCGAAAGCAACCTGTGTCCTGCCGATCTGGAGAGCCGCCTTGTTACGGTTGCCCTATCGACTCTGTCTCATCACCTGAAACAGCTGTCCGATTGCGGCCTGCTCACATCGCAGAAGAAGGGTACGTATATCTACTACAGCCTAAACACGGAGACCGCACAAAAGTTTGTTCCCTATCTGCTAAATAAATAAAAAATTTGAGTTATATTTCTATATAATTAGAAATATTGAAACAGCACTCAACATTTATTGATAGAACTAGTTCACGTAAGTTTACGCTTAAACCAATATTCATTATCGGTTGTAACATCACTGTTTGCAGATTGGTTGCATTCACAGTATGCATGTCTTGTTCTCTTGTCTTTATTTCTATATTTCTAAAAATATAATAATTATAATCAGAAAGAGGTTATGTTTCTATGTCTTCTACGCTCAAAATCTATGTTCTTGCCTTGGTCAGCTTCCTTGTAGGAACGTCCGAATATGTCATTGCCGGCATTTTGGATCGCATTGCAGATACCATGAATATCTCTTTAATCGCTGCCGGACAGCTCATTACGATTTTTTCACTCGTATATGCGCTCGGTACACCTGTTATTATTGCGCTGACATCACGCTGGGATCGACGCAAGTTGTTGCTATACTTCCTCGGTCTATTCGTTGTAGCTAATGTTCTTGCCTATCTGTTGCCAGGTTATGGTTTGTTCGTCGCAGCACGTGTCTTGATGGCTTTAGGCGCGGGCGTTGTTGTTGTCACGGCATTAACGGTCGCTTCCCAAATAGCGGCTGAGGGCAAACAAGCTAGTGCAATCGCCACAGTAATCACTGGATTTACGGCTTCTTTGATCGTTGGCGTTCCGCTCGGAAGGCTTGTGGCTGCATCTTGGGATTGGAAGCTTGTTTTTGCCGGCATAGCCGTTCTTGGCGTTCTCGCCATGCTGGTGATCGCGGCCGCCATTCCGCCTTCCAAAGCAGAAGCACCTGTTCCATTGAAGAAACAACTGTCTTTGCTCAAACAGCCACGAATTGTACTGGCACTGCTGGTGACATTTTTCTGGTTAGGTGGGTATTCCATTGCCTACACATATATTTCACCTTACCTTGTATCCGTTTCAGGAATGAGCGAAGCACTACTCAGTTCAGCTTTACTCGCATTTGGCATAGCAAGTCTGATCGGTTCGAAAGTTGGAGGATTCAGTGCTGACAGATTGGGTGTCAAACGAACGCTAATCACAGGCATGACATTGCATATCGTGAGTCTGGTCCTGTTGAATATAACGGCAAGCTCTCATCTTGCAATCTTCCTTGTTCTGATTTTGTGGTCTTTTGCCGCGTGGTCCTCAGGTCCAACTCAGCAATATAATCTGGTCACCATGGCTCCGGAATCCTCTGGCATTATGCTAAGCCTGAACAGTTCGGTGATGCAACTGGCGATGGCTGCCGGAGCAGGTATTGGCGGAATCGCGGTCAGCAGCGTTTCATTGTCGTCCATTACCTGGATTGGAGCTGTCGGTGTCGCTGTTGCCATCATCATCGTTATAAGCTCGTATCGTTCAGCATCTGCGAAAAGTACACAAACCGATACATCGCTAACGCTGCCTGATATGAGTTCGTAGTACAAAAAAACCAAAAAGAGAGGTCACTGTACGTATACAGTGACCTCTCTTTAAACATTTTAACAGCTATTCTATTGCCGATAAGCTGAACTCTTATTGGGCTGTAACTGCGCCATCGATCGGATATACTGCACCATTAATATATGGCGCTTCATCTCCCAGAAGGAAGGAAACGAGGTTCGCGATCTCTTCGGGTCTGCCCAAACGTCCAGATGGAATGCTGTCAACGGTTGCCTTGAACACTTCAGGGTTGTCTTTACCGAACTGAACGACCATCGGTGTCTCAATTGTACCTGGCGCAATCGCATTTACACGAATGTTGTCCTTGCCATATTCAATTGCAGCTGTACGCGTCAAACCGACCACGCCATGTTTGGTTGCTGCGTAAGGTGCAACCGCCGGTACACCAACAATACCAGCAGTGGAAGCTGTGTTCAGAATGGAACCTCCGCCGGTTTTGAGCATTTCCGTAATCACGTACTTCAACCCGTAAAACACACTTCTCAGGTTGATATCAATAATCTGGTCAAACTGCTCAATCGTATGTTCGATCAACTTGATCCCAGGACCCGCAATGCCTGCATTATTAAAGAACATGTCGATTCGTCCAAACTCTTCGACTGCTTTTTTCACGTAATTCTCAACTTCAGGTGCTTTACTCACATCTGCTTGTACAAAAATTGCTTTACTTCCCAGCTTCTCAATCTTCTTAACCGTTTCAAGACCTGTCTCTTCGACAAGATCCACGACAACAATAGATGCGCCCTTTTCAGCCAATTTCAATGCCGCTGCTTGGCCTAATCCACTTCCTGCTCCAGTAATAATAGCTACTTTTCCTGCGTGACTCATGTTGATCTCCTCCATGTGTGTGTGTCATCTTGTGATTGGATCGATGAATACGATATGAAACGTTCGTACATGTAACAATACAATATGTAGGTCAATAATGTCATAAAACCTTCCTGACTTTACCTATTCTAATAGACTTTCGATATAAAAACAAATCATATAATATGGATTCATACTATATCATTTGTCACACATTCAGCATTATATTGAATGAGCATGCACCATGATGTCGTGTTGCATGCTCATCTCTTTAAACATATAACGCTATAGGATCGATATTCTCAACCTCTTCAAGAAGCATATAATCGCCTATCGTAGCAAGTTGGTTTTAGCTAATTCAATCAGCTCATCCCCACGTCCGTTAAGCACGGCTTTCATCATCCATAGGGTGAATCCTTCCGCCTGTTTGATATCAATCTTCGGAGGTAAGGACAATTCCTGACGGTTCACCACCACGTCGATCAGCACAGGACCCTCATGCTGAAGCGCGCGTTGCACAGCCCCTTCCAATTCAGCGGGATCTTCAACCCGAATCCCCTCCATGCCCATGGCTTGAGCAACCATCGCAAAGTTGGGATTTACAAGCTCTGTTCCCGATTCCAGGAATCCGGCAGCTTTCATCTCCAGCTCAACAAAACCGAGTGCTCCATTATTAAATACCACAACTTTGATCGGCAGATTATGCTGTTTCAGTGTCAACAGATCACCCATCAACATCGTAATACCACCATCACCCGACAAAGAGATGACTTGTCTGCCCGGATCAGCGACCTGAGCGCCAATTGCCTGTGGCAAAGCGTTTGCCATCGTACCATGACTGAATGAACCGAGCAGCCTGCGATTACGAGACATCTCGATATAACGGGCCGCCCATACTGTCGGAGTACCGACATCACAGGTGAAGATGGCATTTTCGGCTGCGGCATCACTAATGATCTTGGTTAAGTACTGTGGATGAATAGGCTTTTTACCTGGTTTCCCAACCGCAAGCTCTTCCAGATCTTTGCGTACTTTCACATAACGATCCACACTTTTACGCAGATGTTTGTCACTGTGTTCTTCTGTCAGATAAGGAAGCAAAGTTTCAATGGTCGCTTTCACATCCCCACATACGCCGTAATCCAGCTTCGTGCGCCGACCCAGATGGGAAGATTGAATGTCGACCTGAAGCACAGTCGCATCTTCAGGATAGAATTGACGATATGGGAAATCCGTTCCCAGCATCAAGAGTACATCACAGTCCATCATGGCATGATAACCGGATGAATACCCAATTAGACCCGTAAGACCCACGGAATAGGGGTTGTCATACTCCAAATATTCCTTGCCTCGTAGCGCAATAACCATCGGGGATTTCAAACGATCACAGAGCTGCATAAGGGGTTCCCGAGCGCCCGCGCAGCCTGCACCACACAACAACGTGATTTTTTTACCTTGATTCAGATATTCGGCCAGTTTCATCAGTTCCGGTTCAGAAGGATGTACCACTGGATGGGTCGCATGATACACATGCTCAGGTACAGGCAGATCCGCCGCTTCCAATCCAGCTACATCTCCCGGCAATACAACAACAGACACGCCAGAACGAGCAACTGCTGTCTGAATAGCCATCGTCAGGGAACGCGGCATCTGTTTGGCTGTCGTAATGACTTCACAATAATCACTGCATTCCTGGAACAGATACTCCGGATGGGTCGCCTGAAAATATTCACTACCAATCTCGTCACTTGGGATATGTGCGGCAATGGCGAGTACAGGAACACGATTGCGGTGACAGTCATACAGACCGTTAATCAGATGCATATTACCCGGTCCACTACTTCCTGCGCAGACAGCGATACTTCCACTGACCTCAGCGTCTGCCCCAGCAGCAAATGCTGCCACTTCTTCATGTCGTACATGAATCCATTCAATCTTGCCCGAACGACGGATCGAGTCGAGTACCGCATTCAAAGAATCTCCAACAATGCCATATATGCGTTTGATGCCAGCGTTCAACAAGGCTTCAACCAGAAGGTCTGCAACTGTTTTTTTCATGAGGGATGGGTCTCCTTTAATTGCTCATTTTGATTATGTTTCCACTCTGTTAATATACCTATTCTTATACCCCAATCTTCTAAAAACCGAACCAAATCATATGTATTTCTAGATATATGAAACGAAAAACCTGCCCCTTAAATCATTATTTCAGTGTTAACAAAATGCCAAAAAATCCGCTTGTCGAATGACAAACGGATTACGGTTAAATTATATTGATTCGTATTTATATGCATTCGCGAATCCAAAGGGTAACTAGATGGCAGGCATCACATTGCCGCCACTTACCGGGATATAGGCACCCGTGATAAATGAGGACAGGTCCGACGCGAGAAAAGCCACCGCATTGGCGATTTCCTGATCTTCACCCCTGCGCTTCAGCGGCACGGTACGCGTATATGCCTCATCATGTCCGGGCTCACTGGAGCGATCACGTTCACTAATCGTCCATCCAGGGGCAACCTGATTTACGGTAATCTGATACTCGCCAACTTCCTTGGCCAGCACGCGATATATGCCATCCATTCCACGCTTACCAGCGGTGTAGGCTGACTGATGAGCGAAATTTTGCATCGCACATTCTGTATTGATGCCAATGAAGCGACCGGCTTTGACCGATTGCATATGCGGAATGAAAGCTTTGGCAAGATACACACTCTGCATGACACAAGATTCGAACTGGCTCAAATAATCTTCAGGAGATTGCTCCAACACCGTGGTCCATTCATACTGAATGACTGCATTGGCAACAACAATATCCACTCCGCCCAGAACAGCCTGGATCTCATCACGCATCCGGAATGCCGTGTCTTGCTTCGTAATGTCTCCCTGTACAATGACAGCCTGACGCCCCAATGCCTCAATCTCACCTTGAAGCTCCCGTGCTTTCGTATCATTATTGATGTAATGTAGGGCCAGATTGGCGCCACAGGCTGCCAACGTGCGGGCGATCACTCTCCCCAGTTGTCCGGTTGCGCCTGTAACAAGAGCCGTTTTTCCTGTGAGATCCAATTGCATAACAACGAAAGCCTCCTTAAATTCATTTTGTCGAAAACGATTTCGTGAAGTGTTATAATTTTCATCAAATCAACTTCATTCAGAGAGATATACAGTATTGTTAAATGCTGTATATTGTATATGGCAGTTCAGCTTTATTTCAATATGTGTGGGGATTATTGATGATTATGTTGAATGAGATCAATTTCCTGGAAGCGACTAACTTCCTTTTCCCAACGCTCTTCTACATATTGACGGTGAACCGGGTGGTTGTTGTATGCATCGTACGCAGCCTGATCCGCAAAGACCATGGAGAAGCTGTAGTCAAACTCATTCTTCTCACTTACCTGTCTCAGAACCTGAAACTGCTCTACCCCAGGAATGACTGCAAGTACATCTGAACTTTCCTTCAAAAAGGCTTCCGCCTCCGGTGTATCTTTACCTGCGTATAGTGTAAACGTTACCATATGTGTGATGCTGCTCATCTCTATTTCCTCCTCCAATATGTTCTAACTCTGTTTTCTAGTGTACATCCGATTGTGTTGTAAGCGCAATAATTGGTTGAATTAATTTTTAATGAAAATGGATATTTCTGGTTACAAATAACGATTTGAAGTATCACTCACAAGGTTTCCCCCTAGTTATGTACACAAAAAAACCTCAGGACGAATCCCGAGGTTTTTTTGTAATGTATGGACAAACTATTTGTTGATGTTGTATTTACGGTTAAATTTATCAACACGGCCACCGATATCCACGTTTCTTTGTTTACCAGTGAAGAACGGGTGGGATGCGGAGCTAGTGTCCACACGGATTACTGGGTAAGAGTTACCGTCTTCCCATTCCATAGTTTCGTTAGAGAACTTCGTGGAAGAACTCAGGAATTTGAAATCAGCACTTGCATCGTAAAAAATTACGAGTTGTGTCTTTGGATGGATGTCAACTTTTGGCATAATCTATTTACACTCCTTTAATATGGGTACTTCTTTAGAATCAAACTAAATTTTATTATACTCTTTTTTTGTACAAAGTACCAGCAGGATTTGAGGAATAGCTAAAAAAATTATGATTTCTATGATTTTGCACCTCATCAGGTGTTACGCCGTCCCTTTCTCCAGTACATTCAGCATGTACTCCAAAGCCTCCAGTTCATCCCTGCCTCTTGTCTGCAATCTGACAACACTACCATATCGAATGGGGAGTAACGCCATCCCTAGCAGGCTTTTGACATCTACTCGATGCTCATGCTCAGACTCCATATACGACAAGATAATATCCGAGGTAAAACGTGATGCTTGAGAAGATACCGACATCAGATCATCCCGATGAAAATCAGCGTGAATCATAAATTCATGTACTCTCACAACCTTCAGTTCCTTTCGCTAAGTACGTATTCACCTATATGGTGTGTATCATTTTATATATTAAAATCATCATGAATTATACCATGTTTTGGGAGCTTGTCTATTCCTTTATTTTGCAAAAAAACAAAAAAAGAGTCCTGAAGTTCAGGACTCTTTCAGTACGAGCTTATATCCCGTTCGGATATACCATAACCTTCAGGCTGCCGCTCTTATTGTGTAATGCACGTTCCATCGCCTGCTGTGTCTCTTCCAGTGAATAACGATCTGTAATCAGAGACATCACGTCATGTTGGCCAGAGCTCAGGAATTCAATCCCTGCAGGATACGTGTTGGCATATCGGAATATCCCATAGATATCAACTTCATTGTCTGCGATAAATGGAACATTCAGTGCAATTTCGTCCTGTGCAGGCAGGCCCACAATAGCAAGTTTGCCTCCACGTCGAAGTGAATACAGAGCCGTTTGCAACGCCTTCGGATTCCCGGCAGTTTCCCATGCGGTATCCACACCGACACCACGGGTTAACTCACGAATCACGGCCAGTGCATCTTCATTACGCACGTTAATGGTATGCGTGGCACCCATACGGCGAGCCGCTTCCAACCGCACTTCCTCCAGATCCGTAACAATGATCTTCTCTACGCCAAATGATTTTGCAGCCGCAACAGCCATCAGTCCAACGGGCCCCATCCCCATAATCGCAAGCGTTGTACCCGGAGCCAGCTTGCTCCGGCGAGCCGCGTGAATCCCAACGGAGAATGGCTCGTTCATAGCCGCTTCCTCATAGGACAGATGGTCGGGAATCGGGAATACCATATCTTCGCGCATCGTCATGTATTGTACAAATGCCCCGTCCACCGGAGGGGTCGCCAGAAACTGTACATCCGGACACAGGTTATAGCGACCTTCCTTGCATGCTGTGCAACGTCCACAGGTGACCCCAGGCTCAATGGCAACCCGATCTCCTATTTTCAGACGGGATACTTTCTCGCCAACTGCAGCAATCATACCCGCACACTCGTGTCCCAGGATGATCGGTTTCTCCACCACGAACCTGCCGATGCGCCCATGTTCAAAATAATGCACATCCGATCCGCACACGCCTACGGCCATCACCTGAATAAGAACCTCATCCGCAGCCGGTTGGGGAACAGGTTGTTCCTCAATAATGATGTGTCCTGGCTCTGTCATGACAGCCGCCTTCATGGTCTTGGGCAGTTGATGTTGTCCCATACGCATTCTCCTCCTCAGGTATGTCCATGCTGTCTATTTTACATCAAAGAAAACAAGGTATGTTCTTTATTCACATCACCAATCAATAGATTGTTCGTCCCTGTTCATCCGCAATTCCGCTCTTGCGGTAGAAGTACGTATTGATCATATCCCGCCATTCCTTCGCATGTTCGGCCTGATTGTCCTGTAATGAAGCAACTTTGCTGAAGATAACGGGGTCCACTTTTCCATCCAGCTGTCTCCATGTCTGCGCTAACGCCTCAGCCTGCGCAGCGCCTTCAAAGTGTGTATCATAAATATGCTGAATGACTGTCTTACCCGAATGCAGAACATGGGTGTACGGCACGTGATGGAAAAACAAGATCAACTCATCCGGACAGGTGTCCAAGGACTCATAACGTTCAGCATTCTCAGGGTGATACTGTGAGGTATACCCGGTCCCGCTCTTCACGGTTCGATCTACTCCAATGCCGTGACAATCGGCGAAGTGATACGTTCCCCATTTGGAATACTCATACCCATCTACATTCGGCCCATAATGATGCTCCGGATTAACCATCCAGCCTACACCGAGAGGTGCCGTATAATTTTCATAGATACCTAGTGAATTCAAAAGCATACCCGTAACCTGCTGCACGACTTCGTCCTCATGTCCAAATGTCAATCTGACCCACTCATCGGCAATCTCTTCCGCCGACAGCTCCGGATTCCACGCAAGTCGTCCGTATCCATACAAATTAGCCTGTGCAAGTGGATGTCCTGTCCAACAGGCATCTGCGCCGATATTGGATACAGCGGCGAAGCCACTATAAGGTCGGTTATAAAGAGAACCATTCGCGATTCGTTTGATCTCTGAGCCTTTTCCTTTGGCGTACGTGTCAAAGTCCAGCACTTCTTTCCATTGGGGAACCAGATAACACAGATGACGCTGCTGCCCGGTATACTCCTGGGTAATCTGGAACTCAATCACCTGATTCGTATTCTCCATGGCGCCGAACAGCGGGGATACCGCTTCCCTCACCTGAAAATCCATCGGTCCGTTCTTGATCTGTAAAATGACATTGTCGGCAAAACGCCCATCCAGTGGCGTAAAGTGATCATAGGCTGCCCGTGCACGGTCTGTGGAACGATCCCGCCAGTCCTGCTTGCAGTTATATACGAAGCAACGCCAGATCACCAAGCCACCAAAGGGACGAAGGGCTTCAGCCAGCATGTTCGCACCATCGGCATGATCACGGTTATACGTGAACGGTCCCGGACGATTCTCGGAGTCTGCCTTGATCAGGTAACCTCCAAAATCCGGAATAGCTGCGTACACCTTCGCCGTTTGAATGTTCCACCATTCCCGTACCTGCGCATCCAGCGGATCAGCTGTACGTAATCCACCAATCTCGATTGGACTTGCGTAGTTAGCACTCAGGAACAGTCGAATGCCATAGGCTCTGAATTCAGCGGCAACCTTCGCCACATCACCCAAGTAACGCTCTGTCAGGAACAGGCTCTCACGCCGATGGACGTTAACGTTGTTGATCGATATGGCATTGATGCCCGTGGAAGCGAGTAAACGTGCGTAATCCCGGATGCGTTCCAAGTCCAGCGTGAATTCGCCGTTATCATAGAAAATGGAGTCTCCTGCGTAGCCACGCTCAATACTACCATCCACGTTATCCCACTGATTAATCATCCGTAGTGCATTGGTTGGCTGCTCGGTAATAAAACTCCACTTGTCCACAGCTTCATCCGTTTCGCTTGCACTTTCCTGATCCAGTGTCATCTCTCGAAGCAGATGGAATATACCATACAGCACACCTTGGGGGGTCTCTGATCCAATGACAAGTACTCCTTCTGCCTCGTCCTTGCGAATGATATACCCTTCCCCTTGCACTGCAGAACGCTCGGTTTCGCTAAACGCTTCCGCCACAGAATCACTTCCAGCCCAAGTGCCGATCCGTATTGCTGGAGCATGCTCATCTCGCTCACTAGCCTGAGAAGCAACCTGCTGACTGACCGTTGGTTTCACTCCATACAACTTCTCCAATCCCTGTGAAAGTTCGGTCAGAGCTGTCGTAATGATCTGATGATTTTCTTCGGCCAAAATCAGCCTGCTCCAGAGCGGAGCCGTCTTCTTGGCCAACCCATTCGCTCCTGACAATGTGGAGTGGTATCCCAGCCATGCATCGTATTGTGGACCTGATAGACCAGATCGAACGACGGATTGGCTCATTGTACCGCCTCCTTACTGGCATAGATCTGTGCTAGGCGATTGCCTTTGCCTTCGAGCAACCACAGGATGGACGTTACACCACGCGGATAGTACTTGCTACCAACTGCTACACCAGACAGGATCTGGTCACTCCAGCACCAGTAGGATTCCTCCGGATGCAGCAGCCAGTTGACGTGAGCGGCGTCTGCTGCCTTCCCAGTCTCATCCCATTCCACACCCAACAGTTCTCTGGTGATAAATTGGGACAGATAGATTTTGCTCAGCCACGAGTTATTGCTTGTCGAGGAAAGTTTCCATCCTCCATCTTCGAACAGGCATGTTCCGGGTACAAGAACCGTCTTCAGATGGGTTTGGAGTGCCTTCAAGTAAGGTCCAAAACGTCCGTTGATATCCAGCGCTGCTTCACAGCCAGTAAAGTAAGGGAATACAAGACCTTCAATCGCCGGAATGATCCGAGAATCATTATTTTCCGCGATTACAGCCGGAATGTAGCCACCATCTGTCATCTGTGCAGCGATACTGGCAGCACAGCGATCTGCCTGGCGCCCTGCCTGATGGGACAGATCAGCCAGCTTCTCAGCAGCGAACAGCTTCTCCAATGCAACGTAGACCGCCCAGCACTTCCCAGCCAGATAGATGTTGTTTCGAGACTGACCAAGTGATACATCCAGGCTATCGTAGGTTGTAATCTCTGCCCCACCTTGTGTGCGGCTGCTATCCAGACCCATCAGACCGTTACGTTGCTCTGCGTCGGGATGGTCCCGATTAAGCATACTTTCGAAACAATCCTGAATAACAGGTAACATGTCTTTTACAAAAGCCTGATCCTGTGTCTGTTCAATGTACACCGTCGCGCAGCAGAGCCAGTTTACCAGTTCCTCGTGGCTCATTTGTGAGAAACAGTCATCAATGCCAACTAGCTCATATGCCGAGTGTCCGGGACGTGAGAATACATTGGCTACACCGATATCATGGGTAAAGGTAATCCCGCCAGGATATAACTTCTCTTCCCCCGGGAAACGTACTTGGTCCGTATAACTGTACCGTTTTACAAACCACTCCAGCTCGTTCCGCACCGTCCAGGGATTCAAGGCAAGCTCGAAATACAGCTGATCTGCTGTCAGATCAAGTGTGTTCATCATTCGATACTCCCCTTCATTCACCACCCAGAGTGGCTCTCCATCGGCATCCAGCAGTTGAGTGCTGGCATAGTAGCTGTGAATGGAATGAGCAAGCATGAAGGATTGATCCTCTGTCAGCGCAGCTGTCCCAAGGCGTTGTTCAACCTCTGCACAGGAAGCGGTCAGCTCACTGAAACGTTGCAGTGCATACTCTCCTGCCGCCTGGATGTCTGCAAAATACCGCGTATACCAATACGTCGTATCCATTCCAGTCGTCACAATGCCCCCACGATAGAAACATACTGCGAATTGATATGTGCGTTTCTCTCCGGCCGGTACTTCCATCAGTAATGCTGCAGTTCCGCCAAGTCCAAAAGCCAGATTCTCCCGATGCTTCTCCTGTAACAGCTTCTCCAACGTAAACCCGCGCGCAGGCCACATTCCGTCGTCTGCCGACATAATGGCTGTTAGCCGACCTTGTCCAACACCTGTGATGGAGCCACCTTCCGGTCCTCCAATCAGACGCATCGCAGCGTACGGATCATTGCCCTGATAGCCAAAGTAGGCTTTCCGTGGTTGTTGACCTTGCGTGTTGTCAATCGTCATCTCTACCAATACGGCAGGTACGAGTGCATCCATTAAGGCTTCACGATCTCCACTCGTTGGATCTGGTACGGGTCGTACAGGCGAATAGATGCGGAACGTCAGATCTCCCGCAGTCCACGTATCCGTTCCCGAGGTGAATTCGCGAGTAATCTCTTCATCACGAAAAGCAGAAATAAGAGGTTGTTGAGCTTTTGTCTGTGTCGTGGGCGGAGCCGTGTCACCATTCTCCAATTTCTCTACATCATAACGGCTGCTCTCATCTTCCGTAGCTTCATAAAAAGGAAGCGCCTGATAATTCTCTCCATCGCGAGACTGTAGTCCAATATATACGTTCTGGTCTGCCGGCTTGCCGAGTTCCAGACCCAGCCCGCCCTTGGCGCCTTTGTATCCAAGTGTGAAACTGGCAAAAGCACCGATCGGTGCGTGATGTGCATTATAAAAGATGGATTTGGATGTACTCATGAATCATAACCCCTCTCAGAATGGTATGCATACGTTTTCATTAGCCCCATCCTACCACGTGGTTTCACCCCAGGCCATGATCAAATCAATCTGATATTTACCCAAATCAAGCTGATAGACTATAATAATTAAAGCGGTTACACAAAAATGATTTATAATTGACCTCATAAGTTAACCCAGCATTTCATTAGTTATAAGGGGGATCTTCTATGTCTTCAACTTACTTGCCTCCCGCTTTGGGAGAAAGTGTACATGAAGTTTTTTACCCAGATGTGCAAACAACGGTCAATCTATTCGCCATTCATCTGAGAAGTGTCGGCACGGATTGGGATTATCCAGCGCATGAACACCCTCAATATGAATTGAATTATGTTACGGAAGGCGAGCAACGCATGATGGTGAACGGTACCCTGTATATTCAAAAGGCTGGCGAGCTGCTCCTGATTCCTCCGGGAAGTATTCATTCCAGCCAGAGCCATAACGGCAAAGGATTCACCTATTTTTGCATGCATTTTGACATCGATGATCAGTTGTTCCTATCGTTGCTTGCGCGCATCAAACAAGTACGATTCAGTGCAGATAGCCCGGTTACGCAGCAGATCGAGCCTGTTTTGCGCAAGTTGATGTCATCTGCGGATGATGAAGTAGCAAGTACAATGGTGCAGCGCATGCAGTTGCAATCTGCGGTATTTGAACTATTCGGCCATCTATGGGAGGCGGTCTCTCAGGAGGCAGCGCAATGGTTTACCGATGGATACGAGAAGGTTGAACTCGCACACCAGATTCGCAATCGATTGCAAGGCCTGATGAGTCAACAATTCAAACAGGGACATGAATCCGACAGTCATTATGGCATTGATGATATTGCAGCAGAGCTGGGCATCAGTTCTTCTCACTGTAATCGCGTCTTTAAACAGGTATTTGGTCAGTCTCCTCGCGCGGTGTTATCCCAGTTGGTTCTGCATGAAGCAAAGCTTCTTCTGGGTAATCCGAAGCTGTCCGTTCAGAATATTGCGGTCATGCTTGGGTACAAGGACATTGCCCACTTCAGTCGCCAATTCAAGCGCTGGTCCGGCATGTCGCCATCCCGTTACCGACAGGAACAGCCCGCTCCGGAATGAAATCCAGTAGCAGGCTGTTCACCTTTCTTATTTTTAGTAAAGCAACATTTTACTTCAACAAACGTTTAATTAACTTCAGCTTATTATCATATGGTGGATACAGAATCGGCAGATTCAACTTGGTGCTTTTTTTCAGTACACTTTTGAGATGGGAGAAGGTCTCGAAGCTATACTGCCCATGATACGAGCCAACACCTGAATGACCAACACCGCCAAAAGGCAGACGCGGATTCGCTACGTGCGTGATGGTATCGTTAATGCACCCGCCACCAAATGAAACTTCGCGCAGCACTTTGTCCTGAATCTGGGTGTCGGAAGTAAACAGGTACAAGGCCAGCGGTTTCGGCCGCTTTACAATTTCTACAATAGCTTCATCCAAGTTACGGTAGCTGATGATCGGCAGAATCGGTCCAAAAATCTCATCTTCCATCGTCGCTGCATCCCAGGACTCCGCATCAATCAGCGTAGGTTCAATAAAGCGATCTTCCTCATCCGATGCTCCCCCATATATCACTTTGGCCTGATCTCTTTCGATCAGAGTCGTCAAACGCTTAAAATGTCCCTTGTTCACGATTCGACCATAGTTCTTGTTGTGCTGGATATCTGAACCAAAGAAAGACACGATCGCTGCTTTCATCTCCGCAACTAACTGTTCCTTCACGCGTTCATGCACGAGTAAATAATCGGGTGCGATGCAGGTCTGTCCTGTATTGAGCAGTTTGCCCCATATGATGCGCTCCGCAGCTACTTTGATATCCGCCTGTTCATCGACGATGACCGGACTTTTACCGCCCAGTTCCAACGTAACGGGAACCAGATTTTTGGCAGCTGCCTCCATCACAATTTTGCCAACCGGTACACTGCCTGTAAAAAAGATATAGTCAAACGGCGCGTTGATTAGCGCTGTCGTTGTATCTTTGGCACCGTCAAGTACCTGAACGTATGCCGGTTCGAATACCGTCGCAATCATTTCACGTACTACAGCGGACACCGCAGGTGTATTCTCTGACGCTTTGAGCACGGCTGTGTTACCTGCCGCGATAGCGCCTACCAATGGCTCGATCAAGAGTTGAAATGGATAATTGAAAGGTCCGATGATCAGTACTGACCCATAGGGTTCGGGTATGATATAACTTTTCGAACCAAGGAGTGCCATTTGCGTTTTGACTTTAACGGGTTTTACCCACTTCTTCACTTTACGAATGGTGTGTGTGATGCTGTCCATCATGAATCCGATCTCGGTCGTATACGATTCGAACTCACTTTTCCCCAAATCCTGATAGAGAGCTTCTGTCAGTCGGGTCTCGTACTTTTGAATCGCCTGCTTCAGCTGGGTCAGTCGGGCAATTCGGGCTTCTGCCGATCGTGTGGCCCCCGAACGAAAGAATTGTCGTTGCTGCTCCAAAATCTGTTCAACTTCCTGACGAGTTACTTCCTGCATAGTTGTTATCATATAAGCATACTCCTCTACTTATTATAGATTAAGCGTTTAAACTTACGAACCTATAAGGCACATGCAAAAAGCATGTTGTATCACCATTAATCTACAGACATTCTTCTTCCAAAGCAGCTACCAGCTCCTTCAGCAGTTCCACCGATGCATTCAATGAAGCCGAATAATAGCGCTGTGTGCCCTTCTGTTCGACAGATATGAGCCCCTTCTCTAACAACAGCTTGAGATGATGAGATATGGCTGGCCGGGATAGGCTGGATTGCTCGGTAATTTCATTTACCGTCATTCTTCCCTTCTCGGTGAGTGTCAGCAAAATGGCTTGACGATGGTTGTCACTTAATACTTGAAATAACGGGATACAGGTTTGAAAAACGCTGATCGCTTTTTGTCCCATGGTGTTCACCTCTACACTATTCTTCGTATATTGTTTTCTGTCTGATGTCTGTTGGTTTAAACTTTCGAACCTAATGATTGAATTGTACTCTCTACTCACTAGAACTGCAAGTGAATCATTAAACAAATTCAAAATAATGTTGATAAAGCGCTTCCATACTACCATACAAGTATGGTAGTATGTCAAAGAAGGAGTTGAAGTTGTGGAATATACCCCGAAGTTATCATCCAAATCCGGTTTGTTGCCTGCTGCGAACAGTCTGTCTTCCATGAACAAGCAGTCTTACTCCGCCCGGGACGCGGTGTACGTCACGCTTAAAAAGCTGATTTTGAGTCTGAAGCTGCCTCCGGGAACAGCCATTTCAGAGAAAGAAATTTCGTTGGAATTTCAGGTCAGCCGGACACCCGTTCGAGAAAGTTTCGTAAGACTGGCTCAGGAAGGTCTGCTGGAAGTGTATCCACAGCGTGGTACCTACGTCTCTCTGATCCAGGTCGATCTCGTTGAGGAAGCACGATTCATGCGTGAACAGCTTGAACGTGCTGTAATCAGGCTCGCTTGCGAGACCTTTCCAGACGAACAGATGATTGCACTTGAACAGAATCTTGCGCGTCAACAGGAATGTAAGATCAAACCGGATGATGAACGAATGTTCCAATTGGATGAGGAATTCCATAGCACTCTTTTTGCAGGCTGCAACAAAAGCAACACCTGGACTGTCATCCAGCAGATGAATGTGCATTTGAATCGAAGCCGCATGCTTCGTCTGTCCTCGGATCACCAGTGGGACCATCTGATTGAACAGCACAGGTCCATGGTTCTGGCTATACAGCAGCATGATGCCCAGACGGCAGAACGACTGATGCAGGAACATCTGCATTTAACTGTCACCGATTTGGCTGTCCTGCAGGATACATATCCTTCCTATTTTCAATGACTGAATTCTTCTTACTACTATTCATGATGAGGTGAACGTGATGAGAATGGTTTTTCGCTGGTTCGGCGAAGGCAATGATACGGTAACGCTGGATCATATCCGGCAGATTCCGGGTGTTGAAGGTATTGTGTGGGCACTGCACGATGTTCCTGCTGGCGAGGAATGGCCGATGGACAAAATACTCGCTGTAAAAACAGCAGCGGACAAGGCCGGGTTACATCTGGATGTCGTCGAGAGTGTGAACATCCATGAGGATATCAAATTGGGCCTGCCATCAAGGGATAAATACATTGCGAACTATATTAAAACGATGGAGAAACTGGCTCAGGTGGGTGTGAAGGTCATCTGTTACAACTTTATGCCGATCTTCGACTGGCTTCGCACGGATATGCACAAGGAAATGGAGGATGGCTCAACTGCCCTCTTCTATGAGCACAGTAAACTCGCAGATATAGAACCTCTAGAACTCGTTCGACGCATTACGGAAAACTCCGCACTCACCATGCCAGGTTGGGAACCGGAACGATTGCAGTATTTAACAGGTCTGTTCGAAGCCTACAAGGATGTAACCGAGGATCATATGTGGGAGCACGCACGTTATTTCCTGCAAGAGATTATGCCTACAGCCGAACGGCTGGGGATTCGAATGGCCATCCATCCGGATGACCCGCCATGGCCAATCTTTGGATTACCAAAGATTATTACAAGTCAGGAGAATATTCGGAAATATTTGAATCTTTTTGATAGCCCTTACAACAGCGTGACACTATGCAGTGGCTCTCTGGGAGCGAATGCTGATAATGACATTATCGGGATGATACACGAGTTCAAGGATCGGATTCCATTTGCCCACATTCGTAATGTCAAAATCTACGAAAACGGCGACTTTATTGAAACGTCACACCGCAGTCAAGATGGAAGCGTCGATATTGCGGGGGTTGTTGAGGCTTATCACGATATCGGTTATGAAGGTTATGCAAGACCTGACCACGGTCGTCATCTCTGGGGGGAACAGTGCCGACCTGGTTATGGACTCTATGACCGGGCTTTGGGGATCATGTATCTCTGGGGCGTTTGGGATTCCCTGCAAAGGAGGGCAAAAGCATGATTGAAAACCAACATGAACGCTCATCTCGTCTTGAAGGCAGAACAGCTGTAATCACCGGAGGTGCTGGAGTATTATGCCGCTCCATGGCGGAAGAACTTGCTCGGCACGGTGCAAGTGTAGCCATACTGAACCGCACCGTGTCCAAGGGTCAGGAAGTTGTAGCTGCCATTGAAGCTGCCGGTGGCAGAGCAATTGCTGTAGCCTGTGATGTAACCCAAGCCGATAGCGTGCAAGCGGCAGCAGATGCGGTGCTGGAACAGCTGGGACCCTGTGATATTCTGATTAACGGTGCCGGTGGCAATAATGCCCGTGCCAATACTACGAATGAAATATTCAGACTGGAAGATCTGGAACAGCAGGACGTCACGACGTTTTTTGATGTAAGCGTAGAGGGATTTCGTCAGGTGATGGATCTGAATTTTGTCGGTTCCCTCATTCCTACTCAGATCTTTGCAAGACATATGATTGAACGTGATGTTCCGGCGACTGTCATCAATATTTCTTCCATGAGCGCCCCGTCGCCCATGACCAAAGTTCCAGCGTATAGTGCTGCCAAGGCAGCGATTAACAACTTCACGCAGTGGCTCGCTGTGCATCTGGCTGAATCCGGTATTCGTGTGAATGCCATTGCACCCGGATTCTTCCTGACAGAGCAAAACCGTAATCTGTTGCTGCAACCAGACGGTTCTCCTACGGAACGTTCGAGTAAAATCATTGCGCATACTCCTATGCGCCGCTTCGGCAAACCGGAAGATCTGCTTGGCACATTAATGTGGCTTGCGGATGAAAGACAATCCGGCTTTGTCACAGGTACAGTTATCCCTGTAGATGGCGGGTTTATGGCGTATTCCGGTGTTTAACGATTAGATAGTTTATTGAAACCGAAGCTTGGGACACTTATCCAGGTTTCGGTTTTTTGCGTTCAAGCATAAGATCCTCTAGCCTAGGAAAAGCTTGTTATAGAGAATTGGAGAAGTGAAGTAAAGGAAGGTGATACATATTATGATGGAAGAAACTTTGGTTGTTGCCGTACGGTCTATTATTGCCTTTCTGACTCTGATCATCTACACAAGGGTGCTGGGCAAACAACAGATGGGTAACTTGACGTATTTCGATTACATTAACGGCATCACAATCGGTTCCATTGCGGGGACTTTTGCAACCGATCTCTCCTCCAAGGCGTGGATTCATTTTGTGGCCTTGACCATTTTCACAATCATTACGATCATCTTTCAATATATAACGCTAAAAAATCGCACCATCTCCAAATTAATGGACTCTGATCCCACATTGATCATCCAGAACGGTAAAATTCTTGAACAGAACCTGAGTAAAATGCGAGTCAAATTTGACGAATTGACCATGATGCTACGGCAAAAGGATGTATTTGATATTACGACTCTGGATTATGCGATTCTTGAACCGGACGGCAGCCTCTCGGTTGTTTTGAAACCTGAGAATCAGCCTGTAACCGCGAAAGACATGCATATGCACCCACCCAAGAGCAAGCTGATGACTGAGATTATTATTGATGGCCTTCTGATTAAGCAAAATCTGGAGGAAAGAAACAAAGATATTAACTGGCTCAGTGAACAGCTGAAAAAGCAAAACATCACAATTCAGGATATCGCTTTTGCCGCCATATTACCTAATGACAAATTGTATGTTGACCTGTTCAAGGATAAGATCACCGAAAAAATCGATATGGGCGATTATGAGGGACCTTTCTAAACTCTTTACATGAAGGAGGCGGTTGAATGAAAACGCGTTTCTGGTTGCTGTATGTGCTTCCGATCTTCCTCATTCTTGTATTCGTTGCGATTATGGCCAGCGGATCGTTTCTCAAAAAGCCCTTTGGTACCGAAGATCGCTTGCTCGAATCGGTGCAAACGCTGGAAAAGAACGTTGAGGACAAACAGTGGACGGCAGCCAAGTCACAGATTGATTATGCGATGCAGGCTTGGGAACGAATCGTAGACCGAATTCAATTCAGTGTCGAACGTGAGACGATATACGATATTTTGGGTACTCTCGCCCGAATCAAGGGCGGCGTTGCTGCAGAGGAAGACAAGGAAATTATGGAGGAAATCTATTACTTCTACGCGTTATGGGAAAACTTGGGGGATTGATTGGCCCCATCAAAAAGCACCTCCTTTGTCTAAAAAGGAAGTGCCTTTTAGCGTTCTATCCGTTACGCTCTTCTTACTCGGCGAGCTCTTGGTGCACGTGACGTGCTTTCTTTGCGGAAAAAGAGAGTGAGTGCTCTGTTCGCACACCACAGTGCAAACAGAGCAAACAGCGTGCCCCAGAACAGCGCGGGAAGGAATGTCTGCTGAGCGAGATTCGCTGCATCCCCTGCCCGTGAAGGCTGCGTCCAAGACATCAATCCAACGTATACAGCACTAACAACAGACTCTTCCAACGTAAGAAACGCCAGTATCAGATAATAGAACTTCACGATCTTGGCGCCAAAAATCATAATGACAACGTTCAAAACGATGAACCCGGTCAGCCATAACATGCCGAACTCCCCTCTTACATATAACAGGAGTGACACCAGAGCTACAGCTGTCATGATCCCCAGTCCCCACATATGCAAGCCTTTGCGGTATAAGTAGAACAACAGCCAGGCAAACAATGATGCACTGATATATCCCGCCAGAGAAACCAGGATTGATCTGCCTGGCGTCAGCATGGATGAATACGTTACACCGCTATGATCAGCGTACAATTCAATTCGCAGCACTTTACCGGACAATAACAGCGTCATCAATGCATGACCGAATTCGTGAATCATCGTATCCAGGTTACGGAACAAGGACGAGAATGGGATGAATCGTGTAAGAAAGACGGAGCCTAGTAGAAAAAGTATCGTTTTGACCCACTTATTCAATCGTGTCATACCTCCTTTACCTTCAAGTAAACAAGCCTATCCTTTATACTACGCTTTTTTCACTCGATTCGTTTCGGCTTCCAAACTGTAAGGCGCAGTGCTCCATCCAACAGCAGAAGCTCCGATTGTGTCCAATGAAAAAAGAAGACAGATCATAGCGGCCTTTTTCGGCCTCTAGTGTAACGAGCAGTCGATACCGCATCCGACTAAGCGCGTAGTGCACGAATTGATCAGCAACTTCACTTTGTATCAGAGTAACATAAGCATAAAGGGAATGATCGACAGGTTCATCGAGCGGACTCACCCCTGCACATGAAAATTCCGTCTTGACTCCCGCATTCTGAAGTATAGACAATGCGTTCACGAGCTCGGCATCCACTTCAACGCCATTCCATATCTCCGTTTTCTTCGCAGATACTGTATGTTTGTCACGCTCCGTCCAGTTCATCAGCTCCAGCTTGCGCCGTCTCCACAGATGGGCTGGCTGTTCACTTAACAGCACTTCATGTTCCTCATTTAAATTCATCTACTGCTTCCTCCTGTTCTCCTCAATCCGGTCACCTTAAACGAAGCAGAGAGCACATCACTGTGCTCTCTGCTTCGCAAAAAGGCAAAGGAATGGCACTCCATTCCTCAGCATGTTGTATTATTGTACCTTTTTCGGTGACAGGCATCAAATTGATCTTTTATTATTCGTTCAGTGCCAGTTTCAGTGCCTCCAGATTCTGTCTCATCACGCTAATGTAGTCCATTCCCGCCGCAATTTCTTCCTCGGAGAGTCCCTCAATTGGGTTCAATACAGCCGTCTTGGCTCCCACTTCACTTGCAATCGTCTCAGACACTTTGGATGAAACCAGTGTTTCGAAGAAAATCGTCTTCACCTGATGCTCTTTCGCAAAATCAATGACGGATGCCATCTGTGCTGCCGAAGGTTCCTGCTCAGGGGATAGCCCGGCAATAGGTACCTGCTGCAGATCATATTCTTTCGCCAGATAACCAAATGCAGCGTGTTGTGTGATGAAATCCTTGCGTTTGCTATCTGTCACAGCCGCCTTGAAGTCCTGATCCAGTGACTCCAATTGAGCAATGTAAGCATCTGCATTTTGCTTGAACTGTGCGGCGTGTTCTGGAGCAGCCTGTGCCAATCCCGCTTCAATATTGCGCACTTCCGTTACAGCCAGTGCAGGCGACAGCCATACGTGGGGATCCAGTCCACCGTGATCATGCCCCTGTCCTTCTTCTTCCTCGGCGCCATGATCATGGTCGTGTTCTTCAGTAGTCGCTTTATCTGCATGATCGTGGTCGTGATCATGTTCTTCTGTAGTCGCTTCATTCGCATGGTCATGATCGTGTTCATGTTCTGTTGCCTCTGAATCTTCATGATGGTGATCATGCTCTCCACCTTCAAGCAGGTTGATGCCCTTGCTTGCTTCCACTTGAATGAGTGAAGTGTTACTCAGACTTCCGGTGACCTGATCAATCCATGATTCCATACCCGCACCATTGTATACAAGTACATCCGCTTTCTCAATACTGGCAATGTCCTGTGGTGTTGGTTCCCAATCATGAGGCTCCATACCCGCTGGAACGAGCGTATGTACATCCGCTAGGTCGCCTGCTACATTTTTAGTGAATTCGTACATGGGATAGAAACTAACCTGCACGTTTAATTTTGCGGTTTCCGTCTCGGCTGGAACGGGAGCGCCCGTCGGAGCTGCGCTGGTATCGGAAGCGGATTTCTGTCCGCAACCTGCGACGATAAGTGTCAGACTGAATAACAGTCCGAGTGCTGTTTTTTTACTGAATTTCATGTGATGTATTCCTCCTTGAATGGATAACTAACGTTGCTCGTTGTTCTTGTTGATTTCTCTCTTTACGGTGACGCTTGCGGTTGTATCGTGCAATCAGCTTTTGCGCTGATATTCCAGTCAATAGGAAGACCAACAGGATGAGAGCAATCGTTCCTCCCGGTGGTGTATTTAGATGGTAAGATGTTGTCAGTCCGCTAAAAATACCGATTACCCCCGTGATTACCGCGACGATCATCGCTGCTGTAAAACTGCGAGATACTCGGAGTGCCAAGGCAGCGGGCAATACGATGAGAGCAGACACCAGTAGCACACCGACGATCGGCATGGCTGATGCTACAGTCATTCCTGTCAGAATGGCAAATGCAAACGATAATCCTCTCACTTGAACGCCTCCAATGGAAGCTGTCTCTTCATCAAACGTAAAGCTATAGAGCGGTCTTCGGAGAATGATGAAAAAAAGTAACCCAATGACACATACGCCTGCCATCATCCACAACTGCATATCGCTAACCGCGACAATAGATCCAAATAAGTATGAACTGAACGTCTTGGACAGGTTCGTTTTCAGGCTCATTAACACCACCGCAAGAGCCAGTCCAGAAGTCATAATGATTGCCACGGGTACCTCGCTATAGGTTCGGTAACTTCTACGCAGTTGTTCAACCAGTAATGCACCGATAATGGCAATGGCGAATCCGCAGATGACCGGGTTAAGATTCATGACCGAACCTAGCGCCACCCCTGCGAGTGAGACATGGGATAACGTGTCTGCCATAAGGACCTGCCTTCTGAGCATCAGATAGACACCCAGAATCGGAGCTATGACCCCAATCAGTCCACCTGCCCAGAAGGCACGTTGCATGAATTCGTACTCAAACACTGCCATTCCTCACTTTCTTGCCGCTCCAGGGTAATGGTGCGGTCCAATCGATCTCCCATTTCTTCCAGCCCGTGAGTAACCATAATAATCGTTAATCCATGAACATCCGCATAATGGCGCATCAGATCGTAGAAGCCCTCTCGGCTGCGTCGGTCCATTCCCGTTGTCGGCTCATCCAGTACCAGAACCTGCGGTTGCCCAGCCATGGCTCTGGCAATACAGATCCGCTGTTTCTGTCCACCGGACAGCTCACCAACACGTGTATTCCGATATTCCCACATGCCGACCTCACGCAAACTGCGTTCAACGATGGCATCCTGCTCCGATGTAAATCTGCGAAAAAGTCCCAGTCTGGTATAACATCCGGATCGGACCAGTTCGTTCACCGTGCTGGGAAATCCACTATTAAACGATGCCACCTGCTGGGGCACATAACCGATATTGGATGTGTTCCCACGTTTCAACTGCGGACTCATATGTATCGTGCCGCTCCAGGGCTTCAACAGCCCCAGCAGCAGCTTTAACAGGGTTGTTTTGGCAGAACCATTAGGGCCAGTAATGCCTATGAACTCTCCCACATGGATATCCAGCGACAGTTGATCAATGACCGGCTCTTTGCCATATCCGAATACAACATCACGCATGGAAGATAGTAACATGCCACTCCCTCTTTTCGTAAATATTACGATTTAAAATGAACAAAAAAATTTAGCGTGTTTCCCGGTGAATCGTCATCTTCTTCAAACGAGGTGAGTACTTCTTCATCTCCAGACGCTCTGGATGGTTACGCTTGTTCTTGGTTGTTGTGTAGTTGCGGTCCCCGCACTCGGTGCAGGCTAAGGTTACAATGACTCTCATGATTGTTGCCTCCTCTTATTTAATCGTAATTATTACTATTTAATGATATTAGCCTATGCTTTTTCTTTTGTCAACTCCGTATCTGCTACAGTAATAATTGTATGCACATTATAATTTCATATGATATACTGCTTTGGTATCATTATACTTTTACCTACGGAGGAACTAGATGAAGATCAAAAAATCAACTTTTATTGGGTCATTGGTAGCATGCAGTTTGGCTTTCGGTGCCCTGGGTGTAGCAGCTTCAAACGGAATTCAGGATATTGAAGCAGCACTCGACAGTAATATTAGCTTCAAAGTGAATGGTTTGTCCTGGACGCCTAAAAGCGAAGCTGGAGACAAACTGACTGCACTGGTGTATGAAGGTGATGTGTACTTGCCTGTCAGTACCACAGCAGAAGCATTGGGAGCCAATGTATCTCTGAATGTTAGCAACAAAGTTGTAAGTATCACCAATTCAGGTGGCGGTAAGTCTAGCAGTTCAAATAGTAATAGTAGTACGGGTACCAAAAGTTCTGAAGATTCAAGTAGTTCAAGTAACTCAAGCACTTCAGGTTCAATCAAAATGACTGGAACTGACGCTCAGATGATAGTCAAATTGCAAAAAGAATCTATAGCACTGATTAAAATGTATGGTAAAGCACTTAAAACAGGCAGCACTAGTGAATTTGATAAATACATAGATGCCAAAGTTATTGAAAATGCTGAGATCGACTTCTTTGATCGTGGCAAACAATATCAAAAAGATAAATTCAAGACCAAAGTCAAAGGTCTAATTGCAGCAAATGATAAAAAAACATTGACTAAATATGCGGATCAATTGATTAACATCAAATCAGCTGATTTTAAAGTTATTTCAATGAATGACAAAACTAAAATAAGTAAAAGCTACAAAGCTGTTTATTATCCTCAAGGATGGACGGGTTCCTTTGGAGTGAACCTTTCGTTTGTGTTTAGTCCACAAAAAGACGGCAACGGCGATTTTTATCTCGGTGATTTGTACTTTAACTAAGATGCTTTAAGCAGTACTATCTTTATCTTCAGGTGCATACGTGCACTTGAAGATTTTTTTTATTTAACTGTCAACTCCATGCCGGAAAAGGATCTTTCAGTTCACGCCAGTTCATCAACATCTCTTCTTCCGTAAGAAGGGTCTCATCCAGCGTACGTTCAATCTCTGCCCGGTCCATGTCAATGCCGATAAATACCAATTTCGTCACCCGATCGCCCCACTTATCATCCCAATCCGGTATGCTTGGCAATGTATCACCAAAGTGAAGTTGTCTTTCCTCCTCACTCATCGCACCTACCCATATTCCTGCTGGCGCAAGCTGCTTGGATGTACCTGCATGACTGAAAGAAATCGCCATATGGTTTCTTGTCGCCAGCCACATCAGACCTTTGGATCGCACGATGCTATCTGGATATTTCGCAATCCAACGCAGCAACCGTTCCGGGTGGAATGGACGTTTTCGATGATAGACAAATGAATGAATTCCATATTCTTCAGTCTCCGGGGTATGTTCTTCTTTCATCAATTCGCGGATCCAACCCGCGGACTGGCTTGCTTTTTCAAAATCAAAACGTCCTGTATTCAATACCTCTCTTGGATCAATCTGCCCATGTGTTGTTCGAATAAGCTTGGCTTCCGGTTGCATGGCGTGCAGGGCCTTCTCAAGCTTCGTCAGTTCTTCCTCTGACACCAGATCACATTTATTCAGAATCAGCACATCACAGAATTCCACCTGATCCGTCAGCAGATGAACGATTCCGCGAACATCGTCTTCCCCCGCTTGCTGTCCACGGTCCTTCAATGTTTCTTTGGAATAAAAGTCACGCCAGAACTGAGCAGCATCGACTACCGTAACCATCGTGTCGAGTCGGGTGAATTTCGTCAAATCAATGCCAAGTTCCTCGTCGATATACGTAAACGTCTGCGCAACAGGTACCGGCTCACCAATACCCGTCGATTCAATCAATATGTAGTCAAAAGAACCATCCAGCGCCAGCCGCTCGACTTCTTTCAGCAGATCCTCCCGTAAGGTGCAGCAGATGCAACCATTGGACATCTCTACCAACTTCTCATCAATACGCGATAATCCTCCACCATCTCGTATTAAGCCTGCATCGATATTAACCTCACTGAGATCATTGACGATGACAGCAACACGCATCCCCTCACGGTTATGAAGCACATGATTAAGCAGTGTGGTTTTGCCTGCACCCAAATATCCACTAAGTACGGTTACCGGAACCCGATGTTGAACCTGTTGATCTGACATTTCTGCTTCCTCCATTCTGCTTAAGTTGGATTGACTAATCTTATTTCTGAGCCTATGAGAGAGCAAAAATAGACTCCCTTTCCTTAATCGTAATAATTACTATTAAGGATGATCAATCCGAACTATACCGCAGTTTTCTTTGGGTTGTCAACTCTAATATGATGAAGAATCTTGATTAATCGTAAAAATGTTGATTAGAACATAGGAATGATGTATGTTGCTGCACGTACAAGCATATATTTTAGCAAAGTCCTAGTTGTGGAGGTCTGTTTCATGAAAATGGCAGCCAATCTGAAGCTCCTTTCCTTCCTGATCCCTTGTGCATTTCTTGTTCCCGTGTTGATCACGATGGCTCCAGACCTGAAGGAAGCATGGAACAGTGAAGCTTTGCAAAATATGAAAACGGTATTCATAGGTATCTTTCTTGAAGCTGCACCTTTTCTGCTCATGGGTGTGCTATTGTCCTCGCTCATGCAGTGGTTCGTATCCGAAGAAATGGTCCGCAAACTCACGCCCAAGAATCCGATCGGCGGTGTGCTGGTTGCAGGGTTGCTCGGTATTATTTTTCCCATCTGCGAATGTGGCATGATCCCGGTAGTGAGACGGTTAATGCACAAAGGCATGCCTGCCTATATCGCAGTGACGTTCATCTTGAGTGGTCCCGTAGTCAATCCCATCGTATTTACCGCAACCTTGCTCGCCTTTCCCTCCCATCCTGAGATTACCATTGCCCGAATGGGACTGGCCTTTGCCGTAGCAGCTTCCATAGGCATGCTTGTGTATGTGTTCGTTCGTCGAAATCCCCTTCGGATGCCGAAAGTCGCAGTGACAGAGGTCAAAACACATCCTGGTTTTAAAATGGCGAAACCTCACGCGCACGCAAATGCACATGATCATAACCATGTAAAAAACTGGCGTAGCTTCTTCATTCATGCCGGAGATGAATTTGTCGATATGAGCAAATATCTGGTGATCGGTGCCCTGATTACAGCCTGCATCCAGACATTCATTAGCCGCAGCGATCTGATCTCACTTGGCAATGGTCCTGTCGCCTCCTATGTGTTCATGATGGGATTTGCTTATGTATTGTCCCTCTGCTCCACTTCTGATGCTTTTGTGGCTTCTGCGTTCTCACATACGTTTGCACTGGGGCCGCTGGTATCCTTCCTTGTGCTTGGTCCAATGCTGGATTTCAAAAGCACTCTGATGCTGCTCTCGACCTTCCGTACTCGGTTTGTTATTGGTTTAAGTCTAGCCATTATTACGCTCGTCTTCGCTGGCTCCTGGTTGATTAACCTGCTGGTATAAAGGTTGAGCCAAATACTTCATGACCTGAATGGTTAATCCCATGAACTTCCATACTGACTATGAATAGAGATGAGGTGATGATATGAATCACACGGTCTATACGATGACCAAACCTCCCGTTCCAAGATCACACATCATTCAATGGCATAATCTGATCCGTGCGGGCTGGGTCGGCGGGGTGGCAGTGTACATTATTCACTTGAATTCAAGTGATTCGCTTCATTATTATCTGGCACCCACGATGCAAAAACTGCTGCTATGCTGTCCTGTTCCCTTATTGTTTATTGCTGTTATCATGGCCTGGCATGGACTGTTCAGTAGTAACGAGGTTCATTGCGATTGTGAACATCCACCTCCTTCCGGTTTCCTACGCAGCACGTTGGTATATGGTCTGATTGCCATACCCTTATTGCTGGGGTTTCTGTTACCTGACCGGGCTCTCGGCAGCTCCATGGCTAGCCAAAAAGGCATGTCTCTCACCTATGCCCCTCCCGAGATTCGTCGCAAAGAACCCTTACCAGATCCTGTAACGCAATTAAATGTACAAGATCTCACACAACAAACAACGTCTGTTCAGTCTGCATCAGCTACCAAAGTACAATTCGTCCCTCCAGATGAGTACAGCCGCGAATTCGCTGAGTTGGCAGAGAAATTGTATGTTGAGCCCGTCATTAAAGTTTATCCCGAGATTTTCTCTGAAACACTCGGCACAATCGACATGTTCCAGCGACAATTTGCAGGCAAAGATATCTCGTTAACCGGGTTTGTCTACCGTGACAAAAGCATGGATCATGAATCACATTTTGCACTGGGACGATTTCTCGTCATGTGCTGCCCCGCTGATGCGGCCCCCTTCGGTGTAATGATTCACATGCCCGACGCGGATAGCATTCCTACAGACAGTTGGGTACAAATCGATGGCAGCATAGGCTCTGCACAGGTGAACGGTAAGGATACGATTGAGATTCGGGCCACAAAGGTGACACCTGTATCTGAGCCATCCACGCCTTATATTTATACCAATGCAGACTCGTTGATGGCGTATGAGAAAATAAAGAGCCAGTAGTTGCTAGTAGTAGTAACAACGTGCACCTCAACGACAAAAAGCCCCAAAGCGATGGATTACATCGCTTCGGGGCTTTCATATTCAGTCAGACATGAGATTACATCTCGTCTGCTCGATTTATTATTCCGTTACGATATCATGAACCAATACAGGAGCATCGGCATGATCCGCAATCGTAATGTTTTCTTTGATCTTCGCGATGACATCTGCTACGTCTTCACGATTGGCATGGATCGTAACGAGGGACTCACCAGCTTTGACTGGATCACCGACTTTTTTGTTCAGCATCAGACCAACCGCGAGATCGATCTCGGACTCTTTCGTTGCACGGCCTGCTCCGAGTAGCATTGCTGCAGTTCCGATTTCGTCAGCGACGATTCCGGCAACATAGCCGTCTTTATCTGCTGGAACTTCAACCAGATACTGTGCTTGAGGCAAGCGCTCTGGATGATCCACAACCGAAGCGTCTCCGCCTTGGTTTGCCAGGAAATCTTTGAATTTCTCCAGGGCTTTACCGTTCTGGATCACTTCTTTCAATTTCTCCTCAGCGTGCTCCAAGGAATCTGCCTTGCCAGCAAGGAATACCATCTGACGTCCAAGTGCCAGACACAGTTCTTCCAGATCTTTTGGACCTTTACCTTGCAGTGTGAGGATGGCTTCTTTCACTTCAAGTGCGTTACCAATCGCCAGACCCAGTGGTTGGGACATATCGGAGATAACAGCCATCGTTTTACGGCCAACATTGTTACCGATGCTTACCATGGCATGCGCCAATTCTTTGGCATCTTCTGTTGTTTTCATGAATGCACCAGCACCCGTTTTAACATCCAAAACGATTGCATCTGCACCTGCTGCAATTTTCTTGCTCATGATGGAGCTGGCGATCAGTGGAATGGAGTTAACGGTAGCTGTTACGTCACGCAGTGCATAGAGCTTTTTGTCTGCAGGCGTAAGATTACCACTTTGTCCAATAACTGCAACCTTGTGTTCGTTTACGAGACGAATGAACTCTTCTTTTTCAAGTTCTACGTGGAAGCCAGCAACGGATTCCAGCTTGTCTGTTGTGCCGCCCGTATGTCCAAGTCCACGTCCGGACATTTTGGCAACAGGAACATCCAGCGCAGCAACGAGCGGAGCAAGTACCAATGTCGTCGTATCGCCCACACCTCCTGTGGAGTGCTTGTCTACTTTGATGCCTTCGATAGCGGACAGGTCGATCGTTTCACCGGAATTCACCATCGACATCGTCAGATCAGCGCGTTCCTTGTCTGTCATATCTTTGAAGAATACCGCCATCGCCCATGCGCTGACTTGATAGTCCGGGATTTCTCCTTGTGTGTATCCTTGAACAACAAAATCAATCTCAGCCGTTGTCAGTTCTTTTCCGTCGCGTTTCTTGGCAATAATGTCTACCATTCTCATGATGATCTCTCCTTGTGTGTGTATTGATTGTATAGAACACTTTGTGCGGCATTCGTTCCGGCTCCGGATCGTTCTTTTGATCGCTGTTGTCTCCAAGTTTTTTTGATCCATTTTGCAATGGGGAAAACTCGGAGACAAAGGCGAACGCTAACGCTTCTTCAGAATCGATTCCGGTTCCTTCACTCCGTGCTTAAAACAAAAGTTTCGATTAAAATCAAATGATTATGAATATAAAATGCAACAGCATCTTGTTGTCATCTTATAGAACACTTTGTGCAACATTCGTTCGGGCTCCGGATCGTTCCTGCGATCGCTTCGCTTCTTCAGAATCGTTTCCGGTTCCTTCACTTCATGCTTGAAACAAAAGTTTCGATCCAAATCAATTGATTATTGAATAACAAAATTACAGTGTGATTGCTGTATCCAGGGCAACTACCATCATGTCATTGAACGTTTTTTGACGCTCTTCGGCAGATGTTTCTTCGCCTGTCAGCAAGTGGTCACTTACCGTCAGGATGGTCAGTGCGTTAACACCAAACTTGGCAGCGATGGTGTATAGTGCTGTTGTTTCCATCTCTACGCCCAGTACACCGTGCTTCATCAACTTCTCGGTTACGGAACGGTCATCGCGATAGAAAGAATCGGAGCTGAATACGTTACCTACGTGAATCTTCATGCCTTTGGCTGTTGCACGGTCATACGCTTCTTTCAGCAGGGAGAAGGTAGCGATTGGCGAGAAGTCATAACCACCGAATACGTGTTTGTTCATGCTGGAATCTGTACATGCTGCTTGTGCAAGGATGACGTCACGTACACGTACATGCTCCTGCATACCGCCACAAGTTCCTACACGAATCAGGTTTTTTACGCCATATTCGCTGATCAATTCGTTAGCATAGATGGCGAAGGACGGGATACCCATCCCTGAACCTTGCACCGAAATCCGGTGTCCTTGATATGTACCTGTGTAACCGAGCATTCCACGAACCTCGTTGTAACATACAACATCTTCAAGGTACGTATCTGCGATATACTTCGCGCGCAAAGGGTCTCCTGGCAATAGGATCGTTTCTGCGATATCCCCGGGTTTTGCTCCAATATGTGTACTCATGAATGAATCTCCTCCAGTTATACAAATTAGTCTATTATGATGGCAGGACCGGAGCAGCCCAAACTACTCCGACCTCCCCTATCCAGTTTTTGAAAAACTTATTTCAAATCCTTCAGGAAGCTGGTACCATATTCCGGCATTTTTACTCCAAAGTTCTCAGCTACGGTTGCGCCAAGGTCAGCAAATGTGCTGCGCAGATCAAGCTTTTTACCCTCGCTGAAGCGCGGAGAGTAGGCAAGCAGTGGTACATATTCACGTGTATGATCTGTACCACGATAGGTTGGATCGTTACCATGGTCAGCTGTGATCAGCAGCAGGTCATCATTGGTCATTTTGGCAAAAATCTCTGGCAGCCGTGCATCATAGTCTTCAAGTGCCTGAGCGTAACCTTGCGGATCACGACGGTGACCATATAGCGCATCAAAATCAACCAGGTTCAGGAAGCTGAGTCCAGTGAACTCTTCATCCATCGTTTCAGACAACTTGTCCATGCCATCCATGTTGGAGACGGTACGAACGGCCTTGGTTACCCCTTCGCCATCGTAGATATCCGCGATTTTACCCAAGGCGATCACATCAAATCCACCATCTTGCAGTTCATTCATGACCGTACGACCAAAAGGTTTGAGTGCATAGTCATGACGATTCGCAGTACGTTTCCAGTTACCCGCTTCACCTACAAATGGACGTGCAATAATGCGGCCCAGCATGTATGGATCTTCAAGTGTAATTTCACGGCAGAACTCACAGATCTCATACAGTTCTTTCAGTGGAACAACGTCCTCATGTGCTGCAATTTGTAGAACCGAATCCGCGGATGTATAGACGATGAGCGCGCCAGTTTCGACATGCTCTGCACCCAGCTCATCCAGAATTTCCGTACCGCTGGCCGGTTTGTTACCGATCACCTTGCGGCCCGTTTTCTCTTCAATGCGCTGAATCAACTCATCGGGAAAACCGTTCTCGAACACACGGAAAGGTGTATCAATGTAAAGACCCATCAGCTCCCAGTGACCTGTCATCGTGTCTTTGCCTCTGGATGCTTCCTGCATCTTGGTGTAATACGCTTTGGGTGCATCTGCTACAGGAACACCCTCGATTTCTTTGATGTTGGACAGTCCGAGACTGGCCATATGAGGCATTTTCAAACCTCCACGTTCACGTGCAATGTGACCAAAAGTATCCACATCAAAGTCATCAAATTCTGCTGCATCCGGCGCCTCGCCGATTCCTACAGAATCCATAACGATCAGATGTACTCTTTTAAATGTTGACATAATCTAAGCACTCCTTCCAATAATCCGGTTTTACAAGAACAGTCCGGCGATGATCGCAGACAATACACTGACAAGCGATGCACCGTAAAGCAGTTTCAGACCGAAGCGGGCTACCACATTACCTTGTTTCTCATGAAGTCCCTTCACCGCACCGGCAATGATACCAATGGAGGAGAAGTTAGCGAACGATACGAGGAAGACGGATACGATCCCTGTTGTTCTGGCAGACAATAAGGTCTCCTTCGCTAGAGCAAGCATGGCAACGAATTCGTTGGATACCATTTTGGTTGCCATAATACTTCCCGCCTGAATCGCTTCCTTCCAAGGAACACCCATAATAAAGGCTAATGGTGCAAACACATAACCAAGCAGCTCCTGGAACGAAATGCCAAGCACCGCGCTGAAAATTCCGTTAACAAGTGCAATCAAAGCAACAAAACCGATTAACATCGCAGCTACGATGATGGCGACTTTGAATCCATCCAGAATGTATTCGCCGAGCATTTCGAAGAAGGACTGTTTCTCCTCTTCCTGTACTTCCAATATATCTTCTTCCTCTGTAACCTCATAAGGATTCACAATGGAAGCAATGATAAAACCGCCAAACAGGTTCAGCACAAGTGCCGTAACCACATATTTCGGATCAATCATGGACATATAGGCACCGACAATCGACATCGATACCGTGGACATCGCCGAAGCACACAAGGTGTACAGCCGATGTTTTGGCAACAACCCAATTTGTTTTTTCACTGAAATGAACACTTCAGATTGCCCCAATACAGCCGAAGCAACCGCGTTATATGATTCCAGTTTGCCCATTCCGTTGATTTTGCTTAATACCAGACCAATATATTTTATAACAAAAGGTAAGATTCGGATATACTGCAATATCCCAATGAGGGCAGAGATGACAACAATCGGCATCAGGACGTTCAGGAAGAACGGAACACCGCCAGTTGCGTCTTCAACCTTCGTCAAATCACCAAATACAAACGCAATCCCTTCATTTGCATAATCAAGCAAACTTTTAAATACGGTCGCGAATCCACCAATCAGCCATGTCCCGACCCCTGTATTCAGCAAGGCATACGCCAGGATCACCTGTAAAACAATCATAACGACGAGCGGTCGGTAGCGAATCTTCTTTTTACCATTGCTTGCGATGTAAGCCAGTCCAAAAACAACGAGCAAGCCAATAAGGGCAATTAAAAATTTCATTTGATCTCTCCTTTGAAGGTAGTTAAGCCGGATGTAAAATTCAGCTCAAAGGGTTCTTAAGGATTCTAAATCAGTATCCTTTCAGAAAACTTATGAAGCGCTTACAATAAGTTCAGTTATTTAAATTCTAAGTGTAAGAGTATCCTCTGTACCTGAGTTGAATACCCAAGTACAGAGAATATACCACTACATTTTAATGCATAAGCTTTTGCTTAATACGAAGATGTAGACTGACCGCCCTGCATGATCTTAACACCGGAGCTTGCACCGATCCGAGTCGCACCCGCTTCGATCATTTTCTGCATATCTTCCAGGCTACGTACGCCACCGGAAGCTTTAACGCCAATATCAGGGCCTACAGTACGACGCATCAAAGCGATATCTTCTGGCGTTGCTCCACCTGTGGAGAAACCTGTAGAAGTTTTAACAAAATCAGCTCCAGCTCGCACAACTGCCTGACAAGCACGTACTTTCTCTTCATCCGTCAACAGACAAGTTTCAATAATGACTTTCACCAAAGCTTTACCCGCAGCCGCTTCAACAACAGCACGAATATCTTGTTCAACGTAATCATCTTTGCCATCTTTCAAAGCACTGATGTTGATGACCATATCGACTTCAGTTGCACCTTTAGCAATCGCATCTTTAGTTTCGAAAGCTTTTGTCTCCGATGTGGACGCTCCCAGAGGGAAACCAATAACGGTGCAGATATCTACGCCAGAACCCTGCAACTGCTCAGCAGCATAAGCAACCCAGCCGGGGTTAACACATACAGAAGCAAACTGGTATTGTTTCGCTTCTTCGGTTAACTTGGCCATTTCACTTTGTGTTGCGTCCGCACGAAGCAACGTATGATCGATCATTTTAGCTAATTGTGGTGTAGTCAATTGAATCTCTCCCTTATCTGAACTAGTTATTTTCTATACCCTTACACTAACATGAACATATGTAAAAATCAACTTGAACTTTTGTTCAAAAGTCCATTTGTCGTTCTTGCTTCGTTATATTATATTTTCTGCCTAAAAAAGCAAAACATCCGCCTTTTTGTCGTGGCAGATGTTGTCATCATTTTCATTTGAAATTAGAATCGCAGTAATGCCTGAGCTGTGTACTGATCCGTAACCAGAATATTCGCATAATGACCTTTAAGCGCGGCGTGAATAGCTTCAATTTTACGTTGTCCACCGGCGACCAGGATTGATTTTTCCTTATTTCTCAATTCAGCCAGATCAATCCCGACGGTTCTGCTGTTAATCTCTTCACTGATCAACTGACCTTCCGCATCGAAAAAGCGTGAACAAATGTCGCCTGCACCTGAGTTCATCAGCAATTGTTGCTCTTCTTCATTGAAGTAACCGAGCCTGAATAATAATGCATCTTCCTTCACAGTACCTACGGTAAATAAGGCGATATTCGCCTGTCTGCCCAGTTCCACGATTCTGCCGATATGCCGATCCGCTTCCACCATGTTTTTTACTTCAATGTTGTCGAAAATAACAGGCAGCGGCAGATACCTTGGTACCGTGTGGAATGCCTCAGCGAACAAATGTACAATCTCAGCGGCATACGTGTTGACATGGGAGTGGCTTACGCCCCCCTTCAATTGCACGACTTCGACACCTTTGACCTGCTTGGGACGAAGCTGGCGTGCTACGGCATGCATGGTTGTTCCCCAGGTCACTCCGATGATATCTGCATCCTGAACCGTCTCCTGAAGATAATCCGCTGCTCGTTTGCTGATATGTTTCTGGATTTCCTCATCACTCTTCAAAGGGGCAAAACACACTAGTGCCGTATCGAGATCATATTTCGACTTGAGCTCTCCGGCAATGATGTCGATATCCTCGAGCGGGTCCATAATCTCAATGCGGACATACCCTCGATCCTTGGCGTACTGAAGTAATCGGGACACCGTTGGACGCGATACGCCCAACCTTGCGGCAATATCCTGTTGGCTGTAATCGGACTGATAATACAATTTCGCTGCTTCAATGCTTAATCGTTGCTTCTCCAGGTCCATTCCCATGTGCGCTCATCTCACTCATCCTATTGTCTTTGGAAAATAAATACTCGTCCTGTATATTATACATGGATTGAGTATCTGTCACTATATAGCATCCAATTCAGTATCAAGATCATTCCATATGGTTCCCTTTCTAACGTATAAGATGGGGCAAACGGTGCATACTACTGCGGTCGCTTCATTACTACCAACATCGGTTCACCCCCATGAATTGCATAGAGAGGAAGAACAACATGTCTACCTTATTGTATATTACTGCCCATCCTCATGATCATGAAACCTCATTTAGCATGGCTACAGGTAAAGCATTTATTGACGCGTATCGTGAAAGTCACCCTTCTGATGAAGTTGTTCACCTCGATCTGTATCGCTCGGACATTCCCCATATCGATGCGGATGTCTTCAGTGGATGGGGCAAACTGCAATCGGGCAGTGACCTGACTGCCGAAGAGCAGACGAAAGTAAGTCGTTTGAATGAACTGTCGGATCAATTTGCCGCAGCAGATAAATATGTTTTTGTAACCCCGATGTGGAACTTCTCGTTCCCTCCGATCCTAAAGGCTTATGTTGACTCCATCTGCGTAGCTGGCAAAACATTTCGTTATACCGAACAAGGTCCAGTTGGACTGCTGTCTGACAAAAAAGCGCTGCATATTCAGGCCCGCGGTGGCATTTATTCCGAAGGCCCAGCGGCCCAGATGGAATCCGGTCACCGTTACCTGAGCATTATCATGTCTTTCCTCGGAGTGCCTAAGCTTGATGGCATTTTTGTAGAGGGGCATAATCAATATAAAGATCGTGCGGATGAGATCAAGCAACAAGCTATAGATCAAGCACGCACTTTCGCAGAACAATTTTAAGAGAAGTAGTTCAAAAAGTCCGATTTTGAACATACACTTTAAGGTAGCATAACAAACACAGCAAAAAACAAAACCCGCGTGCGACCCAGGGATTACTCCCAGGAAACACGCGGGTTTTCGATGTATGATTAACCTTAGAGCTTATTGATGTCCAGCGCTGGCACGGCTCATGGTTTCAAGTTTACGTGTGATGGCATGACGGTCCACTTTCAATCCCCAGATCATTTCAATAATCTGCTCTTTCTCTTCTGGATTGTCAGCATGCTTCAGCTGCATTAACAGATCATGCATCTGTTCATTAATCCCTTCAAATTGACTCCATAAATCCTGTCTTACTTCCTTTGAATCCAGATGATGATTCGCATCGACTTCTTCCTTCAATGCTTGGAGAATAGCATCTTTCCATTCCTCATCACCTAGCTGTTTCGCTATGTTCAGGAGATCCAGATAATCGTCAACAAGAAGTGAGTTCAATTCAGCATGTGTTTTCATCGTTTATTGCATCCCCTTTTCATCTATTTACCCAGTATTATACTCGGTATTTCAGGTTATGCAATAGTTGTCGAGAAAAATAGTGGATTATCCGGTTTCGTGTCAGGTTTTGACGAATGATTAATCTTCGTTTAAGACTTGAGTTGTTGCAACAGCTGCACACGGTAAGCTTCACTTTCAAGGGACTGAATTTCCTTGTATTCTTCAGCAGTAAGCACTTTGGGTTCCCCGGCCGCCTTTGCAATCATATACACCTTGGCGCTTTCTTCCACTACCTGGGTGCGATAATAGGCTTCACGGAGGTTTTTGCCCGTCGTGACCAATCCGTGATTGACGAGAATAAGTGCCGTATGTTCTTCTACCTTTGCAGAGACTGCATCGGCAAGTAGTTTCGTCGTTGGCAGAACATAGGGAACGAACCCAATATCGCCCACCAATGCCGACTGATCAGGGAACAAATGTGGCAACTCATCGAAAACGAGACTGAGTGCAATGGTGTATGCCGGATGCGTATGCACAATAGCCTGAATATCCGGATTCACACGATAGCTGTACAGATGCATCAATACTTCAGAAGAAGGACGGGGCGAGCCGGCACGAGTCTCCCCTGTCTCGATATCAATCGCGATCCACTCTTCTGGCTCCAGATCCTCAAGTGCATAACCACTTGGAGACAACAGCATCGTCCCCTCGGATCGGGCGCTCAGATTCCCACCAGGTCCTACCACAAGCCCTTGAGCAACCGCTCTGCGTGCATATTTCGTTAACTCTTCCCTTACTTGCTGTTCAGACACGTGCCTCATCACTCCTTTAATGCGTTAGTTTGATTCATACGTTGGTACGTATCGTAAGCTTCCTGCCACTGCTCTGTATCCTCAGGCACATAGGTTTCGGGGGAAAAGGAAGCAGCCATGACCTCTCGAACCTCAGTTAAGCTGTTCACTTCACCATGCGCCATATATTGCAGCATGCAATTTCCGGCTGAAGTCGCCTCGGTTGGACCCGCAATTACCGGAACCCCAGCCGCATTTGCTGTGAATTGGCATAATAGTCGATTGTGCACACCGCCACCGACCATATGAATTACACGAGGTCTTGTACCTGTGATCAACTGCAATTCATCCAGCGTCTGCCTGAATTCCAGCGCCAGGCTTTCCAGAATACAACGCACAATCGCTCCAGTCGTTTCCGGTACAATCTGTCCGCTGGCACTGCACTGTTGCCGTATTCGTTCAGCCATATTCCCTGGCGCCAAGTACACTCCATCCCCAGGAGATACGTAACATTGATGTGCTTTTGAGGCAGCGGCCAGCAGAACCAGTTCTTCGTGTGTGTGCATATGATTCTCCCGCTCCCATTGCCGCTTGCATTCCTGCAGCAGCCACAGGCCTGAACGATTTTTCAAGGTGCGGACTTTGCCGCTGACCGTCCCTTCATTCGTGAATCCCAATGCACGGCTTCGTTCATCCAACACAGGTGCATCACGCTCTACACCCATAAGAGACCAGGTTCCACAGCTTATAAACGCGAAATTTGAATCCATCGCAGGGATCGCTGCCAAGGCAGAGGCGGTATCATGTGATCCCACTGAGATTATCTGCATCGGTCCAGTCCGTAGTTCCGCGCACAAGTCATCCGTTAACTGCCCCAACACGGTACCGGGCTGAACGAGCATTGGAAATAATGTTTCCGGTATACCGAGACGCCCGATCAGTTGTTCATTCCAACGGGCCTCGCCTGCATGCAACAGCCCGCTGGTACTGGCAATCGTATACTCACAAGCCTGCTGACCGGATAGATAATAATGAAATAAGTCAGACATGAATAACATGCGCACTTCCGGACGTATACCTTCAGCATGCTCTCGTACACTGCCTAGTAATTGAAATACCGTATTGATCTGCTGTGGCAGGACGCCGGACATGGAGTACAGTTCTTCTTCATTTACAATGTGCAGAACTTCTCTCATCCACTGCGCATTGCGTGCCTCCCGATAATGGCGCGGGTTTCCGCATAATCTTCCCGTCCCATCCACCAGTCCGAAGTCAACTCCCCACGTATCTACCGCAATGGAACGGATCGCATACGCGTCGCCTTGCGTCCCTTTCACAATGCCTTGTTTTAGTTCATGAAAAAGTCGCAGGAAATCCCAGTACAATCCATCCCCCAGCTGCACGGGTTCATTGCTGAAACGGTGCACTTCTTGTAAAGACAGTCTGTTGCCATCAAAAGAACCCCGGACTACCCGCCCACTTCCAGCGCCGTAATCTGCAGCAAGTACATGTGTTGCTTGATTTCCCATTCTCCCATGCCTCCTTGCTTTAACGATACAGCGGGCCGAACACACTGCAAGCACGGTAGTCTGCGCTCTCTGGCTCACTTGTGCCGAATAATCCCCATGCACGTGGACGGAAAATCTCCGATTCAGGGACATTATGCATGTTGACCGGGATGCGAAGCATGGAAGCCAGCGTAATCAGATCAGCACCGATATGACCATACGAAATGGAGCCATGGTTCGCACCCCATTGGTTCATGACCTCGTATACCGAAGTAAACGCTCCCGATCCGGTTAGAACAGGTGCAAACCAGGTGGATGGCCAGGTTGGATCTGTCCGCTGATCCAGCGTATCATGTACATCTTCAGGCAGATCGACCGTGTAACCCTGAGCGATTTGCAACACTGGACCCAGTCCTTTGACCAGATTCAGACGTGTCATCGTTACAGGCATGCCACCTTTGGTCAGGAAATCCGCTGAATAGCCGCCCCCGCGGAAATACTCTACGGATGCCGGTCTCCACGATGTTGCTTTCAGGCAGTCCTGAACTTCCTCATCTGTAATTTCCCAGAATGGCTTGAGTACAGGCTTACCATCTCTGGACTGTTGCCCAGTGCCATCCAAAGCTGCGGAACCGGAGTTAATCAGATGAAGGATGCCATCTTTCGCGTTTCCTTCCAACTGGTGCCCCGTCACACGCTGTACCGAATCCGGACTCCAATACGTGCGCACATCAGCGAAGATCTGAGCCGTATGCGTGAGTAACGAACCAAATAACATGGACACACCGTTCAAGCTATCATTCTCCGTTGCAACGAGATAAGGCGCACGTTTGCCATTCCAGTCAAAGGAAGAATTCAGTATCGACTCCAGAAAATCTCCGTTAGGTGAATGGTCTGTCCATTGCCGTTGTCCCTGAAAGCCGGATACAATCGCGTGATGGCCCATCGATTCTTCTGTAAACCCAAGCTCTGCCAACCTTGGATTGCCCGCCATCAAGTCACGCACGATTTGTGTCATTTTCACAACCGTTTCCCATTCGTACTCTTTACGTTTACGAGCCGTTTGCAGATGGGCAGCGTTGTTGTCCGGACCTTCGCTACAATTCTCCTTCACCCAGGCCAGCGCGAGCTTATACTCCTCCGGGTCGTAGATTTCTTCTTCAATACGGCGAGTGAGTTCGCTCATATCCACATATTCATTCCGCATGCCCAGATACTCCTGGAAAAATGAGTCGTTCACAATCGAGCCAGCAATCCCCATGGATACCGATCCAATCGACAGATAGGCTTGCCCTTTCAAGGTAGCGGCTGCAAGACCCGCGCGGCTGAAACGGAGCAACTTCTCACGTACGTCATCGGGAATCGTTGTATCTCCTCCATCCTGAACATCCTCTCCATAGATCCCAAAGGCAGGAATGCCCTTCTGTGCATGGGCTGAGAGAACTGCCGCCAGATATACAGCACCCGGACGTTCAGTTCCGTTAAAACCCCAGATGGCTGTTGGAGTGGATGGCGTCATATCCATCGTTTCCGTACCGTAACACCAGCACGGTGTCACCGTAATTGTTACACCCACGTTCGAACGGCTGAACAGTTCCGCTGCTGCGGCCGCTTCAGCTACCCCTCCAATGCAGGTCTCAGCAACAACACACTCTACCGCGGAGCCGTCAGGATACCGTAGTTCGGCTGCAAGCAGCTCGGCCACAGACGTCGCCATCCGCATCGTTTGTTCTTCCAGTGACTCCCGAACGCCTTTGCGTCTTCCATCAATCGTGGGACGAATACCAATCTTGGGAAAAGCCTGCTTATAACGATAATCCTGATGTGTCATACGAGAATGTCCTCCTTCAATTCGCTTCATAGAATTTGGTATGAATTGAGAAACCTTCTGTCTGATCCATATGCATTGATTAGAATGAGATAATGACGGAATTACAACCGATACCCGAGTTACACGCAAGACCTGCCTACACAAATGAACAAGAGCAGCTCTTCGCTATTTGAATACGTTTACATAATTTTAAAAAAACAATAAATCATTTCATTAATCAGCCTTGTATGTAGTTCCTCTATTCAAGAAGATGGAACATGCATGAGCGAATTTAACGAAATGGTTTATGTAGTAAGGACGTTCAGAACCCATTAGGGTTATCGGTAACCCTAACATAGCATGAGCCTATCTTGCTGTCAATTGGCATTATCCTATAGAATGGTAAGACTATGTTGCGGAAAGGTTAGATTCTATTGATTACGATTTACGATATTGCCAAAAAAGCCAACGTCTCCGCCATGACGGTATCCAAGGTTATTAATCATACAGGCCGCATAAGTTCTGCGACACGCGAACGTGTGCAACAGGTGATCGACGAACTTGGATATATTCCAAACTCCAATGCACGCAGCCTTGTGCTTCAACGAACCCAGATGCTGTCATTACTCATTACGGATATTACCAACCCCTTTTATACAACACTGGCCCGTGGTGCTGAAGATGCAGCCCATCTTCGTGGGTACCGTCTCTTATTCGGCAACAGTGACGAGGATTACGACAAGGAAAAGGATTACGTGGATGCTATTCTGTCTACTCGCGTGGATGGTGTACTATATGCCCCAGCGGGAGATCGTTCTCTCACTCATCTGAAACAGTTGCAGGAACGTAACATTCCATTTGTCTTTCTGGATCGGACGGTACCTGGCATTATGTCAGATATCATTGCTGGAGATAGCCGGGAAGGTGCAATTGAATTGATCCGTTACTTGGTGAAATTAGGGCATCGGCGCATTGCACTGGTCAATGGTTCTTCTGAGGTCTCTACTGCCAGACTGCGGGAGGAAGGTTATGTAGAGGGCTTGCGTGAGGCTGGAGCTGCTATCGATCCCGAACTTGTTCTTCGAACCGGGTACCGAGATTTTAGTGATGTAGAGGGACTGGATCGACTGCTCTCTCAACCGGAGCCACCAACAGCCATTTTTGCAGCTAATAATATGTTGGCGATCGGAGTCATTCGACTTTTGCGCAGGCGGGGACTACGTGTGCCAGAAGACATCTCTGTCGTGTGCTTCGACGATCTGGATCTGGCTTCGGCCTTTGACCCTTTTCTGACCGTAGCTGCACAGCCCGCATATGATTTTGGATTTCGGGGGGTACAGATGCTGATTGACCGGATTGAGGGCAAGGCCCCTTCCGAGGCCCAAACCGTCATTCTACCATCAGAACTGCGCATTCGAGCTTCGGCTGCTGCTCCACGTGAGCAAAAATAGAGTTAAGCTCAAGATTTGACTAAATAAGTGGACCAAAAATTATTTACACTGACACTACGATAACAGAACAACCTTCCAATCGCTGTTATCCCCAGATTTTTTCATTCCCTTTTAAAGGGGAAATCCGGAGATAGCGTATGCTTCCGATGCAGCTTTCTTATCAGAAAGCTTTTAGGCCAACGCTTCGCTTTTTCAGGTTTTTTCTGTCCTCTCCGTTATCGTGTAAATGATTAGTCCCACTTATCTAGATTAAGTCTCTTACAGATTCGAGAAAATATAAAACATCAAACAGGGTGCACCGGAGATTACGCTCTGGCTGCACCCTGTTTTACATTCATTCGTTGAAAAGATCCGTTCGTTCGAACCGATTGGCCCATCAGGTTTATTTCAATTCCAACCAATCCGATATTTCTATCGCTCAGACTGTAATGCGAGAGCGACCTCACGAACGAGTCCCGGGAACCAGTCCATCAGAGCTTCGAACGTATATCCCGCTTGCTCTGCCTTGGTTGTCTCCATCGTCCATGATTGCTCGATCCCGAAGGGTGACATGTCTTCTTTCACAGTTTCCTTAAGGATCTGTGACTGCATGCCAGTGACGGTCTCGATCAGATGCATCATGGCTGACAGCGTAATCGCACCCTTGGAAGCTGCATTCACCGGACCAGTAATGGACGAATGTCCAAGCCACGCGAGAAATCTTGCCGCTTCTGTGGAATTGATGAATCCAATCTCTGCTTCCGGATTCGGCATGCCAATCGGTTTTCCTTTTTGTACATGTTCAATATGAAAATGAAGTCTTCTCGTATAATCATCAATCCCGAGTACAATGGGAATACGCATCGCCACAACCGGGAAATTCGCTTCCTGGAAGAATACAGCCTCTGCAAGCCGTTTACCTTCTCCATACGAAAAATCCTCCGCACTCCCATACTGTAATGGATATGTATACGGGTCAAAATCCGTTTCCGCAAATCCCGGTTTGGGATCACCGTACACAGACAATGTAGATGTCAAAACGTACCTTTTGGTGCGCCCTGCAAAAGCTTCACATGCCGCTTTCGCCGCATCTGGGGAATAACAGATATTGTCGTACACGACATCCCACATGTCTGTCTGCGCAACCTCGGCCAGAGATTCCGGGTCTTCACGATCCATCTTGATGCGGTTCACTTCGGGTCCGAAGTCTACATCCGTTTTACCGCGGGTAGCGACTGTGATCTGTGACTTCCCTTCCCACAGCAAGTGATCCACGAGACGTTTGCCGAAGAAACGTGTACCCCCAAGTATAAGTACTTTATTCATCCGAATAACCTCCTACCTCGTTCGATTAGGTTTAACAATTTGAAGCATGGTGTGCGCATTCCGTTGAAACTCATATGATGTTGGTTCTTCGGATACGATGCACCCACGCTCTTCGAGTATAAATTTTAATCCATCCATGTGCTTGTAACGTTCACCAGACATATCCACTGTCGGAAAAATGCGAACCTCTCGTTTGGTCACACGCAGCAGCTCCATTACGGTTGAAACATGAAAATCAACATCCAATCGATCCGCATACGTAAACAGAAAATGGGCCGATAATGTTAGATCGAATTGTTCATCGGAAAAAGGAAGTTCCGGTAGCATAGACGCCACATAACGTTCAGGAAACATTCGCATATCTGCTATGCAGTCTGTGACGGCACGAGTTCGCTCTTCCTTCAAACCCTGGATTGATCCAAATTGATCCCACACATATATCCCTTGCACGGGTTCCATCTGTTTCATCGTATGCTCAATGTCCTGGAATCCCTTTATTTCAAGCTCGTCGATCTCGTATTTGTAGGCCATATCCACGGCCATAGGGTCTGCACTCCACTTGCGCGCTTGGCTACTGAACGAACACGCTCCACCTGGACAATCCAGAATGGACTTGCCCGTAAGTTCCTTCACCGTCAGATTAAACATCTTCATATATTCTTCGAAGGTTCTTCCTATGAAAACGATCCGTTTCAGTTCCAAACCTTCAGAATCATTGGACTGCTGATCTTCTCTGTGGTTCTTCTTCTCTTCTCGACTGTTGCTCTCCTCATCTCTGCTCATCTCGTCTCAGCTTCCTTTCCTGTTCATGAATCAATCGTTAGGGAACACAAGCCCAATCTGCTTCCGAATCTGATCCATGACCTGCATCGTCACATAGGAGCGTTCATACGTGTTCATGTCAGACTCCTTTTGGCCTTGCTGAACCAGATTCACGAACTCCTCGACTTCATAATACATTGCCGGATGGGTTTGTTCGACTGTGAGCTGCTCCACTGTACCGTCATTGTAACGTATCTCTGCGTGTTCAGGTGAACCAATCTTGTCAATGATGATGCTACCCAGCTCCCCCATGATTTCGCTTGGGACATGAGAGTTGGAGATTTTGGAGTACGTAACGACCGCGTCCATCCCATCATAATCCAGGAGCACACTGCCTTGTCCATCCACACCAGATTCCAGCATCATCGCTTGGGATTGAACCCGGTTAGGTGCACCGAACAATGTAATCAACGGATAGAGACAATACACACCGAGATCCATTAACGCACCATTGGCGAGTTCAGGCTTGAACGCATTCAGGACGATCCCCTCTTTGTACTTGTCGTAACGCGAAGAATACTGAGAGTACCCTGCTACGTATTTACGGACAGGACCGATTTTATGCAGGTTGGACTGCACCATTTTGAACTGGGGAACAAGGGTAGACTTCATCGCTTCCATGAGCAACACTTCGTGTTCACGTGCTGTATCGATCATGCTCCGAACTTCCGCGCTATTTGCAGCCAGAGGCTTCTCGCACAATACATGTTTGCCGTTTCTCAGAAAAAGCTCCGCTTGCTCTGCATGAACCGTATTCGGTGTTGCAATGTAGACTGCGTCGATCACATCACTTGCCGCCATGTCTTCCAGATTGGTGAAACGATGTTCAACCTCATATTTATCTGCAAATGCGTTAGCCTTATCTTCAGTTCTTGAATACACGGCAGTCAATTGGAATCCTTCAACCTGTGCTGCGGCTTCCAGAAGCCTTTCTGTAATCCAGTTAGTACCCACTACGCCAAAACGAACCATGCCTACCTACCTCTTTCGTCTATAAATTTCATTTGAGTTCTATATAAGTTCAACTAAAGAATATTTACACTTACCACTCCGATGACAGAATAACCTTCCGATCGCTGTTATCCCCAGATTTTTTTAATTCCCTTCTTCAATGGGAAAATCCGGGGATAGCGTATGCTTCCGAAGCAGCTTTCTTTCAGAAAGCTTTTAGGCGAACGCTTCGCTTTCTTCACGTTATTTCTGTCCTCTCCGTTCTCGTGTAGAAAGTTTAGTTGAACCTATATAACCTGTATACCATCCTGTATATTGTAGCTCATATTTCGTTCAGATTGAAGGAAGGTACTTTATCCAAGATATTGATATCTTGCTTTTCAAGTCGAAACTTCGTCACTCCCTTGGAATCAGGGGTATAATTAGAGATGAGGTGATCACCGTGGAAAGTCGAGATCGAGATCGCGCACTGCCCGAATCTATAGAGGAAAAATACTGGCATGCCATCATCCACAACGATAGTTCCTATGATGGAATATTCTATTACGGCGTGCAAACAACGGGTATTTTCTGTCGACCTTCCTGTAAATCCAGAGCACCCAAAGTTGAAAATGTGCTGATATTTCACCATGTTGAAGAAGCGTTAGCACGAAAGTTCAGACCCTGCAAACGTTGCAAGCCCACAGGCGAGCGGGTACCGGATCAGGAGTGGATTTACGGGATTACGGAATATATTGACCAACATTATGTGCAACCTCTGACCCTCGATGCTCTCGCCACCGCAAGTCATGGCAGCCCATATCATTTGCATCGCGTGTTCAAGCGGATTACAGGCCGCACACCGGTTCAATATATTCAGGAAAAACGAATTACTGAAGCTCGGAAATTGCTTGAATATACCAGACTTACGGTCACCGAGATTGGCCGCCATGTCGGTATATCCAACCCGGCTTATTTCATTACTGTATTTCGCAAACACACAGGTCTCACACCTGCACATTACCGCGAAAGGCATGACAGCTCATGAAGACGAATCTTACTTACAAAGTACCCAAAACGTTACTCAACAAGGGAACAGGATTCCTTAATGGATATACACATACACTGAATCCTTACACAGGCTGCGCCTTCGCTTGTTCCTATTGTTATGTCAGACAGATGCCTGTCTCCCTCTTTCGCAAAGAAGATTGGGGAACGTGGGTTGATGTGAAACAAGAGGCCTCCCGAGTGTTCGCCAAAGAATTGCAGCGTGCCCTGATGAAAGGGAAAGTCACTCTGTTCATGTCATCCAGTACCGACCCGTATCAGCCTGCCGAGTACAAGGAGCTTATCACGCGTTCATTGCTTGAAACGATGGTACAGTATCCACCAGATTTCGTCTTAGTCCAGACCCGCAGTCCACTCGTTACCCGCGATATAGACCTGCTACAGCAGTTAGGTGACCGGGTTCGGGTCAGTATAACCGTGGAGACGGATCTGGACGATATGCGCAAGCATTTTAGTCCTTCCGCTCCCCCGATTGCAGGCCGATTACGTGCATTGGAACAGATGCGGGATGCCGGAATACCTACACAGGTGGCGATTGCCCCTGTGTTACCCAGCAGTGAACAATTTGCAGCTATCCTGAGACCTCTGGTTCAGCGTGTATGCATTGACGATTACTTCATGGGCGATGGTAGCGAAGGCAAGCGAACCCGTCGACTCGGTATGGAGTCACTCTATCAAGAAGTGGGGATGGAGCACTGGTATCATCCGGACGCCTATCAGATTGTCGCTCAGCGGATGAAAGACTATTTTGCAGAGGATGAGATCTGGATCAGTCAGGCTGGATTTGAGCCTTAAATGTCTAGCTTTATATAGATATTGATTACAAGTCTCCATTTAATAAGAAAAAGCCCCTTTCCTTGTTCGAAGGAAAAGGGCTTTTCGTTATGACATATACAATAATGGCTATCTTACTTATCCAAGGTATATAATGGCAGATCTGCTGGCAATGCAGCTGGGCGCTGACACGAGCTTTTCATCTGGTAGAATGTCTGTTCATCTGATGAATCGTGGAATGCCCACATGGCCTCAAGTACGTGGTATGCCAGTTCCCCGCTCGCACGGTGTGCACGTCCACTATGTGCTGCATAGGCCATATCGGCCACACCGATGCCGCGTGTATTCTCCTGATAGCCTGGGAGAAGCGGAACTTCCGTCCATTCCTGTTCACCCAGCAAGCGGTAACGAACCGGACCACCGAAAGTATTGGGGTCAGGTACCTGCAATGTACCGTGCGTGCCATATATCTCAATCGGTGGCAGTGCACTTCCGCCAAATACATCAAAGCTCGTAATCAGCGTGCCAATGGCTCCCTGTTCAAACTGCAACAGACCCGTGACGTGAGTTGGAATTTCGACGGGAACCGTCTGTCCTCTCTTTTTCTCACTCGTAATCGTCCGTTCTTCCATGGCTTTACCTGTCATACCTGCAATCGACTTGATCGGGCCCATCAGTTGGACCAATGCGGTGAGATAGTATGGACCCATATCAAACATCGGCCCACCGCCTGACGCGTAATAAAACTCCGGATCTGGATGCCAGTGCTCATGACCACGGCTCATCATAAATGCGGTCGCCGCCACCGGCTTGCCGATCACTCCCTCCTCCACCAATTGAAGTGAAGTCTGGATGCCTGAACCGAAGAACGTCTCTGGCGCGCAGCCCACGAGCAGTCCTTTACGCTTCGCCGTTTCGAGCACGGCCTGACCTTCCTCACGGGTAACCGCGAGCGGTTTTTCTACATAGACATGTTTGCCTGCTTCAAGTGCACGTAAGCATACATCCGCGTGAACGGAAGGAATCGTCAGGTTGATGATCAGCTCAATCTCGGGATCAGCCAAGATTTCGTCGACGCTGTATACGTTAGGCACATTATAGGCTGCTGCCTGCTCCTCGGCACGCTTCCGGTCGAGATCCGCAACCGCAACAAGTTCCAGCACCTCGAACCGGTGACAGTTTTCCATATAGATGCCGCTGATTTTACCGCAGCCAATAATACCTACTTTCATTGTTTTCATACCTGGGGCTCCCTTCGCCGTGGATCAGAAATGGTTTATCCATTGAGGATGAAACGTTGAAACTGACATTACGTTTGCAATAAAACTACAATCTCATTAGTTCTGATTATCCGCCATACCTGTGTACACTTCATGTACTGCACTTGCCCGGGTCTTCGCAAGCTCTTTGCCTGCTGCCGTCCATTTGAAGCCACTGCGCATCATTTCAGTTACGGGTTTCATGTCCACAATGTCCGCATGGTGTCCCAGCGAGTTATAGAATACCCGTCCTGCGCCCCAGCGTTTTGTCCAGACTACAGGCATATCTACGGGTCCATTCGCCGCATGCGGCCCAGTCACCACTGGAAAACGAGTCGTTGCCAGCACTTCCACGGCCGGGTCTACGTGCAGGTAGTACTGTTCACTTTTCACCTGAAAATCTTCAATATGGTCCAATAACGGGCTTGAGCCGCGCTTTATGTTCACCATATACTCCACGCCATCGTTACCTGGATGAGCTACCCATTGTCCACCCGTCATAAACTGCCAGTCCACGTTATTTCGGAAGGCATCACACATGCCACCATGAATACCAGCCAATCCCACGCCGCTCTGAACAGCCGCTGATACGTTATTGACCAGTTCCTGTTCAATCTGTCCCATTGTCCACAACGGCACGATCAGATCCAGACCCAGTAGCTTCTCGGCATCCGCATAAGACTCCAACGTATTCGAGACTTCAACCTCAAACTGTTCTTCCTTCAAAATGCGTTCAAAAATCGCCGCTACCTGCTCCGGTTCATGTCCATCCCAGCCGCCCCATACAATTAGTGCTTTACTCATCGTTCAATCACTCGCTTTCGGATAGTTTAGTTGTGGTTCCATCCCTCGCTTGCCTTACTTGCTTACATCTCTTCAAGCGTTACCCAGCGCCGCTCCGTCACCGAACGTTCTACGGCTTCCAGTACAGCCTGACAGGCGACCCCGTCGTGGAAACTCGGTGATGGTTGTCGTCCTTCAGAGATCGCTGTCACCAGCTCCAGCATTTCATGTGTGAACGTGTGCTCGAATCCAATCGTATGTCCGGCAGGCCACCAGGCTTCGGAATATTTGTGTGCCGGATCAGTCGCCAGTACACGGCGGAATCCCTGTACGTCCTCTTCATCCTTTGTAAAATACACTTCCAGTTCATTCATCCGTTCAAAATCAAATCGTACGCTACCGAGACTACCGTTAATCTCAAACGAGTTCGTACTGCGATGACCTGCTGCAAAGCGTGTAGCTTCGAAGCTTCCTAGCGCACCTCCTGCGAATCGTGCCAAGAAAAGCGTGGCATCATCAACAGTTACTTCTCCCTTCGGTGCATCTGCATTGGAACTGCCCTTGGCACTTAGTCCGGTCATCTCAGATGCAAGCGGTCGTTCTTTGATGAAGGTTTCGCTCATGCCGATGACTTCCTGGAATTCACCGACGAGAAAACGCGCCAGATCGATTAAGTGCGCACCCAAGTCCCCATGGGATCCGGAGCCAGCCACTTCTTTTTGCAGACGCCATACCAGCGGGAACGAAGGGTCCATGATCCAGTCCTGAAGGAAGAACGCACGGAAATGATAGATCTTACCCAGTCGTCCGCTCTCGACCAGATCCTTGGCTAATTGCACGGCTGGTGAGAAACGATAATTGAATCCGACCATATGAGCGACTCCAGCATCTTCAGCTGCCTGAAGCATCTCACGCGAATCCGCGAGCGACAGGGCAAGTGGTTTCTCACAGAACAGATGCTTGCCTTGACGGGCTGCCTCCAGTGCAATTTCCTTATGGGCATCACTTGGCGCGTTAATATCAATCAGATCGATATCATCTCGTTTCACAAGCTCGCGCCAATCCGTAACACTTTCAGACCAACCAAATTGGTTCGCTGCCTCTTGTACTCCCTGCTCGTTACGACCACAGATGACAGACATCTCAGGCTGCAGTGGAGCAGAAGGGAAGAACATTGGCAGACTGCGATATGCGTTGCTGTGGGCCTTCCCCATAAACTTGTATCCAACCATTCCGACACGAAGACGATTTGACATGGTCATTTCCTCCTTTTGGAATATAAGTAGTCTTTCAATATGTGCACCATTTAACTATTGACGAATAGAAGAAGCACGGATGATCAGTTCAGTAGGCAATAACGCTCTTGCTGATTCGGTTACAGCTACAACAGAGTTATTCGCTTCAGTCGTTCCACCCGCCAATCCATACATAAGCTTCGATGCAGCAAGCTCACCCATTTCAAAAAATGGAACCCTGACGCTGCTCAGTGGCGGAACCGCCATCTCGGCCGCATCGGAGTCGTCATAACCGACAAATGCCGGAAAATCCGCAGGCCCTATTCCCCGTTCACGCAAACCATGCATGACTCCAATTGCCATCCGGTCATTGGCTGCGAATACAGCGTCGATCTCATGTAACCGATCTGCTACAATCGCTGCCGCCTCAATGCCACTTCGTCTGCTGTAATTTCCCTCAAGAAACAGGCTCGGGTCCAGCTCCATCCCCGCTTCTTGCAGACCTAGACGGACACCTTCCATGCGCTCCTGGCTGTTAGAATAGCTATCCGGACCATTGAGAAAAGCAATTTGGCTATATCCTTGATCCGTCAAATGACGTATGGCGAGCCTGCTACCTTCCACGTGATCCGCATCCACTTCCGTGAACGATTGGCCCTCAAAGTGCTGATTCATAACGCAGAATGGGTGACCTTCCTGGTGAAGCTGCTGTATGGCTGCCAGTTCTTCGTGATCATCTCTGGCACCGAGGATGATGCAAGCATCCACTTTCTGCCGCCGAAACAGATCCGTATAATTCATCACCTCTCCCGGTGTCCGGAACATAACCAACAGGTCCATGCCATTGTCTCTCGCTTTGCTGCCAATCCCACTCAGCATTTCCGAGAAAAAATACGCCGAGAACAGGTGCGCTTTCGGAACATAAGGCAACACTACACCAAGGTTACCGCTCTTACTTCTGGCAAAACTGCGAGCAAGTGCGCTGGGCACATAGCCTAACTGTTCCGAAGCTTCAAGGACCTTGCGCCGCGTCTCTTCTTTAATAGGTCCTACCCCATTGAGCACCCGGGATACCGTTGCCTCGGAAACACCCGCAAGATCAGCCACTTCTCTACGAGATGCCACTAACTTCACCCCCTTTATAAAAGTTGAACTAAAGATTATTTACACTGACACTACGATGACAGAACAACCTTCCAATCGCTGTTATCCCCAGATTTTTTTCGATCCCCTTTTTCTAAAGGGGAAAATCCGGGGATAAAGGCGAACGCTTTGCTTTTACAGGTTTTTTCTGTCCTCTCCGTTATCGTGTAAATGATTAGTTCAACTTACATAGTTCATCAATAATAATATAATGGTTAAAAATTTATGTACGCGCGTACATTTTCTCATGCCATGTAACCGTTGTCAATGCTTTTAACATAAATATAATGAGGGCTTGGTTTAACTCCAAGCCCTCATTATTAACTTGCCAGAGAAGGTACATTTATTGAATTTATGCACCCTGTAACCCTATCGCCTCGAGTGACTTATCAGACTGACTACACCGACGATAGTGATGCTATATGGTCCATTACTAATGAGAACCAGTTTACAACGTCGTTGTTACGCCATGATCAACGGAGGATTGGCTAAACTCAGCCTGTTCCATCGTTTTTACATGACTCGGAATGCGATCTGAAGGTTCTGGCGTGGATTGGAGTTGTCTTACTTTATGCAGCACTTCTTTGTTAGGCAGGAAATGTTGGGAACGAATGAAACGAATCGTTTTGGTTTTGGCCCGCATAACTATCGAATCGGTCTCAGCCCGATCATCCGCCAAATACCTTACCCCTCCCAGAATCTCGCCTGGCGTCACACCTGTTGCGGCAAAAATGACATCCTCTGTTCCGATCATATCCTGCATCGTTAACACTTTGTAAGGATTGTCGATTCCCATCTGCAGGCAGCGCTGGAATTCGTCCGCGTTGGCTGGCATCAGGCGTCCTTGAATCTCACCTCCGAGGCAAGACAAGGCAGCTGCAGCCAGCACACCTTCTGGTGCTCCTCCTGATCCGACATAGAGATCGATACCCGCCTCAGGGAAGGCCGGTGCCATCGCCCCAGCAACATCGCCGTCACTGAGGAACTTAATCCTTACGCCAACCTTGCGCAGCGTCTTGATTGTGCTCTCATGTCGTACACGATCCAGAATCATCACTGTCAGATCCGAGATGTTTTTGTTCAATGCGGCAGCAGCTTTCTCCAGCGTAACTTCAACCGGGTCTTCAATGCTGACCTTGCCTACAAGCGCAGGACCTACCGCCAGTTTCTCCATGTACATGTCCGGTGCGTGGAGCAGGTTACCTTTTCCCGCCACTGCAATAACCGATAGAGCGTTGTTCAGTCCTTTGGCCACGATTTCTGTACCTTCGAGCGGGTCTACAGCCACGTCAACCTCAGGGCCCTCAGCATTGCCCACTTCCTCGCCGATGTACAACATGGGTGCTTCATCCATTTCTCCTTCACCGATTACCACCGTGCCGCGAATAGACACGGAATCGAACATGGCGCGCATGGCCAAAGTAGCCGCTTCATCTGCACTGTTCTTGTCGCCTCGCCCCATCCAGGGTGCTGAAGCTAACGCAGCCAATTCTGTTACTCTGACAATTTCCAACGCCAGTTCGCGTTCCATTTTTCCCACTTCCTTTCCAGTTTCCAAAAGCATAACGTGAAAGCGGTACTAAATCCATCGCAAATCCATATGAAATTGATCTAAAATCAGCGTAGCAGCGCCTTTTTCGCGATTTTTCCCTTGTTTTTCCAATTTATAATCCGGTTGATTTTGTAGCTTTTTTCGGATGGTTTTAGGAATCCAATTTAGCTAATTTCTCAACTGAAATATTAATCTTAATTCCCACTTACCTTACAAAAATCCATATTGTTCAATTTAGTGATTTTGGGTATTCATTTCACACCTAATAAGTCTGTTAACATAGGGTATATACAACTTTTATAGTGAATATTAAGAACGTAAAGGTCTCCGACTGACTACGAGCGAAAACGATTTTCGGTAGGCTCTGCAAACGCAGAAATACACTAATAAATTGTAATGATATGTGCCGAGATCAATCTGCTTCCTTCAATGTTATCAAGCTAAATTTGGATGTCATTTATGTATTAATCAGACCTTTAGCTCTTACAAATGCTATAGATGCAGCTTATGAAGGTCATCGAAAATAATAAGTTTACATAATATTTGTTATGTAATATTATCCTTCACTTTCTTCATTTTATTATTCAACGGTTCTAGCAAAAGATAAAAAAGCCCGAAAGAATTCTGCATTTAGCATTTTTTCTCCCCAGGCTTTTCCCTCTATGAACTCGTTACAGTATCGTTTTGGTCATTATCAAATCAATCTGTTCCTCATCTCCCATAACAAAGGCATGGGCTCCGGTCTGAACAAACCCCATCTTTTCATAAAATGCGATGGCATTTTCATTTTTCTCCCACACGCCTAACCAAATATTCGTCTTGTGATGTTCAGTTGCCATCTCTATGGCTTTTTGGAGCATCACTTTACCAAGCCCATGTTTTTGGAACTCTTTCTTGATGTATACCCGCTCGATCTCAAGGGATTCCTCCCCCATCTTCTCAGATTGAGCATCATTGATATTCACCTTCATATAACCAGCAACTTGATTGTCGACATAAATAAAAAGAAATTGTGAATCCGCAATGGATAGCTCACTCTCTAATTGTTCCCGATTAAACGCCTTGTTCAGATAAGCATTCATATTTTCAGGCGAATTCTGCGCTTTAAACGTTTCATTAAACGTCTCATAACTAATCTCCTGCAGTTCACACACCTGTTCGATGGTACATATCCCTATACGAATCGTCATCTATAATCACATCCCTTTATCAAGTTAATCATTTGTTGCAAATGCAATAAAAAAGTATTACATTGAATTTAACTCAATTTTGTTGTATTTGCAACATAATATAGAAGAAGAGGTTGAATGAATTGAAATATGTTCTTTTTGTCGCAGGTATTCTAATCTTAACGCTTGGTATTTCCCTTACCATTCAATCTGAACTGGGTACTTCACCGTTTGACGCACTGTTGGTAGGGTTGTCACAACAAGTAGGCCTAAGTGTAGGAAGCTGGGAAGTCATCCTTGCTTTCCTGTTAATCGGATGCAATTCGCTGTTGAAGCAGCAAAAACCCGAACTTCTGGGGCTCATCACCGCATTCATTACAGGTGTCGGGATTGATATCTGGCTTTATGTATCTGATTTCTTGATTACGCCCGAAGTTTGGTACACCAAATTAATGATTTTTATCATTGGTTTAGTGATCATCAGTATCGGCACAGCAATCTACTTACAGACTAATTTCGCACCCATTCCGATTGACCGCTTAACATTAATCCTGCATGAACTCACTCGAACTCCTTTATTTATATCGAGAACATTCATTTACCTTGTATTTTTGATTCTGGCGTTTCTGCTCAGTGGGCCGATCGGGCTTGGAACGTTGCTAACCGTATGTTTTGCAGGTCTTCTCCTTCAGTTCATCATGGGCCATACGAAAAAGATAATAGATCGCATATTAACAGACATGGTTACATCGTCGAGCACTGAGCATGAGAAAGAACATTCGATCTAACGAGTGTTCACCGTCTACAAAATAAAAAGCTGGATCAGAGGTTTCAACCCTGGTCCAGCTCACTAAACGTTCTTTCTACCTTTACGGCTCAATTCCCCATATCAGCTGACCATTCACATACCCGGTGACCTTATCATGGTTTGCGAACTGACTGCCAGATGCCTTAAACGAGTAATCGTTAGTCTGGGTGTAATTCGACCAATTGTTTTTGGAAAAACGAGCTTGAATCTCTGCGCTCTGGCCTGCATTCAGCGTCCCCGCAGCACTTGTAAAGCCCACTTCCAGATAATGATCGGCACCGGCTACTGGAGTCGCAAGTTTAACGAATTGACTCGTTACATTCGCACTGCCCATACTGGCCCAGTCGGACCAGAAACTCTGGGCTTCCTCCCCGTCAATGGTATAGTAATACCGGAGTTTTACATCACTTAACGGAATAGCCGAATTGCCTGAGTTGACCAATTTGAACTTGGGTGAGACGCCGTTGGTGGATGCACTCGTATTGCCGTTAAACGCTTGGATCGTCAAATCCCCGGCAGGTACAATAACCGTACTGTCTACTACATTCACTGTAAGTACAGCGTTATTGCCTCCATTAAAGTGAAAGGTTAATACGTTCTCGCCCAGCGGCAGTGTAGCAAGGTAGGATTGGTTCAGAACAACAGCAGAGCTGGACGCTGTATAATTCTGACCTGATACAAGCGTAGCATTCCCCTTCGTGATGCTTGTAAGCTGACGGCCATTTAGGGTGAGAGAGACGTTAATATCCTGCGCGGGATTCGTCGCTTTATCAAATGTTGCATTCACAGGAGAAATCACAGCATTCGTACCCGGTGTCGAATCCACAATTTTGACTTTTAACACAGGGTCCTGACCTTGATTAAAATCCAGAACAATCGAATGCTCTCCAACTGGCAATGTCGCCAGATATGCCTTTTTCAGCAGCAATGTGCTTCCGTTCAAGGTATAGTCCGTCGTTTCGGTCAACGCACTGTTGCCTGCCCGAAGAGCAGTCAGCGTATTGCCGTTCGCATTCACGGTTACGGTTTTGTCGCTTTGATTGGGTGTGTATTTGTCAAATTCAACGTTTACAGGTGTGATGGATGCACTAGGGTTAGGATTGTTAACTTTTAGATTCGGCAGCTCATCCAAAGTAATGACATAATCGCTTTGATAAAGCGTTTTCAAGGTTGCCGGGTAATTGAACGCAGAACTCATCAGATGCTCGCCATACCAAGGGCAGAAGTACAGCCATCCTGATTTCTCTTCGGTCAGATTCTTCACACTTGGAATGGTATCGTTCTCCGTCATGGCTACCATTTTCGTACCGTTCGTCAACTCAACAAGCTTATAGAAAATCGAGGTAATCGCATCCTCATTCGGTACGCCAGACAAACCGTCATAACGGTTGTAGATCGTATTGTATTTATCGTATCCAACGAGATCTACCTGGTCATCGCCTGGATACCAGGCAGGAGAAGTACTGTATACATAACTGTTGTAGGTCCAGATCAGATTGTGCAAGCCATACGTCTCGGTAAGTTCGGTATACAGCAGATCCCATAGCTCTTTGTACACTTCTGCGCCTGCCGAAGCCCACCAGAACCATGCCCCTTCCCCGTTCAGCCCGCCGTTGCCTTCTGCTTCATGATATGGACGGAACAGAACCGGCACGTTGTTGTCTTGCAAAATCAGCAATTGTTCTGCCAGATCCTCGATAGTCATCATCACGTATTGATACTCTTTGGTACCGGGAATTACCGCATTCGCTGTATTAAAATTCGTTTCTGTCGGTTTGTAGGTAGCCTCTTTCCAATCCACAAAGTCCCCGAGCTCATACGTATTGAAATTACGAGGTACATTGATATGCCAGGAAGCTGTTGCGATGCCTTCACGGTTATTCACCCAATCAATCATGCGATCGGTTGTACCGTCCTCCCAACCATACAACGGATTATAGTTCATCAAATCAAAGCCGCGGATAGCCGGATACTTTCCGGTAAGATCATGAATCCACTCGAATTCAAGCTCTGTATCTCCGTCATTCCCTCCTCCGTAGATTTCTTGCTGACCAGAAATAATGTTGTTTCCGTATACCTCCGTTAAATAATTCATCAAAATTTGAGTTTCCGGTGTAGCTTCAGGATCAGTGAGAACTGGTTGCACATTCAGGGGATCCAGATCAGCATGATCCACCGTGAAGGTGTCAAAATAAGCGAAGCCCCAACCAGCCTTTAGCTCAATCGTGTTGGTACCCTGGTTCAGCTTATGAAAACCAAAATCAAAATTCGACCACGTTGTTGTGTAAGGTAGCATATACGCCCCCTTGGTAACACCATTCACGTTTAAATTTTGTGACCTGCCATCGGCACTGAGCTCCTGCATATATCGAGTGGAGATCGCGTACATGCCGGTTTCCGGGACAGTAACTGTGAAGGTTAATGTGCCAGAGTTCTGCATCCAGACAAATCCATCCCCCGAGAATCCGGGCTTGGGTTGTCCATAGATTGAAGTAACCACTTGAAGATCCGGGGTGAGCTGCGCATTTTCGCTTTCGATGGTGAACAGTGGGGTGTCTGCATGAACGGGCGCTGTCATTAATCCAAGCAGTAGGGCCAATGCCAGCATCATTGCGGTTGCCTTTTTGAGCAAATTTTTCATCAATTCCATCTTCCTTCCCAAGTGAAATATGATAATGAAATGTCAATGAACCCATTCATGATGGCGCTTTCATAGTAAACATAGCATGTGCATCAATATTTGTAAATATATGGTGAATGTAAATGTTGAAACTTCTTTTATACCAGTACTTTAAACACTTATTCCCTAATTTCAGTGGACTTATGGTTTTTGACGAAAACGGTTCAAAATCTAACAAAATCGGCTATGAACTTAAACATATCATTGATTGTGTGTTTGGCAGAAACCCTGATAAAAGCAAAAAAAGCATTCCGGTTCGGATGCTTTTTCAAGTACTTTCTACAATTGCCCTTACTTATGTCTTCGGTCTATATCTCGGCTTAACTTGCGGTTCCCTCGGCAGATGTTTCCGTTAGTGAACAACGTTCTCCTGCCTTGCGTACCGCACGAATAATGCCCCCGTATCCCGTACATCGACACAGGTTCCCACACAGTCCTGCTTCAATCTGTTCTTGTGACGGCTCTGGATGTGCATCCAGCAATGCTTTAGTGGAGATCACCATGCCGGGAGTACAGTACCCACACTGGAAACCACCTTCCTCCACAAAAGCCTGTTGAATCGGATGCAGAGCGCCTTTCTCTTCGCCGTGTAGGCCTTCAATGGTCGTGATGTCACTGCCTTCACATTGATAAGCCATCATTAGACAGGAATTCACGGGCTCCCCATCGATCAGCACCATACATGCACCACAGCGACCAACTTCGCAGGATACTTTGGTACCCGTCAGCTGCAAATGAGTCCGGAGCACGTCGACAAGTCGGGTTGTTTGGGCGATCTCCAGATGTTTCTGTTCACCATTCACAACGGCTGTCCAGTTGTTTTCAAGTGGTTTACTCATGATGGACTCACTCCCTCCTGCAAAGGTACATTTAAAGGTCTGACCAGTTGTTCCCTCGGTACAGGAAGACGGTTAATCCATACGCCTGTCGCCTGATGAATTGCGGCTGTAATGGCCGGCGCAAGCGCTACGGAACCAATCTCACCGATGCCTCTCGGGCCGAATGAATCACCCTCGGGCAAATCTTCAATAGCCTCAACCTCCAGATTCGTATGGATATCCTGAATGGTTGGGATCAGATAGGTGTCGAGATTCGTGGTTACATAGCGGCTGTCCTGCATGACCGCATCCTCGCTCAACGTAAATCCAAGGGCCATGACACTGCCGCCTTCAATCTGTCCAATGAAGCCCATAGGGTTGATAACCGGGCCTGCCGCCACAACATGGCGTGTATCCAGCAGCTTGGTTTCGCCGGTCAAGGTATTCACTTCCACCTCTGCCGCAACAGCCGCGTACGTATACAAATAATGACCGCCTACCACGTTGTCCGGTGTAGTTGGGTAATCAAACTTTGTATCGAAAATCCATTCATCGGCATCGCCCTGCATGACAAGCTCCGCATACGAAACCACAACACATGAGCGAACTCCTTCTTTTGCTACAGAATCGAACCCAGCTTCAGAATCTTGATCCATTCCCTTCAGCGCCTGCATTTCCTCCTTCTCGCTCGTTCCTTCCCCTTGCCCAGCTGTTTCCACTTCAGGAGTTTCACCAGGAAGCTGGTCTTTACGCCATACACCGCCAGGTCCTGTCACCAGTTGCTCCGCCGGAATGCCCGACATTTCAGACGCGACAGTGAGAACACGGGAACGAAACGGAGTCTGCAACCGCTGCAGAGCCATCCAGGCCATGGTTGTTGAACGCGAAGCGGTACTTGAACCGCTGTGTGGCACACGATCCGTGTCTCCAATGATGATACTGAGATCCGACGTACTGCATTGGAACAGATCACATAGCATAATTTCCAGCGTTGCAACGAGCCCCTGCCCAAATTCCTCGTAGCTGAACGCCACCTCAATCTTGCCTTCGTTATTCAGGGACAGACGCCCTCCCGCAGGGTCCGGAATACCGTAACCGAGCCCTGCACCGTGCATCGCGATGGCTGCTCCCACACCACGTTTGATCCAGGGCGGCAGAGAAGGATCTGCCGGGGGACTTTGATGTTTTTGCCATAATTCGGAACGATCCAATGCCTCCCATACTTGGGACAGTCCATCCGTGACCAGAATCCGTTGATTTAGCGGCCCGGGATCATTCTTTTCCCTCATATTGCGTCTGCGGAATTCCCAAGGGTCCATGTTCATGATTGCTGCAAGCCGATCCATCTGACCTTCCATGGCAAAAATCGCCTGGTTCCCGCCAAATCCGCGAAACTCACCTGACAGCCCATTATTCGTGTATACAGATACGCCTTCCACATCCACATTCGGAATGGCGTATGGTCCAAGGCAATGCTCGGTGCAGAAGTTCAGCACGGGTGCACCAAGTGTGGCATACGCTCCGGTATCTGCTGTAATGCGGACTCGATGCGCCTGTATGATGCCTTCTCGACTCATGCCGGTCTGCATTTCAATTTTCATCGGATGCCGCTTCAGTCCTGCACGGACGGATTCTTTGCGTGAATTATGCATTTTCACAGGACCTCCGCATCTTAAGGCCAGCAATGCACCATAAGGCTGTACGTTTAGTTCATCTTTTCCGCCAAATGACCCACCAATCGGTGAAGACACCACCCGGATCTCTTCTTCAGGACAGCCAATGATGCGCGCAAGCTGCATCCGGTCTTTATAGCCATGTTGCGTTGCCGCGTACACATTCAGCCGCCCCTCTTCGTCCGGGACAAACAGGCCACCTTCTGTCTCCATGTATGCATGCATCTGGCGAGGCGTATAATACGTCTCTTTCACGATATGATCACATGTCGCAAAGGCTTCCTCGGCGTCTCCACGTTTGATCTCCGTGCGATGCAGCACATTACCTGGACCATGCTCATGCAACTCTGGTGCGCCGGGAGCCAATGCAGCATCTGTACTATCCAGTGGCGTGAGTTCTTCATACACTACCCGGATCGCGTCCAGTGCGAGGGCCGCACGTTCCGGAGAATCCGCAGCAACCGCTGCAATGGCGTCACCGACATAACGCACGATATCCTCACAGAACACAGGCTGGTCCGGGGTCGCAATGCCAAAACGATTCAGACCAGGCACATCTTTGGAAGTCAGGACCGCGTACACACCTTCCAACGCCTCAGCTTCCGAAGTATCTATAGACAATAGGCGAGCATGAGGATATTCGCTTCGCAATACTCTGCCATGAATCATGTCAGGTAGCGTCATATCCGTCAGATATTGAAGCTGGCCAGTTACTTTGGGTGCCCCATCTGGCCGCAGGTGCCAGCGTTTCCCGCTCTGTTCCCGATTCAGCAGCATGATCCCTCTCCCCCTTTGTTTGATCGAATTCTTCTATTCGTGAAGTGCTTCCCATAGCCCGGCGCCAAGCATGTTGCCCGCGGTCTGCTTGCGATAATATTCTGTTGCAAATGCATCGCCATACGTCGTAAATTCACTAGCTACAGCAGCTGCGAGAGTCGCCGCTTGCATTACAGAAGCTTTGCCACGAAGAAGCTGTTGTTCAGACTCCAGAAGTCGCATCGCCATGCCTGAGCCCCCACCAGCTGCAATCGCAATCTTGGTCCAGCGATTATCCGAGTCCATCTCTCCATACAACGCAACCGTCACCAGCGATGCACTGAACGTCTCCCGTCGACCCAGCTTGCGGTAAAAGGAAACTTCTCGTGTAGCAGGTATATGCTCACCCACCACATCGAACATAGATGACGGTCTCATCGGAATATGAATGGAAATCAACACATCACCTGGATTCCGACTTCCATCCCGTCCACCTCGAAGCCAGGATGACACACTGCGGATCTCGATGCCGTTGTCAGTCAACCAGTGCAGCTCCGCATCATATACAAGCAAAGCAGGCAACGTATCTCCTACTCCGGATACAATATTCCCGCCAATAGTTGCCACATTGCGAATGGAAGGAGCAGCAATTGCATTCACCGCTTCTTGCAGGATGGGTAGTTGATGCAGCAAGGCTTCTGTAGCACATTCCTTTAATCGGGTCATTGCGCCAATGACCATCTCATCTCCCTGACTTGATATACCGCTCATTTCAGGAATACGAGCCAGGCTAATCATGTGTTCAGGTGCAGGAACCAAGCCGCCCTCCCACTGGGTTCGCAGTAATGTCCCGCCTGCCGTGTAACAACATATTCCCTTCATTCTACTTCTCAACGTTTGCAGTTCTTGCAGATTCTCAGGCTGCCATACCGATGGCATGGCTCCAGAACCGTATGCCGGTGTTACCATCGCTGCATCCCCTTTCTCTCTCTTCCATGAGCAGGAAATTCAACCGTATGATCCAAATAATTCTTCAAATCATATGAGAGTTCAGCAACAACGTCAATTACCTTCACATCGTTTTGGATAAATGTATAAAACCCGTGTTTGAATTGTGCTCGATGCATCATGATCTATCGAAAGCTAACACAACCTTTCATTCATCACATGATAAAAGAAGGCAAACAGGCCAACCAGAATGCCTGGCTGACCTGTTCATGTCATTAAATTAAACATAATTATTCATCTTCTCCTATTCATGAGTCTGTCTTATTCGATTCAAATACATCATTCAAAATGCGTTCCAATTCCGGTTCCGTATCCGCATCCCAGAAACGCTTCTCAGGCAAAGGTACATGTATACCTGAATAGTTGGCACTGCGCATAATCTTGCGCGCCCCCTCATCTCCATGCAGAGACAACAGAGGCCCGAACATATGGGAGCGAAAAGCGACGGGCGGCTTGCCCCCCTCTCCGTCGGTAGCTGCGACATAGTCACATAGCTTGTGGCTAGCTAGTGCTGCAGCCACACGATTGATATCCTGTGCTTGTAATAAAGGCTGATCCCCCAGCAGCATGAGGATGCCCTCCGGTTTGTACTCCATGGCGGACAATACGCCAGAATGAAGAGAATTGGCCATACCACTGGCATAGTCAGCACAGACTACAATTCGAAGTCTGGCTGTAGGATGATACGTATATGTGGCAGAATCAAACCATTTTACTGGCAACCATGCCAACGAATCTTCCGGTTTGACCACACAGACCACTTGTTCCAGATCCGAATCCAGCGCAGCTTCCAGTGACCATGCAGCCAGGGACCTCCCGTCAGGCATGACAACCGAGAGTTTATCCCGACCAAGGCGAAGACTCTTACCTGCCGCCAGAACAATGCCCGTCATTCGCATGTGCAACGCTCCCTTTCTGTACCTCAGAACTCAAGGAAGAAACCTTATGTTTGCATGCGATCAATTCAGCTGCAATACTGATGGCGATCTCTTCTGGACCATCTGCACCGATACTCAAGCCGACGGGAGAATGAATATGTTTCAAGGATGGTAAACCATCGAGGAGGCGGGCCGTTCGTGTTTTCGAACCCATGATGCCAAGATACGCATACTCAGAGTCCACTAACATCACCAACAGTTCACGTTCGCGGGGGAAATTGTGACTCATTAAAATCAAATAATCCCCTTTGTTCACGTCTAACAGAGGCATGATCTCACGCGGGAATCCCACTACTAGCTCAGCTTCAGGGAATCGTTCCGAGGTGCATAAGGACTCTCGCCAATCCGCTACCACAACACGAAATCCTGCGGATCGGCTAAGTCTGGCAACAGGAATAACATCATTCCCGGCTCCGATGATAATCAGGCGAGGTTTAGGAGCGTACAGCGAAGTAAGTTGCTGCGGGAGGCCCCAGGGATTTTTTGAAACCGCATCGTTTGTCGGTATGTCAGCCTCAGAGAAATATTGTGAATCAGCGGACAGATGGGATGAATGAGATCCGTTTGACGTAGTTGGTACCACTTCAGGCACGAGTGTAAGGCGAGGTATGTCGGGAGAATGTGGTGTTACAGCCAAATGTTCATGCTTGGTATCCCCTCTGCTGTGCTGTTCTTCAGCCTGCATTGGCCCTAAATTATGATTCGCCACGCGATCATGACGAAGCACAAGCGAAGGGCGCAAAATTGGCTCGTGCCTCGTGTCCGCAGGCTCAGTCCGTTTCCAATCATATTCCACCCTCGTATAATCATCTTGGAACGTTCGGGTTAACGCTGTTGCAGCCCCGGATTGCAAACACTCATGCATCTCCTGCAAAGTAGATCGGAGTTCACCACATACAGGTTCAAGCAACACAACAACGAGTCCGCCGCAGCCAATTGTCTCCCCCCAGGACAGATCATCTTCGGGACGCATGTCGTACTCCGCGAATTCCATCTGCTTCGTATCCAACACATGGCTCACCCGGGCCTGAAGATCACTCTCTAGACATCCCGGACTGATACTGCCATACATTTTGCCATCCTCAGTCAACAGCATAGAGACTCCCTGCTTACGGTAAGCATGACCCTCTACCTTGATTGCTGTTGCGAGCACGCAGCGCGGTTCACCGGCTGCAATTGCACACAGATCATGCATTTCCATAGCGGTCTCCATCCTTTCTGGAATTGCATAAACTTCCTTCGATCAGATACGTTTCATCAATCTCGCAATACTCTTATCCGACTCACGCAGCACAATGCCACGATCAATCGTCTGAATCTTACGATTCTTGAGTACAATACTTCCGTCAATAATAACGGTATCCACACAGCTACGTGTTGCGGAATACACTACGCGGGAATAGACATCCGTCTCATAGGAAGGGTACGTGTGGAAATCATCCAGATCCAGCAGCAACATATCTGCCTTTTTGCCCACTTCGAGACTGCCGATTTCCTTCGACATGCCGAGCACCTCTGCACCACCCATGGTAGCCATACGCAATACAGTCCGGGCATCCATCACGGTTGGACCATGAGGAATCTTCTGCATCAGAGCTGTGAGGCGCATTTCCTGAAACATATCCAGATTGTTGTTGCACGCGGCACCATCGGCCCCAATCCCAACCGCGATCTGACGATTCAGCAGATCTGGAATATCAGCTACCCCGGAAGAAAGTTTCATATTCGATCCAGGGCAGTGAGTGACTTTCACACCGCGCTTGCGGATGATCTCCTTCTCTTCCTCACTCAGCCATACACAGTGTGCCAGCACCAATCTGGGGGTAGCCAGACCGATATGATCGAGGTATACGATGTTGCGCATCCCGCGTTCGTGTTCGACCAGTTCGATCTCTCCGCGATTCTCGGAAGCATGGGTGTGGACTTTGACATGATATTTATTGGACAGGTCGCGCACTTCTATCAGCAATTCCTCGGTACACGATACAACGAAGCGTGGACAGAAAGCATATTGAATGCGTCCGCCGCCAAAGCCGTTCCATTTCTCCAGCAGATCCACACTCTGTTGCAATGAAGTTGCTGTATTCTCACGCAGGGGTTCTGGAACCTCGTCTCCATGATCCATCATCACCTTGCCGGAGATGACCCGGATGCCGCTCTGTGCCATCGCCTGAAACGCCGAGTCCGTGTGATGTACCGTCTCCATATCCAGAATGGTCGTCGTTCCGCTGGAGATCAATTCGCCAAGTCCAAGCATCGCAGAATAATATACAGACTCCTCATCATGCGCTGCTTCCAGTGGCCAGATGCGCTGACGGAGCCAATCCATCAGTTCCAGATCATCCGCACGTCCACGGAACAAGGTCTGACACAGATGAATATGCGTCTGGATAAAGCCTGGCAATAACACTTTACCGCGAGCATCAATGACTTGATCAGCTTGAACGTCGATGTGTGTTGCAATCTCCTTGATTTTGTTATCCTCAATCAACAGATCTCCGATGAACACTTCCTCTTCTGCATTCATCGTCACAAGCTGTGCGCCCTTCAGCAGGATCGTTCCCATGCCAATCTCCCCTATCTGTGTCTGTCTGTATCGTTCAACTCATAGATATTTACACTTGCACTCCGATGACAGACTAACCTTCCGATCGCTGTCTGTTACCATCCGATAGCCATACCATCGCCTCTAGGATCTGCTGCGCCGCTAATCATGCCGTCCTCCCGAATGACAATGCCTTGCGACTGTCCCATTATCCCGTCCCACGGCGCTCTGGCTTCAACGTTATGTCCCCACTGGGCAAGGGTTGCACATACGTCATCATGATATCGGTTCTCCACACGCATCGTATCGCCTTCTTCACCCCAGGTACGTCCGTACACCCAACGTGGCAGGCTGATCGCTTCCTGGATGTTGAGCCCGTAATCAAGCACTCCGGTAAGCACCGATAATTGCGTCTGCGGCTGGCCTTCTCCGCCCTGCGTGCCCACGAGCATATAAGGTTTGCCATCTCGTGTAACGAGGCCCGGCATCAGGGTGTGGAATGAGCGTTTGTTCGGTTCCAGTACATTGGCATCTCTCGGATCTAAGGAGAAAAAGGACCCCCGGTTTTGCATAATGACTCCCGTATCTCCTGGAACATAGGCGGCACCGAAGTCGAAATACAGGCTTTGAATGAACGAAACGGCATGGCCTTCGCTATCGACAACCGCTGCATATGCCGTGTCCTGACCTATCGTTTTGGACAAAAATGGCTGTGCCACAGGTGGAGCAGCCTGAATCTCATTCCACAATTGGTCTCCATAACCCTTGGATAACAGATGATCCAGCGGAATGTCCCTGAAATCCGGGTCTGTCAGATAACGGTCACGATCCCGAAACGCCTTTTTCACCACTTCCGCCATCAGATGATAGAATTCAGGTGAGGTACGTGCTACAGAGGACAGATCCGTATGCTCCAGCATATTTAACATCATCAGCATCGAGAATCCCTGCGAGTTGGGCGGCATCTGATGAACTTCATAGCCACGATACCCCGTACTAACCGGTTTCACCCACTCGCCACGATGACCTGCAAAGTCCGCTGGTGCAAGCATGCCCCCATCCTCACGAATAGCCGAAGTCAGACGATCCGCAAGCTCTCCTGTATAAAAAGAGTCTCTTCCCCCCGTCTGAATCAGACGAATGGAGGCAGCGAGTTCAAGCTGAATCAGCAGATCGCCTTCCTGCAAAAGTGTACCCAACGGGGCAAATACCGCTCGCAGGGGTGTATGCCCCATAATGAGATCTTCATCCCTTTCCATCCACAGGCGGAGATTTCGGGATACAGGGCATCCTTTTTCCGCATACTGTGCTGCGGGTTCAAGCAGTTGCTCCCACGGTAACTTACCGTACCGGGACCAGACTTCCCACCAGGCATCCACCATTCCAGGGACCGTAATGGCACTAAGCACACCGCGCTGGGGGATGGCACTCATGCCCATCGCTTTGAACGTATCGGCATGAATGCCTGCGGATGAGCGGCCACTTCCGTTGTAGGCGGTAATCTCACCGCTGGCTCCATCATGAATCAGGAAGAAGGCATCCCCTCCAAGTCCGGTCATATGCGGATATACCACACCCAGAGCTGCACTGACCGCAACAGCAGCATCATAAGCATTCCCGCCCTGCTGGAGGATAGAGCTTCCAACTGCACTCGCCAGATAATGAGGAGAGGTGACCATAACCTCTCTGGAGATTGGCATCTGGTTTAACATAAGGCACCCTCCTTCCCTGCATACACATCCAATGCGGCCTGCACTGCTTCACCAGCAGGTAGTACATGACGATGACGTAATAGAACAGCTTCCAGCGCTCCGAGCACATGAAGTACGTTCTTGCGCTGGCAACTGAATCCCATTGTACCGATCCGCCAGATTTGCCCTTTTAACGGGCCGAATGAACTGGCAATCTCAATGCCGAAATCGCTCAGCAACATGCTGCGCACCGACTCACCATCGATCCCCTCCGGAATCGTGATACAAGTAACCACCGGAAGTTTACTGGACATATCCCCATACAATTGCAGTCCCATTCCCTCAATTCCGGCGACCAACGCACGTTCATTCACAAGATGTCTCTGGAATCTGGCCTCCAATCCTTCCTGCAGCAGAATGCGCAATCCTTCGTGAAGACCGTAGAGCATGGAGGTGGCCTCCGTATGGTGGTTCAACCGTGCTGAACTCCAGTAATCCTGCAATTGGCTCAGGTCAAAATAATTACTGGCAATCGTGCGGCCTTCTGCCAGCGCACTGGTTGCATCTCGCAGTCCGCGTTCAACTGTTTTACGGCTCATCAGTTTCTGCTCCACACGACTGTTGTACGTGAGAGGTGCCATCCCCGAAGGAACAGACAGGCATTTCTGGGTGCCGCCCATCACCGCATCCAGATGCCAGGCATCCGTCTTCACCGGCGTGCCACCGATGGTCGCCACAGCATCTACAACGAATAATATATCGAGTTCGCGACAGGCTTTGCCAATCTCGGCAAGGGGCTGCATCTGCCCCGTGGAAGTCTCACCGTGAACCATCGCAACCAGACTCGGTTTATGGGCATGGATCGCCTTGATCACTTCTTCCGGATCAAATACCGTTCCCCATTCCGTTTCGAAGAAGACGACCTCCGCACCACAGCGTTCCGAGATCTCAACCAACAGATGTCCGAATCGCCCGTAGATCGGGACGAGAACTTTGTCACCGGGCTGAATCAGACTGACCAACACAGCTTCAATGCCTGAACGGGATGTGCCATCTACTGGATAACACCACTCGTTATCTGTCATATATAGCTCACGCAGCATCGCCATCGTCTCATTCATCAAAGATGTGAACTCCGGGTCAAACTGCCCCAGGATCGGAAAGGATAGTGCTCTTAGCACACGCGGATCAACCTCAACGGGGCCCGGGGTCATAATGGTCCGCAAGGACGGAGATAACTCTTTATAGTTGGACATCTTCATTCAACTCCCGTAACCGTATTTATAGAGTAGCTGGACCAGAACCCGAAAACCGTGCATCAGGTCTGCTTCAGCTGTATATTCAAGTGGATTATGACTAATACCATCCTGGCTCGGTACAAAGATCATCGCTGTCGGACAAGCCGGCTGAAAAATCTGCGAATCATGTCCGGCACCGCTTGGCATGGGCCAGTAGGACAATTGCTCCTGCTCGCAGATGTTTTGAATGTCCGAGATCATCTGCGCATTCATGGGGATGGGTGTGACAGATAGATGTTCTTCCCAGTCCAGTCCGAGCTGCTGCTCGGCTGCGATTCGACTAAAAGCCTGGAGCATCTCCTGCCAGCAACGATCGATACTCTCCTGCCGAATATGACGAATATCCAGTGAAAATACCGCCCGGGCTGCAACCACGTTCCCAACACCCGGATCGGCCGTGATTCGCCCAACCGTGGCTACGAGCGGTTCGCCTGCATCCAATGCGATACCTCTTACCGCAGTAATCATCTCGGCAGCTCCGGCAAGTGCGTCTTTGCGCCAGGACATCGGTGTCGTTCCTGCGTGATTCGCTTCCCCGCTTACGGTGATACTGAACCGCTTCTGACCTACAATGTCGGATACGACCCCAATCGAATGTCCAAGACGTTCCAGAACCTGACCTTGCTCAATGTGAAGCTCAATAAAGGCACCGTAATTTTTCGCGGCAGGTCTATAGGCACTATCGGGTCCAAAGCCCGCATCGCGGATCGCTTGTGCAAAGGTAATGCCGTCTTGATCCTTCAAATGCTCTACGTCCTCGAGAACTGTCATTCCTGTTATACTGCGCGAACCCCAATACGCGAAAGGGAAACGACTTCCTTCTTCCTCACATAGGGATACCACTTGAAGTGTGCGTTTCGGTGCTCCAAAATGCTTCTGTAAATACTCCAATGCAAGGACTCCCGCCACCACACCGTAAGCACCATCATATTTACCACCGTATACCACGCTGTCAATATGTGATCCGGTCACAATCGGTAATGCTTCTGCACCAGTTGTTGTTTCATCCATTTCGCTCTTCAATGTGCCATACAGATTACCAGACTGGTCAAACTCGGGAGACAGCCCTTTCTCCTGCATCTTGGCTGCGAGGGCGTGTTGCGCTTCACACCAAGCCGAGTCATATAACAGTCTTGTAACGCCACCCTGTGCATCCGCACCATATGTCGAGAGCCAGTCAAGCATGGCTTGCAGCTCCACCTGTTCCACATTCGGCAAAGGAATAGGCGGATTATTCGTACCGGATGATCGGTATACTCCAGACTCTGTCATGGCGTCTCCTCCGTTCCCACCTCGATGGGACGTGAGGAGTAGGCTACGATGTGCCGCCCGATAGGTTCAGGAGATAATCCGAATTCCGAGTTATATACCTTCTGCCCACGGCAGAACACGTCTGTAATACAACAGTTAAATGTACGTCCCACATAGGGGCTCTGTTTATGCGTATAGAGCAGATCCTCCGTATTCAGGGTTGTGCTCTTCTCCCAGTCAATCAGGACCAGATCTGCATCCTTGCCGATCGCAATCTCTCCTTTGCTCTCCAGACCAAGCCTTCTGGCAGGTTGCAAGGAGAGCACTCTTCCGAGCAACGGGAGGTCGATATTTCGCTGAAGATGTCCGTCCTCCAGCATGATCAACAGTGTGCTTTGCGCTCCGGATATACCGCCCCAGATTTCAAAAAAATTATCGGATAGTTTCATGGATGGCGGGCATGGAGAATGGTCTGAAGCAATAACATCAATTAATCCTGACGTCAGTGCATCCCATAACTGCTCCTGTTCGGAGAAGCTGCGAAGAGGTGGAGCACATTTTGCTAAAGCTCCCAATCGGACCACATCCTGATCGGTCAGTGTCAGATAGTGAGGACATGTCTCCGAAGTGACGTCTTGCCCACGCCGTTTAGCCTCTGCAATCAAATCCAGTGCTTCCCGGGTGCTAATGTGCACAAAATGCAGCGCACACCCGGTCTGTTTGCCATATTGCAACGCCCGGGCAACCGCGACGACTTCGGCTTCCACAGGACGTGACTGGACATAGTCCATCGGTTCCGTCTTTCCCGCCGCAATGCTTTTAGTGCCGAGTTCGGCAACCATGCCTTCGTCCTCTGCATGAAGTGCCAGCACACGATTTAATTTTGCAATTTCATGCATCCCGTCCAGCAGTGTACGGTCATCAGCTCTCGCAAAAATGTCTTCCCCTTCTCCACCCGGCTCGGACATAAATGCCTTGAATCCGGCAGCACCCAACCCTGCCAGTGGAGCAAGTTCATCACGATTGCCGGGAACCAAGCCTCCCCAGAACGCATAATCGACATATGATTGGTCTGCAGCTGCTTTCTTTTTCATCTCCCATGCTTCCGGCCGTGTGGTTGGTGGTACGCCGTTAAGTGGCATATCGACGTAGGTCGTGATTCCCCCGGCAGCAAGAGATGCCGATCCAGACCTGAATCCCTCCCAACTGGCGAGTCCGGGTTCATTGAAATGCACATGAATGTCCACCACGCCCGGCATCGCCGTAAGGCCCTCAGCTTCAATGATCCGAGTCGCTTCGCCAGCGGCGAGCTGCGCGGATATAGCTGTTATTTTCTCACCAGTAATGCCGATATCCAGTTCTTCTACGCGATCTTTCAGCACCACCCGGGCCCCCCGAATGATGGTATCAAATGTTGTCATGTGGATGACCCTCCCCTGAATCAGAACCGGATGTGTGCATGTTCAGCTTCCCCGGTATGTACTGTAACCTCCTGGAGCAATCAATAACGGAATATGGTAATGGCTTGATGCATCAGATACGGCAAAACGAATTGGAACGACCGTCCACAGTGCCTGCCCCAACTCTTCCAACGAACGCTGTGCGTAATAACTTTCGACATGGAATTGAAGCTCATATATCGCTTGCTTTAGCTTGCCTCCATCCAGCAGTGGCGCCTCCAAACGCCCATCCGCATTTGTCACCGACTCAGCAACTTTTATCTTGGTTTCCTGCTCTCCATCCCTCTTCAGGATATACAGTTCGATCCGAACACCCGCAGCAGGGACGCCTTTGGATGTATCCAGCACATGTGTTGTAATTCGTCCGCCAGATATCGACATTAGACGTCACCTTCTTTCGAGGAATCACGGCCGTCTGCTCCCAGATCATCTCTTGTCATCGAGAAACCCTGGAATCCGTATGGCGGTCTCGGCTCGGTAAACACTTTGCCTTCCCCCTCTTTCACTTCCTCCAGCACCGTCTCCCAGGTCCGGTTGTTGGATTCAAATGAAACCTCACTTAACTGCTCAAATCGAATTAACAATCTTCGTCCAATCTGATAGATCAGATGTTGAATAGAAGCGGATCGACACTCATGAAATACAGCAGCAGCCAAATCTCTGACTTGTTCCGCCGCCACATACCGTCCGCGCTGATCGTCGATGCCATCCCTCGGATCTTCATAACGCCAATTAATGTTCAGGAAAATAAATAACGGTCGATCCCTTGTCTCTGGAAGAGTGGTATATTCATCTTGCATGAATCCGGCAAATTCACTGCCTTTGACCTTGATTAGTCTCAGATCGGCTACACCACTGAAATGGTTGCTCAGTTCAATCAAGCCATTGGTTCGTTCTGCTTCCACGGCAGCTGTCGCGCGATCGTTCTGCGAATAACGAAATACGAGCGCACTCGGTCGATAGCTTCCTTCCAATCCAATCGGTATATCTTCAAAAGGAATCTGGTCCGCGGTCATCTGAACCTTGGTCATCTGCGGATACGTCTCCAGAAAACGTCGACTTACCAGTGCAAGAAATCCTTCCACCGTTGCCCCTGTGTATTCCGCTGCATGTGTGAGAATGAAATTCTTCATCGAATCGGTCGCCACCACCAGCGAATTATCCCCTTCTGCAAAAGAAGGCAAGAATTCATCGCCCTGCACAGCGACCTTAATGTTCAATCCAAACAGAATATTACTGCGTCCCATGAACGGAGATTCCGGGATCGACTGTATGCCCGTCAGCGGCTTGGCGTAGGAACGATACATCCACACATCCCCTTTGCCGTAATACATGGTCCGCTGCTGCACTGCGGCTGGCTTGCTCACGAACTCATGTTCATGACCGATCTGTGCGAGCCACTGCTCCAAGCGAATGCCTGCAATTTTGAATACTTCCTTCAAGGCAGTCTCGAATTCTTCTTCCCTGCTTCGGCGATGACGTTGCCGCATGGATTCGAGGATGGAACTTGCGGTATGGCCTTTGACGGCCAATATGAATGGAAAGCCAAATTGGCTTGTATATGCTTTGTTTAATTGTTGAAGTTCGTTGAATTGTTCCTGTGAAAGTGAATTTAGCCCTGCACCAGCTTGTTCCTGTACGGAATTGCTGCTCATGCTGATTCGCGCCCCAAGATCCGGGTGATTTCGAAGCAGTTGCAATTTCACCTGGTCATCCGATGCCTGAACCACACTCGTCATAACATGCATCATCTGTTCAAACGAATCGAAAGGTCGTGAAAGCCCGGAACGCTCAGCTACCCACGGTGATTCCTCAAATAAGCCGCCAAACGTATGCACGAACTGTGTGATAGACCAGTTGTTAACAAGTTTAATTAAGTCGCTCATGTTAGAACCTCCGGTCTGTTGTGGATTATTGTTCTTCATTCTAAGTGTCGTTCAATGTCGCGACAACAATATTTACGCAATTTTGTAATATAACATAACATCAGAGTTGCGATTTGTTTGCTATGCACGGCAAGGACATCTTTCGTTATCCTCAAACATAAAGAAACCGCACTCCATCAAGGGAATGCGGTTCTTGGGGGTCTGACCCGTAGTATTGTCATGTTGCACAATGTGCGGTCTAGAGTTGGACATTGTGCGGTCTTGCAGCGGCTTTATCCCGAACAAACTTGCGGAAGGTGAATACCAGCTTCAACTTCAGCAGATCATTTGTCTTCTTAAAGTCCATTTGCAGCAAGCTGCCAACTTTCTCCATACGATAAGTGACCGTGTTGCGATGCACAAACAACTGCTTGGCAGCTTCATTGATGAGTCCGTCATTCTCGATAAAGGACTCCAATGTATTCATCAGCACCTGATTGGGATCACCATCCCTGGCAAGTAACGGCTCAAGTACTTTATTGCAGTAGTTCTCCATGATGTTATCCGGTACGTGTTGGAACACGTAGGCAAATTCGAGCATTTCAAATTGTAGCGCACGATCTTTCATGCCGAACCGGCGAGCCAGTTGTCGTGTATCCAGGCACTCCTGGTACGCTTCACGGAGCGACTTGGGCTCATGTTTCATTTTGCTGATCCAGAACCGCGGAGCCGGTGCTCCTTTCGCTTCTTGCGCTGCCAGAACATCACCGAACCGGCTCAACAGAAAACTTGACAGCTCCTCTCCATAATCTCGCCCTGTTGGACAGGTGTAGATGGACAGAATGCCATCCTCGATCTGAAAATGCTGTGAGGCCGTGAATTGCATCAGCGGATTGTATTGCAATTCGCGATGAATCTGTTTAAGTAGCTTTCCCTCGGCAAATACAGTGGGTTCAAGCGTGATCAGCACACACTGATAGGTTCCCTGGAACAGATGGACACCTTTGTTCTCACTCATGGTGGTTAATTCCTGAACGGTCATTTTGTTATCCAAATACTGTGTAAGCAGTGTGCGCATCTCATCCTGCACGGTCGGATTAATGTGCTCACGATAGGTCATATCCATATAGAAGGCCAGTACATCGGCAGCCTGCTGGAACAATTCTTCTTCTGCTCGAAGCGATAGGGCTGAATCCGTAAATACAAGCAACGATCCGTATTCTTCATCATTTTGCTTAATCGGTACGCGGTGACAGCTTCCTTGATTCCATTTCACGCGATGCATGACGGATTTCCATGGCCATCCCTGAGTTACCGCACCCCCTGCAATGCCTTCACTGCCATAGAGCACATGTCCACGAGAACCAATGACTGCAAGCGGATAGTTCAACACTGTGGCAAGTTCGGCAAACACATTCCGGTGGGGTTGCTGTTGCAGCGCAAACTGCATTAATTTCTTCTGCTTCTGCACGACCTCATGCAGCAATCGGTTACTGCGTTCATGCTCAGCCTTGAACAAGGCATTCATCTGGTCGGAGAAGGTAAATTGAAAGGGAAGTTCAAGGAGCGGCAATCGAAGTCGATCGGCTTCCTCGACAATACCTTGGGGAATGGACTGCCAGAAACGTCCCAGCTTAATGCCGAGTCCTGCACAGCCGCGTTCATTCAAGCGTCGCATCAAACGTAATGCATCCGTCTCACTGTCTTTCATAATAAAAGCGGTGGTGAATAGCATCTCTCCGGATTTGATCCAATCCGCGATATCAGGAGCGTCCATGACATTAACGGATTTCATCATCCGTGAAGTCCCTTCTCCACCCGCAACCAGTTTGGCCTCTGACAACGGGTATACCTGTAAAGCCTCTTTAACCGTAAGTTGCATGGACACTACCTCCCATATATATAACACAACATCGTGTTATTGTCGTTTCCACAGCTTAATTCTGGATTTTATTTCTAATTAAATCTATATTCAACCATTCAACTTTGTTGATTGTTAAGTATTATAACATCAAATTTCAGAATAAAGCTTACACGACAAAAAAATAAAACCTATGACCTAATTACAGCGCACCTCCTGTAATCGGCATAGGTTTTTATAATTTTGTTTCTGCAGGAGATCTGATTTAGTTCAACTACGATCAGATCTCCAATGTTTCGTGATTCATCCATAATTTCATGCGGGATAATACTTCTTTGATATTCAGCGGTTTGCTGAGATAGTCTGAAGCACCTGCTGCAATACATTTTTCCCGATCCTCTTTCATGGCCTTGGCTGTCAGCGCAATAATCGGAAGCTGGGTCATGCCAAGTCGTTCACGGATCTGGCGAGTGGTCTCATAGCCATCCAGTTCCGGCATCATGATATCCATCATGATGAGATCAGGCGTTGCTCCTCCGCGCTCCAACAGTTCCAGACACTCGTATCCGTTCTGCGCTGAAATAACATTCATGCCGTATTGCTCAAGAGCGTTAGCTAGGGCGTATACATTACGTATATCATCATCAACGACAAGCACTTGGCGTCCGCTCAGCAACGCTTCTTCCAGAGGTGTTAATAACACATCCGATGGAGCCGTGGTCAATGAAGGGAGTTTGTTGATTTCCGGGGTGGTGCTAGCCACCTCATTCAGGAACAACCGGGATGTGTGCATGGTCTCAGGCTCATCCATTCTCAGTGGCAGGAACAGCGTGAATACACTGCCATGCCCTTCACGGCTTGTTGCTGAGATAGAACCCCCCAGCAGAGTCGCAAGCGATTGAGAGATGGACAAGCCGAGCCCTGTCCCCCCGTATTTACGAGCTGTTGCTCCGTCCGCCTGCTTGAAGGCATCGAAGATCTGCAAGAGTTTGTCATCCGCAATCCCGATACCCGTATCACTAACGGAGAAAGCAATCACATCTGTCTCTTGGCCTTTGGCTTCCGGATGAGCCAGACTCATGCTGGAGATCGTTAAGGCAACTTCACCCTCACTGGTGAACTTAAATGCGTTGGAGAGCAGATTTCGAAGAATCTGGTGCAATCTCATCTCATCAGTCACGATCGTTTCCGGCAAAGGACTTTGGAGCTGAATTCGGAAATCTATTCTTTTCTGCTCCGCTGTTTTCAAGAAATACTGATTCATGACTTCTGGCAGACTACCCAGATAGACATCATCGAAATCCACTTCCATCTGCCCGGCTTCCACCTTGGATAGATCCAGAATATCATTGATCAGATTCAGCAGGTCTTTACCTGACTTGTGAATGACTGAAGCATAGTTCTGCTCTTCATTATTCAGGTTTTGATTTTTATTTTCAGACAATATTTCGGATAAAATCAACATGCTGTTAAGCGGAGTCCGCAGTTCATGGGACATGTTGGCCAAGAATTCGGATTTGTACCCTGAACTAGTTCGCAGCTGATTTGCTACAACCGAGAGTTCATTGGCTGAGGTCTCTGCAGCATTCTTCTGTAATTCCAGGCGTTCATTAAGCATATGAAGTTCTTCGGTCTGCATTTGCAGCTCCTCCGTCTGAGACAGCATCTCTTCGGTCTGAGCCTGAAGTTTCTCCGATTGTGCCTGTAATTCTTCATTCAGAACTTGTGACTCGTCATACAAATGCTGTAACTCCATACGAGTGACGGTGGAGTGTAGTGAAACACCAAAAATCTCCGTCAGTTCTTGCATCAACTTCATGTCTTTCTCTTGCAGCGGATTCATTGATGCAAGTTCAATTACCGCAATCGTTCTGCCTTCGAACAGGACCGGCACAACAGTAAGTGATGTGGCAGATGCATGTCCAAGACCCGATGAGATTTGGATATAGTTTTGAGGCAGATCATTCATGCGCAAGACTCGCTTCTCGACAGCACTTTGTCCGACAAGTCCCTCACCCGGGGCAAGCGACACTTTTCCGAGCGAACGTTCTTTCTCTCCATCCGCAGCATATGCAGCTACCCGAAGCAGTCGATTGTCTTTCCAGTAATATAGAACGCTATAAGGCACTTCAAACTGGATGGCAAGTTCGTTCAGGAACAAACGTGACAATCCCTCCAGATTGGTCGGGTTCTGCAAGAGTGTAGCGATCCCCGTAATTTGATCCTTGATGCGATTCTGTTCCTGCACTTCATCCAGCAACTTGTTGGTTTCATGCCCCAGATCACCCACTTCATCATGGGTTCGCACCTGAATTCGCTGTTTCAGGTTCCCACCCTTGGAAATATCACTGATCGTTTGCATAACATCACGTAACGTTTTGACAATATTGCCTGAAATTACTAACGCGGCGGTGATTGATAATGCTGCAATTATCCCCCATAACGTATACATTATCGTCAGTAGTGTGGAACTTCGTCTGGCGAGATCGGTTACTCTTGCTTCCGTCAGAGCAATTTCTGTGTTACGGAAGCTCGTAAGCTGAGATCTCAGCAGATCGATTTCCGTTTTACCCGGGTCAGATTGGAAGAACGCAATAACCTCGGCTTGATCACCTTGCTTTTTTAAGTTGACCGACGGTTCCCCAGCGATCTCAATCCAGCGTGTAATATGTGCTTTGATATTCTCCAGACTCTGCTGCTGTGAAGGATTGTCACTAATGAGAACATTCAACTGATCATAGTTGGAATTCCACTGGGAGAGGCCTTGGGAATAAGGCTCCAGGTAGCTTTCATTGCCTGTAATCATGAATCCACGCTGTCCTGTTTCCATGTTCAAGACATTTTTTTCAATCGCGTTGGTCAGATTATGTACTTCCAGATCATGATGACTGATAAAATCATTTTCCTTCTGCAAGACATTAATTTGGGCCGTAAGAACCAGCAAGACAGCACCAAATAAAACCACAACAACAAGATAGCCCAAGAGAATTTTGGAGCGTATCGTAAATCTTCTCGTTTTTGACAACGCGGAAACCTCCAAATATATACGAATCCTATTCAATTTCAATACACCTGTTGCATATGTAGTTTATATGTATACGTATAGCCTGACAAGCTTTAAGTTCATCGATTTGCATTAGAAAAACGACCTGCTTATGCAGGTCGTCTTCATCAATGATTTTTATTCCTCATTTAGGCTGATTTTAGGCCTTTGGAGCGATCATTTTGGCTGGATCGACATACTGATCAAATTGCTCTTCGGTAAGCAGGCCCGTTTGTAACGTTGCCTGTTTTAAAGACAAGCCTTCTTTATGTGCAAGCTTCGCGATTTTGGCTGCATTCTCATAACCAATGTGCGGATTGAGCGCTGTAACCAGCATAAGCGAATTGTTCAGATTATGTTCAATCTGATCCAGGTTAGGCTCGATGCCTACCGCACACTTGTCATTAAACGCAATTATGGAGTCCGCCAGCAGTTGCACGGATTGCAGGAAGTTATAGATGATAACCGGTTTGAATACATTCAGTTCAAAATTACCCTGGCTTGCCGCGAAACCAATCGCTGCATCATTCCCCATGACCTGCGTCACCACCATGGTGATTGCTTCGCTCTGAGTTGGGTTAACTTTACCTGGCATAATGGAGCTGCCTGGCTCATTCTCCGGAATCCGGATCTCTCCCAATCCACTGCGAGGACCACTGGCTAACCAGCGTACGTCGTTGGCGATTTTCATCAAATCTGCTGCAAGCGCTTTAACGGCACCGTGCGCATATACAACTTCATCATGACTTGTAAGTGCGTGGAATTTGTTGGGTGCAGATACGAAATCTTTACCTGTATGCTTGCCAATCTCCTTGGCAGTGAAATCCCCAAAGTCAGGATGTGCATTGATTCCGGTTCCGACAGCTGTACCGCCGATCGCGAGCTCCTTCAGATACTGCACACTTTCACGAATCATGCGCTCGCTCTTGCCCAGCATGGCTTCCCAACCACTGATCTCCTGGCCCAGAGTAATCGGTGTAGCATCCTGAAGGTGAGTACGTCCAATTTTGATAATATCCTTGAATGCATCCGACTTGTCTGCAAAAGTGGCTTTCAATACCGCAATGGCCGGCAAGAGTTGATCTTCAACAGCCAAAACACCTGCGACATGCAGAGCTGTTGGGAATGTGTCGTTGGAGCTCTGGGACATGTTCACGTCATCATTTGGATGCAAACGCTCTTCCTTGCCCTTCTGCTCCAGCAGTTGGTTACCCAGATTAGCAATGACCTCGTTCACATTCATATTGGATTGCGTTCCGCTACCGGTCTGCCACACAACCAGAGGGAAATGGTCATCAATTCGACCTGCAATAATCTCGTCTGCTGCATAAGCAATCGCATCTGATTTGGCCGCAGATAATTTACCTAATTTATGGTTACTGGCCGCAGCACTTTTTTTCAAAATGGCAAGAGCACGTATAACTTCCATCGGCATATGTTCACGGCCAATCGGAAAGTTCTCCTTACTGCGCTGCGTCTGAGCTCCCCACAGCCTGTCAGCTGGTACTTTCATTTCGCCTAACGTATCTCTCTCAATGCGGTATTCCACTTGCTTGTCCTCCTCCAAAAAAATGGTTTGGGTCTCTACAAAGCTTGTGTATCTCGTCATATTATACATGATTTACGAGCAGGTTTTCACCTTTTCGACAAAATTGTAAGCGCAACGCAAAACGAGCGTGAATTTATTTTTGTGACGCAATTGGATACAGTCGGCTTGTCTGTTCGAACAATTCGCCTGGCTCCAGACCAATCAAACCGATTTCTTCCGCCGGGATGCCTTCAACATTCGGGGCATTAACCAGGTTCATCTGAGGTTCTGGACAGAAGAAATCACCACCCATGTTATTGTTCCAGATCATCCAGTGCTTGTAAGATGTACCCACATCATATATAAGTTTGTCTCCAGTACGATGATCCGTAAGTTCCATATAGTTACGTCCATTCTGAGGCTCTGCGGTGTAATGATTATCCATAGCTGCAAAGAACGGACTAACTCCATCTTTCTTCAACTGTTCTTCTTCTGGTGAAAGCGGTTGAAATTGTCCTGTTGGCAGGGAACGCTCATTCAATTCACGACGTTGTCCAATCGTAATTTTGGCCGTGTAATCCGAGGATTGGCTATCCGGTGCAAATGGTACAGCAATCGCGGTGTGGAATGCAAACAGATTAGGCATGTATTCCTTCCCGTTGTTACGAACGATCAATTGCTGCTGAAGTCCTTGGCTGCTCAAAGAGTAACGAAGCGTTACCGTGAACGTAAACGGCAGGTACTGATGGAATGTATGTCCTTCCTTCACGTCCTGGCTAAGCAGCACATAACTCTCCAGCTGGTCCGATCCATATCCTTCTACCTTCCACTCGGCATCATGTAAGAACCCATGCAAATGGTTGCCTGTTGCAGGTTCGTTCACTGGCAGTTGATAGACTTTACCATTCCAAGGAAAACGTCCATCTTCATAACGGTTCGGTGGAGAAAGAATCGGAATTCCATAGACCGCAGGTGCAGCCATAAACTCATCCATTTGATCCTGATCCGGCTCTCTCAAGTAACGGAATCCTTTTTCTGTATCACGGAAAGCGACGAGGTTGGCACCCACGCTTGGAATAACTGCCGCTTCAAATTGATTAAAACGAAGCCAAACGGCCGGAATCCCTCCAAATTGTTCTTCAAATGCTGCATTTTGCTGTGTCATCGTTATATGTACCTCCTGCATACTAAGGTTATATTATACGGCTCGACTATATCATGCCCGAGCACAAAATACCAATCTATGATAGAGAACAAATTCATGATGGAAACACAAAAAAGGCTGAAAAAAGACAGCTGCAATCCGCTGCGGCTGTCTCGGGTACCATTCATATCAGGGTTCAATCAATCCACATATTTGCCGTGTTCCGGGACCGTGCTCTCTTCAAAGTCCAGATCAAGCTGCTTCAGGGATTCACTCAGCATATCACCGCTTAAAGCATGCCCATGCCCGGTAATCACAAGTTTCGGCTCGAGATGCCTTATATGCTGAACCGATTGATGAGCAGCATGCCAATCGGTGGTGAAATAGGACGGTGGGCCGTGCAACTGTTTGTCCTGAAGCAACACACTCCACAGCGATTCCTGCTTCACTGTGATGATCGCATCTCCCGCAATCAGCAAACGATCAGCTTCCCGAAAAAGCGACACATGTCCAGGGGTATGACCTGGCGTATGAACCCATTCCCATCCGGATACGCCAGGGACGGAATGATCTTTGGGTAAGCTGAATATCCGATCATCCAGATTGATTGCCTCATTGGGATAAGCGAATGACAACCTGGACATTAGACCTCCACCTACAGAAGGGTCCGCTGGCGGGTAGTCTTTTAACCCCGTTAAATACGGAATTTCAAGCGGGTGAGCATACACAGGCACACCCCAGAATTGTTCCAGTTCGATAACGGTTCCTACATGGTCGAAGTGACCATGAGTCAATATGATCGCAGACGGTGGACCTTGAAAACGTTCTGCTGCAATCTGAACAATATGATCAGTGAATTTCGCCATTCCGGTGTCCACGAGGACCCAGTTCCTGCTTCCTGGCTCTCCGATGAACACGACATTAACGAATAGTGTGCGCAGACTCAGGATATCGGGCGCGACTTCTTCAAGCCCCGTCAACCCTTCTGTTATCAGATTGTCAGATGCCATTCACGGTTACCTCCCATTAGGCGGATTGTCTCTCTGGTTCCATTCATCTCGTAGACTTCCCTTTTCTGGATCATCTATTCAACATTTCCAATAAAATAGACGGTATACACCCTGTTTCGGGCATACACCGTCTAGTATAGTCATCGACACGCCACAATAGAACAAGAACATCTCGGCCTGTTAAGCCGGATATGCTTCCAATGCAGCATCGAGCAATTGATTGTACAAGTCGTCATCATTCTCAAGCAGCTCGTCCATACGCATCAGTTCATCTTCATCTCCGGATTGTTCCGTGAAATGCAAGCTATAGTCCCAGTCTTTTCCGTTCTTGCTCATGAAGGTAATTTCATACACTGACTTTTCGCCTTCTGTACGGAAAACAGTATTCCCCACAAAACTTTTTTCATCTTCACGGCGCATTTCAGCACTTATAATCTCAATATTCACAATCATTCTCTCCTTTAATCTCTCATCTACAGTGGTTCTCCAACATTTTTGGTAAACCTAGTTTGGTAATTATTATTGGTTAATTGTACAATATATATCGTAGCAACGTATACCTTATTCAATGAAGGAACCCTTCTGAGTCCTTACATAGTTGTAATGAGGATTATAATACGTGTTTGAACAACATCTATAATAGCCAACAAGCTACGATATTATTATCACATTGGAGGAAAAAATAGCATGAATACTTTCGAAACGAATCTGCAGCAATATGCTGAACTGGCTGTTCAAGTCGGTGTCAATGTCCACCCTGGACAGACGCTCGTGGTTAACGCTCCAATCTCGGCAGCACATTTTGTAAGACTAATCGTCAAAGCCGCTTACGGTAAAGGCGCCAAATTGGTTAAAGTAAACTGGAGCGACGAATCGGTTACCCGTCTTCATTACGATCTTGCCCCTGATGAAGCTTTCTCCATTGAACCGAAATGGTTTGCAGCTGAAATGACTGAACTCGTTGAAGAAGGCGCCGCAGTACTGCACGTCATCGCTGAGAATCCGGATCTGCTGAATGGTGTTGCTCAGGAACGGATCATTACTAGCCAGAAAGTGCGCGGCAAAGCGCTTGAAAAATATCGTTCTTATCAGATGGCTGACAAATTCAGCTGGTCTATCGTGGCCGTTCCTTCTCCTGAATGGGCAGCCAAAGTGTTCCCGGATCTACCGGAAGCACAGCAAGTGGATCGTCTGTGGGATGTTATTTTCAAAACGGTACGGATCGGTGAGCAGGATGCTGTTGCCGAATGGAAAACCCATTTGCAAAACCTGGATTCACGCGCTGACCTGCTGAATAACAAGAAATACAAAAAGCTTCACTATACAGCTCCAGGCACAGACCTGACCATCGAACTTCCAGAAGGCCATATCTGGGTATCCGGTGGAAGTGTGAATGAGCAAGGACATGTCTTTATTGCCAATATGCCTACGGAAGAAGTATTCACAGCTCCACTGAAAACCGGTGTTAACGGCACAGTGCGCAGCACGAAACCACTGAGCTACGGCGGCAACCTGATTGACGGATTCTCCCTCACATTTGAGAACGGTCGAATTGTAGATTACACCGCTGAGCAGGGACTGGATGCGCTTAAAAACTTGATCGAGATGGATGAAGGTGCACACTATCTGGGTGAGGTAGCCCTCGTTCCACATCAATCACCAATTTCCGATACGAATATTTTGTTCTACAATACCCTGTTTGATGAAAATGCCTCCAACCATTTGGCTATTGGTAATGCCTATGCCTTCTGTCTGGAAGGTGGCAAAACGATGTCCAAAGAAGAGTTGATTGAACGTGGTATGAACTCCAGTCTCACTCATGTAGACTTCATGATTGGATCCGGAGAAATGAACATCCACGGCGTGACCTCCGAAGGCGCGGAAGAGCCGATCTTCCTGCAAGGAAACTGGGCATTTTAAAACGGTTTGATGTGATTAGGAGAGAGGAGTTTTTACTCCTCTCTTTTCCTGCGTCAACAGATCGAAATTCAATCATTGGAGGGAACTCATATGTTAAGTTTTGAACAAAAACTGGATCGTTACGCTGAACTTGCTGTAAGAGTAGGGGCTAACGTTCAGCCCGGGCAAGTATTTGTTATCAGTGCGATGATTGATACCGCTGAATTCGTACGCTTGCTGGTGCGCAAGGGATACGAAGCTGGCGCCAAGCAGGTTATTGTAAAATACGGAGATGAAACCGTAAATCGCTTACGGTTTGAAATGGCTCCTGAGGAATCATTCCAAGAGCCACCCAAATGGCATGCGGCGGAGCTTGAAGAACTGGCAGCCAATAATGCAGCCTTCCTGACGGTATTATCATCCAGTCCGGACCTGATGAAAGGGATTGACCCAGAGCGAATCTCGACCCATCAGCGTACATTTGGTCAGGCGATGACCAAGTACCGTCAGTATCAACAGGCAGATAAAATGAGCTGGACGGGTGTGGCCTGCCCTTCGCCCGATTGGGCAGCCAAAGTATTCCCGGATCTCCCGGCAGCTGAGCAGGTTAGCCAGTTGTGGGAAGCCATTTTTGCTGCGGTGAGAGCCGATCTGGAGGACCCTGTAGCGGCTTGGGAACAGCACATTGAACGACTGGAGACCAAAGCCGTTGCACTGAATAACAAAAAGTACCAGGCACTGCACTTCCTCTCCCCGGGGACGGATCTTACTGTCGAGCTTCCTGAAGGTCATATCTGGGCGCAGGCGGGTAGTGTGAATGAGCAAGGTACACCTTTTGTTGCCAATATCCCGACAGAGGAAGTATTCACCGCCCCAGCCAAGCACGGCGTTAACGGTAAGGTGTCCAGCACCAAACCGCTCAGTTATGGCGGCAGTATCATTGATCGTTTTTCACTCACATTCGAGAACGGACGCATCATCGATTTTCATGCTGAAGAAGGTCAGGATACGCTGGAAAGACTTATCTCCATGGATGAAGGGTCGCACTATCTTGGCGAAGTTGCTTTGGTTCCCTTCCATTCCCCGATCTCCGAGAGCGGCATCCTGTATTACACTACATTGTATGATGAGAATGCGTCGTGCCACCTTGCGATCGGCAGTTCCTATGCATTCAATATCGAAGGTGGCAAAACGATGTCTCCGGAAGAACTTGCAGCTCGTGGCATGAACACCAGCATCACTCATGTGGACTTCATGATGGGCTCTCCCGAGACAGACATCTACGGCATCACGGCAAACGGCGAACGTGAAGCTATCTTCCTTAAGGGAGACTGGGCATTCTAACGGTTACGGATGAGTTCTTTCCCGTAATGTATTTTCACTGAACATTTTGTAAAGGCTGTCTGGCAACCATGTGTTCACGGTTGGCAAGACAGCCTTTTATTAATTTTCTGCAAACTGTCCCCGAGGCTACACGTACTCTCCTCATCTGTTTTTTCTCGGACCAACCTCCCATTGTATCGTTTCCATATTATGTTGTAAAATGTAATGATACCAATGTTTGTGGACTGTTCACCAGAAAGGAGAACAAAATGGCCAATCGGCTCCAGTTACTACTCGCCTCGGATTTCCATAATTTAGGCTCTGCACTTCAGGAAGAAGTGTATTATGAATATTATAATATGGTACATGGTCTTATCGTTTATATCATCAAGGAACGTGCTGCAGCAGAAGATATTATTCAGGAAGCTTTTATCAAAATCATCAAAAACAAACCCCTCTTCGAAGACGAGGTCAAACTGAAAGCTTGGCTCAAGGTCGTCACGCGGAACACGGCTATTAATTATCTGAGAAAAAATAAAAATAACCGTAACCAATTGGACACGGATAGTGTTTTTATAGATATGGAGACGATGAATCAGACAGCAGCTTCCGTAGAAAGCATGGTGGAGACGCAGATGATGGAAGAGTCCATTGAATATTATCTCGGACAGCTCAAACCGGAATATCGTGTATTGGTGGAGTTACGGTGGAAACAAGGTCTCTCCTACCGGGAGATGGCCGAGCTGCTGGACACCTCCGAAGACATTGTGAAGCAACGCTTGTTCAGAGCCCGCGGCAGTATCAAGAAGAAATTACATAAGGAATGGGGTGGAAGCATTGAGCAACGGCAAGTCCGATAAGCATGTGGAGCGATTTGATTCAGAGCTGGAAGACGAATATTTCGACGCTGCGTTTGACTTGGCTTTTGACGAAGCTTTCCATCAGGCTGTCTCTGCCCCTTCCGCTTCCCATACCGAATCTATGAAGCAATCGTGGCAGAAGGTACACAAGGAAATTAACAGAATCGGTTTACGTAAAAAAAGAATACGTACTTTACGACTGTCTGTCGTAGTCGCTGCATCTGTAATGATCGGAGCGGTCATATTCAGTTTGCCTTCTGGAACACAAGCCGTTTCCCCTTTTGTGCAATCCATCAAGGATTGGGGCAATGGCATGAAATCCATTATCATCGAGGATCGCACTACCCATCTGGGGGCTGATCCGTCAACAGCCAAAACGCCTCCACCACCGGAAACCAGCTTAGACGACATTCTTAAAGCACAAGAAGAAGAGGCTCTTAATACACCTTCGTATGAGTTATCGAGCCACCTGCTTCGTCCAGTACTTGTTACGGAAGAGATCGCACGCGAAGGGTTCATGGGTGACTTTCTGTTATCCAAGGCCATTCCCGAGCGATTCAACAAGGTCAAATTCGAACTCGTGCTCGATACGGAAAACCCTGTGAATCCAGACGATTATTATGAGTCCACACAAATGAGAGTTCAATATACCAGTGAAGGCAAGAGCATAGAGGATGAGATCATCCAGTTTGATTATGTCTATGTCATGCCTGGGGAGAAAATTGAAGGGGCCATGCTACGTGATATGAGCACCGTAAAGCTGGCGGACGGCACGGAAGCACTGATGTATATCGGCCCACCCTATAACTCCTTTCAGTGGATGATGGGTTCCAACAATATGAGTCTGTTTGGCACTCTTTCGGAAAAAGAAATGACTGCTATTGCCAACGATTTTCAAGAGCAGAAGTTTCCCGGCAGCACCCGTCGATAAGATCAAAATAACACGGTGCCAGAGACATGTTTGCTTGTATCCGTGGTACTTCCATCATACGCTGTATGAATACTGGTAACGCGATAATAATATCCTGGCATAACGGTCCAATCCGATGTGGCATTCAGTAAGTTTGTTTTCGTTGCAGTGTTGGAATTGGTTTTGAAAGTTACCCATGCTGTTCCTGTCCAGCGCTCCAATCGATAATCTACAGAAAGTGTCTTCATTGCTGTATATGTCGTGGTCTTTGTATTGACAATGGCGGACAGTCCTCCTCCAGGGATGACTGCACCGACCGCCTGATAGATATGTCCTCGTTCCCGAGTGGTAGCAAACGATTGGATGGATGGTTCTGGCGGCGGTGGAGGTGTAAGTGCACCAGAGGACACGTTAATAACCGGACTTGCAACGGCTGATTCGGCCGTAGATATAGCCAGGATCGCTGGCACCATTAACAAGGCAGCAAGGGTTATTCTTAGTATAGATGATGCACTCTTCGTTTTCATTTTCCGCATATTGATCCATCCTCCGCTTCCATACTTGATTTTGTGTAAGGGTATAAACGGACGGATCGGGTGACAGGTTTCAAAAAAATTTAGACGCTCCGATATTTCTGTCGGAAGCGTCTTTTGTCTTTTTTATACATCTCCAGCATTGTGGAACCTAAATTATTCCAGTCCGTATGTATTGGGTAATGTATGCACGGAAGCATGTTAACCAACGAGACCTGCAAATGAGGTGTATAACTTGAGTAAACTTCAATCCAAATCCAGAAGGCATCGTCACAGCTCCAATGCAAATGAATTACACATCGAAGTTTCCAGCTCGTTCAAACGTCGGCTTGTTATTCTGATGAGTGTGCTTACCGTCGGGACCTTAATATATTTCTTAGCTACAGCCCGAGAAAGCTGGATAAGCATGGGGATTGACCGCTATGTATTGCCCTTTATGATCTGGGGACTTGTACTGTCCCCCATCCTTGCTTTTCTTTTCCTCAAAAAGAGTGGGCGAACCCTCTCCCATGTCAAAACCTTACGTGTGTTCGGGATTGCTTTCTTCCTTCTGCCTCTGGCACTTCTGTTTTATGTGTTACCCGTAATCTACTCGAAAAAAATTGAATATCCAGCATGATCTCGCTCCTGGAGAGAATGTTTACGTCACTTATAAACGAATTTATATTAAGAATAGTTTTGTCACAGAGAACCGTTACGCCGATGTTGTCATTCATGCCCCCAAAGATTCATGAGCATGCAAAGAAGCTGTACGATGACATTGCGTCACCATACAGCTTCATTCATTACAATTTCGATCTGGCTAAGCGCCTTCCTCTTCAACCAACAGTTCAAGCTTAATCACATTGACACGAGAAATTCGCTTATGCTCTGTCTCTTGAATGACAAATACATACCCACCATACTCAACTGATTGACCGATCTGGGGTGGGATCGCATCTACTCTAGAGTATAGCCAGCCTCCAATGGTATCGTAATCGGCACGATCCATCTCCAGTCCGAATCGTTCGCTGACTTCTTCAATCAACATCAATCCATCAATGGAGTATTCCATCTCATCCACTTGCTCGATGACAGGTCGCTCCTGATCGAACTCATCCTGAATCTCGCCTACAATCTCTTCCATGATATCTTCCAGTGTGACAAGCCCGGAAGTTCCCCCATATTCATCAATCAGTATAGCAATCTGTGTCTTGCTACGCTGCATACGCTTGAGCAGATCACTGATCAGCGTGGTATCTGGCACAGCCAGAATGGGCCGGATTACGGAGATGGTATCCGTAAGTTGGGATCGCATCAGATCTTTAATGTGGATAAAGCCGATAATATGATCCTTGTCTCCGTTATATACCGGATACCGGGTTCTCATGCTTTCACTGGCAATCTCCAGATTCTCCAGCATGGACTGATTGGCATTCAGACAGATCATTTCCGTCCGCGGAATCATAATTTCACGGGCGGTTGTATCCGTAAAATCAAATATATTATCAACAAGTGCTAATTCAGTGTTGTCAATTAAACCGCTCTTATTGCTTTCTTTCATCAGAATACGTATTTCATCTTCGCTATGCGCATCGTCAACCTCCGAAGCAGGTGCCATTCGGAACATTCTCAGCAAGCCATTAGCCATACCGTTCAGTGCCCATATGAATGGATACATTAACTTATAGAAGAACGTTAGCAGGGCTGCAGACCACAGCGTGATTGTCTCAGACTTGCGAATCGCCATCGTCTTGGGAGCAAGTTCGCCCAGTACAATATGCAAGATTGTAATAATTACAAATGCAATGGCAATGGATATCCCATGTACATAGACCGGACCCAATCCCAATGCGGTAAACATAGGTTCTAACAGGTGTGCAATCGCCGGTTCACCCAGCCACCCAAGTCCCAGTGATGCCAGAGTTATACCTAATTGACAAGCAGACAAGTACGCATCCAGATTGCGTACGATATTGGAAGCATAGATGGCATTTTTGTTGCCTGTTTCCACCAAAGCCTCAATCCGGCTTCCACGAACCTTCACCATCGCGAATTCCGCCGACACAAAGAAACCATTCATTAATACAAGTAAACCAATTAATACTAAATTCATAATACTCGGTAAGGGGTCACTCAAATTGTCATCCTATTCGCCGTCATTCTTCGGCAAATAGGTCCACCTCCTTCGAAAATGTAGGATATTTGCCATTCTGCCGTTCATATGCAGTTTCAACTTCCCAATGCTTCCACCTCCACCGTGTTCTGTCGAATAACAAAGATATGCTTCTTTTATTATATAATTCTACACTACACAGTCAATCCGTGTCCTATGACAACGAAATGGCACAAACGCCTTATTTCTTTTACAAAAGTCTCGATTACGCTGTTTTTTTAACATTTTAGAAACAAAGTAACGGATTTCTCACCTTAGGTTTTAATCACATGTCTTGAGATCCAATCCATTCATCAGTATCAAGGGCTCACTTGCTCTAAGAATGCCGCTAGTGCTCAACGAAAAAGGAGCAGCCTATCAACCTTTAGACTGCTCCACGATTTTCGTACTCCTGTTTCCCTTAGATGAACACATGATTTCTGTACTCAGTTGCCGTAAGTGATTACTCTTTGAGGTTAATTCTCCATTCTTCATCCGGATTTTTTGTAGTGTAGTTCCATACGTACAGATCTAGATCTTTGCCCTTAAAATCTTTGTACATCTCGATATGCTTATTGTCCGAGTCAGTGAAATATAGCGGTATTAAGTAGTGCTTTTCTTCCCTATCAAGAAAATAAGTTTGGTTAATCCCGCCGAAATTGGTATCTGGACTTTTAGATTCTACGTACAGGTTGCCGTCCTTAATATAATAGGTCCAGATTAAAGGATACCCTTCATAATTGCTTGTAACGGTCTGTGAATGCGTAGAAATATCCGTTAGACGAATAGAAGCCTTACTTCCTGCATGCTCATCCACTCGATCCTTAGCGATTAGAGTCATCGGTTTTCCTGATAGAGAGCTTACATCCATGAGAATGGAATCCGACTGCTCAAACCGCAGTTCTGTTCGATTCGGATCCATCTTACCATCAAGAGAAACATAGCCATCCATAATCTCGCCGTTGACTTCCAATTGATAAGTCCGGTAAGGCAACCTATAATAGTCTTCCTGATGATCAATCGTTACTCGAATTTGTGTTGGTGTTACTACCAACCCACTTATACTTGCCTCCTCCGGTAAAGAATGCAATGGAATATCCATCTTCTCCTTATATGTGCCCGTATCCATCTGTTGACGTGATAAGGATAGATTCAAGCTCCATGTGCCTTCCGTCCGTTCTTTTTCATGAGTATATGCGAAGGTGAAACGGTCCCCTTTTTTAAACTGCTGTTCGTTAAATATCTGTCTGCTAGAGTACTCACTCGATGCCCCCCCTGTACCATAGACAGGACTTTCTATTTCCTTTATAACGTCTTCTTTTTGATCATAAGCCATGATTCTTGCCCAGGTCTGTCCTTTCATCTCTGGATCTGTGAAGGTTACTGCGGAATTAATCATAATTTGACCTTCAGCATATTCAAAAGATTGAACTTCTACTGCTTCTATCCCATTTTTTTGTATATTAAACTTCTGCGTGCTCGAATCTTGAGAATTTAGGGTAATCTCCTCCTGAAGATCTTGCAAGTACCGAACATCTGTAATGGAGAACTGAAGGTCAGATTGTTTCTCTTCCATAACCCAGTCTGTCTCGAAATATCCTTGAAACACGCCCTGCTCTTCGTTCCATTGCTGATAGTAGTGCCCTTCGATAGGCGTTCCATGGCTATCCTTAAGGACCATTTGATCATATCTGATCTCTTGTCCTTCTGTTTTTAATTCTGGTTTCACTGTATACAGGAGTACGGTCCGGTTATCATCTACAAACGCGTTATGTACCGTCAATGTAACTCCGTGAGCTGTTACGCTTTGTTCAATGAGCTGGCCATACCCAGCTTGAAGAGACGTATTAATACCTGACTTGTTGGACAAGACATCACTCCAATCGTATTGGAAGGCTGCATATACGGGAGTTGCCATGACAGCTACAGATACACCCAAGACGATCGCTGCCTTCATGTTCCGTCGTTGCGGCCTATTAGTAATCTCATCGATTAGTCTCGGCTCTCCCATTTGAATACTGTTGAACATTTTATCGAAATCCGGATACTCCAATGGATTAGAATGCTTCATATGATTTTTAACTTTATATTCTATTGAATTCATAAGTACTATCTCCTCTCATTTTAACCTTCTCGTAGTTCTCCAGTTTTTTTCGCATCAGCTTAAGAGCCTTGTGCAGTCTTGTCCGAACAGTACCTTGACGTATCTTTAAAGTCTCTGCAATCTCGGCAATAGTGAGATCACCAATATATCGCAAGATTACTACACTAAGCAGCTTGTCTGGTAATTTCTGTAACTGTTCCTCCAATTCAGCAAATGAAAGCTTAGCCATCACGATCGTATCAACCGGATCTGTGGTAAGGACTTTTTGTTCATGCAGCAATTGTAGCTTGTTTCGGTTCTCATTTTTTACTTTGTTCTTTCGAATGATGTTAAGACAATGATTCATGGCGATACGCATAATCCAAGTTTTTAGATACGTTACATTTCTCCAATCCTGACGGAATACAGTAATAAACACATCATGACATACATCCTCTGCATCTTGGATGTTCTTCAGCATATACAGACAAGTGCGATATACATCTTTGTTATAGTTATGGAATAGTTCATGCTCGGTCACCCCCGGCACTCCTTTCTTGTTGAGATATATTATAGACACATTAGAATGGACAATTATTCACTTTTTTTTAATCGTGTCTATTCTAACTCGCTAGACTCCAGTTAAATACAAAAAGAGAGCTTATTGGCTACCTTCTAATTTATATATGAAAGTAACCGAAAGAGAGTATCCCACGCATGCTTCATCATGGCGGGATACTCTCTTTTTTTGTGAAACTGTTCTTATGCCTCTTATCTCTATTCCTCTATATTGACTCCATCTCCACTACGCTCTCCGAAGCTGGATTCCAGCGCCAGCGGGCTTGTCTGCCACCTTCAATATGCAACCCGCCGATCCATAACTCTTCCTGCTTCAGCAGAGCCCAATCGACTTCTTCATCCAATACCTGAATACCGATTTCCGTCAGCTCAAAGACGGCTTCACCAAATTTTTCATCATGCTGTATGAAGCTTGGGAAAGTGGTTTTCCCAGTTAACCGAAGCAGGGCTTGAGGTCCTTCTGTCATCCTCCTGAGATGTGCCCAGTATTCAAGGTCGCCCATTCCGAGAATATGCAGCTTGTCCCCTACCTCACGAAACAAAGGATGTGGACGATCTACACCCGCTCTAATGGTCTCCAGTGTCGTCTGCTCAATGACTCCTAGGCCATTCGACACAGATGGCAGACGGGACAAGTGGGCCTTGAATGCTGCATCTGCAAAGGGAAGTACCGTATTATCTGCTCGCAAGTAATCCAGATGCTGCCGGATATCATTAGACGTATAGGCCTCCCAGAACTGTGCACCTGCTTGTAGCTCGTCTGTGTCAATCACATGCCAGCTTCCGGACAGGCTTCCGATCTGTGTCGAGGTAAGTTGACCCAGTCCCCTAAAGTGCTCGATCTCTGGATACGAGTCAATGCAGAGCAGATTAAGTTTCGTATTCTGAAGCGCTTGTCCTTTGAAATAATGCAATAGGTAAGATAACATCGTCTGATCATAGAGATCGTATTCGAACCATAAGACAATTTCCTTATATTGTTGAAACGAATGTAACTTGCGTTCAAGCTCCTCGATCTGCAAATATTCTATCTGTGGGATGCCCAACTGTTGCTCTAGCACGGATGCCCGGTTTTTCCTCTTCTTCGCAACCGACATATCTTTGGCAACCGGGCCGAACGTATACAACTCTCTCCACACCAGGATGTCTCCCTGAATTCCACTCTCTCTTAAACGATTGGCGGCGTGATCCCCATTCATAATGTGCAGCATACCTTTTCCCCCTTCATACAAATCGTTAAACATAGAGACCAAATTCCTCACTGGCATAGAGCGCTTGAGTTTGGAACGTGCATCGAACATTCTCTTCTTTAATGCAGCTACGTTGACACCTAGAAATTCTGATATTTCCTTCAGCGAGTATCCCTCTAAATAAAACAGTTCAACAGCAATTCGCATCGATGATGGCAGCGCTGCAATAGAATCACGCAGCGTACGATGCATTTCGTTTTGCATCGCTTGTTCTTCTGGATTATGCGCCTGATCCTCTTCCTGGAATACATGCTCCAGCTCCTGAACGGGAATCGTGGTATGCTGCTTGCGCCTTAGCCAGCGATAACACTGCCTCTCCACGATCACCTTGAACCATCCAGGAAAAGCCTCCGGGACCTCCAGCTTGGACAGATTGCCAAAGGCTTCAGTAAAAGCCTCCTGTACGACATCTTCAGCCCAAAATGTATCTCCTAAACGATTGTAGGCAACAGCAAGAGCCATCCCGCGATATTGGGATACCAGTTGTTCGTATGCTTCGGGTTCGCCTTTCATTGCTGCTTCAATCCATGACTTCAATGCTATGGACTCCTTTCATATAGACATGCTGCTTGTTCCATTCATATATAAGTGCCATGTTATTATCCAAAGGTTACGTATGACTTAATCATTTATGTAAAAAGCCGTCCCGTCTGTGGAATACCTCCACATTCAGGACAGCTCGTAGTTCATTATGTGTTATCCATATCAAATATCAATCAAAATGATGAGGCGCCAATGATCATCTGCTTGGAGCTTGTGGGTAATTGCCTATCACTCCTGGATATTGATACAACAATGGCTCATCAAATGTAGCATAATCGAAGTTGACCATCAACAGCATGATCCGTCTTCCTGTCTTCGGGTCGCTGATGATAATATGGTCACGGCCCGCTGCTTCAATAATACCTTGGAATATGCGAGCATTCCACTCTTTGTTGCCTTCATATGTCATGTAGAATGTACCGAATTTCCCGAGATTCAGTCGCAAAATATTCTCAATGTATGACTGCTCAAACTGTGGAGCCGTTGTCGTAATCACTGCACCCGTCGGTGTCATTGGGCTTCCACTGGATACGAGTGGGGGTACACTTGTGGAGCTGGGTGATACCATCCCTGGCGTTGGTGACATGGCAGGCATTCCGTTACCGATTTTGTAAGACGTACCTTGAACCTGAGAATTGGCTTGTTGACCCAGAACAGAATTCGCTTGCTGACCCAACGTTTGAGTCATAGGTTGATAAGGCTGATTAATCATGGTGATTCCTCCCAAAATTTAATATACTTCCGGACAGTCTTCGCCTGTCGGACTGAAGAAACAATGCGCTTTGAAACGTCCTGTATTTGGCTGGTCATACCACGTTGGTGGGCAGTCGCCCACAGGTCGGAAAAACCACAATGAATTGCTCGCTGGCCAGATGCGCTCTCCATTGATCACCCGTTGTGCGAGACGAATCTCGGACTGTCTTGCCCGTTGGTAAAAGTACCCCTTCTGTGTGGACTCGTAGCCTCCTGGATTCTGGAATACCATACGATTGATATCGCGAATATCCTTAAAGTCCAGACAATCCACCAGCACCCGGTTCACACCTACATTGCCCACAAGCAACATACCCTGTTCGCCGTCACCTTCAGCCTCTGCCCTCATGAGCCTAGCCAATAACTTGACATCCTCTGAGTTGGCTTTAATAACAGCCATAGTCGTTACCTCCCTTGTTTCAGCTGTTCATCACCGTACATCGTATTGTGCAGGAGCCCATTTGGTGACACGATCCATCTTTTTTCCATAAAAAAAAGCCCGGAACCTCACTCAAAGTGGGGTCCCGTAGCAAGTTATTTCTTATATTACTCGCCTGTTCAAGGCTTGGCTTCAATCCAGTAATCATAGGCATGTACAATATTGCCTTGGTATGCCTGATATTCAGCCAGCAGATCCGGAAGCTTGGCAAGTTGAAGTTCCATCTCTGCCGCCCCCTTCTCATAAAATGAAATATGAGGACCTTCGTGGTTCTCCTTCATTTCCACCGAAATCATCAACCTTTTACCCAGACGATCGGCGATCTCCATCTCCTGACCCACTATAGCAGCAATGCCATTGGAACCTTCCGCTTGGTTACGGAATGCCATCATCGACACATGATCGAGTGTATCAATCATAAACTCCGTCACTGACATATCTTTACCCGGCAACGGGAAAGTATCTAGCCATACAGCAAGATCTGCACTCGTTTCGAGATCACTATCCTTCTTCGTCTCTTCCTGGAAAAATGTAATATTGGCAGCCCAATCGGTCAACAGGGTATCCCGATTGCTCTCCCATTCCGGCAAGGTGTAAGGCTCAATATCCAGATGGATTCCTTCAAATTGTTCATCCGGCTCGGATTCAGCGTTGTAATTTTTCACATAATCAATCAAGCGCTGTATCCGTGGACGATTCTCCTTTTTACCCCAGATCGGGTGTCCCCCCATCGCGTGTATTTCAATACCTTGGGCTTTTGCCCGCTTCACAAAACCGCGGTAACTGGAATAGGGTTGATCCAGATCCAACCGGACATACAGCCAGTTTATGTTCTGCTCTCTCGCAAACTCTAGTATGTGTTCCCCTCCGTCATTCGTCACCTGAGAGGCCTCCCAGATATATGTTCCCCGAATCTCTGGCTGATTGGATGGAATCTCCGGTGATGGTAGTTCTGTCGGTTCCAGTTGTCCCCAGTATACAATGTCATGTACAGCTGAACCGGCGTAGGAAGTATGCTCGCCAAATGCGGAGGCAACTTCTCCAATGACAGCTTCCAGTTGCGTTGCACCTTTACCAGCAAATGTCGTGAACTCTTCACCAGGCATAGGTTTCGTGTTCAAACCCACCGTGACACTCGTATTGCTCGCATCCGCCCAGTTCATTTCCTGTTCAATTAAACGAATGATACCATTGTTCCCTTTCGCGTTATCACGGTAAGCCAGTAAAGTGACATGATCCACTCGATCAATAAACCAACGTGACAATGATTCGTTATCTGCATCCTCAGAAGTTCTATTACCTGTGACGGTGTACGAATCAAGCCAAAATGGCAGGTCAACATTCACTGCAACTGCACCATCCTGCCTCACTTGATCAAATAACAGATTCATATTGGCCACCCAGGATTGAACCAGCGGCTTGGCATCTTCTTTCCAGGCTGGTAACACATAGGGCTTGATATCCAGATGTATGGCCTCAAATCGCTCATTGGACTCCACAGCCTGATTGTACTCACTTACCCATGAGGCTAACATGAGCATGGGGCCTTCACGCCCATTGACCGCCCAGGATGGATCGCCGCCCAGCGCTTCAACTGCAATACCCGCACGACTTGCTTTGGATATAAACGTCTTGTATACCTCCTTGGACAGCGTCATGTCCACATTCACGTACAGCCGATTGATCTTATGTTTAGCTGCGTTCTCCAGCAGCTCGTCTCCGTTGCTAACAGACTGCGCCTGCCATACCCAGGCCGCCCGTATATCCGCGCCGTCAGCTTCAGCAGGTGACTCGTTCCCTGTCATTATCATCCCTCCGATCAGCAGTAACAGCCAAAATACTTTCCGGGATTGTTTCCCGAACATATACTCCCTCCATTCTTATACTGTTGTAAAATCACATTTATTATAGCAACCGGGTTATTAAAAACAAATAAGCCCAAGTGCTTAACTTGGGCTTATTACTCTTAAATTGGGACATCGTGGAGCTCGCCCGGCTCTATCCCGGTTCTAGTCCTCATATATCATTTTTCGGGTCATGCCTCCATCAATAACGAGGTTGGTCCCTGTGACAAAGGTATTGCTTGGGTCAGATAAATATAGACAAGCACGGGAGATATCTGAAGGAACACCCACACGACCGGATGGATGCTGTTCATGATCCTCCTTTTTCAGTTTCTCCACGTCTCCTGTCTCAATCCATCCCGGACTGATACAATTGACCCGAATTTGGTCTTTGCCCAGTGAGACTGCCAGCGCATGCGTCAGGGCTACAATCGCCCCTTTGGATGCAGCATAGGCTTCGGTATCCGGCTCGGACATCAGCGCACGGGTAGAGGCCATGTTGATAATGGCACCCCCATGTTCATTGCTTTTCATATGTTTGGCCGCTTCCCGACTCGCCAAAAAGCAACTTCTCACATTGGTATTGAGCACATCGTCCCATTCTTCCAGCGTTAATTCATAGGGAGACTTCCATTTTGCTAGTCCTGCGTTATTCACCAGAACATCGATTTGCTTGAATTCCTCCACAGTCGTACGAAAAAGATTCGTAATATCCTGCTCACTCCGAACGTCACATTGAACAAAGATGGCTTCTCCACCTTCATTGCGAATGGAAGCTGCGGCTGCAGCACCCTCGGCTTCCTTGTGGTCGGCAAGTACAACTTTAGCTCCAGCGACCGCATAAGCCTCGGCCACACTTCGTCCTATTCCCTGAGCGGCACCGGTTACAACAACGACCTGATCTGTAAATGACATATTGTTTGCCTCCTCTATAGTAATGATCTTCGATCATAATCTCTTTAAGCCTCTTCTTATATAAAAACACGTTAGGACCATTTAGAAACGCTTGTCCGATAAAGAATCAAAAAAAGCTCACGCCTTCCTGGCGCAAGCTGCTCAGTTTACCCGCGTAGGCGTTCGGAATACAAGCGATTGTATCGCTCGAAGCCTATGTAACGCGTCCCTTTGAATGAGAGCCGTCCTTCATCCCCCTCAGCGCACAAACCATATTCTTCGCCATTGACTTTGAATTCGAGCCGATCTCCGCTCTCGACTTCAAAGGTGACGTAATATAGTGTTCGTGCTGTACTGCCTGATTCAGATTGCGACTGACTCATCTTCATCCGTCTGCTGGTGATTCGGGAGGGTACGGTCAGCAGCGGCTCGGAGTTATTGCGCCCCCACCTCCATATCTCTTTTCCCACTGACAGAAGGACAATGCCTATGATTAGAACAAATACAACCGGAAAGACTGTTCCAAACAAATCAAACATCCAGGATGATTCAATGCCCATGTCTCTCCCTCCGTTCATACAACTTAGGACAGCCGGAGTCTTGACCCGTCTCCTGTAATGTATATGCGGACGAACACGAAACTTGTTATCCGGATTCATGCCCGAATAGCATGAACGAAGATCTATATGTAAGCACATCTTCTATCACACTCTTCATAACATTATCGGCTCCGACTGAGATGACCGCCTTATTGAAAGACGGTTATCTCAGTCTAATCGCCAATGTTTGCTTCTGGAAGCAACGGATTTATTAAGTCAGAAGGCAACCCGAATCGTATTTAACAGATCTTATGCTAGTTGAGTAATAACAAGATGAGCCGATACAGGTCTTGTTCCTCCTGCAAGAGGTGTGATTGTTAATGCAGTCGCATTACCAGCCGGGTTTCGTACAGTTAAGATCGAATTGATGACGGTTGTTTGTACCAAGGCAATGCCTACAATCTGAGATGTTCCAGTTGCTCGCCCAACTACTGTTGGAGCCAAATCAGCTCCATTAAGAGTTAAAATTAGTTGACCCGCTTCATTAATGCTCACTTGGAACAAAATCTGATACGTACCGATCGCTGCCAGATTGAATGCACTAGGTCCAGTGCGGGCAATAGTTGTTCCACTTGTTGGTCCATTCTGAGGGAAGCTGACATCTGTGCCTGGAGCAACCGTTGCAGCATTATCAGGTGGCATCAGCGCGAAAAAGTCAGCAAATCCCAGTACGCCTCCCGCTGTTCCTGTGGCACCTGTCGGGCCTACTGCTCCAGCTGGACCTACCGCTCCTGTTGCACCTGCTGGGCCTGCCGGGCCTGCCGGGCCTACTGCTCCAGCGGGGCCTACCGCTCCTGTTGCACCTGCCGGGCCTGCCGGGCCTACTGCTCCAGCGGGGCCTACCGCTCCTGTTGCACCTGCTGGGCCTGCCGGGCCTACTGCTCCAGCGGGGCCTACTGCACCTGTTGCACCTGCTGGGCCTGCCGGGCCTACTGCTCCAGCGGGGCCTACCGCTCCTGTTGCACCTGCTGGGCCGGAGAAACCTTGCGGTCCGATGGCACCTGCAGGACCTGGATTACCTTGCGGACCTTGTGGCCCTACGGCACCTGCTTCTCCCGGAATCCCCTGAGCTCCCATGGGTCCAGCGGGTCCCACCGGTCCTTGAGAGCCTACTGCTCCAGCGGGACCGGGCTGTCCTTGAGGCCCTTGTGGTCCAGGTGGTCCCCCCGCTGGTCCTTGAGCTCCAGGTGGCCCTTCCACCCCTTGTTTACCTTGAATACCCTGTACGCCTTGTAAACCTTGTGGTCCTGTTGGTCCAACAACAGTAGGAGTAGATATATTCACTTCTGGAGGCGGACATTTTACTTGAACGAACTTTTTAACCACTTTCAATCGGCGTTCTTTTCTTTTAACTTTGCATGGATACACTGTTGCCTTTTTTCTCTTCATACGCTTCTTCACTTCTGAATGGCTCACGGTGTGGACACCTCCCTATAGACATAGTTTAACGTACGTATGTGATGGGTTAAATGCATGGACGAACAACCAATTCCCCCCTAAAGTGAAACCCATTTTCATGAAAAAGGGCGAATAACATCGTAGAATAGCCTTTATTTGAATGCTACAAACTAAAAAAACTCTATCGGCGCTGGCCTACAGAGCTTAGTTGTTTATATTTATTGGTTCTACATTCCAACTTAAATTGAAAGTGTGATGTACTTACCAGTTCTTCAAGATCCATTCTTTAATTTGATCAGCTACTTCTTTTGCTGATAATTCTGAAGTATCAATTGTTGGCATTTCCGGATCAAATGCAGTTTTCGAATTTTGGAGTAACCAATTAGCAAAATTCTTGTGATCTTCGATTGAATTCTCATCCCACCCCCGTGATTTCAACCTCGTCTCACGTGTGACATCATTACAATGTAAGTTCATATATAGAATCCGATCAAATCGATCTTTGTAGTCGGACGATGCAATGTTTTCTGGCACCATCGTTCCACATAAAACAGTCCCTCGTCCACTTAGCGATATACTATACGCAATCCTCAACCAATTCTCTTTGGCAATCTGCCAATCCACATTATTGATGATATCCATATCAAAGACGTCAAAATCCGGGAGTAGCTTGCGAACATGTGACGAGACCGTTGTTTTCCCTGTTCCACTTGCGCCTGTCACTATAAATAAAGGTAATTTATTCATGGATGTCCTCCTTGTTAAAAAGTCAGCTTTTAAAGTTTTCTCGCTTTGATGACAAAGGTTACAGGTAACATCTTCGCTCTTTTAAGGAGATTATCGCTATGATCATGTAATTGCATGATAGCCTCATCGGATTCTTCTATCATTTGTTCAATAACAAACCCTGCTTTCGCTAACGCATTGACATAGGTTGATATTTGACGATCAGCTAAAACTAATTCTCCCTGACAAAAATCAGGAGACACCGCATACCAAGATTCATCAGAATAAGGTTTTTTAAATACAAATCTATTGTTTTCTTCAACAACATTTCGATGAATTGGATGAGACCAACTGAAAATGAAAATACCATCATTCTTTAAATAAGAAGCGATCTGGCGGAAAGTACCTCAAGATCGGTTGTCCAACCTATGGCATAAATCGAATACACAGCGTCAAAATAATTCTTAGGAATACCACATTCCTCTTCCATGGGTGAACAAATCAATGTTGCCGAAAGACCACACGTGGTGAGATGTTGCGCTGCCTTTTCAATTTGTTTCTCGGAGATATCCATTCCCCACAGTTCACCTGCTTTGCGATCCCCATGATATTGCAGGGATTGACCATTTCCACAGCCTACCTCTAACATCTTTAATCCTGAGACATCACCAAAAAGTTGGTGTTTCTCTTCTGTAACAAATGCTCCATAATGAGGAAGCACGATTGCTCTTAAAAATTCATTTCCTTTTATACCCCAATAGAAGCTGTTTGTTTCGTATACACTGTGCTTATTCACCGTAATGCCCCCAATTAAAAATGTATACCACTACCTCCAGAACATCACTTGTTACCCTCGTTGAAATATGTAATCTCATTGCCACCAAGTAAGCTTTTAAAGCCATTCTTATAATAAGGCATTAGTTCATCTGCCTGTTCTATATCCAACCATGCAATCTCAGAGATTTCGTCTGGTCTTGATATCTCTTCTCTTCCTCCGACGATTTCCGCTCTGAATGTGGTGAAAATGACATGCTCTTTGATTTCTTCAAACTTACACTCATTGATTGCTACAATGCCATGAACGGTAACATCCAGTCCTGTTTCTTCATAGGCTTCTCGAATAGCTGCTTGTTCCCATGATTCATCGGTTTCAACAGCTCCCCCAGGCAGCGACCAGCTTGAACGCCCTACATTTCTTACGGCAAGCACTTTAGATTTGGATGGATTCGTTAGTAATGAGTAAACAACATCGACTCGTTTCATTGAATGAACTTCCTTTCTGGAAACTTTTAAATATTATTCTTATCACTAAACTCAATACAAAAAGGTTGCAGCTCAGGCTTTAAGCAATACTCTATTCTTTCTCTAAAGTTTTTCCATTCGACTTTTAAAAGTGCTTCTTCGATCGGAAAGAAACCAGACTCTAGGCTCTCCGATGTTGTCGTTAATTCTCCTCCTATTGGTCTTGCTAAAAATAACGTGTTACATATTGAATTTTCGATATTTTGAAATATTCCACAGAATTTGATGATTTCAATGTCGATTTCAGACTCCTCTTTGGTTTCTCTGATTGCAGCTTGACTTAGGGATTCTCCTTCTTCTACTTGACCACCTTGCATTTCCCATCCTCTTCGTGGTCCTCTAATAAGTAATAATTCATTTTTTTCATTGATCACGATTGCAGCGGCAGATACGATATGTTTTGGAGGGCTCATTTTTTCGACTCCTTCTATAGAAATTGGATATTAGTTTGAATAGCATGATTCAAAACCAGACTAAAAGAAGTTATATATCCCGTCTTCAAAATAATTGTATTCTTCATCCGTTATTCTTGACTTTCCATATCCGTTATAAAATATTTCTCGATCTCTTTCATTATCGAAAGCATTATGTTTCGGTCTAATAGCTAACGCTACATCATATCTTGGATCCCCGTATGCTGCTCCTGCCCAATCAATAACTCCAACAATATTGCAATCATTAACAAGTACATTATCTATGGTAAAATCACCATGAATGAAAGTGTTAGCGATTGGTTCTGGTCTTCCTTCTTTCAACTGTTGAAGTAGTTCTGCTGATCCGTCTACAGCAAAGTGAGTTAGATTATATTCTGCTTTACTAAGCATTGTATCTAACCAAGGACTGTCATTGTTCAATAATTCAACAGGACAAGAGCATTCATGTATTTTCTTTAAACAACGCCCAAAGTTAAAAATCGCTTTTTCTTTACTTTGAAGATCAGGCATCATAGAGAGAAATTCTCTTAAACTTATTCCATCAATATAATCCATCAAAAGCCATCTCGATCTATCCTCAATATGAAATGAATATGTCTTCGGAACAGGGAGTCCCGTATGGTAGAGGTATTGAAGCACCTTATATTCATCGGATAACCATTCATTATAAAGATCGTTTTCTGTCTTCTTGATGATGTACTGTTTATCGAGCGTATCCAGAATAGCTACAGTAGAAGTATGACCTTGCTTAGGAAAAGTGATGTTCTGGACTTTCCCTATCTGTTCTATTATCTCAATTGGGAGATCCTGAATATTCATGTTTTCATCCTTTCTACTATTTCGTGTCCTTTCTGAGGAAGTCCTCTATGAAAATATCAGCTCTTATGCCAATAGAACGTATAATGTGAATGCTGTTGAAAACCTAATGAAGTATAGAAATGGTTATCAGAAATAACATATGCTTTGTTCGCACCTAAGGAGCGACCTCTTTTCAAAGCTTCTAAAACCACTGCTTTGCCCAGGCCCTTATTCCGATAATCCGGAATTGTACATACAGGTTCAATATAAACATAATCTGTTTTCGAGCTATACCATAAGCCGCAGTAAGCTACATATTCCCCATCTTCATTTTCAGCAACAACATGTAGGAATGAATTCAGATGCGCTGCCGACAACATCTCCTTCTGTTTACTCAACGTAGTTTCATCAACAGGTACAGGTCCTTCGTTTTCAAATGCCCTCCAAAGCATATGATGAAGTCTATATACGTCATTCTGTATATCTATATTTTTTAGTGCGATGCCTTCAGGAATGGTGTAATCCAGGCTAACATTGTTCATTGTAAGTTCCAGGATATTTTCAGTCAGATCATTCTTCACGAAATGGTTATTGTGCAACAAATCTAGAGTCTCAGTATCCCTATCATTCACCGCAATTCCAAGACCATTTTCATTACTGAACGTTGCAATGGCGTATTCTACTATATCTTTATTTAGTTCTCCAAACCCTTGTTTAGTCGCAAAAAATGCTTCGCCGAAATAGTGGTCATACGTTGCAATACCTACTAACTCGTCTTTACAATACCACAAGCCAATCTTGTCCATTAATTCGCGATTAAACTCAGGATGGAAAAACATCCACTCCCACCTTGCCCAATTCCAATTAATATGACGACGGTTATCTGCGGATATTTCAATCAAGAAATCACAAACTTGTTCATAATAAGAATCATCAAAATTTCTAAATTCAATTTTCATTGATATCCTCCATATATTACAGTTGATTGTAACGCCAAAAGAATTTTAACTTTCCTAACCTTCTAAAAGTACAAATCCCATCCCACAATAAAAGCAGCAAGCAGGAAAGCTGACATGCCAGACATGATGTATACCGCCTTTTGCTTGTTACTGTAACTTCTCTTCAGAAGTTTGTAGAACATCAAGACAAGGTACGCCACAGCTATAATGACATAAACCAGGTTTAAGAGGAGATGTATGCGTAATGAAGAATAGGGGGAGAAGCCTAAGGCGCGCATGAACAATAGGATCGTATTCAAAATTAATGCCAGACTGGCAATATTAATGGCAATATGATATTTATCAAATCCTGTGCCGGGTCTTTCCCAGTTTTTTAATTTGTATTTGGATACCCGAATAAAATAACCAATTGTAGCTCTCAAACTGAGTAGGATGGCTACTGCAAGAGCAATAAAAGATGCTTTGATCCAGTTTATCGTTAAGTTGGATACGGGCAAAAAGTCATTATAAGACATAGAGACCTTCTCAACAGTGCCGTTACGTTCAACAACATTTGCAAAATTACTAAGGTCAAATGTTGTATACTTCTGCAGACTTAACATCGAATATGCCTTCGTAAAACCGGAAACGACCCGTCGCGCAGGCAGATAATGTCCTCCACTCTCAGATGTAACTGAATTCGTGCTGAAACTACTTCCAAACACCTTCTGGACAAGACCAACGCTATAAGCCATTTCATTTGACTAGTTTGTCATGACCACCAACCCAAAATTAGACTCCGGATCAAAAACAAATCTACTTGAAAATCCCGCCGTACTTCCAGCGTGTTCCAGTGCAGGCACCCAGTACTCAACTTCAAAGAAGCCATGCGCAATTCGAGGAGTAGAAGTTCCATCATAATATAGACTGGTTGAAAGCATCTCGTCTAACGTGTCCTTGTTTGCGAATAATAAATTGCTACGATCCACAGGCATTAAGGCTGCAAGGAATTTAGCTGCATCCTCTGCTGTGCCAATGGCCCCCGCCGCAGGGTACAAGCTTATGTATGCTCTGTTATTAGGGATGAGTTTCAGATTCGTAGTGTATCCTTGAATCTCATTTCTCCTTTTTAAGACGTCTAGATTATCATACTGTGACGGGTGAATCGAAGTGTCTTTCATATTCAGCGGTTTAAAAATATGTTCATTGACATATTTGTAAAAGGGTTGTCCGCTTTGCACCTCAACGATATAAGCAGCCATAGCCGTACCATAGTTTGAATAAGCAACGACACTCCCAGGTTTATCGATCTGCCTCGGTTCAAATTTTTGTAAAGCTTCTTCTAAATCCACAATGTCTTTCTCGGATGAATACCATAAATCGATCAATCTATCCTCCCATCCTGCGTTATGATGCATAAGGTTCATTAGAGTAATGGGAGTATCGTATTCAAGCTTCTTTAGAAATCCTTCCGGCAAATATTCCTGAATATCGGTATCCAAATCAAGCTTCCCCTGCTCGACAAGTTGCATAACACTCGTCCAGACCAATAGTTTAGAGGTTGAACCCCATTCAAATACAGTAGAGGTGTCTGCCCTTCTCTGTTGCTCAAGATCTGCGTATCCATAGGCCTTATTCACAATGGTCTCACCGTTCTTGATAGCTACAACCGAAACGGCAGCGGTGTTCTTCTGATTCGTAGCCACATATGAATCTATCGTTTCCTCTAGCGAAGACAACGCAATCCTGGAGGGCGTAGTCTCCACATTCTCTACCTCAGCGTACACAGGTACCGCACATGTCACAATGATTAATGCGAGCACCAGAACACCAACGATTACTTTATTAAGACCGCGATATCTTAAATTGATCTGCATTAGCCACTCTCCTTATCTTTCTCCTATAGTTTTCGTGCCTTTATCACAAAGGTTACAGGGAGCATCTTTGCTTTATTGGCAAAATCATCATTTTGCAGTTGTATCAATTCATCATCAGATTCCTCAATCAATTGCTCATAAAGATAAATACACCGTCCTACAATTTGATTTTCCGATAGGTCCGTCCCCATAGTTCAGTAGCCACCTATCATGTTTGTTCTAACTGGAGAACTCTTCTCCATGTCATGATCCTCCTAACTAAGATTCAATTTAAATTAATTCCACATTTTGAGTAAATTACCTTAATTATTTCTATAATAACCCATGCTGCAATATTTGCGAAGTACATTTAAAAGCGCATACATTTCACTCCAAATCAAAAAGAACCCTCCCGCAGGAGCGTTCTCCGTGAATGATTAGCCTATGCGTACATCAGATCCATAAAGCCGCGAGTTACGTCTCCGCCTTCGGCTGGTTCGGGCTGGTCTGCCTGTGCGTGTTCTGCCATGCAAGCCTTCACTGCTTCCTCTGTTGTACAACGATTGGCATCGTCACATGTGTAGCATAATTGAAGCATATATCTGGTTAATTCGTCCGCCTGCGTGAATTGAGTCTGACCGTTGGTTCTCATCTTCATCACTCCCATCTCTTGTTGAGTTAAATATATCACCTTCTAGTGAATTTATTTGTGATTTATTTCACAAACTAATTAAAAAAGAAAAGGAACCCTCCGGCTCCTCTACTTTCCTATCTATTCACATCTATACACATTACTCTTAAAGTACTTTCCAATGTACACCGCCGTCTACCGTTTGCAGTAACAACGACCTTTTGGCATCCGTATTTTCAACCAATATCCAGCCAAGCTTGGACGTAACCATCTGAATCTTCACAATCTCCGGATATTCCTCGAGAATTTTCTCCAGTACACTGCTTGCAGGAAGTGCGCTCCATGTTTTGCCTGCATCCTTGGTGTGGTAGGTTATCCCCTTTTGCATCGCCCAACCTTCTGATGCGTTCAGGAATACTGGTGCAAGATTGCGATTCGTACCCGTTTGTTTGTTCAAACTGAAGTTGGACAGCTTCCAGCTCTTTCCGCCATCTGTTGTGAAGAAGCCATTGAAAGTCGTGCTCTCCCCTTGGGAACAGGACATTGACATCCAGGCAGACTGTACTTCACGTCCAAAAAATTGTGGTGAACTGACACTGAAATTACCACACCCGTTGAATTTGTTTCGATCAAAGAAAGATGGTCCAGTGTCCCAGTTCTCTCCCCCGTCCGACGTTACATACAACTTCGGTGTGCCGAACTCAAGCGCTGTTAAGAAACCATGCTTCGGATCTGAGAAAGTCATCCCTGTTGTGTATCCACGTTTGGAAATCTCTTCTGCTTCCTGTTTGCCGTCTTCATCACTGGATGACATCCGATTCCAGGTGATTCCACCATCCTCGGTAAAGTAAAGTTTCTTCTCCTGTTTACCAATAGCGGTATCCACGGTGGTAAGAATCCAGCCTTTTTCAGGAGATACAAATGAGATCGCAGTCACTTTATCCGTTTTGGACAGAGAAGACAGACTCCAACTTACGCCTCCATTGTTGGTACGAAGCACCATGGTATCTGTTCCACCCATGCCTTCACGAACAATCCAACCGTGCGCACGATCTACAAAATAAATGCTTTGTCCATATTTAGGGTTAGCCGGAAACTGTACATTTTCCGAAGGTGAAATATTGATCCAGGTCTTTCCCTGATCCTGCGTGTAGTACAGACGCAGCGCATTTCGTGTTACCCCCCATGCCAATCCTCCGTTGTCATTGAGCAACTGAAAATCAGTCAAACGGGTCTGTATTTGGTACTTGGCCATATCCGCAGATTCCGTACTGTTCACCGGGGGAACGACGGTTAACGTCTGTCCTGTATTCCCAGCGTCCTCCTGCTGTTGTGGAGGTTCTGCTTCTGGCGGTTGATCTGAGTCGGTGCAGGCAGCCAATAAGGCTACTATACCTATAGACAGCAATGCTGTCTGCGCGATTTTAATCCCTTGCCAACGCAAGTGGGTTCCACCTCTCTCATCCAATATACAGGCGCGCATGCCTGTCCTATGGCGTTTTATTTACGATTCATCAGAATCCACTGCTCCTATTCTACCACAAACCATGTGTAAAAGGCTCATTGCCCACTCATAGCCTGCGCTTCATCCCTTTTCATCCTATTATGTTTTTCGACGGAATAATTGGTAAAAAGACATGAAATGTGAACTATTTTATAGACAACACTCGCTTTATGTTCTCTAATCCCTTAATATGGATGGGAGTATAACCCAAAAGGAGTGGATATGAACATGACAAACAGTGCAGCTCTGAAACCAAGTCGTGTCGTGATTGTAGGCATGGGTGCGGTGGGAACAACAACGGGATACACGCTAATGTTGAGACAGCGTTCGTCCGAGTTGGTATTTGTGGATGTGAATCATGATAAGGCAACCGGCGAAATGCTGGATATGAACCACGGTCTTCCGTTTACGGGTGGCGTGAAAGTGTGGGCTGGCGATTACTCCGACTGCAAAGATGCGGATATCATTATTATTACAGCGGGTGCCTCCCAGAAACCAGGCGAGACCCGGATTGATCTGCTGAAGAAAAATGCAAGCATTTTCAAAGATATTATTGAGCGTATTACTGAAGTGAATTCTCATGGTATTTTGCTGATTGCGACCAATCCTGTAGATATTCTGTCCTATACTTCATGGAAACAAAGCGGATGGCCTGCTTCCCGTGTGATCGGTTCGGGTACATTGCTTGATAGCGCACGTTTCCGTTACCTGATTGGTAAAAATAAAGGAATCGATCCGCGTAGTATTCACGCCCACATTATTGGTGAGCATGGCGATTCCGAAGTTCCGGTATGGAGCCTGGCTAACGTTGCAGGAACAGATCTGGAACTGGATGAAGAAACACAACAGGATATCTTCGACCGTACCAAAAATGCAGCGTATGAGATTATTAATGCCAAAGGCGCGACTTCCTATGCAATCGCTCTTGCTCTGGACCGCATTGTAGCTGCAATTCTCGGCAACGAAGGCTCCGTTCTGAACGTGTCGACGTTCCTTGAAGATTACAATGGCGTCTCGGATGTCTACTTGGGCGTTCCATGTGTGGTAGACCGCAACGGTGTGCGTGAAATTCTCCCTCTTCCGTTGAATGAAACCGAGAAGGTGGCTTTCCAGGCATCTGCTAACAAATTAAAAGAACAGATCGCTGGACTGGAATAATCCAACCAAGCAATCATTCATGTCGTGAACAATTCAGCACGTTAAACGTTGTTCATTAAGATATTTTTCATAGCCAAAAGGGCCATTTGTTTCTTCTAGAGAGAAGAGACGGATGGTCCTTTTGGCTATGATATTCAGATTACTATTCTCATGGGAAGATGGATTTAAGATTTCATTTAAAGCATGTTCAATCTATTGGTTTACATAATAAATATTACGTAATATTTATTTTCTTTTTGTAACATTATTCTATATTTCTGTTATTTCCTTTTTTCAACTTATCTTTTAATAAATAACTGGAAATGTATGAAGAGTCCAAATAGTTCACAAAAAAGAGAGGATGAATCCTTGGATTCTACCCTCTCTTTCCTTTTTCGAGACCTCTCGGCCACCCTAAATGGACTCTATTAGCATACCTCCGACAATCCCTGCTACAACAATGACCCAGGGTGGACATTTCCAGAAGGTAAGCATGATAAACAATATGCTTAGTAACGAGAAATCAGCTGGGGTGATGATCGCTGTCGTCCACAATGGTTGATATAGCGCAGCCAGCAAAATGCCTACAACGGCTGCATTGACCCCAGTCAGAGCTCCTTGAATATGCGGATTTTTACGCAGAGCACTCCAGAAAGGCAGCGTTCCGATGATGAGTAAAAAGGCGGGCAAAAAAATCGCTATAGTAGCAACGATTGCACCTGTAATCCCCATTGTTATGGCACCAAGATAAGAAGCAAACGTAAAAAGTGGACCTGGCACAGCTTGAGTAGCTCCATAACCAGCCAGAAAATCATCTTTGCTTAACAACCCTCTGGGTACCAATTCCTGTTCCAGTAGAGGTAGAACGACATGTCCTCCACCAAATACCAGTGAACCCGATCGATACATATAATCGAATAAGGATAACCACTCGACCCCCGTAACTTGACGCAATACCGGGAGTGCCATAAAGAGGCCGAAAAAGGTGATCAAACACAGCACGGCAACGGTTCGGCTTATCGGAACTACAAGATCAGGAACCTCTGAAGCGGGTGATTTTCGATAGAGCCACCACCCAACTAATCCTGCTAACAGAATGAGTACCACTTGACTGTATATGGCTGTCCATAATAAAGCAACAGCAGCTGTTATTACAGCAAGTGTAACTCTCACTTTATCAGGTGTGAGTTTCTGTCCCATTCCAAGGATCGCATGAGCAACAATAGCTACAGCTACAATTTTCAATCCGCTAAGCCATCCGGCGTTGCCGATATCATATCCTTTTAATAGGAAAGCGAATATCACCAAAGCAATCACGGATGGAAGCGTAAATCCGATCCAGGCGATAAGCCCTCCAGTAATACCAGCACGAATGATGCCAATGCCCATGCCAACCTGGCTACTCGCCGGTCCAGGGAGGAACTGACACAGCCCCACAAGATCCGCATAGCTTCGCTCATCCATCCATTTCCTTTTGCGTATATATTCATTGTGAAAGTAACCCAAGTGTGCAGTCGGTCCCCCAAAGGACGTTAAGCCGAGCTTTGTTGATACCAAGAACACCTCCCATAGGGAGTGTATTCTCGAAGGTGGGGTATCTGGCACCAAACTCTGCTTCTCCTCTTCCATACTGATGCATCTCTCCTAATCATGAAGTAGTTGTGTCATCACCTTGCGTTCGGAAGTTTAACGTCCAGCAAAGCCATAGCCTCTTCTTTCTCCCTACTGGTGACGTGAGTGTAAACGGTTGTCGTTTGAATCGACGCGTGACCAAGCAGCTCCTGCACCGTACGCAAGTCGGCTCCACGCCGTAACATCATGGTTGCGAAGGAGTGACGCAGCTTATGACTTGAATAGTTTTGGCGTTGATTAGCTGGTGATTCCTGCTGGAAGCGATCAAAGGTCTCGGTCGATATAAGCTGGATGCTACGAATCGAAAGTCTCTTCCCTTTTTGCGAGACAAATAACGCTTCCTCTTTCGGCCGCCAAGGGTCCAATCGCTCAGCCATAGCTTGAGATAACACGTCTGCCACGGTTTCCGGTACAGGAAGTGAACGCCACTTCCGGCCTTTACCGAAGACATCTAGTGTACGCCGCTCCGCATTATAGTCTTTGCAATTCAAGGCATGCACTTCTCCCACCCGTAATCCCATATACCCCATCAGTAGAAAAACAGCCAGATTGCGTGTCCGATACTTGCCATCTACCGACTCCAGAAAACGCGTTAGGCCATTTTCATCGAGGAAAACCGGTGCACGGTTTTTCTCGGTTTTGGATTTCTTAATCCCAAAAGCCGGATTATTCGTTAATACTTCAAGTTCAATGAGGGACTTGTAAAAACAGTTCACCGCCGCATGTTTGCGATTTCTCGTGGCATCACTAACCCCACGCTCCCGGGCACGGGATAGAAAAGACAACACATGCAGCTTTTTGACCTGCTCCAATGACTTGCCTTGAATGGAGACCAGGAATTCTACCACGTCACCTGTGTATGATTTTACAGTATGTCCTGTATATCCGGCGTCCTTCATCCATATGTGAAAAGCTTCAAGCTCGTCCGCATATTGCTCCTGGATCTCCTCGGTTATCATCTGTCTACGTCACCTCGATTCAGTTCTTTATAAGTTGACTAAATTTTTTACACTGACACTGCGATGACAGAACAAGCTTACTAAGCTGAACAGAGAACTTATTCCTCATCCACTATAACAACGTCAATCAGCGGAATAATCGCCTCGGGCTTGCCCTGACTGCGGGTAAGTACAAACGATGGCAATGGATTCTCGTGCAGCCCATTCACGGATTCACAGATCTGAGTATACAAATTCATATGCAACGTCTCGCCTTCACCCGCCACATCAATAACAGGCCAATCGTTCTGAACACAGGCAGGCCAATAAGCCAGTTCGTTCGCCGGTACGATACTTAACTGCTGAATGGATGGATCAATATGGTAGATACCTTTCCGTTCAGGTTCATCGCCCAGCTTGTCCACGGCAAGCATTCGAGCGGATGGCTGGTCTGGTGCAGAATAGAGTGAGTAACACCAGGGAGTCACGCCCCAGGCGATCGCCATTAGACCTTCTTCCAGCAACGTATCCGACAGTTCCCCTTCAGCAAATTGTTCGATCAGATTATGGTTACCTGGTCCAATCAATTCCTCCACACGCTTAGCGAGCCGAGGCAGGTCAGCGAGAATGAAACCTCCTCTGCCATAGGAATCAAATACATGATGGTTCCTAGTCCATACAGGTTGAGATGGCAAAGCTAACGACGCTGTTTCTGCCGGGAAAAGTGATATATATACGGTGATAACCTGCGCATACTTAACCATTGCAAGTTGTTCAGGTTCGAGCGCACCCTCAGCAATACGAGGTGTTTTCATATGCAGAGAGATTCGAAGTTCGTATTCCCCTTCTGCCAATGCTGACCAACCCAGATTAACAGGCTGTTCCACGCCTTCGATAGAAGCAATCGAAATCGTGCTATCCTTTTTCAGGTCAACAGCATATTGTACATATGCCAGCTCCTGACCATAGATGATATTGGCATCTTGACGATCGACGGGTGATTCTAACGGTTGTGCAATGACAGATACTTTACGACCATCCTTCATGAGACGCTGCGGATCAATATCCAACTGTAGGTCATCTGCACCTCCTGGTTGTGAAACAAGTAATTTCGCCTCTGCTAGTACGGATGAGTCAGCTAGTGCAAATCCAAAAGCTGCATTTTGATGATCTGAATTCGTATGTAATGGTGTGTTCATGATACATCCCCTCTCTTATGTCTGATGGCATGTCACAACCCCAAATATATTTCATATTTGGCTTAGCCGCAACCCCGGCTCCTTAATTATATCGGTACATACCCCTTATTACTTACCCATATAAGAAGAAAATTCCAACCTTCCTCTGCTGTTATCCCCCTTATCTTTCTATATAAAAAAATTTCCCCATCCCGCCTCGCCTGAGCGATACGAAATGAGGAAAATGGATAATATTCTCGGATGAAGATGTTCTCGTCTTGTCTACTTATCCTTCGATCGGAAAGCACTGGAGATCCGGCGTGCCGGATTTAGATGACTGTAATGACGTCCATACGCAAAGTAGATGATCAATCCGATGATCAACCAAGCAAAGAATGTAATCCATGTCAGCGCTGCAAGGCGTGTCATCAAGTATACACAACCCAAGGCACTCAGGATTGGAATCAGTGGCACGAGTGGAACGCGGAAGCCGCGTTTGAGATCCGGGTTATTTTTGCGCAACACGATAATGCCCAGACTTACGACTGCAAAAGCAAACAACGTTCCGATGTTCGTGAGCTCCGCCAGATGTCCCAGTGAGATGAACCCGGAGAACAGAGCCACAATAATGCCTGCAACCCATGTTCCAACCGCTGGTGTTTGGCTATTACCACTAATTTTGGAGAAGACCGGAGACAGCAATCCGTCACGAGACATGGAATAGAGCAGACGTGTCTGACCATACATCATGACAAGCAATACCGTCGTAATACCCGTAATCGCTCCAAGGGACACAATCCATGACAATCCCTTCAATTGAACAAATTCAAATGCAAACGCCACCGGATCACTTACGTTCAACATGTTATACGGCACGATGCCTGTGAGGATCAACGATACAACGATGTAGAGAACCGTACAGATTGCCAGTGACGCGATGATGCCAATTGGCAAATCCCGTTGTGGCCGCTTAACCTCTTCTGCCGCAGTGGAGACCGCATCAAATCCGATGTAGGCAAAAAATACTGTCGCTGCTCCTGCAGTTACACCGGAGATGCCAAAAGGCAAGAAAGGCTGCCAGTTGGTTGGCTCTACATAGAAGACACCTACACCAATGAAGATCAATACCACGATAATTTTAATCGCTACCATGATGCCGTTCGCACGAGCCGCTTCTTTCACCCCTCGGGTGAGCAAGAAAGTAATGATTAGAGTAATGACCGCAGCCGTGATGTCAAAATAGGTTCCCTTTTCCCGGCTGAACGCACTCGTTAGCGCATGGGGTAACTCCAAGCTGAATCCGGATAATAACGTTTGAAAATAGCCTGACCATCCGCTGGCTACCGCCGCACTCGCGAATCCATATTCCAATATCAGATCCCATCCCAGAATCCAAGCAATCACTTCGCCAAATGCCGTATAACTGTACGTGTACGCACTACCCGATGCCGGTATGCTTGATGCAAATTCCGAGTAACATAATGCCGCGAATGCACATATGATACCTGCCAGCAAAAAGGACAGTACAAGTCCCGGGCCAGCATACGTTGCAGCAGCTACTCCCGTCAGCACGAAAATCCCTGTACCAATTATGGCACCTACCCCGAGTGTGGTTAAGTCCAATGGACCAAGCGCCCGTTTCAACGCACTGTTGTTATCACCCCCAGAGGCAATTGGTTTTTTACGAAATAATGAAGATCGCGGTTCGTTGTTACGCATGGTCATGTTCCTCTCGTCATGAATCTTGAATGTGTTATGGATGTAAATGGAGATTGGATGGTTTTCCATCTGTTCTATGAGAAAGTCATTTGTTCTATCTTATCGATCACCTATAAAAACCTAGCGAATTCTACACGTTATCGCGTTGCTTGGTTAAATTTATTTTGAGAGATCACTTATTTTGTTCTTTTTTCGCGAATATTATCATGATCTGTTGCACGTGGATGAATATGAAAATGGATTTAAAACAAAACTGCGTATAATTTATATTATGCGCAGTTTTTATGAGTCTTAATTTCTAAGAATAAGCTCCTTAATTCTCTGTTATATGAAGTCAAGCAAATGAGAGCTCTTTTCGTCTTTTTCCGCTGTCCCTTTCTACCTTATCCTGTCTAATTCGACGATACGAAGGCACGTTAAAGAGCCACATAGCTTATGCGGCCCTTCATTTCGTAATATTTGTGGTGTATGTGAGAACAATTCACGAAAAAGTAATTCTCTCCGCGTCTGACATCCGGTATTGGGATAACAAATAATCTTTGCTCTGCATCGCAGTACGGCGGATTGCATCCAGATCAACATGCAACAGTTTGCCCTCTCGCTTCACGAGCCTGCCTGCCACAAACACCGTATCCACATTGGATGGATTGGCAAATTGCACGACAGCACCGATCGGATCATGAACGGGGAACAGATTCAGATCGGTGGTACGAATCATGATCAGATCTGCTTCCTTTCCTGGGGTCAGCGTTCCAACCTTCTGCTCTAGTCCCAATGCTTGAGCACCAGCTGAAGTTGCAAATCTCAGTACTTGGCTGGACTGCAAATTCAACTCACCAGGCATCTCACCCTGCTGCAGAAGTTGTTCATTGGCTCTAGATCGTTCCGCCTGAAGTGCAAACTTCATCTGGGAAAACATATCTCCGCCTGTGGACGTCACCACATCTACACCAAGTGTAGGTGTTCCTCCATGTTCGAGAAAATAGCCAGTTGCCGGATATCCATGTCCCATCATCATTTCAACCTCAGGTGTGACCGACAGAGAAGCGCCGCTATCGGCCAACATTTTATATTCATCCATGCCCATGGTGTTACCATGAACGATATTCACTCGTGGACTTAACAGCCCTGCTTCATACAAGTGACTAATGGAACGATCCACCGATCCCCAACTACCAAATCCGGCATGCATGGAACAGATTGCATCCAGTTCTTGGGCCAGCTCGATCTCCTTCACCGTTGTATCCCAATGACTGAACTCCGGACCACGAATGGCAAGTCCATAGGTAAGCAATTGATCCCGTGATGAAAAATACCGTTCTTTGACCCTTCTCACATCATTCGAATACGTGAGTTGGCTATCCCTATTCCAGTAGTTCGTCTCACCAGGTACTCCATGAGCAAATACCGCCCGAATCCCAGCATCCTGAAGTCCACGAATCAATTCATCCGTGTGCTCGGGAGAATACGGCATGCTCCAATCCAACACTGTCGTCACTCCTGCGTTAAGCGCTTCCAAGGAACCGAGCAGATTGGCAATATAACTATCTTCTGGACGGAGCTTGCTTCCCATTGCACCATAATAGAGATTTTGCAAATAGACTGGCAACGACCAGTTGGTTCCCGCTGTTTTGACAAGTGATTCCCACACATGCCGATGCGTGTCCACCAGCCCAGGCATAATAATCATGGATGAAGCATCAATGACCTCCGCATCTGGAAGATCAAGGTTGGGCTGGACCGCCGTGATCAGTGAATCCTGAATCAGGACATCCGCCCTTTTATACTGTCCAATTCGAGCATCCATCGACAACACACAGCCATTTTTCAACAGATAACTTGTCCGCACAAGACACATCTCCCATCTTATTTGGTTTGAAAGACGATCATATTATGCATACGAATCCGAACGGCTTCTGACTGTTTTTTCGCTAGTATATATACATTATATAGTTATTGTTAATATTTATCAATTTTGGGTTTTTCGTTTCGCTCGAAATCTTCTGACCTTCATCAAGTTCCCGCACATCTTATCATCACAATACTTCTGTGTTCTGCTTCGGGTATCATCATAAAACATCCAGCGGCAATCCGAATTATCACAGATCCGAATCCTGCCCGCTTCTCCCTCCACCAAAGTCACAGCAAAATCAGCAGCTACCTCAGCCATAACCTGATGCCAATGAACTTCTGTCGGAACAAGTTGAATTTGTAATTCCTGATTCATTGAGGTCAATCTTCTTCTTATCGTTCCTGCTTCCATAACAGAGTTCAACCATTGTCTTTCCTCATCTGTTAATGATACTCCGGAAGAGAGTCGAGCTCCCAGGGTCAGTAATCCATCCCTGAAATTTCTGATCTCCAATTCATCCTCAAAGGATGCGGGTACAGGAGCTTGCAGCTTCCATCTAGCCAGAAAGTCTCGCTGCCAGTCTGCCTGCCCCAGCCTGTCCTCCGATCGATCTCCCCCACGCCAATCGTGATAATCACTGTTTACAAAATCGGTCCATAGTCTGTCCATATGTGCCTCCGTTTATGTAACCACCTTAAATCGAAAAAGATAGTTACACTCATTCGTTGTTGTGTTATATTAAGTGTAACCTCAATAAGCAATTTTAGCTAGTTACACCAACCATAATAGCATTCAAGGAGGAATAAAGGCATGACGAAAACTACAGCATTAGATGTGTTACTTATTCAAAAAGATGAAACCTGGGATCAGTGTAATTGGATTGTACCTTTGTCCAAATCCCTGGAAGGTCTTACAGCAGAACAAGCAGCCTGGATTCCGCCTTCAGGAGGATTAAGCATCTGGCAGTTGGTTAACCATATGTATTATTACAACCATCGCTTATTATGTCGCATGCAAGGTAAGGAACCCACCCTTCCCGCTGTAGAATCCAATGAATACACGTTTGGGAATTCTGGAGATGCAACGGACACAGAAGGATGGAATACACTGCAACAGGGTACAACTCGATTAGCTCAACAGTTGCGAGATCAATTGGCGGCGCTGCAGGAGTCAGATCTGGAAGCTACCTATATGGACTCTGAAGAGAAGTGGGCACACGAACTTGCCCGCTGGGTACTCCATGATGCGTATCACGCAGGTCAGATCGTGCTTCTTCGCAGACAGCAAGGGAGCTGGAATATCATTTTCTGAAAAAAATGCTTGAACTGCTAGCGCTTACAGGAATAAGATGAACTTATTAATGTTACAGCTTGTTCAACACACTATATAATTGAATAGGATCTTCGGGGTAGGGTGCAATTCCCAACCGGCGGTGATGTTCTTCGGAACCAGCCCGCGACTCGCTATTTGTTCTTAACGAAGGACATATAGCGACTGACTTGGTGTGAATCCAAGGCCGACGGTACAGTCCGGATGAGAGAAGATCAACACATTGACATGCCGTTCACGGGAAGGCCTCTTTCCTGACGCATGTCCTTGGATGAGCCCCCGTTTATTTGGTATATACCAAAACGGGGGCTTTTGTCGATTTTGCCAACTGAAGATTCCGTGTTCTGACGAAGGAGTCCTGAATATGGAAAAGACATCATCAGCATCAACGGTTTACCGCAAGGAACGAAGTAATACCGGATTCTGGCTTGTTGTTCTCGGCGCCGCCCTATGGGGTGTGGATCCACTCTTCCGCATTATTTTGCTTAATACAATGACATCCACGCAGATTGTACTGGTGGAGCATATCATCGTCAGTCTTATAGCCATTCCCGTGCTATGGAAATTCCGGGCGGATCTGAAGAACTTGCGCGCTCGCCACTGGATTGCCGTGATCTTTATCTCATGGGGTGGTTCAGCACTCGCAACGGTATTGTTCACCATGGCACTTACACATAACGATCCCAACACGGTACTTTTATTGCAAAAAATGCAGCCACTCTTCGCTATCGTTCTGGCTAAGCTGTTATTGAAAGAGACATTGCCTCGTCGCTTTGGCGGACTGTTCTTCATTGCACTTGCAGGAACATATTTGCTTACTTTCGGCTTTACACTGCCACTAGGTAACTGGGACAACTGGATTCATGCAGGTAGCCTCTTATCCCTTGGGGCTGCCGCCTTATGGGGAGGTTCAACCGTAATGGGCCGATTGATGCTGGGACAGGCGCGTTATGAAACTGTCACCTCTCTTCGCTTCGTCGTTGCTCTCCCGCTCCTGATCGTTATGACGTGGAACGAAGGTGCGGCATGGACATTTCCATCCGGAACGGGTGAACAGACTGCTGTTATCCTCAATATTCTCGGTCAGGCATTGTTACCAGGTTTGCTAAGTCTTCTGTTGTATTACAAAGGTCTGTCGTCAACCAAAGCATCTGTTGCAACACTCGCAGAACTTAGCTTCCCGATGGCGGGTGTGTTGGTGAACTGGATTGCTTTCCGTACACTGATTACATGGGAGCAGCTGCTTGGTTTTATCCTGATCTGGGTGGCCCTCTTCGCTATTTCCAGACAGCAGGAACGATCATCAACGGCGTCCGATGCGGCACCGAAGCTTCGTACAGAGTAAGTGGATGTTTTATTAAAGGTTTATCAAAGGATCAAATATAAACATGAAAGCACTGCACATCGAATTCGATGAGTAGTGCTTTTTTTCTCTTCATTACTCGATACTCGATCATTTTTGTCTTTTATCTATTCCGGTGGTACGATGACATATGGAATAACAGATGAACTATATTCAGAGAGGAACGATCATCATGTCTTCATTCTCATATACCTCCTACGATGCCGTAGGTTTGGCTGAACTGATCCGATCCCGGGAAGTATCTCCGGTTGAATTGCTGGAGGCGGCATTTGCACGTCTTGAAGAAGTAAATCCGCAGCTTAATGCAGTTATTCGTACATATGAAGCTCGTGCGCGGCAAGAAGCGGGCTTGGTTCGCCCTGGAGAACAACCTTTTGCCGGTGTTCCCCTGCTTCTGAAAGATATTTCCCAATCCTTGGAAGGTGAATTTCTGACCTCTGGCTCACGCCTGTTCAGCGAGCATCGTGCATTGCGCAGTTCTAATTTTGTCTCTCGACTGCGTGATGCAGGCTTTATCATTATAGGCCATACCAATACGCCAGAATTTGGTTTAAAAAATATTACCGAGCCCCGTCTTCATGGTCCAACTCGCAATCCATGGAATATCAATCACTCCCCAGGTGGGTCAAGTGGCGGCGCTGCCGCGGCAGTAGCTTCAGGGATTGTCCCGCTTGCCGGAGCCAGTGACGGAGGCGGTTCGATTCGTATCCCGGCTTCCTTTAGCGGCTTGTTTGGATTAAAACCAACGCGCGGACGGACACCTGTGGGGCCTGGAGTTGGTCGTCAATGGCAAGGCGCATCCATTGATTTTGCCCTGTCCCGCTCGGTTCGGGACAGCGCCGCCCTCCTCGATACTTTGCAAGTCATTCAGCCTGAAGCTGCGTTTCATGCTCCACTATTTCCAGGCAGTTACTTGGCAGATATGAGCTATCCTCATCAACGCAAACTGAAAATTGCGTACACAACAGATTCACCTGTAGGTACACCCGTCAGCGCAGAAGCCAAAGAATCTGTGCACAAACTCGTTCGCTGGTTGGAAGACCAAGGGCATCTTGTTGATGAAAAGCTGAGTCCGGTTAACGGAGTCCGGTTGATGGAGAACTACTATATGATGAACAGTGGAGAAATGGCGGCAATGATCTCTTCCATGGAACGTTCCATGGGCCGAATTCTTACCTCAGATGATATGGAGATTGAATCCTGGGTTCTGGCTGAAGCTGGCAAAAAGGTGTCCGCTGCGGAATTCGTGCATAGTCTGGCTGAATGGGATGTAGCCGCTGCTCAGATGTCCACTTTGTTTGAGCGTTACGACTTCTACGTCACACCCGTTAATGCATTTTCTGCGCCCAAAATTGGAGAGTTAACACCTCATGATGAACAGATCCGTAACCTGATGCGCATCAGCGAACTGGACAAGACCCAGCAGCAACAACTCATCTATGAAATGTTTGAGCCAAGCCTTACGTATACTCCGTTCACCCAACTCGCGAATTTAACAGGCCAACCTGCGATTAGTGTGCCTCTTCATATGACACCAGAAGGTTTGCCAATGGGTGTTCAGGTGATGGCAACCAAGGGACGTGAAGATTGGTTATTACATCTGGCTGGACAGCTTGAAAAGTCAGAATTATGGATCGGGATGAATGGTAACCCACTTTTTCCAGTCTAAAAATATATGTTGCACTCCCACCAGCAGACCTGTTCTGCTGGTTTTTCCTTTTTGAATAACAAGATAAAATAGTTTAGCTTCGTTTTGGTTTACATAATAAATATGATGTTAATCTATATAACACCCTCCATTCCCTGTTCAGTGCATAATTTTATAGAATACAGGCGATCATAAGTTGGTGGTAAATTAACATACTGGAGGGAAATCAAATCATGGGTATTCTAAGTGGCAACCCCAAGAACGAGCCGATGCATTATGGTGAAATCTTTAGTGTATGGCAATGTTCCACAATAGCCAAAGGCGCTGTGTCTTGCTATCAAGCTTATATGAGTCATGCAGGAGATAAAGATTTAAAGAAAATCTTGGAAGATCTGCTGGACCAAGCCAAACTCGAAATTAAAGAATGCGATACACTATTGACTGAAAATGGTATTGCCCCTGCACCAACACTGCCGGAAAGACCACATGTTGAGTTTGAGGATATCCCGGCTGGCGGAAGATTCACAGATCCTGAGATTGCTGCAAAAGTAACAGCCGATACCGCCATGGGTCTGGTTGCTGCAAGCCAAACGATTGGGCAATCGATCAGAGAAGATATTGGCGCGCTATTTGCTAAATATCATGCAACCAAAACAGCTCTAGGCCTCCGAATTCTTCAAATGAACAAAGAAAAAGGCTGGCTCATTCCCCCACCGCTTCAAGTCAAAAGACCGGATTCAGAATAGAGTTCATTGGACGACGTCTAACCATATGTTGTAGTGAAATGATGAGACAAGGCAGGAGAAGCTTCCATTCTCCTGCTTTGTCTTTTTGTTGTTTTGTTGTTTAATTTCCAATAGACAGGTTAATAAAATTTTGAATTTATCAGAATTTTAAGACATCTTTATTGGAGGGATTCACATGTTTCGACATCAGAAAGAGTTGCAATTTGAAGTCAAAGTAGATCGTCCCGATCCCGTGCTTGCACGTCAGGTTCAAGAAGTGTTGGGAGGACAATTTGGCGAAATGACCGTCATGATGCAGTACCTTTTTCAGGGATTTAATTGCCGAGGTGAAGAGAAATATAAAGATATGCTCATGGATATTGGCACCGAAGAAATTGGACATGTCGAGATGCTCTGCTCATTGATCAGTCAGTTGCTGGATGGTGCTACTCCTGAGGAACAACAACAAGCCGCTGAGGATCCTGTGACAGCTGCAATTATGGGCGGTATTAATCCGCAACATCTGCTCGTCAGTGGTCTTGGTGGCTTACCAACCAACTCAAACGGTGTTCCGTGGAATGGTTCGTATATCGTGGCAAGTGGTAACTTGCTTGCAGACATGCGTTCTAATCTGCATGCCGAGAGTCAGGGTCGCCTTCAGGTAGCAAGACTGTACCATATGACAACAGATGAAGGCGTACGGGCTACTTTTCGTAAAATGTTAGCACGTGACCGTTATCACCAGTATCAATGGATGGCAGCTATTCAGGAACTGGAGGAAAAAAACGGAGTCGTTGTTCCAGCTTCTTTCCCTCCAGAAGCCGAGCAAGAATCTCAGCCGCAGGCCTATGAATTCTGGAATCTCTCCGAGGGAACTGAATCCGCCGAAGGTTTATGGGCTACAGGAAGTGCACCTGATGGAAGCGGAGACTATGTATATATCTCGAGCCCTGTTCCAAAGGGACAGATACATGAGCCCGTCAACCCTGCCACAGAACTTCACCACGACCTGGATACAAAAACAACAGACAAATAAAGTATTAATTTCTATTTTTTAAAATATTTTGAATTAATCCTGTTTATATGCTTTATAGCAGGGTACTAACATAATAGAATAATCAATTCTTGGAGGTGCTTAATGATGGCAACTAAGGAACTTGCATTACATGAGAAACTCGAAGTACATGAACTGCTAACCCTCAAAACTTCGTGTGCCACCAAAGCCGTAACGATGCTGGAACTCGTAAAAGACGACACACTAAAATCCTTAATCGAAGAAGATTTGGACAACTCTTCCAAAGCTATTGAGGGATTAAAATCCCTATTAAAATAAGGAGGTTGCTCTTATGACTACAACCAAAACGAAAGAAATGCTCGTTAAAGCCGTTGCTCCAATGGATGATTTGGCCATTGCCACCGATATGCTCCTCTCTGCTAAGTCAGCGGTACGTACCTATGCGATAGCTCTTACCGAAACTGCAACCCCCCGAGTTCGGAAAGTCCTTAAAGCTCAATTGGATACTGCAATCGAAACCCACCAAAAGATCGCAGACTATATGATCAAAAATGAGATGTATCATCCCTATAGTATAGAAGAGCAAGTTGAACACGATTTGCAGAAGTCAGACATGGCGTTAAAATTGTTGGATGATAACTAAGGGTTAACGCTTAAAAACGACTCAGTTTACGACTGAGTCGTTTTTTGATTCCAGAGCATATTGCACTCATATTTTCCACTAGTTTTTTTCGTTTTTCTGCATACCTTTCTTTCTCAATAGGATGACAACCAATAGTAAAACGGGTAAAAAGATCTGAAATACAGGAGAACTATAATTCAACGTGAATCCTCGCCCTATCTCAATATGTTCTGTAAATGTCGGTGATAAAAAAGACAACCCATATAGAACAAGCCCTACTGGAAACACCCATTTCCTATAGTTCGCTCCCGTTATTCTTTCGAGTCCAATCACGGCTCCATGGAAAAATGCAGCCATTTTAATACCCAATCCGAGGAAAAGGAGTAAAGTGAACAAGGCATCCATCCGTTCAAACACTTCAGTCAAATTGATTAACTGTACTGTCTCCAAAAGCGGGAGTGTACTATAGGCAGCAATCTGAGGACCCAAGACAAAAATGATAAGTTGATTGATAAATGTTAAAGCGAGAGCCGTTAGGATATAGGCGATGATCACCGCTCTATTAAGATTCCTGCCTTTCCGAGCATAGGGATAAAAGACCAGGAATAAGACAACCTGCCCAAATGGAAAGGATACGATCTCCGGAAAAGCAGCTTGAAAAATCGGCTTCCACCCATTCTCCATCACGGGCAAGGCCAGATCTGAGTGAAAAAGACCTGTCGTTGGGATTAAGAAACTGATTAACGCATAGCCCAGTGCCATGAGTGGAAACAGAATCATACACATGAGAAACAGTACACGATATCCATATCGTACGGTGTTGGATACAACGATAATGGTGATCATGCTGATGATCCACATCGACGTTCTGTTTAGTAAGGTCAATTCAGTGACTTCACTGATGTCACGTAGATTTCGTGAAGCTTCATAAGCAAAATAACCTACAAATGAAAGGCTTACGATTGTCCCTAATATTTTCCCCATATAGCGGCGACACAGTAGAAACAAATCCAATTCAGGTTCCTGATGATGAATAGCCAGATGAAGGAGTAGTAACACCAAGCCACCAGCAGCCCCGGCGAGCATGGCTAACCATGCATCCTGTTTGGCATCTCCACCTATCAGAAACAAGGTTGTACTGCCAACTTCAAATAAGGAAAGACAAACAGCCAATTCGGATACGCGAAGCTCCCTAGACAATTTCATGATTGAACCTCTCCTTGGTGTTAGTCTTTCTGTTCGCCAAGCAACTTGCTGAAAGAATCTTGAAGCAGACCTACTCGTTTCAAAGTTACGTTTACGTTTATGTTAATATCCATCTGTGCCAATTCACTAGACCAGTTTTCTTTTAGAACTTTCCACTCTTTGGGATGTCTTTGATGTATTTTGTTCGCGATCCCCAACATATCGACATGAAGCCGCTGGTTCCCTCTCCATCCGTCCAATATCTGTGCTTGAATGACTTGTTCAGCCTGTCGCTGCAATTCATGAATGGTATGTGTTCTAACTATATCCTCACCAGATGTGCTCTCATCCAGCTCAGCGTCGACCTTTGCATCTACCTGAACAGCATAATGAAGCCCCTTTTTCACAGGAACGACCTTAACTTTTGCTTTTCGCACAAGAAAAGAGTTAACCTCCCCCTTTGCGCCTTTATAGGTCAAGTTGGTCCAGTTCACCCTGTCTGTCAGCCAGACGATCCCCATACTTTCTTTTTGGTTCAGAACTCCGATCTTTTTGTCTTTGAGAAATACACTTAATCCTTGAAGTCTTAAATTCCCGGGTATTGATGTCTCCTTAAAAATATCAATTGAACTCTGTTTGTTATCGCCCAGTGTATCTGTTGTAACACCAGGAATTCCGGCCGATCCACTGTCTGAAGTGATTTTCAGACCAACTTCATGTATGTTCATCACGGGATAGTACGACCCTTTTTCATTATTCCGTACCAAAATCTCGGATAAAGCACGGCCAGGCTGTTTTTCTGGAGGAATCAATTTTTCGAGATACTCCCTTGCTTGACCATCTGCAATAATAAGTTTGGCAGATTCCCGAGAACCAATATTTCGATAATAGTGATCCATGATCTCCGCAATCCCGTATCTTGCCGCTTCTTCACCAATCAGAACGACATTGGTATGTGCAAAATATAATCTTTTGGGATTCTCTACGCTGCTTTGGGCAACAGCTTCCCGAATCGTTTTGCCTTCTGATGAAAATGTGTTCACAGGCGATTGAGATCCACCAGACGACGATCCGATTGAACTACTCGCTGGCGGTACAATAATCTGATAGGTAATGATCCACTTTCCGTTTTTTCGGTCAAATCCTGTTGCTGTTGCGATGCCCAGATCATTTAATTCTGTGCGATTTCCACAACCAGCAGTGATCAGTCCGACCATGAGTAAGATTAATATGGACTGCAAGCGAATCATATAAATCGCTCCTTATTCGTTCTCAGCTTCATTAATACGGTCTACAATGTTATCCGATCCTGACGGATATTGATGAGGGGCTTGTCTCGTCTTATTCGTATTCGACTTCTCATCAGGTCTAGTCTTCATAGCCCACCAGGGTACTCTCAACCACAGATCCTTCATATTTGACTTGAAAAACGGACTGTATGGCATCAGATAGTCAACGCCAAATGACTTCAGAGATACCAGGTGTGCAAGTAATGGGACGGCTCCGGCCAATATGCCGTACAGCCCCAGCGTACCTGCCAGTACCATAAACGGAAAACGTAATAGCCTTACTGCTGTGGCCATACTGAAATAGGGTATAGCAAAATTCGCTATTGCTGTAAAGGAAACCACAATGACCATCGCTCCTGAGACCAATCCCGCCTCTACCGCAGCTTGTCCGATGACCAATGCACCAACAATGGAGATTGCAGGTCCAATGGCTCGCGGCATTCGCACTCCAGCTTCACGAATGACCTCGAACGTAATTTCCATAAGCAAAGCCTCAAGTAATGCCGGAAAAGGGACCCCTTCCCGTTGTGCGGCCAAGGTGACCAGTAACGTAGTTGGTATCATTTCCTGCTGGAATGTAGTTAGTGCGATGAAAGTCGAAGGTAGCAACAAAGATACGAGGAAGCAGATCAACCGTATAATCCGCAGAAAGGTAGAGATATCATAACGTTGATAATAATCCTCGGGCGTTTGAAAGAAATTAAAAAAAGTAACAGGTGCAATCAAGGCAAATGGCGTACCATCTACCATAATGGCTACTTGACCATCCAATAGACTGCCTGCAACCGTATCTGGGCGCTCCGTATTGATCATGGTCGGAAAAGGCGTAAGCGGTGCATCCTGAATAAATTCTTCTATGTAACCACTTTCGAGTATACTATCAGTGTTGATAGCATTTAAACGTCTGGTAACTTCTTCAATGACTTGTGGCTTTGCAATACCCTGGATGTAAGCCAGTGCAACCACTGTCTGGGTGTACTCTCCAATGGTATGCATCTGGAATTTTAAATCAGGAGTTCGTATTTTTCGTCGAACAAGAGTAATGTTAGTCGTTAGTTCCTCTGTGAATCCTTCCTTTGGTCCTCTGACCACCGTTTGGGACGTGGGTTCCTCTACAGATCTTCTGGCTCCTCCGGCGATCGGCACTGCAAGAACATTCTTTACACCATCAATAAGTATAACGACGTGGCCTGTTAATAAAGCTTCATAGATAAGTTGCGACGAATCTAAATTTCGGATATTCCCGGAGGGTAAGATTCTTTTCACTAACACATCTTTAGGCTGATCTCCCGGAAGCAGATCCGTATTCATCCATTGAATGATATTGTCCATAAGTTCAACCAACAGCGTAGAATCTGTTAATCCTTCCATGTAACATACAGCTAGAGCAGTACCCTTCTCCTCTAACATAGGGAACTCACGAGCCACAAAATCAGGACTGTACTCAAATGCCTGGATAATACTGCTAAGTTTATCTTCTAGCACAATATCCAGACTTTGAGAATGCTGTGTTCGTTTATTTAATGTTTCTCCTTTCTTTTGTGATGTGAAAATTTCCTTTATCCAACGCATAAGCACACAATCACCCCCTTTATTTTCCGACTAATATGAATCATTTGTTCAAAAAGTATACATCCACGAATAATCATGTCCTATAAAACCAATGTGAAGAATATGCTGTTACAGTATGGGAAGGAGGACAATCTTATTTATATTATGTTAGGTTATGTGATCCTGGGGCTATCACTTTCAGCCCCTATTGGACCCATCAATGCTGCTCAATTGGACAAGGGTATTCGAGGTGGGTTCATGCCTGCCTGGTTTGTTGGACTAGGAGCCATCGCAGCTGATATCATTTACATGCTGCTGGTGTATTTCGGCATTGTACATCTGCTTGAACTTCCGTTTGTAAGGGTATTCCTCTGGATGTTTGGTTGTTTTGTACTGATCTATACGGGTGTGGAAAGTATTAAAAATGCAGGAACCCTTGCCCCTTCTCAAATGAGAGGAGATGATTCGGAGCTTGCCAAGTCATTTCTTCAAGGATTCCTGATGTCTCTGTTTAACCCTCTTTCCATCATGTTCTGGCTAGGCATTTACGGCTCTGTTCTGGCGAAGGCTGTAAATGACTCTCCTATGGATCAATTGTTGATCTATAGTGGAGCTATCATCTTTGGCGTACTTCTGTGGGATCTATTCATGGCGACTGCCGCGAGTTTTTTTCGCAAATATCTCACTTCTACTGTGCTTAAAGGAATTGCTCTCATTTCCGGACTGTCTTTAGTCGGTTTTGGCTGTTACTTTGGATTTAAAGCCATACAATTTCTCTTCTTTATTTGAGTTTGTTTTTTTTGCGTAGCCGAATACCCGTGATGTTATAACTGCTTATATCCATAGAACGCTGCTCATTTTCTTGACTTTCATCCTTCTCGTCATTTGATGATGTATTGGTCGCAGGCTTCTTCTTGCGAATCCGTTGTACAATGACGTCACTAATGGCAATGAGAGAGACAAGCAATAAGCTAATATAGAACCCTGGTCTGCTGAGCGCATGAAAAAGCGTTCCTGTGACTGCAGTAGCGATCAACAATAAGCCAATCCAGCGTTTGATCACATCGAACTTGCCTGATTTCAACAATTTACCGGAGGATAACAAAATAAACGACCAGTTGTACAGAAGCATCAGACCAGCTGCAGTCGTGATGTATTCATATACTTTGCCTGGGAGTAAGAGAGACATGATGATCGTACCAACTAACCCACAACCAATGAGGGACAAGGCAAATAACGGATACTTCGTTTTCCACTTTCGAGAAAATAACTGCGGGGCGTCTCCCTCCTGAGCGAGGGTAATAATCATAGACGTCACCGCATAGAGCGAAGCTGTCATCGTTGAAAATCCGGCTACAATGAGCACCCCGTTGAACAAATGTGGGACAAAAGCAAGGTGATCACTACTGAGTGCCAGTACAAATGGACTCTCCTTGGGATTGAATGCATTTAAAGGAACCATAATTAAAGCGAGTCCAATGGATACAACATATACGGTGGATAGCGCAATGAGCATGACTTTTCCTGCCTTTGGGGCATCCTCCGGTTTTTGAAGCCGATATGACATAATGCCAAGCACTTCAATACCTCCATAAGCATAGAACGCAAAAAGAAACGCAGACCACAATCCGATGCCACCCTTTGGAAAAATCGCTGCCATATCCAGCGGTACTTTGTGTTCATACTTGGTTCCCCCAATCCATCCTGCGAGAAGAGCGATGGCAAGCACCAAGAACATGATGATAGCTGCAATTTTAATGATAGCCAGTACATTTTCAACCCGGTCAAATCCCTTGTTACCGAAGAATACAATACAAAGACCCACAATTCCGAATCCTGCAGCAAAGATCCAGAGCGGAACAGCCGGAAACCAAAACCTGGAGAAAATGGACAATGCGGTTAGCTGACTCCCCATAATGAGCAACTCCGAAAACCAATAGAACCATCCGCTTGCAAAGCCTGCCCAACTTCCAAAGGCTTTTTTAGCATATGAACGAAAAGATCCTTGTTCCGGATGGTCCGCTGTCATTCTCGCGAGCGCATCAAAAACTACATATGTACCCAAGGCCGCCAAGATATAGGCCAGCAGCACAGCTGGACCACCAATCGATATCGCAATGCTGGAACCCAGGAAATACCCTGTACCAATTGTTCCTGCCACACCTAGCAGACTCAATTGCCACCATTTCAGTTTCTTTTCTTCTGTAGCGTTAGTCGATGCTTTACTCATGTTGTCATTCCTTTTCTGTATCATTTTAGGTCACTAAAGGTAGCCTTCCCAATCCACAGCGAATCATGTTCATAAATTAATCCTTATTTCAAATAAACTGGATATATTGAATAATTCTTGAGACCTCATTAAATAATACACAAGTACATCAAAACACATAGGAGGTTTTACACTTGAATCAGTTCTCTCAATCGCAGCAAATAACGCAGTTGGCTCAACAACTTACACAACAAACACAACAGGCTTCGATGCAATACCAACAACTACTTAGACAAGAACAAAGCAACGCTCAACAACTGGAGCAATTGGCACAACGCGAGCAACAAGCTGCACATATGATCCAGACCGCACTACAAGGACATCAAACCGCTATCCAGCAATTACAACAAATCTCCAATCTTGCACAACAACTTGCACACTCATCTTCACAGCACGTATCTTATTTGGAGCAGCCATATAACACTCCTAATATCTCAACTAATGGTCAATCCTTTGGTTCGTATTCGAATCAAAACCGCCCGCAATAACATTTTCATGTAAACATAAAGGAACCCAGCATTGGGTTCCTTTTTTGTTCGTTCTTACCATGAGTTTCATATCCGTCCTATACTATAGAGTGCTTGTTCATACTTTAGGCATTAAGATCATGTATTCCTGGGCTATGCTCATTTGGAAGTTCAGGCATATAAGGAAGTGGATATCCTTGTGGGGGATCGATTACCTGCAGTTCCCCACCATTACGACTTGGCGTTTGACCACTGAAAATCTCAGCAATGCGTGTATTATCTAAACGGAAATTAAACTGCGCATTGTGGAAGCCCATATCTACATATTTCCGGCATTCGGGATATTTATTAATATCATAGTTGGGAATCGGGAATATTTTGCCCCAATTCACACCCAGGGTCTCCAGTGCTTTGGCAAATGCATTTTGATGCGCATTATCACGAACAATCAGGAAACCCAGCGTTTCACGGAATGCTTTGTTGGTACTCATTTCATATATTCTTGATTTTTGCAACACACCCGTAGACTCCAACACAATATTATCAAGTAAGTTGCTTACCAGATTCCCATGATCGTACACATAATTCCCAAGCCATGGATTACCTGCAGCATCAACAGGCAATGAGCTCTGAGCCCCCATGATGTAATGATGCGGGTTGGCATGTTTAATCGCTTCATCCAATGGAGCACCGTCGACCCCTGCATTTCCCGCGCCCTCTGCACCGGCCCCCGTTAATAACTGATTAATGGTTTGTTGCACCAGTTCAATATGGCTTAATTCCTCAATAAATACACCACGGATCAGGTCTCTATACTGCGTAGCATTCCCCCGAAAATTACTGCTTTGAAAGAAGAATTGCATCATCGTCCGCATTTCACCAAATTGGCCGCCAAGCGTCTCTTGCAATACTTTTGCTGCCGCGGGATCAGGCTTGTCTGGTACGATCATATTGATCAGATCTTCACGATAAAAAAACATGGTTGTCCTCCATTCTGAATTAACTTACTATTCTAGTTTTTACGATCTTCCTGTTATTATGTAATCGCCTGTTTGTCAAACCTTGGTTAGAACATCTCTATTACAAAAATAAGTTGAACTGTCACCATTTTATCCTTGGGTTATATCCTATAGATAAAGGAGGACTGTTCATGTCGTTGTTGTTTTCATCTTCTGATATTGAGAATGAGGAGATCCCTCTCGAAGCCTGGAAAAGAGATGCTTACCGTTTATTCTCTTTCAAAATGAGTGAACGGGAGGCTCGATTCCCCTGTATTCCGGCTACACAGGCCTTTGCCCTGGGTCACCTCCGATACGGCTTTGTTTCTAATTTGGGAGACGAGTCTGCAGAACGTAATGTATCAGACATACTCAAGGAATATGGAGATTCCTCTCGTTCATTCGGAGAATACTCTTCATTGATTTTATTTTTTGATAAGGAAAAAGAGATCCGGGATGTATTGGCCTATGAAAAAGCCTTCTGGGATTTATTAAGCCAGATTAGACACTTGGATAATAAGCCTTGGCCAACAGATATTCCAGAAGATCCGGAGCACCCCATGTGGGAGTTTTGTTACAATGACGAACGGTATTTTGTCTATTGCGGGACGCCCGCCCACATGTCACGACAAAGTCGCAACTTTCCTTATTTCATGTTAGCTCTAACACCGCGCTGGGTACTCGATATATGGAACGCACAATCTCAGAAAGCTGCAGCGATTGCACCGAGAATCCGCGCACGCTTGGCTGCCTACGATACCATACCGGCACATCCTGAATTAAAGCAATATGGATCACAAGGCAATCTGGAGTATAAACAATATTTTTTGCGCGATGACGATACCGCTCCTTCCAAATGCCCGTTTCTTCGATCCCTTCAGCAGGACAAAGTAAAGGAATAGCTTAAGTCGATTCTAAAAATACTCTCCTCCGAATAAACTCTATACCACCCATTTATAGGAGGAGAGCCCTGTGCTCCATACTCGCTACAACTACATAAGCAACTGGACAAGCCCTATCGAAATAAGAATTCATAACAGACGGAAAGGAAATGACAATGGAAATCTATATTAAGTTCGTCCTGATTGGTCTCGCCATTGCCATGCCAGTGGGAGCAATTACTGTAGAGATGACCAAGCAGGGATTGAGAAATGGGTTTATCCATGGATGGGCTGTGGGTCTTGGAGGCATGACAATTGATGCTGGTTTGATCCTGGCGATGTACTTCGGATTTGCTTCCGTCTTATCTCTTCCTTATGTACAAATTCCACTATGGCTTGCGGGAGCTGGATTTCTGGCCTTTCTGGGATACGATTCGATCCGGAACTCAGATCTGGATATGGCAACATCAGATAATACGAACGGAAAAATCAAAAAATCGTTCTGGAGGACATACCGCAATGGCTTATTGGTAGCTGTCTCCCCTGGTAATCTTATTTTTTGGATATCTGTTTTTGGTGTTGTATTGTCCGATTCATACCAATCTACCGGTAAGCTGAGTTTTATCATTGCAGCATTTGGCGTACTGTGTGGAATTCTCATTCATGACCTGGGTCTGCTCTCCATTGTATCTGTGACACGAAAAGTAATGAGCAAAAAAATGATACAAGCAGTCTCTGCCATGGCTGGAGTCCTTTTGCTGGGTTTCTCGTTCTACTTTTTATATAAATTTATATTGGCCCTGTGGCTTCTATTTCAGTAGATTTTTTCGAGAAATTAAGGTTGTTCCTTCTGAAAAAGGGACAACCTTTTCTTTGATTCCTTTCACATACGCTGCTGCAGGTACTTTCCTGGAATATCCAATTTTTTTGTTAATCAGAAATCATTTGACTTTCACAGTGAAGGATGGCAGTTCATTTAGTCGTGGGGCGTGCTGAATCGTAACTAAAAGGTAGGTAGTAACAGCGGTATGTGTTCTTTTCTATTGTGAATTTTTCATATGTTGAAATATTATAGCGGTGACGAATTAACTTTTAATGCCAACACAGTTATCGTTTATCGTTGTCTCAAAATTAAAGTAGTTTGCTTAAGATGATTTGGACATTTTACGAAATAGTTAGAATGTTTAGTTATTGTGAATTTTTCATATGTTGAAAATATAAGGTTGATGATAAAAAGAAAGCTGCCTATAGGCAGCTTCGCAAAATTAAATCCATTTGGTAAATGCAAAGAATCAGGTCCGGCCAGTCCAGTCTGGTCCGGCGATTTCTTTCCATCGAGCTCTAATCTCATCATACAGTTCCTGTGGAAGTGTGCCTTTAGCAATAAGGTCCGCATTTTGCTGCCAGCGATTTGGCTTGGCTGTTCCTACAATCGCGGTGTCTACGCCTTCTGTACTTAGCGTAAACCGCAGTGCTGTTTCCACCGCTGCCTGAGCATCTTCACCCAGGAAACCATAGTTTAGTTCACTTAAGCGTTTCCAGTAAATGAAGGGGTAAGCCTCTTCCGAAAGTGTTTCATACGTCCAGGCCGCATTGGCAATAGGTCTTTTGGCGATTACACCCATGTTTCGCTTTCTCGCCTCAGGCAAAGTCAGTTCAATCGCTTCCTGATCTGCGATATTTAGGGACGTCTCCAGACTGTCAAATACTCCGGTCTGAATCGCATATAGCGCATCCGTTGTATCCCCACTGTATCCGATAAATCTGGTTTTCCCTGCTTCCTTGGCACGCTGGAGCACTTCAATAACTGCTCCTTGTCGAAGTACTTCTTCTGAACAACTATGCAAATGGATAACATCCACATAGTCCGTTTTCAACCGTTTCAGGCTACGGTCAATCGTTTGCTCCAGCACTTTGGCATCCCAATCCGGACCTTCGATCCCGGCAGCATGTCCACATTTGGTGAACAAATAGTAGTCATCACGCCGATGTGACAGCACCTCACCAATTAACTCCTCGCTGTCACCGTAACATTCAGCCGTGTCAATTACGTTTAATCCCGCATCCAAAGCACTATTCAGCAATGTCTCTACATCCGATTTGGATACATTTTTGCCTATTTCCGCTCCGCCGAATCCAAGTGTACTTACGTTCATGCCCGTGTTTCCGTAAATGCGCGTTTCCATGGTTATCTTCCTCCAAGTTCAGTGAATTGGGTACAGATAAATAGAAATACAGATTAACATCCCTTATGTTATTACCCATGTGTTGGTAATGCCACCCACTTTTTCAATCCACTCATTTAAAATCCATAGATGGACATTCCACCGTCAACCAATAACGTCTGACCCGTTATGTATCCTGCTGCATCTGATGCCAGGAATACGACCGGCCCCACCACTTCTTCCAGTTCTCCCACTCGCTGAAGCGGTGTACGACTTACAATCTCCTGCAGATACTGGGGATCATCCAGCAGTTTTTCGGTCAGAGGTGTTCGGAAATACCATGGTCCTACTGAATTGACACGGATTCCATACTTGCCCCATTCCAGTGCGAGCACTTTGGTCATATGAATTAATGCAGCTTTGGTTGCACCATATACAACCCCTGTCCGCAAAGCCGTATGCCCGCCTACCGAGGAGATGTTGATGATCTTCCCAGCCCCACGTTCTTTCATGTGCTGACCCGCCAACTGGGAAGCAACGAATGCCGACTTCAGATTCGTCTGCATGATCGTCTCCCACTGCTCATCCGTAACTTCAAGTGCTGGTGTCCGGATGTTCATTCCCGCGTTATTCACCAGGATGTCCAGGCTGCCCATCTCCGAGATTGCCTCTCGAAACGTCTCTTCCAGTTGTTCTCTTGATGTCACATCCGCAGTTAGAGCGAGCGCTTTACGCCCTGTTTGTTCATAGATGTAGGCAGCTGTCTCCTCAATTTCTCTCATCGTTCGGGATACAAGTACAACGTCACTGCCTGACTGGGCAAATCCAATCGCGATTGCTTTTCCGATCCCTCTTCCTGCACCTGTCACCAGTGCTGTCTGTCCATCGAGATGGAATGTAGGTACGTTCATGTTACTCACTCCTTCTTCAGATTCTTTATTCTATATAAGTTGAACTAAAGATTATTTACACTGACACTGCGATGACAGAATAACCTTCCAATCGCTGTTATCCCCAGATTTTTTGATTCCCTTTTCCGAAGGGGAAAATCCGGAGATAGCTTATGCTTCCGATGCAGCTTTCTTTCAGAAAGCTTTTAGGCGAACGCTTCACTTTTTCAGGTTTTTTCTGTCCTCTCCGTTATCGTGTAAATGATTAGTTCAACTTATATCGCAATCATGCAAATGCTTATATGTAAGTGAAGCCCCAATCGGAATCAGGTTACAAAATACTGGCTTGGATTGCCCAGCTCCGGATGGAACTTCTCTCGAAAGCGTCCTCCCGTATATTCCCCTATAATTTTTCGCCAGAACGCCTGGGCAATGACATTGTTCCGAACCTGAGTCACTTTCCATCTCCCAGGAAAACGTTTAAACAATTCATATGCTGCCTGAGTGCCCACTCCACTGCGCCGATATTTTTGCATCACAAAAAATTCAGTCAAATAGTAATCATTATCCTTACTTCCAGGCTCCATTTTCTCCACCAGAGCAAATCCTGCAGGTGCTCCATCACTTGTAATCAAAAAAGGGAACTTACGGTCCTCCTCTGTCCAAAAAGCTTCCAGACCGGGATATTCGGGGAAAATACCGTTGCGATCTACATCAATATTTAGATACTTGGTAAAATCATATAGATAAAATTGCATTAAATGCCGAATCACCTGACTGCGTTCCCGGGGAACCAGTTCTATTTGCATATTCATCCGGTTCACCTCCTCTGTTCTACGTATACTGATTACTTTAAAGGTTTACACGCTGAAGGGCAAGAAAGCGTCCGCTACCTTTTTCCTACTTCAGTGAACAAGCTGTGAGCATGTAAATTATGGTACACTAGAGCATAGAATATTAATTTCATATGTTTTTCACATGGAGGTGCCGAACTTGACCAACGTGCAAAAAGAGATCGATCGACGCAAGCTGGATGACAAGCTACCTTCCATGCCTTGGTTCGTTCAGCAATTTATGGACTATAAGCTGCCTGATCTGTCCCCCTCTACTCTGCTCGAATATATAAGAGATTACGAAGCTTTCTTCGGTTGGTTGCGAGCAGAAGGGCTGTCCGAGGCAAGCTCTAATAAAGAAGTTACGTTGTCTGAACTGGAAGTCCTTCGCATGGATTCAGTTACTGCCTATCGGTTATTTCTCACAACCAAGCGAGAAGGAACCAATTCGAGAGTTACCGTCTCTCGCAAGCTCTCTTCCCTCCGCTCCCTTTTTCATTACCTGAGCCAGATTGCGGAAGATGAAGATTTCTACCCTCTGCTGAAACGAAATATTATGGCCAAAATTGAGATCAAGCGTACCCATAAACCCAAGGACACTGCTGCCAAACTCAAAGGCAAAATTCTGGAGGAAGAGGAACTTCTCGAATTTATCGGATACATCCTTGAAGGTTACGCTGTCGATATGGAGAAGAACAAGCAGGCGCTGTATTCTCATGAACTCAACAAAGAACGTGATGCCTGTATTGCCAGCCTGATTCTCAATTCAGGTTTACGGGTGTCGGAAGTCGTGAATCTAAACGTCGATGACCTCGATCTGAATAATAAGCTCTTGTATGTCTATCGCAAAGGTAACAATGATGAAACGTACAAAACACCTGTATATTTCAGGGAACAGGCCAAGGATGAGCTCGCGACCTATATGAATCTGCGGCAATCACGTTACCGTACGCCCAAGCGGGAGAAGGGTCTGTTCATTGCATTGCGAAACGGAGATTCAGAAGGTAGCCGAATGACCAAAAGAGCGATCCAGGCCATGATCATGAAATACGCCAAACGTTTTGGCAAACCTTATCTGACCGTGCATAAATTACGCCACTCATTCGCTACTGACTATTATCTGCAAAATGATATCTATAAAACGAAAGAGCAGCTTGGACACGCTTCTACGGAAACGACCGAGATCTATGCTCACCTTACCGATAAAACGATGTCCGAAGCCATCGAACGTCGTACAGAAGACGGGATGTAACACGCTGAACGAACGAAAAGCAGCAAACCGCATCAAGGATTTCGATCCGAGAAAGGTCTGCTGCTTTTTTTATGGATTCTTAAGGAGATAGAATGATATCTGTCGCCAAAGCAATGCTATAAACAATTTAAGTTTACATAATATAAATTATGTTTATCATGTTAAGTCTATCATCAACATTAAGTACTTACTTACCCTTGTCCATCTCTAACAAGGATTTAGCTATGTGTTCGGGTTCATGAACCGAGAACCACGTTATGTCTCTGCTTACAATGCCCGGCTCCATTACTTGATCTGAAGGTAACCATGAGATCATCCCCACTACCCCTTCAAGGCGGTCAATTAGGTTCAGGTCTTTTTCTTCTCGAACCATCACGAATTTGGGATAAGAAGCCTCTTTGAATCCTTCAATAATAATCCAATCATACCCGGACAGATGGCTTAGCATATCCTCCAGCCTGGTTGCCTGTCGTTCCATAATTGCTGTTCGTTTCTCCGACATGACAACGACCGCCGAGGCCCCTGCCTCCCCAAAACGATACGAATCCGTTCCTTCTTGATCCATCTCAAAGTGGTCGTGTCCATCATGCTTAATCGCCGCTACCTTAAGTCCCATAGAGGAAAAATGCCCGATTATCGCGGCAGTCATGGTCGTTTTGCCTGTGTTCTTGTAACCAACAATCTGTATAATATGTGGTTTTGTTTCACTCCATATACTCATCTATCAACTACCTCACATGACCCGAGGGCAGTTTGAGGATTCGCACTTGTTCACCTGCAGGAATACCTTTTTTCTCAGGTGGAATAACAATCAGACAATCACTGTCCTTAATGGTAATCATCACGCTCGATTCATCTACACGGGCAGCAGCGGGTATCGCGTACACCATGCCGTTGCGGATTGTAGTGCGTCCACGTACGAATCGTGTAAAATTGTTTACTTTGGTGTAGCCTTCTTCCAAAATCGCAGTCCATTCTTCCAAATAAGGATGGGCATCCGCTTGCATGGAACGAATAGTAGGACGAACAAATAGACCAAAACCCACAAAACAAGCACCCGGATTACCCGAAAGCGCAAAAAGCAATTTGTCTTTGTACACAGCTGCTGTGGTTACACTGCCTGGTCGCATCGTCACTTTGTTAAACAACATCTCCACATGTTCTTCCAGAACAAGTTCCCCCATAATATCATAATCCCCGACGGATACACCGCCTGTGGTCACTACGATATCATTATCTTGAATGGCTTCTTCCAGTTTGGCCCTGGCTGTATTCACATCGTCTGCAATGGAACCGTACATCACCGGCTCTCCTCCCGCTTCTACGACCAATGAACGCAGCATGTAACTATTGCTGTTTCGAATCCGACCTGGTTGCAGGGGCTCGTCTACATCAAGCAATTCCGTGCCTGTTGCGAATATCGCTACCTTAGGACGTTGAAATACGGGGACTTCTGCAATGCCAAAAGTAGCCAACACCGACTGCTCTCCCGCTCTGATGATCGTTCCTGCTTCAAGCAGTTGCTGACCCTCCTGAACTTCCAGTCCAATGGGTGTAATATTAGCACCAGACATTATCTGGCGTTTCAATGCAATCCACTGTTCTCCGTTCTCTTCTTTGCTCTCGGTCATCTCCATCATGACCACCGCATCCGCACCTTCTGGAACCTGTGCACCCGTCATGATGCGAGCAGTCGTACCTGATACAATGGTGTGGTCCGAGGTATATCCACAGGGAATTTCATCAATTACACGAAACCAGATTTGTTGCTCACTTGATGCATCTGTAGTATCTGTACTTATAATCGCAAAGCCATCCATGCCCGATCTCCGGAAGAACGGATACGGGTGAGGTGCCTGAATAGTCTCCGCAAGTGTACGTCCATGGGCAGATTCAAGGCGAACTTTCTCTATGGGACCCGAAGTCACGCGTGCAGCTATTTTGGCTTGGGCATCCGGTACCTGTACAGCTGTACGATTGAACTTGGCAGTTGTCATATCATGTGAATGTGAGTTCAGTTTCAAAAGTGTTCTTACCTCCTAGGGACATCTTATCGTTTAAGAAAGTGTAGCCCGAAAGCTGCTCGATGACAAGTACATCGCTCACTGACTCCTGTCACAAGATTTTAATTCTTACGGATGCAGCAGTTCAAAGGCCTACATCCAACATGAAAGCCAGCGCATTTGCTCATAATATCATTGATACAAGGAGGCGAGAACCATGAGTGACCAATGTGAATTATGCGGAAGAGAACCTGTAGACACGACCATCCATCATCTGACACCCAAAGAAATGGGCGGAACATTCCTGCCAACAGCCAACCTGTGCATACCCTGTCACAAACAGATTCATTCGCTATACACCAATCGTGACATTGTAACCCTTGGTCTCACTGACCTCCAATCCTTGAGACAAGATGAACGAATGATTCCATTTATCCGCTGGATTCGCAAACAGCCTGCTTCAACGATTCCCCGCGTACGCAAGTCCAATCATGTTCGCAAATCGTAAACCAAAAAGAACAGCTCCAAGGTAATGTGCCGGCAGAGGTGAATCCGCCTTCCCTTGTCACTGTTCTTAAATGAACTTTGCGTTTAGCAGCCACGCTTATGATTAGATGCTTATTATCTTCGCCTCTTAATCCGGCCGCCGCCCACTCTGGTTTTCGGTTTTTTGTAGGATTTCTTAGGTGAATCAAACAACCCACCACTGCTCTTGTTGCGATCAATGGTTCCCTTGCTCTGATCTTTGTTCCGGTTGAATAATCCGCCGCCAGATCCCACACTAGAATCTTTATCGCTTCCGCGCCTTGTAATCGTACCTTTCCGATCCACTGTAATGGGTGGAGCAACTTTCTTGTCATTACTCGTTGGTGTACGGTAAGATCCTGCACTCGGTTTATACGTATCTTTATTGGTATATCCCCGATATTTACCATACCCCCGCCCGCCAAAAGAATCGAACAGATTACCGATTAACGTAGCGGTCAGATAACCTTGTAAAAAAGATGAATCGTAGTTCTGTCGAACATATTCCTTTGAGTCCACCTCAACCAAGGTATCCTCCGGTTTGTTCGGATCTTGTTGCAGATGATAATAATCGTCCTGATACACCAGGAACATACGCTCCGTATTCTCTGCCGAGATCTGATCCGGTTGCCTTTGCTCAGACAATTCCTGAGCCACTTCCGGAACCGTACGGTCCGAAGCCCGGTACACATAGGACGTTGAGTTACCACTGCCACTAACCGATTCAAGCGGATATGTGTCCTGAACAGAAGGTGCTCCGCACGCGGACAACAGAGACATCACAAGGCTGAGGACCAGCATTAATTTTAATCCATGTGCCAAGCGTTTTTTCATTGGAACCTCTCCTAGCTCGAACGAATCACTTTGATATCCGCAGGAAGAATGGACTCACCCTCATACAGTGTAAATCTTCTGTCTTGCCACTCCACGCGGAGAAGCATATTATCATCAGACTGATACTGCCATACCAATTGTTCTCCAGCCTGGCCATAGGGAGTTCTGCCTGCCGTCGATACCATGCCTCCATATTCTTCCTCCAGATGATATGCACGGCCATCCAGGTCGAGTAATGTAGGCACCTCATCAGGTGCATCAAGCCTGCCGTCAATCGGTGTGTATAAGGCATAACGGGTGATTTCCCGTTCTTCAATATGCAAATATCGAAAAGCGGTACCATCCTGCAGCGTAAGCACAACTGCATTTCGAGCGCGATTTTGTACCCGACCAACGACTTCATAAGTGACGAGAGAAACCTCACAGATATCACCAGGTGCAAGCTGTAGCATGGTTTTCTCTGCCTGCGGTGGTTCAGGTTTCGTTAGTATTCCTTTAATACGTTTCCATACACTCATGATAATTACTCCTGTTCCTTATCTTATAAACAAGCTGCAATAATCAGTGCGCCCACGATATGTAAAGCGCCAGAGAACAACCCGTATCCTGTCTTCCCTTGCTGAATTCCGGTATCCAGATCCAGAGTGGCCCATTTGCGAATCATAAAGTGTACGACACTCTCCAGAATCAACAAAATGATAAAGGATACAACGGAGACCAACAGTGCTTCTCCCAGATGACCAGCCGTAGAAATGGACGTAGCGAGTACATACCCTTGCGCAAATAATTTCATCACCATACGTGTAGTAACGGCCATATTGCCAGCCTTAACTTCAGCAAAATCCTTATATTTCGTGAACAGTGAATCAACATACATCAAAACAAACAGCAAAACCGCACCAGATCCGGTCCAGACCAGCATCGCCAAAATGTTCAAATCCATTTACACAGCCCCCACATATCAACATGAACCGCATTTAAAAGCGAAGGAGAAACGCTCTTCTCCTCCGCTGGTTAACCCTGCTGACAACCAAGGTGTTAGTTTTTATTATCGTATTGTTTCATCAATGCTGCGAGTTCGTCTTCAACAGCCTGATCTTTACCCAACTTCTCGAACTCTTCATCAAGCGACTTGTCTTTGGATGACATCTCGTTGCTTGCTTCAGCTTGAGCTTCCATTTGCATCATTTTCTCTTCCATACGCTTCATGCCGGCACTTGCCGTATCCGAGCCAAATCCATTCAACGCTTTGTTGATTTCCGTTTGGGCTTTTGCTGCATTGTAGCGGGCTACCAATGTTTCGCGTTTGTTCTTCATTTGAGTCAACTGCTTACGCATCTCATCGAGCTTGCCACGCAGGTTATCTGCAGAAGCCTTGTTCTGATCATAGCTGGTTTTGTACTCAGCCATCTTCTCTTCAGCAACCTTTTTCTCTTCAAGAGCCCGGCGAGCCAAGTCCAGGTTCTGAGCACGTGCCGCCGTGTGCGCCTGTTCTTCACGTTTCTTCACAAGAGCTTCCTGCTCTTCGAACAACTGCTTGAATTTCTTCTCAATGGCGATCTGTGCGGCTACTGCTTTCTCCGCATCCTCCAGGTCCTCTTGCATGTCACGGATATATTGGTCCGTCATCTTGATTGGATCTTCTGCCTTGTCAATAATGGCATTAATGTTAGACATCGTTAAATCACGCAATCGTTTGAAAATGGACATTATGGTATTCCTCCTAGTCGATATTACATCGTATATATTTATACATACGTAACAATCTACAACTCGTTTCAATTTTAGCAAATAAAATCAAAACATGCGATTGCTCTTACGTCAGGAAGATTGTTTATCCTTATTCAGATGATCCTCCATCAACCTCTCTGCAGTCTGCACGATTTCGTCGATCTGCATCCGTGTAATGGAATCAAAATGGATACCCATAATTACCGTAACGGTTACTTTCAGCTGCAGGGCAGCCTTTCGGGCAAGCCGCTCACAGAGCTCTTGTTCCTTATGACCCGGAATATGTACCGTAGTCCCACTAACCCGCTCATGATCCACATAGAACGTGGCTACAGCGCCAATATGCGCCTTTCCTCCAGTAACGAGAAAAACCTTATCCTCTCCTGCTTCAATCACCTGTAAACGTATCGATTTCAAATCATATGTACTCATAGCCATCCACCTATCCTTCTCTATATGTTATATATGGAGGAATTATGGCTTTCATGAGCTACATCGGCAATGAAAATTCTCACACTACGCATAACTTATGGATACCCCGGGCATACCAAAGAGAACGTCATTTTGGAAAAGGAGGCCGTTATTATGCGCGTACGCCTCATTATGCTGATGGTTATCGTTATTTTTCTCGGAGGATATCATGCTCCAGTTGTTTCATCGCGGGATGCTTCAAGCCCGCCAAGTGAGTCGGTATCAGGTTCAGATTCCGCGGAAGAAGAACAACTGACATTGGGACAATTACGTCAAAAATATGCCGATACGTTCAAAACCAATGGTCCTTCAACCAAGCAGGTTGCACTGACTTTTGATGATGTGCCCGATCCACGATTTACTCCGCAAGTGCTGGATGTATTGAAAAAATACAAAGTCAGAGCTACCTTCTTCATCGTGGGTAGTCGTGCTGAGAAACATCCAGATCTGGTAAAACGCATGGTTAAGGAAGGACATATCGTTGGCAATCACAGCTACAATCATCCGGAATTCAGTAAGCTGTCGATGAATGCCTTTCGCAAACAAATTTTACATACCGGCGATATTATTCATCACCTCACGGGACATACCCCCAAAATGATACGGCCACCTTATGGTGACATTAATGAGGAACAGCTGAAATGGGCTGCCAGACAGCATTATAGCATTGTGAACTGGAATGTGGATTCGTTGGACTGGAAAGGCCTCTCCAAGGAAAAGGTGAAAGATAATATCCTATCTGCCGTGAAACCTGGTTCCATCGTTCTGCAGCATGCAGGAGGCGGTGTGGGATCTAACCTGAACGGTACTATTGAGGCTCTGCCCGAAGTCATTGAGGAACTGCGTCACCGCGGATATGAACTGGTCACGTTGGACGAAATGTTGGGATTGCCTAAGGCCAAAGATTAGAATGTCCATAATCCGTGTTGGGAAATGATTGCGAATGTTAAAAGGTGCCTGTTCAATCGCAAGTTAGCGACTGACAGACACCCTGTTTGAATTCATTAGATGTAATTTACTTTCTACTTCAGAATGAAGAGCTCGATATCCTGAAAACCAAATGTGCTTACGGACTGCTTGCTACCCGGAATGAAGATATCAATCCGGTGACCCTTGATTGCACCGCCCACATCACGTGCTGTGGCTACAAAAGCCTGTTTGGGCAATCCCGGATGGCTGTGACCTGTGACCAATACTTTGGTTCCGAGCGGAATCACACTTGGATCAACTGCAATCGTACCCAGTTCAAGATCATTGCCGAAGTAATCCACAGGACCCCAACCTCCATTTTCGGACGGATCTGCAGAGTATGCCGTTGCTTTCACATTGACTGCTTTACTGTAATCAAACGTTTTGCCCCAGGCTTGAACCACTTTGTTATCTGCGTTAACGTCCAAGCTTGCTGTGGTAATCGTCTTCGCTTGAGCCTTGCTTTCCGTAGCGACAGCAGCAACTTTGTTTGCTTTGCCGGGGATTGTAATTTTCAAACCACCATAAATGTTGTAAGGCGAAATGTCGTTATTTGCTTTAACCAACGTGTTAAGTGCTATTCCATATTGTTTCGATAAGGTGTAGAAGGTATCCCCCTCTTTGGCCACATGAACTGAATCTGCGTGAGCCGGAACGGCTTGAATAAGCATTGCTGTTGTCAATAATGCTACTGCTGTTTGGGCTATACGTTTCTTGTTAATCATGGTCTTCCTCCCTCATTTTGCCTGCGAAGTTAGTTGTCGGATTCGGATGAGGAGCCACCCTATAGGTTCTTCGTTACATTCGGAAACATTATGTACCCCTAATTCACCCCAAGCAGTGTGCCGTAGATCTTCCCCCTGCACGATCTGCATTGTTACATCCCCCGCACTCCCTGTCCGGAAGTTTCGGCAGAGTTCAATATATCACAATTTTGTAACCTGAACTTGTAGTAATTCTTACCAAATGATTTTCAATCATCTGTAAGAATACTGGATAATTTCGAGATGTTGGATGCACCGATTCCTTAATATTAAGTTACAGAAAAGTTACTTTTCGACTCTGTTAATGTTTATTACGCATAAAAAAATAGCGTTACCGACATGAAGTCAGCAACGCTATTCGATCCATGAATTTAGAGTACTTTAGCAAGAAAATCACGTGTCCGTGAATGTTTCGGTGCTCCGAACACCTCGTCTGGTGTTCCCTCTTCCACAATAACCCCGCCATCCATGAACAGGATCCGGTCTCCCACTTCACGTGCAAAACCCATCTCATGCGTCACGATGACCATGGTCATCCCGCCTTCTGCAAGACGTTTCATGACATCCAATACTTCACCGACCATCTCAGGGTCCAGTGCCGAAGTAGGCTCGTCAAACAGCATGACATGCGGTTGCATGGCCAATGCTCTTGCAATGGCGATCCGCTGCTTCTGTCCACCGGACAGCTGATTCGGGAATGTATCTTTCTTATCGTACAAGCCCACAGTGTTAAGCAGATCAGCAGCAATTTTCTCCGCTTCCTGCGTGGATTGCTTCTTCACTTTGATTGGGGCAATTGTAATGTTTTGCTGCACCGTTTTGTGTGGGAACAGGTTAAAATGCTGGAACACCATCCCCATTTTTTCACGAGTCGCGTTAATGTTGTGCTTGGGGTCCGTAATTGACACACCTTCAAAATCGATTTCACCTGATGTAGGTTGTTCCAAGAGGTTCAGACAACGCAAGAATGTACTTTTACCTGAACCGGAAGGACCGATGACCACGACAACCTCGCCTTTGCCAATCGTCACGTTAATGCCCTTAAGCACATCGTTATTTCCATAAGATTTGTGTAATTGTCTAACGTCTATCACTTGCACTCAACTTCCTTTCCAGTCGTCCCAGCAGCTTGGACAAAATGAACGTCAATACAAAGTAAATGGCTGCCGCAATGACAAACGGACTCATTCCTTGGTACGTAATGTTTTTGACAACACTTGCCTGATACATAATGTCCACCATACCGATAACAGAGATAATGGAGGATTCCTTGATGATCGTTATGAATTCATTACCAATTGCTGGCAATACGGCCTTGAAAGCCTGTGGCAATATGATGTAACGCATGGCTGCACCTCTGCCCATTCCGAGGGAGCGAGCTGCTTCCAACTGGCCACGATCCACCCCTTGAATACCTGCACGGAAAATTTCCGCAAGATAGGCACCACTATTGATGGAAAGTGTGATAATACCCGCTTGAAGGGGACTAAAATTAATACCAAATGTCAGGGCCAATCCGTAATAGATTATCATCAATTGCACTAGCATCGGAGTACCCCGAATGACTTCGACATACGCTGTTCCAATCCAACGCAGAATGGCTACATCATGCAGACGGAACAAACAGATGATCAGTCCGATGATAACCCCAAATATTACACCAAGTGCAGATAACAGGAGCGTGTATCCTATACCTGTTGCATAGAAGCTCTTGTATTGCCAGAACACTTCAAATATATTTTGTGATTTGTTCACTTTATCAGCCATCAGGAGACTGGCGTCTGTGACCATTTGTTCGATCTTATTTTCACTTTTCAATCGCTCGAGCGTTCCATTTACCGCACTTAGCAACTCTGTATTACCTTTACGGATTCCAATTGCTGCTTCTACCTGTTCTTCATCAGGAACAGCAGGAGCAAGTGCAATCACATCGTCCAGATATCCCGCAGCAACGGTATCTTCAACGATTGCTGCATTTATACGATTCGTTTGCAACTGCAACACAATATCAGAAATTTTATCGAGCGCAGTAAGCTTCGCTCCTGGGATATTCTGTCCAATCGTCTCTTGAATGGAACCCTTCTGCACCCCTATTTTTTCATTCTCCAGTTCTGCCATCGTCGGATATTTGTCTTTATCCGCACTGCGAACCATGATTACTTGTTTGGACTTGTAATAGGTGTCGGAAAAATCAATACTTTGCTTCCGCTCATCGGTTGGTGTCATGCCCGAGATGACCAGATCCACACGACCGCTCTGCAATGCAGGCAGGAGTCCGTCGAAGCCCATATCTTCAATGACAAGCTCAGCGCCAAGGTCTTTGGCAATTTCTTTGGCAATGGCAATATCAAAACCAACAATTTGATCTTTGCCATCGATCACTTTATGGAATTCATAGGGTGCAAAATCGGCACTTGTACCGAGCACCAGCTTTTTACTGCTTGAATTGTCTGTAGTCCCACTTGCAAGTGCCACAGGAACGGCAGCCGTCAGCAGAACGACAAAGGTCAACAGCATCATAGTGTAACGACTTATCAATTTCAACCTTGTTCTCTCCCCTTACAATACTTTGTATGCTTCTCATGTTGATGACTGAGTCATTATAAAGTACAATGCATGATTATGCAATGCATTTTGACATTACAAATCTTGACTTGTTTCTGAAAAAATGAAGCAAACATGATATAATCAATGAATTATTTTCATTTTTGTATAAGGAGTTTACTAATGACATCTAACAAATCACAGATCCTGAAGCTTATTGATCAATATGCTTCCCGTTTTAAAGCCATTTCATCATATATCGGTGCCAACCCCGAACTGGGAAATGAAGAGTTCCTTGCTTCTGCTCGTCTAAAAGAAGAACTGGTCTATCACGGGTTCGCTGTAGAGGCTCCAATCCTTGGACTGGACACAGCTTTTATTGGAACCTATTCAGCCGCCAAACCCGGCCCTACCATCGCATTACTGTGTGAGTATGACGCGTTGCCGGAGATCGGTCACGCTTGTGGTCACCATCTGATCTGCATGATGAGTCTTGGGGCTGCTGTTGGGCTAAAATCCATTCTGGATGAAGTCGGCGGAACAATTAAAGTGTTTGGTACACCCGCTGAGGAGACACGTGGTGCCAAAGTTCCTATGGCTGAAGCAGGCTTGTTCGATGACTGCGATGTCGCTCTGATGGCGCATCCATATTATGCCTATGAAAAATCAGGCAGTTCACTGGCTATTGATGCTGTACAATTTGAATTCCATGGCAGATCTTCACATGCTGCTGCAAGTCCACATGAAGGCATTAACGCACTTGATGCCGTTATTCAAACGTTCAATGGAATCAATGCATTCCGGCAACAAGTGAAAAGCACCGTTCGTATCCACGGTGTGATCAACAACGGGGGTCAAGCGGCAAACATCATTCCTGACTATGCTTCCGCGCAATTTTATGTACGTGCAGCAACCAGAAAAGAGCTGAATATCCTCACGGAACGTGTGATTCAGATCGCTGAAGGCTCTGCTCTCCAGACAGGCTGCAAGCTGGTGACGTCCAACTATGAAACGTCCTATGACGAGATGGTCACCAATGAAGCATTCTCAGCTGCATTTAGTCAAAATCTGATGGAACTGGGCATCCCTCAAGAAGAGATTGTGAGTGGTAACGATCATGGCTCCATGGACATCGGTAACGTTTCCCTGAAATGTCCTGCCATCCATCCTTACATTCGTGTTGTAGACGAGGTGCACACACTGCACTCCATAGCCTTCCGTGATCTTGCACTCCAAGAGCGCGCCCTGGACGGGATGATTCTGGGAGCCAAGGCACTCGCTACAACAGCCTACGACGTCCTGAGCCAGCCGGAACTGCTTCAATCCATCCGTACTGAGTTCGAGCAAGCTATTCGTTAACATTTGTTTCAGCACGTTGCATAGGGGTACCCTGAGAGGGCTTGAATTTCAAGCTTGTTCCGGGTACCCCTTTTCGTAATAATCTGTAAGTATATCCAGTAAGAAGCTGGATATGCTATGAAAAAAAGCCTTGAAAACACTGAAAATAATACATTTTATTACAGCAAATATGGTTCATTTGCTGGCTAACTTGGTTATATATTGCTATAACTTATCCTATATTCAGGAGGTGCTGTCATGCTGCTCGAAGCCATGTATCATGTCCCTCGTGACAAGTGGGCTTACGCCTATAATTCGTCTACCATACATCTGCGCGTAAGAACCAAGCGCAATGATGTGCAATACGTGACTGCACTGACCGGAGATAAGTACAATTGGAACGGAACCTACAAGGAAATTCAACTGGAGAAAGCTGCTTCCGATCGCATGTTTGATTATTGGGAGGCTGCCGTCAAGCCACAATTCAAACGTCTCACCTATATATTTCGGATAACCGCCGGTTCAGAGGATGTGTTTCTTGCGGATAATGGAATTCATTATGAGACCCCCTATCCCACCGGAGGATACTATGAGTTCTCTTATATACACGAGATCGATGTGTTTAAGGTGCCCGAATGGGCCAAAGAAGCCGTCTTTTATCAGATCATGACTGAACGATTTGCCAATGGAGATCCCAAACTGAATCCACAAGGAATACATGACTGGGGTGGCAAACCTGAGTTGGACAATTATTTTGGTGGAGATCTGCAAGGTGTGCTGGATCATCTGTATGACTTGACTGAACTTGGCGTGAACGCCATTTACTTTACCCCGTTATTTCAGGCTAATTCCTACCACAAATACGACACCATCGACTATAAAAAGGTAGACCCCCATTTCGGTGATAACGCCATGCTCAAACAAGTGACAGAAGAATGCCATCGCCTGGGTATACGTGTCATGCTTGACGCGGTGTTTAACCATTGCAGCGAAGACTTCCCTCCTTTTCAAGACGTACTCCAACATGGAAAAAACTCAAAGTATGCTGATTGGTTCCACATCAATGAATATCCGTTGCAGATTAAGGACGGTATACCTACCTACGATACGTTCGGGTTCTATGGCAACATGCCCAAATTCAATACAGCCAACCCAGAGGTTAAGGCCTATCTACTCGATGTAGCTGAGTACTGGATCAAGGAGATCAAGCTGGATGGCTGGCGATTGGATGTAGCGAATGAAGTGGACAATCATTTCTGGCGTGATTTCCGCAAGGTTGTTAAGGCAGCGAATCCCGAAGCCTATATTGTAGGTGAAGTATGGAGCGATTCCTTGACCTGGCTTATGGGAGATCAATTCGATTCCGTCATGAATTATCCTTTTGCCGACAAAGTGCTTCAGTTCTTCTGTGGTTCAATGGATGGGTATAATTTTGCCAACGAGATGGGTTCATTGATTATGCGCTATCCGCAACAAACCAACGAAGTAATCTTCAATATGCTCTGCAGCCATGATACCCCTCGCCTGCTCACCCGGTTAGGAGAAGACAAACGCCGATTAAAGTTATCGGTTGTATTTCTCTTCACCTATATTGGCACACCTTGTATCTTCTATGGAGATGAGGTTGGAATTAGTGGTGGTGCTGACCCGGATTGCCGAAAATGCATGGAATGGGACCCTGCTAAACAAGACAGAGAACTCTACGATTTCTATCGTCTGATGATCGATTTACGCAAAAGCAATGAAGCCCTGCGCAAAGGACGCTTCCGTTTCCTCAAAGCTGATCATAACGATCCCTGTATCGTGTACGAACGTGTAGATGACAACCTCCACTTTACTGTATGGATGAATAATACTTCTCAAGATCGTACGCTCTCTCATCCCATGGAAACCAAAGACTGGAAGGATGCTTTAACGGAAGAGTCTGTGTATCCAACCGATGGCATGATGAATGTTAAGCTTGACCCCTACGGGTACCGGATTTTGTACAGGCAGCTTGATCCGGCGACCATTCATTTTAAAATCTAAGTCAAAACATGCTCATTACAAAAGAAAACACTTCTACCGCCTCAGATGAATGTAGTGCGTTCATTCTGAAGTTTCGAAGTGTTTTCTTTTGCGTAAAAAAGCCACAGCATCATATGCCGTGGCTCATTGACAACTGCATCAATTTGCAGGTGCGAGTGTAATTCGACGGTAAATATCCATATATTCCTCAGCAGAAACATTCCAGCTGTATTCTCCGCTCATTGCATTTCTCACAATCTTCTTCCAGTGTTCTGGCTGTTTGTAGATCTCCTCCGCACGTCGAATGGTATTCATCATGTCATGCGCGTTAAAGCTTGTGAATGAGAAGCCATTTCCTTCACCGGTAAACTCGTTATATGCCTGCACAGTATCGTTCAGACCACCTGTTTCTCTTACAAGAGGCACACTGCCGTACCGTAGAGCCAGTAACTGACTAATGCCACACGGCTCGAACCTGGATGGCATCAGGAAGATATCACTGCCTGCATAGAACCGACGGGATAACCCATCGTTGAACTTGATCTGGGCAGACATTTTGAGTGGATAACGATTCGCGGCTTCACGGAACCAGTGTTCATAGGAATGCTCCCCTGTTCCAAGTACAGCGAATTGAATGTCATCATAATACAACAATTCATCCAGGATACGGCAGACCAGATCAAGTCCTTTAGAATCCACGAGCCTTGTGACCATGACCATAAGAGGTGCATCTGGTCGAACAGGCAATCCAAGTTCCTTTTGCAGCTCGATTTTGTTTTCCGTTTTCTTGGACAGACTTGTTCTGTATTTCACCGGGATCTTAGTGTCTGTAGCCGGGTTGTAGCTCTTGGTATCAATGCCATTTACAATCCCGCTGAATCGATCTCCAAGTGAACTGAGCAGTCCGTCCAGCCCGTATCCGTAATAAGATGTTTTCACTTCCTGTGCGTAAGTTGGACTAACGGTTGTCACATGGTCAGCGTACACAATTCCAGCCTTCAGGAAGTTGACATTACCGTAATACTCGGCTCCATCCACGGTGAAATATCGATCGTCAAGCTCCAGGATTTCACTGAATAACTGATGCGGGAATACCCCTTGATACAACAAGTTATGTATGGTGAATACCGTTCGCATATCACTGTAGAATGAATCGTGTCTGTAGTGTGCTTCGAGCAGCAAAGGAATCATCCCTGCATGCCAGTCATGACTGTGCAGCACGTCAGGCTTGAACTCAATCTGTGGCAACACTTCGAGCACTGCACGGTTGAAGAAGGCGAAGCGCTCGCCATCATCCATATATCCATACACCCCATCACGCCCAAAATAATACTCATTATCCACAAAATACACTGGAATCCCATCATGAACCATCATTTCTACTCCACAATAAGGTCTCCGCCAGCCAAGAGGCACATCCGTTGTAATTACGGGCTGTAACGCGTCTTTATATTCATCGGGAATCCCCTTATATTTAGGCATAATCACCCGCACATCTGCCCCGCTCTTCTTCAATGCAAGCGGGAGAGCACCGATTACGTCGGCAAGGCCTCCTGTTTTGATAAATGGATGTACTTCAGCAGCAGCAAATAGAATATTCATGCCTTTGTCCTCCTTTTCGGTTTGAGCGTATTACTTTCATTCTTATTCTTCGTTTTTGAACTGACGGAAGTTATACTCGCAGGCGATTCATCCGTTTTCCGACGCGTGTTCTTTTTTAGAATCACGATGCTCAGCGGAGGTAAAACCAATTCGAGACTATGTGGATGCCCATGAAAAGGAATCTTTTCGGTAGGTAGCTGCATATCATTAGTAATGCCTGAACCGCCGTAAACGGAATGGTCACTGTTCAGAACTTCGGTATACATACCGGGACGCATGACACCAATTCGGTAACGCTCACGCTTGACCGGCTGAAAGTTAATGAGCACAAGGAGTGTATCCGCAGGTTTTTTTCCTTTGCGTACATATGAAATGACACTCTGGTCCTGATCATCCGGAGTGATCCATTCATAACCGTCCAAGGAATGATCAAGCTCCCACAAAGCTTTTTCACTCAAGTACAGGTTCGACAGTTCACGCTCAAACTTATGCAAATTGCGGTGACTGTCATAGTCCAGCAAGAACCAGTCCAGTTGATCCTCATCTTTCCACTCAATGAACTGGCCAAAGTCCCCACCCATAAACAACAGTTTTTTCCCTGGGAAAGTCATAAAATAGCCCAGAAAAGCACGCATGCCGGCAAATTTCTGTTCATAGGTTCCTGGCATCTTGTCGAGGAGCGACTTTTTGCCATGAACAACCTCGTCATGAGACAGAGGTAGCACATAATTTTCAGCAAAGGAGTATACGACCGGGAAAGTCAGCAAATGATGTTTGGAAGGACGCTCATGAAAATCAGATTCCATGTAATCAAGCGTATCGTTCATCCAGCCCATGTTCCATTTGTAATTGAAACCCAGACCGCCTTCATCTACAGGTAACGTTACCATTGGCCATGCACTGGATTCTTCAGCCATCATCAATGCATAAGGGAAATACTTGAACACCGTCTCATTCAGTTGCTGCAAAAAGGCTACAGCTTCCTTGTTCTCAAGACCCCCTTCATCATTGGTTCGGTATTGTCCTGGCTGCTTCTCAAAATCAAGCCGAAGCATACTCGTAACCGCATCAACACGGAGTCCGTCAAAATGATACATCTCCATCCAATACAATGCGTTGGAGATCAGAAATGAACGAATCCCGGGTTTCGAGTAGTCAAAGCTAAGTGTACCCCAGCCTGGCTTCTCTGCTAACATCGGGTCTGCATACTCATACAAAGGCGTACCATCAAACATACGCAATCCATGAGCGTCTTTGGCAAAATGCGCGGGCACCCAATCCAGCAGAACACCAATTCCAGCCTGATGTAGTGTATCCACCAGATACATCAGATCTTTGGGCTGTCCGTAACGGCTTGTTGGCGCGTAAAATCCAGTGTTTTGGTATCCCCACGAAAGGTCATAAGGATGCTCACTAAGAGGCATCATCTCAACATGGGTATATTTCATTTCTAATAAGTAAGGAACGAGCAAGTCAGCCATCTCGCGGTAACTATAAAGGCTGCCATCTTCTTTGCGCTTCCAGGTTCCCATATGCATTTCATAAATATGTAGAGGTTTGTTATACAGCCCACGTTGTTTGCGTCTCCAAGCTCCATCATTCCATTTGTAACCTTCGATTGAACTGGTGACAGAGGCTGTCTGAGGTCGAACCTCCGCATGAAACGCATAAGGGTCCGCTTTGAGCAATTCTGTTCCATCTTCCGTTAATATACGGAACTTGTATAAAGTTCCTTCACTAATTTCCGGAAAAAAACGACTCCAAAATCCTGATTCGGGTATCTTATATAAAGGTTCCTTTTCGCCTTTCCATTCATTACGGTCCAGAGCCAATCCTACTTCTGCGGCATTTGGTGCCCACACGGTAAAGCGATACCCCTGACGGCCATCGCAGATCTCAGGCTGTGCGCCCAAAATTCGATAACTGTGATGAAGGTTACCTTCATGAAATAAATAAATATGCTCCGGCGATATGTCCGGGCGTGCCAACGGTTGAATGGCCAAGAGATCACCTTCTTCTCAAGAAAATAGATATAACAGTAACCATTACCCCATTCTAGCCAAGTTGAAAAGAAAAATGCGGTGCGTTAGAAAATGTTGTCTTTTTTCTGAATTTTTACAGTAACAATCGTTTCATCTGCTCTACTTTGCGTTAATGATGTACTACAATGCACAATATTTTGGGAGGGAAACGATTATGTTTAATAAAGATTGCATCGCTATGCTGTTGGCGGGAGGAGAAGGGAAGCGATTAGCCCCTTTAACCTCAAGTATCGCAAAACCCGCTGTACCGTTTGGCGGGCACTACCGGATCATCGATTTTCCTCTCAGTAACTGCGTAAACTCAGGGATCGATACTGTAGGAGTATTAACGCAGTACCAAGCGGAATCTTTGCATGATCACATTGGTCAAGGAGAACCATGGGGACATGGTAACTCAAGTCAGGCAGGAATTTCCTTACTTCCATCTTATCATACAGGAAATGACGAATACTTGGGAACGGCGGATGCTATTTATAAAAATATTGACTATATTGATCAGCAAAACCCCGAAAATGTTCTAATTTTGTCGGGTGATCATATTTATCATATGAATTATCGTGAAATGTTAGAGGCTCACCAGGCCAACAATGCGGCAGCAACCATTTCGGTGATGGAAGTTCCGTGGGATGAAGCACATCGCTTCGGAATTATGGCTGCTGATGCTAATTTACGTGTAACCGAGTTTGCCGAGAAACCAGCTGAACCAAAAAGTAATCTGGCTTCAATGGGCATTTACATGTTCAAGTGGGATTATCTGAAACGCCATCTCTTGGAAGATGCAGCCAACCCTGAATCCAGCCACGACTTCGGCAAAGATGTTATTCCTCAAATGTTAAACGAGAATAATCCCCTCTTTGTTTATAACTTTAATGGTTATTGGAAAGATGTAGGCACGGTTAAGAGCCTTTGGGATGCACATATGGATTTGTTGCACAACGATGAAGACTGGAGTCTTCAAAAAGAGAACTGGCCGATGTTTACCCGCGACTGGCGCTCTAAGCCAAGTGCTTACAAGGCTAGACACGCGAAGATTGAACATGTGGCTTCCATGATTCACGACTCTTGCGCCATTGAAGGTCGTGCTGAACGTTCTGTGATCTTCTGCGGTGCTGAAGTAGGTAAGGGTTCAGAGGTAAAAGACAGTGTTGTTATGCCGAACGCACGCGTAGGTCGTGGAGTTCACATCGAGCGCGCCATCATCGGTGAAGGTGCGATCATTAAAGACGGTGCAATCGTTAAAGGTACGGCAGATGAAATTGTTGTCGTTGGTCCTAACGAGATTGTCTCTGCCAGACCGGCTGTCCGTACACAACCTGTTCGTATGTTGAAAGAAGCTTATGAAAAAAGTGGGCGCTTGCGCGCTGGTGAACTTTCTTCATAATCATAGACCAAAAAAGGCGAGCCATTGTGGCTCGCCTTTTTTGGTCTTATACAACCTTAAGACTTTTCTGGATCCAATTTTACATCGGTCGCTTCTCTTACTTCAGTATCATCAGGCTGCGTTACAGATTCCTCTGTACCCATCTCTTCTGCCACAGCCGGTAACGTGACCGTAACCGTTGTACCAGAGCCGAGTTCACTCTGCATTGTAATGGTGCCCTCATGCAGTTCTACCAGTTCCTGCGTAATCGCAAGCCCCAGCCCAGTTCCCCCATTTTGATGATTTACCTGGAAGAAGCGATCTCTTACTTTGATTAGGTGTTCCTCACTGATTCCAATACCGGTGTCCTGAACAGCTGCAATGATCTGACCATTCTCCTCTTTGACGGACAAGAAGATCCATGAATTCTCATGTGAAAATTTGATTGCATTATCCACAACGTTCAGGAAAACTTGTTTCAATCTGTTCCCGTCTCCATGGACATTATAAGCACGAGTCTCGTCCGTTTCCAACTTGAGATGAACCTGTTTTTGTTCCGCTTTGGCCCAGACATTCAACATCGTTTCCTGCACAATTTCACGTATGTTGACGGTTCCTTTGACCAGCTTCATCTGATTCTGCTGTAATTTGGAGAAATCCAGCATTTCCTCAACAAGTCCAATCAGTCGTTCAGTTTCCTTGGAGATAATACCCATTCCGATGCGGGTTTCTTCCGGATCATAACCACCTGAATCCAGTGTCTCACTCCAGCCCTTAATACTGGTCAAAGGTGTTCTTAATTCATGTGAGATCGAAGAGATAAAATCATCCTTGATCTGATTACTGCGCACGATTTCATGTGCCATGAAGTTAAGCGTCGAAGCCAATTCGCCCAGTTCGTGCTTATAGTTTCCTTTAACCCTGACATCCAGCCGTCCTCTGGCCATCTGAGCCGATACAGCAGTGATGTTGTTGATTGGACGCACAATGGAATTCGCCATACCAATACTGATAATCAGAACAATCGCAAGCACGGCAACACCGACGGCAGCGGCAAGTAGTCCCATCACTAGCAATTTGGAATTAACCAGGTCAAGAGAAGTCAAATATCTTACAATGTAAGTATTCTCTCCTCCGAGGTCCAATTTATGGGATACTGCCATCACTTGCTCTCCTGTAATTGGTTGTCTCCCAACCCAGCGACCTACATTTCCGTTCATTGCCTGCGATATATCACTAGTCTGAAGAACGGCATGCTCTGACTCAAATGCCGTGGAACTGGCCAGTACTCTTCCATTCAAATCGAGAATTTGTAGCTCTGTATTATCAAGTTGAAGATTTACAAGCAAATACGATAGATTATTGCCATCTTCTGCCCCATTCACGAGAGACAACGGTTCTTTAAAATCATTTGTCATCGTAATCCGCTGATTTATAGTGTTATAAATGCTTTCATAGTAGTATCTCTGCACTGCAAGCATAAATATGAATTCAACCAGTACCAGAGCAAGAAATACTACGATGAAGTAGTGTAATACAATCTGTCGCGTAATGCCTTTTTTAATCATTGATCCCGGCCCTTCCATTTGTATCCGTGACCCCATACGGTTTGCAGGTATTCCGGCTCGGAAGGGTTGTTCTCAATTTTTTGGCGCAAGCGACGAATATTTACGTCTACGATCTTAGGATCACCCATGTACTCTTTGCCCCAGACGTGATCTAGCAACACATCACGGCTGAGCGGAGTATTTTCTTTTTCCAGGAAAAATTGAATTAATGAAAATTCCGTTGGGGTTAACTCGATCGCTTCATGCTGTTTCTTAAATTGCTTCGAGATCAGATCTAATGAAAATGGCCCTGATTGGAAAGTAACCTTCGCTGCCGTTTCCCGATGTACGTTCACACGGCGTAACAACGACTGAATACGCGCAATCAACTCTGTTGGACTGAATGGCTTGCTTACGTGATCATCTGCACCAACGGAGAGTGCGTATACTTTATCCTGTTCCTGAACTTTGGCAGTCAAGAAGATGATACCCAGACGTTCATTGGTTTCACGAATCCGTCGACATACCTCGAAACCATCAATACCGGGTACCATAACATCCAGCAGAGCCAGATCAATGTCCGGTACGGTTTGCAGTATGCGAAGCGCTTCATGCCCGTCTCCAGCTTCAAGCACTTCAAATCCGTTTCTTTTCAAATTGATTACGATAAAACTGCGGATGGATTCTTCATCCTCAAGAATAAGTACTTTACTCATTAAGTTCTTCCTTTCTATTTGTCTGCGATAAATTTTCTAGCAGTCCAGGGTTCGCATCGAGTTGAGAACCACGTGAAGCAATAATATGATCATTGTTCCGGGTTATTTCTTTCCAACTCTTCCCCTTCTCCTGTTCCCACTGCGAAAGAGTGAAATATTTAATTTCACCAACCGTTTCATCGGTGTCAATCTTTTTAAAGCGAATATACTTTTCTTTTTCTGATTTAGTATCAATAGTTATTTTCCCATACCAATCCGCTTTGAGATTTAGGTGGAATGAATTTGCATCGTCTCGATACTGAAAAGAGACAAATTTCTTCCCATCTTTTCCATCCCATTGGTAAAAAGTATAGAACCACATTCGCTCATCAAAAACATAATGCTCCCAGCCTTTGGGTGTTTCTTTTAATCCAAACTCAATAATATCATCATTATTGACATCACTACTTAAAATTTTGTCATCTCTATATGTTTGATCGGGTGATTTGAAAGCATTTATTAATTTATCGTCTTTTACATACATGATCTGCGAAAACGTACTTCGATCGTCTAACTCAGCATCCAATATAATCCCCATTTTGTTCTCGGCAATTTGTCCGCCAAGTGCGCTATATATTTCTTTCACAGTATAGTCAGTCTGTATGCGATCTGCTTCTTTAAAACTACCCTCATTAAATTGATATAAGGCAACTGAGGCAAAACCACTCGTATTTAATGTCACTATCACAAAATCACTTTCGTTGTCCCCATTTAAATCCAGCGCGTTTCCTTGAATATCGTCAATAATAAATTGATTGTAGGGCACACCACCCATTACCTGTTCTAGGGCACCTCCTTTATAGGAGTAGGCCATTAAGGCTTTCTGGGCTTCAACACTGACCCCCAGAACAATGTCTGGATTTCCGTCATTTGTAATATCCAATAATTTAAACGATTGCAAGCTATTCCCTGGAACATCAAATGTAAGTTTTTTCACCCATGTATCGCCCTGTTCCTCTAAGAGCATTCCATGAATCCTCACATTCTCATTAGGGGTTTCATAGAAGACAATAGCCTCACGGGTACCATCACCATTCAGATCCGCAACACGAATCATGCTTGTATTATTCAGGTCTTTGGGCCTAATTAGCTTACTCTCCGGTGGTTGCTCCTTCTGTACAATCGTATATAATTTTTCCTTGTCCATGGACATCATAGGTTGCTTCATTAGAAGCTTTGGGTCACTTATGACTGTGCATCCGCTTAGAACAGAACCAAGCATAATCGCCATTGTTCCTGCTGCTACAAAGCGTCCCCACCGTGAATTAAACAATCTCATCACTCTTTTCAATAGTTTAAATCTGGTTTTTTTCTTGCTGTGTCAATCTTCGTCCACGAATATCAAAAGCAATCTTGCCGTCTGCCAATCCCCAGATTCGCGTGGCATGTTTCTCAGCAAGTTCAATAGGCAATACTGCAATGACTGTTGCACGTTCTTCTTCACATAATTTGCGCAGGGTTTCCAGCACGGAATCTGCTGTGTGAGGGTCAAGACCAATTACAGGTTCATCGGCCAGAACCACTTTGGCACCATGAGCCAGCGCTCTTGCAATGGCAACCCGCTGCTTCTCTCCACCACTCAGCTTCTCTGCTATTTGATGTGCTTTATCAAGTAATCCCAATCCTTCGAGATAGTCCATAGCACCCATATAATCATCGGAACGTACCATACCGGTTACCATTCTCCATACGGGAGTCTGACCCGATCGTCCGATTAATACATTTTTAAGAGCCGTACGTCTAGGAAATAATTCTGGATTTTGTTCCAAGTATGCCCATTCCCGTTTGATTTTCCGTTTTCCGGACCAGCCTTCTTTCAAAATCTCGGCGCCATCCACCGTAAATCGGCCTGAATCCCATTTCTCCATCATAGCCAGACATTTGAGCAGCATGCTTTTTCCGCTACCGCTTGAGCCAACTACAGCTATCATCTCACCTTGTTGCATATCAAAACGAATATCCCGTAGAACGGGAACGCGGTCCACGCCAACGGATTTACTCAAGTTCTCTACTCTGATCATCGCGATGTCTCCTCTTGTCCATGTTTTTCCCTACCACTAGTGTACTCGGAAATGGACATCAATTTCCATGCGAACACCAGCTTCTATTTTAACACAGATTCCAACTCCGGTTTACGACGAAATAATATACCTGCCGCACCGAATAGAAGGTACATGACTCCCAGTAAGGTAAACATGCTTCCGGGCGAAATCCAGTTAATCATCTGACCGCCCAGATTCGGTCCGATAATGCTTCCAATCGTGAAATGAAAGGAAGCCACAACGTTCGCTGCAGGCAGCAACACTTTAGGTAAAATATCTGCGGCATAGGCAAGGCCCAATGAGAAAAAGGAGCCGACCAGGCCACCAGCGATCGTTAACAATACAAGCGTCCACCAGAAATGCGTACCTGCGACTGGAACCAGCATGAAGATGATTCCCCCGCTGATGCCCGCAAACATCAATATCTTTTTACGCCCGTATCGGTCACTCAACATCCCCAGAGGCAATTGAAGGAACAAACCTCCAATACCGATAAAGGGAAGCAGCGACGAAATCTGATCGGTGTCGAACCCAATACGCAGGCCATACACGGGGAAGTTACTATTCATGCCGGCCTCCATATACCCGTATAAAAGAGCAGGTAACAGTGCGTACCAAGCCCATGCCAGACTACGACGGAAGCGCCGTTCAGGCAGCTGGCCATGCTGTGCTTTTTCCGGATTCGTATTCGGAAGCTTCATTAATACCAACAAAAGTACTGCTCCCATACATACGAACAATACCCAGAAAGGGACAGCATCACCGAATCCAAGCAACTTGATTCCCAGCGGACCAATGCTGAATCCCAGACCGTAGGACATGCCATATAACGATATGTAGCGTCCACGTTTCTCAGGTGCCGTAACAAGCAGCACCCAGAGCTGAGCCGCGTAATGCAGTGCGCTGTCTCCTATTCCAACGATCAGACGCAAAATGAACCATATTTTAATATCTGGTAAATACGGAAATAGTATTAAAGGGACCATGACCAATATCAGGCCACCCACAATCAATTTTTTGAACCCGAGTGCTCCTAATAGTCGTTCCGCAACTAGAGTCATGGCAAAAGAGCCAATGTACAATGCAGCAGCGTTTAATCCGTTTAAACCTGGTGAAACCCCTTTTTGCTCCAAAAAAATCGAAAGCACAGGCAGCAAAAGCCCCTGACTAATTCCAGCTACCACAATAACCGTAATCAAAATCAGATAATTGGCTGTCGAGTGTGATAGTTTGGGGCGAGTAATCGATGACAAGAATTCATTCCTCCTGCGAGCACACAAAGAAAAATCGCCATCGCTGACGACTTTCGTATGGTATACATATGGTTTTGAACTGCTATTCTTGAATCAGGGCTTTGCCCCGGACTTGAACATTATAGTGGACAACGCCCTGCAAAACAAGCCATAATAGTACTTAAGTCGCTGCGTACACTTAGATGTGACGGGAGGATTCTGCAACAATATGACTTATCATGTTAAAATTGATGTTTCACCGATATATGAAATGCTCAACAGCTTTCTGGTTTATGTTACGAAAAAATGGATTCAGCATTTGGATATAGGTCCTGAATGGATTCTGGAAGTGGAAGGCAAACTAAGTTCCAATGTACGGGCTGCGCTCGCACCTGCTGCCACTTGGCCTTTTGATGATTTTGATGTCCTGTTTGCATGGGCTGCGTATCAAAATGATACGAAGGAGAATCGTGAATTTCTGGACATGCTTGCCGGAATGACAGCGGATGACCTGTATGCACGTGTGTCTCCTCTTCTGCCCGCCCTTACTATAGAAGAATCTACGCGTATTCGGAACAGCTATGTCCCATTATTGCGACTATGGGATCAACACTACTGTCAGAATATGAGTGAAGATCAGCGTGTATGGCTGGAAGAAGATGCTGAAGAAAAACGCGTTTTGCTTGATAAAATGGGATCTGAACTGCTTATTGAATATGCTACAGCAGGCGTTCTTGTTGAACCAATGCCTGGATTGAACGAAGTTATCCTGTTTCCAACGGTGCACAATCGCCCTATTAATATGTACTGCTTCTATGAGGGGATGATGATCATGCAGTATCCCGTAGATGCACCTGAAGAGAACGAAGACCAGCCGCCAACATGCCTTTTACGTTTCACCCATGCACTGGCTGATCCCGAAAGACTTCGCCTGCTTCGTTACGTATCGGATGAACCCAAATCCCTCGCTGAAATGTGTGAAGAATTGGATAAAGACGAAGACACTGTCAAAGATCAGGTGATGGCGCTACGCATCGCAGGTCTTCTACGGACTCATCTGCTCGGAAGTAACCGCAAAGAGAAATACAGTATTCGGCCGGATGGCGTATCTGAATTGAATATGTTCCTGGAATCCTACATTCGCATTTAATTTAGTTGAACCATTGTGGAGTTACTGGCTACAAGGAGTGAGTTAGATCATGAAAATAATGAAACAACATATTTTGTTTGACCTTGATGATACACTCGTATATTGCAACAAGTATTTTAACCTGATTTTGGGAGAATTTTTTGAGAATATGCAGGAGTGGTTTGACGGACATTCACTAACGACGCAAGAGATCCGCGAAAAACAACTGGAGATTGATGTAACCGGCGTGAACAAGCTTGGCTTCGCTAGTCATCACTTCCCGCAATCCCTGATTGATACCTATCGTTACTTTTCCCGGAAGTTCGCCAGATCAACTTCTCCCAGAGAAGAAAATTATCTGAGCAAGTTGGGCATGAGTGTGTACGATCAGGAGGTTGAACCCTACCCTCATATGGTCGAAACGCTTGAGAACCTCAAAGGTGCTGGACATTCCCTCTACTTATATACAGGTGGAGAAACCGTGATTCAGCAGCGCAAGATTGATCAGATGAAACTCTCGGCTTATTTTGATGATCGGATCTATATCCGACAACACAAAAACATCGAGGCCCTGGAAGGAATTCTATCTAACGGTCCATTTGATCGTCGAACAACATGGATGATTGGCAACTCTCTTCGGACAGATATTATGCCCGCAGTAAAAGCCGGAATTCACAGCATATACATCAAACAGCCAAACGAATGGCAATACAACATTGTAGAACTTCAGCCTAATCCGGAAACATCGATGTACACCATCACTGCATTGGAAGAGGTACCGAAGGTCATACACGAAAATATACAACAGCAGCAACAGAAAAGGACCCTTGGTTAAGGGTCCTTTTTACTTTTATGTTAACTAAGTTCACGCATCCTGCTTCTCACCAGATAACTTGCCTGTTACCACGTCCTGCAAAATAATACGTGCTTTCACCGTACTTCCGTCTTTCCGTTTGAAAGACAGTACTTGCGTACTCCCCTTCTCAATCAGCGATTTTAACATCGTACTGGTGATTTTTTTGCCGGCATACTCTTTCCAGACTACAAACGAGCAGCCTTCCTTGAAACGTGAACATCCATAGCCCTTCTTGCCCTCTATGATCTGGCCTGTACAGCCGGGCGAAGGACAGGGTGCCAGTAACTCTCTCACTCCTGATTGGTTCGCAGTTGAAGATGGCGCCTTGGTAGCAGTACTTGTCCTACTGCTCGATCTTGACGAAGATGCCGAAGACGGACGTGACGTCTTTACAGCTGAACCGCCACTAGTTGTCTTGGCAGATGTCCTCGTATTGCCAGCCTGGCTTTTGGCTCCTTTGCCTTTCCCCCTGCCTGCACGCGAATCTTCTCCAAAAGCATCTGCTGGCGCTGGAGCTTGCACACGTACTTTCTCAATGATGGACAAGGTGAATTTCTTGACGTTCTCCATGAACTTGTCCTGACCCGCCTCACCTTTGGAAATCTGATATAATCTTCTTTCCCATTGACCTGTCATCTCAGGTGAAGTTAACAGATCCACGCCTGCTCGGCGAATCAATTCAATCGCTGTTCTGCCTTTGAGGGTTAACTGCATTTTCTTCCCCTGCAGCGTAATGTAACCTACGTTTTTAAGGCGCTCAATCGTAGCCGCACGTGTAGCCGGGGTACCCAGGCCACTGTCCTTCATCGCGTCTCGCAGCTCTTCATTCTCGATCTGCTTGCCTGCACTTTCCATCGCTTTCAGAAGCGTTCCCTCTGTATAACTCTTGGGGGGCTGGGTCGCCTTTTCCTTAAACTCACTCTTCGTACATTGAACAGGTAAGTCAGGCTGTACGGCAAAAGCCTTGTCCGTCCATTCCTCGGCTTCCTCTTCTTCATTACTGTTCTTTTTAGTCTTCTTCTTGCCTGCGCCACCCTGTTCCTGATCTCCAGAACCGAGCACCACTTTCCATCCGAGGGACAGCAGCTCTTTGACAGATGTCTTAAACTGATGCTTCTCCACTTCGGTGAGCACCGTATGCTGCTTATACTCCGCCGGAGGATAGAAGTGAGACAAGAAGCGTCTTACAATCAAATCATAAATGTTCTGTTCATCCTTGGATAACGTACCCGGTCGCTTCAACGTTGGCAAGATTGCATGGTGATCCTCAACTCTGCTTGGATTACATACCCCTTTATTGTTCTTATGAACAAGCTCCGGCTTGGCCCCTTGTGCAAGCTCACTATACGTCCCATTCTTGAGTAAGTTCAGCGTTTTGTGCATACCTTCAATATTCTGTTCTGTAACATAGTTGGAGTTCGTCCGTGGATACGAAATCACCTTGTGTTTTTCATACAAGGCCTGCGCGATATCCAGTGTTTTTTTGGCACCATAACCGAACTTGGCATTGGCTTCACGCTGTAAAAGGGTCAGGTCATACAAACGGTACGGATACTCCTTCGTTTGCTTCGCTTCGTATTTGGCAATCTGCCCTGTCTTGCCTTTCACACTGGCTGCAATGGCTTCTGCTGCCTCGGCATCAGTCAGCTTATCACCTTGACGCAACCCCCGGTACTCGACACCTTCCTGCCTAAACCAGGCGGCCGCTTCATAAAAGGTCTGCGACTGGAATGCTTCAATCTCTATTTCCCGATCGTAGATTAGCGCCAGTACTGGCGTCTGCACACGGCCTACAGACAGCAAAGCATTATGTCGAGTAGTAAATGCGCGTGAAGCATTCATACCAATCAGCCAATCAGCTTCACTTCTGGCGCGAGCTGCATGGGTTAAATTTTCAAATTCAGATGCATCCTTCAGACCATCAAAACCTCGTCTGATACTCTCAGCCGTCAAATCCGATATCCATAGACGCTTTACAGGCTGACGCAGCTTCAACTGCTGTTGAATGAGGGCGAAGATATACTGCCCTTCTCTCCCTGCATCGCAAGCATTAACGATCGCTGAAGCCCGTTTCGCCAGTTCTCCAATCATTTTGAGCTGATCTTTCGTTCTCGGATTGGGTACAATCTTGAACTGATCAGGTATGATTGGCAGGTCCGCTATATTCCAGCGCTTGTACTTCGTATCATAGGCATCCGGTTCAGCCAGTCCAAGCAAATGCCCAATCGCCCAAGTGATGATGTAATGTTCACCCTCCAGATACGTGCGATTGTTCTTGGCCTTTGGTTCTATGACGGCGGCAATGGTTCGACCCATGTCGGGTTTTTCCGCTATAACCAGTGTCTTCATCCGTCCATCTCTCCTCCTTCACCGTCCGCATGACGGCAAAAAGGGGCCTTCCGCCGACGGAAGCCCCTTGCTTCTGAAACTTATTATATCAGATTTTGGATTCGGGAGCACCCTCCCAGAATGAATTAACCTGCTGCCTGTTCTTTCAGTACATGCTTTTGTCTGCACTCTTTGCATACACCCTGGAAATCCAGACGATGATCTGTGACAGCAAAGCCATACTGACGCTCGATTTGTTGTTCCAAACGTAGCAGGCCATCTTCCATGATCTCTTCTACTTTTCCACATTCTGTACAGATCAAGTGATGGTGGTGATGAGACCCGTCCGTACTCCGTAGATCGAAGCGAGCAGCGCCATCGCCAAAGTTAATCTTTTCAACGACCTGAAGATCACTCAGCAGTTCGAGCGTTCGATATACGGTAGCCAAGCCGATCTCAGGAAATTGCTCTTTAACCAGCAGAAATACTTCCTCTGCACTAAAATGATCCTTCTCATGTTCAAGCAACACACGTACGGTAACTTCCCGTTGTTGTGTTAACTTATATCCTTTTTCAACCAATTGATTTTTAATGTGAAATATCTGTTCTGAAATGGACTTGTCCCGGTTACTTGCCATAGCAGGTCGCACCTCCGGTTTATTATTCATTAAATTTTACTTTTAACGTACGAATTTCTTGGTTTCAGTAAATCCTTATTTATAATCATTATAATATAATAATAAATCTTTATCACTTAAAAAGCAATGCTATTGCTCACACTTACGTGAAATATGTAGTCTTTTCTATTCAATAGACAACAAACAACCCTCGCTGAACGCGAGGGCTGTCATTTATAATCTTATTACAGTTATGAATGTTTAGTATTCGTATTAATCCGCTCTTTTTGTACCTCGTTACACCAGAACCGAAGCACCCATCAAGTATTTGTCCACTTCACGAGCAGCCTCACGGCCTTCATTAATTGCCCATACAACCAAGCTTTGACCACGACGCATGTCACCTGCTGCAAATACTTTATCCACATTGGTATTGTATTTGCCGTAACGTGCCTTAACGTTTGTACGACGATCTGTTGCAAGACCCAGTTGCTCTACCAACGTTTGTTCAGGTCCATCAAATCCAATCGCAATCATGGCCATCTGAGCCGGGAATACACGCTCTGTACCTGGAATTGGCTGATAAATCTTGCGACCAGTCTCATCCACAATACGCTCGATCTGTACCGTGTGCAATTCTTTGAGGTTACCCTCATCGTCTCCGACAAATTTGGTTGTCATGATCGAGAATTCACGCGGATCTTGACCAAATAACGCTTTGGCTTCCTCTTGTGCATAATCAAGTGTGTACACGTTCGGGAATTGCGGCCAAGGGTTGTTGATGCGATCCCGCTCCATAGGCGCTTGTGTATGCGTACCGAATTGAGTGACAGTACGACAACCATGACGCAGCGATGTAGCTACACAGTCAGATCCTGTGTCACCACCACCAATGACGATAATATCTTTATCCTTAGCGGACAGATATTGACCATCTTCCAGATTGGAGTCCAGATAGCTCTTGATGCTGCCATTGAGGAAATCCATGGCGTAATGAACGCCTTTCAAGTCGCTGCCTTCAATATTGAATTCACGCGGCTTGGTTGCACCACCGCACAATACAACAGCATCATAATCATCCACCAGTTGTTGTGCTGCAATATCTTTACCAATCTCGGTGTTCGTAATGAATTGGATACCTTCTGCTTCAAGCAGATCAACACGACGTTGAACTACCTTCTTATCCAATTTCATCGTCGGGATACCGTACATCAGCAATCCGCCGACACGGTCCGAACGCTCATATACTGTAACCGAGTGCCCTGCTTTATTCAACTGAGCCGCAGTAGCCAATCCCGCTGGACCTGAGCCTACCACAGCAACACGTTTACCCGTACGTTTTTCAGGAGGTTGGGGAACGACCCATCCTTCTTCGAAACCTTTTTCAATAATTGCTTCTTCAATGGTTTTGATGGTTACAGGCTGACCGATTAAGCCAACTGTACACGATCCTTCGCAAGGAGCAGGACAGACTCGACCTGTAAACTCTGGGAAATTATTCGTTTTGTGAAGGCGCTCAAGAGCTTCTCTCCACAGTCCGCGATATACAAGATTATTCCATTCCGGAATCAGGTTATGCACGGGGCAACCTGACGTGCCGCCAATCATATCTATACCTGTATGGCAATACGGGGTACCACAATCCATGCATCGTGCACCTTGTGTTCTGAGCTCTTCTTCTGCCATATGTTTATGAAACTCTTCCCAATCCTTAATCCGCTCCGCTGGCTCTCGATCCGCTGGCAGTTGACGTTTGTATTCCATAAATCCAGTAGGTGTAGACATCTTACGTTTTCCCCCATCCGTTCTTGTCTTAATCCCTTCATGTGCATGGTTCTATATGAAATGGATTACTCATTACCTGAGTTTTTGTCTATTGTATCACAAAATCTTCTCGAAGATATTTCAATTATAGTAGCATTTACTGTGCTGAATATTAAATGGATTATCCGCATAATTATTTGTATTTTATACATCATATCGTTCAAGTCTACCTATGGTCAATACCCTTATTTTGGTCTCAAATGTGCTTTTTCACTGCGAAATCTGGCAAGAGTTGAAGGAATAAAAGGTCGAAACGTTATATAAATGTCAGATAATTTGTCATCATCCCCAACAATTTTGCTACAAACCGCTCTAAAACCCGAATATTAGACCTGTTTTAGGACTTCACAACGTTAAAACCCCAAATCTTTTACACTTTTTTACTATTACAAGCTAGTTAACGTGCATAATATACATACATGTCAATCCAACATGTCATATTAATGTAATATGCGCTACATTCCCAAATAAGTGACTCATTTTTTCATAAAAAAAAGACGCTGTTCACGAATAATTCGCAATCAGCGCCACTCCTATACCAGTAAAAACTCAGCCAATATTTAATTATGAAGGATTTACCGTTTACGTTCGTAAAATTCGAATGTATACGCGTGAACATTTTTTTCATCCTGTTCGCCTTCAATCTGTTCGATCAGTTCCCATTCAGACCAATTCACCTCAGGGAAAAACGTATCTCCCTCAAAATTCTCATGAATTTTGGTCACCACAAGACGATCTGCAAGTGGCAAGAACTCACGATACACTTGGGAACCTCCTATTACGCACAGTTCCTCACCTTTGGTTACGCTCAGTCCTTCTTCAATCGTATGCACAATTTCAGCTTGTTCCACCTTATAGTTCAGATCTCTTGTCACTACGATATTACGGCGCTGAGGAAGCGGCTTACCGCCAAAAGATTCCCACGTGTTACGCCCCATGATAATCGTTTTGTTCAGCGTACGTTGTTTAAAAAAGGCCATATCTTTGGGTAAACGCCATGGAATCGAATTGTTTAATCCGATCACACCATTCTCCCCCATTGCCCACACAAGTTCAATACTCAAGGGTAATACACTCCTTCAATCCAAGTCTCTTCTAGAGGTTGAACACGTAATTAGACTGCAATTGGAGCTTTAATGCCCGGGTGATGCTGGTAGTTTTCAAACTCGAAGTCCTCGAACTTATAATCGAAAATAGAATCCGGCTTACGTTTGATTATTAGCTTAGGTAAAGCATAGGGTTCACGCTCCAGCTGCGTTTTAACCTGGTCCACATGGTTGGAGTAGATGTGAACATCCCCTCCAGACCAGATGAAATCGCCCACCTCCAGATCACATTGCTGAGCAATCATATGAGTCAAGAGCGCATAACTCGCGATGTTAAACGGCAACCCGAGGAACGTATCTACGGAACGCATCGTAAGCATACATGATAATTTACCCTCTGCAACGTAAAATTGAAACGCGAAATGACAAGGTGGGAGCTTCATATTATTGATTTCTGCCACATTCCATGCACTGACAAGATGACGACGTGAATCCGGATTATTTTTAATCGAATCAATTACTGCAGAGATCTGATCAATTTTTTCTCCGTTTGGTGCTTCCCATGTACGCCACTGCGAGCCGTATACCGGTCCGAGATCCCCATTTTCGTCCGCCCAGTCGTCCCAGATCTTCACACCGTTTTCTTTCAAATAAGATATATTGGTATCGCCACTCAAAAACCACAACAGTTCATGAATAACCGATTTGAGATGAATTCGTTTGGTTGTTACCAGCGGAAATCCTTCGGAGAGATCATAACGGAGTTGTCTGCCGAATACGGATTGTGTTCCTGTTCCGGTACGGTCTCCCTTATGCACGCCGTTGTTCAGAATATCCTGTAATAAATCGAGATAGTTTTTCATGTTGTTATCTCCTCGCACTCTTATTTCATACTAAACCAAAGAATATTTACACTTACCACTGCGATGACAGAACAACCTTCCGATCGCTGTTATCCCCAGATTTTTTTGATTTCCTTTTCCAAAGGTAAAATCCGGGGATAAAGGCGAACACTCCGCTTCTTCAGGTTTTTTCTGTCCTCTACGTTCTCGTGTAAAAGGTTAGTTTAACTTAAATACTAAATATATAGACCGTAATTGGCTTAGAGCCACATCATGACTGATCATTACTACAGTGTACCACAATTAAGTTGTTGGATAAAATCAATTCACTGAAACTTATAAGCGTGTAACTTTTCATCATATACATACACGTGTATCTTAAATTTCTCGGCTCTTGCTCAGAAAAAAGAGACGAATAACGCGTTAGCGTCACTCGTCTCTTCTGATTTACGTATAATGCCGGACGAATCCGAAGCTTAGATGATCTTAACGGGAGATGATGTGGATCGGATGACCCATAACCAATTCCGCAGCTTCCATCACGATTTCGCCCAAAGTTGGGTGAGCGTGAATAGTCAGAGCCAGATCTTCCAAAGTAGCGCCCATCTCAATTGCCAAACCAAGCTCAGCAATCAGGTTGGAAGCTTCCAGACCAACGATTTGGCAACCCAATACGAGGCCGCTTTCTTCGTCAGCTACGATTTTCACAAAGCCTTCAGCGTGGTTCAAAGATACAGCACGGCCGTTACCCGCATAAGGGAATTTACCTGCTTTTACTTTGTGTCCTTTTTCTTTAGCTTCTTTTTCAGTGTAACCTACGCTGGAACACTCTGGATCTGTGAACACAACAGCCGGCATACATTTGTAGTCAACTACAGATGGTTGTCCTGCGATTGCTTCAGCAGCCACTTTACCTTCATAAGAAGCTTTGTGTGCCAGAGCCAAGCCAGATACGATGTCACCGATAGCAAAGATGTGAGGAATGCTGGTACGACCTTGGTGGTCAACTTTGACAAATCCACGCTCGTCAACGTCAACACCAATCATGTCGAGACCAAGTTCTCCATCCGTGTTTGGACGACGTCCAACAGTTACCAGCAAGTAATCTGCAGTAACTTCTTTGGATTCACCATTAACGGAATATTTAACAGTTACGTCTTTGTCCGTTTGCTCAGCACTTTCTGCTTTTGCACCCGTAACGATTTCGATACCTGTTTTCTTCATGTTTTTAGCCACGAGGCTAGTCATGTCTTTATCGAAACCTGGCAGTACTGTATCCAAACCTTCGATGATTGTTACTTTCGCACCGAATTTGGAGTACATTTGACCAAGCTCAGCACCGATATATCCGCCACCGATAACGATCATGCTTTTTGGTACTTCAGGCAAGTTCAAAGCTTCTGTCGAAGACAGAATGCGTCCGCCAAACGGGAAAGGCTTCAGTTCGATTGGACGGGAACCTGTTGCAATAATTGCATTTTTAAATTTGTAACGCGGAGACTCGTGGTCATTGAATACACGAGCTTCGTTTTCGTTAATGAACATGCACTCACCGTTGAAAACTTCAACTTTGTTGCCTTTGAGCAAACCAGCTACGCCGCCAGTCATTTTCTTAACAACGCCGTTTTTGAATTCTTGAGTTTTGCTGAAGTCCACTTTTACGTTCTCAGCAGAGATACCAAAAGCTTCACCGTGAAGTGCAGACTCATATTGGTGTGCAGCAGAGATCAGGGCTTTGGATGGAATACATCCACGGTTCAAACAAACACCGCCCAGTTCGGATTTGTCTACGATCAATACGCTTTGGCCCAGTTGAGCAGCGCGGATGGCAGCTACATAGCCGCCAGGACCCGCACCAATTACTAATGTGTCGATATTGAGAGAAGCGTCGCCTACTACCATATCTTACACCTCCATAACAAGCAGCTCAGGGTTAGCGAGCAGCTGTTTAATGTAATTCATAAAGTTTTGTGCTGTTGCGCCATCGATGATACGGTGGTCAAAGCTCAGGGAGAGAGCCATTACAGGTGCTGCAACGACTTCACCGTTTTTGATCACTGCTTTTTCGCTGATGCGTCCTGTTCCGAGAATAGCAACTTCAGGGAAGTTGATGATTGGTGTGAAGAACATACCGCCAGCAGAACCGATGTTACTGATGGAGATTGTGCTTCCTCTCATTTCGTTCGCGCTCAATTTGCCATCGCGGCCACGAGCTGCGAGATCACGGATAGAATCAGCGATGATCCAGATGGATTTACGATCAGCATCTTTGATAACAGGAACGATCAAGCCGTTGTCTGTATCTGTAGCGATACCGATGTTGTAGTATTTTTTGTAAACAATTTCGTTAGCTTCTTCGTCAATCATAGCGTTCAGAGCCGGGAATTGGCGGGAAGCCGCAACCAGGGCTTTAACGATGAATGGCAGATAAGTAACTTTTGTTCCTTTTTTCTCTGCAATTGGTTTCATGCGAGTACGGAAAGCAACCAACTCAGTTACGTCCACTTCGTCCATGATTGTAACGTGAGGTGCTGTGTAAGCTGATTTAACCATTGCATTAGAGATTGCTTTACGAATACCTTTGAATGGTACGCGCTCTTCTTCAACGTGTTGATTAGCTGCAGCCGCTGCTGGAGCTGCGGATTTTTTCTCTTCTTGAGCCGGAGCTTCGGAAGATGCCGCTGCGGAAGAACCGCCACCGTTTTTGAAGGATTCAACATCTTCTTTGGTAACTTTACCGTTGTTGCCAGTACCGTTAACCTGAGCGATGTCTACACCTTGTTCACGAGCGAATTTGCGCACGCTTGGTGTTGCCAGAACGTCTTTGGAAGGTACTGCCGGAACGCTGTTGTTGCCGCCTTCTTTAGCTGCATCCGAGCTGGAAGCTGCTGCAGAAGAACCGCTTGTGTCGGCTCCGCCTTGAGCTGCATCTTTCTCTTGCTCGCCTTGATCGCCAGCAGGAGCGTCGTCTTGCTCAGGAAGTTCGCCTTCTGCATCAATGATGGCTACAACTTCGCCAACGTGGCAGATTTGACCATCTTTAGCGAATACTTCTGTAACTGTTCCGTTAACCGGACAAGGTACTTCAACCACCGCTTTGTCGTTCTGTACTTCCATGATGATGTCGTCGTCAGTTACTTTGTCACCGACTTTGATGTGCATCTTGATGATTTCGCCTTCGTGTAGGCCTTCGCCCAATTCAGGGAATTTATATTCAAATTTAGCCAACTGAAAAACCTCCTTGATTATGTGCTCAATCCTGAAAACAACCCTTAACTCCAAGAAACAACTGTTACTGCTAATGCAAATAACTGTTACTCAAGGGGCTAATGGCTGTTTACAGTGCAGCTTGCGCTGCGGTGTGAATCACCATACTGCGCCTTGCGGCATGTCAGATGATTAAATTAGAAATTTACGACTTTATTAACCGCAGCAACGATACGTGCCGGGTTAGGCAGCCAAGAATCTTCGATTTGTGCAAAAGGATATACAGTATCCGGACCAGCTACACGCAGAACCGGTGCTTCCAAGTGCAGGATTGCTTTTTCATTGATTTGTGCAATGACTTCAGCTGCAACACCTGCGCTCTTTTGAGCTTCCTGTACAACAATCGCACGGTTTGTTTTCTTAATAGAAGCAACGATGGTATCGATGTCGATCGGGCTAACCGTACGAAGGTCGATAACTTCAACTTTGATTCCTTGTTTTTCAAGTTCATCTGCTGCTTTCACAGAAGTGTGAACCATCATACCGTAAGTAATGATCGTTACATCGGAACCTTCACGAACAACGTTCGCTTTGCCCAACTCAACAACGTAATCTTCTTCAGGCACTTCTGCACGGAAAGCATGGTACAGGTTCAAGTGCTCCATGAAGAATACAGGGTCGTTATCGCGAATAGAAGCGATCATCAAACCTTTTGCATCATAAGGGTTAGAAGGAACAACTACTTTGATACCTGGTGTTTGCGTAAGCAGACCTTCCAGGGAATCTGTATGCAATTCTGCCGCTTTTACGCCACCACCGAATGGTGTACGGAATACGATTGGAGAATTGTATTTTCCACCGGAGCGGAAACGCATACGAGCAGCTTGCACGACCATTTGGTCAAGGGCTTCGAAGATAAAACCAACGAATTGGATCTCAGCAACCGGACGGAAGCCTTGTACACCCAGACCTACAGCCAGACCACCAATAGCGGACTCAGCCAGTGGTGTATCAAATACACGCTCTTCGCCAAACTCTTTTTGCAGACCTTCCGTCACACGGAAAACGCCGCCTACATTACCTACGTCTTCACCGAAAAGCAGAACGTTAGGATCACGTTTCAACTCCACGCGAAGCGCATCACGGATTGCTTCTTTCATGTTCATTTGTGCCATTTGCTTCATTTCCTCCTTAAACATTGACAGTTCACATTTGAATTCGTACATGTATACCGGGACATTCAAGTCGCGGATGTTTATGCTTTATCGGAAAAAACTTATTGGAAATCAGCTTTTTGCTCTTCCAAGTGCTTAGGCGTTTGTTCGAACATGCTGTCGATCAAGCCTGAAATCGTCATTTTCTCGGTTTTTTCCGCTTTTTTGATCTCTTCATTTACTTTAGCTTTTGCTTCTTCTTTCACACGTGCTGTATCTTCTTCAGTCCAAAGACCTTTTTTCTCCAGATATTTAGCGAAACGCGCGATAGGATCTTTAGCAGACCATTCTGCCTCTTCTTCTTTAGTACGATACTTGGAAGCATCATCCGAAAGGGAGTGAGGACGGAAACGGTATGTTACTGCTTCGATCAATGTTGCGCCTTCTCCGTTACGTCCACGCTCAGCAGCTTCCTGAACAGCTTTGATAACAGCGAAGATGTCCATACCGTCAACTTTAACACCTTTGATACCTGCTGCTACCGCTTTGTGAGCGATGGAAAGAGCTGCAGTTTGTTTAGCAAAAGGAGTAGTGATGGCATAACCATTGTTTTGCACGAAGAAGATAACAGGCAGTTTGTATACACCAGCGTAGTTCAGACCTTCATAGAAGTCACCTTCAGAAGAACCACCATCACCTGTGTACGTGATAACAACTTGTTTTTGTTTCTTCAATTTGTAACCCATTGCGATACCCATTGCGTGCAGAATTTGTGCACCAATGATGATTTGTGGCATCAATACATTAACGCCATCTGGAATTTGTCCACCATGCTGGTGTCCACGGGAGTACAAGAATGCTTGATAAAGAGGAAGTCCATGCCATACGAGTTGCGGAATGTCACGATAGCCAGGACATACAAAGTCTTCTTTTTCAATTGCAAATTCACTACCAACCATTGTAGCTTCTTGACCAGATACTGGAGCATAGAAACCAAGACGACCTTGACGGCCCAGGTTTACTGCACGGTCATCCCAAGTACGGGTAAATACCATGCGGTACATAATTTCTTTTAATTGATCATCGGAAAGTGTAGGCATCATGTCTTTGTTAACAATTTCGCCGTCAGGAGACAGCACGGACAGAGCTTCTACATCCTCTGTATACACTTCATAAGGAACCTTGCTCATTTTTTTCTTCACCTCAACAAAAAATTTGAATATCAAGTTCCGCTGTTATAATATTATTATACACCTGTTTCACTCCATACGTCAAAGAAATCCGTAATTTTTTTATGTTTCCTGCCGGATTGTATGTATAACAGGGGTTTAATATTGGTATAACAGCATAATACATGTTTGCGTGTTTGACCTAACCCCGCACAAGGGTAATCTTACCGTATTGCGCGGTCGAATGCAAAAAATTAACCGAGAAAGGTGACGTTTTATGACGGATTCCCGCTATTTGAAACGCACGATTGTGAAGGAAGAGATTGAAAGTCGCTACCTCGGAGAGAAGCGAACGCTCCGTATTTACCTTCCTCCGGGCTATAACGAATTGCTTAGCTACCCTGTGGTTTATTGTCAGGATGGCGAAGAATTTTTTAATTTCGGACGAATTGCTACAACAGCTAACCAAATTATTCTGGACGAAGGAGCCGAACCTTTCATTATTGTAGGGGTTCAGGTGGATGTGTCTGTGAGAACGCAGGAATATGCCCCATTTGGAGATCGGTTCAAGGCATATACCGCTTGCTTCGCTGAAGAGATTATTCCCTATATAGAAGAGAAATATCCTGTACGCCCTTCTCCGCAGGAACGCATTCTTGCCGGAGACTCGCTCGGTGGCAGTGTTTCGCTTCATCTTGCTCTGTTATATCCGGATCTGTTCACACGTGTCATTAGTATGTCTGGTGCCTTCTACTCTGCTTCACAGGAAATCTATGCCGCGGCTGAAGATCTGTCTTGGCTCTCGATCTGGATGATCGTTGGTCTGCAAGAGACTGATTTTGAGGCAGACACGGGTACGTATGATTTTGTTCAATTAAACCGGGATACTCGAGACTTGCTGGAAAAACGTGGTGCCCTCGTCTCCTACCAGGAGAAAGACGGAAAACACCAATGGGGCTTTTGGCAGAAGGAATTGCCAGAAGCATTACTTTATTTTCTCCAGGAAAGATAAAAGGACCACATCAACAAGCGGCTGAAATGCCGCTATTGTTCTTTTCCGTAATGATACCGCTTACAATTATAACCTGAAAAAGAAGCAGGATATCCTGCTTGCTTGAGTACCCTACTCCTGCTTCTTTGTCCGATTACAAGTAGGTATGAGATCATGTTACTAGGCTAACGAATGCTCCTCTTCAATCTTTCTCAATAGAACATCACAGCCTGCATTAACCAGCTCGTACACCTCTTCGAAATTGCCTGTGTGATACGGGTCAGGTACTTCTCTGAGTTTTTCTTCCGGAAGCATGTCCATGAACTTGATGATTTCCGCCTCAGCTCCGCCTGGAACGTTGCGCACATTATCTGCATTGGAATTATCCATACACACAATGTAATCAAACTGAGTAAAGTCTTCGCTGGCGAATTGTCTCGCTGCCATGTTGGCGTAAGAAATCTGGTACGAATCCAGCAATTTCCGAGTCCCTTCATGTGGAGGTTTGCCAACGTGCCAGTCACCTGTACCCGCTGAGTCCACACGAATCTGGTGTTCAAGCCCCTTCTCCACAACTTTCTGCCGCAGGACGGCTTCAGCCATTGGTGAGCGACATATATTGCCCAGACATACAAACAAAACGTGAATCATATTATTCCCCCTTGCTTAGCGTACCTTGAAGTACCGACGATGTTGGCTGTGTTACGATGCTCTCCGGCTGAGGATTGACGTCCACCGTTCCTGATGGCACCAACGAACGACGGGGTAGCTTCCATTTATAATGTACAGAACACATCCGGAAGAACACAACGGCTGCGAAACACAGTAACAGCCCTACATTCGTTGTTAACCAACCCATACCTATAACGAAACCGGCTGTCATTGCCCATACAGCATAAATCTCATCACGTAATACAAGCGGTTTACGTCCAGCGAGCACATCACGAATAACGCCTCCACCAATACCAGTCATTACTGCTGCAACGATAACTGCGCTAATAGGATGTCCCATGTTCGCCGCGTACAATGCGCCCTGAATTGCAAATGCTGCGAGTCCGATTGCATCAAATAACGCCTCTGTTCGCTTCCAGTGACCAATCCACTTAAGAGGCAGGATAAACGCAATGGCTACAGATACCAAAGCCAACATAATAAGTGATCCCTGACTCCATAGTGTCGTTACAGGTATCCCTATAAGTACATTACGGATAATACCGCCTCCGAATGCAGTCACAAGTCCAAGTACCAGCACGCCCAAAATATCATATTCCTCTTCCATTGCCACGAAAGCACCAGACATTGCAAATGCGATGGTACCTATAATACTGAATACTTCAAAAACGTGTAAGTCCAACCTGTTCAAACCTCACTTTTCAAGTCATCTCCGTGTCGCTCTACCCATTGTATCCGCGAGCACTGAAATTGTGCAACCACATTTTGTGGATTATACTGGTTTGGTGAAAGAATTAGGAAGGATGAAATGAAATGACGATAAAACGAATTGTTATTTTTACAGGCGGGAACTTATCTGTGGAATTACTTCAGGAAATACAAGAAGATGACATGATTATCGCGGCCGATCGCGGTGCACTATTTTTGATTGAACACGGCATTCAGCCTCACATTGCAGTGGGTGACTTCGACTCTATTACCGAAGAGGAACTTACAATTGTAAGTAACAATAGCATTAAATTCATTACATGCGACCCAGTTCATAAGGATCTTACTGATACAGAAATGGCCTTTGAGACAGCACTAGATCACGAACCTTCTCACATCTTAATGTTTGGTGCTACAGGTACACGTATGGATCACACACTCGCCAATGTACATATTATGGTTCGCGCGATGCAGCATCACATCTCCTGTGTCATACAGGACAAACACAACTACATGACACTGACAACATCCAGAGCTGTGGTTGAGCACCGTGACTATAAATATGTTTCTCTGCTCCCCTTGACTCATGAAGTTACAGGAATAACTCTGGAAGGTTTTATGTATCCACTGGATCAAGCCACGATTCGCATGGGACAATCCTTGGGTGTTAGCAACAAACTATTAGGTACTTCGGGTACAGTCACCATCGATAGTGGCTTACTACTGATTATTCAGAGCAAAGATTGAATCTATTAGCATGCTTTATCGTTATTTATTACGTTATTGTAACCAGTGATTCATTGAAGAAAATAGGTTCACACGTAATAAAGACCCTTGATATTCAAGGGTCTTTTCTATTTCATCAATTTGTGTCATTCGTCAATGATTAATTTTTTGACATTTTTAATTGTATTTTAATAAACATACCCAATCCACTGTGGCGCAAGGGATTACACTCCCCTATCCAATTTCTAGGCTGTTACAAAGCTGTTATACTCGCTCTAGCAACTTAACGAAAACGAATTTTGGAGGTACTAACTAACATGAAAACAAACATCTTTGTCCAAAAGGCCGTAACCGTCGGGTTGTGCGCTACACTAGGTTTTGGAGCTGTACTAATGACTAACGCACCTGTTGCACAGGCAGCAACTGCTTCTGTATCCACAGGTCAACAGATTGTTAACTATGGCAAAAAATTCACTGGAACTCCATATAAATTTGGTGCTTCAACTTCAACAACCAAGGTTTTTGACTGCTCTTCTTTTATGAAATATATTTTCAAAAAGTATGGTGTAGATTTGCCGCGCACTTCCGTGAAACAATCCAAAGAAGGTAAAGCTGTGTCTAAAGCTAATCTTCGTGTCGGAGATCTGGTGTTCTTCTCCAGTGGCAGCCGTTCCACAGGTTCCAATGTCACTCACGTAGGTGTTTATGCCGGGAACGGCAAGATTCTGCATACGTATGGATCACCAGGCGTAACCCTCTCGGATCTGAACTCAGGTACTTGGAAGAGAACATATGTTAAAGCTCGTCGTGTACTTTAGAAACTTATCATAGCTAATCAGTAAGGACCGGAGGTTTCTATCCGGTCTATTCTTTTTACCCTCATTTTGCCACACTCTAAACTGGTGATTCATGGAATTCGCTGTATAATCTAATTTTTGTCGTGAAGCATGTAACCAATCCCACGCACGGTATGAATCAGTTTCACACTTCTACCCTTGTCCACTTTAACTCTCAAATGTTTGATGTATACATCCACTACGTTAGTATCCATTGCATACTCGTAACCCCATACTTCCCGCAAGATATCACTTCGCGTACATGCTTCATTTACATGCAACGCCAAGAATTCGAGCAATTCATACTCTTTTGGCGTTAATGTTAAGTACTCCCCAGCACGATTTACCCTTCTTGAGCGCAAATTCACTTTAAGATCATGAACTACAATTACTTCTTCACCTTCTTGCTTTACATTCGCAAAAACACGCAATAAATTCCGTATTCGGGCCAGCATCACGTTTAAGTGAACAGGTTCCTCCATCACGTCGTTAGCTCCATAATCCAGCCATTCCACGATGAACTGAGGAGATACATTTGAAGTGATAACGAGTAGAGGTATAACCTGACCTTTATCTATCCACTGTTTCAGCTCTTCTTTCTTCTGTTGGCTCCGATAGCCCTGACCCTTTTCACTATCTACCAGGATGATCAGATTGATATGTAACAACGATGGCTCAACGGATTGGTTAAGTTCAGACCATTCCTTACGGTGTACCTCATACCCTTCGGAACATAGTACATCCTGAATAAGGTCAACCTGCTCTCCTGCTCCCATCAACAATATGGCTGTTTTCACTGTTCTCACCCGGCCTGTCTCTATCCTTCTGCTCGCAGCAAAGGTTGGTACAGTTATCATGCCGTAAAATGAAAAAGTCCATTCCCTCAAGGGAACAGACTTTGCTTCATTTTTGCCTCAACCAAAGTAGCGGTGAACGAGTGTACGAGCTTCAGCTGTATCTTTTGTTCCGTGAACAAGAACACGTCCATCCTGGAAAATGACCATTCTATGAGCTCCTGTTGTAAAAGAGACCAAAAAAGGATTGGATTCCACTTTTCCTTCTTTAAGCCTGTCCAGGCGATCCGCTGTATGTTGAAGATCCAGATTCATGCGCCGTGCAGGTCGGATCTGAACGGTATCCCTGCCACACAACACATCTGTTTTCTCCAGATTGGACGCAGAAAGATACGGATAGGTTGCCGAATCGCTGCAGGAAGGGCAGTCTTGCTTTTTCGCACCATCCACATTAATGGATATGTATTCGTTCCTCCACACGTCAAATGACAACAACTTGCGTCTCAGTGCACCCCGGTTGCCGCTAAGCAACTTCATCGCTTCTGCTGTCTGATTCGCCGTTACCATCTGTACCGCTTGAGGAATAATGCCAGACGTATCACAGGTATCTCCCCCAAGAGGGACTTCTCCCAGCAAACAGTTCAAACATGGCGTGTCTCCAGGCATAAACGTATAGGTAATGCCGTAACTGCCCACACATCCACCATATATCCAGGGAATACGGTATTTCTGTGCCATATCATTCATGAGTAGTCTGGTATCAAAATTATCCGTTGCATCCATGATCAAGTCTGCATGTTGAACGAGTTCTTCCAATTCATCTACTCTGACATCCAACACTTTGCCTTCCACATGAACGGTGGAATTAATGGCAGATAGACGTTTTTCCGCTGCCATCGCCTTCGGCATCCGCTCAATCGCGTCCTGTTCGACATATAATTGCTGACGTTGCAGGTTACTCCACTCCACATAATCACGATCCACGATCGTTATGTGCCCGATTCCTGAGCGAACTAACGTTTCAGCAATTCCTGTTCCGAGTGCGCCAGCGCCCACGATTAAAACTCTACTGTCGCTTAATTTGGCCTGGCCTTCCTTGCCTAGCGGCGCATAACGTTCCTGTCTGGAATACCGATCGGCCTGCTCGGGAGATGTTAATTGATCTGTCATGTATGAACCATTCCTTCCACCGGACTGCTGGCTGCTGCATAACGCTTCACGGGAATCATGCCTGCCTCATATGCGAGTCTACCTGCCTCTACCCCCATTCGCATCGCTTTAGCCATGCTCACCGGATCTCCTGATCCGGATACGGCTGTATTCAATAATACGCCATCGGCACCAAGTTCCATGGCATAAGCAGCATCTTTAGGAGAGCGCAACCCTGCGTCCACAATTACAGGTACATCGGCCTGCTCAATGATGATCTCAAGGTTATAGGGATTAATGATGCCTCTACCAGCTCCGATGGGAGAAGCGCCAGGCATTACAGCATGCACGCCAAGCAATTGCAGCCTTTTGGCCAGAATGACATCATCCGAAATATAAGGCAATACAGTGAAGCCCTTTTCAAGCAAAATTTCGCAAGCCTTGTACGTTTCAATCGGATCTGGGAGCAACGTCTTTCCATCTCCGATAACTTCGACTTTTATCATATCACAAAGTCCAGAAGCTCGTGCAAGCTCGGCAATTCGCACCGCCTCTTCCGCAGTGGAAGCTCCAGCTGTATTCGGCAGAAGAGTGTATTTATCGAGATCCAACGTATCCAGGAAATGCTTCTGGTTACGCTCCTCCAGATTCAGACGACGAACAGCAAAGGTTAGAATCTCCGTCTCAGATGCTTCCACAGCCTGGCTTTGCACTTCAAGATCAGAAAATTTGCCTGTTCCGAGCAACAATCTGGACTCAAACGTATATTTACCAATATTCAACATCATCAACCGCCTCCTACAAAATGTACAATCTCGATTCGATCGCCTTCTCTTAATGCCGTCGTTTCATGATACTCACGTGTTAAAATATGCCTATTCAGCTCAACAACTACAGTCTTGACTTGCAGATCAAAAGATTTAAGCAGTTTGTCCACACGATTCAATCCGTCTTCAATCTCCATCCGTTGACCGTTTACTATGATGTTCACTGCACCACTCCCTTTCTGTTCAATCGCTCAGGACTCAGCTCCTCGATCCCGAGTTCTTCTGAGCTATTGCCCTCAAGCAATTCAGCCATTAGTCTGCCTGTTATTGCACTGAGCAAAATACCATTGCGATAATGCCCAAAGGCGGCGAACAAACCGGGAACACTCTCGCAAGCACCTATATAAGGCAGTCCATCCGGAGTGGCTGGTCTCACGCCTGCCCATGCTCGCAAAAATCGAGCTTCTTTCAGTCCAGGTACCCAATAGGTAGCTGCTGTTAGCAGCTTCTGTACACTCTGGACTGAAACGTTCAGATCCGTTCTGCCAGGCAGACTGGTTGCCCCAAGCCAAACTTCTCCATTGGCTTTCGGAACAATATAGATGTCTTCGGCATACACCGTTCTGTCAGGTCTGTACCCTGCATGTTCAGCTGAGAACTGAACGGCGGCTATTTCTCCTTTTACCGACCACACAGGCAAGCTCAGATTTACATGTCTCATTAATTCTTCACTCTGTAATCCAGCCGCTATAATGACATGTTTGCATGTCATCTCACCGATCGATGTGGTGATCCCCTGTACACCATGTTCGTTTGCTTGCACGTGTATATCCTTTATCCCTTCCATCACCCGTGCTCCCATTGCTTGAGCTGATGCGGCGTATGCCTTTGTTAGATGGACAGGAAGAATTTCACTCTCGCAAGGCCTGCAGTAGGCTCCATACGTATCTCTATTAAGCCATGATGCCTCCTGTTGCACTGTGTAACGATCCCACCATACCTCATCAGCAGACAAAGCAGAACTTCGATTGTTCTTATAGCTGCTTACTTCACTGTATGAACGAAATGGGGTCAGGAATCCTTGGCGTTGCAGACCAACCTCTACCTCACTGAGGGTAGCCATTAGTACCGTTTGCTCATGAAGTAACTGCCTGCTCTGCCTGGCAAGCTTAGCCATCAAAGGATGAGCAAAATCTTCACTGTCTGCTGCCAGCATTCCAGCCGCGGCGCACGAAGTTCCTCCCGCGATTGCTGAACGCTCTACCAACAGTACATCTTGTCCACGAGAGGCAAGCTCATAAGCAATGGCACAACCAACGACGCCTCCACCTACAATAATGGTTTCGGCATGAATCTTATCCGGTCTATACGTAATACTTTTACTTGTTGATTCCGGTTCGGACTTCAGTTGATGACTGAACTGATTTCTGTTCTGACCCGTTATGTTCTCTTTCATCATCTCATCTCCTTGATTCAGCGCCGCAGACTTTCTGTATTAACGATAGCCTGTCTTAATGATGCAGCAGCTCGATCCGGTGAATCGTTCCCCCATAAGTACGAGATCACGGCAACTCCTTGTGCTCCCGTTGAGCGGATCGCGCGAATGTTCGCCGGTTCAATGCCCCCAATCGCAATGACAGGAACGGAGACACCAGAGCACACTTCAGCAAGAGCATGCAATCCTCTTGGGTCAAGGTCAGGCTTACTATTGGTTGCATAGACATGCCCGAAGAAAAGGTAATCGGCTCCCCGTTCTTCAGCGATTTTTGCCTCATCGATTGAATGAACAGATACACCCAGACGAAGTCGCTGCATATTGTTTATGACAGAAGTGTTGTACCTAGGCATAGCCTCTTGCCCCCAGTGCACACCGCCATAGATGTCATTCTGTGGGAACAGCTCTGAACCATTGATAACGATGCGGCAAGATGGAACTCCAACACCACGCAAACTTTCAGCCCAACCGATTTTTTCTTGCCATGTGAGTTGTTTCTCTCGTATGTGAATATAGTCCACCCACGGCCAGACCTCCTTTGCTGCTTTCACAAAAGAGGCTTGATCTCCAGCCCCCGTAGATACAACATGCAGTTCAAATGATCCGTGTACATGTTCATGAGAAATTACCGTGCCGTTCATCTCCTTCCATGCGTGAATGCTATGAAAATACAAAAAAAGCCACTCCCGTAGGGGAGTGGCTGCGTATTAATGATTGGAGCAGATGACTGACTGATGCATACAGTTCATTTCGTACAAAACAGCTATGGAACTTATACCCATAACTTATACAAGGAACTGCATGTTTCAATTCGCTAAGCAGACAGTTGAAATTCCTTCGAATTTCCGTTTGCTCAGGTCATTTACTGAAACGCGCGCGCCACTTCCCTACGCTGGTATGATCCAGATCAGGTGCAAAGGGTCCAGAATCGCATTCTTCCATCTCAGCCGCATCGTGCGGCCCCCCTAGTGTTCATATGAAGTTGTAGTTTATGTTACCATAGACGGTTTTTTTTGTCACCGTTCAATTCTATTAAACGTTCCCTGAATCGTCTAGTTCTTCTCAGACCATTCTTCGACATTCCATGTTTTGGTAACCCAACCCTCATAGAAATCAGGTTCATGAGATACCAACAACACTGTTCCCTTGAATTCTTGCAAGGCACGCTGCAACTCGGCTTTTGCTGTGACATCCAGATGGTTCGTCGGCTCATCGAACAGAATCCAGTTGCTCTCACGCATCAAGAGCTTGCACAAACGAACCTTGGCTTGTTCTCCACCACTCAGCATGTTAAGAGGACGGGTAATATGCTCATTTTTTAATCCACAGCGAGCGAGATGCCCCCGGACTTCATTCTGTGTCAAATGTGAGAACTCATTCCAGACATCCTCAATCGGTGTGATATTCCCAGCACGAACTTCCTGCTCAAAATAGGCCGTTTCAAGATAATCTCCCAAAAAGGTCTTTCCACTGAGTGGAGATATTTTCCCCAGAATGGTTTTCAGCAGTGTCGATTTACCCACACCATTACAGCCTACGATGGCAATTTTTTCACCGCGTTCTATCGTCATCGTCATTTTAGGAAGCAAAGGATACGTGTATCCAATTTCAAAATCAATACCCTCAAAGACCGTTTTGCTGCTCGCTCGGGCATCCTTGAATTTGAACGTTGGTTTGGCCGCTTCATCTGGACGATCAATACGTTCAATCCTGTCCAACTGCTTCTCCCGGCTCTTCGCTCGACCTGAGGTGGAAGCACGTGCTTTGTTCCGCTGAATGAAATCTTCCTGCTTCTTAATGTATTCTTGCTGCTTCTCGTAAGCATCAATATGTTGGGCTTTATTCATATCCGCCATCTCCAGGAACTTGTTATAGTTCGCTGCATATCGCGTTAATTTGGCAAATTCCAAATGATAAATGACATTCACGACTTCATTCATGAATTCCGTATCATGGGAGATTAGAAGAAAAGCGTGCGGGTAGTCCTTCAGGTATCGTGACAGCCATTCAATGTGCTCTACATCGAGATAGTTGGTCGGCTCATCCAGCAAAAGAGCTGTAGGTTTCTCAAGCAGAAGCTTGGCAAGAAGCACCTTGGTACGTTGTCCACCACTTAGAGCAGCAACATCCCGATCAAGACCAATTGCGGACAAACCAAGACCATTGGCCATCTCTTCCACTTTTACGTCAATCAGGTAGAAGTCGCCCTGCTCCAATTGTTCCTGAATATCGCCCATCTCTTCGAGCAACTGCTCCAGCTTATCTGGGTCTGCATCTGCCATCTGGTCCGTAATATTCATCATTTCTTTTTCCAATTCAAGTAACGGAAGAAATGCATCCTTAAGCACGTCACGAATGGTTTTGCCTGGCGTAAGCTTCGTGTGCTGATCCAAATATCCATAACGGACCTTAGGTGTCCATTCCACTTTTCCACTGTCTTTAAGCAATTTACCTGTAAGAATGTTCATTAGTGTGGATTTACCCACGCCATTGGCACCAACAAGTCCTACGCGCTCTCCGGCGAGTAAGCGAAACGATACATTTTTAAATAACGTGCGATCTCCAAAATTGTGACTCACGTTCTCTACTGACAATAAACTCATAAGATGAGGTTGCTCCTATCTATTAGACATTACTTTTGATATTGTTCCGAAACCCTATTCTAGCACAGGTCCCTTCTTTTCTGAAAGTAATGTAAACAGTTCAGGAACCTCTTCCATGATTTTGTCATGCAGGCTCTTCTAACGATTAGAGCAGTTATACTCAAAATAGCCTTGCGCAGCTGCTTGTTTTGCATCTGTGAACACTTCTTCGGCACGGTAACCATTACCACATGTGGAGGGGTAATAGTACTTGATACCCGTTGAAGGATCTACCCCACCTACGATGGCCGTTTTCTTCACAAGTCTGCCTCCACCAATCGCATAATTGTTGATCTTCTGATCCCCCACGGCTATTCCCTGGATAAAAGCCATAATCCCTGTATCATTAATGGAGTTATACCAATCCTCCTGTGAAATCAGTGGTATCGTAAACGTATAGGAAATACCGTTCTTTCTGGCAAACTCATTGTGACGGTTCATCACATCAGCCAGATCATCCTGCACAGTGGTTACAATTCTGGTTCGTCTAACTTGCTCAAATACATCAGCATCCTGAAGCAAAGAAATCTGAGTGCTAGAAGCCAGTTCTTTTTGAAATCCCTCTATCCATTTTCCTGCACTTGCATCGTAGGCATATACGTAGTCGTCCAGTGTGAAGTTAATACTGCTACCGTTTGAATCTGAATATGTATAAGGTTTCTTGGGACTCCATACTTGCTGAAAAGAATCTTCGCGGTTACCTGTCATCTCTATTTCTGTGGAAAACATATAATAGCCGTCGTAATCCAGGATAACCAAGGCCGGAATGTAATTAAACATACTTCGAATGGCTGCGGGATCATCCTGAATGCCCATATTTAAAGCCATCGTCTGAGTAAATGTTAACAAAGCAAGCTCTTTGTCCGCTTTAACAAACTTGGTTGAATCATAACCCGCTTCATCATTTTGCTTCTCATTCTGATGCATCACTGCACCTGCATCCATGACTGCGGTTTGAAGTGCAGATCTGTATCGATGACCCAGATACTGGGCCTCTTCAGCATCCTGGGTATGGAGTGAGATGATCCAGAAGAGCGGGAAGAAGATCAGCACGAATACAATAGATAGTTCAGTAATCTTCATTAAGGACCATACCTCCGTATGTTACAAATACAGCTGAAGCCTGAGCTGTACCACTCAACCATTCACGAATGAGCATGGAAGGTGTACGATTTGTATTTTGGAGCGTCACGGTGAAAAAATCTCCTGTCGTCACCATATATCTTCGGCCAGGGTCATCAAGCGGTATCACACCTGAGGACGGGAATAGCCTTTCCCGAATCTGAGATGAATAATATCCATCCTGTACAACCTCGTATGTCCCGGTAAAACTGTTATTGTCCATCGGGTCTGTATAATGAGGTACATATTTTTTATGCAAGTGTTCCATCGACACCTCATACACATTGCCCGTCTGGGCCAATTGCTCCTCAAACTCAGACAACATCCGAGGTGAAATGTACCCTTTCGTTCGGACAGCATCAACAAAACGTGTTACATTCTGAACAGCCGTCATACGTGCTATATCATCCTGCCGATCAGCAGTTTCAGCAGCTGGATACACATAGAGCAGAAGGACTGCGAGTAACACGGCAAGCAGCTTGGATGCGGCATTAATCAATTCATACTCGCCTCCTTCCAAAAAACAATTTTCAGCAGTTCTCCAGTTTCACTTCGTATAAACTCAGGTCTGTAGGTAGCATCGAGCTGGACAGGAATAGTCGCTGCTTTGTTGACAAGCGGATCGATCACATACGAAGTCCCATCTACCTCCACAGGAATGCCAGTGCCTGTCATCTGCCTCACGGTATGCAATACTTCCGCACCCTTATACTGATTCGGATTAGTGGTATGCAGTGTTGTTATCAGCCGACCTTCCATACCTGTTGTTGTCTGTACTCTGTCGTTCAAAGCCGCTGATAAAATCGTAACATTCTGTTGCCCGTACAGGCAGGCTGTCACAAACAGGACAACCGCCGTACAAAACAACATGAGATGTTGGGTATTCTGGGACATGTTAAACCAACTCCTGTCAGGATTGCTGGAAGATCAGCCCTCTTACCACGTTAGATCGGTCTTTTACGATAATCGCTTTGAATTTACCACTTGGATTGACATATTGATTGTCTTTTTCACTCATGGTCTGGTTAATAATCCCCACTTTATCGTCAGGTGCAATAACCGAGCCATAGTCCGCATTATTGAGATCCTGTGAAATGTTCAGTTGGTTGCCGTACCATTGACCCGCTTTATTTTTACCCGTAATTACTTGGATACCGAACTGATCCTTGTCCGCGTATTTACGCAGCGCATTGGTTACCTGTGATCCACTGATGGTTGTTCCGTCATATACCGTAAATGCCGCCTGGGACAACTCGGTTTGAATATCAGCAAAATTATTCTGGGCCGTCTTGGTTGCCTCCTGAGCCGAAATAAACAACAGAACTACAATTGTGATCAAAGCGATCGTCAAAAATATCCCTGCTGCCACCTTTAAAGCGCTTGATGCATTGTTCATGTTAAATCCTCCTAAGTTATAAGTTATTAATATATTTCAGACTTCACACAGAGGGACTGTGCTACAGTTTCTGAATTTGTTCATAATAAATGTTCATTTGCAAGAAGCTCATACCCACCAATGGAATGACCAGATACAAGAAGATAAGGGCATACATAGGTGTAAATCCGATGGTTCTCCCCCATGATGCTTTTACATCAATCATTTTGCTGTACTCCTGCTTGCGCTGTTCAAAATAGAAGGCCATCATGCTCTCAAGATCATCGAAGGCTTCACGTATTGAGATTTTGCCAAGGGCAAGCTGCAATTTATCAACCAGTCGCTGGAACTCGGGCAAGCCCGCCTCTTCTTTTAATTGTTCAAGTGCATGCTCTGGCCCATGTTCAAAATGCAACAAACATTTTTGCAGCGGACGCTTGAAAATGACGGCAAATCGATTAAGCCATTCCAATATCTCCTCGACTGACATTCGGTCCATCTCACGCAAAATGGAAATCACTGTCTGGAATTGATAGATTTCATGTCGCATATCCATACTCCGCATCTTCCGCTGAAATAACATGAGCCATACGGGAATGTAGTACCCTGCTATACCCATGAGAATGGCTATAATCATTTCCCACCAGCGTACATATTGCTTGTTATACACCTCAAGTTTCTGCATAATGCGCGCGATCGTCTCAGTCTGTGTATCGTGATCCAACTGAACGGGAGATAACTGCTGTAACGCTTTGGAGATGTCTTCGTATGTAGCCCCCCGGTTCATTTCTACACTTTCCAGCACGGATTGATCCAACGCTGTTTTTTCCTCAGCCTTCCTGAGATCCGCCTCAGCCATTGCGCCAAACATGCGGTCATCCCTTATCGGATCATACAAGATGTGATTACGTTCAACCTGGTGCAACAACAAGATGCAACCCATCGTAAGGACCAAACAACCTGCGAATAACATCACTCGACGAATGGCGAGCCATTCGTATTTTAACTCCGAACTACTCTCCCTCATCAGGCGTATCGTTTGGCTGTACTGTGTACTGCCAGGTTTTGCTGCAAACAACATTGCCAATTTCCGTATGAAAGTTTGCTTGTACAGAAGCTGGTCCAACCATGAATGCTTATGCCCTGAACGGTAACGGGTCTCATCGTATTGCTGGAGCCTTTGCAGAAGCAAATAGGCAAGAATGATGATGACATAGATCGATATTTTGGTGACAAAACCGATTTTGCTGCGATAAAATTCATCCATCGTTGGAAAACTGACTCTGGCCCAACGTTCGATTGGAGCCGTGAACAATACAGGGGCGAGCGCGATGATGTTGAGCCCTTTGAGCAAATAATCTAATTTATCACGCCGCAAAATCTCCAAATGAATCTCCTGAGTCAGGTTACCCAGTCCTTTAAGATAGATAGAACCTTGTGCCCTATCCTTATCTCCGAACTCCATGACCATATAGGAAATGCCTGCGAATCCTTTGAGAAAACGGTTGGGAGCTACTTCATAATAACGCTCAAGGGCTTCATTCGGATCTGGAGAAGTTAGAGCTTCGTAGATCAGTCTGACCTGTTCAGCCGCTTCTCCTGTACCTGCTTCAGCAGCTTCATAGAGCGCTTCCTCAACCATGCCATGCTGATGATACCGATGCCTTACATCTGCAAACAGGTCCAACATCTGCACCAGCAACCTCTTCTCCATTCGACTGAGGCACATATCCAACACTAGACTGTTTAGCACCACAGCACAGAGGACGGACAATATTACAAAAGCGATACCCGGCTGCAGTAGAAACAGAATGACACTTATGCCTCCATAGCCTCCCAGAATAATCAGAACCACTGTCATCGTCATTCTTCGAAGAGACGGCTCATCCCCCACGTGACGGAATGAAATATGCTTCTGCACTTGTAGAATATAGGATGATAGCAGTGGGACTTTCATTCCAAGGCGGTAAGACTGCAACAAGAGTGATCCCAGTCCTTTGAATCCCTTCCCGCTGGGCGTAAGAATAAGGCCGGACTGACTTGTTGAGCCACCTCCTCTGCGACGTAGCAAGCTTAAAACCAAGAGCGTGATCAGCAACCCTCCTGCACAAATACTTAATACGAGGAGCAGAGTCCATTTAATGGTCATGCTGATCACCCCAATGTTGCTCCATAAAATGTTCAAACTTCTCGGCATCCTGCAATGTCATCTGTTCTCGCATGTCGATTATGCTACCCGAAGAGATTGGAGCTGTCGCGACATACGATCCATCTCTGTACTCCACAACATTACGAAACGCAAAACCTGCCCTCTCTTCCACGCTGTCACCTTGATTCGCACGAGGAAGACATTCCGTAATACGTTCAATATATCTTCGTCCCTCAGCATCTTTCTTCATATGAACATCGAAATTAATGACACTCACAACCTGCTCCTCAGCAATATGTTCATGTTGGAACATGCCTGTTTTGAGCAAGGAATTACGGAGGGAGAAGACCAGATCACGAAAAGTTTTTGCATGGTGTGTAAACAGGGTGAACAGACTGGCAACCTGGGACATTTGAATCATCCATGCAGCCACTTCATCACTCGCAACCTCACCGAGAATATTTACAGTACCATCCGTTTTTTTCTGCAAATCAAGTCCTTGTTGACCTGAGATATGTTCGGTCTCTCGGAAACTCAAAATATTACGTCGGCTGTAGATCCGTCTTAATTGAAGTTCGAACGCCATCTCCTGAACCCGAAGGGTATACGATGCATAGATGTGTTTGACCATAGCCATAAGCAACGTTGTTTTACCAGACCCCTGTGCCCCGGTTACAGCTGTAATCCGGCTTCCTTTCATCAGATATTGAAGCAATGTAATTGGCAGATCTGCGTTGTTACCCGTAATCAGTTGTTCAAGTGAAGCATTCGGAATATCGAATTTCCGGACGAAGAATGCCCATGATTCTGCAAAAGGAGGACGAACCACTACGACACGTGAGCCATCTTTCATCTCGTTCACCTTGTACCCACTCGCTTCCGACAACTGTCCCGGATAATTGTATTTGTATATGTTCTGGCATACACGTTTCAGTTCACGAATGCTGCCGAATGACAGAAAGGACAGATGGATAGACTTACCTTTATAGAAAATCCAGACACTTTCCATCCCACTCAGCGGTTCTTCATGTGCATCATCCTCGAGCCCTTGATCCAACAAATCATTCCATGTTGCCGGTTTTTGAAGTCCCAAATTATGAACAGTGTCCAGCATACCGCTGACACCACCGCTAACGCCGTCAATACGTTGGTCCCTTATCTCATCAACAACCGAGAACCCTTTATAGTGCTGGTAGATACGTTGCACGATGATATCCGTCTTTTCTCTGAATCCAAGCTCTCGATATTCGCACTCGAACACATACTGAATGTCCTCTTCAGAAATATAATAACTCCCTCCATCCTCCGAACCTTCCTCCATTCTCAGCCTGCCAAGATCGTAGGTATCAATCATTCGGGAAAGAGCATCCACACCGAATTGCTGTCGGTACAGATAGAACACAATTTCGAATCGGTCCTGGATCGTCAACAAATCAGGTTCAGCGAACAAAATAACTTCATCTACATTCGATTTGTTCAGACCTATGCTTCGGACCAACAGATCTCCTATCAGGTTTTTGACATATGTTTTATCGCTGATACTGCCTGAGACACAGCCTTTCAGGGCTTTTCTCATCTCGGCACGTTGATTGATTCTACGACGATATTCTTCTTCGTGCAGACCTGCATCCGCGAGCTGACTATGACTAAGCTCATGAAGTGAGTTCTTCACCTTCTCAATCAACATGTCAATCGTGAACGATTCCTGTTCGGGAACACGAGCATTTTTTTCACGAAGAAACGTTCTATACTTAAACCAGATGTATGTTAAGCATAGAATCAAAATTAAACTTATCCATAGGGTATTCCAGATCATCGGAGGTTCAGGCTCCCCTTTCCAGCCTCTTCAGAACCGTGCGCATACCTGCGCCGTCCATAATCAGGCGAGCGAGTTCGCTCATGCTTGCAGCAAAGCTCCCTTTGCGAGTATCCTTATTTTCACTTAAACTCTCCAATTGCAAGTACTTAGCAACATCTCGCCGATTCATTGCATCCAGATAGCCGGTTGTATACGGTATAGCAGATATCGTCCCCTTGTATTTGAATCGGCGTCGAATATTGGAAATGGTTGCACGTGAATGCGGATCGTATTTGTTAATTACAACATGTTTATTCTGATTGTTCATTCGTTCTGGCAGGATCTCTTCAAAGAACAACTCCAAATTTCGCATATTTTGATCAAGGTTTATTACAACATAGTCCGCCTGTTGCAGCATGAGCTGCGAATCCACACCGGATTGATCCGCATCCAGAAGAACCAGTTCATAGTATTCGTTAGCTACGTTCAATAACTTTTTCACAGTCTCACCATGTTCCTGCAGAGAGCATTCCATCTCATTCATTCTTCCAGTCAGGAAATCAAGCCTTTCCTTCAAAAGTGGCTTGGTATAATCCCTCAGATTGTGCTTGTTCAGACTTCCGCTCGAATGCAACCGTTCAATCGCATCCCAGCCGCCCTCTTCAAAGGAAAACATGGAATCTGCGGAATCCATCTCATTGGATGGCAGAGCAGCTTCTGTGCCAGTTCCCACAAGTCCAGCGTTAACAAGCAACACCCTTGTCCTATAGTGAAGTGCCATAGCATAGGCACTAATTAATGTGCTTGAAGTGCAACCTAATCCTGCAAAAGGGCTCCAAAAGGTAATGGTACTCATGCTCTCATCCTCTCTGCTTCTTTCATCGCCCGACGACTGCGAACACTTTCCCAACCTGTTAACTGCTCGACCACGCGACATAACGACTTTTTGTAATTTCGGGATAGAGGACCAAGAAGGACTCTGCGATGATGCTCATTCTCAAGCTTAACCGCCGCTGTTAACTCATCCCACGGAAGCACTAAAGATTCTCCTGTCCAACCAAACGGGCTACCTTCCAGATACGCCCACAGATAACGAGCTTCAAGCTTGCAGTCTACCCCATTGATCAAAATCCGCTGGAATGACAACTCAACAGGTAATGACTGTTCTTCAAGCAACCCTTTCAACCAGCCTTTGCCACGTTCCAGATTGTAACGCTCATAATCACTCACCCAGACTCTTACATCGGCGGTCAGCCAGAGATTGCGCGAAGCAAAGTGGGAGGTCTCTATGTCATATAACACATAGTCATAACTATCCAATTGCTCACCATTTACTTCAAGATGATTCTCTACTGCTGATGAAGTGACAAAATGACAAGCAATATCAAAACCTTCAAATTCCGTAATTCGCAAAGACTGCTGACTGTCACCCACGCCGTACCCATACTTCTGTTGTAAGGTTCCATCTACGAGTAAGACTCTGTTGCCTGTTGAAGCCAGTATCTTGCAAAGATACAGCATCAGATCATTCTTCTCACATAAACCTGCAAAGATCCATGTATGCATGTATGTTTAACTCCCTTTCTTTTCTCAAAATCTTTGTTACATGAAGTTGTCTCAGTAAATCTTTGGATGGATGCCTACTCACCACCCGTTAGCAGACTCTGCTGTTCATCTGATTGTAAAGCTTGAGCAGAATGATCCATGCTTTCCGTAACAGCCCCTGCTCCGTTTCCCGATCCATCATTCCACATCACTCCATCTGATGCTGCCGAATTATTCGCTGATGGACGACTGTTATAGGTAACTGAGGATTGTGCCACATCCTGTTCTACCCCTTTTGATGGTGCTGTCATGGAGGCAGCCAGCGAACTTTCAAGCGAACTTCGAACCTGTCTGGATAACTCCTGCTCGGCCCGTCGAACAATATTCGGATCACTCTCCAGCAGTTTTAACACTTCTGAATTGGCAGGGTACGTCGCGATTGCAGGTGTCTGAAATTGTGGTTCTACATAGGTTAAGGCATAGATTGAAGCTTTATGTAAATAGGCATCTACTATTGCACTTGAGAGTGACAGAATCTCTTCCTCCGTCATCGTAATCCATAAGGTAGCTGCGTTTAGTCGTTCCACTTTCTTCTTCGATAAGAGAACATAATCTTGTCCTGTGGGGAACTGGATGCGCACATCAATAATATCTCCTTTAACGAGTGAAGACGGCAGTAGGACAACCTGCAGCTCTCGATTTCTTAAATCGGGCGGAGCCGGCGTATCCTCATACACCATTTCGGTGGTAATGGCTGTTCCTTTTTTTAATTCTATTTTGGCCACCTGGCCTTCCATTTGCTTGGTACTGGACCAGAGATTTCGAGGCGCCTGTGCATCCGGAACAGCAATGAGCTTCAGATCCTCCGGTAATATCGGTTCACCTGCTTCAATATCCCGAATCGTAACCCAGCCTTGTGCTCCCGAATTCCATTGCTGCTTTAATTCAGCTTCCTTTTCCTCATATGCTGATAAATAACGGGCTTCTACGGCTGACCTGACATCACCCATCGTTTTGACATTATAAATAACATATCCTGCGAATACCAACCCTATAGTTCCTGCTCCGATAAGCCCGGCATAGATCAGTTGACGGCTTTGTTTTCTTAATTTAGACAAAAGAGGCTCTCCTTTCGTAATCTCCTCTAATCATGTACTTTCCTCCGTGAAAAGAACGAACGTTTCTTGGGCTGCTGTGCCATCATATGCGTTAAAATACGAGAAAACACTTTATCCATCTGTGCGTCCTTGTCAAAAGGATCAATATGTAACGGCAAACTGTATACACTTGTTGTGTCCAGTACTTTACGAATACGCTGAACAGCTTCACTTGCTGCCAGGGGCAGACAATATATCCATTTATCTCGTGGATACCGATGATGGGATCGAACAAATGCGCCAATCTCCGCCTGTCTCCATTCAGCACCTGAACCGATAACAATCGGCAGATCTGCACGCAGGAATTCTTCCAACCTATTCTGGTCCTGACCACTACCGAGGTCCATCACGATGAACTGGTAGCTCCCCCCAAGTAAAGACAAAATATCCGCTCGTCCGGATTGTTTCCAATAATGCACACCATCCACTGCAAACTGTCTGCCTACAGGCACCGGTTTACCCGCTTGAGCGATTTGTTGGATTCTTGCAAAGGATTGAGAACGAGGTGACATTTCAATCACAGCTACTTTGAAATTTTGCCTTTCGAGATAATGACTAATAGCTATAGCGGTGTGGGTAACCCCTACACCAGATGAAGCACCAGTCAGGGCAATAACTCTTGTTCCCCCATTCAAGGTCATCGTTGTATCTCCACCGGGCGTTGTTCCCCCGGGTATTCGGAGCAGTTCCTTTCTTACCTCATCGGCAGATTGGAATCGCTCTTCGGCATTATACCTTAACAGTCTTCTCGCCACAGGGATGTATGTCCGCGGAACATCACTCCGGATAGAGCTTTCCACACCCTGAATCCATTCCGTATACGCACCACTTGTCATAAGATACAGGAGCAATGCTCCAAGTCCATATAGATCTGAACGGGCATCGGTCTGACCTGAACCATATTGTTCAGGTGCGGCGAAACCAGCGGTTCCCAACTTGACCGTATCTTCTGCATTTTGCGCTTTGTAGCTTCTGGCGATGCCAAAATCAATTAATCTTACTTCATGTTCCGGCGTGATCATGATGTTTGATGGTTTCAGATCCCTATAGATCACAGGTGGATTCAGATTATGCAAATAACTCAACACATCCAGCAATTGAAGCACCAGCTCCGTCAACTGCTCCATCGGGATCTTCCCGCGACACTGCTTGAAATACTCACTAAGCGTTAATCCTTCGATGTATTCCATCACCAAGTACGTGTACCCATCCTCATCCGGGACAAAAAAATCAACGATTTGGGGCAATCTTGGATGGCGAAGGGATGTCAACAGCGCCGCCTCCGTCTCCATACTGCCTTCATATGGCATAGCTGTTACGCTTTCTTTAATGGCCCAAATCTTGCCTGGCAACTTCAGATCCTCCGCCTCGTATACATGGCTCATTCCGCCTGTACCCAGAATGGATACGATACGGTATCTACCTCCCAGCAGGCTTCCGCGTTCCAGCCTGGCCGGATGTCTCATATCAATTCCTCCTTCAATACACAACAAAAAAGGGAAAGCTTCACCGAAGAAGAACAGACCGGATATCCGGTTTCGTTCACTTCGGGATGCTTTCCCTCAGGCTTGTTATGGTTAATATTGGTATCATTATAGTACAGGCAGGAATAGATTGTAAAGCACAAAATTTAATGAGCTTAATCGAATCAATTTCTTAATATTTGACCATATAAAGTGTAATCTCTTCGCGGTTATGAAATAACTGCTTGGAACGTTGAATCTGCATCCGTGAACGCTCAAACGTATCAATGACGTCTTTAATGAGCGCGAGCGGCTTTTTATGCAACAGTTTCACGGTAACGATGGCTGTTCCCCCAGGCTGAAGGCTATACAGAAGATCCGATACAAGGCGGCTCATCAGCTTGGGACTCCAACTCATATCACATACGAGCAGATCAAATTCTCCTTCGCGGAAACGCACATCCCCCGCATTTTTTTTCAAGAAAGTCAGTTTGGGTGATGTCAGCAGGGTCGGATCCATCTTCGCCGGATCTACCGCCGTTACTTCAATCCCGCGTTCAAGCAGGAACGAGGTCCATCCGCCTGGTGCTGCACCGATATCGAGTGCTTTATGAAAAGAAGTGAAATCAATACCAAACGTTTGCTCAGCTTCAAGTAATTTGAACTTAGCCCGCGAGATCTGTCCGTCTTCTTTTTGAAAACGTACAGCTCCCCCACTCCAGTCTGACAGATTCTGTTCAGGTCTGGATACGCCAGCATACAACATATCATTCGCAGCAAATACGGAAATGACATATTCAGCATCACGCACTACCCATTCACAACCTAGCTCATCCAGCTTTTCTGTCAGCAATTGCTTCAATGAGGCCGCATTTTCTTGCCAAAAGGACCCCTCTGTCTTCCTTACCTGCAATACGACAGGGGTGCCGGACAATTCCTTATGATTCAGGACGAATGCAATCAATTTCTCAATAGACTGTTCCGAATCTTCTGTATTCTCCTGAAACTGAACAGGCTGAATATGACGTAAAAACGTTGGATACTCTTCCCACAGCTTACCTGCAACTTCTTCCTCCGCTACAGGCAGACCCGCAAGCAAAATTTCTCCTGGTACGAGTACCGTGCTCTTGACCGCACCAAACGTACGGCGCAACTCTTCCTGAGCATAAGGGGCAAAGCCATGATTAGCTGTACATATAAAACGGGAGAAGTTGCCTTCTTCCCAAGACGATTGTTTACTCAAATTGTGTTACCCTCCAGAACGTACGCGTATCCAAGGACGACCGTCATCCCACTGGATATCGACAGGGACATCGTACGTATGCTTAATTGTATCCTGTGTCAAAACTTCATGCTTGGGGCCTGCCGCAGCAATACGTCCATCGCGGATCAAGGCCACATGTGTAAATAAAGGTACGATCTCTTCAACATGATGTGTTACATACACAACTGTGATGTTACGTTGGCGCAGACGATCAATCTCAGCCAGCATTTTCTCACGTTCATATAAGTCTAGCCCGGCACAAGGCTCGTCCATAATCAGCAATTTTGGCTCAGCCATTAATGAACGAGCAAGCATGACTTTTTTGCGCTCTCCCTGGGATAACGTTCCAAGCGGGTTGTTGGCCAGGTTGGCAAAGCCCATATCATCTAACAAACTCATCGCCTTGGCTTTCACTTCACCAGGAATCGTCTGATAAAAACGCAAAAAAGCGTACGCTCCTGTAGCGACGACCTCCCATACCGGATCTCGGGGTGTTAATTTCTCAATCAACGTTTGGCTGATATAACCGATTTCCTTACGAACTTCCCTGACGTCACATTGTCCATACAGATTACCAAGTACTTCAATGCGCCCCTGGCTTGGAAACATATATCCGTTCATCATTTCCAGTAATGTTGTTTTGCCAGAACCATTCCGACCCAGAATAACCCAATGTTCACCTTGTTCGATGCGCAAATGTACGTTATCCAAAATCTGATTCTCTTCTCGTCTGAGTGAGACATGTTCCATCGAAATTATACTCATTTCAGCACCGCCTTCCGGATCTCAGAGAGCAAATGCTCTACAGAGCTCATCCGATAAACCATTTTTGGAACATCTTGCTGGCCGTCAAACAGCATCACGGCTGGTACGCTTGAAATTCGAAATTGTTGTACAAGTTCAGGAATGTCATGAATGTTCATTTCGGATAAAATACCTTCTGGCAGCATGTGCTCGACGACCTCCAACATCCGACGGGCTGCCGCACATGTCCCACATAAAGGCGTATATATAAATACAGCCTGTGGCATGCCTTCCCATACGCCTCGCATTAACATTTTGGATGTAATTGGCTTCATTAGCTTTCTTCTCCCGCGGCAACACGCAGCATGACCTCACCCGTCATTGGACCATTATGAATGGTTACCGAATCAGGTTTATTGCTATACAACATCTCGTACATCTGACGTTTCCCAAACATACTGGACGTATGCAAATAGATCTCGCGCGGAAATAAACCTTCCCGTACGATGGATGCCGCAACCTCACCGCCGTTAGGCGAATCCGGACCAAGCTCATAATCCAGAGACAAAATGTCCACGTCACCTTCTCTTAGCAGCATCAGGCACTCTTCTGCATTTGTTGCCAGAACAAACCCTTTCGGACACGCCCGATAGTCATCCAAAAAAACATGCATACAATCGCTCCTCTCCCTTTTATAGCCAGGAACGCATGAGCGCTATATCATCATGGTGCGTTCCATCTTCGCCCGTTTCGGTCTCTAGCACAACAACCGCATTTTGGAACTCAGGCGCATTTAACAATGCTTTCATTGATTCATATCCGATATAACCCCGTCCGATCCTCGCATGTCTATCCTTACACGAACCAGACGCATATTTGGAATCATTAAAATGTACAGCAGCAACATCATCCCAGTATCCCAGCACCCTGCCCTTATCGAGCATCGCCGCTTCGTTGCCTGAAGACCACAAACCTGAAGCAAAAGCATGGCATGTGTCAAAACAAAAAGCAATATGCTCAGGATATCGGCTTAATTTGCGAATCTGTATCATTTCTTCCATTGTTGTGCCCATAGCGCCATGATCACCTGCCTGATTTTCAAGCAACACCTTTGAATGACCATTCCAATTCTCCAAGGCGGTATCCAGACAATGTATGAGGTTCTGATAGCCTTCCAGCGGATCGCTCGTTTTGATATGTCCAAAATGGACCACCGTACCGACAGAACCGCAAGCATTCGAAATTTCAAGGTCATTGCGAATTGACGCTATCGTAGCATGAAAGCCCGCCTCTCCACGGGTCATGCCCAACGCCGGATTCGTGGGATAGGGGGAATGTGCAATGGAAGCAAGTCCCTGCTGTTCACACCAATCCCTGCACTGCTCAGCATCCTTGAGATCCAGACTTTTCAGGCTGAGACTGCGCGGGTTCTTCGGAAAATACTGAAATGCCGTTGACCCCATCGCATGTGCTCTTTTGGCAGCCTGAAGAAATCCGCCTCTGGTGCTGACATGTGCCCCAATTCCGGATTTAGGCCTCATGCTGGCATTTCGGACAGAAGAATGCCTTCTTGCCCGTAATTTCCACGCGTTCAATTGTTCCCCCACATCGCGGACAAGTCTCGCCTTCCCGGTCGTACACCCGACATTGCTCGTCAAAGCTTCCTGTTTTGGTGTCTCCCTGCATCAGTGGCATCTCCATATAACCACCCTCAGAAGCTGCTTCGCGAAGCACGGACTGCATCGAATGGAACAAGCGCTCCGTCAGCTCCGGCGAATTCGCAATGTTCTGCGTTTTGGAGCTTGGTCTCAGACCTGCAGCAAAAGCAATTTCATCGGAATAACAATTGCCGATCCCCGCAATAATATGCTGGTTCACCAATGTCGTCTTAAGCGTACCCCGACGACCTTTCAACAGAGAAGCAAAACGTTCCACGTTCATCCGTCGATCCAGAGGTTCAGGTCCAAGATCAGACATCGCTTCTTCGGTTTCTTTTGAGGTAAGCAGATGTAAGTACCCCAAGCGCAGACCGATGAAGAATAAAATGTGATCTCCAAACTGGATCTCCACCTGTGTGGAACGATCAGGGCGCTCCTCTTCCGTGCCCCAGAAAATCATACCGCCCAACATGAGGTGCAGGACCAGACGTTTGCCATTGGCCAAGTGGAAAATCAGATGCTTCGCTCGGCGCTCAACAAATATGATACGATTTCCTGTAAGTTCATTGATAAACAGATCAGGCTCCGTATTTATCGTTTTATCGCGGTTAATTACAACACCTGTAATCGGTAGATCAAGTATTTTCTCGGACAGCAAGGTCCGGTAATTTTCCATTTCCGGCAGTTCCGGCATCGTACATTACCCCTTTTTGGAAGCTTGGTCTGCCTCTTGCGACAGCCACTCCATCAATTTATGCAAATCTTCAAACACATGATCAGGTCGAGCCTTGGCTGCTTGAATGTGTCCATCCATATTATCCCGTGTTGTCACACCGGTAAGAACCAGCAATGTCTCACATCCTGCTGCCACTCCCGCTGCAATATCGGTACGCATATTGTCTCCGATCACTGCCACTTCATGAGACGCCAAGTTCAGCCGGCTAATGGCTGACTTCATTATAACACTCGATGGCTTGCCAATAACGGTAGGATGGACGCCGGTTGCGGCTTCAATTGCTGCTCCGATCGTTCCGGCTCCAGGCGTCAGCCCATCATCCGAAGGGAGTTGCAGATCTGGGTTGGTCATGATGAATTTTGATCCCCCATTTATCCATCGGAGTGCCTTGGTCAATTTTTGATAAGAAAATTCACGATCAATCCCCTGTATGACATAGTCTGGATCATCCTCCGTCAACTGTAGCCCTGCTTCTTCTATGGCTTGCAGCAGCCCTGCTTCTCCAATACAGGCCACTTTCGCACCCGGCGACTCCTCTGCAACGTATTCAGCAGCCGCCACTGCAGAAGTACATACTTGAGACGCATCCGCAGGTATTCCCATCCCGTTCAGATGATCTGCCACGCCTTGTGGTGTACGGGAAGAGTTGTTCGTTACAAATAAATACGGCTTGCCTAGCTCTTGCAGTGTTCGAATAAGCTGATCGGCTCCTTCGATACGATGTCTGCCATGATAGAGCGTACCATCCAAGTCAATCAGATAGGCCTTAATCACACACAGCACTTCCTTTCTTTATTCCATTAACATTTCATGTCCTTAATCATTTACCTCGAACTTTAACGCGAACCTATGTATTCAGGCAAAAAATATGGGCTTGCTAGCATATGCACGCAACAAGTCGAACCAGATCGAACACCGACGGTTTAACTCGCGCGCCTTCTGTACAAGCTTGTCATTTCCTGCGCTTTCCCGGAAAATAATTTGAATCATTTCCCTCTTCATATTGCCCATCCTACACGCTTTCTGACCAGATTGCAAAAGGGACCGCGGGAGTTCCTCTCCCTCAGTCCCGTGCAATTTCCCGGTTCTTCATGTGACGTGTTTAGCCGTGCCCTGGTTCGCAGTCATGGTTAAGATTCTTGCTTGCGATGCACGACAGGAATAAGCTGATGTTCATTGGCAAGTCTGGTATTCGGGAATATGGACTGTGCCTCTTCCAAAAGTGGCTGCAGTTGATCCTCATCCTTATAACGTGAGCTAAAGTGAGTCATGATCAGTTGCCCTACATTGGCTGCTCTAGCCGCTTCTGCTGCTTGTTTTGAAGTACTATGATAGTACTCATGCGCTGTATCGGCCAGATCATGCATGAATGTAGCTTCATGTACAAGTACATCTGCATTTAAGGAAAGTGGATGTACATTGTCACATGGACGTGTGTCACCCAAAATAGTAATCACCATGCCGCGTTTTGGCGTTCCCAACACATCTTCAGGACGAAGTGAATGACCGTTATCGAGCGTAATGGTTTCTCCACGTTTCAGCCGACCGAACAATGGGCCTGGTTTCAAACCATATTCCGCCAGTTTGGCTGGGTCCAGGCTTCCTGGACGATCTTTTTCCGTAATCCGGTATCCATAGCTGTCAATCCGATGCTCAAGCAAAGCAGCCTCCACGATAAAACTGTCATCCTCGAACAGGACGCCGCCCGTATGTTCCACGATATTCAAATCATAGTTAACCCGGGATTGGCTAAGCTCCATTGTTGTACTGATCATTCGTTCCGTACCTGGTGGACCATATACCGTTAATGGTGTGGTGCCACCTTGATAGGCTCTGCTCGAAAGCAGTCCTGGAAGTCCAAATACATGATCACCATGCAGGTGAGTAATGAATATTTTCTCCAATTTGCTTAGTTTAAGCGGAGAACTCAAAATCTGGTGCTGCGTTCCTTCCCCGCAGTCAAACAACCACAAAGCTCTGCGCTCATCCAACATGCGTAGCCCAATGGAAGTTACATTCCGTTGAAGCGTAGGTACACCAGCATTAGTTCCCAGGAAATATAGTTCCATTCTGGATCGCACCTCTTTCTGCTGCCAGCAAAAAACCTCCGACAATGCGGAGGGCTTTGCCTGACACTCAACTGAATTTATGCCTTCTCTACATTAAAATACTTAGCTTGCGGATGGCTGAATACCATCGCTGATACGGATGCTTCAGGTTCCATCATGAAACCTTCCGTCAATTCCACACCGATATCCTCAGGCTGCAGCAACTTGAACAGCGGCCCTTGGTCTTCCAGATCCGGACAAGCCGGATATCCAAAAGATACCCTGATCCCTTGATATCGTGCACCGTGACGTTGCTTCATGGTCATCTGGGCAGAATCCGGGAATCCCCATATATCTCTCATCATATGATGCACACGTTCAGCTAATCCCTCTGCTACCTCGAGCGCTACGGATTGCAGAGCATGCGAGCGAAGGTAATCCCCTTTATCTTTCCACGCAGTAGATAGTTCACGCACACCGTGTCCGGCCGTAACAACCATAAAACCAACGTAATCCATCTGACCGGATTCAACAGGCTTCAGGAAGTCGGACAGGCACAGGAATGGCTCGACTTTTTGACGTGGGAACGTAAAAGTATGCAAGATATTACTGGTGTCCTTTGGATCATAGATGATGATGCTGTTACCACTGGACTGAGCAGGGAAGAAACGATACATGGCATGCGCCTGAATAATTCCGTCACGAACAGCCTCTTGCATGATATCATCCACTACTGCTTTCAGATCAGTAGCCTTCTTATCACCTGAAGCAAGCAGTTGTTCAACTGAACCGCGCAACCCCAGATGATGTCCAAGCAACATCTGCATGTTCACGTAGGGCAGGATGTGTGATAACGGATAGTTGCGCATCGTATGCCGCTCCAGATCAGGCGGGACAAGAACCGGATTATCTACAGCAATATCCGAACGCTCCACCCGTGTAAGCTCTGGAAGCGTCTGAACGGCTACAGCCGCTGAAGCATCAGCTTCTTTCTCAGCTTCCATCTCCAGTTGCATCGCTTCACGTGTAACGGGATTCATCAATTTGTTCGCCAGATCCAGACCATCCATCGCATCTTTCGCATATACAACCATTCCGTTATATTCAGGACGGATACGATTTTTGGTAAATTTACGTGTAAGCGCCGCGCCGCCAACCATAATAGGCACATCAATACCTGCTGTTCGCAGATCCTGAGCGGTAAGAATCATTTGCTGCGCTGATTTTACCAATAGACCCGAAAGACCAATTGCATCAACTTTCTCTTCCCGGTACGCCTCAATGATACGTTCTGGTGGTACTTTTATACCCAAATTAATGATCTGGTAACCGTTATTGGACAGGATGATCTCTACCAGGTTCTTACCGATATCATGCACATCACCCTTAACCGTGGCCAGAATGATCTTGCCTTTAACCGAAGTCTCGTTCTTCTCCATGAATTGCTCCAGATATGCTACAGAAGCCTTCATAACCTCCGCACTCTGCAACACCTCAGCTACAATCAACTCATTGTTGTTAAAGAGACGACCTACTTCCTCCATCCCCCGCATCAGTGGACCGTTAATCACTTGAAGTGCTGTATATTTGGCAAGTGCCTGTTCGAGATCCGGCAGCAATCCCTCTTTACTTCCTTCCACAACATATGAAGCGAGACGCTCTTCTAATGAAAGGTTTGAGATTTTTTCCTTCTTCTCAACCTTCTTGTTACGGAACGCCGCTACGAACGCCGCCAGTGTGTCATCATTTGTGTTATATAAAAGCTCTTCCGAGAGCCTGCGTTCTTCTTCCGGAATGGACGCATAACGCTCCAGTTTCTCTGTGTTCACAATCGCATAGTCGAGACCTGCTTTGGTACATTCATACAAAAATACGGAGTTCAGTACTTCACGGCCTGCTTCAGGCAGTCCGAATGAAATGTTACTGATCCCGAGGATCGTATGACATTCAGGCATCGCTTCCTTGATCACTCTTATACCTTCAATGGTTTCTTTGGCTGAACCGATGTATTGTTCATCTCCGGTACCAACTGGGAACACCAACGTATCGAAAATGAGATCTTCGGGTTTGAGTCCATATTTGTTCACCAGCAGATCATAAGAGCGCTTTGCTACGTCAAGCTTGTCTTCTCGACTAATCGCCTGACCTCGTTCGTCAATCGTTCCGACAACAACCGCACCACCGTATTTATGAAGCAACGGCGTGATCAGCTCAAATTTCTCTTCGCCATCCTCAAGGTTAATGGAGTTAATTATCGCTTTACCCTGGGAGTACTGGAGGGCCAGATCAATTACTGAAGCATCTGTCGTATCGATCATGAGTGGCACTTTGACTTTTTTCACAACAAGTTCAAGGAACTTCACCATGTCTTCGGACTCTTCACGGTCCGGGTCTTGTACACATACATCGACAATGTGCGCTCCATTTTTCACTTGAGCCCGAGCAATTTCCGAAGCTTCTTCATATTTGCCTTCAACAATGAGCCGTTTGAACTTCCGTGATCCCAGCACGTTTGTACGCTCTCCGACCATATATGGGCGATTGTCCTGTTCGATGTAGATCGGTTCTATACCTGACAGGGCAGGTGGATGTGTTCCGTTCATTTCTCTTGGGGGGTACTGGGCTAGTGTATCACGCATGGCCCGAATATGTGCGGGAGTTGTTCCGCAACATCCACCAGCAATATTCAACCAACCCTGTTCGGCAAAAGCACCAATCTTCTGAGCAAGAGAATCTGGTGACTCATGATAATTACCATTCTCATCTGGAAGACCCGCGTTCGGGTAACAACTAACGGCAACCGATGCCATTCCTGAAAGGGAGCGAATGTGATCACGCATGAACTCTGGACCTGTAGCACAGTTTAGTCCTACCGAAATTGGGTTAAGGTGTTCTAAGGATATATAAAAGGATTCGATGTTCTGACCTGCAAGGGTCGTCCCCATTGGTTCTATGGTTCCTGATATCATCAGTGGCAGTGTAATGCCACTCTGTTCAAAGGCCTGCTGAATGCCAATGCTGCCTGCTTTTACATTGAGGGTATCCTGTGAGGTTTCAAGCAGTAGCGCATCAACGCCTCCCTCTATTAAAGCAAGCGCTTGCTCCAAATAACTGTCGATCAGTTCCTGGAACGTCACTCCTCCAGTAACAGACAGTGTTTTGGTTGTTGGTCCCATTGCACCTACCACATAACGTGGAGATTCTGGTGTAGAAAAACGATCAACTGCAGCTTTCGCAATTCTGGCTGCTTCCAAGTTGATCTCCCGTGCACGATCCTGAATATCGTATTCAGCAAGTACGACTGATGTTGCACCAAATGTATTGGTTTCAATCAGATCAGCGCCAGCTTCAAGATATTCTTCATGAATGCGCTGGATTAGCTCTGGACGAGTAAGCACTAACATTTCATTACATCCATCCAGATCTTCGCCGCCAAAATCTTCACCAGTCAGATCAACTTGTTGAATCATGGTCCCCATTGCACCGTCGAGGATTAATATTCGTTGTTTTAATGCATCGTGTAGACTAATCTTATCCAATATCTTCACCCCCGCAAAACGTTAAATCTTAGTTTAACAGAAACTAACTTAATGTGAAAGATCGGTTTTGCTCCCGAAACATGGCGGGTTTGCTCGAATATGAACGGAATTTGAGAATCGACAAAAACAGAGCAATCCGATATAATTCAATTAAACCAAGTGGAAAAGAGGGAAAGAACATGGCTGAAATTGTAATCCGAAATACGAACGAACGCATCACTGGTGACGAAAACGTTCGAAATTTCTTGAACAAATACGAAGTATTATATGAGAAGTGGGACGCATCCAAACTGAACACTGATCTGCAAAATAACTTTGGATTGACTGATGATCAGAAAGCCGAGGTTTTGGAAACTTACGATTATGAAATCAGAGATTTGGCTGCACGTCGCGGATATCAGATCTGGGATGTCATCACGCTGTCCGAACAGACACCAGATATCGAAGAGAAACTGGCCAAGTTCGAAGAGATCCACACCCACGCTGAAGATGAGATCCGTGCAATTGTTGCCGGTAAAGGAATCTTTGTTATCAAAGCTACAGATGATGTAGGCTACTTTAATGTAGAACTGTCTCCTGGAGACGTCATCTCCGTACCGGAGAATACACCGCACTTCTTCACTTTAATGGAGAACAAACAGATCATTGCTGTACGTCTGTTCATCGAAAAAGATGGCTGGATTGCAGATCCGTATCCAGATCCTACATTTATTAAACAAGGCTAAGACGCCCTTGTGCGATTTAATAAACCAAACCCCCTGTTCATTTGAACAGGGGGTTTGGCATGGAGCGTATTTTAAAACATCTTCGTACTAGATAAAATAATGTGGGTATTTTGCTTTTATCGATTCCTGTTCAATCACGACAAGCCTGAGATGAGCTTCCATCACCTGAACCGCTTGCTCCGTCTTACGCTCTGTGATAAGTCGATAAATCTCTTTGTGCTGCGAGATAATGACCTCCAGATTGGAATCCTCCGCTAGACGTAATAAACGCAACCGATTAAACGGGATATTTAGCTGTTGCAACATTTTCCACGTTCTCAGCTTCCCTGTGCCCTGAAACAAAATCTGATGAAACTCTTCATCCAGTTCGAACAGTCGATAGAAATTGTTTTTCCCTATACATACTTCCTGCATTGCAATGTTGGTTTCGAGTCTGAATCGGAACTCTTCAGGGAACGAAACACAAGCCAACGTCACGATTTCCTTCTCCATTTTCTCCCGCATAAACCTGCCTTCTTCCACATGCTCCAAGTTGATATGAGAGACTATGGTTCCACTCTGTGGAATAATATCCAGCAGTTCTTCTTCAGCAAGCTTCATGAATGCTTCCCGCACGGGGGTTCTGCTCACCTGCAGTTCATCTGCAATCTCTTTCTCTGAAATCTTGGTACCAGGCTTAAGTTCCAGATGAAGAATTCGTTCTTTTAACAGATTATATGAATATGCCCGGGTCGAGCCTCTAATTTTTTGATTAAGTGACATGCCTTGACCTCTTTCTCTCAGCCGTATTCATTCATCTTAGCACAAATTACCGTTCCACTTAAATATCGGAGTGAAACGGTAATCCGGACAGCATCAACTATATTATTGTTTGTTTTCTTTGTAGGCTTTGTACGTGTCATTTGCCAGCTTCAGATAATTAGATAATCCTTGACTATCCAGCTCTTTGGCAAACGTATCAAATTCAGACAAGTCCCGCTCACCCAAGATAAATTTAAGTGTATTTTGATCCGAATAGTCTTTCAGTGGTGTACTCAGAAGTGTCACCCGTTCACGATCCTCAGAAGAGTATGGAATTGGTGGTTCTGCCGGGATAACCTCTTTGGTATCCTTCATGTCTTGCTGGAATTTCAACTCTTCTTCACTAAACATGGATTGCAGCAGATCTGTAGTACCCCCATAGGCAAATACACCACCAGAGAAGCCATAGTCAATACGCAAATCCTTCGTTCCTTTCGGATTCAAACCATTGTAGTTAACGTCCTCTGCCAATTTACGTTTTCCACCCTCTTTGGTGAATGTTTCACCTTCTACGCCCCACTTGGCGAACTCTTGCCCCTCATCACTGTAGTACAGCCAATCAACGAATTGCATAATGGCTTTGAAATTTTCACTCTTTTGAATTTTCCCGGAGATCATGACACCGTTTTCAAGTCTAGACCCGGACATCAGCTGTCCTTTTGGCCCACCAGGTACTGTAATCTTCGCAACCGAGAATTTACCCTCTCCCAGTGTTTTGTTCATATCATTTCGGTGCAGCACCACCGTTTGGGAGTTACCATTAATCATGAATGATTTGCCGGATACAAATTTCTGTACAGCCTGATCATCATCCTGTGTAAAACTCTCCTTATCGAGCAGCCCTTCGGATACCAACTTGTTAAAGTACGTTAGCATTTCCTTATACTCTGGTGTAGTAGCCGTGTATACAAATTGATCTTGATCTTCTTTATACGTCAATCCATTACCAAAACCCCATCCAGCCTTGGTGCCAAAGCCGGTAGCAGCGATATTCAACGTGCTATTGAATTGGAATCGGTCCGAAAACGGAATAGAATCCGGATAGATCTCTTTCAGTTTCTTCGCTGCATCATACAATTCGTCCCATGTGGTCGGGATGGCGATGTTATTTTCCTCAAAAACATCTGTTCTTACGAGCAATGTGTAATCTGGCCATACTTCTTCATGAAGACCAGGAAGTACATAGTACTTTCCATCTTCCTGTCGAAGTCCTTCAAGTTCATCTTCCAATCCCCATTTTTCCACTTTATCCTTGAAGTTCGGCATCAAATCAATATAATCACTAATCGGCAAGATCGCACCGGAAGATACAAATGCAGACTCTTCACCTGGATACGTTTTGGGAATAACCAGTGGTGCATCACCGGAACTAATTAACAAAGATCTCTTCTGAGAGTAATCGCTCATCGGTACAATCGTTGGCTCAAGCGTCACACCCGTCAGTTCGGTGATTTTATCAAAAAGTAACCAGTCTTTTTTATATGGATAACTAGGTTGATCACTATATAGTATGGAGAGATTAAACGGCTCCGTTGCCTTGAATGTATCCCCTACATTGTACGTCTCCATCGCAGCGTTGGTCTGAACTTCTGTGACGTCACCTCCAGTTCCAGTACCGCTGCTACATGCTGCCAGAACGACGGTCATCATTGTTGCCAAAACCATTTTACCGACAAACTTACGTGGCTTTTGATTCATTTAGGTTATCCCCCTGAATTTGGTTTAGGTTGACCTTGCCTTAAAAACTTTTTAAATAACCTCTAAAAGTTAATCATGTGAATCATTCTTTATAAATTGAACTATTCATTTACACAAAACGGAGAGAACAGAAAAAACCTGAAAAAGAGTAGCGCTCGCCTTTATCACCGGATTTTCCCTTTTAAACAGGGAATCGAAAAAATCTGGGGATAACAGCGATTGGAAGGTTATTCTGTCATCGGAGTGTTCCGTGTAAATCATCTTTAGTTCAATTTATATAGCTGCTACGTATTACTGTTTAACAGACCCCAACATGATACCGGTTACAAAGTATCTTTGAACAAATGGATAAATGGTGAGTATCGGCAAGATGGTTAATACCATCGTTACTGACTTAATATTGGCAGCAATCTGTGTCAGGTTATCAGCTGAGGTTGCACCAGCAGACGCCCCGCTTGTCGCTCCTGCAATCATATTGCGCAAATAAATGGTGACTGGGAACAGTTCTTTTTTGTCCAAATACAGAAAGGCTGGGAACCAGGAATTCCAATGACCTACTGCGTAGAACAGCACCATGGTTGCCATAACAGCTTTACTCAGCGGCAAAATAATGCGTAACAAGATCCCGTAAGTGTTCAAACCGTCAATGGAGGCAGCTTCCTCCAGTTCTTCAGGCATATTCTCAAAAAATGACTTCATGATCAGCATGTTGTATATGCTAATTGCACCAGGCACAACAAGTGCCCACATGGTGTTGTTGAAGCCAAGAGAATTAATCAAGACATAGTTAGGAATCAATCCACCACTGAAGAACATCGTGAACACGGCGAACATCGTCAGAAATTTGCGACCCATCAACCTCTTTTTGGACAGGGCATATGCAAAAATAGTCGTCATGAACATGGAGATTAACGTACCTACCACGGTGTAAATAATCGTATTTTTATAATTGGTCCAGAACATGCTGTCACGTGAGATGGTTTTATAAGTCTCTACATTAAATCCTCTTGGGAACAGACTAACCTTGCCCGAATTAATATAGGATTCACTGCTGAAGGATTGTGCCACGACATTCAAGAATGGATAGAGCGTTATAAATACCACGAATAACAGAAAGATGACATTGAAAACTTTAAATACCTTATAAGATCTGGATTCCTGCATGATGCTCCTCCTTTACCATAAGCTTCTTTGTGTCAGTCTGCGTGAGATGGCATTTACGGAGAACACCAGGATCAGACCGATCAGCGATTCGAATAAGCCAATTGCGGTAGCATAACTGAAGTTACTGGATTCCAGTCCGACCCGATACAGGTAAGTGGAAATCACATCAGATGTCTCATAGATAAGCGGATTGTACAAGAGCAAAATCTTTTCAAATCCAACAGCCAGGAAATTACCCATGTTCAAAATCAATAACGTCACAATTGTTGGCAAGATACCTGGAATCGTCACATAAATCGTTTGCTTCCAACGATTGGCACCATCGATACGCGCAGCTTCATACAAAGAATCATCAATGGTTGTCAGTGCAGCCAGATAAAGAATAGCTCCCCAACCCATACCCTGCCATACCTCTGAAGTGATATAGATTGTTCTAAACCATTCAGCCCGCTGCATAAAAGGAATATTGTCTCCGGTGAAGAAAGCCACCAGTCCATTAATAGATCCATTCACTGCTGTCAGTTGCAGGATCATACCCGCAACGATAACGATGGACAGAAAATGAGGCAGATAAGACGCGGTCTGTACAAACTTTTTGAATCGTTTACTCTTCACTTCGTTAAGCATCAAGGCAAAAATGATTGGAACCGGGAAGGTAAAGAGTAACGCAAGTCCGCCCAACATCAGCGTGTTACCGAATACTCTCCAGAAGGTAGGGTCCTCAATGAACATTTTGAAGTATCGTAATCCAACCCACGTTTCTCCAAATATACTCCCCCCAGGAACAAAACGTCTGAACGCAATCACATTACCAATCATCGGTCCATATTTGAAAATAAGGAGATAAATGATGGGAAGGATTAATAGTGAATACAGTTGCCAGTCTTTGCGGAACAATGTAGCTGCCGTTCGTAATCTGCTCTCTTTACGTAAAGATGTCATGGTTAACGTTGTTTTAGCGGTTTCCGACTCCATGTGTTTTCACTCCGATCCAGGACTTGATAAGTAAGAGTAATTCATGTACTACCCCATTGTTTCTCCTGTTGTAGAAGACAACAACTCCTTCATCTTCACCCCCACTACAAAATAGATAACAGACCAATCTAAGCGATACCATATTAGAGTGTTATGTAGAATCACACAATCCAAGGTGCTTCACAACATAAATTAGCACTTGCTAGGCGGTGTGATCTCCAAATCGAAAGAAGCTATCCTAAAATATTAAGCGCTTACAATCAATCGAAAATAATAAGCAATAACTCCCTGCTTCCATTCAATGAAGTAAGCCAAAAAGAAATTGCTTTAGGACAATCTGAATACTAGTCATACTAGTATGTTAGTTACATTCTAATCCAGCTTCCCCTTAATTTCAATAACTTTTAGCAAAAAAAATTATTATCTCATTTAACAAGGTAAATTGGGCAACATGCCCAATAAAAAAACATTGGTAACTTCACGAACGATATTATCGTTCAATGAAGCTTCCAATGTTTCAGGGTGCTGAGGAAAGATGTTATAGCTGATCTGCTCAGAAATTAGCAATAAGCTGATCTAATTCCGATAAATGCGTTATTTCATGGTCAGGCGCATACGTTTCATTGTTGGTCTTATGCTCACGGTTAATCCATACGGATTGGATGCCAGAGGATAAAGCACCACGAATATCCGTCGTCAACTTGTCTCCCACCATCATGCTCTCTTCCGGTTTAACTCCCAGTTTACTCAAAGCATGTTCAAATATCGACGGATCTGGTTTTCCTTTTCCGAAGTTACCCGAGATAATAATCTCATCAAAGAAAGGAGTCAATTCAGGTACACCATCCAACTTCTCTTGTTGCAAAGCAGGACAACCGTTCGTTAACAACAACAGTTTGTACTTTCCTTGTAACTGACGCAAGGTATCCATCGTTTCTTCGTATACATGAGGTCTGGATCTCCGTTCTACGCCAAACTGCGAAGCAAGTTGTTCAGCAAGATCTTCCCGATCTATACCCAACTTCAACAAGCCACGACGCCAGGATTCTTTACGGTAAACTGGAGCAAGTTGTTCCAACTGACGGAACTCAGGTTGATCCCCACCAGTAAAGTTAGCCCAAAGGCCTTCAAACGGATTGATTCCAATCATTTTAGTAAACGGAAAGGTTTCATATGATTCATATAGTCCACGTGCCTCATTACGAACAGCTTCTTCAAGTTCTTCTGGTTTAACCCCAGTCTCTTTCGCTGCGATTAGACAAGTCTCATGAAAAGCTTCTCGAACACTACGCTCATCCCATAATAAAGTATCATCTAGGTCGAACAAAATCGCTTTTAACGCCATTCCGATCATCTACCCCTTTATACAATAATTACTTTTCGACGGTTTCCACGGTGATCTGGTGTGCTTTTGCAAACTTCAGCAAACGTTCTGCAATCGCATCTGTATCGTAACGGTTCAATAACTTGGTGAACACCCATCTTTTCCCGCGACTGTTATGTTCGATAACAACTGTACCTGGTTCAATTCTGAATTTGACAATATCGTCAACCCCGATTGAACGTTCACGATTCCCCTTCGTCGTTATAATCCGATTACTGCTAATCTTGATGTATGGACGGCGAAGCATGAAGATGACTGCCAAAAATACGTAAAGCAGCATCGTCACCCAGTCCCAGGTTGTCATCGGAGCTTGCACAAGGAACGTGCTCATAAACAGGTACAAAAAGGCGAGACCGATCAAAAATATAGGGAACAAAAGGCTACGTCCTTTAAAGACTTCTTCACCTGGTGTACCTGTGATTGGTTGACCACTTTTTTTACGTTGCTGATTTAACTGCTTGGAATTTTTCTTAACCGTTCTCTCGAACGAACGCGACATGAGAATCCCCCTTATGTGTCTTTGTATCGGCTTACATAACTGTAAACCAACATTTCCCCCTATAAATTGCACCCTCAAATAACAGGAAGAAACCTAAATATCATAATGATATCATTAGGTTTCGTTAGTGTTTGAGTTTGCCTTGGTGGCCTTTGTCATTCTCATCATCAACAATCTCAATGGTATCCAGTTGCTGTCTGAAATTGCTGCGGATATTACTCAAATAAATCTCTCTAAGCTCGGCACGTTCAGCAAGTTCTTCCTCCGACAATCCAGTGGACTTTTGCTTACGAGCCAATTCGTTAATGCGTGCTACCAGACTATCTATATCCAAGCTTGTCCCCTCCAAAAATACAAAGTCATATTAACTTTGCCATGATAAAGGCAGCTTGTCAAGCTGACACGCGCTTAGACAAGGTAATGTGTATTTTATTCTGCAAATTGGGGTAGAGCTAATACCTGACCCACTTGGATCGAAGTCGTATGAAGTTGATTCACTTTTTTAATTGCTTCTATATAAACACGTGTATCCATATTCGACGGTTTGTGTTCCAAAGAAATACTCCATAATGTTTCCCCTTCTGAAATGGCTATCTTTCCTCCTGGAAGAACATCATTCTCATTGCCAGCAAATACAGTTAAAACAGTGCTACATCCAATAAATATAATTAAAGAGGTAATAGCCACCTTTAACATCCATGAAGAAATCTTGAAACGTGCTAAAACCTTCTTGTAGTTCCCTATGTTGGATTTCACCAGTTCCGAATTCATTGGTTCATAAATGCTTTGATAAGTAGAATATCTCATTAAATACCCGCCTCCAAACGTTTGTTCCTATCTGTTGGAATCAATATAACACGAACACTTGTTTTGTTCAATAGCTTTTTAGAACAATTGTTCGCTTCTTTTTGAAGGAGAGATATCCTAATTGAAGCCTCTTGCACAGTATTTGTAATATTCTGCTCTAACTTTTGTACAAATTCTGTTCTGAAAGTTACAAAACACTGATTTAATGCCATTTTATTTAGAACTTATGTTTGTACGAACGGAGGTTCTATGTTATAATTTTCCCAAACGTTACTAAAATGGGGTTGATACGGTATGTCGAAGATATCCAGCAGGCAGCAGGCTATTCTGGAGTTTATACGAAATGAAGTCCGGTTGAAGGGGTATCCTCCTTCCGTACGGGAAATTGGTGAAGCGGTTGGACTGGCTTCCAGCTCAACAGTACATGGACATTTGGATCGTTTGGAGAAAAAAGGGCTGATCCGACGCGACCCTACCAAACCAAGAGCTATTGAGCTTTTGAGCCAGGAAGAATCTGAGCATTCTCATCAATTTGCTCATAGCGTTGCACGTATTCCTGTCGTTGGTAAGGTTACAGCCGGGGTTCCAATCACTGCAACCGAGAACATTGAAGACTACTTCCCTCTTCCTACGCACTATGTAGGCGAACAGAAAGTGTTTATGCTTTCGGTAGTCGGAGATAGTATGGTCGAAGCTGGAATCGTTAACGGAGATTATGTTATTGTCCGTCAACAGCAAACTGCTGATAACGGTGATATCGTCGTTGCAATGACTGAAGACGATGAAGCTACAGTGAAAACGTTCTACAAAGAGAAAGATCATATTCGCCTTCAACCGGAGAATGCGACCTTCGAACCTTTACGTTTGAAACACGTTAGTATTCTGGGTAAAGTCATTGGCCTTTTCCGAGATATTCATTAATATTTACATGAGTAACAAAACTAGATGTAATGCAATAAATACGAAAAGAGGTTGCCCTGACGAACAGGACAACCTCTTTTTTCATGTTTATGTTGTTTTATCGGCTAATTATTCACTACGTTTCAGAACACTCTTGTGATGAGAGAACACATCAAAGCTCTGTTGTCCGTGATATGAGCCCATACCACTCTCTCCTACCCCACCAAACGGGAGATAGTGTGAAGTCATATGAGAAAGGGTGTCATTAATACATCCCCCACCGAAGGATACTTGATTCAAAACCTGATTCTGCAGTTGCTCATCCTGTGTGAAGAGATATAGCGCCAATGGTTTTGGACGGCGAACGATTTCATCCAGCATGGGGTTCAGGTCACTGTACGTAAATACAGGAAGCACTGGACCGAAGATCTCTTCTTGCATGACAGATGATTCCCAGTTCACATCTCCAAGTACAGTCGGCTCAATAAGCAACTGCTCACGCACAGAACGTCCACCAATTAGCGTTTTACCATCATTAAGGAATTTCGACAATCGATCAAAGTTACGAGTGTTGACAATATGCGGAAAATCAGTGTTCTGTAGCACATCATCTCCAAATTTATCTTTGATCTCTGCACCAATCAGATCGATCAGTTCATCATGAACTTGTTCATGCACGAGCAAGTAATCCGGAGCAACGCAAGTTTGTCCCGCATTCAGGAACTTACCCCGAACAAGACGCTGTGCTGCCAGCTTCAGATCTGCATCGCTATGAACTATAGCCGGACTCTTACCCCCTAGCTCCAGGGTTACAGGAGTCAGATATCAACTACAACCAACCTTATACAATTCAATTTACTAAAACCAGCTAATTAATTTTATAGTCGGTATTCAAAAGGCTCTCCTCTTAATACAGGAGAGCCTTTTTGGTTGCCTTCTCCCGCATCTTACAACGTTGTGATCTCCCATCCCTCCCCATTCACTCTCTCCGACAAACCTGCGCGGTTCTTTTACTTGAGTCCGGGGCAGATATGAAATTCGTTCAAGAACAATTAGGTCACGGAAGTATCCAGATCACATCAGATGTATATGCCCATATCTCTGGCAAGATCCAGAAAAGCAATATAGATAGATTTGAGAAATTCACTGAAGAAATTTTCGAATGGAAAAATATTTTGTGGGCATTTTGTGGGCACTTTGGTTTTTTATTAAATATGTAGGTACTTGCCCACAAAAAGAAAAACCCCTCAGCGCTAGAGCGCCAAGGGATTGAGCTATTAGTACAAAGTAATATATTGATCGCGTTCCCATTGGTGGACTTGTGTTCTATACATATCCCACTCAATTTCTTTCAGCTCATAGAAGTGAGCCAAGGCGTGGTCGCCGAGAGCATCACAGATTACTTCGCTGCGAATCAATTCATTCAATGCTTCTTTCAGGTCAGCTGGCAAGCTTGGAATGCCTTCTTCCACACGCTCTTCTTCTGACATGATGTAGATGTTACGGTCAATTGGAGCTGGTAAGGAAAGCTCACGTTTGATTCCGTCCAGACCTGCTTTCAACAAAACAGCCAAAGCCAGGTAAGGGTTAGCAGCCGGATCCGGGTTACGAACCTCAACACGTGTACTCAGACCACGGGAAGCTGGAATACGGATCATTGGGCTACGGTTACTAGCAGACCATGCTACATAACAAGGTGCTTCATAACCTGGTACAAGACGTTTGTATGAGTTCACAGTTGGGTTAGTAATTGCTGCAAACGCACGCGCATGCTTCAGAGTTCCAGCCATGAAGTGACGTGCAGTTTTGCTCAGACCCAACTCGTCCGACTCGTCAACGAATGCGTTCTCATTGCCTTTGAACAAGGATTGGTTACAGTGCATACCGGATCCGTTCATACCAAACAGCGGTTTCGGCATGAATGTTGCATGTAAACCATGCTGACGTGCAATCGTTTTAACAACGAGTTTGAACGTTTGGATCTGGTCAGCTGCTTTCAGAGCATCAGCATATTTAAAGTCGATCTCATGCTGACCTGGAGCTACCTCATGGTGGGAAGCTTCAATCTCAAAGCCCATTTCTTCAAGTGTGATAACGATGTCACGACGACAGTTTTCACCAAGATCCGTAGGCGCAAGGTCGAAATAACCACCTTGGTCATTCAATTCGTTAGTTGGGTTTCCTTTTTCGTCTGTTTTGAACAAGAAGAACTCGGGTTCAGGACCGACGTTGAAGGAAGTGAATCCCATATCTTGGGCTTCCTTCAGGTTTCGTTTCAAGATGCCACGTGGATCTCCTGGGAACGGATTACCATCCGGAAGATATACGTCACAAATCAGGCGTGCAACACGGTTCTCTGCAACCCATGGGAAAATAAGCCAAGAATCTAGATCTGGATAGAGGTACATGTCGGACTCTTCAATACGTACATAACCTTCAATGGAAGATCCATCGAACATCATTTTGTTATCCAGAGCCTTAGTCAACTGGCTCACAGGAATCTCAACGTTTTTGATAGCTCCAAGCAAATCGGTAAACTGCAATCGAATGAATCGTACGTTTTCTTCTTTCGAAATGCGGAGAATGTCTTCTTTTGTATAACTCACTATAACCTCTCCCTTTCTTATCTGCGTAATTTGGCTTGCCTGTTATATTTGTACATTAGAAAGTTCCACGGGTCAAGGAGTCTCACACCAAAAGTGCATGTTTTCCCCTCACTCGCCAAGTTATGCGAACTTACTTTTTATTAAAGAATCGGGAAAGCTCTCCCTGAATGAGAGATACTTGTCCAGGTCTCTTACCTGATACAAGTTGTTGCTTCAGCAAGCGGTGCAACTGCGTATCGGACAGCTCTCTGCGTTTGACTTCAGTATCTGGCGTGATAACTGTAGCTTCCTCGGATTCTTTCGAAACAGGATTCATCACTTGTTTGATCCCTGCGATGTTAACTCCTTTTTCAATCAAAGCCTTGATCTCTAGCAATCTCTCTACGTCATTAAAAGAGAACAAACGTTGATTACCTGACGTTCTCGCAGGAACGATCAAGCTGTGCTGCTCATAGTAACGAATCTGACGTGCAGACAGATCCGTAAGTTTCATTACAATACCAATCGGGAATAAGGCCATATTTCTGCGAATTTCATCACCCATGTTCATCAACCTTCCAGTCATCTATTCTTCACCCTATTGTACATTTAGTTATTACCAAGTGTCAATGACGTGTTAGATAAACTCACAATAATTTACGATCTTTCATAGTCTGTAACGCCATCAAAACGCCATATTTGACATGAGAGTACGTTAATCCGCCTTGCATATACCCGATATACGGCTCCCGAATAGGCGCGTCGGCTGATAATTCCAGACTTCCACCCTGAATGAACGTACCTGCCGCCATAATGACAGGGTGCTCATAACCAGGCATATCCCACGGTTCAGGAACCACATGACTATCCACAGCTGCTGCACGCTGAATCCCCTGCACGAAGGCGATCAGATGCTCGGCAGAGCTAAACTGAACAGCCTGGATCAGATCTGTGCGAGCTTCATTCCAGGCGGGTTTGGTTACAAATCCGGATTCAGCAAACATCGCGGCAGCAAACGTACTTCCTTTGATAGCTTGTCCTACAATTGTCGGTGCCATGTAAAGTCCTTGGTAGATGCCACGTGTTGTCCCCAGCATTGCTCCCACCTCTCCCCCAATTCCAGGGGCTGTCAGACGATAAGCTGCCAGCTGTACGTACTGTTCCTTCCCACATATGTATCCACCGGTTTCCGCAATACCTCCACCCGGATTCTTGATCAGTGACCCGGCCATCAGATCAACTCCGACTTCTGTCGGTTCACGTTCTTCCGTGAATTCACCATAACAATTGTCCACGAATACGATAACATCTTCCTTCAGCGCTTTAACACGTGTAACCATCTCAGCGATTTCAGCAACGCAGAAGGAAGAGCGCCAGTCATAACCACGTGAACGTTGAATCCCAATGACTTTCGTAGCCGGTGTGATGCTTTTCTCAACTTCTGCCCAGTCCACTCTACCTTCAGCGGTTAAGGCCGTCTCTCGGTAACCGATGCCAAAATCGCGTAACGAACCTGTACCATCGCCGGGTTTGCCAATAACTTTATGCAATGTGTCATAAGGCTTACCCGTGATGTACAATAATTCGTCACCTGGGCGCAATACTCCAAAAAGAGCTGTACTAATCGTATGTGTACCTGAAGCAAAATGAGGACGTACCAACGCAGCCTCCGCGCCGAAAACATCAGCATATACTTCATCAAGCACTTCACGACCTCGATCGTTATACGCATAACCTGTTGAACCTGCAAAGTGGAAATCACTTACTTTTCGCTGTTGGAAGGCATTAATCACCTTCCATTGATTGTGATCTGTGATCCGATCAATCTGTTGCAGTTGTCCTTCAATCTGACGCTCCACTTGATGTTGAAGATCAGATATTTCTGAATCAAAGCTTACCATCTTACTTCATTCCCCTTCATAGCACGAATCTGACGTTAAATTTCTATTATCGTGTCAACTTATCACATCAATATGTCATGAGTATTACAATTCGATGAAATCTTCAAGCATATGACCAAATTTCTCATACTCACCTTTTTGTAATTCCACTTCATAAATCACATCATTTTCTTCAAAGCTGGTATCCACTACATCACCAATTTTGTAGAGGACGGACGTAAGATCACCACGTTCTGCCGGAATCCGGAAGCGCTTCGTGTCACCTGTAAGCTCTGTCTGGATCAATTCACGGATTTTAAGCAAATCGTCTGCGTCTAATGCGCTTACTTTGATGTGGTCTTTATCCAATGGAAGCATCTCAAGCTGTTCAGGTGTGCATGCATCTTTCTTGTTATAAAGCACTAGCTGTGGCTTGTCCCCTGAACCAAGTTCTTGCAGAATCGTGTTAACCGTTCGCATCTGATCTTCACGCATTGCCGATGAGGCATCCACAACGTGCAGGATGAGATCTGCTTCATTTACTTCCTCCAGCGTTGCCCGGAAAGCTGCAATCAGATCATGCGGAAGATTTTGAATAAAGCCAACCGTGTCAGTAAGTACGATCTCTTTGCCACTCGGAAGCTCCATGGTACGTGATGTTGGATCCAGTGTAGCAAATAACTGATCTTGAATATAAACATCTGCAGCAGTCAACTGCTTGAGCAATGTTGATTTGCCAGCATTGGTATAACCAACAAGAGCCACCTGAACAATACCTGTCTTTTTACGGCGTTCACGATGCAATTTACGATGACGTGTCAGTTCTTCCAGATGACGTTTCAGATCATCGATGCGACCACGGATGTGACGGCGGTCTGTCTCCAGTTTGCTTTCACCAGGACCTCTAGTACCAATACCGCCACCGAGTCTGGACAGGTTCTTACCATGACCCGATAAACGTGGCAGCAAGTAGCTATGTTGAGCCAATTCCACTTGAATGATACCTTCTCTTGTGTTGGCACGTTGTGCGAAGATGTCCAAAATCAATTGCGTACGGTCAATAATCTTAAGATCCAGGGTCTCTTCCAGATTACGAACCTGTGCACCTGACAATTCCTGATCAAAAATAGCTGTTGTTGCTCCGAGTTCCTCCGCAATCGCGCGAAGTTCTTCCACTTTGCCTTTACCAATAAACCATTTGGTATCGCGTTTTTCCCTGTTCTGAGAAAGTACACTTAGCACTTCCACTCCAGCTGTTTCGGCAAGTTTCACCAGTTCTTCTAAAGAGTACTCCGGATTGATACCTGTACGTTTTACATCATCCGTAACTAAACTCACCAAGACGGCGCGATCTTTTTTGACCATATCTGTATCATGTGTGCCATTTGTCATGTATATGTTCACTCCCTCTAATTGCTTATCTGTTGATATTCATTACCACGAATATGCCATGGCATGCCTTAAGCCGAACCGGTTGGCCCGGCCGGCTGTGTAAAAACTATATTATCGCTTACTTTCGCTCAAAGTTCAAATCCTCTGTACGGATTGTCATCAGCTCCAGTTTTCCTGGACTGCCTTCCGTATATTGTTCCAATAACCGAACCGCCTGATGCCTGATCGAACGCTCAATGGCATTACGAACGTATCTGGCGTTGCTGAAAGCATGCAGTGAATCATTTTTTTCCTGAAGCAAATGCTGCTTTAGTTTGAGTATGGTCTGTGGCATTAAAATATAGTCACGCTCTTTGGCCATAATCTCAGAGATTTGAATTAACTGATCAATGCTATAGTCTGGAAACTCCACTTGAATGGGGAAACGGGAAGGTAATCCAGGATTCGTCTGGAGAAAAAAATCAATTTCTTCTGAGTACCCGGCAAGAATCAGTATAAACTGATTTTTATTATCTTCCATGGATTTAACCAGCGTATCGATTGCTTCCTTACCGAAATCCTTCTCACCACCGCGTGCCAAACTGTATGCCTCATCGATAAACAAGATCCCACCGAGCGCCTTTTTGACCAGGTCCCTTGTTTTCTGAGCCGTGTGACCGATATATTCTCCAACCAGATCCGCACGCTCTACTTCAATAAGATGTCCTTTACTCAACACACCCATCTTCTGAAATAGTTTGGCAACGATTCTGGCTACGGTTGTCTTACCGGTCCCCGGATTACCTTTGAAGATCATATGATACACGTGCGCGCCACTAAGTAAACCTGCTTCGGTACGCATCTGAGCAATCTGTAAGAAAGCATAGATTTCAAATACCAAATCTTTGATATTTTCAAGTCCAACCAGTTGCTCCAATTCACCCTGTATCTCCTGGAAGTGCGCATGTTTGGTTATACTCTTAGCTGCCTGGACTGCCGCCGCTTCATCTTTGACCAACATCTGAGGTTCCTGGTTACGCAACACGATATTAATTTGTCTGGATGGTCTGCCTCCTGGTTGCTCTCCTGCAGCCATGACCCGTCCGTTCATTCGCCATCACCTCTATTTTATCGGGCTGAACTCTCCTGATTATTAATGTATTCTATCAGGTGCTCCAATATTAGAAGGATCATGAAGAAGAATTCTGCGGCGAAGTACATGTCTCAAATCTGAATGTTTTTTCGAAACTCTCCGTTCTCAAACAAACTCTGCCTGTGTTTCAGCGATAAATGAAAGTACGGAAAAACATGTGCATCAATGGCATGCAGAAGTTCCTTTGCTGTCTTGTTCGCCAAGTCATAATCACCCGTCGTTATGTGCTTCCGTGACAGTGCATCTTCAAGCTCATCTTCATCCAGCAAAAATACTTCTCCATCTTTCAGTACCACGACATCCAGATACAAGTCATCAAACCAAGGCACACCCTGATCAGTTATCCCCTGACTGCGACATGTATCAATGTACCACTCCACAATCCGTTCCTGATCATCAAACATCGCGGTAACCACGAAGTGCTCTCCCTTCGGATAGTATTGCAGCCAAGAATAACCTTTATCTGCGATACAGAAGGTACTGCCTCCATATGTTTTCCACAGAGGTTCTTTCAAATCCTGTATGGTGTACAACGTAATATAACCTGTGAAAATCTTGGATTGAACGAACCGGCATGTGAATTGTCGGTTCGTAATCCGGCGCCAGTTCGCGCGGTCCCCGAATTTCCGTTTCATACGAACCCCTCTTTGCCGACTACAGGTCCGTGACCTGCTCTGATATTGGTGAACAATGTAATAACATCCGCATGATGGCCTCCAGCGCTCTGGACCTGCCTGCACAACGTATTACGAATAGTTACAGCTTACCATATTTAAGGTATACACTCAAAATCAAGCTTTGTCCCACCTATCCGTCAAATCAGCTTCTATTAAAGAGGGTTCCGTATATTACAAAAAAAACTGCTTCACCGATATTCCGGGAAGCAGTTTTTTCAGTTTAACTATTTAGTAATTCAATGGCTTAGCCGCCAGTTCCAGCTTGAGAATCCACAGGTGCATCTGTTCCTCCAGTATCACCACTTGTTCCGCTGTCCGGGGTTACAACCTCACCCGGCGTCGTTACGGATCCATCATCGGAACCTTCACCGGTGTCTCCTGGTTCCGTTGTCCCCTGATCAGGTGGGGTCGTGTTCCCTCCCCCAGGTTGACCGTTTCCTTGACCGGCTCCATCGTTATTACCATTGTTTCCGTTGTTACCATTTCCATTTCCGTTGTTGCCATTTTCATTCCCATTACCGTTATTACCGTTCGAGTTGCCATTATCCGGTGAACCATCGTCCGGATTCTCTGTACCTGGCTGCTCAGGATCTGTCTCTGTTCCGGGATCTATGCCCGGATCAGGTTCCTCCGGTGGCATTTCCTCCGCTTCAATCATCAGAGAAATGGTATTCGAAGGATCCGTCTCCAGTCCTGATGCCAAATCGTAGGCTGTCACATAGTACTCATAGGTTAGACCAGGCAACGCACTTAAATCTTGTGCACTGGTCGCTCCGATTGCATCAATGAGATGAGTGAACTGGGCTTCAGAGGTTTCTTTACGATAGATCCGATATTGTGTGCTACCGTCACCCGTTCCAGTCCAACTCAGTGAGACGGTTTGTGCAGTTGGATCATATGATCCACTCAGTCCACTAACGGATAGAGCCGGCTTCTCTGGTTCTTCTACTGGCGGAGGTGCCTGCCCTCCAGCCGGTGCTTTGAATTGCTTCACGGGAACGCCTTTCAACGCATCTCCCATGACTTTGGCAAAGAAAGCTGCTGACAGCTTACTGCTGTTCTTAAGCATATGATTCGCATCCGGATTGTCGTACCCCATCCAGACTGCCGCAGTCCACTCCGGTGTATATCCAACGAACCATACATCACGGTTGGCACTGTTGCCAGAGATACCACTTTGAACAGTTCCTGTTTTACCCGCTACTGGACGATCCAGACGCGCTGAGCGTCCCGTACCGTCATTAACGACGTTTTGCAGCATCTGCGTCAACTGATATGCATTTTGCTCACTCATGACACGCGTTGTGTCCGAGTTATCATGTTTGTAAGTGGTTTTGCCTGCGCTATCCTTGATTTCTTTAATCGCATAAGCTTGTCGGTATTCTCCAAGGTTGGCAAATGCACTATAGGCTTGCGCCATTTCCAGTGTATTTGTACCTTTACTTAGACCACCAAGGGCAATCGCCAAGTTTTTGTCTTCATCCGTCAGCTGTATGCCTACACTTTTGGCAAAATTAATGCCTGTGTTAACACCTATTTTATCAAGTAGCCAAACGGCAGGAATATTTTCCGATTTCGTAATGGCTTCCGTCATACTGATGGTTGAAGAATATCCATGCAAGTTACCAGGACAGTAGTTACCAAAACATTGCTTCTCATTACTCAGCGAGGAATTGGCACTGTAATTTCCTGATTCAAGAGCCGGTGCATAAGACACAATCGGTTTAAAAGCTGAACCTGGTTGTCTTCGACTCTGCGTTACACGGCTATAGCCTTTGGTCTGATAATCCCGCCCACCCAAGAGGGCAACGAGACTGCCATTCTCGTGGTTCATAATAACCATGGAGCCTTGAACCTGTTGATCATCTTTGCTTGCCTCAAACAGACTATCATCTGTGAAGGCAGTTTCCATGGCTGTTTGAGCCTGAGCATCCATGGTTGTGTAGATTTTGTATCCGCCGATATTCAGATCATCTTCCGTTTTGCCTGTTACACGTTCAGCTTCACGGAGGACATAATCAATAAAGGCTTGATATTTCTGGTCTTTTTCTGGTCGCTTGTAGTTATAATCTACCTCTTTAGCTTTATCCATCTCTTCCTTCGTGATGTAGCCTTGCTCATACATTAGCTGGAGAACAACACCACGACGTGCCTTGGAATCGTTCGGATTGCTCACCGGATTGTAGGCAGAAGGCCCCTTGGGCATCGCGGCGAGTGTGGCAATTTCCCACAATTCAAGATTATTTAGATCTTTTTCTCCAAAATAAAATTCAGATGCTGCTTTAATCCCGTAACGCTGATGACCGAAGAAAATCCGGTTCAGATACATCGTCAGGATTTCGTCTTTTGTGTACTTGCGCTCCAATGCCATTGCAATCGATACTTCCGTTGCTTTACGGAAGAATGTCTTGTCACGGGACAAGAACATGTTCTTGGCTAGCTGTTGGGTTAGTGTACTACCACCTTCCACCATGGATCGAGCCATGACATCCTTAACCGCCGCACGCCCAATGGACCAGATATCCACGCCCTGATGATCGTAGAATCGCTTATCCTCCGTTGCAACAAAGGCTTGCTTCACCAGCTCAGGAATATCATCTTCCTTGACGGGTTCCAGCTTCTGAATGGATAGCTCCCCCATTAATTGGCCATTGCGATCATATACTTTTGAAGTTTCATTAATTGTGGTTTTGTCTTTGTTGGCTTTGAGCAGATTTTCGCCACTCACCATAATAAATAAATATCCGCCAAGTGCACAGAATATGGCGATTGCCATTGTGAAAAACAGTGTCCATCCAACGCGTTTACCCGTAATTTTTTTCTTTTTAGAGGTCTTTGGTTTCGCTTTTTTGGGTGACTTGTTATTGTTGTTGCGATTGTTAGACCTCGACAACGGATCGTTTGGCATGTTACCTCCTGACTCCCTTTCGGTTGCGTAATTTCTATTCGTCTGTTGGCTCAGACATATATTAAACATATTTTGCCCGGAATGAAAAGAACAACCCTTTATTCAGGTTGCTCTGTTTCACTGCCTATACTTGTAGACGAAATGGTTGGTGAAAAGGTTTCGTAATTTTTTAAGCTTCGCCGCTGTTATCTTGCTGCATCAGCGATACGCTGCGTTGCGGCGTGAACGTGGAGATGGCATGCTTGTAGACCATTTGCTGGCGTCCGTCGCTGTCAATGACGATCGTAAAATTGTCAAATGCCTTGATCGTCCCGCGGATTTGGAAGCCGTTAGTCAGATAGACCGTAGCTGGAATATTTTCTTTCCGCAGTTGGTTCAAGAACGTATCTTGGATGTTGATGGACTTGTTCATTAGCCGTACCCCCATTGGTTCATTTGAATTCGTGTTCGAGTAATATTCAATATCGCTGAGTAGCTTTCGTGCTATTATATCATGAACAGTTTCATATAATCCACAAAAACCCCTTGTCTGCTATTTTTCACCCAATCTTGACGTGGTGCATAACTAGAAGACTTATCCATTATACACCGCTTGCCAGATTTGCAAAAGAGGGACAATCTCTTCATTTCTAAGCACATTCCTTGCTTGTTTGGTGAATTATTCATCTCTCTCATCTGTTGTAGTTATAAACAAAAACCTCTACCCTTTTTAAATATCAAAGAGATAGAGGTTCATATGTCACGATCTTTCCAAGCGGTCAGATCCATACTATTCACTGCTCAAATCAGTTAAATTTTCGTGTAATTAATTCACTTACCTGCTTGAAATTTCCTTCAAAATCTTCGGTATCCGTCATGTCCACCCATTCAATATCCTTCATATGCCGGAACCAGGAGAGCTGCCGTTTGGCAAAACGACGCGTGTCTCTCTTCAACCACTCTACTGCGGCTTCCCAGCTCACTTCTCCTTGCAAGAACGCTGCAATTTCCTTATACCCCAGCCCTTGCATGGATATATGACCTCTGGCCACTCCGCGTTCCAACAAGGATTTCACCTCATCCACCAGACCTTGTTCAATCATGAGATCAATCCGTTCTTCTACCCGGGCATATAATTTCTGGCGATCCATTGTCAAACCAACAATAAGAAGATCATAAGGCGATTCTTTCTTCTGAACTGCCAGCTGATCAGACCACTTCTCGCCTGTGAGGTGATGGATCTCAAGCGCACGTACAATTCGCCGTTGATCATTCGGATGCAGACGATCCGCACTTGCTGGGTCAACTTCCCTCAATCGATCATGAAGGGCCTGCGCCCCATATTGTTCAGCATAGCTGAATTGTTGCTCTCTGAACGCTTCATCCGAACCGCTATCGGAAAATTGGAAGCCGTAACATACCGATTCCACGTACAGACCGGTCCCGCCTACAATAAAAGGCATTTTACCGCGTTCGTGGATCTCACTAATCAATCGTGTGCAACTCTCCTGAAACTCGGCCACAGAATACGGGTACTCCGGTTCATGGATATCAATGAGATGATGGGGTACACCCTTCATTTCTTCAGAGGTAATCTTGGCTGTTCCAATATCCATTTCACGATACACCTGCATCGAATCGCCTGAGATAATCTCACAATTGAAGGCTTGGGCAAGCTCGATGCTCATTCTCGTTTTGCCTACTGCTGTTGGTCCAACCAGCACAAGCAGTTTAGGTTTTGGTTTAACTTCCACTTTCAACATTAATCACTCCGTACAGGGTTTTTGCATTCGCCCGATCAAGTATTTCAAAACCGAGCCTGTCAAACTCCGCGCTGCCGCGCTTTTCTTTCATCACTACACGTTTACGGGCGACCCGTCTCGCTTCCATGATGCTCTGTTCATCCAGTGCGTGAGCATTTGCATAGTCTCGCAAGGGCTGTATAGCACTTGAATCCATCATCGGTTCACGGAACATGGGGTCAAAGTATACGGTATCACAGCTTCGATCCGGCATGGACTTCAGCAACTCAAGATGATCCACATGCCGCAGATCTATGCGCCGGAAAGCCTCATCCACCAAGGGCTGGTTGCTCTTATAATGGGACATGCCCTCCAGCAGCAAGGTATAGAGCGGTTGAGAACTTTCACAAGCGATGACTCGTCCACTCTTACCAGCCGCAACCGAAAATACCAGAGCATCTGAACCGAGCCCAGCGGTACAATCAACAATGGTGTCGCCTTCAAGTACCGAACCAGCTTCCAGCATGGGGTCGGCTTCCCCTCTTAGAACACGTTTAGCGCGAACAAATCCCATACTGGGGTGAAACTCAAGCTCCGTCGCATCCTTGCGAAACAAGCGCGCTCTGCCGTTGAGCACGACCAGTATTTCGTTGATACCATAATGTTCAATCAGTTTGGGTAAAGACGTTCTATTGCGCGGTACGTAGGTACCTCCTGTCGTTTCAGCGAGCTTAAGTGCACGCTCCACCTGAGAGGCAATCTCCTTGTCACCGGTTGTAATGTACATAATGTCCCCCTAAATAGCTACATCACTCGTTTAAATAATTTTTCCAGATCATATGTTGAAAATGAAACCACAATCGGCCGACCATGCGGACAAGTGTAGGGCTGTCGACATGAACCCAGACGCTGAATCAGCATTTCTGCCTCCTGATCCGTCAGCTTCTGGTTGGCTTTGATGGACGCCTTGCAGGAGCACATGATCGATGCAGCTTCTCGCATCTTGGCCACATCTATGCTGCGTTCGCTCAGAACCCATTCGGACATCTCTTCGATAATGTCTTTCTCGTCCCCTTTGGGGAACCAGAAAGGGTGGGAACGCACGCGGAACGTCTGTCCACCGAAATGCTCCAAATATACACCTGCCTGCTCGAACCAGGCCAGCCTTGTTTTCAGCTTTTCCGTCTCCGAAGGTGTAAACTCCAGCGTAATAGGCAGAAGTAACTCTTGTGAGGCCTGAGCAGGGTTACCAAATTTCTCGTAATAGTACTCATAATTCACACGTTCATGAGCAGCATGCTGATCGATCAGATATAAACCTTGGTCATTTTGCGCGATCAAATACGTACCATGATGCTGTCCAATCAGACTCAGCTCTGGAAAAGCAGGCATGGATGCATCTGATTTAATGGCAGCAGCAAGTTTAGTGGCATCAGGTAGACCGGAAGTTTTCCACATCCGTTCAGTTCGCGTAACCGAAGACGGATTATACGATGAACGAGCTTCCCTAACTGGTGAATTCATCGAATCGGAACGATACGTAGCCGGCATGCCCTCAGCCAGCGGTTTTTCTGTAGCTCCACCATCTCCACCATCTTGAGAAGAGAGGTCCGTTTTAGGAAAAGTTTCGGTAGAACTTGTATTTGCACTTTTATCCTTCGTGTCTTCTTGCAAGTTATCAGATGTCTGGCCTACGTCATAACTAGCACTCTTCTGCAAAATATCCCCGTTCCAACTTTCTAACTGCTCAGGGGGGTGTATAGTCTCAGGTGGAGCTTCGGGCAACGGCACCGACTGACCCTGTTCAGATCCCCCCTGTCCTGTGGACAAATCCGCCGGAGCATCCAAATCCAAATCATCATCTTCCGCTGTCAACTTCGACGGTGCAGCAGGTTTGCCAAGTGGACCTTTTTGCCCGTATCCTTCTGCATCAGATTGATCTTTCAGAGGGCCGCGTGGGAAGAGGAATTGTTCCTGGATAAAGGAACTATCATCTCCACGTCGGATCTGCTGCTTTTTGACCTGTGGAATCAATACCTCCTGTCGGAGTATTCCCCTTAAGGTCGTTTCCACGAATTCATACAGCTCAGGTTCCTTACTGAAGCGAACCTCCAACTTGGCCGGATGCACATTCACATCCACAAGCGATGGGTGCATCTCCAGTTGCACCACGACAAGTGGGAAGCGATTAATGGGCAGCAAGGTATGGTAGGCTTTGAGAATAGCCTGATTGAGACCGTAATTGCGGACAAATCGACCATTAACAATCGTCGACATGCCACCACGATTCGCCCGTGTCCATTCTGGCAGGCTGATCAGCCCACTCACTCGGTAATCCAGACTTTCTCCCTGGATAGGGAGCATCGCTTTTGCTGCACTTGTACCATAGATCGCTGCAACCACCTGCAGCAGATCGCCGTTGCCCAAGGTCTGAAGCAACACATTCTCATTATGGCGCAGTCGGAATGAAATGTTTGGATGAGACATCGCCATCCGGTATAGGACATCTGAAATATGTCCCAGTTCCGTCTGGATTGTTTTCATATATTTGAGTCTGGCTGGCGTATTGTAAAATAATTCTCTCACTGCAAAATCGGTTCCTTGGGGTGAGGTTGCATCTTCATGAGAGACAAGGTTCCCGCCTTCAATCACAATGCGGCGCCCTCGTCCGTCATTATCACTTGCGGATAACACCTCTACCTTGGACACTGCGGCAATACTCGCCAGGGCTTCTCCGCGGAATCCAAGACTTGTGATCTGAAACAGATCTCGACCATGAGCTATTTTGCTGGTCGCATGACGATAAAAGGCGGTTTCCATGTCCTCTGGCTCAATACCTGAACCATTGTCTTTGACACGAATACTAAGGAGTCCACCCTCTTCCACCGTCACTTCAATCTTGGTGGCGCCTGCATCCACCGAGTTTTCAAGCAACTCCTTGACGACTGAAGCAGGTCTTTCGACCACCTCACCCGCCGCGATCTGGTTGGCAATATGTTCATCAAGCACATGTATTTTCGCCACAGGTTTTCCCCCTCCCATATACTCAGGATAATTGCTGTGCCTTCAATTTGAGATCATTCAATATCTGCATCGCCTGAAGAGGCGTCATATTCATGACATCAATATCTTTCATCGTACGGATGAATTCTCGCGCTGGCTTATCCACCGCAACTACATCCGGTTTCGTTGGCACGTTCGGCTCATCATCTCCAAAGATGGACAGTTGAACCACATCCGAATGGCTCGAACTGGACTGTACCTTACCGTTCAGTTTCTTGGCATGCGGCTTCCCGGCCGAATCTTCAATAGAAGATGTGTAATCTGCACTTTCCGTAGTATCCTGCTCCCGGATCATTGGCGCCGAATCCGTGTGCTGGAGTTCTACAGCTTTTACATTCAGGCCTGCTTCCTGCTTCTCGCTACCGATGTATTCATTGCCCACCGCTACTTGAGCAGCCGCATGTTCAAACCCATGCAACAATCCATTCGCCCGCTCAATTATGCTATCAGGCAGACCTGCAAGGCGCGCGCAATAGATACCATAACTGCTGCTGGCTGCTCCGGCAATCAATTTGCGCAGGAAATTAACCTTGTCACCGCTCTCCTGTACCGCCATCGAATAGTTGGCCAGCTTGTCCAGACTCTCCTCCAGATGAGCAAGCTCATGGAAATGAGTCGATACAAGGGCCTTACAGCCAATGATATCATGTACATATTCAATGACAGATTGAGCAATCGCCATGCCTTCGCTGGTTGACGTTCCACGTCCCAATTCATCAATAATGATCAGACTGCGCGGTGTCGCTTTGTCCGTCATGACCTGAATGTCGGCCATCTCCACCATGAATGTGCTTTGTCCGCCAATAAGATCATCCGCGGCACCAATTCGTGTGAAAATACGATCCATAATCGGCACTTCCGCCTGGCCCGCAGGCACAAAACAGCCCACTTGCGCCAAAATGGAGATTAAAGCGACCTGTCGCATATACGTACTCTTACCAGCCATATTCGGACCGGTAATCAGCAGAATACGCGCCTCTTCCTTGGTCATTGCGGTGTGATTGGCAATAAATGCGCCATCTCGCATGACAGCCTCAACGACTGGATGGCGTCCTTCTTCCACAACCAGGTCATAACCGTCGGTCAGCGTAGGTCGTACAAAATTGCGTTCTGCACTGATTACAGCAAAAGATTGATACACGTCAATCTCTGCAACCTGTTCAGCCAGCTTCTGCAGTCTTGCAATCTCTTTGTTCAGTCGCTCGCGCAGCTCTGCGAACAGGCCATACTCAATATCAACCATTTTGTCCTGAGCTTCGAGAATCAGCGTCTCTTTTTCCTTCAACTCCGGCGTAATGTATCGTTCTGCATTGGCAAGCGTCTGTTTACGTTCATAACGTCCCTCTGGCAACGCGGACAGATTGGACTTGGTGATCTCGATATAATATCCAAACACTTTGTTATATCCAATCTTCAGCGATCGAATGCCTGTCGCCTCACGCTCCCGTGCTTCCAACTCCGCAATCCACTGTTTCCCGTTGACCGAAGCCTCGCGCAATTCATCCAGACGTTCATGGTATCCTTCACGAATAAGACCTCCGTCCCTTACCGATACCGGCGGCTCGTCCACAATGGCTAGCCCGATCGCTTCACGCAGATCATTGCAATCATCCATCGTTTCCGCAATATGCTGCAGTGTTGCAGAGGATGATCCTGCGCAATGCTGGCGTAGACCTGGAATTTTCTCCAGCGATGACTTGAGCGCATTCAGATCTCGACCATTGGCATTACCAAAAGCAATCCGGCCTACCAAGCGCTCCAGATCATAGATGTCTTTGAGTTCTGCGCGCAGGTCCTCACGCAATATAAACTGGTTGTACAGGGTATCTACCGCTTCAAGACGCTCATTAATCTTCCCTTTTTGGAGCAATGGCTTATCTACCCAACGACGCAGCATTCTCGCACCCATGGACGTCTCCGTCCGATCAAGTAACCAGAGTAATGAACCTTTTTTGGAGCGTTCACGCACGGTTTCCACCAATTCCAGATTCCGGCGGGTAAACGGGTCAAGAATCATATAATGATCCGGCTCATAGGTTGAGATCTGTGTTAATTGTCCCAGAGAGCGTTTCTGTGTCTCACTCAGATAGGAGAAAAGTCGTGCAATGCACGCTTGACGTTCAGGCTCCAATCTGGCCCACACGGCCTCGCCAAACTGCTGACGAACCAGATCTTCCTTATTCTTTGTCCATGATGTGTAGACCACTGGACGACCGATTGGTGATGCCTCAGCTTCTACCGTTTCAAGCAGTGCTGCATCCCCAACCAGCTCCGATGGTTCATAGATGCCGATCTCATCCTTGAGCCATTCCTTGGAATACGGTACCGATGTCACATACAACTCACCTGTGGACAGATCACAAGCTGCCAACGCCAGCGTATTCTGATTACCTGTCAGGCAAACCATGTAGTTGTTGGACTTGTCCCCCAGGGTCTTGCCTTCCATCACCGTTCCGGGTGTGACCACACGTACAATTTCACGTCGTACCATGCCTTTGGTAACACTTGCATCTTCCATCTGTTCGCAAATCGCAACTTTATATCCTTTTTCAATCAGACGCTGTATGTAATTGTCAGCCGAATGATAAGGTACACCGCACATCGGAATTTTGTCATCCGCTCCACCATTACGTGCGGTCAGCGTGATCTCAAGTTCACGGGCAGCATTAATCGCATCCTCGAAGAACATTTCATAGAAGTCACCCAATCTAAAAAATAAAAAAGCGTCCTGCGCTTCGGCCTTCACTTGCAAATATTGTTGAATCATTGGCGTATACTGAGCCATGATGAATATCCTCCATCCCGTTCCTATGATGTCAGGAAGAAACGCTCCCTGGAAGGACAATAAGACGGTCAGGCACTGTATTTGCGCCTCCGCCTTATGTGTTGGCTATACGCCACTTCCTTCACAGGTTGCTGCTCCATATCTTCCGTAGCTATTACTTATAAAGGTTGTTCAAAAAGTTCGCTTTTGATTACGAAGGATGCCTAGTGGCATCCTCAGCGTCGAATATGGCATTCAGCCGAAATAAGCTGGTGCTTACGAAGGTTGTTTCCTTCGGAAACAATGTAGTTGCTCACGTAGTTTTCCTACGCTCCGCTACTCCATTTCTAGCTTCATCCCATCTTCTCGGTACTGAAAACCGTTCTTTTTGAACACGCACTTAAACAGACTTGTTTCTTATTATATCAAAAAAACGTCCGCTCTTCATGAACCTGCCCGAATATTCCAGAGTTTGCGAATATCCCGGCTCTCATCCCAGGTTCTCCCCAGTTTTAATTGAAGGATTAACGGGGATGCATACCGTTCATATCGTTCATATCCATCCAACCTCTTCAGATCATCTACCAGAGTTGGGATGTGTTGCTGGATCACTTCACGCTTTCCTTCATAAAAAGCGGTGTGTACCTCAGCTTTCTCCAACGGACGCTGCCGTAATTGAGTATACCCGCTTGCGATCAGACCTGCCAAGGCCACTACGCCTTTCGCAACGAGGGGCGACACAAGAAAGCTGGGTAACGTACGATACTCAAAACCACCATAGGATTTCAGGCGAAAGTCACCAAGCGCTCCATAACGGGGCCGTCTTCCCGATCCACGCGGGTCCTGAAGAAATGCCAGTGGCAATGCCAGATAATTGTCCAGTGCGCGGAGTAGTTCCCCGGTAAGATTCACCCCGCTAAAATGAATATGACCACCAAGAGGTAACCCCCGCTGTGGCATCCCCCCTGCCTGCCAGATGAGCGAGTGATCACTGATGCTGCGGGAAGCCGCTGCGAATGCCCTCATTAGATGAGCCAGTAGCTCACGCGGCTCAGAGCTGGGTGCGGGCCGCAATTCGGCAACCGGATATATGCGCCGCCCACCAACCGTCACGGAATCACAACCAGCAATTCCTGTGCGTTCCAGAAATCTGGAGGCGGGTACGATTTTGGATTCTGGCATCTGTACAAGAAGAAACTCCGGGTCCATCCCGAGTATAGGCGTGGGTCTGTGACTCCGCTCCTCATCCAGAAGCCCCTGTTGCTGCCTCCAGCTTTCTCTGTAGGTAGCAGCAAGGTTGGTCACACCTTTCCATGGACACGGATCGATCGAAATCACTGCACAACCACCGTTCCCGGAAGATTCCATTCGAACAGCCCCATGATCCAGCCCTAACGTATACAGCGTTTTGATCGCAAGACGTTCAACACGCTTGAACAAGGTCGAACTCCCCTCACGCTCCAATAGACTTTCCTGTGTTCCTCCCATGCCGCTAGTATCTTTGCGATTGATCCGGATCGCTTGCAGACAGCTTATCTCCACATCATAGCGTACACGCAAACCCGGTTCACGCTTGCGACGATCCCGCAGTGACAATACTTCAATGCCTGCCTGTTTCAACCGTTCTGTACGTTCACCTGAGGTCATATTTTCATATCGGCGTAACGCTTCCTCCGCTTGTTCCATCACATTCATTTCGTCCCTCCTCCCGGTTACCCAACTAAAATAAAAATAACCCCGCAATGCGGAGCCTTCTCGTGAAAGGTATTCCAGGCACTTTGCGAGGCTCATTACCACCCATTTTTCACTAATTAAGAAGAAAGAGGGCTTACGCCCTCTTCACCGCGCCTTCTGGCGCATATGATACCTTAGGTTATCAAATACAGGCGTCAAACTCACAGCTCATCGTCGAGCAGATCGGGATCGAGATCGTCATAATCTCCATCGCCACTGCCAAAGTCATAGTCCTTGTCTTCGTAATCACCGCAACCATCTGTGCAGACCTTCACACAAACTTTGGTCTCGGCAACGAGTTCCACAGCAAATTCCCGTTCTACCCGGATAATTACACTGCTTCCACCTGCTGATACTGTGGCTTCCACACAGCTAGGTTCCTGCGTTGCATCCGCAGATACCTCTACTGTGGAAGTCCGGTGTTTCGGGTCCAGATAGGACAAAGGCACATGTTCTACATACGACACCGTTTCTTTGGCTACATCCGTCTGCGAATTCTTGTCATAAGAATACCAAATGTTGATATCGTAAGTACCAATAACTTCAATTCCGTCACCCGCCGATACGGCTTCATATTGGTGGTTGATAATCCAAGCCCCCAAAATACTTGTCGGACCATTTGGCGGAGTCACGGTATGTGTTACGGTAGAGAACTTACGACCTTTGCCGCAGATCGCCTTCGTGATAATCTCTCTACATTGATGTTTATGACTCAATGACATCTTTAAACCTCCTCCATACAATCATTCACTACAAGTGTATGCAGGGCATTCGTCTAGGGTGACAACTATTTTCTATTATTCGTTTGTAGATTGGGACCGGTCCGAGATTGGGGACGGCGCTTTGTCCTTCTTCGCGACTTTCAGATACAGCGCGAGTTCACGGCACAGCTGGAGAATTGCAGAACGAATCTCGAATTCTTCCCTTGTATCCGGCAGCTCCATACGTTTGAATTCTTCTTGCACATCTGCAAGAAGTTTTTCAGTTCGTCCGGTGTAGGATTCAGTAAGTACATCCTGGCTGAGTTGATCGAATAACTCCGATACCATTTCCGCATGGGGCATCTTTTCATATATCTGGGATACCAGATGCATCATGTGCTGGATGGAGTCCAGTTGCGTTTTGCGCATATAGAAGTAGACACTCCATTCCTCATTCGGATGAATTACCTGATTCTCCAGAGAACGCTTGGCTGCTTCGATGCCGCCCAAAATCGCTTTATCTGCTTCAATCAGTTCTCTCCCCGCCCACGCTTCATTAGGATTACGCAGCGTCGCCGCGAATTCCTTGAAGATCTTCGAGAAAAGTTCATCGATTCGTTTGCGAATGCGCAGCATCTGTGGATCTGCTGCCGGCATATAGGCCAGGTTAACCGCCATTGCCGAACCAAGGCCAATCAGCAGCAAAGCAATTTGCACGAGAATGACATGAATGTCCATCTCCCCGCCGCCAAACACCCGAAATACCACGACCGAACCTGTCACAATGCCTTCCTTGAAGCCTACCCGGACAATCACCGGAAATGCGATCAATATGTATACGGCCAGCACCCAGTAATGGAAGCCTAGAAAGTGAAAGAGTACACTTGCAAATAAAAGTCCGACTACTGAAGCGAAGAATCTCGCTGATATGGTGCGGATACTTCTTTTTCTCGTTACATCCACGCCAAGAATGGCAAGCAATCCCGCTGATGTTGGTCCCGGCAAGCGGCACCAGTCCGCAATCAATACGGCCATTAATGCGGCGATTGCGGTTTTAATTACCCTAAAACCCATTTAACATTCCATCTCCTCTAAGCTGCAAAAAAGTTCTTAGCCAGCTCATCGCCTCATTCATATGGACTACTTGTCCGATCGTCTGATCTCTCACGAGATCTTCGGATACGAACCATCATGACTAGTATGACTCAACCAACTGTAAACTAGACGACATCAACCGACATGCGCATGCATGCCGGTCACAGCAACACGCCCCGAATGAGGGACGCTGGCAAGTTAGATCGTTGCGACAGAACCTCAAGGCCCTCTTCTCCAATCATCGCATTCATTCCGGATCTGCGCGGAATATTCATACTAAATATGGTACTTGATTTTACGGTATCGGGCAATGTGACACCCCTTGTGAAATTGTATACATATCATAAACGAAAATAGTATCAGCTAAACACGATAACATCATCTGCGCCCAGCCAGCAATTTGCGTTCTGCATACACAACCAGTTGATACATAGCTGTGGCAACTGCAGCGATAATTAACAGACTCGATAATACCAATGTGAAGTTAAACACCTGGAATCCGTAGATAATCAGATAACCGAGTCCCTGTTTGGCGACCAGAAACTCACCCACGATCACACCAACCCAGGCCATGCCCACATTGACTTTCAAAGTCGATACAATCGCTGGAAAAGAAGCTGGCAATACTACTTTCGTAAATATCTCGGAACGGTCTCCACCAAACGTACGAATGACTTTAATATAATTGGAATCCACTTCATTGAAGCTGTTATACACGACCAGTGTCGTGATAATGACCGTGATGGACAACGTGGTCATGACAATGGCTGTAAAACCAGCGCCGAACATCACGATAAAGATTGGGCCGAGTGCTACCTTTGGCATACTGTTGAACACAACCATATAGGGGTCCAGCACTTTGGACAAAAAAGGAGACCACCAAATTAGAACGGCAAGCAAGGTTCCGACGAGTGTTCCCAGCAAAAAACCGACTGCCGTTTCCCCTACGGTTACCGCAACATGCGCCCATAACTCGCCGCTGGCGATGTCCTTGCCGATCTGAGCAAAAATTTTACTTGGGTAACTGAACAACAGCACATCAATCCAGCGAAGTCTTCCTGCCAGTTCCCACAACAAAAACATAGATACTAGCATGGATAACTGTACAGCAAGCACTTGATGTCGCCATCTGGCCACCTGCTGAATGTGATTCCGATGGAGCTGCCCCATCCATTCGTCACGCTTTTCCTGCTTCGGATTCGTTTGATTCACGCGTCTTTCTCACCTCCCCCGGACTGGTCCAGTTCACTCCATAACGCCTGAAACAGCTCATTGAATCCTTCTTGCTCCCTGGCATGGAACGGCTGAGATTTGCGTATTGCATCGGGAATGACAAATTCACGACGGATGCGCCCTGGATTGCGATCAAGTACAATGACGCGGTCACTGACCGCAATAGCTTCAGACAAGTCATGGGTGACGAGTACAGAGGTTTTGCCAAACTGTTTTAACGTATCCGAAACTAGATCCTCCAGTTGCAGCTTGGTTTGATAATCGAGCGCCGAAAATGGTTCATCCAACAATAGAATTCCCGGATCGGTTGCCAGCGTGCGCACCAGCGCCACTCGCTGTCTCATGCCTCCCGAAAGCTCTGAAGGGTACTGATTCTCCGTTCCTGCCAGACCCATACTTACGAGAAGTTCACGTACACGCTGACGACTCCGTTCATCCAATCTGCCTGTCAGTTCAAGTCCGATCAATGCATTATCCAGAATGGTCCGCCATGGAAACAGATAGTCCTGCTGGAGCATGTAACCAATCTGCGATGAAGGGCCACCAACAAGCTTGCCTTTAACCTTAACCTCTCCTCGGGTAGGTGTGAGCAGACCGGCAATGATCGACAACAACGTCGTTTTACCGCATCCGCTCGGTCCTACCAGACTGACGAATTCCCCTTTTTGGATCTCCAGACTCAAGTCTTCTATAACCAGTGAAGCTTCCCGCTCACTAACGTAGACTTGAGATATTCCTTCCAGTCGGATCACACTTTCGGATTCAGGCATTCTGCTCACTTCCTTTCCTGAATACCCCATTACTTCGATGTTGTGGCTTCTTCCGCATAGGCATTATCCACAATTGCATTCAAGTCTACGCGTTGTTTCAACTCCCCGGCAGCACTCATGACATCAAGCAGATTGTTCCACTCTGTCTCATCAATGATCGGGTCCGTTGCATAGGTGCCCTGTTCCTTATAACGGTTCACGCTACTGACCAGAATGGCTGGATCGATGTCTTTGAAAAAAGGAGTAATGACTTCCGCAATCTCTTCAGCCGTATGAGAATCTACCCATGCTTGTGCTTTGTGCAGACCATTCGTAAACTTCTGGACGATATCCTTATTGTCTTTAATATAGCTCTGTTTCGTCATGAAGACCGTGTAAGGCAGGTGACCACCTTCTGCTCCAAACGATGCGACAACCTTGCCCCGACCTTCTTGTTCAAAGATGGAGGCCTGTGGTTCAAACAGCTGTACAAAATCTCCCGTGCCTGAAGCGAAAGCAGACGCAATGTTGGCGAAGTCCACATTCTGAATCAGCTCCAGATCACTTTGGGGATCAATACCATGTTTGTTTAGCGTGAACTCACCTGCCATTTGTGGCATGCCGCCTTTGCGCTGACCGAGAAAAACGCTTTGATTCAGTTGATCCCAATCAAAGCTGCCTTCCGGATTACGAGCGAACAGAAAAGTACCATCCGTCTGGGTGAGCTGGGCAAAGTTAATGACCGGATCTTCTGCTCCCTGCTGATAGACGTATATGGACGTCTCCGCTCCTACCAGCGCAATGTCCACCGAACCTGCGAGCAATGCCGCCATCGTTTTGTCACCGCCAGCCGTCGTCTGAATGTCCACCTCAAGTCCCTGCTCCTCAAAAAAGCCTTGAGCCACGGCCACATACTCCGGTGCGTAAAATACCGAACGAGTCACTTCGCCTATCGTTATCTTGGCTTCATTCTCTTCCTTATTACAGCTGGTGAGCGCCACAATGATAATCAGCAGAATAACGATGCCCCGGACGAACCATGGCGTGTATTTCATGTGTTCTTTCCCTCCTTCACTGGTTTCAGCAGTTTCTCTCTATTATGGATATGCCGCTGCCCAACAAAAGGTTAAGAACTTAAATACAAAAAAGAGCCGGGCAATGATGCCCGACTCTTCAGCTCTTCTAAATGCTATTCAATATACCGTTTATTGGATATTACAGCTTGTAAATCTCGGCATATTTGGCTTCCAAATAATCGGCCAGATAATCCGGGTTCAATTCTTCACCCGTTACGGCAACAATCAATTCGGAAGGTGTGCGACTTTTGCCATAGCGATAGATCTTGTCTGTAAGCCATTCTTTGATTGGAATCAGATTACCTTCGGCAATATGGCTATCAAACTCCGGCATTTCCTTGCGCAATGTATGTAGAATCTGAGCTGCATACATGTTACCCAGAGAATACGAAGCAAAGTAACCAAAGTCACCACCGGACCAGTGAACATCCTGAAGAACGCCTTCTCCATCATTCGTTGGCATAATACCGAGGTATTCCTTGTATTTTGCATTCCAGGTCTCTGGCAGATCCTTCACTTCAAGACCATCGTTAAACAGCATTTTCTCAATCTCATAGCGAATAATAATGTGCAGGTTATAAGTCAGTTCATCGGCTTCAATCCGAATCAGCGAGCTTTCCACCCGGTTGATTGCACGATAGAAATCTTCCAGTTCAACCTCGTTCAGTTGCGGGAAATGCTGTTGCAAATCCTTGTAATAGCGTGTCCAGAATGGCAGGCTGCGACCAATCATATTCTCCCATAGACGAGACTGCGACTCATGAATACCCATTGAAGTTCCTTCGGCAAGAAGGGTGCCCGCCAGACTGTCATCAATATTTTGCTCATACAGGGCATGTCCGCCCTCATGCAGTGAACTGAAGACTGCGCTTGCTACATCATCCTGCAGATAGTGTGTCGTGATCCGCACATCCCCCGGGTTAAGGCCCGTTGCAAAAGGATGAACACTCTCGTCCAAACGTCCAGCTTCAAAGTCATAACCCATCTGTTCCAGGATGAACAGGCTGAACTTTTCCTGTTGTTCGGTGTCAAACAGCTGGTTCAAAAACTCTGTATTCGGCTTGTAGTCCGAAGCATTAATCTTCTCTTGCAAAGGTACCAAACGTGCTTTGAGACGGGCAAAAACAGCATCCACTTTCTCAACCGTCAGATCCGGCTCATACATATCAAGCAGCGTATCATAACGAGTATCCTTCACACCCCAATAATCAATAAACTCCTGTTTAAGCTTAACGATATCTGTCAGATAGGGTGAGAACCCTGCGAAATCACTGTTATGCTTGGCATCTTCCCAAGCCGTTTCCGACTTGGCTGTAAGCACGGTATAGGCTTGTACTTTTTCCGGTGGTACGGACTGACTGCGATCATATTCTTTCTTGCAATCTTCAACCAGACGACGATCTATATCTTCGAGTTGTTCCAATACCGCTGGAGCAGTTAATGCATCCAGGTAGGTCTTCATGTCAGCCGAAGTTTGCAATTTGAATGCTTCGGTGGACAACATACCCAGCGTCTCCGAACGAGTCGGAACGCCTTTTTTCGGCGCACCTGTGCGCAAATCCCAGTGAAGCAAACCAATGGCTTCATGATAACTCTTAATTTTACGAGCCAAATTACGGAAGGAATCCAAATGTTCCTGTGTTTGTTTATCCATTGTTAACGTCCACCTCTTCAAAAAAAGTTTATACACCTATTGATGATACTTTTCCCATTGAGTATAATCAACTTTTAACAGAGGCAAATTGCATTATTCTACTACAAAGGTTGAGTAATGCCGTCTGCTGACGGTGGTATACCCAAAAAGCAAAGGCGCGTAGGACAAGCTGCATCGAATGCAAGTGGCCGTGCTCGTCGTATTGGATAACAGGAGGCAATAGACATGAACAACATTCAAGAGATTTTGGCTTACAACAAATCATTTGTCGAGACCAAAGAATACGAAAAGTATACGGCTGGCAAGTTTCCAACCAAAAAGATGGTTATCATTACTTGTATGGATACACGTCTGGTGGAAATGCTGCCCAAGGCCATGAATCTGAAGAACGGTGATGTGAAAATCATCAAAAACGCAGGCGCGATTATCTCTCAGCCTTTCGGCAGTGTAATGCGTAGTGTGCTTGTCGCCATCTATGAACTGGGTGCAGATGAAGTCCTGGTTGTGGGGCATACGGAATGTGGTATGGCTTCCCTTCACGCAGAGACCATGATTGGACATATGGTTGAGCGTGGCGTATCTGAAGAAGTCATGACAACCTTGGAGAACTCTGGCATCCGTTTGCAAAAGTGGTTGCGTGGGTTTGACAGCGTCGAAGAAGGGGTAAAACATACTGTGGAAGTGATCAAGAAGCATCCTTTACTTCCTCCAAATGTACCCGTCCACGGCATGGTTATCGATTCTGCCACAGGTGAGCTTGATCTTGTCGCTGAGGGGTATGGACAACAGGCATCTCTCTAAATGGTTTGGAGTGCGGACCTTATGGTTCGCACTTTTTTTGTCTAAATTAAGGCAGTTGTTCTGTCAGGTTGTCAAACCATACAGTTTCAGTGTACACTTTTATGAAAGCGGTCAAAGAAAGCAAATTTGTTTATTTTCTCTGACCCAGCCCTAATATTAAGGAGACATGTGCATGAACATACTTTCCTACGGATTGCTCGGGCTGCTCACCCGCGAGGAGTCCTCGGGCTATGATCTGATGCTGAAGATTCAGCCGCATTGGCAGGCCAAACACAGCCAGATCTACCCACTCCTGTCCAAGATGGAAAACGATGAGTTATTGGCCTCCCGCTGGGTACAACAGTCTGACAAACCGGACAAGAAAATGTACGCAGTCACGGAAAAAGGCATTGAAAAGCTCTTGGAATGGATGATTACTCCTGTTACCGCACCGGTTACACGCGATGAGTTTAATTTGCGTATCTTGTGTGTTGGCATTGCGGAAGACGGAAGCATGAGACGCATTCTTAACGAGCGTAAAAGCTGGTTTATGGAACGCATACGTTATTTCGAGGATCTGAAGTCGCGTATACCTCAGGATAATCTTCGTGTAGGCAACCGAGACTTTGGAAGCTACATTCTGGTACAAAAAGGGTTAATGAATGCACAAACAGGCCTGGAATGGTGTCACTGGGTTACCCAATTGCTTGATGGCCAAGCTGCAATTCAAGACCCAAGCCCAAGCGTTACAGAAATTTAATCAAAATTTGAAACGTTCCTGCAAGTTGACCGTATTACATGAGTAAGGCCCATTTTTGGGCGATTCAAACAAATTAATCGGGGGGTTACGATCTTTACAATGAAGAAAAAATTTGGAGTTAAACATCTAATGATGGTATTTATGGCCTTTACATTATTGTTCGCAACAGTGGGAGTAACGAATCCGGATTCTGCGGATGCAAGACGTGGTGGCGGATTCAAATCCGGTACGAAAAGTTATACCAACACACCTAAGAAATCCGACTCCAACAGCAACGTTAATCAATCCAATTCCGGTAATAACTCCGGTACTGGTGCAGCTGCAACTCGTGGTGGTGGATTCTTCGGCGGTGGCGGCGGATTCATGAAAGGTATGATGCTTGGTGGTCTTGCTGGTATGATGTTCGGCGGATTGTTCGGTGGCATGGGCGCTCTGGGTAACATCCTTGGATTGCTCGTGAACGTTGCAGCAATTATGTTGATTGTAATGCTTGCTATGGCACTCTTCAGAGCGATTTCCAATCGTCGCAAACCTGCAGCGGATGGTCGTTATGACCGTCGCAATGATCGTGATGATGACCGTAACAGAAACGGACGGTACTAATCTCTATGGTTCTGAGCATGGATGAAATTGTGAATGCAATCTGTATTCATATGGCAGAACGTAAAGGTGTACGTCCAACCGATGTGAATGTAGAACTGAGTTGGGAAGAAGATACAGGTTATTCCGCTGAAGTTTGGATCCAAGGACGCAGTCAATATCTGGTGGAGTCCAACATGATTGAAGCAATTCTTCGCTACCTGCACAGTGAATACAACATCCGGGCGTACCGTGAGAACGTACGACTTGATCTGGATGAAGAGATCACAGCGATCGTTAATCAATAAGATAGGTCACTCACTGGCCTGATATACGAAAGACCGCCTCCCCTCTGTCGCCTGACAGAGAGGGAAGGCGGTCTTTTTGTTTTGTTTCTGTAATTGTATAAGTGTACGTTTTAATTGTCAGACACTAGGATTGAAGCTTAACCAGACTGTAGTTCTTTTTACCTTTACGGATAATGATGAATTTACCGCCAATGGCATGCTCTGCCGAGACTGTGAATTCAAGCTCAGTAATTTTCTCACCATTCATGGAGATCGCACCTTTAGTGACATCCTCACGCGCCTGGCGTTTGGATGGCTCCAGCCCCAGATCTACGAGCCAGTCGACGATATTTTTGGCTTCGCCGTCTGTTTCAAACGTTGGCATTTCCTTGAAGCCTTGCTCGATTTCATCGGCTGTCAGGGAACGGATATCTCCACTAAACAGTGCTGCTGTAATGCGTTTAGCCTGTTCGAGCATTTCTTCGCCGTGAACGAATTTTGTCATTTCTTCCGCGAGTGCTTTCTGTGCTTCACGTTTGTGCGGCTCCGTCTCTACCTTTTCAGCCAAAGCTTCGATTTCTTCTTTGCTGAGGAAAGTAAAGTATTTCAAGTATTTAATGACATCACGGTCATCTGTATTCGCCCAGAACTGGTAGAACTCAAATGGTGTTGTTTTGTTCGGGTCAAGCCAGATTGCGCCGCCAGCTGTTTTACCGAATTTGGTTCCGTCAGATTTGAGCATGAGCGGAATGGTCAGACCGTACGCCTTTGCTTCAGATCCTTCTTTTTTACGAATCAGATCGAGACCACTCGTGATATTTCCCCATTGGTCCGAACCGCCGATTTGCAGTTGTACATCTTCGTTCTGGAACAGGTGCAGGTAGTCGAGAGATTGAAGAATCTGGTAGGAAAACTCGGTGAACGAGATTCCTCCTTCCAGTCTGCTCGCAACTACATCCTTGGCCAGCATCGTGTTGAGGTTGAAGTTTTTGCCGTAGTCACGTAAAAATTCAATCACATTGATTTTGTGTGTCCAATCGTAGTTGTTTACCATACGAACCTGATTATCACCGTCTGTTACGAACAACTTTTTCATTTGTGCTGTCAGTGCATCCACATTCTCCTGCACCTGTTCCATCGTTTGCAAAGAACGCTCTGCCTGACGACCACTTGGATCACCAATCGTACCTGTAGCTCCACCAATCAAAATAACCGGACGGTGTCCTGCCAGTTGAAAACGTTTCAGCATCATGAAGGGAATAAGATGTCCGATATGCATACTATCCCCCGTAGGGTCAACTCCACAGTACAATGAGACTGATTTGGTTTCAGTCAGTTCACGCAGTCCCTCTGCATCGGTCTGCTGGTTGATGGCGTCGCGCCACTCTAGTTCATCAATAATATTCATTCGTAAAAACCCCTTTTCTATCCTCAAGATTCAGTCATGATCTACGTTAAATTACGAAATAACACGCTGGAACGGGTTTTTTGGACACAAAAAAATCGCCTCCTTGTCTTCATTAGACACAGGGACGATTATCATAACCGTGGTACCACCCAAATTGCATGGACAACACTTGCCTTAACACGCTATCCATACCACTTTCGGCAATATATCGTTTGCCCACCCGCTTGGCATTACCCAAGTACTCCAGAGTGTAATTCGCAGCCCTTGTATGTATCAGGTTCCATCAACCCCTGACTTTCTGTAACAGGGACAAAGCCGCTACTGCGCTCCATCAACGTGATTCATGTATTTAATTTATAGCAAGTATAGCCGAACGTTTCAGTCATTGCAAGGCCAAGTATGCAAACTTTAAATATATCAATGGTCAAGCACATAAACTCAACTTATAAGGTCATGATGTTCAACTTTCCGTGATAATAATGATGTGCCTTCTCTGCAATCTGATCCTCATTGTTCCAAAATTGCTGATCCAGTATATCTAATTGCTGCTCCTGCTCTATTGTTAGAAACTTAGGAATATCCCACAGTTCAGTAAGCCTTTCATCCTCTTCCAAGTGCTGGATGCAGCCGTATGCTGACGTTAGAATGCCGATCACTTGAGTCGCACCAATGGTCTGTAGTGCTCGTAACGCGTAACGGTACGCCTCTTCCCCCCAGTTACAGAAAAACTGTATAAAGCCACCATTAAAGACATCCACCTCTAACAGCCATAGAGCAGCAATTTCCTGTTCATTTGATGTTAAGGCTGCCCATCCTTGTTCAGATTCATTCTTTTTTCCGACGAAGGATAACGCATACTCATACCATACGTCATTGATGTCATTGATATCTTGTTCACTCATCTCAATCACCTCTCTTTAGTAGACTGAATCTGCTCAAGCTCCTGTCGTTTACTCGTCATATGCCAGTATAGATAAGGATCACCGATCTTTTGGAAGGCTTCCTGAACGCCCCTGTTCAGATCCTTCATCACTTCATTTGAATAGTTTAAATGAGTCTGTTTATTATCCACGCCATGTCTTTCCATCAATTCTACATGCGTCGCGGTGAAAATAATATCCTCCAGTAACCAGTAGATAACTTCATCTGACTGTTTTATCCGTTTCTCCAACCAGACGAGACCACGTTCGTATATGCGAACGATATATGTATCTTTTCCAGTCTCTACATAGGGGACGCCATCCGATTTAAAGGGCTCAAATAAGCGGTTAACATAGTTCTCCATCTGTTCCCTATGGAAAGCTGTTCGCTCTAACAACTCTAAAAGGATCTCTGCCATTTGTTGTTTGTTTAGCATATTGGACATGAATGCACCTGCCTATAAAAGTAATCACTTCTTCTCTAATTATTGCATGACATTCTCCGAATTCAATGCGAACGATGGATTTTAACGTCGATGACATAAAGAAAAAGCTGCCCAAGGCAGCCTTTTCTTCTTCCATATTGTTCAATCAAGTCCCACAAAAAGTCTGATACGAAGTATTGCACTGTGCAGGCAGTTCAGCATATTCAGCCTGTTCAGGTGAGTGGGCGAACGGATCGGAAAGAACAGCCAGAAGCTTCTCCATCACGCTAAGGTCTCCGTAATTCTCCGCTCGATCAAGTGCTTCTTCGACTCGATGATTGCGAGGAATCACTGCCGGATTACTCGTTCTCATCAATTGCCGAGAGACTTCCTTCTCCCCATGCTGTCTGTCCAATCTTGCTTGCCACCGCTCATTCCATTCAGCAAATTCTGTCGTGTCAAACAAAGTTGTCCCTTCCAAATGATCAAAGGTCAATGCCAAGAATGTATTCGTGTAATCTGCACTATGCTTCTCCATGAGTTCAAGAAGGTCCTTGATCAGCGCTTCATCTTCTGTCTCTTCATTCAACAAGCCTAGTTTGGCCCGCATTCCCTTAAGCCAATGATGGTGGTACAATTCTGAAAATTGTGCGATGGTGTCCTGAGCGAGTTGCACGGCCTGTTCTTCATCTTCGTGCAATAGCGGCAGAAGTGTCTCGGCAAAACGAGCCAAATTCCATCCTGCAATATACGGCTGATTACCATAAGCATACCGACCTTGCGTGTCAATGGAACTAAATACCGTTGAAGGATTGTAAGCATCCATAAAGGCGCATGGGCCATAATCAATGGTCTCACCACTGATCGCCATGTTATCCGTGTTCATCACGCCATGAATGAAACCAACACGCTGCCACTGGGCAACGAGCGCTGCCTGCCGCTTAATCACTTCCTGAAGGAGCAAAAGATAGCGATTCTCAGCTTGGGCGACATCAGGAAAATGTCGATGCAACGTATAATCAGCCAACGCCCGAAGATCGTCGATAGACCCCCATCTGGCTGCATACTGGAAGGTTGCTACTCGGATATGACTGGAAGCCACTCGGGTCAATATGGCCCCAGGCCGTTCTGTTTCGCGGATAATGTTTTCTCCGGTAGATACCACTGCCAGACTTCGGGTTGTTGGAATACCCAGTGCATACATCGCTTCACTAATAATATATTCTCGCAACATGGGCCCAACAGCAGCACGTCCATCTCCTCCACGAGAGTAGGGTGTTCTTCCTGAACCTTTCAGCTGGATATCCACTCGCTCACCACGTGGCGTAAGCTGTTCTCCCAGCAGCAAAGCCCGTCCATCACCAAGCATGTTAAAATTGCCGAATTGATGTCCTGCATAGGCCTGAGCTAAAGGCTCGGCTCCTTCCGGAATCAGGTTACCTGCAAAAATCTGCGCTCCTTCATCACTGTCAAGAGATTCCACATTCAGACCCAGGCTGGATGCAAGCAATCGATTGAAGATCATCAGCTTCGGTGATTCAACAGGTACTGCGCTCTGGCTTGTAAAAAAAGGTTGCGGTAACTGCGCATAACTATTGTCCAGATTCCATCCTTTGTTTAACGTCTCTTGTTGCACGGTGATCACAACTCCTTTTCTGTACCAAGGGATATCCCTTGGTTATATTGTAGCCTTGTGAACCAATGCTCATTTATGTAGTCGCATGGAAATTCAATGTAAGGAACATATAAGATGTTCTTGATGAAACTTTAGCATATTTGCATGCCATTTGCATTCCTCATGAATAGTAAGCACAAAAAATCCAAGAGGTTTCTTTGCCAAGTGGAGTCATTTCCTTTCATTCCACTTCCCAGAAAACCGTCTTGGATCTGTTTCGTTTACACGCTGACATGTCTGTTATTCCAAGAATTACGTGTGTACTTCTTGAGCCTGTACAGGCTGTACTGGCAAACTCTTATTTTTGAAACCGAGGTTAAAGAAGACATTGAGCAGGATCGCTGACAGGCTTCCCGTGATAATACCATCGCTAACAATGATGCGAATACTTTGAGGAAGCTGGGCAAATAGATCGGGTACAGCGGTAACACCAAGTCCAAGTGAAACGGAGCAAGCCACGATCAACAGATTGGATTGTTTGCCGAAGTCGACGTTTTGCAGCATTTTGATCCCGGATGAGACGACCATTCCGAACAGTACGACAGTCGCTCCGCCTAATACAGCACTCGGAATAATGGTTGCAAAAGCTGCTACTTTGGGAATAAGTCCGAGAAAGATGAGGATACCTCCAGCCGCAACAACCACATTGGTCGTTTTCACCTTGGAGAGCTGAACCAAACCGACATTCTGAGCGAATGTATTGTATGGAAAAGCATTGAATATGCCGCCAAGGACAAACGCAAGACCTTCTGCGCGATATCCCCGTGCCAGATCTTTTTCGTTGATCGGTTGATCACAGATTTTGCTCAAAGCCATAAACACACCTGTGGACTCGATGATAACCACCGTACCTACAATGATCATTGTAATAATGGGGCCGATTTCGAAGGTTGGCCATCCAAAGTAGAAGGGCTGGGGCAAATGGAACCAGGAGGCTTCCTGTACAGCGGCAAAATTCACTTTTCCCATGAAGGCTGCGACGAGGGTCCCCACGATAATACCAAGGAGAACAGCCAGGGATTTTACAAAACCGCGAGCATATCGATTCAGGATCAGAATGAAAAGTAATACGCCAAAGGAAAGTGCCAAATTGTCCAAACTTCCAAAATTCTCGCTGTTTGCTCCACCCGCCATGTTTTTAATGCCTGTTGGGATTAGTGCAAGACCGATGATGGTCACCACTGTACCTATAACGACTGGCGGAAACAATTTGACGATTTTGCTGAAAAATACGGCAAAGATGACGATAAATATTCCCGCTGCTATGATGGAGCCATAAATGGCTGGAATCCCGTATTGTGACCCAATTGCAATCATGGGTGTGACCGCTACAAAAGAGCTTCCGAGTACTGCTGGCAAACCAATGCCTAGGTACTTCCCTTTCCGAGCCTGAAGCCATGTGGCAATCCCGCACGTTAACAGGTCAATGGATACCAGATACGCCAACTGCTCTGCAGTCAAATTTAGTGCTCTGCCCACAAGCAAAGGTACCAGAATTGCTCCCGCATACATCGCCAATACGTGCTGAATCCCCAGTGAAAAAATTCTCATCTTTTTGGTTTCTTTCATCTCACGTTGCCCCCCTGAAATTAGAATCAACCGAACCGCTGCAAAATCATGTTATGTTGATTCACATTATATAAACTATTCAGGGAAGTTCCATGATTCATAACATAGAATTGTTATAGGAGATAAAGAGTTCAACTTAAATTGGGCGTGTTGTACAAAAAGAAAATCTCAAACTGTTTATGTCGCGTTATATTAATTGACACAAGCATTCTCGACAATTCATCTTTAATCTCCAATAGATCCACTTAGCTAGCACAACCCCAGGTGGAATCAGCAAGCGAAATATTATTTCCCAAAACATATCCTTAACCGTAGTTTGGATGGCAGTACCCTGCGCACAAGTTGTTGGGAATAAAAAAACTGCTCCCCCTGAGACTTAGGTCTCAAGATGAACAGTTTTATTTTTAGAGGGCGTCCCTTCCAACTGAACTCCTGTACCTACCATTAAAGAAAACTTCAAGAAGTTTTTTATAAAACAATGAAAAAGGTACCTGATTCTCTTTGTTTATAAATTCCCCATTTCTGGGTCCTCTACATAAATCATCACTTTGTTGTTACCGTCCTCATTCAAACGCTCAGGGTACCGGGCTTCACCGTGGACATGAAAATTTGTCACACCTGTTACATCTATGATAACTCTGTTAGTTGTGTCCATTAACTGTTCAAAGGTATACTTAATGTTCTGACCATTTATTTCCACGAAAACGTCCACGACTTGATCGGATTCAATTCTAATAGCCACCTTCGCTAGAAATTTCCCAGGGTTCAGAGAAAACGCAGGAGATTTACTCAGAATGATCGTTTCTTCAGGCTCTGTGTAGAATATGTTTGCTCCAAATCCGGCAGACACACCTGGGAAGAGGTGAGAACCGGATAATGACTCCTCAACCTTATGGTATGCGTAATCCTCACCAGCAGCTGCCAACATTCGGTTGAGAATGGTAACTGTCTCTGCCCGCGTGACCGATCTGTCAGGGTAGAAAAAACCATTGGTGTCTGGAGTAATGATTCCCAGTTTCATAAAACGGTACAAGGCCTGGGCCTTCACGTAGTCAAAATCCCCCGCCCAATCAAGTTTAGTTCCCTCCTGAATCAAGGCCATCTTTGCTGTCATCAGGGACTCGGGATACCCGTTCTTCTCGAAATCCTTGTAGGATGCAAACTGGAGCTTCGGAACATCTTTTACCTTGGCTAGTTGCTTTACTGAATCCGACGTAGTTAAATCATTAATTCTGGGCCCATTCATATCACCGAACAATGCATCTAATGTCATCAGCACGTCCCAACGAGACATCTTTTTCTCCGGTTTGTAACTGTAACTATCATCAGCATAATTTTGTACATCCGCAGCAAAGATAGGTGAGATTGTACTGTACAACTCAGCGAATTCTTTGCTAGCCCAATGGCTTTCAGGTACCCCCGAGATCCTAGCAGATTCCAAATTGCGGAGCATAGGGAACAAACGGTACACCATAACCGTAAACTCAGCTTTCGTTACGGACTGTTCTGGGCGAAATGAACCGTCTGGATATCCAGTTAGAATCCCGCGACTATTCATTTCGTCTATGGACAATCTGGCCCAATCATATTTACGATTATTGTCTACATCGCTAAATCCAGCAAAGACGGGTGAAACACATGCAACAGACACAATAATTAACACCATGCACGTCAAAAGATATTTTTTCAAAGATAACACGCTCCTGTTTTGGGAATAAAATAGAATTGAAATAACAAAGGTAGCATATACCACTGTGTTTACTTGACATGCTCACCGTTTTAACTATCACTTGATATAGATCAAGGGATTGCTTAGACTCCTCACTTACGCCCCAGGTGCACTAGACTATTCAATATCGCTACGCTTGATCGTAGTGCCATCATCAAAAATAATTTGATCCATCTCGAATTCAACTGTGATTTTTTCTAGTGGAGTATCCCTAAATTCAATATCATCTTTTATAAATTGATTCACTTCAAAACTACCATCATATGTAGTAGATGTTCCAGATGTAATGGCTTCATCGTATTTTACATTAAGTGATTTGATATCATTATCAAACATATCCTTAAAAGTGATGAGACCTTGGAACCCTTTCACCTTTTTATCAGATGTATTTTCAATGTCAAGCGTCATGTTAATGACGTCTTTAAAAATCCACTTATCGGTATCTTTGAAAATCACACTCTTTTTAAGTAAGCCTACTCTTAATGAATCATTCAAAACTTTTAATTGGGTTTGTTTTTCTTTTTCTGCTTCTTCCTGTTTTCGTTTAATTTCTTCTTGCCTCTTTTTTTTCTCTTCTTCAATCTTCCGCTGTCTATCTTTTTCATCGTTTATAATTTGGATCACTGTTTGTGACGAGAGGTCTGTATTTTCGCTGCTGGCAAACTCAATTGCCATGCTATAGAAATCTTTATCTTCTTGTGTAAGTTCAGTCGTAGTCTTCACATCCTGAGAGACAGTCTCTGAATACAGTTCTTCTGTTATCGGCTTTCCACACGCAGATAACACAATAGTCACTAGTCCAATGAATAAAATTAATGCTAAACTCTTTGTCTTCGATTTCCCCTTCAACACTGCACATCCTTTAAAATTTTATTTTCATGCACAACATAATACCCTTCCCATTTAGACCTCCTCCAGGAAATTTATACCTCATGAATTATAGCATCAACAGGAAATTTGGACTAGATGTAACAGTGTCTTAAGTCACGATTCCGATGCACATATTATGATTCAATCTTGAATTACTCCTCTTGATGTCTCGTCTTTATGGTAAGTCCCCCTTCCCTTTCACTATTTTGCTTTAATCGCAGCTTTAGATCAGGTAATCAACCACAATAACATCTTCCACCCAACCATCTAGCGAAGCTACAAAAGCCTGATGAGCTGGATGTGGACCATAAGCGCGCAATGCCTCCTGATCTTCAAACGTCACTCGCAAGCCAATCGTGTAACCTTGGATACGATCCGTTTCTTCCGTAGTATTGATTCCCGCTGTCAGCGAGACAATTCCCGGAATCTGTTCCTGTAACGCGAGCAATTGAGCCACCAGTTCCTGTTGCTTGGCTAATGTGATTTTATCGTTAAATTTAAAAACAACTAAATGTTCAAACATCTTGTTATTCCTCCTATGTCCATCGAATAGTAATGCAATTTCGGTAGTCAATTCAACAATTCCAATCCGCCCATAATATAGGGTACCACTCTCTTGGCTAAGTCAGCAGGCGATTCCTGTCTTCCTTCGATATTCCAGCGATACGTTATTCCATAGATCGACCAGCTTAACATCGTCGCAGTAGCTTTCAACGTTTTAAGGTCTACTTCTCTCGCTCCTTGCAGCATGAATTGAAGAAGAAACTGCTCCAGCTGCGTTTTGATATTCTCTTCAATAATTGGTGCAACTGTATCATATTTTTTAATACACTCATTGCTTGATACGTGGTAATCACATAACGAATATATAAGCTGCTGCATGGACTCGGCTGACAATCGAGCTTCCGAATCCACTCTTTTCGTTACATATTCCATAAAAGCATCCGATAACAAAGCTTCGAGCAGCGCATATTTATCCTGAAAATGGGCGTAGAATGTAGCTCTGTTGATTGTGGCTTGCTCTGTAATATTCTGAATGGTAATACTACTGAAGTTTTTAAGGTTCAATTGGTTTAAAAACGCATCAAGAATTAATTGACGCGTGCGGATTACACGCGGATCATTCGAGTTTGGAGACAATACACCAGACATGTTCCAATCCTCCTTCGTACACAAAATATTTGGCTAGACTCCTTCATTATAGATAAGTGCCATTTGTTCAACAAGTGAAAGTAAGTGCAAAGACACAATACAATAATCCGAGTCTTTCGCTTAAGCAACAAAATGCTCCGATTGTTGGTTGAGCATGCCTATAGACCTTGTTAAGATTGCACTCGTACCCGCTTGAAGGTGCAAAATAATGGAGGTGCTTAGTTTGAGTAATCAACAACATAACGTTATTTCTACGGAGCTTCTGTTTCAACCATACACCGTTCAAAAATTAACCCTGTCCTCACGAATTGTCATGTCCCCCATGGCTCGCGCTTTTTCCCCGGATGGTGTCCCGGGAGCCGATGTAGCAGCATATTATCGTCGACGCGCAGAGCAAGGTGTTGGCTTAATTATTACGGAAGGTGCAACCATTGAACATCCATCTGCATCAAGTGAGCCTAGAATCCCTCATATGTATGGAGAAGCAGCTCTTCAAGGCTGGGCTGAAGTGGTTCGACAAGTCCATGCCGCCGGCGGCAAGATTTTCCCTCAGATTTTACATATGGGAATTGTTCGTCCTTCAGGATCCCAACCACACCCGGAAGCTGCATCTCTAAGTCCATCGGGAATTGATATAGAAGGTAATCAGGTAAGTGAGCCTATGACGGAAGAAGAAATTGCAACTGTTATTGAAGCTTATGCCGATGCAGCAGTTAATGCACAACGCATAGGTTTTGATGGAATTGAGCTCCACGGTGCTCATGGTTTTCTGATCGATCAATTTTTCTGGAAAACAACGAATAGGAGAACGGACCGCTACGGTGGCGACCTTCAGAAACGAACACAATTCGCGGTTGAACTTGTTAAGGCAGTCCGGACTGCGGTAGGTCCTGATTTTCCTATTGCGATGCGGATCTCCCAATGGAAGATGAATGATTATCAAGCCAGACTGTTCGACACACCCGAACAACTGGGACAATTCCTCAGCTTGTTGGTTGATGCAGGTGTAGATATCTTCCACTGCTCGACACGACGCTTCTGGGAGCCCGAGTTCGAAGGATCTGAGCTTGGATTTGCAGGTTGGGTAAGAAAACTGAGTGGCCGAACCACAATTACCGTTGGTTCTGTGGGTATGCCAGATGAGTCTGAAGCAGGAGCAGATAAAGCAACACATCCAGGTATGGGCGAACTCATGAAGCGATATGAGCAACAGGAATTTGATCTGGTAGCTGTGGGACGTGCACTCCTTGGTGATCCGGCATGGGCTGCAAAAATACGCGAAGGCCGCGTATCCGAGATTCAGCCTTTTACACCTGAAGCACTAGCTACACTACATTAAAAAATAAGTACGTATTGTTCCAGGAACATTTGGTCTCATAATATATAGGTTTGAACTCGTGAATCAACTATACTAAGCAAAGGGCTCGCTTTCCCTCGGGGATTGCGGGTATTTTGTTTTGTAAGATATCTGTCCGACCAAACACTTGAAGCAATAGCAATATCGTTCAAGAAAATCCCTTCTTTACATCCTATAATGACGTTAACATACCAGAAAGAAGGTGCATCATGACTCGGGAAGTTCGAACTGTTGTATTTGATACTGATCTACAGCTGGAAGCTTATCAATTTGAAGGCATTATGCAGAAGTTTCCCAATCATTTTCATGACTATTATGTCATTGGATTTATTGAGCAAGGTAAGCGACACCTCGTCTGCAACAACGAAGAATACATTCTGAATAGTGGTGACATGATTGTCTTTAATCCACATGATCCACATGCCTGCGAACAGGTCGATGGAAGAACCCTCGATTATCGCTGTATCAACATCCAGTCTGAAGTTATGCGAGAGTATGCGAAAGAGATTACTGGACAAGCTTACTTGCCACGATTTACCTCTCCCGTTCTCTACCAGAGTGAACTTGTTGGTTCCCTGCATGAGCTGCACCAGATCATTCTGGAGGAGCAATCCGATTTTTGCAAAGAAGAATTATTACTCTTTCTGCTGGATCAATTGCTGAGAGATTATTCGGATGCTGAACCACCCGTTGCAACACAGGATGTTACTACTGAGATCAGACGCATATGTGATTACATAGAATCTCATTACATGGAAAGCATCTCGTTGAACGAGTTAGCCGACTTGACGGAGATGAGCAAATATCACCTGCTGCGTTTATTCACTCGCCAGAAGGGGATATCACCTTACCGCTACTTGGAGACAATTCGTATTAATCAAGCCAAACGGCTGTTGGAACAAGGCCAGCTTCCGATTGAAGTGGCCGCACAGACGGGATTCAGTGATCAGAGCCACTTTACGAATTTTTTCAAAAAACTGATCGGCCTGACACCAAAGCAATATAGACGTATCTTCAATCATGATTCGGAGTTGAAACGAACCACCACTAACATCGTATGACAAGTCATCATAACAGCAATGCCGCTACCGGACATATGCTCGCCTTATTTACCATATTGATCTGGGGAACTACCTTTGTCTCGACGAAGGTTCTGTTGATTGATTTCACTCCTGTAGAAATATTATTTTTCCGTTTCCTGATCGGGTATTTGGTACTGTTATTGATCTATCCACGTTCACTGCGGATCGCCTCATTCAGAGAAGAATGGTTATTTATCGGAGCAGGACTATGTGGGGTGACGTTATATTTTCTTATTGAAAATATTGCTCTGGTGTACACAACCGCTTCCAACGTGGGTGTTATTGTCTCCATTGCCCCGTTCTTCACTGCCGTGCTCGCACACTTCTTCTTAGATGGTGAGAAGTTAACTCGCCGCTTCATTATCGGATTCGGGATTGCCTTGAGCGGCATCCTACTCATCGCACTGAACGGCAGTTTCATTCTGCAACTGAATCCGATAGGTGATCTGCTTGCTTTCATAGCACCTGCGGTATGGGCGATCTACTCTGTGCTAATGCGGAAAATTGGGGAGCTTCGCTATCACACCATTGGCGCGACTCGCAAAGTGTTCTTCTATGGCCTGATCTTCATGCTGCCAGCTCTATTCCTGTTTGAATTCCATTTGGAACTCGGACGCTTCACGAACATGACCAATCTTTCCAATTTTCTCTACCTCGGTCTGGGTGCCTCCGCGTTGTGTTTCGTGACCTGGAACCGGGCCGTGAATCTTCTCGGAGCTATCAAAACGAGTGTCTACATCTATCTGGTGCCTGTCATTACTGTCGCGTCATCTGCACTAATTCTTCAGGAACGGATAACCTGGGTGATTATACTCGGGGCGTTCTTAACCCTATTTGGCTCTTACATTTCAGAGCGAAAAGGACACAAGCTTAACAACAAAAACACTAATCCGCATAGGGGTTAGTGTTTGCTTCATTTTTTACTGATAAAACTGGACATCGTGGTTGACCAACGTTGACATGCAGCAGAAGTCATTCATTTTATCTCATTTAATTGAGACAGCAGAATCTCCAGTTCCTCTTGCTCCAGATGACGCCATTGCCCCCGCTCCAGTTGATCCAGCGTAATATTCATAATTCGCACGCGCTCCAGCTTCAAGACTCGGTACCCCAAAGCTTTGCACATTCTGCGGATCTGCAGGTTGAGACCCTGTGTCAGAATAATACGAAATACATTGTCACTTTGCCTATACACTTCGCAGGGCTTGGTCACTACGTCAAGAATTTCAACGCCTTTAGACATGGACTTTACAAATTCGTCGGTTACGGGTTTGTCTACAGTCACTACATATTCTTTATCATGATTATGCTCCGAACGCATCATCTTGTTCACAATGCCTCCGTCATTCGTAAGCAAAATCAACCCCTCAGATGCCTTATCCAGCCTGCCTATCGCAAATATGCGAGAAGGATAATTCATATATTGAATGATGTTCCCCTCCACATGTTCTGCTGCTGTGCAGACAATACCGATGGGTTTGTTCAAAGCAATGTAGACAGGTTCGCTGTCATTACGAGGAATCTGCTTGCCATCAATGAGTACCACATCGTGAGGTTCAACTACCGCCCCTTTTTCACATACCCTGCCATTGATCGTTATGCGTCCAGCTGCAATTAAACGGTTCGTTTCCCTGCGGGAGCAGAATCCCGTTTCACTTATGTATTTGTTAATTAACATATGTCACCGCTTCTCATCTATAGTATTGCCACTGGTTCTTTGAGTGCTGGTACGTTCATTCGCTTCGTGCAATGAGTTAGTACCTTGTACTGATTTTCATTCCACATCATCTCATTTATACTGAAACGAAGCAATGAATGGTTATATGAAGACACATACAACATTACATAGGAAAGCCAAAATACACTCTGAAAGGAGTCTCTCATGTACAAAGTTACTCGATTTACAGTTGACCCCAATGATCCAAACCAAGACTCTGGCATGTGGATTGGTGGAGAAACTGCATACGTTTCCGACTGGCCGCTCAACCCTGAGGGGCAGCCTTTACTGCATCTGTTCTCCATCAATTGCAATACACTTTCACAGCAGGTCCATATCCCTTCTTTACCACAAGATAAATATATCTCGGTCTTCTCGACCTACTCCGCCTCCGAATACTTTCTGGATCAGGTAACCTATACGGGAGATGAGCTGGAATGGAACGAGAATATTCTCGCCGGATGCACTTATGTCTCGGTATCTTCGCATCCACTAACTTCCGTATGTCCCGTTCCACCCATTCCGTTAAGCGGCATACGTTTGATTGAAACGGAGTTAGACGATCAGGAGTTCCCTGCATTTTCATTTTTCTCTCCCACTTTACCAAACGGTGTGAAAGGAATTGACCATTTGGTAGAGGAACATCAACTGGTGTGTCAAATATATTCCGGAGATTTTCCTGATCCTTATCGGGATATATTGGGTCTTCCCGATGCAAACGGTTATTTATTTTTGCGAAGTGGTCCCGCGTCTGCTCACGCACCATTCGATGGAATTTTCTTTGTACAGACTGCTTAATGGCGATACGTTGAAGTCAGGTATCATCATATAGAACGGCTAATCAGAACGTTTCCCGTCTACTCAGACAGGGAACGTTTTTTATATATGCACGTTTTACTATCCTCGATCAATACAAATGCCAAACACTGTTAAAAGGTCATATGTATTGGATCATATCTATCCTTTCGACACGAAATCGTTTTAGAAAAAACTTATCACGAGAAATATTTCCACCCATCAAAATTTAACATTATTTTACAACAAAAAGCATGTACATTTGCACAATTATGGTATAAGTTATATATGAAATAAACATTAATTACATAATATAAAATTTTTATCCAACTAGGAGGCAGGCTTTTGAAAAGAATATTCGCTCTAAGCTGCGGTTTTTATCTGTTAATCGGCATAACCAGCGTTGTGCTAGGTGCACTTCTCCCTGTTTTATTGTCACATTATGAGCGCGGTTACAGTGATGGCGGATTTTTGTTATTTCTGCAGTTTCTTGGATTTCTTGTCGGTGTAATTGTAGCTCCTGCCCTGACAGCCCGTATCGGAAGAAAAGCTATGCTGACCCTTGCTCTGATCTGTATTGTAGCCGCCTATACATTACTCGGTTTTTTGCCATCCTGGCCTGTAGTTCTTCTACTCACGATTATTGTAGGTTTCGGTTCAGGTATTATCGAACCCTCTGTAGGTGCATTCACGATCGAATTCGCTGAGAATCAAAAGGCGGTCGCCATGTCCAAGCTGGATGTCTTCTTTGCTCTTGGAGCACTTCTCATCCCGGCTGTCGCTGCTTTATTTATCTGGATGGATCTGTGGCATCTTACTTTTTATACGGTGGCCGTGTTGTCACTGGTTCTCATGATGCTGTGGATCACTATGCCCCGGCCAGCCGCACTGTATCTGGAACAGGCTGGCGAGAATACAGTGGCACATGCAGCAGGTAAAGCCCGATATTCGAGAAAACATCTGGGTCTGCTGACGATCTTCGTCATCTTCTTTTTCATCTACATGGGATTGGAACTGGGATTGATGAACTTCCTGCCCTCCATTCTCGTAGAACGACTTCAACTTCAGGAATCTGTCGCATCGCTGAGTGTCTCCATCCTGTGGATTGCGATGATCATCGGTCGTCTTTTCTCCGGGAAAATAGCGGAAGCCGTCAACTATATGCCTTTCCTGATCTGGAGTACCATCGGCACGTTTTTGTTCACAGTCGCTATGGTATTTGTAACTGGACAATGGGCAACGTATGTGCTCATCTTCGGAACCGGTCTGTTCATGTCAGGGCTGTTCTGTATCGCACTGGTCTATGCAAATGTTCTGATTCCCGGTATGACCGAGCGGACAACCAGTATCCTGATCGCATCGGGTGGTATTGGAGGTGCCATCTTGCAGTATGTGACTGGATGGAGTATGAGCACAGGGCCTGTCGTGAATACTATCTGGATTTTGGCCGGATTCTGTCTGATCCTGCTGCTCACATTGATGGTCTCTCATCTATGGACTGTAAAAAACAATGCAGTACGTACTGCTCTCGCACAACATAGCAAGGAAATGTAAACATCCTTTCTTAAGGGAGGTGATGCCCGCATCATCCGGAATTTTTGTTGAGCTTCGTTCGAGCTAGTACACCATTATATTGGAGGAAATCGTATGCAAACTTTAACCAACAACCGCTTCATAGCCGGAAAAGGGATTAAGTTGATTGACGATTCAGGTGTTGAATACCTGGATGGCGTGTCGGGCACGTTCAATCTGTCACTGGGCTATAATCACCCACATGTTGTCAGCAAAATTCAGGAACAAGTCGGCAATCTGACGCATATGTCTTCCTCCTTCACCGAACCGTACGTAAATGAAGTACTTGATCACTTAATCGAATATGCTCCAAACGACATTAATGCCGGATGGATGCGGGATATCACCGGTTCAACTGCAAACGAATGTGCAACCAAAATTGCACAGAAGTATACAGAATCGACAGACATCATCAGCCTGTATCTGTCCCATCATGGACAGACCCAATTTGCCACCGGGATTTCGGGAAATGCCTTCCGGCGGAAACGGTTCCCCAATTCAGCTGTGGCTAACGCTGTCCATGTACCTGCCCCATACTGTTATCGCTGCCCATTTAAATCCTCAAATGGATACTGCGGCTATCAATGCGTTGAAGCTATATCTGATGCGATAGAATATGCAAGTTCCGGCTCAGTCGCCTGCATGATCATCGAACCTATTCTCGGGAATGGCGGCAATATCATTCCTCCTGCCGGATATTTCAAACGTCTGCGAAAACTGTGTGATGAGTACAATATTATTCTCATTGCTGACGAAGTACAGACCGGAATCGGTCGTACCGGAACCATGTTCGCCAGCGAACTGTTTGATATCCAGCCTGATATGATTACCCTTGCGAAAGGTCTTGGCGGTATCGGCGTACCTGTTGCTGCGGTATTAATGCAATCCCGGCTGAATGTGCTCGAAAAGCACGAACACTCCTTCACCTCAGGAAGCAATCTGATCTCCGTAACCGCTGCCAAATCCACCTTGGAAGTCGTATCCGAACCCGGATTCCTGGATGCGGTGAAACGCAAAGGTGAAATTTTGGGTGAATTGCTGCATGAATTGGCTATAAAATACCCAAGTATCGGTGAATCTCGTGGTGTCGGGTTAATGTGGGGGTTGGAGATCGTAGGTGACGGTAATGAACCGGATACGCTAAAAACCAATGCCATTGTTGACCGCGCTTTTACAGATGAGCATCTGATCTTGAGAAGTTCAAGATATGGCTTCGGCAACGTTGTTAAGGTCCGGCCTTCCCTTACCACAACCGAAGACGAACTGGTTGAGATTGTAGAGCGGCTGGATTCAGTGCTTGCCACCGTTCATTAGTGAGTAATTCATATTACACTCGAACACTACGCAAACAGAACAACCTTTCGATCGCTGTTATCCCCGGATTTTTTTGATTCCCCTTTTCCCAAGGGAAAAACCCGTTGATAGCGTATGCTTCCGAAGCAGCTTTCTTTCAGAAAGCTTTGAGGCGAACGCTTCGCTTCTCCAGAATCGATTTCGTCCCTTCACTACTTTCGTATCTTGTCAAAAACTGTTTTAAGATGAATCGCTATATTTATATTTTATATAATTATAAGGAGGTTATACCATGCTTGCATTGGTATACAAATCGGCTTGGGATGTGGCACTTGAGGAACGGCCTGTTCCGGAAATCACGAGAGATAATCAGGTGTTGGTTCGTATTCGGGCGACAGGCGTATGCGGTACCGATCTCGGTATTGTCAGCGGCAAATATCATGCGGTTCCTTCTGTCATTCTCGGTCATGAGTCTGCCGGGGAAGTCATTGATGTTGGCTCTGCGGTAACGACATTACAACCGGGCGACCGTGTTGTGATCGACCCTACCTACTATTGCGGACAATGTGACATGTGCAGAACAGGCAGACAAAATCATTGCACACACAAGTCTGTTACCGAGACAGGTGTGAGTGCTGACGGAACATTTACAGATTATTATGTGACCGAGGATCGTTTTTTGTACAAATTGAAGGATCATGTGAGCTATGAGGAAGCGACTTTGACGGAACCGCTCAGCTGTATGCTGACGGGGATTAATCAGATTCATTTACTGCCGAATTTCAGAACGATCATCCTCGGCGCAGGCCCGATTGGCATTCTGTACAGCTACGCGCTCGCTTCCAAAGGGGTTACCGGCTGTCTGGTCGACATCTCCGAAGAACGCTTAGCCATTGCCGGTTCCATTGCACCAGACCGTTGGGAGGTTCATTCATCCTTCGAAAATGCAATAGATTCGCTGTCACCAGCAACCCATCAGGTTGATATGATCGTGGATACGACAGGTGTTGTGGGCACACAAGTGCTTTCCCAGCTCGCCAGCGGAGGTTACCTGATGCTGGTTGGTCTGAGAGATGGAAACACATCATTCAATCCCAAGGAAGTTGTGGACCGCAGTCTGAAAATTATTGGTTCCATCGATTCTCTGGGGACATTTGCTACCGCACATTATATGATTGAACAAGGGATTATTCCGGCAAAAAAAATCATAACCCACTCCTTCCCGCTGGAGGATTACGAAGAGGCATTCCGCACACTTGGCTGCGATATTCAGGGACGCACACTTCAAGCCTCTTCACATGCCATTAAAGTTGTGCTGCAATCCAGCGGTTCCAGTTTCTAAAGTGGAAGGTTAACCATGAATGGATTATATTAGAGATATATGTTTACACAATCCCGGAGGAGGAATACAACATGGCAGCAAACAAAGAATCTAACGGACTGGGAGCGCCCAATGATGACATCATTCAAGCGGTCATTTTTGACATGGATGGTGTACTGATTGACAGCGAACCGATTTATTTCGAGATTGAGCGCAGCTCTTTTGCCCATTTTGGAGCAAGAGTGCCTGATGAAGAACACCATACCTATGTTGGAGTTACATTGGAATCCATGTGGCAGCAAGTATTGGACAAGCATCAGCTGACAGTTACGCTGGAAGAAATATTTGCTTATCATCAGCATAATGTGATGCAAACCATGCTTGCCCATCCGAATCTGACGGCAATGCCTTCCGTGGAACGCTGGTTAAGCTGGCTGCATGAGCAACACGTACCAATAGCCGTTGCTTCTTCCTCTCCACGTGCACTGATTGATTTGATTATGGACAAAACCGGACTTGGACAATACTTTGAGGTGCGAATGACAGGTGAGGAAGTTACGAACGGCAAGCCGGCACCAGATATTTTCCTGACCACAGCTGAAATGATTGGTGCATCCCCTTCGAATTGTCTGGTGATCGAGGACTCGCGCAATGGTGTTCAGGCCGCCAAAAGCGCAGGCATGCGCTGCATCGGATATCGCAATCCGGGATCAGGCAATCAGGACTTGTCCAAAGCCGATCTTCAGATTTCCAGTTACGATGAGTTATGGACATTGAAGGATACACTGCCCTTTGAAGGCAGATTGCCAAGTTTGTCAAAGTTTCGCTGAGAAGATCGTAATAAAAAGATCGTAATTTCGGAATGAGTATTTAGAATAAAACAACCCAAACGGCTTCAATTCATTCGAATTGGAGCTGTTTGGGTTTTGCTTGCTGCAATGGGTGTTACATGAGGACACATGCTGTAATTTCAACTAAACTGAAAGATCGAGACTTCCACCCAGATTGGGATGAGGAGCAGGCACTGACTTCAACATTTCCGCCATCTGCTGGCCTTGCTGCTGTGCCATGTCTTTCGTAATCGACATCACTTGCAAGCTTGCCGACTGCACTACTGAAGCTTGGCTCATTGCCATTGATAATGCTGCAATATCCATGTTCTGCACTCCTTTCACTTTCTGATTACATAGATGTACTTATTATATATCGGTCAGAAGAGAGGAATTGTTAAAAGGTCGATCAAAATGTATACGGAAATCCATTCCATTCAATCATAACCGCCCTCAGCTTCAGGCAGTTCCTTGTAGGCTTTTTTCGTTTCAACGATCTGTTGAATGAACTTCCGCAAGTTCAATAGCTGATCTGCCTCGTTGGAGCATCTTCCATGTATCAACTTTATATTTCATGCATTTCGACAACCAGCAACTAATAAATTGCTTGTTTGCAAAATTCACATTAAACTTTCATTGGGAGTTATGCAATAATAAAGTCAAAAGGAGGGTCATCTATATCTATGAACGGGAAAAAATTCGTGATTCTTTTTGGGCTCCTTGTTGGCCTCTGTGTTGGAACATTTAGTGCTGTTCTTTACTGGATCTTGTCTGTAGTCTGAGTACTATGCAAATAGACACCTCCATTGAGGAGATGCCTGTCTCGTTCTGATCTGATCATTCAAGACTCACGATTCTAATTATCACTTAGAGAAACGGATTCCTCTTTACTTCAGAACCGATTTTTTCGCTCGCTTCGTTCTCTGTATCATTCAACATTTGTTCTGAAGATGGTACAGTTGAATAATCGTCCTGTAATACAATTACATACATCCCCTTACCTGGAATCCTAACTTGGCATAAAGAATTCTCTTTGTTCATGGTGATCAGCTGCTCCATTAAGTCTGATGCCGTTATAACTTCTTTCATCCAAATCCCCCCACCTTTCTACGGATTTACACCTACTGCGAATGGACGTGCCCCCACCGGAATGACATCAATTACCGTATTCGTTTCGCCATCGATCACAGAAACGGTATTATCATCTTGATTGCTTACATAAACTCGATTGGTTAACGGATTGGCGCCCGCTCCGTTTGGATTAACCCCAACCGGCACAGTAGCAATCACGATATTGGTCAATCCGCTAATTACTGAAACATTATCTGCGTCTCGATTGGGTACGTAAATGGCGTTTGTGGAAGTATTAACAGCTACTTCAGCTGGCGTAACGCCGACCGGAATGGTATCAATCACGGTATTGGTCAATCCATCAATAACGGAAACCGTATTACTGGTGAAATTCGATACATAAATGCGATTGGTGCCTGGATTAACACCTATACGGAATGGATTAACCTGAACGGGGATCGTAGCAATCACCGTATTCGTTACTCCATCGATCACAGACACAGCATCAAAATTAAAATTAGCTGCATAGATTCGATTGGTTAATGAATTGACGCCTATACCAGTCAAAAAATTGAGTCCCGGAATAGTAATGGCGTCAATCACCGTGTTGGTCAATCCGTCAATGACGGTTACATCTTCAGTGATGTCCAATGAATTAAAATTTGCTGTATAAACGGCATTGGTTGCTATATTGACCGCTACGTCCCCAGGCTCATTCCCAACCGGAACAGAAGCAATTACCGCGTTGGTTTCACCATTAATGACGGAAATGGTATTACTGGTTCTGTTTGCGACATAAATACGATTGGTTAATGGATTGACGTCCACCCCCGCAGGATTCGTGCCTACCGGAATGGTAGCAATCACTGTATTCGTTTCGCCGTTAATGACGGAAACATCGTTACTGTTGAAATTGGCAACATATATGCGGTTGACTGATGTGTTATCTCCCTCCATTTCAAGTTCATCAAGTTCGGAAGAAACTAATCGATGTGCGGCAACAAGCTGGCCGGTTTCATTTTTGCCCCACACGGAAATCTCCGTCTGCTCTATAGCTACACCTTCAACTGTAAAGACAAATTCAAACGCATCAAGATTGGCAAAATAAGTTCTTGTCACTACCTGATCAGGATCAATTGAAATCTGCTCGCTGACATATAAAGTCCTCGTAGAGTTCAAATTATACCCTTGTATCAAAACAACGGATCCATCCAGAGAATTCCTGTTATCGATTTTAACTGTAACTTGTTGTGTTGGCCGTACATCACTGACGGTATTATTCTCAATAGGTCCGGTTGACAAAATGGCCATTTCGATTATCTCCTTCACTTAGATGTTATGGTTTGATTAGAACCCTTTTGTAAAAAAAATAAAATTGATCTGTTTAAACCAAAATAAAGACCCTGCAATAATATATGCAGGGTCTAAAATAAGGTTTGGGACAAAGGATGTACGTGTTAACCGTTTTTATCTCTCAACTTCGTTATATAGTCAACATCATGTCCTTCCGCCACTAGATTGCCTCATTTCTTTATCACGTGATCAAACCATACTTCACAAAACTATGATACAAGCCATCTTCCTCAACTGTTCCAGTAATATCATCTGCAATGGCTTTCAGACCTGGCTTTGCATTGCCCATGGCAATTCCGACCTTACAAAATTCCAGCATCTCCGCATCATTCATGCCATCGCCGATGGCGAATGTATCTTCCTGGGACATGTCTAGATGCTCCAACAGATCTGCAATCGCAACGGCTTTGTGAATACCAGGGATCATCAGTTCACCGCTTCCTTCACCAAAGATCGGCACGGTGCATTGAATGACTTCGAACTTACCTGCAAACTCCTGCTTAATTCGGTCGAACGGGATAACTGAGCTCTCCAGGAAACATACTTTGTTCACGTCATCCTTGTACAGATCTGCCTCTCCATATGTCAATCCGGCAATAAACGGGTGCGGCTTCAGTTCCTTCTTCTCTCTGGCTACAGGATCATTCTCCACATCACCGTAGATGCGGCGTTCCAGATGAGACTGCAGATTGCTACTCGCATACAATGCCGAATTGGATTCAAGGTAGAAGTCAATACCGTGTTCATTGAAGAAATCGACCATATGGCGAACATCTTCCGCTGTTACCCTTTTGTGATAGAGCACATCCTTGCCAAACTCCACATAGCCTCCGCCTGCACCAATCAGACCGTCAAATCCGACATCCCAGATGGAATCATAGATCTCTGCCTTGGAGCGGCCTGTACATAAATAGAGCAGATGTCCATTCTCCCTTGCCTGTTTGCAAGCCTTCTGTGCTGACAACGGAATGCTTCCGTCATCGTCGACCAATGTGCCATCAATATCAATAAAAACAATTTTCCGCTTCGTTTCGTTCATCTGCTTATGCCCCCATCATGTATCTCATATATGTCATGTCTCTGTTTTTAATACCAATTTACCGATTCCGAGGTGTTCGCTGATCGATCAACTTCTCCAAAAATCCGGCAAAAGAATCCGCGTACACTTCAGGTTCTCCATTAAAGTAATCCAAACGCATCACTTTGTACTCCCCAAGGTGATCAGCCGTCCGCGTATCAAAATAGTAATATTCATCCTCGTCCGGTACAAACAGCTCCAACTTCCCTTCCTTCTTCGCGTCTTCATCGGTAAGTCGGTATCTATACAAAATGTCAGCGTCCGTATAATCTCGGTGTTCTGGAGATGTAATGGTCAGAATTTCTGTCCCGTTTAACATCGCTTCACCGTAATTCAGAAGCCACCAACGATAGGACGGAGGTAACGGAAAGCCCAATTCCTGTTCCACTTCGCTAATCCAGCTCTCTTGAACTTGATGATTCGGGAACCAGCGTATAACCTCGGTATGCTCCAGTTTCTCAATCAGACTTGTGTACATGGATTGATCTCCCCTATCGCTGTGTCATTTTCCTGCAATGATTCCAATGGTCACTTACGCACCAACTTGTCCATATGTACCGTCTGCCAGTCATCGTCTTGCTCGGTAATAATCGTATATCCCTGACGTTTCCAGAAATCCACGGCCCCTGGCAAGAAGCGATGTGTATGCAGATACAGCGTCGTATAGTGCATATCCTTCACCACGTTCTCCAGTTCGTTCACCAGCATCGAACCAATACCGAACCTACGATACGCGGGATCTACATAACATTTTACTATTTCGGCAGCCGATTGAGCTACATATCGACCTTGCACGGCTTCAATACGTCCATCATATGGCAAAATCCCAATAGAGCCGACGATGTCCACATCCCCCACCATTGCAACGAGAAAGATCGCATCGTCGGAGTCCAGATAGTGTTCTCTGAACTGCTCAAAGTCCACAGGTAATCTCGTATGATCCATCATGGGAAACACTTCTCTGCGTACACGCATGGCAAAATTAATCGCATCATGAATCTGATGTGCCTGAACAGGTGCTACTGTCGGTATCTGAAGTTGTGTCAAAAAATCCACGTTCCTTATCCTGTGTATTGAAAGCTGCCTTTCGGCCTTTCCTGATCTTGTTCCATGCCAGATCCGCTCTCTTCATTTCATCTTACCGAAATTACCTCGCCCAATCAATCTATCTACACTACTATCCAAATTGAAAGAGTGCCCGCGCAGTCTGATAGAGTTCGCATACGATAAGGCGTGTCTTAATCTCTATTGGAGGGGGAAACGCTCATGTGGTTATGGTTAGGTATTTTTGCTACCATCTTGCTTGCAATCGGGTACGTGTATCGTTATCTGGACCATCAGGCAGAGAGTCAGTTTCATCCTCACGCGCCAAACCAGCTCCTAATCAAATTCAAGGAAAATACAACCGAGGATGAGATGCACTCTTTGCACAAAAAAGGGAGATGTAAGGTCGCTGAGACCTATGAAGATTTAGGCTGGTACCGCATGGAATCCCGTAAAAAAATGTACAGAATGCTGAAACATTACAAAGATCATGAGCTAATTGAACATGCAGAGCCCAATTACCTCGTTGAAGCTTCGTTCACCCCTAATGATCCATTCTTTCCTTATCAGTATAATCTGCCAAAAATTAATGCACCCGCTGCATGGGACATTACGCAAAGCAACAGCTCTGTCAAAATCGCCATTATCGATACAGGTATACAGCTGAATCATCCGGAATTAGCCTCCAAGCTCCTCCCGGGTTACGATTATGTTGATTATGATAACATTCCCGAGGACGGAAACGGCCACGGCACCCATGTTGCTGGGATCGCTGCCTCCGTCACCAACAATGGTGTGGGTATCGCAGGCGTTGCACCGCTCGCATCCATCGTTCCGCTCCGTGTACTGAATAACAACGGGCAAGGAACGGTAGGCAATGTCGGTAACGGGCTTGTCTTCGCTGCCAATAATGGTGTTCAGGTTGTTAACCTGAGCTTAGGTGGACCGATGGGAGATGCTTTCCTTCAAGCTGCCGTACAGTATGCATGGGATCGTGGAGCCGTGATTATTGCTGCGGCCGGTAATGACAACACTTCTTTCCCCATCGTACCCGCATCTTATCCCAACGTAATTGCCGTCGCTTCAACCAATTCTTCCGATCTCAAATCCAATTTCTCCAACTATGGCCCTTGGGTGGACATGGCTGCACCAGGTGATACCATTCTATCCACATACCTGGGTGGCTCCTATGCCTATCTTAGCGGAACATCAATGGCTGCCCCCCATGTGGCTGGAGTGGCTGCACTTCTCGCTGCACAAGGGAAAACAAATGCTCAGATTCGGGATGCGTTGTGCTTCGCTTCTGATCCGGTATCAGGCTCCGGAATCTATTGGACGTATGGACGACTCAATGCCTATCAGAGCTTGCAGGTACCATAATGCACCTACTCTTGCTCATGATTTCATAGAGCGAGCATACCCTTCTATTTTCCACAAATCAAAAAACCAAGGAACATCTATACGTTAGATGTCCTTGGTTTGGATGAAATGTATTCGATGTTAAACTTTTGCTGCCCAAAGTTCTATCTCAATTTTTATCTCTGGCAGACCCAACTCTGTAATATATCCAATCGTCATTGCAGGATAATCATTACCGAATAACTGTCCCCACTCGGCATAAAAGAAATCCCAATCGATTTTCTCAGTAGCCCATACGTTCACTTTGATAATATGTTCAGCATCTAAACGCTCAGATTCGAGCACTGTTTTAATATTATTAAATGTATTAGTGACTTGCTCATTCAGACTCTCCGGAAAGAATCCATTACGATCTGCTCCAATTTGACCCGAAGTCACAAATAGCTCTGCATTCCTCGGGATCCTTGTAATATGCGTGTACTGACCTACAGGAGCTGGCATATTTGCTGGATTTGTTCTAGTAATTTTGTCAATATTCATTTGGATTACCTCGTCATTCTTAAGATTTTTCTGCGTTATTTCCTAGTTTTCTTCCGATTTTGGGCAGACCTCACCCTTGGAATAGATTCTAGAAAAAGACAGCAGTGGAGTATCCATATCCCGAAGATATAAACGCAAGTGATTTTTTCTTCATGAGTGGATGCTCCTCCCTTCTTAAGTGACAAGATTCTCTTGAATTTTTAATTATATCTGAAAGCCACATCATGGGTCAAATTCATCCCCTCATAAACAAAGAGCAATCCCGTAATAACGAGACTGCTCTTTGTCTTTTCCATAACGTCGAACACCTTGTATCAGAAATATTGTGCGCCGTTGCTCGCAATGACATCTTTGTACCAGTGAAAACTCTTCTTTTTCACTCTGCGAAGTGTGCCCGTGCCATCATTATTTCTGTCTACATAGATATAACCATAACGTTTCTTCATCTCTCCGGTACCCGCACTGACCAGGTCAATCGGTCCCCAGCTTGTGTAACCTATGAGCTCTACACCGTCTTGAATCGCTTCAGCCATCTCGGCAAAATGACTATTCAAATATTCGATGCGATAGTCATCTTCAACGGAGTCATTGTCCAGCAGCACATCGGTAGCCCCAAGTCCATTTTCTACGATAAACAAAGGTTTGCCATAGCGGTCATGCAGCTGATTACACGTAATTCTAAGCCCCTTCGGATCAATGGTCCACCCCCACTCGGATGCTTGAAGATATGGATTCTTCACCGAACCAAATACATTGCCTTCTGTCGAATCTTTCAAAATCTCAGGGTCTGTACTGGTGCACCGGCTTGCGTAATAGCTAAAACCGATATAATCGACCGTGTTCTGCATCAAGATATCTGCATCTTCCGGTTGCATGTCAATCCGAATGTCATTTTCTCTGAAAAATCTTTTCGTATAACCCGGATATGCTCCCTTCGACTGCACGTCGATGAAGAAGAACGATTCACGGTCTTTCTCCATAGCCTTCCACACGTCATCCGGGTTAGAGCTGTATGGATACACCATTCCAGCGGCTAACATACAACCAATCTGTGCACCCGGAATGATCTCATGACAAGCCTTAACAGCAAGTGCACTCGCTACCAATTCATGATGTGCTGCCTGATACAGAACCTGTTCTTTGTTTTCACCATCCTGAAGAACAATACCCGCTCCAATGTACGGGAGATGCAGCAACATATTGATTTCATTAAACGTCATCCAGTATTTCACTTTATTCTTGTATCGATTGAACAACGTTGTCGCATATTTCTCAAAGAAACCAATCATCTCGCGATTCTTCCATCCGCCGTATGTCGCGACCAAATGTACAGGTACATCGAAATGGCAGATTGTCACCACAGGTTCAATGTTGTATTTCAATAACTCATCAAAGACATCATCATAAAATTGCAAGCCTGCTTCGTTTGGCTCCGCTTCATCACCGTTAGGGAAAATCCGTGCCCAGGCTATGGAAAGCCTGAGGCACTTGAATCCCATTTCTGCAAATAATTTAATATCTTCCTTATATCGATGATAAAAGTCAATGGCTTCATGTGAAGGATAGAATTCCCCTGTTTTTGGCTCATACGAATCCAGGTTACCCAGAGCAATATTCCATCGATTGGCACCAATCGGAATCAGATCTACAGTTGTTAAACCTTTGCCACCTTCCAGATAGGCACCTTCCAATTGATTCGCTGCGGTTGCTCCTCCCCAGAGAAAATTCTCCGGGAAGGCTGTAAACTTTTCATTCATTGAGTAGTCCCTCCTAAACCATCTTTATTTTCAATTAGCTTAATACGGTAATCAGTTTATCTTTCTCATGAACGGATGCGTCTTTGGTTCCTACAACGTCCAGATAATTTGAAGTATTAGTGACAATGATCGGTGTAACCGTCTCATATCCTGCATCCTTAATCGCTTGCAGATCAAACTCAACAATCAGGTCACCTGCGTTAACACGGTCTCCGTCTTTTACATGGGTTGTAAAATGTTCACCTTTCAGCTTTACCGTATCCTGTCCAATATGGATCAGCATCTCTACACCATCATCGCTTACAAGACCAATGGCGTGTTTGGTACGATATACGGTTTGAACGACACCTGTGATCGGAGATACCACTCTGCCACTGGTTGGACGGATTGCAATCCCTTTACCCATGTGCTCTCCTGCAAACGTTATGTCATTAATTTCGTTCAGTGCAACAACTTCACCAGCCATTGGGCTTACGATTTCGTATCTGCTGTTCGGATTTGGATCAAGTACTGGTGCTGGAGCTGGTGTAGCTTCTACTTTGTCTTTGAATCCAACCACGTACGTCAGAATGAAACCAAGGATGAACGCGATACCACATGCAACCAGAGCCATATAGAATCCTGAATCAACGCCTGTTGCTTTATTAATGAAGCTTGGGAAACCGAACACGCCCAGTCCACCAAAGATGTATAATTTCGAACCGGCCAATCCCAAGATACCGCCACCGATACCACCTGCAATACAGCTCATGATAAACGGTTTTTTCAGTGGAAGTGTCAGACCGTAGATGGCTGGCTCAGTCACACCGAAGATACCCGAGATGAATGCAGGAATACCTAATGATTTCAATTTCGTGTTTTTGGTTTTCAACATTACGGCAAGTACAGCACCTGTTTGAGCAAAGGAAGCGGCGAAAGACATCGCAACCACCGGGTCAGCTCCGGATGTGCTCAGGTTGAGAAGCATAACCGGCACGAGTCCCCAGTGAAGACCAAACAGTACAAACACTTGCCACAATCCACCAATAATCAAACCTGTAGCAACTGGACTTAAATCATAAATACCTGTTGCTCCTGCACCAATCAATTGGCCTGCCCAAGTGGATACTGGACCAATAAGAATGAATGTTGCCGGAACGATAACGAGCAAAGTAAAGAATGGAACAAGGAACGTGCTAACGACTTTAGGAATAATGTTTTTAAAGAATCTTTCAATTTTAACAGCGAAGAATGTAGCGATAATGATTGGAATAACCGATGTTGAATAGCTCATCAGAATAACCGGAATACCCAGGAACGTGATGTGAATCGGTGATTCAAACAATGTACCTGCAAACAGGGTGTACAGTGGATCTCCAGCAGTCAGACCGGACAGCGTAGGATAAACTAATGAAGCACCTATCGCCATACCCAGGAACGGTGAACCGCCAAATTTCTTGATTGCAGTGTAACCCAGGAAGATCGGGAAGAAGTAGAACAGACAGTCACCTGTTGCATTCAACAATTGGTACGTTCCGGAGGTATCTGTAATCCATCCGAATGATAAAAACATGGCTGTGAAACCTTTGATCATACCCGTTGCAGCGAGCAAACCGAGTAGCGGTGTGAACACACCGGAGATCATGTCGATAAATCGGCTGAACAACCCAACTTTTTTGCCTGAGTTGTCCGCTTCCTCTTCAACTTGTCCTTCACTTGGGAAATTCCCTACTTTAACGACCGCTTTATATACATCCGGCACTTCATTGCCGATAACGACTTGATATTGTCCACCACTTTGCATGACGGTAATAACACCTGGCAGATTTTTAAGTTCTTCCGTTTTGGCTACGCTTTCATTTTTCAGTTTAAACCGCAGTCTTGTTACGCAATGGAATACACTGTTTACGTTCTCGCGACCACCTACACGTGACAGAATGTCCTTAGCCAATTGATCGTAGTTGCTCATTGTAATTCTCCCTCTCTAAGTAGACTCCCCATGACTTTTGAAACAAATAAAACCTGAACCACTGAACATACACAACATACCGGATCGTCCGGAAATCAGTCGTGTTATTCAGCAATTCAGGTTTTGCCCTTAACGGTTGCAACCCTGTAAGGCTGTACACATTGGTATTTAATTATTTGGATAACGAAGGTAAGTTGCATCCCATATCCTCAAAGCTGAGGAAGGTCGGAATTGCCTGATTGAACAGTTACAACCCGATTAATGTATGCGCTTACTTCTTGAACTCATCATAGTACATCTGAACTACATTTGCAACACTTATTTTTGAGATATTACAAAATATATCGAAGCTACCGGAAATGAAAAAAAGGGACAACTTCGAATGAATCGAAGTTGTCCCTGCACCTGAAACAGAATTAGCCAATAACGGTAACCAATTTATCCTTCTCTTGCACTTTACGCTCTGTCGTTGCGACCACGTCCAGATAATCTGCAGTATTCGTTACAATAATCGGAGTTACGGTCTCATATCCTGCCTCAATAATAGCCTGCAGATCGAATTCAACGATCAGGTCGCCAACATTCACACGATCTCCGTCTTTCACATGTGCAGTGAAATGCTGACCTTTAAGCTGTACCGTATCCTGACCAATATGGATCAGAATCTCTACACCTTGATCATCTACAAGTCCAATCGCATGCTTGGTACGGTATATCGTCTGCACAACACCATTAATTGGAGATACTACTCTTCCACTGGTTGGACGGATAGCAATCCCTTTACCCATATGCTCACCAGCAAATGTGGCATCATTAATTTCTTGCAGCGGAACCACATCACCCGTCATCGGGCTGGAAATTTCGTAGCGATTATTTGGATTAGGCTCAAGTGCAGCCTTCTCTTCTTTTACCGGCTCTGGAGTCTGTTTGGCAGCCTCTGGATTAGCAGGATCTTTGAACCCGAAAACATACACGAGAACAAAACCTAATACAAAAGCAATGATTGTCGCAATCATGGCCATCCAGAATTGATAGTTAATCCCTTCTGTCGGACTAATTAGCGCCGGAACACCGAAGATACCGGAAGCAAATACAAACATTTTGGAACCTGCGAATCCAATAATACCTCCAGCTGCTGCAGAAGCTATACAGCTCATAATGAACGGTTTCTTCAATGGCAATGTAATACCATAAATTGCTGGCTCAGTTACCCCAAAGATCCCGGACACGAAGGCAGGAACACCCAGTGATTTGAGTTTAGTGTTTTTTGTTTTAAGCATGACGCCAAGAACAGTACCAATCTGAGCAAAGGAAGCAGCAAACATCATTGCCAGAATAGGGTCTGCTTTCAGTGTGGACAGATTGAGCAACATGATTGGTACGATTCCCCAGTGTAATCCGAAGATGACCAATACTTGCCACAATCCACCAACAACAATTCCGGTTACCAATGGACTCAAGTCATAGATGCCCGATACGCCGGCACCAATCAACTGACTTGCCCATGTCGCGATTGGACCAATCAATAGGAATGTTACTGGTACAACAATCAGAATCGTAAAGAATGGCGTGAGGAACGTTCTCACAACAGACGGAATGATCTTTTTGAAGAAAGCTTCTACTTTTGCTCCGAAATAAGCAGCAATAATAATCGGAATTACGGATGAGGAATAGCTCATCAAGATAACAGGAATACCCAGGAACGTGATATGAATCGGTGATTCAAACAACGTGCCTGCAAACAGCGTATACAATGGCTCTCCACCGCTAAGACCGGTTAAGGCCGGATATACCAGCGAAGCTCCGATGGCCATCCCCAGGAATGGAGATCCACCAAATTTTTTCATTGCGGTGTAACCCAAGAAGATTGGGAAGAAGTAGAACAAGCAGTCTCCTGCAGCATTCAACAATTGATATGTTCCTGAAGCCGGGTCAAGCCATTCGAGAGAAGTAAACATGGACAGGAATCCTTTAATCATCCCTGTTGCAGCTAGCAAGCCGAGAATTGGTGTAAATACACCCGAGATCAAGTCGATAAACCGACCCAGAAGACCTTCTTTTTTACCGGAAGATTCAGACTCATCATCACTAGAGACCGGTTCATCCGCACTCATATTACCAACCTGTAGCAAGGCTTTATACACATCAGACACTTCGTTACCCACGACTACCTGGTACTGCCCACCGCTTTGCATTACCGTTATGACTCCAGGCAGATTTTTGAGGTCGTCTGTTTTGGCATTATTGTCATTTTTTAATTTGAAACGAAGTCTGGTCGCGCAGTGCACCACGCTGTTAATGTTCTGTTTTCCACCAACGCCAGACAGAATGTCTTTGGCTAATTGCTCGTGTTTCATGAAGTCTTTTCTTCCTTTCTGGATAAACACGGATTCAAAGCATATTGGAGAGAATAAAAAAACCTGAACATCTGAATGTAGGGAACATCCGGTTAACGGTATGTTCTGTCATTCAAGCGTTCAGGTTTTGCCCTAGTGGTTGCAACCCTGCAAGCTGATCTATGGGATTATTCAGAAGTTGCATTCACAACTCTCTCAATATGGATCGTTAAGTACATCAATTCTTCGTCAGTTAGTTGATACGTGTAGTTGCTTTCAATGAATTTCTTGATTTTCTCCGAGCACTTGTGCGCTGCTGGATACTTTTTCTGAATCATCAGGAACAGTTCATCATCGTTGTTGCTCTTGTAATGTTTTCCCTTCACCAAACGTTGGGCGAAAAACTTCAAATGCGTCACAAAGCGATAAAATGTCAGTGAGTTCTCATCAAAATCAATCTTGAAATGATACTTGATGATTGTCAAGATTTCCTGCATGACCTGCGTCATACTCTTGATGTTGGGCATTTCCTCATTCAAAGCTGCATTGACAAAGTGAAGTGCCATAAAACCGGCTTCGTCCTCGGGCAAGATCACACCAAACTGATCACAGATCATATTGAGCGCTTCCATTCCGACTTCATATTCCTCTTTATATAACTGCTTTGTCTCCCAGATTAACCCGTTGCGTATGGGCAGATTCTTGCGATACCGCTCAATGGCAAAGTGAATATGGTCTGTAAGATGTAAGTAAATGCTCTCATTTAATTTCTTGCCAAGTTTTAGTTTGGCATAAGCGATGATTTCCTCGGATACTTTCATGTATTCCAGAGGAATGCTTGAGATTAATGCCTTGAAGTTTTCCTGAATATCTTCATTCTGTAAAGTAAATATCTTGTCGATATGCTGCTCGGAAACCATATCACCCGCCCGCTTCTGATAAGCAATCCCCCGGCCAATGATAATAACTTCCTGTTCGTCATTCATTGCAACTACAGCATTATTGTTCAGCACCTTCTCGATTTTCACTTTATCACTCCAATATACAGAAAAAGACAAACCAATCCCTTTTCTCAAGGTATACGGCTTTGCCTGATTCAACAGTTACAACCCGATATGTTGTACGCGCTTCCCTCATAATATTACAAAATTCTACACAGTGCAACAAAAAGTTAATATCGAATTAGCATGACTCCCGATCTAGGTAAATATACTCACAGGAGTGAGCAAATCAAGAATTATTTTACAGGGATTCACGGTTTATTGATTTGCTGTCTTTCTCCAGTTCCGCTTCGATTCTTCGATTAATCATGTTCATTTCTTCTGAGCTCAATTGATCAACTTGAGTGTATTCTTTATCCATCTCGTACTCTTGCGCCTCACCTTTGTTCATTAACCCCAGATGATTCTTGATATCCCGGATATCTTCACGCATATGCATCGTCTGGCGGTATTGGTCTACAACAAGCGCAAAAACAATGCCCCCGGCCACTATTGGACCAAATGGGAACAAATAACATAAAACAAGTCCTATGAGCAAAAATAAAACAAAGTACATGATGTAATGCCCCTCTCATATAAAATATCTACTCTGCTAAGATAAACGTTTCATAGATCACAAATTAAATCGTTCCTGAATTAACTTTGCCACCTCATCCGGGCTCTTGTGTGTGTTATCAATCCGTATGTAGTGTTCATGTGTGATTTCTCCCGGTGCCGAGTTCAATCGATAAAGCTTCATCGTATCAAGCAAATCTCGCTCAGACCACGCGATGTCACGCTTTGTTGGCTTATGTAACAGGCGATGCGGACTTTTATTCCGCTCCAATCTTTCCGATGCATCAGCTTCCAGTTCCACATAACAGACCTGGCCTCCATTAGATTCGAATAACTCGCTGATCTGACGAATGTACTCTCCGTCTTTCGCCAAATCAAACGCCCATACAAATGTGAAAATCAAACCCGGCAGGTCACTCTTCGCCACTTCTTCAAAAATCTCCTGACGGAACAGACCCACTAGTCTTTTGCCTTGTGGTGTACCGTAACTAAAATAAGGAGATACCAGTTCAATCGTCATATGATTGTGAAACAATTTCAGGATTCGTTATCTTCTCCAGTTCTTGTCCAACCGTCATTTTGCCCACAGCCTGCGGTCCAAAAATAATTACAAATTTCATTCGATCACTCCTGACCAAGGTAATATTCATCCCATTAATTGAATTTTATGGACATTAAAATCTATATTACCTTGTTAAGGGCAAATAAAAAAGAGGTTTCAAGTAATCCTCTCGATGGTAGAGGGCTTGAAATCTCTTTGCTTAACACTTGTGTATGTTTATTCTAACTTAACGTCCAATCAGTACCCATCCCCACTTCATCCGGCGCAATCCGATTGCGAACACCCATGAGATCAAAAGCGCCACAACATAAGAACATATGATGCCCAGACTGAAATGTTGAGCCAGTTCATCTGTGAATTCACGCCTCCAGAAGAGCAACACAAGTGGATGCATTAAAAATACACCGAACGCAACTGTACCAAGGGAGTCCAGAACACGCGTAGCTTTACGAACCTCGATATGTTTTCCTGTACCGATTCGTTCACTTATAATTAACAGGAGCAAACAAGCTGAAAGTGTAAACAGATTTCGGAAGGTAAACAGCATCGTGTATGTCACCACCGGGTACGGAGCAAGAGTCGTTTTGATATAAGCATTACCATATATAAAAATGGCACCTCCGCTCAACAATGCAACTATAAGCACATAACGGTGAGTATACAGTTTCTTCAATGCCCACTCAAAGTTCAACCCAATCCATGCGCCAAATCCAATCACAATTAGGTAACTGGGTAACAAACTGCCTGTTCGTTCAAAGTGAAACTGCAAGTGCAATGCATAGAATATCGCCTGAGCTGCAATAAAGAATAATGGCAAGTACCGATTAAACAGACGATGACGTGTAAATGACAGAAGCAATGGAAAAACGATGTAGAACTGAAGGATAATTAGAAAAAAGTACAAGTGCGTATGGGCCGTTCCCATCACTAATTGTTTGGCAAACTGAACACCATGTGTCAGAGGTTCTTTACCAGCAAGCAGCTGTTTGATGGCAAAATAGATAAGAGACCATACGACATAGGGTACAAATACATAGAATAATCGCTTCTTATAAAATGCTTGCATCCAGCCCTTCTCATACTTCTTGGAACTGTAATTGTAGAACAAGACCAGAGAGGACAGGAACAGAAACGCTGGAACGGCAAATTGCAAAAACGTGTTCCAGAAGTAATACACATCATGATCTAATGTATGCTTGGGGTAATGCGCAACTGCTGTTGAAGTCGCATGAATAGCTACCACTGCCATGATGGCAAAAGCACGATAGAGATCCAGATACTCAATTCGCCGGGGCCGATTAACCGGTTGATTCATAAAGATAACCTCACTTGTGCCTGATATGGGATGATAGTTTCCGGCCGCAATCCAGATTCTATGCTTCATTTTAATCAGCACTCGAGGGTAATACAATCATAATCTATATTATTTTCGTTATATTACATCATTATTCTGCATTATTCGACATTTTCTATCCAGAATCGTTCAACTACGTTGCCATTGGACTCCACATAGTCTTCATCACGAATGCCACCATTTCGAAGGATAACCCTTCTGGAAGGCTCATTCATCGCATCGCATACGACCAATACTTTGGTAATTCCAAGCTCTCTTGTTTTCTCCAAAGAAAGCCTGAGAATTTCGGAACCATAGCCACTTTGCCGCTCTCCTGGACGAATGCCATAACCAATATGTCCTCCGCTGTTGAACAATTTGTCGTTAAGCTCATGCCTTATATTGACGGCCCCCACGATTTGTTGTCTCTCCGTGACCAGCCAGTATGTACTGTCTTTGACCCAGCCGTCCGGGATGTCGATCCCTTGTTCATTGCGCTGCAAAAACGCCAACATCTCATCGAACGCATAAGGATCTTTGGAAATGACCCAAGGTACCATCAACTCTCCACTTTTGACCCAGTCTTCATAAAATGCCAAATAGGCTTCCTTATATGCTCGTGATGGTTTAATTAATCTAACGTGTTCTTTCCCCATGGTCCGTATTCCCTCCCAACAGATATTGATATTGCCACGTTCTCTCCTCCAGGATACGCTGTTCTTGCTCTTCCATCGGAGATTCATAAAAGATAGCTTTCACTGCGTACGTTGCAGCATGTACCGCATGTTCCTTCACATGAGCAGTTGCAGCTGCATGCCCCGCCGCACGAGATGATGCAGAGGCAGCGACATTATCGGCTTCCCGTGCAGCAGCATGAGCTGCAAAAGCCGCCTTTCGAGCATCAACCATGGTAATCTCACCACGGATCCAACCGCGTCCTGCGGCAATGGCATTACGGGCTCGGCGATCCTCCAACTGCTGCGCCTCAAATATAGGCAAGACACGTTCAGCACACTCCGCAGCCCAACAGGCCAGTGTATGGTGATCCTTTTGCTTAGCCAGATCCTCAATCTCACGACGTAAAGGTGCATCTTTGAAGGCAGGTTTTGCCATGGTTATGCTCCTTTCGTTGTTCACCTTTAAGGAAAGTTCGAAAAAGGATCTGCGTGTGAGCAGACCCTCTTCAAATGTACATCTTTCTGCTTATTCTATTATTATACAGACTCTGTCAATCTGGCTTCTTGCGCATCCTCTTCCTTCCCCGCATTAAAGTATTTGTACGTGAATTGGTAACTTCCAGATCCCAGTGTGACTTCGGTATCGTCTCCAATACTCTGAATATCCTGAACTTCACTCACTTGCTCCAAAGGTTTCCCTTGCTCCAGAATCAATTGACCACCAGCTCCAGGCAAACGAACCGTGCCTGTCGTATTAACGGGAATATGCACCCGTATCTCCATTTCGTTATCCGCCAGTCGGTGCCAACTGGATGCGACCTGACCATACATCGTCTCCAAACTCGCTTCCACCCAATCCAGTCCCGGTCCGGGTTGCGGCTCGATATGCACCATTCGGAATCCTGGCTGATGTTCATCGGACCGAATGCCGGCAACATAACGATACAACCATTCTCCAATCGCACCGTACGCATAGTGGTTAAATGAGTTCATATCAGCACTCCAAAGACTGCCATCCTCTTTGATCCCATCCCAATGTTCCCAGACAGTCGTTGCACCTTGAGTCACCTGATACAGCCAGGACGGATAATCCTCTTGAAAGAGTAATATATATGCCAGGTCGTGAAGACCTGAATCACTCAGTACCGGATTCAGATAAGGTGTGCCCACGAATCCTGTAGTAAGATGATTGCCCGCCTCTTTCACGAGTTTTGCCAATTGTTCAACAGCACGAGTATGAGCAGTGGCGTCCAATAGGTCAAATTGAAGCGCAAGAACATGCGCTGTTTGCGTCGGAACAGCAATTTTGCCGGCTGGAGTCACGAATTCATTTCGAAACGCATGAACAATGTTCTTATGCAACTGCTTGTAATATTCAGCATCGTCTGTCTTTCCAAGGACCTCAGCCGCTTTTTGAGTTAACGAAACCGAATAGGCATAGAATGCAGATGCTACATAGTCCGTGTCCGTTGCGCCCACATAACTATCGGGCTTGGAGTCCAGTCCCAGCCAATCGCCAAAGTGGAATCCCGTGTTCCACAGATATGGATTGTTACCCTGTACGTGAATGTATTCAATCCAGCGCTTCATACTCTCATATTGCTCGGCCAGTAATCTGGCATCCCCGTACATCTCATAGATGGTCCATGGACAGATGACTGCTGCATCACCCCAAGCGGCAGAAGAATGGCTGGTGTCTCCCCATCCTTCTGAGGTGGAACTTCTCAGATCTGGAACGAAGAATGGAATACCGCCATCTTCTCCCTGGTCCGCTTCCAGATCCCGCAGCCATTTAGTGAAGAAGGGAGCCGTGTTCATCAGGTAGGACGACGTGCGGACAAACATCTGCGCATCGCCGGTCCACCCAAGCCGTTCATCCCTCTGTGGACAGTCTGTCGGCACATCAAGGAAATTCCCCTTTTGCCCCCACAATATATTGTGATGCAGCTGGTTCACCAGTGGACTGGAGCACGAGAACTGACCTGTTTGCTCCATATTCGAGTGCAGCACTATTCCGGTGAACTCCTCCAGACGAACGTGTTCCGGGAAGCCAACCAGCTTCACATATCGGAACCCTTGGAACGTAAAATGCGGTTCAAAAGTTTCCACTCCATCTCCCTTACAAGTGTAGCGAATGCACTGCTTGGCTGCGCGAAGATTATCGGTGTAAAAGTTGCCTTCATGATCCAATATCTCAGCATGGTGCAGCTCCACCGTCTGACCCGCCTCACCTTGAAGGCTGAATTTCACCCATCCAACCATGTTCTGCCCCATATCTATTACACGATCTCCCTGTGGGGTTGTTAGCAAGGCGATTGGCTGCAACTGTTCGACTTGGGTGACGGGTACGTTCTCCTGCGCAACGATGATATCTTTGGGATGCTCCAGTACGTTCACGGGTGACCAATTCGTCTGAGATGAATCCGACCAATCGGACTCCAGTCGAGCATCATACGTCTCCCCCATATAAATGTCCGACATACGAATGGCGCTTGGAGCAGCCGTCCACTCCCCGTTGGAGAGAATACATTCCTCTGATCCATCTTCGTATTTCATATGCAGTTCCAGCAGCAATGCGGACGTTGAACCAAATATCTCCCGTTCTTTGTTCCAGCCAAGATACCCTCGGTACCAGCCATCTCCCAGATTAGCACCTAAAGTATTCTGTCCATTCTGAAGCAGGTGGGTAACATCATAAGTTTGATATTGTAATCGCTTACGATAAGAAGTCCATCCCGGTGTAAAATAATCTTCTCCTACTCTTGTGTTGTTCATATGCAACTCGTATAATCCAAGTGCTGTCACATATATTCTGGCAGACGTAACCGATTGTTTCACATTAAACTGCTTGCGCATTCGCGGGCATGACCTTTCCCCATCGTCCGCTGGTTGAGCTGTAATCCATTCCGCTTTCCATCGGTTGTTGCTATCCATCAGTCCCATTTCAAAATAAGCCGTTTCGGACCAACCGGATTCCTTTCCTGCATCATCCCAGGCCCGAATTCGGTAGTAATATCGCGTTCGCGGAGAAGGCTGAAAATGGTTTAATTCCACATGTATGGATTGATCCGTGCTTATCTCGCCAGAATCCCATGCAATCTCATCAAAATCTTCCGTCAATGACAGCTGAATCTGGTATGCGGATTGCATGCAGTTCCGACGATCCGATTGCAGCTGCCAGCTTAAACGCGGTGATTTTAAGTCGAGGCCAATCGGATTAATTCTATACTCACAGCGAAGGTGACTAACGTTGAACATTAGCAGATCGTCCTTTCCATCTTGGCTTCCCATTCGGGGTTACGATATAATTATATCGACCCTGTTGTCGTAAATACCCGGTAATCAGGACTATTTCATCCGGTAGTTCAGCCATCTGTGCGAGGAGGTTACTTGTGAATTCATCTGTACAACTTATGAAAAGTGAGTACTTTCTGCATAACCATCTGCAGCTTTTCGTCAATCGTTGCTCTGAAGATTTTGTACTTCCATTTCACGCACATGATTTTATTGAGTATAGCTATGTTTCCGAAGGAAAGGGCTTTCATCATATTGGTGAAGATGTCATTCCGGTGACGAAGGGGATGCTGTTTGTCATTCCTGTCGGTGTCCCTCATGTTTTCCGTCCTGTGAGCACCAACGTAACCGAGCATCCGTTAATTCTATATAATTGCCTCTTCAATGCTGAATTGATCAACACACTGACATCCGTCATTCAGGAAAAAGAAATCATTCAACATCTGATGGATCTGGCACAAAATCAGATTCCTTATATATCCGTTGTGGATCACAACGACCAGATTGAAGAACTAATGGTGAAGCTGTATCGTGAATCCTCCGTTCCGGGAATCGGTTCGTCTACTATGTTATACACTCTGGTAAGCCAGTTGGTATTGATGACCTACAGACAACTCAATCAAGAGGTTCATAATGAAGAAATTCATTCTACCGATTTTGAGTACATTCTTCATTATCTCAAGCAACACGTAAGCAATCGGATTCGGATGTCAGATCTCGTACGTGTATCCGGCTGGAGCGAAAAGCAGATCGGACGAATGTTTCTACGGCATACCGGACAGACCTTTAGCAGCCACCTGCAACATCTTCGTATACGAAAAAGCTGCGAATTGCTTAAGAGTTCAGGGCACAAAGTCAGCCTGATTGCAGAGCTTGTCGGATATCGGGATATGGATTCATTCTACGCTGCATTCAAAAAAATAACAGGCGAAACGCCACTGACCTATCGCAAAAAATCCAGAGCACTGCGCTCTGGACAATAAAATTAACGTTTCAGACACTGACAACCTGTAACACTTCATCTATGTAAGCCTTGGCCTCTTTCCAAGAAGACATCAACGGAAAGTTGTATCGCTCACGCTCCTGTATGTTCCATGGATGTGGGATACAGATGACCTTTTTGCCGTCCTCATGCGCTGGAATCAGGTTATGTGCTCCATCATCAATGAGCAGATCGAAACCGAGCAAGTTTTTTCTTTTGCATGTAATAAACTGTTCTGCGGTAATAAAAGGCATATGCTGCTGAAGCCAGTTCCACTTCTCAACAACTGTTCTTGGTTCTGCTGCCGTTACGACTATGACATCATAAGCATCGTTCAGCTTTCGCATCTCATCTACAACATACTCGTCATATAACTCCAATTCCTCGAACAGACCCGGCCGACCATAAAATACATCGTGCGTGCTCTCTGGATGACGCAAATGGGATGTATCCCAATGAATCATATCCTCGTAGCGAAGCGGATGGGTCGGGAAGTTGAGGTTGTTGTGATAAATAGCCCGCTTAACCAGATGACATATCGTGTCATCCATATCTACAGCTATAATAGGCTTCTTCATGGTTATCCCCCCCCAATACGAACACAGTATACCATCCCGAATGTTATGAAGTCATCTTTTTCACATTACAGTGCCATTAGCCTTCAAGAGAATTCTGCCAGATTATAATAAAAAGGCGCCCCTGCGCCGCAATGATGCTACGCCGGGGTGCCTTTATAGATTGATCTATTCCAAGTTCTCACCATTCGAGGCAATGACTTTTTGGTACCAACCAAAGCTTTTTTTCTTATAACGATTCAATGTGCCCTGTCCGTTGTCATCCTGATCCACGTAGATTACGCCATAACGCTTGGACATTTCCGAAGTGGATGCACTGATGATATCAATCGCTCCCCAGTTGGTATATCCCATCAGGTCCACACCATCCATAACGGCTTCTTTCATTTGTGTGATATGTTTTCTCAGATAATCAATCCGGTAATCATCGTTGATGGAGCCGTCTGCTTCAACCGTATCTTTCGCGCCAAGGCCGTTCTCCACCACAAACAATGGCAGTTGATAACGGTCATACAGCTCTTTCAATGCCACGCGCAGACCGATTGGATCAAGCTGCCAGCCCCACTCCGTACGCTCCAGATTCGGGTTCTTGATCGTACTGTACAGGTTGCCTCCAGTTACTCCATATTCCTCTGGATTTACTGCGGACACCAAGGATGTGTAATAACTGAATGAGATGAAGTCAACTGTGTGCTCACGCAGGATCTGCTCGTCCCCCGGTTCCATGGCAATCGTAATCCCGTTCTCTGCCCAGTACCGAGCCATGAACGTTGGATAACTACCACGAACTTGTACATCCGTATGCAGCAGGTTCAGCTGGTTATCAATCTGTGCTTGCAGTACATCCTCTGGCTTCGACGTCGCCGGGTAGTGAATCATGCGAGCAAGCATACATCCGATCTGGAAGTTCGGGTTAATCTGACGTGCTTTCTCTGTCACCAAGCTGCTGGCTACAAATTGATGATGAAGCGCCTGATAAGAAGCTTGCATCGTGTTCTCAACTCGATCTTCAATAATACCGCCACCTGTGAAAGGTTCAATAATGGTTGTGTTAATCTCATTGAACGTCAACCAGTATTTGACCTTGTCCTTGTACCGGGTCATCACGGTTTCCGCATATCTCACAAAATGTCCAATCACTTCGCGACCAGCCCAGCCATTATATTTCAGGACAAGTGCCATAGGCATCTCATAATGCGAGAGGGTTACAAGTGGTTCGATATTGTATTTCCGGAGTTCATCGAACACTTCGTCATAGAAACGCAGTCCCTCTTCATTTGGCTCGGAATCATAACCATTCGGGAAAATACGCGGCCAGTTGATGGACAGTCGGAATGTCTTGAAACCCAGCTCGGCGAACAGCGCAATATCCTCTTTGAAACGGTGGTAAAAATCAATCCCGTAACGCTTCGGATAACCTTCTGCACTGTGATGTGCCATTGCTTTCTCAACCGTTGCACTGGTAACATGCATCAGCTCTCTAAGGTTGGTATAATCCTTTTTCTCAAAATAAGGAACCATGTCGGCTGTCGACCATCCTTTGCCGCCAGCGTCGAATCCACCTTCAGCCTGGTTGGCGGCAATAGCGCCGCCCCATAGAAAACCTTCCGGAAACCCTTGTCGATTAATCATTCGTATCTCTCCTTCTTTTGTTGATTTTATCTTTTAGTCCTAAGACAGTTTAGATTTCAGCTTTCAAGACGTCTTCACCCATCGTGATTTCACCCAATTTCACAGGTAGAACCTGCTTGTAATCAGCCGTATTGGTAACAACCATGGCCGTTGTAATATCGTATTCTTTTGCAATTTCGGCCAGTTCAAATGTGAGCAACTTGTCTCCAGCCTGTACACGTGCTCCTGTAGCAACATGTGCATCGAAATACTGTCCACGAAGCTTCACTGTGTTAATTCCAACATGAATCAGCAATTCCATTCCGTTATCACTGCGGACAACGATCGCATGTTTCGTTTTGAACACATTCATGATGGTACCAGTCACTGGAGATACCAATTCGCCCACCGTTGGAACAAATGCCACACCTTTACCCATCAATTCATCACCAAATGTTGGATCGTTGACTTCTTTGAGCGGGATGGACTTACCTGTCATCGGTGCAACAGCTACTGCATCACTCGTTGGTGTTGGATCGCCCATGTCGTCCACATTTACGGTTGCAGCGTCATTGGAAGTTACTTTCGCTGGTGCTGTAGAAGCACCCGGTGAGAATTGAGCTAACGCCTCTGCGTCTCCTTCTTCTTCCTTAATACCAAATATCGTAGACATGATTGCACCCACGACAAAGGCCAAAATCATACCCCCAAAGGAATACCAGAAGGTCTGTCCGATCAGGGAAGGAAGTCCTGGGAGACCCCCGTTACCCGCAAGTACATACGCTTTTGCGCCAAAAGCAAGGGCGAATCCGCCACCCACTGCACTACCAATCATGGCTGCAGCAAATGGTTTTTTGTATTTCATATTTACGCCGTACATAGCTGGCTCCGTTACACCCATCAGAGCTGTAAAGCTCGTAGACAATGCCACGGTTTTAAGTTTTTTATCTTTTGCCCGGAAGAATACGCCGAGTGTCGCACCAGCCTGACCCATATTGGAGATAAAGGTCAATGGCAAGAATTTATCGAAGCCCAGTGTAGCGATATTACTCAGGATGATCGGCACAAGTGCATAGTGCATTCCTGTCATAATAATGAGCGCCATCGCGCCGCCCAGAACAATACCTGCAATCAATCCGCCTTCATTCAGCAGCCAGTTGATACCGCCAGACAATCCGCTACCTACAAAAGTACCCAATGGACCAATTGCAATCAGCGTTACCGGAACCATTACAAGCAAGGTAATCAGTGGCACAAGCAATAGCTTGAGCGCAGCAGGGATAACGCGGTCAACCCATTTCTCAACATAGGACATCAACCATACAGCGAGTAAAATCGGAATAACCGATGAAGCATAACTTACTGCTGTAACCGGGATTCCCAAAAACCCAACCGATTCACCACTAGATAACAATGCTGTCATGTCTGGATACATCAGTGCCGTACCTAGTGCAATCGCAACAAACGGGTTACTGCCGAATTTTCGAGCAGCGCTGACTGCAATCAGTAAAGGCAGGTAATGGAATACGCCGTCACCAATGGCTGAAAGAATACGATACGTATCCGTTCCGGCAGACATCCAACCTACGGACACGAATAGTGCAAGTAATCCTTTGAGCATACCTGCCGCAGTAATCGCTGGAAGCATCGGGGCAAAGACACCTGCGATTGTTTCAAAAATTTTCAGCACGACATTTTGTTTTTTATCCGACTTTGGCTCTTTATTTTCTGTAGTTTGCTGGATTGCCGGATTTTCCTTCACCATGGCATCGAACACTTTTGCCACATCATTACCGATAATGACCTGGAATTGATCCCCGGAAATATTCGTTCCCATGACCTTATCCAATTTCTTGAGTGAGCCGTTGTCGACTTTATCGTTGTCTTTTAGATCAAAGCGCAAACGTGTAACGCAGTGATACACCGAGTTAATATTGTTTGTTCCCCCAACGGCTTTAATGATTTCCTGCGCCGTTTCCTGATGTTTCATGATGTTTTCCTCCTCATTTTTCCAATAAAAAATACCCGAACGAATCTAGCGCATATTGATGGCGCCATCTCATTCGGGTATTGCCTGATTGAACAGTAACAAGCCCATAGGATATCCAGTTGTAATTTGATTCTATTGCGTGGACTTTTCGTCCCGCTTGGTTTTCATCAAACGTTCCAGATGGAGCGTTAGATATAACTGCTCAGAGTGAGTCATGTCATACTGATAGTTCTTATGGATAAAAGTCTCGATCTTGCCAATACACTTGAATGTCTCCGGATAGTTTTTCCGAACCACTTCATATAAATACTCCTCAGCATCATCATGTGAAGAATGCGTAATGACACGCTGACAGAAATATTTCAAATGGGTGATGAAGCGGAAATAATTGACGCTATCTTCATCCAATTCGACGTTGAAGTGATATTTAATGATATTCATGATCTCCTGCAACAGCTGCATCAGATGGGTGACATCGTTCATGGAATCATTCACTTCCGCATTGATGAAATGCAAGGCAATATTACAGATTTCATCTTTGGGAAACTCAATATCCAGTCTTTCCTTCAGCAAGGTCAGTGCTTCTCTGGCCACATCGTACTCCGCCTTATAGAAGTGCTGAACTTCCCAAGAAAGTGGATTACGAGTAATCATTCCTTTTTCCAAGCGTTGAACAGCAAAGTGAATGTGATCAGACAGCGAGACATAGATCCCGTCACTGATGGTTTTGTTCAATTGCGTTCGTGCCAGTGTCACAATATCATCTGTTGCCTGCAGAATCTCAATCGGCACTTCAGCTACGATGGATTTGAATTTCTCATAGATCGATGCATCCTGAAGACGAAATACCTTCTCAATCCGCTCTTCATCAATCTCATCGCCTGCTTTGAACTTAAATCCGATACCCCGGCCGAGGATCAGTAGTTCCTGATTTTTGTCATCCACGGTACTGACAATATTGTTATTAAATATCTGTTTAATAATCATTATGGACCCACCTGGTTTTTTTTGAGGAATAAAAAAGGGCAAAACCAAAACAGAAATAATAAAATCATTTCCATAGTGGTTTTGCCCGCATTACCGGTAACAAGCCTCGGATATAATTTATCATAACCTGAAAACGGTGTCAACCAAAATTACTGCTACTGCGATTCCACTTTTTTAGATCATATCAAACATTTACCTTTTATGTTATTTTGAAATAAGATATAACCTTTGATATTTAATAATATGAACCAAACTAATCAGGAGGATTCACTTTGAAAAAAATCACTTCGTTTACCGCCGTCATTGCTGCCATCTCGCTATTATTATCTGCGCCACTCACCTTGGCCGCAAAATCCAATGATCTCTCTTTGATACAGAATCAAGAGTCTGCTGACAAGCTGGATCGGAAGACACAACAACTTTTGAGTGATGAACTAGTTAAACTCGTGGGGAAACAGAACATTCAATTCACCACAATAGACACATCATTTGATCCGTGGGTCATTAACGGAACTATTGATGGAACCGGGTTCGCCTATTTCACACAAACATACGATCCTGATACAAATCGTGTCGCGTCCACCCATATCATGTATGATAACGCTGATCTGAATAAAGTCATGGATAATGCGCTGCGCCTGAAGCTTGATGCCTTCCTAAAAACATTTGAAGATGAAGATATCTTCATTAAAGGTGGTTTCTGGCGTTTCAAAGCCAATGATCCAGAACATGGACATTTACTTCAAAACTACTGGGTCATCTTTGGACCAAGTCAACAACTTTACATCGATGTGGACAAAGGTAATCAAATGTCGGCAATTCTGCAATATAAAATCGATGATTCCTATGCCTGGATGACAAACATAGCACGAAATTCACTCAAAACACTTGGAATCCCCTCAGTAAAAGCCTTTGATTACACCTTATTTACCGTAGAAGGAAAAGATATGTTATGGCAGTATCGGGATGACGACAATCTAAATTACGTGCATATCGGCAGCAAGACCGGAAAGGTATGGAAAGTCACCAACGAACTAGGTATTAACTGGAAAAATGATGCTGATTTCAAAAAGTCTTTTGCCAAGCCCAGGCTCAGCAAAAACAAAGCACTATCCATCGCTGTACCTACAGTCAGATCTATATTTGGTATTGAGCTAAAAGGTTATTCCGTTCGTATCCAAGAAAACGAATACACCTTCACGAAAAAAGGAGCCACAACGCTTATCGGTAAAATCAATAAAAAAGGCGCATTTTATTCGTTTGAAGCTATTCCTTTAAAAGGGGAAAGAAACTAACTACATAATAAAAAAACAGGCGGCTTGAACTCCGATTTCCGAAAATCAAGCCGTTTTATTTTAATATAAACTACTTAATTAATCAGCGCCCATCTAAAATTGCATAAAAATACTCCGCTGTATGATGACAGTCTGTTTGATCCTTGTCATCATACAGCGGAGCCGGTATCATCAATCTAGGCATGACGTTCCTATAAGGCTGCCCTTCTCTCGAAGGGACCTCTGTATCACTGTTGGAACGTTATATTAATCTGTACGATCTCCGAACGACTACTAGTACGAATTGGAGGTCCCCAGAAGCCAAATCCTGAGGTTACGATGGAGTGCATGGAACCCTTTTGCAGATAACCCCAATCATTCTCGTAGATCGCTTGTGTGATGAACTGAGCCGGTGCAATCTGTCCACGGTGGGTGTGACCGGATACGACTAGATCTACATTGTTCTGCTCCGCAATATCCAGATCATACGGTTGGTGATCCATCATAAGTACCGGTTGGCTCAAGTCCGTATCTTGCATTAATGCAGCTACTTCTGCCCGATCCTTCTCTGTCCGGTCTTTCCGTCCAATCAGGGTAATCTTGTCATCCAAAACGATCTTGTCATCGTACAGAACTTGCATGTTGCTCTTCTCCAGCGCAGCAATCAGATCTTCAATCGGACCATCGAACTTGTCGTGATTCCCGAGCGAAGCATAGACACCGTACGGAGCCTGAATGTCACTGATAATGTCAGCAATTCCGCTATTCAGATACATATCCAGATTGTCATCAATAATATCTCCAGGATACAGCACCAGATCTGGCTTCAGTGCATTGATCTCCTCCACCATGCGTTTGGCATGTGCAGGGCCAGATAGAAGTCCGAAGTGCATATCAGCAGCCATGACAATGTTGAGCTTGTCTACACCTTCTACTTTTTTATCAATCTGGATATTATATGTTCTCACTACCGGGCTGTAGGCGTTGAAAATTCCATAACCTAATGTGGACACTAACAACACCAGCGTAACGACACCTGCCCACTTCTGTGTGTGATGTCTTGGAATACGGGTTAATCTCAGCAGCCACATCGTCAGGTGAATGACGGGCAGGATCAGCAATAATAACGAAAAGATTGCCAGCCAGTAGGAACCGATGATACCGAGGAACGAAATGCTTCCAAATACTCGTGCCAAAATGAAGGAAGTAGCAAGGAATACAAGCGCTATAATATACAACCACCGAAATCTGGCGGACACGACAGGTTTCATCCAACTCCAACCGCTCCAGCCTATGTAGAACACTAATAAACCGTACACTACCAAAAACAATATACCTGCTAATACGAACATGCCCGGTCTAACCTCCACGTCAATAAGTTGTATTCTGAATTTTCATCACGGACACAGGTCCGTCTGAACAAGTATAACGTAGTTGAAGAGTCAGATCATCTGTTTGCCAAACCCAGATTCGTACATTTTATTACAATTTAATGATATTCAAATTCGAACCATTAACGAGAAAAAGCACCCTTGCAGGTACCATGAAGTTAAATTCATGAATGACTGCAAGAATGCTATATTTTAGGAATTAAAATTACTCGTTTGTGTCCATCCACTGGAAGTGGAATGAACCTTCTTTGTCCACACGTTTGAATGTGTGAGCACCGAAGTAGTCACGTTGTGCTTGCAGCAAGTTTGCTGGCAAACGCTCCGTACGGTAGCTGTCGTAGTAAGAAAGAGCGCTGGAGAAGCCAGGTACCGGAATACCTTGTTTTACAGCAGCCGCTATAACTTCACGCCATGCACCTTGATAAGACTCAACGATGTTTTGGAAGTAAGGATCCAGCAGCAGGTTTTTGAGTTCTGCATCTTTGTCATATGCTTCTTTGATGTTTTGCAAGAACTGCGAACGGATGATGCAACCACCACGGAAGATCATGGCAATGTTGCCGTATTTCAGATCCCAGCCGTACTCATCGGAAGCTGCACGCATTTGAGCAAATCCTTGTGCATAGGATACGATTTTACTTGCAAACAGCGCTTTACGCACGTTCTCGATGAATGCTTTTTTGTCGCCAGAGAATGCTTCAGTCGCTGGTCCATTCAGGATTTTGCTAGCTGCTACACGCTCGTCCTTCATCGCAGACAGGAAACGGGAGAATACGGATTCCGTAATCATGGACAATGGTACGCCGAGGTCCAGTGCACTTTGGCTTGTCCATTTACCTGTTCCTTTTTGTCCAGCAGCGTCCAAAATCACGTCAACCATTGGTTTACCGGTTTCTGGATCGTATTTGGAGAAGATATCTGCTGTGATTTCGATCAGGTAACTGTCCAGCTCTCCTTGATTCCATTCCGTAAAGATCTCATGCAGCTCTTCTACGGAAACGTTCAATACGGATTTGAGCAAGTGGTAAGCTTCACCAATCAACTGCATGTCTCCGTACTCGATGCCGTTATGCACCATTTTCACATAGTGTCCTGCACCGTCAGGTCCGATGTACGTGCTGCAAGCATCATCGCCAACTTTGGCCGAGATTGCTGTCAGGATCGGTTCTACCAACTGATAAGCACTTTCCTGACCACCTGGCATGATTGCCGGGCCTTTCAGTGCGCCTTCTTCACCACCGGATACACCTGCTCCGATGAAGCGGAAACCTTTTTCTTCCAGTTCTTTACTGCGACGTTGTGTGTCAGGGAAGTAAGCATTACCTCCATCGATAATAATGTCGCCTTGATCCAGATGAGGAAGCAGTTGCTCGATCGTTGCATCTGTTGCTTTACCTGCTTGCACCATGATCAGAATTTTACGCGGAGACTCCAGGGATTCCACGAATTCTTCAATAGTGAACGCACCTGTCAGGTTCTTACCTTCTGCTTCTTTCAGAAGATCGTTCGTTTTCTCCGGGGAACGGTTAAATACCGATACCGAGAAACCTTTGCTTTCAATATTCAAAGCCAGGTTTTTACCCATTACTGCCAATCCAATAACACCAATCTGTTGTTTACTCATTATGTCCTCCCAATGCTCCATTATTTATATAGGTTTATAGTAAGATGAAACGAATAAATGTTCAGTAATTATTGTACAGTTTTTTTCCAGTCCGCTGCAAATTTGTCCATACCTTGATCTGTCAGCGGATGTTTGGAGATCTGTTCAATGACGGAGAATGGAACAGTAGCAATATGTGCTCCAGCCATCGCTACACGTGTAACGTGATCCGGATGTCTTACAGAAGCCGCAATAATCTGTGCATCCAGGTTATGTGTACGGAACAATTCAGCAACTTTGGCAACCAATTGTACGCCATCTTCGGAGATATCATCAAGACGTCCCAGGAATGGGGATACATATGTCGCACCAGCACGAGCAGCCAGAAGCGCCTGGTTCACAGTGAAGATCAACGTTACGTTGGTTTTCACGCCTTTTTTGGTCAAGTAACGGCAAGCTTCAAGTCCTGCAAGTGTCATTGGCAATTTGATCGTAATGTTTTTGTCGTTGTTGTTAATTTTGATCAATTCGTCTGCTTGTGCAATCATCTCTTCAGCAGTAAGGGCATCTGGTGTCACTTCCGCAGAAACGGACTCCACTTCAGGTACCAAACGCAAGATTTCTTCAATACGATCTTCGAATTTCACGCCTTCTTTGGCTACCAAAGATGGGTTTGTTGTTACACCAGACAATACGCCGATTTTGTATGCTTTTTGGATATCTTCCACGTTAGCTGTATCGATAAAAAATTTCATGATTTAATTACCTCCAGATATATTTTATATTTTGGTTTAGAGATTCGCATTAACCGCCAAGGGTATGCTATTTGTAACTACAGACTCCTGATCCGCCGGCTCATCAAACCACCAGTGGTGACCTTCTTCTTCAAGCATAACATCTGATTCAGCCGGTCCATAGCTACCCGCAGGATACAGGTGAAGTGGTAACAGATTTTCCTGGAATGCATCCAGAATTGGTTGCACCCACGCCCATGACAATTCTACTTCATCCCAATGGGCAAAGAATGTTGGATCACCCAGCAAAGCATCACGAATCAGATTCTCGTAAGCTTCCGCGAGGTCACCTTTATCCGGAGAAAGATCGATATGAACCGGTTTGAATTCACCTTTATTCTCAGGATCACTTGCATTCAGTTGCAATGTCATGCTCTGATCCGGACTCATCTCAATGACGAGCAGGTTTGGCTTGGAACCCTTGTTTTTCAGCACATTTGTCTGTCCTGAAGGTTCTTTGAATTCAATCACGATACGTGTTGACTTCTCCTTCATTCTTTTACCCGTGCGAATGTAAAACGGAACACCGCGCCAGAAGAAATCATCGATTTGCAATTTGGCAGCAATGAACGTGTCATTCATCGTATTCTCTGCTACACCCGGTTCAGCAGCGTATGCATTTACTGGTTTGCCTTGAATGTTGCCTTCAGCATACTGTCCGCGGATGATGCTTGCACCTACAGTTTGCTTCTGTAATGGCTGGATCGATTCCATGATGTGCTTTTTCTTCAATCCAACTTTTTCGGAAGTACTGTTGTATGGAAGCTGAATCGCCATCATCATGAGCAATTGCAACATATGATTCTGGAACATGTCTCGCACAGCGCCTACATGATCATAATAGGATGCACGTTCTTCAACACCCACAGTCTCGTTAGCCGTAATTTGCACATTGGAGATGTAACGATTGTTCCATAACGCCTTCATGATCGGGTTACTCTGATGCAACGTCTCCAGACGCTGTACCATCGGTTTGCCCAAGTAATGGTCAATCCGATAAATTTCTTCCTCGGTGAACGATTCGCTTAATTTGCGATTAAGGTCTCTGGCAGACTGCAAATCGTGACCAAATGGCTTCTCGATGACGAGACGTTTCCAGCCCTCCGTGGAACCCAGTCCGCTTTGTTGAATGTTCTCGGCAATCGGTTCGAAGAATTCCGGACCAACCGAGAGATAAAACAAGCGATTGGACGGGATGCCAAGTTCAGCTTCTCTTTGTTCAACTAATCCTAACAGCTTTATATAATCTTCCTTATGGCTTATATTCAATACACTGTAGCGAAAAGCTTTCACGAATGACTTCACAACTTCAGGATCAGCTTGGCGTCTGGAAAATTCATTTAGTGATTTTTCCACTTGTGCCTGAAAGAATTCATCAGACCACTCTCTACGCCCCAGACCAATCAATGAGAAGGATTCCGGAAGCTTCTGCTCAAGATATAAGTTATATAAGGCAGGATATATTTTTCTTTTGGCTAAATCGCCAGTAGCACCAAATAAAACAATGGTAGTTGGTTCCATCTCACCGTTCTCCTTCCAAGTAACTCTGGTTTCTTTGTTGTAGTTACACTATAATACGTTTTACAGCCATACAAGTAATTAATATATTTCACAGGAGCTATAGACCACATCTATGACAACAAATTACGAACTATATAAAGTCTTTTATTGGGCCGCCAAAACAGGTAGTTTGACACAAGCTGCCAAAGCACTGTATATCACTCAACCGAGCGTCAGTCATGCCATCAAACAGTTGGAAGAGAGCTTTGGTCTCACTTTGTTTTATCGAAATTCCAAGGGTGTAGCGTTGACACAGGAAGGTGTCAGTCTATACTCCTATATTGAACAATCCCAGATTTTGATCTCGCTTGCGGAAGAAAAGATGGCCGCACTGAAGAACCTCGACAATGGTGAATTGAGGATTGGCGGCAGTGACTCCCTGTTCAAGCATTACATGCTGGCGTACCTTGAGGAATTCCACACCTTGTACCCTAACATCAAGCTGCATTTGAGCCATGGAACCACGCCGGAAGTCATTACCTTTCTGAAGGAAGGCAAGATCGACCTTGGTGTAGTTCGGATGCCCATTGTTGATCCGCAGCTCGAAGTCAGGGAAAGCATTCAGTTGAAAGACTGCTTTGTAGCCGGGGAACGTTATGCTCAGTTGAAGGGTAAAGTGATGACACTTGAGATGCTTCTTGAGCATCAACTGATCCTTTTCTCCAGGAACAGCCGGGTCCGCATGGCTATAACCGAGTTGTTTAACAGCTATAATTACACGTTGAAGCCTGAGATTGAGGTCGGTAGCGTTGATTTGCTCATTGAATTTGCCCGTCGGGGATTGGGCATTTCCTATGTCACACGAGAATTCATCTCCAAAGAGTTGGAGGAAGGTTCTCTCTTCGAAATTCAGCTTGATGTTCCTCTTCCTCCATCCCATGTGGGAATTATGACCAAACGTAATATGCCGATTTCTCTGGCAGCCAACCGGTTTATGGATCTCATTTTCAAATCCTGAGTGGCCACAATGTCAAAAGATACAACAAAGAGCCCCATCATCCAGTTATGGATGATGAGGCTCTTTGGCCTGCATAATGTTTATCTAACGATTAGTGACTGACCAGATAGGACGCGTCCAATATGAGGGCAACTCTTCCGCTGCCCAGGATCGTTGCACCAGACAGATGGTTCATCGCACCCAGATACGTACCGAGCGTCTTAATCACAACTTCCTGATTCCCGATGATCTCATCTACTGCGTGTGCTGCAATTTTGTCAACGGAACGCACGATCACGAGTGGAATCCGGTTCATTCCTCTCGAACTGTGCCACTTCATTTTCTTACAGTGAGTTTGGTATAAATTCTATGGATTCACACGAATAGAATTACGTGCCGTACAACTGCTCCAGTTCGACTAACCGGTACTTAATTGGCTGTGGAATAATGTCAAACAGCTTGTCCCAAGTCATAAACATTTCCGGTTTCAACAGATATTCTTCGAACTCCATGGCAGGCACGAACGCCTGGGTTTGCAGATAACGCATTACCTGAGCATCAATCTGCTCGTTCGTTTCAAAATACCCTCGGAATAACTCATTCACAAGTAGCCCATCACACCCAGCCTTGGCACCTGCTGCACTGTATAAGTCCGGTAATAATTCGAATACAACCGGCAATGGTGAGAAAGCATGTTTGCCAGGCTGCGAGTATAAACATACATGACGTCCAACCACATTGACTCGATCCTTCAGCAAACCCCGCAGCACTTTGCCATGAAAGCTAGCTTCACAGTCCACAACTTCACCGTCATGGCCCACATATATCCACACATGCTCCATCTCATACAGATGTCCAATCTCATAATCCCACCAGATTGCATATTCAATTACATATTGTACTGCCTCGGTCGGAAACTTAATGTCCCTCTTGAATGAAGGCGAAGGACCTGAACGATCCAGCACAGTAATGCCAACAAAATCCGGATAGAAGGGTTCGTTCCGGTCAAACATCAATACAGGTGCATAACCCATAGCCGTTTCAAACATTTCGGTCTCTGACATTGTCATGGATGCTATCCCCCATTTTCATCGATGTTACAACTATACTAACAGAGATTTGTATAGGTGTTAACGTATAGAATAAGCCCGCAACTGGATGAGTTCCAGCTGCAGGCTTGAATGTTTCTATTTTATTAGAGAGGATTTGCTCCTAATCTCTGGATCCTTCAGTTGGTTTGGGTGCATTGGATGGTTGAGTAGACAGGTCAGAAACAGCGGTATCACACCCTATAGGCGGTCCCAAAATAGCATCATTTTTAATAGACGCAACGGCTCTGGCATATGCCTCTTCATCCAGACAATAGGCACGATGTGCCACTTCCGGTGGCGTTGCGGCTAGAAAATCAGCTCCAAAAACAATATCAGGGGTCGGCTGATCAAAAATAGTTAATACGTGTACATCATCAGTTTCGGCCACAAACCAGTGAAACCAGCCTTTGGGGAACACCGAAACCTGCCCCGGTTTCAAACGATATGTCAATCGCTCACGCGTGAATGGATTAAACACGGATGTTGTAACCTCGCCACTGATGACGATGACCATTTCTGTAACATTCGTGTGCCAATGAGGCTGTACAATAATGCCTTTGCTAAGATATACATTAAAGAAACCATTTTCAATCGTTGGCAGTTGCGCTCCGAATAGCTGGGTCACATAATTGCGCGGGTCCCTCCGATAATTAACAACAGCATTAGAATCAGCCGCCAGCTGCACGTTCGGGGATTGCAGAATGGGATTAATCATACGATTATTTCTCCTCCTTGGGCATACATCTCATTGTTGTACTGTATGCCGGAGAATAGAAAGATAATACCGTTGACACATGTTATACACTCTTTTTAATCCGAAAATACAGGTTACTCCCATCATATCTTAAGGAACTAGACTTGACCAGGGAATCTGCCTCCGGCTGCAATGCCTTGGGGTGATATGTGATCTATCTGGTTCATCTCATCATCCGTAAGCGAAACCTGTAGCGCTCCTAAGTTCTCGTGAACTCTTTCCAGGTTGCGAGTCCCCGGGATCGGAACGATATGTTCTCCCTTTCCAAGCAACCAAGCCAGAGCAAGTTGAGAGACCGTACATCCTTTTTGCTTAGCCATCTCTTGGATCAATCCAACAACCTCCAGATTTTTCCGAAAGTTCTCACCTTGGAAACGCGGATAGTGACGACGATAATCATCTTCCGGCAGATCGTCTATAGAACGGATCTGACCTGTCAGGAAGCCCCGTCCCAATGGGCTGTATGGAACCAAGCCTATGTTCAATTCATGCAGGACAGGCATAATCTCATCCTCAAGCTCTCGACTCCATAATGAATATTCGGTCTGCAACGCTGTAATCGGATGAACAGCATGTGCACGCCGAATGATCTCTACTGGCGCTTCGGACAAACCAATATATCGAATCTTCCCCTGTTGAACCAGATCGGCAAGCGTGCCTACCGTCTCTTCAATGGGTGTATTCGGATCAGGACGATGTTGATAATACAGATCGATATAATCCATTCCTAGGTTGTATAGACTCGCATCTACTGACTTTTTAATGTAGGCCGGATCTCCCTTGGGCCCCTGTGTGTGCGTAATACCGAATTTGGTGGCAACGACAACGTCAGATCTTCGACCTTGAAGCGCACGCCCAAGCAGTTTTTCATTCCCTCCAAATCGCTGCTTTTCATACTCTCCGTACAAATCCGCCGTATCAAACATGGTAACTCCTGCATCCAGCGCACCCTGAATGGTATGTACTGATTCGTCATTATCCGGCATCATCATCACACCCAGGCCGAGCGCAGATATTCGTAATTTATCATTTCCCAGTGTTCTTGTTTTGAGCATGAGGCTCCCTCTTTTCATCTTGAAATAGAAACGTTAACTAGATACGTATGAACTTGAGTTCATTCTATTTCACTCCCGAGACCCCAACCACACTCTGTTTATGCTAGTAAAGAAATTACCAGTTTGATTAACTTTCTATATGGCAACAGGAACGTAAATACAACAATGAATGCCTGATTGGCTGTTCAGATTATTCATGGAAAAGATATCGTATGCATGCACAACGCCATCTGCCCGATCCGTCGTTTCAAGCAGGACACGATTGACTTGTTTCATTTCAACTTGGTGCAGGTTCCAGATCGTTCGGAAGTCCACACTTTCTTCACTCAATTGTTTCACGATTCTGCTAAATTCGGGGTCACTCGGATACTTGTCATAGTACGTACGGAAAACAGCTACCGAGTGCCGCGCGAATTCCTCCCAGTTGTGCATACGCTCCCTGAGCGCTGTATCCAGAAATAAAATCCGCATCATTAGACGCTCATTCACATTCATCGACGAGAAGTTGAAAAGGTTCGTATCTGTAGCTTCATTCCAGGCAAGTACCTCAGAACGTTCATTGGTAATAAAGGAAGGATGAGTCAACTGGCCAATAATACTCTGCCACCCTGGCTCCAGTTGTGAATACGAAGCAAGGAATTCATGTTCCGTATTAGGGTCCCATAAGTCAAACAGATGACTCTTCTCTTCCAGGGTTAAACGGAGCGCATTCGCTATACTCTGCATCACTTCTCGTGAAGCCGCTAACTCCCTACCCTGCTCGAGCCACGTGTAATACGTTGCACTGACACCAGCCAATACCGCTACTTCTTCCCGCCGTAGACCGGGTGTTCTTCGCTGTCCATAAGATCCTGACAATCCAACTTGTTCCGGATGAATGCGGCTTCTCCGTGATTTCAAAAACTCACCCAGTTTTTTGTTACGGCTCATACCTGTATCCATAGACATCGTTCCTTTTTATAAAAGTATTCAAGCCTATTCGACTCTATCCCAAAATGGTAGTCTCTGAATGGCTTTGATATAATTCATCTATTATTAGTTCTGCAGAATACTAGGTTTACAAGTAGCTTAGCATCGATTGGTGCAGAACGAAAGGAGCATAACATGATCCCCAAGGTTGGAGATGTATATTGCGTGTACGCCGAAGAATTACAACAATATGTCGCCTGCCAGGTAACTGGACTGAAACAAACAGAAGGTAAAACTTCCGATACGCTTGCCTCAGTCCTTCAATTGGATTGGACTGGTGATCAACTGCCTAATGAAATGCAGCTTCACCAGATGAAGCCACTGATCTGTAATTTCTATTTCTGGAATGATCGAGTTGCCCATAGTTTCGTACATGCTAATGTTCCTCCACAGTATGAGCTTGCAGGCAACATCCCTCCTCTCTACACCGAGGAGACAAATACGTATAGCGGAGGCTGGCCGATCGGAGAAAGTCTCTATCGCCAGCGTGAATGGGAAGGTATCGATGCGATCCGAAGAGCACAGTTCAAACAAGCTGCGAATGATGACGAAGAAGTCATGGTTGGCAATCGTGTAATACGGCGCAGTACGAGTACACTCCGCGATTTCAGCCCTACATCTGCGGAAGATGTAGCCGAACTCGCCAAGCTACCTTGTTTGACACATATTGAAGTGGATGGATATACGGAATCGATCTTTTCATTTATAGAGGAGAATCCGTTCATCAATGAACTTCATATCATAAATCATGGTCAAACGATGCTGGATATCAGCAAGAGCCACCTGACCAAACTTATTGTAGATGTCAGCGGGTTGAAGGAGTTAATTTTGAACACGAAGATGAAAAGTTTGAATTTCACAGGAGAGCTGTCTCCTGATCTTCGTATCGTGGCTCATGAAGAGGGTAAATGCATAACTCTCCATGTTCCATCCGGCCTACCACAAGTTATCGGTGTCTCGCGACTTGCAGGTCTGTATATCAGAGAAATCACGGAACTCAATCTGGGGCCACTTGTGCTGTTCTATCCTGAGCTTTCAGAATTACGATTGTGGGGTAAACCCGGCAACGTATCCCATATAGAATCGATTCAGCATTTGGCAAATTTGCAAACCTTCACTACATATGACCTGTTCGGTTTCAATGGTGAACAATTCCCTGATCCAGAGCAACTTCCAAAATTGGCTACGCTGTGGCTAACCAGCCTGCCTGCCGATGCAGCCAAATCGATCAAAACCAGATATAAAAAATTCGCTGCTGCCGGACTTGATATGGAAATCACCAAACCACGCAAACCGGAATGGCTTGCGGAGAACCTGAACAATCCATTTCGGGATTGGGATGGGCGGGACCACATCAAGGCAGCACACGCGAAAAAAGCAGCTCAATTGTACAAGCAGTGCTTAAAGGAAATCCGTCAATTAAGTCAAGTTTCCATGGATCAGGAGTCTCTACAAAAACAACTCGTCTCCATGGTTGAGAACTACACACAGACCTTCAACAAGTTGGATGCCAAGTCCGGCTTTATTGAAACTGTTGAGCGTGAAGAGATATATGTGGTTCTAACGGAGTTGTTGGATCAGTTGCAGCATAATTTGGAACTGCGTCAAAATGATTCGATTAAGGTTAATCACGAGGAATTATATGGGGTATTTGATCGTTTGAGGGATTTTTGATTACAGGTTAAGATTCGTTCAGTCGCTAGAACGGCGATAATTCACAAAAAAACAACTGTTTACGCATAGAGGGTCCTGTGGACTGACCCCGTAACGTAAGACAAATCAAAACACCTTCAAGAGAATGACCATAAAACGTATTCAAAAACTGTACCATCGTTGTAAAATAATCGGGCGATCCCAATGATCCCGCGCCAGCTTCAATTGTTTACGTTTCATATCATAACGTTCGCCATCTTCATCGTCTTGTCTTTCATCATCCTGGTTATCTCCACATTGGAATGGTGTTCCAGAATCATGCCTTCCTCATCATTGTCCCCCAGCAAAATACGGCGGATCTCCGCAGCATTCTGTTGGATTATGGTTGTGAACGGTACAATGTAAATAATGCGTTGCTTTCTGTGTTCCAGCGCATGTCTTAGCGCATATGCTAATAGTTATTAAAGCCTTTTTCATACAGTTATACCCTCCATAGTTGTAACTTCTAGAATTATAACGGATCGGGTACAGGTATTGTTACGCTATCCTGCCCGTTAGTTGAACAAAAGCAGCCGATCGTGTTGATCAGCTGCTTTCTTTGTTTTAAAACGCTATCGTTTCCCGTTAGTTCAATGATATCCCTGAATTATGATATGTTTCTCTTGTTTAATTTGTTAAATGACCTTGATATAGCCATTGATCCCCAGTTTTCACAAAATCCATATAGATGGAAACATTTCCATCATCTACTTTTGCCAAAAATACTTGAACCTCATTCTCACTCACTGGATCAAAACCGCGATACTCTAAGTTCCCTAAATCAATTGGTGATAAGAGAGAAACATTTTGCTTGGAATCATCATCTTGTAAAGTATACGTTTCGGCCTGATCATCCCACGCCACTTCAGGAACAGATAATGGTGCTAAGGCTTCGTAATCTTTATTATTCATGGCGTCAATTACTCTGAATGCTGCATTCAAAGGACCTGTATTTGCTTCCATGTCCATTTCATTAGAAGTATTCTGAGCCACTTCTAATTCAGCTTTAAGTTGCTCGTTTTCAGCTTGAAGATCCTGAATTTCCTGATTACCATGGGTAACAGGTAGATTTTCATCAGAATTATCACATGCAGCCAAAGCGAAAGCAAAAATAAGCAACAATACAAATTTTCTCATCATATACCTCCTTGAATACGGATGCCCTATATCTTTATAAACGAGCAATAAGGAAGTTTAGTTACGCTAACTTGCACGTTAGTTGAATGAATATTTTACTTATATAATTTCCAATTTCCTCTTTTCTCCTTTAAATAATCAAGTGTGGGGCTCGAGAATATCAATTACGTTCTTATTATGTTGCATTAAGAATGAATTGTCCTTCTTCAGCTTTAATTTCAAAGAAGTACTTTGTATCTTTAATTAGGCCATCTAAATGCTTGCTGGTCCCAGGAGATATCTGGAATTGCTCAATGACAATGTCCCCTTTTGCATCTTTAACTCTCAATAACACGTTTCGGTCACTATTCGCATCATTAATGATGGCCTTGTCCCAGAAAATAGTATCGTATTCAATGGAGTCTTTACCATCAAATATTATAGGGTTCCATTCGTCTGTGGTGTCTTCAGCATCAATTACGGATGTTAATTTTGGCGAAAAATAATTATGAACATATCTTACATTGAGATAAATCTGATAAGAACAAACAAAAATTATTGTTACAATTAGCACTAAACCAATAAGGCCAATTATCTTAGATTTACCATTAACCATTTCTTGATTCCTCCTTGTTAATTGTGTTGTTAAACGTAAAAGGAGTGCAATTGCTCAAGAAGTTAATTTACTTTATTTTACTTTCTATAATACTTAGATAAAACCTTTTTCAACGTAACTAAACTACCCGTTACTTGAACAAAAGCAGCCGATTCACTATGGTCGGCTGCTTCTTTGGTTTTATAGGGCTATCGTTACCCGTTAGCTTAATCATCACATGGATATGATACTCTAAATTTGAATATCACAACCGTCAAAAGGTATCCCCCTTTCAATAAGTTTAACCGCATTGTTGATTGCATTTCGTTGTTCCTCTGTAAGATGACTCTCATTACCATCCCATTTATCTAACCACCAGAAGAAAGAACAAATATTCCGATACTCCATAAACATGGGGATTGTTTCTATCCAGTATTCTGTTAGATGACTTTCTTTACCATAACCATTTAAAAATTCATGTAAGAACATCTGAACAAACTCGTTTTTTGCAACACGCTCTTCTTTTTGCACTCCCCACCAGACGGCATGAGTGGCAGCAATCGCGATGTCTGATGAAAACCAACCATAGATACTGTCGTCAAAATCAAAGACGGTTATTTTACTGTCGTCTATAAAAAAATTATAAGGGTGGAAGTCATTATGAATCAGTCCAAATGAGTCTCTTTCCCTTGGGAGTAACTGAATCGTCCGCTCCAGGGAGATCAATTTTTCAAGAAGTACATAGAAACTGCCTCGTTGCAGATGAGGGTTATTAATATTCCTTATACTCCAGCAATCTCTTTTAACAAGGACTTCAGATGCTGTATAAGATTTAGATAGTCGATGCATTCTGCCCATGGTTTCTCCCCAGTTACTAAATACTTTTGGTCCCCAATATTGATCATCGTTTTTATCAAAAAAACGACCAGTAGCCGCATGAAAAGCTGTTGCAATATACAAATTATCTTCATCATAGTAAATTGCCGTTAATTGATTATCCCTTGTTTTGATTGGTAGTGATGCACGTACACCGTTCTTTACCAAATAATAAATCCAATCCACCTCAGCTTGTATCTTGTCCATGTATTCATGTGGTTTCTGAGTTAAACGTAAGATATACAACTGATCACCTTTGGTAAACTGATACACCTCATTTGTTGAGTTGCTAAGGAAGACTAACGTTTCTACATTAAATTCGAAAGAATCAGCGGCTTTTAGTAATATCTTCAAGATCGCCATTAAGAATCCCCCTATCTTTAGAGTCTCCCGGCCAGGTATAACCAAACAATAGATGAAATTTCTAGAAAAATATAGACTTATCTTTTCTCTAGGTATAAACTCATAATTAGATTAAGTGTTATTTTATCTTCTGCTATTTGATAGTCATATTCTGTGGTAAAGATAGACATAGAACTTCAAAAAAAATTTAAAAAGCGACCATTAAAAGAGGGACGCTTTAATTTCATAATTCTGCCCGTTAGCACAACAAAAGCAGCCGGTCACATTGATCTGCTGCTTTCTTTGTATTATTACGCTATCATTTCCCGTTAGCTTAATCTTGACAATAGATCTTTTCCTTTAAAACGACCTCTCTTAAGCTGTAGGGTTCCATAGGATAGCAGTGGATTTAATCTTGACCTTCTTCAAATAACTCTCTGAGCATCCTATCCTTGTTATTCACAAACTCTTTCATAATCATAAAATGGTCGGTTTCTTCCAATACTTGGACCTCGATACCATCCGGCTTTAAATTGTAAATAATTGAATCTGGGTATGCCATAAGGATTGGAGAATGGGTCGCAATAATAAATTGAGAGTTTTGCAAAACAAGTTCATGGATTCGTGTCAGCATCGCCATTTGGCGAAGGGGAGACAATGCAGCCTCAGGCTCATCCAGTATATATAATCCATTCTCCCCGAACCGATGAATGAAAGTGGAAAAGAACGACTCTCCGTGCGATTGCTCATGCAAGGACTTGCCACCGTACGAATCTTTAATAGGGCGAATAGGGCGACCAAATGAAGGTTGGCTGTCCAACTCATCGATCGTGGTGGCTAAATTATAATAACTTTCTGCCCTGAAGAAGAAGCCATCCCTCGGGCGTCGCGGACCTCTGATCAATTGTATATATTCATATAAGCTCGAGTGGGTAGCCTGGGTTGAGAAGGAAAAGTTGATTGTCCCACCCTCCGGGTTAAATCCCCATGCAACAGCAATGGACTCCATCAGTGTTGATTTGCCCATCCCATTTTCACCTACGATATAGGTTACCTTGGGGTGGAATTCAAGAGTATTTAGACTTCGAATGACTGCCAAATTAAAGGGGTAAAGATTATAAGTGGGTACTTGGTGCCTCTTGAGCTGAATTTGTCGTAAATAGGAATGCTGTACATTCAATATAGTTCCCCCTTTTAAGCCTTTAATCATTATCCTTACCTTTGTTGGCCGACACTGACTCATGTCGCACCCTTTAGTTTACTCCATCAATCAAATAATACCACATACCGAAACTACCCTGCCCGTTATCATAACAAGTATCGCCTATCTAACATAGTTCTCTACCGTCCTCCCCATTTCTTAGTTATTCATTGATTCTTAAGAACTATAATATGTGATACTATATTCCTAATCCTACCAGTGTTAGATGGATATCATTAAATAAATGATGAAAGCTAAACATTTTCTGAATTGTGAGGTGAATTATCAGAGTAACAAGCTAGGTACTAAACATTGCTAGTACATAGAGTATGTTTTTGGGAGGCCGCTCTCAAAAATTAGCGGTAATTAAGTATGAATAGAACATACTGTGTAAGGGTTTTGTAGAACTTGAAGAACGAATTGATTTGAGGAGGAAATATGAAAAATATTTTAAAGGTTCAGGGTATTCTATTGGCTATTCTGCTGGTTATTGTGGTTCCTGAAAATGCATTGGCTTCAGGCTCTTCTTCCATCGCAACAAATGCACAAACATATCTAGAGTACATGGGTGAACACCTTAAAGACAGTTCAGCCTCTCCTACAGATAATTCTTTAGGAAATGGTAAAGTTCATGGACAGACAAAACGATGGATTAGGAGCACGCTAAGAGAAATTGGCGTAGACTCTCGATATATTTATGAGCAGAATTTCAACACAAAAACAGATACTACTAGCACTATTACAGGGACATACAGACAAAGTATCTATTTTAAAGGCTCGAATATTGAAGTAACACTGAAAGGGAAAGATCCTAGCAAACAAATCATTGTTAGTGCCCATTATGACGGATCAGGCTATTCGAATAACGCTTCGGGGGTAGCATTAATGCTCGCTCAAATCAAGGAGCTAGTAGACAAGAAACTTCCTCACACAGTTAAATTGCCGTATACCGTAAAATTTGTTTTTTTTGACATTGAGCGATTCGATAAAGGATCAGAGTACTATGCAAAGAAAATGACTGCAGCAGAAAAGAAGAATACTCTTTTCATACTCAATATCGACAATATCGCACGTGGTGATTACCCTAATGTTTATGGAGGCATAACTGATCCAAATAATAACTCCGTTGTACATACAGAAGCTTATAAATTAGCCGTTTCCAAAGCCTTAGAATTGGGGATTAATGTATTCGACACCGAGGCACTAGATGGATATTACAACACACATGGCAAAGGTCCCGAAATTAGCGAAAATACAATATATACCAACCCATGGACAAGCTCAAATCCTTCTCCGGGCGTAAAGTATTCTGCACTTTCTCCTTCAAATGAAATAAGTAGAAGTCATATGCTTTTTGTAGAAGCAGGGATACCTTATGCAAGTTTCCAAGCCTCGAACTGGTTTGCAAAAAGCATTGATGGTACTTTATTTGAAGCTGAAAATGATGGTTTAATATCTTTCGTTAAGCGAGATTTCTACATTGCAGGAGGGAAAGAGCATGATACGATGAAAATTCTGGAAGCTTATTTTCCAGGACGTTCATTGGCACATTACAATGTGTACGGACCATTGTTGAACAAAATGCTGATGGAGCCAGACATCAAAACACTCCGACCAGGTCAATAAAAGTACTCTACATCAAAAACAGTTACAGGGAGCTATGATTCCGAATTGTTCGGAGCTTAGTTCGCCTGTAACTGTTTTTTGATTTATTTTTCTCGACTCTGAGGTGTAATTTTAGCCGCCAAAAATTGAACGTCATGGTCTGGATGTTCTTTTATAAATTCCACTTCATTTCGCGTTTAAATAATCGTGGCAAACTTATGCTTCCAATAAGTCTGATCCAGCTGGACTCGGTTCGTGATAAGCTTACTTATCTGTTGCCAGCTAGCTAAATGAAAAAGAGATCCCCGCTAACCTGCAGTCTGCCTCATACTTTTTGAACTAACGTTTCTCGTTAGCGTATTAACTTTTAATTGCACTGAACACATCTCATCTGGTCGCCTAGTAAACAAAAGTTATTGTTGCACATTGATGAGGCTTTCAGAGTATTATCATTGTTTTAATCGTCTACTTTTTAAACCTATATGCAGGCATGCTGTCATGTCATAACGCTATTAGAGAACGCTTATATTCTCATTTCTTATAAGAAACTGAAACCAGTCATCTTTTTCAACATCCGGAACTATTAACTCATAGTTCTTGTAGAAAACAAAATTCAAAAGAAACGTATCTAAACTTTCAAATTCTTGGAACCTGAGGTCCCCCTCATCTTTTATTAGAATTAATGAACCAGAAAACTTGTCTATAAAAAGCGGTTTATACATTACTTGTCCTATCTCAAGCCACCTATTTATAAACTCAGGGAATTCGCTTACCCTAAATTGATTATCAGGTAATTCCTCATAGGTCCAAAAATCAATCGCCCCACAGCGTGCACCATTTGTTTTTTCTAGAAATGAAATGTACTGAGTGAGGTGAACAGAATTAAACTCAAGCTCAATACCAGAGATCCCCTCATTTAACTCACCAACTATTATCCCATTTGGATCCTCTTTCAAGCTTATCTTTAACCTGCAAATTATATCTTTTAAATTCTTATTCATCTTTTGCTGCACTCCATATGTATATCTCATTAATAGACGTTGAATATTCTTAATTATATCACGATGGCTTTGATTCATTGTATTATTAGCATTTGTAGTTTGGGATAGAACAGGCTTACCCGATACACTAATCATAATAACCACAAAATTAATATTATGACTCCTTTAGAATACATCTTCACAAGTATTCACTTCTTATACTTACTGGCTCTTTACTCTTTATGAGCTTCATCTCTTAAACCTCAACAAATAATGGTGAGTTACGCTAATCTTCCTGTCAGCTGAACCAAAGCAGCCGATCACATTCATCAGCTGCTTCTTTGGTTTTCCGTGATTTTAATAACAAAAGGATCTAGGAATAACCTAAAGCAACCTTTAAAGATGTTACCATTACATTGCGGTAAATTAGTTGTTTGACTGATTAATGGTATGTTGTTCTTATCCTTCGCTCAAAACGAGTTTATAAGCATCAATTTTGCGATCTTTATGTAAATCGTTTTTGTCACGTGTTATGATTTCCAACAACCTAAATGTTTAGATATTAATCTAATCGGCAACGGCACATTGTTCTTGTCCTTTTCAATCAACGGTACTATGTTCTTGTGCTGAGCTTGGGACAAGAACTTGGTTCTTTAAACATAGCCGTTATAGGTAGAAGTAAACAGAATCCCAAGTCTGTCCGATTAATAAGTATAGAGCCTTTGACAAGGTTGAGTACAGTCTAGGTGACCGCTGCACAGGACCGGTAACCACTTCTGGAGAAACGTACAAAGTGAGGGAGTGGTAAATCAAACGCCAATACACGTTGAGCGTCAGTTGAAGGAGTATTTTAAGGAGTTGCCGAAAATAATTAAACGTAGGTCGGGCTTTGAAAGGCTGAGAAGGTGTAGATATCGAATACATAAGTCCATCAGAAAATCGTGGTGCTGGTAGCTAGGTAGACAACCAGTTGGAAGAATTCCGGATGCTACCATTAAAAGAGTTTAAACTTGAATGAGGGGTTAACTGTTCTATGAGTAAAAAGATTAACGAGATTAGTGACTACGTTGGTGTGTTTTGTTTAGGTGCTTTAACATTATCACTTTTTGTATTATCAATTATGTTTATTATCAAGAGCTTTATCAATATTTATAGAAGATTAAAAGGTGTAAAAATAGACAGAATGACGCCTTGCACAACATGTAGACGCTCGATTTCAAATACTGCTATTATTTGCCCGTACTGTGGTGAACATTACGGTAAAATGAACGGATTAGGTGATTCCATATTTATCTGTTTTCTTTTTGGAGTAGGTCTTTTCGTATTAGGAATTGCGAGTCTAACAGAGTCCGTTGAATGGTTTGAACGAACTTATATGAACTGATCAACACATGTCATATTCTCCATAACTTACCGCCTCAATCATTTATAGCAAACCGCTATAATTAGGTTGAGGTGTTATTATGTACACCCCCAAAATTTAAGATTACCCTTACACCAGTGTATGAATATATATTGTAAGCACAATACAGGAGGTGTTTTGTATGTGTGGTAGATTTACAATCACTGACCCTTTAGACTCTATCTTGGACAGGTACTATGCATCTATTGCTGATGGATTTGAGTACAAGCCTAACTATAATGCTGCACCCATGCAGTACATCCCAACTATTATCGGAAGTAAAAACGGTAATAGATTAGGCGCTCTCCGCTGGGGTTTGGTACCCACTTGGGCAAAAGATGATAAGATCGGGAACAAGATGATTAATGCCCGCGCAGAAACATTAGCAGAGAAGCCGTCCTTTAAACGTCTGATCAGCTCTAAACGCTGTATCATCCCCACGAACGGATTCTACGAGTGGAAGAAAGAAGAATCAACAAAGCGGCCGATGCGAATTCTGATGAAAGACGACAGTATCTTTTCATTGGCAGGATTGTATGACACGTGGACAGATCCAGATGGAAACAGACTGAGTACTTGCACCATCATTACAACGGAACCAAATAGTCTTATGGAGGTTATCCATAATCGTATGCCGGTCATCTTGCGCCCTGAGGATGAGGCTGAGTGGCTTGGAAGAGATAATGATGATGTTCAATCGTTGCTCGGTTTTCTTAAGCCATATCAAGCATCTGAGATGCGAGCGTATGAGGTGCGAGCGTATGAGGTGCGAGCGTATGAGGTGCGAGCGTATGAGGTGCAGAAGGAAGTGGGCAATGTGAGAAATAACAGTGTGGAATTATTGAAAGAAATAGTTTAGTGGTAAAGCTTTACCGACTTATTTAGGTCGGTAAAGCTTTTTCATATTTAAAAGTGCATCATTGTTCTTAAAATTAACTCTTAATCATAGAGAAAATTCCTATTCAAAAATAGACTGGCAGATGATTCTAGTGGTAAGAATCTGGGCTATCAGAAATAGTGAGCCCAGAGTATCCAGAACAAGCATCTGGAGACCGCGCCATCCTTGTAGTTAACCCTGACAGCAGGTTTGGATAAAGAAACGATCTTCCGATGAGTGATGTAAATGCATTCCTCAAATGGAACGATGATCGTGATGCAGGAACTGGCCCGGCCAAGTTTGCTATCAACAAATACAGCAACAACAAAGGTCCATTCAGCAAGCGTACTGATTACGTGATATTCGATAATATTTTGAAATTTGAGATAAGTGAATATACGACCAACTAATTACATGGATCTGTGCTCATTTGCACAGAGTCTTTTAAATGTAAAGAAATAAATGGAAATAGATAAACGGGTTTGATAAAATAAATTGGATTATTACATAGATGGAGGAATACAATGTTTGATAATATGGCATCTTACTCACTTCTGGGTATTGCCGGTCTCATCACTACTTGTTTGTTTATATTTGGTATAGCTTGTTTAATAGCATTTTTTATCAATATCTTCAGATTGATCAAAGGTCGATTTAACCGAAAGTTAGAACAATGCCAATCGTGTGGTAATACTATCTCAATATCAGCTATCATTTGCCCTAATTGCGGCCACCACTATGGTAGATCTAATGGAGTTTTCAATTCAATTTTCGGGTCATTCGTTGGTTTCGTAATTTGCATTGGCGGTGGATTCATAGCATTAGCTGAACTTATGAAGATGTTTAATGATAAGTAATTAAGTGAGAAGGGGCCATTTAAGACTCCTATTTTTGTACCCTAAATTCAAACGCGTTACGGAATTATCTACCGTCTATGCTCTTAGTTGATGCTTTTCTAATACTCGATAAGTGTTCATTTTCTAACATTCATTCATTTCTATAGAAAATTATATCTAGGTCTGATAGACTGTTCTGGATTGATTACATAGTTGGAGGAACGTCATGTTCGAGCGCATAAATAATGTAATAGGTAATTTATTCGGTATAGGGATCATTATCGCAATGTTTGTACTTGCAATCCTAGCTTTTAAAGCAATGTTTAGAAATATAAAAAGAAAGTTCAAACCTAACGCTAACAACTTAATGCATTGCGAATCTTGCAAATGTGTGATTTCTGCGGACGCTTTCATGTGCCCACACTGCGGGCAACATTACGGTAGATCAAGGGCTGGTAATTCTATATTTTACTGTTTATTGGCCGGATGCGGATTTTTGTTGGGGGCATTTTATGGTCTCCAACTCTTCTTTGAAGATGAGGAGGTACTTTTTTTTATCCGAACATACTTTAATTAATCGAATATATAGTAATAAAAGGAGCCACATAAGGCTCCTTCCTATTTTTGTACCCTAAACTCAAATGTATTACGAAAGTACCTCTTCCCCCATGATCTTAATGGATACTGTGCTATACGCTTCTACTAGTCCTTCTAACCTACTCTCGTTGAAAAACTTCGTTCGTAACTAGTGTCCCTATTTTAAATCCTTTCACAAATGCCTCACAAGAATTAGTGGAATTAATATTATCTATCATATCTAATAGTTCTTCAAACTGTTTAAAGTCATCCTCCGAGAGTTTTTTCTGAAATTTTTTCGATACTAGCCTGTAATCTCCTTATTAATAGATCGATACTCCGAATCTTTAGGTACAATATTCTCCTCTGGTCTCAGATTACCGTAATATAATTTTTCTATTATATTTCCCACATCACATCCCCCTTTCTCTAATAAATGTCTTGTGCTCTTCTCATGACAATTATATAAGTTTGACAGACAATGCTGGGGAATTATGCAATATTCGCATGTGATTCTTATAGCTTTCATAGGATATCGCATTTTACAAGCATGCTTTGACATAATAATGTAGTGCTTGTTGAGCCCTACCTCGCGAGTATGCTAAGATAATGGACACCTATTTCTACAAAATCCTATAACAAATCAACCGCACAGAAAGGACACTATGAATCCTTCATCACTGTCATCCAAGTTACAACAGATCATTCCACCGCTGGATCTCCGAAGCTGCCTCGTCAGCGTACGCGGTGAGATTATGTACGAACATTACCGCAACCAAGAGGCTGCGACCGATATTGCAAAAGTCAACTCCTGTACCAAGAGTGTGCTGTCCGCACTCATCTGTATAGCGATGGATAAAGGCTTGTTGCCAGAGGCATCGGCCCCAATCTCCACCTTTTTCCCACAGTTGACATCCGATCCTGATCCGCGTAAACCTGCGATCACGCTGGAACAACTGCTCACGATGACAGCCGGATTCAACTGGGACGAGTTCGGTGGGCAGAATTCATTCCCTCGTATGACCCGTACCGATCATTGGGTGGATTTTGCGTTGGAACAACGTTTAAGTCATGAACCGGGTACATACATGGAATACAATTCAGGAGTATCACAGATTCTATCCGCCATCCTGATGCAAAAAGCAGGCATGAACGTAGCCGAGTTCGCAGAACGTTATCTTTTTGGCCCGCTGGGAATTAAGGATTATGAATGGGAAAGTGACCCTCAAGGTGTGCATACAGGTGGGTTCGGTCTAAAAATGTTGCCCGTTGATCTGCTGAAATTCGGTCAGCTGTTTCTACAGCAAGGTACATGGGAGGGTGAGTCTCTCATTTCAAGTGATCTCGTCTCCCGTTCGACGCAGCCTTTCATTACAGTCACTCCACCGAATCACGGCAATTATGCTTGGCATTGGTGGGTGGATGACTATCCGAACGAAAGGTCTGACTCCGAATATATCGCTGCTGATAACGACAGGCCCAATCTCCATTATTATTACGCGCGAGGGTTTGGTGGGCAGTATGTATACATTGTTCCTGAACTGGAACTCGTTACGGTGTTAACCAACGACAAACGAAAGAAAGAGAAACCTCCGTTGGATGTTTTCCCACGATTAATCGCACCTGAACTTTGGAAAATGTTATAAACACGGACATTCTATCTATCTCGTCCTATAAATGAACCCCCAACCTTATGTGGGCATAACCTTGCCCTTAGGCTGAGGGGTTATTGGTCATGCCAAAGCTTCTTCGATGGCCATCGTTATTGGATACGGGCCTGACTCTTGATTAGAGAGCACAACCAGTCGTAGATCTCTGTCTGGATACACAGAAGACATGAACGACACCCCTGGATCAAACCCCATGACATGAAATTTGAGAATGTCCTCTCCTTTCCGGTCAATCCAGATACCATGCCCATAATACTCTTCATCCTCTTGATGAGCATGTGGAGTTAATAACTGCTGCGTCGTCTCTTCATTCAACAATTGGTGACCCAGCAAAGCATCCCAAAATCGCATCATATCCGGAGCCGTAACATAGGCCCCACCATCTGATCCACCTTTGACAGGAATGGAGAACATATTGGTGTTCCAAGAGCCATCTTCATGATCTATATACCCTAAGGCTGTGTTACGCGGAAGCTGATCGGTTAAGAAATAACCCGAATCCTTCATACCACACGGCTTGAAAATGTGCTCCTCCACATAATCTGTAAATGACATTCCGGAATGTTGTTCTACAATAAGTCCCAGCACAATGAAACCCGCATTGTTGTAGTGAAAACGTGCACCCGGAGTAGACTTCATCGGAAGATGCTGAAACATAGGCAGAAAGTCACTTAATCGCCGCATCGCGTAGACGGGTCTGTCTTTCCACAATTCCGAAAAGTCTTCCATCACTTCTTCATCGAAATAATCCGGAATGCCTGACGTGTGTGTTAATAACTGATGGATGGTGATTCCTTCGTCCCACAGTGAAAACTCCACATCCAACACATCCGTAAGCTTGGAATCCGCAGACAACTTGCCTGCTTCAATTAGTTGGCATACACTCACTGCCGTGAAGATCTTACATCCTGATGCAATTCCGAAGCGTGTGTCCACCTGATTAGCAAGTTCCTCGCTACGATTGGCATAACCACGTTTCATATTCAATAGGGGTTTCCCGCCTTGCTGGAGTAATACGACACCCGAAAAATTCACCCGTTCCATGACTTCTTCTACTTTTGTTGTCAACTCTAATACATTCAACATTTTGTTGTTCACCTACTTGTCTATGTATTCATTACATTCCCATTCTTAATTCTTCGTCATATCCTGCATACCTGCCAATTTTCACAAAAAGAAGGGTCACTCCCTTATAAAAGGAAATCACCCTGCTTTCAGACAACGTAAGTTTAAGTTGGACAAAGCATGCTCAAATGCTGCTCAATCACTTGTTCCACTCGTTTTACCGTAAGTCTATCTGGCTGCATTAGGATATGAATGGCGAGTCCATCCACAAGAGCATATAACTTCTCCGTCTCCATCTCGGCATCCAGATCGGGATGTGTCATGCCCTGCTTCTGCAACTCCTCGATTACCCACTGAGCAGACCGATACATCCCCTGATGCATCTGATCACTTAACTTTTTTAATTCAGGGTATATCAATAATTTGGCTGTAAACGAAAACCAGACCTCCATTTCCATCATTCTGTCTTCGTCCAACGGGAGAAATTGCAAGAGCAGATTCTTCATATCCTGCAGTACAGATCCGCTCATCTGTAACGCCTCTACCCTCTTCTGTACCCGTTCTGCAAAAAGATTCATGCAAAAGGTGAACAATTCGGCCTGTGTGGCAAAGTAATGACGCATGGAACCTACAGATAGTCCCGCTTCCTTTGCTATATTCCGAACTGTAGCATGCTCAAGCCCATGCTCTTGAATGACCCGGATGGCTGCATCAGCAACGACTCTCCTTTGACTTTCATGATCTACGATTTTTGGCATGACCTCATTATACATCAAGCTTCTCTTTTTGTAATACACTGTGCTATAATCTTTTTAATACATTGTATTAAAATAAAAAAAGCTCTATGGAGAGGAATTAATAAGATCATGCATACCACGATCCCAGCCTCAAAACGCAAGAAATTCAGAGTTATCACCTTCATAATAAGGCTATTCTGCACCATGTTATTGCTGATCGGTGCAGTATTCTTGTATGAGTGGTTTGCTTCGTCACAGGCCAAAAAAAACTTTCCGCCTCCTGGTACGTTAGTTCAAGTCGGCGATTACCAGCTGCACATTCATAAACAAGGCAGTGGTTCGCCGACCATACTTATGGAGGCCGGAAGTGGTGAGACCAGTTTGTCGTGGAGGGACATTCCGACGGAACTAGCCAAACATGCAACGGTGGTCACGTATGATCGCGCAGGATATGCCTGGAGTGAATCTGCACCTACAGAACGCACAGGTGCGAATATCGTCAAAGAATTACATGCAGCTCTGGAAAAGGAGAATATCCGCGGCCCATACGTTATGGTAGGTCATTCCCTTGGGGGTATGTATGTTAGACTCTTTGCACAGACCTATACAAGTGAAGTTCAGAGCCTTGTCCTCATTGATGCGAGACCTGAGGATGATGAGAAGAATACAAAGGCTTTGTTGGAACAGGCTCAGTTTCAGGGAAACCCACCTGCCTCCTTATTATCCTTACTGAAGGTATCTGGCGCTTTCAGATTATTCCCAGACTTTTTGCTTGATGGTCTGGTTGCCAAGCAAGATCGGGATACTTTTGTTAATGTGATAGCTACACCCTCCTTTTTTCACGCCAAAGAAGAAGAAGCCTTCCACGCCCATTCAACAGAAGATGCCATTCGTGGCCAAAGTCTTGGATCAATCCCTGTACGTATCATTGCACGCGGACGTCCTCAAGACTATGCTCAAGCAGGGCTTTCGACTGAGATTGGGCAGAAGCTCGAATCCATATGGCAATCAGGACAGCGTAACATGTTGAATATATCGGAGGATAGTCAGCTCATCACGGCCACCCGCAGTGGTCATATGATTATTCACGATGAACCTGAACTGGTTGTGAAAACAATCCTTGAGTTAATCTCTGATAGGTAGAGAAAGTGTTATCGACTATCGTTCCACCTGTGAGTATACTTACTTCCTCAAGTTAAAACCTGACTTGTTAGAAATTTAAAGGGCTGTTCCACCAGCCATGTGTATGACTTGGAACAGCCCTCTTAGCAATATAAAATTAAGATTAGAACTAATGAGTTCTGCCTCAAGAAATCATAAGTTAGCGTAAGGCCTGCAGGTTCGCCTCGGGACTTCCTGAACTTTTCTGCGTTTCACGGGGAGACCTCGTATTGATCAGATAATACAGTGTGGCATAGATCGTAATGATAAACGTTCCAAAAAACAGGCAAAACGCAAGAGACGGGCGGCTTACACTTTCGTGCATCAGCTGAATCAGCGTCTCGCGATTCGTCAGTGCATCCCAGCTATTCAGTCGATATACACGTCCAAGCAAGACCCCATAACTTCCCAAAGCACAGCCTGCCAGTACAAAGATCCAGGATGCCCAGCGTCCAATCCGGTGATAGATCACTTCCTGAAGCTGATACATCGACAGGAATCCCAGCAGAAGCCCAGTCCAGACAAACATTAATACAACACTCAAGTCGTACCAATAAGTGTAATCAACCCCGTTACCAACATAATACCGGGAACTCCTAGCCGTCAGATGAACCAAATCCGTAACAATATAAGAAGAGTTCGGGAAGAATAACAACCATAGCAGCCCACTTGCTACTGCAAGCCATGCGGCACCTTTCCATCTCACATTACTTAGAAGATAGGATACATAAGAAAACACAAAAGGAATCCAACCCAAAAACAGATTCCAGATCAGGAAGCGGAAATAACGCTGATCGAGCCAATCTGCGGCTACATAGTACAGCCCAAGCGTTACTATAGTGACTACACTAAGGAAAATAAATATGCGAATATAATTCAGTTTTCTCAATGATTCTGACCTCACTTGATAAAATTCAATTAATTTCGAAAATAGCGGATGATTTCTTCCTTATTCTTTTCAACACGCAAATTCAATCCACGTTTATCCTTCAAACCATACTGATGCAATTCATGGCCCGGATCAAGCACCAACGGTTTAGTCGCCACATCGACCAGCAAGTCCATAGTCAATTGATACGTTTCCCGTAACTTGTCCATCGGTAGTCGTGATTCGTACCGCTTAATCAGCTCTATCAGGCGTTCAGCATACACGAGACGAACCATACTGTCCGCACTCTTCAATTGTCTTGAAGCAAATGCTGTAATTGCCGTAACAATACCCGGTTCTGTCCGATGTTTGGCGATCAACGCAAGCTCATCCACCGCATCCCAATTCATGATAGACAGTTCGGAACTTAATTGTTGAATTCGCTCCCCTATCCATTGCTCTTCTAACTCTTGGGGTACGTCCCATCGCTTATAGTCCGCATACACACCTTCTCGATGCATCTGTATAGCGCTCCCGTAATGTTTGACGAACACATCCTTTGCTACACGCCAATCGGTATCTTCCATTTTAACCACCACCATACCTGTTCCTATTTGTGCTTACGCAGTTATCCATACACATATTACATAAATTCATTACTTCCCAAGCATACTATACAAGTTGAGAACTATACATTTGCACGAGAACGAAGAGGACAGAAAGAACCTGAAGAAGTGAAGCGTTCGCCTTTATCACCAGATTTTCACCTTTGTAAAATCGAATTAAAAATCTGGGGATAACAGCGATCGGAAGGTTGTTCTGTCATCGGAGTGCCAAGTGTAAATATAATTTAGTTCAACTTAAATAGAATCATACCATTTACCAAAGGAGAATCAAATTTACAATGAATCCGAATTCCATGAACCCTCAGAATTTAGTACAACCTACACTGAATGCAAATCCAAATGTCATCCCTAACATGAATCATGGCGGCCATGAGATGTTCGATGTGCATGAGATTCTGGCCTCTACCATTAACGTGCTGGATCAATATATGATCTTTCGTACATTCGTGCAGAGCCAGGAACTGATTGGCATTCTGGACCGACAGTACAATTTCATTTTATCCCAGTACAATCTCACAGCGGAGTGTTTTGCATCCGGACAGAAGCCTCATGAAGAGACGGCAACCTACATGATCCCCAACATCGTACCACCGGTATATGGCCTTAAGCCAACAGCACCAAAAAAGCCAAATCAGAGCTTGGCTGATGTAAAGGATGCCGGAATTAGCGGTCATATGCTGGGACTGATCAAATCACATGCCAGTCTCCTCGGCATGTCCTGCAGCGAGATCACGAATGCAACGGTTCGCCGAGTCGTCGCTTCGCAGATCCAGCATTTTATCGAGATGGCCTATGAAATTTTCATGTTCCAGAATAAAAACGCCTATTATCAAGTACCTCAGCTCAGTCCAAATGATACACAACAGATGCTTCAGGCATACATTCCTGCAACCGGAGCACCTCAGATGCCTATTAGCAATAAACCACTTCATTAATTAGAAAATAAAGCCCGATTACCCAGAACAGTCTCTTCAACCCATTCGGGTTTTAGGGGCTGTTCTTTGATTATTTATAATCATTTTCCTGCTTAAGATACTTGATTCGGTTACCAGAAACTGGTTTAATCAAAGACAGACCTTACATGTTCAACTTATGGAACATACATATAAGATACGATAAAAAGCAGCTATACAAGAGTTCAACGACATATTTGTACAATACGGGAGGTATACGAATGAGATGGAAGCAACCTGCTATACTTGCTTTACTGGCCATGGCTCTAGGCTGTACTGCCATTAGCGCAATACTCACACCTTCAACAACAGTGGCTGCCCCTGTTCCCACTTCCAAAGCGGTGTATCATCAATTCCAAACCTATCGTACAGCAGCAGTGAAATCCACAGAGAGTCTGGTTAACGCACGAAAATATCTGATAAACCATATCGATAAAGTCAATCCTTGGCAAGCTACACTCATGACCCTGCAACTGGAGAACATGCAGAACGTGAAGCTGGCTAATGTGGATCACCAAATGTATACGGAACAGTTTCAACAAGCCTTGTCTCAAGCCCATGAACAACTTGGTTACGAACAGAAGCTTACCTATAGTCGCCTGCTCAAAAAAATTAAAGATCCGAACGTGAAGAAGCTTCTACAGGAAGCATCTGATCTCGGATTCAAACTGGAAACCAGTGAAGGCTTGTATTACCCCATCATCAATTATGAGATATACCAAAAGTTCAAGCCTTTCGTTCAGGCTGATATTGCTGCTTACATTGACATTATGGCTACCGAGTCCAACCAGATGACGACTTCGGATGGTGGGATAATCATCTCATGGAACGAATTAATTCAGCGTACATTGGAGAAGGAAGCCTTTTTAAACAACTTCCCGAATTCCAATCGCACAACCAAAGTAAAACAATGGTTGTTTGTAGATTATCTGTTTTATGGAAGTGACAACACGCCTGTATATGACTGGTATACAGACGAAGAAATCCGCACAATGGACCCTGAAGTGAAGAAGGCTTACGAGAAAGCGTTGGCTAAGCGAGAACCCAACACGAAGAGTGTTCTTCTGGATACCATGGAAAAGATTTTGCTGGTTCTCAATCAGAACAATGATGAGCTTACACCTGAGATTAGAGCAATCATTGAACCTGTTCAACAACAATTTGCTAGTGAATAATCGAATGGTGAACAGCTAAATGTGAATGCAAAAAAGCGGCAATCCTCGTGACAGAGGTTGCCGCTTTTAAGGTTAAATATCAAATCCGTACGATTTAATCAAAGAGTTGACGTGTCAATCGATGTAAGTTTGTTCGGATTTACGACGAGATATACTCCCTCAATCCGCTCACCGGAAGGGTCCAACTCCAGACAGAATACCTCGGACAACTGCCCTTCTTTCATCAACGCGAGTTGAAGCTCGCCATTGATCCACATCGGTACCCATTCTCTCTCACGCAATCGAGTAAGGACTCGCCGTGAGGTCAGGAGTGCAAGCACGCCTTTGTGAACGTTCATCGTTCTCATAACCGTATGCACAACTCCACCGCCATCTGCTGTAAATACAGGCTGATCCGCCAGTAACTCCAGCATGGCAGAGACATCATAACGAAGGAACGCCGTTGTAAAACGGCTCAGTAATTCGCCTTTGGCTATCATATCCGCATCACTCTGCTCGATCGGCGGTAGTCTTTCAGGCAAATTTCGTCTGGCACGGCTAAAGATTTGACGGCAGTTACTCTCCGTTTTACCCAACCAATCCGCTATTTCGGAATAGTCATATCGGAACGCTTCACGAAGTAGAAACACTGCCCGTTCCATGGGCGAAAGACGCTCCAACATGACCAAGTAAGCGTACGATATCATCTCTTTCTTCTGCATCGTTTCCTCTGGCATGTTATCCACTTCACGATCACCCATCGGCTCTGGCAGCCACTCACCAACATAACTTTCCCGCTGGTTGCGGGCGGAATTTAGCAGATTCAAGCTTCGGTTCACAACCAGTCTGGCGATGTAGGACTTGGGATTTCGAATATCCTGAGCAGATTTGCTCTGAATCCCCGCAAAGCAATCCTGCACAATATCTTCAGCTTCTACCACACTGCCCAGCATACGGTATGCTACCGAAAATGCATAATTTTTATAACGAATATACAGCTCACCAACATCCAGAGAAGACACTTCTGGCTCATTGGCGTGGAAATTAGAATTCATAAGAAGCCTCCTCTGGCATGGTGCATGTATTTTTAGTTAAAGCAACCCGGATACATCCCAGTTGTGATCGCAATCCGGTTCCAGTTATTAATTGTATTAATGGCCAGGATCAGATCCACCAGCTCGGATTCACTGAAATGTTCACGAACCTTATCGTACAACGCAAGGGGTACGCCCTGTTCCGAGATTCGAGTCACGGCTTCAGCCAGCTCCAGCATAACACGTTCTTTATCTGTGAAGAAAGGCACTTCACGCCACACACTCAGTAAAAGAATATGATCCGCATAATCTCCCAGTTTCATCAGATCTTTGGCATGCATATCAAGACAAAAGGCACAGCCATTGATCTGAGATACACGAATTTTCAACAACTCGTATAACACTTTATCTTCAAATTGCCCGGATATATATTGCTCCATCGCCATCATCGCTTTAAAAGCACCTGGACTCGCTACTCTGTAATTCGTTCTTAAATTCATATCTCATTCGCCTCCGTCATTTGGTTTACATACTGTAGACAAACGACAGTCGGGATCTGTGACATTCTCTGCGAAATCTTTTGTATTCCAACAGGGATATGTTCGACTTAAAAATACTCATACTGAATTCTGATGACAGGACAAACTTCACGGAGTCAACAATTGTTAATGGGAAACAAATTAGTGAGAGGATTTTTATATACACAAATAACATATAGCGTAAGATAAATTCGGAGTTTTCCGTATTCATGACCGTTTTTTACGGTGCTGTTTGTGATTTCAGCCAAAAATAGGTTGGATATATTGATACATTGACCAAAAGAGTAGTAACATACGGCTAATCAAGTAACCTTTTCTGACATAAAAAGAGAGTCATTTATTCATATCGGCAAGGAGTGTTTTAATATGATAACTTCCAACGAAAACCGTACCGTGGCATCCGAATTGCCTAGAGGTTGCACGTTCACCGCTGAAGACTGGCATGTATTATCCCAATATTGGTACCCGGTAGCACAAGTAACCGAAGTAACCGACAAGCCACTGGCTGCTCAATTACTCGATGTGAAGCTGGTACTTTATCGCAGTAATGATCAGGTAGTGGTAGCCAAGGATCTTTGTTTTCACCGTGGGGCGCCACTTAGCAAAGGCTGGGTAGAAAATGGCGAGATTGTCTGCCCTTATCACGGTTTTCGTTATAATTGTGAAGGGAAATGTACCGCAGTACCTGCGCACCCAAGCTCCAAAATCTCACCAAAGCTCAAACTCATTGTATACCCAGCAGTCGAACGTTATGGCTTAATATGGACCACTCTGGCAGGAACGGAAGAACAGATCCCTTCCTTCCCAGGATGGGATGATCCGGATTATATCAATATTTTGCCTCCCAACTTTGACATTGCTGGTTCCTCTGGACGACAAATGGAGGGATTCCTGGATGTATCCCATTTTGCCTATGTGCATACCGAAACGTTTGGAGACCGAAACAACACAGAAGTCCCCCAATACAAAGTGAAACGCGAGGGGAATGAGTTACTGGCCGAGTATTGGAGTACGGTAAGCAACTATGGGAAAGGGCAAGATCTTGTTGCGCCTGAAGGTTTTCAATGGCTGCGCGAGTTTCGGGTATTCCCACCCTTTGCGGCATCTCTTACGGTACATTTCCCAGGAGACGACAAGCTGAATATTCTGAATTGTGCTTCGCCAATCTCTGCTCGTTACACCCGTCTATTCTGTCCCATCACACGCAACTTTGATAAAGATGCACCGATAGAAGACACGATCAAGTTCAACTTGCAGGTATTCGAAGAAGATCGTGAGATGGTCGAGTCACAGAAACCGGAGGATCTGCCCCTTGATCTGCATGCCGAGGCCCATATTCCCGCGGACCGTACTTCGATTGCTTATCGACAATTATTAACAGAAATTGGCTTGGGACGAAATTATACATCGTAAATAAATATGATGAATTCAAATAAAAGAAGAAGCGTTCCGCTGTGGACGCTTCTTCCTTTGGATACAAGTTCAAATGAAGTACTAATCATGTATTAGTAATACCATGTCTAATAAGCCGTCATTCATTATTTAATCTTGATTATTCGTATTCACAGGAAGCTCTCTATAATACGGGCAACCCGGTTCGTGAATAATGCGGGGATCAACCCAAGTGCCCCAGTACGGTACACGGTTCACGTAAGGTTCCATGTTTGGCTGTGAATTAGGTTGCATGTTTGGTTGTACATTAGGCATTACGTAAGGTTGATGATTCACATGCGGAGCACTGTTAGAGACAGGGGCAGTTGAAGTTGGGCAATCTGCCGGTGGGCCAATAATCACTGTTTTTTTGATGGGGGCGAGCGCTTCTTGAATTTTTTTCTCGTCCAGACAGTACGTATGAGCCAGAACATTGGCAGGGGTAAGACGCAAGATGTCTGAGCCAAATATCGCTTCAGGCACAGGTGCATCGAAGATCGCCAGTAAGTGCGTATGATCTACAGTAGCCATTTCATAGTGCCACCAACCTTGAGGTACATTAGCCACCTGCCCTGGAGTAATCGGGAAATGAAGCAATTCATTGGTGAACGGATTAATGAGGGACACGACGGCCGAACCGCTGATGCAGTATACCAGTTCAGTTGCATTCTGATGAATGTGTGGTTCAACCACATTGGCAGTGCTGAGGAAAATATCCAATAAAGAAGTATTGCCCAATGTGTTTAACTGTTTGATGGAAAGTGAGTTAATATAGTTGTTTTCGTCCTTCTTGAATAACGGATTTTTGCTCAAATCGTAAGTAAATTCGGTGGTTGGTAAAGTAAAATCCATGTAAGAGGTTGCCACAATAAAACGCCTGCCCTTCGCTCTCGGTTTAGGTCATAACCTATATGCCAGCTTATGCCCAGCGCCCAGATGCGTGAGCCCATTTCCGGCAGGCTTCATTCGCATGCCAAATATCCCTGACTCGGACATCCAGATCAGGGCTTATTGGCTATTAAAATTTTCCTTCGGCGGAAATGTCCTCCCAACTAATCCCTAATGGACTACTGTTCAAATTTACACTTAGAAGCCAAGTCATTCGCTTCACCATGTCCGGCATTCCCATAATTAAACCATCAGTTACACTCAAATAACGCAGTTTCTTCAGTTGCTCCAGTTCAGGCGGAAGCTCACGTATGCCCGAGTACCCTATATCCAGAGTCACGAGTTCACTCAATTCACCAATTTCGGCAGGAATATGCTTTAGACCAAGATCCGACTTCTCCTTTGGCTTCCACCCAGTAGGAACTTGGTATGAACTACCACAATAAATTCTAAGTTCTCGAAGTTGTTTCAATTTCCCAATGTCTTGATGAATACCTTCCAAATCCGCCGTCATGATCTCCAATTCTTCCAATGTTGTCAGTTCAAAAAGAGCTGGAGGAAGCGTATAAACATCCTGCTCAAAAATCGTCAACCGCTTCAAGTGCTTCAATTCCCGAATACGTTCCGGAATCTCTTTCAAGTAATGTGAACTAATATTCAGCACATCAGTCTGATGTCTAATCGCATCGTCCAATAAGCAATGAATGTTCTGATGCCGATCTAATCTAAAAAATAACCCCGTGATTCGCTCCATTAGCTCAATTGCTTCTTCTTGTGTAATATGCATGCCATACATATTCTCATGAGCAACAGTGTAGAAGTAGTCACTTCCATCCTCGTTCAGAAAACAAAGATCATCTGGCATTGACGGATATAACCAGTCATGAAAGCGATTGGCTTCCTCCTTAAGGATCTGCCCTGATTCCGGCGTGCAACGGTATATGTAATAGATACCCTCTGAGTACATGGCGCCACTTTTCATCATCATTTCTTCCATATTACTGCTTTCAATTAGATAGGGCTCCAGTCTCTGTAACACTTTGGCAACTCTTTTAGGTGTAGCTTCTTTAGCATATTTTCTGTCTACCAGCATGAAACGCTCTGTCTTCTCTATCAATTCGTCAATCAACAGCTCATAGGCGGTTCCTCTAGGATCGGTGTGAAAAGCTACGGCCACCCTATATTTCCCCCTTCATATTTTTATTCATAATTTCAATCTGCTGTATCATCTGATTACATTGTGGCATAGGCTGATATCATCAATCCAGTCATTGGAGGCTTGTTATATGGCATACAGCCCTGGTTCAGTGTCATCCCCGCAACCTGCGGGTTATCCTTACCCTTATTATCCCCCACCGTATCCTTACCCTTATCCCTATCCATACCCACCTATAGTTCCTTTTCCACTGCCATTTCCGATCGGCGGTCCTTGGTGGCATGGTGGCTACCACGGAGGTGGTTACCCAGGTGGGCACCATGGTCCTTTTCCAGGAGGTGGCTATCCCGGCGGACCTCACGGAGGTGGACCTGGCGGTCCGGGTGGCCCAGGTGGACACGGAGGTCCTCCAGGCGGAGGATTTCACGGACATCGTTTCTTCGATTGGTAATCGTAATCATTAGACTTATCCAAAGTCCAGTTACAGATTAGATGAAGGAGCTGCTTCGGCAGCTTCTTTAGTATTAAAAACTATTGTCTAATCGTTCAGGGTCTATATAAATTGGACTAAAGATTATTTACACTGCACACTCCGATGACAGAACAACCTTCCGATCGCTGTTATCCCAGATTTTTTTTTGATTCCTTTTATAAAGGGTAAATCCGGGGATAAAGGCGAACGCTCCGCTTCTTCAGGTCCTTTCTCTCCTCTCCGTTTTGTGTAAATGTTTAGTTCAATTTATATAATACGTGATTTAATATGTGATCTCATCCATCATCTTCAAATTACGGTTCGAGATGCCGAGCAGATCCGTGAAAGTAGGCGTTAGATAATAGACAAAGTCCGGATCGTGCACATACATAATAATCTGCCCATACGTCCCTTCCTCCGTTGGATCAAAATCGAGCATCAGATACAGTGAACCTCCTGCAATCGTTGCAAAAGGTATCCATGGTTTGTGGAACAGATACGGCTTGATCTCCGGGTCCAACTGGCTGATTTCCTCTGCAGAATAATACTCTTCCAACTTCTCATCCACTTCACAGAAGTATTGTTTGGTCTCTCGAATCTCTTCCAATGACATGAGATAAAATGGCGTACATCGACCCTCCTCGGCATCCCCTGGGTATAGCACATGCAACCCGTAACCACTGCCATCTTTGCTTTGATAAAAGGTACGAAAATCGCCAGGTAGCCTGACGCCATACTCCTTTTCGAATAGATTCAGACTTTCCTCGGATGCACCTTCCCGATGTTGATATTCTTCGAACAATTGGCGAATCTCTTGATCCTGTATTCTCTTATCCAGCAAGCGATTCAGCTCGTCCATTAGCACGTTTAATGATACATTCGGCTCCAATCTTACCACACCTCCCCTATCTCAGTTCTTCTTTTCTTGTAGATATTGATGATATCCCCAAAACGCTTCTTCCTCACCGCCGCCCTCAATCAGAATCATGACTGCATAAGATAACAAATTAAGCCATTGTTCCATCAACGCCACCTGTTCGTCCGAGATGAGGTTGTTGCTGCGAAGCATACCCTCAGGTTCAACGGCCCAAGCACGTGCCATGTGAGTAATTCCCCATAGACCTGCCATGACTTCCCGATCCAGTGAAGGCCGTGCAAGTTCTGGTGCCAGAACCCGCAATATCTCCATCAGTTCATGAAAATTCTCCTCAATTAAATGTCCACGAAAAGGCCGCAGACTGCGAAGAAAACCATTCTCCATCTTGGGATGACTCAGATCATCATAGGAAAAAGCATGACATTTTAATAAAATTACTGCCTCTTCACGTTCCATTCCTTCACCCCTTCCTGGTTGTCATAGTACCTCACCAGCGCAAAGGCTCTTCTCCACGCCACAACACATAACGCTCCAGCTCCCGAAGGGTACCTGTACCGATCCCGTATTCGTCCATCTCTTTCGAATGAAGATCGAGCACATGCAACATGCCACCATACGTACCTACTGCAAGTTTGGACCGCTCTGGTGATACGGCGAGAGAAGAGATGGTACTGCCTACAAAATGACGCCATACTTCCTCACCCTTGTCATTCACACAATACAAATAACCATATGCATCCCCAAGCACCATACCCGCATCTATTTCCACCACTGCATACACACGTGCATTCTCGTCCATCACTGGCCAATCTTCCTTCGTTTCGTTACCTGAAATTGATTCCAGCGGGACCTGTATCGTGACTCCATTATAGAAATGACATGCATTGAACCAGACGTTCTGGTCATCACTCGTGAATGCCGCATAATGAGGATAGCTGGATGCCGGATAGAGGGAATATGTCTTGTTCAGCTGACGGTCCATCACCATATGATTGCTGCCTTGGCTGCCATAGGCGATCCATCGACCATCCCGTGATACAGATGCATGTCCCATATCTATCTGTGTATCCTCAAGCTCATACTCTTCGATCTCTGCCAGATCGGGATGCAGCAAGGTCACTTGATTTTGCGTTACAAGATATATCCCGTATCGCGAATGTATAAGTAGTGCCCTGCCTTCATCCATAGGTATAAGTCCCTCCAGTGTGCGTTCGGGATGCTCACAATCCGCAAGTGATTCAATTCGAGGTAAGGACGACTGTATCCGGGCTTGAATATCCTCCCAACGATATATCGCCATCTCCTGCCCTTCCAACCTGCGATCAGGCTGACGGACAACACGAATACCTTCCGGTCCTGCAAGCGCATAGTCGAGCCCATCGGATGAGCAGCCTGCAAATGAATACGAAGAGAAAGACAGCCATCCGTGCTGATCCATCGTATATATCTGACCATTCTCCGTGAAAATCCCCGTATGACATACACACGTTTCCTCATTCAGATAACCTACAACATTGACCGCCTGCATGGAAGCTTGAAACTCCTCATTCAGAGGCCAAGTCGCTGCGGGTAGCTCACGTCGAAGCACCTCCACGTCACCGCGGAGATTGGCCTGTCTTACCATACGAAAAACTTTAGTGCTCATTTCGTTTCTGGAGTCTCCCTCCAGCTCAGATTCATCCAGTTGCTCTCCCTGCATACTTCTCCGTACAAACGCATTGACATCCCTTGCATAACGCTTGCCTTCATTGCGCCATTGTTCGGCGATGTCTTCCTTTAACCAGCTCATATCATGTCCTCCACTCTGCCCCTATTCATATGCCGTACAATGATTTGCTTGCAAAAATAGACTGATATCGTAATCCGTTGCCTCCTCCGCACCGTTCTTTTCTTCATAGAACAGGGCAACTTCTCTTCCATTCGCATAGTTAAAACGTAAGTATCCGCCCATCGAAGCCATAAACAACTTGCACATGTACTCATTCTCCAACACAGCGTCCCACTTAAATTCCGTTTTACACGTATCGGCCAGTTCCTTCATGGAGCTTCCCTGTTCCGTCCCTGTAAAGTGATAAAACGTATGCTTCCGCAGCTCATTCCACGGTTCATAGTATGATGGTGCTATTGGTTTATCCTGACGGTAATACCCGCAATAGATCCGGTCCAGCGTTTCGCCAAATTCAGTCTCCAAGCATGTCCACAAGGTAATATTCTCATCATGACGCGGTAGCCACAACAGCCCCTCAATCTCTGGATGAACAGCCAGGAAATCTCCATCCACAGAACTACCAATGGTAATGCACTGCTCAAGTTGATGCTGACTTATGGGCGTTTCATCCGTATGTATCCAAAAATCATATTCAACAAAAGGCTTCAGTACTTCCGGGTCCGGTCTCTGTACATTCATCCAACCCGTGTATGTGCCCTCTCCGTATTGTTCAACCCAGGTACGGTATGACGAAGGTAGCGAGATAACATGTTGCTGTTCAAATTGATTCAGTTCCTCTGCTGGAACCGGCTTAAGTGCACGGGACACAATATACATTTGTCGACATCTCCCATTCTCAGTTTGGTTCATTCGTTATCAGATCTAAGCCAGTTCTTCCTGTACAATGTCAGTCCATACCCCTTTACGATTCAGAATGCGAATGGCAAATGCATCATATCCATCACGCTTGACCTGATCAAATCCCATACGCTCTCCCGTGATCAGTTCATACGTCCCATTTTCATCTACATCTTCGCCAAACTCTTCATCCCAAGGCACATTGTAGTAAGCCGTCAACTCTACCTCAAAGATGTCCTCTCCTTCAACATCCAGGTAAGGACGAAGTGGTCTGTCATTAATTGCTTCTTCCGAATAGGTCTCACATAACATGGCATCATATCCATGCTTGGCTGCATCAATGAGCAGATAGCGCTCACCCGTTACCGTGTGTTCCGCATATACAAGAAGCGGTGTCGAATCATGCCAGGCAATCAGATCATCTTCCGTTAAGTCACCATAATAAAAAATATGGAATTTATCATGACCATCCGTCGTTTGAAGTTTGCCTTTCCACTCCACCTCATCGGTCTTGGTGTCTTCGTGCTGCTTTGTTAGTCCTTCCAGATATGCAGGTCCGTGTTGTACACCATACTCATTCATCATCTCGCCTCCGATTTATTCATTTGGATGATAACTACTTTGTGTTCCTCATCCACCCTCAGTTTCACATCGATGTTTAGTTTGTCGCGAAATAGTGCCGTAATATTGATATAAGGATCGCGAACGGCTTCACCACCACCACCACCATTAGTGGAACGGCTCATTTCCTGATGAATAATGGATTTCACCAGCTGTTCGTCCCCTTTGCCAGTATTATTGTAGGTGTAGATGACCTGCCCTTCCTGATCGTACAGATTCAAGACCGTTGCAATACACCCAGAATGATTGCAAAAACAGTAAGTTTTACGCGTAGTTTCATGTCTTCTCTCCTTGCGGGTCTAACTCTTCATCTCCATCTTCATCTTCAACTCATCCAGTCTTGTGCTGAAGCTTCGATAGTGTACGAACAACCACATCCCTGTTCTTTGCTTCCTTGATATAAGCAGGGATACTGTGTGAAGCCGTTCGTATAGGCATATTTCCGTATTTCACACGCAGATCTGCGGAAACATAAGCGATGAGATAACTCAAGTGCTCCCGGTTCACAGCCCATATTATTTTCCCTCTGAAATCATCCATGAAGTATAATTCCAACCCGAACACAGGATCCTTTCCTGCACGAATCTCGGCAAAATACCTTTCATATGTCGGCTTGGCATGTAATTCAACCTGATTAACAGAACCACAATGCGGACATTCCACATGCGTCGATCGGTGAGACGTCTTCTTCTCGTCCGTGACTTCCACGTTAAACCAACGTTCACATACAGCACAATTACCCTTGGCGTTATATTGATACACTGGTTCTTCAAGTGCTTGAGCGTAACATTCGAAACACTTCCAACCCAGTTGATCATTCCGTTGTTCAATCGAAGCGTGCCCACCGCATTTGGGACATTTCACATCAATCCGCTCTCCCCGTCGAAGAACCGAATAGAAACTGTACTTATATGCACCTTCATCTTCGAAACGTTTCATTCCGTATCCACCCTCCTCCTGAAACTATGACACACACCGCGTCAGAATACTCAACATTTACCAATCCATCTCTCCAAAATTATATGAAACTCCGTTCCTCAGCACAAGGAACGATGAATGGTAAGACGATAGGGAATCACTCTAATACGACTTACCCAAGTGTGTGCCCCATCACACCCATTTCTGCTCCAATAACGTAATCTATTACTAAATAACGAATGGAGTGAAAGAACGCCTGTTTTTTAGTTTGTGAAAAACATCACTTGAGCAAAGGTTGTGCAGCTATGTTTTCATTACTGAACCTGAATGTATATAAATGGTCACTCGTATTCGCCATTTTCACAGCCACTCTGTCTCATTGTAGTTCAACCGATACAGTTCCTCCTGTTCACCAGAATGAAATTTCACCTACGGCTATCAGCCAAGCCCCGGTGGACCCGATCATCCGTAAAAAAGGCACCACAGTATATATTGAAATGACTGCCCAGGTTACAGATGTCGAAATCTCCAAAGGCGTGATCTACAACGCTTGGACATTTAATGGTACCGTCCCTGGACCCATTCTACGAGTGACCGAGGGAGACACACTGGTGTTCACGTTGAAAAATAAAGATTCCAGCTTGCCTCACTCCATGGATTTTCACGCTGTACATGCTGCCCCCAGCAGCAAATTTATTGATGTTATGCCAGGCGAGGAAGGCACGTTCACCTACCCAACCTCCTCACCCGGTGTATTCATGTATCACTGTGGAACCAAACCTGTCCTTGCCCATATTGCGAACGGTATGTACGGCATGATTATTGTTGAACCCAAGGCTGGATACCCTTCTGATCACTTGGTTGATCGTGAATATACCCTTGTTCAGAGTGAATGGTATAAAGAACATGATTACGAGGCCTTTTTGAACGGGGAACCGGAATATGTCGTATTTAACGGCAATGATTATGGATTGACCAAGCGCCCCCTGCTAGCCAAAGTAGGAGATACAGTGCGGATCTATGTCAGTAATGCCGGACCCAATGAAGTCTCATCCTTCCACATTGTCGGTACAATAATGGACCGTGTGTATACCGATGGTAACCCACGTAACATCCAGTATGGAATACAGACGGTTATGCTTCCCGCAAGTGGTGGAGCCGTCGTAGAGTTCACCGTAACCGAAGAAGGCGACTATCCGATTGTAACCCATCAGTTCAATCATGTAGCCAAAGGAGCTTCCGCTGTTCTCCGTGTAACCAAGGACGGTATTGATCATGGCGGACCCGCAATGTCTCACTGAAACATGACAATGACTATGACTATCCTGAACCATTCGAGGTGATTAAACGATGATCTGTGCGCACGAAGCGAAGGATGCCTGTTTCTCCAAAGTATCTCTGTTCCAGCATCTTGATCCATCCGAAGCAGCATTGCTGACCTCCCTTCTGCATACCCGTACTTATAACAAAGGTGAAGTTATCGTCCAGGAGGGCGAACGTTCAGATACGCTTTATGTGGTTCATCAGGGATGTGTGAAGTTATCCAAATACAACGAAAATGGCAAGGAACATATTATCCGGTTTCTGTTTCCCGGAGATTTTTTCGGACAAGATTCCCTGTTACATCAAAAAGCACATGCGGCTAACGCCGAAGTTCTGGAGCCTTCGGCCATCTGCTCCATTAGCAAGCATGACTTTGACCAGTTACTTGAACATGATCCGAAGCTTGCTTACCATTTCCTGCTTGCCATTTCCAATCTTCTCCGTGAAACAGATGAATGGAACAGTTCGCTCAGTGCGATGACAACGGAACAGAAGATTGCTAAGCTGCTTTTGTATTTCCATACCCGAAATCATGCAAGGCATGAGATCCGCTTGCCTGTTTTCAAAAAAGATATGGCTCTGTTACTCGGTATTACACCCGAAACACTTAGTCGTAAACTCGCCATAATGCAGACCCAGGGACTGCTTCAGGTTACAGGGAACTGCATCCTTATTCTTCAATTGGAGCAGCTTAGGGAAAAGGTTACCTACTGAACTAAAGATTTGACAATAACACTGAGATGACAGAATAACAGCGTATTTGGACAAGTATTAAATTTCACATCAGATGTGAGTATCGTCACAGTGCGGGCTTACGTTAGCGTATACAGTTAAGAAAAGATCTACAGGAGGGTTTTGCGATGAATACGATTGTTAAATTGGACAAACAGATCATTATGCACAAAATGCAGGAGCTATGTTCACTGCTGTTACAGGATGAAGGATACAAAGAGATGCGGGACATGATTGATCAGTTTGCAGCAGATGAGCAGGCCACAGCCCAGTATGAGCGTTTTATGGAGAAACATCAGGCACTGGAGGAGAAAGAACGGCAAAATATTGAGTTGCTTGCCTCTGAAATTCAGGTATATGAAGAGGAAGAACGCGCTCTTTATGATCATCCCCTCATTCGTCGGTTCATCTATGCACAACGCGAGTTCAGCCAGCTGCATCAGCAGATCAGTCACTATTTCACGAAATCCGTGGAAATGAACCGTCTACCCGAAGCGAATGAACTGGGTAAAGAGGCTTGCGGGTGTGGAGGAAGCTGTTCCAGCAACCACTAAGATCATCTTTTGTCTAAATAATAAAAAAGAGTATCCGATCAGAATCCACTCTGTTCGGATACTCTTTTTATATAGATTTAACTAATATTTACACGACTATGTAGAGGACAGCGATCGGAAGCTTATTCTGTCATCTACAGATCCAACAACAGCGATACAAGCAATCCCATGGATGCAATCAAACCCACGACAGGTCCGCCTTCCTCAAAAGCCTCCGGCATCATCGTCGAGCAGATCATCGCAATGATTCCACCACCTGCAAATGCACCAATTGCTGCACCCATCTCCTCAGGAAGCTGCTCGAGAAACAGATATCCACCCAGAGCTGCAAGCGCGGAGATCAGCAGTACACTCAGCCACATCAACATGATTTTCGCTCTGCTGTACTTGCTGCCCTGCAATCCAACCGTACTCGACAGACCTTCAGGGATGTTGCTGACAAAGATGGATACCACCAGCACCACACTGACACCGTTTCCGGCCAGCAAGCTGGCTCCAAGCATGATGGATTCCGGGATAGCGTCCATTACTGTGCCTGCAAAGATCCCCAAGCCGCTTTGATTCGAGTCTCCTGACCTTCCCGAGCGTTTACGCCCTGCCCCACCCTTTGCCGAGATGAGCAGGTCAAACAAGGTATACACGACGGCACCTGCCGTAAAACCAATGGCTGTAGGGATAATCCCCCCATCATTCAGCGCATCTCCGAGTAGTTCAAAGGTAGCTGCCCCGATTAATGTACCTGTCCCAAAAGCCATGATCCATCCGATGACTCGTTTGGGAATCTTTAGAAACAGCGCTGCGAGTGCACCAATGACAACCGCTGAGGCAGAGATGCCGCCCCACATGAATGCAGTCCACATCCGGGTCGACCCCTCTCTTGTTCAATAATCTTCTATCATTCCATTAACCCTTGCCGACGAATCAAAAACAATACTGTGACGTTGTGACCTATATCACCTGCTGTGTTCAAAAATCACGCTATGATGAAATGATGAGGTTTACAACAGAATTGACCAGATCAGGAACTGTACGGCTCCAATAATTTCAATGATACCGACCTTCATAGGGCGCAGTGTTCTGCCTGCATATATGAAGGTGCGCACAGCGGAATAGACATACACCAAAGACATCCATGGATATCCGATCACCATCGGTATGATGATTAGAAGGATATGTACCGTGCGAGTTAGCATCAGCCAACGCTTATTCGTTCGCTCTCGAAAGACCGATTTCACAAAGAACGTACTTCCTGTAAAATGTAAGAAAGAAAACAAAACGACGATCGCCATTTCATAATCCCAGTGCCCGCCTCCTATGAGATAAGCAGCTGCTCCCCCCAGAGAGAATACGAGCATGGCACACAGGTCATTGGTAAGCGAGCGTTCTACTTTGTGTCTCACATGCCAGATGTTCACCAGCAACAAGCCAGCCAGTACCGGGCCAAAGAATAATAGTGAGATCTGACCCAGAACGGGTGGGATCAGACAGATTAGAGCCACTGTACCGTAGATTGCCGCCCATTTGTAGAGACGATGTCGATTGGCATTCTTTTTCAAAGACTGTAGTAAGGGATACGCTGTTAGATATAATCCAAGCCAAGCTACGAATAAGGGCGCATGCAGCCAGTGCGGACCACTTGCAATCACACCTACCAGAAAAGGTACACTAACCATGGCCCAGCCGCCATGTTCATGAGGGATAACGATTGAATGCGTATTGGTTTTCACTTCACAGTTAACCTCCTAGGATTAATGATGTCGAAGTTCAGAAATATGAACACAGAGAGGAAAGATTCTCATGAGCAGGGTAAACAAAGATTCAGCAGCGGAGTTTCTACATCAGTTCCCCATCTTTCAGGACCTTAGTCCAGAAGAATTAAAGCAGGTCGAAGATATCGCCATTTCCAGAAGCATTCATAAGAAAACGGTCATTTTTAGCGAAGGTAGCGAAAAAGAAGCTGTTTTTTTCATTCGTACCGGCATCGTAAAAGCATATAAAACGGATGAGAACGGACATGAACAGATTGTCTCTTTTCTCAAGACAGGAGATATGTTCCCGCACACCGGCTTTTTTAACGCACACCCCTATCCGGCTACCGCTGAAGCGATTACCCCTACCGAACTACTGGCCATACCCGTCAGACTGTTCGAACGTTTAATGCTGAGCACTCCATCAATTGCGATCAAAATCATGCGTGTACTCGGAGACAAAATACGAGAATTACAGGATAAATTGCAGGTACTCTCTGGTCAGGATGTTCGCAACCGCGTGCTTTCCTTCCTTCTCATGCTCGCAGAACAGCATGGACAGACACATGGAGATCAAATTATCATCAACCTGCCCATGACACACCAGGAGTTTGCCAATTCCATTGGTACAACAAGGGAAACAGCGAATCGGCTTCTAAATCAGCTTACAAAAGAGCATTTGATCGAAGTGGATCGCAGCCGAATTATCATTCTTGATTTACAAGCATTGAAACAACAAAAGGATGCATGATCACCCACTCCACTGGGGTTACCCCAAGTCCTTACACCAATCTCTGTGTGCAAAAAGAGACCTTAACGCCTGCAATCGATGTTAAGGTCTCTTGCTGTATGCACAATTACCGATACATGTATCAGGCGATTGTGAGCTCTGGCCTGCCCATGTCACTGAACATGCCCGCATAATATTTGACTTCACCTGCCTCATTACGGATTGCCGTAATACTTAGCCATTCCTGATAGATCTCTCCGTTTTTCTTCCGATTCCAGATCTCGCCTTGCCAATATCCTTTTTCACGTAATTCCAGCCATAATTGGTCATAGAAACGTTTATCCTGCTTACCGGATTTCAGCAGACTTGGCTTCTGTCCAACCGCCTCTTCAGCGCTATAACCAGTGACTGCAGTAAAGGCCGGGTTCACGGATGTAATAACACTGTTCGTATCTGTGATCAGAATGGCTTCAATGGTACTCTCCAGAATGCTCGCAGATAACTGAAGCTTCTCTTGGTAGAACATCCAGATCACAAGTACAAGACTGACCAACGCGATCTGAGACAAAGCCATGAAACCAATGGCATAATGACCGGTCATGCTGTACAACAAAGTCAACATCAACGGAGGGAAGAATCCACCCAGTCCCCCCATAGCGGAGATCATCCCATTCGCTACACCTGGTTGTTTGACGAAATACATTGGCACTAATTTGAAAATGGTTCCGTTACCTGTCCCTGCGCATAATGCCACAGTCAGACATCCAATCGTATAGATATAAAATGATGGGGCGAAGGATAATACAATCGCTGCGATCGTTAATCCGCCGAACACAAACATTAATATTTTGAATGGATTAAATCGATCTCCAAGCCAACCTCCTACGGGCCGCATAATGGTTGCAACGAGAATGAATCCCGCTGTACGAATACCTGCATCGACTTTATCCATCTGAAAGTGACTAACCAGGAAATTCGGCAAGTAGACCGTAAATGCCACGAACGAGCCAAATGTCAGAAAATAAAACAAGCAGAGCAACAATAGTTTATTGTTGCGTGATATGGCCTTCAGTTGCTGCATTAAAGGAGCGTTAACTCGTACTTCCTGTTTGTCACCCAGAACGAAATTCAGCGCCGCCATCCCTAATAGCAAAATACTGTAGAGCAGAACCGTCGTAGACCATCCCATACGATCAGCGATCAGCGGGGCTCCAAATGCAGACAGTGCTGTACCCAGGTTACCAATTCCGTAGATCCCGTTAACAAATCCATGTCGCTCTTTCGGATAATATTTGGGCAGTGAAGTTACACCGACGGAGAAGACAGCTCCCCCAATACCGAGGAACAATCCACCAATCACCAGATCACTGAACGACGTCGCACGGCTAATCCACCATACCGGGGCCAGCAACAGGACAAAGCTGATCATGAAAATATTGCGTGCTCCATATCGATTCGTCCAATAACCAATCGGAATACGGGCGATCGATCCGATCAATACGGGAATCGCTGTCGCCCATGCAAGCTGGGAAGAAGTTAGCGCAATATCCTCTTTAATAAATGGCATCAGAGATGACAGGATAACCCATACCATGAAACCCAGAACCAGACTTGCCGTTTGCAAGGGCAGTTGAACCTTTCCTTTATGTTGCATCTACATCGCCCTTTCCTTTTTTTGTTCCTGATTCGGATACACGGCACCATCTCTTCTGCGATACAACACATAACTGCGTTTCAGATAACCCAGTGGCGTACTCAGCATGTGAACCAGACGTGTAAATGGAAACACGCAGTACAGTACAAAGGTAAGCAGAATGTGTACTTTGAAGTTCATCGGTACCGTCTGCATCAGAACCGGATCAGGCTGGAATACGATCAGACCGCGCAACCACGGATTAATCGTTGTTCGATAGTCAAAACCTGTGTGATTCACCGCATTAGCCGAGGTCGCCAGTATTCCGGTGACAATGACAATGATCAACATGGCAAGTGCCATCCAGTCCCCAATGCTGCTTGTCGCCCGCACTCTGCGAGCAACACAACGGCGAACCAGCAAAATGACAGCACCTGCAAATGCAATGATCCCCGCAGGAAGTCCTCCTGCAATAGCCATCAAGTGATATCCTTCATCACTCAGGCCAATCCAGCGATAGAACTCCACTGGAACAAGCAAACCGGCAATATGTCCACAGATTACAGCGAATATCCCGATATGAAAGAGTAAACTGCCCCATTTTAGCATACGTTTCTCCAGCATCTCACTGGACTTGGACGTCCAACTGAAAGGATTCGTCACATAACGCCAGATTGTAGCCGTAATACAGAAAACAATGACCATATAGGGAAGAGCGCCCCATAACAACAGTTCCAGTGTACTCACCGATTCCCCCTCCTCATCTGGGCAGCGATCTGCATAAGATCTGCGGGTTGTTGGTTAACTGTTTCTTCTTGTTCTGGCACATCAGGGGCAGGAGGCTCAGGAATGACCTGTAACATCAGGCTGAGTAATGGCCCATATGGGCTTTTCTGCCCCGCAATGCTTTCGCTCATTGTGACCAACGCCTTATGGCAACTGGAGAGCACCCCTAAGGCATCTTCCTCGGGAGCCTCAGCTACAAATTCAAGCACCATAGGCAGATAGTCCGGCAACTCACTTACTTCCATGTAAAATCCCGCAGCTTCGTATCTGCGCTTCAATTCAATGAGAGCCGGGCCCCGATCCCGTTCATCTCCATGAAGAGCATACGTGAGATAGAGGTTACACTTTTTATCAAAATCGAATGTACGAACATAGGAATCCTGCCACTCAATCGAGCTTACCGCCTGTGCCTCATCTATAAATGTCAACAGAATCTGCTTCACCATCTCATCCGAAATGGACTGTATGGCTTCCTGAACACCCGATAGTCCCTCTCTCCACGCTGTATCCGGATATTGCAACAGGTAGGAGATCAGTTTGCAGACCATTCTTCTCGTATCCGTATCGTAAACCAGAGTCTGACCTGTTCCTTCATTGGGTTCGATCGTCATCGTTTGTCATTGTCTCCTTTCCATCAAAATACCCCACAAGAACCTGGACCACCTGCAAAATCAAGTCCGCAGCTGCCCTGTTCGCTGAAGAGATCTTCCACTTCCTCACGGTGAGCTGGCGGGATGACAAAACGGTCGTTGTATTTCGCAATGGCGAGCAGTCGGTACATGTCCTCCACTTCCTGTGCATCCATACCCACTCTTTCCAGCAATGCCGATTCACTGGTCTTACCCGTCTGCTGATTACGCATGTGAATGCGCATAACTGCCATCTTCCGCAGGACCTCACGAATTCGATCCGTATCTCCTGCTGTAAGCAGATTGGCAAGATACTCCACCGGAATACGCATGTTATCAATTGCAGGGAAAATATCATTAGCCTCCAGTGAACTTCCCTGTCCCTCTACCCGATTGGTAATCGGGCTAAGCGGTGGAATGTACCATACCATTGGCATGGTGCGGTATTCCGGATGAAGCGGGAGCGCAATTTTCCAATCGATAACCATTTTATAAATGGGGGACTGCTGCGCTGCAATAATCCAATCCTCTGGAATTCCCGCCTCGCGCGCTTCGCGAATCACCTCAGGGTCATTCGGATCAAGGAAAATATCCATCTGGGATTCATAGAGATCCTGGTCATTTTCAACTGAAGCAGCGGCTTCAACACGGTCTGCATCATACAGCATCAGGCCGATATAACGGATACGTCCCACACAGGTTTCGGAACAGATCGTTGGCAGACCCGCTTCAATCCGCGGGAAACATAGCGTGCATTTCTCGGCTTTGTTTGTCTGCCAATTGAAATAGACCTTTTTGTAAGGACAGCTCGATACACAGAATCTCCATGCGCGGCATGCATTTTGGTCAACCAGTACAATCCCGTCTTCTTCCCGTTTGTACATCGCTCCGGAAGGACAGGAGGACACACAGGCCGGGTTAAGGCAATGTTCACAGATCCGTGGCAGATACATCATAAATACCTGTTCAAAATCCATTTTGATCGAATCTTCGACACCCTTCATGTTGGGGTCTTCCATCCCGGTTACATGGGCACCTGCCAGATCATCCTCCCAGTTAGGTCCCCACTCCAGATTCATATATTCACCAGTAATCTGGGATTTCGGTCTTGCTACAGGCTGATGTTTTTTCTCCGGGCTGTTCGTCAGTTTCTCATACTCGTAGGTCCATGGCTCGTAATAATCATCAATGGTAGGCTGATCCGGGTTATGGAAAATGTTAAGCAAGCGTCTTGCCCGTGTGCCGGACTTCAATTCAAGTTTGCCATTCTTCATCTCCCAGCCACCGCGATAACGCTCCTGGTCCTCCCATTGTTTCGGATAACCGACCCCTGGCTTGGTCTCTACATTGTTCCAGTACATATATTCTGCACCTGGACGATTGGTCCAGGTGTTTTTGCACGTAACACTACATGTATGGCACCCTATGCATTTGTCCAGATTCATGACCATACTGACTTGTGCTTTAATCTTCAAGCCAATCCACCTCCTGCAGTTTTCTTATGATGACATTGAGGTCACGCTGATTACCTGTCGGGCCATAGTAGTTGAAGCCATAACTTAACTGGGCATAACCACCGATCATATGGGTGGGCTTCACATGAATACGTGTCGGACTGTTATGCGTACCCCCACGTGTCTGTGATATTTTGGTGCCCGGAACATTAATATGACGGTCCTGAGCGTGATACATGAATGCCATGCCTCGAGGAATACGGTGCGTCACTACGGCTCTGGCAACGACTACCCCGTTACGGTTGAAACATTCGATCCAGTCGTTGTCGACCAGTCCGGCTTCTTCTGCATCTTCGTAGTTCATCCAGATTGTCGGGCCACCTCGGAACAACGTCAGCATCGGCAGCGCATCATAGTACATACTGTGGATCGACCACTTATTATGCGGTGTCAGGTAGTTCAGGACAATCTCCTTTCCCCCTTCGATCGGACGTTTGCTGTTCGGATGGAACGGCGTATGCTTCAGCACAGGTTTAAATGTCGCTAATGTCTCTCCGAACTCGCGGAGCATTGCATGATCAATATAGAACTGCTGTCTGCCCGTCAATGTACGCCATGGAATCAGACGCTCCACATTGGTGGTGAATGGCGAATATCGGCGTCCGCCTTTTTCCGATCCGCTGAAAGCAGGCGAGGTAATGACCGTTTTCGGTTTGGAAGTGATCTCGTCAAACGTAAAACATTCCTCAGACCGTTCCTCAGCCAAATCTTTCAGATGCAATGCCGTTTTCTGTTCAAGCGCTTCCCACGCACGCACAGCCATCTTGCCGTTCGTTGTACTGGACAAGGTCAGAATGGCCTCCGCAACATTACGGTCTGTGCTCAGATCCGGACATCCTTGTCCCACGCCATCTTTACGGTGCACACCCAGGATGCCCTTGAGTTTTTCATACTCTTCACTGGCTGACCAGGATATGCCTTTGGTACCGATTGGTTTATCCTTCACCACAGGTCCAAGGCTGATCATTTTGTTATATACGGCAGCATAGTCACGTTCCACGACCTGAATATGCGGCATCGTTTTACCCGGGATTGCTTCACATTCTCCCGCACTCCAGTCTCTGATCTCTCCGTACGGTTGAGCAAGCTCATCTGGTGAATCATGCAACAGCGGTGTAGCTATGATCTCCTTCTGTGGACCATCAAATTGCTGCGCAGCCATCTCGGAGAATACACGTGCAATTTCCTTGAAGGTATCCCAGTCCGAACGGGATTCCCACTGCGTGGCTACCGCCGGATTAAATGGATGAACGAACGGATGCATATCCGTACTGCTCAGATCGCTTTTTTCATACCAGGTCGCTGCTGGCAGAACAATATCGGAATACATCGCCGTACCTGCCATCCGGAAATCCATATTGATCATCAGGTCGAGTTTGCCTTCCGGTGCTTCATCCACCCATTCCACATGCTCTGGGCGCAGTCCATGATCGTCATCATTCAGCAATCCGTTCGTTGCACCGAGCAGATGCTTGAGGAAATACTCATGTCCTTTGCCGGAACTTGAGATCAGATTCGCTCTCCAGACAAATAGTACACGCGGGAAGTTCGCTGGATCATCCGGTTGCTCGATTGAGAACTTCAGATTTTTGTTCTGCAATTCTGAGGCTACATAAGCACCGATCTCTTCCTTCGTCGTTGCTCCAGCCTGCAGTGCATCCTGATGCAGATCAATCGAGTTACGATTGAATTGTGGATAAGATGGAAGCCAGCCCATACGCGCAGCCATCACATTATAATCAGCCACATGCTGGAACCGCGGTTCACCCTCAAGCGCCGAAGTCAACTCTCCGACTTGGGTCTCCTCGTATCTCCATTGATCTGTTGCAAAGTAGAAAAAGGATGTTCCGTTCTGCAGACGTGCAGGTCCGGTCCAGTCACGAGCAAAGGCAATCGTCTGCCAGCCTTCAGCCGGACGCAGTTTTTCTTGACCAACATAGTGCGCCCAACCTCCACCGTTCACACCCTGACAGCCTGTCATCAGTATTAAGTTAATGATGGCGCGATAGATGACGTCGGAGTTGTACCAGTGATTAATACCGGCTCCCATGATGATCATGGAACGCCCTTTGGTATCAATCGCATTTTGTGCAAACTCACGTGCAATCTGTACGACAGTCTCTTGGTCCACACCAGTGATTTTCTCTTGCCACTCCGGAGTGAATGGTTTTACCTGTGGTGCATGTAAGATGTCGTCTCCACGGTGAACACGTACACTCAACTGCTCCGCACCAGTGACTACTTCTGCTGAATCCGCAGAACGTGTCATTTCACGTTCAATTCCGTATTTGGCAAGTACCAGATCGTATACGGCTGTTACTGTAATCCATCTGTCCCCTAACCAAATCTGACGTACAGGAATCTGCCGCTTCATGACATGTTTTCCCTCATCATCAAAGTACGGCAGTTGAATGGTTACGAGGTCATGATGGACTCCGAGCATGGATAGTCTAGGATCAATCGGCTCACCGTTCTCCACCTGTTCCATTTTGAGATTCCATGTGCCTTCTTCCCCCCAACGGAAGCCCAAACTTCCTTTTGGCATCGCATAGGTTCCACTGTTCTCATCGAATACAAGCGTTTTCCATGCCATATTGTTGCCCGTAATACCCAGGTCTTCCCCAACCAGAAATCTGCCTGCTGTGTGTATGCCGTCCTTTTCTTCCACAATCAGCAGATTTGGAAAGTCCGTATACTGTTTGGCATATTGCATGAAATAGTCCGTAGGCTTTTCAATATAAAACTCTTTCAGGATGACATGGCCCATAGCCATCGCCAGAGCGCCGTCCGTTCCTTGTTTTACCGACATCCATGTATCTGCAAATTTCACATATTCCGCATAATCCGGGCTGATCGATACCACTTTCGTTCCCCGATAACGTGCTTCAGCCAGGAAGTGGGCATCCGGTGTCCGCGTCATTGGCAGATTCGAGCCCCATACCAGAATGTATCCCGAGTTGTACCAGTCACTGCTCTCCGGCACATCCGTTTGATCGCCCCAGATCTGAGGTGAAGCCGGCGGCAGATCCGCATACCAATCGTAGAAACTGAGCAATGGTGATCCCATTAAGGACAAGAACCTTGACCCTGCTGCATAACTGACCATCGACATGGCAGGAATCGGAGAGAAACCAATAATCCGGTCCGGTCCGTATTCTTTGATCGTATGAATTAGCGAAGCGGCAATAATCTGTGTCACTTCACCCCATGACGCGCGAATTAATCCACCTTTACCACGTACCGATTTGTATCTTTTCACTTTGGCCGGATCATCCGCAATACTGGACCATGCTTGAACCGGGTCACCATGTGTCTGAAGCGCATCACGCCACATGTCCAGCAGCGCACCACGTACGTAAGGATGTTTGACACGCAGCGGGCTGTACAGATACCATGAGAAACTCGCTCCACGTGGACAACCTCGTGGCTCAAATTCCGGCATATCCGGTCCGGTTGAAGGATAATCAGTAGCCTGCGTTTCCCAAGTGACAATGCCGTCTTTCACATAGATCTGCCAGCTGCATGATCCGGTACAATTGACGCCGTGTGTGGAACGCACCACTTTGTCATGCTGCCAGCGGCGGCGGTAGACATCTTCCCAATCCCGGTTGACCGGGGACATCTCACTCCAGCCCTCCGCACTTTTTTCACGTTTGGCAAAATATTTGAGTTTGCCCATCCAGGGCATGCTTTTGTTACTCATTGTTGTCCTCCCACATATATGACCTGTTGATGCAAGTCGAATCCTGAACTGCTGTTGCTAACCTCCGATTTGCGACATATGTCGAAGCGTTGGCGTGCCGTCAATCTGTTGCCCGTTTAAGGCTTTTAACATGTCATGTGTTTCGGGTTTGGCTCCGAGCGCCGAGTAAAATAAATCCTGCACCGCCTTGTCATCACCCACGAGTGGACGAACATTGAACTCATCTGACCAGTAGAGACAAGGTTTGATATTTCCGTCTGCTGTCAGCCTGAGCCGATTGCAATTTCCGCAGAAATGACTGCTCACCGGGTGAATCAGACCAAAGGTTCCGGCAGCTCCCACAATGCGATAACTATCTGCCGGTCCATTGCCATAAATCTCTCCACAGCTTTCGTACTCCCATCGTGCTCCGCATGCTTCCAGCACATATTCGAGGGGCATATACCCTGATCTCCAACCTTCTCCACTTTCACCTATAGGCATGTACTCGATAAAACGAATATGAATGGGTTCATCCCGGGTCATCCTCAGAAAGTCTTCCACTTCATCGTCATTCACGCCTTTCATCAGCACCACGTTAAGTTTGATCGGATGAAATCCGGCTTTTTGGCTGGCCTTAATGCCGTCCAACACACGCTGCACCTTGCCGCCTCGGGTAATGCTTGCGAATCGTTCTGGCTTCAAAGAATCCAGGCTTATGTTCACCCGTGTTAGCCCCGCAGCCTTCAGCAGATCCGCATAAGCTGCCAAATAGATGCCATTGGTTGTCAATGCGATATCTTCAATTCCTGGAATAGCGGACAACATCGCAATCAGTTGATCCAGCCCCTTACGAACAAGAGGCTCCCCTCCAGTTAAACGCAATTTCCGAATGCCCAGTGGAGCAAGCGCCTTAACGATGGACGTGATTTCTTCATAGGACAGGATTCGTTCTGTCGGTTCAAACTGCATTCCTTCCTCCGGCATGCAATACACACAGCGGAGATTACAGCGATCCGTAACCGAAATTCTTAAGTAATCATGTTTTCTTCCAAACGGGTCCATTAATTTTGATTCCATACACGTACCTCCCTTCTCTAGGGTGCTGTCTTCACATCAGCCGAAGGAGAAAGCTGTTTTCTCTCATCCAGTGTCATCTTGACGCTAAATATAAGGATGTCTCGCTCGCTGAACTGTGCAAAATATCACAAGAAGTGAAACATAGTGCACAGTTGCACATCTATATATGCTCCGCAACCCTTTTCCAAACAGGATTCTGGTCTAAATAAGTCAAAATTATGGCAAAAGAAAATGTGTGAGCCTGCTCACACAGACCCCTCTTCACGTTTTCTATAATCAAATTGCAGCACCCACACTATCCCAATCTGGAGGAATGACACATGAACACATACGCAGCAACCATTAATGCCACGGAGTATCCACCGCATTTGAAACATAAAGTTATTTTCGAAACGTTTGAACAGCTGCAACCACAGGAATCCATGCTGCTCATCAATGATCACGATCCAAAGCCACTTCGATTCCAGTTCCAGTCCACACATCCTGATGGCTTCAACTGGGAGTATATTGAGCAGGGCCCTACAACCTTCCAAGTCAAGATCAGCAAACTATAGATTGGAGCTGAACCGCTATGGCCCACGTTGAAATCATTGACGATACTACACTTCGCATCACGCTGAGGTTGGAAGATGCCACAACCATGGTGCAGATAGCACAGCGTGAGCAGGCCGAATATGCGCAAGAGATTATTACCATTTACGATAAAATGCCTGTGTTCGAATATACTCACTTCTGTTTTTACGCCTATGACAGTGCAAGACTTTTTGAGCGTGTGCTCGGCATGGACCCTAAAGCCTATCTGTCCTTCTCCCTCGATGCGCCGGAGTCATTCTTCTATGCGCTGTACGGTGGTATGGCCGCCCTGTATGAATCATCTCTACAGTTGGTACAGCAGACGGATGTAGCTGGCGCAGGATTGGATGTGAACGCACATGTCTCCATCTGATGTCCATATTGTTGAATTGGATGTGCGCCCTCATCTGAGTAAAAAGCTGGAGCCGTTTCAGCTGATCATGGACACGGTCAAGGGCCTTCAGCATGACGATGTGTTTGTACTACATGCTCCATTCAAACCAACGCCTCTGCTCGGTATTCTCAAGCTGAAAGGATATTCCAGCACATCTGAACGTAGGAGTTCAGATCACTGGGTTACCACATTTGTGCACAAAAAAAATAAAACCGGTGCAAAAGCATTATCTGCAATGGTTTTATCTGGATCAGAAGTTAATTCGGAACCCGATTCAGATGAAGAATCAGCTTCATGCAAAGGACATCCGGAGGAGCAAGCTGTTGCGATTGCAAACATTGAAACTCCACAGGAGGCCAAAGTTATATTGGACAATCGCGGATTGGAACCGCCACAGCCCATGATGCGAACACTTGCCGCACTGGAGCGTTGCAAACCTGGGGAAGTCGTACTGATTCATAATGACCGTGTACCTGTATTCCTGATTGAAGAGTTGAACAATCTCGGTTGCACCTACATGGTTGAGGATCAAGCCGATGGTACAGCCAAAGTGAGAATTGAAAAAGGGTAAGGAGGCGAGAGCCATGTCCAGGTTGCCGTTTCTTTTTATCATCACGGGCATCTTTGGATTTGTAATGTATCACGCCTTCTCTCTGCTCTCGCTGACAGGTTGGCTTGGTGATGAACTCAGAGGACCCGAAGGCTGGTTTCATGCCCATCTGTTTGTGCTCGGGTGGGCAACCATGCTGGCCATGGGTGCCGTTTATCAGTTGATACATGTTATTTTGCAATCGAATATCTACAGTCTGGTTCTCGGTTATTGTCATTATTTCTTGTTCAGTATCGGGATCATGGGCATGTTATACGGCTTCATTCGTGCAGATGTCATCTGGATTTCCAGTTCTGCTACACTCGCGCTCTCGGGTATTCTCTTGTTCGGATGGAATATGGCTGTTACCCTCTTCCGTGCCTCACAGTGGAATCCGGTAACAATCAGTGCCGCATGTTCCTGTCTCTATCTCGTTTAACCGGGCTTTCAGGTATGCTGATGGGTCTGAATTTTGCCTTTGGTAATTGGAATGGTCTGCATGAACGCTTATTCGGCGCACATATCTGGATGGGAACACTCGGCTGGTTTGGCATGTTAATTACCGGATTCAGTTACAAAATGCTGCCCATGTTCTACCTGTCCCACGATTATTCCATTCGATTGCAGAAAGTGGTCCTGGTTCTGTGGAATGCAGCTGTAATTACAGGCGTTGTCGCATTTCTCACAGGTATCAAGGGAGGCTTGCTCTGGTTCGCGCTCTTGCTCCTAACTGCAGCCCTACTCTTCTATGTGTATCACTTGGAGCAAATTCAGGAGAAACGTCACAAAAGCAACCCCGGCCCGGGCATTCGCTGGTCTGTCTATGTAAGTCGTGCCTTTGCCGTATATGCTGTCGCCCTACTGATTTATTCCGCGCAAGGAACCGAATTGCTGCTCCATCCACATGTTGTTCTATTGTCTGGATGGGTATATCTAGGAGGTTGGGTGTCTCTCACCATACTTGGCTATGCCTCCAAAATCGTGCCTTTTCTGTGGTGGACCCATAAATATGGCAAGCAGGCAGGCAGACCCGGGACACCGCTAATGGCTGGTATGCTGAGTGAACGGAATGTCAATTGGGGGATGATCGCCATGGTGGCTGGAAGCCTTCTGCTAGTCAGTGGAATTCTGATTAATCTGGCTGAGGTCATGATGGTTGGAGGAACAATCTTATCTCTGGTCTCCATCGTTTATATAGCGAATATTGCTTTGGTATTCAGACGTTAATATTAAAAGTTAGATTGGAGAGTGAACATGATGGAACAAACAACGCATTTACTTGAATGTCTCAAGGAAGTATATGACCCTGAATTAGGTGTCAATATCGTTGACCTTGGTCTGGTGTATGAAGTAAGGGAAGAAGCTGAACGAGTACATGTACGGATGACGCTGACTACACCAGGTTGTCCGCTGCACGATACCATCGTTCGTGCGGTGAAATGGGTTTTACAGGAAAATACGAGCAAGACTGATATTGATGTTCAAGTGGTGTGGGAGCCACAGTGGTCTCCACAGCTGATGTCGAATGAAGCCAAGGAAATGCTGGGATACTTCTAGGCAGAATGACTATAGACCGGATGAATGAACAAGTTGTTGGGGGAATACGAAGAAGCGTACTTAAATCTGATGTTCTCAGACTCAAGTATGCTTTTTGTTTTGCGATGGGAACATACACTTGATATACACCCCGGAGATTGCTAGAAGGACGAATGTTGGAGAAGAGTATTCTTGAATAAAAATAAATAAGGAAACTCCAGAATAGAGTTCCCCTTATATTGGTGCCGATCAGTGAATCATTTTATCGATTGCTTGATATTAGATCTTAGATGTCCTTTGCATACGATGCTGCTGGTACTTTATTTAACACCACGAACAAACGAACCTCCTGATCTCCTGTATTACGGAATGCGAACTCCACTTCACCGCCGCAATGAATTACATCCTCTTGTTTCACCTCTTGTTCTTTTCCATCCAGCATAAGTGTGCCTGTGCCTTCGACCACCAGCAAAATAACGTCTGTGCCCGAATGTTTATGAACGGGAAGCTGTTGTCCTGGCAGAAAATGAAGTACAAAGGTCACTCCACCCCCCTGTTGGAATAAAACACGTTTCGTAAAACGGTCCTCGCTGAATACTTTAACTTCTTGCAATGACGTGATACTCATCATAATCGTCCTCCTCGATAATATAATCTGTGAATGCATTCATCTTATCGCAAAAAAGCCCGCATTTCCTTGATCTGAATCAAGAAATACGGGCAATGAACAGATCATGGTCGGTCCCTTATGATCGTTTGTTTCTAAGATGGTTACACCATCATTTTGCGCAGAGAAGCGATATATCTCGAACGTATAACGAAGAAATAAAACGTCTGTGCAAGTACAAAGGCACCAAATACAGTCAACACCGGCATCGTATAATTGGTAATACCGAATTCAGTAAGAAATGGCTTAACCACAACCAAAGTTTCAATGATAGCTACTCCGATCGGTAAAAAGAACAGAATAGCAATCTGAACGGTGGATGATCGTTTCATCTCCTGGAAACTCAGACCCATTTTCGAAAGAGAATGCACCATTTTTCCATCCGCTTCAAGATCGGTATGCAGTCTGAAATACAAAAAGCTTGCGGAAGAGATCGAGAAGATTAATCCGATAAATATGCCCAGGAAGGTAAATAGTGCTGTACCCTGTCTGTATCTCTCAAAATCTCCGTATCGAGTAGTCAGAAATCCGGAGTAATTATCATCGGAAGCATTATCGCTTCGAATGGTATCTGCGGACGACAGTAGTTGATCGCTAACCATGGCTTCCGAGGAGTGCCGGTCAGGTACAGCATGACCCCAGGCAGGGATCTGATATAAAACTTTGCCAGATAACCTATTTCCTTTGAGCTGTTGTGTGATCTCTGCATACTTCTCATCCGGGAGAACGACTACACCTGTAGAATAGATCAAGGTTGCGAACCGTGGTTCTACATCCGTAGCTGTAACTCTTGCTTGCAATGGGCCATCCTCCAGATTCAGAGTCAATGTGTCTCCTTCCGCATAATTGCGAAACCTGTTTCGATCAATTTGATCCTGATCCTTCTTATTACGGGAATCTACGAATAGTGCTGATTCTGAATCCAATTGAAAAGTCTTTTTCCCTTGGATCGTATTGAAGCCGTTGTAATGACTGAGTCGCATGACCGAGACAGCACTCTGATCCGCATCAGACCAGAAATATTCAATGTAGACTTGCTGATAATCCAAGCCTGCGGCTTCAAGTTTCGAATCAATATAGCTCATATCCATTTGATCCGATGGTGTGTACACGTTGTATTGAATTGGAAAATCGTTGTTTGTAAACTGCTCCCGGTTCTCCTGATCCAGTGACAAAATTACAACTGCACTCATTGAAGCAATCGCAATCACCACGGTCACCATAAACAGCATGCGAGCATTATCCTTCATTTTGTAACTCATCTCTGAGATCCATAACAGACGTGTACCATGCCATACCGTTTTACGATTACGCTTCAACAAACGGATGATGAGCACGGAAAGTTGTGAATAAAAAAAATACGTTCCTGCTATCCCTGTTACTGCTGCAAGCATGATTGTTCCACCATTTAACTCGCTACGGAGTACCACAAAACCTACTGTAAGTAATGCAAAACCCAGAAGGGAGAAGAACCATGAAGCTTTGGGCTCTTTTTTAGGTTTGTTGGTTCCCGTCAAAAGTTCTAACGTCCGTTTGTTTCCGATAAAAACCAATGTGAAGAGTGAAATGCAGAAAAATAATAACAGAAAGGCCCCGATCGTAATCAGAATCGCTTTCACCGGAAAATAAAAGGGCAGATCATCCATCCCGATAAAACGAGTGGTTAACATCAGGAACAGCTTGGACAACAACATACCTCCGCCGATACCGGCAATAATGGACAGGCAGCCGATCAACATATTCTCCAGAATGACCAATCTCCGAATCTGCCTGGGCTCGGCACCAAGTATGGTCAGAATGCCAAACTCTTTATTCCGTGATTTGAGAAAAGCACTGATGGAATACATAACAAAGAAAAAAGCAAACACATACACGATAATCGAAGCGATCTGCATCCCCGTAGCGGTTGTGTCACCCATTGGCAACTCTGCCACATATGGATGATAGATAAATACTGCATAAGCGAAGAATATCATGACCATAAACACACTGCTAAGAAAAAAAGCAATATACGCTCGCCCATTACGGCGAATGTTATTAAACGCGAACTGAGGAAAGCTCATGTGAATTCCCTCCCCAGAAGGATAAAGTATCAATGATCCGCTGGAAGAACGTCTGTCGATTATCTCCGCGGTGTACCTCGGCTGCCAGTTTTCCGTCCTTGATGAACACGATGCGGTTGCAATAACTTGCAGCAAGCGGGTCATGTGTGACCAACATAATGGTCGTTTTCTCCTGCTGGTTAATCTGTTCAAGTGACTCCATGACCGCTTGGGATGACGTAGAATCCAGGGCACCGGTTGGTTCATCCGCCAAAACAATTGAAGGCATATTGATCATGGATCTCGCAATGGCTGTTCGTTGTCGCTGTCCGCCTGAAATTTCGTAGACTCGTTTATCCAGAATGTGGTCAATCCCGAGCTTGGCTGTAATGCGATGTAGTCTGCTCTCCATCTCCTTCAGTTTGACCTTGTCCAGTGTCAATGGAAGTACAATATTCTCAGCAACAGTCAGCGTGTCCAACAGATTGAAATCCTGAAAAACAAATCCGAGTTCCCGACGTCGGAACATGGCAAGTTCTTTCTTTTTCATATCAAACGGATTCATGCCATTAATCAGCACCTTGCCTGAGCTGGGTTCATCAATGGTGGAGACCATGTTTAATAATGTGGTTTTGCCACTACCCGACGGGCCCATAATGCCCACAAACTCACCTTGCTTGATTGTCAGATGAATATCACTAAGGGCTTGAGTCTGCACTTTGCCCTGATATACTTTGTTCAGTCCCGATACCTGTAACATTTCCATACGTAATTCCCTCCTAATCCATCATTCTTTATACGTTAATTCTATTCTTATCCTAAACGACCTCCCATAACGGTGCTATCGAATTACCTTAAACTTCCCTTACAGCCCGTTTAAGGTTCTGTTCCCCTACCTCCTCTATCACAATTCTGTGCATCAAAAAAGCACCTCGCCCATGGGCAAAGCGCTCTTCACTTCGGATATTTCGATTGAACCCAGCTGAATCTGACCAACGTTCCCTCATTCGGCTCCGAAAACAACTCCACACGGTTATCCAGGCGGGCACTGATCTCACGGACCAGATATAATCCCATTCCTGTGGATTCGTGGTATTGCCTGCCCCGTTCGCCTGTAAAATAGGGATTGAACACCCGATGAATATCTTCGGACGAGATGCCGATTCCCTCATCCTGAATGTCCAAGATTGTACGCTCTTCCTGTTTATAGCCAGTAATGATCACTTTTTTACCTGATTTGCTATCGGAATAGTTCACGGCATTGGTCAAGATCTGGGTGAACATGAACCGCAGCCACTTGGAGTCACTATATATCTGAAGATCGCTTTCCATCCGGATATCGGGCGTAATACCTCTGCGAATAAATAAACGTCGGTTTTCCGCTATACTGCTCCGAAGCACCTCATGTAAGGACAACAGCTCCACCCTGAAATCACCTTCGAACTGTTCAAGCCGTGATGAATGCAAGACCATTTCAAGTCCTTTGCGCATCTTATCCAACTCATCCTGAATACTGCCCGCCGTCTCATTGTCCACATCTTCCAGGGTCAGCTGGATAATGGACAAGGGTGTCTTCATCTGATGAACCCAGCGATTCATGAATACCACCTGTTGTTCCTTGCTAGTACGTAATTGACTTATCTCATTCTGCCGATTACGCTCCAGTTCATGTAACAATTCCTGGATGGCTTCCACCACGACCGAATTTCCAAGCGCTTGGAAAGGCTCGTTTACCAGTTTACGTGGTTGTTGAAGCAGGCGATAATACGCTCGCAGCTGGAGGTAACGTATGACCAGATAGACCAACAGCACAACAGTACTGATCAGCATGCCATAGAGGACAATCTTCATCGGGCGGCCCTCACCAGAGAGCCAGTACACACACGGAACCAACAGCATCTGTAACACATAAAATCCGACTAACATCAGGTGGTCTTTCAGGAAAAGTCTCATTTCCCTTTTCCCTGTGCGGTTGAACCCAGATCCAACACACGATAACCCGCTCCGCGAACCGTCTCCAAAATCTCTTCTGCACCCAGCTCCTTCAACTTCCGGCGAACACGTGTAATATAGACATTCAACGTATTATCATCAATAAAATGCTGATCTTCCCACATCTGTTCTAGCAATTTTTCCCGGCTGACAACTCGACCTGCCTTTGCCATTAGTGCTTCCACCAGTATCGCTTCCTTCTGTGTCAGCTCTGTTGAACGTTCCTCATACTCCAGTACGAATCGCTCAGGATAGAGGATCATGGGACCATTCTTCACTGTTACTTCCTGCTGAACAGCAGCGTAAGAACCATAGGCTCGGCGCAACTGACTTCGTACTTTGGCAAGAACGACTTCATATTGAAAAGGTTTCGTAATATAATCATCCGCTCCATGTTCCAACGCCATAATCTGATCCATACCACTATCACGAGCCGATATGAATAAAATGGGACATATGGAATGTGTGCGTATCTGCCTGCACCAGTAGTATCCATCATATTGCGGCAAATTCACATCCATCAGCACAAGGTCGGGATTCACTTCCACAAATTCATCCAGTACATGACGAAAATCATCTGTGACCTGTACCTGGAATCCATTTCGGGTCAGATAAGCCGCCAGCAATCCTGCTAGCTTGGCATCATCTTCAACCAACAATATCGACTGCATCGTTAACCCTCTTTCCGTTTCCTGACGTCAGTGTATCACATCTAGTTACCCATTCTAGTCGGAAACGGCTTGAAAATAAAGGGTCAGACCACGAGACGTCCCCTCTTCTCTGCCAACCCAATGATAGCTTCCACCCCTGAATTAAACTCAAGAAAGTCCTGCTCGACCCCATCGCTGAAAATGACACCATCCTCTGGCATCTGGGATACAATGTGCAATGGTTGCTTCGAATGGATCTGTCCAAACACCAGGTTGGCAGCTGTCGTTCGGCTCGGAAAAGGTTCACGTACTGAAAAATATAAGTACGGCGCATCCCAGTTAAAATGATTCAGCTCCTGCCTGCTTCCATGAATGGATGCCGATGCTGTAGCGACCTCTGCTTCGGAATTCATGTTCTGCCATGCAGCCGATCCTACAATTCCGGTGGCTCCGGCCAGCACACTTTTGAACCAGCCTGTCGATCCCATACCTGTGGATACAATGATACCACTGGAGGATTGTTGTTCTGCGGATGTACCCAAACGCACTTCATAACGTGCCGATACATGCGTCTTCCGTCCAATGAACAGATCATTCACACCATATAGATACTGTCCATCATTGAGTTCCACTTTGGCCAGAGTGACTTCTTTCAATGTTCGTTGCTTTCGAATGACATCAGGAACAATGAAGCTCAGATCCTCCACGGTAAAAGGTAATAACACCCCGTCCCACCGCATCGGGTCCGGATTCACACCGATGAGCGGCTGCTCGGTCACATATTTGAGGGTATTGGCTACAAGTCCATCCTGTCCAACCACGACCACGATATCCTGCTCTCCAAAGATAAAATTGGGGACATGTTCTCGATCAATTGTCTGAACACGTCCCAATTGTCCCAGCTGCTGCTGTGCCTGCTGCACGGATTGTCGATAACGACGGTCTTCCTCCATATAATCACTGAAATCTGCGCCCAGACGTTCAATATAGAACTGCGCTTGCTGCACCGTGTTATATCGAACCACCAGTTCCTCCAGTCGGGTCCGGCGCTTCACCAGAATCAGCTTGTGTTCGGTCATTCGATCGTCCGTTGCAGCCTGCTGACGTACTGATTTTTCTGCCTGCTCTTTTCTTCCCAATCTCATCTGGCTCGACCTCCCTGATCTCTGCCCTGCGCAGGAGACATCAATCCCTGCAACAGATCCGGCGAGATATTAAGCTGTCCAATCTTGCCCGCATTTTCAGCCAGTTCCTGGAACGCGAGTGCGATCAGCTTATCAGAATTCATGCCCATGTTCGCCATCGCTTGCAGTACATTCGGCTGTACATTTTGCAATGAATTCATTACGGCAGCAATCTCATAGGCTTTGGCATCCGCTTCGGCATTGTGATTAGCAATGGTTAACTCAATCAGTTGCTGCTTACGTTCCTCCATCGCTGTATTGAACTGAAGCTGCTCCTGCTCCATCTCGTTTTGTTTCTGTTTCACCGAGCGCTCAGCCTGCAATTGGGTCTCACGAATCTGCTGTTTCTTCGTCTCTACGGCAATTTCGGTGTTCAGTTCGTTCTCTTTCACTCGTCTTTCCTGTTCAATGGAGGCATTGCGACGTACATAGAGCGCTTCATCTGCCTGACGCAAAATCTCTTCCCGCGCTTGTGCTTCCAATGCACGCATCGTCTCTTTATTAGGCAGAATGGCCAGTATCGATAGACTCATCAGCTCAACGCCCAGTTTCTCCAATTCTTCACTTTGCACGACTTCTCGTTTCATGCTGCTCGCCAGACGTTCACTGGATTGAATAGCTTCTTTCAGCGGCATTTGTTCCAGATGTTTCTTAGTCAGTACCTTGGCTGTGGTGATAACCCGTTGATCCAGTTTGCCGGGGTCGTCGGAGATATACCGATTCTTGCGCAAATTGTACGTGTAATTCAGGCTCTGGGTTATTTTCAGGTAATCCACAATGCGATAGCTTAGCTGCCCTTGCACAGTAACCGTCTGATAATCCGCCGTAATCTCTTCGAACATGAACGGTACATCCACCGAGGATACGGGTAGAACCACTACCGATGTGGTCGGCTCATAATAATAGAAGGACAATCCCACACCTTGACGCTGTACCTCACCATTTTTCACCTTCATTACATACTCACTGGGTTGAAATTTCGCGAATCGGAATCCAAACATGGCTCATTCCCCATTTCTCAATATTGTCGTTTTGATATTATCGAAATGATATCAAATGAAATTGATATTGTCAATACGACATTAACAAATTGTTCATATGCCTATTTAGAAAAAGGGACTCCGTCAATATCTCTTTTTTTCGCAAAAAATAAAGAGATCGAATCATATGATCCGATCTCTTTACCTGCTTCATTATTTTCTAATACAACTTTTCCATCAGTCTGGCGACTACAACAGCCCCTTGTGCACGGTTCGCTGTTTCTTTCGGAGCAAACATGCCATCAGGCATGCCGTTTAACAGTCCAAGCTGTTGCATCGAGGCTATAGCTTCTTTTGCATATCCGACGATCTCAGCATTGTCTACAAACACCATATTTCCTTGTACAGAATTGGTCGCATCCTCACGCTGCACAACCTTCAGTGCTCTATTCAGCATAACGGCCATGTCTTCTCGTGAAATACGTTCATTGGCTGCAAAGCTTCCATCTGCTCGGCCTTGAACAATATTCATTTCAATTCCAAGTCGTACTGAATCGGCATACCACTGCCCTTCCTTCACATCCGTTGGGATCGAAATAGATGGATCGGGCTGGCGTGTATCTCCAATACCTTTAATAATCATTTGCAAAAATTGTGCTCTGGTCAGTTCACCTTGCGGGTCAAAACGAGTTGCGCTCATCCCCGTAATAATTCCCTTACCATAGAGGTTCTGCACCTCTTGGATTGCCCAACTATGATTTTGCAGATCATTTAATGGCACTTCAACTTCTGCAATGACATAACTGCCGGATTTCAGAGGTTTGAACACCATGGTTTTAGTCTTGTCATCGTACTTCGAGTACGTAACAGGTTTCATGTCTCCGCTTGGATATATGGAATGTACAACCATAACTACATCATTCTTTTTAGGTTGCTCCACATTGGATAGAGCAACTTCAACCGCTCTGTTTGTCCATTGCAATGGCTTATTGTTCATTAACAAATTCACATCAACAATAGCATGATTACCGATCGCTGCTTTTTGCGATGTAGTCAGTGTATCTGTCGATCCTTTTGCCACTACGATGTCAAACGTTCCAGCAGTCTCTGCAATGGTTAACGGGAGTGATTTCAGAGGAACACGAACGGTAGTCGGTCCTACGACTACATCCAGGGATTGCACTTCCTCGGAACGAACCCATGCTGCCAGTTGACTTGCAGCCAATTGGAATGTGACTTTCTTGGCTGTGTCAGGCACATCTGCAATCAGCTTCAACGTACGATTTCCTTCGTCCATGGATTGTAGTGCCTGAGTTAATTGGGATGCATCTGGACGAATGAAATACTGCTCATCCCCGGCTGTCGTTCCTTTTAACGTGATCGATCCCTTCTCTGGTGCAGTACCCGATCCAACTGGTGGGGTTACATCCGGATTCCCCGGGGTTGGAGCTGTTCCAGGGTTGGAGGGCTGTGATGGTACGCTTGGTTGTGATGGCTGGCCAGGGCCAGGTGTTACATCTTGACGCACAAGCTTACTCACAGCATCTTGTAACGCACGATCCGCATTGCTTACATCTTGCTTTGAAGATTCAACATCCTGAATGAACGCCTTCGCTTCAGAAAGCGCCTTACTGAATACATTCCAGCTTGAAGTGGTGTATTCGGTCTGCTTTAATTTCTCAGCGGCATCTACCGTAGCTTGCAGTGCAGATTTGTCCGCCGGGAACGTACCGTAGGCTTCAAAATCCATAAATCCTACCCATTCTGGACCTTCTGTAATCGTTACAAGAATATAACGCGCTTCTGTATCATCCGAGAACACATGTCTTGGCGCTGTTGAAACGACAACGTCGTTAGTAGTATCGACTACTTTCACAAAATTTTTGTTATCATTAGACACTTCAATCTTGTATTTGATTCCGCCACTCCACATCGACATTTCGATCTTACGGAGGTTAGCAACCTGTCCCAAATCCACTTGCCACCAGCTACCCTTACTCTGGTCTGTTCCCCATGAACTGTTTGGATTGCTGTCAATTGCTCCTTCTGGGGAGTTAGGTTGATTGTCCCCCGTACCTGCACTTGTTGAAGCCGTCGCCGTCTTATCTGTAGTTAATGCTTGCAACTGAACGAGACTCTGATTGGCTTGTTGCAGTGCTTCGTGCGCTTGATTCACCTCAGCTTGTACTGCATTTTGATTATCTCTCACTGTGATTGCATTCTCTAATGCATCTATTAATGTTTGCCAGCTACGATGAGTATACGAAGATTCATTTTGCTGTTGCGTCTCACCGATAAGCAGAGCCAATTTTGTTTTATCTACATCCGATAATCCGCTGATCGCATCCTGCAACCGTTTCTCAGCAGCATCCACTTCAGTCTGGGTTGCTCTAGGATCTGTCATAACCTTATCTGCATTAGCAAGAGCCTTGGAAAAAATATCCCAAGTTAATGCTGACCAATCCGACTCCTTGTATGTCTGAGCATCTGTCAGCTTGGATTGGAGAGCTTCCCGCTTCGCAGGGATCACATTCATTTGCAACATAACTTGTTCGAGCGCAGCTGTTGCAGAATTGGTGTCCGATTGCGTCACTCCAGTTGAAGTATACGCTTGGTTGTAGACATCCTCTGCTGCCTTAATCGCAGGAGCAAGTGAATTCCAACTCGCTTCTTCAAAATCTGGAGCTACCAACCTTTTTGCACGCGTAATTGCAGCCGCCAGATGCTGACGATCCGCAGGTAAATTTTCTAGCCCTCGCTTGTAGACATCCAATGATGGCAAGGCGCGTCCTTCGTAGGAGTATCCACCATTCCCCGGAAATTCATCATAGTCGAACATGGCATGATTCTCCCATGCATCTCCCTCGGAAGCAATCCAGCCTACATCGGCTGCAATCCAGGCGGGCTCCCAATAGAAGAAGCCGGCTCCGCGGTTTTCCGGCACGTCAGCAATCATATCCATTATGCCAGCGATAGCATCATATTGACCTTCTACCGTTGCAGGGAATGTTGCTCCCCCAACATGAAGCGCTTCATCCGATCCAATGATATTACCGTGTGCATCCCCGTTTTTATACGAAAATGGATACGATGTCTCAGCAATGATCACGTCTTTTTCGAACTTGTCAGATACTTCATTCATCGTCTTCTGCACATCGGCAAATGTCCCATGCCAGAACGGATAATAGGATAACCCGATGATATCGTAATCAAGCTCACGACTCTCTAGTTCACTAAAGTAGTCCTTAAACATTTGTGCTTTACCACCCTCAGCCAGATGGATCATAATCTGAACATGCTGGTCTTCTTCTTCGAGGGCACGCACAGCATCAACGCCTCGTTGTAACAATTCATAATTTTCCTGATGGTTTACCCTGCTGTTGAATCCATTCAGCACACCGCTGTTGATTTCATTACCGATCTGAACCATATCAGGCATAGCGTGCGCAGCTTTCATCTCTCTTACAACTTCATACGTATAATCATATACAGCTTGTTTCAACTGTTCAAAAGTATAACTTTCCCAAGCTTTAGGACGAAGCTGCTGTCCCGGATGAGCCCACTCGTCAGAATAATGGAAATCAAGCAGCACTTTCATGCCTTTTGCTTTCACCCGTGCCGCTAGCTCAACTACATCCTCTTTATCGTTATAGCCACCGGATTTCTGTGGGTCATTCCATAGACGAAGGCGCACATAATTGACACCGCGATCCTTGAGGATATCAAGCAAGTCCCTTTCTGTGCCGTTACTATCGAGATACTTCCCTCCATTAGCCTCAATGGCCGTTAACGTGGAAATATCCACTCCTCTGACATAGTCTTCACGATATCCCTCAACCGTAACATTAGCCTCTGGTGGTGATATGGACGCACCATATACTGCACCCGTCACGGTAAAGCTGCCCGCATGTGCGTACTTTGAAGGGTCGATACTGTCCCATTTTACTGGAACCGAACCCGATTTTTCGTTCAGATACTGCGCTCTCACTTCTGCCGGCAGAACAGGAGCTACCCCAGCCAATGTTTTGACCTGAACTGAATCGTATCGGGTAATGTTTGCCGGATCATTGACTACCCCTTCTCCCCAGACCTTAATCTCGGATATCCCGGGCCACCAATTTGCTCCCGCATAGTACGGAATCGTGATCTTCACATACTGGACAGGTGTACTGGTCTGGAATTCTTCACTGGCAACACTCTGTTTTATTTCGTTAGTCGTTTGGTCCACAACAGTCGACCAGTTGTTACCATCATTAGAAACTTCAATCAGATATTTTACAACTTGGTCTTTGTCCTTCCAAGTCAACTCTGCTCCGGAAAGCTCATATGGAGCACCTAGATCTATGGTCAACCAATGAGGATTGCTTTCAGAAGAAGGTGAGCTCGCACTCCAGTGAGTATTCACATCACCATTCACCGCCTTTTCTCTTTGCCCCCCATACAATAGATCTTCCTCACTTACCGTAACCGACTTGTTAAGTGCCACGTTCACTTTCGCATCTTCTGCAGCCGCTGGACGAACCATCAAGCCCAGATCACAGAACAGCATCAGCAATACCAGACACCCGCTTATGTACCTCTTGTTCACTCTTGATCTCCCCCTTTTTGTGTTTGATTGTACATGGATCAATGAATGTTTTTAATCCTCCTCATTGTAAGCGCTTAATAGTGTTGGGTAACACGGCATTATCCAAAGGAAACAGCAGTTATTTTAACAATATGATCCTGTAAAAGTTACATTCGAGCTATAGAATTCACGCTATTTTGCCAGAAAAACAAAAAAATCTGTTCGTCTACCCTAAGGCAGAACAGAACAGATTTATAGATATATAATCGTTGTACACTTATTTGGTGAGTTTCAATTCAAGCTGTACCTGGATATCATTTTCTGTCGAGAGCACAACGGAGTGCGGGTTTTCCATTCCGAAATCTTCGAACGTTACCATTGATGTTGCCGACAACAACACTTCGTTATTCTCATAAGCGGCTTTTGCATCAAAAGTCACTTCTTTTTCAATACCTCTAACCGTAATGGTACCATTCATTTTAATATCAACCGTTTGACCGACAGGCCATTCCGCAGGTACACCTTCAAATGAAGTCGCTGTAAATGTTGCCTGTGGATATGTGGCAATATCGAAGAAGTCGGCTTGCTTCACGTGACCATCACGCTGTCCATTTCCGGAATCAATCCCGTCCATCTCGATCTGTCCTTCAGCTTTCATCTGAGAAGCATCGTCTACATTAATTGTCCAATTGCCTGTTACCTGCTCGTCCACAAAGTTAACGGTCTCCTGCGATGTGGTTACGGAGAAGTATACTTTGGAACCTTCGCTGATGCTCCAGTCTCCATTCAATTGCTCTGCTCCCGCAGTTTCATTCGCTACAACCGCTCCTGTGCTATCTACTGCTGTTGTGGAAGTCGCTGTGCTGGCAGGAAGGACCTGCTCAATCTCAACGTTGTTCCCCAAGTAACTATTGGTGAGATAGTAACCACCGCCACCGATTACGACAACCGCCGCCACACCTGTAATAAGCCATGCTTTTGCTTTCTTGTTCATCTGTATGTTTCCTCCAGTATATTATGGTTTAGATTGCTTGTTGATATGGATCATATCAACCGAATGTGTCAGGAAGAAGTCAAGATACGACAAGTTCCTGATTTTTCTAAACCCGAATACAGGATTGGCTTTATGCTCTTGCTCATGTAAAATCAGTACACAAGCTTATGAAATGAAAGGAGACCGCTTTTCTTGAAATCCATACTCATCGTTGAGGATGAGCAAGCTATTGCACGAGTACTGGCTGCTTATCTGAGAAAAGCAGAATTTGAAGTTCATCATGCAGCAGATGGACCAACTGCACTTACTCTTTTCGATTCCGTAACGCCTTCCCTTGTATTACTTGATGTGATGCTGCCAGGAATGGACGGATGGGATCTGCTGCGAATTATTCGTGAAAAAAGTGCTTGTCCCGTGATTATGCTAACCGCACTGGATGACATTTCAGACCGTCTCAACGGACTGAATGCCGGTGCTGACGATTATATGAGCAAACCTTTTGTACCGGAAGAAGTAGTCGCCAGAGTTAATGCTGTACTCCGCCGTAATCCACATTGGTCCTCAGGCGGTGAAGAGAAGCGTTCCTTTGGCAATCTCGTCATTGATCTTGCGGCCAAACAGGTGCTGTTGAACGGTGCAGAGGTTGCACTCACACCTCGTGACCTGTCGTTACTGCTATTCCTGTCCGATTATCCGAATCGGACGTTTACCAGGGATCATCTTATTGAACAGGTATGGGGGATGGATTATGACGGCAGTGATCGTGCTGTGGATTTATCAATTAAACGACTGCGCCAGGCCCTCTCCCACTGGTTGCCCGAAACAGGAGAAATTCGGACGTTACGAGGAATGGGGTATCAATTTTGGATCGCCAACTGAAACAAAAGAAACCCAAACGAACCATATCTATTCTGTCACACTGGACACTGCGATATTTTCTAATTTTGTGTATTGGTTTCACGATTATTGTGGCAGGGGCACTTTACTGGATTCGAACAACCTCTATTGAAAAAAGCCTCAAAACCGCAGAACTGCTTGGTCTGGAGATCGCAGATCAAGTCACTAGTGAAAACAATATGCTTCGGGTTCCACCCGATCTTGACAGATTGGTAACCAAACGAGAAAAACTATTCAATACAGATCATTATTTCTGTGTCATGATCTTGGACAACAACAATCAATTGATTTTTTCCCAGCCTAAAATGGAGCAAAAAGATGTGCATTATCGACTGTCAGATGACTATCGTGAACCGCGAAACAACAAATATGCGGGCGTAACGGTCAACATATCCGAAGGCGATCAAACTTTGGGCAAAGTGTGGGTCATGCAGTCCAAGCAATCCATTACATTTGGTCCAGAGACCCTATGGCTTGTTGCTCTAATTCTGGGAGGATTAATCCTCTGTGGATGGTTTACAATCTATCTCCTGTCCAGTAAGTTATCCAGACCGATTCGTCAGGTCGCCTATGCGGCTGAACAGATTCGAGGTGGTAATTATGATGTGAGTCTTGATTTGAATACACGAGAACGTGAGATCAACGAACTTGTAAATTCATTCCGCGATATGGCCACACGTCTACAACAACTCGAAGAGTGGCGTACACTATCGCTGGCAGGGGTAAGTCATGAACTCAAGACACCGGTAACTTCCATCAAGGGGCTGGTTATGGCGGTCCGTGACGATGTCGTGAGTCCACAGGAAGGTAAAGAATTTTTGGACATCGCTTTGAAAGAATCCGAACGGATGGAACGGATGGTCGCAGATCTGCTTGACTATAATGCAATGGCTGCAGGAAGTGTTGCCGTTCGCAAGGAACGGACGGATCTGAAGCTGTTGGTCGGTGAGATCATCTATCAGTGGAAGATTGCTTATGAGGACAAAATGCCAGAGGTTCAGCTGTACTCCCCTCCCGTTACGTTTTTCACCATGGGGGATGCTCTTCGCATTCAGCAGATCATTGTTAATTTGCTCAATAACGCACTTCATGCCACAGCTCCTGAACAAAAGGCTGTCTTCGATATTTATTTACGCACAGAAGAACAGATGCTGTACGTTGATGTCAAGGACAACGGTACAGGCATCGCGGCCGAAGACCAACCTAAGATCTTCGAACGCTTCTATCGTGGAGAACTCAAAAAACGCCGTAACCGTGGCCTGGGTCTGGGATTAACATATAGTCGATTACTCGCCCAGGAACAGGGCGGTGAACTGACACTTGTCTCCAGCAGCCCGGAAGGGAGCACGTTCAGATTAAGCCTGCCACGCTGGACTGCAACGCAAGAAGCCATGACTACAGAAAAGGCATACGGAGCAGCCGTTAAAGTGTAACGCACCACGCTAACATGCCAAATAGCCCAAGACTCCACTCAGGAGACTGGGCTATTTCATGTTTGTTCCTTGTTGCTTTATCCAGAACGGAAGCGCTCAACACTCTAATACACGTGGCCTGTATTCATCGTACGCATCTGAGACCAATTGCTTATGAAGCACACTGCTGGCAATGATCGCTTTCCGCTTTGCTTTTAGAACAATCTGCTCTATATCCGCATAACTGCACCCTGCCAAGCGTTCACATATGTACTCTTCCATCTGGCTCTCCTGCTCAAATGCCCCCACCAACTTGCTGATATACAATCTGCGACTTGAATCATCAGGCATACCGTAGGTCATCTTGGTATCGAAACGTCGCCATATGGCGTGATCCAGTTGCGTTTCCAGATTCGTAGCAGCCACCAGAATACTGTCCCCATCGAATTCGTCCAGACATTGCAACAACGTATTGACGACGCGTGCCATCTCTTTCACCTCATCATTGCTCTCACGTGTTCGGCCTATGGCATCAAATTCATCCAAGAATAGTACACAGGGATTAATACGTGCATATTCGAATAACTTGCGTACATTACTTCCGGTCTCCCCAAGATGACTATGAATGATTGCATCTAATCTCACAAGTACCAATGGCAGATCAAGGCGCTCAGCCAGATGTGATGCGGTTAATGTTTTACCCGTCCCCGGAGGACCGAACATGACCATCTTGTTGGGGATCGATACATCATGCTCTCTGAACTTCTCTTTCATGCCCAGAATGGTGATAAATTCATTAATGATGCGTTCATTTTCAGCGGAAAATACAATATGCTGGGCTTTGCGCCTACACTCTTTCGGTGTGTAAAAAGCGGCCATATCAATCCCTTTCGCTCGGGGAATCCGATTCATATGATTTATTTTGCTCATGTATTCACATGCTCCTTCATTTATGGTTTCAGTTCGTGATTCAATTTATAGAATCACTTAGACTTTTAATCGTAATTATTACTATTAAATAATAACATACTACCACCTATTTGCAAAGATAACTACAGCAAAGGCACTATATTGCCCTAGAAGGAGTGGGATTTGGTTGCAAGCTTCAAGGAAATTTGCTATTCTAAATATGCATCGTTGTGTATAACGCAAAAAAGCCCTCTAAATTTCATGAGAGCATCAAAATTTTCCAGATTTCGCAAGCGGCAACTTGCTATTTCCGGAATCTTTATACCAACGAATGTAATCCAAATTAAAAGTGAGGTTAACAATCATGGCAAAAGACGTATTGTGTGAAGTTAATTCCTGTCGTCACTGGGCTCAAGAAAACAAATGTAACGCTTCTTCGATCTACATCGTAAGCCACATTCCCAAAGATGAAGTTCGTCAGTCTGCTGAAACAGACTGCAAAACTTTCGAAGTGAAATAAGAAATTGCATAAGATTCACTTAAAGGAGCCCTTACCGGTTCCTTTTTTCTTTGTCTATTGTAACAAGAATGATAATTATTATCAAGCCCTAATCTGCAAAAATCCTGCACACCTCTTAAATGCACATTGGACAGATCACCCACGTACACTACATTAGAAGTCAGTCTGCCCATGAACGATTAGACCCAAGAGGTGAATAACAATGCCTGTTAAAAGTGGCTCACAGTATCGCGAACGAATTAATGCCCAATCCGTCCCCTGCTGGTACAAAGGTAAGCTTATTACTGGAAAACGCTCTGAACATGTTGCATTTGCTGGTTTGATGGATACTCAGATGTACATGTATGATCTGCAATCTGATCCAACATTGGCGGAAACGATGACGTATGCCTCCCCCGCAGACGGCAAACCTGTGGGCATATCCTTCCTGCCTCCAACCAGTGCCGACGACCTTCGTAAACGACGGGAAGGAATGAATGTCTGGGCGAATGTGCATCATGGCTTTCTTGGTCGCTCACCCGACTATATGAATACAGCCATTATGGCCTTTTACACAGGTGCGGATCTCCTGAACGAATTATCTCCCCAATACGCAGAAAATCTCAAAAATTATTATGCGTACTGCCGTGACCATGATGTCACACTATCCCATGCTTTCATTCAGCCACACGCCAGTAAAATCTCAGGGCAAATGGATGCTACTGAGGATGCGATTGCTGCAAAGGTCGTAGATCGCACTGAGGAAGGTCTCATTATTAGCGGTGCATTCATGATGGCTACACAAGCTGCAACTTCAGATGAGATTTTTGTCTATCCTTCACCTTCGCCTGCCCCATTTGATGATGAGAATCCATTTGCCTTTTCCTTCGCTGTCCCGAATGATCTGCCAGGAATCAGTCTGGTATGTAGGGATACCTACGCAGCCGAATCTCACGCCAACTATCCCCTAAGTTCCAGATATGAAGAAATGGACAATATCGTAATCTTTGACCAGGTTCTTGTTCCGCACAAACGAATATTTTTTGCAGGAAGTGAGGAGATGTCCTCCCGCCTCTTCAGTGGTAGTCATTTTCATATTCATGCAGGCCATCAGGTATTGTGTCGTTATATTGCCAAGACGGAATTTGTTCTCGGTACACTCCAGCTTCTCACAGATACCCTGGATCTGAATACGGAAACACATGTTGTCGAGAAAACCGCGCGTGTGTTCGCAGGTCTTGAATCGTTAAAAGCATTGGCCTTGGCCGCGGAGGCAGGTGCCATACCGGACGGGCGCGGATTTGTGTTACCTGCACCCAAACCATTGATGGCAGCCAATCTCCTTTTCCCGAAACTATATCCTGAAATGATTGAAATCCTGCAACTCTTGGGTTCAAGCGGGGTGATTATGGTCCCTCAGGAAGAAGACTTCCATTCCAACATTGCTCCTTCACTGAATGTATATCTTAAAGGAAACGATATGGCTTCTCACGAACGCAACGCTCTGTTCCGCCTGATCTGGGAACTTGGGGCAGGTTCATTCGGGGGCAGACAGACCCAGTTCGAACGATTCTTTTTTGGCAATACCATTACGGTATCGAATCGACTGTTCTCCGCCTGCAATAAGGACCAAACGAGTCGTCAGCTCGTTCGTGATTTTCTATCCAACAGCAGCAAATAAGAAAACTTATGGATCATTTTATGTTTATACCAAATGGTCATAGACCGTCATCAGTTCAGAGGCTGGTCGGCTTGCATCCATATCCCGCAATGCAGGCTGGTCTCCGTAACCGATATGAAATACCCCGAGCACCTTCTCTTCACTTGTCAAGCCCATCAGATTCATAAACACAGGATGTTGTTGATAATCATTGATCTTCCCGACGGCATTCAAGCCCTGTTCCGCAGCCAGGATACTAAATCGTTTGCTCCAGGCTTTGGCGGGTAGCAGATCATCCTCACGAGCATTCGTAGGCGCCACGACAACCAGATGGGCGGGAATCGCTTCCGTGTATTGATATGTAGCCCAATCGCCGTAGCGATCGGCCAGATGGGGTGGATAGCTCTGTCTGACCGCCTCCAGATAAAGCTGCCTTCCTTCGCCTGCGAATAACATAAACCGCCAGGGTTCTGAACTCATGACATATAATGAAGGATCTGCATCATCAAGCAGCTTTCGTATGACTGACTGTGGTACTGGCAACGGACTGAATTCGCAAGCTCCTGTACGTCTTTTGCCGCTGCTTATATCTTGACTTAGACCGGTAGACATGACAACATCCCTCCTCTATCTGCGTGATATATGGTTATCCTTCGATCGCCTTCACATCAACCATGTTTTCTTCGGTTCAGCCGCATCCGTTCTCCAGCGATCTACCTCTTCGTGAATCCGTGCTTTGTCACGCGTTGTAAACCTCTCCGATTCCACCGCTTCTGCTTGTGGCATACTGTCTCGGATCAAACGAATATAATCCATGGAACGAATCAAAGATTGGCGTCCAGGGATGTATCTTATTTTGCGTCCTTCCAGCAGGCAATAAATCTCGATCATACCCGGTAATTGACCGAAGGCTTCCCAGCAGAATGCACTGACCATATGCTGAAATGCCTCAACCACATTCGGATCATGGACAACCATGTATTTCTGAATCAGCAGTGAATCCCAGCCTTCCGGTTGCCAGGCCGCCTGAAATATCATTGATAAGTGCATGGATAATGAAGGCAACTCCGTTCTCCACTGTTCAAAAAGAATCGCTGGATGCTTCAGATCATCGTTCATTGCAGCAGCGAGCGACAATTCATCCGTAATCTTGTTCTTTACATCCCAGTAATGGAGAACAGATTCGAAACCATTGGTCTTCTTGGGCCACCATTTCTCAAGTAAATATTGTATGGGTACCTCTTTGCGAACATCAGGGTCGAGACTGTAAAAAGCATTGACCGCATGACTGACCGCATACTGTACACGATGCCTCCATTGCAGAGGAGAATGCTGTTCTGACGAAGGTTCAGGGCGGATGAACCGGTGTGGGCTGCGCAGCATCTCTTCCAATCTGTAATCTTCAAGCAGATGTCGAGGAAGGTCATTCCTTCCGACCGGCATCGCTGCCTGAACATTATGTCTTAACATGATCTTTAGGACACCTGTAATCCGGCAGCAGCGAAGCGTTTGCCAAAGTCACGGCACGTATCCTTCTCCTGCTCAAGCGGACTATATTCAATCTTTAACATCTCTGGAGATACCTCCGCCCCACGCTCTTGCAGCTTGGCAGCGGCGAGATCAACCGCTCCGCAGAACTGCTCATAAGAGGTGTCACCACTACCGAACACTGCTGCTCTCTTGCCGCTCAAGTCAAGCTCATCCAACTCTTCATAGAAATCAAGGAATTCATCTGGCAACTCTCCGTCTCCCCAAGTGTAGACGCCGATCATGAATCCGTCATAGTCCATTACATCGGATGCGTTACAATCCGTTACGGATTTCAGATCTGCCTCGTGGCCTCCCTGTGTAATTCCTTCCACAATCAGTTCTGCAATTTCTTCTGTATTTCCGGTCATGCTTGCATAAGCCACTAACAATTTAGCCATCTATTTTTCCCTCGCTTTAGTTTGATCATGTTATATTCTCTCTATGAAGAAAGAATGAATTTTGAATTATTAACAAAATCATATGTGATAATGATTATCATTGTCAAATTAATTTTTTGGTTATCTTTGTTTTTCAGTATATGGTGCACGTTGGATTTCAACATAGTTAAAAATACTTCGACCTTTTAGTTCAGCTCCACTCGGCTCCTTCATTACTCCGGTACCCCAACTGGCGTACAAGCCCTTTTTTGTTGTACAATAGTATCCAAATGACTTTTGAAGGATGGATAAATCATTATGTACGTAGCTAAGAATTGGAAGGACTATGAAGTAATCGATACAGGAGGCGGCGAGAAACTGGAGCGTTGGGGAGATGTTATTTTACGCAGACCCGATCCGCAGATTATCTGGCCCCTTGAGCAAGAGACTAATGAATGGCGTCAGGTGCATGGCCACTACCATCGCAGCTCTTCCGGTGGCGGTAACTGGGATATGAAAAAGCCCATTCCCGAGCGCTGGACGATCGGATACGAAAACCTGAAATTCCACATTAAACCGACCAGCTTCAAGCACACTGGCCTGTTCCCTGAACAAGCTGCCAACTGGAGCTGGATGATGGATAAAATCTCCAATGCAGGACGTCCTATTTCTGTCTTGAACCTGTTTGCCTATACGGGCGGTGCTACTGTTGCGGCTGCTTATGCCGGTGCTTCGGTGGTACACGTAGATGCAGCCAAAGGTATGGTTCAATGGGCCAAGGAAAATGTTCAATTATCCGGACTGGCTGATCGCCCTGTTCGTTTTATTACCGATGATGTATTCAAATTCGTACAACGGGAACAACGGCGCGGGAATCGTTATGACGCCATTATTATGGACCCTCCTTCTTATGGCCGAGGCCCTAATGGAGAGACATGGAAGCTGGAAGAGAACCTTTATCCTTTCTTGAAGTCGTGTATGACGATCTTGTCGGATAATCCATTATTCATGCTGGTTAACTCCTACACCACAGGCATCTCCTCCACGGTTCTACGCAACATGCTGACCATGACGATGTCTGCTCAGTACGGTGGTGAAATTACTGCAGGTGAAATCGGTCTGCCGATCACACGCAGTGGTCTCGATCTGCCTTGTGGCATTTTGGGCCGCTGGGAGTCCTAATCATGTCAGAACATCGGCATGATCACGATGCGATTCCGATTCTGTTCGAAGACAATCATCTGTTAGGTATTACGAAACCGGTCAATGTACCTACTCAGGAAGATGCATCAGGGGATCCGGATTTGCTTACATTGCTGAAGCAGGATCTGAAAGAACGCTATAACAAGCCCGGCAATGTCTATCTTGGGTTAGTGCACCGACTTGACCGTCCTGTTGGAGGGGCAATGATCTTCGCCAAGACATCCAAAGCCGCTTCGAGATTGTCCGAGACTGTGCGGGGACGTCATTTCCGTAAAATATATGCGGCTGTTGTACATGGCAAGTTGCCTGCACAGCAGGGAACGTTAAAGCACACGCTGCTGAAAGATGCACGTACGAATACCGTTACTGTTGTACCCAAGGGTACGGCTGGCGGTAAGGATGCCGTTCTGGATTATCAGGTCATTGGTGAGACGGACCGATACAGCCTCGTTCATATCGAACTGCACACCGGCAGATCTCATCAGATTCGAGTGCAAATGAAAGAAATCGGCTGCCCGCTGTACGGGGATCAGAAGTACGGCGCAAGCGTGAATAAACCAGGGCAACAGATTGCTCTGTGGTCTGTGATTGCAGCTTTCCCTCATCCAGTTACCAAGGAAGAAGTTATTTTGCAATCTTTGCCTGCAAGAGAATTTCCCTGGGCAGAATGGCCAGACGCTGTGTACCAAAAAGCCTTTGAACAACCTCAATAAGTGCGTGTTCAAAAAGACTGGTTTTCAGTACCGAGAAGATGGGATAAAGGTAGAAATGGAGTAGCGGAGCGTAGGGAAAACTACGTGAGTAACGGACATTTCGACTGAATGCCATATTCGATGCTGATGATGCCAGCAGGCATCATTCGTAATCAAAAGCGGTTTTTTTGACAACCTCTATAAGTGCACAGGAGCAGGTCACATCTGTCCATATTACGTGTCGTTCAGATTCTGTATCTGAATGACACGTTTTTTAATATTTCCTGCTATATGCGTAAGATGCAGAAAGGAGCCATAAAATGACCCCATTTACCAAACAAGTCGTTGCAATCATCGCGGCGATTCCCGAAGGTAAAGTGATGACTTACGGTCAGATTGCCGCCCACGCTGGAAGTCCAAGAGCCGCGAGACAAGTCGTACGGATTCTGCACTCCTTGAGCCGCAAGGAACGGCTTCCCTGGCATCGTGTCGTCAATGCAAAAGGCGAAATCTCCATACCGGATGAACACTCGCGCATGATGCAGGAAACAGAACTTATTAGCGAAGGTGTTGAGTTTCAGATGAACGGGACCATTAATCTCAAACGGTTCGGACATGAGCCCGATCCTGTGTTTCTTCTCGATCCATCGGTCCAGCCCGAATAAGACGACTCTCCTCATATTGTGCACACACAAAAAAAGAGAACTCAGGCAGTTAGGGGGTATACCCCTTTTCAACTGCTAGAGTTCTCTTTTTTGGTTTTTTATCTGATGTTCGTTATGCTGTAGCCGTCGCTTTTTCCTGTTCTACAGTAACAGGCTCAACAGCTGGTTTTGTTTTCCGAATAAAGAACGCCATGATCAACGCAACCACGGTCATTCCCGTTGCAACGATGAATGCATAGTTTACACCGTAAATGGTTGCATCTGCCGTAGCACGCACCATTGCCGCCTGATCATCCGGATTAACCTGACCCGCAGCCAATGTCTCTGCCAGATGTGTTTTGAGCTTGCTGCTCATAATGGTAACAAGAATGGCTGTACCAATTGCACCCGCGACTGTACGCAATGTGTTGGACATCGCTGTACCATGCGCGTTCAGACGTTGAGGCAGTTGATTCAGACCTGCTGTTTGGATCGGCATCATCAGCATCGACATACCGAACATACGAGCCGTGTAGATAAACATCATGTAGCCGTACGTGGTATCGATTGCCAGACGACTCAGTCCCCAAGTTGTAATCGCCGTAATGGCAAGACCTGCAACCGAGAGCCAGCGAGCGCCCACTTTATCAAAGATACGACCTGTTATTGGAGACATGATCCCCATCAATATCGCACCCGGCATCATCAGAAGTCCTGATTCAATCGGTGAGAATCCACGAATGTTTTGCAGGAAAATAGGAAGCAGAATCATACCTGCAAACATCGCCATAGTCACGAGCATATTGATGATCGTCGTTAATGTATACATATTGTACTTGAAAATACGGAACTCAAGTAGCGGATGATCTGTTGTCAACTGACGAATAACGAACAGGATCAAGGATAACGCACCTACGACCAGGCAACTGACAACAATGACACTGCCCCATCCATCTGTTCCCGCATCACTAAATCCATACAGCAAACTACCAAAACCAAGCGTGGATAAAATAACGCCTGGGTAATCCAGTTTAGGCTTGGACTGGCGAGTTACATTTTTGACAAAAGCAATACCGATTGCCGTTGCAATAATAGAGAATGGCAAGATGATGTAGAACAATAATCTCCATGAATAATGCTCAACCACATAACCAGAAAGCGTAGGTCCAATTGCAGGAGCCAGAATCATTGCAATCCCCATCGTGCCCATTGCCTGACCACGTTTCTCGATCGGGAAGATGGTCAGGAATACAACGGTCATCAGAGGCATCAGAATACCTGCACCTGCTGCTTGAATGACACGGCCTACCATCAGAATGGTAAAGGTCGGACTCAGACCACAGACTAACGTCCCTATGGTAAAGAGAGTCATGGCTGTAATAAAAATTTGACGCGTCGAAAATTTCGCAATCAGATATGCCGTAATCGGAATCAGTACACCGTTGACGAGCATATAACCTGTCGTTAACCATTGAGCTTTGTTCGCATTGATAGCGAGGTCTTCCATGATTTTGGGAAGAGCTACGTTCATCAGGGTTTGGTTCAGGAATGCTACAAAGGCACCAATTAACAATGCCGCTACAATTGGGCCTTTCTTGATGTTGTCCATCGCCGAGGATGGAGCTGCAGCAGTAGTCGTACTCATATGTTGTTCATCTCTCTTCCTTCTAACTTTTCAATCATTTGACTATGGATTCTAAGCAGGTGCTCAAGATCTTCCTTCGATATATCCAGAATGGGTGACACTCTTTCCATCCATAAATGGTGCGTCTCCTGCTGGGCCTGTTCCCCTTTATCCGTAATTTGAAGCTTAACGGATCGGCGGTCAGCATCCGAACGTGTCCGAACGATATATTCGCCCTTGACTAGCCGCTCTACAACAGCGCTCATCGAACTACTGCCCATATGGCATAATTCAGCCACTTCGTTGATGCCGATGGAAGGACGCTCTCTCAGGATCGATAACACCATAAACTGGATCGAAGTCAGCTCGATCTCCTTGTTTTCATTCCAAAATGCTCGAAAAAGCATTTGATTCACTTGGCGGAACGAATTGATAATATAGAATACTTCATACGTATCAGTCATTGATTCACCCTTTTACTTTTGGAATATAATATTTCGTACACGAAATATCAGGGGAACAATTATTTATTATAACAAAAATATTTACATAGTCAACTCTTTACATATGAATTCACCAAAATAATATTAGGACATACTACATGGTTATATCTCAGCCTGAATCAACTAACCCGGATACAGTGAGTAGCATATGTATTTTGTAAATAAAATAACCATAGGGCTCCTGCACGAAACGAGCAGGCACACCTATGGCTATTCAAAAAAATTAACATTTTATCATACCGAAGTGGATAGTGCAGGCTCTTTGGTCTTGGGGGTTGTCATTTTGCCTAACAGATAGACCAGCAGTTGTTGATTGTGCATTGAAATGTTACTGAGCACGGAATTCATGAATTCATTACGGATAGTGATTCCCCGCTCTGTCTCCATTCTTCCTTTGTCGGACAGCGATACCCATACAATGCGTCGATCCTGATTATCCCGATTCCTGCGAATCAGGTCGTTCTTCTCCATACGATCGAGCAGCATCGTTACAGCTGCTGGCGTAGTCGCCAGAAAAGGAATCAGATCCGAAGGTTTCATCTTCTGATGATCTTCAAGTACCTCCAGAACAGCCAGCTGAGCCTCCGTTAATGAAGGTGCCAACTCTTGATCCATATGCAGTTTATAATCTTTGGTTAGTCTTGACCAGCACTTGGCAAAATCGGAATTATACATCTTGCATCGCTCCTCTCTGCAACCGGTTATCACTTCACCTGCTTAAGTTTTCGCCCTCCAAAGCCGCATTCCTGCTGCCTTTTTTCATTTTCCTAGCGATCGACCGTAATCGACGAAGGTTGTTAAACTTCGCATGGATGCGCTCTTCTAATCCGCCTTTGAACAACAAAAAAAGACTCCTCGCATGACAGGATTAGCTGTTCTGCGAAAAGTCTCGTTTGCTTATTTTTTATGAAGATGATGCTGGTTGATTCTCATTAAAGTCCTTCAGAAGTTCAACGATCTCATCCTGTTTGTCCACATGAACGAGCAGCTTACCAATATGTTTGCGTTCGGTTATTGGAACACCTTCTGAAGATATCGGAACCACTTGACCTTCTTTGGTCATGACGGTGATATTACGTTGCTCTTTGCAATAAAACGCTCCAGCCAAACGGCTGCCATTCGGTTTCACACGTTTGCCTTCCTTGAACTCGAATGTAGCAAGGCCCTTGCCTCCGCGACTCTGCACAGCGTAATCCAGGAGCAATGAACGTTTACCATATCCCAGATCGGACAACACTGCAACTTCACCTTCATCTCCTTCTACCCATAGGGCAGATACCACTTCGTCTGAATCTCTTAATTGAATACCACGAACGCCACCAGATACACGTCCCATTGGATTGACTTCATCCTCTCGGAAACGAATCGCCATGGCTTCTTTCGTAATCAACATAATATCTTGTCCGCCTGTACTGAGATGCACAGATAACACTTCATCGTCCTTGCCCACTTTGCACGCCGCAACTGCACCCGAACGCTTGGTAACGTAATCCTTCAATTCCGTTCGTTTCACCTGTCCTCTGCGTGTCACAAAGACCAGACTATGGTTTGGCTCTTCGAAGGATTTCACAGCAAGCACACTTGCAATACGGTCATCTTTCGCGAGTGGAATGACGTTCACAATGGCTGTACCTGGATCTTTCCACTTGAACTCAGGCACCTGATGAACAGGTAACAGGAAATACTGACCTTTTCGAGTAAAGACAAGCAGATTCTCAAGCGTATTTACTTCCAGAACCTGAGCGATATAATCGCCCTCTTTTACCCCACTTCCGCTCCGTTCACCACCAGAACGTGTAAAGGACTGCATGCCTGTACGTTTCACGTATCCCTCTTTGGATAATGTGACAAATACATCTTCGGCATTCACAAGTACTTCGAGATTTACCTTGAGTTCTTCCACTTCACCCTGGATCGTAGAACGACGGTCTATGCCGTACTTCTCACGAATCTCCATCAATTCTTTGCGGATGACTCCGATGAGCTTGCGGTCACTATCCAGAATGGATTGTAATTGTGCAATCTTTTTCATCAGTTCACCGAGTTCCTTTTCAAGAGAATTGATCTCCAGATTAGTCAAACGGTACAATTGCAAAGTTAAGATAGAATCCGCTTGGCGTTCCGTGAATCCAAACATCCACATCAGGTTATTTTGAGCATCCTGACGGTTCTTCGACGCTTTGATGGCCGCAATGACCTCATCGAGGATGTTAAGTGCTTTTACCAGGCCCTCGAGTACATGAGCACGGTCTTGCGCCTTCTCCAGCTCAAACCGGGTACGGAATGTCACAACTTCCCGCTGATGGGCAATGTAAGCCTCTAGGATCGATTTCAATCCTAATTGGTGAGGTGCTTTATTCACAATCGCAACCATATTGAAATTATAAGTGACCTGCAAGTCCGTTTTCTTCAGCAAATAAGCCAAAATACCTTGTGCGTCCGCTTCTTTTTTCAGCTCAACCACGATTCGCAGACCTTCACGTCCGCTCTCATCACGCACTTCGGCGATACCTTCAACCTTTTTCTCAAGTCGAATGTTCTCCATCGCTGTAACCAGACGAGACTTCACGACCTGATAAGGGATCTCGGTAATGACGATCTGTTGTTTGCCACCGCGCATGTTTTCAATCTCGGTTTTGGACCGGATATAGATCCGTCCTTTACCTGTGCGATAGGCATCCAGAATACCGTCACCGCCCATAATCAATCCGCCTGTCGGAAAATCAGGGCCCTTCATGAACATCATGATCTCATCCAGCTCAATGGACGGCTTTTCCATTACAGCGATGGAAGCATCAATGACTTCACGCAGATTGTGTGTAGGAATTTCCGTTGCAAAGCCCGAGGAAATCCCGCTGACACCATTAACCAGCAAGTTCGGATAACGAGATGGCAATACAACCGGTTCTTTGGCCGTATTATCAAAATTATCCTTAAACAGAACGGTCCGTTTCTCGATATCGCGAAGCATCTCCATCGCGATGGGCGACAAACGGGCCTCTGTATACCGCATTGCCGCTGCCGGGTCATCATCCTGTGATCCCCAGTTACCATGACCATCCACGAGCATATGGCCCATTTTCCATGGTTGTGCCATCCGCACCATACCCTCATAGATCGAGGAGTCACCATGAGGATGATAATTACCCATTACGTCCCCAACGGTTTTGGCAGACTTGCGGTAAGTCTTGTCAGGCGTATTACCTGAATCGTACATGGCGTACAGAATACGCCGCTGTACAGGCTTCAACCCATCCCGAACATCCGGAATGGCTCGATCCTGAATAATATATTTGGAGTAGCGACCGAAACGGTCCCCAACGACCTCTTCGAGAAAGGCCGGCATAAATTGTTCTGATGGACTCATTCCAAGCACCTTCTATTCTTCGTACTCTGTAAAGTCGACGTTCTCTACAATCCAGCGTTTACGCGGATCAACCTTATCACCCATGAGCGTAGATACGCGACGTTCTGCTTTTGCTGCATCAACAATCTGTACCTTCAACATCGCACGTGTTTCCGGATTCATCGTTGTCTCCCACAATTGATCCGGGTTCATTTCACCAAGTCCTTTATAACGTTGAAGCTCAACATTATTTCCGAATTCCTTCATATAATTAGCCAGTTCTTCATCCGTCCATGCATATCGAACTGTCGCAAGCTTACCAGACTTACGAGTAAGTTTGTATAATGGCGGCTGAGCTATATATACTTTACCTGCATCAATTAATGGCTTCATATAACGATAAAAGAAGGTTAACAGCAATACCTGAATATGTGCACCATCGGTATCAGCATCGGTCATAATGATAATTTTGGAATAATTGCTGTCTTCAACTGCAAATTCGGTTCCAATGCCCGCCCCGATCGCCGCTGTAATAGCGCGGTATTCTTCATTTTTGAGAATATCAGCCAGCTTCGATTTTTCCGGATTGAGCGGTTTTCCCTTAAGGGGCAGAATAGCCTGAATCTTCGAGTCGCGTCCCTGTTTGGCAGAACCACCTGCGGAATCCCCTTCGACAATAAATAACTCATTTCGGGTAAAATCCTTCGATTGCGCCGGCGTCAGCTTGCCGTTCAGGTTGGAACTTTCACTGCGCTTTTTGCCTGTACGCATATCATCCCGTGCTTTGCGAGCCGCTTCTCTGGCTCTGGAAGCTTGAACCGCTTTGCGAATTAACGTTTGCGCTACCTGCGGGTTTTCTTCCAGGAACCTTTGAATATTTTCGGACACGACCGAATCCACTGCACTTCGAGCGGAAGCGCTGCCGAGCTGATCCTTTGTCTGACCTACGAACTCAACCTCTGACATTTTGACACTGATGACGGCCATCATACCTTCACGCAAATCATTGCCTTCGAGGTTTTTATCTTTTTCCTTAATCATACTGGTACGCCGTGCATAGTCATTCATAACACGGGTATACGCCGCCCTGAACCCGGTCTCATGAGTACCGCCCCCCCGAGTAGGGATTGAGTTTACGAACGAAGCCAGCGTTTCCGTATAACCTGCGTTGTACTGGATCGCTACTTCGACCTCAATGTCATCCTTCTCCGCATAGAAGTGAATGACATCATGCAGTACATCTTTATTTTCGTTAAGAAAAGCAACAAACTGGCTTGCTCCGCCTTCATACATGTATTCGTCCTGATTGCCCGAACGTTCATCCTTGAGCACAATTCTCAGGCCCGAATTCAGAAAAGCAATCTCCTGAAGTCGTTCTGCCAGTGTATCATAATTGAATTGGATACCGTTCTGGAACACCCGAATATCCGGTTTGAATGTAACTTTTGTACCTGTCCGATTGGTATTGCCCAATACTTCGAGACCAGATACTGGTTCTCCGACATGTTCAATCCCTTTTTTGTCTTGCCAATACTCGAATCGTTGACGATGAATCTTGCCATCACGGAAAATCTCGACTTCAAGCCATTCGGACAATGCGTTTGTAACTGACGCACCTACACCATGCAAACCGCCGGATTTTTTGTATCCTGATCCACCGAACTTTCCGCCTGCGTGCAAAATCGTAAACACGACCTGGGGAGTAGGAATCCCTGTTTTATGTATACCAGTCGGAATTCCCCTTCCGTTATCCTGAACCGTAATAGAACCGTCCTTATGCAGCGTGATATCGATTTTGGAGCAGAATTTGGCGAGATGCTCGTCGACAGCGTTATCCACGATCTCCCATACCAAATGATGTAGACCCGAAGTGCTGGTGCTGCCGATGTACATCCCCGGCCGTTTCCGAACCGCTACCAGCCCTTCAAGTACTTGAATGTCGTCCGCGTCGTAGCCTGAAGACCCCTGTCCTCCGCCTGTCGAACCTGCCGACATATCGATTTGCTCGACCATTCATGCTCCCCCTTCTTAACTTGCAACTAAAAAAATGCCTAAAATGCAAACAGATGTTTTCTTATCCTTGTCCATTTTAATTCAAGATATCCCGTTTCGTAAAGACAAGGAATGACACAATGAGTGAAGCAATGCCCCAAACACTAAGCACAATAAGGGAAAAACCTAAATTCATTCCCTCGATTGGTGGTAATCCGCCAGACAAATAATCAGGAAGTTCGAGGTTAACCATGAACAGATACTTCGCTGTCTGCCAGGATGCTGCCATACTGGTCAAGATTGTTCCTGCAATCAGAGCCGCCATCATAATGACGATGCTTGCAGCAGTACTGCGCACAAGCACGGATACCATAAATGCAAGCATGGCTACGATTATACTCACAAACCAGATCAGTCCTGCCTGCATAAGCATATACAGCCACTGGTCCACAGCATGCACTGCCGACATATCAACATCTGTTCCCACAACCTTGAATCCTGTGAATATAGGCATGTTGAAGCCTTTATATCCGAACACGGCACCCGATATGACATAACAGATAATGTAGGCTGATACCACTATGATAGACACAAACATAATCAGCGTAATTAATTTGCTAAGAAGCACTTTCCAGCGTCTCACCGGACGTGTTAAAAGCATTTTAATTGTACCTGTCGTACGTTCACCTGATACAAGATCTGAAGCAATAGCCATGATTAACAGCGGAATAAACAATCCGACTGCGTTGTTCATGAACTCCCGGGTAAAGGTAACACCGCCCGGTTCTTTGGGATTGATGTCATTTTCAAGATAATACTGCATCTGCTGGATATATACTGTTCTATATTTCTTGTATTCTTCAGGTACCCGATCACTACCGAGCGAGTTTTGATTGTCTGTGATGGCCTGTTGCAGTTCAAGCCGCCAATCGCCACCGAATTTGTCCCGATTATTTTCCGCAGATTTCATCTGTGCATACGTAAACATCGGTACAAGGATTGCAAGTACAATAAATATAATATAAAGCCTTTTTTTCTTCACCATCTTAATCGTTTCATTGCGAATCAGCGGCATGATGTTATTCAATGGATTCACCTTCTGTCATTTTTAAGAATAGTTGTTCGAGTGTAGGCTGAATCCGTTGTACCCCTTCAACCTGTACACCAGCTTGAACCATCTGTTGCACCATATCAGGAATTCGATCTTCATGCATCTCGGCAACAACAGCGTTTGGACCAAGGCCCGCAACAATGGTATCATCCATCACATCCGCAGGTCGTCCGACCAGAGCAATGCCTGCATCCAGCAACATCTTTTTGCCCTGCTCCAGAGGTGAAACATGCCATATAGCCAACTTGGAATGATCTTCAATCAGTTCGCTAACGCCTCCAACGGCAAGCACGCGTCCAGCACTGATAATCGCTACTCTGTCACAGAGAAGCTGGATCTCACTTAACAAGTGGCTGCTGACAAATACAGCCATACCTTCACTGGCAAGTTGTTTAATAAAGACACGAAGTTCCTTAATGCCTTTCGGATCAAGACCATTCGTCGGTTCATCCAGAATGAGCAGACGCGGACGCCCAAGCAATGCTTGCGCAATACCGAGACGTTGACGCATACCGAGTGAGTATGTTCTGACTTTATCATGAATACGCTGATCCAGACGCACAATATCCACGACTTCCTGAATTCGTTCGTTATCCACCCCTGGTTGCATGCGAGCAAAATGCTCCAAGTTCTCCCACCCGGTCAGATATGTATACACCTCCGGATTCTCAACAATGGAACCTACATACTTCAAGGCACGCTCAGGATCCCGGTTCACATCATAACCACAGACTTTAATTTTCCCTTCTGTCGGTTTGATCAGATCCACCAGCATCCGAATCGTTGTTGTTTTCCCAGCACCGTTGGGTCCGAGAAATCCAAAAATTTCACCAGGTTTCACGTCAAATGTAACGTCCTTGATAATCCACTTGCGCCCGATCCTCTTCTTCAGATGCTGTACGGACAGGACGGAATCATACTGCTTCTCTGCCATTTAATTTCCGCTCCCTTCTGCAGGTGTAGCCGCCTGGAATTCCTGTGCGATTCGAACTGCAATCTGCTCGTAACCTTGTCCGTTAGGATGAAAATGATCTGACGAGAGATACTCTCCCAGATGGTTCTCAAATAAATCGAATGTAGGGACGAGTGTCATTTTGTCCTCATTGTTCAAAATAGCCAGTGCAGCATCGTTCCATGCAGCAACAACTGCATTACCTGGCTTCTCCAGTTCCTTCACATCGCCAAACGGATTGTACAATCCTATGTACGCAATTTCTGCATCGGGATTGATTTCTTTAACTTTCTTCAAAATCTCTTGAAGACGTTTCGACGTTTCCGGCAAAGCCGCTGCTAATTGTTCTGCTGTTGGTGGATCTTCCCCCTGCAAAACCTGTCCGCCCTGGAACAGATCATTCGCGCCGATGGAGAGCAAAATAAAATTAGACTGTTGCAATACGTAACGCACACCTTGCTCATCTAGTTTTGTCAATAAAGCATCTGTTCTCAACCCGTTAACACCCAGATTATTAAGAACCTGAACGTCATATCCTTTATCTTTGAGCAAGTTCCCTGCACGTCTTACAAAACCAAGTCCTTCATCATCCCCCGTACCTCGTGCCAGGGAATCGCCGATGACGGCCATCCGAATCTTGCCATTTTCCACGACCGCTGGTTCCCCCACGTTATCCTTAGGTAGTGCTGTTGTCTCCTGTCCCGTAGTTAACGAAGAATCACCCTTTGGGAAAATCACATCTTTTATCGCGTATCCAAATCCAAATAACAACAACAAGGTTGCCAAGATGGAAACTGTACTAACGGTTCTCCAGATCCAAGGTGCTGAATCAAGGCTTTTTTTCTTTTTCATCATCACATCTCCGCTCATGTACACCAGTCCGGGTGCTTATAATTTATAATGACTTTACATTAAGGCGTGTCTGAAAATCCGCTTACTTCGGAGTTTTCAGACACGCCCTGATGATGCTATTCCTAAATAACATAAATGTTCTGTCGTTAATTTGCAAATTTTGGCGCTATATTCGTAGAATTCATTTTCCTTATGTCATTTTACGGAAAAAAGGTTATACCATACACAGATTTCAACTGTGCTGGCATAACCTTGTGATAAACAAATTTTTAATTACTTCATTAAATGAGGTTTATTTACCGATAAACTCTTGTGCCCAGTACCCATTGTAGTAACCTACACCGATATGCGTAAAGTTTTTGCTCAGGATATTGGCACGGTGGCCTTCACTATTCATCCAGGCTGTTACAACTTCCTGTGGTGTTTTTTGTCCTTTGGCAATGTTCTCGCCAGCATAGCTGTAAGTTACTCCGAATTGTTTCATCATATCAAACGGAGAACCATACGTTGGTGACTGGTGATCAAAATAGTTATTGTTGCTCATATCTTTTACTTTGGCTACAGCTACTTTGTCCAGAAGAGCATCAGAAGACAGTGCGCTCAGACCTGCTTTGGCACGCTCAGCATTGACCAGTTTAACAACTTGTGCAGAAAAGTCAGATTGCGTGCTTTCACTGCCATTATTACTTGTATTGTTACCTGTGTTCGAAGGATCTTTAGCCGGTGTAGTTGCCGGTTTTTCTTCTTGAGTTGGTTGTGCTGGTTTTGCCGGTTGCTCAGGCTTAGCTGTCGGCTCAGCAGGTTTTGTTGTTGGCTTAGCGGGTTTTGTTGTCGGCTCAGCAGGTTTAGTGGTTTGATCAGGCTGCGTAGCAGGCTTCTCTACAATTTGCCCGTTGGATACGGTGTATCCATTTTGTTTGAGCCATTGCTCAATATATGCTTTCAGGCTGTCTGTGCTTGTAATTTTGTACGTTGTGGTAGTCTTATATGATGAATCTGCAGCAGACGCGGAAGCAGGGAGCATTACCCCTACGGCCAGTACGGCTGTCAGACTGCTCGTTACGACGGTTTTCATCCATTTCTTTTTCAAATTCATTCATCTCCTTAAGAATAGTTATTACAAATTTGTAATTAATACTCTAGCAGTATATCAATTCATACGGAGATTGTGAACCCATAAATTATGGAAAAGTAACTTTTTTGTCATTTTTAAAGTGTTTAAAATACGCCCTGTTCACTTATTCTGCATGCTACTATTTCTGTTTACAAAACCATAAAAAAAAGACATTCAGACCAAATATGCTAGTCGAATGCCACTTCACCATCTATTTATCATTCACGACACCAGAAGGTGCAGATCAGGATATAATGAGAATTTTCATACTATAGGAAAGACCTTTTTATACTATAGAAGAACCTTACTGAACCGATAACCTCTCTTCTGAAAACCAATGTGCTCATAAAAAGAGTACGTTGTTGAAGTCACTTCACGGTTCGCACCCGTGACAAACAGTTGTTTACCACCTTGCTGTCTGCCCCAATCTTCAGCACGAGCCATCAGACGACGGCCAATTCCACCACCACGATATTCCTGGCCTACGATCAGAGAAGTAATTTGTGCGGCAGGTTCTGGATAGGCATGATTTTGCACACATTGCAAGCCAATCACACCAATAATTTGTTCATCCACTTCGGCAACAAGCATGCACGCGTTTGGATTGGTTTCCAAACATTCAATGCGCTCTTTCATGACATTGGCTGTTGTCGGATAGCTGACCTCTCGCATCAGTCCCGTTACCGCTTCAGCATCTCGTAGTTCACACTCTCGGATCATCAGTACAGGGGCCTCAACATTATTGGACATGATTTACCTCCACTTTCAGCATATTAGCGGCTTGTACCGCTGTTTTACGAGCTTCTTCCACATCTTGACCAGCACTTAGCGCTACAGCCATACGGCGTCCTACTTTCGTCTCTGGTTTGCCAAATACACGAACCTGAGTACGAGGAAGAGCCAGTGCTTCTTCAATACCGCCTATAGTAAAGTCAGATGTTTCGTCATTAGCCTTCAGCGTTGCTGAAGCTCCCGGTGTCAACAGATGTACACCTGTGACCGGAAAACCAAGAATTGCACGTACATGCAGCGCAAACTCGGAACTATCTTGCGTCACCATTGTAACCATGCCTGTGTCATGCGGACGAGGAGATACCTCGCTGAACACAACACCATCCGGAGTCAGGAACAATTCCACTCCAAACAGTCCATAACCGCCAAGTTCATCCGTAACGGATTTGGCAATATGACAAGCCTGCTCCCATTGTTCAGAAGTCATTGCATGAGGTTGCCAGGATTCGACATAATCCCCATCCTTCTGAATATGGCCAATCGGAGGACAGAATACGGTGCCTGATACAGACCTAACGGTAAGTAATGTAATCTCACTGTCAAATTGCACAAAGCTCTCCACGATGACACGAACGGATTTGCCACGTGCTCCCGAAAGAGCAATGTTCCAGCAATCCTCCACATCGCCCGGTGTATGGCATACACTCTGCCCTTTACCGGAAGAACTCATCAATGGTTTAATAACACAAGGTGTGCCAAGCTTACGTACGGCTTCCTGAAGTTGTTCCAGGTTATCCGCAAAAAGGTAATCAGCTGTCGGAAGTTCCAATTGTTCGGCTGCAAGCCGACGGATGCCTTCGCGATCCATCGTTAAACGTGCAGCTCGGGCAGTAGGTACTACACAAAATCCCTCTTCCTCAAGCTCCAGTAAAGCTTCTGTTGCAATAGCTTCAATCTCAGGTACGATGTAATGAGGCTTTTCTTTACGGATCAATTGCTTCAAAGCTTCAGCATCCAGCATGTCGATGCAGTAAGACCGGTGCGCGACCTGCATCGCAGGTGCGTTCTCATAACGATCAACAGCGATCGTCTCTACTCCCAGTCGTTGGGCCTCAATAACGACCTCTTTTCCCAATTCTCCGCTGCCTAATAGCAGCATTTTTTTGGCTTGAGCCGTAAAAGGAGCACCCCACATGTTCTTTCCAATCCTCCCAAAGAGAAATCTTCTATATCTGTCTCTCTATTTTCGGGGTTTTGGTTAAAGATTGCAAGAGTGTCCCCTATTTTTCTTGTGAATTTTACAAGATTTTTTGTGTTTTTTCGATCAAATTTTACAATTACCGCTTACAGATTCGATACTCCTTCCATTCCTCCCATAATTAAGGAAATGTTAAAAGAACAGATTTTAATACTCCAGCGAATCGAAATACACAAAAAAATCCCAAGTTTAAACCCTTGGGATTTTTCGTTTCTTCTCTGAAGGTTTCATGTAATCTTCTTCACCCTTGACCACTGGTTACAAATAATAACATATGGTTTCAAAGAGGTGTTCCTCACAAACCACTCCGGCTATCCTCTCACCTGTCTTCAATGAATAAGATGCACTTATTATTGAAGGATCAGGCGAAAGAACGCCAGAGTGTTACAAGTTCATAGGTGTTCAGACGCTTCACAGGCGTCCAAGGATATCATCACAAAAATCTGTATTGAGCCTCTATTAATCCATTATAAACGCCTTGTTTCTGTATCAGTTGCTCATGGTTACCCTCTTCTTTAATTTCTCCATGGTCCAGGACGATAATGTTATCTGCGTTCCGAATTGTCGATAGACGGTGAGCGACCATAAAGGACGTTCTTCCCTGCAACAGCACCTTCAACGCTTCCTGGATTTTAAGCTCTGTTTCGGTGTCGATGCTGGCTGTAGCTTCATCCAGGATCAATATGCGAGGATCGGCAAGAAGCGCACGGGCAAAGGATAACAATTGCCGTTGTCCCATGGATAATACGTTTCCGCGTTCTTCTACTTCAGTATCGTATCCACCAGGCAGCTTCATGATGAACTCATGTGCATTGACTGCTTTTGCCGCGTCCTCCACCTCTTCATTCGTTGCATCCAGTCGTCCAAATCGAATATTGTCACGGATGGTCCCCGAGAAGATGAAGGTATCCTGCAATACAATGCTGATCTGGCTGCGTAAACTCTCTACCGTTACATCCCGCACATCCTGTCCGTCAATGGTGAGACGTCCACCGGATATATCATAGAAACGGCTGATTAGATTGATGATCGTACTTTTACCTGAGCCCGTATGACCAACAAGTGCAATCGATTGTCCTGCAGCCGCCGAGAAGCTGATTCCTTTCAGCGCCTGTCTGCCCTTCTCGTATTCGAACACAACATTTTCGAATGCGATATCTCCTTTAATAGAAGGAAGCGGCTTCGCTCCTGGTTTATCTGCGATACTTGGCTTTTCATCCATGAATTCGAAGATGCGCTCCGATGATGCCATAGCAACCAGCAGCTGATTGTACATCTGTCCCAGACGGTTGATCGGGTCCCAGAAGTTGCCGACATAGTTGGCAAAAGCGACAAGTAATCCCACGGTCAACTGACCTTCCTGAATCAGGTAAGCACCAAACCAGAAGAGAATCAATGTACCGAAACCGCCTGTAATCTCAATCAGCGGTCCGAAGCCTTGGTTCATCGCTGATGCTCTATCCCATGACTTTTTGCTGGACAGGTTCATGTTGTCAAAATACTTCATGTTCTCTTTTTCCTGTGTATAAGCCTGAGTCACTCGAATCCCCTGAATGGATTCATTCAAGTGGGAGTTAATACGAGAGTTCTTCATTCGCACATCCTGCCAGGCACGACGGATCAGCACCCGCAGTTTGGTCGAGATGATAAACATGATCGGTACCGTAATAATCACGGCAAGACCCAGTTTCCAGTTAATCAACAGCAAGATCACAATGATCCCGAGCAGCTGCACGCAGTCGATCATGACGTTAACTGCACCGTTGGTGAACAGATCCTGAAGGGAGTTAATGTCATTCGTAACACGCACCAGTACGGAACCTGCCGGTCTTTTGTCAAAAAAGTTAAAGGACAGCTTCTGGATATGCTTGAACAGATCCGAGCGAAGATCGTAGATAACGCGCTGTCCAATAATGTTTGTCAATTTGATCCGGTACGTATTGGCTGCCCATTGAATGAGATACAACACGAATATGGAGCCAGCTATAAGATAAAGCATGGTCATACTCGGCAACCCCGTTGCCGGTGCGATGGCACGGTCAATCGCCAGACTGATCAGAAAAGGTACGGACAATTTCGTAATGGTACCCAAAATCATCATTAGAATAACGAGTGGTAACAGTTGTTTCGCATAAGGTTTCATGTATGCAAACAAACGTCCGAATTCTTTCCAGTTAAACGGCTTTTCAATAATTTCATCATCCTGATAAACAAATCGTTCATTCAGTTTCTTCTCAGAGGCCACTTTGGCCTCGCGCCTGTCTGCTATCGTTTCGGCACTCATGAATTCACCTGCTCCCCAGCCTCCCGCTTACCGCGGGCAATATAATCTGCATATTGAATTTTATAAACATCCTGATATGGTCCAGGCACCTCAATGAGTTCGGTATGTTTGCCACGTTGTACCACGCGACCTTCATCAAGCACCAGAATCTCATCTGCATGTCGTAGTGAAGATATCCGGTGTGCAATAATAAATGTAGTTCTGCCGCGCATGACTTCCTGGAAACCGGACTGAATCTCGTGTTCCGTCTCCATGTCCACGGCGCTGGTTGCATCATCAAGTACCAGAATTTTTGGGTTTTTCAGCAAAGCTCTTGCGATCGCAATCCGCTGTTTCTGTCCTCCCGATAATCCCATACCACGTTCACCAACCACCGTGTCATATCCGTCCGGGAACTCCATAATGAATTCATGTGCCTTGGCCAGCTTGGCTGCACGGATAATTTCATCCATAGTAACGTTCTTAAGTCCGTATGATATGTTATTGCGAATGCTGGATGAGAACAGGAATGTTTCCTGGAAAACAGAAGCGATCTGACTCCGCAAACTACGGATACCTATATCTTTGATGTTTTTTCCATCGAGCTTGATCGTTCCCGAGTTCACGTTGTATGCACGCATCAGGAGCTGAATGATGGTCGATTTACCTGACCCTGTTCCCCCGAGGAAACCGATTACAGAACCGGGTGCAGCATCAAAATTAATATCGGTTACCGCTGGCATTTTATTGCCGTAGGCAAAGGTAACGGATTCAAACGTTACATGGCCGTTCACCTGATCTGCCTCCACAATGACCGGATCTTGCGTTTCTTCCACATCCACTGGCGTATTGAGCAGTTCGAGCACCCGTTCACCTGAAGCTTTGGATTGCGTATAGTTGTTGATATGGAACCCAAGGTTCCACATTGGACCGATTATGTACCAGATCAAACTGAAAAAGGCAACGAGTTCACCGAGTGTCAGCGTCTTCTGTATAACCATTCTTCCACCGATTATCAGCAACAGAACGATACTCACCGAAGCAAGGATCTCCATGATTGGAAAATAGCGACTCCACAATGTTGCGGCATGAATCTGATTCGTCTTGTAACGCTCATTGCGTGTGGAGAATTTCTCCACTTCATAAGGCTCACGTGCAAAGGATTTTACCGTACGTACTCCAGTGATATTCTCCTGTACTGCTGTCGTCAGTGAACTGAGCGCCAGCCGCATCTCCTGAAATGCAGGGTGAATTTTGGATTCGAATCTCAGCGCAACGAAGGCAAGTAATGGGATGCATATGAGCGTGAACAGTGTAAGCTGCCAACTCATGGTCATCATCATGATTGCGCCGAATACGACCATCAAAACCATGTTGAGTATCTGGGCGAAACCAAATCCGATAAAGTTACGGATGGCTTCCAAATCTCCCGTGAGGCGGGACATCAGATCACCTGTCTTGGCCGTATCATAATAACGGAAGGATAAAAATTGAAGCTTTTCGTAACATGCGTTACGAAGTCTGTACGCTAGGAAGTTACCCAAGCGTCCTCCAAAAAAGCCATGTAAAAACTGCATTCCCGCTTTCAAAATAACTACTCCTAACACAGTCAAGGCAATTATGGGAACGTCTTCAAAAGTGCGCGGAACAATAATATCATCAATCAGTATCCTCAGCATGTACGGATACACCAACCCAAGCGCGGTCGCTAAGGCGAGGAACAAGATTGATACAAATAAATACGTTCGCTTTTCCCAAAAAAAGGTTTGCAGTTGCCTAAGAACATCCATGTTTCTCCTCCTCTTATGTCGTTCAAAAATACTATGAACATTTATGAAGTTTATCACCGTACCCCATTCGCGGCAAAGCGAATAACAGACCATATTCTGCCTGCTTTCAGCTTATTGACGCATTAACGAAGGTAAATGCCCACCTTTCAATCAAATGTTTGAATATTCTCTTTATTTCAGGTTGTTCGTACCAAAAAAAGGCTCCCTGTATGCCTTTTCGGCAGGAGCCTTTTTGAGTTGGTTTACGCAACATTTTCAATGTGTTGCTGTATCCATCATTTTGTTTTACAAAGACTTCCAGTGAATACGCACTAAGCTGCGATTTTAACTGCGTTCAATCTGTTCCAGTTGCACAGACAAGCTCGACCATTGCTCGGCCGGAATTCCGCTCTCCAGCGTATCTTGAATTCCGCTCACTGCCTCGTCCAGACGTTCTTCCAACTGACGGGATTGGTGCTGCAAGGATTGACGAAGCTGGTTGTCATAAAACTGAATCAGCTTGTCTTGCGCAGCAGGAAGAACTTCAATGATCATCTGTTTGAGGACAGGATCAAGTGCCTCTTGTAACCGCTGACGTCCATCCCCTTCGAAGAACTGCTTCGGATTACGGAAATAATTCAAATAGTTCTTCCAACCCGACGGTTCTTCCAAACGGACTTCTTCGAGCACAGGTGTACTCCAACGTTCGTTCAGTGGCAAAGATACATCCATGCCCCCAGATAACTGTCTCACCTCGTCTATACATTCCGTAACTTGCTTCATCAGCCAGGTCTGACCTGCCTGTTCGAGTCTGAGGGTTGTGGCAAGCAGTTCCTGCTCCAGTTCAATCGCAATCATCCGTAACAGTTCACGTCCACAGGCTGCAAAAGCCGTCTTCAAATTGCCCCGATCCTCCCGAAGTACGGATGGATGGAATGCCTCTGCCATGAATAGACCAAGGCGATAGGCGAGTCGCTGCCGCACATGGAAGAGCAATTCTGCTGTTTCCTGTGACAATTTTTCCTTCATGGATCGCTCTGCAAGCCGTTGTATGCGCTGGCGTGACTGTCCCTGAATGGACCCTAGTTCATCTCGCCGCTGCTGCAATACTTCTTCGCCCTGAGCCGCATCCTCTGCACGCTTCTTCAGCCGCTGAATGACACGTGCCATCTCTTCGGAAGCACCACCGACGGCCAGATCGGCTAATTCTTTACCAGCAAATTGATTGAACTCTTCCTCAAACCGGATAAAACCGGATTGCTCAAGCAGCTTCGAATCCCCGGCCATCTTGCCTTCCATCGCCAGTATACTGGATACCGGGAAGAGTCGTGGTGCCCGAATTCCATTACTGCGCAGTTGGGTGCTCACATGATCGAGAACCTGTTCCAATTCTTCCTCGGAGGATGACAGGTCACTGGCATTCACGACAAAGAACATTTGATCCATGGCGGAACTGTCTTTGACACGTCCCAGCTGGTTCAGAAACTGGCGATCTCCTTGTGAGAAAGCATGATTGTAATACGTTACGAAAATGAGTGCATCCGCATTCTTCATATAATTGAAGGTCACGCCCGTATGACGAGCATTCACGGAGTCTGCGCCTGGCGTGTCCACCAACACAATTCCTTGTTCAGTTACATCGCAACTGTAATACAGATCGATACTATCTACAAAACAGGACTTCTTCTCGTTTGCGACAAAGTTACGGTAACCCTCCAGATCCACCAACACATCCTGACCTAACTGGTCCGCTGTCTCTTCCCAGCCGGATGCTGCTGCCTGCAAAAAGCTGTAATGCGGGCGCCCCGCGGGATGAACATCCTGTGGCGACAGGGAACGCACTCGCTTCTGCCATTCGGTTCCAGGCTCACCCAGTCCGAGCAACCGGAAGGAATAGCCAAGATCTTCCTGGAAGGCGTCCCGGGTCTTCATGCGGACCCGGGCTGTTCCATGCTCCGCGCCCCCGGCAGGAGCCATGATCCGGTTAATCGCCGCTGTCGTTGGATGCGGCGAGACGGGTAGTACAGCTTCGCCCAGCAACGCGTTGGCGAAGGAGGATTTGCCGGCGCTGAATGCTCCGAACAGCGCCAGAGTGAACGTGCCGCCCGCAAGCGAAGCCGCGCGTGCACGCAGATCCCGTACCGCCGACCCCATGGCGGGGTACGGCTCCACCAGCGCAGCAGCGGCTTCGAGCCGTGCCGCTGCTGCGTCCAGGCGTCGGCGGCGTTCAGCGCCAGCCGCCGACGATGGCCCAGGCACTCCCGCTGCAGCTGTGCGCTGCTGCGGCGGTGCCTCTTGCGTCAGTGGCTGCGCAGCCACTGACGCTGATGTGCCCGCATGCGGACCGGGTGCTTCACCCGGTCCAGGCACCGCGGGCACGTGCGGGCCCTTCACCTCCGGCAATAGCCCGGAGGGGAGGGGGCCCGCATCAGGCAGCAGGCTGCGCAGCCCTGCTGCCTCTGCGGCGGCGCTGCGCTGGAGCGCCGTGTAGCGCGCCGCCGCCGCGGATTGCGCCAGCAGCGCTGCGCGGCTGGCGTCCAGCGCCTGGAGCGCCGCTTCGCCTTGCGCAGCCAGCACCTCCAGCATGCGGTCGGCCAGCATCATGGCCGACCTGCGATAGCGGGCCTCGATCTCGCCCCGCAGATCTTTGCTGAATTGAATCACATACTCTGGAGAGACTTCTGCACTGGCACTGCGTTTCATCTCCAATAGTGCTTCATCTACAGAAGGCAGCTCCGTATTGAGCGCCTGCTCCCACTCCGTTCCCCATAACTGATGGGATTCACCCAACTGCCTAAGCATCGTACGAATATGTACTTCCACTTGTCCGGAAGCCTGATCCTGTAATAGCCGGACCAGCTCAGAAGCACGGCGTTGTTTCTCCTGCTCAGTTTTACCGCCTGAGAACAATAAGCCTACCCTGAAGCCCGGTTTACGGCTCTCCAAATAGGCAGCAGCCGACGTACGAATATCCGCAGGAGTCAGATTCGCGTTCGCAAGAAGGGGTTCCAGCTCTGCCCTGAACTTCTCACGCACTCGCGAAGGCCCGGTACGAATATCTGCTGCTTGTTGATCGAGAAGCTCCAGTTCTCGTTCCAAGCGTTCAATCCCTTCCTTGCCACCGATCTCATCCAGGAGGGAATTCTCTTCATCCTCGCGTTTCTCCGCTTGTCTCGTCAGGTGTTGCTCCGTTACATGATTGGCCGAACTTGCCAAACTGTGCTTAATTAAAGCTTCCTTCTCTTGCATCATGTGTCCAATGAGTTCCGGAAGCACATCCCACTGGTTGTAGCGATGCTCCTTGTCGCGGAGGGAAGTAAACAACAGTCCGTCATATCTGACTTCCCAGGCCGCAAATATAGCTTCCACACCTTCGGTATATTGGTCAAAAGAAAGCTCCCGCTCCCGATGCTTGTCGATCTGGTTCACGATCAGAAACAGCGGTTTGCCCCAATCTGACAGACTCTTGGCAAATGAAAGGTTTGTCTCGGACTGAACATGATTATAGTCCATGACATAGAACACCACATCAGCCAGATGGAGCGCGGAATGAGTCGCGAGACTGTGCCCCCGATCTGTTGAATCCACACCTGGTGTATCCAGCAGAACAGCATCATCTTTCAGCAGCGGGATATCATCCCATACCTCAATCGAGCTATAAGCTCCACCATTTTTGCAATACGCCTCCAATTCCTCTGGAGAAACTTCAAGTGTCCCTGCTCCATTGTCAGCGCTTACGTTTGGTGATGTATAAATGAGCGCTCTCGGTTTACCATTACGTATGGATACCACATTCGCACTTGTTGGCACGGGGCTTGAAGGCAGCACCCGCTTACCGCATAAACTGTTGATTAGACTCGATTTGCCTGCAGAGAAGTGACCACAGAACGCAATCGTCAGATGTTTCATTTCCGCCTTGCTGATTAAATCCGTTAAAGCCTTTACAGCCGTATGGTCCCCTGTCTGCTCCATCGCTTCACGCAGCGGAAGCAGAGGTTTGGCCATTTCTTTTGGGTAATCTGTTCTGGACATGACTGGCCTTCCCCCTGGCTCCTCTAATTTGACATCCGTTTCGACGTCTATCTCTTTTACAACATTTATTTTAACATTATCAAGTTTGAATTTGAACGGTTGGAATTGAATATACATGACACTACCCAGTAAATATAAGAAAAGCTTCCGATCGAAGCACTATCGATAATGAATCATTCGTGGTTTAGCGGGTGCTTTTCTTGCGATCAACGAATCTTTCAGCTCCACTTAAAGCGTATAGATTCTAAAATCTAAAAAAAATAAAACCGAAACAAGTCGGTTTTATCTGTATTACGTTCTATATTCAGCAATCAGTCAAATGTCTGTTGCATTGAATGCCAACGTAATCACCTCAACCAAGATGATTAACATGGCATTAACGCAACAAGACCACTGGAGTAATCACTTCTTAGGAAACTGCGTTCTCCATGGAAGGCAGCAAGATTTCAAATACTTGTCCATGTTGCAGAATTGTGATGTCTCTGCCTTTGTCTCTCATGACAACAACTTCTGGTTTAACGGACATACGCTCCAGATAATGCTCAGGCACGTCGCCAGAATGGCTTACTGTGATGCCTTCTACTTCTTTTTCTTCATTCTCAGCCATTTCCTGTTCAACGATTTGTTCGAAAATATCGGAGAAGGCCTCAAAATTGTCAGTGTACACGGAAATGCATTTCATGATTATTCATCCTTTTCTGCTCATTAATTTATTTTTCGTTTTCGGGTGGTGACACGTTCCTTATCTTTCCTGATTTGGGACGTTTTCATACGTTTTTTCCCTTCCCTGCATATGTCCAGCAATGGACAGATATGACACGCAGGGTTCTGTGCCTTGCAATGGTAGCGTCCAAAAAATATAAACCGGTGGTGAGTTAAAGTCCACTCATCCCGGGGTACGCGCTTCATTAGTTTCTTCTCGACTTCAAGTACGGAGTCATCCCAACCTGCAAGGGCCAGCCGCTTGGATACTCGTTCAACATGAGTATCTACCGCAATTGCCGGTACTCCAAATGCGTTGGAAACAACTACATTCGCGGTTTTCCGCCCGACACCTGGTAGCGTCACAAGCTGATCATGTTCCTGCGGTACATCGCCGCCATACTGCTCTATTAAAATTCGGCACATGTTCTGAATATGCTTGGCCTTGTTCCGATACAAACCAATTCGCCGAATATCCTGTTCCAGCTCTTCGAGAGGAACCGCCAGATAATCTGCTGGGCTTCTGTATTTTTGGAACAAATCTGCAGTTACCTTGTTCACCGTTTCATCGGTGCACTGGGCAGACAAAAGGACAGCTACCGTCAATTCAAATGCATTGCTGTGATTTAATTCGCAATGTGCATCAGGAAACATTGCTTCCATAGTTTCGAGTATATGTCTAACAGTCGCTGCATTCATGAAGAGCTACCTCCCACAAAATGACTCCATTCTGCGGAGCCTTACTTCGAAGCTTCATCCAAGTGCTTTGCGGGGACCCCAAAAAGCTTGCAAAAAAAACGTCTTGATGCGGGAAAGATCCCGTATCAAGACGGTCATTCTTTTGATCCTCGAAAAGAAACGATTACTGTTTTTGAATCTCCAGAATAACATTGTTCAGGAGATACAATACAATATTATCATTATCTCTGAGAGATTGCACGCTTAAAGTATTGTCACCCTGGTGAACAAATACACTTGATCCGAGTGCAAAACGATAGTTCGTGTCTGCTGTCGTTTCCCGTTTAACCAGAATCTGGTTGCCAACGCCATCATAAGACCAGAATTGTTTGCTCATGACAGTCAGCACTCTGAAACGTGTAGAATTATCCGTATCTTTTGTCATTTCGACACGATCTCCGACCGTAAGACTCGTCAGTGAAGTTAAGGTTGAGCCGGATTTTACGACTTTAACCGAACCGCTAACAGGCACAGTTTCAGTCTGACCGTTAAACTGCTTGAGTGTTACGGATGAAGCATCCACCGCTGTGACTTCAGCCAACGTGCGCTTGACGACTTGAACCGCTTTTGGCGTAGCTCCTTCAAACGTTACATTAATCAGGTTGCCTGCTGTCAGTTGTGAAGGCGTGATCGTCTGACCACTCTCTCCTGTCAATACCGCTTGATCCACGTAGAACTGACTTGTCAACAAATCGGATTTCACTCGAATACGACCATTCGTTTCCAAAGCAACGACTTCGAATTGAGCCACAGTGTTCAGTGCAACCTTCTGCACCACATCCTGATTCGCTCCAAGCGTTACGGTCACTTTGTCACCAATCTTCAAATCTCCCAGACTTGCGCCCGATTTGTTATAGATCTCAACCGTAGGTGCGGTAGTATAAGGCACTGTAATCGTCTGATTACCAGACAACACACTGATTTTCTTGCCAGAAGTATCAATGTTGCTGATCGTACCTTCATACTTGTAAATCACTTTAACCGACAATGCACGTGTTCCCACATAGGTCAGATCCAATTTACGGCCATCATTTAAGAGTGACTCCAGACCAGCCAGTGTAGGTTTGGTCGTATTGTAATCCAGTTTAGTTTTCTCATCCAATGTAAATACAAACGGTTTTTTGTTGTTGTCCAACACGGTAAGCACCTTTGTTTTACTATTGTAAGACACAACCGTTACCCCGTTCATAGGCTCCATTTGGCGTCCAATGACCTGAATACGCGTTACCTGGTCGTCAGAGTTCAATGTCAACTCCACCTGATCCCCGTTCGTTGCATCCGTGATGAGATCATTCAGCGTTGCATCCTGAATGCCATTGATAATAACTTCCGGCTTTTCAGTCAACAGTTTCGCCTCAAGGGAACCCCCTTCACGTTTGAACGTTAACGTGGATTGGTTGCCACCGATCTCAACTAATGTACCGCGCACAGATTGCTCCACACCTTGAGACAATGCGATTGTTTGCAGAACACTGTCCTTAACGGTGTATTTCACGGCACTGCCGGCTTTGAGATCAGCCACTGACATGATACGGTTTTGATATGTGATAAGCAGATTGTCATTGTATGCAAACTGTTCTGTAGCACCCGCTGCATTGACAAGTTTGATCGTTTTTCCAGAAGTGGATACTTCAGCAATTACACCATTGTCACTCTTGTTAACAATGCCGGATTTCACACGAATAGCGACTGTTTTTTTGTCAGCCGAGAACGTCTCACGCTGTATTTCAATGATGCTATCAGCTGTAATATCGGACAGTTTGATTGCATTACCATTCTGATCAATGAATGCAGTTGCCTCATCATAACTGTACGTTTCGTAATTTTCGCCCACAAAGATACCAATCTTGTTACCAGACAATGAACGCGCAAAAGTACCTTCAACGCTTTCCACCTTCGGTGTAGCATCAACGACTTCCACATAAGAAGCCCCACCTGCCGAACCTACAACCATAACTTTCGTATATAGCTTCACATCTGTGGATGAAGCACGGGTTTCACTGTCTTTCGTAAAGTAAGGCGTACTGCTGTTCACTGCGAAGTTAACGGCTTTGCCGTCCACAACCAGCGTGATCTGCCCATCTTTCAATCCAGTCACATAACCCGTGGATGTGTTCGGATACGTTGTATCCGTTAACGATTCGCCACGACTGAAGAAGGTAGCGAGTTGAGCACGGGTTACGGAACCAGTTGGATTGAATTTGTTTCCTTCCACACCTTTGGCCAGATCCAGGCTAACAGCCAGATTGACATAACCTTTACCACTTTCGGAGATACTTGCATTATCAGCAAATCCGGTAGCTTGATTGTTTTGTGCCTTTGCTTCAGCATCCTTGTCCAATGAACGGATTAACAATTTCGTAATCCATTCCCGTGAAGCCGGTTTTTGACCCCAGGATGTCTTGGATACATCCACCGTTGATTCTTCCGTCTTGTCAATCAGTCCCAGTTGAAGTGCCAGCGCGACATATGGCTTGAAATAATTTCCCACTTCCATGTTTGTCGGTAATGCCGCAGCCGTGTCGGTATTCAACTGACCCTCTTGATTCATAAAACGGATTGCCATCGTTACAGCTTCTTGCTGTGTTACCGCGTCTCCTGGACGGAACAGGCCGTTATTACCGAGAAGAATACCTTGATATGCCAGTTTGTACACATGTTTCTCAGCCCAGTATCCGACCTTGATGTCACTGAACAAACCAGTTGGTGTAGCCGTATTCGTTATTGCAGGAGTCTGACCCTGCCCCGTTTCTGTTGATTCTGCTGCCATGGCAGCTCCGCCGGCGCTAAGGGCCATCATGCCTGCAAGCACGGCTGATACTACTTTTTTAGAGTGTGATGGATGGTTATATTTAAAAGTCACCTATGATTCCCCTCTCTCATGTAAAAAACGACCTATATTCCGTAGATTCACGGTACGACAGCATGTTGTACAGCCTATTCGGTTCTTGTCATTGGATGTTCAAGATCCACATGGCCCATCAGACTCTCGGACTGTTGACCGTCTACCAGTAAGTCAAGTGATTTAACTTCATCAAACTGGAAGAATGTTTGTTTCAAAGCATCCAGTGCATAGGATTCTCCACCTGCACCAAGACGTGCCGTATCTGGCATATGAATATCCAGCGTAAGGGCTCCATCTTTGAACTGCACAGATTTCAATTCAATTTCTTTCGCCCACAGTGGAACTAGTTTACCGTCTTTGCTCTGTTGCAATGATTCAAAGGCAGCCTTATACTTGGCATCCTCCGATGCATATGAAATCTCTGCCGAAGCTTTGTGCAACTCCAGTTCTTCTTCATCCGTATAGAATACAGTGATCGTTTTCTTTTCATTGCCTTCGGAAGTTGCTGGCGTCTCCGTGGACGTTCCGCTAGGCGGAGTAGTCGTCTCCTCTGAGCTGCCTTCTGTGGATTCTGTAGGTGTTGTGTTCTCTTCAGGTTCAGCAGTTACCGGTTCGGTAATTGTTTCGCCTTCAACCTCAGTCACATTGGTTTTGGTTTCGGTTTCGGTTCCTGCGCCTTGCGTCTGATTCGGAGCAGCTGTTGGCTTGCTTCCACATCCAGCAGCAACTGCCATAACCGTTACCAGCAAGGCTGCAATCCATATTTTCTTGTTCATTCTAACTCCGCCTCCTCAACATAAGGGCTTGTCCCTTATTTAATTCCCAGATACTCCTTGATTCCTGCAACAATCCCTTTGGCAACACTGTTCTGGAAACTCTCCGTGAACAGGGCTGCTTCGTCATTCTTGTTGCTAAGGAATCCACCTTCCAGCAGAACTGCTGGCATTGTCGTTTCACGGGTTACATGGAGACTTGCCGTTTTCACTCCACGATCTTTCAGTCCGGAAGACTGCAAAAGATACTTGTGCATTACAGTAGCAAGTGCTTTGCTGTTGGAGCGTGTATAGAATGTCTCAACACCGTTCGCAGCAGCTGGGCCACTGTTAGCATGAATGGAGATAAAGATATCCGCTTTTATGTCTTGTGCAATCTTCACACGTTCTTTTAATGCCAAAAATGTATCATCGCTGCGCGTTAACACAACGTCAATTTTGGATTCTTTTTTCAACAAGGCTTCCACTTTCAGAGCCATTGCCAGATTGAAGTCTTTTTCGCGTTTACCAGTTACACCGATTGCCCCAGGATCATGATCTCCGTGACCTGCATCAATAACGACAACTTTTTTGCCATTATTACCAACTGGAGGAGCAGGTGTACCACTTTGATTGTCGAGGTTAATCATAATCAGTCCGGAATCATTTTGCACACTGTACCCTTTTGAACTGGACAGATCGATCACAAAACGAATTGTAGATGGGCTGTTGCTGTATAACGAGTAACGAATCTTAGACACATCCGGATAGCCGCTAACGACGAGTTGTCCATTCTGGTTGCTGTCTAAAGCCTGTCCTTCACTGAATGAATCAGCAAATGCGGTATTCGGCAAGTCTATAACGATTCGATCTGGTCCTGTCATCGTGAAGACGTTCGGCTTCGTACTTCCGCTTGTTGCAATCATGAAGCGGTTGTCGCTGAAGCTGATGCCGTTCACCAGTACAAGACCTTCTTGATCCGATCCTCCGCCTTCATTGCCAGAGTTCGGAGGTGTGGTTGTCCCGTTTCCGGAACCTGAATTCTGGGTAACTAATGTTACCGTCTTCGTGGTATTGTTCCAACCCACCTTAAGACCCATTTCCTCACCAATAAATCGGAGAGGTACGAGCGTAGTACCATTTTTAACGAGTGGTGGGGCATCCAGGTTTACGTTACTGCCGTTCACCGTTGCCGTCTTCTGTCCAACAATCATCTGCATGGCAGTGTTGTCTTTGCTGATAGTCACAGTTTGTGTTTGCTGCTTCCATTCCACGTTATACCCAAGATTTTCGGACACAACCCGGATCGGAACCATCACCTTGCTGTTGATAATTTCCGCCTTCGTATCCGATGGCTGTACGATTTCTTTTCCGTCTAGGATAATCTTCGTGTCTGTTGCTGCATGACTATAGCCCGGGAAAACGAGCCCAAAGACAAATAACAGTACCAAAAAACCGAACTTCTTCATCCTTCACCCCTACCATTCTCATATTTTTTTGCCGCATGTTGTCATTTTTCAACTCCGACTGACCGCTTGGGCATTACCAGACACCTATTAGACGCCCCTCCCGCTCAAAAGTTGCGAATATATTCCAACATAACAGAAAAAAAACGTTGTCAGATCAAGCTTTTTTTACATTTTAATGTCTGTTTTTTTCCTTATTTATCAAATATACATCTCTAAACAACGCACTACCCTAACCTTCATATTTGCGCACATTTCACTTTACAGTCCCAAAAATTCAATGATTCCGTCCACAATCGCCTGTGCACATTTGTCCTGGTATTCTTCGGTAAGCATGACTGCTTCATCCGTTGGGTTACTTAAAAAACCAAGTTCAAGTAACACAGCAGGCATAGTTGTTTCGCGCGTCACATGCAGACTCGCCGTTTTAACACCACGATCCTTGAGTCCTGTTATCGGCAACACATATTTGTGAAGAGTGTCAGCCAAGGTTTTGCTTTCCTTACGGCTGTAGAGCGTTTCAACGCCGTTTGGTACGGGTGTCGTAAATTTGTTTCCATGAATGGACACAAAAATATCTGCCTGATTCAATTGAGCAATATCTACACGCTGTTTAAGCGAAAGCTCTGTATCATCCTGGCGTGTAATGACCGTCTGAATATCTTGGTATTGTTGAAGAATTGCCTGTACCTTCAGCCCTACAGCCAGATTGAAATCCTTCTCATAAGCACCCGACAAACTCACTGCACCAGATTGACGACCACCATGTCCCGGATCAATGACTACTATCGTTTTCCCGTCATTCGTAGGTACTGCAGGTTGGCTTGTGGGTTCTCCACTCGTGGCTGTCAGATCAACGAGCAAGACATTGTTATCTCCAACAGACCATTTGGCTGTTGCCTTCTGACTTAGATCCAGAACGACACGCACGGTGGAAGGCGTCTTGCTGAACATGGCATATCGAACTTTGGACACCAGAGATGAATCCGTAACGAGAATCTGTCCGCTGCCATCCGGATTAGAGGCTTGTCCTTGAATAAATTCCTGAGAAAATGTCGCTGCAGGCAGATCAACAATAATACGGTCTGGCCCACCAATACTGGAAACTTTCGGGCTAATAGTACCGTTTGTCGCTACAATCAAGCGATCTCCGCTGAAGCTGATCCCTTGCAGTTCTGTCAAACCATCAGGGACAGGTGCCTCGACGGGGTCACTGTCACCTTCCGTTTCAACTACGGGAGGAATACTAAATAGGCTTACTGTCTTGGTTCCATTGTCCCAGCCAACACGCAGTCCCATGCCTTCCCCAACAAAGCGTAACGGAACAAGCGTAGTTCCCTGTTTGATCAGTGGGGGCGAATCCAAGTTCACCACGTTTCCATTCACTGTAGCTGCATCTTTGCCAGCTGTCATTTGAATCATGCTGTTTCCTTTTTGAATCTGGACTGACTGAGTTTCCTTCTCCCACTTCACCTTATAACCCAGGTTCTCGGATACAATTCGAATTGGAACCATGACCGTCTTCCCGATATTCTCTGCAGGTGCACCCGTCTGCTGGTTAATGGTCACACCATCGAGCACAATCGAGGGAGTGGTGTCTGCATGTGCCATGACTGGAAATAAACACAGGAACAGAAAAAAAACGACTGCTGCTGACCATTTCTTCATACCTCATCCACCATTCTTTTTGTCTTTTGAACATCCAAACTGATTCGCTGTGATGCAACACCCGACACGATCAACCCTTCCATAATCTACTAATCAGTTTATCAGATATTGTCTGATCATCCGGTTACAACGTTGTCATATTTAGTCGGAAAAAGAGTGGCAAAAAGGGCGCTTCCTCCATTCGTCCAGTTCTCAAAATCATATGTAAATTACATTCCTCATCCATTTTTGCTATGCTGAGTTCAAATACTTGGATACAGGAGACTGAGCCTTGATGCCTAAAATACTGATCGTGGACGATGAAGCAGATCTTCGAAAGCTACTGACTGATTATTTTGAAATTAACGGATATTCCGTGATGACGGCCAAGGACAGCCGGGAAGCGCTGCGGAAAGTGGAACAACAACCCGATCTCGTTTTGTTAGATATCAACATGCCTGAACAGAACGGCCTTCAATTATGTGAGAAAATTCGTAACTTCGTCTCTTGCCCGATCTTATTCTTAACGGCCCGAATCGAAGATGCTGATAAAATAGCGGGATTTCGTGCCGGAGGCGATGACTATATCCTGAAACCTTTCAGCATTCGCGAGTTGGGGGCCAGGGTCGAAGCACATATACGCAGGGAACAGCGAATCCAGACTAAATCTTCGGTAAGGTTTAACGATGATTTGGTCATTGACTATACGGCCAGGGAGCTCTACTACCTGGATAAGCGAATTTCACTGCCCAAAAAAGAGTTTGATATTGTCGAATTGCTGTCCACGCATCCTGGTATGGTGTTTGGAAAGGAACGCATATACGAAAAGATTTGGGGCATGGACGAGCCAGGCGACAGTAACGTGATCGCAGAGCATATCCGGCGAATTCGCTACAAATTAAAGGAATACGGCTGTGATAACCAAATCGAGACCGTTTGGGGAGTAGGGTACAAATGGCCAAGTTCATGACTAGACTCCTGTTTTTAAAGCGATTATCCTTACTGCAATCTTTTATGCTGTTGTGTGTGGTCACACTCATTGCCGTGCTGGCCATCATAACCATGGAGTTTGCTTGGGCGGAGAACCTGCGGCTGCGTTTCGGAGAAACGGATTGGGTGCTGCCCTCCCTCGTCACGGCGGTTTTGCTGACCGTAGCGACTGGAATTGTCACCATGGCCATTTTATTTTACAGATGGAAGCTAAAACGTCCGCTGGAGATATTAAAACGAGCATCCGAGAACATTTCAGCCAACGATCTAGGCTTCCGCATTTCCTATGACAGCCAGGATGAGATGGGTGAGCTGATCGCGGTATTTGAAAACATGCGCTCACAATTGGAAAAAAACCTTAAGACACTTTGGCGTTCGGTTGAAGAGCGCAAGCAGATCAATGCTATTTTTGCCCATGATCTGAGAACACCCCTGTCAGTTTTAAAAGGAAACGCCGAGCTTCTCGCCACCTATCTTCCCGAGAAGAAGTTGTCGGAAGAAAAGGTGCTGGACCTGATCCATACCATGAACCTTCACATCTTGCGTCTGGAGAGCTATGCAGAGGCCATGAACTCGATTCAAAGGCTAGAGGATGTACCGTTAAACTTCCAGTCGATGGATACGATCTCATTGACAGCTTTGCTGGACGGCAGCGCTGAACAAATCGTGAAACAGTTCGGTATACGTTTCGTCTCTTCCGTGGCATATGATAATGCCTCAATACATGTAGATCCCTATCTCGTCATGCAGATTTTCGAGAATATGGTGGCTAATGGGGCGAGGTACGCAGCCAGTCAAGTGAACGTCCACTATGACGTTCAGGGGGGCATTATGAAGATTACCGTCTCAGAGGACGGTCCTGGTTTCTCTGACGAAGCCTTGAGTAAGGCTATACTCCCTTTTTACCGAGGCGAAGTATGGGATGCGAGCGAACATAGCGGGCTGGGCCTTTACGTTTGCAAGGTGTTTTGCGAAAAACATGAAGGGAGTCTCCAGATTGCAAACGGTCCTAACGGTGGCGGAAGCGTGACGGCAAGTATTGGGACCCAAGTTGATAAATAGTTGAAAATGATCTGATAACATCTCCTTATCTTGAATTCAAGGAGTGTTATCATGCTAAAACTGAAAAAAAGAATGTATATCACAATTAGCTGCCTGTTGTTATGCACCGCGTGGGCAACCCCCTTATCCGCCAATGAAGCCAGAGACAGGACAGAAGTTCTACAGGAGATCGACGAATATATGAATGGGAGCATGAAGGCCAATCACATTAAGGCTGCTTCACTGGCGATTGCCAATAACGATGAGGTCTTTTACGCAAAAGGCTATGGGACATTCGCGGATGGCCAGAAGGTTACGGGCAACACCCCTTTTCCCATTGCTTCACTAAGCAAGTCCTTTACTGCATTGGCCGTTCTGCAGCTGGTGGACAAGAGCCGGATCAACTTGGATGCTACTTACGCTTCCTATTTTCCCGAGCTTTCTCCACAGGACCCCCGCGTTCTTGACATCACGGTCCGTCATTTACTGAATCAGACCAGTGGTCTCAATGACAAGATAAATCCCGATATGACAAAGACTCCGCAATTCCAATCGCTGGCTGAGGCGAACCAATTATTAAACACGGTTCAACTTGCCCATATCCCCGGAACAGCCTACAGCTATCATAATCCCAATTACGTGCTGCTGGCGAACCTCGTGGAAAGCGTTAGCGGAGAGCGCTTTTCGGATTACCTGAAAGAACATATTTTTGAACCGCTAGGAATGAATCATACCTTCAGTGTCAGCACGACGCAGCAATTCTATGAGAATAATACTATCCCGCTAGGACATTACCTGAGTTTGGGACGCTCTATAGGTCAATCCGAACCGCTTTGGTTCATTGAGGGCCCCGCCGGCATCGTTTCAACCGCAGAGGACATGTCCCTATGGATGCTTTCCCAATATCACGGCCGCCTCGTTTCCCCTGTGCTGATGAAACAATATCATGCCGCAGGAGCTATCGGTCCGTACGGCATGGGCTGGCTTGCAAACCAAGATGCGTCTAGCGGTCGAACGATCTCCCACAGCGGCATTTTCTGGACCTACAAGTCAGAAGAAATGGTTTACTTGAACGAGCAAATGGGCATTGCCGTAATGTTTAATTCTGGTATAAATGCTTATGTGAATTACTCGGCATTTATTGATGGAATAGCGGATATTATGAGGGGGCAGGAACCCCAAACCTCTTTTGTAAACGGTCGAAATATGGAAAAGATCATGATTGCGCTGATCATCGCTACGCTTGTATGGGGCATCTACGCCTATTTTCGCATACGTCGGAACAACCACCGCCTAACGATCAGCAAATTGATTCTGATCACGGTCGGAAGACTGATCCCGGTTCTAATTCTCTTGTCTCTGTTCCCCTTGGTTACGTTTATCGGCGGAGGACGTGTGCTGCCTTGGTTCGGCATCTGGACTACCCTGTCATCTCCAATCATATGGCTTATGGTATGGTCACTAGTGAATTTCGTGCATTTGGCTTGTTATATCTATGTCTATTTTCAGAATACAAAAAACGACCGTTTGGATTTACCTCAGTAATCGATTTTTAGATTCCTTTAATTCAATCCTATCGCAATGGCTATGATCCTATCCTGACCATTCGCTTAACGAAAAGACAGCCGACTATATAGTCGGCTGTTATTGCGGTAGATTCGATAAAACTTTGCCCCGAGAGTAAAATCCCTTTTGGACAGCCCCTTTCGTCTCAAGGTATATCGTTTTAATGATGTCATATATTGACTCTTTTCCACTTAATAATGTAATTTAAGTATACATAATATGGAATCTGATGAAGTGCCGGAATGAAAGTTAAAATAGTATCTCAGGAGGAAAAAGTATGCTTACACTATATAAGAAAGAACCCGATGGCAAGCTGCTATATGCGGAATACTGGATTGAAGAAGGACAAGTTGTAGAGCATATCGGTACTGTAGGTACTCATGGCACGACGAGCAGAGCGGATTTACCGGAGGCGTATAACCATGAGGATGAATTCAAAAGTGACTTTCTGAAACGCTTCTCAGATCAGGGCTATGAAGAAGCCTCCCAACAGTACGGTTACGTATTGCTCATCCAATATCCCATGAAGAGCATGACAGGAACCAAACGTGATCTGTGGCTTAAGGATAAAGCTAGTGAAGCACTGATCAGTGAGCTGGGCTGGCGAGGGCTGGGGATTGTAGATGGGCACGATATGGGCAAGACGGCTAACCCGATCACGGAGTTCGCTTTGAATATATACTGCTATGTTGTGGATGAAAAACTTGGGATTCAAACCATTAAGCGGGTGCTTAAAGAGACACGGCTGGACTACACCCGAATCAAAATTGCCTCCCGAGAACTGAAGAATGACGGAGAGTATGTCTTGAAGTATGCTGCCAAGAAGGCTCAGGAATTCTATGTATAGATAACTTACTGAATATAAATTTATTTTCTGAAATACAAAAAGCTTCTGTCTCACTTATCGGAACAAGGTTCCTTCCGGGAGGCAGAAGCTTTTTGCTATAGGATACTTTGGAAATTAACCGAACAGTTTCGCCGCGTGGCGTTGTTCATATGCAGCAATCTCATCATCATGTTGAAGGGTGAGACCGATGTCGTCCAATCCTTGCAACAGGAATTGACGACGGTGCTCATCCAGATCAAAATCGATATGCAGTCCGTATGCATCAGTAATCGTTTTCTTTTCCAGATTCACATTCATCTCATAGCCTTCATGTGTTGCTGTACGCTGGAACAGGTCTTCAACCTGCTCTTCCGACAGCTTGATGGGCAAGATTCCGTTCTTAAAGCAGTTATTATAGAAGATATCCGCAAATGATGGTGCAATGACACAACGGAATCCATAGTCCATAATCGCCCATGGCGCATGCTCACGGGAAGATCCACAGCCAAAGTTGGCACGCGAGATCAGGATGGATGCTCCCTCGTAACGAGGTTTGTTCATTTCGAAGGAAGCATTGTTGTTCCCCTCTTCATCAAAACGCCATTCATAGAACAAAAATTGTCCAAATCCGGTACGCTCAATCCGTTTCAGAAACTGTTTCGGAATGATTGCGTCTGTATCTACATTGACCCGGTCTACCGGTGCAACGATGCCTTGTAATGTTTTGAATTCATCCATATTAAACGTTCTCCCTTCTGTTTGTTATTGCTTAGATCGCTGCTTCCGTTTTGAAATTCCAGTCCCGTACGTCCACAAAGTGCCCCTTAACTGCTGCTGCTGCTGCCATTGCCGGAGACACCAGATGCGTACGTCCTCCGCGTCCTTGACGTCCTTCAAAGTTACGGTTGGAAGTCGAAGCACAACGTTGTCCTGGCTTCAACACATCCGGGTTCATCGCCAGACACATACTGCATCCCGCATCACGCCATTCAAATCCGGCTTCCGTGAAGATTTTATCCAAACCTTCTTGTTCTGCCTGGATTTTAACTCTTCCTGAGCCTGGTACAACAATTGCTGTAACCTGACTGGATACCGTGTGACCTTTAGCCACTTTTGCTGCTGCACGCAGATCTTCGATCCGACCATTGGTGCAAGAACCGATAAACACATAGTCAATTGGAATCTCGGCGATTGGTGTTCCCGGTGCAAGACCCATATATTCAAGCGCCTTTTCAGCCGCTTTACGTTCATTTTCTGTAGGCAATTCAGCCGGAACAGGAACTTTCGAAGAAATGTCGGTTCCCATGCCAGGGCTTGTTCCCCAAGTTACTTGCGGAATCAATGTTTCCACATCGATTTCAACCACATGGTCGAACTCGGCGCCTTCATCGGTTACAAGCTGTTTCCAACCTTCTACAGCTTCATCGAATTTGGCACCCGCTGGTACGTATTCACGTCCACGCAGATATTCGAATGTTGTTTCATCCGGAGCGATCAATCCTGCTCTTGCTCCACCTTCGATGGACATGTTGCAGACCGTCATACGTTCTTCCATGCTCAACTCACGGATGGACTCGCCTGTGTACTCAATAACATAACCTGTTGCAAAGTCTGTACCGTATTTGGCGATAACTGCAAGGATCATATCCTTCGCGGTTACACCCGGATTACGTTTGCCGACAAAACGAACTTCCATTGTTTTGGCTTTCGCTTGTTGCAAGCATTGGGTTGCCATAACGTGCTCAACTTCACTTGTTCCGATTCCGAATGCCAAGGCGCCGAAGGCACCGTGTGTGGATGTATGACTGTCACCACATACAATTGTTTTACCCGGGTGAGTCAGACCCAGCTCAGGTCCCATAACGTGCACGACACCTTGATCAATCGTGTCCAGATCATACAATTTCACGCCGAAATCACGGCAGTTTTGCGAGAGTGTATCAATTTGTTGTTTGGAGATTGGATCTGTAATGTTGAAACGGTCTTTCGTTGGAACGTTGTGGTCCATTGTCGCAAATGTCAGCTCAGGGCGACGAACTTTACGTCCACTCAGACGAAGTCCTTCAAATGCCTGCGGAGAAGTTACTTCGTGCACCAAATGCAGATCGATATACAGAATGCTTGGTTTGCCTTCTTCTTGATGAATTACGTGATTTTCCCAAATTTTCTCAAACATCGTTTTTTTACTCATCATTTTCACCTCATCATAAGTTCGGTCCTTGGAAGAGCCTCGTGTTTCCTTTAAAAAGTGAAGCTCTTGAATGACATAAATATATCACCCTGTCCTTCATTGTTCCAAGATATAATATCTATAGATGTAATAGGTTTAACCTATAATGAGGGAAAAGCAAATAAACCACTGCTCATCGCAGAGGTTTCAATTGATAACAATTATCATTATCATATAAAGTCTATACTACGTTCCCGCTTCTTCGCTGTCAATGCTTTTTATCTAAAACAGGAAAAAACAGCCCTGAATCCAGAGCTGCTTTCCTACTTTATCATTAGGTGAAAATTAGCATGTATCACCGTCTTATCAGAGTGCTTGTCCTGCTAGCGTATTACAAGCCGTTATTCGCAATCACATCTTTGTACCAATGGAAACTCTTCTTGCGTTTTCTCTCCAGTGTTCCATTGCCGTCATTATCCTGATCTACATAAATAAAGCCATATCGTTTCTCCATCTCTGAAGAAGAATAACTGATCAGATCAATCACTCCCCAACTGGTATAGCCCAACAGTTCAACACCGTCCAGAATCGCCTCATGCATTTGTTCAATGTGAGAACGGAAATAATCAATACGATAATCATCCTGAATGCTACCATCGGCTTCAATCGTATCTATAGCTCCAATCCCATTTTCAACGATAAACAAGGGCACCTCGTAACGGCTATACAGTTCATTCAATGAGATACGCAGACCTACCGGGTCAATCTGCCAGCCCCAATCATTCGTTTGGAGATACGGGTTCTTCACCCCTCCAGTTGTATTGCCACTCACCTGCTCCAATCGGTCGCCATCCACACTTGATACTAGGGACATATAATAACTGAATGAGATAAAGTCCACAGTGTGTACTTTCAAAATCTCTTCATCCCCCTCAAGCATATCGAGGTTAATCCCTTTTTCGGCAAAAAATCTCTTTGTAAAGTACGGATACGCTCCACGCACCTGTACATCCGTGAACATAAGATTGAATTGATTATCCCGAGAAGCAACGAGTACGTCTTCGGGATTACATGTATGAGCGTACGTCGTCAGTTTGGTAAGCATACATCCGATTCGGGAATCTGGAATGATCTCATGACAGTATTTCACTGCGAGCGCACTCGCTACAAATTGATGGTGCAACCCCTGATATACGGCCTGCTCCACATTTTCGAAACGCTCCGGAACAATACCACCACTCGTAAACGGATGACGAACAATGCTGTCAATTTCATTAAATGTAATCCAATACTTCACTTTGTCCTTATAACGGGTGAACACGGTTTTGCAAAAGTGAACAAAATACTCCACGACTTTCCGATCCGTCCATCCACCATGGTGATTCACCAGATACATCGGCATCTCATAATGCGACAACGTAATCAATGGTTCAATTCCTTGTTTCAGCATGCCGTCAATAACACGGTCATAAAACTGCAAACCGGCTTCATTCGGCTCTGTTTCGTTGCCATTCGGGAAAATTCGGGTCCATGCAATGGATAAGCGCAACGTTTTGAGTCCCATTTCCCCAAACAGGGCTAGATCCTCATCGTAACGGTGGTAGAAATCAATGCCTCTGCGTTTCGGATATTCTCTATCCGAGGTAGACTCCATCGCAGCCTTGATCTGTTCTTCATTGATCGCATTATGTTTTTTATACTCACTCTTAGCTACACCTTTTCGATAGATAGCAATGTCGGCTGTAGACAGACCTTTGCCATCCACATTCCACGCTCCTTCTGCCTGATTGGCAGCAATCGCTCCTCCCCATAGAAAATCTTCTGGAAACGTTCTTGTTGTATTGGTCATTGTGTATTCCTCCTTGGATTATCTCTGCAACTCTTTCATTCTTGCTCAATTACGACTCATGACTCGATTGATATGAATAATCAAATACATCATCTCTTCATTGGAGATCGTATGTTCAAACCGGGCTTCAATATAATCCTTGATTAGTAATACGCAGGCTTCTTCCTGCGGGTATTTATTCGCGATCTGCTCAAAGAGCTCATGATCCTGTGTGTTTAATGTTTTATGCTCAAAAAGCCGTTGAATAAAAAACTGCAAATGGGTCAAAAAGCGTGAATAGTTGATGCTGTGTGTATCCAGCTCCACTTGATAGTGAATTTTGATAATATTGAGTACATCCTTGACTGTATTGGTCATCATCATGACCTGATTCATATTGTCATCATTCTGCTGGGCATTAACGAGATGAAAGGCGATATTCGCCGCTTCCTCTTCAGGCAAGGAGAGACCGAGCTGTTTTTGAATGAGAGACAGACCATGCAACCCGATACTGAACTCCTGCGGATAGAACTTTTTCACTTCCCACAACATTCGGTTCTGGATCGTCATATTGTCCTTGAATCGCTTCATGGCCATATACAGGTGATCTGTTAATGCGACATAGAGATGATCACTCAGATGGCGGGACAATGTATGTTTGGCATGGGAGATGATTTCATCAGCCAGAATCAGATATTCTTTTGGCGTATCTTTCATCAGGGCGGTGAGATCCGAAGAGATCGTTTCATTTTCAAGGACATAGATCTTCTCGATCTCATCCTCGCCCACGACATCTCCCGGTTTGCTCCTGTAGCCGATGCCCTTTCCCATCACAATAATTTCCTTGTCATCCTCACCACGTCTAGCAAGAACAATGCTCGAATTCAGTATTTTTATGACTTCCATATCAGGCTGCCTGCCTTTCATTCATATTTCAGCGAGTTATAACACCGTAATTAATGGTTTCCCCGGTCCTGTTGTCGCCGCAGTTTCATTGCCCAGTATCTCCAGATAATCCGATGAATTGGTCACAATTACAGGGGTCGTAGTGTCATAACCTGCGGCTTGTATAGCTTCAAGATCAAATTCGATCAGGAGCTGACCATGAGAGATCTGTTCTCCTTCGTTCACTTTGACATCAAAATGCTGGCCTTTCAGTTTCACCGTATCCAATCCGACATGAATCAGAAGTTCTACCCCCTCTACCGATCTCAGACCGATGGAATGTTTAGTGCGGAACACCGTCTCAACGGTACCATCAAACGGAGCAAACACCTTGCCAACACTTGGCTGAATGGCCATACCTTGTCCCATGGCTTCTTGCGAGAAGGCCTCGTCCTTCACCTCTCTTAATGGCAGAACTTTACCTTCCAATGGAGCAAACACCACTTTTTTGGACTTCATGCCGGAAGCCGAAGTTTGCGACTGAGAATCCATACGGACTGGAGAAACGGACTCAGCAGATGGCTTACCCGCTTTACCAGACTCCGCACTTGCTACTGTATCTTGAAACCCGATTAGGAACACGCCTACAAAGGCAATAACGGAAGAAATCGCAACCGTAATCAGCGCATATAAAATATTGTTGGGATCATCACTGACAAAGATCGGCAATGTGGCAAGACCAGGGCCAACTGCAGTATACGCCTTCAGATTGACGATTCCCGCGAACATGCCCGCCGCTCCTGCGCCAATGAGGCATGCCAAAAATGTCTTTTTCAAACGGAGATGCACCCCGTAGATTGCTGGTTCAGTAATCCCGAACATCCCGGAAATTCCGGCAGAAAGAGCGATCTGTTTCATTTTTGGGTCTTTGGATTTGAAAGCTACGGCGAGTGCCCCTCCTCCTTGTGCCATATTGGCAGCAAGCATTGAAACGAGGAACAGCGTCTCGTAACCTGGTGAAGCTATTGCTCCAAAGATCACAGGATAAAACACTTTGTGCATGCCAAACATCACGATAAATGGCATCAACATCGACATAATAACGACGGTTACCCAGCCCACTTTATCCTGTATCCAGAAGACACCTTCCGACATCCCTGTGCCGATATATGTGCCCAATGGGCCGAGTGCAATCAGTGAGATAGGGGCAACTATCAGGATAACAATGAGCGGCTTCAAAAATATTTTCACAGGACCGGGTGATACTTTATCAGCGAAACGTTCAATATACGACATAAACCAAACGGTCAAAATAATCGGGATAACGGAAGTGGCATAAGCGACATTTGGTACGTTCATGCCAAGGAAATATACCGGTTCCTCTCCACCCAGAAGACCAATCATGTTTGGATGAAGCAACACACCGCCTAATAATACGGCTATATATGGATTGGCCTTGAACTTGTTTGCACTTGAGAAGGCAAGCAGCATCGGCAGGAAATAAAAGCCTGCATCTGCGATTGCGTTCAAAAAAACGTAGGCCTGATCTTCTTTTGTCATAAAGCCAAAAACGGTAGCCAGCAACAACAGAGCTTTGAGCATTCCAGAGGCTGCAATGGCCGGTATAATCGGTTGGAAGATGCCTGCGATGACATTGGCAAAAGCATTAAACAAACCCTTGGGACTGTAATCCCGTGGAGGCTTAACCTCATCACTGGCCGTTTCCGTGCTTATTAATGGAGCCAGTTCGTTATATACATAACTTACATCATTACCAATGATGACCTGATATTGCCCGCCACTATCCACGGCTCCTATGACTCCATCCAACCGTTTGATCTCTTCTGTATTGGCAAGCTTTGAATTTTTAAGTGTAAAACGTAATCTTGTTGAACAATGAATTACTTGATTGATGTTATTATTTCCACCTACATGCTCCAAAATTTCCTGAGCCAGCTTTTTGGAATTCATAACGACACCTCCGTCATTTCTTCTTGATGAGAACAAAAAAAGACCTAAAAAGGGTAGGAAAAGAGAAACTCTTCCCACCCAATCTAGGTCTTGCCTGCCGAACAGTAACACGCCATCGTTGGATGAATGTTATTCAATTATATAAACGAAAAGGAATATGAACATTTGAAATGGTTCCGTACTAACACTTGAAACTGGCACACATGAAAACGTTGATTTGTTTTACCCGGGTAAGTCGTTTCTTAAGCGTTTTCAAAATCAGTATATCAACTCTTCTGATGGAGTGCAAGCGGTTAAGCGAAATTAATGATTTCTTCATCTGTAATGATATAATGGTGGCATAACGAAAGGAATGACCAATGACGATGGAATTCAGACAACTTCAATATACGCTGCAAATTGCGGCCGAACGCAATTTCTCCCGGGCAGCAGAGAAGCTGCATATTGCGCAGCCTTCATTAAGCCAGCAATTATCCAAATTGGAAAAAGAATTGGGTGTACTCCTTTTTCAGCGTAATACAAGTACCGTGGAGTTAACCCATGCAGGTGTTACGTTTGTCGAGCAAGCCCAGAAGATCGTAGATGCTGTGGAGCTATTACGTCAGGAAATGTCCGATATCTCCCAGCTTCGCAAAGGTAAAGTCGTTGTAGGCAGCATGCCGATCACGGGCTCACACTTGCTCCCACACGTGCTTCCAGCGTTCCAACAAGCTTATCCCGAGATTGAGGTCACCTTATTGGAAGACTCCGGGCTTACGCTTGAGAAATTGACAGCCAGCGGCAAAGCTGATCTGAGTTTGCTATCTCTTCCTTTACAAGAGCCAAGCTTGTCTTATGTAACCATTGGAGAAGAACGGATTGATCTGGCGGTTCCCCCGAATCACCCTTTGGCACGCAGGGCAGATCCGGAACATCCGATTCCTGTGCGAATTGAAGAGCTCCGTGATGAACCCTTTGTTGTATTGAAAAAAGGACAGGGCTTCCGCAAACTTACATTTGATCTCTGTGAGCAAGCCGGTTTTGATCCCCAAGTTGTGTTTGAGAGCACAAATATTGAAACCGTTCAGTCGCTGGTCGCCACAGGTATGGGCATTACCCTGGTTCCACGCTTTATTGCCCGTGCACCGCGCAGTGAATTCGTGCCTGTATATGTGCCACTTGCTGAGCCTACTCCCAGCAGAACACTTGTTGTGGCTTATCGTCAAGGAAGAGTACTGTCAAAAGCAGCCGAGGCATTCATCCACACGTTTCAACAAACCGTTGCCGAACTGTCTAAAGGAGACTAATGAATTGTTCCTATAGATATGGAGGCATATGGTAATGAACCAAAACAAAGGCTTGACCCCTATGGGCCAAGCCTTTGTTATACTCGTTTCCCGCATCCGCAGGATAAAGTTCTTACTTTGCAATCACAGTAACTGGTTCCAGTACAATGTTGCTTGTTAAGTTGTTTGGTTTTCGATGCTTATTTATAATGTTAACGTAGAAACGTACATAAGAAAACTTCATCTCTGGCGGTTTATTTACGCAAATTACGATCGCTTGTCAGCCTGTTTTGCTGATTCATTACACGGCCTTCGTCCTGAACAGTTGAATCAGGGGGTGATAGCCCTCCTGCTCCATTCTCTAAGAATGCCCTTAAGTGATCTTCCCTTGTGTTATCCTGTTCCAGTCTCCTGAGCGTATCTTTCACATGGTTGTCCATTGATTGATCATCCTCCTTGGTGACGGGATAGTTATCATTACCCGCGTCCTGGAAGAATAAACACTTTTTCTGAAGAATTTTATTTTCAGTTTTTATTTTTCACCAAAATAAACGCCAGGTCGACGGTCCTCAAATACGGGAATACGGCCGCGAACCTCATCTACCAGGGAAGGACGAATGATTCCGGTCACGATCTCTTCCCCTTCGCCACCTTCAGCCACAATCTCACCCCAAGGATCAATGATGAGGGAATGTCCGAAAAATTCGGTCTCTCCCCCTTTACCCACACGGTTACAGGCGATTACATACATCTGATTCTCAATGGCTCGTGCCGTAAGCAAGGTACGCCAGTGGTGCAGACGAGGATTCGGCCATTCCGCAGGTACAATCAATGCCTTGGCCCCGTTTAGAGCAAGTGTACGGGCCAGTTCCGGAAACCGGATGTCATAACAGATCGAAGCACCTGCTGTAAGACCGTTCTGCAATTCAAAAATTTCAGGTTCCGCACCAGGCTGTAAATATTTCTCTTCGTCCATCAGACGGAACAAATGTAATTTATCGTATCGTGTTACCTGTTTTCCTTCACGATCATAAGCGTACATTGTATTGTATATCTGTCCATCCCGTTTCTCGGCGATTGAACCGCCCACGATGGAGATTTGATGCTTTTGAGCAAAAGCAGATAGCCACTCCCGTGATTTCTGGCCTTCCGGGTCAGCGAGTTCATGAATTTGCGTCAGGGCGTACCCCGTATTCCACATCTCAGGCAACACAGCCAGCCCCAGATCCGGATATTGTTCTACCGCACGTTCAAGCAACGACTGCATATGTTTATGATTGGCCTCAGGGTCTCCGAGCTGAATATCGCCCTGAATCAGGGCTACACGCATTTCCCCGTGTTGTTGTTCTGTCATGACAAGCACTCCTCTGAACCGTAATACCTGCTATCATAGCTTGATCATCTTAAGGACTGCAACCCTGTTTCCGTTATAAACCTCCACATAACAACTCAGGGAGCAGGGTCAGCAATCGATCGATCGTGAGCGCATCACCCACATTCCAGGTTGACTCTTCAACAAGGTACACCCTTCCATTCTTCACTGCCGGAAGAGCCTTCCAGCTTGGACTTTTCATCAGCATCTCTGTAGCTTGTCTTGCCAGGACTTCCTCAGGCAGCATAACAAAAACATGATCTCCCGCATACTGACGTACCGCTTCAGCCGAAATTTCCTTATAGGCTCTGCCTGCCGCAAGTGCTTCCTTCACTTTGGTAACTGGCCTGAATCCCATCGGATGATATAACATAGGCGCCAGACCGATATTGCCCATAACAAATAATCGTGCACCCCGATGATATGTAAATACAGATGCCGTTTCCCTTTCTTCAATCACTGTATGGATCTTCGCCCACATCTGCTTCGTACGCTCCCCATAGGAGGTTAGCCATTGTTCAGCCTGAGTTTGTCTGCCAAACCAACTGCCCAATCTGTGCATTCGTTCTTCCAACATGGCATGTGAATTGTAAGCAAGAGTTGGTGCAATGCGGGAAAGTTGTTCATACTGCTGTTCATTACTGCTATCAAAAATAATCAAATCCGGCTTCGTGATAACAGCTGCCTCCACATTAACCGGAGCAACCGCGTCATATGTCTGGTCTCCCAACAACTGAATGCCCAGCACCAGCAGATCCCCAGCGGAATCTCCGTAATACATCATTCGCTCCGGGTTAACTGGAATATTCACATCATGACCCAACCAATCTTGTACTAACGTCTGCTGCTGAATCGATCTGTCATATTGACGAGGAGATAATCCCGTCATTTGGCGAAAACGCCTGCTGAAATAATACTCATCCTTAAACCCCACGCGGCTCGCTATATCCCGAAGGGGTTCATCTGATTTGCGAAGCCAGTCCTTGGCATGTTTGATGCGAACATGATTCACATAATCGAGCGGCTTGTGACCCGTGAGTTGTCTGAAAAGGGTCGTATATTGCACAGGGCGGATCTCCGCAAGACGTGCCAGTTTCTGTACAGTGATTTCTTCAGCATAATGGTCGTCCACATACTGAATCGTACTGTGTAGTCTGGCTTCCATGCTCTGCTCCGTCTTTGGAGAAGTGTACCGGGTAATGATCATCTCCATCCATTTTTGGAACTGTGCATTCAGATGACTGTATTCGGCATCTGTTTTATAATTTCGAATGACATACATCTGTTCCAGCAGTCCACTTAACGGTGCATAGGGATAACCATTCAATTGGTTTCTGTGCTCAAATACAGAACGGGTAAAGAGCTCTGGATCACCAGTCAACACATGAATAACATCAAAAGCTATTACGATATATTTCAATTCCGAGACATTACGATGCTCAATCTGGTACCCCTCTCCCGGAGAAAGCGGATAGACACATCCCGTAGTAAACGGAAACTGTTCAGGTCCAATATATAAACGCCCCTCTCCTTCTTCACAGATCAGGAACGCATGTTTCTCGCAAGCCACTTCCAGCATCACCTGTTCAGGTTGTTCAATTCGTCGTACCAGATGATCCAGCCGAAACATGAATGCTGAAAAGAACAACGCTCCTCCATCGGCATCCAAAGCCTGCATGTCGGTTCACCTCGTTTTTCTAAAATGAGAATAATTATCAATCATTCTGTATGTCTGATTATATGCGAGCGATTGTTAATAATCCAGATAGGAGTTTAATCAGCAAAAAAGAGCGTTCAACGAAATGTTGAAGGCTCCTCTTACTTTTTTTTGGAAACTGCATTCCTCAAATAGTGTTCATCCTGCCTTACTAACTCATCACAAATTATTGGATCATCTGTTTTGGCAACTCTTTCAGCAGCCACTCCCTGGAAAGAGCATCACTAGAAGCTTTTGCGATATTAAAACGATATACTTTTCCTTCTTTCACCGCAGGCAGGTTCTTCCAGATTGAACTATCCAGCAATTCCTTGGTGGATTGCTTGGCATCGTCGGTCACAGGATCGAGAATATATATTCGATCACCGGCAAATTCAGATAATTTTTCAGTCGAAATCTCTACGAATCCCATGTCTTCATCCAATACTTTCTGAATTTCCGCGGTTGGCTTCAGCCCGTCTTTTCCATATAACAACTGGGGCAATCCTGCACCCGCCATGACAAATAGGCGATTCCCCGGATACATCGTGAATACTGAAGCGGTCTCCCCTTCTTTTAATCCGTTCTCATGAAGTTGCGTCCACATCTCTTCCGTCGCTTTTTGATGAGCCGTAATCCAGTCCTCCGCTTCTTGCTTCTTATTCAACAAGTCGCCAAGGATACGAATACGATCTTCTATTGAACCGAACGAATCAAATGTAACCGTAGGTGCAACCTTTGCGATCTGATCATATTGTGCTTCATCACTGTTGGAAAAAATGATCAGATCGGGATTCAAGTCCAGCGCCTTTTCCACACTGATTGGAAATCCTACATCTTCTGCCTGGGCAACCTGTTCATCGTACACGGTCCCCTCTTGACGAAGTATGCCGACAGGAACAACACCAAGTGCAAGCAGATCCCCGGTAACTTCTCCATGATAGATGACGCGCTTCGGATTCATAGGAACCTCAACCTCATGGCCAGTCCAATCTTTGAATACCCGGGTCTCGCCCTCATTCGTCTCTTCCACTGCAGTCGTGGTCTCTGTCGTTTCCGTGGCTGCTATGGAATCATCTGCGCCAGCAGCAGGTGTTGAGGCCTGATTCCCACAAGCCAGTAGCAGAATGGATAACCACGTGATCGTTAATAATACTGCCGTATTTCGTATACCCTTTTTCATTTCTATTTCTCCCCCTATATTATGTGCGTAGTGTAAGGAATTAATGATATTGATTATCATTATCGGATATTATCATAAAACATGGCTTCTCTCAGCTCAATGGACAAAACGAAATGAGCACTTTCAATTTTGTACAATACTCCGCTCTTTGCTCTCATGTCCTGTATAATCAAGTGGATTTCCCTCTATACAGCTCGGGATTGGCGTGATAAATTAATGAGAACTATTTGCCATTTTTAATAACCGGAGTGATGAATATAATGACCCATTCAGACCATATAACTGCTCGTTCAGCCTTTACGATACCGACTTCTGATGTGATGACACAGCTGCCAACGCAATTTTTTGCTACCCTTGTTCAAAATGTAAATCGCGAAATCGCAAGTGGTCATGACGTGATTAATCTGGGTCAGGGGAACCCGGACACACCGACACCACCCCATATTGTGAAAACACTGCAAGAGTCGGCTGAAAATCCCCTCTACCACAAATACTCCCCTTTTAGAGGGTACTCTTTCCTGAAGGAAGCTGTCGCCAAACGTTATAAGGAAGATTACAACGTTGATCTGGATCCCGAGACTGAAGTTGCGATTCTGTTCGGAGGCAAAACAGGTCTAGTTCAGTTACCCCAGGTCCTGCTTAACCCCGGCGACACCGTTCTCGTTCCAGACCCGGGTTACCCGGATTACTGGTCTGGTGTTGCACTTGCCAAAGCAAACATGTCATTTATGCCTTTACTGGAGTCCAATGCATTCCTGCCTGATTACGAAGCCGTTACTGCGGAAGATCGGGAGAAGGCCAAGCTGATGTTCCTGAACTACCCCAACAACCCAACGTCAGCAACGGCGCCCCTTTCGTTCTACGAAGATACGGTAGAATTCGCCATTCAAAATCAAATCGTAGTAGCCAGCGACTTTGCTTACGGTGCAATTGGATTCGACGGACATCGTCCAGTAAGTTTCCTGCAAGCCCCTGGTGCCAAAGAAGTGGGCATTGAATTCTATACGTTATCCAAAACATACAATATGGCTGGATGGCGTGTTGGATTCGCACTCGGTAACGCAGAGATTGTCTCTAAAATCAATCTGCTTCAGGATCATATCTATGTCAGTCTTTTCGGTGGGATTCAAGCTGCGGCAACAGAAGCACTGACTGGCTCCCAGGAATGTGTTGCCTCGCTGGTTTCACGTTACGAATCCCGTCGCAATGCGTTTTATGACGCTCTATCCTCCATTGGCTGGCAAGCTTCGAAACCAGCAGGTTCATTCTTCAGTTGGTTGCCTGTACCTGCCGGTTATACCTCCGCTTCATTTGCAGACTTGTTACTACGAGAAGCCAAGGTGGCCGTAGCTCCAGGTATTGGTTTTGGTTCGCATGGTGAAGGCTATGTGCGCGCAGGACTGCTAAGTGATGAAAACCGATTACGCGAAGCTGTGGAGCGGATTGGCAAGCTGAATTTATTCAAGTAATTTACAGGACCATAACCCCTTTGCATATGCCAAGTTTCCATGGTATGTTATAAGAAATATTGAACGAAACGTGATGACGGGACCAGTAAGAGAATATCAGTCGCGCCCAGAGAGTAAATTCCACCCTGCTGAAAGAATTTACCGTGACTCTTCTCTGAAACCTACCCCTGAGCGGCCTGTTACGTACAGGACAGTGCCTTCTGTTACAGGGCATGAAGCCGGATGATTTAATCATCAATAAAGGTGGTACCGCGGAAGTAACGAACTTTCGTCCTTTTTAACTAAAGGGCGGGAGTTTTTTTTGTACCCGCAAAAGCCTGCTCCAGAAGCACTTATTAATCATGTTTAAGGAAGTGAAACCATGACTTCACGTATTGTAGTTAAGATTGGAAGCAGCTCGCTTACAACGGAAGAAGGCGGTCTGGATCGCAGTTCGATCACTTTTTTTGCCGGAGAAATTGCAGCATTGGCTGATCAGGGCCATGAAGTGCTTTTGGTCACCTCTGGAGCGGTAGCGGCCGGATTCCGGGAGATCGGTTATCCTCAGCGCCCCAAACTGCTACATGAGAAACAAGCCGCAGCGGCCGTTGGGCAGGCATTACTGATGCAGGCATATCAACAGGCTTTTGCAGCGCACCGCGTTACTACGGCGCAAATTCTGTTAACTCGTACAGACTTTCACAGTCGTAAACGCATGGGTAATGCAGGCATGACCGTAGAAGAGCTGCTCAAACAGCGAGTGATTCCGATTTTTAATGAGAATGATACGGTATCGGTGGATGAATTGAAGTTTGGTGATAACGATCTGTTGTCCGCATTGGTTGCGAACCTGGTAAAGGCACAGCATCTGATCATTCTTACCGATACCAACGGACTGTACACCGCAGATCCGCGTAAAGATCCTTCTGCCGTTCGTTACGACCGTATCCCCGAGATAACGGCTGAGATCTACGCTTTTGCCGGCGGTTCAGGATCAACGGTTGGTACAGGCGGAATGCGATCCAAAGTCGATGCAGCCAAGGTTGCTACACGTGGAGGCGTACCTGTATTCGTGGGAAGTGTGAAAGAACTCGGAGATATGCAGAAGGCGGTTGATGGCACGGGCAAAGGAACTTACTTTGAGACACGACTCGCTTCGTTATCTCGTAAAAAGCAGTGGCTCGGCTTCATGTCTACACCGCTGGGAACAGTCGTTGTGGATGATGGTGCTGAAGAAGCACTTGTCCATGGGGGCCATAGTCTTCTACCTGTAGGGGTCAAGCGAGTACTGGGAACATTTCATGCAGGAGACGTCGTAGAGGTGATTGGTTTGGATGAAACCTTGCTCGGTCGCGGTATCGTCAATTATGATGATGACCAGCTTCGACTCATTGCCGGACTTCCCAGTGGAGAAGTGATGAAACAACTCGCTAGCATCCACAGACTTGAAGTTATTCATAGAGACGAATGGATTACGTTAAAATAAACATGAAGCAATATTAAGTTAAACTAATCATTTACACGTAACGGAGAGGACAGAAAAAACCTGAAAAAGCGGAGCGTTCGCCTTTATCACCGGATTTTCCCTTTAAAAAAGGGAATCGAAAAAATCTGGGGATAACAGCGATTGGAAGGTTATTCTGTCATCGTAGTGTCTGTGTGAATAATCTTTAGTCCAACATGTGGTTAAAATTTTAACTTTATATATATGAGGAGGAATTAAGATGAGTGAAGTTAGAGAAAAAGCCATCAAAGCCCAAGCCGCGGTTCCACAGCTGAACCGATTGAATACAGAACAGAAAAATACGGCCCTGCGTGTCATGGCAGATGCTTTGATAACGGAGACGGATTCCATCATTACGGCAAACGCCGAAGATCTGGTGCGAGGCAGGGAACAAGGTACACCGGAATCCATGCTGGATCGACTCGCCCTCAATAAGGAGCGCATTGCTGGCATTGCTGAAGGATTACGTCAGATTGCGGATCTGCCTGATCCAGTCGGTGAAGTATTGGAGACATTCACCCGTCCTAACGGATTGCATGTTGAAAAACTTAGAGTGCCGATTGGTCTGATCGGTATCATCTACGAAGCTCGACCTAATGTAACCGTGGACGCAGCGGGATTATGTCTCAAAACAGGTAATGCAGTGCTTCTGCGCGGCGGCTCCTCTGCCCTGTCCTCCAACCGCAAAATTGTAGAGGTGCTGCATCAGGCATTGGCAACGACAGACATGACTGCTGATGCGCTGCAACTCGTTGAGGATGCAGATCGTGCTTCCGTGGATGAAATGCTTAAATTAAACGGATTACTGGACGTCATCATTCCACGCGGCGGGGCTTCGCTCATTCGTAATGTGGTTGCCAATGCAACAGTACCTGTCATCGAAACTGGGGCCGGCATCTGCCATACCTATGTCGATGAATCAGCCGATCCGGTCATGGCAGCCGAAATTGCCATCAACGCCAAGGCACAACGTCCATCGGTGTGTAACGCCATGGAAACGTTACTGCTACATGCCACATACGCGGAAGAGCACCTGCCTGCTCTTGCCGAGCAATTCCGTGAGGCCAATGTGATTTTGAAAGGTTGCGACACGGTACGCCGTATTGTCCCTTCCGCTCTTGAGGCAACCGAGGAAGACTATGCGACCGAGTACAACGACTATATTTTAAATATCCGTGTGGTCGAGAACCTGGACGAAGCGATGCAGCACATCGCACATTACGGAACCAAACATTCCGAGTGTATCGTAACCCGGGATACAGCCCATGCAGAACGCTTCATGCATGATGTGGATGCAGCAGCCGTCTATCACAATGCGTCCACGCGATTCACCGACGGATACGAATTTGGTTATGGAGCCGAAATCGGGATCAGTACTCAGAAACTGCATGCACGTGGACCTATGGGACTACCAGCGCTCACGTCAACCAAATATCGGATTACCGGCAATGGACAGATTCGTCAATAATATTCCAGCACCAGTTATATAGGAGGAAGATAAATATGAGTCAAGAGCAGCAGACGTTACTACAACAGAAGATTACTTTCCACGGAGCAGGCGCGATGGCTGAAGCCATCGTGCGCGGACTGATCTCCCGCCTGGTCGTTCGTCCTCAGGATATTACGATGCTGAACCGCAGCAACCAGAAACGTCAGGAGGAGCTCAGCACCCGTTATGCTGTACATACCGGAACTGCCTCGCAATCCTTGGATCATCTTGCCTCCACTCCGGTCATTGTACTCTGTATGAAACCCAAAGATGCTGCCGCAGCACTGCGCGAACTGGGTCCGCTGTTATCGCCTGATCAACTGATCGTATCTGTCATTGCCGGGTTATCAATCCGCACGATGCAGTCCTTGCTCGGTCGTAAACAACCAATCGCCAGAACCATGCCGAATACATCTAGTACCATTGGACTCGGTGCTACTGGACTTGCCTTCTCTGCAGAGATAACGGATGAGCAGCGTAGTACGGTAATGACCATGTTTGAAGCGGTTGGTATCGTGACCATCGTGCCTGAAGATAAACTCGAAGTGCTCACAGGTATTTCCGGAAGCGGCCCTGCTTATGTATACTATTTAATGGAGGCCATGATTGCCGCAGGTATTCGTGGTGGCCTATCCAGCCAGCAATCTCGCGATCTCACTGTTCAGACAGTGCTGGGCGCATCACGTATGGTACAACAAACCGGTTTGGAACCGATGAAGCTTCGTAGTGATGTGACCTCCCCGGGAGGGGCAACCCAGGCAGCACTGAAAACGCTGGACGAAGGAGATTTCTTTGAAAATGTAATCGCAGCCGTCAACCGCTGTGCAGAGCGCTCACGGGAGATGGGAGCTGCTTTGGAAGGGGATTTAAAATGAATAACATGTGCACAGCCACATATCGTCTGCATGATGATCATGCAGACTTTCGCAAGAAAGCTCAGTCCATCGCGATTGGCATGACCGTTGGTAGCTGGACCGAGTTGCCACAGGCCCAGCGTGAAGCGATGCAGAAGCATCTGGGCGAAGTAATCAGCGTAGAAGTACATGAAGCTGATGGAATGGCTGCGGGTGAGCGTTACGCTGATATTACCATTGGATATCCTGATGTTAACTTCAGCCGTGATATCCCTGCCCTGCTCGTGACAGTCTTTGGCAAAATCTCAATGGATGGCCGTATCAAATTGACAAAGCTTGGTTTCTCGGATGGCTTCCTGAGTGCATTCCCTGGACCCAAGTTTGGACTGAATGGTGTTCGTGATTTGCTTGGTGTACATGATCGACCACTGTTAATGAGTATCTTCAAATCGGTTATTGGGCTGGATGCAGATGAACTGCGTGAACAATTTATTCGTCAGGCCCTTGGAGGCGTTGATCTGATCAAGGACGATGAAATTCTGTTCGAGAATAAATTGACCCCAATCGAAAAAAGAGTTGAAGTCTGCATGAAAGCTGCCGAACAGGCACGCCAGGAGACAGGCAAGAAACTTCTGTATGCAACCAATCTCACAGGACCTACATCTCGTCTGAAGCAACAAGCTGAACGCGCTATAGGTGCAGGAGCCAATGCCTTGTTGTTCAACGTATTGTCTTACGGATATGATGTGCTGCATGAACTCAGCAGTGATTCTGATATTAATGTGCCGATTATGGCTCACCCTGCTCTTGCAGGTGCACTGTATCCTTCACCGCATTACGGCATCTCGGCTTCGGTTGTACTTGGCCAGTTGATGCGTCTTGCCGGCGCCGATCTGGTACTCTTCCCTTCTCCTTATGGATCGGTAACGATGCCGAAGGAAGAAAATATGGCGATTACCGAGCAGCTGTTGTCATCTGATCTGCCGGTGAGAACCAGTATGCCAGTCCCTTCAGCCGGCATCCATCCAGGCCTTGTACCGCTTATTTTGCGCGACTTTGGCACAGATGTCATCGTTAATGCGGGTGGCGGTATTCATGGACATCCGATGGGCACTGAAGCAGGCGGACGAGCATTCCTGCAAGCCATTGATGCAGCTCAGCGCTCCATAACCCTCGCGCAATATGCAACCGAGCATCCGGAGTTGAAAAGCGCACTGGATCTGTGGGGTGGCGAACGATGAGAAGTGATAAGAAAACCGTTATTTTCTGTGACTTTGATGGTACGATTACTCTCTCGGACAACATCGTAGCCATCATGAAACATTTCAAGCCTGAGGGCATTGAAGCGATTATGAAAGATACGATTGAGCAAAAAATCTCGCTGCGTGAAGGTGTTGGAGCCATGTTTGCTCTGTTGCCTGCATCACAGAAAGATGAAATTGTGGAGTTCGTGCTTGGACAAGCAGGGATCCGTGAAGGATTCAGCGAGTTTCTTGAATATGTTCGCAGCGAAGGTATCGAATTCAATGTGACCAGTGGTGGCATGGACTTCTTTATCGAGCCGTTGCTCGCACCATTCCATATCCCGCAGGATCATGTCTATTGCAACGGGGCTGACTTCTCGGGTGAAACCATTCGGATTGAATGGCCGAATCCCTGTCAGCCTCCTTGTGAGAACGGCTGCGGCATGTGTAAAACGACTGTGATCCGTACCTTCCCGGAAGAACAATACAATCGAATCCTTATTGGAGACAGTTTGACGGATTTTGAAGGTGCCAAGATTGCTGATCTCGTCTACTCTCGCTCCATTTTAACGGACAAATGTATTGAACTTGGTGTAGACCATGTGTCATTCGCTACCTTTTACGATATCATCGAAGATATGAAACAGAAGCAAACACAAGGAGTGCTGTAAACGATGGGCTTTGAAAAGATTACATTGGAACACAAACGTCAGGTCCTGGAAGAACTGGCTGATATTAAAGCACTGTTCGCCAGTCGTAACTGGTTCCCTGGAACAAGTGGCAACCTTTCGATGCGTGTAGGAGATTTTGATTCAGAGCAATTTTATTTTGCGGTTACCGCCTCTGGCAAAGACAAATCTCTTCGCACACCGGAAGACTTCCTTTTTGTGGACAAGCACGGCAAAGCAATTGAAACAACAACGTTGAAACCAAGTGCCGAAACGTTGATTCACTGCGAAATTTATCGCTTGACGGGTTGTGGTGCTGTATTCCACGTACATACCGTGTTTAACAATCTGATTAGCGAATTCTTTGGAGCAGAAGGTCAGGTGCCTATTCAAGGCATTGAGTTGATCAAGGCTTTCAACATCTGGGAAGAGAATGCGGAGATTCGTGTACCAGTCCTGCCTAACTTTGCCGACATTCCGTCCATTGCTGAATTGGTACCGGATGTTCTGGATGCCAAAGTGCCAGGGATCTTGCTTCGTAACCACGGCATATATGCGTGGGGCAAGGATGCTTTTGAAGCGAAACGTCATCTGGAGGCTTTCGAATTCCTATTCGAAGTGATGTACCGTCAACTTCTGCTGAAGGGTGCTACGAAATAGCAATCATTTATTCGAAATCAAAGCTGCATAACAGAAAACACGCCAAAGGCTCGTTAAATAGCCCTTGGCGTGTTTTTAGTTTGTGGGATAACAGCGATTAGAAGGTTGCTCTGTCATCGTAATGTCAGTGTAACTTTTCTTTAGGTCACTCTACAGTCGATCATCCCGATCCTTGAATAAAAAGAGACTGTCTGCTTCTTCGTCATTCGAATGAAGCGAGCGATTCGTCCCCAATTCCCGCTGCTTACCAAACAGCAATTTCAAGCCGCCAAAAATGAGCAGCAAGGAAACAATGACAGTGTTCAAATAGGAACGGATCTCATACGTCATAAAGGCATTTGGGAACAGCTCATTCAGCTGTGGAATGACAAGCCGGATCGTTAGGTAATATAGTCCAAGCGCCGCAATCCCGAATCCAATCAGGCGCTGATGGCGGGCCCAATCCTTGAAGATCGGTTGGTCAATCAATGGCTCGCGTCCATAGCGACTGGAGCACTGTAGTCCGTCAAAGAAGCTGTAGAACCAGACCAGTGGAATCATGAACAGAAACACCGATAAGTGAAGCAGGTCCAGAACATAGATGCTTGCAAGGAATAGGAACATCAATTGCATGCCTCTTTTTTGCAATCCCAGATATAGATGACCCGCGCCTGGAAAAGCGGATAGCAGCGTTGCAAGCACTTTGCTACGTCGTCCGGCTACTCTGCCCATCTCCAATTCTTCGAATAATGTCCGATCTTGCAACACCTCACCAGCCTGCTTACGGTGGACGTGCTGCACCGCATCAAACATGCAGTATACCCATATTACTGGCAGAATGAGTAAGAACATTAGAAATACTGATTCATTGGTGATCGAAGCCACGAAAACCATCATGGCAAATGAACCAAAGAACGCCATCAAGAACGACAACCCGCGATGCAACAATCCCAGATGAAGGTGGCCCAATCCCGGAACAAATGAGAGCAAAATGGTGAAGAACCGTTCACCCTCACTGCCTTTTCGATACATGGGTTGACCATAGGGCCCCCCAGGATGACCATATTCACCACCAGGATGTTGATGCAGCTCATCTTCATTCATCTGCTCCATAGGCCCTTGCTGACCCATGTATGCTCCCTGGTAGGCTGCTCCTTGGTGTGATGCTTCATAAGGCGCACCGTATCCCCTATAATGTGCTTCTCGGGCAGAAGGTGCACGGAGTAGAACAATCACGATGTCCAGCATGCTGATCCCCCAGAAGAAAGCAGCACCGAGGGCACCGAAAATCATTAAATCTTGTTCATTAGTGACCATTGCTAGCATGAATGAGCCAACAGCTGTTCCGAAGAAAAGCAATGGATAAATCACAGCCCTTGCGGCCCGTCCCCAATACATGAAACCAAGACCTGGTATCAGGTTTAATAGAAATGCGAGTAATTTGTTACGATCTGAGTGCACAGTCGTCATCCTTTCTTTTCAGGCAATGCGAAACCATTTATGGTTTAGGCTTAAAGTTATCCAGCCATGAAGTGGCTGCCTCCGTCCATTTCTCCGTGAAAGACCCTCTGTGGTCGCCATCCTGGAACTTGTGATAAGGGGCTACCTTGTCAAAAAGTCCAGACGAGAGGAAGATCAATGTCAGACAGGCTGCTACCGCATAATGAAACACTTTATGTTCAAGCCAGCGCCGGTTCCGTCCAGCGCGGGATTTACGTTGAGACTTGGAGGATTGAATACCCTCAATCCGATGCATCACTGAATCTGCAAACCCTGTCGGGTCAGGCAACGGAGGCAGTTCCTGATGGATGCCGAGTGCTTCCAGATAGCTGTCCATTGCATCTGTGTCTTCCATCAGCAGCTGTTCCATTCTGCTCGCTTGAGTTTCACTCATATGGCCTTCAATATAATCATCCCATTGCGCAGCGGTATACTTCTCCTGTTTACTCACGCCATTCATCCTCCTTCCAATGATTCCGAATCCACTGCCGGGCACGATACAAACGGGATTCCACGGTTTTCACAGCCACCTGTGCATCACTGGCAATCTGCTCGTAATTTTTCTCACCTAAATAATACGCAGTGATAATGTCACGGTGCTGAGCAGGCAACTGATTAATACGTTCGCGAAGTTTGTCCTGACGTTCTTCACGAACGAGACGGGCAAGAACGTCTTCATCCCGTCCGGGCATGTTTATTATTTTTTCTTCTCCACCCAGATCCTCAGCACTTCGCCTGCCCAGCTTGCGTTTGGCATCAATCGCTTTGTGAAAGGCGATTCGGGTTAACCACGTTTTGAAACCTTCGGAACGGTAGTCGGGGAGAGACTTGTACATCTGAATGAACGCCTCCTGAGCTGCATCCTGAGCATCCTGATCGTTCCGCAATACGGAATAGGCCACATGGTACACATGCTGGCTATATTTATCAATCAGAGTACGCATCTGAGATGTATCTCCTTGACGGATTTGTTCGATTACGCGCGCTTCATCAATAACTCTCCCCTCCTCTCCAATACTATAGACGACAGCTTGTGTGGTAACCCCTGCGTGATCCATCAATTTTTTTAAAAACATAATGCATTCATTGCCTGAAAGGTTGATGCCGCTAAGAACTCATCCCATCTATAATCCAAAAAAAACAGGCACAGAATGACTTCTGGCCTGTTTCTTGTCCTTGCCTGTGCTGAATTAACGTCCACCATTACGAAACCGCTGCGTATATGCCTTTGCGTCTTGAACCGTCTTGACACGATTACGGCTCCACTCAAGCAGAATTCGATCGATATACCGAAAATGTACTTTGCCTGCAAAAACAGCTTCCTTCAGAGCCATTAGAATCAGTTCCTCTTGATAACGATCCTGATCCAACCAGCTGGATATCGTCTCGCACTCCATTGGAGAGAGCGGACGGCCAAATTCTTTTTCAAAGATGGAGAACATATTTCGTTCTTCCTCTTCTTTTTGAACACTGTTCGAATCTTGGCGTGCTGTACTGCTGCTCTGCTGTTCTGCACGGAAAGCCGCTACTTCTTCGGCAGTGCACGTTGCAAGCTTGGCATATAATCCATGCAAATCATACCGTTCGTACTGGATGTCACGTTCCTCGTCACGATGCTCGTCAATCGCAATATACCCATCTCGCATCAGTCGTTGCAACATTCTCGCAATACCTTCTGGTGCAAGTCCCATGCGTGCAGCAAGCTCTTCAAGCGTGGGAAACTCATTGAACTCTGCTTGACGGAACCCTAGCAGTTGAATCAGAAGAAGCACTTCTGCATCGGATAGGCCCAGCTGGTGATAATAACGTAACAATGCATAAGGTAGGTGAGCTGTGCCCGAAGTCATGCCATAAGCTGCTCCATCCAACCAAGCTTTGGATGTCGTGTCTTCCATAGACGCTCCTCTGTTAAGCATTAAGGGTACAGACGATAGAGCATACGTGGGAATGCGATTGTTTCACGTACATGATCCAACCCACAGATCCATGCTACCGTCCGCTCCAATCCCAGACCGAAACCGGAGTGAGGAACCGATCCGTATTTACGCAGATCCAGATACCATTGATACGCTTCATCCGAGAGGTTGTGCTCCTCAAAACGTTGTTGCATCAATTCCGGATCATCAATACGCTGCGAACCGCCAATAATCTCTCCGTAGCCTTCTGGTGCGATCATATCCGCACAGAGAACAACTTCTGGACGATTCGGATCTGGTTTCATATAGAAAGCCTTAATTCCAGCAGGGTAATGTGTGATAAAGACAGGTGTATTGTACTTCTCAGCAATCGCTGTTTCGTGTGGTGCACCAAAGTCTTCCCCCCAAGGAATATCGAAGCCTTGTCCATGCAGGAATTCAATCGCTTCATCATACGTAATACGTGGGAATGGAGCTACGATGCCTTCGAGTTTGGATACGTCACGGCCGATGGATTCCAGTTCTGCACGGCAGTTTTTCACCACGGATTGAACGACATGAGCGATAAACTTCTCTTGTACGCGCAGACTTTCCTCGTGATCTACAAAGGCCATTTCCGGCTCAATCATCCAGAACTCAATCAAGTGGCGACGTGTTTTGGACTTCTCTGCGCGGAATGTTGGACCAAAGGAATATACTTTGCCCAGCGCCATGGCTGCGGCTTCCATGTACAATTGACCACTTTGCGTCAAGTAAGCATCTTCATCAAAGTATTTGATATGGAACAGGTTAGTTGTTCCTTCCGCAGAAGATGGTGTCAGAATCGGAGGGTCCACTTGTGTGAATCCGTTACCATCAAAGAACTGCTGAACAGCGCGAATAATCTCTGCACGAATCACCATTACCGCACGTTGCTTCGTGGAACGAAGCCATAGATGACGATGATCCATCAAGAAATCAACACCATGCTCTTTTGGCGTAATAGGATAGTTTTCAGTCAGGTGAATGATCTCGACCCCAGTTACTGTCATCTCATAACCAGATGCGCTACGGGGTTCCTCACGAATAATACCTGTAACATACAAAGAACTTTCTTGAGTCAGGCTCTTGGCATTGTTCCAGATCTCTTCACTAACTTCACTTTTCACTACAACCCCTTGAATATATCCGGTTCCATCACGCAGCTGCAAAAACTGAATTTTACCGCTGGAACGTTTGTTGTTAATCCAGGCACCGATTGTCACGGTTTCGCCCACATGCTCGTTCACATTACGAATTACACAATTCGTATTCATGCCATATCTCCCCTTGATTCCTGAAATTTGAAAATGCAGCGGGCAGGCTTATGCCTGTCCTCTGCACTTCCTTGTCATTCTATATTTACTTTACAGTTAGATTACTGAGAATTCAATACGATTCGGTGTGTATCGCGTGCAATGACCAATTCTTCATTTGTTGGCACAACGAGAACTTCCACTTTGGAATTCGCTGTTGTGATCCGGCGTGGTTCACCGGAACGAATGGCATTCAACGCTTCATCCAGTTCAACACCCAGATAAGTGAGCTGCTCACATACTTTTTGGCGAAGAACAACGGAGTTCTCACCTACACCAGCCGTAAAGACGATCACGTCTACACCGTTCATTGCAGCTGCATATGAACCGATGTATTTACGCAGACGGTATTCGTACATTTCAAAAGCAAGCGTGGAGTTGGCATCGCCATTCTCCATACCTTCCGTAATCTCACGCATGTCACTGCTGATTCCGGAGATCGCAAGCAATCCACTGTGTTTGTTCAACATGGAGTTCACTTCGCTTACGCTCAGTTCTTCCTTGTTCATTACATAAGGTACGATGGCTGGGTCAAGGTCACCAGAACGCGTTCCCATCATCAGTCCTTCAAGCGGAGTCATACCCATCGAAGTATCCACGGATACGCCACCTTTAACTGCTGTTACACTACCACCGTTACCGACGTGACAAGTGATAATTTTCAGATCTTCCACTGGACGATCCAAGTATTCAGCAGCTGCCTTACTTACGAAATCATGGGAAGTACCATGTGCACCGTAGCGACGTACTTTATATTTTTTGTAAAGTACACGCGGAATAGCATACAGATATGCTTTTTCCGGCATCGTTTGATGGAACGCCGTATCGAAGACCATAACTTGTGGTACACCAGGCATATTGGCTTCAGCCGCACGAATACCCATCATTGCTGCAGGGTTGTGAAGTGGAGCCAAGTCGAACAAACGACGAATTTCAGCTTTCGCAGCATCATCTACCAGTGCAGATTCCTTAAATGCTTCACCACCGTGAACAACACGGTGTCCAACAGCTTGAATTTCACTTACGGATTCCAGTACGCCATTTTCTTTGTGAGTCAAAATATCAATGACTTTACGGATTGCTGTTGTGTGTTCCAAAATTTCACTAACTTCTGTAACATCCTCACGGCCTGTCGGTTTGTGTGTCAGAATGGAGGAATCCATTCCGATCCGCTCTACCAGACCTTTAGCCAGGACAGATTCGTCAGTCATATTATACAGTTGATATTTGAGCGAGGAACTCCCCGCATTAATTACGAGTACTTTCACAGTCGGTCACCATCCTTGTCGTACTTGAAGAATCCTTCGCCTGATTTAACACCCAGGTGTCCTGCACGTACCATTTTCTTCAGGACTGTGGAAGGACGATATTTCAATTCTCCGAATTCACGGAACATTCTTTCGAGTGCAGCTTCAACAGAATCCAATCCGAAACGGTCAGCCATTTCGAGTGGTCCATGTTGGAAGTTGTATCCGATACGCATTGCATCATCGATATCTTCAGCAGATGCAACACCTTCTTGCAATACATGCAACGCTTCGTTAATCAGCAGGCAGATCAAGCGAGAAGTTACGAATCCAGGTGATTCATAGATCATGACTCCTTTTTTGTCCGCTACTTCTTCTACAAAACGTCTGGTCTCTTCGAATGTCGTATCCGAAGTTTTCAGTCCACGAATAATCTCTACAAGGTCAACCCGGGATACCGGGTGAATAAAGTGCATACCAATAACACGCTCTGGGTATTTGGTCGAGCTTGCAAGCTCGGTCAAACTCAGCGTGGATGTGTTACTTGCCAGAATGACATTGCTTGGGCAAACTTGGTCCAGTTGGCTGAATACTGCTTTTTTCGCATCCAGATCCTCTGAAATAGTCTCAATGACCATATCGCAAGTTCCAAGTTCAGCCAAATGAGCTACCTTGGTAATACGGGAAAGAATCAATTTCTTTTCCGCTTTTGTAATCGCCCATTTCTCCAGTTGTTTATCCAGGTTCGTTTCGATCATATCATATGCATGATCCAGTTTTTGTGTAGTATGCTCCACGAGAAGCACATCAAGTCCTTTGGCTGCGAGCATCTGGGAAATACCTTGTCCCATCGTACCGCCACCGACAACTCCTATTTTTTTGAAAAACATGGTTCTGCTCCATCCTTTCGGTTCTCTATTTCTCTATTGTACCCTGTTCGCCGAAAATTACAAATTTCGACCCAACATATAATAATATCTTAGCACGAGTGAAATGTAAAAAAAAATAACCAGCATAAATAAATTATGCTGGTAAAAGGGCACTGTCACGAAATTGACAACGAAATTGCTCGCCAGACAATACTTCCTCCCGAATCAGGATGTCGAGTGAATTGTCGAAAATTGTCCGTTGTTCTTCAAGCAATCGCTTCGTTTGTTCCATCAAATCTTGCAGAATCAATTTATTCTCACGCATAAGTTCTTCGGTTGTAACCATATCCATGTTCACAATACCAAGTGAAGTCAATCCCGAAGCCATCATGGTCTGTACGACATTGGTTGCCTGATCAAAGTCATTGCGTGACCCAGTGGAACGTCCACCGTAGTACATTTCCTCCGCAGCGGCTCCTCCGAGTGCAATCATGATCTGCTCTTCCAGGAAGCGCTTCGTATAGAGGAACTGTTCCTGTTGCGGGTTGTGACGTACATATCCCAGCGCCTGACCACGCGGACTGAGTGCCACCTGACTAACACTGCCTGGACGAACTAGTTCAGCCATAATGGCATGTCCCAATTCATGAATGGCGACCCTTTTCTTCTCTTCCACACTGGACTCACGGTCTGTCTTCTCACCCATCATGACTTTATCAATAGCCAGAGACAAGTGCCGCTGTTCGATGTTCAACAGCCCGTCCCGCATGGCGTATATTGCTGCTTCGTTCATAACACTTTCGAGTTGTGCGCCGGAGAAACCATACGATTCTTCAGCTGTCTTCTCCAGATTAACTTCTTTCATCAGAGGTTTATTCACCGCATGCAGTTCCAGAATATGCTTTCTGCCCTTTTTGTCAGGCAAGTCCACTTGAATGTGGCGGTCAAAACGTCCCGGGCGCGTCAGAGCGCTATCCAGCATTTCCTTGCGGTTCGTTGCAGCGATAACCAGAATTCTTGGCGTATCAGAAGAATAGATTCCATCCATTTCTGTCAGGAGCTGATTCAGGGTCTGATCATATTCACGCTGTTGACCGCCTTCACGTTTACCCCCGATGACATCAATCTCATCAATAAAGATAATAGCGTTTTCCTTATTTTCTTTGGTGGCACGGGTTCTCGCGTCCTTGAACAAATCCCGAATTCTGCTGGCACCCACACCAACATACATTTCCACGAATTCACTACCCGATGCTGCTACGAAAACAGAATCTGTGTAATGGGCAGCAGCCTTCGCCATCAACGTTTTCCCCGTTCCTGGAGGGCCCGTCAGCAAAATCCCTTTTAACGGACGAATCCCGAACTTGCGGATTTCTTCATGTTTGATGAGAAAGTCAAGTGCTTCACGCAATTCCTGCTTGGCACTGTCCTGACCTCCAATTTCTTCAAAAGTAAGCTTGGAAGGTCCTTTTTTCTTCCGTTTACGTTCCTGTGCAGCGCCTACTGTAATCCCGCCACGCATTTGCATCATGAACAGCAAAGCCCCGACAAGCACCGCTGCAATCAGAATCGGAACAATATTAACACCAGTAAAAGCAAGGAAAATAATCAACACGGGAAAAAATCCGATGGCAACTTCTTTTGTCCACTTAGGCATTAGGCCACACTCCTATCTGACCGGGCACACGCGGCAGAATAATAAACTTGCTGGCATCTCCGTCTCTGAGACTGACATATACATTGTTGTCATCCATCGCTGTATTTACCTTCATTCCATTCGTCGCCATCTTCGACAACGTTGGTGTAATCTCGGTGTACTGCTTGTTCTCCATCGCCTGAGCTACGGTAAACATCGCATCCCCCCACCAACTTTCCAGTGCTTCACTGGAATGATCCACAACATCCAACTTAAGTGAACGTGTTCCAATCAAGGTCTGTCCTTCTTTGTGAATATATTGTACCAGTCTGCCCAAATCAACATCGGGTTGCAGATCCAGTTTCAATTGTACGTCATTGCGGTTAATAGTTAATTGAACGTCATTGACTCCATCGTACTGGGTGACCATCTTTTCAATGGGATTCTGCACAGCCACCTGACGATACACAAACCAACCTCCAAACAACACAACGGCTGAAATGACGGCAGTTAAAGCAATAGGCAATACTTTTAGCTTCAAGTGAATTACCCCTCCCAGAATTTGGCCCAACCTACTGGCTTATTGGTATAATACGAATATGCGTACATAGACTCCTGCGAGAATTTCGACAGGATTATTTGTTTCGAATGTAACTTTGAGTACATAACTGAGTATATCACATCGTATATACAATTTCGAAGGCGAAAATATGAATAAATTATTAATTTTAACTATTTAAATCAAAAATGTTTACAGACAACACAAAGAACCGGTTCAGTCGGATATCCGTCTGCCGGTTCTTTCACTTCTATAATTCACTAGCTGAAGCACTCTATTTGTTCTAACTGTTCGGTAGAGTGTAGACCAGGTCCACCTGTTCTCCATTGCTAAAACGATAAAAGCGATAGTGGTTATGCGTACCGTCTTTATAATACACTTGCCACACATATATTCCATTGACAACTCCAGGCATGATTCGCTTAATCTCCCCGGCAGGAACTTCAGAACTGAAGCGATTGCGGATTTGCGCTTCGGACATGCCATTCTGCAGCAACTCGCTGTGTATAGCGTTTGCACCCGTAGCCGGTTGATTGTTTGCATCGAATTTCACCCAGACCATAACATCCTGGTTATCCTTATTTTTCCCGATCAGGGTCCAGTAGATGTTGTCAGAGCCTTCTTTATCTCCCCAGATGTACTTTCGCAATTCATCATAAGATGTAATGCCCAGTTGCTCCTGTGCTGCCTGTATGGCGAGCGCTTCTTCCTTGCGCTGGTCCTGCGTGACATAGACGTAATAACGCTGAAGTCCAAACAGAATCAGAACCAGTGCAAGTAGCGAGATCCATATCCACTTCTTTTTTTTCTTCAAAAGCCGAACTTCCTTTCCCTATGATGCTCTGTCCTGCAATTAACGAGCAAGCAGACCATCAAATGCCAATTGAGACTCACGCAAAATGCGCTCTTCATCCAGCGTCAGACATTCGCCATGTTTAACCACTTGTTTTCCATCCACCCATACGTGCTCTACATCTTTGGCAGAAGCCGAGTAGATCGTATGTGAGATCAGGTCTGTATGTGGATAGAAATGTGCCTGTTCAATGTCCAAGGCGATAAAATCAGCCTTCATGCCGACCTGGAGTGCTCCGGTATTGTTCAAGAAGATGGATTTGGCACCGTATGACGTTCCGAGTAGTAACGCTTCGCCTGCTGGCACTGCCGTCGGGTCACCAGACACGCCTTTGTGGATCAATGCAGCCAGTCTCATTTCCTCGAACATATCCAGGTTGTTGTTGCTTGCCGGTCCGTCTGTTCCAAGTGACACGGTAACTCCCGCTTTCAGCAAAGCAGGTACCCGCGCAACACCGGAAGCAAGTTTCAGGTTACTACCCGGGTTATGGGATACAGCCACATCATGACTCGCCAGAATCTCAATCTCTTCATCATTCAGATGCACCGCATGTGCAACCAGGGATGGACGGGAGAAAAAGCCCAGTTTTTCCAAATGTGCCACAGGACGCAGGCCATAATCAGCCACATTCTGCTCCACTTCACGAAGCGTTTCCGACATATGTGTATGGAGCGGAAGGTTTAGGTCGTTCGCGACCTGTACAAGCTTCTCTATGTAGTCAGGAGGGCATGTATATGGTGCGTGTGGCGAGATTACGGTTGTAATACGACCATCTGCTTGTCCATTCCACTCACGCGCAAAAGCAGCCGACTCCTCCAGCTTCCGCAATTGCTCTTCTTCCGAGCACAACCCAATGACACCACGTGCCAATGCTGCTCTAACGCCGGACTGTTCCACGACTTTGGCAACCTGATCCATGTGGTCATACATGTCCAGGAAGGCTGTAGTTCCGCCTTTCAACATTTCAAGCACCGATAGGGAAGTTCCCCAATATACGTCTTGTGAAGTCATTTTCGCTTCCATCGGCCACATTTTTTCCTGCAACCATACTTGCAGCGCAAGATCGTCTCCATGTCCTCTGAGCAGCGACATTGCTGCATGACCATGCGTATTGATCAGACCCGGCAGGAAGAACAATCCTTTTCCATCCACTTTGGTACAATTTTCGTCTCCATCCGGCAATGTCTCACCAATATGCACAATCTTGTCATTCTCGACAACCATGTATCCTTGAACCACGTTCCACGTTGCGCCTTCATTAACGGCAAATTTACCGTTGTGGATTACCCATCTATTTGTTGTCATCTTCCTCGTCGTCCTTTCCAGTCTCCAAGTAATAGGCCAAACTAAGTAGATCCGTCGTAAAGTCAGCATGGTGAATGCGGATATGCGGCGGTGTTTTTAGAATTGTTGGTGCAAAATTAAGGATCGCTTCAATTCCCGATTCAATAAGCTGATCGGCTACATTTTGAGCTTCCGTATCCGGAACCGTAATAATTCCAATGCGGATGTTGTCCGTTTTAACTGCTTCCGTCAATTCGTTCATAGGCTTCACCGTCAAACTGTTGATTTGACTGCCAATCTTCGGTCCGTATGCATCGAATACAGCAACAATCTTCATATTGTCTTTCAGATATGCGTTGTAGTTGGACAAAGCCTGTCCGAGATTACCCGCTCCTACCAGAGCTACATTAATTTGCTGATCAATCTTGAGGATGTGACGAATCTTCTCGATCAAATAGGATACATCATACCCGATCCCTTTACGACCAAAATCACCGAAGTAAGCCAAGTCTTTGCGAATTTGGGCCGGATTCAGATCCAACCTTTGTCCAAGCTCTTGAGAAGAAACAGTGGCCACCTCACGCTGATGCAACTCGCTCAAATAACGCAAGTACACAGGCAAACGTCGTACCACCGCTTCCGAAATTTTATCTGATTTCATTCTTGCTCCCCCTTACCAAGGCCACGGTAAAATAATAGATGAAAAGATGAGCATCCTGTATAAAATTAAAGATAAACGTGACATTTTATACAAAATGCTCCTTGTAATTTAGGTTATAAGTTCTTACGTGCAACTGCTTTAATCGGATACGGAAATATCTAATAAAGTTTAACGCCAAACGATAGTGTCATGCAATGATATAACGAACAAAACAACCATTATTCTTGTTCTGTAGCAGGTTTTTCCAACCACTCGGTAATTCGTGGCACCATCTGCTCTGTAAGCATATGCTCCATTTTGGGCCCAGGTAATGAATATAAAAAGAATTTACCATAATACGCTTCGATCACCCGTGTATCATACACAATGACAATACCTCTGTCCTTTGCTGTACGCACCAATCGGCCAAATCCCTGCTTGAAACGAATGACCGCTTGTGGCACGGACAGTTTCATGAACGGATTTTTCTTCTGCTCCTGAAGCAACTCACTCTTGGCTTCCACCAACGGATGATTCGGCGGCTGGAAAGGCAGTCGCACAATAGCGAGACAGGTTAGCGCCTCTCCCGGGATATCTACACCCTCCCAGAAGCTGCTTGTGCCCAGAAGTACCGTTGCTTTGGCCTCTTGGAACCTGCGAGTTAACTTGGAGCGACTTCCACTGTCAACGCCTTGCCCCAGCAACGAGATATCGTTACCAGACAAAGCCTCCTTCAGCGGATCATAGACCTGTCGCAGCATCTTGTATGAAGTAAACAGAACCATCATGCGTCCACGAGTGGCGATTGCGGTCTCTGCCAGTGATTGCACCAGCATATTGACAAAGTGCGCATCACCCACACTTCCCTTCACACTTGGGAAATCACGCGGAATCACCAGAAGTGCCTGATCGCGATAATTGAAAGGTGAAGGCAGCATCGACGTTAACAGTCGATTATTCTCGGAGGCTTCCTGCAAGCCAAGCTGTTCAATCATGAACTGGAATGACTTATCTACAGAGAGCGTAGCCGATGTAAGCACAACACTTTTCTTTTTATCAAAAAATAAATCCTTAAGTTGTGCACTCACATCTACAGGTACGGCATACAGCTGGAGAGATTTACTACGGAACTGGCCGCTGGCTTCCATCCAGTACACCGTTTTGGCGTCATCCATTCGCATGAAGAAACGTAGATTCTCCTTCAATGTGGTCAGATCTTTCAGCAGTCCTGTAATATCCGTGATCAGACTATCCGATTGATAATCATCCTGATCCTCTTTCACCTCAAGCAGCAATTTATCCCCTTTGCGAATCAAATCGCCCAGAGTCACATAGATCTGGTTCTCCAGATCCTGCAACTCCTGCCATTTTGCAGGTTTCTGAGATGCTTTCAGACGCAGGGAAAATTGCCCTGTCTCTCCCGGTGAAGCATCACTTCGTTCAGGCAACAGACCGAACAAGGCATCGCTCATACGATCCCACAGTTCCTTGACCTCAACAGCCAGAGGGAACATCTGATCCACCATGGAGCCCCATTGCACCGAATTTTCATGCCCGGATAACTGCGAACGAAGCATAGGCAGCTGTCCATTACGACTGTCTTTAAACAGACGGGTCAGTGTATGAACCAAGGTGAAATATTTCATATGCATTCCAAGATGTTTACCAGCGACATCCTCCAGATGATGTGCCTCATCGATCACAAGACTCTCATAGGCTGGCAGCAGCTGATGCGCAGCTTTCACATCCGTAAATAATTTGGAGTGATTGGTGATTACGATATCCGACAACCCGGCCTCATGTTTAGCGCGATGATAGAAACATTTGCGGAACCATGGACAAGATCTTCCCAGACATGACTCGGATTCGCTCTGTACCGTCTCCCAGAAGTCCCCTCCGCGTCCGCTAAGGTTAAGTTCCTCATCATCTCCGGTTTCGGTCTGCGTTAGCCAGACAATCATCTGAGCGGCTGTAAAATAATCTTCTTTTGGTGTGGCGAATTCACGTTTATTGATTTTGTGTTCAAATTTACGCAGGCACAGATAATGTCCACGTCCTTTGAAGACAGCAGCCTTAAACGGGAACGGAACCACTTGAGTCAGCATCGGAATATCCCGCTCTCTCAATTGCTCCTGCAGATTGATCGTATGCGTGCTGACCATAACTTTCTGTTCTTGCTTCACACTTTCGTAAATAGCAGGCAACAGATAACCCAGAGATTTACCAGTGCCTGTTCCTGCTTCGATCAAGAGATGTTTCTCTTCATCCAGAGCTTGCCTTACACTGCTGAACATCTGAGTCTGCGCTTCGCGCTCTTCATAATGATCCAGCGTATCCTTCAGATTCTCTCGGACCTGATCCATAAATTGTTCGAAACTTACACCATCAAGGGGGTTACCCTCACGCTCATCGCGGGGTGCACCAATATCGGTCCAATCACTCACATTAAGAGCAAGCTGACGATAATAGGTATGTCCGTCCAGGTCCTGAATCGGCTCTGCTTCCTTCTCACTGCGCATTCCGTCCAAGAACCAACCCAAATCACTGTCTTCTGGTGCGAACAGGTCACTGAGCCGCTGAATCGTTATGAGCGGTAATTCCTTTAACTCATCCAGACACTTAAGCAGCACATAAGCTGTCGCCAGTGCATCACTGTCTGCCTGATGAGGGCGATCATGCTGAAATCCAAATTCAGAAGATACATAACCGAGTTGATAAGAACCAAGTGATGGGAACGTAATCTTCAGAAAATCAATCGTGTCCAGAATGCGACCAGTGAACGGTAAATAACCGCAACGATCGAGAGCATTCTGCAAAAAGTGAAAATCAAAAGCTACATTGTGTCCAACAAGAACCACATCATTAAGCAGCGGAACCATTTCCATCATCATCTCTTCGAGTGATGGAGCGTCCGCCACATCTTCATCGGTAATACCCGTTAACCCCGAAATAAACGGGGGAATCGGTACACCAGGGTTCACATAAGAACTATATATTTGAGTTATGCTGTAATCATGATCTATGATGGCAAGTCCGGCTTGTATAATCTCACCGTCGGACTGCGTGCCGGTTGTTTCGAAATCCAATACGGCAAATTTCATTGCAATGTACGGTCCCTTCCATTCCAGTCTATGTTACAGCATAGCAAAAAAAAGGGCATTTGAAAATTAACTGACAAAAAAGCGGTGTCCCCGCCGCTATGCCAAAGGAGGGAACACCGTTTTCTTGTCGCTGAATACCCCCTTTAATGGAGGGTCGTCAGCTGATTTGCATATTGCAATTTTCCTCTGTTCAACCTGCAAGCTTCCATGTTGTACAGTGGTTCGGTCAATGTTGGGTCATGCTGAAGGGCCTGCGCAAAGAGTGAACATGCAGCTTCCGGATTCGCAAGCTTGGCTTGAATACAGCCCAGGGCGTTACATACAAGCCCTTTCAAGCGAGGAGAACCCTTAAGGTACATGATCTGCTGCAAATGTGTCCCGGCTTCCGTCATTTGTTCCAGATTCAGATACGCGAGCGCCAGGTAAAAACGAGTCAATGCACTCTCCGGATGGTCGGCCACAACCCGGGAGAACTGCATGATCGCCTGTGGATACATCTGTAACTTGAAATAACCCTGCCCCCGACTGAAACACTCCAGATGGAGTTCAGGCAGTGCGGTGACTGCTTCCTGTTCAGGTTCAAGGGAAGCGGGCTTATCCATCTCCCGCTCCCGCACTTGGCTCATCTTTTCTTCAAACATCAGCCATTCATCCAGCATTCCGTCACTCATCCGCTTGAGCAAGTTCCACTTTTGCAGCAATTCCTGTTTGTTCAGGCCTTCAGCGGAAGGATAGCTCTTGATAATTTCATCTAACATGTCGTTCATTTCTGCGAAAACATGCTGGAACATCGATGCATCCCCACCCTTGAAAAAATGGATTAGTGCAGTGACCTGTACTCATTTTTTGCTTCAAGGGCCGATTTCATTCTCCTTACCAGTCGATTACATAATCGTCGCGTGAACTTCCTGCTTCATCGTTTGTACAGGTTTATTCTGTCCATCTACAAATACAACCGTTGGTTTGTGAGTATTTGCCTCTTCTTGAGACATCATGGCGTAAGAAATGATAATGACGTTATCTCCGGGCTGTACCAGACGTGCAGCAGCACCGTTAAGACATATGACCCCGCTTCCGCGTGGTCCTGGAATTACATAAGTTTCCAGACGTGCACCATTGTTATTGTTCACAATTTGCACTTTTTCGTTTTCCATCAGATCGGATGTTTCCATCAAATCCTCATCTATGGTAATGCTACCCACATAGTTTAAGTTGGCTTCCGTTACCGTAGCCCGGTGAATCTTGGATTTCATGAGTGTTCTAAACATGGGACAGCACCTCCGATTTTTGCAACCTTATATTGTCAATCAATCTTGTTTTTCCGAATTTCACGGCAAGTGCGATAAGCAGATCGTCACGTCCTTGAACTTCTTCCTGATCTGCGAGTGGCTCCAGACTAGGAAAAGCCTGAATCTCTGCGTAATCGATAACGGCAAGCGGTGAACTTGTAATCTGCTCACGCAAGATACGACGGATGTCTGCGGCGGTTATAGCCAAACCTGTATCTGCGGCTTCCTGGGCTGCGCGCAGTGCCTTTGACAGAACCAATGCCTGAGTACGCTGTTCAGCACTAAGATAGACGTTACGTGAACTGAGGGCAAGGCCATCCTCTTCGCGAACAATCGGACAAGGTATAATTTCTACAGGCATATTCAAATCATTCACCATCTGTTGAATGACAGCAACCTGTTGGGCGTCTTTCATCCCGAAAAATGCACGCTGAGGCTGTACGATGTTGAACAGCTTGGAGACTACGGTCGTTACCCCGTCAAAATGTCCTGGACGGGAAGCGCCGCATAAGCGCTCAGTCAATTGTGAAACAGATACCGTTGTCTGCGTTGCCTGTGGATACATCTCTTCAACCGAGGGAATAAATACGATATCAACCCCTTGTGAACGTGCTGTTTCCACATCTCTGGCTTCATCCCGCGGATAGCTGTCAAAATCTTCATTTGGACCAAATTGAATCGGATTAACGAATATGCTCAATACCACGACATCGCTCTGTTGTCTGGCTGCTTGCATCAAGCTTGCATGACCTTGATGCAGATACCCCATTGTCGGTACGAGACCTACAACGGACGCACTGGACCGAATCGCTTGACGCTTCAGGCTTAGCTCCTGTCTTAACTCTGCGATTGTCCGCAATACTTTCATGAGTTACTCTCCACCTTTTCCTTTTGTTGTCCATACAGTTGATCCAGAACACCATCCGCAGCGTTGAACACGTGCTCCTCGGCCGGGAATGAACGATCTTTAACTTCCTTCACGTAAGCTTCGATGCTGGTTCTGATTAATGTTCCCACATCTCCATACGTTTTGACAAAACGTTTAGGTGTATAAGGAGAGGCGTATTGAACCACATCGTGGAATACCAGCACCTGACCGTCACAACCTCTTCCGGCTCCAATCCCAATGGTAGGGATGGACAGCTCCTCCGAGATGGCCCGAGCGACTTCTTCCGTGACCAGTTCAAGCACGATACCGAATGCACCTGCCGCTTCCAGCGCTTTAGCTTCGTCCATCAGGCGTTTCGCATCCGCTGCATCTTTACCCTGAATCCGGTAACCACCGAGCTGGTTAACCGATTGCGGTGTCAGTCCGATATGTCCAAGAACAGGCACACCTGCTTGCACGACCGCTCTGACAGTGTCCGCTATTTCGACTCCGCCTTCCATTTTGACCGCATGGGCATGCCCCTCTTGCATCAGTCGACGTACACCCTTAAGTGTCTCATCCAGACTGCCATGATAAGTCATAAAAGGCATGTCAGCCACAATAAATGTCTTCTCTGCCCCGCGTACTACGGAACGTGTGTGGTACACCATGTCATCGATGGTCACCGGAAGAGTGGAGTTATATCCCAGCACTACATTGCCAAGTGAATCCCCTACCAGGATCAGATCGATACCTGCTTCCTCTGCAAGGAGAGCTGTTGGATAATCGTAAGCCGTGATCATACTGAGCGGCACGCCATCCTGCTTATATTTTTTCATTTTCACAATATTCAACGCTTGTTTGTTTGCCATTTTTTTTCATGGCTCCTCTCTTCTTTTCAAATAAACGCAACAAAAAAACCTTTTAGTTTTCCACTAAAAAGTCCCGAAAAGTCAAAAAAGAGTCACTTGCGATCGTCCCTTCTGTCTCGGTCCTCTTCGGCTCAGAGCAGAATCCAACAACTCACTTTACTTATTTCATACTTGTACTGCTGTCTGTCTGCCTGTGTAAAACACGTCAAAGCAGAACAAAGGTTACTTTTGCCGGAGTGCAATTCGGTCTGTATCAGCCGATATCGCCTCACGAACACAGTATACCAAAGTTCTGCTCAAACTTCACGTCTTATGTTCATTTTACCAGTGAAAATTCGACAAATGGCTACGATTTCCAGGAGACCTCACCAGAGATGACGAGTACATGTTCTCCATTATGTTTCTCCACAACAAGTGCTCCAGAAGGGTCCAAGCCGATTGCCTTCCCTTCAATGATACCTTGAGGATTCGTCACTGAAATCTCTCGATTCATCGATACGGACAGGGCCTCCCAAAGAGCTGAGATGACACCGAATCCTTCTTTTTGATACAAAAAATACAATTGTTCCAATTCCGTCAAAATGGCAGCCGTGAGCTTGGTGCGATCAACGGATTGACCCGTCTCCATCTTGAGCGAAGTAGCGATTGTAGTCAGATCTTCCGGATAATCCTCGGGATTAAAGTTCACGTCCACACCTATACCTGCAATACAGTATCTGACTTCATGATCTTCCACCGTAGATTCAAGCAATATGCCACACACCTTGCGTCCATCTATCAACAGATCATTTGGCCACTTGATGCCTGCATCAGCTCCTGTACAAGCTCGTACCGCACGACATACAGCCACACCTGCTAATAAAGTAAGCTGCGGCGTGTGCTGAAGTGGTAAATCAGGGCGCAACAGGACGCTCATCCAGATTCCTTTACCCGGAGGAGAGAACCACTTTCGACCAAAACGGCCTCTTCCCCCGGTTTGTTCTTCCGCAATGACTACAGCGCCTTCGCCCTGCCCCTGCTCAGCTAGCTTCAGAACATCCCCTTGGGTAGACAAGGTCGTGGTCAACAGAATGGCCTTACGGCCAAATACAGTTGTGTCCAGTGCCAATTGAAGGGCAGTGGCGTCAATGCTGTCCGGCTTGGTAACCAGACGATACCCTTTGCGGGATACAGCCTCGAACTCATAGCCCATGTCACGCAACTTGTTCACATGTTTCCACACAGCAGTCCGACTAATGGATAGATTACGGCTGATCTCCTCACCCGACACGAATCGTCCTTCAGCATTCAATAACATATGTAACAGATCTTCATGCTTGGTCATCTTGAACCACCCGCTTCACTTCTGCGCTTAGCGCTTCATGCTGATTCGCTATCGTTCCAATCGCCGTTTCTCTTAACAAATGTTTCATTAGTTGTCCCAACCAAGGTCCGCCTTTACGCTGCACCATCTGCAACACTTGTTCACCTGTGATATCCAGTTCTTTCAAGTCATGCACAGGGATGGATTGACTCCATTCGGCAGCAAGGTCTTGAACCACAACGACTTGCACTTCTGCCTGGTCAGACTGATTCCGCCACCCAGCTGGCAACAGCGACTGTATCTGAAGCCAATCATCCGCAGCCTGAACGCCGCAAGCCAGAACAGTAACAATCCAATCGGATCGCAAGCTGGCCGTGTCCTTCTGTTCCTGAACTGATGAATGAATCAACTGCTCTACCTGAAGAACTCCAGCGATCCGGGAGCGATGTTCATTGGAGAATGTCCACTGACGTAATAAAACATCTGCTTCATCTTTGCTAAACCCGCCAGCAATCAGGATAAGTGACCACCGAAGTAATACATGCTCGCCTGACAATTGTTCCAGATTGGATAACAACGTCTTGTTGAAGCGAGCTGAACTAACTGGCGCTTTAATATGTGCAAGCGCATCACTTCTGTATAAAAGCTCCAACCCTCTTAATGGATGCGGTCCCGACATCATTTTTACCATCTCGGTTCGTACCCGTTCCATCGCTATATGTTCAAGCAGGTCTCTCTGCCTAACAAGACCCTTCCACGTATTATGGGCGATTTTGAAATTAAATACCGAAGCAAACCGAACACAGCGAAGCATCCGGAGTGCATCTTCACCAAATCGTTCCAACGCAGAGCCCACACATCTGACTCGCTCTTCCTTAATATCTGCCTGTCCACCGAAGGGATCAACAATTGTCCCAGTGACGTCCATGGCAAGAGCGTTCATCGTGAAGTCACGCCGCTGTAAGTCTTCCTTAATATCCTGGACAAATTGAACCGCAGCAGGTCTGCGGTTATCCTGATATTCGGATTCTGTTCGAAACGTGGTAACTTCAAAGTAGTAGCCGCCTGAACGCACTGTCACCGTTCCATGCTGCAGGCCCGTAGGAATGCAATCATCGAACAATTCCATGACTTGCTGAGGAGAAGCTGATGTCGTGATGTCCATATCATCTACAACTCGTCCCAGCAATTCATCACGGACACAACCGCCCACCCAATATGCCTTGTAGCCCTGTTCATTTAATCTTGTGAGTACGTTCTCACTTTGAATTGCCATTTCACGATCTACCTGTGTCCATTGAACCACCACATATCACCTCTTCTCTTGCCTGTTGTGGTATGCACAGTATGATTTCGCCAAGCAAATGATTAACCGCAAACCGGTTTCAGATTTGGAACTTCCCTTCCCAGCACCCGGTAGTAAATCTGTTCATATTCATGCCGAATGGCATCATTGCAAAAATCATGATGGGCGCGCTGGAGACACGCCTCCCTGAACTCCGCAGCCAAACGGTCATCCGTCAACAAACGGATGGTGTTCTCGGCCATGGATTGTGTATCCCCGATTGCGGATAGGAAACCCGTCTTACCATGTAAGACCAGTTCCGGAATTCCTCCGGCCCGTGAACCGATCGTGGGTACACCGCAAGCCATTGCTTCGAGCGCCACAAGTCCGAAACTTTCCTTCTCCGATGGAAGCATCAACACATCCGCCATGGAGATGACCTGAGCGATGTCATCCTGTTTGCCAAGGAAATGAACCTTATCATTCAAGCCGAGATCATTAATTTTCCACTGCATCTTCGGCAAATCAGGCCCTTCACCAACAAATAGCAGTTTGGCTGGAACCTGCTCCTGTACCTGACGGAAGACCTCTACCACATCCTGAGTTCTCTTCACCGGTCGGAAGTTGGAGATGTGCATTAATATCTTTTCTTCTGGCGCAGCGAAGTCTCTCCGCAGACTGGCAGCATCCCGCGGATAATATATTCGTTTATCAATAAAATTATAGGTCAAATCGATTGGACGCTGAATATCCAGCAATTCTACCGTTTCACGAATCAAATCTTGTGACACTGCAGTGACCGCGTCACTTTCATTAATGGCCAGACGGATTAGATCCTTCAGAGATTCATCCTGAGCCAAAACCGTAATATCGGTTCCATGTAACGTGGTAACCACTTTGAGGCCATCCCCTACCATCTGTTTCGCGAGAAAGGCACATACTGCGTGTGGCACGGCATAATGAACATGCAGCAGATCCAGTTGCTGTGACTTGGCCACCTGAGCCATCTTGGTAGCGAGTGACAGATCATACGGAGGGTAACGGAAAACATAATAATCATTTACTTCAACTTCATGATAAAAAATATTCTTCTGGAACGTACCCAGTCTGAACGGGATACTGTTGGCAATAAAATGAACCTGATGCCCCTGTTCGGCAAGCAATTTGCCCAGCTCCGTTGCGACAACGCCAGACCCGCCGAGGGACGGATAACAGGTGATGCCGATTTTTAGCTTTTTATCCATCCTGTGGACGCTCCTTTGATCTCCCGCTTAAGCAGGTTGATATAATGCAACGGGATAATGTAACCCTTCGTTTCATTAAAAGTAAAATCTGAAATCGTTTATTGGGCACCCGAGCCAAATTGATGAACCACGTAAGGTGTAATTGTAGCAAAACCTTCTGCAAACGTGATGAGACTGCGTTGTCCGAGCAAGGAATCACGGGCTCTTACACGTTCAATATACCCTTGATTCAATGGCGTCGAGACCGCTCCGTCTCCCAGTTCGAATTGGGAACGATAACAGAGCAACGAAGTTTCTTTTTGCTCATAGTGTTCCGTAATATCCACAATCAAATCCGTAGGTCCAATGTCATTAATAAAGTAAAAATAAAGTTCCTTCACTTGTACGGCAGGCATGTCCGGCATGTAGTTCCGAAGCTTGGCATTAAATACAGCCTCCTGCACCAGCTTGCTGCAATTGACATGATCCGGGTGACGATCTTCCCAATAGGGAGCAAACACCATCCGAGGGGCATGACGGCGTATCTCAGCCGTTACCGCCTGAACATGCTCAGGCGTGAGATATAATCCCCGATCAGGCAGAGCTAGATTCGTTCGACACGAAAGACCGAGGACGCGGGAGGCTTGCTCCGCTTCCTCGGTTCTGCGCTCTACTGTTCCGTTGGAAGACATCTCAGCCCGAGTCAGATCACACACGCCTACTTTCAAGCCCGCAGCGGTATGTTTGGCAATGGTTCCAGCCATACCAATCTCCGCGTCGTCCGCATGTGCTCCAAAGATGAGAATATCCAGACTCATTCGGAATCACCTGAATTCAGTCCAGCCTCCGGCTTATATTTATGTACCAGTTCTCTCCAGCCGAAATCGCCACGATCCAGAGCCTTAACCAGGATTTCAGCAGTTGCGATATTTGTAGCAAGTGGAATCCCCTGCACATCACAAAGACGCAGCAACGCATTAATATCCGGTTCATGTGGTTGTGCCATCAGTGGATCGCGCAGAAAAATAATCAGATCCATCTCATTTTGCGCAACCAAGGCTCCAATCTGCTGATCTCCACCCAATGGGCCTGATTCGAATCGATGAATCTGCAACGAGGTTCCTTCCATAATACGAAGCCCTGTTGTTCCAGTCGAGTACAATTGATGGTCTGTAAAGACAGGCTCATATGCCGTCACGAAGTTAACCATCTCTTCTTTTTTGCGATCATGGGCGATAAATGCTATTTTCAACATGACAATCTCCTTTAGTCGATAAAGTGATCAAATCCGTAGATGAGTCCTGTATATTCCATAACCTTTTGTACGCCAATCTTAACACCAGGCATATACCCCGCACGTTCATAGGAGTCATGCCGAATTTTAAGCGACTGGCCATAATCTCCGAATACCACTTCCTGCTGCGCAAATACGCCAGGTAGTCGTACACTGTGAATTCGGAAGCCATTGTAATAACCGCCGCGTGATCCTTCAATCGTTTCTTCCTCATTCGGATTACCTTGACGAAGTTCTTCACGATTAGCAGCAATCAGTTCCGCTGTTTTGATCGCTGTTCCTGAAGGAGCATCCAACTTCTGGTCTCCGTGATATTCAATGATCTCCACATTCGGCATATGCTTGGCAGCCTGTGCTGCGAATCGCATCATCAAAATGGCACCGATCGAGAAGTTAGGGGCAATGAGCCCTCCGATTCCTTTGTCCTGACACTGCTTGTCCAACTGTTCGATCTGCTCCGGCGTGAAGCCGGTAACACCCATCACAGGTCTGACTCCATGACGGATCGCGATCTCAGTATGTGCAAAAGCATATTGTGGCACTGTAAAATCAACCATGACCTGCGGTTTTGTCTCGGCAAAGGCCATTTCGATATCATCAGTCACCAGTACTCCACACTCTGGCAAACCAACAAGTGTTCCGGCATCGGTGCCCGCTCCGGAGCGGTTGACTGCAGCTGCAAGCTCCAGTTCCGGGTCCTGAAGTACCAATTTCACGACTTCACGGCCCATTCGACCAGCCGCTCCGATCACGGCAACTCTTATTACTTCACTCATCTTGACTGCATCTCCTCGCTATATTGGATCATATGGTTGAATCCATTTCAACTTGACTTGGATATCCTTGTGAAATGAATTCTTATTGAATAGATTTCATACGTTGCTTGATTTCCTGTAACATCTGATGCAGCTGTCCGTTCTGAGGGTCCAACAAAATGGCCTCACGTAACACCTGAATTGCACAATCAAATTCATTTAAGTCACTGTAAGCCAGTGATAGCATGACATGAGCTTCTACTGAAAGAGGATCAAGTCTCACCGCTTCTTTCAACAGCGTAGACGCTTCCACATAACGCTCCTGTGTTGCAATCCCCCCCTGCTCCAACAACAGCTTGGCTCTGGAGGTCAATTGTTTCGCTTCCAATGTCTGCAGGTGCAAAATATATTCCTCTGTTCCTGCCGACATTTCAACCGCTTTGCGCGCATATTCAAGCGCCGGAACCAGATGATTGCTACGTGCGTGGGTAATGGAACAGCGATAATATAACTCCGCATGCTGCGGATGAGCATGAATGGCTGATTCGAACCAACGAATGGCCTGCTCAAAATCATTTTGCAATATACAGCGATAAGCCTGCTGCATATATTCTTCCGGTTTCATCATTAAGCTGACCCTCCCCGATCGGGTGATGGTACAGCATATGTAATCTACGCCTAATCGGTGTTTTTGGGAGTCCACCGATTGGCATCGCGGGTGTTAAATTTATGCATGACTTTATCGTGCGCCTCAGCCAGATCAATACCCAGCGAGTTCGCAAAACAAATCGTGATAAATAAAATATCTCCGAGCTCAAGTTCAATGGAATTGGCGGCTTCGGAAGACTTCTTGGGCTTCTCACCGAACTCGTGATTCACTTCCCTGGCAAGCTCTCCAACCTCTTCAGACATCCGGGCCAACATGGCCAGAGGACTGAAATATCCCTCCTTGAACTGGGAGATATACTGATCAACCTCACGCTGCATTTCTGCGATGCTTTTCTCCATGAGAACGGATTCTCCTTTTGAAATGATGTCGTATTTGTTCCTAATAATATCAGTTATTTAGATTCACTTCCACCATCATCAGGACAAATCATTTTTAAAGAATCAATAAACAGGTATACTAAGATGGGAATGACTGCTTCTCATTCTAATTCATCTACAGTGAGGGATCTTATGAGCACTGCCAAAACCTGGGTTCAAGTCAAACTGGTTCTGCCCATCCTGCTGGGTACAGCCTTATATGCCTTCGGGCTCCTCTATTTCATTATCCCCAACCAGCTTATGGAAGGTGGTCTCACCGGGGTTACGGTGCTGATCAATTATGCATTCGGCATATCACCTTCACTCACAACGCTGATTCTTAACGTTCCTCTATTTCTGATTGGGCTTAAAATTTTGGGCGGCAGACAGATGATCTATACCGGTATCGGGATTGGGGCATTGACCGTTTTTCTGTGGTTGTTCGAGAAATTGATTCATTGGGGCTGGATTGAACCATTACATACCGAGAATGATCTCCTGCTCGCAGCCCTATATGCAGGTGTTACCCTTGGAGCCGGTCTTGGTATTGTATTCCGTTGGGGCGGAACGACGGGCGGCTCAGACATCATTGCTCGTATTCTCAACCGCAAGTATGGATGGAGTATGGGGCGAGTATTACTGGGCATTGATTTCGTCATTATCGGGCTCTCTCTCATCTACATCCCCAAGGAAAAAATTCTGTATACGCTCGTAGCGGTATTTATCGCCTCCAAAGTCATCGACTTTATTCAGGAAGGTGCATATTCCGCCCGGGCATTTATGATCATCAGTGACCATGCACCGAAGATTGCGGATCAGATCACACGGGAGATGGATCGTGGTGTTACCCTCATTCCAGCCATTGGCGCATACTCTAAACAGGCCAAACACATGGCCTACTGTGTTATATCCCGACAAGAGTTCAGGCGGTTGCAGACGATTGTACGTTCCATTGACCCCAGAGCTTTTGTCATCATCAGCGATGTTCACGATGTACATGGAGAAGGTTTCAAAGAAAGTTGATGTACTACACAGAAACTACAAGAAAACCTCTTTTCGCATGAAGAGCCGTTATAGTGGCTGTTTATGTGAAAAGAGGTTTTTTTAATATACGAGGATCAGGGATCAGGTTCATGTCCTATTAGCGCCGAAAAGGAAATATACCCTGCTGCTGTGCACGATATTTACGGTACCCGGCATAACTTAGCGTTGCCACAATGACCGAACTAATAAGCAACCCGGCTGCCCTGCGATCCGGACCCTGTACAAACGGTACAAAGGCACTCTCATCCTTCTCGCGACCAAATAACTGGTTCACCAGTTCCTCACCATGGCCCACCATGCTCTTTAACTGAGCTAGATCTGGCTGCTTTGCAGTGGTAAGCCCCTTGGTATGAGATAACCAGGCATCCATCTGAGCAATCTCATACGGTTCACGGCGAATCAGTGCGGCAGGACGAATCGTCTCGTAATGCTCCTCCAGAACGGCGTAGCGGTTTGCCAGTACGGCCGCAGTTTGCCCCTGATTTGTAGCAGCAGATAAAGCATCCAAATCGTTTTTCACGATTTTATAATACTGCAGCCATAACGGCTTGCTCGGATTTGCGAGACTATCTGCTGCAAGTCTTAGTTTGGCAGAGGACTGCTGAAGAGAAGCATCATCATTCTTCACCTTCACAATGGCTTGTTTCACTTCAACTATGGTTTCGGACAAGGCATGAATGCCCTCTACTGTCGTTTGTCCCTCAAAAGAGATATGCTCCAGACTTTTACTGATGCGCAGAATGCTTCCTCGCACTTCTTCAATATTGTTCTCGAGTGCCTGACGATACAATATGGCTGCTTCTTCATTCAGTTGTGCAATTGAATTGCTTGTGGACACTTGCTGATCTGAATTCGAATTCAATCCTTCACTGTGTGCGGATACACGATATGCTAAGTTCGTCCACAGCAGCAGAGCCATGAACGATACCACCAATAAGCCAGTCTTGATCCTGAACGTTCCCTTCATGGACATCCCCCCCCACCATCAATGTATGGCGGCGGGCAGTTCCTTAGAACAAGCTCAAGATCGGATATCAGGTTCGTTTCGCTTGTCTCAGCGCAAGCCAGGCACACAGTATACTCACCAGCGTCAGCCCGAAAGTGAAATTGCGTACGCCATCTACATGATCGTAGAGGGAGGCGGGCAACCAAGGGTAAATATCATATGTATAATCCATCGTATCGTTCAAAAGCGTCCAAAGACCTGCAACGACAAGGGCTGCCCAGCGGAAGCCGAAAAACCGCACATATATAAGAGCTTCAATTGCCATCGCACTATGCGAAGCAATCAACATCCAGTCTTGCCAGTGCTGTGTACCCCCTTGCATCCACCCGGCGAAAATAATGGATACGGCCCACACGCCATATTTCACAGATGTGACCACGGCAAGCGCCTGAATCACATGTCCAATCCGTTTGATAATGATGGACCTTGGTGGATACAGGATCCATAGCAACGCTAAGGTGAAAAACAAACTCGCCGTCGGGCTATCCGGCACAAATACGATCTGCCACACCGGTTGCTCGGCCAGCGTCATTTTCATTTGATCACCGTACCAGATGTATCCGTACACTGTTCCTACTGCATTACACCAAAACAAAAGCCACAGAAAATAACGGTTGGTCAGAAATTCCCTACTCCAGAAAAACGATAAAGCCACATTCCCTGCCCCTTCCTTCATCATATGTTGCGCACAATTGAGTGCTGTCCAAAAAACACTTCAAAAAACCTGACCGCATAAACGATCAGGTTTCATTGGTTATTTCGATTTTACTGTTCTGCTTTCTGTTTCGCAAGCCATTCGGCCAGATGAGTAATCTCTTCATCCGTAACACCTTGAGCGATGGCATTATTGTACTGAGCAGGCATCTCGTTGTAGCCTTCTTTGATAATGGTGAGAATCTCTTCCTGACTGTGCTTGTCACCCACACCCCGAAGTGAAGGTCCACTTGCGCCCTTCATATCAGCCGCATGGCAGCCAATACAGCCGGCCTTCTTGTACGTTTCCATTGCAGGGTCATCCTGCTCCACGATGGCCACTTCCTCTTGCTGTCCAGGTGCATTGGAAATGGGTGGAAGCCCCTGTTCATGCCTCTCCAGCGCTTCTTCCTCACGCTGAATGTGTTCAGGCTTCTGTCCTGTCGCTTCAAGCTCATGCTTGTAGTGCGTCCATGCCACGTTCGTCAGGTAAAATACTGAAATGACCGATAGTATCATCAACGATGAAGCAATAGGACGTTTATAGAAACGTCGCTCCTTGCCTGTGTCCAGGAACGGTGCTAGCAGTAAAGCTCCGAAAGCGACCCCACTGACTCCCAGTACCCCGAGCAGGACGTAATCGCCTGATGCGTATGGATACTTCAGATACTGATACAGAAAAAGGAAGTACCAGTCCGGCATGGGAATAACGGATGCGCTCGGATTGGCCGGATATCCCAAAGGTGCAGGTTCTGAGATCGTGAGAACCAAAATCCCTACCAATACAACGACACCAACCATCCATTCTTTCAGCAGGAAGTTGGGAATAAAGGCTTCTGATTTGCCGGGATACGCCGAGTAATCAGGCGGGGTAATGAATCCCGCCCCTTTACGGACGCGTGAGTCACCGACAAAGATAACCTTTTCCTCATCATCCTTCTTATGTCCGTGAGCCATTGCGATTCCTCCCTTCTCAGTTTATAGTGGTCCCGAAATGCCCTGTCTGCGGATCATGATAAAGTGTCCGACCAGAAGCACCAGAAGCACAGCGGGGAGGAAGAATACGTGCAGGGCAAAGAATCGGGTTAGTGTCTGTGCACCAACGATCGTACCGCCTTGCAGGAATTCTTTGATAATTGGTCCCAGCCAAGGAACCGTGTTGGCAATCTCCAGTGTTACTTTTGTTGCAAAATAGGCTTTGTTATCCCATGGTAGCAAGTACCCTGTGAGCCCCAGGCCCAACATGACGAAAAAGATCAGCATGCCGACAACCCAGTTCATTTCTCGCGGTGCCTTGTAAGAGCCTGTAAAGAACACACGCATCGTATGTAAGAACATCATTACGATAACCAGACTGGCTCCCCAGTGGTGCATGCCGCGAACAATTTGGCCGAAGGCTACTTTGGTCTGCAGATACTCCACACTTGCGTAGGCATTGATAATATCAGGTACGTAATACATGGTCAGGAACATGCCTGACAGAATCTGAATAACAGTAATAAAGAACGTCAATCCACCAAAGCAGTACACGAATGCGGAAAAGTGATGAGCCGGATTTACATGCTCTGGAACTTCATGATCCGCAACGTCCCGCCAAATTGGCGTGATGTCGAGACGCTCGTCAATCCAGTCATAGACATTTTTAAACATCTGCGTTCACGCCTCCTAATTCACTCGGGTGTTCGGAACAATGTCGCCCAGATATACCCAACCCTGCTCTTCCTTAACTACGTACTCATCCAGCGGTTTGGGGGCTACGGCAAGATTCTTCCCTTCCTTGTCATAGTGCGCGCCATGGCAGGGGCAATGATACTCGTCAGGATAACTTTTGTCACTATTCCAGCCCACTGTACATCCCAGATGTTTACAGATAGGTGAGAGCGCATAAATTTTACCCTGCTCATCTTTGCGAATCCAAGCCACCAACGATGCATTACTCAGATACCAACCATCCTGTTGTTGAAGTTCAAAGGTGAATTCTTGAGGTTCATTCGTAATTTTGCTGATTTCAGCTACTTTGACAGAGGTGCCTTCTCCCTTATGCTGCAAAATCGGGTCCACCGCAAAACGGACCATGGGAAGAATTGCACCGGCGGCCATGTAGGCTGTAGCTCCACCAAGCGTGTACGTCAAAAACTGCCTGCGTGACATCTCCATGCGGCTTGGCAATTTCATCGAAGCTTCGTGCTGGTCATGCTCACTGCTCATACTGTCTCCAACCCCCTTTTTCAGCCAACTCTCTCAAACGTTTTCATTTTCATAAATTCCACGACTTACTAGAACATACATAATCATATAGTAGCCCTAGAACACCGTCAAGAATTTGTCACACATTTTTAAGGTTCAATTGTAAGCGTTATTAAAAAAGTGTTGTAAAATTGTCACATTTGTCACATAAAACTCACTTTTTCCACAACTCTCGTATTTTCTCCCCGACATATCTCGCAATCCCCTCTTCTCCGATCTCACGAGTTAATGTTAATCGGCTCAAAACCAAATCAGCAGATGGAATTTCCACACCCTCAAACTGACCATCAGATGACATAATAACCACATATTTGAATCCTGAAGATTTAAGCTGGGCGGACAAGGAATTTAATGTCATTGACATTTGCGAATTAGCATAATGAAAGGCTGGATAAGTCATGATTCTCCCTTTGAAAGGAATTTCGACCATATCCAAAAAATCTCTCAGCCGCTCCAGTGCCTCGGTAGCTTCAACTGGCGACTGCTCACCGCTAAGAGCTGTGTATGGAATAAGGCATGTATCCAGATAGAGTTGCAGTTCAGCCCAGCTGTCTTGAGTCATCTCACTGAATTTCAATTCCCTATATCCCCTTTCTATCCATTTTATTCCCATATTATATATGAGCATATCTTATAAATCCAGACAATCATTTTGGAATTACACATATCAAAAAAGGGAACACGCATCTGCGCATTCCCTTTTATCTCAGAAAAGATGTATTTAGCCCATCAGTTTATGGTCCTCAGTTCATCCGTCAGACTCCGGAAAGCTACTTCGTCTCCGGTAGCTAACGCTTTATCGATTTCCAAATAGAGCTTCTCGCTGCGCTGTTTGCGAAGCGCTTCGTCCCACACCATCTCAGCTGCTAGCCCCAACATGACTTCATACGTAACTTTCATTTTATCCAATAGGATGCACCTCCAAAACGGATTTAAGAGCTCCTATATTCTTTCCCTTTGGTAACATAACCCAGTGAAGTTCTGGACATCCGCTCCAAATCAGCATCAGTCAACTCACGTATCACTTTGGCAGGTGTCCCCAAAGCAAGAGTATAGGGCGGTATTTTACTATTTTCAGTAACTACAGAACCGGCGCCAATCAGCGTATATTCGCCAATGTCGGCTCCATTCAGCAGAATGGCTCCCATGCCAATCAATGACCCTGTTCCAATACAACAACCATGAATGATCGCTGAGTGTCCTACCGAAACATCGTCTCCCAAGATCAAAGGTTGGTCTGTGTTGACATGCCCAACAGCATTATCTTGAATATTACAGCGCTTTCCAATGATTATAGGAGCCAAATCAGCCCGTAGGACTGCATTGAACCAAACGGAAGACTCTTCTCCCATTCTCAAATCACCGATCAGTTTTGCACCTTCAGCTATGTATACCGAAGGATGTAACTGAGGTTGTATACCTTTGTATGGAATTATCATTCATATCACTCCTTAATTTGGGAGTGATTTTAGCAACTTGTCCTTCACTTGTCAAACATAATGGGTGTCGTGTCTCCTGAGATGGAGCGACAGGATGCAGCAAGACGCGTACCCCAAGCTGTCATCTGAACAGTCCGGCCTTCTTCGTGTTCCCCAATACGGACCATGCCAAGATGCAACATCATTTTAATAATTCTGTTATCATATATGGCCTCGGCCGTATCATAATAGAACGGCTGAATGAATGGACCGATCTGTCGAAACAGTGACTCGGCGGTTGACCATTCAGATGCACATTCGCCTGTCCAATACACAATAGAGGACAGATTTGGAATAGCGCCTTTATATAATCTTAACCAAAACCTAAATAGCTGTATCATTTCAGCTGTTTTCTCAGCCCCCAGCTTGTCTTCTCCAGCTGGCGATAACCTCAGTGTACCTTGCTCTTCGCGAACCAGCCGATGGTGAAATGCATAGTCGTAGAGAAGGGCGAAACGATCCGGATAATCCTTGAACGAACGGCCATATCCGAACCTCCAACCGGCCTTGCCTACCAATTCCTCGCTGATGTGCAGATGCTCCATAATCTGCTGTTGAGAGCGGCGATACATCATACCTTCAGCGTTAAGGGCAATTTCATGCTGCTGAACAAACTGCAGGAACAACTTGAGATCGTCCGCCAAGAGATGATACTCATCCCGATACATGGGGGGTTCCGTTGTTTTCGTAATCCCTGTTCGCAAATGAGTGGATAGGACATCCCTGAATCTTAATTTCAGATCCTGGGGTACCTGATACAGATATCTGGTCTGCTGCGTCGTCCCATTGAACAACCATCCACTTTTATTGAAGCGGACGATAAGATCACGTGGACTTGCTCCAGCCTCACTCTCCTTTTTATCCATCGATTGACGAGCTATGGCAACGAGTTCTTCCATACCATAGTACTGGCGAGGATCGAACAACAAGTTGTTCAAGAAGCGCTGATCTGCTTGATTCAGTTGACGTACCTGCTGCTCAAAAAAGGGTCTGCTGCCCAATGTGGTGAGAATACTCTGGATGAGTTCATGTTTGGAGTTGGGCTTGCATTCACATTGGTAATAGTCTGCTATTCGATTAAGCTGGCCAATATCGGCAAAAGTAAGCATATCCGCTAGATTCATGGGTCCATCGCCTCGCCCGTTAACTACTTCGGCTGCTGATTCGGGGCCTGAAATAGTTTGGTTTTGTAAACATCGTTGACGGAATTCCCACAATCTAAACCTCTTTTTGGAAATCTTTTATGTTTTAAAATCATACTATGCCTCAAGTTGGTTAATCAGAAGAAAAATGAGAGGTTTGAAATCATATAAAGCCTTTCTTTCCCCATAAAACGCAAAAAAACAACCCAAGTTGGATTACTCAGGTTGTTTCGCTGTGTCTAGAGACAGATGTCGTGTACAATTATATAACAGCGGACTCCAGTCATCACGTTCCTTCTCCAGGATCGTTAGTGACAGGTTTCCAATCCGTTCTGTATACCGATCTTTATACAAGGCCGTTAACAGGTTGGCCAGAAAAGCTCCATGAGTGACTATAAGCACGTTTTGATCCGGATAGGCACACCATAGATCTTCCAGAAATGCCAGTGCACGAATCTGGATATCCGCAATCTGCTCCTGTCCCAGATCAAGCGTCTCCCAGGCTTGGCCCCAGCGGGCAACCCGCTCCTCTGAAGTCAGACCTTCAATCTGACCAAAAGCCCTTTCTTTCAACCGTGCGTCCGGTTCAAGCAAAGGTACATTCAACAGTTTGGAGATAATCTCCCCTGTTTTCTGTGCCCGTGATAATCCACTTGTGATGATATAGTCCCATTGGTATTCTTCCGTCAGCAGACGTCTTCCCAGGCGTTCGGCCTGTTCACGACCTTCTCCATTCAAAGGTATATCAGTCTGCCCCTGAATACGGCCCGCCGCATTCCAGTCTGTAAGACCGTGACGAATAAGCCCGATTCGCACTTACATCCCTCATTTCTCCACACGGCGAACGAAAGGTTATTACCTATGCACGCGCACCTTGTTTTCGTTTATTCGTTGTTCGATGCATACGTCCAAGAGAAAATAAAGCCATCCCTATTGCTAGTAAAGACAGGGCCATCCAATACTGAGGATAAGCGGGTCCCATGCTCACAACAAAAGGTTCAATGATGCTTCCTCTGTCCGCTCCAGTCATGTTGTACTGATACAATCCAGATGACGATGGTCCGCTTCCGGCAACCCCTGTCTCCAGAATACCTGTAGCAACAACCTTGGTTTGCTCAGCTTCTGATACATCTGGCTTAAACATTGCCATGTACAGAAAGCTGCATAAAAAAATAGCCAGGAACGCGGCAATCCACAAAGACATATGCTTGCGAATCGCAGCAGAGAAACGATTAACCTTTGCCTCTTCCGGCAGTAGCCATGGAGACTCCGCGTAGATCCGGTCCATAACGTTACGGTTTACTCTCTCTGCCTGTTGTTCTGTCACTGGAACCGGAATGCTGTGCAGCAAGATCTGAGCTTCTTCCCAGACCTCAAACTGCTCGGAGCACTCTTCACAACCAGCGAGATGAGCATGAAATGCAATCCGCTGAGGATGATTTTCCGGCAAGTCCCAGACCAGTGCAAACAGTTCCTGGGCTTCATTGCAATTCATCGGTTCTTCATCCCTTCATATGGCTCGTACACCGGTTCGAAGAAATAAGGTTCCAATTGAGTTTTCACGCTTGATCTTGCTCTGAATAATAGCGATTTCACAGAACTGACGCTCTGCCCAAGAATATTCGCAATCTCTTGGTAGTCTAGTTGATCATACTCACGGAGTATAATCGCAGAACGCTGCTTCTCCGGCAAATTGTTAATCGCATCCCTAACCAGCATCACCCGCTCGCTGCGTAGTACAGCATACTCCGGTGCATTCTCCGAAGGAGCAACGGGCACAATCCCGCTCTCTTCAAGTGGGACATTTCCGCTGCGCTGTTTGCGAAGCTCACTCAGTACCGTATTTCTCGCAATGGTGTATAACCAGGTTGAGAATGAGGCATCCACCTCACGGAAAGAGTGCAGACTGCGGAACGCCTTATAGAAAGTCTCAGAACAGAGATCTTCCGCAAGCAGCTCCATATTGGAACTTTTCAACATATGATATACGAAAGCCAGTATTTTACGCTGATAACGACTCATCAGCTCGGAATATAACTCCAGGTTACCTTCCTTGATCTCTCGAATCAACTGGGAATCCGTCATTTGAGTGCGACCCCTCCTCGCCCATCCATGTGCTTCTCCCCGTTCGACTCTATCCATGTATTACCGAACAGGCACAAAAAAGTTGCGGTTCTCACCGCATATAAACAGCGTTCAGCACCATAACTGGCCTTCCCGCCAAATTCCCCTATGTAATGGCAATTTCCCCAACGTTTCTACATAACAGTATTTATTGTACAACGGTCTGCATCATCCTGGCAAATCCATTGCTCTCCACAGAAACCCGACCTGTCATTCATATGCAGTGTTTTTCACGTTCATGACTTCATTTTGAGCCTTTTTGGTAGGCCTTGCTTATATAGACGAACGAAATTCTGAAAAGGTTACAAAAATGTGATATTTTTTTGATCTAAGGTATCCTAACAGATTAAGGAGGATGATGTAAAGAGAGAGAGGATGTAATAAGTAGTGTACATATTAACATATCAATATCTTTCAAATATCTTTTAAGACAAAAAAAAGACCGCTTACATAAGCGGCCATTGCTCACGTGGAGCAATACAGTTATTGGATAGGAGTGGAGAGAAACCATACTGTACCCTTATTATATGTATACGTTTTCATTTTGTCAACACTTTAAGTAAAATTGTTTGAATTCATTATAGCTTTCGGAAATTCAGGATAATAACTCCTTTTCCTTGTGGACAAGAATCAAATGAACAACTCCAATAAAACCTCACAAAAAAGAGGGCTTTCGCCCCCTATCTCGTCTTATATCCACACCTGATATCCCAAGGAATCCAGCAGAGTCTTCGCTCGTTCCATATCCTCTTCCTGACGGAAGGACAGACGCATGATCCCCGGCACATCCACCCGGTTCTCGATAATTTCCAAGTTGCTCAGGTTGATGTCATTCGCACCAAGCTCGGTTGCGATTTTACCGATCATACCAGGTGCATCCTGGACATCGGTATACAGATCAAATAACGGCGAAATCATGCCTTTACGTCGCTCTGGCAATACACTCCTGAACTCGCGGGCCTGACGGAATGCATCCTCAATGCCTTCACCATTCTGATGTTCCAGCATATCCGTGAAGGCCGTCATTTGGCTATTCCAGTCCTTGAGCAAGCCCAGCAGCACATCACGGTTGCTAAGCAAGATGTCTCTCCATACAATGGCGTCACTGGACGCAATCCGGGTAATATCCCGGAAACCGCCTGCTGCCAGCATTTTATACAGTGGATTCGATTCATTATATTGACGTACCTGATTTACCAATGCAACAGCAATAACATGTGGCAGATGACTAATCGCCCCCACAATGTCATCATGCAGTAGTGGCTCCACACGTACGATCTGTGCCCGCGTATACGCAAGAAGCTCAGACAACCTGCTGTACGCTTCCTCAGGCACATGTTCTGAAGGAGTTAAGACGTAGTATGCATTCTCAAACAACACGGCTGAGGCCGCATCTACGCCTGCACGCTCCGATCCTGCCATCGGATGACCACCAATGAAGTAAGCGTCGGTCAACCGCACATGCTCGGCACAAGCGGCGATGGAAGCTTTGGTACTGCCTACGTCCGTGATAATGCATCCTTTTTTCAATGGCAGCTTGGAGAGCTGTTCGAAATAGGATTCAAGCAAACCTACGGGCACACACAAAAAAATAAAGTCGGCATCCTCTACCGCTTCTTCCAGAGAGAGCGTAGCATCATCCACTACACCGCTCGCTATGTACTTGGCCTTCAGTTCCTCCAAATGGGCGTAGCCCATCACGGATACACCTGGCTTGCCTTTGAAGCAAAGCGCCAGTGATCCGCCAATGAGTCCTACACCGATCATTGCAATTTTTAGTTTCATGGGTCCTCACTCTTTCATCGCCAGTATTAAGGGCGTGCTACCGCCTTCTCAGCCAGCGTGTTCTCCAGTGCCGTGACAAATGCACGGTTCTGTTCTGATGTTCCGACGGACACACGAATGTATGTTGGATATACGTGGAATCCTGGGCGAACGATAATGCCTTGTTTGAGCAAGGATTGGAACGCCGTTGCCGAAGGCATATTCAGATCAACCATAATAAAGTTACCCTGCGAAGGGAAATACGACAATCCCAACCGCGTAAATTCATTTTGCAGAAAATCCCGATCCGCTGCATTCCGCTTCGAGCACTCTTGAACAAACTCCTGATCCAGTAGTGCAGCCGTTGCTGCCACCTGTCCAAAACGCGAAGTGTTAAATGGCTCACGTACACGGTTAATCAAATCAATAATTTCGGGACGTGCAATACCGTACCCAATCCGGAGCGAAGCCAAACCGTAAATTTTGGAGAACGTCCGCAGAATGACCAGATTCGGGTACCGTTCAATTAATGGCACACTTTGTGGATATGCTTCATCGGTTACGAATTCATAGTACGCTTCGTCCAGTATAACCATCACATGAGCAGGCACGCGGTCCATAAATGCGATAAGTTCCTGTTCGGAAATAATTGTTCCGGTAGGGTTATTTGGGTTACATACCCATACTGCTTTGGTCTTGTCATTGATTTGTGCAAGCATGGAGCTCAGATCATGCGTTCCATCCTTCAGAGGCACTTCGATGGTTACGGCACCTTCAATATCTGCATTGCTTTTGTATACGGAGAATGTCTGATCAGCCATAATGGTCTCGTCACCCGGTAAGAAGAAAGCTCTCGTGATCAAAGCAATAATCTCATCGGAACCACAACCAAATATCAGATTGTTCCGCTCCACGCCAAGATGCTTGGCAAGGACCCCTGTCAGCTCAACTGAGCTACCGTCAGGGTATATGCTTATATTAGTCATTTCTCTCGTAATGGCTTCCAGAGCGGCAGGAGAACTGCCGTATGGGTTTTCGTTGGAAGCCAGCTTGATGACTTGTTCAAGCCCCAGTTCACGTTTCACTTCTTCAATCGGTTTGCCCGGCTGGTACACAGGCAGATTGACAATCTGGGATTTCGGTTTCAACCCGACCGCCTCCTGTTATTGAAATAATGTTGGACACGATTAACCTTGTACTGCACGTGTCCAAAGAATGTACTTTCAGGACATTCCTATCCTTTTAATTGTGCCACAAAGTTGCGAATTTGCAACAGTCCCGCTTCACGCGTATCGGGATTTCCTAGCAAAGGAATCGCGTCTTCCACCTGACGAACGATAGCACTTCCTACAACAACGCCATCGCAGATACGGGAGAAATGCGCCACTTGCTCATGACTGGAGATACCGAAACCTACCGCCACCGGAAGGTCTGTCAGACTTTTCACCGTCTCGATGAAGCTTTCTACACCATCAAAGAAAGAAGCCCTCTCTCCGGTTACACCAAGGGAAGAAACGCAATAGATAAATCCGCTCGCTCCCGTTACAATCCGCTCAATCCGTTCATTAGACGTAGGTGCAACGAGCGGAACCAGATGTACACCGGCACGATGTGCACGCTCACGCATTTCTTCCGATTCCTCAATTGGCAGATCCGGAATGATCATGCCGCTAATATCGTGTTTGACCAACTCTTCAAAGAACACATCCAGTCCAGTCTGCAACACCGGATTATAATAGGTGAACAGCACAAAAGGCAGTTTCACACCTGCCTCACGAGCTTTTGCAGCGGTCTCCATGACAGTACGAATGGTAACCCGGCTCTTCAATGCACGTTCGGAAGCACGCTGAATGACGGGTCCATCCGCTAGCGGATCGGAATACGGAACACCCAGTTCCAGAATGTCTGCTCCGGCCTGCTCAAGCTCCTTGATGATATCGATCGTTGTCTCCACATCCGGGTCTCCAACGGTTAGAAAGGGGATAAGTGCCGTTCGATTCTGTTCCTTCAATTGCTGGAAGGTCTGGTCCATCAGATTCATGCCAAGTCGCCTCCCGTGTATTTCATGATGGATTCAACATCCTTGTCTCCACGTCCCGACAGACAGATGACAACGATATCGTCCGCTGTGAGTTCAGGCGCCAATTTAACAACTTGAGCAACCGCATGTGCAGACTCAAGAGCAGGAATGATTCCTTCCGTCCGGCATAGCAATTGCAGAGCATCCAGAGCTTCCTGGTCCGTGATCGGTACATATTTCGCCCGCTCAATATCTTTGAGATAGGAGTGTTCCGGACCAACACCCGGATAATCAAGCCCGGCCGAGATGGAATGTGCCTCCTGTACTTGTCCATATTCATCCTGCAACAAGTAGCTCATGGAGCCCTGGAATACACCATGCGTACCTTTGCTCATTGTCGCCGCGTGATACTCGGTATCTACCCCTTTGCCTGCGGCCTCAACGCCAACAAGTTTCACATCCTGATCACCGATAAATGGATAGAACATCCCGATTGCATTACTACCGCCACCGACAGCGGCTACAATCACATCTGGCAAACGTCCTTCGATCTCCTGAATCTGACGACGGGTCTCGTCACCGATCACACGCTGGAAATTCCGAACCATCATCGGATAAGGATGGGGACCAACAACGGATCCGAGGACATAGAACGTATCCTCCACATTGCTGACCCAATAACGAAGTGCTTCATTACCTGCATCCTTCAATGTACGTGTTCCAGACGTCACCGGAATCACCTCTGCTCCAAGCAGCTTCATCCGAAATACGTTTAACTGCTGTCGCTGTGTATCCTCTTCGCCCATAAATACTTTGCATTCCAGTCCGAGCAATGCAGCTACTGTCGCCGTTGCAACGCCATGCTGGCCTGCTCCCGTTTCGGCAATCACTTTCTTTTTGCCCATACGTTTGGCAAGTAAACCTTGTCCAATGGCGTTATTAATTTTGTGTGCACCTGTATGATTCAGATCTTCACGTTTCAGATAAATTTTAGGTCCGCCCAACCGACGAGATAATTGCTCTGCATGGTACAATGGCGTTTCACGTCCAGAGTACTCGCTTAGCAGATAGTTCAGTTCCTTGTTAAAATCCTCGTCTTCCGAGAAGTGGCTATAGGCTTCCTCTAGTTCAATGAGTGCGTTCATTAGTGTCTCGGGTACAAAGCGGCCTCCGAAGGGACCGAAACGCCCGTGTTGATCCGGCAATTGATGTGTCATGCCTGCTTCACCCTTTCTACGAATGCTGTAATTTTGGCGATATCTTTCACACCTTCAGTCTCCACGCCGCTGGATACATCGACGCCGAAAGGTGCATATGTCTGTATTAGTTGTTGTACATTATCCGGCTGCAAACCTCCTGCAACGAACATCCCAATGCTGTGACTTTTCGCCCATTCGGCATAGGCAGGAATACGTTCCCAGGCAAAGGTTTTGCCGGAGCCTCCTCCATACTGAGGATCATAGGTATCGAGCAATATCGCATCCACGAATTTATCGTAAGCATCAAGAGCCGTTATGGCTGTATCATCAGCTTCCGAACCCGTTTCATCTTTTGGAAAAGAAATAGCTTTGAACACCTCGGCATTCCACCGTTGCTTCACCTGCTGGCAAAATTCCGCAGTCTCTTGTCCATGCAGTTGAATAACATCCAGTTGAACGACCTCCATAATGTGTTCCAGCTCTTCGAGAGTAGGATTCACAAATACACCGGCAAGCTTCGGTCGATCACAAGCAGACCATTCGAACAGCACCGTTCTTAATATAGCAGCCAGCTCAGGTTCGATTCGGCGGCGTGACTTGGCAAAAACAACACCAATGTAATCCACAGGCAAGTTTATCATCGATTTTAGCACTTCAACGTCCTGAAGTCCACATATTTTTACGGCCGCTGGCAGCGGGTTTCTCAGTTCTGACTGACTGTCGCCTTTGCCATCTTGTATGGAGGTATTCATCATTTGGGTCCCATCAGATCATATACAGCTGCCTCGACATCATCCTTACGCATGAGGTGCTCCCCTACGAGAATACCGTGAACACCTGCTTGGATCAGAGGTACTGTTGATTCTGGTCCATCAATTCCACTTTCACTGATCAAGGTGACACCACTCGGAATCAATTCCATCAAATCCAGTGTCGTATTCAGACTGGTTTCGAATGTTTTCAAATTGCGATTGTTGATGCCCACAAGGGTTGCCTGCGGAATTTCCAATACTTGCTCCAGTTCTGTCCGATCGTGGACTTCAATTAAGGCATCCAGCCCCAGACTTTTGGCGAATTCCAGATATTGACGAATCTTTTCTGGTGTCAGAATGCTGGCAATCAGCAGAATTGCATCTGCACCCAGCAATCTTGCCTCGGCAATCTGTCGTTCATCTATAATAAAATCCTTGCGTAATAGCGGAATATTCACCGCCTGATGGATAGCCTGCAAGTACTCATTATTTCCTTGGAAATACGACACATCTGTTAATACGGAGATGCAGTCTGCCCCCGCTCGTTCATAAGCAGCAGCTATCTCTACCGGATGAAAATCCGAACGGATCAACCCTTTGGAAGGCGAAGCTTTCTTCACTTCAGCGATAAGACCGAGTTTGCGATTGCGTCTGCTCGATAATGCTTGTTCGAACCCCCGGGTTGCGGGTAGTTGTTCGATTTTTTGGATAGCTTCATCCATGCGAAATGTTTGTGCCAGAACTTCAACTTCTTTATGTTTGGTTGCAACGATTCGATCAAGATACATGACTGTACGCCTCCGTTGTATGAATTAACTGTTCAAGCTTCCCGGCAGCTTTCCCCGAATCTACCGCTTCTGCGGCAAGTGTCACCCCTTCTGCAATGCTATCTGCAAGACCGGATACATAGATGCATGCTCCGGCGTTCAGCAGAACGACATCTCGGTAGGCACTCTGCTCACCCTGGAAGATCCTCTTAATAATTTCGGCATTCTGTGCCGCATCTCCTCCAAGCACTGCTTCGAGCGGATGCAGAGACAAACCCATATCACGTGGATCAATATCATAGGTGTGCACTTCACCATTGCGAAGTTCAGATACCTGAGTCGGTGCCGAGATGCTGATTTCATCCAGACCATCATGACTGGCCACGACCAACGCTCTTTTGAGACCAAGACGATTCAGTACTTCAGCAATCATCGGCGTCCGGGAACGATCATACAGGCCAAGCAATTGGCGATCCGCTCCTGCAGGATTGGTTAAAGGTCCGAGCATGTTGAAAATGGTACGAACACCCAGCTCTTTTCTTGGTCCTGCTGCATGCCGCATGGAAGGGTGATATACCTGGGCAAAACAGAAGCAGATTCCGATATCATCCAGACATTGTCTGGCCTGCTCACCGTTCAGATGAATATTTACACCGAGTGCCTCTAATACATCAGCGCTTCCAGCTTTGCCTGAAGCGGAACGGTTGCCATGTTTAGCGACCCGAACCGAGACGGCCGAAGCAATGATGGCAGATGCTGTGGAAATATTGAATTTGTGAATACCCGAACCGCCTGTTCCACAAGTGTCCAGCAAGCCGCTGCCATCCGTGAGAATTCGTCCGCCTTGACCACGCATCGCTTCAGCAAAACCGGTGATCTCATCCACCGTTTCCCCTTTCATCCGCAGCGCCATCAGCAAACCTCCGATTTGAGCCGGCGTTGCCTCACCTCTCATGATCAAATACATCAAATCTCGTGCTTCGGCTTGCTCCAAATGGCCGCCCTCCAAAACCTTTGCCAGGCCATTCTTCATGCCCTCCTCACGAGCAATCTCAGCTACGGGTGTTACTGATTTCTCATTCATCATTGGGTTCATGTTCATCTCCGGTCTCTCCTCTCTCTCAGTTCTTAGCGGCCGCTGGTGTGACAAAATAGTCTGCATTCGCCAGTCTCAACGTGCTGTCTTTGTCTTTGGCAGGAAACATTGCTTCTGCTGTTCGAATGGCCTTAAGCAGCGCTTTGGCTTTGTTAACCGTTTCCTCGTATTCATTCTCAGGCACAGAATCCCACACGATTCCCGCTCCGGCCTGAACATATGCTTTTCCTTTTTTGAAAATAATCGTACGAATCGTAATACAGGAGTCCATGTTACCCGAGAATCCGAGGTATCCGATCGCTCCTGCATAGGCACCCCGTGCCTCTTTCTCCAGTTCCGCGATAATCTCCATCGCACGCAATTTCGGTGCACCGGATACGGTACCCGCAGGCAAACATGAGAGGAATGCATCGAAGAAATCCTTATCGTCTCTAAGCTCGCCCGTAACGTTGGATACCATGTGCATAACGTGAGAATACCGTTCAATCTCCATGAACATGTCACACTTCACACTGCCGAAGCTGGATACACGGCCCAGATCGTTACGGCCCAAATCTACCAGCATCAAATGTTCTGCACGTTCCTTCTCATCCTGGAGCAGATCTGCAGCAAGTGCACGATCTTCCGCTTCTGTCGCCCCTCTTGGACGTGTGCCTGCAATTGGTCGTGTCCCCACACGATTTCCGTCCACCTTGACCAGTGCCTCCGGCGAGGTGCCAACGATAATCTCATCATCCATCTTGAGGTAGTACATGTAAGGCGATGGATTTAGCGTCCGAAGCACGCGATACACGTGAAGCGGAGAAACTTCCGTATCGATATGAAAGCGCTGGGATAATACCACTTGAAAAATATCACCTGCGCGGATGTATTCTTTGGCTTGATCCACATTGCCGATAAACTGCTCCTTCGTAAGATTGGAGCGAATGTCCCCCAGCTCCACGTCTCCCGGAATGGAACGCGGATTCAGGTTTTCCCCGGGTCCTTGCTGCTGCAAACGTTCTGCGGCCTGCTCCAGCTTCTCCGATGTCACTGCATACGCCTGCCGTATCTCATCATCCGTCGCTCCGTCTTTGACGTGTACATTACCGACTAACAGCATTTGCTGCTTCACATGGTCAAACACGATAATCTGGTCACAGAACATAAAACGAATGTCATCCATATTCAGATCATCCAGCGCGTGAGCCGGAAGCTTCTCATAATAGGAAAGCAGATCGTATCCGAAGAATCCAATTGCTCCACCTGTGAATGGTGGCAGTTCATCATCTTTCGGGCTGCGGTACTTACGCAGCAATGCTTTCAGTTCTTCAATCGGTTTGCCTGGCAATTCACGGGTCTTCCCTGCTTCTTCAACAACAATCCGGCCTTTCTTCGCCGAAATCATCAGGAACGGATCTGTACCGATGAACGAGTATCTCGCCCATTGAATACCACCCTCTACACTTTCCAGCAGGAATGCACGGTCGTTGTCAGCATAACGGCGGAATATTCGAATCGGGGTCTCCATGTCTGCCAGAATCCGTTTGACTACCGGAATCAGATTATACTCATTCGACATTTTTAGTACTTGATTAACGTTTGGCGTTATCATCAGATCACGTCCTTTCAGATTTATATAAGTTCAACTAAAAGAGGTTTACACTGAGCACTCCAATGACAGAACAACCTTCCGATCGCTGTTATCCCCAGATTTTTTTGATCCCTTTCTAAAGGGAAAATCCGGTGATAAACGCGAACGCTCCGCTTCTTCACGTTATTTCTGTCCTCTGCGTTTTTGTGTAAAAGTTCAGTTGAACTTATAGGGGTAGAAAAAAGTTGTATATACGAAAAAAACCTCTACCATCAGGTAGAGGTTTGGTTATAAGCTGTATTTAACAGGGTGATGCTTCATAAATAACAAGTCCCTATACTTCGCTGTCGGATTATGCACAGGTTGCTGAATCGATGGAAGTCACATCATTCAATCAGGTAAATACTTCAGTCATAACACGTCAACCACTCAGTCCAATATTTCATTAATAAGGAAGAGTACATTGATTGTGTTTGTACCAAAATATATCAAAACAAAAGATGCCCTAAGACAAATTTGTTCGCCCTGTTCCTGTTACCTATTCCGTAGCACGACGTACCGTGAATCAGTTGACCGGTTTCTGTTGCCCCGGTTACCACCCACTGGACTCTGCTATATACTCCACTAGCTCAGCTGCTCTCAGCTCAATCTCTACTCTACTCAACTGGTTTTCACTATACATCATTATAACCGGTTTGACAACCCACTTGCTTAAGAACCAGAAGGTGCTGCCAGATCTGGACGTAATGCCTGTGCACCATTCAGGTACACATGATTGATTTCATTCTGACTCTTGTTCGTATTCACATGTACCATGAAACGGATGCACTGTGCCAAGGCACCTTTAACCGGAACTTCCAGTGCACACATCAGTGGTACAAGCTCCCAGCCGTCCAGTTGGCGAATAGCTTTTGCCGGGAAAGCAGCATCCAGATCCCCAGTTAACGTAATCCATACACTGCAGATATCTTCCGGTTGGATCTCATTGCGATCCACGATCTCCTGCAACAATACAGCCGTTTCCTTCAAAATCTGTTCTTCGTTGTTATGCGTGACTGTTGTAGCCCCGCGAATTCCCCGTGTGACCATTGCTGTTATTCTCCCTTCCTGAGCATTTCGATGACGTCCCGAACCGCCGCCACAGGTACGTCCTTCACAATTCTTGCAGCTCCAATCCGATCAGGAATGATAAACACCATATGACCTTCACGGAACTTTTTGTCATGCATCATCGCTTCCATTAATGCATCCGTGTCGAGATGCGCAGGCATCGTTGTTGGAAGGCGAAGTGAACGCAGCATGCGGACCGTATCTTCATAGAGCCCTGCTGGCGCACCAAGCTTCTCACCAAGCAATGCTGATCCAGCCATACCGATCGAGATCGCTTCTCCGTGCAGGAATTCTCCATAACCTGCAATCGCTTCAATGGCATGACCTATCGTATGTCCCAGGTTCAACAACGCACGTTCTCCATTTTCCCGTTCGTCTCTGGATACAATCTCTGCCTTAATACCACAACCGCGCTCCAAGCCGTATCCCAATGCTTCCGGATTAAGCGCAAGCAACTCTTCCGCATGCTCCTCACACCAATGTGCAAAAGCCTCATCACGGATTAGTCCATGCTTCAACATCTCTGACAACCCTGCCGATACATCTCGTGGTGGCAAGGATTGAAGTGTGTCCACATCATAGAGCACTAGCTCGGGCTGGTGGAATGCACCGATCATATTTTTGGCCAGCGGATGATTGACAGCTACTTTGCCGCCCACACTGCTGTCATGCGCCAAAATCGTTGTAGGTACTTGAACAAACTTGATTCCACGCATATATGTAGCAGCAACAAAGCCAGCCAGATCACCTACGACACCCCCACCTAGGGCCAGAATCGCAGAGCTCCGATCCAGTTTGCCTTCGATAGCGACAGTCATCATATCCTGGTACACCGAAAGGGATTTCGATGTTTCACCAGAGGGGACAACCGCCGATACGACTGTATAACCAGCCGTACGCAGCGTTTGCTCCAAACCTGACAAGTATTTGGGTGCCACATTTTCATCTGTAATGATGAGTAACGGACTTTTTTTGGTCAAGCCATATTTCTCAAAATATTGAGGTGCTTGCGCCAATAGGCCGCTACCAATCAGTATCGGATATGAGCGTTCCTCCAACTGTACCGTCAGCTGACGCATATTAGTAATTCTCCAGCTGAGCGTTATAGCTGGCCACGTTCGCACGGATCTCTTCCATCGAATCCCCGCCGAATTTCTCCAGGAATGCTTTGGCAATTTCCCACGCTACGACATGCTCCATAACCACACTCGCTGCGGGTACAGCACAAGCGTCTGAACGTTCAACCTGAGCCGTGAATGCTTCTTTCGTATCAATATCGACACTTTGCAGTGGCTTATACAACGTTGGGATCGGCTTCATCACACCACGTACAACCACTGGCATACCGTTCGTCATCCCACCTTCGAATCCACCGAGACGGTTGGTTGCCCGATGGTAGCCGCGCTCATCCGTATGCATGATCTCATCATGCACCTGTGATCCACGAATGACTCCGGCTTCAAATCCAATACCAATCTCTACACCTTTGAATGCATTAATGGACATTACACCTTGAGCGATTCGTGCGTCCAGCTTGCGATCGTATTGAACATAACTTCCCAAACCAACAGGCACACCTTCAACGATACACTCTACAATTCCTCCAATGGAGTCACCTTCCTGTTTGATCTGGTCAATGTAGGCTTCCATCTTCTTCTCTGTCTCAGCATCTGTGACACGTACAGAGGAAGCTTCTGTCACTGCGATCAGTTCATCAATCGGAAGGTCATGGTAAGGAGCTTCGATCTCTCCGATGCGAAGCACGCGCCCAGCTACCTTAATCCCGAATTCAGCCAGGAACTGACGTGCAATGGCACCACATGCCACACGTACCGTTGTCTCACGCGCACTGGAACGCTCCAGTACATTACGCAAGTCTTTGAGATTATACTTGAGTCCACCGTTCAGATCGGCGTGTCCAGGACGCGGACGATGAACGCGCCGTTTCTCTTCGTCACTGCCTTCGATCGGCTCAATATTCATAATATTCTGCCAATGTTTCCAGTCATTATTTTGAACAACCAGCGCTACTGGAGCACCTGTTGTATATCCGTGACGGATACCACCAACGAAATTGGCCTGATCCTTCTCGATCTGCATCCGACGTCCACGGCCATAACCTTTCTGGCGGCGGTGAAGCTGGAAATTCAGTTCTTCAAAGTTAATCGTCAAATTACTTGGCAATCCTTCAATAATAGCGGTCAATTGGGGTCCGTGCGTCTCCCCTGCGGTTAAATAGCGTAAACTCATAATACGTTCCCCCTTTAAACTGTTAAACTTCACATTGCTAAAATCCCATAATTTCTTTGCTTATTATAGTATAGCTGACCGGCTTTGACAAGAAAGTCGGCTCTTTCTTGAACTTAATATACAAATAACCGCCTGAACACATGTACATGTGCTTCAGACGGCTCAACAACCAATATCATTATTTCTTCCGATAGAAGAATGTCTCTGCTGTCTCCAGACCATATTGTCCCGGGGAGAAGATCTGCTCCGTACTGCCCACAAACAAAATACCGCCTGGACGCAAACTTGCTGCAAATTTGTGATACAACAGGTTTTTGGCTTCCTCGGTAAAATAGATCATGACATTCCGGCACACAATCAGATCGTACCCATCGTCAAAACGGTCCACCAGCAAATTTTGTTTCATGAACTTGATCGAATTTTTGAGTTGCTCATCAATACGGTATACCAAGCCATCCTGCTTGAAGTAACGGTTCGCCGTTTCCTTGGGCACATCCTTAAGTGAGCGTTCCATATAACGCCCTTCCTTGGCTTTGGCCAATGCACCTTCATCCAGGTCGCTTGCCGTAATGGAGCTGTCCTTCAAAATACCCATCGTGTCCAGAATCATGGCAAGTGTATATGGTTCTTCACCTGTTGAACAGGCTGCACTCCACACTTTGACACGACGCTTGGAACCCAGCAGCTCAGGCAGGATCTCGTCCCGCAGTACTTCCCAACGATTGGGATTACGCCAGAATTCCGACACGTTAATCGTCATGCGATCAAGGAACTCGTAGAACAATGATTTATCTTTCTGCATAGCCTCAAAAAAGATAGAAAATGTATGAAACCCGTTTTTGTTGCGAAGTGTGGTCAGCCTTCTTTTCATCTGGCCTTCCTTGTATTGAGCAAGATCAATGCCTGTGCTCTCTTTGATTTTACGAATGAATCCGGTGTAATCCGGGTCTAGTAGTTGTTCTTGCTCCAGCATCGTGTATCACCCTTTTGGCTAATAATTACAACCAGGCTGCGATGCTCTTGTCGTATACCACCAGTTCATCTGAAGCAAAGAAATTTGCTGCTTCACGGGAAGCACTTTCCGGCGAATCTGCCCCATGAATCAGATTATGTGGTGTGTGGCTGGCGAAGTCTCCGCGAATGGTACCCGGAGCGGCTTCCTTCACATTGGTTTTTCCGATGACAATGCGGGCAAGCGCCACAATATCGTCCCCTTCCCACACCATGGCAAATACAGGCCCAGATGTGATAAAACAAACCAAATCATCGAAAAAGGGTTTGCCCTCATGTTCAGCATAATGGCGTTTTGCCTGATCCTCAGACATCTGCACCAATTTACCTGCCACCAACTTAAATCCTTTGTCTTCCAGACGGCTAATAATTCGACCGATCAAACCACGCTGCACACCATCCGGCTTCACCATCAAAAATGTACGATCCATCAGCTCACTCCTCACTCACGGTTCAAAGTTAATCACTATGTAAACGCAATCCCTCTGATTGTAACATACATGTCCAAATCCTCCCAATGAGGAATTTCACACATCTGTTTATCTGTGTTTGTGAGTCTTGGGTCATACAATGTTTAATGTGTACGTTTCACCACAAAATGAGCGATATCACGCAAGTTTTTGGTCGTCTTGATGTTAGGCAGCTGATCCAGAGCATCGAGCGCTTTCTTCATATATCGGTCAGCAAGGGCTTCTGCTTTAGCAATTCCTTGACTTTGGCGAATCATTCCAATTGCGTCCGAGGCACTCGCCCGTCCTTCCTCATGCTGGACACGGGAAATCTCCTTCAGCAGAGGTTCACGCAGCTCAGTTTCTTGGAGCGCATACAGCACAGGAAGAGTGATATTCCCCTGCTTCATGTCACTGCCAGGTGGCTTGCCAAGTTGTTTCTCCGTACCTACCAGATCAAGTACATCATCTTGAATCTGGAAAGCCATCCCCACATTGTAGCCATAAGTATACAGCAGAGAAGATACATGCTCAGGGGCACGTGTGGCCAAAGCCCCTAACTGACAACTGACCGCAATCAGAAGTGCTGTTTTACGGCGAATCCGTAGCAGATAGTTACGGACACTTTGTCCCGTATTGAAAAAGTCCCGAATCTGCTCCATCTCACCGATGGACATCTGTACCATGGCTTTGGCAAGTATGCGATGAATAGCCGGGTCGGATAATCCTGAAGTCATTTCAAGTGCCTTACCGTAGATATAGTCTCCAGTGTACATGGCAATCCGATTATCCCATTTTGACTTCACCGTGGGTTTCCCACGACGTGTCTCCGCATTATCAATAACATCATCATGAACAAGGGAAGCGGAATGAATGAGTTCCAGCGGAACCGCAACCAACTTCAGACGTTCAATATCATATGTACCAAATTTCCCGCCAAGTAACACAAAAACGGGCCGCAACCGTTTTCCTCCTGCTTTAAGCAGATGAAGAGACGCTTCACTAAGCAGCTTCTGTTCTCCTCGAACACTGCGATACAACTCTTTCTCAATGTAATCCATGTCCTTTTTTAACAACCCGAAAATATCCAATAGTTTCATTCGTTCACCCGTATCAGCGTATTGTCAGTCCATAAATCCATGCTTACCTTCCCCTCCAGCAAGTCGGGCCTGCAGGCATCACGAAAAACCAGGCTTACCGTTCTTGCTTGTGTTCTTCTATAAGGTAATCTAACGTATTATTCTTCTTCGAATGTCATGGCCGACACCCGGGAATTAAACTCTGCGACTTGTTCTGAAACAAAAGTACAGAAGTTGCCGGAGCATGGGTCAAGACTGTGGTATAAGAAGACTAACCATCAGCACTCACCAATACCCCGGGATTCGGGGGACAACGACACCGTCCAACGCCCTGTCAAAAATGACAGCCGTGGATCGGACACAATCGTTATCCCCGTTCATCCGGTTCTCCCCATCTTTTAAAAAGTTGATGTGGGATGCGCAAGCTATCCAGCACTTTCCCCACCAAAAACAGAATCAACTCATCCATACTCTGAGGTTTGTAATAAAAAGCGGGCATAGCTGGTATCATTCGTACACCAAGACGGGAGAGCTTCAACATGTTTTCCAGATGGATCGCATGAAGAGGCGTCTCACGTGGTACGAGGATCAACGTCCTTCCTTCTTTCATCATGACATCAGCTGCGCGGGACATCAGATTATCCGAAGATCCTTGCGCGATGGATGAGAGAGTTCCCATGGAACAAGGCATGATAATCATGCCTTCGGCCAAATAAGAACCACTTGCGATGGAGGCCCCTATATCACTCACAGGATGATAGATCAGAGATCCGGCACGGTTGCCGAATTTTTCTTCCAGCACCGCGTCTCGATTCGTCACATCCCAGTCCATTTCTTCTTTCAATACACGCCACCCTGCATTGGATATGACCAGATGAACGGTATAATCCAGATCAAGCAGCGTTTCAATTAATCGAATGCCATATATACTGCCACTCGCTCCGGTAATTCCGACAACCAGTCGTTTATTGTCCGGCTGCTGTACCATTACTTCACCGCCAGATCAATCAAAGTAAACGTAAATACGATTAAACTGAGCAAACTGTTCATGGTAAAGAATGCCGTTTGAACACGGCTCATATCATTAGGCGATACAATATAGTGTTGATAGAAAAGAATTCCATACGTAACCAACATGCCTGCGCCATACCACCAGCTCAGATCTGTCATTAACAATAACGCAAGAAAACCAACCGCTGTAACCACATGGAAGAACTTGGCGATCTGCAATGATTTGGCTAAGCCAAAACGGGAAGGTATGGAATGAAGACCCTCTCCCTGATCGAATTCCAGATCCTGACATGCATAGATAATATCAAAACCTGCTGTCCAGAACACAATCGTAACGTACAGCACAATCGCTGTCCAATCCATCGTACCCGTTACAGCTACCCAACCACCAAGTGGTGCCAAACCAATCGTCATTCCAAGAACGACATGGCATAACCATGTGAATCGTTTGGTGTACGAATACAGTACCAGCATAAACACAGCAATGGGTAACAGCTGCATGGATAATACATTAAGATTGGATGAGGCCCAGAATAACAATATAAATGAGATGATGACGAATATAACCACTTCACCATTTTTCAACAGCCCTGCCGGGATGGCTCTCATCGCAGTACGCGGATTTTTACCATCAATGGCTTGGTCAATAATCCGGTTCAAACCGAAAGCTGCACTACGTGCACCGACCATCGCTAGTAATACCCACATAATCTGCATCCAGGTTGGGAACGTACCGTTCACTACCATGGAGCCGAGGATGGCTCCCATAAATGCAAATGGTAAAGCAAAAAGCGTGTGTTCAATCTTGATCATTTCTAAAAAGATGCGAATTTTCCTAAACATGCTGATTCTCCTTGGTTCCAATATGCAGTGCCGCGATGCCTCCGGTCAGAGGGTAGGCCTGCACTTGCTGCAATCCGGTTTCTGCAAAAATGTCTGCCAGTTCCTTCCTTCCTGGAAAAATTGCCAGAGAGTCCGGCAGCCATTTGTATTGCTCAAAACTTTTAGCGAACACTTTGGCAAGATTCGGTAAAACCTTCTCAAAATAAAAATAATAAATGCCTTTGAACGGCTGCCATGTTGGCTTGGACAATTCCAGACAAACAACCATACCGCCCGGTTTTACCACACGTTGCATTTCAGACAACACTTGTCTGAGATCAGGTACATTGCGCAGACCGAACCCAATCGTCACATAATCAAATGAATTATCTTCAAAAGGAAGTGACATGGCATTCCCCTGTGTCAGAGTAATCTGTTTCTGACGCTGCACCGCATTGATCTTCGTCTGACCAACCTCAAGCATATTGCTGCTGAAATCAAGTCCATGCATGTGCCCCGTTTCACTTGCCTCTGCCATGGCGAGCGTCCAGTCACATGTGCCACAGCACAAATCAAGACCGGTATCGCCTTTGGACATATTCATCTTTTTCATCGTGAATTTACGCCAAGCCTTATGCCTGCGGAAACTCAGAATATCATTCATGACATCATACTTACCGGCTATACTCTGAAAAACCGAATGGACATATTCTTCTTTCGGTTTGGTCTCTCCGCTCCCCATTCGTCTGTCTCCCCTCAATCTTCCCTTACTGCCGCATGTGAAGGCTGCAAATATGTCAAGTAAGGTTCAAGTATTGCATGTAACTCATGCAAGCCCATTCGCCCTTCCTCGTCTTGCAACAACAGCTGAATGCGGTGTGTACACTCGCGAAGCTTGTCCAGCAGAGCTTCGCCAACCTTATACTTCATCACCATAGCGTTCCATGCGCGTGCATCCGGTTCAGACTGACGCAGCATAGTTCGCTCATCGTCATTCCCATGCTCGTATATATGCCAGAATGCATAGCTATGAAGAAATTGTTGTTCGTCATTCATCCGCTTCAGTTCTTCCACGATCGTCTCGCAGGAGCTGAATTCGGTCAACAGGCTGTTCCATAACGACTCTTCATTCTCTTGAATCATGCCTGTAAATGAAAGAAACAGCTGCATCCTCAGCTGTACCGTTTCACGCAAGTATTCATCAGCCGAAACGAGAAGCTTCTTCATCCGTTCATACAGCGTCATCTTGCGTGCGTTCACTTCGGAAACTGCACCACTGAGTTTACCAATCATTTCAATTCTGCCCGCATGGGCAAGCAATTGATAAAAACGGCTACTTAAATAATCCCCGGCGAGCACATTCAGCTGACGCGAACGCATCTCCTGTTCTCTACGCTCTCCGGAAATGGTATCGATTCGATCATGCGTATCCATGGCCAACTGAACGAGCGAGGTTGCAAGAGCGTATAGCTCATGGTGCACCTTTTCGTCTGTGCGTCCCACAAATACCTGCAGCAGACGTGCCCGGCTATCCGGAAATGATGGGATTTCCGTATGTTGTCGAATCATGTCGTAATCCGTATATTTCTTTGCTAGTTGGGGTACGCGATATGAATTCATTCTCAGCCTCCGAGCCTATACATTGTTAAACCATTTCTGCACTACAATCTTATATATTATATCATATGTTGAACGGGCACGCACTGAATCCTGCTATTCTATTACCCCTGACTTGTCATTTCGAATTGCTTCTTCCAAAGTTCGGTATCCATCAGATGAAACCAGTCCTTCAATTCATCCGAAAAGGTAGCGCTTTTCCAGCTACGTAATGTTTCAATCGCATACAGGGGCCACTCTCCACGCCGAATATCAGCCGCAAGTAACAGATGTCTTTTATGCATCCATTCATCTTCTGCCATCACACGCAGCAGCACCTGTTCGACGTTATCCAGAGTCCGAAAACTCAGCTCCGCCACAGCTGCCATGTTCTCATAGATTTCAGTGTAACTCGTACCCGTGCCTTTTACCTTGAGGTCCAGTGTCAAAATGGACTGTTTCCATTCTACTCTCGCAATGGGCGTAGATAGTTGCATGGTGCTAAGCACATCTACGAGATTGTCCTCCGTTAGCTGGACTGGTTGATGTGATGCGGAGACTGGCTGAACGTTTTCTCCGCCTGATGTACGCATATGTAAGGTTTGTATTGCAACAAGCAGAAAGACCGCCGCAACCGTTGCCAGCATTGAAGCAGTAACAATCATCCGCGGATTCATATACGCCTCCCTGCCTTTACCTGTTAGTGTAGTCTGTCCGGTAAAGGCTCATACCTCATTGTACAATGAAAAAAAGCAGGCTATGCCTGCAATCTTCATTTGATCGTATTCAACCGTCCATTACTCCGATTCAATCTGTCCATGCTTGGTAATCAGCGTGGCTTTGCCCCGGATTTTAATAGCTGAAGTATGAGTGGTAAACTGGGCAAACATTACTTCACCCTTGTCCAATTTTTCGGTGTGATGAAAACGTGTATCCTGACCTCGGGTTAATCCGATCACCTGGACACCATTTTCCTCTGCCTTAATTACAATATAATCATTGCCGGTTGGATGATCCATCACGCACGTCCCCTTTTCTAGTTCGATAGCGTTAATGATGATTAAGATTGTTTCATTTGTCAACCAGTGCCTTATGCGAATGAACCGCAAGAATCGGCTTTCCTCGGGTCATACTACAGTTGTATATCACAGAAAGGAGAATCTGCATGAAGTACACCCCTGCCGCACTCACAGACGAGCATATTCATCAGTTAAAAGAAATTGAACAGCATCTGTCTGCAGCTGCTGGCGAAGAATTGATTCTCGTTGCTTATGCCGGGCAACCGGATGATCCTGAACCCTCGGATACCCGAAAGAATCATCATTAAAGGGCAAAAGAAAAGGCCGTGAACAAGTCACGGTCTTTTTGTCGACATATGGAATATGTAGAAATCTTATTTAATTCCGTCTTTGAGCGCTTTACCTGGTTTGAACGCAGGAATTTTGCTCGCAGGAATTTCGATTTCTTCACCTGTTTGCGGGTTGCGTCCTTTACGTGCAGAGCGCTCGCGAACTTCGAAGTTCCCAAAACCAACCAATTGTACTTTATCTCCGCTTTGAAGAGCCTCAGAGATTGCTTCGAATACGGCATCAACCGCTTTCGTTACATCTTTCTTGGACAATTCAGTCGCTTCGGATACGTGTGTAATCAAGTCTGATTTGTTCATTTGTTTTTCACCTCCTGAATCAATGTCCTGAATGTTATACTGTGTTTCCGTTTTATAGCGAAATATACGTTCATACGCAAAAAATCTACGTACATCTTGAGCGATGAACACAAATCTCCGCCAGCGGTCAACAGTCATTTTCGGCAGAATGTCGCCTGAAACCAAGGGCATTTCAGACGCCGAACAAATTTCATACTAATACAGACAGCCCACAATTTCAAGTCCGGTTGCGGTTTAAGACGTAAAATGTAACCGCCAGGGCAAGTACAAGAACCCCACCTTTTACAATATCATGCGTGAAATACTGTACGTTCATCATCGTCAATCCGTTCACAAGTACACCAATCAGAACCGAACCGATGAAGGTTCCGATGACATTGGGTTTACCCGCGCCAAATACAGAGAAACCGACAAATACAGCAGCTACGGATTCCATTAACAACGGTGATCCCGCATCAATCTGCCCGGACCCTACTTTGGAAGCATAGATGATACCACCGATTGCTGCAAACACTCCAGCGGCTACATAGGCGAGCGTACGCACCTTTTTTACCTTGATGCCGGACAGGCGCGCAGCTTCCTCATTACCACCTGTAATGTACATCTGGCGCCCATATTTCGTATACGTCAAAAAGATATGCACACCGATGACCGCAATAAGCAGCAGGATGACTGATATCGGCATACCCAGCCATTTACCCTGCCCTATAAGCAGAAATGTCGGGTCCATCTCTCCCGCAGCTTTGCTTCCATCAGGGAACTGCATGTGATTATAAATGGTGTATCCCTGTGCATACGTTTTGTGAATGCCTCCAATGATGTACATCGTGGCAAGGGTAGCTAACAGATCAGGAATACGCAATTTCACAATCAGCAAAGCGTTCAGTAAACCAATAACAGCTCCAATGATCAGTGGCACGATAATTACGATTGCGAGCGGTTGCTGATACCAGATCATTAATGAAGCCGTAACGACGGTTGTTAATGAGACGGTCGCCCCTACGGAGAGATCAAACCCATCCACAATGAGAGATAACGTAACACCGATTGCTACAAACGTAACGATAGAGATCGAGCCCAAAATATCAGTTAAATTACTGTACGTAAAGAAATAAGGCAATTTAATGCCGAAAAATGCGATAACACCTATGATGACAATGATCGCCCCGTAACGGAACGCAAAATCCAGTGATTTATCCTTCATGATTGCACCTCTTGTCCACCGCTTGCATAGTATAGCAGCTGTTCTTGGTTAGTCTCGCCCCGCTTGAACTCTTTTACGATAACACCTTCGCACATGACGGCAATGCGGTCACCAATCCCCATGCCTTCATCCAGTTCACAGGTGAAATAGATTACGCCCTTGCCTGCCAATGCCAATTCATTGATGATGCGGAAAATGTCACTTTTCGCCCCAATATCCACGCCCTTGGTTGGCTCATCAAATATAAATACATCTGCATCCGCATTAAGCCATTTACCAATGGCTACCTTCTGCTGATTACCACCGCTTAAATACTTTACTTCCTGCTTTACTGACGATGTCTTAATTCCGAGCTGTTTCACCAATGACTCCGCATTCTGACGCTCCCGTTTGCGGCTCACAAACCCCATTGTACTGAGGCGACTAAGCAAAGGCAGGCTTAAATTCCGTTCCACGTTCTCCTGAATCAGAATTCCTTGTTTACGTCGCTCCTCCGGTACAGAAACAATCCCTAGAGCCGCAGCATCCGCAGGCTGAGTCAGGCGGAGGTTACGGTTGTTAAGCCGGATCTCGCCTCCTTCCAGTCGATCTGCGCCAATGAGCAAGCGAGAGCTTTCCGTTTTACCAGCGCCTACCAGACCCACTACAGCGAGGACTTCACCTCGGCGTACAGACAGGTCAACACCCTTGACCTTCACTCCACGACGAAGCCCACGTGCCTCCAGTAACAGTTCTCCCACGGGTGCTTCCGTCTTCGGAAACTCTTCTTCGAATGGTTTGCCCAGCATCTGTGTGACCAAGTCGTTAATTGTCAGTCCTTTTGCTTCACCGGTAAATACATGTTGTCCATCTCTCATGACCGTAACGCGATCACAGTGACCTGTCACTTCAGCAAGGCGATGGGTAATGAAAATACAAGCTACACCCCGATCCTTCAGGAGATGAACGATTCGGAAAAATGCATCCGTTTCTTCCTGACTCAGCGGTGCAGTCGGTTCGTCAAAAATGATGACCTTGGCATCCTGAATCAAAATCCGTGCCAACAGTATCATCTGTTTCTCTGCAAGCGTCAGATCGGCCACTTTTTCGTGAACGGATATGTCTGCTCCTAATTGCTGCAACGCCTCAACCGCACGCTGTTGCAGCTTTCGTGGACTTTTCCACCAACCTCCAGCAGATGAAGCCAGCTGATCCAACATAATGTTCTCCGCAGCCGTCAGCTGTGGCACCAGTGCCGCATCCACTTCCTGATATACACAATGTATCCCACTTGCCTTCGCGTCTCCCGGAGAACCCAAGTGAAGCGCTTGGCCACTCAACTGAATCGTACCCTGATCCAATGGATAGGCACCGGACAAAATTTTCATTAACGTGCTCTTACCGGCACCATTGGCACCCAGCAGCGCATGAATCTCGCCGCCTTTAACAGAGAAATCCACATCCTTCAGTGCAGGAATGCCTGAAAACTGCTTGTGGATATGTTCCATTTGAAGCAGAATCGGTGCAGTGCTCATGATGTTAACCTCCAATCATTCCCATCCGGGAGTATCCCATTTCTCATCCAGATCTCGCAGAGCTTTATTATGGTGGAAAAAGCGCGCCTTGCGGCGCGCTTCCCTTACGCTGCTTATTTAGCAGTAATTCCGTATTCGCTCATCCAATCCTTGATTCCTTGTGTACTGCCTCCCCAACCCTCAACGAACTCTGACAGCTCTGAAGTGGAGATTTGTTTATCTGGCAAAGCTTCACGTTGAACGTAGACCGGATTAAGCACAACTGCATCTTCCGTCTCGTCCCCGTTCAGTTTCTGATAGGCATAACGTACTTGTACGCGACCGATATCTGTTGGATCAACCGCAGCAGAAGCAACCCAAGGATTTTTCGGGTCTTGAATCATTTGCAGATCCTCGTCACTCATATCGATACCATACACTTTGATCTCGTCACGTCCAGCTTGTTGAATTGCACGCGCTGCACCTTTGGCGAACTCATCCCATGCAGCCCATACAGCTGTAATTTCACCTTTTGGATATTGTTTGAGAATGGCTTCCATTTTGGCCTGTGTATCCAGCGCCGGGTTCTGTGCGGAACCGAATGTTGCTATCTCTTTAATGTCCGGATTTGCTTTCAGGAATTCACCGTATGCGATCTGACGGCGTTCCATTGGAGCAAAACCAGCTACCCATACTTTGACGATGTTACCTTGTCCATTGATATCTTTTTTCATTTGCTCCAACGTGAGTTCAGCCATCTTCTGGTCATCCTGCGACAGGACTGTTGCTCCCGGAACACTGATGGCTGCGTCGAACACAACGACTGGAATGTTCTGTTCTACTGCCTTCTTCACACCTGGCTCTAGCAGGGAATCCCCGTGATCTGTGAGAATGGCATCGAATTTCTGGTTAATTGCGCTATCGAGCAAGGATACCATCTTCGCTTTGTCATTATCGGCAACAAACGTAGTCAGCTCTCCGCCGAATTTTTCGATTTCTTGTTTGACTCCTTGTACATATTGTTGCGAGAAGGTACCTGTATTGAATTCCATAATAAGTGCGATCCGTTTGCCGCTTAGAGGGCCTGTGACTGCTTCCGTTTTTGGTGTATCATCTGATGCACCTGAAGCCGGAGTTGCTGCCGGTTCTTTTTTGATTCCGCAAGCGGACAGCGCCAATGCGAATACTAAAAACACACTCAACCATACCCATTTTGTCTCTTTTCTTTTCATCTCTGTCTCCCCCTGTCCACTCTCTGTGATCTCGATCACAATAGTTGAATATTAATATAACGGCTAATCCCTAGTATGTAAATGGGTTTTAGTAATTTAAAGCTAAAAATCGCTAAGTTTTTTCGAAAGCATTATCCTTCCTATCCATTTCATCCAAAATTAAGAAATCACACTAAAAAAGACCGCGAGGGGGAGTCCCCTTACGGTCTTTTGATGTTTTACAGAATGATGGCAATCAAGCCGCCTGAACCTTCGTTAATGATTCTTCCCAGCGTCTCTTGCAATTTGTATCTTGCATTATCCGGCATCATGGCAATCTTGCCCTGAATACCTTCTCGCACAATGGAGTGCAGCGAACGACCGAACATGTCTGAATCCCATACCTTGATCGGATCGTTCTCGAAGTCCTGCATCAGGTATCTCACCAGTTCCTCACTTTGTTTCTCCGTACCGATGATTGGAGCGAACTCCGATTCCACATCAACCCGGATCATGTGAATGGACGGTGCAGTTGCTTTCAAGCGTACGCCAAATTTGGTACCCTGGCGAATGAGCTCAGGTTCATCAAGAGCCATCTCGGCGAGAGATGGAGCAGCAATGCCGTATCCGGTCGTTTTGACCATCTCCAGCGCTTCTGCAAAGCGGTCATATTCTCTCTTCGCATGCGAGAATTCCTGCATTAATTGCAGCAGATGATCCTTGCCTCGAATTTCAATTCCGACCACTTCCACGAGAATCTGATCATACAGTTCATCCGGCGCATACAGGTCAATTTCGGCTACACCTTGCCCCATATTCATGCCACTTAGACCCGCGCGATCAATGAATTCATATTCCATGAACTGAGCCACAACCCGATCCACGTCACGAAGTCTGCGAATATCCTTTACGGTATCCCGTACGGAATTTTCGTAGTTGCTACGCAGCCAGTGAGTCTCGTTCAGTACCATAACCCAGCTCGGCAGGTTTACATTCACTTCATGCACAGGGAACTCATAGAGCACTTCTCGAAGGACACCCGTCACATCATCTTCCGTCATCGTGGCTGCACTAAGTGTCATGACCGGAATATCATATTTGGCAGCAAGCTCACTACGCAGTTGCAGGGCTTCTTCACTGCGAGGACGAGTGGAGTTGATGACCAGGACAAACGGTTTGCCCACTTCTTTCAATTCCGCAATGACTCGTTCTTCGGATTCCACATAGGAACTGCGGGCAATTTCGGCGATCGTGCCGTCCGTTGTTACCACAACACCCAGCGTGGAATGCTCCTGAATGACTTTGCGAGTACCAATCTCTGCGGCTTCCTGGAACGGAATTGGCTCCTCGAACCAAGGCGTGGAGATCATGCGCGGACCATTCTCATCCTCGTATCCCTTGGCTCCTTCAACCGCATAACCTACACAATCCACAAGGCGCACATTGACATCGAGTCCTTCGGCCACCTTGATTTGAACTGCGTTATTCGGTACGAATTTGGGCTCCGTGGTCATGATCGTCTTACCTGCTGCACTCTGTGGAAGTTCATCCACCGCCCGACCACGATCTGCCTCGTTAGTGATGTTTGGCAATACAATGGTCTCCATGAATCGTTTGATAAATGTTGATTTTCCCGTCCGGACTGCGCCGACAACCCCGAGATAAATATCCCCTCCGGTCCGCTCAGCTATGTCCTTAAAAATGTCCACTTTCTCCAATGAAATCCCCTCCCTAAATTACTCCGAAGGAAAAATGCTAAAGAGCATCCGCTTCGTTTTTTCAATCAGAAGACTGAAATCCCTGCAACGGTAGAGCCGCCTTTGTGAGTGCCCGGAAGTCGTCCGCCGCCGAACGTTGCATTCTGATGAAACCGGCGAGAGCGGCGTTAACTCGTACATGCAATTGGACTAGTATCATCTTATGTATCCGTATGCGGCAATATGACGCGTATTTTTGTTTTTTTATCTTAAGGTGATGACATTAGGAGAATCCCCCGATCTCGGACTGCGCGTCTTTATTTCAATCTACTTTATGTGATCCTTGAAGCTTTTATGACTGTTAGTGTTCATGATTTCAGAATAAAAAAGAGATATCCCGTATTGGCGGAATATCTCTTCTTAAGCCATTGGATCAATGGCAGCATATGCTTTTACACCACTTGAAATGACGAATCCTTAATTGGTTGGTTGAGCAACAGGTATATTATTTTGCCATGCGTAGGGAACAGATTTAACAGGAACGAAGTAGGAGTGTTCCAATAGAACATCCCGAACATCTTCAGTCTCCGCTGGAGACACATCAGACTTTTCCACCGCCTGCATAATGTCAAAAGCATAATCCACATATACATTGCCTTCCTCATCCATCATAAAAGGTAACTCCTGACCGGAATATACACTATTCAACGTTATAGAAGGAGTACCTGCCTGTGCAGCCTGCTCCATATCCACAGCATATAGACCCGGGTACAGTTCCTCCCCGCTTGGCAACTTATTGTTATGTACGGTCTTGTATTGATTAACCATTCGTTGCACATCATTTACTTTCTGCACGGTCAGAAGATCCATCACTTTAACGGTTGGGTTCACTTCTTCATTCTGAATTAGGAAGTAAGCGCTACCACCGCTTTCAAAAGCCGTTCCCGGTATTTCATCCAGATACCCCAGTTGCTTCAACTTGAGCAGATCCACTCTGAACTTTTCATATTTTGGGGTTTGCATGTCTGCATTAATGATTGGCAAAATACCTTCATCTTGCTGGAATGTTTCGACCGCATTCTGGATACGGCTCACACTTTCCCGATAAGCTATTTTAGGATCCGTAATGTTCTGGGATGGGTACATGCAACCACTTGCTGTAAAAGCAAACAACAGGAGTAACAGCAGACCGCCCGTCTGATGCATAAGACGCTGCCGTCCACTTCCCTCTACACATTTTGGCTTGTTCCTGATCATCCGTATCCTCCTTGAATAACTCTTATCTCAGAACCAGTCGTCTTCCTGTTGTTGACGTTCCAATTGTTTTCGAATAGCTGCCTTCAGAGGATCCTCAGGAACATGAACCGATAGAGATCCACACACCTTGGCCTGACAAGACAGACGTGTACCTGATTCCAACAGTGAACCCAGCTTACGTTTTTCTGCATCCGTTGGTGGATAGAGTTCCGCCCGATGTTCTTCGTCCACGTTCACTTTGCACATCAGGCAAGCCGCTTTACCATCGCATCGGGTCGTAATCTTGACTCCAGCACGCCTTGCCGCATTCAGAAGTGTTGCCCCTGGTTTGAGCGTTATCGATTTGTTCATAGGTAAAAAAGTAATCTTATAGTCCATCATTGTCCTCCCTCAACCTGCTCGGCCATGCAAAGCCAACAAGATCTTCCACTTCTGCTCTGAAGCGGCTTGTCCATACATTCTGTTGACTTAACTGTGTCATTATAGGTTGATGTGCAAGTGGTTGCTGACGCATCTGTCTCGCAATGGGTACATAACGATCTTCACGACCTCGCAGCAGATTAAACAACAACTCATGGGCAAGCGGCATCAGGCGCAGGGTATACGAACCCACCTGTGCTACTGGTGCATGTGGAGCAAGTACATGTTCAATCTCGATGCGGTACCAACTTTTGCGAGCCCATATTTCGAAACCACCAACCAGTTCCAGCGCACATGCTCCAACCTGATAGTGACTCAATAGGGAAGCATACGGTCCTGTCTTATCCACAACAGGCTCGTCAAGCATTTCCCCCGGAGCAATGCGGTGAAGTTCCTTTGCTGCAGCCACATCCGCATAGACATCAATATCTCTGGGAGCCTGCTGCAACTCCACCCCCTGAAGCAGCAACCCACAGCTTCCGCCAAGCAACCATGTATGCGGCTGAGTATTCCAGGCTTTGGCCGTTTCCAGCAAAGCCGCGTGTAATTCCGGATAACGCTCTGTCCGACCCTCCGTATCATGCGGCCTCATTGGCTCACACTCCCCTCATCCGTGTTCATTGTGTCAGTTCTTATGATGTGCTTATGCGGATGTTATCCTTCAGGCATAGGAAATCAGGTCAGAGAAGCGATTCCGCCGAAAAAGCCAATCAGCATAATCAAAAATGCAAGCAAGGAAAGAATCCCCCGTACAATGCCTTTTGTTTTGGCACGAGCAAACGTAATCAAGAATACAGATAGTCCCATAATGAGGATGGCGACCAATGACAGCCACATCTTGTCCATTGCGCTCATAATCCAACAGTCTCCCCTTTAGTCCGATATTCATCACTGACACTGTGACAATTGCAACCATTATAACACGAAATTCAGCTTAACTTTCCAAAAAAAAGACAAAAAAGCAAGCCGGCAGAAGCCGACTTGTCTTTTTGTCTTACTCGATCACCTGCACAAACAGGCGTGATCTATTATTTTTTCATCATCATTTTCATTAACGACTCCATACTGTTTGGATTCAGTCCGCTTTTCTTGACCGCACTCACAATATCCTTAACCGTATCCTCAGATACCGGAACTTTCGCCATGGCGGATACTTGCTTGATCAATTGGCGCAACTGAGCTTCATTCTGGATCGTCGTTGGTTTCACCGTGCTTGCCAATTTCTTGACGGCACCCTCAGTTATCGTTTTACCCGTTTTTTTGTTGATTGCATTCAGCGCATCTTTGGAAATGTTGTTACCCATTCGTCTCCCCTCCTCCGGCAATACTCATGTGTATAGTATGAGTCCGCTACAGAAAAGGTGAATAAGCTCCTTATTTCACAAGATGCGTTTAGGCTGATAACAATCAGGAATGCCACTGCTCCCAGGTTTCAAGCTTCATGACTTCCATTTCGGTCTTCGGGTCACGTCCCATCAAGGCTTCAACCGCATCACGCGGCTGTCTCTCTTGGAATAAAACGTGATACAACTGATCTGCAATCGGCATTTGCACACCGTATTTTTGAGAGATGAAATAGGCTGCCTGTGTGGTTCGAATGCCTTCCACCACCATGCCCATGGACTTCAGGACATCATCGAGCTTCTGTCCCTGACCCAACATAGAACCCGCTCTCCAGTTACGGCTGTGCTGACTCGTAGCCGTTACAACCAGATCCCCGATTCCGGCAAGTCCTGAAAACGTTAAAGGATTTGCCCCCATCTCCACACCAATACGTGTGATTTCCGCCAGACCACGGGTCAACAGCGCTGCTTTGGCATTATCACCGAATTGAAGACCATCGGACATGCCTGCACCAAGAGCAATGATATTTTTGAATGCGCCTGCCAGTTCAACACCGAGCATGTCACGATTGGTGTAAACACGGAAATAAGCATTCATAAACAAAGCTTGGGCCGCCTCGGCAGATGTCTTATCCAGTGAGGCCACAACCACTGTCGTAGGGCAACGCTTCACCACTTCTTCGGCATGGCTTGGGCCAGAAAGCACAACCACACGTCCTTCTTCGCATTCCAGCTCTTCTGAAATGACTGTGGACATCCGTTTCAGGCTTTCTGTCTCAAAACCTTTGGTTGCATGAATGATTAACATCTCAGGCTTATAATAAGCCTTAAGCTGATTCGAAACTGTACGCATGGCTGAAGAAGGCGCAACAATTAACACAGCTATCGCACCTTCCACCGCAGCTTCCATATCAGTTGTTGCCTGAATCCGAGGTGAAAGCTCCGCATCCGGAAGATAGCGAGTATTCGTGTGCTTGCTATTGATTTCCGTCGTTTGCTCTTCACCACGAGTCCACATCATCACATCTAATTGATTAGCAGCTAGTACACTGGCCAGAGCCGTTCCCCAGCTCCCAGCGACTAGAACAGCAACTTTTTTAGACAACTCGTTTACCCCCTCCAGGGTTTTTCGATCCCAATTTATTTTCCTGTCCTTTGGCGAGCTTCGTAATATTGGTACGATGTCTCCAGAACGCAAACAGACAAATAATTAGACTCCCCCAGAAGATATTCATTGAATACCCGGGTAATACCAAGATAAAGATGGGCGTAAATGCCACAAAAATCAGAGACCCCAATGAAACATATCGTGTCAATACAATGGACAGAATGGCGATCACCCCAGCACATAACGCAGGCAGGAAAGCAAGACTTACCAGAACACCAATGGCTGTGGCAATCCCTTTTCCTCCACGAAAATGGAAGTAAAGCGGCCAGTTATGTCCTGCAATGGCTGCTATACCACTGAGTGCAGGAATCCAGGCAGAACCGTTGCCCAGCCAGATTCCAATCCATACTGCTGCAACACCCTTAAGTACATCAAGTAGCAGAACAGCAATTGCTGGCCCTTTACCCAGTATACGCAACGTATTGGTAGCTCCTGCGTTTCCGCTTCCGTGCTGACGAATATCGATCCCCCGTATCGCTTTTGCAAGGAGGACACTAAAGCTGATCGAACCGAGCAGATAACTCAGTACAATCGCTGCGATTTGTAAAATCACAAACTTCTCCCCTAACTTTCGTCGGACTTCCTCCGAGTAAATATGCGAATTGGTGTTCCTTCGAAATCAAACGCTGCACGGATTTTATTCTCCAGATAGCGCTCATATGAGAAGTGCATCAACTCAGGGTCATTCACAAATATAACCATGGTCGGCGGTTTAACAGCAACCTGCGTTACATAGTTAATTCTCATTCTCCGTCCTTTGTCGGTTGGAGGAGGGTTAATTGCAACCGCATCAGATACTACATCGTTAAGTAGATGTGTTTGCACACGTAACGAGTGTTGCTCTGCTACCCGTGTGACAACTGGCAACAGTTTTTGTAAGCGTTGTTTTGTGAGGGCTGACAAAAATACGACTGGAGCATAAGTCATAAACAGGAAGTGATCCCGAATATTTTTTTCAAACTCTTTCATCGTTTTGTCATGCTTCTCAACCACGTCCCACTTGTTCACCACAAACAAAGATGCTTTACCAGCTTCGAATGCATATCCTGCAATATGCTTGTCCTGTTCAATAATGCCTTCTTCACCATTAATGACAATCAGAACAACATCTGCACGCTCAATCGCACGCATAGCACGCATTACACTATATTTCTCAGTTGTTTCATATACTTTACCACGCTTACGCATACCTGCTGTATCAATCAGCACGTAACGTTGGCCGTCTTTTTCAAAAGGTGTATCAATCGCATCCCGGGTTGTTCCAGCCACGTCACTTACAATGACACGCTCTTCACCCAGAATCGCGTTCACCAGTGAAGATTTACCCACGTTAGGACGTCCGATCAGCGCTACACGAATGACATCTTCATCGTAAGTCTCTTCCTCAAGTTCAGGCAACTTCTCCACAATCGCATCAAGCAAATCACCTACACCTGTACCGTGACTTCCGGATACGCCGATGGGATCACCAAAGCCAAATCCATAAAACTCATAAATGAGCTCACTTCGTCCGATATTATCCACTTTGTTAACGGCTACAACAATAGGCTTGCCTGAGCGGTACAACATCTCTGCGACCTCTTCATCCGATTGCGTAATACCTGCTTTTGCATCACACATGAATACAATAACATCCGCTTCTTCAATAGCGAGCTCTGCTTGCATCCGGATTGATTTTAAGATGACATCCTCACCATCAATTTCGATACCACCTGTATCAATAATACTGAATGGTTTACCGTTCCATTCGCCGATTCCGTAGATCCGGTCACGGGTAATGCCCGGCTTGTCTTCCACAATGGCCAGTCTGTCGCCGATGATCCGATTGAAAATGGTGGATTTACCCACGTTCGGTCGTCCGACAATTGCCACAACGGGTCTTGCCATACATTCCACTCCTCCTGTCCATACTTACGATACTCATCATAGCAAAAAAGATATGTCTTGGCTAACGTTTCATGCCAAAATACTCGCAATAAAAACAATCGGCGAACCCGCCTAGGGCTCGCCGATCTTGCTTTTATTTTTCAGCAAAATATGCAGTATATAACTAAGAACCATGCATTGTTAACTTATTTGAATTTGCTGAGTTTGTCACCAAACAGTTCGCCAAGCGTAGTGCTCATACCTTGATTGTTCAAGGAAACGTTTGGATTGTTGATTTCTTCACGTGGAGCGTTGTTTCTTGCAGGTCTTTCTGATTTTTGTGGTTGAGCTGGAGCTTCTTCTGTTTCTTTGATGCTCAAGCTTACACGTTGTTCAGAAGGGTTCATGTCCAAGATTTTAACTTGAACTTCCTGTCCTTCTTTCAGCACTTCATGAGGAGTGCCGATGTGTTTGTGGGAGATTTGCGAGATATGCACAAGTCCCTCAACACCAGGAGCGATTTCAACAAATGCACCGAAGTCTACCAGACGTTTTACAACACCTGTTACGATATCGCTGGAATTGAATTTTTCGCTAGCTGTTTCCCAAGGACCTGGTTGAACAGCTTTCATGCTCAAGCTGATTTTTCCTTTTTCAGGATCAACTTTCAGCACTTTTACACTAACTTTATCGCCTTCAGACAGAACGTCGGATGGTTTTTCAACGTGTGTCCAAGCCAGCTCGGATACGTGAACCAAACCGTCAACTCCGCCCACATCAACGAACGCGCCGAATTGAGTCAAACGTTGTACTGTACCTTCGATCACTTGACCTTCTTGCAAACCAGCCATTACTGTAGCTTTGTTTGCTTCGAATTCTTGCTCCAGTACGTCTTTTTGGGAAAGGATCACTTTGTTGTTCTCACGGTCGATCTCTTTCACTTTAACACGCAGTGTGCGTCCTTTGTAGTCGCTGAAGTCTTCAACGAAATGGCGCTCAACCATGGAAGCCGGGATAAATCCACGTACGCCCACGTCTGCAACCAGACCGCCTTTAACAACATCACCTACAACAACTTCGAATACGTCTTGGTCTTCAAAATGCTTTTGCAATTGATCCCATGCGTTTTCGCTGTCGATTGCACGTTTGGACAGAACGAGTTTTTCTTTCTCGTCGTCGATGCTAAGAACTTTAGCTTCAACTTCTTGTCCAACTTCTACTGCATCAGACGCGCTGTCCACATGTAATGAAGACAGTTCACGAATTGGAATGACACCGTCATATTTATATCCAATGCTCACATAGGCTTGGTTATCTTCCAATTTGACGATGGTTCCTTTTACGGTATCTCCTTTTTTCAAGGAAACGAATTGATCCAACTCATCTTGGGTTGCTTCTTGATTTTTCATTTCTTCCGACATGTCAAATACCCTCCTCAATTCAAAAACCCCATTATATTCAAACCTGCCTGTAGCAGAGTTCAAAACACTTTCATCACTGAGTACTCACGCTTAGTCTCCCTCAAAAATATGGAAACATGCACTCAGCTATCGACGAAGCCGTTACTTGCTCGGCACGCCCGTTTGGACCATTTCGTTAATCTTGGACATAATTTTCTCAGTCGCTTTCTCCAGAGCTTCTCCGGATGGGTCTTCCTTGAACTCGTCCAAACTTACCGGTGCTCCATATACAACTTTCATCTTACGAAAAACCTTGTAGTTGCCGATAATAGCAGTAGGAATAACTGTAGCTCCACTACGGAGAGCAAAACTCGCTGCCCCTTTTTTGCCGATGCCTCCGTCATTATGACGGCTTCCTGAAGGGAAGATTCCAAGCACTTCACCATCACGCAAAATATTGAGTGAGGTCTTAATGGATTCCTTGCTGACACCTCCACGTTTAACGGGGAAAGCGCCCACGGCTTTAATAATGCGGCCGAGTACCGGAATATCAAACAACTCGCTTTTGGCCATGAAACGTACCTTACGGCGAATTTTGATACCAACGGTTGGAGGATCGAAGTTACTGATATGATTGGAACATAAAAGTACGCCGCCATCTTTCGGAATATTCTCCCGTCCGACAGCCTCCAAGCGGAAAAGAATGGTGTAAATGATCCGCAGTAATGTGCTGCAAAATGTGTAAATCATAGACCGATCTCTCCTCTGACCATTGTGCAATAAGATACGATTTTGTCAACCACTTCATGGATGTTCATCTCAGTTGTATCAAGAACGATTGCATCCTCAGCACAACGAAGCGGGGAAATTTCCCGATTCTCATCCAATTTGTCACGGGTGGCAATGTCTCGCTCCAGTTGTTGCAACGTTAGTCCTTCAGAGGGGTCCAGTTCTTTGAAGCGGCGAAGCGCACGCTCTTCCACACTGGCAGTCATAAAGATTTTCACTTCCGCATCGGGCAGTACTGTCGTTCCGATATCGCGTCCATCCATGACGACGCCCTTGCGCAAAGCCATTTGCCGCTGAGTATCCACTAATTGCGTACGCAGCCCCTCGATTTGCGCATATCGGGACACGATTCCCGTCACTTCACGGGAGCGGATTTCCGAGGTTACTTCTTCCCCATTACAGAACACTTTCTGTCCGTCGGGATCCGGTTGTAAATCAATGACCAGCTTTTGGGCTTCCTGAAGTACCTGTGTCACATCTTCCGGTGTAATTCCTTTCCGAAGCATATGCAAGGTTACCGCACGGTACATTGCGCCTGTATCGACGTATACATACGCGAGCGCTTCTGCAACCAATCGGGCCACCGTGCTTTTCCCGGCACCGGCAGGTCCGTCAATTGCAACGTTCATTTTCCCGTTCTCTGATGTGTTCTGGCTTGCCAACGGGGCATTCCTCCTCAAACGATAAACCTCAATAAAAAAACAGGCATTGCCTGCATCGTGAAAATTATACCACACTCTACACATGGATGCAAAAACAGACAAATCAATGAGATTCGAATTCATTCATCGTTTGCACACGGATTGGCGTTCCCTCCAGGCGATCAATGGTGGTCATATTTTTTTTGAAGCCAGGTACGAGCAGCAGCAATTGATACACTACAAGCAGGATTAGAAGGGTTGTGATCACAATCATCACCCTTCTTTCCATTCGCCTGGAGAGCACATAATAGAGGCGTTCATATCTTCGGGTTGCATGGCGATGACTCATGACATATCCTCCGTTTTTTCATTACGGTATCCACAGCGCCCTCTTTTTATGCCATAACATTCCTATTTAGTTCGATAATCTAATTGACGCTCAAAACAGAACTTGATAATTTTCTGGCGTTCCGAGTCTGAGATCTGCACAAATTTCAGCATGCACAACATTCTGCCTGTTTCCAGTGTTTTGATCCGCACGACTTCAGCCTCAAAATTCACATGTTCAATTGTTGAATTACGGTATGGAACGAGCAGCCAGCATTTCAATTTTTGTCCTTCAGCAATTGAAAATCCTGTTTCGCCATAGATGGACAATCCACCGCCACCAATATCTTCAGTCAAGCCTACGGCACGAGTCAGGTCTTCACTTTGAATGGCCATTTCAAGGTTTGCATGAACACGAAGAAAACTGCGGCGTTGTATTTTCGATATATCACCTGGAAGCGGTTTACGGATACGGACTAGACGGACCACATCTTCTTCAAATCCGGTGACATAGGTATTAAAATAATGCCGGACTCCATCTTCCGTAATATATGAAATGGACAGTTCCTCTCCGAAAAAGAGCCTTTTCAGACGGTTGCTTCCCTGTTGCATCGGGACCTCTATCAGAAAACTGTTGTCATCCATATCTGCAATGCGTGATTTGTACTCTTTGTTTTCCTCTTTTTCATCTGCGGAAGCAATCTGGATGTATAGAACTTCATTGATTTTAGGAAACAATTGGTTCACCGCCACTTTATGTATTTATCTTCGTATGTACAAGGACTATTATACCATGACCTTTCTCACATTGAACTAGAAAAAAACAGACCACAATGTGGTCTGCCTTGTTTGAACAACTTAACATTTAGCTTCCTAAAGCTGTTTATGAGGTTGCGTTGACTGGTTTGATCTCCTCAACGGCTTCTTCCATCCCCGTATTCGCATTAATGTATATCCGGTAACGGGAACCGTTAATTCTCCCTCCAAATTCATAACACAATACCTCTTTGCTGTAATCATTTTCAATCAGTGATTTACGAACATAATTTTCTTTGAACTCGGAATTAAGTTTTTGACGAGCCTGTTGCTCCGTAAGAGTTGCTTTCGGAACTTTACGCTTGTCATTATGTTCGTAGACAAAGTCACTCGCCTGGAAGCCCGTTACTTCCCCTGTATCCAATCCCACTCGAACTGACATTTTCTCGGGATAGATTAAGGTGTCCCCTTGCTTACGCACATAAGTGAGGTTACCCAAATTACCGAATTCATCGTAGTTTACAGCCTTCATATCTTTGTAGCCTTTATTCGTTAGAAATTGATCTGCTTTTGCCATGGCATCCTGACGAGATACTTTTTTGGTTCCAATCGGACGTGTATCGCTGTAAGAGATAAGCATCCCCCCATTCCGGGTGAAATCCATCATCAGTTTGCCATTGTTGCCATGATTGACAGTCGCAGTATACGATTCCCAGTCCGTTCCTTTACCGTTCTCTTGTACTTGGATTTTGCTACTGTCTGCATCAGAGAATTTCGCAGCTTTGCTTTGAATTTGTTCTTTGGTCATCGGCAGACCATCCAGTTTCTTCACCGTGCGTTTGGCATAGATATTGGATACGGAAGGACCCCAATCAAGCTCCGGATACTCCTGCACCTTTTTATTCACGGTACGGAATCCATCTACAATCGTGTTATCCATTGTTTGTTCTTCCGTTGCCATAGCTGTCTCCGCATCCATCCAGCGCAAACGATCCGTAAGAACTTTCTGCTGTACATCCTGCAAATTCTTGGTAATCTCGGATGAATTCTGATACAGCTTTTTCAGGTTCCCCATTTCTTTTTCACTTAACGGTTCGTTCGTTAGGTCACGCATCGACGCTCGATAAGCAAAGTTGGAAATACGGGAGAGAAATTCCTCTGTCTCGTTAAATGGCAACATGGTGAGTGGCAGTTGGTTGATCTCATTTTGCGCTTCACTGGTGAGTCGCCATACATTCATCAGACCTTTACGATGCATCCCCTGTGACGTGGAGTGAACCGCCAAGGTGTTGCCAATCTCGGAATGCAATTTATCCATATGAAAAGATAAATCGTGAAAGGCACGCTGATATTGATTCTCTGCCTTGATCAGTATTGCATTCTTTTCTTGATTCTCCTGATAGCCCCACACGAGTGCACCGACCAGCAAGACCGCAAATATCGGAAACATGACTGAACTTAAACGTTTATACATCCGTAGAGTCTCCTTTCTTCTAAACCACTACCTCTATTGTGGATCGAAGAAAGATCTCTTATGCATGCGATTTCCAGTCCTTACACAAGCAGGCTGTATTGTAACGTTGTAAAACTTCCTTTAATTCAGCTGAAGCCCGGTAGCCATGCCTTCTTCTTCAATTTCGAATTGATCCCTGTTATCACAGAGACATTGCTTGAACCCCGTTTCGATCCGGCCACGTTCTTTCTTACCTCGTAATGTAAAACGTTCACCGCATTGTTTGCATCTGATTTTAATTTTAATTCTCATCGCAGTCGATCCCCGTTTCTGTTGGTCATTCCCCGGGAGTTTATCCAAAAAAAAATAAAAACACACCGGGGCAGCAGGCGCAATATGCGCTTTATGTCCACCAGTGTGTCCGTATTTTTATAATTTAACCTCTTCCTCCCGCTTCACAAAACGAAATGGAGAACGGTTATTGGCTCGTGTGATTTTACCCATTGCCCCATACCACAGGCCCGCCATTAGTGGCGCTATAAACCATAACCAATGATTCACCATGGTGTTCATGATGACGTCGTACAGTGCATGCCAGAAAAATGGTAACACGAGTGAAAGAACCAGGTACCACCGCTTTTTCTTGCCTCCGATAAACTTGGCCTTGCCCATGTAATAACCCATAATCACCGCAAACATTGCATGCCCTGAAACAGGGAGCAGTGCTCGAAGGAACATGGCTGAGACGGATGCATTCCCCGCAAAGGCATACAACACATTCTCTACTGTGGCAAACCCAAGTGATACAGCGACTGCATATAAGATTCCGTCATATGGCTCATCAAATTCGGTGTGATTATAGATGATATGATAAAGCACGAACCATTTAACAAACTCTTCCACGCCACCCGAGATCATAATGGCCTCAAGATAAGGATTATCCCCGAGCCACAGCATCATGCCACGCTGAATAATCATCACAGGCAGTACCATCAGAATCCCCATGAGGAAAACTCGCAATACCATATGAAGTGGCTCATAATCATAACGGTCTTTCAGGTAAAAGTATGTTAACAAGGCGAGACCCGGGGCAACTGCTGCCGCTAAGACCGAAAACAAAAGCACCGAAATTCCCTCCTCTGACTAAAGACGCGATTATAACTAGAGATTAATCCTGACGTTTGAAGTGGGTGCAGATAACCTCAATCGCTTGTGCAGGAATAACAACTTTACCGTACTCTTCCATAACTGCTGGAGTAACTGAAGAACCTTCACCAAATTCAGCAAGCAAGGCAATCAATGCCGCATGTTTGGTGGAATCCACCTCATCTGGTTCCAAATGCAAGAACCACTTGTCTTTATACGAATAAAGTCTCCCAGCATCCGTAACATGCTGACGCAACATATGTGCAGCTTCAATGAGCACTTCAAAGTCCTTGAACGCATAAACGATGGAATCGCTTTGCTCGAGTGTAACTTCCATTTCATATACTTCTTCAGGAAGATCATCTTCATGACCTGAACCATATTGTTGCGGATCATATTTTCCACGTGTGACAATGACAACCATCCCTTGAGCGGGAAGTGCGAATACTTCGACAGCAAGTGGACCTGTGGCATCAAATCCAAGTTCGGAATAGGCCTGGTCCATCATTTCAGTGAACAGTTCATGAACCTTAGGTATTTCCTGCCACATATCTTCTTTTTGTATTCCGCGCTCGCTCAGATCGTCAAAGGTCAGGAAAATCCGTATCTTATCGTGACTTAGTCGTTCTATTTTCATACAGGATCTCCCCTTTATAAGCAAGTCTTATAACAGATTATGAAGCACAAAACAATATGTGCTGAAAATAAATCTATGTAGTTATGTTATCATTTTATACCTCTAAATGCACGAAGTAAAATCGACAAAAAAAGAATCATTCCACAGCAGATCCAGACTGTGGATGATTCTAATTGGTGGTTTTGGTTTATAAACCCGGTACTGTTGTGTTTGTTTGATTTAAAATCTGTTCAACTTCATGCTTCACATCCGGATTGGTGCGAATAAAATCCTTGAGCATGCTCATATTCGCTTCTTTTTCCTGCGGAGTGATTGTACTTGCCTTTTTTACTGCTGGGGTTTTATGTGATTCGCCATGTTGATTTTGCTTGCTGGTGAACCCATCCATACCCGGGAAAGTCATCTCCATCATCTTATGTTTTGCCTGATCCATCATATTTCGTGATGAACCCGAAGACAGCATGGGCAACTTGCCTTTGGACAACCAAGAACTGGCTGCTACGCCAATTGCAATTCCCCAAAAAAAGGACGACGCCTTCATTACACCAACCTCCTTTAAGTGTTAAAATCACATGTAGTGTTTGCGGGAGTGAGCATTCTCATTCCGTATAAATACAGGAAAGCGAGTTGAAATCATGTTCAGACATACCGCCGCATTAATTATTGCTGCAAGTTTGCTGCTGTCGGCCTGTGGGGCAGCGGAAGAAAAAATACCGGAAAATTCCAAACCAGCGAGCGAACCCACGACCACAACTCAAAAAGAGAAAAGTGATTCTAACCCAGCTGAAACAGGAGAACCTTCTACTACTGAGACCGAGTCTGCAACGGAAGAGTCAACTGCAACAGAAGAGGAATCTGCACCTTCCGAGCAAGCTCCAGCAGAAGAAAAAGTGGAACAGACGTATCATATGAATTCAAATTATTATATTAAACCGAATGATGACACGAGCCCAAGCAAAGTGGTTTTGTTAACTTTTGATGATGGACCCAAAGAAGAAAAGATGATTAATTCACTAATCGACACATTAGATAAACACAACGCCAAAGCGATATTTTTCGTCAATGGATATCGGGTGAAAAGTCATCCGGAATTGCTCAAGCTCATCCATGAACGAGGTCAGATTGTAGGCAATCATGCCTGGGATCATGAGGATCTCAAAAAAATGTCCAATGCTGAAGCGGCCAAGCAGGTTACGGATGTCCAAAAAATTGTGAAGGACACTATCGGTGAAGAACCGCAGTTCTTCCGTCCACCTTTTGGATCGGGCAATGATGCACTGAAAGCTACTGTGAAGAAAAATGGCATGTTATATATGACATGGTCTAACGGTTCCCTCGATTGGGATAAAAGCACCAAAGACAAACCGGAGAAAGTCATTCAAAATGTACTGGATCAGTTAAATCCAGGAAGCAATATTTTGATGCATGAATTGCCATGGACGGTTGAAGCATTGGATGAGTTGTTGACCAAGCTCGAACAAAAAGGCTATTCTTTTGTAGATCCGCGTGCGATCGAACTGGAAGCTCGTTAAATCGATATTTCTCGCATCAAAATGAAACAGCCTTGATCCAATGGATCAAGGCTGTTTCTCTGTGATTGCTTTTTCCGTAGGCACTCTTAATGTAATGAGGTGCATCTCTGCGGGACAACCTAGTCGAAGAGGGAGATGATTCGTACCGTATCCTCTGCTGACAAGCATTTTACCTTCTTGATAAACGTCCTCTGGATTGCGCTTTAGGGAGTACCATCCATTCGATATGGGACGATACGCCTTGCTCAGAAACACAGGGCCGAAAAACGGTAACACCATTTGCCCGCCATGTGTATGGCCACTCAAGATAAGATCTGCATTCTGCTCCAATCGAAGGGCCTGCAAAGGATCATGAACGATTGCAATTTTACAATACTTATCATCGATTTGCTCCAGCAGCATATCTCCCTGTTTGGAACGATAGTCTATACCGATCAGGCTCAATCTGTCGTTGCCCCTTCGCAGATATACCACGTTATCCTGAAGGAGCTGAACGCCCGATTCCCGAAGGATTCGGGCAAGTTGAGCTGTACCGGCTCTCTTGTCATGATTGCCATACACCGTAAAAGAAGAAGCAATGTTCGATAAGAGTTGCATATTATGTCTGACGATAGACCATGAGATTCCTTTTTCTGCAACGTCCCCACCGATCAGTACCCAGTCGACCTTCTTTTCAAGGTTTTCAAAATCCTTCACCTTCAGCTTGCGCTTGTGAGTGTCGGATAGATACAGAATCACAGCCCCGTCAAAGGCTATTGGCAGATGAGGTACTTCGACCTCTTCTTCAATCATTTGATGAATATGGGCTTCATGCCACATATGAAGGAGTAATAAAACTCCTATCAGTATGAGTGAACCTGCGAATAATAGCATTACCACGGCAAGGGTAGAAAGGTATTCAGAGGAGGTGCTCCTTTAACCCCCCACCAAACCAGGCTAATCGTTAGCATGACAAAAATAAAAATGAGTGAATTAACAAACCTCTTGCTTAATTTTAATCGCCGAGAAGGGTGTAATTCTGTTCGTGTTGGAAGCGAGCTCGCTTCGGGAATCGATTCTTCGGTTGATTTTGACGTTTTTTTGGAGCGTGCTGGGGCCCTCTGAGGAAGTACTGGACTTTCCAGCGTTTCTTTATAAGGCTTGCGCTGTGATCTAGGTATGGAAACGGAAGTTATTGGTGTAATACCTCCAACCTCTGCAGCGGCTGCGGTCTCGGCAACCAAGCTGACTTGCGAAGCCACCTGACGCTCGGATGTCTCTTTTTTATCCGATTGACGATGGCGCTGACTGCCATATGTCTTCATTCTACTTAATGGCTGATTCATGATCCCCTCCGAAAACGTATCGCTAATCCGGACACCAAATCAATAATAAAGTGACACAATATAGGCGCCCATAACGTGCCGGATTGCATGTAAATCCAACCTAATCCATAACTTGAGACAAACACCCACCCTGTTGGAATCCAGTGTCGCAAATAACGAATGTGGATAACTGCAAATAAAATACTCGTCCAATAAGGACCGATGGCATGTTGAATGGCTCCGCGGAATAATAATTCCTCACACACCGCAACAATGGCTGCAATACATACAATATGCCAGATTGGACGCCCACGGAACAGCATCTCGTTAATTCCACCGTCATCCATGCTTTCCTGAGGAATAACATACGACAGTACCAAGTCCATAACAAGCATAACGCCAGCAAGACCGAGACCCCACCATATGAATTGGTAATGATCAGGCCATGCGAGTACATCTAACAAGTTTCTTTTCTGCAATAAGATCCATACAACTCCGATTATCAGTGTCAGACCTTGTGTAAAGTATAGATTGATTAAAAGCAAACGCTCGGTAAGCTGTTGTGGCTCAGCCTTCTGAATCTTGAACTTGGGAAACTTGAATTTTTTCATCGGATGCGTCTGTCCTCTTGAGTTAAATTTGATGGATAACAATTACGTTGTCCAATCGGATAGTATACTAAATGATAGCCAAAAAACCAAATAGGTTCAAGGCCTGCCCGAAGTCCCGGTTTTATGTCAAAGCCATTACTTCATTAAAGCAGTAAAATCCGGTTCATCAAACAGCATATATTCCATCTCGTTGTGGTGTGTGTAGTCACTATTGAATAGCTTATAATGACTTTGTTGACGATTGAATGGAAAGACATCTGCAATGTAATTTAAAACATTTAAGCCTATTGACATGCTCATGTCAGCCATGATACATTATGAAAAAATTAGTCACGTTAAACACGATGATGGAAAAAAGATGTTGCTTCGTCTTACAGAGAGCCGATGGTAGGTGTGAATCGGTGGCAGGCAGATGATCTTGAGCGCTCCTGAGTTATTGCATTGAAATTGGAGTAGGTGCAATCGGTTTAGACCCGTTATCCTCTTCGGTCTTCATTGACCGCTAAGACTGTCGTTGCGAAACGGCGGTGAATTAGGGTGGTACCACGACAACTCTCGTCCCTTATTGCGCAAGCAGTATGTGGATTGAGAGTTTTTTGATTATTTTAAAGGATATCTGTGGAATCACTCTATTTGCTTCACCTTCCCCCTCTGCTGCGACACCGCGTTATTAGGCGGAAGAATCACCCTGGTTTTAAGGAATACCTCTTGCTGAGGTCAGACCTTGACGATATAGATACACATACCTAAGGAGGAAGAAACCATGTACAAAGTGTTAGTGTCGGACCCAATCAGTGATCTGGGAATCCAGCAACTGGTGGATGCAAATGATGTTGTTGTTGAGAAGAAAACCGGTCTTAGTGAAGATGAACTTGTTGCCATTATTGGTGATTATGATGCCCTTTTGGTTCGTAGTCAGACTCGTGTTACAGATCGTATTATGACGGCTGGTACCAACCTTAAGGTAATCGGACGCGCAGGGGTGGGTGTAGACAACATTGATCTGGAACCTGCTACACAGCGTGGTATTATCGTTATCAACGCACCTGATGGCAACACCATCACAACCTGTGAGCACACATTTGCCATGATGATGGCACTGGCACGACACATTCCTCAGGCATACGCCAAAACCATTCAAGGTACGTGGGATCGTAAAACCTTCCTGGGTGTGGAATTAAGAAACAAAACGCTGGGTGTACTGGGCATGGGACGGATCGGTAGTGAAGTTGCCAAGCGCGCCAAAGCATTCGGAATGGACATTCTTGCTTACGACCCTTTCCTCACGGAAGAGCGTGCCGAGAAGCTGCAGGTGAAACTCGCAAGTGTGGATGATATCATTCGCAATGCGGACTTCATGACCGTTCACACGCCATTAACTCCGGAAACACGGCACATGATTTCACGTCCACAATTCGAAGTTATGAAAAAAGGCATGCGTATCATCAACTGTGCCCGTGGTGGTGTAGTTGACGAAATGGCACTTGTGGAAGCAATTGACGAGGGCATTGTTGCCGGGGCTGCATTCGATGTATTCGAAAGTGAGCCACCTGCTCCAGACCATCCGTTCCTGAATCATCCTAGCATTATTGTCACGCCTCACCTTGGTGCATCCACTGTTGAAGCACAAGAAAATGTAGCGATTGACGTATCCGAACAAGTTCTTCACATTCTGCGTAACGAACCATTCAAGAACGCAGTTAACATGCCAGCGGTTGCACCTACCGTTATGAATAAACTACAACCTTATTTCAAACTGGGTGAAACACTCGGTAGTTTTGCAGCACAGATTACACAAAATGCAGTGCAGGAGATTCGGATCGACTATGCTGGTGATCTTTCTGAAGTAGATACGTCTCCTCTTACTCGTTATATTGTGAAGGGTATTCTCGCAAGACATTTGGGTGGAGAAGCCAACATCGTCAACTCCATGCATTTGGCCAAAATCCGTGATCTGAATGTGGTTGTAAGCCAAACCTCCGCAACCAAAGGATTCACTAACCTGATTACCGTAACATTGGTTACGACTCAGGAAGCTGAGGAACGCCGCGTAGCGGGGACATTGCTTGCAGGTTATGGAGAACGTATTGTTCGCCTGGACAAATTCCCGGTAGATATCGCTCCGGAAAGTCATCAAATTTTGATCTCCCATAACGATAAACCAGGTATTATCGGACGTGTAGGAACCCTGCTTGGACAGAATGATGTCAATATCGCATCCATGCAAGTGGGACGGAAAATCATTGGTGGTGCCGCGATCATGATCCTGACCGTGGATAAAGCAGTTCCCAAAGATGTTCTTGTTCAGCTTGCTGCACTTCCAGAAATTAATACAGCTGTTGAAATCGTGCTGGAATAGTTACTTATCATTCATTAAGAATCAAAAGAGACGAACCCCAAAGGGTCCGTCTCTTTTTTTTGGTAATTAGCTTAAGCGGATAATGTTGAGTGTCGCACCTGGCGGCGATAGAACAGCTGTGGCTATTAGGCCGAATAATTGAAGCTGAATGGTCGAACCCGCTGTAGCCGTGATAATAAAATCGGTTGCCAGTTGGCTTAGAGAAAGCACTGGTGAGATTACACTCGCTGGAACCACTGCTCCATTTAGCAATATACGTGATTGTACGGCGAGTGCGGCCGTCAAATTAACTTTATAGCTAATATAATACCTGCCCGCTGTAGCCAAAGTGAAGGTATCATTCGCTCCATTTACCGTAATACCAGTTCCAATGTTCTGGTTTGCAGGAAGAGCAACAGCTGTTCCGCCCAGAATAACAAGGATGGTACCATTCGTATTCTCTGCATAGGAAGAAGCTGCAGTGACCGAAGTTCCTGTCACGCCCGTTGCACCGGTTGCACCTGTTATACCGACTCCCGTTGCTCCTGTAATGCCTGTAGCTCCAGTCAAGCCTGTAACACCAGCAGCTCCTGTTTCACCAGTTACACCGGTTGTTCCCGTACTTCCGGTTACACTTACGCCTGTGGCTCCTGTAACGCCAGTCGCACCTGTCAGTCCCGTTACACCTGTCGCTCCTGTTTCACCAGTTGTACCTGTTAATCCCGTACTTCCGGTTACACCTAAACCAGTCGCACCAGTCAAACCTGCAAGACCAGTCGCTCCTGTCTCACCAGTTACACCAGTTGTTCCCGTACTTCCGGTTACACTTAAACCAGTTGCTCCCGTTTCACCAGTCGCACCGGTCAGACCTGCAAGACCAGTCGCCCCTGTCTCACCAGTTACACCGGTTGTTCCCGTACTTCCGGTTACACTTAAACCAGTTGCTCCCGTTTCACCAGTTGTACCTGTTAATCCGGTACTTCCAGTTACGCTGATTCCAGTAGCTCCCGTAACGCCAGTTGCCCCAGTCAAGCCCGTTACACCCGTCGCTCCCGTTTCACCAGTCGCTCCAGTCAACCCTGCAAGACCAGTCGCACCTGTCTCACCAGTTACACCAGTTGATCCTGTACTTCCGGTTACGCTGACGCCAGTAGCTCCTGTAACGCCAGTTGCCCCAGTCAAGCCCGTTACACCTGTCGCTCCTGTCTCACCAGTTAGACCAGTTGATCCCGTACTTCCGGTTACACTTAAACCAGTCGCTCCCGTTTCACCAGTCGCTCCAGTCAACCCTGCAAGACCAGTCGCCCCTGTTTCTCCAGTTGTACCTGTTAATCCGGTACTTCCAGTTACGCTGATTCCGGTAGCTCCGGTAACGCCAGTTGCACCAGTCAAGCCCGATACACCCGTCGCTCCTGTTTCTCCAGTTACACCGGTCGTTCCCGTACTTCCGGTTACACCTAAACCAGTCGCTCCCGTTTCACCAGTCGCACCAGTCGCCCCTGCAAGACCAGTCGCTCCTGTCTCACCAGTTACACCAGTTGATCCCGTACTTCCGGTTACACTTAAACCAGTCGCTCCCGTTTCACCAGTCGCCCCTGCAAGACCAGTCGCTCCTGTTTCTCCAGTTGTACCTGTTAATCCGGTACTTCCAGTTACGCTGATTCCGGTAGCTCCCGTAACGCCAGTTGCACCAGTCAAGCCCGATACACCCGTCGCTCCTGTTTCTCCAGTTACACCGGTCGTTCCCGTACTTCCGGTTACACCTAAACCAGTCGCTCCCGTTTCACCAGTCGCACCAGTCGCCCCTGCAAGACCAGTCGCTCCTGTTTCTCCAGTTGTACCTGTTAATCCGGTACTTCCAGTTACGCTGATTCCGGTAGCTCCCGTAACGCCAGTCGCACCTGTCAATCCCGTTACACCTGTCGCCCCTGTTTCTCCAGTTGTACCTGTTAATCCCGTAATTCCGGTTACACCTAAACCAGTCGCTCCCGTTTCACCAGTCGCACCAGTCAACCCTGCAAGACCAGTCGCTCCTGTCTCACCAGTTACACCAGTTGATCCCGTACTTCCGGTTACACTTAAACCAGTCGCTCCCGTTTCACCAGTCGCACCGGTCAGACCTGCAAGACCAGTCGCCCCTGTCTCACCAGTTACACCAGTTGATCCCGTACTTCCGGTTACGCCAACTCCCGTAGCTCCTGTAACGCCAGTTGCCCCAGTCAGTCCCGTTACACCCGTCGCTCCTGTTTCTCCAGTTGTACCTGTTAATCCCGTACTTCCGGTTACACTTAAACCAGTCGCTCCCGTTTCACCAGTCGCACCAGTCAACCCTGCAAGACCAGTCGCCCCTGTCTCACCAGTTACACCGGTTGTTCCTGTACTTCCGGTTACGCTGATTCCGGTAGCTCCCGTAACGCCAGTTGCCCCAGTCAAGCCCGTTACACCTGTCGCTCCTGTTTCACCAGTGCTTCCTGTCACTCCTACTCCAGTTGCACCCGTGACACCTGTGGCTCCTGCACCAGCAAGTAATGTATAATCCGGCGATGTGCCCGGCGTTCCTGTTGGTGATGCTACATTAGCCACATAAGTACTGCCGTTAAACGTCACAACTTGACCGGCTGGATACGTTGGGGCTACTGCGGGGTCAAATGGCACAATTCCACTTAATCCTACGCCTGTCGCTCCTGTTACGCCAGATGCACCTGTACTTCCTGTCACTCCAACTCCGGTTGCCCCTGTGACTCCCGTGGTTCCCGCACCAGCAATCAACGTGTAATCCGGCCATGTGCCCGGCGTTCCCGTTGGCGATGCTAAGTTCGCAATGTACGTACTGCCGTTAAACGTTACGACCTGACCCGCTGGGTACGTTGGGGCTACTGCGGGGTCAAATGGTACAATTCCACTCAAACCTGCGCCCGTCGCTCCTGTTACTCCAACTCCGGTTGCCCCTGTGACTCCCGTAGCTCCTGCTCCAGCAAGTAATGTATAATCCGGCGATGTGCCCGGCGTTCCTGTTGGTGATGCTACATTAGCCACATAAGTACTGCCGTTAAACGTCACAACTTGACCGGCTGGATACGTTGGGGATACTGCGGGGTCAAATGGCACAATTCCACTTAATCCTACGCCTGTCGCTCCCGTTAAGCCAGATGCACCTGTAACACCTGTACTTCCTGTCACTCCAACTCCGGTTGCCCCTGTGACTCCCGTGGCTCCTGAACCAGCAAGTAATGTGTAATCCGGCGATGTGCCTGGCGTTCCTGTTGGTGATGCTACATTAGCCACATAAGTACTGCCGTTAAACGTCACAACTTGACCGACTGGATACGTTGGGGCTATTGCGGGGTCAAATGGCACAATTCCACTTAATCCTACGCCTGTCGCTCCCGTTAAGCCAGATGCACCTGTAACACCTGTACTTCCTGTTACTCCAACTCCGGTTGCCCCTGTGACCCCCGTGGCTCCTGCACCAGCAAGTAATGTATAATCCGGCGATGTGCCCGGCGTTCCTGTTGGTGATGCTACATTTGTAATGTAGGTACTGCCTCCAAACGTGACGATCTGTCCAGCGGGATATGTTGGTGCCAATGCTGGATCGAACGGAACGATGCCACTTAAACCCACCCCTGTGGCTCCGGTCGCTCCAGTCGTTCCTGCGCCTGTCGCTCCTGCAGCAGCAATTAATGTATAATCCGAAGAAGTTCCCGGTGTTCCTATTGGACCAGCTACACTTGTAATGTAAGTGCTACCGTTATACGTAATTACTTGCCCTGCGGGATAACCCGGCGCGAGCGTTGGATCAAATGCTAAGGCTCCAGTCAAACCAGCTCCGGTTACCCCCGTTGCTCCAGTCGCTCCACCAGACAATAAAAGAGTGTAACCTGGTGAGCTTCCGGGTGTACCCATTGGGCCATTTACATTAACAACATAAAGACTTCCGTTAAAACTGACGACCTGACCTTGAGCATATGTCGGCCCAAGCGCAGGGTCAAACGCCGTAATATTGTTCAAACCCACACCAGGTGCTCCTGCCGGACCCTGCGCTCCCTGTGGGCCAACTGGCCCCACTGGTCCTACCGGTCCAATTGCTCCTGCAGGTCCTACAGGTCCCGCAGGCCCTTTCACTCCAGGCACGCCTGGTACACCGGGTACTCCCGGAACCCCTGGAACTCCCGGTGGACCAGCCGGTCCGGTAATTCCTCCAGTTCCAAATGTCGTCGTGGCCCGACTTAAGGATACCGATATGGAACGAATTAATCCCACAAGGTTATCTTTAGCTGCAGGCGGAATTTCCAGAAGTAACGTTACACTTAATAAGTCATCCAGTAAGTTCTGCAAGTTACCTGCGAGATTAATGAGAGGGACAGGCACAATCTCTGAGCCTGCAATCGTCAATTCTAATACGGCTTGCAATTCTGCTTTTACACCGGCACGAAATCCGGAATTATTTACAAAAGTAAGTAACTGACGCAACCCGTTTTGTAACGCTAGTATATTGGATGAAGTTGGCTGACTGATCGCAGCAGGAACAGTCACAGCCAGAGAATCAAGAATAGAGTCGAACTGCTCCAGTTCACTTGATGTTATTGGAATAAACGGAGAACCTGCTCTGAAAGACCCGCCTTCCAGAAATGCTTTAATATTGACCCTTTTTCGATCATCGGACATGCTTAACTCAATCCTCCTCTAATCTGCTTGTTTTTCAAGCTTATGTAACATGGGAGGGGAAATTATCTTGGACACACTTTATAGTCAAAATAAATACGATGATTCATGTTCCACGTTGAACAAGATTAAACGGTACTCTTCAACAAAAAAACACCCTCCACAAGAGGGTGTTTTCGCAATTTTTGTATGATATCAGGCTATTTCGATGAATCTACGGGAAACTGTAAAATAAACTCCGTACCTTCGCCTAATACACTATTCACATTAATGACGCCTTGGTGGGCATCTACAATATTTTTCACAATGGCTAAACCGAGTCCAGTACCTACACTTTCCCCCCGAACACGCGCCTTGTCTGCTTTGTAGAATCGTTCGAAAATAAAAGGCAAGTCGGATGAAGGAATCCCTACACCCTGATCTTTCACAGATACTCTGACAAACGGAGCACGAAGATGCGTGACCAGCTCAGCAGAGATCATGACATCTTTGCCAGAAGGAGTATGCCTGAACGCATTGTCCAGCAAATTCGTGAATACTTGCTCCAGTCGATCCTCATCTGCCTGTTGAAGTTCAATAGTTGGCTGTTTGCATTCAAACTGCAGTCGGATTCCCTGTTCTTTTGAACGCACCGAGAACTTCCGATACATACGTTCCAACAGTTCTTCGAGGTCAACCTTCTTCATCACCATGTCCGTATGTCCAGCTTCCATTCGGGCAAGATCAAGCAAGTCTTTGACCAGTCTTCCCATCCGTAGTGACTCATCATGAATGACCTGAATGAGTTCTTCATTCTCCTCGGGTGAGGTTGCCATGCCGTCCAGAAGCGCTTCGCTGTAGCCTTGCATCATGGATAATGGGGTACGTATCTCATGAGATACGTTAGCCACGAAATCACGCCGCATCTTCTCCAGCCGAACTTCTTCTGTTACATCTCTCAAGACGGCCACAGCACCTCTGACAACACTGTCAGCGTACAAAGGTGCCATCTGAACAGACCAGACACCTTGCTGTACATGAACATTGGAGTTCTGATCCCCACCTTGCTCCATCACCATTCTGAACAAAGGAAGGAGGGGCTCCGGTACATCGCGTGAAGACTTGCCAGACTGCTCGGAATCTTGTCCTTCATCCATTTGTGCCCAATCTAGATCATACCAAGCCTGCATAATCTTCTCTCCTGGCGGATTCGTCAGGATAACTTTACCTTCACCATCAAAAGTAACCACCGCATCGGTCATGCTTCGAAGCACACTCGCCAAATGCTCTTTCTCATGGTTAAGGTTTCGAATATTATCTTCAAGTTGTGCGGCCATATGATTAAACGTATTGGCAAGCTCACCAATCTCATCACTCGTTACCAGGGAGAGACGTGTTCCGTAGTTCCCTTTGCGAATCGCATTGGCTGCCTGAATCAATTGCTGCATGGGCTGCGTTATTTTGGTGAATAGAAACAATGCAAAAAACGTGGTTAAACTGAATCCGATTATACAGATATAGGTGAACAACCGCTTAATATCTCTGGATTCGGATTCTGCAAAGTTCGTATCAATGTAAGGCAGCAAAAAAAGACCCAGCGCTATAAGTACACAACCCACAAGGCAGATAATAGTGATCCATAACTTCCCGACCAGTGATCTCCAGAAACTAAAACTACTTCGGTACTTCCAGTTTATAACCCACACCCCACACCGTCGTAATCATGGCCGCCGATTCAGGCGATACCTTGTTAAGTTTCTCGCGAAGACGCTTCACGTGCGTATCCACGGTACGAAGATCGCCAAAGAATTCGTAATTCCATACATCTTTGAGCAATTCTTCTCTGGAGAAAACTTTGTCGGGAGATGTTGCCAGATAGTGCAGCAATTCATATTCTTTGGGCGTAAGACTGATTTCTTCGCCACCAGCCGTTACGCGGTGGGCATCATGCTCAATAACCAGGTGCGGGAATACAATGTTATTACTCGAATTGCTCTCCTTGGAGAGATAAGCTGTAGCGGAAGATCGACGCAAAATTGCTTTTACGCGATAAATCACTTCACGCGGGCTGAATGGTTTAACAACATAATCATCAGCGCCAACTTCGAAGCCCTGAACCCGGTTAATCTCTTCACCTTTTGCAGTGAGCATCAAAACCGGCGTTGATTTCACCTGACGAAGGCGGGTACACACTTCAACTCCATCCATACCCGGTAACATGACATCAAGCAAAATCAATCCGTAGTCCCCTGCTGTTGCTTTACGCAGCGCAGTTTCTCCATCCTCGGCCTCATCAATTTCATAACCTTCTTTTTCAAGATACATTTTCAAAAGTCTGCGGATTCTCTCTTCGTCATCCACGACCAGTATTCGATTCTCATGTTCAGCCATGTCTCTCCAGCCCCTTTGCAATAACTCCTCATCACTTCTATTATGTTCGATCTGGCGAACAATATTTGAATACCCTTCAATTAAAAGGTACGTTTGTGTTCCCGTTTCTAAACTCAACCTTTGCAATACGAGTCTACCCTAGTCCGCTCCAGCGTAAGAATGTAATCCCGCAATAACCAGATTCACCCCAACCAGCGTAAACATGACAACCAGGAAGCCAAGAACTGCAAGCCATGCAGACTTCTGACCTTGCCAACCTCTGGATAAACGCAAATGCAGATACACACTATAATATAGCCATGTAATCAATGCCCACACCTCTTTAGGGTCCCAACCCCAAAAGCGACTCCAGGCAATCTGAGCCCAGATCATGGCGAAGATTAATGCTCCCAACGTAAATATTGGAAAACCAATGGCAATCGCGCGATAACTAATTTCATCCAGATCATCGGCATCGATTCCATCCATCATCGGCTGTAAGGCTTGTCCGAGTGGTCTGCGCACAAGAAGTCGTACAATTCCATACAGGATTAGACCAACAATAAGTGACCAAACCACCGTATTCAGCTTGCGCCCGGCATTTACCCCATTCATCCAGGAAGGCGTCTCAAGTAAAGGTTTTTTCATGCCAAGAAACGGTGTCATGCTCTCCACTTCGCTATTATATGGAGCAAAAATCGGAGGCATGCGATAAATCACTTTCTCTATTGTACTATTTTCCTGTACCTCTGTGTCAATGCTGACCGTTTTCTGCACAAAAACCGTCTCATAGCCAGCCGCACGAAAGGCAAATACCGTTCCAATAAATCCGATGACTACGACGATCGTTATCAGGGTAAATTCGACCCAACCACGCTGGCGTCTTGAAGATTTGTCTTTCCCACTGAAATCAACGGTACGGAGCAAATACATGAACCCTGCCGCAAAACCCACGGCGAAGAATGCTTCACCAAGCGCGGCCAACGTCACGTGAATTTTCAACCAGATGGACTGAAGTGCCGGGATTAATGGTTGTACTTCCTGAGGAAATACAGCGGCATACGCCATAATGATGATGGTAAGTGGTAAAGCAAACAAACCTAGTAATGACTTGCGGTATATGGCATATACAACAATAAATGCAACCATGATCATCATGGACAGGAAAGACATGAACTCGTACATGTTACTAACCGGGATATGACCTGCCCCAGCCCATCGGGTTACAAAAAATACGATATGTGCTGCCAAGGCGACAGTCGAAGCGATAAAAGCTCTTTTACCCCAGCGATTCATATGGTCCAGAGGATCACGATTACTCCATTTTTTGCCCATTACCGCGACAGCATATAACAAGAATGCAGCACAATAGAGAAAGAAAGATACGATAAATGCGTCGCTGCTGAAATCCAATAATCTCATGCCTGGTTCCCCCCGTTATCCAACGACTTCTCTTCCACTTCCAGATTCATCTGTTTCAAGACGGCCGCAACTTCACGCCTGAAGCCAAACCAGTTTTTGTTGGTATGTCCACCCAAAGTGAGCTGTTTATCATCAAAACGAATCCAGATGCGGCGATGATGCCAATAAAAACCCATGACCAGACCCAACATAACAATACCGGCTCCTACCCACACAAAAGGCATTGCCTTATCCACTCTTATATTGAGATAACTTACGGACTGAATAATATCGACCTTGTCCATGCTGTCTACTTCCAGCTGTAAAGGAATCTCAGCTCCAATCAGCTGTTGGTTAATCGCATCCTGTTGAAACCGTTGTTTATCAATCTGCTTCGCAAAATACAGATATTGTATCCCTTCTTGCGGCAGATCCGGTCCCTTGATGAGAAAGAGAAAAGCAGGTGCATTAGGTGAAGGCGATTTTGATTTGGGCTCACCATTCTCATCCAACCCAAAGTCCATGAACTTTTCTTTTATCGTCAGTTCATAAGGACCTGCTTCAAATGTTCTTTGGGTATCTACCATATCGATCTTAATCGCCCCGTATACTTCACCCGTCTTCGCATTGACCAGATCAGGCGTTACCGACCTAATAGTGGGTGTTAAATCATAGTCAAACTGATAGGCTTTCAGACCGTTATAATTCAATGGATGATTCACGCGTACATCATGTCTGGCCACCTCAGCTAATTGAGGTTTCTTTGAGAGATCCGAACAATCTGCTGTACATTCATACAAAACAACTTTCGTTTCGAACAGTTTCGGAACAGTTTTATTGAGGTTACGGAATTGCTCGGGTACTTCTTCCTCACTGTAGAATTCAACATTAAACTGTTCGTTCTGCAGATACATCGACGTATTCGGGATCTTTTTGATCTCACCTTCAGGAAAAGCGACATGCTCGTCCAGATTCAGACCAGGAAGTCCTCGTGCGAGCACCGCCAGCAGAAATATAATGAGTCCAATATGGATCACATATGGGCCCCATCGACTGAATCGCTGTTTCTCGGCGAGTAATGCATCACCCTGCGAGTGCACGCGGTATCCTTTCTTTTTCAGCGGCGTAACCGCTTTCTTAATCCAGTCTTCGGGTGCCTCTTCGATGGAACCTTGGTACACCAGACGCTGTCTTGTCAAAAATTGCGTATGCTTACGTATTCTCTGTTTATTAAGTGCTTTGTAGAGCGGTAGGACGCGATCCAGGCTGCATATCACCAATGATGCCCCAATCAGCACCAGCAGTAGAATAAACCACCAGGATTCGTATGTATGGGATAGACCCAACAGATAATAAATATGACCCAACTGGCCGTAGGTTTCTTTGTAATACACGGAAGGATCGATATTCAGAAATGTACTTTCTTGCGGATAGATCGTGCCAAGCATCGAGCCTACAAGCGTGAAGACAATCATATAGACGGCAATTTTGACGGATGAAAAAAAGTTCCATACGCGGTCAATGATATTGGGATTACTGCGCTGTGAACGGCGCGCCATGCCATCATAACGCATTTCCAGCACTTCATCCGATTTAGCTTCTGCCTCCAGCAACGGCTTGCCACATGCTTCACACAGCACAGTGCCGACTGGATTTTGGTGTCCGCACTCACATTTGGTATTTTGGAACACGAATAGACCTCCTGTCAGGGCTGCTTCGCCAGTTGCGAAATTTGAGCGTCAAGTGTGTCCAAATCAAGTTGCCCGATATGAATGGTAGAGATTTTGCCCGTGTCGGATACAAAAAATGTCGTTGGCATCGGAGAGATTCCGAAATCACGAACCGAGTTCTTCTCCCGGTCAAGCATGATTGGAAACGTAACCCCAACCTGCCGGACAAAATTATCCACGGTCATCTGGTCTTCCCCAACATTGATCCCGACAAATTGCACTCCTTGGTCCTTCCATTTGTCAGCTTGTGCCTGAAGTGCAGGCATTTCTTTAACACAAGGCTCACACCACGTGCCCCAGAAGTTGATCACCATTGCTTTTCCTTTGTACTCATCAGACGTATGAACTTGACCATCCAGGCCCAGCAGTTCAAAAGAAGGAGACTTGTCCCCTTCCTTTGGCTTGCCATTCGAGCCGGATACCGATGTGGTAATCGCATATCCGCCCAACACCAGGATCAATAACAAAATGACGATTTGCACCGTTCTTCTTGATTTCCCCATGTGCTGCTCCCCTTTTAAGTGACTGTAGCATTCGCATCTCATTGGTATAAGACAACTGTGAACATCCTATGAACAATTATAGCGAATTTCGTCACAAAACTGCGGCGGTTTTATGAAAATTATGTGTCCTCACATTACCTTTTTTTCATTTTTTTGGCTGGTTCTGATTGTGCGAGGGTAATCAGGTTGTTGACTTCCTCTTTGGTCAGATTGCGTGTCAAACCTCGTTTCAGGTTTTGTAGCAAAATCCCACCAAACGAAATCCGTTTCAGACGGGTTACCGGATGGTTGATTGCCTCGAACATGCGTCTAACCTGACGGTTACGTCCTTCGTAGATCGTAATGGAAATGACCGACTCATTGGCCGCCGTATCCACATCTTTGTACTCCACCTCTGCAGGAGCAGTCATGCCGTCATCCAGCATAATGCCTGTCTTTAATTTCTCCAGAGCTGTACCATGCGGCACACCTTTAACCGTTGCATGATACGTTTTAGGTACGTGATGCTTCGGGTGCGTCAACAAATGTGCAAACTCACCATCATTGGTCAGAATTAATAATCCCTCTGTGTCATAATCCAGACGACCCACAGGATATACGCGTTCCTTGACACCTTTCAAATAGTCGGATACAATTTTCCGACCTTCCGGGTCAGATGCACTTGTAATTACGCCTTTTGGCTTGTTCAACATCAAGTACACTTTTTTCTCACTGCGGATCGGTTTTCCATTAACCGTAATCATATCCTCTTCGGGGTTCGCTTTCGTACCCAGTTCGGTTACGACCTCCCCGTTAACTTCCACTTTGCCGGACAGGATCAGTTCCTCGCTCTTGCGGCGGGATGCAATGCCTGCCTGTGCGATAATTTTTTGTAATCTTTCCATGTTTGTCATGTCACCTCACACTAATGATACCCATCAAACAGGGAAATCACAAGGATAATCCAATGATTTTGTAAACTAGCGCCACGAATATTCATTTTAAGGTATCTTCTACCTCCAGATTAACGGAGAAAAAGCCTACCTGTACACAACCTGTTTTTCACAGATGGCGTAAAGATAAGCCTTTTCCTCAAATCATTTAATTGGAAACTTTACCGACAACCGCAATCTGCTTTTTGGCAGGCGTGCTGCTGTCTTTAATGAAAGTCTGCAATGTTTTGGAAGTAATATAATAGGTGCGTCCACCGTACACAAATGTCATCATACCAATTACCCGGTTGTTCTGATCCAGAACAGGGCCACCTGAATTACCTTGTGCCATGGATTTCACAATACTGCCGATTCCTTTTTTACCTGGAACGTCCGAAGCTTGGGAACTGAACACTCTGCTTTTGGCTATCGTATTGTAGGTTGAAGGAAAATCTTCATCCAGGATGACAAGATCACCAGCAGGATTTTTGGGGAATCCAATCGTATAGACAACCTGATTATCCCTTGCATTCGTGAATGTGACCGGTTTGGCGTCTATTTCCTTGTCCAGCTTCAGCAGTGCCATGTCTGTCACTGGATCTGTCTTAATAATCTTCGCCTTTACAGGCTTACCCAAAGAGCCAGGACTCGCAACAGTCAGTGTACCTTCATCGCCATCAGACAATTCAGCATAACCCTGAACGACATGATAATTCGTGAGCACTTCATCCTTCGAGATCAGGATTGAGGTACCAACATCATAATACACCATATCCGGGTCATCCTGCTTAACCAAACGTACATTCACGACTGGAAAAGAATCCGCTGTGACTGCCATTTGTGCACGCAACTGTTTGTCGAAGTAACCTGTAAAATGTATCGTCTGAACGGCTTGGGCCGCCGCCATTCCCGTTGACCCTGCGAGCATTGCAATGGCAAGCACGCCTGACATTCCGAAACGGAGCACTCGTTTCCAACTCTTCTGCATGTCTCACTCTCCTCCGCTATTATTCTAGCATATCTAATATATCGGAAGGAAAGGAGATATCTTTTAACCGAAAACAAGTAAACAAATGGCTAGCGCAGCGATAAAACCAACGACATCGGAAAACAACCCCACTTTGAGTGCATATCGACCGTTACGAATACCCACTGCTCCAAAATAGACAGTCAACACGTATAACGTGGTATCCGTACTCCCCTGAATCGTAGATGCCATGCGTCCGATCATAGAGTCAGGGCCATGGGTTTTGATCAGATCTGTCGTAAATGCAAGAGAGCCTGTCCCGGTCAATGGACGCAGAATCCCGAGTGGTAACACTTCTCCCGGCACACCCATCCATGATACAAGCGGTGCGAATAGACTAATTACAAAATCCAATGCACCCGAGGCACGAAATACGCTGATTGCGACCATCATGCCCACGAGATGCGGAATAATGCTAATTGCAGTCGAGAATCCATCTTTGGCCCCATCAACAAAAGATTCGTATACCGGGACCTTTTTGGTAAACGCATATAATGGAACAAACGCGATAATAACCGGGATGGCCCAGACAGAGATCCAGTTGATGAAGGTTAACAAGGGTGCTCATCCTTTCATGCCGGGATTGCCACTTTTCTGTATACGCGGCGGTTTGTGTAATGCCCTGTTTCGATACCAGCGATCGGCGATTATAGCAGCAAGTGTAGCGATAATGGTAGCCATCAATGTTGTTCCCACAATCTCTGTTGCATTGGCAGAATGATAGTTTAAGCGGATGGCGATCAGCGTTGTCGGAATAATGGTAATACTAGCCGTATTCAGAGCCAGTAAGGTGCACATGGCAGGAGAAGCGGTTTGTTTGTCCGGATTAAGCTCCTGCAGCTGTTGCATGGCTTTGATTCCCATCGGTGTAGCCGCATTTCCAAGCCCCAGCAGATTGGCACTCATATTGGAGAGAATATAACCCATTGCCGGATGATTTTTGGGCACATCAGGGAACAGGAAACCAACAACCGGACCGAGCAGCTTGGCGATCCTCGCCAGAAGACCGGCATCTTCAGCCATTTTCATCATCCCCATCCAGAACACAAGCACACTAATCAGTCCAAAACAGACCGTGACTCCCGTTGCCGCTCCATCGAAAGCAGCTTGCGTGACCACTTCGATATTGCCGTTGACGGCTGCAAAAGCAAATCCGATTAAGATCATGAGTAGCCAAATTAGATTGATCATGGGTTATACCCTCCCCTCAATGTCAATTTAGCTAAGGTGATAACAGGTGACTTAATACAGCACGCCATGCTGCTGCCCAGGAAGTGACATCGCCAATTCCGCCCAGCGTTGCATCTTCTGTCTTCGGTTCAGGAGGAATATAACTACCTTTGCGGTACACCGGAATGGAGCCAACAAGTTTGCCATCAAGCTGCATATCAATCCGACCTGCCAATCCGAACGAAGGATCTGTCGATTGTTCATTGCCTTCCGTTTCAGACTGTCTTCGATTTTCGTGTAGGATCAACTTCTTGGTCAATGAGCCTTGTTCACTCTTAGCCAGTGGGTACCAAAATCCGCGGCCTGTAACGACATCTGTATTTTGAACAGGCTGTTCTTGCTTCGCGACCTCTACCAACGGGAAGTACTCAAACCCGAAATCAAGCATCCGAGCATGATCGTTCCAATCGTTTCCGTCGTTCAACGTTACCGCGGCGAGCTGCTGACCATTACGTGTAGCGGAGCTGACCAAACATCTAAAAGCTTTCTTCGTGTAGCCGGTTTTCACTCCATCCGCACCTTCATACATCCGCAGCATTTTATTTTTGTTGTGCCAGGAGTATTCCCAGCTTTCATTGGGATTCGGTGCGGATTTGTCCTCCGTGGCTACGATGCGTTTGAACACAGGATTGTGTAGCGCATATGCCGTTAATCGGGCCAAATCATTAGCTGTTGAATAATGACCTTCTGCATCCAGTCCATGAGGGTTCATAAAGTGGGAATGCGTCAGACCGATTTGCTCCGCCTTTTTGTTCATTAACAGGACAAAGCCTTCTTCTGAACCTCCCACATGTTCTGCGATCGCAGAGGCAGCGTCATTGCCTGAACGGAGCATTAGCCCGTACAACATGTTTTCAAGCGTCATCTCTTCACCTAACTTGAGATAGAGAGATGATCCTTCTTTGGCAAAAGCGGTGGGCGTCACTTTAACTTTTTCATCCAGCTTGCTGTGTTCAATCGCAACGATTGCCGTCATGATTTTGGTCAAACTGGCAATTCGCAGTTCCTTATCCCCATCTTTGCTGTATAAGATCCGGCCTGATGTGACATCAATGAGAGCAGCGCTTTGCGCATGTGTAGACGGACCTTGAATTGTTGCCTGGGCTTGAGTAACCCCAAATGAAGACAGCAAGAAGACAGGGATAAGCATGCATGCAATGACTTTCGTTATTTTTCGCATCAATTCATTCCTCCGGGTCACTTGGAATCTTGTACTATCTTATGTTCGGACAACTTGGAGTATGTCCCATAGGGGAAAACAACAAAAAATCCCTCTCGCATGGGGTGCGGAAGGGATCGTTGCGTGTAGATCTTAGCTATAGGTTGATGGGTCTGGTGTAACGGGTACATCTGTTGTATTCGTTTGTGTTGTATCCGTTTGTGTTGTATTACGTTGGAACATGCCCTGGATTCGGTCAAGAACATAAGGCGTAGAGTCAATGAGCTTCTCAAACAAATGCGTGGAGTTATCGAGTGGTACAATGTGTACCCCTTGTTTACCAACGACAAGAAATGCGATTGGGCGGATGGAAACTCCACCACCACTACCTCCACCAAAAGGTGAAGATACAGAGGCATGCTCTGTCTTCGCTCCAGTCGTGGAACCAGTCTCCTTATTCTTTTCATCATTCACGCGAAAATCGCTACCACCTGCTGCAAATCCGAAACCCACTTTACTGATCGGCAGAATGACTGTACCGTCAGGTGTTTCAACTGCATCGCCAACGATAGTATTGACATCCACCATGGCCTTGATATTTTCCATTGCAGTTTCCATTAAGCCTTGAATTGGATGATCTGACATCTGAATTCCCTCCAGTTTCAATGTAAGCTAGGTTTGATCTAACCATATGATCCCCAAACACCAGGGGACTTATGTAACAAATGCATTTTATCCATATCCTGCGATTTCTCAGTCTCATCTGGGTTAAATGTGTATCTAGTGTTCTACACATCACTGTACCCATCAGAAACTGCCGGTCCAAATTGGGAAAACACGAACGAATAACACATCGCTGTCTTCAAAAAGTTACGGTTTTGCTCCTTCGAGCTTTTGTTTCTCCTTGTGTTTACGACGCTGCTCCCGCAGTAGCTTGAACCACATCCGCCATCCGCCCTCGACTTGTAACACTCGGGTTAATAACCTTATTCCCGCAACCATAATGGCTGTAATCCGGATCTTCAATCGGAATTCAAGTTCCGTCCGAAACTCCATCTCATCTGACCATACCGGCATAACTTCAAGCATTGGCGTCTTTTCAAACTTAACCTGATAGGTCAGAAAACCAATGATAATGGACTTGATTCCCCATACCCAGCCCGTAAGGACAGCCGTATACGCTGCATCACTTACCCCGATGTGAGTAGACCAGGACAGTTGGGTCATATGTACACGAGTAAGGGTCTGCTTCAGCCAGAGCTTTAGCGCATCGGTAGCCCTCAGCATGATTTTGACATCTTTAACCCACTTTTTAACTTTACGTTTGTTGACTCGCTCGCTTCCCTCGGCCCTCCCTCTGGAATGATTCATGGATTGTTCGGTCTTGACCAGAAAACCTTCCTTCATATTGCGAAAAACAATACTCGGGATCTCATAGTTCATTCGAACAATTCCATAGAGAAGACGAACATTAATATTGGCGTAGTCATCACTTTTGTGTTTTCTGAATGTAAAATGTACATGAACATTTGAGATGAGGACTGCGGCAATCAGCAATGCGAACAACAAACCGATTCCTCCAAGCCAAATCCACACAGGCCTTACCTCCAAGCCCTCAATTCTTTTCTCGTCTAGTATGGCACTCTGGATAGGAAAAAATTCACGTTGGACCTAAAAATCCCATTTCGTATTTGTTTGGAAACGGTCCGTTATACCTTTTATATACATGAATTGGACTACACTGGTACTCCGATGACAGAATAACCTTCCGATCGCTGTTATCCCCAGATTTTTTTGATTCCCTTCTCTAAAGGGTAAATCCGGGGATAAAGGCGAACACTCCGTTTCTTCAGCTTATTTCTGTCCTCTCCGTTTTGTGTAAATATTACGTTCAATTCATCTAAAAATAATGCACAAAAAAACCGACTCCACTAATGGTGTCGGTTAATATGAACTTGCAAATTAAAGTGAAGAATCCGGATTATCCTCTTCATTGTCGACATGAATTAGATCATCCGCCGTATCAGCACTGTCCGGTTCCAGTTGTTGCAAATCCAGTTTGTTGAATAACAATTGTGTCTCTTCCTCCAGGTTTTCCGAATCTTCGAACAAACCTGGTTCTGGCAGATCTTTAAGGGAAGCCAGTCCGAAGTAATCCAAAAATGACTTGGTCGTTCCATAGAGAATCGGTCGTCCGATCGCCTCGGCTCGTCCCACTTCAATAATCAGATCCTTATTCACAAGTGTATGAATAGCACGCTCCGATTTTACACCACGGATTTCCTCAATCTCAACCCGTGTAATCGGCTGCCGATATGCCACGATGGCCAGCGTCTCCAGAGCCGCCTGCGATAAGGAGGTACGAGCTGGAGAGTATGCAAGTTTCTCGAAATACACTGCATGCTCAGGCAAGGTGCCCAGCTGGACTACACCAGCGATTTTGAGAATCTGTACACCTCGTCCCTGCTGTGTAAATTCACTGATCATCTCCTCAATCGCGTCCGTTACCAGCTCAACTCGCTGATCGACGATCTCGGCAATTTGTTTGATACTCAGACCTTCTTCTCCGGACAAAAACAGCAGGCCTTCAATAATCGATTTCAATTTCGGAAAATCCATGATTCTTTGTTTCCCCTCTCCACTCCATAACGATATCCTCAAACATCCGTTCCTGATAACAGACAATCTGCTTCATCTTCATCAGTTCCAGCACCGCCAGAAAAGTCACGACAATCTCATGGCGATAGATATGCTCATCCATTAACTTGGAGAATAAAAGTCTGCCTCCCGGCCCCATACTTTCCAAAGCGCCGATGACATCCCGTATCCGGTCCTTAACCGAAATTTCATCCCGTTTGATCCGGGTTACAGTTGTACGCTTCTCTGCCTTGCGTAGCGCCTTCTGGAATGCAGCAATCAGATCAGAGGTATGCAAACCCTCTACCGGGTTCGAAGGGGCTTCTACAGGCATATACGGGCGCAGATCCTCGGGCTCTTTGGAAAAAATAAGGCTCCGTTCCCACTCCCGTTCATGAAGATGACGTGCAATGCCCTTGTATTTGCGATATTCAATCAGACGTGCAATCAGCTCTGCACGTGGATCATAATCTTCTTCTTCCATATAATCATAATCCTCGAAATCCTCAATTACCGGTGGTTTGGGCAATAAAAGTTTGCTCTTGATCGACAGCAGTGTTGCTGCCATGACCAGAAATTCACTCGTAATATCCAGTTCCAATTCCTGCATCGAATGCAGATACGCCATGTATTGATCGGTAATATCGCTGATGGGAATATCCTGGATATGAATTTCAGCCTTATCAATCAGATGGAGCAGCAGATCCAAAGGCCCTTCAAAAGTCTCCAGTTTGTATGTAACTACCGTCACTAGACGAATCCTCCCGCCAGAAAAATACAAAACCCTGCTAAGCCGTCCGAATCCGGTCTCCCGTTTTCGTCTGCGCAAAGCAGGGCACTACTATTAAATAAGCACTATTTTAGCTGTTTCGTCAAGTTTGCCATCTCAATTGCCGCCGTAGCTGCATCCCAACCTTTGTTACCCGCCTTGGTTCCGGCACGTTCAATCGCTTGTTCAATATTTTCTGTTGTAACCAGACCGAAGATTGTAGGCACGCCTGTTTTCAGGTTAATTGCCGCTACCCCTTTAGCCATCTCGTTACATACATAATCGTAATGTGTAGTTGATCCACGAATGACAGTTCCCAGCGTAATCACCGCATCATACTTGCCACTCTCCGCCATTTTCTGCGCTATTAAAGGGATTTCGAACGCACCTGGGACCCAGGCTACATCCACTTCCTCATCCTTCACGCCGTGACGTTTGAATGCATCGAGCGCTGCGCTAAGCAATTTGCTCGTGATGAATTCGTTGAAACGTCCAACAACAACTCCATATCTTAATCCTTCTGATACTAAATGTCCTTCAAAAAATTGTGGCATTCATGTCATCTCCCTAACGGTATAATATAATGTAAGCACCGGATGTCTCTTAGTAACGACTTCCATAAATTACATATCAAAAGTTATTCATTTAAAATACATTTACTCTTCGTTCTGCTCGATATCATCGAACTTGAGCATATGACCCAACTTGGCTTGTTTCGTATGAAGATAGACGGTATTGTCCTCGTTCTCTTGCATCTGAATTGCAACCCGCTCCACCACTTCAAGTCCATATCCTTCCAGACCTTTGATCTTGCGAGGATTGTTGGTCAGCAGTCTGATCTGACGAACCCCAAGGTCTTTCAGAATTTGAGCGCCAATCCCGTAATCACGCAAGTCGGCAGCAAAGCCCAGCTTCAGGTTTGCATCGACGGTGTCCAGACCTTCTTCTTGGAGCTTGTAAGCTTTGAGTTTGTTGATCAGGCCAATCCCTCGACCTTCCTGTCTCATATAGAGCAGTACGCCATTGCCTTCCTCGTGAATCTGTTTGAGTGCCGCATCAAACTGGGGACCACAATCACAACGATGGGAATGAAATACATCGCCTGTCAAACATTCAGAGTGCACACGCACCAGGACAGGTTTCGAACCATCAATCTCACCTTTGACCAGAGCCACATGCTCCTTGTTGTCTACAGCGTTCGTATATGCCACTGCTTGAAACTCGCCAAAATCTGTTGGCATACGCACAGCCACTTCACGTTGAACCAGCTGCTCTTTTTCGTTACGGTAACGAATCATGTCTTGAATACTGATCAGCTTCAGATCATGCTTGCGGGCAATCTCCTGCAGATCCGGAAGTCTGGCCATCGTACCATCTTCCTTGATTACTTCACAGATTACGCCCGCAGGGTAGGAACCACACATGATAGCGAGATCTACAGCCGCTTCCGTATGTCCGGCACGGCGCAGTACACCGCCATCTTTTGCAATCAACGGGAACATGTGACCAGGCTTGCGGAAGTCCCCAGCTTTCGCTTCAGGATCAATCAGCCCCTTCACGGTGATGGAACGTTCATGTGCCGAGATACCCGTTGTAGTATCTTTGTGGTCCACAGAGACGGTAAAGGCCGTTCCATGGAAATCTGTATTTTGTTGAACCATGGGTTTCAGGTTAAGTTCGTCCGCACGTTGTTGTGTAATCGGAACACAGACCAGACCTCTGCCCTCAGTGATCATGAAATTAATCACTTCAGGTGTTGCCTTTTCGGCCAAAGCGATAAAATCGCCTTCGTTCTCCCGATCTTCATCATCCACAACAATGATGGGTTTGCCACGCATGAGATCGTATATGGCTTCTTCTACCGTGTCCAAAATGGATTGTTCTGACATTGGTCCACCTCCAGTGTATTTCTGTTCTCTATGTTCTTGTATAGATGTTATGCAAATCCGTGATTGGCGAGAAAATCTTCACTGATACTGCGCGGCTTGCCAGCAACTGTCTCCTGATGTCCTCTTCCATACTGAAGCAGATGATCCACATATTTGCCTAAAATATCGCATTCGATATTAATGGTATCCCCTGTCTTTTTCACATTTAGTACAGTCTCACCAATGGTGTGCGGGATAATGGAAACGGTGAATGCACTCTGTGAAGTATGAACAACAGTCAAGCTAATACCGTCCAATGTAACGGACCCCTTAGGAATCAGGTATTTGAACAACTGGTGATCATCAGGTTTGATTTCAAACACAATCGCATTCTGATCACGTGTTATACTGCCAATCACTCCAGTACCATCCACATGGCCTTGAACGATATGTCCGCCAAAACGGCCACCTGATTGCATGGCTCGCTCCAGATTGACTTTACTGCCAGATTGCAACTGACTGAGATTGGTATGCCGAAACGTTTCAGGCATTACATCAGCGGTAAAACCTCCACCTTCCAGCGTTGTCGCAGTTAAGCACACTCCGTTCACTGCTACACTATCGCCAATCTTCAGATCGTCCATGATGGCGGAAGCTCCGATATTCAGGACCATCGCTTCGCCTTTCCGACCAATACGCCGAATCTGACCGACTTCTTCCACCAAACCGGTAAACATGCTGCCGCCTCCCTCGATCATTTCTAAGGACCCTAACTTACTACTTTAAGATCCATTTATTTATTCAGGCCATACCGGAATACCGCCAATGCTGATATTATCCCCAACTTGTTCGATTTCCAGCTGATTCAATTGAATCGCCTGATTCATGCGTTCCACACCCTCAAAGCGGAAACTTCCAGGTGTATCATAACCGCCTACAATCTTTGGAGCGATGAACATAAGTAGTCGATCGACCAACCTTGCCTCCAGCATGGCTCCATTCAGGGTGCCTCCACCTTCAAGCAAAATTGAACCAATCTCACGCTCACCCAGCTTGCTAAGTCCGCTTAACAGATCCACACGTGGCCCAGGACCACAGCGTATAATTTCGACACCATAGGCTTCCAAACGCTCAGCAGCTTCAGGACTGGCTTCGTCTGTTGTCAGTACCCATGTTGGGGCTAGACCATCTTTAACCATTTTGGCACCTAAAGGAAGACGTAACTTGGAATCCACCACAATGCGTACCGGACTGATGCCTTCCACTTGCAAACGGGTTGTAAGCTCCGGATTATCGGCAATCACTGTGTCTACGCCAACCATAATTCCCTGGTGACGATGACGAAGGGCATGCACAATCTCACGAGCGGGCTCATTAGAGATCCACTTGCTATCTCCACTGCGAGTGGCAATCTTGCCATCCAACGTAGTAGCTGTCTTCAGCGTCACAAAAGGTAGGCCCGTTGTAATAAATTTAATGAATTTTTCATTCATCCGTCTTCCACGCTCACGCAATACGCCAACTTCAACTTCAATGCCTTGTTGACGGAGCATGCTAATGCCCCTGCCGGATACTTGCGGATTTGGATCTTCACAACATACCACGACACGTTTAACCTTTTCGTGAATCAGGCGTTCACTGCAAGGTGGCGTCTTGCCGTAATGACTACAGGGCTCAAGTGTAACGTATACCGTACTGCCTTCTGCGTCGCTGCCTGCCATGTTCAATGCATGTACCTCTGCATGGCCGGTTCCACGTTTCAGATGACTTCCCAGGCCTACAATACGCCCTTCTTTCACAACTACACATCCAACGACCGGATTAATTCCCGTCTGTCCTTGTGCTCGTTCTGCCATATCAAGTGCCAGTGCCATATAAAATTCATCATTGATCATTTCCAAATCCGTTCACCCCGCGGTTTAAAGTCTTGATTATGAAAAAATCCCCGTCGAACAATCAGTTCGATGGGGATGATGAGAGACAAATGTCAACAGCAGGAGTGAAATGGATACAACACGCCAACACTTTGCCCAAAACTTCATTTGGGGCAAGTGAAAATAGACACATACCTTAATGAACATCAATCACAGGTAAAGAGCTTCTATAGTGTGGCATATGTTGTATGGAACTGTCCGGCGTAACCGGCTCTTCCCTGCACAGTGCAATACATCACGAATAGTGACTGTGCAGCAATACTCCTACTGAGTACAAACCTGTTAGGTCTGCACCTCTCCTTCTCCCATCCAGACTATACTGTCGGTTCTGGAATTACACCAGATCAGCCATCTGCCACAGGCAGACAGGTCACGGACTTTGCATCAAGTGCTGGACATGTGTCCTTACACTTCCTGCATCACCGCCGGTAGGGAATCGCACCCTGCCCTGAAGGATTGCTTTCGTTATTAATTGGATGTTAGCACTTTAATGCCAAAAAATCAATTGTTTTTTGTTCCTTTTTGTCACATACTAACTTTTAATAAGTCAATAAACAACAAAAAACCGCTTCCTCTCAAGGAGGTACGGTTTTTCTTTGAAAGCATTTCATATTCATCGTCTCATTCTACAATTCGGGAAAACACCAACTCGCCATATGCTTTAATTCTTTGGCATTATGAAATGGAATGCGGTCAGGTTCTTGCAAGGGCGAAGTCGGAAGCGGGAACTCTCTTGCCACCCTTCTGACCCAACTTGTCGAATCGATTGCAATAGCCGAGCACTTCCAGCGTCCATTCGTTCTCGGTCGAAATGCCTCATGCAAATCTGCTTTTCCCGGCATCTCTGGAAACACACCATCCAGATATTCGACGATGACGCGCTTGTCTCTGACTTCATGACAATACACCGTCACCCATACACCTTCCCTGACCCGAACAGCATACACATCTCCAGGTTGTACCTCTCCGGTACCTGCATAAGGAGATGCTTTTGGTACTTTCCCCCGGACACTTCTCTTCTTCTCCAATGCTCCTAAGATCGTGTCCTTTCCAGGTGGGCTCTCTTCAGGCTTCTCTTCATGAGATGTACTACTCAGATCAAAACCATAGAATATCTTGTTCAGGTTGTTCTCATTAATTCCAATAGATGAGTCCCACCACGCCAAAGGCGCCTGTACTTCAACCCGTACATTGGGACGCTCGTCACGCTGTATGTAAGAAGTAAATTGAGTTATCATTCCGGGATGTTCCGGCGTATCCAGTATGCCAATCAGAGCTAACGTCTCGAGCAGGTCACGATAGGCATATTCCTTTTGTGTAGGCAAAAGACGTTCCTTCTTGAGCGCTATTGCTGCATTGCTGTAGCGTGTTTTGGGAGGTAATTCGCGAAGCACCGTTAACACCGCACGGAATGTCCAGCGGTCGTATTCATTTGGTATTGGAAGCTCCTGTGCGGCAGCCAGCTCTCGAAGTGCTAGCATTTGTCCAAAGGGATCACCGTCCAAAGGGGTTCCATTGGTCATCCTCCAATACCATTGCAACGTCGTGTCGGTTGCTTGATCTACGCTTAACCCGCAGATTTTACACGTACTCGAAGATGGATACGGCGTGTGTTCATGGTCTGGCATACGACTTGCAATAAGCTTGCCCGCAAGCAACGAGCGCCAGATCATGGGTGCTGACCACAAAGAAGAGACAAAGGCCTGCGCTGCATCCTCTATCGTCCATTGATTCGCAAGTTTTTTCAGTTCAGTGACCGTTTCATCATGTTGCGGACGTACAAATTGATTCGGTTCATGCCCGGCTGCCTCAAGCGCTTCTCGATCCTGTACGGATACACTATTCGGAACAACATGTCGCGATGCCTGCAGTTCTTCATCCCACAACGTGCGCTCACTATAAATTTGTTTTAACAAACTTAGCTGAGTAACCATATCCAAGGTTCATTCATCCTTTCCAATCATCGATTTCGAATACGTGACATATGAAAAATAAAAAAAGTGCTTCTATAAAAGAAGCACTTCATGTTTGGATCCAGTTAAGCTGAAGGATTTAAGCTTCTACAACTTCAACAGTTTCCATTTTGTCTTTACCTTCTAAAGCGTCTACGAACTCCATACCTTTAGTTACTTTACCAAATACAGTATGTTGTCCATCCAAATGTGGTTGCGGTTGGTAGCAGATGTAGAACTGGCTTCCACCTGTGTTACGGCCAGCATGTGCCATAGCGAGTGTTCCGCGCTCATGTTTGTTCGGGTTGATCTCACAGTTAATTGTGTACCCTGGGCCACCTGCACCGGAACCGTTAGGGCATCCGCCTTGAGCTACGAAGCCTGGGATAACGCGGTGGAATGTAAGACCATTGTAGAAACCGGAGTTAGCCAGTTTCTCAAAGTTTGCTACTGTGTTTGGAGCTTCTTGATCGAACAGATCGATCAAAACTTCTCCGCCGTTTGCCAATTTAATTTTCGCTTGTTTCGCCATATGTAAATGACTCCTTTCGTATTGACCATCGTTAATGGTGCCAGAACGCATGACCCTGGGCCAAGCATTACAGCACTTTTCTTAGTGTACACCGAAAATGTCTGGATCGCAAAAAAAACGGCAATTTTTTTCATAATTTAGTCTCAATACACAAAAAGCAGACGAAAAAGGAAGTTCCCTTTTCATCTGCTTCAACTGTTAAACCCATATATCCTGAATAATACAGAAACGCATTATCTTTGACGAATTAGCGAGTAACTGGCTGTTTGCCAATACGCGCAGGTACCAGGTCATTCTGGATGATATCCTGATACGTCTCACGGCGTACCACTACATCTCCTTGACCGTCTTTGACAAATACAACGGCCGGACGACGAATCCGGTTGTAGTTGCTCGCCATGGAGTAGTTATATGCACCTGTACAAGCTACAGCGAGCAGATCGCCGCTCTCCACTTTAGGCAAGTCCAGATCCCAGATCAGCATATCGCCACTCTCGCAGCATTTACCCGCAACAGATACTGTTTCCTGGGCAGCCTCATTCGCACGATTGGCAAGCACGGCTTCATACTTGGACTCATACAAAGCTGGACGCGGGTTATCGGTCATCCCCCCATCAACAGCAACATATTTACGCACACCAGGAATGTCTTTGCTCGTTCCAACGGTATACAGCGTTGTTCCCGCTTCACCTACGATGCTGCGGCCTGGTTCAACCCAGATCTCAGGCACTGCATAGCCGATTTGAGCAAAATGATTTTTAACGGCATCTGTAATAGCCTTCACGTATTGTGCAACTTCAAGCGGCGTATCTCCATCGATATAACGAATTCCGAATCCACCACCAAGGTTAACTACTTTGAAAGCAACGTTAAGACGCTCATATACGCTTGCTGCAAATTCAGCAACACGTTGAACAGCCATCTGGAAGCCTTCAACTTCGAAGATCTGGGAACCGATGTGGGAATGAACACCCAACAGAACCAGGTTGGACTGCTTGGAAGCCAGTTCAATCGCTTCAAATGCAGTACCATTACCAATATCGAATCCGAATTTCGAATCCGTCTGACCTGTCGAAATATATTCATGCGTATGTGCCTCAACACCAGGCGTCACACGAAGCAAAATGTTTACTTTACGATTTTTGTCCGCTGCTACAGCCTGCAACAGATGCAATTCATTGAAGTTATCGACAACAAAGCATCCGATCTCTGCATCAAGAGCCATTTCGATCTCTTCCAGCGTTTTGTTGTTACCGTGGAAGTGGATGCGCTCAGCAGGGAATCCTGCTTGAAGTGCTGTGAATAGTTCACCATCAGATACAACATCCAGGGAAAGTCCTTCTTCTGCTGCTAGGGCACACATTGCCATTACACAGAAAGCTTTACTTGCGTATGCAACCTGGAAGCCCAGTCCGGAAGCACGGAATGCTTCCATGTACTCTCTGCAACGCTCGCGAACCAATTGCTCGTCCACAACGTACAGGGGAGTTCCAAATTGTTCTTTCAGATCTGTTGCATCGACTCCGCCAATTTCCAGATGTCCTTGCGCATTTATTTTACTTGTACCATGTAAATACATAATCTGCATTCCTCACTTTTTATATACTGGAACAGTTGCTATTCCAATGATTTTACACCAGTATACCAAATTAGGCAGCGAGATGAATGGATTTTTCGGCAGATCATTTGTGTTTTTTACTTTTTCGCAGTTCGCCGTCCGGATCATCGGACATTTTGGTGTTGTCACGTGTTTTGTTGAATGATGGACGTTTTTTATTTTCCAGCAACGGAAGCCGGAATAAAAAGTTGCCCAAGGCCTTTGCATTAAACGGTATAAAAGGCCAGAGATACGAAGAATTGTATGATCGGTGAACGGTGAGCGCCAATATGAGCAGTGTACTGCCCACCACCAATCCCGGAACCTTGAATATCGCTACTGCAATGAGCAGAACCAGCCTGACCAGCCTGTTGGCGAGACCCAGCTCGTAACTCGGCGTGGCAAACATACCGATGGCTGCGATGGCCATATAGAGTACAACCTCATTGACAAAGTATCCGGTTTTCACCGCGATATCCCCAACTAGAATGGCTGCGATTAAGCCCATGGCCGATGCCAGAGGTGTAGGCGTATGAACCGCTGCCATCCGTAATAAGTCGACGCCAAGCTCGATCAGAAGAAACTGTAGGATTAGAGGAAGCTTCACATTTTCCTGTGGACCAATGAAGTCGAGTCCCATCGGTTTGATCGAAGGGTCAATAACCATGAGAAGCCATAACGGTAGCAAAAACAGCGATATGAGAATCCCTGCAAAACGCACCCAACGTAAATACGTTCCCATCAAAGCTGTCTGTCTGTTCTCCTCCGCATGCTCACAGAGGTCGAAAAAGGTCGTAGGCAGAATCATTACACTGGGGGACGTGTCTACGAAAATGACAACTCGTCCTTCAAGCAAATGGGAAGCCGTAACATCCGGTCGTTCCGAGTAACGAACGAGTGGAAACGGATTCCAACCCTTGTTGATAATCGCTTCCTCCAACTGTTTATCGGCGGCGGGAATACCATCGATATCCACTCGCTGTATTTTCTCACGGACCGAATCCACCTGCACTTTATCCACAATATCATCAATGTACACCACGCAGACATCGGTTTGTGTTCTCCGGCCTACCTGCATAATCTCGAACTTCAGTCCTGGGTCGCGTATTCTGCGGCGCACCAAGGTTACGTTGGTCAGGAGTGTTTCGGTGAAGCCGTCTCTGGAACCTCGGACGACCCTTTCCAATGAAGGCTCTTCGGGTGAACGTACCGGATAACTCCGGGTATCCATAATTAGGACCGAACGATCCCCTTCAACGAACATCGCACTCATGCCGGTAAGAACCTTGTTGATGACGGCACTCATCTTGTCCACTCTTTCTACCTGAATATGGGGAATGTAACATTCAAAATAGGATTTGAGTGCATGTCCTGACACTTCATCAGGCGTGAGATAGGTCAGTCTTTTTAATACTTCAAGCAATATCTCATCTTTCGCGAAGCCGGTGATCATCAGCAAGCCAACGTGTTTGCCACCCAGAACCATTTCCCTCAAATTAACATCAAAGGATTCTCCGAGCCCGAGCACCTGTTGCAGTGTATATTTATTCTCACTCATGCGTGGGGAAATATCATCGTTTTCCTGCCAATACTGCACCGATTCCTCAATGCTGTCGGACATTTCATTTTGTTTCTTCTTATTGTACGCTCTCTTCTCTTCTTCCTTTTGAATCTCATAAGCAGACTTGTGTAACATCTCTTCCGTTATACCTTCCCTATTTTCCTGGCCTCTATGATCCGAACGTTCATCCATTTTCCATCCTCCTATGGCCACGATCTACCGCTGATATATAAAAAAATCAAACAGAGAACCTGTCATTTTGCCTAATATCATGGCGAGCAGTAATCCAAACAAATAAGGTTTCATACCCAGACGTTTGGCTAGCACGGGCAATACATTAAGCACCTCAGTGAGTGCCGCGGCCAGTAGACCGATAAACACGCCACAGAATAGACCAATGATTGGGCTTAGCAGCAGTACCCCATGCATTTTCCAGTGCCAGAAGTCCGCCACAGTCCCGAGCAGTGAACCCCCAATTAGCGCCCCTTCGTACCAGTGGGTCTTGTCATACGATTGCGTAAGTTGAGCCAATCTGGGAATCATATCGAGCACCAGAATGAGCGCAATTACGCCGCTTCCAACGGCAATCCCCCCTGCGATACCCAGTACAATGCTGATTGCTCCATTAAGAACGCTCATCCGCATTCATCTCCCCGCGTTCCTGCTCATGCATCCGTTCACTTTCTTCAATCACCACATATTTATCCACATTTTGCTGGTATAGGAACATCTCTACTTCCAGCGGGGTAGGCTCTTCATTCCACTTCTTCTTGAATAAATGATTGAAGAATACGGCCATTCCGAATCCAATGCCAATGGAATACGCCACTTGGAACAGATAGGGATGTTCGTCCCGATGCCCTGTAAGCATCTCCACAATTCGAATCTGTACTTCCTGCATGTTCACATCCGCATGAAAATTCATGATCGTTAAGGCCGATCCGAAGAACAGCAGCAGCCAAACCAATATGAACAGAGACTTGGAAGGTTGACCATTTCCCGCAATGACTTCAACAAGCGTATGGCCTGATCCAATCAGTTCCACGCTTACCTCAGGCAAGATGTTCCGAATTCGGGGAATAATCTGCAATATATCAATGAGGATCAGATTGCCGTCCTCCGGTCCAGGGTGCAGCAGTTCAAGCTCCAGTAACCTGTCCTCCTGATCTTCAGCAGAGGTCAGCACATGTGCAATGTCTCTAAGCTTGACTGCTCTGCCCCTCTGGATGCGAATACGGCTGCGTAGACGAACATAGACCATTGGAGTGGGTGTCTGGGACATCCATAGCACTCCTTTACTGCGTAATTTAGGTTAGTATTTGAAGAATGTGCAAATTTATTACAAACTGGTTGGAAAAAAGGTGGAAGGCTGAGTTGACGCTGCGGGATGGATCGGTCACTGGTCGCTGTTATCCCCGGATTTCTTGAACTCTCCTTTTCAAGGAGGAAATCCGGTTATAAAGGCGAACGCTTCGCTCCTTTTGACCGATTCCATCCCTCCGCTACCAGTCGTCCTCCCGTTTCCAAACGTTTGTAATAAACATGCTGGGGAGTGGGCAGGGGGGATTTAAAAGATGAGTTTTTGGGGTTTATTTTGACTTAACGGAGGAGTGACTATTGATCGAATTGAGGCGTAACTTAATGTGAAGCATTATTTACATATCAAAAAAGTCGCCGTATGGGCGACTCTTCGGTATTGGTTTTATAGGCTCACGGATCATGAACAATAACTCAAAAATTATGTTCTTTGTCTCTTTTGTTCAATTCCCTTCTAAATCGTAAAGGGGTTGAATTCATTGTTTTCCGGAATTGGTTAATGTAATAACTCGTGCTGTTAAAACCGACCTCATAGGCAATTTCGGTGATGCTACGTTCGGAGAGTTGCAATAGTTCAATGCTTCTTTGGATGCGGTACTCTATCACATATTGCATGGGTGTGGTTTTCAGGATTTGCTTGAAATAACGGCACGTCTCCGATCGACTTAACTGTCCGGCCTTTGCAATATCTTCTAACCTAATCGGATCGGCATAGTTGAGATGAATACATTGCAACATGTCTTTCATTCGCTTGTTTCTGCTCATCTCTGATGGATCATGTTTTAGAGAATATCCGTTCATAATCAGCAGTTTCCACATATTCAGTACCGCAGATGCAACATTCACTTCGTAAAAAGAAACTTGCTCCGCTAGCTCCTTTCTAATCCGTGCAATAGCGTCCAGGATCTGTTCTCCCCAACCGTTAGCTCTTTCGATATACAGAAAAGGCAAATTAGTTGCTGTTACATGTGAATGTACATACTTTATATACAAATCTGAAGGCATGATAGCATGCGGGGACAAATTCAGACATAAATAGATGCACTTCTCGCTCACACCATGATCTTCGGCCATATGCATTATTCCACTGTTGATAAAAATCCCGTCACCTCTGGGTACTGCTATTATTTGATCGTTGATATGGAACAACGCCGTACCCTGAATAACAGCAACAAACTGCAATTCATCATGCCAGTGGAGAGGAATATGTCCGTGAACATTTTGAACAATGGTTGTCTCATAACAGGCTACGGATAATGTATCCGTACGGTGTTGCGTCATTTCTTTCAAATGTTGATCAATGATAAATTCGATCTTCTGCATGGCCCTCATCTCAATATAGTTATATTTTTAAGTGTAATATTGATATTAATGTACCGCATTTCTCCTTAATATAACACTATTCTTATATTTAAGGTGAGGCGAACAAGAATGACAACTTCTGCAAAATCCAAAATTTCAGGCATCGTACTCGTTCTGACGGGAGCCATCTGCTGGGGCATTGGGGGGACAGTATCTCAAAAACTGTTTCAACTGGATGGAATTGAAGTCAATTGGTATGTCACTGTACGATTGTTGATTGCTGGGTTACTATTACTGGTTATTCAATCGTTTACAAATGGACGACTTCAGATTTTTGATGTGTGGAGAAATAAAAAAACAGCTGGACAGCTGATCATCTTCGGATTGGTGGGCATGCTTGCCGTCCAGTATACGTACATGGCATCCATTAAACACGGCAATTCAGCGGTGGCTACACTCCTGCAGTACCTGTCCCCTGTCATGATCATGATTTACATCGCACTCCGGAAGCAGTCTGTCCTCACACGCAATGACCTTGCATGCGCCGTTCTGGCTCTCGGTGGGTGTTTTCTCCTGCTGACGAATGGCTCGATTACGCGGTTATCTGTCTCCTCGCTCGCAGTGATATGGGGGCTGTTATCCGGGGTTTCAGCTGCATTTTATACGCTGTATGCCGTGCAACTGATTAAAAAGTTCGATTCACTTGTTGTGGTCGGCTGGGCAATGATCATCGGTGGTCTGGGAATGAGTTTTATTCACCCGCCCTGGAAAATGAATTTTGCTAGCATCACGCTCGAAACTTACGGTTATTTAATATTTACGATCCTTTTTGGAACCATGATTGCTTTTTGGTTTTATATTGCGAGTCTCAAAAGTCTTACACCCAAGGAAACTAGCCTGCTCGGGAGCGCGGAGCCCCTTGCTGCTGTTGGAACAACCGTCATATGGCTCCATGAACCCTTTGGCTTCTATCAATGGATTGGTATGGCATGTATTCTTGGCATGATGCTGGTCATGCAGTCCAATCGTTCGGGATCTACCCGTATTAACAACAAATAACCTCCCTCGCCATAATGCGCGATAGAAGGTTGTTAGTTGTCGTATATTGGTGTATAAACGCCAATATTGATGTTCAATCCACGAAATTACTGCGCGATCTGGTCGCGGATGGATTGCAGTATTTTTTTCTCCAGACGTGATACCTGCACCTGAGATATTCCCAACCTGCTGGCTACCTCCGACTGGGTCTGATCCCGGTAATACCGAAGATAAACGATTAATCGCTCCCGCTCGCTGAGACCACCAATGGCTTCGTTCAGCGCCAGCTTGTCAAACCAACGTTCCTGAGACTCGTCGGCAATCTGATCCATTAATGTAATGGGATCGCCGTCATTCTCGAATACCGTCTCATGGATAGAAGTCGGTGGTTTGTTCGCTTCCTGGGCAAATACGACTTCCTCCGGGGTTACCCCCAGTTCCGCAGCAACTTCCTTAATCGTTGGCAAACGATCCAAATGCTTGGACAGTTCGTCCCTTTTCTTGCGGACTTTATTCGCCATCTCTTTCAGTGAACGACTGACCTTCAGGGTACCGTCATCCCGCAGGAATCGCTGGATTTCTCCGATGATCATCGGCACCGCATAGGTTGAGAACTTCACGTCATAACTGAGATCGAATTTGTCCACTGACTTGAGCAGACCGATACAACCAATCTGGAACAGATCTTCCGGATCATATCCCCTATTCATAAAACGCTGTACGACGGACCAGACGAGTCTGATGTTGCAGTTCACCAGCGTATCCCGTGAGACATGGTCACCCGACTGACTGAGCGCAATCAGCCGTTTGACCTCGGCATCGTCCAAATAGGTCTGTGAAGATGGTTTCACTTCAGCATCCATAAGAACACCAACCCCTAATTATACAATGCTTTCTTGGATTCAATCCTTTTCTTCATCTTGATGGAGGTGCCTCTGCCGGGCTCACTGCTGACTTCGAATTCATCCATAAAGTTTTCCATAATGGTGAAGCCCATGCCCGACCGCTCAAGTTCGGGTTTGGACGTATATAGCGGCTGCTTCGCCAGTTCAAGATCTTCGATTCCTTCACCGCGGTCTTCCACAATAATCGTGATCATGTCTTCCCGAATCTCGGCCTGGATGGACACAACACCCTCGGAGTTATTGTTGTATCCGTGGATGATGCTGTTGGTCACGGCTTCCGAAATGACCGTCTTCAGGTCACTGAGCTCGTCCATCGTTGGATCAAGCTGGGAGATAAATGCAGCAACGGTTACCCGCGCAAACGATTCATTCTCTGACTTGGCCGCGAATTGCAGATTCATGAAATTTGTCCCTGTTCCTTCATTCATGAGACGACCTCCAGACCTGAGAGAGCAGTTCCCTCATTTTCGTATATCGGCATAATCTTGAACAAACCCGACATTTCCAGCAAACGGTACACCGGCGAATTGACGTCACATACTACCATCTTGCCGCCTTTATTCTTAATAAGCTTGTATCTTCCCAAAATGACACCCAGACCCGAACTGTCCATAAATTGCAGATCTTTCAGGCTGAGTACCAGATGCTCGCTTTGTCTCCGCTGGATAGCTTCATCCATTTGCATCCGTACCATGTCAGCTGTATGGTGATCCAGCTCCCCGGATAATCGTACAATCAGAATCCCGCGATGGTGTTCCATTTCCACATGCAAGTTCACGTTTGCCCACTCTCCTCCCTGTCTTGAACAAGGATTTCTACGTTTCCGAAGGCTTTTCCTGCCCCCCGACAAAACTAGAAGAAAACCCCTATTTAACTACAAAATATGTTCGAAGGATGCGTGGAACTCGCGTAATTCGCCGTTTAATCAAACAGGTTGGACGTCGTCCGCTTAAACAGCTTCCACCAGCCAGCTTTATTCACGTCCTGTGGAGCCTGAATGTCGAATTCCTTAATGACGTCGTTGCCCTGGTAAACCACCAGTTTACCTATACTTTGCCCAGCCTTGATCGGGGCTTTCAATTCTTTGGCAACCAACAATTCATGCCGGATGTCATTGGATTTGGCTCCTTTGCGCATCAGCACACTATAATTTTGCGTGGCATTCAGCGGTAACTCGGCAACTTCACCTTTTTCAATTTTCAGACTACCCAGCAGATCCCCTGCCTTGTAGAGCGCCTTCATCGTATATTGACTAAAGGCATAGTCAAACATCGAAGACACTTCACTGTTCCGTGTTTTGGTATTCGGTTCACCGAGTACCACTGAAACGACACGCAGTCCGTCCTTGGACGCTGTAGCGGACAGGCAGAACTTCGCTTCGGACGTGTAACCTGTTTTCAAACCATCTGCCCCTTGATAAAAGCGAACCAGCTTGTTCGTGTTCACCAGCCAGAATGGCTTTTCCGTATCTTTGCGAAGGTAATCCTGATATGCACCGGTGTACTTCGTAATTCCGGAATGTTTCAGTAGTTCACGGCTCATGACGGCAATGTCATGGGCGGAAGAATAATGATTATCGACCGGAAGGCCGTTACAGTTGGCAAAATGAGTATCCTTCATGCCAAGCTCCTTCGCACGCTCATTCATCAGCTGCACAAAGGCTTCTTCCGAGCCAGCAATCTTCTCAGCCATCGCTACCGAGGCATCATTGCCTGATGCCATGGCAATCCCTTTTAACATATCATCGACCGTCATTTCTTCCCCGGGCTCCAGAAAGATCTGCGAACCGCCCATGGATGCTGCGTATTCGCTCGTTCTTACCTTATCCGTCAGCTTCAACTTGCCCGAGTCGATCGCTTCGATCGTGAGCAACATCGTCATAATCTTCGTAATGCTTGCCGGAGGCAGCTGATCATGACTGTTTTTCTCATAGATAACGGTTCCTGTATCTGCATCCATTAAGATCGCAGAACGCGCCGACGGGGCTAAATCAGCGGCTCCCGCTGCCTTTGGTGTTTCTTCAGCCAATGCCGTTGATGCCATAAGGGACAGCAGGATACAAAGGGTCATGAACGATGCCATTATTCTTTTCTTCACTAGGTTACCTCCTCAAATGACTTGCTTACTGCATGTTCCATACATGTACTGCTAATCATTGTCGGCGCGTTTGCAGTAAATTATTCCATCTTACCTATGATTTCCCGAACTTTTTGTGGAAAAGGGGCTCAAAGCAAAAAAACGCACTGCACTCAACTCATGAGCAACCGTACGTTCAACATAACAAGAAAAGGTTACCCCCGATGATTTCTCATTCGAAGAGGTAACCTTCTCTACTCAAATCTTGCTTACATTTGTGGAATAACTGCCACTACCAACGCCAGGAAAGACTCACGCACACGTTCAGTGGTTTCCATAACCTCATCGTGCGACAGCGGCTGGTCGAGAATTCCGGCTGCCATGTTGCTGATACAGGAAATGCCGAGCACTTCCAGACCTGCATGGCGTGCCACAATCACTTCAGATACAGTGGACATGCCCACTGCGTCTGCGCCTAATGTGCGCAGCATTTTGATCTCTGCTGGTGTCTCGTAGTTCGGACCAAGCATACCTGCGTATACCCCTTCACGTACGTTAAAACCTTGTGATGCGGCCGTATCCTTCGCTAGTGCACGCAAGCGGCGGCTATAAGCTTCCGACAGATCCGGGAAACGTACACCCAGTGCAGCGTCATTCGGTCCGATCAGTGGATTTTTGCCTGTAAGATTCAAGTGATCAGAGATCAGCATCAAATCTCCAGCTTCGTACGACGTATTCACGCCACCCGCAGCATTCGTTACAAGCAGGCTACTTACACCCAGTTCTTTCATAACACGTACCGGGAAGGCTGTCAGTTCGGGGCCATATCCTTCGTACATGTGGAAGCGGCCTTTCATCATCACGACCGGACGACCTTTGATGGTTCCGACCAATAATTCACCTTCATGTCCTTCTACTGTGGACACTGGAAAATGCGGAATATCCTGATAAGCGATACTTACGCCATCTTCAATCAATTCTGCAAGTACGCCAAGACCCGAACCCAAAATCAAACCGACTTCCGGCTTGATGGAGCTTTTGCTTTGAATATAAGATGCTGCTTCCGAAATCATTTGTTGGTTTAATGCTGCCATACGATGTATGTTCCTCCTTGAGTTGAAACGATCCGTCTTTATGTATAACGGCGTTTAGATGTATTCAATTTATTTTATCCTAAATCGGCACCATGTTCCGCATTTATTTGTGAATGCCATGCGTCAAAATCTATCTTGCCCTCGGATGATGGGTTTCATAGATTTCTTTCATGGTTCTGCGACCATGATTGCCATACTGTTGTCCCGGCTGCTCGACATGGCCGAGCATGTCCTGAACGGCACGTGTGTCCGCCCCATTGGCAATCAGATGTGCTGCAAACGAATGACGCAGCGTATGCGGCGTAATTTCTTCCGAGATTCCCGCATCCACCGCCGCTTTTTTAAGCAGCTTCCAGAATCCCTGCCGGGTTAAACGCCTTCCAGACACATTCACGAATAGTGCCTGCTCGTCCGAATCGGTTTTGAGCAACTGATTGCGGAATTCCTCTACATATACACTTGCCCAATGTGCGGCTGGCGCACCGATGGGAAGAATGCGTTCCTTGCCTGCCCCACCGCATCGTATAAAGCGCATGTCCGGCTGTACATCCCGAATGTCCAGCGCAATCAGTTCCGAGACGCGAATGCCTGTAGCATACAATAGCTCAAGCATCGCTCGGTCTCGCACACCCTGCGGTGAACGAATATCAGGCGCTGTCAGCAGCTGTTCGATCTCCGGGATAGTTAACACCTGTGGAGGCGTCTTATCCGCCTTGGGAGCTTCCACATCGAACGTAGGGTCCTGTATGATATCACCCCGCCGCAGCAAAAAATGAAAGTAGGAGCGCAGAGATACGATGCTGCGGGCAATCGTTGCGTTGGCACGTCCTGCCTGTTTGAGCTGACCTACAAACAGGACGACATGTGTGCGTCTGACCTGATCGGCTTCGCGTATACCATATTCCTTATCTGCAAATTCAATGAACTTGTCCACGTCTCGGAGATACGATTCAAGTGTGCTGCTTGACATCCCTTTATCATCTTCCAAGTATAAGGCATAGGCGTGTATCGTCTGTTTCATGTACAACGCTCCTCAACTGACAGATCTGCCGCTCCGGCAGACTGCTCCCGTATTTGCATCCCTGGCTGTTCGAAGCTACTCCCCGTACCAATAGAACAAACGGAGACGCTCTGCCATCGTAGGACGTCCTTCTCCATTACCCGGCCAATCCGTTTCCTGAAATACTTTGATGGCATTTCCAGTCGGCATCTGATACTGATCCACAGGTGAGATCCAGCCATTAAACAGGTCCAGAACATGATAGAACAGATAAACTAATGCAGCAAAAACTATGATAAATCGAATAAAACGGAGCCCTCTCCGCACTGATATAATCATGGGTGTGTCCCCCTCCTGATTGAATCCGGTTTTGTCCTTGAATCAGGGTATGTCCATAAACACAGGTTTATGCCACTTGAGGTAACTCCATATCATGTCCGGTGCCAAAAAAGCTCTCCCGTCAAAACCGCCGGTGAGAGCTTGAAGATATGCTATGTTATTCTTCATCTTTGGGCTTCTGTTCATTTTTAGCTTTGCAACGATAACAAATTCCATGAAAGTCCAATCGGTGATCTACTACCGAAAAGTTAAATTCCCGCTCCAAACGCTCTTCAAGCGGTCCAAGCCAGTCTTCACGTATTTCATCCATACTTCCGCATTGAACACAGATTAAGTGATGATGGTGATGCTTGGATGTATCTCCGCGCAGATCATAACGCGCTACACCGTCGCCGAAGTTGATTTTCTCTACAACATGCAGCTCACTCAGCAGTTCGAGGGTACGGTACACGGTTGCCAGACCGATTTCGGGAGCCTTTTCTTTAACGAGCATGAATACGTCTTCTGCGCTCAGATGATCTTCTTCATTCTCAAGAAGTACTCTTACGGTGGCTTCCCGCTGGGGCGTTAATTTATATCCTTGGGACTGTAGTTGCTGCTTAATTTTATCGATCCGTGCTTCCATTTTCTCCCTCCCCCTAGGAAATCACTGCACACTGCAACTTAACCCACTCTTTTCATTATAGGGGGAGTGCGTAATTAAAGTCAACATTTTACACTATACGATACACGCTAGGCCGGTAGTAACATTGGCGTGACCCAACGCATCATCGCAGGTGTAACCCATGTTTCAAAAGATGCCACGCCGAGCAGCAGTGCAGCCATGACCAAAGTTAACACTATATATGAAGAAAAAGGTCTTTGTCGACCCGGTGTTCGCTGCATCAAAACACGATTGCGAATGATGTATAACGAGAACGTCATGGCCGCCACACTGCAGATCAGCAGGATCGGTATGACGAACAAATTATGCGGCGCCACGGAAACCAGTGCAAACAGCAACCCTTTCCAGGAATACTGCCCAACAAGATACCCCACTGTGAATCCAATAAGCACACCTTTTAGAAAATCCAGAACCAGTATACCGGGCAGTCCGACGACGGATAAACCCAGAATAAAGATCAGACCTACCCATTTTAGATGAAGCATGGCAATGTCCCAATATGCCCCGGTTTCCGTCACTTGTGCGCTGTGCTGCACTGTCATGAAGAAGTTCCCAAGATAGCCCTCCAGATCCTGACGTTGCTCAAGAGACAATGCATTGACCATAAGCGCCCCAAAAATGACGCCGACCAGAAACAAGACAGCCACGAATACATATAACGAAGTCTGACCTTTAAATGTAAAGTAGGAAGAGCGCATACAGGTACAAGTCCCCTTTCCGGTTGTCATGCTGCAAGGATGCTCAATCATATCCTCATAGTCATTCTTATGAACCGAAACGCACCTGTATGACTTCTTGTCCAGATTGGCTCTACGTGAAGTGAAGCTATATCAGTTGAAATAAAGAATATTTACACGGGTCACTCCGATGACAGAACAACCTTTCGATCACTGTTATCCCCAGATTTTTTTATTCCTTTTTTAAAGGGAAAATCCGGGGATAGCGTATGCTTCCGATGCAGCTTTCTTTCAGAAAGCTTTTAGGCGAACGCTCCGCTTCTTCAGGTTCTTTCTGTCCTCTCCGTTTTGTGTAAATGTTTAGTTCAATTTATCTAATCTGAAGATTTCACCTGAACTGCAACCTTCCCGTACGTACCTCCACCTCCGGAAGACAGCTCCAGTTGTCCGTTCCGTGCAGCCACTATCAGGCCTGCCAGCACAGGTCCAACCACCTCAGCAAGCTCTTCCTCACGGGTACGGTGAAGTACATTCATTTCCGTACCAAAATGGTCCAGTAGCTGGCGCAGTTTGGCTTTGCCAAGTCCCGGGATGAACTCCAGTGGTACCTGATAATGATAGGCCGGTCTGTTTGCAGGAACCTGAGGACTCTCCCGATCAGAGATCGCCAGAATGCGGTCCAGCACCCCCTGCACCAGCTTCTGACTGCCACAGTGAGGACAACGCTCTGCTGACATCGCCTGCTCGTCCATAATGCTGCCACATGCTGCACAGTAGGTACGATGATACTTGCCCAGCCTTGGATTCAGACCATAATTAGCAGTAATCCTTCTGCCTGCTTCTCCCTGCAGTGCCATACGGAATTCATCAAAAGAAGGTGCAGCCAATTGCAGTTCATTATACTCCCGTCCAATCTTGCCGAGGGAATGTGCATCCGAATTAGTCAGGAACGGTACATGATCCAATTCCCGAATATAACTGGCCATCGATGAATCGGAGCTTAACCCCAGTTCGACGGCATCCACCAGACGAGTATCCAGTACATCGCCCATACGGGGCGCCGTGCTGCCATAGATGCCTTTATGCGGAGTAAAGACATGTGCAGGCACAATAAGTCCACCACGGGCTTTAATCTCGGCCTGCATCTCAAGAGCAGGAACATATACCCGCTGAGAGCTGAGGTTCACATTTTTCATATAACGCTTCATCCAGTCCGTGAAGGACTTCATCGTTCTCAGATCACGAAAGTACGCCAGCATATGGAACTCACGCATTCCAGGTTCTCGGAGCTCAATCTCTGTACCCAGTAGAATAGTTGTGTCCTGGTAGGCAATACCGCCTCCCTCAATCTCGGACATCGTGCCATCCTCCAGTAATTGCTCAATATCCATCTGCACCACTGGGGAATGACAATCAATGACACCAAGCAAATGGATCCCTTTTCGTTCCGAAGCTTCCCGAGCAATGTTCTCAAATGTCAGATCCCGACTTCCGCTGATTTTAACCGCCTCTCCGCGGGACGTACGCCCGATGTGGATATGCAGGTCCGTATAACAGGGCTCCCACAAAGCGGACGTTGCCAATTGATCTTGCATCCTTAAAACCGTCCTGTCGTTCTGTAGAGGTCCCACGCATACACAGCCATCATCGTTTTCGCATCGCTAATCCGGTTCTCATCCATGAGCGCATAGGCTTCCTCCAGTGTGATCTCGGATACTTCAAGGAATTCATCCTCGTCCAGCTCCATATCTCCAGCTTCCAGCTCTTCAGCGATGTAGAGATGAATGATCTCATCCGCGAAGCCCGGTGAAGTGTAGAACGAACGCAAATGACGCAGTGACTTGGCTACATACCCCGTCTCTTCTCGTAATTCACGCGCTGCTGCAACCTCTGGTTCTTCACCCGGGTCCAGTTTCCCCGCAGGAATCTCCACTTCGGTGCGCCCCATTGCCTGACGGTACTGATCCACAACAAGCATGCGATCCCCGTTCAGGGCAAGTACAGCTACTGCGCCAGGATGCCGGATAATCTCACGTGTAGCCGTTTGACCGTTCGGTAGCTTAACGGTATCGACCTGAAGTGAAATCACTTTCCCCTCGAAGATGGGTTTGGTGGACATGGTCACTTCATCCAACTTCGGATTGGCAGGTTGTGCTGCATGGATGGATTGGGCAGATTGGTTTGATTTCATTTGTTCTTCAACTCCATATCGTTGGATTATATTTGTTTAATGTATAATTCTCTGATTTTGGGCATATGGTGAGCGTATAGAACTCTCACAGCAAATATAAACAAATCAGGGGGACTTTCGATGAACAGTTATATGACGCCTCAATCCTTACATGTGGTAGGACAAGCCCGGCAAGTACAGCTCATACTCAAGCAATGGTTGCGCGAGTGGGGCCCTGATGCCAAGTTAATCGATCTGCTCGCTGGACGTAAATAAACGAGTCTTCTCCCATGAAATATAACATGAATTCACAAAAAGTCCGAATCCGTACAAACCGGGTTCGGACTTTTGTCTAACAACATGCGAGGTAACATGTGCTCTATATTATTTCTTATCTGCTGCGTTTTCCTGGATGATAGCGACAACCACCTGAGACAACTTCACAATGTCCTCGGCACGAATGCGTTCTTTAGTTGTGTGAATATCCTCATACCCTACCGCCAGATTCACTGTCGGAATCTCAAATCCGTTAAATATGTTGGCATCACTTCCACCGCCGGAAGCAAACGTGCTTGTCTCCAGCCCCAGACTGCGAATAGCACGCTGTGCAAGCTGCACAACATCATGTTCATCATGGAAACCAAATGCGGGATACAGGATCTCACTTCTGAATTCGGCCGTAGCACCGTATTTGCGACAAGTGGTTTCCAAGGCTTCACGCATCTGTGCAACCTGCAATTCCACTTTTTCCTGCACAATACTGCGAGCTTCCGCTTCAATCTGTACAAAGTCACATACCACATTGAGTGCTGATCCACCTTGGAATTTACCGATGTTCGCTGTCGTCTCATCATCAATTCTGCCCAGTGTCATCGCAGCAATCGCTTTGGCTGCCACCTGAATCGCGCTGATCCCGTCTTCCGGATTCACGCCCGCATGGGCAGACTTACCATAGATGCTCATCTGAATTTCAGCTCTGGCTGGTGCAGCTACACAGATCGTGCCTACAGCTCCGTTGGAGTCCAGCGCATAACCGAACTCGGCTTCGATGTCTTTTGGATTCATGGCACGTGCACCCACCAGACCAGACTCTTCGCCCACCGTAATGACGAATTGAATTTTACCATGCGGAATGTTGTTTTCCTGAATCACACGAATCGCTTCGAACAATGCTGCAATTCCGGCCTTGTCATCTGCTCCCAGGATCGTTGTTCCGTCACTGCGAATCCAGCCGTCTTCACCCAGTTCAGGTTTGATTCCTTGTCCGGGCGTTACGGTGTCCATGTGACATGTAAAAAAGATCGGTGCAACTCCTTCTGTTCCTTCGGCTTCCCAGGTAATGACGAGGTTTCCGGCGCCATGTCCGGTTTGCTCCATGGTGTCATCCTCATAGACATGAAGACCAAGGTCTGCAAACTGTTCTTTTAACACCTTGGAGATATTCTGTTCGTTTTTCGTTTCACTATCAATCTGCACCAGTTCCATGAACTGATCAATAACACGTTGGTGTTTAATCATAGGACTTTCCTCCCTCTCGTGGATACGGTACAATACAATTACTATGGCTTGTTTACTTTTTGTTGAAAGGAGTTCTCTCATCATGCAAAAAAAGAAATGGTTCAAAATCATCATCTATCTCATGCTGATCGCCATGATCGGGTCCACCCTTTTCATAGCTCTCGAACCGTTATTGTTCGGATAGCAACCCCTGAAGCCTTTTGACGATCTGTTTACAGACGTTGAAGGGCTTCTTTTTCGGTGACCCAATTAATCTCATAAGGGAAAATGCGATTAAAGTACGGCACAATCTCCTGCGCTACCTGCTCTACTGCATAGGACTTGCCCGTTATATCCTCCAGTGAGGTCACGCCATACTGCTCAATCCCACAAGGAACAATGCCCTGAAAACCAGCATGCTGAATGCCTGAGGTGATGTTAAAAGCAAACCCGTGACTTGTCACAAAACCGCGGCGGTGTTTGCAACGATTAAACTTGATGCCAATTGCAGCAATCTTCATATCGCCAATCCACACACCGGTGTAACCTTCTTTGCGTCCGGCTTCGATGCCCTGGTCTGCCAGATAATCCATGAGGACCTGCTCAAGTTTCCGTAAATATCCGTGTAGATCCAAGTCTTCATCCCGACCAAGTACCAATAACGGGTAGCCTACCAACTGGCCCGGGCCATGATAAGTAATATCACCGCCACGGTCAATTTGAAACAAGGAAATCCCTTGCTCCCGCAACTCTTCCGGACTAAGAAGCAGATGCTCCGGATGATTCTGTGAGCCGATCGTATACGTTGGGGGATGCTGTAAAAGAAGCATCTGCTCCGCTCCCTCGCCCTCGTCCAATCGCTGCACAATCGCTTTCTGGCGGTTCCAAGCCTCTTCATAATCAAGCATCGGTATGTATGCAACATCCAGCGGCTTGCTCATGATTTCCCCACACCCTTCTGCTTCATGTTCAATGTACAATTGAGCACCTGTCCGTAGATAGCCGGAAAAGTGCACGGCCTGCGGCACATACACTTTCCCGTCCTTCAACTATTGAACATTTTGCATCATTCATTTTCAAACGCTCCCGGGTACAAGTTCTAGACGAATAGAACCATTTCGATCTATAACTTGATGATTGGGAACTGCTCTTTGGATTGATGCAAAATGCCTACTTAATACACCTTGCTCTCCATCGTGTATCCTTCAAGATTCTCTTTGACACGTTGCAAGAACCGTCCGCTGATTACGCCATCCAGGATTCGGTGATCCAGCGACAGACACAGGTTCGCCATTGAACGAACGGCGATCATATCATTAATGACCACTGGCTTCTTGACAATCGACTCAAAAGTAAGAATCGCTGCCTGCGGGTAGTTAATGATTGGCTGGGACAGGATTGAACCGAATGAACCCGTATTGTTCACCGTGAACGTACCACCCTGCATATGGTCCAGCTTCAATGTACCCTCCCGCGTTTTGCGAGCCAGCTCATCCACTTCACGAGCCAGACCTGCAATATTACGCTGATCGGCATGTTTGATTACCGGTGTCAGTACGGAATCTTCGGTTCCTACTGCCATGGACAGGTTTATGTCCCGTTTAACGATAATTTTGTCAACTGCCCAAACCGAGTTCATGATCGGGAAGTCTTTGATCGCATTAACGACTCCCTTCATCATGAAGGACAGGTATGTCAGGTTGATGCCTTCCTTGCGCTTGAACTCATCCTTGAGTTTATTGCGCAGCATCACAAGATTCGTTACGTCTACTTCGATCATCGTCCATGCATGCGGGATCTCTGATACGCTCTGACGCATGTTTCGCGCAATGGCATTACGCACAGGGGTCACATCGATGAAATACTCCGATCTTCCCTGACCGCCCCCTTCCACTTCGATCTGTGGAATTTTCGGACTTTCGGTCAGATGAATGCCAGAATGTCTCACAGGAACACCTGCATCGGATGCTGATATCGCTTCTCCGGCCGTTAAACCCATTTCGCCATTTCCGCGATTCACTCCGCTGAATGGAGAAGCCGACGGTACGCCAGAAGGCGCATGGTGTACTGCTGCAGATGATGCTTGTGCAGACGATCCAGCCGCGTTACCTCCTTGTGCAACAAATGTCAGCACATCTTTGCGGGTAATGCGGCCACCGGCACCGGTGCCTTGGATGCTTTGCAAGTTCAAGCCATGCTCTGCTGCCAAGGATTGCACTGCCGGGGAATACCGATTGCGCATCGGCTGGTTAGGGTCATGTGCTGCTGTATTTGAGGCAGGAACAGGAGTGTGGCTGGCATTATGTTGCACTTGCTCCTGTTGCTGCGATACTTGTGTTACTTGCTCAGCCGCTTCTTCGTCGGAAGCAACGACCTGCATGCGGCAGATTGCTTCACCAACAGCAATCGTTGTGCCCTCTTCCACCAAAAGGTCACCCATAATTCCATCCACAGTGGATGGAATCTCGGCATTGACTTTATCGGTAATTACTTCACAGATCGGCTCGTACTGTTCCACACGGTCGCCCGGTTTTTTCAACCATTTGCCTATGGTAGCCGAGACCAGCGATTCCGCCAATTGCGGCATAATGACCTCGATCCATTTCATACGTTCAGCCATTTGATTATCACTCCAAACTTTACTTTTAAACGATCCAAAGAACGAAATTAAAACTCGGCCAGTGTACGCATTGCTACTTTGGCTTTGTCCTTGCTCAGCATGTAGAATTTCTCCAATGTTGGGCTAATTGGCATGGCCGGTACGTCAGGTCCGCAGAGACGCTGAATCGGTGCATCCAGTTCAAACAGACATTCCTCACTAATAATAGCGGCAACCTCGGCACCTACACCACCGGTTTTGTTATCTTCGTGTACAATCAGCACCTTGCCTGTCAGACGAGCGGAAGCAATAATCGCTTCGCGATCCAACGGTTGCAATGTGCGCAAATCCAGAACGTGGGCTGTAATGCCCTCTTCCCGTTCGAGTTCCTCAGCAGCCTGCATCACAAAATGCAATGGCTGGCTGTAGCCGATCACGGTAATATCGGCACCTTCACGAAGTACGTTGGCTTTGCCAATCGGAACGATGTAATCATCTTCAGGCACATCTTCCTTGATAAGCTTGTAGCATTTTTTATTCTCAAAAAAGAGTACCGGGTCCGGGTCGCGAATGGCCGCTTTGAGCAATCCCTTGGCATCGTATGCCGAGTAGGGAGCTATAATTTTCAGACCAGGCGTACCAAAGAAGATCGATTCCGGACATTGGGAGTGGTACAACCCACCGAAGATCCCGCCACCAATCGGCGCGCGGATGACAATCGGACAACTCCAGTCATTGTTGGAACGATAGCGAATTTTCGCTGCTTCACTAATGATCTGGTTCGTTGCTGGCAGCATAAAGTCCGAATATTGCATTTCGGCAATCGGCTTCATGCCATACATCGCAGCACCAATGGCAACACCTGCAATAGCGGATTCAGACAACGGTGTGTCCATCACCCGCATTTCGCCAAATTGATCTTGCAACCCTTTGGTTGTGGTAAACACACCACCTTTGAGACCTACGTCTTCACCAAGGATAAAAACATTTTCATCCCGTTCCATCTCTTCTTTCATCGCGAGACGGATTGCATCAATATATTCCATCACTGCCATCCTTACCGTCCCCCTTCTTCGCTGTCCGCATAAACGTGCGTCAGAGTGTCCTCAGGTTTCGGATATGGCGCGTTGTCTGCATACTCAGTTGCTTCTTTCATTTCCAGCGCAAGCTGGGAAGCCAGATCCGCATCCCGGGCTTCATCCCAGATGCCGCAATCGATCAAATAGTTTTTCATGCGAGGAACGCCATCTTTCTTCCAGTTCTCCTCCACTTCCTCTTTGGTCCGGTAAGCCAGATCATTGTCGGAGGTGGAATGAGGAGACAACCGATACATCATCGCTTCAATAAGTGTCGGGCCTTCTCCCGCAATGGCACGGCGACGTGCTTCCTTCACTGCAGCGTATACTTCCAATGCATCGTTACCATCTACACGCAGTCCGGGGAACCCGTATCCTAGTGCTCGATCGGATATTTTGCCGCTCAGCTGTTTGTGAATCGGTACCGAAATTGCATACTGATTGTTCTCACACATAATAATGACAGGCAATTTGTGTACACCTGCAAAGTTGGCTCCTTCGTGGAAGTCCCCCTGATTGCTTGATCCCTCACCAAACGTAACAAAAGAAACAAATTCTTGCTTCTTCATTTTGGCAGCGAGCGCAAAACCAACAGCGTGTGGAACCTGTGTTGTAACCGGGCTGGAACCCGTCACAATCCGCAGCTTTTTGTGACCAAAGTGACCCGGCATTTGCCGACCGCCACTATTCGGATCTTCTGCCTTCGCAAAAGCAGACAACATCAACTCACGCGGAGTCATGCCTACCGCCAGTACAAAGCCGTAATCGCGGTAATAAGGTAAATAATAATCGTGATCCCGATCCAGACCAAAAGCAGCGCCTACTTGCGCAGCTTCCTGTCCTACACCGGATACGTGAAAGTTAATTTTGCCGGCACGCTGCAAAAGCAAGCAACGCTCGTCAAACTTGCGTGCGAGCAGCATGTATTTGTACATATCCAATACTTCACCATCGCTAAGTCCCAGCTGTTGATGCCTGTGGACCGCGTCTGCAGTACCTTTTGAACTCATATGAGGTACCTCCTTTTAATCAGAGCCTGTGCCAGTCTTACTACCCGATCTTATAACCTGGTACTAAGACTTGGCTTAACCTTATTATAATCCCTTTTGCCCAAAAAAGGAAAGGACCTTTCTCATAAGCCTGCTTGACTTATATTCCAATGGCCTTTCCATCGACCGCCAACATGGCTTCACCCATGATTTCCGACAGAGAAGGGTGTGGATGGATGGTTTGTCCGACTTCCCAAGGTGTGGCATCCAGCATCTGAGCCAGTGAGGCTTCAGCGATCAATTCCGTCACATGGGTTCCAATCATATGTACACCCAATATATCATTCGTCTTGGCATCTGCGATCACCTTCACGAATCCATCACGACTTCCGTGAATGAGCGATTTACCAATGGCCTGGAACGGGAATTTGCCTGTTTTAATATCATGACCCCGTTCCTTGGCTTCTCGCTCGGTGAATCCGATGCTGGCTGCTTCCGGACGTGTATACACGCAGCGCGGAATACGATGGGATTCTACCGTATGTACCGTTTCGCCCGCCAGATGATTGACAGCGAGAATACCTTCATGACTTGCGGCATGCGCAAGCTGTAGACCTCCAATGCAATCACCAATGGCATAGATGTGACCTTCACCCGTTTGTAGCTGTTTGTTCACAGCGATGAAGCCGCGTTCCAATTTAATATCTGTATTTTCAAGTCCGATATTTTCGACATTAGCCTGACGTCCAACCGACACAAGCATTTTCTCCGCTCTCAACGTTTCCTGCTTTTCTTCTCCAAGCTGCACGTCAATCTGGATACCCTCTTGATTCGTGCTATATGTCTCCGTTAGAACGGTGGCGCCTGTCAGGAAACGAACACCTCGTTTGCCGAGCAATCGCTGCATTTCTCTGGCAACATCCTCATCTTCGGCAGGCAACACGTGAGCAGCTGCTTCAACAACTGTGATTTCTACGCCAAAGTCATTGAGCATGGATGCCCACTCCAATCCAATCACACCACCTCCAACAATGATGAGTGATGATGGAAGCTCATCCATTCGCAATGCTTCGTCACTGCTCATAATGAACTTGCCGTCTGGTTCCAGGCCCGGCAGCACACGTGGACGTGAACCGGTCGCAATAATGAGATTGGTTGGCACAACCGTATCCATCTCTCCATCTTCAAACTCCACTGCGACTGCTCCGCTCTGCGGTGAGAAGATGGATGGTCCGATGACGCGACCTTTCGCGTGTACAACCTGGATCTTATTTTTTTTCATCAAGTATTGAACGCCCTGATGGAGCTGCTCCACAATCGCATCCTTGCGTGCCTGAACTTTGGGAAATACAAGTGTGGCCCCAGCTGTCTCGATACCATACGTCTCGCTCTCCTGAATCTCGGCGTACACTTCCGCGCTTTTCAGCAAAGCCTTACTCGGAATACAGCCACGGTGCAGGCAGGTTCCACCAAGTTTGTCCTTCTCAATAATAACAACCTGTTTTCCGAGTTGTGCTGCCCGGATCGCGGCAACGTACCCTCCAGTACCTCCTCCAAGAATTGCAACATCACATGTAATTGGCATCTCTCATGCTCTCCTCTATGAATCAAATTTCAATATAAATGTATTAATTGATAATAGGTTAACTCATGGTTTTGCATATAATCTCTATATACCATTGTACTCTCCTTAAGCGGTCAACTCAAAGTTTGAACCAATCACACATGGACAGCCCATGCATTCCAAGCTATGATGGAATCAGGCATGATCTGTAAGCGTAACCTTTATTTTATGTCGACTCTGGCAGAAAGGGTATAATGCTCATGAATACAAGATTGGTCTTTGCGCGATTCTTGGCGATTATTGTTTTGGTCATTCCCGGTTTAATGGCAATGAAGGGTTTTCTAATGATGAAAGATGCCCTGTTCCTATATTATGCCGAGCACGGGAACGAACTGATTTCACCAGGTTTCCAGTGGCTTTCCTTTGGCGGTGGACTTGTCCTTTTCGCGGCAGGCATGAGTTTTCTAGGAGGCTGGATCCTATTCCGTGACCGCAAGCGTAATTATGTAGGTCCCCGTTTCCGATCCAAAAGTGTACCCGAAAAAGCAGAGACGCCCGGAAGGACTCCATGAGTCCGGGCTTTTTGTGTGTTTTCTGCAACACACCGACAATTATACATAGACAGGATGGATCTTCATGGTATCGTTTTTAATCACGTTACAACGATTGCTCAAAGGCATTTTTCATGCGTTCAAGGACCCCAAGTTTCTGGCTTTGTTCGTATTAACTGCAGCTACTCTACTGTCAGGCACTTTGTTTTACACGCGCGTTGAAGGCCTGCACTGGATCGATGCGCTTTATTTCTGTGCGGTTACTTTAACTACGGTGGGACATCCTGATTTTGTGCCAGCCACCGGATTCGGCAAAGCCTTTACCGTGATTTATATGTTTGCCGGCATTGGGCTTACCTTTGCCATGATTGCCAGAATTACAGCAGGTATTCTATTCCCTCGCAAATTAAAGACAGAAGAGGACCCGGAGTAATCTCCGAGTCATTCGTATAATGCATCCCGCAGTTTGGTAGACATACGTGATTCTTTGGAAGAGGACTTCAATATCGTTCTGCGCAAGGTAAGGTTACTTGCGTGCAGTCTCTCCGCTTCTGCGAACAATTCTGCAAATAATGCTTGCGTCGCTTCATCCAGAGACCCCTGTTCTTTCAGGCTTTCATATTGCGCTTGCAGTGATGTTAATGCTTCACTCATCGTAAACACCTCTTTTCCATAACTCCTGTTAAATAGCTGCCGGAACCAACGGCTTAACATTCCATATAGTAACACAAAGCTGCACAGATTAGTTCTGGCTCTTACTAAAGATTTTGTGGTACTCTGTAATGGTCGCTTTTTTTGTTGAATCCCGTATGTGAGAGGAGTAGCAGCACCGTGCAAACAGGACGTATTACCGTAATTACTGGACCCATGTTCAGTGAAAAATCCGGTGAACTCATTCGCCGTTGTCAGAAATTAATTCAATTTGGCCGTAAAAAGGTTGTGGCCTACAAACCAGCCGAGGATGATCGATTTGCCCAGGATGAGATCGTGAGCCGCATTGGTTATCGATTACCTGCTCATTCCATTCCCCGGCAGTTAACCCCGGAATCCGTAGAAATGATCTTGAACCAAACCATAGATGCTGATGTTGTTGCATTTGATGAAGTACAATTTTTCAGCAGTGCCATTATGGAACTGGTCTCGGAGCTAGCCTATTGTGGCAAACATGTTATTGTGGACGGACTTAATATGGATTACCGTGGTAAGGAATTCGGATATGTCGGTGGTCTGCTCGCCATGGCAGATGACATTGAGAAACTCTCAGCTTTCTGTGCGGTATGTGGCAGCCCGGATGCTGCCTTTACACAACGTATCGTCAATGGTGAGCCCGTTACCTTGGGTCCGGTTGTCATGATCGGCGATTCAGAAGCTTACGAGCCTCGCTGTCGTTGCTGCTTCATTCCTCCTCACAAAGTTGAATGCTCTTCATAATTTCTAGGAGATCTCTGAGATCTCCAAAAAGCCCTTATGGGCTTTTTTTGTTGAAGCTTAGCACTCGTACAAAAAAGCACCGCTTCTCAGCGATGCTTGCAGGGTCACTTCCCGCTAATCCCGGGAAACAAAATATTTGTTGGTCATGTAGTAAGCGTCACCGCGTGACGTTTCCACCATTCCTTTTTTGGCATCCAAAAATACAATCTCTTTACACTTTGTGCAGTACCATTTCGTACGCTTATATGGAGATTCCGTCACGTAAGCCGTGCCGCATTTACAATCAATCTTCATTAATAACTCGGTTGATTTGTAAGCACTAGACAAGCGTTCCAGGTTATCCTGCTGCTGTGTAGGCATAATCGTCTGCTGGTAATCCGATAAATGATTCTGAACCTTGAAATCTGCAACCAATCCTGCATTCAATCCAAAAAACTCCTTGCCAATTTCGGTCACGAAGCGCTTCTCATTTCTGTAGCAATCCAGCCACTCAATAATCTGCTTATTAGACAGTGGAACCGTACCCTTGATACCGCTGTTTAAGGTGTAGGTCATGATGTATAAAGTATCGTCTTGTCTACCTGAGTACATTAGAATCCTCCTTCGAATACATTTGCTAATGTACTACAAAAACGCGCATAAATCAAAGCAATGTTATTTCCTGAGCGCATCTCTTCTTATTAAATGGGGAACATTCCTCGTTCATCCGCCAAAGACTTACAAGAACTGCATACACCTGAAACATTTCCCTGTGGGGCCGCATAATGCACGACCGATTTAACATGTTTCTTGCAAATGGAACAGTAGTGCCTCCTTTCCTTTTTTGGGGTGTAGTCCGATAGCTTCACTACGTTTTTGTTCAGTCGGAATCGGCGTAAGAAGCCCGGCCATTCATCTCGCTTCACTCTTTCTTGTTCGCCTACTTTTGTAGTCGTTTTTTCGCTCTGGGCTAAAAATTATCGCGCCTTTTTTATGTATACGATTCCAAGTTGTGCATGTCTATCTCATAATCTATTCGACGTTTTGAGCGTTTTTCCTGTTTTTAATCTCTACACATATAAAAAAAACCGACAGAACCTGCTCTCCTTATTATAGGGAGAACAGCATTGTAGTCGGTTTCCAACCTCATTTATAAAAAGTTCCCAGAACGTCCAGCTCTGGTGAGCGCTCAATTCGAAAAGGATAGATGTAGCCCTGCTTCATTCGGGTAAATTTGCGACTCCACAGGTCCAGTCCGGATGTGAACTGATAGGCCTGATATATAAACTTGGAACAGTAATTGCGCTCAATACTATGCAGATTGGTCTGCAAACGGTAGAATTTCACCTGCTTGTAATGGTCCTGTACCCACCCAGCTGCCTTCATGCCTGCCTCATTCAGTCTGGAACGGAATACAATGAACCGATCTCCTTCATAGAAACGGGTGATATACCAATCCAGTGAATCAGCAAATACAGGCCCATAAGGGTGTACATGATATACTTTGCCGTCGAGCCCGATAATGCCCATATGCCCGGCGTAATACGTTGATTCCGAGCTTGGTGTATACACGATATCCCCTGGCTCCAACTTCATCTCGCCCAATGCGTTAATTGGCAAGTCCTGATGTAACCGTTTTGCTGCTGAACGTTCACGCCGACCTTCAACCAATAGACGATGAAGCGCACCGGCGAGTGCGAGATAAATTTCAGACCATTTAATTTTTTTCTTGTCAGGTCGTTTAAACCAACGCTGAATGAAGGTGAAACCTCGTTGTGGTTGTGAACCCTTTTTCATACGCCGCACTCCACTCTGATCTAGTTATTGTATCTATATAAGTGAATTAAAGATTATTTACACTGACACTACGATGACAGAACAATCTTCCAATCGCTGTTATCCCCAAATTTTTTCGATTCCCTTTTCCTAAGGGAAAATCCGCGGATAGCGTATGCTTTCGATGTAGCTTTCTTTCAGAAAGCTTTTAGGCGCCCGCTTCGCTTTTTCAGATTTTTTCTGTCCTCTCCGTTATTGTGTAAATGATTATTTCAATTTATATAGTTGACATTCTACAGTTTCTCAGGCTTATTATAGACATTTGGTAGTGTATATTCAATTCGGTAACCATTGTATCTGTTGAAATTATGCCTTCTTATTACCCATTTTATGCAAAAAAGATGACTTCGGAATGAATCCGAAGTCATCTTAATATAACCCATCGCAGACCTTTATTCTTCTACAACACCCAAGGCTTTATTTTTCTCCTTAAAGCGGCTGTTATGGGAAGAAACATAAGCCACTTTCTCCGCTTCAGGGTCCATGTAAAGCTTCGCACTGTTTACAGCGAGGGCTGCATCAGTGAAAGTACCCGCAATCAGGTACAGTTTGCTACCATAATCTACAAAATCACCTGCGGCAAATACACCAGGAATATTGGTTTGTAATCTCTCTGTGGTAGTGACATGCCATTCCCCAAGATCAAGTCCCCAATCCCGGATTGGACCAAAATCACTCTTCATGCCATGGTTTACAATGACAGCATCTACTTCAAGCAGTTCAGTTTCACCTGTGTCCACGTGTGAAATGGTCACCTGTTCAATCACATCGCCACTCAAACTATGCAGTGTCTCTACTGCATACGGTGTACGGACATCCACCGAGGATTCTCTCATGCGCAATACATTACGCTCAAGCCCGCCGAAACGGTCACGTCGATGTACAACCGTAACTTGCTCTGCCAGTGCTTCCAATTCATTCGCCCAATCCACAGCAGAGTCGCCTCCACCCGAGATCAGCACGCGTTTACCACGGAACGGCTCTAGTTCCTGCACGGTATAGTGCAGATTGCTAACCTCATAACGGTCTGCACCTTCAAGCTCCAGCTTGGCCATTTTATATATACCATATCCGATTGCCAAAATGACGGTACGTGTCCAGTGTTGTTCACCTGTTGCAGAAGTTAACAGAATCGTGCCATCAGGTTGACGCTCGAATCCTTCGATCTGTTGTTCAAACACAAGGGTTGGCTCGAAAGTTCGAGCCTGTTCTTCCAATTGTTTGATCAGATCCTCACACAGAATTGGTGTCACACCTCCAACATCCCAGATCATTTTCTCCGGATAAAAGAGCATGCGACCGCCCAATCTGTCACGCGCCTCAATCAACTTGGTCTTCATATCCCGCATGCCGCTATAAAAGGCAGAGTACATGCCCGCAGGGCCACCGCCGATAATGGTTACATCATAAAGTTCCAACTGCTGATTCATATTAAAAATACCTCCGTTAATTCGATCCAGAACATCGAGTATTTGATATCGATTCTCATTATCACTTAAATCCTAGTTTAATGGTAATCTTATCAAATTACAATGACTAAAAAACAAACATTTCTTGTACAAAACTTCTGCGAACCGCTCTTTACTATTGCGCTCTTGGAGCCGCCAACATCTTTTCTACGACAAAATCAAGTTGTTTATTGACTGAATAGATATCGGAATAATAGAAAAATTCAAAGTCAATCTCGATCAGACGGCCTTCCTTAACAGCCGGTATGCTACTCCAAATTGGATCATTCGTAAGGTTATCTGCCCCTTCATACACCGAACGAAACACATAATCTCCGATATACTCAGGCAGTACTTCCATGGATAAGTTGGAGCCTCCTGCTTCCGAAACCACATCAATTTTCTTTTGCACTACTTCCGGAGCTTTCATGTCCAAGTACTCATATAGTGCCTGAGATCCTCGGCCATATTGCTTGCTCTCTACAACGACCATACCTTTCAAACCGCCCTCCACAATGGAAACCGTTTTATCCAATATGCCTGCATCTGCAAGTGTTTTCTTGCTTTCTTCAACTTTGCTGTTGAGATTAGTGATTAATGTCTCGGCTTCCTGTTCTTTGCCAAAAACACTCGCTATACTCCGGAGTCTTTCTTCTGTAGTCATTTTCTCGTACGGAATATATACCGTAGGTGCGATATCCTTTAACAACGAATACGTCTCTTCTGAAGGCGCAATAATCAGATCCGGATCGAGGTCTATGACAGCTTCAGGATTCGGTTCAAACCAGGCACCCAGTGAATTTACACCTTCAAGTTCGCCCTTATATGCAGCTCCGGCGAATACTTCTGAGGTAGCGATTGGCTTAATTCCAAGTGCGACAACATCCCCCTGGAGATACAATACAACAACCCGTTTCGGATTCGCTGGAACAACCACGTCACCTTTAACCGTTGAGACCGTACGTGTTTCATTGTCTTTGTTCGTCTGGCTTCCAGTGTCCGATGACACGGCCGTACTGCTGTTATTGGAACTGGCACCCGTTCCTTCGCCAGCTGCTGGTGTTGTTGCAGTACCTGAAGAGCAGGCTGCGAGGAGCATCGTTATGCTCAACAATGCAACCATGATCATACTGGAACTTGTTTTTCTTCTTTTCATTGGTGTAGACCCTCCGTCTATATATTGATAATGATTCTCATAATCAATATATCCCGACTTCCATCTTCGGCCAATGGACGATTCAGAGATTTGCAATGGACGATCCTCTGTTCGAGCTTCTTCTCTCATCTTTCGTTGATACAGAATCGGAGAGATCCCCACATGTTTTTTGAAGATTCGACTAAAATAATACACATCTGAATAACCCACTTCGGCTGCAATTTCACTCAGCGTTGCATCGGATCGTACAAGCAGATTGCGCGCCTTGGCGATTCGAGTCTGAATTAAATAATCGATTGGACTGTAACCCGTCTGTCGTTTGAATTGCATGGATAAATGCCGGGAGCTATAGTTGAATTGTTCGGCCAGAAAATCAAGCGTGACCTGTTCCCTGTAATGCTTTTGTATATAACGAAGGGTTTGTTTCACCGGGTCAGCAAGCTCAGTTTTGATCTCCTGCTCTGCCAACTGAACCATCATTTCATGAATGAATTGGTAAAATAAACTTTTCGTATGAAGCAGATCCAGACTGCCAGACTGCACCCATGCATTCTCAAGCTCGTCAAGGTAACGTAACAGCCCAAGTGGACTACTTGGCGCAAAGCCATATTGCAATGAGAACGGTGTAACCTCAGGTTGTGCCATTAACCACTTTTTACGATAATTAGGAAAGGCAAGAAATGCTCTGTAATAGAGCAGAATATATTCAAAATCTTCGTTGGTTTGGATATCAAGTGAAGATCCTTTCGCCCCATGAAGCATGTAAAATCGCTCTGCCTTGTATGCTTGCCCATCCAATCGTAGTATAGCAGATCCTCTAATCGTATATATAAAACCATTTGCCGGAAGTGTATAGGACTCCAGTTGTGCTCCTGCCTCCATAACAATCCGGCGTATATCCAGGACCTTCACAGCGGCATGATTCCAGCATTTCATCTGTTCGTCTAATTGCATCGAATACTCTCCAATCCCAGCCTCACCCGCAACAAAGACCTTGCAAGGTCATCATTCTGCCACCCATCCTTGTAATACATGCGGTAGTAGCAGAGGTTCACTAATATTCCTTACATTATAGATGATAATAATTTTCATTATCAACTGTAATTTTAGGCTGGAATTGCATTTCATCTTATCATACAGTACTCGTTACTTTATTGTTGTTCAGAGATCTTTGTACACCACGCGGCCAATTCCTTTGTCTGATCTTAATGTTGCAATTGTGTCAAAGTACCACGAACGATCCGGTTGCAATCAGTTCAGTCACAATCTATCTAGACAATGGGAAGCGGAATGTGGAATGATTATTTTATCCTCTGGAACTATGCTGCAGTGAGAATAAAAGATATCCGATACATGAAATTTGGGCACTCATTTATTGATAACCATATCAATTATAATGATCAAGTACGCATAGGCCTACGTAAATGAATCCATTCTAACGAAGCGATTGATCTTCAATTACTTCTCTTAACATCCGATATATGTAAATAGACTCACAATTAAGCGTAGAAGGAGAACAGGATATGACTTCAATTTCATCTGCAACCAAAAGCAGTTTCACTCCCGGGAACCAAGTCTCCAATCGGGATAAAGAAATTCAGGGACTCATGCAGCAGAAGATCAGACTTAATGAAGAAATGCAGGGCGTGAAAGCCAATGACGAGTTGGATACCAAAACTAAAGCTGAACGAATTAAATCCTTAACAAACTCCATATCCCAAGTCGACAGCCAAATTGCCCAAATTAAAGCAGAAGAATTGCAGGAAAAGAACAAATTAAAACAGCCCGAAAAGAATCAGCAGCAACAGACAAAACCAACCGACGAGGCACAATCCCCTTCACTGGATCACCTGATCAAGAATAGTCAGACTTATGATCAACTGGGTAAGCTGGTCGGTATGCGTGATCGGATGCAGGGCTCCATACAGACTACCGAGGGAGAAACCCGCTTCGACCGACTTGTTCTGGAGATCAACCCTCCGGGAAATGATCTCGATCTCGGCAAATCAATGATGCTGGAAAATGCAGAGCGCACTGTCTTCCAGGCAAAACGAGAAGTAGTTCAGGACATCAACGCTCAGTTGAGCAAAGTCAATCAGAAGATTGGGGAACTGGTGGAAGAGATCCATCCATCCGCGCCTAAAGAAGCGGTCCAACCTCCTAGATCTGCAGCATCTGGGGAAGAAGATCAAGAAGTAAACGAAGATAATAAAACTGGAAATAGTGAGAAGCCATCGGCTGGCGAAAACACAGATCAGGTATCTGGAAACCGCCTGCAAACTCCGGCTTCTGCATCTCCTGCTGCTTCATATCCATCCGTTGATATTCGAATCTGAGTACGTACTGATCATACATTCTTATATGTATACATAATGAGATTAAAGTGTTTTCGTTACACAACTTTCGACTCTTAGCCAAGGATAGAATAACCGCTATGACAGGTGACTAACGCCTGATACGTAGCGGTTTTCTTGCATCTTGCACGTTAGCTGCATCTATTATAAGTAATTCTTACTCTAACATGAATTACTAGCGGTATCATTTGCACAGATGATACTGCCGGCAATCGCTTTACAACTTTTTTTGATGCGTGTGGCCTCATCGATAATCTGATCTATGTTTTCATATTTTTGCTTCCTATTGGTCACAACAGCGATGGATACCGTCACTAGAGGAATGGGCCGATTCAACCCGGAGCGTCCTTCCCCCAGAACGTATTGATGACTCCAATCATGTTCGTTGTAGAACGTCCTCTTCATGTCCTCAAAGCCTGAAATGACCTCCTCACTAATATGCTGATAATTATGATGATTCAGGATTGCAATAAAATCATCACCCCCGATATGTCCGAGAAAAGCTTCCGGAAAAACAAAAAGCTTGCGAAGCAAGTTAGCTGTTGCCTGAATAAGCTGATCCCCCATCTTGAAACCATAGCTATCATTGTAGGATTTGAACTGATCGAGATCCACGTAAAGCACGCTAAAATGATCCATCTGAAGCGCCTGATATAACCGTTCGTTTATGATATGATTCCCTGGAAGACCTGTCAGCGGGTTCATAAAAATCGCCATTTCAGCCCGTACATCAGCAACAGCAAGCAGTAAACGGCGAATACTCACAGCACCCAAGAAACTGTCGCCCGAGGTGATCAGCACAAGGTCATATAAATCCCCTTCGTCTCGATCCATCGCAAGAACACTTACATCTGTAATCTGTTCCGAATAATCCACGACTAGTGCCCGCGTATTCATCACGAGTTCTACAGGACGTCCCATATACAGATTATAGCCATATTGTGTGCCAATCTGTTGGAAGAATCGGGCTCGCATCATCAATGACACACCCTTGTCCCCCATAACAGCTACACCTTCCAGACTGGGATTAGACTTAAACAGATGATAGACGATATCGCATTTTGTATCAGATCGTACTACAGGAATTGGTTCAGCAATCTCACCTATTTGCGTAAACATACCACTCTACCCCTCTATTCGTAGCATCAAATCCAAGCATTCTAATTATATAGTGGGTCTTTGTCAATGGTCACATCGTACCACTTTCTAACTAAAAAAGCGTTAACTCAAGGTAAAAGTTTATAAAATATTTCCTTTTTTCTAAAATGGTACTAAGAGGTAGGTTTTTCCTCAATGATCGGAAGTAACGTTGAAAAATAGGATTCATCATCATAATCTCCGTTATTTCGTAATGCAAAATACCGTCATTTATTGGATGATCTTCAATCCACTAAATGACGGTATTCGTTAGCATATATCACAAAAGTTTATCGCCATAAAAACTTTGCAGGCTCACTACTCCTGACCCTTTCAGCTTACCTTATGCTCAATTCTCAGCTTGTCAGCGACCATCGCAATGAACTCGCTATTGGTCGGTTTAGACTTGCTGATGTTGATCGTATAGCCAAACAAGTGGCTGATGCTGTCGATGTTACCACGCGTCCAAGCTACTTCAATGGCATGACGGATCGCACGTTCGACGCGGGACGGCGTTGTTTTGAATTTTTCGGCAATGGCCGGATACAGAGTTTTGGTGATGGCTCCCAAAATTTCGATATTGTTGTACACCATCGTAATGGCTTCGCGCAAATACTGATATCCCTTAATATGCGCAGGAACGCCGATTTCATGTATGATGGACGTGATGCTGGCATCCAGATTTTTGTGTTTGCCCATTGGCACGACATTGGATTTCATGAACATGGATGATCCGTTGCTTGTGGACATCGCGGTCTGTGTTCCCACCAGTTGGCGTACACGATTCGCGAGCACTTCCATGTCAAACGGCTTAAGAATGTAGTAGGAAGCTCCGAGTTGCACGGCACGCTGTGTGATATTCTCTTGTCCGAATGCCGTAAGCATAATGACTTTAGGCTGTGGAGATAGGTTCAGGTTACGCAAGCGCTCCAGCACACCCAGTCCATCCAGATGTGGCATGATGATATCCAGAATCAGTACATCCGGCACATCCCGGGTTTGCTCCAGCAATTGCAGTACTTCTTCTCCATTGTATGCAATACCGGTTACTTCCATATCTTCCTGTTCAGATATATATTCGGCAAGCAAATTCGTAAATTCACGATTATCATCGGCCAGCAATACCTCAATTTTTTGCAAAACGGTATCCTCCTTTAAATTAAACATCGTTTCGTACATTTCCTTACAGGTTAAATTTTCGACACAGCAGGTTAAATTCCTCCTGTCGAAAATTATTTTTCTTTATTTTTTTTTCTTGATCCTATATAATAAATAATTTATTTCATTATCCGATATATTATGTTTGCTTTCGACAAAAAAGAACCTCAGGGCTGTTTATCCAGCCTTGAGGTTCTTTGCGTTTTCCTTTTTCATCATAACGCCAGCATCCTGTAACATCCATTCAATGAAGCAACCGTACCCTGATTTCGGATCGTTGACAAATACATGAGTCACTGCACCAATCAATTTACCATTTTGCACAATTGGGCTGCCACTCATGCCTTGAACAATGCCTCCGGTCTTATCCAGCAGTTTCGGGTCTGTAATTCGAAGTACCAGACCTTTAGTCGCTGGCTCAGATTGATCTGCTACATGAACAATGTCAATGGAGAAGCGCTCAACTTGTTGACCGTCAACCACGGTAAGAATTTCGGCCGGGCCTTCCTTAACTTCATGAGAAAAAGCAACGGGAATACCTTTGGAATACAGACTGTGCTCAGGATTTCCGGACATTTTACCAAAGATGCCAAAAGCCGTATTGCGTTCAATATTGCCCAAAATCTTACTTTCCTTGAGGAAATGAGCACGTTTTTCACCCGGATCACCGGTCTCGCTCTTCGAAATTGACGTAACGTTTGACTGAACGATCTGACCACTACCCACAACAATGGATGTCTGTGTATTCATATCTGTAATGACATGGCCCAGTGCGCCATATACGCCCTGATCGGGAGCATAGAAGGTAAGAGTACCAACACCAGCTGCAGAATCACGAATATACAAGCCAAGCCTCCACGCTTGATCCTCGGAGTCATACGCTGGAGTCAATCGTGTTTTGACCGTTTCCTTGCCACGTTTTAATACCACATCGATGCCTTTTTTACTTTTGCCTGCAAGTTCAACCGCTTCGGAGACACCTGCCACACCATCAAGACGTTTACCATCCATATGCGTGATCAGATCCCCAAGCTTAATGCCCGCGGTTTCTCCGGGCGATACGCGCTCATCTTGGCCAGAATGGACCAGATGATGTCCAACCACCAGAATACCTGCCGATTTAACTTTGACGCCAATCGTTTGACCCCCGGGTACAACACGCAAATCCGGTATCACATTTACCTGAACTGTTTTCACCGGAATTTTACCCCACAACTTCAACGTTAATTTAGCATGTCCCGTCTCGTGAGGGTGAAGATGCAAAGGTTGTTGCCTGGTAACATGCATCGCTGCCTGATCATCCAAACCAACGATATCAGGACGATCGACAACGGCGCTTGAAGCAGCAGGTACGGCGAGCCGGACATCCGCTTGCCTGCCAGCAAACACCTGTAATTCATCCGGCAGTGAAGCATAACTTTGCACAGGCTGAATGGCCTGGCTAATCACACAAAGAAAGAAGGCAAATAAAAGACCTAGCAATTTCTTCCTGAGGGGGGAATTCAATGGCTGTCACACTCCCTTTGCTTCTTTCGCTTGACGAAAGGTGGTCGCCAATTGCGTACCTTTAAGATAACCTCGCCCCCAGGCTTTTATTACTGTCAATCATTACGCCAGCCGTCCGTTTCACCCTTTTTTGGCTTCCGCCAAATTCAGCATTTCCTGTGCGTGATGCAGCGTTTTTTCTGTAATTTCCACGCCGCCCAGCATACGTGCCAATTCCTTCACTCTGCCTTCGTCTGACAGCGATTCCACCTGCGTCATCGTCCGTCCATCATAGACATGTTTCTCGATGAGATACTGATGATCTGCCATACAAGCCACTTGTGGTAAGTGAGTTATTGAGAATACCTGACAAGTCGAAGACAGCCGGAATAATTTTTCTGCAATGGATTGAGCTGCTCTACCACTAACGCCAGTATCAACTTCATCAAAAATCAACACAGGTATCCGATCATGTCGTGCAAAGATACTCTTCATCGCAAGCATCATTCTCGACAGCTCTCCACCTGAAGCAATCTTGCCCAATGGTCGAAGTGGTTCACCGGGGTTCGGTGAGATCAGGAATTCGGCATTGTCCGCACCCTGACGATTCAGACGAATACGGCGGCCATTCCATTCAATGCCCTTCGGATCTTCAAATGGAGTAATCTGAACACGCAGTGAAGTTCGCTCCATCTGCAGATCCTTAAGCTCACTTTCCACTTGCGCAGCGAGTTCCTCGGCACATTGTTTGCGAACCTTGCTGAGTTCCTCGGCAGACTCCATCACAAGATTAAGCATTTTATCACGTTCAGCACGCAATTTCTCCAGACGCTCGTCCTTGTTCTCCAATTGGTCGGTTTCATGACTAATCTGATCATAATAACTCAGAATAAGTTCCACGCTGTCCCCGTATTTCCGTCTGAGGCCAGAAATCAGATTCAACCTTTGCTCCACTTCTTCCAGCCTTGCCGGATTAAATTCAATTTTCTCCCGGTAATCCCTTAACTGGAATGTTGCATCTTCCAATTGATAAAATGCCGATTGCAGCTGCTCTACAATCGGTTGCAGACCTTTACTATCGTATCCGGATATATCTTCAATTCTTGAAAGAGCAATACTTACAGCTTCAAGTCCGCGTTGACCACTGAGCAAATCATATGCTCCGGCAACACTGTCCATCATTTTCTCACTATGGGATAGTTTGACCCGTTCTTCCCCGAGTAATTCATCCTCACCTCGTGTAAGGCTTGCGGCTGCAATCTCTTCAAGCTGAAAGCGATACATATCCAGAAGTTGATAAGCACGCTGACTGGACTCCTGAAGTGCACGCAATTCTTTTTCCGCTGTGATAAACTTGCTGTAGCGCTCCTGATATTTCGCTTTGATCGGTCCGATGACTTCAGAGCCATAGGTGTCGAGAAGCCCCAGATGGCTCTCAGCGCGCAGCAAACTCTGATGTTCATGTTGACCATGGATATTGATCAGCTTCTCGCCTACTTCCCGCAGCATGGTGAGATTGACCAATTGCCCATTAATGCGGGACGTACTCTTCCCCTGTGTGTTCAGTTCACGTCGAATGACCAAATGCTCTTCCGGCTCACAATGGATACCCAGCTTCTCTAATGTCTGCCATACCGGATGACTCTGCTCCATCTCGAACAGGGCTTCCATCTCTGCCTTATCACAACCGTACCGGATCAGATCTGCTGAACTGCGTCCACCAGCAATTAAACCAAGTGCATCTATAATAATCGACTTCCCTGCACCCGTTTCCCCAGAAAGTACATGGAATCCCGGGTGGAATACAACATCCACTTCTTCCACCACAGCCAGATTACGAATCGATAACGTAACTAACATCTGCAAAAACACCTCCGGATGACTAACTCAGAAATTATGTTTTTGAACCATTTATTCAAGAAATGTAACCCATGATCCGCTCAATAACGGTCACACTGTTACCTTCAGTCCGGCAGATAATCAGGATGGTGTCATCTCCACAGATCGTGCCCATGACTTCATTCCACTCAATATTATCAAGTAAAGCAGCAATGGAATTCGCTGTTCCCGGCAAACATTTCATCACAACCAGGTTGTTCGTGTGATCAATATGCAGGAAGTTGTCAACGAGTGCACGCTTCAGCTTCTGAATCGGATTATATCGTTGATCTGTTGGCAAAGAATACTTGTACCGTCCGTCATCCATCGGAATCTTGATTAATAAAAGTTCCTTGATATCCCGGGATACCGTCGCCTGAGTCACCTGAAAACCTGATTTGCGCAGTGCTTCAACCAGATCATCCTGAGTCTCAATTTCATTTTGACTAATGATTTCACGAATCTTGATGTGCCTTTGTCCTTTCATACATGCCTCCAGTTAAATGTATTGCAATAAAGCAGCAAGTGTAGTTCGCTGCAGATTTCGCCAAACCATGTTCATTCTACTATACTAGTCCAGATCATCCCCATCATACACATCTTCCTGATAGTCCATGAGCCTGATTAACTTAATATCGGAATCCTCCACGTCAACATACAGCAGTCCTTCACAACCAGGATATAACAACAGATAATTGAGGAAGCGATCCCTTAGCGCAGGACCAGTCAATTCAAGCGGCTGTCTGCGACGCGATGTTTTGACCAGGTATCTGAGATCCTCACGCTCTGCAACATAATCGATAAATAATCTGCTGTAAAATACGGATTCGTTGGCCTCAAAAGCCAGGGGGACTTTCATTTTACCCCCGATGACTTCGTACCCCTGCGCTTCAAGCAGATCTAATGCCGGGGAATCCTGAATCTTCACGTTTAGTTGCATTCCAGACAAGCTTACAGGCATCGGTCGGTTCACCCAATTACGCAGGCCGATGAACAGCCACAAGATCAGACAGACAGCAAGAACTCCTATAACGATTGTGTCATATTGACCATTCATTATCGCTCACCTCGAAGACATATTCGAGATTCAGTCATGATTTCCCTTTACATCAATCACCTTTCCAGCGAAAAGAAACCCATCTTATGATGAGTTTCCCGTAAATGTATGCGCCGCTTCCTTCGCAACTTGCTCCGCAAGTGCATCAAGTGAAGCTGGATCGTTCTCTGGTTGTGTTGCCTCTGGTGCTTCCAGACGCCAATGAGCAAGAAATTCTATATTGCCTTCTCCACCGGTTATAGGGGAAAAAGTTAAACTCTGCAGATTCAAACCAAGTTGACTCGCAAAATGAAGCATGGTCTGTAATACATCCTTGTGTACCTTGGTATCACGCACTACACCGGACTTGCCTACTTTTTCACGCCCTGCCTCAAATTGAGGTTTAATCAATGCTACGATATCTGCAGGTTGTTTCAAAAGGGCCAGGAGTGGCGGCAATATGATGCGCAGTGAAATGAAAGACACATCAATACTCGCAAAATTTGGCACGGGTCCGGTCAGATCTTCGGGAGTCACATAGCGGAAATTGGTTCTTTCCATCACGGTAACCCGTTCATCATTACGCAAAGACCAGTCGAGCTGATTATAGCCCACATCAATGGCGTATACGTGGGACGCACCATGCTGTAGTGCACAATCCGTAAAGCCACCGGTGGATGAACCGATGTCGAGCATGACAAGTCCATTCATATCAAGGCCGAAATGACGGATCGCTTTTTCGAGCTTTAATCCGCCTCTGCCAACATAGGGATGTACCGAGCCTTTAACCTTCAGCTCGGCTTCCCGTGGAATTTTCATGCCCGCCTTTTCAATCGGCTCATTGTTGGCATACACCAGTCCAGCCATGATCGCTGCTTTCGCCTTCTCACGACTTTCATAATAGCCCTGCTCAACCAGCAGAACATCAATTCGTTCTTTCGGGAGTGACATGTCTTTCTCCTATCATGTAAATTTACGAAGGAAAACGTGTTTTGGGCATGCTGTAAGATGACTGAACAGCCATGTTGCGCAGTTCAGCACATACATTCTCAACGGTAAGACCCACTTCCTCACGTTGTTCCTTGATGCTGCCATGCTCGATAAAGCGATCCGGAATCCCCATCAGTTGCACATGTACATCATGCAATCCCTGTTCTGCGTAGAACTCCAGAACCGCACTGCCCATGCTACCTGCTTGGGATGCTTCTTCAAGCACAATCAATTTGGTGCCTCGAACAGCCAAATCACGCAGCATTTGCTCATCCAGAGGTTTGAGGAAGCGAGCGTTGATTACGCCTGCTGTAATGCCTTCCCGTTTTACCATCTCTGCTGCTTCTTCTGCAAGCTGAACCATCGATCCTGAAGCGATAACGGCATAGCCTTCCGATGGACGCAGTTGCTCCCATGTTCCAATCGGAATCGGAACAAGCTCATCATCCAGAGGTACACCCACCACATTGTTTCGTGGATAACGGTATGCAATCGGACCTTCATTATAATCAAGCGCCGTTTTCATCATATGACGCAATTCATTTTCGTCTTTTGGCATCATTAGAACGATATTTGGAATATGGCGCATGAACGCCACATCGTACACCCCTTGATGTGTTTCGCCATCGGGACCTACAAAGCCTGCACGGTCAATGGCAAACATCACGTTGGCGTTATGACGACAAATATCATGTACAATCTGATCATAAGCACGTTGCATAAACGTTGAATACACGGCAAATACTGGCTTCAAGCCTTCCATGGCCAACGCAGCACACATCGTCGCCGCATGCTGTTCTGCGATACCCACGTCAATCATACGATCCGGAAATTCCTTACTAAACGGAATGAGCCCTGACCCTGTAGGCATTGCTGGAGTTACAGCTACAATCCGCTTATCCTGCTTCGCAAGATCAATCAGCGTTTGACCGAACATTTCGGTGTACATCGGTTTTCCCACAGCTTTCAGCACTTGACCGGATTCAATTTTGTACGGAGAAATCCCGTGCCACTTGTGCGAATCGGCTTCAGCTGGCTGATAACCTTTTCCTTTGGTCGTGAGCACATGAACCATGACTGGACCATCCACATTGTCCGCCTGTTTAAACGTCTCGATCAATTTAGGAATGTCATGACCATCAATCGGTCCCAAGTACGTGAAGCCCAGTTCTTCAAACAGAACCCCAGGTACCATCATATATTTGACACTGTCTTTGATCCAGCTTGCCGATTTGGCCAAACGCTCCCCAATAGCTGGGATTTTTTTGAGCATTCCCTCGACATCATCTTTCGCTTTCAGATAATGGCGATCCGAACGAATCTTGCTCAAATATTTATGCATAGCCCCAACGTTTGGAGCAATGGACATTTCATTATCATTCAAAATAACCATCAGTTTTCTCTGCTCATGACCAATATGATTGAGGGCCTCAAATGCCATACCACCTGTAAGCGCTCCATCACCAATCATTGCGATGACTTGATTATCTTCACCCTTCAGATCACGTGCAAGGGCCATCCCCATCGCAGCGGACAATGAAGTACTGCTGTGGCCAGCTTCCCATACATCATGTTCACTTTCGTTACGTTTAACAAATCCGCAGAGTCCGTTGTGTTGACGCAATGTATCAAAGCGATCCATACGCCCTGTAAGTATTTTGTGCACATAAGCCTGATGCCCTACATCGAAAATCATTTTGTCTGCTGGACTGTTATAGCAGTAATGCAGGGCTACCGTGAGCTCAACCACTCCTAAGTTGGGTGCAAGATGCCCACCTGTAACGGACAGTTTCTCAATTAGAAACTGCCGGATCTCTGCCGACAAAAGCGCAAGATCATCCTGAGACATCGACTTTAGATCACTGGGTTGTTTAATTTGTGGAAGCAGCACGAGAATCTCCCCGCTTTCCTAGATTGTTTAATTATTTGTGTAAATCCCTATTTACATTATGAATCAAATGACATTAAATCATTATAACATAAAAGAACAAGAATCATAATTTACTGCACTTTACTCCCGATAACGAGCATTTTCGCCAGCAAGATAGATATGATCTGTCTCCGTATGTATTCCCGAATCTACTCGGGACAGACTTTTTCCATCCACTCGGAAAAAGGACATTACATTCATTACACTGTTCTACAGGTTTTGAAACAGCGCGCTCTGTCAGAATCTAATGGTCTCGACTCATCAGATAATCTGCGATCTCCACCAATCTCGATGCATCAGGTAATTCGGCTCTTTCAAGTGCATCTTTTGCAGATTGTGTAAGGGACTTCACTTCATCCATAGAGGCATCCATCCCAATAAAATAAGGATACGTTACCTTTTGCTGATTCACATCGCTCTGTGTTTTCTTGCCCATCTTATGCTCGTCGCCCGTCAGGTCGAGAATATCATCCTGAATCTGGAACGCCAGCCCCAGATCACGGCCGAACACACGCAGTGCTTCCAACTGTTCTTCTGTAGCTCCACCGATTCGTGCTCCAGCAATGAGGGAGAATACAATTAAGTCACCCGTTTTGTGCAAATGAATGTACTGGAGCTGCGCAAGATCAGTCATCCCTTGCTCGCCTTCCATATCCGCAACTTGGCCACCGACCATGCCTCTTGCTCCAGCGAGTTCAGACATATCCTCTACGATGGACAGCAACGCTTCTGATGCCACCCCACTGCGCCGACCCGCTTGAACAATACTATAAAAAGCATGCGTTAACAGTGCATCACCTGCCAAAATGGCTGTTGCTTCACCATATACCTTATGATTCGTTAATTTTCCCCTACGGTAATCATCATTATCCATAGCAGGCAGGTCGTCGTGGATCAGTGAATAGGTGTGAACCATCTCCACGGCGCAGGCTACCGGCATTGCAGCTTTACGCTGTGTACCGAAGGCTTCCGCCGCAGCAACGACCAGAAGAGGACGAAGGCGTTTGCCTCCGGCCATAAGTGAATATTGCATCGCATCCTTCAGCGATTGAGGTACATCCCAATGATCGGGAAGAGTGTGCTTCAACTCTTCAGTCACCTCAGCTGTGACTTCCTCAAGGTATGCTTGAAACGAAGGACGATTACTCATGGACTTCACCGCTCTCATCGTCAGCAGTTCCGAATGGCTTCTTGCGAAGCTCTCCATCTTCTTCTACGATCATCTCGATCTTACGTTCCACTTGTTCCAGCTTCAGACCGCAAAGTTGCGAAAGTTTCATCCCGCGCTGAAACAGATCGATGGCCTGTTCCAACGGAACATCACCATGCTCCAGCTGACCTACGATGTCTTCCAATGCCGCCATTGCTTCTTCAAAATTCAATTCCGGTTCATTCGCCATGGGTATTGTCGTCCTCCTTCATTCCCCAAACCTGACAGTCCAGCTGTCCGTCTGTTAATTTAATCTTGATCGAATCTCCAGGTTGTACATCCTTCATCGACTTGATCAATCGTTGTTCCTGCTCGTCATAGACGAGGCTATATCCGCGTGACATGACTTTAAGCGGGCTAAGCGCATCCAGATGCCGCACAGATGACTTCCACTGTTGCTGTTTCGATCTGGTTATGGACCTGATCGCAAGTTCAAGTTGTCTGCGTGCTGCGGCGTTTTCACGGCGTGCTGCATTGACCTGATCACGAGGATTGAATCGTTGCAGTGCGGCCCGAAGACGTTCCTGCTTCTCTCCCGTCCATTTCATACGCGTATCCACAGTTCTCAAAAGCCGTTGGTGCATCATATCCAAACGTTCCGTGTGCTGCATTAAGGTACGTCTTGGATGAACAAGCACCGGCGAACGCTGTAATCTTGCGAGCCGTTCACGATTATGTACAGCACGCTGACGCAAGCTGTGCTGTAACTGGCGCTGACGTTGTCCGATCTGATCGAGCAACTCAGCCCGATTAGGTACAGCCAGTTCAGCAGCTGCTGTAGGTGTAGCCGCACGCAAATCAGCCGCAAAATCGGCAATGGTAAAGTCCGTTTCGTGTCCAACCGCAGAAATGACAGGAATATCCGAAGCGACAATTGCTCTTGCCACGATCTCCTCATTGAACGCCCACAATTCCTCCAGTGAACCGCCTCCGCGTCCAACGATAAGTACATCGGCTTCTCCCATGCGGTTCAGGTTACCAATCGCTTTAACAATGGAAGGTGCTGCGCCTTTACCTTGGACAAGAACCGGATATAAAACGACTTTGGCAGAAGGATATCTGCGTTGGAGTGTGATCATAATGTCCCGCACCGCCGCTCCCGTCGGTGAAGTTACAACCCCGATCGTCTGTGGGTAACGAGGAATCTGCCTTTTTCGCGAAGGTGAAAATAAACCTTCATCCTCCAGCTTTTTCTTCAATTGTTCGTAAGCCAAATACAGACTTCCAATTCCGTCCGGTTGCATATGGGTAGCATAGAATTGATACTGCCCGTCCCGTTCATATACCGAGACATTACCACGGGCAATAACCCTTGCACCCTCCTTCGGTACAAAGGGTAATCGCTGATTATGGGATGCAAACATAATCGACTTGATCCGGCTGTCCTTGTCCTTCAATGTAAAATACATGTGGCCGCTGGAGTGATGTGTGAAATTCGAAATCTCCCCGCGCAGCCAGACGTCCGACAGGACCTGATCCGATTCCAGTTTCATTCGAATGTATCGGTTCAGATCTTTGATGGAGTAGATCTTTTGATCTGCCACAGACAGAACCCTAGGCCAATCCGTGAGCGCGTTTGGCAGCGATCAATGTATTTTGCATCAGCATTGTAATTGTCATTGGACCAACACCACCAGGAACAGGTGTAATTGGACCAGATACTTCTTTCACGCTCTCGAAATCAACGTCTCCTGCCAGCTTGCCATTCTCCAAACGGTTCATGCCGACATCGATAACAACAGCACCCGGTTTCACAAAATCAGCATCCACAAAATTGGCACGGCCGATAGCTACAACCAAAATATCTGCCTGACGTGTGATTTCTTTCATGTTGGCGGTACGGGAATGACACATCGTTACCGTCGCATTCTCACGTTGGAGCAACAGCGATACCGGTTTGCCAACAATGTTGCTTCTTCCGATGACTACTGCATGCTTACCTGACATTTCGAGTCCAGTACGCTTGATCAGTTCGATTACACCCGCTGGAGTACACGGAAGCAGACTATCGTCACCAATAACGAGATTACCTACATTCACCGGATGGAATCCGTCTACGTCTTTATCCACGGCAATCGCATCAATAACCGCTTTCTCTTCAATATGCTTCGGCAGTGGGAGCTGAACCAAAATTCCGTTAATGGATTGCTGATTGTTCAGCTTGTCCACCAGCGCAAGCAGATCTTCTTGGGAAGTGTCTGCATCCAGCCGATGCACTTCGGAATAGAAGCCGAGGTCGTGACATGCTTTTTCTTTATTACGCACATATACTTGGGATGCCGGATCTTCCCCGACGAGCACAACAGCCAGACCAGGTACTACCCCCTGTTCGCTAAGCTGTTTTACTTCTGTTGTCATGCTCGCGCGGATCTCTTGGGATACTTCTTTACCGTTAATAATAGATGCTGTCATTGTACTCTCTCTCCCTTATGTGAATATAAATTTAGAGGTTGTTCAAAAAAACCGCTTTTGATTATGAAGGGTACTGAAAACCGGTCCTTTTGAACACGCACTATAGTTAATCATAACTTAAGATAATTTTGCTTTAATCGCGTCAACTTCCTGAATCATACGTCCAAGTACACCATTGACGAACTTACCGGATTCTTCTGTACCAAAGTATTTGGACAGCTCGATTGCTTCATTGACCGATACCTTGGCCGGAATGTCATCACGGAATACCATTTCATACGTTGACAGTCGCAGAATCTGGCGATCCACACGTGATAGACGGCTGATCTGCCAGCCTTTCAAATAATCCACAAGCAGCCCATCAATCGCTTCCTTATTGTTCCAGGCTCCCTGTACAATCTCAGTAACATAGGTACGCATTACATCTGCATCGCGGATGACCACTTCGGTTTCATTATCTTCAGCGGCTTCATTGATCAACATGTTCACAGCTTCCGCTGCACCTACCTCATTCATTTCCATCTGATACAGACTTTGTACTGCAATTTCCCTTGCCAAACGTCTTTTCATGTCCTGCCTCCTGCAGCGCTCCGTCTGGAGCGTCATCATGCTTATTTTAAAATCATGCAGACATCGCATCATATCCTGTATCGGTTAGATCGATGGCTTCCATGGTATTGTTATTGTTATCCCTTTTCACAAAAAAACCTGCAATACGTTTCCTCCAAAAAACGGGCAACCTAAACTACAGCTCTATTTTCGGAAGAAACATATTGCAGGGTTCAGGTAGGTCACTTAAACGGACGCCAGCGATCGCCAAGCCATTGTCCCCACTCCCTCCAGGGAAGGGACGAACCCAGCTTTGAATCGCTTCGTCTGCCTAACGTATAACCGATGAACACCAAGAGTGCAAAGAACAACATATCCCAAAAACCGATCCATACATAAAGAAATCCAAAAAAGATGCCGCCGATAATCCCGGTAATTCGGCCTCTGTGACTATCCCAAATCTCTTTCCACAGCATCAGTGAAACTCACCTCATTCCACTCGACTCTTGTAGTTAGGCGACTGGGTTACATTAGCGATATACACCGTGACAAAAGATACCGGAATGCCCGTAATCTCTTGCACATGATCATGTATAGCCTTTTGCAGATCAGAAGTCAGCGCAGGAATAGGTGTCTCGCCATCCACTACTGCACGGATCATAATCTCCAGTCCTGACTCAACCACACGTATACGTGCCTTGATATCACGTACTCCCCGGAAACGGGAAGCCGCCTTCAAACAGAGATTCTCAATCGTCTCCATCGAAATCTGTACATCACCAAATTCTGTGCGTTGATCCACAGACGGCAACGAAGCACGCTCACGCCGAACCGAGATGTAGAAAAATCGCAAACTCAGGATAAACAAAATCGCTGCTGCAATAACCGACGCAACAATAACGTTTTGTTCCTGCTGGTAATTCAATTCGTAAGGCAGCACACCGCTAATCAGAAGAATGACGGCTGCCGATATTGCTCCAACGCTTATGCTGTATATAAACAACAGAAGCCGATCCAGTATTTTAGCCACGAACTGCACAGCCTCCCTTGCTCACTAACATCACTTAACCTGTTCACTAGCAAAAATCAGATCCTCATCCAGCTTTCGCTATAATGAAGACCTGTCCAAGACGGGATAACCCCCGGCAGATGATGCCGGGGGAATCTGTCTTCTTTTATTTTACGCGCTGACTGTTCAGGTCAATTTCTTCCACTTTCTCAGTGCTCTTGAACTGAACGTCATGAATGTGAACATTCACTTCATTCACATTCAATCCTGTCATGTTCTCAATGGAACGTTTCACGTTCTGTTGAATCTCCGTAGCCACTTGTGGAAGACGGTATCCGTACTCGATAATTACGGAAACATCGACTGCAGCTTCACGTTGGCCCACTTCAACCTTAACGCCTTTGGAAAGGTTTTTGCGGCCAAGCAATTCAGCAAATCCGCCTGCGAATCCGCCACTCATGCCTGCTACACCTTTCACTTCAAGAGTTGCCAATCCAGCAATCACTTCAATAACTTCAGGTGCGATCTGGATTTCACCGATATCCGTTCGTTCAAATTCAGTCGGTAGTGTACTCATAACTGTTCAACACACCTTTCGCGAGATAAGTTTGCGGCCATCCGTGAGGGCGCTGGACTCAGGTCAATCGACCTTCAGAACCCTTCCGGTCCGGCTTTACCGGAACTCCTGCAAACATCCGCGAGGTGCGGGCTTATCCTTTGCAGGAGACATGCGCTCTTATTATTACATACTATATCATTTGGGCTACATTATGACAAACAAGCCCAATATACCTTTTAAATCTCGTTTTCCTCAAGAAATTTGATATCAAAGTCACCACGAATGAACGTTGGGTGCTCCAGCAATTTTTGATGGAAAGGGATGGTTGTGGATATGCCTTCAATCGCAAATTCCCCAAGGGCACGCTTCATCTTGGCAATCGCCTCTTCACGATTCGCTCCCCACACAATCAACTTCGCAATCATGGAGTCGTAGAAAGGTGAAATGGTATAACCGGGATAAGCAGCACTATCTACACGCACGCCCGGTCCTCCGGGTGCAAGGTAGAACCCGATTTTGCCTGGTGATGGCATGAAGTTACGATCCGGATCCTCCGCATTGATACGACATTCAATGGCCCAGCCATTGATAACCACGTCTTCCTGACGGAACGAAAGTGGGTTGCCTTCAGCTACCGAGATCATCTCACGAATCAGATCCACGCCAGTAACCATCTCGGTTACCGGATGCTCTACCTGAATACGCGTATTCATCTCCATGAAATAGAACTCGCCATTCGGGCTAAGCAGGAACTCCAATGTGCCTGCTCCCGAGTAATCCACGGCAAGAGCTGCACGTACTGCAGCTTCCCCCATCAGTGTACGCACATCTTCGGAGAGAATCGGACACGGAGCTTCTTCTACCAATTTCTGGCGACGACGCTGAACCGAACAATCACGCTCTCCCAAATGCGCTGCATTTCCGTGTTTATCAGCAATGATCTGAATTTCCACGTGTTTCATGCCTGTCAGGAATTTCTCCAGATATACACCTGCATTGCCAAATGCTTTTTGAGCTTCCTGCTGAGCAGCAGTAATCTGCTTAATCAGCGTCTCTTCATCTTCGGCAATACGAATTCCCTTACCACCACCACCAGCAGTAGCTTTGATAATAATAGGATATCCGATATCTCTAGCAATCATGATTGCTTCATCCATATTTTCAACGAGGCCGTCTGATCCAGGAATAACAGGCACTCCTGCATCTTTCATCGTTTGTTTGGCAACAGCCTTGTCTCCCATTTTGGTAATGGCTTCCGGTGAAGGCCCGATGAATGTGATGTTGCAGGAACCACAGATTTCTGCAAAATCAGCATTCTCCGCCAAAAAACCGTAACCAGGGTGGATTGCATCACATTCTGTGAGTGTAGCTACACTCATCAGGTTCGTGAAGTTCAGATAACTGTCCTTGGACAGTGTCGGTCCAATGCAGTAAGCCTCATCTGCAAGACGAACATGCAGAGAATCCTTATCCGCTTCTGAATAGACGGCTACCGTTGAGATGCCGATTTCGCGGCAGGCACGAATAATACGTACCGCAATCTCTCCACGGTTCGCAATCAGTATTTTTTGAAATTTCATTTCGTTTTGTCCTCCTTCGAAGCTCATGCGGTTAGCTGTTAACCAGCTATAACGGTTATTCCGGTTTCACCAGGAAAAGGGGCTGCCCGTACTCGACCAGCTGTCCGTTCTCAACCAGCACTTCAACGATTTCTCCCTTGATGTCCGCATCAAGCTCGTTCATCAGCTTCATCGCTTCGATGATACATACCGTTGTTTTTTCAACAACTTTATCACCAGCGCTCACAAAAGGACCCGCTTCCGGCGAGGAAGCTCTGTAAAAAGTACCTACCATCGGAGATACAATTTTATGTAAATGACTTGTAGTATCGACCTGCGGTGCAGCTTCACTTACCACTGCTGCCGGCTGTACTTGCGGAGCAGCAATCATTTGCGGTTGCACAGCAGCTGCTTGAACATACTCCGTTTTGCCCGGTTTACGGATCGATAACCGTGATCCTTCATTTTCAATTTCCAACTCTTGAACGGAACTTTCATCTACCAGTTTGATCAGTTCTTTGATCTCACTCAATTTAAACATTTCCATTATTCACTCCTTCGGCATCATGCCAGTCTCACTAGGACGGTCATATGGCTTTATGTATTATATCATAATCGTTAAAAATGGAAAGAGCCCGAGAGTACAACCAGCTCCCGGGACTGCATTTCCATGATTTGGATTACTGTTCTGTAACGTATTGCACGCTGATTTTGTTCTGGGAAACAGCCAATTCTTTCATGACCAGGTCCACAATGGATACCGCCTGTTTTACATCCAGTTTGTCACTGAGGACCACAACTTTATACTTGTCGGCATCTTCTTGAACAATCGCATTGGCGAACTGCTGGGAAAGTGTCTCCTCAATGCCTGTAATTTTGGCTTCTTTTTCTTCCAGTGTACGAAGTTGCTCCGTTGCTTTGGCATTTTCCTCTGGCGTTTTGCTCAGATCACCTGCCACGGTCATCAGTTCCTCATACTTGCGATTGTTGCTTTCCTCACGTTGCCACTGGTAGTTCTGGAACTGGCTGCTCGCAGATGCTGTCGTATTCTGCTCTTCCATTTCCTTGAGGACTTCCTCATCCGTCTTCGTTGCAGTGCCTTCTGTCTGACCGCCAGTCTCTGGTGTAGTTGCTGCCCCTTTATCCGTTTCTTTGTCGGCTTCTTTTCCTGCTTCACCCTTATTCTCGCCTGATTCGACAGCAGGTGTTTGCTCTGTATTTCCGGCCTCTTTACCTTCTGTAGCCGCCGGTTCTTCAACAGTACCAGTCGTACTTGGGTCACTCTCAACTTCGCCGCTATTCACCACTTCATTCACAACCAGACCTTGTGTAGGATCAAGAATGCCTGCTGTTTCCGTCGCTTCCCCTTGCTTGATTCCATCGACTTGCTGACTGTCAGCCACGGGTGCATTGACTGGACCAGAATCCTCAGTGAACAGATAATACGCGGACAAAATGACCATCAGACTCAGCATGGAAACGAGCCATACCGTTTGACGTTTGTTATTCATTAGAACTTCCTCCTCAAATTGGCTTCACTCTTATGAGAATTGAATCTTGATTCATCACACCAGATTAGTCTTGTTTGCGCGGTACAACCGAGATCCGGTAGGCGGCCACATTCAGTCCTTTTTCCACAGCATCGGTTATCAGTTCCTTCACAACCTTGTTCTCTGCACCCCTCGCAACTACAAGTACACCACGGATCTGCGGTTTGAGCTTTTTGGTCACTATCGGTGTCTGATCCCCTGATATTTCGTACGTAATAATCTCGCCATCACGGGTATATTGCGTCATATGTCGCTTGCCCCCGTTAGCATCAGTTTCTTCGGTAAGTTGCTGAGAATCCTTCACGTTCCGCTGAACGACCAGTTCTTCTGTGGAATCCACGGTAACCATCACATCAACGGTCCCCACACCAACGATATTCTCCAGCACACCTTTGATCTTGTCCTCAAATGCAATTTCGATTGCCTGAAAAGGGTTCTGATCCATCGGATCACTCTGTATGGATGCCATGGATGTTGTCGGATCCGGTGGTTCCCGACCGATATTTTCGGAATCAATTTTTTTGACATTGACGAAGGAATTGAACAGCATGATTCCCACCCCGATCAAACCCAGGATAATCAACCAACGGAAAGTTTGGCTCCGCCTAGCCCCACCCTCACCGCCACCCATCCAGGTTTCCATCTTTTTGAACCATTGTTTCATCGGACACCCTCCTCCTCAGAGAACTTCAGCACTTTTCGGCTCTTTCACTTGGACGTTGTTCGCATCAACATCCCACTTTTCAGTCAACAATGTAATAATTTTCACCGCATGTTCCGACCGTGAAGATGTCTCGCTTGGGGTCTTGGTCTCATCTGCCTGATCACGTATAACAGGCTCGGAAGATGCTTCATTTCCATCCTGCTGACTTTTACGCACATCAATCTGTACATCAGGCACTTCGATCTGACCAATCTGGATGGGCTGTTGTGTTTTCTGCGATTCATCCTTTTCTGACTCTGTATTTGTACCGAATATGGGTTGTGTATTTGCAGCGACTTCTTGCTGCGTTGATTTCACTTCTCCTCCTGCATTCTCTCCTGCCATCTCAACCAATACACGCTGGATTACAGGAAGTTCGACTGACGAGGCAGCTTCCATTTCCGTTTCATATTTACTCATTGCCAGTTGCACCTCTACGGACCGAACCTTCGCTCCTGTTGTTTCTTCAATCTGGCCTTTCATGACATTAGCCAGTTCTTTGGCTGTCCACTGCAGGGATTGTTCCTGCTCATTCGCTTGCAGTCGCTTGCCCTGAGCCAGAATCTGTTCGAGCGTTGCATTCCCAGCCGATGGAGCATCCATGGCCGACATTGCCCGTTTCAGTTCACCAACCGGATCACTTCTGAGGAGCTTGGTTATGGGTGATAAAAGAGTCAGCAGGATGAGAAGGCTCAGCACAAGCTTCACATAACGTTCCATGGATCGATTGGGCAATAACATATCCACGAAAGTCGCCAGCAGAACGATCATGATCAATTCCTGGAGCCAGTTGCTCAGCCACCCCATCCTCTCCAACCCCTTTCTTGCAACCTGCACTCAGCGCATCATAACAGTCAGATTCCCTGCAGTCAGCAGGATGGTGATCGCCAGGAAAAACATCAACCCGACAGCTGCCAGCGCCGCAAATACGTATATCATGCTCTTGCCAATGGCCTGTAGACATCCTACGATCGGGGTGTCTCCGAGCGGTTGCATAATGGCACCGGTAACGTTGTATATCAAGGCAAGAGCCAGGATCTTGAGTGCCGGAAAGGCACATAGAAACAGGATGATGATAACGCCAGTGAGTCCAATTGCATTTTTGACAAGTAGTGAAGCTGTAATTACCGTATCCGTCGCATCCGCAAATGTTCTGCCCACAACAGGGACAAAGTTGCCTGCGATGTATTTGGCGGCCTTCAGGCTGACTCCATCCGCTACGGAGCCCGATGCTCCCTGAACCGAGATTACACCCAGAAACATCGTCAGCAGGATACCCAGCAGTGCCACACTTATATTGCGCAGGAGGTCTGCCAGCTGTGTCAGCTTGTACTTGTCAGACAATGAGCTGACGAGATGCAGAACAGCTGAGAAGAAGAGTAGCGGGAATACGAGCATGTGAATCAATGTACTCACCAGATGGATCATGAAAATGATGAGTGGATGGGTCACAGAGACGGTGATGACGTTACCCATGGACGCGAGCAGTGTGAATAACAAGGGAACCATCGCCATCATGAAGTTGATCATGCCGGTTATGGCATCCTTGGCGTATCCAATCGCCACACTGAAGCTGTTAATGGCAATGATGATGATGACCATATAACAGATCGAATAGGCGATTTTGCTAATATTATTTTTCTCAAAGGCGGTTTGAAGAGTCTCCAGAATCATACTCAGTACGCTTAACATCACAATCGTGACCAGAAGCTTGCCATTATATAAAATTTCATGCAGCAAGAAGGTTCCTATGGCTACAAACACCGACTTCAGGCTGAACCCTTCATTGCCGGGGATTAACATATCCATGAAGGAAGGGGTTTTCCCATCCGGGAAAAAACCACCGTATTGTTGCATCAGTTGATCCCAGTATTTCTCCACCTGATCCTTGGGAAGCTGATCGGCCTGCTGCTCCATCCACTCGCCGGAAGGCGAGCTTGCAGTAACCTGTCCCAGAATACCGAACAGAAAACAGAGCATCAGCACAACCGTAAGGCGCCATTGCGGCTTATGATGAATCGATTTCATATGAAGTCCGCACGCCCCTTCTACACCGGCATCAGCTTCATGACGGTTTCGATAATAATGCTGATGATCGGTATAGCAAGAACGAGGATCAACACCTTGCCGGCCAGTTCAATCTTGGACGCAATGCTCTCCTGGCCTGCATCCCTGACGATCTGTGCACCAAATTCAGCAATGTACGCTATGCCAATAATTTTCAGCACCGTTTTTAGATAAATACTCTCCATCCCTGAATTCTCGGCAAGCCGCTTCAACACCTCGATGACTGCACCGATCTTGCCAATCAACAACATGAAGATCACAATACCAGTCGCAGCAGCAATCAGAAAGGCAAACATCGGCTTCTGTTCCTTAATGACCAGAATGAGCACTGTTGCGATGAGCGCCAAACCTACAACTTGGATAATTTCCACAGGTCACCACCATCCGGCTTCATGACCGTTTTCATTGAAAAAGAAATATCGATTTGATCTCTTGTAGCAGGCTGTCCAGCATACGGACCACCATGAACAATACAACGACAAATCCGATTACGGTCACCCAGTGAGCCATATCTTCCTTTCCCATTTGTTTCAGTACCGTGTGAATCATGGCAATAATGATTCCGATACCCGCAATTTGAAAGATTGCGTTCACTTCTAGATTCATGACCTTGGCACCTCACTATCCCGGCTATTTCAGAAGATCAGAATGACGATTAACGCTCCGACAAGCATCCCGAGGCTTCGGCTCATTCGTTCATATTTCATTTGATCGGCCTGGGCACGGGATTCCTCATGCATTAGTTGTTGAATGGCTAACGATATATGTTTGGTCTGATCCTGACGGTCACTTGTGCCAAGGCTGAAGCTTAATTGCAGCATGACTTCCCGCTCGTCAGCCTTCATGGCCGATCTTCCCCAAGCCAGATCCACGCCGGACTGAAGACTCTCCCGGGCAGTAAGTCCATGAGGAGGTTCCATCTGTGTAGCTGCATGAAGGAACAGCGTCTTTACAGGTTCTTTGGTCTGGGCTCCCATCTTGCCCATGGCATCGGGAAGGGGAGTAAGCCCATAGTTAATCTCCGTCATTAGTCGCTGAAGGGCTGCAATGAGTTCTCGCAATTGTCTTGGTCTTAATGCATACTGTCTGGCCTTGTAAAATCCGGCGAGGGTGCTGGCTAAGAGAATGATTACCGCACCAAGCATGTTAACCAAAGGCTTCACCTCCTGCCCCGGTCTGCTGCAAACCACGCATTTTGCCATCAGCCAGTCGAAAGGTCATGCCCCGGCTCGTCCGTTGCAGCTGTACATAACGTTGAAACATCTGCTCTGCAATTAAGGTTCTGAGCGCGGGCCTGGCCGACAGCTCCGATAGGTCACGGCCATGAGCAGTCGCGATTACAGAGACTCCTGCATGCAGGGCTTCCATCACCGCCTCAGCGTCCTCCGGACGACCGATCTCGTCCACAATCAGGACATCGGGTGACATGGAGCGAAGCATCATCATCATGCCCTCAGCCTTCGGACAACCGTCCATCACATCTGTTCGTGGGCCTACGTCGAATCCAGGTACTCCTTTGTAGCTACCGGCGATTTCGGACCTCTCATCCACAATGCCCACTTTCAGGCGCGGACGTATCCCCTGTACCAGTTCACTGCCCCCCGCAAGCTTCGTTCCGCTGCTAATTTGTCTCGCCAGATCTCGCAGCAACGTCGTTTTTCCTTGTTGAGGCGGTGAAAGGATCAACGTATGGAAGACCTGTCCGCTCTTCATATCGAGAAGATAAGGAAGGATACGGTCAGCCACTCCATGTACCTCACGTGCTACCCGGACGTTAAATCCGTTGATGTCGCGCAGGTATTCGACACGCCCACCACTTAGTACGGTTCGGCCAGCAAGTCCTATTCGATGCCCCCCCGGGATGGTGATGAACCCTTTGCGCAGTTCCTCTTCCAATGTATAAAGTGAATGGTTACTGATCAGATCGAGCAACCTGTGCGTCACTTCTTTCTGGGGAACATACGCTTCTTCAGGGTTCCCTGTCGGGCTACCTTGAGGTGTCAGGAAGTGGTATGTGTTGCCTGCATTTATCTCCAGGGGTCTGCCTTCACGAATACGTACTTCCTCCACTTGTTCCAATAGAGCGGGTGGCATTCTTCCGAGAATGGTGCGGATCGGTTCCGGAAAAAGTTCCTTCCAGTTCACCTTCATGAGTAGGCTCCTCCAACCTTGAGATCATATGGTTCACGCTTCTGGCGCTTGTTCATATCTCAAGTTTATGCCTGTACATTTAATTTATGACGCTGAAATCTATCATTTCTTCAGAATGCGGTTGAGAGTTGAAACCATAGATCAACCTACTGCTCTAGGCACCCGTCTAGATGCGCATGCATATGGTAATTGCAGATAGGTAAGTTCCATTCCAGTTCAAATAGAACTACCGATCCCCAGATACAGAAAGGAGTTGTGGGGAGTGCGAGTTGATGTGGTAGGCAATGTGAATGAGTTACGCACCATTGATGTTGCAGGGCGTAGTGCGGTTGTCATTGATGTATTGTGTACGACCAGTACGATTGTTACAGCCCTGGCGTATGACGCTGCGGCTGTGATTGCCGTAGAGACGGTTCCACAAGCCAAACAAATGGAAATGAAAGATTGCATTCGGGGCGGGGAGCGTTTTGACAAAAAAATTACCGGATTCGAGGTGGGTAATTCCCCCTATGAATATATGACTGAAGGCGTTGCAAATAAAACCATCATATTAACTACAACCGATGGGACCCGGGCCTTGATCAAAGCTTCCAAGGCGAAACATGTACTCGCTGGATCATTTCTCAATGTGCAGGCTGTCGCAGCAGTTCTATGTGAACTGCAAAGAGATGTATTGTTGCTATGTGCGGGGACACAGGATGAATTTGCACTGGAGGATGGTTTGTGTGCTGGATGCATTATCGAAGAGCTACACCGACAATCCTATTCTCCCATTCAATTGAATGATCTCGGTATAGTACTTCATCAGGCGGTATCCCAATGTAGGGACAGTATCCCGGATATGATGAGAATATCGTCCGGCGGGAGAAGGCTTGAAAAGTTAGGCAGGGTTCATGATATTTCGTATTGCTCTCAATTAAATCTGCTGGATTGTGTTCCCGAGATGGGAGAAGGGAACCGTATGGCGCCTTATCGGGGGATACGCGGGGAGAAGATATTCAAGTCACTCTGAGAATTGCTATGAGAAAAACAAAAAGGTGCACTGCTGCCCGTTGGCAACAGTACACCTTTGCTATGTTTACATGTGTAGAAACAACTTATCTGCGATCTTGTGGTCCGCCAATCACAGCTTGCTCAGCGGTATCGAGATCATATGCTGTATGCAACGCCTTAATAACGTCATGTAGCTTCTCTCCATCAATGACACAAGATACTTTGATCTCGGAAGTACTCACCATCTTGATGCTCACGCCTTCAGCAGAAATGACCTTGAACATCTTGGCAGCTACACCCGGGTGACTGACCATCCCAGCGCCAACAATGGAGATTTTAACGAGGTTCTCTTCAGATGTGACTTCACGGTAAGGCAAGCGGCTGTGAAGGCCTTCAATGACACGCAATGCGTTCTCACGATCAGATAGCGCAACAGAGAAAGAGAAGTCCGCTTTGCCATCCATCACTCCGCTCTGAACGATAATGTCCACATCCAGCTGATTGGATGCAAGCGCACCAAATACTTCAGCCAGAACTCCTGGTACATCCGGCACACCCAGAATACTGATGCGAGCTACGTTTTTGTCATAGGCAATACCACTAACCACTACACCTTGTTCCATTGCTGCTTCCTCCTTCACAACCGTTCCTTCATTATGGTTAAAGCTGGATCTTACAATCAAAGGCACACCGGAATGCTTCGCGTACTCAACTGCACGCGGATGCAGCACCGCTGCTCCCAAATTAGCGAGTTCCAGCATTTCGTCATACGATATTTCCTTCAGCTTGCGCGCAACCTTAACGATCCGCGGGTCTGTAGAATAGATTCCGTCCACATCCGTATAGATCTCGCACGCATCAGCCTTAATGGCTGCAGCCAGCGCTACAGCTGTTGTATCCGAACCACCACGACCCAGTGTTGTGATCTCGCCGTCTTCCGTCATGCCCTGGAAGCCTGCAACAATAACAATGTTGCCTTCGGCAAGTGCTGCATTCACACGGTCGGGATGAATATCATTAATACGTGCTTTTCCGTGAACCGGCTCTGTGCGGAATCCCGCTTGCCAGCCCGTAAACGATACTGCCTTGCGTCCAAGCGCTTGAATAGCCATCGATAACAAGGAGATCGAAATCTGTTCTCCTGTCGTTAAGAGCATATCCATCTCACGAGCAGGCAGATCACTATTCAGTTGTTTTGCCTGATCAATCAAATCATCCGTTGTATCCCCCATGGCCGAAACCACGACTACACACCGATGTCCTTCATCAGCTTTTTCTACAACACGTCCGGCTACACGCTTCATGCGCTCTGTATCTCCGACCGAGCTGCCCCCAAATTTCATGACGTACAATGACAAAGCAAATCCACTCCCTACCTTGTGCAGTATGCATAATTGATGTCCATCGTCATTATTCTCTACGAGAAATGACTTTAACCCAGTATATTACGAAAGCGACTGATAGGCTAATCTTTTTTCGAAAAAACCCTCTGCCAAAGGAATGGCAAAGGGTTGTTAATAACCTTTTTTAGCTTACAGGCTGTGAAAGTTACGCACGGGAAGAGTATTTACCTTCACGTGTATCGATCAGGAGAACGTCACCTTCGTTAATGAACAAAGGAACCTGTACGTTCAAACCTGTTTCTACTTTTGCATTTTTGGTAGCACCTTGTGCAGTGTTACCTTTAACGCTTGGCTCAGTCTCGATAACTTTCAACTCAACGCTTGTTGGCAAGTCGATTCCGAGGATTTCACCTTGGTAGCTAACGATCTTAACGACCATGTTTTCTTTCAGGAAGTTCAATTCCCATTCCAGTTGATCACTAGTCAATGTGAACTGATCATATGTTTCGTTATCCATGAACGTGTGCTCTGTACCACTTGCATACAGGTATGATACGCCACGGTTTTCGATGATCGCACGACCAATGGTTTCGCCTGCACGGAATGTTTTTTCAACGGTGTTACCATTACGCAGGTTTTTCAATTTGGAACGTACGAAGGCAGCGCCTTTACCTGGTTTGACGTGTTGGAAATCAAGCACGGTATAGATATCGTTATCTACTTGCACGGTCAAGCCTGTTTTAAAATCGTTTACTGAAATCACAAAAAATCCCTCCTGATATGGTTGAAAAGTAGGTGATATAAGACGATGGGTTAATATAAAGATGAGTTCATCTACTCGGTGACTCTGTGCGACATGACCGTTTCGGATTCGGATCGTTCTTCCGATCGCTGTTGACTCCCCATTTTCATGATTACACTTACATAAGGTTGAAAATGGGAAGACAAAGGCGAACGCTGACGCTTCTTCTGAATCGATTCCGTCCCCTTCACTGCGTTTGCGCTCGCATAGAATCAATCGTAGATATACATACCTCTATATTAAAAATCGTCTTATATCCCTGGTGGCTGTAATTTAGCCGATTACGGTGAACTTCTTGTCCGACTTCGTGAGAATATGAATACCCGTCTCGGTAATCACTACGTCATCCTCGATACGCACGCCGCCAAGTCCGTCAATATATATACCCGGTTCAACGGTAACAACCATACCCGGTTTCAATACATCGTCGCTAAGCTTGGACAAGCGAGGAGCTTCGTGAACTTCCATGCCCAGACCGTGGCCTGTGCTGTGTCCGAACTGATCTCCATATCCGTGACCTGCAATGATATCACGAGCCAGTGCATCTGCTTCCCGTCCGGTCATGCCCGGTTTCAGGTTCTCCAGCGTATGTAACTGAGCTTCCAGTACAATGTCATAAATTTTGCGCAGTTCAGGTACAGGTGTGCCTGTTGCAATGGTACGTGTCAGATCTGAACAGTATCCGTCCAAAAGTGCACCAAAGTCAAATGTAATTAACTCATTTTGACCGATGACCTTGCTACTCGCTACACCGTGAGGCATAGCAGAACGTTCACCCGATGCTACAATCGTGTCGAACGAAGAGGACGTTGCTCCATGTTTACGCATGAAAAACTCCATCTCCAGATCCACTTCACGCTCTGTCATGCCTGGTTTTGCAAACTGCAACACGTGGCTGAACGTGGCATCCGCCAAATCTGCTGCTCTCTGCATAACCGCAATCTCGTCTTGATCCTTGAACATGCGAAGTTGTTCCACAATCCCGGATACAGCTTTCAGTTCGATAGATTGAAGTGCTTCAGCATAAGCGGAATGCGTGCCGAATGTGACACTATCCTGCTCGAAGCCCACTTCTTTGATATTCGCGGATGTCAGCAATTCGCGCACCGTATCCATCGGCTTAGCTCCATGCTCCACAACGGTAAATCCTTTGGCTTGCTGAGGCGCTTGTGACATATAACGGAAATCAGTCAGCAAATATGCATCCTGTTCCGTAATCAGCACATATCCCGCAGAGCCTGTAAAGCCCGTCATATAACGACGGTTAATCGGGTTTGTAATCAGCATTGCTGTGAGTTCACGCTCACGCATGGCTTCACGCAACTTATTTACTCGTTTGTTTTCCATCGGTAACCCTTCTTTCTCTCACATTCCCGGGTTCCCGGCTCAGGTTTGTTTGTCCAGATGACGCACAAGAGCCAGCAATCCCAGTTCATAGCTTACTTCGCCAAATCCGGCAATCTGCCCGATTGTTTCCGCTGCAATCACTGAATGATGTCTGAACGCTTCGCGTGCATGAATGTTGGATAGATGTACTTCCACTGTAGGGACTTTTACAGCATTGATTGCATCACGTATAGCATAGCTATAGTGGGTAAATGCTCCGGCATTCAATATCAGCCCGTCTGCTTCACCTAACGCTGCATGAATGCGGTCAATGATGTCCCCTTCATGGTTCGATTGATAAAAAGCGATGGAGACGCCAAGTTCATCAGCCTGTCTGCGAATTTTGTCCTCAATATCCTTCAGACTAAGCGTTCCATAGATGCCCGGCTCACGTACTCCAAGCATGTTCAGGTTCGGACCATTGATCACAATAATTCGTTTCATCGCTGCTCCACCCTCTCTGCAAATAACCATCTGCTATTTTAACACAGGCATTGCCGGATTGAGAAGCTTTTTTGCGCTATGCCCCCGCTTGCTCTGGCTCGCGTTTGCGTTCGTCCGTGTACTCCATGGCTACCGTGTAACCAATGAACAGCCCCCATAGCAAAAAGAAACAGAGTTCCGTGATGATCGAATCCCACGTTAAACCGTTCAGAGGCTTCATCATCCCGAGTTTCGGCCCTACCAGTACAAAGAGAATCAGCCACCAGACAATTCCATACACCATGCCGGGTAAAGGCCCTTTTAATTTTCTAATCGTGAACGTGTAGAGCAAAGAAGCCAAGATGGAAAAAACGATAAAAAACAACCAGCCTGTTAAATGCCCAGCTGCGGTATATATATATTCATGTTTGAAAAAAGGCTCGGCCAGAAATCCCACCGGCACAATCGTAAAATGCAGCAGATAGAATAGCCAGTGTAGCCCACCCCAGATAAACCCGGCAAAGAAGCCAAGCTCTAATGCAAAGGAAAATGGCTTGGTATAATAGTGCGCTTGACCTTGTCGCTGAGTAGGGCGCCTGCCTTTATCTTTTTGCTGACGCTCATTCGGTCGTTGACCTTCATCATGTGATGTATCATCATGCTTACGTTCTGTCATCGATATTCTCCTTCATTTCAGTTGATAACCCCGTATTATGACTCGATTTTTGTGCTTCATTCTACGAGGTAGTATGTTCAAAACAGGACAATCTTAACAACATCCTTCAAGGATTGACTCACAAACTAGAAATTGCTCTTAAAATTCGATACAATAGGGTTATTAAACTGCCTTTGATCGCGAAGGCCTAGAACAGAATAGGAAGGTGAATAATTTGCCTCAACAATCCAAGCCTGTCAGCTATGGGGGGCAAGCTGTCATTGAAGGCGTAATGTTCGGTGGGAAACATGTCAACGTTACAGCTGTTCGTAGAAAAGACGGCGAAATTACGTATCTGGAAGTTCCCAAGCAAGACAAGTCCTGGGTCACGAAATTGCGGCGGATTCCTTTATTACGCGGAATTGTCAGCATTATAGATTCAAGTGTCAAAGGTAGCAGACATCTCAATTACTCTGCTGACGCCTATGCTGATGATGAACTGGAACCGGAAGAGAAAGCCAAGCAAAAAGAGAAAGAAGGTTCAGGCTGGAGCCTTAGCATGATCATTGGTGTGACTGCGGTAGCCATCCTTTCATTCCTTTTCGGTAAAGTTGTGCTTACATTACTTCCTGTTGTCATCGAGAATTTTCTATTTAAAAATGCATTCGACAATCAATTTTTGCATAATTTACTGGAAGGCGGCATCAAGCTGATCCTGTTGCTCGCTTACTTGTGGTTAATCTCACAGACGCCGATGATCAAACGTCTCTTCCAGTATCATGGAGCGGAACACAAAGTAATCAGCGCACATGAAGCTGGTGAAGAATTGACACCGGAGAACGTGCAAAAATACAGCCGACTGCACTACCGTTGTGGAAGCAGCTTTATTATGTTGACTGTCATTATTGGAGTGTTTCTGTACTCCCTCTTCACGTACGATAACCTATGGGAACGGATGGGTCAGCGTCTGCTGTTGTTGCCTGTCGTATTGGGTATATCTTTTGAGCTGTTAAAGCTTACGAATTCGGTACGTGATATTCCTGTACTGCGTTATCTCGGATACCCGGGATTATGGTTGCAATTGTTGACAACAAAAGAACCGACCAACGAACAGGTTGAAGTATCGATTGCTTCGTTTAACCGTATGCGTGAGTTGGATGCCAAGCTCGCCAATGTCTCCGCTAGATCAGAAGTACCTGTTGCAACACTCGATCCTGTGAAAGGGTGAATGATATGAACAAGCAGGCAATCTTATTTTGGACGTTCATCGCACTAGCTGCTGTTGGAGTATTGACTTGGTTGGGGAGCGCTAGTCCCTCCAGAATCATTATTCCTCTGGTCGTGTTCGGAGCTGTATTCCTGCTGTATAAGTATCCGCCTCGTCGCTGGGCACAAAAAGCCAAATCACCGAAAATTAAGCCATCGGCACGTACCATGGCGAAAGTAAATGCACAGTCCAGTGCCAGAAAGAGCAGCGGCTCTTCGAAGAAACGCAAGGATTATCCTTTCCAAGTGATTCAGGGACAAAAAGGTAAAAGCGATGAAGATATACCGAAATTTCACTAAAAGTTATTGAACATACAAAAAAGCAATTCTTCCAACAAGCGGAGAATTGCTTTTTTCGTGTTTATATAGGAATCAGAGGCGGAGCTTCAGCTTGTTTCTTGCGGAGCTCTTTTCTTTGTTTGTCCAGCTGATCATCATACATTTTCGTGTTCCATCCATTGAAAAATTCGGTTCCCGCGTTCGCACCGGATCGATACAAAGCCGTACTGTCTTGTACCGATAGATGAAACTGTGTCGGTTTAATCCCCAGCGTTGGTATTTTCACTGTACGGAACCGGTTAATCTGTTCAATATAGCGCTCATCGTGGGCTGTGAGCATCGTCTCCACAAGAGCCTGAAGCATGCTTAGCGGTCCTTTAATCCGTGCAGGTTCCACCTCTGTCTTACCCACCATTTTGAATCCGACAACCGGAATTATGTCTCCCTCTCGTTCCGAACGATCACCATCGAAGAGCCACAGCGGAAAATTGCTAAGCAATCCACCATCCACAACATAAACGAACTGATCTTGAAAAGGCAGGCCTTTGGAGAATACCGGCGATTTGCGTATCACGACCGGATCGAAAAAATACGGAATACTGCAACTCATGCGTACCGCTTTCGCAACATCCAGCTTGGCAGGATCAATTCCGAAGCGCCGAATATCATCTGGCAGCACCAGAATGGTCCCATTGGATATATCTGATGCTGTAATGAGCAGCTTGCCTTGCGGCAAGTCGGCAAAAGTGCGAATCCCTTTCTGCTCCAGCATCTTGCGAATCCATGATTCCAGCGCTTCCCCCGAATACAAACCTTTCTTCAAGAACAGCCTCGCTGCGGGGCCGATCCATCGGGTATTAAATATGGGGGAACGACGCAGCAATGAAGCAAACGGCGTATTCTCAATAATGACTTTCATCTCTTCGGCCCTGTAACCAGCCGCTAGTAGAGCAGCTACAATAGAACCCGATGACGTCCCAGCCACCCGATTAAACTGAATGCCGCAGTCTTGAGCACCCTGCACAGCTCCCGCAAGCGAAATTCCCTTCACGCCTCCACCTTCAAACACTGCGTTAATTAACACAACAAAACCCCCGTTCTCCAGGCAGCCACGTTTCTACTGCCACTCTATGAGAACAAGGGTTTGTCTTATAACCGTATTGTTAAATTGTTTTAGAGACCATAATAAGCTTTTAATTTGGCAATTAGGCCGAGAGGGTTCTTCGTCAGGTACTGTGAACTAAAGAATATATCCCCTTTAACCGAAGAATACTTCTTGTTGTAGTTCAGCTGATCGATGATCTCCTGTGATGTCTGCCAGCCAATCTCTGGCGTACCTAACTTATAAGGTGAGTGGCCAATATACAATTTTACATTCGTGTTAGCCACTTCATTCGCCCACCAGTCCACGACTTTGTCGTATCGGGCTGCGTTCAATGTCATACTCCAATACACCTGAGGGGCAACATAGTCGATCCACTCCTGATTAATCCATGTCCGCACATCCGCATTCATGCTATCATAAGCGGTTACTCCTGCTTTGGTATCAGAACCTGTCAGATCAACGGATTTGTTACGCCATACTCCAAATGGGCTAATTCCATATTCAACGTTAGCTTTCACTCTGTGAATGCTCTGTCCAAGCTGCCTGACGAATTGATTAATATTGTCACGACGCCATTCAGCACGGTCCTTGGTATTCAATGTGTTGTAAGTTTTGAAGGCTGCATCATCATTAAAGGTCACATTGGACGGGTAGAAGTAATCATCCAGATGTACACCATCAATATCATACTGATTGACCACTTCCATGATCGTATCAATAATATGCTGTCTGGCTTCCGGAATACCCGGGTTAATGTACATTTTGCCGGACGCATTCACAATCCAATCCGGATGAAGCTTGGAAATGTGATTTGCAGCCAGATTGGATGTACTCGCCGAATTCGTTGCTCTAAACGGATTGAACCAGGCATGAAACTCCAGACCACGTTTGTGTGCTTCCTCCACCATGAATGCGAGGGGATCATAGCCGGGATCTTTACCTTGTGTTCCTGTCAATACGCTGTTCCAAGGTACCAGACCTGAAGGATAGACGGCATCCCCATTGGCTCTCACTTGAACGAATACGGCATTAATGCCCATCCCTTGTAAAGTATCGAGCTGTTTCGTGTACTCCTGCTTTTGCTTCTCTACATTTCCCTTGGCACCGGACGAAGGCCAGTCTCCATTCACAGTGGAGATCCAGGCTCCCCGCATCTCTTCAGAAGCTGGTACAGTCCCTGTGCCTCCAGGCTCTGCTGGGGTTGCCGGAGTTGGTTCAGGAGTCGGTACTGATTCGTCTCCTGTGTACAGATCAATGGTCTGAGCCGCCTGATTCCAGTTCACCCGAATACCAAGGTTCTCACTGACGAATCGAATGGGTACCATGACCCGACCTTGCTTCAGTTCTACGGATGCATCCAGACCAACTACAGTGTTATCCACGGTAGCCTGCTGGCGTCCGCTCGTCATCGTGATGACAGAATCCGATTTCTGAATAGTCACGGTACGTGTAGCCTGAGACCATAGAACAGACGCACCCAGTCCTTCACTAATAACTCGCAGAGGCACCATCGTTACATTTACCTTAGGCAGGATGTAAGGTGATACATCCGATTCCAAGCGGTTACCATCTAGAAAAATAGCGATATTCTTCTGTCCGGCTGCTTGTGCTGTCATACCTGCTGTCTGTAATCCAAGTACAAAAATGAGCAGCAGCATCAATCCTTTACGAAGCTTCATCAGTGCAATCCTCCAAAATCATTATAAATTTGCGGTAAATTCTACTAGTTTAATAGACGTTCCTAACGGCTGTTTAGTTGCGAATATCACCAAATTATGGTGTGGATGCACAAAAAAATGCTTCCTGCCATTGAAACGGCAAGAAGCATCCTTTGATCACAGGATACGATTCATTGTATATCACCATGTTGAAATTAACTGTTGAAAATCAAGACTCCGTATTACTCATGACGTCCTGAAGATTTTTGAGGTCACGTAACCGACTCTCATCCTGACGGAAGTATTCGACCAAAGACTCAATGCAAGTAATAGAATCCCAGCTCAAGTGATGTTCAATACCCTCAACATCATTATAGATGTTCTCTTCCTGAACACCAATCGTCGTCAAAAACTGTTCAAGCAGATGATGGCGCTCCATCAAACGTTTGCCCATCTTTTTGCCTTTTGGCGTAAGTACCAATCCGCGGTACTTCTCATAGATCAGGTACTCGTCTTTGTCCAGCTTTTGGATCATCTTGGTCACCGATGAAGGATGTACTTCCAGTCCTTCAGCTATATCAGACACACGAGCATAGCCCTTTTCATCAATTAATTTGTATATACGCTCCAAATAATCTTCCATACTGGGCGTTGGCATCTGCTTCCCTCTCTTCTCTCTGACCGGCCCCTATTCGTGCCAGGTCCCTATCTTATAATGATACATGTTATCAATACGCATTGGCAAGTCCTGCACAATTCGGAGTGCACTGTTACGCAAGTAATTGGCAGGCTTGACTTTTCCTCGAACGAGGCAAACTAATTAAAGTTCCGCATCGAAAGGAGTGATTTCTTGAGTACAAGTGTAGCCCAACCGCCTGCTCGAAAAGCAAAAGGCACTAAACCCTTTATTCCCGATTTGGTGTATTTTGAACCCGGTGCGCTGGAATATGATAAAGGCAAACGAATTATGGAATGGGTGACATCCAAAAACATCCCTTATCAGATGACCACATCCCATAACCGGATCACGAACCTGCCGGGTGAAACCGAACAAGAAAAGTACCGGATGGCGAAGCGTACTCTGGTTGTCGGTGTGCGCAAAACACTCAAGTTCGACCAGTCGAAACCTTCAGCGGAATATGCCATTCCCATCTCTACAGGCTGTATGGGGCACTGCCATTATTGTTATCTTCAAACTACACTTGGCGCCAAACCTTATGTCCGTGTCTACGTTAATACCGAGGAGATCATTCAGGCTGCAAAAGGATACATCGAAGAACGCGCGCCAGAAATCACGCGATTTGAAGCTGCCTGTACATCCGATCCCGTAGGACTTGAGCATATCACGGAAAATTTAAGTGACTTGATCCGTTTTATGGCGGAAGAAGAATATGGACGCTTGCGGTTCGTAACTAAATATCATCACGTTGATCCGTTATTAAACATTAAGCATAATGGCCACACCCGTATCCGGTTTAGCGTCAATTCGGATTATGTCATCAAAAACTTTGAACCGGCTACTTCTAGATTTGAAGAACGCATTGAAGCCGCAGGCAAAATTGCACACGCCGGTTATCCTCTGGGATTCATTATCGCTCCGATTATGTGGTATGAAGGCTGGGAAGAAGGATACTCGGCTCTGTTGCAGAAGCTGGCAGATACACTTCCAGAGGAAGCAACCAAGGATCTTACGTTTGAGATGATTCAGCACCGATTTACCAAAACGGCCAAAGCAACCATTGAGAAGCGTTATCCCAAGACCAAGCTTGAGATGGATATTGAGAAACGCAAGATGAAATGGGGCCGCTGGGGTCAGTACAAGTATGTGTATAAAGATGACCAGCAGGATGCACTTCGCGAATTCATTACGGAGCGGATTTTTGAGCATTTCCCATTAGCCAATATTGATTACTTCACCTAAACGAAAACAACCCAACATCATATGCTGATATTAGTATTCCTAACAAACGATTAAAAAGCAGGTTACATGCCAGAATAATTCTGGTTTATGTAGCCTGCTTTGCCATACTTTTTTAAATTAAAATTTAGTTCATACGCTTAAATAATCATCCAGTCTGGTGTAATCTGCTGCAACCAAATGGTAATCTTCGTCATCTGATCTGTAAAAAGTAATACGCCAAGGAACAACATTAATGCGCCTCCGACTTTCATCATGACATTGGAATACCGTAAGATCCAGCGTGTCGAGCCGATGAAGAATGCCAAAATAAAGAAAGGTATTGCAAACCCTGCGGTATATCCTGTAATAAGCGCAAGCCAGGTTGTAGGCTCACTCGCAGCCATAGCTATGATCGCTGTTAGAATGGGGCCAATACAGGGCGACCAACCTGCTGAGAAACCGATACCAAATATAAATGAGCCCAGATAGCCTGCCGGTTTCCATTTCATATCCAGCTTGCGTTCCTTCATCAGAAACTGCGGCTTGAACACACCCAGCAAAAACAATCCCATAAGCATAATCAGAATCGCAGACAATTGTCGGATCAGCTCACGGTTATCATTGAAAAACTGGCCAAACAGTCCTGCACCAAGGCCAAGCGAATAAAATACAGCGGAGAAGCCCAATATAAACGCCAGCGTATGCGTCATGGTCTTAAAGCGGACTTCTCGCTGATTGCGGTCTTCCTTCAATTGCTGCACCGTCATACCTGTGATATAAGAAAGGTATGATGGATACAGCGGAAGACAACATGGTGATATAAATGAGACCAAGCCTGCTACAAAAGCCATCCATACATTAACATCAGGCATGAAGCGGATGTCTCCCTTCCCTGGGCTCACGTGCTTGCTCGTTCAGTCGTCAGGCTCGGAACCCTTTTTTTCCAATCATCGTCAGAATCAGCATCATGATCAGCAATAATACGATCGTTGCTCCAGGTGCGAGGTTCCAGATGCCTGCTACGACCAGTCCAAGGACTACGGCAATTTCACCGATAACCACGGACAAAATAATGGCGGACTTGAAACTTCGGGCCATCAATAGGCTGACTGCTACCGGAATGGTCAATAACGCCGATACTAGAAGCGCACCTACAATCTTGATCGCCGTACTAATGACGAGTGCTGTCATCACAGTAATTAACATGTTCAGAATTCTCACAGGTAATCCTGTGACAGCTGCCGCATCTTCCTCAAAGCTCAAAAGGAAAAATTCCTTATGTAACAACGCCACTACGATCACCACGATCAGCGTAACCACACCTACCAGCTTCAGATCCGTCGCATCCAATGTATATATGCTGCCGAACAAATAACTCATGACATCTGCATTATATCCTTTGCCCAGCGTGAAGAACAATGAAGCTAGCGCCACGCCTCCGGACATGATAATGGCAATCGATAATTCGGCATAACTCTTGTACGCTTTGCGCAGTTTCTCTATTGCAAATGAAGCAAGAACGGCAAATATCAAACCTACCGCAATGGGATACACTTCAATCAGGAATCCGAGTGCAACGCCGGCGATGGTCACATGAGACAAGGTGTCTCCGATCATGGATAACCGCCGTAACACCAGGAACAGTCCGATCAGCGGAGCGGTGATGCCAATTAACAGTCCACCCGCCAGCGCACGCTGAAAAAAATCACTCATTAATATTTCCAAAACAAACACGACTCCTTCGGCCTTGCTCTAATCTAATGGGCCATAAATACGGCTAGCGCACCTGTGCAGTAGTATGTTGCAGGTTGGTCTCGGCACAATCTTGCAACTCATGCGAATGACGGACATGGAAATTAATTTTGCCATTCGTTACCGCAGCTTCGGAACCCAGATAATTCTCCATCCGGTCCATATCATGAGACACCATCAGAAAAGTCATCCGGTGATGTTCATGCATATGTGTAATCAGTTCAAAGAAACTGGCCTGTGATTCAGCATCAATACCTACCGTTGGTTCATCCAAAATCAGTAGATCCGGGTGATTAATAAGCGCTCGTGCCAAAAATACACGCTGCTGCTGTCCGCCGGACAACTGACCAATACGTTTGTTCGCCAGATCCTCGATCCGCATGACCTGCATCGCATCCGTACACTGTTGCTGACATTTGCGAGACATACGACGGAACATGTTTTTGTTATTGTATAAGCCGGACATGACCACTTCACGAACGGTCGCAGGGAACAACGGGTTAAATGCATTCTTTTGTGGCACATACCCGATACGGTCCCAATCTTTGAACCTGCGGATCGACTGTCCGAAAAGTTTGATATCTCCCTGCGCAGGAGGCAACAATCCTACCAGCATGCGCAGCAACGTCGTTTTACCCGCGCCATTGGAACCGATAATCCCGACAAAGTCCCGTTCCTGAGCCATAAAATCGAGATTCTCAATCACTCGCTGGTCCCCATAGGAAAATGATAGTTTCTCGATCTCTATAATTGGATCATGACATAATGGCATGATTTGCTGCATGGCAAAGCCGCCCTTCATTATATATAAGGATCTCATAGCGTCCTAAGAGCCTTCACCGCGAACGGTAAAGACTCTTAGGTCTGAATCCTTCATTCTATCTTATTTTAATGCGATCAGCAGATTTTGCAAATTTTTCTCCATCAGGGTAAAATAATCATCCCCGTTTGTTGCTTGCTCTTTGGTCAATCCCTCAACCGGATTAAGAACCATGGTTTCCACACCTGCTTCGCTTGCCAGTGTTTTCGCCAATTTGTCAGATACCAGCTCTTCGAAGAAAATGTATTTGATACCTTCATCTTTAACCAGTTTCGCAAGCTTCACAATATCCTGTCCTGTCGGTTCAGCATCCGGGGAGAGTCCCATAATGGCATGCTGGGTTAATCCATAATCACGCGTAAGGTAGCCAAACGCTTGGTGCGAGACAACAATTTCCTTGTTCGGTACCGTAGCCAGTTCATCCGTAAAACGCTGATCCAGCGTCTCAAGCTTGGTAAGAAGCGCTTCATACCGTTGTTCGTAACCGGCTTTGTGATCAGGATCTGCTTCGACCAGACTATTTTTAATATTTTCAGCCATGATCATGGCTGATTTCGGACTAACCCACGTATGTGGATCAATATGATGATCAGCGACATCTTCACTGCTCGCCTCATCTGCGTGTTCATCTGCATGCTCGTCTTCGTGTTCTTCGCCATGACCATGCCCATCATCACCCTCAGCGGTTAACAGCTTAACGCCTTCGCTGACAGCAACAGACTTCACCTGTGTATCACTGTTCAGCGACTTCAGGAAATTCGGTACCCATCCTTCGAGTCCAGCTCCATTATAAAAGAACAGCTGTGCCTTGGACGTATTGACAATATCCTGACTTTTCGGAGTCCAGTCATGTGGCTCTACTCCCGTTGGCAGCAGGTTAATGACATTGGCATCTTCACCACCGATTGCAGCTGTAAAAGCATATACAGGATAAAATGTCGTCACGACGTTTACTTTACCTTCCACCATCTTGGCATTATCGGAACTATTCTGCCCACACGCAGATAATACCAATAAGCTGAGAATAAGCAGACCCGTCCATAGCAACTTCCTGTTGCCTCTTTTGTTCATCTTCCCTGTCCGGTTATCTTGAACTTGATGTTGCACTTTATAAAATGTCATTATGATTCACTCCGCATCTCTTAATCGTAAACATTACTGAAAGAATTATAGGTAACCTGAACCCAGTTGTCAAGCTATCTCATCCTATTTATTCTCTCCCGAAGTACGAAGTTCATAACAGTATATGCTTGTTCTCTTCCCTTAAGATGCGATTTATATCAACAAAAAAAAGGGGCCCGAATTACATTGGGCCACCTTGTGTCATTTTTATGACAGGACTTGAATCAATTTCATAACTCAATAAAAATAGATTTTTGTATCTACCCTTGATTGAAGCAGCTAAAGGTATTATGAAATTGATTCGTTTATATTCTTATTTCACTTGTGCGCCATTAGGCATGTTGTCCGGTACTGTAGCCAGTGTTAGTTGATCGCCGTGCGACGCTGCCAGAATCATGCCCTGGGACAGTTCACCACGGAGTTTCACTGGTTTGAGGTTGGTCACACAGATGACTTTACGTCCAATCATCTCTTCTGGCGAATAAAACTTCGCAATTCCCGATACAACCTGGCGTTGCTCATAACCCAGATCCAGCTGCAATTTCAGCAACTTATCTGCTTTTTTGACCGGTTCGCAGGCAATGACTTGTGCGACACGCAGTTCAACTTTGGCAAAATCCTCAATACCGATCTCTTCCGTACCCTCAGGTGCAGTCACCGGTTCAACAACTGCCGTAGCTCCAGCTTCTGCTTGATTCGCTTCAGGCTGTGCCGCTTTTTGGCCGCCAGTCATTGCTTCCGAGATATAAGCAATTTCCTGTTCGGAATCCAAACGCGGGAAGATTGGATCACCTTTTTGCAAGGCATTTCCAGCTGGAACCAGACCCCATTGCTTGGCTGAATCCCAAGCCGTGAGTTCACCTTCCTGAATGCCGAGCTGTGCCCAGATTTTATGAGGAGCACGTGTCAGGAACGGTTGCAACAGAATCGAAGCAATCCGCAAGCTTTCGATCAGGTGCGACATCACGGATGCCAATTCATCGCGTTTTGCTTCATCACGAGCCAGCGCCCATGGTTGTGTTTCATCAATATATTTGTTGGTGCGGCTGACAAACTGGCTGATCGCTGTCAGTGCTACGGAAAACTGCAGGTTTTCCATCGCCTGTTCCACTTTTTCCACTGTAGCATGGCCTGCTTCTTCCAGCGAAGCATCAAATTCCGTTACATTCGAAGCAAACGCAGGGGCTTTGCCTTCAAAATATTTGTCTACCATGGCAACTGTACGATTCAACAGGTTACCCAGATCGTTCGCGAGGTCAGAGTTGACACGCTCGACGAAGCTCTCCGGTGTAAATGTACCATCAGAACCAAACGGCACTTCACGCAGCAGGTAATAACGCAATGCATCCAGACCGTAGCGGTCGATCAGGGTCACCGGATCAACGACATTGCCTTTTGATTTGGACATTTTGCCATCCTTCATCAACAACCAGCCATGTGCGAAGACTTTCTTCGGCAAAGGCAGATCCAACGCCATCAACATAATTGGCCAGTAAATCGTATGGAAACGAACAATTTCTTTACCTACCAGATGTACATCTGCAGGCCAGAACTTGTTATACAGAGATGCATCAGACGAACCGTAGCCCAGAGCTGTAATATAGTTGGACAACGCATCAATCCACACATAGACCACGTGTTTTGGATCGCCTTTGACTTTGACACCCCATTCAAATGTGGTACGTGATACGGCCAAGTCCTCAAGACCTGGCTTGATGAAGTTGTTGATCATCTCGTTCTTGCGGGACTCCGGCTGAATAAAGCCCGGGTTCTCTTCATAATATTGGAGCAGACGATCTGCATATTTGCTCATGCGGAAGAAGTAGGATTCTTCTTTGACCAGTTCCACGGGATGCCCGCTATCCGGACTCTTGGCTGAGAGAATCTCGCCTTTTTCATTCTTTTCCACATCAACCAATTGTGTCTCCGTGTAATAAGTCTCATCGGGAATACTGTACCAGCCTTCATACTCGCCTTTGTAGATATCTCCCTGCTTCAGCAAACGGTCAAAGATATCCTGAACTACAGTTTTGTGGCGCTCTTCTGTTGTACGAATAAAGTCGTCATTGGAAATGTCCAACTTGTTCCACAGTTCCTTAATGCCCACAACGATATCGTCGATAAAAGCTTGCGGTGATTGTCCTTTCTCTTGTGCCTTGCGCTCAATCTTCTGGCCATGTTCATCGGTTCCTGTCAGATAGTGAGCATCATAACCGCGCAGACGCTTGTAACGTACCATCGCATCTCCCGCCACTGTTGTATACGCATGCCCAATATGCAATTTGTCACTCGGATAATAAATCGGGGTTGTCAGATAAAATGTTTTTTGGTCAGCCATGAATGACTTCTCCTCCTTCAAATGTTCCTGCTTCTTGTGCGCCCTTTCGTGTAAAAACACTAAAAAAGAACACAAAAAACTCCCGCCCCTATGGGACGAGAGTTGCTCTCACGTGTTACCACCCAAATTCCCCGTATTTTTCACAAAACACAGGCTCTGTCGGTCCTTCGACCGCCCATTAACGCTGGATCACGCCTCAGCCTTACGACAGCAGCTCTTAAATCACCGTCTGCACGCTCGAAAGAGGTTCCTCCGGGACCATGTTCCATCCTCCTCCCAGACCGGTTCTCAGCTCATCCGGCTCTCTGCACTGGGGGTGTGTCTGTACTTATCCCTTCACTGGAAATCATATAGGAAAAATATACTGAAATGCGGCCACCTTTGTCAAGTGGACAGCTTACTCAACTTCAACCCTGGCCTGTTCCAAGCCACTCTATTACTTCAGGCGATATTGTTTACTCCGATACCATCATAGACTTCTCCGCCTTCGGCGGCACCAGATCCACGCCACCTGGATGAAATGGGTGACATTTGGCTATGCGTTTCGCTGTTAACAACGAGCCTTTGAGCGCACCGTGCACTTCAATCGCCTCCATGGCGTAAGCCGAACAACTCGGATAGAACCGACATGTTGGCGGCGTTAATGGAGAGATATAGTTGCGATACACCCGAATGGGTGCCTGAGCAATTCTGCGAGATAACTTCATGGTCAGTGCTTCCCGTGAGCGTGTTGATGTCCAGACGCCGCTTTGGCCGGAGCATGCTCAGCACAGTCCTTGCAATATCCAAATACCTCGAACTTGTGATCTACAACCTGAAATTGCTCAGGCGCATCCGCAAGCTGCATCGGGCAAAAAACAATGGGATATGTCTTCTGACACTTCAGGCAGATCATATGATGGTGATGATGATCTTCACTACAATGTGCTCTGAATTTGACGCCATCTTCGAAGATGACCTGTTCCAGTACACCCAGTTCCTGCATCACACGCAAATTCCGATATACCGTGTCAAAACTCAGTCCGCTATAAGTCTTACCCATATATTCATAGACGTCCTTGGGTGTAAGATACCCGGGCGACTCGGCAAATAACCGGGCCAATGTTTTCCGCTGATCGGTAATGCGGAGCCCCTGTGAGGACATGGTCGAAATAATCTGTTCTGTCGACAGCATGATCTAAAGCACCTCCTGTCATACGAGCATTTTGCATTATTCATAGAGCGACAGTTATTCGGCAAAAGCGAAAACTTTTGCTTTCTTGTATACCTCTAATAATGCATCAAATTACGATTAGAGTCAACGAAGACACCGGGTTATATCATTCCAACAACACATAAAAAGGACTCCATGCACATGCATTGTCATTACGTTTAGCTTGGAGCTAATGACATTGCATTTTGATGGAGTCCCTTCCTGACGGTTCAGATGATCAATCGTTCGGGCGACTTTTGGGGTGAACGGGTATATATGATATAAGCTTTCACTCCAAACCGTCCGTGCATGTTCCTGATATTACTTTTCAGCCGGAAGCGGTGTGAACAGCAGGTTAACAGGCAGGTTACTACCTGGTGCCGCCGAGAAGAGAATGGTTACACTCTCGCCGTACGAACCTGTGCGATACATAACGCTTTGCTCATTTGGTGCAGTAACAGATTTACCTGTGGAAATCTGAACGACCTGTCCATTCACGAGTGCCACACCTGAGTATCTGCCCCCACGAGGGTTGAAAGAAATCAACGTGCGCGGAGCAACGTTATTCAATGTAATTTTGTACAGTACACCGAAGTTACCTGCGTTGGAAGCTTCTGTATACGCCATAGGATCCGTTCCTACAAGGTTTGGATCACTTGCATTATCTCCAAGTGGAAGACGTGCAGGCTTCGATCCTACTTCTTGATCGTACGTAATAATTCGTGTTGCATTTGGATACGTTCCACGGTTGTGAACCCCATCACGATCGAGAACCGGCAGGCTCGACAACACTTCCATCGGGTCCTTGTTCTCTTCGATCATGATAATGTTGTAATCCAATTCATAATCACTGAATACATCCGAATACAAGGAGATGACTTGTCCCTGTTTCATCGGAAGAACGCTCAGATCATTGAGAATCAGCTTGCTTTCTCCTGGCTGGATGTACACTTTCTTTTGTCCGGTACCATTCTGCATGGATTGGAACCAACGGTCAATCGACAACTTTCCAGCTACCGTTGCAAAAGGAGACGGTCCTGCAAAGCCCATGTTTTGCTGTTCAATGGACGCCGTGTAAGCATTGTTGTTTGTTGCTACAACGTACATTTTCACGTTTTTGCCTGTGTTGTTCACATGGTGAATCATGAAGCGCGTCTGTCCGAAAGAAGATTCCTTGTACACAATGCCTTCCGTATTCACGGTTTCCGGGCTGTTACTGCGGATCAGAAGACTTGGTTCATCATAATATGTGAAAGGAACTTTCTCCAATGCCGGTACGCCGCCACCATCGAAGGTAAACTTCTCACCTACTGGTGTGAACAATTGGTTGAAGTCGGTCAAACTGTATAGCGTCTCGCCCGTAATATTGATCATCTTGGTATAGCTGTCGCTAGCACCATGTTTATCGGTAACTGTAATCGTTACGGTCTTCGGTCCTGGAACAAAGAATGCCAGTGCATTGTTATCCCATTCTGTTTTTACAATCGCATTTTCATCATCTGTACTTTGATCAATATAGGTGATTTTCTCACCCATTTTGTATTCTTCCTTATCCGTCGTAAACATCGCAACTGGTGGCAGATTCGGTCTTTCAACCTTAATCGTAACCGAGTACGGATCACTCCATTGACCACTCGAATCCTGGACCGCATAGGTTACCGTATATGTACCTGGTTGGTCGAATGAATCCTGACGGCCAGTCCAACGCTCATCAACAATGCTGAGTCCCTTGGGAGAGCTGGATCTGGTTGTGTAGGTTACCTGGTCTCCGGCAAAGACTTCTTTTTGTACCGTGAAGCTCGCCACCGGTTTGGTACTCAGATTCAATACAACCGTTTTGGCCGGTTGATTGACTTTATATGTGATGTTCAGGGCCTGCGTAATCGACGTCAGTGGCACCATGAACGTATTCTTTTGTTGATAAGCCGCGCCCTTCATCGTTCTGGACACACCATTAACGGTATAGATCTTGCTGTTTGTTTTGAAACGCAGCTCATCTTCACCACTAATAATGATCGTTTCTTTGGTTGTGTTATCATATTTAACATCATAGCCAACCCGATCAACGAGAGCACGGATCGCTACATAGGATACACCATTTTTAACAGCCATCGGCTGTCCGGCAAGATACGTTTTGCCATCTTGCATCATTTTATTACTGTTCATATAAAGAGTGAGGTCTCCACCCCCACCTCCAGCAGTCGAATTCCCTGTAGACGGTTGCTCCACTTCTACCGGTGCAGGTGCTGGTGTTTCCTCAGCTGTACCTTCTTCGTCCGTAGGTTCCGTTACCGGCTCAACAGGAGTCGCGTCTGTTCCTGTAGGAACATCTGTCTCAGGATTCACTTCTTCAGTTGTTTCAATATTTGATGTTGGAGTGTCTGTTCCGGATTTCACTTCGGATTCCGCGATGGTTTGTTCTTTCTTCACAACCTCCACGGATTTAACTTTGGCTGTATTCACTGGTGTAGTATCGCTCTGATCAGCTGATTGTGCATTGGCAGGAATGACTGCAAACGCTTGAAAAACAGCAAAAGCGGTAAGTATGGACAATTTCTTCTTCAAATTCATTCTTTGTCTTTGGCTCCTTCTGCTCCCATTTTATAAATATCCCCCTCAAAAAGTCATATTATTAGACGCTTGGGACCGGGAAAAGTTGCTAAAAAGTTAAGAGGAGAATTGTAAACTTTTAATAGAAGGAAAATACTATGAAAATAGTTATCTATCAATAATCTTTTTTAGCATCTACTCCCAAGTTAACCCAATAGCAAATCCCAACAAAAAAATCTCCCCAGGAAATGGTAGATTAGCACCATGTCTTAGAGAGATAAAAGGATTGAATATGTCTAACGTAAACGGACAGGTAAACTTCCTGTAGACTCCAACTCACCGGTTAACACGAGAGAGAGTGCCCGGACGACTGTAGGCGTATTTTCATAGGTACACACATAACTTCCCGGCATCGAAAACTCCAGCAGATCATATGGATTACGCAGAGCAATCACAATTAGCGAATGATTCTCACTAAGCTTTTCAACTAAATACCGTTGCCCTTTCGGAAGATGACCTGCAGATGTGTAAGTACATACGATGACCTGCTCAGCCTCCAACACATCCTTCAAAATCCGATCCGCTTCATCATACGATGGCTGAGTCGTTATTTTACGCTCACGAACTCTGCCTCGCAGCTGCAATAGCGCCACGCCAAGGGAATCTGTATGGGACCATGGTTCATCCACTTCTGTCCGTTGCACAACTTCGGGCCAGATGACATACACGTCCTGCTCTGGATTCAGCGGCAGCAACCCTTCATTATGAACCACTGTAATACTGCTCGAAGCGATCTTGAACAAGGTCGATTCAATGGATTCATTGGAAGGCAAGGGTTCATTATCTACTGCTTTGGCAGTTTCATTCGTTTTTGGTAAAATCAGACTCGTGTCCCGGTAACCGCAACGCGCTGCCTTCCATGTAATAATACGTTCCAGTGACTTGTTAATGACCTCTTCCTTTATCCGCCCCGTTCGGACTGCTCGAACCACCGCTTCCACAGCAGCGACCTGGTCTTGCAAAGTGTGACTCACCAGAATCAGATCCGCTCCTGCCTCCACAGCACGAATGGCAGCCTCAGCTACCCCATATGGCTTGGATATCGCATGCATTTCAAGACAGTCAGTAATAATAATGCCCTCAAAGCCCATTTCTTCGCGCAACAGCCCGGTTAACACTTTACGTGATAATGTTGCCGGAATAGGCTCCGGTTCAATCGCTGGAAAGATAACATGAGCTGTCATAATGGCATCGACCCCTGCCTCAATAGCTTGGCGGAACGGTAACAGCTCTATCTGTTCCAACCTGTTTCGATCATGGGGTACCGTAACCATACCGAGGTGAGAATCTACCGTGGTATCTCCATGTCCGGGAAAATGTTTCGCTGTTGCAGCTATGCCCTGTGATTGATATCCGGTAATAGCTGCTGCTCCATGCTCGGCCACACTCTCGGCATTTTCACCATATGATCGTACGCCAATTACCGGGTTAAGAGCATTGTTATTCACGTCCACCACGGGCGCAAGGTTCATATCAATACCGATGCTTTTCAACTCACGACCGAGAATTTGTGCACATTCAAGCGTATACTCCGGATTGCCTGTCGCACCTAGCGCCATGTTACCTGGCACTTGGGTCACTCCATCTTTGTCGATCCGTGCGACCATGCCACCTTCCTGATCCACCGATATCATGAGTGGTAATTCCCCCACTTCAGCAGCAATCCCTTGCAGTTCAGTAGACAGTCGCGTCAATTGATCTACACTTTCTACATTACGCCGGAAATAGATGACGCCCCCAACGTGGTATTCCCTGATCAAGCGAGTAATCTGTTCATCTGCGTGCTGACCGTGAAATCCACACATGAACAATTGGCCTACCTTTTGCTCCAACGTCAAATTATTCAATGGTTTCATGCAACCCTATCCCTCCGTTTCCCTTAGGAGACTATGAACCCAACCGTTTACTCTGCCTATACTCCGATGGTTTCATATGAAAGTGTTTGTGAAACACTTTGGAGAAATAACGGCGCTCCTTGAATCCCGTTGCTTCTCCAATCGCTGTAATGCTCCATTCGGTGGTACTCAATAACAAGGCGGCATTTTCCATACGTCTCTGAGTCATATATTCAACAAACGTTATCCCCATATGGGTTTTGAATAGCTGGCAAAAGTAACCCGGGCTGATTCCAAGCCAATCCGAGACTTCATCTATACCCAAGTCCTGCTGCAGTCTGGCGTTCATGTAATCACATGCAGATCGAATTAATTCCGATATGGAAGGACGCGGCTGAGATTGTTTACCCTGACAGGAATGGGTGATGACCTCTGCGAGTTCAATCAGTTCTCTCACGGACACAGCCTGTTGCAGCGCATCCCAGAAATTCGCTTCATCCTGTTCGGCCACGACATTGACTTCGCGCAGTTCCCGAAGCATGTGTACAAGCATATAGCGAACATGGGTCTCATCCATGCTGCCTAATGATTGTTCAGCGATCCTCATTCGCTGTTTAAGCGTATCTATTACATCGAGTAATCCCTTCTTATTCCATTGCCGAATGAAGCGTGTGACAAGCTCCAGATCGTCTCTTGTTATCCATGTGCCCGCCTTTTTGGAAGTCTCAAGCCCATGTGATAAAGAAGATGATGAGAATTCAGGTTTCAGCACCCTGTCTGCACTTTCCGGATGTGTCATTAAAATTCGTTGACAATGCTGATACCGCTCAAGGATTTGCTGTTCCAGTTTCACGGGTACATCATCCTGAACAATCCTTGCTCTTACGTTTGAATCCATGGTCAATATCGCATTCAATTCCAACAAAAGTTGATGTGCCAATTCTTCTGACTGAAATTTCCACTCACCCGATGCCTCGAGCAAGATGCACCACTCCCCTTTGCGGGTACGCAGAACCTGAATGCCATTAGAGATTCTGTCCGTAACTTCCCTAATCCGTGAACTCATCGCCTCATGCCATCTTTGGTGCTGGTTCTCGGACCAACCAATGGAATGCCGAAAATAACCGACTGCATCTACCAGCAGTAATGTATAGCCTACAGAAGGAAGCATGAATTGAGGCACAGAGACAGGATCAGAAATCTTCAACGGTGCTTCTCCTCGCAACAGGTCAATCAACTGTTTTTGTCTGATCCAACTTGCCATCTCCATACTTTGATATCGCTCCGACTCGTTCTCCTGACGTCTCTTCTGGATCTGCTCTGCAAGCTCACGCAGTTTATGTTCCAGATTCAGATAATCAATGGGCTTGCATATGTATTCATGTACGTTATATCGGATAGCGGTCCGAGCATACTCAAACTGCTGGTATCCCGTCAGTAAAATAATTTCACACGTTTCACCCTGCTCTCGCAGCAGTCGAATAAGTTCCAATCCATCCATGGACGGCATCCGAATATCGCATAAGATAATGTCTGGATGACTTTCAGTCACTTTATCCAGCGCTTCTGCGCCACTTCTTGCTGTACCCGTTATTTCGATTCCCATCTCTTCCCAGGGTAAAATATAACTTAGATTTTCCAGAATCGGCAGTTCATCATCAACCAGCATTGCAGTCAGATTCATTCGGCTTCCTCCTGCTCATATAATGGAATGATACATTGAATGACTGTGCCATACCCCGGTGCTGAACATATAAATATGCCATACCCGGCCCCATACTGAATACGAATGCGATCTGCCACACTTCGTAATCCCAACCCTCGGCGTTCCGTAATGGCTGACAACGATTCCCTGTCTTCAGTTAACATATGTTCCGGTGGATCTGCTGCCATGTACTCAAATCGTGCAAGCATTTCCTGGGGAATACCGATACCATTATCCTCAACCTGTAGCACCAGATGATCACGTTCTTCATAGGCGCTTATCCGCAGCACACCTGGATATGTGATCCCTTCAAACCCATGTTGAATGCTATTTTCCACCAGTGGTTGAAGTGTGAGCTTAAGCACGATTGAGGTATATAGATCAGGTGGAATATCAATTTCATACCTAAACAAATCACTGAACCTGTACTGTTGAATCTCCAGATAACTCTGCAAATGCCTTACCTCCTCACCCAGGGGAATCTCCTCCTGATCCTGAATGCTAATGCGAAGCATATTGCCAAGTCTGGTGACCATCTCGCTTACTTTGCGACCCTCACCACGTAGTGCCAATCCATTAATGGATTCCAGAGTATTGAACAGAAAATGGGGTTTGATCTGAGCTTGCAGTACACGTAGTTCCGCTTGAGCCTTCTGCTGTTGCTCGGCCTGAACACGACGGAATAATCCGCCAATACGGTCCAACAGTTCATTGAATCCCTGCGCAAGCAGCTGCATCTCGTCAAATCCTTTTCCTTCCACCCTCGCATTAAAATCTCCATCATCCACACGACGCATAAACCTTACAAGTACAGCAATGTTGCCCGTAATGCGATTCATGAAAAAAAGATTGAAGATCATGGCGGCGAACAGGCATAACAGAATAATGATGACCGACCAACCTGCAAAGGCATTTGTTTCAGCAGATAAGGCTTCCCATGAAGTGACACTAACGAGACTCCAGTTATAATTCTTTAGGTGATATTGTGAAATGATACTCTCCGTACCGTCAAAGACCGTTCTGACACTGCTAAAACCTGGACCATAACCGCCGGATTTCGATCCCAAATTTTCCATGTTCTCACCATTGTAACGTCCGGAGGGATCGTAGACGATCAGTCCTTCCTCATTAATTAACAGGAATGACGTATCCTGTGCCGAATCGCTGATTTGCAGGTGACGGAAGATCCGGTCAATCTCTCCTTTTTTGATCTGAACAACAAGCACGCCGATATTTTGAAAATAACTGAGTTCCTTGACCAGCCTGATCTGGGTGAAGACAGGTTCTACACCCGTTAATTCAGAATATTCCAGAGGCGCGAGCCATTTGGGAACCCCATTGAGTTGCTGAATTTCATTGAATAAGGGATGTACTTTAAATTGCTGAAAAGGAAGGGCTTGAAAGTTTTCTTTGGTGAAAATGGAGACAATCTGATTATTTTCAGACGAACGCAAATCATATAAAAAGGCATAACTGATGAACGGATAATTATATAGAAGGGAACGGAAATTGCGCTGGCTGGCATTCAGGGATAACTGATTACCGGTTCCCAGATCCTGCTTGGTCGGATCTTTGGCGTTCAATGCCATTTGAAAAACCGATGTCGCTATCCCGTTGTCGGTAACATTGTTAATCTGCTGAAATACATTCTCGATATTGTAGCTAATGGCCTGAAGCGCATATTCGGCCTGTTGATTGTACTTTTTCTCAATCGTATGTGACGTGACCAGAAACATGCCAATGCCCAGCGCACACATCGGTACAATGATCAGCAGCAGAAATGCCAAGGCCAGCTTCATTCGCAAGTTCATATCCCGTTCTCCCTATTCACTGGTTCATGGTATTAACCTTTGACACCACCTGCAGTTACTCCTTCAATAATTTTCTCCTGCAGTATGGCGTAGATCACAAGTACAGGTACAACGCTGTACACAATGCCTGCCGACATCTGGGCATAGTTCATCTGATATTGATCCCGAAACTGGACCATGCCCACAGGCAGCGTACGCAATTTATCAGTGGATAAGAAATAGTTGGCGAGCAAAAATTCGTTCCAGTTGCCGAGGAAATTAACGATAAAAACCGTAACGATGGCTGGAACTGTAAGAGGTATCACTATTTTAGCAAAGATACCCGGGGCCCTCAAGCCATCCATGACAGCAGCTTCCTCAATTTCTCCAGGCAGAGAACGCATAAATGCGGCCAGTATAATAATTGTGAAAGGAATCGCATTCGCCACATAGGGCACGATCAACGCCAGATGCGTATCCAATATGCCCATTTTGCGAACAAGCAGATAGATCGGCAGCATAAGTGCATTGTTGGGTATAAGCATGCCGGCCAGAATCAGGCTGTACAGAAACAAGCTCCATCTCCGATGTCTCATCCGGGTTACGGCAAAAGCAAACATGGCACCGAGCGCAATCGTGCATGCCGACGACAGAACCGAAATGTACAGGCTGTTCCAAAAATACGTGCCAATCTTGGCATTCACCCAGGCCTCCACGTAATTGTTAAACTCCCATGATGTAGGCAGACCGAACGGATTCAGGGCGATTTCATTGTTATCCTGCTTGAAGGAAGAGAAAATCACAAACAAAAAGGGAAACAAAATCGCGATTAAATACAACATTAACAACACATGAGGTATACTGCTTTTTATGCTTTTCGCCATCAATATTCCACCCTCTCGCCCCGCCTCGCCACCAGCAGTTGATACACCGCAGTGAGCACAAGCGTCAGAGCAAAGATCAGCACTGCAATGGTATTGCCATAACCATATTTGAAGTTGGTAATCGCATATTTGATCATGTATGTCGCCAGAACCTCGGTGGACCCAGCGGGCCCACCTTTGGTCATGACAATCACGATATCGGCTGCTTTCATTGCACCTGCAATGGATAACATGATAACCACTGAAATGATCGGCCGGATCAGCGGCAACGTAATTCGCATTGCACGTTGTACCGCCGTTGCACCATCGATGGCAGCCGCTTCATCCAGATCACGGGGAATCGCCAGTATGGCCGCGAGCACCATGACAATGTAAAATCCCGTCCACTGCCAGGCGTTGGTCACCAAAATGGACAACATGGCGAATCGGTTATCCGATAACCAGTAGATTGGATCGATGCCCAGCACATGAAGCATTTTATTTAATAGTCCGATATTGGGTTCATAGATGAATCCCCATAAGATACCAATAACGGCTGTCGACATGATGGATGGTAAAAAAACAGCAGTTTTATACAGACCTTTTAGCCTTTTCACATTGGCAATAAGAAGTGAAAACAGGACGATCAGGGGTACTTGAATCAGCACCGAAAATCCGATAAAAAAGCCGTTATTCCGTGTGGAGATCCAAAACCGTTCATCAGTCAGTGCTTTCACATAGTTGGATAAGCCCACAAAACGCGGCTCAGCCGATACCCCATTCCAACTCGTCAGACTGTAATACAGGGAGCTGCCAATAGGGTACAGAAAGAACATCACAAACAGAATTAGGGCCGGCATGACAAACAACGTATAAATTAACGGGCTGCGGAGTGAAGTATTCATGGTCAGCCTCCTTCGGTCACTTCAACGATCGCAGTTTCAACTTGAATTGGTCTATTCCACTGAGGCGTTTGCTTCCTCCTGCACCTTTTGCAGTTCTTCTGCCATTTTCTCTGGCGTAGTCTGGCCACCAATCAGCTTCTGAATCTGCAGATTGCTAATCTCTGTCGTCACATCAGCCTGAACAAGTGCATCAAATGCCGGGAACGACGTCTTGGACGCATTAAGCACGGCCACAATTTCTTTCATCAGATCATCTGTAATGCTATCGGTCAGTACTTTTTCATCCAACTTCATGGCAGGCAACACCCCATCTTCCACAAGCCCACGGATCTGCATATCTTCATTGTAGAAATTTTGGATAAAAGCTTTCACTGCTTCCAGCTTCTGCGGATCGTCTGCCACGGATGCGGAGAAACCGTATCCATTGTTCACATCACGCATCAATGACGTCTGATCGCCTGCTCCGTTCTCTACCGGAGGCATATTGAAGAATCCAACTTTGCCAATGAGCGATTCACCGCTCTGGCCTTCTTTGAATACAGATGATTTCCACGTTCCGTCATACATCAACACCGCTTCTCCGCTCGTAAATTGCGTGGTATATTCGGCATACTCGAAGCCCAGCTCGCCTTTTTTGAAGTAACCCTTATCGACCCATTCCTTATGCTTGGCAAAACCTTGCACGACACCCGGGTCGGTCCATTTCGCTTCACCTGTTGCAAACTTTGCAGTAATCTCCGGCCCGGCATACCGGGACCACAGATGATTGGTTAACATGAGCGGTACCCAGCCTGCCTTGGAGGCAGAAGCAAGCGGCACTTTGCCATCGGCCTTGATCTCGGCCAGTGTATTGTCCAGTTCAGCCATGGTGGTTGGGGCTTTCCATCCTTTTTGTTCAAAGTACTCTTTATTATAGAAAAAACCTTCGCCCGAACCGCCAATCGGCAGCCCATATACTTTGCCTTCATACGTAAATGGCTCAAGGGATGTAAACTGGTCCTGAATGCCCAGCTCTTGCAGGATCGGGGTCAGATCAAGCAGCATACCTTCCTTGGCATAAACTTTGGAATCCGGACTGCCGAACAGTTCAAATATATCCGGCGGGTTACCTGCCGCCATCTCTCCACGAAGCTTCTCCTTACGATTCACATCGGATTCGACACCATCCAGTGTAAAAGTCAGGTTGGGTATCTCACCCTCAACTTTGTCCACAACATCCTGCAGGATGGCCAGTCGTTTCTGTTTGTCAGCCCCTACTTGAGTGTGGCGGAGAAGCATCTCAATCGGTTCCTTACTTGTCTCCCCCGCAGGTGTATTGCCTGCGCCCTGCTGTGGCTCGGTACTTGAGCTTGCACATCCCGCCAAAGTCCATGAAGTGATAAGCAATAATGAAAGCAGCAACGTCATTCTTTTTTTCATCTGGTTGACCCTCCTCAAGATATTGAGCATTTGGCTTTACACTCTGATTATAAAAAGCCGGAGCTTACATCGTAAGGATGACAATTCATCAATGGAGGGATAAAATCCTTCACTGGACAAATAATCCATCTTGCCACATGTGGAGAAACAAAAAAAACAGCCCCTGCGAAGTATGTTCGCAGAGACTGCTTGGTTGATTGTTTTTACCATATATAAAGGTTAGATCACTTACCTGAACAAGCCATGCCAGCCGTTTCCTGGCGACCTTGTTCGATCAGGCGATACGCCCGCTCCACTTCTTCTTCACTTGGCGAAGGAACACCATCCAGTGGATATACTTTGCCGAGCGCCTCCCATTTATAGATCCCCATCTGATGGTATGGGAGAATTTCGAACTTTTCGACGCCATTCAATGTTCCAATAAACCGTCCGAGGTTAAGCAGATCCTCTTCCTCGTTGTGAATACCAGGCACATACACGTGGCGTATCCACATTTTCCGTCCTTGCTCCGATAGCCATTTGGCCGTTTTCAACGTTCTCTCGTTGGATTTGCCTGTCAGCTTGATATGTTTCTCGTCATCAATATGCTTGAGGTCCAGCAGAACCAGGTCTGTGTTATCCAACAAATCGTGAATCCGGTCCGGTTCGTTAAACCCGTTGCTGTCCAGCGTCGTATGCAATCCCCAGCGCCGCTTTACTTCCTTGAAGACTTCGGCTACAAAGTGAGCCTGTAACGTTGGTTCTCCGCCAGATATCGTGAGCCCGCCTCCAGAGCTGCGGTAGTAGGATAGATACGGCTCAATTTCAGCCAGTACCTCCTCTAGCGTCATTTCTTTTCCACCATCCAGCGCCCATGTATCAGGGTTGTGGCAATATTGACACTTGAGTAGACATCCTTGCATAAAAAGCACGAAGCGGATGCCTGGGCCGTCAACCGTCCCGAAAGTTTCGAGTGAATGAATATGTCCTTTAACCATGCTGCCTCTTCCTTTCTGTATCCGCATCCGCTGTGCGTTTAATATGTTTGGAATGCCTTGCTCTAGCGGTCCTCTACTTGCACATTACTTACATGGAGCCATGGAACGTACGGTTGATTACATCCAACTGTTGTTCACGAGTCAGTTTAATGAAGTTAACAGCATATCCGGATACCCGTACAGTCAGTTGTGGATAGTTTTCCGGGTGATCCATCGCATCAATCAATTGTTGACGATCAAATACGTTTACGTTCAGGTGATGAGCGTTTTGACCGAAGTAACCGTCCATCATCGCAGTCAGGTTGGATTTACGTGTAGTCTCCTCTTTACCCAATGCTTTTGGCACGATGGAGAAGGTATTGGAAATACCGTCAAGACTGTGTTCGTAAGGCAATTTGGCTACAGAGCCAAGGGATGCCAGTGCACCTTTTTTGTCACGACCATGCATTGGGTTCGCACCTGGAGCAAATGGTTCACCTGCTTTACGACCATCCGGTGTAGTCCCTGTTTTCTTACCATATACCACGTTGGAAGTGATCGTCAGCACGGATTGTGTTGGCACTGCGTTACGGTAGGCTTTGTGTTTGCGAATCATACCCATGAAGTTCTCTACCAGTTCAACAGCAATGCTGTCTACGCTGTCTTCATTGTTACCGTAACAAGGGAAGTCTCCTTCGATTTCGAAATCAACAGCGATGCCTTGTTCGTTACGAATTGGTTTAACTTTGGCATATTTGATCGCACTCAGTGAATCTGCTGTAACTGACAGACCAGCGATACCGCACGCCATCGTACGTACAATGTCACGGTCATGCAATGCCATCTCGATCCGCTCATAACTGTACTTGTCGTGCATGTAGTGAATGACGTTGAGAGTGTTCATATACAGCTTCGCCAACCACTCCATCATTGGTTTGAAGCGTTTCATGACTTCATTGTAATCCAGCACTTCACTTGTAATGGCAGGATACTCAGGTCCGACCTGTGCTCCGGATTTCTCATCACGACCACCGTTGATCGCATACAGGAGAGCTTTTGCCAGGTTGGCACGAGCGCCGAAGAATTGCATTTGTTTCCCGATCTTCATCGCTGATACACAGCAAGCAATACCGTAATCGTCGCCATAGATCGGACGCATCAGATCATCATTCTCATACTGGATTGAACTGGTTTCAATGGATACTTTACTGCAATAATCTTTGAAAGCTTCCGGAAGTTTCGTGGACCAAAGTACAGTCAGGTTCGGCTCTGGTGCAGGACCCAAGTTGTGCAGCGTATGCAGGAAACGGAAGCTGTTTTTGGTTACGCGTGTTTCACCATTCACAGACATCCCACCAATAGACTCTGTTACCCATGTTGGATCTCCACTGAACAGTTCGTTATAATCCGGTGTACGCAAGAATTTGACAATCCGCAGTTTCATGACGAAATGATCAACCAATTCCTGAGCCTGTTCTTCAGACAGAATGCCTTCTTGCAGGTCTCGTTCAATGTAGATATCCAGGAAGGAAGATACACGTCCCAGTGACATTGCAGCACCGTTCTGTTCTTTGATGGCAGCGAGATAACCAAAGTACAACCATTGGAACGCTTCTTTCGCTGTAGTCGCTGGCAAAGAAATATCGAATCCGTGCATATCGCCCAATTGCTTCAATTCTTGCAATGCACGAATCTGCTCAGACAATTCTTCCCGCAGACGAATGACATCTTCATCAATGACATCAACTTCGAGTGCATTTAATTCGCCTTTTTTGTTACGAATCAGGAAGTCTACCCCGTACAAAGCTACACGACGATAGTCACCGATGATCCGGCCACGGCCGTAAGCATCTGGCAGGCCTGTAATAATCCCTGCTTTACGCGCTGCACGCATGTCGGAAGTATAAGCATCGAATACACCCTGGTTATGTGTTTTGCGAATGTTTGTAAATATATCAATGACACCTTGAGGCAATTCGAAGCCGTATGCTTCACATGCATCAATCATCATCCGGATTCCGCCTGTTGGTTGAATGGAACGTTTGAACGGAGCATCGGTCTGAACGCCGACAATCTGCTCTTTGGATTGATCCAGATAACCGGGTTGGTGAGAAATAATAGTACCTGGTGTGTTCACGTCAACGTCAAGGACACCGCCGTTATCACGTTCTTTTTTGGTCAGATCAGATACGATCTCCCACAATTCTTTGGTATTCTGGGTAGCACCTGCGAGGAACGCTTCGTCACCGTAATACGGAGACAAGTTGTGTGCCAGAAAATCATTCACATCTACGGATTTGGTCCATGTTCCTTTGGTAAAGTTTCTCCAGCCTGTTTGTTGTTTGACATCTTTTTCAATCACCGACATCGTAATCCCTCCACTAATTTGGATTTCTGGACACATAACATGTTGCTTCATTCGTATCATTGTGTGCCCAGAGCCGCGATTAATGTGAATTGTTTCACATAAACCGGATCATGTTCTCTCTACTTGGGAACCGGAACCGCGGGATGAATGTTTTTCTTACATTTTCAGTATACGACTTGGGGCTTTCATCATCTGTGATTTTTGTCACAAAGTCAGTGAACTAACTCACTCCACCTGCGCTTTGTCCCATTGAACCGAAACTTCACACAGGATCACTGCGTGACAGAACAACCTTCCAATCGCTGTTATCCCCAGATTTTTTTGATTCCCTTTCGAAAAGGGAAAATCCGGGGATAAAGGCGAACGCTTCGCTTTTTCAGGTTATTTCTGCCCCTCCGTTGTCGTGTAAAGGGATTGTTCAAACAGCCACATCACGAATTCCGTGTAATCTCTCTAGAACCGAACCATTGCTCCTCTATACTCGGAGCAAACCAAATCTTCAAATAACCCCTGAAAAACAGATGCTTTGCTCTTCTGTTTTTCTGCCCTCTTCTAATTGTGTGAAAGACGGCAATCGGGGCTCCCCATTTCGGGGAACCCTGATCCTCTTGCCGTAAGGCACGCTTAGTTCTAATTCCTTATTCAAACTTTCCGTAGAAAGCGTTGCGGTACACATCAGCCAATTCAGTTACCAGCGGCAACTTCGGATTGGCGGTTGTACATTGGTCTTCGAAGGCACGGTCTGCCAGATAATCCACGTGTGCTTCAAAGTCTTTGGCATCAAATCCGATTTCCTGGAACGATTCTTCAATGCCCAATGTTTTGTTCAGATTACGGATGGCATTGATGAGACTGGTTACCCCTTCTTCTGTCGTGCGAGCAGGCAATCCCAAGATACGGGCAATTTCGGCATAACGCTCATCCGCTACAAAGTGCGAATATTTCGGGAACGATGCAAATTTGGTCGGTTTTTTTGCGTTGTAACGAATAACGTGCGGCATCAGGATTGCATTGGTGCGTCCGTGTGCGGTGTGGTACTGACCGCCCCATTTGTGCGCCAAGCTGTGGTTAATGCCCAGGAATGCGTTGGCAAACGCCATACCGGCAATCGTGGAAGCATTATGCATTTTCTCACGTGCCAGTTTATCTCCTTGCAGCGCAGATTGCTCTAGGTATTGGAACACCAGTTGAATGGCTTTGATCGCAAGTCCATCCGTGTAATCATTCGCCATGACAGACACATAAGCTTCAATCGCATGAGTCAATACGTCCATACCTGTATCCGCTACAGCCGTTTTAGGCAGGGAGTATACGAATTCCGGGTCGACAATCGCTACGTCTGGAGTCAGCTCATAGTCGGCCAATGGATATTTGGTATTTCCTTGATTTTTATCTGTGATAACCGCGAACGATGTCACTTCAGAACCTGTACCGGATGTTGTTGGAATCGCTACAAATTTCGCTTTTACGCCTAGACGTGGATATTTGTAGATCCGTTTGCGGATATCCATGAATTTTTGTTTCAGGTCGTTGAAGTCCGTATCTGGATATTCATAGAACAACCACATGGCTTTGGCAGCATCCATCGGTGATCCACCGCCGAGTGCGATAATGCAGTCCGGTTGGAAGCGGCGCATCATTTCGGTTCCGCGGTCTACCGTTGTTGTCGATGGATCGGGCTCTACATCGGAGAATACTTCGATCGCTACTGGCATTTGGCGTTGACGCAGATAATGTTCTACCTTTTCCACATATCCAAGTTTGACCATCATGGCATCGGTAATAATGGCAACACGTGTGATGTCAGGCATTTTGGCAAGATACTGCGTTGCCCCTTTTTCGAAGTAGACTTTGTTCGGCACTTTGAACCATTGCATATTCACGGTACGGCGAGCCACCCTTTTCACATTGATTAAGTTCACAGCGGTTACGTTGGAAGAAGTCGAGTTACGTCCGTATGATCCGCATCCCAGTGTCAATGACGGCATGTTCGTGTTGTAGATATCCCCGATGGCACCGTGTGTGGATGGTGAGTTCACAATAATACGTCCGGTTTGCAGACGATCTGCGAATTTGCCGATCACTTCTTCATTCGTGGAGTGGATAACCGAGGAGTGACCCATGCCGCCAAAAGCAACTACTTCTGCCGCACGTTCAATGCCCTCTGCTGCCGTTTTGACTTTGTAACAAGCGAGTACCGGACTTAATTTCTCAGCCGACAATGGGAATTTCGTACCTACCCCTTCAATCTCGGCTACGAGAATTTTGGTGCCTGCCGGAACTTCAATACCGCATAACTTCGCAATGCTCACCGCAGATTGACCAACAATCGCCGGGTTCACCGCACATTTCTCGGCATTAATCGCACCTGCTGTCAATTTTGCTGCTTCATCTTTGTTAACAAAGTAACAGCCATTCGCAATCATTTTTTTCTTCACTTGATCGAAGATCGGTTCTTCAATGATTACCGCTTGCTCGGAAGCACAGATCATGCCGTTATCGAAGGACTTCGACAGAATCAAATCCGTAACTGCCTGATTGATATCCGCGCTTTTCTCGATAAAGCAAGGTACGTTACCTGGTCCTACGCCCAGTGCAGGTTTACCACAGCTGTACGCTGCACGTACCATGCCTGATCCACCTGTTGCCAGAATGAGAGCCACATCATTGTGATTCATCAGTTCGTTCGTGCGATCCATGGAAGGATCATCAATCCACTGAATACAATCTGCTGGTGCACCATGTTTCACTGCCGCTTCCAGTAGGATTTTAGCAGCTTCCCGGCTACAATTCTGTGCAGATGGATGGAAACCGAAGATAATTGGGTTACGGGTCTTGATGGAGATCAGTGCTTTAAACATCGTCGTTGATGTTGGGTTCGTGACGGGTGTAATCCCCATAATAATACCGACCGGCTCCGCAATTTTCTGGAAGCTCTCATATTCGTTATCTTCGATCACACCTACGGTTTTGTCATACTTGATGCTGTGGTACACATATTCTGTTGCAAATATATTTTTGGTGATTTTATCCTCATACACTCCGCGGCCTGTTTCTTCTACGGCCATCTTGGCGAGCATCATGTGTTTATCCAGACCCGCAAGCGCCATGGCTTGCACAATCCGATCAATCTGCTTCTGGTCCATCTTCATGAATGCGGCGTGTGCTTTATTCGCTTTGTCGATTAACGTTTGAATATACTGACCTGCTGTCGGTTCTTTTGCTGGGGCGACTTCGTTCTTTACAGCCATCTCCCTCATCCTCCTAAAGGTTCGTATTAGTTTGTCTCTCTCGTTTACATTCACATCGTACCATAGCCAAAAACATAATCATGTGATTTTTTTCACAAAGTATAACAAATTTAAATTTAGTTTTGTAATGTCTGCTAACAAGTTGATTTCCACTTCCTATAATAAGTGTAGGGCTATCGAACACATCCTTCCCCATTAAAAGTGAATTTAATCACAATGTTTGAAATTTCGCCATTTTTGATGCCTTCCCATGCCCCCCAAAAGGTAACTTTAGGTATATACTGAACTTAAAAATTGAACCACCGCAATTTGTACCGTCCTTCCTCCCGGCCGAGATGACCCTGATCAGGACGGCAACGGTTTGCGGCGAACCTCGGAGGCTACTGCAAGCTACAGAAGGCCGTCCGATGGACATAAAGGGGAGATAGACTTATGAGAGAACTAACGACTGTACTGGAAAAGCGCGGCAATACCAACTGTTTCTCGGAAGCAAATTTCAACCATCTGCTGGTTACAATGAAAGATAGAACCTATCCGGAAGGTACCCACCTGTACTGGGAAGGAGACGTCTCTGACAAACTTTATTATATGAAACGGGGTCGTGCCCAGATTACCAAATCCACGGATGAGGGCAAGGAACTGATCATGTACATGTATCAATCCGGTGATATGATCGGCCAGGCTGATCCCTTCTTTGGCTCCAAGCATAGCTTTTCAGCGGAAGTGCTGGAAGACAGTGAGATTGGTGTACTGGAACACAAAGACCTGGAAATGCTGATCTGCCAGCATTGTGACTTCGCGATCGACTTTATGAAATGGATGGGCATCCACCACCGGTTGACACAGACCAAGTTCCGGGACCTCATGTTATATGGCAAACCTGGTGCGCTCTGCTCTACCCTCATTCGGTTGTCGAATTCGTATGGCGAGCCTCATGGAGAGCATGTCATTATTCACAAAAAAATTACCCACACGGATCTGTCCAATATGATTGGAGCCACTCGTGAAAGTGTTAACCGTATGTTAAGCGATCTGCGCAAGAAAGATGCGATTGAATATGACAATGGCATGATTGTCATCAAAGATCTGAAGATGCTGCAAGGGATCTGTCACTGTGAACTTTGCCCGAACGAGATCTGTCGTATTTAATCTTCGAGTATGCTATGCAGATGTTGGTTATAGAATAGATTTCAATAAAAAAAGCCCATTTCTCTGCAGAGAGACTGGGCTTATTTGTATGCTTAGGATGCACTGGTCAATTCAAGCTTAACCGCATCACGTGGATTCAATTTCATGTCCAAACCATTTTCCATTAATTCCTTGTCGTTCACCATAATGACCCACCGCTGATTCATGCGGGGCGTAACATTCTCGACCGAAACGACAAATTTGTTGTTCTCCGACATTCTCACAATCCCACTGGACTTCAAGACATCGCGAACTGTGCATTCCTGAACATAGACGCCAGCATATTGACGATTGAGTGTTGGCATAATGTTTCCACCGCTCACCTTGAGTAACGTTGTCTGATATGCAACGCCATCCCCCCCACTGTCAGCGGCTTTCACGTAAATGATCACTTCATCTTTGGCATGAAGCTCCATGTCCCAATCTTCCTGTTCAATATCCTTGCCGTTCAATTTGACAGCCCAACTGAGCGAAGAATCCAGAGAAACTTCACCAACAGATTGAATCCGTTTGCCATCCGCTGTGAAATCAACCAGTCCGCTATTCAGTAATGCTTTTTTGAGCGTCAAACCCTCACTAAAATCTCGCTTAATGGACTTCGTTGCATCAGGCAAAAACGTACTACCATCTACAGCCACTGTAATCGTATTCGCTGTTTCTGTCTCTTTGACAATTGGCTGCTCTGAAGGCTGTGTCTCACTACAACCAGCCAAGATCGCTAGTAGGAGCAAACATACACCTATGTAACCGGGGATTTTCTTCTTCATGTAGGTAACACCACCCTGCGTAAAATCACTCACCCTGTTGTCCATAACCTCTATTATGGCACATTATTCAACAAAAAAAAGTGTCAAAGCCGTTACTTTTATGAGGCATGCACTCCACACAAGGCTTGTACAACAAAGAGAGCCTGCACACAGGCTCTCCGATCTAAATCATTTTTACGTTCTTATTGGTTACGTTATCATTGGACACTAGCCTGCATGTAAGTCCGTCCTCCATCGCCATCTTTCAGATATGGATTGAGTCCGAAGAACTGTTCCTCCGACACATATACCCCTGTCAGCAATCGGCCTTCAAGCAATGCACCGTCCACCTGCACGCAGCATGAAGGTGCATCTACATACTCCTGATATAGCGGAATCTGACCATATTGTTGGTGTATCTTGAGTACCTTGCCTTGTTCATGCAAAGGACGTTCCGAAAAATAAGTAGGCACAATATAGCGGGCAATGACATCCAGTTCCTGCACGCTATAGAAGGGTTCATCCCCAAGCCACGGGGCAAACATTCGAATCTTCTCATATTGAGACCAAACAACCGCCTGAATCAGCATTTCTGCCTGAGCCAACCGACCTTCGCCTACATCCAGCATTAGCCGTTTTCCATGGGTGGCTTCCTCCATCTGGGACATTGTCGATTCAGGTTGCCTTAGTTCACAGCCGATACATTTCCAGCCTCTGGACGTTTGAATCCATTTTTGCAGCACCGCCGGAGCTGATTTCGGACCATCGCTGTTCATAGGATACATATTCACTTCGGCTAGATCATCCTTAACCGAACGGGAATATACGGTGCGCTTGAACAACTCTGCAGCTTTTTTGTAGATCAGATGGACCTGAATGGATGCGCTCTCAAGTTCTGCAATATCTTGCTTGCCGTAGCGTACTTCGCGGGATAAGCTTTCTTCTCTCATGACAAGTGGCCTCCTTCGCTCCGGCCGTCTGTGGCCATTTTCTATAGATTATACTACAACTCATGACAACATGTGCACAGCCCAAGAGAAAATCGCCAATCCACGTTATACTTAAGACAAAAACCCCTGATTTCTACAGAAATCAGGGGTTTTTGTTCAGTCATGCACGGAAGTAGGTGATGCTGCTTTTATACGTTAGTCAACCCACTTCTCAGCCCAATCTTGAATTTGATTCATGACAGGCTGGAGCGCTCTACCCTTATCCGTCAGTTCGTATTCAATACGAACCGGCGTCTCAGGATAGACGTGACGAACCAAGATACCTTCACTTTCAAGATCCTTCATCCGTTCAGATAACATCTTGTCACTCATAGACGGAATCAGATTGGAGATATCCTTGAATCGCTTTGAACCACTCATCAACGTTTGAATAATTAAACCATTCCAGCGCTTGCCCAAAAAGGAAAACGCCGTCTCAAAACGCGGACACATCCGCAAGTCTTGACCTTCCACATTAATCACCTCTTTAGAGATCACTCAACTTACATTTTGTTAGTATATTTCATAATAACATATTTAAGCTTCAAAGAAAACGTCTGCAACTAAAAAGTTTAAATTTTAGAAGCATATCACCCAGATCGGATGTTACATCCCAGTATACAGTACACCATGTCCCATAACCATGGGAAATATCGTATAACTTCCCCATAGTACTATCTTACCCAAAAAGAACCCAACTGCCACAGTCATCATTGACTTGGAGAAGGGTTCCTGGGTATATGCTTGCGTTTACGTTATCTATATCAGTTCAACTAAAGAATATTTACACTAGCACTCCGATGTCAGAACAACTTTCCGATCGCTGTTATCCCCAGATTTTTTTGATTTCTTTCTAAAGGGAAAAAATCCGGGGATAAAGGCGCACGCTCCGCTTCTTCAAGTTATTTCTGCCCTCTCCGTTAATGTGTAAATGTTAGTTGAACTGATATATATCTTTCACGAAGCAAATTATGAATTAAACTAGCACGCCACCAAATGGTCTTACAGGTTCGCTCTTGCCGAATTCCGGCTTGAAACTGCGGGCAGGATATGCCCATTTCACTGCATTACTGATCACTCTTAATATTTCCGGTTTGTAATAGGTCGGATACGTCTCATGACCTGGACGGAAATAAAAGATTTTACCTTCACCACGCCGGAACGTGCATCCGCTTCGGAATACTTCCCCACCCTGGAAGTTGCTTACAAACACCAGTTCATCAGGTACTGGAATATCGAAGAATTCCCCGTACATCTCTTCTTTTTCCAATACAATCTTGCCTTCGATGCCATCCGCAATCGGATGGGATGGATTCACACACCATACAATTTCCTGCTCGTCAGCTACACGCCACTTCAGATCGCAGCTCGTTCCCATCAGCGCTTTGAATGGTTTAGAGAAATGACCTGAATGAAGCACAATCATACCCATCCCGTTCAGTACTCGCTGTGCGACCTTCTGCGAGATCTCATCGCTTACGCGATCATGTGCCATATGTCCCCACCATATGAGCACATCCGTGGAATTCAGCACTTCATCACTTAATCCGTGTTCAGGCTGATCCAGTGTAGCCGTTCGAATAGCAAAGCCTTCGCCGCCAAGTCCGTCAGCCAGCGCTCGATGCAGACCATCCGGGTAGACTTCCCTTACTTCATCGTGAATTTTCTCATGGACAAATTCATTCCAAATGGTGACGTTGATCATATTCAATTTCCCCCTAGTGTAGCTCTAAACCCACCACATATCGCCCAGCGGCTCTTCGATCAATACTTGCTGGAGATTTTGCACAGCTTTAGAGAATCCTTCTTCAACCGACATCAAACCGTCTTCGTGCTCAATACTTACTACATAATCATATCCGACCAGACGCAAGGCACTCATAATATCTGCCCAAGTCTTGTTATCATGTCCATAACCGACCGAGCGGAACTGCCAAGCCCGATCCAGCATATTTGTATAATCTTGCATATCCGTTACACCGTGTTTGTTCACGTTTACCGGATCAATCGTTGTATCTTTCGCATGGAAGTGATGTATTGCTCCTTCACGTCCCAAAATGTGAATCGCCTGCACTGGATCAATGCCTTGCCACCACATGTGACTTGGGTCCAAGTTCGCTCCGATGACTTCACCCGCTGCTTCACGCAGTCTCAGCAAGGTTGCAGGTGTATGAACCGAGAATCCACCGTGCAACTCCAGTCCAACTTTTACATTACGTTCTGCTGCAAATTTACCCCACTCTGTCCAATAAGGGATAACTTTGTTCTCCCACTGCCACTTCAGGATCTCCTGGAAGTCATTCGGCCATGGTGCAACAGGCCAGTTCGGATATTTCGCATCCTCATGGTCTCCTGGACAACCGGAGAATGTATTCACTACAGGCACTTCCAGCTTCTCAGCCAGTTCTACCGTTTTGACAAAATCATCATGGAATCCTTTAGCAATATCCTTTTGCGGATGCAGCGGGTTACCGTGACAGCTCAGTGCGCTGATCGTCAAACCACGTGATTCCACTGCATTTTTGAAGTTTTTCAGTGCTGTAGGATTGCTTAACAATTCATCCGGCTTACAGTGTGCATTGCCTGGATGTCCACCTGTTCCGATCTCTACTGCTTTTAATCCCTTGGATGCTACATAATCAAGAGCATCCTCCAATTTACGTCCTCCGAATAGTACCAAAAATACGCCGAGTTTCAAGTGCGATTCCTCCCTGGATTAGATATCGTATGATTGCTGAATTCATGAATATTGAACTGTATACAATTACCGTTCAGATCACATGCCTGTTTGATTAGTGTGGAAAATCGAGAGTGTTTCTATCCTGAAATTGAACGTAAGAATACTGGTTATTCTCTTCCACTCGAAAGAGCATCAAGCTTCAAACACTTGGTACTCCATTCTAGTGCGATTCCACGGTTTCAATCTCAGTTTGAACTGTGCGAGTTACTGCAAAAGAGTCATAGCTGCTCTCCAGATGGATGTGCTTGCCCTCAAGTGAAGAACGCTGGAATGAATGCATAGCTTCCAGTACGTGATAAGCAAGCTTACCACTGGCTTTGTGTTCGCGTCCGGCACGAATGGATTCGACCATTTCGGTTACGCCAATGCCTCGTTCGTTTTGTCCGCTTTCGAAGACTGGTTTGATCGTTTCCCAAGTGTCTTGACCGTACCTGCGAACCTTCACTTCCCCGTTAAAATAATTTGGGTCCGGTACACTAAGCGTACCTTCTGTACCATAGATTTCAATACGTGGCAGATCCGAAGCTCCGCGAATATCGAAACTGGTAATCATCGTTGCAATGGCCCCTTCTGCAAAATCGATGGTTCCTGCCAAGTGGGTCGGCGTCTGTACTTGCAGCGATGTACCTTCCTTCGGTCCAGAGCCAATCTTGCGATCCGCAACCTGTATTCCAGCCGAGGCACTGATTCTGCGTATTGGTCCAAGCAATGTTATCAGCGCGGTCAAGTAGTAAGGTCCCATATCAAACATCGGTCCACCACCTGCGACATAAAAGAATTCCGGATTAGGATGCCAAGCTTCTGGTCCTCCGCCCATGAAGAATGAAGTCGCTGCAATCGGCTTGCCAATCAGTCCATCCTCAATGGCTTTACGAGCGGTTTGAATTCCTGAGCCAAGGAAAGTATCTGGTGCAGAACCAACATACAATCCTTTTTCCTCAGCAAGCTCAACAACCTTGCGACCATCCTCAAGCGAAATCGCCAGCGGCTTCTCGGCATACACATGTTTGCCTGCTTCGAGTGCAGCCAGATCGGTCATGGCATGACTGCCTGGAACCGTAAGGTTCAGCACAAGTTCAATTTCGTTATTTTGCAGCAACTCATCTACATTGTAAACGTTTTCGATATTAAATTCATCTGCCCGTTCCTGAGCGCGTTCACGAATCAAATCCGCAACAGCCACGACTTCAATGACCGGGTTGTTTTTGAGATTTTCCAGGTAGATGGCACTGATGTTACCGCACCCGATGATGCCTGCTTTCATTTTCTCCACTGTGACGTTCATCTCCTTACGCATGGTGAAAATCCGCGTTTGAATGGTTGAGATACATATGTTTTGTTGGATGTTTCCTGTTCCTTAAATCTAATACTATGGTATTCCGTTTCCGCTTCAATTAAAATGAATAATATGATTGAAACATGAACTATCTGGTCATAATTTTCAAATTGCAAGGAGTATGCCCATGTCGACAGATCAATCCTGCCAAGTTCTTACAGCAGGCTTCTCATTTCATCGTAAACCTTACGCTATGGTGCAGCCTGAAGGAGTGAAGAACTACCTTTTAAGACTGCAAACAGACGGACGTTGCCGTGCACGTATTGACGGGGACATGTCCCTGGTAGATGCGGGTGATTTGCTTCTTTTTGACCCTGACGAGCCCTATGAGCTTAGAATAGACAATGAAATTAATCCGATGGGAGAACGGCTGGTGGAGAGTGGAGACTATCACATCTTTTTCAATGGTTCCTGGGTAGATGAGTGGTGGAAACGTCACAAACGACCGACCCGAATCAAAGTCGAACTGACGGAAAGTCTGCTAGTCCTGTTTCGACAACTTGTGCTGGAACAGCGCCGCATCTCCAATCCTTACCCTGAAATTTCAAGTTATTATATGCGAATCTTATGTCTCGAAGTGGATCGTCTGCTCTCGGAGCATCCGACGGTAACCAACACCAATTATGTGGCTTATGAGATCAAGAACTACATTGAAGAAAACGCTTCCTCTTTGTTCAAGTTGGATGATGTGGCAACACATATTGGCATCAGTGTCTCAAGGGGTGTTCATCTCTTTAAAGAAGCGTTTGGCAAAAGCATCATGCAATACACGCTCGACGTACGACTGAACATGGCAAGGGAACGAATTATTTTCAGTCCAATGACCCTGGAGCAAGTGTCTGAGTCTTCCGGCTTTAACAACTATACCTATTTCCATCGGGTATTCCGTTCCCGGTTCGGCATGTCCCCGAAGGAATTCCGCGTTATTCACCGGGAACAGATGTAATCATATTTAGTATACGTAAGTTGAACTTATTTGCGCGCGGCTATAGCCTCGGATACAACCATCGCCAGATCTTCATTGCCAAACATGGACAACACACCAAGTACTGTATCATCCGGGATTTCACCGGCTTCCTCCTTGGATACAATCAGCTTCTGCACCTGCTGCAAACGCTCGTTGCTTTGCTGATTCGGGTAGGCTTGCCGGTACATCTCTTCCGGGTCCAATCCATGATTGACACACCACTGGGCAAAGACGAGGATCATCATCTCTTCTTCCTGTTTATAGGTTTCAATGACAGCTTCCTCGATCTGTTTATTACGATCTTTTTCAAATTCATCCATAATGTGTATTCCTCCGTATGTGTATTCTGCAACTATTTGCGAATCAATTGTTCAGCCAGTTCATGGCTGTCCATGACATGACTTGCACTGATCAGGCAATCATCCGGTGTATCCAGACACGCCAGGAAATGATCGACGGCGCCGCTAAACCCTCTGCGTGCTAACACGGTATCCCAGCTCCCGAAGGTTTCTTTCGTTTCCAGACTCCCCTGTTCCAAGTAGCTGATTGTGTCCATGTTCACTACTTCGACAGATCGTCCACCACCATGCAGTTCCACTTTCTCCAGATCTGCCCCAGCTTCACGAACCATATCGAATCGACCGTAGGCTGTTCTGCCCAGCTTGGCCGTTCCGGTCGCATGCAGCAGTCTGTCCAGATCATTCTTCCGAATCAATTGATGAAGCAGCTCCACATTGTGATCCGAGTACCACATCATTAGATCCAGTATATGGATGAGATCATCATAGATGGTTTCTGCCGCAGGACGATCTTGAATGCCTGTGCGATGTTTAGTCACTGTAAGGGACTCGAAGCCTTTTCCGCCCTGCATCCATTCTTTCGCTTTTTGGTACATCGGTGCGAATCTGCGATTGAAGCCCACTGCCAGTAACAGACCCTGTGCCTCGGCAAAAGCCGTCATCTCTTCCGACTCCCGAAGCGTATAGGATAACGGCTTATCTACATAAACGGCCAGTCCCTGTTCCAAACATTGCATGACAATGTCAAAGTGCGCTTCCGTTGCTGTATGTACAAACACCGCATCCAGTTCCCAGGACAACAGTTCTTTCAGATCCGTTGTTCCCCGTTCTAATCTATACGCCTCCTGAACGGCTTTGACCGGCTCTGGAGAGCGGTTCATAATCCCCACTATTTCCACGTTCGGATGAGCAGTCAACAGCGGCAAATACACTTTACGTGCAATACCTCCGAGGCCGATAATTGCAATTCGTTTACGTTGGGTTGTTTCCATGATGATCATTCCACCTTCAGTTCGGTTCTATATTTCCACGTCCTATAGTGTAACCCTTCGGACACCAACTTGCCAGTGATTGCAGCAGACTTCAACACGAATTGTTCAGACAATGAGCGAACGTGGTAAACTTAAGAGGAACAGCAGTACAGATCGGGACACGACTAGACCTGCCTGATCTGAAAGGAGCGTTTGGAATTTTGCGAAAATGGTTATGGCTCCTGTTGTATGTTTTACTTGCAGGAGTCACGTTTATTTACAGATATGAACTGCTGGCCTGGACCGATCTCCATCAGTCCATCCCGCTTTTACTCGCCATGGCAACATTGTTTGCTCTTGTGCCTGTAATTCCTTATAAGTTTGTTATTATTGCCTTTGGTTACAGTTACGGTACCACCACAGCAGCCTGGATATGCTGGCTTGGCACATCACTTGCTGCCATGCTCGTCTATGGCGGAGCAAGAACCATCTTCAGGCATCAGGCGAGATCGTACCTCGAACGCATTCGGGGTTTGAACCGTTTTACAACATGGATGGAAGCACATCCGTTCATGGGTGTCATGTCATTGCGGTTGCTTCCGGTCGTGCCTCAAATGGCCGTTAATATCTACGCAGGTATAACGTATACGCCATTCTGGGTCTTCATGGTCGCTACGGCCATTGGCAAAATACCAGCGATTTTTGTTTTTGCCTATGCAGGTGCACAGGCTGAAAGCTCCATCTGGCTGAGCCTGGGAATCCTTGCAGGATATCTGGTGCTCATGGCCATTGTATTGCTCTTATTTCGCTTTCGCTCACGCAACAAAGTCTGAATACGGATTTCAAAAGCTATTCAGATCCAGCTTGTTTTCAATGCGGCTTGGTTGGCTAGCCAATTCAGGATATAATAGAAGAGCAAGCCAATTGCTTGGGTTAGGCTTCAATAAAAACGGTAGATTGCTGGAGCTCGAACACGAGCACTAAATCTTCATCAGAAATGGAGTGACTATAGCATGGAACAACATTCAAGTGAGTTAGCAACTTTTGCAGGCGGATGCTTCTGGTGTATGGTATCCCCCTTTGAAGAACTGCCCGGTATTCATAAGATCGTATCGGGTTATACAGGAGGACATACCGAGAATCCAACATATGAAGAGGTCTGCTCGGAGACAACGGGACATGTAGAGGCTGTACAAATTACGTTCGACCCTGCCATCTTCCCTTATAAGAAACTGGTTGAACTGTTCTGGCAGCAGATTGATCCTACGGATACAGGCGGGCAATTCCATGACCGCGGATCTTCCTATCAGACGGCCATCTTCTATCATAGCGAAGAGCAGCGCCAGATTGCGGAAGCTTCCAAAGCGGAGCTGGGACAAAGTGGACGTTTTGATAAACCGATCTTCACACCCATTTTGCCAGCAAAACCGTTCTATGAAGCGGAAGAACATCACCAAAATTATCACCGTAAGAACCCTGCCCATTACAAACGCTACAGCAAAGGTTCTGGACGCGTAGATTTCATCGAACGCAACTGGTCTGGCAATGTGGACAAAGACGGGCTGAAAGAGCGTCTGACGCCGCTGCAATATGAAGTTACTCAAAACAGCGCAACAGAGCCTGCATTCCATAACGAATTCTGGGATCACCACGGTGAAGGCATCTATGTGGACATCGTATCGGGCGAGCCATTGTTCAGTTCTACTGACAAATACGATTCCGGCTGCGGCTGGCCGAGCTTCACACGTCCACTTCGTGACTACAACGTGAAGGAAAAAACCGATCTCAGCCACTTCATGATTCGCACCGAAGTGAGAAGTCGTGAGGGCGATTCCCATCTGGGCCACCTGTTCAACGATGGTCCTGCCGAAGCAGGTGGAATGCGTTATTGCATCAACTCTGCGGCACTTCGTTTTGTACCCAAAGAAGACATGCAAAAAGAAGGATACGGCGAGTACACCGTCCTTTTTCAATAAAATAAGATCTAACACCAGAGTAGCGGTTAATCCCGCTGCTCTTTTTATTAGCATTTTGCATAATTCGATTCTACTCGCTCTCGGGTACAAATATAGACGAATAGAACCATTTCGCTCTATATCCTGCTGATTGAAAGTCACTCTTTGGATTTATACAAAATGCTCATATACATTCCTTTTCTAAATAAAAATGTAGAGTCCCCATAGTCAAAGACTCACCTTACAGGGACCCTACTTGATCATGCTTTTTGTTATTTATAGAGATTGAATTAAGGTGCAAAATGATAATGCTTTAACTTGCTCAACCGATAAGCTTACGCTCTCGTCATGCATGATACTCGCTCAGTACACGGGCGATCTGCTCCGTGATTCGGTTATACTGCTGATGAATGAAGAAGTGGTCACCCGGATAGACACTTAGCGTACAACTCCCTTTCGTTACTTGGTTCCATGCATGCATGTGTTCCATGGGAATCAGGTCATCAGCCCCCGCAAGAACAGTTATATCTGTACTTAATGGCGCTCTGGATGCAGCCCACTGGTAGCTCTCAACGATCTGCAGATCTGATCTGAGCAAGGGAACGAAGATCTCCGCTAATTCTTTATTCTCGAATACTTCTGGTGACATGCCGCCAAGTTGAAGCATTTCCTGTATAAACTTATCGTGAGGCAATGCATGTATCGCTTTTTTATGATTGGTTATATGTGGAGCCTTTCTCGCAGCCACAAAAAGATGTGCTGGATCTCTGCCCTGTTTATCCTTGATGTAATGAGCCAGTTCATAAGCAATAAGACTTCCCATGCTATATCCAAATAGAACAATCTTCTCCTCGAACAAGTGGGACGGAATAGATAAATAGGCATCCTCCACAGCCTGTTCCATGGATGTGTACAGAGGTTCGTTCATTCTTCGACCTCTTCCGGACAATTCAACCAGATGTAACTGAATATGAGAAGGGAGGTAATTACGCCAGCGATAATACACCATGGATGAACCCCCAGCATATGGAAAGCAGATGAGATGTATGCAATTCATGAACTTCCTCCAATTTCCTAGTCTACGGCCTGATGAGCAACTTCCGGATTCAATGTGTTCACGGGAGCAGTCTGCTCATTGCGAAATTGAATTCTCATACCTGGAAGGATACTCAAGATCATCACGGTAACCGAGATGATATAGACGATAAATAAGGATGTGTTATTCATGAGTACACCTGCCATGGAAGATCCGATAAGCATGGCCCCCATGAATAATGGTGTAATGGTACCATTGACTCTCCCAATCAAGTGCTCATCAATCCGGGTAACTAAGTACGTGGAGATAATGACGTTGATAAAAGCCAGACTGATGGAGCTTAGGAAACTTATCACCAGAGTCAGCCAGAACCAACTGGATAATACTTCACCCATCGTGGTTACAGCCAGACACAGCACCCCTACCATTAGAGTCAACGTTTGATTCAACTTGCCACTCAAAGCAGCAGCGATTCCCCCACCGATCAACAGACCTAATCCAGATACACCAGACAGGAACTGTAATGACGTCTGCTCAAGTCCCAAACGTTCGGTGATCAGAAATATCTCAAGTGGGCTGATAAGACCTGAAGAGAGTCCCACACAGACGAATAACAAACTAAGCATTTTTAATGAACGGGATTGCCCGACATATTGCCACCCCTCCTTGATATCCGCCAGTAATGAGGTGTCCGTTTCTCGCTGAGCGGAATCCTTCGGCAAAAAAGTAAGAAGAAGAGCGGAGGTCATGAACAAAATAAGTAATGCATACATTGAAGTTTGAATCCCCATAACGGTATATATGAAAGTTCCGACGATAGGCCCGAGAATTAAGAAAAGAGATTGACCACTCTGTGTAATGGCAATTGCAGACTGCACATGCTCTTCCTCTACATTTCGCTTCACAATTTTCACGGATGATGGCTGTGAAAACTGACTAACGATAGAGGATACAAAAGTGGCGACATATAAAATCTGCCAATAACCAGAAGACAAGACGACAATAATCATTACAATGGATAATGCACTGAGCATGTCGCCCAGTATCATTGTACGTTTGGGATTCCAGCGATCAGCAAGTGCACCGCCAATGATGGAGAAAACAAAAATCGGAGCGTACTCAAGGACCGTTATAAGCGAGACCGCTATGGGGTTGCCCTGGGTTTGATCCATCACATAATAGAGGATCGCCATATTTCGTATCCATATAGCCAGATTTTGCAGTAGATCAGACCCCGTGACGATAAGAAAAGCTTTGTTCCTGAACAATGTGCTCATTCTCCATCTCCCTTTAAACCGACTGTCCGGTTTATTAATTTTCAAAAGAAAAACTGATTATACATCAGCTTTTCATTGTTGAAGTTGTTGGATGCCCACTAGCATGCTGGCAATACCTTTTTTGTAGAGTCGTCTGATATCGGTCAGATCCTTCTCATAATAAAGTGTGCTTAATCCGTTAAAAAGACCGTTAATAATGTGCATTAAGTCTTGTGGATCTTCCGGTTTCAATTCGCCATCCTCAATCCCTTTCGAGATGATCCGCTCATAAGTCATATAAGGAATTCGGATCAGGGAAAGCATCTCATCCAGCATCTCTTGACTGACCACTTGACCTGAGACAAACTCGTTAATCGAATGATTGAGCGGATTCGCCAAATCGTCAACATAATGATCTGCAAGACCATACAGTTTATCTACGGAAGTCTCGTACTGATGTTCCTTTTCCAGCCATGAATCCATCCACTCTTCGTTATTGAGTTTGATGAGATACATGAAGAGTTCTTCCTTACTTTTGAAATGATAATATATACTGCCTTTACTTCGATTGTTAATTGTACATATGTCCTCCATAGAGGTTGCACTATATCCCTTTTGGGCAAATAACTCTTTGGTATTACGAGCGATATCTTTCTTGATCTGAGCAACATCTTTTCTCCGTTTGACTTCGATTGAAGACCCCTCCATCAAAAGACTGACCATTCAGTCTAATAGTATCACACCCAAATTTTTCCGTCAATGCACTTTATGTATGTACCCTCTTACATATCTCATATTTTCCTGAGATTTGCAAGAGGGTACATTATGAAAACTTAGATTATTATCAATTTATTTATTTTTATCTTCATCTTCTTCTTTGAAAGCGTCGCTTAATTCCTGTCTAATCGTCTCAGGCAGTTTCTCTGTTTCTTCCACCAATTCATTGATCTCTTCGGGTACTTCCTCGTCCCTTACAACTCCGAATTTGAAAAATTTGCTCATGTTTTTCTCCTCCTATGAATGGTTTATATTAGTGTATCACAGAATCTTTCCAATGGTTCATCTGATTCAGATGATCAATAAGAATATGAGGCTCCTCCACAATATGTTCGAATAACCTCAGATACTGATTGGTAAACTGCTCCATATCCTCCCGGGTGAAACTTGCCACCCGATAGTCAAAGTGGATACTGAAATGTTCTCCAACTTTCTGAGCTGTAACATAGATCTCATACTCACTGAACTTCCATTCATACTTGAATGGAGTAATCTGAATTTCAGAAGTTTCTACAGAGCGCTGAGCAAAATTGTTGAGGTTAAACATGGTATCAAACAGCAAATCCCCATCGGGTGCAGAAGAGAAACCTGCATCTTCCATCATTTTTTCAAATGGATAATCCTGATGATCAAATGCATCTATTTGGTTAGCCTGGAGCTTAAGAAGATATTGGTGATACGTATCACCTGTTGATATTATATTTCGCAAGGGAATTGAATTAATAAACAAACCAACCGTGTCCTGCAATTCAGGTCTTCTTCTGCCAAATGCATACGTTCCTACAATCAGGTCCGTTCTCTCCGTCTTCTGATGCAACGTAAGCAGATATACCGAAAATAAAATAGCGTAGTCCGTTAAGCTTGAATCATGGAGCTTTTCTCTAAGTTGTACGAGATGGCTTTCAGGTAGCTTCACAACTATCTGATCTCCCACATAAGAAATGATATCCTTGTCACTTACACGTTCGCTACTTACCGTAAAAGGTTCGTAGCCGCGAAGTACTTCCTTCCAGAAGATTTGGGATTCTGCATATCCTCCCCGATCAAGCCTGTCCCTTTGCCAAACGGCATAATCTTTATATTGTAACTGGACAAGCGGAAGCGTTATCCCCTGATAGAGCTGAATCAACTCGTGCATCAGAATGCCTACGGATGTACCATCCGATATGGCGTGATGCATATCCATCAGAAGCACATGATCCTCTTCTCCCATATGGAGAAGCTTCGCACGAAGAAGTAGTGGCCGTGCTGCATTGAACGGTTGAATAAAAGATTCCATGATACGTATTCTGTCTGACTCTGACTCAACGTTCTCTTGAATCAGGTCAAAAGGAGTCCTTTGGTGAATACGCTGAACCACTTGTCCTCCCTCGTTGTGCAATGAGGTACGCAGAGCTTCATGGCGTTCAATTAAAGCCCTAAAACTATTCTCCAGCCGCTTCGCCTGAAGTCTTCCCTTGATATGGAATGCCATTGGCATATTCCAATGATTATTGTCCTCGCTTGCTTCGAAACCGTAAGCTTGATAAGGCGTTGCAGGATAGGTGCTCTGTTCAAGTGCAGGCTGAATAGGCTCATATTCATCATGATAAAGGGCTGCTCCTTGCTGCTGGATGTAAGCGGCCAACAACTTTATCGTCGGATACTTAAATACATCCTGCAGATCTATCCGGATATGAAGCTGCTCTTGGATAAGTGTATTTAACATCATGGCTTTCAGTGAATGTCCACCGTGTTCAAAGAAATGATCCTCTGTACCTGCACGTTCAATGTCAAGTACCTCTGCCCAGATCAATGCCAAATCCTGTTCAAGCGCATTTTGCGGGGCACAATAGCCACTCGTCAGTTGATTGACTGGCTCTGGCAGGGCTCTTCGATCTATTTTTCCATTGGAGTTGCGCGGCAGATTATTCAGAAACTCAAATCTAGACGGGATCATATACTGTGGAAGCATTGAACTTAACTCTTGCCTGATATGAGCCAGTTGTTCCTGTGCAGCCTGTTCTTCCCATTGCAGTACAACATAGGCCACAAGATAGGAATGGCCTTGTTTGTCCCGTTTGGGAACAACTACAGCCTCCCTCACTTCAGGTAGTGATATCAAGTGATCCTCGATTTCGGGAAGTTCAATGCGATTGCCACGAATTTTGACTTGCTGATCCAGGCGATCCAAATATTCCAGATTTCCATCAGGCAACCATCTGACCAAATCGCCAGTGCGATAAATGATCTCTCCAGGTGTAATAACACTTTCAATGAATCGTTCTGATGTCTGCGCAGGCTGATTGAGATATCCCAAGGCCAGGCCATCTCCACCAACATAGAGTTCCCCTGGAACACCAATCGGCTGTCTTTGTCCCCAACGGTTAAGCACGTAGACTTTGGTATTGTGAACCGGACGCCCAATAGGTACATTCCGTCTATCTCTCAGCGTTTCATCCACAGTATAGGTTGCAGCAAAAACGGTCGTCTCTGTAGGTCCGTATCCGTTAGCCAATCGGTGTGGACCCAGATAATCCAGAGCCTTTAGAACATGACTTCGGGAGGCTGCTTCGCCGCCAAAAAACAGTTTGCGAACATGTGTCAGACTGGTCACATCATAATCCACAAGGGTATTGAACAGTGCAGCCGTCATAAAAGCAGAGGAAATCCGCTCTTCTTTCAGCGTTCTGGCAAGTTCAGCTGTGTGTACAACGTCCTCCCTGGGAATCAGCACCAGAACAGCCCCATTAAGCAATGCGCCAAATATTTCATAGGTTGATCCATCGAATGCATAGTTGGACAACTGCAAAACCCGATCTTCCGGCCCCATATCCATGAACCCATTATTCACACTTGTTCTCATGATATTCCGATGCGTGGTGACGACTCCTTTGGGTGCACCAGTCGATCCAGAAGTGTACATGACATAGGCAGGTGAATCAGCCGTCCACGTTTGAACCCGGTTAGATACAACCTCTTCCTTGGCCATTTCACCCCATAAGCGTTCGTCTAGCAATATCGTTTGACCCTGAAAATCAGGTACGCCCAGATTAACTTCAGATATCAATAGTTGGGCTTGGCTATCTCTCAGCATGTAGGCTAACCTGTCTTCCGGGAAAGTCGGATCAAGCGGTACATATACAGCTCCCACCTTCAAAATCCCCATAATGGATACGATCATGCCTATGGAGCGATTAGCCAGTAATCCTACCACTCCACCCGAGGCGATTCCCTTCAGTCGGAGTATCTCTGCAAGCTGATTGGCCCTCATCTCCAACTCCCCATAGGTTATCTCCTCCGTACCCATCACAACGGAAGGACGATCCCCATATTGCAGCACTTGCTTTTCAAACCTCTGTGATATCGTTTCTTCTCTCGGGTAATCTACGATCTCTCCTTCGAGACTTGCCAGGTGCAGCCTTTCCTCCGGAGTACACATCTCAATCTTCATGATTTGCTCATAAGGGCGGATCACCATTTGCTGCAAAATATGTTCATAATGATGCATCATGCGCTCAATCGTTTCCGAAGAGAACAGATTTTCATTATATTCAACGGTTAGGCTCAGGCCTCCAGCGTGCTCAACACTTCCCCATGTCATATCAAACTTGGGCTCACTCGATCCAGAAGGCATCTGACGTATGGAGATCGAACTCGCTTCAGGTGATGAGTGCTCCATGTTCTGCAACACAAACATCGTATCAAATAGTGGATGGCGGTTCAGTTCTCTGGGCAATGCCAGCTGTTCAATTAACTCCTCAAGAGCATACATCCCATGTTCGTAGCCCTGCAGCAACTGGGTGTGAACCTGTTGAATGTATCTCTCTACTTCGATCTCTCCCTTGGGCCTCAATCTCAATGCCAAAGTATTCACGAACATGCCAACCACGGATGCAGTATCTGCATGTTCCCGCCCGGCTGTAGGTACACCGATGATGATATCCTCCTGTCCGGCATATTTGGACAACAGGATGGAATAGCCCGCCATCATTACCGTATACAACGTTGTTTTATTCTCTTCTGCCTGCATCTGCAGCTGTTCAGTCAGCTCTGTTCCAAGCTGCATCTCTACTCGTGCCCCAGTAGCTCTATCCGTTCTGCCATAGGAATTGTCATAAGGAAGATTCAGCACCGAGAGTTCACCTTGGAATTGATTCAGCCAGTATTCCCCACTGCTTCGATAGCTTTCTGCGTTCTTCTGTTCCTGTTCCCAGACAGCATACTCCTTGTACTGAACAGGAAGCGGCTCAAACTTTTGTTGTTCATACAACTGAAACAGTTCACTGAAGATAATACCGGTCGATGTACCATCAGAAACAATATGGTGAGTATCCACAACCAGAATATGCTTATTTGCTGAAGTACTTAACAAGCCTGCACGAATAAGCGACTTGTGATCTCTGAGGTTGAAGGGGCGAATGAACGAATGAACGTACGTCTTTGTATCAGTTGTAGCTGTTTCCTTCCGTTCAGCCAATGCACGCTCCATCCTCCACTCCAAGTCTGCTGCAGGCCATATACGCTGTCTGAGATCCCCTTGAACAAGTTCAAAAGACGTACGCAAAGATTCATGTCTATGGATCAGGGAGATAAAAGCTTCCTCGAGTCGCTCAGCAGAAAGTTCACCTTCAATTTCAAATATCATTGGCATATTGTAGCTGGTACTCTGCTGATCCATATGCTGAAGGAAAAATAGTCTCTTCTGAGCCGACGAAGCAGGATAGGTATCTTGAACCGTCACAGGTTGCAGCGATGCATAACGATGGGTCCCTCTAGCTTTTTGAATAAACTTGGACTGATCCAGCACGGAAGTGTAAGTAAACACATCCTGTACCGTCAACTTTACATCAAAAGCTTTATGGATCTGGGCAATAAGAGACATAGCCTTGAGAGAATGTCCTCCCAGTTCAAAGAAATGGTCGTGAATGCCCACTCTTGATAACCCCAGAACATTGGTCCAAATTTGGGCCAGTTCAGCTTCGAGCGGATTGGTTGGTGCAACATAACTCTCGGTTAACAGGGGCTGTGGATTCGGAAGCATTCTCTTATCCACTTTGCCATTACTGGTGAGCGGAAAAGAGTCAAGCAAGGTGTATGTTGAAGGCACCATATAATCTGGAAGATCGTGAAGCAACTGTTCCCGAATAATACCCGCCAGCCTAGGCTCAGATGTCGAATGAGGAACGATATATGCTGAGAGAAAGGAGTGCCCTTGCTCATCCCGTCCAGATGTTACCATCGCCTCTTTAACCTCCGGCAATACAAGAAGCCTGCTTTCAACCTCTGTCAGCTCCACTCGATTGCCACGAATTTTGACCTGCTGATCCAAACGATCCAGGAATTCCAAGTTTCCATCAGGTAACCACTTCACCAAATCTCCTGTACGATAGAGTCTTGTTCCTGACTTCAGCGGATTCTTACCAAATCGCTCTTCCGTCAATGCTGGTTGATTCAAATAACCCAGTGCCAGTCCTTCTCCTCCGATATAGAGTTCTCCGGGTACCCCAATTGGCTGTCTCTTTCCCCACGGATTAAGCACATATACCTGTGTATTGTGAACTGGGCAGCCTATAGGCACATTGCTTCTGTCCCGCATACTCTCGTCCACAGAGAATGTTGTTGCAAAAACAGTCGTTTCCGTTGGGCCGTAACAATTAATAATGCGATGGGGACCAAGATAATCCAGTGCCTTCAGGACATGTTTTCTGGAACCGGGCTCCCCACCAAAAAACAGTCTTCGCACATGTTTCAGACAACTCAAGTCGAAGTCTACCAGCGTATTAAACAGAGCCGTCGTCATGAAGACAGTTGTAATTCGCTGTTCATCCAATGTACGGGCCAGTTCTGTAATATGCAGCATGTCCTCTCTGGAAATCAAGATAAGCGCGGAACCATTCAGCAAAGCTCCGAAAATGTCATAAGTCGATCCGTCAAAAGCATAATTGGACAACTGCAGTACCCTATCCGTAGGCATCATGTCAATGAACCCATTCCCGATACTGGTTTTCATAATGTTACGATGTGTGGTTACGACTCCTTTTGGTTTCCCGGTTGAACCCGATGTATACATCACATAAGCTGCATGATCCGGTTGGGATTTTTGATCCGACTCGAACTCTTCATTAAAAGGTCCACTCCAGCACTGTTCATTTAACACCATCGTTTTCCCAGAAAAGCCGTGAACTGCTCGACCTTGTTCAGCAATGAGCAATTGTGCCTGGCTATCTTCAAGCATGTAGGCCATGCGCTCTTGTGGAAAACCCGGATCAAGTGGAACGTATGTGGCTCCGGATTTTAGAATGCCGAGAATGGACACGATCATTCCCATAGAGCGATCCGTTAACAATCCGACTCTGTCTCCCGGACGAACCCCTTCCTGTTTTAACGTTTCAGCCATCCGTTTAACATTCATACCCAGCTCACTATAGGTCATGCTCAGGGAGCCCATGATCAACGCAGGACGATCTCCGTGCTGTCTCACTTGTTTTTCAAACCGCACTGGTATTGTTTCTTCTCTTGGATAATCAACAACTTGTCCTTCAATCTTCTCAAAGTACAGGCTTTCCTCCAATGTACACAATTCAATATCGTTGAGACTCAGATTGGGATCGTTGACCATCTGTTCAAGAATGTACGCATAATGGGAAGACACTTGTTGGATCCTGGCATGGGAAAACAAGTCGGTATTATATTCAATCGTCATGGAGATGTCTTCTTTCAACTCATGTCCAGCCCAAGTCATCTCAAACTTGGATCGCCCTGTTGTTGTCTCCATCTGATCAATATTTAGCTGATCCGCCTTTAACTGAGCCATGTTCATGTTCTGTAGTACAAATAACGTTTCAAACAGGGGATGACGACTCGGCTCCCTGACCATTTGCAGATGATCCAGCAGCTCTTCAAGTGGGTACAGCGCATGATTGGAGCAATCCAGTACACGTTGCTTCAATGATGCCATGTACCCTGCAACCGTAAGTTCCGGCTTGATTTCGCTGCGCAAAGGCAACGTTTTAACAAACATCCCCACCATGGAAGCCGTTTCGACATGATCTCTGCCTGCGATCGGTGTACCCACAATGATATCTTCCTGTCCGCTATATTTGGATAGCAGAATGTAATATGCGGCTAACAGCGGTACATACAAGGTTGTATCCTGGCTCGCCGCGAGATCGGTCAGGCGCTTGGCAAGAACGTCACCCAGCAGGAATGTATGCTGCGCTCCTTCATAGCATTGTACTCGTGGACGCACATTCTCCAGAGGGAAGTCCAATACCGGCAGCTCTCCCTCATACAGTCGATGCCAATAATCACGAGCAGCACTGTAGGCTTCCGTTGATCGCTGTAGCTGCTCATAGGCAGCGTAATCTTTATACTGTTTTTGCAGAAGCGGCAGCTCTTCATCTTCATATATTCTGAATAACTCGTCGTACATAATCGCTGTTGATATCCCATCCGAAACGATATGGTGAACATCCAGCAATAATAGATGCTGCGTATCCGATTGCTTGCGGACATAAGCTCTAAACAAGCTTGGAGCTGACAAGTCAAAAGGAAAAATACATGATGTAACCCATGACGCCTCGTCATGATCTATAGACCCGTATTGTGATGTGCCATTATTTACTTCTGTCATAGCAAGTTTCCAGTCCAGTTCGTCCAGCGCGTGTACCTGTTGTCTAACCTCATCATCTTCCACCAAGAAAGAGGTTCGTAAGGACTCATGGCGCTCAATCAACTGAAGCAGAGCGTTTTCGAGTCGTTCAATATTCAGATGACCTTCAATTCGTAATACCATGGGCATATTATAACTGGTACCCATATTTTCATTTTGCTGAATGATATACAATCTTCTCTGAGCAGAAGTCACATTATAACTTTTATCCGGATTCACAGTAGGGAGAGAGACATGCCTGTGAAGCTTGTCGTTCCCCTGGATAAGCATTGCCTGCTCCCGAATGGTAGGATGGCTGAAGATATCCTGAAGGCTTAGCTTTACATCAAACTTCTGGTGTATTTTGGCTACTATGGTCATCGCTTTAAGCGAGTGTCCTCCAAGATCGAGAAATGATTCCAACATACCCGGAAAATCCTTCCCGAGAACTTCGGACCAGATATGCTGCAACTGCTCTTCATACGGGTTCTCAGGCTGTATGACCTCCGCCGTATTCCATTTAGCCGAAGGCTTGGGAAGAGCAGCATGATCCACCTTACCATTGGATGTCATCGGTATGGTGTCCACAATAAGAATAAATGCAGGAATCATATATTCCGGAAGTGACTGTCTCAATTCATCCTTCCACTTAGAAACCAGATCGGAGCTGTCCATTTGCTTCGTAGCAAGATCTTCGGGCACTACATATGCACAAAGAAGGGAACCCTCGCCACGCTCCTCTTTGCGCGCAATTAACACTGCTTCATTCACGGAGGGAATTTCTTTCAATCTGGTTTCAATCTCACCGAGTTCTATCCGGTTGCCCCGAATTTTGATCTGATTGTCCATTCTTGCCAAGTACTCCAGTTGGCCATCCTCTCTCCAAACCACTAAATCTCCTGTCCGATATATCGTTTCTCCAGGGACAAATGGATCTGGAACAAAGCGCTCTTCCGTCAAACCGGGCTGGTTCAGATATCCTTTCGATACACCTTCCCCCCCGATGTACAGCTCACCAGGAACCCCTATAGGCTGCAATTGGTTCCATGGATTAAGCACATATAGTCGTGTATTGTGTATCGGCCTTCCGATGGGAACCCGTGCATGTTGACGCAAACTGTTTTCAACCGAATATGTCGCAGCAAAAACAGTGGTTTCTGTCGGTCCGTACCCATTCACAACACGATGCTCCCCCAAGTAATCCAGTGCTTTCAGTACATGTTTAATCGATGCGCTCTCTCCACCAAAGAATAGTTTTCTCACATGCTTGAAGCACGTAACGTCATAGTCGACCATCGTATTGAACAATGTCGTCGTCATAAAGGCCGACGTAATTCGTTGTTCATCCATCGTTCTGGCCAGTTCGGCAGCATCGAGTAACGTATGTTTGGCGATTAATAGGAGTGATGCACCATTTAATAGTGCCCCGAAAATCTCATAGGTTGAGCCATCGAATGCATAATTGGATACTTGAAGTACCCGATCGGCAGGGGATAGTTCACTGAAGCCATTGTGAATGGCTGTCTTAATAATATTTCGATGACTGGTCATAACCCCTTTGGGCTTACCGGTCGAGCCCGAAGTGTACATCATATACGCTGTTGCTTCCGGTGGGATTGCTGGCAACTTCCAATTTCTGATCTGTTGCTTCGTCCTTGCTGCCTCTTGAAGTATTACATCAAGTGACAGATGATGTGTTGTACATCCAGCCATAGTTAATTCATTGGCTGTGATCAGCCAATTGGCCTTGCTGTCTTCCATAATGAAACGCTTGCGTTCTTCGGGAAAGGAAGGATCAATAGGAATATACATAGCACCTGTCTTGAGAATCCCAAAAATAGCTATGATCATTCCCAAAGAACGATCTGTCAACAGACCTGCAACATCTCCTTGCTTCATTCCTTTTTCCATCAGTACGCGTGCAAATTGATCTGTTACTTCGTTGAATTCCCTGTATGTCAAGCTCTGATATTTATCCATGACCGCAATCTGATCAGGAGTTCGGGCAGCCTGCTCCTCAATTGCTGACGAAATACTGGATTGACGTGGATATTCTGCCTGAGTTTCATTCCAAGCAAGCATAGCGGATTGCTCATCGTTCGTTAACAAATGGATTTCCTTCAGCCTCATGAAGCGGGCATCACCCATTTGTACAAGTATGTTTTTGAAGTGATCAATCATCTTCAGAATGGTTGACTCTTTATAGATGGAGGAAGCATATTCCACTGTCCAGTTCAAGCCATGGCGATCCTCTTGGCATCCCCATGTCATATCAAATTTTGCATGATTCCAGTCCCACTCCGCAGCAGTAAATGTAGTTCCCGTCAGTTGGATTGGGTGAATATCCATATTTTGCAGTACAAAAAGGGTATCAAACAACGGATGCCGGCTAAGATCCCTTGACAGTTGAAGATGCTCAAGCAGGTCCTCCAGAGGGAACTCTCCATGCTCTTGCGCCTCAACAAAATTGGACTTCACCCGACCTATGAATTCATCCACTGTGAGTTCACCTGGCACCTGATTACGCAGGGCCAGCGTATTGACGAACATGCCTACCATAGGCTGAACATCTTCGTGATATCTTCCGGCTGTGGGTGAACCGACCACAATATCCTCTTCTCCGGTATATTTGGATAACATGATATTATAGGCAGCCAGCAAGACAACATATAGTGTGGTTTTATGCTTAGCAGCAAGACTTTTTAGGCGATCCGTGAGCTCAGATTCAAGTTGAAATGAGATCGAATGCCCCTCATAAGATCGAACGGAAGGCCTGATATAATCAGGTACAATCTCTGTACTCGGGAGTTCACCTTCGAATTGAGCACACCAGTATTTCCGATTATCCTCATATCTCTGACTTGTTCGCTCATTCTGTTCGTATACGGAGTAGTCTTTATAGTGTAGATTTACGGGTGACAACTCTTCGCCCTCGTATAACCGGGTCAGTTCTTTATAAATGATTCCGGTGGATACACCATCAGATACGATGTGATGAATATCAATGAACAAGAGACTTCGATCGGATGTGACTTCAGCAAGGGCTGCACGGATCAACGGACCGGTTGAAAGATCAAATGGCTGTACAAATGTCTCAAGATGTGAGGCAATCATCGTTTTTTGATCATACAGGATATCGGTGCTGAGATACGCTCCCTCTTGTTGCTCTTGCATCTCATAGTAGATTAGACCCCAGCTTAATTCCGCGGGTTCCAGAATATGTTGCCGCAAGTGTTCACCAGACCAGATGAAACGCGTCCTTAGAACCTCGTGCCGTTGTATAAGCTGTATGAAGGCCTTCTCAAGCTTATCGCGGTTAAGCTTACCTTCAATCTCCAGTACCATCGGCATATTGTAGCTGGTCTCCAATGGAGCCAGCTGTTGTGCAATGTAGACTCTTTTTTGCGATGCGGATACTGGGTACGATTCTTGTACTCCCGCGGCAGGAATAGCCTTATATACACTTTTGCGAGAATTTTCAATGCATACAGACATGTCCCGCAGTACTGCTGCACGGAACACTTCATGCAAGGAAAGTTTTACGTCCATCTCCTTATGTATTTTGGCTACCAGCATCATAGCTTTTAACGAGTGCCCCCCAAGTTCAAAAAAGTGATCCCCGGCACCTGGTTTAATGCCCAATACATCTTCCCAGATCTGAGCCAGCTTCTGTTCGGTATCTCCAGACAGTGGCTGATTTTTGGTTTGACCCATCACCTTTGGAATAGGAAGGTTTTTCCGATCGATTTTTCCATTCGAATTAAGCGGAAATGCACGAAGAATCTGGAATTCAGCAGGAATCATATATTCTGGTAAACGGGCTCTCAACGCCAACTTCCAATCCTGAATTTGCTGATTCTGCTCCACATGAGCCTCTGCATATTGAACGGGGATGATATATGCACTTAAGTTGGAACTCCCCTGCGCATCCTGCCATGTTGTAACAAGAACATCTTCCACTCCGGAAAGAGCCCTCATCTTCTCCTGCACCTCTCCCAGCTCAATGCGGTGACCCCTGATTTTGACCTGATGATCCTTACGGTCTACAAACTCCAAATTTCCATCAGGCAGACGTTTAACCAAATCCCCAGTTTTATACATTTTCTCATTCGGAGCATATGGGTTATCTACAAAGCGTTCCAGCATCAATTCTGGAGCATTCAGGTAACTGGCCAACCCTTCACCGCCAATGTATAATTCTCCCGTCACACCAATAGGCATTGGATTACGTTTGGAGTTCATGACATAAGCAGTGGTGTTGTGGATTGGTTTGCCTATGGGTACGAGATCAGGCCGCGTAATCGGATAATATGTCGCATAAACCGTCGTTTCTGTTGGCCCATACATGTGCAATAATCGTTCTGGTCCCAAGACAGCAAATGCTTTGTTCAGATGCCTGATTGAAGCTTTCTCACCGCCAAACAGAAGATGTCTTACCTTGCTGAAACAGCTCGGGTTCCAATCCACCATCGTGTTAAATAGCGCAGTTGTCATAAAAGCGACCGTAATTTTTTCCTTGGTGAACATATCGGCAAGCGAAGCTACACTCTGCATCTGTTCTTCAGTAGTCAGTACAAGCGTCGAGCCATTCAACAATGCCCCGTATATATCGAAGGTAGCCCCATCAAAAGCATAATTCGAAATTTGCAGAATCCGATCTTTGGAGTTCAGTTCCACATAACCATTATTTCGCACAGTCTTGATGATATTTTGATGAGTTGCAACCACACCCTTCGGTTTTCCAGTTGAACCTGAAGTATAGATAATGTACGCGGCATCCCGTGGACCCGAAAGGAATTCAATCTCTTGGTGATTGTTCGTGTTAAATGAACGTTCATGCATCATCAACATGTCCGAGGTTAAGATATCTCCCTCATAGTTGGGCAATTCTAATTCAGTGAAACGAAGCAAGGATCGTGCACCACTATCATGAAGCATATGGGTCAATCTTTCGGCCGGAAATGTGGGGTCAAGTGGAATATAGGCAGCGCCAGCCCGAATAATAGCCAACATGCCTGCGATCATCTCCATGGATTTCCGGGCAACCAGACCTACCTTGTCTCCTGGCTTTATGCCATGCCATTGTATAGCTTGGGCCCACTCTTCAACCAGAGCATGGAGTTCTGCATAAGTCCATGTCTGGTAAGCTAATTGAATCGCTGGATGATCAGGATATAACTCTACCTGTCGAATAAATAATTCTGAAATGGACTGGTCCCTCGGATAGTCTGCTGTGGTCTCGTTTCCTTTCGCCAACATATTGTTTTCTTCCGGGGTCAGGATACGAATATCTGAAACACTTATCTCGGGTTCTCGCGCGATGATTAGACAGGCTTGCTTCAGGTGTACAAACAATCGCTCGATAAAAGAACCCGAATATACCTGCTGGTTGTAATTGATCTTGACCCGAATCTCCTCACCTGGACCTATGGAAATGTTCAGATCATAATTGGTATGTTCATAGGCTTCAATGGAAGTAATATCAAATCCCAGTTCAAACTGTTTGGTATCAAACATGCTGGCACTGGACGGGTAGTTTTCATACACCATGATATGATTAAAAAGCTGACCATTCTGACCCGCTTCCGCCTGCACTTCAGCGAGAGACAGATAGCTGTACTCCTCGGACAAAATGGAATTTTGGTGTGTCTCTTTCAGTAATTGGGCAAATGACTGTTTCTCATCCGACGTTATTCTTACGGGTACAGCGTTAATGAACAAACCTACAATTTTCTCCACATTCGGTATGGCAGCCGACCTTCCAGATACTACAGTTCCAAAAACCACATCGTCAGAATTGCTGTAGTATTGAAGTACTACTCCCCATAATGTCTGAAAAAGACTGCTCATCGTGACCTGATATTTACGGCTAACATCCATTAATTGATCTGTCAGCCCCTTGCCCAAATTAAACGTAATCTCCTGAATCGACGGTGGTTCCGCTGAATTCGAAGCTATTTCCGCAGGGAAGTCCGCTCCGATCTCATAACCAGCGAGATAATTCTTCCAATAGGTTCTGGCTTCGAACTCCTGCTGTTCACCCAACCATTTAATATATCGTTTATAGGGAATAACACGATCAAGTTGTGCAGGTGTTCCGTGAATCTCCTGTTTGTAGAGGGAGAACCACTCCTGAAAAATGATACCCAGGCACCATCCATCAATTAGAATATGATGATTGCTCCAGATCAGCGTATATGCCGCCGGGCCGGTTTGGATCATTTGCAAGCGTAGCAGGATATCTTTGGACAAATCAAAAGACCGCTGGCGATCTTCTTCCGCTATCTGCCGGATCATCTTCCGTTGTTCGATAGGATCAGGCTCGGTCAATTGAATGTATTCCAATTTAACTTTTCTGTTTCGCAACACGATTTGTCTCGGCTTGTTGATTTTGTCGTGAATAAAAATCGTCCGCAGCGTATCATATCTCTCGATAACTTTGTTCATTGAGCGTTCCAATGCCTTAACATCGACGAACCCATCAATCGTAAAAGTCATTTGCTCGAAATATACGTCTCCCTGGTCGTAAAGCGAATGAAACAGCAGTGCTTCTTGCATTGGAGATAATGGATAAATATCAGCAATTTCCGGTTTGTTCATCATCCCTTATGTCCTCCCCTTAAATCTATAGATAGCCGAAGGAGCCCCGGAGATCCCCTGTTCAATCTCGGAAATCTCCGGAATGCTCACAGCTTGCCAATGATATCCGAGATATCATCAAGTTCATCCAACGTGAGATCTGCATCGCTAAAGTCGCTGGGTGTAAATTCCTCGGCTTCACGAGTCAGGCAGTGTACAATCAATCTCTCCAGATTCGAGCCATAGCGGGCTACTTGCTCCATAGCCTCTCTCTCATCCATTCTTGAAGGATCATAGCGAAGGATCAGTTGGAATTTCCCCTGATCGACTACACAGTTCCACTCTTCAAAATGGGACATTCGGTTAAGTGGACTGATCAATTCCCCCATAGGCATGGGTGACATGGCGAACGACTCGCCTTGTGTATTTCCTCCAAATTGCCCCAGATAATTAAAGACAATGTCGGGATCACACGCCGCCCCCTCAAAAGCGCACTCGGTAGTCAGATATTTCAGGATTGAATACCCGGTTCCCTTGCCAGGAATGCCACGAAGCATTTCTTTCGTATGACGCAGCGCTTCACCAAGTTCTTCATGAGTTGTACGGAGAAGCACAGGATAGATCGTGGTAAACCAGCCTACGGTCCTTGTGGTATCCACATGGTCCAGTATGCCTTCTCTACCGTGTCCTTCAAGATCGATAACAATGTCTTTTGCATACGTCATGGAGAGGGCCGTCAACAGAATATCCATAACTTCGGTGTGATACGCACGATGAACTTCAGTCAATAGCTGTCGCGTTCTGTAAGGTTCCAGTTCCAAAGTCACTGTTTTGCTATGCTTGAGTAAACCAGGTTTATCGTGATGATCGCGAAGTTGTAGTGCTTTCTGATTTAGCTTGTCCCAATATGCTTGTTGACGCTTCATCTCTTCCGCTGTGGCTACGTTCTGAAGTTCACGACTCCAGAAGCCATAAGAATCCGTCTTCTCGGGCAACTTCACCGTCTTGTCCCCCATGAGAATAGCCTGATACATGCAGTGGAAATCTTCCAGCAGAATTCGCCACGATACACCGTCAATAATAAGGTGATGCATAGCAATAAGCAGATGGTCACCTTCAGGTGTTCTGAACACACCAAGCTGAATTAAGTCATGTCCCAGGTTCACCCTGGATTGAATCGCTGTCGCAAGACGTTCAAGGTGGGCATGATCCCCGTCAGCTTCCACTTCATGTATTTCCACAGGGAAATCCTTATCCTTGTCTATTGGGGAAACACGCTGTACCACACCATCCGGCTGGATATCGAATCGGATACGTAGCGCATCGTGGTGCTCACAAAGTTTATGGAACACCTCATTTACCGTGTCCGTATCCCACCCTTTTCGGTTGTATAGCATCATGGATTGATTCCAATGATTCATGTTGCTGTACCCCTGTGCAAAGAACCATTGTTGAATTGGAGTGAGAGGGATGTCTCCTTCAATGATGTCTCGCTGCTCTTTCCTCGTTTCCATAGGTTCCAAAAACTCGGCACACTCCGCGATTGTCGGATACAACATCAAATGCTTGACCTGTAGTCTGAGCTGATGACGAGTGAGTCTTGAAGCAATCTGTATGGATTTAATGGAATCCCCTCCGAGGACAAAGTAGTTGTCGTCGATTCCCACACGTTCCACACCCAGTACTTCTGACCAGACTTGGGCCAATATTTGTTCTTCTTGAGTTACCGGTGGACGATAATCCCCTTTTATGATGTTCAGATCCGGTGCCGGGAGAGCACCTCGATCCAGCTTACCGTTACGCGTTACCGGGAGCTTGGCAATCGATATAAAATACGACGGCACCATGTATTCGGGCAAACTCTGCTGAACATACTTTCTGAGCTCTTGTTCTTGGAATCCTTCCGATGAAACGATATAAGCACACAGATAATGTCCTGTATTGTCCTGACGAGGAACAACGACCGCTTCCTGTACGTCAGAATGCTGTATCAGCCTAGACTCAATCTCTCCCGGTTCAATTCGGTGTCCACGAATTTTGACCTGATGATCGATCCGTGTAAGAAATTCTATACAGCCATCAGACATCCAGCGGACTCTGTCCCCTGTCCGGTACATTCGTTGACCGGGACAGAATGGATCTTCCAGAAACTTGTTCAGCGTCAGATCCGGATCCCCAACATATTTCTCTGCTACACCCTCACCGGAAATGTACAGTTCACCGGCTACACCCACAGGTAAAAGATGGCCTTGCGCATTGAGTACATAGGCTTTCGTATTATGAATGGGTCTTCCAATAGGAACCGAACTGTGACCTGCCAGATTACGCCCAACATTATATGTCGTTGCAAAAACAGTTGTTTCGGTCGGACCATACCCATTCGCGATCCGGTCGTCTCCCAGATATTGATGAGCTTGCATGACATGAGATTTGGAAAGTGCCTCTCCTCCAACGAATAATCGATGCACATGTTGCAGACAGGTTACATCATGATCGACCAGCGCATTAAACAGTACACTAGTTACAAAGGCAGATGTGATCCGTTGCCCCTTCATAATTGAGGAAAGCTTGTTGATATCCAGCATGTCCTCTCTGCTGATCAGTACAAGCGTTGCCCCGTTCAATAATGAACCGAAGATCTCATAAGTTGATCCGTCAAAGGCATAGTTGGAGAGCTGTAACATCCGATCCTGTTCACGGATATCGATAAATCCATTATTCATCGCAGTCTTTATGACATTTCGGTGTGTAGTGACCACACCTTTCGGTAATCCGGTCGATCCCGAAGTATACATAATGTACGCTGGCATGGTCGCTTCATCCGATAATGTCGTTGGATTACCATCGTATTGAACAGATAATGTGTTTTTCTCTAATAGAGTTCGTCTGGACTCTTCCAGTGGAACCACGAACCCTTTGAACCCAGGGAGAAGTCTATCCGATGGAGCAACGAGCATTCTTGCATTACAGTGTTCCAGCATGTAGATCATTCTCTCTTGTGGATAGGATGGATCCAGCGGAACATATACGCCTCCTGCTCGCAAGATTCCCAAGATCGACACAATCATGTCAATCGAACGGTCTGCCAACAAGCCGACAGCATCTCCACGGCGTAAGCCGCTCTGCTCAAGATAGCTGGCAAGCTGACAAGCCTTCTGGTGAAGCTCCTGATAGGTTAGCGTCTCCCCATAAAAGTGCAACGCCGTATGATGGGGACGAAGCGACGCTTGGGTTTCAAACAGTTGGCTAATCGTACGATCACGCGGATACTCTGCGTAAGTGTCGTTGAACTGTCCCAGGATCTCCTGCTCTTCCGAAGGAGTGATCAGCCTGATCTCGTCCAGTAATATGTCCGGAGAGGTGGACATTTGTCTTAACACATGCTCATAATGAAGCGCCATATTTTCCATCTGAGAATGCTCGTAAAGGTCTGTCGCATATTCTATGGTCAGTTTAAGAGATTCCTGATTCTCGTGAACTACCCAAGTCATATCGAATTTAGAAGTGTTACTCGTCCAATCCAGAGGTTCAATATGCAACTCTTGCAGTTCTACCGTCCGGGGCTTGGCATCCTGTAGAACAAACATGGTGTCAAATAACGGATTGCGCTCTGGATCTCTTGCGATTTGCAGCTTCTCAATAAGTTCATTCAATGGGTACTCTCCATGTTCATAAGCCAGCAACGTGTCCCTGCGCACATGACCGATCCACTCGTGAATCCGGAGATCACCACACAATTCTTGTCTCAGCGCCAACGTGTTAACGAACATGCCTGCAACGGAAGATATATCCGTATGAGTCCTTCCCGCAAATGGAATGCCCACAACAATATCTTTTTCCCCCGTGTACTTGGACAGAAGAATGTTATACGCTGCCAACATCACCATGAAGAGTGTTGCATCTGTCTGTTGTGCTAACTGTTTCACTGCGCCACTCAGCTGAGGACTCAGTTCAAACGTATGGGAAGAACCTGTGAATTGTCGCCGGCTTGGGCGACGACCCTCTGTGAGGATGTCCAATACGGTGATGTCTTTCTCGTACCGCTTAAGCCAGTAATCTTCACTCGTCAGGTAGGCCGACTTGCTCTTCTGTTCACTCATCCACACTGTGTAATCCCTATATTGAACTGTCATCTCATCAAGAGGATGTCCCTGATAGAGTTGAATAAAATCCTGATACAGAATTCCGGTCGTCACTCCGTCCGAAACAATGTGATGCATGTCCAAGACCAACACATATTCTCTGTCTGAAAGTACACATAACCCTGCTCTCATAAGCGGTGCACATCCCAGATCGAAGGGCCGGACAAATGTGCCAATATACCGAGCCAGCTGTTCATTCCTCTCAAGACCTGCAAGCGTTTCAGGTTCAGTTATAAGTTCCAGTTTCCAATGTATGTCCTTCAGGTCATGAATGTGCTGTCGCAGCTCACCATCAACCATTCTGAAGGAGGTTCTTAGTGATTCATGCCGAAGAATAAGTCCTTTCAGCGCAAGCTCCAGACGGATCACATCGGGTTTCCCTTTCATCCTCAGTACCATGGGCATATTGTAACTTGTCCCGGTATCCTCGAACTGTTCCACCAGATATAATCTCTTCTGTGCCGACGACACCGGATAATCCTCTTGCTCTTTGACGCGCGGAATCCGAGTATGATTCTGCTTATCCCCTTGGTCAATCAAGGAGGCCATCTGTTGCAGCGTTGGAGCATTAAATAAATCAGGCATGCTTAATTTGATAGCCCATTTCTCCTGTACCTTCGCTATGAGAACCATTGCTTTCAGTGAATGCCCGCCCATTTCGAAGAAATGATCTTGCAAGCCCGCTTGTGCGAGGTCCAGAACTTCAGTCCATAATTGTGCCAGTTCCTTCTCCGTATGTGTTGAGGGAGCCACATAATTTGAAGACAGTCTAGCAAGGTCAGGTTTAGGCAGAGCTTTTCGGTCCAGCTTCCCGTTCTGTGTAAGCGGTAGGGATGAGAGCTCGATGAATACGGATGGAATCATATACTCAGGAAGTGTTTCTTTTAAGATTCTTCTCCAGTTCTCAGCTTGATGCTCGTTCTTCGTTTCATTCAAGACAAGTACACTTGCAGGGTCAATTACAACATACGCCGCCAACATGGAATGCCCTTGGTCATCACGATGTGCGGTAACTACAGTTTCGTTGACCTCTTTTAGAGCAAGGATGTGATCCTCGATCTCTGCCAGCTCAATCCGATTTCCACGGATTTTCACTTGCTGATCCAATCTACCCAAATATTCAATGGTGCCATCCTTTAACCATCTTACGAGGTCTCCTGTACGATAGACCCTATCTTCCCCTTCCATGTGCCAGGCCAGAAATCTCTCTTCTGTCAGCTCCGGTTGTCCCAAATATCCGGCAGCCAGACCCTCGCCTCCGATGTACAATTCTCCAGGAACTCCCACAGGTTGGGGTTTGCCCCATGTATTCAATACATAGAGCCTTGTATTATGAATGGCTCGGCCAATGGGAACACGCCCAGTTTCCCTTACTCTCTCATCAATGGAATACGTTGTTGCAAAAACGGTCGTCTCGGTCGGGCCATAACCATTTACAATCCGATGTTCTCCCAGTACATCCAACGCTTTAATCACATGATTCACCGAGGCAGCTTCTCCGCCAATAAACAGTTTCCTCATACCACGCAGGCTGTGTACGTCATAATCAACTACCGTGTTGAACAGGGAAGTTGTCATGAAGAGGCTCGTGATCCTCTCTTTTCTCAATGTGCGTGTAAGATACGACACATCATGAACATGTTGATTAGGCATAAGCACGAGTGTTGCGCCATTAAGAAGTGCTCCAAAAATTTCATATGTGGCGCCATCAAATGCATAATTGGACAACTGTAACATTCGATCCTCTCGCCCAATTTCAATGAATCCGTTATTGATACAGGTTTTCACTACATTGCGGTGACTCGTTACCACACCTTTGGGCATTCCGGTAGATCCCGAGGTATACATGACATAGACAGGCTGCTCTGCTGAATAGGAGATTGGTGTCTGTATCGAACTACCCTCTGCATAAACTTGTGGTTCGAGCAGGGGGATGATTGTTCCCGTGTAGGAATCAAGGGTCTGATACTGCTCCATGATGAGCCACTGTGCTCCGCTGTCCCGTAAAATGTATGTTAGTCGGTCTTCAGGGAATTTGGGATCGAGAGGGACATACGTTCCTCCTGCTTTTAATATCGCCAGGATGGCAATGATCATCTCAGGTTTACGATGTGTTAACAGTCCGACGTAGTCACCAGGCTTAATTCCACGTCGCTTGAGTAATGTCGTCATCCGGTTTACGCGTTCGTTCAGTTGTCCATAAGTCACACTCTCTGTACCGTACAGGAGTGCCTCGTGTTCTGGTTGTTCTGATACCATGGATTCAAATGCATCCGTAACAGTCCAGTCTCTTGGATATTCAGCATCGGTTTTATTAAGCTCTCTAAAATACTTTTTTTCTAGCGGGGTAAGCAGCTCCAGCTCCCGCAGTTTCGTATCCATGCTATTCAATAGTTGTTCCAGCAAATAAACATAATGACGAGTCATTTGTTCGATGGTAACCCGGTCCCATAAATCTGAACTGTATTCAACCTCAGCCACGAGTTCATCCCCATCTTCATGCCATACCCAGGACATATCGAATTTGGCCTGCTGTCCATGCCAGTCCAACTTGCGAACAGATATATCTTGAAGTGTTTTGACGGGAAGCGTCATATCCTGCAGTACAAACAGTGTGTCAAATAACGGGTTTCGGTTCGGCTGAAAAGAAAAATGAAGTTTGTCTAATAGATCACTGAGAGAATACATACCACGTTCATGTACTGCCAGCATATATTTTTTGACATGCTGGATATATTCACCAACCGTCAGATCAGCAGCTGCATTAAGCTTCAAAGGCAGCGTGTTAACAAACATCCCCACAGTAGGCTCCACATCTACATGTTCTCGTCCGGCAATCGGTGCCCCTACGGTTATTTCTTCTTCACCCGTATATTTAGATAACATCAGGCCATACACCGATAAAAGAAGGATGAATGGAGTAGCCCCGTAACCGGCAGCTGCTCTTTTCAATTCCTGTACCTTCTTACTTGGCAAACCAAATGTATAGGATGCCCCCCGGTACGATCTGATGGCAGGACGTACACGATCCATTGGAAGTTCTGCGGAACTCTCAAATTCCGAGTACTGATCCAACCAGAATTGCTGTGCTTCCACATAGGTACGGCTCGTCTGCTGTTTCTGCTTCCACATCACATAATCCTTGTATTGAACACGTATCGGATCAAGTGCCCGTACCTGATAAAGATCAAACAGTTCATCATATATCAGATGAGTAGATACTCCGTCAGACACAATGTGATGTGTATCCAGCGCCAGTACATACCGTTCCCTATCGATTTCAATTACACTTGCCCTGATCAGCGGTGCTTCTGCCAAATCAAACGGCTTAACAAAAGTGGACATCACGCCAGACATTGGATCTGTTTCAGTTCCACCAGATTCCTGGATCGAGGATTCCAATGAATCCATAGTCCACCTTTCAAGCTTCCAATCCACTTCATCTATCGAATGAATACGTTGAATTAATTCGCTATGTTCCATGTTGAATGATGTCCGCAGGGCTTCATGGCGTGCGATGACCCGTCTAAAACATGCTTCCAGACGAGCCGTGTCTAATGCTCCTGAGATTTCAAATAACATCGGCATGTTATAACTTGTTCCACTGTTTTCATATTGCTGGGCATAATAGATCTGTTTCTGAACTGATGTAACAGGATATGATTGCATCACCGGAGCCGGCTCAATGGCTCTATACTGATTCCGAGCGGCCTTCTGAATCCATCCAGCCATGTCCCGAAGAATTGGGGCCTGGAATACATCCAGCAGGGTAAGTCTGACATCAAGTTCCTGGTGAATCTTGCCTACTAGTAACATGGCTTTCAGAGAGTGTCCGCCCAATTCAAAGAAATGATCCTGTATTCCTATCTTCTTAATGCCTAGAACGCTTTCCCATATCTCAATCAAGCTCTGTTGGACCGGATTCTCTGCCGGAACATATTGCTGCCCTCGTACAATTGTCGGCTTCGGAAGCTTCTTCCGATCAATCTTTCCATTCGGAGTAAGCGGTATCTCATTCAAAATGGAAAAGACGGTTGGGACCATATATTCTGGCATTTGTTGCTTGAGTTCCTGCTTCCACATCGTTACCAGTTCTTGAAAGGACTGCTTGGCTTCTCCATCCTGAAGTAAAGTGTACGCACATAGATAGGAGTGACCCTGATCGTCACGATCCGCCATCACTATCGCTTCATGGATACCTGACAGTTTACGCAGGCGTCCCTCTACTTCCCCCAGTTCGATCCGATTGCCTCGAATCTTCACTTGATGGTCAATTCGATCAATGAATTCCAGATTTCCATCCGGCAGCCATTTAACCAAATCTCCAGTCCGATATAGACGTTCTCCCGGAATAACTGGGCTAGCTATAAATTTGTCACGGGTGAGCTCCGGTTGTCCCAAATATCCTTGGGCAAGTCCTTGTCCACCTATATGCAACTCGCCGGGAATACCAACAGGCAATCGCTTGCCTTCATGGTTCAGCACATACACTTTTGTGTTATTCGTTGGCTGACCAATTGGAATGTATTCACCAGAAACGATGGAGTAAAATGTGGCAAATACCGTCGTTTCTGTTGGACCGTATACATGTACAAGTCTATGCTTGCCAAGCAGATCAACGGCCTTTTTGACATGTGTCCCGGATACTTTCTCACCGCCAAAGAGAATTTTCCTAGTCCCGTTCAAGCATGCTGGATCCAGATCTACCAGTGTGTTAAATAGTGCCGTTGTCATGAAAGCGATCGTGATATGTTGTTCGCGAATGGCCTTGGCGAGAGCACTCCCATCCAGCACCTCTTCGCGTTTCAAAAGAACAAGTTCAGCACCGTGTAACAGGGCACCATAGATGTCGAAAGTCGATCCGTCAAAAGCATAATTAGATATCTGTAGCAGGCGGTCCTCAGGGGTGATATCCACGTAACCATTATGAATTACCGTCTTGATCACATTGCGGTGTGTCGTAATTACCCCTTTTGGGGTGCCGGTGGAACCAGAGGTGTACATGACATATAAGGGATCTTCCGGTCCAGGAGACTCGGCATATGCGCTGTTATTCACATTATTTCGTGTGAAAACCGGATTCTGATTGGATTCGTGTGCCCAGACATTTTCATTAAAAATCAGAGCTTCACCTTCATAGTTGGGTATCTGATCAGGATGGTCTGCAATCAACCACCTTGCCTCGCTATCCATTAACATGAATGTCTTCCTGTCCGCTGGAAAGCTCGGATCAATAGGGACGTACGCCCCCCCGCTCTTGACAATGGCGAGCATTGCAACAATGACCTCAATGGAGCGGTCCATGATGAGCCCGACACGTTGCCCAGGCTGAACGCCCTGTGAAATAAGGTATCGTGCAAGACGATTCACGCGATCATTTAACTCCTGATACGTAACACGGTACCCGTCCATCACGACAGCCGGATTCGCGCTACCGAGCTCAACCTGCTGCTCAAACAGCTCAGCTACGGAAACATTTTGAGGATAATCTGCATCGCTGTTATTCCATTCATCTATCTGTGCAATGTCAGATTCGGTTACAAGCTCCAGTTCCCCGATTTTCAGTTCCGGGAAAGCCACGATCTGCTGCAGCAAATGTACATAATGTTGTAACATCCGTTTTACGGTATGTGACTCCCACAGATCCGTTCGATATTCAACCGATAACGTCATATCATCTTCGGAATATGTGCAGACCCATGTCATGTCAAATTTTGATGCATGATGATCCCACTCTGCATACTCGACCTCAAGTCCAGGTATATGCATCTGTGCTGTTGCCGAATCCTGTAACATAAACATCGTGTCGAACAATGGATGTCGACTTGAATCAAACGGCAGTGACAAGCGATCTATCAGGTCTTCCAGTGGATATCGGCCGTATTGATAGGCTGCCAGCGTAATTTCTCTCATCTTCTCCAGATATACGCTTACCGACAGTTCTGCCTTGGGTTCACTTCGAAGTGCCAGCGTGTTGGCGAACATGCCTACCATTTGTTCATGCTGGATGGTATCTCTACATGTGAAAGGAGTGCCCACTATAACATCTTCTGCAGCTGAATATTTGGACAACAAAATCTGATAGGATGCCATCATAAGCATAAATAAGGTCTGTTGATTGGTCATTGCTGCATCTTTTAATTGACTCACGAGAGCAGGCTCTAACGTTAAGTTCACACGACTTCCCTCAAAACGGCGGATCGGCGAGCGTAGATGATCTGTTGGTATTTCAAGAACAGGGACTTCGATTTTGTACAAGGACAACCAGTACTCCTGACTTTTGTTATATGCCTCTTGTTGAAGATATCTCTCCTGTTCCCAGACAGCATAATCCTTGTACTGCACACTCAGGTCAGAAAGGTACTGCCCCTGATATAACCGAACCCAGTCGGATATCAGAATCTCTATCGATCGTCCATCCGAAATAATATGGTGCAGGTCAAGCAGTAGCACATGACACTCCTCGTTAATCCGAAGTAAACCTCTTCGGAACAAAGGAGCTTCTCCCAAATCAAATGGCTGGATGAATTGTTCAGCAAACGACTGGATAGCCGATTCCTCCGTCTCTGCTAATGAAGCTTTTTCGAGGCGCAACGGTTCAAGAGATATCTGATCAGGTCCGTGAATACGCTGCCGCAGCTCACCATGGTGTAACTCGAATGAAGTTCTCAATGCCTCATGTCTCTGAATCAGCATCTGCATTGATCTCTCCAAGGCATTCACATCCAGCTTGCCATTTAACCGAAGCAGGAAAGGCATATTGTAGCTTACACCTGCATTTTCCATTTGCTGAACAATGTACATCCGTTGTTGGATAGAAGACGCCGGGTACGTGTCCCTGTAGGGTACGGGCACAAGTTCTTCTCCAGGGTGGTCTGTCGAGCGTGCTGCCATGATCCACATGGCCATCTCCCGAATCGTAGGCATGATGAATACATCCTGTAGTGAAACCTTTACGCCGGTTTCCTTCTGCACTCTGGCCACAAGCATCATAGCTTTAAGTGAATGTCCTCCAATTTCGAAGAAATGCTCCTCTACTCCGACGCTCTGTATATCCAGAATCTCTTCCCAGATACGTGCTAATTTCTCTTCAAACACATTAGCTGGAGCAACGAAATGGTTGGTCTGTCTTCTCGTGGGCTTGGGAAGTGCCTTCCGGTCGAGCTTACCGTTCAGTGTCATGGGAAAGGCTTCCAGTGTAACGAACGTATTGGGAACCATATATTCAGGCAGGGTCTGCCTCAGCTCTTTTTTCCAGTCCAACACAGGAGTTTTGTTATCACTCGGGACGATATACGCGCATAAATAGGTATGTCCCTGCTCATCCTTCTCTGTCATGACCACAGCATCCTGAATCGATTCAATCCTGGATAGCCTGCTCTCAATTTCGCCAAGTTCAATCCGGTTTCCACGAATTTTCACTTGCTGATCCAATCTTCCCATGTACTCGAGGTTTCCATCCGGGAGCCAGCGAACGAGGTCGCCTGTTCTGTACATTCTTTCTCCAGCAGAACCGATTACAAAACGTTCTTCGGTTAACTCAGCCTGATGCAGGTAACCTTGCGCAAGTCCATCTCCGGAAATATACAACTCGCCAGGTACTCCAACAGGTTGAAGTTGTCCTTTTCGATTCATTACATGAGCCTGGGTATTGTGAACAGGTCTTCCGATGGGAACTGTGTTATAGTCCAGCAAACGTTGATTGACCAGATAAGTCGCTGCAAAAACGGTCGTTTCCGTCGGACCATATCCGTTAGCAATCCGGTCATTCCCCAGAACCTGCAGAGCCTTCTCCACATGCTTTTTGGATCCAGCCTCTCCGCCAAAGAAAAGCCTTCTCACATGTTTCAAACATTGAACATCCCATTCAACAACAGCATTGAACAGTACAGCAGTCATAAAAGCCGAAGTGATTCGTTCACGCTCCAGCGTATCAGCAAGCTCCGACACGTTGAGGACGGTTTCCTTGGGAATCAGCACCAGCGTAGCTCCGTTGAGTAAAGCACCGAATATTTCATATGTTGAACCATCAAATGCATAGTTGGAGAGTTGCAACATCCGGTCCGTTTCATGAATATCCATAAAACCGTTATTGATTACGGTCTTCACAATGTTACGATGTGTCGTTTGTACACCCTTCGGTTTACCTGTAGACCCCGATGTATACATGATATAGGCCACATCTTCAGCGGATCTGTGGCATTTCGTAAACATGTCCACAGCTTGCCGCTCGCCGTCACTCTGAAACTGTTCTTGCTTGAACAGATTGATCTGCTTGCCTTCATAGCCGCTGATGAACAGATCCTTCTCAGCAATAAGTACAGCCACATCACTATCTGCAAGTATGGTACGAATTCGCTCAGTCGGGAACTCCGGATCCAGCGGAATATAGGTACATCCTGCTTTCAAAATGGCGAAAATGGCCGTTATCATTTCTATGGACCGCCTTGAAATAAGTCCAATATTCTGTCCAGGTTCAACACCAGATTCGAGCAACTGAATTGCAAACTGATCAACTTGCATACCGAATTCTCGGTATGATAACTGCTCCTCCCCCATGACAATTGCGGTTCGCTCAGATTGCTGTATGACCTGCTGCTCGAGCAGTTCTACAACGGTTGCCTCATAAGGGTATTCGGCTGTTGTGTCATTGTAAGTTTCGAGTAACGCGTGTTCTTCCTCCGTGATAATATCGGCTGTATCGATCTTCTGTTCAGGTTTGGCAATCAAGCAACCAAGAACCTTCAGATATACGTCAAGCAGCCGATCTGTGAATGCTGTTGGATAAGATGACACCATCTTGACGGACAACTCACCGAGAGTTACTGAAATACTAAAATCAAGGAGAGTGTTTGTTTTCTCATAGCTGTAAGACTTAAATTCAAACATTCCTTTTTCCACAGACTCATACACATGAAAATCAATATAGTTAAAGGCGATATCAAATAGCGGATTTTCTCGGCTGCTTTGCTCCCCAATTGCATTTAGAATCTGAACAAGGGACAACCGGCCATACTTTTTGAGTGCGGCTTGTTTATGATATACATTTTGAGTAATGTCCCCCCAGTTCACCAGAGAGTCAAATTGCATGCGCATAGGAACGGTATTTAGAAAACAGCCCAATATGCGTGCTCCATCCTCATGGACAGGACGTCCATTCTCGACAAGCCCGATCAGGATATCATCCTCATAGGACAACATATATAATGAAGTGACGAATGCAGACAGACACAAGGATTTAACCGTAACACGCTGATTACGTGCCGCTTCTTTTAACTGGGTGTACAGTTCCGATGGAAGGAGAGTCACTGTTGAGTTGGCTACTGAATTGCCATGATGAATCTCGGACTGTTCCGGGAATGCATATTTTCGATAATCCGCCAGTTCTTCACGCCAATACTCCATAATGGACGAATTTCTAGATTGGGCCATCTGATCTATAACATAATCTTTGTAGCTCGTTTTTAACGGATCAGGCACTGACTTCCCCTCCTTTGAGAGCACCGTACAAATTCAGTAATTCCGACATAAAGACGGCAACGCTCCATCCATCCAGAATGGCATGATGAAAGATCCACCCCACATATGACTCCTCCTGGGAGGTGAAAATCACCAGACGCCAGAGCGGAGCTTGCTGGATATCAAATGGCCGCTTCCGGTCAAGCTCCATATAATTCCGAATTTCCTGTTCTATCGATTCGCTGTCCCGACTATCCAGTATGACCTCCTGAATATCAAAATGTATACGTTCACAACTATATTGGACAGGTACGGGAAAATCGGAAATATTGAAACCAGTACGCAGAATGGGATGCCTGATTATGAGTTCATTCATGACTGTTTGAAGATTCAGGGCCTGAATTCGATGCTCATGAATCTGATATATAAACTGATCGTGATATACACCCAGACCTTCATTTTTCATGTAATGGAACACCATTCCCTGCTGAATATCGCTCATGGGATACACGTCTTCCACATTGGAGGGTAACAAGGCTCGTAATGTCGGGTTCGCCAGCCACTCTGTACGCATCTGTAATAACTCCATCTCAATCTCGTTCCGGACGTTATCGGGTGCATGAAGGGAAGCACGATGTCTGGCCAGTTCGCGAATCGTTGGATAATCGTACATATCAGCAATTTGGATATGAAGTCCAAGCTCTCTGTTCATTCGGCTGATCAGTTCAATTACACGAATGGAGTCTCCGCCAAGCTCAAAGTAATCACACTCTACCCCCATATTGCGGTTATCCAACATCTCCTGCCAAATGTTCAGCATCTGCCATTCCAGTTCATGGCTTGGCATAACCAAATCGGTAACATCCATTGGAGTCACACTGTCGCTAGGAGCGGGAAGTGCTCTGATATCGACTTTGTTGCTCAGTGTCATTGGCAAAGCCTTCATTTGAATATAATGAGCAGGCAGCATATACTGCGGCAGATGTTGAGACAGCCTTGTTCGTAAATCTTTGCTCTGCTGAAGTCGTTCAGAGACATAATATGCACAGAGAACGCTCTCTCCTGTGTCACCTTCTCTCACCGTAACAACTGCTTGCTGTATTCCATCTATCTCCAAAAGTCTGGTTTCGATCTCACCAAGCTCGATTCGGAAACCTCTGATCTTCACTTGGTGATCGATCCTTCCCAAATATTCAAGTTCACCGTTCATCTGCCAGCGGGCGAGATCTCCCGTTCGATATAACCGCTGCGAGGGTGCAAAGGGATGGGGAACAAACCGTTCGGCAGTCAGTTCTTCTCGGTTCAGGTATCCCCTAGCCAAGCCTTCACCGCCAACATAAATCTCCCCTTCCACACCGATCGGAACCAATTCCCGCTGTTCATCGAGAATATAAATTTGAAGCGTAGGGATGGGTTTCCCAATGTTGCTTGTTTTGCCTTGGATATCATCCCATTCCATTTCCTTATATGTCACATGTACCGTTGTTTCCGTAATTCCATACATATTAATTAGTTGAGCTTGAGGATATTTCTTCTTCCATTCCAGTAGTTGTATAGGTTGAAGAGCTTCTCCACCGAAGATTACCTTTCGAACAGCCAGCGGTGTATCCAAGTCTGACTGTACTTCCAATTTAGCCATTCGGTAAAAGGCAGTCGGAGTTTGGTTTAAAATGGTGACCTGTTCCTTCTGTAGTAATGATAAGAATTGTGCTGGCTCTCTTGTCACATTCAGAGGAACTATAATCAATCTGGCACCATACAATAACGCTCCATACATCTCCCATACCGAAAAATCAAAACAGAATGAATGGAACAGTGTCCACACATCTTCTTTGGTGAAGTCAAACAAGTTTCGGTCATTAAAAAGCAGCCTGACCACATTGGAATGTTCAATCATGACCCCTTTTGGTTTGCCCGTTGATCCTGATGTGTAGATGATGTATGCCAAATCCGATGGTCGATTCACTTGTTCCGGATTTGTTGCATAGTTGCCCTCTTTCCCATCGTCATCCAGCAGGTCTGGAACAATTGCCTTAATCGACATTTCTTCAGGCAGATACTCCTGCTCTTCCGTAATACAGAATTGCGCTTTGCTATCTTCAAGCATGTATTGAATACGTTCCTTCGGGTACTCGGGATCAATCGGCATATAAGCTCCACCAGCCTTAAGTACGGCAAGAATGCTGATAACCATTCCGGGTGAACGTGAAAACAAAATGCCTACAACCTGATTTGGTTTCACGCCTTGCTGTCGAAGATATAACGCCAAGCGGTTGGCCTTACTATTTAATGATGCATACGTCATCTCCGTATGTTCATAACGCAAGGCAACCCGATCACAGGATCGTTTCGCCTGTGCCTCAAACAAACTGATCAGTGTTGCTTCTCGCGGGTATGTGGTCTTCGTATCATTGAATTGCTCCAGAAGTATACGCCTCTCGGTATCAGGCAATCTATTCAGACTCGACAGCTTAATGCTCAACAACCCCTTCCAGCATGGTGATGTAGAATTGAAGAAGCCTTTCGATGGTTTCCATTCTGTACAAATCCGTGTTGTATTCCATACGCAGCCTAAGAATATCGGACTCTTCATATACATGTAGAATCAAGTCATACTTGGATGTACTTCCTGCTTCAATCATCAACTGCACTGATACGTCCTGAAGCTGATATTGGTGTGTAAATTCATTTTGCAGTGTGAACATGACTTGAAAACCCGGTGTTGATCCCGGTGCCGTATGATACGAAAGGTCAGGTAGCAGCATTTCTATAGGTACTTCCTGATGTTGATAGGCATCCAGGGACATTCCTTTAACTTGTTCCAGCAGATCATCAAACGTCATATCTTCACTAAACTCGACGGGTAAAATAACGGTATTCGCTACAAATCCAATGAGATTCTCCACCTCGGCACGGGTCCTGTTGGACATTACGGTACCAATGGGAATATAGGACTGTCTGCTAAAACGATGGATTAGGTAGCCATACACCGCAAATAAGAGCATAAAGAGCGTAACCCCTGACCGGTTTGCCTTCACTAATGTCCTGGAGGTCAATTGGGAATCTACGATACGTTCGATCGTATTTCCTTTGTACGTTCTGGCCTCAGGATATGGAAAATCACATGGTACCTGTATAATGGGTAATGTTCGATTTAGCTTATTGATCCAGTGCTCTTTTAGTTCCCACAGAGGAGAATCACTGCCCTGCTCCATGGAGGATTGCCACAGCACATAATCCGAGTAGGAGACAGAAAGTGGCGACAACATTCGATGCGAATCTCCCAACTCCGAGTTATATAATTGCACCAATTCGTTGGTGAAAATCTCCACTGACCAGCCATCAGATATAATGTGATGCATGGACACAACCAGAATATGCTTGTCCGGGCTGCAATCAATCAGACACATACGAAGACATGCATCGTTCACAAGGTCAAACCGCAAGTTCGCTTCCCGATCAATCTCCATCCTGATTCCAACATGCCTTTCATTTTCCTGAAGCGAGGTAAGATCTATCCGTCTAATTTCTATTTCAGATCCTAGCTCCTTAACATATTGATAAGGTTCCCCATCTTGAATACCATAGCGAACACGCAAGGCCTCATGCCGCATAATCAGTGCTTGTACAGCATTCTGAAGTCTGTATATATGAAAAACACCGGTAAAGTGAATTGAAAAAGTATTGGTATAAAAGGCGCTCTCTGGAGCAATCATGTGCAGAACCCATTGGCTTTTTTGTTTCAATGTAAGCGGAAGTTTCTCTGTTCGTTGCTGCTGTACCGGGATAGGACTATGACTCTTCAACGGTTCCGCATTCTGCAACTCCTGAAGAATTCCATTGATGGTTGCTTGTCTGAAAAAACGCTGTACCGGAATACGCACCTTATACTCGGAAGCAATCATCGCGAGCAGACGAGTCATGCGAAGGGAGTCCCCGCCAAAAAGGAAAAAATCATCATGCTTGCTCACTTGGGTCAATCCCAAGACCGATAGAAATGCCTTTTCTAGAAATGCATAGTGCTCAGAAGAAGCCAATGCTCCTTCACCTATATGAGGTTGTCTGTACACTTCAATTCGGTCAAGAAGTACATTATGTTCCTTTACATATTCACGTACTTTGGTGTACACCAAAGCCTCATGGCAATGATCCTGCTCTGATGTGTAGTGAATAATGCATAGCTTGCCCTGCTGGATCTGTGCTCCTGCGGAATCCTCTTCTTCAGCCTGTACCCAAGCAGCCTGTTCAACAGAGGTTGCTGCAACCTCTTCTTCCATCATCATCTGAGCCTGCTGACGTTCATGCAGCATACATTCTATTCGATTGAGCGTTTCATCAAATTGGCCATCGAGTAGTAGATCTACAAGTTGTAGCCGCTGGATTTTACCTGTAGGTGTACGAGGGAATTCCCTTTTGCTTACTGGAACAATAAACCTCGGATTCACGCCAAATTGTCTCGATATGTTACCTCTCATCTCCTGAATGACAAACAGATTTAATCCTTCATCATCATTCCAAGGTGTATAAAATAACAACAGCTGATCATTGCCAGACTCTCCACCAGATATTCCTGCTGCTGCCACGTAGTCAGCATCAACACCGTATACTTGCTTCATCACGGCTTCAATCTCATAGTTGTATAGATTTTTGCCGTTCATGATCAGCACATCTTTTTCTCTGCCTGTTAATGTCAACATTCCACCTTTAATAAAACCGAGATCCCCTGATTCGAACCACCCATCGTTCGTCAATACGTTGTTAGTCGCTTCCTTGTTCTTGAAGTATTCCGTTATAATTGAATCTCCCTTGAGTTGAACTCTCCCTACATGAGCTTCGGGAAGCGGAACATTGCGATCATTTACTATACGCAGACTTATTCCGGGAATCACCTCTCCAATCTCGACAAAGGCTATTGTTTCGTCCGTATTGGGGGAGTCTGCAAAGATCAATTCGCTATCCAACGACCCCTTAACAACATGCTGAATTCCACCTGTCTCGGAATGATCAAACGTTCTGCTGAAGCAGAGACTGCCCGAAAACTCAGTCATGCCATATGCAGGAACAACGCTATCAGCTCTAAGCCCAAACGGAACTAATTGATGAAGGAATTCTTTGCCTGTCCGAGCCGAGATCGGCTGACCTACATTCAATATGGTTCGAATAGATGACAAGTCCCATGGCCTGGCATGGACGGCTTCATGCCGATTTATCTGTGCATAGGCAAAATTAGGAGCCCAGGTGAATGTGACTTGATGTTCCTCTATATCTTCCAGCCACGAAGTGGGGGAATCCAAAAAACGCTCAACAGAACTTAGCACTTGCTCACTGCCCAACACAACTCCGAGGATATGATTGGTTAACAATCCACCAGCATGATAGAGCGGCATCCAATTCAAGGTAATCTCTTCAGAAGTCAGGCCCAGATGTTGTTTGATACCTATAATATTTGCAAGGATCTGGTGATTCTGATATCGGATACACTTCGGAGTACCTGTTGTCCCTGATGTAAAAAGGGTAAGGACAGGGGCATGGGGCTCACTACTGTGCCTTTCCTGGGAACAGTTATGCCGCAGCAGCTCATTTACCGAAATTACCGCTTCTTCACGTTTGCCCTCACCTTCTAAAGTACCCGCGGAATCTCCTACAATGAGTGGACAATTCAATAACTTCCACACCTGTTTCAGCTTGTGATGATCCACGTGATCGGCTGGCAAATGAAGAGCTGGCTTCAGTGGTGCTGGGTTCATACCGCCAAGTATACAAGCCCAGAGTGCAGCTACTAAGTGATCTATGCGTTCAATTTGCAAAATGACAGATTCCCCTGGCCGGACACCTTGTTGAATCAGTCCTTGAAGGATGCGTTCAGCATCCTGAGACAATTCCATATAATCTGATATTCGGACTTCCCCATTTTCTTTCTTATAATGCAATTTCTTCTTTGGATGATTCCTGACAGTCAGATCAAAAGCCTCAGCGAGTGTCTTAGGATGTCCTGAACAATCAAGTGGTTTGCCTATCAGAATTGCTGGCTCCCCAGCCGAAAGAGTTGGTTGTGAATCCCACAACTTCGGTCGCTGACCATATTGGAAATGTTCCTGCGTCTTCAATACGCTGGAAGCAGTCGGTTGTATCCAATGTTCATCCCAAGCCCCGGAAGAGGTCATTGCTCGCATGGATATTGAAAGCTGTTGGACCGGGAGCTCATGTCTTATATAACGTTGGAGGCAAGTATGAAATGACATTCGAACGGTTTCTCCTTTCACTGCCCTGAGGTAATGGTGAGTTCATGGAACGAATGGTCCAGACTTTCCTGTAAAACTTCAACGGGGATCCACCCACGGACACTATTGATGAGCCATATATTTGTTGCTTCGATTATGTCTCTGTATGTTAATACCTTTTCCTCAAGAGCTCCGTCATACAGGAGTTGATTTCGTAATGTGCCTGCTAATAATCCGCTATCTCTGGGTGGAGTATATTTTTTACCCTGTTGCTCAATGACAACATTTCCTGTTGTGAATTCAGTAAGTTCCCTATGCTCATTCCACAGCAGAACATCATAGCCATCTCCACACGCCATACGATGAACATCATACATGTTCCGATACGTGGTCTTGTGATATAAGAAGCGCTGACTGGAGAGAATTGGTGATTTCGCGAGAGCTACCGTTTGTGTTTCTTTTGTTTCAATAAGAGGCGTGCTCTCAACCGAAATTTGTCCTAATGGAGATAACAACACTCTGACCTTATGAAGACCGGTTGAATGTTTGCTCGCATAAGCAGTCAGATGGTTATCAATATCCTCTCTAATCACCTCAAAGTTAAAATAGGATGCAGAATCCATCATCCGGTCAAGGTGCCTTTCCAAGAGGGAATACTGCCCGTTCTCCAATCGAAGCGATTCCAATAATTCAAAATATGGCTTTTGTTCCGTTAGCATTAACGCTTTTGTTTTGGCCTCTGCATATTCATCCGAAGCTGTCGAATCCCAGGTGATGCCTCCGCCCACACCGTATTCAGCCTGATTTCGCTGATGATCAATCCACACTGTACGAATCGCTACATTAAAAACGGATGAACCATCCGGACTCAACATGCCAATCGATCCGCAATAGATCTCCCTTGGTGTATCTTCCAGTTCATAGATTAAGTCCATTGTGCTGATTTTCGGTGCCCCAGTGATGGAACCGCAGGGAAAGAGTGCTGAGAACATATCCTCCAACTGTATGTGAGACCTGACATTTGCCGTAACGGTAGAGGTCATTTGAAACAGAGTATAATATTTCTCAATATCAAAAAGTCTCGGGACATGCACACTTCCCGTCTCGGCTATAACACTAAGATCATTCCGGAGTAAATCCGTAATCATCACATTTTCAGCCCGATTTTTGGGGGATTCATACAGCCAGTCAGCCAATTCGTCGTCCTGTTCCTGATAGAATCCCCGTTTCACTGTTCCTTTCATCGGACGAGTCTCCAGCTGATTTCCATTCTTTTTGAAAAACAATTCAGGTGAAGCACTTAAAATACTAATATCACCGAGTTGCAGCATGGCCGAGTAATCGGCCTGTTGTGCATCACATAGCTTTGTATAAAAAGCGTAAGGGTCACCCTCATATTCCGACCGAAGACGCATCGTATAATTGACCTGATAGGTGTCTCCCCGCGCGATGGCCTCGTGAATTTTATGTATATTCCGATGATAGGTCTCCTCTGTAACCGTTGGTTCCCATCCTGAGATCCGATATTCATCAGATGAAGATGCATAACCTGTATCATACCCTTCAAAAATACCAAACCATATGAGCGGTAAAGCCACATCTGAATGAACTCGAAAAGCGGGATCGAAAGCTGGCGCAGCCTCATAGGACACATAACCTACTGCATAATATCCCTTATCAACAGCGTCCTGAATCTGTCGCAACGCTGGTTTTACCTCTTCAATGGATATAGCTTTAATGACTTCAACAGGATTCCTGAAGATTTTGCGCTGTTTACAACGATCCTCGCCTACAAAATCAAATAAGATATACGGATTGGCATCTGATTGATTCATTCAAGAATACCTCCTTGAGAAGTTAGTTTAGAGCGTAACGTAACTTGAGTCGGATTCCGTCTTTTGATAAGAACAGTTCTGCAGAAAGTTAGCCAGAATCTGTTTGCCGGATGGCGTAATAATGGATTCCGGATGGAACTGAACTCCTTCTATACTCCATTTCTTATGACGAAGTCCCATCACTTCCCCATCGCTGGACCATGCGGTGACTTCCAATTCTTCCGGGAGATCAGGATTGACAATAAGCGAGTGATATCTTGCCACGTTCAGAACGGCAGGCATACCTTGAAATAACGTTTTGCCATCATGAGAGATATCCGAGGTTTTGCCGTGCATAAGATGCCGGGCTGATTCCACTTTTCCTCCAAATGCCTGAGCAATAGCCTGATGGCCAAGACATACACCAAGAATTGGAATCTTTCCAGCAAAATATCGAATCACTTCAAGAGAAACTCCGGCGTTAGACGGATTAGATGGACCTGGAGAAATCACGATATAATTCGGCGATATCTCTTCCAATTCTTTTACCGTAATCGCATCATTACGATACACGTTTACGTTCTCACCCAGATCAGCGAAGTACTGCACAAGGTTATACGTGAAAGAATCAAAGTTATCAATCATGACGATCATAAGCAGGTATCCCTCCAATATTGAATTAAAATCCAGAAAAGGATGACTTACAAGCTAGGAGACTGACTATTCGGTCTAAAACGCCATGTAAATAGCCGTTCTGATCTTAGTTATGTTGAGGATACAGGTTCTGAAGACCCAAAAAAACAGACTGTTCGGTTTAATGAAGTTCATTATTTTGTGTTATGCGCAAAATGATATTCACTACGATGTTAGTGAAATCTGATGAGAGGGTTGATTCCTTGGAATAAGTGACTTGTAAAGGAGAAGCAAAGAGAACGACGTCTGGTTGCCTTTTTGTGGTAAAAACTGGAAGTTATCCGAATCGTTACATTATGTATCATGTAATATTCTTATATGTTGGGAATTAAAGTGAAAACCAATGCCCATTTCATAATAACCCATATTAAACAAGTATACCACTGTTGTTTTAAATATTTTGCACTTTGATAACTTATTATGTAAATTTTCAATATAAAATGAGTTTTTTTGTCTTTTTTATGAATCACTTTGAGCCGAAACTCACAAAAAAACTGGCCTTCGGGATGTATGGATACATTCCTGATAAGGCCAGCCTTTATCACATCATACTTACAATCCAACCGATCCAATACGCAAATGGAATTAATAGCAACTGTGCTAGAACTGTACCGAACAGCCGGGATACGAGCATACAGCCGTAGATCTGATTCATGCGATCCAAACGGATCTCGCCACGTAATGACTTGTCACTGAGCAATGAAATTCGTGGATCAATCAGGATGGTCAGCAAAATCGTTGCTATTCCGTTAATCAGCCCTGTTGATTGGGATGCAGCTACAGCCTGCGCTGGATAAAGGTAAGCTGCGTACAAGCTGGACAGGACACCTGTTGTGTAGATTGCGGTTACAGCTACATTCAGCAACATTAACCGTCTTGGCATCCCATGCCTTACCAATCGTTTGGCCATCTTCCAGGATGGCGGGGTGATGTAATACGTTGCATTTCTAATCTTGCTTCGCTTCAGCATACCGCGAACCATTGCAGGGATGGAACCGGCTGCTTCAAAATGCACAACCATTCTCGATGAGAGCTTCACCATGGTTGGGAAACACAATATGGCTAATGCCGTTCCTATCGTTGCCGCACCCATTAACCAATGTAGCTGTCCTGCAAAGTGTGGATTGGCCCCACGTGTTGCGGTATCCACCAGATTACCTACCAACGGACCCTGGGCCATATTAGAGGTTCGAGAAACCAACAGCAAGATACCTGCCAGTGAAATGGCTAGAGCGATTCTGCGGGTGCGTAGTCCGCCAAGACGCAGCGCATATGACAAGCTGTCTGCGGCATGAATCAGCATGGTGAACAGCATAGGGATTGCCAGGCTAAGACTAAACATATGTATGTACTCCTTTATCTTCCTTTTGTTGAACTTATTTCTTTCATGCACAGCATTATACTCCTCTGTCTTGTAAAAGTATAGGACCGAGATCCTTCTATATAAGTTGAACTAAAGAATATTTACACTGGACACTCCGATGACTGAACAACCTTCCGATCGCTGTTATCCCCAGATTTTTTTGATTCCTTTTATAAAGGGGTAAATCCGGGGATAAAGGCGAGTTTATGCTTACGAAGTAGCTTTCCACAGAAAGCTTTTAGCTCCACTTCTTCAGGTTCTTTCTGTCCTCTCCGTTTCGTGTAAATGTTTATTTCAATTGATATAGATCATCGGTAATTGCACTTACGACCTCAGCTGTTCATCGTTTATCCCTTCCCTCACAGGGTAATATACAACTAATCCATTATTGTACAGGAGGGATTCATATGCCTTGGAACAAACAGGATTATCCGGTATCCATGAAGAACCTGGAACCACGTGTCAGACACAAAGCAATTGAAATCGCGAATGCTCTGCTCGATGACGGGTATGAGGAAGGACGCTCGATTGCCATAGCGACAGCTAAGGCGGAAGAATGGGATGAGAATCATCCCGTGCCGAAAAGTTCGAAATCGGACTCCACATCTTCTTCCGAAAATTCCAACCATAACAAGTCATCTTCTGCGGAGCGTCGTCATTCCGAGCCCGTTTCTTCGTCCAAAAGTCATGACAACATCCATGTAGTGCCTACCGACTCCGGTTGGGCGATCAAGGAAGAAGGAAAGTCCAACTATCTATCCACATTTGATACTAAGGCAGAAGCTGTAGATCAGGCCAAAGAACTTAGTAGCAAACAAAATATTCGAGCGATTATCCATAATCAGGATGGTCAGATTGCTTCTTCGATCAAGCTCTGAATGAATCGGAAAACAATAAAATCCCCTTTTGCTGCTGAAGAGCAGACAAAGGGGATTTTATTTGAACTTTAATTATCAAGTCCTGAATATGGTGCATACAGGTTATGGTTGTTCTGAAACGTATGGTCAATGGGATACCCCTCTAGCCACTGTAGTCCGTTGTGAAACAGCAGCAGCGTTAACTGCTTTGGCTGCAGCCGACGGCACCGGCAGTTTCACAGCCGAAGTCGTAACCACGGTTCCACGAGCCGGAACACTAACGACGTACGTAATGACTTTGCTGGCGATCCATACGGCCAGAATCGTATATAAAGTTTCTTTTACCGGAAGAAAGAAAAGCGACAATCCCAATACAAAAGCATCACTGACAAAGAAAACTGTTCCCAGCTTCCATCCCTTCCAGCGACTAACCAGCACGGCGAGAATATCGTCTCCGCCTGTCGCTCCACCGAATCGAAGCACGATCCCAGCACCTAGCCCTGTCAATACACCGGATAGAACTGCCGGAATCCACAGATTTCCGTTAAACGACATCACGAGTGTGGAGTATCGTTCAAAGCCGTCATAGAATAGGGAAAATGCACCGACGCCAAGCAATGCCTGAATCATGAATTTCCAGCCTTTAATGAACCAAGCCAGGATCATGACCGGAATGTCCAGTAACAACATACCGATAGCAGGTGATAAGCCTGTTGCGTATTTTCCGAGCAGGGCCAGACCGACAAATCCGCCCTCCGATAAATGATTCTGAAAGTTAATGTGATAGTAGGCAAAAGCTAAAATAAATGTACCGAGCAGCATAATGGCGAACTTGATCGCCTCTGTTTTAACGTGTTGTAAGGTTAACGATGTTCTCTTCATTCAGGTTCCCTCGCAGTTTGTAGGTTGGTTTTTTAGACCGACCGTACCCTGCAAAAGGCAAGCCTGGAAGAAATCATCGTGTACGTCCTTCGAATATTCATTCCAATCCCCTCTTTCGCAGAGTCAGCCGTTTTTTTTGAACCGGTTGGTGTACTCTACAAGGGGCGCTATGTGTATGAGAGATCGTAACGTTTCCAGATCGTCCTTGGGGAGATTGTCCTTCGGGAACTCATGGTATCCTGATCCTTTCTGTTCTGTTGTGGTTAGCTGTGCTTGGTTAAACTGAAAAATAACAACAATGCAGAAGCTTGAATATTTAACTTTACACTTATCACTTCGATTCCAGTACCCTCTTTCGATCGCTGTTATCCACGGATTTTTTCGATTCCCTTTTTCTAAAGGGAAAATCCGTTGATAAATGCGAGCGCTTCGCTTCTACAGATGGGTTCTGCACTCTACGTTCTTGTGTAAATTCTATCTCCAACTTACAGCAGTTGCAATTAAATCAATTTAAACACCAAAGCTAACTTGCTTGTTCTTCTATTATATAACACCAACGTGACCGGGTCTAAACAGCAGACCCCTCAAAAACGCGCATAAAGCAGCCTTTGGACTGCTCCAGCAGTCATACGGCGACACCAGGATAAGCAATGCTTGCTAATGGTGCAACCTGCTCCTTTATTCTATGACCAAAGCTTCCAAAAATAACTGTCAGTCACCCAACTGTGACAAATTGGGGCCTTTTTTTTATTTTCTGGGGAGTGGTAAAGGAATCATTATCCTTTTGAACATACACTATAGCAAGCGTAATCGGCTTATTCTTGGTTCCGCTCAAACGTTTCCATACTTACTCTGCTGTTTATGGTATAATATAACAATTGAATCCCACTACCGTTTAAGCGAGGCGGATTGATGAAAACGTTAAAGCCAAGAGTCTTTATTGGCTGCTCGCTGGAAGCCAAGCCGATTGCAGCCGCAGTACACGAAAACTTACGTTTCTCAGCTGAAGTTACCCCTTGGTACTCCGGAGTTTTTAATCCAAGCAGCTATACCATGGACGACCTGGAAGCAGAAGTCCGTACAACAGACTTTGCCATTTTTATTTTTCATCCGGATGATATATCCAAAATTCGCGGGAAGTACTACGCGTCGGTCCGGGATAATACAATGCTTGAAATGGGTCTGTTTATGGGCCGTCTGGGACGAAAGCGTATTTTTTTTATTCTTCCTGAAGATATTACAGACATCAAGGACACAACCAAGGTCGAGGGATTGCGTATGCCTACAGATTTGCTGGGGTTAAATCCACTCGTGTATGAAATTCGTTCTGACGGAAAGTGGGCGCCAGCTGTCTCGGTGGCATGTTCCAAAATCGCAGACAGTATTGAGGAACAAGGACGCTGGAGTGATCCAGAATTGGAGAATATCATTGAGAAGCATAAGCGTACTGAGGGAGAAGCAAGGTTACAACTGCTCAAGTTGCTGCGGTTCTTTAGGGAATTGCTGCGTACCCGCAAAGCAGATGCCAAAATGCTGGAGCGAATGAGCGATGCCCTGCGTACTGCTTTTGTCTCTCACCCTCCATTTGCCGTACGTGGCACTGCCATATACCGTACAGATGACAGTGGTTATATTGAGCAATTATGTGGTAATGTTGGAGAACCGGGGAGAAAGTATGACTTGTCCGCTAATGACGACAAACAACCGGATGATCCCAAGCGCATCCTGGTGATCGACTCTTACCGGGAAAACAAGATCAAGATCAATCTGTATGACGATTACCTTGAGAAAGAATATCTGCTATGCTATCCTGTAGCCAAGAGGTATGTAATCACCGTTCACATTATTGGACATATTGAAGCGGATGAGGCGGTATTTCAGCAGATTGACCTACAGAATCGTCAACTGTTCAACGCCATCAACGATTTGTTAGGAGGCGAACCGGAATGAAACCGGAAACGAAAAAAATAAGCAAGCGCTGGGGCAGCGAAAAAAAGGTACGCCTCAGTTCTGCGCCCGAATCATCACGACCGGTTCCGGAACCCAAGGAAGAAGATCGTTTCCACAAGCCGGCCGTACCGCTAACTACCATTGGGCCCTCCCTGAAGGGCAAGGAAAGACCCTATAAGGTCATCCTTGAAAAAGAGGCGTTCTACGAAAAGCCTCAATATCTTGCTTAAATCTGCACACATCATCAAGCCTGCCGCTGAATCGGCAGTATTCCATAGGCCCCGCCGCCCAAGGCAGGGGCTTTTTTGTTGCTCATTTTTCGTCAAAATATCAACTACTTCTTCTCGTTGACCTAGCATCATCAGGTTGCGTCAAGTCATCCTGAGATTCTTATTGTAATTCATTGCTTTAATTCATCTCTTGTAATTACTTCTGTAGCAGACTGCATTGCATAAGGGTCATTTGGTTTATGGCCTTAGGTTTCCTGCAAAACCCATAAATTATACCTAATTTTGGAGTGGGCTTGTCCTTAAAGCCATAGCCTCATTCACTATCTGTATCTACAGGAAAATGCGTTAGTGCTTGCTTCCAATATTTCTCGGTTGTATTGTGTATCTCCATTACATATATTGATTATAATATAAGAACACATGTTCTGTAAACGAAAAATTCCAATTATAGGTTAAGGAAGTGAACATATGACATCCTCTACTTCCGTCCCATCCCCTGCGGATGAAGACCACCGCCTGATTAAAGGCCTGGTTGTGCGCACGCTACTGCTGGATGTACTTGAACGAGATATTCGAACTTTGGATACGCTGCTGCTGAAGATGCCTGAAGTCTACATTCTGTCACTGACCCGCATTCAGAACAATGTGCTCAAGGAGATGCTAGGTCTTCGCAAACAAATGAGAACTCGTGGTGTCAAAGTTTTGGAGGAGAAACGTGAAGCGGATGGAATCGAAACCTTGTACATGTGCAGGGGGTATTGGCAACGTTTCTACATGTTATGGACGTTCGCACGAAACGAAGTCAAAAAAGAACTCAGTCGGCATCTGCAGATGGACCTGGCGCAGAGTTGATGCAACCCTGACAACATTGACCCCGGGCATACGCCTCCCTTTTATTGTTCATCTAAACCAGATGGATATGATCAACCTGCTCACCATCCAAAGTTACGCTTTGGTCTATTGCAAAACGTCACTACACTAATTGTCGATGTTCATTGCTGCTTCAAGTGTCAGCCTCAGAATATCCATCTCCAGCAAAACAAGTTGACCACGGAAGGTTACGTTCATTAAGATGGAATAGAGATATCCAACCATTCCAATAAGGCATGAATTGATTTCAATCCGGATATGCTCTCAACGTCTTATCAATCAAGGAGTTGTACTTCATGGATATGAACCCAAATTCGATTAAGCTAACACCCGCACATACAGGCATTGCCGCAGATGTGACCGAACTAATCGGCCAGACACCTGCCGTTAAACTAAACCGACTCACAGGCAGCGACTCCGCTGATGTATACGTGAAACTGGAATACTTCAACCCAAGCGGTAGCGTCAAAGACCGAGCCGCCTATAACCTGATCGTTCAGGCTGAACGGGCAGGTCTGCTGACCCCCGGAGCAACCATTATCGAACCAACCAGTGGCAATACCGGCATCGGTCTGGCCATGAACGCCGCTGCCAAAGGATATAAAGCCATTTTGATCATGCCGGATAACATGTCCAAGGAACGCATCAATATCTTGAAAGCCTATGGTGCAGATGTGGTGCTCACCCCCGCTGCCGAGCGGATGCCAGGTGCGATTCGCAAAGCGAAAGAGCTTCAGGCAGACATTCCGGGAAGTTTCATTCCGCAGCAGTTCGAGAATCAGGCGAATCCGGACATTCACCGGATCACTACGGCTCCCGAAATTATGCAGCAGATGGATGGCAAACTGGATGCTTTTATTGCCACCGCTGGAACCGGCGGCACCATTACCGGGACGGGAGAAGAACTGCGCAAGCAGCTACCCGATATCCGCATCTATGCGGTGGAGCCTAAAGGTTCCCCGGTGTTGTCCGGTGGCGAGCCCGGACCACACAAACTCGTCGGTACCAGTCCGGGGTTCATTCCGGACATACTGAATACCGACGTATGGGATGCCATTATCCAGGTGTCCGATGAGGATGCACTGGATACAATGCGGCAGCTTGCTGCCCGGGAAGGGCTGCTGCTCGGCCCTTCCTCTGGCGCTTCGGTGTGGGCCTCCCTTCGCATCGCGAAGGAACTGGGGCCGGGACACCGGGTGCTCTGTATTGCGCCGGATACCGGGGAACGGTATCTGAGCATGGGTATTTTTTAACAAAGAGGCATTGAGGAAACAAAACGAAACATGTAAAAGAACAAAAAAGCCTGAAAAACGCAAAAAGCCCTTGCTCTCCTACGAATGTAATCCGCAGAGAACAAGGACTTTATGAAGGCAAATATCACTTTTAACAAAATGTGAAGACATTAAAAATGTATATTCGCTATACCATTTAACAGTACTTAGTGTGTCAGGGTTGTCCATTTCACACCTTCGGGAAGCAGAGCCGCAATGCGGTCTTTGGCTTCCTTTTTGGTATACAGCGATTCGTCGAGAATGACTGCGGAACCCGAATCACTGCTCGTCCGAATCAGACGTCCGAGACCTTGCTTCACGCGCAGGAGCATATACGGAAGATCGATCTCTTCGTAAGGTGCTGCCGATGCACTTCGTTTCGCATTAAAGACAGGGTCCTGTGGTGGATAAGGAAGCGACCAGATCATGACATTGGATAATGACGGTCCTGGAACGTCCAGACCTTCCCACAGATTGACAGAACACAGCACACTTTCCTCATCCTCTTGGAACGCGGCGATCAGGTCACTGATCTCCCGGTCACCCTCGTACATAAAGCGCAACCCTTCTGCTTCAGGGACATGAACAATGTCCTGCTTGAACGCACGCAATTCCTCCATCGTACGGAACAAGATCAGTGCACGGCCCCCACTCTCCTGAAGTAAAGACACTGCATCCCGCAACCGATTTTCGTTCTCCGGGTGGCCTGGTACGGCCTCATTGGTAATCTTCATCTGCATTTTGTCGGCGTAATCATATGGTGAAGCTACGGAGAAGGATACAAAATCATCAATGCCCAGGCTGTCCGCCACATAGCGGAATGAGCTATCCACGGATAACGTTGCAGATGAGAACACGATTGGAATGCCTGTATTGAACACACGTTCATTCAGCATTTCCTTCACCGTACGCGGCATGATCGATAATGTCGTCTCGTCTTCACTCTCTTCCGCCCAGCAGATATAGCCGTCTTCCTTACGGAACAATGCAAGTGCAGACTGAATCATGTCCAAATGTTCTTCAACGACACGCATCTGGTATCCATCCAGCGAGAACAATCCGCTCTCAAATACCAATTCTTCGCCGATCGCATCCAGCACACTGGTCAGACGTTCAATCTCACGCAACAGTGGCGGCTCTACCCGAACTTCCTTCCGTTCCGATCCCGGAATCGCCACCGTGTAGGTATCCAGCAACGCAAACAGTCGCTCACTGCTCTCAATCGCTTCATCCACACGCTCCGCGAGGGATTCACGAATCTCTCCTTCAAGCAGACGAGTCACGAGTTCCTCGAAGATACGGTGTTTCAGTTTGTAACTCAGTGCATTCAGGGCTGCTTCTTCCAGCAAATGACCTTCATCAAATACAACTGAGCTGTGATCTGGCAGCAGGGGCAATTGTCCCTCGCGTTTGCGCGCATCATAGGTCCACACATGCTCCATGTAGTAATCATGGGAACAGATGATGATGTCCTTGGAACGGCGGTAATGGTCACGCGACAGCGTTAGGCCGCAGCGTTGACGTTTTGGACAAACGAAGCAATCCTGGAACGGGTCCCAGTTAATTTTGTTCCACTGGCGATCATTCAGATGCGGATATTGTTTGCGGTCACCATACGGATGGAAAGCCTGAAGCGTACCCGGCGTATTCACAAAATCCGGAAGGCTCTCATGTACCTCTTCGATAACAGGGGCATCCTCATCCGCGAATCGCACCGCACTTAATTTGTTCAGACAGACGTATTGGTCGGGGGATTTGCCCAAACGTGCGTCCACTTCCAAGTCCAGATGTGCAGCCAGCTTCGCGATATCTCCGCCGGGCTTCACAAGTTGTTCAATCAAAGACTCATCGGCACAGGCGATCACTGCCGGTTTGCCCGTATAACGTGCATAACAGACCGCGTAGAGCAGATAGACTAACGTCTTGCCTGTTCCGACACCGGCCTCAGCCATAATGGTCTTTTTATCTCCATAGGCCCGTTCGAGCTGGTACGCCATAAAAATCTGTTCATCCCGTACCTCGAAGCCGAACTCTGGCAAAATATCGTAAAAAACATCAGCAACCCACTCTCCCAGACGGGATACAAAAGGTTCAGCCGGATCATATGCAAAAGGATAACGTTGTGTAGACAATCCTAGGTCAGCCTCCATTCTTAGACGCGGTCCTCTTTCATTTTTCCGTTCAAAAAAGGCCGCAGGGCAAAAGTTAATTATCTCACGCAGTAAGGTTCGTGACAAGCTTTTTTTTGTTAGGTTATTTGCGAGGTTGAATGTATAGAACCAATTTTCAGGGAAAATATATACAGGAATCCACTTTAAGGAAAGGCGGTGCTCCAACCCATGAATCATCAGTCTTCACAACCAGAGCATTCCTCAGACAAATCAGCTGAGACATTAACGGATCGACAAGGTCATCCGATCACGGACAATCAGAATGTACGAACCGTTGGCAGCCGCGGACCGACTACGCTGGAAAACTATCATTTTCTCGAGAAAATCACGCATTTTGACCGCGAACGTATTCCAGAACGGGTGGTTCATGCCCGCGGCGCTGGCGCTCATGGCGTATTTGAAGCGTATGGAACGGCCGGAGATGAACCGGTATCGAAGTACACACGTGCACGTCTGTTTCAGGAAAAAGGCAAACAAACTCCCGTATTTGTGCGCTTCTCCACCGTTATTCACGGCGGGCACTCACCGGAGACCCTTCGGGACCCGCGCGGGTTTGCTGTAAAATTCTATACCGAAGACGGCAACTGGGATCTGGTGGGTAACAATCTGAAAATCTTTTTCATTCGCGACCCGCTCAAATTCCCGGACATGGTACACGCCTTTAAGCCCGACCCTCTGACCAATGCACAGGATATGGAACGGTTTTTCGATTTTGTCTCGTTAAGTCCTGAAGCTACCCATATGGTGACATTCCTCTTCTCTCCATGGGGCATTCCGGCGAATTATCGGCAGATGCAAGGCTCAGGTGTCAATACATATAAATGGGTCAATCAGGAAGGCAAGGGCGTACTTATCAAATATCACTGGGAACCGCTCAATCAAGGGATACGCAACCTGCTGCAAAAAGACGCGAGCAAGATTCAGGGACAGAATTTCAATCATGCGACGTTGGATCTGTATCACGCCATTGAACAAGGGGACTATCCCGAATGGGAGCTGTGCGTTCAAGTGATGGAAGACGGCGAGCATCCGGAGTTGGACTTCGACCCGCTGGATCCGACCAAGTTGTGGCCGCAGGAGCAGTTTCCTTTTCTACCTGTGGGCAAAATGACGCTGAATCGTAATCCCGAAGATTATTTCAATGAAGTGGAGCAAGCTGCGTTCGGTACGGGCGTTCTGGTGGACGGGCTCGATTTCTCAGATGACAAACTGCTGCAAGGGCGCACCTTCTCCTATTCGGATACCCAGCGTCACCGGGTGGGTGCGAACTATCTGCAATTGCCTGTAAATGCACCGAAGAATCGGGTTGCGACGAATCAAAGCGGCGGGCAGATGCAGTATCAGGTGGATCGTGCACCAGGTCAGAATCCGCATGTAAATTACGAGCCTTCGTCGCTCGGTGGGCTTAAAGAAGCGACCCCACGTGGCAAGGATCATGAACCACTGGTGGAAGGCCGACTTGTCCGCGAGAAGATTGAGCGCACCAATGACTTTGGACAAGCGGGTGATACGTACCGGGCGTTCGAGGATTGGGAACGGGATGAGCTGATCAGCAACATGGTCGGCGCATTGGCACAATGCAAACCGGATATCCGGGAGCGTATGATCTCTTACTTCACCCAGGCCGATGCGGATTACGGTCGGCGCGTCTCCGAAGGACTATCCTCTGTGCCAACCGATGATAGTTTGACGGTCCAACCGAAACATGAACCAAGTGTCGAGCAAGCAGAGAAACGCAGTCGTGAGACGGACGGATATTAAAGCAGCTGGACAGCGTTTAGACTGACAAGTCTGACACTGTTAGTACATTCGAGTATTTTGAGTAAGCAGATTACGTTCTGAATTAAACATAGCCCTGATCTTCAAGTTGCCAGTTGCAGCTGCTATCAGGGCTTTTTCATGACTAGCTTGAGTGTAATCTCCACTTCAGGATGCATGCTGCTATTTATTTTAAATTAAATGAAGTTCATATGAGTGGATCAAAGGTAAGACTTGTGCTCTGGGGATGGAAAAGCGTACTTCTCTACGTTCATTTCAGATGATCCTTCGTTAAATGAGAGCTATCACCCAATGGAAAGATTACATAAACCCCGTGAGATTACAGGCATTGGAAGCTTGCAGGCCTGACCTGCCTGCATGTACCTCCATCTGATCAGATGATTATTGATGATAACACTTACAACATTTACCATAAAGCTGTGTCCTAGAGATTGCATCTAACCAGCCGGCATGACCTATCTCATGGGTAAAGGTCTGGTACACGGCTACCACATGATCTTCATTCTATTCCCAATTAACCAAGGAGGTTTGCGTAATGAAATTATTCCCATCTACATCCACTCATGCATCTGTACGATCCGAACGTTCTCTGAAATCGAAAATGGCCCAGATCTGTCTGAGTGCCGCGTTCCCTCTATTATTGATTGGTGGTGGATCGGCCGGTGCTGAGGAACTGATCGAGAGCAGTTTGCAAAATCCCTCTGAATCGGTGGCGACTTCGAATATCGCGCTTGCTGCGGGTGATCTGTATGTGTCTCCTGGCGGCTCGGCCAGCAATCCGGGAACACTGAACAGCCCTACGTCACTTTCTAACGCATTGACCCAGATTGCACCGGGTAAAACGATCTATCTACGCGGCGGAACCTACAGTTTCTCCGAAACCATTACCATCGAGCGTGGCAATAGCGGTACATCCGGACAACGTAAAAATCTGGTGGCATATGGATCGGAAAAACCTGTCTTTGATTTCTCCGCTCAAGCTTTCGCGTCCACTAATCGCGGACTGCAAATGTTCGGAGACTATTGGCTCGTCAAAGGACTTGAGGTTAAGGGGGCAGGCGACAACGGGATCTTCATCGGGGGCAGCTATAACCGCCTGGAACAGATCGAAGCTCATCATAACCGGGATACGGGTATTCAAATGGGACGTTATGCTTCCACCGCAGCGAAGAGTGAGTGGCCAGCCTATAACGAAGTCATTCACTCTTACTCCCATGACAACTACGACCCGGATAATGGAGAAGATGCGGACGGCTTTGCCGCAAAACTGACTGTTGGCCCCGGCAACCTTTTCGACGGCTGTATCGCCGCGTATAATGTGGACGATGGCTGGGATCTGTACAGCAAGACAGACACGGGTGCCATTGGTGCAGTAACCATTCGTAACAGCATTGCGTACAACAATGGGCAAACTTCGGACGGAACATCAACCTCGGATAGCGATGGTAACGGCTTCAAGCTCGGAGGCGAGAAAATCGCCGTGAATCACATTGTGGAGAACAGTATTGCCTTTAATAACAAAAAGCATGGCTTCACCTACAACAGCAATCCCGGTTCGATCCAGATGAAAAACAACACCTCCTGGAACAATGGACAAAGCAACTTTGCCTTCGATATAGGCACCCATATCTTCACCAACAACCTGTCTTTCCAAGGCGGTGCCAGTGACAAAACAAGCGGAACCGACGTCAGCAACACCAACGTCTGGTGGAAGAACAAAAAAAGCGAGAACGCCAAAGGCCTGCTCGCCAGCGCAGCCGACTTTGTCTCCCTCGCGCCTTCTGTAACGCGTAGCGCGGACGGAACGCCTGTCTTGGGCAATTTCCTGAAGCTAGCCGGTGGCAGTGATCTGGTTGGATCCGGTACGCCATCGGGTACGAATATTGGTGCGCGGTAGGTGGTAGTTAGTAAAATAATAGAGTAATTAAAAGCAAAGTCCCCTTCCCCATTCCGCCTAAGCGGTGGTAATGGAGAAGGGGATTTTTGAATTGCTGTGTATTGTTTGCTGGCTTTAGGTTGAAAGATACTACTCACGCTCACGTTTTGCCTAATATCTCAATGATGAGTCTGCCACCTGTGCGAAAACCTTGCTCGAATGCCGCTTCCACATACATCGACGTGGATTGACCAATCAAGTCTATCAGTTGCTCCAAAGCATCGTATTCACTCTCTGTAAGCTGTGTTTTGTATTCCCGCATCAGGTCTGATATCTGGCGATTGATCTCCTGATACTCTTCTTGCTCAGGATGAATTGACTCGTCCAACCGCAGGTTTCCGTGAAACAAATCCTCAATCAGGTTTGACGTGTTATCCTTCATGGTAATCTCACCTCAGGGAAATTGTACACCAAGGGATGAGATCAAATGGGAATTTAGCGGGGAATCCGCTAAGATTAGCACTATTTTACATTATCAATTAGTCAAATTTATTAAATGTGAGATAACAACGCGAATCCGAAAAAAAATTATTAATGTATTCAAACAATTTTAAGGTATTCCTGTATTGGTCCCATTTTAGTTTTCTTAGAAAAAAACATAAACTCTTCCCCCTCACTTGCAGTAGCAATTGAACAGTTAAGATAATATTTCGTGTGTTCATGTTTTTTATAAAGTTGCTCAATTTCATTAGCCACATCATAAGTTAAGATCCAATACCGGTTTTTCATTGTATAATTAATTTTTTTGGCTAATGTTCAGTGACATTATAGTTGGTGTCTGAAAAACCAAGTAAAATCAAGGGATTTCTAATTTTCATTCTTTTTTTAATTTTCAATATAGTTGGTATCTAAGAAAAGCACAGTAAATTCACAATGACATTAATGTTGGTATCTTGTTTTTACATTTAAGTTAGTATCAGTTGGCTTGAATCACAATATAACTACAAATTGAACACCAGTCTACTTCAAAAAATCAATAAGGTTCCTCAACATTTGAATATCATGCACATTAAAGTTCTGGTACCCACCGCATATCCTGAAAGATTTCGAGCGTAATCCGCTTTGGTAGCATATCCTTAATTATAGACTCCAATATTTCTTGCTCCCTCAGATGTCTTTACCACCTAAGGTAATTATTCCATGCTCCAAACCGGTAATCTGGCCATTCTTACAAGTCCATTAAATATTCCTATATTTTCGTTTATGCTAAACCCATGTTGGATTCCCCTTAAAAACCGTTAGCATAATTGATTACATTTCAAGAAAATACATAGACTAATTTCTTTTTCTTCAACTGTTAAACTTTAATCTAATTATAACATTCCAAACTCTTGGGAAATATCGCGGGTAAGCTTGGCTAGTGGGCGCATACTGAGCTCACCCTCAGCAACATAGTTAGCTGTCAAAAATCGAGTGACATCTTCACGGCTATGGAAGATGTGCGGGAATTGCATATATAAAGAATAAATATAGTCCTCCTTATACGCTTGCTCCTTTGCAATTAATTCTACTACGTAATCCTTGTGTGTGTTATATAATTCAACAATTCTCAAATCTCGCAAATTCCGTGTTGCCTTACGAATAAATGTTCCGTCCCCCTTAACAAGACCTTTATTGAACAAAACAGAAATGTTGAAATCGAGGTCTTGATCAGACTGTGACCATAATCCCAAATAATCTTTTTTTTCTTTTGCTGTAGGAAACTGAACTGTGAACTTCACCTTATCTCCAAACCCTTCCTCGTAAGGGCTGAGATGTGTCTTACTGGTGAAATTTGTCGTATATTTAATATCTGCATTGCATGTGCTGCAACTGGGGATCAAATTATAAAAAGATACAGAAAAATAAGGATGCTGCGATTTACTATAGAAATGGTCGAACTGCGCTTTGGTTCCTCGTCGATCTTGATCTGGAGCTAAAACTGTCGTATAGTTGCGATTGCAATAAGGGCATACGCAAATTTTCAACTGGTTCAATAAATAATATGGGCCCCAGTCGGGATCATTCCCTTTAGCCAGAAACTTGGAGTAGTTGAATATCGAGTTGAACGCTTTTATAAAATCAAACGCGCTGTTTAGGATATCATATTGTTCCTTAAGGTTCTGATGTTCACTCGTGTCGCCTGTACGCATCGTTTCAACCAAAAGCTTCTCGATCGCCAACTTCATTTTTTCAATTTTCTTCTTCCCTGTATCCGTATCAATCTTATATTCAAATATCTCCCGAATTTGATTCAGTTCCGGATTTAACGAAATCGTATCCAGTTCATACTGCAATTGCTCAGGATCTCCAATAAGGATATTCTTTCTCCGGTTATACAGGTGTTGAAAAAACGCCCGAAACTTAGGATGAATAAAATGGGTCGCGCAATGCTCAAGCTCCGACTCGAAAAGGCCCTTTACAAAAAACTCCTCGTAATGTCTTTCAGCAAGTTGATTTAATCTAGGATGTGTTATTCCGATCATGGCCGCGGTCCCTCTAACTCTTTCAATCTTTTCCTAATATTGTCCATCTCAGCCTTTAGCGTTTGGACTTCATCATGCACTTGACGATCAAAGAACAACATGCGATCTTTCATCATTGTCAGGAGTTTATTTCTAATTAGCGGCTCTCCGATAATATGGATAGTTTTCTCAATAAATTCTCTTTGCGCGATCAATTCCTCGTTACTCCCATTCACAATCAAATGAATGACTTGATTAATCTTCTCCTTTGCGAACTCTCCCATCGTACCATTCTGCATGAAAAAAGAATGTGTAAACAGATGGTGTATGTTTGAAGCAAAGGTTTGCTGTTGCTCGTCAAGCCCTTGCTCAACAACCTGGCAAACATGCTTCCCTTGATGATCTTGGTACTTCCTCTGCAAAAAAATAATGTTAGTGCTTGGCAGATCGGATACAACAAATGGAGAATTAGAAGTGAGCACGATTTGGATATTAACACACTCTCCCCATAATCGTGGAAGCATCTCAACTAATCGAGAAATCAACTGTTTTTGCCATTGAGGATGAAAATAAAGCTCGGGTTCGTCCATGAGAATGATAGCGTTACGTCTTAGTCGTCGCCCATTCTCTTCCCCCCTACTTAGCTCATACATTCTTGCAAACAAATGAAGCATCGACTTCTCACCGGAACTTAAATCTTGCCAATTATAAGAAAAAACATCTTGAGTATTTGACAACCTTTGGAATAATTCCGTCAAATTATCTAGCACATGTACAGCAATACTAGTTCTTACTAGCAGTTGGCGGAATACCGTACGCCCAATCCCATCTTTAATGTATTCATCAATATATATGCTTATTAAATCAAAAGCAGTTAACTTGTTTTCAATAATATCAAGTTGTTCACTGGTTAATTGAGTCTTATATTCCAAATAAAGCTTTATTTCAACTGCTAATCGATGCACGTGATTAATAGGAGAGCCATTGCTAGGAGTCATCATTAATCTTATATAACTAGTATCGATAATTGCTCCCGGGACTGCCCGATAAATTTCAGAGATAAATATTTTTATCAAGACATTCGCCAGATTATTCATAAATCTTTGTGGATCTTCAGCTTCCAGCCCATCAAAAGAGATAGTTCTGCAATACTCGTTGATGAAGTCCACTACATCTGGAGGAACCATTTTTTTATCAAATACTGGATCTGTGAATGACAACGTTAACTCTTCTGGCATCCGATTAATAAAATGCATCATTTCCTCCGATAGTGAAGTGTCCATCCATCGATTCTTTTCCTGAAGAAAATGAATTTGTCTCTTAATCTCGCACAGACGATGAACTGCGACACTATTATTTGAGTAATGGAATTTCAAAGCATCAGTGCGTAAAAGATAATTCGTAGAAATGTTCAGTAGCAACCGATTTTCTGGCTCATTAGTTCTGTAGTCAAATAAATTGGAATAAAATACTATAGCCATGTCTTGAAAGATTAGATTTCCAATGCTCGAAGTATCTGTGAATTTATATTCCTCTGGATCTCCATACTCAAATCCCTCTAAATTACTGATTCGAAGTGGTAACCCCCGTTTGTGAACAATGACATGTTTTTTCTTACGTGCATCATATGCTATGATCAGCGCCGAATACGAGCCCCTTCGAATTGTCAACCATTCCTTCAAAAACTCAAGCATTGTCGTTTTTCCAGCACCATTTTCCCCTACTATTGCTGTAATATTTGAAATAAATGTATTTTTTTGTTGCGAGTGATTAAAAAAGCTTAATTGATAGAAAGGATTCTCTTTGATGGTCAGTAACCCACCCTTAGAATCATTATAGTGAAAATGATATTTCCCACCAAAATTAATGCCTTGATGTTGAATGAGGCCACGATAATCTTGTATCCAGATGTAGCATATTTCCACTCATTGTACCTCCATTTTCGCAAATATGTATCGTTCATCACCTACATCAACACCATTGCATCTGTTTCCTATAATTATGTCTATGAATGGTTTGAGTCTGTCGCCGTACTTAGGAAAGGGGAAGAATTGTCTAGTGATATGTGATATAACTTTCAGAAAACCATAGTCTATTCAGCGATTATCAACATCCAGTTAAGCTTTTTTAGTGATCATGTGATTACTGCCCTCGAATTCATAGTCCTGAGTGAGAAGGCTTCATATTGATGGTTTAATAACTTTAATAACATTCAAAGACTATTATTGCTAAACCTAGGTTTTAAGCAAGTATTCGTTTAAAGACCAGAAAAAATCCCTACAAACGATTGGAAAGAAGACAAAGGTAACCGTGATTGTCACGGCTACCCTTTTACTATTGAACATATTCCTGTTCTTTTCACTTTAATTATTCATAATCTAGTCTTTTTCTTGTTCAGTAAACATAGGGTAGTTATTATACTTAGTATAATTTGACAATCTCCTTTCAACCATATGATCCAGATGCGGATTCAATTTTTCAATGATGTATCTTGCAATAAGCTCTAGGAAAATATTTACATCATTAATGTGTTTATAATTTTTTGCATAGTCATATCTTGCGTTTCTTCTGCCACCACCACCGTGTGCTGATGCGTTTCTTCCAGTACCATAAATAATGTCCCCAATGTTTTTATTTTGGAGAAAAGAATGAGTGCTCCACTCTTCTTTAATCTTCTTTGCTTCCTCTTTTAACTTAGTGATGAAATTAACATACTTCGCTTTTCTTTTCCTAATAATCTCTTGTTCACTTCCATTTACGTATGTTCCAAAGTCGACATAATAAAGCGGAATAAATCTATGAGTCATGATTTCGGTTGCGTAGTAATTAAGAGCATCTTCTGGTCGATAGTTTGAAGGAGTCATTAGTGGTTTGTAATGTTTAACCGTTCCATATTCAAACACCCGAAAAAGGAACACACATCTTGGAAGTGATTCAAATTGCTTTAAAGAGGCATGGTAGAGCTCGAAAACCATTTCGTGGTCAGAATCCTCAAAACACACCATGTCATAATCTTTATTTTGCTTTAGTATCGGGAATTCTAGATAGAAAGGTTCCTTTTTTTTGCTGTCAAAGAAGTTCTTCTTTCTTAGTCTTAGCATGTCTAACAGGTCAAATTGTTCATATAGTTCAGCAAGTTTTCTATTGAAATCATAGTTTTCTGTAAAATAGAAAGAAGGATGACCATTAAAAAAGGCAAGTATATTTAATACAGTATTCTTAGTATCTTCCGAAGTATTCTCATTATAAAAAGTGGAATGACTATGAGTATCCGTCGATGAAATGAAGACATCTTTATACATAATTAAATCGTTCCTATGTTTCAAAACTTTGGAACCAACATATGTACTAAAAGTATTGATGTACTCCATTGGATAATACTCTAACTTAAACAACTCCTGATTTGATTCCTTAATACTCTGTTTGAGTTTTGCAATCATAAAAATTGTTAAGTTTTCTTCCAAGGATTTATCAAAATCAAAATTCTTGAAATTTTTCAAAGTCCTATATAGGTACTCCTTGTTACCGTTTAGTGTATTTGAATAGAGTATCTTTACTGTTCCATGACTTAAATTTCTAAGTAGTCGTTTATACATCTTTCTTGAAGACGAGTAAATTTTTTTATACTTCTCAACAAATAGTTCCTTCTCCTCATACGTTTTACAAGTGTATCTTATCTGATTTAGCTCAATGACAAGTTCTTTATACCCTTTAAGTTCAAAATAAGACAACTTGATTGGTACATGTAAAAAATTCGAATCATACACATCAATAATGTATTCGTCAATTGAATCCTCAATTTCCTTGATCTTACTTTCTAAATCCAAAATATAAATCCTCCCACTCCAATCTCTTTTATTCTTCATTTCACTAAACCGAAGGTTATTGTCAATGGAAATCCGTTGTCATTACTAACGAAGTACCTTCCAAATGCGGACCCTTAATACCAAGTTGTTCAACAATCTCAATTGTCTTATTTAGCGGTAGAAGTAGCCAATGCTCACAGATATCACTTACCACATTTGACTACTTACTTATACTACGAAGGAATTACAATATGATTTCTCCATAAATACAAAATCGTTCATTTAATTCATTCATTAAATAATCATAGGCTTCTTGAGAAATCCTAATGTGAGAGCGCCTAAAATGCATACTTTGCAAAGTCCGCTGACTGACAACTCTACGTTTTCTCAACGAGGGGAATATTGCCTTACCCAAATTATTATAAACATCAATTAATCGAATACCGTATTTGATTGGTGCACTAATTACCTTGCCGCTTGTAAACTCTACATAGTACGGAAACCGATATTTCCAGGGGTAATCTTTAAGGTCACTATTGTCTACTACATTCTTTATCTTAAATCCATTTGTCTTAGCATATCCAACAATCATAGGGGTAGGCTTATTCTGTTCATCATAACTCACAATAGTTAAGAAAAGGGTATCCTCACTTTGTATGCTGCCAGGTTTTCGTGGAAAATACGTAATATTCAAATTACGTCTACGTTCACCTTTCATTTGCTTATAATTATAATCATTAGGAATACGATCTTCCCCAGTACCTTCAAACTTTAACCAATAACCAGTTTCCTCATCAGAATTATTTGTCTTCTCAAAGATCGATTCAAACAACTCAGGATGCACCATTTTTTTTAGAACTGTACCTCTTTTTGAAATATTAGAGTAAGTGACATTTCTGTTTCGTTGATTAGCAGCTAGATGAGGAACATACTTCTTTTCTTCATCAATCCATTCTTGGGTGACAACCCCATTACCATCTAATTGAATCTGATCTAACAAATCATAGAAGTATTCATTTACTTTTTCAGATATTTCAGGCTCGTCATCCATTATGAAACAGACTTCGTGGTTAGACATAAAACCACCTTGTGTAAAATTCGCTGAACCTATAATAACGGAGTGGGCATCAAACGAGTAAAGCTTGGAATGTAAATCAATTAAAGCATAAATTTTCGCTTTTGCATGGAGTAAGCGTTCTAATCCGTAAATGCTGCTAACTCTCTCTACAAAATCCTCTCTATAAAATCTAGTAATAATGTTGCAACTAATGGTTGGATTCAATGTTAGCCAATCTGCCAATAGGTTAGCAGTTTGTGTTCCAATGAATGGGGAAATAATATTTAATTCATTCTCAGTTTCATCTAATAACCCTTTAAAACGATCCAATAAATCATTAGATACTAGACTTACGGCCATTAGTACCTCCTCTAAAATTAAAAACTTGTTATAATGATGCATCATTAAGTTCTAGTAACTTGGCTCTAGAAATTGGTTCTTCAGCGGGAATGATTAGTACATTGTCTGTTTCTGCATTTTCACTAACTTGTTGCTTTATAAGCGGACCTTTTTCGCTATATCCTTCATACTCAATTACCGCAATATCTTGATTCCTAAATTTTTTCAACATCATTTGGTAAAAATTATGATCATGTGTTGAAATAATAAACTGCTTATCATACTTTTCCATAAATAAACGAACTAAATCAATTAGTGATAAAACATTAACCTCATCCATACTTTGGATTGGATCATCCATTCCCATAAGTTGTAGACTAGACCACTGTTGATGTAAGCCCATTGCCATAAAAAAAGACAGTGCTATCGAGTTAATTTGTGCTGAACTGAATATATATGTGGCATTTGCCTGTGTTTGGTTTTCAATATATCCAGTTAATACCATTATAAGCAGTCTATAGGATCTATGCCTATATTCTTTATTAAAATCAATACTGTTATATACTGGATGTGAGTTAATCCGAGAGAAGATTTTCTGAATGGTATCGAATAGTTCAGAAATCATCTTTTCATTTAATTTGTCAACAGCCGGTTTAACATTGTTAATTAGATCTTTGATAGTATCTTGGTCTTCATGAACTTTTTTCTTAAGTTGGTCTAAATATTCTAAGTGATTATGTTGCACTCGCATTTCTTCTTGACGTGTCTTTAATAATAATTCTTCTTTAGCATTTTCTATTGCAGTTATTGACTTAAGAATTACTGTTTCTAGATAAATCAGCTTCTCTTTTTCACTCTGTACATTTTTCGAAACGTCCTGAATAAAATCCTCTACTTCCTTAACATCCCACTGTTTAGCCTGTAAAGGTGCACCCGCGAGCAATAGCTTGCTTATAAATGATTCAACAAAACCTTGATTTTCTAAAATAATCCCTTCAGTTTTTTCAATTTCTTGGGGCAAATCAGCTTTTTCCTCTGCTGTTAACTCTAATAAATTCCTTTCCAATTGTTGTTCTAGCTGAATTAACTTTTCCTTTTTCTTTTCTACAGTTTCATTCAAACCAATTCTCAATAAATCCGCATTATACTCCTGAATGAAGTTATTCCTCAACTCTATTTGAGCACTTAAATTCTGTATTTCTTTCTCCATTTTTAACATATGTTCTTTCTTATTCTGACATTCTTCTTCAGCACTTTTCAGAATCGTTCTAATCTCTAAATAGGATTTCTCAACATTCAATTTCAATTCATTTAATTTAATTCCCTCTTTTTCAAACTTATCTTTCATTTCTTTAATTTTTTGCTCCAGTAAAGGTAATTCATTGTGAATTTTGGCTTGTTCCAATTGAATTCGTTGTTGTAATTGTGGCTTGTTGATCCCTTCTGTTCCACAAGCAGGGCAACTATTTATCTCCTCTTCTACGGATAGATAATCAGACAAACTACTTAGGAAATTTTTATATTTCTGATCTATACCATGTAAGGCTAAAGCGGATTCTTCTAAAAATTTCAACGAGCTCATCGTACTAGCATGGATACTCGATACATCTACAATAGAAGACTGAGTCACTCTAATAACTTCCAAGAGCTCCGATGTTTTAGATTTCCATATAAAATTCTCATGTTCAATTTGGACATCTTTGATTAAATCATATTTATTGTTCCTTAAATTTTCTATGCACTCTGTAACTATTTTAATGAAGTTGTCAGATATGTGAACTGAAGCTTTAATTGTTTCGATTGCCTGTTTAGTACTGTTAATTTCTATGTTCTTATCTCTAATGAAAATAAGGGACTCCTCATACTGGTTGTTGCGATTGTTCAAAATAGTAACCAAATTAAGCATATTGTAAGCATTACGATGATTTTTTAATTTTTCTAATCTCCCCAACCCAATGTTTAATTTCTCCAAATCAGCTTTCCACTTCAATTTGATTTCTTCTATATCTTTAATACGCCGTTCCCTATTTTCTAAATCATATCTTTTTTGTTTTAACGACTCTTTTTCTTTCCTAATTAATGGAATTAGGGCATTCCAATCTTCTTTTTCAAATAGGTTGTCAGGAGCTAAGAAATTGTCCTTATATTCGCTAAGAGCAATGCTCAGAATCTTTTGATTTGGATCAGAAACTTTTTTAATTAGTTCATAAATCGCCGCTTTCAATTCGTTCTTCTTTCGAGTACCTTCACTAATCTGACCTTCTATTTGATTAACCCGATTATTTACTTTTTTTAGTAGTTCATTATATGAATCTTTATATTTCAAAAAGTGCTCGGTCCCAAATAGTAACGAAACAGAATCGTATCTATCACCATCTTTCATTCCTCGAAGAAATTCATTTAATTTCTCTTGTCCCAAAATATGAGTGAGGTGTAGTCCCCGGGAAACTTCAACTTTTTCAATCCAAGCTGGTTTTACTAATAATCCTTTTAACAAATGCTCCGCATCGGCATCTATAAAATTTGTTATACCATTAATAGGGGTTGGCAAGTGAAGCTCCAATTTATGTTTTCCATAATCCGTTATATCTTGAGCTCTTGCAGTACATGTTCTCTTTACTTTAAAAATCCCCCCTGTAGAGCCAATAAGTTCTAATTCCACATACGCCTCTTTTAACAGACTTGTATGCATATTTCTAATAAATCGGGTCCTATTTCTCTCATCAGTAGCTTGATTAAATCTATGTATTTCTCCTGAAAGCACCCATTCAATAGCATCAAATACTGATGTTTTCCCATGCCCATTTGGTCCATACAGTAATATTACCTTCGCATCATTAAAACGAAAAATAGTTTCATCAGAAAATCCCCGAAACCCACATATTTTCAATGATCTTATCTTCAATTTATATCATCCTTTTTTATTGAATTGAAAAAATCAATCAATTGATCACCACTTAATTTAGAATTAAAAAATTCCTGAGGTAACTTACTTAATGTTGATTTCTGCAGACACTCCCGAAGTTCTTCAAAAAATTCGTTATCATTAAATATGAGCAATTCTTTGTTACTAGTTAAATCAAGTACAAAAGGAACTTTACTTATATAGGGATCATCTTTTTTGGTAATAACAATTTTCCTGAAATAGCGCCTATCATTCTCGATCAACTTTCTGTATGAAGTGTCAATTTGATTTTGTGTACAAATAACCATAAGATAAATATCCCATTTAAGCATATGGAGCTCTTTGATCAAACGACTTTGTAATTTAACAGCTAATTCATCAGCAGCTTTTTCCCAGTTTTCTCTTAGTTCCTCTTCCGTTTCAAACTGAACCAGGCCGTAAATTTGCTCCGATGAAGCGTAAACTGTATCAAGATAGTTAAAATCAAGCTGATCTAGTTCTATAAATCCATTTCCCTCGAAAAATTCAACAAGCTCTTCAATCAATTTTGTTCATCTCCCTAATATGAAACTCTAATTCTTCTGGGTTAGTTACATGATTATACAAAGTTCTAATACAGTCACCGCACAGCACCTTTGTTCCATCTAAACTTTTATAGTTGTTCTCTTCTAATCCCTTAAAATATCCTTGCTCGTTAACTTTAGTAAAATCAATCAAGATATCCTCAAAAGAAAACTCATTTTGGCACCTCTTGCATAAATTAGTTTTCTTGCTTTTACTACAATTATCTAGTATTAAAGGAAAAGGGAACATAGATTCGCCACGACGAAGCTCTCTTTTTCCTGTTGCTGTCGCTTCCTTTTTTCGAAAAAGGCCTAATAAAAGTTCAGGCATTTTTGCATTCCTTTTTGTTGAGAAAATAAGATATGCAAATATCTCTTCATTTTCATCTAAACTTAAATTTGCATTAATATCATTGTGAATAAAACTTATATCTCTATATCCACATCTCAAGATGGTCAATATCTCCAGTAATTGCTCTATACCTGAAACATTACTCAAGACCTCAAACGGGTGTCTATAGCTTTGAAAGAATGCCCGAAGTTTCTCATTATCTGTTTTCATAATACTCTCTATTGAACGAATTAAGCTCTCCATTAAAATAGAATGAGTTTCTGGTGGGAAGTCTTCAATTAATGCCATAACTATTTCTTTTTCCGAATCATAATTACTCTTAAAGATGGTCTCTCCATCAACAAAATTGGCACTCGAACTTTCTATTTTACCGTAACCTATATCTAGAATATTAACGGATATATTCAATGATCTTAATATTGGCAGACAGCGATTAATTGAAGTAGCCCCAATCATCCCTCCACCAGATGCCTTATCTTTCATAACCCCCACTATCCCACCGTTAACTACAATAGGTGATCCTGATGCCCCACGAGTTATAAACTTAGGATCCGTTATCTTAGGAATTTCACAAGCCAAATCTAAATCAAAGTCACATTCCTCTCTTTCATCAAACACTTGCAATATGGTTCCATGAAAGGGTTGCCCTCTGTCTTTTTGAGTAAATGGGAATCCAAAGGCTTCCCATTTCTCATTTAACTCAAGCCTTTCTATACTTATTGGTAATGTTGGAGAATAGGCTCCCCCTTCAGGTAACGACAAAATTGCAAAATCCGCCCCTACATCAGGCTCATTTGGAAAAATAACTGTCGCTTGTATCTCAGCGTTATCTTCAAACATAATAAACACCGGTTCTAATTCATTGGGATCTAAATTATCTTCAATAACATGTCTAGCTGTAATCAATGTAGTTTCATTTACTAGAAATCCTGTTCCATTCTCATCACCACAACGTACTTTAGCAATAGATTTAAAGTCAATTTGATTCACTGTTGCTCCCCCTAAATTATAGGTGCACTATTACACTCTCTTCATTGCTCGGGTAAAATACTTCATAATTAAATTCACTTTTCATCTCTTCCTTGTTCATCAAAATTGCAGCCGGAGTTGAATAGGAAAAAAATAAATTTCTTGTAGAGGTAGATTTTCTAACAACTATTCTAGATAACGTCTCCATATCAGGATGTCCGTGACCTGAGCCGCTAGTAGATATTAAGTAATTCTTTGAGTCGATCATATTGAGAAGTTCTAGACTGGTATTGAATTGGCTTCCATGATGAGAAACTTTAATTAGATCAAAGTAAAGCGATCCCTCTGTATTAGAATAAAGATCCTTAAGTTGTCGAATCGTTATTGAAGGTGGACAATCTCCTAAAAAAAGCATTTTTTTATCTTTATGTTCTAAAATAAATGTAATGGAACTAGCATTAATTTCATCACCATCCTCAAAGAAGGGCGACTTTGACAATTTCTTTATAGAACTTGTCGCTGATACATTCACTCTACCTGCACCGCTCCCTTTCGGTTCCAGATATTCAGATACATATTCCACTGCATCATCAAAGCATTGGTCTGATGTGAATGGCATTTTAGGAAAAGTTCGGCGCAGTTCTTTTTTCCATACTTTCTCTAATTCTTTAAGCTCAATATCAGTCGGAGAAAGTACTATAATTTTCACATCCCCATTACCGAGTAATATTGGTGTTTTCTTATAAGAAACTGCATTGCCACTATAAAACCCGTTCCAATTGTAACCGTTAAAGTATATATGGCCTGCAAGTCGAGATCCTTGTTTTCCACTTATAGGAGACCTACTATCAAAGTCTTCTTCAACGTAAACAACTCTTCTCTCGATGATTTCTTTCTCCGTTCTATTTAATTGATGTTCATCCTGGCTAATAGATAAATGCCGATAACTATTGTGCCATATTTCCTTCACTTCAATTATATTAGGGGCTTCACTAGTCCCGTTATCTTCTAAAAAGGAAATTGCGCCTGCAATATGATCCCGATCGATATGTGTAATAACCATTAAATCTAGATGTTCACCCTTTGTACTCATATTCAAAAGAACAGGTTTTACATAGTTCTTATAAGTATGAGGGTAAGCCAAATCTATAAGAATGTTTACATTTGAATTCTCGAAGCAACTAACCAGAAATGTATCGCCATTTTTTGCTGGAAACATTTCAATCCTTGAAGTATATATTGGACTCACCCTTATTTTTCTTAGATTTTCATCAGATAAATTAGCTAGGGCCTAACAAAGTTTCACCCATAAACCTTTCAAAATATCGACATTGCTTCTTATTTATTTGCCAACATTATGAAATATTCGACAAATAATCCGGAACACCTGCTAAAATACCTATAATTTGCAACAAAGTAAGTAGTTAAAGAGTCTTGTATGATAAAATAAAACGGGAATATTCTTTAATGAATCAGTTCAAAAGTATGATAATTAAAATAAAATTCAGAATATCAAGTATGTGAAATATTTCTTCACAAAATTATGTATCCTTTTAAAAAGGACTAATTAAAGAAGTTAATCTTTGGTTTTTTTAAAATCATTCCGGGTCATAAAATAAAGATCTCTTTTTTTATTCCTTCCAGCTGTATACTCAAAAATAGAGAGCTGCGTCAGAATGAAAAGCTGCAATAATAGTATCAGCTAGATGCTGCTCTGGAGAATATTTATCTTTCTCTGTTAGGATAACCACTGAAGTTCGCATTTTCATTTCTCCCTATTCCGAAGTGCAGTTTATCTAGTGAGACCACATTACAGGCAAGTTCGAGCATAAAATCTATTCCCCACTTAAAATTTTATCTTGCAACCACTTTATAGCTTCTTCACCCACCAGAATATTAGGTTGTTCTGGCGTTCCGATATTGATGCTTTTTATAAAAGCTTCTTCTATTTCTCTAAGCCCTGTTAAGTTAGCACCGTGCAACAAAGTTCCTTTAAACGATGCTGAACTGACATCTACCTGATTCATATTAGCATCTCGAAAATCTGTAAGGTACAGGGAACTGGAAATTAGCTTTGCATTTGACAAATTCGCATTTGTAAAAATGGACTCAGAAAGATCCGCTTTGGCAAACCTTGCACCTTGGGCATCTGCATCTGTAAAATCGGCATAAGACAAATCTGCCTTATAGAAATCAGCATTTACTACATTGGTGTTAGTAAAGCTGGATGAACATAACAACGATGATGACATGTCCATATGTTCCAAATTCATGCCATCAAATGCACATTCGGTCAAATAAGCCTGATCCAAAGGATATCCCGATAAATCGATATGACGAAAGTCTATTTCATCTACACCTAATTTTTCACCCTTTTCTCCATTGGTTTCAATCCACACTCGGTGTGAATTTAATTGCTCTATCAGTTCTTGTTGGTTGGTTGTTTGTTTGTTTTCATTGCTGCACCATATCTAATCACCCTGACGTCTTTCTATTTTTCTGGAATTTTTGAAAAGAGAGCAACAGGAAAAAAATCTCCAAGTCAACATTAATCGTTTCTAATAAACAATCAGCATGGTCAACGATCTTTTGCGATTATTGACTCTCAATCTCACAGACCTCAATATATTTTTTGTTTATCCACTCTAATGCTAATTCCGCTTCTTCTTTCAAGATAACGCCTCGCTGGCTTTTATACTGAAAGTTCTCTTTTGCCCATAACAATAGTAGCTTTACATATTCTAATGTCTCAATTTCACATGTACTGTCCTCTTCATCTTCTTCTGCAAAAATATCTTCAAAAGTTGTAAAAGACTGGTCAGATTTTATTAAGCTCACATTCCCTCCACCCTCGTATAACGTTATTTCCCCTCTCAGTAATTCGATTAAGTTTCCGATCTCTTCCTGGATCGTGGCGAAGTCTCCAAATATATCCGATCCCAAAGAATTACTAATCAGATAACCATTCTTGAACGATGAATCTATACTTAAGTCCACGATAACTTCGTTGAAATCTTCTTTATATTCAATGGTATACCTATATTTAATCATGTTCGTATCTCCAATCTTTTTATTACAATGGACAGGCGGATGTAATCATATCAATATAGCCCACAATAATTTATACAGCACCTTTATTTGCTGTCCTGTCACCTTCTTTGGTTATTTTCTGCATACAAAAGAGCTCATTCCTCACAACGTTCAGGTGGGAAGAGCTTTCGGATTTTTATAACATCAATCGGGGTCATACGGCAACGTTTTTAGTGCTTGCATATCTCCCCAACTGTACACCCAATACTTGGACTATGAATACTATGGACATATAAGATAAACGAACTTTCGTTGTTCCTCCAAATGATTTATGATTCACAATCAGTGAGTTAAGAATGTAAACCCAATCTTTTTTTTACCATATCTAATAAATTATAAATCTCCTGTTTAGCTTCTGGGTGCTCCTCCACGTACTTCTCACTGTAAATCATCAAATAGTTATAAAATTCATCATGCTCCATCACTGCCATTACATCTTCATCATATGCTGGCGGCTCTCCAATAAAACACACTTTCTGATCACCAATATACTCTTCCTCTTCTGGCATATGATAGGATGAAAATTGTACCTCCAGTGGACCTGAACCATATCCATGTCTCTCATGATCTCCGAAGTATGTTAAAGCTCTCGGAAAATCAATAATCCAGAAATAGGATTCTACTAATCTATCTATTTCAGCTTTTGTTGCCAATATTTTATACATCATATCTCTCCTTCATTGTTAATTAAAAAGCAGGATAAAAGTTCTTTATGTTCCCTTTTTCATCTACGAACCCCACAAATTTCAGCCCATTTAGTTCTCCTTTAACTATCCCGTTTTTCACGTTTCCAGCCTGTATCTGTGGCTCTAATGCTGCTTTTCCCCAATTATACATTTTTTCATTAGAAATTATATTAGGATCATATACTGTTTTGGGATCGTTCACTCTCTTCCCAAGCACATTTCCATTTGAGTCCGTTATCGGTTCAAAAATACTTTTATCTGATTCACTTCGTTTCAAGGACGGAATTTGATACTCCACCTCGTAAATCCCCTCGATATTGTGCTTCTTGGGTTCACCTATAAAATAATCCTTTTTAACACTCAGCCCATACTTATTTGCGTCTTCTTGTAAGGTCTCATTAAATTTGTCCATATTATGACCACCTGATACTCCAGGTCTGCTACCTCTCTTAAATCCATCAACGTTTACTAGGTGAGCATATGGTCTTTGCAATTTTTCAGCATCACTTACATGTTCACTTATTATACTCTTAGATGCTTGCCCTTTACTCTCAGAACCCTTCTTTTGCTCATTCGCTTTCTTCGCTTCAGCCGCTTCCAAATTCTTTTTAATCTTCGCCACAGCTGGATGGGATGAAGGCAACCGAAAAGGCCCTTTGCCACCTGGCATACTCCCACGAACCATCTGAAATGCCATGAATAGCTGGCTGAACTTCAGTGAAGTTAGCATCATCTGCGCATACTTATCAGATACAGGTTCACCTGTCATCGGATGAATGCCCATCTCAAACGCCTTGATCTGCATCGCATAGATATCTTCCCCAGGGGGTTCTACATTCACAGCTTGCATGCGATTGATATCCAGATGCCCCTGATCCCTCTGATAAGCCTGAAGAGCAGCCTGATCCGCAACACCCTCCTCATTGACAGGCATCCACATTAACTTTCCAAACATATTAACTTGTGCCATTCGATAGCCCTTATCATTCGAACCTGTGTTACTTACCGAATTTCTCATCATCGCTGCCGCACCCACGGCCCCAATAGCACCGCCCAGACTCACCTGCTCAGCATCTGTATTCTCAAAACGCGTGGCAATATCCTTCAATTCCTTGGAGGTCTTCACCATACTCTCCAACGCTTTATCCAGTATAGGGCGTGACCGTTCAAACTCATAGAAAAATCGCTCCTGCGTTGCCCCCATCCACAATGTCTGAATAAACATGATCTGTCTTGTCAGATTCCCACGTATACTCTCCATCTCTTGTCTGGCCTGATCCACCTGATTCGACACGTGATGTAGTTGCTCTGGGGTAACTTTAATTGTACTCATCCATTTTCACCGCTCATCTGAAATATGATAATACTATGTTAGCAGAAGTTAGATGGCAATTACATCCGGCTAACCTCCTGATTTCACTTTATGAACCCACTCACAATATGTTATTGTTTCATACTACGGTCCTAACTCACTTCTCAACTCTGCGAAGGATACTGAAATACAATATCAAATTAAAAACCAGCCCATAAGATGAGCTGGCTTGCTAACTAGCACTTTTTTAAAAGCAAAGTTGGAATTTTCGCTATTTCTCCTCTGAATATATAAATACATAATTACTCTCATCCGACTTCTCTTCTGAGAAAACAAAACCTAACCGATCAAAATTTCTGATATCCTTCGCATCTGTAATTTTCCGTTCTGCCATATACCGCACCATTTCACCTCTGGCCATCTTGGCCCGCGTGGCCTTTTCAACAAGCTTCCCATCAACCATTTGCCCAAATACACAAGTGATAAAACGGGTCTCCTCATTCAGAAAAGGGGTGATGTTCTTGCTATACTCTTTGGAAGCCAGATTCAGAATACAGTTGCTTTCCTCTTGAAGCTGATCTGCCAACTTGCTGCCCCAGAATTGATAGAGCGATTTGAAGCCCGGACCTTGCAACTTGCCCTGCATCTCCAACCGATAAGGTGTAACCCCATCCAAAGGCCGCAACATGCCATAAAAACCGGATAATATACGTAAATGCTGCTGAAGATACGCCAGTTCCTCATCTTGAAAAACACCCGGAGCCATATACTGATACTGAATGCCCTCATAGGCGTAGATGGCTGGTGTCAGATTTGCTTTTATATTCATATTCTGAATCCGCTCCAGGTTCTGTTCGGCGATTGCATCGTTACACTTCCACATCGCTTTGAGTTCGTCATAGGATAACTCTTGAAGCAGACTCAATAGCTGTTCTGACTCATTTATAAAATGCGGCATCTGCGCGATAGCCATAAGATCGGTATCGATCTTCATCTTTTTAGCTGGTGATATGATAATTCTCATCATGCTGATCCATCCTTAATCTACCGTTGTTATTGTCGTTATTCATTGTACAGGATTGGCTAGGTGAATCCAATGTCAAGGCTTAACTAAATCACTCATGCTACGTTTGAAAAGACTCAAAAATGAACAAGTCAGCCCACGATTGGACCGGCTTGTTCATTAGAATTCAACACATTAAATTGGTGAGAAAGCAAGGCGTGCATTTCAAACCGCTAATTAGGGAGATACACTTCCCGCGCCGCTATTTGGCTCTGTTTTTGTAGTCGGCAATTGAATCATTGGCGTATTTGACCCACTTACATATGGAAGTGCTCCATCCCATTTCTTGATGGTTTCATATTCAACGAGTTGACTTGTTAATGATTGCTGAAGCTCTTTATTTGCTTTAGCTTGACCTTCTGCTTCGATCAATAGTTTATCTGCATTACCTTGTGCTTCCACACGCTTACGTTCTGCTTCTTTCTTGGCGATCTCAAGTTCAGTCGTTTTACGTTCCAGTTCTTGAGAAGCTTCGACACGCTTATCGATTGCTTCCTGAGTCTTGGCGTCAGGTTGAGGAACACCTACGGTCACGTTTGATACAATAAAGCCTAACTCTTTAACGTCGTCAGAAAAACGTTGTTCGACGTCTACGCCTGCTTCGGATGACTTTTCACCATACACATCAATGACTGTAAACTTAGAGATACCTTTACGAGCTGCGTCACGGAAACGTGTTTTGAGATATGTATCCTCAATTTCTTGAATGCTAATTGGCCCAAATGTATTAAATATAGAAGATACTTTACTTGGTTCTACTTGGTAGTTGTAAGCAAAATCGATTGTGATGTTTTTCCCGTCAGAAGTAGCAATCTGAATATCTCTATATTCAACCGTTTGAATTCGGATAGGATATTTCGTCACTTTATCAAACGCTCCAACGAGTTTCCATCCTTGACTCAGTGTACTATCTTTTACGCCTCCATTTGGTGAATACACGACCCCAACATATCCATTAGGAATTCGTGTTACAAAGAAGGTCACCAGTAATACTCCCACAATAATAACTAATGCAACCGTAATTGCCCCTACTCTAAACGTCTTTGAATTTTTCATCTACATTCTCCTCTTGTTTGAATTTATTGTATTTCTTCAACACTCTACTACCTATTTTATTGAATAGCGGGAACATTAATGACCATAGAATAAATGCTAGGATAAAAATTAAAATGATTCCCCCAATAAATGGCATATTCTTCCTCCTTCGTAACATGCTGTGGCTTCATTTACATCTGTTTAAATGCTACTTCTCCATTCAACCAAATTTATAACTAACTAATTATATCCTCTTTTATATATACTTTGTAAATTCATATTCGGTTTCATTCAATGCTATCCAGCGCTTGAACTACTATTAGGTAAAGTAGCGAAGAAAATGGTGAGTCAATGACGTCCAGTATCCGGTTATCCTATCAAGAAAGTGATCATCAATTCATCTGGGTATTATGGATCAGGCCATAGTTGCACCCATTGCTCTTCTCTCTGGGTGTAGACATATTCCTGCGGATTGTCCTTAAATTGGACGACTACAGGATACTGTGGCATTTTACTGCGACGAGCAGTGATGCTAATGATATCATGTTCATCCATACCTTTTTCAACGGTTAAATACGTTCTTAAACCATCTTCAAGTTCCTTCATATCCTTTTTATAGGAGCCATACCATGTGACAGAAGCTATGACCACTAGTGCAAATACAATCAATGATCCTTTTAGAAACTTCATTTTATTCACCTCCATTACCAGTTTCTATCAATATAGATTTAATAATTTTATCTGATATTTCTCTATGTACAATCTCTATTCATTGATATTTATCCTAAAAAGGTTCTATTTATCCAATTATATCGGACCCTGATCCTTGCGGAACAGACAATCTTACTTTGTCGTCTGGGTCGTTATATCTAAGTTACTTTATCCACTCGTCAATCTTCTATTACCTGAAGTTAGGTCGTTATTCTCATTATCTCAATGCTCCATTTTGCTATGATTATTATTGCTTTGGGCTTAAGTTCATTCCACCAATACCATATCAGTGATATTATTTTTCAGATAACAACCAGGTGGGGTTGATGTTCTTATTTAATTTATATTTTAGAGAGAAAGGGTGTCCCTCACATGTTTATTGTTCAATTACTACTCGCTATCGCACTTGTGGGCAGCTCAGGCAGCTCAAATTATGCGACTTCTACACAACTAGAAATCAACCAATCACAGCCCATGGATGCTTCTCCTGAACAAGTCATGGAAACTGGTTTAGAACCTTTCCGATCCGAACGCAATTATAATGGATGGGAGCCAGAACTCGATGAATTCGAGCAGGCCGCCAGCAATCTTCAGAACAAGTTATTTGATAGTACTGTATCTCCGATCCTATCCAAACCTGGCGATACAGGGACTTTCGATTACGGCGGACATCTGAAATTGCTAAAGTCTGTACCTCTAAATGCACGTTTTGAACGTGGGCCACTAACCATTCATGTTGTTCATGCTCAATTATTAGAGGCCAGCGATATTCCTGAGGATTCACAGAAAAACATTTCCATTCTGAATCGAGAAGATATCGGTTCTAAGATCACTTATATCAATATCCTCTACACTGTGGAAAATACAACCGATCAGAATATCGGTTTTTACGGCTTAAACTCCGTTCATCCAAACACGGGCAAGCCGATCTCCGCCGATCGCAATTTTATGAGAAAATCATATGTCTATAATCAGTATGATGGCGTAGTCGTTGATAATACGAGTTATGGTTTGGTATATACCGATGACCCGAATGAGCTGGAATCCATTGAACTTGTGTTCAATAAAATCTATGACTACGACACTGGAAAAACCATTGTAGAGCCCACTTCGTTGAACATTCCTTTTAACTTTTAAGAGTAGTGCCCCCACGTCTCAGCCCTTTTTTAAATAAGTAGTATTCAGCAGTTTCACTCATATAAACAAACCCCCGGCAACGCTTCTGCATTCAGCAGCGTACAGCCGGGGGTTCATGATTATATTCACCTTTTTCTATGGTTTAAATACTATCACGGTAAAACCATCATGTGGTGTGTAACTTAGGGTCAGATGACTATCACTTTATGGCCTGCCATCCACTGTATTTTAATGCATGATTTCTTTCTTGTTTACCTTCATGCCAGACAATGACTGATCGAACATGTCAAGAACAAATAAGAATCGTTCGGCTTCACGAAAAACGTGGTCTGCTAATAAGGGGTGAATGATGCTTTTGATTCGACACTCCTCAATTAAGTCGCGCGCAGTCTTCTTAAAGTCTCGTAACGATTGAACTGAAACGCGGTTTTCATCAACAAATTGACTTAGTAAGGGATGGGTTTGCGATTGTGGACGCATGGAACTTAAATCGATGGCTTGGAACATCAGCGTATCAAAATCTTGACTAAATCCCCTTGCTTGTTCCACTAATTTTCGCTCGGATGGATCAAGAAGATGACCTATAAATTTCGCATGATCTGCCATGATTTTGAGGAAAAATACATTTTCATCGATAATCGCATCAGGTAATGGCTCAAGTCTCCCGCTATTGAGTTCCTCTAACCGATTTCTAAAGTAATTGGCTTCTCGGCTAACATGATCCACAAGCAAAGGGAAATTGGTTCCCCCTGGAAGTTGACACCGTAGTATAAGCCCAAGCACTTTTCTTTTAAATGCCCATATGTGTGCAGCCGCATTGTGAACTTCTGAATTAAACTGTCTAATGGTTTGCGGATCCGTATCTGCTTGAAAAGAATGTGATCTTCTTTCGATATCCTCAAAGATTGCATGGAATTGATTGGCCTCATTAATTAACTGCGTATCTTCACACCTAAACCCTAGTCGAAGAAAAAAGGAATGTTCTTTCATAATGCGTGACCAAAAACGTATTTCGTCTAATGATTTGACAACAAAAGGATCCGACAAACCTTATCCCACCTTTCAGCACACTTAATAAGTAGACCATTTAAATATGCCATGATAGCAGAGTATATGGGGACGCCATGTTTCAATATGCTATCGAAAAATAAAAAATCAAGATTAATAAGGTGTGAATTTAAATACTTTCTGAGTGAGGAAAATATACGGGTATAGTTCACAAACCCACCTACAGGGGATTGGATTTCACACTAAACACGCAAAAAGGCGGATCCCAATGGATCACGCCTTTTTGCGTGTTTAACAGATTTATAACTAAAACTGCCTTCTATTTACTTTTTAGTCTTTTTAGGAAGTATTCCTACTGCCCTTGCAGCAGCAGCGCTTTTTTCTACAAAAGCAACCGGATTATCAATGGATTCCCAGTGGATATATTTAAATTGAATGTTTTGGAAAATCCAGTGGTTATGAATTGCACTAACTTTGATACCCCGCTTGCGTAATTCTGAGACAAAAGGATTGATTTCACTTTCTAGTATCACTGTTTCCCCCAAGTTTAGAGTGCGCCCACGGGAGTCACGAGATTCTACAGATAATGCAAATGGTAATGTTAAAGGGGATCTACTGCGCCGACCTAGAATCTTAACATTTAAATTCCGTAAAGTTTGAACAACGCAAGCTGGTTTATTTGTTGCTACCTGTCCGCCAATAATTTTAGCTAAACGTGCACACAAAGCTTTTTCACTCATATTAAATACCTCCCTATTGATTCAAACGAACAATATATATTATGATTAACAATTTTAATCTGATAGGAACATTTGATAGAGTATACTCGTATATTTTTCACATACCGTTAGAGCTCATATCAAGACATAGATAAATGGCTCATCACCATGCAATGCCACATCAAGCACTTTCTGCAAAGCAGACTTCTTAACGTTTCAGCTGTCAAACTAACAACCCCCAGCAACGCGTCTGCATTCAGCAGCGCATAGCCGGGGGTAATTTAATATTTACAATGAAAATCATCTCCGAGATCGATGAAGGGAATTCCACGGATTGTACCCGGTTCAGTACGACAGCTCCTTACATCGAAAGGTAACGGGGTATTGATATCACAGATTTGAACATAAGGCTTTCTAAATTAAAATTTTTCGTCCAAGCACTTTAATCTTATCTGCATAAGGTAATGAATATAAAGAAAGCGAGGTATAACCATGTCTACTCAATTTTTAGATTCTCGTCTATCCCTGCATAATACCTTTAGTGCTGGCACTTCAATTTTATCAGCAACCCCTACATTGCTGGGTGATATAGGACTTCAAACTGTCACTGCTATAGGAACCCCAAACGAAAATGATGTACGTATTCAACTTTGGGGAACAGTTGGGGTTAACAGATCTGCATCAAACCTAGTCAACATTTACGTTGAAAGAGGTGGCACTGGTATATTCGGTACAGGATTTCTCATTTTCAATTCAACGATTGATTTAACTTCAGGTCCGGGTTCCAGACTTCTGACATTTGCTGCTGGGGACTTCCCACCAGTAACTGATGTTGTAACTGGCCAGATTCGATATACAATGTATGTTGCAAGTTCCGCAGCAACTGCTGTAACTATTATTGGCCCAGTTTCCTTTAATGGTTTAGCTCAAGCAGGCACATCTTAAAACTAAATATAAAAAACAGGAACTCGGGATGGTACTTAGCTCCGAAGTTCCTGTTTTTTTTATATTCTCTTTACGATCTAACAATCTTAGATAATATTATTACTGATTAACTCTACGTAATGCTTTGAAAGAAAGTACTTGAAACAGAAAAAGCGGGAAGAGAGACGACCAGTCATACGCCGCATCGTGCGGTTGTGCGTTTCATTCCCGCTCAATTTCCACAATACAAATATATCATGTAAAAAGTCCAACGAATGGCCATTCTTTCATTCATAACTTCTAAAACATAATAGATCGCTGAAACTTCTTGCCACTAAGCGGACAACTCTTTCAAATCAGCAACATACGATATTTCAATATAATAGATTGGAGGAATGAAAATGGTTCGTACACTTGACGCTCGTACTTCTCTCGCCTCCACGGGCATTACTCCACTCAACATTCCACTTCCATCAAACACACCTACTTTGCTTGGGATCGTGGGACTCAACATTGTTAATCCAGGACCGCTCATCCGTACTCAGTTTAATGGGACTTATCGATTCTCAGTGGCCAGTTTATCTTCGTTGCCCTCTACTATTCGCTTGGAAATCTTCAGGGGGGCCACCAATACAGGCCAACCTATTTATGTCGTTTCCCAGCCTATATTCACTTCCACCAACACTATACTCGCAAGTTTCGAAGGTTCGGATTACAATGTGCCTCCCCCTATAAATGGACAACTAATCTATTCTTGCTATGCAACATTTGTGCCAGCATCCGGAATGGAACAAGCCACCCGCATTGGACCGGAATGCTTCAATGCTGTCACTTACAGCGACGATTAACTTCAACTCTATATGACTCCTTTACGGAAGGAGGAAATCACATGGTCAAAACTTTAGATGCTCGGACTTCCCAAGGCTCCAACGGACAGAACATTTTAACACCCAGCTTCACGAATGGAGTCCCACAATTATTCGCCCAGGTTGGACTACAAGTAAATAATCCAGGAATGGTCATACGGACGCTTTTTTCGGGTATTATCGAAATTACCGCCGATCAGCTTCCTGTTAACGGGGATCTTGTCATAGAAGTGTATCGAGGATTGAGCAATTCACAGCAGCTTGTTTATCGTGCAGGTACTATTGTCCAGGCCAACCCGTTTTTTAGTCCTTGCGTATTAACCTTTACTGGTTCGGATTATAATGTGACACCACCAGGAAATGGTCAACTTATTTATTCTGTATACGCTACATTTACCTATAATCCAAACTTCAGTGTTAACAACCTGCGCCTGGGGCCCGAAAGTTTCAATGCTACAGTTTATTCCGATGATTAATAGTCCTGAGCTAATTTCGTTAACATCTGCCCTCTTCTTATTTGTTGAACGTACAAAGGGGAGTGCTAGAATTGATTAGCTCTCCCCTTTTATTTAGGTGTGTTATTTAGACCTTTTCCTAAACTCATGAAATTCATATTCCTCATCAGTGGTAAAACAGAGCATAATAAATCATTTTCGTCATTTTCCTTATTTTAGGATACATTTGGCAACTAATTTAAGGGACTTTTTCCCTGTTATCTTTCAGATAACAATTAATATAACCTGTAATTATCTTGATTCGAAATAGAATGAAAGATTGGATGAAGTTGAAATGATATTTCATTTGAAATTACATATCTTCCTATTTGAACTAGTGTTTAATTCCTGAAAACAAAAAAAGCCGCCATGTAGGCGACTTTGAGGGTACCCTATCAAATAGATAGATGAAAAAAGTTAAGTTTCCAGTACGAATCAATATTCAATCGGGAGGTTCATCCTAATCATTTCAAATACTACACTTCATACTCTACTTAAACTCATCTCGTAAAATCATGCTGACCAATCGTCAGCAGCGTCGGCCTGCTCTTGCTCCACACCGAAGTGGCAATCTTCGGATTGTAATAATACAACGCTCCATTCGTCGGATCAGCCCCATTTAATGCTTTGCGTGCAGCCCTGTAAGAGGTCTGGGTTGGCTTGGTATTAAACTGGCCATCGTCTATAGCCGTGAACTGCCCTTTCTGGAAAATAACCTTCGAAATAGACGACGGGAATTCACTCGAATGTACCCGATTCAACACAACCGCTCCTACAGCGACTTGCCCTTCAAAAGATTCTCCGCGCGCCTCACCATGGATCAGCTTCGCCAACTGGCGCAGCGTTTCGCCCTCAGCTTTGGCCTTTTTGTTCAGCCTGTTGAGCGTCGCAGGACCTGCAACGCCATCTGCACTTAGTCCCTGAGCCTGCTGGAACTCACGGACAGCACGTTTGGTAATCGAACCATAATATCCAGTCATTCCGGCATCGAAGTACCCCAGATCGCTTAATTGCTCCTGCAGTTGCAGCACATGTTCACTACGAACGCCCTGTTCCAGCTTCTGTGCTCCTGCAGAAGGAGCTACCACGGTCAATCCCAGCGTCATCGCGCAGGCACCGAGAAGCATGCTGACCCGCCCTGCTCTTTTGCCAGCCGTTCTTCCCTTCCCATGAGTGACTTTCCGACTGACGGTGATAGGTTCCATGTTGCCAGCAATCGCTAACAGATCCAGCCCCTCATTTGTGCTATCGACTGTAGTCCGTTCATTGCTGTTCATATTGCTAGTCCCCCTCATCTCTTTCATCTCACTCACGCTATCTAATTCACTTATCATATTCTTTTCATTCATTTCATTCGTTTGATCCATTCCAATATTGTTCTTCATCATTCCATTAACCTCCACTTTTCTGAATCCAGATCCCACTTCTTTGCCCTGAATCCTCACGGTTGGACATCCCGAGTGTCATTATAGGATATAGAGAAAATGAAGTCTATCGGACCGATGACGCAGTGAAAAAACGACGCTGAACATAGCAAAAAGAGGCATGAGCCCATGGTCATACCCCTTCTTGTATCAACCTTATACCGCTTGTCCAACCCGGCATTTCCGTAGGCAGGCAGACCCGTACAAAAGTTGCGTTGTATTTATTGACAATTACTCGGCCAGTTCCTGACCCTTCGTTTCCCGGCCCCAGAACAGCACAGCGGCTGCGCCAATGAGGATTGTCACGAAGAAAATCGTGAAAATCAGGCTGATTGCCACTTCGCGCTGAACCAGCATACCGACCATTAATGGTGCAAGTACGCCACCGATCCGGCCAACCGATGTAGCTAGACCAACACCTGTCGAACGAACAGATGTCGGGTACAATTCCGGGCTGTAGGCGTACAGACCACCCCAAGCTCCCAGATTGAAGAAAGAAAGACAGATCCCTGCGGTCAGGATCGTCGCTTCCGTTGTTGCCAGTCCGAACGCAATCGCACTGAATGCAGTCAAAGTAAGATACACAACAAGTACGAATTTGCGACCGTAACGTTCAATGAAGTACGCCGCGGTGAAGTAACCTGGCAACTGTGCGATCGTCATGATCAGCACGTATTGGAAGCTTTTAACCAACGTAAATCCTTTCGCCATCACAACCGAAGGTAGCCACAGGAACATACCATAATAAGAGAAAATGACGGTAAACCACAAAATCCAGAGCATCAACGTTGTACGGCGATGTGGTGCGGACCAGACGGTAGCCACTTTCTCGCGGAACGTGATTTTATGAAGTTTTGTATGATTCTTGTACCGCGGTGGGTCCTGAATGGCACGACGCAGATACAGTGCATAGAACGCCGGAAGCGCACCAATGGCAAAGGCAATTCTCCATCCGTACTCCGGGATGACAAAGTTGGCAATGAGCGCAGATACAATCCAGCCCCCTGCCCAGAAACTTTCCAATAATACAACGGCACGTCCCCGTTCCGCTGTAGGCATCGACTCCGATACCAGTGTAGACGCTACGGGCAGCTCCCCGCCAAGTCCAATACCCGCAACCAGTCGCAGTGCACACAATACGGCGAATCCAGTCGCCAGTGCAGATAGGCCGCTTGCAATCGTGAAGATTAGCAAGGTCCACATCAATATTGCCTTCCGTCCAAATCGGTCCGCAAGTGCACCTGCAAGCAAAGCACCTAGCGCCATACCGATGGAGTTAATACTCGTAAGCACGCCGACCTGTCCGGGACTGAGACTCCATTCCTTGGCGAGTGCAGCCACGATAAAGGAGATCATGCCGACTTCCATCGCATCAAACAGCCAGCTCATGCCAGCACTGAACAGCAGCTTGCGCTGCTTGGGATTCCGCAATACTTCCAGTTTGCTCATCACTTATAGCTCCCTTGATCTCTATGTAGTCATTCTGACACTAAATCATTATTATGCAGAATGCTCCAGAAATCAATGCAAAATAAGCTTTTCCTTCCGATTTCTGCGATAGCTTACCCCTTGAGTGAACCCGCTGTCAGACCTGCAACAAAGTAACGCTGGAGTATAAGGAACAGCGCGATCATCGGAATGGCTGTTACCAGCACACCCGTAAGCATCATCGGATAGTTCGTCACGTATTCTCCGCGGAACTGCATAAGCGCGAGCGGTAACGTTAGCTTGGACTTACTGCTGAGCATCAGCATCGGAATAAGTAAGTCATTCCAGACCATGACGAGCAGGAACGTAGCCGTTGCCGCCAGCGAAGGTGCAGCCAGTGGCAGTGCAATCCGCGTATAGAGTCTCCATTCACTTGCTCCATCCATACTGCCCGCTTCCAGAATCTCCGAATTGAGCATGCGCATGAAGCCTGTCAGCATAAATACAGAGACAGGCATGAGCATCGCAGCGGATACGACAATCAATCCCGTGAGACTGTCCGACCATCCAAGTGTACGCGTGAGGGAATAGATCGGCAGCATACTCACCTGGGAAGGAACGATCAGACCGGCTACGAACAGAGCAAACACGATTTTGCCTACGCTGCCACCCCAGCGGACAATGGCATAAGCAATCATGCTGCTCAGTAATAACTCAATTGCAACCGTACCCAGCGTCACAACCAGACTGTTCCCGAAATATTGCCACATCGGCTGATTACGGAACATGCCAGTGATGTTATCCCACGTAAACGGGTCCGGCCAGCTGAACGGACTGGTGAAGAAGTTGCTGCTTGTTTTGAACGAGGATACGAACACAAAGTACAGCGGCACAAGGATCAGCAGCGCGTACACCAATAAGATCAGGCGATTGAACCATTTTAAAAACATGTGAACTCCCTTCTGCCTCGGTTGCAGGATGAATGCTCCAACATCAACCTCAATAGCTTACCCGGTCAGCGCGTAGTGCCTTGAACTGCAATAACGTCAAGAGCGCGAGCAACACCAGGAAGATCATGGAACCGGCAGAAGCCAGACCAAATGAATAGCTGCCAAAGGCGGTATGATAGATATATGTTGTCAAAATTTCAGTTGCATAGTTCGGGCCTCCGTCCGTCATTGTGAAAATGAGGTCAAATGCCTTGAACGACTGAATGGTCGTATAAGCCACAACAATCGTTGCCGAAGGTGCCAGCAGCGGCCAGGTCACGGTACGGAATACCTGCCATTTACTGCCGCCATCCATACGAGCCGCTTCATACAGTTCTGCCGGAATCCCTTGCAGACCCGCGATAAATACAATCATCATCTGGCCAGCATGGGCCCAGACTTGCACCGCAGCGATGGAATAGATGGCGATCTTGGGATCACCAATCCAGTTACGGGCGATGCTGCTCATCCCCGCTTCATTCAGTCCATAGTTGATTAGTCCGATAGATGGATCATACATAAATGCCCAGATCAATCCGACCGATACGGAGGACAGAATCGCAGGCAGGAAATACAATGCCCGAAGCACAATGCGTGTCTTGGTATTGCGTACCAGAAGCAGGGCCAGGACAAGTGAAATAAAGGTTTGTGCAATAACAACCGTTAACATGAACTCCACGTTGTTGCCAAAGGCTTTGCGGAATACGATGCTGCTGAGACTGTCCTTGTAATTATCCAGCCCTACAAATGCATACGACGGGGATACCCCATCCCAATCCGTAAAGGAGTAGAACAGCCCCGTCAATGTAGGAAATACGAACAATCCAACGTACAGCAGCAACCCGGGGATCAGAAACAGGGATAGCTGAAGACGGTTTTTCATCGTTTATTTCCCGATATGCTGATCAATGATCGCTTGTGCCTGCTGTGCTGCTTCTTCTGGAGAAGTACCGCTCAGCACGGCCTGAATGGAGTTGGTTACGGCTTTTTGATTGTCTCCGTTCAGGATGGTGAACCGTGGCTGGAACACGGTTTTTTTGCTTGCCCAATCTCCCGCTACCTGAAGCTCAGGTGTATCATACTTCACATCATTTACCGTTACATTCTGTCCCGTCTGGTTGGCGTATTCGCCAGCCACTTCCGGATTGCTTAGGAATTCGATGAACTTCTTCGCTTCTTCCGGATGTTTCGACTTGCTGTTCACCGCGAGCATGAATGTCGTCGTATGAACCCCTTCATACTTCGTTTGATCTGCACTTACGGTAATCGGTGCAAGCAGTTTTTGCTCCAAGTTCGGATTTTGCTGTTTGTTCTGAGCCAATTGATACGATCCGCTTGCCAGCATCGCTGCTTTCTCTTGAATAAACAGCGCTCCAGCCGCAGGGTCCTTCGTGCCCAATGCATCCTGCTGGAAGTAACCTTTATCGTTCAGTTCCTTGAATTGAGTCAATGTTTTCACCCAAAACTCATCTGTCAGTTTGGCTTCGCCCGCTTCTACTTTGGTAAAAATGTCGTCACTCGGTGCATTGTTCATCACCATCGTGTTCATGAATTGCCCTGGACCAATGTCCGCTCCGGCAAAGGCAATCGGAATGATGCCATTGTCTTTCAGCTTCTGGCAAAGTGCCAGGAAGCCTTCCCAATCGGTTGGTGGCGTCAAGCCGTATTGTTCAAACAGTTTCACATTATAGATTGGATCGTTATATACGAGTTGGTACGGAATTGCATATTGTTTGCCATCGTGCTGTCCTGATTCAATCAGCTTCGAATTGTAGGCCGACAGGAACGATGATCCGGTCAGATCCGTGAACAATCCGGCTTTGGTGAAAGCCTCGAACTGTGCACCCGGGAAGGATGCAAATACATCCCCTACCGAACCGTCACTGATTTTAGATTGAACGGTGGATTGGTATTGATCGGAGGGCAGCGTCTGCATCTCCACTTTGATGTTCGGGTTTGCTGTTTCAAATGCGTCAATGCTCTTATTCAGTGCTTCCACATCTTCTCCACGCCAGTGCATGAAGCTGAGGGTCACTTTGCCTGAACCTGAGGAGCCGTTCTCTCCAGATGACGCGTTATCCCCACCGCCGCAAGCTGACAGCAGGATGGACATAACCAGCATACTGACGAGAGGCAGGATTAATTTTTTATTTTTTTTCATGAAAAGGTGACCTCCTGAGGATGATTAATGTAAGTTGCATGAATGTTTTTACACTGGGCACTCCGAGTGCAGTACCATCTTCCGATCGCTGTTATCCCCGGATTTCTTTGAATCATTTCTTTCAATGGTTAAAATCCGGGGATAAAGGCGAGCGCTCCGCTTCTTCAGATCGGTTCTGCCCTCTCCGTTAAAGTGTAAAAAAAGGGGCACTTACTTAGTTGTTAGTAACTGAATGCTGCTTCTGTCTTGTTTTCCATTGCTCACGAATGATCGGCATCACGGTGCGGCCGAAGATTTCGGCTTCTTCCAGATGCGGGTAACCGGACAGAATGAAAGTCGTAACGCCGAGATCTCCATATTCCATCAATCGTTCGGCGACCTGTTCAGCTGTACCTACAATGAGGATCGCACCGCCGGAACGTACAACGGACAAGCCTGTCCACAGGTTGGGACCTACGACAAACTGCTGCTTCTCGGACAGTTCCCGTAGCTCGTTCTGTCTTCGTTGGTTGGTTGCATCCGTCTCCGCAAAAGCAGCTTTGGCTTTCTCGATGGCTTCTGGTGGTACTTTGCTAATAATCTCCCACGCTGCTGCCCATGCTTCTTCCTCGGTATCCCGAATGAGCACCTGGGCACGCATGCCGTAACGCAGCTGACGATCTTGTCCCGTTTCCTCTTTCACCTGCTGACGAATGACCTCAATCTCTTCGATCTGCTCCTGAATCCAGTCATGGGGCTCGCCCCACATGAGGAACGTATCCGCATGTTCAACGGCGACCTTTTTGGCAATCGGTGAACTTCCTCCCAGATAGAATGGTGGATGCGGGTTTTGCACCGTCTCCGGCATGCCTACCGGTCCTTTGAAGTTGTAATACTGGCCGTTGAATTCAGGATTGGGATCGCTGGGTGCATCTGCGCTAGAGTTCGGACCACTTCCTGCGAACTCCGTCAGATTCAGTCCCGTCGATTGGGTCCATGAACGCTTCATAACTTCCATATACTCGCTCGCCCGCACATACCGCTCATCATGCGCATGTGCCAGTGGATCGCCGAGTTCCTCCAGATCTCGAACAGAACTGCCTGTAACGACATTGATCATGGCGCGACCGCCTGAGAGCTGATCCAGTGCCGCTCCCATTCGTGCAGCGAGTACAGGTGTAACCAAACCCGGGCGAATGGCGACAAGGGGACGCAATGTCTTCGTGTGACTCATCACAGCTGAGCCGACCACCCATGCGTCCAGACAGGCTCCCCCTGTCGGAATCAGTACAAATTCGAATCCTGCCTTCTCCGCCGTCTGTGCCACATCGATCAGATAATCCAGACTCGGCTCCCGCTCCGGGGCAACCCCTACATACTTACCGTCCCCTGCTGTAGGCAAAAACCATCCAAACTTCATTTCTTCCTGTTCGCTCACAAAATTCAATCCCTTCTATGAATAAATAAAGTCTCATATTGAAAATAAAGTCACTGTTCTGGCAACTTGGCCGTTTCGGTTACGAATCGTTCTTACGATCACTGTTATCTCCAGATTTTTTGATTCCCTTTTCTAAGGGAAAATCCGGAGATAGCTTATGCTTCCGATGTAGCTTTCTTTCAGAAAGCTTTCAGGTGAACACTACGTTTCTTCAGAATCGATTTCGTCCCCTCCACTACGTTTGCACTTGTTTAAAACTTCTTTTCAAAGTGTGCCTAATTTCTAATTCATCTTAATAATAAACATCCAAATGCCGATTAATTAACTTGGTTTAATAGGTATGGACATCATATCAATTGATTTGTCTGTGAGCAATGTCATTTCGCGGCAATTTTATTTTGTCATTTTGTGGTCTTTTCTCAGATTTAGGTCTTCCTGATCTTGAATATATATAAAACCCACCTGTATAATAGGTTATAAGCGAAACTTTTAGATCGTATCTACGATACTTATATAATAAAGAGGTGTTCCTGATGACCGAGAGCATGAAGGAGGACCACCATGAGTTTTTGGAACTTATTTTCTTCACGCCATCTGAATTCGAGAAAGCTGGTGGCGCCTGGCCGATTCGCATCGGACGAAATATAGCCAAGACCAACTACCATATTGGCCCGCGTACTACGCCTTATCATTATTTGTTATTTGTGCTGGAGGGGGAAGGTACATTCATACAAAACGGACAGCGTCATGCCCTTCGAGCCAGGGATGCATTCTGTCTGTTTCCACATGTTCCCCATGAGTACTGGACTGATTCAGAGAACACGTTGCAGAAAATATTTATTGCATTTGACGGTGCACATGCAGCCGAACTGCTGTCTCGAATTGGACTTACACCCGACTCACCGTACCGTTCAGGTGTACTGACCCCCGAGACTGCAAGCGCCATGCGCTCATTCATGGAGGATGTTCGCAAACCTCAGGATGGAGCGAGCGATCTGGGACGACTCACCCGGTTTCTAAACCTCTTTGACCGGATAGCCCGTTCCCCCGCAACCAAAGGATTGCAACCGGATTCAACCACGCCTTGGCTTCAGAAAGGCAAGGATTACATGGACATTCATTTTGCAGGCGGCATCTCCGTGGAAGGTGTGTCCGCTCATGCTGGTGTAGATCGAACCCATTTTGCCAAACAGTTCCGCAAAGCGTATGGTCTGTCTCCCGTGCAATATATCCAACAATTAAAAATGAATCAGGCCAAACGCCTGCTGGTGCAGACTCAGCTAAGCTTAACAGAGGTCGCTCATTCCGTAGGTTACCCGGACTTGTTTTCCTTCTCCAAAGCATTTAAAAAGCACGTTGGTCTGCCTCCCAATCGCTATCGCACAGCAGAGAGTACTAAAGAGTAAAGGAGCGGCCTTTCGCTTCCCAGCCTATGATCCATATCTCGGGCACGCTGCCGCCTCTATAGAATTGCAGTGAACTCCTGAGTTTCATATCCTGCACATCATAGTGCTGCAAAACCATTACGAAATCTACCACCAAAAAAGGCAAGCCCCTTCAACCCGGGACTTGCCTTCTTTCTATACTATAGTCTTGACTACACGTACCTGAAACTAGGAACTTTTTTACGTTGACCTAACGCTATTCCTTCTCCTCATTCTTGCGCGCAAGCGGAATACCGTTCTCCTTCGCATACCATGCTTCATAATGATGCACAGCTACACCTGCAAATGAAGAATGAGAGGTACCCAGATCGAACACCTTCGCCATTTCTTCATTCATATTGCTAACCGGTTTACGGAAAAAGGTCAGGTGATCCCCCTCGTGTGTGTCCGCGAGCTCCGCTCCAATCCAGACCTTCTTACCGAGATCATCTGCTTCGTCCAGCTCTTCCTTGGACAGATCATACATCTGCTGCCCACTGTCCCGGTAAGCCATAATTGCCACCGCATCGAAGTGGGAGATCACCCAGCGACTGAATGTACCATCACCCTCAGCCGACTGACGGGCATCAAGCCAGAACGGAATGGCAGCACTCATATACAGTCCGGCATCCTCTCCTGCTTTTGTCCAGGACTTCATGTTGTTCTGCCACTCTGCAATGACGCTGCTCTCCTCGTTCTCCCATCGCTTCAGCTGATAAGGCTCTACATCCAGTTGAATGCCTTGGAAGCGTTCATTCTTGCTGGAAACTTCATTGTATGCTCGTACTCGCTCAATAAAAGCAAGCCCTTCATCCCGTTTCTCCTCATAGGCCCAGTCAGCATGACCGTTAAGTCCATGCACTTCAATCTCAGCCTGCCGGGCAGCCGCAATGAATTTGCGGTATGTTGCGTCAGGCACCTCATCCTGGATTTGCAGGAAGATGGTATCCACACCCTGTTCCTTGGAAAAGGCGATAATCTCCGGCGTCTGCTCTGCAATAATGGACGCGTCCCACAGCCAGGTCGCTTTGTGTTCCTCCGTCGAGAACCATTTGAACATCCAGGACAGAAGCAGCAGGCACAACACCACAGCCAGAATGGCCCATTTCGCCCTACCCACCAGCTTGCCCCGTTGCCTCATATATTTCCTCAGACGAGCAACGCTTCACTTGGCTCAAGCACAGGATGCTGTACCGAGTGACCAATCTTGTAGATATGCGGATGTGTGTATGAACGGAATGCATTACGTGTATCCAGAATTGGTACACCCATCTCGGCAATATCAAAGTAAGGCAAATCGCTGTGGTTGGTGATCAGCACGATGCAATCGTACTTCTTGAATTGTTCCAGATTGAACGCTTCGCTGTGTACAGTCTCCCCATGCTTATCTTGGAAGGAATCCGCATGTGGATCGTAGTAGCTAACGTTAGCTCCACTTTCCTTGAACAGTTCATATACTTCCAGTCCTGGTGATTCACGCAGGTCGGCAATATTTGGTTTGTACGACATGCCGAGTAGCAGAATATTGGATTTACGTACGGATTTAGCGTATTCGTTCAGAATTGTTGACGTTTTGTTCAATACATAATATGGCATGTTGTCATTGGTGGATTGCGCCAGCTCAATGAATTTGCTATAGAAACGGAAGCCTTTGGCTTTCCATGACAGGTACATCGGATCCAGCGGGATGCAGTGTCCACCGATACCTGGGCCTGGATAGAATGGCATGAAACCAAATGGTTTCGTCGCCGCCGCGTCAATAACTTCCCAGATATCAATGCCCATGCGGTCGCACATCATCGCCATTTCATTCACAAAGGCAATGTTTACGCTGCGGAATGTGTTCTCCAGCAATTTGGACATCTCAGCCACTTTCGGCGAAGATACCGGCACTACGGTTTCAACATACTTGCTATACAGTGCTGTTCCGAGCTTCAAGCAAGCTTCGGTCGTGCCCCCGATTACTTTCGGAGTATTATATGTCGTGAAGCGTCCGTTCGACGGGTCCACACGTTCAGGCGAGAAGCAGAGGAAGTAGTCTTTACCCGCTTCATGTCCGATCTTGTCCAGCTTCTGTTGAATCAATTCTTCGGTTGTGCCTGGATAAGTGGTGCTCTCCAAGGTAATCAGCATGCCTGGTTTCATATGCAGTTTGATCTGATCCACAACGGTCTCGATGTAAGACGTATCCGGGTCCTGATTCTCACTGAGCGGTGTAGGTACGCAGATACTGAGTGCGTCGATCACGCGCAGCATGCTGTAATCCGTCGTTGGCTGGAAACGGCCGCTTTGCATTACTTTTTTCAATTCATCAGACGAAATATCGTGAATATAGGAATCTCCTTGATAGATACTCTCTACTTTGGACGCATCCAGATCAATTCCGATTACCGTGAAACCTTGATTGACCATTTCCACGGCAAGTGGAAGTCCTACGTAACCGAGCCCGACGACGCCGAGTACAGCTTCTTTATTTTCAATCGCATTCAGTAATGTGTGGAATTGTTGATTCTCCATGATATTCCCTCCGGACAATGTATTTGGTGGTGCTTAAAATCCATGTAAATAGATGGTTTTCTGTTCATTTAAGCTATCTTCTAATGAAGGCAGCGTCTAATTCGGGCATCCAGTTCTACAGGTGAGAACGGTTTGGTCATGTAATCATCGACTCCGCTGCGGAAGCACTGACTGATCGTCTGCTCTACACGTTGCTCGGTCAATACGACGATTTTGGGTGGCTGCTCCATCTCCAGATTCTGGATATGATGTATGAACGGCAGACCGTCGATGCCATATAGATTCAGTTCGGTGAGCACTAGATCAGGTGTGACTTTCTCAATCAACTCCAGTGCAGCCAGTCCATCGACAGCTTCATAGGTTTCATATCCCTGCATTTTCAGACGCAGCTGCAGGAATTCGCGTACCGTCGGATCGTTGTCCACAATCAAAATACGTTCCGGCTCGTCCGCCGTCGTGTCCAGCGTGTAGATATGAATCTCCGATGAATCTATAAGCTTCGAGGATTCAGCCATATGCTGAATGGTTGCCTTCGAAGGGCGCTCCCCCTCCGGGAAACTGGCCAGTGTAATCTGTGGATCGGCACCGGGAACGCTCTCTTGCAGCTCATGTTTGATCCGAAGCCCTTCATAGTGAACCTCATCCAGTGACAACCCTGGCAGCAGGACAGCAATCGCCTGGGTCGCCCCATCCGTCCACACCTGGAAAGCAGACTTGCTTGTCTGCTCCAGATGTGTCCTGACCTGCTGCTCAGGTTGAGAGTTTCCTGCACAATGGATGAACATTAAGCCGCATGTTTCGGCACCCGTTTCTTTCAATCCCTGTTCTACACTTCGGTACACATTAACGGCAGCCTCACGCTGCAATGTCGCCGTATTTGGCATGTTCTTTTCCACCCTTCTCCTCGATTATCTATATAAGTCCAAAAAATATTATTTACACTGACACTCCGATGACAGAACAACCTCCTGATCGCTGTTATCCCCAGATTTTTTTAATTCCTTTTAAAAGGGGAAATCCGGGGATAAGCGTATGCTTTCGATGCAGCTTTCTTTTAGAAAGCTTTTAGGCGCACGCTTCGCTTCTTCAGTTTATTTCTATCCTCTCCGTTATCGTGTAAATGTCTAGTTGGACATATAATTGCTTTGATTATTCTTTACTCAAGCGGCTTCGCTTGTTTTCTTCTCATCCTCGGACCAGCTCTGACGTGTCATAGTACCCCATGAATTGTTGTTTTGCATGAACTGCACATGTCCCTGCAATCTCCACAGTACGCCAAGCTGATGGTAACCGACGAACTTCAGCGCGGAGTAGACCAGCATTTTGACCAGATCGGAGAGCTTGTTGTAACGCTTGAATGCAATCTCCTCCAGGATAAGTGCGCCTACACTCAGCAGGTAACCACACACGAAGTTCAGTAATCCGAACAGAACCAGGATCGGCCACTGGGTCATATCCAGAAGCACATATCCGGCGAGTGCCAGAAGTCCGGTAATTCGGAAATACGGATTCAGCGCTTCAAAAATAACGTTATATGGCATGGTCACCATACCCATAACCTTATATTTCGGATTGAACAACATGCCACGATTCTCGATCATGTTCTTCAGATTCCCGCGACCCCAACGCTTGCGCTGACTGGACAAGATCCGGTAGGAATCCGGTGCCTGCGTCCAGCATACGGCCTCAGGACAGAAGGCGACGCGGTACTTCAATTTGTTTTCCAGCATATAACGGTGGAGCTTGATGATGATGTTCATGTCTTCCCCAGGATAACCATCCCGGTATCCACCTACAGCGATAACAGCGTCCTTACGGAACATGCCGAAGGCACCGGAGACAATGATTAGACCGTTCATGTGACTCCAGCCAATCCGTCCGCCCAGAAAGGCTTTGAGATATTCGATCGACTGGAACATGGGCCAGATCTTACGAGGCAGCGATACATCTTGCACTGCCCCGTTTTCAATTTTGCAGCCATTGGCTATCCTTACATCTCCACCGATGGCCACCGTCTCTTCCGGATTCTCCATATACATGCGAGCCATGCGGATCAGGGCATCCTTCTCCAGCAACGAATCAGCATCGATGGAGGAGATTAACGGATAATGGGACAGGTTGATTCCTGCATTGAGAGAATCGGCCTTCCCGCCATTTTCCTTGTCAATGACATACAGATCCGGGAACTCCGGATTATGATAGATCCCACGAATTTTCTGACAGGCGATCTTGCCCCGAATCTTCGTATTGGGTACCGGCTTCAGGCGATATTCTTCCAACAGGATCTTCAGCGTGGCATCGCTGGAGCCATCATTCACGACGATGACTTCATACGTTGGATAATTCAGCGTCATCAGGCAATTCACATTTTCAATAATCGTCAGTTCCTCGTTGTACGCTGGTACCAGCAGGGAAACCGAGGGCACCAGTTCCGAGCCTGACAATGTATTGTATTTGGAATAATGCGACCGCCGGAAGATCGTCCAGATGTTACGGAATGATAACGCCAGAATGGAAAAGTAGAGCGTATTGACGAAAACAACATAGTAGATTGCGACCATGCCGTAGATTAATAGTAGATCCCTAAGCAGTGTAATCCCCTCCTACCGTAGCCACACCTGTACGTTTCTTGCTGGTTCTATTCTCTCGTACAGGGCCAAAATAACGATCGTAGAGCAGTCTTTTTTTGTTATGTGCAATCATCTGCTCTACAGCTCTGTCCTCAGTTCTTGTGTGCTGCATGGTACTCTCGATCTGCTGCATCGCAATCTCGCGCTCAGCACCGGTACCTTGCACCGCAGCCTGACACAGCGCTTCGAATCCCGGTTCGCCCAGCTTGCTCAGACTCTCCGCACTGTTATAGCGAACTCTCCAGTCCTCATCCCGCAGCGCTTTGCGCAGTAATGGAATGCTGCCAGATGCATGTTTCGAACCGAGCGCTTGCACCACCTCGGCGCGAACTTCCGGATCGGGGTCCTGGATCAGCTTCAGAATCGTCTCATCTCGGAGTGCCGGACTTGCGCTAAGATACAGCTTCACCGCCTCGGCACGTACATCCTGATGTTCGGCGCCTACGAGTCTGTCGAGGGCAGGCATCACTTCAGGTACAGCTTGTCCCCACATCGCAACGAGTCCGACTTTGACAAAATCAGGATTCCGATCTTCCAGCAATTCGATTAGAATTCTGCTCGTATCCAGACTCGTCTCAAGCAGAATATCTGCTGCCAGATGGTGAATCGACTTGCCTTTGGTTAACAGTAACGCCAGCATGTCTTTCAGTTCATCTTGTCGAGTCGTACATCTGGAGATGGAACGACCAATCATAATGGCCATCGGGCCTGGCTTCTCATCCTTCAGCAATTCCATCAAACCCGGAACGGCTTCGGGACAACGCATGCCACCCAAGCGATAAGCCGCTTCAATCTGGCGACCGTAACGCAGACGACCCAGTTCCTTCAGGTCGTGCTCTACGAATCCCGCTTCACGGCACAGTGCAATTAATTTGTCGCGGTACTCCCCTTTGAACTGGTCAATCCATTCAATAAGCCTGTCCTGGATGACCCGGCGTTCGAGCGGAGCCAGCTTGCCTGGTGGCAGTCTGAGCGGACTATTCTCGGTCAAGGCCGTTTGCAGATAAGTGAAGTAGTCACGCTGTTTCAATTCATAGAACGCAATCTTGCGTCGTTTGCCGTTGTGGGACATTTTCATGGCAAACAATACGATGACGCCTACAACAACAAGTGCGATACAGATGTACAAAAACAGATAGGCCAAAGCCAAACTTGAAAACATGTGAAAAGGTCCTCCTTTATACTCATTTATTCGATCTGAAAACTAGGAATTTTTTCGTAGCTCTTCTTCATTTTCTCGTAGCTTAGTTTCAACCGCTCGCTATACTGGACCTGTTCCCACGGCTGCCAGCTGTACACCGGCAACGTCTTCAGGTCCAAGGTCGTCTGTTCGCCCCCAGGCCAGGACACCTTTTCCGTGGCACGGTCCATTAGCCATGGAATGAGGGTAACACCTTCCACAGTAACTGTGGAGAACTCACGGCCATTCTTGAGCGGTTCATAGTCAATCGCTTGCAGCGAACTCGGATCACCGAACCCGAGCAGCATCCAGGGAATTCGCATCTCCACCTGATTACCGTTATACTGCCATGTCGTTAACGAATCCGTATCGGACTGACCGGGTGCTGTTGTTCCCCGCTTCAATGTCCCGACCTTTGCATTCATGAACGGGTGGGCAGATCGAGTATTCGGCGGTGTCATTTTCAGACTGACTGCCAGATTCCATGGATGGAAAGGATCTGTTGAAACAGACTGATTGTCTGGTAACATGTCATATCCATCCTTGCCGTACAGACGCTGATTAAAGTCATAGTCCTTGGCGATCTCCACCTGTGACTCCTCATCCTGCCCCAGTGTAATCACCGTCTCAAGACCATCACTGAGCGTACGGCCCGGAAGTAACTTATCAGGCTGACTGCCTCCGGCAAGTGTATCGGTCCCAATCCGCAGCACCGTCTGATCCGGGTCAAAAGGTTGATCCAAGGTCAGCCCAATATACAGATAGGCTTCATCATGGGTCATCTTCATCTCCTGAATGCCGTCCACTTGGCCCTGCCAGGTGGTGACTTCTTCATCCTTCAGATCATCCCAATCATCCAGTGACCCATCCATGGTCAACTGTTCCTGTTTACCCGGGTCCATGGCAAGCAGACCAAACATCTTCTCGTTCGTCAGTACGTTCAGCCAGTATGCCCGGCGATCAGCCGGGATTTCCAGTGGCATCGTGTTCCATGTTTTTTTGAACCACTCATCCTGCCACATGAACACAATTGCTCCCGAGTACCCTTCATCATAGATATCCTGCGTCAATGACGCGTCAATATCTCCCTGCTCCACCTCGTTATGTCCGCCCTGATTCCGGCCTCCCATACCCAGATGGGAAATACCCAGAGAAGAAGGTACACCATACTCTGTAATCATTACAGGCATATCGGAAAACTCGGCTTTGAGCTTACGCAGATAACTTTTGTACGTGTTGTACTCACCATTCTCATCTTTGATCGTTTGGAGTGTTTTATCGATATGGAACAGATCCGGGTAATACGGGTACACGTGGTAGGCTGCAAAATATCCACCCTCCCACGCCTCCGGCTGAATATGACGGGCATCCACACTCACGAGATCCTCTTCATACAGCGGCTCCCCGGGATGATCCAGCACATCCGTGGTTACCCAGTTGGTGAAGGTCATCGGATGCTCCCATCCATACTTCTTCTCCAGGACCGCTGTATGATCCAGCAGTTCTGCGAGCCAGTTCTCGAACGGTGACGCTTCTGGACTCGCGGAGAAATGAACTCCCTTGTATTGCGGCACGTCCGCATGTTTCGCGTTCGTATTGTCTACCATCGCCGGGTCCCATTCCGTACCCACATGCCAGGCCATCAGATATTTTCCAGCATTCGTCTTGTATTTGCCGCTGGACTCTCCCTGCTTGGCAGGAATGTCCGCATCGCCATAGACAGCGGATACTGCCTTTTCAATCTCCTGCTTGAACGTCTGCTCAATATGGGCAGCATAGGCATCCTGCTTCTCAATCAACTCTTCTTCAGGTGACCATATGCCCTGTATAAAATATAATGGTTGCTCCCGGCCACGATTGTATTCGACCAATGCAGAGTAAAAAATCGGTTCGTGAACCGTGTATACCCGGATCACATTGGCTCCCAGATCCTCGATCTGCTGGAACCACCGCAAGTAATCCTCTTTGGTCAGCGGGAATTCTCCCGGGTAATGCCCCGGTGAAGTTGCGCCCAGGTTGACACCTTTGACGAACATCTCCCTCCACGTTCCATCCGGCCCGTATTCCATGAACCGGTCTCCATCGGTCTTGAATTTCATCTCCGTGCCGTTCTCCGCTGTGTACGTAACGAGCTTGGGTTGCATATAGTGCCATCCGGCAAATATCCCGCCAGTCACCACCACTGCTCCTGTCAACACCGTTAATAACCAGCGTCTTCGTCTTTGTCTGCTCATGTCTTTAGATTGCTCACCTCTCTATTATGCATCCTGCTTCAACACCGAATGGTCCAACATGAAGCATAGGAATCATTCCGCTTCGGATGTCCGCTTGGTAGAGATGTCAGCGGTGTAGTTCTCACTATAGCGCTAAGACTCTGCATTTGTAACTAGGCTGATGGAAGCAAACATGAAATGGAACATTCTGCCCATGATTCGTAAAAAAGTCCATCAACTACCACTCGGAAGCCTCTGGGATACCGCTGATTCCCGAACACTAATATTTGCTGGAATTGATGGATTAGATGCCCTGCTAATCTTGCACTTCTGAAACCTTTATTGTTATGTGCAACGCGGGTACAGGCATCGTTTTCCGTTTGAACACATACCCCATTAAACGCGAGTCATATGTTAAAGTTGCGGACCTTTTTACAGTATTAACCATAAAGATTACAAAATTGATACTATAGTCCGATAACGCATCAGCGATATTCCGCGTCACATCAAGGTTTTCTGAAAAATGCAGAAAACCAAAAAAGGACGTCAGTCCCCCTCTATAGGACTGTACCCATTTATAAACCTTTTACAAAAACCTAAATGAACGCCCGGTCATCACCCAGAGGTCACAGATCTCTCACATTAAATGTAAAAAAGCACAACTTATTTCCTAATTTCTGCCTCTAATATAGCTAATCCATAATTGTGTCCAATTTGCAAAATAATTCCGGTTGCCGCATTTTGAATTGTCAGATATGCTTATAAAACAGGAACACTTGTTCCATATTGTAAATAAACTGTTAAATATCGATGTTCAAATAAAGATAATTAATGCTTAACAGAGCCCAGCATCACGGATAAGGAGAGAAGTCTTATGCCCCGCCAAGACAGACGTGTCATCATGCTGGCCGACTGCCAGTCATTCTATGCCAGTGTGGAGAAGTCTGCACACCCCGAATACAAGGATCGCCCCCTCGTTGTCGCGGGAGATCCGGCGCGCCGTTCGGGTATTATTCTTGCGGCCTGTCCACTCGCCAAGTCCTATGGAATCACAACAGCAGAACGACTGGGTGAAGCGCTCGCCAAATGTCCGGATGTTGTGGTCGTTCGCCCCCGGATGGCCGAGTACATTCGGGTGTCCCTTCATATTACGCGTATCCTTCAGTCTTACACGGATTTGGTAGAACCCTATAGTATTGATGAGCAGTTCCTCGATGTCACCGGAAGCCTGGATCTGTTTGGCAGTCCCGAGACGATTGCCCGAAGCATTCAATCCAGAGTGATGGATGAGACGGGTGTGTACATTCGAATCAATCAGTGATACCAAGGTCGTCAGCAAGATGGCCTGTGATCTGTATGCCAAAAAAGTCCCTGATGGCATCTGCACGCTGCCCCGCAAAGATCTGCCGTCCACCATCTGGAAAAAGCCTGTGCGAGACATGTTCATGGTTGGTTCCCGCATGGCGCAGCATCTCTACAAGATGGGCATTCATACCATTGGTGATCTGGCCCAGACTCCGCTGTCTCGGCTGAGAGAACGTTGGGGTGTGAATGGCGAGGTACTGTGGCGTATTGCCCGCGGTATCGATGATTCTCCGGTCAAACCCGGGACATATGCTCATCAGCAGCAGGGTATTGGACATCAGATGACCCTCCCCCGGGACTATGACTCCTGGGAAGATATCAAAGTGGTACTGCTTGAGCTAGCGGAGCTCGTCAGTCGACGTTCCCGGGACAAATCGCTCATGGGCCATGTCGTCTCGGTTGGATGTCGCGGACAGGATTATGATCGGCCTACCGGTTTTTCCCGCCAGATGAAGGTGAATGAACCCACCAACATTACGGATGAAGTATATGATGCGGCAGCAGCTCTGTTCCTGCGCCATTGGGACGGATTACCCATCCGCCGCATCAGCGTGTCACTGACCGGACTAGTGCCTGATTCCGAAGTGCAGCTGTCCTGGTTCGATGACCGCGAACGCAAAAGAGAACTGGAACGTGCCACGGATGATATCAAGCGCAGGTACGGAGATACCGCCATCATGCGGGCATCCTCCCTCTGCTCGTCCGCGCAGGCACAGGAACGTTCTCATAAAATTGGAGGTCATTATAAATGAGTAAAAAATTGCAGCAAAACGGTATCTTCGAGTCCTCACGCATGATGCTTCCTGAACATCGGGAAGCCTATATTCTTCATCAGGAACAACTCGCTCCTCGTACCCGCCCATCCCTGGATGCCCAGGCCGCAGAAGAAATGTCCCGTCTGCTCAGCAACTCAATGATGCTTGGAGATATCGTTACCATTTCGTTGTTTCACGAACATGACGATATCCGTTACACCGGGCAGGTGCTTCGGCTGGACCGTCCTGCCCGTACCCTCCGATTGCTGATGGAAGGTGGGTCCCGGGATATTCAGATGAATCTCATTACGGATGTGGCGCTTGCCAATGAATGAAGGGGTATATCCCACCCCGATGTTGTGGATATTCCATGATAGATGCAGCATTGCCGTTGCCATGCAGGACTGTCTTCCTACACTTCCTGGTGAATACCAAAAGTAGCCGACGAGACATATCCAGACCATTCACTTCGTTCTAAAGAAGCAAAATATCAGATACGTGATTCATCGGCTACATATAAGGGTATAACTTCTTTTTTCAGTAAATTTCTTAGAAAAAGCTCCAGTCGAATTCCTTGGACAGACGCTCCAGCAGATGCACGCCGGCAATACTGTTGCCTTTGCGATTCAGAGCCGGGCCGACAAGACCTATGCCGAATTGTCCCGGTACAAGGGTCAGAATCCCACCGGATACGCCACTTTTGGCGGGCAAGCCGACCTCGATGGCAAATTCGCCTGATGCATTATACATACCACAGGTGGTCATAAAGGTTTTGGCAATCTGAACATAGCGACGAGGGATGAGTTCTTCTCCCGTAATTGGATCTGTTCCATTGTAGGCCAGAACGAGTGACATTCGAGACAGATCTGCACACGTCACTTCAATGGAGCAATGACGGAAATACACGGCAAGCACGTCTTCAACGTCATCCTTAATGACTCCGTTGTGCTTCAAAAAGTAGCCAAGTGAACGATTCATATGACCACTCTCCGATTCGGACTGAAACACCTCTTCGTTATAGCCCAGGCGATCATTGTGTGCCAGCTTGCGGAAAAATTCCAGAATGCGCCGTGATTTCTCTTCCTTACAGTCTCCTCCAACAAGCGAGGACACCGTAATTGCACCTGCATTAATCAATGGATTAAATGGAATACCGGGTTCGACTAGTTCAAGCTTAACCATTGAATCGTAATCGTCGCCTGTAGGCTCTTTTCCTACATTAAAGAAGACTGCTTCTTCTCCATGATCCATTAAGGCCAGAATAAGGGTAAATACTTTGGAGATACTTTGCATCGTAAATGGAACACCGCAATCCCCTGCCGACACATGATTACCTTCGGCGTCCATGATATGTATACCGAGCTCATCCTGTGAGGCTTTGACAAGCTCTGGAATATAAGAAGCCACTTTACCCTGCCCGGTGTGCAAACGACTGGTCTCCAGCCACTCCGGCAGTAATGCATTCAGACGTTCCATGGTTGAATTGCTCATATGTCATCTCCTCCACATCTCTATATAAGCATCTTGCATGAGATGCGTATGATGAACTCCATCCGCATCATTGCAAGATGCCTCATACATCTGATTATCCTCAGATTGCTTCCTTTACCGCTTCATTTGAAGATTTAACTCCAAGATCTCACCAGGAAGACCTTCGTAATCGCCAGTCCAGGTGGACACAAAGTTCTGTCTGGTTAAGATCTGACGGGAAGCGACGTTAGACGGATCAATAACTGCATAGAGTGATCCAATCCCTGCGGCTTGTGCCTGTATAATCAGCCGTGACGCTATAGATGTACCCTGTCCTTTGCCCCAATGTTCAGGCAAGATCATGTATCCTATTTCAGCACGGGTCGGGTCTGCCTCATCCGGAATCAATTTGGCATACGCCACACCGGCACCATCTTCACTAAATACCCGGTAATGCCCACAAGTGGAACGCTCATTAAAATCAAGCATCGATTCGAATTGTGTTCTCGCCTCTTGCTCCGGTAGTGCACGTTCTGTAATCTGTTTCATTACTTCCATATTGGAAACCAATGCATAATAGTCATCAAAATCAGGTTGTGTGTATTTAATGAAGTTCATGATATGCCTCCTCTGGGGTACATAACTTGGTCTTAATCTTCTTGGATTCACCTAGAGTATAACAGAAGCGAATGATGGAATGCACACAAGGCACCTCACTCGCTGGGCAGCCGGATAGTCCAACAGGCAAACAGGCTGGCAATCTGGCAACAGTAGATACCAAAAAGCGGCCTCATCTGGAGACCGCTCTGTTTATTTTACTTTTTACAATGAAGAAATATACTCATTCCGTACTTACAGCACATGTTGCTTAGCTTGCCCGTGATGAAGGGTTAAGGTTCATCTGTTTTTCACGTTGACGTGCACGACGACCTTGACCCGGAGGTGTAATGATCAGTGCGAGCAACAGCGAGACAGCGCAGAGTACAGCAATCACGATAAAGGTTAGATGGAATCCGCCCAGCAGGGCGCTGATGAATGATCCTGCCAAAGCACCAAATCCAAATCCCTGATAGATCACGCCATAGTTTTTGCTCTGATTCTTCAGTCCGAAGTAATCGGCCACAATCGCCGGGAATACCGTAATGTTACCACCGAAGCAGAATGCAACGGCCGCCACACAGGCGAAGAAAATCCCGAAGGTCAGTGGAACCAGACTAAGTGTCATGACAGCTACGGCTGTAACCAGCAATGCACCAGCGATGACCTTCATTCGTCCTACTTTATCCGACAGCGCACCAAGAATAATACGTCCTGCCGTGTTAAAGATCGCAACCATAGCTACTGCATTCGCAGCTGTAGCTACATCCAGTCCAGCGAGCTGTACACCGATATCTTTGACAATACCGATCAGATACAGTCCGCTCATACACGCCGTGAAGAAAATAACGAACAGCATGTACGCTTCTTTCGTACGCAGCATCTCTTTCACCGTATAGTCATGACGTGCCACGACTTGTTTCGTTCCTTCCTTGCTTGCCGGAGCCTGTTCACGAACAACCGCTTCACGAATCAGGAATGATCCGGCAACGACCAGAACCAGAACGATAATACCCCAATACATAAATGCCTGAGCAGGACCAACGGCACCAATCAATGCCGAGTTCACATATTTGAACAATAGACTACCGGTACCGAAAGCTCCGACCGAGATCCCCGAGATCAGACCTTTACGTTCCGGGAACCATTTGATCAGATTAGACAGCGACGTAATATACGCCGTACCATCTGCAAAACCAACGACAAATCCAGCCAAAATGTACAGCAGTGTTAGCGAAGTAACTTGGGAACTCAGAATCAGACCCAGTCCAAGCACGACCCCGGCTACACGGATCAGACGCTGAAGACCCCAACGTTCCTGCAACCGTCCTGCAAACAATGTGGCAAACGCCAATGCAAAACTCGTAATTGAAAATGTTATCGCGACCGAGCTGACGTCCCATCCGAAACGATCAGACAGCGGTTGATTAAATAAACTCCAAGTATAGATGGTTCCAAGACCCATTTGTACAATGATAGTCCCCAAAACAATAAGCCAGCGGTTCATTTTTGTAGGTGCAAATGTTGATGTAGGTGCTGATGAAATTGCTGCTTTCATCGTGATCTCCCCTTTGCCGATGTCATATACATGAATGCGTTCACAAGCTAATCATACATGAAAGGGGATTCATTACACCGATTTGAGCATGAGTTGCATCAGATGCGGAATGAAATGCTTCTAGATGCGCATGAGTTGCCTGAATTCTTTGACCTTCCCGCGACTCACGGGCACTTCAGCTTCCAAATCGCGCAGACGAAGCAGATACGTATTGTTGAACCAGGGTACAATTTCACGGATTTGCGACAGATTTACGACGTACGAACGGTGGCAGCGAAAGAACGTGTCCTGTGGCAGACGGCTGTGAAAATCCGATATGCTCACTGGCATGGTGAACTCACCATTTTTGGTATATACCTTCGTCACCTTCTCTTGCGCTTCCGCATAGTAGATGTCTGCCGTATCCGTAACAATAATATTGTCATTCCGCAGCAGATTAATTCTTCTGTCCGTATGGGAATTCGTATCTCGTAACAATTCCCCATGCGCAGCAGGTCCGTCCGCCGTGGTAGGAGCTGGTCCATCCTCAACATGTTGCTCCACCGGCGTATGATCACGCTTGAAAGCCATCTCCAGCTTATGGAGCATCGCAGCGATTCGTTTCTCGTCATAAGGCTTCAGAATATAATCAAACGCCTCCAACTCAAAGGCTTCTGCTGCATGTTCCTTATACGCCGTAGTAAATACAATATAAGGTTTAGTTGCAAACTTCCCGATATGATGGGCCAGCATCATGCCATCCAGTGAGGGAATATTGATATCCAGGAAAATCACGTCAACTTCTTGTTCCTGCAAAAACTTCAGTACATCCAGTCCGTCTTCAAGGCGATCCACCACCTCAATCTGACTATGTTCCTGGATTAAGTAATTCAATTCCTCACTTGCCAGAATCTCGTCTTCCACAATAAGAGCTCTCATTGATCTATCATCACCTTGTTACGACATCTCCTTTGGGCACATCAAATAAAATATCGGTTCCTTGTTCCAGCCTTGTAATGGTTACACCTTGTCCGTAGATGAGCTTAACCCGGCGATGCACATTATATAGCCCGATCTGGTTACCCGGCATGCGGTCATGGTAGACCCGTTCTATTATGTCTGCTCCAATGCCTGCTCCTGTATCACTGACACTGATTCGCACAAACTCCGGATAATCCTGTACCCGAATTCGAACGGTCCCGGGTCCTTTTACCTTGAGAATGCCATGAATAATTGCATTTTCGACGAGCGGCTGGATAACAAGACTCGGAATATGCACCGCGACCTCATCAATCTCATAGATCACGTTAAGTCGACTGCCGAAGCGGGCTTTCTCAATCTCCACATAATTGCGGACCTGCTCCAGTTCCTTGTGAATATCGATTAACTCATCCGACAGCTCCAGATTGTAGCGCATGTACCCGGATAGATTCACAATCAGCTCCCGAGCACGATCCGGTTTGGTTCGGATGGACGAAGCAATCGCATTCAGCGCATTAAACAAAAAATGAGGGTGAATGGTTGTCTGTAATGCACGCAGCTCTGCTTTGTTGGCAGCAGCCTTGATCTCCTCTACCCGCGATACCTCCATCTGGGTCGAGATGATCTGCGATAGACCTACAGCCATCGTTTGCAATGGATACGTAATTTTGTACGCTTTGCGATAATAGATTTTGAGCGCACCTGTGATGTCTCCTCGTTCTTTGAGCGGAATGATTAACAGCGAATGGATATCCGGTGTTTTTTCATCAATCACATCATTGCTGATTGTAATCTCCCCGCTGGATATCGTCTTCTTCGTCATCTCACTAATAATCTCATTGCCAATATGATATCGTTCCTCACCAAATCCTACATAAGCCAGTACATTCCGGGTATCCGTAATCGCAACCGCATCAGCCTGGATATCCTCCTGAATAATTCGGCAGATCTTGCGCAGAGAATCCTCATCAATTGAACGGAAATACGGCAAAGTCTTGTTCGCAATCTCCAATGCAAGTTTCGCCTGACGAGCCGCAATCATCTCCTTTTCCCCTTCGACACTCTGCACCAAGAGTACAATCAATCCAATGTTGACTTCACCCAGAATCATAGGCAAGGCAATCTGCGAAACAATATCAGCACCCAATGGATCAGGATAGGAAAATAAGAGGATCAGTAACATCGTCAGCGTTTCACAGATCATTCCGGCACCAATACCAATAATCCATCGCTTGGGCTTGGGCGTATACTTATGTATATATCCAGAGACCAGACCTGCAAGGATACTCGTGATCAGACACGGTATAGCTGTGACTCCATCCATATCAATCAGATACCGATGCACCCCGGAGACAATACCCGTAATAATACCCACAGGCGCTCCGAACAAAATACCACCCGATAACACGGCGATAATCCGCACGTTCACCAGTGAACCTTCAACATTAATGCCCGTATACGTGCCGAAGATGGCAAAAGCACAGAATAACAAGGTAACCGCAATATACTCCTGCCACCTTAATTTTCCTTTTTGCAGAATCTGCCTAAATCTCGGCACCCTCGACAGAAAGAATAAAAATATAATCAGCAGCGCCGCCCGTTCAAATAAACCCAGCAGCATCGTAAACATTTCCAATCGTACTTCCTCCACATCTGTCCAAAATAAAAACATGTCTCATTGTAACGCAATTTCCTCATCTCGTATGCAACAGTTTACCGCTCCCCCCGGAGGAAAGCAAAGTCCATCCTGTGAAAATGCATCAACAATACTGCACCATTCACACCATAGTTCATCCCTTAGCTTCTATGCAATCTGCGTTTCCAGAAAAACCTATGTTATAATGATTTGTCATGTTATTCCAATTGTTCAATGAAATTAATACAGAAAGGTGTTCATGCATGCTTGCAATTCTACTCTTAGGTTCATTTCTGCTTTTTAGTCTTCTATGGTACACACTATCCTTTCTCTCCAAACGAAGTAAGAATCCCGATCGCTCATCGGCAATAGTCCTGCGAATAATCTTAAGCATCTCAATTCTGGCACTCATCGTTCAAGTCTACATACTTAAAGGAAACCCATATAACTTTATTTTAATATTAGTATTTATCGCTTCATTAATAGCCACTCGTTCTTTTAACGGTACGAACAAAGAGAGATAAATAAAAAACAATAGGCCTTGGCTCTATCTGTAATCCTGCAACTAATCCAAAAAGGCCAACCAGACGTTCCTGGTTGACCTCAAGTCCAAAGTTTATGAGAAATTTCGCCTGATAAAATAACTTGGCGTGCAGCTCCAAGCATGGCAATAACTGTTGACCACATTGCTGCCATAAGGAGAATACGTTTTGTCGTCCGGGTCGTAGAGCTCCCAGAAAGTGTCCGCTCCATCCTTTAACATACCGCCCCAATACCTTCGGATCTGCTCCAATGCCTTCTCCTCTTCCCCGCACATAAGCAATGCATCAACATAATGATGAACCATGTACGGCGTGGTCATGCCAATAGCTTCTCCGTTACTCGTTAACCGATCAAGTAATTGCCGGGCCGCTGGAGCATCCATGATCTCAGCCAGAACCATCCACACTTGCGAAGCCCAGGATACCTGTCTTTTTTCACCACTGACGAAAAAGCCCTGTTCACCATCCCACAGATATGTGAGAGCTGCTTGCTCAGCGTCTTTGATGTGTGCGTTAATCCATTCCTCATACTCCGGCAGCCCTAGTTCTTTGGCAATCAACCTTCCCCTTTTCATACTATAGATGAGAACTGCCTGAGCACCCGCCTGTTTATTTAATTCTTCATGCCAGTCCAGAAAACAATACCACGTATCGTCATCCCGTACGATGCCCCGCTGATCGAGCCGCTTAAGCCCAACTTCAACCTGTTCTCGAGCCACCGGCCAAAGTTCTTCCAGCGTTTCCCTGTCGTTGGTAGCTTCAAAATAGTCCCATAATGTTGCAATAAAGAACAACGCATAGTCGTATAGGTAAATATCGTCCACGTACGGTTCCGGTTGTTCGTACAAACAGGCTCCTACCTGGCCGCCTTCCAATCTCGTTCCGGCAAAGAGATACAGACAACGCTTGACGAGATCATTACAGCCGAATGTTTCATAATTGACGAGGGCCTGAAGGCGAAGATCACCGATCCATAAACGTCGATCGCGCTTCGGTCCATCTTCGAATACCGTCTGCATGCAATCCCGAAGTGTCTTCACGGACACGCGATCCATTTCCAACAGCTCCGTGTCGATACCTTCAGGCAATCGAGGTACTGCCCCTATGTCTGCTGAGGTCACCGTCATGCAATACACATCGTTCATTCGAATATCGTAACGGATCGACGTTTCTACCACCTCGATTGTCAGATATCGAAAGGCATACCGACGGTCCAGTGTTAGTGTGCCGGGTAACACGTCCACAGTCACGATCTCATCCTGAAGCCACGAACGGCTAAGCCAACCCGAATATCCTGCAAAATCCTCACCGACCTCACAGGGCATTTCTCCGAATGTGAGCTTCAACCTGAGAGGTGCATCTGCATTACTGCGCTCGTTAAGAAGCGACAAGGTTAGATAACCGACGAGATGCTCCCCGAAATCCAGCGTAACACTATCTCCCTTGCACAGCACTTGATCGGACAAGTGCTCCGCTGGGCCAAGTGGCTCGATACGCCATCCCTGAAAAGCCGCCGCATCCGGAACTGCGCTCACGATATGTTCCGGATAGACCTTTTTCTGGCGAAGCTCCGGCATCAGACGCTGCGCTTTTTCCAGCCAGGCTGTGTTTATCACTTTTTCACTCATTGCAGTGTCCTCCTTATCCTTTGACCGCCCCAACCGTCATACCACCGATAAAATATTTTTGCAGGAACAGAAACGCCAGCAGCAACGGTAGCGCGCACAGAAAGCACGCTGCAAACAGGACATTCCACTGCGTGGGGTTTTGCTGATCGCCCAAAAATCCGAGCATGGCCAGTGGTAACGGTGAATCTCCTGCGCTGGAAATAAAGATCATATTGAAGAAATAATCGTTCCAGATCCAGACACCTTGCGTAATAATGACCGAAACCGTTACAGGAATAAGTAAGGGGAACACGACGGTCCAGAACCGTTGGAATAATCCCGCCCCATCGATGTGCGCCGCTTCTTCTACCTCCTCAGGCACACCGCTTCGAATGAAGCCCGTGTACAGGAAAGTTGAAAACGGCAGACTGCACGTAATGAACATGAAAATAGGCGTATATTGATTCGTTGGGATATGCAGCGCATTAATCATTTGCACGATCGGTATCAATACCATTTGGGCAGGAACCACGAGTCCGGACAAAAAAAACAAATACATAAACTTACTTAACTTTGTCTTCAAACGAGCCATCGGGTAGGACGCCATCGCCGCAAGCAGGACAACGAATACGACCGATACGCCGGTTAACACCATGCTGTTCCACAGCGCTTCCGGAAAGTGCATGCGGTCGAAGGCAGCCTTGTAACTTGCAAAGGACATATCCTGGAACAGGACCAGCGGATTTGTATTGTTGCTTGGATCTCGGAGTGATGTCGAAAAGGCAATAATTAACGGAATCAGGTTTAACGCCATCACCAACAGCACGACGACCTGAACGGATCCTTTCCCCAAAACTTTACGAAGCGTCATGCCGACACCTCCCGTTTGTTCATTTTCAGTACAAAGACAGCGGTAATGACGATAATCACGGCAAAGGAAATGACGCCCAGAGCCGAAGCTTTACCAAAGAGCTGTTCGGTAAATGCCATCTTGTATATGGTATAAATCAGCGTGTTGGTAGCCGTACCGGGACCGCCATTTGTCATGATAAACGGGAAGTCGAACGCTTTGAGTCCATTGATCAAACTTAACGTCACGTTGATTGTGATCGCTGTTGCCAGTAATGGAATCTTCACATGTCGCAGCAATCTCCATGAGCCGCATCCATCAATCCGTCCGGCTTCCAACAGGTCGCTCGGAACAGTCTGTAGTCCTGCAAGGAAGATAATCATTGTCGTTCCGATCGTCTTCCAGATTTCCACGAAGATAATGGAATACAGCGCGGTCGAGTAATCACCCAGGAAATTCAGTTCATTTGCGATACCGAGTTTATCGAGAAAGGAAGAAATCAGCCCGTAATCCGGCATATAGACGTAGCTCCACAAAAATCCGACGACGATCGCACTGAACAATGTGGGAATATACGCCAGGGAACGGTAAATCCCAGTTCCTCTTATTTTCATGTTTAACAGCAGAGCCATTGCCAAACCGATGATATTGCCAGCTATGACGGTGACGAACGTATAGATCAGTGTATTTTTTAATGAAATGCCCAGGATGTCACTGCGGAACAATTCCTTGTAGTTGTCGAGACCGATATAGTTATAGGCTTGGGCGTACCCGTTATAGTCCGTTATGCTGTACTGGAACAACCGCAGGATCGGGAAGATCCAGAAGGTCAGGTAGAAGATCAATGCCGGCAAGGCAAACCAGTACATGGACTTTTTCATTACAGTAGAGCTCATCCTGCTCCGTCCTTTCCAAGAGGGCCTGCGGCAAGGGAAGAAGGACAAGCACTCTCCCCTTTACAGCAGACAGCATCGTTTTGTTCTAATTTTTCCACAGTTCTCTGAACTTGGTTTCCATGGCGTTCGCCACATCTTCTGGCGTTGTTTTCTGTCCAGCAATAATCTCGGCAAACTTTGCCTGCATGACATCCGATACTCCGGCTGGCCACATCTGGTTGCTGAAGTAGACGGAATTTCCAGTTTGTTGATAGTTGTCATTTACTTCCTTAAATAATTCATTTTCAAGCTCTACGTCCTTATATACGCTAATGGAACTGTTGGCTTCCACAAATGCCTTGAACAGATCTGATTCTCCATCGAACAGGTAGTTCAGTACTTCCTTGGCTGCATCCAGGTTTGCCGATTTGGCGTTCAAAGCGTATCCGGCAGATGTTGCAGCAGATACAAACACCGGCTGTTCCGGCTCGTTACCTGGCAATGAGGCGAATCCGCGAGTAAATTCGGCAGCGCCTTTGGACGTCATGGAGGCATAATCCCATGTTCCCGTAAAGGTCATTGCTGCTTTTCCGTCGATAAACAACTGCGCAGATTGGGCACTACCAATGCCAAGCGAGTTTTTGACCACGTAGTTCTTATCATAGAGCTCTTTGTATTTGGAAATGGTTTGAACCCACTTTGGATCGGTCAGCGATTTTTCGCCGTTTTGCAGTTTGACATCAAAATCCAATTCATTCGGATACACGACATTGGCTGCAATCGGATACATACCGAATTGGATCATCCAAGGGTCTTTGTCACCCATCGCAATTGGCGTTACGCCTGCTGCCTGCAGCTTTTGACACAACTCCAGAAACGAAGGCCAATCCTTCGGAAACTCGGAATATCCTGCCTGCTGTAACAACTCCTTATTGTAATACACGCCCAGGAAGTCCAGTCCTTCAGCAACCCCGTAAGGTTTACCCTCATAGGACATATCGTCCTTCGCTCCTTGGCTGATGCTGTCCCAGAACTTCAGATCTGAGAGATCTGCAGCAAATCCAGCCTTTGCAAAATCAATAACACCGCCAGCCGCATTCTTCGGAAAAATCCAGAAAATGTCTGGTCCCTGTCCAGCCGCAAGCTTGGTTCGAACAGATGTATTGTATTGATCATCAGGCAACTTTTGTACTTCCAAGTTAATGTCCGGGAACTTCTCTTTGACTAGACGCGGCAAGGTCTCCAGCTCGAAATCCTCTCCCGCGGACGCCTTGTTTCCCGAAAGCATCATCGTCAACGTAATTGGCTTTTCTGACTCATCTGTACTTCCGTTGTTGGCATCCGTACCGCTCCCCTCCTGGCTACTGGAGCTACATGCGCTCAGAAACATCATGAGGAGTACCAAAGTTAGGGACCACAGTCGTTTTCTTTTTTTCATCTTGTCATTCCCCCAATTCATGTTTATTCTTGCTTTGTGCACATTCTCATCATACGGTGGGCAAAAGTGCATTTGCTTTGGCTCGTATGGTGCACTATTTTTAGAATTGACAAATGGCGGGAGGAGCACGTATGATTCTGTTCAACATCAAAACTAAACTTTTTCTGGTCCTCGTCCTCGTATCGATCGTGCCAATTATCGTCGTTTCTGTCAGTTCCTATCGCAGTTACACGAAGCTGGTGAATGAGCAGACCTCTCTCGTGACGTCAACAACTATAGGTAATTCGGTCAAGAGTATGGAGGAAATTTTACAGAATATCGACCGGATCTCCGTCACACTCCTTCAGCAGTCTTCCAATGCAACCGCTTACAGTACTGTGAGTGATGAACTAATCAAGTTGAACGGTACCAACGACCAATATGAAATCTTCATGATCCGCAGCAAATTGAAATTGATCTTCGAAAATATTCTGCTTGGCTACAATTACATCAATGGTTTGTATCTTTTCACACCAGATGGCAAATGGATAAGCTACGGCAGTAGCGGGACAGACCTACGTCTCGATTATGTCGCACTTCGCGATGAGTGGTATCTGGATACGATCCAGCGTAAAGGCGATTTGTACATTGGTGAAGTTGGCGTCAAACCTTACATCATTAACGCCAAGGAATCCATTGGCTTCTCCAGAGCTCTCTACGATCCCAACAACAACGAGTTCCTTGGCGTGTTTATGCTCGATTGCAGCATGAACATTTTTGACGGTCTAAAACGTAATCCGGCACCAAGCTTATCCAATCTATATCTGGCGAACGACGCTGGCGAGATCCTGTACTCCACCGACGGAAGTAGAGTTGGCACGCCTCTCTCCGATTCTCTCGCTGCGGCAACGCATCAAGTCGGCAACAGTTCACAGTACAAATCAATCCAAGATAACATGATGACGGTAATCCAGAAGGTTCCCGGCCGCAATTGGAACGTGATTGCCAACATCTCTATGGATCGGCTGTATGAGGAGTACAACATCTCGCAAAAGTTGCTGTTATACGTGGCCGTAAGCTGTGCCGTCATTTTCCTTTTACTTTCCTTTTTCTTGTCTAACCTGATCACCAAACCCATCATCGAATTAACCAAACTGATGCGCAAAACCAAATCTCATCGTTTTGTGATCATCAAGCCTCAAGTAACGAGGCAAGTCGACGAGATTGGAATCCTTTACCATGAGTTCAACAAAATGATGAAAGACATCGATACGCATATCCGAGAAAGTTACCAGAATAAAATCCTCATGCTGGACTCCCAGATGAAGGCATTGGAAGCACAGATCAACTCCCATTTCCTCTACAATACGCTGGAGTCAATTAATAGCATTGCCGAGATCGAAGAAGTCGAGAGTATTGTGGTGATGACCAAGTCACTTGGGGACATGTTCCGCTACAGCATCAAAACGGACAGTGAGCTGGTCGCGGTCAGCGAAGAACTCCAGCATGTAGAAAACTACATGGCCATCCAGCAGATTCGGTACGGTGACAAGTTCGCGTTCAACCTCAATGTGGACCCGGAGATTCGGAGTCGTCGCATGCTGAAACTTCTGTTGCAACCACTCGTGGAAAATGCCATCTATCACGGGTTGGAGAACAAACGTGGAAAGGGTTCCGTCACCATTACCGGTTTGTTTCAGGGGGACAGCATCGTGTTCGAGATCTGGGACGATGGCGTTGGCATGTCCTCAACACAAGCGGAGGAACTTCGACAATTGCTCCAGCAGCCACCTGAATTCGTCACCGTTGGTCAAAGGCATAAACAAAGCATCGGGATCAAAAACGTGCATTCACGAATTGCTTTGTATTACGGAGAGGGTTACGGCCTTTCGTTTCATACCGATTTGAATACAGGAACTCGAATTACACTCGAAATTCCGGCCAATTGGGAAAAGAGGTGACCAAAGAGATGTACACGTATATCGTTGTGGACGATGAACCCTTGATCCGCAAAGGCTTGTTGAAAAAAATCGGGTCTTTCGAGCACTCGCTTGAACTCTTAGGCGAAGCAGATAACGGCGCAGATGCCTTGGCTTTGATTGAATCGTTCAAGCCGGACATTATCTTTACGGACATGCGCATGCCTGAGGTCGACGGCAAGCTGCTGATCAGGACTGTATGCCAGCAATATCCGTGCATCAAGTTAATTGTCATTAGCGGGCATACCGATTTTGATTATATGCAGGAGGCAATCGCTGCGAAAGTTGTAAATTACCTACTGAAGCCTTTTAGCCGGGACGAGATCCACGGTACACTCCACCAAGCCATCCATGCCATCGAGCAGGAGCGCTCTCTTCAGCGGGAAGTCGTTTTAAGAGAAGTGGAAACGGAGCAGATGAAAAGGGATGCCGACATGCAAGCCTTCCTGAATTATGTGCTGGCTCCCCATTCATCCATCAAAACACCTGTGTTCCGCTCTGCGGTATTTGCCGACATCATGGCATCTGACCAGTTCATTTTATTGACGATTTATGGTCCTCAACCGCTTACAGCACAGCAACTACCTACCTTTTCGAATGGCCTGTACATTCCTCATCCACAAACGGATCAGCTACTGTTTTTCCTGATGCATGATCTGGGTTGCACAGGCCACCTGGATTTGCAGAAAATGGCGGCACAAACAGCGAGTATGATTTTGTCCAAATCCGAAACTACGGATTGTTGTGTGGGGATCAGCTTGCCGCATACAGGCATTGGTGGGGTCCGAGAAGCTCACCATCAAACGATCCTCGCGCTAGACGAACGAGCCATTACCGATTTCGGCAAATGTTACGTATTTTCACAGGAGCAAATTCCTTTACATCAACTGAAGTGGGCTCGAACGTATGAACTGTTATTTTTTATAGAGAGTGGGAATGTGCCGAAGGTGGAAGAGCTCCTCACCGATTTCTTTGCCTTCTACATACGCCAGCCTGACGCCTTGCTTGCCCACCTGAAAGAGCAGTGCAGAGACATCATTACGGAAACCAAACGGCTGCTGAGTAACTATATCCAGAACGGAGGTAACAGTAGCGCCTCCTCCAGCTTGGAGGCCGTCCTGAACGTCTCGTTCGATATGGAGTGCATTAGGCATTACATGGTAAAGGTACTGACGGGAACAGCCCTTCTGCTTAAGGAAGATAACCCCTACGCATCAGATCAAGTAATCGACAACGTCAGGACATATATCGATAATCACTATACCAAGGATTTAACGCTGGAATGGGTATCGTCCCTGTTCTACATTAACCCGAGTTACCTCAGTTATTTATTTAAAGAAAAGACATCTGAGAACTTCACTGATTACGTAAACCGACTACGGATTAAGCAAGCCAAGCAGCTCTTAACGAGCACAGACGATAAAATCTACCGGGTTGCCAAACAGCTGGGTTACGACAATCCAAAATATTTTTTTAGGGTGTTTAAAAAATTGACCGGTTGGACCCCAGAGGAATACCGAAAGCAACACAAATCCTTCACCGCAAACAACAAGGAACCAGGCCATGCATGATGGCCCAGTTCCTTGTTTTCGTTGTTGTGGTTCTTAGTGGTGCAGCTGTTCTACTATCCGGTCATGCACACGGACAATGACTGTTGCAAGTTGTGCCCGTGTCAGAGTGCTCTGTGGTTGTAGCAGTTTATCCGGCGTACCTTGGAATATACCAAGCTGAATAGCCGTTGCCATGGCTGCCCGGTTATTTGGTTTCAGCTGGTCCTGGTCCTTAAAGTCTCCCAGCCATGATTCAATCTCTGCTTCCTGCAGTTTCGTATCCACCCCAGACAAGTTCAGCGCACGAACGAGCACCATTGCCATGTCCTCACGTGACATTGGGGCATTCGGCAGGTACTGCCCTTCTTCCATTAGTCCATATTCCTTGGAGGCTCGCAAAATCGGATCAAACCATTTCTCGTTTGCTGCCGCTCCTCCCGGCTCCATTCCTAACGCATTCAAGGCAGCCATCAACGTTTGGGCTGATGTTGTCATTCCCTGGGGTTGCATGCGGCGTTCCGATACGCCATTGATCAACAGCAAGCTGTTGGCTTTGGCTATGTCTCTGGCATACCAGGCTGAAGGCTTAACGTCAACAAATTCGCGGTGCGAGTGAATCGTTACGTACGTGCCTCCTTGATTTAGCAGCACTTTCCATACCTTGTTTCCGTTTGTGTCTTTGGTCAACACGCCGGGCACCGGCGTAAGTTGGCCTCCTTCCCCAACGTATGCGATTGTTGTGGAGTTTGCAGCTACGACATCGTTAACAGGCAGCGTTGCAATGACATACGTGTTCTGCATATCTTTGATGGATACGTTCCATGGATCACCGATGACCCGGATGCCAGATGAGCGGATACTTGCTGCCTTAGCTTGATCAGCAACATCTCCCGTTTGCACCGTCACGACAGCAGAAACATTGCCCTCCGAATCCGTTTCGCCTTCAGTCTCGGACCCGGATGCTGGTGGCTTAACAGGAGTTCCAACACTACCTGATCCAGGCGTGCTTGGCGAATCAGGATTTGTTCCTGGATTTGTACCTGGACTTCCTGGATTCGTTCCCGGCTCTTTCAACGTAAATGACAAACTGTCAATCCGAAGATCCGGTTCATGAAACACCAGATACAGATCATGTACGCCGCTCACGGCAGCAGAAATATCTGCCTCTACGTCAACGTATCCTAATTCCTTGACCATCACGTTAGCATTGCTAATCTTGTAGGAGACAGGTTCTGTCACCGGTACGTTCCATACAGCAAGCGGTGCGGTATCGAGCGCATCCGCATGCAATGAGATCGTGCCACCCTGCACATTAGATGCGACAGTTGCCTTCACCTTCTGCACACCTGTCAAGTCAGCCTTAGGCAACGCGATCCACGATCCATTTTGTTTGGACCGAACTGCGTAATAGCCTCCAACAATCGCTTTGGCTTTTAATTGGGCTGCCGTGCGTTCCTTGGATACTTCGTGGTAAACGACTTCGTTCGAAGCAAACGCATGATCAAATACATTTAAGGACTGGGTAAGGGGTAAGGCCGCAATCGACTTCCCACCAATGCTTAATGCCTTCGATACTTGCACGTCTGCATCACCAGCTGACGTTCCGATCATGAATTCATAATTGCCCTGTTCAACAATCCATTCGCTCCGATTCACATCCCATAATGCCAGGGTTTGCGGATCGACCTGCAACAGGACTTCTTTTGTTTCACCCGGAATGAGATGGATCTTCTCAAATGACACCAGTTTCTTTTTGGGCGCATGTGCGCCGTATGCAGAGTTGCTGTTACGGGCGTATAGCTGCACAACCTCGGAAGTGGCTACGTCTCCTGTATTGGTTACGCGGACCGACACCGTGAATGGTTCATCTCCCGTAACAGAAGACGGTACAGTCAGGGAATCGTACGTAAAATCAGCATACGATAATCCGTAACCAAACGGATAGGTCAACGTGGCATCTGTATACATATAAGTCAACTCAGATTCAATAGGATCTGCATTAGTCATATCAACCGTAAATCGCGGGTCGATGTCCTCAAGGCCAGAAATGTTACCTTCTGGTATAACATATGGACTAATGGAAGGGAATGCATCCATCCCCGTATACCATGTGGACGTCAGGCGACCTGTTGGCGCGTAATCTCCGTACAACACCTGGGCCAGAGCATACGAATCGTATTGACCGCCATATGGCTGGTAAACGATCGCTGAGATGTTAGGGTTGTTCTGAATGCGCTCCAGGTTTACAGGGAAGCTCGATTTAACCACGACAACGGTTTTCTTACCCTGGACTGCAAAGGCAGCAGATACTTTGTCGACCAGTTCATAATCAGCCTCGCCCATATCGAGGGTAGACCGGTCGTTCCCTTCTCCTGCGCTATGACGTGGAATTGCTCCGACAAAGACGATGGCGTAATCGTCTTCCGTGGCTCTTGCTACTGCCTCTTCGCCTACGTTCTTCACAACGGCCTTCTCAAACTTCACCTCATCCGGACGATTCGCAGCATTATCCTTGCTTCCCAGTGGAGATGATGTTGTCACGAGCTTACCAGCATCATCTACCTTGATAAAGCGTCCGTTGGCATAATACCAGTTTGTAAAGTCACCAGAGAATCCTGTACGGTACCCATTGGTAACAATAGACATTGACCCATCCTCGTTCGTTTCCATTCGTAATGTTGGGGGTATGGCACTCGTATCACCCATCATCTCAGGAAGGTTCCAATCATTGTTCGTCAGATTGAGGCTGGTACGATCCGTATTGCCAACTGCTGCATGATTTGTCGCAGGGGAAGTCACCCAACGCTGATTATACAGCGACAATAAACTTGAACCCGCTTGACCCCAATCGTACACTCGGAACAAATGAGAGGATTCGCCCTCATCTAGCGTATCCGCAGTTGTGATGAGCTGTGCTCCCTCCGTGCCTGCATTTGGACTGTACACGTCTGCCGTGACCGTTTGTTGATTCGCTTTAGAGGTTAGTGCAATGACTTCATTTCCTGGGGCATAGTTTACGTTACTGCTGCCATTCATTTTAATGATTGAGAGCAGTGGAGATTCACCGGAGTTTTCCAGCGCAGGTGTCGTGCCAACTGAATACGTCGTCTTGAAGCGCGCGTCGGCATACACCCCAGAAACAGCAGCGTCATTTCCTTTTTCCAGCGGAAGTGTGCCGTCATTTTTCAACAAAACAACGCTCTCCTGTGCCGCCTGAAGTGCTATTTCCTGATGGTTCACTTGGTTATAATCGGAAGGCGGAGACGTCCTGACGTCCCTTGCTTCCTGGGCAAAAGGATAGTTTTTCGGTATGCCCTGCTCATCAATTTCATTAAAAATCCCCAAACGCACCAGCTGGTTTACATGTGGTCTGGCTGCTTCTATAAGCTCTTCCTCGGTAACTCCATATTCCCCCTGCTCCACGAGCGACACCAGATCGGTCACATCAGCAGGTGTCGTCCCTGACGGCCGACCCGCATTTGCCTGGGCAAGCGCCATGAGAACCGTTGCATGACCGCGGTCCACGGCATAACGGTCGTCATATCCATTTCCGAGTTGGTTCGCGTTGGATACAATCGCATCTCCATTGAAATCGGGCGAGCTGTATACGCCATATTTCGCGTCCAAATTGGCCAATAATTGTAGCGGGGAAAGGATGTTTGGAATGCCGTTTGTCCGGCCATAAGATGTCATTGTGCCCGCCAGCGCACCTGATTCAAATCCAGGGAGCGCGGCTCTGGTTTGGTACTCAAACAATGAACGCGCGCTTGCGCTGTTATTCGCGGTCTGCCGGAACCACTGTGCGTTATATACGGAATAATGCTTTGTCCCCACCGCGGCCCTCATCCAGAATCCATCTTCGCTGGTGGACTGATCAATTCCACTAAGACCCGAAGCCATCTTGTCGATCAAGACTCCGGCCATATTTGGATCTTCAGAGAACCCTTCATCGAAGCGACCGCTAAGCGGATTGATACGCATATCACTGACAACACTGAACGCCACGCTTAGGGAAGGATCATTGCCCCCATGAATGTTGGATTCGCCCTGCTTGACCTTTAATTTGCTGATTTTCTCATTCCCCATCACTTCCCCGATATCGGACAAAAGCTCTTTGTTCCAGCTCTGTCCCATGCCAATCAGAGCAGGAAAATCAGTCGAGACACCCTGAACATTATCTGCAGCGGATAACGCTCCGGGAATGACTTTGCCCGCATGTTTTCCCAGCTTCAATGTGTAATGGTTTCGTGAACCCGTCACATAAACGGCTGGACCTTCGAGGCCAGTGTATTCGAAATAGGTGTCTACGTATGCATCCAGATGCTCTGGCACGCCATCGAATAATGGCATCCCGTCAAAGACACCTCCCTGCTGAGTTTGGAACTTTAACGTACTTGTTGTAGATGCTGATAGTGGCATGGCTCCCCAGGACCCCCATATCAGACTGACCACGGTGATGACGGCAATCACTTTGCCGCCGATCTTCTGCTTGAAATCTCTAGTCAAAGTCAATGTTAACCCTCCTCTATTTGTAATCGCTTACAATTTGGTACTTACTCATTATAGTTTGAGGAATGGTACATTTTGTTTATGGGTTGAGGTACAGTATTTTTAGATATTACGGTTATGTATCATCAAAGGATAAATTTGGATTTATATTAAATATAAGCCTCATACTCCACCAATCACTGTACTAAGATGCTCGATTTAACCAACAAAACATACTCAATGAAAACTTTGTTTTTGCGGTAACACAAGCCAGGTCATGGGTCATTTCGATAACTACAACGAATATTCAACCGAGCAATGCCACAAGGCTTGTCCCTGGTTATAACAATCAAAAGGGCGTTCCATAAGTCATCTTCCTGACTTATGGAACGCCCCATCTAAAATTACTTTATACACATTCATGTAATTTGGCTTTTCTAAAGTACTTTCGTTTACACAACAACGGAGAGGGCAGAACCAATCTGAAGAAGCGAAGCGTGCGCCTTTATCCCCGGATTTTACCCTTTTGAAATTTTAATCTAAAAATCCGGGGATAACAGCGATCGAAAGATGGTACTGCACTCGTAGTGCCCCCGTGTAAACAACGCTCTTTATCCTACCCAACATTACATCGTATCCCTACCTAAACATCCCCCACAGCTTAATCAGATGAAACGTATTGTTCGGATCAATCTTCTGTGCAAGCACAAAAGCAACGAACTGCTCCTCCTGCGCCGTAGAGAAATTCTCATTCATAATGACTGCCGAAGACTTGACCAACCTTCTGACCTTGGCCTTATCTTGCAAATCAGACTTGGTCACGCCATCAATCAACTTTTTGATACGCTCTTTGACAGCAGGATTTTTCATCTTTAATTTGATCCGCTCCACCAGCTGCGGACTGATTCCATATTGTTGGTAACTCAAAACGTACAGCACCTCCCAAAGAATAAACTCACTTCTTATTCATATGTCGGAAGGGCTTGTACACTTGTCTGTTTTTACAAAGGTAATATGAAAAATCCAGTCGTTATCGGCAAATCTTAGTCAATGAGATCGCCTTTGAACACTTGCTGTTGCTGTAGGAAATCACGCAAAGGTGCGTAGTCGATAGACGTCCAGAAGGTCGCATCCTCAATCAAGTGGGTTACGTCATCTCTGGCTTGTTCCAGCACAGCAAAATCGGCAACCATGTCGGCAAGACGGAATTCAGGCAATCCGCTTTGTTTTGTACCAAAGAAATCACCCGGGCCCCGGAGATCCAGATCCCGACGGGATACCTCGAATCCATCCTCGGTTTCCGTCATCACCTTCATGCGCTCCTGCCCGACCTCCGTCTTGGGATCAGCAATAAGTACACAATAGGACGCGTGGGCCCCACGACCAACCCGACCACGCAGCTGATGCAGCTGGGACAGCCCGAAGCGGTCTGCATCCATAATGACCATCAACGTTGCATTTGGCACATCGACCCCAACCTCCACAACGGTAGTCGAGACGAGAAGCTGAATATCATTGCTGTAGAAGTCACGCATCATCTCTTCTTTCTCCGCGGCCGTCATCCGGCCATGCAGCAGACCCACGCGATATTTCGGAAAGTTCTGCTGCATCTGTACATGCAGATCAATGGCATTCTGGACATCCAGCTTCTCCGACTCTTCAATGAGTGGACAGATCAGATAGGCCTGACGTCCCTGATCCACTTCTCTGGAGATAAACCCGAGTACTCGCTCCATCATGTCATGTTTGACCCAATACGTAGAGATGGGAATCCGTCCCTTCGGACGTTCCGAGATCGTGGATACTTCAATATCACCAAAAGCTGTAATGGCCAGTGTCCGCGGAATAGGCGTTGCCGTCATCGTTAACACATCCGGATTATATCCTTTACGTCGTAAAACGCTGCGCTGATTCACACCGAAGCGATGCTGCTCGTCCGTCACCACAAGACCCAGATCACGGAAGAAAACATCTTCCTGAATCAGGGCGTGTGTACCCACCACGATATCAATCATGCCCATTTGCAACGATGCGATCAGATCTTTACGCTTACGCCCATTTACACTGCCCGTTAACAGCCCTACAGTCACCCCAAACGGTTCAAACAGCTTTTGCAGTGACCGCATATGCTGCTCTGCCAAAATCTCTGTAGGCACCATCAGAGCCCCCTGAAAACCGGATCGAACCGTTGTATATAGGGCAATCGCGGCAATCACCGTTTTACCCGAACCTACATCACCCTGCAGTAATCGGTTCATTGCATACGGTGAGCGCATATCGTGCAGGATCTCAAGTTCCACCTTTTTCTGGGCATCAGTCAATTCAAAAGGCAGACTGCGCACAAACTCGCGAATCGTTGTATTGTCCGTAGTATGTACCACGCCACCCATGCGATTCCGGTTCAACGCACGATACGCCTGCATTTTCAACTGGAACAGAAACAGTTCTTCGTACACCATCCGCTGTCTGGCCTGTTGACCTTCCCGGTTATCTTGTGGACGATGGATTCCAGCAATCGCCTGCTTGCGTGGCATCAAACTATATTTCTTCATCAACGATTGGGGCAGAATCTCGGGAATCATATCTCCGAATTGGATTAATCCCTGATTGATCGTTTTGCGCATCCATTGTTGCGTCAGCTTGCCGGTTACCGAGTATACAGGTTGCAGTGTGCCTGAACGCCCATCCCCTTTATCGGGGAACTCCGAGTCAGTGACCGTCATCTGCATACGTTTTTGTTCCCATTTCCCTGTAATCACAATCTCCCGATTGGGCGTAAGCTGTTCTTTGAGGAAATGGCGATTGAACCACGTTGCTGTAATCATCCACTCTTCCGTCATGATCTTACAGGTCAGACGGGACTTTTTGCCGTATCGTTGTAATACAGGAATACCCATCACCTGTCCCTGGACGGTGATCTTGTCTCCATCCTTCACTTCACTAAGGGAACGCAGACGGTAATCCTCATAACGGAACGGATAATATTCTAGCAAGTCTTTAACAGTAGAGATGCCAAAGGCGTGAAGCTCTCCCTCTTTGAGAGCACTCACGCCGTTAATTTGCTTAACTGATATTTCTTCCAATTTCATGTCTAATCCCTCATTCCGGAACAGGCCACATAAAGATCGCAATGACACCAGGTCCAACATGACTGCCTATTACGGCACCAATATTGGTATAGATCACTTCATTCAGTGTAAAATGACCACGCAGCTGCTCTGCACAAGCGATCGCTGATCCCGGGTCAGCGGTATGACCTACCGCCAGGTTAACCCGTTTGCCTGCAAGATCCTTCTGGAACAGCTCAATTATACGTGCCATTGCTTTTTTATGACCTCTGACTTTCTCAACTGCGTAGATAACGCCTTCTTCATCAATAGACAGGATCGGCTTAATGTTAAGCAGCGTTCCCAAGATGGCTGAAGCTTTGCCAATCCGGCCACCCTTTTGCAGATACTCCAGAGTATCTACGAGAAAAAACAACTTGCGAGATTGTTGCATCCCTTCAATAGCCGCAGCGATTTCGACTGCTGACTTTCCCAGTTCGGCAAGTTCAGCAGCCTGTACCACCATCAGACCGTATCCATAAGATGCTGACTTCGAATCCAGCACGGTGATGTCACCCTCACGCTCCAGCAAAGACTTGCCGAGCATGGCCGATTGATAGGTACCACTCATGCCGGATGACAGGTGGATGGATACTATCGGGCGTTCCGGGTTCTCATCCAGCAGTGCTTGATAGACATTCATGAAATCAGTTGGAGATGGCTGTGAAGTTGTAGGCAACACAGATACCTTCTTCAATTTTTCATAGAACTGTTCCGAAGTCAGATCAACGCCGTCTGCATATGTTTCTTCCCCGAACAAAACACGCAGCGGAACAATGTGAATCCCGTATTTGCGAATGAGTTCTTCGGGAATATCTGCCGTACTATCCGTGACAATCGCAACCTTGTGGCTCATGACTCTCCTCCTATTCGCTAGAGCGCTATAAGTACATGTTCAAAAAGTCAACTAGAGACTTTTTGAACAACCTTTATTAGGACTCTACGGAGAACAAATAATAATACACAGGCTGTCCTCCAAGATGTACCTCTACCTCGGCATCAGGATACTGTTCTTCAAGCCATGCAGCGAGGGCAGCGGTAACCTCAGGGTCAGCTTCGTCCCCTTCAAGGATCGTCACCACTTCATCTCCACTCTCCATCATCTGTTTGAGCAGACCTTCACATGCTTGAAGCATGGTTTCATCCGTCGCTACAATTTTGGAGTTATGAATACCGATATAGTGTCCCGCCTTGATATCCAAGTCATCATATTGCGTATCACGAACCGCATGAGTCACTTGACCGGACTGCACCCGGCTGATTGCCTCCAGCATCTGGTCACGGTTCGTTTCCGCAGACTCGTCTTCCTGGAAAGCAAACGCAGCTGCCATTCCCTGTGGGATAGTCTTACTTGGAATAACCGTAATCCGGCGCTCATCTTCAAGCAGTTCACGCGCCTGCTCAGCAGCCAGTACAATATTCGAGTTATTCGGAAGTATGAATACCTGCTGCGCAGCAATTGAACGAACGGCTTTCACAAAATCCTCCGTACTTGGATTCATCGTCTGTCCACCGGACAGAACGACATCGACGCCAAGACTTTGGAAGATCTCTGCAATACCGTCACCGGAGGATACCGCAATAAAACCATACGGTGCCATCTCATCTGCAGGAAGCACTGCCTCTTCCAGGCTTCGCGCTGCCTCAGGTGGAATCTCTGCAAACAATTCAGGTGAAGGCGCAATGTCCATTCCTGCCGTCAGCAGATCCCGATGCTGTTCACGCATATTGAGAATATGAATCTGTGTGATTTCACCATATTGCAGTGCCAGATTTAATACATCACCTGGTGTCTTGGAATGGACATGAACTTTGATCACTTCATCATCGGCAATGATGATGATCGAATCCCCATTAACTGACAACGCTTTCCGGAATGCTTCGTCATCGAATGCCACTCCTGCGTTCTCTCCAAGCTCACGATTAATGAAAAATTCCATATCATACAGGAACTCAATGTCTTCCGTTTCCAATCTCGCCTGAGCAGACAACGGCATCTCCGGTGAGATTACCTGCTGTGCAGGCTTCGTGACAACCAGTTCTGCCGGTGCAGCCGGTTTCAAAGCAGATGCTGCCACGCCTGGAGTCGCTTCTTTCTTCAAGGAAGCACGATTTCCTCCGTCACTCTGCAGCAACACTTCCATAAAGCCTTCGTAGATATATACAAGCCCCTGACCACCTGAATCCACAACACCAACCTGTTTCAGTACAGGCAGTAATTCCGGAGTCATTGCCAGTGCTTCTTTTGCTTTTAACAAAACTTCATTCATTAATTCAGTAATATCATTCGTCCGTCTTGCGTAGTAGTTGGCATGTTTGGCCGCTTCCTTGGCTACGGTAAGAATGGTCCCTTCCACGGGCTTTACGACAGCTTTGTAAGCTGCATCAACACCGTTCTGCAGGGCTGCTGCAAATTGGAGCGTATTCAGTTCCTCATAGGGAGCAGCTGAACGACTAAATCCACGGAACAATTGCGATAGAATAACTCCCGAATTCCCCCGTGCGCCCATAAGCAAGCCTTTCGATAGAATACCGGCAGCTTCGCCGATGGAGGCAGAACTTTTTCTTTTAATCTCTGCGACTCCTGCACTCATTGTCAAATTCATGTTCGTTCCCGTGTCACCATCCGGCACAGGGAAAACATTCAGGGAATTGACGTGCTCTGCATGCTGTCCAAGTTGTTCCGCTCCGGCAAGTACCATTGCGGTGAAATCTGTTCCATTTAAAGAACGTATACTCAAGTGAGAATTCCCCTTCCTAGCTTGATACACGAACACCTTGCACCAAGATGTGTCTGGTCTGTTCATGCGCTAACGCGGACTGCGTTATTCTTCGTCCATACCTTGTCCGGCACAGGCATACAATACATAATGTCAGCCGGATTAACGGTCTGGGCGGCCGGGCTACCAATATCCTGCACTCTCTGCACCCCTAACTTCGGGGCATACGGATATGCACCGGTATCAAGAGCCGGCATGAATGCCGCATGGAGACTGGTGCCAATTGATGGAATGCCGCAGCTCACAGCGTTGCCAAAAAGCAGACCACCGACCTCTAAGTACGGTTTATTCTCCGACTTCCTCGCGGCAACAGCCTGTTCACCACTGTATTATGGACTATTCAACATTGTACTATATTAGACAGGAGAAATAAATAAAGTTTTTGGATCAGTTGACGAAGCTTTTTTGATTATGATATTATATTCAAGTATTGTTTTATGCAGGTTAAGTAATGGAAATGATCCGGTCATGCCGGCTTAAACAACACCATTAGCTACTGAAACCTGATCTTGATGATCAGGAAGAACAATTTAGTCCTTATGGAATGATCTCTCGTTTCCGAAGGCAACTGGTTATTTTAGGATAGGAGGTGTAATCTATGTCTCGCAAATGTTATGTGACAGGTAAGAAACCGGGCACCGGTAACCACGTATCCCACGCTAACAACCGTAACCGTCGTACTTGGGGCGTAAACGTTCAGAAGGTCCGCATTCTCGTTGACGGCAAACCAAAACGTGTATACGTAAGCACCCGTGCACTGAAAGCCGGTAAAGTGACTCGCGTATAATCACGCAAAGCTACTATAAATCGGGTAAGCAAAAAGCACCTTGTTCCTTGCAGGTGCTTTTTTGGTATTCAGAAAAGGGATCTTGAATACGCTCATTAACATGTGGATGGCCGCCGCATGGCGCTTCGCAGGTACGAATTCCAGATAAGCCTGAGCCAAAGCGGCGGTATTCCCTGTTACCTTATCAATCTGATCAGTTCTTTTGAAACGTATTAAGAATCGCCTTTACAAACCCTCCCAAAAACTTCGGCAGTTTGAATGTGTAAAATTTCATAATTCACCCTCCCCATCATGCTCATGCGTCCGCCGTATCCTATGCTCCAGGCCTTCTTTACCTCAAACACGACAAAAAAGGCTACATGAGAAACCTGCTCATGTAACCATATTTATGCGGAACCTTCGATCCCTATTCCACAATGACAAGCCCGAAGATTAGGTCATTTACGTTTGGGAAGGAATGTATTGATAGACAGCGATCATGAAAACACTCAGTAAATAATACAGTATGCTGAATATAACAAAAGTAACCCGATGTCCCGTACGATCAAATTTGCGGAAATACATAATAACAACGCCCACCCCGATCAATGACGTAATGGCATTATACGGGGATTGAATAACCGCAAACAAAGCAAGCACGAGTCCCGTCGCAAGACTCGCAGCCATCGTCCACAGCGTCTCCTTAAGGGTCATAGATTAGCCCTCGTAGCTACGGCGAATTTCAGTAATCGCAGCAGCACGATCCTCACGGCCAAATACAGCACTTCCGGCAACGAGTACATCTGCTCCAGCTTCCACCACAAGCGGGGCTGTGTCGGCAGCAATTCCGCCATCTACTTCGATATGTACATCATGGCGTCCCTTTTCATTCAACCAGGTACGAATCTGCTTGATTTTGTTCATGGTACCCGAGATAAATGCCTGTCCGCCAAAACCAGGATTTACTGTCATGACCAGAACCATGTCAACATCATCAAGAACTTCCAGAATGGCACTAGCTGGCGTTCCCGGATTAAGGGCTACTCCTGCTTTTACTCCCTGCTCCTTGATCAGATGAATAACGCGGTGCAGATGTACACAAGCCTCAGCATGAACGGTAATTACCGCTGCGCCCGCTTTGGCAAATTCCTCAACATAACGCTCCGGATTCTCAATCATCAAATGCACATCGAGCGGCAAGCTTGTATGTGGAGCGATCGCCTTTACAATCGCAGGTCCAAGCGTAATATTAGGGACGAAATGACCGTCCATAACGTCAACATGAATCCAGTCTCCTCCTGCAGCTTGGGCTTCTGCTACTTCCGCACCAAGTCGGGCAAAATCAGCTGATAATATCGATGGGGCAATTTTAATCATGTTAATACCTCCGCTTCTTATCTTTCATTTCGGTAAGGAACAGCACATAGTGCTGATATCGGCTTTCGGAGATTAGACCTTCCTCCTTGGCCGCAAGCACACGACAGCCTGGTTCATGTGTATGGGTACAGCCTCGGAACTTGCACTGATCTGCAAACTGGGCAAATTCCCGGAAACAAGTAGAGAGTTCCTCCACACCGATCTCTAGAAAGTCCAGTTGGCTGAATCCCGGCGTATCTGCGACGAACCCGCCATTATCCAGGGGTATAAGTTCCACGTGTCTGGTGGTATGTTTCCCTCGTCCGAGACGCATGCTGATCGCATTTGTCTCCAGCGTCAGGCCCGGCATCAATGCATTTAACATCGAAGACTTGCCCACACCGGATTGTCCGGAGAATACGCTGATCTTACCAGCCAGACGGTCTCTGAGCAATTCACTGCCTTCACCGGTACGTGAACTTGTCGAGATTACTTCGTAACCCACCTGTTCATACAATGCCTTCACTTCAGCAATGGTATCTTTGGCTGGATCTGCCAAATCCAGTTTGGTCAACACAATGAGTGCATCCAGTCCCGCCTGCTCGATGTGAACAAGGAACTTGTCCAACAGATTTAGGTTCATATCCGGTTCCTTCACAGAGAACACGAGAACAGCCAAACTTACATTGGCTACAGGAGGACGGATAAGTTCCGTCTCACGCTTCCGAATTTCATCTACCGTTCCTTCTCCGTTCTCAGTCAACATGTAGCTGACGCGATCACCTACAAGCGGTGATGTTCCCCGCTTTCTGAAGATACCTCTGGCTCTGCATTGAACGGCGGAACCTTCAACCGAAGGAACCCCGTTGTCTTCCACTGGCATGACATAATAGTAACCGCTTAGCGCTTTAACGATGATACCTTCTGGCATAGCTCCGTCGCCCTCCTTTAGATGGTGGTACATTTACTCCAGACGCCAGCATAAGCCGCCCTTATGGACGGCTTGATGCGTTAACGACTTCCGTTTTCTTTTTCTTTTCCTTTGCCATGACCTTTATCGTTATTCAGGGCAGAGGTATCTTCCTCTTCATTGTCACCCTCACCATCTGCCGGTGTAGACTCAGGCTCACCCTCCTGGTTCGGGTCAACACTGCCTTCTTCACCACTACCTGCACCCGGATCAGGCTCATTCTCTGGCGGTGGCTGTGTGCTTTGTTCCGGGTCAATGGAAGGTACAATCACTGTTCCGTTTTTGGCTTCACTGTAGGAGACAAGATACGTGTCCAGGAACTGTCCATCTCGATACACGGACACAGCCCCATTTTCATTTGGAGCGAGCACAAGGGGAATAGTCAGCATCTGGGTTGAATTGACGGTGCGAGTTCCCCATTCCTGATTCTTGCCGCGTGCGTCTTCATATGTGATACGGATTTTACTGTTTTTGCCCTCTTCTTTGGGTGATACATTGATATCAAAAGGATATTGCAGCGCTTCAGGCGGATACCCTGTACTGATAAAGATCGTAATCTTATCGCCAGGACGTACGTCTGTGCCCGCTTCCACAGGCCATTGCTGCGTCACTTTGCCCTTTTCCACCGTATAACTTAGTTCTTCCTGCACCTGAGCTAGTTCCAGTCCAGCAGATTTAATTTTTTCTTCGGCTTCACTGCGGGTAAGGTTTTTCAGATCAGGCATTTTGATCGTTTCAGCGCCTTTACTTACGGTTAACTCAATCTGAACCGCCTCTGGATCGAATTCCTCATTGACGCCAGGTGTCTGGGAAATAACAGTACCTGAAGCCACATCATTGGAGAAATCATCTTTCCGCTGAATCTGATCTTCCTTAATACCAAGCTTAGTCAATTTCTTGACAGCTTCATCATAAGTCTCTTGTTTGACATCAATCATCTTCAGCAGTTCTTTTTCAGCACCAACACTGATCTGGACCTCGGAACCTTCTTTGACGACATCTCCTTCTTTTCTGCTCTGGTCAAAGACAATACCGGGTTCGACACCTTCCTGATACAGACGGATGATCTCATCACTGACGACGAGTCCTTTCTCCTCAAGTATTTCCCGAGCCTTTTCTTCCGTCTGGGTGATCACGTTAGGCACGGTAACTTCAGGTACAACCAGCATACCCTTGACATACCATACAACGCCCACCATGGCGATTAGAATAAGAACGGTTAATGAAATGAGTAGTGCTGGCTTCTTCCAGCTCTTGGATTTCGCCTTACCCTTGCCAGTTTCTTCGTCAGACTCCATCACTGGCACTGCACCGGTCGATGTAACTCCGCGCGGTTCAGGCTTGATCGCTGGCATGACGCGAGTCTGGTCTATATCATCCTCATCCGGAAAATCAATCTTCGTTTCATTGCGTCTCTCCGGCATCAGGCAAGTTTCCAGATCGGTCTGCATTTCTTTGGCTGACTGATAACGTTCCTGCGGATTTTTGCGCATCGATTTCAGAATGACATTTTCCACACTTTGCGGAATCAATGGATTGAATTTGCGTGGTTCATCGAACTCTTCCTGCAAATGCTTCAACGCTACACTGATTGGACTTTCTCCCAAGAACGGAAGTTGCCCAGTCAGCATTTGGTACAATACGATACCAAGAGAATATAAGTCCGATTTTTCGCCCGTCACGATGCCTTTGGCATGCTCCGGTGAGAAGTAATGCACAGAACCGACTACGGAACCTGTCTGCGTAATCGTTGTAGAAGTAACGGCACGAGCGATCCCGAAATCTGTTACCTTCACACGGCCATTCCGGCCAATTAATATATTATGGGGTTTGATATCCCGATGAATGATTTGATTATGATGTGCATGATCAAGCGCATCTGCGATCTGGGAAGCAATTCTTACCGACTCGTCCACCTGCAGAGGCGCACGTTCTTTAATGATTTCATTCAGGTTTTTGCCTTCCACATACTCCATGACAATATAATGAACGTCATCTTCCTGTCCCACGTCATAAATACTGACTACATTCGGATGAGACAGTGAGGCTGCCGATTGTGCTTCCCTGCGGAAACGGCGAATAAACTCTTCGTCATGCACAAACTGTTGTCTAAGGACTTTGATCGCTACATTCCGGTTCAGCAGAAGATCCTGGGCTTTGTACACGAGAGCCATGCCGCCACCCCCGACTCGCTCAATCACTTCATATCGTCCGCCTAGCTGGTGCCCAATCATGACTCACACCCCGTTTCCGTATCCACGGAACCTTCCTTCTGCAACTCGAACAATGCAACCGTGATGTTATCGTCTCCACCAGCAAGTAAAGCCAACTGAAGCAGTCGGTCTGCACGATCTTCCAATGCCAGTTCCTGATTGCCGGCAACCTGAATAATCTGCTCATTGCTGACCAGGTTACTGAGACCGTCACTGCACAGGAGAAGAACTTCGCCTTCCTCCAGCTTAACGGTATCCAGATCCACCTTCACTTCGGCATCTGTTCCAAGCGCACGAGTCAGCACGTTGCGACGTGGGTGATGTGACACATCCTCTTTACTGATCTGGCCGTTTTTGAACAATTCATTCACCAGTGTATGGTCCTCGGTCAGCTGGATCACAGCTTTATTCGCAATTTTGTAAGCTCTGCTATCACCGATGTGTCCAATCACACCTTCCGTATCGTTCAATAACGCTGCAACCACCGTTGTTCCCATGTTGTGGTACTTGTCATCTGTAGATGCCGTGCGGAATATAACTTCGTTGGCATGCAAAATAGCATCGCTGAGAGCTGCAGACAGAGACGCATGCGACAGACCTGGTTCCAGCGTTCCCAGATCGTGCACCAACGTCTCCACTGCCAAGCGGCTTGCCGTATCCCCTGCAAGATGTCCACCCATGCCATCGGCAACAATACCCAGAATATATCCTGTATCGAGATTACGAATCCAGGCTGAATCTTCATTCACCGAACGCACCCGTCCGATATGGCTCACATGAACTGTTTTGATCAAAACGTTCTCACCTCAACTCCATATGCTTTGCACGAAGCTGACCGCAAGCGGCAGCAATATCATGTCCCTGTTCACGACGAATGGTTACATTAACACCCTGTTCCGAGAGAATCTTCTGAAAATTGAAAATGTCGCTTCTCGATGTTCTTACATACTTGCGTTCAGGAACATGGTTAACCGGAATCAGATTCACGTGGCACAACATGTTCTTAAGCACGCTTGCCAGTTCTGCTGCATGCTCTGGCTGGTCGTTTACCCCACCAATGAGTGCATATTCAAACGTAATTCTCCGACCTGTTTTGGCCAGATAATAACGAAGGGACTCCATCACGTCTTCAAAAGGAAAACGACGGTTAACCGGCATCAATTTCGAACGCAATGCATCATTCGGTGCATGGATCGAAATGGCGAGGTTGATCTGTGTATCTTCATCCGCAAACTTGTAGATGTTCGGAACGATCCCGCTCGTTGAAACTGTGATATGACGCTGACCGATATTCAGTCCTTTTTCATGAATCATAATGCGCAAGAAAGTCATCGTTGCTTCATAGTTTTCGAAAGGTTCACCCGAACCCATGATTACGATGCTGCTGACACGCTCACCGCGTTCATCCAAAATTTTCTGAGCCTGTACAACCTGTGCAACAATCTCACCAGCCGTAAGGTTACGCTTGAGTCCACCCAACGTGGACGCACAGAACGTACAACCAATACGACATCCAACCTGTGTGGTTACACAGATACTGTTTCCGTAGTTGTGCTTCATAATTACTGTCTCAATGGCATGATCATCATGAAGACCAAAGAGGAATTTAACCGTTCCATCCTTGGATTCAAACTTGGTAATTTCCTTAAGCGTTACAAATTCAAATTGCTCTGTCAGCTTTTCACGCAATGGCTTGGACAGATTGGTCATTTCACTGAAATCATTCACGCGTTTTACATAAATCCAGTCAAAGATTTGGCCACCGCGAAACGCCGGCTCCCCATTCTCCACAGCCCATTGCTGCAGTTCTTCCAGAGAATAATCATATATAAAAGGTTTCATTTTGTTGTCAACACCTATTCCTTCTTTTCTTTTCGTTTGGCTTCTACTTTACGTTCCATTCGTCCTATTCTATCACAAAGACCACTTTACATCCATGTATACCCTTGATGTCTGTACTTCATGCATTATAACACCTCAATGCCACCATCGCACCCTGTCATCCCTTTTGTCTGACCAAAATCTCGATGTCCCATCACAAAGAAATCCGCCGAAGTTCCCCTCGGCGGTCATCCTTCCGTGCTCTATTAAACTGTTATTCCACTGTTTTTGTCAACCGTGCGATGAAAAATCCGTCGCTGTGAGCGTATTGTGGCAAAATCTGAACGCCACCGTTGACGACCTTCAAGTTCTCTGTCTCCGCTTCGGACCAGACAGACGTTTCCACAGGACTATATTCCGGATGTCGCTTCAAGAAGTCTGCAACCATATCCTCATTCTCAGCAGGCTCAATCGTACACGTGCTATAAACCAGAATACCGCCTGGTTTTAACAACGGGGCAACCCGATCAAGCAGTTCACGCTGCAGGCCTGCGATATCTTCGATATCTTCTACGGATTTGGTCCATTTCACGTCTGGCTTGCGACGAATAACACCGAGACCGGAACATGGTGCATCCAGCAAAATACGGTCAAACGACGCTTCCGGGTACCGCTCATTCAGATCAAGAGCATCCCCTGTTACAGCATCGATGCAACTTAGACCGAGACGCTCCGCCTGTTCCAGGATCAGCTGGCGCTTGTGAGCATGTACATCGTTAGCGACAATACGACCGCGATCGTGCATTTTCTCCGCCATGTGAGCTGTTTTACCCCCTGGCGCTGCGCAGCAATCCAATACGAGCTGGTCTTCTTCAGGCGCAACCGCTTCAGCGACGAGCATGGAACTTTCGTCCTGTACAGAGAACAATCCGTCCCGATACCAGGACGTTAGAGCCATGTTTCCGCCACTACGTACAAGAATACCATCGGAACTCAGCCGAGAAGCTTCAACAACTGCACCTGTGCTGCTCATCTCATGCATCAGTTTCTCCCGTGTGGTCATCGTAGTGTTGACCCGAACACTCACCGCTGGCGGCTCGTTATTCGCACGACAGATCGCTTCCGCCGTCTCCTCGCCGTACTGGGCAATCCAGCGTTCTACCATCCATAACGGGTGGGAATGCTCAAGTGAAATACGCTCGGCAGCGGGCAGATGTTCTGGAATACGAAGTTGATCCCGATTGCGGATCATATTGCGGAGCACTCCATTCACCATGCCCGAGATTCCCTGATGACCCAGTTTCTTGGCCAGATTGACCGCTTCGCTCACCACGGCATGCTCCGGAATACGATCCAGGTATATCATCTGATATACACTAATCCGTAGCAGGCTGCGGACCCAAGGTTGCAGTTTGGATACCCCTTTGGCAACGTAACGTTCCAAGAAGTAATCAAGTGTATTCAATCTAGCAATTGTTCCGTACACCAATTCGGTAGCTAGTCCGGCATCTGCGGGGCTTAAATCCGCCTCTTTCAAACGACGGTTCAACTCCAGATTACTATATGCTCCATCTTGCTCAACTGCACTGAGCACCTTCACTGCCAAGGCACGAGCAGATGTTTTGGGTTTCTGGGAGCGAGATGCACCATTAGCGGAAGCATTTCCTGCGCCACCCACTTTACCTGAATTCGGACGACGGTTTCCTTCACGCCCCGATGTATTACCGCTCATCGCAGCACCATTCCAGGTTTCAGTGTACCACCGCGAGCAAAGTCAGCGGCTTGCATCACCTTTTTGCCTGCAGGCTGCACCTCAGTTAACCAAAGCGAGCCATTACCTGTACGAACTTCAATCCCTGCTTTGTTCAATTGCAACACCGTTCCCGGCTCTGCTTGTCCAGCATCCGAAGAAGTTGCCAGATCCACCTGATCGGGGTTAGCCGCAGCCCAGATCTTGAAGACCTGATCATCCCACATCGTAAATGCACCCGAAAATGGCACAAGGCCGCGGATCTGATTGAACAATTCACGTGAAGTACGACTCCAGTCCATTTTCTCGTCTTCTCGAGTCAGATTACGAGCATACGAAGCTTCGGCATCATCCTGAGGGACAGCCGTTGTCTCGCCCGCAATCAAACGTGGCATTTCTGCCTGAAGCAGTTTGGAACCAGCCTCACTTAATTTATCAAACATCGACCCTGATGTATCTTCATCCGTAATCGGCAGTTCCACACGCGAGATCATATCTCCGGTATCCAGGCCTTCAGCCATATACATCAATGTGACTCCTGTCACGGATTCTCCGTTAATAATGGAACGTTGGATCGGGGCTCCTCCACGATATTTCGGTAAAAGAGAGCCATGCACGTTCACACAACCGCGAACAGGCATATCCAGCACGGCTTTGGGCAGAATCTGTCCAAAGGCCGCGGTCACGATCAGATCCGGCTTCCATTCAGCCAAGCGTGCTACGGCTTCCGGATCACGCAATTTAACAGGTTGAAACACCGGCAGACCGTGGCGTTCTGCCGCGGCCTTAACCGGTGTTGGCGTAAGTACTTTTTTGCGCCCCTGTGGTTTATCAGGCTGAGTCACCACACCAACCACATTGTATCCCTCTGCAATCAACATATCGAGAGAAGGAACTGCAAATTCAGGTGTTCCCATAAAAACAATATTCAAATCGATCACTCCTTAATTACGACGCGGTCCCGTTTGATCTGCTGCAATTTCGTACACTTTCTCGGCGATATCCGTAAAGAGTACGCCATCCAGATGATCAATTTCATGCTGGAATGCGCGGGACAGCAGGCCACTACCCGTAATAATCAACTCTTTACCTTCACGATCCAGACCTTTGACTGTCACAGTCTCAAAACGGCGAACGTCACCATTAATTCCAGGGATACTCAGACAACCTTCCGGTCCGAATTGCTCTCCCTCACTTGCAATAATCTCCGGGTTAATCATCTTGATCAGCCCTTGCTCATCACCTGCGTCAATTACGATCAGACGTTTCAAAATGCCGACCTGTGGTGCCGCAAGACCCACACCTTCCGCATCGTACATGGTGTCAGCCATATCATCCAGCAATTTTTGTACGTTTGGTGTAATTTTGGTTACTTCTTTGGCTCTCTTGTGGAGCACCTCATCTGGTTCTTGAACGATAATGCGAATCGACATGTTGTAAGCACCTTCCTAATCCTCATCATAATTTCAGGACGATATCTGTATTTTTGGGTATTCATTTTTAATCTATGTTTATACCGCTTGTTTACATCCGCATTGCTGCAAAATGCTTACATTAACATTTGCGGGTCTACATCCAGACTAATCAGCAATTTCTGCGCCTGAACATCATCGTCCATACGCCGGGCTGTTGCCAGAGCAAGTCCTATGGCGTCTACATCCCCCCGCCATTTTATCATACATTGGAATCTGTATCTATTCTTGATCCGTGGAATCGGGGACGCTACCGGCCCCAGCACATCAAAAGCATCATTGCTGAAACGATCCAGACTGCCGAGCCATCCGGCCGCATTAGCCTTCTCTTTCAGTATCCGCGTATAGTTCTCGGCAAGACGAATCAATACCGGAAGCTGCTCATGCGAAAAGGTCACCAGAATCAGGCGACAGTAAGGCGGATATTGCAAATTGCGGCGGTGCAATAGTTCCTCACGTACAAACGATACATAGTCATGCTGACTTGCATGCCCAATAGAGTAGTGCTCCGGCGTGTAGGACTGGACAAACACCTCACCAGGCAATTGGTGCCGACCGGCTCGGCCAGCTACCTGTGTTAGCAACTGAAACGTTTTTTCGGCAGCACGAAAATCAGGTAAATTCAGTGCTGAATCCGCTGTTATCACGCCAACCAGGGTTACATCCGGGAAATCAAGTCCCTTCGCAACCATCTGGGTGCCCAGTAATACATCTGCCTTTTTCTCACGAAACTGTTTCAACAGCTTCTCGTGCGCCCCTTTTTCTGTTGTCGTATCCACATCCATTCGAATGACCCGAATACCTGGAAAGAGCTTCGCGAGCTCTTCCTCGACACGCTGCGTACCTGTACCAAAATATCGAATATGCTCACTTCCACAGTCCGGGCACACTTCAGGAGCCGCTTCCGCATACCCGCAGTAATGACAACGGAGATTATTGGAGCGCTGATGGTACGTTAATGAAATATCACATTCGGGACAGCCCGCCACATATCCACAACTTCGGCACATGACAAAGGTCGAATATCCACGGCGATTCAGCAGAAGCACCGTCTGTTCACCACGTTCCAAACGCTCCTCCAGCCCTTTATGCAAAGCCCTGCTGAACATGGAGCGGTTGCCATCCTTCAACTCTTCACGCATGTCAACGATCCGCACTTCAGGCAGCTTGTTCCCTAGTGCCCGAGTTGGCATCTCCAACAAGAGTGGTGCAAAATCGTCATTACTCTGCGACCGTGCAGCGTAATAACTTTCCAGCGAAGGTGTCGCTGAACCTAGAACGACCACGGCCTGATGCTGCTGTGCTCTTTTTACCGCTACATCACGGGCATGATATTTCGGAGTTTCCTCCTGTTTGTAGGAAGTCTCGTGTTCTTCATCCATAATGATCAGTCCAAGCCGATTGAACGGAGCAAATACCGCTGAACGTGCCCCAATCGCAACCTTCACCTGACCCTCACGAATCTTGCGCCATTCATCATAACGTTCACCGCCAGACAGACGACTGTGCATGACAGCAACCTGGTCGCCGAAGCGCCCTTTGAAACGCTCTACCATCTGTGGTGTCAATGCAATCTCGGGCACCAGTACGATGGCCTGCCGATCCTGCTCGATGCATTGTTGAATGGTTTGAAGATAGACTTCTGTCTTGCCACTACCCGTGACACCATGCAGCAAAAATACCCCATGGCGCTGTTCCTGCAATCGGCCATTGATATTGTCATAAACATGTTTTTGCTCATCGGTCAGTACCAGTGGTTCAGTCGCTTTGAACTTCCTACCCTGATAAGGGTCACGAAAGACCTCGACGTCCTCGGTTACAATCAGTCCCTTTTCCTCCAGACCCTTGATCGTTGCTGCCGATACCTGCAATGTAGATAACACTTCTTTCATCGGCATGGGCAGAAGCTCTTTCATTTCCAGCAAAAAAGCCAGAATCTCCTTCTGCCGCTGTGCTTTCGCCGGGAACGAAGCAAGTGCTTCCTGAGCAGCAGCAATATCTACGGCCAGATCAACAGACTTCATTGTTTTCTTATTCAGCTTATCCTTGATGGCCTGACTTTCCAGCAGTACACCACCAAGCAATAATTTCTTGATTAGTGCAGCATGGTTCGGATATTTCCGACTGAGCTGTTGCAGCGGTACCTGACCCCGACTTTTGACAAAACGGATGATATCCTGCTGCACCTTCTCGGTCGTAGACTCTTGTCCCCAAACAAATAACACCTCATCATCCGGTTGTGTACTGGCGACCTCTCCGTCCAGTGCATCTCCCAATGAGATGTATCGTTCTGCTTTCCCTTTCAATGCCGTCGGTACCATCACCTGCAACGACAAAATCCGATTACTGGCATAACGTCCACTCATCCATTCGGCCAGTTCAACCAAATCTTTTGACAATGGGGGAACAATGTCCAGCAACTCCTGAATTTGCTTCAGCTTGAATGATTCCTCCCCGGTACGTGGTACAAGATCAATCACGAATCCCTGCACCGTCCGATGGCCAAAAGGTACACCCACTCGGCTGCCGATCTCGATCCATTCCCTCATCGATTCAGGTACCAAGTAATCAAACGGCCGGTCTGTTTCCTTTACAGGAACATCGACAATGACCTTGGCAATCTCCATATCCTAATTCCTCCCGGCAATGCGCTCCGCCGCAATCCGGAGCAACCGATGAGCCACATCGTGCTTGGCCATCACTTGAAGCTCCTCCACCAAACCCTCCCGGTCATAGATATGTACCGCGTTGGTGTCTGTTCCAAATCCTGCACCCGTTCGGGTTACGTCATTGGCTACGATCAGATCACAGTTTTTCCGTTCCAGTTTCTCACGTGCATACATCTCAACCGACTGAGTTTCCGCAGCAAAACCAATCAAAAACTGATGGGTCTTCTGTTTGCCCAGCGTTTCAAGAATATCTATATTTTTAACAAGTTCGAGCGACAGCGTGTCGCCTTTCTTCTTGATCTTCTCAGTGTAAACTTCCTTTAGACGATAATCGGCAACTGCCGCCGCCTTAACCACGATATCTGCATCATCCCACTCGCGGGTAACTGCTTCATACATATCCTGTGCAGACTGTACAGGAATCAACTCAACGTTCTCCGGTGGCTTCGCTTGGGTATTGCCCATAACCAATTTCACATCTGCCCCCAGATCACGCGCAGCTGCGGCTATCGCAAATCCCATTTTGCCGGACGAATCGTTCGTAATGTATCGTACTGGGTCAATACGCTCAATCGTACCTCCAGCCGTAACGACAACCTTCTTGCCTTGTAACAGTAAATCTTGTCCCTTCTGAACTCGAGCTGTAGACTCACGCTGTTCAAAGAAACGCTCTACCACATCAACAATGGTCTCCGGTTCTTCCAGACGGCCCTTGCCCACATAACCACACGCAAGCTGTCCTTCACCCGGCTCAATCATCAAGGTTCCCCGTTCAACAAGTAGGTTCATATTATGCTTTACAGCTGGATGATCATACATATGTACATTCATCGCTGGAGCAATCATGACAGGAGCAGTCGTGGCAAGAAGCGTTGTTGAGAGCATATCGTCTGCCATACCATGCGCCATCTTGGCAATCACATTCGCAGTAGCCGGGGCAACCAGAACAAGATCAGCCAGATCAGCCAGATGAATATGAGATACAACGGCTGGTTCACGCTCATCAAATGTATCGGTATATACGGTATTTCGGGTCAACGTTTGCAGCGTTAATTCGGTAATAAACTGTGTAGCGGAAGCTGTCATAATTACATGAACATCCGCTCCCTTTTGCACCAGTCTGCTGCATAATGTTGCCGCTTTGTAAGCGGCTATGCCGCCTGTCACACCAAGCACGATTTTTTTACCGTTCAACATGTTAATTTCCCCCGATATTTATACGACGTCGAATGAAGATTCCGTTAAAATATGCTTATTCGTAAAAAAATAACAACCTCGCGGTTGTCAATTAATCCGGCTTACGCCGTATGCAGTTGAAGAGCAGCCGCAGGCGGCTTACTCTTCTTCTTCGTCCTGTCCTTTGATGACAACGAGCAGGTCTCCATAGATTTCTTCCAGTGCAACGCCAACTTGTTTATGGGATCTCGCACCTCTTAAATCCGTTTTTTCACCTTCACGTAGCTGTCTAGCCCGGCGGGAAGCAGCAACAACAAGGGAATACTTGCTGTCGACTTTGTTCATCATTTCATCAATAGAAGGATACAGCATATTAACAAACACCTCTTCGCATTAGTATAATCGCAAGTTGCCGCCTGACAGAACTTATGTGGCATCTCTTCATATTTGGACAGTCCAAGATGGACTGCTCCAATACATGATATGACAACTGCCCCACTTATATCGCATTCTGCAGCGGCAAAAGGGATTATTTATTGATCTTACAATGTTCGGCGATTATGATGCTTTCTATTCTCTTGCACGCCAAATCAATTTCATCATTAACAACAGCGTAATCATACTGCTCCAGCAGACTGATCTCATCGACCGCCACAGACATCCGGTGATCAATGGTCGCTTGGCTTTCGGTACCACGGCCCTGAATGCGATCTTTCAGCTCGTCCAGTGAAGGAGGAAGCAGGAAAACAAAGATCCCTTCCGGGAATTTCTCTTTCACTTTTAACGCGCCTTGAACCTCAATCTCCAGAATGATGTCGCGGCCTTCGTTAATCGTTTTCTCTACAAAATCACGCGGTGTTCCGTAATAATTACCGACATACTCCGCATGTTCCAACAATTGATCTTCAGCAATCATGTTCTGGAACTCCTCATGACTTCTGAAGAAATAGTTCACACCATGTTCTTCACCCAGACGAGGCTGACGGGTTGTCGCCGATACGGAATAGATCAATTCCGGCACCCGTTTGCGCAATGCGCTGCATACAGTACCCTTCCCGACCCCTGATGGGCCGGACAACACTACCAGTAATCCCTTAGACATATTACACTCCATTTTATTCGTCGTTGTCATCATCTTTCGAAGAAAGACGATGGGCGACCGTCTCAGGCTGAACTGCAGACAGAATGACATGATCGCTATCCGTAATAATTACGGCACGAGTACGTCTTCCGTACGTTGCATCAATCAGCATGTGACGATCTCTTGCCTCTTGTATGATTCTCTTGATCGGCGCCGATTCCGGACTCACGATGGATATAATCCGGTTCGCCGATACGATGTTACCGAATCCAATGTTAATGAGTTTGATTGCCATAATCAGGTTCTTCCCCCTATACATGCGACTCTTATGCCGAAATATGGCTGTTCATTCGATATTCGCCGCTTGCTCACGAATCTTCTCCAGCTCCGCCTTCATCTCGACAACACGATTCACCAGAGCCAAATGGTTGGCTTTTGATCCAATCGTATTGACTTCCCGATTCATCTCTTGAATTAGAAAGTCCAACTTACGCCCTACCGGCTCATCACTCTTCAGCAGTTCCCTGCTCTGTCCAAAGTGACTGAGTAGACGTGTAAGCTCCTCTTCTATGTTAGAACGATCGGCAAACATTGCAATTTCCATACCCAATTTATGCTCATCAAAAGGGAAAGAGCCTTCTTCCTGCAATTCCGTAAGCCGTTGCCTTAACTTGTTACGGTAATCACTTACCACAGTCGGAGCAAGATCAAGCATCTCGGTATGCAGCGACTCCAGACGGGTAATCCGCCGTTCCAGATCACTGGCCAGATGAAGACCCTCGCGAGCGCGCATCTGCTCAAGGCTGGACAAAGCCTCTTTCAATCCTTCCTGCAGCACTCGCTCCCATTCGTCCTTCTGCTCTTCCGGAATGGAACTTGTCCCATCCGAATGAACCATGACGTCTGGCAGCCCAAGCATATCCACAATACTTGGTTTGCCCTGCATTCCATACTGAGTCTCCAGTTGCTCTGCAGCCTGCAGATAGGCCCTGACCGTCTGTTCATTCAGAACAGCGGGAAGAGCCTGGTCTTCCTCTTTTTCTTTCATTACATAAACATCAATCCGACCACGTTTCAAACGGCCCTGTACGATCTTCCTCAAACCGTCTTCATAATACGTCCACTCTCTTGGCAGACGCATCATCACTTCGCAATAACGATGATTAACAGATTTGATCTCTAATTGTACCTTATAGCCGCCAAAATGAAAGGCGGATTGACCGTATCCGGTCATACTGAATGACATCGGCATCACATCCGTTTTACTATTGTAATTGATTATTAGGGTTGAAACAAGTAGGACATTGATGCTCCGACTTCTCCCATACGTATTGAGTCAGTTCGGCCGTCATGCCGTAGAACATAAACGGTGTCATAAGATAGATCCCTTTGAAATGCGCTGTTGCTACGTCCAGCAATTCCTTGGCAATTTTTACCCCCATCGCACGGCCTTCTTCGCCTTCCAGACCGGCCATACGGGAACGAACTTCATCCGAGAGCTGAATCCCCGGAACCTCGTTGTGCAGATACTCTGCATTCCGTCCACTCGCCAGCGGCATTACACCTACAAAAATGGGCACATCCAGATGTTTGGTGGCTTCGTGCATTGCTACAATCAACTCAGGATCATAGATCGGTTGTGTCATGATGTAATCTGCGCCAGAGGCAATTTTCTTCTCCAGACGTTGTACAGCTTTCTCCAAATATTTCACATTGGGATTAAATGCCGCTCCGATGACAAAACCAGCCTTCTGCTTCAGCGGTTTACCTGAGAAAGCCACTCCATCGTTCAACTGTTTGATCATGCGTATGATTTCAAAAGAAGTCAGATCGTATACCGAGCTTGAACCCGGCAGATCTCCAAACCTTGCAGGATCTCCTGTTACAGCCAGTACATGATTAATCCCCAAAGCATCAAAACCCATCATGTGTGACTGTGTTCCAATCAGATTCCGGTCACGGCAGGCAATGTGCACAAGTGGACGTAGGCCCGTGCGATCCTGAACGAGGTGACCCAACGCCATGTTGCTCATCCGTGTAACCGCTAGTGAATTATCCGCCAGGGTCAGGGCATCTGCTCCTGCCGCTTTCAGTGTCTCGGCACCCTTCATGAACTTGGCAATGTCCAAGTCACGTGGCGGGTCAAGTTCAACAATGACCGTGTGACGCTGCTTGACCAGATCAACGATTGTAGGCTGTCCTCCACGTCCGGAACGCTCATCCACATGTTCATGCAACACGATACGAGCTTTGGATTCGGACGGGTCGGGCTCCAAAATAGGCGAAGGTACATATTCGGCGAGCGCCTCTTTCATTGCGGTAATATGATCAGGTGTAGTCCCGCAGCATCCGCCGATAATACGAGCGCCCAGTTCGGCAAACTGCACTGCCGTCTGACCAAAGTACTCCGGAGTTGCACCATAACGGAACTGACCATCTACATAATCCGCGGCACCCGCGTTCGGATAGACGGACATCGGAACGCCGATACGTCCAGAGACGGTTTCCATGGCACGCATAATCCCGTTTGGACCGGAGCGACAGTTAAAACCGATCACATCCGCGCCCTGCTCCCGCATGATCCGGAATGCTTCAGGCATCGTATATCCGTCCAGTGTATGCCCTACATCCTCTACAGCGAACTGTCCAATTACAGGCAGATCACTCAGCTTGCGCGCTTGCAAAAGGGCAATATCCATCTCTTCAATATCATAAAAGGTCTCAAGCAGAATGCCATCTACACCTTCATCGAGCAGAGCAGAGATCTGTTGTTGATAGAAGCGTTTTAGTTCACTTGTGGACACGTTCGTCCGCTTGCCGCCGCGAATAGAGCCTACTGCACCAAGTACGTAACCGTCAGCTCCAGCCACCTCTTTGGCAATGCGCACGCCGGCACGGTTCACATCTTCTACCTTGGACTCCAGACCGAACTTGGACAACTTGTCGTAATTGGCAGAATACGTATTCGTTTCAAATATTTCTGTACCCGCATCCCGATAACGGCGATGTACATCCGCCACCACTTCAGGTGAAATCAAGTTCAATTCTTCATATGAAATCCCTACCGGGAACCCCATTTGGTACAGAAATGTTCCCATGGCCCCATCTCCAACGAGAACCCGTTCCTGCATAACTTTGCGCAAATCCGCCTTCATCCCTTTTCCCCCCGCCTAGCTGTGATCATTTTCATACTAATGTAACACAAAAAACGCTAAAAAACGAAGAAAAACACAGGTTTTTGATGCAGATTAAAAAAGAGGCCCGCAGGCCCCTTTGGTTAAACCTTCCACTTTTTATGAAGTGATTCCCTTAAAAACAACTTCAGCAGGTCCCGTCATGTACACATGATTGTCAGCTTCGTTCCACTCAATGTGAAGATCCCCACCCTTGAGGCTGATAATTGCCGTACGATCTGTATGACCATTCAGGACAGAAGATACCAGTGTTGCACATGCCCCGGTTCCACAAGCAAGTGTTGGACCAGCTCCACGTTCCCATACACGCATGTCCACATATCCACGGTCACGAACTGTTGCGAATTCCACATTGATTTTTTTTGGGAACATCGGATGCACTTCAAGAAGTGGCCCCCAAGTCGTGAGGTCAAAATTCACAGCGTCATCTACATAGATGACCGCATGCGGGTTACCCATGGATACGGCAGTGAATTTGAACGCATGTCCATTGGCTTCAATGTAATGATCGACCACGGGATTCGCATCCACCGTTGTAGGTACCTGTAGGCCATTCAGGATAGGCTCACCCATATCCACACGAACCGTTTCCACTTTACCATCACGAATGTTGAGACTTACCGGTTGTACGCCTGCACCAATCGTTTCAATGGTGATCTGCTCCTGGCTAACGTGACCATGATCGTATACATATTTGGACACACAGCGAATGGCATTACCGCACTGCTCTGCTTCGGAACCGTCCGAATTCATGATGCGCATCTGAAAGTCCGCCTTCTCCGAAGGCAGTATATAAACCAGGCCATCCGCACCGATGCCGAAGAAACGGTTACACCATTTCACAGCCAATTCTGCAGCATCTGCCGGAAGCTCCTTTTCCCCAAATACAACGATAAAATCGTTACCAAGTCCATGCATTTTCGTAAATTCCATAACCTTGCCCACTCCTTTTGGCAGTTTGCTGCCAAAGCTATATTCTTGCTCTTCTACAGGATCACCATAGAAATTCATATTCAACAGTTACACCAAAAAAGCTATCCTGCAAAATGCCAAAGCCGCCGCTTCGGATCATTTTGAGGATAGCATAACGAAATGGGTAAGGAAAAGGTATTGATTTTATGCCGAAAACTTTGTACTTTTCGGTACGAAGCGGCCAGAACCCCCCATGCGACGGCGGTTACGACGACCACCCCACACGCTGCCTGCGCCCATAAGGAACGTTGGAATGCCTGCAGCAACAATACAGATCGCCCATTCACGCAAACCTAGAGGTACGGTTTTGAAGATCGGTTGCAGCGGCTCAACGTACATGACAATTAACATCAGTACAACCGATGAAATAACGGCAAGAACCAGATATTTGTTCTGTAGTGGATTCCGGTGGAAGATGGATCGTGAACTACGGCAATCAAAGACATGAATAAGCTGCGCCAAAACGAGTGTAGCGAAAGCCACAGACTGTGCTTTGATCAGTTGACCCGGGTTATCCGGTGCAGCCTGAAGAGTGAGCCAGAACGCGCCGAGTGTACATAATCCAATCAATACACCCCGACTGACGATTTTCCAACCCAGTCTCCGCGCAAAAATATTCTCCTTGGCTCCACGGGGTTTGTGTTCCATCAAATCTTTCTCAGGCTGATCTACCCCCAGCGCCATTGCAGGCAACCCATCTGTCACCAAGTTAACCCACAGAATCTGAATAGGCACGAGGGGTAGCGGCAGGCCCATCATCATCGCAAAGAACATAGTCAAAATCTCGCCCACGTTCGATGCCAGCAAATAACGGATAAACTTGCGAATGTTCTCATAAATATTACGGCCTTCTTCAATGGCAGCCACAATGGTCGAGAAGTTATCATCACTCAGAATGAGCGCAGAAGCTTCCTTCGTCACATCTGTGCCTGTAATGCCCATCGCTATGCCGATATCTGCTGCTTTGATCGCCGGAGCATCATTTACCCCATCCCCCGTCATCGCGACGACATGCCCTTTGCGCTGCAACGATTTTACGATGCGAAGCTTATGTTCAGGAGACACTCTGGAGAACACATAGATGCCTTCTACCTGTTTATCCAGTTGATCGTCTGTCATGCCTGCCAGTTGCTGACCACTTAACGAAGCGCCTCCTCGTGGAAGAATACCCAGCTGATGCGCAATGGCTTCTGCCGTTGTTCCATGATCACCTGTGATCATGACGGTACGAATACCCGCTTTGCGGCATGTGGCAATCGCATCTCTCACTTCACGACGCGGTGGATCAATCATACCTGCAAGTCCTACGAAGACAAGTTGACTTTCGGCAGCGTGTTCGTCAGCCACTTTTTCTTCCGGCCGTACTTCACGATAGGCCATTCCGAGGACACGCAGTGCCGCTCCAGCCATGCTCTCGTTGGCTGCCATGACTTTCTGTCGCAGTGTTCCAGTGAAAGGCACGACCTTTCCTTCCCACAAAATATAACTGCAGTGTCCGATTAACACATCCGGTGCACCTTTGGTGTAGATCATTCGGCCTCCCTGGTGATGAATCAGGACCGACATGCGTTTTCGCTCCGAATCAAACGGGAATTCCTGTTGACGGGCATACAACTCTTTGAGTCCGGCAGGAGTAAGCCCCATTTTGGAGGCAAGTGTGACGAGTGCCCCTTCCGTCGGATCGCCTTTCAGCTCCCAGAATACATTGTCTCGTTGAACTGTTTCTTCTTTGAAATCATCTTTTTTCGTTTTTTTGCCGTCCTTTTTGTTATCCTTGCCCTTTTTCTTGCTCCCCACCTCGCTAGCAACGCTCTCGACAATACTGGCATTGTTGCAAAGCGCGCTGATCTGGAGCATTCTGCGCAGGGACTGGTCACTCTTCAGTTCCACCGTTCGACCGTTCTCCAGCATCTGTCCTTCAGGTGCATACCCATCCCCGGTAACCTTGATGTTACGTCCCTCCAGCCACACATCCGTTACCGTCATCTTGTTCTGGGTGAGTGTGCCTGTTTTATCCGAGCAGATTACGGACGCGCAGCCCAGAGTTTCGACAGAAGGCAGCTTACGTACAATAGCTTTACGCTTGATCATCCGCTGCACGCCAAGGGCAAGTGCAATGGTTACAATGGCCGGCAGACCCTCAGGTATGGCAGCCACCGCGAGGCTAACCCCAGCCAGAAACATGCCGACAGCTGGTTGTCCGTGCAATATACCTGCAACGACGACCATGACGGTTAATCCCAACGCGACAAAAATCAGAATTTTGCCCAGTTGTTCCAGCCTGTGCTGTAGCGGTGTTTCTTGCTCCTCCGTATTCTGGATCAGATCGGCAATCTTGCCCATCTCGGTCTCCATTCCCGTACGGATAACCACACCTTTGGCTGTGCCACGAGTAACCATGGTCCCCATAAAACCAATATTCTTCTGATCGCCAAGCGGAACATCCTCGTCGGCAATCGGAAGGCAATGTTTGCTTACGGGGACAGATTCCCCGGTAAGTGCCGACTCCTCGACATCCAGACTGTTCGTTTCCAGCCAGCGTACATCAGCAGGTATTCGGTCACCACTCTCCACCATGACAATATCCCCGGGTACGAGTTGTTTGGCGGCAAGATGTACTTCCTGGCCCGATCGAAGCACTTTGGCGAGAGGTGCGGACAACTGTTTCAATGCACGAAGAGATCGTTCTGCCCGGAATTCCTGCACAAACCCCAGAATGGCATTCAGCACAATAATGGCCACGATCGTTACTGCATCCAGATACTCACCCAGCAATCCGGATACCAACGTTGCTCCCATCAATACCAGCACCATAAAATCTTTGAACTGATTCAAGAGCAACGTAATTGGAGAAATACTTTTCCCCTCGCTCAGCTCATTCGAACCGATAGCTTTCCTCTTCTCTGCTGCAGCTTCATCCGTCAATCCTTCCTGCGGGCTGACGCCAAGAGTGTTACGAAGCTCTTCATCACTTAGTTGATGCCACTTGGTATGTTCCATGCTTCAAGGTTCCCTCCCAGTCTGTATTTCATCTGCAAAATAAGCTCACATGACTCACCGGCGCGCTGGTCGACAGGCTGTACACTATGCCGGACAAACTACCTGCTCTATATGTATTCGGACAGGTCTGTGATTAGCACCCGCAAGGTGAATCCTTTCCCTGATGGACAGAATAAGCTAAAATAAAAGTCTGCGATGTTCTGCGCAGTGCTGATTCCAGCGTTTAACAGGCAAGCAACGAAGAATCTGCAGCCAGTCCTCTTTTTTTACATACCTGGTTGCACGTTTCAGTTATATAGATGAAGCATTTGGCATGATAAAATGCAGATGCTCGATAGAGAGAGGAAGTGGAAAAAATGGCATTGGACGGCATTGTAACACGGGCCATTGTTCATGAATTGCAAGGCTGCATTGGTGGACGTATCAGCAAAATCCATCAGCCGAATGGCCATGATGTAGTTCTCACCCTGCGTGCTCAGCGCGGAAATAGTAAATTGCTTGTTTCGGCAAGCCCGACATATCCCCGTGTGCATTTTACGGAAAAGACATTCCTTAATCCGACTGAAGCACCCATGTTCTGCATGCTGCTCCGCAAGCACTGTGAAGGTGCAATCATTGAGGAGATCCGTCAGATTGGCATGGAACGTATTATCCACATCAATGTGCGTCAGCGCGACGAACTGGGGGACGTTTCGGTTAAACGCATCATCATTGAATTAATGGGTCGTCACAGTAACATTATTTTGCTTGATCCTGTAACTGGAACGATTCTGGATGGCATTCATCATGTGACTCCGTCCATCAGCAGCTACCGGGTAATCATGCCTGGATTCTCGTATACCGCTCCACCCGAACAACATAAAAGTAATCCGCTCGAAGTGAGCCGTGCAGCATTCGAGGAGAGCTATCATGCCGCTGAAGAAGAGGCATCACGCTGGCTTGTGAATTCATTTAGCGGTCTTAGTCCGCTGATTGCAGGAGAGATTGCTACCCGTGGGATTGCTGCTGAAGGCACAGTGAACACTCAGGCTGTGGTTGAGGGTGAGAGCCGAGTTGAGGCTGGTGCACTCTGGAACGCTTTTGAAGCCGTGATGGGACCTGTCAGAGATCATCTCTACACGCCTGTAACCGGAATGAACGCCAAAGGCAAAATGATTTTCTCGGCCGTTCATCTTCAGAGCATTCAAGATTTGGAGAAAACCTATGACACGATGAGCAAGTGCATGGAAGATTATTACGGAGACAAGGCCGAACGGGACACGGTTAAACAGAGAGTAAGTGATCTGCTCCGTTTTCTGCAGAACGAGCGAAGCAAGAACATCAAAAAGCTGGATAACCTGAACAAGGATCTGCTGGAAGCCGACGATGCGGACAAGTTCAGACTATGGGGTGAGTTGCTGTTCGCCTCCCTGCATCAGGTCCACAAAGGGGACAAGAGCGTGGAGCTTGTGAACTTCTATGATGAAGACCAAGCCAACATTACCATTCAGCTTGATCCGCTGCTTACACCGTCTGACAACGCACAACGTTATTTCAAACGTTATAACAAATACAAGAACAGTCTGGCTGTCATTCATGAGCAGCTTGGCAAAACTAAAGACGAGATTGACTATCTCGATAACCTGTTGCAGCAGCTGTCCATTGCATCGATGAACGATATTGAGGAAATACGGGATGAGCTTGTGCAACAGGGATACCTTCGTGACCGTAACAAAAAGGGTAAAAAGAAGAAGAAAAGCGACCGTCCGACCGTACACCAATTCACCTCCTCCGAGGGGATTGATATTCTTGTGGGCAAAAACAACCTGCAAAATGAGTATGTGACCAACCGCCTCGCTTCTTCCAACGACACTTGGCTGCATACCAAAGACATTCCAGGTTCACATGTGGTCATTCGCAGTACTGACTTTGGTGAAGCTACATTGGAAGAAGCGGCACAGCTTGCTGCCTATTTCAGCCAAGCCAAGGAATCAAGCAGTGTGCCTGTGGATTACACGTTTATCCGTCATGTACGCAAACCAAGTGGTGCGAAGCCGGGTTTTGTCATCTATGATCATCAAAAGACCTTGTTTGTCACGCCAAATGATGAATTGATCAAGAGTCTGCCATCCACCATTAAAAATGGATAGAACCACTATTTCCTAAGGTGAGATGTAACAGTAACGATACAAAAATTCCCTGACCATTAAATGGTTCAGGGGATTTTTGTATTTGCATTACTTGTTTGAATCATATGTGAAGCTCAGCTTATTTATCATTCGTATTGAATATTAATTCATTTATACGTATAATAATTCAATTGCAATAAATAAAAACTAATGTTAAGGACGTGTACCATGACTATACATATTAGAGAGACGCAACCTGATGATCTGAAACCACTGACTGCCTTGATGCATGACTATGTGGTGGGATTCTACAACAACCCATGGCCTGGAGATCAATCCATCCACCTTTTGATTAACAACCTGCTTAATCAGCAAATCGGTGCTCAATTCGTGGCAGTAGAGGACGGGAAGCTTATCGGATTCTCCACCTTGTTCTTCACCTACAGCACGATGAAAGCAGAGCGTGTAGCCATTATGAATGACCTTTTTGTTACGGAAGCATTCAGAGAAGGTGAAGCGGAAGCCCAACTATTTGCACACTGCCAGCAATATACGCGTGAACATGGATGTGCTTATATGTCCTGGATCACTGCAGTGACCAATGAGCGTGCACAGCAATTATTCGAACGTCTAGGGGCTACACGTGGCGATTGGGTAAACTATTCGATCACATAGACTCTTTTTAACAAAAAAAGGACATGAATTCATGTAGGTTTAGCCTACTATGTTTCCATGTCCTATGCTCTTCCGGCCTTAGGATGTGTCTCTATAAACAAAAAACTCATAACCCGATAAAGTGTTAACCTGTCTAGATTAGACTACTTATTGCTGTGTGCAGCCGCCTGCAGTCTTTTCAACACATCAACCGCTACTGTCTTGCTACCGAGATCCCCGTGGAAAACAACACCTTGTCGTTCCCCATGGTAATCCGATCCACCTGTTTCAATAAGATCATATTCCCTAGCCATCTCCGCATACCTGTGTTCCTCTTCCGGGCCATGGTCCGAATGAAATACTTCGATACCGTCCGGACGGGAGTCTGCGATAATTCGACGCACCAATTCATCATCATTATAGAGACCCGGATGGGCAATAACAGCAGCTCCCCCTGCGGCTCTGATCCACTCGCACGCATCCTTCGGCGCAACTCGGGGGACAGATACGAAGCCAGGCTTGCCTTCAGCAAGATATCGATCGAATGCATCCCGCATGTCGACAGCATATCCCTTCTTCACCAACACATCAGCCATATGTGGTCTGCCGATACTCTCATCGGGCTCTAGCGGGCGTCCAAGTTCATCCAGTACCTCCTGCCAGCTTATATCAAGTCCAAGTTCCTGGAGCTTGCCAATAATCAGATGATTGCGCTCATCTCGCGCTTCTCTTAATCCACGCAACCGTTGCAGGAACTGCTCATCCTCCGTATTCACGTAATAACCCAGCACATGAATATCTTTGCCGCCAGCCCGAGTGCTGATCTCAACACCTGCTACGACATCAATATCATACTCTTTCCCCGCTCGCTGCGCTTCTGCTATACCGGCTACTGTATCATGGTCCGTTAGGGCAACCGCAGATAGTCCTTTTTGCTTGGCAAGCTTCACATTATCAGCCGGTGGCTGCATTCCATCGGAGGCCTGACTATGGGTATGAAGATCACAGCGTCCTAGGCTTTGGTTCATGCACAACAGCTCCTTTCTTTCAATAGTGGATTGTGATTAAATCTTATCTATTATTGACAGTGCCTGCTATTATGCCTTACCTGTTTGGTGCTTGGGCTTATGTTGCTCCTGTTGACGCAGATAGTTCAGGAAGGCGACAGCTGACAGGGGCAACAAGGACGATTTTAGATGGATGGCATAGAATTGCCGTTTGAATTCAAGTCCACGGATATCCACAATATGAACAAGTCCCAGGGCCAGCTCATGCTGCACGGAAGAGGGAGATAACATCGTAATGCCTACTCCTGCCTCAACAGCCGATTTTACCGCACCTGTACTGCCAAGTTCCATCACAACATTCATATCCTGTGGATCAATCTTTTTCTTTTGCAATTGATCTTCCATCACCTGACGTGTACCCGAACCCTTCTCACGCAGCACAAAGGGATAATTCATTACATCTTCAAGATTCACTTTGCTGCGCTTAGCCAGATCATGCCCGGCAGGTACAATCAGTTTCAGCTCGTCTTGCATGACAGGCTCTACAATCATGTCCGGATGGTGCACCGGCGCTTCAATCAGACCAAAATTAAGCTGGTGCTTCAATATATCATCCATAATTTGCGTTGTATTCATCACTTTCATGACAATGGAAATATCGGGATATTGAAGCGCAAACGGTCCAAGCATGCGCGGGAGTACATATTCTCCGATCGTTAAACTGGCTCCAAGCTGGAGTCGGCCTTGTAACATCTGGGTAAACGCAGACATCGCCTCATCCGTCTGTCTGACCAGCTCCACACTCCGTTTCGCATGAGGCAATAACGTCCGGCCAGCCTCGGATAATTCTATTTTTTTGGTGGAACGATGTAATAGTTTGGTTCCAAAATAATCTTCCAGTGATTGAATCTGCATTGTTACTGCAGGTTGAGTCATATGTAATGCTTGTGCAGCAGCCGAGAAACTGCCTTTCTCTGCTACCGTATAAAAAATATGCAATTGGTGAAAATTCATATCTTCGCCCCTCTTCGATTACACTCTCTACATTGTAGCCGATTTCCCGCTTGGCAACAAAAAAAGCATGCAGCTTGTCTGCATGCGATGATACTTGAATCTATGATTTCAACATATTAAATCTACTCAACTTACTTATGCTTGCGACTATTTTTGACCAGCGTCATTCTTCTTGAATGTCTTAACCATGAGTAATAAGATTTCAGGTCCCTCAACTCAATGGTCTCCGACATACGTCCCAGAAACGTAACTACAATCATTTTGTGCAGCGGGTTGCCTGCAATATCATATTCTCCTTCAAGTTCTGAAAATTCGGCGACCACGACCAGATCCTCATCAATCAGGTAGACGTCCTGTTCATTACGGTAGTATGGTGTTATACGGTCCTGCTTCAGACACTCCCATAACCACGCTGCAATATGGTCATCATCACTATGTGCAGGCTCAATACGGTCTGCATACCGCATCTTGGCATGATGGGTAATGACGATGTCGGCCACTTTCTTGTCTCCAAGAGCCACGAAAAACGGCTCGTAGGTGCTCCAACGTTGCATCACCTTATCACGCATGGGAATCACTCTCCACCAGATAGGACTTTCTATCTATTTATTACCAAATATATTACAACATAAGTCCCGTAACCTCAAGGCGTAAGTTTAACTTTTTTTCATAAAAGTCCGTTTGTGCATAATTCAAGAAAAGAGCGACCCCACAGGGTCCCTCCAGTATCTCGTCTATATTCCGTAAAAGCTCGTTTTATCCATGGTTTTGCTGGCATACTCGGTTTTGATCTCGTTTCGATACGAACGTTCGATCTTGCGCACATAGGAAAGTCGTTTCACATTTTTCATCGTATCTTCTGCCCGTTCTGCATTAACATACATGACCACATAATGCATACGGCGGGAGATATAATGCACGGTGCCATATTTTTCGAGATTACGGGCAGCCTTCAAATCACTGACCCAAATAATGAATCCTGTCCTTTCCGCAAACATCATCGTTCCCCGCCCTTCTATAATGGAGACCGGCGCCTGGGATGATTGTTGATCGGTTACTTGAACCGAACAAGCATTCATCCCTAAAGGTCCGGTCTGTCATGAGTCTGAATTAATTACTATATCCTGATTGCTTAACTGCAACCACACTTGCCGCCACTACCGCAGCCGCCCTTCGGATTCGGGTCATTGCTTGGTACCTTGATGGTCGTTGACACTGCGAATGCAATAGTCTCTGACATCTGGAATAACATATCATCCAGGGACTTCTCTGCCTGTTTGAAGCGGGCTACCGCCTCGAAATTTTCTAATTCCTGTTCCAGAGCCTTCACCTGGTCTTTCGCTGCATGGTAATCCGGGTGAAAATGACCAAAACGCTGTGTTTCTTCAAACAATTCCTTCTTGGCATTCAGCTTCCGAATCCCCATCTGAATCTCAGGGGTAGTCTCGACTTGCTGCTTCCAATATAAATAATCCGATACTTCGGCAGATTGGTTAATCATGTCGCCCAGTTCATATGCGCCCGTTAACACTTGGGCCATATCGACCGTGTTCATTTCCGCTACGCTCATGAATATTCATCCTATCTATATATAAAGTTCTACTTAACGTAGACTACCTCATCATAGCATATCCATGAATAGTTAAGAAGAGTTTTTCCTGCAATTAGAAATAAGGGAAACTTGGAAATTCGTCTTTTAACCTGATACTCACTTCAAATAATCAGGTTATGACATCATCTGGCAGGATAAGACGCATTGTATCCCAATCCGACGGGGAGAATGTACGCCATTCTGTCTCTGATGAGCTTTCACTTGAATCCAGAATACACCATCCGCTTAATGTCCATTTTTCATGCCCCTCTACCTGATGTGGAATGAGGTATTGCGTACAATGATTCTGTTGGATCCCCAACTTGGTCTGCCACTCAATGGCTTTGGCAGCAATCTGTCTTGCTGTTGAACTGTGATATCGACGCCACTCCCTGTACCAGGTCTCAGGTATCTCCTCAACCCCTAACAGAGAGAACGCCTTGTCGATTACAGTATGATCACGCTCCATCCCATGCAAAAATGCAGGGACAATAACCAGACCTTGATTATCGGGTGTGCGGAAAGAATATACACCACCGGTCAAGACATCTTTTTCTAATGTCTTCTGATCCTCTGTGGAGCCTGTACTTGCCTCTCTTACCTCCATGTAATGATCCACAGTCAATGGTGTAATATCCGTCTCCTTCCCCCAATCCGCTAAGGCAGAACTTACATTCTCCGGCACGCCTGTCAGAGCATATTGATTCAGAAACCCCATTAATTCGTGTAATGCATGTCCTTTGGCAATGGCCGAAATGACTCGCTCTTTCGTCATTCGATAAATGGTCATCCGATCACGCGTAACCCGTTCGGCACATTGCTCCAGCAACCAGATCACACCAGGCCCTGCTTCCGGTGGTACCAACATTTCGAAATCAGGCTGCACGTAAAATCCACACGGCTCCATCTCACTTACCGTCTCATGCCCTCGATATAGCAAGCTCTGCGGGTCAATCTGCCAGCGGAATGCCAGCTCTCCTGACGGATCTTCTCCAACTTCACCATAACCCCAGCCAGCCAATGCGTTTAGCCAGTCCCTAATCTTTGGTTCCAACTTCGAATTTACTATACGGCACCATACGTTCTTCTCCGGAGCAAGCACTGCCAATTGATAACGAAAGTGCTGCAATGCAGGTTCAGCAGGCCCGTATCTTTCTACACAAGCTTGATATATTTCCCGATACATCTGTTGCCACGAGAGCTTCAACCACTCTTGTAATTGACGATCTATAATCCGAATCCCACCCTCTGCCTTCTGAACCAGATTCAGACTGAGCAATAGGTCGAGAAGGATTGCAACGTGAACCGGGTATAGATCTGAATATTCATATCGAATGCCCAGACCTTCAAAGTCTGCAGCGGATAGTACTGTTATTGCACATAATTTTTGAACCGTTTTCTTATGTATCGTCCCTTTACCTGTCAAGGGAAGCCCTTCTCTCCCGATCCAGGCGATCAGATGAATCAGCTCTGCAGCGATATCCGGCTTTCCCTCCTGTACTACATAAGCACGCATCGTCATTTGTTCAACGGCTCGGCCCACTCTTTGCACACAAGCAATCGTCAATGTCTCCATTCGGGAAGCAGGAATATAGAATAAACGTTCTCCCCAACTCTTATGAACAGATTCAATCCATCCTTGCTGCCTGAGGCTGGCAAATGAAGTCTTGGCCTCTGCACCACTTAATCCTTCGATGGCCCACTGTTCTCTCGGGGGGAGAGAGGTAAAAGGCTGCCCAGCATGTTTGTGAAAAATTGCACCCAGTACTTTTTGCTCCATTGAAGTGAGCTTTGACCAAGAATCAAAATTCACTACCTCAGGTTCATCTAATGGTTCAAATGAAGACATTTCCTTTTCCCTCCTCTTTTCTCGAGTATAACTGACCTATTCCGTTTCATGAACGATGTCATACTCATATCCCTGCTCTACCAAGAACATCTGACGGTTTAATGCAAAATCCTGTTCCTTACTATCTTCTGAAACTAGCGCATAGAAGTAAGCTTTGTTTTCTCCTGTTTTCGGTCTCAGGATTCGTCCCAACCGCTGTGCTTCTTCCTGCCTTGAACCGAAGCTACCGGATATTTCAAGCGCAACAGCAGCATCTGGCAGATCCACGGCAAAATTGGCCACCTTGGACACAACAATCGTTTTAATCTCTCCACACCGAAATGCTTCAAACCATTTGATTCGCTCTTGCTGTGACATTGTGCCAGAGATCAGAGGTGCTTCAATTTCCCGGGCAATCAACTCTAGTTGGTCCAGATATTGTCCAATCACTAGCGCAGGCAAATCTCGATGACGTTCCAGCAAACGCTTGACTACACGTACCTTTGCCGGATTCTCGGCAGCCAATCGAAATTGGTGCTTCACCTCGGCTTGAAGATAATTCGATCTTAGTTCCGAGGAGAACGGGATGCGTATCTCCTGACATTGTACATTGGCAATCCACCCTTGCTGCTCCAGTTTTTTCCACGGCATATCATAGAGCTTCGGACCAATCAGCGAAAATACATCCTCTTCACAGCCATCCTCTCGAACCAACGTTGCCGTTAATCCCAGCCTTCGAGTAGCTTGAATATCTGCAGTTGCACGAAACACCGGCGCTGGCAGTAAATGCACTTCATCATAAATGATTAGCCCCCATTGTCTCTCGCTGAGCAATTTGATATGGGTAAAATCAGCATCCTTTGATTTCCGGTGTGTAAGAATCTGATATGTAGCTACAGTCACAGGTTTCACTTGTTTCTTCTGACCTGAATACTCACCAATCTGTTCACTGGTAATCGTTGTTTTGTCTTGAATCTCCTGAATCCATTGTCGCACAGACGTCGTATTGGACGTCAAAATAAGGCATTCACATTGAAGCCGTTCCAGAACGGCCATGCCAATGACCGTTTTGCCTGCCCCGCAGGGTAGCACAAGCAAGCCACTTCCTCCCATGCCTTCACTGCCTTCAAATGCATCCACGGCCTCTTTTTGATAGGAACGCAACGCGAAGTGCTCTGAGTTGTCCTCTGAATCATTGGTTCGCCATCCAAATGTAAGCTTGGTGCCCTCCCGATAACCCACGTAATCTAGCACCGGGTAACCCAGTCTGGTTAATTCCCTTTTTAATAATCCTCGCTGTTCCCCAGAAAGCATAAGCTCATGTGCGTCCGTGCGTTCCATGCGAAAGGCAGCTATCGTTTTCAATCCACTTAACTCATCCAGCAGCCGTTCATCCTCACTGTAAAGGCGCATTCTGGCGTGGTCTGCTTGGGAATGCAGCTTTAATTTGCCGTACTGATCCATAATCCTGCAGACATCCTGTATGAGTGCAGCAGGCACGTTCCAACGGGATACCAACTCCAGACTTGCGATGACCTGATCTGCATTCCATCCCAGTGCAGCCGCATTCCAGAGCGATAACGGAGTGATTCGATAGGTATGAAATGCTGCCGGTGTCTTGACCAGTTCTGAATACTTCCCAAGCTGCTCTCTCGCTCTGTCGAATCCGGGGTGGCCGACTTCCAGCAAAACCGTAAAATCCCGTTGAACGATACACGCATCCGTTCTTTCCGTATGTTCTGTTCCTCCCATTCAAGCCTTCCTCCTATCAAAAAAAGTCCAGTTCCGGCAGCTTCCGAAAATGAACCGCTATAAAAATCCACAAAAAAAGCATCCTGCCCATACCTTGGTATGAACAGGATGCCCAACTGGCTATAAAGTCATTCGGCTGTGTAACCCTTGGCCATGGCGATAAACAATCTCACGGCTGTCTGCATCGCGTCTTCATCAAAATCAAACATCGGATGATGATGCGGATAGATCGCATTTTTATCCGGGTTGCCTGCACCAACAAACATAAAGCACCCTGGAACCTTCTGAAGGTAATATGCGAAATCTTCCGCTGGCATCAGCATCGGGGACGCTTGAACACGTTCTGCTCCAAATACTTCGGTTGCTTCCCTGAAGAAACGCGCTGTTTCCTCTTCATCATTCACCACAGGCGGGTATCCCATAATATATTTCACTTGAGTCTCCGCACCATACGCTGCCCCTGTCTGGGCTACCATGGTAAGTACTCGCTCTTTCATTGCATTTCGTGTCTCTTCATCGAACGTTCGCACTGTGCCGCTCATTTTGCACTGCTCTGCAATCACGTTTTGAGCGGAGCCAGCCTGCATTGTACCAATAGTCAGCACTGCTGGTTGCAATGGATCAACCGAACGGCTGACAACCGTCTGAAGCTGCATCACAAGCGCAGAACCCGCGATAAGACTGTCGATGGTGGATTGCGGCATCCCGCCATGTCCGCCTTTGCCTTTGATCTCAATGTAAAAGTCGTCTGCAGCCGCCATCATCGGCCCTGCTTTACTGGCAACAACACCTACAGGCAGCGGGGTCCACAGATGAATGCCGTATATGACATCCACACCTTCAAGCGCCCCATCCGCAATGACCTGGACTGCACCGCCCGGAAGCAGTTCTTCTGCCGGCTGGAACAAAAACCGAATTTCGCCTCGGATCTCCTGCTTGTGACGGCTGAAATACAATGCCGTACCCAGCAAGATCGAGATATGACCATCGTGGCCGCATGCATGCATCGCTCCTGCTTGTTGTGACGCATATTCTATATCCTTTTCATCCTGAATCGGCAGTGCATCCATATCGGCCCGCAGCATGACGACAGGCCCCGGCTTGTCCCCACGAATTGTACCGATGACCCCGTGACCGCCAACATGACGCCTCACTTCAACGCCAAAGCTCTCCAACATATCCGCTACAAAAGAGGATGTCTTCTCCTCATGAAAGGAAATCTCAGGATTGCGATGAAGGTGACGCCGCCATTCCACCATGTGGATCTGCAGATCTTCCCACCATATATTATTAGTCATATCTCTCCACCCTTTCAATCTTGAACGGGACTTGAATCAAGCCCGAACCTTCCTCTTCAAACCTATTGCTGTATATTGTAGCAGAATTGGAAGAAAACCGATACGAAACACCCCTGGAAAGCTTGCACGGGAAGGGGAAACATACTATCATGAACTAGAGAAATGCACGAGAAATTACACTCGGAAGCTTATGAGGAGGATCAAACGCTTATGATTTTTGAGAATACAGGCTTGGATGGCTTGAAGAGCGACTTGGCATACCTGGATGAGAGCGCCGAGAAAGTCGGATTTGTCCGGTGGCAATGGGAATATTACCGTGCTACATATGACTACAAAATTGAAGATGAACAAACCAAATCAGAATACTTTGTACGCATCAATACCCGCGCAGTGGAAGGCAAATTGGAAAAACCGGATACCATTCTTGCTGTTGAAGCCGTTTATCTTGGCAAAGCCACCTTCCCTCACGGTCTGGATTATGACTCTTCCGTTCCGCAGCCAGTCGTGAAGCTGGCAGCCGAAAAATTACAGCAGCTTAAAGAACTGCTGGAAGCATAGGCTGGGCCAAACGATGAAACAACAAACGGCCCAAACGAAAACGAAGAGAGGCACGCCGGATTTTCAACTGCTAATCCTCACTTTATTGTTGGTGGGCTTCGGACTGGTGATGGTATTCAGCTCCAGTTCCAGCATTGCAATCGCAAACGAAAGATTTAACAATGATGCCCTTTACTTCACGAAAAAACAACTTATGTGGGCGATTATCGGTCTATTTGGCATGTTTTTCGCCATGAATATCCGCTTCAATAAGTACAAAAAGCTCTATGCACCATTTTTTCTGTTCACTACGGTACTGCTTCTCATTGTGTTGGTTGCAGGCAAGAAGGTAAACGGTGCCCGAAGCTGGATTGAAATTGTCGGTTTCAGTCTCCAACCTGCAGAGTTCGCCAAAATTGCGATCATTCTCTATCTCTCTGCGCTTATCACCAAAAAAGGCGAGAAATTCAGAGTTTTCAAGACAGGGTATTTCCCCGTCTTGTTCATCGTTGGTTTCATCGCAGGACTGATCATGCTGCAACCAGACTTCGGTACTACCTTCATCCTGGTGTCCACCTGTGGTCTCTTGATCTATGCCGGTGGCGCCAGTATGAAACATATCCTGGGTTCGATTCTCCTGGTCGTACTCGGCGGAGCACTGGCTTTCGGAGCAAACTCCCTGTTTTCTTCCATGTCTCCTTCAGACACGACGACCGCTGCAACAGCAGTCACTGCGGAGCAGAACTACAAGATTGGACGTATTCAGGCTTTCCTGGATCCATTATCCGACATTAATGGCGGAAGTCTTAACCTCTACCGTTCCCTTGTTGCCATTGGAGATGGCGGCATGACAGGTTCCGGGATTGGACAAGGTACGATGAAGCTGCACTATTTGCCAAATGCGTACAATGACTTTATCTTCTCTGTGATCGGGGAAGAACTCGGATTCCTCGGAAGTACCTTATTCCTTCTGGTTTATCTGTACTTTATCTGGCGAGGAATCATTGTTTCTCTCCGCTGTCCGGATCCATTCGGAACATTGGTCGGCATCGGAATTATGGGACTCATCGCAATACAGGCATTCATTAATATCGGCGGCGTAACTCAGACCATTCCGGTAACGGGGGTCACACTTCCGTTTATCAGTTATGGGGGTACCTCACTCTTTGTGATGATGGTTGCCATGGGCATTCTGCTCAGTATCTCTCGCACCAATAATCTGGACGTGATCAAGGAAGAGAAAACCAAGTCCGTGACTGTACAGACACAGACTCGCACCTCTCCTGCTCTTCGTTCACGGGAGTCCATCCGACGGATTCGATAAACGGGACTGTTCCTACAGAAACGGAGCTCAAGCCCATTCAATTGAAAAGCAAAACAAAAAGGCTGTGCACCTGATTGGATGCACAGCCTTTTTGCGTGTACTGGGTATACTCTGTCTATCAAGATGAAGAACAAAGCCAGTCTGCCTCTGTACTCCATTGCGGATTGCGAAATTTTACAGATCGTCGCCTTTGAAAGATACGCCTTCTACCTTAACATTGACTTCAACCACGCGTAATCCGGTCATGGTCTCTACCGCTTCTCTTACATTCTGCTGAAGCATACGGGAAACTTCATGAATCGGGGTTTCGTACAGGACAATGATGCGCAGGTCAATGGCTGCTTCCAGCTGGCCGACCTCAACGCTCACGCCTTTCTGTACGTTTTTACCGCTGAGTCGCTTCGCCCAGCCCTCTGACAATCCTCCAGACATTGCGGCAATTCCGGGCGTTTCCATTGCAGCCATTCCGGCAATTTTCGCAACCACGTCATCGGCAATCCGGATGTTTCCGCTCTCCAGTTGAAGTTGTTCTGCCATGCCACATCCTCCTTCACTTCGTTACTCGTATTTTAAATCCTTTCCACCCCAAAAAGCAAATTAAACTCAAAAAGATGCGTTTACAACCTACCACCATTTGGTTATATTGAAATATGAAAATAATCTCATAAGGTTTTAGATTGCAATTCAAAACAAAATATTTTATAACCGAGGTGTTTGTTGTGAGAAACCGGATTTCATCCATTTTGCTGATTGCTTTCTTTGCACTCAGTGCCATCGCCCACTACATGAAATGGGATTCGATTCTACAGTTCGTGATATCAGCCATTTCGGTTATTTTTGTGGCCGGTTTTTTAGGTAAAGCCACCGAAAATGTGGCCCACTATGCCGGACAGCGGCTAGGTGGATTCTTGAATGCGACTTTCGGCAATGCAGCCGAATTGATCATCGCCATTTTCCTCGTCAAAGAGGGACTGTTCGACATGGTCAAAGCAAGTCTGACAGGCTCCATCATTGGAAACCTGCTGTTAGTGCTCGGGTTAAGTATTTTTGCCGGAGGACTCAAGTTCAAAATCCAGAATTATAATGTCTCACTTGCAGGTCTGAATGGTTCCCTGATGATTGTCGCCATCATTGCCCTGTTTATTCCGGCAGTCTTTCTCAATACACATTCCATTACACAGAAAGACACCAATACACTTAGTCTCATCGTGGCCGGGTTGCTCATTCTCGCGTATATCGCCTGGTTACTATTCTCCATGGTGACGCACAAGAACTACCTTGCGGACGTCACTGAGGATCGTGATGAAGAGCTACCGCATGAGCATGCTCCGGCATGGTCCAAGAAAAAATCAATTCTCTACCTGGTGCTCGCAACGGTCATGGTTGCCTTCGTCAGTGAATGGCTGGTCGGGACACTCGAAGTATTCACTTCGGAATTTGGACTTAGTGAGCTGTTTGTCGGTGCATTCCTTGTCGCCATCATCGGTAATGCAGCGGAACACAGTGCAGCCATCATGCTTGCCATGAAAAATAAAATCGGAGCAGCCGTCGAGATTGCCGTCGGAAGCAGCTTGCAGATTGCGCTCTTTGTTGCCCCTGTGCTGATTTTTGTCAGCTACTTCACAGGTAGAACCATGGATATCGTATTTACAACGATTGAGCTGGTCGCCATCGGCGTATCCGTATTTATTGCAAAGTCCATCACCCAAGATGGTTCAACGAATTGGTATGAAGGGCTACTCCTGCTCGTGGTATATATCATACTCGGTGTATCCTTCTTCCTGGTGTAACCCGTTCAAGTCATCACCAAGCCATCTTTTTTTAAAATAAACAAGCTACAAGAGGCAGCTCGAATATCTATGTCGAGCTGTTTCTTTGCTTATATACGTCTTCTGGGTGACTTACTTCACAGTCCCGTTCGGACGTACAAAAAAAGCATGCATAAACGCCTGCATGCCTTCTATTCTGACCCGCGCAATTGCAGGCTATTGCTCATTCTTTTTGTTCAAGGCTTCATATAAAATTGCCAAATTCCGCTCAAGCGCGCTAACCAGCTGCTTACCTGCACCTTCTGGAAGGAGCCCTGCACGAACAGCAAAGTCAACTTCCTTGGAGAACCCATACATCTGTGTATCCAATACTTCCTCATAGAGAGGGCAGTAGCGGGTAGCCAGATTCTCCATCTGTACTTCAATAAGCTTCTGTATTTTATCTGCATCTTCTTGAAGAAGACTGATCGCTTTCAAATTCAGCTGGTCCTGCAGATCAGATGAAGTCATGCATTTTTCCCCCCTATGTCCCAAAAATCGCGTAAAGACGTTCTACCTCTAATATTAGACGAAATGAAGAGCTAATACAAGAACCTGACCAAAATAAGCCCACAAAGTGAAGCCTTCTATTTCAGCTTATTCCCGCTGTTCCAGGGATGTCCAGAACAGTATTCAAGTCATGCAATGCCAAAAAACACCCCTGCCAAAAACGCAGAGGTGCTTCTTGAGAGCTATTACTCAGATGCCATGCTTACATTCAGTCCATGCTTAGCAAACACTTCTGACATGGCTGCTTTCGCTTCAACTGCATCTGGACCATGAACATGCAGTTCATAGCTGTGCGTGCTGATCAGCGTTGTAAACAATCCGAGAATGCTTTTCACATCGATATACTTGTTCTCCGAATGAAGCACGATTGAAGAAGTAAACTTGCCTGCTGTTTGAGCAATTTCTACTACAGCCGCGTTATTACTCGACATAGGAATCCCTCCGTCTTTTTACTTTGGTATCATCTATTAATTACCACTACATGATACCGTGAATCCGCTTTCCTAGCAACAGCAAAATCCTGCTCTTACTTCAAACGGTCCGGATTGAGGCATTCCAGCTCAGGAATAACAAAGATACCGTCTTTACGAATCAACACATCATCAAAATAAATCTCTCCGCCACCATAATCCGGACGCTGGATCAACACCAGATCCCAGTGGATGGACGAGCGATTGCCATTGTCCGTTTCTTCATAAGCCTGACCCGGCGTAAAGTGCAGGCTGCCTGCGATTTTCTCATCAAACAGAATGTCCTTCATGGGGTGCAGGATATGCGGGTTGAATCCAATCGCGAACTCACCGATATGACGGGCACCCTCATCCGAATTCAGGATTTCATTCAAGCGCTCTGTATCGTTGCTTGTCGCTTCGACGATTTTGCCATCCTTGAATGTGAACTTGATATTTTCAAAAGTAACTCCATTGTACAGGGTTGGCGAGTTATAACTAATCGTTCCGTTCACGGAGTTACGTACAGGGGCACTGTACACTTCGCCATCCGGAATATTCTTTTGGCCAGAGCATTTCTCTGCACCGATATCTTTAATGGAGAAACTCAGTTCTGTTCCTGGTCCCGTGATGCGAACTTTGTCCGTCCGTTTCATCAGGTTAGCCAGTGAGTCCTGTGCTTTGTCCATTTTGGCATAGTCCAGGTTACATACGTCGAAGTAGAAATCTTCAAACGCTTCTGTACTTGTATTCGCGAGTTGCGCCATACTTGCGTTAGGGTAACGAAGTACAACCCATTTCGTATGTTTGACACGCTGTTCACTATGTACCGGGTGGGAGTACAAGGAATTGTACATTTTCATTTTTTCTTCCGGCACATCGGACAGATCATTCACATTTTCTCCCGCACGAATGCCGATATAACAATCCATCTGTTTCATACGGTTCAGATCAATTTCTGCCCACGTTTTCATCATTTCTTCTGTCGCATTTTTCAGCATAGCGCGCTGTACGGTCTTATCCGTCAACTGTACAAAGACGTTACCGCCTTTTTTGCCTACTTCTTCAATGATCGCGTTAATCAGATCACGTTCCGATCCAATCATCTCAACCAATACATTTTCACCAGGCTGTACATCTACAGAATAGCCTACCAGGTTTGCTGCAAGCTTTTGAATTCTAGGGTCTTTCATCTTGGTAAAATCCTCCTGTCATCTGCCATACTTGAATTGAACAACGGTAAATTACGATACTATTGTAGCACGCGAACAGTCATCCCGTCAGCAGGCAGTCCTTCACTTCATTATTGATATGACTTGAAGTTTACATCCGTGACAAGGGCTTCTTTATTGTTTTTATGGTTATTGTCCGTGTAACTTACCTGGCTTTCAGAGGATAAGCGAAGAGGCAGACTGCTCTTCCGATCAACTGTGAGGTGATATACCGTCTGCACGCTGGCTTGTTTCATCATCTGTTGCATCGTTGTTTCACCCTGTTCCCATACTTTCTCCAGATCCTTCTCAAGCTTCTCCTTACGCGCTCCTTTCACCGTAGCTGCCTTATGCATATATTCTGACCGGATGGCGTTCATCTCGTCGTTTAGCTGGGCTACAGCCCATGCTTTGGCGTCTTCCGGTGCAAGTTCAATCCGTAATGTTCTGGTTCGACGACCGGACCCATACTCGGATTGAATCGTTTTGTGCATCCCATCAATCTTCTCCAATTGAGCAATTGGATTAAAGCGGGACAGAGAACCACGCAGCGGCTCATGCTGCGCTGACAATGCCATCCATTGCCCTTGTTTCCGTTCAAAAGAGGCACTAAAACCACGAGGCTGTCCGTTATTGTTTACAGCAGTCGTATGAATGCCCGTGCCCACAGCGGTTACCTCTCCAGGCAATCGGGTCTGCAGGGTAAGACGATCATGATTCTCCAGCTTCCCTTCAAATTTGAACTGATTCTCGAACAGTCCACTGTTCTCCCGTCGCAGTCCAGCTTCTCCTTCAAAACTTAACGTTTCTTTACCAGCTATCCCGGATAAAGCCAGGGAAAAAACTTCTTCAGGCGTTTGATCACGCTGGATTAATCCACAACCCGGAACGCCAGTAATCACGATAATCACGAGTAACCATAAAGTACGTACCGACCGGCGGTTAAGCATGTTCATATCCATCTTCACCTTTCCGTCAACTTTCTCCATAGATTGCCCTGCCCGTATTTGCTTATACTTCCTTCTATAAACGACTTGATCTCCAATACATAAAAAAAGAGAGAACGACTCCGCAATCGGAATAGTCCTCTCTTAACGTGTTACTTCCTGTTCTTCTACAACGATTCTGTTCCGACCGCCATTCTTGGCGCTGTACAAAGCCATGTCAGCCCGATAAAACAAGGACTCCACACTAACCTTCTCATCCATCCAATTCCACTCGGCGATGCCACTGGATACCGTGACAAGAGGTCTGGTTTCCTCCGCGACTCTCCTTCGAATCACTTCCGCGTACTCTAACGCCTGATGGACACTTACCTGCGGCATATAGATGGCCAGTTCTTCTCCACCCCATCTGGCGCAGATGTCTTCAGGGCGAACAGAACTGGTAACTATTTCACTTACTTGCTTCAGCACTTGATCGCCCGTCTGGTGTCCGAATGTATCATTGACCTGCTTGAACTGATCAATATCCACCACAATGAGCGAGCCACAGAATTCGTGAGCCTGACGCTCGTGAATTACACTATCCAGGTAATGCCTGACGTACAACCCTGTCAGCATATCCAGATTAGCCAAACGCCGAACCTCGGCATGTAGCGTGGCATTCGACAGGGCAAGTCCGATATGAATGGACAGCATCTGCAAGAGCCGATAATTATCATATGAAAAATATTGCTCTCTACTGTGTCCCAACAAAATGGCACCCTTCACTTCACCATTGACTCTGATCGGTGATGCAATCAATGACATGGAGCCGGTATCTTCCATGAAAAAGGACGACACTTTATCATATTGCGCATAATTGGATATAATAAGTGGTTCCTCTGTTCGATACAGCAAGCCTGCGATACCGTAGTCTACAGAAAATGATTGGTGAAAAACATCTTTTACATTAGACGACATGACTTCAAAGTCATTCGTACTATCATTGAGTTGAAGAATGCAACACGTTTCAGCCTGAAATATTTCCTTTAACTCTTGCTCGCATAATTGATAGATCTCCGAAAGATGCAGGCTTTTGTTCAAGCGCTGGGTAAGATCATTAATCAAACGAAGCTCCTGAATCAACATATTGGATTGTTCGTGCAACTTGGCGTTTTCAAAAGCCGTGCCTGCGGTGTCTACCATCATCGTAATCAATTGTAGATCTGATTCTTCCATGATCTCCTCATTCATTTCGATATGGAACACACCGTATATGCCTTGTTTTCCTTTCAGAGGAAGACCCACTTCTATGATGCGATTCTCTCCAACATCTGAGCGAGAAATGATCCGTTTGCCTTCCATAAATGAACGCACACATATATCTTCCCCACGTTCGTGTACCAGCAACGGTTTAATCCGAGGATTAAAGTTGCTCTGATCCTGAGACATATAGAGTTTGATATACGTAGCTGGGTACAAATAGTCCATACTGTCAAATACTTCATCCAATATGGCGTCGACATCCATTTTGTCATGCATTCGCTGAACAATCTGAAAGAGGATAGACCTCCGGTGTTCTTCACGCGCTGTTTGTTCATGAGCATGTAACAGGTCCGTCATAAATATGTATTCAAATCTTCGGTAAAAGCAGGTGCGGTAATGCAATGCCTCAGATCGAACCACAGCTTCAGACGTTTCATATCGATTGGATTCATAGATTACAGCAGTGAATACGGCAAACATATCCTTGTTTGTTCTAGAGAACAAAGGATGTGTTATTAGAAGATATTCTCCGCGTTCGCTTGTTCCTCTGAAGGACAGGACCTGTCTTTTATCGATACATTCCAATACAAGACTTCGTATATCCACGCCCGAATCAACTTCGTGATTGCTGTCGTACCCTATGCAATTACCATCCGTGTTCCATACGCTGTACAATGTTGATGTTCTGGTCAGCCCTGAATCTACTTTGGAGTTCCAGTCACGGTAAGCCTGCTCGAGCAAGCTGCCCAAATATGAAAAATCAAAAGGTGTGATATCCATTTTTTGCATCCACAACACATGCTCTTCATGAGGATGAGGAGCGGCAAAAGATGCGGAATCGCCCGAACTTCGTGAATTCAAGCTGGCAGGTAAACTTCTTAGATGTTCTAACATGTCAGGCGCTCCTTTGCACCGTTTTTGCATCCATCCGGATGCATTAATCTGCACACGTTATCGCAAACCTGCAAATTCGTTGCGATAACCTTGTTACATAAAGATGATTTAAAGTTAAGATACAATCTATTTTACTCTGTTTAAAGCTTTTTTGCATCCATATTTCAGAAAATTGTCCCATTATTTTAGGCCCAATGACCTATCGACAAATTTAGACGTTTTTTTGCTTTTATTCTACGCTTGACTTTGCTTCTCTTAAACTGTAATATAAATTGTTGATGAAGACTACTAATGGGTCTTTAAATTTGGGCATTACCGGTTGTGTCACCCTCATTCTTTTTGTTGCTTTCAGGACAGCGGCTGAACTTTCCTGATCGTTCTATGCGAGGCCAAGCCCGCATCAACAAATTGGAGCGCAAACAGAGCCCTATTATGAACTTTAACTAAAAAGGAGCTACTTTAAACATGGCACGTTACACTGGTCCTAAATTTAAATTGAGCCGTCGCCTCGGCATTTCCCTGAGCGGAACAGGCAAAGAATTGAAACGTCCTTTCCCTCCAGGTCAGCACGGAGCTAACCAACGCAGAAAAATGAGCAACTACGGTATGCAATTGCAAGAAAAACAAAAATTGCGCCACATGTACGGTTTGGGCGAGAAGCAATTCCGCACACTGTTCTCTAAAGCTCAAAAAATGCAAGGTATCGCCGGCGAAAACTTCATGTTCTTGCTTGAGTGCCGCCTTGACAACCTCGTTTACCGCCTTGGGTTTGCTAACTCCCGCGCTGGAGCGCGTCAGTTGGTAGCACACGGTCACGTAACTGTAAACGGCAAAAAAGTCGATATCGCTTCTTACCAAGTAAGCACTGGCGATGTAATCGGCTTGCGTGAGAAGAGCCGCGCTCTTTCTTCCGTTAAGGAAGCTTTGGAAGGCCGTTCGCATCTTCCAGCATACGTTGAATACAACGAAGCAGCTGTAGAAGGTAAATTCATCCGCTTGCCTGAGCGTGCTGAATTGTCCCAAGACATCGATGAAAAACAAATCGTCGAGTTCTACAACCGTTAATCGTTGCAATCACATTAAAGTTTCAATCCAAACAGCTGTCGAGATTTTCTCGGCAGCTGTTTTTCTATGCATTTTTCTATTTATCTTCATTATAAGACCTTAAATAACGATATAAAGTATAGACTCCCTTTTGGAGAAGCACACATCATTATAGTCATCACAAGAGTGACATCGAGGGGGATTAAACATGCATTTTTTTCGCAATCGCAAGCTTGCTGTTAAGCTTGGACTTTTACTCGGAATCGTGCTACTTTGCTGTATTGGAGCCCTGATTGCATTTAACACAAAATCCATTTACGACAAAAGCCTGCAGTATGGTGAAACCGTTGCTGGACAAGCGGCAAACCAGGCTACGAATGAATTCATGACTGACATTAATCAAGTCAAAAACACATTGGACACCATGAGTACCACTTTATTGGATGCCGCTCAGAACGGGTCTCTCAACCGCGAAGAAATCGTTAGACTCCTTGAACAATATCTGAAAAAGGATGAGAAAGTTTTTGGCTTTTATACGGGCTGGGAACCGAATGCCTTTGATGGAAACGATGCGGATCATGTGAATAAAAATGAATATGATGATGCTACGGGCCGATTCGTTCCATACGTTATACGTGATGGCAACTCCCTGCATTTTGAGCCGATGCCTACTTATGAGGGAAACGATGAAACCAGTACATATTATCAGCAGCCGAAGAAAACCAAATCCATCTATTGGTCCGAGCCAGTTACCTATACGGTTGGCGGAAAAGAAACACTGCTCGTTTCGATTGTCCTCCCTCTATTAGATGAAAACAAAACTTTCTTAGGCATTGTCGGAGCCGACTTTACCATTGATCGTTTTCAGCAAAATATAGCTTCGCTAAATCCGGATCAGGGTTATGCCATGCTGATTACTAGCGAAGGGCAGATTGCTGCACATGGCTCCAAACCGGAACTAGCCAATGAAGGTGCCGTAATTCCATCTGAGATGAAGACGGTCATTCAACGTATCCAGTCTGGCGAATCCCAGTTTTACGCTACGGACCCTGAAGTAAGTGAAGAACTATTTATTGCCGAGCCCGCCAGGTTACAAGGAACGGATTCGAACTGGTACCTTGTCTCCGCTCTGCCAAAAAGCCATATCCTTCAACCCTTCTATGACAGCCTGAACTGGTCCATACTGATAGCCGCGCTGGCTGTGCTTCTGCTTGCAGGCGTAGTCACCTACACCATCATCTCCATTGTGAAACAGTTGAATCAAGTCAATATCGTCGCTGGACAGCTGGCTGGCGGAGATTTGACACAAAAGTTACCCGTACGATCCAAAGATGAATTCGGTGTCATGGCCGGTCATATGAATCAGATGATGGATACATTGCGTCATACGATATCCGTTATATCCGAACATGCCTTATCCGTGGGCTCTACCTCTCAACAATTAACCGCCGGAGCCGAAGAAACAGGTAAAGCCGCAGAACTGATAGCATTAACAGGAGTCGAAGTTGCAGAAAAAGCAGGTAGACAGGTGCAGGAACTCCAAGAGTCCTCCCGTTCCATGAATGAAATATCTGTAGGGATCGGAAGAATTGCAAAGGCTGCCTCCGATGTATCCGATTCATCACGAGCTGTGGCTGAACGAACAACCGTTGGAACCGATAAGATTCAATCGGCCATGCGTATGGTCGATAGCGCGACTTCTTCTGTGCAGACGTCCATGACCGCACTGGAGAATTTCCGGCAACGTTCTGTAGAGATTGGTCATATTACAGGCATGATCACAGAAGTTAGCCGTCAAACCAATCTGCTTGCGCTTAATGCTTCCATTGAAGCATCACGAGCGGGTGAGCACGGGCGAGGGTTTGGTGTTGTTGCAACCGAGATTCGTAATCTGGCTGAACAATCCAGAATATCAGCAGCGCAGATTGCAGAGTTAATTCATAGCGTTCAGCAAGAGGTTCTTTCTCTCGTTGAAAATATGGAACATGGGAATTCCGAAGTTAGTCATATTGCGGAAGTGATTAATGAAAGTGGTGAACTCTTCCTCTCCATCTCATCACAGATTTCAGAGGTCAATGAGCAGATTGAGCATGTCTCAGCTATTGCGCAGCAGATGTCAGCAGGATCACAGCAGGTTGATGCCACCTTGGTGCAACTCAAAACCATTGGTCATGAGACAGCAGATCACGCAACTCGTGTTGCATCTGCCTCTGAGGAACAACTCGCATCTATGGAAGAGATTACAGCAGCATCTGCATCGCTGGCTAATCTAACCCAAGAACTTTTAGAACTGATTCAACGCTTCAGAACCTGATGTAGAAAAACTCTAATGCGACACATCATTCAGGCCACCCTATGCACCTCAGCATGGAGGTGGCCTGCTTATTTTTGGCTTACAACTCATGAAATGTGCTTCAATATCGCATGATATATAGCATAATCCATGGCAGAATGGCAAATTTCGACCATTACTTGTATTTCTCAGGCATGCAAACCCGCCTTTTTATGCTATAATAAGTGCTGTTAAAAGGAGGAAGACACTGAATGGTTGATGTTAATAAGAAAAAGCCCGATGAACAGCCTGCACGCAAGCGCAGCTTTGCCCGCAGACTGGGAAGTTTCGTCAAATGGATGGTTGTCCTTGGATTTATGGGGGCACTATTTGCAGGCGGTGCTTTGATGGGATACGTCAGTTCCATTGTGAAAGACGAGCCTGTCCGTTCAAGGGCCCTGATTGAACAAAAAGTCAGCGAAAACTCCATCACAGGCTTTGCTTACTTTGCCGACGGCAGTCCGATCGGTCAATTACGTACGGAAGAAGACAGGCGTCCGGTCACTACGGACCAGATCCCACAAAAGGTTATTGATGCTGTCATTTCGATTGAAGACAATCATTTTTACGAACATAAAGGTGTAGACATGAGCGGAACGCTCCGTGCCGTGAAACAAAAAGTGCTGAAAGAATCAGTACAAACCGGCGGTAGTACACTGACTCAGCAATTAGCGCGTCGTGTATTTCTAAATCTGGATCGTACGGAAGATCGGAAAGTGAAAGAAATCTTGCTTTCACTCCGACTTGAACGTTTCCTGACCAAAGACGAGATCATGACAGCCTATTTGAACAAGGTTCCTTTTGGTAATGGTTCCAGCGGATACAACGTTTACGGAATTAAGGCGGCTGCCAAAGGACTGTTCAACATTAATGATCTTGAAAAAGTCAATATTGCTCAGGCTGCCTATCTTGCTGGATTGCCACAACTACCCTCCTCTTACTCTGCCTTTAACGGTAAAGGCGATTTTGTAGAGGAAAATTTTGACCGCGCAATCAATCGTCAACATCTGGTATTACGCCGTATGCTTGAGCTGGGCAAAATCAATCAATCCCAGTACGATGAAGCACTTGCATTTGATATCAAAAGTTCACTCGCTCCGAAGACCATCAAGGCTTACAATACTTATCCATATCTTATGATGGAAACGGAACGACAAGCTGCACAGATTTTGATGAAACAATTGAATTCAGACACAGCTGAATCCGGCAGTGAAGCTACAGATGAAGAAACACCTCAAAAGGAAAGCAGTGAACTATTGGAAGAAGCCCAGACGCAATTGCGTACAGGCGGATATCGCATCTATACAACCATCAACAAAAGCATATACAAAACGATGCGTACTATTGCCGAAGATGACAGCAATTTCTCAGCAGATGATCCTGTCAAAGGAAAAGAACAAACTGCTGCCATGCTGATTAATCACAAAACCGGTGCTATTCTAGGTATGATTGAGGGTCGGGATTTCCAGGACGAACAGATGAATTATGCAACACAGATGGTGCGTCAGCCAGGTTCAACGATGAAACCTATTGCAGCCTATCTGCCAGCTCTGGATGCAGGTCTTGTCCAACCCGCTTCTATTATTGATGACTCACCGATCATCCTCAAAAATGGTCCGAGCGGCTACCACATTGCCAAGAATGCCAACAACCGCTATCAGGGACTGGTCACTGCCCGCAGAGCACTGAATTATTCTCTGAATATACCGGCTCTGAAGTTGTTTAATGAAGAAGTAGGGATCGAGAAGGCTTGGACCTTCGCCAAGAAACTGGGGATTACCACCATTCAGAAGCAAGACTATCAGGCTCAGACAGGTGTTCTCGGAGGTCTCCAATACGGTGTAACCGTTGAAGAACTGACCAGTGCCTATGGTGCCATCGCCAATAATGGTGTGTATAACGATTCTTACATGATTAGCAAAATTGTAGATTCCAAAGGAAACATCGTCTATAAACACGATACTGAACCTGTGCAAGCCTTCTCGGAGCAGACAGCATACCTGATGACCGATATGCTGCGGACCGTTATTACGGAAGGTACGGCAGATAAAGTACGGGAGAATTACAAATATTCCAAGAGTGTGCCGATCGTAGGTAAAACGGGTTCCACTCAAAACTATGCGGATGTTTGGTTTGAAGGCTACACACCAGATGTCACACTTGGCGTGTGGGTTGGATACAAACAGCCAGTGAATACACTGGAAAGCAAATCACAGAGAAAACGTGCGCAGCAACTGTGGTCGAAAATCCTGAATGAAGTGATCGATACGCAAAAAGATCTGTTCGTCACGGATTCGTTCAAAAAACCATCTGGTATTGAAACGCGGACGGTATCGGCCTACAGTGGCAAATTACCAACATCACTGACTGACAAATTTGTTACGGATATCTTCAACAGCAAATTCGTTCCTAAGGATAGCGATGACGGTGTTGCCAAAGCCAAGTACATTACTTTCAATGGTGTAAACTATATTCCGCGTGATGGAACACCTTCGGACATGTTGAAAGAAAAAACGGTAATCAAGCGTAAAAAACCAATCTCGGATCTCATCAAAGAATTGCAAAATGCATTCTCACGTATGAGTCGACATGAATCACTGGCTTATTACCTCCCTGAAGATGCAGATGCAGACATGCCAACACAGATTGATCCAAGAACAGATAACGGCAAAGCTCCTGATGCACCAGGTAACGTAAGAATCTCGACCTCGGGCGACCGAGCTGTAATTACATTCAATGCCACACCTGAAAATGATGTCGTGGGGTATCGTCTGTACCGGTCTGTAAACGGTGGAGGATTCCAGAACCAGGGTCAGGTTGTCCTGACGGGTGAATCCAGATCATTCTCGGCATATGCCGCGCAAGGTGGCAGCTTCGCCTTCTATGTGACCGCAGTGGATGTTGCAGGCAGAGAGTCTGCTCCAAGCGCTACAGTCAATAGCACGGGAAGTGTAGTCCCTCCTGTGGAAGAAGAGATCAATGAGCCGATTGAAGTTCCGGGTACAGTCATCACTCCGGGAGAAACGCAGAACGATAATGCCACAACGACAGCCCCAGGCACACCTGGTCAAGTCAGCGTATCTGCTCTCACTCAAGGACTGCGCATTCAATGGGCGTCCAATCCGAACACGGATAGTTATTCTGTATATTACAGTGAAACAGGCTCAGCTCCTTATACCAAAATTGGAACAACGTCGGGAACTACCATGGATTATGGAGTGCCTGCGTCTACCAGTGGATGGTTCAAGGTATCTGCCAGCAACAGCGCGGGTGAATCCGAGCCTTCTGCAGCCGTACATTTTCAACCCTGATTCAACTTAGCGATCCACAAAAAGCCGCATCCTCAGACCTTATCTGATGGTGCGGCTTTTTCATTTGCTTGTGCAGCAAAAAGCCCACTTCATGCCGTGGGCATAAAGCAGGCTTCTACAACCGATTTTAATATAGAGTATCGCCGTGTTGGGATTCGTTTAGTAATGACTTCTTCCCTGGATCATAAGAGTCCAAATCGACATCGCCTTCAACACTTATGATCCAATTTTGGCACTGGTTCGTTAGTCTTCAATGGTAGATAGATCTCCTGCTGGCAGATCAAGCTCCCAGGCCTTCAGTACACGGCGCATGATCTTGCCGGAACGAGTCTTAGGCAGTTTATCCTTGAACTCAATCTCACGCGGAGCAGCGTGGGCAGACAGGCCCTCTTTGACAAAACGATAAATCTCTTCTTTTAGCTCCGGGGTCGCCTCATATCCTTCACGAAGCGCTACAAAGGCCTTGATGATCTCCCCACGTGTCACATCCGGCTTGCCGATTACACCCGCCTCCGCTACCGCAGGATGCTCCACGAGCTTGCTCTCCACCTCAAAGGGCCCGATTCGTTCTCCTGACGAATTAATCACATCATCAATCCGTCCCTGGAACCAGAAATACCCTTCTTCATCCATATAAGCAGAGTCCCCGGATACATACCAGCCCGTAAGCCTGAAATACTCCTCGTATTTTGCAGGGTTATTCCAGATCTTCGCCATCATGGATGGCCAAGGTGTGCGTATGGCCAGATTGCCCATACTGTACGGCGGCAATTCCTGCCCCCGATCATCAATAATGGCTGCCTCAATTCCAGGCAATGGACGTCCCATGGAGCCAGGCTTGATCGGCATTCCGGGATAGTTACAGATCAGCTGTGCACCTGTTTCGGTCATCCACCATGTATCATGAATTCGCTGACCATAGGCTTTCCATCCCCAACGAACGACCTCCGGATTGAGCGGTTCACCAACAGACATTACGTGACGCAGACTGCTCAGATCATGCTGGGCAATGGTCTCTTCCCCCGCTCCCATCAGCATACGGAAGGCCGTTGGTGCACTATACCAGATGGTGACTTTGTTCTTCTGGATGGTATTGTACCAATCTTGAGGACTGAAACGACCCCCACGTATCACATTGGTCACTCCATTGAGCCACGGAGCAAAGATCCCATAAGAGGTACCTGTCACCCAACCAGGGTCAGCTGTGCACCAGTACACGTCATCCTCACGTAAATCCAGCACAACCTTACCTGTATAATAGTGTTGAATCATGGCATTCTGAACATGGTACACCCCTTTGGGTTTACCCGTGGAGCCTGAGGTATAGTGAATAAGCAAACCATCCTCACGATTCAGCCATTCCACTTCCATCTCGTCCGAAGCGGCAGACATCTCTGCATCAAAATCAATGAGTCCTTCTTCCGTCTGTGCGCCGCCACCCACAATAAATATATGTTTGAGTTCGGGTAATTCGGAACGTTTGATTCGCCCCAATAATTCCGGGGTCGTGACGAGTGCTACAGCTCCGCTATCCTCCAACCGATCCTTCACTGCCGTTTCCATAAACGCTTCAAACAAAGGCCCCACGATGGCTCCAGCCTTCAATATACCCAGAAGACTAAAATACAGCTCCGGACTGCGCGGCATAAAAATAAACACACGCTCCCCTTTGGCTATGCCATATTTGCGGAGAACATTCCCGAACCGACTCGACTGTTCACTTAGATCAGCAAAAGTATAGGCCTCTTCGCGCGAAGCATCACTATACAATAAAGCGGTTGTTCCGCCCCTTCCTTCCAGGACATGACGGTCAATCGCTTCATGCGCCATATTCACTTTTCCGCTGGCGTGCCACGTAAAGTGCCTTTCCACCGATTCCCAATCGAACCGGCTTCTCGCCTCCGTGTAATCGCCCAGGTTAGATTCGGACACAACCGTTTGCAGCATCTCACCATGTGCTTGACTCATGCTTGCCAGCCTCCTTCAACTCGACATTTCGATTCCCGTTGTGGGTTAATTCTCATTGCCTTTGTGTTGACTGAACTTCCAGTTAGCGCTTACATTAGTAGAGAGAACATCTCATCATGTACTTGCTCGGCCAAACAGATGTTATCCATACTGTGTTGAATTGTGAACATTTTTTGTCTAAGCAATTATAGCAAATCTTTTCAATCGTCGTCTATGGCTTTTCAATTTTTTGGATTTTTGCTATAAATACGTGTTCAAAAGGATCGGTTTTCAGTATCAAGAAGATGGGATGAAGCTAGAAATGGAGTAGCGGAGCGTAGGGAAAACTACGTGAGCAACTAAAATGTTTCCTTTGGAAACATACTTCGTAAGCCTCCCGCTTATTTCGGCTGAATGACATATTCGTTGCTGATGATGCCACTAGGCATCCTTCGTAATCAAAAACGTTCTTTTTGAACAACCTCAATAAGTAGGGGGAGAGAGGAGCATGAACCATGGAACATATCAAGGAACATCACATGCGTTCCATCTTCAAGTCCGGCCATCGAATTACGATTGAAGGCCCCGTGCAGGCCAAGGAGATCACCAATCTTGCCTTTCATTCCGATCTGGATGCCTTTCGGCGCCCAGCTGAGCAGCAGGAAGCATTGGCCGAGATTGCAGCATTGCCAGAAGGACGAATCATCATCGCACACGAAAATGAAACGATTATCGGCTATGTAACTTTTCACTATGCGGATGAATGCGAACGCTGGTCCGAGGGCAACATGACTGATCTGATTGAACTTGGGGCAATCGAGGTTGCGGACGACTACCGCTCGCTTGGCGTTGGCCGTGAAATGTTGCTCACAGCTTTGGATGATAAACACATGGAGAACTATATTATTTTCACCACCGAATATTATTGGCATTGGGATCTGAAGGGTAGCGGACTAAACGTATGGGATTATCGCAAAATGATGGAGAGACTGATGCAGACGATCGATATGACCTGGTATGCAACGGATGATCCCGAAATCTGTTCACATCCAGCGAACTGTTTGATGGTGCGAATCGGAAGTCAGGTGCCCATAACATCGGAAGAACAGTTTGATCGTGTACGCTTCCGCCATCGCTTCATGTATTGATTGAAGGAACCTTTTGAAGACCGATATACATAAAAAACCGCTTCTCGCAGCGTTGCTCCATACTTCCTGGAACAGCTGATCGATGGGCGGTTTTCGTTCATAACGGATTGCCTCACAGTCCAAGCCTATGCCGTTACATATTCTCGAGCATGTGCTCCACAATGCGGTGTGAACGCTGCGAAGATTCCACGGTGAATTCAGCAAAGTTAACATGTGCCGAACCATCCGCTTTATCTGACATGCCACGCAGGACAACAAATGGTACACGATTCATGTAACAGACCTGAGCAACTGCAGCCCCTTCCATCTCCGCACATGCACCGTCCATTTCAGTATATAACATGTTAACTGTATCTTTATTCGCGATAAATTGGTCTCCCGATAACACCTTACCGATCAGATAATTGGCTCCCTGCGCTTTACACGCTTCTTCAGCCAGTGCAATAAGCGAAGCCTCAGCCGGGAAAGCAGATGTCTCCTGGTAAGGAATAACCCCGCGCTCAAACCCCAGTGGCGTTACATCCATGTCGTGCTGTACACATACGGACGAAATAACCATATCCCCAATGTTCAGCTCCGGGTTAACCGCACCCGCAACACCGGTGAAGATAATACGATCAACCTGAAACCGATCAATCAAGATCTGCGTTGTAACTGCTGCGTTTACTTTACCTACACCGGATTTACACACGACAATTTGCTTGCCAAGCCACTCGCCTGCAACGTAAGTAATCCCGGTTTGTTTGACCGTCTCAAGCTGTTTCATACCTGCCAGCAAAAGTTCTACTTCCTCGTCCATTGCTCCGATAATACCGATCGTTTCACGCATCTTCGGATACCCCCTGTTTCATTTTAATCTCATTCAGCACAAAAGCTCCGTCTCCGGAGCTTTCGCATATCCATTATGTAGAGAGAATAGCTTCTCCCTTTCTTTCTATATAACATTCCGATTAAACTACATCTGCGTGACTTACTGACAGACGAAGAATCGTTTCATGCGGCAAAATAACCCGTGGGTTCTCTACATTTTCCTTCTTCATCAGCTTCGTCAGCAAACGCATCGCTACTGCGCCAAGGTCGTACATCGGCTGAGCCACTGTCGTCAACTGAGGACGCACCATGGAAGCCATACGAATGTTATCCACACTAATAATGGAGAAATCATCCGGTACTTTCAGGCCTTCATCCTGAATACTGTGAATGGCACCAATCGCCATTTCATCTGTTGCAGCAAAGATTGCCGAAGGCTTTTTCTTCAATCCGAGGAAATATTTCATTGCTTCCACACCGGATTCATAACGATAGTTACCGATCCGAACCAGGTCCTCCTGGTATTCCATGCCTGCTGCTTCCAGTGCTTTCTTGTAACCTTGGAAACGCGCATAACCATTCGCAGGATCTTGCAGTGTACCACTGATCATCGCGATTTCCTTGTGTCCATGACGAATCAAGGTGTTTACTGCGTCAAACGCAGCCGCCTCATGGTCAATATCCACAGAAGGGAATGTTCCCTTCTCATCACTCGTTGCACAAAGTACGATCGGCACAGCCGCAGACTGGAATGCCTGAATGTGTTCGTCCGTTACTGTTCCGCCCATGAAGAGCAGTCCATCTACTTGTTTTTCGAGCAAGGTATTAATAACACGAATTTCTTTTTCTTTCTTCTTATCCGCATTACACAAAATAATATTGTAGTGATACATATTCGCAATATCTTCAATTCCGCGGGCAATCTCCGCGAAGGTTGAGTTCGAAATATCCGGAATAACGACCCCGACCGTGGTTGTCTTCTTGCTTGCCAGACCTCTGGCTACCGCATTCGGACGATATCCCAACCGTTCGATGGCTTCATATACTTTTTTCCGCGTTTGCGGTTTGACATTAGGGTTATTATTAACTACCCGTGATACCGTTGCCATAGACACTCCAGCTTCACGTGCCACATCATAAATGGTTACCGTCACAGTACTTCTCTCCATTACCAGTAAATTTTCATACCATTTTCATTAAGATTTATATTACGACAAATTTTTGCATTAATCAATTAAAATAGGCTTTAGGACTCACTCAAAACATTCGTAAGAGTAGTGCTAGTAATATCTGAATGGGAAGTATGCCATACAGGAATCCCCTTTTTGATCAGTATCGCCTGTGGAGATTCGTGCTTAACACCCAGCTTTTCTGCTGCTTCATTGGATACCGGGCGATCTTCCACGACATAAATGATGCCATATTTCACTTGTTCATTGGGATTGTTATGCAAATAATCGTTCATCTCCTGATAAGCGTTCGAGCTGATCGGACAGCGTGTGCTGTGCTTAAACAGAAGCAAGGGTTGATCCTTGGTAGCCTCCACCGCGGAGTTTAGCTGTTCAATACTTGTCATTTTAGTCATGTCAGCCATTAGATATACATCCCCCTTTACCAGGAATACCGCTATGTTGAGCGTTTTCACTCTTCGATATCTTAACAAAAAGTGCGAGAAAAAGCCAATTTTCATGAAAACAAGCATTTTACACGTCATAATTAGACAGCATTCGAGAAATACTCCTGCCACACAAATCCGGATAATTGACTTAATCTGCGCTCCGTGGTCTCAATCCACGCTGCATCTCCAGACTTCGTTGCGTAACCCATAATGTCCAACAGCAGATTAACACGCTCCTCCACCGCTTGCTGCATGCGATATTCCATCTCCCGATCGGTCGCATCAGGCCATGCCAACAGTTGCTCATGAAACAAGTCTGCCAGTTCATTGCGTTCACCAAAAGATACGTCCTGCTTCACGGGTTGTTCGCCCAGTGTGCTTATGCATTCTGTCAAATCCGGCTTGACCGGCTGAAGCACTTCGTATGATACACAGTCTGTACACGCAAATACAGGTACGTTTCGAATTTCCACCTTTTTAGCGTATACTACTGTTCTTAATTCCAATTCCATAACATGTCCACATCTGCACGACTTGCGCACAACCATCACCTCATTCGTTCTATACTCTTATATAAGTACCATTCGACCTATTTCGGCTCAAATCCTGCTGTAATTGAGAGGTTGCACAAATTACCACTCACACCAGATCAAGGTTGTCGAATGCAGGCCGTCATTGACTTGTAATCGCTTCCTTAAAAGTGAATATGCACTTCCATGAAGTCCTGCGGAGAATCTGTTACAATTAAAGACGCGACATCCCTAATCACCGCAAAAGGAGAGATGAATATGAGATTAACCGGTAAGAAAGTCATCGCTCTGGTCGATGAAGAATTCGAGGATCTGGAATTGTGGTACCCTGTGCATCGTGTACGCGAAGAAGGTGCAGAGGTACATCTGGCTGGAGAGAAAAAAGGGAAAACCTATATTGGCAAATATGGCGTCCCGGCTGAAGCTGAATACAGCTTTGATGAACTCGACAGTTCACACTATGATGGAATTCTCGTACCAGGCGGCTGGGCACCGGACAAGCTGCGACGTTATCCCAAAGTACTCGAACTTGTAAAGGAAATGAATGCAGACCGGAAACCGATCGGACAGATCTGTCATGCAGGTTGGGTCCTGATCTCCGCCAAAATTCTGGACGGGGTTACGGTAACCTCTACACCAGGTATTCGGGATGACATGGAAAATGCAGGTGCCATCTGGAAAGATGAACCGGTTGTTGTCGATGGACATATCATCTCAGCGCGTCGTCCACCTGACCTTCCGCCTTACGGTAAGGCATTTTGCGATGCACTCGCTGACAAATAAAAATAACCCCATTGTGCTGATTTCATGCACAGTGGGGTTATTTTGCTAACACAAGTTTACCGATAAATAATTATCACAAATGTAAATATATTAACTTAAAGGTATTTATATCCAATTATCCATTTCACGATGCATTTGATCCACTCTGTTCGTCCGAATTCCCCGTAGAGTCATTAAAAACTTGCAGACGCTCCTCAATATCCCCGCTGGTCCGTAGGGCGAAGCACTTACGAGCTTCTTCCTTGGCTGCTGATGCCGTTGTGTTCAACACTCTGTGCTTCACACGCAACAGGGATTGTGGAGACATACTCAAATGGCGAATGCCAAGCTCCAGCCAAAGCGGAATGGCACGTTCGTCCCCCGCCATCTCCCCGCATACACTCACATCAATGCCGGCTGTGTGAGCCGCATCTGCTGTGGCACGAAGCATCCGCAGAACAGCCGGATGATAAGGATGATACATATGGGCAATCTGTTCGTTCATTCGATCTACTGCAAGTACATACTGAACCAGATCATTCGTACCGATGCTGAAGAAGTCCGCTTCCTCAGCCAGCAGATCAGCAATCATCACCGCTGCAGGAACTTCAATCATGATCCCGACCTGAATGTGAGGGTCATATGATAATCCCCGCTCGTCCAGATCGGCCATCGCCTCACGAAGAATCACATTGGCCTGCTGAAGCTCTTCCACCGAAGAGATCATGGGATACATGATTTTGACATTACCGGCGGCACTGGCACGCAGAATGGCTGTAAGCTGTGTTTTGAACAGATCCTTGCGGTCCAGACTAATCCGAATGGCACGGTATCCCAGAAACGGATTGTCTTCCTCTGGAAGCTCAAAATAATCAAGCTGCTTGTCACCACCAATATCCAGTGTACGAATGACAACGGATTGGCCTGCTGTTTTCTCTGCCACAAGGCGGTATACCTCATATTGTTCTTGCTCTCCCGGGAATGTAGCCCGGTCCATATACAGGAACTCTGTCCGGAACAAGCCTACACCCTTGGCTCCATGTTTCAAAGCCATGTCCAGTTCCTTCACGGAACTGATATTGGAAGCAAGATGTAATACAGCCCCGTCTTTGGTTACAGCATCCACCGTTGCAAGCACCTGTAGCTGTTCCTTTTTCTTCAACTGTTTGCTGCGAAGCATCGTATAGCGTTCTATCGTCTTGCGGTCCGGATCGGTAAATACCAAGCCATTGTCACCATCTACCACAAGCATATCACCTGTCTCTACCGGCATGCCAAGACTCGCTTCCAGACCGGAAACGAGAGGAATGCCAAGTGCACGAGCCATAATTGCTGAATGTGATGTTTTCCCGCCAATCAAGGTTACAATGCCAAGCACATGAGTAGGATTCAGATGTGCCAATTGAGAGGGCGACAGCTCTTTCGCGACGAGTACATAAGGCTGGGTATCCGAAGGAAGTGTAATCTCCGGTGCGCCGAGCAGATGCTTGAGCAGACGGTTACCCACATCCTTGATGTCGATTGCCCGCTCCTTCATATATTCGTCTTCCAGCAGGTCAAACATCGTAACAAAGTGGTCAATGGCTTCTTTCACCGCCACTTCTGCCGCCTTGTACTGACGCTCGATAATGCCGCGGATTTCGTTCATGAATACCGGATCTTCGAGGATGGCCAGATGTGCATCAAAAATACTGGACTCCTCGGGACCAACGACTTCCTTGAACTCATTCTTGATATATTCGATCTCATCCTTTGATGTCCGTATGCCCTCATACAGCCGTTCGAACTCCTGGGCGAGATCTACCGAATCCATCTTCTGATCCGGCAGATCCCATTCCCAACTGGGCAGGACAAATGCTTTGCCGATGGCTATGCCTGCAGCTCCGTTGATGCCTTGTATCTTCATTCTACCCCTCCAACGTTCCTGTCATAGAGCACCACGGACATAACGGATGCCTGACCTTTCTTAACTTGCTTAAATGGAGCAAAACTCCATGATTTTACACGATCCGGATTCGTAATTACCATAGGTGTTGTCAGTGACGCCGCTTGCTCGCGAAGTACCGCGAGATCAAACTTGATCAACAACTGCCCTGGCTCCACCGTATCGCCCTCCTGCACAAAAGCTTCAAAATGGCCTTTCAACTGAGATGTATCGATGCCGATATGCAGTAACACCTCAAGCCCTTCACGGGTGGAAATCCCCAGGGCATGCATGGTCGGGTACAGATGCATAATCGTTCCATACACAGGTGATACCAGCTCTCCGCGTTCCGGGACAAAGGCTACCCCATCCCCGACAAGCTTGGCTGCAAAGATCTGATCTGGAACCTCTTCAATCGGCAGCATCTTACCCTGAACGGGAGCACAGAACAGAACCTGTTGCAGATCTCTTTCGAGCAGCTTCGCGATTTCTTCCCGGATCAATTCCGAGTAGGTACCAAATACCACCTGCACGTTACCGCCGCCCAGCTTGATCAGTCCGGCGGACCCCATACTCTTCATGGCCCCCGTGTCGATCAGTCGGTCATCATGCACAGTCAGGCGAAGGCGTGTAATACAGGCCTCAACCTGTACAATATTTCCTTTTCCACCCAATGCTTCGAGAATCAAAGGGGCCTGATAAGGAATGTTCCCTACCCAATCTTCCAGCATCGATCCCTCTTCACGTCCTGGTGTTGGAATCTTGAATGTACGAATCGCCCATCGGAACAGGAAGTAGTAGACCAGCCCATATAGTATGCCAATCGGAATGAGCTTCCAAGCATTCTCCGATAGATGGAAATTGAGTATGTAATCAATAATACCTGCGGAGTACGAAAAGCCGTGCCGGATATCGAGCCAGTAGCTGATCCACATGGCAACACCGGACATGACTGCATGCACGATGAACAGATAAGGTGCAGCGAACAAAAAAGCAAACTCAATCTGCTCAGATACCCCCGTCAGAAAACAAACGAGTGCTGATGTAAGAAAAGTTTTCTTAATCTTCGGTTTGAGATCTTCCCTAGCTTCCTGAATAATAGCGAAGGCTATCGCCGGAATAGCAAACATCATGATGGGAAACAAACCCGCCATAAAGAATCCTGCAGTTGGATCACCTGCAAAAAATCGGGGCAAATCCCCTTGCACAATGTTACCATCAGGCGTCTCAAAGGTTCCCAACTGGAACCAAAACACATTGTTAAGCAGGTGATGAAGTCCGAAAGCGACCAGCACCCTGTATAACACTCCATAGATGAATAGTCCAAACCCACCGAGACTGTATTCCCACGTGGCAATGGCGTTCAATCCGTGTTGTAAAATCGGAGCGAGCCATAGCATAAAACAGGAGAACAGGGCCGAACAGAGTCCAACGATAAGCAAAACAAACCTTGAACCTCCGAAAAATTGTAAGATTTCGGGTAGTTTAATACTTTTGAACCGATTATGCATTCCCCCGGCAAGCGCGCCGAGTATGATTCCGATTAAGGAAGCGGGCTGAACGGTGCCGTCGCCGAAGTTGCGAGTCACCTGATCATATATCACGATACCAGCCAGCGCAGCGAGTCCCGCTTGCCCGGCCTGGTTGGAGAGTCCCAGGGCTACACCGACAGCGAACAGATACGGTAAAAAATAAAAAATACCGTGTCCGGCCACGGTAGACACTTCACCGACAACTTCCAATCCCCAGGCGTTCCAGGGCAGACTGCCCACACTGAGCAAAATTGCGGCGGCGGGCAGGACCATTGTAGGCAGCATTACCGCTCGTCCGAGCTGCTGCAAGGATCCGAGCCAATTCATGGCGACCTCTCCTTTCTATCCTAGATGGTAAGCTTTACGCAACGTTTTGTCAAAGCAAAACAGTAACCAATTGGTAATTAATACGGCAAAAATAGCACAGAAAAAATCCCGTCAACTTCAAGTTAACGGGATTCATCCTACACACATTCAATTGGGTGCGATCAGGAGATCATCCGATCACAGGTGAACGGGCTTCTCAGCCGCGTCCAGCGCCGCGCAGAACGATGGAATCCTCTACCTTGATACAACGATTCGTTACCGCTGTCATACCGTTCTCCGCAGCAATCTGGACCGCTTCATCGCTATGGATGCCAAGCTGCAGCCACAATACATTCGCTTTGATGGCAGCCGCATCACGAGCCACATCCGCACAAAACTCCTCGCGGCGAAACACGTTCACAATGTCTACCGGCTCTGGGATATCCGCAAGCGTGGCATATACCGTCTCTCCAAGGATCTCACCTTGAACCTGTGGATTAACCGGGATGATGCGATAGCCTCTGCTCTGCATGGCTTCTGCTACCATATAGGACGTGCGATCCGATTTGTCTGATAAGCCGACGACTGCGATGTTGCCTGCATTGCGCAAAAGGTGTCCAATTTCTTCACGAGTAGGGTTGTTAAATTCCATGTTCAAGCACCATCCTTTTCTGATTAAAGTGCGTGTTCAAAAGACAAGTTTTCAGTTATTTCACTCTTTTACCCATTGAACCGAGGCGCCAAGCGCTTGCAAATGATCGAAATATTGCGGATAAGACTTGGCTACATGGTGTGCATCCCGAATACGAAGCGGTTCTTTGGAACGCAGACCAACGACAGTCAGGGCCATAATTACGCGATGATCGTAATGAGCGTTAATCTCAACGCCGCCTTCAACGCCTTCCGGACGTCCCTGTACGATAATCTCAGCCTGACGCTCTTCGACGTTCGCTCCTGCCTTCCGCAGTTCGTTCAAATAATCGGTGATTCGGTCACATTCCTTGTAACGCAGGTTCTCTACATTATAGAACCGTGACGTGCCTTCCGCAAACACAGCTGCGGCTACCATAGCCAAAACGGCGTCCGTCGCGGCATCCCCGTCGAATTCGATCGCTTTCAGTCTGCCATTGCCTTGAACGTGTACCACATCGTTCTCATGTGTCAACGGCACTTCCATCATGCGTAGAACGTCAACGATGGCACGTTCACCCTGTTTGCTCTGCTCCATCAGGCGCAGAATTTTCACATCAGACTGTGTAACCGCAGCTGCGGCAAGAACCGCTGCTGAGCCCGGGTAGTCTCCTTGAACCGTGTAGGTCGTCGGCTGGTAAGCCTGTCCACCTGGTACACGGAAAGACATGTAATCATCACTTGCATGGATAACGATGCCTGCCTGCTCCAGCACTTCCAAGGTCTGCCCGATCACGACTTTGGATTTCAGGTCATTCAGGACTTCAATGGTGCTGTCTTCTGCAAGCAAAGGCGTAACAAATAACAGTGCGCTCAGATATTGGGAGCTGACGGAGCCGGATACACGAATGTGCCCACCCTTGGCGTTACCGCCTTTAATTGTAATCGGCAGGCGTCCTTGTTCGTGTTGTACTTCTACACCCAGTTGACCCAGTGCATCGATCAGATCATCATGTGGCCGTTTGCCGAGCGAATCCGGGTACATATTCACAAAGGTAACTTCAGGACAGAGCGCCGTAACTCCCATCAGAAAACGAAGTACAGCACCCGCATTCCCTACATTCAATTCACGCACATCACGCGGATGGCTGCCAAAACCCTGGATCACAATCTTGCTGTCGTCCTCTTCAAGCACTGCCCCAAGATCGCGAATACATCTGCGCATGGCGTCACTGTCTTCACTGTGTGCCGGGAAATGAATGGTACTTGTGCCTTCTGCCAACGCAGCAGCCAGCAAATAGCGGGTAGTGTAATTTTTGGAGGACAGAGCTCCGATTTCCCCGTTCAGAGTGGGGGTTGGTTTAACAATAACGTCCATGGATGAAATTCTCCTTCATTGATTATATTGTGGCCAAATTGACATTCCGTGCATCGCTTGGGTATCATTATAGGCGTTAAGTCCATACAGAAAAGAGGACCTGAATATGACACAAATAGCTGAAATTGAAACGTCTGAGCTGCGCCGCCGTTTACAGGCGGGAGAGAAGCTGCAGATGATAGACGTCCGCGAGGACGATGAAGTCGCACAAGGCATGATCGAAGGAGCCAAGCATATTCCGCTTGGACAGATTCCAGACCGACTGTCTGAGATTGATAAGTCAGGCGAGATTATCATCATCTGTCGTAGCGGTTACCGCAGTGAACGTGCTTGTGAATATCTGCAGCAACTCGGATATGAAGGCTGTACGAACATGGTCGGCGGCATGCTTCAATGGCAACAGGAAGACTAGAAAGAATCGGAGCTAAGACACTATAAATTCGTGACTCTACTCTACTCCACTCCTGCAAACGGGCCAATATGGCCCGTTTTCTATATCTGCCACTCTTTATCAAGCAACAAACTTCGATGATAACAAGCTTAGACGCGGTAATGCGCTAAAATTAAACGAGTCACTTCACCAGCGGATAACTCGGTTGTATCCACCGTATAATGCGCGAACCGATATGCATCTTTTCGTTCTTCCATAATCGTCTGAATGCGTTCCTCTGCATTGCCTGCGAGAAGCGGACGATTGTCACAACCGCTAACACGCTCTACAATCACTGCCGGATCAGCAGTCAGGGCAACGACCCAACCATTCTTCGACATCACGTCACAATTATCCGAACGCAGCACTACACCACCGCCGGTCGCTATCACCTGTGACTTTTTCTCCAGTACCGAGCACAACATGCGACTCTCAGCATCACGGAAATACGTCTCGCCCTTGCCAGTGAACAGTTCTGGAATCGTACAGCCTTCCTCTTTCTCCACCGCGGCGTCCACATCAATCAATCGGTAACCAAGCTCGCGTGCAAGCATGTCAGCGACGGTTGATTTGCCGGTTCCCATCATGCCGATGAGAATAATATTGTTAGACTTGCTCAAGGTGTACACTCCTTTAATCCAAGCAATTCGTGAGCACTTTTGTCCTATCATAACACAGCCCTGCGGACTGGGAAAGACCATCGCCTTACGACTTCATTTCGAACATCCATGAATACTTCCAATGCAGATCAAGTAGCTTCCGCATCTTAAGGATGCCAGATCATACTGAAGTACTTTCACAAATAACACCGCTGTATAAAACGAAAAGAGACCTGGCGTTAACCGGAAATAACCGGAACGCCAAGCCTCTTTCGAGTCTCTCAACAGGCCAAAGCTCCTGCGTAAGGGCCCTTTAGCCAAATCTCATCGACTCATATATGTGGTACTACTCCATCCAATTGTGGTGGAAGCTGCCTTCTTTGTCCACACGTTTGAACGTGTGAGCACCGAAGTAGTCACGTTGAGCTTGGAGCAAGTTTGCTGGCAGACGCTCTGTACGGTAGCTGTCGTAGTAAGACAGTGCGCTGGAGAAGCCAGGTACTGGAACACCTTGTTTTACAGCCGCAGCTACAACTTCACGCCAAGCGCCTTGATAAGACTCAACGATGTTTTGGAAGTAAGGATCCAAGAGCAGGTTTTTCAGTGCTGCGTCTTTATCATAAGCTTCCTTGATGTTTTGCAGGAACTGTGAACGGATGATGCAACCACCACGGAAGATCATGGCAATGTTACCGTATTTCAGATCCCAGCCATACTCATCGGAAGCTGCACGCATTTGTGCAAATCCTTGTGCGTAGGATACGATTTTACTTGCAAAGAGGGCTTTACGCACGCTCTCGATGAATGCCTTTTTGTCGCCAGAGAAGGCTTCCGTCGCTGGTCCACTCAGGATTTTGCTAGCTGCTACACGCTCGTCCTTCATCGCAGACAAGAACCGGGAGAATACAGATTCTGTAATCATGGACAATGGTACGCCGAGATCCAGCGCGCTTTGGCTTGTCCATTTACCTGTTCCTTTTTGTCCAGCAGCGTCCAGAATAACGTCAACCATTGGTTTGCCAGTTTCAGGATCGTATTTGGAGAAGATATCTGCCGTGATTTCGATCAGGTAGCTATCCAGCTCCCCTTGGTTCCATTCCGTAAAGATTGCATGAAGCTCTTCAACGGAAACGTTCAATACGGATTTGAGCAAGTGGTACGCTTCACCAATCAACTGCATGTCTCCGTACTCGATACCGTTATGTACCATTTTCACATAGTGTCCGGCACCATCAGGTCCAATATATGTACAACATGGATCGTCACCGACTTTGGCCGAGATCGCCGTCAGGATCGGTTCAACCAGTTTATAAGCACTTTCCTGTCCACCCGGCATAATGGAAGGGCCTTTCAATGCGCCTTCTTCACCACCGGATACACCTGTACCGATGAAGCGAATTCCTTTGTCTTCCAACTCTTTGCTGCGACGTTGCGTGTCAGGGAAGTATGCGTTCCCTCCATCAATGATGATGTCGCCTTCGTCCAGGTGAGGAAGCAGTTGTTCAATAGTAGCGTCGGTCGCTTTGCCGGCTTGTACCATGATCAAAATTTTGCGTGGGGATTCCAGGGATGCTACGAACTCTTCAATGGAGAATGAGCCTGTCAGGTTTTTACCTTCAGCTTCTTTCAGAAGATCATTGGTTTTCTCCGGGGAACGGTTATATACCGATACCGAGAAACCTCTGCTTTCAATGTTAAGGGCCAAATTTTTGCCCATGACAGCCAGGCCAATTACGCCAATTTGTTGTTTTGTCATCTGGTCCTCCATCCTTTGCTCCAATTAATTTTATTGAAATAAATTCTCAACAATACTCCCATTTTAACGGTTTTATGTATAGAAGTGAACCCCGTGGCACAGTTACGCAACGAGAAAACACCCCAATCTGCTGAGGTGTTCATCGTATTTTCATAAATACGGCCTTCTCTTGATCAGCCTTCCAGCATTAGCAGATGTCCAGACAGCTGTTTTAAGACTTCACGACAAGCATTTGCTTTTTCGATATTATCCATCTGCATGGCCGTGTACAGGCGCTCCAGCTCATCGTCCACTTCCATGCGCAACAACATCAGTCGCTCCTCGCCTTCGCGCGAGAGGAACATTTCTTCCATCTCTTCCGCCGTTGGCGCAGGTTCCTTTTGAAAAATGACACGCTGTTTGAATCCGGACACTTCAACGAGACGAATGACTTCACCGAACAAAATGTTCTCCACGGTCATCTGCTGATCCTTGAACCTCTTCACAACCGCATGCCCGCGTGTATCTCCAATCAGCTTCTCCAGCCACTCTGCCAGCTTGGCGTCCTTGATAATATAATCGCCTGTCATCTTATAGTTCCCACTGCGTGTCTGTTGAAAACGGAGCTTTACCAGCTTGCGGCCGGTACGGACAGACAGGATAAAAAAGGATTCGTCCTCGCTCCAATATAGTGAATACCCCTCACGAATAAGGTCTTTGATCAAATTTTGGATATGCCGACGGTTGAACCGCAGCTCCAGATTGCAATATTCAACTTCATAACTCTTATTCACGGCACTCCCTCCATCTGTACCGGATTTGCTCCGGCCCTCGTCTTCAATCGCTTCTACTCAATCGGCTTACCCTATTTTATACTTCATTTTATGTAAGGGTACTTGGTTATTTGACTATTTTTCACCGAAAGGACCTCTGGATCGCAGCTTTCCGCAGGAGCACAGGGGCAAGCCCCCGATTTTCATGATATAATGGACGCGAAATGGAGGAGTACAGATGACTTTCTTGGGTTTTAACAGCAAGGATTTTGATGTATTTCAGGTTCCCGGTCTGGAGCCGCGCATGGAAGTGCTGATTGAACGCGTTCGGCCAAAGCTGGAAGTGTTGGGTACTGAACTTGCGCCCTACCTGACTGAATTATGCGGGGAAGAGATGTATGTGCATGTAGCCAAGCATGCGCGGCGTACCGTCAATCCTCCGAAGGATACGTGGGTATCCTGGGCATCTTCCAAAAGAGGTTACAAAGCTCTGCCTCACTTTGAAGTGGGCATGTTCGATACACATATATTTGTTATCTTTGCGATTATCTATGAAAGTCCAAACAAATCCACGTTCGCCGAAGGGCTTGAACGCCAATTGGACGAGGTGCGCAGCACTCTGCCTGGGGAGTACTATTGGTCCATGGACCATATGGCACCACACGGCACACTGCAAAAAGACATGCAGGATGAGGATTATGAAACAATCATTACCAAGCTGAAGACAGTGAAAAAAGCCGAGGTGATGTGTGGACTGCGTATTGATCGGGATGATCCGCTTGTCGCGGATGGGGACAAGTTCCTGGAAACGGCCCGTTCAACGTTCCTAACCTTGCTGCCGCTTTATAAAATGTCTTTGTCTTAAGCTAAGTAGTTATATATGTGCAAAGGATATTTGCACTGAATGACGTGGCGCGAACAACAACCCGCCACGCTAAAAGGGAGTTCCAGTAACCACGACGGTTGACGGAACTCCCTTTACTTTTACTTATTTGGCCGGAGCGGTACGAAACGGATTCCGGGATAATACAAAGTGCACTACGGCAAGTCCTGCCATGACAATGGCACTCCCGATGAATGGAGCCGGATGGCTAACGTGGTCCCACAGCAGACCGGATACAATGGGGCCTACAACCATGCCTGATCCCTGCAATGTAAGGAAGAATCCCCAGATCGCTCCCCGCTCCCCTTTGGGAATCAGCGTAGCTACAAAAGCATTCCAGGCTGGCAAAATCATGGCATAACTGATCCCCACCAGCATGACAACGCCAAACACCACTGGAATGGACGTTATGGAGGAAAATGCGAACAGACTCGCTGCCGCCATCAAAAAACCAACATTCAGGAACGGTTTCGTGCCGAACCTGTCTACCATTTTACCTACAGGCAGTAAGGCTATAACGGTTATTCCACCACCCGCAATCAACAACAAACTGTAAAGGTTCGGTGAGATGTGCAGGTCTGTGCGTGTATATAGCGTGATTACTGGACTGAGCAGCCCGATGACAAACGACTGCATGAACAAGGCAGGATACACGAGCGGATTAACATTAAGCGTGCTGCGTACCCGTTGCAGTGTGCCCTTTACACTCTTTTGCAGCCGTATGAACGGCGTGAGCAGATTGGGTTTGGCTGGATATTTCACATCACTATTCTTCGCTGCTTGCACGGCATGCTCTCCTTCAACAATGACACGTCCAGGAAGAATCATCGCTACTAGGATAACCAGTATGGCACATCCCATCAGCACGAGGAATATGGTTCGATAATCATGATGCGTGCGCTCCAGCAGCCAGTTCATGCCTATAGGTCCAAGCCCCGTTCCGCCGAGAGCAGCCATCTCCAGCGCCCCCATTGCTGTACCATTCTTGTTCTGTGGGCCTGACATCGCAGTCACCCCTGTCATGGCGCAAGGCCAGAGTGGTGACGTACCAATTCCAAGAATGAGACAGGCCATGGCCAGTCCAAAGGCACTTTTGAGAAAAAGGATCATAATAACAGCGATTAAGGTACAGATTAATGCTGTAACCATCGTTGCGCGGAACCCGATCCGTTCTGCTGCCCAGCCGGAAGGCGCCCGGAACAGATTATCACCCAGATATTGAAGAGCAAATGCCACACCAATGACGCCTGCAGACAGACCCAGTATATTGTCCATATACACGGGCAGAACAGCTACCAACAGGGCCCCTTTGATAATTTCAACTAGAAAAAGTGTCAGCCACATCGCGATAAAAAATGGTGATCGCAAAATTTTGGCTGGTTTTGTATCGGTTTGCATTCTTTTTCCCCTTTCGGTGTTCATTTGCCTATTCCCTATCCTTAGTGTAACCGTGGGGAATGTGCCCAAATCTCGGCAATTTAAAAAATTGTCGATTATACTGTTGCATTCGGTTCTTAATTTGCTATACTCATCTTTGTTTACCAATTTTATTAGGAAGGGTTGTGACAGCACTGATGAATCACCACCGTACGCCGCTGTTTACCGCTTTAAAAAATCATGCGGCACTCAATCCGGTACAGTTTCATATTCCGGGCCATAAAAAAGGATTGGGAGCGGATACCGAATTCCGTGAATTTATTGGCGATAATGCCTTCTCCATAGATTTGATTAACATCGCACCGTTGGATGACCTGCATCAGCCAACCGGTGTCATTCAGGAAGCACAGATTTTGGCAGCAGATGCCTTCGGAGCCGATTATACCTATTTTAGTGTACAAGGCACAAGCAGTGCCATTATGACCATGATTCTGTCTGTATGTTCACCGGGTGACAAAATTATTGTGCCCCGTAATGTGCATAAATCGGTTCTGTCCGCCATTATTTTCTCAGGCGCCAAACCCGTATTTGTTTCTCCTTCACAAGATGCCAATCTAGGCATTGACCACGGAGTGACTACACAGTCTATCCGTCGCGCACTTGAGCGTCATCCAGATGCCAAGGCATTGCTGGTGATTAACCCGACCTATTACGGCGTGGTTACCGATCTAAAAGAGATTGTTGAGCTTGCACACAGCTATCAAGTCCCTGTCCTCGTTGATGAAGCACACGGTGTACTCATTCATTTCCATGAGGATCTGCCGTTGTCTGCGATGGCAGCAGGTGCCGATATGGCTGCAACCAGTGTTCACAAGCTTGGTGGCTCCATGACACAGAGTTCCGTACTCAACCTGAACACGAAGAATGGGTTCGTGAATCCACAGCGTGTACAGACGATCCTGAGTCTGCTCACCTCAACATCAACTTCATATATTTTGCTAGCTTCACTCGATACATCCAGACGTAACCTGGCACTCCACGGTCGTGAGATTGCACAGAAGGCGATTGAACTAGCTGAGTTTGCCAGACGTTCGATTAACGATATGGATGGCCTGTATTGCTTCGGTAGAGAGCTGCTGGGTACAGAAGCGACCTTCAACTATGATCCAACCAAAGTAACGATCCATGTCCGCCATCTGGGCATCACAGGATATGAGACAGAGAACTGGCTGCGCGAACATTACAACATTGAGGTCGAACTTAGTGATATGTACAATATTCTGTGTCTCATCACGCCAGGAGATACGGATGACAGCGTGGATATCTTGCTGAACGCTTTGCAGGATCTCTCCCGTACCTATTATCAAGTCAACCCGGCCCATGAACTGGTAGTAAAAGTTCCGGATATTCCACAGTTGATGCTGACTCCACGTGATGCATTCTACGGTGATACCGAAGTGATTCCATTCAAGGAATCCGCAGGACGTATTATCTCGGAATTCATCTATGTCTATCCGCCAGGAATTCCAATCCTGTTACCGGGTGAGGTTATCACCCAGGAAAACATCGACTACATCATCGATCATGTCGAAGTTGGATTACCCGTCAAAGGACCCGAAGATCGCAGCGTAACCAACGTTAAAGTGATCGTGGAAGCCGATGCCATTTTCTAAAACAACTCCATCACTGGAATGAACTTGAAGGACCAAGCCTTAAGCTTGGTCCTTTTTTATTTTATGAGACAAGAAATTTTGCATTTTTCCGTCTATTTTTCTTACAATACAGTCTTGATAATGCTCGCATAACTCTTGAAAACAAACAAAAGGCCCCTTGAAATCAAGGAGCCTTCATGCTATGTTCCAAAAGATTGACTACTCTTGTGATGCAACGAGTTCGTTGTAAGCCGCTTCAACGCGGTTCCACTCTTCTTCGTCTTCAATATTGTAGAGCACCATTTCCTCGTCTTCTTCTTCCATACGCAGGATGATGCCGTCAGCTTCAGGATTGTTACGTTCCAGCAGGAGCGCATAAACATGCTTCTCCACGTCAAACGTCTCCACCAAAACCATTTCCACGTCTTGGCCGTTCTCGTCTGTTAATGTGAGAAGGACTTCTTCATGCTCGTGGTCGTGGTCGTGGTCTTGCCCGCATCCGCAGCCATCGCCGTGTTCATGTGTGTGATCGCTCATTGAAATACCTCGCTTTATAAATAGAAATTGTGTAACCTTGCATATCGTAACATGTTCATTGAGCCAGGTCAATTTAAAAGGGCAGCGTTACATTCGCTTCAATCGTTCAGCGCTGTAATGATTTTCTCCGCTACCAGGACGTAGTTGCTGTTTGCATTTTCTTTAATATGAAAACCGACTTGGTACTTGCCAGCACGACTGAAATCGTACGTAAAATCATACGTGCGGAACCAGAAGTTATCCTTCTGTGTTGTAAGCTCCTGTGACTGGATATCCTTCACCTGACCGCTTGGATTGGTGATTGTTACTTTCACGGCAGCTACATCTGCTGTTAAACTGTCCACTTGTGAAAATACATTGAATTTCAGTTTGCCCACGTTAACGTTACCAAATACAGTGTCTCCCTTGAAGAGAAAAATATGTACATTCGGTTTGATCACCGTTACTCTCTTGTTACTGCTATCCCATTTGACGACGCCTCCGGCTTCCCTTACAGGTACATAGGTCGTTCCATCAATGAGATAACCTCCGTCAGCTGCTTCCTTGCCGTTAATGAGAACTCGAATCTTCTCGTTCACTGAATCCGCAAACAATAAAGACCCGCCGAGCAAGGAGAATACCATGACACAAAGCAATATTCGTTTCCATTTCATCCCGTCAATATTCCCTCCCCTGCTGCTAGCTGTTGTACATTTATACTGCAGATTCATCCACAAAGTTGCGCTGTTTTTCATCATTTTTCATTTTTTATCCAACATTTTTTCCACCCCTTGGAATACGCAAAAAGAGGCAATCCTCATTAAAGGATGCCCCTATCCTATTATTGTTATATATACGGAATTACATGAAGAGTTACGAAGAAGTATGGCGGGTCAGTATACAGGGGACACCTTTGCCTACTGCCCCTTCAATTCTCATTCGTGCAGCGTACTCCATTCCTCGTGAACAGGGTGTTTTACATCTCTCGCATACATCCGAAGTGACCAACTTCATGGACACACGAATTTTGTCGCTCTTCAACGCGGGAGCTTTCTTTCCTTTTGCCTTTGCCATCCCGGATTCCCCATTTCCCCAAGTGCTTACTGATGTAATGCATCATATGGGGATTCGCCCGGTTGTGTGTCTATTTAGAATACGTATTTAAATAATAAGAAAATGACCAAGAGGATGCCTCCGAGAATGAGCCAATTGCTAATCTCATACCAGATGCTCTTTCCTCCGGACAGGTATTTCTGTTCATCTTCCTGATGACGTTGACGGTGGGTATCAGTCTCAGAGCCATGGGGTGGTTTGCTAAAATCCATCATGAGTACATTCCCCTTTCAGCAGCTTTGTTTAGTCCTCATACCATTATAACCCATATTAAAGGGAGAATTTGATTCTTCTGTATAAAACACCAAAAAACCTCCGATTTCTCGGAGGTTTCTACTCAACTATACATAGTATCAATGATTACGCCAGTTCCACGTTAACATTCACGTTCCCTTTGATTCCTTTGGAATATGGGCAGTAGTCATGGGCAAGTTTCACAAATTTATTAGCCGTTTCCTCATCCAGACCGAGAATTTTAACTTCCAAATCTACTTGAAGCTTCACGCCGTTATCCTCAGAGTCCGTCACCAACATTACGGTTGCAGCTACGGTACTTCTTTCAATTTCAACTTTGTGTTTCTTCAATTGGAACTCCAGCGCGGAGTTAAAACAAGCACTATATCCTGCTGCAAACAGTTGCTCCGGATTCGTAGCCGTCGTTACTTTGCCTCCAAGTTCAGGGGGTGCAGCGACATCTAACATAAACACGTTATCTGGGGATTGTACGATTCCTTGACGTCCGCCTGTATTAATTACTGTAGTTTCATATAATGTTTTCATGTGAAAGACTCCTCTTCGAATTTAATTTTATTGGTTCAAACATGATTACTCGTTTTTGTTTTGTTAACAATTTGATTGTACACAATTTAATTGTGTTTGTAAATGATTATTTATAACAAAAAAAAGAAGCCGCTTATATTGCGACTTCTAAAAATACGTTTTATCGTTAGGACAGATCATACATGTTTATCCTCACGAACAGCTTTTATCGCTTTATTCTCTTCGTCATTCCAATGCTAAATCTCTCAAATCCGAGTTTTTCGTAGTAGGTTGCCAAACCTTCGGTGCACATCAATTGTGGAATCACCTTATTTTTCTCACAATGTTCAATGATTCGTGTTAACAACTCCTTACCGATTCCTCGGGATTGGTAGTCAGGCAGAACACCTACTCCACATATGATGCCTGTGATGACCCCATCGGATATTACACGCCCCATACCGACCAAGCGCTGTTGGTCATACGCATATAATGCATACCAGCTCTGTCTGCACATACGCTCCAACTCATCAAGGGTTAGGTTCAGCGAGTTCCATCCCAAAGCTTCATATAAAGTTAGTAACTGCTCCACATTTTCAAGTGATTCTGCTGAATAATGTATCGTGTTCATCGTCAAATGCCTCCCCAACCTGTCTAACCAATCAGTTGCTCCAGAGATCGACCTTCACCTGTGCACATTTGAAATACTTCGCCTCTGCCGGGCTTGTTGTCAATTTTAACAGACATTGCAGGTTTCCATGTTGGAACAGTCCACCGCTGAGATCAGCAGCAACACCGCCATACTGGTCATCTGCACCAAGCCATACAGACGGTCTCTCGAACCCAGCTGAGAACTGTAATCCAGTACAGAGCAGCACAGTGAGATTTTTACGGTTCTGTGCCTCATCTCCTGCTATGCCATGTGTGGTGAAGAACACCATGTTTTGCTTGAAATCGGTGTACGTTCCGTCTGCTTTATAGGCACGAACCATACCATACTTCTGATTGACGTTCTGAAAAAAGGTGATTCCTGCTTTGCTATCCTTTGATTTAATGCCGACCTGAACCGAGATACCAATATTCCCGTTCAATTGTAACGCTTCCAATGTGAACGCAATAGCGGTTACTTTCGAGCTATCAATCAGATGCTTCATTTTCAACTCTGCGGATGCTCCTGCCGTTGCCGCTGTTGTGACTGTAATGGTTCCTCTATCAGGCAAAGGCTCAAACGTTGGTGTACCCACCACCTCAAGCCAGTCCGGTAACGTTCCGTGAAGAAAATCGGCCACAAGCTGTTTGTGGACCTTGCCGAAGGGGACGATCTGACCCGCTGCATCACGTATAACCATCTCTACACCCCCACCGAATAGGCTACACCGATATTATGATCGGTATTGTAATACACGTACACTACACCGTCCATAACAGACACCATCATGGATTGCATGTTCGTCGTTTCCCAGGTCAATGCCGGAAAATGTATATCTGAAGGTTTATCCAGCAGCTGTCGAAAGTCTGCGCTGATCCTGGCGATCGCAGGCCGGGCTACGGTCGCAGCCCCACCTGAAGCATAAGCTGACAACATGCCTAGCCACCACATGCTTCCTTTATACATAAATACACCAGCATTGGATCTCGAAATGTTCTCTGCCGCAGTTAAAGTGGCATCATTACCACCCAATAATGGTCTGGGATCAGCTAACCAGCAGCGCCCGTCATGAGAATGCCAGATACATTTACGGCCAAAGTCACCCCCGCCCATCACCGAGAAACCGATCCATTTGCCGCCATTTCTGAAGCATGAGAAGTATCCCGTATGCCCATCACCCGGAAAACCGGGAGGTTTATCCAAAATCAAACCCACTCTTGTCCAATTGATCATGTCCACAGATGTCGCAAGTGCGGTTGATTGATTAATCCCCAGCCCGTTTTGTTGATAATACATGAAGAATAATTGTTCAACATCGTTCCAGATTACAAATGGAGTTTCCGTCGAATTCCCAACCACAGTATCCAGATATACCTGTCCGTGTTTCGTCCATGGTCCTGTCGGGCTGTTTGAGTAGGCTAGTCCAATTCCTCCGATGTGATTATGATTGGTAGAATACGTGGCATAATAATCCGCCATGGCATCGGGGATAAGCCCCTTTACCTTGATCGCCCGAAACCAATAGATCGATTGAAGACCCGCCATTACAGCGGTATACATAGGATTGTCCATTTTTTTATCAAATTGAGGCGTGTACATCCGTCGGGATTCTGCATCGCAATAATCATAAGGCGAAGTGAAACTGTTGGCTGTGACATTAGCAGTCTGTTCTGCCTGGATATTTTTTTCAACCATTGACATGTTACACAACCTCCTTAACGTGCAGGGTGACAATGTCCAATGGAGAGAAGAATACTAATTCCGATGTGACTTTTAGTAGATTTGAGAGATCAACAACATTACCCATATTCGCAGCCGGCCCCTGAATAACACGAATGATAGAGCGAATGCCTGTATTATATGAATACGCTTTCATTTTGTTAATTCCTTTGCTTTCCTTACCGTTGTGATCAGTGACTGTCTCTTTCCATGGCATGCCCGGATAATGTTGATCCTTCATATTAATCCCTCCTATTGTTTTCTCACGATAAGTATATTCATGAAGTTACCTTTCTGTTAAAGCATCATACCCATTTTATGGCCCTAATATTCCAAGACTGGTTTGCAAAACAACATAAAATTTTATCCCCTTTTAGACTTTTTGAAGGTTATATCTTTCCTTTGAAGGGGAGTGAGTTATGCAACCATCGGTTTGCTTTTGTTAAAATGACTAAACAGGCTAACCAATAACAATTGGCTAACCTGATTAGAGGAAGAAACTGCAATATAGATGTTCTCTTAAACAAGTCTTTTCGTCGTGTCACAAGGGATGCTTTCTTCACGTTTCTAAAGCCAATGACTTATTGCTCCGCAAACAATGAAGATATGGGATTCGCTATTTTTTTATTGGATTTCTCCTTGCCTTGGTTGTCCAATAGATTGTATTGGTAAAAATCGTTAGTGAATCCGATAGACTCCTGTATTTTCAGCTTAAAAGGTTCATATGCTGCATCACTCAGATGATCCTCATTCCAGAAATAGTGAAGCATCAATCGATTCTGGTTATAGGGATGTTTGATCACATATGCACCAGCAGCGAGAGGTTCATTCATAGTATTCTTCCAAGGAAAACCTGTCTGTTTCGCCCGATCGATCATGCTGGATTTTAAAGCCTGCACCAGACCGTTTGACTTCGCGTTGCCAATTACAATAAGGTTGCTGTTGCCGATCTCTTTTTTCATCTTTTGCTTCAGTTCCTTGCGATCCCGTATAACGTCGTATTTCACACCGCTCATATCAAGGAATCCGGTCAACTGATGAACCATATTTTCCTGCTGTTTAGCTGCAAGCTTACTCACCTGATCGCTGAGCACAATGGTTAATTTCTCGCCCTGAAGTATTTTTTCCATCAATCGATTCATCACTTCATAAGGCAGATCAGGGATCATACTCATGACAGTCTGATACTGTAGTTGTAAGATGTCATGCACATAGGCGGCGGTCTCTTCTTGTGATAATTGATATTCCTGCTTTAAGACAAAGTTAGGCTGATATAGGGCCATCTGCATTTCTGAACGTACTTCTTTACCGAGCACATCTTCAATGGTATGAAGTAGCCCCTCTACCGTTGCATTTTGGTACACGTAGCGTTTGAAATATGTCTTCATCAACTCATCAAATTTCTCTTCACCGACGGAACGGTAAAGCTGATAGATCGCTTGTCTTCCCTTCTGATAATAGACCAGACCGGCCAAATCTCCTGCCTCATCGTTTGTTGACGCAATGGTCATATCTATGGGTGCAGTATCAAACTGTATGGATCTGAAACCATTTAGCTTGTCTCCCTGTTTCTCAGCAAAATACACCATGGAGAAATCAGCAAAGCCTTCATCCAGAAAAGATTCTATCTCCGAATTATTACCGATCAACGCATGGAACCACTGATGTGCTATTTCATGAACAAATGTTGTATCTTCTTCTGGAACAGCACCGCTTGGAATCTGCCCCATCTGAATTAGCCTCGCATACTCCACAGCGACGCCCTGTACATACGTCTCGACAATGCGGAACTCGGGATAGGGATACTTGCCATATTTCTCACTATAAAAATCAATAACCTTGAATGCCTGATTAATGTATCGGTCAACCAGCTCTTTCTTGGAAGGATCATCGTTGGAATAATAATATTCCACCGTCAGACCTTTACGAGTAACGCTCTCCACTTGAAGGTTTGGACTGGCAAAGAAAACAAACTCCCTTGTATTCTTGGCTACAGCAGAAACAACTTTACGCCCCTGTTCTGTACTGTCTCGAGTGGTGATCATACCCGGCATGGCTACCTGATACTTATCAGGAATATTTAATTGAACATCGAAGTCTGATGAGGTGTAATAATCGCTCTCAAAGGTTCGACTATACGGTGCCTTGTTCCACTGATGCTTAACTTCGTCGTAGACAGACATCACCGGAAACCAGTGTGCACCATTAATCATATCCTTGTAGTAGGAAATTCGCTGCGACCCGTATGGAATGTTCAGCTGGAATTCCAGTTGGATCGCTACAGATTCGCCTGGTTGAACGGGCTCTTTCAACTGTACGGTCAACGCTTGGTTTTCCTTGTGGAAATCCAGCGATTGACTATCTGCTGTTACAGCCTGAATATCGATGCCACCCAGAAAGTCCTCCGCTGTCTTCTCCGGGTGATCTAATCTTTTCATTATGCTGTTGGTACATGCTCGCCTGTGTAGACTTGGAGAGGTTTGCATCAGCATATGTATGAAGGACCAGCTGCTGGATTGTATCCTTGCTTGTGTTGTGATACGTTACCTTCTCGCTCCCCTGGATTGTCATGTCCTTCTCATTTAATCGAGCCTGGATCTGGTATTGAATCGGGGTCTGCTCTAGGGTATCTTTCCGTGTGTTATGTACAGCAGATTCTACAGTTCCAGATGTGGGCGCTGCCTGAGCCGCAGTATAATTCATGTTCACAAGTGGACTTGTTGCCAGCAATAAGGCCAGTGTACCCGCGATCCCTACTCTGGCTATCTTTGATGTAAATGGACTTGAATAATTCATAAGTTCTCTCCTCGTCGTATTCTATGTTGATCTCAAAACCAAGTATAGAAGACGAACCTTACGTTGAATTTATGTTCTATTTAAATTTTGTTTAAAAAAGAGGAGAAGCCTTACATCGTAAAGCTTCTCCTGTATGATCTGTAGTGGGCTCGAACCACTGACCTTATTCTCTCAGAAATTGAGTTCTTCGTTTCCATACTCTCTCTGAATAGATGACCGGAGTAGTTCTTTTAATCTACCCTTGATTTCAACCAATATTTTATCTTTACTAATATAGACCACTTCTAGCAATATACTTAACATCATTTTCTTCTTTTCTGTAGAAGCTGTTTTAAATACATCCTGCCAAACGTATTGCACAGGGGTCATCCTTTTTAGGTTCCACTGTTATCTGCAATGGTGTAGTAGTTTATATAGGCTTTCACCTCTCGTTTAACCTCTTCTAGGGTAGTGCAGTTTTTCGGAGAAATTCACCCCCTTAAAATGGCCAAAGAACGACTCCTGCATGAGATAAAAGGTTACGATTAATTACATAACTATTAAAATGAGCTCTGTAAATATGCAAATTTTTATATTCACTTTGTTAAGATCATGGTCAAATATAACAGTAGTAGAGACAAGGTTATAAACAAGGTTTAAGTGCAAGTTCGTCTTAGGCCAAGAGCAACGGGGGGGGGGGGGGGGGGGGTTAGAGTTGGTGTCTTATTCGACTCCTTAGTTCGTTTGCCAGTTAGACTAGTTTGATAATGGATAAATATGTAATAATTTTATATATAAATTTTTTTATGTTTTAAATTCCATAACATGAAATAAATTATATTTATTGTTGATAAATACTATTTTTTAGTATATATTTACAATATATGAGAAAAAGGAGGTTAGCTTAGTTTTTAGTTTTTTCAAAACACACTATAAAAAAGGGAGATATCCAATACAATGTTACTTAAAAGAAATTTTGTAAAATTCTTGGCAACATTCCTTGTATTTGTTCTTGTTAGTGTAGGTGTGATTACTCCATCTAATGTTAAAGCTCAGAATAACAACATCACAACGGAGTTAGATGGTGTTGAGGTTGTGGTTAATAATGAGCAAGAGATTAGATTGAAAACTGAGATTGATGGTGTTGTTGGTATATTAGTTCAAGATAAGGAGACATTGGAGACTACTCTTACTACATATGAAGAATCAAAACTTACGCCTGTTTCCTTAATGTCTGTTGAATCTATTGATAATAATCTTGTAGAACAATATGCTTTAACAATCGATGATTATTCAACAAGGTTTGGTGCAACTATAACATATGAGGATGAGGAAACAGGACAGAAGTCAACTATCAGTAATAATGATTCAGTTATTCAACCAATGATGGTAATTTTAGCTCCTCTTGTGCAAATAGTGGGCGCTAAGCTAATAGAATCACTTCTTCTTATTGCTGCTGTCATTATTATCAATCATATTGAATTTGCAAGAACAGATGAAATTGCAATGAACTTGAGAAATAAAAGAGAGTACGACCATTACTACGCTAAAATAATGCAAGGTGATGTATGGATTGGACCTTCTATCTCCTTAAGTAATGCGGCTTTGAGATTAAAATCATTTAATGGAGATTCTACAATTACTGGTAATGATGTATGGTCAACAACTTTATCGGGAGCAGCTAAGGTTGCTGAGCGAGCTGGTGGAGGTAAAGAGGCAGTTGGCCCTGAAATTCATGGTGGAGGTCTTGGGTTTGGTTACTATTACCATTTCCATACATGGAACAGAGTTGGTGGTCACTCGTTCTTCTAATATTATAGAAATAAGTAGAAGCAGTGTTCAAACACTGCTTCTATGGTTTTTTCTGATTAAATTTATTCTAGAGGTGGTAACGCGAATGAAAGACTTTAAACAGCTAAACTCTAAATTAACAAAGTATTTAGATGAATTCACTTTATCTTGTAGTGACGATGATCTAGTCGATTTAAAGTCTGATCTCATTAATTATAGAGATAACAAGGATCAAGCGACAAAAAGTAAAATTCAAAGTAAGATGGATTTAATAGGTAAACCGTACTCAAAACTGGCTACTCTTTTTACCACAGCGAGTAATCAATACGTGCATAACTTAATGCCGGAGCTATCATCAATAGGTGACATTAGGCACTGTTTAATAATAGATGATAAATATTCGAATATTCTCAACAAGCTATGTCAAACTGTGGTTAGCTCCTTATCCAAAAATTTCAAGTCAAAAATTTTGATCGATGAAAAGTTATCATTAGTCGTTTTTATTGAGATTTTAAATTCAATCCTAATTGTAATAGACAATATAGTGAGAAATGTTGAATCTATTCCTACAACTTATGAAATCGAGAATTATATAACAAATCTAGTACAAGAGGAAAGAAAGCATTTAATATACAACGTGAAGGATTCCGAAAAATTATTTGATAAATACTTGAAGTTATTGGATGAGTTAGACACTCATACACTTTGAATTTAATACTTTGATGATAAGAGAACGCATTCGATATATAATAGCAATGATTATAAACTAAGCCGTTCATGTATTTGAAATAAGGCCATGATTGCTTGTATAAATTTCTCCCAATTTTGTTGTCTAGTAGCTCTATAATTGACATTTTATTGAGGAGGACAAACTTATTAAGCTAGAATAAATAAAGAATTTTTTATGATTAACACAGAATTAGTCATTAAACTAAACGGGAAACGTTAGTTCAATAAAAAACTCACCCGGATAAAAATCGGTAAAAGGGCATCTACACTGCTTCTAGAAGATGATCTCTGTATTGCAGGAGGCCACTGAAAAAGTCCAACATCTATAAACAGATATCCCTCCTCATTTTTTTGAGGAGGGATATCTGTTCTCCTGTATAATTAAATGATTAATTTCAGGTGGTGTCTCGGATGATTTCAAACCAACAATCTCTTAACCTTAGTCCATTTATGGCCATATACGATATCGTCGTACCTAAAGATAATATGCTTCGTCAAATAAATGATCTCGTAGATTTTTCATTTGTTCATGTAGAATTGCAGCATAAATACTGCCTCGACAATGGTCGCAATGCAGTGCCTCCCATTCGAATGTTCAAATACCTATTGTTGAAATCCATTTTCGATGTATCCGATGTGGATGTTGTGGAACGTTCTAAATATGACATGTCCTTTAAGTACTTTTTAGATATGGCACCTGAAGACGAAGTCATTAATCCTAGTTCACTAACAAAGTTTCGCAGGCTTCGCTTGAAAGATGTGAACCTGCTCGACATACTTATTCAAAAGACCGTGGAGATCGCGTTGGAAAAAGAAATTATCAAAAGCAGCGCAATTATTGTGGATGCCACCCATACGAAAGCACGATTTAATCAGCTATCACCCAAAGAAATATTAATGCAAAAGTCTAAGTTGTTGAGAAAATCCGTTTACAAGATCGATGAAAAAATGAAGGATAAATTCCCACCGAAAACAACGACGAACGAATTGTCTGATGAACTGGACTATTGCCAAAAAGTTATAGATGCAGTAGAAAAAGAAGAATCCCTCCGTGAATACCCAAAGGTGAAAGAAAAGCTGAACTACTTAAAAGAAATCGTAGCTGATCACCATGAGCACTTTCAACTCAGCAATGATCCAGATGCACGCATAAGTCACAAAACGGCAGACTCCTCGTTCTTCGGCTACAAAACACATCTTGCTATGAATGAAGAACGAATTATTACAGCTGCGGTGGTTACGACTGGTGAGAAAAGTGATGGAAAACAACTTCAAACTCTCATTGAAAAAAGTCGTGACACAGGTATGAAGATCGATACCGTCATTGGAGATACTGCCTATTCTGAAAAAGATAATATTCAATATGCCAATCACAACGAATTACAATTAATATCAAAATTAAACCCTAATATCACACAAGGAACTCGTAAAAAAGAAGATGAATTTGAGTTTAATAAAGATGCAGGTATGTACGTTTGTAAAGCTAGACATTTGGCGATTCAAAGAGCGCGTACAGGTAAGAAAGGTATGAATAATAACCAAAAGAATACCTACATGTTTGACATTGAAAAATGCAAAGTATGCCCAATGAAAGACGGGTGCTATAAAGAAGGTGCGAAAAGTAAAACCTATTCTGTAACCATCAAATCGAACCGAACATAAGGAACATGAGGCATTTCAAAATAGCGATGGTTTCAAAGAAAAATCGAAAGAACGTTATAAAATTGAAGCAAAAAATAGTGAACTCAAGCATAGACACGGGTATGATGTTGCATCGTCCTCGGGTCTTGTTGGCATGCAAATGCAAGGTGCCATGGCCATATTTACTGTTAATCTCAAGCGAATCATTACACTCATAAAAGCCTCAAAGTAAAAGGATAAAGAGAAAGGCTATATTCCGTTCCAATATGAACGAAATATAGCCTTTTTGATTTAAAATAAATCTTAACAAATTAAAAACGCAAGTTTTTCAGTGGCCTCCCAAACTGGGAGGTAATCTTTTAGAGTCTCCATCTCTGATAACTCCACTTTTTTTTAAGATAATAGTTTCTCTATTCCCTTGATATCTTCAGAAGTTTCCTGAATTTCGTTATCTTTTTTCTTAATAAGATTATTAAACATTTCTGGATTGAAAGCGCTCTTACCCATGATAGCTTTTGGAACTTCAGCGTTTAATGCCGCAAGCTCATCATAGTGCCCTTCCAGTATACTTTGCAGTTTTTTAATTTTCTCCTCTTCTTCATTAGAAACATTCTGTTTTATTGATTCAATTTGTGATTGAAAATCTATGGTGCTAAGTTGACTTAAGTATATATCCACTCTCTCCAAGACTTGCCTCTCTACTTTCTTTGAAGAAAAGGTTGCCTGTCCATTACAATCCGTTTTCCCTTGCAATTTCCCACTACAACGATAACTTTTATTCTGATTGTATTTAATAATTTCTCCACTAGCTGCTTTGTATTTATTTACAAATGTAGTCGATGTCAATCTAGAGTTACAACAACCACATCTGGCTATCCCAGTTAAAAGCAAACTCCCTTTAGTGCTCATCGGAATGGATGCTTCGTTTGTTTTGTAATTCTTAGGATTCTTTTTCTCTCTTATTTCCTGTACAGTCTTCCATTCCTCTTCTGAGACTATTATTAATTCAGGGATCTGTTTTGAGAATATCTCGTCTCCCTTTTCTGTTCTGTATCTCATCACTCCTTTGTAAATTGGATTCTTAAGTATGACATTTACAGTTGGAGCCCCCCCATTGCTTTGCTTTTCTTGTCGGGACATTTTCTTCATTTAGAAGTTTAGATATTCTTAATTGTCCGTATCCTTCTTCGAGAACTAAACGGAATATTTTATGTACGATCTTTGACTCTTCTTCGTGCTTGTCTAGTTTATGCAGTGCTTTCCCTTTCTTATTTATATTACCTAAATCAACACTTTTATAACCGTAAGGGATACCACCTCCCCTGAAAACACCATCTTCGGCCATCTGCATATGTTTTTCGTTGACGCGGTCAGAGATCTTTCTACTTTCATCGCTTGACTGCCAAAACCATAAATAATTGATCATCCGATCTGTGTGTGCTTCAATTTTTTGCTGACCTTCTATTACTGACCACATTTCAACCCCTTTGTTTACAAACCATTCAAGCACAAAGGGAGTTTCATCCTCTTTTCTCCCAAGCCTATCAAACATAAAGACTAACAATACATCAAACAAGCCATTTTCTGCGTCCTCTTTAGCCTGTTGGATCACGTCACGATTAGAAGCGGATACTTTGAAGCCGGATACACCTTTTTCAGTATATTCTTTTACCAGTTTCCAACCATCCTTCTTTTCAATCATTCCTCTACATGATCGTTGTTGCATTGGTATATCATTTCCATCTAGCTGCCCTTTTGTAGATACACGATACAGAGTTGCTACCCGTTTAATTTGCACCATTTTTCCACCACCATATCTTTTTTTCTGTGCTATGTTTTTCAGTATCCATTACTACTTTCACCATATAAACAACATCCAAATTGTACCATTAACCCTATTTTTCAGCAACAAAACTACCTACACATAGTCATGCAGGTAGCCATAAAATTTATTATTATTTTTGAAATGAAAGAAACCGAGAGCAACTCTCTTGAGATATCTCAAAAGGAATTGCTTTCGGTTTTTCGAATAGGACGAGTGGGGATCGAACCCACGACCCTTACCCTGTCAAGATAATGCTCTCCCGCTGAGCTATCGCCCTGTAATAATTAAAATGTATCAATCACGGTCATACTACCACATTCAGCTGAGCTAACAGATCATGATATATAATTTGTTTCCCAATCAAGTAACAGTATCATATCAAGTAACCGTGTTCATTGTCAATAATTTATTTGGTTATAATTCACCTGAAATGGAGCACAATAAAGGAAAGATTACCATTTCAGCAACGAGGTGAATTCCCCATGAGAAACAAAACAAAACGCCGGGACCACGATAAATTCACAAAATGCTTTCTCCCCTTCGTTGGGCTTATCGTTCTGATTACATCCGTTACCGGTTGCAGCTTGGAGAAGGATGAACATACGGTACAATTCCAACAATTACAACAGCCCAATGAACATAGTGAATCTCTGCCTGTCTGGCTGGACGTATACTCCAAATCTGTGATTCAGGATGTATATTCTCCTGGAGGAAGCAGCGAAGTCTTGCCATGAAGAGTAAACAGAGGAGTTACTCATCTTCATCCCACTTGCGTGAGTATGCTTTCTTGGTCACGTAATACAACAGAGTAATCATTCCCGCCGACATTAACAAAGTAATTACCATGATGCCTGCCATGCCCATCACCAGCCCCCCTCTCCCAATATGTTCCAAGCTTAACTATACAGGAAAAGCATTTTTTTGTATAATTCAGTCTGATATGTCGCGCAAGAGCAGAAAGAAGGAATGGTGGAATTGGCAGCTGAGATTAGTTATGTAACGACAGAAGAACAACTGGAGCAGGCCTTGGGGATTCGACATCACGTTTTTGTGATTGAGCAACAGGTGCCTGCGGAGATTGAGATTGATCAATACGATGTCATCAGTCCGGATGTGCATCATGTATTGTTAAGTACAGATGGACAGGCTGTGGCCACGGGACGTCTGATCTATTACAGTAAGGATACTGCCAAAATGCAACGGATCGCGGTGCTCGAGTCTCATCGTTCATTTGGTTATGGACGTGTGCTTCTGCTGGCAATGGAGGAACGGGCACGTGAACTCGGCTTATCCTATTCCGTACTTGATGCTCAATGTCAGGCACAGAAATTCTATGAGAAACTGGGTTATGAAGTGATTTCGGAAGAACCTTTTTATGATGCAGATATATTGCATGTTCGTATGAAAAAGAGTCTGTAAAACCTCTTCGCAGGCAGGTCTTATCAGCACATGGTGCATACTTCCGAGGAATTCGGATAGGCTAATCAGGTAAACAGATTCCTATCTCGTCATATAAGGAGAGTGTGACATCATGGATCAAACGACACGCGAGAGTTTCACAGCAGTACAGAAAAATGGCGACGGTGACCTGACAGCTTTTCAGACTTCAGCAGGACGTGTTCTGGATTATCAACAGGCACTTGCAGAAGTACAAGCTGGGGCTATTGCCGGCGTGAATGTGTTTAAAGGCAAGGATGGAGAAATGTACATTCGCGGCGATGCCGACGGCGACCCAACCAACAACCTGGACCAACTTCCCCATTTCTAAAATAGATACACACGTCATACGTGTGACACAGTAAGCGCCGATCCGGTTATCCGGGTTGGCGTTTTCTTATTTCACTGTATTGCGTGTTCAAAAAGTCTGATTTTCAGTGCCGAGAAGATGGAATGAAGCTAGAAATGGAGTAGCGGAGCGTAGGGAAACTACGTGAGCAACGGAGATTTCGGCTGAATTCCATATTCGATGCTGATGATGCCGTCAGGCATGGATTCGTAATCAAAATTGAACAACATCTAGTAGTCCGTAAAATATTTTACGGAGTCCCCGGAAGGCTGGCTTTTGCGAATTGGCTGTTGTGCCTGTTCCCATGCCTGCAAGATCTGTATCCCTTCAAGATTCGAATGGTTATCCCATGCGATATGCCCAGTGCGTTCAAGCTCCAGCAATGACTCATGAATGAATGCTTTGCTCCGTCCGGTCTTGTTCTCCAGTTCATCCATACGCGGCAGCCTGCGCCGCTGTCCTGCATAGTTCACCATAATTCGCAAAATTTTGCGTTCAAAGTCGTTCAGCATACTTTACCTCCCCATTCATATCCGTAACAGGACGCCATGCCAGAATACCTTGCTCCAAGAATGTTCGAGGCGAGCCTTCTTTTCCTGCTGATGCCCTAATCATCCCGCCACGTACACTATTTATGCGAATCTGTCGCTGCGTAATCTGTCCAGCACGATCCATGTAGACAAGCTCCACCATCTGGCCAATATATTTCCCTAGCATAATCATCCCTCCGATAAGAACGTTTGTTTGTATTTCTTATTATATGCGAACATAAGTTCTTTATTCAATAGTAAAAAAAGGGTTTTATGATAAATAAAAAAACCAGACTGTCACCTTAGGAATGAAGGCAGTCTGGTCCCACTAATGGTATAGCTACTATAAAAACATTCTTGTAATCACCAAGTTCAGATATGGATCAGTGTCGATCCGATTCCGAAAATTGTACTTTTTTCAATTGCTGCGTGGACGGATTAAAGTCAACACTGACATAGACTGCGAATTGCCTACCATCCTTAGCACGGACCCACAGCTTAAACTGTTCTCGTGATTCATCTGCTGTGAGAGATGTCCGACCGATATGCTTGTAGTCCAATATATCCACATTGTACTTGGTTTGTGTTTCTTTGACTGCAATAATTCCCCATTTCGCATAATCCGGGATGGCGGCACCTGTTCCTGACGTGATTCCGGCTAAACTCAGGACTACCGTCATGACGGTAACGATGAGCATTCTCATTTCACTCACTCCTTGGGACAATATGTTTCTGTTATATTGCCCGTCCAAGTTTTATTTTACCCGAATAAACGAAAGATCCAGGCCAGTGGCCTTAAGGAAAAGGAAACGACATGCACAAGTCGGTCAAACGAATTAGGAGGCCCCGTCTGGAAGCTAATACCCCAATCACCTGAAAATAAGTGTTGTTGTGTCTGTCTCTCCTCAGGACGTTCCAACCCGTATTTTTTCTCAAGTAACTTCCTCGTTTGTTCGTCTACCTGAGCCTCGTTCGTAGCGACATATGCCGTGACAGGCCCGCTGCTTATGTACATCAGAATCATTAGAAACATCGAAATCCGCGCTATTTTTATGTACCTTTTTTCCATCTTTCTCTCCTTCACCAATATAGGGTATCTATTGTACTTCTAAGACTCATTTAAAAATTAGATTATACATAACATTCAACATATTGGAAATAGAAAATGGAAAACGAGATGAGGCATCTGACATGTAATACTTAAGTCCCATTTGGTTAATTTTATGTTTAAAAAAGGCAATAGCCGTGTAATGAGCCATGACAGAATGACTTCACGATCTGAATCCCTACATGATCTGTAACACCACATTCGAGGAGGTTATCCCTATATGTTCAAACGCTTGGATGAAATCCTGATTGAAATTCCTAATGTCGAAAAGCCAGATCCGAATGCAGCAGCAGCCATACAAGAATTGCTCGGTGGCAAATTCGGAGAAATGTCAACGTTGAACAACTACCTCTATCAATCGTTTAATTTTCGCTCCAAAGAAAAGTTGAAGCCCTTCTATGACCTCGTCATGAGTATTACGGCCGAAGAATTAGGTCATGTTGAGCTGGTGTCTCATGGTATTAACAAATGCCTTAGAGGATCAACCGAATACAAAGAACCCGACAATACCCCCCTCGGTTCCGTGAAGGATGCTCGTCTGTCCTATCACTTCCTGGCAGGAGCACAAGGAGCAATGCCTTTCGACTCCATGGGTAATCCGTGGACCGGTGCGAATGTCTTCAATAGCGGTAATCTCGTCGAGGATTTGCTTCATAACTTCTTCCTCGAATGTGGTGCGCGTACGCATAAAATGAAAGTATATGAAATGACAGATCACCCGGCAGCCCGCGAAGTCGTCGGTTTTCTGCTTGTACGTGGCGGCGTGCACGTGGTTGCCTATGCAAAAGCAATCGAAATTGCAACCGGCGTAAATGTGACCAAACTGATTCCGATTCCTTCACTGGATAATAAGGCTTTCAATGAAGCTCGTAAATATGAGGAAAAAGGGGTACACACCAAGCTGTATACCTATAGTGATAAAGACTTTAATGCCATCGATCAGATCTGGAAAGGAACGCACCCCGAAGATGGACAACCTTTGGAGGTTATCCAAGGCATACCTCAGGGATTCCCGATTCCGGAAGCTCCGGCAGTGGAGGAAGAATTCGCACCAGGCATCTCACAAGAAGACTTTAAGGAAATTGCACGTCGTCTGAAAATGGCTGGGAATATTGCGGATTAAGGAACAATTTGTTTAACAGGTTCTTTCCCTATATATAGATTTTTTAACTCTATGTTTAAGTAAAGCCCTCCAACCCTGCTGCTGAATGCAGAGAGGGTTGGAGGGCTTTGTTATACTAAATTTATGATACAATTTTATGGTGCAAAATGAGTATGTTGTATGCACGTCATTTCCTGAGAATTTAGCTGTAAAAGTAAACCGGATCTCTGTTCACATCGTTAAACTTAGTTAAACTCCAACACCGATTCCTCCCGCTGACTCATGACTTCAATTAGCATGTTGGCACCCAGACGAAAACCTTGTGCAAACGCTGCTTCCGTATGCATGCCCTCGCATCTGCCACACAAGTCAAATAACTGTTCAAGCTCAAGAAATTCATTCTCGCTCAAACGATTCTTCCATTGCTCTGTCAGAGCTGCAATCTGCCGCCCTAACGCTTGGTATTCAGGATGTGTCGGCATCATCATCTCATCCGGTCGAAGTCGTCCATTATATAATGCTTCTAATATCGAATTCATGTGCATCCTCCTGTATATCAATTCGCACCTCACTTGAATGAACGTTCTACACATGGTAGGATATTTATGCAGTCGCTCATTCAAGTGATTGCGGTATAGGAAGCAGCGTGTTCTTCGTGGGACTAGCGCTGCTTCCTTTTTATTTTTGGAGCTCGTCGTAAATCTTCTCAATCCCTTTGCGAACGATGTCTGATCGATTCGTATTCAGCTTCTCAGCCGAAATATCGAGCTTGTTCATAATTTCCTCATCAACACGTATTTCAATCGTTCTGCTTTTGGGTTTGTCAGATTTAGGCCGCCCCATCTTTTTGGCGGACATTGCTTCACCTCTTTTTTTGTCCTGACAATAATATATTATTGTCAGGACAAAAAGTCAATTTATTTGTAAAACATACGTTCGTTTTTGTCACAACAGATTCATAGATAAATCTATAGTCAGTAATCCGTTCCGTTTGAATGATAAAAAAACCTTGAACGGCTAGGCACTCAAGGTCGTTAGAATACTATTATTGAGTAACAATTTAAAATTCAGGAGATACGCAAACAAGTAGGAAAAAGAATTTGGTATTTTAGCATTTTTATCACTACATATTCAATATTTTTAATTTCGAAAATGTTTTCACTCTTCCATTGGCTTTCCATATCTCACTAAGACATGCCAGAGTAATTTTAACTCTTGTAGAACTTCTTTGTAGGTTCCTCTATCGCTCCAATGGCTTGGGTTTCGTTTCAAGTCCATAGCTGCAGAACCAATGATATTTGCATCAATCAAATCACTTTTTGCAATTCTCTTGGCTAGTGAAGGCATCGAAGGACCTCGAAAATCCATAGGAACGTCATCAACCAATAGTGTAAAGCCCATGTGCCAGTGGAGATCAATTGAATACTTTAAACATATCTGCTCTAAGATTCTTCCTGTATGAGTGCCTTTAAATGATGGGTCGGCAACAAGCATCTTGACATCTTTTTCAAGGGAAATATCACCATGAACCTGAGCTTCGATATAATGATCCAGATTTCGGTTTTGCTCTTGGTTTGATGGATTTTGGAATGGTTTCTCAAGATTGACGTGCATATGGTCAATTAACTTTTGAACCGTTAGATTTCTTTCACCAATGGCAAAATTACTATAGAATACATCCCTCATGAGAGCAGCCAAAATGAGGTCAAATTCCTCATACGTTCCCTTTTCCTCAGGTTCTTGATGAGAATCCAAATATGTATACGTGCAACGCTGAGAGACCTCAGTGGATAAAAGGAAATAACATGATCCAAAACGCGGAGCAGGTCCATCGGGATGTAACATAACATTGAGTGCCCCATACTTGGGCCGTTCACTATTGGTTGAGCCATTTATTTGGTACGCTCCGCCAAACATTTTATTCTCCCAAACGTCACGTTCACCGCCTAAAAATGCGGATACACTTCCATTCGATAAAAAAGTTTCAAATTGACTTTTATAAACTCCCTGCTCAAGTAGTGCTTCAGCCACGCTTTTCATATTCGGATCTAATCGATCTGGGTGAAAGTGTAACGCGATACTTACATGAGATTTTAGTTTAGTGATAGCATCTTCAAATGTATTAAGCTCGATGTTGGACATACGAAGAATTTCCCTAATGGTTTGCTCCGCCTCATTTTTTCGGCTTCTTGCATAATTGGTTACATGCTCTTGAGCTAATTGCTGAGACCTTGATATTCCATGACAGAAGAGTCCTTTCCCTTTTTTTAAAATCATGATACATGATGGACAGTGAGGGAACTTACAGGCGGTTCAAAAATCATGATATTGTGCAATGAATCAATCCGTGTCACTTCTTTCAATTTGAATCATATCTTGTGCAACGCGCGCTTCTCCACCATCATAAAGCTATGACCCCCTTATTCTTCGCCTTGTATCTTAACTTGCTTCTCGTCCTTCACGGTCACATGAACTACTTGCCCTTCATTCGCTGTCTTCGCATCTCGCATCTGAATGGTCCATGTCCCTGTATCTGCATCAAACCGTGTGTCCTCTATGACGGGAATATGCATGTTCTCTGTATCAAGTGAACGCAGTCCGCTACGAATCGCATCCGCATCCGTCATGTGCGCACCATCCCGTGCCACTGGACAAGATACCTCTATCGTTTCTGCTCTGCTCTGCCCTGCCCAGGGTAGGGTTGATTTTCCGGGCCTCCATCCGTCCAGACTTCAACATAGGAGCCGATCTGCGGATCAGGCGCATTGGAGAACCATTTTGCCGGATAATACCGACTGTTTCCTCCATTGGAACTGTAATCTTGAAACGCGGGATCAACAACAAGAATGGAATCGTCTTTGCGTTCAACCACATAACCAGTGAATCCATCTTCACTTGGTGCATTCGCTTGAGTCTGCAAGGAGTTGCACTCGATATGTCCTGAACATCCCGTAAGGCATACGATCAGGATTGAGAGCAATATGAGGACTCGACGAAGATTGGACATATGTAAATCCCCCTTTAATAACACCTCTTTCTAAATTTAACGTTACATGTCAGGTTATTGTTGCAAATATAGCCTTTAGCTCACCCTTAACTCCCTGACGGGCTCAGCACGATCAAACCAAATATTCACTTCTTTATATCCCTTTTGTACACGTACCTTCCCCATACCACCAACGCCGCACACAACAAGATCACACAATAAGCCCATACAAAAAACATGGCAAGCCCCAACCCGATGTTGGCATCCAGGCGCTTATCAAAGATCTCCGTGTATAGCGCAAAACCGAGTGGCACGGCGCCCACAATGAAAAGTCCAATGGACCATCCACCCCAGCGTCGGAAACCGGACCCCGCACGAGTACTGGAAAGTTTGCGAATCCCTTGAGTCAGAAGCCACCACATCAGAATAAATAATAAACAGGTTATAAGAATTTTCAGCATATCGTTCACCTGCATATTGTTCGCCTCCTACGTCATGCAGAATAATGAACATATCATACACATTAAGCGTTCTCTTTACTATATTACCCGTTTCCATATCCATGACCACAGGCAGGCAACAGTGCAGCACTCTCGACCCATAACTATATTCATAAAACAGAAAATAACGCCACCATTCATGACTCCTTCCAAGTCATGAACGATGGCGTCATTTCTTATAACCACGTTATTATATCCACATCGGATACGTTACGCACCAAACTGTGCATAGTGAAGGCGGCTGTACACCCCACCTGCTGCGAGTAATTCTTCATGGCGCCCCTGCTCGGTAATACCTTGTTCAGCAACGACAATAATGCGGTCTGCATTTTTGATCGTAGCCAATCGGTGAGCAATGACCAGTGTCGTCCGGCCCTCGGATAGCTCAGCAAGGGATTGCTGAATCGCCGCTTCCGTTTCTGTATCCAGAGCGGATGTGGCTTCATCCAGGATTAGAATCGGTGGGTTTTTCAGGAACATACGGGCAATGGACAAACGCTGTTTCTGTCCGCCGGACAGTTTCACACCACGTTCACCAATTAACGTATCTAGCCCTTCCGGCATCGATTGAATCAAGGGTTCCATCTGTGCACGTCTGGCGGCCATCCAGATTTCTTCTTCGGATGCATCCAGCTTGCCGTAGGCAATATTCTCCCGAATGGTTCCATCGAAGAGGAATACATCCTGTTGTACAATACCGATATGACTGCGTAAGGAGTCCAGCGTCATGTTCTGTATCTCCTGGCCATCGATCGTGATGCGACCTTCCAGCACATCATAGAATCGTGGCAGCAGACTGCACAACGTTGTTTTCCCTGCACCCGATGGACCGACAAGGGCCACCGTTTCACCTGCATGCACGTTTAGATCGATACCCTTGAGAACAGGCTCCTGATCCGAATAACCGAAGGTCACTTGTTCATAACGAATATCCCCACGCAAGTGTGATACCTTAACAGCTCCTGGACGATCCTCCACATCCGGTTCCATATCGAGAAGCTCCGTATACCGTTTGAAACCCGCAATCCCTTTGGGATACGTCTCGATAACCGAGTTAATCTTCTGGATCGGTGTCAGGAACACATTGGACAACATAATAAATGCAATGAACTGACCGTAAGTCATACTGCCGTTAATGACGAACCAAGTTCCACATACCAGGACAAAGAGGGATACCAGCTTCATCAGCATATAACTGACAGAGGAGTTCCAGGCCATGATTTTGTATGCGATTAGTTTGGTCTGACGGAAACGACCGTTGTTCACAGCGAATTGTGCTTTTTCATGCTCTTCATTAGCAAAAGCCTGAACAACACGAATACCTGTAATATTGTTCTCAACACGAGCGTTGAAGTCCGCTATATCCCCGAACATTCGGCTGAATGCCTTGGACATTTTGCTGCCAAAGTAGAGCGACAGATAAATAATCAGCGGAACGATGATAAAAGTTAACACGGCCAGATTGCCATTAATGCTCATCATGATGCTGAATGCACCAATCAGTGTCATCACCGCGATAAAAACATCCTCTGGACCATGATGGGCAATCTCACCGATATCCATTAGATCATTAGTCATGCGTGACACGAGGTGTCCTGTTTTCGTATTATCGAAGAAACGGAACGATAGCTTCTGTACATGATTAAACAGACTTTTACGCATATCCGTCTCAATGTTAATGCCCAGCTTGTGTCCCCAATAGGTAACCACGAAGTTCAGAAATGAATTCAATAAGTAGATGCCCAGCAATGCAAGACACGCCCATAGAATCCAATCCCAGCGGCCGCCTGGCAGCAGATCATCGACTACCCGGTTGACTGCCAGTGGAAAAGCCAGCTCCAGCAGTGCGACCAGAATCGCACAGCTAAAGTCAAGAATGAAGAGCTTTTTGTAAGGCCTGTAATAGGCAAAGAAACGGCGAAGCATGGACTAATGTCCTCCTTATGCAACCACACCATGATGATTACGTTCTATTTCGTCTTGCTTAAGAGGTACAGGAAGTATGGCGCACCAATAATGGCAACCAGGATACCCGCAGGTATCTCCGAAGGCTGTAGTATGACACGACCCAGCGTATCTGCAACCAGCACGAGCAATGAACCGATTAGCGCAGATGCGGGTAACAGGAACTGATGTTTTGGACCCACCAGACGACGTGCCAAATGCGGTCCGATCAGACCGACAAAACCGATCCCCCCACTCACAGATACACATGAGCCCGCAAGCCCTACGGCAGCCGCAAGCAGAATCAACCGCTCTCGCTCAACCGGAGTCCCGAGTCCACTTGCAGTCTGGTCACCCAGATTCAACACGTTCAGTACACGCGCCTTATACAGGACAATCGGTACAAGAATGATCAGAAACGGCAGTAATGCCGTTACAAATTTCCAGTTCGATCCCCAGATGCTGCCAGCCATCCAGGTAGCTACGAATTGATACTTTTCCGGGCTAAGCCGCAATGTAAGCACGATCATGGCAGAACTAATTCCCGCCGCTACCCCGATCCCCGTAAGCAACATACGCGTAGGCAGAATGCCCTCTCCTTTTTTGTAAGAGAGTACGTAGATCAGAAATGCAGCAAAACCCGAACCGATTAGTGCCAGAATTGGCAACAGAAATACCGGCGCTGCTGTCGTTGTCGGGAAGAAGGAAACGAAAAGCATGACAACCAGTCCAGCACCTGCATTGATCCCGAGGATACCCGGATCTGCCAGCGCATTACGGGATACCCCCTGCAAAATACAACCAGATAATGCGAGTCCGGCACCGACCATTACCGATATCACAATACGCGGGAGACGGAATTCAAACAGGATTAATTCCTGTTTCGCCGTGCCTCCGCCAAACAGGGTACGCATCACCTCAAGCGGCGAGAGCTTGGTAAAACCTGTGTTCATACTCACCACAAAAGCCGTAATAATTAATAGGGCAAGCACAATGAGGACTATCGCACTCTTGGCTCTCTTTTTGCGCTCTGCTCCAACTATTGTTGAGGATTCCATCGTTACAGAGTCCTCCTTTCTTTACGCGCCAGATAGAGGAAGAATGGTACCCCAATGAGGGCAACCAATGCGCCAATTGGCGTCTCGTACGGCGGGTTAATCATACGTGCAGCCAGATCCGCAAATACAAGCAACAGACTGCCCATTACTGCGGAACATGGAATAATCCAGCGATAATCGACCCCAACCAGCTTCCGAGTGAGATGGGGAATAATGAGTCCAACAAAACCGACCGCACCCACCACGGACACAGCCGTACCCGCGAGAATCAGTACAACAATCAGGCCTATGAGCTTGATCAGCCCAGTACGTTGCCCCAAGCCCACCGCAATATCTTCTCCGAGACTAAGCAGAGTAATGGAACGGGAGATGAGAAGACCTGCGATCAGTGCCGCGAGTACCCATGGGAACATGACCTCCAATTGAGACCACTTCGTTCCGGCTACACCACCGGCTGTCCAGAAAGCCAGATCTTGTCCAATTCTGAAATACAATGCAATCCCTTCACTGAGTGCAGACAACATGGCTGATACAGCCGCACCTGCAAGGACAAGGCGTAGAGGTGTTAGACCCGATTTGGAAGCTGCGCCAAAACCATACACCAACAGGACCCCAAGCCCTGCTCCAATGAAGGAATACATAATGATGTACATAAATGGCAAGCCCGGGAAAAAGGCAAAACAGATCGCAAGTGCAAATCCAGCACCTGCATTCAGCCCAAGCAGACCGGAATCGGCCAGCGGGTTGCGGGTCATGCCTTGCATGATCGCACCAGCTACAGCGAAGCAGGCACCTACCATTGCTCCGCCAAGAATACGCGGCAACCGAATCTCCCATATGATCTGATGCGGAGTCAACTCAGGATTGAAGTCGAAGATGGCCTTCCAGACGACCCCAAGCTTAATATCAGCAGCACCAAAAGAAATGGACAAGGCCATACCCAGAGCAAGTAATAAAATTCCCCCTGTAAGAATAAGTGTGGCTGCCCACGGACGAGTATGTATCTTCGCTGTGGGTGATTCCGGATTATGATTTGCTGGTGAAGCTTTTGAACTCATACGCGCCCACCCTCGTTATGAGTAGAGCTGCTCAAACCTATGTACATAACAATCACCTCTCTATAAATACCAAACTTTAATGATATTGATTCTCATTCCCATAGATCATTGTAAGTGAATCCACGGTCTCTGGCAATGGACAAATGGGACATGTTTATTGCATATATGAAGATTTGCACACAAATTTGCACGCAAAAAGGCTACGCGGAGCCAAAAAGCTCGAACGTAGCCTAGTCATTGCTTATGTAAAACACAGACTTGATTATCGGGCATGTACCGAGATTAAGGATGCCAGAACATCAGGAACATCGGTAATGATTCCTTGTACACCCATGTCAATCATCGCCTGCATCTCGGCGGGATCGTTCACTGTAAATGGATAGGTTACAACGCCATGTGCCAGTGCTGCAGCAATATCCTCGTGTGTAACTGCCAGCTTGTAGGGATGAAGACCAGAAGCTTCAAGTTTGGCGGCATAGTCATAGGGACGATACAACTTTTCCATATATAAAAGCGCTGTACGAATCTCCGGGGCAAGACGTTTACATCTCACCAGTGAAGCATGATTGAAACTGGACAGGACGACCTGTTGCTCCAGCTTCCAGTCCCGGATCGCCTGTATAATCTTCTCTTCCATTCCCTTGTAACTCACGATACCATTTTTTAATTCCAGATTCAGCAGGGTACCTTTCCCCTGTACCAGCTTGAATAATTCCTCCAGAGACGGAATACGTTCCCCGGCAAAATCGGCATGAAACCAGGAACCGGCATCCCGTGTGCGCAATTCATCATAAGTTGTATCCTTAACCCAACCTTCCGCACCCGCAGTTCGGCTTAACGTCTCATCATGAATTAGCACCAATCTGCCATCACACGTCATCTGTACATCGGTTTCAATTCCAGTCGCTCCAAGCTCCAGACTTCGCTCAAAAGCACTCATCGTATTCTCAGGGCATACGGCAGATGCACCGCGATGGGCAATAATCTCCATGTTCCTCATTCCAGCGCCTCCTGCGTTCAACATTAACTCTATGATCCTCACTATAAACACCGTTTGTTAGACCTGTATTAACAGAGCGTTTAATTACATGACTACTCCGCCAATACAAGCTATATAGTTGAACATCCAACGGGCTGGGGATTCACTCATTTTTGCGAACTCAATCCGGAAATCGACATAACATAGTATGAACGATGGAAGCACTGCACTCCGTTATAAGGAGGTTGACTATTGAACTCCTCAAAGAAAAAATCGACACCTACGCGCACTCGCACATCCCAATTACAGTCGGCTTCCAGGCATTCCAGAGCAACTGTCCATATCAAAAACAAATCCGGCAAGACGGCTAATCAGCGTTCCTTTAACTCCAGTTCACCCAACACACTGGATCAGCTGGCTATTGTTGCAGCTATACTATCCTTAATTGCAGCCGCCATCGGGCTATATATCGCCTGGAAATCGTTAAGTAATCCGGATCAAACTGCTGTTGTGGTGTAAGCTGCTTGATAAGCAGCGATTGACTCAGGAGGCTCTCTCCTGCTTCTGACGTTATTATTCAGGGGCAGGTTTTTGCTTTTTCATTCGCTTAACGTATGCTGCAAACGTCAAAAAACCGTTCCCCTGAAACGCCGACATATACCGGCGTCTCTTTGGAAAGGTCATTTTTTATTCGGAGGCTGCCCCTGCAGCGCTATTCCCGTCCCGGGATATTGACCGAATTACAGAACGAATGTGCGGGAGATGATAACCAACAGAATGAACAATACCAGAATTGCACCTGTCGATGTCCATGCTCCACCACTGAAGCCTCCGCCGTATCCGTAACCTGTGCCTTTGAGTTCGCTCATGAGTGACACTCCCCTCTTCACTAAAGTACACTATAGACTATGTCCGATAGCGCGACTTGCTTGGGCAGATCGGAAATTCCCCTCAGAAGCGATTGGTTACAGGTCCTTATTTTCGTACACTCACTGCCCGTTCAGCTGTGACCACTTCTGGGTCAACTCTGCCGGAATATAGGATGACATCTGGTTGAGCAGTTCAGCTGGATCGGATTCCAGAGTCCACAGACTAAGATGTGACGTGTTGGAGAACCCTTCCTGTACGCTATGTTCTACCATCTTCATCAGCGGGCCATAATAACCGTTGACATTCAATAAGCCCACTGGCTTGCGATGAATGCCGATCTGTGCCCAGCACAGTACCTCGAATAGTTCTTCAAATGTACCCATACCTCCGGGAAGTGCAATGAATCCATCGGATAATTCCGCCATTGTAGCCTTCCGTTCATGCATGGTTCCCACTTCAATCAGCTGTGTAAGGCCTCCATGGACAACCTCCCCCCGGAACAATCCGGTAGGCATGACACCAATCACTTCTCCACCTTGCTTCAAAGCCGCATCAGCCACTGCGCCCATCAAACCCATGCAAGAACCACCATAGACCAGTGCATAACCACTATCAGCAATCTGTTTGCCCAGTTGAACAGCCTTCTCTGTATAATCGGGGTGATTTCCCGGATTGGAGCCTGCAAAAACAGCTATACGTTTCATTGGGTTTCACTCCTTCTCATGATCTTTTTAGATTGAACTAAAGAATATTTACACTTGCCACTTCGATGACAGAACAACCTTCCGATCGCTGTTATCCCAGATTTTTTGATTCAATTTTACAATGGTGAAAATCTGAGGATAAAGGCGCAGCGTATGCTCCCGAAGTAGCTTTCTTACAGAAAGCTTTTAGCTCCGCTTCTCCAGCTTTTTTCTGTCCTCTACGTTCTCGTGTAAATGTTTAGTTCAATTTATCTATTTTAATAATATATATCATGAATGTTATGGGTATGTACAACAACAGCTTAACAGACGAATGGACAAAAAAAATACCCAGCCGTTTGCAGCCGGCCGGGCTCCCATTTCAATACACATCAATTTAGAAGGGGTTGTTACTACCTAATATACAGACCGAACATTAAATCCGTATGATCTTTGCATGAAATGAATATTAAATCTTAGTATAACTAACGTATTCCACGGCGTGAACGAACGACAAACATATGCTTGTCTTTACGAAGAATCCGGCCATCTGCAAGTTCAACCTGATCCTCGTCATGACGCAGAATCGTCGTGGATAATGCTACAATTTTGGCCCGGCGCCAGATCATAACCTGTGATTTGAAATAGATGGCATTTTCGAACTGAATCGCCTTTTTCATCACATATCCAACCTTGTGCACTTCAGAACGTGCTTTCTTTAAGGGAAGACTCTCTTCGGGAAGAGGTCTGATCATTGCGATATTGTCAAACGATACCTTGATCCGTTTCGGTCCGATCCGTACACATTCCGCTTCTTCATCCCACTCGACCAGCGTTCCCTTCAATGGCTCCCGTATGCCTGTTGCACGATATACCGCTACTTTTCGTCCTATCCAATGTCGCAATGTTCTCACCTCCATCTGTCTAGTTTTCAGGTATCTTCCAATCGATCGGTTCAATACCTTTGGAGGTCAAGAAATCATTGGCTTTGGAAAAGGGTCGACTACCGAGGAATCCACGATGCGCAGCCAGTGGACTCGGATGTGTAGACTCCAGTACCAGGTGCTTGTCCCTGTTAATAAAAGCACCTTTCTTCTGGGCATGACTTCCCCATAACATAAATACCATTGGCTCTGAACGTTCATTCAATGCACGAATTACAGCATCTGTAAATGTCTGCCACCCTAGTGCCTGATGCGAGTTAGGCTGACCTTCACGGACCGTCAGAACGGCATTTAATAGCAGGACTCCCTGCTGTGCCCAATGGACCAAAGATCCATGATTCGGAATCGGCAGGTCCAGATCCGCCTGAAGTTCCTTATATATATTTTTCAGAGAGGGCGGTACGCGAACTCCCGGTCTAACCGAAAAGCTTAATCCATGAGCCTGCCCCGCTCCGTGATAAGGGTCCTGACCAATAATAACAGCCTTAACCTGATGATACGGAGTCAGCTTCAGTGCGGAGAACAGGTCTTCTTTCGGCGGAAAGACCGTCTGCGTTTTATACTCGGCGGCGAGGGTGTAACGAATCTTGTTGAAGTATTCGGCTTCCGTTTCTTCCTGAAGCACCTTGTCCCAGTCGTTTCCAAACATATGTATAGACTCCTTTCCCCTGATGAATGCAGATTCGTGCAGCCCAACTACGAGGCTCTTCATTCTGAGAGCCGCATGTCATGCGACTCATAGACTATCCACCATTTTAACATAACCGGGGACAGCAGGCCAGAATCACACATCAGGGGATTGGTGACTTTACACTTGAACGGGTACCTCTTCGGCTTCTTTCACAAGCACACTGCTAATTCTCCGTAACCCTTCCTGAAGGATAGAAAGAGGACAAGCCAGATTCAACCGAATACAACCCTCTCCATTCGCCACAAACATATGACCATCTTCGAGCAACACACCCGCTTGCTCAGCGAAGAATAGAGGTAGACTTACATGCTCGGGAGCATATGCCGAGATATCAATCCAGGCCAGATATGTGGCTTCCGGAATATGAAAGACGGCCAGTGGCAGATGTTGCTTCACATACTGTTCTACGTAAGCAAAATTGGCATCCAGGTAACATTTTAATTCTGTCAGCCATTCATCACCTGTTTCGTAAGCTGCCTGAGTGGCAGCGATGCTCAGCGGGTTTTTGAAACCATAATGGCGTGCCTGCCAGGTGGCTCGAAGTGCCTTATTCGGAATGATGACATTGGAGAACATCAGACCAGCCATGTTAAATGTTTTGCTCGGGGACATGCAAGTAATGATTCGATCCGTATCCGGGAACAGCTTCGCGAGTGGTGTATGTTTCTTGCCAGTCCGCAGCAGATCACAGTGAATTTCATCCGAAATGACCCATACGTTATTACTCAGGCAGATTTCACCCACACGTTGCAGCTCCTCCGTTGTCCAGACACGTCCAGATGGATTATGCGGGTTACAGAAAATACATACCCTTACCTTCTCATCCTTCGCCTTGGCTTCAAAATCCTCGAAATCAATCGAGTAACGTCCCTGCTCGTTGATCATATCCGAACACACCAGTTCAAGTTCATTATGCTCCGCAGCTGACTTGAAGAAACCATAAGAAGGGGTCACGATCAGTACTTTCTCATCCGATTGACAGATATATTCCACCAGTTCATATAAAGCGGGGATGATCCCATTCGAGGTCTCCAAATGCTCCTTCGGGAAGGACCAGTCATAGTATCTCTTCATCCAATTCGAAACAGCTTCATAGTATGCCGGATCAAATACCTGAGAGTAACCCATGATTCTACGATCCAGTCGCTGTTTGACTGCATCCAGAATCTCGGGAGGTGTGGCAAACTCCATATCGGCAATCCACATGCGAATGAATTCTTCGTCCTTGAATGGAAATGTCATATCTTCTGTCGCGTTAAAAATATATTGACGGAAACCATCCGTATTCATGGCATTTGTACCTGTGCGGTCTATAATCTCATCAAAGTTATACTTCATAGCTTCTGCTCCTCTGTCTGCTCTACTTTTTCATTGTCGGTTCATGTCGTATTGCATCTATTATTTCATGACGTAGAGATTGCATCAAATGCAAGAAAATCTATTCAGACGAAACAAATCAAGATTATTGTTTCTCCAAAATAGGTATTTCCGTGAAAAAGTGATATATTTCTCATATAGCATCATTTTTCTGAATGACTTTCATCTTTTTCACGTACTCTCAAGAAACATTGCATAAGGAGAACCGGCTATGAACAATATCAATCAGGAAGTCGGCAAGAAAATTCGAAACTTTCGGAAGTGGCGGGGACTAACCATTCAACAGCTTGCGGATCAGATCTTCAAGAGCAAGGGCACACTATCCAAATATGAGAGTGGAGATATTACACTCGATCTGGTCACGTTACATCATATTGCAGATGCGCTCAATATTCAGGTGGAGCAACTCTTGTACCAAGAGCCAAGGCATGCTTCTCCCTTGATGAATGCAGTCCCGTCAAGCTTTTTCAAGAACTCCACCCGATTCTATTCTTATTTCTATGATGGGCGTAACAACAGTCTCATTCGTTGTGTCATTGACATGATGGCTCAGTCGGATGCCAACCGTTATCGCACCGTGATGTATATGAATGTGAAGGACTTCGAGAACTATCAGGAGTGCGAGAATATGTATTGGGGCCACACCGAGCATTATGATACATTGACCACACTGATTTTGAAAAATCAGGCCACGCCACTGGAGAATCTATATATTAATATTTTGGCGTCTTTTCAGGAATCCGAGAAAAAGTGGGGACTGATGGCAGGTGTCTCCTTCCGACCTTTCATGCCTATCGCGCTCAAAATGCTATTCTCCAGAACTCCGCTGCCTGAGAATCAGGAGTTATATCATGAATTGAAAATCTCAAAGGAAGATCTGCGAACGCTGAAAATATACAACATGCTAGCGGTCACCTGAATAACAACGCGTTTCTTTCATTTTCTTATGGAATGGGAACGGCCCTTTTTATAGAAAAAAGGCACTTGTATAAGCTGTTCATACCAGCTCATACAAGTGCCTTTCAAATTTGATGCCTGTTGGATCGGGATCTGTGGATCGGTGAGACCAACGTTTAATTTTTAATTAAATCAAGCGTCTCGTCAAACATTTGCTTCTGTTCCTCAATTTTGTTCTCATTACCGATCACACAGCGCTGTTGCTGTTCAAGAATGGCCGATAAGAGCTCAGCAAAACCGATAATGTCGCTTTCCTTCGTGCTTAACACTTCGTCACGTTCCTGTTGCAGATCCGCTTCAGTCACATTGGACAGATAACACTCCAGAGAGAATGCTCCTTCGCCATAAGGTGTTCTCGGCGTATCGAGATCCTGAATCGCACCAATGATATAACGTGTCATCTCCCGCTCGTCTGCCCGGAAATCGGTCAAATATTGCGGTATCTCTTCATATACTTTGTACGTTTTATCGAGATTAGGATCACGATACGATGCAACGTAACTGTCTCCATTGCGTCTAAAGCCTGACATGCAACCATAGGCTCCGCCTTTGGCGCGGATATTGGTCCACAAGTAATCCAAAGATAGTATCCCCTGCAAAACCCGCAGTGAACCCGTGTATTGATATCCTTTGTCGATATAATTGCCCGTTTGCACGACATACTGCACCTCTGAAGGGGAACGGAATCCTTCCTTATGAGTTGCAGGTGTGAACGTAAACTCTTCCTTGGCAACTTCATGTGTGAACAGCTTCGCTTTCAGATCGGATACCTGTTGCTCCAGTCCCTCATATCCCTGTTCATCGGCCGTATAACTAACAAGCAAGTTCTCTGGTCTGAAAATATACCCTGTCAACTCTTGCAGGCTGGAAGATAACTCTTCTTTTCTGGCATCAAAGTTCTCCTGAAGATCCTCAAGCCACTGGTAAAAGGCAATGCCACTCATCGCTTCTCTGAAATCCGCAACCGCTGAATGTTTGGACGAAGACCGGCCAATTCCTGCTGAATGTCCGCTATTCATCAGATTACGTTGCAAATTGCCTTTCATTTGGGAGATGATCTCGTACAATCGCTTCGAATTATCAAATCGGGATGTGAACACAATTTCTTTGATCATATCAAAGGCAAATCCAAGCTTGTCATACAACACTTTCGCATTGAATTCATAGGTCGCCTTGAACTCGTTGTGCTGATGCGCGTTGGCATAAGATCCAATCCCGCTATGAATACCGCCTGAATGGATATGGATCTCATTGGACAATTCATTAAACGAGTAGTTTTGAGTGTCCACGTAGCCCAATACATTTTTCAGCAATCCTGCATACGGCAACAGATGACGTGGTACTTCTTTGATATCAAACAGCAGTCTCAGATAACCAATTCCGTTGGTGTAAAGGTTATGATGCAGAATGGTTGTGCCATCCACCTGGTTTACCGTTTGATGCAACGCAGAGGCCTTCGGTTCAATATCTTCAATCGATAACGTCGGAATGACCTGCTGCTGCTCCTTGGTTGAAGGTGTATTCTGATACTCGGCGAGTGCTTCCGTTTTCTGAATCAATGTCTGAACTTCTTCCTCGCTAAGACCAGCCTGAATGGTTTTCAGACGTGCTTTCAGCGCTTCGTCTTTGCGTGAATTCAACCCTTTGTCCGGTGTCAGGGCTACAAAGGAAGTATGTGTGTTTTGCAATATATATTTCTCAATGAGTTGCTCGAAGTAACCTTCGTTCATTTTTGTCCGCAGCTCAGCAAATACGTCATTCGCCTCCAAATGGGTGAAAGGCGCATCTTCATCGTACAACCAGCTTTGCAGAGAGGAGAATCCGTAGATCAGTCCCTTCGGCATTCTGCCATAGTCTGCTTCTCTATGATTGAACTCATAAGAGTTAATGCCTGCAAGCAGCGCTTTAGGATCAAAACCTTCTTTCACCACACGCTCAAGCACTTCTTTTACCGTTCCCAGGAAATCCTCTTTGCTCGCCAGGTTGCTCTTCTTCAGTCCAACCGTGAACACAGGTTGATACAGACTGTCATCATACGAACCGTATACATCCTTAGCAATGCCCTTATCCAGCAACGCCTGCCTCAATACCGCTCCTGGAGCGTTCAGCAGTGCATATAGCAAAATTTGAAACGAAATGTTCAGTTCCTTATCCAGACTTGTGCCGATCACCGCATTGTAGGTCAAGAAGCTGTTGTCCACTTCCGATTCCGTACTTCCCGCAGAGTAGGTCTTGACCGTATCCACCCGCTCTGCAAAAGCAGGCTGAAGTTGAATTGCAGAATCAATCTCGATTCGATCATATGCACTCAGATAGTTCTCATCCAGCCATTGCAGCTTCTCTTCCATATCCATATCGCCGTACAGATAGATGTAACTGTTGGACGGATGATAGTATCTCGTGTGGAAATCCAGCAGCCCCTGATAGGTCAGATCCAGGATAGCTTCCGGGAACCCGCCAGACTCGGAGGAGTATGTTGTATCCGGGAAAAGAGAGTTCAGCACTTCTCTGCGCACCATTCGTTCCGGTGATGAAAAAGCACCCTTCATCTCGTTATATACAACTCCGTTATAGGTTAACTCATCATCTGCAGAGGTCAGATTGTAATTCCAACCTTCCTGCAAAAATATCTTTTCATTCTCATAAATATTTGTATTCAATACCGCATCCAGATATATATCCATCAGATTGTGGAAGTCATGATCATTACGACTCGCGATCGGATAGATCGTCTTATCCGGATACGTCATGGCGTTAAGGAATGTATTCAATGAACCTTTCAGCAACTCAACAAAAGAATCCTTGGCCGGAAATTTCTTGGACCCACAGAGCACGGAGTGTTCGAGAATATGGGCTACCCCTGTATTATCTTCGGGAGGTGTGCGGAAACCAATACTGAATACTTTGTTGTCGTCCTGATTGGACAAAAGTACAATTTTGGCTCCGGATTTCTGGTGTTCCAGCAGATACGCATCTGATTTCAGTTCTTCGATTCTGCGCTCCTGTAACACCTTGTATGGCTTAAGCTGTTTCAACATAAACTTGAGTCCTCCGTCCATAAGATTGTTTTATTGGTTTTGTGACTTTACATAAGTTCAAATATACTTATTTACACGGGCACTCCGATGACAGAACAACATCTGTCCTCCCCGTTATCGTGTAAATGTGTAGTTGAACCTATATCGTTCAGCAAGGTAAAGGTAATATATGCCTACGGATAGTATACACCATTGTCCCGTCTCTTCATAAAAAGACCGTCGAATCCACTTTCTGATATGTATTAGGCAGCGTTTGTGTTTATGAACTGCATGGTGAAGTAGTGGGTCATGACATGACATTCATATTAAAGAACATAAAAAAAGATCGCATGCAGCTTGGTTAACAAGCGTCATGCGATCTTTCTTTTTTAAGATGCCGAGGACCGGGATCGAACCGGTACGGTAGTCACCTACCGCAGGATTTTAAGACATGAGTTTTGATTGGTCTGAAATGGAACGACAGGCTAAAATACAGTAATAACAAGGCTTCAAGCTGTTCGTGTGTTGTTCTCATTTGGACTGGTTTCTATGGGTAGACCTACAGTCTGCCCCCAATTCGTCCCCAGCCCGTCCCCTGATTTATTCAAGCAAAACTGTGTGATCTAAAGACGGCGAGACCACTTTTACTAGAACAGGAGTTTTTATCCCTTGCGCAGAAACTAAAACCTGCGCAAGGGTTTTAGCTGCTTCTTGAGTAAGCGTCTGATGAACATCAATTTGGTGTGATCGCATGGTGAACGCCCCTTAGTTTCAGTTTACCCCCAGAGCTTTCCAGTGTTATAATCGTGGGAATACTGGCTACTGGAGGTCAATAAGTGGAAATCTCTCGAGGGAGATGTAGGCTTCTTGAACTCATTAACGCAAAGGGTTTAACTCAGACCGAGTATGCTAATCGATCTGGACGATCCCAGCGAATGATATCCCATTTTTGTAACAATACCCGTGTGATGCTGCCTGAAGATATGTATACTGCCGTGCTGTTATTGGGTTGTAAATGGGAAGATCTATATGAGTACAAAGTAAAGCGTGCATGAGGCGGTGTTACCGCACTCCCCCGGAAAATTTAGAACAATTTGTTCTAAAATAGATATGTAAATAATACCTTTTCCCTATGACATATGGTGTCGCAATGTGTCGAACGTCCTAAAGGTAAAACTTTACATATTTCTATTTCGTTAAACTATGAATTGACTTTGTATTATAGATAAATCTTACAGCGTACACAGAACACATATTCTTGTTAATAATCTACTTAATTGTCGAATACAAGTCTGATTTTAATACATACAGTAGGCATTGGAGGTAGTTTGTAGAGTTGTTTTTGGGATGATTTATGGATAATAAAAAATCCGACAGGTGCTTTCCTGACGGATTTTAATTATTCTAAATCTTATATTGATGCTGAAATTATCTCTTCTATCCTCGGCCAACTGTAATCCTCATCACCGCGTACAAGTTTGATTCTTCTGTTTGGCTTATCGATCGATGTCACAACGCCTCGCATGATTTCATCATCAAATGGGTTAAATACCGTCAACGTAACAGAGCGGCATTCTTTGTAAGATTCCAGAATCGCTTCTTCAATGAGCTGCATTTCTTGTTCGTCCAAGGCTGGCTTCCCGCGTCGCCTTTGTAACGCTTCTTGAGCCAGGTATGCTTCACGATGTTCAGGTAAAATGATACGAGATCCCTCGTATACACCGTTCGCCGTCAATTTGCTTGCCATAATAAACGCCTCCTTAATATTGGGTCCAGTAACTTAAATCATTCTGCTGTACCAATGGCGGTGCCTTGGGTAGCTTAGGCTTTTCCGCTTCACGTTCCCAGCCTTCCAGTATCACTATGTGGGTAGTGTCAGACTTGTCTTCCCAATGTATGTATTGCGCGGTTATAAGTGCGTCCAGAGCAGCCGTAACGTCTGGCTTATGCTTCCCTGTTTTAACCGTCAATTCGTGGATTGTGGGAAACCGCCGCCTCCCTCCTTTGTAGTTGTATAAGATCCGCAGGACCTTACGTTGATAGTCCGTTAACATGTTAATCACCTCGTGATTATTATATGCGAACATACGTTCTTTTATCAACAGAAAAAATACCCAGTCAAGCGACTAGGTACTTTCTGCATTTATTCAACGTTGGTCATTAAGCTAACGGGCAGGTTAGTTTCATTTCATTTTGTTGGGCGTAAATCTGTTTTAATTCATAAATCGGGATAAGATAATAGTGCGGTGAGTAATTTTTATGAAATCGAACAAAAATAGGAAATTAAATCTGAAAAACTTCTCTTTTTTTAAATGGAATTCATCTGTATCATTTGATTAAAATCAGATGGGAGAGTGATGATAGATGAACAGTAAAGAAAAGTTTTCGAACCGGGTCGATTCGTATTTGAAGTACCGCCCGAGCTATCCGAAAGAGGCTATTGATTATTTGTACGACTTCGTCGGTTTGCGTTCGAACAGTAAAATATTAGATATCGGTTCAGGTACTGGGATCATTTCGAAGCTACTCCTGGAACGCGGAAGCTACCTGATCGCGGTCGAGCCGAATCAGGCAATGCGTGAAGCAGCAGAACAAATGTTAGAAAGCAATCCAAATTTTCAGAGTATACCAGGATCTGCAGAATCTACTGGATTACCTAATCAGTCGGTTGAGTTTATTGTCTGCGCACAGGCGTTTCACTGGTTTGATCGCTCAGCAGCACAAACTGAGTTCCGTAGAATTCTACAGCCGGGTGGGAGAGTAATACTAATCTGGAATTCCCGTCTTACAAACGGTACTTCATTTCGTGAAGAGTACGATCAACTGCTAAATACATACGGAACGGACTACGAAAAAGTCAATCATAAAAATATTTCTCAGACGATGCTTCTTTCTTTTTTCAAGGAGGGTTCAATGCATGAAGTGCGATTCAGAATGCATCAGGAGTTTGATTTCGAGGGCTTGAGAGGCAGGTTGCTATCATCTTCTTACAGCCCTGTACCAGGGCATCCAAATTACAATCCGATGATGACGGAACTGCGAAATCTATTTGATAGGAATAATCAAAATGGTATTGTTCCATTCGATTATGAAACAGAGATTTTTTGGGGAGAAGTATAGATCCAGCTTCAATTAAAGAATTGGGTTGTTTATCATTTGTTTATATTCTTTGACGAACTTTGTTTATGACTAATTTTATTAACACCAAGTTTCATAAAATTAAATTAGAAAGAGTTGTAAACTATGAGCAGAGTACATTATGAAGTTCCATTAAGATGTATTGGTGTAGCAGTAGTATTACTTAAAAACACACCTTGTGGTTACAAAGTCTTGTTATTAGAACGGGCTACTTCTGTATTAAGAGGCATTTGGTGTTATATTGGCGGTGCTATTGAAGAAGGGGAAAAGGCCTGGGAAGCTGCGTTAAGAGAAATCCGTGAAGAAACGAGTATTACAAATGTTACCCTGTTCACTTCAAATAAGTTTGATCAATTCTATTCAGCCGAAGAAAATTATATTTATATTGCGCCTGTATTTGTGGGATATGTGGATGAGGATCAAAATGTAATTTTAAATCATGAACATAGTAAATACGAATGGTTATCATTTAATGATGCGATCGAAAGAGTTAGGTTGCCAGGAAATGATGAAGTTCTCGAATTTATCAAGAAGCATTTCGCAAGCAATGATCCTTTAGAGTGGTTACGAGTAGGGATGTAATTAAAGGAGGCCTGTCAATGATGGAAAATGAAATGTTGAAGATTTTTGATGATAACCGCAATCAGATTGGTATTGCAACTCGCGAAGAAGTTCATAGGTTAGGGCATTGGCATGAAGCATTCCACTGTTGGTTTGTTAGTAAAGAAGATAAAAGATATATTTATCTCCAACTTCGTAGTTCGATGAAAAAAGATTATCCGAGTCTATATGACATAACTGCAGCTGGACATTTATTGGCTCACGAGACTGTGTTGGATGGAGTAAGGGAGATTAAAGAGGAGATTGGCATAGATGTTTCTATTAACGATCTAATATCACTAGGAGTGATCGATTATCACGTGAATAAAACAGGCTTTATTGATAAGGAACTTGCTAACGTTTATTTATATATTGTTGATAACTTTATTAATGAAGTGACCCCTCAAAAAGAAGAAGTATCGGGTATTGTAAGAACTGAATTTGAATCCTTCTGTAACCTGTGGTTAGGGGAATTAGATTATATTAGAATAGAAGGAATCGAAGTGATTGAGGAGAGTAAAATCTTAATAGACAAAATGATAGGCAAAGATCATTTTGTGCCTCACGAAATATCTTATTATGAAAACATTATAAAATTGATCGATGAGAAATTGAAATGACTACACATGAGCGAAAAGAGAAGGAGCTTATGACAGACGACTCATTATATTCAGCTAACGGGCAGATTAGCGCAACTTTGTATAGATAAATACGTATAGGAAGTAAATGAGGTTAGGACGTGCGATAATATGTTCATAATATTCCTAATTGGGTTTATCATGGTCACAACGATGCTCTTAATGATTTTCTATAAGTTGATTGGGAAATTGATGAAATTTCGAAAACTATATAATTGGATTCTTTCAGGTGCGATTGTAACTGTTATTGTGTATATTTGGATGATTAGCACGTTGAAGAATTTACTAACTCCTATGCCATGAGACTCCAAATAAATCAACTAACGGGAAACGATAGCTCAATAATACCAAAAAAGAAGAACAATACGATCTGCTTCTCTAAAACTTACCACCTCTACTCTATATGGCAAAACGCTATAATTGAGTTGAGGTGTTTTTTATGTTTATCAGTCCAATGTTATTAGAAACAGCAACCGGTCCCTTCTCTCATTCGAATTTCATTTTTGAACCGAAAGTAGATGGACATCGGTTAATATATTCACAACAGTCCGGCACAGTCCGGTTATTTACACGTCACAACAACGACTGCACCCAGCAGTATCCTGAATTGCTGCTACCCTTTGACTCTGACATCATCCTGGATGGCGAGGTCGCTTGCACCGATCCAGCAACCGGTTTAAACGATTTTGAGGCCGTAATGAGTCGTTTCAGCACACGTCAGCATTCAAAGGTTCAACAGCTCACCAAGACTCTACCTGCAACGTTCGCCATATTTGATATCCTGCAGTACAAAGGTAAGGACTTGCGTAAACTACCTCTCATGGAGCGCAAAGCGATCCTTCACAGCCTACCTCTTCCCTCTTCAAGCTTTGGAGTGGTTCCACACATAGAAGGAGCCGGAGAAGAATTATACGCTCAAATTGAAGCCATGGGTATGGAAGGTGTAGTCGGCAAGCGTAAGGACAGCCAGTACGTCAGCAGGAGGTCCAAAGAGTGGCAGAAGGTCATCAACTGGTCATATGCTGATGTATTCATTACAGGATACAAAAAGTCCGAATTCGGGTGGCTTGCTGCTGTTCCTGATCCAACTGGAAGTATGCGCCCGGTAGGGATCATCGAGCATGGCCCAAGTCCAAAACATAAGCAAGCATTCCGTGGTGTATGCCAGCAGCTTGTGACTGGAGAGGACAAGAACAACGTTTACCTTGAACCTCGAATTCAGGCCAGAGTTAAAATGCGCAACTGGACCAAATCAGGCTTGCTGCGTACCCCTGTGTTTGATCAATTTATCGTGTGATTATATATTGTAAAGACAATACAGGAGGTGCTTTGTATGTGTGGTAGATTTACAATCACTGACCCCATAGACGCGATAATGGACAGGTACTATGCATCTATAGCTGATGGCTTTGAGTACAAACCAAATTACAACGCAGCACCCATGCAGTTCATTCCAACCATAATTGGCAGCAAAGACGGAAATAGATTGGGTGAGCTCCGATGGGGCCTTGTGCCTTCCTGGGCAAAGGATGACAAGATCGGCAATAAGATGATCAATGCCCGGGCCGAGACACTGGCAGAGAAGCCAGCCTTTAAACGCCTGATCAGTTCCAAACGTTGCATTATCCCTACAAACGGATTTTATGAGTGGAAGAAAGAAGGAAATACCAAGCAGCCTATGCGTATCTTGATGAAGGATGATAGAATATTTTCGCTTGCTGGTTTGTATGATACCTGGACAGATTCGGACGGAAACAAGCTGAGCACTTGCACAATTATTACGACGGAGCCTAACAGTCTTATGGCAAACATTCACAATCGTATGCCGGTCATCCTAAGACCTGAGGATGAAGCGGAATGGCTTGGAAGAGATAATGATATTCAGTCGCTACTTGGCTTGCTTAAGCCATATCAAGCTTCTGAGATGAGAGCATATGAGGTGCCGAAGGAAGTCGGCAATGTGAGAAACAACAATGAAGATTTAATTAAAGAAGTGGGTTAAAAAGCAAGGAGCAGCGAGGTCATGCCTCCTGCTCTTTCTTCATATCAAGTGTTTGAGGGGCTGCTGATGTCATTCTGCATCTTATTTAATCTCTACTCCTGACCTATATAACCAAATGCTATACTGTAAATAAATAATTGAAATGGAGGGAAAGTATGATTAAGGATTTGCTTTTAGCTGAGGCCAAGCAGTATGAAGTTTGTTTAGTTTTTGAGGATAATTCGAAGTACATAGGAATGATTGAAATGTCATCAGATAAAAAAAGAGTGAAAGTCAAACACCAGGATGGTGTTGAATGGGTACCTTTAGATGAAATAAAACATTGCTCTTTGTCCGTGCCAATTAAAAATAGAGAATAATAATAACTATAAAGTTCAATCTTATAAATACTATCAAGCGGTCCGGATCGTCAAACGTTTACTTGGTCGCATGGCTGCTGCTGAGCTTCAGACAAATAAGAGCCAGAGACGCTGCTTGATAAGAATATATGTAAACAAAAAAGGCACTGCCAGCGTTATGCCAGCAGTGCCTTTTTACCGATGCTTTCGGATCCTATGTCTATAGTAATGCAATTCGACAGTTTTGTAAATTGTTTTAATTTATTATAGAAACATTTTCCTAGGTCTGATAGACTAACTTTATCTAATACATAGGAGGAAATACCTTGGAAAAGAAACCGATTTTTAAGAAGTGGTGGTTTTGGCTTGGAATCATAGTCGTTATCGGATTAATTGGTAATATGGGCGATAAGGAAGCCAAACCTAATGCGACAGCATCTGAAGTAGCAGCACAGCCTAAAGCAGAAACCGTATCTACAGAACAAACGGCGGCTGAAAAAGAGAAAGCCGAAGCCGACAAAAAAGCAGCTGAGGAACAGAAAGCAAGAGATGAAGCTGCGGCAGCAGAATTGGCTAAAAAGGAAGCTGAAGCAAATAGCGTACCAAGAGAGCACAAGGCTGCACTAGAAAAAGCAATTACTTATGCGGAAGTTATGAACATGTCCAAAGCCGGTGTTTACGATCAATTGACATCTGAATATGGCGAAAACTTTCCAAAGGAAGCTGCTCAATATGCCATTGATAACATTGAGTTTGATTGGAAACAAGCAGCTTTAAAGAAAGCTCAAACTTACGCTGAATCAATGAGTATGTCTGATTCCGCCATTTACGATCAACTAACATCTGACTACGGTGAGAAGTTCACAAAGGAAGAAGCCAAATACGCAGTAGCTAATTTAAAATAACAGATCGGCGGCGCGTTGAATGAAGTTTGGATTCCGGAAGACAGCCTAAAAAACGGATAGCCGTTAGAACCAGTATTAAACGACAGATCGTACATCGTGCCGGATTGAAAATGCCCCGTGGATATGGATGGTTACGTAATCCGAAACGGGCAGCGTATAACAAAGTGTACAACAAGACGACATTCGATATTTTTAAGGTTATAAGTAAGTTGTTCAAGTAAATTCTATTGAGTTGATAATCTAAAAATATACGAAATAAAACAAAGAGCAGTGAGGTTATCCCTCCTGCTCTATTTTTGTACTCTGAATTACATAATGCTGTCGGAAGTATCTGCCACCCATAATCTTGACGAAAGACTCGCTATATCCTTCTACTGATCCGCCATAGTCAATTAGTTGTTGACGATCCGATTGGGTATGCCAGACGGATACACGTACTTGGGTTAAGGCTGCTGTAAGGAAGTCCTTATCTGTGGATAGTACTTTGTATGTATAGTTCATGATAAATTCTCCTAATAAACGTAATAAAAGACGCCACAGTAATTCGAAGCGTCTTTTATTATTTCAAACTGAGACATCGTTCTGATTTGTTTCTTGTATAGCAGGAGTACTTCTTTTTCTTTTTTTCTTAGGCGCTCCTTTTATAGCTTTCATTGACTCTAACCACAATATGGCACCAGCAAGAGGAGTGAATGCTAAAAAAGTTATTAACCAGATCCACAAAGCAATATCAACATTGAAAGTTGTACTAATTGTTGGAATATTAAATATATAGCGGCCTGTTGCAAAGAAGATAATCAATATGAACACCATAATCGGTGTTAAAACCTTCATAAGAAGTTGAGATAATATTTTACTATATTCTGCATTTAATTCCATGCTGCAAACCTCCTAAATAGGAGTTTCACACCACCTAAAATAATTACAGGAAAAAGTGTCATTATAAATCCAAAAAAACCAATCTCCATCGGAATAAACTTCGTTATTGAAAGAATTAGAAAGGACATTGAAATAAAACCGAATAATACAAAACCGATTTTGTAGAGACGTCCACTTAACAAATCAAAAAAATGATTTTCCATAGACAATTCCTCCGTTTTACTTTTTCCTAATGTGTCAATAATAATATTGCTGTATGCTGGTTGACAATCAAACGTAACACTGTTGTTAAAAAAAAGATTTGTTCCTGTACGGTTTTCTTTAGATTGTACAGGACTGGACGTACCAGCGAAGGATAAGTCCATATTTAGTAATTCTCCAAATGTTCCCTCTTTCCTTCTACTAACCAAACTATCGTTGAATCTTAGTGCCCTGGATCGACCACTGGAATCATTAATTTGGGCAGAAGAAGAAACAACCCCTGTTTTTACAATATTACCTTGAGGGGAATAGTTCCCGGTTACATTAAAAGCACTTACACTTAAAAAAAGACTCGAAACAACCAATACTGTAGGAAGTGTCTTGTTTGAAGAATCGCTAATATCTTTCTCCGATGGTACTGGATTGCTAAAAACAGTTAGATTATTGTTCTCAGCTGGTTGGAGAGTCATACGGTCTCACGACCATGAACCATAATAGGGTAACTGGCAACCAATATACCATCCATGTATATGTCCGATATGTATTCGCCATTCTTCCTAAAAACAGTATTTTTAAAATCCATACTCAATACTACTCCTTGATGATCGACAGGTACTGACTGCAAAGTCGGCTCCTGATTTACATTAAACTGGACCTCGCCTGTGTTAATCAACGGTTCAACTGAGTTGTCAGAAGACCTGAAAATATATTGTAACTTGTGCTCTTCTCCAGGGCCAATACCAGCTATTCCAATACACACGCTAAAGGAAAAGCTTCCAGGCACAAATGCAGGAAGTAACGAGGCGAATGGGTTTGAAATACTTAACCTTGGTCCAGTTGGACTTTGTTCAGGCTTGGAGTCCTCGCAGTATGTAAAACTAGTAATTCTTAACATTTCAAAAACCTCCATAATTATGATTCTAATTACCTAAAACATACTAGATAATATTGAACCAAAATGGAATATTTATCAATACTTTTTTAGAAATTGTTCCATTCTCTACCACACTCCTTCTCTCCATATTTACTATCTCTTATTAATTTAACAGCTTATCACCTAAAGCGAAGTGGTTCTTTTGCGAAATAACGGCTTTTTTTTGTATGTTTCTTGTATGGTTTTTGTATTTATTTTAAAAGAAAAACCCTTCTGAAAATTTGAGTCAGAAGGGCCTTTATGCCTATGTCACCTCTGCACAACTTTATCAAACTCAGTCTTAACCGATTCAGTAACAAAGGATTCACTTACTCCATTGTCTGCTCGTTACTTTGGACTTCCTGTATCCACGGCGATTACATTTCACTTTTATTATTGGGGTTGGACTTTAATACCAACTTCTTTGCGATAATTGATGACTAATTGCCGCCAGAAGTCATAACTTCCTTTGTTGTCAGCGATGTAAGGATTGTAAAACTCATAAGCTGGTACTGCCCATTTAGGACATTTCATGTTCTCCTTAGCCTTCTGAGCCGCGATCCACTTGGCCTGAGATTCAACAGTAGCCTTCAGTTCCTCCATTTGTTTCTTTTCTTCTGATGTCATTGGATCTACATCCCCTTCCTTAATCCGCTTGAGTTCTGTTTTGATAGCGGGAATAAACCCACGCTCAGCACCAGCTCGTGTATTCCCGTCACCAAAGAAATTAGTTCCCGGACAAGTCTTGCTGGACTCACCTCGTTCATAGTCACCTAACCATGCTCCAGATGACGTATACCAGGCGTGATACACGATATGTGATGTATCGATAGGTATGTTTAGCTTAAGCGCGAGACAGGCGTATAGGTGGATTACAGAGTGTTTCTGTGCAGTACTCATCGTATCTCCGCCTTGATCAAAGTTGCCTATGATCTCTATGCACAAAGCACCTGTATTGGCCCCTTTGATTCCAGCAGGCGTTTTATTGAGATCCCGATCTAAACTGATAGCGATACGTCCATCTTCAAGAACAGTTATGTTTTGCCCTGTACCGGACCATCCCTGTGATAAATGGTACGACCTCATGCCTTCAAGACACTTCCATACATCTTGTTTAGCTATTCCGTTGACCATCTGACGTGTAGAGTAGTTAGGTGATGCTGTATGGTGTACCTGAAGCTTGTCTATTTTTCTGGTGATGTTCTGCTTGTCTAGCCACACTTTAAATTCGGATGGCTCCATCAATAAAAAATTTCCCTTGGTGATCACGGCTGATCAGCTCCTTTGCGAGACTCGGCCCGTTCCATCTTTTTATCCAACTCCGACTTAACCCAATTGATAATCCAGTTAAAGACCGGTAACGGAATCCATTGCCCCCATCCTGCTCTAATGGAGTTAGCTACCATACTTTGAATGACGTGATAAAGCGTACCAAGTGATAAGGCTCCAAAGATAAGACCAGGCATTTTAAACACCACATCTAATAAATGACCCCCAGCAGGGAGCAACAGTATAAAAAATGTACGCCAGATCCCTTCCAGTCCATAACGGCTCCCGTATGAATTATCTTGCTTGGCTGCACTAATCCCTGACATCCAATCCAGAACCACAAAAAATAAAACAGCCGTCATAAAACCAATTACAGCCTCATCTCTACCGTATAAGTATTCAAACATAGGCACTATCACCGCCCCTAATGAAGCAAAGAATGCTTTCCATTTATCCAATGTGTTCTCCTCATTTCTGCTAAGGAAAATTATCCTGAGCTATTTACTTGTTTCAGTAGTTTCTTTTTGTACTTGAATCTCAATTGCTGCCAGTGCATTCCCGATCTCCAAATCCAAAGCTGTCAGGATTTCTTTTTGATTAAGTGGATGCGAGCTAAGAACCGCAGAGATTATCTGGGTCAATTCTTCAACCGGTTTATTCAAATCCAGTTCAACTTGGAGTGTATGTGTCATCTTTGCCAAGACCTTTCCTCCTCTCTATACGAAAATAAGCCCCTTCCAATTAAGGAATAGGCTTTATGAATTTATTATCTTTTATCTTCGTTACGGAATAGCTACGGATTTACAAGTTATATACCAGTTAAAATAAAAAGAGTCCGCATATACGTAAGCGTCCAACTCTCCACACCTTCAACTACTAACCTAGCTATTAGATCATGAGGTTAACCTGAATACGGAGGGTAACTCATGAATGCCAAAGAACAACGCAGACAAGATTGGCACACACGTATCGCAACCTATCGGGCAAGTGGCCTCACCGTGAAAGCTTGGTGCTCCGCAAATCATTGTTCTGTCGAACAATTGAAATATTGGCTGTACAAAATAAAGCGTGTATCATCCTCAGCTACTCCAGATCCAAAGCCACTGTAGATCCACCTGGCAGCGTTTCTCCTACTCCTTCTCTAATCCTTCATATCGGTGAAGCCAGTATCAGCTTCATTCGGGCACATGCGCGGCGTAAATACGATGAAGCGTTGAAAACAGCCCCTCCAGCGACGAGAAGTAACAAGGATTCGGTAGCTAGTCAAAGACTGGCTTACTGCAATGCTCTCTTCGCCATTGAGCTCGAGCTGAAGGATGCTTCGCCAGAAGAACGACATGCCGAGCGAAAGAAGCGAAGCCTTCCGATCCTAGAGGCTTATTCGGTATGGCTCAAGCAACAGCGCTCTCAAACACTGCCGAAGAGTCTGGTTGGAAAAGCGATTGCTTACAGCCTGAATCAGCGGGAGAAATGGACTGCCTTCCTGAAGGATGGTTGGCTCGAGATCGATAATAATCGCAGTGAGCGCTCGAGCTTTATTTGCCATGGTCATCTATGCTTCCAATTACTTGTCGCGTTATGGGATAGGTATCGTAAAACTTTTAGTCTTAGACGAGATGGAGCTAGTTGTACGTGATGGGACGCTACGAAAAAAGCACCCAAAAGGGTGCTATTGTCTTATTCAAGGTTAAGGTTTCCGGCTAGATTTCTCCACCCAGAAACTACACCGTCTTTAAAATAGACCAATGACCCTTCATAAAACCACGTCTCTTCTCCTGGGATTATGGAAGATACCTGGTCAGCGGTCCCCATACTTGCTTCAACTTCTTCCATAGTAGATCCTTTTTTGAACTTCTTAATCTCAGCCTGCTGAAGTTCCTCTTGTTCTATTTGGGAAACGGCAGCTTGAGTAGCTTCATCTTTTAACGCTTGAATGTCGTCACTGATACTCTCCAAAACTTTGTCACGCACTTCATCAGAGAGAGAGTCGATCCGTATCATAATTTCGTCTTTGTATGCTTGCATTTCTTTTGCAGCAGATTCGTACTGACCGCTTTTTACCCATCCTTCGGAGGTAAGTATCTTTGTCTCACCAGTCAATCTATTAATCATTACTGGTTCCTTTTGGTTAAGCTTGTCGTATTTGTACAGCGTGGGATATACGAATAACCCAAAAAGAACTATTGATACAGGAATCAAAAAATAAAGTATATATTTCTTCATAAATATCCCCTCGGCTCTCCATAGTTATATTTTACCGCTTCAAAGATTCTAAACTCTCACTAGTTGTTCGAGCGCGTTTGATCTTTTTCATTCTTCTTCTCATGATCACACAAACGTAAACTATGTATATCAACATACTTTTTATAAACAAATGGTCGTCTATGTCATACTGATCAAACTGTTGTTGATAAAATACTATAACTACCCAAAAGGCCACGATTGATATTACTATACGCGTAGCTATGTGATGAAAGAAGGATACCGCTTTGCTGCTCTGTTTACCTTTTTGCAAATCCACCATTAGGTAAATTAGTAATACTGGAATAACTGCTAAAGACCCTCTGATTACTACATCCCATTCTCCAGACTGCGTAATAAAAATAAGATAAGCGGTTGAGAGTAAAGCAAATGTAATCCATGAACGAACTGTGCTTCCGCATTCGAAAAAACCAAGTAACCACTGCACCAAAACTTTAGCTGGATAAAATATTATGCTTCCTACAATAATGCTTACAATAATTTCTAAAATAATCTCCATAGCCTGATACCTCCTAAACTCATGTGTGTAGACCTATTGTGAATTATTACCTTGGAATTACCTAGGGAATTTTATCGCCAAATTTCACACAAATTCGTGCTATATTTAACTTGCAAAGTTAACTTTGCCGCGTTGTTGTACGTGAATGAGTGTACTTTTGCTCCGGTCGGAGTGACATAATGTCACTCATTTGCTGCTGACTTCGATACGTTCATAGAGTTCCTCCATATGACAGCCGTTAGCCGCGGCAATGGTCATGGCTGTTCCATAAGACATCATGGTTCTGTTCGTCGCATAGTCGGAAAGTTGAGATTTACTCATACCGAATTTGTCACATAACCATTGACGAGGATAGACGCATAGTCAGCAGGCAACGACCAGGTTTACACCCATACATATAACGGACTCTCAGAGATTTATTCTATTTAGCAGTAAGTAATGCTTCATCAATAAGCTAATTAATGAATTTCTTGAAGTCTAATTCATATACTGCGTAGTCGTTTTCTACGCTATATTGAACGATAACCTCCAATGGTAATGTAAAATCAATTTGTTTTGGATCGGCTGGAAATGATGCATTGTATTCTTCAACATCGTATTCAATTCCATCTTCACTAACTTCTGTGCTATAAGACGGTGGATATTGTGTTTGGAATTGTACAATTTTTCCGCCTTGCCGTATTCTGATATTTCCATTTGTATTCAGCTTGTCTTTGGGTAGCAACCACTTTACATGCAGATTGAGTATTGACCTTTTTAATACAGGAAAGCGATCTACTAACGACAATTTCTGATCGGTGTATACAAAGGCAGATCCTCTTGTGCGATTATCCCAGTATAGCTTTTCGATTATCTCGTACTCTGTAGTTTTAAAAGTAACTATCGGGGGATTGTCATGCATCTCGAATAAGTGATTCTCAATTAAAGGAAGCGTGTTTTCTTCCTCCAATTTTCTTATTTCATCTTCATTCATTGTTAAAGCTGATGCAATCATTTCCCCTACTTCCCTGTCACTGGGCCTAAAGAGATTTGAAAATATCTTATCTGATGGGTTTTGGAGTATCATGGAAACATTTTTTGAGAGACCATTTGAAAAATCTATAGCTAAGTTCCCTGCTATGAATAAAAGGACGGTGAGTATTATCCCTGGGAAAATCCAATTTCTTTTTCGGAACATGTGAAAACCTGCTACTTTGATTTCAGCAGTGCTTCATCAATCAATTTTAATTCCGCTTCGTATTTAGCGATTTCTGCGTCATATTCGGACAACTTTTTCTCAGCTTGTTCGATAATAGCAGGATCATCTGTCTTCTTAGCTTCTTCCAAACCTTTCGCTACTTGCTCTCTCCCCGCTTTAGTAGGAGTAAGGATTTTGTCTATTGTATTATTTTTCAATTCCAACAAACTCGACTTTGATCCTCCGATATATTTATTTGTTGACGACGTAGGCGTGCCAGCCGTAACGCCAGAGTTATCTACATTTGAATTCTCTACTTCAGAAGTAATTGTTATTGTTCTTCCCTCCACTTTAACATCAGCCCCCAATGCTTCGGACAAAGCCCGAGCTGGTACATTTGCCTTGCTATCAATCACGGCTCCCTTGTCCGATAGTGTTTTTCCATTTACAACAACCGAATATTCACCGGTCACCTTTTTCCCAACCACGCTCTTTACTGCGTCAGCAAACGCACCTGCTGTTGTCGAAAAGACGATTCCTATTACGATACCACCTGCAATGTATGCTGCTTTTTTCATAACAAAACCTCCATAATGGTTCATTTTTCCTATTATGATAGCATTAAGGGGTTGTGGTTGTGAAGGTTCCCCCACCAGTGTTTGGTAGATTCGCAGAATTGCCATGATTATGATGTGCTGTGGTAACGTTGTGTCTATGGTTGTTATAGTTGTATAGAAGTGTCTCCAATTGAGTTTGAATAGAATTCAACATAGATTGCAGGCCAGATATATCAGTGATGTTAAGCCCATATACTGAACCACTCCGTAGGTAGGTTGCTCCACCAAAAGTAACAGCTCCCTGAAGCCGAATAGGATTCGCTGTATTATTTGATCCGAGCCAAAGATCATTACTGAAGATGGTTAACTGGCCTGAGTTCTGATATGAATTGATCTCCCCAGCAAATGCTCCTCCTGATCCAAAGAAAGACATAGCTGCTATACCATTATCAGAATCAGTGTTAATTCGAATTCGGTTGTTATTGTTGGAATCATAGGTTCGGAATCCGTTATTATCAAGTTCTACCCTACGACCTGTTGCTGCCGTACGTATTAATGACCCCGTAATCGTTCCACCAGTTATACTTGTTCCTGAAATTGCAGAGGCGGTTATTGATCCCGAGAAGTTTGCTCCTACAGCCGACATGATCCCTCTGGAAGTCACGGTAAACATCCCGTTCCCCACATTAATGGATGAACCTACAATTGCTCCATTTTTAAAGTTGGAATATTCAATGTTTGCGTAATTCGCTGTTAAACTATTCGCAATCAAATCGCCCTTCATGTTTAGTCTGAAAGGCGCACTATTAAACGATGATGCTCCCGCTGCAATACCGTTTGTATTGATCTGGACAATATCCTCACCATTACCGATCAACATGGAGACAAAGTTACCAAGTTGGCCTATTACTTGCTCAGCAACAACACCTCGTGCCGTTATAGCAGCACGTATTGACTGCCAACCATCTGTAGATATCCCAACCCCTTTTGATGTCAGCCTGACTTGCTCCAGTGGATTCGTTTTTTCTTGAGCCAGTATTCCACCTTCTGGTGGATAGATCAGTTCAGTCTTGCTGTTGTTGATGTCAATGACCGCTTGCTTGGCAAATGATTCAAAGACATCCGTCCGGATCTTCCCGTTTGAAAACAGGTTGTTGGTAATATTCTTATTTCGCTCCAGGTCACTGATAATATCATCGTAATCTCTCAAATTAAGATTGGAGATCGTTGGTTCAGCATGCTTGTCCATACTATATGGATACTCAGTGAGTTCGGTGATACGAGCTTTCAATCGGTTCATGCCCATGTCCGGGTCGATACACATGACATCATCACCTAAATGAGGTTTAGGTTCAGTGTGATCGATTTTGAATAAGTCTGCCGTGGATATGGTCGCTTCCATAGAAACGACTTCTTGCTCAAGCAGCGCCTTACGTGTAGCCTTCAGTAAGTCCTCTGCTTCTTCAATATCCTGCTCGATGATCTCTCCATCGTAAAACGGAACAGAGTCACTCGCCCAATACTGAGCAAAAGGAGATATAAGATAGTTGACCGCGAGTTTACCATTCACAATTGTTCCTGGTATGCTCGACAATAAGCTTCTTTCCAGATCCGTCAGCAAAGACGCATCCATACCGATGAATGTCCGACCATCCTTCATTTGAGAGTGCATCCTAGTAACAAGAGATTCGCCTTTGTCCTTGAAGGAACTGGATACGATATTCTTTTTAAGCCGGTACTGTAAGCCGTGGTCTGATCCAATTCTCTTTTTGAGGTTAATCACAAAATTGTCGGGTTCTACCTCGCATTCATACATATCGACGATCTTATTCAGAGCTTCAAGACATGTTCCCCGCCCAAAATCTTTAACGTCATGTAGATCAAACGTATCGTGGATAACGAATGTAAATCTCCCGCCCGTAGCTTTTGTAATTAACTCCGTCAGTTCATTGAGATGTACTCCATAAGCTTCGTCGATGTATGAAGTATACGGAAACTTGAAATCATTCAGTTTGAACATAATGTGGTTGCAATAGATTGATGCCATGAGCTTACGACCTTCACGGGATCGGCTTCTAGATTGGATAACATAAAATTGACCACGCTCATCTTGAACGTGGCCTTTGATCGCTATTTTTTCGCGGTAATCATCTGAGGTCATTGGGACCATAAATGTTACCTCGTAGTCACTGTTAATACGTCTTCTTCGTTGAATTTCATGACTGTCTATCAGCGTACCTACACGCCGAAGATTTTTGTCGAAGACTTGCATAGTTGGGTTAGGCATTTTCCACCTCAATATCTAATAAAGGAATTTATCACGATGTGTAATTCGCATTAGAACTGTTCTACCCGTTTCAGGATCAGTCCAGGTCAGGTTATTTTCGCCAAGATTTAAATAAAAGAAGTCTCCGTTATATAGATGAGAAACGTTCTGACCGTTGCGTAAGATTTTAAATTTGTCTGTATCAATAATGATCTGATCACCGGGATTGAACACGTCTTCAAATTCGATATAATCCACATGATATCTGGAAGCTGCGGCAATCAATCTTGCTTCACCAGACAATTCTGAGCGCATGTTTATTTCACGTACATATTCCCCACTAATTCGTGCTTCGCCTGACATAGGAACAGCTTCTAATACAATTTCCCGAACGAAATCAGCTTGTAACTGGGATTCCCCAGACATATCCGATGAAAGGCTCATTTCCATGGCATATTCCAGCTCATATTCATCTGCATCTCGTTTGGTATACATCTGAGCACCACCAGAAAGGTGAGCCGACATATCAATGATGTTTTCTCCACCGCCAGTGTTAAAAGCAATTTCGTTAAATCCTCCACCGAACAAGACCGCCGCCTCCCTCTGCCTTACGCTTCGTATTGTTGCTCTGTAATCTGTTCGAATTCATCAGGAGTAATTACGCCAAAAGATACATACTGTCTTAGCTGCGGTTCCTTGGCCCATTTCTTTTCGTAGTAGTATTGGAGTCTTTCAAAGTCAGAATTAAACATTTGCCTCGTCTCCTTTCGATTGTGTTTCCACAGTTAATACTCGTAATTCCAGACCAACAATTTGGCCGCCTAACGCTTCATTTTGTGCCTTTAGGTCAGCGCCTTCCAACTCCCTCATCACAATCTGTTGGCCCAAGATTTCATTCTGCTGCTTTAATTCGAGGGCTTCCAGCTCTCGCTGTACAAGCTGTTCGCCAAGACGATCCAGCTCGGTTGGCTCGGTAGGCTGTGGCTTGGTCAATTCGTCAATCTCTTCCTGGCTTAATCCCTCAACCCACAAGTCAGACAACTCGGGACCAACATATTGAGGCGCTTCTTCCTTTTCTTCCTCCGGCAATTGAAGCCACGCATCATAAAGAGATTGATACTCAGTTCGTGCTGTCACTTCCTCTTCGAGATGTGCTTCCCATCCCTTCAGATCGAACTTCGGCAGATACAATCCAGCAGGAACTGGCACGCCTACGATATACCCTGCAATCTCCCTCTCTACTTCTTCCTCGTCATCCGGGATTTCAGGCCCCGCAGGCTGTTCAGGCGCTTCGGGATTGAATACCACAGGCTCAGGATCGGCATAAAAAGGGACGACACCCGAAAAGGCATCGTCCACCAACTCGTCCTCTAAATAGAGTCCGTCTGTATTTACTTTAGGTACGGCTTTCATATGATTCCTCCTTTATTGTTCGGCTTGAAATGGTGGCAGGAACAATGTCACAAAACTATTCTGACTTACTCGATGGAGCGATACTGTACCGTTTGGAACAATGTTCAACAGAGTTATAGCTGGCGTATTTCCGTCAGAGCATGTCACCGTGAACATAATATGTTTTGAAGGTCTGTATCCAACAGGCAAGATAAACAAAGGTACATCAACCGCAATAGCCCCGCCGCTGATCAACCCGCGTATAGATACGTTCCCGTATGCATCTTTTCGGAATCCAACAGCAGGATAGTCATTTGTGGAGTAGTTCGTCCACCCATTTAGCAATGTCGGCGCAATCCATGCAGGAGCGTCCTTCTCGGCTTTTTTGGACTCCACAACGCTAAGTCGAGCGGTAGCTTGTTGAACATCCTGCACCAAGTCCGTAAGCAACGCCTTTTCGTTCTCAGCGACTGATCCGACGAATGGAGTTATTGGAGATTTGTCCAGCATCATGTACGTTGTCGTGTATAGTCCGTCCTTAATAAAGTCTTTGCCTTCGATATGAGCGTCTTGTTTTCCGTAAGCTTCTGGTTCGGTTTTTATGACAACTCCATTAGCTCGTTTTCCGTTAGCGTACATGTTTAATATCTTTTCAACTCGATATTTAAACGGGTTATTTACACCCGGATCAATATTATTGAAATGATAGTACTCAATACTTCCGACTTTAGTCATTACGGCTTTAGTTGATTCGCGCAGCACAATTCCCGTTCCGACTTCAACCTGATTATCTCCCTCAATTAACGTCAATTGTCCTTCTGACGTGATCGATTCGACGAATGGCGTAGCAAGTTGATATACGAGTTGGTATGGCGTATACGTGTTACCGAGAGTGTCTGTTCCTGCATTAGTCGTCGGAAGAGTTGTAGTATAGTCGATGTATCCCGTGAGTGGAATAGAATCCGACATACGCGTAATTCGTATCCAGACCTTCGCGCCTGTGCCGTTGTATGCGGTAGCTCGTGGAGTACCATCTACACTCATTTTCCATCCCATGAAATACGCCTTAATCTCGTCTGCTGTCGGTGTGTATGCGTCTCCCCATCCGCTGTCTGTATTGGCAATAGATAAGTTGAAGTCCGATAATTCAGAAGTCCTAAAGTATGCATTATCAGGACCTGTCATATTACCAGACTTCGTCAACAGGCTTCCGTTATACTTAGTCGCAAAAAAACTGCTATAAGTTACAGTGGGATTCAATAGATTGCATCCAACTATTTTATAAGTAGATGAAGCAAAGGATAGCCAACGGTACGTAAGTGATCCATCCAGTACAGCCTTACGCCACTTCTTCAACTTGAAATATTGACCGTCCTTCTCGAACACTTCGTCAGCATTCGTTTCGGTTACTGGATTGGCGTGTAGCTCCGTTTGCAATGCGAGCATAGCGTCCTCACGCGGTTTAAATGGTTTGGCTACGTTGCCAAGCGTGAGCATCCATTTTTTAATATTGAACGTTCCAACCACTTCATCATTAAACAAGTAAATTCGAATTATGTTTGCACCAGACGGAACGACAAAAGTCATTTCTGATCCGGTAAATTTAACCCGACTACCAATCATTTCTCCTGTTGAAGTAGCAGAATCCCATGTTTTATAGTAATCCCATTGAATTTTATTCGCTGCTGATTCAGCATTGAAGGAGTACGTTTCCCCCGGAATAACGTTCAATACGTATGAATAAAATCGAGCTACTGAATCAGGTGAAATAATCGTTACGTCATATGGCGCATTTATTGTCGAGTATGCAGCACTGCCAGTTTGATCCGTCCACTCATAAAACGGCGGCAACAAGTTTTCTCCATAACGAATCGCATACGGATTTCGCACGGGTTGGACGCTATCAACGTACGGAAGATACTCTCGTATGTTGGCGGCGGTTATATCTACGTCGATACGTGCGTATAGAGCGTCGGACACTTCATAAAGACTTGCTCCATCGAACTGCACCCAAGCGACAGCACCAATAGGCGTATAATTGTACAAACGTACCGTGACTGCCGTATCCGTAGTTGGTGAAAACTTAATAAAGTGAACTTTGTTCTCTTTCGATTGGGCGCCTTCAATGGTTGTGCCACTTGTGTACTGTGCGTTTATCTTGCAAGTTCCGACACCGTCAGTTAGCACATCAGCCAGAAGTACATACTTTTTGCCAGCTTGGACATTAACATTTCTTTCTACGCGTCTGAATGGGCTTGGATCGCTCGCTTTCGTTGTAATTCGTTGAGCTTTCCCTCCATATTTCGCGTTTACCGTCTCGATTGATGCGGTCGCTCCATTAAGGACACTAACCCATCCGTCACCTGCTCCATCGTTGTTTGAATCCGTTTCAAAGTTACCGTCACGTCCCAGCAAATTAACCAATGTACGTCCTTTAATGTTCCCAAGCCTAAACGCCGAATTCTGATCTGCCTGAACTACGTGGATACCTGGTTGGAGTGTAATAGTTGCACGCTCAGGAGTATCCAGCCTATCAGCTAGTTCCAATATATTTTCACGAGCTGCATCCCAATCCGCAGCCGCAAAATTACGAGCAACCCGTGTTCCAGATGTCCAAGCTCGTGCAATGCCTTGATACCCCCGCAAACAACCTTTTAAGGTATTTCCTTCAACAGATGTATAAGTTATCGTTTCTGCTGTTTCCCCATTACCTATGACGGCTATCCCCTCGCCTGGTAAGAGTACACTTGGATCAGTAACCGAAATATCTGTTTGTGTCTGCGTGATAGCCGTCGCAAGTTCCGTTTTGGGAGAATTTACGATTGCCGGATACATCTTTCTCATAAGATTACCTACCCCTCATCAATCTTTAGTTGACCCGCTAGATAACGAATCAGGTCATTGGTCAGTGCTGTTCTTGGCGTTTTTACAGCTCCGTGATACAAGAGATTCCCGCCTGTAACAGCGTCCCTTATGCCTACATGTGTAATCAGGCCCAAATCCGCTGTTGCAATAGGGAAAGATACATCTGCTGTATTCTGAACTCCTGCCCTCCGGTCCGAAATAACAGGGTCTCCGAAAACAACTTGCTGCCGGGCATAGCCTCCACCTGTCACTTCTTGTCCTGTATCGGCGTCTGTAGGGTTAGATGTGTAAAGTGCAATGTATACTTTGGGTGGAGCAGTAAAGTTAACAGCTCGGAGAGCCGCATTGATTGAAGCTTTCTTCCAATAGTTTGATTTCGATAGTAAAATCTCTGCCAAGATAATCCCTCCTATTCAATTAAATACTCATTGGCTATTCTGAATTTACGAATTGCATTAGTACCTTGATTGGTTAAAACGATAACCGGACTCGCCTTCTCATCTCCTGAAGACGTAATAGAAACAGTTTGGGGAGAATTCGTTATAACAATCTCCTTTAGATTCTCTTCACTTTCTGGAAAAGGATGTTCACCCATCTTGATCGGGATTGTCAGTTCTCCATCAAAAAGAATCTTCTCAATATCAAGCGTTCCGGCATACCGACCGATGTATCTTCTTCCGGGTAAATCGTCGAAAGTGAATACGATATCCCCTTTTTTAGCATTAAAAAGAGCCGCCACTTGGGCGACTCTTCTATGATAGTCAAGGGTAGTATCATCAGCCATGACGATACACTCCAGGTTAATTACTCTTGGGCCATAAGTGCTACCAAAATCAATCTCTCCATCCCGTCCTGCAATTTCGATACTGTAGTCCCTCGTCGGTGGTAACACCGGGATGTTATGCTTCTTCAGGCCAAGCCCAATCTCTCGAAAGGACTTTCCGTCAGCAGTAGCATTGATCATTATCCCTTACCTCCCCTTGCCTGCATCCTCCGCATCAAATTATCGCGCTCACTCCAAAAGACCTTCGCAGCCGATTCGTCCGCGATATAAGTATCTCCTGATTTAATTACGAATTGATTACTGGTTCTCTCTGGATTTACTCCGTTTGAACCTTGAGGAACTGAGAATTCAGGCATTGTGAAGTCTAGTCTGTGCATTCGTAGATTCAAGAGATTAAATAACGAGTCCTGTTGACGGTCATTAAGAATAGCCTCTCCAGCATGAGCAATAACTGGAACAGCCGCACCGCGAGGACCTTTGACAACCCCACCTTCGGAAAAATGCTGAAGTTTACCTGTGTCCTTCTCAATGCCGTATTTCTTACGAAGGGCATCGTTTTGTTCTTGAAGGAGCCGCATGGTTTCAGCATCACCACGAGCTTTAGCTGCGTCCCAGGCATCCTTGTTGGAATTGTACGTATAAAGATCAATTTCTTTCTGATATGAAGGGTCCTTCGATGCAGTACCAGGAGCCAAAGCTCCACCAGGAACGTCAGTCACTCCAATCGCAGCGTTTGCCGCAGCAATCTGATCAAGACGGCTCTGGTACTCCAAGACAAATGCATCAAGCATTCCAAGGATCGTTTCGTTTTTCTCGCTCTCCTTTAATATCTGAATGTTTTTCAGATTCTCAGCAGACAACTCAGTATTTGAAGAAAACTCATCAAAAGCGGAAGAAAGATTATCATAATGAGATTTAGCATCCTGAAGTTTATCGTCAAAATCCTTTTCACGAGTAGTTTTTTCCTCTTGCAATGCCGTTTTCTGATCCTCCAGCGCTTGTTTAGCAAGCTTACGACCATGTTCTCGATCCAGATCCTCTATATCCTTTTGGACTTGTTTCCGTTCTGCAATACCTTCTGGACCTACAGCAGACTGAAGCTCTTCAAGACGAGCGACCTTCTCTGCACGCTGCCTCTCATAATCATCCTGATCGTTACTTCGTTCCATGGCTTGAATCAGATCATCAATAGCTTTGATTTTGGCTTCTTGAGCTGAGGTAAAGGCATCCTTCTCTTCCTGGATACGTTTAATCTCCTCATCTCTCGCACTGTCCAGTAACTTTTTCTGCTTGGTTACCGATTCGGATAAGGCTTTGGTCATTTCATCCATGAGTTTTTTCTTTAGATCGTAGACCTTCTCATCGGCATCCATTCGTTGGTCGCTTCCTACCAGGTAAGAAGCTTGGAGTTTCATATACTCGGCAAGTTCTTGTTCGGTAGTCATTTCACCGATGGCCTTCAAGTGATTGATTCGTTTCTCAGCAGCAGAATAGTACTCCTTATCCAGATCATTACGTTGCTTATATATTTTCTGTTCTAGATCCCATAGCTGTTCAGAGGACATAGTCTTATCGGCTTGCATTTTCAGAAACTCTTGAAGCTCCCACTTCATGATGTCTACTTTTTGAGCACCGGACATTTCCATCTTCATAGCTTCCTTAGTCATCCACTTCTCAGAAAATTCATAACGAGATGCAATCAATTTTTTGGAAGTATCTTGATACATTTTCTCCGCTTCAGCTCGTTGTTCTGCTTTTAGCGTGGTATCGTTTCGCATCCGGTTGTATGCCTCAGCCTGCATTTGATAAATCTCAACCTCTGACTTACCTTGACGTTCCATCTGATCCGTTTGTTTATCAATCCAATTGGTTGAATTTTTAAATTTCAGATCCGTAACCTTGTTCGTCAAGTCATACACTTGTTTAGCTGATTCAACACGCTGTTCCTCAGTTAGGGCAGTGTTTTTGAGTTGTCCCTGATAAAACTGCAGCTGCGTCTTGATCATTTCCATCTCTGAACGGCCTTGTTGACGCATCCGCTCAACACGAGCTTCCATATTTGCCTGTGCCGTATCAAACTGATCACTGGCGTACTGATCCTTCATGTCTTCTTTTTCAGACTGTACATCCCCGATTTTCTCAGTCAGGCTCCGGCGCTTATTAATCAACTCATCTGATTTCAGCCCGGATTGTTCGATCATCTGACGCTGCTCCTGCATCAGTTTCTGGATTTCTGTTTTGAGTTTCAACTGCAACTCATATTCAGCTTTATATTCTTTTGAATCTTTCTTCATGTTCTTCTGCCGTGCTTCAGATTGTTTTAAATTCAACTCTTTGTCAGAGATTTTCATATCTTTGATTCCGAGTTTACTCTCTAGTTCCGAAACATCAATATTATAAAGTTCATCACTAATCCGAAGCAGTTCGCTATCAGCAGTGTTTTTTGCATCCTTCAATTGCTTCTGTGTAGGTTGTGTAGTTGTACCGGCCTTTTGTGGAGAATAATCAGCCAACACTTTATCTACATACCCCACATCTCCGTATACATTGCTTTTGTATACTTTCTTGTACTTCTCAGAATAAGCGACCATATCCGCCTTATTGTAACCACCAGACTTTTTGAACCAATCGATGATTCCTGATCCCATGTTGTATCCGCCCAGAGCCATGGCGACATCTCCACCAGATTTCTTCAGTAGCTCGGAGAGCATCTTAGTCCCTGCATCAATACTCTGTTTTACTGTCGCATTGTTCATGCCATTAACTTGCATGACATTGGTTACGCCATTGGCTCCAAAAGTTGATTCGCGTTGAATCACAGCAGCAACAAGGTATGGGTCAACATTAAATTGATTGGCAGCAGCATTAATCTCAGAAGCGTATTTCCCAGCATATGCGACTCCGCCAGAAGTTGTTTGGGAACTAGTGGATGTCGGGTAGGCAGCATCTGTCGAAAGCCCAGGAATACGAGTTGCTCCGTTGTACTTCGGCGCCCAGTAGCTGCTATTTAAATCCGAAACCTTTAATCCCGATTCCCCCATTTGAATAAACTTGCTATCACCCATATAAATACCAACATGTGAGTTGTCTTTGCCATTCGTATTGAAGAACACAAGATCTCCAACTTGAAGATTTTTCTTTGATACCGCAGTTCCCGCTTTAGCTTGTTGAGCTGCTGTACGCGGTACCTGTACTCCGATCGTTTCAAACATCTCCTGCACAAACTGAGAACAATCTGAGTAGGCTCGTTGTTTGAAGTCATCAAACGAACCGGTAAATTCACCGCCAATTTTCTTGTATCTCATTACACCGGAGTTAGCCAGGTCAACGGCAGTGGACAGCATTCTTGTAATGTCTGATGACGTTCCGCCACCTGTCGTAATCTCCGTTTGAGAGGACACGAGTTGGGATGGATCATTGTACCCTTGTTCGTAAAGTTTCTGTTCCTCCAGTAGGGCTGTACGCTTCTGAGCTAGGATATCAAGGTATTCTTTGGACGACTTCGCAACTCTTTTCTGTTGTGAATCCAATTTTTCCAAGGACTTATTGTAGCCTTCAATCGCCTTCTGTAAGTCTGTCATAATTTCTACGGTTTCTTTACGAACCTTATTATTATTTTCTACTCCATACGTATCATCTTCCAAAAGTTTGGTCATGGCCTCGATTTGGTTGTTACTTAAGTTCAATTGATCCCCGTACTCCCGGATGGCATCCTTCACAATATCTAATTGTTTCGTTTGTTCTTCCAGTTGTTCGTTTGCTTTCTTGCGAAAAAAGTCCGCCATTTCCTTGCTCATGTAAAGGGAATTGGAAAGTTCTTCTTCGGTCTTCACCTTTTTATCGGCAATTCGTTTTTCTATCTCCGCAACCTTCTGACGAGCATCTGAAATGCTGGTGATAGTCTCCAATTCCGTTTCATAGAACTGGATTCTTTTTAGCGCCTCTACAGCAGCGGCGCTTGTTGAAGTCCTCTCAGCTTTAAGATCATCTATCGCCTTTTTGATCTTTGATTGTCTAAGTTTTTCGAGCGCTTGCCCCTCAAATGTCCACCCATCTGTCGTCTTTCGAATCTGGGAAGCTAGTTCGGGATACTTGAGAATTAGGTCAGCAACAGTTTGAGCATTAAGAGATTGGCCTTCTGTTAAAGTCGCTGATGTTTGATTTAATTCGGCGACCGCAGATACACTAGCCTGCGTGACTCGCCGTAAAGCTTCAGCCTGTTCAGTTATACTTTCGGTCGCCTCCCCCGAAGCGTCTGACATTTTTCCAGAAGATCCTGCCAAAGCATCCGTTTCATCTTTAGCCTCTCCTGTGCTGATCACCAATTTTTGAATTTCTTCATGGGTTTCGCCCATTGACAACGTCAAATTAAGACCCTGAGTCTCTAAATTAGACAATTCATTTTCTAAATTATTGATAGAATCAGAGGCTTCGTCCAGACTTTTGAAGCTGAAAACATTCTTTAAAAAATCTAAACCGCCAGCCGCTAAACTATTTTTTATCGATTCAATCTTTTCTTTAGTCTTATCTATAGCTGCATTATTTTCATCAATTTGACTTTTTAAGTTCACTTCTTCTTTTTCTAAGACATCCTTACGTGCTTTTTCCCGTGCTTTGATCAATTCATTCAGTTTATCGATCTCTTTTTGCGTTGCTTGATCAGTGTATCCTGATGCTTCTAGACGAGCTAACCCCTCTTTACCGATAGTCATTGTAAGTGCCTTTGATACTTCTTCCAACTGGCGTTTTGCTTGTTCATTCTTGCTTTCCGATAACGTTCCGCTATCGATCATTTGCTTGAGAGAGTTATGCGCTTTGACCATTTTCGGTAGTAACTCGATTTGCCGTTGGTACTGACTGACCATTTGTTGGCTAGCAGAATCATTATCTTTCATGGCCTGTATCCGGTCCCGTTCAGCTTTCTCCGCTTTACCGCTACTGAGTGCAAACACAGTAATAGCTCCTACCAATAGGGATATCCCTGCGGTTGCTGCTGCCATAGTCACTGTCGCCGTTGCTTGCGCTTTACTTAAAGTACTTGTGGCGACAGTAGCCGCTCCGGTAGCGACAGTCTGGGCTTCTCTCGCCGCAGTCTGTTGTATTGTAGAGATCACTACCCCCTCACCAGACACGATGTTAACACTATTTGCTGCTGAATTAGCAACTGTTGCAGTTGTACTAGCGACAGACGATGCCGTTTCTTGAGCCTTGGCAGCATTGAGGACCTGAATAGCTGCTACAACAGACATAATGGGTCCGCTTAGCGCCTTATAGGCTAATAGCAAACCACTCAAACCTGCTGCTGCTGCAAATACTCCTGTTGGAATTTTGGTAAGACCAATCAAAAGCTGATCTATACCGTCAAGCACATCCTTAATCATCTGACGTAAACCATCTTCTCCCGCCGTATTAAAAATCTCCAAAAGAGATGTCTTGGTCTGCGCAGCCTTCCTTTGAATGGTATCCATTTGAACTTTTAGATAGTCCATTGTTGATCCAGTAGATCCAACGGAAGCAGCAGTTCCTAATAGAATGTCTCCCACATTAAGAGAGGCAGCCAGTTTTGCGTACTGATAAACCCCGCGCGAGATATCCGCATAAGACTGTGTAAGGTCGTAGTTCTTGTCCGTAACCTGGATGGATAAATCCAAGAGAATGTCCTCGGCCTTCCGCCACTGTTCGACCCCGTCAACAACTTCCTTCGTTTTAACCCCAAGGCGTTCAATCTCACCCACGGCTTTATCCGTCCGAATTGTACCAAGGACCGTTTTCCACATGTTACCCAAGTTTTCCCCGGACAAGGCTGTATTCCGGACACCGGCAGAAATGAGTCCATTCATTACATCAAAAGAGACTCCGGTTTCGGCTGCGATTTTACCCGTTCTCTGGAAAGCAGCTCCCAAGTCACGAGCTGGAGCCATCGTATCATGGGCAACCTTGGACCAGGAATCAAGCACTCGGTTACCAATGACCATAGCTTCATTAGCATTCGTGATATGAACTCCATACTGTGACATAACGGATTCCATAGATTTAGTTGCTTCTTCGAGTTCCACCATGTCCACCGTGGACAGCTTGGTAGATTGACGCACAAGCTCTTGAACCACATTGACATCCTTATACATTCGGCCCCAGAGTCGAGCAGATTCCGTGACATCCAAGATATTAGAACCGAGTTCATGAGCTGTATGGATAAACTGTTGCGTCTCCTTGTTGAGCTTCTGGTTGTCCATGATCATTTTGTTCGTTCCATCTTCAAAATGAACAAAATAGTGTTCGTTGGTCTGCACGTATCCGGCCATGTTTGACTCTATGTCCACCAAGCCCTCATGCATTGCCTGTGTGACTTCATGCATTGCTTTATACATTGTGTTGAACACAACGGCATGTGTAGCCATGTCACCTAATCTACCGATCCAGCTTTTAGAGACAGCATCCATAGTGGTACCCATGCGCTTGGTCTGTTGTTCAGTTTGGGACAACGCTTGCCGAATCCTTTGTTCCTCCGCTAGCACTTTCTCCCTGAGAGCTTCTTCTTTCCTTTGCCGTTCTGTCAGAGCAGTGCGTATCTTCTGTTCTTCTTGCAGGACACGTTCCCGCGTGCGCTCGTCTGTACCCGTACCGGTTGCTTTCGCAGCCTCTTGACCTGATTTAACTGAACGATTTTGCAGAATCTGCATCTTCTGCTGGTGCTCACGTTCGGATTGTTCGATCTGTTGATTTCGTCTCTTAATCAAGGCTTGCTGCGCCTGCATTTTAGCATCGATCAAGCGGTTAGTTTGCTCGATCTGTTGAGCCTTTGCACCGAGCAAAGCAGTTTGAGCAAGTTTTTGCTTTTGTTGAGCTTCATATTCGGCTATTATCTTCTGACGGCGCTGATCCGAACTTAAAGCCATTTTATCCATTGCTGAAGTTATATTCTTGTATGATTTCTCAGCGGTTGATAGTTCAGCATTCAAGGCCTTAAATGCATCTGCGTTTCCTCGCGCTCCAGTATCGATATTTTTGAAAGACTGAAGGACTTTGCCTGTATCTAAATTAATCCGCGCAGCAACGACATCTCTATTTGTACCCTCTGCCATATTGCCTCCTTCCTACCTTGGCTGGAAGAAACCAAGATCGGATAAGTATTTTGCTTTCTTCGGCTTTTTGTTTTCGACCGTACCACCATGAAGAACAATTTCGAATTCACGAGAACGTTGTTTTTCATTCATGAGTGCTCGGATTTTAGGTATGGTCATATTAGGCCACTCTGTATCTGATATACCGTTACTGATACAGAGTGCCCACAGACCCATCCAGTCCGTTCCTGGTTGATCTACTTCACCATCCTCCGAATCCTCATCATCGTCAGCTGAATCAGGATCTGGAGGAAAAGATTCTTTATAGAAATCGATCCAAAACGTTATCCAAAGCCTGGATGCCCTCCATGTCCACTTGTTCATACTCTTCATCCGTTAGGCCCTCAACAAAAATCAGATCGAAGGCTTTTTGATACGCCTGCTCAATAGCCGGACAGTCAATAGCTGGGATATCCTGCTCACCAACTTGCGTTGCTTCAATGGCATCCCGTCCAATTACATAGCTAAAGCGAATACCCTTGAGGTTCTTCGCTTGCTGCCGAACTTCCCGAATCAACTTGATCGTTCCGACCTTAATTGTCTTCTGTAGTCCCTCAGCCAAACGTACGGTGCTGCCAATGTTCAAGGTCTGGTCCAACGTTTTCTCTTCTTGGGTTTCAACTGCTTGTTCAACTTCACTCATGTTCATTCTCCTTTGAATTGAAATATAGTTTTTACCAAAAAAAGAACCCCGCCGAGTACCGGCAGGGTTGAGATTAAGGTTTAAATTCCGAACTTAATTGTCATAGCATGGCCTTCTGGATTATCAGCTGAGCGCCCAGGCTCCATTACTTGAAGGTCAATCGTAGTCGTGTTTGCCTTTTTACGTTCTTGTGATACATCCAATGTACCGCCGCCCAGAGCTTTGAAGATAGTCACTTGGACCGGAACAGGTTTTCCGTACTTGTCATCAAGCAGCTCAAAACGGTGAGTAAGTTTAAAAGGAGCTGGACGACGTGTTCCATCAAATGCCGTTTCTGTGCCCTCTCTAGTCCATTTATATCTGACCAGAATTTCCTTTCCTTTATTCGCATCGGAAGATACGATTTTCCCCGTTGCATCGATCGTGTATTGTTGATCTGTTGGTGTAGTCGCTGCGCGGGTCAAAAGAGTACGCTCATCAGTATCAGCATCAACAAGATGCACTTCATCACTTTCTTCGATAAATGTACCTGAGTACTTTGCCGGAGCCTTGATCATGTAGCCATCAATTCCCAGTATACCTTGCTCCGTCTCATCGAACTCCATCGCAGTGCTGCGCTTTGTTGTAGCACCCTGAGACATGTCTGCAATCACAGGAGAATAACGAGGAACTTCAATACTTACTTTGTCTTGCAAATCCCCTGCCGTGTAGTGGAAAGCATATCCACTATCGCCACCCATAACCCCTTGCCAGTCAAATTGAAGCTGCAAGGTGAGCTTTGATACCTTGTCCTCAACGTACTTCACTTTCCCGTCCAAATCTGTTGCTACAACTGTACCAACACCGTCAAATACTAATGGTCTCATGTGTATCCTCCTTAGGTATAGAGTTGATTAGACAAGCTCCCAGAGCCGCATATCAATCTCTTCAATTCGTTTGTAATCTTCGGTTTCTTTGTATCCCTCAATAGGCTTCTGACCGTCTATCAGCCCAAGTTTCTTTGCCAGTCGAATTTTTTCTTGAGTCAGCTTCTTAAGCTCAGGAATTTTTTCCTTAGCTTCAGGTTTTCCCTCTACTTCCTCGCGCTGTTGTTCAGACATATTTTCACCTCAATTCATTCGGAGATAGTCCACGTCGAAAATGGCCTTATACCCTTTGACACCTTGTATTCCAGTTGCAAAATCAGCATCATACGTTAATACGCAGAGGTATGTGCCCCAGCCCGGCATTGTAATACGTTTATCGTGCAGCACTTGAAATGATCTTTCAAAAAGCTCTTTCGCCGCATAACCTGTCCCTGCATAGAAGTCCAGACAGAATTTACCCTCGAACACCAATTGATTGGGTGAAAATCGCCCTGGCATCACATATTGGCAAATATGAGGAACTGTTTCGTTGCTGATCGTGATTTCTGGTTCCATCCCCTTCGTAAACCTCATCACTACTTCGTTGGAAGGTGAAGAGGATTCGAGAGACAACATTTCCATTAATTCCGTGTCAGCTTTCAGCGCATGCTGGACAGCATCCAACAATCTTAAGCTCAATCCTTCACCTCCCTGAAGTAGCGATGATATGGGAAGTCAGTAATAACGCGACTGATTCCGTTCAATATCCGCTCGCGATTGGATTCAAGAGCAATACGCATGAAATAAGTAGGAGGAGTGGCTTTGAACGAAGGATCAAGGTCCCCACGTTCTGCCAACTCCTCCAAATCTACACCTGCGTATCCGCCTTTGGACTTTTTAATTGTGCCATCGATAGCTCTGTAAGTACCTCTACCCCGGCCTACGACTACCCGGCTACCCTTTGACCTCAGCTTGTTCCATGCCTCACTGTTCATGTAGCTGACTAAGCCTGGGTTTTGACTCGGTCCAGCCATAAGTGAGCCTTTACCGAATTGCTCAAGCCACGCTTGCCAGTAATCAGCGGTGATGTCTCCTGAAATCATTTGGTTCGCTAGCACGATCATTTGCATCTCCAACCGCTCACGGACAGCAGGGTAGTACCGAATGCCGGTCTTCGCAGTAAGTAATACGATTTTCGTTAGACCTGTAATTTCAACCGCCAACTTGTTTTCCAAGTCCTTCGCTGCACGTTCAGCATCATAACCGGTAATCATCGCCGGTCCTCGCATAATTGGATGTACAGTAGATTCGGATACTTGATCCGATCAACTACATCTACTTGATATTTCTTACCGGAAATCACAATGCGATCTGGACTCATAAGCGTCGGATCACTCGGCTCTCTAACATCTACATCGGTTTGCAAAAGAAGAATCAACGATGTGGTTGGTAGAAGGCCAGGATCTTCTTGTTTCAGTTGTGCGGAGACACGTTGAGCGAACCCAATAACTTCAGCGGCAACAGGTGTGAACTCAGGTTTGCCCTTTGGATTGTCATTCGTATCGAACTCCTGCATGTACCGCTGGACTTCCGCGGTAACGTTCGTTTTAATCAAGGAGCAGTATTTGTCTTTGGTTGCGGTGAAACGGAGGGTTTGAATCAAGAAAGTCATGTCATTCTGTACGACATCCCCAGGTAATACAGACGACTTAGGAGCAAAAAGGCCGTTGTACATGTACTCTTTACCGAGAACCGTAGTCGCCTTTGTTTCTCTGGACAGAATGACTTTATCCTGTTCCCCATTTACAGTGCAGGGAGAATGTCTATGAGCGAAATCTTTAAAAATTAGAAACGCCGCCTTTCCTTCTCCCTCGTGGGACCAGACAACATAAATAATGGAGCATCCAAGGTCTCTTGAAAACTTGAGATCAAGCCGATGAACTCATTTGCCTCATCAACCAGTTGTGACGCACGTCTATCCCAATTGACTGCCTGATTTTCGAAAGAGAAATCGAAATCTTTCATCGTTTTTTTGATTCTCGCAGCCATAGATGGAGCCAGTATAGCAGCAACCATACAAATAGCTGCTGCATATACATAGGCTTGATCATCACCAATCAAATCAGCGTAATCTGGAACTTGCTTTACAATCCTCGCTTCAGCGATTGGTAAAACAGAAATAGCGTCTATATCGGAGTCAGTTATTACATCCTCACCAACGCCTAGACGCCCTCTTATTTCTTCGTGATATGTTTCTGTCGTAAGTATCTTATTCGCCACCAGCGTCACCACCAGTTGCGGCAATGGCCTCTTTCAATTCTTCGATACTCATTTTTGTGTAGCCGGTGATTTTCATTTCTTTAGCAACAGATTTCAATTCCTTTAGTTCATCGTCCAAATCACCATTTTGAATATCGGATTGCAGTTCAGAAATTTGAGCCAAAAGCTCCGCTTCGCGCTTCTTCGATTCGTCCAACTCTTCCTGAAGCTTTAGTTCACGTTCCGATGGAGTATGCGTAGAAGCTATATCTCCCTCAATAATCTCAGCTAAGAGTTTTCCCGTTGCAGCATTGCGAACTTGCCTTTTAGCAATCTCAATAAGTCCAGCAGGGGCATCTTCTACGATGTCCCCTGCGTTGTAATCACCAACAGCATCAACCAAAACTTTTACGATAGTCATCAGTTATTCCTCCCTCACGCCACTGTAGCAAAAATGTGCCAATTAACATATTTCAAGCGCGGCAGTACAGTTGCACCGTTGATTACTTGCCATTGGTCAGGGTCGCCTTGAATCAGTTTAGCGAGTGCGAATTTTCCAGTGTGACCAGTAAAGATGTCTTCGTAGTTGTTCGGGCTTGTCACCAAGTCCATGATAGAACCTGTCATACCTTGACCAATGATGATTACAGCGTTGTCGGGAATGAACGGGTAGAACGTTCCTGTATCGTCAATATATCCACCATCATAAACTTCGTATTGAAGCCCATTCAGGTTTTGGTTGACGATTTCTGAAAGCGAACCATCCGTAACAATATCTTTGCCGTAGGTGAATTTAATCAGCTCGCGAATCTTTTCATTCTGCTTCAGGTACGTATCCACCTTTTTGTTAGCTACAACTTTAACGCCTCTTGCGCCACTTCCCCTGAATCTAAGAAGCCATTCGTCTAGGTTTTTCAATGGGTCAGCAGTTGCGGTATTACTCCAAAGAACATCAGCCGTAGGCTTGTTATTTGCCGGAACGCCGTAGTCGATTGTCCGAGAAGGTTTATTTGCTGTTGCTGGAACAACAAGGTTGCCTGTAAGTGCTTGCCAACGCATCCACTCGAATCGAGTTTCAAGACGTTGGTTGAGATTCACCATTTTTTCAATCATGTATTCTTCGCCCCAAGTTTGCTCAAGGCTGGTGCCCGGCTTACGAAGGGTAGCAATCTTTTCTCGATCAATAATAGCCTTTTCACGCCATTCTTGATTAGTAAACTCCATTTGTTTCACAACAGGAGCGGCATGGATCGGTGAAGGATCATTGAGTCCAGTAGGTGGAGTCATGCCGGTATCGTCGTAGGTAACGTCATATTTAATTGTCAGCCCGAGTTCTGGTTTGAAATCCACACCATTTGTCAGGATTTGTGCACCTCGAAAACTGTTAATATCTGTCCGAATGTTCTGAACGACTTCCGTAAGGAAGTACGGGTCGAGTACGTTTGCCATTTATGTTGTTCCCCCTTATACAAAGTAGCAAAGCTTCAGCGCTGTTTTAGCCGCTGCATCAATGCCGGTCAATTTTGATTCAGTGAAAATTCCAGCAATCCACGCTGAAGCGCCCATATCGGTAAGCGTAGTATCCTGATCATTGTCCAAAATGCAAACCGCGTCTTGCGAACCATCGGATGCTGAAAAGAGATAGGGAACGAATTTATTAGTAGCTGTTACCCTTCCAAGGACAGTACCTTTCTTAATTACTCCGTTCCCTTTTGCAAGCAACACGCCACCAGGAATCCGCGCTTGCAAGTCCGTGGAAGCAAGAACTTCAACAAATTCCTGTGTGTTAATCTGACCAGGTCCCGGAGCACCGTTGTATTGAGATCCAATCATATTACTTATCCTCCTTCAGCAGATTACTTCTGCCGGTATTTTTGAGGGCAGCAATAGCATCAGCTCTAGCCGCTTCCTTTGCCTCTGTTTGGAGTTGTTCTGGTGTCTTTTGACCAGCAGCCTGCGCGTTAGTTGGCGCTGTTCCATTGGCAGCTCCTGCAGGAAGATCAGGGTTATCACCCTCCGTATGACGACCACCACCACCCAATGCAGCTTGAGCCTGAGCTTCGTAAGTCGCGCCGATTTTTTCAATCTCAGATACTGGCAAGTGGGACAGCATAGCTTTCATAGTTTCCGTATTAAACGCTTCTCCCAACGCACGTACACCAGCTCCGCAAGCTTGCTCAGTAACCTTTGTTTTGTAGACTGCACCATCAGCAGCCTGAGCGCTAAGTGTAGCCAACTTTGAGGTAATGTCCGCATCATTTTCAACGCCCAGCGCAGCCCGGACTTGTCCGAGTACACTATTCGCAGCAGTCAGCGCGATTGTTTGAGTTTGTGATGCTGCCAAAGCAGCCTTTTGTTCTTCTGTCACAGTGTCATCTCCTTCGGCCTGCGTTTCGGCCACATTGATTTTTTCTTGCTTGATTACGAATCCATCAAGACCGGATTTTCCGCTAAAAGAATAAAAGACACGTCCGCCGCTAGGAAGCGACTTCGTATCTTCTGATAAAGCTTCCCATTTCACAGTTGGTTGTTGCTCAGTGACATTGCTCATCCCTACTACTCCAGCACCTGGATAAGCTCCGTCAAAGACAAGCGAGTTCTCCATAAGATCACCGTCATTGATATCAACAGTGCAGAGTTTTGTATCATACTCTCTGCCGCGTATGTGTGGGCAATTCCCACCGAAATATTCCTGACCGCAGATGGAACACGTTTGGCTACTTACCGTAAAGCCGATCGAGGTATCAAAGATTGTTCCGGCATCAATACCTTCCGCTATTTGATCTATCTTGATGTCTCCGACCTCTTGACCCAGTTTCATATAATGGTCTGCATATAATGCTAGTTCATCGCCATCCATCTGCAATCGGCTGTCAAAGGTTCTTCCGAGTGGAATTGTCATGATGCCTAAATTAGCCCATGAGTGATCCAACAGCAGCGATACACCTTCTCTGGCTTGGACAGCCATCTTTCGAAGGAAGTTCGGTGTTAATCGGTAAAATCGACGTGGGATGATTTGATCACCCACAAGCTTTGCAGGAAACACATAGGCTTCTTCTTCCGTGAGCGGAACACGCGCAAGTTGATTAATTCTCGTTAATTGCTCAGTTGTTGGCTTTGCCATCTACTCCTTTTCACCTCCTTCATGTAATAAACGAATCTTCTTTCTCAACTTGCTGAATCATGATCGTTATCATCAGACCCATACTTCTTCTCAAGACTAGCAAGCAACTCAGACGGTATATTAGGATCAAGCCCCATAATCCACCGTGCTTCTGTCGCCGCTTCTTTGGCAGTGATGTAGCGTTCTTTCTCCGCCAGAACATAGTTATTAAGCTTCGCTCTCAGATCGCGTTCTCTCTCCATTTCAGAACGTAGATCAATTGGAGCGTAGTCCGCCTCTACCAGGGTTTGAACGCCACGCACTCTTGCAGCAATAGAAAAAGCCCGCTTCCAGAAACGCTTGGTTACGTTTCGAGCGGACTCTACGGACTTAATATATATTTGAGTATCCACGGAGCTGTAAGTCTCAGTAGAACCTTGATGCCTGGAAAGTAATGTGAGCAGTGTTTTCAATCCCGTCGCCATCTGCGTATCAATAATATCAATCAATTTCTTGATATCAATCATTGGGCCTGAATTTCCACCCTTGAGATATTCAACTTTCACACTATCCCAATGAATCATGGCATCGTCTGGATTAAGCGAATTAAAATGTCCCATAATTTCACTCATACGTTCAGTCAACCACTTTTGCTGACCAGCAGGATTATTCTTATATTGATTAGGCATGTTTTTTAATAAAACTTCCTCAACCACGGATATATCCAACCTTGGGTATCCCTGATTGTGAACAACTGCCTTCAAGTCCTGCAAAACCTGTAAATGAAAAAACACCGCTTGAAGAACCGGTAATATCGGTGTCCGCCCATAAGGATCATCAATCATCGGATCGAACTCTTCATAAATGAATGTCGGCGTATCGATCTTCTTATATTGACCAAACCATTCTTCACCAGCACGAGGACGTGGATTCTTGATATATTGCCAAGGAACAAGTCGATTCGTCCCATCTTCTCTCCTGAACCAAATTGTCGCAGGGTCAACAGGTATAATATCAACCACATCGTTACAACGATCGTTAAGGACTACCTCACCAGCACAAGCCCCACGTACCATGATCATCATCCGTTGAATCGTATCAAGCTTGTCCAGCGATCTTCCATGTTGATAACCAGGTGAAGGAAGTGGAGAATCTAATAAGTTCTTGATTGCATCTAGCGATCCCTGCCCATTCTTGTCATCACTACCATTCTGCTTCTTTGCTGTAAATGTAAGCGGCGTGTCTCCCATACGCAGAAAGTTGTAGAGCGCATGCGAAATATCAGGATGAACAGATACAAGAATCTCAAGTAGTTCCTCTGCTGTGTGATTCTGTAGTTTGGTCAGATCAATATTATGAGCGCTCTGGTACTTTTTCGGGAGCCAATTGAATATATCCCATCCGTTTGACGATCTTGGCGAGGTCATCCTTCCAAAACCCATCATCTGTCGCTTTACAGCAGCTGGAAGAACCGAATTCGCAAATGAAAAAATGGCTTTATGATACCATTTCAAAATTTCACCTCCAGACATAAAAATAGAAGGCAGGAAAAGTTTCCTTACCTTCTAAAGTTCTTCATTTTTCTATGGATTAATAATATCATCGAGTTACTACAGTGTTACTACGGATTTAATTAGCATCCTCGCACATACATTCATCACCACCTCCACGTTATCTTGCTAAAACAAAAAAATCGCTGTAATTTTTCTCGTCCACTTTTAATAAAAATTATGTGCAACTACTTCCTCAGATACCAGGGAAGTTTTCATAGAATTGTAACCTCTTGTCGAATCCATACCGTATTAGCAATTCCATTTTTTCACTGTTTTCTGAGAAAGCGTGAAATATAATATCTATCTCTTCATTAGTTGTGTCTACATCTAATAATTTAGCAAGCAGATCTTTTTGTTCGTCGTTTTCCATATCTAAATCAGAAATATACCGTAAAATAAAGAAAAACGGTTCATAAATTGTTCTAAAATAATAATCAACTTCGGGCTTATACCTCACGCCACTTTGACTTTCAACCAATAAATCCGATAATGCATCTAGCCCTTGCTTTCCATCATTAATAAAAGTATCAATTCTTTTATTCTTTATTTTTATCAATTCATTTACTGTTGTAATGGCTGTTTGTAGATTCATTAAACCTTGTTGCTTTTCAAGTTGGTCTGCAGATCTTGCAGTCTCTTCTCTCTGCAACTTCAATTCCTCGGTCTGCATCTTAATAGCTTCGCGTTGCAAAGATAACTCTTGACGTTGAACTGTTATGGTATAAATAAGGCCAGCAAAAGCAAGGCCCGAAAATAATGAATTGACTGCTCCGAACATATCCCCGAATGTACCAGCTTCGAGAGATGTCTTATCATACCATTGTGGAATGAAGTACCAGGAAGCCCCCCACAATATAATGATCGCTGCAACTACACATCCAAAGATAACATGTCTATTCATCTGTCCACTCCTCGTCTATTTCTGATACAACATCTTCCAGTATCAGACGATAAGTGAGGTTGGTCAAGAGCTATAGTTCAGACTCGTCAATAAATAATTGCAAAAAAAAAAAAGCCACCTCGTTAGCGAGATGACCTAATGCTTTTGAATGCTGTCCCTAGGTTTAAGCTATAACCAAGCAACCATTCTCTCCCGCAAGCCACCAGGGACAGCGTTAATACGATATATCTCATCAGCAACATTCCTTTCACTTTCAGGGAATTGAACCAGTCACACATTGCAGCACCTATTAAACCTGAAATCAAGCTCGCAAGGTACCAGTTTGATGTGAGATGAGTTAGAAGTACGGAGAGGTAAGGAATCGAACCTACGCTGGTGGCATACGCCTTTAGACACTTATATTAACACATACTCACTTATAGTTTCCAATAGCGAACGCATGGATGACCATCATATTCGTGCGTAGGCTCACTCAGCACCTGTTCTCCGCTCTTCAATGGACTGATCCCTGCAAACGGACGTTCTCATGTTAAGAAGCTCAGAACGGCTCATATTCTGTCATATGAGAGCAAAAGAAAAAGCACCCGAAGGTGCTCATTCGAATTCAATCGCTGGTTTTATATTCAACTTCCGCATTTTAACTTTTTCGCGATCGACTTCTACAGCATATATTTCTGCTGCTAAATCCTCTTCGAAAGGTATATGGACCACTAATTCTACTTGGAACCAAGGCGACTTGGATGAGAGCGCAATAAGCTCTGCCTTATTTGGTACTCGACTAAAATCATAGTAATCATTCTCCCAATCGTTATTATGAGCTCTATATGTGTGTACAAAAACTCTTGGCATGATTCCCCACCTCCTCTGCACCAGCATTCGACATCAGGAGGTTTTTTCCTCTTTTATACAAACTGGTCTACTGCAAAACTGTTTCACTCCATCCCATCTGCCCCACACACAACCTTTGCATTTCTCTGGCTGCTTGTTGGGGCGAATGCGTATCTTCTTCCGTCTTCTGCTGATCACTTCAATTCCTCCAATAAAAAAAAGCCGATCCAGTGAAGGAACGACTTTAAATGTGATATGTATGATGTTGGTGTTACGTCCTAAAAGCATGCGCCCGAAACGGTCGCCGCAAAAACGCTGCGCTCTTTGCTTTAAATGCATACGTACTATGTAGCTATAGAGGAAGAACAAGACCATTTTACTGAGATTACATTATTGAGTCAAAAACACTATGCTTCATTATAGTAGTATAGCTTTTCGTTAGCTCCTGATCTCGTCTACTTTCTCACTTTATTGATTAAGAATCCAAAATATGAATGTACCAAACACGCAAACAAGCGACACAGGATACAGTATCCATTTGCTTACCCGATCTTTATACGCGATAACCCAACAGATGATACAAATCCACGCAATTAATAGTTGCCAGAAATCCAAATATCGACACCTCCCCTACAACTAATTCGGTATCTGAATTGAATCACCTTCATAAGTTAACAGAAAAAGCGAAAAGAGGAACGCCCCGGTCATATGCCGCATTGTGCAGCCGTGCGTTTCATTCGCGCCTTTTTCTATGCTCCTAAGTATCACGGAAAAGTGGTCATGTGGGGTTCAACATGGTCTCAAAATGTACCAAGATTGTACTGCTTTTGGTTCATGTTTGGCTCAAAATCTATACTGTCTGCAGTAAAAAAGACTATGCTCTTCATTTAGAGCAAGGACATTTTACTGAAGCTACTAAAAATGAGTCAAGGAACAGAAAACGGGTGAGTCCCGTTAATATCGGAACAAACCCTCGCTTTCTCCAATTTACTCATTATTTTACTTTTCGATATATTAACATTTTATAGACTTTAGTACCCATAGTACGTTTTGTATCATCATTAATAATTTCTAACTTGTCTTTCTAATTTATTGTAAATTTGATAAATATCCTCCATACCTTTAATATACGGTTTGAATTCGCTTCTCATTTTTTTCAAGATACTTTGCAGCTGTTCTTTATTCACTGTTTCCTTTGTCTGACTCTCATCATATTTTCCATTAATTGCTCTTTTGATATAGAACCCTTCTAACGCTTCGGACCCAAATGGATAATATGCATTACCTGTTTCATTTTGGTCTAGTACATAATAATAAATAAAATGATTCTTATCATTAATAAAACTTTCAATCGTCTTGCGTGGATCATATCCTTCTACATCGATTATCATATATTTTTTAGAATTCTTATAACTTAAGCTTATGGTTAAATTATCAGCATACTCTAATGAATAACCTTCAACAAATTTATTATTTTTAAACGTTCCTTTTTTTATTGCATAAATGATTTCATTTCTATCATCTTCTGGTCTATCTACAACCAATGTAAGCATGCCTTTCCCATTTTGCGTATCATTTTTCCATATGCCTGTATAAGTACTTACAATTGTTTTATTTGAAGAAGCTAGAGTAGTTACATCTCTTAATACATATTTACCTTCGCCTGATCTCTTCCCATTAACCCAGTCACCAGAATAGGTCTTGTTCTCCCCCCAACGAGCAGTCCCTTTCCCGTTAGGTTTGCCATTCTTGACTTCCCCATAGTAAGTAGCCCCGTTTGAAAGCTTCAACGACACCTTCTTTGATGCCGCATGAGTTTCATTCGTAGTCAATGTAAATCCGATGACTAGGGTTAACATCAAACACAATACACCTTTAAACCATTTCAATTCTTTACAACTCCTTTATGTATGTTATAGGAAAAATGTCCCACCTTATTATTATCGACAATATGTTTTTTTTCAATAGAAATACAAAAAGCGAGAAGAAGAACGCTGAATTCCCGCCTTTTGCGGCTGCGCGTTCCATTCCCGCCCGATGTTCCAAAGTAAAATTTATTACGATAAATGATATGTAAAGTGCCCTATACAAAATCACATTTAGTCAGGATACTAATGAACTAATAGTTTTTTGTCTGGTGATTTATCAGATCACTTCAATTCATTTTTCAGGGTTGTGAAAGTTTTTAAATATGGCTTCATATCTGGAAGACGCTTGGCCAAGTTATTATCTAAAGTAGTAAAAAATTCATCTATATCATCAATTTTTTCTGCTTTTGATAGTCTTCCACTTGTATACTTTTCTTTGAGATAGTAAAGCTCTTCAAAGGAATCATTTACGCCATTGTATAAGTTAAAATAACTGTATTCAGCCTCTGTTACCTTTTTATATGTCCCTACCGAGTAACTTGCCCCTGATGATTCAGGTTCGTAACCATATCTATAACCTTCAAATAAACCATTGGCCTTTTTCTTATAGTAACTGATTTGAGTAATTAGACTATTACCTCGTTTACCACTTAATACTTTATTAACATTCTCTTTGAATGTCATAAAATGGATATATTTATCATCATCCTCATGTGAGAATTGATAATAACTATCAAAATACACAGTAAGAGCATTGCCGCTTTTAAATTGGTTGTTAACGAATGTTCCCTTTTGGATACGTGACATCCCGTACTCCTCAGTAGCTTTGCTGATGAAATTACCTTGCCCGTTTTGTTTATCATTCTTCCAATTCCCCGTATAGGTCACTGATTCACCATTACCGTTTAATTTATATACTCCGTATCCCGATCTTTTACCATTGACCCAGTCTCCTGAGTAGGTTTTGTTCTCACCCCAACGAGCAGTCCCTTTGCCGTGAGGTTTACCATTCTTGACTTCACCGTAGTAAGTTGCTCCACTTGAAAGTTTCAATGATATTTTTTTCGATGCTGCATCCGTCTTATCAATATTTAAAACAACATTAAACATCAAGATGAACGACAAAGCTACCATTAGTTTTCTCAAAACACATACCCCTTAACTGTTATGAATTTTTTCTTATAAGCTTGTTAGATTGATGGATTGAATAATTAATTCAATATGCCATCATTAAATTTCTCTTTTATTTTAGTTGGTAATGAAACATATAATTCGTCTGCAATTTTTTTCAATTGATAAAATTGCTTGTCAGGTTTGAGTTCTTTTGTATGGTCACCATCCACATATGTATATGCTACACCTTCACCTGAAAAACTATAATTATCGGTATAATGATATCCTTTAATAAATGCGCCGTTATTAAATATTCCTTTACTCACTTCACGATGCGGATCCTCACTTCTCCATTCATAATAATAAGTTCGAACTCCTTGTCCCGATTTCTTATCATTCTTCCAGGTTCCTGTATAAACTTCTTTTCCCAAATTATAATAGCCTCCATGCTCCTCAAAAGCATCACTCATTAAATATTCCGTAAACTTGCCATTTCCCGAACGCTGACCGTTTTTCCATTCTCCGGAGTACGTCTTGTAATCCCCCCATGTAGCCGTACCTTTTCCGTGAGGTTTGCCATTCTTAACTTCTCCATAGTATGTACCGCCGTTTGAAAGCTTCAATGACACCTTCTTTGATGCCGCCTGCGTTTCATTTGCAGTCAAGGTAAATCCGATGACTAGGGTCAACACTAAACATAGTATTCCTTTAAAGCTCTTCAATTCTCTGCAACTCCTTTATGTATGTTATAGGAAAAATGTCCCATACTATTATATCGACAAATTATTTAAATTCAACAGCCGATAGGAAAAAGTTGCAAATAATCAGGAGTATTTGTCACTATACCTTTTCTAAAATAGAAAAAGCGAGAAGAGGAACGCCCCAGTCATATGCTGCATGTGCAGCTGTGCGTTTCATTCTCGCTCGATCTCCACAATACAAATATATCACGTTAAAAATCCAGCAGACTCTCACAATCCTGTCATAATACGATCAATTTATCCGTCACTTTTTCATAGCTCCAAAAAATCTATAATTTGTTCAGCAGTAAATTCCCCCTTCCCAATTATCGGCATGCATCCCTCTGCAAATATTTCATATTCGAAGGATAGACTGATACCCTTATCATCTTTGTTAAATAAGGTGTCTTTTTGAAACCAATCTGTTGTAGGATGTAAACTCACTACATCAATGCTGATATAAGGATGTATAGTGTCATTTATGCCTCCTGCAAAGAGATAGCCTGTACTCAAACTTTTATCGTTCGATTGCGGGATAGAATTCAAATTATAGTTTCCGCGTTTTAAAGCAAGAGGAACAATTTCTCTTCCGGTCTTAATTCTTATAGCAGGATAAGTAGCTAAATACTTACCTATATTTTCAATACCGATTAATATACTAAAAGTTCGATCCTCCCCTACGCTCGGACCCTCTTTAAGTTCATAATTTATTTTCAATTTTGGTTTTTGTCTCCTACCGAATGCGTCCTCAAGCATGTGATGTTCCATTTTTATGAAACTATCTCCAGCTCTAGTGTAGTATTGGTTGTCACCAAACAAAGCTCTATGAGGAGAAATACCTGACTCAGGTACATACGTAATGAGAAAACCTTCATCAGTTGTTTCATCATCATTTAAATAAATTACTGAATTGATTATGCCTGTATTCAATGGGATGATTGCTTCATTAACTAAGGAGTTTAAGTCAGTTAAAAATTTTTTTAAGTTCTTTATCGGTTTTTCCTCAGTTGCAATGTCTGGAGAGTCATTTGTTGTTTTTCTAGCTTCAACCCCCCAAATTATGACTCCACCTGAGGAATTAGAAAAACCGGATAAAGCCTTCCCATAAATTTTTCTATCCTCTTTTTGAGCGCCAGGTATATTTACATTTAGTTTCTCTTTGAAATCTATAAATAGATTTTCTTCTTGTGCCCCAATCATCTTTCTTAAACCAAAATAACCATCAAGTAAAATTTGGTTAAAAATGGAGTATCCATTATTCATAATTCCACCCGTCCTCAATAGAAATTTGTGTAATGCAAATCATTTTTAGATATTTGGGTAATTTCGTCTTTTTCAACTCATTTTTATTACAACATTATAACAGTAAGATTGATTTTTATATTACATGAATTTCACCTAACTCCTATAATTATACTATCTCGTAAATATAACTCTAATCCAAGAGCTGCATCCATTAATTCCATGGCTCCTGATATTATCCTTCTATAAGTACTGTCTCTAGTCCTCATCTCACCACAACTGATATAATCAAATTCACCCTCGTTGTCCAAATAACTCCGTTGAATTACTTCCCTTTGAACAGAAGAAAGTCTCTCCATTGCCAAACTAAGTAATCGATTCTTCTCCTTCAGTTCAGCTTCTTTATCCACATTATTTATAGCAATAGTCTGTATCTGTTTGCTGTCCGAATCGACGAACTGATGTTCTCTATATACATACGCGTGCGTGACTGCTACCTCACCTACTTTACATAAAAGAAAGAAATCTGATTTCATCTTTTTACTGCTAAACTTCCTATTGACGGAAGCATTATAGCCTGAGGTGTTCCCAACAAATATTCACCGAAAGTGAGGACATATGCGTCTGCTCTGTCAGGTGACTTTAATCCGCGTTTCTTCATGTCCTTCTTACTTTCAAGTAGTATCTTACCCTTGCTCGTCATTGACCATTTTCTTGCAGTCAATTGGGAAGTAAGTACATCGTCATCGGGTAATTGTAAGACCGCAGGGTCATTGTTCATATAATTGCTCATGTTTTGTTCCAGTTTCCCCTTTATATAAGCCCACATTTCAGCGCCCAGGTTTCCATAATGTTCATCCAAAGATGATGATCCGTTGTTAATTGGAATGACTTCATACGGGAGTCCTTCTTCTGCTATAACCTCATTCAAACGATCCGTGACACCACCACCTACACCGGTATCATCTATTCTGATTCTCGTATGAACGACTTCTGGGTACTGTGACAACAATTCTCTTATCAAGTTCAACACCCATCCAGCAGTAACCATTGTATCTTTCTTGAAATGATGATGCTGTCCGACTGTTACTGGACCTATCCCTGCGTATATAGACGTCTCATCATCGCCAAAACGGGCAACGTCACAGCCGATGGTCAGAGTATCACCGACAGGTTCTAAGGTCACATCTTTGGTAGCAAACTCAGCCACTTCCAGAGCGATAAAGGTTTCTGACTCGCCCCGCGGAAACTCCCCTTCAACCCGGACACGCCATACATCAGAACCTTTTCCATACTTCCGTTCAAGCATGGCTATATTCTCTTTGCTTGTCCGAGGACTGTTCAAGCAGGACACTTTATGTGTATTGTAATCTGCCCGGTCCCTGTTGTGAGAATCATAAAAAACACCGCTGGTCCGAGTCGGGTTTCCACACATGAGCAACTTGTTGAATTCGCCTGAGAGTGTACCCAAGATCGCTTCCATGATCCGATCCTCAACCCCTGAAGCTTCGTCCACAATGAAAAGCATGTAGTCTTCATGGAAACCCTGCATGTTCTCGGGCTTGGTAGCTGTCCGAGCTGTAGCAAACCATCGTTCCTCGTAATTTCGCATATAAATCTTAGTCTTTGTCCACTTAAGTATCTTTTTGAGTACTGGGCTTTTCTCTTGCCACTTACTAATCTCTGCCCACAAGACATCGTGCAGTTGCTGTCGAGTCGGTGCAGTACAGATAACCTTCGGAAACGGGAAACACGATAGGAACCATAATGCCACCGCAGCCTCAAGGCCGGTCTTCCCCACACCTTGTCCAGATCTCACCGACACCCGTGGACTTCCCGCTATATCCATCAACACTTCTGCCTGCCACTCATCAGGAGTGAATTTCAGCAGCTCCACGCAAAAAAGAACCGGGTTCTTCCGGTACTCAGGGATTCGCTTTTTGAATGCAGCAAAGCGGCGTTTCGTTTGCGGAGACTCTTTATTCACCAGACTCCACCGCCTTTACCCAATCTTCGATCAGATCTTCCTCTGTATCTCCATCACCGTTCTTCAGTTTCTCGATCTCAAGGCGGGTTTTATCAACTTTGGCCTGCATCTGATCCAGTTTCAATCTGCGCTCATCTTCCTGTGGTGCAATATCAAGGAATTGTTTGATGGCTCCCCTAATCTCACGCATGACCGTAGCCTCTGCCTTGATGAAACTAGCGTATTTATCCCAAGCGAATTGAATTTCCCATTCGTATTCATCTCCATACTCACCTGGTTTCTCCCTTTTCAACTCTTTGGTCATATCCTCTTTGTCTTTGATGAAGAAGATACGCTGCGCCCAAATGATTTTACGGAATCCCTGGGTGATGTTATGCCAGATCATGTCTATAGGTTCCATTTGCTGAACAATATCTATGAGTTCTAAATACTCAGGATCTTGCGGCTCGAACTTACGGAACAATCCATGTGTTACAGCTTTCTGATTGCCGACTGGACCTCCTTTACCACCTCTGTTGCCTTTAGCATTCTGATTGCCACGAGGAGCACCGGGTTTAGAGTTCGCCATCTTCCCTTCCCATTGATCAAGAGATTTCCACTTTCGGACTGATTCAGGTGTAATGCCCAACTTTTCCGCAATCTCTTTCGGCTTCATCGCCCCGCCGCTATCTTTCCAGATTTTGAACGCTTTCTTCCGATTCGGATTCTGTATCCTGCTCACAAAATTATCACCACTTTCATGTAATTGAGTTGGAATTCCTATTTAAGGTCAGTAATAGTCAAACGTTACGAATCAAAATAAGCCTCCGTCTGAATCGCAGGCTGTTGTTCTGTATTCATATCCACTAAATAATGTAAGTTGACTGAAACATAAAGGTAATAGTGTTTCACTCAGTTTAGGCATAAAATATTGTGTTTCTTCATCTAATGCCACGATATCTCTTTTCCGAGTGAACTAATAGTTGAGTTATGTTTCAGTCATTTCATCGCAACTTAAGAATTGCTCTGTCCATCATGTCCTGAGTTAGCCCAATATAGTCCAATGTCTCCCTTGGATCGCTGTGTCCGAACATCTCCATTAGTAACGCTAAATTCTCTGGATCGTCCATATACAGACGGTATGCCCAGGTCTTTCGCAATGAGTGAACGCCTATATCTTTGAGGCGAAATTCACGGGCTGCTTCACTCAGAAAACGATACGCTGTCGTTCGGTCAATCGGCTGCTTCCGCATCCGGCTAACCGTCTTTGCCTGACGACTCGGATATAGAAAATCATTCGGAAGCATGTCGATTGTGTAGTCATCCAGATCTGATCGAATACTTGGATGAATAATAAAAGTTTTGGCATGCCTGTTCTTTTGCTCGACCATGCTGATGTGTGTACCTTTCGTTTGCCACACCCTTAGACTAAGCAAGTCAGATACACGCAGTCCGCTGTATATACCCATACAAAAAAATAAGTAATTGCGCATACTCCGTATATAGAAGTATTCCTTCATCCCATCTATAACCCGTTCATCACGGATCGGTTGGACTTTCCTCATTTCATCACCTTCTCTGGATCATGGTCCTTTTTCCAACATCTCGGCATAATACATAGTTGATTCACTCCTGTCCACGTTCCCCATCCACACCCACGACATTGTTCCGGCTGCCGATCAGATACCCTTGGAATAGCCGGTTCAGTTCTACTGAAATAGTTACCCTCCACTTTCTTCCCTCCAATGCAAAAAGGCCGCTCCAAAGAGCGACCTTTTTATTTACGTTATTATATGGATTTAAGATAACATTCTTTTAATACAGAATTACTTCATATTCTACCAAACTATCTAATCATATATACCAAAAGAGAGGTTTTGATTGGATTTCTACCGAATAATAACATTATAACTATTTAAGGGGGAATTATAAGGTGAAATCAAATAGATTAAAAATAATTATTAGGACTGTGTTACTAGTTTACTTAAGTTTTCTAGTCTTTATTTTACTTTTTGTTGATGATTGGAATACTAGTGGCACATTAGGAGATACATTCGGAATTCTAAACACACTTTTTTCAGGCATAGCTCTTGCAGGCGTGATCTACACATTAAATCTACAAGCACAAACAACAGAGCTTCAGCGTAAAGACTTCGCACGAAGCATCCAACCCATGCTATCAGTAGAACAGAGCAATGAAGAAAAATATAAATATTTCATCTTGAAAGTAACTAATATTGGAAATGGTTCTGCCCTCAATATTGAATTTAATTTTGGCGGTCTGAATCCTGATGTTGGTTTAGAATTTAAAGCAAATGACATTATTTGTTTAATGCCTAATCAATCAATAGAAATTAAAGTTAAGCCGATTTACCTTGATCAAGAAATGCAACCAGAGTGGACTTCTCATTTAGATAAAAAATATGCGAATTCTGTTATAACATTAGAGACTACATACTATGATATTGAGTTTAACAACTTGAAACAGGATTTCGATTTGGGTTTAGGAGAGACAAAAATCTCTAAGGTCCAGCACATTAACAGAAACAATTAAATCTAATTCTAAAACTCTGTTAAAATCATAAATTTTGACAGAGTTTTTATATTAATCTTTTGTTGGTGAAATAATACCCACCTCCCCTTCTTCGTTCCGTCCACGACCATAATCTATAGTAATAAAGTCCAATGTCCGGTTGAATTTCAGACTGTTGGCGATGTTTGCTATAGCTCTGCGGCGTTTATCTGCAAAGGTTGTAGCTGCAATACCAGGGACATCCTTACGGTATCCTTTTTCCATGTACCCTTGTGCTTTCAGATACTTCTTACCTTCCAAAAACAACAACTTTGCCGCCACTCCCTCATGAGGATCTTTTATATTGCTAATAGCAAAACGAACGTTGTTAGTTAAGAATACATACAATTTGTAGTTATCATGACGCTTATCCTTCATTATGACTGAATTAGCTGTAACGTCTGCTGTCAGTTCATGACCTGATTCTCGCTTGGCAACCGAACCCTCAGCAGACAACAATTCGTATGCCGACATTCCATTTTCGATTTGTTTAAGTGCATATTCATAATTTTGTATGATGTCAATCATATCTACATATTTCCCAAGCAGCCATTTAGTTTTACGGATATCTTCTTCATCCACGTCTGAGAAAAAGTTTAGTTGAATGATCTTATTCGTGTCTTCGACATCTTCTCTGTTGACTACTACAACTACTTCATCATTACTCACGCTTATCCGCTCCTTCCTTGGGAGCCAACAGCTCAGGGTTTTCGTAGACGTTTCCTACTACATCCCACATATCTGTGTAGTCTGCATGCATATCATCTGCGCGGAACATAATCCCTCTGAAGCTAAAACTCGCTTCTGTTTGATCCCAAATCACAATGTTCAAATTAGGGGCATGTGAGCATGTTCCATAATATCCGGGGTCACAATCGCAATCAACAGCTACGATATCTCCTTGGTAGATTTTTCTGTCATCTCGATCGACAAAACCGATGAACTGACCTACTGTTGCTGGATCTACCGGAACCCATTCCGACTCTTGCTCAGTGCCACAGTCGATCCATGTACCACTTTCATCCACTGATAAATTCCCATACACCATTGACCCATGATGCTTGCCGTGATCGATGGCTTTACCTCTGAATTTAATCTCACGCATTTGTATATCCTCCTATTTGGGGAGACCGACCAACACCTGATACGGCCTCGCTTCGCTTAGTATTTCGGTCGATATCGATGGCCTATCGGCCTTATGCGTCATTTCGTTGTGCTGTGCATTAGCTGAACGATGCTTCAGGTTTTTCTTCTGGCTCAACTTCATCACTATCTCCATCAGAATCAAGTATGAGTTTTGTTCCATTTTGACTTATCTTCATCAAAAATATTGCGAACTCGTCCAAATGTCTTAGGGAATTTATGTCGTGAACAGATTTGTAGTCAATTGTCCATTCTTCTTTATCGAACTTTTTCCAATTGTGAATTCTGATTTGATAATTCATTTCTGAATCGTGTTCACATTCAAAAACTAATACTGCATTTCTCATATCGCTCCAAGACCGTTCTTCGTTATAATCAACTTCAAAACTTACACTCACATATTCGTAAGTAGGCGGCCCATCTTCGTAACAAACATCAAGATCATCCGTTTCAACATTTTTCGCTACATATTTCATCCAACGTTCGAACAATTCTGTTGCTTTGATTGTTTTGTCTTGTTCAGGAATCATTAGTTCTTTGAAATTTTCTAGCAGCTTTTTATTTTCTAACGCAGAACTTTGTAATACATCCACTAAAACGGAATCGAGCTTGGTGATGTACTCGCTGTAATCGTAATTTTCCAAATAAGGAATCATTACCGATTTGACTTTTTCCTCAATAATTTTGGTAACATCCCCATATGATCTGAATAAGTTATCTAAGGCGTTTACCACACCTTTTTCAAGGTGCTCTCCAATTAGCTTTTCAACTGTTCCATCCTCCAATTTCGTGTTGATTACGTCTTTAATTCCATTTTCCAATGACATATATTTCGCTCCCTTTAATTGAATTATTTTTTGTACAGTTTTTGTCTACTGCGGCAAAGCCGCCATCGGATCGGCCGAATATGCTTAGCGTAAGAGAAGGCCGTATGATGTTATATCCTCCTTAGTAGGGAGAGGCCCACAGGACCCGCACCTTAAGATTGGTTTGCAAAGTTCCACAACCCTTGCTGTCCTTTAGCTGCTTGAGGCTTCATAAGCATCATTACATCCGACATTTCCCATGCATATCGCCCAAGTTCAAAGTCTCCGAATTCATATTCAGGAGAGTAAACCAATCTGTTTCCTTCCAACTCATAACCATCTGTCCATGTATCCACCGATTTAAGGCAGTTGGTCAGTTTAGCAATCGCTACAACCGCGCCGTTGGCAGGTTATCTACTGTGTATCCATGCTGTTCTAGTGCTGCGCGAATCTCAGGATACTTGCAGGCATCCTTGTCGATCTTCTTCCCGGCATGGATGGCAATCTCGCCCCGATGCTTAGTAGGCCAGCTGCGTGTTTCATATTGTTTTGCTCCAATGGCGATCAATGTCGCCCACGGCTGAATAATTGTTATAGCCTTCATGACAGTTCTTCCTTCCCTTCTATATACTGAATGCCATCTGCCCAGCTTCCTGCTCTGAATACCGCTCCAGAGTAAGGTTATTTCCCGATCCTGTGCATATTTCCGGCAGATTAGCCCGGACCAAAGCTTGAGCAAACGGTGGAGGTACCGCATTTCCACACCGAGCTACTTGGGCGCTCTTGGAGTACTTCTTACCGTTCGCATCAACTGCGATAGTGTAGTTGCTCGGGAATCCCTGAGCGGCAAACAACTCTTGCGGCTCCAGCATCCGCATTCCTATATCGATAATTTGGTAATCCACGCCTTTAATTGTCACTAGCCCGAACCGGTCTTTCGTTGTTATCGTGTGCAACGGCTTGTCTATGGTCTGGCCGTTTTCGGCGCTACCGTAATACTTGAGAAGGAAGGCCCTAACCTCTCCAAAGTGCAGCCCACCTGCCGTAATCGTTTGAAGCGGGTCTGTAACCAGCTGACCTGTATTGGTCCCGCGCATCTTGACCAGATGACTTGTGACGAGGGCACTTTTCCCTCCTCCTCCTGCGGTTACAGTTCCTATCGGTTCATCGACTGAGCTGCCAACTGATTCTCCGAAGTGACGGGCAATGAATACTGAAGCTATGGCGAATTTGTTTCCTCCTGCTGTCACCGTTCCAAGCGGTTTATTCAGATCCAGCACCCTTCGACCTTCTGGGTCTCCGTAACCCATCTGTATCAGTGCAGGGCTGATTAACATGTGCTGATTTCCTGTCGTCACCGTCCGAAGTGGTTCGTCTGGAGGGCTACCAGGATGCCCTGTTGTATTAACCCCAAGAACCGGAGTCACAAGTAAATGTTCTGCCTTGGTTGTAATGGTCGTCAGCGGATCAGTAGCCTTGTATTGCAACCGATCCCCGGCATATCCCGTCTGCCCAATCCTCGCAATATATGGTGTAACCAATCCCCATCCGTTCTTTGCCGTGATTGTCTTCAACGGCTCATTTATAGAATCACAGTAATGGTGATTGCTGCCAGAGAAGTTGACGCGCATTACGAATGGCTCAGGATTGTCTATGACGAACTTCTGCATGCCACGTGCTATACGGCGCATCGTGTTTTCGGCAAGAGGCTTTTTCCGTTCGAATATCGAAGGGCAAGGGATAGACCAGTCAATAATTTCAGCTGCTGTTCTCCATGGAAGCCGCTTCCCTGCTTTCACGTCCGGGCTGTCCGGTGCTCCGTGCGTTGGCTCGGGCCAGACAATGGGACTCCCATCCCTCCGCGCAACCATGAACAACCGCTTGCGGATCGTAGGCGCTCCATAATCACATGCTCTCAACTCTTTCCATTCGACCTTGTATCCCTGTCGACTTAGAGCATTCACGAAGGTACGAAACGTCCGGCCCTTCTGTTCCTTGTCTGGGTAACCATCTGCTGTTAACGGACCCCATGTCGTGAATTCCTCCACATTTTCCAACATTATGACCCTCGGCTTAACTGTAGCTGCCCAACGAACAGCAACCCACGCCAGACCACGTATTTCCTTTGTTACTGGCTTGCCGCCTTTGGCCTTGGAGAAGTGTTTGCAATCAGGGCTGAACCACGCCAGACCTACCGGACGACCTTTTACCGCTTCAATCGGATTCACTTCCCACACAGATTCACAATAGTGCTCCGTATCTGGGTGATTGACCTCATGCATTGCAATAGCTGCCGGGTCATGGTTAATTGCTATATCTACGCTGCGGCCTGTTGCCAACTCTATTCCCGTACTGGCTCCGCCACCGCCTGCGAAATTATCGACTATGATTTCCTTCATATGATTTATCCCCTCCCTATCATCTAAAAGTCCTTTATTCTCGTTGTTAGGAGAATTTAATGTATCTTAATCATCGAAGTGACCATATCCGAACGGTACTTGATGCTTCTCATCAACGCTTACAATATCGTTAATTAAAGTCTCGAAAATTGCGATTTGTTTATCATCCATCATTTCAATAAGCCGGACCTCTTTTGCTTTCAATGAACGCCCTGCCGCCGAAGAGATAAGTTCCTTAACCGGGTTTAATGATTGCTGACGGTTCTGTTTTTCCTGATCCACTTTCTGCTGCGCCTCTTGCTTCCGGTTGTATTCATCCCAATCCTGTTCATCAAACCAGAATCGGTCCCCATACTTTTCGCGGAACGCAGATATCCAAAACTGGAGCAATTCCTCATTCGTTTGTATCCGATCATGACAGGGCCAGCAAAGCCGAAGGCCGTTGGTTTTAACTCCGCGTCCTTTTCTGCCTCGCGGATATACATGGTGAGTAGTTGTTGCTTCAATAATCTTGCAGCATTCACAAATCCCATTTGATTCTTCAATAAGCTGAGCTATGACTTCTTTCGGGAAATCGCCGCGCTCCTTCGAACCTGGTCTGGATTGGTGATGAGATAATATTCCCTTCTTCCATTCCGGAACAGGTCGCTTTTCTTTCTTGCCACGTCCGAAACTGCTCGCTTTCTTTTCTTTCGCTTTTTTCTCCGGTTTCCAGAATGTCTGATGGGCCATTACTCATCCGCCTTTCCCTTCGCATTTCCTGTGCTTATGCTTATATTTTGAACCTAATTCACTACGATTCCACTATGGATTTAGCGGTCCCAATAATCCGAACTTTTCCAAAACAGTGTAATGCGCTTGTCTTTCTTCGGCAGTCGCTTCCACTTCTTGAAGGGAGTATCCAACATAAAAAGCAATGGCTTTCTGCACTTCAATAGGTTGTTAATCGAAGTTGTTCAGATCTACAGTACTCATATCCAAACCTCCTTTACAAAGCCGACAATCGATTTTGTTTTTCTTCAAATTTTGATTTTATATCGGGTGGTAAATCGCTGATCACTGCATCCCATGTATTCATCAGTTCTTTGTTAGAAGAACTTAACTGTTTAACCTGCGCATACCTTTCAGATAAAGCTGTGGAGAATTCATCTTTCTCAGCTTCAGTCACAGAGCCCACCTCCCAATTGACTATTAAGTTCAAGTAGAATGTTCCGTAGATGAGGTAAGGAAATGTTTCCTTTGCCCTTGGGTCCAGGGCTTTGTCCACTCATGCCTCCATCTCAGTTTCTGGAAGCTCCATCGTATCTCCCTCTTGCCTAAACTCGACTTGATTTGGATCGTATGTTGGTTCCCAATGACCGTTTTCTTGTAAGATACGTACAACGTCTTCAGCGTAAGTTTCGTCTGTATTTACGACCAGGTACATGTTGAAGCCAACTTTCCCCTCCGAAACTCGACCATACTGAATTTTATGAAACAAGCGCAGTAAGTCTTCTTTCTCCTGATGGTTAAGGTGCTTATTAACGTCCTCGTTTTTGATTACGGTATGTTTGATTTTCATTTTGCCTTCTCCCTTCATCTACTCGTTTTTTAAGTGCATTTACCTCTCGTTTACGCGCTGATTTTTCCTTCTTATACTGGGCAAGCGGTATGAATTCTCCGCGTTTTTTAACAAGTACATCTATAGGCAAAGTCGGATATTTAGCTTGGAATAGTTTCAGTTTGACTCGGAACGTGGAGGTCTCCACTCCTTTAATATCCACCACCCGTTGACTGTCATTTAATTCTGTTACCAGGAAGTCAGCAATGTAAGTGACCTTCGGTTTCTCTTGAAGAACAAATTTAGGATGACATTCAAAGGCTTTAATCTCCCCAAACCTCTTTTGCTGGAGTAGGAGCTGATAATACTCTCCCTCAGCCATGCTATCGAATCGTATACCGGTTATATTCAGATTGTGCTTTTTAACGATCCATTCCGAGAACAATGTCCCGTCTTCAGTAACAATCACTTTGGTTGCATTGTATTTGTTCATTACACTTCTTCCGTCCTATAAGGAAGTACAATGTGAACCGATCTTTCATCACTCTCATCCAGAATATAGATAGGTTTGACTTTACCTGAGCACACCAAAGTCACTTGATCTCCATCCAATGCTTTGATGGCATCCATGAAGTATTTTGAGTTTAAGGCAACAGCGAAATCTTCACCGCTAAAAGACAGAGGGACAATGATTTCACTTGCCTTGCCAGTCTCTTTCCCTTGTCCTCGAATACTCATTTCATCTTCTGAAATGTTGAGAATTATTTTGTTATGCTTATCTTCCTTTGCAAGTGTGTAAATCATTTCAAGACAATTCATTAACTCTTTTTTATCTACTGTTATTTTAGTGACACCCTCTGGCACAACTGACATTCGGCTCACATCCGGGAAGGCACCTTCCAGTACCCTGGAGTAAAAAGTGAATCTGTCCGTTCTCGCAAATACGTGGACCACTTCTCCTCCAGCAGACTTCGAGAAACCAAATTCGATATTGTCTTTATCCAAAATTATCTTTTGGAGATCCCCGAGTGCCTTGGCCTCAATAACAGCTCCGCCTAATTTAGCAACATCTGTGGCATACTCCGTTTTCGCAAGTCGATGTCTATCTGTCGCTTCAATACCAATCAAACCGTCATCGATATAGATGTGTGCTCCTGCGAGTATTGCTGCATTTTTACCTGTGGGATCGGCTGCATAAGTCGCCTTTTTGAATAATCTCCTGAGTTCCTTGCCAGTAGTTTCGAACAGCTCACTATCGTCAATAGTCGGCGCTTGCGGGAATTCCTCCGGATCGAAAATACCCATGTCGATTTCTTTTTTTCGGGACCTAATAATCACAGTAGTTCCCTTTGTCTCAATACTGACATCGCCAGTAAGTTTCCTCATCATTTCCAACGATAGTTTCGGGATCGCTATCACTCCATCCGAATCTACCTGGACATCCTTGCTGAAGATGTACGACTGAATTGTTGTCCGAGTATCCGTCCCTGTAACTTTAAGCCCTTCGCTGTTTGCTTCGATCAGGAAGCAATCAAGAATCGGCATGAGGCTCTTACTCGCAAAAGCCTTACTTGCATCTTCGAGAGCTTCAACTAGCAGCTCACTATCCACGACTATTTTCATAAGGTCGGATTCCCTCCTTCACAGCTCTTTTAGCATTAGGATTGCATGCTGGACAAGGACCCAAAATCATCATTGCACCATTGAACTGGTACGTTACCTTTTGACCGTTACATGTTTTGCACATTCGGTTATCCCCTCCGTCTATTTCTTCCGCCTACTGGCAGCAACTTTACAAATGGTTCGATCCGCTCAATGATCCGAGCTGCCTTCTTCTCATCCTGAGATCCCTTGGCATTAGCAAAATGTTTGAACAACTCTTGTATCGTTAGATTGGATGTGTAGATGGTCGGCAACCGCTCCATACGTCTCTGGAGAACCGGACCAATAACTTCATCCCTTACCCAACCACTCATCGACTCTGCCCCAATATCATCCATGATAAGCACTGGTACCGTTCTGAGAGCATCCAGTTTCTTTGCTACGCTCTCTTTGGAGCCAATGGCATCCTTAACCTCTTCGATAAAGTCAGGTACGTACACCATGAGGACATCCACTTCACATTTGGCTAACTCCCGTGCGATAGCTCCGGCAAAACGGCTCTTGCCCACTCCCATTGGGCCGTACAAATACAATCCTTGTACCGTTTCTTTGGGAACAAATTCACTACAAAACTTCACTGCTCCCGCAATAGCTGCCATCCTCGGAGGATCAGGTTCAATGTCGTCAAAGGTTGCGTTCAAAATATGCTCAGGAATGAAGTGACTCTTAATTCGTTCTCCTATGCCCTGTTGCCGCTCGTAAGACTTCAACAGTTCGCATTTTTTGAGCCTGAACACTAACTCGTCCTGTTTATCTGGGCTTGGTTCTTCAACGCTCCTATGCCCCTTCTGGACGTTCTGACAGCCTAATAGACCGGGGCACGTGGCGCATGCATCGCATTGAGCCAAATGCTCTGATACATCCCTGTATCTTCTAGGGCTTGTCAGGTCTCCTGAGCGATCAGGATAGGCCTGTCTGAGCCGTTTGATTTCCGGATGGCTATCGATCTGCTGAATAGCTGCCTGCTGCCTTTCTGCAAACATTGGGGGAATTAGTGCCTTGAGTTCCTCCTGAAAGCTGCCCATGTACTCACACTCCTTGCTTTGACCTTAGATTGGCAAGCATCTGTTTTAAATCATCTGCGGTCACGTTAGATACCGTTTCAATCGGCGCATCTGGTACGGAAGTCGCTATTTGAATTTCGGCTGTGTCTGATTTTTCACGTTTGGCATGCAACGAATATACAACCGTTGCACAGTAGCTCAGGTTTCGTATCTGATCCCATTTGTTCTTGGGTTTAAAATTGTCAAACGATTGGTCAATACCATCGATAACTGTTTGGAGCGGAATCCTCTCAGCTATGAACTGTTTAACCGCATCTTCATCGTTTAAGGTTATCTCCAGTCCCTTACCTCTTCTCTGGAGATAACGAGTTGCCACTTGATTACGATATTCCGTTTGGGAAACCTCCCGATCAGAGTCAGTATCTGCTTCGGTATTAGGAACAGAATCCGGGTTTCCCGTGTACGGTTCAAATACCGAATCGGGATCAGTTAAACAACAACCAACTTTAATACTGTCTTTAAACATGTCTTTAGAGGTGCCTTCATCCTTACTCCCGCAAGGGATTGGACTCTCTTCGACTTCCACTTTTCGTAACTCATCAGTTACACTTTTCGTAACTTCGGAGTTACACTTTTCGTAACTTCCATCTTGTTCTTCACTTTCTGGAGTTACACTTTTCGTAACTTTTTTACTGCCTATATTTAAAGAGATAAGTTCTGAAAATTTTTCGCGATCCCACTCTTTCACAAGACTGACACGCCATTCATCATAGTTTTTGTTGAGAGAATAGACCTGTTTGCCATCCCAATAAATCACCTTACATTGCCCCAAGTATGTGATCTCTTTTTTAGCGTCCTGTATGCGTACTCCACATAGTTCGAAATGCTTCAAGAGAGGGATAACTGCCTCTTTCTTCTGGCAGCCATATGACAGCCTTAGAATCAGCTTGAGAATCTTTTGTTGCCTTTCTGTGAACTTCCGGCTGATTATCTCATCCCATATTTCATTAGCAATCCCGATGAACCCATTCTTTAACTGGGGACTTGCCACTCACCTCACCCCGGAAACTTCGAATGACACGCTGTTATATTTGCAAAAACAAAACAACATGATATAATTTTCTTAATCGTTTAAATATTTGATCGTGTTGGTAGCACGATTAACTCATTGGACTTTTCTGTATTATCTACTCTGGAATACTCTCCGGCAGTAGTAATAACAGAAGAGTCCTTCTTCATTTGGATCAGGAATTTTCTCTGAAATGGAATCATGATTTTTTCTTCCGATCAATGTTTCGAGTGAGTATGGCATGCTGTAAAGGCTTGTGCGACCAGATACGTGCTAAATCATCAAGCGTCATTAATTTTAGTCCCATTCGACTCAGCTCCCCTCAGATGTAATCTTCTGGACGAAATTCCTTAATGAATTCAACTGCATCATCGAAGTCGATACGCCGTACATGGCTGTATTTTACCACTTCAAAATGAGCCTTCAACTTGCTCCAGATCATGCGGCGATAACGCCCAACCATGTCTTTAAACTTCTCATCTGATTCTGTGTAACGGTCTTTGGTTAACGTGTTTGATTTCTTGTGAACAAGAGACTGGAGTTGATAACACTCTGTATCAGTAAGCGTCACACTGTCCCGGACCTCTTGTACCATCATTTGGACCTCTCCAACCTTTTCGGCGACATCCTCTTGCATCTGTCTGATGCCATCTACCAAACCGCGAATAGCCATACCTTGTGCTTCAGTTAACTGCATCTGTCTTTCAACAACCGACAAGAAGTCAGGCTGATTAGGATTCATCAATGTCATTTCGATCTACCACCTTTCTGGAATTGATTGCTGGTCTAAGTTGGTCAATGAAGGACTGTAGCATATCAAGACCTTCTGACAAGCGTTTTTTCTCACTCGTGCTTGCGCCAGATACTGCCCCAAGCATGAATGATGTAATACCAACCTTCTGGAGAAACTGCTTCACATGATAGCTAACTTGTACCGAATTATAATCAGCTTCAAAACGCATTTTCTTCATCTGAGCTGCGGCATGTTGTTCATCGAAGTCGTCAGGTTGCTGAAGCTTGATTGCCTCAAGTTCCTCTTTGGCCCTCTGATATCCAGATTTCAGTTCTTCCACTTTCAGACTCTCAGCTTCCACGCCTTCTTGAAGCTTTGCCTTCCAGTATTGGTCTCGCTCTTTTATCTTCTTAGCAGCTTCCTTAGCTTTCTGTTCGAGAAGAACTTCTGTCTCTTCATCTCGGCGTTCTACTGCCGCCGCTACTGCTTCGTCCACCTGATCGGCTGGAATCGCATCCTTGTACCGCCGCTGAAGTTCTTCCTTCTCCTGCTCGGCTTGGTTAGCCCGAGTCTCAGCATCTCGCAAAGCAGCTTCAAGTCGCTCTTTTGTCTCCACATAAGCTTTATGTGTGGAAATGATCCCTGCATCAAGCTGCTGAATGATTTCCGGTGTGGCGTTTTCCATAATGAACTTAGCTTTGTCGTAGGTTCTGCCTGATCCAAAGCCTGCTTGGTCAGCTACGATATCACGGACTTGTCCAGCAGGATGCTCAGGAACATTTTCCTTGCCTCCAGCCATCCGTTCTTTAGCTTTGATGCGTTCTACATCCTCCAACCGTTTAGCCCACTCAACTCGCTCTGAGAAGGTGAATTCTTTCCGGTGCTCGTTTTCAGATATTTCTAATCGAAGCTGATGTTCAAAATCGCTGATTTCCATCACCCGGACTACAACCTCTTTGCGTCCCAGATATTGATGAGCACGCAAGCGACGCTCTCCAGCAATTAACTGAAAATCTGGTGTTACTACTATAGGATTGATAAGTCCGTTTTGATCAATGTCTTGTGCAAGTTCTTCAATACCACCGAAGTCCTTGCGGATACGATCGCTGACTTTAATTTTATTAATGTCTATGAGCAAGATAAGGCCCCTTTCAAACAGAAAATAGAAGTTCATCGGCATGTTAGAGCGAAATTCAGCTTCCTTTTTTGTAACTAGCAGCCCGCTGCTCAGCTCTCCATGCCTCCAAATCGGAAAGACGTAACTTGATTACAGGTCTTCTGGAACCTGATGTCCCATAACGTTCATGTGGAATGCTTCCTTCTTGACACATACGGTATATCAGTTTTTCAGAGATCCCTATGTGTGCTGCCGTCTCTGCTACGTCCAAAGTTTTATCACTCAGTCCAGCGAATTCTGCCCTAAGTCGATTTTCTGCTATAGTTACATGCTCGGTTATCATTGAACGAATTGCTGCCTCAAGTAAAACTAAGGGATTATCCATTTCACATTTCCTTTCTATTGAGGTATGGTATACTGGGCTCATTGATGATCCCTTACCAATTCATCAACTGTTACATCTAAAGCAGTTGCAAGTTTTACAAGCGTTTCAGCGTTTGGCCCCTGTTTTTTTTCTTTCAAGCCATATATTACAGTCATTGAAACACCGCTTTCCTTACCCAGCCTGTACGGCGTCCACCCTCTTTCGTCAAGGAACTTTTGAACGTTATTTCCGATTGTTAACCCCATGTTGTGTTCACCCCCTTAACACACTATATCTCCGTTTTAGGTTATAGTAAAACTCATTCATCACCGTTTTAGGTTATAAAACTATATGTTTACTCTTTGATCCTCTCTTAAGCTTGACATATCTCCTCTTTTTGTTTTATTATAACCGTATTGGGTTATATCCTTTTTAGGTGATACTATCGGAGGTCGGATGTTAATGCTGTCAGATAAAATTAAAGAATTGATGGATTCGAATAATCTAAGCGCCTATAGAGTCTCTAAAGACACAGGTATACCTTATACAACACTCACTAAGATTCTAAACGGAGCAACAAAAAGTCCTAAGATTGACTTGATTAAGATAATTGCCGATTATTTTAACAAGCCGCTTGACCACTTCACTGAGAGTGAAGACACTACTCACAACGCTCCAGAATGGGCCACAGCTAAAGACTTAGCCGATATTAAGAAAATCCTTGAAGAAGACCAACCTGTCTTGTTTGATGGGGTGCCAATTACAGATGAAAATCGTCAGAGAGCTATGGACATTCTTACCGGGCTACTTTGGGAAGCTAAAGAGCTAAACAAGAAAACTTATGGACGTAAGAAAAAGGTAACCCCTAAAGACGAAGAGTAGGTGACCGGTTTGGATGAGATCATTCGCAAGCTCGTTCGCAGATTCAAGACCAATGATCCTTTTGTAATAGCTAAAGGACTTAATATAATAATTCAACACGCGGAATTCGGACCCGGTACGAGAGGCTTGTACTACAGACGGTTGCGAAGGCGATTTATTGTTATACATAACGGCTTGCCTGAAGAGTGGCAGCGTGTAGTGTGTGCTCATGAACTTGGACACGATCGACTTCATTCTGGCCTAAGTCAATTCTGGATTGATGAGCATACTTTCTTCAATACAGGCAAATTCGAACGACAAGCAAATATTTTTGCTGTAAAACTGTTAACCCAACTCACTGAGCGCGAGCCAGGAGAAACAGAAGAAACATACCTCTTGAGATGCGGCATACCGAAACAGCTTCATAACTTAGAAATGTAACTTTGCGCTTTCCAGCCGCAAGGCTGTTTACCATACACAAAAACAGAACTGACGTTCGAATGGAGGAAAACAGATGGCAAAAGGAAGTATAGAAAAACGAGGGGAAAACAAGTGGCGACTGACCGTAGATTTGGGACTTAATAATGACGGCAGCCGAAATCGTCCTCGAAAGACAATAACTGTTGAGGATAAAGCACTGCTGAAAACAACTAAGAAACTAAAAGATTATTTGGATGACGAGCTCGCGAAGTTTAAACAAGAAGTATTGAGTGGCAATTACATTGCGCCCTCTAAGCTTACTTTTCAAGAATTTTATGAGAATGAATGGAAGCTTAAATACGGTGAGCCAAAACTAAAGCGAACGACATATCTGTCACATTGCTCCAAGATCAATCATCATGTTGTTCCCGTCATAGGGCACTTACAACTTGATGAGATCACTACAATGAGATTGGTGACATTATTTAATGACTTGCGTAAACCTGGCGCGCGAATTGATAAGCGAGGCGGTAAAGAAACCATTAGTTCTCGAACCATTCAATATGTTTATGATGTGACCATGAGTATTTTCAAAAGGTCTGTAGAATGGAGCGTCCTTAGCAAGAACCCACTAGAAGGCGTACAGCGCCCTCAGATAAGCAAGGAAGACAAGAAGGCAAAGAAAGACCGTAAGAACTTTTTCGAGGAAGACGAAGCCACTGAGGTCATTGAAAGGTTAGTCAAGAGCGACACGCACTGGAGACTCTACTTTTTAGGAGCGATAATCGGAGGATTCAGACGCGGGGAGTTAATTGCGTTGGATGAAGACGACTGTGACTTTGTAAATAACCGGTTGCGTATCGATGAAAGCATTTCAAATACAGAAAATGGACAGGCGGACATTACAGATACAAAAAACGAAGCATCCGAAGATTATGTAGACATGCCACAATGGTATATGGAACAATTGGCAACACACGTCAAGGCCATGCGCAAATTACGCTTTGAAGCTAAAGCAGCGGGGACATGGAAAGGCGGAGATAGAAACTTTGTATTCCATGCAGGGACAGGTAAACCTTATTACCATACCTCCCCTTCGCAACAATGGAAAATATGGTGTGATCGGAATGGATTCCGTAATGTATCCCTGCATGGTCTGCGGCATACAAATGCGACCTATTTGCTTGGGCAGGGTGCATCAATTAAAGAGATCCAACATCGGTTACGACACTCGACATCCCAGGTAACCACAGACACATATGCTCACGTCACCAAGAAATTAAGTCGCAAAACAACAGCACACCTCGATGTCTTCGATCCTAAATCTCGTCCCCAATCCGTCCCCAACGGAAAAAAAGACGCTCAATCCCTATGACTCAGGCAATTCAATCCAAACAATAAAAAAAAGAAAACCCCTTATGTATCAAGGAGTTTCCTTTTCTTAATGGATGCCGAGGACCGGGATCGAACCGGTACGGTAGTCACCTACCGCAGGATTTTAAGTCCTGTGCGTCTGCCAATTCCGCCACCCCGGCATGGATATTATTTCTTGGCGACAAGAAATATCTTACCATGAACTAATTAACTTTGCAACACCTTTTATTAAAAATAATAAAAAAATGAAACAGGCACTGCAAGCGTCAGCTCACAGTGCCTAGAAAGTCCGAGTTGCGGTCCCGGACTTCCGGTAAACCAATCTATATTAAGGGAGGTGTAAGATAAGAATACCTCCCCAACATTAAAGAAACCTAAAATCAGCCTTAAATTAAACTAAAAAAGTAGAATGGGTCGAACGCGAGCAGCTTCTTCCTCACTGCATTCCACGATAACCAGAATATGGTCCTTTAACAGCCATTCTTCGTAGTACCGTGCGTCCTCTTCCGAGATCCCTGCTTCCGTCAGTGTAAGCACCAAATCATCGGTCTCACTCCCAATCTCATTACCGGCAAGTCTGCGTACTGCTTTTCCGATCGACATCGTCTGATCCATTCGCTTCCCCAGACCAGCCAGTATGCCTTTCAGAGCACCAAAGGCACCATCTGTTCCCGCACCTTTCAACGGTTTGGGCAGACCTGTCTTCTCGCTCACCAGCTCAAGATTAAGCTGTCCCTTTGCCACCGCTCCCAAATATTTATCCTTAATGCCTTCCTCTTTCACCTGATTCAGCATCAATATCGCCTCGTTCTCGGTACGGGCCAGCCCAATCATCAATTGTGTCATTCCGTTCCCCTCCTTTTACCCTAATATAACCCCGTAACCCCCATTCAAAAACGGCTGAACCACAGCTAAGACAAATCACCTATAGAATTGTTGATTTCTCTTCTGGAAATCTATACCTAGTTCTGATAGACTAGATAAAGAAGTCAAATTAACCATTGAAAACATTGACATATGGATTTAACATCTCATAATCAGGAGCAATGACTTATGAAAAAAGAGGTAGAAATTGCCATCCGGCGCAAACAACAGATCATGGTTCGTAATACAAGCGGTCAGACGGTAACCGGGTTTCCCGAGCGAACTGCCGATACATCCATTCTCTCTTTACGTACCGTTCACGGCAGTCTGTGGATACCGTTCGATGAGGTTGAACATGTTACGCGTCTGTTAAGTATCCGGTCCCATCATTTAAGCGGAATGCAACTCGTTTAGTCGGATCTATAATCATATAGAAAATCAGTTCTTGTATAGATACGTCAGCAAGATCCATTTATGCCAGCACTTTATACCAGAAAAACCAGACGCCTGAACGTCTGGTTTTTCTCTTCACCTTTTCCTGTACCATGCTGCCACTGCCACGCAATGAAAGCATTACTATCCTTTTTTCTGCTCACCCATATCCTGTCGTTACTTCACTACAAACTTCACTCGTGTTCCATCTGGATATGTACTTAACTGATTCCCTACCCAAGAACCTGCACCGCGATTATCCTTCGGGGTAATGTACTGGATATCTGCACCTGTACCACCTTCTGAACACATCGCCATCGGCCACTCATCCCGATCCTTACCCTTTTTGACCGGAACACCCTTGAGTGACAAATCCCGATTCCCTTCTGCTCCACTACGATCAATGGTGCATACATCCGAATGCCCAGCCTTAATGGCAGCCTTAATATGGTTGGCCGTTTCAGGATAGCGCTCTGAAGGGAACGTAATGGTATGGTCTACACTCTTGTTAGTCCCACCGAATGGAGATGGTATCTCCTCCGGCCATTCTCCCCCAGCCCAGGCATAAAGGGCTACCAGCAGCATCGCTACCAACGTCAGTACCTGCTTTTTGAAGCCTTGCTTACCTTTGTGTTTTCGTCTTGTGCGTCTCTTACTCATGCTGTGTCTCCCCCATTCACCACTTGCATTATACCAGAACGCCCGTTCGTAAAACAATACAGTACAATAAAAAAACAGCCGAGACCGCCCGGCTGTTCTGATTGAATGATTATCCTACATTGGGAATGGCCTGTTGACGCAGCAATGGCAGTGTAACGTCAAACTGTGTACCTTTCCCCTCGGTACTCTCCACCGAAATCTGACCATTCATCAGTTCCAGCAGTTCTTTGCAGATGGTCAGACCAAGCCCGCTTCCGCCAAATCGGCGTGCATGGGAGATATCGGTCTGTGTAAATGCATCAAACAATTGTTCCATATGCTGCTGAGGAATGCCAATTCCCGTATCTCGTACAGAGAATACCAATACAACGGTGTCCATTAACTGTTGCTTGACATCCACCTGTAATTGCACTTCACCCTGTTCCGTAAATTTAATTGCATTGCTCAGCAAGTTATCCAGTACCTGCCGAAGTCTTAGCGGATCACCCACAAGCACATCAGGAACATTCAGATCAGCGTGGCAGAATAGACGTATTTGTTTATTCTGCGCCGCAGGCTCATGTATCTTCATAATCTGTTGAATCAGCTTCAGAGGCTGAAATTCAATGTTCTCCACATCCATTTTCCCTCTGCCCAGTTTCGCCATATCCAGACTATTGTTAATGATATTCAGGAGCGCCTCACCCGATTGACGTGCAAGATCCAAATATTCTTTCTGCTCATCGGTGATTTCACCCATACTGGCAAGTTCAATCATACCCATAATGCCGTTAAGCGGGGTACGAAGCTCGTGATTCAGCTTGCCGATGAATTCCAACTGTCCTCTGCTGTTCATCTCAGCCATGGAAGTCGCGAATTTCAACTGCTGTTCGGCATACTTCCGTTCAGAAATATCGTACTGAATGCCTACAAAATACAGACACTCCCCGGATTCATTGAAGATGGGGTCAATATTCAGCTCGTTCCAGAACTTCTGGCCACTTTTTGTATAATTTAAGATATCAATCTTAATGGACTGTTGTTTTTTTAATGCATCCCGAATCTGCATTACCGTTTCGGGGTCTGTGTCCTGTCCTTGCAAAAACCGACAATTCTGTCCAACAGACTCTGCATAGGTGTACCCTGTCAGCTGAGTGAAATGTTCATTTACATACATAAGCGGAAGCTCAGGCAGGGTGGCGTCGACCACCGTCACGGAGGATTTCACTTTCGAGATGATAAATTCCCATTGTAATGAGAGTTGATTATTTTGGCTCATGCCTTCCTCCTTCATCTCATACACGTTACTGTTTGTATATTCTGTTTTCGTACTTTATATGAAGATACAACTAACCGAATGGTATGTGTTGATATAAAACCGATATATTTAATTGTAACACAGTTATTCAAATGATGTGATTCATGGGTAATAGCTGATAACTAACATTCGATTTAATTTAACTTATCATCAGGAGGAACACGTATGAAATTTCTGTTAATTATCATCATTATTATTCTGATTGTAGTCTTCTTTACCAGACGCAAACGTTGAGATGAGATCTGTTATGTAAGTCAAGAAAGGAAGATGGGTATGAGAACCCTCTTTTTTATATTCATGATCCTGTGCATCATCAATTTCTGTTTCCCAAAATTCGGCTGGTATCTACGATATGGCTGGATTTCCCGGGGTGAAACGGAGCCCAGCAGGCCTTATATGACTATGGTCAGAATGACCAGCTTATTGATGTTGCTTATCGCCTTCACTCTGACTATGGCATGAACTATAGAAATCCGAAGACAACTGTCCTATTGGGCAGTTTCTTTTTTTGTGCTGAAATGACGGGAAAATGATAACTTTGTTTGTGGTGCGAAGATGACAATGGCCGTAATATAGACATATCGTTTCGGAAAGGACATCTTGGCATGAACATCGCATTTTATCCGTACTGGGCTGCCAAAACGCTGCTCTCTCTTATTAATATCATATATATCATGGTCATCACTGCGTATATTTACGGTCAGACTGGATCGGTACTCCATGCTGCGATGTTTCCATTCATTCGTATGATCGTACATATAACAGCAGGATTTACTTTGCCATTACTTGTGAACCGTTTCCCATTCTCCAAACTGTTGATCGGCATTCCCCTAGTCAAAACATTCATCATGACTGGAATTGCGATTTCGTTGACTCACTTCAGCACACAACTGCCACTTCTGTTGATAGGAGTTATTCTTCTCTCCTTTTTGGAAGGATGGGAATCTACGTTACTGAATGCTCTAACGCCACGATTGGTTCAGGGAGAAGACCTGGTGAAGGCCAACAGCCTTCTCTCATTCTCTAATCAGACTGTCACCATTGTCGGGTATGCCATGACAGGATTCGCAGTGATGAACTGGGGTTCGTCACAGATATTCTGGGCAGCTACGAGCCTGTCCTGGGCCGTTCTGATCTTCCTGATTACCCTTGGTTCCCTCACACGGGAGATTGTAGAACAACCCGAGAAATCTACCATCAATCGAGATATCCTGCGAGAAGGTTGGAGTATGCTTTGGAAGAACCCATCCTTACGATTGATCACGCTTATGGACATTGCCCAGGGTCTGGCCGGTTCCATCTGGATTGGCGCTATTACACTGGCCTTTGCGAAAGAAGCACTGGGACGAGGAGAAGATTGGTGGGGACTCATGAACTCCAGTTACGCTGTTGGGACCCTGCTTGGTGGTATTCTGGCTCTTACTCTGGCCAAATGGATTCAGAAGCACCTAATCGCCAGCATGACCATGGGGTCGCTTCTCTTCAGCCTGATGACCATTGCTTATGGTTTAAACAGACTGCCATGGCTCGCACTGGTGTTATGCCTAATTATGGGGTCAGTTTATCAGATTCGTGATGCGGCTCAGCAGACAGCGCTTCAGAGCATTATACCTGTCGAGTCCCTATCCAAGGTATACGCCGCACATGGCATTTTAATCTCTACAGTCATGAGTATCTCCATCGTCATATTCGGTCTAGTCGCTGATCAACTGGGCGTTCGATGGGTATACCTTATTGGTGCAGCCTTGTTTATCATGTCTGCGCTATGCTCTTTATCGTTGAGTCGGGTTCACAGGAACCAACACATCGCTAAACATACGAAGAATATGTAAATCAAAAAGACGAGCAACCATCTGCTCGTCTCTCACATTCTCAATCCAATCGATAATCCGTCAGCGGCTTGCCTTGTTTATAATACAAAGCGGGTGACAATATATTGAAGAAAATATGCACATCCGGCATGTATGCTTCTTCCAGAATAGCCTGCAACGACGATGCAATCCGATTATGAATCTCCTGGTCACGTTGAAACATCAGAATCTCTATAGAAGCTGGAGAAGGTGTTAGCGCTTGTACATCATGACGCTCTGCCTTCATTCTCTCCCGTGGAATATGAGTAATAAGGGCCATCTGCTCTGTAATTTGGGGTACAACTTCCTCTAGCTGAGGACCTGTGAATCCTTTAAAGCGAATAAACGGCATTGCTATCCCTTCAATCTCTGTTAATAGTCTCTTATGTGATTTTAAGCACATTGTTTTCAGTTGTCAAATGTCACGAATGTCATACTACACTTCTTTTAACAGGAAAAGCCCCGCTGAAGTCTCAGCGGAGCCATTGCCTGCACGATTCTATACGTGACTTACAGCCAGAAAGATTTTGTGATGATTACGAGCAGAATGAACAGTACGAGAATTGCGCTTGTAGAAGTCCATCCGCCGCCAAATCCTCCAACATTACCACCACAACCGTATCCAACTTGACTCATTTGATTGGCCTCCTTTGAATTTCAAGGTATGCCATAACATATGCGTATTCTGCACAAGTGACCGGGCGATTCGGCAAGTTCATCAGCCCATTCATTTGGATTTACGCCCCATGCTTTAAAAGGATGGACTGACAGTAATATTCATTCGGTTTTCTTGCGTCGTGTGACTTGAAGGAGCTAAATCTCCTCTATTCAGAAGAATCGTACGAGTACGTGTATCACTATGAGATGCCAGAACAACCTCTCCGCCCGGCGCTATACAATAGGCGATGGAAATGGAGATCTCGCTATCGCGGTATGAACCATCCGCATGGCTTGTCCCCATAACGACGCATTGATGCTGCAAGGCAATCTGCCGAGCCGCTTCGACCCATTCGCTATACTGTTCTTCACTGAACATGCCTACACCAATCGAATGCATAATGATGTCCACGTGTCCTATATTTTCGTTGCGAAATCCTTGCAGCACCAGCTCATCACACAATAAAGTGCTTATCACCCACCCTTGTTCTTCAACCACTTCAGCAGGTGTGTATTTGGTTTTCTCCAAGACAATCTCTCCAGCCTTATTGATGATGATTGATCGGTCCTTCGGACGTTCGTCCAGTCTGCGATGACCTGATACAATCATGGTTCCGTATCCAGCCGCAAGGCGGCAAGCTTCCTCAACATTCTGGTTCAGATAACCCTCAGGAAAGAACAATACATCTGCATCAGGGTGTTGCTTGAGTTCGGCTTCAAGCTGCAGCAAATGCTGTTCGAGCCTCGGTTGTCCAATGATAATCTTCAACTGGCATCCCCCATTCAATAATAAAAGCCGGTTCATACCCAAATAAGGTACGAAACCGGCTTAAAGGTTGGACGAACAGATTCCTGCTCATCGTACTTCGCTTCAAGAGTAATTGTTCTAAAGCCATTAATCGCTGAAACAATTACCTTTACAGTTCAATGGTATGTAGTTAGGCATTTCTACGTTCAATATTATCATATACAGCCTGTCCATCATAGCTTCGATCTGTAGCGATATCTTTCACCAATAGAGCGTTGTCTGCATTTCCTGATAAAACACTTAGTGCCCCCAGTACCCAAGCTAATGGATACAATGCAACGGATAACATTTTCTTCATAGTTCTGTCTCCTTCTGTTGGAAATAGGTAATTGGTTTAATATCCCAGTAATACGATGATCGTCTATTAAACGTTTCAATTTCTATATAAACATACCCATTTCATACATACAGGAGACAAGACAAGATTACAATTACTTTGTTCAAATCAACTCGAAACTCTGGAGTAACGCTGCTGCCTCTTCATGATCAGGTTCCAGGGCCAGTACTTTATGGGTATAAGCCAGGGTTTCTTCTTCCAGTTCAAGTTCATAACAGCATACAGCCAAGTCGTACAAGACTGCCGGATTATGGTTACTTGGATCTGCAACCAACGATATCTCAAGAAACCGTTTGGCATCCTCATACATATACATCTCATACAATAACTGCCCTGCCAGAAATGCCAGTCCCCCTTGCTGCTCCATCACATAGTAGGACGACCACATCGTATGAATCCCAGACTGAATATCGAGCATTTCCTCATCACTTGCATCAGGAAGAAGGCTGGAAATATGCGTAGCACTGTGGATCAAGAACTCAGCATCATATCCGCCCAGACGCCAAAATGGTAAAATATGCTTCAACTCCATACTCTCTATTCGAGAGTCTACCCATTGTTTCATGCTGAAAAAGTCATCTGGTCCAAAACGTTCAACAAATCGATGATAGGCTAACCGCGTGTTCACATAATTCATCGGTTCTTCCACCATCAACATGCACCCAACATTCAGATCTTTATAATGATGTGTCGTGAATCGAGTATAGGCACCCTTTTGTTCCAGGACATATTGAATCGCATGGTAGTTGGCTGTTAGAGAAAAACTCCCGTGAAGAACGAATTCAGGTGGCTCTGCGAACTTCCAGTTATCCAGCCGATGATCCCCTTTATCAGCGGTAATCAACACATAACCTGACTGTGACAATTTGTTCAACCGTTCAAGACAGGACAAGCCGATGGCAGGAAAAAGAATATGTGAATCCTCCAGCTCTGCCTTGTACAATGTGATCAGCTCCGAATACGGATAGTTATCTGCACTGTATTCGGGCGCCCGGCGATACTCATAATTCAGCGTCATGTTCTTCAGCATCTCAGCGGGATCAAGTTCACGATGATCCGGAGACTGAACAAGCAGATCACATTCATATATCTCGCCATCCCCAATATAGATTAGTTCCTGCGGGATGCTGTCAAAAAAGTAATTGGCAATCAACAACAACGGTTGTTTCAGATTACCCGGCTGAATAACCGTACCTGCGACGACCAATTTTAACTCCGTATCTTCTACAGCGTCAAAACGCGCAAAATCCAATATCCCTTGGTGAATAAAGGATTGCATCGATGGATGCTCTTTCCAGCCTAGCACATTCTCCGCTACAAGATCAGTCATCACATATCTGAATGGAGGTAACTCTATTCCGGCAAAATCCTTTAACTCGATCAGTTTAACGAGGATTTGATGTGCCAAACGCCCTACTCCCGCCCCAAGTTCCAGAATGGTCACAGTCTCGGTGATCTGTCCCTTGTTCGCGAGGTCCTGGAGAAAACCAAAAATCATCTCTGCATACGCCGTTGCAATCATTGGATTACTGGTAATATATTGAGGCACCTGATTCTCAGTCCAAGCCTCTAGCCCTTTCTGTTCATAGTAAGCTCGCTGCCAATCCCAGACCGGAGCTTCGCTGTAACGAAAACGTTGAATTTCATTTGACGTCATTAAACGTTAAACCTGCTTTCTATCTATAATTTCATAAGATTCTTAGATGTTCACGTATCACTTTATTATCGAATACCATTCCAATCTCTGTAATGTATTATATCATAGAACCTTGTCAACTCGATGGAGTTCAGTGTTCCCTTTCAACAAGAAAAAAACCTGCTTTTGAGGGCAGGCCTGTGATGTCCTTCATTTTAAGAAAATGAATGATCTAATCCACTTTGGAGCAGGTACACTCAACATTAATCGGAAAACAAGACTCCGTCGAAGTTCTCAGGGCCAACACGGACTGTTCCCAACAAGTTAGAGCTCACAAATGCAGTATACGTCAATTGCGGTGTGATTGGCGGATTGAAGTCATCGGCAGAGAAGGTAATAATCTGAGGTGCCAGGATGCTCAAGCTAAACGTAGAAGTTGCAGAATAAATGACAGGGTCTGTTGGCGCAGTTCCTCTGACAATCGTAATGGTTATTCCAGCAACCGCCAATGGAAGTTGCACAGACACAGTTCCCTTGAACTGAACCCGTGGGTTTGCTCCAATGCCAGCAGTGGTTATCAAACCAATCTGTCCAAATAACTGAGGCGTGTTAACTACAAGGATTGGTATGGAGATTGATCCTGCCAAACTCGCATTCTGCGAGGTTCTTGCATCAATAAATTGACTCATGAAATCTACCTCCTGTGTGTGGGATAGGATAGTATATGCGAGATTTGATGTACGGCATGGACATACATTGAGATTCGCAAAAAAGGGCATACCAACAATCCCTTGAGGATGATGACTTTTTACCTTTTGACCCAGCCCCTAAATGAAGACAGAAAAAAACCCTTGCTGAGCAAGGGTTTCAAGAGTATGGGCCCTACAGGACTCGAACCTGTGACCAATCGGTTATGAGCCGACCGCTCTAACCAACTGAGCTAAGGGCCCTAGACATAATGTATAACGTGCAGATGATGGCTGTGAATCATCCAAGTGAAACTAAATTGCGGGGGCAGGATTTGAACCTGCGGCCTTCGGGTTATGAGCCCGACGAGCTACCGGGCTGCTCCACCCCGCGTCAGTAAGAAATATTAAAACAGCGACTTAATTAATATACACCATACTACCCTAATAAGTCAAGGGGTAATGTCAGGGAATAAAACGTACACCATAACGACCTTTGCGTGAACGATACACTTCGACTTCTGCCGGTTCATTGTGACCATAGATCCATCCGTCCTGTTCCATACGTTTGGCCAGACATCCTGCCTGAAATTTGGTTGCATACAACTTGCTGAAATATACCCAGTGCATACCGCTCGTCCTTTCCGGAGTCGTCATTTATTCCTGCTTTTTGTAGAATACCCCATTTCACATAAAAATAGCCGCCAAAGATTAAAATCTTCAGCGGCTATCCTCGTCATGATCGGGCTACATCATCAAATCTCATTGAAACGTGGCTTTAGGGTCTTTTTTCAATTTCTCCAGCATCTCGTTACCTTTAGCTGCCCACTCGCCAAGCGCTTCTTTTGGAGTCTTTTTGTTCTCAATTACTTGATTGAAGTATTCCATCCCTTTTTCGCTTACTTGCCATAAGCCTGGGGATTTCTGATACAGTTTATCCAGATTGGTATTCGTTGGCGGAATAGGCTTCAGGGAGTAGAATGCTTGAATGTTATAATCCAAGCCATCTTTTGGTTTAATGAAGCTCTTCCGGGATACCATCTCATAACTGCTGCGTGCCTTGATCTTGGCCCAATCTTCACTGTTCATGTACTTGATCAATTCCCATGCATCATCCGGGTTCTGAGCCGCACTATTGATCGTCATGAGATTGCTCAAATAGATACTTCCCCCAATTTCAGGAGCTTCCGGGTGAACTGGGGGTGTTACAACATCCCAATCTACCTTCGTAAAATCTTTCATTTTATCTGCATTTTTATTCGCATCGATTAATTGATTAATATAGCTATAATCACCAATAACCATGGCTGCCTTGCCACTCAGGAACAGATCACCCTGAACTGGATCATAACGTCCACTCGGATCCTGATCCTGTGGTTCGTCGCCTTTAGGAATAACTTTGTCAATCGCAAGTTTGCTGATGGTGCTCCATACTTTCTCCCATTGAGGAGAATCTACTGTCATCTTCTCTGCTTTGTCGTCAAACGTCTTCAGCTGCAAAGAGCTGTAGTACTGCTGCATGGAATGGTAAGGAGACCCACCTTGATATGTGGTGAAGGAGAAACCAAATACGTGGTCTTTACCTTCCCCTTTTGTAAGCCGTGTACCCAGATTGAAAATATCGTCCCACGTCATATTGTCCGTGGGTGGTTCCACGCCTGCTTTCTCAAACATGCCCTTGTTATAGAACAAAGCGGAGGAGGAGAACGTTGGTGTCAAGGCATAGATGCTCTGATCCCCAAGGTCTTTAATTCCTTCCAGTACACTAGGAACAATGTCACTGGTGTCAAACTTGTCTTCCTGTATCAACGGGTCCAGCTGTTTTACCAGATTTTCCTGAATTAATGATTTGACTGTAGAAGTATCGGCAACGATGACGTCAACCGGGTTATCGCCAGTCATAATCTTCTTCAGACTTTCCATCGTATCCGGAGCTTCCTGCTGCTCTTCCGTGTTGCCATACCCATACATGCTGCTCTGATCAACGGCGGCTACAATCTCAATGGTTACATTGGGATGTGTCAGTTCAAAAGCATCGGTAAATTGCTGACGGAAGTAACTGTCATCCTGTCCTCCCCACATTGTAGCCACACGCAATACACGTTGCTCTGTATCCTTGGCCTCGCTTGCAGTACAACCAGCAATCAGCGGCAGTGCCAGTGTTGCTGTAGCCATGACAGCCAGCACACGTTTTCCCCACATACTGTTCTTCATCTCCCAGTTCCCCCTCTAATATTATCTTGGCGGTGTAATGACAATGCGTTCACCGTCAAATTCCAATGTAGCCCGGTTATCAATGGATAAGGCCTCCAGATACTCTTTCGGCACCTGAAGTCGTCCTGCACGGTCTATAATGACGAATGCTTCATGGATGTCTGGCATACCCGCCTCGGACAAGCTATGCTCATCATCCAGATTTGGGTTACGCTTCACAAACTCGGTACTCGTCAAGCCATCCCGAATCGCAACGATCCGGTCTACCTTACCAGCAAGCGTTAAGTCATGGGTAACGATGACAATCGTAACACCGAGCTCCTTGTTCATTCTTCGGAAAATGCCCATGATCGTGTCACACGTCTCGGAATCGACCGAACCTGTTGGTTCATCTGCAAGCAGAATTTTGGGACGATTGGATAATGAGATCGCAATCGCTACCCGTTGCTGTTCTCCTCCTGACAATTGATGCAATTTGTTATGCATCCGATCCTTAAGGCCTACCCATTCGAGCAATTGTTTTGCATAAGCACGATCACGTTTGCCGCCCAAAATCATGGGTGTCTCCACATTTTCCAGTGCCGTGAGATAAGGCAGCAGGTTACGACCGTTATTTTGCCAAATAAACCCTACCGTATGCCGTTTGTACTCGACCAATTGGGCATCCGTCATCTTGAGCAGATCCCAGTCTCCCACAACAGCCGTACCGGCAGTAGGACGATCAAGTCCACCCAGAATATTCAGCAGTGTGGATTTACCGCTACCACTGTTACCGATAATCGCCATCATTTCACCTTGATTGACAGTCAGGTTGAGGCCCTGAAGGGCAACGACTTCCACATCGCTGGATTTAAAAATTTTGACAAGTCCTTCGCATTGGATCACGTTTACCTCTCCTCTCCCATTTTGACCGCCTGGTGAACCCGCAGCCTGCGAATCTGCCAGAGCAACATCGTTGCACCGATGACCAACATCACCACGGTAACGCCATACAGTTGCAACATATCCTGCTGTTCAAAGACAATCCGGAACGGAGGTACCTGAGCAGATACATTATCCGTCGTTTGCAGGAATGGCAGGAATAAACGACTGGATACCTGACCAATCCCAATACCTAGCAGGATCGACAGTCCCGCTGTGAACACCTGTTCCAGCAGCAGCATGCCGCTCAGTTGTGCCCGGGATAAGCCCATGGCTCGTAATACACCAAACTGCACAACACGTCCGGACAGGTTGAAGAACCAGTACAGCACGTATCCAATCAATGAGATAATAACGGATACCAGGAAACCAAGGCTCAGAATCCCGAATACGCCGCCCCGTGACGGATGTTTGCCCTGAGATACCAATTCGGTGCGTACGTCACGCACAGACGATAACTCAATACCTTCTGCTGCGAGCTTCTCCATTAATGGAGCCACTTTGGCATCCGGTTCCATTTTCAGCCACACCTCATAAGGAATCAGAGGCACCTGATCATAGATATAATCCAGATTAGCCACGAAAAATGGCATCTGATCCGGATACTGGGCTGGCCAGTAAGGAATGATCCCGAACACGACGAATTCAATCGCCTGTCCCTGCACACCCATCGAGACGAGGTCTCCGGTTTTCAGCTTGAACTTGTCAGCAAATTTGGAAGAGATCAATACAGCCCCTTCATATTTACCAAGCAAGTCAAGGTACTTGTAGGGATGTGCCGGGAACAGATCGTTGCGGAACCACGCCACTTGAGCAAAGTCCACATTATCAATTCCGACCAGCATCCCCTGTCCGCCTGATTTACCAGAGACGATAATATTGCCTTTGGTCTGCAGCACTCGTGCTGCATGTTCAACCCCGTCTAATCTGCGGAACACCTCGAATGGAGGTTCAGAGTAGATGACTTTGGATGGCTGCGAAGAACCGCCGCCACCACCTGGAGCACCTCCACCGCCATTGCCTCCGCCGGAACCACCACCAGCAGAACCTCCGCCTCCATTGCCACCACCTTGTTGACCTCCACCCGTACCGCCATTCTGTCCGGAACCACCGGGTTTAACCTCAGGTGTTCCTTCCCACACAGTCTGCATAATCACATCAGAACCATAACGATACAGGGTACGCTCGGTAGAATTCAGATCAATGGTCCGAGCCGCAGCCGAGTTGTACACCCCAAGTCCCAGTGTCAATACAAGAAGGATCATCAACGGATAATAAGAAGAAGACGAACGTGATAACTGCGTTAATGTCAGATACAGCGGGACCGGGAGAAATTTGCGTCCGATCAGCTGGATGAGCTTTAAAATCCACGGGAACAAGCGCAGGAAGAATAGTCCGAGCGCAAAGATCGCGAGTGCGGGTACAAAGAACAGAAACGGCTGTACCTGCAGCTGATCGGTTGTCATTCCGGTCTGGAAGGTCAACATCTGACGTTCATAGAACAGATAGTATCCGTATCCAGCCAGACCCAGCAATACAACATCCAGGAACCAGCGCTGCCATACTGGAGCACGGTCTGTCCGTGCTTGCCGCCGCTTGGCCGATACAATGGTTGCTCGTGCGTAGGTTATCGCCGGAATCAGGGACGCAATGATGGCAACAAGTACTGCTGCCACGCCTAAAAGAATGGCTTCTTTGGATACGCCAATCGGAATCGACTTCCGATCAACGAAGGATAGAAATCCACTCGCTGAACCGATACTTTTAGCCATAAACCAACCGAGTAACGGTCCGATAATTAGCGCAATTACGCCCAGAAATATGCCTTCAAGCAGATAGAGAGAAAATATTTGCCGAGCTGAAGCTCCGCGGCTGCGCAATACCGCAATATCACTTTCTTGCTTCTGTAATGACTGTCTGGCATTCATCGCAATAAAATAAAAGACCATTGCAATCATCGGTGCTGCCAAGGTAAACAGCATGGTCTGCAGTTGCAGACTCTGACTGCGGAACTGCTTGAGCAGATCACCGAAGGTGATGTCCACTTTCGTATCTTTCAACCGCTGATACAGATCGATGTCCAGCCTTTCCAGCATGGAAGTCAGACCTGACAATTGGCTGGTTTGAATTTCTTTCAGATCAAAGGCATAATACCAACGTGAATTCTGAAGTGGAATTCCTTTTTCCTTCAGTAATACATCATTAAAGACCGATTCATCCACATAAAGTCCATTCATCATGCCGTCAAATCCCTGTACCCAGTAAGGACTGTTTGGATCATCTGCCTTGAAGGACCCCGTAATCTTCACACGTAAAGTGATATCAAGGCCGCTATACACCGGATATTCCAGAATATCGCCGATATGCAGATCGTTACGGTACATGCCTTCTTCCAACATGACTGCCTCGATGATATCGTCCTTAACCTGGTTGCCAGGTTTCACTCCGGCAGAATAATTCACCTGCGCATCCAGTCCACTCATCGTGCCCATACTCATACTGCGCACCCGGCTGGCGTCCACTTTGGTTGGATCTTCCGGGCTCACCTCTGTGCTGCGAATGGATCTGGAATTCACATACGTATGAAAAGGAAACCCGATATCCCGAGGAACATCCTCACGAATATAACGATCTACTTCATCCAGACCCCGTGTATCTGTCTTCACGCCACCGGGTGCCTGATAACTCATAAGCAACGAACCGGCTGGCAATCCTTCACTATTATCCTGCAGTGTCTGCGCGACGACCCGTTTCAGCGCACCATCGGCATACATTGGAATACTGACGGTGAACGCTACCGCCACAATCAATCCGATCAGTGTGCTGAAGGTCATCCAGCGTGTGTTCCACATTTTGCGGAACAGCAGCCGAAGCAATGGCAGCCCCATTAGCGTCCCACTACTTTCTGGCCTACGGTCAGACCTTTCAGAATCTCAACATCTGTCGACGTCTGCTGACCCACTTCAACGTCCACTTCACGCTTGCTGCCATCACTCTCCACCACTTGCACATACGTTCTTGAACCGATGGAGCGTAAAGCGGATACAGGAATCACAATCGCGTTCTCGGTACGCTGCGTTACGATGGAGACCGATAGTGGTGTCCCACGTTCCACACCTTTTGGCATTTTTGCAAGTGTAACGATAACATACTTATCCAGTGTTTCTTTCGTAGGAGGTGTACCGCCTTCACCAGTTCCTTCGCCACTACCGCTTCCCGATGCTTCCGCGATAGGCATGACTTTAATTTTGCCAGCAACTTTACCTGCTCCATTAATATCTACTTCTGCCTTCATACCAGCTGAGAACTTCTCCAGATCTTCTTTGGCAAAGGTAGCTGCCACAACCAGATTCGATGTATCCGCAATCGTAGCAATCGGATCATACGCTTTCACGGCTGCGCCTTTCTCTACCTGCACTGCAATAATGGTGCCACCAAACGGAGCAGTCAACGTGGCTTTGCCCAGTTGTTCCTCCAGATCAGCGAGTTCCTGGCGCAGTTCTTCAAACGCAATCGTTGCTTCTTCGAACTCCACCGGGTCCATCTCATCCTTCTTGCGAAGGGTTTCCTTCATTTGAACTTCGGATTTGCGAATCTGAAGTTTCTTGCCACGGATTTCCTTCTCTACACTCTCCACATCGAGTACAGCGAGAAGTTGACCCTTTTTCACTTTATCCCCCGGTTTAACATTTAACTCTTTGACATGCATGCCATCAAGCGTAAAGTACACCTTCTCTTCCCGCTGACTCATCATCTTGCCGCTACCACTTACTTTTTTCTCCAACGTTTCCGTCCGGACTTCATATTCCGGTTTCTTGGAGATGGTTGGCGGCGTAATTGGTGGCAGCACTTCTTCCTCTGTTTCTGACGGCAGCAATGAGCAGCCGGACATCGTTGCAACCATTATCGCACCAAGTACAATAATTGCTGCGCGTTTCCCCCTCTTCGGAGCGGCCCCTTTACTTGATAAATCTGCCGTCCGCCATTTCATAAACATGGTCCGCAACCTCCAAAATAGTAGGATCGTGTGTTGTCATACATATCGTTACTTGTTCTACTTCAATAATATTGCGGAATACCGCCATAACCTGTGCGCCCATCTTGGAATCCAGTTCCGCTGTAGGCTCATCCGCAAGCAACAATCTGGGTCTGTGGGCAATCGCCTTGGCTATAGCCACCCGCTGCTGCTCTCCCCCGGACATCTCAAAAGGACGGTGCTTCACCCGTTTGGATAGTCCAACCAGATCCAGACAATGACCAACCCTGTCCTTCCATTCCGCTCGTGGCACATCCGCCATTCGCAGCGACAACTCTACATTTTCCCAAGCAGACAATAAGGGCATTAGTGCATACGCCTGAAAAATAAAACCAATCTCCTTGCGCCGCAAAGCGGTTCGCCGCCGGTCTCCCCAATCCTGAAGAGGCTGACCGGAGAACAGAATGTCTCCACTTGAAGGCTGATCCAATCCACCGAGCATATTCAGCAACGTTGTTTTGCCTGAACCTGAACGCCCCTTCAGCATGACCAGTTGTTGCGGATTCACTTCCATATCAATGCCTTTGAGCACATGGATGATGCGACTGCCTGTCTGGAAACTGCGATGTACATTACGAACCTCCAGTACAGGTCCATCATATGGAGGCAGCATATCCTTCTTTGGTTTGATCTTCTTCTGGGGTTCATCAACGGTAGTGACAGCCGTTGCAGCCACTTCATCCGAACCAATTTCATTTTCAGATAAAGATGCTTCACTTGTCGGGTACGCAGGTTCACTTATGTATGTATTTTCCCCCGACTCCGTCGATGCCTCCAACGGTGTTTCCCCCTGTTGATGTTCATCGCCTGACTGGCTCTTGGCAGATCTCTTTCTGGAAAATAAATTCTTCATGCCAGCAATCACGCTCATCCTTTCTTAAAATCCCGTTCATTTCTTCAAAAAACCTAAAATTAGAAATCTGTTCCATCCTACACTGAATTATAAACGACCGATCCCAACTAAAAGTTACAAGCTTTTTACAACGGTAGCGGGAAAAAGTTAATATTTTGATGAACAAACGAAAAAAGCATCCCAAAGTGCGGGATGCCTCTTGATATTCGATGGTTTTGCCGTTATGACAGCAAGTATTACAATTTTGATACTGTTCAGTCATGAACATTTTTTTGAGCTATCAATGATATTATTTACCAAATGAAGAAGGATCTTCACGCCAGGATTTGAGCAATTCAAAGTCACTCTCCTGAATCGTTCCCTGAGCCAAAGCCACATCCATCAGAGCCGTGTAATTGGACAACGTCTGAAGTGGAATTCCTGCGCCTTCGAATGCTTTAACACCCTTATCCAGCTGGTAGCTGAAGATAGCAAGCACGGCGAGAGGTGTTGCACCTGCTACGCGTACGGCTTCTGCCGCTTTGATCGAACTGCCGCCTGTAGAGATCAGGTCTTCGATGACAACCACTTTCTGCCCTTCGGCAATCAGACCTTCAATCAAGTTCTCCTTACCGTGTCCTTTGGCTTTATCACGAATGTAGGCCATCGGCAGATTCAGCTTCTGGGCCACCCAGGCAGCATGCGGGATACCTGCGGTTGCCGTACCTGCAATAACTTCTGCATCCGGATATTGGTTACGAATGATCGTTGCAAAGGCTTCAGCAATATCGTTACGAATCTCGGGATAGGACATCGTTAACCGGTTATCGCAGTATATCGGTGATTTGATGCCGGATGTCCATGTAAATGGCTGCTGCGGACGCAATGCCACAGCTTTGATTTTCAACAGTTGGGAAGCAATATGATTTGGAATCTCATTTAGTTCGATCATGCGTTCAACATCTCCTTCAAAATGGTTTCTGCCGCTTCTCGCGGATTGGGAGCGCCTGTAATCGGTCTGCCTACGACAATGTAATGACTGCCTCTGGCGATGGCTTCACCCGGCGTCAAGACGCGTGTCTGATCCCCCAGACCACTACCCGCTGGACGAATTCCTGGTGTAACGGTGTGAAAAGAACTGCCACACGCTGCCCGTATTGCGGGCACTTCCAGTGGGGAAGCAACAACTCCATCCAGTCCGGCTTCTTGGGCCAGACCTGCATAACGAACCACAGCAGCTTCCACACTTCCCGGGATGCCGATCTCGTTATTCATCGTTTCCAGACTCGTACTGGTCAGTTGGGTGACTGCAATGATCTCAGGTCTTTGTAAAGATGGATCAGCAGCAATCGCCGCCTCAGCGCCTTCACGTGCAGCACGCATCATAATGGTTCCGCCCGCTGCATGCACATTGAACATGTCTACACCCAGACGTGTGATACTCTCAGCTCCGCCACGAACCGTGTTGGGAATGTCATGCATTTTCACATCCAGAAAAACGGAGTAGCCTTTCGATTTCAACTCCCGAATAAAATCAGGTCCTGCTGCGTAGAACAGCTGCATGCCCACCTTGAGATAACAGGGAATGCCCTCAAGAGCTTGTACCAATTCTTGAGCTTCTTCCGCTCCAGGATAATCGAGTGCCACCATCAGACGGCCAGCCATTTCATTAAAATTCGTGTGATTCATCACCAGCGCTCCCTTCCACTTGCTCATTTTTCCGTTTTTGCCCGATATAAAGGACATCCCGCCAGCCCACAGGCTGACTGATGTCCTTCATCAGAGACTTATTTATTTAACAAAGACAGGCATTGCTTCCGAAGAGAAGTTGATCGTTTGCAGCATGATCAGCAGCGCACGAATCGTATCCAATGAAGTCATACATACAATGCCGTTCTCTACCGCTTCACGACGGATACGGAATCCATCACGCTGCGGTGTTTTGCCTTTGGTCAGTGTGTTGAAGACAAAGTTCGCTTCGCCGCTACGAATCATATCCAGAATGTTCGGCGAACCTTCACTCAATTTGTTCACAGTCGTTACCGGAATGTTCGCTGCTTCAAGCGCAGCTGCTGTTCCGCCGGTAGCCATGATTTTGTAACCCAGTCTGTAGAAACCTTCGAGCAAAGGTACCGCTTCGTCCTTGTCTTTGTCTGCTACAGTCACGACAATCGCTCCGGTTGCCGGAATTTTCATTCCTGCTCCGATGAGACCTTTGAACAACGCTTTAGCGTAATTCGGGTCACGACCCATAACCTCACCTGTCGATTTCATCTCTGGTCCCAGGGTTGGTTCAACACGACGCAGCTTCGCGAAGGAGAAGACCGGAACTTTGACAGATACATGATCCGACTCAGGCCACAGCCCGTCGACATAACCAAGATCTTTCAGTTTCACACCCAGAATGGCTTGTGTTGCCAAGTTCGCCATCGGAATGTTGGTTACTTTGCTCAGGAATGGTACGGTACGGGATGAACGCGGGTTCACCTCGATAATGTACACTTGGCCACCATGGATAACAAACTGGATGTTGACCAAACCTACCGTTTTCAGTTCTTTCGCAATTTTGATTGTAATCTCTACAATTTTCTCTTTCATATCCTGGGACAGATGTTGAGGAGGATATACCGCGATGGAGTCACCAGAGTGAACCCCTGCACGCTCGATATGCTCCATGATTCCCGGAATCAATACCGTTTCACCATCGCAGATGGCATCAACCTCAACTTCTTTACCCATCATGTAACGGTCGATCAGGACCGGATGCTCCGGATTGATTTTAACCGCCTGTTCCATGTATGTCAGCAATTCAGCATCGGAGTATACAATCTCCATCGCACGACCGCCGAGTACATAGGAAGGACGAACCAGTACTGGGTAGCCCAGACTTTGAGCTGTTTCTACCGCATCATCAACGGAAATGACCGTTTTACCTTTTGGCTGTGCAATCTCCAGACGGGAGAGCAGACGCTCGAACTTCTTGCGGTCCTCCGCCTCATCGATGCTTTCCAGATCCGTTCCGAGAATGGTTACACCTGCATTACGCAGTGGTGCTGCCAGGTTGATGGCCGTTTGACCACCGAACTGCACGATAACCCCTACTGGTTTCTCCTGTTCAATCACGTTCATGACATCTTCGAAGAAGAGCGGTTCAAAGTACAGGCGATCGGATGTATTAAAGTCCGTAGACACCGTCTCCGGGTTGTTGTTGATAATGACTGCTTCATAGCCTGCTTTTTGCAATGCCCATACTGCGTGTACAGTAGAGTAGTCAAACTCAATCCCTTGACCGATCCGGATTGGTCCTGAACCCAGCACCACAACTTTTTTCTTGTCTGAAGGGATCACTTCATTTTCTGTCTCGTAAGTTGAGTAGTAATATGGCGTTGTGGCTTCGAACTCAGCCGCACATGTATCTACCATTTTGTACACTGGGCGCAGGTTCTCTGCTTCCCGACGAGTTCTAACTTCCGCTTCAGTTGTTAATGTGCCTCCTGGTTGACCTTGCGCACGCAGTTCAGCAATGGCACGGTCTGTGAATCCAAGGCGTTTCGCTTGATACAGAATGTCAGAAGACAATTCGGATTCTTCGCGAATGCGATCTTCGAATGCGATCAAACCTTCGATTTTGTCCAGGAACCACCAGTCAATCTTGGTCAGATCCTGTAGCTGTTGCAACGTATAACCTCTGCGGAATGCTTCGGCAATCAGGAAGATACGCTCATCATCTGCTTTGATCAGACGCTCGTTCAGCGTAGCTTCGTCCAGCGTTTCGGCATCCTTCAGGTAGAGGCGATGTACGCCAATTTCCAGGGAACGAACGGCTTTGTGAATCGACTCTTCGAATGTCCGGCCAATGGCCATCACTTCGCCTGTTGCTTTCATCTGCGTTCCCAGTTTACGGTTCGCCGAGATGAACTTGTCGAACGGCCAGCGAGGAATTTTGCTCACGATGTAATCCAGCGTAGGCTCGAAGCAAGCATACGTTTGGCCTGTTACCGGGTTCACGATTTCATCCAACGTGTAACCCATGGCAATTTTGGCAGCCATTTTCGCAATCGGATAACCCGTTGCTTTGGAAGCCAGAGCCGATGAACGGCTTACCCGTGGATTTACTTCGATAACATAGTATTGGAAGCTGTGTGGGTCCAGTGCAAACTGTACGTTACATCCACCCTCAATGTTCAGGGCACGGATGATTTTCAGGGAAGCTGAACGCAGCATTTGATATTCACGGTCCGACAGGGTTTGGCTTGGTGCCACGACGATACTGTCGCCTGTATGAACACCCACCGGGTCAAAGTTTTCCATGTTGCAGACAACGATACAGTTATCGTTTTTGTCTCGCATCACTTCATACTCGACTTCTTTCATGCCCGCAATACTCTTCTCAACTAAACACTGCCCAATCGGACTGTAACGAATTCCCGCTGCCACAGTCTCGCGCAGCTCTTCTTCGTTCGCACAGATTCCGCCGCCTGTTCCACCCAGCGTATAGGCTGGACGCACGATGATTGGATAACCAATCTCATTCGCAAATTCAAGTGATTCTTCAAGTGTCGTTACGATTACACTCTCTGGTACAGGTTGTTCCAATTCACGCATCAGGTCACGGAACAGATCGCGATCTTCCGCTTTCTCGATGGATGTCAGCTGTGTTCCGAGCAATTTTACATTTTCACGTTCCAGCACACCTGCACGTGCCAGTTCCACAGCCATGTTCAGACCTGTCTGACCACCCAATGTTGGCAACAAGCCGTCTGGACGCTCCTGACGAATGATTTGGGTTACAAAATCCAGGGTGATTGGCTCAATGTAGACTTTGTCAGCCATGTTCGTATCCGTCATAATGGTCGCCGGGTTGCTGTTGATAAGTACAACTTCCACGCCTTCTTCTTTCAGTGCCTGGCAAGCTTGTGTACCGGCATAGTCGAACTCGGCCGCTTGACCGATGACGATTGGACCGGAACCAATCACCAGGATTTTTTTGAGATCTTTGTTAATCGGCATGTTATTGTGCTCCTTTCACTGCGGCTGCCAATACGGCTTGACGCGGCTTTTGCGGGTTAGTGATTTTGTGCTCGCGAATCATCTCGATGAAGCGGTCGAACAGATAGCTGTTGTCGTAAGGACCCGGGGCTGCTTCAGGGTGATATTGAACCGAGAATGCCGGGAATGATTTATGTTTCAGACCTTCAATGGTTTTATCGTTATTGTTGATATGTGTAACTTCCAAGTCCGTACTCTTCACAGACTCTTCGTTTACGGTAAATCCATGGTTCTGGGATGTGATGAAGCACCGTCCACTCTCCAGTTCTTTCACCGGGTGGTTTCCTCCGCGATGTCCAAACTTGAGTTTTTCGGTATCTGCTCCTGCCGCAAGTGCGAACAATTGGTGACCCAGGCAGATGCCGAAGATCGGGTACTCGCCAAGCAGTTCACTGATCATGTTAACCGCGTGAGGTACGTCTTTCGGGTCCCCAGGGCCGTTGGACAGTTGAATCCCGTCCGGGTTCAGGCGACGAATCTCGTCTGCCGTTACATCGTGCGGAACAACGACAACATCACAGTTGCGTTTGCTAAGTTCACGCAAGATCCCTGTTTTGGCACCGTAATCTACGAGTACAATACGTTCAGCCGTTCCAGGGCTGTTGTATACATGCTCCGTAGAAGTCATTGGCACCTGGTTGCGCAGCTCGGCGATGGTAGTGTCTCCCATCATCTCCAGCAGTTCTTCCACAGGCTTCGATCCTGTTGTGAGAATTCCCTTCATTGTGCCGTGGTGACGAATCCGGCGAGTCAACATGCGTGTATCAATTTCGCTGATTCCTACGATACCGTATTCCTTGAGCAGATTGTCTACGCTATATTCCGCACGCCAGTTACTTGGCGTTGGCTCATGACGACGCACCACGAAACCGTGTACGTATGGACGAATCGACTCGAAGTCATCACGCGTAATGCCGTAGTTTCCGATCAGCGGATACGTCATGGTCACGATTTGACCGCAATAGGAAGGATCCGAAAGCACCTCTTGATAGCCTGTAATTCCCGTATTAAAAACGACCTCACCTGTAGTTTCACCTTCAGCACCGAATGCTTTCCCGGTGAACAGTGTGCCGTCTTCCAACAATAATCTTGCCTGTGCCTGCATCCCATTTCACTCCTCTGTGTTTATCAACGTTGAATGCATTGGGGTTGAACATGGGGGACGTTACGTTTGGTGCGGCTCCGTGGGCAGAAGACCCTTTGATCGCTGTTATCCCCGGATTACTTTTTATCATTGTTCAAATGATGTAATCCGGTGATAAAGGCGAGCACTTCGTTTCTTCGGGTTCTTTCTGCCCACTCCGCAGTAACGTTGGTGTCCAAGTTCAAAATCATGACATTCAACTTTGCTTTGTTTCGTATATTGGACTCTCGGCATGGTTTGCCTTGAGTTAATTTTAAGAGCTTACTGATGTAAAAATTGTAGATTAGAGTTATAAAGACTTGTTTTGAAAATTCAAGTTATAAGGTCTAATGATTTATTGAATTACTATGGTACTGTTTTATTGTTGTACAGTGTTGCTCCATACGCTTTTACCGTCCACCCATGTTTGTGTGGCCCAGCCTTTCAGCTTCCAGCCTGTGAATGGGGTGTTTCTTCCTTTGGTTGCGAACGTTGCAGGATCAACTGCTTTTTCTTCGTTCAGGTCAATCATCGTAATATCCGCTGGTGCTCCCTCTTCGAGCTTGCCTGTATCCAGTCGGAATACACGTGCCGGATCAGCAGTCATTCGTTTCACCAGGAAGTCCAAGCTCCACAATCCTGTTTCCACAAACTTTGTGTACAGAAGCGGGAAGGCTGTTTCGAATCCTACGATTCCGAAAGGTGCCAGCTCCATGCCTTTGGCTTTCTCTTCTTCACTGTGTGGCGCGTGGTCAGTTACGATCATGTCCAGCGTGCCATCCAGCAATCCTTCGATACAAGCCTGCACATCGCGTGGTGAGCGTAGCGGCGGGTTCATTTTCCAGTTAGCATCCATACCCGGGATATCTTCATCCGATAACACCAGATGGTGCGGACACACCTCAGCAGTTACTTTAATGCCGATGGACTTCGCCAGACGGATCAGGCGAACCGACTGTTCTGTACTTACGTGGCAGACGTGGTAATGAACTCCCGTTGCTTCTGCGAGCAGGATATCACGACCCACGTGGATGGCCTCGGATTCATTGGGAATCCCTTTGATGCCGTGACGCTTCGAAAACTCGCCTTCCGTCACATATCCACCAACAACCAGTGAGTCATCTTCACAGTGTGCAATAACCGGCATATCCATACTGGCCGCGAGGCTCATGGCATCCTTCATCATTTGGGCATTTTGTACGCCTACACCATCATCCGTGAATCCAATGGCACCAGCTTCTTTTAATGCAGCAAAATCGGTAAGTTCGCGACCCAATTCGTTTTTCGTAATCGCTGCATAAGGTAACACTTTCACCAGGTCGGCTTCTTTGGCTTTATCCAGTACCAGCTTCACAACTTCCGCTGTGTCTGTTACCGGTCTTGTGTTCGGCATGCAGGCGATCGTTGTAAATCCACCTTGTGCTGCTGAACGGGCACCTGTTTCGATCGTCTCTTTGTGTTCGAATCCAGGTTCACGCAGATGCACGTGCATATCGATCAATCCGGGAATGACCAGTTTGCCTGATGCGTCTGTCACATGATGCGCTGACTTTTCGGCATCCAGTACAACTTGGTCTTCCAGACCAGCGATCTTTTTAATTTTACCTTCATCTATAATGATGGTTTTCCGTTCAAGTTCCCCTTGTTGGTTCAAGATGTTCGCGTTCTTTATAATCTGTAGCATAATTGCCCTCCGCTTCGGTTCTGTCCGGCTTACCAGGCAAGCCGGATGATTTTCTTTATCGTGTACTCTCATATTGCTCTATAAGAACTTCCGTACCATCAGCCTATGACCCACAGCCAGACCCTGTTACAGTTTCATCGCACGTTCCATAACCGCCATGCGGATCGGAACGCCGTTTGCCATCTGCGGGAAGATCCGCGATGCTTCACTCTCCACAACCGCGTCATCTACCTCGACATTGCGATTCACAGGAGCAGGGTGCATGATAATCGTACTTGGTTTTAGGCGTGACGCACGTTCTTCCGTCAATCCGTAGTGTTCGCGATAATCCTCAGCTGAAGTAATCAAGCCATGTTGATGACGTTCCAATTGAACACGGAGCATCATGACTACATCTGCATCCAGCGCTTCTTCAAGACCGACATAAGGAGCATGCTCTGCGAGTTCCGATGCCTGCATCGTTGGTGGTGCACAGAATCGTACATCTGCACCAAACTTTTGCAGCGCCCAGAGGTTGGAGCGTGCTACCCGACTATGCAGAATGTCACCAATAATGGAGACACGCAAGCCCTTCAGTTCGCCGAATGCTTTCCGCATGGTGTAGAGATCCAGTAGTGCCTGCGTGGGATGCTCATTGTTACCATCTCCGGCGTTAACGAGTGGTACATTCACTTTCTGAGCCAATTGTTGCAGAACGCCTGCCGGTTTCAACCGGATCACGCCTGCATCAATGCCCATCGACTCAAGTGTGCGTACCGTATCGTAGATGGACTCTCCCTTTTCCACACTGGATGCCGCTGCCGTAAAGTTCAGCACTTGTGCGCCCAAGCGTTTCTCTGCCATTTCGAACGAGAAGCGGGTACGTGTGCTGTTTTCGAAGAACATATTGGCAACGAAGCGTGATTCCAGTACTGGAACCAGTTTCTCTTTCTGCGCTTCCCAGTGAGCTGCTCTGTTCAGAATCGACTCAATTTCTTCTCGGCTAAGTTCCTTCAGTCCAAGCAAGCTCCGGTCTCTCAATGCTGGTTGTGTAATCATCATGCTTGTTCCCCCCGGTTCTGAGTGATTTTGACTTCGTCCTGTCCGTCTGTTTCCATGAGTGCAACCTCGATCTCCTCTGATTTGGAAGTCGGCACATTCTTGCCGATAAAATCAGGTCGGATCGGAAGTTCCCGGTGTCCGCGGTCTGCGAGTACAGCCAGCTGAATGTTCTGCGGTCTTCCACAGTCCATCAGGGCATCCATCGCTGCGCGAATCGTCCGTCCGGTATAGAGCACATCATCGAACAAAATCACTTTTTTGTTGTGGATTGAAAGTGATTCAGGTGTCATAATCAACATTTCCTTGCGATTCGCTTTATTCTCGTCCAAGCGGTCATCGCGGTAAGGAGTCACATCCAGTTCTCCCCAGGGGACTTTGGCGCCTTCGATTTCTTCAATCTTGGCGGCAATCCGTTCAGCAAGGTAAACCCCGCGTGTACGAATACCGACCAACACACAATCGTCGATTCCTTTGTTTTTTTCCAATATCTCATGGGCAATCCGTGTTAATGCGCGGCGGATCGCCGTCTCATCCATAATGACATGTGTCTCTATGCTCATGCGTTCAGCCTCCTCAGGATTTCCCTTCAGCATCATGGCCCCGTGACGAGGAGAACAAAAAAGACTCCTTGCCGTGTTTATTGGCAAGGAGTCTCCGAACTTCAGACCGCTCTGAAGAAAGTTTACTCTCGGGGATGCATCGCTTCATTTGCCGCAGCAAAAAACGATGTATCGTTCACGTTACCTTGCCAGTCTCACGGGACTGATTTAAAGGTGCTATTCATGTCGTCCATATTGCAGGACCTCACAGGGTTCTGTACTCAATATGTCCGTTTGTCTTCATGAATTATGACAGAAAGACAACCCTCTGTCAACACCTCACCATCGCAGGTGAAAATCCTCTGCTACGTTCTTCTTAGAATCAGCAGTTAGGCCGAAAAACATCCATGCACATTACATCTCATTGGTTATTCATAATTATACAACAATTCTGCATATTTATCCATAGGCAAATGAGAAATTTGATATAGCCAAAATAACCCTCTACCTGCATCCACAGATGCGGTAAAGGGTTAATAATACTTTTAATGGACTGCGTCTGAATCTTGAAGGACCATACGATCCTGCTCCAGTTGTTCATAGGACTGCTTAATCGTGGATAAGGTCTCGATATGACGATATATATTATTACCGGCCGTAATAAGCACCGATAACATAAGCAGAACGATTAGTCCATTTTTGCCCAAGCCCGGACGAATACGGATGACGAAACCTCCACCCAACAGGAAAAACGCAAACAGATAATGTCCCGCATACAGATACATATCGTATTGAAAGACGGCCAGACCGAAGCCCACAACAACATGAAGCAAAAAAGCAAACAGAATATATGGCACAAGGGTCCACACTTCACGTTCACGAATGCCCTTAATGAAGCCCATGAGTGCCTGTAGTAAAATAAAGATACCTGTAATCTGCACGTAGAATGGATTGGAACGGGACAGATCCGTAACAAAGGCTGCCATGCCAGGGTCCAGCAAATGCATCTTCGGTGTCAGCATCGGATTAATGGTTAGCATGTTCAATGCTTTCCAATGAACAGCGAACTGGAATGGCGTTGCATAGCTGGTTCCGCCATTTTGTATGCCCAACAGCCAATTACTAACCCAGCTCTTACCTCCAAATGCAACATACTGAATCCCGGTAAACACGGCAATGATCAGAACTGCAAATGCCATGATACCAATATATTTCTTCCACCCCGCCTTATTGCGCCATGCATTCATATTGAAGAATGTGGCAGCAGCAAACGGTACGATGTTTGTCGAGGTTAGCCCGAAGTTAATCGATGCAAGCAATGCATTGGGTACATAACGTACGTCCTGACGCTCACGAGTATACTGCATGTAAACCACAGAGAGAAGGATAACGAACTGTACATACGGATACGAGTCCGGAATCAATGCGGTATACATCAAGTAGGAACTGAAACCAAACAACAAAGCGAACAGCAGCGGTGTGATCGTCGGTTTGTTTTCTTTTTGACTCAAGAACAGATACGCCAGCACCACCGAACCCGCATTGATCAACGACTGCAAGATTAGGAAGAACCAGTTGCCTCCCAGCAGCTTCGCTACAGCCGCAAGGGTAACTGCCAGAAAAGAAATGAGCGGATGGATAACAGAAGAACTGTTGTCCCCATAATACATCGAAGGATCAAAGTTGAATAAATTGATTGGAAACAGCGTCGTATTAAATGGGCTATACGCCCCCAGCATTTCTGCATTATTTTCAATATACAGAACATACGAGCCGTTCATTAAACCATAGAACACAGCGAACCCCGCAAACAGGAAAAAAGCTGTCCAGTTGTTTCTACGATTGTAAAATATGTAATCCAAAAATTTCATACTTTCATTTCACATCCAATTTAAATAAGTTCTAGAATACCAATAAACAAAGTCCGCCCATAATACATGCCACACCGATCCAGCGTAAAGGGCCCACCATCTCCTTAAATACCAACCGCGCTATGATGAGAGTCCAGACATATGTTAATGCGTTGGCAGGCAGTACGACGGTTAATGGAAGAAACTTCAACAACACAATATTCAGCAACGCACCCATCCCGTAGAATCCGAGTCCCATGAGCACATGCAGACGATTGCGACTAGTCGCATAAGCTTTCAATCCGGCCCCGCCCAGTGCACCACACAACGTCATGACAATTAATACGGCAACCATCCAGCTATCGATCAACACTGGTTAATGTCACCCCGATTCCAAGCAGCACAACAGCGGCCAGTTTCTGCACCGTAATTTCTTCACCGAGCAAGAAATATCCATAGATTAAAGCAAACACGTAGCTGGCACACATCAGAGGATAAGCAACAGAGAGTTTTTCCAGAGCAAAAGCTTTGATCATTAGAATCGCTCCAAGTCCATAACATAGAAAACCAACACCAAGGTAAATCCACTCGGTTAGTCCCCATTTCCAGAACAATTGACCCGTCGCTGTCAGAAAAGCGGAGACGAGCATTAACCATTTACCTGTATGACGTGATTTTATTTCCCCCACGTTAATGCCTCCATGTCCGGAACACGCTTGTTAATAAAGTATCGCTGACTCACAAGCTCCATGACCGGAAGGTCGGATAAGGAGTCCGAGTAGGAACATGACTGATCATAGTCAATTACCATGTTCTTCTCACTCAGATAAGCCTGAATGCGGCGCACCTTCTCTTCCCCTTTGCAATTACTGCCTTCAATTCTGCACGTGTAACCATTCGCATGACGGACGAGTTCAGTCCCAATTACATGATCCACCCAGGGAAAGTTTTTAAAATATTTCATATAGGCATGCGGAGACGCGGTGACCAGCAAGACATGATAGCCTGCTTCCTTGCGATGCTGCATCTCCACACTGGCCTCAGCAAAAATGGACGTACGCAAGCGAGTATCAAAGAAATGCTCCAGATCTTTCTCAGACATGCGCTCAATTTCTTGAAAATAGGAACGCTTGACTTCTTCAACCGTCATGAATCCCGCCTTGAATAACACGGTATGTAATGCAATGACAGGCAATCTCCATACCTGCCAAGGGTAACGCCGAACACCATAATGCACAAATTGAAACATGGAATCACTACGTATAATCGTTTTATCAATATCAAAGATCGCGACTTTCGTGCTTTTCACCCTGATCCCCCTCAGCCTTTATTCAAAGATAGTAAAGATTGTAACAACACTTATCACATACAAAATAACCGTAATTAATATGGGCTTGTCCTCAAACAGCACACGATCAGGCGAGCCCCCCTGGTTTTTCATATGGATTAGATACAAGTAACGGAACATGCCGTAAATGACCAGCGGAATTGTCCACATCAGATGAATGGTTCGATCTGAAGTGAATGTGAACAGGGAGTAGCTGATAATCGTAGCTGTCGTCACAATCGTATTAAATTGGTCCAACAAGGTAATGGAATAGTTATCCAAAACTTTACGATGTGATCCTGTGTTCCCTGCAAGCAAGGTAAGTTCATTTCTCCGTTTGCCAATGGCCAGAAATAACGACAGCAGCATTGTACAGATCAAAAACCATGGTGTGAAAGGTACATGAATCAGTACACCACCGGCAATAGCACGAAGTACAAAACCCGCTGCAATAGTCATCATATCCAAGATAACGAGATGCTTCAGCACAAAGGAGTATGACACATTCAACAGGAAATAGACGATACATAATACCCCAAATAGCGGGTTCATTACGAAGGCTGTTCCTACGGAAAGGATTAACAGGATAGTGCCGAACAATAACGCATGAGCCGGATTCACCTGACCCGAAGCAATGGGACGATACTTTTTCACTGGATGCTGCTGATCCCTGTCCCGATCCACAAAGTCATTCAAAATATAAACACAGCCTGCAACGAGGCTAAATAGAATAAAGCCAAGCAACGTCGCAAGAATGGTTTCCGTCCGAATCTCTTCAAAAGAGAAAAGTAACGCAGCAAATAACAGCAGATTTTTAGTCCACTGTTTGGGTCTTAACAATCTGATTAATCCTGAAATTGTACTTCCATTTTCTGTAGTCGGTGAAGACACGGTACTCGTTCGTGATGATAACAATTGTAATAACTCCCTTCAAAAACAACTTCTGTATATAACAAATAACGTAAAGATCTAATCATATGTTGCTTGTATAATTTTGTAAAGGGAGTAAATGAAAAAAATCTAATATGGACATAAAAAAGAGACCGTTTCCGGTCTCTTCGTTTTGTACGTAATGAAGCTATAGGGTGCTGCAATTAAAATTCGAATTGTACGTCGCTCAGACGACGCTTGATCTCAGCGATAACACGTTTCTCTTCCTCTTCACCTTTAGCTTCAAAGGTAACGGAGAAACGAACAAAGTTACCCGCATCATCCCAAGGTACGGACGAGATCAGTTTCTCACGGATCAGGAATTGGGAGAAATCTTCGCCCGATTCGAAGCGACGTCCGCCAACCACACCTTTTGGTGCTTCAACATACAGGAAGAAGGAACCTTTAGGTTTTTCAGCCTGGAAGCCCAGTTCATTCAGTGCGGCAACGAGCATGTCGTGACGACGGGAATATTTCTCTGCAATTTTTTCCGTGATCTCAGGGTGATTCAAACCATATGCAGCAGCTTTCTGAATCGCGATGAACTGACCGGAGTCGTTGTTGTCCTTCACGTCGCTGAATGCTTTGACTACAAGCGGATTACCCGCTACGAAGCCAATTCTCCAACCCGTCATATTGTAGGACTTGGACAGAGAGTGCAGCTCAACGCCAACATCCTTCGCACCAGGTACCGACAGGAAGCTGAATGGTTTTTTGCCATCGTACGTCAATGCTGCATACGGAGCATCATGGACAACGACTACGTTGTATTTCTTCGCCCACTCCACTACTTCAGTGAAGAACTCTACTGTCGCACTTGCGCCAGTTGGATTGTTCGGATAGTTCAAGTAGAGCAACTTCGCACGTTTTGCGATGTCTTCCGGAATAGCCTTCAAATCAGGCAAGAAGTTGTTCTCCTTCGTCAATTGAATGTTGAACACTTCTCCGCCCAGATACTTTGTATGTGTGCCCATAACGGGGTAACCTGGAACGGTCATGATCGTCACATCACCTGGATTGATGAAGCATGAAGGCATCATCGCCAAAGCCGGTTTGGAACCAATGGAGTGCACGATTTCAGTATCTGCATCGATACCTTCTACGTTGAATACGTTTTTCAGGTAAGAAGCAGCAGCAGCTTTGAATTCAGGAATACCATTATCGGCATAACCACGGTTCTCAGGTCTGGAAGCTTCTTCTGCAAGTGCAGCGACAATGCCTGCATCAGCCATCTCGTCTGGTTCACCTACACCAAGGTCAATCAGTTCCACATCGGGAAAATCTTTTTTGGCCGAAGCTTTGGCGCGTTTGATTTTCTCGAATTTATAAATGTTCGTGTCTTTACCATAGTTGGAGCCACCGATACGGTCGGCAAAATTAGTCTGAATGTAAGTTTCTTGATATTTATCGATACTCATAACGTTGTTCATCTCCTCATTTGACGCAAATTTCTACACTTAAATATGAAGGATTTGCGTATTCAAAGCCATGGACAAAGTATCTGAACATTTGTACTTTCTTGGAGCTGTTAACGACTGCGCAGTGAAGCAAGTACGTCTTCCATATCCTGTGGAAGCGGAGCTGTAAATTCAAGATATTCTCCCGTGGTCGGATGCACGAATCCAAGAATGGCAGCATGAAGAGCCTGTCCTTGCATTTTAATTCCTTTATTCCGTCCATACGTGGGATCTCCGACAAGCGGATGACCAATAAACTTCATGTGAACCCGAATCTGGTGGGTACGCCCTGTCTCCAGTTTCAATTCCAGCAAGGTGTAATCATTGATCCGCTCCGTAACGGTAAAATGCGTAACCGCATGTTTACTGTTGCGTTCGGTGACCGTATACATTTTGCGGTCATTGGTATCTCGTCCAATCGGAGCATCAATGGTTCCTTGGTCATGATTAAGATGACCATGAACGAGCGCGATATAACGTCTGTTCACCGTATGGTCCTTCAACTGAGCAGCCAGCGAGGCATGCGCACGGTCGTTCTTGGCAGCCATAATAAGACCCGACGTATCCTTATCAATGCGATGTACAATACCTGGGCGCAATTCCCCATTGATACCTGAAAGGTCTTTGCAGTGGTACATGAGCGCATTGACGAGCGTCCCAGACGTATGCCCTGGTGCTGGATGCACCACAAGACCACGCTGTTTATTGATCACGATCAAGTCGCTGTCTTCATATACCACTTCCAGCGGAATATCTTCGGCAATGATCTCAACGGAAGTTGGTTCAGGAATCTGTAGTTCAATCAGATCACCTTCGGATAACTTGGCATTGGCTTTGACTACAGCACCATTTACCGTAACGAACCCGTCTCCAATCCACAATTGAACTTGGGAACGAGATACGTTGTCCACAGCTTCCGTAATATATTTATCAATTCGTTCCTTCTTATGTTCAGCGGCAACGGTCCATTCCATACGCTCATTGCCATTCATTAGTTCTTCGTCGTTGATTTGTTCCTCATTCGGATTACTCATGATGTTCATTCCCTTCAATCTTCGCGGCTGCTTTTTCGCGCCGTCCTTCAAGCAGCGTCTCCACAATGATCAACGCTACACCAATACAGATTGCCGAGTCGGCGATGTTGAAAATGGGAAACGTGTAACTTCCAAAGTTAAGCTGTACAAAATCCACAACTTCTCCGGTCAAAGCCCGGTCAAGGAAGTTGCCGATCGCTCCCCCCAGCACTAAACTAAGCGCCACAGGCAGCAATTTGTGCGGGGTATCTTTTACCTTTTGCAAATACCAAATCAAGGCAACGACTACAATCACCGTAACCACAATAAAGAACCAACGCTGGTCTTGCAGAATGCCAAAAGCTGCACCTGAATTACGATGTGATGTGATGACAAAGAAATTGCCGATGACCGGAATTTCTTCTCTGAGTTCCATCCGGGTTGCAATCAGGAACTTGGTTCCCTGATCCAATAAAAATACGATAAAAGCGAGGATATAATACACCACGTTTGTTTGTCACTCCGTTCTTGTCTTTTCCAAACGATACCAGGCTTACGCCAGACTTGTTTATTGTAGCACAGCTGTTTGGAAATCGTCCACGACGCCCTGTGTTGCGATGCTCTTGGCAAAAACGATAACATTTCCCTTCTGTAATCCTGTCCTTAATGGTACATCCTACAATAGAGTCAAAAACCGGATTCCACACGGAATAGAAAGGGGAAAACCATGTCGCATTTTACTACTGAACAGCTGCAATCTTTACGATCCCAATTGATGACCGATAAGCGCGATATTGAACATAGACTGTCGGAAAATGAACATTATGGCCTCGGAGACTCACTCAAGCTACAGACGGGTGAACTGTCACCGATTGATAACCATCCTGGTGACATCGCTACGGAGGTCTATGAACGTGAGAAAGATATTTCCCTGCTGGAACACGATGAGTTCCAATTGGAGCGTATCGACTCGGCACTGCACTCCATCGAAGAAGGGCATTATGGTACGTGCGCAGTATGCCAGCAACCCATTCCATATGAACGTATGGAGGCTGTGCCCTACACCAAATATTGCAAAAAACATCAACCCGAAACGGTTGTCTCCGAAAACCGTCCTGTAGAGGAAGAGTTCCTCGCCCCGGCATTTGGTCGTACAAGTCTGGACGAACGTGATGACCAAAACGGTTTCGATGGCGAGGATGCCTGGCAGATCGTTGAGAGCTGGGGCACATCGAACTCACCAGCCATGGCTGAAGGACGTGATATTGACAGCTATGATGTTATGGCCATTGAAGCCACAGATGAAGTGGAAGGCTGCGTTGAAGCGTACGAAAGCTTTGTGGCAACAGACATCTATGGTCATGACGTATCCATCGTGCGCAATCGGCAATATCGCCAGTATCTGGAGAACCGTGAAGGCGAGGGCCTGTTAGAACCGGATATGGAGACGGATGACTTGTATTAATTGCACCTTAATATCAATCCCTACATGTCTTAGTAGGTATTCATATCGAGCTGGCGTTGGACAATGCGCACAATATCAGCGATGTAATCCCCAACAATAGGAAGATTGAGCGCCCCAAGCAGCTGTAAAACATAAATGATCGTTGCTGCGAAAAAGGTGAACCCAATTGCGATCCCCACACCTCGTGCGGCTCCAGACAACAAGTTCAGTCCAATCAGCTTCCAGGGTCTGTTTAGCAATTCCGTGTATTGCGCAATTCGGGAACGCTCCAGTTCATTAGCCAGTCGGTTAGTCAAGGTATGTAACTCTTCAATTTTGTCATGTGAAGTCAGATCATCTGATGTCGATTGTGAAATGGATGCAGATTGCTTGTCATCATGTTCGCTCATGTTTGCTCAGTTCCTTTGATCAATATAGATTGACTGTACAATAGAATCATTTCCTTTTTGCCTAAAAACCAAACGAGCCCAGATACAGGGAATATGTCCCTGCCTCTGCGGCTCGTTAGTTTATGCTCTATATTTTGTCACTGTTGAATGGGACATGCTCCGAATTACGCTTCGATGTAAATACCGATCGATTTGCCTCCGGCTTCAACACGTTCCATGCCCTCATTCGTGCCAAATGTCACTTCGGTTACGAGAACATTTTCACGCAAGACGTCATCAAACGCCTGAATAGCTTCCTGAAGGGATGCATCCACATCCAGTGTCAAACGTACTCTTTTCTCAATCGGCAGGTCCAGTCGTTTCCGCGTATCTTGCACGGCACGAACCACTTCACGGACCCAGCCCTCCTGTTCCAATGCTGTCGTGATTTCGGTATTGAGCGCAACCGTCAGACCGTAACCAGATGCTGAGGCAAAGCCTGATTTGGCCTGTTTATCAACCAACAATTCTTCGCTCGTCACTTGCAGCTCTTCGCCTTCCGGAGAAACGATGTTCAGCACACCTTCCGAAACGACTTTACGTGTCTCATCTGCGGACATCCCCTTGAAGAAGTTTTGCAGGAAACCTACGTTTTTGCCATATTTTTTACCTGCGACCTTCAGGTTCAGCTTCAATGTAAAGTCAACGAATTCCGCATCATTATGCTCTGTACGAATTCCTTTCACATTGATCTCTTCCTTGATGATCTCTTCATAACTTGCGAGGTCAAAGCCTTTATCCAGGGAAACGATCAATTCGGACAGCGGCTGACGTGTCTTGATACCTGTTTCGTTACGAACGTTACGAGCAAGTTCAACCACACGGCGAGCTGTCTCCATATCCTGTTCCAGTCCTGCATCAATCAGCGCTTCATTCGCTACTGGATAGTCTTCCATGTGCACACTCTCACCTGTTGCAAGGTTCAGGTAGATATCCTCTGCAAGCATCGGTGTGAACGGAGCTACCAGCTTCGCAGTAGTCACCAGCACCTCAGTCAATGTACGGTAAGCGTCCAATTTATCCTCTGTCAGGCCACTTCCCCAGAACCGGTCACGGGAACGACGGATATACCAGTTACTCAACTCATCAACAAACGCTTCAATCGCTTTGGAAGAGTTCAGATAGTCGTTAACCAACAACGCTTTTTCTACAACCAGGATCAGGCTGTTCAGTCTCGACAGAATCCAGCGATCCAGCTTGTGAGCGGACAGTTGGAACGGATGCTCCTGTGGATCAAATCCGTCAATGGTCGCGTAAAGCGTCAGGAATGCATGGGTGTTGACCAGCGTATCCACCATTTTGGATTTTGCTTCGCCTACGATGCCTTTGGAGAAACGTTTGCTGTTCCACGGTGCACTGTCAGACAGCAATGCCCAACGGAATGCATCTGTACCGTATTCTTCAATCACTTCCCAAGGATCGATAACGTTACCTTTGGATTTGGACATCTTCTGTCCGTTCTCGTCGAGGACGTGACCTGTAGCCATAACCGCTTTGTAAGGCGCTTTGCCTGTCAAAAGAGTAGACACTGCCAGCAAGCTGTAGAACCAGCCGCGTGTCTGGTCGATCCCCTCACAGATCATATCTGCAGGATACTGCTGTTCGAATACTTCTTTATTTTCAAATGGATAGTGCTGCTGGGCAAACGGCATAGAACCGCTGTCGAACCAGACATCAATCACTTCCGGTGTACGTTTCATTTCATATTTGCCACAAGAGCTCATGACTTTAACGTCATCCACGTATGGTTTGTGCAATTCAAGATTCTCAGGCACGTCGCCCACCGCACGAGCACGCAATTCAGCAATGCTGTGTGGAGCAAATTGCTCGCCAGTCTCCTCACATACCCAGATGTTCAGCGGTGTTCCCCAATAACGGTCACGGCTGATGTTCCAATCCACCAGATCTTCAAGGAACTTCCCGAAACGACCTTCACGAACATGACCCGGGTACCAGTCCACTTCACTGTTGTTGGCAATCAGTTGGTCCTTGATGGCTGTCGTTTGGATAAACCAGCTGTCCATCGCATAGTACAGAAGCGGTGTATCACAACGCCAGCAGAATGGATAGCTGTGCTCATATTTTTCTTTGCTGAACAAACGTCCCTTCTCGGACAGATATCTCACGATATCAATATCACAATCCTTCACGAAACGTCCGGCAAAGTCAGTAACCTCTGCGACAAATTTGCCTTCCAGGTCCACCATATTGACAAAGCTGATGCCATTCTCACGGCATACCCGGTAGTCATCTTCACCATGGGCAGGAGCCATGTGTACGATACCCGTACCACTTGCATCCGTTACAAACCCTGCGCCCAGAATGATGTTGGCTTTCTCAGCCTGTACGTAGTTGAACGGAGGATCATACGTTTTGCCAACGAGGTCGGCACCTTTCAGTGCACCAATGATTTCATAATCACCTTTGGTATCTTTCATCACTTTCTCAACCAGATTGGTTGCCATGATGTACACTTCGTTATCTTGACGAACACGGGAGTAGTCCATATCCGGATTCACGGCAAGTGCGACGTGTGAAGGCAATGTCCAAGGCGTCGTCGTCCAAGCAAGTACGAATTCTCCACTGTCATTTAGCTTGAATTTGGCTGTAGCGCTCAGGTCTTTGACGTCTTTGTACCCTTGCGCAACTTCATGGGAACTCAGTGTCGTCTGACAAGATGGACAATACGGGCTCACACGGTGACCACGATACAGCAGTCCTTTCTCGTGGATCGTCGCCAGAATGTTCCATACACTCTCGATGTAGTTATTATCCAGGGTGATATACGGGTTATCCATATCTGTCCAATAACCGATACCTTCCGTCAGATCACGCCATTGTTGCTCATACTCGAATACGCTCGCTTTACATTCGTTAATGAATTTCTCCACGCCGTAATCTTCGATTTCCCACTTATGGGAGATGCCAAGCTTCTTCTGTACACCCAGTTCTACAGGCAGACCATGTGTATCCCAGCCCGCTTTACGAACGACGCGGTAACCCTTCATCGTATTATACCGTCCAACGAAATCCTTGATTACGCGTCCCAGTACGTGACCGATATGCGGTTTACCGTTTGCTGTAGGCGGCCCTTCATAAAATACGAAGTTTGGCTTACCCTCCCGGTTTTCGATGGATCTTTTGAATGTATTCTCCGTTTTCCATTTATCTAACACGCGTAATTCTCTGGCACGTGCCTTTTCTTTGACGTCAACTCGTTGCATGATGATCAACTTTCCTTTCTTTAGTTAGATTGTGGACCGTCCACAAAAAGCGTTTCAATCCCCCTAAATCCCCCTTGCCAAGGGGGACCCCATAGGCGCTCCGCCCTCTGGACACCCGGGATAGGTTGTCGTTGGGGGAACGGTGGCGCTTATGGGCGAGGGTTTATGTGCGTGGTGGTGGCCATTCTGCGGCTGTTCCCTGCGTGAACGCCGCATGGCCTTACCGCGAGACGGGTATTGCCGGGTGCTTCGCTCCCCCGGCGGGGGCTCTCTCCTTGAGGTCCCTGCGGGCCTCATGGACGTTCGCCTTGGCGAAACCCGTGTTGCCGGGTGCTTCGCTCCCCCGGCGGGGGCTCTCTCCTTGAGATCCCTTCGGGCCTCATGGACGTTCGCCTTGCGAAACCCGTGTTGCCGGGCGCTTCGCTCCCCCGGCAGATTGGCTCTCTCCTTGAGGTCCCTTCGGGCCTCATGGACGTTCGCCTTGGCGAAACCCGTGTTGCCGGGCGCTTCGCTCCCCCGGCAGATTGGCTCTCTCCTTGAGGTCCCTGCGGGCCTCATGGATGTTCGCCCTTTTTTGAACACAAAAAAAGCCCCATCCCTGGAAAGGGACGAGACTATACTCGCGTTACCACCCTAATTCTGTTCATCACAAACCACATCCAAGCAAGCCTGGGTATGCTCTGTCATCAACAGCGCTTATGCCCCGCTGTACTACCGCAGGGTGCCGTTATAACGTACGGCTTACGGTTCGGCTTACACACGGCACTCAAGTACACCGCTTCAGCGTCACTTCTCCGGGGAGATATTCGGCTATAACTCATCCATTGGTTTGCACCAACCACCAACTCTCTGAGGGATGAGATCATAACGTACTGAACCCGTCATGGAATCACTATTCATTATGAATATAGTTATAGCCTCTTTGCAGACAAAAGTCAACCAGGCGACAGACTAATAAATTTCTTTCATCTCCCGCTCACGGTCACGCACTTCCTGCTCCCGGCTCTCCAGCACTTCCCAACCATCCTGAGTCAACAGTTCAAGCTGCGCTTCAACAAGCGTGCGGAAACGTGCACGATAAATCGATGCCTGCTTTTTCAGTTCTTCCACTTCCAAAGCAATTTTACGCGATTTACCCAGCGATTCGTTCACGATCCGGTCTGCATTTTTCTCTGCTTCCTTCACGATCAACTGTGCTTCTTTCTTAGCATTGCTCTTCACATCATCAGCAGCTTCCTGCGCAATGATGATCGTTTTGCTAAGTGTCTCTTCAATCGTGGCAAAATGATCCAGCTTTTCCTGAACGGACAGCAACTGATTGCTCAGCTCTTTGTTCTCGCGAATGACGCCTTCGTAATCTTTGATGACTTGATCCAGGAATTCATTGACTTCATCCTCGTCATACCCGCGCAAACGTCGGGAAAATTCCTTGTTGTGTATGTCCAGCGGCGTTAATGGCATGCTGTCCACCTCCTGTAAAAGTTCCTTCCCGTTTAGAGAAGGTTGCAGCATATGGGTTCCACCCAAGGGGCCGTAGCGTTGATGCCTAACTCTGGCAACTTATACGGAATGCAGGATCCGAATTGCATCCTCAGACGTTCATTCATACCTTTGACTTAATGTATATCGGAAACACCGCGTATTTTTTACACCTTTACGTTAAACATTTCGACAAGAAAGCCAATTTTCCTGCAACAGTCTCAGGCAAATTTGCCGATTTTCACTCGGCAGCGTCCTTTTTTTGTCATCCCGTCCTGTTCAATAACCTTGAATCGGCCAAATCCCTGAATGGATACGACATCTCCTGCTTTTAACGATTTGGAGGGGTCTTCCTCAACCTTCCAGTTCACACGACAGCGACCGGCTTTGATTGGCACCAGCACCTTACTGCGACTAAGCCGATACACATCTGCACAGATTCCATCCAAACGAAGAGAAGCGACCGTAATATCCATCGTCTCCAGTTTGTTCTCTGACCATCGCATCTGATCCAAAGGAAGTAACTCTGTGAACACATGTAACCGATGCACCTGATTCAGTTGAAGCGATAAAAAAGCGCCGGTTTCCGCCGCCACCACTGTATGGCAACCGTCCTCCAGCACTTGGATATCTCCGATCTTTCCACGTTTCATCCCAAGCCCGAGCAGGGAACCCATATAGTCCCCATGCTCCAGCTCCGAGATTTTCTGATCATCAGACGTGATACTGAGCACCTGCATACCCATATCCTCATCATCCAGATACATGTAATCCGGTGCTACCAGCGCACGCTTGCGCTCAGCTGCCTCGTAACCACCATCCAGACGAATCTGAACGTCATTGCGACGATTGGCAAGAGTTTGTAAAATAAAAACCTGTCTTGGGTCAAGAAAGTCAGTTAGCTTCATGTCATGATACTTGCCTGCCCGCTCAACCCAGTCCGAAGCTTTATCTACGAAATCCCGCTCATCATGGCTAAAATGTTCGTAAATTTCACCGCTCATCTATGTCACCCTACCCAACATTATATAAAGTATCGGAGAATGGAGATCAACCCGTTAAGCGCGAGTTGGAGAACGATTAACGCCACAATCGGGGAAATATCCAGCACACCGAACAAAGGTGGTATAAATCGACGGAAAGGTCTTAGATATGGCTCTACTAATTTGCCCAACCATTCACCGATGAAGCTTTCCCGCGCATTGGGAAGCCAAGACATCAATATGTAGACAATGACCATGTAAAAGTAAATCTGGTATAACGTGTACAACACGCTTTCAATCTGATACAAAAGTGGCTCACCTCATTCTGTTATAATCTTGCTCGCTGTCAGCCAGTATTTCCGTAATTGAGCCCTGAATTTCAACCGTATCTGGCGTACAGAGAAAAATGTTTCCGCCGATTTTGGAAATACCGCCACCCAATGCATATACCGTGCCGCTCAAAAAATCAATAACGCGCAGCGCTTGGTCCTGGCGAATACGTTGCAAGTTCACCACAACGGTACGATGCGAACGCAGATGGTCGGCAATTTCCTGAGCCTCGTCATAAGAACGCGGTTCATACAGGACAACTTTAACATTTTTCTGGGAATGAATGCTCACCACATTATTCCCCCTTTGGTTTCTACGTTTATCGAGACTGGAGGTTTCAGCTTCCTGCTGTTCAGGTTCATTTTCCTCCTGCGCAGCCATCCGTTCACGTTCCACAATCTCTTCCTCTTCCTGAAGTCCGAGGAAATTCATAAATTTATTCATTACGCCCATCGTGAACCCTCCTCTTTTCCTACGAGAATCGATCCTAGCCGTACCCAGGTTGCCCCTTCTTCAATGGCCACTTCAAAATCATTGGACATCCCCATCGACAGCTCGGTCAATGGCTCTGCTGTGAGGGCTTGTCCATTCAATTGATCTCTCAGCTCACGTAATCCACGAAATACGGGACGCGTCAGCTCCGGATTTTCCTCATGAGGTGCCATGGTCATCAGGCCGACAACCTTGAGATTGTTGAACGAACGAATATCACGCAAGAATGAACTTGCCTGTTCCGGCTGTAAGCCATACTTGCTCTCTTCACCCGAAATATTCACCTGCAAAAACGTTTCCACTTGAATGCCAAGTGAAGCTGCTTTCTTATCCAACTCCTTCGCCAACGACAAACGATCCAGTGAATGTATGTAACGAAACTTGCCAATTACGTCTTTCACCTTGTTCGTCTGCAAATGACCGATAAAGTGCCAAGTGCCCTGTTGACCAAAAGCTTCCCATTTGGCCTGCGCATCCTGCCACCGATTTTCTCCAATATGCTCAAGACCATGATCCAGCACCGATCCCGTTGTTTCAAGTGAGACGTACTTCGTGACCGCAATCACATTCACATCATCACGTTGACGGTTACTGCGCCGACATGCATCTTCGATCTTCTGATTTACCTGTTGTATACGCTCCTCCAATGACACAGAGGGTCACCTCTCTTCCAGCCCAATCCAGCTCGCCATCCGCCCTGTAACACCATTTTCCTTCCGGTAGGAGAAAAATAGTTCGGGATGACAACTTGTACACCATGTTGTACATTCGATATGATCCGGCATTATTCCTGCTTTCATCATAATGTGTCGATTGCATTCTTTCAAGTTTAACATCGTTTTACCGTTATTCACGGGTCGATATACTTGTTTAGAAGCAGAATCCTCGTATTTATCATTAACCGGGGAATCCTCAAACCAAACCCGCACATGCTGCATGACCGCCTCATCCACTTCATAACAGCAATCCCCAATGGACGGACCGATGGCAGCCCGAATATCCTGTCTGCGGCTTCCATACTCCCGTTCCATCGTCTCCACCATGGATACGGCGATACCCGCGACTGTACCTTTCCAGCCAGCATGAGCAAGACCTACAGCCTGCTGCACCGGGTCATAGAAATAAAGCGGAACACAATCGGCATAGAAAGAAGTCAGTAACACGCCAGGCACATTCGTGACCAATCCATCTGTATCCTGAAACGCAGATTGACGATCAAGTAAGCCTCTGCTCCGATCTTCAGCTTTAACTACAGCCACATGTTTGCCGTGCACCTGCTCTCCACAGGTCCAGGCTTCCGCTGCAAAGCCAAGCTTCTCGGTTACGAGCCTGCGGTTGTTAAGGACAACTTCTGGATCATCCCCCACATGATAAGCACAATTGAGCGTAGCATAGGGAACATTTCCGACTCCACCATGTCTTGTCGTAAACCCAACCGTTAACTTTTCAAACTGATCTCTCCAAGGCGCAACATATAATAATAACGGGTCAGAACCGAAATCTGAATTTGGGCTCACTGTCCGTTCAAGTAATTCCTTATTCAATACAAATGGTTCCATTCTCTCACCTCACCACTTCCAGTGTACCAAATGAGCCACATTCTGTCTCATTTATATCGTTCGACGCTGATTACGATCCGATCGTTCAATGCGTTCCACACGTTCTGTACGGTTATGCTGCTGTTCATCATACAGACGAGCTTCCCGATCACGCTCGTCATACGTGTTTTCCTTAACCTCATCCATCTTCACGAGAATCACATCTGAACCAATCTTAACAATATTTCTCCAAGGAATCACAAGATCTGTTCCCCCTCCAAAGAGCCCCATAAAGCGACTATACCCTGGCACAACAATCGCTTCAATTCGTCCCTGCTTCAGATCCAGCTCCAAGTCACTGATCTGCCCCAGACGTTTGCCATCTGTAATGTTAATGACATCCTTTGTCTGAAAGTCCGAGATTTTCATGCCTCTTGCCGCTAATTCGCTCGTATTCACTTTCATTCATTTCCGCCCCCTGTTATTCCTCTTCTGTCCGTTCATTACACTTCTATACATTATATGTTTCAGGGGCGAAAAATGTCCTGTTTTTCATCGAATGTGGAAACCGTCAATAACAAAAAGACGATCACCGGTATACACTGCCCCGATTGATCGTCCTCCTGTCCTTGCTTCGTATTACGACTTTACATGTTTTTGCATCTGCTGTATTGCTGACTTCTCCAGACGTGAGACCTGGGCCTGGGAAATGCCAATTTCATCAGCCACTTCCATCTGGGTTTTTCCTTCGAAAAACCGCATCGACAGAATCATTTTTTCTCGCTGACCAAGACGATGCATGGCTTCACGGAGCGCAATTTCCTCGATCCATGACACATCCTTGTTTCTGTCATCACTGATCTGATCCATGACATAGATCGGATCTCCACCATCATGATAGATCGGTTCAAAGAGCGAGACCGGGTCCTGAATGGCGTCCAATGCAAAAACAACATCTTCCTTCGGCACATTCAGTACTTCCGCAATTTCGAATATCGTCGGTTCCCGGGAATTTTTATTCGTCAGGCTGTCACGGACCTGAAGTGCTTTGTAAGCAATGTCCCTCAAGGAGCGAGATACCCGAATCGGGTTATTATCACGCAGGTATCGACGGATTTCACCGATAATCATCGGCACCGCGTAGGTTGAAAATTTGACATTCTGGGATAAATCAAAATTATCAATGGCTTTCATCAGGCCGATGCAACCAACCTGGAACAGATCATCGACAAACTCCCCCCGATTGTTAAAACGCTGAATGACACTGAGTACCAGACGCAGGTTGCCATTCACTAATTTCTCTCTTGCTGAGCGATCATGGTGTTGCTGAAGGGAATGAAACAATTCCCGCATTTCAGTGTTGGTGAGGACAGGCAATTTTGCGGTGTCCACGCCACAAATCTCGACTTTGTTTCGGGTCATCGTGATTTACCTCCCAAGGAGAAACATTAATGTACATTATCTCCGGGGCAGGCTTTTTTATTCGTACTTGGCACCCTTGCCAGTAATACCCATTCTGATCAACGATGTATTTCAGACCATTTTATTGAACTCCTTGCGGAGTCTTTTAATGATTCTTTTTTCGAGACGAGAGATGTAGGATTGGGAGATTCCAAGTAGATCCGCTACATCTTTTTGGGTCTTTTCTTCCCCATCCGTCAAGCCAAAACGAAGCTCCATAATCATTCGCTCACGCTCTGTTAATTTTTCCAGTGCCTTGTGCAACAGTTTTCGGTCTACCTGCTCTTCAATATTCCGATAGATTGTATCGTTTTCTGTACCCAATACATCGGATAATAATAGCTCATTCCCATCCCAATCAATGTTGAGCGGTTCATCAAAAGAAACTTCAGTTCGGATCTTACTATTGCGTCGCAGGTACATCAAAATTTCATTTTCGATACAACGTGAAGCATAGGTTGCCAGTTTGATTTTCTTTTCCGGGTCGAATGTATTGACTGCCTTAATCAATCCGATTGCTCCAATGGAAACCAGATCCTCGATATTGATACCTGTATTCTCAAATTTACGTGCGATGTATACCACCAGACGCAGGTTACGCTCAATCAGCATCGCGCGAATAGCCGAGTCTCCCGAGGATAATTTTTGCAGCAAAAATTCTTCTTCTTCCCGTGTCAATGGCGGGGGAAGTGCCTCACTTCCCCCAATATAATAAATCTCTTCACTTTTGAGTCCTAGCAGAAATAACAGACGGTAATATTGCAGCTGCGCCACCAGTTTCCATTTCACAAGCATGTACGTTCCTCCTATACCACATTCAGCGGCTTTTCTGTTGCTCCCGTAGAGAGAGCCGTAGACTGCGCAGAAGCAGCGTCTTGCACAAGTTCAGGATGAATCACGGCCTGGTATTTCCCATCCGACGACAAAACACCTCCATCCAGCCCAATTAATACCCGTGTCGTCTCATAACATGTTTCCTCCATCGTTACCTTCACCCGGTCCGGCTTCATCGCCAGCATAAACGCAGTCCCTTTGTTAATGCCCCGATAGGGCACAAGCCGCAGTCGATCCTGCCACTGAAAACTCTCTTGATCAAGCTCCATAATAAGGTTGTCCGGCGCCTCGTCCTTGAGCCTGCCCTTCCATGAAGCAGGTAGCATGTCTTGCCATAACGAAACCTCCATCACCATGACCGGCATACGTGTTAAGGGATCGGTGAGCTGATTGCCCGTATCCAGAAGGCCTGTACAAGAAATAACGACCTCATCGATGCAGACCTCGACTTTACCCAAATAGGTCGTCATGCGATCCGTTTTCTGTTTTGAGCTCTGCACAGCTTTGAATAAAAACAGGACAGCAAAAAATACAATAAACGTGAACCAGAAGGCAATCTTCAGATCAAATGACATTCCACCCGAAGCCGTAAACCAAATACCGTTAAACAGCTCTCCGGAACTCTGAAGCATGTAATGCACACCCAGAATACCTCCTGCAGCGACAAAATTAATCACATAGAAGGTACCAAGCGTTCTCGCAAAAGCCTGCAGCCCCTTAAATCCAAAAGCAATACTGAGCATAGCCAGAGAGAATCCAAACTTGATCAAAAAGGTGAACATAAAGTCAAACTCCGGCACAAACATCATGACTACATATAATGCGCCCACAATGGCTGATAGCAACCATCTCCACCAAACCAGCTTCGTTTTGCGCATCCAGGCGGTCAGTCCGATGAGAGCACCGTCAATACACAGATTTGTCAAAAAAATAAGATCCACATAAACAACCAAACTCTTCACCTACCTGCATCCAACATATCGAAATAGTGATATTCCGATATTCATGAGCATATTCACAAGTATACGGAGCCCCCTGTTCAAAGTCTGTCTAATCATGGGGGTGTGTTTCCAACTTTTTTTGTCGGAATTGCGCAGACCTGTTGTTCAGAATTTGTTCATTGCTGTATGCTAAGATATCTAAGAACGGAAAAAAACCCGGTCACTCCATCAGGAGCACCGGGTTTTCGATAAATCGATATGAGTATTAATCGTTGTTATTATTGCGTGAACGATTGCGTAAAAATGTCGGAATGTCCAGCTGATCATTGCTCGGCTGATTTCCGAACGGACGCAGGTTCGGTGAACGCGTATCCGTTGTCTCCGTTGTTGCTGGAGCTGGTTTACGTCCTGGTGGTGGTGAAGCAGGTTTGTCTTCAAAACCGGTCGCGATAACCGTAACCTTAATCTCTTCTTTGAGATCTTCATCAATGATGGCACCAAAGATCATATTCACTTCAGGATCAGAAGCAGAAGTAACAATCTCTGCAGCTTCATTAACTTCATAGAGAGACAGGTTCATGCCACCCGTAATGTTCATGATGACACCACGTGCACCTTCAATTGAAGTTTCCAGCAAAGGACTCATGATGGCTTTACGAGCCGCTTCAGCTGCACGGTTCTCACCCGTTGCCTCACCAATACCCATCAGCGCAGATCCTCGCTCGGTCATGATTGTTTTTACGTCTGCAAAGTCAAGGTTGATTAGACCCGGTACTGCGATCAAATCAGAGATACCTTGTACTGCTTGACGAAGTACATTATCCGCTTGACGGAATGCTTCAAGCATAGGTGTCTTTTTGTCTACGATTTCGAGCAAACGATCATTAGGAATCACGATCAGTGTGTCGACTTTTTCTTTGAGGGCTTCAATACCTTGCTCTGCATGGCTGGAACGCTTGCGTCCTTCGAATGTAAATGGACGAGTTACGACACCAACGGTAAGTGCACCACACTCTTTAGCGATTTCGGCAATAACCGGAGCCGCACCTGTACCTGTACCGCCACCCATACCGGCTGTAACAAATACCATGTCTGCACCTTTCAACGTGTTCATAATCAGATCGCGGGACTCTTCCGCCGCTTTTTTACCTACATCCGGGTTGGCGCCAGCGCCAAGACCACGAGTCAATTTATCACCGATTTGCAATTTATGCTCGGATTTTGCCAGGTGTAACGCCTGGGCATCCGTATTCACCGTAATAAATTCAACACCTTGTACACCATTTTCAATCATACGGTTGACTGCATTGCTTCCGCCGCCGCCTACACCGATGACTTTAATTTGAGCCAAGCTCTCCATCTCGAAATCAAATTCCAACATATTATTCCATCTCCCCCTCAATGTGCATGGATGGCCCGTCCAATTTTTGATTTGAACCGAATCAATTTCATATATCGACGAACGAAAGCGTTTATTTTAGTACCAGCGCATTCAGACGGCTTCAAGAATGTATGAAATGGATTCAACCTGTTATATAAATTCACTGAACATATTCTTCAGCCGTTCGAACAGACCAGGTTTTTGCTCCGATTCCTGTGCCGCATTCGGCTTCGGACGGTTGGTCGGTTTCTTGTTGTTGTTATTATTATTGTTATTTCCACCGCCGTTGTTGATCGAGGGACGAATACGCAAACTGCGAATTACACTGTGCAATATGCCGACTCCGCTTGTATAACCAGGGTCACGCACACCAATATAATCCGGAACTGCAACTCGTACCGAAGCAGCAAGCTCATGCTGAGCGACCTGCAGAACCCCCGGCATAGAGACCGTACCTCCCGTTAGTATATAACCTCCAGGAAGCTCGTTGTAACCAAGGCGCTTCACTTCTTGAGATATCATCTGGAATATTTCCTGAACCCTAGGTTCAATAATAGCCGCCAGATCCTCCTGTGAGAATTCCTTGTCTACATTACTGCCGATTCGAGTTACCTTGAACATCACATCGGCAGCAGCATCATCCAACCAGGCACAGCCGTATTTCAGTTTAACCTTCTCCGCCTGATCCGTTAACGTGCGTAAGCCGTAGGCGATATCATTCGTTACAAACTCCCCGCCAATTGGCAACGTTGATGTTGCGACAAGACTGTCTTCTTCAAAAATGGCGATAGTTGTTGCACCTGCTCCAATATCCACAAGTACTGAACCCATCGTTTTTTCATCTTTGGACAAAGCCAGTTGACCCGCTCCAAGCGACATGAGAACCAGATCGCTTACTTTCAGACCCGCTTTTTCCACGCAGCGCAAAAGATTATGTATCGCGGTTTTTGCACCCGTAATGATTGTCGCTTCAACTTCCAGACGAACACCAATCATACCACGGGGGTCCTGTATGCCCTCCAAGCCATCTACAACATATTGCTTGGCGACAACATCAATAATTTCCCGTTCCGGCGGAACTGCAATCACTTCGGCTGCTTTCAACACCCGCTCCATGTCTTCTTCTCCGATTTCACGATCCTCGTTAGACACAGCCACGACGCCGTGACTGCTCATCAGTCCGATATGATTTCCCGAGATTCCAACATACACTTCGGATATTTGAATACCTACCATACGTTCTGCATGATCCACTGCGTTGCGAATCGACTGCACCGTCTGATCGATATCTACGATTACACCTTTGCGAATTCCCTCCGAGTCGGCAGATCCAACTCCTATAATATTAAAGGTTCCATTATTCATTTCCCCAATAATAGCGCGAATTTTGGATGTACCGATGTCCAAACTAACAATGATGTCATTGTTGCTCAAGTCTGTGGCACCTCCTGACTCCAATAGTAAAATACGTTCGGATTTAAACACTCTTAAAACATATTCAACACACTTCAGGCTTTCCCTCTTTTTTCTACAATGTTTTTGGGTGTCAAAATCTGGTTGCGAGACATAAAACCTTGAAGAAAAAAGAAGGAGGCAACTCATGTGCCATAAGTTCAAGTGTATCATTTTTTCTTCATCTCAGAAAGAACAAGTTTCATTACTCTGACCGGGCCAAACCCCGACCTGCCTAGGCTTTCATAATCAATTCGGCCTCATGATGGCAAAGATCAGGGGGTTGCTCCCAGTTCAGCATCATCTTCCGGGTCATCCGGGATGAAAGGCACATAGGTATCTGCCTCAAGCATAGTGATTTTTCCAGGCCGTTCGGTCTCGATCACCTGATTCAGATACTCCACTTTATCGGATAAAAGAGAGACGGTTGTAATCACTTCAAACTGTGATTTGGTATACATCCGAATCTGGTCCGGAAATGAAGGCGTAGGATTCGGGATAATCTCCGAAATATCCGTCGTCAATTCATTCGGAATTTTAGCCAGCGTCTCACTCAGTTTGGCCTTGAGCGGATCATCAGCCTTCCATTGGGTCAATATTGGCTTCTCTACCGCAACACCGATCGTGGCCGGGACCGTCAAGCTTGTCCCACTGGCCAATATCGCTTTTAGCGTACCATCCGTACCAAGTTCATACGCCACCGTGGCATATTCCTGAACTTTAATATGAATAATGCCCGGAAATTGCTTGTCCACGGTAACGGTCGAAATCGCCTTGATTGTCTTAAGACGCTCAATAACCTCGGCAGAAGTTGTCCCAAAAAATTGATCGCCTTCTCTCAGACCGCTTTTTTCCAGCAGCTCTGGAGTCGCTGTATATACATTACCCGTAATTTCAATTGCCGAAATCCGACTCATGGAAGAACGAAAGAATAATACAGCGAGCAATACAATAAAAAGTAATAACAGAATAATTACAATTTTGCGGCTTGTGTTTCCTTTTGGCCGGTTCTTCTTCAAAACCGGAATTTGACTTTTAGGCATAAGTAGCGCTCCACAAAGCCTCAGGTCCCCTCCCTTCAAGAAGGGGACGCCAAGGACGTTAATTGGCAAAATCCAACTGTTTCGAAACGGGCGACTGCCGCTCAACCGATGCTCCAAGACTCTGGAATAACTTCTCGATCTGATCGTACCCCCGGTCAATATGATGCACTTGCTCCACAACCGTTTTGCCTTGAGCTGCCAGGCCTGCAATAACGAGAGCTGCACCTGCGCGAAGGTCGGTTGCTTCTACTGTAGCCCCGTAGAGACGGGGAACACCACGGATAAATGCTGCGTTCAGATCGACTGAAATATCAGCCCCCATCACATTCAGCTCATCCACATGTTTGAACCGGCCCTCGAAAACCGTTTCCTTCATCACACTGAATCCGTCTGCCAGACTGAGCAGCACCATGATTTGCGATTGCAGATCTGTCGGAAACGAAGGATACGGAGAAGTCACAATACGGTCCACTGATTTTGGACGGCTCATACAGCTCACCGTCATTATATCATTGCAGACTGTGATTTGAACACCAGTGCGCTTCAACACATGTATAAGTGAAGTAAGATGAGCAGGATTGCAGTGTGTAAGCGTAACATTGCCTCGCGTTGCCGCAGCTGCAATCATCACGGTTCCAGCAACGATTCGATCCGGTATAATCTCATACGAACAAGGCTTCAGTTTCTCAACGCCATTAATCGTGATCGTATCCGTTCCCGCACCAATGATACTTGCACCCATAGCGTTAAGGAAATGCTGCAGATCCTGTATTTCAGGTTCTCTTGCCGCGTTGCAAATGGTTGTTGTTCCTTTAGCCATAACGGCTGCCATCATGATATTCTCGGTCGCTCCCACACTCGGGAAATCCAAATGAATATCTGTACCCACCAGATTCTTTCCATGACAGATAATCTGTTGGTCCTGCTCTTCAATCAAAGCTCCGAGCGCTTCCAGGCCCCGGAGGTGAAGATCAATTTTGCGTTCTCCAATGGCACAGCCCCCTGGCTGGTACACTGACACTTGCCCAAACTTAGCCAGCAATGGTCCCATTAAAAAAATGGAAGAGCGCATCTGCTTCATTAGATCTTCTGGCACATCATATGACCGGATAGACGAGGTATTAATCGTCACTGTTCCCTGTTCATGCCGACACGTGCATCCAAGCCGTTCCAGGATATACAGCATCACTTCAATGTCCAGCAAGTGTGGAACGTTATGCAGCGTAACTTCTCCATCTGCCAACAAACTTGCGGCCATAATCGGTAAAGCAGCATTTTTTGCTCCATGGATGCGTATGGATCCTGAGAGGGGTTTCCCGCCTTCAATCACCAATTTGTCCAATGTATCACCTCCGGGGTTTACCGCTCACCCACTACGAAGACTTCCGGTACCAGGTTAATACCGTTTTGAGATGATATAGTGCTCTGAATCTGCTGCATTAGGGTGATAACGTCCTCTGCTGTTGCTTGGCCTGTATTGACAATGAAATTGGCATGCATGGAGGATACCTGTGCGCCTCCCTGAGTCAATCCTTTCAGCCCTGCTGCTTCAATCAAGCGGGCTGCATGATCACCCGGGGGATTACGGAACACACTGCCTGCACATGCCATCTGCAGTGGCTGTGTGCGGCGTCGGCGATCTTTGTAAGCCGCCATGGCTTCCGAAATGACTTTGCGCTCTCCCTGCTGAAGTTCAAATGTAGCTTCCAGCACGATGCCTCTCCGGTCATGCAGAACAGAGTGGCGGTAGGCAAAATCCATGTCCTCCTTGCTGTAACGTACCAATTCCCCTGTCTCCAGTACAATCTCAGCGAATTTAAATATCCGTGACACATCCGATCCATGGGCACCTGCATTCATGTACACGGCTCCACCGACAGTGCCGGGGATACCGCTGCCGAATTCCAGACCGGTCCATTCCTTTTTGGCAGCAACCACACTGAGTTTAACAAAAGAATGCGCCGCTCCGGCGGTTACGCCGCCCTCGTGAAATTCGGCATAATCAAAGCCTGCGCCCGGTTTCACAACAACACCGCGTATTCCTTTGTCTGATACCAGCATGTTTGAACCCCGTCCCAGTTGCATCCACGGAATCTGAACCTTGTGAAGCCATTGAACGAGATTCACCATCTGCTCTTTATTCTCCGGAATGACCAGTGCATCCGCAGGACCGCCGATCTTCCATGTGGTGTATTTGGCTAGCGATTCGTTTTCAAGAACTCTGCCAACATTATTCTGGGATAGTAACGATATCCACTGGTGCATGTTTGCTTCCTCCTTTGCTTCAAAACCGATGAACACGATATGTTCTGTTGCTACAGACCGTGTTCTGGCGCCATGGAACGATGATCACGATTTATACGGTATCTTATGTCAGCCCCGTCTTGTGTGTGACAATCGCCCACAAACGCACTTCACCGGCGTGCAGCAAGTCGCTGAATTTCACTTACAAGCACTTCAGCTGCATCGGGTTTCCCCAGTTTACGGGAGGCTTCAGCCATTCGTTTGCGACCCAACTCATCATTCATAATGCCCGCGATGGCTTCGTACAGTACTTTGCCTGTAAGATCCTTCTCCAGCATCGTGAGTGACGCGCCTCCACCTTCAAGCGTGCGTGCATTGGCCTCCTGATGATTGTTGGTCACGTTGGGTGAAGGAATCAGGATAGAAGGAATACCCAGTGATGTAATCTCCGCAAGGAATGATGCCCCTGCGCGGTTTACAATCAAGGATGTGCAGGCAAGTACCTCAGGCATGTTATGTACATAAGGCAAAACATGCAGATGGTTTGGCATTGTCCCGAGTGAACTGCGAATGGCTTCACGCGTTTCATCAAAATAGGTATCCCCTGTCACGTAAACGACATGTACATCATCCAGTTGTTCCAGCATTGGAGCCATGTCCACCATGGCCTGATTGATTGCTTTTGCTCCGCGACTGCCACCAACGACAAGAACAACACGACTGTTCATCGGTACTCCTAGCGTGGCAAAACCACGATCACGACTAGCCTGAGCTACCGTAGTGGCTCGTGGATTACCGGTGTAGATCACCTTTTTTGCACCGGAAAATGATTTTTCAGAACCTTCAAAGCTAACTGCAACGGTATCCACATAACGCATCAAAAATTTGTTAGTGAGACCAGGAATAGCGTTCTGTTCATGAATTATACTCGGAATCCCCAGTTTTGTTGCTGCATAGACCACAGGCCCGCACACATATCCACCCGTACCAATCACAACATCCGGTTTGAATTCCTTCAGCATTTTTTTAGATTTGCGCACACCCTGAATGAAACGCATGACCGTTTTCAGGTTGTCGATGGACAATTTACGCCTAAAACCAGTAATATCAATGGATTTAAAAGGAATATTTTCCTGGGGAACCAGTTTACTTTCCAGCCCTCTGGTTCCTCCAATATATAGAAATGTCGAGTCCGGGTTCTCCGCCTCGCATTGTCTTGCTATGGCCACAGCCGGATAGATATGTCCACCCGTACCGCCGCCGCTAAGAACGACTCGCATCGCATATTCACCTCGCATAACGGGATAAGTTCACTAAAATGCCCAGTGCTGTGAGCATGAGGGTTAATGATGATCCGCCGTAGCTGATCAGGGGTAAAGTAATGCCCGTCACAGGCATCATTCCAATAACAACACCAATGTTAATGATGACCTGTACGGCGACCATACCTACGATACCAACACCAAGCAGACTGCCAAAGGCATCCGGGACGGTCATTGCTACACGCATTCCTCTCCACACGAGCACCAGAAACAACAATAATACAATCATTCCACCTATAAAGCCGAGTTCTTCGGCCAAGATACTAAAAATAAAATCCGTCTGCGGTTCGGGTACATAACTGTATTTCTGTCGGCTCATTCCTAGTCCAAGTCCCGCAAGTCCACCCGGACCAATCGCATATAACGATTGAATAATCTGATAACCGGCACCCAGTGGATCAGACCAAGGGTCCAAAAACGCTGTGATACGCTGCAATCGATAGGGAGCTGCGGCGATTAAGGCTGCAAACCCGGCTACGCCACCGAGAGCAAGTAAGGATAGATGTTTCATTCGTGCTCCGGCTGTGAAAATAATAAGCATGGATGCACCCATCATCACGGTGCCTGTCCCCAAATCAGGCTGCAGCATAATAATACCAAAAGCCAACCCGATCAATCCAAGCGGTGGCAGAAGTCCCGTTGTGAAGGTCTTGATTTTGCCAGGTTCCTTGCTCAACCAGTGAGCGAGAAAGAGAATCATGCCCAGCTTCATGAATTCTGAGGGCTGGATACCGAACGAACCTATGCCCAGCCAACTGCGTGCGCCGCCACGAACTACACCGATTCCAGGAATTAGAACCGCAATAAGCATAATAAAACAGGCAATCAATATTGGCTTCGCATACTTCCTCCAGACCCGGTAATCTACATTAGCGGTCACGAACATGGCCACAAGCCCAAGCACTGCAAACAAAGCCTGTCTTTTTACAAAATAAAATGAATCGCCATAGTCATGAAAGGCAAGCACCGAGCCCGCACTATATACCATAATAATGCCGATGGCAAGCAATGCCAAAATACAAATCAGCAACCAAATATCTGGTGCCGGTCGCGTCTGTTTCATCAGGAGGCCACCCCTTGCATGGAAGTAGGGGCTTTTCCACCCCCCTACTTACAAGTTATGCGCCGCCTCTTTAAAAATGCGTCCCCGCTCCTCATAGGAAGCAAACATGTCCCAACTTGCACACGCCGGGGATAACAAAACGACATCACCGGCAGTGGCAAGCTTCGATGCTTCCTGCACAGCTACGGTTAACGTCCGGGCAGCGTCCTCCTCATTATCGACGACCTTAATTTGCTTTAATCCGGCAAGTTCCGCGACCTTGGCAATTTTTGTCCGTGTCTCTCCAATTGCAACGACAGCTTTTACCCGTTCCTGGAACAAGGGTAACAACTCCATCATGTCTGATCCACGATCCAGCCCTCCGGCAATCAATACGACCGGTTCCTTGAACGAATTCAGGGCCATGACCGTAGCTTTCGAATTGGTTGCTTTGGAGTTGTTGTAGTACGCAGAGCCATTATGCTCCAGAACATATTCAAGTCGATGTTCAACCGCCTTGAAGTCTGCAAGCGGAGCAGCCAGCACTGCTGGATCAGCTCCTGCAGCTACGGCAATGGCCACAGCAGCCATTGCATTTTCCACATTAAATCGGCCAGCAATGCCAATGTTCTCGATGTCGATAATGATGTGGTGATTTCCGTTTTCATCCGCGTAGATAATCTGACGCTTCACATCATCCTCTTCTCCATCCACATATGGAGGATCTGCATACACACCTGTATCCAATTTCTCGGTCATGGAGAAAGGGAGCAATCTGCTCTTGATGTAAGGAACCAGACCACGACATACCGCATCATCCCAATTTAGGATAGCTACGTCGTCAGGCCGCTGATTGGCGAACAATTTGGCTTTGGAAGCCACATAATCATCCATGTCCCCATGATAGTCCAAATGCGTCTCTGCAACGTTAAGCAGGCTCGCAATTCGCGGACGGAAGTCAGCCGTTCCTTTGAGCTGGAAACTGCTAAGCTCGACAACCATCCAGTTATCCGGAGAAGCCTGCTCTGCCGCTTCACAGAGAGGTGTTCCGATATTACCGGCAACGATCGGCTTGAGACCGGCATGTTCCAACATTTGCCCCACCCAAGTCGTCGTTGTTGTCTTGCCATTGGAACCTGTAATACCGATCATGGGTGCAGCACATAGATGATACGCGACCTCCACCTCTGTCACCACTTCAATGCCCAATGCAAGAGCTTGCTGCACTGGAGCAGCATGATACGGGATACCCGGGTTTTTGACAACCAGCTTCACATCACTGTGAATCAGATCATCCGGATGTCCACCGCATACAACAGAAATTCCCAAAGCCTCCAATTCGGAAGCTTCGGGACACTGATCTCTCTCTTTTTTATCATTCACTGTAACCTTCGCTCCGGCACGATCCAGCACTTTGGCGACTTGTACGCCGCTTTTGGCCAATCCCAGAACGACTACTTGTTGTCCGCGATATGATTCAGGATGGTTCATGATTTACAACCCCTTGTTGAGATAAAGTCCAAGAGCGGCCAAAATTGCACCTACCGCCCAGAAGGTAATGACAACACGCCATTCAGACCAACCACTTAATTCAAAGTGATGATGAATGGGGCTCATTTTGAATACACGTTTGCCACGAGTCTTGAAGGATACCACTTGAATAATAACCGACAGGATTTCGATGACAAAAATACCGCCAATGATGACAAATAGAAGCTCTGTTTTCGTTACGATGGCCACTGCACCAATCGCACCGCCAATCCCCAGAGAACCTGTGTCTCCCATAAACACTTTGGCCGGATGTGCGTTATATACCAGAAAACCAAGCACGGCTCCGATCATTGCTGCTGCACACACGGCTGCCGGCATCGACGTGGCTTGCATCGCCACAATGGCAAACGCACCAAAGGCAATCGCACTTACCCCGGACAGCAAACCATCCAGACCATCCGTAAAGTTAACCGCATTGGTAATGGCAAGCATCATGAATACGACAAACGGATAATAGAACCATCCGGTCCAGTCAAACGAGAATGACGTACCCGGAATAGAGATTGCTGTGCTGTGTCCATTCTGAATCAGCAAGAAACACATCACTGCACTGAAGAACAACTGCCCCAGCATTTTTTGTCTGGCCGTCAGTCCAAGCGAACGTTTGAACACAATTTTGATGTAGTCATCAAGGAAGCCTATAAGCCCGAATCCCAGCGTAGCCACAAGCAAGACATAAAAGTCTGTATTCTTGACTGCCGAAAATTTCAAAAAGGCCAATGTGAACGCAACTAAAATGACGACGCCACCCATTGTAGGTGTTCCGCTTTTTTTCAAATGGCTCTGAGGCCCATCTTCCCGAACCTGCTGTCCGAATTTCATTCGTCGTAACAGCGGAATCAGGAGCGGTGCGGCAATCACCGCCAGAATAAATGAAACGCCGATTGTTAACAGTAATACCTGAAAATCCATGGGTTCACCCCTCTAGTCTACTCGATTCTGTAATGGTGCTATTTGTAGTGCTTCGACCACGTCCTCCAGCTTCATGCCCCTTGAGGCTTTGAACAAGACAACGTCTCTTGGATGAAGTTTCTCCAGTAGATAACGGGTCATTTCTTGTTTATCTATAAAAGCATGCACAGCCTCTGCCGGCATATGCTTTCTTGCTCCTTCAGCAATCTTTGCTGATAGCGGACCATATACCAGCACCATGTCCATTTTGGCAGATGTAATATACTCTCCGATTCCGAGATGCAGATCCTGCTCCTGAGGACCGAGTTCAAGCATATCACCAAGTACAGCCACTTTCATGCGGTATCCTTTCAGACCCTCTAATACATCAATGGCGGCCTTCATGGAAGTTGGACTTGCATTGTATGCGTCATTCAGCATAGTCAGACCACTTACGCCTTGAGTAACCTCAATGCGCATGCCTGTCAGTTTCAAACGAGACAAACCCGCAGCAATCTGTTCTGTCGTCACTCCAAAATGACGGGCTACAGCGAGGGCAGCCAAGCAGTTAACGACATTATGGGTTCCTAACAGTGGAAGCGTAATTGCAAGGTCTCCAAACTGTTTGGTGGTGAAAACGACCCCATTCTGCGCATTCATGAGTCCGGTAGGATAATCATCATTGTCGGTTTGCAGACCGAATGTAAACCGCTGCAATCCCTCCGGTTGGATCGTTTCCGGCTCTTCAAGGACTTGAGCAATTAAAGGCTCGTCTCCGTTGTAGATCAGTAACCCGCCTGGCTTCAATCCCGCTGCAATTTCAGCTTTTGCTCTGGCAATCTCTAATCTGGAGCCCAGCTGAAGCAGATGAGATTCACCAATATTCGTAATGATCGCTACATCAGGCTGAGCAATAACCGATAACTCGTTAATTTCTCCGCGGCCACTCATGCCCATCTCCAAAATAATAATTTCTGTATCCGGGTCCATGCTTAGTACAGTCAGTGGCAACCCAATATGATTGTTGAAGTTGCCTTGCGTCTTGTGCACTTTAAACGTAGTCGAGAGAATGGCATCCACGATGTCTTTCGTTGTTGTCTTGCCGTTGCTGCCTGTAATACCAACAACGGCAGCCTTATTCTCCGTTAGATAAGCAGATGCGAGTGCTTGCAGTGCGACAAGTGTGTCGTCAACAACAATGACAGCTCCTTGTGGCGGAATCCCATGATCCTTTTGCCAGATCGCCCCTGCGGCACCCTTCTCTAGACAGGCTTGCACAAATTCGTGTCCGTCAAACCTTTCACCCACTAGCGGGATAAACAAACTGCCTTCCAGGGGTTTACGCGAATCGGTAAACACCCCTTGGACCATTACATTGCCATGAGCAGCAACGTCACTTAATGTTCCTCCACACATCTCGGCCAATTGTGCCAATGTTCTTTTTATCAATTGGATTTGCCCCTTATCGCTTCTTTGGCTATGATCCGGTCATCAAAATCGGTTTTGGTTGTGCCGATAATCTGATAGGTCTCGTGACCCTTGCCCGCAATCAATACTACATCGGTCGGGCTTGCCATTTCAATAGCTTCATGAATCGCCTGGCGCCGATCCACAATCATCGTATAACGTTCAGCAGGAACAGATTCCTCAATCAGGCCCTGTTCAATGTCTTTGAGAATGAGATCCGGATCTTCTGTCCGTGGATTATCGGAAGTGACCAGTACAAAATCACTATACTTTGCAGCAATTTTCCCCATAAGAGGTCGTTTCGTACGGTCTCTGTCACCACCACAGCCAAACACGCAGATCACACGTCCTTCGGCAAATTCCTTCACCGTCCGCAGCACATTCTCCAGTCCATCCGGTGTATGGGCATAATCGACAATCACAGCAAATGGCTGTCCTTCGTCCACTCCTTCAACACGTCCATCCACGCCCGGAACCGTCTCCAGACTACGCTTGATCTCTTCCAGCGGAATACCTTCCACCAGTGCTGCAGAGATCGCTGCCATTGCGTTATACACATTGAATTTACCTACCATGCGCAAGCGAATATCCGTACTGCCTGCAAATGTATCCACGTGGAAAGAAGTTCCTTGTGAGGTGATCGAGATTTGGGATGCGCGTACATCCGCCCCTTCACCCATGCCATATGTAATCACTTCAGCCGCAGTCACAGAGATGAAATAAGCCGCAGCTGGATCATCTGCATTGATGACGGCGAATTTACGCTGTGAAGCGTCTTCCGTATATCCGTTACCCAATCGTGCAAAGAACAATCCTTTGGCTCCGCGATATTCTTCCATGGAGTGGTGATAGTCCAGATGATCCTGCGTCAGGTTAGTGAATACCGCAGTACGGAAATTCGTTCCCTTCACACGGCCTTGTTCCAATGCGTGAGAAGAAACTTCCATAACACAGCAATCAGTCCCCTTCTGAACCATATCATGCAGACTGCGCTGGAGATCAAGTGCCTCTGGTGTTGTTCCTGACATCGGATAGGTACGACCGTCATAACGCATCTGAATGGTACCGATCAACCCTGTCTTACGTCCATAATCGCTCATGATTTTTTCAATCAGATACGTGGTCGTCGTTTTTCCGTTCGTTCCCGTTACACCAATCATATTCATCTTCTGGCTTGGCGAGTCAAAAAAGAAATCTGCCAGAACAGCCATCGCAAATCGGCTGTCCTTCACCAGCAATTGTGGTACAGGCAGATCCAGCTGCCGTTCAACAACCAATGCAACTGCACCAGCATTTACGGCTTTTTCTGCATAATCATGACCATCTACCGTATGTCCCGGAAGACAGATAAACAGATCACCCGGTTTTACCTGCCGGGAATCTGTCTGAAGGTTGTGACATTCTGTATTCGATTCGCCCACAATACGGGCGGTGGTCAGCATCGATGCGAATTGTTTTAAAAGCACATGAATAACCTCACTTTTCCAATTATACTTCTGTTTTAGCTTGTGTCTGTATTGATTAATATCGTCAATACAGACACATAATGAAACGCGCCTAGATGAATTTTGTTGCGCCAGAAGTTGAAACGGCTCCAAAGCTTCCGTTATTCATCCTTCGTGTGATCATGCGCATCATTCAGTACATCCCCCATGTAAATGCGGATGGTCGAACCCTGATCTACCCTTGCCCCAGGCTTAGGCGCCTGATTAATCACATATTTACCACTGCCGGACTTCGCCAACATAAAATTCATGTTCAGGTCTTCGTATAGATCTTCAACAGTAGCACCTGTCAGATCCGGAACTGTCACGATTTTGGTCTCGCCGTACTTGTATTCTTTGGCGACCTGATCCTTCCGGACAGGGACGTTCATGTAATGCAGTGCATCCTCAAGGATGTTCTGTACAATCGGGGCGGCAACCACACCTCCGAATTGAATACCTTTGGGATTGTCCACTGCGGTATAGACCACAATCTGTGGGTCATCTGCAGGAGCAAAACCGATAAAGGATACAATATGCTCCGTCGAGGAATAACGTCCGTTGATAACCTTCTGGGCTGTACCTGTTTTACCACCGACCCGGTATCCATCAATAAACGCCGGACGCCCGGTACCTTTGGCGACAACACTCTCGAGTGCTTCACGTACTTGCTTGGAGGTATTCTCCGAAATCACTTGGCGAACGAGTTCCGGCTTGGCTTCTTCCATCACTTCTCCCGTTACCGGATGGACCCAGGCTTTCGTAACATAGGGCTTGTAAAGTTTACCCCCATTGATGGCCGCTGACACTGCCGCTACTTGCTGAATAGGCGTTACAGATACCCCTTGACCGAAAGCAGTCGTTGCAAGCTCGACCGGTCCTACTCTGGACAGTTTGAACAGAATTCCACTGGCTTCTCCGCTGAGGTCAATCCCTGTTTTGGTGCCGAAGCCAAAGTCTTTAATATAGGAGAAGAGTGATTCTTTTCCGAGTCTCTGCCCCAGAGCCACAAATCCCGGGTTACATGAGTTCTCCACAACTTGCAGGAAGGTCTGACTTCCGTGACCGCCCTTTTTCCAGCAACGCAGACGAGCTCCCCCCACCTCAACATATCCTGGATCAAAAAACTGATCTTGCTGCAGATTAACCTTTTTCTCTTCAAGCGCCGCTGCCAGAGTAATGATTTTAAACGTGGAACCCGGCTCGTATGTCATCCAGATCGGTAGATTCCGGTTGTATATCTCTGCGGGATATTGTTGATAATCGGCAGGTTCGTATCCCGGCCTGCTGGACATCCCCAAAATTTCACCTGTTTTGGGGTTCATGGCTATGGCGAGTGCTGAGTTCGCCTGAAATTTCACCATGGCCTGATCCAGTTCTCTCTCCATGATGGACTGAATGGATTTATCAATGGTCAGCTTGAGGTTAAGGCCGTCCTTTGGTTCCACATACTTCTCGGATGAGCCCGGCATTAGCCTTCCGGCCGCATCGGACAAGTAGGACACACTGCCATTTAAACCATTCAGCTTGTCATCATATTTCTTCTCGACGCCCGTTAAGCCCTGATTATCGATGCCCGTAAAACCAAGTATATGAGCAGCCAGATCATCATAAGGATAAAAACGTTTATTGTCCTCAGCAACAACGATACCCGGAAGCTTCAAATCACGGATGCGCTGAGCTTTCTCCATCGTAATTTTGCGGCCACCGGGTTGTAGTCGTACAATCAATTCTCGTTTCTTAATGGTTGCCAGCACTTTCTCTTCTGTCATCCCGAGCAATGGAGCCAGCGCTCTGGCTGTCGTTTCAGCTTCCTTGACTTGTGCCGGAATGGCCATAATGGTCGGTGTTGTGACATTATAGGCCAGAGAGGTTCCATTACGATCCAGAATCTCCCCTCGCTTAGCAGAGTAAGGAATATTACGCCGCCAGGATTCTTCTGCTTTTGCTGACAATTCAGGGCCTTTCCCGAGTTGTACATAAGCAAGCCTGATCACCAGGGCCGAAAATAACAGAACTAAAATCATTAAACTCCATAGCAGCCTGCGCCGCAGATTTACGCTTGTTCCCTTCACGAAAAGATCCCCCCACTCGTCCCAAAATCATGACATTCGTTCCATTCATGAATATTCAGGACAACCGGGGGTTAGAACAAGCTGTCAGAGCTCCTATGGAAGAGAAGCCCCGTTTGTTGCTGGATCGCTAGAAGATTCGGAGTCAGTAGTAGAAGCATTGTTGTTATCTGTTTCTTCTGTTACATCGCTTTTACCTTCTCCGCCCGACGCCTCTTGTTCCTTCACTTCGGCTTCTGACGACGGATCAGAAGAAACTGGAGCCTCATCCGCTATGCCAGTGACTGCGGCTTTAGCAGTCTGCAAATTCAGCTGAACGGTTCTCTGCTCACCTGCGACTTGCTCCGTTTGCTTCACGACATAGCCCTCACCCTTGACGGTAACTCCTACTTTCATGAGAGAAAGTACTTCAAGAGCATCGCGGAGAGATTCACCTGTCAGGTCAGGAATCTTCATTTTGCTACTTTCTTCCGTAAGCAAGTAGATTCGTTGGCCTGGATTCATCGATGCGCCAGCCATCGGATACTGCCGAATTACATTATCACCTTGGCCAAGAGTCACATAAGCAATACCTGCACTTAGAAGTTGGCTTCTGGCCTGTTTGGCTGTCTTGCCACTCAGGTCCGGTGCCTTAGCTTGCACGACAGGGACTTCTTTTGACTTTTTATCAGCATTTTTGGCCGTATCCTTGGGAACTCCCATATATTGAAGAGTTTGGCTAACGATTTTTTTGAATACAGGGGCAGCTGCAGTTCCTCCCCCAATATTGGTACCGTCAGGTTGGTCAATGACAACTAGTATCGCAATCTTCGGATTATTCACGGGTGCAAATCCAATAAAGGATACAACGTCTTTTGACTTACTGTATGCCCCGTTAACTACCTTTCTTGCCGTACCTGTCTTACCAGCTACACGGTAACCCTCGATATAAGCGTTGCGACCTGTACCTATCGTTTGGTCTGCAACCACTTGTTCCAGATAACCGCTCACCAGTTTGGAAGATTCCTTGGAAATCACCTGACGAACGACTTTAGGTTTGATCACTTCCGTTGTCCCATCATTCGGATTCTTGATCTCCTTCACCAGATGTGGCTCAAGCAACTTGCCGCCATTGGCAATCGCCGAAATCGCTGCGACCTGTTGAATTGGTGTTACCTGTACGAGACCATGACCATAGGCAGCAGTAGCAATCTCGGATTTGTACACTAGTGGCTTGATCGGTGAAGCTGCCTCACTCGGCAGATCAATACCTGTCTTTTTGCCAAAGCCGAATTCGTCTATGTAATGACGCAGACGTTCACCACCAAGCATGTTGTAACCCAGGTTAACAAAGGCAATGTTACTTGATCTTTTGACACCTTCGAGATAAGATATCCAACCGTAAGCATGACCATTATCACTAATTGGGAAACCACCGATATACATACGCTTCGATTCAAAACTTGCATTGGGATCGAAGAGTTTTTCTTCCACAGCTCCTGCGAGCGTTACAATTTTGAATGTAGAACCCGGCTCATAGATCGATTGCGTCGCATGATTAATAAAGTTCTTTTGATCAGGCGTGCTCGCATACGTATTCGGGTTAAAGGTTGGCCAGTTCGCCATCCCCAGAATCTCCATTGTGTTCGGATCAGCAGCAATAACCGTCATGCTCAGTGGATTATACTTGGCGACGGCTTCCTTCATGGCGTCCTCAATGTAAAACTGAATCGTATCATCAACGGTCAACGTAAGGTTTTTCCCGTTCTGGGGTGGCAGATAGTTATCCTGTGAATCCGGAAGTTTAATGCCTTTAGCATCCTTCTGATAATTCAGATATCCATCTGTGCCTGTCAGTGCTTCATCATATGAGACTTCAAGTCCATTGACAGCTTTCCCATCACGGCTCATATACCCCAAGAGGTGAGAAGCAAGTGTTTCTTCAGGGTAAAAACGCTTCGACTCTTGAGCCATCACAATTGCATTACGGGCCTTGTATTCATCTTGCAACTCTTCACGCAGCTCATTGACTTGTGCCGCAAGCTCAGGACTGATCTTATATCCTTCACTGCGCACTTCACGTTGCTGATAAAATTCCCCATCTTTGTTTTTTGCTGTAACCAGAGCACGCATCTCACTCTCATTTTTACCTAGAAGATTAGAGAGCTTCTCCGTGACAACATCCTGTATCCCGAGTTCATCGATCAAGAGGGGATTAACAGAAACTGTGTATGCAGGCGAATCTGTTGCCAGGACGTTACCATTTCGATCCGTGATCGTCCCACGTGCAGCCTTAATTGTCTGTTCGCGCTCTACCAAACCTGCTGCCCGTTCCTGCCATACACCGCCATTCACAACTTGGATGAAGAAGATTCGGGTTACGAGTACAAGAAAAAAGAGGGTAATACATCCCCCTATAAGCAACGTGCGCATCTTTATTCTTTTTATCATCGGAACACCTCTTTACTTACTGCTTGCTGTATTGGAGGACGATTCAGTACCTGTTGATTTCGTACTTGTGGAGCGAGGTACATAAATGACATCCTTATCGGAAGCTTCAACGTAACCCAGTTGTTTTGCATTTTCAATAACCTGGTTGTTCAATGTTTCTTTTTCCACTTGCAGGTCTGCAATCGTCTTCTCGTACCCCTTGACTTCCGAAATCGTGGCTTGTGCCTGCTTGTTCAGATCATAGATATGAGCATAACGAGACATCAAGGCTCCTCCAACAAGGATCACTGCAACCAGGGTAATCAGATACAAAATCTTCTCGCGTGCCGGAAGACCCGTACGACGGGTCACCACTTTGGTGGTTTCTTTGTATCGTTGCTGGGTCACACGTTCCTGGGACGCTTTTTCTTTTACAGCGAGATTACCACGTGTATATGCCATACTCCGATTCTCCCCTCCACTCTTGATCTACAATTTCTCGGCTACGCGCAGTTTGGCTGAACGAGCACGTGAATTTTCGGCCAATTCCGTTTCCGTTGGAATCAGCGGTTTTCTGTTAACTAAACGCAGGGTACCCTTACCGCCGCATACACACAACGGAAAATCGGGTGGGCATGTACATTTCTCCAGATAACTGCTGAAAATCTGTTTACATATCCGATCCTCAAGGGAGTGGAAGGTAATAACAGATACACGTCCTCCTGGTGCTAGACAACGAACAGCCTGATGCAGGCCTTCCTCAAACGCGCCCAACTCATCGTTGACAGCAATCCGCAATGCCTGGAAGCTGCGTTTAGCAGGATGTCCACCGGTACGGCGAGCTGCCGCCGGAATGCCTTCCTTGATCAGTTCTACGAGTTCACCAGTGGTTTCAATGGTAGACTGAGCTCGTTTTGCAACGATTACACGGGCAATTCTTCTCGAAAACTTCTCTTCGCCATAGCGATAGAAAATCCGAGCTATCTCTTCTTCTGACCATTCGTTTACAATCTCTTTGGCTGTGAGCATTGCATCCTGGTCCATTCGCATATCAAGCGGAGCATCATGATTGTAGCTGAATCCACGTTCTCCTTCATCGAATTGCGGAGATGACACACCCAAGTCGTACAAAATACCGTCGACCTGTGGTACACCATCCTTCATCGGTACATCCAGATCCTTGAGTACCTGTTCCAGATCTCGAAAATTGGTTTTCACCAATGTTACACGTTCTCCATAGGCAGCGAGCTTCTCGCGAGCATTATCCAAAGCCCAATCATCCTGATCAAGTGCGATCAGACGTCCTCCTGAACCGAGCTTGGAAGCAATCACGGAGCTATGTCCGCCACCGCCTAAAGTGCAGTCCACGTATATACCGTCCTGCTTGATGTTTAATCCCTCTGTTGCCTCTTCTTTGAGTACGGTTATGTGGTGAAACAACCTGCACCCCTCCTGACTTTATAAATCAAAATTAAAATCGACCAGCTTTTCGGCAATGTCGTTGAATGCTTCTTCGGATTGATTGAAATAACTCTCCCATATGCCTTTGCTCCAAATCTCCACCCGGTTTGACACACCAAGAACAACACAATCTTTGTCCAGCTTGGCATACTCTCTTAAATTGCCCGGCAGATTTACCCTGCCCTGTTTGTCCAGTTCACATTCGGTTGCACCCGAGAAAAAAAACCGGGTAAACGCACGTGCATCAGATTTCATCAATGGCAGTGCTTTGAGCTTCTGTTCCATGACCCCCCACTCCTCCATGGGGTACACGAAAAGACACTGGTCCAAACCCCGTGTGACAACGAAAGACGGTCCCAGAGATTCGCGGAATTTAGCCGGAATGATAACCCGACCCTTATCATCAATGCTATGTTGGAACTCCCCCATAAACATTGGCCCACTCACTCCTCACCCGATTCTCCCACTTTGCCCCACTTTCCACCACCTAAGCATAATAGATTCGCACAAAAAAATCAAAACCCTTCTTGCATTGCTTGATTTTTTTAATTTATAAGCATAAAAAAAACGTCTTTGATCCTGTCACTCAGGATCAAAAACGTTTACCGTAAACGGACAACCGTATGTCTACCCGCACATGAGCCATATCATCAATAAACCATTCTATACCCTTTGAATCAGTTCATCAGCTTGTAAATATTGGATTGAGCTTAAAACTTCCAGCTATCCAAGTATTTTTCCTGCTCAGCTGACAAGGAATCAATGCCAATATTCAGGCTTTCAAGCTTATAGCTGGCAACCTGTTGGTCGATATCGTAAGGTACATTAACCACGTTCTTACCCAGTTCAGCATAATTTTCACTCACATAACGCAGACCAAGCGCCTGCAGAGCAAACGTCGTATCCATAATTTCGGCAGGGTGACCATCTGCTGCACCGAGGTTCACCAGACGACCCTCTGCAAGAAGGTACATTTTACGACCATCTTTGAAACGATATTCCTCAATGTTGCGGCGAACTGTGCGAATCGATTCCGAACGTTTAGCCAGTTCAGGTTTATTCACTTCAACATCAAAGTGACCGGCATTGCTCAAGATTGCTCCGTCCTTCATCACATCGTAGTGCTCACCTGTGATAACATCCTTATTGCCTGTTACTGCGATAAAGAAATCGCCCAATTTAGCCGCCTCAACCATCGTCATGACGCGGAATCCGTCCATATGTGCTTCTACCGCTTTGATTGGATCTATCTCGGTTACGATCACATTCGCTCCAAGACCTTTGGCGCGCATCGCTACACCTTTACCACACCAGCCATATCCGGCAACCACTACATTTTTTCCTGCTATCACCAGATTGGTTGTACGAATAATACCGTCAAATGCGGACTGTCCTGTGCCATAACGGTTATCAAACAGATATTTGCAGTAAGCGTCATTAACTGCTACCATCGGAAACTTCAATTGGCCCTCTTTCGCCAATGCTTTCAGACGAATAATGCCCGTTGTCGTTTCTTCTGCTCCACCGCGAATGGTCGCTGCGAGGTCAGGACGCTCAGATGCAATAATGGTCGCGAAATCTCCGCCATCATCAATAATGAGATCAGGTTTCACCTCAAGCGCACGAAGTTGCAGTGATTTGAATTCTGCAGGTTCCGGGTTGTACTTCGCATATACAGTTACGCCGTCCTCTACCAATGCTGCACAGACATCATCTTGTGTGGACAATGGGTTACTGTGCGTAATCGTCACTTCTGCTCCACCGGCTTGGATCACTTTTGCCAGGTAAGCTGTTTTTGCCTCCAGATGAAGACATATAGCAACCTTCAAACCTTTAAAAGGTAGATCCTGTTCAAACTGGCGACGAATACGGTTCAATACCGGCATATGTGCTTCTACCCAGTCAATTTTCAGATGACCCTCTGAAGCGAGTCCCATATCTTTAACAATACTGTTTTGCAATGCAGGTGTAGTCATTCCATGTCCTCCTCGTGTATGTGTTTCTTCTATTATAAAGGTCTCTACAGTGCAATAACCTTGTGCTCTCCACGGAATTCGCTTGAGGTCTTAATCAGTTCATCGATCCACTCGGTGCCATAACGATTCAGGTAAAAGAGTGCATTATGTACTCGTTCCTGCGGTTTGCCCGTTGGGAATAAGGAGTTTTGAATGCCGTTCCAGTGCCTTAGACTCACATTATGTTTATCTTCGATGGCTTTGTGAGTCTGCTGCTTCAGATAATGCATTTGCTCGGTGATTTTACTCAAATTGGTATCCCCAATTCGTTCCAACCCCGGATGAATCTCCGAGATCTCATCCAACAATGGACCATACAGATCAAGAAAGGCTTCCTGAACCTTAGCAAATTGTTCCTCCACCTGGAATGTCTCCTGCAGCGCAAGCCACTGCTCCTTCTTGTCTTCCATATGATACTGAACATCCTGAAAGGAAAGTCCATATTGTTTCATATGTTTGTGATGAACATCTTCCATAATGGTGAAGGACAACCGCGGCAACAAAATAGGCATTTGCAGCCCAAACTGACGGAATGCTTCGCGAGTCAAACCCCAATATGCAATTTCACCTTGCCCCAGAATAACAGCAGTTACAGGCAAAACGGAATCCTGCATCAATGGCCGGGTTAATACGTTGTTACTAAAGCGCTCAGGATGTTCCTCTAGCTCCTGGAGCAGACGCTCTTCTGTGAAAGAAACCAGACCTTTACGGTCCGTATACAAGCCATCCTTCAACGTCAAAAGCAACCGCGCGCCTTCATGGATATAGAACAGATTGGCTCCATCCTCCGCCACTTCGGCAGGCATAGCATAACCAGCTTGTTCTACCAACGAAGATCCTTGCATATAAGCGTTACGCAACACTTCATTACTACGGATCAGCCGTTCAAAAACAGGCTGTTCCAATCTGCGCAAGTCTGGATCTGATGCATCCATTAGAACAAGTCCACTGCTGGCAAACAAAGCAGATATCATGCGGGCAAAGGCATCACTTAGATTCGAACTGGATTGATGGATTTCTGTGATGCATTTCATCAATCCTGGTTTATATATCGTATCAGGTAACAGATGTTCCACCTGTTCGATTACATTCATCCATTGTTCCGTATCCACTTGAACATTACTCACAGAATCCCTTCCTGCGAATCGTCCTTGTAACTTAACTTTCTTCATGTCTCCCTGGTGATCAGGCAGATACGTATGGTTAACTTCATCCCAGTCATGGTCTTCACCCGCGATCCAGAATACTGGAACTACCGGGCGTTGAAGCCTCTCTTCGGCTTCACGCGCAGCTGCCACTACGCTGGCGGCTTTGTATATGACAAACAGTGGTCCGGTGAGCAAACCACTTTGCTGTCCTCCTGTAACCACCAATGCACCTTGTTCTGCCAAACGAGTGATGGACGCATGAACCTCCCCATGGTCGTTCACCCGTTTATTATATATACGTAAATACTCTGCCAGATCACGACGATCAATACGTGTGTTTTCCGATTGGTCCAACCACTCGGCACGTGCCTGAAGTCCTGATTCCCAGCGAATGTCATACTCGTAAAGGCCACGCGCAGCATCTCTTGAACAGATATAATCTTCTGCAAGTTTAGATCCGCTGCGGAGTGCCTCGGTAATACCGTTCATGAGGTCTGCCTCCTATTCTGCTTCAAAGAGCCTTTCTTGATTGTACCGAATTCAGGGTCGCTTCGTCAAAAGAAAGTAATTAAAAAAACAAAAAAACCGCCGAACAAGTCGGCGGCAATTAATACATCAATAATAGCATATCACTTTAGAAATTCTATTATACGTAAGGTTCTGCAACCCAGTGACCTTTGGAAACCTCAATCAATTGAGCATTTTCCAGGTTGTACGGGTCATTAGCAGGACCGCCAGATCCATTCTGAATCGGGCTCATATGCTCATCCGGCAGCAAGATGCGACGCTTGTTCGCTTCCACTTCCGGATCAGGTACAGGGATCGCTGAAAGCAATGTTTTGGTGTAAGGGTGAACAGGGTTCGCATACAGTTCTTCACTTTCTGCGAGCTCAACCACTTTACCCATGTACATTACAGCTACACGGTCACTGATATGTTTAACCATCGACAAGTCATGCGCAATAAACAGGTATGTCAAGCCGAGACGTTGCTGAAGTTCTTCAAGCAATTTAACGACCTGCGCCTGAATGGATACATCCAGTGCAGACAATGGCTCATCACAGATGATGAATTTAGGGTCTACAGCAAGCGCACGCGCAATCCCGATCCGTTGTCTTTGACCACCGGAGAATTCATGTGGATAACGCAGTGCATGACTTGGATTCAAACCTACCAGATCAAGCAGCTCCTCCACTCGTCTCTTACGCTCTTTAGAGCTGGAAGCCAGGCCATGAATATCCAGGGACTCCCCGATAATATCCATTACGTTGAAACGCGGGTTAAGGGATGCATATGGATCTTGGAAGATCATCTGCATATCTTTACGCATTTCTTTCATTTTGCGCGGGGACAACTTGTAGATATCCGTTCCGTTAAAGTTAACATTTCCACCCGTTGGCTCGTAAAGACGCAGAATAGTACGACCTGTTGTGGATTTACCACAGCCGGACTCGCCTACAACGCCAAGTGTTTCACCTTCAAAGATATCAAAGCTTACATCATTGACCGCTTTGAGAATGTTACCTTTACCCAAATTAAAGTACTGTTTCAAGTTTTTCACTTGTACCAGAGGCTTGTTGCTGCCTTTGATAATACCAGCCGGAGCTGGTTTTTCCTTTTTGGGCTCGTCCAGGCGAGGCAAAGCATTTAGCAATTTAATCGTATATGGATGTTGAGGGTTATTAAAGATTTCAGCGGTTGTTCCTGTTTCAACAACTTCGCCTTCTTTCATAACAACCACACGGTCACACATACCTGCTACAACACCAAGGTCATGCGTAATGAGCATGATTGATGTTCCAAGCTTTTGCTGCATGTCTTTCATTACATCCAGAATTTGAGCCTGTATTGTAACGTCAAGTGCAGTTGTCGGCTCATCTGCAATCAGAAGAGATGGACGACAAGCAAGCGCGATTGCAATCATGGCACGCTGACGCATACCACCAGAGAATTGGTGTGGGTAATGATTCATGCGGATAGCCGCATTTTTGATACCTACAAGTTCCAGCATCTCCAAAGCCGCTTTATTCGCCACTTGTTTGGACATGTTCTGATGCTTGCGCAATACTTCAGTAATTTGTTTACCAATTTTAATGGTAGGATTCAATGAAGTCATTGGATCTTGGAAGATCATACCGATATCTTTACCACGAATCGCTTCCATTTGTTTGTCCGTCTTATTCAGCAGGTCTTGCCCGTGAAAAGTAATTTCTCCGCTTTTGACCTTCGAAGGCGGGGAGGGAATCAATTTCATGATGGTTTGGGCGGTAACACTCTTACCACTACCAGATTCACCTACGATCCCCAGCGTCTCTCCTTTGCCAATTTCAAAACTCACATTTTTAACGGCATCAAATTCACCAGAGCGCGTTGAGAATGATACGCTCAAGTCCTTGACTGTTAAAATCGGCTCCATAATCCCACCTCCTATTTCTATTTACGTAATTTCGGATCGAGCGCGTCGCGCAAACCATCACCGAGCAAGTTAAATGCAAGCATAGTCAGAACCATCAGACCTGCCGGGAACCACATCCGCCAAGGATACAGCGTCCAGCCTGTGAGTGCGTCATTGATCATGGATCCCAGGGATGATCTCGGTGCAGATACACCAAGTCCGAGGAAGCTCAGAAACGCCTCAGCAAAAATCGCATTAGGAATTGACAATGTCAAAGTTACGATAATCGGGCCAATCGCATTTGGCAACAAGTGGCGGAACAATTGACGTCCTGTACTTGCACCCATGGAGCGGGCCGCGAGAATGAAGTCTCTGTTTTTGAGTTGCATAATCTCACCACGTACAATCCAAGACATACTGATCCAGCCTGTAATGGTGAGGGCAATGATGATGGTTGTCAGACTTGGTTCCAATACAACCAGCAACAAGATAACAACGAGCATGTAAGGCAGGGAGTACAGAATCTCAGAGAACTTGTTCATGATACCATCAACACGTCCGCCGTAGTAACCCATAATTGCACCATAGATTACACCAATAACAAGGTCAATCAGAGCTGCTGCCAAACCTACAGTAAGAGATACACGGGCACCAACCCATGTTCTTACCCACACGTCACGACCCAGGTCGTCTGTACCAAACCAGTGCTCGGCACTAGGTGCTGCGTTGGCATTCATCAAATCATTGGAATAATAATTATAACTTGTAAACAAAGAAGTTGGACCAATCAAAGCGAAAATCACGACAAGAACCAACACACTCAGACTGATCATTGCAGCCTTATTGGTTGCAAGTCTGTACATGGCATCTTTAAAAAGGGATACACTTTCTTGCGGTTTAACCGCTGCCTGACTAGTCAGGTTCGTGTTCGCCGTTTCATTCTTTTTATTATTCGTGCCAGACAACGTTATGCCCCCTTCCGGCTTTCCAGCTTAATTCTAGGATCAATTAGTACATAAGCGATATCCGTCAGGAAGCGTGCCAACATGAGGAGAATACCATAGAAAATCGTGATTCCCATAATCATGGTGTAATCCCGGTTAGTGATGCTTTCTACGAATACTTTACCAATTCCCCCGATGTTAAAGATCTGTTCAATAACAACGGAACCTGTAATGATGTTTGCTGTCATTGGACCAACATAAGTTACTACCGGTAAAATACCATTACGTACAACGTGTTTAAACATAATCGCTGGCCATTTCAAACCTTTGGCCTTAGCCGTTTTGATATAATCGGCATGTAAAACTTCCAGCATGCTGGAACGCGTCAAACGTGCAATAAAGGCAATTGGTGATGCAGACAGTGCTGCAACAGGGAGCACATAGTCAAGTGGTCCATCGAAGCCCATAACGTTGAACCATCCCAATTTGAAAGCAAAGACATATTGCAATAACGATGCAAGCAAGAAGCTCGGAACAGCAATACCTATGACAGCGACGACCATGGTGACATCATCAATCAATTTGCGGTGATAAACTGCTGCGAGAAGACCCAACAATACACCAACAATAATGGAGATAAGGATTGCAAAGATCCCAAGCTTCAGTGAAGCTGTGAATGTTTGAGTAATCATGTCCGTTACATCCTGGTTCAGATACCTCATAGAAACGCCGAAATCCCCTTTAAGGATTCCACCCATATACTTCAGGTATTGTTCATACATCGGTTTATCCAAACCGTACTTAACTTCTAAAAGTGCACGAATTTCTGGCGATAGTTTTTTTTCTGCTGTAAACGGGTCACCAGGAATGGCCTTCATCAGGAAGAAAGTCAGCGATGCGAGTATGAAAAGCGATAGCAGCATAAATAATAGTTTTTTCAACACATACTTAACCAACCCTTGCACACCTCCACAAACAATATTTTGTATACAAATCGATTGTAGAATTAGACAGAAATAAAGTCCAATCCATTTATCGGAAATTTCAAGAATTATAAGGAAAATCGGTGCACATACAAAAAAATCGGGATATATATGGAATTCCACATATATATCCCGAAGTAATCATATTAGACTTCAGAACAACTTATTTCTCTTCCAGATATGCACGCGTGAAGTCAATAGCTCCACTGAAATCAAGTTGTACGCCTTTCAGGTAAGGCTTGGTCAAAGATACGTTAGTGTAGTAATAGATTGGCAAAACGCCCATTTCATCTTGAATCAGGATTTTCTCAGCGTCAGCAAATGCAGCCATACGTGTAGCTGGATCAGCAGATTTTACAGTTTCTTTAACATCTTTGTCATACTGTTCGTTGCTGAATTTGGAATCATTGTTTGTGTTTCCAGTAGTCCACATTTCCAAGAAGTTGTATGGATCGTTGTAGTCAGCAGACCAACCTGCACGAGCTACTTGGAAGTTTTGATTTTGACGGTTCTCAAGGAATACGCCCCACTCTTGGTTTTCTGTTTTCACATCAACACCAAGATTTTGTTTCCACATGTCAGCAACCGCCAAAGCGATTTTTGCGTGACCATCACTAGTATTGTAGATCAAAGTAACAGCTGGCAATGTTGTGTAACCTTCTTCTTTCATACCTTCAGCAAGCAATGCTTTTGCTTCGTCCACATTTTCTGTGAAGTAATCGTCTTTGTGCTCATCACGGAATTCGCCGTTTTCACCACGGATACCTGGAGGTACAAAGCCGAATGCTGGAATTTGTCCACCTTGTGTTACTTTGTCAACAATCAGTTGACGGTTAATGGACATTGCAAATGCTTTACGGATTTTAACGTTGTTAAATGGTGCTTCGTTTACGTTGAACTGGTAGTAGTAAGTACTTGCAATACCAGTAGCTTTGAACTCGTCCGGCAATTCCGCTTTTACAGAAGGAATTTGGTCGGATGGAATTTCACCGTTAGGTGCACCAGTGTAGTCCAATTGTCCTGATTTGTAAGCTTGCAGTTCGGAAGCACTGCTGTTAGTCAGAGACATATCGATTTGAGCCAATTTAATATCGGCAGCTGCATGGTAACTATCGTTTTTCTTCACAACAATTTTTTGACCTTTAGCGTATTGATCCATTACGAATGGTCCGTTAACGATCATGTTTTTGTAGTCTGTGAAGAATTTGTCATTCGTGTCAGCAGATGCATGTACTGGGTAGTACGTGTAGAATGCTGTCAGACCCAAGAAGTAAGGTGTTGGGTTTTCCAACGTTACTTCCAATGTGTGCTCATCAGTAGCTTTAACGCCTACTTGTGAGAAATCTGTGATTTTAGTACCAGTGTATGTTTCATCTTTGCTGAGGTTGTAACCTTCAGCACCTTTGATGTAGTACAATTGGTATGCATATGGAGAAGCTGTTTCCGGTTTCAAAGCACGTTCCCAAGAACGAACAAAGTCTTCGGCAGTGATTGCATCACCGTTGCTCCATTTTGCTTCCGGGTTCAGGTTAAAAACATATTTCAACCCATCTTCGGAGATTGTCCAGTCTTTAGCAACACCTGGAGCTTCTTTACCATCAGCATCGATGCGAACAAGACCTTCATACAAGAATTTCAGAACTGTGTTGGTTTGGCTATCTTTTGCTTGAGCCGGGTCCAACGTAGGAGGTTCAGCTGACAGGTTGATTTTCAGGATTTGATCTTTAGCAAGACCATTTCCTTCGTTTGCAGAACCAGTATCGGTGTTACCTGTGCCTTCGTTTTTCGATCCGCACGCTGCAAGTACGGTACCGAACGCCAAAATCAGCGTCAAAAGGACTAATAGACTTTTCCTTTTCATCTAACACGTTCCCCCTAAATTGATATGGTTTATATGTTTATAGATTATACAACCACCGGTCAAAAAAATCTACATTACTTTTTCAGAAAGTAATGTTTTTTTCAGTTTTCGACAAAATCGACACATTTTTTAGCCCTTTTGCGTTATGTATCCTCACATCTGTTGCATGAAGTATCTAATTAATCCAAATAAAGTAAACAAAACATACCCGAAACTCATAATGATGAAGGCCATGCGCCATACGGCCCGGAACATTCTACCCCCATCGACCTTCCCCTTTAGTCGATTTTGCGCACCCCCGATGAATCCAAGTGCTAGTAGTATGAGTAATAGTGTCAGATAAAAACCAAAATTCGATTCAAATGTTAAGTTGAATAACGCCGAAACTGAAAATACAAGAAAAAAAGTGGTTACATCCATTGCTGTCCGCATTGCTGTGCGTTTGTCTTTTTTCCATGCGTACATGCCCCAATATACAAGAAAGAACGGAAAAAAGGGTAGTATGCTTAAAACAATAAAAAGTCCCATTAACTCACTCCTTCCGGTTACAATCCTTCAATCAGATCAAGCAGTATTCCATGTGTAGGTGCAGCAAGGCCTGACTTATGTGCCATCCTTACGATATGTCCGTTGATTGATCCGACTTCTGTACCACGTCCTTGAAGAACATCTGCAAGCATAGAGGAAGTATTCGAGGCTGTGGAACGACAGACACTAATCAGTTGCTCCCACATATCCTGATCTAGGTGTATTCCACTTGCGGAGTAGATCACCAATGTTTCATCATATAACTGGCGCATAAACCGCTTACGTTCTTCCTTGTTGATTAATTCACCATTGGGAATACGCCAGAGTGCCGTAAGCGGGTTAATGACCGCGTTGATCAACAGTTTCCTGTATATCAGCTTATCGATTTCATTCGACACTGTACAGTCAAATCCTGCCTGCTGCATAAGTCTCAATAGAGTAAATGTTTTCTCCATCTCTATAGATGTAGAAGCTTCTATATCTATGTTACGATTTCCTAGTCTGGTTTCACCTGTGCCTGCACGAGTCACCTGGTACTCGGTACGCTTTGCCCCCTCTGTGGTAATCGCGCTACATATAAGTGAATGCGGCAAAGCAGCTTGTAGTTTCTCCAGATGGCCCATCCCATTTTGAAAACACGCGATATTCAGCACCTGATCTTTCAATAGACTAATCTCATGAATGAAATCGTCAATGCTTGTTTGCTTAACCATTAGCAGTAACCATTCTCCAGGCGTGCGCTCCCATGTGTCAGACAGCTCATTGATCGGTTTGGCCTGTATCTGATCCGGTTGTATATGTATCTTCCTATCTTGTTCCACGATAGTTACTCCAATACGGTTTAGTAGGTCTGCCTGAGCAGTTGTTCGGGTCCAAAATCGAACCTGATTACCCGCCGCGAGCAGTTTTCCGCCATACAAAAGACCCAGCGATCCTGCTCCTACAACGTCAATGATCATAAGATTCGCTCCTCTCAGCTTCAGTAGTTACTCTCATTTTATCTATCATAGAACAAAAACAGCAAACTAAAAACCCGTCATACCTACCGTCATGTAACGGAGGTGTGGCGGGTTCATATCTGAGTTTCGCAAATCAAACACTTGTTCTTACTATTCAATCCGTTCCAGGTTCCCGTTGGCATCCATCTTGAAACGTGTTTTGAGTTCCTCTTCTTCTTCGGACAAAAATGCGAGTCTGCGAGCCCGATCCATAATCTGAATCAAAGCCTTATAATCGTCATTCACCACACGGTAATCCGTCTGTACTTCGTTCACTTCCTTGGAGAGACGGTCATTCTCGCAGCGCAGTTCAAGCAATTCATCTTCTTTCTCCCGAAGTTCCTTTTCCAGCATCTTGAGCTGACGACTACTCTCCTGCACTGTTCCTTTCCATTGTCGCAGGAAGCGAATTACTGCATCCATAGATAATGAATCGTCCGAAATCCCATCTGATTTGTACAGATGTTCTTCGGTATCCAGTGTAGACAGAGCTGCAACCTGCGGTCCCAGCATAGCCGGCTGCTTTCTGAGATAACTACGTTTTTGCCGTTGTGCCTTAGCATTGCTGATGGCAGACTCATACTTTTTACGCACACAACTGTTCCAGCGAAAACCGCATGCGGCAGAAGTTCTGCCTATTTTTTCGCCCACCTCTTCAAAAGCGGCCAGTTGTGTACTGCCTTCCCGAATATGACGCAAAGTTACCTCAGCCAATATCAAATCGTCCTCTGTACTCCAAGCATCCTGTCTCACTGCAGTCATGCTATAATACCCTCCTAACAACATCCTAAAATAACCGTCCGCATTACCGGAAGCCCGGTATGTGAATTAGGTATAAAAGCTGCTTCATTCATTCTTATGCCTCTCATAGAGTTCATAGAATTGATTTCATACTAAAATGTATTTCCACATTTAGGCTTGCTCATACGTAACATCTGTAAAACTACTCCCGTTATACTTGCTTTGGGACAAAAAAAGAATTCGCTTTCATATCCAAATTTGTTTACACGTTTTTCCTTTCCCGGTATAATGTTGTGTAGACAATCTATGATCGTACTTAGGAGAGGAGGATTTACCGTGGCACGCATGTTTCGGGTACTCGGGTTCTTCACGCTTGCGATTGGCCTGATGGCTTTTGCGGGAGATCTGGTCGAAATGGCTTTGCTTTTTTTCCTGCAGACTGCGTTTTTTGTCATTTTGGGATACTTGAAATTCACTGAACGGACGTACATATTGCTCTTCTGGGGTTATATGATCGTGACCTTCACGGGGTTCAGCTACTGGACCGTATTCCAAATGGGGTTGCCGCTCTAATCCACCTGCAACATCAAAGTGATCCGGCATCAGTCGGATTGCTTTTTTGTTGTTTTCAGAATACATGTTTGTTCGTGGTGTTATGTAACCACTAAGGATATTTTACGTACTTGTTTCATATATTGTCTGGAAGGCAACAAGCCTGTACTATTGTCATTTAGGAAATGGAAAGGAGAATGATCGGTGAAACGTCAATACGGCATTGCCGCCTTTTTATTATGCATCATTTTATTCATACAGCCACCTTCTACCTATGCCTATGGAGAGTCTTCACCCGAGGATACACGTGAAATATTGCAAAAAAGTCTATCCATCGTCGAAATCGATCATGAAATCGAACGCATCGCAGAAAGGCAAAAACTGCTGGCTCAACAATACGAGACATTATCCGTCCAGCTTCAGGAACAGGAGCAACAGATACATATTCAGCAAGATCGGGCCGGGGCTGTGGTGAGGTCCTACTACACGGGAGAACGTGACAGTCTTCTCATGACTGTCTTGGGAGCCAGGTCACTTAAAGACCTGTTCGTATTGTATGATTATTACCAGATCATTATTGGACGCGATCAGGCTGTGCTGGACAAGTATCAGGACCGTTATCGCAACTTGCAGCAGACTTCCACTCAGATTCATCAAACTACATCAGAATTATCTGAAATGAAGACTAATCTACAAAACCAGCGGGAACGTGTAGTCGCCTTGCAAAAAGAAATGGACACCCAAATCGCCACCAGCGGAGATGCGGCAGCGATTCAAAAACTGATGGATGAATTAACCCTTTATTGGGAGAACATCGGCATCTATGAGGTGAAACGGTATTTCAAAGCATTGGCATCTGCCATGCAGAACCTGCCCGATTTTATTCAAGAGCACAATGGAGGCATATCCACAACCGGAACGACGTATACGATTCGAATTGGTCAAGATGAGCTTAATGCTTTTCTTCGTTCTCAGAATCCCATTTTTGAAGACTTTGCGTTTGAATTCAATCAGGACAAAATCACAGCTTCCGGTCAGCGAGATCAGTTGCAATTAAGCATTGAAGGACATTATACGGTAGAAAATGAACCTCAAAACTCCATTCGTTTTCATGTAGATAAACTTGTGTTCAATCAGCTTGAATTACCAGACACCACTCGCCGAATGCTGGAAAGAGAGTTCGATCTCGGATTCTATCCGCAGAAAATCTTATCCTTTGTCAAAGCCACCGATGTTTCAACGAGTGAAGGCGTACTGGAAGTAAAACTTGCTATATCATTTTAAGGTTAGTTTGTCGTTCTGATACTATCTACGTATTGATTGGCAGTAATCTCTCCCTTTAGAAACTGTTGCACTTTTTGATGAGAACGGATAATCAAAGCACGACTTTCAGGCGTTGCAGCCGGGACATCTTCGGTTGAAAACCAGGATTGTCCCTTGGTCATATCGTAATGTTCCGCGAGTTTCTCAGACTCCACATCCAGTTCCTGTTGCTTTGCGGGCAACCGATTAGTCTGTTGGTACCATTTCAACTGTGTACCAGCAGATGTCATGCCTTCAATCCACCTACTTGCTTCCTCCGCCTCAACCGAACCGGCAGTAATGACAAGACTTCTAGAGTTTACAGGTCCCAACGTTTCGATAGAAATACGCTCCATGGAATCTTTATCAACTGTACTTTGTTCTGCATTTAATAATTGAGATAACAATGATACAATCATCGGCGTTACTTTCTGATCAGCAGATGAAGAGAAATCCGGATTGTCAGCCTGAACCAGGATATACGGTTGAATCTGATTCATTAACTGCATTCCTTGTTGGAAATCCCCCGTTTGCGAAGAATTCTGCGCTCCCTTAACTTGATCCGGTGCCATCCCCGGTTCCAAATGATGCAACCACCCACTCGTTCCGTACACATCGTTCAGGTTCAATGCAATTAGAGGTATTCCTTCCGCAATGGCTTGTTGAGTCAATTTGGCCCACTGATCTTTACTATGAGGTAACGTCTGCAGACCCGCTTTTTTCAGAAATGAAGAATGTGCTGCCATAATGTATGGATCAAAATCAAAGGGCATGCCCCACTGATAACCATTCCACTCTGTCATTCCACGTAACCCGGCAACCGTCTCTCCAAGCGACTTCGACAATGTTGTGCCATTCAGCGGATACAGATACCCTTTTTGGGCATAGTATTGCACTTCCTCACTATCAAGCAGAACAATATCCCCGTTCTCCCCTAGCGAAAATTCAAGATCAAGAACACGTTTATATGTATCCGGCTTCTCATTCCGAAGATTGATCTCTACCAGCTGAGAAGCAGCAACTTCTTTAGCTATCTTTTGAAAGGCTTTAAACTCTCCATCCGACATGGCGACTACAATCTCCAGTGGAGCTTGAGCATCTTCATTACGGGATGAAGAACCAGGAAAGGCATCCTTTTCCTGATCACGTTCCTGATTAAGCTGTGAACCTCTGAAGTCAAAACTCGGAGACAGGATCGTTAACGAAAGCAGCAAAACCGCGAATAAAACAACCTGATGTCTACGCTTCATAAACTTCCCTCCCTGCTCACCTCGTTTTTTCCTGCAGCAATTATTGTAACAAATAAGTAGTGCTCTTGTCCTACCCTGCCAAAAAACACTTTTTCGGCTTTTTGCATAATAAGAGGATATCGAGTTCTGTGTAATAACGCTTTCTCATTTTTTCAGCAAAAAGCCGGCTCCAAGAGCCGGCTTCCAAGGTAACATTTTCCGGGAAATAAATAACCTGAATTTTACAACAAATCAGCTGCAAGCTGTGCCAGCTTGGAGCGTTCTCCTTTTTCGAGCATGATGTGTCCGCTGATTCCCTCTTGTTTGAACCGTTCCACGATATACGTCAGGCCGTTACTTGCGGAATCGAGATATGGATGGTCTATCTGCTCAGGGTCTCCCATCAAAATAATTTTACTGCCTTCACCGACCCTTGATACGATCGTTTTCACTTCATGGCGAGACAGGTTCTGAGCTTCATCAATAATGATAAACTGTCCAGGTATCGATCTTCCACGAATATATGTTAGAGCCTCCACCTGAATACTGCCAAGCCCCATTAGAATTTTATCGATATCTCCGGATTTTTTGGTGTCAAACAAGAACTCCAGATTATCATAAATCGGTTGCATCCATGGCCGGAGCTTTTCTTCCTTCTCACCAGGCAAGTAACCGATATCTTTCCCCATCGGAACGACAGGACGAGCAATCAACAGTTTTTTGTATTTATGATCATCCTCTACCTTAAGCAGACCTGCTGCCAGCGCCAGCAAGGTTTTCCCTGTTCCAGCTTTACCAGTAATGGTAACCAGCGGGATATCATCATTTAAAAGCAGCTCCAGTGCCATACGTTGTTGCGCGTTACGAGCGCTAATGCCCCAGACATTATCATTACTGAGGAAAAGCGGCTCAAGCTTCGTCCCCTCTGTATTTACTTTTAACAAAGCCGATTTATTCGTTCCCATCTCATCCTTGAGAATGACAAATTCATTCGGGTAGAGCGAATATGACAACTGCAACGGCTTGATTGGTAAAAAACGATATGTGTAAAACTCATCAATCACTGACGGATGAACTTTTAGGGCTGTATAGCCTGGATATAATTCACTGAGTCCTGCCGTCCGATCTGATAAGTAATCCTGTGTGAACAGACCAAGTACATCCGCTTTGATACGCACGAGTACATCTTTACTGACAAGCACTACTTGACGTTCAACTATCTCCTTCTCGTTTTCCTCAATCTGATAATTCAGCGCGACAGCCAAAATCCGATTATCATTGGACACCTCACCAAACATTTCCTGAACTTTCACGAAACTCCGATGATTCAACTCTACTTTCAGATTACCTCCATTAGCCAAAGGCACCCCACTGTGCAGGTGACCCAGCTCACGTAATCCATCCAACAGTCTGGATACATTGCGGGCGTTACGCCCAATTTCATCGGCATTTCTTTTTTTGGAGTCGATTTCCTCCAGTACAACCGCGGGAATGATTACCTCATGTTCCTCAAAGGCAAATATGGCATTGGGGTCATGCAGAAGCACGTTGGTATCCAATACAAAAATCTTTTTCATTCAATCCCCTCCAAAGCGGCGTCGTTAAAGGCATGGGCTGGAACGTAAAACTCGGGAATGTCGGATTAATCCTTGTATTATCCTCGAAGGAAGCCCGTTTCCCTTCATTCCCGAGTTCATCTTGATCGTATGATCTTATCAGCAGCGGCATGGACAATCATGCTCCCATACATAAATGTATTCGACTAGGACAAAATAATTGTCAACCATTCTGAAAAACTCCAAGAAAGGATGAACACTTATGAAAAAATGGGTTTGCACGTTGCTTCTAATCTTCTTAATTACCGGTTGTAATAACACTTCACGAAGTGCTTCACAAGAGCCGCATACGTCACATCCCAGAAGTTATGGAGGCAATATTGAAACACGAGAGAATCAACAGAATGGGACCCAACCGATCTATACACAGGACGATCGAATGAACCCTTCACGTCTGGACCGTTTCAACGAAAATACAGGTGAAGTCCATGACACGAACATTGTTGAAGATGATAAAAGTGGACGAATGTCAAATGAGAAACGAGTCAATCACCTGAAAGCCCTTGCCAAGCAAGTGGAAGGTGTTGAAGATGCGAACTGCGTTATACTGGGTAATACAGCCGTAGTGGGCATTGATGTTGATGGTGAACTTGAACGTGCACGGGTGGGTACGATTAAGTACTCTGTTGCCGAAGCGCTTCGCAAAGATCCCGAAGGTGTAGATTCTATTGTTACTGCCGATGCCGATGTCACTGAACGAATTAAAGAAATTGGTGAACATATTCGTCAAGGACACCCGATATCCGGTTTTGCTTCAGAACTCGCAGACATGGTGGGACGAATTATTCCCCAACTTCCGAAAGACGTCAAAGTCCGTCAAAATCCGGATGAACACGAGGATCAAGAACAACAAATGCAGCAGCATTCAACGGACAAAAGACAACAAAAAGCCCAGTGATCTCTCACTAGGCTTTTTTCATGGCAGCAAAAACCTGCTCATCTAATTTCTCAGCAGCACGCTGATCATATATTTTGACATATTGAGGCACAGAGGACAGTTGAGCGCCGTAAAACAGGGCATTCCTCACTGCTTCAATCGTGATGTCGAAACAACACATATTAAATGGAACATCCTGCAGCGGATCTTGTCGTACCGTCGCACGTCCGTTCACTGCGTACACCGTCTCTTCTCCAAAGACAGTAACCGTAATGAGCGGATTAGTGAGCATGTTGTTCACCAGGCGTGAACGATGATCGATCGCCACACGAAAAGTAGAAGCATTCTCCGCATAGATCCAGGAGATGGCTGTTGAAGTCGGACCTCCGGATTCTGCATCCACGGTGCTCAGAAGCACAAAGGTCTCATTCTTGAATTGCTGTAAAAGAGATTCAGTTAATTGTGTGACGGCTTCGGACATTCAACCAGCCCCCCTAAACTTCTTTATGCAATTCTTAAACTTGGTTTATGTTATTATAGCATACCGATTAATGTGCTTCCAATCCCAAAAGAATGAACGTTATTCACCTGAAGGTGAAGTTGTTACTTTACCAGAAAGTGTATCTTGTAAAGCCTGCTTCGCATTGGCCAGTTCCGTCTCATTAATATACACATACGGACTTCTCCACTCTCCGGTAACCGGAGTAAAATGCACATCTGAGGTAGAGATATTCCAATACGTCGAGATAAAGTTCTTCATTTGTTCCGATTCCACATCTGTCGTCATGTTCTTATCAACTGCACCAATCACTTTGCTAATCTTCGTAATACCGCCAAGAGATTTCATCTGATCCAGCATGGAATTCAGCACTTGGTTTTGACGTTTGTTCCGATCAAAGTCGTTAGACTCATCCGTCTTTGGATTACAATTCGATTTGCGGTAACGAACAAAATCCAGTGCCTCTTTACCATCGAGATGTTGTTCGCCTGCAACCAGATTGATATCGGTACCGTCGGCTGTATCTCTGTAACACATATTTTTATCCACAGTCACATCTACGCCACCTACGGCATTGACAGCATCACGGAAAGCCTGGAAATTCAGGACGGTGGTGTAATTAATGTCTACATCCAAATACTTGCCCACCATCTCTTTCATCTGATCCTCTGCATTTTTGCCAGTAGTCTTTTCCTGTGCCTTGAACCTCGGATAATAGGAGTTCAGCTTGTTAGATTTATACCCATCCAGTTGAATACGCGTGTCTCGGGGCAAAGATACAATCGTTGCCGTCTTCGTCTCCGGATTCAACGAAGCCACCATAACGACATCCGAGAGATACGTGCCAGTTTCCGGACGGTTATCTGTACCAAGCAACAGCATCGTGATCGGTTTCGTTGTGGCTGACATCCCCGGAGGTACCGGTTTGTCGATGCCTGTATCCACGACTTGATTGTATACCCAATACGCATATCCGCCGCCTACCACAATGGCGATAACCAATAGACTTAAAAGGATTCTGCCAAACGCATTCATTCTCTTTTTCTTCTTAGGCTGCTTACCCTTGCCATTCTTCGATCCAGAAGCGCCGGATTGCGTCGGTGCCTGTCTCCGTGGAGGCAGTCCGTTCGAATTCGAGTTCATATTTTCAACACCTTTATCACATCTGTTTTTGTCTAAATAAAAGACAACCGCTTTCCCTAAGGAAAACGGATGGTCTGTACAAGACAGGATTTATGAGTTTCGAGCGGCAGCTTCCGCTTTTTTCTTTTGACGACCTTCAATAAAATAGCGCACTCTCACTAACAACATCAAACCAACTGCCACCAACAAACATTGAATGATGGGAAGCTTGTCGATTTGAAAAATAAGAAGCATGAATGTGCCCATCGCCATCAATATATAGAGAACGATTTCCTTACCAAGCGGTAATTTCTGACGTACCCGAAACACCTTGTTATATACGTAAGTAATCAATACAAAGATGACGATGTAGGCTACGATCGGGTTTGACGCGAACCATGCTTGCATGCACAGCCAGCTCCTTTCGTTATCATGCTAGGATATAAGTTAACTGGTTGATGGAATCCCCTCTAGCAACTTAGAGAGCCCAGTACGTGCGTCGTGACCGTTTCGGTCTCAGCTCGTTCTTACGATCGCTGTTATCCCCAGATTTTTTTGATCCATTTCTCAATGGTAAAATCCGGGGATAAAGGCGAACGCTTCGCTTCTTCAGAATCGATTCTGATCCCTACACTACTATAGACTGTACAAGCTCTCGTTACTTGTAGGGCCCATCAAATGCTAACTTATATAAATTATTTTGTTGTTATTAAGATTTTGAAGCCATTTTGCGTTGTTTTTCTGCACGCTCACGCTCGGATTTGTTCAGAATCTTCTTACGAAGACGAATAGATTTTGGTGTAATCTCACAATATTCATCGTCATTCAGATATTCAAGCGCCTGTTCCAACGAGAAGATAATCGGAGTTTTAATTTTAACCGTATCATCTTTACCTGAAGAACGAACGTTAGTCAGTTGTTTTTCTTTACAAATGTTGACAACGATATCATTGTCACGTGTATGCTCACCAACGATCATACCTTCGTAAATTTCTGTTCCAGGCTCAAGGAAGAGCGTACCACGATCCTCAACGCCCATCATTCCATAGAACGTAGATGTACCAGTTTCAGTTGAGATCAGTACACCTTGGTGACGTCCACCCACTTGACCGGACACTACCGGAGCGTAGCTGTCAAATGCATGGTTCATAACACCGTAACCACGAGTCAATGTCAGGAAGTTTGTGCTATATCCGATCAAACCACGTGCTGGAATCAGGAACTCCAGACGAACTTGACCACTACCTGTGTTGACCATGTTAACCATCTCTGCTTTACGTGCGCCCAGGCTCTCCATTACGGAACCCATGCTCTCTTCAGGGATATCAATCAACAAGCGCTCAATAGGCTCTGTTTTCTTACCGTCAACTTCTCTTACGATAACTTCTGGTTTGGATACTTGAAGCTCATATCCTTCACGACGCATATTTTCAATCAGGATACCCAAGTGAAGCTCACCACGTCCGGAAACGACAAATGCATCCGGGCTTTCCGTTTCGTCAACACGAAGAGAAACGTCTGTTTCCAACTCTTTGAACAAACGCTCACGAAGTTTACGGGAAGTTACCCATTTACCTTCACGACCTGCGAATGGACTGTTGTTCACGAGGAACGTCATTTGCAGTGTAGGCTCATCAATTTTCAAAACTGGAAGTGCTTCTGGGTTGTTCGGATCAGCGATGGTTTCACCAATGTTGATGTCCTTGATTCCTGCAATCGCAACGATGTCGCCTGCTCCTGCTTCTTCTGTCTCAACACGCTTGAGACCTTGGAAACCAAACAGTTTCTCGATACGTGCAGTTTTACTTTTACCATCACGCATAATAACCGTTACCGATTGTCCTTGACGGATCACACCGCGGTTAACACGACCAATGGCAATACGGCCAAGGTATTCATTGTAGTCCATCAAAGTAACGAGGAATTGAAGTGGCTCTTCAACATTCTCTGTTGGGTGAGGGATATGACTAACGATCGTATTGTAGATCGCCATCATGTTGTCGTCTTGTTTCGCAGGATCATTATCCATGCTGGATGTTCCGTTCAATGCGGAAGCATATACAACAGGGAATTCAAGTTGTTGATCGTTGGCACCCAGTTCAATGAACAGGTCTAGTACTTCATCAATAACCTCAGTCGGACGAGCCGCTGGACGGTCAATTTTATTTACAACAACGATTGGTGTCAGGTTGTGCTCCAGGGCTTTACGAAGTACGAACTTCGTTTGTGGCATACAACCTTCATATGCATCAACAACGAGCAATACGCCGTCAACCATTTTCATGATACGTTCCACTTCACCACCGAAGTCGGCGTGTCCTGGTGTATCCACAATGTTGATCAGGTAATCTTTATAAGTTATAGCCGTGTTTTTGGCCAAAATCGTAATACCGCGTTCACGCTCCAAATCGTTGGAGTCCATTGCGCGCTCCTGTACCGTTTCGTGATCACGGAAAGTACCGGATTGCTGGAGCAACTTGTCGACGAGCGTAGTTTTCCCGTGGTCGACGTGGGCAATAATCGCAATATTGCGAATGTGTTCTCTTGAATGCATGGTTTGTATCCATATCCTTTCCAATTTCAATTCTTATCTACTAAACTTCCCGCAATTTCGCAGGTTACTCACAAAATAAGCGTCGGTGATATCCCGACGCATGTCTATATCCCTTATATTATAGTTTATTATAGGTAAAAATCAAGATATTTCGCACGAAAAGACCACTGGGAATGTTACCAGCCTCTCCCTTGACGTCCTCGACCAAGCAATAACCAGGCTCCGCCCAAGATCAAAAGGACAGCCAGCACATAGATTATTCCCGTTTGAAGCAGGGTGAATCCGAATAATATGATGGACACCGCACCAAGGATCAAAGCCGCAGGTAATACAAATTCCGGTCTTCTCCGCTCAGCCATTGCATATTCGAGTAAACCTATGGCGATCCCCAGCAAGAATGCTGGCCACAGCCTGCTCATAAGTCCTGCACCCCATGTATTCGTTATACTGAATAAAACACCATACACCGTTAGTATGCCGGCAGGAACAAGTGACCACGATGGTGAAATACGCGCATAATATAACGCATGAAGGGCGATGCCTGGCAGCAGGATCAGCAAAGGCCAGAAATTACGACCAATGAATCCAAACACACCAAACTTGCCAAGCAAAATAATAATCCCCGCAACTACAATAAATAATCCAATCGCTTTTTCATTTCTCATCCTCATCTGCAATCACCTCTTATACCATTGGCTATGTACTTTTACTCTTATAATCGATGCGCATTCCATGATGACTGTTGGTTTCCTAACCTGTAATCCTGCTTCTAGTGTATCCGATGTTTCGGCAAAAAACTATACTTTATGTCGCACTTTGCTTGCTCCCTTTACCTGTATTACCCTAAAATCTGCAACTTATGACTAGCCCAATGAGAACTCCATGGAAAAGATATTTCTCTCCACACAAAACCGCCTAAACCAGATGGTTCAGACGGCCCTATGTCCAAGCAATTATTCAAAATCAAACTATGCGTTCTTCCGCACAAATTTATGTGCGCCTCCAACCGCGACTACCAGACAAGCCATCGCTGTGGGTAGTAGCGTATGCACCTCTGATGCCATTCCTCCCAGCCACTCTCCCAACTTGGGATCTTTCATTACCATCTCACCTGCTGTGAAGGCCAGAATGCCTGAGCCGACGAATACCAGAATCGGAAATCGCTTCAACAAACCAACAATTAGACCGCTCCCCCATACGACAATAGGAATACTGATGGCAATCCCGATGACGATCAAAGCCAGATCCCCATCCGCCAATGCTGCTATAGCCAAGACATTATCCAGACTCATTACAAAATCGGCAATCAGAATCGTTTGGATGGCTTTCCAGGTCGTCGAAGCCTCTCTAATATGTACTTCATCATCATTTTGAAGCAGCAGCTTCACTGCAATCCACAGTAACAGCAGCCCACCTGCGGCCTGGATAAACGGAATTCCCAGCAATAATACTGCTACGAAGGTTAATACGCAGCGTAACACTACCGCACCAAAAGCCCCCCACCATACCGCCTTTTTACGTTGTATCGGTGGCAGATCCTTGCTGGCAAGCGCAATAACAACCGCATTATCTCCACTTAATACCAGATTGATCATTAAAATCTCAGTTAACAGCCATAGCGTATCCATGTCCTCATCCCCCCACATTAACTTGTATGTCAGAGTTGTCCATGCTATTCTTAATGATTGAACAGTATATAAGGAGTGACATATCCCATGGAGCTATTTAGTCCCACATTCTGGCTGGCTTTGTTGAACGTTGTCTTTATTGATCTTATTCTGGCTGGAGACAATGCAATCGTCATTGGCCTGGCAGCTCGAAATTTGCACCCTTCCGTGCAGAAAAAGGCGATTTTATACGGAACCGGTGGTGCACTTCTGATTCGAATTTTGGCAACGGTTGTTGTGTTATGGTTGCTTAAGGTTCCTTGGCTCTTGCTTGTAGGGGGCATACTTCTGATCTGGATTGCCTATAAATTATTGGCGGATCAGGGGGATGAACACAATGATATTCAGGCGGGAACTTCCTTATGGACCGCTATTCGTACCATTGTGATCGCGGATGCAGCCATGGGATTAGATAACGTGATTGCAGTCGCTGGAGCTGCGCAGCAGCATCTCGTGCTTGTCATTCTCGGACTCTTAATCAGCGTACCGATCATTGTCTGGGGTAGTACCCTGTTTATCAAGCTCATCAATCATTTCCCTTGGATCATCTATGTTGGAGCCATCGTTCTCGGGTATACGGCTTCCAATATGATTACTGAGGAGCAGCGACTCTTGCCTTACTTTACTGAACATCCGGCATTGCGCATTCTCTTCATCGTTGTCGTTATTGCAGGTGTAGTCTTTGCCGGTTATCGCAAACGCTCCAGCAGCTCCAGCAACAAGGGATCTGGAGGAGAACAGCAGCGCTCCTATTCATAGGGGTATCTAATCTAAAATGTCTTCTGAATACAGCAAAGGACTGAACGATATTACATCGGACAGTCCTTTTTTGCAGTTAACATAGCCCTTATTATGTCAGCCATGCTAATTTTTATTGAGTTTAGAACCAATCATCCTTTAACCCATTATCACCTGTCTGATTGGATACCACGGAAGTTTCACCGGCATGCAGTGTGATCGTTTCTGTCTGCTCTACCGCCTGAGCCAGCCACTCTGGCAACAGGCTCATTGTCGATTCAATTTTATCCACAATCCGAAGATTTGGATTGGTTGAAGGCGACTTTGGCACGAAGAGAGTACAGCAATCCTCATATGGCAAAATAGATATGTCATACGTTCCGATCTGTTTGGATAGGGTGATGATCTCCTGTTTATCCATCATGACCAGTGGCCGCAGCAGCGGTAGATCCGTCGCACGACCAATGACGTTCATACTCGGAAGAGTTTGACTCGCTACTTGGCCCAGACTATCCCCGGTAATCAGTGCGAGTGCACGCTCACGCTCGGCAAGTTTGGAGGCAATTCGTAGCATTGAACGTCTCATCAGCGTAATAATCAGGTTATCCTGACCCAGTTGGGTAAATGCCGTTTGAATCTCTGTAAATGGAACCAGATGCAGCTTAATTGTTCCTGCATGATCAGCAAGGACACGCGCCAAATCAATGACTTTCTCTTTGGCACGCTCGCTTGTGAACGGGTAACTGTAGAAATGGACACATTCCACTTCCAGTCCACGGCGCATGGAAGACCAAGCTGCAACGGGACTGTCTATTCCACCTGACAGCAGCACCATCGCTTTTCCATTCGTACCCAGTGGAAACCCACCTACTGCCGGAATGGTTTCGTTGAAAATATAGGTGCCCTGATCCCGAATTTCCACTCGCAGTTCAATATCAGGTTGACGAACATCAACACTTAATTGCTGAAATTTCCGAAGGATCGGGGAACCAACCAAATGATTCATTTCATGTGAAGAGTTCGGAAACTCCTTCCATACCCGCCTTACATTCACCTTGAATGTGGTGCCTTCCTTGAATTCATCTTCTCTTTCGTCCATAAACGCAACTGCTGTTTTCACAATTTCATCGAGCTCGGATGGGGTGACTTTAACCGGACTAATCGACATTACACCGAATACCCGCTTCAGCACCTTAATCAGTTCAGTATGTGATTCACCGCCGAGATCCACATAGACACGGCCATATTCTTTACGAAGGCTCGCTCCAGGGTAAGGTTTAAGCAAGGCTTTCACCTGTGTAATGATCGTTTTTTCAAATCGGGCACGATTCTTCCCTTTTAACATAAACTCTCCGAAACGGAGAAGCAGCATATCATATTTCATATCCATTCACATCCGCCTTTCGAGGGGTCGCAGCTGCGCCACCATCTGATGTAAAGCCTGCTCAAGCAAGGCTACATCTTCTTCTGTATGTTCATCTCCAAGACTAATACGCAATCCACCAGCAGCACAAGCTGTATCTCTGCCCATCGCAAGCAGAGCCCGACTCGGTTCAGCCGAACGTGAAGAACAGGCCGATTGGGTGGATATCGTTACGCCCAGTTGCTCCAAGGTGTGCAGCGCCACTTCTGCCTTCATCCCGGGATAGGAGAAATGCACAATATGAGGTGCCCCCTCTTGGCGACTGTTCAATTCAAATTCAGGAATGGCACGTATCGTTTCCATTAATCGATCACGGAACACCGTTGTACGCCGGGCAAAATCAACCTGATCTTCTGCTGCCATCCGCATGGCCTTTGCCATACCTACCAGCAAGGCCACGTTTTCTGTGCCTGCTCTTAGGCCCTGCTCCTGTGATCCACCTGACAATAATGGCGTAAGCTCCACTCCGCTTCGCACATACAGGAGGCCTGCACCCTTCGGTCCACGGATCTTGTGAGCAGACAGACTGTACAGATCTGCACCCCAAGCGGCAGGTGCTGCTTCCATTTTCCCAAACCCTTGCACACCATCCACATGGAAAAGCACGCGTGGTGCTTTCTTTTTGAGCTGTTTGCCGATCTCTCCAATCGGATGAATGGCCCCTGTTTCATTGTTTACATGCATCAGACTCACAAGCACCGTGTCTGGCTTAATCGCGTCTACAACCTGCTGAGCATTCACCACACCATCGGAATTGACAGGAATTAGCGTCACGTCCCATCCCCACTGCTGCAGTTGCATAAAACTTTCATACACCGAGGCATGCTCGGTAGCTGTTGTGATGATGTGTCTGCCACGTGACTGATAACGTAATGCTGCACCTTTTATCGCGAGATTATTACTCTCGGTCGCACCGGAAGTAAACACAATCTCTTCAGGCTTAACACCTATTGCCGCAGCACAGCCGGATCGAGCACGACGCAACAATTGATCTGCACGCTCTCCATATCCATGAATAGAGGACGGATTTCCGAATTGTGTCTCCATAATTTCGGCCATCGTACGAATCACATCCGGATGGGGAGGTGTGGTTGCAGCATAATCAAAATATTTCAAATGAGGTTAGACCTCCCTTATCTCTTCGTTCATGAATCTACTGTGAGCATTGTAACACGATACCCATACAACACAAAAAGACCAACTGGGAACAGACGGTTTTAAGCGCCACTGTCCCCACATTTGATCTCATCCTGCCTATGATGGTTATCGCCAATGTCTTTCTGTGAGTTTAGATCACATATTTCGACTGTGCCTTCTCCACCTTGGAGATATAATTCTGAGTTTCTGAAGGCAGACGGTTAAGCACACTCATCAGTTCGCTATCACTCGACACACCCAGACGTGAAACACGACCCGGTCCTGCATTATATGCTGCAAGTGCCATCTTCACTTCTCCACCGAAACGCTGGAGCTGAAGGGAAAGATATTTAGTACCCGCATCAATGTTCTGGGCAGGATCAAATGAATTACTCACACCCAGCCCTGCAGCCGTGCCATCCATTAATTGCATAAGACCCTTGGCACCTGCGGAGGACACCACATTCGGGTTAAAATTGGATTCTGTATCAATGACGGCTTTGATCAACGATTCAGGAACACCATACTTGGCGCTTGCCTCCGCAATCAAAGATTCAAAATCCGTAGGTACAGATGCACCGGAATCCACAATGCCGGTATCGGATAAAGACTCAACGATGTTATTGGAGACAGAGGACGACCCTGCCGTATTCATATCCGGATTGTACGTGCTTCCAAGTTGCAGCCACAAAAGACCATCACTGGATCTTTTGGAGACCGTTTCGGTTGAACCGTTCATGTTCGTCGCATTGGAACCCGTGCCTAACAGCCCGTCCATCATATTGGCAAAATCCACTGTTGAACCAGCATCTGGGGCTGATCCATTGGTTTGGTTATTATTCACATTGGACAATTGCAGTTCCAACAACTGCCGCGATCCGCGTGGATCAATCTGCATGCGTTATATCCACTCCCGTATAATTAAGCGTATTATGACCTTATTCTACATCGTTTTACAGCAAGGTTCCATTGTTTTCAAAAAAATAAATGTATCACGCCGCCTAACCTGCACATATACGAAAAAAACCTTCTGTATATCACCACATTGGGGTGAGAACAGAAGGCTATTGAATGAACAATTGTATACTCTAGCGAGCGAATGGAATCATGAAAAAATAACTGAGCGTGGCTACAATACCCAGTCCAATGGACCAAGCTCCCGCTGTTTTCCGACCATTCACATAGGCATAGTAACCCAGTACGGCTGCTGCCGGTCCAAGTACGATTGACCACATGAATAAGGACGCGATCCCGAAGGCAAGCCCCATGTAACCCGCGACCTTGCCTGTTGACTCCATAACACGGTCTGCCTCATGCTTCTCAGGTACGTGTTCTGAACGCTCGGTGCCTCCAGTTCTTACCACAGTCGGAGGAGCAACCTCTGCCCCATATTCTTCCCGATGTGTTTTTCTTGGATAATCGACACGCATACGCTGTTTTTCACCTTCTACATTGGTTTCAGGGCGATCTTTAAAATTAAACTTATTATCGTCATTTTTCATTTGGAAGCACCTCCGTTATGAAATAGGGATGACTGCTCACTTGGGTTTGAACGTGTGACAGCATGTTGCAGAGGATGTACGTGCATGATCATGGTGGTCAGAGTCAAATGTTTCACCGGCAAATTCTTCATGCAGACGACGGGTGGCATGTTGGTCAATGTCAATCATGATGGCATCAGCTTGGCAGAAGTTGTTTTCTCCCCAAAAGTTGCAGTTGGAGACGCTGCATTTGACAATAGGTTTGTCTTGGCTCATTTTTTATCACCTCGAGTACTATTGTCTCCCCGCCACAAAACCGATATTCCCCGTCGAAATGCCAGATGATGACATGATCTCGTCTTGGTCTGATCCTTATATAAAGACACAAAAAAACCGCCACAAGGGCGGTTTTGTCCAATTTCATATCAGGTTTTAACAGGAATTAGGCGTGATTACGCTGATTCTGCATACGGCGCTGAGTCAGGTAGTCACTTTCATAATATGCCAGATCATCGCGCAATTCTTCGTACGTTTTGGAAACCTCAAGAATGACATCCCGTACCGAACGGATTGGCTTGTCACGGAAACGAATGGCATCTTGTCCCGTATAAGCATATCTTCCGTCTTCAGAATAACATTCATTTTTAGGATAGAAAAAGCTGTTTACGCATTGGTGATACGTATTATAAAGAGCCTTTTCGGCAAAATCGACATCAAAGTTGGCACGACGCAGCACAACGCCAAGTTTTTCGTAAGAAACTTCAGAAAAAACGAGCAAATGACGGAGATCTGAAAGAAATCCTTTGTAGAAGGCTGTTGATTCTTCCGTCTGATTCTGATCCAGTTCAGGCAAGGCATTTTCATTCAAAAATTTTTCGATCCGATCGATAGCCGGTTTTAACTTTTCCCTAGTTGACTCACATGTTTTCTGTACATTGGCTGCTGACATAAAGGTAGCTCCCCCTTAAATAAGTCCTTACATATAGGTCGGCCAACGGTGGTTTTCCCCTGACCTTTGAATTCTCAGCTATAATCCTACCATAAAAAGATGACGAGCGGTATCCCTTAATCAGGCTTTCCGTTTCTACCATCAAACATGCCTATTATGCGCAGTTAGACTCGAACTCGGTTGCATAAAAATATCCGCTTATCCTAACGATAGATACAACCAGTGACAATGATGAAGCACTGTTGATGATTGTCCAAAATGAACGAAGGAGGTTCCATCCCCATGTCCAGACCGAAATGGATTAACTGGGCCATAGCAGCTGGTGCGGGAGCACTCGCCCTGACTCTTCTGCTTCCAACATCCAATCGTCCCGAACCTAAGCCAAGCGCCCTTTCCGACTCTGCCCATGAAGAGCACACGAACAAACAGCGATTGAAAGTACAGGATGTCAAAGCAACAGATCATCTGACCCGCATGGATGCCAAACAGCACCTCAGTATCATGCTGGAGAAAACCTCCACTATGAATACTGCGCAGTTTAATCAATACGTGAAGGATCTCCAACGTTCGCATAAACATATTCGATCCATTCATCTCATGGATACCAACGGATCATTCAACAAGCCATTTGATCAGGCATCCAAGCAAGGTAGCAAGCTGGAGCAACAGAAGCTTGAACACGCTCTAAACCTTGCCAAAAAAGCGGTAAACAAACGTCAAAGCTTCGAATCCTCTTCTTTCCCCTTGGGAAAAGAAAAATACTTTGTGATGGGGCAACCTTCGAAAGATGGTAAAAGAGCTGTGATCGCCTTGTTCAGTCAGAACGTATTGAGTGCTGTTGAGCAACACCAGCGCAAAAATCTGCGCATGATCCCATATCCGCGTGAAGGTAAGTTCAAAATTGAGTCCGTTCACCCGGATACCCTTAACGAAATCACGGTAAAAACAGGGCACGACAATGCCAATGCCAGTCATTTTTACGAAAATGAAATTGTTATCCGTTTTCGGCAGGATCCTGGTGACCGGGATATGCGTATCATTAAATCTGATCTAAGAACGCAGTCTGCGCGTAAGCTGGGATACACGTATGTTTTTCGGTCAGAACACATGAATTACAAGCAATTGCATAACTATTTCGAAAGCAAATGGAATCCACTCTATATGGAACCCCACTACATGTATTTAACCAATGACACTGTAACTGAACAAACAGATGTAACGATACCCAACGATATTTTGTTCTCCGATTATCAGTGGAACCTGCCTGCAATCGAGACAAATCGCGGCTGGAATATTAGCAAGGGAAACAAGGACGTTATCGTTGCAGTGGTCGACACAGGGGTTGATTTGAATCATCCTGATCTGAAAGGCAAGCTCCTGGAGGGATATAATGTGGTCGATCCGGGAAGCCAACCGCTGGATGATGTGGGACATGGCACACACGTTGCCGGCATTATCGGCGCTATTGTTAACAATAACGAAGGCGTGGCAGGCATGAGCTGGTATAACAAGGTACTTCCGGTCAAAGTACTGGACAACTCTGGTTCAGGCACCACGTATGCCGTTGCTGAAGGTATCATTTGGGCAGCTGATCATGGAGCCAAAGTCATCAACATGAGTCTTGGCAATTACGCCGATGCCCAATTTCTTCATGACGCCATTAAATACGCTTTTGACCGGGATATCGTCTTGATTGCAGCTACAGGGAACGATAATACCGAGCGTCCAGGATACCCTGCTGCCTATCCGGAAGTATTTGCCGTGTCCGCTACGGACCCGGATATGAGCAAAGCTTCCTATTCCAACTACGGGGATTATGTGGATGTGATGGCCCCTGGGTCCAGTATCGCAAGTACGTATCCGGACAATCAGTATGCAGCTTTGTCTGGTACATCCATGGCTAGCCCGCATGTAGCAGCACTTGCAGGATTGATTCGTTCCTTGAACCCGGACTTAACCAACACGGAAGTGATGGATCTAATGCGCCAAAGTGTCATTGACCTCGGTGATCCGGGTCACGATAAGTATTTCGGCTATGGGCAGATCGATGTCTATAAAGCACTGCAAGCCGCATCAGGCAACAGCGCTCCTCTGCAGTTCTGGCCCCAGCATGTCAGACAACAAATGGATAATACGATGAAAAAGTATACGCAGTAAGCGTAATGTGGATAATCTGTAAAAAATACAAAAGCAGCTGCGCCCCGGGGCGTACGCTGCTCTTTGGTTTATATCCAATTCCCCGGGGCACCCGCTGCGATTAGCGTTTGCGAGAAGTTGTGCGGGCTTTGCTTGATTTTTTCACGGATTTTTTCTTCGTGTTGTGACTGGATACATAGCAAGAATCTTCCTCTTTGACAACAACTGGGTACATGTGGTGGTGAATTGGAACGCAGTGATGTTTTTTGATAACTTCAATCGGGTGAATTACAGGCACGATTTGTGGGATGTAGTAATCCTCAACAACCTGGATCGGGTCACAGACAATCGGACAAAGCGGTGGACAGTAATGGTTCATTTCAAAACCAACTCCCTTTCTGGTGATACTATAACCTATTGCAGCAGGTCGAAAGTGGATTGGATGTATGTCCATACTCCGAAAAATTATATGAGCGGTAGCCTGTCCGCCAATGCCCCACCTTCCTGAGGTGTAACCTTGTCAATGACAGAGCACAGTACACGCAGCCCTTCACACAAAAGCTCAACGTTCGTCACGGTGAAGCAAATGCGCAGACTTGAAGTATCCGTTTCACCCACATAACAGGCGGAACCTGGCAGGAAAGACACCCCGGCGGCAAGTGACTGACGGTGAAGTTCACGCATATCCAAGTTATCCTGCAGTTGGAGCCACAGATTGAGTCCCCCATCCGGCAAACGCCAGTGCATCCCCACAGGTGCATGCTCTTTCAGTACTTCAGCTGCTGCACATAAGCGAGAATACAGTTCATCCCTCAAGTGGGATACATACACCCCGTACTGATTCTGAATAAAGGATTGCAATGCCTTCTGTGTAAGGAGCGGGCTCCCCAAATCGGCCGTAGATTTCGCAGCCACAAGCCGGGTCAATACACTTCCGTCTGCAATAGCGCAGGCTATACGGCAACCAGGAGATAACACCTTGCTGAAGCTTTTGATGTACACAACGTGACCTGTCCCATCCATCGATTTAATGGAAGCCGGGGGAGGGTCACGGAAATAAAGATCTGCAAACGGGTCATCTTCCAGAATGAGGCAGTGGTAACTTTGCGCGAGATTCAGGAGCTGAGCTCGTCTTCTTGCACTCATCGTAATGCCTGTTGGATTATGATAGGTCGGGATTGTATAGATCAACTTGGGAGGATATGTATCACATAACCGGGTTAACAGATCAATACGCATACCTTCGTCGTCCATCGGAACCGTAATGATCTTCGCACCTCTACTTGTAAACACATCAATGGCTCCGGTATAGCTCGGCGCCTCCATGTACACTACATCGCCGGGTCCAACAAAAGTCCGTGCCACCAGATCAATTCCTTGTTGGGCGCCACTTGTAATCAGCATGCGTTCAGGTGTCACCTGTAGTCCACGCTCGGCAAAATGTTCCGAAAAGGTCTGTCTGAGTTCCCGATCTCCCTGAAAAGATCCATACGCGGCCATACGCTCTGCATGATCCGAGGAAAGGCGGTAGGCACTATCGATAATCTCGCGAGTAGGCAAAAGTTCAGGCTGAATCGCTGACATATGAAGTTCAACCCGTACTTGAGGTGATGTATCAAAATGTCTCCAGAGCTGTGCTCTTGGTAAATAATCCACCAGTGCCATCTGCCAATTCCAAGGCGTACTGGATTCACTATTACCATTCATCCGCTGCGTCCGGTCCAGCTCCTCCGTCTGATCCGTGTGCAACGCGCCTCTTACATAGCAACCTTTACCCTGGGAGCAGGTGATCAATTGAATGGCCTCGAGTTCAGCATACGCTTTGGATACAGTGACCAGGCTGACACCCAGATCGGCGGTCATTTTACGAACAGAAGGAAGTCGGGTTCCGGGTTCAATGAGTCCTGATCTGATGCGATCGGCAATCGTTAGCGCAATCTGCACGTACAATTTGGTACTGCTTCCCCGTTTTAATTCAATATGCATACGCGCTCCCCCTAACTGTTATGATCTTCATTTTACTGTTATAGTGCAGTCCGTCTATTATAGTTTATAATATCAGTATAACAGTGAATAACAGGAGATGAGAATAACATGAGTATCCCTTGGTCCAAAATGGCACAAAACACCCCGTCCTCTGTCGTTCGCGACATGCTCCAGGCCGCCCAGGCACCTGGAATGATTTCACTTGCAGGTGGATTACCAGCCCAAACTTCGTTCCCGCTGGAAGCCATCCGCGTTGCATATGAAAAAGTATTTATGAGCGGAGCAGCCGCTCTTCAATATGCGGAGACTGAAGGATACCGTCCTCTTCGCGCCAAAATTGCCGAGCGTCTTGAATCCAAGGGCATTCCCGCTTCACCAGACCACATGCTTCTCACTACAGGTTCACAACAATCCATTGATTTGGTGTGCCGCATCCTTCTCGACCCGGGTGACCGCGTACTGGTTGAATCACCAACCTACCTCGCTGCTCTGCAAGTTATCCATTCCTATCAGGCTGAATCTCACGGTGTAGCCTGCGATGATCATGGCATGTTGCCTGAATCTCTGGAGGAACAGCTTCAACTTCATCGTCCAAAGCTTGTTTATATCAACCCAACATTTTCCAATCCTACGGGTAAAGTGTGGTCAAGAGAAAGAAGACAACAAGCTGTGGATCTGTGCCGCAAGTATGGTGTGCTCATTCTGGAAGATGATCCATATGGCGAAATTCGATTCAATCCGGAACATTTGGATGTCCCTGCTCTCGCAGAACTGGATGCAGCCTCCTATGGCGCCCCTTCCAATGTTATCTACACCAGTACGTTCTCCAAAACGGTAGCACCAGGCCTTCGTACCGGCTGGATACTGGCTGCTCCCGACATTGTCAAAATGGCAGCACGGGCCAAACAGGGTGCCGACTTGCATTCCAGCAGCATCGACCAAAGAGCTCTTCATGCATTGCTTGAATCTTTCGATCTGGATGCGCATATCCGCCATATTTCACAGGATTACGAGCAACGCATGAAAACACTGACTACACTCATGGCAGCCAAATCATGGGAAGGTATCTCGTGGAATTCACCTCAAGGTGGCATGTTCTTGTGGCTACAGCTACCTGAAGGCATGCTGGCAAGCAATCTGTTCACTTACGGTATCCAAGAGAAAGTGTGCATTGTCCCAGGTGATTCCTTCTATGCGGGCACACCAGAGTTGAACCGGATGCGAATCAACTTTACGCATACAGATCCTGAGCTTCTCCCTGAAGCCGTGGAACGAATGGATCGGGCCATTCAGCGCTGGCATGCCGAATTACAATCTGACCGTGTGGTTACACTGTAATTCACTGTCATTCAACTGTTTCCATTCATAGAATGTGAAAGTGCACGAAACATTTACTTGATATAACACAAATACGGCGGCAGACCGAGAATCTCGGAACTGCCGCCGTATTTTATATGACCTGTCATGAACAGGAAGTATGCGATTGTGGTAAATTTCATGGGTCCTTCTGATCAGTCAGGCCATCGGTGAATCTCACGGATTGTCCTCGACTGATAGGTGGACTACACTGTAAAGCTGTTGTTGCAGTTAGGAAAGCTTACCGTAAGCCGGGTTCTGTGCTCTTCGTGGTTCATACGGGAACTACCCTCCCACCAGAAGCGACAATCATCTATCTAGGCCATACATTGCTGCACAGCTCAAGCGACCAACCTAGACACACCTCGGGCTAAGGCTGTCTCCTCCGAAGAGTTGACTGTGTCCCATTAGGTCTTGCTCCAGATGGGGTTTACCAGGAACGAAGTCACCAGCGTTCCTCGGGGTCTCTTACACCTCGGTTCCATCCTTGCCTGTGCCGGAAATCCGGCCATCGGCGGTCCATTTCTGTGGCACTATCCTTCAACTCGCGCTGACTGGACGTTATCCAGCATCCTGCCCTGTGGAGCCCGGACTTTCCTCTCGTGGCAACAAAGGCCACCAGCGATTGTCTGTCAAGCTTTCCGAACAACATTACATAGTATACAGGCATTTGGGTTCCCAGACAAGCTTAATATTACTGGGAATCCGACATCACCTGTCCTTTTAGATAAACTGGAATACTTCCGTATTTACCTCAGAAGCTGTAACTTGCGTTTCATATCGTTTATCTTCCAATCGAGAACGAAGCCAATCCGCTGTTTTCGGTTTCATGATTTTCTCAGAATTATGCCCTGGATCAATGATGCACATGCCTGCCATTAACGCATCATGTGCCGTGTGATAATCGATATCCCCGGTCACAATAACATCTGCACCTTTGAAGCGGGCTGTGAGCGCATAACGACTGCCAGAGCCGCCAAGAACTGCTGCCTTTTTGATTGTCTTGTTCAGATCTCCAACAACACGAACATGAGACACGTTGAATTGGGTCTTCACGACCTCCACCAGCTCACCTAATGTCTTAGGCTCCCTAAGGGGTCCCAAGCGTCCCAGGCCGAGCGTACGGCCCTTTAAATCCATTGCATAGAGGTCATAGGCAACTTCTTCATACGGGTGAGCCTTAAGCATCGCCTGTACGACCTTACTGCGCAGACTCTGAGGCACGATTGTCTCAATCCGCATTTCTTCTACACGTTCCATCTGCCCTTGGGTACCAATATACGGTTGTGTCCCTTCACCGGGTACAAATGTTCCTATACCTTCCGTATTGAAGCTGCACTTGTTGTATTGACCGATACTGCCTGCTCCAGCTTCGAGGATGGCTTGAAGCACCTGTTCATGATGCGTTCGTGGTACGAATACCGCCAGCTTGTACAGATGATCTGTATGTACATCCTCCAGCGATTCCTTGCTCTCAATGCCGAGTGCTTCGGCCATCCAGTCATTTATGCCACCTTCGGCTACGTCTAGGTTCGTATGACTGATATAGACAGCAATATCATGCTTAATCAGCTTTTCATACAATTTACCCATAGGCGTATCCGTACTCAGTGACTTAACCGGTCGGAAAATGATGGCATGATGAGCGATAATCAGATTGGCACCGATACGAATTGCTTCGTCCACCACTTCATCCGTCACATCCAAAGCAACAAGCACGTGACTGATTTCTTTTTGCAAACTGCCGAGCTGCAGACCGATGCGGTCATCCGGCACAGCCAGATGTTTTGGAGCGAGCTGCTCCATCAGTTGAATTACAGTTTGACCTTTGGCAAACATGCCAAAACCTCCTTCAAGTTTGCGATAAGACGTTCTACCTCAGCCGCCTTGTCCCGGGAAGAATCCTGATCCGATTTGGAGATGGAGTTTACAACCCCTTGCAGTTTGACGATCTCACTTTCCCATTTGGCAAAGAATACATCCGTTGGACGATCCACCAAATATGGTCCCATCCGTAGCAGCAAATCTTCAGTCAATTCCGCCCCGCCTTGAAGCGGACGTGTACGATACACCTCAACATTGGCAATCGGGCTTACGGATTGTGGCATCGCCGTTATAATCTCATAGATCTTGCCATCTTCTTCGAGCAACTGTTCTGCTACAACCACCCAGTGATGCTCCAACAACCAACGTCTGAGGATGTCCTCTCCCACATTCGGTTGCAAAATAAGTAACTGAACTCCTTCCAGTTTGGATATACCTCTGTCCAAAATAGAAGCAATCAAGGCCCCACCCATACCTGCAATGGTGATGACATCCACTTCACCCGCAGAGATCACCTCAAGCCCGTCTCCACGTCGCACCGTAATTTTTTCTTTCATGCCAGCATCGCTGACTTGTTTGCATGCCGCATCATAAGGGCCAGGGTTGACTTCCCCAGCAACGGCACTTGCGGCTTTTCCACTGCGGATCGCGGCTACTGGCAGCAACGCGTGATCTGAACCGATATCAGCCATGCGGCTACCATCGGGAATTTGATCATGTATTCGCTGTAATCGATTCGAAAGTTTCATGAAGCACCTACACCATTCATTTAATTTATTGATTTGCATTGAACAAGGAAAAGCGATAAAATAAAATCCAATCAAACATTTCAAGGATGAATTTCCAAAACCAAGAAATCAAGACGTTCAAATTAAAAATAAAGGAGACCCCGCCGCCGCTAAAGCGTCTTGCGGAAAGTCTCCCATAGTTCGATTATTCGAGGAAATCCTTGAGTCGTTTACTACGACTCGGGTGGCGCAATTTACGAAGAGCCTTGGCTTCGATCTGACGAATACGCTCACGCGTAACACCAAATACCTTGCCCACTTCCTCCAGCGTTCTCGTCCGTCCATCGTCCAGACCAAAACGTAGACGAAGAACATTCTCTTCACGCTCAGTCAATGTATCCAGTACATCTTCGAGCTGTTCTTTCAGCAACTCATACGCAGCAGCATCTGCCGGAGCAAGTGCTTCCTGATCCTCAATAAAGTCACCCAGATGGGAATCATCTTCCTCACCAATCGGTGTTTCAAGAGAAACCGGTTCCTGTGCAATCTTCGTAATTTCACGAACTTTCTCTACACTCAGATCCATCTCAGCAGCGATTTCTTCTGGAGTCGGTTCACGCCCAAGTTCCTGCAACAGCTGACGGGATACCCGGATCAGCTTATTAATCGTCTCCACCATGTGCACAGGGATACGAATTGTACGCGCCTGGTCAGCAATAGCACGAGTGATCGCCTGGCGAATCCACCATGTAGCATACGTACTGAACTTGTATCCTTTTTTGTGGTCAAACTTCTCAACCGCTTTGATCAGACCCATATTACCTTCCTGAATCAAATCAAGGAACAACATTCCACGTCCAACGTAACGCTTGGCGATACTGACTACGAGACGCAGGTTCGCTTCAGCGAGACGACGCTTGGCTTCTTCATCCCCGTTCTCAATCCGTTTGGCCAGTTGAACTTCATCATCTGCCGACAACAATGGCACACGACCAATTTCCTTGAGATACATACGGACAGGGTCATTAATTTTGATACCTGGCGGCAAGCTCAGATCATCATCAAAGTGGAATTCGTCCTCTCCCTCTCTGGTGTTGTTCTCGGAATCTTCACTAGGACGAAGTGTAACCTCTTCATCATTTTCATTCACTACATCGATACCCAGATCGCTCAGTTGCTCATAGAACTCATCCATTTGCTCTGCATCCTGCTCAAAAGGAGAGAGTTTCTCTATAATTTCCTTGTAATTCAGCGAAGCTCTTTTCTTACCTGATTCAATCAATTGATCTTTAACCTGATCCAGTGTCAATTCTGTTTCTAGTTCAGTATGCTGATCATTCGCCATAACTCGACTCCCTCCTCCCTAGAAACATCCAATAATCAGACGTTCACTGTCTCTCTAGGGCAATCATTTCAATTGCAATCTGTGCCGCGCGTACAGAATCACCTGCCCGCTCTGCAGCAATCATTTCTTCTTTTTTCAAATCGTACTCTTTCTTACGCGGATACTTCAGCACTTCCCTGATGCAATCATCGAGCATTTGAATACTCCATTCACCTGGACCATCCATCATCGAGATTGAACTGACCGTTTTTTCCAGGCGATCGTCATGCAGTGAAGACATAAAACGGCTTGTATCCGACGGTTTGCCTTGCGCATAGTAGGCATATAGATAAGCAGCAATAGCTGCATGATCATCCAAGTTAAAAGCTTCACCAAGATGCTCGTTCACGTACTGGGCGGCCTCATCATCCTGCAACATCCAGGCGATTAGTTTGCGTTCCGCAGCGTGGTAAGCTGGCAACAGATTGGGTGTAGGCACCTGCCTATTTTGTTGCCTACCATTATTCCACCTTTTCGGGTTATTATCCCCAAACTGGAGGTTATTTTTCATTGCTTCCCGCTCTTCATTACACTCCTGCTTCAATGTTTCGAAGGATACGTCCACTTCTGCAGCCAGTTCACGAAGATATACTTCCCGCTCTGTTGGAGAAGGTAAGGGGGCAATCAATTTTACTGCTTCTTTCGAATAGGCGATTTGTCCGCCACCTTCTAGCAGTATATGGCTTTTTTTTAGGTTTATAAGTTTAAATTTTGTAGTGGTCACAGCACCGTCCACAATTTGGTTTCGGAACCGCTCACCACCATGCTTCCGGATAAAATCATCCGGGTCAAGTCCCTCAGGAATGAGAGCCACTTTGACCTGCAATCCGGCTTCCTCAAGAATCGGGAAGTTTTTGAGTGCAGCAGCCTGTCCTGCACGGTCACCGTCATAACATATGATGACCTCGTCGCACATGCCTTTGAGCATCAGTGCCTGATTCTCAGTTAGCGCAGTACCCATTGCCGCAACACCATTCTGGATATCCTGATCCCATGCGGAGATGACATCACCATATCCCTCGAACAAAATGGCTTGCCTTTGTTTGCGAATTGCATTTTTGGCATGATGCAGATTATAGAGAACACGGCTTTTGTTAAATAACCGGGTTTCCGGTGAATTTAGATACTTCGGTTGCCCGTCTCCCAATATGCGCCCTGCAAATGCAATTGGCTTACCGCTCCTGCCGTTAATCGGAAACATAATCCGGTCGCGGAATCGATCCACATATCCCTGACCTTCATTTCGCGGTGAGAGAAGCCCACCCTTTTCCATCTCTTCGAGCGGATAGTTACGTTTTTCGAGAAATTGTACCAATGTATCCCATCGATTTGGTGCAAAACCAATCTGGAATTGGTCAATTAACTTATCGCCAAAACCTCGTGAGCGTAAATACTCCATGGCTGACTTGCCGTGTTCTGTATTTTTCAACAAAAAATGATACAGCTTCGCGGTAAGCTCATAGGCCTCCAACAGACGTTCCGTCTCCGGATTCACATGAGCAGATTCACGCCCTTGCCAGTCCCCCATAGAGATGTGGCTTTCTTCCGCCATCGTCTTGACAGCCTCGGGAAAGGATAACCCTTCGATTTCCATCCTGAATTTGATGGCATTTCCGCCCGTGCCGCAACCGTAGCAGTAGAAAATTTGTTTCTCAGGTGTAACGGTGAACGAAGGGGTCTTCTCGGAATGAAAAGGACAGAGGCCTTTCATATACTTCCCCTGCTTGGTCAGATGCACAAATCGGCTCACCGTATCGACGATATCATTCTGCTGTAACACCGATTCAATAATACTTTCGGGTATACCGCCTTGTCCGGTACTCATCACTGGCCACCTTCATCTCTTCAACACGTAAATATAATTCGATAAACTTACACATTCTCCTGCAAATCTTTTAAAAGTTTTGTCAGTTTATGTTGAAAAATTTCTCGATCCTGCTCTGTGAAAGGCTTTGGGCCTTTCCCGTAATGGCCTCTTTTTCGTGCTTTGGCCGCAGTATGACGAGAATCCAACATGAAATCAATGTCCCGATCGTTGAATTCACGACCACGAAAGGATAAAACATAACAACGTTTGCCAAGCGCAAGTGCCGCAAGTCCATAGTCCTGAGTAATAACCACATCGTATGGCTTAATATGATTAGCAATATAGAGGTCTGCGCTCTGATCACTTCGATCCACTTGCACGGTACGCACCCCTTCTCCTCCTTGAAGCAAATGATCAAATGAAGAGACTAACAGTACAGGGATGTTGAAAAGGCGAGCGGTTTGCGCAATCTCGGTTTTGACCGGACAAGCATCACCATCCACAACAATGTGGCGTATATTTAACTCACTCAAACCCAGACCACCCGGTTTCATAAAATAGCTGCATATTGTAATATACGACCTCGGCCAGGCAAAATCCTTCTGCCGGAACAAGGGAAATCAAAGGCTAAAATACGGAGCGGTTGTAAAAAATACATTTCACAACCCGTTCCGTATATTTATACCCTCATATATCCTTCTTTAATACTGAATTTTAGCTTTGCTCCAAGTCTGTGGAAAAGGACTCATGATTTACGCCCAATTACCAAACCAACTTGGAAAAATCAGCAAATCCTTTCAAGTCACGATCAATAGCCGCGAGCAAGGCAAGTCGATTCGCACGGACAGCCTCATCTTCAGCCATAACCATGACCGAATCGAAGAATGAGGTAATACCATCCTTCCAAGCGGATGCAATAGCCAGTGCTTCAGCAGCATCATGCTGAGTTAACGCCTGACGATATTCTGCATTCGTTTTGCTCCATGACTCATGTAGCTGACGCTCTCCATCTTCTGTGAACAGTTCTGGATGTACGGAAGCATTGGATGCTTTGGCAGCCAAATTACCCACACGGTTGAACGATTCAACCGTTGTTTTGAATGCGTCTCCTGTCAGAACAGCCGCCATCAACGCTTCACCTTTTGGAACCACAGCGCTGATATCATCGAATCCGGAAGAAATTACGGCATCCACTACATCGTAACGGACGGTTTCGGACAACAATTTTTTCACACGAAGACCGAAGAAGTCTTGCAGATCTTTACGAACCTCTTCATCTGCACGTTTCAACAGGTTCATCTGGGCATGCACTTGAAGTGCCACTCCGAACACGTCTGACAATGTCAGCGGAAGCTTGTGATCCAGCAAGATCTGTACAATACCTGCAGCCTGACGGCGCAGCGCATACGGATCCTGAGAACCCGTTGGAATGATGTTGATGGAGAAACATCCCACGATTGTATCCATTTTATCCGCAGCACTCACAATGGCACCGACAAGAGAAGCGGGGGATTGATCTCCGGCGAAACGTGGCTGATAGTGTTCAAATACGGCTTTGGCCACCTCTTCTTTTTCACCAGCTTTACGAGCGTAATCCTCACCCATCACACCTTGCAATTCCGGGAATTCACCCACCATCAGTGTCACCAGATCGAATTTGCAGATATCTGCTGAGCGGCTAACGGATTCGGCAACATCACCGGATACTTGCAGTTTGGCAGCAATTCCATCGGCAATCTTGCGAATACGGCGTACTTTATCTCCAACCGTACCCAGCTCTTCCTGGAAGACGATACTTTCAAGCTTCGACAGTGCATCCTTAATCTGTAGCTTCTGGTCTTCCTCATAGAAGAACTTGGCATCAGACAGACGTGCACGCAGTACTTTTTCATTCCCTTTTGCAATAACGTCCAGTGAATCACTTCCACCGTTACGTACCGTCACGAAGAATGGCAACAATTGTCCCTCATTGTCCAGTACAGGGAAATAACGTTGATGCTCACGCATGGAAGTAATCAATACTTCTTGTGGAATATTCAAAAATGATGAGTCGAATGTCCCGAACAACACTGTAGGTGTCTCCACCAGGAACAGGACTTCCTCCAGCAAGTCTTCCTTGATCGCAATATCCCATTTTTTCTCAGCAGCTAATGCCTGAATCTGGGATACAATCATCTGTTCACGTTCCTGGATATCTGCAATAACATGTTCGGAACGCAGCACTTCCACATATGAAGACGGGTTGGAAATCACGGCCTCCTTACCGAGGAAACGATGTCCTCGAGTTACATTACCAGACTTGACACCTGTCACTTCCAGATCGATGACATCACTGCCGAGCATAGCCACAATCCAGCGGATTGGACGTACAAATTTGAAATCATAGGAAGCCCAACGCATGAATTTCGGGAACGTCATGGCATGTAATACAGAAAGCAGTCCCTCGCCAATCACAGAAGCCGTTTCCACACCTTTACTGCTCTTCGTTGCATAGATATATTCGACACCGTTCAATTCCTTGAACGTAAACTGGTCCGGTTCAACACCTTGACTGCGGGCGAATCCGAGTGCTGCCTTGCTCCAATTGCCACTGTCGTCCAGTGCAATTTTGCGTGAAGGACCTTTCACTTCTTCCTCGATATCTTCCTGCTTTTCAGCCACATTCTGAATCAAAACAGCCAGTCGGCGAGGTGTGGCATACGCATTCACTTCACCATAAGCAATACGGGATGCGTCAAGCCATTTCACGACACGCTCTTGCAGCTGTGCGATTGCTGCGCGCATGAAGCGGGCAGGTACTTCTTCCAGGCCGATTTCAAACAACAGATCCTTAGACATGCTCGGCTCCCCCTTTCTTGATTAGCGGGAAGCCTAGCTTCTCACGCTCTTCCATATATGTTGCAGCGACTTGACGAGCCAGATTACGGACACGAGTGATGTAACCCGTACGTTCCGTTACACTGATGGCCCCACGTGCATCCAACAGGTTGAACGTGTGGGAACATTTCAGCACATAGTCATATGCAGGGAATACCAAATGTTGCGCCATGGCTTTGTTTGCTTCTTCTTCGTGCATGTTGAAGAGTGTAAACAGCATTTTGACATCAGATACTTCAAACGTATATTTGGAATGTTCGAATTCTGGCTGACGGAATACATCACCATAAGTGATACCTTCCACCCATTCCAGATCAAACACATTTTCTTTTTCCTGAATGTAAGAAGCCAAACGCTCCATACCATACGTAATTTCAACAGCTACCGGATTCGTCTCGATTCCACCAACCTGTTGGAAATACGTGAATTGCGTAATCTCCATTCCGTCCAACCATACTTCCCAACCAAGACCTGCACAACCAAGGGAAGGATTCTCCCAGTTATCTTCAACAAACCGAATATCATGTTTAAGCGGATCAATGCCCAGACGCTTCAGACTTTCCAGATAAATTTCCTGAATATTGTCCGGAGAAGGCTTGATGATTACCTGGAACTGATGATGCTGATACAGCCGGTTAGGGTTCTCACCATAACGTCCGTCCGAAGGACGACGGGAAGGCTCTACATAGGCCACTTTCCAAGGTTCGGGTCCAAGCGAACGTAAAAAGGTCATCGGGTTCATCGTACCTGCCCCTTTTTCCGTATCGTATGGCTGGACAATAATACAGTTATGCTCGGCCCAGAATTGTTGCAGCGTTAGAATCATCTGCTGAAAATTCATAATCATGCTCCTTTTCAATGGTTTGTTAGCAAGCTTAGAACGGCGCAGACAACAATAAATAGCCCCCGTCCTACGCCTGTTGTACAGACGTAGGGACGAGAGCTATTCCCGCGGTTCCACCCTACTTGGCTTGGATCCAACAGGATAATCCTGTTGATTCCAGCCCACTTTTCCGTGTCCATTCATGCTCCCGAGTGCCGTTTCAAAGACCGATTCAGTCAGGCTCCCACCATCCCCAACTCGCTTATTCATGATATCCAAGTGTTCTACAACGACTTGTCCCCATAAATGCAATAAATCCAGTCTTTTACTTTCTCGTTCAATGCATGTCTCATAAAGAGAAATTATATTTCATAATATATAAAATCTAGTATGAAGTCAAGATATAGTTTCACTTCCACATAAACGCCTCAAATCCCGTACTTCTCCATCTGATCGAGGAAAGAACGGGATTTAAGATTCAGACCAAGCTGATGATCCATAAAGGCACGCATCAGCTTTTTGATCTCATCACGGGTAGACTCACTCACTGATATATTCCCCAAGCGCTGCAGATCCAACTGCGCGAACAAGCGCAACAACTTCAGAGCCTTTGGACTGACTGACATCGCCGGAGGATCGAAATGTTTGCATGCACGACACAGGACGCCGCCAAGTCTTGGACTGATAAACAACTGCTCATCCGGTCGCTCCTGATTACAGGAGATACACTCATCGAACTGCGGACCATAACCGGATGCCTGTAATATTTTCATTTCGTACAGACTTGTAATGACAACCGGATCTTTCTCTTCCTTCAACGCCTGCAGACACGCCTTTAACTGTTTGAACCAAAATGTACCTGTCTCTTCATCCTGAAGCACGCGATCCAATAGTTCACACGCATAAGAGGCATAAGAGGCCTTGACCAGATCTTCACGCAACTCATGATAGGATTCAACAATCTCTCCAGCATTCAGTGTGCCTAGACCCGTATTGCGAAAATATACATATTGACCATACGTAAACGGCTGCACCAGTGCAGCATGTCGGCTCTTGGGCTTTTTGGCACCGCGGACGAGTACACCTACTTTCCCGCCGCTTTCGGTGCAAAGCGTAATAATTTTGTTCCCTTCGCCGTAATCCATGCTGCGGATGACAATCCCTTCCACCCTGTATAGCATGCCTCGTCACCTAACCATTCCCGAATTAGCCAGTTATCCTTCGGCTTCTTCATCTTCAATCACTTCCCTTGCAGGTTCCGACTCCTGTCCTAACGAGTTACACGCCTCGGTATATAACAAATAGGACTCCACATCCCCCGTCATCGCAAAAACCTTCCACGAAAAATCTCGCATCGGAATTTCATCCTCTCTTCGGAAATGACGTCTGCATCTACCAAATAGGATGGAGTCTTGCAAGGTAAACTATGTGTTGCAATTACTGGATAAAACTCAAATCATTAATCGCGGCCAAAGCCAAGGTCACGCAGAACCCGATCCTGATTTCTCCAGTCTTTTTTCACTTTAACCCATAGATCCATGAAAATTTTGGAACCGAGGAGGTTCTGAATGTCGTGTCGAGCTCGTTTACCCACTTCTTTCAGAAGAGCACCCTGCTTCCCGATAATGATCCCTTTTTGTGAGTCCCGTTCCACAAATATGACGGCTGAGATATAAACGACACCGTTATCCTGTACTTTCATATCTTCAATCGTTACAGCAATGGAGTGAGGTACTTCTTCACGAGTCATCTGTAGAATCTTCTCACGAATCAACTCTGCACATACAAACTGTTCCGGATGGTCAGTGACCTGGTCATCAGGATAGTACTGTGGACCTTCAGGCAAATACTTCCCAAGCTGTTCGAGCAAGGTGCTTACATTGCTACCCAGCTTGGCAGATACAGGCACGATTTCAGCGAAATCATGCAGTTTGCGATACTCCTCCATAAGGGGCAGCAACGCTTCCGGCTCAATTTTGTCAATTTTATTCATGACGAGAATGACAGGAGTACGGATATTTTTCAACTGTTCCGCAATATAACGATCACCGCCACCCATTCCTTCCGAAGCGTCAATCAAGAACAGTGCTGCTTCCACTTCTCCGAGCGTGTTCAGAGCAGTCTGGTTCATGTAATCGCCAAGTTTGGATTGACGTTTGTGAATACCCGGTGTATCCAGGAAAACGATTTGCTGATGTTCTGATGTATACACACCATGAATCTTATTACGAGTGGTTTGCGGCTTGTCCGACATAATCGCGATTTTTTGTCCGATAACCTGGTTCATCAGTGTGGATTTACCTACGTTCGGACGTCCAATAATGGCTACAAAACCGGATTTAAATGCTTGTTTTTTCATATGTTCCTCCTCAGGCGCCTAGGCCTGGAATATTGGTTTATTTTTTGGCAGAATTCAGATCAGATGGCCCAAAAGCCCAAGGTAACAGTTCGGCAACAGTCGTCTCTTGCAGATCACCTTTCATGTTCCCCAAGATGACTTTCATATCCGGTTCACACAGCTCGTACATGACCTGACGACATACACCACAAGGAGCAATCGGACCATCCGTGTCTCCTACAATGGCAATCGCTTTGAAGCTGCGAGGCTTCTGTCCACCTGCAATGGCACTGAACATCGCTGTACGTTCAGCACAGTTACCTGGGGAATAAGCAGCATTCTCAATATTACAACCATGATGCACATGTCCTTCACTGTCAAGCAAAGCCGCACCTACACCAAAATGGGAATAAGGCGTATACGCCTTCGTACGTGCCTTAATTGCTTCCTGCATTAACAAACCGTTATCCATCATTATTCTCTCCCTTAGGGTGATATAAAGCTGTGCTCTATAAGTTAAGTTCAACCAAAGCCAAATTTACACTTGCCACTTCGAGTCCAGAATAACCTTTCGATCGCTGTTATCCCCAGATTTTTTGATTCACTTTTTCAAAGTGAAAATCCGGGGATAAAGGCGAACGCTTCGCTTCTACAGGTTTATTTCTGTCCTCTTCGTTATCGTGTAACGTCTACAAGTTCAACTTAAAAAAGATCCAACTTTATATTAGTGTGTAGTATTAAAATCAAAACAAAGTTAAAACAAAATCAGTACAAACCTAGCCAGCTCATTACCGGCTTTATGAAAACGATACAACCGATGATGACGGCGAATACCGCAGCCAGCAGAACTGCACCAGCCGCGGTATCCTTCGCCGCTTTTGCCAGCGGATGGATATGGGGATGTGCCAAATCAACTGCAGCCTCTACAGCCGTGTTCATCAATTCAGTAACCAGGACCAAAAAGACTGCGGTCAGCACAAACATCCAATCCGTTCTTGAGATTCTGAAATAAAAGCCGGCTACACACATCAAAACAGCCACTCCCGTGTGAACTCTCACATTACGCTGAGTCCGCAACCCATATGCGATTCCTTCCGCAGCATTGCGGAATACCAGACCCCAGGAGCGCCTTTTCATTATCGTGTCAACCCGGCCTGGGCCAATACCGCTTCTTGTTTGCCCATCATTTCAGCCTCACTAGCTTCATCCTGATGGTCGTATCCGAGCAGGTGCAAGAAGCCATGGACAAACAGAAAACCAAGTTCACGTTCAAATGAGTGTCCATACTCCTCACTTTGCAGGATGGTCCGTGGTACGGAAATGATGATGTCTCCAAGAACATCCGGCATTTCTTCCATTTCTTCATCTTCGTCCAGCTCATAGATAATATCGAGCTCTTCATCCACCGTCTCGTTCATCGCAAAAGACAATACATCCGTTGGACGGTCAATGCCGCGATAATCACGGTTCAACTCATGAATCTGCTCATCGTTCACAAAAGTCAGAGCCACTTCCCCGTCTGCAACACCTTCTGCTTCTCCCGCAAGGTTCAGCAACTGTTCCAGCATTGCAATCATCGGTTCTGTAATTTCTTTATCCTGTTGTTCATTATTCCATGCCAGATTAAGACTCATTCTTCCATAACTCCTGTCTGCTCATATTAGAGGTTGTTCAAAAAGCCTTTCTAGCTTCATCGCATCTTCTCGGTACTGAAAACCGGGCCTTTTTGAACACGAACTATTATTGAATTATCCTGCTTCGGGCGAAGTCGGCTTCGGTTTCTTAATCTCCTCCGGATATTCTATCCTGGAGTGGAAGATACCCATCACCGTTTCCTTCAATGTTCTGGCGACGATATCCAGTTCACGCATCGTAAGATCACAATCGTTGAACTGATGATCGTCCAATCGCCCTTTAATAATTTTCTCAATCATCGACTCCACTTGCTCCACTGTCGGTTTGCGCAAAGACCTCACAGCAGCCTCCACACTATCGGCAATGCCAACAATAGCAGATTCCTTGGACTGAGCCTTCGGCCCTGGGTAACGGAAATCCTCTTCCGTGAAATCAGGCTCAACGCCTGCTTCCTCTGCTTGGCGCAGTGCTTTGTGATAGAAATAGTGGAGAAATGTTGTGCCGTGATGCTGTTCCGCAATATCCCGAATAGGTCTGGGCAGTTTGTAATCCTTCTGCATTTCCACACCATCACGCGCATGGGCAACGATGATGGATTTGCTCAGTTTCGGATCGATCGAATCATGCGGATTCTCCATATTATTCTGATTTTCAATAAAATAAATGGGTCTCTTGGTCTTGCCAATATCATGATAATACGATCCCACTCGGCAGAGCAATCCGTTAGCTCCAATGGCCTCTGCCGCGGCTTCGGACAGATTACCTACCATAACGCTGTGATGATAAGTACCTGGTGTCTCCGTCAGCAACTTGCGGAGAAGCGGATGGTTCGGATTGGACAGTTCCACCAGTTTGAGCGCTGACAAGATGCCAAATGAAGTTTCGAAAAATGGCATCAGCCCAATGACCAGTATGGCAGTAAGCACGCCACCAGCAAATGCAAATCCAACGCCATACAGTGTCGTGGTTCGATTCCAATCGCCCGAGTCAATCAGAGCCAAGGTGAAGACGGCGATGGACCCGAACAGACAGACCATAATGGCCCCTTTCAGGATCGTTGATCGCTGGCTGGCCTTATGAGTTGCGAAGATCGCAACAAATGAAACCAATACAGCGAAGAAACCCAGTTCAAAGTCAAAAAGCTGACCCTGATGCGTGTTCAAAATAATGCTGGACAACATACCGATCAAAATCGAACATACAAAGGCAAGCGAGGTATCCAGCAGAAGTGCAATTAACATCGCCCCTACCGCAACAGGAGCAAGGAAACCTACATAAGACCTCTCATTGGTCTGGATAATCGCCGTCACATGCATAACCACAATCGTAATAATAAAAATGAGAACAAGCATCAACAGCTGCGCATTATTATACTTAAAGTGCGTTCCGCTGCCTTGCTGAATATACATCAGAATTGCTGCCGACAACAGGCAGGAAAACATAAGAAGTCCAAGCTGCGGCCAGTAGTTCACTTCATTTTTCAGCAAGTCATTCTCATCCAATAGCGTATACATTTCCGGGGTGATCATTTCACCCTTGGCAACTAATGTGTCCCCTTGCTTAATGAAGACCGTTTGTGTGTTCTCACGTGCCTGAACTTTCGCTTCCTTGGTTCCCTCTTCATCATAGAAGCGGTTAGCGGTCACCACGAGGCGAGCAAGTTCTTGCACCACCTCACGTTGCGTACGCTTACTAAGCGAGCTTACACTCACCATCTCGGCTACTTTCGCACGCGCAGTGGTTGCATCGTTGATCTGATCGGTCATTAACCGGGCAACAATATCCCTCGCAACTGGTTTCATCTCTTGGATATCATCCGATGTCAGACGCGAGATTTTGATGTAAGTTTCTTCAGGAATACGATAACTTTGCTCCTGAACCACGTTTCTGATCTCTTCCAACAGAGTCTCGGAGTATGTACCGGCTTTCCGATTGTTATTGATATAGTTGGTTACAAAATCCTTCTGACGCTGCGGGATTTCATCCCGATAAATATCAATCTTGTCCTGACTTGAAATCTGATCATCCTGATTCAATCGATCTACACGATCAAGCAGGGTCGTCATCAAATTTTCGTTTCGCATCTGCACGATCTGAAATATCGGCTGTACCCGTTCAGCAGCTTCTTCCTGTGCTTTGAGTGTGGCCTTGTTATTTGGAATCTGCATGGGCGCAGCAATATCCACTTCACTCCGTGTACCTTCCTGGATATCATACCGCTCGGGGAGCAGCTTGGAAGCCAGACTCACGTAGAAAAGAATCACCAGAAACAAAAACAGAAGATAGCGTGCCCACACGCTATACTTCCATCCTGTAGCCTTATTCTGAAAAGATTTGCCTTTTGACGGTTCCTTCGAGGTCACTTTAGACAATCCCTTTCTATGCTTGATTTTCTGCGGCGTGGTTGTAAGCCACGATAATTTTCTGGACAAGGGAATGCCGTACAACATCTTGCTCGGCAAAATACACAAATCCAATCTCATTAACTTCGTTCAAGATCGTATTCGCTTCCACAAGCCCGGATTTCTTACCACGCGGTAAATCAATCTGTGTCACGTCTCCGGTGATGACCATTTTGGAGCCAAAACCAAGACGTGTCAGGAACATCTTCATCTGTTCCGGTGTTGTATTCTGTGCTTCATCAAGAATGATGAAGGAGTCATCCAGCGTACGCCCCCGCATGTAGGCGAGTGGCGCGATTTCGATTAACCCTCGCTCCAGTGCCTTCGCGGTCTGTTCCTGTCCCATAACGTCATACAGGGCATCATACAGCGGTCTCAAATACGGGTCTACCTTCTCCTGAAGATCACCTGGCAAAAACCCAAGACTCTCTCCTGCTTCAACAGCAGGCCGTGTGAGCACAATACGTTTGACGCTGCCTTCCTTGATTGCGGCAACAGCCAGTACAACAGCAAGGTAGGTTTTACCTGTACCAGCAGGACCAATGCCAAATACAATATCACGTTTTTTAATTGTAGTTACATAGTGCTTCTGTCCAATGGTTTTAACACGGATTGGTTTACCTCGGTATGTCGTCGTAATCTCGCCCTTGAACAGGTCCAATAGCTGGTCTGCCCGCATATCCTTGGCAAGTTCAATCGCATACTTCACATCTCTCTCGGTTAACACATATCCATTGCGTATCAATTGCAGTAACACATCAAATAATTGTTCAAGCGATTCCACATGCTGTGCATTGCCGAAAATCACAATCTCCGCTTCACGGGATGCAATCTGGGCGGGAATCTCGGATTCAATCAGTTTAAGAAAAGTATCTTGGGGTCCAAAAAGAGATTGGCCCTCTCCCGCACTCTGGAGGGAGATTTGTATACTGCGTGTTTGCTCTGACAAATATCCTCATTCTCCTTGACTATGGACTAGCGGAAGTTCTTCCGCAATGCTTTCTTCTACTTCAAATAAGACTTTCATATAAACTTTACCATTCTCTTTCTTCTCATGCAAAATTTTTTCACTTATAATTTTCGTTCCTTTGCCATTTTTGGCAATAATATCGTTCCTTGCTCCTTCCAATCCTTTCGTTCTGGCCCACTCTATGGTCTGTTGTTCCTCATGTTCACGGGTCTCCAGGTCCTTCTCTGTCAACCAGCCCATGGGAAGTGTAAAGGATCTCCAGGTCAGTGGTTTATGATTACTCTCGGTATCAAAAGAAGTAAATGGTGTATTTCCGTATCCCCACAGCTGGATCGCCCATTTTCCCAGCACCATGTAAAAGCGCTCTTTGCTCTCACCAGTCATCGTGTTATGTTTTTGCACAAGCGGGACTTCTACCTGATACTCACGCCATACCAGACCACGAACTTCCCCTTTGGCAACGATAGTTTTGGTGTTCTCCTCATCTCCGAGAATACCTGAGATCAGTACCTGACCCTTTTTGACACGCATGTCCTTCTGAACAACAGGACGCCCCTGCTCCGCATAGATTTGAGTGACGACAGCATCTGCTTTGCTGATCAGATGTCTCGGGTTCAGTAACGGTTCGCGCTTCGGTTGTGCAGACTCCACGACTTGAATGGTAATGGTTGTCCCTTCTTTGCTCACCCCGATCCAGGTCACATCCGGCAGAGCAAGTGCAAGTTGCCTGGAGAGCTTGTCTTGGCTTTGCAAGCGGAACGCCCACTGGAAAGGATATACCCCCTCTTTCTTCGCTGCTGCGAGCACTTCGTCCGTAGGAATGGTGACGTTACCCTTGACCTCCACATTCCATACCATAGACGACAACGCAAACAAAGCTGCCACAAAAAACAGCATTCCTCCGAGAAAAAACTTCCTTCGCAATAGTCGGGCTGCAAAAAAAGGAAAACCGCTGCGGTGGGTTACTTTCACTCTGCAGCCTGTCCGTTTCAACACAGGACGCAGCCTGAAAAAATGCGGCAGCAGAATGTTCATCTCTGCCACGCGTCCATCGTGAGCACGCAGGTTCCACACTTCCAGTCCCTGCTCTGCCACCGTGTTGATCAATGCTTCAATGTCTCCCCCAGTGACCGTGATTCGGACTGCTCCCCGCAGTTTGTACAGACTGGGCTGCTTCATGCGTTCCCCTCCACTCCATTCATATGAATATCCAGAATCGTTCCTTCAACAGCTACTTCATCCGGCAAAATGTTGCGTATCACCAAGGCAGTTCCTTTGATCTCCAACTGGCCTTGTGAAAGAGCCAGCACGATGCGATCCGGCGTGAAATGGATGACACCGCGATGATTCTCTATATACAGTTGCTTGCTGCCGATCAGGGTTAACCGTGGCATATCATAAAGCACATCCTGCGGCAGATCCAACACTTCACTGGTCCATCTGCGCAGCTTGCGGCTGATCCGGGTCATTCGAAGGTCTTCCCCCTTCCTCTACAGTTCAACTTATGCGCAGATTCATGAATTTATGAAAATTCCGGGGCGTGTTAGGGACGAATGTTGAGAAAAAAGTAAAGAACACAGAAAAAGCCGTCTCCGGCGGCTTTCTGCTCACCAGAGACGGCTCTATTTCTGTTCATTATGAAGACTTGGTTACAGTTTCCCTCTTGTACCAAACGGCTGTTTGGAACGAGGAGAACCCAGTACTTCTGCCCACAGCACACCTGTACGAATATCAGCAGGACGAAGCCGAGATGCTCCCGATTCATCGGTGCTGGTCTCATCCCAACTGGAATCAGACACAACTGGCCGATTCGCAGAAGAGATGCGATTCAAGCGTTCTTCAATCAAGCGCTGCTGTTGTTCCATGCCTCTCATCTGTTCCTCAAGTGAATTTTCCATGGCGCTCATCGTGCCCTCACTTCTGTAGTCACTTGCGGTCCGAGAAGAAGCAGCAGGCTCTGAGTACGGCTGATCATACTGATTCTCATATTGTTCGTCATCATATCGATCGTCATACTGTTCATCATAACGGGGATCTACAGGTCCGGAAGACTGCTGCGGAGATGAGTTATCTCTTGAGCGTTCATCCCGGTCTGAATCACCGCCACCTCCAAACGTAGGCATCCCGTTGGCAGGACGCTTTTTGTTCGGATCAGCCGATTTGGCAGCTTTCCCTAAGAACGAGAAGAGCGCAAAACCGATGACGGCCACAATATACAGATTATCAAAAATCCATTCAAATAGGCCCATATGCACTCACCGCCTATCTTCCGTTTTTGGAATCACCCTGATCGTTGGAATTCGAACCTTCACCAGGTTTTCCCAATGTGTTACGCATTTGAGTATCCGCTTCAATATTCTTCAGGTTCATGTAATCCATGACACCGATCTTACCACTACGCAGGGCTTCGGACATTGCCAAAGGTACTTGGGATTCGGATTCAACAACGCGGGCTCTCATTTCCACTACGCGTGCTTTCATCTCTTGCTCTTGCGCTACGGCCATTGCACGACGCTCTTCTGCTTTTGCTTGAGCGATACGTTTGTCAGCTTCTGCTTGCTCTGTTTGCAAGAAGGCACCAATGTTTTTACCTACATCAACGTCCGCAATATCAATGGACAGAATTTCAAAAGCAGTACCTGCATCCAGACCTTTGGACAACACGGTACGGGAGATCAGATCCGGATTTTCTAGGACGTCTTTGTGAGAATTGGAGGAACCGTTCGTACTTACGATACCTTCGCCGACACGGGCGATAATTGTCTCTTCACCAGCACCACCGACGAGACGATCAATATTGGCACGAACGGTAACCCGTGCTCTAACTTTAACTTCGATACCATCTTTGGCTACCGCAGAGACAATCGGTGTTTCGATAACACGCGGGTTAACGCTCATTTGTACGGCTTGCAATACGTCACGACCTGCGAGGTCAATGGCAGCAGCACGTTCAAATTCGAGTGGAATGTTCGCACGTTGTGCAGCAATCAGAGCGTTTACAACACGGTCAACGTTACCACCTGCCAGGAAGTGACTCTCCAGTTGGTTCATTGAAAGTTTAAGACCCGCTTTCGTTGCTTTGATCATTGGGTTCACGATACGACTAGGTGTTACACGTCTGAGTCTCATCGCTACCAGTGTAATAATGCTTACTCGTACGCCGGATGCAATCGCTGATACCCAGAGCATAACCGGGAAAAAGCTGAAGAATACGCTCAATACGATAATACCTACTACCGCAATGAGCAAAATCGTGATCATAGATGTGTCCATAGTTTAATTTCCTCCATTTGCAATTCAAATTTGATAAATACATCAGAGAAGACATTATTCATGAGTCCGCTGCTAAATGAAAGAATGCACCACTGCACTGGCAGCTTCAGCTAAGTGGTTATGTACATTGTCGAAGCGTTAGTCCGCTTCGACAACAGAGCGGGTTACACCGGCAGAGCTTGCTGAACTACAATCCGGGTACCTTCCGCTTTGATCACAATAATCGGTGTATCGATGGGAATAAAGTCTCCGTCGGTCACAACGTCAATTCGTTCCCCTTCAAACATCGCTGTTCCCGAAGGACGAAGCGGTGTCAAGCTGATTCCTTGCAGACCAACGAGCTCTTTGCGCTCTGTGGCTGATGAATAACCACGATCCGCAGACATGCTGTCACTCAATATGAACCGATTCCATATTCCTCGATCCTTAAAGACGATCGCAATGATCGCAATGACTACCAGCGCTGCTCCAAAAGCGATACCCAGAGATACAAATGCATCACTCGTATCATAAGCAGCCCTTACAACACCAGCCACAAGCGCAATCGATCCCAAAATACCCAGAATACCGAAGCTCGGAATAAACATCTCCAGGATCATCATAATCAGTCCGACTGTAAATAGTACCCATGTCTCTGCTCCGGCAAATCCCGCAATGTAGTTACCCGAGAAATACAACACGAAACACACGATACCTATAATACCAGGAACTCCAAAACCAGGAACAATCAATTCAATGATCACACCCGCGATTCCGAGGAACAATAATACAGTCATGACAACAGGATTGGTAAGAAAAGATGAGATATTCTCTGCTGTCGTCCGTTCTACCTTGAATACATCATCCTGACTGTAACCGAGCCAAGTTGCCGCTTCTTCCGGTGTGTTGCTGATGTGGTCGGCATAACCGACTTTCAGCGCTTCTTCAGCCGAGAGAGCAATAATTTCACCTTTTTGCTTGGTTTTATTGATCTCTGGCATTTCCACAACCATGTTAACATCCGTCATTCCAGCTGCGATCTTGCCATCACGGCCACTAATTTCAGCCGCTCCCTGCATTTTGCTTTTCCAGAACGCAACAAGCTTCGGATCATCAACATGTTTGCCCGAACTGTCCACCATTGCTGCCGCACCGATCATACTGCCTGGTGACATTACGATCTTATCTGCATTCAGGGCCAGAAAACTTCCGGCTGAAGCAGCATCTCCACGGACAAATGCAACAGTCTCTATCGGACTGTCCTTAATCAGGGTACCCAACGTTTCCGCAGTGTCGACACGGCCTCCCGGCGTATTGATATCAAGAACGATCAGGCCAGCGTTCATCTTTTCCGCTTCCTTGAACCCGCGTTCCATAAACTTGCCAAGTCCCTGCTCGATTGGTTTGTCAACCGGAATAATATATACGGCGCCACTCTTCTCAGCTGCATGCGCTGACGGTGATCCAATCCAGACAGGAAGCAACAGCGTCAGCAGCATTAAGAGCATCAATGGCCCCGTAAGCTTCTTCCGGCGCTTTCCCTTCACAATAGTCCCCCCTTTTCCATTAATGTTATACTGTCCAGCTTATGGTATTTATTACGTACAATGCAACATTTCGTTTCAAAATCTTAAAATTATATTTGAAAACTGGAGCAATTGCAAGAATTCAAAACCATAATAATATATATTAACCATTTAAAAGAAATAATTGCTATCAGAAGGCCATCATGCGTTCATGAAAAAATGGAAAAAACACCTCCTGACAAGTCAGAAGGTGTTTATTAGTTTGCTTTATTGCAGAAATTGTTGAACTGCTTGATTTACCAGTTTGCCGTCCGCTTTGCCTTTAACTTTCGGCATAAGGGCCGCCATGACTTTCCCCATCTCGGCTTTCGAAGAAGCACCGGTTTCCTGGATGGTCTGCTGTACAATAACTTTAATTTCTTCTTCGGAAAGCTGTGCGGGAAGGTACTGGATGAGTACTTCAATTTCCGCTTTTGCATTTGCCGCGAGGTCTTCACGGCCCGCTTTGTCAAATTCTTGGAGGGCATCTTTGCGCTGTTTGATTTCACGACTCAGGATATCAAGCACTTCGTTGTCATCCAAATCTCTTTTCAAATCTATTTCAAGATTCTTGATCGTCGAACGAATCAACCGAATGTTGGAGAGTCTGAACTTGTCCTTACTCTTCATCGCTTGCTTCATATCTTCGTTCAATCGTTCGCTAAGATTCATGTAGTTAAAATCCTCCTAAAACTTTCTCTTACGAGCAGCCTCGGACTTTTTCTTGCGCTTTACGCTTGGCTTCTCATAATGCTTACGTTTCTTCACCTCAGCCAATACGCCATCTTTAGCGATGGAGCGTTTAAAACGACGAAGTGCAGCATCAATAGTCTCGTTTTTGCGAACTTTAGTTTCAGACACCAGTTTTCCCTCCCTCCGACCAGACCGTCCAAGAGCAATAACACGGTTCATCATCTTTCATTATAGGCGAAAGGTAATAAAGGTGTCAACCTCAATGTAATGATCACTTATTTGAATCAATTTCATAACTCACTAAAAATAGATTTTGTACCCTGATTAAAGCAGCTAAAGGTATTATGAAATTGATTCATTTATATGAGCGTTAAGTCACATATTCATGGATTTAATACATATGTCTAAATCCTCGATATTAGTACACATTAGCTCGTTTATTTGTGAGAATCAGACAAACTTGTCAGTACACCAAGTCTGGTACCGCCAAGCAAATGGTAATGCAGATGGTGGACAGTTTGCTCTCCATCCTTACCACAGTTGTTGATCAGGCGATATCCTGTTTCGTGCACGCCAAGACGTTTGGCCGCTTCTTGAGCAGCCAGATGAATCTCACCGATCAAAGGCAGATCTTCTGCGGTCACTTCATTCATGGAAGCAATATGTTTCTTCGGAATGACGAGAACATGTGTAGGCGCAGCGGGCTGGATGTCATGAAAAACGATAACATGGTCATTCTCCAGTACTTTATTGGAGGGGATGCTGCCCTCTACAATTTTGCAAAATAAGCAATCCATAGTTCATACCCTCCTTTTGTTTTGAAAATTATGTATTCCTGTACATCATACCCGAAGTAAAAAGTGTAGTCCAATTTTCTTCACTACGGGTGAACATCTTTTTAGCTACAGGTGTCAGCCTGTTAAAGACTTTTCTTTCCATACTATTCAAGTGAACTTACCAATTGGGGATAAATAACAGATATTGTATAAAAGCAAAAAACCTTTCTGCATCTCAATGAGTTCCATTCTTGCACGTGGAGATGAGAAAGGTTCTATGCTTGATCCATCCTTTAATAATTTTTTTATTCAGTTGAAGCCAATGTCACTCCATATAAGCAACTGATCCGGATTTACGCCAGTGCATGGTTCAATAATAAGGCAGCAACGTTAATGCAGTGAGTGCAAATAACGGGAGCACGAGTCGGTTAAAACGTCTGCGGCCGTAACCATAATAAGGATAAGGCGTAGGGTACCCGTATCCTGGATAGAATCCGCGGGTATGACCTATAGGATAATTCGCTCCCGGCATTGCATTTGGAGCCCAGTTCGCATGATGTACGACAGCTTCAGGCCCAACTGGAACAGCCAGATAAATCATTTCATCATCCACGTTTTCCATAATGCCATCATATTGCATGCCGTCATTCATCTGCACACATACATATCGGTGCATGTGTTCCTTGCATATTTTCTTCGCTTCCACCTTTTCCACTTGCCAACGCCTCCCTGAATCTGCTCTTGATCACCTTTTCATGGTATTCAGATCTGGGCGAATTGACACAACGTTGAAAATACAAAAAAAGAAGCACCCCGTAGCGGCTTCCTTGGAAGGCTGCTGCGCGGACATCTATTCAGGAAGCGTCCTGATCAGATGTCCGCCGGGGTACTTAAAATAAAGTTTGTCGGCTTAACTGTAGTATAACAGCGGGATGAACCTGTATCTGTGATGTAACTCACTACGCTAAGTTATAAAAGCAAGAAAAGAGATATTTTTACAATAACATTCGATTCATCAAAAATGAAAGTCATTCTGACGAAAGGTCTAGTCTCTAAATAAACTTAAGTCCAGCGCATCTTCTTCGACCATCTCGCAAAATCTTGGATCATGAGCCCGGCACATATAACAGATTATACATCTTGCTCTCTACAGGGTCTCCAAGACCACCCGCGAACCGCCTCCGCCTTCACCTGCCGGGATCACCACAAGCTTACGCGGCAAGCGTGCGCGCAGTTCAGGAACGTGACTGATTACACCGACAGCCAATCGGTCGTCATGCAGTTTTTCCAAAGACGTGATAACGGTATCCAACAGCTCCGGGTCAAGTGTACCGAACCCTTCATCCAGGAAGAAGAATTGAAGTGGGTACTGGCCTCGCAGCTGAATCTGGGCCGACAGTGCCAACGCCAATGACAATGAGGTCAAGAACGTCTCGCCACCTGATAACGTTGATACTGGTCGTTTGACTCCCCCATTGGCATCATCACAGATTACAAAACCACCACCGGAGTCCACCTCCAGTGAATAGCGTTGTTTGGTCAGGAAACGCAGACGCTGAGAAGCCGCATGACTAACCTGCATCAGTTGCTCTTCGGCAATATACTCGACAAAAGCATTGCCTCTGAACGCGGATTGAAGTTTGCTGAGCAGTTCGCCTTGACGGCTTACCTCCACCCGCTTGTTCTCCAGTTCGGTCCAGCGAACATGTCGCTGCTCTACATCCTCGAGATCACGTTCTGCCCGTGCTTTGGCACGAAGAGCCGCCTCATCCTCAGTCCGGACTTGCTGCAAACGTTCAGTACAGGCGAACCACTGTTCATCCGATACATTAGCACCACCCAACTTCTGTTCCAGTTCGCGCAATTGGGATGCCAGTTCACGCTCACGTTCACGGTGCTGCTGGATCTCTCCTGCCAGTCGTTCCGCCTCCTGGGATGGAATCGCCGCGGACACGACAGCATCGTCCGAGTCAAACGGAGATTGTTCCAGCAATTGCTGCCAGCGTTCCTGTGCCTGTTGCAGATGTTCTGCGGCCGAGACGGCGGCTTGCTGTGCCATGACATCTTTCTTGGCTGACTCCTGCTTCAGCGTGTCCGCTTCTTTGAAGCGTTGTGCCGACTCCGCAGCTGCTTTTCGCAGTCCATCCAGACGAACCTGAGCCGAAGTAATCAGATCTTCTACCCGCTGCTCCCCAACCCACTGACGCAAGCGTTCTTCCTTCTCAGCCAGTTGTTTGCTGTTGCCCTGCCATTCCGTTTGCCACTGAATCAGTTGTTTATCCAATTCAACCAGCTTCTGTTGGAGAGATTGAATGATCTGGTCTTTTTCCTCAAGGAACGTCACGCTTTTGTTCAGACGTTCCTTGATGTCCTCGGCGCGCGCATCGCGCTCCTGCATCGCCTGATAGAGGGCCTTGGCCTCCTCCTGAGCGATGCCCGGCAGTTCCGTGGCCCAGCGGCCCTGCAAGGCAGCCGCTGCGGCCTCGCTCTCGGCCAGCTTGCGCTCCGCCTGGGCGAGCCCGGCACGGCCGGCCTCCTGCGCAGCTGCCGCTTCCATGCGGCGCTGCTGGGCGCCTACAGCCGCCTGCTGCAACGCGGCGGCTTCAGCCTGCAATGGCGCTGCTGCGCCATCCAGCGCCTGCGCGGCTTCGCGCAGCGCAGCGGCACGCGATGCCCAGGCTGCCGGGGAGCGCCCGTGTTCGGGCGACCCGGCGGGCTCGGGCTCCGCTGCCGCAGGCGCGGCCTCGGCTGCGGCCGGAGCTTCGCCGGCCGCAGCGCCAAGCTGCGTCAGCAGGCTGCGACGTTCGTGCAGCTGCTGGCGCAGCCCAAAGCGCAGCTCCTGCAGCTCTGCATGCAGGCTGCGCAGCAGTTCCAGGTCCGCATCGCCTGCGTGCGGACCTTCTCCCGGCGGCGCAGCCGGGAGCGGGTGGTGCGGCGAGCCGCACACCGGGCATGGCTCGCCGTCGTGCAGTTCGGCGCGCAAAGCGGAGGACAGCCGGTGCAGCTCCTGCTCACGCATCGTGTCACGCAGCTGTTCCTCCGCAAGGGCCAGCAGGCTCTGTTCGCGGCTAATGTCCTGCTCACAGGCAAGCAAGGCCTCAAGACCTGCTGACGCCTGTTCTACCAGATGGATACGCTGATCACTCAGGCGTCTTTCTTCCTCAGCCGCCGCTTTCAGCTTGTCGGCTCCCTGTTCTGCTGACTGCTTGTAGGCTTGCATGTCAGCCTTGTTTTGCTGCAACTGCTCCGCGGCAGTATCCACACGATGCTTCAGTTCAAGCGCAGCCTGAAGCTGCCTGCGTTCCTCTGACTTCACTTCATTCGGCTTGAGGCTCTCCTGTAGTTCCTCACGCCGTTTGCGCCCGCGCTGCTGCAACTCCTTTTCTTTCTCAAGCTGCTGTCCCAGCGCACTCTGTTCGCCCTGTCCCTGTTCTAGAAGTTGCATGAGGCGCGAGCAATCCACTTGAAGACCGTCCCGTTCCCTTTGCAGCTCTTTCGCTTGTTCAAGCTGCTCCAGGCGTAACAGCAGTTTCGGTTCTTCCTCAGCCATTTGCGTACGTGCGATCTCGGCCTTCTCTGCTTGCTGAACGGACAGACGCTCATGTTCCAATGCTTGCTGTTGAGCTGTCTCTGCGATAGCCTGCCGTTGCTTCTGCATAGCCATAGCATCTCGAACCGTCTGCAACGCAGGCAGTATTGCATCTGCTGCTACAGATTGTTTCAGCCGTTGTTCGCCTGCCTCGATCTGTGGTTCCAGTGCTTTCAGCTTCTGCTGTTCATCTGTACGGGCCTGCCGTTCGTTACTTAACTCACGTATTTTACCCAGTTGTTCGGCTTCCTTCGCCGCTTCATCCAGCGCTTTGCGAGACAATTCAGACTGTTGCACTGCGATTTGAAGAAGACGTTTGGTCTCTTCCAGTGTCTCCTTGCTGGCATTGCCAAGTCCCTGTTGCTCGGCAGCAAGAGATTGGTGAACCATATCATTATCCTTGACCCGCCGACTTAATTTGATGGCCAGCTGATCCCCATACTTCTCCAGATGGAATAAGCGTTGCAGCATCTGGCGACGTTCACTGCCTTTGAGTGACAAAAACTCGGCGAATTTCCCTTGCGGAAGCACCACTGCTCGTGTAAAATCATCCATCTTCAAACCGATCACATCTTCAACGCAGCGATTAACATCTGCCAATTTGTCGGCAAGTACCTGTTCTTCGCCATTGACCGTCTCTATGAATTTACTTATCGTGTTACTCACCGACACTTCATTAGTTCGTTTGAAACGTCGCTCTACGCGAAATCTTCGAATCCCCTCTGCCGACATCAGTTCGAATGTAAAAGCAACCGACAACGAATCCTCTGCATGATTCATAATGCCCTGCGTGCCGTTTACTGCACGTTCCACTTTCCCGTACATGGCGAGTGTGATTGCATCGAGCAAGGAAGATTTACCGCTGCCTGTTGGACCGAATATACCGAATAGCCCCGTTTCCGTCAGCACGGTAAAATCAATCTCCTGCATCTCCCGATAGCTCTGCAGTCCGGCAACTTTTAATAGAATCGGCTTCATCTTTCCTCGACCTCCTCACGCACACCCGGCTCATCTTCATCGACAAGTTCCAGAAAAAGCTGTACCAGGCTCTCTTCCGGTTGTGCGCCACCCGTCTGACGCTGATAGAATTTACGGAACAGTTCGTGGACCGGCAGTTCGGATCGTTGCTCCAAAAGTCCTGCTGCAGCCATCTCGGGATACACGGGGCGTATGTGAATGATACCCTCATGTGATTTTCGCAGCTGCTGAATCTCCTTCAGAGACATCGCCTCGTCCAACCACACTTCCATGTCGATAAAAGCCTGTGGATCACGTCCCTCGTCCAGCCAGCGATATACTTCCGCCAGACCACCACGCGCCTGCCAACGAACGAGCGGACGCCCGGACGTTAACAAGACTTCCTCTACCTGTGCAGCTCCGCCTGGTGCAAGATCAACCATCGTGACAGACTTGCTCTGCCCCGCTTCCGAGAAGCTGTAGGCCAGCGGAGAGCCACTATATCGAATCAGACCGTCTCCCTTGACAGCCTGTGCACGATGAAGATGCCCGAGTGCCGTGTATTGCGCACCAGTCGATAAAGACGAAGGGTCCACCGTGTAAGCCCCACCGATCTGAATCGGACGTTCCGAATCACTCTCAAGACCGCCAAGCACATAGATATGGCTCATGGCCAAGTTCACAGTATCCGGGCGAAAAGAAGCTGCCAGACGCTGCATTAACATGCCCACCCGGTGGCTATATGCCTGACGAAGCACATTTTCATCCCCATCCGTTGTCAGCAATTCATTCAATCTTGCTTCAGAAGGATAAGGTAATGCCGCAATCTGTGCAGTCTCTCCGGTTCGCTGTGCATAGATGGTTACGGCTTCTGAAGTAGGCATCCCTACGAGTGTGATGCCCTGTCTGTTCACAAGCGGAGTCACAGAAGCCACCCGCTCTGGCTGATCATGATTCCCTGCAATCACCACGAGAGGTCTTCCATGCGCCGTCAGACGCGCTGCCGCTTCATAAAAAAGTTGTTCCGCCGCTGCGGGAGGATTCACGGAATCATACACATCTCCGGCCATCAATATGGCATCCGCCTGCTGCTCATCAGCCAGCCTGACGAGTTCATCAACGAAATCTTCCTGTTCACGCAGTCGACTTCGTCCTTCCAGCGTTTTTCCCAAATGCCAGTCTCCTGTATGCAAAATACGCATCGTCCGTACCACCCCTCTCCCATGTGAGATCCATGGTTCTGAATTCCAATCCGTTTCTTTTACAATTTCACTGCATGTCCACCGTCAAAAAAGTACAGCCATTTCCGGTCAACTTTCCGACCCAGTATATCTTCAATGGCCCGTCCATACAGATCCAGTTGGAAGCGATAATTTTTGGTGAGTTGATCCAAACCACCACGATGCTCCAATACCCGATCCGTCTTGTAATCAAGCAAGACAAGCTCGCCGTCCACCTCATAAAGACAATCAATAATCCCCTGTACAAGGACCGTTTCATTTTCAATCGTTGCCTGCATTTTGCTATCTTCATTTAGCATCTGCATATCTGAGTTCGCTGCCCGTTCATGGAGCCATTCCACAGGAGACTGATGTGCCGGAAGTCCATACACAAACGGAATCTCCCGTTTTACCCACTCTGCATGCAACAGTTCTTTGCCTGGTTCTGTATCGAAGAATCCGACCAGTTCTTCAGGTTCGATAGCCTCCGCGTGATGGGACAGCAAAATCTGAAGCTCCACCAGTCGTTCAATTGTGTGCTCAATAAGCTGTGAATCAATGGCTGTTCCATCTATAGGAAGATGCTGCATCAACGTATGATACACGTTCCCCCGTTCTGCCCCTGTCAGTTGTTTCTCCCCCATAAATTTGGGACGACGCAGGTGCAATTTGAAAGACGCATCCTCAGATCCCGCAACCGAAACGTTCACCATACCGTTTGAAACTGACCCTAATTCAGCCTCATGCTCGATAGATTCAACAGATGCACCACGTAGTACATGGATTGCTTCACCCTTGATGTAATTCATTCCTGAAGTGTTGTGATCCAACACTCTCTCGGACTGTTCTCCCAGTTCCTCCATCACCTCTACGGACTGGATGTCCTGCATCGAAAGTAACGTTTTCAACTCGGTCACAGATGTGCTGGCTGCTACTTGAGTTGCTGCTTCATAGGGATAAGTCCACGAAAGCCGTCGATCAACCTCGCGAATCAGGCGTGTCTCTTCTTCTTGAGAGATTCCTGGATCTGTACCTTCAGCTCCAAAGTTTTGGTTAGCTGCATTTTGTGCGCTCTCCGTCAGCTTTTCTACAGTTGAGGATGAAATCAGCTCCACAGGCAGAACCGCTTTGAGCGCAGCAATTCGTTCTTTCCGCATTTCAGTCATCCCGTCTTCTTCTCCGAGTGTCTGATCCACCACATGGTCACGGGATACCTGATCGGCAGAGATAATAGAAATCGCCCATCGTGATTGATCATCTGCAAGACAGGCTGAGAACGAATCATTGCTTCCTGCAAGTTCACGCAATACAGCCGCATCTGGATGTCTCATCAGGGATGGCCCAATCCAGTCCAGGTAGCTTCGTCCGGCAGCAAGCAGATAGTCCGGCAATGCCAGTTCAGGGCTATCCTTGACCTGAGACCACGCCAGTGCTTTTTTAGATGCATCTTTTACGGTACCCAGCAAAATCATTTTCTCTTTGGGACGGGTCAACGCAACATACAGCACACGCATCTCTTCAGCAAGCAGTTCAAATTGGGCCCGACGACGAATCGCCAGATTGGCTAGTGTAGGATAGGCAACCCGGTTCTCACGATCCACAAACCTCGGACCAAATCCCAGTTCCTTATGCATGAGAAACGGTGCGTTCAGATCCTGCTGATTGAACATCTTGGATATGCCACCAACAAAGACAATTGGAAACTCCAAACCTTTACTCCGGTGAATGGTCATAATACGCACCGCGTTGTCCTGCTCACCTGAACTACCCGCTACAGTCCCGAGGTCTCCCCCGTTTTCCCGCAGTCTGGAGACATAGGTCAGGAAACGGAACAAGCCGCGATTTGCAGTTGATTCCTCATATTGTCTTGCGCGATCGTACAGTGCCTTAAGATTACTTTGACGTTGCAGGCCTCCTGGAAGACCACCAACCCAGTCCAAATACCCGGTTTCCCGATACATACGCCAGATCAGTTCACTTAGACTGCCTTGTCTTGCCTCAAGTCTCCACTGCTCCAATTGACGCATAAACCGGCTTAACTTTTGCTCAAGCTCCGAGCCTGAAATCTCCGTTATGTCCCTGTCCTCGTTTGCATGTCCAGTAAAATCAGCAGCTTGATTTCCATCTGTAAGCACATCAAATTCGTATACATCGTCCAGAATCTCTGCCTCAGCAGAAGCTGCTGTCTCCCGCTGCCCCTGTTCCATCTCTGACCAGGCTTCCGGCCACTGCAACTGGACCATATTGGAGTCAGGATGGTTATCTTGCCGGGATTGATGTACGGCATTCGTAGAGGAATCGTTCCATTTTCCAGCAGCCGATATAACCGCATCATAGAATGACTGTCTTTTGTCACCAAGACGAATCTGTGCCAGCTCCTCTTCGTCCAGTCCGACAATCGGGGAACGTAGCACAGAAGCGAGCGGAATATCCTGCCTTGGATTATCAACAAGCTGAAGCAGAGACATCATGATTTCCACTTCTGTAGCCTGGAAGTAGCCCTTGCTCTGTTCTCCTCCAGCAGGAATTCCCTGCTGTCTGAATTCCTCAATCATGAGCGGAGCCCACATCAAGGTTGAACGGAGCAAGATGACCATGTCGCCGTAACGTGCCGGGCGCATCGTTTGCAGGGCTTTGTCATATACATGGAGGGCAGGTTTGTCCGTATCCCCAACCATTTCACGAATACGCCTTGCAATCGCCCGTGCTTCCAACTGAGCTGTTTCGAGTTCGGCACTCTCCAGTTCTGCGGAGATCGATGCATCCCCATTCTCATCCGTACTCTCTGTCAGATCAGGCCCACCGCCCTGACGATCAATCAGCATGAGTTCAGGCGTATACGCCTCATCGCCAAGCGTCTCTGACGGGAACGTAGCCCCATATGCCAGCTCAGCTCGTTCATCATAAGCAATCTCTGCCACACCTTCGTTCATGAGTTGCCGGAATATCATGTTGACCGAATGCACGACTTCTGCACGACTACGGAAATTCCGTGCAAGATCAATACGTTGACCTGTACGACTCAAGCGATCTTCAATACTTCCATCCTCACGCATGCTTGCTCCATACTGGCGATACTTGTTCATAAATAGACCCGGCTCCGCCAAACGGAAACGGTAGATACTCTGTTTGACATCACCTACCATGAATCGGTTACCCGGTTTTTCTCTGGAGATCAGTTTCACGATATCTTCCTGAACCGTATTGGTGTCCTGATATTCATCAAGTAACACTTCATCGAATCGTGAACGGTACTCCATAGCCGCATCGGAAGGCATCGACAGTTCAGGCGTTGAATCCTCATGTCGCAAAATGTGAAGGCAGTAGTGCTCTAGATCACTGAAGTCAACTTGCCCCCGTTCCTGTTTGGCCTGTCGATAACGTTCTCCAAATGTACTAACCAGCCTCGACAGTTCCTGCATGAGTGGTGCCGCCTGCTCCAGCTCCTGCCAGAACGAAAAAGCAGTTCTTCCAAACAGCGATCCTTTCAGGTCGGAAACGGCCTTTTTCGCAGCTTCACGTAGTTCCTTCACCTGATCTTGTAAAACAGGGTCCGTTTGATCCTTTTTGCAGGGTTTCAGTTTGCCAAATGCAGCGGGTTGAAACACTTCAGGCAACCTCTCCCATGGCATAACCTCAACTGCAGACAGCAGCTCTTCCACCATCACCAGATCTTCTTTTAACGTATCTGCATAAGGTGCCGGGCCTTCAGGCTGCATGGAAATATGGATGCCTTGACGGAGCAGTCCTGCTGCACCACTTAAGGCAAGAGCCGCATCACGCAAAATACTCTGAACCCATGCTGAATGTCCAAGCTCCTCCACGCTTTCTACCTGAAAAGCGGATGCCATCTCTGAGAGCCAATGATCCGGCCAGGAATGACTGCGGGAGAAATCATACAATCGTTGCACAAGTCGATGCATGGCATCATCGTTTCGCTCTCCACTGAACCAGTCCACCAATTCGCGGAAGGTACTGCCTTCATCTTCTTCGCCATACTTTTCCTCAAAGAGTTCTTCGAGCAATTCCTGCCGCATGATTTCCGCTTCATTTTCATTCAGGATACGAAAAGCCGGGTTCAACGGAATTTGCTGATAGTAACGGCGAATGACTTCCATACAGAATGAATGCAATGTTGTAATAGATGCACGCCCAAGCAGCGACAGCTGCTTACGCAAATGTTCTTCTCCAGGCTGTTCTTCCAGCGCACGTTCCAGCGCTTCCCGAATCCGTTGTTTCATCTCGGCGGCCGCTGCTTTGGTAAATGTGGCTACAAGTAAGCGATCCACACTGAATCCTTGGGAGGGATCTGCGATCTTGCGAATAATTCGTTCAACCAATACAGCTGTCTTGCCTGATCCCGCCGCAGCGGCAACCAGAATGTCTTCTCCGCTTTCGGAGATGGCACTCCACTGGTCATCACTCCAGAAGCTTCCTTCCGGTTTTGGCATATTCGTCATGATGTTTCCCCTCCCTTGGTGTGAGATAACATATCCCAGATTTGCTGTTTGCCCGGTTTGGACAACAGGTTATATTCATTTCCTTCAATATTCTCATCAAACTGACAAACAGGCTTATATGGACAGAACGTGCACGCCACTTCCTGCTGAATACGATAAGGCTCAATGGCCACATCCCCATCCGTAATTCGGGTACCAATCTCACGGATATTACTGCGAACCGAAGCCAGCAGCGTATCCCATTGCTCTGGCGTGGCTACAGCGGCGCTACTATAAAAGCTTCCGTCCGCCTTAAGGGCAACTGGAATAATAGCTGAATACCCCTTATCCAGGGTGTTATCCATTTGAGCGATTGCGTCCCGATCCGCCAGCAGCAAACCTTTCATTTTGAACCGTTTCAGCAGTTCTTGTCCGGCCTGCTCCGATGTCATGCCATTTGCGGATTGCAACAGCGGGTTATGCACATGGAAATACAGCGTTCCTCCCGGCATCGCCGTTTCCCCAAGCCATTCCTCGGCAGCACTAAGCAGCACCTCCAGATAGGTGAGCATCTGCAATGACAGACCATAGTACACTTCATGCAGCTTGAGATCCGTCTGGCTGGACTTGTAGTCAATGACACGCAAGAGCAGACCGTTCTCTCCTTCTGCCACATCCACACGGTCAATCCGACCCACAATCTCCATCACACAGCCATTCTCCAGTTCAAAACGCAGAGGTGGCAGTGTTTTATCCGGTCCAAAATCAAGCTCCAACCCAATCGGTTCAAAACTTCCACGTCTGGACTGTTCACCGAGAATAACGGATGCCCGGCTAACAATGTCCTTCAATTTGCGGAAAATATAACCGTATCGCTTGGTGCTTAGCAAAATCTCTCCTTGCAGTTGCGGTGCAATCTGCTCCACCGTTTGCTCGGCTTCCTTGCGGCATTGGTCTGGAGTCAAGCTGCCCCAACTGCGATTTTCTTCACGCAACCGCATAGCCAGCTGACTCAGTGCAGCATGAAACAGTTGTCCGATATCAGGAGCCTGAAGACGGTACAATTGCCGTTCTTTGAGACGTAGCCCGTGCGAAGCAAAATGGGAGAACGGACAAGCTACGAACCGCTCCATTCGCGAAACACTCGTTCTCACCTCTGTGCCATACAATCTGCGACTGGTAGCTGTGCGTAGGGGCAATGCCCGATTACGGTAAAAGATCGATCCCAGCAGCCGCTCCAGCTGAGGTCTGCTTGTCTCCCGAGATACATGCCAATTGTAGACCGCCCACCACATTTCTGGAATGTCTTCTCCACGGCGCCATTTGCGCAATTGTCCAATGAGCGCAGACAGACTCTGACCCGGATGGGTAACATAGGACCAATGAGCTTCTTCCGAGTTCGCAACTGGTGGTTGAGCGAGCAATGGCCGTTCTTGTAAACCAAACATCTTCCGTACATGACGGACAATCTCGGAAGGAGGCAGTGTTTTTCCCTCATCATCAGCAACCGGATAACTCAGCCACAACTGACTGCTTGCCGCTGTAAGTGCCGTATAGATCAGAAAACGTTCATCCAGCATCTGTCTTGTTGCTCCTGGTCCAAGCGCCACGCCTCTTTCTGTCAGCAACGATCTTTCCAGCTCCGTTAATACTCCAGCCTCCTGAGGTACAGCAGGCAGTTCACCATCAACCGCACCGAGAATAAATACGTATTTGATATCCTGAAGACGTGTACGATCCATGGAACCGACCAATACCTGATCAAGTGCTGGTGGTACCAGACCCAGCTTCAGTTCGGTCAATCCGGTCTCGATCATCCCGGCGAACAGAGTGACATCCAGCCGTTCATTGCCCATCATATCGACCATCTGATCCAATAAATCCAGCACAGCTCCCCACATCTGCCGATGTTCTCTCGAGCGTTCGGGGTCACCTTGAGCCTTAGCTTCAGCAGACATACTCTCCAGTTTCCATGGGATCTCGGCCTCTTCCAGCAATCTGTATAGTGCCTCGCATTGGGCTTTGGCTGTCTTTGCCTTTTTCATACGTTTCTCAAAAGCACCCATGGAATCTGTAATGACCGTTCGACAACTCTCCATTAAAGACAGCATTTGATCCCGTCCTCGACTACGACCATCCTGACCATTGTCTTCAAGTGAAAGGCTTGGCACATATTTCCATGGTTTGCCGTCAGTCCAGCGATATCCATGAATACCACAAGCCAATACATAATTCTCAAGCTGGTCCATATCTTCACGGGTGATGGAACCATCACGCGGAAGCAGCAGGTCCGTTTTGACGCAGCGAAATACATCCTCGTAACGCCAATGTCGACGAACAATGTCGAGTGCGGAACGGATAAACTCGGATAACGGATGATGAAGTTCATTTCTTCTGCGGTCCAGAAAGACAGGCACGCCATAATCTCTGAATAACGGTTCAGCTATATCGGCGTAGGTATCCAACTGACGAACAAGCACCGCCATATCCCGATAACGTGCACCTTCGTTTTGCGCCAAACGCCGCATCTCACGCAGTGCTCCCTCCATCTCAGCTCGACGGTTCTCAGCTGCGACTAGTCGGATTCCGGAATCAAGGCCTTCACCTTTCCACCGAATTCGGCGGTCAAATCCAGCCTCCAGATGAGCAAGTCCCGGACGATCCTTGTATCGCGGTGGAGTCTCCGAATCAAGTACAATTATATCGCTCGTTACACCCAGCTCTTCGGCCATTCCTTTGAGACGCGCGTAAGCACTTGCCGTGGGATAGAACAGTTCCAGTTCTCCAGGCAATGCACCGTGATCATAAGGGCGATCCAATGTCAGGGCAATCGTAACGGAAGAGCACTGCAACATCAGCCGACCAATCACACTCATCTCCTGTGGAGTGAATCCCTGAAAACCATCAATCCAGATCTGGGCATCCTGCAGCAATGCACTTTCCGACAAACGCTCTGTCAGTTCGGTCAACGTATCTTCATCATCAATATATAATTCGGACAGTTCCTGTTCATAATCACGATATATCAGATTCAAGTCATGTAGCTTATCCTCCAGAATTGGCGAAGAGGATGAGTTATTCCATCCAGATAGCCCTTCTTCCAGCGATGATGGATCAACTTCATAACGTTTAAATTCACTATATAAGTCATTTAATTCGCCTATAAAACCCAGCTGGCTGCCGGATGCACCAAACAGCTTCAATTCATCCTTACGACGCTGGATGACTTTGTAGAGTAGCATCTTTTTGCCTTCGGCTCCGATCGGAATACGGGCAGAACCGCCTGCTTCCTGCATGACGCGGTAGGCTAGACGGCGAAAGCCCAGCACTTCTGCACGCATCGTACCTTTAATTGCTCCAGAAGACACCAACGCTTGCTCTGTTCGAAAGGAACTCTGTTCCGGAACGAGTAAAATCAAAGGTTTACCTTGCGGCTCCTTTTGAAGCAGGGATGTAATTTCCCGGGTAATCAGCGAGCTTTTGCCGCTGCCTGCCCGGCCAATAACAAAACGAACGGACATGTCTAATCCTCCAAACCACACGTACAAGATTTTAATTCCCAGTATAACATATCTGACTTGGTTCGGAACATACGTTTGCCACTATCCGGTAAAACCGGAGATCATCTCCGTTAACACAGCAAAACAGCAAAAAGCCCGCAGCTACTCACACTGTGGACTTTTGACTTGATCTATAGATTAATTAAAGAATATTTACACTTGCCACTCCGATGACAGAACAACCCTCCGATCGCTGTTATTCCCAGATTTTTTTGATTCAATTTATAAAAGTGAGAAAATCCGAGAATAAAGGCGAAGATTATGCTTCCGAAGCAGCTTTCCTTCAGAAAGCTTTTAGCTCCACTTCTTCAGGTTATTTCTGTCCTCTACTTTCTCGTGTAAATGTTTAGTTCAATCTATACAGTTAAATTAGAACGGAAATCATACGATTAATTCTTTTTACTGCGCACTTCGAAAATAGCAAATTTCAGGTAATGCCCTTCATCTACGCCCAAAATTTGCGGGTGATCCTTACCTGCTGCTTTCCAGTCGATTAGACGCAACACCTTGCCTGCATCTTCTGCTGCATCAGCAATCGTGTCCAGGAAGAGATCAGGACGCATATGATACGAACAGCTGGCTGTTACCAAATATCCGCCCTCATTAACCAGTTTCATTCCTTGCAGGTTGATATCCTTATAACCGCGACATGCACCTTTTACTGCTGATTTCGTTTTGGCAAACGCAGGGGGATCGAGGATGACTACATCAAATGTTTTACCGCCAGCTGCAAGCGCTTTGGATGTATCTACTTTTTGTTCGCCTGCACGTGCACGTGCGGTACGTTCATCCAGACCTTTCACTTGTTCACGCAAGTACTGGAATGCATCAGCAACAACGAATTCTACGCGATCGGTAAAACCGTTCAGCTCCACATTCGTTCGTGCACTCTCAATGGCGTGCTCCGAAATATCAAGACATGTCACTTTTTTGGCTCCATACTTGCAAGCATTCAACGTGAAACTGCCTGTGTGTGAGAAGCACTCCAGCACAGTAGCACCATCCCAATAAGGGAATGTAACTACCTTGCCGCTTTTATTCACAGGCAACAGCTGCTCTGTGCCATCCTGCTCGGTCTGCTGGAGTGTGATTCCACTCTTGTAGCCCCACCCCTTCATAAGCGGTTCGATAGCTGCACGATTCTCGCGTTGGTCGAAGAAATAACCTGTCTTCTGTCCTTCCACGATATCCACTTTAATAAGCAGTCCGTTCTCTGTAACGGTGACATGCCGCGGGCAATCCCCGTACAGTGGACCTTTGGTCTGCTCCAAACCTTCCAGTTCACGAATCGAGACATCACTGCGCTCATATATACCTTCCGGCTGCATCACTTCAATGAGTGCTTGTACGATAGCTTCACGGCAACGATCCATGCCGAGTGTAAGCAACTGTACAACGAGAATGCTGCCGAATCGGTCAACGATCAGTCCTGGCAGAAAATCAGCTTCGCCATAAACGAGACGGTACGCCTCGCCATCCTGGATAAAGCGTTCCCGATGACGCAAACAATCGCGGAAACGAGCTGCAAAGAACGCGGTGTCCATCTGTTCGGACTCCAGCGGTTGATACGCTACGACCCTTACTGTGATCTGAGATGCGGGATTGTAATAACCTGTCGCCAGATAGCGACCTTGATGATTCAATACATTGACCAGATCTCCCGGTTCCGGGTTTCCGTCAACAGAGGCAATTTCGTTGTTAAATATCCATGGATGTGCATGTTCAAGCCGCTTTTTGCGACTGCGTTCGAGTGTAACTGATGGCAAGGTAGATCCACTTCCTTTAATTTAATAGTTCAAAAGATAGGTTTGGTGCGGCGCGTAGGTGGCGTTTCGGTTACGAATCGATCTTCCGATCGCTGTTGTCTCCAGATTTTTTTGATTCCCTTTCTTAAAGGGAAAATCCGGAGACAAAGGCGCACGCTTCGCTTCTTCTGATTCGATTTCGTCCCCTCCACTACGCTTGCACAAATCACCGTATCTTTCGAATTGGGGTGCGGCAGTTAAGTGACGTTCCGGTTACGAATCGATCTTCCGATCGCTGTTGTCTCCAGATTTTTTTGATTCCCTTTCTTAAAGGGAAAATCCGGAGACAAAGGCGCACGCTTCGCTTCTTCAGATTCGATTTCGTCCCCTCCACTACGCTTGCACGAATCACCGTATCTTTCGAATTGGGGTGCGGCAGTTAAGTGACGTTCCGGTTACGAATCGATCTTCTGATCGCTGTTGTCTCCAGATTTTTTTGATTCCCTTTCTTAAAGGGAAAATCCCGAGACAAAGGCGCACGCTTCGCTTCTTCAGATTCGATTTCGTCCCCTCCACTACGTTTGCTCGAATCACCGTATCTTTCGAATTGGGGTGGGATAATTAAGGTTCGCTTCCCTCTGAATTCCTTTAGGCTTGTCATGGTTGTCTTTATTTACTCATAGGATGAGTTAAGGAATCGGACGGAAGGAATGATTTTGTATGTTTAGAGATGTTATACTGCCCCTGCTATATGGGCTTATTATCTTTTTTGGCGGCATGAAGTTGATGGAAACCGCCTTGCAGCGCATGGCAGGGCCCATGCTGGCAGGTTGGCTCAATCGAGCTACCTCTGCTCCCTGGAAAGGCATGGCTTTCAGCGCGGGTGCAACGGCCCTGTTGCAGAGCAGTACTGCGGTCACCGTACTCACCATTGGACTGGCTAATGCCAGATTGATTACTTACGGACGCACACTCGGCATCATCCTTGGCACCAACATCGGGACATGCCTGACAACGGAGCTGGTGGGGCTGCAGATCGGACGTGCTTCCCTGCCCCTGCTTGTCCTGTCGCTGACGGGCTGGGCCATGTTTGTTGTACTTGGTGAACGCAATCTAGCCGCTCCTGAACGCACGCGGCAGACTCTGTTTAACATCCAATACAGCTTCCTCGCAGCTGCCGGATTTGCACTTGTCATGACAGGCATTCAGGTCATGCAATCCATTGCCTTGCCACTGCGGAGCATGGGCGTATTTCAATGGTTTCTCGACCGCTCGGCCGACAGCTTGTGGTGGGGCTTCCTGGCAGGTGCGTGTCTCACGGCGCTCATTCACAGCAGCGCGGCCGTCATTAGCATGGCAATTACGCTCGCAGCCACAGGGGTATTACCTGTGGAGATCGGTATCGCCATTGTGATCGGGTCCAACGTGGGGACCTGCATCACTGCTGTAATTGCTGCCGCGGGCGGAGCATCTGCAGGCAAATTTGTCGCAGCCTCCCATGTTGTATTAAACATTGCGGGAGCACTGTTGTTCATGCCGTTGATCGGCCAGCTGCATGCAGCTTCGGCTTGGCTGTCAGCGGACAATGGGGCACAGATCGCGCATGCCCAGACCCTTTTTAACATCACCAGTTCACTGCTTGCTTTGCCGTTCTGTTACTTGCCAATCTGGCACAAAAAACCACCGGTCCACGCCCCCGCGGCGAAGTCACCCGTGTCTTGATGATCTGCCTATCCAGACCCACAGAGCGCCCGGCTAACTGACTCGTCGAATTAGAACTATAATGCGTTATACGTTAATGCCCAACTTGTTCAGTGCTACACGCAAGATGTCATCGTTATTATCATATCCGCTCTGCTGCTGTAGGGACCATGCTTCTTCCGGAGCATACCAATCCACACCCTTGATTTCTTCAATCTGAGGCTGTAAATCTCCACTCTCAGCTTCAACGAGATAGTAATGAACTTCCTTATCTACCGGGCCATACTCTGCATGTTGGTACGTATAGGCGATAATATTAACCGGCTCGACAATGCGACCGACCATACCCGTCTCTTCCAGGATCTCGCGCAGTGCGGTCTGTTCAATCGTTTCTCCATCTTCCATTTTGCCCTTGGCGAGAGTCGTTTTACCGTAACGATCTACGATAAGCTGAATTTGAAGACGTCCGTCTTCCCCTGTTCTATAAACAACTCCGCCTGCTGAAATTTCTTTTTTGTTCATCGTGCTCTCCCCCATCGACTTCAATATCTGTATCTTATTTTTTGCAAAAGAAGGACCTCATCTCCACGGGTAAGCTCCCCAAGGAAATGAAATCCTTGTTTCTGACGCCTCGATTACATCGCGGCGGACTTGAGATTATCTTCCAATACACGTACGAGCGTACCCTGACTTTCGTTCACGCCAGCATCAACCAATTTGACTCGGCATACTTTACCGACCATATCCATGGTTCCGTCAAAGACCAGCTGAATGTAATTGTCGCTATATCCGTGCAGTTTGCCACTTCCCTCGCGGCCTTTGGCTTCACCTTCGGGAATGACATCCAGTACCTGTCCGACAAACTGTTTGGCGTACTCCAGTTGCATCTGCTCAGACAGTTCAATAAGTTCATGCACACGTGCATTTTTGACCTCTTCGTCCACCTGATCTTCCATCCGTGCTGCAGGAGTACCTGTACGTTTGGAATAAGGGAATACGTGCATTTCGGAAAAACCGATTTTTCGCATCAACTCATAGCCATTACGGTACATTTCATCCGTCTCACCCGGAAATCCAACAATAATGTCAGTCGTAATCGCCACATCTGGCATCGCTTCTCGAATGCGAAGCATTTTGTTGTAGAACTCTTCTGTCGTATACTTGCGACGCATGCGTTTTAATACCGTATCATCGCCAGCTTGCAGCGGAATATGAAAGTGACGAACGAGTTTATCCGAACGTTTAATCACGTCGAGCATGCGATCGTCGATCTGGCTGGCTTCAATCGAGCTGATTCGAATACGCTCCAGGCCCTCTACTTTATCCAAATCCCACAGCAGATCAGTTAGATCATAGTTCTCCATGTCATCCCCATATCCACCTGTATGAATACCTGTAAGAACAATTTCCTTGTATCCGGCGTGTACGAGTTGATGGGCCTGTTGAACGATACTGTTCGCTTCCCGGCTACGTGAGAGACCACGAGACCACGGAATGATGCAGAACGTGCAAAAATTATTGCATCCATCCTGAATTTTCAGGAAAGCTCGGGTACGATCAGCAAAATCAGGTACATCCATCTCTTCAAACACACGGGTTTTCATAATATTGCGCACCGCGTTAACGGGTTGACGGGACTCCTGAATTTCATTGACATATGGCAGAATTTTGTCACGGTCCTGTGTACCGATAACCAGGTCCACGCCAGGGATGTCCAGAATCTCTGCCGGAGAAGTCTGCGCATAGCAGCCTGTAACGGCCACAATGGCCTCCGGGTTGCGCCGAATGGCACGACGAATAATTTGACGGCTCTTTTTGTCGCCGGTATTGGTTACTGTACAAGTATTAATCAAGTATACATCTGCTGTCTGTTCGTCAAAGTCCACTTGATCGTATCCTTCGTTTTTGAACAATTGCCAAATCGCCTCTGTATCATAGAAATTAACTTTGCAGCCTAAGGTGTAAAACGCCACGGATGGCATAATTACATTCCTCCCATTTCTCCGGATTCATATAGCACGCAAGTTAGTGCTGCCATTCCAGCTGTCTCAGCACGCAAAATGCGTTTGCCCAGTCCAACAGATACAGCACCAGCCCGATCAGCCTCTGCCGTCTCCTTCTCAGAAAATCCACCTTCCGGTCCAACAACGATCAAAACTTCTGCACGTGCATCAGGTGCAAGTTGCTCAACAAACGGTTTCAGCGCGTCTCTCAGCTGTTTACCGTTTTCTTTCTCATAACAATAACATACCAGGCTATAGCCCTCAAAAGAAGATAACAGCCCTTTCCAGGAAAGTGGCTGCTCCACGGATGGAATGCGATTCCGGTGGCTCTGTTCGGCTGCTTCCTTGGCAATTTTCCGCCACCGCTCCAACCGTTTGCCTTCTTTCTTGGCATCGTATTGCACAATCGTACGTTCTGAGAGGAAGGGTACAAATGATACTGCCCCAATCTCGGTACATCTCTGGATGACCGTCTCCATCTTGTCGCCTTTGGGCAAGCTCTGTGCCACGGTTACGCGAATCCGTGCTTCATGGTCCATAACCAAAGGCTCTACAATATTGGCCGTCACTTGGCCTGCTTCAATACTTTCAATTTCCACTAGTGCCTCTCTGGAGTTTCCGTCACTGACAATCAGTTTATCTCCAGGTTTACCACGCATAACCTTGCCGATATGGCGTGCATCATCACCTGTGATGATCACAGCATGTTCATTAAACTGTTCTGCAGATACAAAATATCGCTGCATTAGTCAATCCACCCATTCTGTCCTGTTATGACTGGAATTCACCCCGTCTGATGACAGGCGTGAATCCAATCGCCACAGATGATCATACAACTTTTACGTGTTTCTGACCAGTATTCTGGTCCATAACACAACGTGCTTTTAGCGATATAGTTCAATAACCAGCTTTGCCAGGTCCACATACATCGTTTGCGCAAACTCATACAAAGGTTGAATCGTCATATTTTGCAACGGAGGTATAACAAGAATCAATAGGAAGATAAAAATGGACCATTGCTCCACACCTTGCAGCTTGCGGCTGATTGAAGGTGGCAGTACATCTTCCAGAATCCGATAACCATCCAGCGGGGGCAACGGAATCAAGTTAAACAGGAACAGGAAAAAGTTTGTTAGGTTAAAAATAGCGAAGAACGTCGTGATTGCTGTCAGCAGCCGCTCATTATCAATGCCGCCAAGTGCTCCAGAACCAACCAGTGAAGCATAGATGATTGTACCGATGATCGCGAGTAACAGATTGCTCAGAGGCCCTGCTGCGGATACGATGATGCCCATCAATCTAGGCTTGTCGAAGTTAGCCCGATTAACCGGAACCGGACGAGCCCAACCGAAGCCCGCTATAATGAGCAACAGCACACCAAACAAGTCAAAGTGCACAACCGGATTCAGCGTGACCCGACCCAACAGCTTGGCTGTCGGATCACCGAATTTGTTGGCGAAATATGCATGCGAGAATTCATGCACCGTAAATGCGATCAGAATGGTCAGCAGGAAGAATGGCAGCTGATCGATCGGATAACGAAAGAACGAATTCCAAAAGTCCATACGTTACCCCTTTCTGGCTACATACGCCAGCCAATCCTCATCACGGTGGATGGCACTCACTTCAAACCCGGAGGCTACCAATGCATCATGCACAACCTGCTCTTTGTTCTTCCAAATGCCCGATACAATATAGGTGCCGCCAGACTCAAGTGCATTATACACATCGTCCACGAACAACAAAATGATCTCTGCCAGAATGTTAGCCACCACAACCTTAACAGGCAGTTGTACTCCAAGTGCAGGGTCCTGATTGCCAAGGACGGACAGCAAATCACTCTCTTTAACCGTAATTTGTTGCTCCAGCCCATTCAGTTCTACATTCTCCCTGGCACTGATGACCGCAACTGGATCCAGATCGAGCGCCAACACATGTTTAGCACCAAGCTTTATCGCTCCAATTGCCAAAATGCCAGAACCTGTACCTACGTCAATGATTTCCTCGCCGCCTTGAATAACCGTTTCCAGTGTACGCAAGCAGAGGGAAGTCGTTGGATGAGTTCCTGTACCAAAAGCCATGCCTGGGTCAAGTTCAATAATTTTCTCATCCGGACTTTCTGGCGTATACTCTTCCCACGTTGGTTTAATCGTCAGACGTTCTGATACACGTACCGGTTTGAAATATTGCTTCCAGGCCGTTGCCCAGTCATTTTCATCCACTGTACGTGTCTCATAACGAACCTCACCCGTATCAATTCCGAATTCAGTGAGTTCTTCGATTCTTGGATTAACTTCTGACTGCAATGCAACCATATCCGTACCTTCGGAGAAGTACCCTTTGATGACCGCAAAGCCTTCAGGAATATCATTCAAAGGAACATCGTATAACTCACCATATGTCGTGTCTCGTTTTTTATTTAAAGTACCGGACTCTTCAATCGAAACCCCTCCAGCACCCGCTTCATGTAAAAAATTAGAAATCATCTCCACAGCTTCTTCTGTGGTATGTATTGTTAGTTCATGCCATAACATACTTGGTTTTTCCTCCTCATTTTTCAAACATCCCAACTATTGTACTACACAAGCGAGCAGGAGTACAAAGCCGCATCAGTAAAAGAAAAACAAAACAGGATATCCGCAGCTTGACCGCTCGAATATCCTGTCGTGTAATGATCATTATCAGGTTCATTTACTTAGCAAAAACGCCCACCGTTCTGTGTAATCATCTCTGCGGCTTGCGGTAACGAATCGTTGGATACGGACACCGTCAACAATATTTCTTGTCTTAGCCTGTTTACCGAATCCTCTTCGGGTGTATCATAGACCTGCCCATTTGATAACATTTCCGTTTCATCACTAATCAGGCCAAGTACATTCAGCTCGCCACTAAATCCTCCGACGACAGCCGTAGGAGAACTATCGGTGCCTGTAACATCGTGTGAGTCCAATGCAGACGATTCATTACTACGACTCTCGATACTTAATTGGTTCGGGTGCAACAATTCCAGAGCTCTACGTGCAGACTCCGCCTCAGTCCAGCTGGTAAAAACAGCTTCGAGGGTCACTGCCGAGCGATCTTCAGTCATGAAGCTCCCGTCCCTGACGTCGATCAGCCGCTTCACTGCGGCGTAGTGCTTCTATATCTTCATGATCTGCAGCTTCAGCGCTGAATTCCACGTCTTCATTTTTGGCGGACTGCAATCGTTTCATCTTTTCCGTTTTTGTGAGAATCTTGCCTGGGCGTTCGTGTTCTGCCATTGTTATGTTCCTCCTTCAAATTAAAATGAACTAATACGTGTTACACTGTAACACTCCGATTGTAGTCCCATCCTCCGATCGCTGTTATCCCCAGATTTCTTCAACTCCCTTCTTATAGGGAGAAATCCAGGGATAAAGGCGAACGCTTTGCTTCTTCAGATTGGTTCTACACTCTCCGTTAAAGTGTAATTCTCTGTTCATCTTATATAGATTTCCTGAAACTAAATCATTCCACCGGCTTGTTCGATTATAGACATAGCACGGTGATGTACCGACTCATCTACAACGACAGTTAATAATACATCTCTTCCTGTAGGTCCACCCTGTCCGCCATCACTCATGCCACTTGCGGAAGGGTCTGCCGCAGCCATGATTCCAGCACTGGCATTCGTTTGCATTGAATCGGGCACCCATGATGAAAAACTGCCGGAAACGCCCGGCTTGTAGGAAGCCCCGCTTGGTCCTACACCCGCATATCGGCTGAATCGATTAATCGACAGGTCCTCCACTCGCAATGCCTCCAGTTTTTTGGCTGCCCCTTGAGCTTGCTCCGGGCTGTGAAAGTACGCCAAAATATTTTTCTCGGTCATTCGCTTCACCTGCTTCCCTAATTTCTCGCATATCAGCTATGCATATCATTCTCGCCATGCTATCTTTCCGCAAGTTCGCTCAGAATATACCGAAATGCTCCCACAACTTGCTGCCGTTCTTCGTATCAAAAATTCATGGATTCTGCCAAGACTAATGGATAGCCACTCCAAAAGGCGTACAAAAAAGGACACCCTGCGGTAAAAACCGCTGTGGTGTCCTTTTGAGATTGCTATATTTTATTCTCAGTCGCCACGGAAGGCGCGCTTCACTCTGTCAAAGAAGGATTGTTCATGCTCATGTGTCTGCTCTCCATCCAGCGCAGCAATTTGGCGAAGCAGATCTTTCTGCTCGTCATTCAGCTTACTAGGTGTAACCACAACCACTTTCACATGCTGATCCCCTTGCCCCATACCACGCAGGCGTGGTACACCTTTGCCTTTGAGACGGAAATACGTTCCCGTTTGTGTACCGGCTGGTACTTTCAACTTCACTTTCTCGGTCAGTGTCGGGATCTCAACTTCATCTCCCAGAGCTGCCTGGGCAAAGGTGAGTGGGATTTCACAATAGATATCGTCGCCTTCACGCTCGAAGAAATCATGGGATTTCACACGAATGACAATATACAGATCTCCCGCTGGTCCGCCACGCAGACCGCCTTCGCCCTCGCCTGTCATACGCAGTTGCGCACCATCATCTACACCCGCTGGAATGCGAACATGGATTTTGCGTTGCTTGCGGACTTTACCGCTACCGCTACATGTCGTACATTTTTCTTTGATGATCTGGCCTGAACCACTACAGTTCGAACATGCACGACGATTAACCATACGACCAAACGGTGTATTCTGCACGACTTCCTGCTGACCGCTACCTTGGCAGACCGAGCAGGTTTCCGGTTTCGTTCCAGGTTTGGCACCTGAGCCATGACAGGTATCACAGCCTTCGGTACGCGGAATCGTAATATCGGTTTCTTTCCCGAATACAGCTTCCTTGAATTCAATGGTCATCGTGTACTGCAGGTCATTCCCCCGTTGCGGAGCATTTGGATCACGTCGTCCGCCGCCACCGCCACCAAAGAACATGTCGAAGATGTCGCCAAATCCGCCGCCGCCAAAATCACCGCCACCACCGAATCCACCCTGATTCGGATCGACATGACCATATTGGTCATACTGTGCACGCTTCTGACCGTCACTCACGACATCATAAGCTTCTTTAACTTCTTTAAATTTAGCTTCCGCATCAGCAGCCTTGTTTACGTCAGGGTGATACTGACGGGCAAGCTTACGGTAAGCCTTTTTAATCTCATCGTCGTTAGCCGTTTTACTAACGCCAAGCACCTCATAATAATCACGCTTTTCAGCCACTCTTCCACCCCCATATCATTCACCATATCGCACATCGTGACAAAAGGAAAGCCAAAGCACGGGAGCCCCGGCTATGACTTTCCCTCTAATTCGAACGTCACCGATGTTTAATTCGCGTAGAACTACGAATTAGTTTTGTTTTTTATCTTCATCCACAACTTCGTAATCAGCGTCTACAACGTTGTCACGTTTTGCGGAACCTTGTTGCTCTTCAGCACCTTGTGCTTCTTGCTCTTGCGCCTGTGCTTGCTCATACAGTTTCACGGACAGTTGTTGAACGATCTCTGTCAGTTCTTCTGTAGCAGCTTTGATGTCTTCCAGGTTGTCGGAAGCCAGAACGCCTTGCAGTTTTTCTTTGGCTGCATTTGCTTTTTCAACTTCGCCAGCATCTGCTTTTTCGCCAAGATCTTTGATCGTTTTGTCAACAGAGTAGATCAATTGATCTGCACTGTTTTTCGCTTCAACGAGTTCTCTGCGTTTTTTATCTTCTTCAGCGTGCAGCTCAGCATCTTTCATCATTTGCTCAACTTCAGCATCGCTCAAACCGCTGGAAGAAGTGATTGTGATTTTTTGAGTTTTGTTTGTACCTTTATCTGTTGCAGATACGTTAACGATACCATTGGCATCAATATCGAAGCTAACTTCGATCTGCGGAACGCCACGTGGAGCTGGTGGAATATCACCCAACATGAAACGTCCAAGCGATTTGTTACCCGCTGCCATCTCACGCTCACCTTGCAGAACATGAATCTCAACGCTTGGTTGATTGTCTGCATACGTGGAGAATACTTGAGATTTGCTTGTAGGGATCGTTGTGTTACGTTCGATCATTTTAGTGAATACGCCACCTGCTGTTTCGATACCCAGGGACAATGGAGTTACGTCGAGCAATACAACGTCTTTCACATCACCTGTCAGTACGCCCGCTTGTACAGCAGCACCCAAAGCTACAACTTCATCCGGGTTAACGCCTTTGTGTGGCTCTTTACCAGTCAGTTTCTTGATCGCTTCTTGTACTGCAGGAATACGTGTGGAACCACCAACCAATACGATCTTGTCGATATCGTTAGCCGTCATACCCGCATCGCTCAATGCACGACGAGTTGGTTCGAGTGTACGCTCAACCAGACCTTCAGAGATTTCTTCAAATTTCGCACGGCTCAGGTTCAACTCCAAATGCTGAGGAACGCCATCAGCAACCGTGATGAACGGCAAGGAGATCGTTGTAGTCAATACGCCGGAAAGTTCTTTTTTCGCTTTTTCCGCTGCATCTTTCAAACGTTGAACCGCTGCTTTATCTTTGCTCAAGTCAATGCCTTGATCTTTTTTGAATTCACTTACGAGATAATCGATGATCACTTGGTCAAAGTCATCCCCGCCCAGTTGGTTGTCCCCGCTAGTTGCTTTAACTTCGAAGAAGCCGTCACCCAGTTCAAGAATGGATACGTCGAACGTACCGCCACCCAAGTCATATACGAGAATCGTTTGGTCTTCGGATTTCTCCATACCGTATGCCAAAGCTGCTGCTGTTGGCTCGTTGACGATACGCAGAACTTCCAAACCTGCAATTTTACCCGCATCTTTAGTCGCTTGACGCTGACTGTCATTGAAGTAAGCTGGTACAGTGATAACTGCTTGAGTTACCGTTTGGCCCAGATAAGCTTCAGCATCGGATTTCAATTTTTGCAGGATGATTGCAGAGATCTCTTGTGCAGAGTAGTCTTTGCTATCGATTGTTTCTTTGTGGGAAGTACCCATATGACGTTTGATCGACATGATGGTACGATCCGGATTCGTGATCGCTTGACGTTTTGCTGTTTCACCGACAACACGCTCTCCATCTTTTTTGAAACCTACTACGGATGGGGTTGTACGTGCGCCCTCGGGATTTGGAATTACGACTGCCTCGCCGCCTTCCATTACCGCTACGCATGAGTTTGTTGTTCCTAAGTCAATACCGATTACTTTACTCATGGAAAAATTTCCTCCTCGACAATTTAAAATAAATGGGTCAGGTATGACCCTTATTGGATGTTCATGTTGCTAATCGTGCTCTATGTGTACAAACCTTTATATTAAGCTTCGACCACATTATTCAACCATGGAGCCGACTCATTCTTTCCTGCCGGAAATTATGAGCTGACTTTAACCATAGCCGGACGAAGCACTTTATCTTTCAGCATGTAGCCTTTTTGGACTTCCTCAACAACGATACCTTCTTCGTACTCGTCGCTCTCCACTTGCATGATTGCTTGGTGGAATTCAGGATTGAACGGTTGTCCTACTGATTCCATCGCCGTCAGACCTTCATTCGTCATCACAGTTTCCAATTGACGGAAAATCATTTGGATACCTTTTGAGAAAGATTCGGACTCTGTTCCTTCCGGTACAGTAGCCATGGCACGCTCGAAGTTATCAATAACCGGTACCAGTTCGGTGACCAGCTTCATCGAAGCATATTTAGCCAATTCCTCTTTTTCCTTCTGTGTACGACGACGGAAGTTATCAAAATCAGCCTGTGCACGGACATAACGCTGCTGTTGCTCCTCAGCTTCTGCCTTCAGACGTGCAAGCTCATCCTGCTCCTGATCAGCGATCTCTTCAGCTTGTGCTTCTGCAGCGCCAGCTTCATTGACAGGCTCATGCTCAGCTGCTGTTACCTCTTGTTCTTCTGTAAATGATTGCTCCTCTTTCAAGATGTTCACCTCCTTATACGAATGAAATGTTCATTTCCGTCTCTTATTTGAAACGATGCGTCAGCATCGCCGTCAAATCACGGGATAGTGTATTTAGAATATGAATGACACGTGCGTAATCCATCCGCGTGGGTCCCAGAATACCGATCGAACCCAAAGCCTCACCGTCCAATGAATAGGAGGCTGTAATCAGGCTGCAGTTAGCAAAGGCTTCATGATCATTCTCGGTGCCTATTCGCACCTGAATACCAGATCCACCCGGCACGGGCATCATCAATTTCATGAGTGTTGGTGTTTCCTCAAGCAGATCAAGAATATCTTTTACCTTTTCGATATCTTTAAACTCCGGCTGAGTTAACATATTAGTGGCACCACTGAGGAACAGACGATTATCATTTTCATTATCAAAGGCACTGTTCAGCACCTGCATGACTTCCTCATAACGTGTAATATGCCGTTCCATCTCTTGCCCAAGTTCGCTATAGAGACGGGATTTCAATTTGTAAATTGGCACTCCAACCAGCTTGGTGTTCAATAGTCGAACCACATTCTCCATCTCGGCTACCGAGATTTCTGGCGGAATCTGGACCGTCTTGTTCTCAACCTGACCGGTATTGGTCACAATGATTGCCACAGCTTCACTTTCGTTCAGCGGAAGCAATTGGAAGTGGCGAAGGGACGTATGGAATACTTCCGGTCCAAGCAGGATCGAAGTATAATTCGTCATATGTGACAAAATATTGGATGCATGTTGAATAACTTGTTCCATGACATTCAGCTTTTCGGCGAAGAACGACTTCAGATCGTCCAATTCCTGCGGCTCCACCTGATTCCAAGGAACCAAATGATCGACATAATATCGATAGCCTTTATGGGAAGGAATGCGTCCTGCCGATGTATGCGGCTGTTCCAGGAAACCCATATCTTCAAGGTCCGCCATTTCATTACGGATCGTCGCCGGACTGTATCCAACATCTCCCCTTTTGGAAATGCTCCGGGACCCTACGGGCTCAGCTGAACGGATATAGTCATCCACTATAGCGTTCAGAATCATTCGTTGACGCTCTGTTAACATGGTGAGTATTCCCTCCTTCTGACTGTACTGTCCCATGTCGTTAGCACTCCGGTTAGATGAGTGCTAAGCGGTAATACAAAAATACCAAACTGACGTGAACATTGTCAAGTGAGTTTGATGAGCGGGCTCATCTATTTATAGTATAGACCAATGTCGTGGTGTACTAACAACTTTACTGAAGATAGTTTGAAGTAAAAAAGGACTGCATGTAGGGCAGAGGTTGACTCGGCTCAATCCATGCAGTCCATTCTGTTGTTAGGCCGATACGTTAAGCTCTTTTAATACGGCGATCTCATCACAGCAATCCTGCTTGCTGCAATGAACACAGTCGGTCCATACTTTCTCGGGAAAAATCTCTTTTTCCACCACGGCAAATCCGTTTTTGAGAAAGAAGGACACCTCGTAGGTTAACGCCATAACTTTAGGAATCTGTTGTCTCTCCGCTTCTTCTACCAGCCGGTCCAGCAATCGGGAGCCAATACCGAGCCCTTTATGCCCTTCCGAGATACCGAGTGATCTGACTTCCACCAGATCATTCCCCAGACGACAAAGTGATCCGCAACCCACCACTTCACCATCGACTTCGGCTACAACAAAGTGCTCCAGCTGTCGGTGCAGTATTTCCCGTGATCGCGGAAGCATGATCCCACGCTCTGCATAGCCCTTAATCATTTCATACAGTGGTTCAACATCTTCCGGCACAGCTTTTCTGCATATTACCGACATCCTGCTCTCCTCCTATTACCAAGCTTTCCAGAGGAAAGCTGACTTCGTAGTTGTTAAAATAACACGCTCTGTAAATTCAATATGAATAAATATACAACAGAGCGTATAGAATTTCAAGCTACGAATTCAGCGATATGGACCCGATAAACTCCGCAAAAACGTCATTTCCGAACAGGATGCCCTGCTCGCTCAGTCGGAAGCCGTCTGCCGTCCGCTCAAGCAATCCTGCGTTAAGCATTTTGCCCAAAGGCTTCGCAAACACTTCTTCCATGGACTCTCCGAACTGTTCGGTAAAGCGTGAAGATGAAGCCCCTTCCAGCATTCTCAGTCCAACCATCAGATAATCTTCCATGGCTTCCGGGCGAGCGATCTCAAAATGATCCAGACGAGGCAGCCCTGCCCGTGAAGCTTCAACATAAGGATTTATACCTTTAATATTCATATGCCGTTCGCGGCCTACATATCCATGTGCACCTGCACCGAGACCATAGTAGTCCTCATTACGCCAGTACGTAATATTGTGGCGACTCTCAAAGCCTGGCTTGGCAAAGTTACTGATCTCGTATTGTCCATAGCCTGCTTCTTTCATCCGTTTCATTAATAGAAGATACATTTCCAGTTCATCATCTTCATGAGGAAGCGGTAACTGGTTCTTCTGATACAGTGTATGGAAAAGTGTATTCTCTTCTACCTTAAGGCTGTAGATGGAGTAATGCGGCAGATCCAGTTCCAGTGCTTTGTCGATGCTCTCATTCAACATCGCTACGGTCTGGTTCGGCAACCCGAACATCAGGTCAATGGAGAGGTTATTCAAACCTGCTTTGCGAGCATTCTCCAGACTGCGATATACATCATCCGTATTATGAATACGGCCAATGCCTGTCAGCAGATCATTCTGAAAAGCCTGTACGCCAAAACTGACGCGATTGACTCCGCCTTCTTTCATCGCAATGAGCTTCTCTGCATCCGTTGTTCCCGGGTTGGCTTCCATCGAAAATTCAATGTCGTCCGCCCAATTCGGAAAATACGTTTTGACTGAACGAAGAAATACCGCCATCTCATCCGATTTCAGAGCCGTTGGCGTACCGCCACCTACAAATATGGTCTTGATCTCACCCGGTGGATTGGCCTTAACTGTATGTTCCATCTCCCGTTCCAGCGCTTCGAGATATTGCATCACGGGCTGATCTTTCAGAACGTAAGAGTTAAAGTCGCAATAAAAACATTTATTCGTGCAAAAGGGAATGTGAAGATACACCGCTTGGGGCGCACCTGTCTTCCGGCTGTGTGCTGCCAATGTCATGGCAAGTCCCCCTCTATTTGAAAAAAGGAAAGCCATCCGGCTTCCCTTTCAGCTTAGTTATTTAATATTTTGTGTTGTAACCATGTTGCAGGCAAACGTCCTACAATTCAATTTCGATACACACACTCTGTGATGTACCCGAAACAAACTATCGTTTATCCTTTCATACACAAATTATTGATGTACCAAAAGGATTCACGTGACGTTTGCAAGCAAACGTCCTAGTCATCGATTTTCAGTACTGCCATGAACGCCTCTTGCGGCACCTCAACGTTACCAACCTGCTTCATCCGCTTCTTACCTTCCTTCTGCTTCTCAAGCAGTTTCCGTTTCCGCGAGATGTCACCACCATAACACTTGGCAAGTACGTTTTTACGCATTGCTTTTACCGTTTCACGAGCAACGACCTTGGTACCCACGGATGCCTGAATTGGCACCTCGAACATTTGCCGCGGAATCAGCTCGCGCAGTTTCTCACAGACAATGCGTCCGCGATTATAGGCACGGTCACGGTGAACGATGAAGGACAGAGCATCAACCTGTTCGCCATTGAGTACAATATCCATTTTCGCCAGATTGGACTGACGGTAACCGGACAGCTCATAATCCAGGGATGCGTATCCTTTGGTACCGGATTTCAACTGGTCGAAGAAGTCATATACAATCTCGGACAACGGAATCTCATAGGTAATGGTAACCCGGGTTGTGTCCAGATATTCCATATTCACATATTCACCGCGTTTATTCTGACACAGCTCCATAATGGTACCTACATAATCATTCGGTACGATAATATCTGCCTTGACGTATGGTTCCTCGACGTAATCAATCCGTCCCACCTCAGGATAGTTGGATGGGTTGTCGATTTTCATCACTTCACCATTGGTTAAGGTGACGTGATAGATTACACTTGGTGCCGTTGTGATCAACGGAATGTTAAACTCCCGCTCGATTCGCTCCTGGATAACGTCCATGTGAAGCAGTCCAAGGAATCCACAACGGAATCCAAAACCGAGTGCACTGGATGTTTCCGGTTCAAAGCTCAGAGACGCATCGTTCAACTGCAATTTCTCCAACGCTTCACGCAGATCAACATAGTCCGATGTTTCAATCGGATAGAGACCACAATACACCATTGGGTTAATTTTGCGATAACCCGGCAGAGGTTCCGGTGTTGGATTTTTGGCATCTGTCACCGTATCCCCGACTTGTGTATCGCCTACATGCCGAATACCGGCAACAATAAATCCAACATCACCCACGTTCAGCTCGTCCACGATGGTCATGCGAGGTTTGAACGCGCCAACTTCAATGACTTCAAATGATTTACCTGTTGCCATCATTTTGATTTTGGAACCGGATTTGATTTTGCCATCAACAACACGTACGTATACGATTACACCTTTGTACGGGTCATAATGCGAGTCGAAAATCAGCGCTTTCAGTGGTTGATCCGGGTCACCAGTAGGTGCCGGAACACTTTGCACCACTTGCTCCAGAATCTCTTTGATCCCGATACCCGACTTGGCCGAAGCCAGAACAGCGTTACTCGTATCCAAACCAATAACATCTTCCACTTCCTGCTTTACCCGTTCAGGATCAGCGCTCGGAAGGTCAATTTTGTTGATAACCGGTAAAATTTCAAGGTTGTTATCCAATGCCAGATACACGTTGGCAAGTGTTTGGGCTTCAATTCCCTGAGCCGCATCCACAACCAGCAGAGCACCTTCACATGCAGCAAGACTGCGTGATACTTCATACGTGAAGTCTACGTGTCCCGGTGTATCAATCAGATTCAATAAATACTCTTCACCGTCATCAGCTTTGTAGCTCAGAGCAACTGCCTGTAGCTTGATCGTTATTCCACGTTCGCGTTCAAGATCCATCTTATCCAGAACTTGATCCTGCATTTCACGTGAAGTGAGCGCACCTGTGTACTCCAAGATCCGGTCCGCAAGTGTTGATTTGCCGTGATCTATATGTGCAATAATAGAAAAGTTACGAATTTTACGTTGTCTTGCCCGAATATCAGTCATTCCTTACCCCCAGAAACAGCCTAGTGTCAATCACTTCATTATAACAGTTGATGCAGGGTGCATCAATCCCGTGATGTCTTAACTTTTATAATAAAGTGTAATCATTCACTCCCAGAGGTTATATTGTACCTTTAAATCATGGTATTTTATTCAGCAACTCCGCTAAATAGAGAGACCACCCACTTGATTCCACTTTGAGACAAATTTTGTAATAGTCCAGCCGTTTTGTCTGCCAGTTCATCAACCGGAGCTTTATTCTGATCTGCCCCAAGCACTTGGCTTGGTGATTGTACAGGTACAAATGGTGGTTCTTTGACTTCCTTTTGGACAGGTGCAGTCTGAACAGATTCGGTAACCGATGTTGCTCGCTCTGTTGTCACGGCGGTTGGTGTGGCACCTGATGGATTACCCATATGAAAGTTACTGCCAGCCAGCTGCATTCCGAACAAAACACCCAGCAACATTAATACAGCGATAGATAACAGTCTTTTACCGAATCTGGACATATGCTTTGCCTCCCGTCACTCTACTATTTTTTGTCTTCTTACATATATAGTTCCTAACCACCCTGCGACGAAGTCTCTGCACTGGCTTTGTCCACCTTCTGATCTTCCCAATACACCTCGGCAATCATATCAGCGAGAATCTTGGATGTGCGCTGTAGCTCAGCTCCTGTATTGTCAATGCCGCCAATCTCGATCAAAATGCTGTTGGGCGAAAGGGTTTGGTTATACTCTCCGTTGTTGGCTCCTCCGCCATCCTTGCCCCACACACCTCGGGATACCCCAGGATACTTGGCTTCCAGTTTCTTATGAATTTTCGCTGCAAAGGCTTCATTTTGACGCCAATTCGGATTTTCATGTCCAATAATGAAATACACTTTGGCATAGCCCAAGTCGTTAATGGTAGTCGTTGTTTTGCCATGACGCTGGGAATCCCGATGAATGTCTATGAGGTACGTCAGATCGTCATTTTGAGCAAGTGCCGTTTTTACGGTTTGACGGGAGTATTTATAGGAATAGTTCCAGTTATAATCCTTTACTTTGGTAGGGTAATCATCCTTTGCGTGTTCTACGCCGATTCCCAGCTTCTCCAGACTGTCTGAGAGATAGGTTCCCACTTGAAACACATTGCCTGTTGATTTGCCGGATGATGGATTGTCACTCTTTGTACCTAACAGCGGGTTGTAGCCTTCCCGTGGATGGGAATGATAGATAAGAACTGATTTTCTGCCTGATGTCGGTGAGCCGCTATTGTCTTTCTCGCCATCCTTTGCTGGGGGGTCTTCTTTAACTTCTCCATCTCCCGGCTCGCTCGAATCAGGCGGATCCGTGTTGTCCTGACCTGGCGGAACATGCAGCTCACTACCGGGTTTCCCTCCACCCGCAGATGCCGTATCCGTAAGACCAGGACCGGGCTGATAATCTTCGGGAGCCTCGGCCTTTTCGTTACCAGAGCCGGGCCGGAGCAGTACAGGTTGGTTGGCACCCATGCCGGGCATTTCTCTCGCAATCAGGCTCTTGGGATCTTGAGGGTTAACATTCGTAAGTAGTTGAAAAACAAAAGAGGTGAGATTCTCTCCTGATATGGCAGAGGTCTGTTCTTTCTGGGTGAGATGGGGCATCTCCATACCAAGCATATCGACAAAAAAGCGGCTTGATACGGCGCTCGCAAATCCTTTCATGGAAGAAACGGGTGAATTATTTAGACGTTTCTCTGCCATTCCTCCGAGACCAAGTACGACAAAAAACAAAGCGGATATGATCATAAGCAACAACAACGTACGGCCCATGGCCAGCACGTGCAGACATCTTTTTTTCCACTTTCCAATATTCCAGGCCAATATCTTGTTCATTCTGCTGTCTCCTTCCTTGCTGGACAACTCTTATACTTCAACTCTATGAGCCTGCAAGATTTGATAGAACAGGAAAATGAAAGATTCCAGGAACAAAAAAGAAAGTCCGATAGATTCGGACCTTCTTCTGAGCAGTTTTTAGTTTTAATGTGTATAGGCAGCAACGTTATCCGGATTCACTGCATCATGGAGTGCGGCGTTAAGCCCTGTAGCAATAACATTGGCAATGCCTTCGATAAACTCATCAATTTCCTTTGGGGTTACGATTAGGTCATGACCCAGTGGTTCCAGTACCTCTTTCACCAAACTCAGGCGATCTTCTTCACCGATGTCGTCCAGCATGCCCATAATTTGCTTCGTCTGATCCGTTTCCTGGCGGAAATGTGAGCGCATCATCTCAATGACATTGTTCACAATAGTAGACGCGTAACATACGGTCGGTACACCGATAGCGATGCAGGGAACACCTAATATCTCACGGGTCAAGCCTCGCCGTTTGTTCCCAATACCTGAACCAGGATGGATACCGATGTCCGCTACCTGAATGGTTGTATTCACACGTTCCAGAGAACGGGAGGCCAGGGCATCAATCGCAATAATGGCATCCGGCTTGGTACGGTCAACAATACCCTGTACAATGTCACTGGATTCAATGCCCGTTGTACCCAGCACACCGGGAGCAATCGCGCTGACTTCCCGATACCCTGGGGCGACCTGATCTGGCACCAATTCGAAATACTGACGGGTCACCATCAGATTCTCCACCACAAGCGGACCAAGTGAATCCGGCGTGACATGCAAGTTACCGAGACCCACAATCAGGATCTTGGATGTTTTGTTGATCCCCGCCTTAATCATAAAATCTTCCATCTCACGTGTAAATTCAGCGGCAACACGCTCCTGTAGCACGGTATCACCATTCCGAAGTGACGGCACCTCCAAAGTGACATAGTGACCTTTCACCCTACCAATGGCTTTGGCAGCTTCATCATTAAGTACATCAATACGTGTAATCGTAATACCCTCTTTTTTCTCTACATCTTCCCGTAGTCCGGGAATCGTCTGTTTCTGTCCACCTTGCGCCATTTCCTTGGAGTCGATTGCCAAATCGGTACGAACTGTATAGTTTTGCAAATCCAGTGTCATTCTGTCCCTGCCTCCCTTACCGCATTTGAGCATATTGTGTGGGAAAAAGAGTTTCTTTATGCAGCATGTCGAACATCGTAGGAATATCTGTTGCATTTTACATGCTAGCGTGATAGAATATTTTAAGTTGTGAAACGTTTGTATTCATGCAAATGCCTTACAGGAGGTGAATGTAATGCCAAACATCAAATCCGCTGTTAAACGCGTAAAAACGAGCGACAAGCGCCGCGCACTCAACGCTTCCCAGAAATCTGCACTCCGTACAGCTGTTAAAGCTGCTGATGCTGCTCTGGTAAGTAACGAAGTTGATACTGCAAAAGCTGCGATTCAAGCTGCTTCCAAAAAGCTGGACAAGGCTGTAACTAAAGGTCTGGTTCATAAAAATGCTGCAGCACGCAAAAAGTCTCGCTTGGCGAAAAAACTGAACGCTCTTTCCGCACAAGCGTAAGAAGCGTTACTTATACGATCCAATGGAAAAATCCTGAACAGCATAGGCTTTCAGGATTTTTTAGTATCTGATTCGATAAGTATACGACACAGACAAAGCGACCTTTATTCCGATGATTTAACCATCATGGAGCAAAGGTCGCTTTGTTTTTTTATTCATCCTATGATTCTATCAGGTTTAGGTATCATTTTACGCACCAAGTCTTAATAAGAACAACTCCAGACCAAGCACTTTATCGATAGCTCCTGTTTTCATCTGGTAATCCAGTTCACTGAGGTGACTCAGGATCATTCTCAGACGATCCGGCTGAAATTTACGAGCTTGTTCACCTGCAATCTTGACAGCGTAAGGATGCAGACCAAGCTGACTGGCAATTTGCTGCTGGGAGTAACTTTGTTGGCCCAACTCTTTCACCTGAATCATGATCCGAAACTGGCGGGCGATTAAAGCTGCAATTTTGATCGGTTCTTCCCGTTGTTTCAACAGCTCATAGAAAAGAGCAAGCGCCTTCTCTAATCGCAAATTGGCGAGTTCTTCCACCAGGGAAAATACATTCTGCTCTGTGCTACGGGCAACCAGCGATTCAATATCAGCACGCTTGATTGTCCCCCCACTACCCGCGAACAAACATAGTTTGTCTACTTCAGCAGATAAGGTCTGAAGCCCTGTTCCCGCGTAGCTAACCAGTGTGTCCGCTGCTCCAGTTTCAAAAGAGACATCGCGCTGCTTCGCCAGTTTTACAATCCAACTCAACAGCTCATCTCCACTTAATGGAGCAAAAGCAAGAACGACCGCCTGCTTCTTAACAGCCTTCACCAGTTTCTTCCGCTCATCCAACTTATCCCCCTGAGCCAAAAACACAATCGTACTATATTCTGCAGGATTGTCCATATATGTAAGCAGACGATCAACCTGGTGTTCGATCTTGGATTCTTTACCTGCAGTAAACAGGCTCGCATCCCTTACAATAATTAATTTGCGGGGAACCAGAAATGGTACGGTCTCCGCTTCTTCAATAACGACCTCCACGGCCGTTTCAGACAAATCATATGGAATAATCGCAAAATCACGATGTTCTTCTTCAATAACCTGCTCTTTTAACATATCCGTAAATTGCTGTATCTGATACTTCTCCGTTCCATACAGCACATAGATCGGAGCTGGTTCTCCACTACGTATTGCCTTTGTTGCACTCTTCACATCCATTCACGGTGCCTCCTTATCCCTCTTATCCTACCAGAAAAAGCGCAAGACAACAAAGGGACCTTACATCCAGTTACGGATGAAGGTCCCCTGTCCTACATCTATATAAACGCTGACACCAGCAGTTCTAGAAAAAGCTGATGCGCGGTCATACGACGTCAGTTGTTTGAACTGAGATAGGACGTTTTGTTACTTCCAATATATGCTTGTCATACTGAAAATGTTCTTTTGTTTTAAGGATTAGAATCCCTAACTCCACTTATTTGGCAGAAGCTCCACCTGAAACAGAAGGTACATTAAACGAGTTCTTCGCCGTTGTTCCGTCCTTGTCCGTTTCGTAATTAAATAGGGTACCATCCTTCGACCAACTCGCTGACTTCAGTGTCCCCTCTATACTGCGTTGTTCAACCAAATTTAGAACATCCGGTTCGTTGGCAGGTTTGGAGTATATGCTGATTTGATCACCAATAAGCATAACTACATAGGAGCCGTCAGGTGACTTCCATTCTTTTGGTGCTGCTGTTGTAGTCATTCCCTGATCCGGTCCTGCTGCGAATCCTTTGTTTCCTCCAGAAGCGTCTGCACCTGCACTGGAATCAGGTACAGTGTTACCTTCAACCGGAACATCTTCAGTCATATTAGGTGTTGTATCCTGAGAAGTGAAGGATTTCGCATCTCCATTTTCTGTTTCTGTTTCTGTTTCTGTTACTCCATTCTCTTCCCCATCTGCAGAAGATTTAGGAGAATCTCCTGATCCCTGAATTCTCTGCTCAGAATCTTGGTTCTGAACCGGATTCTTCTGATTATCGGTCGAAGGAGTTTTGGACGAATTATCCTGCGGTCCTTTATTCGGAGCAGGCGTTGATTCGGTAGCCGGTTGTTTAGGTGTCGGATCTGACTGAACTTCAGGCTCCTGTACCTCATCTCCACCGTTCTCTTCAGGAATTGTTTCTACGCCTTGGTTATCTGGTTTAGTTGGTGAAACATTCGATTGATCCACAAACACATCGTTGCTGCTTGGTTGGGACGAAGTGGCAGGATCATAATTTTCAATCTTCTTGCTTAATGGATTTTCATCCACATTGCCGCTCTCTTGAGAAGCTCCAGAGCTCATCAGCATGGAATCGGCATTCTCAATCTGTTCAGGCGGATTTCCCCAGATGGCGAATCCCAATATAACTGCCGCAGCCGCTGCACCCATGGACATACGTCCTGCCATCGAGTTAAGCCATTTTTGCTTCGTTTTCCGCTCACTTGAACGTTGTAAATTCTCAAATGCAGCGGGGACAGGATTCATTTCCTGTATGGTGCTACTTTGTTCCTTCCGCGCTTCGTCAATGGCATCAAGCTGCGGCATAATCGCATCAACCAGACTAAATTTCGGGCTTACTTGCGGTAATTCTTCCAGTTCTCTGGAAAGAGCTCTGAGTAAACTAAAATTCTCGGCGCACTCCGGACACTTCGCCACATGCTGTAGCATCTGCGCGGTTTCCGCCTCGTCCAGATCATGATCCAGATAGCGGTGCATCCATTCCACCACCTCTTCGCATTTCATCCTGTCACACCACCTTTCTGATATTCCTGTAGTAGATTCTGTAATTGTTGTCTGGCTCTAAATAAATAAGATTTCACCGTATTTAACGGAAGATCGAGACAATCCGCAATTTCGTTGTAGGATAAGTCCTGCAAATATCTTAGAACAATAACGGTACGATGATGCTCGGGAAGCTTGTTGATCGCATCCTGAATGTCCTGTGCCACATATGTGGACATGACCTCATATTCGACATCCTGATTATCCTGAAAAACCATTTCATGTTCGTCAATGGAGACAGACGGCTTGGTTCTTCGGAATTTATCAATACAGATGTTCGTAACGATACGTTGTACCCATGTTTTGAATTGGGCCTTTTCTTCGTATGAGTTGATTTTGGTGTAAATTCGGATCAACGCTTCCTGAGCAGCATCCAAAGCGTCCTGTTCATTATTTAGAATGTAATATGCGGTCCGATAGACGTGTTGTTCAATCTCCCGCAATAGGGTAATTAGAGCGTCGCGATCGCCCGATTGAGCGGCTCTGATGAGTTCCGGCTCTACCACAAAGGATCCCCCTCTCCCTGCAACCTTACAGACGTGATCATCAATAAAATTGTTGCAAAGTTAAGTATTTTTTTAATTTGCCATAACAAAATAACGGCGTATGTATTAGGGCCGCTGAAATCTTCTCTTAGAATAACAGAAATTGCATAATGAGTCACCAAACGAGTACAAAAGGGATTCCATTACTTACACGACTCAATTCAAATGCAATAGCATACATTATAGCCAACCCCTTTTTTGGTCCCTAAAATAAAAAAAGTCGAAATTTGTCCAAATTTAAGCTGTTTTTAATGTAATTTTCATGAAAATAGTGTATTGTAAATTTACATTCATAAACACGAGGTGATGAGCATGCCAGCTCTTGCGAAAATTCAAGCTTTAAAAGAACAAATGCCCAAAGAATATCAAAGCATTTCCCATTTTGTGGAACATGCATTAGAGTCCATTGATACTCTGGTTGAGGAACATCGGAAGTACGTAGCTGCACAGGCATTATACGGCGATAAAATCGTTGGAACGGAAGAACGCTTGTACAGAGAAACTGTACTTGATGTGAGAGCTCAGCTGTTGATGACTCTTGAGAAAACGGTAGAAGATCTGCTGCACAAAGGCGACAAACACTGGAACAAACACTTTAAGGATGGCGTTGAGTAGTTATTATATAATTTCAACCATTTAAAGAAATAGCCCGTTTTCCGATATTCTCCCTCGTGGAGTGTAACGGAAAGCGGGCTTTGCTTGTTGGACCCTCATTTCCCCCCTGTCCCAGGAAAGAAGCGTATATTCAGAAAAAGTTGTTTAATATCCGTTCGATTTCATTTGGCTTTGTAATTTCAGGACCAAAAACAGCCCTAGGTTGCTTACTGTTATTCCAAGGCTCCAACGTACAAGCATCATGAACATTAGCTATTTTCCAATCCAGTACATTGTCAAAAGTCGTTCCTGTATTCTGTCCATGAATATGATTAATCCAGATGGGTTCTTTGATATGAATAAATTCTCTGGGTACCTTTAGTGCATCGCGCCAGCTATAACGGGCTGCTTGTCCTTTTAAATACTCATCCACATGGATAAGTGTTGCACCGTAGCTGGGAAGCCAGAAAAAAAAATTCCCCAGTCGCTTTTGTACTGAATCGTAGATGTAACCGTATTGAGGTATCAAGGCAACCGTGCCCTTTTGTGGTTCATAGACGTGCAGTTGTTTTATAAAATCTTTGTGGTACATATCGTCGCTGGACAGATAGACACGGTACAAATACTTGAACTCCTCAATACCTTGGATTACATGAGCTTTGTAATCTATAGGTGTAACAAAACAGATATTGGAAGGCAGGGGAGGGTAGTTTTTTAGTGTCCCTTGTACGAGGTTCTCAGACTTCGGATCATATAGCACGTAGCAGGTAAAATCCTGAGAAGATTGAAGGAGCAGGCTCTTGAGTGTATATTTCATGAATAAATCTATTCTGTATTCTATCCACTGCTTGGTGAGTCGGTCCGATGTCCCTCCCCAGTTATTAAAGAGCATTTCTATAATGAGTTTTTTTTCCTTAGACACCACTTAGCCCTCCTTTGGTGTTCAAATGATCAAAGATCTGAATAGTATATGTATTTCCAATAAAATTGCAATGGACAAATTACTAGTAGCATAATTCATTTCCTGAAAGCAAGTTAGGGCGTGCTATGAATCAATCCAGTACACCTCTGGTCAGATCATGAATTCTCGTAATACCTGTTCAATCTCTTCCCGATTCAGCGGTCTTTAGCGACTTCCATGGACTCATACAACAAAAAAGCTAAGCGGAAATTATACCGCCTAGCTTCTTAGTCTTATCATTTTACTTATTCAACAAAGCATCGGCCTTCTTCGCCGCTTCAGCTACAGCTGCCTCTGCCGAAACGGACGAATCAACAACCGCGCGAAGAATCTCATCCTTGATCATCTCACCAATCTCAGGATAAACCTTCTGCATTGGGCGTGGACCCGCGTATTCCAATTGGTCTACCGCCACCTTAAACAACGGCTTTTCCTCATAAAGCTTCTTCATATCATCGCTTTCCACTGCACTGATTCGGCTAGGCAAATATCCCGTGAAGGAGCTTGCATATATCGTTTGCTCTTTGGCGGTCATCCATTTAATGAACTTCCACGCCGCCTCCTGCTTTTCTGGAGACAGGCCGGAAGTCATCACCAGGTTGGCACCACCTGTTGGAACCCCATACGTATCATTCGCAGGCATAAATGTCGTCCCAAGTTCAAAACCCTGCTCTTCTGCAACCTTCATATTATTGGTCAAATCTGCAGTGGAAGCAAATATCATGGCTGAACGCTGATTATGGAAATCCGTCTTGGCTTGCGTACCTGCATCATCAGTCGTACCGATGCTCATGATGCCTTCATCCTTCATCTTCAGCCATAACTTCACTGGTTCAATTCCGGTTTCATTATTGAATGCTGCACTTTTCCCATCCTCGCTGATCATCGTTCCTCCGCTCTGTTTAACAAAAGCCTCATAGAACCAAATATCAACAGGCATCGAGATACCGTAACGCTGATCCTTAATCGTTAGCTTGCGTGCATAATCTTCAAATTCCGTCCAATTCTTCGGTCCAGCAGGATCAAGTCCCGCATCCTTCAGCATGGTACGGTTCAAATACAGGATTGGTGTACTCCGCAAATATGGAAGAGCATACAGTTTGTCGTTTACATAGGAATTTCCCATTAGCCCTGGAATGAAATCTTCCATATCAAGCTGATCTTTTTCAACAAATGAAGTCAACTCCTGAGTCATGCCGGATTCGGCAAACACACCAACTGAAGCAATTTCATTTTGCCAAACTTCGGGTGCATTGCCTGCTGCGAAAGCAGCCTGAGCCTTAGAGTGCTGATCTGCATACGATCCCTGGTATTCCGCCTTCACAATGACTTCATCTTGGGATTCATTAAACATTTTAACCAAGTTTTCATTGTTCTCGGCGATCTTGTCCCCCCATGAGTACCAATATGTAATCTCTACCGGTTTATTGGCCGTGCCATTCGAACTACTAGAAGCAGCAGCATTATCGGTTGAACCCGCGGAATTGGAATCACCACAACCAGTTACTGCAAGTGCAAGCGTTGCTGCTAACAAAATTGACCCAAATTTTTTCATGGATAAACCCTCCTATGAATTGGATTACTTCACACCCGAATAGACAAACGCTTTAATAATTTGCCGTTGTCCGAATAAGAAAACAATAAGAATCGGAACGACCAAAATCATGTTTCCAGCCATCAAAATGTGCCAGGCGGCTCCTCCGTCAACCTCGCGCAGCTTGGAGATCCCAATCGGAAGCGTTCTGGCTGCATCGGAGGTCGTCATTACGAGCGGCCAGAAGTAATCATTCCAGTGTGCAATGAAGCTGAACAATGCAAAGGTCACCAGCGTTGGCCGTGCCATGGGCACCATAATCTTGAGAATGATCTTCCATTCCGGTGTTTGGTCAAGCCGTGCCGCTTCAATAAGCTCTTCCTGTACTTGCTTGAATGACTGCCTCAGCATGAATATGCCAAAGGCACTGGAAGAGAAAGGAAGAATGAGTGCCAGCAAATTGTTAATGAGTCCCCACTTGCTGAGCAGCAAATAAACAGGCAGGAAAATAAGCTGACCAGGAATCATCAAGGTCACCATCGTTATCCCGAAGAGCAGCTTGTCTCCTTTGAAGGAGTACCTTGCAAACGCGTAGGCAGCCAATATAATGGTTGTGAATTGAAGAAGGAGTATACTGACCGATACAACAACGCTATTCATTAGATATTTCAAAAAAGGCCCAGATTCCCACGCCGCTTGGAAGTTGCTCCACATCACCTTGGAGGGAATCCATTTGGGTGGAAAGATCACGGTCTCCGGGTAAGACTTCAGTGATGTTGAAATCATCCATAGAAAAGGGATAGCAAAAATCGCAACCAGTACCATCGTGGCAATAATATTCAGAATACGCAGCAATGACTTTCTTGCCATGATATTTCCCTGCTCCTTTCTATTGGTAGTGAACCTTGCGGCTCAGCAACTTGAAGTAGACCAGCGTAAGCAAACCAACGACAACGAGCAGTATAACTCCTGCAGCCGAAGCGTAACCGATCTTGAAATAGCGGAATCCGTACTCGTAGATGTAAAAGACGAGCGTGTTGGTTGAATTGACCGGACCCCCGTTGGTCATGATGGCAATGGTCTCAAACACTTGGAATGAACTGATCAAATTAATGATAATCAAGAAAAACAGGGTCGGCGAAAGCATGGGCAGCGTAATTTTGTAGAACTTCCGCCACCAATTGGCCTCGTCCAGAGCCGAGGCTTCATACACATCCTTCGGAATGCTTTGGAGACCAGCGATGAAAATGAGAGCGTTGTATCCCACGCCTTTCCAGACCGAAACAAGCACAAGCGACAATAATGAACTGTCGGGACTACTCAGCCACTCCAGCTTGGGCAAACCAACCATATCAAGCAAACCATTAAGCAAACCGAATTTGGGATCCATCAGCCACATCCACACCAGGGATACCGATACAAGCGAAACAATATGTGGACTAAATAGCGCACCTTGAACAAACCCGTACCATGCCCCTTCCCGATTCAGCCAAATCGCAAGCAGAAGCGAAATCACAATGGATAAGGATACGGAAAGAAGCGTATAGTTCAAGGAATTGCTCAGGACCTGAAGAAACGCACTATCCTTAAATAACTCGACAAAGTTGTTGAAGCCCACAAACTCCTTGACCGGATTAATAAAATCCCAATTGTAAAAACTCAAAAAGATCATATAGAAGATCGGATAAATGAAGAAAATAGAGAAAATCACGATAGAGGGAGCCACCATGACATAGGGACGGAATCTGGACCAAACGGTCATGAATATTTCCCTCCCAGGACAATGAGCTCTCTAGCTTCAGACCGCTCATGCTGACGCACACGGACTCCGTTCCGATCAAAATAGTACATATCCTGCATGGAGACCATGACGTTTACCTCGGAGGCTGACTCCAAAGGCTTCAAAAAGCTCTTCACGGCAACAGGTCCAAGCGCCGAATCAAGTTGATAGATAATTTCTGCGCCTAGAGTCTCGCGTGTCATGATCTGGGCCGTGAATTGAACATGCCCCGTCTGCGGTCTGTTCTCAAGTGTCATCGTTGCTTTCTCTGGTCGAAAGCCAATCTGCCCAATATCGTCATGAAGCTGCCCATTCAAATAAGGCAGGATACGTTCACGATCAATTACATTCATCGGCGGTGTACCGATAAACTGGGCTGTAAAAACATTATCCGGATCATCGTAGATTTTCATTGGACGATCTGCTTGTTGAATACGCCCTTTATTCATGATGACGATACGATCTCCCATAGACATGGCCTCAACCTGGTCATGCGTAACAAAGACAAAGGTTGCGCCTAACCGTTTGTGAAGCTGGATTAGCTCCGTTCGCATCTGATGGCGAAGCTTGGCATCCAAATTGGACAATGGTTCGTCCATCAGGAAGACTGCGGGTTTCTTCACCATGGCCCGAGCCAAGGCAACCCGCTGACGCTGACCTCCGGACAGAGCCTGCGGCTTCTTGTGCAAATACTCGGCTAGGCCGACGACCTCTGTGATCTCCTTAACGAGACGCTCTCGCTCGGGCCGGGGAACCTTGCGATTCACTAATCCGAATTCGATGTTCTCCTTGACCGTCATCATTGGATATAATGCATAGTTTTGAAATACCATGGCGACATTGCGCTTGCCCGGCTCCAATCCATTGACAGAATGGTCTCCGATCCAAATTTCACCGCCCGACTCCTTATCAAGTCCTGCGATCATGCGGAGTGTCGTCGATTTTCCACAGCCGGACGGGCCTACCAATACGGTAAAGGAACCATCCTCAATGGTCAGATCGAGACCCTCGATGACTTTATCCTGCTTGAAGCTTTTTTCAATCTGCTTCAACACAATCTGTGCCATGACATTCCCTCCTTCTCTTTACATTACTGAGCGGCCGATGCTAATTGAATGGATAAGATAAGGTCGTTTTCTTCTCCCAATGCATCAGCGACAGGTCCAAAGCCCGGCATATCACTACAAAAGCTCTGAATATCGTCGATGAGACCGGCACCCTGTATAAGCCGGTGAGTTATCGCTACTTTTCCCTCATGAACTTCAATAACGCGGTAGGCAGGTACATCGAGACAAGCTGCGGTCTGTACGTAATGCCATTTTGCTTGCTTAACGATGGAGTTTATGTGATTATGCCCGCAAAAATAGATGCCTCCTTCTGGCCGACTATTGAATATGCTCTTCAGTTCATCCTGCGGACGGACATACAGCTTATCGAGCGTCGAACGTGCAGTTGTATCGAATACCGGATGATGCCCGAAGAGGAGTACTTGCTTCTTATGCGAATCGGCAAGCTGGTCTTTGAGCCATGCCAGTTGCTCTCCGTCCAGTTCTCCTCCCCAATCCTCACGGTTCATTTCCTGGGTAGTATCCAGAAAAACCAGCTTGGCATGAGGCGTGTCAATCGTTCGATAGCGATCCTGACCTGTTAGCGTGGAAATCTCATGCTTTGGTATCGAATAGGTATCATGATTGCCCAGCACATGAATAAAGTTCCGTTCACTTCTTGCAAGAATGGAGTAAATCGATCGAAGTTCCTGAGCCGTTCCTTCATGTGTTAAATCGCCAATAGAGATATGAAAGTCCGCCTCTTCCTTCAGAAAAGCCTCGAGCATATGCTCGTATGCCCGGACTCTCGCAGCCTTCATTTCCTCGGTCCCGTGACTCATACTTGAATAGTGAAAATCACCTAGTAACGCCAGACGCATTAAACGCCACCTCCATCTTTATTTTGGACACCTTGCTGCTCAAGCTCTCTCCACCTGCAACACATCTGAAGGCTTTAAATGGTCATCCTGCTCCATGATGCATTCGTTGAAGGAAGGCCATATATAATCCGGAATGATACCGGTCTTTCCAATATCCTCTCTTGAGGAGATACCCGTAAGCACGAGCGCAGTCTTCATTCCATTCTGCTGTCCAAATAAAATATCCGTTTCCAGCCGATCACCTATCATGAGGCATCTGCTGCTATCCACATCCAAAAGCTCGAGCGCCTTCTCTGCATAATAGCGGGAAGGCTTGCCAATCACGACCGATGCTTTCTGCTGGCTAGCTGCCTCGATCGAGCTTAGAATGGCTCCGGTGTCCGGAATGATATCTCCTGGCACGGGACAGCAGTTGTCCGGATTCGTTGCGAGCAGAACCGCCCCATGACGGACTGCTTTTGCCGCTAAATGAAGCTTATCGTAATGAAACTGCCGATCCATGCCAACTAACACATGCGTTGATCGATACGGATCTTCGGTAATGACTATCCCGATTGCCCGAAGTTCTCTCTGCAAAGCCTCCTCACCGACAACCAGCACCTTGGCGTCCGGGGCATGCTCTGTAAAATACATTCCTGACACGTATCCTGCGGTCAGAATTTCATCAAGCTGGCACGAAACACCCAAATTCAGCAGCCGCTTGTAGCAATCCTCCCTGGTATGAACGGGAGTATTCGTAAGGAACAAGAGACGCTTGCCTCGTGATCGCAAGCCACTAATTAAGTTATTTACGCCAGGGAGCATCATCTGGCCGACATAAATCGTCCCGTCTAAATCGAAGCAATACGCATCGTAAGCATACAAATCCTCCATGACCTTAACCCTGCCCGCTCACACTGAGCTGGACAACTCCAATACATTCATGAAGCATTCGAGCTCATCTGTACAGACCCATACGGACGGATATTCCTGAAATTTCTCCATTATGGAAGTCTCATTTATTGTCCAAGCCATCAGTTGAATTCCTAGCTCTTGACATCGATGAATGTAATCTTCAGTCACGAAGGCATAGTGCATGGACAAGAATGTCGCCCCCATCTCTAACGACCAGTCAAGAATAGCCTTCGAACACCCAAAAGTGATGAGACCGATGCGTACATCGCTAGATAATTGCCTGATCTTCTCCAAGGCATCAAAATCAAATGACGTAATGACTACCTGATTCAGCAGGTTGAATTCTTTGATAACTTCAAGTACCTTTTCCTCCAGCTGAGGGTAATAGTTACCCATCTGCTTAAGCTCAATGTTAAGCCCAATCTTACCCTTTAAAGCACGCAGCACCTCTTCAAGGGTTGGAATATGCTCATCTTGCTTCATTTTAAAAGATTGCAGCTCCGAAGCTGTATAATCGGCTACCCTGCCCGTCCCATTTGTCATGCGGTCAAGCGTATGATCATGAATGACAACCGGGATTCCATCCTTGCTGAGATGTACATCCAGTTCAAGATGTGTGAACCCAAGCTCCACCGCTTTTAAAAAGGAAGACATCGTATTTTCAGGATATTTCTTTGGATAGCCGCGATGAGCAACTGCTTGAATGGTCATGCTAAAGTTACCTCCCGTTGTATTTTATGGACAACACAAAAAACCCAGCAGCAAATCACCCTCCTTCAACATCAAGGTTGTATCGATTTACTTACCACCGGGTTTTCTCGTCGTCTCCACCCAAGGATAAATGTATGAAATTAAGTCCAGAATTTCTCATGGCCTATCGAAACAAAATCTGCCCCGCTCTTTAATGCTTCCTGAATTTCTTCCTCATGCCGGATAAGTCCTCCAACAATCAACGGCTGCGTGATGCGTTCTTTCAGTTCTTGGATAATTCGGGGCATAAGTCCCGGCATCAATTCAACCTCATCAGGCTTGTAGCTCTTAATCATCCGAACTGCAGTCTCAATTGCAGCTGAATCAATGGCAAATATGCGCTGTATGCTTAATAAGCCTGCTTGCTTTGCAGCAGAAACCGCATTGCTCTTCGTCGTCACGATCCCATCGACTTTAAACACATCAGCAAGATATTGAATGGCGGAGGCATCTCGTCCAATCCCGGATACCATCTCGGTATGCACGTAAGCCTGTTTGCCGCTTTGATGCAGACTGTCTATGATTGAACCAAGATTGGTGATGTTGCCTGTCATCAGAATAACTCTCTTCACATCGCTTGCTATAGCTTGAGAAATTTGCTCGTCTACCGTAATGGAGGCGATGATGGGATAATTCTTCATGATTTAGTCCTCATTCCCTCGTTTGTCATCTTAAATGATAAAGCTTTAATATTCGTTTGGTATCACCGCCATGTAAACGGGGTATTAACTTAAGCCCTGAGGTTTGGCGAAGCCTAGCGAGGGAAATAGTGATAATACTACACATCGAAAGGATGAATCATACGATGAATCCAACTTCAGATCACCAAGAAGCAATTGAGAAAATTCAGGAATTGATCAAAGACATCGACGTTGCGATGCTTACAACGGTATCAGAAGAAGGGCTAGTTTCACGCCCAATGAAAACCCAGGATGTCGAGTTCGACAGCAACCTGTGGTTCCTGACCAAGAAAGATACGAGCAAATTTCATGAACTGCTTCACAACCAGCAAGTTAACATCGCATATGCGGGTAAATCTTTCGTCTCCATCCGTGGCGAAGCCGAACTCGTGGAAAGCTCTGAGAAGATTAAGGAATTTTGGAGCCCGGTCTACGAGAACGTACTAGAAACCACGTATGATGATCCGAACCTCGTTCTCATCAAGGTCAAAGCCGAAACTGCCGAGTATTGGGATACCGGCAACAAGTTTAAGATGGCCAAGTTCTTGTTCCGTCGACTACTGGGCAAAAATACTGAAGGAACAGATATCAATCAGATTGTGGAATTCAATTAGATACGTAAAGAAATTTCATAAAGAGAAGTGCCCATCATGCTATAGCGATGGGCACTTTGAATTCGATCTTATACAGGATATCAATCCATAATAGTCAGAGGCGTTCAAAAAAACGATTTAGGCCAGCCAAAACTCATCCCTCCTTGTCAACCAACTTGTACCGAATATCAATCTTCCCATCTTTCACTCTCATCTGAACCTCACCCACCTGATCTGTCCGATAAATCTCTGACCCGGTAGCCTCCAAACGTTCCATCACCCCCGGATTGGGATGCCCATATGTGTTATTAACACCGGCAGATATGACCGCGGTTTTGGCTTTCCAGTATTGGAGCCAGGCTTCGGTTGATGATGTTTTACTACCATGATGAGCGACCTTTAACACGTCAATGGAGACAGAAGCTGAGGCATCTTTTGAATTGTCCTGCAACAGGCCTGTAAGTACCTGTTGTACAACTCTCTCTGCAACTCCAAGATCTGCACCTCTCTGTTCAAACGCTTCAGCGAGCGAGCCATCTTGAATCATATAGAGCAGGTTCTGTTCGGCCGCTGCATCCATGTCTCCCGTGAACAACATGGATGTCCCAGCCATGTCCAGCAAAAAGACAACGGAATCATGATTCTGGTGTTCAGACACAGGCAAACTGCCAGAAGCTTCTATTTCCATATGTTCCAGATCTGGAGCTATAAAATGTAAACTCGTCTCCTTGTCAGCCTTATAAGACATGCCCTGCTGGATGGCGTAAAGTGGAATCTTTCGTTCCATGGCTGTAGTCAGTAATTTATCAAAGTTATCCTTACCACTAGTTGTGCCATTAAACATGAATCGTTTAACCGGGATCTGTTCCAGCACAGCCTGTAGTCCTCCCGCATGATCCTGGTCAGCATGCGTTACAATTACAGCGTCCAGTTGATGGATGCCTCTCTTTTTCAATAGAGGAACAACGACCTTGGCTCCCACTTCATACGGATCCCGCCTTGTTTTCCATGATTGTTCGGTGTTCCCAAAGTTCACCGTGCCTCCGCCATCCACCAAAATGTGTTTGCCTTCTGGCGTTGTAATCAACGTGCTGTCTCCCTGACCAATGTCCAAGAATTGAACAATGCCGGTTCCAGCAGGCTTCGGAGTCTGGTATGCCCACCACAATCCAGCAACAAAGCTGATCGCGAGCAAGCCGCACAACCACCGCTGAACTTTACTCATTCGCTGATGCGTATAATAACCTGCACCTCGTGCAGTAAATGCACTTGTATACTCCGGCCATGCGATACTGGCTCCTAAAGTCGTTAATGAAGTTTCTTTTCCATCTACATGGTTCTTACCTCGATACTGTTCCCCGGTAGACATCGAAGAACGAATGCCCACATTCCCCATTGCAACAGAAGGCTGTCGCATGACAAGAGGAGCCGTATCCTCCTCAGTAACCACTGTTTCTTGCTGTGTACCGTTGCCCTGATGAAGTAGATACAGCAGAGCATACAACACGGCGTAATATGCAGCAATCCACAACAGTGAAGGCGTAGCCCAGATCAATACAAAACCTGGCATGCTGTTCATCCACTCTACGCTTGTAAACGTCAGTTGATTCAGTTGAATTGCAACCCATGCGAGGGGTTTCGCCAAGGGAACCCATATGAAAGACAACAGCATGGCGACCGTCCCCAGAGGTAATACAATCGCACTAATCAAAGAAACAAGCAGAAAGTTAGCCACAAATGAGAGCAATGAGAACTGGTTGAAATATAAAATGGTTACTGGGAACGAAATCAACTGAGCGGTCACGGTAACGGATGCTGTCGCTGCCAGAGATTTCGGCCAACTGCTGAACAATCGGTTAATCAATGGCATGTAGATCATCAAACCTGCGGTTACGAGAAAAGATAACTGAAAGCTAACGCTCAGCAAAAAGTACGGGTTCCACCACATCATCAGCAATGCTGCTGCACTAATCATCTGAAGACCATCTCTGGCAAGACCACGACGAGCCATATACAGCCCAATCATGGACATTATGCCTGCCCGAATCACTGAAGGTGAACCACCGGATAGCAGCACATAAGCTGGTACCAGTATAAGAACAATCGTAAGTGCCGTCTCTCTGGTAAGCCTTAGCCAGGATAAAATAAGGAGAAGAGAAGCTACATATACAGCGACATGAGTTCCGGAGATTGCCAGGATATGCGTTAGACCCAGTTGTGAAAACTGACCATAGGTACCAGGATCGATATCATTAGCCATCCCGATAATCAGACCCTTCATATACCCTGCATGAGGCTCGGGGAATAATCGCTCGACCGCCGAACCCAACGCATGCCGCATCCAATCCGTCCACCGTAGTACGTTAAATTGTCCAACCCCTTCAGGGGGAGCTGCTGTTACTGAACTGGCTCCCTTCACTTTGAACAACCAGTGGATATGCAGGGTTCGCAAATAGCTGCGATAATCAAACCCGTCAAAGTTCCTGGCTTCACCAGGAAGGGCAAAAGAACCATGAAGCGTGATTGAATCGCCCCTCTTCCAACCTGCCGCTACCTGCTGTTCTTCCTCCTCCGCCAATCTGACTTGCACCATCAATTGTTCATCTATGTTGAACGCAGATGATGTTGCCAGATCTGTATCTGATGATGAATCCGAGATAGGCAATATTGAAGACATCTGAATCTTAAAGTCAGCCCGATCTCCATCAATGCGTACATCTGACACCAGCTCACCCTGAATTTCGGCTGACCAACCGTCCAGCGCATCAGCAGCGATCTGCATGGTCTCCGGCAGACTGCTATGATTGCGTGCGTCATTCCACTCCCAATGTGCAGCACCTCCAATAAAGGCAGCGAGTAAAAATACAATAGACCATCCACGCACATCCATAAAGCGAAGTAGAAGTGGCAGACATGCCAGCGCTCCAATGAACCCCCAGATTAACGTCCATCCTGTTAACGCGCATGCCATCCCGCTCCCGCATAACCAGCAAATCGTAAAACTCAGTAACGGTCTGCCTTTCATTCCTTCCCCTCCTTCATTCCACCCCATTAAACGCAGAAAAACCCCCGGAAAGCCGATTCAGGCTTGCCGGAGGTTCTCCCTCGCGCATTAGACTATATTAATATTAGTTGCTCACGGTCATCATCGTTTCCCGCGGCGGCTGGTAATTCTCCAGTCTGCGGAACGTTATGCCCTTCTGTTGCATCATATTCGTAACCTTGCCGGTATCTTTAGGATAAGAACGATGAAACACGATTTCTGTAATCCCGCTATTCGCCAGCATATTGGCACATGTCCAGCAAGGTTCGTCGGTCACATACACAGACGAGCCTTCGCGGTCAATTCGATCTGTGAATAAAAGCAAATTTTGCTCCGCGTGGATTGTGCGAATGCAGCGTTGCTTTTTGACCATTTCTTCTTGTCCATCGGTTACGACCAACTCATATTCTTCCGATATCATGCAACCTGCTTCAGAACAATCCGGGACGCCCGTGGGTGCACCATTATAGGCTGTTCCAAGCAGTTTCTTTCCCTGAACAAGCACAGCACCCACGTGACGACGCGAACAGCGGGAACGGGTCGAGACCATATATGCAATGTCCATAAAATACGTGTCCCAGTCCTTGCGTACCTCTGTACTCATGCTGCTTTCCTCCCGCTCAATACAATTTTTATTCTAATATTACCGGATCTGCACATGCGGTGCCATCTTCTCCAGCATCTTCATGCCGATTCCTTTGACCTTCGTCAAATCACTCACTTTCGTAAAAGGACCATGTGTATTCCGATAGTCCACAATGGCCTGAGCTTTCTTCTCCCCGATTCCGGGAAGCTCCGTAAGCTTGGAGACAGGTGCAGTATTCACATCAATCTTGCCGTTGTCGCTAGGTTCCTCACGAACGACAGATGGATTACTGTTCGTGCCCATCTCGGAAGTAACCGAAGGATTCGAATTCGTACTTTGCGCCACTGGTTCAATCGAAGTAGCAGCATCTGAAGGATTATCGTTCGTCTGACTTGTAGTTTGAACAACCGAATCACCTTCAACCCCAACGCTCGCAAGCTCTTTAGACTCTTCTGCCTTTGCCTCATTCCCAGTCTGCATCCCACTTGCATCCGTTCTCGAAGATGCTCCTGTATTGCTCTGAACCGAAGTAGCCGACTGTACAGCAGGTAGTTCCTGCTTTATCGTCGGCTTCTCGGTGCCGAGCTGCAAGGGTTCCCAGCCACTAGGTGGTTGTTCACTTTTGCCCGACCACAATATGAGTATACTTCCAACCACCGCTGCAGCAATGGTCATTCCTTTATTCCATCTCATTCTTCCACACCTCTCCCTGAATTCAAAATCATTCATTTCGAACACGGGCGGTGCTTCCGAACCGTTGAACTTTCCTTATGAAACAAGTTGTGCATTTTTCATGTCATGTGAAACAGGTCCTCACGCATAGAATAGAGGGAATGAACTGCGCCAGTACCGTAAAGCATGAAAGGAGGCCTGAAACAATGAAGGTTGGATTTATCGGAACCGGCAGCATGGGCAGCCTGTTGATCTATGCCCTGATCCAATCGGGTGCACTCGAACCCCGGCAGATCGCCGCCAGCAATCGAACCCCGTCCAAAGTACGTCAGTTATCCCTCCGTTACCCTGGTCTGCATGAATCCCAGAGTAATCGGGAAACGGTGATCCGAAGCAATATCATATTCCTGTGCGTGAAGCCGCTTGAATTCAAACATGTCATTGAAGACATCCTGCCTGTCGTGAATCCCAATCATATAATTGTCTCGATCACCAGTCCCGTGCAGCTGCGCCATCTGGAATCTTCACTTCCTTGCAAAGTCTCCAAGGTTATTCCCAGCGTCACACACCAGGTCGGCAGCGGAGCATCCCTGTGCATACACGGTGAACGAATGACCAGTGAAGACCGCGCTGTATTAGAAAGTCTGCTCAGTCATATAGGCAGGCCCTACCAAGTGGATGAAGCCTGTACACGAATTACATCCGACTTCTCCAGCTGCGGACCGGCATTCATATCGTTCTTCTTGGAACAGTGGATCGAAAGTGCAGTGAAGCTGACAGACATCAAAAGAGCAGATGCCTGTGCTCTGGCTGGCGAAATGCTCCTGGGAACAGGCAAGCTGCTCACCGAAGGAGGTTACACTCCGCAAGAACTTCAGGCTCGTGTCGCTGTACCTGGCGGTATAACCGCTCAGGCACTTGCATTGCTGAAGGTTAGTCTCGACGGCGTTTTCGACAGCCTGATCCACACAACACATGACAAGTATGATGAAGATTTGTTAAAGCTGGATGAACTATTCCGAGCCGGTGAGATTAACCGGCAACAATATTAACGAGTTTGCCTGGAACGGCAATGACCTTGCGAATGGTCTTGCCTTCCAGCGCCTGCTTAACAGGTGCCAGCTCCATCGTAAAGTCCTGCATACCCTGTGCATCCAGATCCTTCGCGATCGTAGCACGTGTTACGATTTTACCGTTTACCTGAACAACGATTTCTACTTCCGCATCCACTGTCATGGACTCATCATATTCAGGCCAAGCCACGTAAGAGATTCCACCTTCATGACCCAAACGGCTCCACAGTTCCTCTGCCATATGCGGTGCCAGTGGTGACAACAGCTGCACAAAGTTCTCCATCGCTTCACGAGGCAGTGTATCGGCTTTGTAAGCATCATTGATGAAGATCATCAGCTGACTAATGGATGTGTTGAAACGCAGATGTTCCAGATCTTCCGTAACTTTTTTGATCGTTTTGTGAGCCGTCCGCTTGAACTCATCCGTTCCACCGTCCACCGTAATCTTGTCATTGATGGCTCCTGTGTCTTCGTTGATGAAGAGACGCCATACACGTGACAGGAAGCGGTGCATGCCTTCAACCCCGTTTGCATTCCACGGTTTTGTCGCTTCCAATGGTCCCATGAACATCTCGTACAGACGCAATGTATCTGCACCGAATTCATTCACGATTTCATCCGGGTTAATGACATTACCACGGGATTTACTCATTTTCTCATTATTGGTACCCAGGATCATACCTTGGTTCACCAGTTTGTGGAAAGGCTCTTTGGTATCCACAACACCCAGATCATACAGCACTTTGTGCCAGAAACGAGCGTACAGCAAGTGAAGCACCGCGTGCTCTGCTCCGCCAATGTACAGATCAACTGGCAGCCACTGCTGCTGTTTATCCTTGGAGATCAGTTCCTTGTCATTATGCGGATCAATAAAGCGCAGGTAATACCAGCAGCTACCCGCCCATTGTGGCATGGTGTTGGTTTCGCGACGTGCCTTCATTCCCGTTTCCGGATCTACCGTATTCACCCACTCTGTAACATTCGCCAGTGGTGATTCTCCAGTACCCGAAGGTTTGATCTGGTCGATATCAGGCAGCAGCAGTGGAAGTTGATCCTCCGGTACGGTCTTCATCGTTCCGTCTTCCAGATGCAGAATTGGGATTGGCTCACCCCAGTAACGCTGACGGCTGAACAGCCAATCGCGCAGACGATAGGTTACTTTACCTTGTCCTTTACCGTTCTCTTCCAACCAAGCAATCATTTTGGCAACCGCTTCTTCATTGTTCAGTCCGTTCAGGAAATCGGAATTCACATGCGCACCATCACCCGAATATGCCTCTTGTGTAACGTCTCCACCTTGAATAACCTCGATAATATCCAGACCGAACTGCTTCGCAAATTCCCAGTCACGTGCATCATGACCCGGAACAGCCATAACTGCACCTGTACCGTAACCAGCAAGGACATAATCGGCAATCCAGATTGGCAGTTTTGCACCATTAACGGGATTGATTGCATAAGCGCCAGTGAATACACCTGTTTTGTCTTTGGCCAAATCCGTACGTTCCAGATCACTCTTACGAGAAGCCTGCTCCTGATAAGCCTGAATCGCTTCACGTTGGTCATCAGTTGTAATTGCTCCTACCAATTCATGTTCCGGAGCAAGTACCGCAAAGCTCGCACCGAACAATGTGTCCGCACGGGTAGTGAACACCTTGATGACTTCCTCGCGACCCTCAATGGCAAATACAACTTCTGCACCTGTCGATTTACCGATCCAGTTGCGCTGCATATCCTTGATGCTTTCAGACCAATCCAGCTCTTCCAGGTCTTCCAACAGACGCTCTGCATACTCGGTAATTCTCAGAACCCATTGACGCATCGGTTTGCGTACAACCGGATGTCCACCACGTTCACTCTTGCCATCAATAACCTCTTCATTAGCAAGTACCGTTCCAAGTGCTTCACACCAGTTAACGGCTACTTCATCCACATAAGCGAGGCCTTTATTATACAGTTGGATAAAGATCCATTGCGTCCATTTATAGTATTCAGGGTCCGTTGTGCTGATCTCACGATCCCAGTCATAAGAGAAACCGAGCGATTTGATCTGGCGACGGAAATTGTCAATATTACGGAATGTAATATCTCGTGGATGTTCACCTGTATCCAGTGCATGCTGCTCAGCAGGCAGACCGAAAGCGTCCCAACCCATTGGGTGCAATACGTTGTAACCGCGCATACGTTTGTAACGGGAAACGATATCCGTTGCCGTATATCCTTCCGGGTGGCCTACGTGCAGACCTGAACCGGATGGATATGGGAACATATCCAGTGCATAAAACTTCGGTTTAGCAGGATCTTCACCCGTTTTAAACGTTTTATTCGCATCCCAGTATTGCTGCCAACTTTTTTCCATGACTTGTGGCTGATAGCCGTGTTTCGGCTGGTTATTCTCACTCATCTATTGTTCCTCCTTCAGGTTATTCGCATTTTAATTGCAACAAAAAAACCTCAGCATCCCGTAGCGTTTGCAGCGCTAGGGACGAGAGGTTGAATTCCCGTGGTACCACCCTAGTTAGCGGACGAACGTGCTTCGTCATCCACTCCCTTTGGACCTGTAACGGCGGTTAACCGATGCGGATTTCCATTCCTGAACCCAAGCTTTATACAAGCAGGTTAAACAGAATGGTGTAATCACCGCATTTCTCCAAGGCGAGTTCGCAAATCACTGTCAACCGGCTTGCACCAACCGCCGGCTCTCTGTTATGTACAGGAATTACTACTGATCCTTATCATCGAAATATGTATACAATATCGGGAACATTATATAAAAAAGCAAGCCCAAAGTCAATATTACACGTGATAATCACCTTTTTAAGCCACACGGTTCGTATCTTTTAATAACACTCGTTGCTGTTCAGGATAAACGAAAACGCTCGATGCCTTCCTCCAGATTATGAATGGCCCAATTCACATGTTCCTGATTATCATATTGGCGATAAGCGCATTCAATGCGTAATACCAGATCAAAATACAAGTCGTATAGACTTCTTCTTCTCAGCTCACTTTCAGTCGTAATCGCATGCCCGTATCCCTTCACGAATCCGGGAGTATAGTTAAAATGACTAAAGTAATGCTCCATCAAAGGGTCTGCCCACAGAGAACGTTCAAAATCAATAATTGCTGTGATGCGACCTGCGTCTACCAGAACATTGCCATCCCACAGATCCCAACTGACAAGTACAGGTTCTTTTACATCGTCCAGCACATCCGATTTTTCTTCAATCAAGCGTCTCAATTCAGGGTATTCACTCGAAAATGTAATCCCGGCTTCTTCCCCATCGTTAAGAATGTCATCCATCAGATGGATAAATGCTTCTTTCCAAGTGGAATAACGTTGTTTTTGCTCCGAGAAATATCCGAACTTCTCTCCTTTGATTTCATTAATCCGACGATTGTAACGACCCAGCTGTTGTTCAATAGCTTCCTGCTCTTCCGCCGCGTACTGATCCTTGACCTGATTGTAGGGTGTTCCAGACATATACTCCATGATAAAATAACGCGCTGGAGCAATGGTTAACGAATCATCATAAGCCAGCACTTGCGGTACGGGAACATCCTGTAGTTTCGTAATGAGGCGTAGTGCCTCAACCTCGGCAATCATGAGATCCTGCTCACAGCGCATCAGATTTGTCGAAGCCGACGGGGCAATTTTGAGTACCACCCGCTGTGCATCACTTAGGGTAATGAGATATGCATGATTGGCCCAGCCATCCACCATCTCCTTATAGTCCTGTATACTTGCAGAGAGATGTTGTTTGATTATGGTATTCAGCTGTTCTGACGTGAGTCTTGTTTTATATGTACTTTCCATTACTGCACCTCGCTTTGAATATTAATTCGGTTAGAAAACGCTTTCTTTCCAACCATTATGGCTTCCTTTCCTATAACTAGCAATACTTTTTGTCACCTCATTATGTCTTTTCTTGCATTCCTTGTCCGATTCACAGAAGCTTGTTATTCATTCTCCTTGGAGTATCAAACAAAAAAACTGCCCTTATGCACCATAAGGACAGCTCTTCTCATTCGCTCTTACTTCACAGCAACGTAGAACAAGCGCTGTGCGCTGTCTCCGGCTTCTTCCCATTCAAAATCGGCATACACCTTCACGTCTCTGAAACCTGCCTTGGATAACTCCAGCTTCATCCAGTCCGGATTATACGCGCGCTGGACATGAACTTCTTCAAAACGCTGGTACATATCCTTGCTCCCATCATCCACACGCGAAAAGATACTCAGATGATGCTCAATCTCACAACGATCTTGATCCAATCCACAAGTCCATATATACGATACGGAGCGTTCATCCAATACAAAAGGCTGTTCCTCATCATAACGAATAAGGGTATTGGGATGATGAACATCAAACAGGAACGTTCCACCAGGTTTCAACATCTCATATGTGCGCTGGAATGTACGAACGACATCTTCTTGTTCAAGCAGGTAATTGACGCAATCACAGAAAGATATCACTGAATCCACAGGCTCCGGAACTCGCCAATCCCGCATATCCTGCTGCACCCAACGTACACTGCCTTCGCGGTACAAGCGATGACCTTGAGGCGTGGCCTCCATCTTACTGCGCGCAACCGACAGCATATCTGCTGAGAGGTCAATGCCTGTAACTTCAAAACCGGAGTTCACGAGCGGGATCGTAATCGAGCCCGTCCCACAGCCAAGTTCTGCGACACTTTTGGGCATTCCATGATGTTCCCAGGCTGTTCTTGCAAACCTTATCCAGTCCGGATAAGGCATATCTTCCATTAATTCATCATAGACATAGGCAAATTTCCGGTAAGACATTCAGGCACCGCACTTTCAATTTCATTTTCCAATCCTGATCTAACAAAAGAAAAAGCAGGGGTATCCGGTGTTTACCCAGCCTAGCCCTGCCTTCTCCTAGTTCCATGTTACAAATATTTAATCAAGAAAATTACTTGGTTTCATCCTGATCCGCAGGTGCAGATTCGGACAAATACGTCCAGCTCTCCTTTTGCACGATCAGTCCGTCTTTCATCAATTTGCCCAAGGCACGCTTGAAAGCAGACTTACTGATGCCAAAGCGCTGCTTGATGATATCCGGCGGAGTTGCATCCGAGTATGGCATGCCCCCCATAGGACGTTCTTTCATGAAAGCGAGCAGCTTGTCTGCATCTTCGTTACGTCCAACTTGTTTTAGTTGAGTCATGGCCAGATTCACACGTCCGTCTTCACGTACCAGTGTCACCCGACATTTAACTTTTTCACCAAGACGCAGCATATGACTACGTTCGGATGAATGAATCATACCAATCGCGCCAAAGCCCAGTACACCGCCCTCTACAAGTACAAAAGTACCCATCTGCAGTGGCTTGTACACCGTCGCTTCAACCCATTCGTTTAACCATGAAGTTGGAGCATGGAAAGACAATGGTGAAAGCTCACGTTCCCCGGCCAATTTGGCACGCAGACGTCCTTGCTTGTCATGTTCCATGATTACAAAGACTTCATCCCCTACTTGAGGACGCAGTTCTTCCAGTTCAGGCAGCTCACGGATGGGAAGCAGCAATTGCCGTCCAAGTCCCATTTCGAGGAAACAACCCAGTCGTGGGTGGACATCAGCCACAACCAGTCGTGCCATTTCGCCGAGCATGAGATAAGGCTTTTTCATCGTTACGGCCAGACGGTCTTCTGTATCAAAGAATACAAAAACCTCAAGCGTCTCGCCAATCTTAATATCCCGCGTTAACTCGGTGTAGTGAAGCAGTACATCTTCCGATCCTGTCGTCAAAAAGAAGCCAAACGGAGACACTTCACGTGAAACCGGCAAAGAGACGACTGTTCCAGCAATCAAACTCATACAGTTTCCACCACTTTGGCATCAGACCATAGACGTTCAATATTGTAGTATTCACGCTCGTCACGGTGGAAGATATGAACAACAACATCGCCCATGTCCATCAATACCCAACGTGCGGAATCCATACCTTCGATACCTTTGATCGTCGCTCCGGCTGCATGAGCTTGTTTGCGAATTTCAGTGGCAATGGCTTGTACCTGTGTATCGGAATTCCCGTGACAAATAACAAAATAATCCGCCACCAGAGAAACATTAATCAGGTCCAACGCTACAATGTTGGATGCCTTTTTGTCGTCAGCGGCAGCAACCGCCATATTCATAAGTTCTTTCGATGATACTGTCATGAACCAACCTCCATAATCTATAATTGTGCAATCAAGTCATTACGCGACAGCATGGTCAAAGGATAAATGACACGTCGTTGCGAGATCAGCAAGCTGATCGTCGAATCGAATCCGGCAATTAAACCTTCCTCCAGACTACGTTCAGCCTGTTCGCGAATGTGATCCACTCCCGGGAAATCTCGTCCCGGCTCAATGTAATCGGCAAGACATACCACTTTGTCCAGCAAGCTCATGCCTACCCGACCCGAGGTATGCCACCGGATGGCATTAATAACTTCGGAATCCGCTACACCGTAATCACGCTCGGCTACAAAAGCACCGACTTCGGAATGCCAGAGCTGCTTGTCATGCTGCAGAAGTTCCTGGTTTAATCCGTTATCACGGATGACCACTTCCATCTCCGCTACGGGCCAGTACTTCGCCACATCATGCAATATCGCTGCCAGATCCGCTTTTACAGGATCAGCACCGTATTTTTCAGCCAACTTCACTGCCGATTCCATCACACCCAGTGTATGCTTCCAGCGTTTCTCCGGCATTTGTCCGGATACGGCTTGAATCAGTTCCTCACGGCTTAGTCCCATATAAACCGCTCCTTACAATATATTGGTGCACTTCATCAGGAATCATGAAGCGTACCGAATGTCCTTTGGCAAGACGTCTGCGTACGGCTGTCGATGAAATATCGACCAAGGGCATCTCGGCCAGCAGGACCCGATCCTGTAACTCGTCTGGTAAATCATCCAGATGTAACTGGAAGCCCGGCCGACCAACTCCGATAAAGGTTAAGCGTTCTGCAAGCTCTTCAATCTGCTCCCATTTGGGAAGATAGTTCACCATATCCGCCCCGATAATGAAATAGAATTCATGTTCTGGATGGCGACGCCACAGTTCCCTCATCGTATCGATGGTATAAGACACTCCGCCAAGTTCCATCTCGATGCCGAGCACCTCATATTGCTGCACACCCTTCACAGCCGCTTCCGTCATGTCGAGACGTTGCTGTCCCGAAGCTCCGGCACCCCGCTTGTGAGGTGGAACATGGGAGGGCATGAACCAGATCTCATCCAGTGCATGCGAATCCCTTGCCGCTTCAGCTGCCAGGAGGTGTCCCATGTGGATCGGATCAAACGTACCACCCATGATGCCGATCTTCACCCGCGTCACGCTCCCTTATCTAGGTAGTTCGATTTGTTTGTTATCGCGTGATTCTTTGTACAGGATGATTGTGTTACCGATGACTTGTACAAGCTCGCTTCCCGTTTCACGGGCAACTTCTTCTGCCATCTCTTTTCTGTCCTCGTCATTGTTGTTCAACACTTGCACTTTCATCAATTCGCGCTTCTCAATCGCATCTTCGATGTGACGGAACAGGTGCTCGTTTGTGCCACCTTTACCAATCTGAAATACAGGGGTCAGGTGATGTGCCTGTGACCGCAAAAAGCGCTTTTGTTTACCGTTTAACATGAATACTCCATACTCCTTATATTGAGCAGGCCCTAATTGACAGTTCAAAGACTGTCCGGACCTGACCGTTCATTTATATTTTCACACTTCAAAACTTTTTAACACTGCACGTCTCATCGTCTCCACAGGAGCCGGGATGCCGAGCCAATGTTCAAAGGCTACAGCGCCCTGATATACAAACATACCCAGACCACCGTGCACTGTGCATCCACGTAACCGTGACTCCCGAAGCAGGCGAGTTTCCAGCGGATTATAGATCAGATCACTCACAGCTGCGCCTTCACGAATTAGTGCAGGATCAACCGGCACGTCATCAACATGAGGATGCATTCCGGCAGCCGTTGTGTTAATCACAATATCAGCCGTAGCCAAGACCGTCGCAGCGTCTTCCATGCCACCGCCCGAGATTTCTCCCAAGCCATGGCCCCGTAAATCCGAAGCAAGTGCAATAGCCCTGTCCGCTGTACGATTCAGAATGTGAATCTGCTCAGGCTTCTCCAATGCAAGTGCGTATATAACGCCTCTCGCCGCTCCACCTGCTCCCAGGACAGCAATACGTTTGCCCGCAAGCTCCGGCACAGCCTCTTCCTTCAGGGATCGGACATAGCCAATACCATCCGTATTGTACCCTGTCAGTGTTCCACTTTCATTGACGATGGTATTCACCGCACCAATCAGGCGAGCACTTTCATCGATCCCATCCAGGTACTGCATCACCTGCTCTTTGTGCGGGATGGTGACATTGACACCACGATAGCCCAATGCCACAATTCCCCGAACTGCCGCTTCCAATTGATCCGGATGAACATGCAGTGGCATATACATTCCATTCACTCCTGCAGCCTGGAGGGCCGCATTGTGCATTGCCGGTGATTTGGAATGAGCAATAGGATCACCCATAACGCCAAGCAACACGGGAAGTGAAGGGTCGCATTTTTTCTCCTCAGACATAGGTCCGCCTCCGATCCGCTCTGATGTACAGGTTCTGAGATTACATTAGATTAAGGATGGACGGATCTGTACACGAATGCCTTTTGGAGCATGCACAGCAACAAGTGCTCCAATATCGCCATTCACCTTAATCCAGCCCAGACCAGAGATAAATACATCCGATTGACTGCCGCGTTTGATACGGAATTCATGTCTGGTCCATTCAGCCATCTCTGCTGCATCCTCACGGGTTGGCGGAGATAACAATTCTCCCAGGTGGTCACGGTACAGGTCATCTGCACGCTCCAGCTTCGTCCGGTGAATATCAAGCGCAGTGCTGATAAAACAAGTGAACGACTGGCGATCACCTTCAACAAAGTCGAATCGAGCCATGCCGCCGAAGAACAGCGTCTGACCAGAATTCAACTGATAAACAGCCGGTTTAAGCGGTTTTTCGGGCATGATGGCAGCGAGATCCTTACGGGAAACAATCTCGCTGAAACGCCATGGATACACGATTCCAGGCGTATCAATAATATATTTCCCATCATCCAGCGGAATGTTCACCATATCCAGCGTTGTGCCCGGATAACGGGATGTGGTCAGTTCCTGCTCCAGATCGCTGTAATCCCGGATCAGACGGTTAATCAGTGTGGATTTGCCCACATTGGTTCCGCCAACCACGTACACATCACGATCTTCGCGATAGGTTCCAACTAGCTCAAGCAGTCGGTCGAAGCCCTGATTTTGCTTTGCACTGCACAAGACTACATCCACTGTACGCAAACCTTGTTCTTTGGCTTGCTTTTGTACCCAATTGCGAACCTTGTTCCAGTTGGTTACTTTTGGAAGCAAGTCCGTTTTGTTCACAGCAAGCAATACCGGATTGTTGCCTACAAAACGTTGCAGACCTGAGATAATACTGCCATCAAAGTCAAACAAATCAACGATATGGATGACAAGTGCATCCTTATCCCCGATTTTGCTAAGCAGCGCCAGGAATTCGTCCTGATCCACCGTAACGGATGATGACTCATTGTAGTTTTTGATGCGGAAACAGCGCTGGCATATAACCGGTTCACGATCCAGTGCCTTCTCGGGGATAAACCCTGGTAATTCCGGATTTTCTGTTTGCAGATGCACGCCGCATCCGCTGCACCTTACGGCAAGGTTGCCGTTATGCGGTTCTGTCATTTCTTCTTTTCCTCCTCAAGCCATAAGCCTTTCCTGCGTAAACTCGTTAGAGCAATCCGTTCCACGCGTCGATTGAAGCGGGTCATGAAGCCTTCGTCCCCAATGGAGATTGGCAGTACCAGAACGGTATATAGACCCATTCGGTTCCCTCCATAGACGTCCGTAAGCATCTGATCGCCTACTACAATCGTTTTTTCAGGAGTTAACTCCATCATTTTCATTGCTCTACGAAACGGTACATTCGATGGTTTGCGTGCACTATGCACAAACTGGATATCCAGCGGGGTCGCAAACAGGGATACACGATTCAAATTGTTATTGGACACAATCATCAGCTTGAAACCTGCCTCTTTCACACGTGCAAACCATTCAATCAGTTCGGGCGTAGCGTCAGGGGCTTTGGCTCCAACGAGTGTGTTATCCAGATCAGTTATAATTCCACGGTAGCCTTGAGCGTACAGCTCTTCCAGATTAATGTCAAAAACCGTGTCTACACGCAGCTTGGGCATTAACATTTTAAACAAAGAAGTCACCTCAGTTTCATACGACACACTATATCACAAATCCGTCTTTCCTGAAAATGCATACAGCGCCTGATGGCATAGGAAAAAGGAAAAACGGGACGGGCAACAACTATGCCCGTTCCGCTTTCAGTTCCTTCCGCAGCTTCAAGGCTGTCTGATAGACACCCTTCCAGTCGTCGGCAGTTACGGACGCCGGACTGTAGCGAGTCTGTTCAAACTTCATGAGAAGCTCATGCAATGTAGCTTCTGCAGCTGGCTTGGCCTGGCTCCAGCGGGTTACCGATTCACGAAGTGTCTCGTCTCCGCTCCGGGTCAGACCTTTGCGTTTCACATATTGAATCCAACGCTCGGTCTCTGCCACCACCTTCTGTTCAGGGGTGAGCGGTCCACCTGTCCGCAGACGAAGCAGGAGGAATCGCAAGGAGAAGCGATTACGCCAGAACATATATGCTATCCACAATGCGATGATGGCTCCTGCAGCCCAGATGACAAAAGTCGGGATGGTGGACGAGGCCTGCTCTGGTGCAGGAGTCTGCTCTTCCTCTTGTACCGGCTCTTCTTCTGGCTGTTCTTCAGGCTCATCTACAGGCTGTACATCAGGTTGTTCCGTGAGCAAAGGCATATCAAATCCTGGGGTTGCTTCAACAGGAATCCAGCCATACTCACCAAAATAGACCTCTGCCCAGGAGTGTGCATCTGCATTCGTAACAGTGTAGGTTGTCTCAATCTCCGCGCCAGGTTGACGCGGAGCCTGCATGTCCGAATTCAGAGACAGTTGTCCAGGCGCATAACCTTTAACCCACCTTGCAGGAATGCCCTCCGAGCGCGCCATCATTACCAGCGCAGTGGAGAAATAGTCACAGTAGCCTTCCATAATGTCAAACAGGAAGCCTTCCACAAAGTCGCTGCTTACTTTTCGAGATAAATCCGGATTGTTCGTGTATTCAAAATTGGTTTGTAAATAGTTTTGCAGTAATGCTACTTTTTCATACGGGGTATTCGCAGATGCTGTTATTTCAGCTGCCAAATCTGACACCCGGTCAGGGAAACGGGATGGTAACTGCAAGTACATATCGTCTGCCGGATTACTGTTGTACAGATCTTCAAAAGACTTTGTACGCAGCTCATCCTCCACAATCACAGGAGCTTCCGACACGATGGTGTACGTCTTGGGATACTGTGGTTGCTGACGGTCTGTCACCACATGCAGTTCAGCCTGTTCAGCATTCCACAACATACGTTCTGCTCTGTCCTCGCCGTTAATCGAACTCACTTCAGCGATCGAATAAGCACCAAAGAGAATCGGATAAACATTATCATTCAGCATCGTTACATTCTGGGTTACTTGTCTGGTATTTACGTTTCCGGATTCATCATTCTCCAGAGGCTGTCCTGCTTCAACATTCTCTGTCGCACCCCGTCCCCGGTCATCCCACCCTGTACCTGTATACTCTGCACGTGTCTCACCACGCCAGTAACTACGCTCATTGGTGGTGACAGACATGACAGGAGTATAGTCGAAGTTGAACCCTCCACCAAGCTGATTGTCTTCCCTGCTGTATCCCGATTCGGTAGCCGCCGGAATATCAAGGTTTCCGTTACCAGCCTGGCTTGTGGAAGTACCGGTATAGTTACGCCACGCCGTATATGGGTCTGTCAAGGTGGGTGGAATCTCCGGCATATTGACGCTGGCCACAATAATTAAAGAAAAGATAATGGCAATATTGGCCAGGACTTTATAAGGATGACGGATGATTCGCTTCCAACCTTGTGGATACTGTAGCTGATAATTGCGGAAATGCTGACATACGAGCCATCCCATCCCTGCAAACATCACCCACGCGATTTCAATCCAGAGTGGGATCTGAGTGAAAGAATCGAGAATCCCCATCGAAATGATGTTGACACCCAGAAAAACAAGAATGCGACGTGTGGTGGTCACGAGCCGAAGGGCAGCTTCAAGCATCACCCATGCACACAGAGAGAACCAGATGTATGGCGCCATATGCAATATAAATTGCTCCGCTCGATCCGTTAAAGAGCCATAAGGGATGTACACCATATAATCAATTAGTGTTTTATGCAAAATGTAACCGACGACAACCGCCTTGATGATCGTCCGATATATCGTTTTGAAGGGCAGAATGACCTCCAGCACACAGACCGCTGCAAGTGTCCATAACACCAGAGAAGTCGTTTCCGTATACCAAGATTCCTGTGTAAATGAAATCCACTGCATTCCAATGAGGAAAATCCAGAGCAATGATGCTGCATGATACCAGGATCGTTTGCCTGTAACACTTTCAGTTCCTTTTGTACTCATACAGAACCTCCCCCCATCACCGTTGGAAGCTCCTGCAAATGAGAAACAGCGAATGACCTCGTGCCTCTTCCACGCAACATGGCATTCCACTCGGCACTCCGGCGGGATTCGCTGGTATCGATCAGAATATGACATGGAGTCATGCCCCGCGTATCAGCCCAGCGCAACAGTTCTAATATTTTCTCATCCTTCTGGGGAGAAATCACGACAAAGTAAGCTCCCTGAGGCAGTTGACGTGCGATTCTTTCCACACCAGGCAACAGCTGCGTATCCTGCCCATTATGTTGAATATCCACCAGATGATGCATCATCTTCTGCCGTTCCAACAGACTTTCACTGGGGGCCATGAAGGATGTCTCGTCTGACAATGTCAACAACCCCATTCCCATTCGTTCTCTGGCACCATACTCCAGTAGAGAGGCAGCTGTGGACACGGCAATCTCAAATGCATCCCCATGTTCATAACTTGATGCTAGCCCATCGAGAACCAGAATGGTTTTGGGTACCGACTCATGTTCGAACTCCTTGGACTTCCAGTTCCCTGTCTTCGCCGTGGCATTCCAGTGAATGCGGGAAAGTCGATCTCCGTATACGTAATCACGTACACCATTAATCTGGGTCGTCTCTCTTCGCGAGCGGGTTAGAGCCGTCTGTGGACCGGATAATCGTGATTTGCGGTCGTATAGCTGCCAATATGGAATAAATACCGTTCTTGGCAGTACTCGAAACTCACCTTTAGCCTTAAACTTCCCTCGATGTTCAATCAGTCCAAAAATGTCTTCACTGGCGCATTCTGTTTCTGAAAAAACATACTTGCCCCGCTCAAGTGGCGGTGTCTGGAAAGACAACTCGCCATTTCCTCGCATATTGGGAATCAAGCTTTCCTTGAACGACCAGGATTCTCCGTTATGCCGGTGCAGCATTTCACGTACTACAACATAAGGAAGCGGGAGGAATCCCGGAATAGTCAGACTCAGCTGTACTTGAACCTGATCGCCTGCATGCAGCAGTTCTTCGTGGTCCGGGCCAGAGGAGAGCTTACGCACTCCTTGAGCACGTCTTACTCCGCTAAATCCAGCAATGGCAAGATACACGCAGAGCAGGGTCACCATCGACAGCAACATAAGGGATGTCTTCCCGCCCTGAAACAAAACATAAGCCAGACAGCACATCCACACCATTGCGATGCTCCATACGCGTGGGTGGCGCAGCCCTCTATTCACTGTACTCAAAAGCGGCTTCATGAACTATTGCCCCATGGAGACGGGCACGCGAACCTGCTGAAGTACGGCATTCAGAACGGCCTCGGAACTCATACTGTCCAATCTCGATTCGGGACGGAGCACAATACGATGAGAGATCACATAAGGGGCCATCGTCTTCACATCATCCGGAAGCACATAATCACGTTCTTGCAAGAAAGCAAAGGCCTTCACGGCCATCATAAAGGATATGGCTGCCCGTGGGCTGGCACCCAGCAATACAGATGGGTGGGAGCGGGTTTGACGAACAACATCCAGCAGATAGTCCATGACGGGATCACCGATAAAGACTTCCTTGATCTCCTGTTGGATTGCCGAGATCTGATCCATATGGGTTACGGATTCAAGCCGATCTACAGGCTGGCCCAACTGATGTGTCTTCAACAGGGTTTTCTCAATCTCTTTATCGGGATAACCGAGACTTATTTTCAACATAAACCGGTCAAGTTGTGCTTCCGGCAATGTGTACGTACCTTCAAAATCAATCGGATTCTGAGTTGCACAGAGCATGAACGGATGTGGCAGATCATACGTATCGCCATCAACGGTTACACTGCGCTCCTCCATAACTTCGAGCAGAGCTGACTGCGTTTTCGTTGTTGCCCGGTTAATCTCATCAGCAAGCAAGATGTTGGTCATTACGGGGCCTGGACGGAAATAAAAACGCTCATCCTTCGGATGAAACACGGATACGCCCGTAATATCACTTGGTAAAATATCAGGATTACATTGAATGCGTCGGTACTCTCCGCGCATGGATTTCGATAATGCCTTGATCAACTGCGTTTTGCCAGTTCCCGGTACGTCTTCAATCAGAACGTGCCCGCCTGCAAGCAAAGCTGTAAGTAAAAGTTGAATTTCAAAGGATTTCCCCATAATGCAGGATTCCAGATTCGAACGAACTGCGGATATGATTTGGATCGACTCTTTGCGCACAGGCATGTGGTCTAACCTCCTAAAAAAGCATACAGATTTCCTTTTATTGTACATGATCCGAGGTCACGAGTACACTCGAAGGGAATCACAATTTGTTTCCAGCCCGTCAGATTCGCCGCAGTTTACGCATGAATACGACAAAAAGGCCCGGATAGAGTTATCCGAAGCCTCTGCTGAATCGCAATATGTTCAAGTAGATTTCTCATTCTACGTTAGCCTTTTGGTCTAACCACCAATGCCGCGAGAAAAGAAAAGATGATCGCTGACGAAATCCCTGCCGCAGTCAGATCGAAAATCCCTGTAATCACACCCAGCCATCCCTCTTTTTCCAGCTCCGTCAATGCCCCGTGCACCAAGGAGTTACCGAAACTTGTGATGGGGATGGTAGCACCCGCACCTGCAAATTTAACCAAGGGGTCATACAGGCCAAATGCATCCGCAAGCGCACCTGTCACAACAAGTGTACTCATGGTATGAGCTGGCGTCAGTTTAACCCCATCCATTAGAAGCTGTCCGACAACACAGATTAAACCGCCAATAATAAATGCCCACAAGAACTGCATTACCTTTATCCCTCCTTTTCTATGGCTACGGCATGAGCTATACAGGGAATACTTTCACCCTGCTGGTACGAAATTGGAGACAACAGTGCCCCGGTAGCAACGACGAGCACCCGCTTAAGATCACCCTTCTGCATTCGGTTCAAAATATGACCATAAGTTACGGTGGCAGAACATCCGCAGCCACTTCCCCCGGCAACAACATAAGGTTGTTTCTCCCGATCATAGATCATCAGGCCGCAGTCATTAAAAACCGTCTGTTCCATGGGAATGCCTTCTCTTTGCAGGAGTTCTTTCGTAATCGGCAGACCGACGGAAGCCAGATCCCCTGTCACAATGAGATCATAATAGCCGGGTTCCAATCCCGTATCCCTGAAATGAGAGATTATAGTGTCGGCTGCTGCTGGCGCCATGGCTGAACCCATGTTAAAGGGATCTTTGATGCCCAAATCCATAATGCGTCCAATAGTGGCTTTGGTAACAACGGGACCATCACCAGTACGGGAGACCACACCACACCCTGATCCTGTGACGGTATATTGCGCATAAGGCGGCTTTTGGGAGCCATACTCCGTCGGATACCGAAATTGTTTTTCCACCGTACAGTTGTGACTCACCGTTCCTGCAAGGACATAATCTCCAGCTCCCGAGTCAACAATCATGGAGGCCAAAGCTAATGTTTCCATGGATGTGGAGCAAGCACCAAAGACACCCAGATAAGGTGCTCCCAGTTTTCGTGCTGAAAAGGAACTGCTGATAATCTGATTCATCAGATCTCCACCAACAAAAAAGTGAAGCTCTTCCTTGGTGATATTTGCATTAACCAAAGCCAGCTGAGAGGCCTGTTCGAGCAGTTTGCGTTCTCCCTTTTCCCACGTCTTCTCGCCGATCTCGAGGTTGTCATAGACATAATCGAAATCAGATGACAATGGACCCTCGCCTTCTTCTGGTCCTACAACTGCGGCTTTACCGATGATCCGCGGACGATTCTCAAACTGCCACGTCTGGCGACCCAGTCGTTTCATAAGTGCCCACCTCCGAATCCCAAAAAGGCGTATACGATACCTACGACAAATGCCGCCACGACACCGAACACGATAACGGAACCAGCAAGCTTGAACATGTTGGCCCCTACACCGAGCACTAACCCTTCAGCGCGATGTTCCAGTGCAGCAGAGCACATGGAATTGGCAAATCCGGTAACCGGAACAGCGGTGCCCGCTCCTGCCCACTGAGCCATTTTATCGTATACGCCCAGACAGGTCAGAATAACCGATATAAGGATCATGACAGCAACCGTTGGATTGGATGCCTCCTTCGATGTCATGTCGAAGCCAGCCATAAAAGCCTCCTGAATGGCCTGTCCGATCAAACAGACGGTTCCACCAACCAGAAACGCCTTGAGACAGTTTTTCAGGATCGGCCGAGGCGGCTCATGTTTTTTCGCGACTTTCTTGTACTCCTTTTCATCCATGGACAGAGACGATGATTTTTTTGAGCTTCCGGATGCAGATTGAGCTGACAAAATACAAGACCTCCTTTATGTGAATGAATCAACAGCTGCGGCTGATGAATGCCTATGTGTGTAATCCTCTATTCATTGTTTGTTAATGATCGGAAGGTTATGTATCCGGCGACAGACAGCATATGTTTCCAACAGGATCAAGCCGTGGAAACAAGATTCGATTATGCCGGATCTCCAGAGTTATTTGATTACGTCCTATAAATAAAGAAGAACGATCACGAGCAAGATAAAAAGAACGATAAACAGCACTTTTTCAGTATCCTCTTCCGGAGGCTTCATCTGATATCCCGGCTCCTTCCTGTGTACTAACAAGCGAATATGAGCATGAAGAACTTCAAAAAATGATGACATCTCCTCCGTATATTCATATTCACTCGAGCGGCGTCAGGATTGCGACGACAGCGGAGAGACTGATAAAACTAAGGCACGATACAGGCCCAAATTATGCCTTAAATACGTGACATAAACATGGACAATCACTTGCGCAAGGTTCATACTGTAATGTGACCAGTGGTTAAATAACAACAGGCGGGTAGCCGTTCTACTGTGACCTGATTTACATACCAACAGAGGAGTTGTAGACACATGAATGAAAAAACGATGGAAATGTTCCGCACGTTAACGGAGTTCCCTTCCGCATCCGGATTTGAACGTGAGCTTCGCGGCTGGATGAAAGAGCAACTGTCCGCTTATACCGATGAATTCGTACAGGATCGTCTTGGGAGTCTTTTTGGTGTATTACGCGGGGAGGAATCCGGCCCTAAAGTTATGGTAGCCGGACACTTTGACGAAGTAGGTTTCATGACTACGGGCATTACGGAAACGGGTATGGTCAAATTCCGTCCACTGGGTGGATGGTGGAGTCAGGCTGTACTGTCTCAACGACTGGAAATTATCACACCTGATCGCCGAATTATCGGGGTGGTTGGTTCTACACCTACGCACTTGCTGGACGAATCCCAACGGAGCAAACCTGTGGATCTGAACACCATGTATCTCGATATTGGAGCGGACAACCGGGCGGAAGCAGAATCCTGGGGCATTCATCCGGGGATGCAGATCGTGCCGATCTGTGAATTCACACCTATGGCCAATCCGAAGAAAATCATGGCCAAAGCGTGGGATAATCGTTATGGAGTAGGACTTGCACTTGAACTGGTTGAAGCGCTGCACAAGGAAAAACTGCCTAATACGCTCTATGCTGGTGCAACGGTTCAGGAAGAACTGGGGCTTCGCGGTGCACGTACAGCGGCCAATCTGATTCAGCCGGATATCTTCTTCGCACTTGACTGTAGCGCGGCGAATGATATGACAGGGGATAAACAGTCATTTGGACATATCGGACAAGGGGCATTGCTTCGTATTTTTGACCCGGGTATGTTCACCCATCGCGGAATGGTGGAGTATGTGCAAGACACCGCTTCATCCAATCAGATCAAAATGCAATATTTCATCTCGCCAGGCGGTACCGATGCAGGTCAAGTTCACCTGAGTGGAATCGGTGTACCTTCAACGGTAATTGGTATCTGTGCCCGTTATATTCACACCTCTTCCTCCATCATTCACACAGACGACTATGATGCAGCCAAGGAGCTGATTGTGAAGCTGGTGAAAGGTCTGGATCGGACAACAATGAATACCATAATTAATAACGCGTAGCATTGACATGAGACCTCCTAACTATCGGGAGGTCTCTTTTTTAGATCCACAACGATATCAGTTGAACACAGTTACACAGAGGATTAATAGGCCGAACATTATAGGGAATTACACATAAGATACAATAACGGTAGATGATTTAAACACCAAACAGCGGGGGACCTGTTATGGCAGTGAGAAGGAATGGAAAATCGAATAAAGGTTCCAAAAAAACAAATGCTGCAAACACCCTTCTCAATGGCAACCTTAAAGGAAGAAATCTGGAACTTATCGTTGCTGCATTACTGGTAAGCGGGAAGTTAAGAGTGGATGCGGTCACGTTGTTTCGAGAAGCTACACTAGTCGTTGAACTGGTCGGACAATATAAAACGTTACAAAACATTACACCATCGAATCAAGACAAACTGGTGCAATTCCTGGATGAGATTGGTGGGGACATGACGTTGAATGATGTTATACGGGCTTTCCAACAAAGAATCAATTCTTAACGCCAAGAAATGAGGTTGAAGTGATGTCTGACTTTGACGGAAATGGGTTCGCTGAGCTATTGATTATTGTCATTCTTGTTGTTTTATTTGTATTTGGTTCTTCCGATATTGACGATCTAACCGATTCACCATCTCAATCCTGAATTGGCGTACGTGATTACGCTCCATTCATTATGAAATGCATACCTGTAAACGCCAGTCCACAATATGCGGGCTGGCGTTTTTTGGATGGCTATAGAAATAGCGGTGAGAATGCAATCCAGGCCAAAATAAGGGTAAGGACAATGCAAACATTCTCTACAACGGCCCCTCGCTTGGTTCCTGTACTCATCAGATTCACCCGTATGCGCCACTTGAGCGGTGGTAACGGACGAATACCCCGATTGGTTAGTGAATCGGCCAACAGATGCATCGCATATGCCGTACCTCCCGCTACCCAAATCTCCGGTCCCTGCTGCTGGGTCGTGCTGTAAAGTAAGCCAGCCCATATTGCGGTTCCATAAAGGGTATGTGTCAGTCCCCTGTGAGTCAGGGTGGTGCAGAGCATTAACAGACTGCCTGCAATCAGATTCCATGGCGCGAATGAGTGACCATAGAAAACGAGCCCGAGTCCAATCGCAAACATCAGCACTTTGCGTAGTGAACGCGAGGGTAGAAATGACACAAGTGCAATGAGGATCGCGAGCAACAGGTTCCACGGTTTGGCATGAACATAGAAGTACACAAATACAGCTGTCGGCAAAAGAATGGTCTGTAACAGCCTGATCAGGCTATTAGGCAATGCTCTCGATACCAACAGCGAATTCGGCTCATCGATGTCAGGCAATAAGGAACCAATCAGAGCAACCGTAACTGCCGGTGCAGTCACTGGCATACCAGCCAACTGAAGTACAGAAAGTGATACGCCTGTCCCGATCATCAGGTGGGATCTTCCCATCATGGTGCAAAAACTTCCTTTCGAAGAAATAGGGAACATACATAGCCCACTTTTGATAGTACAACGAAACCAAAACAAGAACAATAGTTCGTATTTCTTATTTGTATGAAAATAAATATCACTTTCTGTGATGGGGCTCACACTATTATATTTATGACTCTTCTATCTTTATTAGTGAATTAAATCACATAAACTGTCGTCAACTACTTGTATAATTTCAAATATAAACCACTAAAATTGTTGGTAATGTACAGCGTCTATCCAAGGAGGCATACACACATGAACGGAAAAAAAGAGAAACTCGTTATCATAGGTAACGGAATGGCAGGAATCAGTACTGTAGAACAAATTTTGAAGTTAACATCGCGATTTGATATTACTGTTTTTGGCACAGAGCCCTACCCTAACTACAACCGCATTATGTTGTCCTATGTATTGGAAGGAAGCAAAACACTGGATGACATCGTACTGAATGATCTCCACTGGTATCAGGATTATGGTATTACCCTCCATACAGGAACAACCGTGACCCGAATTGATTCGGATACCCATGAGGTCGTGACAGAGGATGGAACTCGCTTCCCTTATGACAAAATCATCATTGCGACTGGCTCTAACTCCTTTATTCTCCCCGTACCTGGACATGACAAAGAAGGTGTCGTCGGTTTCCGTGATATCGCCGATTGCAATGTCATGCTGGAAGCTGCTAAACAGTATAAACGAGCGGCCGTTATCGGGGGCGGACTGCTAGGCCTTGAAGCTGCCAAAGGGTTGGTACAACTTGGCATGGAAGTTACCGTAGTGCACTTGATGCAGGATCTGATGGAGCGTCAGCTTGATCCGCAAGCTTCAGCCATGTTGAAAGCTGAATTGGAACGTCAGGGTATCCGGTTCAAGATGGGTGCGCAGACTTCCGAACTGCTGGGCGGCGAACGCGTTGAAGGGATACGTTTTGCAGATGATACGGTTCTGAATGTTGATTTTGTTGTCATGGCTGTAGGGATTAAACCTAATACGGTTGTAGCCCGTGAAAGCGGTATGGAAGTGAATCGGGGCATTGTCGTGAATGACTATATGCAGACTTCACTTGAGAATGTGTACTCGGTCGGGGAATGTACAGAGCACCGCGGCGTATGTTATGGCCTCGTTGCCCCATTGTTCGAACAAGGCATGATTCTGGCGAAACATATCTGCGGGGTTGAAACGGCTCCTTATGAAGGTTCTGTTGTATCCACGAAATTGAAAATTTCGGGTGTGGACGTCTTTTCAACCGGTGAATTCATCGACAGTCCGGAACACACCGTCATTTCGCACAAAGATGACTGGAAACGAACCTACAAAAAGATTCTGCTTCGTGACAATAAAATGGTCGGTGCCGTGCTCTTCGGTGACATTACGGATTCTGCCGAATTGCAAAAGCTGATCAAAAATCAAACCGAAATGACCGAGGAATTGTACGGTTCACTCATGGGCACAGGCTGTGGCGGTCATAAGAAAGCAACCTCTGTTGAAACGATGCCCGAGGACGAGATCGTCTGCGGATGTAACGGAGTGACTAAAGGAACTATTGTCGATGTAATTACAAACCAGGGCCTGACCACTGTAGATGAAATCAAAGCCTGTACCGGTGCAACCCGCTCTTGCGGTGGATGTAAACCGGTTGTGGAACAGATTTTGCAATATGTACTTGGAGACAACTTCAGTACTGGAGCCAAACAGGGCATCTGCGGATGTACATCTATGGGACGGGATGAGATTGTAGCCGAGATTCGTCAAAAAGGACTGCAAACGACCAAAGAGGTCATGAATGTACTTGGATGGAGTCAGCCAGAAGGTTGTTCCAAATGTCGTCCGGCAATCAACTATTACCTTGGCATGATTGCACCGGACACGCACGAAGATGAGAAGGAATCCCGTTTTGTTAACGAACGCATGAACGCGAATATTCAAAAAGATGGAACGTATACGGTGGTACCTCGGATGTATGGCGGGGTGACTACACCAGCAGACCTCAAACGCATCGCTGACGTTTCAGTCAAATATGATGTTAAAGCAGTCAAAGTGACTGGCGGTCAGCGTCTCGACTTGATTGGTGTTAAAAAAGAAGATCTGACCAAAGTCTGGGCTGAACTGGATATGCCTTCAGGTTATGCATACGCCAAATCGCTGCGTACGGTCAAAACATGTGTCGGCTCCCAATTCTGCCGATTCGGTACACAGGATTCCATGGCTATGGGCGCCAGAATTGAACGCAAATTCGAACGTCTGGATCTGCCAGCCAAGTTTAAATATGCTGTCAATGGTTGTCCGCGGAACTGTGCAGAAGCATGTACAAAAGATATCGGTATCGTTGGTAACGACGGGGGCTGGGAAATCTTTATCGGCGGCAACGGCGGTATTAAAGCAAGACTTGCTGATTCCCTATGCAAAGTAAAAACGGATGAAGAGTTGATCGAACTGTGCGGAGCCATCATGCAGTATTACCGCGAGACAGGTAACTATCTGGAACGGACTTCGGAATGGGTGGAACGCATGGGTCTGGAACATATTCGCTCGGTTGTCGTGGATAACCTCGAAGAACGAAAAGCTTTGATGGAGCGGATTGAGTTTGCACTTGAGCATGTTGAAGAACCTTGGCAAAAAGCGATTCGCAATGAAGAAGGCCAAAGTAAAATGTTCCACGGAATCGAAGTGTCAGCTCGTCCATAAGCAAGTTGGCAAGATGAATCGGGATCCATGTTAAATAGATAAAAGGAGTGGTTCAAGATGACGACAAAACAATCAGGCACCTACTTCCCTGCCGGAGTAGTTGAAGACTTTCTGCCACGCATCGGAAGAGTAGTTGAAATTAAGGATCATCAGCTTGCTGTCTTTCTGGCATCGGATGGCACCATCTTCGCTGCGGATAATCACAACCCCCACCCTAAGGGTGGGCCGCTGGCTGAAGGTATCGTGTCCGGACATTATCTGTACGATCCACTGTATGATTGGAAAATCGACCTGACTACCGGTATTGTGCAAGCACCGGACAACGGTCAAGTACAGATGTATCCGGTGAAAGTAGAGAATGGTCAAGTCTGGATTGCAATATAGCTCCATTGAAACATTCACAGATTGATGCAAAATAATGGGGGAAACCGTGATGTATACACCAAGTGTTGAGGGAATTATTGAAGCTGCGGTTAAAAAACGCGATCAGATGAACGCAAGCCTGCCACGGTACATGGTTGCTGCCTTGATGGCTGGTGCTTATGTAGGACTCGGCATCGTTCTGATCTTCAGTATTGGTGCTCCGCTCCTTGCGGCACAGTCACCACTGCAAACCATGTTGATGGGCATGTCCTTCGGACTCGCGCTCACACTGGTCATCTTTGCCGGATCGGAACTGTTTACAGGTAACAATATGTTCTTCACCATGAGTACGCTGGCTGGCCGAACCACAGTGAACGAAACGTTGAAGAACTGGGGGCTCGTCTTTATCGGTAACCTTCTCGGTGCCATCCTGCTAAGTTTGCTTATTGTCGGTAGCGGCCTGTTCAAGACGGCTACGCCGGAACATCTGCTGTTTGTCGTCTCTGCCAAAAAAATGGCCGCTCCCGTATCGGAGCTGTTCTTCCGCGGCATTCTCTGTAACTGGCTCGTCTGTCTGGCAATCTGGATGGCCGCTCGCTCCAAAGAGGATATCGCCAAACTTGTTCTTATCTGGTGGTGTCTATATGCATTTATCGCAAGTGGCTATGAACACAGTGTTGCCAATATGACATTACTATCTTTATCCTGGCTACTGCCGAACCACCCGGATACGATCACTATGGCAGGCTGGTTCCACAACATGATTCCGGTGACACTTGGTAATATCATCGGTGGTGCCCTCTTTGTCGGCATGGCGTACTGGTACACTTCACCGGTACGAAAAAAGGCATAATAGTTGACCAGCAGCACTTATCTACGTTAGGTAGCATAACATTTGCACAGATGAAGCCACGATGGATGACGAACTCACGTTCAATCATCCATCGTGGCTTTCTGGCTTCATTTTACATTCAATGTATACATCGTTAATCCGTGGTTAATATAACTGAAGTATAGTCAGTGTATACGCCCACCTAACTTGTAAAGGATGATCTCTTCTAATGGGAATTCATACGTACTTCAGATCACTGAATGATCTTGAACGCATTATTCGGACCCCTGGCAAATTCAAGTTCGAAGAACATTGTGTATCCGCCCATTCCTGGAAAGTGGTTCAGTACGCCAAAACGTTGGCCGATATTGAAGAACAGCAAGGCGTAAGCATTGACTGGAAAAAGTTATACGAGATCACCAGCAGTCATGACTATGGCGAAATATTCATCGGTGATATCAAGACCCCGGTCAAACATTATTCACTTGAACTTCGTTCCATGCTTCAGCAGGTGGAAGAAGGTATGGTTGAACATTTTATTAACGAGAATATCCCGGAAGAGTTCAAAGAAATTTTCCGCAGACAACTGCGTGAAGGCAAAGATCAATCGGTCGAAGGACTGATTCTCGAAGTTGCAGACAAGATGGATCAAGTGTACGAAGCTTTTGCGGAACTGCAACGGGGTAACACGGAGAAAGAGTTCATCGTCATGTACCGTTACGCGCTCGTCAAGATCAAAAACATTGATCTCCACTGTGTCCGTTATTTCCTCAATCACATCCTGCCTGATATCATCGAAGAAGGTGTTCGATCCCCGTTTGATATTCGCAAAATAACCGAAGAAGCTTTACTTCAATAAATTAGCTCAGGTCATCTGGATCCCCATCATCCATGGACAGGGCTTTTTTTCGTTGCTGTAAGCTCAATCGATACTCGCTAGGATACATCCCCGTTTTGTTTTTGAAGATCCGGCTGAAATAATGGGAATCACTATACCCTACCGCTCCGCCAATCGTCTTGATATCCATATTTTCGTGTGTGACGAGCATGCGCTTCGCTTCATTGATTCGCAAGCCTGTCATATATTTTAGCGGAGTCTCCCCCGTCACCTTCTTGAAGCACTTCCCCACATAGTCCACACTAAAATGCATCTGCCCCGCCATGTCCTGGAGTGTAATCTCATGCATGTAATTCTGCTTCAGATACAGCTTAACGGCTTCTGCAATATCTTCCGGCTTCACCTGCTCATCCAGCACAACACTGACATGGGCAAGCGAATCCGTAGCGCTCCCGAGCTTCAATTCCATCGCATCCAGCAGTGTACGAAGCTGTTCTTCGGACAATGGTTTGAGCAGATAATCCTCCACCTTGTAACTGATCGCCTGCCGTGCATATTCAAATTCATGATAACCACTTAGAATCACAATCTTCACATGCGGATAGGCAAAATACAGATATTTGGCCAGTTCCAATCCGTTCATCACCGGCATTTGAATATCGGTTACGACCAAATCAGGTACGGAATGTTCGATCAATTGTAAAGCTTCCTGACCGTTCCTCGCTTCACCAATCACTTCGAACCGGCTGCCGAGCTCTCTGAATTTGCGCGAGACATTACGACGAATCAAAGCCTCGTCCTCCACAATAATCGTTCTGTATTTGTTCGTCACGGGTTCAGTCATGCTCCTTTCGAATGGAACCGCCTATTGTAATCTGGACACCGCCGGAAGACTTGTTCGTAATCTGCATCCGAGCTGCCGTGCCATACCACAATTTCAAGCGGACCCAGATGTTCTTGAGTCCCATCCCGTTAATCTCAAGCTCAGGCATACGTTCCCACTCCTGTGACTGTTCGATATAATGCAGTATTTTGGCAAGTGCCTCGGGTTCCATGCCAGGCCCATTGTCTTCCACGTGGATCTGCCAGGTCTCCTCTGCCGTATCCAACTCTCCAGTAATGACCAGTTTCCAAGGGGGCGTATCACTCAGTCCATATTTCATGACATTTTCGAGTAATGGTTGTACCATTAACATTGGCACCTGAATATGTTGCATCTCAGCCGGAATATGGAACTCGTAGTGCATGTCATCTTCAAACCGAATCTTCATACACTCCAGATACCGCTCACAATAATCCAATTCTTGAGACAGTGGAACGCCATTCTTGCCCGGAGTAGAGATATAACGGAGCATGGACGCAATATTTCCGCAGAATGCGACAATCTGCTTATTCATGCCTTCTTCCGCCATAATGCTAATATTTGTGATGTTGTTATACAGAAAATGCGGATTCATCTGGGATTGCAGCGCCAGTAATCTCGCTTCTGTCTCCTGAGATTTCATCGCCAGCCTGTCCTGAAAAGACTGTACAAGCTGTTGATTCAACCGGATAAACGTATCATTCAGCTCATCCATCTCCCGGATGGAACCAGGATGCTCCAGCTTGAATAACTGGCCGGAATCCTGACCCGATACCAGATCGTTCTCACCCGTTTTCTGAATAATGCGCTGCAAGCGATGCAGTGGCAAGGTAACCCGTTTGGAGATGAGATACGAAAGGATCAAGATCAATATCAGGGTAGCTAACGTGGCACAGATAAACATCACAGCCATCCGGTTGAGACTCGCGAAAAGGGACTGCTTGGACTGCATGACAACAACGGTCCATCCCGTCTCCTGTGAAGTCATGTAGGTCATCATTTGCTTGGAATGATTCAGAGGATCAGTCACTTCCTGCATGGTATCGGGCGGAAATGTACGATTTTGAATCAAATCCACATCATCGAAATAGCCTGCTTGGGAAGCATCGGTATCCGAAGAAAGTGGATATAACCGTGTATTTTGTTCATCCATCACATAGATGCGAAGATCGTCGTTACTCGCCTGCAAATCATTCAAATGCTGGAACAGAGTTCCGGCATCCTGCAAAATCTCAACTACACCCTGGCTGACATAATTGCCATCTTTGTATACCCGTGTAAGTGAAATGTAGGGTTGATCCGCTTTCCCCTCGCCTGTTGGCATGGGCAAAGCTCCCCCCTGTAACAGACGGATCACCCGCCAGCCACTACGCTCCCAGGTTTCCTTGTACCACGGTCGCTGAGTCAGATCCACCGATAGTTGACCGTTGAATGCCCCCGCTCCCAACATCTTGCCGTTCACGTCATAGATATTGGCCTGCTTGGCTGTATTGGAGCTGCTGATGATCGCCAGAATGACGTCAATCAGTGTGGTTGTATCTTTGTACAGTGCCGGATCACTCGTCATTGTCTGCTCGCTATCCTCCGCTGGTGCCAAATAATGACTGAAGTGTTCCTTCACTAGATTGGAGTACACGATATTCATGGAAAAGTTATTCATTTTAACCACTTCCTGATCCAGATTGCCAACAATCGATACCCCCAGTTGTCTCTGCTGTTCTTCACTTCGATGACGGATGTCACTCGCAAGAAAAACATACAGGAGTCCTGCCACGATAAGCGAAAAAATAATAAATACCGCAGAGTAATAGGCAAACAGGCTTTGTTGAAGCGTTCCAAATCGATACCTCAATCCCCACACACCTCGTCCTATGATCATATCTGTTACATCCATCGAAAATGTCCACCCAACAGAACGCTTTTGTCTATTGAGCGTATCCCTTGTTCACAGTAAAGTTATCCACATAAGAATACGCTTACATTAAGCGTTTCGGCAAGTGACAATTTTCTTTATATTCCGGGAGGTTCAATGATGAGAAAACGATTTCTATTTTCGCTTGCAAGTGTGCTCCTAATCTCCACCCTGCTACTTGCCGGGTGCAACTCAGGGAAAAGTGCGGAAGGTTCGGGCAAGGTGACACTCACGTTCGGAACGAGCCAATCGGGTATTCCGCGTACAGGCATCATGCAGACAATGGCCAAGGAATATGAGCAGGAGACGGGTGTCAAAATTGACTTTCAGGTTGTACCTGACGCACAGTGGCGTGATCTGATCAAGGTGAAGCTCGCTTCTGGCGAAGCACCTGACATTTTCAATGTCGATGTGGACCCACTTAGCATGCCGGCCAACGTAAGACCGGAGGAAAATGCCATTGATCTGACCAATGAGGAATTCACAGGTCGGATGTCCGAAGAGATTTTGCCCACTGTCAGTCACAATGACAAGGTGTACGGGGTTTCTTTTGCCCCATCGAAAATCTGGTATGTGTACTATAACAAACGTATCTTCGCAGAGCTGGGCATAGAGCCTCCTACATCCTATGCGGAATTCAAGGCAATCAGCCAGAAAATCAAGGATAAAGATATCATTCCGTTCTATCAGGCACCTGCCAGTGGATGGTATCAGGTTCTGCCTTTGTTCGAAACGGGACCTAACTATGAGCAAACGACAGCGGGAACATACGAGAAACTAAACAATAATGAGATGAAAGTAGCCGATATGACACAGCTCAAGACGGTCATTGAGCAGTTGAAGGAATTTGCGGATCTTGGTTATTTCGGCAAAGACTTCTTGTCCAATACGGTAGAAGCGGGAATTGAAGCGTTTGGTCAGGAAAAAGCGGCTATGCTGCTGCGGGTGCCAGGTACTGAAAAAGAAGTGTCCGAAGCGTATCCGGCGATGGAAGACAATATGGGATTCTTCGTGATGCCGTGGGGAGATAATCAGACGATTGGTGTGAATCCGGGCGGTTCAGCTGCGATGTTCGGTAACAAAAACAGTAAACATCCCGAAGAAGTGCTGAAATTCTTCCGTTGGATTACCGAGCATGATCATCTACAGCGTGTGTTCGATGAAGGTGAAGGTAACCTGACAATCTGCTGGCCGGAAATTGAACCGAAGCTGACACAGGATTATATCGATTATGAGAAAAATCATGAAAAAGGTACGGTTATGCAAGCCGCTGTGAAATATATTGATCCACAATGGATGGATATCGGCAAGGACCTGTCAGGCATGTTCGCCGGAGCCATGACACCGGATCAGATTCTGCAAAATATTGATAAACGCCGGGCTGAACAAGCCAAAGTGTTGAAGGATGAAGCGTGGCAATAACAGCGCAAATCTCAGATAAACATAAACGCTGAACAGCGTTACATGCAGCGGGCACTTGCCCGCTCATGTATTTTGGCAGGAAGGAAAGGTGTTACGGATTATGAATGCGAACAAAATCTATCCCTGGTATTTCTCATCCGGAGCGATTGTATTATATCTGCTGTTCATCGTCGCTCCCGCTCTGCTCGGCATCTATTATTCCTTCACCGACTGGAACAGCTATAGTTCGGAGAAGAACTTTATCGGTTTGGAGCATTTCCGCACCATTCTGGCGGGTGATCCGACCTATCTGCTTTTTATCAAAAACACAGTCCTGTTCACCCTCGTTACATCCATCGCCAAGACCGTGCTGGGCTTGTTCCTGGCTCTGCTGTTGGTCAGCGGTGTAAAGGCCGCGAATCTGCACCGGATGATCATCTTCTCCCCACAGGTGCTGTCGTTCCTCATTGTTGGACTCGTGTTCAAAAGTCTGCTCGACCCCAACAACGGGTTCGTTAACGTGACCCTGCGTTCCATGGGACTGGACGTTCTGGCCCAGAACTGGCTGGGTTCCCTGACCTGGGCCATGCCCTCCATTATGGCGGTGGATACGTGGAAAGGCATGGGGTACATCATGGTGCTGTTCATCGCCGGACTGCTCGCCATTCCCCGGGATTACTATGAGGCAGCGTCCATTGACGGCGCCGGGTTCGGACAGAAGCTGTTCCGGATCACCATTCCGATGCTGATGCCTACGATTACCATTGCCACGGTGCTCAATATTACGTATGGATTACGAGTATTCGATGCCGTATACGTGCTAACTAATGGTGGGCCTGGTAATGCCACAGATGTGATTAACACGGCCGTCTATTCCTCTTTTGCCAAAGGGTATTGGGGACTCGGTAGCGCCCTATCTACCATTCTGTTTGTCATCATGGCGATCATCTCCTTCTTCATCATTCGTTTGATGAACCGAAAGGTGGAATACTGACATGCGATTGAAAAAAAGTTTGGCTTCCATCGGGTTAAATGTACTCGCCTGGCTGCTTAGCCTGGTAGTACTGATTCCTTTTGTCGTCATTGTATTGAATTCATTCAAGTCGGACGCCGAGGCCAAAGTGTTGAAACTGACGCTGCCCGAGAAGTTTATCTTCGAAAATTACAAAATCGTCTATGAACAAGGACACTTGGGAGGTTCTTTTTTCAACAGTCTGCTGCACTCCGGGGCCTCTTCCCTACTATTGGTGTTTGTTGTGGCCTTCTCGGCCTTCACGTTATCTCGTAACCATTCGAAGCTCAGCAAGTTCCTGTACTTCTTCCTGATTCTTGGCATTACACTGCCGCTCAACTACATTCCGCTGATGGAAGTGATGAAATCGATGGGCATGATCAATTCACATCTCGGCATGATTCTACTCTATACGGCCATGGGAATTCCGATCTCGCTGTTCATTACATATGCATTCGTGTCTAACATTCCGAAGGAGCTGGATGAAGCCGCGATCATGGACGGATGTAATGGGATCAAGCTGTTCCTGCGAATCATTGTGCCTTTGTTAACCTCGGTGCTGGTGACGGTATTTGTCTTGAATTTCCTTAGTGTCTGGAATGAATTCACGGCCCCACTTTATATGCTGAATACGGTCGAGATGTGGCCGATGACCCTTGCTGTGTATAACTTCTTCGGACAATTCAGTGCCCAGTGGAATCTGGTCAGCGCAGATATTGTACTTACGTCATTGCCTGTGTTAATTGTCTTCCTCATTGGGCAAAAGTATATTGTAGGTGGCCTGACTTCTGGGGCAGTGAAGGGCTAACTGCTACGAAATCTGGCAACAAATGATATCCATAAACTTCTCTTATACAATTAAATCTGCTGACTGCACAGCACAAAAAGCCCTTGTCTGCTCATGGTGTGAATGTCTCTTCGTACAGAAGAAATATTCACAATCTGCGGACAAGGGCTTTCGCTGTAGAATTCAGATTAATCGTGCGCCAATCCCACAACATCGGAAGGAGTCGTTATATCCGTGCTCTGCTCCAGGATTTTGATCATTTCTAACCGGGATGTGATTAATGCGATCAAAATAACAAATAGACCAGCAATAATGAACAGGAAGGCAATACCTCTGCCCGGCCCAGTTCCAATCATTTGCCCCACTGAGGACGCGAGCGCTCCATCCTCCATCAACAGCGGATTAAACACATGGTCGGCCAGAAATCCGGCCAAACTGTACGCAATAATAAACCCGAGTTGTGACAGAATACCAATGATTCCCCATACCCTGCCCTGCTTTTCATTGGCAATATTGTTTCGCACCAGCACATCTGCACTCATGTTGACGAACGGCAGGGATGACAGAAACAGAAAGCCTACGAAAATAATAAAATAAATGTTCGTGGATATCCCCAGAAGCGAGAAGGACAGACCGCACATAATCAATCCCATTACGAGCACACTTGCATATTTCTTCGTCATCGTAAATATGCCTATGCACAAGCTGCTAATCAACATACCGATGGCACTAACGGACTGAAACGTACCAAGTGTCTTCGCATCCGTGAAGGACAGGAGCATGGGACCAATGAGTGTCTCCAGGAATCCCAGATAAAAGGTAACCAGCGAAATAATCACCACCAGCAACAATACTCCCTTGTTAGTTACGACTTCCCTCCAGCCCTCTTGAATATCAGCGATCCAGTTTTTGTCTTCCTTATCATCTCGCTCAACCTTCATGCTCTTCCGAATAACCAGCACAGCCAGAATGGCAACTAGGAATGTCAGAATATTAATGACCAGAATGACTTCAATGGTTGTTATACTGAGCAGAATGCCCGCAATGATCGGTGAAAACAGAAACTTCGAGGATTCGGCCATCTGTACAAGACCGCTTCCTTTGGAGAATTGATCCTTATCCAGCAAGTCGGTGGCAGAGGCCTTATATGCCGGGCTTTGCAGCGCAGAAAATACAGAACTAAAGGCCACTCCCACATAGATATGCCATAACTGAATATCACCTGTGAGCATAATCGACAGAATGAAAATTAACCCTGCCGCCGATCCCAGGTCGCCGATAATCATCATCGTTCGACGGTCGAATCGGTCGGCCAGTACACCTCCAATCGGTCTAAGCAGGATGTTTGGCAGAAACGTAAACAAGGTAATCAATGCAACACTTGTTGCCGTATTTGTTTTTTCGAAGGCATACACCCCCAGGGAGAAAGCCGTAAGTCCAATCCCAATCATGGAGATGAGCTGACCGAACCATACAACTAGAAACTTCCTAAATGATTTTTGAACCGTATGTTCCATGAATGATACTCCTTTTTTTAGCTAAGCTTGATGCGGAAAATAAAGACGAGTGACATAAGCAAAGCTTCCTTTCTCTGCTCCCAGAACACGTTCCATAATATGCGTGAATGCTTCAACCTTTTTTTGGAGTTCTTCCTCCTCCCATTGAAAGATGCCTCGATCAAGTAAAAATTGGGACGATACGAGCAGAAATTCGATGGATTCCTTTGGATTAGGCGTATGAAACACCCCTTCTCGAATCCCCTGTTCCACCACCTCAGCCAAGATGGGACTTAATCGAACCACCGTCTCCACAAGACTCTTTTGGTGCATCTCTATATTATGAACACTGTGCAATTCCTCAATGAGATCATGCTTCTTGCCGTCAGGCTGATTCTGCGCCATCATAATGCGAAAAATTTTGTCATGGGCGTTCAACTTGGGATCTGACACGATGGACTTGGCCGATGCCTCCCCGCTCAGAATAAAACGCATGACGATGGCGTTCATGACCTCTTCTTTGGACTGAAAATAATAATAAAATGTACCCTTGGCAATGTTACACACTTGAAGGATATCCATAACCGTAGCTTTGGTATATCCCTTGGTCACGAACAGAATCTCCGCAGCATCCAAAATCTCGTTCCTGCGTTCTTCTGGATTTTTAATCAATCTCATATTCTGGCCTCCGATACATCGACCGACTGTCGGTCTATTGTAGTCATGAAGTTCTTTTTTTAGAACCCCATTTCAGTTAACCATTGCGCCAGATGGCTTTCCCTTGTTTTCAGATCCTGACGTTCTCTTGCATATTTTCCGATATTTTTGTCTGCCACCAGCTTACCGTCCATCATAAACAGCACACGTTCCGATCGAGCAGCAACTTTCACATCATGGGTTACGAGCAGAATGGTTGTACCCGCTGTATTAATATCGCCAAGAATATCCATGATCTCATACGTCGATTTGGAATTCAGCGCTCCTGTAGGTTCATCTCCGAATAGAATATCCGGATTATTAATCAACGCACGGCAGATGGCGATCCGTTGCAGTTGCCCACCCGAAGCTTGGGTGATGTTATGCTCAGCCAACTCTTCAATTCCCATTTTTCTCATGAGTGACATCGCCCGTGTATTAATCGTATCTCTGTTGCTGTTCTTGGCGAGATATGCGGAAAGTACGATATTGTCCAACAGATTCAGATTCTTGAGCAGATGAATATTTTGAAAAATGAACCCCATCTTTGTCAAACGTAGACTGGCCAGATCACTCTCTTGAAATGCCGATATTTTTTTGCCATTAAAATAGACACTTCCAGCACTAATTTGATCCATGCCACTTATGTTATACAGTAAGGTAGACTTGCCTGAGCCAGATGGCCCCATGATGGAAACAAACTCTCCTTTTTTTAATTGAAGGTTAATATCTTTCAGGATGCTATGTTCTTCATTTTCGCCGAGCGCTACAGATTTATTCACATCTTTGGCTTCTAGTATAGTAGTCATCGTTAATCCTCCCTATTCCACAATCATTTTGGATATGCTCGTTTCCTTGATCGATTGGATGCTAATCCATGCCGTCAGTACGATGGTGCCTGCAAGTAGCAGTGGACACAAAATATATGCCTGTAACGGGTTAACAACAAAAACTATATTCGAAGCACCAAACGTTGACATGATACCACTGACTAACAACGGGCCCAACGTATTGGATAATATCGTCCCAGCTGCAACTCCAACGATCAATATGACAAGTGACATCACCACATACTTCAACTTGATCTTAGACAAGGCAAAGCCGAGACTTCTTAGTACAGCAATATCGTTGTTGTCCTTGGCTACTAACATCTGAAGGAACAGGGCTGTAATCAAAATGGATATGAAGACACCGATAACCAGAGCCAAGATTGTAAGCAATTTTAATTGTTGGATGGTTCCGCCTAGTGTCTGATCCAGATAACCTTGAAGATCGGTTACTTTGGCTGGAGAGAAAGACGTCTCATATTCAGCAATTTTGGCGGCCATATCCCCACGATCTTTCAGATCCAGACTGACCACGTACCACAACACGCTATCCTTGTTGTAAGGTAACAAGGCCTTTGCCGTTTTCCCACCATTCGTAACATCCTGGTATATGCCACTGACCGTCATCATCTGATCTTTGCCATTAACCAGCAAGGTTAGCTGCTCGCCTGTTTTCAAGCCCAGCTCACTGCTATTTGCATCGGATAAAGCAATTTCATTCCCGGTTGTTGGCGCATTCCCGCTAACATAGGATAATGGGAAAATACTGAAATCCCCAGTTTCTACACTCAGATTGTCGTAACTTCCTTCTGCATTCTTAATCTTGAACTGGCTCGTCACCAATGGGGAATACGTTCTGATGTCATTATCATTTTGGATCTGAGCTACCAGATTGGCATAACGCTGCTCTACATCGTCTGTATGCCTCAAGTCAATGCGAATATCGCTTTGTCCAACACCCATATAGGAAATAAAGCTTGGCGCCTGTAAAGTGTTCAGGAAGTTGACGGGCACAATCATGATAAATGAACTGACTACAAAGACGAATAATAATAATCGGAACATCTTGATTCGCTGTATGACTTCCTTCAGTCCAAGAAAGACAGGTACGGAAGACCAGCGATTGCGGGACAGACTGAGCCGGTTTCGAACAATCTGTGTATCTCCCAGGCTCCCGGTACGGAGTGCATCCACCGCGGAGATGGAACGAAAGCGCCGCAGTACCGTTCGACAGAACAGAACCACCATTGCAAATATCAAACCGACAGCTACTAACGGAATCGCGAAATGCAACAGGGTTGCAGGTGCTTTTCCCATATATAACATGATATTTGAAACAAACAGTCTGTTAACGCCAAGTGATGCAATGTAACCCAGCACGGAAGCTAATCCGGCCATAAATACATACTTCATCAGATACAGCTTCTTGATATCCTTCTCTGCGATCCCAATTGCTTTCATGACACTAATCTCACGATAATCCTCTTCAATGGTCGCAAGCATCGTGAATCGGATGCAGAGCATCGCGATCAGAATCAGCACAAGACTGACCAGAATAATGACGGCTGCAATGACTCCGTCGGTCATGGCATTCAATACCTGAAACAGACCATAGGTTACGACTGGACCCGCGTTAGAAAGCCCTGCATTTTGGTAGGCCTGGGTGAAATCTCCCGTCAGTCCGGGATCCGTCAACCGGAACTCAATAAGATACTCCATCTCTCCGACGCTCTGCTTCAGTTCCTGCAAATCCCCTGTACTTACAATAAAACGTTTGGAGTGCACAACCGATGGATTCATCTGAGCATCACGGACAAAATCAACGATGGTGTAAGAACCCACAAATTGACCATTATCTATCCGAACCTGGTCGCCCAAGCTCAATTTATTTTGCTGCATGTAATATACCGGAACCGCGATCTCGCCATCGTTAACCTGAATAATCTCACTGTCCAGATTCAATAAATAATCGAAACCCTGATTCTGTGTAACAAAGTCAATGTCCATAACGCTGTTCTTTTCGGACTCTGCTCCGAGAAACAGATTCGAGCCGTCAATGTTGACCATTTCCACAATCTGATGCTGCTGGACCATGGCATTTTCTTCAGCCCACGTGTTCACTTTGACCTGATCGATTTCTCCGGCATGCATTTGTACAAAGTGCGGTGTTTTGGATTCAGAGAACAGATATTGGATGGAACTCGTCAGTTCCATAATCATTCGTGACCCTGAAGATACCAGCAAGGCGGCCAGCAGGACAAAAATAAATAATGCAGCCGTAATCCCTTTCTTTCTCGTTATATCGTTTCTCAGCATTCGTAGCAGCATAAACGAACATGGCTCCTCTCATCTACAAGTTGTTCCTATTTATTTGGCAAAATACATGCCCAGCTCCTTTCATACAAGGTTATTCCAAACCAACGCAATTCATTTCACTACGAGACATCTAGCCAGATTATATAACTCTATTTTTAATTGTCAATTAAAACATATTTTTCTATTTTTCTATCGCTAGATTCACTTAGAGAAGCCAGCTATAAAGTATTTAAAGCATGCCCGATTTCACTTAAGAAGAAATGAAAAATAGGATTTGACAAAAGATCACTTTGTAACTATTATGGTTACAACGGTGGTGATCATCAATGAAACAAATCAGCAGTCGCTTTTCCATCGCGGTTCATACCCTGTCCCTGATCGCTGTTATGCCCAATGAATGCACCGGAGATATTATCGCTCAGAGTGTGAATACGAATCCCGTAATTATTCGGCGAATCATGTCCAAGCTGAAACAGGCTGGTCTAATCGACGTCAGACCCGGTGTGGGCGGTGCTTCCTTGTTGAAGGACCCGGCGAATATTACCCTTCTCGATGTATATCGAGCGCTTGAGGTCGTGGAGGATGGAGAACTGTTTAACTTCCACAAACACCCCAACCCGCAATGTCCGGTTGGTAATATGATTGAACACACCTTGCGTGCCGAACTCATTGAGGCTCAGAAAGCTATGGAACAGCGCTTGAATCTTGTAACGATACAACAGATGATGGATCAGGTTCATGTCTCTGAATAAAAAAAGCTCATTGCGAGCTTTTTTTAACCTTTTCGTTGTAATCACACCTGTTATAACACATTTGATTACATCCATATGCACTATACGGATACGGCTTACTAGCTTGTGTTAAGTAAGACGTAGACAACCACAACACATATTATAGGAGGAATAGAAGATGAAAATTTTGGTCACTGGAGCAACAGGTCAATTGGGTTCACTGGTCGTAGAAGCATTGTTAAAAACGGGTTCTGCCAAAGATTTGGCTGTAAGTGTACGTAATCCGGAGAAAGCGGAAGCTCTCCACGCTCAAGGTGTTGACGTTCGTCACGGTGATTTCGATCAACCAGAGACGTTGGAGAAAGCCTTTGCGGGTGTAGATCGTCTGTTGCTCATCTCCACCGATGGTGACAATGAAACGCGTATTCGCCAACATCAGGCTGCCATTGATGCTGCCAAGAACGCAGGCGTGCGCTTGATCGCTTACACAAGCGTTGTGAATGCAGAGAAAAACACCCTTTCCCTGGCTGAAGTTCACCGCGCTACAGAACAAGCTATTCGTGAGTCTGGCATCCCTTATTCCCTCTTACGCAATAACTGGTATCTGGAAAATGAAGCAGGCAGCGTGCAAGCAGCTACGCAAGGCGCACCTTGGGTTCATGCCACCAACGACAGCCAAGTAGGCTGGGCTACCCGCAGTGATTATGCTCATACTGCTGCAGCTGTACTTGCAGGTGAAGGACATGAAAATACCGTGTATGAATTGTCCGGCAAATTGCGCACTCAAGCTGAACTGGCTGCCATTGTTGGCGAAGTGCTTGGACAGGATATCAGTGTGCAAAACGTGGACGATGCCGCTTATGCTGACATCATGAAAGGCGCAGGTCTACCGGACTTTGTCGTATCCATGCTCGTTGATATGCAAGGTGCCATCCGTCAAGGCGCACTAGCAGTAGAGAGTGATACATTGGAGAAATTGCTTGGCCGTCCGGCTCAGCCACTGAGCGAAGGTATTAAAGCGATTGTAGGCAAGTAAATTTAGGATATGAGAGCTTTGCAGAAGAGAATGAAATAGAAAACCCAAAAAGGGACACACCAATGAATATTGGATGTGTCCCTTTTTGGGTATAGCTAACGATCAATAGTTCATCGCTCATTGCTTAATATAACGTGCCGGAATATGATCGGCCAGCCAGATATTTTCGTTTCCATGAAAAAAGAGGATTCCGTCTATAGCCGCTTGGGCAGCATTAATTTTCAAAATAACAGGCTGATCATCCCGTCTCCGTCCCACCTGATTGGCCGTATCGATATCTGCCGACAGATGTACATATTGCCTTTGCCGCGGCTGTAAGCCATGTTCCATAATAGAATGCACTGCGCGTGCCGGGGTCCCATGGTACAGGGTTTCGGGTGGCTCAGCAGATATCTTCGATATCTTATGGGGTGTCGAATGTCCATACAATGCCCGGATGCGGCCAGAACGGATTTCATGTCTCTTTTTCTCCGAGGCTTGAATCATCTGCTCCAGATCGGCTTCCGTAACTTCCTTCCACTGCGGACTTTCATGCAAAGCCACCAGCAATTGCGAGATTTCCACCCAACCCTCTTCGTCCAGTTCCAGCTCATACTCCCATGGTGCATGTCGCAGAGCGTATGAGAGTTCCTTGCTTAATTTCATCAGATCCAATGCAATCATCTCCCCAATCCAATAAAACTCGTCTATTGCTGCGATTGAACCGCTGTTAAAATCTCCTGAATGTTACGTGCCAATCCCTCATCGTCTTCCTGATTGAACTGGCGGTGTCCGTCAATCCCACGTTGGATAATCGTATTCATCACCGGATGAACCTCACGATCGGAAGCCACCCGAATCAGATCATCGGCAAAATCAACCGCCTGCTGCTCACTGTAATTAAACGGTTTAATCAGCATCCGAATACTTAGCGAATGCGCTTGTGGCTCCGCCAGCTGATCCCGATGAGTGATGCCATACACCGCGCCAAAACCAAAAGCAGCCATGACCTGACGCTCCAGTTCTGTGGTCTGTTCCAATGGCGTGCCAATTAGCTCACATATTTTGTCCACCATCTGCTCCAGCTCGTTTGCCGCCGCAGCCAGAATTACGTGATTAATATCGTCAGCCTTGATAAATTCAGTCATATTGGTTTTCTCCATTTCTGCACCGTATTTGATCCATTAATCTATACTCTAAGACTCTATGAGAACATTGTATCGGAGATAGGGTGTTCGTTTCAAATTTTATCGATTCACTTCGGCCTGCTGTATAGACTAGAATAAGAATAAGCCAAATCCCCCGATCACGAGTTGATTTGGCTCACCTTCACTTGATATGCATCGATAAAATAAACTTTTCTTTCTTAGAAAAATCATGCTCTCTTACGCCATCTCATGTTGCTTTTGCGGCTCCACTTCATAGACCTGCGTATGTTCATTCTCGGCGAAAGACCATTCCACTGTACCTGGTTTACGCACTTTCCACACCCAGGCTTGAACTCGCAGCGAGCTTTTGACCCAGGCCAGGGAAGCGCAACGTTTCTCGGAACGAACCGTTAGACCCCAATGAATAACACGAGCCAGCCAAGGATTCACATATTCATTATGTGAACGAACAGATGGCAGTTCATCCTGGAACAAACGCTGCTTCACGTCCATAGGCGGCTGCCCACATGTCCAATAATGGAGCAGAGCCGCAAGGCTATAAATGTCCGACATGGGTCCCTGACTGGATTTCTCTGAATAGAACTCCAGTGGAGAATAACCTGCCGATGTGAATATCGCCTGTTTCTCACCAGATTGCATGGGCCAGCGGGTAGCTGATCCGAAGTCGAGAAGCTTCGGTGTACCGTCCTCCATCACCTTAATGTTGGAAGGTTTCACATCCCGGTGAAGAATGCCTTGTTTATGTATATAATCCAGCGTATCCACCAGTGGAAGCAGTGTCTCCGTTATGAATGCAGCATCGAGCGCATGATTGTGTTCATTCAAATACTCAGTCAACGTAATCCCCGCGCAGTATTCCATAACCAGATACCCCGTATCATTCGCTTCAAAATGATCCAAATACGAAACAATATGAGGATGATTCAGTTTCGATAACAGTTCACCTTCGAGTAAAAATGCACCAAGCAACTCCTGGTATTGCCCACCGTATCCTCGCGAAGAGCAAAATACTCCCCGCTTATCTGCCTGACGTTCAGCTATTCTCTGGGGGAAAAATTCCTTAATGGCTACCTTGGCGCCCGTATTCCGATCTCGCCCTGCATATACAATAGCCAACTCACTGCTGGCTAATACCTGTCTTACCTGATATGTATCATTTATAATCACATTGCGCTGCAATGCCATTTTGCAATTGTCTTTTCTCATAACAGACCTCTTTTCAACCTTGTCGATCGGAAGACTTTCCGCGTAAATGCATCATTTGGTTCAACCAGTAAGCAATTCATCGCCAACTATACATATAAACCAAATGATGCAATTTGAAACACCTTAACGCGAAATATTTAAATATTAATTATACCACACTGGCTATGAACTGTTGCTAAGCCATATGAAATTCTTCTATAGAACAAAATATCTCTTATATACTCTATCGACAGATAAAGCGAATTACTTTATTAAACTGGAAAAAAACATTTCTCCGTCCAGCTCTTGCAGATTCTTTTTAATAATTCTTTTGTAAAAACTGCTGTATTTCCTCATTCATCTGAACCAATACGTCCTGTGAAGGAAAATGTCCTGTATCATACTTGATGGCTTGAACATTCGGAATAATCTTTTGAGCCCGTTCAATGCACTTATCCGCGGGGAAAAAGACATCCTTCTCTCCGACTAATAACAAGGTTGGTGACGTATAGTTCACCAGTTCTTCCCGATCCGTGAGCTTAGGCAGATCCTGCTCGATACTGACATACTTGAAAAGTTTGCCGATAATGTTTTTATCCATTTCTTTCATGCAGTTGCAAGACATGTTGTCCGTAATTTTTTGCAAAGAAGAGGGTGAAGAAGTCATACGGTACTTGACGAGCGGCAGTGTAATATCTTGAGCTGTTTTAATTTTGGAATTAACCGCGAGACCCGCAGGAACAACCAATACGGCGCACGAGATACGTTCCGGAATATAGGTAGCCAGTCTGAGGATGATGCCTCCTCCAAAGGACGGACCGATAAACGCACTCTTCTCGATATCATAGTGGTCCAGCAGATCCGACACCCATAATGCCAAACTATCAAACCGTGTCGAGATGCTCGCTTCATCACTATAGCCGGGATGACCAATCGTATCAGGAGCAATAATCCGATAATCTTTAAATAAGGAAGAGAACCATGACAACGTCATCGGGTTCACACAATTACCGCCCTGTAGAATAAATAAAGGTTTGCCATCTTGAGGACCTGTCAATAAAACATGCGTCTTCCCAAAACGTGTCTCCACATACTCCCGTGTAAATCCCTCACCCAACTCATTCAAATAAATCTCATACTCTTCAAGAATGCTACTCTTGCCTTCTTCACTTTTATAAATGGAACTCATGTCTGCCTCCTGCAATATATACTCAAATAACCCGTTCTAGTGAATGGACTTGCTAATCAATGGACCAAAAAGATAAAGAGGGCCTGCAGATGACAGGCTCCTCCATATGTTTAACTAATCATATTCAGATGATTATAGAGCGGAAACTGGAAATTGTAAATATCGATTATAATAGACAAGAAATAAAGGGCTCATATTATAGAAAAACACTTATTTCCGGCCGTAATCCGCCTTGATTTCGCCCCACTGTTTGGTCTGCCATTTTAACACTTTATTGCTATACGTATTGGTCTGGAGCCACTGCTCCGCCCGGTCAATCATCAGCCAGATCTCTTCCGTGGAGTTGTCCCGTGCTAACGTTGTAGCTACTTTTTTCTGTTTCAGCCATTTCATGGCATTGACCGAGTCAGTATACACCGTTTTGGTACTGCCTTCTTTCTTCAGATGTGCGAGGGCATGTACAATGGCCAAAAATTCGCCCAGATTGTTCGTGCCTTTGGAGATCGGTCCGACAGAGAAAATAATCTCACCTGTGCGGGTGTCTACCCCTTTATATTCTACAGGTCCGGGGTTACCACGCGTACCCACATCAACGGAGATGCTGTCATAATCCACTTCCTCCGACGTTTCCATGCCTGCGCTTCTTCCGCTGCTAGCCGATTTCGTCTTCGCCCCACTGCCGCTGGCACTTGAACCCCAGTTCCCTTTCCATCCGGCGCGATACGCTTCTTCAGCGGCCGCTTTGGACTCATAGGATTTATATTTTGCTCCAGTATAATGGTCCGTTTGCGCTTTGCAATCCGCCCATGTGCTGTACACGCCTGGCTTCTTGCCTTCCCAGACAACATAGTATTTCTGTTTTGCCACTGTGACCCGCTCCTTTGTTCACTTCATCAATACCCTATTGTATACGATCCGGTAGGCGGATTGAAAGCTATGGATTCAGCCAACTGCATAATTCCCCCCATCTCCAGAACAGCAGCAATTCTTCCACCAATAGCGACAACTCCTCAGATATTTTCGAAGAAGTCAGCAAAGATGCTCATGCTCAGCCCGTCGATCCGAAACTTCAACTGCTACGCCCTCACACTAATAAGAAAACAAAAGACCGCACCTGTAAGCACTTATCAACAGTGCTCTAACAAGTACGGTCTATATCTGCTGCAACCTTTACAATAATGAGTTTTCCACGTCATCCAGTAGCAACTCCCAGGCAATTGGACCACTATAGGCAATCCACAATGTAGGATTCATTGGATACACCCGTTTGTTCTTCACCGCACCAAGGTTTGTGCAGATCGATGTCTTTCGGATCTCATCCGTAAGGTCTTCGTTACTGACATCCTCAAGTCAACTTACTCCTAGTCATCGTGTGCTAAGGTATGCGATGCCCAGGCCGCCCGTAACCGGATTCGTATAGATTTCACAGTCTACATCGAATACCTCACCAATCATCTCACGAGTCAGAATGTCAGCTGGTTTGCCATGCACTACAATCTGGCCCTTTTTTACCACATAGAGATAATCGCAATATTCTGCGGCGAGTTCGAGATCATGAAGTGCTGCAAGTATACCAATGCCGAGTCTACGGACAATATTTAGAATCTGAAGTTGGTATTTGATGTCCAGATGGTTGGTTGGCTCGTCCAAGATCAGGAATTCAGGTTGTTGTGCCAGGACACGCGCCAATACCACACGCTGTTTCTCTCCACCAGACAGAGACACGTAATTGCGATCTGCATGTCCAGTCAGATGTACTTTTTCCAGAGCTTGCTCCACGATTGCGTGATCCCGTTCATTATCTGTCTCCAGCATTTTTTTGTGTGGAGTACGACCCATCATGACCATCTCGCGCACCGTAAAATCAAAACTCAATTCATTAAACTGACCGACAACGCCCATATGTCTGGAAACGACCTTCGGGCTGGATTTGAGGATATCTGTATTATCCAGAAAAACCTTGCCTTGCTGCGGTTTGATCACTTTATAGATGCTCTTGAGCAGCGTTGATTTGCCACAACCATTCGGCCCGATGAGCCCAACGAACTGTTTGCCGTTCACCTGTAAAGAAATGTCCTTGATGATGTCCGTGTTCAGCACAGAGATGGATACATTTTCTACGTTCAGCTTCATGTTTAATTTCCTCCAAAACCGTAGCCTTTTTTGACCAGCATATACATAAACATCGGCGCGCCAATCATGGCCGTAATGATACCGATCGGCAACTCCACGCTGGATATGATGGATCGTGCGATCACGTCCGTCCAGATGAGAAAAATAGCTCCAAACAGCACGGATACAGGCATCACTTTACGATGGTCCGAACCCACCAGACCTCTCACAATATGCGGAATGATCAATCCGACAAAACCAATCATGCCACAGCTTGCCACCATGACGCCTGTGACCAAAGCCGTTAACAGCATGTACAGCCTGCGATACACACTCAGATTAATGCCCAGCGTAACGGCTGCTTCATCCCCCAATAACATCGTATTGAGAACTCTCGACTGCAACAGGAAGAATAGAATCGCTACTAACACAACGATACCAACCAACGGAAGTTTGTTCCATCCGGAAGCCGCCAGGCTACCCATGGTCCAGAACGTCACCGTTTTGATGCCTTCGGCGTTGTTGGCAAAATAAATAATAAAATTGGAGAAGGCGCTGCACAGCGCGTTAATGACCATTCCGGCAAGCACCAACTTGACCGACGTCATTTTCCCCCGAATTCCCGCAAGGGTAAGTACCAACAAAGAAGCCCCCATCGCTCCGGCAAATGCCCAGAAAGCTACACCGGTCTGACCCAGCCAACCAATCGCACCGAAGCCAATGAGAATTGCAAAAGTTGCTCCAAGTGAAGCGCCTGAGGATATACCCAGTATGTAAGGATCAGCTAGCGGATTCTGCACAGCAGCCTGCATAACAGCACCGCACAAGGCCAACCCTGCACCGATAAACATCGCCATCAGCACACGTGGAAAACGAATCTGCCAGATAATATCGGTAAAGGAGCCTGCCTCAATGGGTGTTGCCCCCCACTGAAATCCCGTTAATTTGGTTAAAAGAATACGATACGACTCCGCCAGCGGAATACGGACTTGTCCAATGGAAACCGCAATCCCTACAGAAATAATCGCAATAATGATTAAAGTTGCAATCAGTAAAGCAAACCCGGATTTACTATGAACCAGAGATCCTCTTTTCCCCATACGCTGTGTCTGAACCTGAACCGTCTGTGCCATCTCTTCCCCCATCAATTCGCGTAAAATGTAATAAATTGAATTTAGCTATTTACAACGTGTTTTCTCGGATTATAATTGAGAATGATTATCTTTGTCAATTTAAAACACATAGAAAAAGGCTTCTTCGTTCAATGAAATTCACATCCAGAAGCAGCTACTCCTGCTGAGAATACAAATAAAACGACGTACCCGCTCACAATTGAGAATTTCATGTAGGTAAAGAGCTGGTTGTAGGTGCAAGTCCGGATCTGGTACTCGGACGGGGCGACCTGTTCGCTGATGCAGACTGGCGCGTGGGTACCGTCGATGGATTGAATGACATGAATATACGTACGTTCCTGCAAACGACGAATCACAAAGGCACACTCGATAGCCAGTACAGCGATATTGCACAACTTGGGCAGATCGTCACGGAACAAGGCTTGACATTAGTTTGACAACAAACTATATTACACGTATGAAAACAAGAGACGCTATTTCACTCATATCCAAAATTAAAGAGAAGGTCAACCGCTTCATCCTGGCCGAGATGGCTGAGCAGGGAATCCAGGATCTCGCTACGTCCCATGGGGATATTATCTATGCCCTGTACAACAATCACAGGATGACCATGGCTGAGATTTCCAAAAAAATTGGCAAGGATAAATCCACGGTGACTGCACTTGTGGACAAATTGGTGCGGACAGGATACGTGCTCAAGGAGCGTGATGCAACAGATTCACGAGTTGTTCATGTGGCTTTGACTGCAAAAGGCGAAGAATTAAAGCCGGTCTTTGAAGAGATATCTCAGCGCATGCTGGACGTGTTTTATGCGGACGTTACGGAAGCGGAGAAAAAAGAACTGCTGCGAATTTTAATGAAAATTCATAGCAACTTCTAATTTTTTTTGGATGAATAGTTTGATATCAAACTAATATTTTAGAGGAGGTTTTTGGCATGACGGACTACACTCAATTGTTACCGGAACATGAGGTAAAGAAGATCGGAGAACATGATTTACACTTGGAAATATTCGAAGGCCCCCCTCTTCATGACGCCAAAGCAGCGACCAAGAAACCACCTCTCCTGTTTGTTCACGGTGCATACACAGGCAGTTGGATGTGGAGCAAATACATCCCCCACTTTGCCCAGCACGGTTGGACCTGTTATGTCATGAACCTGAGAAGTCACTACAAGAGTCGGGTCATGGACATGACAAAGATTACATTTGACGATTATTTGGAGGATATTCGTGAAGTATTGGCGGAGCTCAACGAACCTCCCGTTCTTATTGGCTTTAGTATGGGTGGGATCCTCAGTCAAAAGATTGCAGAAGCCGCTACTCTGGCAGGCCTAGTTATAATTGACTCCAGTATAAGCAAGGAAGTTCATGGGGTAATGCCCTACCCGGGAAGCGATCGTATCACACCTGGGATCATCATTCCTGCGCCTGTCCGTGATGAACTGACCAGTATCGATGAGACGGCAGAAGACATTGCTTTTCAGCGTAAATATCTTCAGATGGAGTCTTCGAAGGCATTTAGCACATTTTCCGTGATGTTTGGAGCAGATGGTGGTGTATCCATTAATGGCGAGCTGATCCATTGCCCCAGCTTGGTGATCAAGGCTGTTTCCAGTGAAGACGAAGATCAGAGAGGAAAATTAACCGCCAAGCAGCTGGATGCTGCATATGCCGGACTGTGGGATACGACCCATACGGGTTTACTTGTAGGCCAACGGTACATGGAACCTGTCGATATCATCCTTGAATGGATGAACAGACAATTCCCCTTTGAATTAACGGAAAAACTCAAAAAATAAAATAAATATCATGTTAAAACCTCCATCTTACCTTTAATCCTGTATGCAAAAGTTTGAATTTTTCAGATAAGCTTATATGCATAGTTCTGGATAGGATTAAAATATAAGAAATGAGGTTTTGTACATGACCGCTCACACATCCCTCCCAAACCAAAGGGAGATTCCTTCCATATCTTCAAAACGCCTTCCGTGGGCTGGACTTCTTGCATTAGCCATGGCGGGATTTATTTGCATCCTCACTGAAAGTCTGCCTGCGGGACTGCTGCCGCAAATTGCAAAAGACTTGGGGATCACAGAAGCCCTCACCGGACAGCTGGTGACTCTTTATGCCATTGGATCACTTGTTGCTGCCATTCCCTTGACTGCTGCTACACGCGGATGGAGACGCCGACCTCTTCTGCTGGCATGCATTAGCGGCTTTCTTGTCTTTAACACCGTTACCGCCTTATCGTCAGATTACATCCTTACACTTGCTGCTCGTTTCATGGCGGGGGTCTCTGCGGGTGTGCTATGGGGAATGACAGCAGGTTATGCTCGTCGGATGGTCCCGGATTCGTTAAAAGGTAAAGCCATGGCCGTGGCTATGGTCGGCACACCGGTAGCATTAGCCCTGGGTGTCCCAATCGGTAGTTTTCTTAGTTCTTATATCGGCTGGCGCCTCATCTTTGGGATAGTATCTCTTCTGACCGTAGCTCTAATCGTATGGGTTCTCTGGAAAATGCCAGACTTTGCCGGAGAGCCCGCTGGGGAACGTCTTCCGCTGTATAAGGTGTTTTTAATTCCGGGAGTTAGGCCTATTCTGTTTGTTGTTCTGGCCTGGATGCTTGCCCATAACATTCTATACACTTATATTTCTCCCTACCTTGCCCAGACCGTATTTGCTAACAGAGTAGACTTGATTTTGCTCATTTTCGGTATTACTTCCATTGTTGGAATTTGGTTAACCGGAATGCTTATTGACCGGTTTTTGAGGAGATTGGTTATCATTAGCTTGGCATCATTCGCTCTGGCCTCTGTCGTGATGGGAATCGGTACTCATCAACCTGTCATTATTATTCTTGGCGTCATGATCTGGGGACTTACGTTTGGCGGGGCTGCCACACTGTTACAAACTGCCATCGCTCAAGCCGGAGGCAAAAGCACAGATGTCGCCCAATCGATGCTGGTTACAGCATGGAATCTGGCGATTGGCGGAGGAGGCATCATCGGGGGCATCCTTCTTGAAGTATTTGGAGCAGGATACCTTTCTGGGGCGCTGTTTATCTTGCTCATTCCTGCGTTGCTCGTAGCTATGCGTGCTTATAAATATGGATTTACCAGAGCAAATTAACAGGAAGACATTTTGCATGTGTTACACATAGGAGAAAGAGGAGTTCACTTGATGTGGACTCCTCTTCTGTTTTTCATTGTAAAGACCAGAATTTTATTCTGCCTGTGCCAGCAAATTTGGTCCTTCCACGAGATTCTTATGTGCAATTGGAGAAGACATGGTGATTAAAGTCATGTACGTACCATACGGATCACACTTATTCTCAAACTCCTCGAGTCCTTGAATGGTGTCAGTGAGGATCTTCAGCAAGTAATTGTATTCCCCGCTTATCCGATAACATTCCACAACTTCAGGTGACGCACGGCAGAAATCCAGGAAAGGATAACAATCTCGGGTACGAAAAAGAACATAGGCTGTGCTCTGCTTGCCCAATTTGGAAGGGGAGATCACGGTTCGATATTCCTCGATTATTCCCTTTTCTTCCATTCGTTTGACTCGTTCAGTAACGGCGGGCTGAGATAACCCCACCAGTTTGCCTAGTTCGGTCATGGATAATCTCGCCTGATTCTCCAAGTGAAACAGGATATGCTGATCTATTTCATCCATATAACCCACTCCTTTAATTACATAAGATATATTCATAAATTACCTTAAGTATATTCGTTAATTCATTATAATGCCTTTAACAAACCATGTAATACAAGATCCATCATTTATATAATAAACATAGTTACCCCGAGAAATCAAATACATCAGTTGGTGAGAGGAAGATACGCATGAGAAAAGAAGACATGACGACATTGCATACTTATGTGGATGAAGCTATTGATCGCGCTCTAAGCGAAAAAAGAATCGTAGGAACAGTTGTACAGGTTGCATTAGGAGGGGAACTGGTATACAGCCGGGCTGCTGGTTTCGCAGACAGGGAGCAAAAGCGAACTATGTCGGAAAACGCTCTGTTTCGACTTGCTTCCGTAACCAAACCTATTGTATCGACAGCAGCTCTGGCATTAATCTCACAAGGAAAGCTGAGTCTGCATGATCCGGTGACCCGCTGGCTTCCTGCATTCCGGCCCAAACTTGCTAATGGTCAGGACGCTTCAATATCAGTACATCAGTTGATGACGCACACCGCAGGCTTGACATACCGTTTCTTCCAAGAAGACCAGGGAACCTATGAACTTGCAGGAGTATCGGACGGAATGGATTGGTCTGAAATTAGTCTGGAGGAGAATCTACAAAGCCTGGCTTCTGCTCCTCTTCTGTATGAGCCAGGAAACATGTGGAGATATTCCATTGCGACAGATGTACTTGGTGCCGTTATCGAAAAGGTAACTGGGATGTCACTACGAGAAGCTGTTCAAACGCTGGTTACTCATCCACTCCACATGACCGACACTGACTTTGTTGCGGTGGATTCGGAACGATTGACAGCCGCATACGCTAATGGTTCTGAAGAACCGCGTCTCCTTCATAAGGAGTTGGAGCTGATTCCTTTTATTGAGGGTACTGCTGGCTTCCGACTGTCACCCAATCGTGCGAATCATACTTCTGCTTACTTATCGGGCGGAGCGGGTATGGTTGGAAGTACCGGAGATTTTCTTACTTTACTTGAAACATTGCGACAAGGAGGACAGCCTCTCCTTACAGAAGCCGTTGCGGCTGAGATGTCTACCAATCAAATCGGTGATCTTGTGATGCCATACTGGCCAGGCAGAGGGTTTGGCCTTGGTTTTACCGTACTTAAAGATCCTGTCGCAGCCGGTACACCGGAATCCCCGGGTACGTGGCGGATGGGTGGAACTTACGGCCATTCCTGGTTTGTTGATCCAAAAGAAGAACTTAGTGTTGCAGCATTCACCAACACGGCACTTGAAGGGATGTCGGGTCAGTATACCACCGATATCTGTGATGCCATCTATGCGAGCATTCGTGAAGGCAAAGAGGCTGCAAGAATTTAAATACGAATAACCGCCCAATATCATTGGGCGGCTTTATTTTGCAACGATGGTAAGACCTACTGTCTGTTATTACTCAAATTTCTCTTTTTAAAAAGGTAGATCCCCGCAACAAGAATAAACCACACCGGCGTGACAAATAGCGCCACTCGCGTGTCCTCAGCCAATGCCAATACTACTAGCACAAACGCCAGAAAAGCCAAAATTAAATAGTTTGAGAACGGATATAGTGGCAACTTAAAGCGACTGCGACTCGCCAGTCCCGGCTGAGTACGACGATATCTAAGATGACAGATCACCATGATGCCCCAGACAAAGATGAAGCATACAGTCGACACGCTCGTGATCAGTGTAAATACGCCCTCAGGCATCACATAGTTCAGTACAATCGCGATCAGAATAACGATTGTAGAGAAATACAGCGCATTGGAAGGGACTTTCCGCTTGTTCAGTCGTGCAAACGACTCAGGCGCGTTGTGATCTTTTGCCATGGAAAACACCATACGGCTTGTACTGAAAATGGCACTGTTACAAGCCGAAGCCGCTGATGTTAACACAACGAAATTCACAATCCCTGCAGCGGCCGCAATACCTACAGCGGCAAACACCTGTACAAACGGACTTTCCGTAGGCACAATGGCGTTCCACGGGTAAATGCTCATAATAATCAGCAATGCGCCAACGTAGAAGAGCAGTACCCGGATCGGAATCTGGTTAATCGCTCTCGGAATAACCTTCTCCGGGTTCTCGGTTTCCCCCGCTGTCAGCCCCACCAGTTCCATGCCTACAAAGGCGAATACCACCATCTGGAACGATATGATGAATCCATGCAGTCCATTCGGGAACCATCCCCCATGACTCCAGAGATTACTGAAGCTGGCTGGACCCTGATCCGTGGTAAAACCTTTGATGATCATATATAAACCAACAACAATAAGTGCCAGAATAGCCACGACTTTAATTAGGGCAAACCAGAATTCCATTTCACCGAACAGCTTGACCGTCGCCAAGTTCATGATTAGCAATATGACCAACGCAATTAACCCCGGCATCCACTGAGGTACATTCGGAAACCAAAACTGCGTATACAATCCAACGGCGGTAATGTCAGCCATAGCAATGGAAATCCAGCAGAACCAGTAAGTCCACCCTGTAATAAATGCCGCCATATTTCCCAGGTAATCGCGCACGAAATCGACAAAGGAATGATACTTTAAGTTGCTAAGCAGCAGTTCCCCCAATGCACGCATGATCAGGAACAATACAACACCCGTGATGATATAGGCCAGCAAGATAGATGGCCCTGTCAGTTGGATCGTTTTGCCTGCTCCGAGAAACAGACCTGTTCCGATCGCCCCTCCAATGGCCATCAGCTGCACATGCCTGTTCTTTAATCCCCTTGTTAACGTTTCTTGCTGCATGATAAACCACCACTCTCTTTCTGCACATGCTCTCTACGATGCAAAACTTGTATACCACTCATCATATAATAATCTGACCCGAATACCTATCCCTCATTTATATATTTTTTCACACAGTAAAAGGCACCCCTAAATGACGGTTGACAAGAACATGTACCGTTAAAAGACAAGAACTTGTACCTATTGCTGTTTACTTCTCTCTTTTCACTCCTTCAATTTACCCGGGTTTATGGGTTTATGGGTTTATGGGTTTATGGTTAATAAATAAGCAATCAGTCTTTTCAGTATAACGGATTCAAAAATTTGATTTTATAACAGTCTCTAGACGTTTTTTATCAGTATCTTAATGTTCAATATCACCTTACGTTAAGCATCTTTTTTATTTGATTTGGCCGTTTGGGACAAGAACATGTACCGTTAAAGGACAAGAACTTGTACCTATTGCCGTTTACAAACCCCTTTTCCTATTCATTTTAAACCGGGTTAAACACAAAAAAACCGTTAATCTTTTCAGATTAACGGTTTCAAAAACTCAATTTTTTCACATATGTCTCGACTGTTTTTTGTAAAATAATATGTTCGTCACTTGGATTATTCTTGCTCAGCATTGCAACTTTTTGTGGTGTATACGAAATCATTGATTGAATATCTCGTTTAGCGGTTCCATGTTGATTCGGGCAATTGCACTTGTTAGTCAACAACAGCTCTTTGTTTTGCAAATGATAATATTCAATGCTGCTCGATGAGCTGCTCTCATCAAAGTTATATTTAAAAGCGACATCTGGAAACGAACGATCCCTCATATTCTCAATTTCCTTCCAATTAGGAACACTAATTTCTTTACTTCTCTTCCCTGCGATCTCCATCCAAGCACAAAAGAAATTTTCACAGAACTGTAAGACTAGTTTTTCAAGAATCCAGGAAATTCCCCTATATCAATACTTCTACGGATTTTCATTTGATAATTGACGACCTGATCAGAGAAATACTCCAGAAGCTCCCTGATTAGAAGTGGCGATACATCAGAAATCAAGCTCGTTCTTAAAGAATTAAAGCCGTAGAAATTATCATTTTTGGAGTAAATCTTAAGTATGGCTTACTAGCTAACCGGCATTCTTGAAGTAAGTGTTGTTCCGACTCATTTAAACAGTTCCACTTAATTCGGACAACTTTAGGAAGCAAACCATGGCTGTCTAGCAGCTCATAAAGTTGTTCGTTTTTCATATCATACTGTATAGTGGCGATGAACTTTCCTACTACATTCTGTGCTGTCCACTCAAGTCGTTTGAGACCAAGAGAAGCTTGATAATCACTGATCAGTTGTCTCAGGAAATTTACTTTTGTGCCAGAACAATGCATTTGGTTATAACATGAAGATTCAACAAAACGGATAACGCTCTCTATACTCATTTATGTTTACCCCTTATTTTTGAGATCAGTGAATGTTATTGACCATCTTGTTTTGATTTATACTAAAGATATTGTATTTACCATTATGAAATTAAGAGTTATATTGCTACAATGTGTAGGTATAGGAAAACTACCCCAATCTTCTTAGCAGAAAGGAGTTTAAACGTCTTATGGCTTATCAGGTGACGTCTTCTGAAAGACTTCGGCCTTCAGGTTCTGAGTATGAAACCAAAGCTTTACTTTATTTAATGAATTTTAGAAATGATAGCAATGATATTTACTTTTTTGTTGTGGATTTTTTTAATGATTTAACCGGAATGGACAAAATGGGAAATAAGTTGTGGGATATACAATCGAAAGGTGCGAAAAACTCCTCACCAAAGGCAATTGGAAAAGAACTCGTTACATTATTCAAAAATTATAGAAGTGAAATAGAGTTTGGTTACTATCTTCTTTTTCTCGGGGGTGTATCAAATACAGTCAGAATTGATAATTCTCTAAATATATTTGATATCAACAATGTGAAACCTGAAGCTGTAAAAAAACTAAAAGAAGGACTATTAGAAGAGTCTCAGGAAAAAACATACATTGATCATGAATCAATAACAGATGAAGAAATCGAAATTTTTTTTAGAAAAAGTCCAGTTCATTATTGATGATAGAAAACCAAGTGATTATGTTAAATCAATACTTAAAATACATCCAGGAATTATTCCAGATGAACAAACCCTAGTGGCTATTTTTAATGAAATTAGAGATAACCAATCGAGTAAAAAAATATAGGTGTTGTCGAAATTATAACTATAGAAACAAGCGTGGAAGCACTTGATTACTATCACCATATGACAAGTAACGAAATAAAAATATTGGTTCTAGGGAGAATAATTAATAGAAACCCATTTGATAAGGGGGTACCCCTTCCTTTTTCAGATACTCTACATAAAGCTCCACCAGAAAAAAGGAAAACTATATTAGAAGATTGTCAATTGGCATTGTCAATGGCACTTTTTAACAAAAATCGCGCAGGAGAGCTTTGGGGCTTGTTCGAGAATGTCTATTCAACAATTGTTTCTAATCCTCAAGATGATATAAATAAGATCTTCAAAAAATTAAATCCTATATTAGTTAACCAAAGTGATTTTGATGCTATTTCGCTTAAATATTTCATATCTATTGTAAAGGATGGCGTGCAATAATGATAATTCAGAAGGTTGCCGTAGGAAATGCTGAAGAAGCATATGTTGAAAACAATTTTTCTAATTACTTGAATATTATTTCAAGTGATGATAATAATCGCGGTAAAACTATATTAATTCAAAGTCTATTGTTTTGTTTGGGAAACACTCCTGCCTTCCCTTCAACCTTTAATTATATGAATTACTATCATATAATTGTCTTCTCTGTAGAAGATAAACAATACTCTCTTTGTAGGAAGTCTAACTCATTTATTTTAAGAAATGACCAAAAAATAATGATGTTTGATAGAATTTCTGAATTAAAAAGGTACTGGACAAAAAATATTTTTAAGCTCCCTACAATTATAAAAAATGGATTAGAAAGAATCGTCGATCCCGAATTGTTTTATCAATTAAATTTTGTAGGACAAGACAAAAAGGATACCTCTACTATCGCCAATAAAAACTACTATAATAAAGCAGACTTTTTAAATATGTTATACTCATTTACCAATATTAGTACTAGTACTAGAAATTTTGAGGATGATGATCAAGCAAAGGAAAAAATAAAGAACTTAAAAAACGAAAGAAAAAACTTATTAAATCAACATAAGATTTTGAAGTCAAATAATACAGTTGCAAGTTACTTAAGTAGTGTTAATGACAAGTTGAATTTTAGGTCAAAAATAGAAAAAGTTGAGAAAATCAAAGATCAAATATTAGAACTAAGGAAATTGAGAAATGCAGCTTTATCAAGAAAAAGTAAATGCGAGATGACTATAAAAGAGTTACAATCCCTAAACAGAACCATACAATCCGGGGAGCTAAAGAGTATGGACTGTAATTCAACACATATTAATTTTAAGAGTGCTGATAAAGACAGCTATAGTTTTGATGTTTCTACACATGAAATACGTCAACAAATTCTTGAATCGATTTCAGAAAAAATTAAGGCATATAGCGAGGACATGGAAAATTTCACATTTGAAATAAATAAACGTCAAGATGAAATGAATAAAATACTTGAGCAGGATGAGGTTAGCCTAGAATTATTAGTGGCGTTTAAAAATGAAATGTTTTCAGCAGATGATGCAGAAGTTCGTATAAACATCATAGATGGAGAAATAAAAAAAATTGAAGCTGACTTACTTCAGAATGTTAATGTTTCAAAAGATCTTGTACAAAAACAGCAGGATTTAATTATGAATATTACAGACTTATGAATGATACTTATTCTAAAATTGATCCCTCTGGAAACCTTGAATTTGAATCTATTTTCACGAAAAGTAATCAAATATTTTCAGGTAGTGAGGCTACAATATACCATCTTGTAAAACTATATTCTTTTGCTAAAGTATTACAATATAATCTTCCAGTTATTGTAGATTCTTTCCGTGCTGAAGATTTATCAACAGAAAAAGAATTAATAGTCTTAGATATTTTTTCGAAGCTAAATGTGCAAGTAATCCTCACAACTACTCTTAAGGCTGAAGAAGTAGGTAAGTATAATAGTATGCAATTTCTAAATCATATTGACTATTCAAAACATACTGCAAGTAAAATTTTAGGGGAAGAACATTTAAATGAATTTAGGGCATTAGTAGAAAAGTTCTCTTTAAAACTTTAATTGCTAGTTGGTCTTTGATTAGTACAATTTAAAATGAGACCGACCCTCTTATTTAAAAGAGAGACGGTCTCATTTTTTATTCATGATACCTTGCCCAAAGTTTTTATTCGCATCTTTTCAAATGAAGGGCAAACTTTCTTCTTCCAGACATTAAAGTTTGAAAAATCCATTTAAGGTCATTGATAATTATCATATCTTAACGCTTCCGCTACCTTTCCGCATCGACTTGTCTACGATAGCGCTGTTGAGCCACTTCTGCGGGAGCGAGCATTGTATTTTTGTGTTGTTGATTTTGAGGGTGCATCTAGTTTGCCATATCATTGGTTGCTTGAATGATGGATCAGAGCTTTCTCTTTATTCGTGTTGCTCATGATATCCTCATCTATTCTAAGAAATGTTTTCAATCTCAGTTTATCTTCACATATGGGGTGAGAGAAAGGATTGAAGAAACGAGAGAAATCGGGTAGAATTTTTCATGGAACCGCCACCTTTCGGAGTTTGTAGGGCATTTTACCGAGGTTGCGGTTCTTTTTCTACCTTTTATTGGTTATTCAACACGTGTGGTATGATATATTACTATTTTATCATGGTTCGATCCAATTCATAAGAACCTGTTTTATAGTTAATTTATGTTAACGAAAAGAGGATTGGCTGCTCATATAAATGAGAGAGGGGGATCTGGATGTTTTACTGAGTAGCACAGGTACTGAGACAAACTTTATAATATGTCTCGGCTGCAAAATAACCACAAAAAACACACATTGTAGATTTGTACTTTCTTAAAATCAGTTCCTCCCCTCAATAAAAAATACGAGTGGGTCACCAATGTCGATTTGCATAGTATCTCGCATTTCCTTTGGCAGGACAATTCGTCCGAACCGATCTAATGATCTTTTCATCCCGGTTCTTTTCATTCAAACCTCCACCTCATAACTTCATAATTCTAAGGAAAAATATATCCAACTACAACTCTTTCCTTTCAAAATAAGGAATACAATATTAAGGAGCTCTTTTCTTTGTGCTAAATAGAAAATACCTTTGGGATTCCTTGTTTAATCGATTGAACTGTAGTCTCTACTTTTTATTTGCTTGCAGTATAAATAGTTGACTATATAATGATCTGCATTCTATTCAGCTATGTTTGCTGGCGTTGATGGCGGAGAGGCTCAAGTTTCTGACATAATGAAAGACAAAAAAGAAATCGGACACTTCTATTCTATCAGTGTCCGATTTCTTTTAAGACAAATTACTTTAGTTGGGACTTCTCCAACTAAAATATATGTTGAGTAGATGAGAATTACTCGGTGATAATATCCGATTGATCACTTTCCTCCAATAAAAAATCAAGTACTTGTTGCTTCAGTAGAGAATAGTGGTCTTTTTGATCATCTTCAAAATGAACAGTTTCAATACTATTGCTAGTAAGGCTTTGTGTACTAAGGTCGGAATCAATTTGATATTGGCCTTGGTACATTCCTACAACTCTATATGCTCCAGTTTCTGTTGCTCCCAAGAAGAGAACATAGTTATCGAAGGTGTTCATTAAATTATATCCTTCAATTGTGTAAATAGCCTCGTCGTCTTCATAAGCTGGTTCCGCTACTGTAATTACACTGTCTGGTTGATTGCCCTTGTAAATTTGCTCAATTTGAAACTCAGATTTACTTGCCCGGACAACGACTTCTCCTTGGTCATCTGTTTGAAAATATGCACTTCTGTTGCCAGTATATTTTCCAGAAACAATTAGGTCTGCATGTTCTTCAAGCTCGTTAACTGTATTAACGACAGGGTAGTCTGCATGAGCAGAATAAACTTTTTTCTCACTCTGAACTGTTTCAGAAGCCTCTGTATCCTTAGGGATAAAGAGGATGCAAGCCATTGCAGAGAAAGCGATCAATGCAAAAATGAAATATGGTTTGTTGAAAGTTTTAGTATTCATATTTTTAGTCCTCCTCTACCATCTGTATTGAATATTTGCTATATCTACTGGGGTGAACGTAGTAATGTTCTTTTTGCCTGCTTTCATTATGGAGTTAACATCATAATTTTTCTGATGCATCAAAGAGACAAGGTGCCCGACTTCATGAGTCACTGTTCCTTGTTTGTTAGTTGAATTGAATCCCCATTTTGTCATTACACCGTGATTAAGGACCATGGTAGCGTAGCTCCATGTTTTCGATTCTAATTCAGTTATAGCTTTCCCACTTGAGTCGTAGGGCTGAACTATTGCAAAATAATCCAGATCAGCATTGTTGTTTGCTGAAATCCTTACTTGGGCTGTAGTTGACGTTGAGTTAGTAAAACCAATATTTGCATTAGTTATGTTATCTAGCTGATTTAAAGCCGTTGTGACATAGGAAGAATAACCGTATGTAGAAACTGTAGGTGACTGATAAACGGAAATATTGCTTGCAGAAGTAAATGCATTAGGAAAAAATGCAGCTGAATTAACAAGTGGTGAAGATGTTCCATTAAACTCAATTTTGTCAATGAGATAACCAGTACTTGTTTGCCCATCATTATTTACAATTAGGTTTACGTATGCAGGTCCTGTTATCCAAGGGGTCCAAACATCAGTGGTATATCCTCCGCTAGCAGAGTAGTAGATAGTTCCTGCTTCTTGAGTTGCAGTACTATATGCAGATGACACTGATACCCGGTCCCCATTAGCTAAAGCAATTCTATTAAAATGAAGCCTATAGCTTGTAACGGTAGAGGATAAATTAACAAACTTATCACTACTTTTGCTATTTTCTCGATAATTACCTGGATAACCTTCAGACCTTAAGTCAATCTCTGTAACTGTGGCTGCACTTGCTGGTGCGATATAAGTGCTTTGAGAACATACAAACAAAATCACTAAAAAAGAGTAAAAGAACTTACTTCGAAACAAATGCATAAACACTTCCTCCTATTGAATATATTTTGATAACCCAATATAATATAGTTCAAAAACCAAAATTTATCAATACAGAGGTGTGAAAAAATGAAAAAAGTACTGATATTTACAATTGTTTTGTCGCTTCTAAGTGCCCCAGTTGTAGCATTTGCGGCAAAAAGTGCTTCACAGAAAATTAACATTAAGATCAATAACACAGAAATAAAAACGAAAACGGATGTAGAGCCAACTATAATCAACAACCGATTGTATGTTCCAGTAAGTGTTTTTAGAGATGCTGGTTTTTCAGTTGCCTATAAAAATTCATTACTCACCATGGTCAACAAAAATCTCTTGTACGCTCAAAACCTTGAGTTACTAAACACATTTCACTATACCTTTATCAATAATTTTGAAAAAGTAGATCAGGAAATAACCAATATACTTGGGAGCTTGTTGTTGGAGAAAGATGTAGATACGACAAAGTTAATGGAGTTAGTCAGTTATGTTGAAACAGAATCTAAAAGTTTTGAGACAGAAAAATTCACACCGATTATGGATTATTCTTCTTCGTTCGCTTTTGCTAGTGCAAATCAGAGTATAAATGCTTACAAAGAAGCAATTTCCTCACTTACGTTGTATATTAAAAATGAAAAAAAGGAACATTTAGAGAGTTTTTACGCTCAGCGTGAAATTGCTCTCAAACATTATGCTGACTTTTCTAATGACTTCGATCTCGTTTTCAAACGGAGTTACTTGAATGCTACAAAGTGAACAAGACTACCGACTGTTAAGTCGGCAAATATTTTTTAGATAACTCTGCTAGGGTCTAATAGATTATAAAATATTAAGAATGAAACCCACTGTTTAAGGTCAATGGCCTTCATGGTGGGTTTCATTCGTATGACTATTTTGGTTTTACTGTTGTGAATATACTCCTAACCTGATAAATTTGTTGCCTTTTCTCACTCTCTGTTTTCCACACGAAAAAATGTAATGTGAAGCAATTCTGACATTTTGTTGAACTACATTTATGTATATTGAAATATATATAATTAATTGATATATTACCTATGTAAAATATTTTCAAAGATGCACTTATTATCTAACTACTAGGAGGAAAAAAGAAAAATGAAAAAGGTCTTATCAAGTATTGCACTCACGTCTTTATTATTTTCAAGTCTATTTAGTGTCAGTGCTTCTGCAGCAGAGCAACTGGCAGATGGTCCGCTTTTCAGCAAAGAGGAAGTTATCAAACAGATTAAGATTGAGAAGGAAAAACAAGTTCAATATCACATCGATGAGTATCTTGGACTGGACAGCCAAGAACGTCAGTCATATCTTCAGGAATACAATAGCGATTCAGAATTAAGTGCAAGTTCTTTCAATGTTTCTCTTAACAACGTAGAAGAGAATCAACTAGAACAGGTCTTCGAAGAGAAAATTGATAATGCTTACATATACACCATGGATGATCTAGGCTATATCTATGACAAAGAAGGAGATGTTATAGAAAAGCTGGATCTAACTGTGGATTCTGTTGATACTCCTGCACTTGTCGAACAAAGTGTAATTACACCTTTTGCAGTTCCTGTTGATTCAACAATTTCTGGAGGTAACACGGGTGCATTTGTAAGACAAACAACAAATTCAGGTTATAAAGCAATTCGCACTGCTTTTATTCTCCCAACAGATCCTTATTTTGAAGTTCCTTTGGCGACTGCTACAGGCTATCTTTATAATGGTCTCGATGTATTATCTTCTGCCTATCCAGGAACGGGATTCAAAGTTGAGGCCGGCTTACAGTATAGCGAAAATTTAGACGACTACGCTGCGTCGATTCGTCCCTTAGGTTCTTCTCAAATGTTTGTTCCAGAAAATTACACTAATGCTCCTCCTCGTTATAAAGCAGGTACTTCCATTGTTAGCAATCTTCTTTATGATAATGCGTCATCTCAGGTAAAGTATTTTGTTGATGGCACTAATATTAACGGGGCAAGTCAATATATTTATTTTTACTATTCAAAATCCCTTAGTGCTTCGGAACTTGCTGCTCTCGCTGTTAAGCGTGTCACTGCGATTGCCAAAGAAGGTTGGACGGGGACAAATATCGGGTCGGTACAAGTCACCTATACAAGCACAACAGTGACTTCAAACAGTGGAACGACTTCAAACCTGACTTCCAGTATGTTGAACGCGCACAAATACAACGGTAAGACTCATGGTACTTCAGATAATCCTTCCACAGGTATTACCAAATCAGGTAATATAGACACACAAAAAATAATTATTAATACAACTGGATTCTAAAGGAAACATTTTCTCACTTTTTAACGTTTAAGTTAACGTAAACAATAACTTCAAGGAGGAATTAGTATGAAAAGATTTTTTTCATTATTGTTGATGTTAACTTTAGTTGTCGGCGTAGCGTCAGTTGCTTCCGCTAAAGACCAACCTTTAAAGGATCGACCATTTAAGGAACGTGCGGCTTACACGTACAACCCTTCACTTAAAAAGGTCGAACTAAATATCACAGCGCACGACAAATTGACTACAACCACGTATAACTCTGTGTACGTTCCGGTGAAGGATATCTTCAAAGCATCCGGAGCAACGATCAAATGGGATGGAAAGAAAAAAATTACTACAATCAAAAATCAAGATCAGGAATTGATTCTCAACTTTTCTGAAAAAAAAGTCACAGCTGGCAAGAATCAAGTTGTTCTCCCTCAAGAATGGGTAAAATTAAATAAGGGAGTCTCAAGTATTGATGCATTTGTCATAGCCTATATTTTTGAAGTAGCTGCTGACGACTCCGATCAAGAAAGATTGGATTGGGAAGAAAAACTCAGTTTCTTGGATATCAAAGAAACCACCGGTCTTCCAGGATTAGATAAGTATATGCATGTGTTTGTTGAGTTTAATAATTAATTGAAGACATTAATCCTCTTTCGGTTATCACCGGAAGAGGATTCTTTGTATCTTTTAAGTGATTCATTAACTTACAAGTAAAACATGAACGGATCTACAGAACGTTAATGAGCTCTACAAGTTTCTTCACAAGTGCAGGTTCCTCAGAAGTCTGCTTCATCGTATACGCCTCCTTGATCAAGTTTTACAGAAACCAACTGATCAAAATCAATCCATTCAAAGCCATTATCCATCTCTATTTTAATTTTCTTTTGAAAGGTACTCACCGAAGTGACGATCCCGTGTACATACCGGTTCCCCCACTCGTTAAAGACTTCAATGGCTGCTTGCAACGTATAGTTCAGCGACATCTCTAAATTCTGAGCAATGATCTCCCACTCATCTTCATGAATCAGCGGTTTCGCATGAGTATGAAATTGTGTGCGATGCTGGATAATTCGTTCTTTGTGTTGGGGCAGCATCATGCGGCTAGACTCCCATAATCCATTGGCCTCCAGTTTTTTGCTCATTTGTAGTGCCCCCCAATTTTAGATGCTCTATCGATCGCTTGACCGGCAGCCGTAATGGAGCTCGCTCGTAAAATAGCAATGTCGCCAAATCGATCCTTAATGTCGTCCATGACCTGATCAATGGCCCGTTTGTGCTCCTGGTCATCAAATAGTGACAACTGATATGTATCCGCGTTGGATAGTTGAGAAAGGGATACGCCTACACGACGCACAGGTTACCCATTCCAGTGTTGATGAAATATGCGTTTGGCGATCTTACATACATCAACGGTTATGTTTGTTGGGTCAGGTAGTTTAACTTGCCTGTGAAACCCCGTTGGGTGGTCAAAATCCGCACCAGCTACACTCACGGATATCACACTTCCACACTACCCATCAGCCCCTTTTTACGGGCAAGCGATTAATAACTTTGAACAATGTTTGGCTAGGGATAAAAAAATTAGAAGGCACTTTTAGGAATATCACTATGTTTTGCAGAAAGAGGACGTTTCTCTGAATCAGCTATCTACTGTGAACTACCCCGACTTAACTACCGTTAGAAGTCGGAGCTTCTTGGGAACAACCATACTTGACCCGGATGGCAACCATTCGAGCAGCGGTTAGGTTTATCGGCCAAGCGATCCCCGCAGTTCCTGCGGTTCGGTGTTCGTTATACGGAGGCAAACAGACTTGTCTGGCGCAGGCCATCAGCTCGAATATTCATACTCGCGTTGATGTCCCGGTCATGATGAACGCCGCAGCTGGGGCAACTCCACTCCCGGATATGTAGCTCTTTCTTTCCATCCTGATGTCCGCAAACGGAGCAGATCTGGCTGGAAGGGAACCAGCGTCCGATCGGGATCACTTGTTTCCCGTACCACGCCGCTTTGTAGGTTAGTTTGGATAAGAACCAAGAGACATCGTGGAGGGAGCGGCCCCATCCGCGACGACGTACCATGCCTTGGATATTCAGCGACTCCACAAAGATCACGTCGTGGTTGTTGACGAGATCCGTGCTCCGCTTATGATGAAGGTCGTTTCGTTGGTTCGCTATTTTTTCGTGCAACTTGGCGACGACCATGCGCTGCTTTTGGTAATTGCGGCATTCTGCGAGCAAGCGCCCCTGTTTCTGCGCGACTTGTGCTTTGCGAGAGAGTTTTAAACGCTCACCCTTTACTTCAACGTTAAATTCGCTAATGTCCTCGATCACACCACTACCAACTAGTTCAGCTCCGATAAAAATGACAATGGCCGTCCGATCTAATTTTGCAGTGTAGAGCTCAATATTGGAAGAAAGCGGCCGCATAAAACGGTTTTTAGAGCGCCTAGATGTTCATTCCTTTCCTTATAAGTACATGAATACTTGAGTAAACCACTCATTGTCCACTTGAGCAATAAAACCAATTTACCAATACACTAAATTACGTACGGTTAAGGGCATCAGAATATCTTCTTATTGTTGATCCTTTATGTAAGTTAAGTTAACTTAAAATTCAAATATTAGAGAAATGTGAATGCCCTAGATTCTTTAGATCAGTGAGCTTACTTTATAGTTTTAATTTGGTTTTGGGATCTCGTTACTAGGCCTTTTTTCAATATATTTTTGTTATGATGTATTACATTAGCTTCATCAATAAAGTGTTTTAGGATGAGGTTTATACTGATGTATACTGTTTTATACCGCATCAAAAAACCTTATTTCTGTGTTAAAATTTTTCAGATCTCTTGAAGTAATTATACAATAATTAATTCAGAATACGGTTAACAAATATACTTCTAGTATTTGTAGAACAGGTATTCTGAATAGTTGTTTTTAGTAGATTCGGCTTAATACTGTGAGTTGGGTTGTCAGCCTGATTATATCTCTTGTTTATATGAAATGAAATGTGAAAATCACACTTCATATGCTGCATATTCAAGTTTTAAGTAAATGAGCTTTTTGTTTTGACATTTATCTAATTATTAAAGAGAACAAGTTCTGTTCCCTCTTCACTTACATTTAGGTAAGCTACCCTGCCTGTTAGCTAACGAAACAAATTGCAGTATCCCACTCGACAGTTTGGAGTTCCCATTCTTATTCAGCAGTGGAACGGAGATTTTGCCTTCAGAGAACGATTTGAGCCTTATCCCACCACATTATTTATGTCATGATAATAATTAGATAACAATCTAATCCGCAATGAAACAATGTTCTTGTCCCTCGACAACTATCGTATCCCAGCTTTTGGATTTCGGGAATATCGAATTCAACGAGCAGCTGTGTCCTTGTTCAACTCGTTCTCCTTCGTCTATGTGCATTTGGAAATGTTGGCCTTTTAACTTGACGGTATCCAATCGATATGAACTAGAATTTTCGTTCCATTGTCAGAGATTATGCCAATTACATGACCCGTACGGAATGCAATCAAAATCAATTTCAGAAAAAACTAAACGACCGTTCTCCAGTAGAATACCGGGAAACGACCGCAGCTTAATCTTGTCTTTTTTGTACTGTCTACTTGACAGGGTTATGACCAAAATAGCGACTTTAATAAGAACATGTTCTTGTCCCTCGACAGGTCTCTATCATTTATGCTCTTCACCTTCATTTACCTGATTTAAAACAAATCCTTCTTCAAATGTTTGAACCTCCGTGGCCCAGCGAATGGTGACACTTCGAACCTCTTTGTAGCTACTTACTTCCTCTTTGGCAACTAAATGGACATCCTCATCTTTTTTAAAATAGTCCATCATGTCAACTGTATTGGAGGGATTAAAAGGTCCTTTATCATTCTTATTGATTACATCTACTTCGGCTTTAATCACTTTATCTGTTCCAAGATATTTAATCACTGGAGTACCGATGTACTTACTTTTCTCTCGTACATAGTTGATTGAAACTGACCAATTATTAGACTTCCCTTCAAAAATAACCCTTTCAGGTTTGTTTGAGCAGCCGGACAATATCACCAGTATTACAAATGAAGTTATAATTACAATTTTTTTCATTTTTCACCTCGAATTACAGAAATCCAAGCAGATATGATATCTACTTGGATTTTTGATATTATTATTTGTTTTTATGATACCAGTTCCACTGGTGTCCCTCATCATTAGACTGATCATAGGCCGTGGAAGCGCTGATTCCGACATCAGGAACTGCACCACCAGAAAACGATAACTCACCATTTAGTGTTAGGTACTTATGGAAGTATTGGGCTACCATTGATGAAGAATCAATTCTTCCGCTACCATCATGTGGTTTTGTTATTTTAAAACCGGACCAACCTTTATGACGATAGACCCCATAAAGATTTCCATCGCTACCTGTAAATCCGTTGATTAAATTAGCAGAGAAGCCAATACCGGCTCCAGGAGTATACTTCTTATATCCAGTTTTACTAGTTCCTTGTGTTTCGGCATATTTTCCACTTGATCCACAAAGTGGGCAGTGACCAAAAGCCTTGTATGAGTATTTTGCACTGGATGGAACTGCATCAAAATCATCGGACCATGCTAGTCCCCATTGATCTTCAAATGTATAGGTTGGGCCATAGTTCCAATCCCAATTGTAATTCACTTGAAAATCAACTTTTCCTGAAGTTGTTGCGACCTGACTAAGTGAAATGACGTGTGTGAAATTTGAAAGTGAGAGCGCACTAACATTGCCTTCCTCACTAGATTCAATGTTATTCTCACTATTCTCGTTTACTGTCGATGAAGCAACATAATGAGAGGTGTAGACTGCTTTTTGATCATAAAGGTCTTGTTTTTGTTCTTGTTCAAGTACCTCTATTAACGTAGACGGGTATCCATTCTCAACTAAATAGGCGTCTAACTGATCAGTATTAAGATTAACTGATTCTGCTCCGAAAGCAATAGATGAAGTAGAAGATAAGAAAGATACCGCAAGTAAGCATGTGAATAACTTTTTAACGAAAGATTTCAATGAAAATCCTCCCTTTATTTAAATGCAACGCTAGTAAACTAATTGAAAACCTCGCACATTATGTTAAAGTTTACCACTAAATATATAATATTTCAAATAGTTTTCTTGTAAAAAATGTAAGCATCTTCAGTCTATTGCTTGCTTTTGGAATCCTCTGGAAAATGCGAGGTCGCGTGCGTGGACCCTTCTACTGGCATTTCAGATATTAATGCTGTTTTCGCAAGATTCAAAGCAGGAAAGCAGATGAGATCGCACACCTGCACCAATCGCTGCCCGTTACGTTCGTTATCTTAACATCCTTCAGTACAAAGGACGGGACCTTCTGAGGCTACCTTGGCGGAAAGCAATCAAACAGAGCCTAAACGGCTAATGATGTGTAGAGTAGCTTCTCCCTCCTCTCCTGGATATTGGCCATCTGCCAGTTAGCTTAAAAAATTGCATGTAAATATAGTTAGATATTTATCTAATCGGTAATGGGAACATGTTCTTGTCCGATACGGTAATCGGTACAAGTTCTTGTCCTTGGCTCGGGACAAGAACTTGTACCGATAAAATAAAAAAACCGCTGAATTAGCGACTTCAATGGGAATATGTTCTTGTCCCTCGACATGTGTCATCTTACAACAAACAAGTATATCCGTACAACATTACATATCCGTACAGACATTTTTGTCTGAGGACAAGGAACTTGTACCGTTAAAGGTTGACGATTGAAGTTGTTCTTCCCTCATTTTACGCTTCTTTATTACAAATTAACGGGTTTTAAAAACTTAATCTTTTCACATATTTGTCATCTAACTTTTGTAGTTTTAAGTTCTTTTCATCAGGGTTACTCATAACGAGCATTGCGATTTTCTGAGGTGCAAAAGATTTCATATATTCCATGGTGTTTCAAAAGGATATACCAACACTCGATTCCATATCAGCGCAATTGATAGAAACAAAAAAGGGACATCCTGGATGTCCCTCACATAAATTATCTATCCGGTAGACTCAATTGGAACCCGGATTCGATCCCGGGCTACAACGACATCATTATGGACAATGTAACATTCGACAATATGCTCGCCACGGAAGTCTGAAGTTTCCGAACGCTTTTCAGCTCCTATATGGATTTGCCCACGTATCATATTACGCCTTATGGCTTCGGGCCCCCGATTTAGAACTTTCCAATACACGTAATATTGGCCATAGTTCGAATCATTTACCCGTTCCAATAAGTCAGCGAATTCATTTTCAACGATATAAAAGGTTAGCCTCCGCTTTGGTTTCAGCCTATCATATTTAGCAAGCATCCTTCGTAATGTCATGCGTTGGAAACCGGGTGCTTCCACAAAACAATCGATCTTCAACTGATACCGGATGTCTACAGCGAACTTATCCTCAATAAACTCCTCTGTATCTCGAACGCTTCCAAGTTCAATGCTTTTCTGGATTGAATACGACTCACTAACCGTTTCCGGTATAGGGAAGTTCTTACCGAATACGTCTTGCAAAGCATCATATAGCCCCTCGGAATCTTCCGTAAGATCTTTTAATTTTTCATACGCCTTTTTCGAACGAGATACGAATGCGCCACCTTTATTGTATACCTGCTGGTTGCTGCCGAGAGCCAACAAGTATTTTTGATCCTTCTTTTTGTCCTTCAAATACCCGAAAAGATCAATGAAGAGAGGTAAATAGCTTTCAAACGAACTACTCTTATATTTTTCATAGTCGCTGTCGTTTAAAAAATTATATACCAACGTATCGATCAGCAGCCCGCCAAATTTAAAACCCTTATGGTTCTTCCAAGCGCGAATCATCTGACTTATGTAAATAAAATGACCGTTACTATCATTGGTCATAATTTCACTTTCGGCGAGCTCTGGTAATGGATTCGTTTTTCGCCAGCGCCCCCCATTGTTCGAGTCAGGGTAATCAAATGCGCCATCCACACGCTCAAAAACCGGACATACCTCAATCTCACACTTCGCACTTGTCATGGTCACTACCACAACCTGGCCATCACCGCGAACAATCGTCTTAGGGTAAATCTCTTTTATTTCTTTTTTTATATCTTGGAGTAGCTGTTTTTGTTTATTTCCCTCTTTTTCGTCATATTCGGCTTTCAGATCCGAAGGAAGAACAAAAAGCATATCCATATCGCTCACGCCTTTTATTGCCGTTTTACGTCCAAGGGAACCAACAATATAGCCATGCTCCTCCTCGCTTTCTTCACCCCAATACGATTTATTTAGCTTTTTTAAAATCCGCTTATAGCGGTCGATCATATCTTCTTCATTATCGATTGCCAGCTGATCCACGAACGATTCAAACGACTCTTTCAGCATATATTCTCCTTATCCTCCGAATGGTGTGTATCTTGCCCAAATGCTATAAACGCAGTAAGCTAGTATGAAAATTACAACGATTGCCACCAGTATCCATAAGATGAGATGATACACTTTCGGCACTTTATCTTTCCAGAAAGTAAAATTCAGCTGTTCGTCCATCCAAGCAATTTGTGCTTCACCAAAAAATTTAAAATGAGCGACCGTATTAGAAAACAAAATTTGTTTTGAAATTGCCGTTCTATAGTAGGAAGCCATCAGACCTTCCAATTCAGCTTCTTGATCAGGGAAAACAGATGCATTCGAGCTCTTTACATTTAAGTAAAGGCGATGAAGCTGATTATGGATTTGGGTGAGCTCCTGCCCGACTCTATCATAGTTTTCCTTCTCTCCATCGTACTGCGTAATGGTGTACGAATATACACTTGATACAATAAGCAGAAAAGAAATTAGTTGACTGTAAGAAACGTCTGGCTTCCACAACTGCCATATCCCGATGAGCAGCCCTAACAACGCAATCGCTCGCGGCAACTTTTCGATAATATCATAAGTCGCGAAATGCTTTTTCGCCCCAAAATAGACGTTGTAGCCACTTGTAGCTATTAGTTTTAATAATTCATCCTTATTCAACCTATCGATCCCCCACCCATTTATCTTTAATTTTTCTTTCCTAAATGAAAGGCAGCAGTCCAGGAAAGTCTCAACTTCTTACATATGATCTTACGATAACTAGTAGAAATCTCCAATACATTCTCTACCATTTCTTGATTTTGACTTCAGTGATCAAGCTGGCTGCTGTGTCAAAGAGAAAATGGCTTTCTCGGTTGATCGAGTCCGTGTATGCGAAAGGCTACATCGAGCAAAAAGGAAATTAAGCGTTTGCGCAGCCCTTTAAAATTGAAGCTGACTCTCGACCTGAAACCAATTTCCCTTCCTTAGAGTGCCATCCCCTAATTGTGCTAACCTGCCCGTTAGCTTATTGAAACAGATAAAGATTCTTATCAACATTGGTACCAAGTTCTTAACCGTTTCAACAATGAACTAGTCTTTACCTTTGATCGGAAAAAACCTAATTCCTGATACAAAAAATCGTTATTCACGCGAATTCTTAAATCCATGTGCTTTTTTCTAGCCACGTGATCTCCATCTTTTGATGCTATTTAGATAACTACCTAATCCGAAATGACACAATGTTCTTGTCCATTTCGGCAATGGAACCAAGTTCTTGCCCTCAGCTTGGGACAAGAACTTGGTTCCTTAAAACAAAAAAGCCACTATAATAGCGACTTTGAATGGAACAATGTTCTTGTCCTGCGACACCTGTGCAAGGCGCCCTCCTGGTTTTGTGCTCTTGTTTGTGTACTTGTAAGCTTGTACTAGTGGAATTGATACAGCGCTTATGTACGACCTCTCGTTATTTTCATGCTATCTCATATCATGTCGATAATACATATCTATAGAAATATTTTAAAATTAAGACTAAGCATAGAGCAGCAATAACTAAAAAGGCAATCGCTAATGAACGTTCTTTTTTCCAAACTCGAATAGCATTAGCAACGTTAATCATGATTAGCGCAAGCGAGTTGATGATACCCGAGTTCGATTGAAACATGTTAAACGTGATCATAATCATCCCTACGATCCAGACCAACCAATACCAGAGTGGCATCTGCTGTAAAAGCTTCTTCATTATAATTTATACTCCTTATGTATTAAATTGTTCTATTTATAAGAAATTCTTCAATTCAGAGATAAATTCCTTTATTTAGGTTATAAATCAAAAGATTTATTGTTAGTTAGATCCAACTTAAATTATTAACAATACATCGTTGTATAGTAAAAAGGGCTCCCGATAAAGGCGCCCCCGAGTCTGTTAAGCTATATTATTTTTGCTTGTAGAACTCATGATACAGCTTCATTAACGCCCGCTTCTCAATTCGCGATACATAAGAGCGTGAAATCCCAAGTTCCTTGGCAATCTCGCGCTGGGTACGTTCTTCCCCGCCTGCTTCCAGGCCAAATCGACCAACTACGACTTCCTTCTCCCGATCATCAAGGATATCGAGATTGCGATAAATTTTGCTTTTTTCGATCTTGAGCTGCACTTTATCTACAACGTCGTCGGCTTCTGTTCCGAGGATATCGATCAGTGTGATTTCGTTGCCTTCTTTATCCGTACCGATGGGGTCATGCAGGGATACGTCTTTGCGTGTTTTCTTCAGGGAACGCAGATGCATAAGTATCTCGTTTTCAATACATCTCGCTGCAAATGTGGCAAGTTTGGTTCCTTTGCCTTGTTGAAAACTTTCGATGGCTTTGATCAAACCAATGGTTCCGATGGAAATCAGATCTTCCTGATCTTCACCCGTATTGTCGAACTTCTTGACGATATGCGCGACGAGGCGCAGATTGTGTTCAATGAGCAGATTGCGGGAGTGAGCATTGCCTTCAGCCATAAGGCGTAAATGTTTGGCTTCATCATCCTCAGCCAGGGGCTGGGGGAACGCATTATTTTTGACATACGAGACGAGTAACGTTAACTCCTTAATGAATAGAGCAATAGCGGTAAACAATCCGGGCACAGATGACACCTCCTGCAGTTTTACAACGATCTGGCCTGAGCACGTGAGGAACAGGGTCGATCTATTGTATGTAGGCAGGGGCCCAGAAGTGCACGTACACTTGAAAAAGGAAATACTCTTGTGAAGATTTCACACACTTACGGAAATAATCGAGCCCACCTTCTGAAGAAGGAGGAATTCCTTCTCTACACTTTGAATAAAATATGTTTTCTCGCCAAATATGACGACATCATTCTCGGCTAATGGAACATCACTTTTGAAATAGATGAAATTATCCGTTTCCCGAAACGCACCTTTATAATAAAACATGTCACCGACTCCCCAATAAAGATAATCTATATAAAGCTGTATTCACGAGTACATTGGCTTGTCATTTTTATTACCCTTCTGTTTCAGTAATGCCAACGCTAATTTATTCTTTTCATTTCAGCACGTCAAACGCTAACCCGATCTTCCTATGTATACAAAATTAACATACTCTCGGCAACATTAAATCCCATCTATAACAGGCTTGAAGAAACTAGCCAATGGATTATTGCTCTTGTACAAATAACCTCAGCTCTGTACGTTACAGAACTGAGGTTGACAGTCACTAATTTATGATTATTTAAAGATGCGTTGCGAGAACTGATACAACCCGCTGTTCCAAACAGATGGCTCATGCCCGCCTACATCCTGATACCAGGTGTGCGGAACGTTCATGCTGCTTAATCCGTTTTTGAAATTCTGGCTGACCCACAACAGACCGTCACTCGCTCCACAGGATATCCATAACAGTTTGAGTTTGCTTGCGGCTTGACCTGGATTGGTGATCAGTTCCGACACTGGTTTGGTATTCGGTGCTGCAGAGAAAGCGCCAACCCAGGCGAAGGTATCCAGATTCTTTAACCCGAAATTAAGGGATTGTCCACCACCCATGGATAGACCGGCTAAGGCACGACTATTGCGGTCTTTGTAAACTGGATAATTCGCTTCGATGTGAGGGATCAGATCCTTGAGCAAGTCTTGTTCAAATCTCTCAAAAGCAGCCACTTTATCCGGCGCAAAAATGTCTCCGACCGGGCGATCATCCTTCATGGCGCGACCATTTGGGAATACGACGATCATCTGTGACAGCTTGCCTTCGGAATACAGGTTGTCCAGAATGTTCTTTGGTTTCATCGCGTTAACCCACTCATACTCATCTCCGCCGATGCCATGCAGGAGATATAGGACGTTATACTTTTTATTGGGTGAATATCCAGGCGGTGTGTACACCTGTGCTTTCCGTTCATTTCCAACAGTTGTGGAATAATAGGAGATCAGATTCATATTGCCATGTGGAATATGGTTTCGATATGAGTCATAGCCAGGGGGTGCGGGTACGACCTGGCTTGCAGCCAAAGCGTTGGCAGCTTCGTTGCTGGATACATTCTGCGTTTCATATGCTGCGTTCGGAGCACCTTGGTTGGAATCCGTGGCGAAAGCCATCGTTGGTGCAACCATTGCAACAGCCATCGAAAGACTTAAAACGATAGATAGACGTTTTTTCATTTCAATTTCTCCTCTCCATTTGGTAAGACGAGTCCGGACTGTTCTGGAGGATCATTAGATCCTGCTTTATGCTGAGCACTTACTGCATGTAACATCACCTAAGCAGGTCTTCAACGAACCTTCCATTATTGAAAACGCTTACAAAATTATCTTGATCACCTCCTTTCAATTTAACAATTCATCACACATTTACGTTGGTTGACACTCTATTACAACAGAATAATTACTTATATAGTATATTATAACTTTTTTATCCATTACTGCAACTAAATTCACTCGCTTTGAGAGTTTCAAAGTGAATTCCCTATTAGAATTCCAAACCCTGTCTCAAAAAAAGCCTCAGATTCCTCGTAATATACAGGAAACTGCGGCTTTTTTATCAGGCTTTTTTATTGTACTGATACTGGCTCCACAACGTTTGGAATCTCCGGCAAACGCTGTTTACGGTCCATCATCAAACTGACGAACAACCCCAGTAACCCCAATGCGGCAATAACTGCTGCATACAAAGGTACGGATATAAGTCCCGTATGGGTAATTGCATACCCGCCCAGATAGGCTCCTCCTGCATTACCCAGATTAAACGCAGAGTGACTTGAAGTCGTTGCCAGCAGCGGTGCTTCACGGGTCATATTCATGATTCGAATCTGCAATCCTGGCATAATGCCAAAAGCCGCAACACCCCAGAAGAATATGGTAATTACCGCGAGATAAGGATTGTCCAGCGTAAGCGTAAGTGCAGCTAGAAGAACGGCCAGGATGCCGAAGTTGATGATCAAGGAAGGCATCAGCTTCCAGTCTGCCAGACGACCGCCAACCATGTTGCCAAGTGTAACGCCGAAACCGAACAGCACCAGAATCCAGGTCACATTCTGCTCGGCAAAACCACTAATGTCTACAAGCATCGGCGTAATGTACGTAAATACGGCGAACAGACTTCCACAGCCCAACGCGCCAATGAGTAGAACCAATAATACCTGTGGACGAACCAGATTTCGGAACTGCTGCCCGAGGTTCGCTGGTGCGCCTTGCGGGATAACGGGAATGAAACGAATGATGCCAATCAACGAGATAATGCCTAGAATGGTAATTGCCCCGAAGGACGACCGCCATCCAAGCTGTTGCCCGATAAATGTACCAAACGGAACGCCAATAATGTTGGCAATCGTGAGCCCTGCGAGAACAACCGATACCGCTCCTGCCCTTCTCTCGGGTGCAACGAGCCGTGTTGCCATGATCGAACCTACACCGAGGAACGTACCATGGGCAAATGCCGTCAGAATCCGTGCCGAGATCAGCAGTCCATAGGTAGGAGCAATGACAGACAAGGCGTTACCGATAATGAAAATGCACATCAGCAGCACCAGCAGTTTTTTCTGCGGAATCTTGTGCGTGAACACGGTCAAGATCGGCGCACCTACCGCTACACCAAGCGCATATCCCGTAATGAGTTGTCCCGCCTGTGGAATACTTACATTCAGGTCTGTCGCTACATTGGGCAGTAAGCCCATAATAATAAACTCAGTCATACCAATCGCAAAAGCCCCAATCGTCAGGCAAAACAGGGATAATGGAAACGCCCCTCGTTTACCAGACTGCGAAGCTTTTGATTCTGTCGTGTGTTCTGCCCTGCTCATAGATGTTCTCTTCTCCTCTGTCTCTTTATCAATGATTTCCTGTCGCTTTCAACCACAATGCATCGGTTAGTTGATCGAACGTTTCACGCATGGCCAGCTTGTCCCGCCAGTGTGCCGGAATGCCGCTGAGTCCATAATAAGCACCTGCGATTTGTCCATATACGGCTCCCGTGGTATCCGCATCATCACCCAGATTAACAGCTAACAACGCGCCTTCCTCGAAGCTTGAGGACTTATGGAAAGCCCATAATGCGGCTTCAAGCGAACGAACCACATAACCACTGCCCTTAATTTCGGGCGGCTCTTTGCTCTGATACGAGCCCCTAACAACCTCTTCAATTGCAGGTGAAAAAGTAGGCTCTTCCCTCCACTGTCGGCATGTCTCCGGCATCAGCATGACGTTCTTGTCCGCTCCACGCAGGCCAGCAACAAGTATAGCCGCCAGTACTTCACAGGCCTCTACACTTTCCGTTGCCGCATGTGTTGTTTGGGAGCTAAGTCCGGCATAATGAACTGCCTCTTGCGGACGATTGGCATAAGCCATCGCGACAGGAGCAAGCCTCATAATAGATCCATTGCCCGCCGTCATCGGATCCGTTGATCCGCTGTAGGCTTCTCCGGTTACACCAAACCTCTCCAAGGCGCTTCGTGTAGCCCCACCAATATCGAAGCAATTACCTGTGCTGCTCATGTACCCGACTTTGTACCAATTGGTATATCTGCGCATCTGATCCGCAGGATCAAAGTCTGCCTGGCGCACCAAACTTTCTGCCAGACACAGAGCCATGGATGTATCATCGGTCCACTGTCCTGCTTCCAGCCCGAATACACCGCCTCCCACGATATCGGTAACAGGTTCAAACGTTCCTGGGCTACTGAATTCTACAGTAGTTCCCAGCGCATCACCCACTGCAAGCCCGATCAAACATCCATCGAAACGATCCCTTTGAAGCATGACGATATCCCTCCTTATTTCATTGATTTTCAAGATCTTTTACTCCATTTTCCCACAGGCTCTAATCCTGCGTAAAGCTAATAAAAACAAAAGCACATGGCACGGTTTCTTCTATTATAAAAGTGTCGAAAGCTGTTGAACGGTCAAATCATCCAATTTTCATAAAAAAAGTTTTATTTTATTATGCTAAAAAAACAGTTTATTCAGTACACCGCTTACATGTAAAGGGCTTAACGGTTTGCAACGTCCATCATTTTCAGAAAATACGTCATCCATGTGAAAATTTTCAATGTAAACTATCATGACGCGCTTGACCCTTCAGTTTGTCCTATGTTACGGTTTTATTAGCTTCAAACGCATATTTTTCCCAAATTAATATTCATTTTCGTTTATTGCGTCAACTAATATCCCGCAACTTAATGAATACAGGGAATGAATTTGCAGAAAGTTTTCATTCTATTTCACCCCCAACTAATTCTGAAACAGGAGGAACAAATTTATGATTAAGGCACTGGTGTTTGATTTCGACGGAACGATTATTGATACAGAGACAGCATGGTATATTGCTTTTCGTGATGCTTACAAGGAACACGGCGTGGATTTAACCCTGGAGATGTATTCACAATGCATCGGTACCAGTCTGAAAACATTTAATCCGTATGAGTACCTCATCACAGATTTGAATCTTCCGATCGATCGGGAAGCGTTCAGGGAATCTGTTCAGTTGCAGCACGCTGCATTGATGAACAAAGAGGTGGTTCGTCCGGGCATTCAGAACTATCTTGATGAAGCGCGTAAAGCTGGACTAAAACTCGCTGTTGCCTCCAGCTCCAAACGGGAGTGGGTTGTACAGCATCTGGAACAACTGAAACTGAAAGATTATTTTGAAGTTATCCGTACGGCAGATGATGTTGCAAATGTGAAGCCTGATCCGGAACTCTACAATCAAGCGCTTGAAGCCCTTGGAGTAACTGCAGACGAAGCCGTAGCGATTGAGGATTCACCTAACGGCGCGCGTGCAGCTGCTACGGCTGGTATGCACTGCGTAGTCATCTCGAATACCATTACAGGAACATTGGAATTCGATATGCCTCACCAACGGCTGTCTTGCTTGACTGACCTTACATTTAATGATTTGATTTCGAAGCCACTCGTCACTACCGTCTAAGGTCTGCACGAATTTCGCGATTCAATCCTTAAAGGGGGAGTTCATACATGAAAGCTGTACATTTTGGTGCGGGCAATATAGGCCGCGGTTTTATCGGTCATATGTTGTCCGCTTCCGACTACAAAGTCTGCTTTGTCGCACGTAACCCGAAGAAAATCTCCTTGCTTCAAGAGAGACAGGAATATCCCATTACACTGGCCAATAGCGATCAGGATACAACGATTGTAAACAACGTGACGGCTATCAATGTGAATGAGCAGAATCTGGTTGCTGAAGAGATCGCTTCAGCCGATCTGATCACAACCGCCGTGGGTGTATCTGCACTCGGAGATATTGCCGAGCCGATCGCAAAGGGCATTCAACTTCGCATGAAAAACAATAATCAGACTCCACTGCATATTATCGCTTGCGAGAATGCCATCGGTGGCAGCACCAGGCTGAAGAAACGCATCTATCCATTCCTGGATGAACATACTCGTAAAAAAGCCGAACGTTATATTTCTTTCCCCAATGCAGCAGTGGACCGGATTGTTCCGGCTCAAAACCACAAGGACCCGCTGCAGGTCACTGTTGAACCTTTTTATGAATGGGTCGTTCATCGTCCTGCCTTTCTGGATGGTTACAAGGAAATTGATGGTGTCCATTATGTGGATTCCCTTGAGCCTTATATTGAGCGTAAAATGTTTACGGTAAATACAGGCCACTGTGTCGCCGCATACTTCGGCTATCTCGAAGGATTCAAGACCATTCGACAGGTCATGAGTAACTCCACCCTTCGGGCCAAGGTCCGCCATGTTATGGAAGAGACGGGTCAGATGCTCATCCAGAAGCACGGATTCAACGTACAGAAGCATAACAAATATATCGATTCCATACTGGAGCGCTTCGCCAATCCTAACCTGACGGATCAGGTTACCCGGGTCGGACGTTCCCCCCTTCGCAAGCTTTCGCCTCATGACCGGCTTGTTCGCCCAGCGCTGCAGGCCAGTGAATTCGGAATTGAAATTCCCCATTTAACTTCTGCCATGGCGGCCGCAATGCTGTTCAATGACGAACACGACGAGGAAGCCATGAAGATCCAACACATGATTCGCGAAGATGGCGTCTCCGCCTTTATCCGTGAACGCATGGGAATTCCCGACGAACATCCCGTTCATCAGAATGTGATCGCCCACTATCAAGAACTCAGAGGGCGCAAGGAATCGACCATACTAAACTGAGTAATGGATCAGGGTCATTGGTTCGATCCCGCAAACTGAATAAAAGTACGGCCAAGAAGCCGGGAGGAACCTATGCATCCGCATCGCTCCTTCTGGCTCTTTGTCTTTGCACGGCAAGGTACATTCATAGGATAGCCACATCAATAAAACAGCGCATCTCCTCTCTCAAGGAAACACGCTGTTTTATTGATCGTTATCATTCACTTAGCCGTTCGGTTTAACCCGCGTGGCTCATCCCTTTTCTACTCATTCATGATGGAATTGAGGGATGCGTATGCCATTGGCAGGAAACCTTCCGAAGGTTCACCAATGGGTGCTTGGATGTGGAAAATGAAACCATTACCGTCCAGTTCTTTGACAATAAAATACTCTGTTTTCTTATCATTCTGGGACATCATGTACAATCTCGCATCCTTCATCGGGCCGTTGCTGAGTTGTTCAGTCGTTAATTGCTTTACTTCTCCTGTCTCGGACAACTCTTCCTTGGCATCCATCTTCAGCATATCCAGATTGTAATCTGCCGGTAGCTTCTCAATCTCTACCTCATAATCCGGATCAATCTTCATTGTTAATTCATGGTCTTCCGCGTCAAAAGCCATTGGTTCAAACACATAAAATGAATAACCTTTCGCTTGTGCCAGTGTCACTGGGCGCTTCTCGGTCATTCCTTCTACCGTCACTTCCAGCTCTGACGTCTTCGGGCGATCGGACGTTACAGCACCGCCTGCATTAGAACCGCTCTTGTCATCGTTTGATTCAATCTTTGCAATCTCTGTAAGTACCAGCTGTTTCGTCGTTGCATCAATGGTTTTCTCTACATATTTGAAACGCACGGAATCTTCATCATCGATATCATCCAGTGACTTCTGCAGATCTTCACCGACCTGGAAAGACATCGGTTTTTCATTCACTCGAATCTCGATGGTGTGCGGATCAGCCCATCCGGTGAGAATACCTTCCGCTTCTATTGCAGCACTTTCATCCGGCTTTTGCTCCGGTGCTGGTGTGTGTTCTTCCGTATTATTCACAGGTGGCTGTGCAGCAGGACTGCTGTTCCCACAGGCCACAAGCGGGAATCCCATAAGTAAAACCAGTAGGGATGTACTAACTTTCATTGTATTTCCTTTTCGCATATGAACACCTCCGTTAGCTTATACGCAATGATGCTTGTCCATGTTGCTTCTCATCCATTGGCTTGGCTGTATACTAGTACTTACACGGGAGAAAGGCAGCTCAATCATGCAAAATGTCTGAACGATTACTGTAGTCCTCTACCTAACTGGCCTGATCCATCTGTACCAGTTTCGCATTGGCTCCGTTAAATGCTTTGGTCTGCAGGTTAAATTGCTTACGGAATTCAGCAAGCTGCGCATATTCGCTATTCCGTACTCGAATGGCTCGCTTGATCTTAACCAGATTAGGTTCTGCATTTTCTCTCATCAGTCCATATAACTGCTCATCGGCATTCAGACTCAGCTGATACGAAGCTACGAAATTGTCAAAAGCACGTGCTCTTGCTTCATATTGATCCAGCACCTTCTCAGCCTGGGCCAATGTTTCTTCGTTTTCAAATGATAGGTCTTTCAGTGAACTCCGCAGAGCTACCGTCTCCTCGCTGGTCTGTTTCATGACCCCTTCGGCCTGCTTCAACAACGTTCTTCGTTCATGAATATGATTTGCTGCCTGATCCAGCAGTGCTTCGAGATCACTGTTTTTGTTCTTGCCTTTGTCTAAAATAGACTTGTATAACTTCATATCTTCCTGCTCATGACTGGCCAGCGCCTTCAAACTCTGATCGATCTCCTGTCCGCTGAGCACCAATTGGTTTACCTGATTTGCCGCAGGCTCCTGCGGCTCTCCACAACCACTTACCAGCAGAATTAGCAATACGCTGACTGCCGCAAGTGCCACTTTTTTACTCGTTAGCACCCAAGTCCTTCCTCTCTTGCATCATCATCTTGTTGTTATATTACAAGCGGCTATCTCCACTAAAATTGGCTACCCAGTGTGCATCCGGATCGTATACTTCGAACTCGTAACCCCGATCTTCAAGCAGTTTCAGAATACGAGGCAGAGCCTGAACGGTCTGCTCGCGCTCGTGCATCAGAATCACTTCCTTATCCCGATGTACACTTTTGCTCACCCGTGCCACAATCTTATCCGGTTGACCGGGGAGATTCCAATCAAGCGAATCTGTCGTCCAGTCCCACAGTTTGAACCCGGCTGCAGCAATATCACCCCTGAATTTTTCTCCGATCTGCGGGCTGCTTCCATAGGGTGCACGAATCAGATGAGGTGTAAAACCAATCAGGTCCTGCACCATCTTCTGCTCTTTCTTGAACTCTTTCACAAAGTTTGCAGAGCTGCCGCTCTTATACAACTTTTTATAGTTATGTGTCATGCTGTGGAGTCCAGGGTAACTTCCTTCCTTCAACAGCCGTTTCACAGCTTCTGGGTGCTGATTCAACTGACGTCCGATCATGAAGAAGGTAGCCTTCGCCTCATGCTGCTTCAGAATATCCAGCAGTTGTTCCGTATATTCAGTTGGCCCATCATCAAACGTTATGTATGCCAATTTGCGAATCTGACCCTGGAACCGTGCCGGCTCCTCCTTCGCATCCGGAGTAACTTGTATCATGCCGAGCTTGGCGGGTTGTTCTATTACAGTAATCGGAGGCGGCGCCACAACGCTTTTGATCCAGTGCGTCATTCCAAGGAATACATATGTAATACCGGTAACGAACAGTACCAGGAGCATTAGAGCTATGCTCAGCCTTCCATACCGGATTTTTCTTCGTTTATGTGTTTTCGTGCGACTTGTGCTGGGCGGAATACTGCCACGTTCTCCCGCTCTCTCTTGTTGAACTCTCACTGCCAGGCCACTTCCTTACTTTCAATTTTTCCCGATTATTGGTGTATTATCTCGTTTCATGTCTCTATATAGAAGATTAATAGAAAAATGGTTCGGGAGAATGACAGAATAGTTACAAGCCCGGTTACAATCTACTTATCTCTTCGTTCTCTTTATCTTTCCTGCAGTTACCTTCTCCTGTATAATGAAGTGATTTACGCCATCAGACTTCAAGAAGGAGCTACACCCATGACAAGCTTGAACCGTGCCGGCAGATCCATTTATCTGCTCTTCTTTGTCGGCATTATCGCCATTTCTTTCTCTTCGATCTTTGTACGATGGTCTACTGCAGATGTTGCGGTCATTGCGATGTACCGTCTGTTCCTGACCAATCTGCTGATGCTCCCTTTTGTCTGGAAGTACAGACACGAGATGATGCGTCTGAGCTTACGGCAGTGGGGCTTGCTGCTTGCATCCGGTGTGATGCTGGCTCTTCACTTTCTACTCTGGATGGGTTCGCTGCGACTCACCAGTGTTGCCAGTTCCACCGTCATTCTCGCACTGGAGCCTATATTGATTCTCGCGGGTTCGGTATGGCTGTTCAAAGCCAAAATTAACCGCATGATGATCATCGGCATGGGCATCGCCCTGCTTGGATCGATCGTCATTGGTGCAGGAGATTTCCAGTTAGCAGGCACTGCACTGCAAGGTGATGTCTTGTCTTTGCTTGGCACAATCGCAGTCGCCGTTCATATGCTGCTGGGTCAATTTTTACGTGCGGGGCTTAGTGCATTTTCGTATAACTTCTGGGTATTTTTTGTCGCTGCTTGTACCCTGGCGGTATATAATCTGATCATGGGCCATCCGTTCGGGGGTTACGCTGCTTCGGAGTGGGGAATTTTCCTGCTGCTCGCCATTGTGCCAACGATCTTTGGACACTATCTCTTCAACTGGCTGCTTCAATATATGAATGCCACAACGGTATCCATGGGCGTACTTGGGGAACCCGTATTCTCTTCATTGCTGGCCTGGATGCTGCTCGGCGAGTCCCTAAGTGCATTACAGATGTCTGCCGGGGTCGTCATTATATTCGGGGTATGGATCTTCATTCGATATGGCAAAACCAAACCGCAGATGGCTTCAGCAGAAGCTTCTGTTACGGGAAAAGGGCCTATTGAACCTACAACGGTATAACCTATTTTTTCTTAATCCACAGTAATATACGACTCTACCACTCTCATAAGGCGGTGTATTTTCATGAAAAATATTGTATCCATGCGCTGGCTGCTCGCCAGAATGTATGAACCGGATGTCGTCATTGCAGATTGCCGATTCTTGCTCGGTCAGCCGGAGGCTGGAAGACAAGCCTATGAAGCCGGACATATCCCAGGGGCTGTCTATCTCGATTTGGAAAAAGATCTTTCCGCTCCTGTCTCTGCACACGGAGGACGTCATCCGCTTCCTGATCCGGTTGTGCTCGCAAGTCGTCTCTCCAAAGCTGGCATTGGCTCCAATAGTCGAATTGTTGCTTACGATGACCAAGGCGGCATGAATGCTTCTCGGTTATGGTGGTTGCTTCGCTACATCGGTCATGAGCAGGTGTATATCATGGACGAAGGTTTCTCCGCTTGGAAAAACGCCAAATTCCCGGTGACCGCGGATGTGCCAGTACAGATCCCGGCTTCTTTTGAGGTGAATGTGCAGCCAGCCATGCTGGCAAGTGTTGAGGATGTTCAGCAGGCTTCGGCAAGTGGCAGTGCCGTGCTAATTGACTCCCGTGATGCTCGCCGCTATGCGGGTCTGGAGGAACCCATTGATGCCAAGGCCGGACATATTCCGGGTGCGGTGAATTATTTTTGGAAAGATGTGTTGGATTGGGATGGACGTTGGACAGATACCGGGGTGTTAGAAGAGCGTTTTAGTAAGCTGGACAAGGATGGTGCGATTATCGTGTATTGCGGCTCCGGCGTATCAGCTTGCCCGAACGTGATTGCACTGGAAGAAGCGGGATATACGAATGTGAAGTTGTATTCTGGAAGTTGGAGCGACTGGATTAGTTATGAGGAGAATCCGGTGGCTACCGGGGAAGAGTAGAAGAATTAAACAGATATACAGTTTGTGAATTGGAGTACATCGATCAAGTAGGGATGTGCTCTTTGCGTTGAGCAAGAATATACCGGAGTCAACAGAAAGTCAACGCTTGCTCTCTGTAAAAATTTCCAGAAGATTTTTTTGTGCTTTTCACTTTTATCTTGATGAGATTACTCGCTTGCAATATGATGGGTTATGTTGGAAAGTGCCGAATGAGGAGGTTGTGTATGAAAAAGAAATTGCAAGTGTTCGTCTCATCTACATATACTGATTTAAGAGAAGAAAGACAAGCAGCCGTACAGGCGATCTTGATTGCAGGACATATTCCAGCCGGAATGGAATTGTTCTCTGCCGGGGATGAAAGTCAAAAGGAAACGATTAAAAAATGGATAGACGAATCTGATGTATACATGCTTATTTTAGGTGGACGCTATGGGGCGATCGATCCGGTAAGCGGAAAAAGTTACACTCATTGGGAATATGACTACGCAGGTGAGATCGGTAAGCCAAGATTCGCTGTTGTCATTTCTGATAAAGCTTTAGATGAAAAAGTTAAACGAGACGGTAAAAGCGTCCTTGAAATGATAAATCCTCAAAAGTATGACGAATTTAAGCAGGATGTATTAAGTAAAATCAGTAAGTTTTTTGAAGATTCACGTGACATTCAATTAGCTTTAATTCAGAAAATGAGTGAATTTGCTACCCGAGAAGACTTAGTTGGATGGATTTCAGGAAAAGATGCGCCAGATACAGCCGCAATCGTAATGGAATATACAAGAAGTATTCAAGAACTTCAATCATTGCAGAAAGAAAATGCTTCGTTAATAGAAGAGTTAGCCACCCTAAGGAGTAGTGGCATTGTGGGTGATTTTTTGGGGCTAACATATCATGAATTAAGGAAGGCAATGATAAGTATCAAAATAACCTATCCAGAAGAGTACAAAGAAGCTCGTAGGCAAGAAGGAATTGAATTGCAGGATGAAGCAAGTCTTTTTAGGCTATTCCTAAACCTCTCGCCTATCTTCGCTACAGGCATTCCTATAGAGCAAAGCGGTAATCTTTCTGTTGAATTAAATTTCATCTACTATCAATTAGTACCTAAGTTTATGCAGTTTGGGTTGATCGAAAAAATAAAAGGGGCAAACGCTAAAGATAAGTTGCAAACCACAAAGCAAGGGTTTGATTTTCTCCGCCTCCATGAACTCGATAAGATTAAAAGAGAAAAAGAGAAACAAGCTCAAGCCAAACTCCAAGCCGAAGCAGAATCTAAAACTGCATCTTCCAAAGAGCAACAAAAAGCGTGATAATGTGGCATAATATGTACAAGACTGTACCCTTGGCATTGACCAACTACACAGAATGCCACGGTTTTGACACATAGGCTCACATGGTCGGAGAGCAAAGAACGGCGCAGCCGGCACAGGGAGGGCTGATCCCCAGACTTCGTTCAGGTACAGCGTTCCCCCCGAAGCTAACTTCTTGTCATTCAAGGTTGGAACCTCCCCAGTGGGTTTGAGCAATTGCGGGCAGTGTGGTCGGTTTTGTTGGCTACATGCCCATTGCATTTTGGGTTGGTGCGCTGTATAAAAAGTCATTTGGGTCGGCTCTTGCTAGCTGACTGCTGGTCATTTTTGGTCAGTATGGGGCTGCATTTTCTATTGTCTGCCGTTCTCCTTCGCTGGTCGATGGCTTGAAGCTTCATAAACTAAGTTCATGTTGGGGCTAACCATCATGCCCGCTTACGGCTCTCGCTCTCCGTACCAATGGCGCTAGCGTGCCAATAATTTAGATTTTCGACCACTCGGCAGAATACAACAACGCTCTACCGTCATCATCAATGGCGCAATGAAACCAAAGAATCTGTACCTGCCTAAATTCTCCACACTGAACCCAATTCCAGAGTACATCCCACAACTGGGCGGATTGGATCAGTTATGATGAGAATCCGGTGGCTATCGGGGAAAAATAAATAAGTGTAGGAAAGTACAAAAAGCCCACGCTCACCGTGGGCTTTCACTAGTGTCTAAAATCTCTGTTGCAGTAGTCTATCTGTTTTTTCATGGATCAGAGCTAATTATTATTTTTTCACTTTCCCATCAAATCCAACCTTATACACGGTTTCTTTCTTATGAGACAGGAATGCAAAACCACCCTCTACTTTTCCTAAAAACCGATCATTAGTATCCAAAGAAAGCAACTTATTCTTTTTACCTGTATAGCGATTATAAACATGTATTTCACTCTTAAAATTGCCTAAGTTATCTTGGGGCTTATCAATTGTATAATAGAACTTATTATCGACATATGCCATAGGGTAAAGACTATCCTCCTTCGAGACAAATGTTTTTTTTCTAGTTCCATTCAGGTCTGCAAGGACACCAATATAACTGTCATTATAGCGTCCTTCCACCACCTCCGAAAAAAACAAAACATCGCCATAAAATTCGTATGTCGACACACCTTTTGAGGATATTACCTTAGCTCCTGTACCATCTTTCTTCATACGATACAATTTTCCATTACCATAGTCTTTATAGTATATATACCCTTTATTAATCATGATAAATTTATTAATTCCCATATCGTTAAAAGGAGGTTTATACATAACAATCTTTTCCTTTGTGCCATCTGTTCTCATTGAGCCAAAAGACAAAGGAGTTTGAAAATCCTCGCCTTTTCTCCTTTTTAAAAAGTAAATCGTATCTCCTACAACTTCAATACTCGAAAAATCTGCATCCTGGCTTATATAAGTAAACGCTGAACCATCTTTTTTTATTTTAGCGATCTGATAAAACCACTCATCTGTCCCATCCGCTACCAAGAAATATATCCACTCTCCAACCATTTTTGAATCTCGAACATGCTTAGGATAAATCGTCTTTGTTGTGCTTTGGTTATCTGTGAATGTCGTAACGTTAATTCCAAAGAATCTTCTAAACTCATTATCACTATCCCAAACTAGAGAATCTCCAGGAGCTCCCGCCCCGTATGCGGGTATTACTCCAAACAACATAATCACAATTAACAACGCTATTATATACTTTTTTTTCATCTAACTCTCCTTGAAATATGTATTTTTCTACAGTCATTATTGTAAATTGTATTTACATATAACACAATCATTCCCTCTCGATTTCACTTTCCAAATTCAATATACAATGATTGCTGGCAGAGAAAAGTTTTTTCCTTTATATGGCCAACTATGGTGCAGGCATCGGTGTTCTGATGGTGGATTCCTCTAATACCACTTCGTCTGACCACTGGGAAGGGTACATGTAACCCATGGGATTTGCGCACGGAGGACGTCACCCGCTTCCTGATCCGGCTGAACCGGCTAATCGCCTTGCCAAAGCAGGGATTGGCTCCAATAGTCGTATTGTTGCTTATGACGATCAAGGCGGGATGAATGCATCTCGGCTATGGTGGCTGCTTCGCTATATCGGTCATGAGCAGGTGTATATCATGGACGAAGGCTTCTCCGCTTGGAAAAACGCCAAATTCCCGGTGACCGTGGATGTGCCAGTTCAGATCCCGGCTTCTTTTGAGGTGAATGTGCAGCCAGCCATGCTGGCAAGTGTTGAGCATGTTCAGCAGGCTTCGGCAAGTGGCAGTGCCGTGCTAATTGACTCCCGTGATGCTCGCCGCTATGCGGGTCTGGAGGAACCCATTGATGCCAAGGCCGGACATATTCCGGGTGCGGTGAATTATTTTTGGAAAGATGTGTTGGATTGGGATGGACGTTGGACAGGTACTGGGGTGTTAGAAGAGCGTTTCAGTAAGTTGGACAAGGATGGTGCAATTATCGTGTATTGCGGCTCAGGCGTATCAGCTTGCCCAAATGTGATTGCGCTGGAAGAAGCGGGATTCTCAAATGTGAAGTTGTATTCCGGAAGCTGGAGTGACTGGATTAGTTATGAGGAGAATCCGGTGGCTACGGGTAATGCGGAAGAGCACAAAGACGTATAGCAGTGTATCGATGTTGAATACATCGCCAGGTGGCTTATCTGCCCCGGCGATGTGTTTTTTTTATGTTCGGAGTCAACATCGAGTTAACAACACCACCCTGTAAGTATTCACAAGCGCACAGAAGCAGACATCAAGTGGCAGCTTCTTTTGATTCATGATAACAAAAAAAACCGTGATGGACATCTGCCCACCACGGTTGAATAATGAAATCTATTATTGCTTTTTACTTAACGATACATTTGCTGTTAACATCTTGTCGATCGTCGTCCAGTTTACATAAGCACCTAGTATTTCATTAATAACAGAAACCGGAACTACGGTTTCGCCATTTAAAAGCTTTGGTACGTTACTATTGAACACTAGTTTATCGTTAATTGAATACACATCTGAACCAATTTGAGCACTTATATTTTTCGTACCTAATTTGATTTGCGTTGTACGCGTCTTATTATCCCACACTACTGTACCGCCCAATAGCTCGGAAATTGTTCGAATCGGTACGTAGAACTCATTGTTATGAACAACCGGTTTGATTAACGTACCACCTACGTTCATTGCAACGTCAACATATTCAAGGAAATCGGTCTTTCGAATGAGTCCATGGACCCCTTTAGTTCGGTCTACGACCTGAGAGACTTCATAATCCGTTGCGGCCGATAGGTAAGCATAAGCTACACTTCTATCCATATCAAGCTTATCGGATAAGAATTGAATCGATTCACGTACTGATTCTTTCATGGCTTCATCCAAATCAGGGTCCAGTCCAATTGGAATCCAATAATCCTCTGTTTCAGCAAAAGGTTGCGTGAAATCTCCACTGTGTGGTAGTGATGGATCACCTTTCTTTAACACCGTTAACCGAACTGTCCCCCTTAAGGAAGCTTCCAATGCAGTTAACGCTACTTCTCCATCTCCTTGAGCAAAGTGTGGATCTCCAGTATAGAATAGCCCGCCTTTAACTTGAATCGGATAATAAATAGTTGCACCAACACCCAACTCATTAATATCCATATTCCCTCCTGTTTCAATAGGTGGGATAGAACTCACAACTTCGCTGGTATTTGGTGCAACCCCCATAACACCTAGAAACGGGTTAATTGGGAAACGTACATTTTTGCCAGCTTTTGTTGGTAATACTCCATACCAATTGCCGTTGATTTCTTCAATAGGCGTAAATATAGATACATTATTATATAATTCCGGTTTTGTTGCGCTAGCTCCCTCTTGTGGGCCTGTATTTTCTGGAAATTCGTTAGGAAGGGCACCTTTACCATGGCGGTTAGAAATGACACCATACGGAACTCGAGTCTGCAACGAAAGGACCTCTACTTTAAGAACATCTCCTGGCTCCGCTCCCTCAACCGCTACTGGCCCAGTTATAATATGAGGTCCGTCTTTTACATAATCATGCTTAATCGCAGAAGCCGCAATCACCTTCGCATCATCCAGCACTCCATCGGGTGAGATACCGAATTTGCCAAAGTACTCCACTGGATTTCTCCCTTGATCCTCTATCAGTCCCTCATGCGATACCGTATCAAATGTTACAGCACTTCCTGATGGTACAGTAAGAATCGGAGAGCTGTCTCGATTAGGCAGTGATCCCCAGCGAATGTTCTCAATCGCAGACGTTACATAATAATCACCTTCTACCTTATCGATGGTTGTTGGTTGCAGCGGCATACTAAAGCCCACTGAAGGTAGAGCAAATGTAAACATACTTATAATCCCTACTGAAACCCCAAATTTCCTAATCGTTCGGTTAATAAACATTACGTTCCCCTTCTATAATATGTAATATTTTCTAACACAAATACACACTAACATATAAATACATTTACAACAATATGTTTTTTTCGTTAACAAACATAACATTATTGAGTTATATATAAAAACGAACTTTATAAAAACAAACTAAATGTCAATATACTTACCATAAATAAGTCATGTAAAACATAAATACATTTAGTAAACTTGAGGATCCTCCTTCAGAGATTTGAACAAACGAAATTAAGTTTCAGGAAAATTTTGTATGTCTTTCATGTTTCTGAACCCGCTGCAGGAATACTACTACACTCCGGTTCAGGCATAATCACCTGTCCGCACGTGATTGCACTGGAAGAAGCGGGATTCTCGAATGTGAAGTTGTATTCCGGGAGCTGGAGCGACTGGATTAGTTATAAGGTGAATCCGGTGGGGATGGGAAAAGAGTAAATGCAAAGAAGCCCACATCCAACGATGCGGGCTTTTCGTCATGCCGCTGATTAATCGAAATATTTAATCTGCAGGTTGCTAAATACTGCCGTTCCCCCTTCAGCATATAACGTGATTCCCCGGTCGTTCAAGTGGGGGAAAATGATATTGGATAACACCAATGAGCCATCGTCAACGAAGACCTCGATACTGGTCTTGTCTACCAGAATCTTGAGATGAACCTTGTTCTTCTCGGGAACAAACGCCGCACGACTCTCCAAGTCTCGACCACTGCGATCAGGGTTCCCCGTATGTGTCCGGTTCACATATACATAACCATCTTTTACATTAACACCTGCATCCACATGTCGGCTCTGGTCATCAGATTCGCGCAGCCTTAGTCCAATGTTATTGACCTGAGTCCACGATATATCGACCTCCATATAATATGAATTCCCCTTTACAATAAGCGAGCGGGCTCCGTTTACTGTAAAGGGCTTGAACTCCATCTCCGAGACTGCCGCCTGCTCCATAGCATCGATCGGTCTTGAGATCAGTCGATACTGACCCGTTTTTGATGTAATCAGTTTAATTTCACGAACAATCGAATCCATGCCGTTGTAACCTTCCTGCAGTGTCGGCGTATTGTTGGCATAACTCCAGTTATTCATCCAGGCGAATGCGTAGCGATGATCGGTTTTGTCACTGCTAGCCCCATCTTCAAATGTAACTCCTCCATACCAGTCGAAGCCATAGTCCAGCCATTGTGGTTCATGAAGATCGGGAACAAATTCTTTGCCATTAAAGCTTCCGGTCCAGTAAGCATAGGTGTTGGGTTGTCCTGATGATCTGCCGTTGGCACTTACGCCGAGCACCCATTTATAGGTTCCGTTATCTGCCCGCATCACAAATAGATCAGGACATTCCACCAATCCCACGTTTTCCGTGAAGAAGCCGCTGGTATATCGCCATTTTTTCAAATCAGCCGATTCGTAGAATCCAATCTTCGTCCCTTCAGCCAGAGCCATAACCCATTTTCGGGAATGATCATCCCAGATGATTTTAGGGTCTCTAAAATCCTTTTGTCCCGGATTCTTTATCACCGGTTGATCTCCATAAGGCTTAAACGTTTTCCCTTGATTGGTGCTGTACCATAAATATTGTTCCTGCTGTCCGCTGCTGGCAGAGGGCTGCGTCATGATCGCAACAATGGCTCCCTTGCCGAAGCCGGCTGTACCTGACTCATCCACAACCAATGAGCCAGACCATGGATCACCGTTCCGGTTCGTGTATTTGGGGATTGCCACTCCTTCATCCTTCCAATGAACCAAATCGACCGATGTTGCATGCCGCCATTCCGTACCATTGCCTTTGGGGTAATCACCGTTATACAGATAATAATAGTGGTACTTCCCGTCCAGATATATCGGCCTCTGGGGATCATTCTTCCATTTGTCTGGCGTTGTAAAATGATAGCTAGCTCGCAGGCTCGCGCCAGGAGAGGCTACTCCCGTATCCACTGTTGGCCATGGGCTGTTGGTCAGGATCGGAATGACAGTGAAGACGAGCGTGATCACACCACAAACAGCAGACCCTATGATCATTTTCTTTCTGATTTTGTTATTCATAACAGGTACCTCGTTTGTAAAAAAAAGAAAATGCCAATAGATATCGACATTTTCTTTCTTTTAGACTCTCTGTGAAATTTGTTTATTCCACTGTTAATTGTCCTTGTGCCAGAATGCTGTCCTTCACTACGGATGTTTTGGATCCTTTGATATTCACCAAGAAACTTGGTGCGAAGGTAGCATGATGATCTTCAAACATTCCCCGGTTGGTCATATAACTCGTGATCACTACGTTGTTGCCTTGCACCTGCGGAATAGCAAAATGTGCGTAAGTCCAGGTAACATCCTTAGGATCCAGATCTTGATGCAATACAAGTCCAGTACCATTCAACGGCTTGTAAGGTCCTGTCAGAGAATCAGATACATATCCCAACATGTAGATATCTTCAGCATCGATACCATCCACAACCATTTTGGCTCCTCTTGTATCCGTGAACAAATACCATTTTCCATTCAACTTAAATACATTTGCGCGTTCAATTTCATCGGTTACCGTATTGGATGCAAGCAGCGGCTTCATCACTTGTTTTAAGCTATAGTCGTCATTCAGTTCAATGATCCCCAAAGCGCCATTGGCTAAGGAAGCAACCTTTTTATTAGGGCTTTGCAGCAATTTCTCCCTCTCGGCCCGGAAGAACTTCTTGCTTTCTTCGTAGAAGGCCCTGTTATTGAATGCATCCTCACCCTGGTAGCCCATCTCTGTTCCAGTATTGGCTTCGAAAACAAGGTATTTGTGACCATTATCTTCGACGTAGTGAGGATCTCTCAATGTATGATTGTCGGAATAATCCCCACTGCTGAAAGCCTGATCCACGGTTTGATACATTTTGCCGTCACCATCAAAGATCGACTTGAAATCTTCAACACCATCCACCTTGAGCGTGTCCTCTGTAAGTTCGGAGACATTGATCTGAGCAGTCGTCAGGGTTTGCTTGCCATAAAATCCGTTGGCCGGGTCCCATCCTTGACGATTGGTGTAGAACAGACGTATATGGCCATCCGCAGTCAGCGTAGAAGAGCCGGACCATTCCTCTGCCTGTTGATTCAGAATGGGGTCATTCGGAACGTTCTTGTCGGTGTTCTTGAACACTCTGCCTGCATTTTTCCAGGCATCAATGGATGTGTCTCCTGCTTTTTTGTAGAACATATATATGAATGTGTCCCATCCCCGATCCGGGTCACCCGCCAGACCAAAGACGACTTGATAACCATGATAGTTAGCTACGGTACCATCCGCATTCTGCAGCGGCCAAGTATCCCACACATCCATGTCGATGACGTTACCATTTTCATCATATCCTTTTGCAGAAGGTAGATTTTGGATAGTAGATGCGTCAAACTGAGGAACCTTGAATCGTTCTTTGATTTGTTCCTCAGGGATTTTTAATGCGTCTGTTCGTGTAATATGCGAGATACCATAACTCTCTTTGTAGTCTGAACTTTCTTTTGCTAAAGCCGAAACTCCCCCACCTGCCAATAATGTTGTTGCAAACGTTACTGCTGTCACTCTTCTCATCATCTTCTGGAAATTCATTGGATTAATCCCTCTCTCTTGTCATTTTTTCCCGGAGAACAGAAAAAGACCTAAAAATCGCTAGGGTATGGTGGATACACCGATCCCAACGGACTTTTAGGTCTTGCCTGCTTACCAGTAACAATCCCGACATATTCAACTGTCGATAACTATTCTATATGGTCGGATCAAAACTTGGCTATAGATCGAAACTCCCGATTCGGATCAAGGACCAGAGACTCAGTTTACCAAGCATAAGAATCAATCCGAGGATGGATGAAGTCGATGATCTATCCGGTTGATCTCCATGGCGATCACAACCAGTTGACTTTCGGTAAAGGCATATCCATAATCCTCTTCAACCATTTCACCGATCTCGCGTGCCTGTGTATATGCTTCGGTAAAATTCATTTTTGCAATCGCTACAAGCTCCGGATTCAGTTCATTGCGGAGTTTGCCTGATTCATCCGTTTGCAGCATATTCTCAAGCTGGGTCAAAAGTCGCTCATAGTTCGCAGACCCACGATCCAGCACACCGGCAACTTGTCCCACACCTTCTGCGATATCCCTGATCATGGCCGTCTTTTCTGGAGCCTTATGGCGCATGCCCGCATTCTTCCAGGCAGTATGGATATGCATGGCGATATAACCAACCTCATCTTCCGGGATGACCACCTGCAATTTCTCGTAGATCAAACGCTTGGCATGAAGCCCAAGCTGGAACTCTCTTGGATAGAGAATACGAATCTCCTCAAGAAGCGTATTCCGAATTTCGATTCCCTTGCCAATCCGCTCCAAGGCAAACGAGAGATGGTCTGTAAGCGCGATATGGATATGTTCATGAAACGTGACACCCAATGCTTTCTCGGCGAAAGTGATGATCTGCTGGGTGACCGCAATTTCTTCTTCGGGTAGTGTCCCAAGCATTTCCTGAAGGTGGTTGTACTGTTTCGGATCAGTCATTACAAACACTTTTTCAACAAGGCTCGGGTCTACAATATCATTTTTTCCTTTTTGGAAAACAACCCCCGGCCCCATGACAATTTTCTCTTCTCCATGATCGTTAACCACAGCGGCGTTATTGTTGAGTATTTTTTTGATCTTCATGTTAGTCTCCTATGCCTGTTCGTTAAGTTTATCAGCTTCTGGTCGAACAACGCGATCCACACCGAGCAGCAAGGTAACGCTAAAAGCCGTAGCCAGAGCAAGCACAAAACCGATCAGATAATGAACAAGATTCATCAACCCGGGCTGTACGATAAAAGCGATCATCGGGATTCCGGTTAGCCCAAATGAATTGGCCACAACCTGATGAAAAGCGACATATGCCCCTCCGGCGGCTCCTCCTGCAGCAGCACCCAGAAAGGGCCGCCCAAGTTTAAGATTAACACCATAGGTGACTGGCTCGGTGATACCGAACAGCGCCGTGATCGAGGCAGGCAAAGCTATTTTCTTCAATGCTTCGTCCCGGGTTCTGGCATATACTGCAAGCCCGGCACCTGCTTGCGCGATATTCGCCATGGACCAGATCGGAAGCAAGAAATTGAAGCCGATATCCGGATTGGAAATCAGTCCAACTTCGACAGCCTGAATCCCGTGATGAAGACCGGTGATCACTATGGAGCTGTACATCCCGCCAAGCAGAAGGCCAAATAGCAAGCTCCCGTAGTTGAAGACGTATTCCAGAATACTTCCCAGCGAGCTGCCCAGACCCAGAGCAAGGGGTTCAATCACCAGTACCGCAAGGCTGCCCGCGATGCTAAAGCTTAAAAAGGGAACGAGAAGAACAGCTCCGGATGACGGTATCCATCGCCGTAGTCCTTTCTCAATTATCGTAAGCATAAACGCCGCAAGAACGGTTGGGATTATGGCTCCCTGATACCCGAATTGCGGTGATACAGGCAAAACTTGAGCAAAGGCTGGATCTCCACCGATGTCGGTGAACGGAAGAATCCCCGGATGAGTCATAACAATCCCAACAGCGGCACCAAGCGCCGGGGTTCCCCCAAACCGCTTGGCCGTGTTGTATCCGAAAAGAACCGCCATCAGCTGGAACGCTGAGCCCGTCAACAGGGACAGAATCCGGAACCACATTTGGCCTGGATCATCCCAACCGAATGCCCCTGCAAGTCCCATGAGACCCAACAGCAGTCCAGCACCGACGAAGAGCGGAATAATGGGCACAACGATATCAGAAAAAAATTGGAATGCGTCCACCAACCTGTATAACAGCCCTCGTGAATGAAGCCCTTTATCATTGGCTGACCTGCTAGCCGTAGACACGGACGGCAGCGGATAGGAATCAGTATGATCTTCTTCGTGTAACCGTGGTGTGACAGGTCCTTTCGGGCCGTCTTCTTTTGGTACGGACGAAGCAGCTGACTGAAGCATGCCATTCACCTGGCGATTAACCTTCGACACAAGAGCGGGACCAAGGATAATCTGAAGTTGTCCAGCACGAACGTACACCCCTTGAATTTCCTGCATACCGTCAAGACGTTCTTGTTCCACCAGATCACTGTTCTGCAATCGGAGTCGGAGTCGTGTCGTGCAATGGGTGCTTTCGATAATATTGTCCGTTCCTCCAGACCATTCAATAAGTTGCGTGGCCAATGCCCTTGCGGAACTACGTCCCTTTGTGACACTCCGGTCATCCTGCTGCATGGATGCTCCTCCCTGTTCCTTAGCATTAAACGGACATCGAAGGATCGACGATCTATTATTGAATGTTGATCTTCTTAAAAATTTACAATTCCGTCATTTATGGCAATATTACTATTGTGACCACTTCACTTTCCAAAATCAATGGTCAGTAAATACCACTAATCTGAGGACAATGGCTCATCTTGGCTGTTCATTCAGATCTAGCGGGAGCTGGAGCGACTGGATCAGTTATGAGGAGAATCCGGTGGCTACCGGGGAAGTGTAGAAGACTCCAACAAATATCCACAACGAAAAGTACATCTCCACTTGAGCGATGTACTTTTCGTTGTGGAGTGATCCTAAAACCGGGAGAGGCGACAAGGGTCTAATTCATTTCTTGATTCGCCATCAATAATTTCACTTGTAGCCAGATGCGCAATCAGCGGCGCCAGCGTAATTGCAGAATGCATTACCGTCAGATAAAGTCCATTCATGTGATCATGGAAGCCCACAATCGGATAACCGTCTTCAGGCATGGGTCTCCATCCAACCTTTATGCTTTCCAGTTCCAATTGATTCCCGTGCTTGAGACTGCGACGCAATGTTTCGTAAGCTCGCTTACCGACCGCCTGAGGTCCGTTTTCCTCCGACTCGTCGATATAATCTTCCGCAGCCAGCAGTGTATAGTCCGTCAGTTGACGCGCTTCAAATTGCGCATTGGAGATTAATGTGTGAATTAGTTTATTTGCAGTTTTCATCCGAATCAGAATCGAAGGTGACGACGTTACCGGCATGTGACAACCTAACGGGTTACAAAGTTCGGGTGTACCTGTTCCTGCGGCCAATACCACGACATCCGACTCCACAAAACCCTTGGACGTATGAACACCAACCAGACGGGAACCCTCTTGCTTCAGCTGTGTAACGTTGGTGTCGAACTGAATCTTTGCTCCGTACTCTTGCGCTTTGCTCAACAACAGCTCCGTTACCGCTATAGGGTCCACCGCACCTTCTTCGCTGACAAACATGGCTTCATCCGGATATTCTTTCAGATTGGGCTCCAATGCCTCAAGCTGCTCCCGGTTTAATTTTTGAGCGTGGTGTTGCTCCCTTAGAGGCGGAGTGTCCCAAGTTAGCGCTCCATGCCAATGAATTTTCAGTTCGGACAACTCTTGCTGAAGTGTGTGATATTCTTCCACAGCTGCATCGTACAAATGCCAGTATTCAGGAGCCACTCTATGCGTCGTATGTATCCAGGCAAATGATTTTTCCGTGACTTCACGCGCCGCGGCTGAGTGCCGTTCGATAACGGTTACATCTTGATTTCGTTTGGCTAGATGATAGGCCATACACGCCCCAACAATCCCTGCACCAATAATCACAATTTTTTGTTTATTCAAAACTAACTCTCCCTTGTCACCCTATCACCCCAAGGAATCGATTTTCCGAAGTTCGGATGGGTTTGCTCCTATTTCGTCTTCTTCGCTGTACAGCTTCTCCATATGCTGCACATGCCCGGCTCCCCACTCGCTCATAGTCTGGAGCACAGGTTTCATGAGCTGTCCATACGCTGTAATCGAGTATTCAACCTTTGGCGGAATTTCCGCATACACTTCGCGATGCACAATATCGTGATACTCCAATTCTTTTAACTGCTGGGCCAGCATTTTTTTTGAAATATCCGGAATCGCTTTTTGTAATTCACTGAATCGCATTGTACCTTTGCTCAGCAAGCGTAGGAGAATCAATGATTTCCATTTGCCCGTGAGGATATCCAGGGCCGTTCCGAATTTGCAATATACCGTCATTCTTATTCCTCACTTTCTGACCATACCCAGGTATACTTTTGGTTACCTGGTTAGGGTTAAGTGCCTACTTCCAGCTTGGTCCTTCTCACTTTAGTATAGAGGCAGACATCGAAATTGAACAAGTGAGGGGAAAAGAAAAGATGAATGTAACGTTATGGATCGTACAAATCATATTGGCGCTAGGTTTCGTATATTCGGGATGGATGAAAGCCGTTCGTATCGAGTCATCAAAAAAGACCTGGGCCTGGATCAATGAAGTGCCGAAAAGTCTAGTTGTTTTGATCGGAATCGCGGAGCTACTAGGAGCACTTGGCCTAGTTTTGCCGTGGGCACTGAACATAGCTCCGGTGCTTACGCCCATCGCCGCAATCGCTTTGGCAGTTGTCACACTACTTGGAATGTTGTTTCATATTCGGCGCAAAGAGTACCGGGAGCTCGGCGTAAATATCTTTTTCATAGTTCTTGCGTTGATCGTGGCAATTGGAAGACTATAAACATGGCGCTAAGTAAACCTTCGCGGTCCACTATGGCTCAGACGCCTCGGCTTGCCCTAACGGATGTGATCACACTGGAAGAAGCGGGTCACACAAATATGAAGTTGTATTCCAAAATTTAGAGCGACTAGATCAATATAAGGAGAATCCGGTGCTACCGGAGAAACGTATTGGAAAGTGACAGAAAGCCCGCCAAGAAGGCGGGCGAATATAACCAGATTTATTATTCACTTTACATCAAGTCCAATTTTATACACATCTCCTTTTGGAAAGGTTAGGAATGCAAGACTGTTTCCAACTTGTCCTAAGAAGCGGTCATAATAATCTATAGAAGCAAATTTATTCTTCTTACCTGTATAGCGATTATAAACATAAATAATACTTTTAGTGTTGCCTACTTTGTCTATCGTATTTTTTCGGTAATAGAACTTATTATTTAAGTATGTTAAAGGATGAATATAACCATCTGATGCAAATGTCTTTTTTCTGGCTCCATCCAACTCTGCAAAGACACCTCTGGAACTGTAGCCTCCATCTATCATCTCAGAAAAAAACAACACATTACCATAAAATTTGTATACTGACACACCTTTTGAGGATAATGCTTTAGTTGCGGTACCATCTTTTTTCATACGATAAAACAAATCTGTATGCCGCTCCGTATAGTATACATACTCTTTATTAATCTCAAAATTATAAAAAGGAGATACAGGCAAAATAATCTGTTTCTTCGTACCATCTGTCTTCATTGAGCCATAAGACAAATCATCGTACAAATTACCGTTGTATTCACTTTTCACAAAGTAAATTGTATCTCCAGCAACATCAAAACTTACAAAATTATCATCTTGGGATACGTAAGCGAATGCCGAACCATCTGTTCTAATCTTAGCGATAGAATAATGATCTTCTTCGTCCTCTACTAAAAAATAAATCCAATTCCCAATAATTTTTTGCTGTGAAGCTTGCTTATTATAAATAGATTTCGTTGTGCTTTTTTTGCCTGTAAACGTAGTAAAATTAATACCCACCATTCTTCCGTTGTCGTTATAACCCTCCCATATCAAAGAATTTCCAGAAGTTCCAGCACCATACGCGGGTACCACTCCAAATAACATGATCATACTTAATAGTGCTACTAACAATCTTTTTCCCATCTTGACTCTCCCTAAAATATGTATTTTTATACATCTGTTATTATAGATCGTTTTTTACCTGCAACACAATTCATTTAGACTTCGGAATATGTATATCGCATTGCAGGCGCTGTATTTCAGTTTTTTTGCAAGAAGCCACTATTATTATTATTATATAATAACCTCACCACATAAAAGGCTGGCTTCAACAGCTCATGGAAGGAAGACAACTCTCTATTGAAAGCAACCTTGAATGTACAAGAGCACATACTCATCTGGAATTGTGCATCGCTCAAAATCATGGATGTACGACATATTGTCATACAGGCCCACGAGTGCGTACGTCCTTACCTGTTCCCTGCCAGCGCCTTTCTTTACGTAACGCTTGGCAGTGCAACCGTGATTTTAGACGGAAATGAGCATGCTACAAAACCATTCTATATGCTTCATGGGGGCAAAAACACCCGTCTGGACATCATCCCAACGGACGAATCCTTTCATTATTACCTAATTTTCTATAAAGCCTCCTTACCGCTACCTGGCAAGCAGTATACACTTCAACAACCGGATCAACAATTGCCATTCCACCTCCAGTACGGTTTTATTCCATACCATCCTGCCATCCTCTACGAAATCGCTGAGCGTATGCTGGGCGAATGGAATAGACCGGGACGCTTGGAGCGGCTCCATACCAAAACACTATTCTATCAATTTGTATATGAATTGCTCAGACAAATGGATCAACAGCAGGTCAGCATTGTTAGTGCTAACCTTGCTTCTCAGCTTATTCGCTATATGCAGGAGCACTACGCCCAGCCGCTGACGAGGGAAACACTCGCGCGTACATTCCATTACAGCGTCCCTTATCTGTCCAAGTACTTCCGACGTGAAACTGGCGCAAGTATAATCGATTACTTAATCGGTATTAGGATGAAAAAAGCTGCAACGCTGCTTCAAAAGACTGAGTTATCTCTGCATGAGGTCGCTGCAAGCGTCGGATATGCTGATGTATCCTATTTTATAAGAATGTTCAAAAAGCATACGGGAGTGACACCAAAGCAATTCAAGAATGAGTCCGGACAAGTGACGAGAGGTTCTTATCGTCCTATCCTTAGGCTTCGATCATCCATTGCTCCGCATAAACTCCGTCGTTATATTGATATCAGAGATGATAATCATTATCAACATAGCGAAAAAGGAGATTTACGGATGTATAGAAGCAAACTACCTGTAGGAATTACCCTCCTGTTGTGCCTAACTCTATTGGTTAGCGCATGTTCCAGGCCAGCAAACACGAATGGAAGCACTGGCAGTACGCAGAGTCCAACTGTAGGTGCAGAGAGTAATATCAGTAACACACCAACCGGCAGCTCGGAGATGGTAACCTATTCCGCGGTTAACGGTGAAGTACAAATCCCCAAAAAGCCTCAAAGAGTCGTAATGGTTGCAGGAGCCTTTACCGGTCATTTGCTAGCGCTGGGCCTTAAGCCTGTTGGAACTGGTGATGAGTCCTTTAACAGTTATACAGAAGGAAAGCTGGATGACGTTGTCAACATCGGTAACGATGTACCCTACGAGAAAATCATGGAGTTGCAGCCGGATTTAATTGTCGTTTGGAATGACCCTGAAACGATTGGAAAGCTGTCCAAAATTGCGCCGACCGTCGCTGTTGAATATGGAGTACCTCTGCGGGAGCAATTGATGGATTTCGGCAAGATGACTGGTAGAGAAGAGCAAGCGAAGGCCTGGATCGCAGAGTGGGACGCTAAGATTGCTGAATACAAACCACTCGTGGAGCAAACGGTAGGCGATCGCACTGTTTCGATTTTTGATACGGGAAGTGCCAAAGAATTTTATGCCTACGGGAACTTTGGTAGAGGTGGAGATATTATTTATGGCGAGTTCGGCCTGAAGGCACCGCCGATGATTCAGAAGGAAGCCATCGACAGCGGCAAGGGATGGGCCAAGTTATCACTTGAATTGTTACCACAATACGCAGGAGATTATATCTTTATTAGTGGATGGACAGGTGATGAGAGTGGGGATTCCGCTTTTGAAGGTCCTATCTGGGATAACCTTCCTGCTGTCCAGAATAATCACGTTTATCGTGAGAACAGCCGTGGCTTCGTGTTTAGTGACCCGATTTCGTTGGAAGCCCAACTTAAATTTGTCGTAGACAGCCTAACCAAAACGGAGTGAAATTCATGAGACTCACGGTTTGTACGAGGCGAGGAGCGATCCTCGCCTTTTTATGTTTTTGTATAGTCCTTATCTTTCATCTGAAGGCGTAGCGAATTCTTCTCTGGAAGCATTGGTGAATGCCGATATCTGATCCAATAACGTGATGCACTACTAGTTGTGCTCACAAATAAACAGGGACCTCTCACCATGATCGCAAGGGGTCCCTGTCTATGAACTTGATATTAAGCATAATTTCGTTAAGTGATCGTAAGACCGCCGCTTGCATATCCGGCCAAGGTAGTAGCCACATCAATTCCAGCTGTTACTGATGCTGAGAAGACCATAAGCAGGCGGTCTCCGGCAGCTACCGGAATACTCAGTCCTGTAGTCAATCCGCTGGATATTGTGCCCAGTGCCAAAACGCCGGTCAGTGGAGGAGCCAAGGTTACCAATGCACCCGGTACAGCCGTAAAGGAGTTATTAGGTGTAGTGGAACGGAATAATTGTGCAGTTATGGTTACTGTAGATCCAACCAGGCTAAGTCCAGCTGTCGTGCTGAAATAAGCGGCCAGTGAAGTAATTGTTCCTGTACGCGATGCCGAGAAAGCAAAGTTAAGCAATGTGCCTGCAGCGCCGGTGAGATCGATAATTCCTCCGTTAACACTTACTCCTGTAGCATTGTTGCCAAAACCAACTAAACTGGAAGTATTCAAAAGTCCGCCTAATACCGTAGTCAACGCAACTGGAAGTCCAGATGCATAAGGAATAATTGCTCCCGAACCAGCCGCACCCGTTGCACCCGTTGCTCCGGTTGCACCTGCTGTACCTGTTGCTCCCGTCACTCCCGTTGTACCCGGTGTGCCCGTTGCTCCCGTTACTCCTGTTGTACCCGGTGCACCTGTCGCTCCCGTTACTCCGGTTGTTCCTGCTGAACCTGTCGCTCCTGTTACTCCGGTTGTACCCGGCGCACCTGTCGCTCCTGTTACTCCTGTTACTCCGGTTATACCTGGTGTGCCTGTTGCTCCTGTCATTCCCGTTGTACCCGGGGCACCTGTCGCTCCTGTTACTCCGGTTGTACCCGGTGTGCCCGTTGCTCCCGTAGCGCCTGTTGCTCCTGTTGCGCCTGTGGCTCCGGTGATGCTTGGGGTTTCACCCAGCAACTCGGAAGAAACCAAACGATGGGCTGTTACCAAAGAGCCTGTGCTGCTTTTACCCCATACGGATACTTGAATAGGATCATTAACCATCGTTGTTGTTGTAAACGTAAACTCGAAGGCATCCAGATTGGCATAATAGTTGTTGGTTATAACTTGATTTGGTGAGATGTCAAAAGACTCACTGACATACAAAACCCTCATTCCACCGCTCATGTAATACCCTTGTATCTGCACGGTTGAGGCTGTCACATCGCTACGGTTATCCATTCTGACTGTAACAGACTGAGTAGGTCTCACACCGCTAACAGCATTATTTTCTATCGGCCCTGTTGATAAAAAGCTCATCGCTACATCTCCTTTTTTGAGTAAATTTTATCTGTTAGATGTTCTTGACTGTTGTTTCGTGCGTCACAACACGATGTGCATCAACCAATTGTCCAGACGCTTGTTTACCCCACACGGAGATCCCTACTTCTTCTACACCTTCCGCACTTGTTTCAAAAACAAACTCAAAAGCATCTAAATCTGCAAAATAATCTCGGGTCACTGCTTCGTTAGCTGCAATACTGATCACTTCACTCACATACAGCGTTCTTATTGTGCTTAGCACATACCCCTGAATGTATACTGATATAGAGTCCACAGCAGCCCGATTTACCAATCTAATTGTTACCTGTTGTGTCGGTCTAACCCCGGAAACGGGATTGTTTTCTATCGGTCCAGTCGATAAAATAGCCATCTTTCCCATCCCACCTTTTTATGAACCTCTGACTCTAGCAGTATTTGGCATTAAGCTCACTTGATAGTAATATTCAGACCCTAAACCAACGGTGTGGACAAAACACAGGGGTCAATTCACCATTATTAATAAACAACAGATGTCTACGCCAGCGAGACCATTTTGTTTTATAATCAGGATCGATTCCAGAAAAAAGTAAACAACCGTTCCCCCATTAGATACAGGGAAACGGCCGCAGCTTAAGATTTCTTTTTTCGTGTCATAACGTCGATCTGAAATTGTACTATTGTGGCACAGAGCAGTGCTTGCCTGCTTTGCTTTATTCAGCAATCATCTTAGGAAACTCATCTAGCAACATATGGCTCGTTATCGACTTCATTCTGATACTTACGGATATAGCGAAGATACTCTTGAGCACTTTGGTTGATTTCTCCATCGGTTGCTTGAAATGAGGCACCGAAAACTGCAAAATACGGTAAAGCTACTGCCCCAACGTGATTGATACTCGCTTTGAAAGGTGCGATCACTTCATCTACAGTAAAGGAAACTGAACCATCCCGCGTGTAATTTACCTTTTTATCCCCAATGGACATGGCCAAGCCCAGCTTCTTCCCATGCAATTTATTACCTTTTGATCCATAAGCCCACCCATAGGCAAAAACATCATCAAACCACTTTTTCAACAAAGGAGGATAACTGTACCAATATAATGGAAACTGTAAGATGACATGGTCGTATGCCTCCAACAGCTTCTGTTCTCTGGAAACATTGATATGCCAATCAGGATATTCTCTATATATTTCATGGATTGTAATTTCGCTCGCATGCTGCCCTAGTTCCTGTTTCCATCGCTGATTCACTCTCGAATCGTCAATATTCGGATGTGCCAGAATGACAAGTGTTTTCATTGATTCCCTTCCTTTCTTCGGTCAAGAACGATATCTTTTTTTTTTGAATATCGCCATTATCATATAAGCCCGAGCAAAAGAAAATACACACAATAAAGTAAGATGGTTACTTCAAAGTGTGTATGGACTTCTTCCTCATCATCGTGAGAAAATATATATTTATACCCTATGAACAAGTAGCAGTATATACGAGGTGAGACGTAATGAAGCACTATAACCTTGGCATTGAAGCCACACTCGAGATCATCGGGGGCAAGTGGAAAGCGTTAATTATTTGTTTACTAATGCCCGGTGTGAAAAGAACAAGTGAACTGCAACGCAGCATACAAGGTATTTCGCAAAAAGTACTGATTCAGCAGCTGCGTGAGCTTGAACGGGACGGGATTGTCAGAAGGCATGTGTATCAACAGATGCCGCCCAAAGTTGAATATGGCCTGACCGAATATGGAATAACCGCCAACTCCATCGTCGATGTCATGTGCGCGTGGGGACGAGACAACATAGCACTTAGGCAACACCAAGGAGAAGATATCGTATTGTTGGAAGACGAAAATCCGACTTCGTAGAAATATCGACATTCCACATATCTTCATTCAAGCTTCATTCTTTCCCTTAACTTCTATAGTATGATGATGTGGACTTGCCAATAAATTATAGATACTGCGATTCCACAAGGAGGATGTCCATATGAAAAGTTATCTTGTGTTCGGTGCAAGCAAAGGATTAGGGGATGCCTTCGTCAGAGGTGTGCCCGAACAGGGCGATAAAGTCTGGGTCGTGTCTCGAAGCAGACCGGAAAGCCTGGATTTGAGTGATGGTGTACAGCGGATATGGATACAAGCTGATCTCTCTGAGCTAAGCGCCGCGACCATTGTCAAGGAACAGTTAAAGAATGAACCTTTGGATGTACTCATATACAATGTAGGCATTTGGGAGAAAGAAGGCTTCGAGGATCACTACACGTTCGACAAAGACGAGCCCGCGGATATCAGTCAGCTGATCCATGTGAATATCACTTCAACCATAGTATGTATTCAGGCATTACTGCCTCATCTACGACAATCTGCAGCGGGCAAAATCATTCTTATTGGTTCAACAGCGGGTCTGAATAACGCCAATAGTACACAAGTTTCTTTTGTCGCTTCCAAGTTTGCCATTCGAGGAATCACAGAAGCTTTGAGAGAACATACAAGACATGACGGCATTGCCGTTACATGTATTAACCCCGGAGAACTGGCAGCGGAGATCCCTTATGAGGAAGGCATGGACCGGGCTCTTGCTGAGTATGACGGGACACGTATTCCGCTTCAAGATATGGTTTCTATCGTTCGTTGTATCGTCAATTTGTCCAAAGCAGCCTGTGTAAAAGAAATTAATATTCCGGCAATAACAGATTTAAACGCATAATTGCAGTTCCGCTCCAATTATGAAGAACCTCATATACTCAAGGAAAAACAGATTGCTTTGATATCAGTAAAAGCCCGCGATCATCGCGGGCTTTTACCTTTATGCTATGGAATATAGTTCTAAATTGCTTCCAACGGATGAAGGTCGGCAAGTCTATACGACATTTAATCTCTTAGCTGCGTTTCACCGCCCCTGTATACAGTCCGACTCCGGTGCTGACATGTCACTTCGAAGCTGTTATTCGTTCCACCAGCGCCCGTAGTGAATAATCAGAGGTCGAACACAGCAGTATGCTTCCGGCTATCTGTGGCAGTGCTTTGTCATCATAGGGATTGCGCAGCACCAGATTCAACAATGGCTTAACCGCAGTCAGTGCTTCAGCCAGAGCCAGTTGACCTGTGAACAGATGGGCATTGAGGGTGCCCTGGATCACGACATCCGCAGTAGCAGCCTGCTGCACCAATGATGCAATCTCCTCCGCATCAGGCTTCATTGCGCAGCAGTGCGTCTCCACAGCCAAGCCTGCATCCTTCAACAAGGATGCCAGCTTGATCTCGGCTGCACCGCTGTTATCGGCCCGGGTCAGCTGCTCCTGCTGCGGCAGAATGAGCAAATATTTCAGCGAAGGGTTAAGCGGAAGCAGGCCTTGCGGGTCCCGACTAACTTTCACGGTCATACGAGCCAACTTCAGTGCCTGCTCCTCCCACTGTTCCCTGAGAATGGGCTTTGCAGCCGCTTGATACTGTTGGAATTTACCGTAGAGCTGCTGGATACGAAGAACTGACTCGTCGATTTGCGCCTCGTTGATTCGTCCATCCCGTACAGCGGCCAAAATACCCGCGATCACCCTACTTTGATACTCTGGCGTATGACACATCAGGATCATATCGTTCCCCGCATGAACAGCCAGTACGCCTACTTCATCCGGATTGAAATGATTGCGGATTGCTCCCATTTCAATATCATCAGTGCAGATTACGCCTTCAAAACCCAGCTTGTTCCGCAGCAGCTCCGAGGCAAAATAAGGACTGAGCGAAGCCGGAAGTCTGCCGGATTCCGGGATGTTCGGAAACACCAGATGCCCCATCATGATTGAGTCCACTCCAGCTTCTATCGCCTCCACAAAGGGGAGCAGCGGACCTTCCATTAACTGCTCAAGCGTTAGATCACATTCTGGCAGAACGATATGAGAATCTCCGCTCACTTGCCCATGACCTGGAAAGTGCTTTGCCGTCACGGCCACACCTGCTTCATGCATCCCCTGGATGAAGGAGCGGCCGAATCGTCCCACTAGCTGCGGGTCCTCTCCGAAGGAGCGAACACCCACGACCGGATTATCTATATTCGTGTTCACATCCAATACAGGTGCCCAGTTCATCGGAATACCGAGAGAATGCAGCTGACTGCCGATGAATTTACCGAGTAAATAGGCGGTTTCCGGGTCTTCGCTTAATCCAACTGCCCGGTTTCCCGGGATATAGGGAAAGAAGGTTTTGAACTTGGACAGGGTGCCTCCCTCTTCATCTACTGAAATATAATAAGGCAGCGGGCTTCCATGATCTCCGGCTATGTTCTGTACCTCTGTGAGTAGCGCAAGCGTCTGCTGCTCACTCTCGACATTATGGGGAAAGATGCCTATTCCGCCAAACCGCTGCTGCGCCATTCTTCCCCGAAATTCTGGCTCGGCGCGGGTAGATGGTGTGCCTATTACGCACATCATGGCTATTTTGTCTTCCAGACTCATCGTCTTCGGTTCAGATTCCGCATAGGTCGCATCCAGCCTCAACTCATGATATAGCGTGCGCTCCAAATAATCATGCAGATAGAACCTGGATTTTACAAAATGTTCCGCCATATCAGACGGCTGGTAACGCTCCAGCGCAGCTTTCATGCGTGGAAAAACCTCCTCGCGTCCACGGTGGTTTCTCGTGTAATTGTTTTGGAGTGAGCGCCACTCCGCCTCATCGCCGGGATACAGTTCCCAGCGGTAGGCGTATTTGTGAATTGCCCGCGAACGATCTGTCGCCACCTCAAAATCATGCATAATCGCAATCAGTTCCGCTTCTTCCTTATGCTCGCGCACCTCGTCCAGGAGCTTCCAGATCACCTCGTAATAATCCTCCAGTCGATAATTGCCGAGCCGATTATGTCCGGTAACCGGATCAATGCCATGGAAGCGTTCCAGGAATCGGTCGATGAAGGTTGAGGCATCCGCCTTGCGGTTCCAAGCCAGATCCGCATGCAGCAGCATGGGGTACCAAGTGGTTTCGAAAATACCATAAGGCACTCCGAGGCTGAAAGGCCCCGTCCAGTTGGTGGCAACAATGCAGTCAAGATCCAGCTTGCCTGCCGTCTCTGCCCACTGAATCAAGTTGTCCGTCCGGTTGGGCAGCACCGGATAATTCTGATGCTCCGCCCAGTCAAAGCTGCGGACGGCTGGAGCTCCCATGACATCAATGCCCAGCGACCTAAATTTATCCGCATGGGAAGTAACCTCCACTTCGATATTACGCCCGTTGTAGATCCAGATCATGGCCGCACTCCGCTGATCCAGTTTGGCCAGTTCCTCTGGCGGACATTTATCCAGCATGTCATGCCAGAAAATCGGCTGTTTCCCCCGCTCTGCCGTAAATGCGATCAAACGGTTCAAAAAGGCGATAAAGGCTCGTTCCCGCACACCTCCAAACTCGATTTTGCAGCGTTCGCATTCGCATAAGCTGTAGACCTCGTCACAGCCGAGATGGATATAGCGCGAGTCCGGATGCGCATCGATCATCTCTCCGAGCAGCGTGGTAATCAGTCCGAAGGATTCCGGGTGGGACGGGCAGATTTCCCCGGTGGACTGTTCTGTCTCGCGGAGATGCCTCCAAGCTTCGTGGCGCAGTACATATTCCAGATGTCCGAAGCTCTGCTGAAGCGGAATAATCTCCATAAAATGCTCATGGGCGTTACGCTTCAGTTCTTCCAGCTGCGAACGACTTAACGCATGCTTCGAATGCGCGAACTCGGGGTACGCCTGGAACGGAAATTTATCCTCATATTCAATCAGAACCGCGTTTGTCTTATAACGGGCAAATTCCGCCAAATATGCTGTCAGCAGTTCCGGCTTCGAGAACGTCTGGCGCAAATCCAAATTCATTGCCCGCACAGCCGTATCCGGCCAATCTGTTATGGACACCGCCGGGATGTCACCATCCGATCCACGCAGTTGTACCAAAGTCTGAAATCCGTAAAACAAACCCTCCGCATCTTGGGCGCAGACCTCAGCTCTTATGGCTGATACCTTCAACCTGTACCCTTGTGGGCGTCCTGCTAGGCCCAGGTCTGTCTCGCCTTCTTCGGTAAATGAACTGAAATCAGAGATGACCAAGCTCTTCTTTTGTGCTCCCAAGACTTCATGTACTGCATGGGCGCCATGGACCTCATGGTCTCCCTGCTGAATTTCCTGCCCTGAAAGACGTTCTACAATAAGCAAATAACCTTTATCTATCCTTGAGCATGTATATTTCATCCCCGGAAATGCCCGGCGGCAGTGGATTTCCAATCTGGGATCATCCTGCTCCATGTAAAGACTCAGTCTTGTCTCGCCATCCAGGCGCAAGGGGCCTCCCTCAATCGCTGCAATCTGCTTTGGTTGTGGTATCAAGCTCTGCATCGCTCTCCTCCTATTCGTTGCTCCGTGGACTCAACCGACCATTCTTCCAGCACTGTAAAACACTCAATTTTCCACCGTCCATGTTGAAGCTAACCAGATCCGCAGGTGCCCCGGTCTCAAGCCCTACAGCCTGTTCAAGCCCAAGCAGCCCGGCAGGATTCACTGAAGCGCAATCCCAGGCATCGGCAAGCCCGATCACCCCTGCTTCCACGAGATAGCCCACCTGTTCCGGCAGCATCATCGCCGAGCCAGCCAGCAGCTGCGGCTGTCCGGCAAGGTGCAGCCGACCTTCCGCGGTTAGCACTACATCTCCGCCAATGTGCAGTCGATACGACCCTGGTGGCATACCGCTCAGTGAGACAGCATCGCTGACCAGAACAGCATGGTTCCTCTTCATTCGGAGAATCACCGCCAGCACGGACGGCGGGAGATGATGGCCGTCCGCGATCATACAGCCATATAGTTCATCTGCCGCGAGCTGTTCCCACAGGTAGTTGGGATGCCGCGGAAGTGTCAGGTGAGTGCCATTGCCCAGATGCGTGGACATGACGGCTCCTGCAGCGACCGCTTCCCTGATCTGCTCGGGCGTTGCTGCCGTATGACCAATCGAGACAAGGATGCCGGATTCGCAGCACCGGGCGATAAATGTAGTCGCATTCGGCCACTCCGGGGAGAGAGTAATGATGCGAATCAATCCTTCTGCCGCTTCCTGCCAGCGGCTGAAGGTCTCCCAATTCGGGGGAACAATGTATTGCCGCGGATGCGCGCCGCGCGGGCCATCCTCCGGTGAGAGAAATGGGCCTTCCAGATGAATACCTGCAATCCCCCCGCTCGCATCCGGGTTCAGCCGAACAGCTTCCGCAATAGCGGAAGCTGCCTCAGCCAGCCGGTCGGAACTGTTTGTAATCAACGTGGGACAATAGCTTGTAACTCCCTGTTTTTGCAGCATCCGCGTCAGCTTCAATACCGTATCGGGATTCAACGGAGCTGTATTCAGATCCAGCCCCCAGCCGCCGTTCACCTGCAAATCGACCAGACCAGGGGCAAGCCAGGGAAGATGTTCCGCGGAAGGCGTCACGTCAAGCTCGGTAACGGCAGCAATGCGCTCTTCTCTGAATCTCACCTCAATGGGCAGCCCTGTCCGGTAGTGTCTCCCAACAATCGGCGCGCTCACAGGCCGAAGGCTTCCCGGTCCGTAAACATCGTAATTTTGGGATGTGTACGCAGGATGGTAGCTGGACATGCTGTACTGACCGGATCATATAATGCTGCTGCAAGCGCACTCCGCTTAGACATCCCTGGCACGATCCCGAACAGTTTGCTGCCTGCCATCAACGCCGGTACAGTCAGGGTCAACGCCTCCGCAGGCACGTCATCCAGCCGAGCAAAGCAGCCATCGTTTACCTGCTGACGGCGGCAGGCATCATCCAGCTTCACCGCTTTCACAAGCAGCGGATCTTCGAAATCGGCTACAGGCGGATCATTGAAGGCAATGTGACCATTTTCTCCGATCCCGAGACAGACAATATCTATGGGATCCACGCGTAACAGCTCTCCGTATCTCTGACATTCCTGCTCCACATCGCCCAATCCGTCGATCAGCTCCACCCGCCCAGGCTGGACCCGGCTGAACAGCCGTTCTGTCAAATATCGTCCGAACCGCTGGGGGGCCGTATCCGGCAGACCAATGTATTCATCCATATGAAAGGCACACACCCGCGACCAGTCGATGCCTTGCTCCATCACAAGCCCCTCATACAATTCATTCTGCGAAGGTGCTGCAGCGAATACCATGCGGACCCGGCGCCCTGAATCCTGAAGCAGCTGTCTTAACTCAGCTCCAACCGCAGCAGCTGCAGCTGCCCCCATCTGATCCCGGTCGGCATAAACCTGTACAGACATGCGCTCTACGACTCGCGACTCCAACGGTTTTATCATGCCATTTACGTTAATGCTCCTCATCCTCCTCCAAACAGCTTCTGGCCCGATGCTTCAATTTCCGGCATTTTGCATCAGCAGTGTTGTATGCGGAAAATCATGCTCTCCCGCATGGTAATAACCGTTATAACGGATTCTTCGTGGTTCAAAACCAACCTGCCTTTCCGGTATCACCGTCTCCGAAGCTAGCGTTACACTTCCGTCCGCTCCGGTGATTCCGCTGGTGTACCGTCCCGCAGCATAAGTGAATCTTCCCTCCACTTTCGCCCCTTCCAGAACCTCGCCCGTAGCGTAATCTCTAACCTTCATGTTGACGGATACTCCGGAACCGCTGTAAGCCAGATTCATGTCCGAGACAATCATGGGTTTCAGTATAGTACTTCCAGTGGTCGCCGACACTTCATCGGTAAGTGGTCCGATGTTGCCCTGCAAATCGCGGGCCGCAATCCGATAATAGTACGTTGTATCCGGCAGCAGTCCCTTGTCTTGGTAATTCAGGCCGCGAGCGAGTCCGACCATTTCCGAAGCGACAGGTGTGAAACCCTGAACAGTACTCCGATAAATCACATAGCGCTCCACTTCCATGTTATCTGAAGCTATTCCATATTTCAGTTGTACAGTCTGATAATCAATCGCCTCAACGAATGGCACTCCTGCAAGGGCAGAAGGAGCCTCCTGATCATCCGGAGCTGTCCAAAATACACAGCCCGGTCCCCAGTAAGAAGGCAGGGCCCGATAGGAATCATAGTGATGGACGGCAATGCCGCCGAAAGCGCTGCTCTGCTCGTATGCTGTGTATACCTTATCCAGCTCGGATTCCATATGACTGCGGCCTTCCTCCCAAAAAGTGATCGTCTCCGGATCGCCGCTATTCGCGATATCCAGCGTTTCCACACCAATCACTACGGAATTCGGCTTGCCGATCTGGTCTGCATAAGCGAGTTCTCCAGCGGCCCCGGCAATAATCCCTGCAGAGCCATCCGCGGTATCCCGGTAATCCATGATGGAGATATAGTCGGAGATATCTTGAACATGCTCGGACAGCCACTTGGTGGTGCCGTTCCACACAATATTCGCCCCTTGCTCCGAAGTGTCATACCACTTGGGCACAGCTGGGCCGAATGGCAGCCGGATCCCCGCAACATCGCGGCGATCAATCATCTTTTGCAGAACATCCAGGTATTCCTTCTGCAGGAATCGGCTTGGGTCTCTAAAGTCGGGGGAAATATACGGCTCAATATCCACATTGATGCCGTCGAATTTCTCCGTATCCGCCGCAGCAAGATTGTAATTAATAACCTTCTCCATTTCCTGCACCGCATGGCTGTGATATTTCTCGTATGCACCCATATAGGCCGGAGAAGTGCCGCCAGCAATTAATGCATGTACCTGCAGATTTTTGCTGTGAGCCCAGCTTATGAACGAGCGCAGCTCCACCTCTTGCTCTTCCAGCGCATTGTATCCGGCATAACTGCCCACTGCGAGATAAAGCGTCCGGACCGGCTCTTGGCCGAATGTCTGTGTGTCCGTGATGAAAGACTCCAGCACCTGGCGTGAGCCGGGGTTAAGAAGCAGCTTGTAGCTTTCCGGTTCCCAGATCCACATGGCCCGGTCCTGGCCGGGCAAAGACACTGCTGGTTCATGCGTCCCGTTTCCAACCTGTGCATACACCGTTGAACTATAACCATACCGTTCCGGTGCATTGGTCGCTCTGGCCTCCAAGCTGACCGTCCGATCGCCAAGTCCCGCCGTGTCCCAGGTGTATACATACGCAGAACCTTGCTGAACAGCCTCCTCCCAAGGTCCCCGGTTCACCCGTATCTCGACCAGCGTGATTGGGATTGGGGAGCTGGCCTGGACTGAAACCTCCACCTGACCGCTAAGCGACACACCTTCGGATGGACTTATAATCGTTACATCAGGGACAGCACCTGCCGGGTTATTCACTGTAAGGAGGGCGGGCACACCCCATACCCCGTAGCGAGAGGTCGTATCCAGCCCACGAACCACCAGTTCGACAGCCCCGTTATATCCCGAGGTATCCAGCATATAAGACCAAGTGCCGCTGTCATCCCCGTCCGGATCATCCATCAGCACTTCGTACTGAGCCGTTCCGTTCACATACAGCCGAATGTCGTACAGGTCGGTGTAACTGCCTCCGATCTCTACCACCCCTCCGTCCGACACATATCCACCCCCAGGTGCGTCCAGCGAGATTGAACCGGCTGCTCCCGCCTTACCAGGAAAGGGTATTCCAATCGATACCATACATATCAACAGAACCATGGCTAGCCTGAATCCGGAGTACACACGCAGATGCTGCTTTTTCATAAGCGAAGCCTCCTTTTGCCATTCTATACTAATGGTCTAGGATTGCTGTGCCGTACATTCGCTCTATTTTGCGCTCAACTGAATATTCAGAACACGGTCATACGCTTCCTTATAGGTGCTCAGCAGCTGATCTACGCCAAGATTGTTCATCTCCTCTACATACTTCTCCCAATCGGCCAGACTTCGGGAGCCGGTCACGAATTTGGCAAAGCTCTCATCGCGGTGCTTTTTGATCGCCTGCCCGGTAATGGATATGATTTCATTTTCCGCCTCTGTAAACGCAGGTCTTGGCTGCATGGAGGAAGGATCATACTTCACTGCTTCTTCATAAGCATGCTTCAGGGCATCCGAGAACAGCGACAAATGGGCATTAAAATCAATCCAGGTATAGGTGCCGCTGGTCTGAAGTCCCGTCTGCTTGCGCATTTCAATGACATCGTTATACTCCGGCTTGAACTTGATCGCATCTCCTTCCTTTACGTAGGTCTCGCCCTCTATGCCCCAACTGCTTAGCGTGCGCCCTTCCTCGGAATAGAAAAAGTCCATGTACTTCACGACATCGTCAATGTTCTTGGAGGTGGAAGCCACCGTCAACCCGCCTTCCATATAATGAAAATACGGATTTAGCTGTTTGCCGCCGGAAATGCCGGCCGGAGGTGCCATGAACTGCATGTCGTACTCAGGGTTCTCCTGCTGCATGGCATTGTTAAAGAAATCAATCCGGCTGATATAATCGATGGTCACGAATGATTTGCCTGTAGAGACCATATCCTGCCACTGCTTGGTTTGCAGCGATAAGAAGTCGGGCGGAACCAATCCTTCGTCATAGAAACTTTTCCACATCCCCACCATCGTTTTATAGTTGTCTTCGGTCGGTCCATAACGCCATTCTTTCTGGTCAAAATCATAGTAGGCACCCTCACCGGTTCCGTAGTTCACCGTCATATTCGCATTCATCTCATCCGGGATCTGCCCGTATCGGATGGAGAGAGGGTAGCTGTCCGGGTATTTCTCTTTCAGCGTCTTCAGGGCCGCATGCAGCTCTTCGTAGGTCGTAGGAACCTGAATGCCTTCCTTGTCGAACACATCCTTGCGGTACATCCAGATCATGCGGTTCGTCTCGCCGAACCCCTGATTGGGGAACATATACATCTTGCCATCGGCGGAGAGGGCGGCCTTCGCTTCCTCTGGATATTGTTTCATCCATGCTTGAAGATTCGGCATGTTGTCCATGTGCTCCATTAAATCCACCAGCGCACCCTGCTGTCCAAACTTGTTGGATTCCTTGCGATTGGGCATATACATCAGATCGGGCAGCGTTTTGGAGGCAATCGCCAGATTCAAGCTCTCTTCCAGCTTGCCGGAAGGCGTCTGTACTTCAAGCGTGACGCCGGTCTTTTCCTTCAGCCAGTTCCAAATGGGCCAGCTCTTGGAATAAGGGAACGTGGCATTGTTATCCAGCAGCGCCGTAAAGGTCTTTCCCGTTCCCTTGGAGTTATCCGTTACGCCGCCCTCCCCCTGCGCATCCGTCTGCGAGCCGGAACCGTTGCCGCCTCCACTGCACCCCGCTATCATCGTTACTGCAACCAGCAGGGGAAGTATTACCGATTTCCATTTGCGCATAAGCTTCTCTCCCTTAATCCGAATTTGCGTTGAATTGCTTTGTTTTCCAAATCTATCCTTTGACCGCTCCGACCATGGCTCCCTTAACGAAATACTTCTGTACAAACGGATAGATGACCAGAATCGGCAGGGTGGAGACCATGATGGTTGCATATTTGAGCGATTCCTCCACCACCAGGTTATCTCCCCCAATGGACGTTACGTCGCCTGAGCTTGCCGTGCCGGCAAGCACCAGATTACGCAGCAGTACCTGCAGCGGGAACAAATCGGGAGACCTTAGATAGAGCAGCGGGAAAATAAAGTTATTCCACATGCCCACGGCATAGAACAAGGCTATGGTGGCGAAGGACGCCTTGGACAGCGGAACGACAATCCGAATGAAGATGCCGATATCATTCAGGCCGTCCATACGGCCTGATTCCTCCAGCTCTTTGGGGATGCCCGAGAAAAACGTGCGCATCAGAATCAGGTTCCAGGTGCTGACTGCTCCTGGAAGAACCATTCCCCAGATGGTGTCCACCAGATTCAGGGAACGAACCACCAGGAAGGTTGGAATCATCCCCCCGCTGAAGAACATCGTAATGACAATCAGTACGGTGAAGCTATTGCGCAGCGCCATGTCTTTTCTGGACAATGCGTAGGCTCCCGTCGAGGTGACCACCAGCGAGATCAGTGTCCCAAGCACGGTGTAAAGGATCGTATTTCGGTAAGCCGTCCAGATCTGCGGATCTCCCAGCACCAGTTTATACATGCTCAGATTGAAGCCCTTGGGCCAGAAGGAAATATTGTTTTGAATGACGTTCACGTTGCTGCTGAGGGAGACGGCCAGCATATGAAGAAACGGATAGAGTGTGACCACCACAACCAGCAGCAGGATCAGGGATGCTACAACGTTAAACCAGGAAAATTGGAATGATTTCACACCACACCTCTTTCTACCATAGACTGGTCTCACTTAATCGGCGGCTGAGCCAGTTGGCCGTATAGATGAAAATCAGACTGATGACTCCCATGAACAAATCAATGGACGCACCATAGCTGAAGTTCCCCTGTACCATGCCCACTCTGTAGACATATGTGCTAATAATATCCGCCGTATCGTAGATTGCCGGATTCTGCATCAGGAACACCTTCTCGAAACCAATCTCCAGCACTTTGCCAATATTCAGAATCAGCGTAATGACGATGGCGGGAGATATACCGGGCAGTGTGACATGCCAGATTTTGCGTAATCGGCTTGCTCCGTCCATATCAGCGGCCTCATACAGCTGCGGGTCGATGGTCGTCAGTGCGGCGAGATAAATAATGGTCTCCCAGCCGATATGCTGCCAGATTTCCGACAGAACATAGATGCCACGAAACAATCCTGGCTCATTCATAAAATTGATGGGTCCAATGCCGATCCCTGCCAGCAGATTGTTAATCAGTCCTCCGGTCGGAGACAGGAACATAATTACCATACTTACCACAATCACATTCGAGATGAAATGCGGCAGATAACTAACCGTTTGCACAAAACGCTTGAATGCAGCCCTGCGCACCTCATTCAGCAGAATCGCGAGCAGGATCGGGGCCGGGAAGCCAAACACCAGCTTATATAGTCCCAGCAGAAACGTATTCTTCATCAGGGGCCAAAAATCGGGATTCTCCAGAAACATCCGATAATATTTGAACCCCACCCAGTCACTGGCCCAAATTCCTTTGAACAGATTGTAATCCTTGAAGGTGATGACCAGCCCGAACATCGGTGCATAGCGGAAGATTAGATAATACAGGAGGCATGGCAGGAATAGCAGCCATAGCGCCTTGTTCTTGTTCCAGATTCGGACCATCCGCGCCTTCCGCCGAGGTGGATGGTTCACTATCTTTCGCAGTTTGTCTTGCATTAAGCCAGCATCAGCCATCAGCATGCCCCCTCTTTATTAGTGATGATTGAAAATCGACTTGAATGTTAGATAACTTCCCCTGAAATTCCCGGGTTTGTCTCCGAATTATAACGATTAATCCTAGGAAAGCGCTATCTACATGTTATATAACTTTTCGCCTATACACCTATTTTCCAGATATCCGCGTATAAATCAGTAAAAGTGCATATTGTTTGTGTCAGCTTTATGCCGCTATGATAGGATTAGACCAAACGATTCTCGGCTGTATCCAAGGGGGAATGTCATGATGAAGGGACTGCTTACAAGCAAATTCGCGCTGAATGGCCTGTTTGCCAAGCTAATGCTGAGCTTCCTCAGTGTCATCCTGATTTTGGCTTCATTTAATTTGTTCTCCCATCTGTACTTGAGCAACAAAGTTTACCATGAGATGGTCAGACAAAATGAACTGGGCCTTGCACAGACCGTCGAAGGGTATGAGAATCACTTTCGGCTGACCCAGAACATGATTCTGGCCCTCACTCAATCGGACACCTGGACAGCCAATCTGGGCATTTTGAGCCACATTAAGGAGAATCGCCGTTACGATGTTCCCGCTGAGGTCAAATCGGACCTCTCCACCCTGTATGCCAATCCTTTTTTGCATATCGACAATTTCATCCTCTATTTCAAACAAGAAAACTATGTACTGGAGAAGGAAGGTCTCAGCAGTGCCAGCGATATGTTCGGCAAATATTATTACAGTAAGGAATATCCACCGGACTACTGGAAAACTCAAACCATGAACAATCAGTTCCTCAAAGTAATGCCTGCGGTAGCTTTTACGGAAAACACCGTTCATTCTTCCCGCTCCCTCGGGCAACTGATGCCGGTCATGATGAAAGCTATTCCTTACGAGGACGTGTACGGCATTGTTATGCTGAATCCCCAGCGTATGCAGGACACTTATGGCGATGCAGATAATAATCCGTTCTACATTCTGGACAACGAGGGGCGCCTTCTGTTCACCACGGTAGAAGGGAACGCGCAAAATCCACGGCTTCCTGCAGACGGAGGCAGATATGAACGCATTGGAGATCAGTATTACTTCTATGAGAAAGGCAAGCAAACCGGGTTTACCTATGTCCAGGTAACCCAGGCCGCGGTAATTGGCGCGGAAATACGCGGCATGCAGCTGCTGCTGGCGCTCCTGCTCGGAGCCGCTGTACTGATCAGCGTGCTCTCGTCCCTGTTTTTCAGCCTGCGATTAAATCAGCCGCTTCAGCGCCTCATTGCCGCTCTTGACCGAGATTCCGGCAGCGGGCCAGACAAGTTGAGCAGTGTAAAGGAATTCGCCATGATCGGCGACCGTTTGAGCTCTATTCTGGAGAATAACCGCTACATTCAAAGCGATCTTGCGCAGAAGAACTCTCTTGTACGCCAGTATGCTTATACCCATAAAGTGAAAAATATCCCGCTCAGCTCCTACCTGGCAGAGCTTGAGGATGTTCGGCAACCCGAGCAGCCCTATGTCTCCATTTTGTTTAAGGTTGGCTTCAAATCCCTGCCAGATGAATTCGGGCAGCATACCCTGTTATTATGGAAGCTGATTCAGAGTCTGTTCAGCAGCAGCCAAAACAACAGTGTTGCCCTTCAGCCCGAGCAGGATCAGCTGTTACTGCTGATGTTTGATCCCGGTCCGCAGAGCGGTATACTACAGGCGCTGGATACACTGAAGGAATTGCTCGCTACCGAAGAATCCCTCTACCTGACCATCGCAGTGAGTCCAGTAAATTCCGGAGAAATCCCGTTTACCGATGCGTACAGCAATCTGTCCACCCTGTTGAAAGAGCGGAGACTGAATGGGGAAACGCAGATTATTGTAGAGCCGCGCGCTTCCTCCTCCAATGCCTTCCATGTGAAGGTAACCTATGGGGAGGAGCTGCACAATCTTCTGCAATCAGGTAATGAGGAGGCCGTTTTCGCTTGGGTGGATCGCCAGCTGGAACAACTGCAGCACAAGGATGCGGCCGCAGAGGACTTCCGCACCTTTGCTCTTGGCGCAGTGGAACAAATCGGCAAAACCGTGATGAAGCTGAATTTGAGTCCCATCGGGTCTGACCTTCATCCTTCTCCACTGGGTGAGCCATTTGCGGGTTTTCATTCCGTGCAGCAGTACAGGCAATGGCTTCGGGAGCTCGTTCAACCAGTACTTGCGGCAGTCCGCAGTCAGTCGGAAACGCGCGATCCGGTCATCAGCTTTGTGCTGGACTATTTGGATCATCACTATGGGGAAGATATTAATTTGAATATCGTCGCCGACAAGTTGAATTTAACCCCAGGGTACCTCTCCAGTATTTTCAAGGAAAAGACCAACATCAACTTCAGCGAGTATCTGAATAATCTGCGGGTTGAACGGGCCAAGGAGCTGCTTGTAAATGTGGATCTGCGGATTCAGGACATCGCCATGCAGGTCGGTTATCAAAATGCGAACTCGTTCATCCGCATGTTCAAGCGTCGATACGGGCTGACTCCCGGAGAATACCGCAAGCGTCATGCGGGTGATGACCCGTTCCTCTCCTCCGGTCATGGCTAATCAAGCGCTAGAAGGAGAGGCTGGGTCGTTCTAAATACACAAAAGCCCGCTCTGACAGCGGGCTTGTTCATTATTTTTCTACATCAGAAATTTGGAAAGATGCACATGAGCCATGGAGGGGATCCGTTGTTCCTCAGGAATATTTTCGTAGAGAAGGTGCTCTTTCCCCGCATCAGTCATTTGTCTGCGCATGGCAGCAATACGGCCTTTGCTGTGATCGATAAAGCGGAAATCAAACTGCATTAGAGAATCCATTTTTAATTAACCGGAAAAGTCTTCCGTGTAATGCCCCTTTTCTTCTACATTCGATATTTTCAGAATCAAGTCAGGTCGTTTGGAAAACACCCGCTCGTCCAAGTCCACTACATTTTCCATTCCATCTGCTCCGACTACAAAAGAAACGGTAGCGCGATTCCGCAGCTGCTTCACCGCATTGTCCATTTTCTCTGCGTTCCAAGGAACGCCGCTCATCGATGCAGCCCAAGGTTCACTCATTTCAGATCCCCTCCATCTGCTTTTCCTGTAATTGTAAATGAAGAAGACTGACTTGAGAAGTGCGATTTAACCTGCATAAACAGAGTTCGTCAGCGCCTCTTCTCATTTGCAGCTCGCCCATCTATTATAGACATAAGCGTTTGAACAGACTGGAGGATACGCAGCATGCAATTTGCCAAACGAATGAACCATTTTAATGAAGGCATATTTACTCGATTATCTGAAATTAAGAGACAACGTCTGGAACAGGGATTGGGCGTCATCGATCTTAGCGTAGGCGCACCCAACACCCCGCCAGCGCAACATATTATTCAGGCTCTATGTGAGGCAGCAGCAGATGTACAGAATTATACGTATGCCATCACTGACCAGAGTGAGCTGCTGAAGGCTGTCAGTGAGTGGTACCAGCGCAGGTACGAGGTCGATCTGAACCCCAAAACCGAAGTATGCTCCCTGCTTGGCTCACAAGAGGGTCTGGCACATATCTCATTATCCATCGTGGATGAAGGCGATCTTGTTCTTGTTCCGGATCCCTGTTATCCGGTTTTCGCGGATGGGCCGCTTCTGGCGGGAGCAGAGCTGTATTACATGCCTCAAAAGGAAGAACATCATTATGTCATTCAGCTGGAAGAGATACCCAAGGATATAGCGCAGAGAGCCAAATTCATGCTGGTCTCCTATCCCAACAACCCAACAACAGCAATGGCACCGGAGCAGTTCTACCTGGACCTGATCGCATTTGCCAAAAAACATGATATCATCGTCCTCCATGACAATGCGTACAGCGAGCTCGTGTTCGACGGGAAATCATGCGGAAGTTTTCTTGCCTTTCCTGGTGCCATGGACGTCGGTGTAGAATTCAACTCTCTGTCCAAAACCTATGGGCTCGCTGGTGCTCGAATCGGATTTTGTATGGGCAATGCAGCTGTAGTATCCATGTTGAAAAAGCTGAAATCCAACATGGATTACGGCATGTTCCTCCCGATTCAGAAGGCAGCCATTGCCGCCATTACCGGGGATCAGAGTGACGTAGATCGGGTACGGGCAATCTATGAGGAACGTCGGGACATTCTGTGCGAAGGATTCAGCAGACTCGGATGGGATATAACGAAGCCTGATGCCACCATGTTTATCTGGACGCGGATTCCTGCTCATTATGACAGTTCGGAGCAATTCGCCATGGATCTGGTCAGCCGGGCGGGCGTCATCGTGACGCCTGGAAGTGCATTTGGCCCTTCGGGTGAAGGATATGTCCGGCTCGCGCTGGTCCAGGATCGGGACCAATTGGAACAGGCACTTCAATCCGTGGAAGACAGCGGCATACTGGTACCGAATTAATCGACAGCAAAAAGCACCATTTCCTTATTCGGGAAGTGGTGCTCTTTCTGCTCTCATGCGAAAACCGGATCATTATCCTCAACCAGATATTCATCCACCAATATATATATAAATGAGAATATACGCTAAAAATCCCGCTGCATAAGCGGGATTTTTTATTCTAAATCATTTGTGGTATTTTTGAAGTTCACTTTTACTTTATACAGACTTGCGCCAGTTGGAACGATACATCAGATACAGGAAGTACGGCGTTCCGATAATCGCAATGAGTATGCCTGATGGAATCTCTGTTGGCGCCATGACGGTTCTGCCGATCGTATCGGCCAGCACCAACATGACTGCACCGGCTAATGCGGATAAAAACATCGAACGTCTTAACTTATTCCCCGTCAGTAACCGAACCATATGTGGTGCAATCAGACCGATAAAACCGACGGTTCCTACACAAGCAACAGCACCTGCTGCAAGTAATACACCAACTGTCATGGCCAGTAATCGTGTACGGCGTACACCCAGTCCAAGTCCAGATGCACTATTGTCGTCGAATACCAACAGTTCGAATCTACGCGCCAGCCACCAAGCCACAGGTACCAGAATAACTAAAAATAATCCGATAACCTTCACCTGTTCCCAGGTACGAGCATAGGTGCTTCCCGTCAGCCAGATATACCCGCTGCTACCGTAGACGGCACCACGTACAATCAGAATCTGAATACCTGCTCCAGCAATGGCAGACATCGCGATCCCTAACAACACAACCGCCGAAGGGTTCAGTCCTTTCTTCCAGGCGAGGGAGAACACAACTACTGCAGCAATGGCTGCACCGATGATTGCCGCAATTGGCAGCAAGTATATCGGAAGACCCGGCCATAAGATGATAACCATCATCGCTCCAAGCCCTGCACCTGAGGATACACCGACAATTGAAGCATCTGCCAGAGGGTTACGTACCGCCATCTGAATGAGTACACCACTGATTGCCAGTGCAGCTCCTGCACCTGCGGCAACAAGTGTACGCGGAATTCGAAGCTGAATCAGCGCGGAGAACAGTCCATCCGATTGGAATAGACTCGGTAACCAATCGGCCAGAGGAATTCGCATACCGCCAAACATCGTACTGAGCAAGATAAGCACGACTGTTATGACTGAAAATAATACAGCCATCGGGCCAAATGCAAAGCGACGCGCGGCTCCTCCTGTGCTCATTGAAGTAGACATGCCTGATCCGTTCGAAGCCTTCATGCGTGTAAGAACAAGCCAGATGAGCCACGGTGCACCAATGATCGCCATAACGGCACCCGTTGGCAGCTCCATGCTGGAGTTATGCACCATCTTGGCGAGGACGTCTGCCCCAACCAGGAGTGCTGCTCCCCATATGAACACACCAGGTAAAAGTAATCGATTGGAACGTACTCCGCTCAATCGAACCAGATGAGGTGCAACCAGACCCACGAAGCCTATCGGCCCGATTACACTGACAATCACAGCAGCTAGCAATACTGCGAGAATTAAACCACCGGCACGAGCCAATCCAACCTTTTGTCCCAAGGAAGAAGCCGTTGATTCATCCAACTCCAGCATATCCCACTGTCTGGACAGGATTAACGCGAGAAGGGTAATTCCAATCACCCAAGGCAAAGCATAGGACACACCGCTCCAGTCATTCTGAACGAGTGTTCCGGAGCCCCACAGGAACAACCCCTGCGTCTCCATGGAGAAAAAAATATGTAATGCACTTGTAAATGAACCAAGCACCATCGATACAATCATACCGGACAATGCAAGTCGAACCGGGCTTGATGTTCGTCCGCCGCCCATGAAATAAGCCGCAAATGCTGCCAGCAAACCACCTAGAGCTGCGAAGAGAAAAGGCGACTGGCTTATCAGGCCTGGAAAAGCGATAGCTCCTAGTACCACTACAAAGTATGCTCCTGCATTAATGCCCAGCGTATCTGAAGCAGCCAGTGGATTACGAGTAATGGTCTGCAGCAAAGCGCCCGCAATAGCCAGTGCGCCACCAGCAAGAATACCGATGACTGTACGCGGCATGCGCAAGTCCCAGACCATATTGTGCTCTAGTGTATCCTGTTTGCCCGTAAGAGCGTCCCAAACGACATGCAAAGGAATGGATGCCTCTCCATAAATTAGACTTACAAAAAAAAGCACGATGAGAGCGGTTAGACCGCCCCCATATATGCTTATTGTGCGCCAATTCATAGCTGGCTTAGATCCTTGAACCGAACTCATTTGGTAATCGCCTCGACTACTCCATCAACCAATACTTTGGAGGAGATCGGTCCGCCAAATGTCCATGTTGTGCTATCGAGTTGATATATGCGTTTTTCCTTCACAAAGTTCAATCCGTTCCATACCGAGTTATCTTTCATGGCTGCGCCAAAAACATCATCGTCTGGCTGTGTAATATAAATGAAGTTACTGTCCTGTACATCGGATAAAGATTCAATGCCTACTGTAGAGAAGCCATAACTCTCCATCTTGTCCGGCTGCCAATCATTAACCAAGCCAATCTTGTCGAGCGTACCAATAACAACAGAGTTATCCGTAAACATACGCAGGCTGGCTGCATTTTGATATGTGAACGCTTGTGTCAGTGCAAAATTGAAGTTTTCTTTCCCCGCAGCAGCCAGTTTTTCTTTGGCTTCTACATAGTGCTGATCGAGATCACTAAGAACTTCTTTTGCTTTGTCTTCTTTACCCAGAGCCGTTGCAATGTTATTAAAGATCTCTGTCATCTTGTCATAATCATAGCCGTCACCATCATACGGATCATATTCAATCGTTGGTGCAATTGCATTCAGCTGATCGTAGACCGCTGTATTATTATCCGCATTAGCAATGATCAGATCTGGCTTCAATGCAGCAATAGCTTCCAGATTCGGCTCACTGCGTGTTCCGATGTCTGTAACACTGTCATCCAGTGCTGCTTCGGATGTTACATAAAGTTTATAGTTAGCATTATCTGCGTTACCTACTGGTTGAACTCCCAGGGCAACGACATCTTCTGTATACGTCCATTCAAGTGTAACGACACGCTCAGCCGGCTTGTCCAGCTGAAGCTCTCCACGTTTATGCTTCACTGTAACAGGACCTGCGGTCTCCTCAGCCGGAGCACTACCCGAATCGGTACCTTGACTTGTATCTGTTGTAGTATTGGCTTTACCACATCCCGCCAAAACCAGCATAAAGGCCAGCATGATCAACAGTCCGTTTAATCCTTTTTTCATATCTGTATTCTCCCCTGTTTATATGTATTTATATGATAACAATTATCATTATCACTATTGGATTATGCCGTAGGAATGGATTTTTGTCAATGCAAAGTCACTTGTGATCTTGATTCTCCGAATAACAGGAAAAAGGAACTGCTCTTCAGCAATCCCCTTCCCTTGGATCGATAACATCTGATTTAACTTAGCTGCATTGTAGTAATGCACGTATCATCGTTGTCATATGTAGACAATTGGGTCTCTGCAACTTTCCCATCATGAACTACACGAATGAGATAAGTTCTATCTCTGGGCACCCATAGATCCATAAATCCGTTTGCACCCGATTTCATCATGGAATCCTTCATTAAAGTGTTGCCCTCGGAATCGTGAATGGTAACATTGAACTCCTCGTTGCTCATTTCCCCCTGACAGCCGGTCAAGCTATGAATTGCACAGGGATGGGTCTGGTCCACGTAAGGCGCAATGGAAAGGAAAAATTCATTTTCAGGCAAATCATATGTAGTGGTCTTTTTATCTTGATCGGTGACAATTAACTGTTTGGCATTGATGGAGGCAGATTCCGGTGTCTCTTTATCTGTGCTGATATCTTCTACCAATTTTCTGATGTTGGGCGCATTGGCTGTATCCGCCTCATCCTTGCCCGTATTGCTTGCAAACAGATAGGTTCCGATTACAATCACAACTGCAACACTTGCAATGATCCACATTTGTTTCTTCATTTGGAGTCCATCTCCTCGTCCGTTTTGGTTTATTATAAGGGAGAACACATCGTTACGGACAGTTTACGACACCAAAGTCACCATATATTCACATTTTTGTATTGTAGTATGAGTAATCTGACAGCCTGTACACTGTATCATTGATAAGTAAGGGAGGATGTGTATACATGCTTAAGTCTCCAGCCGTATCTGACACCGATCGAAGAGTACACAAATCAAAACTGGCACTGAAGACAGCCCTTCTGGAATGGATGTCCCGTAAACCATTAGCCAGCATAACCATCACCGATATTGTCAAATCCGCCGATCTGAACCGCAGCACATTTTACAAGCATTATGTGTACAAGGAAGACCTGTTTAATGAATTGTTAAATGACGTGATTGACGATCTCAAATCAGCCTATCGAGCACCCTATCAGCATTTCCGAGATTTCGATATTAAGGACCTTAACGCCTCAGCCATTCAAATTTTCGACCATGTGCTGGCTCATGCCTCCTTCTATACTTTACTGGTTAATTCTAACGTGCTACTGGATTTCAGGGACACGCTCTATATAACACTTAAGAACTTGTATCTGGAGGATGTAACCGATCTGTCGCCTGATCCACGGTTGGATAAGGAACTTCTCGCCTGTTATCAGGCCAATGCCGTTCTTGGTTTAGTTACGGGTTGGGTGCAAAGCAACTTCAAATACAGTGCCTCCTATATGGCAGAACAACTATTGGAATTCACACGCATGAACCGATCCCAAGAGATTTATCGGTCTAATCTCCATTCTGCAACGAATCCATCAAGTAATGTTATGCCATGACTCTGTAGTGGTATCTGTTCTTAAAAAGAGGTACTGTCTCCCGTGAAGCTTGAGATACAGTACCTCTTTAGTATGTCGAAACATTTATTTTAATTAGTTGCTGATCCAGCCACCATCTACAGGTAGCTCGACACCTGTAATGAATTTGGATTCATCAGATGCCAAAAACAGGTAGGCATAAGCAATATCCATAGATTCACCAGCATGTGGAGGCAGTGGTGCAAGATTTTTGTAATTCTCCCCCATCTCCACCTGGGATTTGATGCCTGCTTTCTCCACCATACCTGTAAATACAGCACCCGGATGTACGGAGTTCACACGAATATTATCTTTGGCAAACCATTGTGCACCGTGTTTGGTCAGTGAACGTACAGATCCCTTGGAAGCACTATAAGCCGCGCCCTGGGCATCTGCTATTCCACCAATAATCGCTGCAATGGAAGAGGTATTAACGATGGAACCTTGTCCATTCTTCTGCATATAAGGAATGACTGCCTTCATGCCTAGCCATACACCTGTTCCATTAATGGACATCACCTTGTCCCAATCCTCTAGCTCAGCTTCCAAAATGCCTTTGGCCATATGAATTCCGGCATTGTTGACCAGAATATCTATTTTTCCGTATTTCGATACGGTTTCTTCCACAACAGCGTTCCATGACTCTGGACTGGACACATCCAGCTTCAACGCAATGGCTTCCCCGCCATCAGCTACAATCTGTTTAACCTGTTCCTCCAAAGCTTCGATTGCCACATCGGTAGCCACTACCTTGGCTCCTTCTCTTGCAAATAATTGAATACCTGCCAATCCCATGCCACTTGCGGCTCCAGTTATAATTGCAACTTTTCCAGTTAATCTGCCCATTTCATATCATCCTTTCCTATTACGATGAATGCCTCATTATGACACCCAACCTGCTAACACCTTTAGTATACGGATGAAATGAAAGCTCTTTCAATCAGCAAATAGACAGGCTTTTGTGGGATAACCGATAGCTGAGTATGGATCTGTTTATTCCCCAGATGTTAATCCACAACATGGACAACTTATGTTGGTTTTGTTTTCAAACTACGAGTGCAGATAAGCAAATGTTTTAAGATCATCGAAAAAGTTTAACCAGAGCTTCCTCTTGCTTAAGTATCTTGTCCAGCTTGAACATAACGACGGTCGTAATCTTAGAGACCCCATACCTTCGGTAGCTACTAGCACCGTGATTCTCTTACCCACTTTGGGGGCTTGGCTTCGGAAACGGAGAGAGTAGCGGCGATGACCTTCAGCGTCATCGTCCCGCCACTCTCCACCTCCGTCATCTATCTTCTGAATAAATAGACTTATTTACTGGATAAAACACATAAACTTTTATATTTTACGAACATAAACTATATTGAAAATTGGAATTAAGGCGTCAGTTTTAGTATGGTCACAGTGGTATTTAGATTATTATGCAACTGTACAGGAGTTGCATTTGCATTAACCAGCTGGATCGTCGTTGGTACTGTTGTTACCGTAATAATTACTTCAGCAGATATGGGTCCCCCTCCATTACCCGTGAAAGGCACGGGTGTAATAGGCACCCCATTCACTGTAAGGTTGAAATCAGCATCGCCCTGATTATGAATGGAGAAAGAGATAAAGTAACTTCCTGTTTCATTGATTGTTATCGTCGAGGATGGCGGTACAAAAGTAAATGCACCTCCAACATTAGCCAAAACGCCAGTTAAAGTTATTGGAGCGTTTCCTGGAACTGTGTCAGTACCTGTGCCGGGATCTGCCCGGAAAACACTTAGAAAATCAGATATTCCAGCCCCGGCTGGACCGGCAGGGCCAGCAGGACCTATTGCTCCAGCAGGGCCAGCAGGACCTATTGCTCCAGCAGGGCCAGCAGGACCTACTGGTCCGGCAGGGCCAACAGGACCTACTGCTCCGGCAGGGCCGACTGGTCCTGGTATACCAGGAACTCCTTGCAGTCCGATCGGCCCCGGTATCCCTTGAGCTCCTGTCGCCCCCTTGGGACCTATCGGTCCTAGTGCGCCAGGAATCCCTGGAGAACCTTGCGGTGCATTAACAACAACTTTAGGTTTAACCTTTACCACTTTTACCTTAACACCACAATGAAAATGTTTTTTAAATTTACGTCTACAAATTCGTTTCCCATGTCTATTTAACAACCAACTCACCTCCGTGATATTTCTCCACATACTATGTGCTACAATCACGGAGTGCATAGACAATTAACTATAATTCATAAAATCATAGTGCCTATTATGGGAAATTGATGCATTTTAATCATTTCATTAAATCGGAAAAAGCCCGTCTAACGTACGAGAATATCTCGTGGTTAGACGGGTTTTGCTTGTTTACATTCTACACAGGATTCTTTTCATGACAAAAGGGCTTTGTTTTTCTCATAGAACCGGGCATTGTGAGAAGATACACCCGCCATATCGGAAGCAGCAGGTTCCAGATACGTCTTGGCACTGTTGACTGCGAGCACCGCATCGTTAAAAGCACCAGCGATCAGCCTGACTTTGCTTCCATAGGTAATGAAATCACCTGCTCCGAATATACCCGGAATGTTGGTACGCATGCGCTGATCAACGGATACGCCGTAATCTTCCCGCGCCAGGCCCCATTGCACAAGATTGCCAAAATCACGATCATACCCATGACTTACGACGACTTCATCCACTTCAACATGTGTAATCTCACCATTCTCTACATGGGCCAGCTCAACACGATCTATTTTGTCACCTGCACCGTATAAGCGTGAGATGCTATATGGCGTCATGACGTTGGCTTGAGCTTTCATCTGAGCAACTGGCGACTCGTGTCCGGTAAATTCATGGCGTCTGTGTGCCACAATGACTTCACGGGCTATCTTGCCCATTTCATTCGCCCAATCGACTGCGGAATCGCCGCCACCCGAGATCAGAACACGCTTTCCGGCAAATCGGGACAGGTCGGTTATCGTATAGTGCAGATTTGTAAGTTCATATCGGTTGGCACCTTCAATAGCCAGCTTTTGCACCTGCGTCATACCTCTGCCAGCACATAACAGGATTGTGCGTGTGTAGTGACGTTCGCCTGTTTTGGAAATGAGTTCAAATACACCGTCCTCCCGTCGTTCCAGCTCGGCAATTTCCTGACCAAATACAATCGTTGGATCGAACGTTCTCGCTTGTCTTTCCAGTGATTCAATCAACTGCTCACATCGAATCGGGTCAACCCCGCCCACATCCCAGATCAGCTTCTCCGGGTACGTACGCATGAATCCACCCAGTTCCTGTTTGGCTTCAATGATTTTGGTACGCATGGCTCTCATGCCACTATAAAAGGAGGCGTACATTCCAGCAGGTCCCCCACCAACGATGGTAATATCATAAATATCCAGTTGAGGCTCTACAGTCATCTATGGCACCAACTTTTCAACAACGTAGTCCATTAACTTCACAGAACCAATTGGACCAACACCGGATACAAATTCACTCGTTTTCAACGGGAAGACATGATCATTCTTTACAGCCTCCAGATTCGCCCACACCTGGCTTGCTTTCAGATCTTCCATAGATTTCTTCGTGTCATACCCTACGAGGGTTCTGTCTTCCAGGAAAATATAATCCGGATTCATCTCAGGCAAGAATTCAAGCGAGAACTGGCTAAACCAATCTGTAGAGTCTTTGATAGCTTCAGGACTATTCAGGCCCAAGATATCATAGAAGAAAACACTGCTGCTTCCTCCTTTGGGACCCATGAAACGGTAACGATTGTGCTCTACCCGGAGAACCAATACTGTCTTGTCTCCAAGGGCTGCTGCAATTTTTTCTTTCGCTTGTGCTGCTTTCTCGTCGAATTCAGCCAGTACTTTGGCAGATTCTTCGGTCTTGTCGAATATGACTGCCAGCTTCGGCATAGCACGCTTCATTTCACTGTTGGCATCCAGTGCCACCGTTGGAGCAATTTTGGACAACTCGTCATATACGCCCTGTTCCATACCTTCACCTGCTGTAAGGATCATATCCGGTGACAATGCTAGCAATTGCTCATAGTTATATTGATACTGCTCGACTTCGATGACCTGAACTCCGTGTTCTTTAAAATAAGCAGGACGGTATTCCGCTTCGACTTCCGGAGTTAACAACACGATTTGGGGTGTAACACCCATCTCAATTAGATACTCGGCATAGATCGAATCGAACACAATTAAATTTTGAGGATTGGCAGGAATCGTTACTTCTCCAAACTGATCCTGTACCACTTTAGTTCCGCTGGCATTCCCTGCTTCTTCCGTTGTCCCTGCTGCGCCTTCCGTCTGCGTCTCTGTTGTTCCAGTTGCTGTATTTTCTTCTTTGGCTCCACCGGAACATGCCGCCAGCAGTACACTGATTACCAACAGCATGATGCCAAACCCTTTGAATCTTCGTGACATGATATACTTCGCCCCTTAATTATGTTGATAATGATAATTATTATCAAATAGTATCAAATAAGAAGTGTGCCTTCCATAGCATATCGTGCGTATTCAATTGGATTATTGTGCTCACACAGGATTGGTTTCTGTAAGATTGCGAATAATCTGATTTAAGATCAAGGTATGTCCCGTAATACCATGACCGTCCACCCACAGATGAGTATCAACGTAATACACCCGGTTATTCTTCACAGCCTTCAGGTCGTTCCATAGCGGACTCTCCCATAGTTTCGTCATATTTTCTTCAGCACTAAAATGCTGCATGATCCGCTTCTCCACAAACAGATAATCGGGATTGGCTTGTGCCAACAGATCAAGTGAACAAGGATTAAACCAGGCTGTACCTGATTGCAGCGCTTGCGGCAATGCTAATCCAAGCTGTTCATATAACAATTGAGAAGCACCGTGTGAGTGCCCACCCAAGTAACGATAGCCAAATGCTTCTACCCGCAGCAACATCACTGTGGAAGCAGATTGAATGATATGTTGCAACTGTTGCTTCGCTACGCGGACCTCGTGTTTCATCTGCTGATGCAATCTATGAGCCTTTTCTTCTTTGAAAAACCAGGCTGCCAATTGATGGAGCAACGGCTCTACATCTGGATGAAGTCCCGTCAGAATTGGTGCAATCGTGCGCAGCTCTCTTTTGACTTCTTCCGTTAATACGTTCCCAATCATGATCTCCGGTTGAACTTGTCGAACAAGATCTATCTCCACCTCATACTGTGCAACCTCCAGCATTTGCACTCCATACGCTATAAATTGTTCTCGATGATGTGGGGACAACAGGATTGGAGTGACCACTACGGCATGGGGGATAACACCGAGATGAATCATCATTTCTGCACAGATGGGAGACAGTGACACGATCTTGCGCCCGTTCATCGTCTGTCGATATCTTTTCGGTGATACGCCCGTCAATTGTTTGAAGCGTCGGCTAAAATAATGAGCATCTTCAAATCCAGATTTTTTGGCAATATCCTGTGAGGTTGCATCTGTTAATATCAATTCTTCCTGTGCACGATAGATCCGGTAGTGGGCCAGATAATCCAGAGGTGGCTTACCATATCGCTCGCTAAATTTGCGGGAGTAATGCCATGGACTAATTCCGGCAATCTGAGCTAACTGCATACGTGTAATCACCTGATCATAATGCTGCTGCATGTAGTCAATGGAACGCAGTATGCCGTGCTCTGGCTTCCGTTTGTTGTCCTCTGGCTTCCGGTACAGATTTTTTAATAATGCATATAACAAATGCTGGTGCCCAACCCCTCCTGCACTCTGTTCCTGTGTATCCTCTTCACTCCAATGCTGAATGATACTTGCCAGACTTCCACCCGACAGTTGTACCTTCTGATACGCCTCTCCTGACGGTACATGCCATTCGAACTTCTCTGCTTCCCGTCGCTCATGCAGGACCGAATATGTATCGAACTGAACATGCCATCCTGCCAGATCCAGATTGCCACCTTCAACGACCTCCATTACGGAGTTCTCTTCGAGCGCAATTAATTCTCCATAGGAGACGTGAACTCGGTGTCCATTTATATTCCAGATCGCTTTTCCATCAATGATAAATATCAAGGTGTGACTGAAAAAGTGATGCAGCTCGCCTTTCGTTATCCATGCGTTGCTTATTGCATTCGTTGACTTCCATTGAGCAATCCATTCCATGTTATCAGACATAGGTTATCCTTTCAGAGGGATTGATCATCCAGATTTATAGGTTTCACTATATCAAAATACATTACAACTCCATAACCAACAAGCTATGGCATGAATAAAATGGAGGAAAGCTATTATACATCTCATACTTACATTAATCAGAAAACACACACAACAAAAAAGCCCGTACCATCAGGTACAGGCTCTTTCTTACAACCTTAATGCTAATTTTTTCAACACTATGTTCTACGTATTACTCGATGCTGGCTTTCGGTGCTACCTTTCCCCGTTTTTGTCCTTTTCCTGCCATCCAATACGTCAGTCCACCTGAAACACCGAAAGCAATAACCACACCAATACAGGTGTGTAACAGATTCAGACTGCCCTCTTCGATGAAGAGCGGGAGGCTGACCAAGCTCGGATTCCCCACCATAGCGAATGCCTTGACAGATAACAATCCGAAATATAGTCCACCCGTAGCTCCACCCAGCAATGCCGCGTAGAAAGAGGATCTCTTTCTCATGTTGACCGCATACAATGCCGGCTCTACGACTCCAAGTAGGGCTGTTCCCGTTGCCCAGAAAGCAAGTCTTCTGGATGCTGGCTCTTTCGAGCGAATTCCGTTTGCAAGCGCGGCCCCCGCTTGTCCAACAATCGCCACTAACATGGCAGCAATCACCATCGAACCACCATTCATAACCATTTCATTAATTAGAATGGCAATCAGCCAGTAGTGTAATCCCATAATTAACATCAGTGAGAAGACTGCTCCCAGTAACATCACCGTCAACACTGGAACATTAGCTAACAGTGAATCCAATGCCTCCGGTAGATATTCATCGATCCAGGTACCGATAGGACCAAATATCATGAATACCAGTGGAACCAGGATCAATAACGTCAGGAACGGAGCAACAATCCCTTTGGAGAATTTTGGACTTATTCGTTGAACGGCTCTTTCCAGATAGGACGCGACACAGATCGTTAGAATAACCCAGATGGCAGTCGTGTAAAAAGCAGGCTGGGACACGAGTGGCAAGCCCAGGAAATGAACCTCTTGTTCACCTGACATCATCATGGTCATCTCCGGATGGAACATCAATCCGCCAATAGATGCAGCAACATAGATATTGCTCTTCAACCGGTACGCTGTGCTGATGGCTACCAATACAGGCAGTAGATAAACAACACTGTCTCCAATGATCCTGAATATCGTAAAGGTCTGACTGTCCATCAATGCAGAAGAATCCGTTGAACCGTACGTATCCATTAGAGTAATAATAGCGAGCAGTATCTTAATAACAGCGGCTCCGAGAATCGCAGGAATCAAGGGCCTAAACACATCGGAAACAAAGTGTAAGATCGAAAATCTGTTCTTCTTCCCGTGTCCTGCTTCCTGTAATATTGTTCCTTCCATTTCCCCAACGCCCATACCCAGTAACGTGTTGTAGATCAGGACAGATTCATCCTTTATTGCCAGATGGCACTGCTCACCCGTTACCCGAATATCTGCCTCATAACCAATGGAAGCCAAAATCGACATGTTCAATCGGCTACTGTCCTTCAGTATCAACATCGTTGTACCCTTATCGTGCTCTACAAGCTTGATGTTCTCCGCGCCACCTGTGAATTTTAACCAATCTTCAACTTGCTTCTCATGCATTATGTACAATCTCCTCATGTTACGGTAAACCCGTGTTTTGTGATGTGTTCGATCTAATATGCCTCTATCTATATACACATTTCCACGAAAAAACTTCAATAGGATAATAAAACTAATTTTCCTTACATTGCATGTTCATTTATACAAGGTAAATGGACCTATGACATCGTTTATGTAGCAAAAAAGCCTGCACAAACGCAGGCTCTAACACATCTTCTATAGGTTACATTTATCCACTTATGACAATGCCAACATCGCGTTCATATCTTCTTCTGCCGTTGTAATTAACTTCAGACCGAACATATCCACGAGTACATCCAGGACACCTTCTGATATGAACTCAGGTGGTTTTGGTCCGATCCGAATGTCCTGAATGCCGAGGCTGAACAGGCCAAGCAGGATGGCTACTGCTTTTTGCTCAAACCAGGACAGCACAATGCTGACAGGCAACTCGTTCACGGTACAGCCAAAAGCATCCGCCAATGCCATTGCAATCTTCACGGTGGAACCGGAATTATTGCATTGTCCCAGGTCGATATAACGCGGTATGCCCGTGTCTCCAACCGTACCATAATCCACATCATTGAAGCGGAACTTGCCACAAGAGGTCGTCAGTATAACGGTATCATTCGGCAACGATGTAGCGAGTTCACGGTAGTAATTTCCGCCTTTGCCTGGCGCATCACAGCCCGCGATCACGAAGAATCGACGGATATGACCGTCTTTTACCGCCTGAATAATTTCGGGCGCAAGTCCGATGACCGTCTCATGATGGTATCCTGTCGTTAAGACTTGCTCGGATTGTACATCAGCCGCAGGCAGTGACAATGCGCGTTCAATTAGAGGTGAGAAGTCGTCATTCATAATTTTGGCAACACCCTCCAGACCCGCCACTTCATATGAGAAGAAGCGGTCTGCATATGTGCCTTTGATCGGCATAACACAGTTGGTCGTTGCGAGAATGGCACCCGGAAATTGTTCGAACAGTCTGCGCTGATCGTACCACGCTTTACCGATATTGCCCTTAAGATGGGCATATTTCTTCAGCGCCGGATAACCGTGCGCAGGTAACATTTCCGAGTGAGTATAGATGTTGATTCCTTTCCCTTCGGTTTGACGCAGCAACTCCTCCAGTGCATACAGATTATGCCCTGTCACCACGATGCACTGTCCTTCGATCTGGTTCTGACTAACCGTTATCGGTTGCGGTATACCAAAGCGGTCTGTGTGCGCACGATCCAGCACGTCCATGATGCGGATTGCTGCATTGCCGACTTTCATCGCCATCTCCAGATGCTCTTGAACATTAAAATTCGAATTCGTTAATGTCATATATAATGCCTCATGTGTAATCCGATCCACCTCAGGATCATGATATCCCAACTGGCGTGCATGAGTCGCATAAGCAGCAATCCCTTTTAACGCAAAGATCATCGTATCCTGCAAACTTGCGATCGTTTCATTTTTGCCGCATACCCCAACCACGGTACACCCGCCACTCGGCGTCTGTTCGCACTGATAACAAAACATATGGGTTCCCCTCCAAACTAGATTAAACACTGTTCGTTATGAAATAGCGTAACAGACCCCGATATGTCCATGTGTGATGGTGCACACAGTTTCTGATCCAACACCTATATATGGTTCTCTGAGACTATCATCCAATCCCTACCTTTCCTCTCAACATATCCTGTTGAATAGATCCATCTGTCATCCAGGCAGATTTGTCTTGTAAACAAAGGGGGAACATCATATGGATAAACCTGTTTCGATCTCTCGCACGTATCCTCGACTGGCCGTATACAGTGAAGAGAAGTTCAGGGGATTACGAAGAGTTTACCGTGGTAACCTGGGTATTGCTGATATCGACGCAGTCCTGACCGGGATTGAGAGTCTACGGTTCTTCTCTACGAATCCGAATGCCACGCTTGTATTGTTTGATCGGTCACGTTTTCGTGCTAATTTCGTTATTCTGCGGGGCAATCGCAATATTCGTGAACTGGACGACATCCTTAGAAGAGGAGATGTAGAATCGTTAATTGCTACGAATCAGCGGTTAACTTCAGCACAAGTCCGTAGAATTCAGCGTACTGGAAACCTGCCTCCAGGCTATCGTCTGATCTAAAATTCCTCTATGGTTCACACCACCATAAGTTTCATTCCAGTGATGCATGTTATGTCTCTGCATCACTGGAAATAATAACATTGGGAATGAAGCATATCTCGGCTCATTATGAAAAATACTGTGTACATAAGAAAAACTTCTGATCGAAGCACTATTGAGGGATATTCAGCTCCGCTGAAAACTTATAGATTTTATAATCATAAAAAATTATGGAAATGAAACGATTCTAGATTTTGTCCGTAAGGGTAATACACAGAGAAATCTAATATTCAAGGAGCTGGTCAATTGCAACACTATAGACACAGTGCAGAGGAAACCCTTCAGGATGTACAGAGCTCCTCTAAGGGACTCACAACCTCCGAAGCTGCCAAGAGACTTGAAACGGAAGGATATAATGAGTTAAAAGGTAAAGATGCAACGCCAGTCTGGAAACTGTTCCTCGAAAATTTCAAAGATCCTATGGTCATCGTGCTGCTGATTGCAGCCGCGGTACAGGTTGTACTTGGACACCTGATTGAATCGTTGATCATATTCCTGGTTATTTTGCTTAATGCCGTGATCAGTGTAGTGCAGACCAAAAAAGCCGAGAGTTCGCTTGATGCGTTAAAACAAATGTCTGCACCCGAGGCCAAGGTCATTCGTGACGGCCAGAAAAAGACCATTCCAGCAAGGGAACTCGTGCCTGGTGATATTGTTATGCTGGACGCAGGAGATTATGTTCCGGCCGACGGACGTATCTTGGAATCAGGCAGTCTGAAAATCAACGAAGGCATGCTTACCGGAGAATCCGAAGCTGCGGAAAAACACGCCGATGTCATCCCGGATGAAGCTCCTATTGGAGATCGCCGGAATATGGCCTTCAGTGGCTCACTGGTCGTATATGGACGCGGTATGCTCGTCATTACAGGTACGGCACTCAAAACCGAAATCGGAAAAATTGCTGAATTAATTGAAAATGCCGAAGCCAAGAACACGCCATTACAGCGCAAATTGGAATCTTTCAGCAAAAAACTGGGCTTTTTCATTCTTGGCTTGTCGATTCTCATCTTTGCCATTGAAGCCGGTCGCGTATGGTTAACCGAGGGTACGGAGAATATCGGACCATCCATCGTGAATGCACTGATGTTTGCGGTAGCCGTTGCGGTTGCTGCCATCCCTGAAGCACTCTCCTCCATTGTGACCATTGTATTGTCACTCGGAACGAATAAGATGGCCAAACAGCATGCGATCATTCGCAGACTGCCTGCCGTGGAAGCTCTCGGTTCTGCCAGCATCATCTGTACCGATAAAACAGGTACACTAACGCAGAACAAGATGACCGTTGTGGATTATTACATTCCCCATGGTACCAAGGATGAATTCCCCGATGATCCGGATCAGTGGTCGGAAGAGGAACGACGTTTGTTACATATTGCAGTGCTCTGCAATGATTCGAATATTAACCAGGAAGGCAAGGAACTGGGTGATCCTACCGAAGTGGCCCTCATTGCCTTCAGCAACCGGGTAAACAAGGATTACAACGAGATCCGTGACCAGTTCCCGCGTGAAGCCGAGCTTCCTTTTGACTCGGATCGAAAACTCATGAGTACGGTTCACACGTTTGAAGGACAGACGGCTTTGCTGACCAAAGGTGGTCCGGATGTGTTGTTCAGCCGCTGTAGCCATGTGTTTATTAACGGTGAAGTTCAGCCCCTGACACCTGAGATTCGTGCACAGTTTGAAGAAAAAAATGAAGCCTTCTCCAAACGGGCTTTCCGTGTGCTGGCCTATGCGTACAAAAAATTCGATGATAAAAACCAGGTCACCATTGATGACGAGCATGATCTGACGCTTGTTGGCCTGACAGCGATGATTGATCCACCGCGTGAAGCGGTGTACGGCTCTATTGAAGAGTCCAAAAAAGCGGGCATTCGCACCATCATGATTACCGGTGACCACAAAACGACGGCTCAGGCCATCGGTGTGGATATTGGCCTTGCCGAACCGGACGATCTCGCCATTACCGGAGCCGAACTGGACAAAATGTCTGATGAGGAGCTGGATAAACAACTCGAACACATCTCGGTCTACGCAAGGGTATCTCCCGAGAACAAAATTCGGATTGTTCGTGCATGGCAGCGCAAAGGAAAAGTTGCAGCCATGACTGGAGATGGAGTTAATGACGCACCAGCGCTGAAACAAGCTGACATCGGCGTAGCCATGGGCAGCGGAACAGATGTTGCCAAAGATGCGGCTGCCATGATTCTGACCGATGATAACTTTGTCTCCATCGTGAATGCGGTCAGTGTTGGGCGGATGGTATTTGATAATATCAAAAAAGCCATCGCATACCTGTTTGCCGGTAACCTCGGCGCCATTATTGCCATTTTGTTTGCCCTGATCGTCGGCTGGGTTAATCCGTTCACGGCCCTTCAACTGCTGTTCATTAATCTGGTGAATGACTCCCTGCCTGCCATTGCCCTGGGTACCGAGAAGGCCGAGCCGGATGTCATGCGGCGCAAACCGCGTGATATTAACGAAGGCATCTTTGCAGGCGGAACCCTGCAGGCTGTGATTACGCGTGGTGTCCTGATTGGTGCGGCTGTTATCGTATCCCAATATATCGGACTTGGCATCTCGGAGGAAATCAGTGTGGCTATGGCCTTTACAACCCTGATTCTGGCACGCAGTCTCCAGACTTTTGCAGCACGTTCCAACACACAGACCATCTTCCAGGTGGGCTTCACGACCAACAAATTGGTGCTTGGCTCGATCCTGGTATGTCTCTGTCTCTATGCAATCACACTGATCCCAGGTGTGCGCGGCGTCTTCGCCATCCCGGATACGTTTGGCTGGAATGAGTTCCTGATTGCAGGCGGACTCGCTCTTGTCGCCGTCATTCTGATGGATGTCATTAAGTGGATTCGCAATCGCGGTAAACAAGTTACTGCGGCATAAAAGTTATAGGACGTACCTCTTATACTAAAAAGTTTTATGCAGAAACAGGCGCCCTTCATCAGGGCGTCTGTTTGTTTACATTTTTTACACAGACAAGAGTACACTTTCGAGACATACTGTTGTTATCTAAGGCATCCTCGCAAAATATTTAAGCATTAAGTTGATATCTAAATACCAACCAACAGATGGAAAGGATAAGGATACATAATCCCCAGGATACCGATGGGATGGTCGCCGACCAGTTAAACTTTTCTTTCCCGTTTGAACCATTTGTTAATCCGGATGCTATTAAAGCCACTCCAATAATTAAGCCGATCTGGGCAAACAACAACAAAAATCCTTCTACCATGTAGATTACTCCCTCACATACTCCGCTATCGATTTGAACATCATTACGATTAATACATCTGTTGTCTGTACCTAGTTACCCCTGTTTGATGCCAAAAGCGATCCATCGTCCATCGACATCCTCGATCACAAATTCTTTGTTATTATAGTCTGTGTGAGTAAGGGCACGTACAATTTTTACATCTGCGTTGATCAATTCCTGCTGAAGATCTTCCTGGTTCTTGGTAATAAAATATGCGTCATATCCATAGCCATATAATTCTCTGTTGGGAATAACCTTCTGTCCGTTGCTTTGGGTCAAAATAATCTCGGTAAGATCACGATACAGACAGATATGAGGTTCCTCGGCATCGAGATATTCGACCATCCGAAAGCCCATCTTCTCTTCATAAAACTGCGCGGTTCGCCTCATATCAAGCGTCGCAAATACGCTGTGGGACATTAATAATGCATGAGTCATGGGTATAATCTCCTTCATTTTCAGCATGCTAATTACTCACATATCTAGTTACATAACCGCTGCTCCATCTGCTTATGTATGTTCAATGATCATTTTAGTTAAATTCAGGAAATTCGTCTATGGTTTTTTATTAATATTTATCTGTGCTCATCACATTCGAACGAATCAGTATGACATTATTGCCATATGATGAAATGGAGTGTAAAATGATATATTGCTTTTATACAAAATTTCCTTTGAGGTTCGATCCGAATTCATATTCATACCCAAGACAGGAATGGTTACGTGAAAGATAAAATTGTCATGCCACTCTGGACATGCTGCCTGTTCATCGTTGTGATGAATACCACCATGTTCAATGTTTCTTTGCCAGTCATTATTCATGATCTTCAGATTACATCAGATCTGGGGTCTTGGGTTATCTCAAGCTATTCGATTGGTTACGCTTTGTCGACGGTGATCTACAGTCGATTGTCAGACCGTATTCCGGTACGCAAACTGCTAACGGTTGGACTCCTGATCCTGGGATTATCTTCATTGCTGGGATTGTTCGCGCATAGCTTCGCGATCCTGTTGCTGACACGCATACTGCAATCTGCGGGTGCAGGGGTTATGGCCGGTCTGGGTCTCGTCATTGCGAGTCGTTACATCCCGGTGGAACGGCGCGGAGCTGCCATCGCGCTGATCTCATCAGGTAGTGCGATGGCTTTTGGACTGGGCCCCATTGTCGGCGGACTCATTAGTGAGTACTGGGGCTGGAATGGACTTTTTGCCATAACGGTGCTTGTCCTGCTCGCCCTGCCCGTATTGCTCTATTTCCTCCCCCGGGAAACGGTCAAAACAGATCAGCCGTTCGACTTCATTGGGGCTATATTAACCGTCATTAACGCCACTACACTTCTGGTAGCGATCACCCAGCAGTCCTGGTTATGGTTCGCCATAGGCGTTATCTCGCTTATTGCACACCTCTTGTATATCCGTAAAGCGAATCTGCCGTTTGTGAATCCACAAGTGTTCCGAACGCCGGGATATACCCGGCTAATCCTTATCGGATTCTGCGTGCTCGTCGTGAATCTGGGCAATCTGTTTTTGATGCCGCTTGTGCTCGCTGATCTGTATGGGCGCTCTTCGCTGGCCATTGGTTTGCTGATTGCTCCTGGGGCAATCGTTGCAGCATTCGGTACTCGTTTCGTCGGGCGCTGGATCGACCGTTATGGCAATATGCGATTCATGATCATCGGACACACCCTGCTCGCAGCGGTACTTGCCTTATTCATGCTCGGGCTTGATCAGTCCGCCTTGATCGTTACCAGTGGTTATCTCTTTTTCTCACCGGCACTCTCAGCCTCCATGGCTTCACTGAATAATGAAGCGTCACGAGTGCTACCCAAAGCGCAAATAGGTTCCGGTATGGGCATGCTACAACTGATTCAGTTCTTCGGTGGTTCAGTGTCTGTAGCGGTGTGTGGGCTACTGCTGCACAGCATTCCGGGAGTCTCAGTCGAGGAAGCTTATCATGTGGTATATGCTTGTCTGTTGTTCGTCTGCGTTGTCTCACTCGGGCTGACCGTCTGGCATAGCAGAGCATCACGCTCAGGCATTAAACAGCTTGCATCCGATAATTAAAAGTTCAACAGTAAGAGGCCCGCGCCAAGCGCGAGCCTCTTTTAGTTTGGAACAGAAATGCCGTTTTTTTAAAAGTGGATCACTCAATACAGCAGCCTGTTGACTATTTCCCGTCCAGTGCGAACTTCCAGGCCTCCATTACGCTAATTGGGGCTTTACTACTGCTCTCACCGCTGCCTTCCTGTGTCCAAAGTGGTGGATAATAGGCAAATACTTGTCCTGTCTGTAGCTGAGACATTTCTTCCTGCCAGCCTTTCCAGCGAAAGTTCTGATAGAACTGCTCCAGATCCCCATTTGCGAGCCAATTCATGAAACCTGAATATGTCAGTTCTGTCGATTCCCATTCGAGTGTATCCGGTGCAAAATAATAGACCTGTCCCGTGCGGCCATACTTGCCTGTATCCATTCCGAAGAAACCGCCTGCCGCATCATATGCGACGACCATCATGCCTTCCAGTACATCTACCCAAGGTTGCTCACTCACACCATTCCAACTGGTTAGACTCCCCGATGTACTGTCACCACCCGCACCAAGCAGCGTGATCCAGCCATGGTCAAGTACAATGCCTTCTGTCTCATAAGCAACAGCCCCCAAATAGGATTTGGTGCTTATTTGCAGACGATAGAGCGTATCCTCTCCAACCTCCTGCTTTGCTGGAACATACACATATGTATTTTGCCCGCTGTCCAGGAGTTCCTTGAGTTCTTCCCATGCGTGATTCTCCCGATCTACTAATTCAGCTATCGTTAATGTATTCATGAGCACTCTCCTCGCTGATTTTATAAGAGCATATCATGGCTTATTAACCCGTTCAAATCTGCTATAATCGATCTTCAAAGCTAAATGCAAGGGGGAAGCGATTTGACTCGCTTAGTTTTACTTATAATTCCGATTCTGATGGTGCTCGTATCCGGTTGTCAGAATCATACATCTGCCATGAAGGAACCCGTTTCTGTTCAAAAGTCTGATCCCCAGGTCATCCATTACATATCACCCCAAGGAAACGACTCGAATAAAGGAACGATTCAATCTCCTTGGAAAACGTTGCAGCACGCAGCCGACCACGCTTCGCCAGGAAGCACGATCTATTTGCGTGAAGGTGTCTATCATCAGAAAGTCAAAATCACCAAGAGCGGTAATTCTTCCGCTAATCCAACCCTATTTTCAAGTTATCCTCAGGAGCAGGTTATCATTGATGGTAAAGGTTTATCTGTCCGGGGCATTGAAGGGTTGATTGAAATTGAAAATGCCAGTTATATCACGATTCAGAATCTCGAAATTCGTAACTTTGCAACCACACTTGGGGGCCAAGTTCCAACCGGGATCTATGTCCACGGAGCAGGTGTGCATATTCAGCTGTTAGGCAACACCATACACGCGATTGCTAGTTACGCAACTCCTCAAGGTCCCGATTTGCGGGGCAGGGATGCCCACGGTATTGCCATCTATGGCACAGAGCACCCTCAAGCTTTACGCGATATCATCATCAAGGATAATGAATTGTATGATCTTACACTTGGTTCAAGCGAGTCACTCGCAGTCAACGGTAATGTTGATACCTTTGCCATCCAGGACAATATCATCCATGATTCAGACAATATTGGTATTGATCTGATCGGGTCCGAGGGTACGTCTGAGGATGATACATACGATCAGGCTCGGAACGGCATTGTACGAGGCAACGAAGTATACGATATTACGTCCAATAACAACCCCTCCTACGGAACAGACCTGCCCAATGATAGCAATTCGGCGGGCGGCATCTATGTGGATGGCGGGAAAGATCATATTATTGACCAAAACCGGGTATATCGGAGCGATATTGGAATTGAGATTGCCTCGGAGCATGCCGGACGTTCGACAAGCAACATTACGGTGAGGGATAACCTGATTTATTCCAACCGACTTACGGGCATTGCCATGGGTGGATATGACGAGGAACGGGGATCTACCGAGGAGAGTAAGATCATGTACAATACGCTGGTTGGGAATGATACGCTGGATGCAGGCAATGGACAGTTATTCATGCAATCACGGACGATGAACAATACGTTCATGCGTAACATTCTCGTATCGGGCAGCTCGGATGTGCTGATATACAACGAATATACTAGCAATACCGGCAATGTGTTTGACCATAATGTCTATTACTCACCGGGAGAACCGGAAGATGCTCTATGGATTTGGAAAAATAAAGCCTACTCCGGCATCGCCGCCTACATCAAGGGATCTGGTAACGATGCACACTCTATATATGTGAAACCGGCATTTATGGATGAGTCCAACGAAGATTTTCGTCTTCAGGCGAATTCTCCGGCGAACGCGTATGGTTATCTTGCACCACGGTAAAGTTAATCAGATACTACTACTCCAGTGGAATTAGCCCAGCCTATTTCACGCAAACAAAAGAGCCTGTGCATGAGGGGAATCATCTCCCTTATCATTGCACAGGCTTCTTATGGTTTTACTTTGATCCAATCCAACCCTTAACTTCTTACCATCTGCGCTGCATGTGTCACTCGGTTTCGTCCTCCGGTTTTGGAGGCATACAGGGCGTTGTCCGCTCTTTGGAACAAGGTCTGTTCCGTATCTTTCTCGACTACAGTGGCCGCACCAATACTCACGGTAATGTTATATTCGCCCCAGTCGGCTGAAGCAACCTGTGAACGATATCCCTCTGCGATGCCACTCGCTTGCTCCTCTTCACAATCCGAAAGGATGATGACAAATTCCTCTCCGCCGTAACGTGCCACCACATCCGTACCTCGTGATACCGATTGCAGCAGCCCCGCGAGATTGCCGAGCACCAAATCTCCGATCGGATGTCCGTACGTATCATTAATACTTTTGAAATGATCAATGTCCACAACCAGAAGAGAGAAATGACGTTGCTTCTCCTGGAATAGCAATAGTTTCTCAGCCATTTTCTCCTGAAAGAACCTGCGATTCTTCAGTCCTGTCAGTAGGTCGGTGGAAGCCAGTGTCTCCAACTGATCATTCACTTTCATTAGCGCCTGCTCTTTGATCTTGTATTCCTCGTGTAATCGTTCAAGCTCCTTATTCGCTTCTTGGGTCGCTTGATACAGCTCTTGCAGTTTGGTTTTGGTATGCAAAATATCCTTCTCATGTTCGATTCGCTTACGCATGACTACAACGACACAATCCACGACGCTTTCCCCATTACGGGTCTGACGAACTCCGTTAAGCAGCACGGGAACAGCCTGCTGGTCACGAGTACGGAACGTGAAATACATCTCGTCCACATGTCCATATAACTGGATGTAGGGATAGAAATACGTATGGAAAAATACCTTATTGCTCACCGACATGGTTGACTCAATATGTTGCCCTATCAACTCATCGCGTTCATATCCAAGCATCGTCAGAAAAGTTTGATTCATCGATTGTACAATGCCCGAATCAGAGATAGAGAAGTATCCACAGGGCGCTGAATCTAGTTGGGTATCCATCAATAACAGCCTTTCTTCCGAATTTTATGCGCTCGTCAAATAATTCTTAATCATTCGGATCGTTTCTTCCGGTTGACTTAGATGCGGATAATGTCCTTTGGCCGTCATCTGTTGCAACCTGCTATTTTTCAGATGAGCGTGTAAATAATCCCCTACCTCAACCGGGGCAATACTGTCCTCGGAACACTGAAGAATCAGGGTTGGTACAGTTGCCTGCTCCAGATCAATACGACAGTCAGATAAAAACGTCACTTCGGCAAATTGTCTCGCAATATGCGGATCTCTGGAACAGAAGCTTTTCTCCAACTCTTCCGTCAGATCTTTCCGTTCCGGATTGTTCATCACAATCGGTGCCAGATAACTTGCCCAGCCTATAAAATTCATCTGCATCATCTCAAGCAATTCATCGATATCATTCCGATCAAAACCTCCATAATAACTTGGAAGATCATTCACATAACGTGGGGAAGGCCCCAACATGACGATCTGTTTGAAATATTGGGGGTTCTGAATGGATGCCAGCATGCCGATCATACTGCTGACAGAATGCCCGACAAATATGGTATCTCTTAGTTCAAGTGCTTCCATAATTTCCAGCACATCCTGGGCGTATCCTTCAAGGTTGCTATATTTAACAGCATCATAATAGTTAATTTGAGATTCGCCAGATCCAACATAATCAAACAAAATTACACGATAGTTTTCGCTAAAAGCAGGGACGATGTAACGCCACATGTCCTGGTCACATCCAAAACCATGCGCAAATACAATCGTTTGGGTACCCGAGCCAAGCACTTTAACATTATTTCTGACAAGCACATCAATCGTCATTTCATATCACCTCTCTGAGGTAGTACTCTCTCGAATCATTTTATCTGATTATTATATCGGAAAATGTTGGGATATGGATTAAAAATTATTAATTACTTCTCTCATTCACAAATAAATCATGAACCATTGCTCGAAATACCCACTTTACAATCTGACTATCGTCAGGTAAACTCAGTTCAACATGTCGCGCGACAGAGATTACATTTACGGAGGAAAACCATGATGACTTCAACACACAGCCCAACTCCTCAGCAACTATGGGGAAGATCATTCATTTTTATCATGTTAGCCAACGCATTATTGTTCATGGCCTTTGAAATGCTGCTTCCCACCTTACCCTTATTCGTCTCAAGTCTGGGTGGAGAAGCATCCCAGATCGGGCTTGTTACTGGCATATTTATGTTCTCTGCCATCTTGATTCGCCCCTTCACATCTGTTTTGGCAGCTCGAATAGATAAAAAATATCTCTTGATTATCGGCATCACCATCTGCGCATTAATGACAGGTGCATACTACCTATCGTCAGGTATTTGGATGATTCTCGTATTCCGAGTGATCCATGGATTCGGATTTGGTTTGGCAACGACATATTTTGCGACGATTGCTACAGAAAACATACCCAGGGATCGCCGGGGAGAAGGCATGGGGTATTTCGGTGTAGGGGAAACCGTCGCCATATCCATTGGTCCGCTGATCGGCACCAGCCTGTTGTTTAAGTACGACTATCAGAGCCTGTTTATGGGAGGCATGTGCATTTTGCTGTTAGCACTCCTGATGACAGTGTTTGTATCCAGAAAACCGAAGACAGGAGTTAATAGCGAATCCACGCAAACCCATGTCCCTTCGGTGAAACTGATCGAAAAGAAAGTACTCTTCCCTTCCTTGTTGATTATGCTCGTTGGCGTTGCAGCCGGTTCAATCATGTCTTTCGTAGCTTTGTTCGCCGCCGAAAGAGGGTTTGAGAATATAGCCTGGTTTTTCTTTGTCATTGCCATCGCCAGCTTCGCCGTCCGACTATTCTCGGGGAAAATGTTTGATCGATTGGGACCAGGCTCCGTGTTGTTGCCTTCTGCCGTGTTTGCAATTGCAGGACTGTTGGTTCTAATTATCGCTCAGAATGATGTGCAATTCCTGATCGCTGGCGCGTTATACGGCTTTGGATTTGGTGCCATATTCCCGGCAATTCAGACCTGGTGTGTGAATCTTGTGGAGGAACATGAGCATGAGAATGCGATGGCTTCCTTCTTTAATTTCTTTGACCTCGGGATTGGCGGTGGTTCGTTAATTCTGGGCGTTGTGGCTTCTGCATTTTCCTATACGGTCGTGTATGCTATCTCTATAGGCATTTTTGTGGTATATATCTTGTTATATTTGGTATACTCCCAAAAACAGCAGAGGTATACAGCTCGCCAACTGGAGGTAGACATTGAGTAAAAAACGAATCAAGGAAATTGCCATTCAACATTTTAATCGTCTGGGTTACGAGGGGACCAAGATGGCGCAGATTGCCGAAGAGGCAGGCATTCGCAAGCAATCCCTGGCTTATCATTATTCATCCAAAAAAGCGTTATTGCTGGAGTTATATGAGGAAGTCGTGCAGGAGGAACAGCGGTTTGTACGCCAATTTTTCAGCGAGTCTGCTACCCAAACGCTGGATCAGCAGCTATATGCCTTTTTGCATGAACACAAAAATCGTTTCCTGACTCACCCTAACGTTGCTTTTATGTATATCCTGTCCTTTATCACACCGCTGGAGGTGCATGATTTTGTGCTCGCGCAGTATCGAACGTACCTCGGGACATTGAAGGAAGAGCTGGCAGCCGTATTTACCAGACATCCCGATATACGTCTGAGTCCGGAAGAAGCCACTGTAGCCTTTGTCACCGTGATGGATGGACTGGATGTACAGCTCGTGTATGAGACTCGGCAATCCTATGAACAAGCTTTGGCGATTACCTGGAATGTCTTCTGGTCAGGCATCCAGCGTTAACGGATCGATTACGATGAGACTACACCAATAAGAGGGGCGTCCCGCCAGCCATGTTGATGACTTTTGGGACAGCCCCTCTATTCCTTATTTCACGGTTAAGATCACACGTTGATAATGCTTCAACTGATGCTCTCCATCATCCTGTACTTCAGCAACGATATGAATGGTATCGCCCGATTTGGCATCGTCAGGAACGGTGAATGTCACTACTTCTGTGTCACTGCCCTGCAATTTTATCGTATCTACCTGTTCATCCTTGACAAGTTCACGATGCAAACCAAGCAACAGGTCACCCGCCATTTCCGGCTGAACTTTGCTCTGTTCCACTTTGGAATCCTCGTACGTGTCCGCTTCGAAATATCTCCACCACGTATACGTCAGTTGATCTCCATCCGGGTCTGTGCCTTCCGCGTGAAGAGTAACTTCCTCCCCAGGACTCACACTCAGATCCAGCCCTTCCTTAATCGTTAATGACGGATTATGGTTGGCACCTTCGTAAGTGTCTGCAACTGCCCAGTCTGCACGCGCTGCAAAATCATCCTGGATATCGTCAAACCATCTCATCAAAGAGTACTCGGCTTCATACCGTTTCGTATAGGGATCGTAATCAAGCACATTATTTCTAAACAGCTTGTCGTTCACGACGCCAAAGCGTCCACCCCAACCGCCGTAGGAAGGGTCTTCCATACTGCGCAGCCCATTATCGATCAGATAAAAGAAGGAAGGAGAATCACCCTCTGATATAAAATCATATTTGTCATATTGCGGATTGTTCTTGAGATATTCAGCACTTCCCCGCTGTTCTTCGGCCAGTTCACCTTTGATCATTTTGCCGTCACCCATCGATGCATACATATCCATCAGCTTGCCATGTCCATTCAGAATATTCTTGACCATCCAGTCTCCATGAAGTTTGCTGTTCACTTCTTCGGCATGCATCTTCCATGCATAGGCAAAATGCCAGAAGTTCGATTGGTCATTAAGAATACGGATATCCGGCCAATTCTTCGCAATGTATTCGTTGTAGCTGTCATCCTGATCGAGAATGATATACAGGACCAGTTTTTCACTGACTTTTTTGCGAATCGCATCCCACTCAGCCGTGTCCTTGTACTGTTCCTCAATCGATTTCAGCGCTCGGGCTGTGGTATTGGTGCCACCCCAGGTCTGAACAATCAGATCACGGGAGTCATCGTCGAGGAAAAGAGTTTCGAGGAACTCGGAACCTTCGGTTTCCTTCTCCATCTCCCCTTTATCGGAAATATTACCGATCTTGGTCATCGCTCGAAGCTGTTCTGGCTCCGGATAGCCCTCCGCATGTTTGGACAAGTTCGGGTAGATCTCTCCATAGGCATCGATCATGTCGTATACCCACTGTGTGCCTGTCCACCGGAACGGTTTGATCCCCGCTTCCTCGTCTCCAGCATAATGATACACCGAACTGGTCAGTACAATTCCGGCGAGGTCCATCTCATTCGAATACAAGAGGAAACGAATGACCGAGTTCATATCATCCACTTCACCGTCGGTTGTAATCACCGTTCTGCCTTTGGCGGCTTGGTTGTTTGCAGGTTCCTGAGTTTCATTTTCTGCCTGTTCTGTCGTCTGATTCGGTGTGTCACTCGCGGTTTGCGGCGCTTTGGATGCGCATCCACTAATCACCAGGATTATACTGAGACAACCTGCGGCAAAACCGTTTAACCATTTTCTCTTGTTCATAATGCTAATGCTCCCCTTTCTTCTGTACAGCGTGATGTTGGTGTTGGGATCAGTACGTCCTCTGTTTTCTAGCCTTAATATGGACCGTAGAATGCAAAAAAACCCGAACATCACTATGAATGGGACAAAGTCCACGCATAATGATACTCAGGTTTTGCCTGCCCGAAGCAGTAACAATCCTTATTTGAGTGAAAGTATACCATGTCCACTCAGAAATGTAAACGTATTCAAATGTTTTTTTGAATTCATCTTTGATATAGTATAATGCTTATAGCCAAGAATCAAATGATCGGTGTAGTACTAAACCAATTCATCGGGAGGAATCAGACACCATGCAACAACTGGATGCGGCCTTAAGCCGTTTTGTGGAACAGCAGGATTTATATAATGAAGCTTATGGACTTTTCCAAAATCATGATCTGCGTCCTCGCGAACAACATCATCAGCCGGAAGTGGACGCACGAATACCTCTTTCACCGGAACTTCAGTACCTCTACAGCCACTATGAAATGGTGGATTCCGAAGCTGAAGGTACACTCAAAATGAAAAATGCCGCCGTCGAGATCGGTGATGCCGCACTGATCTCTTTTGTCGCACCTGAACATCTGCTTCGTCAGCAACTAGGTTTCCGCTGGATTGGCATGAATGAACCTTATGAGGAGTCCTCCACTTGGCCAAAAAGTCACGTCGTTATCGCAAACTTTAACGATGATCCGTTAATTGTAGATACTGAATCGCCGAATTCTCCTGTATATGCGGCTTTTACAGGAGGAGAACCTCATCGTGTCGCTGACTCGCTGCCTGACTTTTTCAGTGCACTAGCTATCCTGATTGAAGCAGCACGAAGTTATGCTGGAGAAGTAAAAGATGAAGAAACCTATGAAACCAAGCCCGAGTATCTGGAGCAAGTGGAACCTTTATTGCAAGATCTGTTGGGAGATGAGTATACTGCTCATCTTTTCGAGTATCTGTCCTTTTGTTAAAACGGTGAATTGAAGAAATTGGAGGGGCGCCCATATGATTTATGTGGCTTTGCTACGAGGCATTAATGTAGGCGGAAATAATAAAATCAATATGAAGCAGCTGAAAGAAACGTTTGAACAAGCAGGCATGCTGGATGTCGTTACCTACATCAATTCTGGCAATATTATTTTTGCCAATCATCTGGAACGTGACGATGCAAATAGGGAGATATCCCTTGTGCTAGAACAGGCCATCGCGGCCGATTTCGGCTTAAAGATCAGAGTGATGGTGCGAAATATGGATGAAATTCAATCCGTTATTCAGGCGCTGCCAGCGGAATGGGCTAATGATGACACGGCCAAAAGTGATGTACTGTTTCTCTGGGATGAAATCAATGATCCCTCTGTGCTGGACAAACTGCCCATCAAACCGGAAATCGGTACACTGATCTATGTTCCCGGAGCCATTTTATATTCAGTCAGCAGAGAGGACGCAGGTAGAAGTGGCATGAACAAGCTTGTAGGATCCAAAGTCTATACTTATATGACCGTAAGAAACGTGAATACCACACGTAAGATATATGCCCTGATGCAAGCAGCAGCAGAGATATAAATCGGACCCGAAAAATAAAGCATGCAGAACACATCCTTATGGATGTCTCCTGCATGCTTTTCACCATATTAGGAAACTATTCTTTTCTCTGTATATTAGTCAATCTGAATGCGTCTGCGAGATTGATCATTACCAGGACGTTTCGGAATCTCGAGTTTCAGCACACCATCTTCCAATCTGGCCTTAATGTGCTCCTCATCAATATGATCAACATAGAAACGTCGGATAAATTCGCCGGATCGGCGTTCCTGCCGAATGATTCGATTGGAGTCATCCTTCTGCTCCACCACATCATTGCGTTTGGCACGAATAATCAATTCATTACCTTGAACCTGAATGTCTATGTCCTCTTTGGCGATGCCCGGCAGCTCGGCTTCTACCGAATATTTGTCTACTTCTTCACGAATGTCGGTCCGAAATGGCTGGGAGCCAGTTCCAAAAGGGGAGAGGAATGAGGTCTCAACCATGTCATTGAAGGATTTCAACATGTGTCCGAATGGGTCTTCATTTCGTTTACGAAACGGAATCAGATCAAACATGAAAATCAGCTCCTTTTGTGTGGTTGGTTTATTGTTGTTGCTTACATGGATTATTATAATACCAGCGCAGATCAGGCTCAAAGTCCGTAAAAGTCGAAATAAAACGATTATCTTCCACCTTAGTTCACTATTTTAAAATAGATCCTTTTTTCTTTCGTTTTGACCTTTTCTGACCTTCTGACTTTGTCTGACTATACCGAATGAATGGCGTCCGCTACAGTATTGGATTCATTTTTCCGCATTCCCAGCATCATGATTGCCAGCAAGACGACCAGAACAGCTACGAACATAAATGGAATATGTCTATCCACCTGGTAGAGTGTCGTTGTAAGTAACGGAGTAATGACGGCGGATATCCCCTGAATCGCTGCTACCAACCCTGCCGCACCTCCCTGCTGTTCTTTGCTGACCGCGAGCGAAGCACCTGCCATGAACCCCGGCATCATCAGACCCGAACCCATGCCGAACAGGAAGAATGAGAAATAATACATGGGTAACACATTGAAGACCAGAAACAGGATCATGCTTGCGATCAAGAAAAGGGACCCGAGCATAATCATTGGACGTGGCTGCCATTTCAACCATTTCATCTGAATGACCTGCATGATCAACATGGCTGCTCCAGAGAACATGAGTCCAAACGAAACCATTCGGGCCGTCGCGGCTGGTGATAGAGCCAGTTGATCCTGAAAATAAAATCCCCCGACAACCTGCAATGTCATGATGCCAATCATCGTAACCAAGCCCGCAGCAAGATATATTCGTAATCCACGTTGAAACGGGTTGACTTTAGGCGGCTTTACCTGAATGACCGGTTTGGCTGCTGGAATTAATAACAAAGCGATAATAAATGCAGCGATCGCTATAAAAATGCCAAAATAAAGCGGCCACAGCAGACCGATGATCGTAAATGCTCCTGCAATGGCGGGTCCAAATACAAGGCCAAGTCCATTCGCAGCGCTGATCATGGCCATCCCGCTTGCCCGCTCCTTCCCTTCTGTCACATCACCCATATAGGCCTGGGCAGAAGAGAGAACGGCCGGAATAAACATGCCGATCAGACTGCGCGTCACAATCAGAAGGGTAAGCAATACGCCTCCTCCGATCCATGCATTCAATCCTCCATACAATGCCATAGCAAATAACGCACAGCTAACAGCCATACCTATGAATCCAATCAATATGACGGGTTTTCTGCCCTTCAGATCACTGAATCTGCCCCATACCGGAGCCATAACAGCCATCATAATGGACCCCAGCGAAATAATAAGACCGGAATGACTTTCTTTCATGCCTAACTCCCGAATAAGCGGTGGCATAATGGGTGCAATCAGCATCAGGCCCAACATGGCTGCGAATACGCTAAAAAAAATACTTCCTCTGATTCTGTTCATGCTCATACACTCCTCTATATTTCAGTACAGTATCCACTGTACCTGGAGTATACAAGGCTGAGAGAATCCCCACTGCCTCTATACGGAACAATTCACGGCAAGGCGGATTTATTAATCTTATTTTATATAAGATGAACCAATAAAACGTTACACCAGACCACTACGATTGCAGTACCATCTTCCGATCGCTGTTATCACCGGATTTCTGTGATTCCCTTCTATGATGGGAAAAATCCGTTGATAAAGGCGAACGCTCCGCTTCTCCAGACTGATTCTGCACTCTTCGTTCTCGTGTAATGTTTCAGTTCATCTTATTTAATAAATCTTTTTCATCTCGGAGGGCTTCACGCCGAATTTGCGATAAAATTGCTGCGAAAAGGCACTGATATTACTATAACCGACCGCAATGGCGGCCTCGGTAACGTTGTTATCCTGATTGCGTAGCAGCTTCATGGCGTTGTCGAGACGAACCTGACGCAAATATTCGAAGACCGTGCTTCCGAATAACGCCTTGAATCCTTTTTTTAATTTAAAATCGTTAAGACCCACTTGTCTGGACAATGCTAGCAAGGATGGAGGATCTACCATGCAAGCCTCCATAATCTCCCGTGCCGTATGTAACTTCCGGATGTCCTCTCTGGAGAATCCTGCGGGGATTGGCGCCAGATCAAACAGCTGGATCATAAATCGATTCAAGATCTCCAAGGCTGTCGCTTCCATCATTAAGGAGGATCGGTAACTGTTGTTTAATTCCACAATCAGACTGTCAATCATCGTTCGTATTCGGTTATCCAGTTGAAATACAATCGGCTTGAACACTTTTCGTCCCAACACCTGTTTAAAATCAATGGACTTGAAACTGCCCAGTTGTGCCGCCGCATAATTGAACAGATTCACCGGAATCCCCAGCGAAAAAGAAGTATACGGTTCCCTCGCCGGAGGATGGAACCACGCTTCGAAATCATGCATGAAAATGAGGGCACCTTGTCCAATCGATAACGAATACTCCTGTCCAGAGATATCGACATGCCGTTGACCCGCCAAGGCAAATTGCAACTCCACAACGGGCGTCTCGGACGCAAAGTACGTCGGGCATGGCTGATAATACTCTACATGAGAACATAGAATCTCGATGCCACTGTATGTGGTCACTCTCTTTATACTTCCACTGCCCGCCTTAGCGGAGAGCAGGTATGTATGTTCATCTTGCTGACTGTAGGGGTCCCGGGTTAAATAATGCTGATACATGACGCCTAATGCATCATCAGTACGCATGGTAGTCACCTCGCCTTATAACTGATCAGACTATCCTGTAAAGAAAGCCTGAATTGATTGATAATGATTCTCAATTAATTCTACCGCAATTTCTTTTTTTCGACCAGTCCTATATATATGAAGATTCCCGTCTGCTTTTTTTCTTCATGTGGCAACATCATTTTATACACTAACTTACATATCCAATTTGGAAAAATATCTCTTATCTAACCTTTTACACAAATCGCAGACTTCTCTTACCTCTCCTTAACATTAGCTCCCTATACTAAAACAATTGTACAACTCATTACACACGAAACGATAAAGGGGATCTGGAACATTGAAAAAGAGAAATCAATGGCTCGCCGTTCTGTCGATGACTGCCATTCTAACCGCAGGAGCAACCAGCTACACATCCATGATTCATGCTGCTGACGCAACTAAAACTACCAATGATCATGTCGTACTGCGTACAGCCATCCAAAATATGCAGGGTACGGTCACATGGAACGGAAGCAGTCGCAGTGTTGATATCCAGATCGCAGATACTAAAGTACAACTTCCTGTAGGAACGTCATCAGCCACCATCAACGGTGTGAAAACTCCTTTGGACAGTAAAAGCTACATCACCAAAGGTACAACGTATGTATCTTCCCAAACGCTAAAATTAATTACGGAGCAATTGATCCTCAACCAAAATAAAACGGGTTTTGAACAGACCGCATCCTATCAGATGCCTGGCGGTAAAGCTGAAATATCAGCCTCCACCCCAGATGGACAGCGCCTGCTTGTAACCGAAGCAGACAATGGCAGCATTTCTGTGCTGGACATTGCTGACTTGAAAAACATCAACGTATTGAAGACGGTAAGCTTCCATGACCTCTCCCCCAAAGCTGAAGTTACGAGCGTAACCGTGTCCAAAGATGGTAAATACGGTCTGGCTGTTATTCGTACAGGTGATACAGACAGTGAAGCAAGCAAAGGATTGCTTGCCATTGTGGATCTGACAACCTACAAAACGGTAAAAACATATGAACTGGGTATTGGTCCTGACTCGATTGCACTGTCACCTGACGGTCTGCATGCGGTGATCGCCATAGAGGATGAAGAGCTGAATACAGCTGCCGATGAAATTGACTATGCCAACACCAAACGTCCGGGTAGCATTATGGTTGTATCTTTTGCTGGCGGGAACGTATTGGAGGGTGAAATCACCAACTTGCCGGTCTCTCTGGACAATGTAGAAGGCGCCATCTATCCGCATGATCCACAACCGGAGTATGTTGCCATTAGTCCAGATAGCAAAACAGCAGCCATCACACTACAGGAAAACAATGTTGTTGCCATTGTAGATCTGGAGACGAAAAAGATCAGCTCAATCTTCGCTCTTGGCACTACTTCACATCCAGCAGATCTCAAAGATGACGGTATTGTTCAGTTTAAAGAGACATTGACCGCTCGTTATGAACCGGATGGAATTGCTTTCTCTGCAGATGGTAAATACCTGCTGACAGCCAATGAAGGGGACTTGGGCAAGAATGAATTGGAGGATGGTGTAAAAGCGGGCGGACGCAATATTGCTGTCTGGGATCTGCAAGGCCAGCGGATGTACGATAGCCAGAACCTCATTGACGAGGCAACCGCTATGGTCGGCTTGTATCCGGATAATCGCAGTCCCAACAAGGGAAGTGAAGTGGAGAATCTAACTGTTTCTACTGTAGACGGCACTACGTATGCAGCCGTAGCTTCTGAACGGGCAGATGCCATTCTGTTCTTCGATCTTGCTGATCCGGTCAATCCGGACTACCTGGGTCTGATCCCTACAGCCGGAGAATCACCAGAGGGAATTCATCGTGTTAACGGACGCAGCCTGTTTGTGAGTGCAGATGAAAGCACGGGAACACTTAGTTTTTTTGCAAAAAAATAGATCGAGTGCCCTTGGTATTCAAAGGCTGAATTGAATGGTTTCACGTTGTATTGAGTGGGTGGGGGGGGGCGAAAAGCCCCTACCCTCTCATACTGTTATACGTGTTATTCCACGTACCCACATAATGCTACAAAGGTTATCGACGCTTCATATTTTCCAATTCCCGCCTGTTCCGCTCTACTTCCTCTTGTAACACTCGTACTTCCATCCTTAATGCGGATACTTCCTCTTTGACGCCAGACCTCTTCATCACAAGATAGAAAACCAGATATAATACAAGACCAATCATAATAAAGAAAATTAATAGCGTTATAATCCCATAAATACCAAAATTACTAACTCCATCCATAATGTACGTTTTCCCCTTTCCCATATCTTATTAATTTATATTTACAACAATACCATATTTAAGTATGACGAACAGTACAAAAAGCCAAGAGAGCATGCTCCCTTGGCTTTCAATTTATCTATTATATATACCTTCCTATCCGGTAATCCTTATTCCCAGAAGAAACGACCTGCGAACACTTTTTGCGTCAACAGTTTGTATGTTTCTTCAGGCAATTCTTTTTTCATCTTTGCCATAACGGCTTCTTTGCCTTGGTTATATTGTGTGGACATGCCAATCTCTGCCGTTGTATTGCTCGCATCCAGACGCATGATTGGTGCTTGCGCATCTTTCGTCCAAGGTGTCCATGCCGCCAAATCAGATGATCCGCCCGTACCTGGATTGCCTGTGTACAGGAACTGCTTCAGGTATGCTGCCATCGCGGCGGATAACTGATCACGTCCTGGTTTGTTCGTATCGGTAAAGTACCCCTCAGGGAAATAGGCAGCAATTCCGTCTGCGTGTCCTGTATAGAAGTCCATATCCGCACCATGCGGTGCACCCAGTAAGGTGAGCAAACGCTCAGAGATGACCCCAGGTTGCGTACCCCATGCAAAACGATAAGCATATACCGGCGGTTGACCTGCTTCACTCGTCAATTGCTCCGCTACACGCTCTGCATTAAAGCCTGCATAAGCTTCGCTACCGTATTTCAACGCAGCAGCATATTGTTCCGCCTTGGTTTTATCCGTAAACAGCGTCTCATCCGTGATGGATGGAGAGAAGTTCGGATCACCGAAGGCAAAGCCAGAGAATTCCGTTTCCAGGCTGCCCAGCAATACAGGTACTTTCGTGTAGTTGCCGTTATGGATGGCGTCAAAGCCTTCTTTTGGAATCACGGTGCCATCACGGAACAGATGCGGAAATGGGTCCATACGGATTGCCGTTGCGCCAAAAGCAGTGACCAACTTGTCCGCAGGCAGTGCACGCAGGTAACTCTCCAGCTGTGCCTGAGATTGTTTGCCAATCCACGCTTTTGCTTCTTCTGCGGTAGCCGCTTTCCCCTCTTGCACGAGCAGTTTCACGAGTACATCCTCGGATTTTTGCTCGCCGTCTTCCGGTGATGCTGTCGTCAATCCTCCGCTGAAAGCAACTGCTTTTTGATACAGTCCTTTGCTAAGTGGAGAGATCAGGGTTGCCAGCACATCACGTGCACCAGCAGATTGTCCGGCTAATGTAACATTGCCTGTATCTCCGCCAAATCCTTCGATATTATTCTGAACCCACTCCAATGCACGGAATGCATCGAGCAGACCATAGTTACCTGAGTCATCCAGGGCATTGCCTGTTTTCAGCGCAGCGTTCTCGAAGAATCCAAGTGCTCCCAGTCGGTAGTTCACGGAAATGATGATGCTGTTGGTGCTTCGTGCAAGCTGCTCACCTTGAAAATCTTTGCCTGATCCGGTCATATTCCCGCCGCCGTGCAGGAACACCATAACCGGAAGTTTCGAACTGGTTGTGTCAGGACGCCAGATATTAAGGTACAGCGAATCTTCGCTTCCGGCTGTAGTCTTGCCGGAGATCTGCAAGCTGTTCGCTGCAAATTCCTTAGCCGATCTGGTTCCTGTCCACACTTCCGGTTCTTGCGGAGCTTTCCAGCGCAATTCACCTACCGGAGGTGCTGCATAAGGAACACCGAGCCAGCCGAGCGTGCCATATTGTTGATAGGTTTTGCCATAAATGGCGCCATACTTGGTCTGTTGCACCGTTTGAGGTTGGAACATCCCAGCTTCTTTATGTTTCAACCAGCTCTGTTCCAAGGTTCCACTACCATTCTTGAGCTGCGTCTGCAATGCCTGTACGGTTGCCTCTGCCATCAGACGATTGGTAAGTTGACTTGCTCCCTTTCCTTGCAGCGTCTTGATTCCTATACCAGCCGCATAAGTGGAAGCCTCTCCTTGCTGATAATCCGTACCCGCTTCATATCCGAGCACCTTCAGCAGCATTGCGGCATAACCTTCCGCTGTAAGTGGTGCATTAGGTTCAAACTTCTCCGTTCCTGCCACGATCTCAGCCACATACGGATGCTGCTTCAAGTATCCAACGACCGGTTGCAATACTTTGCCTGCCTGAGCCGCATCGTCATACGTTTCCGTTCCCTGATAGGCGAGTGCTTCTTTCTCCAATCCGGACAGACGCAAGTAAAGTACTGCGGCCTGAATACGTGTAGCCTTTTTGTTCAGATAAGCCGCATTAACGCCTTGACCACTGCCACGAATAAGTTCGGATTGAATCAGCTTGTCCATCGCTGCTGAGGAAGAGGTTGTTGTGTTCCCTGCTGCATAAGCTGGTAGAGCGGATACACATAACCCCAGAATTGTTGCCACGGCAATCGAACGTTTAATGGTTTTCATGTCATAAATCTCCTCGCTGTCGAATAGTGTGTGATGGGATAATTTCATTGGAAATGTTCACTTGAGATGTGTATCTAGGAATCAGTATTCCAATGTCTGGATGAGTCTATATCTCTATTTAGGAAAAATGGTCTGTTACGCTCGCTCCTTTCTGCTTAACCTCTCTGCTGCCGCGCTTACGGTCATACCATCAGGCATTTTTTATATAAAAAAACCTGAACCGAAGGCAAACAGACATCGCTTTAGCGTGGTCTACTGCCCTCAATTCAGGTTTTGCCTGCAATCAGTAACAACCCTGAGGAATGAGGCTCATTCCATATAAAAATGTAAACGCAATCAATCGTTTGGTAACTAAATAGTCAACGAATGAACTGACACAGGTATTGCCCTAAATACGGTTACAATCCTGTTGTTATCGTGATGTTAGCACATAATGTAAGCGTTCGCAATACTGTTTTTTAAAATCGTCATCATACGATCTCCGATAGGGGCAACAATAAAAAACCCGCATTCTCATGCGGGTTTGAACTTAACTTACATCATGATGATTTGCACCGCTATCTGTTAATCCCTCAATATCTGCTAGCCTACTTCTCTGGTTGTCTACAGCGTGCGTGCCAACTTCTCCAGCAGTTCCACCGCAGGGGCCAATACCGACTCATCAATATCAAATTCAGGATGATGATGCGGAGCAGGCAACTGGCTGCCAACAATCATATACGTAGCTCTGCCACCTTGCTCCTGTACTCGCCGGATCATATAACTGGCATCCTCGCTGCCGAGAGCAGCACTGTCCGATATGGCCTCTGCATGGGTGAAACCAGCGATGCCTTCCGCTTGCTGAACCGCAAGCTCTGCAAGTTCCATATCACATTGAATCGGAATGGCACTTCCAACCACCTCAACGGTAGCGGTTAGTTCGTGCATGGCCGCACTATGCTCAATGATATGCCGCACGCGACGTTCCAGCTCCCGATTCGTTTCTTCACTCGTCGAACGCGTCTCAATAACCATACGGGCATGCTCAGCAATAATATTGGCTCCTGTTCCACCTTCCAGAATGCCTACATTAATCCGGGTATCTGCCGAACTGAACCGGGGAAGTGCATGAATGTTAAGCATGGCGGTCGCTGCGCCAAGCAGCGCATTCCGCCCTTCCTCCGGGGAAGCCCCTGCATGGGAAGATACACCGGTGAAGTGTGCTTCCAGCTTGGTCGTTGCCAGGAATCCGGCAGACGCACCTCTGATATGACCGGATGGCACACCGGTACCCAAGTGCATACAGAACAGGCGATCCACCTGTTCCAGCATTCCTTTTTCGACCATGGCATATGCCCCGCGTACACCTTCTTCGGCAGGCTGGAACAACAGCCGGATCTTGCCGGCAAACTTCCGGTCACTCAACCGTTCTGCAAGCGCCAATCCAATCGTTGTATGTCCATCGTGTGCACAAGCGTGCATAATGCCTTCATGACTGGAACGAAATTGTCCCGCTTGCGGTGCGTGTTGCTCCAACTTGCTCTCACGGATTGGCAGTGCATCCATATCGAAGCGAAATGCCGTCGTTGGTCCATCCTGCTCCCCTTGAAGTTCAGCGACAACGGCAGTGAATCCACCACGCATCTGCTCCACAATCACCGGATCTGCACCTTCCCGGAGGGCACGCTGATATGCATCTTCCAATACTTCCGGCTTAGGCAGCCCCCGCCGTGATGTGTCGTCGATCGCATCTTTTCCATAAGTGACGCTATACCCAAGTTCCGTCAGCATCTGCACCACTTTGGTCGCAGTACGAAATTCCGTGAATCCCAGTTCAGGATGTTCATGCAGATCCCGGCGAAGCGCGATAATATCCATCATGTGTCATTCCCCTCTCTCTAACCTCTATCTATTTCATCGTATATACAGTTCTACACTACTCATTCAACGTTAGGAGTCACTAAGCCTGCTCCTGTGGATCTCCTACAGTCTTGCGTTTACTCCCGGACCAAGTGGCAGGTTGAAGACATACCATAGAATGACCATAACCACCCACACCGAGAAGAACGCAATCGAATACGGCAAAATCAGTGAATAATACGTTCCCAGCTTCGCGTCTTTACGATACTCCTGCAGAAATCCTACGAACAGCGGTACAAACGGTGATACTGGAGCCAAGGGAATAACGACCGAGTCCGATACCCGGAAAATAACCTGAGTGAATGCCGGATGAAATCCAAGCAGCATCATCATTGGAATAAACACCGGGGCAAGAATCGACCAGATCGCTGATCCGCTTGCAATAAACATTGTCAGCAATGCCGACAGGAAGATCAGCCCGATCACCACGGGAATGCCGTTAATGCCCGTCTTTTCCAGTAAATCCGTGATCGTAAGTGCCAGAAACTTGCCCATGTTGCTCCAGTTGAACATCGCCACGAATTGAGACAGCGGGAACACCATCACGATAAATCCAGCCATCGTTTTGATCGGTTCAATGAGCAGTTTCGGCAGATCGTTCTGGTTTTGGATCACTTTCAGTTTAATGCCGTAAGTCAGTGCTACGGTAAAGAAGAACAGTAAAATGACAGGAACAATCCCGGCCAGGAAAGGCGAACCCATGACACTTCCCGTTTCAGGGTTACGAAGCACCCCATTGGAAGGCACGACCATGAATGCAATCACGGCGATAAAAAGCAATGCTGCGATTCCCGATGCACGTAGTGCCCGGTTCTCTTCAGGTGTCGGCGCTTCGAGCTTGTACACCCGCTCCCCTTCGTAACGGCCCAGGCGTGGTTCCAGGAATTTGTCAGTCATGAACCCGGCAACGAGGGTCAGCACAATAACCGAAGCGGACATAAAGTACCAGTTATCCAGAACCGTAACACCCACATTGGGATCTACAGAGGCCGCAATCTCGGTACTGATGCCTGACAACAATACATCCGTGGTCACAATGAGCATATTGGCTGTAAAACCTGCACCCACACCAGCAATCGCGGCAATCAATCCGGCAACCGGATGTCTGCCTACCGCAAGAAAGATCAGCGCTCCAAGCGGAGGCATGATCACAAGCGCTGCGTCCGAGGATACATGGCTGAAGAACGCGATGAAAATAACGAGATAACTGGCGTAACGCGCAGGTACCCGAACAGCCATTTTACGCATAACCGCTTCGAGAAGCCCCACCTTCTCCGCCAGACCAATGCCCAGCACCAGAGCCAGGATGGAAGCCAGTGGTTTGAAATCGGCAAAGTTCTTGACCACATTCGGCAACAGCCACTGAATCCCCTCTCTGCTCAGCAAGTTCTTGACGTGTACCTGCTCCCCATCAATCGGGTTATGTGCCGTCGCATTAAAGAGTGATAACACCAATGTGGCAACCATCAGGGCGAGAATGAGATAAATAAACAATAAAAACGGATTGGGAAGCTTATTCCCTACTTTCTCTACCCAACCAAAAAGTCCTGTGTTCTCCTGTCTGTCCGCATTCACCATGCAAACTACCCCCTGACTGTGATGGAACTGCCTCTGGATTGACTGAACAAGTCTGATGAGGTCTTGTCCCCGTTAGCAGATCATTAACGTACATTTAACGAAAATGTCGTAATTTTAGGACATTATATAATTAACTCCACATAAAGTTCAATACCTGTGTTATGTATTTTAACACTAGAAATAAAAAAACCGCTGATCTACTCTTGTGTTCTTGTCCTTTCCACACGGACATGAGACATAAGGTTGCATCATCGGTTTTATTGTTTCGTTCTATGTTCGTTAATCTAACGCAGGAGACGATAACGGTTACTAGGCCTTCCCCGCCTTGTATTCAGCTCATTGCCAGCAATCTCGGCCAGTGCAAATGCGGTAAGGCTACCCATAATACGTTGTACGTGCCTGATGGTCATGGACAGTCCGGAAGCCAACTCACCGGCTGTAAATTCTTCTTTGCCCATTCGACGTATGTATGCCTTTATTTTCTGGAATGTACGGATACTGACGCCTGCCTTGTTCAATTGTTCCAATAGTTCGATGTCGCTTGAATACGTTTCGTAGGATAATTCTTGGTCCTCTCCTGCCGCCTCCACAATGGTTCCATCCGTCTCATAGATAATGATTCGTCCGGCTTCATCATCCTTGGCATACTGGATGGCTTTGCGTGCATGACGTTCGGCATCGAACGCCGTCTCCCCGAATCCAATTCCGGCAAAGGAGGGCAAGTCTGTATCCAGCTCCAACTGATGCATGGTCGAATGCAGTGATTCCATATTACGAGCCATTACACCTCTTGAACCATACATCAGATATCTCCCGGTGCCGTCTTGATGAAGAGATCCATCAATTTGTTCACAGTGTCGTAGCAGCACGCCCTTGATCTTCAGCTCCATATGCTGCAACTGGTAACGCTCGGTCGATTGTTCGCCAGCTTCATGCAATCGATCGATCTCAATCATGAGTACACCAATCTGACTGTCCTTGAACGCGGAACTGCGAATCTGTTCAATCAGCATGCGTACGGCTTGCACCGTTTCCTGCTTGGTTGAATCTATTTTGAAGACGGGTACCCCACGTTCCAACAGGCCTTCATACACCGCATACAGACATGTAATCGCTGCTTTGGTAAGCCCCTCCTGCCAATGCTGGACGTGAAACTCAATCATGGCTCCCACATCATAATCGATAGAAAACACGTATTTACGTAATTGTTCCTGCGAGAAATCCAGCTCTTCCAGGCTGTCCATCAGCCCCCAGCTCTCGTTATCTGTCATATCAATGGAGATATCTTTCACCGGACTGTCCAAGGTGTAGACGGCTTGAAGCATCGCCTTATACAAGCTTGCCCCTGTAGGAGGGCAGTATATCGCATGTTCTTTTTCAAGAAGTACAGCTTGGGCACTCAGATAAGGAATCGGCCCCGTAAATACCCACCCGTGTACATTCTCCCGATTTCGTCTAATAATGTCTCCTGTTTCTCTTGCATGTTCATAGGCATATAGCTCATAGCTCGCCCCCAGATTGTGACCCCGCAACGCACGCATGGTTCGCTCAATGGACGGCTTCGGTCCTACAATTCCGATACGATACATTCACAGACCCCCTTCTTCCACTCCACAATGCCAAAATAAATAGTGGCTTCTGGCGCGGTCATTCCCTAGTCCGATTTTCTCCTTAACATACAAGAGAAATCCTCATGTTGTCCAGTTTGCCTGAATACCAGCATCCTTCATTAATCGTAAATTTTACATATCGTTAATCTAATTCATATATTGGTTTAGCATTTGTTGTATACACTGGGTTCTGGATACAAAACAAATTATACATATATTCTAGGAGGATGCATTCATGTTAAACCGGTTCAATATCCGTGCAGCCAAAATGATGCTCGCGGTGACGACGATTGTTACAGCTACACTCGGAGGAAGCAGTGCAGCGTGGGCTGTGGAAGACACGACCTCAACGACATCTGCATCACCGATTAAAAATGTCATCATTCTCATTCCTGACGGCATGGCTAACGATGCGACTGCCCTGGCTCGTTGGTACAAAGGCTCTTCCCTGACGCTGGACTCCATGGCAAGTGGTATGGTTCGCACACACTCTGCAGATGCGCCGATTGCGGACTCGGCCCCTGCCGGAACAGCTTTTGCAACAGGTTATAAATCGCATACCGGATTTGTCGGTGTACTGCCGGACAAGGCTACGATGCCTGGACAGAAGGCGATTGCGCCTGGAGATGAAAGAAAACCTGTTGCTTCCGTGCTGGAAGCATCCAAACTGGCAGGCAAAGCAACTGGAATTATCTCAACATCCGAAATTATGCACGCTACGCCAGCAGACTTCTCTGCTCACTACCCGGATCGCAAAAATTACGATGCGCTCAGCAAACAGCAAGTCTACAATGGCATGGATGTTGTATTGGGTGGGGGTAGCAAGTACCTTGAGCCAGCGGGGCGCAAAGACGGGGAGAATCTGGTTTCCTCCATTAAGGCACTGGGTTACGATTACGTAACTACACCGGCTGCAATGAAAGCATCCGACTCAAATAAACTCTGGGGTATGTTCGCTCCCACGAGCATGGCTTACAATATGGACCGTGACCCTGCGAAGCAGCCAAGCATTGCCGAGATGACATCCAAAGCCATCGAAGTTCTGTCCAAAGATGAAGACGGCTTCTTCCTGATGGTCGAAGGCAGTAAAGTAGACTGGGCAGCTCACGCCAACGATCCGATTGGTATTATCAGTGACGTGCTGGCTTTTGACAATGCCGTAAAAGTAGCCATGGATTTTGCCAAAGCTGATGGAGAGACTGCCGTTGTGGCTGTAACGGACCACGGTAATGGCGGACTCACCATTGGTAACAACGCGACGTCCGGCACTTATGACAAAGAGCCATTGTCCACATTTATCGGACCTTTGAAAAAGGCCAAGCTGACAGGCGAAGGCGTAGAAGCGAAACTGAATGCCAAGCGCACGAACATCAAAGCAGTGATGAAACAATACTATGGCATTACCGATCTGACTTCCGAAGAGATTGCCACCATTAAAGCAGCTGAACCAGGCAGCCTTAACTATGCAATCGGTCCAATGATCAGCAAACGTGCAGGGATTGGCTGGACAACTGGTGGTCATACAGGTGGAGATGTTGTGTTGTACACGTATGCTCCGAACAATGACCGTCCATTCGGAGTAATCGACAACACGGATGTAGCCAAGTATATGGCACGTGTACTGGATCTGGATCTCGACAGTGTGAGCAAACAATTGTTTGTACCTGCCAAACAGGCATTTACAGCCAAAGGCGCGACGTACAAGCTGGATCTGACTGACGCCAAAAATCCGAAGATCCTCGTTACAAAAGGAAATACCAAGCTCGAACTGCAAATCTACAAAAATATTGCACTGGTGAACGGCAAAAAGACAACCTTGGAAGGTGTCATTGTATACAACGGTGTGGAAGCCTTTGTTCCACAAATGGCTGTTGATTTGATTCAATAATACGTTAGAACTACCGGAACTACCGGAGATTAAACCATTTGGCTGCCGAATATTTCGGCAGCTATTTTGTTGTTTTGTGATATGCAGTATGTCCCCGTTCCCGCTTATCGTATAATGAACATAATGTTGAGAAATAGGATACAAAAGGAGAGATTCACCCATGTTAATCAAATTAAACTGGATCACGCTGAGGGTCAGTAATTTGGAAGTTTCACTCAAGTTCTACCACGACATGCTCGGACTTCCCATTCAGCGCAGATTCGAAAGCCGCGGACGGCAGATTGCCATGCTGGGCATGGAAAATGAAACAAAGCTGGAACTGATTGAGGGCAGCGAATCCGTTCTTAAACCAGAGGCCGGCGTGTCGATCGGCTATGAGGTGAACTCGCTGGAGGAAGCCATGGAGCGACTGGCTGAACTGAATATTCCGATTTTGCGCGGACCCATCCAGCCCAATCCTCACCTGCGATTCATATATATTACCGACCCTGACGGCTTCGAGGTGCAGCTTGCAGAGCATGCATAATTAAGCGAGTGTAAAATGGAGTGTACGTATCATGATAACCAGTTGGGTGTTCATGTGCGCTGCCAATTCTGCACACTCAACCCTAAAATAGGACGGCGGCGGTAAGCTTTTTGTATGTTTACAGTTTCATGCGGCGCATCAGCGGCACACCTACGCGATTCAACAACCGATCAAGTAACAGCCAGCACCAGCGTCTGCCCCACGGAAGATGACGCTCATACACAGCGGAGTACTCGAAGTCAGCCACAGCACCGCGATTGCGCTTAAACTGCGCAGCCCCGGCGCTCTCATGTAACAGGTGGCCGTTCTCTCGAGCCTGCCCGATCAGGCATGCGGACAACATGCGGTATAGTCCCACGGACTGGGGGATCGCCGTATCATAACCGAACAGCGGCGTTGTCATGATTCCATTTCGGCAGAAATAACCCATGACCGCGTCCAGGTGCCCCTCCTTTCGCAGTCCATAGATTCTGAGTGTTCCTGATGCCATTGCAGCAGTAATGAACCGCTCGGTGAATTGCGGATTGTGATAGGAGTATTTTTCAAGGTATAACAGCTTGTATAGCTCCACGATTCTTGGAATATCTGATTCTGTCATATCTGCTGCGGATACGAATTCGTATCCATGTTTGGCGAGCAATTGATCATCCCGCTTCAGCAACCATCGCGACTTCGAGTTACCAAAATTCGGATCATACGCACGGTACAGATAGATTTGCCGACTTGGGATCAATCGGCACCCCGCTTCCTTCAGCTTCTCCGTCAGGTCGGGATGAAGTTCCGGGCACAAGGAGCGAAAGACGACGATATGCTCAGGGTACCGCTCTTGTACAGCTGCAAGCATGCGGACAGCCTGTTCGCCGGTCATGGAAGGATACAGGTTCGTAGAGAATAGCCAGTTGTTCACATGCACGACCTTGTTGATCTGCGATCTCTTCATTCCCCAACCCAACAGACTGAGCAGCACAGATAGCCCTTTTTCCAACACTGGCTTCTGCAACATGGCCAATTCTTGCTTAGCGTAACTCACATAATGCGTATACGGTGAGCATACATAGGCATTGTCGTACTCCGCTTCATTCACCGTTAGCGGAAGAACGAGATCGTCTATCCGGGCGAGCAGCATTGTGGTCTCCACGTTCGCCATATAACTCCGGGTCCCATCCAGCATAAAGGGTTCCAAATAGGCTCTTGCATATCTGCCGTCCTCTGTATCGGGCCAGTCCATGCCTTTGATCGAATGCTGATCATACAGACGCACGCGTTCAACACGGTTACCCTTTTCATCCTCGTATGTACGATCATCACAGGCCGATCTGTCTTTCATAACTTTATTCTTCAAGCTTATACTCCCCCATACCCTTCATACTCTACACCACACTGTATAGGAAAAAAATACTGCTTTCAAGTTGTATTCCAGATGAAAAAAAGCCTGTCCAGCACGCTAAATACGCACCGACAGGCTCTTAACTAGTTATTATTAAAGTTTGTTCTCAGCGGAAGAAGCCTGATGATCCGAGACCAATTCATTCAGGTCTACAATCAGTTGCTCCAGTTCTCCAAAGCTATTTACCATCTTCTGTGTCAGGTTACGTTGTTCTTCCATGCTCGCCAGAATCTCTTCTGTCGCTGCACTGGATTGCTCAGTCACACTCGAGATTTCGGAAACCTCATTCACAACTCTGGTGGAAGATTCCTTCATGGTAGCCGAACTAGTCTCTATATCTGTCGCTTGATTCAATACATGTTGAGAGTTACTGTTGATCGTACGGAATACTTCCTCTGCCGTATGCACACTATCTCTTCCTTGTTGTAACGATTGTCGAATGCGTTCGAATCGATCCGTCAGTGCCTGCGTCTGTCCTTTCAATCGAGACAGGATGGTTGCAATATCACTTGCGGACTGACCCGAGTTCTCGGCCAACTTACGAACTTCCTCTGATACAACAGCAAACCCGCGTCCATGCTCACCCGCACGAGCTGCTTCAATGGCTGCATTGAGTGCGAGCAGGTTGGTCTGACTCGCAATATCCGCTATGCTGTTCAGCATAAGCGTCATGGATTCACTTTCCTCGTTAAACTTTCGCATGTCATTTGCAGTGGTATCGATTGTCTCATATAGCTCTTGCATCTGAATGTTCAGCTGGTCCATCTGTGTGCTTCCTGTTTGCGTGCTCGTTGCCATACTTGCGGACAACTCTTTCATCTGTTGGGAATACGATGCAACGTCCTTGATATGCTGATCCGACACAGACAAGGATTCCGAAATCTCGGCTACACTGGTCGCCTGGAACTCAACACCTTTTGCAACCTCACTGAACCCAAGCGTCACCTCATTGGTGATGGAGCCAGTCGCATTCACTTTTTGCTTCAATTGATCCGTATAACGTGATAAACCTTCGACCGATTCCTTCACACGTTCCAGCATAGTTTCCACTCTTTGTTTAGAGTGCTCCACCTCATTCTGGCGTACTTCACTTTCATGGAAGAGCCTTTGATTCAATTGTGAGACCAGCATCAAAACAGCTCCCGTAAGAGCAAATAGTCCCACATTGACGATATTACCTATTAGCTCAACAGAATCAACGGTATTCATAACAAATAACTGAAGAACACTGTTGACTAGTAATACCGAGAATCCAACCATAAAAAATTTCTTGTTAGGGAATAACAGTAGAACTGCGGTTATGACCAAACTTAACGCAAAATTGACCGTTCCCCAACCGACATAGACTCCACATATTGTAAGTAATACGGTAATCAGCCATGGGATGAGATAAATATGTTTCTTTTTCGCATTAGCATATGTAATCCAAACTACAAAGATCAGAGCTACTCCATTGGACACAAGTAACTTCGGCATCATAAAGGCCAGCCCCATACCAATGGCAACGATAATCCACAATATGATACCGATTAATTTGTTCCTTTTCCAAATAATTTCGTCCATACGATCCATGCATACCCCGTCCTTTTAAGTAGGTTAAATGTAAGTTGTAGGGCCTTTCTGTACTACATCTAGTAGTCTTTGGTCCTGCTTATGCGCAAATCGCAAATACGCAGCGCCTTAGCATAGTACATATTGACTTCATAAGTATGAAATCAGCGCTACTTTATGTATATCGGTATTGTTAATTAAAAATGAATATGAATTGTAAAATGATATGCGGACATATCATTTTACAAACAAAAAGGCCTGTCTTATACGTTTGACGTATAGGACAGGCCTTTTTGGCATAATGCGAATGTACAGGACAAACTCTTATTTTCCGAATACAAGTGTCGTATTGGAGGAGCCTGCATACTTGGTGACGAACTCACGTGCGTAGCTGGCGCTCTCTACCTGATAACTGTAATTGGAACTTGGTCTCCAGTTGGTTTTAGGAGAAGTCGGGCTATTAAGGGCTGGCGTACTGCCCGTATCGGTGAACTCCCCTTTTCCTTTGTCATCCAAGATGCCACCCTTTTCAGCGCCAGCACCAAAGTAGTTGTTTTCGGAATAAATTCGTGCTTTTTCACCAATTGTGATGGCCTGATTAAAGTTGTTTGCATAGTTGTTTTTGAGATGGAAGTAACCATATCTTAAAAGTCCAGGTCCACGTACATATAGATTTTCGAAGTAATTGTTGGACATCGTCACATGAGGTACGCCATTGTAACTGCTGTTACCATCATTCGGATGTCCGAGAATTACGCCATACTTATGGTTCGCAAATTTGGAATTGCTAATCGTAATATAGTCTGCGCGATCACCAATGTACAGAAGCTTGTCCAGGTCACTTCCGCCGGAGCTGTAGCTATGGCCAGAGAACGTCACATGATCGATCCAATAATTAGAGCCAGAAGTGATATACACCTGGATATCATCATTCCCGTTGATATTTGCTGAATGTTGAAATGTCAGATTCTGAAAAACCACATTGCTTGAACTACTTGTAGATCTGAAATGAATATTCGTTAATGTATGTTTGTCAAAGGAACCTACGAGTGTTTTGTTCGCTCCAAATTCAACCTTTTGCAAGGTGGATGAAGAAATATTCTGTTCAACAACGACAATTTTGGCTGTAGAGCCCGCCATATGTGTTCTCAGGTCATTAAGATTACTTACGTAAACCACCTGACCGTTCTTCCCACCTGTCGTGGCTGCCTTGGATACACCACTTTCATTCTTCGCACTGCCTGCAAAACCGGTTAATCCGTTTGTACCTGTGTTCGGATAACTGGCCGCGCCATATGTAGACGGAGCCGTTGAGATCGTTAACAACAATAGAGTTACCGCGAGTAAAAGCATCGAAAATTTCTTCAAAATTTCACCATCCTTTATAATATTATCCTCGAATACAACACGATTATATCGTGTAACTTTGGTTGTGACAATACAATAATTGCAAAAAGACATCAATATTATCTTTTTTGCAACAGCAGATCAGATATAGTGAAAAAACAAAAACAGACCTTTCTTTCACACAAAATAGAGCCGCTAATTAGCGGCTCTACAAACGAGTACTGTGAGATACAACTTGAACACTTATCCTTCCCTCGGATCAGTTCCTAAAGCCTCTGACGAAAAACCATTCGTTTGCGGATATTAATATATCACGACTTCTGATAGCTGCGGCGGAAAGCACCGGGTGTAAGTCGTTCCAGCTTCTTGAAGATTGCTCCATAATAGCTGGTAGATTCGAAGCCGACTTGACGAGCAATATCCTCCATCCCACGCTGCACATTGTCGAGCAGCAGTTCCTTGCTCTTGTTGACCCTTACCTGATTAACATAGCTGATGGGACGAATGCCTGTCGTCTTCTTGAACAAATGACAGAAATATTCCGGGGTGACACTGATCAGTCCAGCCAGCGTTGGTAAAGTAATCTCTTCAGCATAATGCTGTTCAATATAATCCAGAACCGGCTTTAATCGCTCATACTGCTGCCCGACCGTATCGCTGCCCTCCACAGATACGCGTTGAATAATCTCTGTCAATAAGGTATAGAGGATAGCCGAGCAGGCGTAATTGCTTAATGTCTGCTCTTGTGGTGCTAAGGCCGCTTGCAGCAACTCCCGCATGCGGGATAGAAGGTATTCAGGCGATGCAAGCGTGTATACGCATGTGTCGACAATGCCCACGGTTTCAAACAGGCTCGCTGACCCGCTGCCATCGAAAATGATCCAGTCGACTTCCCAGCTCTCGGATAGCGCATAGTATTCGTGCTTCTGTCCAGGGAACAACAGCATGCCCATGCCTGACTTGACGATATGTTCCGTTTCACTTAGCTTGAGCTTGCCCACACCGCTGCGACATTGTATCCACTGATAATCCTGAATGCCTTGATCTCGGCGTATGTGCTCCTGTTCATGATGCAGGCCGATGCCAAGCAAATAAAAAGGGAGCAGCTTGTCTCGGGCAGATAATACCGGAAAATTGCGATTGGGAAGAGGCATACGACTAACTCTCCTGTTATCTTAATATTGTTATATCAGATTAATTATTTAAGATATTCACTACAATTAATATAGCATATAATCGCAATATATTGATAAATAAAGGAGATTACAGGATGACAATTAAGATCGGAATTGATTATTATCCAGAGCAATGGACACCGGAGTTATGGGAGAAAGACGCCGTACTTATGCAAGAAACAGGAGTTGCCGTTGTGCGAATGGCGGAGTTCGCCTGGAGCCGAATGGAACCGACTGAAGGTAATTATCAGTTTGAATGGTTGGATGCAGCTATAGAAGTATTCGCTTCGCGTGGCATGAAAATTGTGTTATGCACCCCCACCAATACCCCGCCGAACTGGATGACAACCCGTTATCCGGATGTGCTGCCCATGGATGAGCAACACCACATTATCCGGCCAGGTGTGCGTGGTCATCGTTGCAACAACAGCCCTTCGTTGAGAATGCTGGGCTCTAGATTTGTGGAAGCGATATCACAGCGCTACGGTAAGCATCCCGCCGTCATCGGCTGGCAAATCGATAACGAGATGCACTACCAGGAGTGCCATTGTGATACATGCAATCGTGCATTTGTCGCTTGGCTGCAGAAGCGTTATTCCAATCTGGAGGAGTTGAACCTGGAGTGGGGTACGGTCGTCTGGAGTGGGGAGTACAGCAGCTGGGCTGAGGTAACAACGCCGCTCGGTGCCAGCAAACCGATGAATCCTTCCTATCTTCTGGAGTACAAGCGGTTTTGTTCCGACAGCGTAGGCTATCTGCTGGGATGGCAGCTTGAGATTTTACGTCGTAACTGTCCAGATCAATTCGTGACGCATAACATGTGGCAATATCCGAATAGCCTGGACTATTATGATATGCACAACGAATTGGACTTCGTCTCTGTCGATTATTATCCGAATGAGCTGTATCGCGATTATGGCGATCGGTTTCCGAGAAATGGTGCGCTTACGCTGGACTTGGTTCGCGGCATCAAACGCCGGAATTTCTGGGTAATGGAACAGCTCAGCGGAGCACAGGGCGCCTGGATGCCGATTCAGCGCACCCCCTATCCCGGACTGATCCGGGCTCGCTCCTGGCAGACAATCGCCCGCGGTGCCGATATGGTCGTCCATTTCCGCTGGCGGAGTGCTACCGTAGGAGCCGAACAATTCTGGCACGGGCTGATCGACCACAGCAATGTTCCTGGACGCAGGTTCAGGGAATTCGCGGAGCTTACTCGCGAGGTGAACCAGTTAGGAGAACTGCTCGCCGACTCGACCATTGTTACCCAGGTTGCGATTCTGCATTCGCATGATCAGCATACGGCGCTTTCCCTTCAGCCGCAGGCGGAAGGAGGAATGCACTATATAGACAACTTGTCCTCTATGCATAATGCATTTTTGAAAATGGGCATCGGTACGGACGTTATCAACTGGACTGAGGAGCTCAATGGGTACAAGCTGGTCATTGTCCCTTCCCTCTTCCTGTTAAGTGAAGAAGTAGCACAGCGGCTGGAGCGATTCGCAGCCAAGGGCGGTACGGTTGTCCTCACCAATCGGACTGGCGTGAAGAACATGAGGAATGTATGTGAGATGTTGCCTCTGCCTGGGCTACTGGCTGAAGCGGCGGGTATTGTCGTAAGTGAATATGATGCCATCGGCAACAGTGAGCATCGGATACGGAACGCGGAGGGCAAGACATTCGCTGCGAAGCAATGGTGTGATCTACTGGAACTGCGAGGGGCAGAGCCGATCGCCTGGTATGACAACGACTTTTACGAAGGTGTACCGGCGGTTACTGTCAATAAGCTTGGTGAAGGTGAAGTGTATTATGTTGGCACTTGGCCGGAGCCATCGTATTTCTATCAGCTGTTTGAAGACATATTGAAGGAAAAGGATTTGGCGCCCAAAATACAGTTGCCGGAAGGTGTCGAGCTGTCGATTCGAACGAAGGGGGAGCAAAACTTCCTCTTCCTGATCAATTTGACGAATGAGCAACGAGAGATTACGCTGGACGTTCCTTATCGCAGCTTGTTGACTAACGAGAGATTGGATCAGAAGTTGACTCTTCCAGCTCTGGGAGTAGATATACTAACTGTATAAGATCAGCAGCTTTTCTTATTTAAGAAGGGATGTCTCACAAGGCTTACAACCTTGAGGGACATCCCTTCTCTGCTTTCACTAACATCCACCTAATCTGAATAAGAGTATTGCCAGTTAGTTCATCTTATTTGATTTTGATTTCCAGTTCATCCTTCTTCGCTTCCTGCAAATCATCATAGACCTTATCTGGTTTACCACGAAGTTTTAATACCATGGACTCCGGATGGTCCAACAGATTGCTACTGAAAGAATACATCATTCCGTCTTCCGTTCCGCTCCCGCCTACCATGGATAACTTGGTCTGTTTCCCGTTTTTAGTGGTAGTTACAATCTCAAGAGGCTGAACGACTTCACTGATCGACAACTTCGTTTTGTAATCGATCTCTTGCTCCGGCTCAAAAACAATTCTAACCCGAGTCACAAGCGGTGATAATTCCACTTCGGACAACGTAACTTCATGACCCCCAACGGTAAAGGTCCGATTAACGTTGATGATTTCCGTTTTGGGGATAGAGAACTTGGGATCCAGTGCAAAAGAAAGATTCATTTTTTTGGAATATTTATATTTTCGTTCCTTTTCCCCTTTTTCTGAATTTCCCACCACATCTGGAACAACGGAAGAAAGCTGGAATTGAAGATTCACTTGCTCAGGCAGTGGTTTATTTCGATTACGCTCAATTGTATTCCGGCCATAAATGGTATGTTTATCATTCGAAAAATGCATACCTCCTATATTTCCGTTATCAAGGACATAACCTGTTTTTGCATCCGTCATCTTGGTATTGACTATCGAATAAATCTCTTGCGAAGCATCCGTTCTGGCGGTATACAATACGGTTATCCTGTTCTCATCCGCCATAACCGCGTTCACGGTAAACTGATATATTCCTGATGTCACCGTCCGATCCACGAGTTGCACATAACCATTATTGAGCGTTGAAGTAATCGTTGCACGGTCCATATCCGAAGTTGCCAACTCACGAAAGGGTTCAAGTACTCCCCAATGGGGCATAGGCTCAGTATATGTTGCCGGTTGTTGCCCATAGTTTCCAAGCGGGCCTATAAGAAACCAACCCGCAGCCAGAACCGTGACTAGCACTGCCGTGATCCATTTGATACGAACAGTCCTACCTGATCGTTTTGTTCTGGCCTTTGCGAGACCACGTTGAATTGCCGCAGTCGTGTCCGCCGGATTCCATTGCTGTTTCTCTCTTTTCACCTGATATGCGTCTGCAAGAAGTGCTTTCTCCTCCGGGTTAGTGGTCATGCCAATCCCTCCTATTCCTCATCAACTTGCGCAACTGTTGGAGTCCCTTGTGCTGCCAGGTCTTGATCGTACCTTCCGGTTTGCCGAGGATGGAGGCAATATCCGTCAGTGTCATGTCGTTATAATATTTCAGCAATAATACATGGCGATATTTCGGTTTCACCTTTTGCAAAAGAGATTCCATAGCGATTCGATTATCATCAACGCTAATCATCCAAGACGCCGGAATGCTGTCCTCTATATCCTCCTTCGCCAGAGGTGTCGCCCGCTTGCGGCGCCTCTGCTCATCAATGCAGACATAGATCAGAATCCGAATGATCCAAGACTTGAACGCCTTCTCATTGTTCAGCGTACGACGCTTGATCCAAGCTCGGCATGTCATCTCCTGCACAGCTTCCAGCGCATCTTGCCGATTACGCAGGTAACTGTAGGCAATAGAAATGAGCGTATCTTGATACTCCATAATGGATTGCACAAATGCCGTCTCGTCTTCGGTCTGCACATAGATCCTCTGGTTCATCTCTGCTTTTGTTTCCACCCCGCATCCCTCCTTCTCTCTCTTTCTGTGGTATAAGACGGGTGAGTGAATCAAACGGTTTTTATTATTTGCTCATCAAAAAAAGCTCCGCCATCATCCTGAGGGAGCTTGATTACCTAGCACTTCAGCCGAAGATATTCTGATTGTCGTGTAATTTTAGAAACTTCATATCAACTAACTTACAGATTACCCGTTATTTCGATTCCATCAGCCGACTGCAGATGAGTTCTTACCCAAGTGGTGAACTGATTCAAAAACATCCGTAATTCAGGCTCTGCAACCACCTGTTGATCCAGCTCTAATAGAATCTCCACCCACACTTCCTTCGTAATGGGATTGTCCCAGCAGGAATCAAGTGCCTTCATCTCTTCTCCAGATCGAGGGTCAGTTAACGGGAACATTCGATCCAATGCCGGACGAATATGATCAAAGTCTTCATTATATATGAACAGCATATCTTCCATCTCTACTTCGACTGATTCTTGTATGTATAAGGGTGATAAAACAAAACCCACATTCCGCTGCGGACCTTGATACTGATAAATGAGTGCAGGAATAGTCCTCTTTGATCTTTTAGCCATATAGAATCATCCTCCTGTTTCAGGCAAATCTCCTACCGATCAGAGTTCAAACCAGGTTAAACCGCCATCAACCTGCCTGGTTTCTCGCTCCATCTGTTGCATCCAACTCCGCGCCTCTTCGCCCCCGATATGAAACAAACAGTAGATATACAACTCTCCGTCGACCGTCTCTTCCAATCCAGAAGCCTCTTCCACCCACACTTCAAGCGCTCTAGGCCAGGAAGGATCTTCACGTTTCAGTACAAAACCATTGGCATGGTGTTCCAAGCTGTACATGTCGGTAAACGTTAATGCACCTGCCAGACGTTTCACGACTTCAGGTAAAATCGCGGGCTCCATTGTTCTAATCCCGTATTCCCAGCCCACATGTACGACCTCCTTCAGTCTTCTTTTGCTCCAGATGATTGCTTTTGTTCATGTATTTGATGGATTGAACGATCTAACCACAACTCGTACCAATCCAAAAAATGCAATCGATTCGTATTGCCCCAATACTGATCAGGATAAATTCCATTTCGGTTGGCCCGGTCATCAACCCAGATTTCTCCGTAGGAGGCTCCCTTAACGATCAGATTCATGGAAATGCCACAGCCAAAATCACTGATGCGCAGCATGCCTGCTGACCATTTTGGATCAAAATATTCTTGCTCTAGCACATCCCATTCCTCTTCTTCCTTGCTGTCATCGAACCAGTCATAGTTCCAGTTCCATGCTTCCGTGAATTGGAAAGGGTCCGAGACTGCGTTCAACTCATCGTCATAACCCAGCACTGCGTATACCCCGTCATCGGGGAGTTCCAGTCCGTAATAAGGCCCTGCACCGCCAGCTCCCATATGGAGAAGCCAAGCCTTATACTCCCCAGGCAACTCTATCCGCCATTTCTGTTCGAACTGCGCGATATCCTCTTGTGTCCATACAGGTGCCATCTCATATTCATGGTTTTCTGCGCCGAAAAGGTCCAGATCGGGGTCCAAACTTCGGAGATTCTTCATCTTTTCACGCATTCGTTCCAATTGCACCTTGTACATGGCTTACTTCTCCTCCCTCACTACTCTATTAACGGTCTTTCGACAACGTACCCGCGTAGCCTCAGTTCATCCAGTGCTGCTGCCACATCTCGCTGAGGACACAGCTGCTTAATCAGGCTGGCAGTCAATGGTTCTTCTTCATATACTTTAGCTACGGCTCCCAGCGACAATTCCTGTAAGTCATAGTATGCTTTGGCCCAATCAACGTAATCTTCCGGGTTCTTCTCCATATACCCCAGCAAAAAGTCCGCTCCACCTCCGGTGTCCGCTTCGTCTTCTTCGGCTATCGCCAGCTGAATCCAGCTACCAACCTTCCATTGCAAGTCGTCTCCTTCCTGCCACAGGCAAAAGGTGACATCCTCCAGGGCCAATGTCTCCTCATGATGCCGCAGAACAGCCATCAACGTCTCTGGCACATCATCGTACATGCCCGGATAGATTTCTCCATCCTCACGGGCATGTGGGCTCAAAGGTGACTCATGATCGAATCCTTTGATCAACGTGCCCGAATCTGTAAACAATACATGCAGATGATCCCCTGCTCCATTATTAATACTCCCCCATGCCACACCAGGCTGAAGCTCAGCATCATAACTATGTACGCGCAGCCATTCTTCCTCGGAAAAAATGATGTCCAATGCAGCGAGTATCCTCATCCGTTTATGCAGAGTATGTGCATTCATTGTTATCTCGTTCCAATCCTGCATATGAACCCCTCCTGTCTGTTCGCATATGTACATCACATCCGGATTAATTCATCCAGCGTGTTCTTACCCTGCATACTTGGTTTCATGAGAATCGAGATGCGACTGGCTTCTCTGGAGATGATACAAGCATAGTTTCCCGGCTTTAATTGAAACAGAACCCCTTCACACGACTCATCCGGCTCCAGCTCACCGCCACTGACATCCTCTGCTGCTCCCAGATAAACGTTGCCCGACGGAACTTGCAGATGATAGACACTTCCCTGTTCGGCTATGAAATCTGGCTTTTGATCTGAATCTGCATCCTCCAGGCTCCATTCCACCTCATATACTCCATCCGCACCCAGATTCAGGAACAGACAATGGCCTGCATTCACCTCAGCCAGTTCATCCTCCGGTATGGACCACCAGTCTGAAGTATCCTCTACACGATGCTTCAACGCCGCCAGATCATACAGGCACAATGTTGCCGTATCTGTAACCATTTGAAATGTTCCTCGCATGTTCAACCGTCCCTTCGATCTGATTCAGGTCCGATATAGAACCATATCCCACCATTATATCAAGGCTCATACACGTGTAAAAGGAACCCAGGGGCCAACTCTGCTTGCGCAACTCTTCATTTCTGGTTCCAAACGGTCGATATAAGCATAACTGACTTTTTTGAATTTGATGGAGGAAGCCATGTCAATTAACAATAGAAAAGAACCCTTTCGCTACACATTGAAGGAACCGATCCACTTTGAGATCTATATTCTCAGCATCAACGGGGTCATTGCACCACCGAAACCCATTCAGGCCGAACTCTGCGATATCAGTCGATCCGGCTGTCAGCTGTCATTTCCGCTGTCCCTTCCTGTAGAGAATAACGATATTCGGATTGGAATGAATATGCTGCTCTTTGAAGACCCTCTATATATGGAAGGCACTCTCCGCTGGGGTCAAGAAAAAAATACCTCATGGCATTATGGTGTTCAACTCGAAATGCAGGATGGGAACCAGGACCGTCTCTCTCGAGAGATGCGAATGCTTGCAGGACAAGGCAAAATTATCGTGAAATAGTTAATTAGCCATATAGCCTGATAACAAAAAACAAAAAACAGCCCAATCAAATTGGACTGTCGCAAGATGAAACTCTTTATGCCGCTTTACTTACTGTCGCTGGTTGTTCCATTTTGGACCAGTTCACGGTTTTTTCAAGAACCAGTGAGACCAATACCCCAATGACGAGACCATTACTTATGATCGGAATGAGGTACATGGGCAAGGTTTGAAAGGCCTCAGCAGGAATATTCATGACCGCAACTCCCGTAAGGACCGGCAGCGCTACACGATAGATCGTTTTAGAATTAAACGTTGTACCTTCAAGCGTTCTTAGTGCCGTGCCGAACATCTGAAGATAAGCCACGAACAAAACCGCACTGCCGACGCTTGGTGGTATTTGTGCAAAAAATGCTGTCACTGAAGGTGTAAGACCTATCACACATAACATCCCCGCTCCAATTATCAAGGCAGCACGACGCAGAATGCGAGTACTCTCCAAGAATCCGATCGATGATGCAAATAAACCAAAGGGCAGCACACCTACACAGGCTGACAACATCGTGAACAGACCCGTTAGCGTATAGGAATGCCTATACTGACGGCTTGTTGTTTCTGTCCGGTATAGTTTCTCAACAGTGCTTAATGTGGTGATCGAATTCGTCATGTTCACCAACCCCACGAAAAATGCAGTAATGACGATCCCCGGTTCCCATCTGGGTGCTCCCCACGGAAACAGTTCGAGACCTGCCGGGGCCTGATTAGGCTGTCCGCTATGCTGTCCAGGAAACAATAGACTATAAGCGATCCAGCCTGCCACAATCCCAATCAGGATCGCGTAGTTCCCCAGTTTCCCCCTACCCTTTAATTGAATCAATGCCACCAAAAATGCAATGACAACGGACAATGCGGCAACAGGCAGATCGAAACGACCAAACTCCGTATATCCAATCATACCTTTGAAAAAATTCATGGTTAATTGAATCGTCATTAGAAACAACATGGCACTCTTCACCATAGGTGTGAACAGCTTTTGCAGCACTTGCGCTGCCCCCAGCCAGCCCAGAATCGCCATCGTTAGTCCCGCTAACAGGAAACCTGCAGCCAGCCCACCGCCAATACGCTCCAGACTCATACCCGCAGATGAAGCAGATACCGTCAAGCTTAGCGTTAGTCCCCACCATAATCCTGACGGACCATCCATGACCGCATACCGATGACCGAATACAGCTTGAAGAATACACACCGCTCCAGTGAGTATAAATGCGTGCTGCATGGAGGCAGCGATGGCATCCGGGGACAGATGAAAGTTATGTCCAATGGATAGTGGAACAACAACGGTATTGGTAAAGAGAAAGAAAAACCATTGTATGCCTGCCAGAATCAGTGCAGATACGTCCTTCATATTCTTTTGTGAAAAATGCTCTTGATGTCTGTTCATTTGTTAGAAATATCCTTTCACTGTTCTGTATCATAAATGCATAAGTCTCTTCAGACTTGAGTTAGTAGTCGTTCCATGTCGGCATATTGATGCTGGCGCGCATGTTCGAGCGGTGTAATCCCGTCCCGATCCGCAATCTTTGGATCTGCACCATACTTCAAAAGCAGGGCAACAATCTGCTGATGACGCAGTCCACCATCTCCCAAAATGACCGCTTCCAGTAAGGCTGTCCACCCCAGATTGTTGATATGGTTCACATTCACATCGCTGCGTGTCAGCAGAAGTTCCACGATGTCCACATGGCCCCGATCCGCTGCAGGGATAAGAGCTGTACCGCCGAAACGATTTGTTAAGCTGGTATCCGCACCCCCGGCAATAGCCAATTCAACCATGTCATACATACCCTCAGCACTCGCGTATAATAGCAGGTTGTCCAATCGTGTATCCTGAAGATTAATGTCCGCTCCAGCGTCAACTAACATCCTTGCCGTATCTATCTTGTTACCATGTACAGCTGCCATCAGAGGTGTTCTCCCCAATGCATCCTTTTCATTCAACCGGCTACCTTGTGTGATATATCGAATGACCTCATCGGTATGCCCCGCTTGAGCGGCATCATGTATTGTTCTACCCACGTTGCTTCATCCTCCAATGTAAGGTCCTTCTACTGTTTTTCATTCAGGTGTGCAAATCTAATGTATGGTAACATAAGATCGTAGTATATTAAAAATACATGTTTTGTTGGCTTTCCATACGAATTACATATACATGCAAGCGAAGGAGAAAATCATTTGGATATCAAACAATGCCGCTATTTCATTGCCATTGCCGAGGAAAAACAGATTACAGCCGCTGCCCGAAGACTGCACATGGCTCAGCCACCTTTAAGCCAGCAGCTTAAGTTAATGGAAGAAGAGCTCGGCGTGATTTTGTTTGAACGCAAAGGACGCATGATGGAACTAACACAGGCAGGTCGCAGCTTCTATGATTATGCGGTTACTTTGACCAAATATATGGAGGAAGCTGTAATGGAGATGCAAAGTTTCCGTCATGGCATCCGGGGCAAACTTGCGATCGGCATCAATACCATATCTGATCGTCTGATCCCGCAAGCACTTCAGCAATTTCGCACCACACATCCACAGGTTACCTATAAAATTCAGCAAAATGAGTCTGCACAATTATGCCGATTGTTGGAGGATGGCAAAGTCGAACTTGCCTGTGTACGCATGCCTGTCCAGACAGAACGCTATGAAGTGCTTCACCTGCCACAGGAGCGACTCTTTTATATTTCTTCGACACCGCTGGAACACCCTTCAGAAATGGAGCTAGGAGCGGAGATGGGAACTTATTTCGAACAGCTTACAGGCATCCCTCTACTGCTTCCAAGTACAGAGGGACTCGGCATGTTCGAGCTAATTCTGGACAGGTTTCGGGAGCACCAAGTTACTCCCTCCATCATGGGTGAGTGCTCAGACATTAATATGTTGCTGGAGTTGGTCCGACTTGGCTTCGCCAGTTCCATCGTGCCTCATACGGTACTGCAGCTATACCAAGAGCACCCTTTCCACGTATATCGCATTCAGGATCAGCATTCCACGGTTGGCTCGGCGCTGGTCTGGCTACAGAACCGCTATCTGTCCAAGTCCGCACAACACTTTGTGCAATTGGTGCAGGATATGATTCCCGTGGTGTAGAACTTGATAAGAAAAAAAGCAGCAGCTTTACCGGAATGTATTCCGGTAAAGCTGCTGCTTCATTTTTATAGTTAAGCTTTAGCTGTGAACAACAAGTCTTTTTCTTTGATCGTAGTGCGACCAGCAGATTGAATGGACTCATACTGATGCATATTCGTAATAATAACAGGTGTAATCGTCGTGTAACCGGCTTTTTCGATCTCTTCCCGGTCAAACTCCATCAGTACATCACCTACGGTAACCTTCGCACCTGCTTGAACTTTAGGAGAGAAGAATTGACCTTTCAGCTTAACAGTATCAATCCCGATATGAATCAACATCTCTGCTCCGGTATCACTTACCAGACCAATAGCATGTCCACTCTTCGATAACGAGAATACTGTACCGTTGATTGGAGATACCACACGTCCCTCAGATGGTTGAATCGCGAATCCTTTACCCATAATCTCTTCAGAGAATGCAGGGTCTGGAACTTCGCTCAGCGGTTTAACTTCACCTGTGATCGGGCTGAATACTTGCTCATCTTGTGCTTTTGCTTCTTCAGTTACAACAGAAGTCGTTGCTGCTGATTTTGCAGGCTCAGCTGCTGGTGCTGCTGGCTCAGTTGCATTTTCTTCCTGGAACCCAAGAATGTACGTCAGTACTGCCGCAGCTACGATGGCAATCAAACCACCAGCCAGAGCATAGAGCAGTGTGCTAATTGCTGGACTGATAAATGCTGCCACACTCGGCAGACCTGCAAGTCCTGTAATAACGTACGATTTAACATTGAAGATACCCATGAATCCACCGGCAATCGCTCCCCCGATAAGGGCTGCAATAAACGGTTTTTTGAACTTCATGTTGATACCGTACATCGCTGGTTCCGTAATCCCCATGATAGCCGTAAGACCTGTGGAATAAGCAAGGGATTTGGTTTTGCTATTTCTCGATCTGAGACCTACACCAAATGCCGCGCCACCTTGTGCCAAGTTAGCTGCAAACATCAGTGGAATGATAAAGTCGTAACCCAGTGTTGTCATTGAACCAACAACGATCGGCAACAAAGCATAGTGCATACCTGTAATGATCAGCAGTGACATCGTACCACCAATCAGGATACTTGCGAAGATGGACATGTTATCGAACAACCATGAAATACCACCGGACAAACCATTACCAAGAACCGTACCCAATGGACCTACTGTCATCAACGTCAGTGGAACCATAATTAACAGTGTTACTGTTGGAACAACCAAGAGTTTAAGTGAAGCATGTGTTACACGATCAACGGCCTTCTCTACATAAGAAGCTATCCAAATGGCGAGAATGATCGGAATTACTGTGGAGGAATACGTTGCGGCAATGACTTTAATGCCCGCAAATGTCGAATCCCCTTCAGCAAGTAACGCGGTAATCGTTGGATGCATAATACCTGCTGCAAGTGCCGCGCCAATGTACATATTGCTACCCAGCTTACGTGCAGCACTTATCGCCAGAATGATTGGCAGGAAGTAGAATGCACCGTCACCGATTGCAGACAAAATGATGTATGTCGAGCTGGTATCGGACAACCACCCCAGGGCAACCAGGATAGCCACGATCCCTTTGATCATACCTGCACCTGTAATCGCTGGCAGAATCGGTGTAAATATACCGGAAATGAAGTCGAACAACGCACTTACCGGATTTCTCTTTTTCTTCTCCCCAGTTGAAGCACTTGATGTTGCATTATCTGCGTTTGGAGATTTGGACATGTTGCCAACAAGTGCGTTATACACGACAGGTACATCATTACCGATGATGACCTGGAACTGTCCACCGTTCTCCATAACACCCATAACGCCTGGTGTATTTTTCAGCGTCGCTTTGTCCGCTTTTTGGTTGTCATTGAGGTTGAATCTGAGTCTTGTCATACAGTGTGTGACTTGATCAATGTTCTCTTCGCCACCAACAAGCTTCAAAATATCCTTGGACAATTGTTGTGTATCCATTGTGTTTTGCTCCTTTTATGTGTAATGAAGGTTAAAAAAAAACCTAAACACTGAATAATGACAAAGCAGAAAAGCTTATCATTATTCAACGTTTAGGTTTTGCCTTTTTAGCAGTAACAATCCCAATTTTATTCGATTGTTTGTTCATTTCTGACAACTCGTTCAATATGAATGGTCAGATACAGTATTTCTTCCTTGGACAACACCCGATTATAGATCTTACGAGTATAGTCACTGATCCTTACTGCACATGCATGTGCTTCCGGATACTGCTTGCTCACCAAGTCATGAAGTGGATTATCTTCTTCTTTATCTTCAATCGCCATTCCTTGCAACACACGTTGGGCAAAGAACTTCAGATGAGTTAAAAATCGATAATAACTCAATGAATCTTCATCAAGCTCGATTACAAAACTACGTCTTACAATGTTAAGTATGTCCTTAACGATATTCGTAATGCTGATCGTTTCCCTCATCTCACCGTTCATCTGGGCATTAACCAGATGCATCGCAATGAATGCGCATTCGTCTTCGGGAAGCAGGACACCTAACGTTTCCTCAATAATCTGTAGCGCCTTGAGTCCAATGGCATATTCCTTCCGGTACATGCGCTTGATTTCCCAAAACAGTGCGTTACGGATCTGCAATCCTTGACGATGTCGATCAATGGCAAAATGAATATGATCCGTCAGTGAAATGTAGATGCTTTCATGCAGCTTCTCACCTAACACCGTCTCGGCATAACGGATAATCTCATCCGAGCACTCGACATATTCAACCGGGATATCAGACAGAAGTGTTTTGAGTTTCTGTGATACTTCCTTACTTTCAAGCGAAAATATTTTTTCGACGAGACTCTCGTCTATCGATTCACCAGTATGCTTTTTGAAGGCAATTCCACGTCCCATAACGACCAGTTCGTTTCCTCCCGGATCAATTACGGTAACTACGTTGTTGTTCAGCACCTTCTCAATTTTCATTTCTTCACATCACCTTGCACCGTCAAAGTAGTAAAAGGCAAAACCAAAGCAGGTCACGAGATATGCCCTGCTTCTGGTTTTGCCTGATTGAACAGTAACAATCCAGTTATTCATTAGCCTTAGGCCCATCTTACCATATAATTATCCATATGACAATGTTTTTGTGAAAGCGGTTAATGTGCATTAATGTGACATAAGAAGGTGCATGTACAACCATGCTTTAAGAACTAATATTTACTCGTTGTTGTTCTTAAGACTTGCGCCATTCGTACCAATAACTTCTTTGTACCAGTGGAATGATTTTTTCTTGTAACGATCCAGTGTTCCTGAACCATCATTGTTGCGATCTACATAGATGAAGCCATAACGTTTCTTCATTTCGGCAGTTGAAGCACTCACCAGGTCAATACAGCCCCATGACGTGTAACCCATCACTTCTACGCCATCTTCAAGAGCTTCTCCCACTTGTACTAAGTGATCATTCAAATATTGAATACGGTAATCATCATTCACTGTTTTATTGCCATTTTCGTCCGTAATCAGCTCATCTACTGCTCCTAGACCATTTTCGACAATAAACAATGGTTTTTGATAACGGTCCCAGTATTTGTTCAGGGTTACGCGTAGTCCTTGCGGATCAATCTGCCAGCCCCACTCGCTCGCTTTGAGATAAGGGTTTTGCACACCTGCGAACAGGTTTCCTTTTCCTTCAACCCGTTTCTCCGGATCACCTGTCTCACAGATACTTACATAGTAACTGAACGAGATAAAGTCTACGGTATGCTTCAGAATTTCAGCATCGCCGTCTTCAAACTTGATATTGATATTATTCGCTTTGAAATAACGGTTAATGTATTTCGGATAGTAACCACGTGCATGGATATCAGCAAAGATATCATTGCGCTGTTCAGCATGCATCGCTGCAACCACATCATCCGGATTCGGAGTCAGCGGATACGTAGGCATGCTCAGTACCATACAGCCGATTTTGGCTTCAGGCATAATTTCATGACCCAGTTTAACAGCCAGGGCACTGGCTACCAGTTCGTGATGGATCGCTTGGTACAGATCCTGCTTGGACAGTTCTGCTTTTGGCGTGTAGATCCCGCCGCTCATGAATGGCTCCTCCAGAATGGAGTTAATCTCATTGAATGTCAGCCAGTATTTTACTTTACCTTTGAAACGGTTGAAAAGCACTGTTACATAACGCTCGTAGAACTCGATCATTTTACGGTTAACCCAGCCATCATACGTTTTGGACAAGTGCAGGGGTGTCTCATAGTGAGAAATCGTTACGAGTGGTTCAATACCGTATTTGTGACACTCATCGAACAGGTCATCATAGAATTGCAGACCTTTCTCGTTTGGCTCCAATTCATCACCTTTAGGGAAGATACGGGACCAAGCGATGGATGTACGGAACACTTTGAAGCCCATTTCGGCAAACAGTTTAACATCCTCTTTGTAACGGTTATAAAAATCAATCCCGATCAGTTTCAGGTTGTCCTCTGTAGGACCTTCCGTTCTCGGTGTTGTAATCCCGTGAGGCATGACATCTTGAACAGACAGGCCTTTGCCATCTGTATTATAAGCTCCTTCAAGTTGGTTGGCTGCTACAGCGCCGCCCCATAGGAAATCCTTCGGAAATGGTGTAGTCATATCAATCATTCCTCTCTAAATTAACGATATTTTCATTCTTTGTCTAAATGCAATACTCTATCCTTTGCCGACAGGAAAAAGCGGACAATCTCCAACTAAAAGGGCCATCAGGAATATTAGATTCCTTGAATGCCAACTTTCGTGTTAGGTTTTGCCCGCTTTTTATGCGGTAACAATCCTGAAAACGGGAGAACTACAGTTGCTCACCATTGCTTGCAATCACGTTTTTGTACCAGTCAAAGGAATCTTTCTTGGAACGTTTCAGTGTTCCGTTACCTTCGTCATCCAGATCGACATAGATGAAACCATAACGTTTGGACATTTCGGAAGTCGACATACTCACAAGGTCAATCGGGCCCCATGCTGTGAATCCAATCAGATCCACACCGTCTTTGATAGCTTCTTTCATTTGTTCAATGTGTTTTTTCAGGTAATCCACACGGTACGAGTCATGGATAGAACCATCTTCTTCAACACGGTCATATGCACCCAGACCATTTTCAACGATGAACAATGGTTTCTGGTAACGATCCCAGAAGTTATTCAGGGTTACGCGCAGACCGATCGGATCGATCTCCCAGCCCCAGTCGGACGCTTCCAGATAAGGGTTTTTCACGCCGCCAGTCAGGTTACCCGCTGTTTCTTCCTTGTCTGCGGATGCAGATTTGGTTACGGACATGTAGTAACTGAAGGAGATGAAATCAACGGTATTGTTCAGCAAGATCTCATCATCGCCTGCTTCTTTTTGAATCACGATGTTGTTTTCTTCAAAATAACGAGCCATGTAGTTCGGGTATTTACCACGAGCATGCATATCCGTGAAGAAGAGGTTGATCTGATTCTCATGTTGAGCCAGACGAACATCTACCGGATTACATGTTGCTGCATAAGTTTCCATACGTGCAAGCATACAACCCACTTGGGAACCAGGGATAATTTCGTGTGCAAGCTTCGTTACCAATGCACTTGCTACAAATTGATGATGCAGCGCTTGATAAGTTGTTTGCAGCTTGTTGTCCACTTTATCGATCAGAATGCCGCCACCAGTGTACGGGCTGAACAGCATGACGTTAATTTCATTAAACGTCAGCCAGTATTTCACTTTATTTTTATAACGGTTAAACACCGTTTCTGCATAACGAACGTAGTGCTGGATCACTTCGCGGCCAGCCCAGCCATTATATTTTTGTGTCAAGCCTAGCGGGGTCTCATAGTGAGACAATGTAACGAGTGGCTCAATACCGTATTTCAACAATTCGTCGAAGACTTCATCGTAGAATTTCAAACCAGCTTCATTCGGCTCTTGGTCATAACCGTTCGGGAAAATACGGGCCCAGTGAATGGACAAACGGAAAACTTTGAAGCCCATTTCAGCGAACAACGCAATATCTTCTCTAAAGTGATGATAGAAATCAATACCAAAACGTTTCGGGAAACGTTCTTCAATTTTGCCGGAGAGGATCTCTTCAATTCGGGAAGAGGAAATTTCCATGGCATGTCCGCCTGTACGCTTCTCTTTCGGAACATGAGCGATCATGTCCGCTGTGGAGAGGCCTTTGCCGTCCTTATCGAATGCACCCTCCAATTGATTGGCAGCTGTAGCGCCGCCCCATAGGAAGTTTTCGGGGAATCCTTTTTTTGCCGTGGTCATGAACAACAACCTCTTTTCGAAATTTATTTTGGTTTTTCCAGGTAACGAACTGTAATTCAGAGCAGAAAACAAGAAAAACCTAAACTCAAGGTAAAATAGCACCAAAAAAAGGGGCTTTCATTTCACCATCAGTTTAGGTTTTGCCTGTCTTCACAGTTACAATCCATCAAAAGATGTTATTGCGTATTCTGTTTGTGTTTGCTCTTGTTATGTAAGCGTAACATATCTATTTTGCAAAATCAACTTCACTGGATCTTATGATCGTTCGCACACTCTCTCCATCGGAAAATTAACGCGGCATACGCATAATGGCTGCCCTTAATGCCTGCGCTCCTTCCTCTGTTTCTAGGTAAGCAGCGGGACTTTGGTCCCCTAAAGCCGGGATATCTTTCGCCAGCCATTCAAAAGCGTACTCCCCCATTTCACACCAAAGCACCCGACTTATATCCGCCGGAATCCCTTGTACTCGCGCACGTTCTGCCCAAGTGGGGTCCATCTTCTGTTCAAGTTCTTCAAACCGTTCAGAAAATGAGTCCCATCTTGCCTGCTTAAACTCCCTGAAATAAATACCTTTCATACTCATGTAATTTCACTCCCCATATCGCCATTTGTAACCCTGTGGTCCTATTTAAAACAATTCATCCTAAAGCCGCTTGAAACGACTTCTGTAACAGGTAGACTTAATTTTAAATGTTTTTTCGGGGGAAAGACTAGTACAGGAGGATTCAGAAAATGACTCACGAAGAAAATACATCCGGTTGGGATGCGATTGATAAAGCCATCGGTGATCTATACGGTGAACAAGAGCCAAGACACTACGGCACTGCCCTTCCGTATATGCTCGGCGGACCTGATCCACTTGATGGTATCAGCGTCTATGCTGTCGATAAACCTATGCATCATTGGCATTTTGTCACCTATGGTTTCTCTGAATTATATGAAAAAGAGATGCAGGATTCATCCAAGAGCGGGTATGGATTCGAGCTCACGTTTCGTCTTACACGTAATGAAGAAGAAACCGAACCGCCAGCTTGGGCGCTGAATCTGCTACAGAATGTAGGACGTTACGTGTTCAACAGCGGAAATATATTTCAGCCAGGAGATTATATGGACACCAATGGTCCGATCTGTCTGGAGTCGGATACACTGCTGACAGCTCTCGCTTTTATAGAAGACCCTGATCTGCCCGAGTTATCAACACCTAATGGTTCAGTGAAGTTTATTCAGATCGTGGGTATTTCAGGTCGTGAACTGGAGATGATTCAAACTTGGAATACGCGTGGCTTTCTCTCTGCATGTTCCCATTTCATGCCCAAATATGTAACGGATCTCATGAGAAATTCGTACGCAGATATTCCTTCGGTTATGCAGGCGGTCCAACATGGAATTGAAGAGGACGGGTCCAGCACAGCCTTTTTATTCATACAACAACTGAGTTGGGAGTCCTCACACAAAAAAATACTGCAAAAAACGGTTCCGGCCAAACTCCAGCTTGGAGCCAAACAAGCCGTACTAGTTGGCACCATCCTTCGCAGCCGAATTTCGAAAGGTGCCTCTCTATCCTTGATCGGACCGGATACTAATATTCTGTTCGAAGCAGGAGAACAGCCAGCCGTATTGGAATCGGACAGACAAATTACCCTGACGGTGAACACGCAGATTGTTGAGGAACTGGCACAGAACCTTCGTCCGGTTGAAGGGACATTCGAGATGGTTTCGTTAGATCATATTATCGTTCAGATTGTTAAAACAGAGATTAAGAACCAGGAAGGACACGTCATTCAAACGATTGGGTAAGACACCCTCAGATTCAGTAAAAGAACAACGTTTGTATTCAGCGATTGTGCAGCAAGGAGGAAATAACATGTCTGCCGTTACACTTGCCTCACGGCACAACGAGTCCGTTACTCGCACGCATGTAGCAGGAACGGCTCCGTTCGAATATTCACCAAAATCCAGTCTGGACAGGCTTCGCAAAATCAATCACTTTCTGATTCATGCATTCCAGAACAGTATCTCGGATATCAAAGAGAATTTAACGGGCACCTATCTTTTTCTACTCACAGATACGGACGGTGTGTTACTCTCCATGGATTACAGTTCAGATCTTGAAGCTGTGGTGGAACATTCCCCTATATGTCCGGGTATGATCTTCACTGCAAAGAGCTGTGGAGTTAACGCCATATCAGAAACGATGGATAACAATAAGCCTGTACTGCTGCTGCCCCAGCAGCATGAAAGTCCTTATTTTCAAAGCTGGCATTGTTACGCCGCACCTCTGTTCATGGGATCGCAACATTTCGGTTATCTGGATGTGTCCACCATTAATGCAGATATGCAAGGTGAACTGATCGCCATTGCCAAGCTAATTCCAGCGTACATGCAGAACTGTTATCAGAGCCAACAGACTGCTGAACTGAGCGACAAACCGGCGGTGGAGTTCACCGAGCGTCAGTTAACGATTCTGGAGATGATAGCCGGAGGCCTCACGGTAAAAGCCATTGCTTTGAAATTAAAGATCAAGGAATGCACCGTGAATCATCACAAAAAAGTGATTTTTAACAAATTAGGTGTGCAATCCAGCACAGAAGCTGTTTCAATTGCCAGCCGAATGTCTTATGTATAGAAGACCCCTATAGATTCCTATAGGTAGTAAATGAGAACGTTTGTGCTACAATTTAGGAAACAGCAACATGTAGAGAGAGAAACAAACACACACATTTCAGGAGGGTAATATGACAATTCCAAAAAAAGCTTCTTTATTCGCCATGCTCATTATGATTATGCTGGTAGCAGCCGCTTGCGGTGATAAAGCAGATAACAACGCTGAAACAGATGATTCTACCCCGACAGAAACAACGACTGGCACTGATACTGACACGGCAAGTACGGAAAATACAAAGAACACAGAGAACACAGAGCCAGCTGGCGAAGAGTCCAAAGAAACCGATAATTCCCAAGACGTTGAGCTGGGGACGACGGAAAAAGGTTCTTACTCCAATGACTATTTCGGCGTATCTCTGAAATTCCCGGAAGCATGGGAGTTCCAGGATGCTGCAGGCATGAATGAGCTGACAAGTGCTTCATCCGAAGCGATTGCTGGTGATGATGAAACGAAGAAAAAACAAATTGAACTGTCTCAGACCAAAACATTGAATCTGCTTATGGCTTCTAAGTACCCATTGGACGGAGGTCAAGTTGGCCCTTCCGCTATGGCCATTGCTGAGAAAGTAAGCTTGTTGCAAGGCATTCGTACAGGTAAAGACTACTTGGAAGCAACCAAGAAATTCATGATGGATAGCCAGTTCCCTTACGATTATAAAGAAATGACAACGGAAACCATCGGTGGTAAAGAGATGGATCTGATGCAAATCACGATGGATGCAGGTGACGGTTCAACGATTACTCAGGATTACTATAGTACGATTATTGAAGGCTATGCTTTCAACTTCATCTTCACTTACATTGATGATAAGACCAAAGCCGAGATTGATACCATCAAGAAATCGGTTCAATTCAAATAATCGCTTTCGATTACTGCCATTATACAAAGCACACATAACTCAACCCCGACAATGATCTATGGAGATCATTGTCGTGGTTCTTTTTTTACTGAAAAAAGATGTCCTGCACTAGCTAGATATGGCTACCCAGTGCCCTTCCGTGATCTCTACCCACTTGGAATGTTCGAGATTATAACGGTCCTCTACTTCAATATTTTCTTTTGTTGTTTCTTTTACAACATGTCTCTTTTTCTTCGCTTCTACCGCCGGATCAGGTACAGGAATAGCAGATAGCAATGCCTTGGTGTAGGCATGTTGCGGGTTGGAATAGAGTTCTTCACTCTCTGCCAGCTCAACAATCTTCCCGTTATACATCACCGCCACTCGATCACTGATATGTTTAACCATGGACAAGTCATGGGCGATGAAGAGATACGTCAAGCCTAATCGTTGCTGCAATTCTTCAAGTAGCTGTACGATCTGAGCCTGTATCGATACATCCAGGGCAGACAACGGCTCATCACATACGATGAATTCAGGTTCCACAGCCAGAGCTCGTGCAATACCGATTCGCTGTCTCTGCCCACCCGAGAATTCATGCGGGTAACGTTGCGCATGGGTGGGATCGAGACCTACCATCTCCAGTAATTCCTCCACCCGCTTCTCCCGCTGAGATGCAGTACCTGCAAGTTGATGTATATCAAGCGCTTCTCCAATGATATCCATAATCCTCATTTTGGGATTCAGAGATGCATAGGGGTCTTGGAAGATGATCTGCATATGTCTGCGCATCGTTTTCATCTCCGAAGCTGACAAGCGATTGAGCGGGACTCCTTTAAACAGTACATCTCCACCCGTTGGCTCATGCAACCGCAGAATCGCACGCCCCGTGGTTGATTTTCCGCTGCCGGATTCCCCCACAACGCCAAGTGTCTCTCCTTGACGAATATGGAAGCTGATATCATTCACGGCCTTTAAGGTGTTGCCTTTCCCCAGATTAAAATGTTGTCTGAGCGATTTCACCTCAAGCAACGGCTGATCGTCTTCCAGATCTCTCGGGACCAATGATACAGGTTTCGGCTTTTTCTTTTGATCCAGGCGTGGTAATGCATTCAGAAGTCTGATGGTATACGGGTGTTTGGGATTAGCAAAAATCTCTGTTGTTGTCCCGGTTTCCACAATCTGTCCTTCTTTCATAACAACAACCCGATCACACATGCCTGCTACTACGCCCAGATCATGCGTGATCAGAATAATTGATGTACCCAGTTGGTCCTGCATATCTTTCATCAAATTCAGAATCTGAGCCTGAATGGTAACGTCCAGTGCGGTTGTCGGCTCATCGGCAATGAGCAATTCAGGGCGACAAGCAAGTGCAATACCGATCATGACCCGCTGGCGCATGCCTCCGGAGAATTCATGCGGATATTGGTTGTAGCGTATTTCGCTACGAGTTATCCCCACCCGTTCCATCATCGCAATAGCCTGCTTCTTGGCTTCCCTTTTGGACACTTTCTGATGTTTGATCAGACTCTCGGAGATCTGTTTACCTACTTTAATGGTCGGATTAAGAGAACTCATCGGGTCTTGAAAGATCATGCCAATATCGCGCCCACGGATGCTTTCCATCTCTTTCTGCGTTTTATTGGCCAGGTCGACCCCTTTAAATAGAATCTCTCCATTTTTCATCTGCGAAGGCGGGGAAGCAAGCAGCCTCATAATGGAACGTGCTGTTACACTCTTTCCACTGCCCGATTCGCCTACAATGCCCAGCGTCTCGCCTTTGTGCACTTCAAAACTCACTTCTCGCACTGCCTGAAACTCACTCTCTCCAGAATGAAAAGAGACAGATAGATCGTTAACTTTCAATAAAGGTTCCATGTTATCACCAGCTCTCATCCGTTTTTCACATACACATATGTATACAATTATTACCTTGACAATTGTTTAGACCCTAAATAATATATACTATATCAATCGGAATAATGCAATTTAAACCTGAATGAAAGGAGGCACGCTTGGTTTGAATCTTGCAGAAGGCAGCAGACTCTCGCGGTTGGTGCACAATTTAAGTTTTATTTATGGCAAAATGCTGCTTCATCCTTCCTACCGATATGTTCTGTTCATTCTTGGATTACCGATCAATCTGGTCGTGTTTCTAATATGGCGTTCGAATCGAAAAAATGACGGCTGGGTAGCTGCCAGACAGACGGCTGAGCAAGAACTGCTCGCTTCTTCTTACCGGAACAAGCTGAAGTTGGAAGTGGAAGATCAGCTGCGACGCAAACATCGTTTCTTCCAGCAACAGGTCAGTGAGGAAGAATTCAGACGTCAGACAGAGGAATGGTTGGAAGAGACGGTTCAGAACGAGTTGAGGGAGCGGACTTCTCGCAAACTTCAGGAACAGGGAAGTCACCGTCTAACAATGGCCGATACGTTCCGTTCGCTTTTGGAAAAACCGTGGTTTTTCGCGATATCCATTATTCCCGGCTGTCTGATGTATGGCATCCTGTTTTTGTATGGAAATCCTTATCTAAAGTACATATTTGAAAGAATACTGATGACGGTATTCGTCATTCTGGGCGTAGCAACACTCGTATTTACGATTTTGTATCTGTCTCCGTTCAACCCGGCAGCTAACATTCTCGGAGAGACAGCAACGCAGGAACAGATTGCAGCATTCAATCAGGTGTATGGCTTGGATCAGCCTTATCTTACACAGCTTTGGAACAATATTAAGGGAGTTGCTCTCTTCGATCTTGGCAAGTCTTTTGCGGGAAATGAAGATGTCACAGCAACGATCGCAAGGAAGTTCCCGATTACATTGACCCTCGCGGTCATCTCCCTGCTATTAGCACTTGTCATTGCATTGCCCATCGGTATCATCTCAGCGATTAAGCCTAATTCATGGTTCGATTATACGTTTATGTTTATCGCTCTGATTGGATTATCGATCCCGAATTTCTGGCAAGGACTCATTTTCATTCTGAATTTTTCAATCAAATTGCAGTGGCTTCCCGCTACCTTCAACCCGCAAAATTGGTTGTCGATCATTATGCCAACCATTGTGCTGGGCACGGGACTCACGGCTGCGGTGGCACGGATGACTCGATCTTCTACACTGGAAGTTATTCATGAGGATTATGTGATGACTGCCCGTGCCAAGGGGTTAAGCGAACGTCAGGTCATGCTGAAACACGCTGTACGCAATGCATTGATTCCCATCGTAACTGTGGTTGGACTTCAATTCGGTGCCATGCTGGGCGGGGCAGCAGTGACGGAGAAAGTGTTTAATATCAGCGGTCTCGGCAGCTATATTGTGGATAAGCAATTTATCCCCGATATTCCGAGTATCATGGGCGGAGTAATCTACACAGCAATTACGATCTCCATTATTAATGTAGCGGTTGATCTGCTGTACGCTTTTATTGATCCAAGAGTGCGCTCCAAGATGAAACAATATTAAAGTGTGTGTTGAACTACCTTTTAAAGCAGGTGTACTATGACAAACTCGTCCTTAACACAAGAAATGCGTTTCCGGCTAAAGTCTTCTCGAGAATACAGTCAGGCAAGCTTCGCCTGGATCACGTCCCTTCTCTTGACTGCATTATTGCTGTTCAACAGTTATGACTGGAGCGAGCAGGCGTTCAAACCATTTCTGCTAACGATACTTGGGATCTATGTATTCTTCACACTGGTCCAAAGTATCATCACCTTTCGGATTCGAAGAGACTTGATCCGTACGGGTACGATCTCTACTCTGACCCGCAGGATCGCCTGGATTCAACTGCTTGCCATCATTTCAGGCAATATATTTATCGTAACGGCAGCCTTTCATCTGATTCGAAAAGCCAGGAATGTGGAGTATACCTTTGCAGTGTATATGCTGTTAACCCAGTTGTTCGTGATCGGTGTATCTGCGTTAAATGTTTTCAAACCCTATGTGGCTGACAACTTTCTGCCAGCCATGGCGGTGCTCCTATTTATTCTCGTCATTGACCTGGTCGTACTGATTATCGTATCCCGATATAACGCGACCTCTATCCTCCCTCGCTGGATGATAGGTGTCAGTGTAGTACTGATTCTGACCTCGATCACAGGCAATGTATTTGCACTATTGCTCGGCATTTCCATTATTGGACGAATTCGCAGACAGGGGAAACAAAAATCAAACTTCTGGAATGATCTGTGGGAGCGACTTGCTCCGAATATGACTGCGATGTCCGGTTTGTTTTTCATCATTTTCCTGTTCTCGATATCGATCTGCAGCTTCTTTACCTTTGATTACAGCATGGCTGTGGAAAATAACTACTCGGCTCTGCTTCAATCCCCTTCCCTGGCGTATCCCTTGGGAACGGATGACTTCGGACGATGTTTATTTTCCCGGATTGTATTCGGTGCCCGGATCTCCTTGATCGTAGGCTGCATGTCGACCATCATTCCTGTGTTGATCGGTGGAGTCCTCGGCGCATTCTCCGGCTTCTACGGAAGGCATACGGATAACATCATCATGCGGCTGCTCGATATTCTCTATGCCATTCCGGGAATTCTGCTCGCCATTGCGATTATTGCGGCGTTCGGAGCCAATACGATCAATCTCATTCTGGCGCTAAGTCTGGGATCAATTCCAACGTACGCCCGTACCATGAGAGCCAGTGTACTCTATGTATCTACTTTTGAATTCGTGGAAGCTGCACGTGCACTGGGGTACAACAATCGGACTATTATTTTCAAACACATTATTCCCAACTCACTTGCACCCATGATTATCAAATCCACACTTACAATTGGTGGAGCGGTTATCGCTACCAGCAGTTTGAGTTATCTCGGACTCGGTGTAGAGCCGCATATTCCGGAATGGGGTAACATTCTGAAGCTCGGCAGTACATACCTGGAGACCCACTCTTATCTGGCGATTTATCCAGGCTTGGCTATTATTCTACTGGTTCTTTCGTTTAACTTTCTCGGTGACGGCCTGCGTGATGCGCTTGATCCCAAGCTGGAGAAAGCATAAACGATTCGTTGAACTGATACAGAAAAAAGAATTCACACATCACACATTCAAGATATGGAGGGTAATCCCATGAAAAAACGTACACTGATCTCATTGCTATTAATTCTCGTCATTGTGATATCTGGTTGCAGCGTAAAAACCAAGACGGAATCCCAGGCGGAGACCACACCAGCGGACACAACTGAGACTGCACAAAAACCGGCAGACATTGAACTGCTCGCCATGAGTTCTTCCGAAAATGATGTAAACATTGTCCGCGACCAGCTGACCAAAAACGGCTTCAATGTGAAGCTGAACCTGCAGCCGGATTACGGCAGCTTCAAATCCCAACAGGATGCAGGGAATTATGACGTTGCGTTATCCAGCTGGACAACGGTAACGGGAAATCCCGATTATGCGGTACGTTCCCTTTTCAAAACAGGTGGAGATTACAGTATTCTCGCCGATGGGGAACTTGATAAACTCATCGATCAGGCAGCTACCCAAACGCCAGATCAATACAAGGACACATACAAACAACTGGAAGATCGCTTGGTAACTGACCAGGCTTATATCGCGCCTTTGTACATTTCCCTGAAAAGTCAGGCTGTGAACAAAGACATTCTGAATGTCGACACGGTTCGTCTCTCCAAATCCCGCGCCATGGCTTGGGAACCGATTGAATTCAACGACAGCTCCAAAAATGCCACAGACCCGTTGATTCTGACGCAAAGTGCATCCGTACTGACTTCCCTTGATCCTATCAAAGGTAATGACGGTTCTATCAACCAGTTTAATACCAATATGTACGTACGTCTCGTTAACTTGACGGATGACGATCAGCTGACAGCAGATGGATCACTGTCCCATAACTTCAGTATTGCTGAAGGAAATTCGGACTACTACTTCATTCTCAGAGATGATATCAACTTTGCGAAGATTGATAACAAAAAAGCTGTAGATACAGGAGAACGTGTGGGTGCAGATGATGTCATCTTCTCCCTGGATCGTGCTAAAAATAAAGATTCCGTTCCGGATCACCGGACATACAGTCTGCATGAACACATCAAAGAAGCTGAAGTTGTAACGGATCTGAGTGCATTGCAATCCATCAAACAATCTAGCGGCAACGGTACCATTCTGGAAGCATTGGAACAAGGATTGGGTGGCAAAATTAAAGAACTCGTGACTGACAAAACCAAGGCAGATAATAGTGCAGGTAAATATCAGGTGGTTAAACTGACCACAACTGAACCTTTCCCGCAAGTACTGAACTATCTGGCTCACCAATCTGCTGGCATCGTGTCCAAAAAACAGGTGGAGAGCATCAACACATATGATGTGGCTTCCTTTGATGTCAACAAAGATATTCCTTACGGTGATCAGAACACGGTGACTGAAGGCGCAGCATACAATAACACCCTTTATACTAGCGGACCTTATATTTTGTCTTATAAGAATGACTATGAAGGTGTATTCTTGAAAAACCCGGCCTACCGTAAAGGCACGGAAGATGAGCCGAAAATTGCTCAGGTTAACGTCCGATTCATCGCGGATGCAGACAGCGCCCTCTCTGCTCTTCGCAGCAGTGAAATTCACTTATACTACGGTGTACCTGAAACCAAGTATGACATCATCGAAAATGACAGCAAGCTGAAACTGCAAAGTCTCCCAAGTAACGCTGTCTCCTATCTGTTGTTCAACACGGCCAATCGTGAAGTTGCCAAGAGCAGTGACTTGAGAAAAGCGGTGCTGTACTCCATTAATCAGGATGAGATTTTGAGTTTCTACAAGAACAACAAACTCAAAGCATACTCCACAGTAAGCCCGCTCGTTCAGACCGGGAATGAATTGAAAGCTGATCCTGCAAAAGTAAAAGAATTCTTGAGCAACTACAACGCCTCCAAGTAAACGTACAACAACAAAAAGCTGTCACCAGGATCATGTATTTGATCCTGATGGCAGCCTTTTTTATTCTTCCAGCACACGGCAATCTGCCAGAACATCGGGGTAATTTCGCATGCTGTCCGCTTCAGTAATTTTGCGAATAACTCTGCACGGTACGCCTGCTGCAAAAGAATGCGGTGGAATATCACGAGTCACCACACTACCTGCTCCGATGACACATCCATCTCCAATCGTTACGCCCCCGCACACTGTAACGTTTGCCGAGATCCATACATCGTTTCCAATCGTGACCGGTTTGGCATAACACAGCGACTTCACATCACCGTTCTGGTCCACCATCTGTCTCCGCTCGCTGGCAATGAGGGGGTGGACGGGAGTAACAATGGTGACATTGGGTCCAAAACTGGTATGGTCCCCGATCGTCACTTGAGCGTCATCTTGTATCGTCAGATTGTAATTACCAAAGAAATGATGACCTATCCGGGTGTGCACACCATAATGAAAGAAGATGGGTCCTTGCATAAATCCGCCTTCTCCAATCTCCCCCAGTAGCTGTTGCAATATCTGATTCCTTTCCTCAGTCTGTTCTTCAAAGGTCTGACTGTAACGCTGACTGAGATTATGGGCCCGCCTTTTGATGATCTTTAATTCCGGATCACTTGGACTGAACAACATGCCCTTCATGATTCTCTCTTCTTCACGCATCATGAATCCTCCTCTGCGCTTGTTCCTGCAATTTGTAGAATTAAATCACCAACATGACCTGTGGGTCATAAGGCGTTTGAAAGAATGCCTGACTTCAACGCTTGAAGAACCATTTCTCGTAACCCAGCATCGAAATCATGTTGAAACGAGTCCTGATGTACGATCTCGGGCAACGACGGCATGGGATGATCCTTCCCGTACTGTTTCCATGCCAAGTCCAGCTCTTCTCTCTCCACCCGTTCCTGATAAATGACAATCTGGTGCGGGGCAACGACGGCATTAATCGTTTGCAGGATATGACATACCTGCACTACAAAATCATCTTTGCTCATGTCACGGTGCCAATCAGGTGAATTAGGAAGATATTTGATCTCACCAAACATCCCGTTTTTCCCACGGATCATCTGTCCATTCAACATCATGCCCATACCCGGCGGATATCGGTTCGGAAAATAAATTCCGGCTACATTCTGTTCCTTCATATCAGCATGCTGAGTACAGTATCCGCTAATCGCTGCATTAACATCATTTTCCACGAGAACGTTCAGTTGGAACTCGCTCTCGATCTCCCGTATCAGATGTGAATGGATAAGCTCTTCATGACTGCTCACTGTGATGTCTCCATCCACGGCTTGCCCCGGAATACCGATGCCGATCATATCAATCGACGGATACTCCGCAATGAAACGCGCGATAAGTTGCAGCACATGCTGTTTATCGAAAGCAGGCAAGATACTCTCTTCCTTCAACACAACCTTATTCTCCAGATTCATGACCGTTGCCGAAATTAACTCCTGACCTTTCATCTCTTTGATGTAAAGAACAAGAGCAAGCTTGAAGTTATAATTATATCGATATGCCTGAGCAGGACGACCACCGTTAGACGGAACCACTTTATCCTGGAACAACTCTCCGCCATCACATAATTCCTGAATCAGCGCATTAATGGTAACTACACTAAGATTGGTTAGTAAAGCTAATTGTGGTTTGGTCGCCGTCTCAATCTGCTGCATGACTTTACGCACATTATTCAAATTGATGTATTTCATCATTGTAGCGTTGGCTTTTTTCATAACCCTCTCGTTTCTACTCTGGTTCAATTGAACCAAAGCAATGGTATGCATGTAATTTTACTCCATATCATAACATAATACCTTACTCTGAGTTCCATCGTGATGGCAAAGGATCGAAATCGGCAGAGCTACTTTGTTCACTCAAACAAATCATCCATCGACTTCACAGGCTGCACTTCTATCGGTTGCTTGGACAAGGCCATACTTGCATAGGTACCTGCCCAAATGATAATTGCCATAATAACGTAGACCATCCATACTCACCTCCCTGCTTTCTGCCGATCTTAGTTTTCGGTTGGTCGCTTCTGCAAGCCGGTGAGGAAGCGATGCGGTTGCAGAAGCAGCGACTATCTGATAGCTCAGGAGATTGAGTACATTTCTTTAGCCATACTTAATAAATAAACTTTATAAAGTGTATATCGTAAGTATGCGAGGATGATGTATTTTTGTCAATATGATTTGTCCGAGTCCTTTTCAGTCCAAAAAATAAGCGGAAAGTATGACCACAACACCTATCATCTGGGATACCAATGTAAATAGCTGCCACCACAACCATTCAAGAATCTGACGGCAGCCTTTTGTTCAACATGCGAGCAGTTTATTTCGAGTATTTACGCTGTACCCTGGGCCATAAAGTCACAACCTGAATACCCACTCCCCATGCAAAATAGACCAAGTGAATGATGGAGACATCCTGAATCCAGTACACCTGCACCATAATCCAGATGATGAGAGCAAAACCCGTGTACAAAGAAAATGTCCAAGCCCAGTAGCGGTCAGGATAGAGATTAAGTGTCTCACCCAGCTCCCAATGAACGTATCGCATGAGCGATATACCAATCACTAGAGGCATCACGCCAAGAACCAGCAATAGGATGATTCCCGGAAACAAAAAACTGGTAAAAGGTGATTGCTCCAATATAGAATCGGGCAGATTCACCATACTTCCCGTTGGGTCCATGATTAAAATACTTCCTCCAACGAGCGCCCCCATTCCCAGAAATCCATGCATCACTATAAGTAACCACGACCTGCCTATACTCCGTTTCATCATGAATTGCTCCTTCCGTTCTCTCGTTCTTTATACATTCATGGAGGATTATTCTCAAACCCTCTCGTATCATTCTCACACACAGTACGTTATGTTCCTGTGCTTCTTTTCACTACATAGACTTCGAAAATTATTCAACATGGTAAAACTTGATAAAAGAACGTACGTTCGGTATAATGAGATTATCCTGAACAAGCGAGAGGCAGATATGGACGACAAATTTATTAAGGAATTACGCGAGATTAGTCGGGATGACAGACGAAGATCGGAATTTATGATTCAAGGATTGAAGGAAACACTGCAAGAACGTAAAGGAGAGGGCTTGCTGAAGCGCTGGATACGACGTAAGAAAACGGAGAAGAAAATCTCTCAAAGATTTAATCAAGATCCCTACTCGGATCAAAAGTAACAACATAAAAAGGAGGCGGAATACGCCTCCCTTGCTATTTACATACGTGAATTATTTAGACTTCGTTAGTTGTGACTTAACCCCTAAGTTTGCCAAAATTCTCATTATTCTTCCAATAGGTCAAATCCTAGCTGGACTTGGTTCCTCATATGCTTACTTACCTATTGCCAGTTAGCTAAATGAAAAAAGAGCAGCCTGCCAACCTGCAGTCTGCCCCATGCTTTATGAACTAACGTTTTCCCGTTAGCACATTAAGAAATAACGCGAAGTTGACGAAAACTGTGCGTTAAAACAACCCAACTATATGAGTGAGTGAATTAATTAACTTAACTTCTTTTATCGCCTTTATTTGTTAATATAGTCCAAGGGACTTTCTTAAAAAGGGAGTGAAAATATGACAAATACTTCGGGCTCAATATCAAAAAAGAAGGCGATAATTCTGGTGACAGGGATGTCGGGTACAGGTAAATCAACGGTTCTGGGCGAACTTGCTCATAGGGGGCATAGAGTTATCGACACCGATTATGATGGTTGGAGCAAGAATGTGGATGGTTCTGGGTGGTTATGGCACGAGAATCGAATCGATGAGCTGCTCACTGAACATAGCGAAGGTATTTTATTCATTTCGGGTTGTGTATCAAATCAGGGGAAGTTTTACCCGATGTTCGATGCAGTAGTGTTGTTAAGTGCCCCCCTCGAAGTAATCCTTGAACGTATAGCTTCCCGTAAGACGAACGATTATGGAAAAACTGTCGAACAACGTGAAGAAATTATACAATACGTCGCTAGTGTTGAGACTCTCTTACGTGCTGGAGCTACTGTTGAGATCGACACCAGGAAGCCGCTTGATGAAGTTGTAACCGAGCTTGAGCTCATTGCCAACTCCACTAGCTGATCACTTCTTCGCACTGTACAAAACCGCCCAGTTACACCAATCTAAGTACCTTGTTAAACTAAGCATCCAATCACAATGATCGGCTGCTTTCTTTGTTTTATTGAGCTAACGTTTCCCGTTAGTTTAATGAATTAACGGGGAGGGATACCACCGATTAATTTATTCCTAATCGGTAATAGAAACATGTTCTTGTCCTTGGCTGGGGATAAGAACTTGTACCGATAACATAAAAAAGCCGCTAAAATAGCGACTTCAATGGGGATATATTCTTGTATCTCGACATTTTGACTTTTTTCCATATCTAATCTATTTAATCGTTTGTTAAGTTTGAAGAAGGGATCTGTTGGTTATATAACCAATTTATTGAGTTTGTTTAACGATGGAATGTCACACTGTTCTCGATTGAGTCACGACCCATCCGAAAACTATTTACTGGTGCTTCTTTGTCTGGGTAACCAAATGATATTCCAAATAATAATTTTAGTTCGCCCGATACTCCAAGAACTTCGCGGACAGTATCAGCGAAAAAGCCTAATGCTGTCTGGGGAATACCGCTTATCCCACGTGCCTCGAGCGCTAGTAGAAATGACTGACCATACATGCCAATATCAGATGCGACACGCACATTATCTCCAAATGAAGGCATAAATAATAAAGCAACATGGGGTGCATTGAAAAAATTATAATTTTGCGCTGCTGCCTGCTTGCGACCTTTGTAATCTTCTCGTGCTATTCCTTGTGATTCATAATAAGCTTTTCCATGCGCATTTTTGCGTTCGCCATATCGGCCGTAAAAGGCGTTCATATCAAATGTAAAATCTGGTGTATCATTCCCTTCCTCATTCGCACGTAACAAAGCTTTACTCAATTCATCCTTCTTATCACCTGAAACAATATGAACATTCCAAGGCTGCGTATTGCAATTAGACGGTGTATATTGAGCATCTTCGAGAACCTCACGAATCACTTCTTCCTTAACGGGTGTAGAGAGAAATTGACGCACTGATTGTCGAGAGCGTACAACTTCTTGAAAAGATTTAGCAGTCATTAGTATAACCTCCTCTTGTGTTTCGATGTTTCTTCACATAATGCTTTTGATAAATTCATGCTTATTTGGATATGATTGAATTGTATTGATTATTTTTGTTACATTCATCTTCTAAAATAAAATCATTGCTCATCTTTTGGAAGAGGGCAATTTAAATTGCCTTAGTACACTTTTTTGTACTTATGGATAAATAGAGGTCCCTACCATTTTGTGTGGACGTTCTTCATAGGCACCGATAAGGGATTCGCTGACAAAACATTAATGTTGCGAATGCACCTCTTTGCGGTTGACTGCGCCGCGGCGAATGAAGAACGCTGTGACCAAGCCAATTAGGGCCAGGATAATCATGTACACGAATACGTTGTATGCACCTGCCGACATCGCGTTTGCCATCTCGACCTGTTTGGCAAGAGCAGAGAAACCGTGCAGGTATTTATCCATACCGCCCATAAGGATACTGACAGCTACAGCAATTCCGATTGCCCCCGTAACCTGCGGCAATGTGTTTATGACTGCCGTACCGTGCGGGTACAAGTCTGGCGGCAATTGATTTAGCGCGTGCGTTTGAGCAGGCATTAAGATCAAGGCCGTCCCAATAGAGAGCCCTATATGCACAGCCACCATAAAGGCGATTGAAGAAGCAGGAGATAGCGTAGTGAAGAACCATAACATGACTGAAACGATCACGAATCCGGGGATAACGAGCCATTTTGGCCCATGTTTATCGAACAAGTGCCCTATGCGCGGGGAGAGGAGACCGAAAAGCGCACTACCCGGCAAAAGCATGAGCCCCGCAGTGAACGGAGACAATCCGGCACCCGTCTGCAGAAACATCGGCAGGATAATCAGGGTCGTCATAAAAATCATCGGGCATAACGCTACCAGAATCAGCCCAACAACGTACATCGGATACTTGAACACGCTCAGGTTCATCATCGGACTACTCATAACGTTCTGACGCAGCACGAACAGCACCAGTGCGATGAGGCCGACAATGATTGAAGTGATCACAACCGGATTCCCCCAGCCTTCAGATCCTTCGCCTACCTGACTAAAGCCAAAAACAACTCCGCCGAATCCAATCGTTGACAACAACACAGACAGTAAATCAATCCGCTGCTTTTTGACATCGGTAACGTTCTCCAAATACTTCAACCCCATCAACAATCCTACGACTAAAAATGGAAGAGAGAACCAGAAAATGTACTGCCATGTTAAATATCCGACTACCAGCCCCCCAAAGGTCGGTCCGAGCGCTGGGGCAAACATGGTAACAAGCCCGACTAACCCCATCGCCGCGCCCCGTTTATTCTGCGGATAGATGACGAGAACTGTATTGAACAACAGGGGGATCAAGGTGCTCATGCCTACTGCCTGTAAAATTCGACTGAACATCAACATTTCAAAATTCAACGCCAACGCCGCGATCAATGTACCCACGATTAAACTGATGAGCGAAACTGTGAAGAGCTTTCTTGTAGAAAACATCTGCAACAACATTGCGCTTATTGGCGTTAAAATGCCTATGGTCAACATGTAGCCCGTCGTTAACCACTGTACCGTCGCAGCCGAGATTTGGAATACTTCCATCAAATTAGTCATTGCAATATTGATGGCAGTTTCGCTTAGATAGCCGAAAAAACCACATATAAGCAAAGCTGCCATAATCGCACTCGTATTGTATTTTTTCATCTCCAAAGATTTCAACCTTTATTCCTCCATCATCTATAAAGTATAATTACCATATTGTTTTGCTCCGTAATCTTATTAAAGTATCTTACTTTAAACAAGTACGATCTTTTTTAGAACATACTATAAAAAACAATACTAATGAGTTATTACACGCTTCTAAGAGCCTGTATATTTATTTTGGAGGGGAAAATATGTATCACAACAACAAGTATTCGTCTGATTGCGGACTAAATAAAGTACAAAAAATAGTTGCAGGAAAGTGGAAATTATCGATCTTATGGTATATTGCCGAGGAAACTAGAAGGTTTGGGGAGATAAATCGTGTTTTTCCGGATATTACGCAATCGATGCTAACGAAGCAGCTCAGAGAGTTAGAAAGTGACGGACTCCTACATCGTGAAATTTATAAAGAGGTTCCACCAAGAGTCGAATATTGTTTAACCCCTCTTGGTAAGGGATTTTTACCAATCCTTCAAACTATGTGCAAGTGGGGAGATTACAATTTAGAATAAGAATCGATAACTTTTTATAAAAAAAAGATTAAAGATTTTTTAACAAATAACCTAATCTCACTACCTGACCGTTAGCTTAACTGAAAGACAGCCGACTATTTAGCCGGCTGTCTACTTGAGTCTCATTCTAAGTTCTATGGGGACTCAATACAAACTTATGCTTCCAGTTGAGTTGAAGCAAGGGTACACACACCTTACAATATACGCCACACTTTTGAGTAAATGAATGATCCCTCTATGAGTTAAGTCATAACTGTTAGTGTTTGATTTATCTATTTCAGCTTTTGATCAATAGCTTTTGATCTATCTCGTTTTACGGCAAAATGGCAAAAGACCGGACTGGAAAACCAGAAGCTTTCTCCGCTTTGGGTACAATATTGAAAATAACAGCACCCTTGGCTGGCACCTGATCCAGGTTTGTTAACAGCTCAACTTGATATGTATCCTGGGCAAGTACATAATATTCTGCCAGAAGTGCTCCATTCTTCTGATAATCCACCGCTGAATCCGTGTCAAAGGTTTCATGCCCAATGGCTTGTACCTTTCTTTCCTCAAATAAAAACATAAGTGCACTAACCGACCATCCGGGTGCATGACTGTTGCCCTCATCATCCTTGTTATCAAATGCTTCATGGTTCGGCCAACGTTTGCTCCAATCCGTACGCAAAGCCACGAAGCTACCAGCTTCAATCATGCCATGTTCTCTTTCGAATTCATGAATGTGCTCCACACCCAGTGTGAAATCCGGGTTATTCGCCACTTCAGCGGACTGGTCAATGACTACAAGCGGCAATACGAGCTCTTTCAAGCCCAACTCATCAAGGTACCGGGTATCACGTACAAAGTGGATCGGTGCATCGAGATGTGTGCCGTATTGACCGGGGAACTTAAAGCTCTGGGCAAAGAAACCTTGATCATGATCAAACAATGTATCGAATTTTGCTGCATCAAAAGCTGAAAAATGTGGAGAATCCGGTCCAAAAGTATGGGTCAGATCCACCCACTTCTTTTCTTTTAACAATTGAATGGCTTCAATAAGTTCGTTGGACATCCTTTTATCACCTCATGCACATAATGGAATAAATTTCTCCTATTATATCTTATTGCACCAGAATTGGGGAGCAGGTATTCTTGCTTCTTCCAACCCAGACTCAAATTTCGGAATGAATGTTATAGTAATCTCTGAGGTGAAACTAATGTCTAGACTGGATAACATGATGGCAATCCTATGGATGCTGAATTCAGGCAGAAAAATTACGGCAAAACAAATATCTGAAAAATTAGAAATGAACATACGAACAGTTTACCGTTATATTGATTCACTTTGTGCTAGTGGTGTACCGATTATATCCGACACGGGTCATCATGGAGGGTATACTCTGTTGAATCATTTTATTAAGAGTCCTCTTCTTTTTGATGTAGAGGAGAAAACAACATTACTTCATGCCGCTGTTTTCGCAAAAGAAGCTGGATATTTTTTAGGGGAGGCGTTAGATAGCGCAACTTCAAAGCTTATGATGCACTCAAATCAAGAACAGGAAAGCATGATTAAGCAACATTTCGAAGGGATTGAAGTCATAGGCCCCCTTGAAAAACCAACTATAGTGCCCATATTGAGAAAGTTGGAGCAAAGCGTGTTAAACAAATTGTCTGTAGAAGTGGATTACCACACAAGTCATGAAGAGCAACCCAAACGTAGAATTGTTGACCCCTACGGAATGATCTACTGGAATACTAATTGGTATGTTATAGCCTTTTGTCATTTGCGGAATGAAATTCGCAGTTTTAGGGTGGAGCGAATCATCCGTATTCACCAGACAGAAATAACGTTCAACCCTCCACTGCATTTTTCGGCAAGTGAATTTTTTACTCGTAACCTGCTTCCAGAAGCAGACAATTCGGAATCATTTATTTCTATGGTTCTGGCAGGTAAAACAAGTACGCTCGATAGCCTATGCCAGCATTGGTTTTTGGGAAATCATCTCCAAGAACGGACTTCTAAGGAAGCTATTTTTTTAATAGATCAAGAACATATGCATAAATACGTCCCAAGCTTGCTTTTGCCCTATGGCAGATCTGTTCAAGTCCTAGAACCCCTCAGTTTGAAGCACAAACTGGTTGAAGTTCTATACGACCTCATTGACTATTATCAAGTTTAAAACTTTACTGACCGTAGTTGTCAGTGAAGTTTTTTTATAATACGAGAGTAATCCATTCAATCATGAATAACAGAAGGAGAGTGTATGATGCAAACGAAGAACGTATATCTATATGTATTCGATACGATGGCAGACTGGGAGGTAGGATATCTAACTGCTGAACTGAACTCAGGAAGATATTTCAGGAGAGAGATCGAGCCTTTACAGGTCGTAACGGTAGGCGTAGATAAACATCCGGTAACTACCATGGGAGGATTGAACATCCTTCCTCATATTTCTATTGATGAGTGTGAATTGAACAGTAATGCTGTCATCATTCTTCCAGGAGGAAACACCTGGATGGACACCATCCATGAACCTCTATTGAAAAAAGTTTCTGCATCTATAGAAAAAGGAACTATTATTGCGGCGATTTGCGGTGCAACAATTGGACTTGCAAAAATAGGGATGCTGGATTCCAGACAGCATACAAGCAATGATTTAGAATATCTGAAGATGATATGCCCAGATTATACTGGAGAAAAATATTATGTACCGGAGCCTGCAGTAACCGACGGAAATGTAGTTACTGCATCAGGAATAGCTCCGTTAGAATTTGCGATGCACGTGTTGAAGTTGTTGGATGTCTTTGCACCAGAAACCTTACAGGCCTGGTTCAATCTGTATCGGACTCATGAGTCAAAATACTTCTACGAGTTAATGAACTCTATTCAACCCGAATAACCAGTTTGCCACGGGCATGATGGGTTTCACTTTTCTCGTGTGCTTCACGCACTCCCTGTTCACTTAGCGGATATATTCCATCAATAACCGATTTGAGCTTGCCTTCCGCGGCCAGTTCAGCCAATTGATCCAGTTGATCCCCTTTGGGCTCCATCATGAATACGTTGGCCGTTACTCCGGCCTCCTTGGCAAGCTTCTCATCCGGTTGCTCCACCAGGGATACCAGATGGCCACCAGACTTCAATACCTTGAAGCTGTCGCGCTGAATATCCCCGCCCATCGTGTCCAGTACAACATCATAACCGGAGAGAATCTCCGAGAAATCTTCTTTTTTATAATTGATAAAATGATCCACCCCCAAAGAGCGAAGCAATGCTTCGTTGGATTCACTCGCTGTGGAAGCCACTTCAGCGCCGAGGGACTTGGCAATCTGAATCGCATATGTTCCCACACCACCGGCACCCGCATGAATGAGTACCTTCTGCCCTTTGGCTAATCGTCCATGAACTACAAGCGCTTGCCAGGCTGTCATCGCAGCCAGGGGAATAGCCGCTGCTTCCTCGAAGCTCAGGTTCTCCGGTATACGTGCAATAATGTCCCCATCGACAGCAACATATTCAGCATAGGTTCCGAATTGGCGCGGGCGTGCAAATACCCGATCTCCTTCTCTGAATCGCGTAACATTCGAGCCTGCTTCAGTTACAGTACCAGCCACATCACCGCCCAGAATCAAAGGAAAGTTCTCTGCCGCCTCTTTCATATGTCCTTGTCTGATTTTGAAGTCCACCGGATTCACCGACGTGGCATGCGTTCGGATTAGCACCTGATTCACTCCACATGCTGGCTTGGCTACTTCCTTTTCCTTCAATTGTTCCGCTCCACCAAATTTCTCAATCACAATTGCTTTCATTAGAGATCCCAGCCTTTCCACTAAATTATCGTTATGCTCTCCTCTATCATTACCCTTTCCCGGAGGACACTTGACCTATTCATTCAACAAAACCGTGCTATAATGTCGATTATGTTAAACCTTAACCCAATAACCGAACAAGCGAGGTAACGATATGGAAGTTGAAGTCAGTACATTACATGCATTTTCGGACAAGGCTCTAGGCGGAAACCCCGCAGGGGTTGTATTACAAGCAGCACATTTGTCTGAATTCCAGATGCAAGAGGTTGCCAGACAAGTCGGTTTTTCAGAGACAGCGTTTGTAATGTCGTCCGATCAAGCTGACTTTAAAGTGCGTTACTTCACCCCAAGTGATGAAGTCGATCTATGTGGACATGCCACGATTGCTTTATTTTATCTAATGAAGACACAGCACATCATTGAGGTTGGTACATATACACTGGAGACACTGGCCGGAATTCTTGAGGTCGTTATCGAGGTAAATGGTGAAGTCTATCTGTCACAGACATTACCGAAGTTCGGGGAGATCGTGGACCGGCAGCAGATTGCCGATTCGTTGCGCATTCCTTTGCATGATATACACGCTGAATTGCCTGTACAGATCGTCTCTACCGGGCTACATGATATCTTGATAGCCGTTAAAGATATTGATGTGCTGACCACAATTGATCCTGACTTCCAGCGTATCACTGAAATATGTAAAGCACATCATGCCATAGGTTATCACGTGTTCACACTCGCATCCGATGCAGAGGACGTTCTGGCAGAATGTCGAAATTTCGCTCCACTTTACGATATTGACGAAGAGAGCGCAACGGGTACATCTAATGGCGCACTGCTCTGTTATTTGTATCAATACAACCAGCTCACAGATCCTCATCATCACACGTACACGATCAGACAAGGGTATACCATGAACCGTCCCTCCGAGATCCGAGCCCGATTAACTCTGGGCAGCTCCAATGAAATCACACAGATTCAGGTTGGCGGTAGCGCAGTTCATATCGAAAATATTCAAATACACCTCCCTTAGTGGGAGGTGTTTTACGTACTTAGGATATAAAAACCATCTTATGCGAAACAGTGTAGTTGCCTTTGATTATCATTGAATCTGTTGCAAAAATCGTAGCACTGCCGCCTCCAATTGCTTCAGCCCTGGCTGCTCTATCGGGAAATGGCCTGCACCCTCCAAAATGATGCATTCCTTATCTACCACCAGTCGATCAAAAAAAGATTGGCTGAACCTGATCGGTGTCATGGGGTCCAATTCAGGATGAACCAATAAGACTGGACACTGGCTGAATTGTTCCGGGTTTACCTCCGGCTCCTTATTAAGGAATGTTCTTAATAGTTCCAACGGAATACGTGTGGCTGCCGCTTGTGGATCGTTCATAATGAGCCGAGTTAAGTCCCGGTTATTGGTAATCAGTTGCATCCGGGATACCTGCTTGACCGAAAGCCGCATATGATCCAGCAGACTCGGGAACAGATCCATCATGCGTTTTCCCACCCGGCTCACCAGACGATTGGGGGCAAGCTGATCACGCATATCGGGGTTACTCGTGTCTACAAATGTAGTTGCGATCAGACCCTTAACATGCTCACTGCGGGCGCTGGTATGATAGGCAAGCATGCCTCCAATACTGCTTCCCAATACAACGATCGGCTTGCCGTCTTTCATATTTTCCCGTTCGATAAGTGAAACAAGCAGATCAATCCATAGTTCATAGTTGATCCGTGTGCCAGACAGCGCATAACTTAGCCCATATGGGGGAAGATCTGGCGATACCACCTCGTATCCATGTCGCTGCAACATTCGGGCATAAGGAGCGAGCAACCTGCCATTGCCTCCCGCACCATGAATAAACAAAATTTTGATTGAAGATTGAGGCGCGGGTAATCGATCGATATGAAGATGAACGCCATTCGATACCCACCATTCTTCTTCAGGAGCTGTATCATCGTCCAGCCTCACTTCTTCCGGGAAGTAGTTCTGATACTGTTTCCAATAGGGATGTGTTGTCTGATAGGAAGGCAAACTTTTCTTCATGCAGTACATTCTCCTCTTTTCCTATACCAAAAAAAGCCGTACCGTGTACGACTTTTCGTTAAAAACGTCTATGACCATACTTCTTTTTATAACAACTTCATAATTCTGTCAATCCGGAAACTGTACATTGCCCGGTACGATATATGCCCCGCCTGACCCATCATTAGGGAGAGCTGGAATCGTATCATTCAATACCTGACCGCGAATATCGGTAATGCGAACGTTCAGTTTTTCTTTGCCCAATCCGGTTCCGAGGAAATGATTATAATCTTGTTTTTCGAGATTGAGCCACGTGCCATCCTTTTGTTTCACTTCGAACTTCAGCACCGGATACTTATGGTTGCGAACCTGAATGGCTGCCCACCACTGACTGCTGCCTTCCTTGATCCGATAGGAGACATTGCCTTGTATTGGTGCTTTGACCACTTTCCAGCTGATATTGATTTTGCCTGCCTTCGGGTCACCGATCAGGTTAAAGGCATTCGGTGAAAGATCCAGTGCCCCACTAGCACCCTCTGGATACAGATCTGTTACATAGACCGTTGTTTTGCCCTTAGGTCCCTGTACTTCGAGATAGGCTCCCGCCAAGGCTGCTTTAACCCCGTTATAATTGAGCTGGAACGGATTGAGTGCAGTAATCTTCATGTCTGCCGGGATGGGATCAAGCAACACCGCACCTCCCGAGTAACCTGAACCTGTATACGTCGCATACCCCTGATATGTATCGTTCCATGCAGCTGATGCAGGCAGAGCAAATAATACGAGACTGAGCAACATCCCTGTACCTGCCCATTTTAACCGTTGAAATCTACTTTTCTTATTCATGAACTATTCCTCCTCGGACGTTCTCATATAAATGGTAGTTCAACTACTAGATTCAAATATAACATTATTTTACATAATAACTGTTTATTTTCAACCCATCTCTACCAAATCACATCCAAAGTCCTGACTTCGGACTCGAACATTCATGACCACGCACAAGATATGGATACATACCATAATTTGGTGGAATACATACAATAACAAGGCGGTATTGGATCGGTACCAATAATAAAAAACGCCACACCCTGGAGTGATTTCTCTCTCCAAATGGTGTGACGCTTATTAAACACTACAGTCAGAATTCCCAGTCTGTCCCGAGTCAGCCAGCGTTCGGCTCAGCCCGTTTCCCTTCGTTTCATCCGCTTCCTTAGACGCTCATATTGTGCATAGATCCGCGGAGATTCTTTGGTCAGAATAGGCCCCAGCACAGCCAAGATTAACACATATAATACGGCAAACGATTGGATGGAGGCCATCAGTCCCCCTGCCTTGCCGATGTTAGCCATAATAATAGAGAATTCGCCCCGGGATACCAGGGTAAAACCTACATTCAGTGAAGCCTTTGGGCTCATTCCAGCCAACCTGCCAGCAATCATACCTGCACCATAGTTACTGGCAATCGTCAGAATCACTGCAATAATCGTCATGCCGACAGCTCCGCCGAGTGACGACGGCTCAATGGTCAGTCCAAAGCTAAAGAAGAATATAGCACCAAAAAAGTCTTTGAAAGGCATGATCTGATGCTCAATTCGGCTGACATGCCTTGATTCACCGAGCACAAGCCCCATCATTAGGGCTCCGATTGCTTCCGCTACATGAAGTGTCTCCGAGAAGCCCGCTACCAGGAAGAGCAATGTCATGACAGTTAACAGAAATAGCTCTGACGACTTGATGTTCAGTGCCTTATCAATATATTTGATGCTTTTCCTGCCGATAATCAGGAACAGCACAATGAACAGCAGAGCAGACAGCGATACCAGTAGGACGCTTAAGAATGAAGTTGCCCCGCTAAGCACAAGTCCAGTCAGGATGGAGATATGAATCGCGATGAACAAGTCATCAAACATGATCATACCCATAATAATTTCTGTCTCCGGGTTCGCCGTGCGCTTCAGGTCAACGAGCACTTTAGCGACGATTGCTGTAGAAGAACTGGTCATGATCCCGCAGACAACGAGTGTCTCCTGAAGTGGCAGATTCATGAACCAGCCCAGTAACAGACCAGAGACAAAATTTAGGCCTACATAGAACATGCCCCCGGTCAGAATGGCTTTACCAGACTTCAGTAACCGGGAGACCGAGAACTCCAGACCCAAGTAAAATAGCAAAAACAAAATGCCAAGCCTGCCCATAAATTCAATAAAGGTCGAACTTTCGATAAAACGTAAATCCACAATACCGATCTGTGGTGCATGTGGTCCTACAGCCATACCAATCAGGATATAGAAAGGAATGACCGAAAAACGTAATCGTGAAGATATCAGCCCCGTAAGTGTAATCAGCGCAACGGCAATTCCCACTTCGAATATGAGCATATCCATAGGCTAAGTCCGTCCATCAGTTAACAATTGTTTGAGCTGTTTGATCTGATCCCGTTCACCTGCGACCACGATTGTAGCTCCAGCTGTAAAAACATAGTCTGGACCTGGATTGAATTGCTTCTCCTTGTCCTTGGTCACAACAGCCAAAATAACGGCACCTGTTGCCTGCCGGATATCCATTTCACCAATGGTCATACCTACGCTTGCCGCGTGAGGTTCAATTCGAAGCCATTCGATTAACAGCCCTTCGAGCATGACTTCGCGCTCATTCTGGAACTTCGGTTTATAGGTCATGCCACCGACAATAGCGGCTACTGCCCGCGCTTCATCATCGTCCAGGGTAACCAGAGATACCATATCCCCGAGCTCTTCAGGCGTATCCCCTGATTCCATGTGAAACAGGTCGCGTCGCTCGTCGTTATGAATTACAATGACCAGATGCTCGCCACTACGGGTATGCAGCCAGTATTTACGTCCAATTCCCGGTAAATCGGTCTCCTTAAAGTGCATGATCTGCACCCCCCAGAGTCAATTCGTTCATAGCTTCGCTCTGCAGCTCAATTCCCGTGATGCGTATCCGCATGGAGCCTGATGGCGTCTGAACGGAACGCACTTCCCCTTTACTGCCTAGCAACAATTGACTTCCTACTGGGGAGAGAAAGGAAATACGCCCCTTATCAGGATCCGTATCATCTGGCATAACAATCACGAATGAATCCGATGTGTGAAAATCGATGTATTCAAATTCTATGAGACTACCAATCAGTACAACCGAGTCCAGATCTTCATCCGGGCCTAGGAGCAATTTCTCCACATACTGCGTATATGCCAACAGCTGTTTTTCTAACTGTATTCGCTGCGGATCGCGCACGTCAAAATAAGCGTCGAGAAATGTCCTTTTCTCTTCACCCAATGTAAATAGCTGGCTTACCAGCTTCTCTCTGCAATTTTGGCGGGAAGTCCTATGGTTCATAATAAATTTCACCCCCTATACAAGCCTTGTTCTCCACGTTGATTCGCATGTTTCTATTGATCATCTTGTTTTCCTCCTTGTTATTTCGTATAGACCTCAGAACATGAGACCTTCATACCATCTTACCAAAAGAAAAATATTAATCCAGTGTATTCGGCTAACTTGCTGTTAATGTCAATTAACTCGGTTGTATTATCCATTTAATAATCTAATTCTTTACATTAGATGGTAGATCCATAGAACATTTTAATTACGGTATAAAAAACATTTTATGGATTTCTATCTCGTATTTTTATTTGCTTTCCTGTATATTTAACTACAAACTTTTATGCAATTTATACAAATAAGCATCTACAGACTTTAACACAATAAAGGAGTGCATTGAAAAAGTGTCCACGATAACAAAACAAACTACAGAGTTAGCTCAAGTTACTGCCGCAGAATATGTTCATTCCGTCTATGAGTCGGTTGTCGCCCGAAATCCGCATGAAGACGAGTTCCATCAGGCTGTAAAAGAAATCCTGGATTCCCTTATTCCTGTCATTGAAGCACATCCCAAATACAAGAACCACAGCCTGCTGGAACAGCTTGTTGAACCTGAACGTGTAATTACGTTCCGTGTTCCATGGGTAGATGATCAGGGCAAAGTTCAGGTTAACCGTGGATTCCGGGTACAGTTCAACAGTGCCATTGGCCCTTACAAAGGCGGATTGCGTTTCCATCCATCCGTATACTCGGGCATCATCAAGTTCCTTGGCTTCGAACAGATCTTCAAAAATGCGTTGACCGGCCTGCCTATTGGCGGTGGTAAAGGTGGTTCCGACTTTGATCCCAAAGGAAAATCAGATCTGGAAGTGATGCGTTTCACACAAAGCTTCATGACAGAGCTGTACAAATATATCGGTTCCGATACCGATGTACCTGCTGGCGACATTGGTGTAGGCGCGCGGGAAATTGGTTACATGTTTGGTCAATACAAACGTATTCATGGCGGGCATGAGGCAGGCGTATTAACTGGAAAAGGTCTTCTATACGGGGGAAGCTTGGCACGCAAAGAGGCAACTGGCTTCGGCTGTGTGTACTTTGTGCATGAGATGCTGCAATCCAAAGGACTCAGCTTCAAGGACAGTACGGTCGTTGTCTCTGGCTCTGGTAATGTATCCATCTATGCCATTCAGAAGGCACAGGAGCTTGGAGCTACAGTCGTGGCGTGTAGTGACTCAGGTGGCTACATACACGATCCACAAGGCATCAACCTGGATACCGTGAAACGTCTGAAAGAGGTTGACCGTCTTCGCATCAGCGAATATGTCAAAGAACACCCGCATGCTACATATACCGAAGGCTGTGAAGGAATCTGGTCTATTCCTTGTGATATTGCTCTTCCGTGTGCGACGCAAAACGAGATCGATGAAGAAGCTGCAGCCCTTCTGGTCAAAGGTGGCGTGAAGGCCATTGGCGAAGGTGCGAATATGCCTTCCACTCTGGCTGCCATTGACGTCTTCCATGGTGCTGGCGTGCTGTTTGGTCCAGCCAAAGCAGCGAATGCTGGCGGTGTAGCTGTGTCTGCTCTTGAAATGTCACAGAACAGCATGCGGTTGTCCTGGTCATTTGAAGAAGTAGACGCGAAGCTGCATGACATCATGAAGAACATCTACACCAGCTGTGTAGAAGCTGCTGAAGCGTACGGATGTGAAGGCAACCTCGTAGCTGGAGCAAATATCGCCGGTTTCCTCAAGGTCGCCGATTCCATGATTGCTCAAGGTGTGGTTTAATTCATCTCTCATTAATCTATACGGAATGAATAAGGGCAGTTCCCCGTTAATTCGGAGAACTGCTCTTATTGGTATTGTTACGTAGTTATATTGAAATGCTATTGCTCTGACATATCATACGTTTTTATTTTACAGTGATCAAAGCTTCACCATGTTCGATGTTACCTTGTTGTTTAGCCTGAATGTCTGTGTAAATAGCTGTATTCGATACGATCACAGAGGTCATTATATCCAGCCCTGCGGCTGTAATGCCCTCCAGATCGAACTCTACCAGCTTGTCTCCTTTGCGAACAGTATCGCCATCAGAGACATATGAAGTGAAATGCTTGCCTTTGAGAGTCACGGTATTGATACCCACATGAATCAAAATCTCCACGCCATCCTCAGACAACAGTCCAATGGCATGTTTCGTCTTGAAAATCGTAACCACTACACCATCGAACGGGGCATATGCCACACCCTTTGTCGGAATGATCGCCGCTCCTTGACCCATGGCTCCACTAGAGAACGCCTCATCCCCGACCTCTGTCAACGGAATCAGTTGGCCCGTCAGCGGGCTGGACACGATCTTCTCTCCATACACTTCCGTAGTTGCCTGAACTGGAGTCGTAGCAGAAACATCACCAGCAGATTCTTTGTCATCCGATGATATACGGTTTGGTTGCACCTGTTCTGCTTTTTCCTGCTTCATTGAAGCAGAAGATGTGGCTGCATTTTTGTAACCGAACATGTACGTCAGAATAAAGCCCAATACAAAGGCGATAAGGACAGAAAGGATGAAACCAATGAATCCGGTATCCATTCCATTAGGATTGATGAACAAAGGAATACCGAACACCCCTGCACCAAAGCCATACGCAGTAGAACCCATGAAACCAGCGACAGCTCCTGCGATACCACCTGCAATGGAAGCCATAATAAACGCTTTTTTCGCCGGTAATGTTACACCGTAAATGGCGGGTTCCGTTACACCCATGAGGCCTGAAATTGTCGCAGACATCGCAATCGGCTTCAACTTCTTATCCCGGGTTTTGATCGCAATTGCAAATGCTGCCCCGGTTTGGGCAAACGTAGTAGCATACAACATACCATTGATTGGATCGAATCCGTTTGTTACCAAATTATTGAGCAGGATGGGAATAAATGCCCAGTGTAACCCAAAAATAATAATGGTTTGCCAGAGTCCAGCCAGAAGCAATCCGGCAACAATAGGGCTTAGCCCGTAAGTCCACATTGCTCCTTTTGCCAAATAGTCACTGATTAGCGTTGCTACCGGCCCCACTGCCATAAAAACAACCGGGGTAATTACTGTCAGTGTAATCAGCGGTACGGCAAACATTCTAATGGAAGAAGGAGATATTTTCGTAAGCAATCTCTCGAAATTTGCTGCCAGATAAGAAGCAATAATAATTGGAATAACCGATTGTGTATAGTTGATTAAAATGACCGGAATGCCCAAAAAGGACATACCTGTCCCTGCCGTAGCGGCAGCGGTCATCGTTGGATATACGAGTGCAGCACCAATGGTTGCAGAGATAAATGGATTACCTCCAAACTTTTTCCCTGCAGAGAACCCAAGCAGAATCGGGAAGAAGTAGAACAGTGCATCTGCGGTTGCGAACAATATCTTGTATGTGCTCATGTCTTCCGTAAGCCATTTCAACGTACTGAACAGGGCTAGCAACCCTTTGAGAATACCCGCTGCCGCGAGCACACCGATTACCGGCATAAATACGCCAGATATCACGTCAACAAAGCGATTGAACAGACCATGCTTATCTCCTTGCCCCTTTTGTTCTGAAGTGGCTGACATCGGTTCTTTTCCCATTGTTCCTATCAGGGACTCATAGACTTTGGGAACTTCATTGCCGATGACCACCTGGAACTGGCCACCACTCTCCACAACAGTGAGTACTCCGTCGATCTTCTTGATCTCTTCCTTGTCGGGTGCCTTCATATCTTTCAAGTTGAATCGGAGACGAGTCACACAATGAATGACATTATTGATATTTTCATTGCCACCGACGGCGCTGAGAATTTCCTTTGCTGTTTGATCGTGATTCATGTCATATACTCCTTTACATGGATGCCGTAATATCTTGCAATAATTCTTAATCAGACAAATGAGTATTCAAATACCGTTGTTAAATGATTTATATTTGAATATCGTTCTTGATTGGTGTAGCCCATGCTGCTACAATCGCCGCACTGATGCCCCCTGTCAATTTGCCCACAATCATGGCAGTTACCATAGATTTGTCCATCCCTGCTACGAAACCCAGATGACCCCCAAGCACAAAGGAGCCGCTGACTGCAAAAGCGATACTAATAACTTTTCCCCTTGGATTCATATTTTTGACCATTCGAAAGGTCGGAATATTGTGAGCCAGTGAAGCAACGAGTCCGGCGGTTGTTGGCGCATCCAAATTAAGCAAACGGCCCGCTCGCTCAAGCGGGGTTTGGCAGACTTTATTGATTACCGCTACCATGGGAAAAGCACCCGCCAGCACAATCGCAATTGTACCTACCGTTGTAATGCCTTCCGAAAGCGGTGCCATATTGGGAATTAGTACCCAACCTGTAAGGGTTTTTACAGCTATAGCCACCAGTCCAATCAGGGACAACAAGGTGATACCGCTTCCAAATATTTTAAACAACCTCACGGTCTGATTCGTAAAATAGCGCAAGCCGATCATAATAATTACAGATAACAGAATCGGTATCATCAGATTTCGGTATATCACTGTAAAATTGATGCCCGCTACTAGACCGCCGACTAAACAACCAACGGGAATGGTACTGATGCCGATCAGTACCCCTTTGGCAAAGTACGGATGATCCTTCCGATCCAGAATGCCCAGTGCAACAGGGATGGTAAACACGATAGTTGGCCCAAACATGGTCCCCAGGAACGCCCAGGAGAACAGGCCAGCCTGTTCACTCTGGGCCATCTGTCCAGCCAGAGCGTACCCTCCCATATCTACCGCGAGGATGGTATTGGCGAACGATGCCGGATCGGCACCGATCGCTTCATATAATGGAGATATCAGCGGAATAAGCATATTCGCTAGGAATGGTGCAAGGGATACAATTCCCACCATCACCAGGGCGAGTGTGCCCATCGCCATAATGCCCTCCGTGAATGCTGCTCCAAGGCCCAACTTGTTCCCGAAAGCCTTGTCCACAGCGCCAAGCACCAGAAAAAATGCAATAAGAATCATGACAACATCATTAATGGGCATGATTACTCCTGTACATACCGCTTCACGTGGTGATGGGTTGCGCTGTCATACGTATCGAATACCAAGCGAAGCGTTTTAACATTATCCGAACCGCTGGTCTGGAATTCCGCACCTGTATTCAAACATTCAATAAAGTGGGATTGCAGTTTACGATGACTGTCCTCGTAGTTTAACTCTGTACGTTCAGCATATACCGTCTCCACACCAGCATTATCAATGATGGACAACCTTCCGTCTTTATATAGCTTAATGGAAGCCTTATCCCCTTCAATGATGAGTTGCTCCTTATGATCCGGAAGCACCTGATTCGGTAAAGGTTCACTCAGTTCACGGCGAGTCGCCCAGCTCATATCCATGAGACCGACATAATCCCTGTATCCCAGCATGACCATACCGCTGTCTTCCCCCAACGTATAGTTACTAATCTTTCTGGTCTCGGCATATAGACGTTCAGGCTCACCAAACAAGAACCGCCAGGTGTCAAACCAATGCACACCCATCTCATAGAACAGCAACTGTGGCATGTCTCTGAAAAAAGGCTGTGGCAACTTCTCTTCCGGTGCAAATCTCGGAGAATAATAATCCGTATGAATATACCGAATCGTATTCAATTGTCCCACAGTATTTTCCTCAAGCAGTTGCTTGATCAACTGAAAAGGTTCTAACCAGCGCCAATTCTCCGTCACCATCAGACGTACGCCAGCTTTCTCTGTAATTCGTACCATCTCCTCGGCTTCCTCAATGGAACGGGCAAACGGCTTCTGACACATAATATGTTTCCCTGCTGCTGCAGCCATTTTCACCAGCTCCAGATGAGTTTCCGGTGGCGTGATGATATCGATTACATCTAGATTCGCATTATCTAGCATCACTGTCACATCCGAATAACGAAATGTTGCCGGGATGTTAAATTGTTCTGCTTTTTCATTCAATGTATCTTCGTGCCTGTCGCAAATTCCTGTTATCTCGGCATCAGCAACGAATTGCCAAGCCTTAATGTGTTTTTCTGACCAGTACCCCGTTCCGACAATACCAATTTTCCACATACCTTCACCCCATCTGTAATGTAAATCTCTATTTGTGCCAGCTTTGGCGTCTCTTCTCTCGAGACTCTATTTACGCGTACCGATCACCACCACATCATGTTCAAAAGCATGCATGGGGATTAGACCGTAATCGTTCTCGCGATAAGCTGCTGTCTTGGCAAATCGGCGTTGCACGAGGTCAATGGTCGTGAATTCGTATTCTTCAACAGGGAAGTCCACACGCACCTTGGTGTTTACCGGAACATACAGCAAAATCGTATCTTCCGTGCCTGCCGCACGGATCTCCTTCGTCTTGTTCAATACAATATCCATCGGCTTCACGCCGACCAGCTTGTACTGCTCGAAGAGATACTTGATAAAGGAGTAGTCCCACGCACCTTCGAATCGGAGAGCCGATCTCCAATCATAAGGACTGTCAAAACCTTCCCCCTCCACAATGCCAAAAGACTTGCCTTTCTTATGCCAGCTCCAGATGCCATGGGCTCCATAAGTGACTCCGGCCCCGCCTCCGGCAAGCAAACTCTGCCATGCAGCCTTACGGGCATCGAATGCGGAATATCGTCCATAGACGTTGCGGCTATAACTAATCTGTTCATAACAAGGTTCACCGTTGATCACTGGACGTACAGGTGACTGATAATAGAAATGTTCTGCAATCTCATGCGCGTAGGCTTGGAATTCCGAGTTATGTCCAGACTGATACATGTAAAAGTCTAGCCCTTCATGGTTCGCAAACACTTCAGGAATCTCTCGTAGCCTGCCTTGAATGTGTAACGTTGTCAGACTGGATGGGCTGATGCGTTTTACAGTCTCCAGTGCTGTCTGGTAGTAAGCATTCGCTTCTTCGGAAGGGAAATCCGTATCCCCACTGACCAGATACATTGGATTAAACTCCCCGAAGCGGTTTACAGCATACGTCACATAAGGCTCAACCGCTTCCAATGGCATCTTCCCATCCTTCTGAAACATCGTGGCCCAGGTATCGGATACATAGTTGCACCACAGAAGCACAAGCGCTGGTGTGAATCCACGTTCTGTTGCCATGCGAACCATTTCTTGTGCACGGTCGAAATAAGCTTCATTAAATGAAAAATAGTCCATCGAACCGTCTTCTTGCTGGTTGAAAGGTTCGATATTCAGATCAGAACCGCTGGCATCCCATTGGCGCAAAATATTGATCTGCACAACGTTGAATCCCTGCATGCTGCGATAATCGAGATATTCTTCCCATTCCTCCAATGTAGCATTGGTAAATGCACTCCATACCGTATCCGCCAAATAAAAGAACGGTTTGCCTTCCTTCTCAAACGTCCTGCAGTTGGCTGTAACTTGAACAGACATGATTTCACCTATCCTTCCAACTAAACTAATTATAATATTTTAGTTAATTTAATATAAAACTACATTAAAAATGAATATAAATGCGTTTTCAATTTGAATACTAGCATCTAATTTATAAACAGTCAATCATGATTTTAGTTTTCATGTTTATATTTTAGTTTAGTTTAGTTCACCTATTAACTAAACTTATCACTTAATTCATGGTATACTAATCCTATGTAATCCATTTAGGAGGTTCCATATTGAAGATTGATGATATTGCAAGGCTTGCTGGAGTTTCCAAAGCAGCAGTCTCTCTGGCATTTAACAACAAACCCGGTGTCAGCGAACAGACACGTGAACATATACTAAACATCGCTCAAGTACATGGCTACAAACCGAGAACCGTAAAAATAGGAAAAGAAGTACCGAAAACAAATGCTATTATTCGTTTTGTTGCCTGCAAAAATTCCGATATCGTCACAGAGCATTACGATTCTCTCCCGTTCTTCAATGAATTGATCCACCATATCACGGAAGAGGTCAAGCAACACGGCAGTACACTCGTCATATCGTCCATTGACGTGCAGGATTTGCAACAAGAACTGCAAACGTTGGAGAAGGAACAACCTTCCACAGGCCTGTTGTTGCTCGGGATCAATCTAACTGCGTCCATGATTGAAACCATTCAATCCATTCATGACAATGTCGTCATCCTGGACACATCCTTTGAACATGTGGATGCAAATTTCGTGTCCATTAATAATACATTGGGCGGATATCAGGCAGGTCAACATCTGGTCAAGCTGGGGCACAGCCGCATCGGATATGTGAAATCCGGTACACGAATTCCGAACTTTATCAAACGGGAAGATGGCTTTCGTGTCGCGCTGGCCGAACACCATCTGACCGTTTCTGAGGCACTAACCTTCCATCTGCAGCCCATGCTTGTGATGGCTCAGGAACATTTACAGCAATCAATCCGGCATCTAGAGGAACGACCTACTGCTATTTTCTGCGAGAACGATTATATGGCGATCAGTACGATCAAATCATTGCAAAATATCGGCATCCGGGTGCCCGAAGATATTTCGGTAATGGGTTTTGACAACATTTTCGAAGCCAATGTAATCAGCCCTGAATTAACCACCGTACATGTCAAAAAAGATATGATGGCCAAAACGGCCGTCAATCTGATCATGACTAACCTGGGGAACAATGAGAAAAACGGTACTCACATCTATGTGAATACAGAAATTGTGGAACGCAGATCCTGTATACCTGTCGCCACGCCCGCTGTTGAATAATTGTTAACAATACAATTGATCGCATTCCGGTGGGATGGTAAAGTGATACTGACGTGATTTCATCTATGTGTATTATTATAAGGAAGTGTTTATATTGTCTAACCAACCATTTTCCAGCACTGCGAGTCCTCATCTGAGCGCAGACTGCGAGCAATGTTTTGGCCTGTGCTGTGTTGCCCTGCCCTATGGCAAGTCATCGGATTTTGCTTTTGACAAGGCCAGCGGCACACCCTGTTCCAATCTGCGCAATGACAATCGCTGCGGTATCCATACCCAGCTGCGGCAGAAAGGTTTCAAAGGATGTACCGTATACGACTGTTTTGGAGCTGGACAGAAGCTGTCTCAAGTGACCTACGCAAGCAAAGATTGGCGGGATCATCCGGAGTCTGCAACTGAGATGTTCGATTGTCTGCCTGCCCTGCGGCAACTTCACGAGTTGCTTAGTTATATGAAGGAAATGATGATGCGACCGGAGACATCAACGCTTCACTCGGCATTTGGGGAGTTATATCAAGAGATTGAGCGTCTGAGCAATCTGGAGCCTGCGGCCCTCTTGCGTCTGAATATCGCTGAACATCGGTCCACTGTGAATCAACTCTTGGTCCAGGCAAGTGAAATGGTACGCGCGAATGTACCACCTGCAACTCCTGGACAAGGAAAGTCGAAGAAGGGCAAAAAGCGGACTGGAAGTGACTTTTTTGGCGCCAACTTAAAAGGAGCTGACCTGCGGAGCGCGAGCTTCCGTGGTGCTTTAATGATTGCAGCCGACCTCCAAAATGCAGATGTGAGAAATTCCGATTGGATTGGTGCGGACTTGCGAGATACGAATCTGGGCGGTGCTGACCTGAGAGGTGGCATCTTCCTGACGCAATCCCAGCTTAATGCAGCCAAAGGTGATCTGCATACCAAACTACCGGATCACTTAAGTGCTCCCACGCATTGGACGTAGGGGAACCGTCTCGGTAAGACACAACCACCAGCGGGAAAGTATTATGCTCATGCTTGATTCATGCTAATGTTCGAATCGTATTTCAAATTGTATACGGCAAAAAAAGCTCGTCCTATGCATCATAGGACGAGCTTTTTTGTTATATCAACTACAAGAATGAATTACGAATTACAACAAGTCGCGGCGAAGGTCCTCAGCTGATTTCGGAGACAGGTGACCGAGCGGAATATCAAATACCGTCTTCGCTCCCTTATGTCCTTCCACGCTCAAGCGTTGTGCAGCTCTCGCATACGCCACAAGCACGCTCGCTGTAAATTCAGGATTGCTATCGAGTTTCAGACCGAATTCAATAATTTGCTTTTGACCGGCACCTGTAACCCCACTGCGAATTACAAATCCACCATGCGGCATGCCCTCATGCTCGGATTTCAATTCTTCTTCGCTGATGAATGTTACTGTCGTATCGTAATCTGCAAAGTAGTTAGGCATCGACACAATCGTCTCACGGATCTCATCCTGATTGGCACCATCTTCTGCGACCACATAACATTGACGCAGATGCTTCTCGCGTGTAGACAGTTCTGGCGTCTCCCCTGCACGAATGCGGTTGATGACCTCTTGGGCAGGTACAGTATACTGTACACCCGCCTTAACGCCTGGAACACGACGAATGGCATCCGAGTGACCCTGGCTCACACCTTTGCCCCAGAACGTGTACTCTTTTCCTTCTGGCAGGATGGACTGTGCAAGCAGACGGTTCATGGAGAACAATCCTGGGTCCCAACCTGTGGAAATGACACTCACGTGACCGCCTTGCTCTGCCGCAGCATTAACTTCCTTGTAGAACTCAGGAATCTTCGCATGCGTATCGAAGCTGTCTACCGTATTGAACAACTTGGCGATAGCTGGTGTCTGCTCCGGAAGGTCGGTTGCCGAGCCACCACAGAGGATCATGACATCGATCTTGCCTATGTATTGCTCCGCTGCAGAGATATGCTCAAAACGTACTTCTGTGCTTTCAGCGACCATCTGCTCCGGATTACGACGTGTAAACACAGCAATCAGTTCCAGATCCTCGTTCTGAGAAATGGCTTTCTCCACACCTTTACCCAAGTTACCATACCCTACAATACCTACTCTAATCATGTTCAATCCTCTCCTGTCTTCTTCTATAGTTGTCTATTACTTCTTGTATAATGATATAACATACCATGTAACTTGTCAGGTTTCCAGTTCGAATAAAAAATACCTTACAGCGGTACAGCAATAATGCTGTTCCGCATGCAAGGCATTATGGAATCTATTCGTTAATTTTAAGTAAGCAGAGCAATGGTCCTCATCTGATTCTTAAGATTCTGTCCAGCTCAATGTTAGTTCAATGACGCCTTCTTGCCCCGTCAATATTCCTCCGATCAGAGACCACACATCCTGGGTATCCGGGTCGGTTCCCTGAATAATAATATTTTTGTCATCAATCGTTTGACCTGCATCCGTTAACTTTTTGGCGCTAAAGTATTCCTTATAGAGCTTGGATACCGTTTTCATGTCTTGTTCTGTGGAGAAAATAACCATCGCTGATTGCTTGCCTTCGTTCTCACCCGAATTGGCTAAACGAATGGTTGCATCTTCCGGCAGAGGGAAGTCACTTGGCAAGTTGTCTGGCAACTCATTGGTTCCAGCAGCGGCTTGCTCACCGCTATCTGAATCCGAGTCTGCTGGCGTAGTTGTACCCTCTGTCTCGGTCACTCCACTTGATGTTGCTTCGCTCGTTTCTTCATTCGTGGCTTGTTCAGCTGTCCCGGATGAAACTTCGGTGTCCACCTTCTCAGTATCACCTGTCGGTTCGTCAGCCGCGCTACTGCAAGCACTTAAGGCCACTACCATCGCAAGTGCCGCACAAGCCAATAAAACCTTCTTTTTCTTCATTATCAATTCCCCCTCCTTCTTCTTAGTTTAATAGGCTACTCACGTTCGTACGTCTGGATAACGGGCACCGCATCAACGTTATTCTTGACCCATACTACGGATACGGATAATACACTCAGAGATAATAGACAACTGGCTACGAGTATGGAGAGGAATCGGGTGACAACTCTAATCTTTTTCATTCATCCCTCCTCCTCATCCTGTTCATCATGTGTTTGCGGAATCATGTTACTCATAGGTCACTGGACGGCGTCACTAATTTCATGATTTCGGCGGCTACAATATCCGGCTGACTGTTATGGATGTAATGCTCGGCGTGAGGGACAATCTGCTGGGTTCCTTGTCTGGACCATGAAGCAAATTTCACTTGATCTGCCTGCCATGCCCGACTCCCCTCACTGGGTTGATCTGATCCGGCTGTCAGGATCGTCAGAGGGAAAGGAAACTCCTTTTTGTTCTCCAGCACACGTAATGCGTTGATCTTGGAATGACGAATCTCATCCATCACGTTGTCATTGTATGCATGCTTCAGGGTAGAAATGGTGGCAGCCTTTTTCATCGGCGCAGAAACCAACTCCGGGTCAATGACCAGTGTTGCCATCATCTGATCCGAATGCAGCAATGTACGCGCAATGCCTGTTTTAACCAGGAATCGGACTGAAGTAAAATACCATTCGGGCGTATCCATGTCCACCGTACTGTAATATTCAGGACTGCCTCCATCGATCATGACCATGCCGGCTACCTCATCGGGATACCTTTGCGCATATCGGAGAGTCTCCAGAGCACCAAGGGAGTGGCCTACCATAATGTAAGGTGGACGTTGGCCAGATGTTCGCAGTAACTGATGAATCTCTTCCGAGATGGTATCGACATCACGAGGTTCATCTGTATAGTCACTGTATCCGTACCCAAACCGATCGTATACCGCAATTTTCACCTTTGATTTCAACTTGTCATACAACGGACTGAAATCCACGTACGGATTGGGTGTCCCCCAACCTGAGGCAAAAACCACCGTGACTTCTCCTTTGCCAGCGGTGTAGAGATGCATGTTGCGACCACTCACTTCATAGTACTTGCCTGGCGGAGGATAGGACTTCATATCCTGCGTGGATTGATACGCCTCATAGGCTGCACCTGTCAGCAGTAAAAGTCCTGCAGCCAGCATCAGGCCTCCCAGCACTTTTAACCCTCTCCGTAACCCCTTCTTCATCTTCTCTACCCCTTACTCCAAAGGTTCATCTATATATGTATGCTTCAATCGTACCCAACAAATAGCGGAATTGAAACAATCCGGAGTCCAGTCCTTTCCCCAACCAAAGTCCAGTCTCACTCCCCTACCCGTGACGTAAAAAAACTGCAAATCTCCGATTAAGGAAACTTGCAGTTCATCTATATCTAGAGTTCCAATGTTAGACCGACCGGGCAATGATCACTGCCCATCACGTGGCAGTCGATATGTGCATCAGCAACCTTCGGCGCCAATTGATTGGACACGAGAAAATAATCGATGCGCCAACCCACATTCCGTTCTCTGACCTTCGGCATATAAGACCACCAACTGTATACATCCGTACGATCCGGATACAGGTGGCGGAAGCTGTCCACATAACCAGAAGCAAGCAAATCGGTCATCTTGCCACGCTCTTCAAGGGTAAATCCGGAATTACCCAGATTGGGCTTCGGATTCTTCAGATCGATCTCCTGATGAGCCACATTCAGGTCACCACAGACGATAACGGGCTTGGTCTGCTCCAGTTGCAGAATATAACCTCGGAATCGGTCTTCCCATTCCAGACGGTAAGGCAACCGGGTCAGATCCCGCTTCGCGTTAGGTGTATAGACGTTCACCAGATAAAAATCATCATACTCCAGTGTAATCATCCGGCCTTCCGGTTCGCTGTCTTCCTCCATCCCGTAATGCACAGATAAAGGCTTGATTCGGCTAAATACTGCTGTGCCGGAATATCCTTTTTTGATCGCATAATTCCAATATTGATACACGTCTTCCCCCAGGTCCATCTCAATCTGTCCGGCTTGCAATTTGGTCTCCTGAAGGCAGAAAATATCCGCCTGACTCTCCTGATAATAATCCATAAATCCTTTGGTCACACATGCCCTTAAGCCATTCACATTCCAGGACACCAGCTTCATATCCTCATCTCCTCACATCTCTCCAATATAGCATGGGCGAATTCAGGAGGACAAGGTTCACGGCCTGGAAATGACACCAACTTGCCTAAATATCGCTTCGTAACTTGGAGAACACCGCAAGGTCAATATATCTGCCTTTCTCGAACTCATGCTGTCGAAGTACGCCTTCCTTCTGAAAACCCAGCTTGTGTAACAGGCGAATCGACGCCTCGTTCTCCGGTTCAACCTTCGCTTCGATCTTGTTGAGCTGCATGCTCGTGAATCCAAAATTCAGCACAGCATGGGCCACTTCCGTCATAACACCGCGGCCCCAGAAAGCCGAACACAAGTCGTATCCGATCTCAGCACGGTTATGTACATCTTCGTAGTTCAGGAACCCACAGGTTCCGATCACTTTAAGAGTTTCACGGTCTTCAATCATCCAGCGTAAACCCGTGTGTTCCTTGAAAATCTTCGTATACCAGTTCATCTCACCCTGTGCATCCTCCACGGATTCAAAGGGAGTGAATGGCATATATTGGACCACAGCTTCATCCGAATATAACTCCAACAGGTCTTGGCTGTCCCTAGCCACTGCCGACCGAAGGACGAATCGGTCGGTCTGGATTAGGGGAAACAGGTCAAACGTAAATTGCTCACTCATGCGAGGTCTCCTTTATCACATTCAATATATAAGTCATTTTACTATTAATATGTTCTATTAACATCTCTCTCTCTTCTCTATAAGCTGTTCTATTGACTATTAAAAGTAGGGAGACTACATTATGCTTTAGAAGATTAACATTTGAAATAGACTAGGAGGCGGAACAATGACCACATCATCGTATGACGTTATTATCGTAGGAGCCGGCTCCATGGGCATGAGTGCAGGTTATTATCTATCGCGCAGTGGATGCAAAGTTTTACTAATGGATGCCTTTGATCCTCCGCATACGGAAGGAAGCCATCACGGAGATACCAGACTGATTCGCCATGTGTACAGTGGGGGGCCTGACTATGTTGCCATGGCACTACTTGCACAGAAGTTATGGCATGAGCTGGAGGAAACGACGGGAGACCAACTGTTTGTTCCATCAGGCGTCTTGAATATAGCTGACCCGGAGATTCATTCCTTTCATAACCGATTGAGCCATGCAGATGATGCAGACATTCGTTATGAAACGTTGCATGCAGCCGAGGTGATGAAACGCTGGCCAGGTATTACCGTACCTGAACATTACGAGGCCATGTATGAGCCTGATGCGGGTTATTTGTATAGTGAACCCTGTATTCGTGCCTTCCGCAAAGCAGCCGAGGCTCACGGTGCCACCTTGTTAACGCACACGCTTGTGGAGCATATCGAATACGGACCACATTCCGTTGCAGTTCAGACTTCGGGTGGTGAGACATACCATGCGAATCAAATTATCCTGAGCGCGGGTGCCTGGTTTCAGACGTTAAAACCTTTCGTGGATCTCCCGATCCAGGCTGTACGTAAAACGGTTGGATGGTTTGATTCCCCCGAAGCCCTGTATGGCGAGGCGCACTTCCCCGGATTCACACTGGCAGGAAAAGAAGGAACCTATTATGGATTTCCGAGCATTGGTGGATCAGGTCTGAAGATGGGTCGTCATGATACGGGTCAAGTGTGGACACCAGGAAGTACGATGGCTCCTTTTGGTACGGAAGAAACGGACGAGGGTGATCTGCGCAGGCTGCTCGAACTTCATATGCCTCAGGCAGCTGGAGAATTGAAACGTGGTAGTGTGTGCAAGTATGAATTCACTTCGGATGAAGATTTTATTATCGACCGACACCCTGCCCATGAGCGTGTGTGGCTGGCAGGCGGTTTCTCCGGTCACGGCTTCAAGTTCGCAAGTGCCATTGGGCAGATACTATCCGACTTGGTGCAAACGGGGCACACGGATCAGGATATTAGCAGGTTCGCCCTATCCCGTTTTCGTTAAGTACAGGCCTGCTGAATGAACTTGAACATATGTATGTCTAAAATAGCTACTTTCTTAGAGGGTGCAGTGTTGCTTAGAGCACTGCACCTCCTCCAAGAAAGAAGGACACGTACGAACGTTAATTCATGCCAACTCACACTAATTAACTTTGATTAGGCTCCATTGCTGATTGGCTCCGCCATTGTCGGCCCATTGAATCGTGGAGGCACCCGCGGTCAGAGACCCTTGATTGATGTCAACCGTCAGGCCACTGTTTCGATTCGCAAGTACCACATATCCTCCCACATCAATTGGCAGCCATTGCTGATTGTTGCCCCCGTTATCCTGCCACTGAATCAGAGCGGCTCCGCCTTGTGTAGAACTCGAATTCACATCCAACAAAAGCCCACTGCCCACATTGCGAATGTTGTAATATCCGTTGCCTGTAGACTCCAGCTTCCACTGCTGGTTGGTTGCTCCATTATCATTCCACTGAATGATTGTTGCCCCACCCGTAGAAGAAGCACCGTTAACATCAAGTGCAAGTCCACTGTTACGGTTGATTAATTTGTATATGGCGCCGGATTCATATCCTGTACCACCATTATAAGATGCACCGGAAATGACGTAGGTTGTGACCGAATTGGCCTTGGCCGTAGCGGTAAAGGTTTTGTTTTGCACAGTAATATTGGTCAATTGCTGCAACTTCTCTGTTGAAGAGGTCCGATATACTTGAGCAGACGTACCTGTGTTAGTAAAGCGACTGAGATCATAGGTTACCGTTGTATCTGTCGATTCCGAATTGGTTGTGACCAGTACAACTTTACCGGAAGCTGCATCATAGGCTGCAAGGGTATTGGCATCACTCATGCCGATAATCTTGTATCCGGGACGAATAAATTTGCTGTAATTGCCCATGACATAATATTTTTGGTTCACCGTATAGCTGGTCGTTTGTGTATTGTTCAACACGTTCTTGAAGAATCCCCATCCTTCTGCACTATCCACGGCTTGCCAATACACCCATGCACTCGCTCCCATATTGCGAATATCCTTAAGGATGGTACGTGACATCGTAAGTCCGCTTGCATCTCCGTCTCCATATTCCGAGGTCCACAGATGTTTGCCCGCAGACGTCGCTGTGTTGCGCAAAGCAGTGCGATTGCTTCCGCCATACGTGTGTGTGTTGATCTGACTAATGGATGATTTAACCGCACTGCTGTAGCTGTTAAAAGACACATTGGTATCATCAATACTGTATTCTTCCGGTGCGCTCAGCTTCGTGGACAGGCCCTTCGCATTCAACGAAGTTTGTACCTGACTCAGAATCGTGTTCTGATCCGCCCGGTCAAAGTGCATGCCCTCCTGATCATTGCCCTGCTTCCACCACGTCGAGATCGGTTCATTGAGCGGAGTTACGCTATCGAATGTGATCCCCCAGTTATCCCGGAAATGCTTCACGACCTCAGTCAGATAATCGGCAAAATCATCAACATACTCAGGCTTGAGGTTATTCCCTCCATTCGCCGAACCGGACACATTGCCACTGATCGTCATCCAGTAAGGTGCAGAATTCGCAAAAGCTTCGATGACATTCACGCCTTGAGCTTTGGCGGCTTGCAGCATATAACGCTGGTTCGCATCTGCAGTCCAGTCATACACGCCGGGAGAAGGCTGGTAGCCAGGAACGGCTTTGCGATATTCGAGGATATTGGATGATGGATTATCCCCGCCTCCAATGTTGTACCGCAGGATGTTCAGACCGAGTCCGGTATTTGCGTTAAACATTTTCTCCACATACTCATCCCGGTTGGAGTATTCTCCTACCACTTTGCCCCACCACGCGAGGGATGTTCCCCATCCCTCCATCGTCTGGTATTGCTTCGATGGATCGGCAACAGCCGTGTAAGCTCCCGCAGCAGATACCTCTGTCCCCAGTCCCAAACTGCCTGTTAGCAGACTTCCTGCCAGCAGCAGCGAGCTCATTCGTTTTAACCACTTCATCCGCTTCACTCCTTAGATTTTACACTTGCACTCCGATGTCAGAACAACTTTCCGATCGCTGTTATCCCCAGATTTTTTAATTATTCTTTTAAAGGGAAAATCCGGGGATAGCATATGCTTCCGATGCAGCTTTCTTTCAGAAAGCTTTTAGGCGCACGCTTCGCTTCTTCAAGTTATTTCTGACCTCTACGTTATCGTGTAAAAAGTTTAACTTATTTATATCTTCTTAAACACGAACACCTATTATTGTGCAACCTCTCGGAAGGTCGCGTCTGACTTATCGAGTGCAGTAACGACAACTTCCAATTTCAGTACATTATTGTAATGTCTCAAATACAAGTTAGGGTTACTAAACGAGGCATACGAAGTCCAAGCGGCGTTAGCAAGTCCATTGACACGTTTGAACGTGGCATCATTTCGGAATGTGGCGCTGCCGTCATTTTTCACCAATGTGATGTTTCCATTATTATTGCGCAGGAAATAACCTGGATAGTTCATGGACTCAAACGAAATTCCTGTTGCATTCGACAGCCCGGGAACGATGCGGAACTGTGCATCCTCCGCTGGACTGATATTGGCATCGATTCGCGCCTGATAGTTGGAATGACGAATGAAGCTGCCCGGTACATTGAATGACTCCAACTTGCGGATATCGCCAAGCTGTCCGGATTCTTTCAATACGGTCATATGCCGGACGAGTCCGGTAAGACCCGCAATCTCCTGCTTGGCACCCCAGGTCTGGAAACCGTCAGCAGAGTCGCTGTAATAATATTTTTGTGTTGCATAACCGTCGAAGTAGATTCGCCATGAACCATTATCCAACTGAACAAGCGCCGGACCTTCAACCCAAGAGCCCCAGCCGGCCCAATCCCCTGTGCCTTTAAAGGTATAAGGACCGGTCAGCGAGGTCGCTGTCGCATATTCAATGTATTTGGTGGTTTCGTTCTTGGTAAAGGCATGATAGGTTGAGCCTGTCTGAACAATAAAGGTATCAATATAATTGGGAGCAATGCCTGCCAGTTCAGTAGGCGCGGACCATGAGGTAGACGTCAGATTGCTGCCTGAAGCGGTAATGACATAAGGTTTGAAATTCTCATAGTTGCCTGGAGAAAGGGACACGATAACGTTCAGACTGCCGTTGCTGTCTTTGAACCATTCCGGTGCCCATGTGTGTGCAATCGTGGTAGGAGTGGATAATGTAATGTTACGGACAAACGTCCAGTTCACCTTATCCGGGCTGGAGGCGATACCGATGGTATTACCTGACCAGTTCGTGGTGTAAACGACGTAGTATAGACCATCTGTGTGCTTCATGATGCTGGGATCGCGGATCAGATCGGCCGGAGGTGTATAAGCTGGCCCTTTGAGCAAACCATAGTGGGTCGCATTATAAGATTCGTAGATATACATATTGGACTCACTTGTGTTCGTAAAGGCTGATATCGTATAGACACTTGTTGCTGCTCTGGCTGTATTAGGGAATAACATCGTTAATAGAAGTAATGTTCCGAGGAGCAGAATCATCCCGGACTTGAGACCGCTGGACTTTCCTACTCTTACTCCCTCTTGATTCTTCGTTAACATTGGGTCATCTCCTTATCCCTGAGTGATGAACAGAGGAATACCTTGCTGTATTACCAAATACAAAACGTACCTGAGACTGTCCCTGATGAGCAACACCTCACGACTACCTGTTCGAATTCCAATTACATGAAGCATCACTCCCTTCACAGATCATGGATGAACACTCTCTTTTATGTAAACGGTTACAATAATGAAGTTACGAATGTTACCATTGCTCAAATTACAGACCTGATCACCACAGTCTCCCCATTCCCTTAGCTCAATTTACTCACAAGACTGACTCCAAAGACTCATGAACCCGGGTTATTTAAACTAAGAAAATGAGGTAGTTTGACTGCAGTAAAAGGTAATTTTTTCGTTTGCGTTATAGATGCTATTTCAGAGCGCTACTCCACGGCAACCCATGGATAACGGGATAGTTCATCCAATATGAATCGTACACGTTCTGGCGTTCTGCCTTCTTCATCGAACAAAAGCAATTCATTCTCTTCCTGTAGCCAAGCGACTGGGATCTTGTAATCCTCTTGTGGACCAATCTGCCAATAACGTCCCAGATGATGTCCATTCAGGTGAATGGTTCCTTTACTCATTCCGGTCAGACGAAGCATCAGGTTCACTTTATGATGCTCGGATACTACGGGCTTGGCGAAACGCCAGCGGTACCAGACGGGCTGACCATACGAGCCTTGGACTGGATCATGGTTGGATACAGGGTGAGACTTCTCGTTCAGCGTAGCACGATTGACCGATTCACCCGAGGTATGGGTTACCCGATTGGCACTTGAATTGCCACCTTCGGCGATACCAGGGTGTGCTGCACGCTGAATTGACCCCTGTGCTTCAGGATGGACCGATTTTTGTCCTACCCCCGAGCTCTCCCATTGTTGCGGAAGCAATGCATCTGTCCCTGCCATACGCCAACCCTTCAGTTCTCCCTCACTCGGATACGTGATCAGTTCCAGTCGGTTCAACGGTGAACGGCTATACGGCATTTCCAATGTATTCGTCTCTCCCGGCTTGATGTAGAGGGACAGATCCAGCGTCTGAAAGGCAAACCAGTCCTGATATCCATCCATCGGAACTTCGATGCCGTTGATACAAAGGCCTTTGCTCAGTGCACCCACGAGAATCGCACGATCCATGCCATCCAGCGTAAAGCTTCTGCTTAGAAGTGGAGCCTCTTGTAGAGAATTCACTTCATCGAGGTGAACACTTCCACTCTCCATGCGCCAACCTCGACGAATATCCTGAGCTTTGCCACCCAGATATGCAGGACCAGCCAGACCTTTGCTCTCACCCAGATGTGGAGAGAAATTCAATCTGCCCATATGTTGCACCAGAATCTGAAGTGTATTCTTCCCTTGGTCCACCTGCAACTGCACACCTGCTGCCCCTACCTGACGAACCAGTGCCTGCTGTACTCCATTGACAATAATTCTGGCGGTATCCTGAATGTCCGGCAAAATGAGACTGGTGATTCCTTCGATTGGACTCTCGAAATCGCATTCGTACAATAGATAACCAAAATCTTGTCCATACCGGGAAAAGTCTTCCGGTTGTGCACTCGCCGGACGCTGCTTCGCAGTTAACGTAACACGTGACAACTCGGGATAATCAGATAACGTCGGTGCAATTGGCGATGTCCATGGAAGCTGCTGCTGTATTCCAGCGATGGACTCCTGACTGACGAGAAACTCGTGACCTGTGAACGTCCGTTCTCCATCGGCCCAGTCACCAAGCAACGTAATCGTCCGATCCGGGTCAGAGATCATGCCTTTGACCTGGCCGGATGGCAACACGTCTACATCATCGAAGCCTATTGCATAACGAAGTCCCTTCTGTTCTGTTGCTTCCAATCGCCATGTTCGATTCATCGTTTCTTGATCTAGAATCATGAAACGGATCGGTGTGCCGTTTGCTTCCAGTTGGACTGTTCCCGGCTCTTTGAAATGAAACAGATCGAAGCGGTATACGTTCCTAGCCGAATCGTGTTCGACGAGCACTTGCACTGTGCTGCCCGTGACGTTCAATGCGCCAGCTTCCAGTTCAATAACAGAGCGCTGCCCGGCAGCAGCTACGATGAACAGGGTCAATTCTCCGTTTATCATTTCATTGCCCGTAATCATCGTTCCTGCAGTCAGATATACTTGTTCGGCAATCGGTACCCGATCCAGTAATGGAATAATCTGTCCGGGATTCAGCGCTACGGGAAGAGTGCGGCCTTCTTCAAGCGTAATGTGCATCGTCTCCCGTTCATCCTTGTGACTCTCCAGGAACCAGATCTTCTGGTTACCCGCTTGTCTGCCTCGCACAGACAAGCCTTCAGGATGACGTACATGGTTCTGCTCTGCGGGAATTTCCTCTGTTTGCATGAGAAGTGCCCCGAATGCATGTACGAAATAAGACAGATTCTTGGTTACCGCATATTTCGGCGTCACTCGTCCATATTCATTCAGCGGTGCATCATAGTCATAGGACGTAATCATGAAGATATCACTGCTACCCATCGTTCTGCCGCCATATCCACCGAAGTTCGTGCCGCCGTAGAACATGTAATGGCTGATTCCGGTATATCCGGCTCGCAGAATTTCCATGAATCGTTTCTCCAGCAAAGGTACCGTCTTTTGAATGGCAGAAGGCCCTCCCCAGTTCTCGAACCATCCGGTCCAAAATTCCGTGACCATCTTCGGTGTCTCAGGCTGTTTGGCACGAAGTTTCTCATAATGTCCGTCAGCACCCGACCAGAAATTAGCCCCTTCAATCGTGCCTTCCGCCCCGCCAACGCAAGTGATCAGCGTAGCGTCGATGCCACGTTGCAACAATCCATCTCTCAGCGTATTCATGTGGTCACTTGCCGCTACGTCATCCATCAGGTACCCGTATTCATTCTCCACCTGAACCAGAATGACTCTGCCCCCAGCGGATAGCTGGCGTTCCCGAATGATCGGCACAATCCGGTCAAAGTACAGGTTCACATAGTGCAGATACGTCTCATTATTTTCCCGGAATTTTACGCCGTCCTTCGTACCAAGCCAGTATGGAAAACCGCCAAAATCCCATTCCGCACAGATAAATGGACCCGGACGCGCAATGACCCACATGCCCAGTTCTGCGCACAGATCCAGAAATGCACCGCAATCGTTGTCCCCTTCAAAGGACCACTGTCCTTCTTCCGGTTCATGCACGTTCCACGCAAAGTAAGTGTCGATGCAGTTCATGCCTGCCAGCTTCGCCTTCAACAGAACCTCACGCCATTCCTCCTTCGGCATGCGGAAATAATGGATCGTTGCACTGTTCAGAAATACACGCTCTCCGTTTAGGAAGAAACTGCGTGCATCGTATGTTAATTCGGATTGAACACCGTTCTCAGCCCTGGTGATGTTCTTCTCCTGTTCCTGAAATAAAAGGGATGCTTTCTCTGTCAAAGATGTCCCCTCCTTCTCTGTATTTATATAAATTGAATAAAGAATATTTACACTGCACACTTCGATGACAGAACAACCTTCCGATCGCTGTTATCCCCAGATTTTTTGATTCCCTTTTCTCAAGGGGAAAATCCGGTGATAGCGTATGCTTCCGATTTAGCTTTCTTACAGAAAGCTTGTAGGCACACGCTCCGCTTCTTCAGGTCCTTTCTGTCCTCTCCGTTTGGTGTAAATGTTTAGTTCAATTTATATAGTTCATATGTCCTGTAATCTTTTAAAAATATGAGTTCAACTAATGAATATTTACACTGGCACTCCGATGACAGAATGACCTTCCCATCGCTGTTATCCCCAGATTTTTTTGATTCCCTTTTCTCAAAGGGAAAATCCGGTGATAGCGTATGCTTCCGATGTAGCTTTCTTGCAGAAAGCTTGTAGGCGAACGCTTCGCTTTTTCAGGTTTTTTCTGCCCTCTCCGTTTCTGTGTAAATCTGTAGTTGAACTTATATTCCTTAATCATCAGTTCGCCTGCAACGTTACACCTTCCAGTACAACGGTTGTGATGGAATTATCTGCGGTAGGTACTTCCAGTCCGTTGGCATACACCGGAATGTCTTCAAGCTGTTCCATGTTCCGATCTGGAGAAGTCTGATACACCTGCGCGGTGGATGATTTTCCGTACGCATACCCTTCCAGTTCAAACGCCGTTGTACCCGCTGACAATTCATTACGAATTACCAGCACCAGTCTCTGACGTTCTGCGTCATAGGCAGCCAGCGTGCGTCCACCATCCGTTGGAATAATTGTCGCACCAGGACGAATGAACCTCGTAAACTGGGCCATGCCATAATACTGCTTGGTCATCTCATACTGTTCTTCGCCGTTAAAATTGGCATGAATGAAGCCCCAATTGTTATTGGCCCCTTCATCTTCAACGGCCTGCCAGTATACCCAGGCGGATGGCTGCATGATTTTCAGATCGAACATGATCCGCTCTGCCAGCTCCTGCACCGAGGTCATATCCTCATGACTGTGCGGCTCACTGCCGCCTGTTCCGTACTCGGACATCCACAGCTTCTTGCCATGGCGTTCTGCCAGCGTGCGCAGCTCTTCCATTTTGCTACCATTATAGGAGTGGGTATTGATCTGCTGGATCACGTCCAGCGTATCCTGATCATAGAGATTAAAATTGAATACCGTCTCATCAATGCTGTTATCATCTGCGGCACTGATGACCGTTCCGTCCAGCCCTTTGCTTTGAAGGGAAGCGGCCACTTTCTTGATAATCTCGGCCTGTTTCTCATTCGTAAAATGACTGCCTTCCTGCATATTGCCCTTCTTCCACCAGTCGGAGGAAGGTTCATTGAGCGGATTCAGTGTGCGGAAGGTGATCCCCCATTCGTCCCGATAATGCTTCACGACTTCGGTCAGATAATCGGCAAACGCATCATACTGATCATCACGCAGATTATTACTGCCATCCACGGCTCCGGTAACCGATCCACTGATCGTCATCCAGTAAGGTGGTGAATTGGAGAATGCTTCAGCAATGTTCACACCTCGCTCCATCGAGCCTTGTAATACAGCCCGCTGACCTGCATCGGCATCCCAGTCCCACTCTCCAGGTTCAGGCTGGAAGCCAGGTACATCCCCGCCGGGACGAAGAGCTTTCATCTCCGGATTTTCCTCACCGCCAATATTGTAACGAACGATGTTCAGACCTAACCCTTTCTCCGGATCAAAGACCAGATCCATCACTTCACTAACCTTCGTCTGATCCTTCCATCCGCCAAGATCGTTGGCCCACCAGGCAAGTGACGTGCCCCAGCCTTCAAAATGATCATAGGACTGGTCCAGCTTCAGACGTACCGGCTCCCCTTGGAACTCAAGTGTTTTGGATGATTCATTGGCATAATGATTGATAACAATTCCTCCTCCTGCCAGCAGGGCAATCAGGGCGACACCCATGAGGATATAGCTCCGTTTGCCTCTGCTGCGTTGTTCTTTATGCGCCATGGGCTAAAACAATCCTTTCTCCATGTACGTTGATTACTCCGTTGTCCTTGAACGTCAGGTTCAATATATAAACACATTACAGACACCTTCTGTTACTTGATTCCACTGCTTCCGCCGCTAATGTTGGCCTCATAGACATAACGCTGTCCGAACAGGTATACCAGCACCATCGGAATGGTGAGGAACAGGGAAGCGATCATCACAAGGTTCCACGGTGGCATCTGACCGCCACCTACCGTAGTCAACAGCTGCACCCCGAGTGCCAGCGGCATTTTCTCCGGATCATTGATATAGATGAGCGGCCCCATGAAGTTCCCCCAGTTATAGGAGAAAGAGAAGATCGCAATGGCCGCAAGTATCGGATAAGTCAGTGGCATGATGATCTTCCAGTAGATTCCTGGATGTCCCATACCATCGATCATGGCGGCTTCATCCAGTGATTTGGGAATACTCATGACGAACTGCCGAATCAGGAATACGTTGAACGCTCCGGCGAAGAAGCTCGGTACGATCAGCGGGTAAAATGTATTAATCCAGTCCAGATGGCGGAAGATGATGAACTGCGGTACCATCGTCACCTCACCCGGAATCATCATCGTACTAAGCAACACAATAAACAGGAAACGGCTGCCTTTCGCCTTGATTCGGGCAAAGCCGTAGGACACGATCGAAGCTGACAATACCGATCCGACAATCGTAAAGACGGTAATGATGACCGAGTTTTTGAGATACGTGCCAAGATTGTTATTCGTAAAAATCGTATAAAAGTTCGACCATTGGAACTCCAGCGGTACGAAGGTAAAGGCTGACTTGACGGTTGTTGCGTCACTTGCCAGTGCAATGGAGATCATGTACAGGAAAGGCGAAGCAAGCAGCACCCCGACCAGAATCAGAAAAATATAGGATATCGTCTTCTCCACAGTCGATGGATTACTCATTGGCTTTTCCCTCCTCGTAGTGCACCCATAGCGCCGATGAACGGAATACAACCAGTGTCAACGCCATGATGATGATGAATAGTACCCAGGCAATCGCCGATGCATATCCCATTTTGTAGAATTGGAACGCATTCTGGAACAAGTAGGGCACAACCATCTGACTTGAATTGTCAGGTCCCCCGGCAGTAACAATGAATACCTGCGCGAAGGTCTGGAGCGCTCCAATCATGCCAGTCACGAGATTGAAGAAAATGACGGGCGTCAGCATTGGGAATGTAATATGGAAGAACGACTGTGTACTCTTCGCCCCATCGATGGCAGCGGCCTCGTACAGTTCCTGCGGTATTCCTTTCATACCTGCAAGCAGTAATACCACGCCACCACCCACACCCCATAGCGACATGAGGATCAATGCAGGCTTAACCCAGTTCGGATCAAGAAGCCAGGCAGGACCCTGAATTCCAAAGATCGCAAGTGCCTGGTTGATCAATCCTTCCGTCGGTGCAAGCAAGTGGATGAAGAGCAATGAACTCGCAACTACCGGAACGACGGAAGGCAGATAGAACAGAATACGGAAGAAAGTGATCCCTTTGATCTTCTTGTTCAGGTAATAGGCAATCCAGAGCGAGATCGACATGCCCAGCGGAATGGATATCAGCGCATAGAAGAATGTATTGCCGACGGACTTCCAGAAGATCGGATCATCGGTCAGTAGTGTTTTATAATTGTCGATGCCAATAAATTCAGGGGACTGGAACAGATCCCAATTCGTGAAGCTCATATAGATGGAAAACAGGATCGGCCCCAGGGTCAGCCCCAGAAACCCGATCAGCCAAGGCGAGATGAAGATGTAGAACCATTTCCCGTCCTTTTTTCTCACGTTAAGCCCTCCCATGACGCAGAGAGCAGATGGAACCCGCATTCACGCCGAATTCCACCTGTCCTCCTGTCGATGCTATTTGAACAACCTCTATTTGTAGAGTCTTTCCAGTCCACTCTGGATCTCAGTTACGGTATCATCAAGCGAAGCTTTGTTGTTGAAGTACACACCCAACTTATCGTTAATGAGCTTCATCATTTCGTTCCACTGCGGGTTGAACGGTTCTGCATAGATGGTCGATTCACTGAACGCAGCCATGTTGATTTTCTTGCCGCCATATTCGGCATTCAGGAATTCATCACTGGACAGACCTGCTTTGGTTGCAGGAGCATCCTGACCGGCTTTGACCATTGGCATCTGTGCTTCAGGTGTGGTCAATTCTTCAATCACTTTGAATGCTTCTTCCTTGTGTTTGGAAGCGTTGGTAATCGTTAACCCGTTGAAGAATGCGTTCGTTTCGCCCCATACCGGAGAGATATCCCAGTTAATGCCTTCCACCTTGGCAAGCGAACCAATGTTCCAGAACCCTGTCGTTTCCATGGCGATCTTGCCTTGAGCGAACAGCGGATCAGCTCCGATATTACCCATGTCGGCAATCTCGGTTGGCGTTGGTCCCGCACCGTGTGTGAAGGTCAAGTCGTTCATGAATTGCAATGCTTTACGCACAGGCTCTGTATTGAAGGTCGGTTTACCGCTCTCATCGAACAGTGAGCCACCGTTCTGGTAGATAAGCTGCATCCATTGCGGCCACCAGCTGCCTGGGTAGTAACCCCATTGCACCGTTTTGCCATTCTCCTTCACCGTCAGCTTCTGAGCTGCCGCCATCAGATCGTCTTGCGTCCAATCTTTGGTTGGATATTCCACTCCAGCCTTGTCGAACAGATCTTTGTTATAGAAGAGGACCATCGCTCCTGCACGATCCGGCAAACCGAATTGCTTGCCATCATACTTCATCAGGTTTGCAATATCATCGGAATAACGTTCGGACATGTTCACATTGTTAGCCTGAATCATGTCGTCCAGCGGTATTATCTGATTCTTGGAGGCGTAAGCCTGATAGTTCTCGGCAATCATCATGATATCCGGCGCTGTTCCCCCGGCGATCATCGTCTGTACCTTTTGGTCATAATCCCCTGCAACCACATTGAGCTTCACGTTAATATCGGGATACTTCTGCTTCACAATGTCGAGTCGCTCCTGATAAATCTTCTTCTCATCCTCTGAGCCCCAGATCGTCATGCTCAGATCAACCTTGCCACCGGACTCGCCGGAAGACCCGTTGTTACTCCCGCTGCTACAGGCTGTCAGACCCATTACCATGACCAGCATCAATAACGAAATGACCTTAAAACTTCTTCTCATACGTTACGCCCCCTTGAACTAATGAATGGATGACTACACTGAAACCCGTTTCATGAAATGGGTTTCATTAAGCTGAAACATAAAACCCGTTCCACTTTATGAAAGGGGTTTCATTCACGCACTCATTATATTTCACCCTTCAAGGAAATGTCAACGCTTTCTTTTCCAATTACAGGCCCCCTTATCTTGCAGCAGGTCCTGTACTTTGACGCACAATCAGCTCCGGTTGCAGAATGATCTGCTTCTTCGGTTTACCTTGGTTAATCAGCTCATGAAGTACATCCACAGCCTGTTTGCCAAGCTGATACGTGTTCTGGGATACGGTTGTCAGTTCCGGTATGACGGCACTGGCGAGCGGTGTGTCATCGAAACCCACAATGGAGATATCCTTCGGAATGGAGAGCCCATGCTCAATCGTCGACTTGATGGCACCAATCGCCGTGTTGTCATTAACGCAGATGACTGCGGTTGGTGGATTGTCACGATCCAGCAGTTTTGACATCTCGCGTTTGCCGTCGTCGATGGAGAAACTACCGAGGAGCTGACGATCTTTCGGGATTTCGAGCCCATGCTCGCGAAGTTTTTTCTGCACAGCTCTGACCTTGACCATGGTGGTGGACAACTCTTTCAGACCGCCGACAAAGGCGATATCGCGATGTCCCAGTTCAAGCAAATGCTCAGCTACCAGGGCTGCCCCTGCCCCTTCATCTGTGTACACCCGGTGGAACCCGCCTTTGGCAATATTGCCATTGACCAACACGATCGGCATACGTTTGCCCATATCAATCAATTCCTGAGCCATGTCATCCGGACAGACCTGCATATTGATTCGCCCGCCGAGAAAGATAATCCCGTCTACCCGCTTCTCTCTCAGGATGGACAAATATTCAGATTCCCTGTTATAGTCGCCTGCAGTATTGCAGAGAAAAAACGTGTACCCCAATCCGCGAGCCTCATTCTCCGCACCCCAGAAGACTTCCGGGAAGAAGGGGTTTGTAATGTCCGGCAGGATAATGGCAATGGTGCCCGTCTCTTTCTTGATCAGACTGCGCGCCTGCGCGTTGGGCTGAAACTGGTGTTTTTCAATGATGGACATAATCTTCTCCCTTGTGCTTGCACGCACAGGTGCCGTATCATTCAGCACCCGGGAGACTGTCGCGACAGATACATTTGCTTCCTTGGCGATGTCGTATATGGTGATCGGTGTCATAGCGGAACCTTCCTTTTTCTCTAATTTTCCCTAATTTCCCTGCTTATCATACCAGATAAGGAATGGCGATGAAATGGGTTTCATTGATGGGCGAATAATTTCACACTGGACCAACAGAAGTTCGGGTATGACATTCATACGTGAATTGTTCGATGCATTACTCATTAGTGTCATTATTTTCACAGGACATGTTTGCTTTTCTTTATTTCTCCTTCTAATCTGCGTTTATGGTCCATATATTAAATTGTAAGCGAATTCATTGGAGATTAGAGGAGTGTGAACGACGTCATGATCATTCAAGTCAGTCCGCTGGCAGAAGCAAGACTTACTGAAAAGCTGGGAGATCGACCGGGCTATTTCAAATTGTTTTATGATACCGATGGATGCGGTTGTGACGGAATTGCGGTACTTCTGATCTTGAACGACCTGGATAGCGATGATGTTACTGTAGAAGCAGGTTCGCTTCCGTTTGTAATCAACAAACAGCAGCAGATTTACTTTGAACCCTCTCTGCGTCTGCAATCCGAGCACAGTTTCCCCTCGTTCCGACTGAGCAGTGATTCCATGATCTATGGCAGCAACGTCAAAGTCCATGATTTACGAGATACCGCAGACTTAGCCCCTCAGCCCACCGGATGGTTTGTACGATAAACGTTGAATCAGCACTATAATCAAAACCTCCCAACCCCAGATATTATGCGGGACGGGAGGTTTTTTATCATTTCAATGTGTTCATTAGCCACTATTTTCTTAAACATTTCATTTGAGCTATCGTTTCTTTTATTTCAATTTTACTAAGATTACTTCACAAGAATTTCAATCGGATTCATGGTTATAGAGATATCCGCGGTCATATCCACAAAGAGATTTTGTTTCCCTTTTTTGGTTACTATAAACTCATCTTCAACCTCAACCACTTGACCTGACTTAAACTCAGTTACATATCCCACATCCGCATAATTACGCTCCTCGTTACTACCGGAGAAGAAAAAACGAATAATTGGTTCTCCATGAGATACTTCAACAGGTTTAATACCTGTATATTTTAGAGTTCCTTTTACTTTCAGTGCCTCGCCAGTATCTAAAACTGTTGGTGTTGTTACTTCAAGAACGAAATCAGATGCTACTACACGTTCAGTAATTGTATCTTCATTTTTTTCTTTTGGTGAACACCCCGCAAATATCATGGATACCGCTAACACCAACATTATGACACTACTACTCATTTTATTAATTTCATACCACCTCTTATACTCTAACGAATGATACATAGAAAGGGTTGCTCCATTTGTTCCTTGATTCCCCTGAACTATCGTTTACTGTTAGTTCAATCATGTATCACACGAATTCAATTAACCTCCTATCTATTTCTGCGATATCACCAATCTCCGATGTACCATCCCAAAGGATAATTGAAGAAGCTTCATCGTTTTCAACAAAATCATCAAGTTGGCACAGTTCACCCATGAACAGAGCTCCATATTCTGTCCGTTCAGGTCCATGAAAACTTGGCTGGAGTCTAAACTTCATTAGTCCTTTGAATTCCGCCGTATCCATATTTTGATTGGTTTCCTCAAACAATTCTCTAATTACACATTGCTCCGCATTCTCTCCAGCTTCAATAATACCACCTGGAAGTTCCCAGTTGTTTCTCCACTTATTCTGCATGAATAGATACTTTCCTTGGCACTTCACCACAATTAGAGCATGTGTTAGTGGAGCATCCAGTGTGCTTGTAATGACCTTATCGTACTCGATACGAATAAATTCCAAAAAAATGTTACCTCTTGAATCTGTCATGATTGCCACTTTTACTCCTCCATTTCTTTTGTAACCAAAATAAAAAAAGCGCTAGACCTAAGTCCTGCGCGTTCATATCTCACAGGATGGGGAGCCGAATAGCGTTAACCCACCCCAAATTTTTTAGGAATGGATTAACGCTTTTCATGATGGTGAGATTGTTTTAATTCTTGAATTAACATCGGCCATTCTCCTAATCATCAATATATGGAAATAATACCCACTATAGTACTTTAGAGTCAAGTATATAATTTTGCTCATTTACCAATAACGTAATCTTGCCGTTAGTTGAACAAAAACAGCCGATCACATTGATCAGCTGCTTTCTTTGTATTATTGAGCTATCGTTTCCCGTTAGCGTAATGAGCATAAAGCCTTTGAAGAAAATTTCGACTCAGCTACAAGAATTACTGGATAAAGTATGATAATAATTCCGGTGAAAAAAAACGATAGTTTAAAAGTATTCAAAAACAAATCATGAGACCAACCATCTTCACCTATTATCCAGTAAGCTATCTGGTTAGATATGGCTATTCCATCGTTAGCTACGGGAATTAAACTCTGAGTGTAGTTTTGGGCAAGACAAGCAACAGCTAACAAGGATATACCAGTAGCCAATGCGAATCCCTTAGAGAAAGGGTATAGCACACCAGCTTTTCTTAGAACGACGATCGCGATAGTAACGAATATTATGCAAATAGACAAAAATATCATCTTACAACCTCCGTACTCGTTTTTCTTTAGACGTTTCCAATAATTGTTATGTTGCGTAACCTGCCCGATAGTTGAACAAAAGCAGCTGATCACATTGGTCAGCTGCTTTGTTGGTTTTATTGAGCTATCTTTTCCCGTTAGTTGATTAATTATCTAACCCTTGCCCCAAATAAGTCTTTTGAGGTAAATCCATATTGTTGTATGATTTAGAAATTTCCAAACAAGAAATATCCTGTGTTTTAATAGTGAGTATATATCCATTTATTGTGTTAGCAATCATCTCAATTTCAGATGTATTGTATGAAGTCATATCCATTTTCGAAATGATCACTTGCTTACCCAGTACTTTGGATAAAGAAAAGATAATTTGTTTCTTTACATCGTCATTTAAACCTTCAAACAGGAGTACAAGGTTTTCAAGGTCATCTTTGCTACCTCTCATCAAACTGGGGGATTGTATAGAAATATGTCCAGGAGATGAAGACTTGATAGCATAAATCTCAATGATGTCATCCATTTCAATTTTTATGTTTATGCCTTCTTCTGTTTCAACAAATAGACAGCCCTCATTTAATTCTTTAGAAACACCACGGAAAAATTCATCTTGATTATTATCTTTAAATACTACTGAACGTTGTTCTTTAACTGTCATCTCAATAAATTGTCTCTTATTCAACATATTGTTCCCCTCCCTATTAGAAATAAAGTGTTCTATATGAGGTATGTAGTTCCCTTTTGTACTTAAAGTATCCTGCCCGTTGGCTGAAAAAAAGCAACCGATCACATTGGTCGGCTGCTCTTTGTTTCATATCGCTATCGTTTCCTGATAGTTTAATCCATGCTTGTTGAAGCTATTCAAGACTAAAGACAATCTTTGTTCCCGTCTCCTTTTCACTGAATGGCTTAAAATATTCTATGAACGTTAACTCAAGTCCTGGAGTTTTATCAGGTAATGGCGGTGATACTACATAATTAGTAAAAGCATGACCTGAATGACCACCACCTTTTAGCATTCGGCAATCATATTCTTCTCCAATTTGCAATTCAAAATGGTGGTGATTATTAGCAAATGAGGGTACCTCAGTCTCATCCCAATCAATATTAAAAGTCACTACACTTGCATTATTATATTGCTTTATTGAATTTAAAGTATAAAAGAAATTCCCTTTTTCGACTGATTTTAATACGGGTATATGTTTTCTGAAATCCGATGGATCAACCATTGGTTTATAATGCTCTTCACTTCTCAATGTTCCAAAAACGGCTTTCAGAAAATCCTCGTAAAGTTCAAAAGTTTCTGCCCATTTAGAGATATATTCAAATGGTGGGAAACCAGGATTGTTGTTTGAAAGCTGCTTCCGAAGTTTCAACATTTCACAAATTTGTTCGTCAATTTTATAAATTCGTTCGTCATAATGCTCCGTTGGGCGTTCAAAAGGCATTCGTTTCAACATTGATCTCCCCTCTACAATTGTAAAATTATAAAGTTACCTTGGCTTTGTTATCGAGTTCTATCAGATATTATTCTCCGCCTTCAATAAACTATCCTGCCCGTTAGTTGAACAAAAGCAGCCGATCACGATAGTCAGCTGCTTCCTTGGGTTTATTGAACTAACGTTTCCCGTTAGCTTAATACATCAGGTGCAAAGTTTCATTTATTATTGAACAGTTTCATTTACTAATTCATCATTCCAATGATTATCGCTATACCCACGGCTGTTGTTCCATTCTGCTAACATTTTTCTTTGTCTCAATTCTAAATCTCTGTAAGGGGCTGCAACAAACTGAATTTTTTAAATCACCTATATCCTTATCATTTGCAGCCCAAACCACTTTTCTAATCAAATACTGCTCTAAAAAACATATTCTCCAACCCCTTAGGATACCTTTGGATTTTACAGGAGAAGGAAATTCAAAATCAAAATAATATAGCTGACTTCTTTAAGGAGAGACTGAAAAATAATTAAAAACCAGAGTAGTTAATATACTATCCAATCACGCCAAGAGAATGTGTACTATTTGTCATCTTATTTACTGTTGATAAAAAGCTTATCACTTGTTGTCACCCATTTATCTTTTGTGAAATATTGAAAATAATGAAGAATAAAGAAGCCTAATTCCTCCTTCTTTTAGAGAGAAATTAGGCTTTCGTATCTGATCTGTAGATTTATAACTTTTTAAGTTTACATCCTTAAAAAGGGAAAGATTACTTATACGGAATATTAAATTCAATACGTGCCCCCGATAACACTAAGGGATCTACAACTTCAATATTTCCGTATAGTTCATCAACAAGTTTTTTAGTAATAAACAAACCTAAACCAGCGTTACCCAACGAATTAGATCTTGATCTATCTTCCCTAAATTGTTTGGAAAACACCAAATCACGGTGTTCCTTTTCTATTCCCACTCCCGAATCCTCAATGGCGAAATGAATGTTATTGCCTTTTTCCTTAACAAAAAAACGAATTTTACCATTTTCCGGCGTATATTGAATAGCATTGGCAAAAAGATTCTCTAAGATTCGATTGACCTTTAGGTAAGGAATTTCCACGTGATTATTTATTTTCAAATTATGCTCATATTGAATATTTTTCTTTTCCATTAAGTGAATAAAATCATTTTCCACGTCTTTGATTAATTCATCAATAGATGTAACATCATAAATCAATGTTGGATCCTTGATGTTACTTGCTTGTCCCATACTTTCTAATATATTATTTACCTTTAAGATGTTTCTATTTATAATGTCTATCTGTAATTGTTGATTAGGTGTTAAATCGTCCACATTATTTAACATTTCAGTACTTAAAGCAATGAGTGTAGCAGGTGTTTTTAGATCGTGTGACAAGCTAGACATCATAACTGCCCACTCTGAGTCGTGTTGCCAATTTTTATATAAAGACTTCTTTAGTTCTCCTTGCATTTGTCTAAATGACTGTGTTAATTCGCCAATTTCATTATTACTATTATAACTAAGGTTAAATTCCAAATTTTTATTTTTAATCATAATCGACGCATTTAATAACTCCTCCAAAGGAGCTTTTACGGAATAATAAAGCTTATTAATAAAGGATCTCGAAAATATAATGAAATAAATAATCGGTGATATTAAAGGGATAATTATTAACCCAAACATAATATAGCCAGAAACAGAATGCCGACTTTTTATCTGATAAGAATAAACCCAAAGTCCTTTAATTTGATTTTCAATTACTATTGGCTGGACGAGATGATAGTAATCTTTGTAAAAATGAGCACTATTAAACGTATTAACAACATTTACTCCCCGAAATAAACCACTGAATTTTTCACTACCATCAATGAACTCACCAATGGGGCTAAATTTGTTTAGGATGATATCATTCTTTTTCAGATTCCTTTTCATCTCATTGAATTTAGAAGACTTCATATATTCGGATGGATGATCCGTCATGCTTTTGCTCTGTTTATGGACTAGTTTTTCACTATGATTAGCCGTCCGTTCAATAGTTGCAAAAATAACCAAAATTGAAATAATAATTGTAAATACACTCATTATAATAGTCCATATTATGCTTTTGATATATAACCTTCTTATATCCTTGATTATTGACTGTTCCATTGGTACCCTATTCCCCAAACGGTTTGTAGATAATTTTCAGGAAAACCGGCAAACGATAATTTACTTCTTATATTTTTAATATGCTCCACTACAGAACTTGCATCTCCTTGTCCATCAATTCCACTTATACGCTCATATATATGTTCTTTGGTAAAAACCTGCTTTGGCGATGAAAGTAACAAGACCAATAAATCAAATTCTTTTTTAGTAAAGGGGATCACCTTTTTATTATACATAATCTCTCGTGAAGTTATATCAACAACTAGATCGTCAATCAATATTTTTTTTCGTTTACTTTCATCATGATTTTGCAGAAGACGTTCTCTCATTTTAAATAAGGCTTCAACCTTATATGTTAACAGCTTCAAGGAGAAAGGTTTAGATATAAAATCATCACCTCCTAAAGAAAATGCCTTCATCTTATTCATATAATCTGAAGCGGCACTAATGAATATTATTGGGCAAATTACTTGATTACGAATTTGTTTGCACACTTCTAATCCATCATACCCTGGCATCATGATATCCAGCAGAATTAAGTCAACATCTGCTTCTGCCTTATCAATCGCTTCTATGCCATCTTTTGCTTCCGAAACTATATACCCCTTGGAAGTCAGATGAAGCGAGAGTATCTGTCTCATATCTTCTTCGTCTTCCGCAATCAATATTTTCTTATTCACTAATTGTCCTCCCCTCCCATTTATTAAACCATATTACAAATGCTACGAATAAAATCACACTCACACTAGTGTATAGCCCCCACACCAAAGTGGAATATCCATAGTCACCAATGGTTAGCAGATGTAAATATCTTGTGCCATACAGTAAAGGAATGTACTGCCATATGGAATCCCCTAAACTGTTTGCACCAAAATAGATAAGAAATATACTGAAAAAGATTCCCATACCGAGACATACACTTGTATTTATTTTTAATGCTGTGAAACATAAAATAATTATAACGGGTAAAGAAAATATCGTTGTTAAAATAGAATATAATAAAATATCCCCTGTGAAATGATTACCAATAAGCATCCATAATGGTATGCAACTAACTAATGTACTGAACATAACTGAACCTAAACTTACCAAGATTAAATCCGTACTCCACTCTTTTCTGCTTCGCAACTGTAAAAGGTGATTGAAGTGTCCTATCTGTTCTTCGTATCTAACATACAGACTTATCATAAGCGAAATACCAAATGGTATTGCACTATTAAAATAGACCGTATAGTCAACGAATATATGCTTTAGAGAATCATACCTCTCAAGATATAAAAATAAGCTAACACCATATATAATAGGAGCTAAAATCATTATAAGAAACCAAAAGGATTTTGCCATTTTATAAAGCATAACATTTAAATATTTCATATATACATCTTCCTTTTAAAAATCTTATTGGATAACCACATTAAAATTAGGAAATATACCACACTAACTCCCATAGCTATAGCTAAAACATGAAAGTCTGGTACTAAATTGAAGTTTTCAATGGGGGTACCATTAGGATGGATTCCCATTGTTTCCGCTGGTACCCTTAACATACTTCCCCAAGGAAGAACCCAAAAATAAGATTTTAAAGCGATAAACACTGAGCCGACGGCACCAATCAGGTTTATTAAAGTCGTCATAAGTACACCGATATACTTGCTTACAATTAAACTGAAAGGAATTAATGGTAAAGCAACAATTACTATGAACGCTGTTGTCATAATTACTTGGGGTATGATTGGCAATTCATTATATATTAGCAATGAACCCAATATAGACGCAGCAGCTATCAATACTGCCGAGACACATTGGTAAATTAAAATTACAACAACTTTAGAAAAAAACATTTTGGATAAAGATATGTTGTTTGACAAAACGTTTTTATAATCACCAATTTTTTTCTCTTGATTAATATTCATCCCACATGCCATAGCCAAACCCACAGGCAGGAAAAATATAGGCCAAAGATTAAAAACAATTGTTAAAAAAACATTTGTAGACGACTGTTGCTCCGCATATATATTTGAAAAAATAGCAAAGGCTAGAAAGAAAATTGGAATAGCTAAAAGTAATTTCTTCGATAAAGATGATTTCATTTTTAATAATTCAGCTTGAATAAAATTAGACATACTTATACGTCCTTTCTATTGCCTGAAGTAATTTCAAAGAACAAGTCTTCAAGGCTATCTTGGTGATTAAATTTATTTTGATACTCCAACTTGCCATTATGAATAATACCAATGGTATCTGATAAGATTTGTATTTCATTTAAAATATGACTAGAAATCATGGTTGTAACACCATCTTTCTTTAACTCGTTCAAAAGGTTTCTTAATTCTCTTATTCCTGCCGGATCTAATCCATTTGCTGGTTCATCCAAAACTAGAAATATTGGTTTTTTTATTAAAGCTAGAGCAATTCCTAACCTTTGTTTCATTCCTAAAGAGAACTCTTTTGTCTTTTTCTTACCTGTATTAGAGAGATTTACTTTTTTTAAAACTTCATTAATTTCCTCAGAAGGAATACCTTCCTGTAAACAAAAGATTTTTAAATTGTCGTACGCACTTAGATTGCCATATATAGCAGGACCTTCTATGAGTGATCCAATCTTTTTTAAATCATCTCTTTTCCACTTATCACCCTCAAATAGCACTTCGCCATTTGTTTCTTGGAAAATTCCACTTATTATTTTCATTAGTGTGGATTTACCAGCTCCGTTTAGTCCGAGAAGACCATAAATTTCTCCATAATTCACATGCAGGTTTATGTCTGACAGCACTTTTCCGTTTTTGAATTTCTTTTCTAAATGTCTTGTTTCTAAAATGTAATTAGCCATTATTACAACCCCTTATCTTTATTTAATACAAGTATAGAAAATAAATATCAAGAAACTATAAGGAATGTATTTTTAATATGAACAAATAAGAATTGACTTATCATTTTTCAGTTAAACTTATATTTCAGCATGAAAAAAATCCATCTTGAAAAGATTGATCAAAATGGATTTTAATTCTGAAATTATATATGACTTTAAATAAGTTCTATTTTCGAGTATGTTATTCAGATTCTGCAATACAGAACGCATTTCTCAGATATCCGCCCTTTAACGGAATAAGCAACTCTATCCATTTGTTAAAATCACCTTGCCTTGATGTCCATCCGAAGATTCAACTGGCCTTGGCATCCATGATGGTGTGGCTTGCTTGAGTTTGAACATGCTTAAAAAACCGATATCCTTTAGCCTCTTTATCCAAACTCTTCTTTACGTCCACCTAACTTAATGTTAGATTTTATAACATATCAATATGAAAGTGAGTGGGTTGAAGATGGATCTGCAACAGTTATTGACTATCCCCATTCTCTCCAAAGCAAAGGTTATTGCTGGACATCGCGGACTAGATCGCTTGGTGCAATCGATTAATATTATGGATGCGCCAGATATTGTCCAATTCCTGAAGCCGGGAGATATGCTGCTGACTAACGGCTATATCCTGAAAGACCGCCCCGATGCTCATCTTGCATTCATTACAGATATGCACGCGATTGGTTGTGCGGCCCTTGCTGTCAAGACACAGCGCTTCTCTCTTGAATTATCCCCGCAACTGCTCGAGACAGCCGATAAGCTGGGGTTCCCCATCATCGAACTATCTGAGATAGACAATACACTCGGTGAAATATTTCAACAATCGATCAGCGCCATTCTTCAGAATAAAACCCATGAGCTCCACTACGCCTTATCTATTCACAAACAATTTTCCACGATGGTTATGCAGGGAAAAGGTATACCCTCCATCGTAGATACGCTGTCTCAGTTGCTATCCTCACCTGTACTTCTGCTTGGTTCGAAGAAGCAGATTACGGCAAGCTCCCATTATGCACAACAGATGGATCGCCAGTCTCTCGCCGCGCCCATACTGACATTTATAGATGATCACCCTTCCTTCCATACCGCAATCTCGATCTGCCTGCTTACTGCCGATAAATATCGACATGCTGAGCTACATCCCATCTTTACTGATCGGCACGAGGGCTATTTGATCGCACTATTCGACGATTCCGCAAACTTTAAGCTCTCCACTCTGGCACTGGAACAAGCCGTCAATGTGATCGGTCTGGAGTTAACCAAGAAGCAAGCGGTCAAGGAACGTTCCCGCCGTTACAAAAATGAATATTTCTCCGATCTCATTCAGGGTTTCATTCGTTCTGAACAAGAAGCGCTGCATCGTGGCAAGAAATATGGGCTGCAAGCAAAAGGGAGTTCCGTTCTCATCATTGCTAAAAAGGATGAATCCTTATCGAGCATGCCTAACCAGAGCCTCACTCCCACTGGAGAAGAGCGGTTCATCTCGGAACGAGACGCTTATTACGAACTGATTAAACAGGAGTTCGCCAGACTGGATCTCTCCTTTGTCATGTTCACAAAGAACGACCAGTTCGGCATACTCGTCTTTTTGGCCGAATCGTCTTGGGACGAACATACCGTTGTTCAGCAACTTGAGCGGATCGCGAGCAATCTGTATAAGGAGTCACAACTCAGCCTATCCTTCGGAATAGGTAATCCCTACACGAATGTATTGGATATCGGACTCTCCTATAAGGAGGCAGTCAAGGCCCTCCAATCCGGCTATCAGATGCGAAAAACCCGCTTCGCTCACTCCTATCAAACCATGGATATAAGCCGTCTGCTGCGTATGATTCCTTACGATGAGATGCTGCAATTCCATCAAGAAACCTTTAAACCCTTCGAAGGCCGAGATCAGACCGAGCGCAGTGAACTTATGAAAACCCTGTCCTCTTTCTATGAGAATCATTGCCAGATCGTCGATACAGCGAAAGAGCTGTTCGTACATCGCAATACAGTGATCTATAGGTTGGAGAAATGCGAGAAACTAACCGGCAGGAACATCAAGGATCCGAGTGAGAGTCTGCGCTTCCGCCTCGCCTTCGCACTGGAGTCGCTGCTGAATGTCAATCCAGCCCCTAGCGAAGCTAATCATACGCCTTAAACCGAGAACGTGTCATGTATAATGACACGTTCTTTTATTTTCTTTTCCAAACCCTATCTCTTTTGTACATTTTAACTGATTCATTTCTATTTTTATGTTCATAGTAACTAATGACAATTGGGCAAACAGTCTATATGATTAGGAATATAATCATCAATGTCATATTAATTAACACAAACTCACACCAAGAAACAACAACCAACAGGCTGTAGGAAAGGGGCTACTTATCATGGCTATACAGATACAAGGCGTATCCAAATCATTTGTCAGTGCAACCGGAGAAGATATTCAGGTCCTGGCTGAGGTTTCGATGCAAATCAAGAAGCAGGAATTCTTCAGTATCGTGGGACCGAGCGGTTGCGGCAAGAGTACGATCTTCAATATTATCGCGGGTCTGCTTAAGCCAACGAATGGCAAAGTTATCGTCTGTGGCGAAGAGATCGACCAGACTACCGGGCATGTTGGCTATATGATGCAGAAGGATCTACTGCTTCCTTGGAGAAGCATCCTGGATAATGTCACGTTAGGCTTGGAAGTGAAGGGCATGTCCAAAAAGGATCGCGGCGATATTGCCATGGATTATCTGGATCGCTACGGTCTGGCTTCATTCGCAGAAGCCTATCCCTCCACACTATCAGGCGGTATGCGCCAACGTGTAGCCCTCATTCGTACCCTCGTTACCCAGCCCGATATTATATTACTGGATGAACCCTTCTCAGCACTTGATTATCAGACCAGACTCATTCTGGAAGATGAAATCTTATCCATTCTAAAATCCGAGGGCAAGACAGGCGTCCTGATCACGCATGACATCGAGGAAGCGATTGCCATCTCCGACCGCATTGCCGTTATGAGCAAAAGACCAACAACCGTGAAGCAGGTGTATGACATTGGTCTCGCCTCGCAATATGGCTCAGCACTGAAAGCCCGCTCCGACCAGAAGTTCAAGCAGTATTTTGAATCGATCTGGGCAGAGCTTGATATCCAGATGGGGAGGATCAGCTAATGAAGAGCACATCACCTAAAATCACCCTTACCGGGAAGCCTGCTGGAGTTACGAAGAGCAAGAGCAGACGTAGACAGTCTACCTTCTCCAAAGAATGGCTGGTAACGATGCTGTGGCGGTTCATTATCGTTGCAGTCATCCTAGTGATATGGGAATCCGCCGTACGCTTGAAACTGGTTAACGGTTTCCTCATGGGGTCACCGAGCGCCATTTTCGATGCCGCCATCACAATGGCCAGCTCAGGGCAACTGCTTACAGACGCGTTTGCAACGGTGAATGCCACCGTTATCGGCTTTGTAGCCGGAAGCTTAATCGGCTCATTGGCAGGACTGCTCATGTGGTATTCCAAGTCCGTTGCCCGTGTGCTCGATCCATTCATCGTAGCGCTGAACGGCATTCCGAAAATTGCGCTCGCTCCCATGATTATCATCTGGTTCGGTTCAGGCATCTTCTCCAAGATTGCTCTTGCCTCCGTGGCAACATTTATCGTAGCGCTGTTATCCGCCTACCAAGCGACTCATCAGATCGACGAATCCCAGATTAATCTGATGAAATCCTTCGGTGCGAAGAAGTCACAAATTTTCCGCAAAATTATCGTTCCATCCTCTCTGCCATGGATTATCTCGGCCTTCCGTATCAATATCGGATTAGCATTGGTGTCTGTCGTAGGCGGAGAATTCATCTCTTCAGATAAAGGGCTCGGACATATGGTATTCGTCGAAGGTAACCTGTTCAACCTTCCGGCCGTATGGGTTGGCGTGTTCATGCTTATGCTGGTCGCCATGCTCCTCTACACCTGTGTCGGGTATATCGAATCCCGTCTCCTCCCATGGAATGACAACAAGACCAGCAGCAAATCCACTTCTGTATAGCTGACCTACAACCATAAAAGGGGCCTGATGACTAATGCGTACATTCAAAAAGATAGCTATTCTAGCAGCGATGACACTTCTATTGACTACACTGCTCAGCGGGTGTGGCGGCAATGCCACAACACCTGTTAACGGCGCAGGTGCATCTAATAGCGAGGGGCAAGAAAATACACAGGTAGACAAAATTATGGTGTCTGAGGTTTATCACAATCTGCTCTACCTTCCCTTGTATGTAGCGAACAACCAAGGTTTTCTAAAAGAGAATCGCATTGAGCTATCTTCCATCCGTGCTGCCGGAAGCGGGCCAACAGCATTGTCGTCGGTCATCTCAGGTGAGTCCGCATTCTCCTTCCATGGTCCTGAACATGTCGCATTCGCTAATGCGAAGGGCGGAGATGCTCGCTCACTGGTCCTTCTATCCGGCAGCGCTCCAGTATGGGCAGTCGCGAGAGAAGGAGTAACGGTAAACACCACAGAGGACTTCAAGGGGAAGACCATCGTAGTGGGCTTGGCGCCTACAAGCTCCAACAGTTTACTACGGAAGTTGTTCGCTGATAATAACATCGATATCGACAAGGATGTGACGATCACTGAGGTTCAAAATGGCTCCGAGCTTGGTGCTGTATTAGCCGGCAAAGCCGACATTGCTATCGTTTACGAACCTCAACTGGATCAAGGCATTGCAGAGGGGCTGCATATTGTCCATGATTTCACGAAGGATTATCCAGACTTCGCCTTTGCAACGATGAACACAACCGCAAGCTTCATTGAGAAGAATCCCGATCTCACCCAGCGCTTCGTGACCTCAATCGAGCAAGCCCTGGACTACATTCAATCGAATCCTGAAGGCGCCAAAGCAGTCGCAGTGAAGGAATTCCCGAATCTAGACAAGAACGTCGTGGAGCAAGCGGTACAACGCATGATCGACAGCAAGGTATATCCTGCAGAGGGACTCATCAATGAATCAGCATTCGAGACCGCAATTGGCATGCAGCGCTTCATCGGCAACCTGAAGGAAGACCTCGCTTACGAGGACATTATCGATTCAAGCTTCACCAAATAGAGAGAGAAAGGTTGATTACTCTGAAGCAGGACGACTATCTCACACACCGACGTACAGAAAGTGCCAGATATGCGAACGGAGTTATTACCAGCGAGGAGCTTGCCCTATTTACAGCCGACTTGAAGCTGATTCGAAGCTTCAAGCTGCCAGAAGAAGTAGGGCCCAATCCCCCGCATAGGAGAGTGCCTCTGCGATGATTACGAAACCACTTAACGAGCTGACGATTGCTGAAGCCGCAAAACTGATCAAAAACAAGACGGTATCTCCTGTCGAGCTTACGAAATCCTATTTGGATCGCATTGAGAAAGTAGAACCTGCTGTGCAAGCCTTCGTTACAGTCACCGCAGAACAAGCCTTGCAGGCTGCAAAAGAGTCTGAGCGCAAACTGATGAATGGCGAATATCTCGGTCCTCTGCATGGCATTCCATATGGAGCCAAAGACATTATCCATACCGCTGGCATACGCACCTCGGCAGGATCAAGTACCTATCCTGACTTTGTACCCGAGACGAATGCTACTGTAATTCATAAGTTGCAGGCAGCAGGTGCTATCCTGCTCGGCAAGACGACAACGACGGAATATGCCTTCCAGGGAGGAGAACCGCCAACCCGCAATCCGTGGAATCTAGAGCATACCCCGGGCGGTTCCAGTTCCGGCTCCGCCGCCGCAGTAGCGGCTGGCATGGCTTCCTTCACACTCGGAACACAGACCTTCGGATCTCTGCTAAGACCCGCAGCTTACAACGGATTAACCTGTATGAAGCCCACTTACGGCAGGGTTAGCCGTAACGGTGTCATCACAGCCAGCTGGAGCCTGGATCATATTGGCGCCTTCACTCGATCCGCACAAGATAACGCGATCGTTCTTGAAGCGATGGCCGGGCAAGATGAGATGGACTCCTTCACGCTTCCTCACGGCAAGCCAGACTTAACAAGCGCTCTTGAGCATCCTATCTCAGGAATGGTCATCGGTCTGCCGAGCAACTTCTTCCAGACTGATGAACCAGCGATCTTGTTAGCCGTAGAGTCGGCAATCACCGTACTCGAGAAGCTGGGCATGCAATGGAAGAAGGTAGACCTGCCTTCTTATATGGAAGAGACATTTGCTGCTCATCGTATGGTAATGCGGGCAGAAGCTGCCGCCTTCCATCAAGAACGCTTCGCAGAAGCCTCTGATCGTTACGGACATACGATGCGGGAGCAGCTTGAGCTTGGCTACCAGACGAGTGCCGTTGATTACTTGCAGGCACAGCGCATCCGAACGATATTCCGGAGTGAGATGATGATGTTGTTCGATGAAGTGGATGTGTTATTGACTCCATCAACACCATATGCGGCCCCATATGGCTACAAGACAGGTAGCCCTATTTTCAACGGACCCTTTACCAATACAGGACTACCTTCCATCACCGTTCCCATCGGATTCGATACCACCTCAGGGAAGCCATTGCCTATCGGCATGCAGCTTGCTGGTCCACTTATGCGAGAAGACCGCTTATTGTCCATCGCTCATCATTATCAGCAGGCTACGATCTGGCATCAGTTAACAACAAACATTCACACTCATTAGGAAAGGAATGACAACCACTATGTCTACCATCATACACGCAAGTGCTGCACCCCAATTTCCGCTTCCTTTCTCCCATGCTGTCCGTGCAGGAGATATGGTCTACGTCGCAGGTCAAGTAGGTGTCGATCCACAGACGCTTGAGCCCATTGGCGGCATTAAGGAACAGACCGAACAGTGCATTCGCAATATTGAGGTTATTCTGCAAGAAGCCGGACTTACACTTGATCATATTGTGAAGGTAACCACGCATCTGGCCCGAGTAGAGGATCAGCCCGAATACAACGAAGTATATGCGCGAATGATTAAGCAACCATACCCTGCCCGTATTACTGTATTCAGCGGTTTAGGCCCTTATTTAATTGAGATGGAAGTGCTGGCGTATGCACCATCCGTTCGTGGAGAGTAGCACATCACACAAAAACACCTGTACCCGTAGATGGGTACAGATGCTCACATTTTCGAGAAATCCGGTCTCTTTGGAGAAGCGGGTTTCTTCGTGTTTCTATTTTGTTTTGAAGCGGGATGATTCTTCGGCAAGTTGCTTGGATAATCCATCGATTCTTTGAACCATATCTGCCAAATGTTCTGTCATGCCGGATTGCTCCTGCATTGTTGCTGTGACTTCCTCTACAGAAGCAGACACCTCTTCACCTGAAGCAGACAAGTTCTGTGCAGCTCCAATGACGTCATCCTTATCACGTTCAATGGATTGGATCTCCGTGGCAATGGCCTGCACCTGGTTCATCATCTCATTCATATTCTCGGTGACAAAATTGAATGTCTCCTTGGTCTGGCTAACACTGCTCTTATGCTGTGCCGCAATCTTCTCAATGGCTTGTACACTTCGGTTATTTTGCTCCACATGTTCAATCGTCTGCGTCACAATTCGGTTGATGTCCTCTGATTGCGCCGTTGTCTGCTCAGCCAGCTTGCGGATCTCGGAAGCAACGACTGCGAAGCCACGTCCCTGATCACCAGCTCTCGCCGCCTCGATCGAAGCATTCAATGCCAGTAACTTCGTCTGATTTGCGATTTCAGCAATCGTACCCGTGATTTGGTGAATACCAGATGAACTCTCAGCGAGTTGCACCGTAGTTTTGGAGATGTTACCAACTTCAATCTCGTTCCGTCCGTTCACCGCAATAAGTGCATCAATAACTTCATGATTATTCTTGAATGCATCCGTAATCTCATCTGCCTTGAACCTCACCGCCTGCGACATTCCATTCACGTTAGCAATCTTATTACCAACATTCATGAATTTGTCCACAATGGCTTCCGTATCGTTTGCCTGGGATTCCATGGCTCTTGAAATCTCAAATGCTGTTGTCGTTGTTTCGGCAATCGTGGTCGAGGTTTGCTGAGTGGACTTTTCCAGCTCAGATGTACTAGTTTTCAAGATGCCGATGGAATGGTTCATGCTGGAGATCAGTTGCTTGTTCCCTTCGGCCATCGTGTTGAAGCTGTCTGCAAGCTCCTTGAATTCCCCGCTGTACTTGCCTTGTGCCTGAACGGTCAGATCTCCGCCGGCCAACTGTTTGAACAACAGCGTTATTCGGCTAATCGGTCTGGTAACCAGCAAAGATATCAGAATACCGGCTATGACGGAAACCGCAATAGCACTAAACAGAACAATATACATCTGTTTTGCCATCGCACGTAAAGGCTTCTGCACATCGCTCAGTTTATCTTCAACAACGACGGTCCAGTCGGATCTTGGGATTTTGGAGTAATACGCCACTTTCTCATCTGTGCTAACATCCCCTTGCTGCAGTTCAGCACTTGGTGCAAGATCAATCAATGATTGGTATTCACCGGACTCCATCTTCTGGCCTGCCATCTTCTCATCCGCTGAGTCGTAGATGACCGTACCTACACGGTCCAGAATGATAACTTTTCCCTCATCATTAATATTGATGTTTTGTAGCTGATTAACGAAGAACGAGGTGGATGCCGCAGATACGAGCACTCCCTGTACTTCTTGATTCTCATTGTAGATCGGCATGGCGAAAGCTGTACCGAGTTGTCCGGAGGACTTGGCTACAATCCCTTCACTGATCACGTCTTTACCCTGAATCGCTTCTTGGAAGTATGCCCGATCCCCACGTTCCGCCTTGATAACTGCCGGATCATTCGCTGCAACAATAATGCCATTCCGATCCAACAAAATTAGACTGTTGTTACCTTCCATACCTGCCAGACTGTCCACCAGTATGCCATTTGCCTTATCTAGCAGTTCATTGTTTTCCGAGAAAAAGTTCTCACCTTCCTGTCCATCCGTATTCCGAATCTCTAGCAGATCCCGGAAGGTCCGATGTGTCGTAATGAGAAAGGTAGATTGTTCTTCCAAACTTAGTGAAGCATACAACCCTGCACCCACCCGGTCCGAGGTTGCCTTAATTTCATCTTTGCTTTTGTCGAGCGTAATGACTGCTGCTACGCTGTAACATACTACCGCAGTTGCCGCCAGTACGATACACACCAGCAGACTGATCATAAGCGGCAATTTGATTCTGAACGACATGTTGAGCATGCGTTCTCTAGCCTTGCTAAATACCATAATTACATCCACCATCCATTTTCATTTTCGTCATTATAAGTCCAATTCTATGTATCTACTTTATATCGGTCGATATCAAATAATCTGTAAGCTGTTGCCCAGTTATTCTAGGCCAAAGGCCACTGCAGACAATTGGAAAATGTAGACTTTGGGTTAATACAAAATATGACATCAACATCGTATAATGTATGAAATACATATCGTGCAGGAAGAGGGACGACTTATTGAATACAAAAATGCCCACTTTATTAAACGTCATCCGTGCCCTGTTAGGGGTACAATCCATCTTCATTGGGATTTCCATGACATTCCTTATTGCAGATCTATTCCGTAATAGTGCGGATTACTCCGCGTTTCCGCTATCTGATCAGGTCGCCTATTTTACAAGTATCGGGTTCCGGGTCCTCATGGTTCTGGTTCCGCCGATTCTGACCATCGTATTTATCTCAAGACGAAGCTATAAACTAACAATTACATTCATGAGCCTGGCCCTATTTTTTGGCGTTGTGTTCTTTCAGAACTTCCTCGTCTTGCTGCACATCTTCATGTTGCTCTGTCTGTTGCTTCATAAGCCCAGCAAGGTGTATCTTAAGCAGGAAGGCCCTCCGCGAGAATACAACCAGGAGAATCTGCGGTTATAGATTCGAAGTAGAATAGGAGAAGTGGTATGGTAAAAACAGCATTACCCACGCTATTAAATGTCGTGCGCATTTTATTGAGTGTAAAACTGATCTACGTGATCGTGTCCTTTATCGTGTTCCTCATTGACTTCAACCCGAACATGGAGGCCTATCTTGCTTTCTCACGCAAAGGAAATGATCTGGCTTATGCCTCTGGCGTAATCATAGCCAGAATGTTGTTTATCATCGGTCCCAGCCTGCTCGCTGTTATATTCATCACCAAGAGAAAGTTCAAGCTCACCGTGACGTTTCTGAGTCTGGCGCTATTCGTTGCCATTCCGAATGAGAGTAACCTGTTCACCCTGATTCATCTCTTCGCCCTGCTCGTCGTACTCTTGCACCGTCCAAGCAAGTTGTATCTGAAACGAAACGATACCCGTGTCAATGAAGCAGTAGTTGAAGCGAAGGCTTAACTCGAAAACGTGATAAAATGATATTGAAGTCCAGAAAAAACGTGACGTTGATAACTACGACTGTCATTGTGATCATTGCAGCACCCTTGCTGTACTCGCAAGATATGATCTGGAATAAACAGATGAGCGCACAAGAAATTATGTAATAATAAAAAAACAAGGACGTTCCTTAGTATTACAGGAAGGTCCTTGTTTGATAGGATTCACTATACAAAGTGAATGTGAAATTTACACTTACAGTGCAGCTTGATAAATTTGTACTACATCTTCACGCTGCAATTTTTTGAAGAATCCGAACGGACCGAATCGCATCGCTTTATCAGCCATCGCATCAATCTGACTGTCGTCGATGTCATAGTCAGCCAAACGGCTAGGGGCACCAATCGAAGTCCAGAAGTTGCGCAAGGCTTCAATGCCTTCTTCAGCGACTTGTTTGTCCGACTTTCCAGTAGGATTAATATCAAATACATTGACGGCCATACGTTTGAATCGATCTACATCCACATCCAGATTATGCTTCATCCAGTGTGGGAAGAGGATTGCAAGACCTCCCCCATGAGGAATGTCATACACAGCCGATACGGCATGTTCTATATTGTGAGAAGCCCAATCTCCGGCAAGGCCCATATTCAGCACATCGTTAAGCGCCATTGTTCCACAGTAGAGAATGGTTTCACGCAGTTCATAGTTTTCTGGATCTTTAATCAGACGATGGGCCGTATCAATAACGGTACGAAGAATCGTCTCACAGAATCCAAGCTGAACCGGTGTATTCGTATCCAGATGGAAATAATGTTCAAACACATGAGACATCATGTCCACCATGCCGTATACAGTCTGATCCAGAGGTACGGTGTATGTGTACACCGGGTCGAGAATGGAGAACGCTGGGAAAGAATACTCGCTGAACCATGCCCATTTTTCCTGCGTGTCCTGATTGGTTATTACTGAACCGTTGTTCATCTCGGAGCCTGTCGCTGCCATCGTCAGAATTGTACCCAGTGGAAGTCCGCCTTCCGGGGTTGCTTCGCGCACAACAACATCCCACATGTCTCCATCGTATTTGGCTCCTACTGCGATGGCTTTCCCGCAGTCAAGTACACTGCCACCGCCAACCGCAAGAACCAGATCAATGTTATGTGTTCTGCATAGTTCTACACCCTTATGAACCGTAGACAGACGAGGGTTCGGTTCCACACCTGCCAGTTCCGTAACCTCTGCTCCGATTTCATTCAACTGGCTGATTACTTGATCGTACAGCCCGCTACGTTTGATGCTTCCACCACCATATACAAGCAAAATACGCTTTCCGTATTTTGGAACTTCGGTTTGTAGTGCTTGAAGTTGCCCTTTGCCAAAAATCAGCCGGGTCGGATTATAAAACTGAAAAGATCTCATAACGTATGTTCCTCCAAAGAAGTCTGAAATTTTGTGCATCCATCATTATAGTTCTCTTTATTCGTAAAAACAAATACAGGCAAGAAGGAGATAACAGATGAGTATGGAGTCTAACACATTACAACAATTATTAAAACAAACCATTAATCAATATGTATCCTCGGATATTCACATTCTAAGTATCAAAAGTAACCCTATGGGTGCGGGATCTCAAGCCGTTGAATTGCTTCGACATCATATTGAATACCTTATAAATGGAGTGAAAAGAGATATTTCTTTCGTAACAAAGAAGGCCACATTCATTGAACACTCTGCCTTGTCCAGATTATTTTTACAGGGAGCCAATGTACCCTATAGTCTATCAAATGAAGTTCATACTCAAGATCGCAGTTTGATCTGCATTCAGGATGTGGACTACCAAACCGATTATAGTCATCTGGATATAGACTTGCTTCAGAATAAAGAATTACGAGCACTGGCTTACATACATGGAACGAATATGGGGTCGAAAAAAGAACTGCCATGGATACCTATTGTGGATCGATCTCATATCATCGAAATGATGGAAAGACGCTGGAGACCTTTGTGGAACACCGCCATAGAAAGTCCATCATTCATTGAGGAATTCGGATCACCGCTCATTTCGGAAATTGAAACTGTAGCAAGTAATATTGTAGATGATCTTGAAATTCTCATCGAGGATGAAAACTCACATACGATGATTCATAATGATCTGAATCCTGGCAATGTATTGGTACACAACAATGAGGATGTTTATTTTATCGATTGGGAGGAAGCAAGGTATGGCTCCCTGTTCTTCGATATCCCTCTGCGCTGTACACATTTGAAACAAGTTGAGATCTATCGGGAGTCCCTAAGTTCTCACGGATACGATATTCCACAACATCAATTCGAAAAGTACTTCTCTCTGGCATCCCGCTATCTCGGGATCCGTTATATGAGTTGGAACCTTGGGGTTTGGGAACAATACCCACATGCAAAAGACGACTTAAAAAAGTATATGAAAATGGTTATTCAACCTTTGTTCTCCTGATCCCTCATTCCACATAGTAAGACGAATTCACTGTTCTCCTGAACAAAAAAAGCTCCTGCCAGCAAAGCGGCAGGAGCGTACATCACAGGGATTCAATATAACCATCGCATGCTTCCATAACATCCCTGGTATACATCCCCTCAGATATTATTAATTCGGGACTTAGGTTCTACCCCAGATCGGCAATACGCTGTCCAATACGTGGAAACAGCCCAAAAGCATTCTCGTAGAACACTTTATCATGATGCTGCTCCGGTACAAGCCGGCGGACGAATTCGGCGTACAGATCGATGGGCGCAAGCGGCCAGTCAGTGCCAAACAGCATTTTCTCGTAATGATCCGAATAGACCAAGGCCCGGCGGAAATGATCCATGAACAAAGGCTCGTTCATGAACCGTTCAAAATGAGGCCGATCCCCCACCACAAGACCAGACAAATCCGCATACACGTTAGGATTCTTCGCCACCACTTCAGCTGCATCCATCACCCAGGGATCACCCAAATGACAGATCATGAAGTTCACACCGCGTTGCTGCAAGGCTAATTCATCCACCGTCAGTGGATGCGAGTACTTAAGCAACCCGTTCATGGAGTACGTGTCTCCTGTATGAATCACGACAGGCAAGTTATACTTGGCTGCGAGTTCATAGACCGGAGTATAGATTTTGTCATACACATAGTGATGATAGTATCCGGCATAGAGTTTAATTCCGGCTACCTCCGGGGATTGCAGTCTTGCTTCAATCCGGTCAAGCTCGTCCTGAGCGTGTTTACCGTCTAGCGCATTAGGATTGATGCCCACGCATTCCATGAGGAATGATGGAACCTTCTCTTCCAAATCAAGTCCCATCGGATTAGGGGAACTGGAATCCGGGAACGCTCCCTTCGTCTGCTCCGTAACCCCCATTCCAATGCCAAGAATGACGTCGTTCTTATCAAACTCCGCTTTAAGACCAGCGGCAGAGTAATCCACTTTAGACAGATCGATTGCTGTTCGGTGAAAGCTGTCGATGTCCGACAGATGAATGTGAATATCAATGATCGGCATGTGAAGCCTCCTTTTCATCGGTAGAAGTTGCAAAATTCAGTTTGAGAAGGTCATGCACATCCGCTGAACTCAGCGGGATTGGTCCCAGAACCAGATATGTCGGCTCCGTCCAGACCGTTTCCCCCTGATGGATTGTCAGATGATGATTCACGGTCAGACCTGTCACCTGATTATTGGCAAACCCCCATGCACTCTGATTCGGGTAACGATGGACCGCATGCAGCATGTTCTCACGTGAAACCGATCCTACTCGCAAAAGGTCTTCAAGTGGCAGGCCCACATCCACTTTGCCCAGCGGGAATCGATCTTTACCCGGTTGCTCTATCCAACCTTCCGCAAATACAGATGAAGGCTGGAGGAAACGTTCCTCCGCAAGCGAGTAATTCGTCAACGTCAGGCCGCTCTCGTTTGTCACGGCAAGCAGCGTGCATAGCACAGGAACACCCGGCAGCATCAGATAATGCTGGTGGACCGTGATTCCCCGATTCGCTTCATGCTTCTCAATCCGGGTGGTCAGTTTCACACCCTTCCAGACGTTACCGTATTGATCCTTCTGCTCTGTCCAGGAAGCGGCTCTCTGTTCCAACTGACGGCTGAAACCATTCATGCCCGGAATCCCGATACCCAGTCCGCCGTACCACGGATTCCACCACGAGCGTGGAGCCGGTTCAGGGTACGAGCTATCCAGCCATTCTTCTCCTGCGTACTTCAGAGAGTGTACTACACTCCCGAATTCAGGAGCAACGGAGATCGACAATACTCCATTGTCTACGGTGTACACTGGTCCAGACGAACCTTCTTCAATCTTCTGCTTCACCTCTGTTCCGCTCTGCGGGAACCAAAGGGCCGTTCGCTCCTGAACCCGATCTTCGCCCCGGTATAGCCCACGAACTTTCCAACCACTCACGTGTTGGTCAAGGCGGTCCGCTTCGTCTGGTGAAAATGTCAGCTTGGCGGAGTTTAGATTCTGCTCCGGATTGAATTCCTTCACATTTGCCATAACCTCCGGTTCTCCACCCTGCTGTACATACAGCTCCAGCTTGCCCGCAAGCGGAACCAGTTTATGCTCAGTCAACGCTGCTTGCAGCACATCCGGGGCAAATGGATTCCCCTCACTCAGTGTCAGATCCAGATGACTGTCCAGCAACGGAATAATTGGGTTACGCTGTTTCCGGGCAAACGCACGGAAATCCGACCATTTGGCAAACGTGTTCAGGGCAAACACCGTTTCCTTGGTTCGTGCTACAGCCCCTGCCTCCAAACGTCCAAGCTCATGCTGCAACCCCAGCGTGTATTCCGGACGAAGCAGCTTCAGAGAAGGGTCCCAATAGATGCCGCACGCACCATACTCTTCCTTGCAAAACAGCCAGTTTTCCGTAATCTGCGCACTGTCCCAATGGTTCGGATCACCTGCATAATCATCGCCCATATCCACAAAACGGTCTTGGTACGGAAGAATTAGCCCATTTCCGTAGAAACCGAAGTTATTCATCAGAAACAGGTCTTCTTCCCAGGCGGTGTCTCGTGTATTCTCAACCTCGTGGTGGAATTCGGCGATTCCATTCGCAGACAGCTTGACCACGGACTTGATCTGCAAGCCAGGGAAATCCTCCGAGTCATACAGTGCTTCAAGAACCTGACGTTCCCCTTCGGGATAGATCTTCACTTCTTTTGCTTGTTTCTTGGATAACTCTTCGGCAAACGGCTTACCCAGCTTCGGATAAGTCCACCAGAACGAATGACGGGAGCCCGGGTATTCAATCCACATGATGTTATCCTGCTTGCTCATATGAAGGGAAAACGCGCCATTGACAGACACCCATTGATCCTCAATCTGCCCGCCATATCTCCCTTCGATTCCCTTCATCAGTACAGAAATTTTGCTTGTAAAAGAAATCGCATGGTTCCCCACTGGGACAGCCGTCACTTCTACTTCTTCGGAATAGAGACCATATGAACGCAAGGTGAAAGGCACTGGCACAGACACTTTGCCTTTGGCAGGTACCGTAAAGCGCACCGAACGCTCCACCCATTCAAGGAATTCATCCTCAGGCAGGTCCAAGCTGAACTCCGTTTCTGCATCCACATTATTTTCCACGTTCAGAACCAACTCCGCCGGAATGCCTGGATAGAGCTCCTTCACCGGCAAGACGGTCTTGATCTTGGCCGGGAATTTCGGGGCGATACCCAACCTGAACTCCGCTTTCTTACCGCCGATCAACCAGGTGCTGGCAACCACGGGATGGGTCTTATTGTTATTCTGTTCCTCTGTAATCGGATCAAGGTGAAACTCACTTTCCACGATGATGGTTTCTCCCGGAGCGACTGCTCGTGCAACGTCCAGCGCAAATCGAATGTTTTTGTTATCTTCACCCTTGATCTCGACTGCCAATTCGGACGCAGAAGTGTTTTTAATACGATAGCGAACCTTATAGCTGGAACCGAATACCAGATCATGATCATCGACTTCTGTAGAGATTTCGTAATCCGGTGTTTCGAGGGCAGTCAGCCCGCGACCCGACTTTTCAAATTCAGCCCGCAGGGAGATATCTCCCTTTTTCCACGTGTAGTCAAAGAAATCAAAACCACGCTCCCGTCGGCCATCCGGCTCGATCACGAGTTCACGCGTGCTGTCTGCATACCAATCCAACTCCTCAAAATAAGGAGCAAGTGCTTCGGTCTGCAAGATCGTGGGGATGAAATTCATCAGATGCACATGTTCATCTTTTTTCTCCCAGAAGAATCCACATTTCTTGTACATCGGTACAGCCTTTGTATTGCCTGCCCACGTGAACAGATCCAGGCGGGGCCATCCGGCCTCTACGGTCTTGCGCACAGCATTCAGGATCAGATTACGTCCCACCTTGTAACCGTGATAGTCAGGGCGTACGTTAAGCAAAGGTACATATAGCGCTCTCTCGTCATAGCGGTAATGAGCAAAACTGCAGAAGCCAACCACCTCTTTCTCATGAACAGCTAGAAATGCATGAAGATTGGACGAATTCTCTATCTCCCGGCGAACCGTTTCCTCTGTTCTAAGGTTGGTGCCACCTCCCCAGCTTTCATTACTACGGTTCCACATATCCGCGAGTGCGGCAGCGTAAGAGGGATCGTATTCAATAATATGAATTTGTTCGATAATCGAAGTTACGGTCATGTGCTGATCTCCTTCTCTTTATGTATAGGATGGTGAAGAAGCTAGTGATAGTCTTATCATACTATATTTGGAAACATTTTCAGAGAGTTATATCCTTGCTTCGGTACGAAGTTCTGTATTAGCCATCCGTTGAATCCATGTCAAACCTTATGTACAGGTAAACATATTGCCTCAGTGTGTCCTGAAATGGAGATACATGTGAACTTTGACAAGCTCTATTGGCTATTGTTACTCTTTGTACAGGAGTGTTTCTTTTATATATAAAAAAGATAGATTCATGGAGGGAAAGCATGACAGAATGGATCACGCAATTTATACTCTTTTTTAAAGATTTGTCATACGCAGGTCTGGTCATTGCCTTGTCGTTTGAATTTGTACCCGCTGAACTTGTGCTGCCCATGGCAGGATACTGGGTGTATCTTGGAGATATGAAGCTTTGGCTGGCGATTCTGGCTGGTACCGTAGGTGGAACGTTTGGGCCTCTGACGTTGTATGCCCTGGGACGATACGGCGGCAGACCGATGGTTGAAAAATACGGAAAGTATTTCTTGATTCGCCCCCACCATCTGGACGCTTCCGATAAGTTCTTCGAGAAATATGGCAGCGGGGTAGCTTTCTATGGACGTTTTGTACCCGGCATTCGGACCGTGATCTCCATCCCATGTGGTATGGCGAAGATGAATGTGTTTAAATTCAGTATCTTTACATTCTTGGCCATGCTTCCGATCACCTCATTGTACATCTACTTAGGCTTCAAATTGGGCTCTCAATGGGAGCACGTGGATGAGATTGTTAAGCCTTATATCATTCCGGCAGCGGTGATTTTCTTAGGCGCTTTTGGATTGTACGTGCTTTTGAAACGTTGGAAAAGAAGAGTGGCTTTAAACAAGTCATAGACTTGCTGAGGAAATGCAGACTGTATAGTAGAGTAGCTGGTATATGATGAAAAAAAGTCCTTACTCTACATGACCTGTGGTTATGATTTGTTAAGATTCTAGTGATAGATGATATACCGTACTAATCTACTCGTATATTCATATGCAAAGCCCCACCGATCATGGCGATCAGTGGGGCTTTATCGTTTCAATTGATTTCTAAATCAGTTCCTGCCTTCTTTTCAAATACACATACAACACTACTCCCGATGCCGCACAGATCACAGCACATAAACCGATGAATCCATATCCCGCCTGAAGTCCGCGCAGCAGTCCCAACTGAGTCGTTGAACCGTACAAATTCTTCACGCCCTCAATCACCCAGCCAATCACATAGTTACCAATGACACTACCAACCCCCATCAGGGTAACCGTGAATGTAATCGCGGTGTCACTGCCGTTCGGATATCTGCGTGCGATAAACGCCATTACTGTTGGATAGATCATCGCTATTCCCGCGCCAGATATTGCAAAGAAAATCGCAAGACGCTCTCCCCCTGCAAGCGCTACGAACGTACATACTCCCGAGAACGCCGAGAACAGAATCAGTGACAATACAAATCCGATCCGGTCCGTCAATGGTCCAAGCAGCAGGCGTCCCAGCGAGAACGTGAGGAAGAACGCAGATAACAGCCCGGATGCTTTGACCGTGTCCCACGTGTAGGCTTTTTCCAGGAAATTAACCAGCCAACCCCCAACCGCCAGCTCCGATACCACGCCAAAAGAAAGAATAAGCACCATCAGCCATAGGGCTGGATCACGTGTTAACGTCTTCAGTGATGTCCGATCTTCATGCGGAAGATCGTCCCCCGGGAATTTGCTTCGTAGCGCCGCAATGATCGGCAGCAGACAGAGTGACAACATGACCAGATACATGCCGCGCCAGTCCAGTTCGTGTCCAAACACCTTCAAGGACATGACACCCGTCGCCAGCAAAGGTGCTACCGTTGAGCTCAGTCCATAGAAGAAATGGGACAGGTTCATCATCGTACCTGTGTTTTTCACAAAAATCCGCGCACCCAGAATCGCCAAAGCAATCTCCAGCATGCCGTTACCGATGTACATGAAGAAGTACGATGAAGCAAAAAGTGGATAGGTATGAGACACATAAATGAACACACCCGAGAGGATCATCGATGCAAATGATATGATGCTAACCGCCCGGATGCCCCATTTACGAACCAGAATAGCTGTGAACGAGCAGGCGATCAGGTACCCCAGTGCATTCAGGGACAATAACGTCCCAAGCTGTTTCTCATCCAGATTGAAGTCGAATTGAATGCGCGGAATGGCTGGTCCCTTAATATTTTCCGATATGCCAAATACGATAAATCCAAGAAAGATCGTTGCCAGCTGCATCGCGTACAGCTTGTTAAACTTTCGTTTGTTCCCTTGTGTACCTGCTTGCTCATTCAAAATAAGTTCCTCCATTGTGTCTATATAAGTTGAAACAAGGGTCATAAACTGGACTCTCCAATGACAGAATAACCTTCCAATCGCTGTTATCCCCAGATTTTTTGAATTCCCTTCTCCAAAGGGAAAATCCGGTGATAAGCGTATGCTTCCGATGTAGCTTTCTTTCAGAAAGCTTTTAGGCGACCGCTTTGCTTTTTTAGGTTTTTTCTGTCCTCTCCGTCCTGTTTAATCGATTAGTTCATTTTATATAAAAGGATTGTTAGCTTACTGATCTGTTGAGAGATCCTTTTGATCATTGTTCATTTACCACTGCTTCTCAATCACCTGGATTCGATAGGTCAGGCTCTCCAGCGTCACCGCGACCAGCCCAGTCACATATTCGTGTCGGGTGTCTCTCTGGATAATCAACTCAGGCATATGCTCCAGTGGAATCATTCGATCCAGACAACCTTGCGTCAGACCATCCCGCATGGCCGGGTCCATCGTATCCCCTGTAACCACAATCGTCGCCGGGTTAATGATCGCAATAATGGATGCCAGCGTCTGTACCACCAGTTCCTGCAACCCTTCAGTCGTTTTCAACATCCGCAGCTGCTCTTCTCGTGACACGCCAAAAGGTAAGAAGGACACCTCACCTCCAAATTGCGTATTCCCCGTCAGCGGACGACCATCAATGATAAAGCCCGCACCCGGAAAATGGTTCTCGGGAAATGTCACGACTGCGAAATTCTTCTCTTCTTCAAATTGCTGCTGGTTATATAGTCCGTACACCGTCAGATTCATGTCATTGCCAATGACCACTTCCACGTCATCATATTGCTCCTTGAGCCTTAGCCCTAAAGGTTGACCCGCCAGTTCGGGTACGTCACAAATGCCAATAACACCGTTGTGTGCTACACCAGGTATACCGATACCAATCGCCTGCACATTGTGGTGTTGTTCGATCAGGTTTGCAATTAGATCCTCTACCACCGGGACATTGATCTCATCCAAAATGAGTGTCTGTTCGTCCGCCATCTCTCCGTTCAGATTGGCATATGTATGTGTGATCGAGTGAATGCCGCCCTCCGTTCGAATAATCAGGCACAGTACACTGGCGTAGTCCGCATTGAATTGATATCGACTCGCCGGTCTTCCCCCACTCGATTCATCCGGGCCCAGATCAATAATCTCACCAGTTTGGAGTAATTCGTTAAGGATCGTGCCGCATGTCGCTACGCTGAGTTTTGTTAGGTTTGCAATGGAAGCCTTGGTGCCTACGCCCATTGATCGGAGCGTATTCTTCACAAGTTCAACGTTAATGCGCTTCACCTGTTGGGTGTTGTGTGATGTGGGTAACATAGTTAGTTGTATGCCTCCTTTCGTTCATTATGAACCATTCAACGAATGTTTTTAAAAGTATTTTAATAATTGAAGTGTAGGGGGATTTGGAAGGAAAGTCAATGCTAAATTGGGAGTGGGAAACGTTCGGATGGAAACGCAAAAGACAGTGCAAGATCATCTTGTATGATCCTGCACTGTCTTTTAGTGAAGGTGACTTTATGTAGACTGGCTCATTTGATTTGCCAAGATGCTCTTCTCCAGTCGGACTTTAAATAACTTTCGGTTCAGATCCTGTTCCATGGCGTGAAGGTGATATGCTGCTTGTTTCACTGTATCCATGTGCAACACACCTGCCCGCCTCGCGATAATGTCCATGGCGTCCAGAATGAGTTTGTTACATGTGACCAGTTGGTTAACGTAATCATCTTCCTGTTGGACTAGTTGTGCGTACTGCGAAGAGAGTTCTTCGCTGTTGGTACTTGTCATGTCACCACCCCTAAAATTGGTACGCATAAGGGTACCGGATATACAAAAAGTATATGGTACGCTCATGCGTAACGTAAAGACCATATGGAAAATTTAGGAGTGATACTCATGGCTAAGAAAGTCGTTGTCAATATTCATAAACTCACGGAAAAACATAATATCTCGCTGCGCGAACTGGCAAGATTGTCTGATATCCGACACGCTGCGTTAAGTGAGTTGCAGTCTGGGAAACGTGAGAATATCAACTTTGCTCATATTGAGCGGATTGCAGAAGCATTGGATATTGATGATATTAGAGAAATTATTGAGATTCGGGATATTTAAAATATCTTATCATTACATTTTCTTTTGGATGGTAAACGAAAAATTCCTTCTCAATTTTCTTCACATCGTTTTCTTTAGCTAGTATATGTCTTTCATTATCGTACATGAACAGAAAATAAAGCCTCTCTAATTCTTCAATGATTCTATCATTAGTAATCTTTTCGATCTTATATTGTTGTTTAATAGGTTTCTTAAAATAACGAAGAATAGAAAGCCACATTTTCAGAACGATAAAATTATAAAAAATAAGAGACATTAAAATTGCGACAGTCATCAAGTAGTTCTGATTGATATAATTAGGTATTATTTGTTTAACTGAATCTAAATAAACATATGGAATTACTAACATAACCAAATAGGACGTAAGTATGATATTAGTTAAATATCGGTTCCCTACACCTCTGAATATTTGATTTTAACCAGAAATATAACAATGTCAGAAAGCAGAAAATGGACAAACCCAACCAAAACAAAATAAAAAATATATTTGAGATAATGTGTATATCAAATAGAAATATAATTAACATAATTGCCATCATCATAATAGATGAAAGAAAGATTGTACTTTGAAAACGATCCCACAGGTTAATTACTCTTAAATCTAACAGCTCATCTATCAAGGTTCTGCTCTCTGATTTAATAAACCATTTTACAATATAATAAATAATGTGATAAGCGGAACTATACCAACTATGGTTGGTATGCCTTTATCAACAAAATTGTTCATTCCTGTTGCCCTCCACGCGATAATTTAAATAAACTAAGATGATTATTTCAACTTCACCTGAATATATCTTTCCTTTAAATACTTAATCATTCGATCTTCTGTAACAAGACAACTGATTTCGTCCCGTTTATGCTTGCCAAGCTTAGAAAGCCAGTTATGTGATCCGAGGAAGAGATAACAATCATCAACCAATAAAATCTTGGAATGAATTGGAGGGATATAATTAAGGGATTCTCCCATCACGTCTTTAAGAGCGGAAACGGATTTGATATTTTCATCATTATTCCCATAAGAGTTATCTCGTTTCACAATTCCAGGGATATTGTTAAGGTCAATTCCTTTTCCACCTTGAAATCCAAAACCAATTCTTACTTCCACTTGTCTGTTCATCGCAGCTTGAACTAAACTCACAAATTCTTCATTGACTATATACGACATAATCCACGGTGAAAAAATAACAACTGACTTAGTAGCGTGACGTAAAGCTTCAAGCAACAATAAGTAATGATCTCTCGGATTGAGAATAAGACGTTCAGGCAAGTGCTCACGAATGTACATCGTAAACGGATCAAGCACCTCTTTAGAATCTTCTGAAGCATCGACATATAGACTAAAAGCCAGCGCATCCATATCTTCGGCAACCGTATGATACTTCTCCTCGAGTGGACTTATACATGCTCCGTTTTCTCTGATAATATCTAACACATGCTTAAGGTTGTTCTGTTTGAGCTCAGAAATGACTTCAAGATTACCTACTAACACAAATTGTTCTTTGGCCCGAGACAGTGCAACATTAAGCAAATTAGTTCTCCCACCGACAAATGAAGCAATTCCCGCTTGCTTGGAATGATCAATAACCGAGCTGAAAATAATAATCTTTTTTTCCTGTCCCTGAAACGCATGAACTGTTCCTATATCTACATCAGTAATTTCTCTCTGCAACTTATCTTTTTGCTTCGAAAAAGGTGTAATAATGCCTATATCCTTCTTGATGTCTAACCCAAATTGCTGTACATAAGTCTCAACCAACCTCTGACAGACATTAACTTCCGACATATTAATATGTGTCCTGTTGTTCTTTAAGCCCCTTACATCTACCGCAACTAGATTTTTGCCGAACAGTTTCTCGTGGTTATCCTGACTAACAATAGTCAGAATTCCCCCATATACATGTTGATTAGAAAATTGCATAATGCTTTTTTCGCATCTGCGATGTTCCGTAAGGATTAATCCTTTTCTCGTGCCACGATGATCCCACTCATAAATATCTGAATTTCGATCAATGTAACTCTGTGCACTATTACGCTGTACACATACTTCCTCATGATATTTCTCTGGAACTGCTGGTATTTCTTCAATTACGTTGGTTTTCAGAATCCTCACTGGTTCTAATTGTTCAATATCGCCTACAATCACAGCTCTTTGAGATCGATATAGAGGACTGCTTAAATAATGCGGCATAATTTGACCTGCCTCATCCACAAGTAGTGTATCTATTAATCCAGGTAACAATTGAAACGTTCTTTCACCAAATGAATGTAGCGTTGACGTAACCACCGGAAAACACAAAAACACCGTATTCCATAGTGCCTTGATCCCTTTGCTGAATTCCCTGTCCCTCTTATTTCCTTCATTATAAAATGGTTGAAACCACGTCGTTGGACAGACCATTTTAAGATTGTGCAAAACTTCTTCCGCATGTAACTTCACGTACTGCTCAGTTACTTTCAACGAGTACTGAAAGAGTTCGTGTCTTTTCTCCAGAACAACTCGATCCGATGCAAAATCAAACATGCTATATTTTGAAACATCCTGAAATCCCCATTGAATAGCAAACTCTCGCTCCAACGACAAAAATTCATCCAGTTTTCCTATGAACTCACCAAGAAGCTGGATCTTTTGTTTACATATTAGTCGTTGTTGCTCCAGTTCTTGTAATTCCCCCTTCAGGACTAAGATCTCTGCTGTCTGGTAATCTTGCTCTGATTGTTTGAGACGTAATGTTGTTCTTAGCTCCTCTTCTTCTTTCTCATTCTTCTTAATTAATTGGTCCTCAATATAACTCTCGGAAACATGCTCTTTGAGAAACGCTCTACGTTTAGGTAAAAACCATCTTAGCCAAGCATTCTTGTTCCATGATCGAAACTTTTCCAACGTCTGATATCCTTCTTTAATCCATGTAACATGTTCAGTTAGGTCCGACTCTGTAGCTTCAATCTGAACGTTCAAGTCTCTAATTGTATGGTTTCGTTCATGAACCGTCTTTCTTAAATTATCCATAGTATTGACAAGATCGTTTAATTTTCCATTTGTAGTTTCTATGTCCATGATATATACAGACAGTTCACTCTCTGGGTCATTTAATACTCTGCCCTGATCTGCAAAATAACGATTTAATTCCTCTTTAGCCGCGCCCCACTTCTCAATATGTTTATGTAGGTGTTCCAATTCTTGATACGCTGCGATAAAATGCTCTTTTGCAGTCACATCCATTGTCCAAGCTTCAGCCGCTTCTAACCCTTCAACGAAATCGGGAATAAATTCTTTCATGAATGCCGTCTTATTCGTGGTGTTGCCTAACCTTGCACAAAAGAAGCCTTTTGTTTCTTCGTCATCCGTTTTCTTTTTAACAAACTCTTCAAAGTAGGACACTTCCTTAAGCAACTCTAGTCCAATATTATCTACAGCTTTATTATTGGTACTTGTGAGCACCATAGAGAATGTTCTATCATCTATCTCAAATGGAATCCGATATAGCTCTTTACTTCTCTCTTTGAACTTCTCCCATGGCTTTTCCCACAGATCTGTCAGCGTTTTTGCCTTCATCACCATATTATTTGCAAATATTTCTTTAAGTAATGTACTTTTCCCAGTCCCCGGTGGTCCGTTCACTGATAACAAAGTGTGGTTATTAGCAGCCTCAATAATATGCCACTGTTTCTCGTTAATTGAATAGGTCTTCGTGTAACTACCGCGATGGAAATATCGACCTGTTTTTTCTTTAAGGTATGCTGTGGTGCTCTGTCCACCAGTTAAATATGTATTAAGAAGTTCAGGCAGTGGAGATTCGTTTGTTGTAAGTTCAAGAATACGTTCTATTTCTTTTTGGAAGATCGGTCTGATCATTTCCTCCAACATCTCAAATGTAATAAAGGCTTGATTGAGCATCTGCCAACCTTCATAACTTTTAAAGTCTCTTAGGTTTTTATAATATCTTTCGTATAGCTCATCATTTAAAATCTTAATAATTTCATGTATGTCTTGTTGTTGATTGTACGTATTTGCGTCCATTAACTCCATTAAATTTTCTTTCTCGATTTCCTCTACCTCAAATGCAGAACTGTTTGTCAATTTTGCAACAATAATCCCCAAGCTTTCACGATTAATATAAAATTGATCTACCTTTAATTTCTGTTCTTCTATACGTCCAATAAACGTGATTAAGGGTTTGGTTGAAGTCTCTTTGTATGTCGCCTTTTTCAAAAGTGGATAACAAATCGTTATAGAGCTATCTAACAAGTTAGAAATAAAATTTTCCGTATTTGTCCTGTTATCCTTATATTTAAAAGGGACGCCTGACAGAAACTCCTCTACGGGCTTCGTACCAGAAACAGCAAGTTCAATCTCACTGTTCAGCTCATCTTCTGTATATGTTCCTTTATTCAAATGATCTTTAATATCAGGGTAAGATGATATTTTTTTAAATATATCTCCCTTCCGTTTATCCTGAACAATTTGCTCCATTCGGTCAGAATCATTGAGAATCTCACTGCTGAATAGTTCTCCTTCTACTTGGCTCAATGAGTTTCCCATCAGCGCTGTTTTCTTTTCATATTCAACAAAATACCGAAGTACATTCCTACTATCTAACACTTAATCGCCTCCATCAATAACCATATACCTTCATTACCTCACTTATTATATACGATTTGTTAAATATAGGACATAAGACTCTTATCTTTTCTGGATTACATCTAATATATCTATATTACACGTCTTTTTGAGCCTTATATTATCCAAGACAAATACCTAATTAGATGTTACGCATTCATACTCTATAACGTATTTCATCCTTAGTTAATTAAGTAATTAATGAGCGACTATGATACGAGGATTTTAAATGGAAACGTACTCTTGTTATTTTCATGTTTTTTGATAAAGTAACATTCAGGGAAGGAGGATATTAAAATTAGGGATCAATGTATCTCAGTAACACTAAATTAGGAGTGAACAACTTGAATATCAAAAAATTAGTAAGCTTCGTCAGCTTAAGTATTTTATTTATTCTTTTTTTTAATCCAGTACAAGCAGCAGCAAAGCCTTATGTCATTCCTGAAAATGCTTATGTAGGGTTCGAATACTCTATTTTTGTAGATGGAAAGCTGATCGTATTGCGTGAGAAAAGTTATACTATTGACAAGATTAAAAATCCTGATCTGTATGTGCCACTTAAGTTATTAAGTAAGCTGAAAGACGTCAAGATTAATTATAATGCTCCCATCACTGTTAGCTCGGATCATGGTACCTTTAAGATCGACTCAACAAACTCTGTTCTCTACGAAAACAATACATATTTAAGTCTAGCAAATTTCCAGAAACTAACCGGATACGAAGCAAAGAGTGATTTTGAATCACAATCTCTTTTTCTCTGGAGTGGATCTGAAGGAGAAAAAGAATCAAAACGGTTAATGCAACAATTAGACAAAGTCACTTATGATTTGAAATCCTTTATGGGGAAAAAGGTCTATATTTACGAAGGTGAAAAAATCGGCTGGGTAAAGGAACTATCTAACTATTCATCTAGCAGTACTATCGTGAAAGCTGTTATTCAATTAAATAACGGTACCATATATGAAGAACTTATACTCAATGGTACTCCAGATTCCTTTATAGATTATTGGCATTATGAAACAATAGGTTATAACTATACTGGAAAATATTATTGGGCAGACAAAAATTATTTACCATCTTCAAACCCTCTAGGACATTTAGAGAAAGTATACTTCACTTCAGTAAAATTAAAAGGAAAAAACCTGATTATTAAAGCTAAGCGTTCTAGTGGAGCCAATCAGACTTTTAAACTGTCTTTCTATGATGACTATACATCAACAATACAAAATGGATTCTATACAGTTAATCCTAAAACTACTTACCCTGGTTGGTCATCTAACATCTGGAATAAGATAATACAACAGAAAATATCCATTGGAATGAACACACAACAGGCTCGATTATCTTGGGGATCACCAGAAAGGATAAACTCTTATAACAGTAATAACTTAAGAATTGAACAATGGGTGTACGGAAGAACATACCTATACTTCTACAATGGCAAATTAGAATCTTGGACTGATTGATTAATTTAAAAATCTCCATGGTTATTTTCTAATATCTTTGGTCCATGAAGCCCCGCTATCAGTTGAATGATATATAATTATCTGTTGCCCGCTCAAACCTTGAGTGGGCTTTCATTTACACTAATTAAAGAAGGATTAATTTATAATCTTTAAGCTCTTAATATTGACAAACTCTAAAAAAAACTCTAACCTAATAACGAATAACCCATTCACTATTAAGGAGTCGTTCCCGATGGTGCAAGCCAAGAAAGACGAAGTCAGGAAAGAGATTGAATATGCGGCGCTCAAGGTCTTTTTTGAAAAAGGCTATGTGGATGCCAAGATGAGCGATATCGCGGATGAGATCAATATTTCCGTGGGCAATATCTATACTTATTTTAAGAACAAGAAAGAACTATTCTACGCCGTCGTGCCTCCAGATCTGGTGGATTATTTGAAAAATGTGCTGGTGGAGACCATTCACTTCGACAACCAGACCTTGTTCGAGGAAACGGATAGCGAGCGAAAGTCGGCGCTGTTGCAGGAACAGGTGGATGTGTTACGTAAATACCGGAATCAAATCGTCATCATATTTGAAAAAAATAAAGGCACCATCTACACCAACGCCAAGAATGAGCTTGTTGAGCTGATGATCGAAACCAAGAAGGCCTATCTAAAGAATCAATATAAACGATATGAGATCGGAACCGAAGAGAATTTGATCTTACTGAACATCCTCGCGCATAATGTGATCGACATGAACCTGGATCTATTGAAGCGGGATATGAGTGAGGACAGTCGGAAGCAAATATTCGAAGCGTTGTATGTCTACAGACTATACGGTATGAAGAGTCTCAACGAATAACGCTCCATCTCATCACTAATGCCGTGTTAACAAAGCGTGCAGATCAGATCAAATTGGTTTGCACGCAAAAAAACTTCATCATAGATCAGCCTATTTTTTTAACCTAAAAATGAATTGATTATTCATTATTTAAAAAAGCATCATTTTTACCCTAACCACTTACCTCACCCATATCCTAAGGAGGAACACAAAATGAACACCGCTTACGCATTGAAAAACGTCAATCTGATCCACGGCGACTCAAGCCGCAATCTGCAAAAAAACATGACCATTCTCATCAATGAGCAAGGCCTCATTCAGGATATCGGCCAAGATAACGAACTGCTTATCCCTAGTCACTACACAACAATTGACCTCTCAGGAAAATACGTAATGCCTGGATTGATCAATGCCCACGTGCACCTCTTTGCAGACGGTAAACCGTTCAGTCTCTCGGTCAGTGAAGGATTGTTGCAGTTTGCCTATGATCGGATATTGAACACGAAATTCGGCAGAAACATTTTGAAAAAACGTATGAAACGCAACGCGCTGACCGCACTCCATGCGGGTGTAACCACGATGCGCAGTGTGGGGGAATTCTTTTACACGGACGTCCAGCTGCGGGATGAGATTAATAACGGCGACTTTGTCGGACCTAATCTGCTTGTCTCTGGGTTTTTCCTAAGTGTCACGGGCGGACATGGTGCCCCATTCCTCGCTCTGGTGGGCGATTCGCCGTGGGAAGCACGAAAAAATGTACGGATCAATGTGAAACACGGCGTGGATCTGATCAAAATCTGTGTGACGGGTGGCGTGACGGATGCGAAAATGGTGGGCGAAGCTGGCCGTTTACAGATGACGGTGGACGAAGTTGCAGCGATCTGCGATGAAGCGCATAAGATTGGTTTGCGGGTGGCAGCACATGTTGAGAGCACGGAAGGCGTACGGGTTGCGTTACAAGGTGGCGTCGATACCATCGAGCACGGTTCGGAGATGGATGACGAAATCATTCGTTTGTACAAGAATAATCCCAATGCCCTGAATGGCTACACCGCACTCATCCCCACCCTGCAAGCCGCTTATCCCTCCGCTTCACTGGATACGAGCGTAACGAAGGTAAGTGCAACGGTAAAAGAGAATTCCAGACTCGTCTACGATTCAATGCTCAAGGGCGTAATACAAGCGATCGAAAACGACATCACCATCGGGATTGGCACCGATGCCGCTATGCCTTACGTGACTCACTATGATATGTGGAGAGAGATGGACCACTACATGAGACAGGCCAACCTGAACAACAAACAGGTCATCGACATGGTGACTCGAACCAATGCGAAGATCCTCGGCGTTGACGATGTTACAGGGACGGTGGATATCGGGAAACATGCCGATCTGATTATCATGAAGCAAAATCCGCTGGAACATATCGAGGCCTTGTCAGACATCTCTATGGTCATGGTCAAAGGAAATCTAATTCAAACGCCATCTGTCACAAGAATCAAAGAAGTCGACGATGTTCTAAACTCAGTTTGGTGAATTCAGGAGTTAATATTAATGAACAAAATCATTCTTCCAGTATAACAAAAGCACCTACGAAGGCAGGATACCCTGAAACCGTAGGTACTTTTGGTTAAGCATAACTTCAATTTATCCCTCTTCATGCTTACTTTTGTGAACGGAAGGTGAGTTCTTCGTTAAATGTAGTGTATGTGGAGTTCAAATCATTTCAAGCTCTGTCTTTTTCTTACCCACATGTACACTACTATTGAGCCTACTAAAGCAATAACCAAACTTATTATTGTTATACTCATATAATTATTCGCAGATGTACCGGAGTTAATGACCGGATAGCCACCCGCACCGTCTACTTCTGGATCAACTCTTTGGGATTGCACATCTTTTAAGAAATCAATCGTCTTGGAGGAATCCCATAGCTGATTATTATCCATACCACCCATAAGTGATTTTTTCTCAGTAGGTACATCTGGTATATTTACTTCTTTACCATCGATCTTCACGGCCAAATAACGGATATTTCCGTCCTTGATTAATACCGGATTAAGCGTGTCTACGTCAGTAGATAAGGATTTTGTCATCGTATTTAAGGACGCATCCAACCTTGAGGCATCTCCTCCTGCAAGAACTACTCTGAACTCACCTTCAAATTGTTCTATACTAAGAAATGACTTTCCAACACCGCCCGATTGCACAATAAAGTCATACTGTCCTGTCGGCTTAGACACATCAATCAGACTGTCAGATACTTTTTCAAATTTCTCAGAGTCAAATAAGTATACTTCGAAGCCAGGGCCTAAAGTGACAGACTTAACTTCTTCTTCATTCTCATAGCCATATCCCACAGGATCGTCTAATACCATTTTTTTGAATTCATCCAATCCTTGTCCTTTGGCAAAGGTCTGTACATCTTCAGGTACATTGCTGGCATAACTACTTGGAGCCATAATGTAACTGACCATTAGACCTATCCCTATCATCATTAAAATTCTAATATATTTCATGATTATAGACCTCCTCAGCTAATCCTTATTGATAATGCCAAAAGTCTTTAAGTCCCCATCTCCACGTTCTTTCTGCTCCCGTACCTCCGTTAAATTTCGAGAATTCCATTGAAGTTTTCACACCATCCCAAGGATCTAGATAATGCATATAATAAGTATAGGTTGGAGTATTACTATAGCCATAAATAGCAACTGCATGACCAATAAGAGCCGTAGGACTATTCCATTTCCAGCTTACATACACGGGGCGTCCTCCATCAATCTGACTTTTTACTTGGGCAACATTCAGATTACCTGAGTAATAATTAGAAGATACTCCATAGTCATGCATTCCACTTTGGGCTTCTACTGTGGATGCCGATACATTAGCACAAGAACTGGTTGACTTCACTTTCTTAACGAAATCGCATTGATAGACATTTTTGTTAGCCATGAATTTAAGAACACTTGAACTAACTGCTGCCCAACACCATTCACTCTTCTCTTGCTTTGCAATAGGATATGATGGCAAATCAGTAGAAGCAGCATATGCTTGTGACACAAAAGAGAGTGTGAATATTAGTGCAAATACGGAGAATAAAAAAGTTCTTCGAGATTTCATTTTAAACCTGCCCCCTCATTTCATTAGATTTGAATAAATTTGTTAAACTGCGCTTATCTACCTCAATCTTTTTTTGTTTCCCTCCAATCCAAACCTTCCATATTCATGTCACCCACACTGTATACAACGAGTAATTTATCATAAATGTTTCCTTTTTTTAAAATACTTTAATCTAAGTCCAAAAAAAAGTAGCGCAAAGCATATCCACCATTTGAGGCTTGTTGCAGTGTGCCTATGATCGGATATTGGATACCAAGTTCGGAAAAAAAAGAGTGAAACGCACTGACCGTACTCCATGCAGGTGTGACGACGAGGCGTCGTGTGGGAGAATTCTTTTACACTGACGTGCAGCTGCGGGATGAGATTAACAACGATGATTTGTCAGACCCAATCTGCTCGTCTCCGGTTTTTTCCTAAATGTACGGATGGACATGGGGCTCCTTATCTGGCACTGGTGAGCAACTTCCCATGGGAAGCATGAAGAATAAGGGTCGCTTTACAAGGTGGTGTGGATACCATTGGGTACGGTTCCGAAATGGACGACGAAATCATTCGTTGGTACCAAATTAAACCTAACGTCGTTCTTCTTCCTGACGATAGGCGGGATAATTGGGCAACTCATTGATTTCGAGAACATCTTGTCCAACATCAGGACCAAATTCTCGTCCAATGGTTTAAATGAAGGATTAACGGTTGCCATCTCATTGTTGTGCGTGGGATCGATCCCGATTCTAGGGCCACTACAAAGTGCGTTACAGGGGGATAATACCTTTTTGCAAATTAATACGATTTTCTCGGGCATTACGTCATTAATTCTGGCATCCACCTTTGGGATCGGCATCATCTTCTCAGCATTCATTTTATTGGTCATCGAAGTCCTGGTCTTCTTCTCAGCTGATTTCTTATCCGTCTTCATAACAACGAACATAATGAACGAAATTACCCTGATTGGTGGCATCCTGGCACTTTGTACGGGGTTAAATATTTTGAAGATTACGAAGATCAAGGTATTGAATCTGCTGCCTGCTTTATTTATTCCGATCTTTCTGCTGTAGCTTCAGCATACTGAGGTCTTTTCATAAACATAAAAAGATAGTTAAGCGGCGGCCTTGGTCCTGAATTCTTCAGGACTGAGGTCTTTTATGTCCAACCTGAGACTGAGAACAAATTCAATCTGGCGTACGATTTGAATCAATGACGAGTAACGTAAGATAGAATTATGAGTTTATGAACAATAATTACATCAAGACATTGAACCAGAGGAGACATATCCTATGAACAAAATGAAGAAAACAGGTTTGTGGCTAGGCGTCACGACCCTAACACTATCACTCGCAGTTCTTTACTTTCCAACATGGACGCCAAAAATAAAAGGCACAAACCCTATTCATGTATTGGAACAAGTTAAAATCAACGGCACGGGACATGAAATCATGATCAGAGGACAGGATCTGGACAACCCAGTTATCCTTTATTTACACGGTGGACCGGGTGCATCTGAACTTCCGTACGCGAAAAAGTACCAAGATTTATTAGAATCTCAGTTTACGATTGTGAACTATGATCAGAGAGCAAGCGGCAAATCCTATCATTTTTTCGAGGACTATTCCAATCTCTCAGCTGATGTGCTGGTTGAGGATGCACTGGCCGTCACCGATTATATTACTCAACGTCTGGGGAAGAAAAAGGTAATATTAATTGGTCATTCATATGGAACATACATAGGAACTCTTGCTGCGCATCGAGCACCCGATAAATATGAAGCCTACATTGGAATCGGGCAGATGGCAGATACACAACTGAGCGAGATCGACGGATGGAATTACGTTATGGAGCAAGCCCAACTGGCCGATAATCATGAAGACATAAACCAGTTGGAGCAGATCTATGAACCGATCAAACAAGGACAGGCATTCACGCCGCGAGATCTCGTTAAACGTTATGGTGGCGCATCAAGGTTGATGGACAGCCCTGACACCAGCTTTCTGGGAATGACGTTCAGCCAAGAATATAATATGCTGGATGCCATTCGTTTTAATAAAGGGATCATTTATTCGCAAGAAATACTGATAAGTGAAGCCCTGAGCCGTCCTTTGCCATCCTTGATTACGAAGCTGGACCTCCCCTTTTATTTTGTCATGGGAGATTACGACTTAATGACTTCATCCCATGCCGCCAAGGTGTTTTTTGACCAGATTGAAGGAAATCAAAAGGAATTCATTGCCTATAAGAACTCGGCTCATTACCCACATTATGAAGAGAAACAAAGATTCTTTGATTGGATGGTAGATACCTTTATCAAGCAAACACCTTAATCATTCAAACCTTTGCCCTCCAGGATCGGCTGCATGTACTTCTCGATTCGTGACACTTTTGTTTTGGATTGCTTCGGTTGTGAGAAATAATAGAGATATGCCCGCTGCCGTCCGGGTGTCAGTGCTTCAAATGCATCTCGGAAAGCAGGATTTTCATTGAACTGCTGCTGAAGTTCCTCGGGAACGCTATATTCGGCAGTTTTTTTCATTTCCACTTGCAATCCAGCCTGTTCCACTTCAATCGCTTGCTGGATATAGGCTTTGATCATAGACTCCTGCTCCACAATCTGCTCCAGACTGGTGAAGCGAAGCTGGCGTTCTGCCTGTACATTCTCCGTTTGCTGGACTAAAATGCCGTGTGTATCCTTCAGCAGAGCACCTTTGAAGAACAGAATGGCCACGTATTCTTTGAATCCATGAATTAGTACGATGTTTTTCCCATCGAGCATGTAACAAGGATGCATCCACTTCATATCCTCTGTCAGTTCAAAATCCCGAATAATCTCTCTCAGCTTTGTGGACTCTTCCTTCCACGTTTTGAGTTTCTTTAGATAGCCGTCAACTTTGCGATTCCCACTTGTATCGGTCATGGAGAAATACCTCTCTTTATCTCATGGTTTTATAGGTTCAATTGTACTGGTTTTCTGTGGATTGTACAGCGCTTGCTTACAGAGCTTTTATTGACTTTTCCACTACGAATTAAACCTTACCAGCAACTAAGACAAGCGTCTTAATAAATGTAATATCAACGTTGGCGGATATGATTAACCGTAAAACCAAAAGACCCATAGACATTCTATGGGTTTTTGGTTTGGTTAACATTTCTGACTTAAGCTAATATCCAGTAGTGACTGTGTCTCTTCTTCCAACATGGAGGAAGCTATCATCATGAAGTCTTCAACCCCTATCTCAAAATGGCCTTTACGAAATGGAAACCCCCAATTGCGATTTCCGCGCGTAAAACTGAGTTGGTCTAACAATGTTGCAATCTTTACTTCTCGACATGGAATATAACGAAGGTCTCGGCGAAAGGGTACAAATGATTCCGACATCTGATATTGGTATATCCTATCGTCGGTAATTTGACCAATAGCGGTAAACGCCTGAAGTGGCTTGCCAGTTGATAAGTCTGTGCGTGGAGAATAGTATATCAGCCAATCACCCGCGGACATCTGTCGCAACAGTGCTGACTTGCCATGACACAGCTGCGCAAACCCTCCCTCTACGGCTACATTCACATGAGAAGCAGATACAACGCCAATCCAATATCTGCTGTCCTGATTTGGTTTCATGGATACATCCCATTCCCTTCTCTCATTTACATTTCCAGATTCGATTTCAATCGGTCTAATTGCAAAAAATGATGTCTGTAGTGCATCTCTATCAACAAAAACCACTCCTGAGCGTTTAGAGCGCCAAGCCTTGGATGACGTATTTTGTTGTTTACGGACGCTTGGTGTAGAACAGCTGCCGTGCTTCTCATCCGGTCCACTACCTCGTGAAGCCCATCGATCAAGGACTCCATGCTCTCGGGTGGTTGCGGGGTGTACTGCGGGGAAGCAGGAACCTTAATTGGAACGGGAGGGAATTGTCCTAATTCGAACACTTTCCTACCCGGTTCTGTTTTTTCCTCACCCGAGTTTAACGTTGAATCCCCGCTGCTCAAACACTGCTCAATATTATGCAGATGCAAGAAAAGCGCTGATTGAATCAAATGTACATACATCTGTCCAATGGACCAATCCTCTTCACTCTGTTTTTTATGTAAGCTAGACTGATCCAAATTTTTCAGTTCTGCCAAATATCGTTCTACTGCCGTTTCAAATGATTTCAACACTTCCGTTGTACTTCTCATCCTTCAACCCACTCCTCTTGATCTGTGATATACCAAAGTATAAAAAAACACTACTGACAGGTGTATGTCAGTAGTGTTTTAAGATGTTTTTGGCTACTTCCTGCATTCGGAAGCGCAAAGACTCCGGTTCCAAGACCTCGATATCTCCACCCCAGCCAAGTAAATAATGCAAGATTTCCTCCGGATAGCGGACACGAAATTGAAAAATGATACCTTCCTCTCGCTCCTCAAATGCATCCATATAAAAATGAAGTGCCTCCATAATTTTGTCAGCAATTTCCGGTTCCGCCCTAATTAATACCTGTTCGTTACGGTCTTCAGGAGGTCGATAACTGTTCAGATCAAAATCCAGCGGCAACAGGAATTGATCCTCCAGCACGGAAAGTTCAGTCATGCGTGACAAACGAAAATGACGAATGTCTTGCCGCATATCACAACGTGCGATCAACACCCAATTCTCCTGAACAAGTGAAAGCCCATAAGGAGAAACTTCTCTCATGTTATACCGATTACCATCCGTTCCCGGCATTTTTTTCAGGTACATAAAGCTGATTTTACGTTGTTCCAAAATGGCATTACGTATTTGGTTAAGGTATGTTTTCACTCTAGCTTTAGTTAAAGGTTCCACCGTATGAAGCAGTCGCATCGTTTCCCGAACACGTGTTGATTCGTTACGAACGGATTCTGGTAAAATCGCTTCAATTTTTCGTTGAGCCGACTTAGCCTGCATCGCGTATTCTGTATCCAATCTCTGTTCGATAAAATCAGCTCCCATGAGCAGGGATACGGCTTCTTCTGCTGTGAAGCTTACCGGGGGCAGGAAATATCCTTCCATGAGGGAATAACCATGACCCGGAGCTCCCATAATTGGAACGCCAGCTTCACTTAAGGCCTGAATATCTCGATATATCGTCCGTACACTTGTCTCAAATTGAGCAGCTAAATCTTCTGCTCTTAGCATCTTTCTTCGCTGCAATTCAAGCGTAATCGCAAGCTGCCGCTCCGTTTTGTTCATTTTCCAAGCCCCCACCGTTTCATCGTTCAAACCTAACTCATTCTATCACAGTAACTTGCCCTTTCGTTTCGTGAATTAGATCAATGGAACGTCTTACATTCCATCTGAAGATGAGAATGTTTTAATCCAAAAAAACTGATACCCAAAAGGATATCAGTTTTTTATCTACTTTATATCTACTTTATATGCGGTTATTTCTCTTCTTTACTTCTTACACGTACATGGCGAGCAACAAGTTATAGATCATCGTCGCAGCTTCCGCTCGTGTCGTTTCACTTCCTGCACGAACGGTATGGTCTGTATATCCGCTCACAATCTTGGCCTGCACCGCTACATCCAGTGCCTCTTGTGCCCATGATGGCGTCTGTGATGCATCGGTGAAACTTGGTTTAACGGATGTATTACCAGACATTCCGGCTTGTGCATCTGAACTTACTTTCAGCGCATTCGCCATCATGACAGCCATCTCGGCACGCGTAATCGTCCGATCGGGCTTAAATGTGTTATCACCGTAGCCTTTCACAATTCCGGCTTGCACGGCTGCGGCAATATCACCTTTTGCCCAGTCTGGCAGACTACCTTGATCTGCAAATGTCAGATCCGACTCCACGGACTTCAATGCCAGCGCCTTACTGAGCAACGTAACAAACTCTGCCCGTGTGATCTTCTTCGATGGTTGGAACGTACCATCTGTGTAACCTTGAATCACGTTCATGCCCAACAAACGATCTGCGTAGTCGGAAGCCCAGTGTCCATTCAGGTCAGACAGATTCACCGGTGTGTAACTGGACACAACGAATGTACCCAGATGATTCACATTGGCCGTTATGCTTCCTGTTGCATTCATCTTGCCACCGATAAATATCCAGCTCTGACGAGCTTCATTATAATAGTAAATCGCAGGTTGGGTGCCGTTAGGCAGATCTGCCGAATCCACATTCAGGCTCAATGCCGCCTGATCATTCAACGTTCTTCCGCCACTGCGGCTGATCTGTACAGCTTGTCCAAGTACATTCAGTGAAGCTGTATTCAGCAACTTGTCCTTGGCAACCACAGACACTTGCAGTGTATCCTTGGAACCAATGGCTCCCGATGGAACATTGAATTGCACGATGTCTTTCAAACCCGTTTGGACCGGCTGATTCGCTTCCACCTCAACCTTCACTTCAGTGGATGAATCTGACCCCGTTTCCGGGTTGGTTGGTGTGGTTGGAACGGTAGGCTTTGTTGGCACACTTGGTGTACTTCCTCCAGAATTCCCACCAGAGTTGCCTCCATTACCTCCACCTGAACCCCCGCCACCATTGTCTGAGCGGGCTTGTACAATAACGGTACGGATAACTTCCTGAGCTTCATTACCAGCGATATCCTTTACGTTATACCGAAGGGTGTAGATCCCTGCTGCTTGTGTGTTCACCGTGCCATCCACCTGCACGGAACCACGGATGCCGACATTATCGGAAGCCTGTGTTCCAGGCTCGTTGTATGTGTCTCCCACATTCAGCGTCATCTGGCTGCTACCTTGCAGGGTAATGACGGGAATCTCACGGTCTATTTTAATGACCAGAGGTAAAGTATACGTTTGTTCCAGATCATCTGTTGCTCGGAATAAAAGGTTGTGCTCTCCCGGCTCCGTTATCTCCAAAGGTGTATTCTCTGTATATAGTTCGTACGCCTGCCCTCCATCACGAGACAACTCGATGATCGCGGAAGTAGCAGGCGCGTATACTGCGCTGGTTACACTAACCGTTACGGACTGGTTCGTCCATGTATCCGTGTGATACGGCTGGCCGTCAGCGGTAGTTATGTTGCTTTTTAACACCAGCGCCTGATTATTCTTGCCTTCCACAATGACAGTGAACGTTTTGGGTTGTGACTCCGTGCCACGTTGCACAGTTGCCGTCAGTTCCAATCGCTCATTATTGTCCGGTTGGGCTAGCAGCTTGCCCTCGTTATTCATTAGTTCCAGGTTGGAGCTGGACCAGCTAATGGTTGCACCATGCTTCCCTTCAACAGGAAGGGTAAGATCGGAATGGACCGCGCTCAGATCGCCCAGATCGATTGCTTGAAGCGTATCGGTTACCGCCTGTGCATCACTGTAAGGTGTGGCACTCACGAAGATTGGGTTGGAGTAGAACCACAGATCGCGATAGTTGCTATCGTTAATTTGATTAAAACGGGTCGTTGCATCAGCTGTCGTATTTTTCGGATCAAGCTGTGGTTCACCATTTACAGTCTCACCTGTCACGTTCATGCCCAGATTCGTACCGCGCAGGCGGAAATACTTGTCCTGGTCTGTGGCTTTGATCTTGTACGTGATGACATTATAGCCCTCGGCATCTGTCGTCCAATCGTTGGATGTGAAGGTAGCCAGTACTTTGGTAGAGTCGTTGGTGTCTTTGGTATATGCGGCTGTACCCTTCTGGGCCTTGGCTGTCACATCCCCGGCGATGAGATCGACGTGATCCACCACGGGTACTTGTCCAGCGGACGTGCCGCTGTTGATTGGATTTTCATAGTTATTGCTCGTCGTTGGACTCTTGAAGCGAATCTTCAACTCTACTTCATCGCCTTGGGTCACATGAAGGTCTCCGCCCATCTCAACCTGAGCACCCGCACCGGAAGCTGTGAAGTCCAGTGCGTTGATCAGATCACCGAATACGGAAAATGATTTCCCTGAACGCAGTCCATCCAGAACAGCCTGCATGCCTGTGCCCTCAACCCACGAATAGGTCTTAGCATATTCGCCAGGAAAATAACCACTGGAATTCGTGCCAATCGTCTTGAAGTGGTAGTCCGAATTGCCATAGTTCCAGAAGTGACGTCCTTCTCCCAGCAATGCATCCCACAGACCGCCCACTTTGGCAACCATATAGTCTACACCGCCGTATGTACGGTATTTGTATCCATCATCTGCGGTTGGATTAGCTACATTGTAACTTGTGTTGTAACCTCCACGATCCGGTTCCATCTGGTTACCCAGCATGCCTTCGATACCAAATACCACTTGTGGAGCCAGATCGTTAAACTCACGGAAGTCCGCGACAGTATATTTGTTTTTGCCCCGTGAAGGATGATTGATCATCGCATAGCTTGTCGTTGGATAGTTCGTTGCGAGCCAGTTGATGGCGGTCAGCGCATCCTGATGATTCGTGTACGCACGCCCTCCGTTCTGATCCCATTTCGTTACGTCTGCCGCATTAAACAGGTTCGCTGCTCGATTCGTGAAACGGTATTCGAACTCCTTGGCAGCGTTCAGCGCTTCGGTTGAATTCGGCTCATCCGTGAGAATTCCTACCCCAACGTGTTCATGTGTAGGCATGTCCCATTCAAAACCGGAGAAGATCGTTTTACCTTCGTATTTGCCTGCATCCTGAAGTTTCTTGATCTGTGGTACCTGATATTCATTCATCCCTTGGGACATGGGTATTGGTCCACCCGAAATCTCGTTCCCGTTGTGATCTCGCTTGGATAACCGCAAGTGATCCGTAAGGGCGATCCAGTCCAACCCATATTTCGTTAAACCCGCGTCAAGCACGTTCTCCAGTGAAACCTGTGCATCATCGGACTCAAACGTATGTACATGCAAATCTCCCGTTTGCCAAGAACCTGTTGCCGAGCTGTTGATCGATGTGTTATCCCCCGCATCTGCATACGTTATCGCAGCAGGGAAAGCCCCCATGACCATCCCTGTAGCCAAGGGTATAAGTGTAAGCATAGCGAGCATTTTCTTGCCTTTATTATTGAACAAAATCATCCCACCACCCGTTCTGAGTTGTTGTGTCGGGAGTAAATATAAGAGACTTTCGGGGGCAGGGTCAACGGCCTGGAAGCATGTATTTAAAATTTTACATATACCTGCATTCTTTCATATTCCGTTAAAGGTTTCTCAAGCTTTTTCTAACAGAGTCATGCTCTGTACTGCTCCATATTGGGGGAGTGAATCTAGGGATAACGCTGCAAATAGGAGGTGATACAAAATTCAGAGATTGTTCACGATTCAGGAAAGTTCCACCACTGCTGTGGATCATTAGGAGGAGAACTGGCGTAGGAGAAATGATGAAGCGGAGTAAATAGTGGGGTTTGTAAAAAGATCAGGATCACGTATACGCTGAGTATAAAAAAAGTACCCACGAACTACAGACATAATATGCCATGAAGCCACAGGTACTTTGGGTTGAGCGGGATTTTGCTTCAGCATTTACATCTTTACTTTTGTGAACTGGGGACGAGTTGTTTGTGAAATCAAACCTATCTCCACTTTATATTCAAACTGGAAAAGTACGATATATAAACCGATAATGTTGAAGATAGCTAACAACGCAAAGATCATTCTCATTGAAGGAGTTGCAACTTTTGAAAAGATTCTATCTAGGTTTTGGATTAACGATCACCATTATCATTGTACTATTATCAAGCTCTACTCCAACAGAAGCAGCATCGAAGAAAGTAAACTTAAAATTGTCAGATGGAGCGACGTACTATGGTGAAGTTTTAAACGGGAAACCTCATGGTAAAGGAACCGCGAGATGGGGAGAAACCGAAGTTTACTCTGGAGATTGGGTGAGTGGTAAGCGGCAAGGAAAAGGCAAGTATACATATACATTAGTTGAAGGTGGAGGTGTCCCCTTTGAGGATTACGATGAATCTAATATGGGCCATGGTACAGGTGAATTCACTACAAAAACCTACACCGGATCGTGGAATAATGATACATATCATGGTAAAGGAAAAGAAATTACGCAATGGTTAGAAGTACAGTATCTGACTTCTTCTGATGGCAAGGTTCACCCTATACTTGGCAGCTACATCAACACCATTAACGATGGAACATTCAATCAGGGCAAGATGTCTCAGGGATATTACGCAATCCACTCTTCAGATACTGTCTCACTAGGATATACTGATCATACGACTACGATTGCTCTCAAAAATGATTATTTCAACGAAAAGTTAACCGGGGATAAGGACTTTTTTGACACGATTATCAATTATAAAAAGAAACACGGTTCTTCTGAAAAATATATTGGGGTTAAACCATCCGAATTCTCCAAAGGTACATTAACTAGTGGCAAATTCTCGGGGGTTACGCATCTAATCGATTATAGTAATTCAGTTAGTTATTCTAAACAAGTCATAATGAAAGATAACGTATTAAAAGAGAATCACATAACATCTGCCGTCTTTGATAAGGATCGCAAGAAAATCATTCATGAATTCCTTCAAGCTATTAAGTCCTATTCAGTCAAAATCAATACCATCTCTGACGAGATTATGTCATTGAAAGACATTAACTATGAGGAAATGATTCCCTAGGTAGTGGAGGTCACAAAATGAGAAAAAAGCGATGGATTGTGAGCATAGTCATTTTGATTATCATACTTTTCATGAGCGAATTGATGATGTTGTCCTCAGGAAAGGTTGGAGTTCTCAACATAACGCAGAGAATCATATCAGGTGCACCTCATGTTATCGTTCAAGGGCAGACACTGTCTTACCAAGGTAAGGTTCATTGGGAGGATATCCAAAGTAGTATCGAAGAATATTCCGCAAGCGATGAAGGAACGGTCTTGTATAAAGCACTAGGCACCCCTGTCCCACCACCTTGGATATATGTGAGAAAAGGAAACCATCAGGGTTTCCGATATAAAATCCCACAGCTTCCCTGGAAACTATAAAATGATCTGGGAACTTCACGAGCGGACATCACCAGATGTCCGCTTTTGCTATGAATTTATAGTCTCACTCGCTCAATGGTGACATGTCCTAGGGTTCGTGTATCGAATACAATCCACAATATAGGACCTCTCACTTACCATCCAATCCGTTAAACTGCCGGAGCATGACGGTGAAACGCTCCAGTTCCTTATCATCCCATCTGGATATACGGTCATAAAAAGCTGACTCCTTCTCCTTGAGGGCAGCGATCGTCGATTGTTGACCAAGTTCCGTAAGAGATAGTAACACCCCGCGCCGATCCTTGGGGTCTTGCTCTTTGCTAACATATCCTGACTTTTCGAGTTGTTTGATTAATCGGCTGACCGAGCTGCGGTCCATTGCATTCGCTTCTGCCAAAGCCGCGGCGCTTGTTGGGCCATAGGAGTAGAGCCACCGTACCAGTTGAAAAGCGGCAGGTTGCAGGTTCGCATCAAAACGCTCGGCAGAGCGAACGTTAAGCGCATGCGAAGCACTGATCAGTGCATGAATCTGCTCACCCAACGCTAGCTCCAAGGTTGCTCTATCTTTGGTTTTGACTGGATTTTCACTCATTATTGTTAACTCCCTCTCCTCGATACATGAAAGTAGGCTTCCAGAAATATAGTTGACAAATATCAATTAATATTTATAGTTGATTTATGTCCATTATATATTTTCGAATCTATTCGTGTCAAAAGGAGATCTTCTTATGAAAACTCAACATCCCAATATTGTAATTACCGGAGCAACAAGCGGTTTAGGGCAGCTTGCAGCCATGGAACTCGCCAAACGCGGGGCACATCTTATACTCACAGCCCGAAGCAAGGAACGTGCAGAGGCTACCAGGTACAAAATCAAGGAAATCATACCTTCTGCCAAAATCGAATTTTTCTATGGAGACTTGTCCTTACTGAGTGATGTAAAACGTGTTGGGCTTGAGATTGCAGCCGCTTATCCGCGTATAGACGTACTTTTGAATAATGCCGGACTTCATGCTTTTGAACAGAGAGTCACGTCCGAAGGATATGCCGAGATGATTGCCGTCAACTATTTGGCACCTTGGCTGTTAACGCACACATTGCAATCTTCCCTGATTCAGTCGGGCCATGCCCGTGTCGTCAATGTTGCATCTGAAGCTTCGCGGAATCACGGCACATTGGTGTTGCCAGATGACTTAACGGATATCACTCCTTTTACTGCACGCGGTTCCTCTCCAATCTATGGCAAAACCAAACTGCTCAATATTATGTTTACTGGTGAACTAGCCAGACAATGGCGCGGAACCGGAATTCGCGTAAATGCCTTGAACCCTGGCTTTAATGTTACGGGTCTTGGACGAGAGCTATGGTTTGCAAGTGTGCTTGAACGCTTGTTAACCTTTTTGCACATCGGCGACCCGCGCCGGGGTGCGGATATCATTACTCGGTTGGCTGTGGAATCGAGGTATGGCGAGGTTTCGGGAGGATATTTCAATGTGGGAACTGGAGCATCTATTGTTCCTATACATCCTGGCGGAGATGAGGCCATGCAAAACAGACTGTGGTTCGTTACGACACAAATAATGAAAGATCACGGATTGCTGGATTAATCAAAAAAAAGAACAGGGGTGTTCCATAAGCCATAAACACAGCTAGGAACCCCCCCCTCTTTTTTTCAGTAACTTAGATTGTGGCAAATACCTTGTCGAAACCTGCTTTCGACTTAGCCAATATTTCACTCGAACTCAGAGTTGGCGCTGGAGCCAGTACTTCCTGAGCCACCACACCATTATAACCAATCGCCTGCAGATTTCTCAGAAATCCACCCAGATCAATGACCCCTTCGCCGGGATACAAACGCTCATAATCCAGCAATTCTTCAATGGGCAGATCATAAGCATCATTAATATGAACATGAACAACCTGTTCTTTCTTCAGCTTCAACAGATCTTCCATCGGTAGACCATTCGTATGCCAGTGATAGGAATCTACGAGCAGGCCAACATTGGGCGCATGGATGGTCTCGATCCAGTCCAGCGTATCCTCCACACGCCAGATAAACGGATTCTTCCATTGCGTCCGCAAGTGATGGCAGCCCACAAACTCCAGACCCAACTTAATCCCGTAAGCATCCAAGATATCTGCGCAGAGTCTCAAGCGTTTCGTAGCCGCCGCCATAAATTGTGCTGCCGGTTGATCCGTTGAGGGTAAAATATACGTGCAACAGCTGTAACAGTCCAGCGAAGCAGAAGCTTCTGCCATAGCGACCAACGATTGCAATCCCTCACGGAATTGTTCATCTGTCGTCCGCCATTCCACCGTCAGACCCGATGAACCGATGATCACCTGATTACTCTCTAGCAGATGTTGTGCCTGTTCCTTGCCATACGTTTCAATCAATGAGAGCGGATTCAAATCTACAGATCCGAATCCGTGCTTGGCCGCTTCTGTGATATATTGTTCATCAGACTCGATATTGCCCAGTCCCGCATTCGTTAACCCTCTAATCATCCCAATCTCCTCCTGTGACTCGTCTGGAATTACAGATTGTCCAACACTTTCTTGTCCCCTTAACCAACACTCTGGCTTGAACAGGACATATTTTTATAATAACAGTACTCTCTCAAAAAGAAACCATAATGTCCCATTCTTGATAACACTAGTGCAAGCAGCTGCAACTTATGTCCAACTTTCACGTATTAAAATTAACATCTAATTAAGGAAGGGATTGGTAATCTTAAAAATGAACTCCATACCCAAAAAACATGTCCCTACCCTAATCTTTCTGGTATGCGTTGTCGTCGTGTCCTTACTTGTTGGGATATTATCCAGACCCTATTTTACTGAGCCCATATTCTATGTAGATCAGCATAAATACACTTACGATCACGAGCAAGGCAATCAAATTACGTATGAGAGCAGTACAGCAGACCCCATTCAGGTCACCGTCAATCAGCAGAAGCGTACGGTCAGCATCGACCAGCAGAACTATGTCATTACCCATATCGCATCCACCCCTATTGCAACGTATAACGTGGCATACCCTAACGACCACCAATATACAGTTGAACAACAATCCGAGCAATTATTAAGCTACGATGAAACCGGGAAGATGCTCTCTCCGGTCAACATGTATGTAGACAGCCAACGCGTCATGGAGGATGACGAAGAGCACTATACACCTGCCACGCTCGTGACCGCTGCCTATCCGGAGTATCATCATACGCCAGGTACACCTGTTCTCCTGTTCATTGCGCTTGCCGGACTCATCTATGGATGGTGCAGCTTCTATTATCCAAAGTTTCAGAAGTTTCAATTCCTGCTCTCCCTCCGCTGGATATGGTTAAAAGATCCCGAACCTAGCGAATTTTATTACCTCATGTGCAAAATTGGCGGTATAGCTTGCATGATCGTAGCCATCTGGGCCGCGTTTCAGGCATTTTAAGATATCTTCTTCTGAGTGGAGTATGCTCAGAAATGCTCTGCATCAGAAAAACGGTAATCACGTCCAATCCATGGATGTGATTACCGTTTTGTTTAATTTTATAAGGCTCTCATTTAAAATATATCTATCTCACACGCTCTAACGTATATCGATTACGCGGAATTTCAAGACCCAGATTACCACGGAGCGTATCCTGTTCATATTCAGTACGGAACAGCCCTCGTTCTTGCAGAACCGGGACAACCAGTTCCACGAAATCTTCCAGTCCATTGGGCACCACGGTACGAACATTGAATCCGTCTGCCGCTTCGCCTTCATACCACTCCTGAATCTGATCTGCGATCTGATCCGGTGTACCAATAAACGATGTGCGTGGAGTCGATGCCAGCAACGCCACTTGGCGCAGGGTCAGCCCCTGTTCCCGTGCCTGCTGCTTAATCTTGTCTGTTGTACTGCGGAAGCTGTTGCTGCCGATCTCCCCTATCTCGGGAAAAGGTTCGTCCAGCGGGAACTGGGAGAAGTCATAATGGTCGAAGTAACGCCCCAGATAATTCAGCGCTTGGTCAATGCTGACCAATTCAGCAATCTCCTGATACTTCCGCTCAGCCTCTTCCGCTGTTCTACCCACAATGGGACCGATGCCTGGGAAGATCAGAATATCCTCTGCCTGACGTCCATATGCCACTGCTCTTGCCTTCACATCCCGGTAGAACTCCCTTGCTTCCTCCAGCGTCTCATGTCCTGTGTATACGGCATCCGCCGATCGGGCAGCCAGATCTTTACCAGATTCGGACGAGCCCGCCTGGAAAATCACCGGATGACCCTGCTTCGAACGTCCCACATTAAGCGGACCCTGTACGGAGAAGTGCGCCCCCTTGTGATTCAGCGTATGCAGCTTTGCAGGATCGAAGAATATGCCCTGCTCCTTATCTCCGATAAAGGCATCGTCCTCCCAGGAATCCCACAGGCCTTTGACCACATTCAGATGTTCTTCCGCAATTTCGTAGCGCAGAGCATGGTTCGGATGTTCGCCTTTGCCGAAGTTCAGTGCCGAGCCTTCCAGAGGTGAAGTGACCACATTCCACCCGGCCCTCCCACCGCTTAATTGATCCAGTGAGGCAAATTGCCGCGCAACCGTGAAGGGTTCACTATATGAAGTAGACAATGTAGCAACCAACCCAATGTGAGAAGTTACACCGGCGAGTGCGGACAGAAGCGTCAGAGGTTCAAAGCGATTGAGAAAATGAGGATTGGACTTCTCGTTAATGAAGAGACCATCTGCAATAAAAAGCAGATCGAACTTCCCTTTCTCCGCGATACGTGCCTGCTTCTGGTAGAATTCCAGACTAACACTCGCGTTAACGGGAATGTCGGGGTGACGCCAAAAGGAAATGCTGTTCCCTACACCGTTCAGATTGGCTCCCAGTTTCAATCGTCGTTGTGACATATATATTCCTCCCTATGCTGTGGTGATGACCATTCAGTTCGATATCCTATTATCTCTGAGAGTCGTTTCGTCATTTCATCATTTCTTTATGCTGTTTCCGCTAACTTCAGCTGTTGCCATGCCTAATCCCGGTTTACCCGCCTGTTTCACATCACTTACGCGGACTGCCCAAGCCGCTCCCAGGAGTACAATCCCTGTAAATAGAAAAATAAACGGAATGCCGATCCATCCACCAAGAAAACCGCCGATTAACGGTCCCAGCACAATGCCGAACTGACTCGCCGTCTGACTCAAACTGACAGCCCTCCCGCGGAAATCGTGATCAGCATACTTGATGATGAGCGCATTGAGCGCCGGATAAACCGCGGCAAAGAACAGACCATAGACAAATCGCAGGCTGCCAAAATAAATCAGATTCGTTGCTGTCATCTGCAGCAGACTGCCAATTCCACCACCAATCAGTCCAATAAACAGTGTTTTCTCGTATCCGATCCTGCCACCAATCTTCCCCCACCGGGGCCCCATAATAACCGTTGCCACACCAATGGCTGAGAAGACGATACCAGCACTAAGTGTTGCACTGCCGATATCTCCGCCAATCTGTACGACATAGAGCGTCAGCACCGGTTCGATAATGAGCACTGACGTTGAAACCAGCAAAATCAGACCGTAGATTCGCATCAACCCTGGAGTAGAAGCGGCTCTCTTCAAATCCCCCATGATTCTTGTTGGAACCACCGTACGAGTAAGCCGTGACTCCTTCACACCCAGAACCATCAGAGCCGCGAGAAACGTAATCACAGCCGATGCAATGAAGCATCCCCGCAGTCCGATCCAGTGACTCAGCACCCCTCCGGCAAGAGGACCCAGTATCCCGCCCGCGGCGCTGGCCGTGGAGATCACGCCAAGTGCATAACCCACATGTTTCTCCGGAGTATTGGTGCCGATCAGTGTAATTGAGGCGGGATGAAAACCAGCCATGAGTCCCTGAAAGACCCTTACCGCGATAAACGTATACGGATCGTAAACAAAGAAATTAGCCAGATGCGCAATGCCTAGCCCAACGCCTGAACGGACCAGCATCAATTTGCTTCCATATCGATCAGCCAGCGATCCCCAGAAGGGTGCGCATAATCCACTGATCAGAAAGCTGATGGAGATGGAGATACCGGACCAGGCTTCCAGACCGGTATGGATCCCGAGATCATTTTGCAGGAATATAGGAAAGAACGGAACGGATAGCGAGTACGCCATATGATTGAAAAACAGACCGAACCACAGAATATACAGATTTCGTTTCCATTGTGGCATCTTGGGTTCTCCATACTATATAATTCCTATATAAAAAGTAGGTTATCACCCATATTAGGGTACGACCACTGGAAAGTATAATAGAAAAGTTCAATAGACCCATTCAAGAATTAAATGAATGGGTCTATGACTTTGTTTCATGTGGGTTTTCGATATGATTGGTGCATAGACAAAAATCCTCTGTTAAGTGGTACGTTTTTCACTTTCCTTCTGGTGAAACATTTTTGTGGAATTAGGATGTTTGGTACCAACATGGAAAATTTATGTTGAAACAACAAATAAGTTCGTATAATATAAAATCAATTACTTGTTCTATAAATATAGAACTAACTCAGAAAGGAACTATACTCTTATGAGCTACACAGTAGAAGTTGATTTTGCGCCAATTTATGAATGTGTAAGCACCCTGAACGCTTTTTTGAGTAAACAAAATCATACTAACCTGGATGCCGGGAAACGGTGGGTTCGTGATGTACAGGATCGATTCTCACCAGCCAAACTTCAACAAATGCGAGATACGATGAAAGCCACAGACAACTTCAGCCTTGCGCCATATATATGGAGCTGTTCAGGGGAACGTTCGGTGAATGGCTTTTTGAATTGGCTTGAAGAGTTGTCCTCGGGCCAATTGTATGACATCGCCGCGCGCTTTAAGTTATCTGTCCCCTCCAATCTGCCCGAATTGCGCAGTCGGACATCCGAAGTGCTACGAGAATGGGATGCTCAGTATTTTGGGCAGATCGATCCGACAATTATTGAGGGACTCTTTTTGGAAGCTGAATCGAGACGTTCCAGTCTGAACGGGATGAATGACCAAGAAGTCTACGAACATGCTACACAGGGCATGAGGATATATCCCAACAATACGTTAAAACAAATAATCCTCATCCCTCAATATCATGCACGTCCATTTGTCACCTCAGCAATCTTTGACGAGATGATTTTCACTAATTACTCTTGCGATATTCTTCCAACAGAACCGGGACGACCAGACCCTGGGTTACTGCGTCTAACGCGGGCACTCTCCGATGAAACCAGACTGTTCATCTTACGACTACTGGCTGGTAAACAGCTGACCTTCACTGAAATTGTCCGTGAGGTTGGACTGTCCAAGAGCACGGTGCATTACCATCTAATAGCCTTGCGAGCAGCCGGGCTGATTATCGTGCATTATGATTACAAAAACACCGAATATAGCCTGCGCTTGGAAGCTCTGAACAACTTTCCACGGCAGATTGGAGCTTATATTGAAGGTTGAGTTCAAGCATTTGCTTCTCCACAAAGTGCACTATTCAAACATACGGAGGAACCTTAATGCTGAAGCGAAGTTACTACGGTTTATTGGCTACTGTTACTCTTAGTTCTCTCGGTGATGTGTTTGGTCTTTTGGCCATGGAATGGCTTGTTTATGAATTAACTGCCTCTAAGCTAGCCATGGGTGCTATGGCACTAAGCTTCAGCATTCCTGAAGTAGCCTTCCGCCTACTTGGATCACCGCTGTCCGACCGACTGCATCGTGGACAGTTCATGGCCGGACTGGCTGCAGTACGACTGTTGGCTCTTTTGTTGCCACTGAGTATGGGTATCGCGGGCCAATTACAGCTTTGGCACCTATTTCTCGCCGCAGCACTCAGCGGAGCCTGCTCCGCCCTCTTCATGCCAACGGCCATAGCTGTTGTACCAGGCGTAGCTGGCAAACATAAACTACTGCGGGCATTCGCAGTGATTGATGGTTGTCGAAATGCCGCTGCTTTGCTGGGACCTGCCTTTGCCGGAGCTCTAACGGCTGCATCCGGAACGTTACCAACACTTGGAATAAATGCTATTTGTTACATTGCAGCCATCGCCGCACTGCTCTATCTGCCCACAATGCAGAAACCAGTAGCACAAACATCTTTTTCTCTTAAAGCTTATATCCGAGATATTGGAGAGGGCTTCTCTTTTTATCGGCGATTCCCAGCCATGCTCTCGATTATGATAATGGTTTCGATCAGCAATATGTCCTCTGTAGCTATCTGGAGCATGATGATTCCTTTTGTCCGCGAAGTGCTGCACCGGGATGCCGCCGCCATGGGCACTCTGACCACGGCTTCGGCATTTGGCACACTAGCAGGACTAGCTATTATCTCGTGGATGGGTGAAATCAAGAGAAGACGCAAGGTCATGCTGTGCAGCTTAGCTGTGATTGGGCTTTTCAACGCTTTATTGGGACTATTTCCGAGTTACCCATTTGCACTTATTGCCTTATGTGCTGCAGGAGCAGCCGGACCTTTCTTCGGTTCTCTAAGCTCTTCGTTACATGGTACGCTTGTGCCCAGTGCTCTACAAGGCCGGGTTAATTCGATCCGATTCCTGATTGGTGGAGGATTACAGCCCGTAGGCGCTTTTGCAGGTGCAGCGGTTGCAGAAGTCTATGGCCTTCCCTTCCTCTTTCTGTCTTTAGGTCTTCTTCCTTTCATCTGTTCGATAGCTGCTTCATTTCTCCCGAACCTGAGAGATTTGAATGGCGATCTCGATACTCTACTACATAAGCCATCCAATAAAGTTCGTATTACAAGCAGTTAATAACACTAAAAGCGCCGTCCTTTTTTATAGGAACGACGCTTTTGACGTGTGACAACGATAGCAGTTTACCTCAAACATGCCAGAATACAACATCTGTCCCCCACTTCCCAAACATACGGGATCGGTATCCTGACATAGGTAATCCGGAGATAAAAGCCAAATCTTCGCTTCTAAAGATTTTTCTATACTCTCCATTATCGTGTAAGTATGAAATCAACTTTACACTACATATCGCGATCATACTATTCCTTCAATTGAACTGACATAAACACATCGACCTCATCTTCAGTGTCCAGGATAAACCCAAACCGTTCATACAATCGGCGAGCAGGACTTCCCTGCAACACATTTAAAATAACCCGTTTCCCCTGAACTTCATCCTGTTCCAGCAGCAATTTCAGTACCTGAGTTCCTATTTTCTGGCCATGATAATCGGGATGTATGTAGAAATGTTCCAATAGAAATGCCTCAGACTTGGGCTTCAAGGCGACACAACCTACCATTGAACCCTCCACTTCAATAATATGGGTGTGGGCAGGGTCGAATGTATTCCGGAAACGTTCACGTACCTTCACATCATCGTACCTTCCCAGTCTGGTTAAATCATCGTATAATACCAACGCTCGCAAATCGGCCAGTTGCTCTTGGTCTGTCTGTACGGCTTGACGCATCGTTATTTGGTTCATTGGTTGGATTCCTTTCATTTTGAGACACGTTAAATTTAAATTTGGAATGTCTTATCGCACGATAGGGATAGGACACTAAAAATCATACCTTTGGCAGCTCACTTGAGCAACATCGAATTTTAGAACGTACTATATTTTCAAACTACTTAACTCTTCAAAAAAATAAAAAAGCCCAAAAAGGACAGTGCGTCGTTGGCTTATACCAATAAGCGAACCCGCGGCCGTCCCTTCTGGGATGTATATTATTTTAGAGAACTACGAAGCATGTGAAGCTTGAGCCGCTTGTTGCAATGCTTCCAGACCCAAAGCGAGTGCACCACACAGGCCTGCATGCTGGCCCAATCCGGGTTGGACAATATATTGATCGATATGTTGCGTAATTGAAGCTGCATTCACATAACCATTGAGATTCCGTACTACCTGTTCCCGGATCATAGGAAACAGATGATCTTGCTGCATCACACCACCGCCCAAGATGATCTTCTGCGGCGAATGAATCAGAATGGCAGTTGTAATCGACTCCGCAATGTAAAAGGATTCAATCTCCCACGCCAGATGGTCTGCCGGCAGTTCACTGCCAGGGCTCTGCCACCGTGCTTCTATGGCTGGTCCTGCAGCCATCCCCTCCAGGCAATCACCATGGTACGGGCATAATCCGGCAAAGTGATCATCCGGATGGCGTCTTGTGCGAATATGTCCACCCTCGGGATGCAACAATCCGTGTACTCGTTGGCCCCCTGCCACGAGTCCAACACCAACGCCTGTGCCAATCGTGTAATATACACAGTTGTCCAGTCCTTGCGCTGCTCCCCACGTCACTTCACCGAGCGCAGCAGCATTCACATCCGTATCCCATCCAAAGGGAACCGGAAATTCATGCTTCAAAGTTCCAATCACATTACAGTTTTCCCACCCAGGCTTAGGCGTGGTCGTAATATACCCATAAGTGGGACTATCCGGTTGCAGATCAATCGGACCAAAAGAGCCTATCCCGATTGCTTCCACACCTTTATCCTTGAAATAGTCGATCACCTTGGAAAGTGTTGTCTCAGGATGCTCTGTTGGAAAACTGATCCGATCTTCAATCTGTCCATGCTCATTACCTACACCACATACAAACTTCGTTCCCCCTGCTTCAATGGCTCCAATACGCATCGTTCTGCACTCCTTCCCTTCATTACAATTGACCTTTAGCATTGGTCGGTGATATTTCATAGATATGAAGTGAAGAGAATGCCAGATCGGTATTTTCAGCATGAACAGAGATGCCTTGGCAATCCGCATCCGGATAGATCAGATCCGTAATAACCGCCTGACCATCATTTGCGAATACCTCCACAGATGAATGATCTACGAAGATACGCAACCGTTGATTCCCATTCACCTCTTTTAACTCAGCTGTATGACGACTCAGGAAAAGTTCATGAAAATGGCCGATGCCTGATCGACTACGATCAACATATACCTCACTTCGGGTCGAGTCTACGCCAACGACCGTCTCGTGATCTGCGCCGCTTCTTAGCGCAAAATGGAACGACTGATCCTGAGCCCACTCTGCATGGATCTCATAGCTCACTAGTTGCAAAGCGTTCAACTGCTCACTCACTTGCTGAATCGAAGCATCCTGTAGGGACAATATCGGCGTACGGGCTTGCTCAAGTTCACGTGCAGGACGTTGAATCAGTATAACTTCTCCCGCTCTTGTCTCCAGTGTCAACTCCCGGGCAATCGTCATTGCTCCACGGTAATTATTGGTTGGCGTCTGGTTGGCATACATCCAGTTGCTCATCCAGCCGATAATGAGGCGTCTTCCATCTTCCTCAGGAACGTCAGACCAACTAACTCCTGCGTAGTTATCCCGACCATGATCAATCCAGCGAACCGTATGGGATGCCTCGTCTGGGACAAATGTAGTTCCATCAAAATCTCCGGTAAAATATTGTGTTCTGGAGCCTTCAATAAAAGCAGGATCTGCACCGATGCTAACGAGCATCACCCATTTCTCCTGCCCTGAATCTCCATCCACTGCAAGGGGGAACAGGTCGGGGCATTCCCACACGCCATCGTGTGAACCAATCCCGGCGCCGAATTCACTACCTAGCGTCCAATCCTTCAGATTGGGAGAACGATACAGACATACCGTCTGACCACAAGCGATAATCATAATCCACTCCTTGGATTGCTCATGCCAGAACACTTTGGGATCACGGAAATCAACAAAGGACTCATGCTTTAATACCGGATTACCCTCGTACTTAGTCCAAGTTCTGCCGCTGTCTTTGCTATACGCCAGACTCTGGGTTTGTATGGCATTATGGTTTTTAACTTCAAGATGATGGGTGAAAATAGCAACCAATCCTGGCTCACCCTCAAAGAATCCGGTCGTATTATTCCAATCCACTACGGCGCTTCCCGAGAATATAGTGCCATTCTCATCGGGGAGTAAGGCTATCGGAAGTTCCTCCCAGGAGATCAGGTCCCTGCTCACTGCATGGCCCCAATGCATGGGGCCCCATGTGGTTCCATGTGGATGATGCTGATAGAACAAGTGATACTCCCCATTGAAAAACACCATGCCGTTCGGGTCGTTCATCCACTTCTCTTTCGGTGAAAAATGGTATTCATTTCTGTAATCTTGTTTAAGAATTGTCGACATTATGGTTTCTCCTCCGTACTTTTCTTTATTTGTTATTACGGTCATATCCCGCTTGTTTAATCTGTAGCCATTCTTGCAGCCCAAGGCGATCCAGCTCTTTCAAGTAAGCATCCCATTCCTGATCTATTTTCCCGTTCTGATACCATTCTGTACGCAGACGTAACACGTAGGCGAAGAGATCGGTCTGAATCGTGGACAATCGATCCAGTTCATCAATGGAGAAGAACACACTTGGATATACGTTCTCCGCTTTCATATGCGGAACCATAACCTTGTCGAGAAGTTCCATCCGCCAAGCCGCATCTTCCGGTTTGGTTGTGTATTTGTCATAATAACTGTCGAGAATGGCCAATGGTCCTGCGATACTGGTTTTTTGTCTAAGTTCCACAGGTGCAGAGCCTTCCAGTGGAAGATGCTTCAGCATCCCTTTGGCTTCATCGAATTCAAAAATATTTTGCTGACTCTCATCTCCATAGGTACCCCAGTTGTTTTGTACGGATTGGAGCGGATCGTACAATTGGTCTACCCACTTGGCTGTGGATTCCAGGTTTTTATTGCTGCTGGTAATGACCATGCGACCACGATCAAGTCCTATTCCGTTTGTTCTTGTGACATTGACCTCTCCGTTAGGCCCGGCAACCGGAGGCAGAACATCATACGTATCATTCATGCCTGTAATGTTAGCCTTATCCCAGGTGAAGTACATGCCGTACTTATTATCCTTGCCTTTCGCCAGGTACGTGTTCCAATCCTGCTGGTACGATTCGACATCCACGAGACCTTCCTGAACCAACTCATGAATGTATTTAACCGCTTCCTTGTAGCCTTCATCAGCTGCCGTGAAGACCACTTTCCCATCATTGGTTACCACGGTATGATCCCAGTTCTCCCCGAGTCCAAATGCCGCAAAAAGAAATGTCAGATCTTCTCCGCCCGGCTTGTTAATGAAAGAAAGCGGAATTTCGTCAGCCTTGCCATTACCGTTCGGGTCTTGAGTTTTGAACGCGATCAGTACTTCTTTTAATTCCTCGGTTGTCTTCGGCATCTCCAGCCCGAGCTTGTTCAGCCATTCCACATTAATCCATGGCAAGTTATCCACCGACTGAATGCGTTGTTTGCCACTGCCGAGTTCTTCAATCCACGGGAATGAATATATATGTCCGTCTGGAGCCGTGATCATACTCTTGTATTCGGGAGCTTCCTCCAGTACTTTTTGCAGATTCGGCATGTACTGTTCAATCATGTCTTCGAGCGGAATAATCGCCCCATCCTTCGCCAGTTTCAGAAGATCATAATCCCCGTAACCTGCATCAAAAATGGCATCCGGTAAATCACCGCTAGCTACCGCCAGATTTCTTTTTTCCGCAAACACATCACTCGTATAGTTCTTCCAGTTGATATGCACATTGGTTTTCTCTTCGAGCCGCTTGTTGATCAGCTTGTCGTTCGGATCAGCAGGAGCCAGAGGGGAACTCTGTGTGATAAAATTCAATGTCACTTTACCATCAGGTGATTGCGCTTCACTTGCTGCTCCGCCTCCACCCCCTCCACAAGCAGTTAGAAGGAGCACCGCAGACAGCATGGAAATGGACGCCGTTGTAACGGCTTTTCTGGACTTATTCACTTTTTTCATAATCATGACCTCCATGAGTTGGATTGGACCGAACTTGCTGTATCGCAGGCTGTTCACTATTTGAGGGAACCGACCATGACACCTTTTTCGAAATACTTCTGGAAGAACGGGTACATAATGATGAGTGGCAGACTCGAAATGACAATCGCTGAGTATTTAATCATCTCGGAGAGCCGTTTCAGTTCTGCCATCGCAAGCTGATCACTGATCATGCCTGGTGCAGCCTGATTCTGAATCAGAATGGAACGCAGAACGAGCTGTAACGGATGCAGGTTTGGATTATCGAGATAGATCATTGCATCAAAATAGGAATTCCATTGCCCAACGAAAGCATAGAGTGCGAGTACAAAAATGATCGGTTTCGACAACGGAATGACGATCTGGAAGAAAATCTTCATCTCGGAGGCGCCATCCACATTTGCAGCTTCTTTCAGTTCCCGAGGGACTCCTTTGAAAAAGGTTCTGGAGAGAATAATGTTCCAGACGTTGACGGCTCCAGGAATGATGATCGCCCACACCGTATCCAACATGCCGAGATTACGTATGAGTAGATACGTAGGGATTAATCCCCCGCCGAAGAACATCGTAATGATAAAGATAATCATGAAAAATCCGCGTCCCGCTAGCCTATCATCTGACAATGCATAGCCTGCAAATATGGAAACGGTCACGGTGATCAGTGCAAAGGAAACCGAGTACAATACCGCATTCGCAAAACCTCGGATCATGGCTGGATTGGATAATATCATCTGATAACCATCCAGACTCCAGTCGGATACATTGAAGGATAGTCCACGGTTCAATAGCACTGTGGGGTCCATGAATGAGGCGATAACAATGTAAATCAAGGGAACAACGACAACCAGTACAGCGCAGGTGAGAAAGATGGCATTGAGTGTGAGAATCAATCGATCCATCCCCGTATGTTTAACAACCATGGGTAATACTCCTTTCCTAGTAGAGGCCTTCGCCTTCATTCAATTTCTTCACGATCAGATTCACCGTCACCAGCAGAATCACATTGATAACCGAGTTGAACAATCCGACTGCCGCTGAATAAGCGTAATCTCCCGATTGCAGTCCCACCTTGTAAACATACGTGGCAATGATCTCAGAGGATGGCAGATTCATGGATGTCTGCATCAGATAGGCCTTCTCAAATCCAATGGACATAATGCCACCAGCTGCCAGGATAAAGACGATAGCCATAATCGGACGAATGGTTGGAAGGTCGATGTGCCGAATACGTTGAAGGAGGTTCGCTCCATCCAGATTGGCCGCATTGTGAAGCTCTGGATCAACATTGGCCAACGCCGCGACGTATATGATGGAAGCCCAACCCGCTCCGGTCCAGATATCGGACAAAATGTAGATCCAGCGGAAATATTCCGGTTCAGACATGAACATGATCGGCTGACCTGTAATCCATGTGGCTAATTGATTAATTGGCCCTGTCGGTGAGAGGAAGATGAACAGCATTCCCACAACGACAACAACGGATATGAAGTTGGGTGCGTACAGAAACAATTGAATATTTTTCTTGACGCCAGCTTTACGTACCTGATTCAGCATCAGTGCCAATATAATGGGCACCGGGAAACTGAATATCAATCCCAAAAAGCTGAGTTTAAGCGTATTCATTAAAATGATATCGAAATTGGGTGAAGCTATAAATTTCTCAAAATGCTTCAGACCTACCCAATCACTGCCCATGATGCCTTTGATCGGACTGAAATCCTTAAATGCAATGATGGCTCCGTACATTGGGATGTACTTGAAGATAAGAGTCAAGATCAAGGCTGGTGCAAGCAACATATATAAAAAGTAATTTTTTTTGAGCTGCTGCAACTTATGACCGCTGGTCGTCCTCACTTTCAGTACCCTTCCTCTGCCCTTTTTGCTGTCTGCTATGTTATCCAACATGCTACCCCCGTTTCATTCTTGAAGTTGACAATTGTTTTCAGTAAGGGCTTTCATTTTTTTTACAATTGCCTATTTAATAATTTACAATTTATCAGGTTTCAAAGGATTTAGTCAATACGTTTTGTAAAAATAATTTGTGCATTTGAAATATATTTCTGTGCATCAATGTGACTACACATTACTGAAGTTGCATATAGACAGTATTGATTTTATAAATTAAACCCAGGAATTCCCACGTTATCACCGTAATTGGTCTATCATTATTACTAATGAGAAAAGAACCTTATGAATAAAACCAAAAAACAGGGTACTTATTCCAGAATGTAAACAGAATTGTGCATTTGTAAAATTAAGATTGCTATTTCTCCCGTTCTATTATACATTTGACGTAGAGAAGAATATGGATGACTATTGATTAATTAGAGGTGAGGTATTAGATGGCAAAGGAAAAAGTCACGATACAAGACATCGCTGATGCTTTGGGGATCTCCAGGAATACGGCTTCCAAAGCATTGAACGATAGCGGAAACATTCCGGATGAGACTAGAAACCGTGTAATTAAAAAAGCAATTGAACTTAAATATAAACAATTCGCCTATATGGAAAATGAGCATGTTCTAACCAAGGCTCCAAGCAATATTGCCTTGTTAACTGAAAACTTGCCTAGTACATCTCACTTTGGATCATTGCTGATTAGTGGGTTGGAGAAAAGAATTAGTGCGGAGGGATACAATCTCTCGATTCATATCGTACGTGAAGACGATCAAGATGCGCTTACACTGCCCAATAATTTTGATATTGCCAAAGTCGACGGTATCATTTGCATTGAATTATTTGATCTGGAATACACTCGGCTTATTACTGATCTCGGCATCCCAACGATCTTTATCGACTGCGCTTCCAACATATGTTATCCCGAATTCCAAGCAGATTTGTTACTTATGGAGAATGAACATAGCATCTACCAGTTAACCAAAAAGTTAATTGAGAGCGGCTACACAAGTATCGGATTTGCGGGAGATTACAATCATTGCAAGAGCTTTAATGAGCGATGGACTGGATATCACCGTGCTATGCTGGAAGCGGGCTTGCAGATCGACCTGTCCCATTGCATCGTAGATAATGATCGCTTGTTCTTCTCCAAGCCAGGATGGTTGAACCAGCGAGTGGCAGAGATGACATCCTTACCTTCCGCTTACGTATGTGCTAATGATTTTATTGCGGTCGATCTGATGCGGGCTTTGAAAGCCAGAAATGTCGCTGTTCCACAGGATGTTGCGATATGCGGATTCGATAACGCACCCCAATCGCGAATTATTGAACCACCGCTAACGACGGTTCATATTTACAGCAATGAAATGGGCATTAAGGCTGCAGAGATGCTATTATCCCGAATTAAAAACCCGACACAGCCCTATCAGGTCTCGCATATAGTGACCAAACCCATCATCAGAGAGTCCACGCCAGCAATCATGGCCGCTAATTCTCAGATGATTCATAGTTCTGTAAAATAAAAAAACCGTATGTCTCACGAGTGACAGCTCGTGAAGCATACGGTTATTTCAGTTTTCGACTGGCTTGTATGGAAATTCTATACTTCACGCTTCTCCTCAGGTGCATATAGGATACGCTGATAATCCGCGTCTCTGGTGTCCATATCGCCCAAGTACATTCGTTGATGTTCAGGCACACGTTCATAAGCCTCTTTTAGTCGGGTTCGATTGAACTCACTCGGGTCCTCCAGGCGATTAGATCTCTTTCAAGATGCCTTTTACCAGCCCGATAAAGGTTGTTTTCACTTGGGCAGCCACTTCAATGACTTCATCATGACTTAACGGCTGATCCAGAATGCCACAGGCCATGTTCGTCAGACAGGAAATACCCAGCACCTTCATCCCGCCATGAATAGCGACAATGGCTTCAGGTACCGTGGACATACCTACAGCATCCGCACCCATCGTACGAATCATGCGTATCTCGGCTGGTGTCTCATATGCCGGACCACTCCACCACGCATAGACACCTTGCTGCAGGCCAACGTTCTGCTCTTCTGCAACCTTCAGAGCGATGCTGCGCAGTTCGCGATTGTACACCTGGGACACATCAGGGAAGCGTACTCCCAGTTCAGCGTTATTCGGTCCCATCAACGGGTTATTGCCTACCAGGTTAATATGATCTGTAATGAGCATCAGTTGGCCCGGCTCAAAGCTTGTGTTGATCGCTCCGCAGGCATTCGTGATGAGTAATTGTTCAACACCCAGTGCCTTCATGATGCGAACCGGGAACGTCACTTCATCCAGTGTGAAACCTTCATAATAGTGAAGGCGTCCCTTCATTGCTACAACCGTTTTGCCCATCAGTTCACCAATCACCAGTTCATTGGCATGGCCGATGGCCTCGGATTGCGCAAAATACGGAATTTCTGTGTAGGGAATAACGGTGGCATTTTCGATCTCGTCCGCGAGTGCTCCCAGCCCCGAACCCAGAATCATGCCTACGGCAGGCTTGGTATGGATTCGGTTTAATATGTAATCTCTTGCTTCCTGAATATATGCGGATTGATGCATAATGATATCCTCCTGATGATCTGAATTGAATTAACGAGGTACTACCAATCAAGTGTAATGAACAATGGTCATGATGTAAATGGAAGCTGTTCTATATACAATAAAAAAAAACGACCCTATGCTCCAGAATCGTTTAAAAACATGGACATACCCTAATCCAATGTATATTTGTTTCTACTTTTCATGTAATCGATTGTCATGATCAGCAACAGCATGAATGTAGCAAACATCAGCGGTTTGGCAAAAGTACCTTCTTCAAAGATATAATAGGCAGCGACCAAGTTTCCTGCAAATATCAACAGGTAATTGCGGGTGCGATCCATCTTCTCAACTCATTTCGGAAAAAAATATTGTTTCGAGATTGCCTTTCTTTTACCTTATCACAATTTTCCATAAAAATCCATATACCTACACACATACAAGCGTAGTGTTCAATCATGCACCGAGATAGCCGTACTGTATAATCTATATTGAGTACAGCAAAAAATCGGCCACATCGTGACCGATTCTCTCCACTTCCCTGATGTTCAGGACATAGGGTTAATGATACGCCAAAATGATTCCTTTGGCTGCAACTGCTGATCAAAAACAAAGGGCCAATTTTTGCGTCCACGAACCGGGAAATGGTCCAGCCATGTATAATTGTCCGCTACTCCCCAGAACGTCACAGAGGTAATGGATGATTTATACTCACGGAACAAATTAAAGATTTCTTCATATCGACGCTCCTGTAGCTCAGCCATCTCCGAAGTTGGCGCGGTGAGGTCCGTTCGACGATCCTCATAACGAAACACGGACATATCCAGCTCCGTAACATGCAACTGCACATCCAGTAAAGCATAACACTCAATAGCCATTCGGATCTCCTCAATCGAAGGACCATGAATATTCCAATGCCCCTGCAACCCAATCCCGTGTACAGGTGCTCCCTTGTCCAGCAAAGACCGAACCAGATTGTAGATCTTCTCCCGTTTGACCGGATCCGTCTCATTGTAGTCATTATAGAAAAGAAGGGCATTTGGATCAGCTTCATGAGCCATACTGAACGCTTGCAGCAAATAATCTTCTCCCACCAGCTCTAACCACTTCGTGTCCCGCATGAACAGATCGGTCTTATCTTCAACAGCTTCATTGACGACATCCCACGCATATATTTGCCCCTTATACCGACCTACTACCGTATCAATATGTTGCTTCAAGCGAGATAATAGCAACTCTCTGGAAGCGGGAGCACCTGAGGTATCCTCAAAGACCCATTTCGATGTTTGATTATGCCAGACCAAAGTATGTCCGCGAACCCCAATCCCTCGGGCAACAGCAAAATCAACAATTTTATCCGCCGCCTCAAAAGTATAACGATTCTCTTCTGGGTGGATTTCTTCGAATTTCATCTGATTTTCAGCGGTGATGCTATTGAAGTGCTTGGCGATAAACTCCCCTTCGGACTGCAACATTCGGGTATGTACAGCAGCACCTATTTTGAACTTGTTGGCATAAGCAGCATGTAGTGATGGAATTTCTGATGACATTTACAATTCCTCCCTGCCTGTTTTTATCCATCATACCGCTTTATGAATGCGCTTACCATGAACAGATTAAACATCTTTCCCCTCATATTTAACTATTATTGGTCCCTATCCCTGTTCGTAAAACAAAAACACCCCCATGTTCCACTGCCCAGGGCAACAGAACTATTTTCATGGAAGGTGCTTTGTAATAGTGATATTCCGTTGATTCAACTCAGGTTTGGAAATGGTATTAAGCGTTATAGCTTGTCGACCTGTAATAAAGTCACCTGTTTCAGTGTACATGCCGGGTTAATCTGCTCCTCGGACAGAATGTTAAGCTTGATCAGACTTTTCAGCTTATGGCTGTCCACCTTGGACAACAATCGCCAGATATCTGGGTCAGGCAGAGCAGCATACAACTTCTGATCATCGTATTCTTTACGTTGCTGAAGCACCGTCTTCACCGTGTAATTCCCAACCTGTGTCTCATAGACACCTTGTTCCGCGCAATACGCGACAATCTCATCTCGTAGCACAGACAACTGTTGCTCAATATTTTTTTGCTGTTGCTTTAATTCAAAGTAGGTTTGCACTTTCTCTTCCATAACGATCACGCTCCTCTACTACCATAGGTATGCAAGGAACGCTGGTTTAGGACAGGCTGTTTATTTTATTTGCAAAAATGTCGTCTTACTATTCCTAATCACAGCAGATATTCATTCAAATATGGATTATGGACAGCCATGCTGTGAACCCGTTCCATTACATTTGGCCCCATGGGTACATCCACAACGCGCTTTAACAGAATCCAGCGAAGACAAGCTACAGCTTCAAAAACCTGCTCCTCTTCCAGCGTGTACGTATAACTTGCAGAACGTGCAAATTGAGCGCGATATATCTCGCCGTAACTTCCCCCATTATAGATGGTGATCAGAAAAACAGACCATGCCATATCGTACCTCGGATCGCCGTATTGCCCATTGGTCCAATCGATAATAGTGTAATAGTCGTCCATTTCAAGAATATTTCCCAGATTATAATCGCCATGAATCAAATGGTCCTGCCTGATCTGAACAAGCTGGATCAAGTTTGCGAGAAGATCATGAATATCTTTATGTAATTCAATTTGAGGAAAAAAGTATTCAACAAAATTATATCTGGATATGTATTCTCCATCTTCTCCAGCACACACTTTGTTCACCGGATAACGGTGGACATCCATTAATCGCTCAGCCAACCGTGTCAGTTTAACTTGCGTTAATTGGGTAACCGGCTCGCCATCATAGCTTGTTAACAGCACTGGATTTTGTTGTTCGTCTAATCCCCAACCGTAGGGCTTGGAAACACGAATTCCACTTTGATGAAGCTTGGATAATAACCGATATTGTTTGGCGATATCCGGTTTTGAATCCCTGTTCCATACCTTCAACGCGTACCGATGATCACCCATTTCGATTCTCATCACACTCGCTTCCAGTCCAGGTACCAAGGGGATGATCCGATGCTCCTGTTCAATCACCTGCTGGACACGTTCATCCAGTTGCATCCAATCTATCTGGTTAAGTTGAATGGTCATCGTTCTCCTCCGTTCATTCATGCCATACCCCTCTCTCCCTGTTAGTCAGGTATAATCAGGCCTTTGCCAATGACATTGGCGGATACCGGCTGCTTGCCCAATTCTCTGGACCATACGGACAGCTGTCCCATATGGTGAATCTCATGGGCGATCACATGTCGCATGACTTCTCCCCATGAATCTGTACCGACCTTGCCAGCTGAGCGATGATCAATATAAGCTCTTTTTTCCATACTCGGCTCCCAAGCTGTAACAAATGCCTCCACATCAGGACGTAACTTGCGATCCAATCGCCTTACCGCCTCAAGATTCTGATAGTTTGCAAAATCTTCTGCATCATCCGGTTTGCCCTGAAGCAACTGAAGCCAGCTCCACTCTACATCAATGATATGAAAAAACGTTTGTAATATGTTGCCTACTCCGCCTGTGCGAGGCCGAATCAATTCTTCAAGCGATACATCTTCACACCACGCATACCATTGCTCACGTACCATCCAGTTATAACGAAAGAATGTTTCCATTGGTATATTCCCCTTATCGGCTATATTTTTCAGAGAGCTTTGATCAATTCTGTATTGGCAAAGGTTTCATCCGAATGTTCAAGATCACCATAAATTCCGCTGACCTGATTGAATCCGGATTTGATCCAAAAGCGTAAAGCAGGCCAATTTTTGAGCGCTACGTTGATTCGAATTTCCTTGTAACCAAGTTCGGAAAAGTAACGAGTCAACGCCTGAATTAATTCTTGTCCATACCCCTGCTTCTGGATCTCGCTCTGGATATATAGAAATTCAAGATAGATTGATTCTTCCGAGGGGTAACCATGATATATACTTAACAAACCAATATAGCGGTCATCCTCATTCGTGCGAATGGATTGAATTCGATAATTCTCCAGCCTCCCTCCCGGCGGAAGGTGGCCTTCTTCAAAACATTCTTTCACATAATTCCGATCATGCTCTTGTCCATCCCATTGATGTAAGTACCGACTGGTCTCATATATGGACTCAAGTTCAGGAATATCGGATTCTTCCACATTCGAGATAATAAGTCGGTCTGACTTCCATTCTACTGGAAGTTGTTTCATCGTAATCACTCCATTTTTACGTTCTATATAAGTTAAACTATTGAATATTTACACTGGACTCTCCGATGACAGAACAACCTTCCGATCGCTGTTATCCCCAGATTTTTTTGATTCCTTTTCTAAAGGAAAAATCCGGGGATAAAGGCGAGGTATATGCTTCCGAAGTAGCTTTCTTGCAGAAAGCTTTTAGCTCCGCTTCTTCAGGTCCTTTCTGTCCTCTTCGTTACGTGTAAATATTCAGTTCAATTTATTTAGTTAATTTCTTTTTTATATACAAGATTACATGAATCCCCGCATAAATAAACAGGACATTGAACAAGTATAGAAGTACGTTTAAATGGATGCCAGATATAAACCAGATTGTTCCATCCGAGTTGGCATAATGATAATCCGTAAAGAATCGGATCGGGAAACCATACTCTGTTCGAAGCGGTCCATCTTCAGTATGTAAGGTGCCAGGAATACATATGATGGCTAACACAGCAAGCCAGGCTGATAGATTCATTATTCTTTTGTTTATTGTCAAAACATCTCCCCCTTATTCAACACTAACGGTATCTTTACCAAAATACGTCCCTTCCAACTTTTGATCCATAAAGTCTCTTAAGTCCTTCTGATCAAGTATATATTTCGAATCTCTATTAAATCTGCTTTTTCTGGATACAATGATCTGTTTCCGATTGTATTGAATTGTAACTTCAGCGTTATGCTTTAATCTCAAAGCAATTCCTGCACTAATGCTTCCTGTGACATCATCTACTGGTATTTTGGCTGATTCCGGGGCTGCATTCAGCCAGCCGACTATACGGCTAATGTCTTCTTTACTTAACGTAACATTGTCAATACTAACGTGTCCTCCACCGTCGCCTGTCCTGGTGTACACGACTATGCTCATCTCTGAGCTTATCACTTGATTTCTCGAAATCGGCTTATTTGGATCAGGGTTACTCGTGATTAGAAAATACAAAAACATGATTGCCGCACCTATGAAAAACCAGAATCGCCTACGTTTTCCTAGCATTACAGCGCATTCTCCGAATCCACCACGTTGGCAAACAGTCTCAGTACCGTATTGTGATGTTCAATAATCTGCTCCGCTTGAAGCGTCTTTGAATTCCATGTGCTGTGCGCATCTTGAACCAGATTGACCGTGTAACCCAGACTGTACGCTCTGCGGCAAGTCGTGTCTACACATACCTCGGTCTGTATACCCGCGAGAATCAACTCCGTCACGCCATCTTCTTGCAATTTCAGATGCAGATTGGTTTCGTGAAACGAATCCGGTGTCTTTTTTTCGATAACGAGGTCACCAGCTATAGGTGCAATGGACGGATGGATGTCCCACCCCGGTGTTCCTCGTTCCAGTGGACTGCCTGCCCCTTCGCTGTGCTGGATATATATGATGGAATGCCCTGCTTCACGGGCCTTGGCCATTAACATCTGGATCTTTTGAAGCAATCGTTCCCCTTGATATACGGGATCTGCTTCATCAAACATCGCTACCTGTACGTCAATAATTAGAAGTGCACAATGCGTTGTCATCTTTCTTTCCTCCTGACCAATCAATTTAATTCAGCTCTTTCTTCTTTGCATTTTTAACAAAACTTCCATTCCCATATCAATCAGTACAAATAGGATAGCAGCAAGAACGCCAAATAAGGTCAGAACTAACGTCTCTTTGAAATCCAAGATTGCTTCTCCTGCGCCCATGACCACGTAATAAATATACATGCCTAAAACTCCAGCACATGCATAACTCAATATCCTAGTACTTAGATACAATACATGATTGTCGAATTGTATTCGGCTGAGCAGATAGTCCACCAGTATCGATAAAGGTAGCCCGATCAATACGATCAGGGGAGTCGCGTATACCAAATAAATAACAATGTAAAAATCAAAACTGTAGGATTCATTCATCGATATGATACTTGCAGCCAAAGTAAAACAAATAATGGTTAGAACGGATGTCATCAGCTTTCTTCCCATGTTCATCTCATCACTCCAAGTAAGTTATCTCTATTCATTGGATGTGCTCATGCGTCAGATTTTGCCGGTTGCCATCCGATTTCTTGAGACCAACTATGTGCTCTCTGTAATATGCTCCACACCGTTGGCCCTTTTCCTTCAACATATTTGGGACGCTCATCTTTATACAATGACATGAGTCTGTGCTTTTCTTCCGCATAGTTCAAACAATCTTCTGGATGCTCCCTTAAATAGTCTCTGAACAGCAAGGTCATCTGCTCGGAGAAACTGCCTGCCTGTCTAACGTGTATATGTATCCTTCTGCTTCCGGGCTCTTCACGAAAGTAACGTTTAGTCTTGTCCGGATTTTCTGCTCTGAATACAAATCCGACTGTTTCGATCTCACGTTTGTAGTCCAACAAATTTTCATACTGGGAAACAGAAATTTGTATATCTATGATGGGTTTGGCATCTATTCCAACAATTGAAGTGGACCCAACATGGTCAATCCGCACGGCCTTTTCTCCCAACGCTTCTCTTAATTTCGAACCCGTTTCGAGAAACAAAATAGGCCATGCCGGATCATACTTTGCGATTCTCCATTGATCCTCCATGCAACTCCTCCTTGGTTATTCAATCAAGCTATATAATTAATAACAAGTTCTTTTAACCTTTTGTTACATATAAATTATTTAAGGGATGCCATAAAGATAACAGGGGCACCTTCCGAATCTAAATACCTCTCTTCTATTGGCGTGTATTAATATATCTATATTTTGACACAAATCAAAAAAAAGAGAAGGACCATTAGGCCCTCCCCTTCACTTCTTAATGATATTCACATTTGAAATTTGTAAACTCAGCGGAAGCATCTTGCCCACTCGCGTACAAACCAATAAGTACGCCTGTAAAACCTCCTGCCACCTCCGAGGAAAGGTATCTCGTCTGTGCCGTGCCCAGCAGAATCTCTTCACCATCTGCTTGAAGCAGGAAGCTGTAGCGTTCCTGATTTGAACGGATGACTAGCGTTGCATGCTGTTTATTTCCCAGATCCACTTCATGTTCAATCGATTTGATATCACCGATATTCAGACGCTCGATCACCTTATAGTCGTTCTGCTCCTGACGAATTGCCACTTCATAATGATGATTCTCATCCATGTAGATCGTGATACCAGCTTCGCCGTTCGTTAGACTGACATCGACAGAGATTGTAGCATTAAAGTCTTTTTGACGTAACCCAATGAACGTCGGGGATGCCGGAACGTCCAGCGTCACTTCAGTTCCTCTTAGCGTAAGTTTGTCTGACTCAAGTTGATAATGCTCTGTATTCGGATGACGAAGATAACACCAGTCGAGGTTCCAATCGGTATTTTCAAACGTATAATTCTTCTTATCCTGCTGGATCACCGTGCCCGGGATACGATTGGTCTCAAAACTCGTCAGCGTCGTGCCTTCATGCCCAGCTGTAAACCATCCGTCTTCACCAAACGTAATCGGAGTCAGGAACACCTCCCGGCCCAGATGATGGTACGTAGCCCATCTGCCAATCTGTCGGAATCCCAAGTGAAAGAGCCACCAGTTCCCCAGATCATCCTCAACCAAGTCACCATGACCCACACCCTGTAACTCATATCCACCCAGATTGCGGTTGGTTAGAACCGGATTGCGCGCATAGGCTTCGAACGGTCCCGAAGAAGAAGTTCCCCGAGCATACGTAACCATGTGACCATACTCCGTGCCACCCTCAGCAGCAAGCAGGTAGTAGTATCCGTTTATTTTATACAGATGTGGGCTTTCCAGATATCGCCCACCTGTTCCGTTCCATATCGAACGACTCGGGGTCAGTTTGCGGCCAGTTTCAATCTCAAGCTCACACTGAACAATTCCGCCAACGCCTTCATCATCCACCCCGTTACTCATAAACAAGGTCTTTCCATCTTCAAAATACAAATCCGGATCAATCCCGCCTTGATCCACATAGATAGGCTCAGACCATTCTCCGTAGATATCGTCCGTCCAGACATAGAAATTCTGATGTGTCGTATCATTCGTTGTCACCATATAAAAACGTCCGTCATTGTGCCTGATAGTGGGGGCAAATACGCCACCGGAACTGTTCACGGTTTCCAAATCAATCTGACTTTTACGAGTGAGGCAATGACCAATCTGCTTCCAATTCAGCAGATCCTTGCTTTCAAAGAGCGGTACGCCGGGAAAGTATTGAAAAGAACTGCACACCATATAGTACGTATCATTGACTTTGATTACACTAGGGTCTGGATAGAAACCTTTAACAACAGGATTATTGTATTTCACTATACTCCACCTCTTATGCTAAAATTCATAAATATAAGAATCCAACTTCGTAGCAACTAAAAAAATTAAACACCATTGGATATAAACTTGCAATGAATCTGGATTGTATCTTGGATCTAATTTTATTAAATTAATATATATATGATTTTAGAAGAGTGAAGGTAGGGAGTTGTACAGATGATCAAAGCAAATGGAGAACCTCAGTTCCTTCCTTTATATGAGGCGCTGGCAAGCGAAGTCAGATGGAGAATCATGGATATGATTGCAGATCGCGAAAAGAATGTGAAGGATATTGCAGCAAAGCTAGAGCTTAGCCCCTCCATTGTCACGATGCATATTCGCAAACTGGAGGATGCGGGTCTAATTGGGAGCAGACGAGTTCGGATCAACGGAGGAACACACAAATTATGTTACCTCAAGCAAAATCACATTGAGATCGAGCTGCCATCCGCAAGCCAAACTTCACGAACCAAAGAGCAGACGATAGCCGTCGGACACTACACTGCTTTTGATATTCACCCAACCTGTGGGCTAGGAACTCTTGAGAAGGAAATCGGCGTATGGGACGATCCCCGTTACTTCCTTGATCCCGAACGTGTACACGCTGCTATCTTGTGGTTTGGGAAGGGCTATGTTGAATATAAAACACCAAATTTTGTCCTTCCTGACCAGACAACCGATGCTATTGAAATTTCGATGGAACTGGCGTCTGAAGCTCCGGGATTGAGAGATCATTGGCCTTCCGATATTCGTTTCACCTTCAATGGGGTTTCTCTCGGAACGTGGACAAGCCCTGCCGACTTTGGAAGAGCAGCGCGCGGCAAATATACACCAGAATGGTGGCATCGCAATGTGAATCAGTATGGATTATTGAAGACCATCCGTATTGATGCGTCCGGTACGTATATGGATGGTGAGCGGATGTCGGACATCACACTCGCGGATATTAAGCTTAGCGAGCCGTTCTGGACGCTACGTTTCACAGTTGACGAGGAAAGCCCCAACGTTGGGGGATTAACGATCTATGGTGCCGGTTTCGGTAACCATGATCAGGATATTGTCATCCGTGTGTTAGGTTAATTTTTAGTTACAATAGGATATAACTCTCATACTAGAGAGGCGAAAATCCAGAGCTAGCCTATACAACAAAATGTAGCACATACTTTTATCACCGACCAACTAGACACCTCAATACGGCTGTCTAGTTGGTCACTATGGAACCAATCGCTGTACTATCTCGGCTAGATTCTCTAGTTAGACTTAATTTCGTCGTAAAATAGATTAAATTCCTCCAACGTATTTATTAGAAAAAGCTTTGGAGCAATCTCTTCAAGGGTTTGTTTGCTATATCCTTCGAATATTTTTCCTATATTTGAAGACTTCTCAAATCTTTTTTCAATGTATAGTAGCAACATATCTCTGATAGCCCTTGCCTCGGATTGATATCTCGTAATTTCAGTCGTTATATCTGTGAAGGATAAGATGTCTGTGTAAAAACCATTAACGTTCATATTGACGTATTTTTTAACCTGCTCCAGATCGTTAATTGTATGCAGTACAACTTCCACACCGAGTGATTTTAATTTTAACCCAAAATCAGAACTGTATCGCTCTGGATATGTAGTCACTACACCAATGGATTTGTCTTGAACAAATTGAATCACCTGTTCATCAGTAGAGTTCGTTGCATATAGTGTGTATATATAACTTGAAAATGGGAATAACTCCTCCAGAATTGAATACATTTCTTCCGAGTAGATCTGCGGCACGATGCGCATAAGTAAATCATAACCATAAGGTTCAACTGCTGTTATGATTCTCTTGAATTGAGCCTTTATAATGTCAGCTTCCAGATATTTAGTATCCGTTACGATATATAAATCGGGATAATTAGCCATCAGCTCGTAGATATCTGTAATTGTAAGTGGTGTATACCTATTTAAAACTCTAAGTTCCTTAAATTGCTCCAGAGAAAGAGGCTCATCTTCTTCTATTTCTTCGGGGCGTTTCTGCTGTAAGTGATCATACAGATATTCTTGCCAACTGTGCCTAGCAACCATTTCGCCATCAGAGGTTAACTCAAAATCGATTTCAAAAATACGATGCCCTTTGACCCTGTAATTCCATTCAATCGCTTCTCTACAGTTCGTATAATTAACACCCTGAAACATACCAGCAGCATGACTAACTACACTAAACTGGACGTCATCACCTATTAAGGAAGAAGGTGTAGCCTTGAATAAACTTCCTTGAATATAAATTGTAGAGAAAGTGTCAAAATTAGTTGTGTTTACCTGATGGGATTCTGTCCAACTTACAATGTTCATCCCTCGGGAATTTAGACTTCTCTCAACACCACTCAGTATTACGCTACTATAATTCCCCGAAGTGGCTCCGCTACTTTTTATGAGTAAATGATTACCGTCTAAATATCCTTCCCAACTTAATTCTTTAACTGAACAATCTTGATGTATCACTTCATAACTATTTTCATCTGTTTTGCGTGCCAGCCAAATATAACTATAACGGAGTTTACTTCTATCCAACATTGTAATACCGAGATTCTTGACTGCTCCCAAGATGTCATCCTTGATTTGTTGACTTCCATCATCTTTAATGGAGATCACAACATAAGATCCTACTTCCATTTCCACAAGATACTGATCCAGCGATTCCCCCTGTGCAAGTTCCACAGTATAATTATATCTACTAAATTGAGGAATATAGATGCTCGGATGAAAATATACTATTCTTCGATTTAATTCTAAGTTCAGCTTAGTAAAGTCTCCAATTCGTACCTTGTTTTCTCGATAAAAATTACTGCAATAAGCAGCATAAGCCAAGCCAATCTGACTTTTAGGAAAACTAGAAAGCGGAATGTAAATTGCTCCACGATCCAATAGTGTGAGATCTAGTTCGGCATTCACATTTGTTCCTCCTCAGGATATGCACAATATATTGTATTATCTTCAAAAATACTCACAAACGTATCCACTCTGTGGACACTTTTCACTTTTGATTCCATTAAATCATACAGCACAATATTCATGCCTCGTAAATTAGGAGAATATTCTTCTCCTCCTATTTTCACACTCGAAATATTGCCACTGTTATAGCCTGCGCTCTTCATTTCCAGATGAATGGGCATGACAAAATCATTAATTTTATAACCCGATTTAATCTCCTTAGATAACGCTTTGTCAGAAACGTCTTCATACAGGCTAATATACTCTCGTTGCCCCTTTTTCCAAATTACATTCATGTAACTTGAACGCAAATATTCACGAGTCAACTTCTGCACACCATAATCTGCAAGTTTCTCTTGCCATTTATGATTTAGTGCTTGAGAACCATCATCCTTCACAGAAAGAAAAATTAATGTAAATGGATTGACTTCATTTAATAAATCCGCAAAACTTTTCCCTTGTACAACTTTGATATTGTATCCTTTGTTCCATAATAATGGCATGAGGAGCGGATCATCAAAATGTACTACAGGTCGTTCTACTTGAAAATCAAGATTTCGTTCCTTAACCAAAGTTACAGCTTTACTTCTATAAAAGTCCTTGAATTTATTGTACTCCTCCGATGCTCGATACCACTGTGGGTTATAGACAATCTTAATAGGCGTCTCCAGATCATTTTCCAATAATTTGTACCACTCCGAAAAAATAACAGAATTGGATTGCTCAGGTTTGTCTTGCACAATGAACGACTTTACCACTTCTACTTCTTCTTCCTCTGACTGTATCTTAATATGCCCTTGTTCTCTCTTTAGTGAAAAAGAAGAAAGTATGGAAATCCACAAGAGAGCAAGTGTTGTTGCAGCTATATTTAAACTAAGCACAAACACAGTACTTACCCCCCATTTATAGCATCACTTTTTACAGCTTTATACATTCCATTATTGACAATTGTACTAATATACGTATCTGTCCAAGCCGATTGCAATACCTTTGATGTCTTCATATCGACGACAACAATATTAAGCCCACGATGATTTAAACTATGGGAAGAATCATTAATATTGATCTCAGAGTGATTCCCGACAAGTGCACCCATGCTCATCGCACTGAGTTTAAACGGAATGTACACTCCATTAAAGAACTGGTTTTTGTCCAAGTGAAGTTCGATCGGCTCAGTTGAAACCATTTCATAAAATGAAGCAAATCCCTTATTTTTATAAATTAAATTAATATAACTACAGCGGTAATTAGATCCTGCCTTCAGTTGGCTAAATCCATACGTTTGAATTATATTATAGTATAAATCGTCAATCTTGCTTGACGCATCGTCCTTGGCAGTAACTACAATACATACATCATCTGGCAAACGATTCAGGAAATTTTCTAGTGAGTCAGCTATCGCATCAGAAACAAGATAGCCTCTATCACGAATACCATCGATATATTGTGGATCTTCAAAATAAATCATTTGTTGATTCATATCAAAATCAATTAAAGAATAAAATTGGATATTCCGGTTCGTCTGCAAACAATAGAATCTCTGAAGATTTTCTAAAATCAAAGGATTATTAAGTGTCTGTTTCCTATACACCTCTTCAAAACTCTTCCCTATTGGTATGATGATAGCATCATGTTCAGCAACAGAAATGAGTTCTTCCAACTTTGGATTAATATTTATTAGTTCGGGGTAGTTATTTGCTTTCTCTTCTCTACTATTGATAAGATGATTACCTGTAATTAAATACTCCGATTTAGTAATTTGTTGCTTGCTGTAATTAAAACGGTGCTTGTTTTCTCCAGATATGGGTAGTATAATCCTGTTTTTTTCGCGATCGAAAAAAGTACTCTCGCTATAATTCCCCGTCACAGAGGCATAACAAAACATATCATTGGACACAAATGAACCTGATGGATACTGCGTTAGAGGTACAGTTCTATTCGGAGAGGATGTAAATAAACTTTCCCCCATCGCATAAGAAACACCTGGAATACCCATTAAATGCAGTAAAGTTTCACTTATATCTAATGTACTGCCAACATGAGACGAGGAGAAATGAACAGCCTGTTCCCCATCAGCCGCAGCCAAAATAAATGGAATTTTTGCTACTCTCTGCTGATTAATGGATTTGAGAATATTGGCTTGTTCAAGACCTAAAGTATCGAACAACTTCGGCAGATTCTCCAGTGTGACTCCTTCATGATCTCCGTAGAATGCAAGAACCGTGTTTTGGTGCAAACCTTCTTCTACCAATTGGTTATAAAAGTACTCCAGTGCACGGTCAGTATAGTTAGCACTTTGATAATACCCAGACATAAAGTCAGTCTGTTCCTTCTCTAAGTCCAGCCCCCAGTGCTTCTGTTCCAATTCAAATGGAAAGTGCGATGTCAGGGTTATCATAAATGAGAAAAACGGCTCTTTCATATTTTTAATTTTTTTAATAGCTTGCTCGAAGAAGGATCGATCTGACATCCAGTTGGAAGCCCGCTCGGAGGAATTGAAATCTTCCTCTGCATAGAAGGAATCGAATCCGTGAGACTTCATCATGATTCTCCGATTATAGAAATCACCTTTAAACCCGTGAAATGCTGCGGTCTCATAATTATTCTCTTTGAAAATATGTGCTAAACCACGAAAATGCTTATCAAAATGTTTAAAATTGATAATTTCATTCTTTAATGGATACAGCGAATGTAATGCCGCAAACTCTGCATCGACAGTATGTCCCATAGCGAACTGGCTATAAATTTCTGTAAATTCAATATTTTCACGAGCCATACGATTAAGAAACGGCGTCACCTCTTGACCGTTAACTTTGTGTCCAATTAGAAATTGTTGGAATGACTCTAATTGAATAAGAATCACATTCTTACCCTTCCATTTCTCGAAAAACTCATCGTTTGGTCTACTCTTTTTGTCAGACTCTTCTCTTTCTTTATTGTCACTCAGTTCTTCCTCAAGTCGTTCAAATAGTTCTTTATTTTGTTTTTTTCTCAACAGATCACTCATATATATAAAATAATAAGAAATGAAAATTCCAAATAAATAAGGGTTGGCACTGCCTGCTTTGATCGCATTATACTTTATGCATGTGACGAGGATTAGTGAAACCAACACCAAATTTAGTAGTATACTAGCCATCGCTACATTAGGCTCCTCTACTTTAACAAGCAGGATACCTGCAGAAGTGAACATGTAAATGAATAAAAGAATTAAATCAGCAGGTCTAACTAGTCCCTTAAGCGCCTGCATTAACATATCTCCGCCTGCGGCAGTAGTCTTCTTCTTCGAGAAAAATTCTTTGATCTGTACCCAAGGTACCAAATATCCGAAAAATCGAATATGAATTAAACTGATATAATAAAGTAAACTAAAAAATGTAATCATCATAACAAGAAACACCGTATTTAGATGATATAGCTTTTCAGATAAAAGCCCTACCAACAGGCTCATAAGTAGTATATGAGCCATAGGTAGAGTTTTGCCACCAAACGCTTTATTTATCGCTATGTTCCATGAAAAGTGCCAAATCAATACAAAAACAGAAATGATCAAAGAGGACATATGCATTCCCTTTCTTTAAACAAACTTCTTCACTGTGTCCGGGGCAAAATAAACTTCTGCATCTAATGACAACCACTGAACTCTTGCAAAACTAAGATCAATATCTGGTTCTTGTTCCGATCTTATAAAGATTGTCATGCCTTTCTTCAGGCAACTTGATACATAAGGTAACCATTTACTTTTTTCTGCATTTGACCCAACTATAATTTCAATGGTCTCCGTTTTTGAGTGGTGTACAGAATTAGGATTGCTTACCCCTGCAATTCCTTGTTCCTGAAGCAACGTTTTGATGACATGTTTCCATCTTTCTTTCCAAATATTTTTATTGAATGCCTTAGAGACTTCGATCGCATTCTCACCAAACTTCTTCATCAGTTCCGGATCATTCAAGCAAGTTCTTACCGCTTTCTCTAGTGAAGCTTCATCCGGGTGGATTAACAATCCATTGTGATTGTCAATGATGATATCAGTAAGTCCACCTACCCGGGTGGCAATTACAGCATTTCCCGTAGCACAAGCTTCTAAACAAGAGAGACTGGTGCCTTCACTGTAAAGTGTTGGAATCAGTACGATATCTGCATTTTTATACACAGCGTGCATATCTTCTGGCTCACTGTGGTAACAATATATTCTTCCTTTCCATTTCTCCATCTTGTCATAAATGGCTTGCAGATCCTCTGGGAATCCCTTTCCCACGAAATGGAATTCTGCATTAGGATAATCATTTAATATGCTATCAACTATTGCAAGAGTAATATATAATCCCCGAGGCCTATACAATCTTCGCGGGTACACAATTCTTATTTTTCCGTCTTCTTCTCTCTTCACTGGGAAAAATTCAGTCCCATCCACATAATTAGGAATAGTTTCTATTTTTAATGATGTACTATAGGATACGGTTTGAAACCAATTGGCGGTGTTCGTGTCTACGGATACAACCCTTTGGAGATCATTTGCACTCTGGATGTATCTCTCGTTAACATTCCAGAACTGATCACCATTCTCAAACTGACTATGTGGCGAATCCCATGCTACTCCATGACTTATTCCTATACTAGGGTGTGCTACATTAGGATAGGATTGGAAAAATGCAGAATAGATATTCAGCATAGAGTGCCCTTTAACCATGTAATCAAACCTCCGACTAAAAGATAAGAGATTCTCCATGGTGAATTCTTCCATATCAAGTTTCTCATGACCTAAACTGTAGACATCTATATCTCTATATTTGCGATACCAGGAATAATGACCGTATTGGTAAATATTCAGGTTCATCCCCAAGTCCGCACATACCTCATGAAGATCTACAAGATAGCGCTCTGCACCACCAGAATAATAATTCTCCCCTTTATAATCTAAGAAGGTAGCTGCAAATACATTGACTTGTGTTTGATCATGAGCTTTATTAGCAAGAACAGGTAAAAATGAAGGGATACTCTCAGAAAGTTCCAGAATGGTAGATGTTCTACGACTCCACTGATTTTCATTAGCAATTTTATGAAGATGTTGAGTTGCTCTAGTATCCATTCGCCAAAACGATGAATCTAAGGATGTAAACTCATCAGTATTGACTAAAGTGATACCAGGACCGCTATACTTCAACACTTCTGCTATACGAGTAGTTATAATTGGTTTACCTATTGCACAGTATTCAAAGAACTTTACAGGAGAAACTGCGTTTGTTAGATCATTTACCAAAAAAGGTATAATCATAGCATCAAAAAATGCAGTATAATTCTTCAACTCTGAATATGGTTTAGGTCCTAACAAATGTACATTTTCTGGAAATTTTATATCAGTAAGACCACAATGGCCTATCAAAATAATTATTATACCTTTCTGATTTGCCAATTTTGTAATAAGTTCCACGTCGAACCATTCTTCAATCGCTCCATAGTACCCAATCGTCTTGTTGCCTCGCTTTATGAAAGGAGATAGATCCTCTGGCATACTGATTTTTTGGTTATTCAAATCAAAATCTTCAATTTTCACAGCGTTCGGCAAGTACACTGCATCTTTACGTTTTGAGACATATTCTGATAATGCTTGTGCGGAATACGTAACAAGATCGGCTTCATATAAATTTTGATAATGTGCCGCTAACATACCTTTATCATAGAACGAGAAAAAATCAACTCGATCTAGAACATCATACCAAATTGTTTTATGTGGTAAGTGTTCAATCCAGGCATTTTGCATTAACCAAGAATTCAGAACTAACACATGATACGTCTGAAGTGCTTGGAGTAGATGACTCTGATTGGATATGACATACATTCGATCTTGTTCCTTATGTATATTCATACTTTGTGATGTATCGCAAAAGAAACAAAGGTATCCTCTTTTAGCCAAATCTAACATCATTTGTTGGGGCCTTTGTACTGGATTCCAATGTACAGCATTTGGATACACTACAATCCCAATATATTCATTTTCCTGAATAATGTTCACAATACGGATTGCTTCTTCAGTGATAGGAGACTCCACAACCATTTTATAATATTTATTCTGGGCGCTATACTCTGTAAAATATAACAAATCATATTTAGCTAACTCATAGTTTTGAGTAACCACTCTTTCATTAAGCTGCTTTATAGCTTCATTTTTTTCGATAGCCACTATCTCACGGTTAGAAAATTCTGCATTCAAGCTCTCCAACTTCATTTGCAAATCTTCTTTAATCAGTTGTATCTGATTTGTTGCCGCTCGTATATTTTTAATTTCCTGAGGAACAATTGAATATGATTTAGATGTGTTGTTAGTTATCGTCATTGAGAGACTCCCCAAAAATCATTTTAATTAATGCTTCATAACATCCTTCATAGGGTTTCCATATCATTGAATCATGTCTTAAAAGCGTATACCTCTTCCACTTCCGATCGGAATAAGTAACTAGATCCGCAGCTTCGAGCAACTCAAAATGCTTTAATTTTGAGGCTGCCTGCTCTCCCCACAGTAGGTCGCTATTATTGCACACATCATACCAAATATACTTTTCTTCAATTAAATCTAGAAGTGCTGTTTGTTGTACAGAATTCACCAATATTAGAGGTACGATATTTACAGACTTTAACCAACTTAATAGTTGAACTTCGCTTTTATACACATAGTTGTTTTCTGAAATACACTCAACATCTTTTTCTATATCCCTTTCAAAATGAAAACATACATAATCTCTATTAGCCAAATCACCCAATAATTCATTAGCCCGCTTAATTTGAAAATCCATCCCATCTAATGAGATGATCACCTGCTTGAGTTGTCCGTTTTCTAATGGGATACGACGAAAGCATTGAGTATCAACAGAATCATACGTTGCTTGGTAATAATGTTTCCTATTTGTATAATCATTTTCATAAGGAACCTGTAATCTAGCATTATTCAAAGATATTTCCAAACTCTCAACCTGAATTTGTAATATTTGTAAGTTTTCCGCACGATCATTAATTTGAAGATCCATATTTGTTAATTTCTTTAAGATGGTTTCTGTTTCTTTTTCTAAGTTAATAATTTCAAGTGTCTTTTTTTTATATACCGACTTCAACTTATCTAATTGAATTTCCAAATGTTCCTGATCTAAACGTTTATCTCCGCTGGAATCCATATTTATTTGATTAATCAAGCTACCCTACCCCCTGGTTAAACAAAACTTAAATACATCCATTTTTTCTTCAATTTCCCATGCAACTCATTCCAACCACCATGACTGCCCAACTCAATTTTTGACGAAAGTGATTTTTCATGAATCCGATAGTAATAGAGAGGTTCCGAATGATAAACGATCTTACCTTGCAGTGCAATCCGAATGGCAAAATCTCTATCCTCTATTCCAAATAATGATTCGTCAAATGCTCCCGATTTACGCAATATGTTCGTTCTCCAAAAAAATGAAGGTCCACTGTTCTGTAATCCATTAAGTTTGTAGTTGAGTTCTTTTTTTGTACCTATGATAATCCCGTCTTCATCCACATGATAATATGATGAATATGCAGCTACCGCTGTTGGGTCACTTTCCAGTTTCAAAACCATTTTCTCTATCCATTTGGAGTGAGTAAAATTGTCGGCTGATGTCCAGGCCATAATGGACCCTGTAGCTTTAGTAATCCCAAAATTCAATGCACTAGGAATCCCCGAATTTTCCTTGGTTCTAAAATATTTAATTCTACTATCAAATTTGTATCTATCCACATATTGCTTGATATCAACGGTTGAACCATCATCAATAATGATTAATTCCAAATTAACATAACTTTGCGCGAGGATACTTCTAATACTCTCAGACAAATATTGGGTATCATTGTAGACAGGTAGAATGATACTCACCAAGTTATCTTTTTCTACAGCGGAGATTTCCAGATCAGCTGTAATATCCTCCCTCTTAAACAATAAAGCCCAATCTTGTAGATTCAAATGTTCAAACATCAGACCCAAAATTGATTTACCATTAGGTGAATCCTGGAATATACTCAGTATGGTACGTATTACCTTATCTACACCCTCATCTTTGTATTGAGCCTGAATGATCTCAACTAAACGAAAAGCACATTCCAAATTTTTATATGAAGATACTTCCAGACTTTGACGCATACTTCTAATAGCTTGATCCGCATCCCCTAGTTGCCACTGTAACTCTCCGATCTGCGCCCACCAGTGAGTCTCCAGAATTTTCAGGTGCTTTGTTTCAATAATTGGATTTGCTTCAAGCACTTCGTTCAATAATTGTATGGACTCGTTTTTCATTTCATCAACAGTTACATTCTGTGCAAGCTTGCTGTGTACGTAAATAAAATCAAAAATATCTTTGTCAGTTAAATCACTATCTATCATGTCATAAACAATATTAGCTGCTTCGTCAATTTTCTCGAGGCAAATATAAGCAAGTGCTTTGAAAAATTGAGATGTTTGCCAGAAGGTATCTTCAATCGAAGTCGATTGTTTAATTACTTCTTCATATCTCTGACACCCAAAATTCGTTAACATCTTATTGAACTCTGGAAAAAATGAGATTCTCTTCATATGATCCTTCTGTCGCTCATTCGGAACCATAAGAGGTTTTTCTAACGTAATCATGTTCTCTTGATAGTTATCACCACTGTTCAAGTAGTTAATTTCCATCTTGGAATCATTATATGCTGCATGTCGTACATCCCAAATCCGTGTTTCATGCCACGAATAGCCCACCCGTTCAGAAAATCTGTTAATAACAATTTCATTTTGGAAATGATTAATAAAATTAGTGAACGTGTCCACACCAAATTCTGAAGTTAAACGTTCGTTAGCTTCCCATTTCCATAGGTAATCGGTTTTATTTTGCTTTGTGAAACTGAGAGCTGCTTTTTGCCAATCTGCTTCATAAATAGGTTGTATTTTATTTTTTTTCCACAATATTTTAAGCTGTTGCTCAACTGGAAAGTTCTTGTCACACCATACTCCAATATTGTAGTTTATATCTTTTAAGTTCTCTTTAATGTGAAGGACTAACTCTTCCCAATCAGATTCAAGATCAGGATAAGTAACCAGAATTGCCAGATTCATCTCTTTTACCTCTTTCATTGAAATGTTCCCATGTAAATTTTTATATGATTCTTGTCTTCGATTATAAATTTGTTTCCTTGAGGATATGAAATAATCAGGAAAGAATCCATTTTCCTTCCTTAATGAATCAAACCATGCATCAAACCATCTTAGCGATTCTTCCCAAAGCGATTGACTAAAGCATAATTCCCCAGCGATGCAATATGGATCTGAGTAATAAGGTAATTCTGCCACAGAACGCTGTATCAGTGATTGAGCCGCATCGATTTTTTCCAGTTGTACATTGGACATGATGCTATAATAATAAGATTGCGCCCTACTATATCTTCCAGTCAATGGTATATTCTCCAAGGCTTTCACAGCGTTCAGGAGACTCTCATTGTAATCACCACAATTGTAAGCCTCATTGGCTATGTATCTGAAAGTTAATGGGTTAGAGGGGGTCACCGTTAATTCCTTAGTTAAAAGTTCCATGTTTCTTCGATGCTTGTGTTCTTGAAATTCGGGGGAGTATCCAGAATGTATTATCCAAGCAAATGGACAGCTTTGAATTGTTTTCTGAAAATCACTAGTAGAAGAATCACTTAAAGTCTCATGAACGATTCCTGTGTATCGAAAAAATTTAGGGGTAAACAATCTTTCCGCATGTGTAAGAGCGATCAGTTCCTTGGGCTCTCCAGTTCTTATATGTCTTACTTCAAGCATAAGCACATCGGTATGATTAAAGTTTTTTTTCTGTAACCAGTCTCTAAAACTAACTTCATTTGACCAAACAAACGCTTCATCGGAGTCCAACCACAAGACCCAGTTGTCATTTTGAACGATTTCAAGACAAAAATTTCTCGCCTTCGAAAAATCGTCACACCAAGAAAATGAATGAATCTCTGCTCCCAACTCTGAAGCAATTAAAACCGTAGAGTCATCTGATCCTGTATCTACGACAATTACTCTGTCTACATGATTTTTCAAACTACTTATAGCTAAGCCTATTGTATCTTCGTTATTTTTCGTAAGTATACACGCAGAAATAAACATCTGTTCCCCCTAAATTTCAGGACACCCCAAAGTCACTACATGTTGTAGCAACTTTGGGGTGGATTAAATTAAATAGACGGGTCACTATTGGAGATTTTTTCACCTTTGTCGAGTAAATTATTAGCCGCTTGTTTGAAAGTTTCATATTTTTCATTTTTAATGAAACTATCTGTAACTATTGCTACTTCTTTACGAGTCACCTGATTTTTCGGGTTGAATTGACCATTATCTGAAGACAGCAATTTAGCATCGATTGCTGCTTGAACGTATGGTTTTGCCCAAGCGCTGACACTATCTTTATCCGAGATCGTCAGATTGTCTCCTTTACCAATAATGCTTGTTTGAGTAACACGAACCAAAATTACTGCAAGTTCTTCTTTGGTAATTACATCATTTGGTCTGAACTTACCAGCAGAACCTGTAATTACTCCTAGTTTTTCCAGAGCATCGATATACTTCAATCCCCAACTATCAGTACTTACATCCTTGAAATTAACGCTGGGGTTATCCGCCAATTTAAGATTTAAAGATCTAGCTAAAATCGCTGCTACCTGAATCCGTGTCAGTTTGCCATCCAGATTCATATCTCCATTTTGGTTACCTGTTAAAACACCCTTCTCCATGAGTTCCTTAACTATAGCCTGAGTTGCATCAGGTGTTACTTTCTCATCTGCAGCATATACAGATGCTTGCCCGGCGAGAGAAGTCGCCAAAAGAGTTGATGATAGTACATATTTAGTGATTTTATCCTTTTTTCTTTCCAAAATGCCATCCTCCTAGTATTTACTATGTATGCTTATTGAAACACCTTCAACATATTATCATACTAATCCAATTAATTCCTGTAAATTAAGATTATAAAAATATATTTATTTCCATATTTTAAAAAGAAAATGATTTATCAAGTCAAGTGCTACATTTTCTCTGTAAAAGAATCGTGAACGGCTCTGAAATGAACGTGCAGCAAACTAGGACGTGTCTGAGAACTAAAAGGTTTGCCATGTGATATGATTTGAGAAAAAACGATTGGAGCATGAGTCATGATTCAAAGACGGTATTAACTAAGCGATGAACAATGGTTGTTCTGCTTGGCGTGACCTACCATAAGAACGTTATGGTTCGTGGAGAACGGCCTACAGTCGTTTCTGCAAATGGAGAGATACAGAATTAATTACTGGTCACTATCTTCCAAACGCTTCAACTATTATAGTAATAGTATAAGGAAACACTATATTTGAAATGGTACACGAGTCATAAGTAATTCACTCCCTTCCTGAACAAGAGAACGCGACCTAGATCGCCACTCTCATCCAGATTCCTTTTCCAACTGATTTCCATGGAATGCCTTCAAAATAAAAGCCCGATCTGGAACGTTCAATCGTTCATACGATTTCAGATACTCCCTATTGTCATATGGAACGCCAATGAATTTCACATCCAGTTTGCCCTCTTGGAGATCTACGATCCCATATCTGGCAATGGAAAGATCGTTACAGCCTAAAGCGCCCGGATTCAGATAAATTCGTTGATCTGTCTTATAATAATGAAGAATGTGATGATGACCAAAACAAACCAAATCATAGTTCGTATCCTGATACCTTGCATCCAATTTGGTTCCGGATGATTCTTTATCGATAACATCCAGCTTGTCGTTGTTCATATGATAGTGAGTCAAAAGGAACTGATGTCCTTCTACCTCTTTTTCAACGAATTTTGGTAGAGCTTGTATTCTCTTGATCGATTCTGCACTCAAATGCTGACCAATCCATTCGTGATGCTCGGCCATGCCTTTGTGCCCTTCTAATGGACCCTTATTTTGAAGCAAACTCAATACGGCCTCTTCGTGATTCCCTGAGATCGCTATCATATTTTCACGGCTGTATAACATCTCAATCACTTCATTGGAGTAAGGGCCAATACCGATCATATCCCCCAAACAAAATGTATGCTCAACATCCACTCTGGAATCGATATCAGCCAATACCGCTTGAAGCGCAGGAACATTCCCATGAATATCGGTTAAGATGGCAACCTTCATTGTGATTCCTCCTCTGGAATATACATTGTCTGAATCTCCTGTACGCCCGGAATAAATCCCATATTCAGATATACGGACTCGGCATCATTGCCCTGCATCACATACAATCGCAGAACGGGATACTCACCCTTAAGCGCATTCAATGCTCTCTGTAACATCTGTGTAGCAAGCCCTCTTCCTCTATATGCCGGGCGAACACCTATGCTATATACGGCAGCCTGATTATCTTGCAGACAAAGACGACAGTTGGCAATAAGCTGTCCCGTTTCCTTGTCATATACAAGCGTGGACGCTTGGGTCAGAATTTCATTGGTATAATTAGGGTCATCGCTTGGTATGAAATCTGTAAGCGTTGTATGTTTTCTTCGTGTAGCTTCAAGACTTCCTGCAAAACTATCCAGATCACATTGAGCAATCTCAGCCTCATTCACATACTTTCGAGTACCCGCTTCATCTTCGATAATTTCCAGACTCTTTACAGTTACCCTGCTGTCCCACTCGATCTCAAAATGATCTGTAGGCCGCTGCATCCAGCGACATCTAAACTCCACTGGCCAGAATCCTGCTCTTGCGTATAGATCGACTTGGTCTGGAAGAATCTCAAAGGTCAGAATGCGTTTCGTGCGATCCGACCACTGTAATAATTTATGCTTCAGAAGCTTCAATACCTCAAAGCACTGCTGGAATGGCGGGATAAAAAACAAATGATACATCCGGTTAGGCTCCATTCTCACGCCACCTATTTTGCTTTCCCCTTTGTAAATCCAGTACGCACTGATCTTGGAAGAACTGAACTCTTCTTCCCTGAAAAATCCGACATAACGCATATCATAATAAACCGTGCAATATAATCCCCATTCGGCAAAATCAGCTTTGCGAATCGAATATTCATCCGACAGATCATATTGAAGAATATCTGTAGACCACTCAGTTAAACCCATACGTAATTCCTCCTCAGTTTTAATTAAATGGCAAGCAAGCAAATCATTTTTCTATACGCCACCCCGTGAACATGAATTAACACATGCTGTGCCTCCATACGTTCGAAGAAATCCAACATGTCCTTAAACGGATTCTCGAAATACGAAGTCAGGTATGCAAGCTCTGGCGTTGTTTTTATAAAATTGTAAAAAAAGTAGGGATCCATGTTGCCCACATCCGCTGGACTACCAAGGAAAACCTCTAATGTCTGCCCTGTTTCTGTATTCTTGAACATACAGTGCTCGCCGTGAACATCAAAATACCAGTTTCCCGTTAATTCTTCTTCTCCGTGGATTACATCCGCATTGATCAGCAGATGGTACGCACCTGCGAGAATTGCCGTCCGATCAGGCTGATCGGTTTCCAATATCAATTGGTCGATCAATTGCCGCGCGATTCTTTGGTACATATCCATCACAGCCAACAATTCTTCCGTAATTTCCTGCGTTATCGCCTTCATAATTTCAGATCCTTTGCCCTTTCAAATGAAGATGAACTGCTAGACCTTGAGGTTAGCAAAGATAAAATAACGTATCCAAAAAGTTGAACCGCAAATACAATGGCGACAAACTCAACCATTATGCTGTTCGTTGCATTAAAATCATTCACAAGATCCACGAAGATCTTCCCAGGTCGGGATAATACATCCCACGAATTCCACCGATTAAATCTACCAATGTAGACCCCTATACTGCTCAATAGCAAAATAACACCAACAACCATCATACTAATGTACTTATTTACTAATTTGTTTAACATGCAGTGGATTTGAATGATCGAACAAGTCGAGAGCAGCAATCCAATGATCGCTACGGCAAACGTCAGGGTGAGTCCATACCAAAAATCAATATTAACCCAAAATCTAACCTCCCCTTGAGCATCAAAATATCTGAATGAATGCAGAATCTCCGTAAAAAGGTAGGCCGCATTGGGCAGAAAAAAGAGCCATACTCCACACATCAGCCCCATACATATCATGCTCGTTGTGGTTAATTTCTTATTGAATATGTATCTAATGCAGGATGAGATGATGAATGGTACCCATGCCAGGAACATGTCCCAACTTAAAAATCGATACATATTCCTATCTGTTTGGGCACGTAAATACATCACAACACCTAGACAACAAAGAGTAGCCACGAGCAATGTACCGATAAGTCGGAGATCTTGAACCGGATGTTTGTTATCTTTCATTTCTTTGCTTCTACTTCCTTTTCCTTGATGAATGTCATAAGTTATAAATACTTTTTAAATGCCTTGCTGGATTCTCCGTTGTACCCCAATTTCGTATAAAAGTGATGTGCTTCATGTCTGGATGATCCGCTCGTTAGAAACACCTTTACACAATTTTTCTGCACACATACATGCTCTATATGTTTCATCAATTCAGATCCATATCCCTTGCTCTGCACATGTTCCGTAATGATAACCCGCTCAACTACGCCGAATGGTCTATTTTCCACCAAAGCATCCAGACAAATATGTAAATGAGCCGTGCCGATCACCTGATCACCCATTTCATACACAAACAAGAAACTGTTTGGGTTATTCCGAACCTCTTCAATCCGTTCTGCCAGTACCTTCGTGTTTAAGTTGTTCGGCAATAATTCTTTATACAGTCTTTCGATAACCGCTGCATCTCTAGCTTCTGCCTCTCTTATCATCAAGCTTCCCCTCCTTGAGGTTTATCCACTAGATTTTCTTGATCAATATAATCTCCAAAGGCTGTGTATCCAGCAACAGAGCCCCTGCATCAACATACCCCAGCTTTCGATAGAAATGTTGGGCATGTTCGTCTGATTGCGTTGAAGTCATCACTGTATCAAAGCCTTGTTGCTTCATTAAATTTTCCCAGTGATGCACGACTTTTTTGCCATATCCGCCGTTTCGATAGGGTTCATCAATCCAGATCATATTCATGAAGGGAAGGTTGTCCCAAAAGTAACCGTACCTCATCCATCCAACTCTTGATCCCTCTTCCTCGTCCCATAGGATGAATATTTCTTTCTCACTCATCTTCGTTTTCACAAGTGGCTGATGGATATGCCGATCTCTTTCAATGATATAGTCGTAGTCAGCTTCCGTTGCATATTCAATCTTCATTTGTATTACTCCCTTCATTAACTACGTCCATCATAACCCAAAATGTGGTATATGCGAACAGTTCTTTCCTCTTTTTCTCCCATGCAAAAAAACCACGGTTTCCCGTGGCTACAGCCTCTCTACTTTCCTCAATCCGATGTCGATCCGCTGACCATTTGCCCCTTGTACCATACGGCCTGCCGCGCAGATCGTCTCGCAACGGCTTCCGCTGAACAACTCGCATGCACCAATACAAAGTTCGCGGTATCTCCTACCTTCGGCCATACCTGCTGCCCTTGTGAATCCAGCGGTGTGATACCACCTGTTACCCATGCCAAAGATTGAGACAAGGACCATTCGTCACTATATCCGTACAGTTCTGCGAAGCGTCCTGCTTTCTCTAACAGATCTCCATTGCCAAAAGGAGACCAATGATCCGTCAGGCTGTCTGTTGCCAGCTTCACGTTCACGCCTATACGGTGGAGCATGGGAAGAGGCATCATCGTTCTGCCCATGGGCACCGTGGAAGCAATGCTCATCCCAAGCGAGGCCATTCGCTGCGCCATATCTTCTGCTTCCTGCTGCTCCGCGCGGGCGAACCAGAACGCATGACTTACCGTAACTTTACCCTGAAGCCCTGCTGCTTCGGTCAGATTCGCGAGTTCCAGCAGCGTTTGTTTGCCAGCCTGCCCTCCATCATGCAGATGTATGTCTATACCCGCCTGGTGCTGAACAGCCAGTTCAACCATGGCGTTCAGTGATTTCTCAATCTGTTCATCCACCGTATGAGGATCAAGTCCGCCCACATGCGTTGCACCTTCCTGCATAGCTTGGCCCATAAGCTCAACTGAATTCGAGCGAAGCAGTCCATGCTGCGGAAAAGCCACGATCTCCGAAGAGGTTTTACCCGAAAATGAATCCAGAGCCTGCCTTGTCGCTTCCAGTCTTTTCAATCCACTGACAGGTTCTATATTACAATGACTACGTACATGAGTGGAGCCGTATCCCTGGATCAAGGTCAGAATACTCTCCGCTTGACGCTTGGCATCTGGTAACAACTTGGGCAACAGAACCTTCTCTTCTTCAATACGTTCGAAAATACTGGAGATACGTTTAACGGCTGTCCATGGCCCATCGTAGTAGGTTTTATCCAGATGAATATGTGCCTCCTCGAACGAAGGCAACAGCAGAAGTCCCTTGCCATCTACTTGTGGTAGATCGCTAGACAGCCGGTTGTTTCCTTCCACAATCTCCGCGATCACTCCATCTTCAATCCGCAGATGACCAAGGCTTGTCCGTGTCCCCGTCACCTGTTCTCCCTCCCGAACATACCCCCGCTCCACAGTCACGTTTGTTAACCAATAAGCCTGCTTCATCATATCATCCCTCTTTTCTTACCCGGCATTACGTCCCCCGGATACCGATTAATCTATGATCCATGGTACCATACGGTTTCACAAGGCAAAAATACGTAAAACGTTGGTGTTCCATATGCGGAACGTTTGTATTACGCTACATTAATACATGCAAAAAAACAGGCACAATAAAGTGCCTGCCCTGTCCAATCACCTTAATCTTCTTGATTACGCGAGTCTATTAAAAATGAAATCGAGCATGCCCTCCATCGGTCACACCTTCAATCCGTTCGATATCCAGTAGTCTGCGCTTCATCTCCAGGCCTCCACGGAATCCGGTCAGCTTGCGATTCGCCCCGATAATACGGTGGCATGGTAACAGAACCGGAATCGGATTGGCTCCATTTGCAGCACCAACTGCTCGCACAGCCGAAGGTCTTCCAATCGCAGTGGCGATGTCACCATAGGTCCGAATTTCACCGTAAGGCACACGCCCTAGCTCTCTCCATACCTCCTGCTGGAAGTTCGTTCCGATCAAGTCCAGTGGGACTGCATCTGTATAAGCCATGGGTTCTCCTGCAAAATAGGACTGCAGCCAGTCCATCATACCTGTTCGTTTCAGAGCATCCTCGTTCTCTTCCAGTTCCACACCAGGTGCAACTTTTTGTATCCAGCCGCTCCAGTCCTCCATCGTTTCATTGGGCATGACCACTCGGCACAATCCTTGTTCCGTAGCGAGCAGCACCCATGGACGACCGTCCAACTGCATCGTGGTGTACATCAACTTTTTTCTCATCCGTTTATCGCCCTCTCCCCGGTGGAATGCTTAATGCTAGGATGTAGCCCGCTTCTTCACCTTTCGTTTCATACTGCGGATGATCTGCTTGTTCTCCAGATCCACGCGATAAGATTCCGTGATTTTCTGAAGTGCCTTATTATACGTAAAATCATCCAGGGTATTATGCTTCAGATAACGCATGGTCACTTCAGGTTGTTTCACATAAGCCATCGAGATGGCCCAGGCGACTGCCATTTTCACATAATACGCCTCGTGCCGGATCTGATCCAATGCAGTTAGAACCTGATCGATATATCGCTCATCCAGATAAAAATTCAACAGCATCACCACGCCAAACCGGATTTCATATTCCTGATCTGATCTCAGATAGGGCTGCAAGAATGCCCAGATTGACTCCGAATGCACCTTCGTATATTTCAGTCCTGCACAGAAGCTGTCGCACACCGACCAATTGTCGATCTTCGGTACAAATGCTTCAATGGCCTTCAGCAGCTCGTCCAGATCGGCCTGTACATGTCCAATCACCATCGCTTGCAGCATCACTTCTTCAAAGTATTCATCGTCTGCCGTCTCCAGATACGTGCGCCAGTCCCCGGCAGCAATCTGTTTGGCAATCTTCCGTAAAGCTGGCAATCTCACACCTAGTACATTGGTGATATTGGGAATGAGCGCAGCTGAAAATTTCTGATATTCCGGCTCAGCCAGACTGAGCAATTGTGATCTGATATCTGCTTCCACTCGCACATGTCCTCCTCTTTTGTTGCTGTACAACAAGTATATCCTTGCAGCGACTGTTTGTAAGCCCATATCGAATGTTTGAGCAAGATTACAATATCATTTTTGATACTCTCTTTCCCCTTCATTGTTTAACCGCCAACCCATTCCGTTTAAAAATATGAAGCTAACCGTTTAGAAAGGAGTGTCAATATGAACGGACCTCATACCAAGAAAGATTTCTCTGTTGAAGAGATCAGCGAACAACTCGTACAACATGTGCAATCGCGGAACCTGCCCGATTTCTATAAATTGGTGAAAGAACTGCATCCCTACGACCTATCACTTGTATATAAAAAGTTCCCTGAAGAAGAAACCAATCGGTTTCTTCTCCTGTTCAAACCCGATGCCCTTGCAGATCTCGCCGAGACCTTGAAGCTGCACGAACAGATTCAGCTGTTTGAACGACTCGGGCCGGAACGAACACTTGAAGTCATGCAGCAGATGGACAAAAGTGATCTGATCCGATTCATGCACGATTTGCCTGCCAAACGCAGAGAAGAATTACTGTCCAATATGAACCTGGATCACTCTGCCATTATCCGATCCGTGCTTAGTTATCCACCAGAGACAGCAGGGCGCATCATGACAGATCGGTACCGGACCCTGCTCTCCCACGAGACAGCAAAGGAAGCCCTACGGCAATCGCAAGGCACCATGCATATCTCCCCCTCCAGTTACCTCTATGTGACCGATGATGAAGGCAAACTGGTCGGTGTCGTGAGTTATCGATCTCTTGCCTTGGCTGACGACAAGACCCAGGTTGAAGAACTGATGACCCGGCGGGTAATCCATGCAACAGTGGATATGGACCAGGAAGAAGCGGCACAGCTTCTGCAGCGTTATGAGTTCATTGCGCTTCCGGTAGTGGATGAGAATCACAGGCTATGCGGTATCATTCAGATGGATGATGTCATTGATATTATTATGGATGAAGCCAGTGAAGATTTGGCCAAGATGGGTGGTGGCGGTAAAGATATCGACTTTGATACCAAACCACTCGTTGCCGTCAGACGCAGGCTTCCCTGGCTCATATTGCTACTATTGATTGGATTAATCTCGGGAAGTATCGTGGATTTTTTCGAAGATACATTGAATCAGGTTGTAGCACTGGCATTCTTCATGCCGATGATTGCGGGTATGACGGGGAACACAGGGACGCAGTCTCTGGCTGTTGTGGTACGTGGATTAATCGGGCGCAAGCTCGACAAAGCCACCGTACTCGCACTGATTGGTCGGGAGATCAAAGTAGGCACGATGATTGGCTTGGTATGCGGATTACTGATCACCGTCATTGCTTATTTCTGGCAAGGGGACTGGCTGCTGGGTGCCATTATTGGGGTATCTCTGTTCCTCACTCTTGTCATTGGTACACTGACCGGTACATGCATCCCGCTTCTACTTAGTCGTTTCAAAGTCGACCCGGCTGTCGCCTCTGGCCCGTTAATCACTACATTGAATGATATCTTGTCCCTGTTTATCTATTTTGGCATCGCCACACGTTTCCTCGATGCCTTGATGTAAATAAGCTATGCATACAGCAAAACAGACCTGATCCTGAGATCATGGTCTGTTTTTTCATTTTATTAAGTGTTACGCCGATCTTTTATTTTTATTATAGATATCAAATGCTACAGCCAGCAGCAAAACCAATCCCTTAATCCCCTGCTGCCAGTCTATGCCGAGACCAATCAAGGACATCCCGTTATTCAGCACACCCATTACCAAACCACCGATAATAGCACCAAATACCGTACCTATACCCCCTGAAGCGGAAGCACCACCGATGAAACAGGCCGCAATGGCATCCAACTCGAAGTTGGTACCCGCCCTTGGCGTAGCCGCATTCAGACGTGCGGCGAAGATCAAACCGGATACTGCGGCAAGCGTACCCATGTTAACGAACACCCAGAAGGTTACCTTTTTCGTTTTGACTCCGGACAGACCAGCAGCCTTCTCATTACCTCCAAGCGCATACACATGACGTCCCATGACGGTACGATTCATCACGAAGGAGTACACAACGATCAAGACAAACAGCAGGACCAGGATATTCGGAATACCCGCATAACTTGCGAGGACAAACGTAAACAGATTCGTCACGACAGCTACCACAATCAGCTTGAGTAGAAACAGTCCCTGTGAAACGACCTCAAACCCATATTTTCGCTGGGAGCGGCGTTCCCGCAGTTCATTAACGATGTACCAGACGGTGAGCACAAGACCCACAATAATGGATACCAGACCGAAACCTGAGAATTGAATGTCTGCCAGGAAGCCCGAGCTTATTTTCTGGAATCCACCCGGAAAAGGAGAGATGGACTGCCCCTCCAGCACGATCATCGTCAAGCCGCGGAACAGCAACATCCCTGCCAGCGTCACGATAAATGCCGGAATTCGCACATAGGCGATCCAGAAGCCTTGCCATGCACCGATCAAAGCGCCAACCAGCAAGGAAGCGATGACCGCAAGCCAAGCCGGAAGCTGCCAATCAACCATCATAATCGCGGCAACGGCACCGACAAAGGCTGCAATGGAACCGACAGATAGGTCAATATGCCCGGTAATGATGACCAGCACCATTCCGATCGCCAGCACCAAAATGTAGCTGTTCTGCAAGATCAGATTCGTAATATTAATCGGCTTGAGCAACAGCCCGCCTGTCAGTACCTCGAACAAGAGCATAATCACTACCAAGGCAATAATCATGCCGTATTGACGGATATTATTTTTGAACAGTTTTGTTATCATTTCCATGCTTGCCGCCTCCAGACTTGGTCATATATCTCATCAACGTTTCCTGCGATGCTTGCTCCCGGCTGACTTCACCGGTGATTCGCCCGGCATTCATCACATAGATCCGGTCACACAGGCCAAGAACCTCCGGAAGCTCGGATGAGATTACCAGTACGCCCTTGCCCTCAGCAGCAAGCCGATGAATGATCGTATAGATTTCGAATTTCGCTCCCACATCAATACCGCGGGTGGGTTCATCCAGGATAAGAATATCCGGTCCGGCAAAAATCCATTTGCTGAGCACCACTTTTTGCTGGTTACCCCCACTCAGATTGCCGGTCTTCTGCAAAATACTTGGTGCTTTGATATTCATGCTTTTCTTCATCTCTTCCGCTACCAGCACTTCTTCGCGCTCGTTCACTACTGCATTTCGCGTCAGCTTGCTCAGACCCGTTAAGGAAATATTGCGCTTGATGTCATCCATCAGAATGAGTCCGTATTCCTTGCGGTCTTCTGTCACATAAGCAAACCCGTTCTGAATAGCCTCTGTGACGGTATTGTTGTGGATCGGTTTACCATCCTTAATGAGCTGTCCCGAAATATTCCGGCCATAGGATTTACCAAAGATACTCATGGCAAGCTCGGTACGCCCAGCGCCCATCAGCCCGGCAATGCCTACAATCTCACCACGTCTGATATTCATGTGGATCTGATCCAGTACTTTTCGCTCGGCATGATGTTCGTGATATACCGTCCAGTCCTTTACCTCAAGGATGACTTCCCCTATGGTGGCATGACGCTCCGGATAACGGCTGGTGAGATCACGTCCTACCATTCCGCTAATAATCCGGTCCTCCGTCACTTTTTCCTTCTTCATATCCAACGTCTCAATCGTCTTGCCATCCCGTAAAATGGTCACCGAATCGGATACCTTGGATACCTCATTCAGCTTGTGTGAGATCAGGATACAGGCGATGCCCTGTTTCTTGAATTCCAGCATCAATTGCAGCAGATTTTCACTGTCGTCCTCATTCAGCGCAGCGGTTGGCTCATCCAGAATAAGCAGCCGTACCTTTTTGGAGAGCGCTTTCGCAATTTCGACCAGTTGCTGCTTGCCTACCCCGATGCTGGATACCAGCGTGTTCGGATTTTCGCTCAGTCCCACCTTCAAGAGTAGCTCCCGTGTACCCACAAAAGTTTCCTTCCAGTCGATGATTCCTCTGCTGGCACGTTCATTACCCAGGTATATATTTTCCGCGATTGAAAGGTAGGGAATCAGCGCCAGCTCCTGATGGATAATGACGATTCCCAGATCCTCGCTCTGCTTAATATCCTTGAACTCACAATTTTTGCCCTGAAATAAAATGTCGCCTTCATACGTGCCATGTGGATATACACCACTCAGTACCTTCATCAACGTAGATTTACCTGCGCCATTTTCACCGCATATGGAATGAATTTCGCCTTCACGGACTTTCAGATTGACATTTTCCAGCGCTTTGACGCCAGGAAAGGTTTTGGTGATGTTTTTCATTTCCAGAATGATTCCGGCCATGGGATGTGCTCCTTTCATTTATTATTTCAGTCCGATTTCTTCCTTCGTGTAATACTGTGTACCAACGATATCCTGCTCCACATTTGTACGGTCCACCGAGATGGGATCCAAGAGATACGCCGAAACAACCTCAATTCCGTTGTTATATGATGTTTTATCATTGACTTCCGCCTGTTTTCCTTGCAAAATACTATTGGCCATCTCTACCGTCTTCTCGGCTAGCTTCCGTGTATCCTTGAACACCGTCTGCGTCTGTTCCCCGGCCACAATGGACTTGATCGAGGCAAGTTCGGCATCCTGTCCTGTAATAACGGGCAGCGGTTTGTTCGAAGTACCGTAACCAATCCCTTTCAAGGATGAGATGATACCAATACTGATTCCATCATAAGGAGATAATACTGCATCCAGATTATCACTCGAGTAATACGCACTCAGCAGGTTATCCATCCGTGACTGGGCCAGTGCTCCGTCCCAGCGCAAGGTCGCAATCTGAGCCATCGTCATCTGCTTGCTCCGTACCACCAGTTTGCCGGAATCGATGTACGGCTTCAGCACAGACATCGCACCGTCGAAGAAGAAATAGGCGTTATTATCATCAGGAGAGCCACCAAACAGCTCAATGTTATACGGTCCTTTTCCATCCTTGAGTCCAAGTTTTTGTTCGATGTAGGAGGCTTGAAGCACACCCACCTTAAAATTGTCGAACGTGGCGTAATAGGTTAGATATGGCGTATTGCGAATGAGCCGGTCATACGAGATTACTTGTATCCCTTCGTCATGCGCTTTCTTGATTACATCCGTTAATGTGTTGCCATCCACGGACGCGATGACCATCACATCCACGCCTTTGGTGATCATGTTCTCAATCTGGGAAATCTGATTTTCGACCACATCCTCAGCATACTGAAGATCGGTTTTGTACCCCTGCTCCTGAAACAGACGGACCATGTTCTCCCCGTCGCCTACCCATCGCTCTGATGATTTGGTTGGCATCGAGATACCGACATATCCCTTCTCCTTGCTGCCTGGACCACTCTCTGCCAGATTGCAGGCCGAGAGCATCAAAGTCATCACCAGAAATAAGATGAGCATTGCTCCTTTTTTCATATGAAGTTCCCCTTTCCTCACGTCATACGGTTCTGAATGAGTTTTAAGATAACGCTTACAATGCATGTAGTGCATCCTGTTGCTTGCCTTTCCTATCTGAGACCAATGGTAGCATTCGAGATGCTGCAAGGTCTTTGCACGTTTTGAACCTTTTTTATAAAAATTTAACTTTTGATGGAAACATAATTATGAGGGTAATCCGTAAGGGATCATTTCAGGACAAAAAAAGGACATGCTCCGCTTCGCTTCACACGAAGTAGAACACATCCATCTCATTCATCACACGTCTTAATAATCAAGTGTAATACTATATTCGATTCGCTGAAGGATGATGAGCCGTCCCTCCGTTCTTTCGATACTGCGCAGGCGAAATGCCCATTGTTTTTTTGAACGCGGTGCTGAAATAATGCTGGGTGTCATAACCTACACGCTCGGATATGGTGTGAATTGGCAGTGTTGTTGAGTCCAGCAACTGTATAGCCTTTCGAATACGAGCATGTGTGACGAGCGTGACGAAGGAATCGTTCAGCTCCTTCTTCAGTACACGGCTAAGGTATACGGCTGATACTTGTAGACGGGAAGCGAGCGATTCCAAGGTGAGTTCCCGCTCGGTATACTCTTCGTGAATAAGTTGTCTTGCCCGCCGAACCAGAGGGGACAACTGCACTTCCCCGTATACCAGTTCACGACAATGACGGTACGTATCCGGCGTTTCCTCCAGTGTTCCCGCATGTGTCTCCACATGAGCATGAATGGCAATATTCAGGCAAGAACTGATCTGCTGTTCCAGAAGGGACTCTATTTCTTCGGGGGCTTCCTGCCACAGACACATGCCAATCAATCCGCTTGCGTCCCGAAACAGGACATGCGGCAGGTCTCCCAGCAGTTCACTGATTATATTTTCCACTGCAAACAGAAATAATTGACGATCATTCTCTCTCATAATCGTCTGACGTGCTTCAGCGGCAGGCCAGCGCACGATCCCAATCTGCACAGGTGGGATGGTGGGCAAACGCAAAAACACAAGCTGCTCGGTCAGATTTCTCCCCTCAGCCTGCCCTTCCAGCCACTCCAGCATAAATCGCTGGCGAAGCAGCGGGATATTGCGCTCAATCTGATGAGCAGCCTGTTGTACATATGACATCCTCTGATGCTCTTCAGTAAGCCGCTGATGCAATCGTTCAAGCGCAGCATATAATTGATCTGCTTGTACAGGCTTTAAGATGTAATCTTCTACGCCAAGACGAACCGCCTCCTGCGCATATGCAAATTCATCATGTCCCGAAATGATCAGGTAACGACAGCCCGGGCACTTCTGCTGCAGAGCACGAATTAGTTCAATTCCGTTCAGGAATGGCATATTCATATCGACGAGAACAATATCCACACCCAAGTCAGCAGCCCGTTCCAGTGCTTCTTCACCATCTTCTGCTTCACCCGCAACCTCCATCCCAAGAGCCTCCCAGTCGATTGCATCCCGAATTCCCTCACGAATGATAGGCTCATCATCGGCGATGAGTACGCGGTACTTCTTGGCCATATGGCTATCAGGAGAAATTTCAATTACGTTGGTTGATGCGGATATATCATCTGTTTCAGTGAAAGTCATCGCTGTCGGTTTTATGAATTTTTCCATTCACTCTCCTCCTGTCTCTCTTCGTTATTGACTTGCTGCGTTGGCGGAAGCTCTCGCATCAACGGATGAATGACGGTTACACTAGTTCCTTCACCTTCGTCGCTCTCCAGCACAATACCGTACTCATCGCCAAAGGACAGTCGGATACGGGCCTGCACGTTCAACATTCCATAGCTTTTGCCTGTTATACCAGGCGAGGACGCTTCCAGACTTGCCAAAGGAGCTTCGAGCAGATGCTGCATCTCGGCAAGCCGTTCTTTGGACATCCCCGCTCCATCATCCTGAACGGTCAGCAGCAGTCTGCTATGTTCTAATCTGGCCTCCACACGAATGTGTCCCGGCCCACGCCTGCCCTTGATTCCATGATAGATTGCATTCTCTACCAGAGGCTGAAGCAGCAGCTTTAACACGAAAAGATCCCGCAGCTCCTCTGGAATATTCAATGTATACTGAAGACGATCACGGTATCGTGTCTGCTGAATTTGCAGATAGCTGGTCATATGCTCAATCTCGGAGTGCAGCGGAATGTAATCCTGTCCTTTACTAAGCCCTATGCGAAATAATCGAGATAACGCACTAACCATGCCGGATACATCTTCTGCACCCTCTTTGCGTGCCATCCAATGAATCGTATCCAGGGTATTGTACAAAAAGTGAGGTTTGATATGCTCCTGCAAACTTCGCATTTCAGCGTCGCGCTTCTGCCGCTCCCGCAATTCATTTAGTGATATCAGCTGTCGAATCTGTGCCAGCATTCGGTTATAACTGTTGCCAAGCATGCCAATCTCATCAGCGCGATCACTCCATCGTCCTGCTCTGAGATTACCAGTCTCCGCCCTGCGCATATAGGACATGAGCCGAAAAATGGGCTGAGCAATGGAACGCGAGAACCATAACGAAGCGCTCAGGCCGAACAAACACACTACAAATACAAAGCTAACCACGTAAAACTGGATTTGACGCACTTCGGATATCGATTCTCTTGTGGGAAATACCCCTACCGTTCTCCACCCCGTAAACGTTGAAGACTGGTACATGAATAATAAAGCTCCACCCTCTGTTTCGGCGGTAAACGTTCCACGCTCACCGGAGGGGAACCAGTCTGTGGGAATGTGTTCTATTAGCGGATGTTCCGGCTTGTATACACTTTGGCCCTCTGCATCTGTCACCATGACATAACCAGATTTCCCCAAGGTTACATTACGGGCAGCCTGAGAGACAGATCTTAGTTTAAGATCAATCATAATAACTCCACGTACACGTCCTGACGCTTCATCCGTTATGGAACGCGCAACCGATACAATCTCATCATCCTTGTAACGTACATGTGTCGTGAGATTACGCTCTTTTGGCTGACCCAATACCATGAAAATGCCCGGGTTGGCCGAAGCTGTTTGGTACCAACTTTCCTGGATAAGACTCTGTTCATCTCGGGGATACATCTCGTTGCTAATATAATCACCATTTCCATTGACGAGAACAATTCCGGCGATTTCAGGATACAACGTTGTGAACCCCTGCAAGGTTTGCTTGATGCCATATAACCGATTTTGCTCCGTTTCGGCATTTGCGTCCATGGTCATCGGCTGGATGCCTGCATCATCATTCGGCGGCATTTTGTCGTCCATAAAAGCATCAACTTCCGGGTCAAATGCAATCAGGTACGTCATGTTTTGCAAATTCTCCATCTTGCTGTTCAGAGCTTCATTCACTTTGCCAATCAGTTGCATGGTATGCCCCTCAACCTGCCGCTCAACTACCCGCTCCACCGTCCAGTTCACAAGCAACCCGAGTCCTACGGAAGGTACAATGGCGAATAGCAGAAAAAGCAGCATCAGCTGGTAGCGAAGGGGCATATTACGCAAGCGTAAACGCCGAATCCTGTTCCTGAAAGTTGAGCGAATAGCTCTCCTGCTCCAAGGCCTTGGACTCTTGAAATATTCCTTGTTATTTGGCATAGTAATCATCCACATCCGAGCGTGTCACCACAGAGATCCCTGTGTCCACCATCACGGGAAGCGGTGCATTTTCACCGGAGGAGGATGGGGCAGGAACCGTTAACTGGTGATGCAGATGGAACAAATATTGGAGTGACCAATATCCCATATTCCAGGTTCCCTGTGCAATCGTAGCCGAGATCGTACCGTTCTTGATCATATCCAATGTAGCCTTATTCGTATCAAACGAAATAATCTGCAATGGATGTCTGTCCCCTGCAGTTTGAACGGCTTCACCCGCTCCTGCTCCCCCGGTGGCTTCAGTCACAAAAATGCCCGCCAGCTCCGGACGTTCCTTCATCATTCTCTGTGTTTCGTCTCTGGATACCATCGCATCACCATGTCCGTCTGCAACTTCAACGACCTGCATAGAGGGGTATCTCTCCTCAATCGTATCGCGGAAGCCCTTCGTCCGTTCTTCATGATTTTGTTGTCCAGGCAAGGTTAATACCGCGACCTCTCCCTCACGTCCCAGCAGTTCAGCCATTTTATCGGCAGCCATTACACCCGACTTATAATTATCTGTCCCAAGAAAAGAATAGGCCTGGCTACCAGGTGCATCCGCGTCGAATAATACAACAGGGACATCTGCGTCGATTGCCTTGTTAATCGCTGGAATTAGCGATTGGGGATCGATCGCAGATATGGCAATGCCTGCGGGTTTACGAGCGATGGCCTGCTCAATCACCATGGTCTGTTCCTTCGCATCATACCGGGTAGCCCCGCGATATTCTACGGTCACGCCAAGCGCATCCGCGGCATCTTCGAAGCCTTTGAGCGGGCTCTTCCAATACTCCAGCCCGGACTGGAATGTAATCATGATATACGTCTCCCCGATATCGCCGCGCAGCCCCCGGTCCTCCCATGAACTGTTTACCTGGCTGGTGTATTCGAATCTCAATACATACAGCGCAAATGCTGAGATTAGCAAAATATAAACCAGCAGCATTTTTTTCATTCTGTTCACTTCCTCAAGTCGTCTGATCACCTTGTACTTCGTTTAAATTGTAAACGCAATCATTCAAAAAGAAAACTCCCCCTTATCTTTTAAAAGGAAGCTCCTGTTGCTAACCGTGTACCTGCTGCAATAATGTACTATATGGTTTCTCCCTCTGGACGTATGATCATGGAACTAAACTACAACCTGAGGAGAGCATCATCATTATGAATCTTGCATCTTTTTTAATCTACTGCATCGTCGTTACATTCACCCCCGGCCCCAGCAATATCGTAATTCTTTCTTCCGTACAACATGTTGGAGCACGTCAAACGATGCAATATGTATGGGGAGCTACGCTGGCATTTGGTCTGCTGCTCACCGCTTCAGCTTTTCTTAATCAGCTTCTTGCCGGAGTGTTGCCCGGAATCCTGAAGGTGATGCAGATTGTCGGCGGCCTGTACATGGTGTATCTGGCGTACCAGATCTACAAGATGGGTACCACCGAGGATGCACCGAAACAAGTTACCGGATTCTGGAATGGTTTCATCATGCAATTTGTGAATCCAAAGGTCGTCTTGTTTACTTTCACTGTCATTCCAAGCTACGTATTGCCCTTTTATCAAAGTTCATTTTCTTCGTTCCTGTTCGTGCTGCTCATTACCTTCATTGGTTTTCTGGCCTATTCCAGTTGGGTTGTGTTTGGTACGGTCTTCAAGACATTACTGAATCGCCACCAGAAAATACTAAGTATTCTCATGGCCCTTTTTTTGTTATACTCAGCCATTATAGTATCCGGATTAATCTAAAGCTTGGGAGGTGTGCTGCATGGAACGGTTTAACTATAAAAAGTCGCAAGACGTGCTGGCACTATCCGCCAGCTTTACTGATTTTGCATACAAAAAACATTGCCACGAAGAGTATGCGGTTGGCGTAACGCTGCGCGGCATTCAACAATACAACCTGGACGGACAATATCAGGCTTCACACCAAAATGGTGTCATGTTGTTCAACCGTGAACAGTCTCATGATGGAAGCTCCTATGATAAGGCTGGCATTGACTATGTGATGCTGTATTTGAAGCCGGATTTGGTAGAGGAGATTATAGGCAAAAAGGAATTGCGTTTTGTAAACCCCATCGTCTATGATCCCGAGCTTGCACGTCACATCCTGATGCTGAACGACGCTGTTCAACTCAGACAGGACGAAGCCGAGTGCAGCGAACGGCTCTTCGATCTGGTTCATCTTCTGGCTCAGAAGGAGATGGATACCAAGCTCTGGTTGCCTCAGGACAGCCTGGTTAGAAAAGCGAAGGAAATCATGTTTTGCAGTACCGAAGATGTGCTCAAGCTGGACAACCTGAGCTCCGAGTTTGGCATGTCCAAGTTTCAATTTATCCGTGAATTCAAGTCACATGCGGGCATATCCCCCTACCAGTTTTTCTTGAACTGCAAGGTTGAGCGTGCCCGTCAATCTATCGAAAAGCAGAAGGACGTCTATGCTGCTGTTGCCGATTGCGGATTTGTCGATCTGACCCATCTGAACCGACATTTCAAACGGGTATTCGGTATCACGGCTTATGAATACATGTTGCAGCTGAACTAGTTCCATCGGATCGATAATCTCGACTCCAATCAGATAAAATATGTCGCCAATCCTGAAAATCCCCGTACAGAACGTTAATGTACCTTAACGCTCTGTACGGGGATTGGCTTCTTTTTTCGTTGTGCAATCAGATTCTTTTCTTTCGTTTCCATATCCAAACGATTGCCAACGCTGCCAATAGAATGACTGTGCCGTATAAGATGAGTTGGAAATATTCACCTCTCCCATCGGTGATTTCTCCAAAATCTTCTTTACTTACAACCTTGCCCGCGCCCAGTAATTTCAGATCATCTCCGGCTTGTTCGACAGGAACATTGCCACTGCACAGATTCGTATGCAGCCTGTTGTCTCGTTCATCCAGACTGGCAAAGATCAGGTAGGACTGATTCTTTTCAAATTGAATGCCACAGGAGTCAGACCCTCCGTCCTTCCCCACAATTTTCATCTTTTTGGCACTGACTCCCTTCCATGCAGTATCTACATCAAAGGTATACTCTCTTAAGATGCCATCATGCTTCGATTGCTGAGAATCGCCTTTCTTCACTACTTTTCCTGTAAATACCGTGGTATACGTTTCCAATCTCTCTTGAACATCACTCTCGACACAACTGCAAGCATACACTTTCTCTCCGGGAAATAGAGCTAACCCTGACATAACCAACAGTAAGACCAACATGCACATCATCAACCGTCGTTTCATTCCGCCCACTCCCCTATAAGATTCTCTGCTCGAACAACCGTGTTAAGGTTATATATTTTTATTGCTGCAATATTTATTGTAAAATTATAGCACAATACCAATATGGCTATGATCGCATTCGCAGACACAACCTACAAAATCAAACATCGCGGAGGAACTGAACATTTGATGCAAAACTGGAAAAGGAACATCTCATTCCCGCTGCTCGTGGCAGCGTTATGCATGATCGCTTTTGTAAGCATCGCCCTGTCCATCAGTGATAACCAGATTCATCGATTTGATGATACCCTAATTGGATGGATTCAGGGTTTGGAATCCGCCAGTATGACGCAATTCATGCAGTTGTTCACCTGGATTGGCGGCGGGAAACCCGTGGTTATCATTACAATCATCGCCATGATTGTGTTATACGTGTGCCTTCGACACAAACGCGAACTGCTTTTCCTGGCTTGCGTACTCGTCGGTTCAACCCTGTTAAATGCATTGCTCAAGCTGGTATTCCAACGTGCCAGACCTACCATTAACCGGATTATCGAAGTGAGTGGATACAGTTTCCCCAGCGGACATTCCATGGCAGCGTTCAGCCTATATGGTGGACTGGCCTTTCTGATCTGGAAACATGTACCCACCGTCACCGGTCGTGTGCTGATGATCATTGCCAGTGCCGTCTTTATAGTGACCATCGGGATAAGTCGTATTTACTTGGGTGTTCACTATCCAAGTGATATCGTTGGCGGATACTTCTTAAGTGGTTGCTGGCTCTCCACATGCATATGGTTTTATCAGCGTCATTTGGAGCGCATGTCCCCATTGCATTCCAGAAGACTGGCATAGGCTAGCTATTGTACTGCACAAAGAAATACCCGGCTTTCCTTAACTGAAGGATCGCCGGGTATTTCTACATTCATATATCGTAGTTCTGAACTCGTTCAGGACCATATGAACCCGCCTGTCCCATTTAAGGGAACAGGCATGTCTTGTATTTTTACGCCAAATTATAATTCTTCACCATTGGATTCAATGACTTTTTTGTACCAGTGGAAACTCTTCTTCGGTGTTCTGCTAAGGTCCCCATTACCGTCGTTGTCCTTATTGACATGAATGAAGCCATAACGCTTCTTCATCTCTCCAGTTGAAGCACTAACCAGGTCGATACATCCCCACATCGTGTAGGCAATGAGATCTACGCCGTCAGCTACCGCTTCTTTCATCTGTTCAATGTGACCTTTCAGATAATCAATGCGATAGTCATCCTGAATGGAGCCGTCTTCCTCTACCACATCAACAGCACCCAGACCGTTCTCAACCACCATCAATGGAATCTGATAACGATCATACAGATGATTCAACGTGTAACGCAGTCCTTTCGGATCGATCTGCCAACCCCAGTCGGAGGCTTCGAGATATGGATTTTTGATACCGCCAAGCAGATTACCTTCTGCTCTCTCGAGGGACTCGTCTGCACTTTCAACCAAAGACATGTAATAACTGAAGGAGTAAAAGTCTACGCAACCTTCACGCAGAGTCTTCTCGTCTCCCGGTTGCATCTCGATCTGGATACCCTGCTCCGCGAAGAAACGTTTGGCGAATCCAGGGTATGCACCACGAACCTGAACATCACCGCAGATCATATTGGAGATTTGGTCTTTTTTCTGTGCGAGCAACATGTCGTCCGGGTTACATGTGTTTGGATAGGTTGTCATGAAAGCGACCATACAGCCGATCTGGAAATCAGGGTTGATCTCATGTCCCAGCTTCACTGCTTTGGCACTCGCGACGAATTGATGATGCAATGCCTGGAAACGAGTCTGTGGATCATCTACTCCGTCAACCAGCGTCTCTTTGCCTTCAAATAGAATACCTGCCGCCATATAAGCACCCATCGGCATTGTCAGACAGTTGATCTCGTTGAATGTCAGCCAGTATTTCACTTGATCCTTGTAACGGTTGAAAAGGGTTGTACAGTAACGGATATAACAGTCGATGACTTCACGGGAAGCCCAACCGTTATACTTCTGTGTCAGACCGAATGGCGTTTCATAATGGGAGATCGTTACGAGCGGCTCAATATTGTACTTTTTCAACTCGGCAAAAACATTATCGTAGAACTGCAATCCCTCTTCGTTTGGTTCCAGATCGTAACCATTTGGATAGATACGGGACCAGTTGATGGACATGCGGAACATTTTGAAACCCATCTCTGCCATCATGGCAATATCTTCTTTGTAATGTCCGTAAAAATCAACCGCCTCATGGCTCGGATAATACGTGCCCTCTTCCAATACAGGCGTAATCCGGCGTGGGATCGTGTGGGTCCCCCCTGTCATCATGTCAGACGTGCTTGGCCCTTTGCCACCTTGATTCCATCCACCCTCGAATTGATTGGCAGCCGTTGCGCCACCCCAGTAAAATCCTTCTTTCATTGTCATGATCAGTTCCTCCTTCTTATCTCAACAAAGACTATGTAACCAGTGTACCATCCATACCCTGACACCTATTGTCATGGTATAATCATGGCATGGAAAATAACCGATTATTTCGAATGTTGCTTTTGTTATTGGAGAAAAAGAAAGCTACTGCCCCCGAACTCGCCCGTTTGTTCGAGATTTCTGTACGCACGGTATACCGTGATATCGACCGGCTGAGCGCTGCGGGTATTCCCGTCTATACCACGACCGGCAAGCATGGCGGTATTCATCTGATGGACAACTATGTCATGGACAAGTCGCTGCTGTCGGAAGAAGACCAAAATGAAATTTTGATGGGTCTCTATAGCGTCAGTGCGATTCCCCATCTGAACAGTGCCCATATGCTTCAACGGTTAACCGCCTTGTTTGATCACAAACTGGATTGGATCGAATTCAATTTCTCACCATGGGGCAGCATCCCCCTGCAAGAGAGAGAACTGTTCAATCAGGTGAAACAGGCTATATTAACGAATCAACTGATTACGTTTCATTATGTTAATTCGGATGGTGAGAAAAGCATCCCGACTGTGGAGCCACAAAAGCTTATATTCAAGAATAGTACGTGGTACTTCAAAGGATATATTCATGATGATCCTGATCGGAGAGAATTCGAGACATTCAAGATGAAACGGATCACCCAGTTGACTTTTCTGACGCGAAAACATGATCATCCCGTCACTGCAGAATCAACCCATCCTGAATCAGAGGCTGCCACCGCCATGACGCCTCTGACACTCTCATTCTCTAGCACTATCGCATACCGAGTTCATGATTTTTTTGAACCGTCTCTCATTACAAATGAGCCGGATGGCAGACTGCGTGTGTCTCTCGAACTGAATGTAGGGGAATGGCTATACTCCTTTCTGCTATCGTTTGGTTCCGAGTTGACCGTAATCGAGCCCGCTCATGTTGGACAAGAGTTGCTCAGGCGCCACATCAAAGCCGTTGAACATTTGCAGAACGTCATGAACAAACAACCCGACAATGAATGATATAATATAGGCCTATACAACTTTTGATATCAGGTGACTCTCAATCTACATCTGACCGAAGGAGGTTTATCCATGCAAGACATCAGACGCAACAATGTGGAACGTTTCAAAGGTTTCGGTACGTTATACGATCAGAATCGACCCGCCGCTCCCACTGAAGTGGTGGATATTCTAACGACATATCTTGGCAGAACACCACGTATGGTCGCAGATGTTGGCTGTGGCACCGGCTTATCCTCGTGGATTTGGCTTAATAAGGCAGAACGCATTATTGGCTTCGAACCCAGCGATGACATGAGGTCTGTAGCGGAGTCCAAGTGGGAATCTGCGGGCAAGCCGGATAACCTCCGGTTTGTGTCCGGCTTGTCTCATGACCTCGGGCTTCCGGATGGCAGTGTCGATGTGTTGACCTGCTCCCAATCGTTTCACTGGATGGAACCCCAACCCACACTGCGCGAGTTCGCCCGTGTGTTGCGACCAGGAGGCATCTTCGCCGCTTATGACTGTGACTGGCCTCCAATGCTGAATTGGCAGCTTGAACAAGCCTACCAACAATTAGTCTCTATAGCAGATGACCGTGCTTCACAACTTTCTAGCCAAGAGAACCAGGCACATAAATGGAGCAAGGATGGACATCTGCAGCAGATTCAGCAATCTGGCTTGTTCCGCTATGTTCGGGAAATTGTGTTTCATCACCACGAGACATTCACGGCCGATCGTTACGTCAATCTGGCCTTGAGTCAAGGCGGGCTGCAAACGGCATTGAAGCTCGGAGCTGACGATCTATTAACAGCTGCCGACGAGTTCAGAGCGCTGGCTAATCGTGTATTTGACGGAGAATCCAGAACAGTACTCTTTTCTTATCGAATGCGCCTAGGCATTGTCTGATTGCTTGCTAACGCCCCCAAGAAGCCGACTCCTCCAGGAATCGGCTTCTTTAGAGTTAACTTCCTCAAAATACAAGGCTTTCGGGTTCACAGGTTCAAGGCTTCATTTCTACTGGAATTCCACTAATTGCGGTCTAGTTGTTTAAGTAATCATCATCTGGCTGATGAGTAGGTCTTTTAAAATAAGAGTATATTTGTACGAATACTACAGCAAATCCTACAATCAGTAGTCCCAACACTTCAACAACCGAAAAATTACGATGTAAAATGAGAATATCCAATGCAGCTACCTCCAATAGCATCAAATTGTTGATTAGACTGTTTTCATAGGCTCGCAAGTGCTTTTGACTCCAAGTCCATAAGGAGAATGCAAATGAACCATTAATGATCCCTAACCAAAGTATGATCCCGACAAGTGGCCAAGAGAAGCTTGGTAAACCTTCAAAAATCAGACCGATTGCTAACATCCCAAAGGCACCAATCGCCATGGGCATGAGAACTAAATCACCTGGACTTGCTTTTCCGTTTTTAAGTAAGTGCCTTGTTAGTCCCAGATGGATAGCATATCCAGCACAAGAAGCGAGTATTAGAACAATTCCAGTAAAATGGCTTCCCCCAAAATCCCAAGGAAAATAGAAAATGATAACACCAGCCATTGCTGCCAATATCCCTAAAAATGATGAGCGACAACGTAACTCTCTGAGCCAACAAACGTCTAGTACAATTAAAGCTGCAGTGTTACCAACGGAGAGCATCATGCTCGTTTGTGTTGGTGTAATTAGTATCTGTCCTGCGTACTGCAGTCCCTGTGCCATTAGATACCCAGTTACTCCTAGAACAATTATATAATATGGTCGTAATTGGATACGTACTCTTTCCTTCTGAACATGCTTGTTTGGTGCTATACTATTTCGATTTACCAGAATCAACCGAACGAGCACCAATGTTACTGCTGAAACGCTGTATCGTAATCCAGCTAGTGTAAAAGGTCCAATATGATGTTGAAATGCAATCTTGTTTAGGATGTAAGAAGTCGACCACAGCAAGGTGACTAATACGGCTGCACCAATGGCGAGGAAATAATGATCTTTGACTTTACCAAAATGACTTACTCTATCCTTAGTCAAGAGAATCACCTCTTGCTTCGTGAGCAATGATCCATTCTTTAATACGCTCCGTTGCCATTGCTAAAGCCTGCGAATGATGATCATTGACTTCAACTCCATTTTCAGCGATGGTTAGCCCGTTGGGTAACTCAAAGATGCGAGAATACCCGCTCGCTAGTTTACCACGTTGACTGAACGCAATTCTTCCTTCTAACTCTCCATATGTAAAAGAACTACTACCATCCGGAAAACGGATTGCGATTACACTTTTAAATCGTGCTGCACGAAGTAAAGGGTTGGTTACATGTTTTAACTCCTCAAGCAATTTTAAACTTCGATCATCATCCGTACCTGGAGCCCACCGGGCAGTACGAACACCTGGGTCTCCGTCTAAAACATGTACACATAATCCTGAGTCTTCCGCAACGATTATCCTATTTAATGCTATCTGAACTGCGTTGGCTTTTAAAAGTGCATTTTCCTCAAAGGTATTTCCATTCTCATCAACTTCGTCCACTTCACCTGCAAACAACGCCCTTATTGGAATCGGTAATTTCAATAGTCCTTCCTTTATCCATTGAGTTTTTCTTGGATTCCAAGTGGCAAAAATAATTTCCATAATATGAGCCTCCCATCCAGCTAAGTTTATGGTTCGTATGCTATGATTGTAGTTGAAAAAAGGGATATAAAAAGAGTATACTTTTCGATTTAAAACTTCCCCTTTTATTTGGAGGTGAATCTTCTGCAGTTATCGGAGCATTTCTTCAATCTCAAAAAATTATTTGGCAAGCTAGAACCACAGATTTCACAGAAGACGACTTTACAAGAGCTGGGCACAGTATGGAACTGTACACCACGTAATGTAAAGTGGATCGTACGTCGTTTGTCTACGATTGGGTGGATCGCTTGGTCCCCAGGGCGCGGAAGAGGTAATCGTTCAACACTGACGATATTAACTTCTGAAGCGGAGGTAGTGCTTACACTCGCCCAGGAAGCAACGAGTAAAGGAAGGTTTCATGATGGAATAAGATTACTTGAAGAGCATGACGCGGATGATATAACACGTGGTCGTTTTGTACATTGGCTAGAGGGACAGTATGGTTACCGAGTCGATAAGACTGAGAATTATCAACTAGACACCCTGCGTCTGCCCTTTTACCGAAGTATGCCTAATCTAGATCCTATATTTACCCTTCGACGCACAGAGTGGCATATGGCTAGGCAACTCTTTGATACGCTTCTTACTATGAGTGATGACAACAACGAAATCATTCCTCATGTGGCTTATTACTGGGAAACGGATAACATGGAAACCACATGGACTTTTTACATACGAAAAGGGATACTCTTTCACGATAATTCCGAATTGCATGCGAAGGATGTTGTCTATACCCTTAAGCGTTTAACATCTACTGATTTTGGACGAACGGAATGGACTGAGCTTCCATTGGATCGTATTCGAGCATTAGGCCCTTACTGTGTAGAGATTAAGCTTAAACGACCTTATCATCTTCTTCCCCAACTGTTTGCTTCTCCGCGTGCTTCAATCCTTCCCCTTTCTTCCTCAAAACTATCGCCTGGGGAATTTGCACGTTTTCCTATTGGAAGTGGCCCGTTCCGGGTGATTGAGAACGATAACTTCCAGATTATCCTTGAGGCCTTCCCTGCTTATTTTTCGGGACGAGCTCAGCTCGACCGAGTGGAACTGTGGATCATACCGGAAACTCGTTATCGTCCATTGCCGATAAAGGAAATGGCAGGGGATACGCTCCCTTATATTCATCCTTTTCAACTTCACACACGAAACAATCGTCCACCTGACATTGAAAAAGTTGAAGCGGGATGCACGTATATGACATTTCAGTTGAACAAGCCAGGACCTCTCAAATCTAGCGATTTTCGTCGCTGGCTTTGTCTTGCAGCTAATCCGCAACGCATGAATGCTGGTCTCAACGATCATACCTATAGTGCAGCGTACAGTTTTCTCCCAGAATGGAGCCTAATAGCGGACCGAATGCTAGAGCATGAATGTATGAATGATGATCATAGCTACTTGAAAACAGAACCTACTTTTCTAGTGCCACCTCCCTTTCAACCAGAACAATCACTATCGCTTCTGACCTATCATATCTTGGGGGATTCCTTGGAGCGTAATGCTCGCTGGTTTAGCGAACAATGCGCTGAATATGGAATAAAAATCAACGTAGAGGTTCGAGATTATGAAGAGTTTATACGGCCAGAGATAATCGATGCCGCAGACCTTGTATTAGCTAACGCTGTTGTTGATGATAATTCAGTTATTTCTTTCTTACGTCTTATGTTTGATGATCGTCACGTCGTACGTAGGCACCTATCCCCTGAGATTTATGAGCATCTACACATTAGATTACGTATGATCGAAAGCGAGCCCGATGTGAACAAACGGATCCAAAAGACCCAGGAAACGGAACAATGGCTCAGAAATACACGGGCTGTATTCTTTTTGTACCACCTAAACCAGACCACATACTACGACAATCGACTAATAGGAATGCAAACAAACGCTTATGGTTGGGCGGATTTTTATAGACTTGCCTTACGACCGTACTTAATTTGAACAAGTTCTCATCACAGTCGTGATAGAAGCATGTTCAAATAGCTTAACGAAAGGTGGTCGGAAATGTACTGTTCTAATCTTAATCGGTACCAGTCCTTATACTTGACTCGACTCGGGAAAAACTTCTACCGAAAAACCAAAAAAGTCGCTATTTTAGCGACTTTAAGAGGTACTATGTTTTCTGGGCCCATGATATCAATAATGACAACCATAAACTATGCAAATCCATTAAACAATTGCTTAATCCAATTGGGTTCGTTATGACTGCATGTAGTCAAGCAGACTCTGCTTCACAAAAAAGAGGGTAGCCAATACGATTGCCGAAATAGCACCAACATTTCCCGCTTTGAATTGGACTTCTGATTATATAGGTTCTTATCCTCGTTTTCTTTCCTGCTTTTCGACAATATTTCATCTTTGTTGATGTGAAATTCCTCCCAACGAATTGCCAAGTTTTCTTGTCAATGATCTTGTCAGTATTGGTGTGTAATACGGCACCCCAAAGAAAAGAAGGTTACAAATCTAGCTAAGTAATATTGCGAGTCAATGTTCAGTTGAGCTTAAAAATAACTGTGTAGGCTTTGATAAATTTCAATACTTCAAGGTCTTTTTGTTTGACTAAAGATAAAATGATCATCAGTATCCCAAACGTGCAGATGATCAGCACGTATCCACGCAGCCACAACACGCCCTTAATCAGTCTAAGGCAAAACCAAGATCGATTACTTCGACAATGACGAAGTTGCATTTCTACAAAAAGCATTACCGAATCAGAAGAAGGCTACAACATTGCCTGTGAGTTAATAAAGTTATAACGCCACCCTTCCGGCAAAATCAACCGAAACAGTTTCCGTTTCCCAGATAATTGTTTTACAATAAGAAAGTATGTGTAAGAGCATTTTATCGAAATGCTGAAACATGAGCTGAATATGAAAGGATGCAAATAAATGATTATTAAACCAAGAACACGTGGTTTTATTTGTACCACTTCCCACCCTGTAGGTTGCGCTGCGCAAGTGCAGGAACAGATTGATTATGTAAAATCCCAGCCGGAGCTGAAAGGCCCCCGTAATGTGCTCGTCATCGGTGCTTCCACCGGATACGGACTGGCGTCACGCGTTGTTTCTGCTTTTGGAGCAGGAGCGAATACGGTCGGCATTTATCGTCCAAGCAGTTCCACAGAGAAACGTACGGCTTCTGCAGGCTGGTACAACTCCGCTGCATTTGAAAAAGCCGCTGAAGAAGCAGGTCTGAAATCGTACAGCATTACAGGTGATGCATTCGCAAACGAAACAAGAGACAAAGCCGTTGAACTGATTCGCAGTGAACTCGGTCAGGTGGATCTGGTCGTATACAGCGTAGCCTCGGCACGCCGTACCGATCCGAACACGGGTGAAGTATTCAACTCTGTGCTGAAGCCAATCGGACAATCCTATACGAACAAAACGGTAAACTTCCACACAGGCGAAATCAGCTCCGTTACTCTGGAACCGGCAAACGAAGAAGAAATTCGTCAGACGGTAACCGTAATGGGTGGAGACGATTGGGAACTATGGATGGATGCCCTGCAACAAGGCGGCGTGCTTGCTGATGATGCAACAACGATCGCTTTCTCCTACATCGGTCCTGAACTTACCCATGCCATCTATCGTGATGGTTCCATCGGTCAGGCCAAGAATCATCTGGAAGCGACTGCACACAAGCTGAATGATCGTCTGAGTGCAAAAGGTGGACGTGCATACGTAACTGTAGCCAAAGCGCTGGTGACTCAATCCAGCTCCGCGATTCCAGTTGTACCGCTGTACATCTCAGCATTGTACAAAGTCATGAAAGAAAAAGGCTTGCACGAAGGCTGCATTGAGCAATTGCAACGTCTGTTCGCTGATCGCCTGTATGCGGGGGGAGAAGTTCCAACCGATGCAGAAGGTCGCATTCGCATTGACGATTGGGAGATGAGAGCTGACGTTCAGGAAGAAGTGGCGAAGCTCTGGAATGAATTGACCACAGAAAACATCTACGATCTGTCCGATCTTGAAGGTTACCGGCGCGAATTCTTCCAGCTGTTTGGTTTTGAAACCGATGGTGTGGATTATGAAGCAGACGTTGATCCGAACGTTGAAGTGCCCCATCTGGTGAATTAGAGAATTCTTGTGCGGTCATGAGCTTAGGCTCTCTTTAGCACTGCGGATGTATTGCTAAAGATATGATTTTAAAATCATTGAAGGAGGAGCCGTCTGGCTCCCCCTTTTTTTTTGCCCTTCTTAGATCCTTTTATCCATTATAATTCCAATTCCCATGCCCTTACTGTCCTCGCATATTCCCTAATCAAATTGATTTAAGCAGCTTTTTCAGCTCTTTTGGTACCGTCTTCTCGATAGTAATGGAACGTGCTCCATGCATGGACGCAAAGAATTGAAGTCCCTCCCGAAAATCCGTGATCCATTCCTCCACAGGTGGAGCAGTCTCTTCCATCGATAACAAACGAACGGTAAGTACTCCAGTTTTGCGATCCAGTCTGGGGTCCATACGTCCAATCAACCGATCACCGTGAAGAATAGGCATGGCATAATAACCGTAGGTTCTTTTCACCTCTGGCGTATAAATCTCCCATTTATAATGAAAATCAAATAAATCCACGATTCGTTCTCTTCTCCATAACAGGTTGTCCAGCGGCGGCAAGAATCGTACCGGACCTGACGGATCATAGTGTGGCTCTTCCCTTTCCATATGCAGTAGCAAATCCTCATCTTCAGCACGAATATAATAAGGCGTCGCCACATCCTCCACCTCAAGCGGGATCATTCGCCCATCTGACACACGGGCAGCGATATCAGCCCGACGTTCAGCCGCTGTAGATTTGAGCCAGCCCAGACGGGGATCACGGGCATCTACAACCCGATATGCATGAATGTATTTATCCAGCAGAGCCTGTCTCTGGGCAAACACATCCATGTCTTCTTTCATCGGAAGTCCCTGTTGCTGCAATTCGGATTCGGTAATATGAAAATAACGTTCATTCCCCTGCCTCGCCACCACACGAATCACAGCGGAGTCCAACAGTAGATTCAGAGCAAGTGTTGTATCCTTGGTCTTTGGCACATCCGCACTGTCCCAATAACCACTTACCCTTTCTACAGCACGAAAAGCTCTTGAAGGCAAAGGACCCTCTTCCTTCAAACGCTGTAACACATGCTGCACTGTTTTCTCCAGACCTTGTAAGGACGGAGCCAGACGCTCCCTTAACCGAGCACGCACAGGTTCAAAAAGAGCATAGTCTTCGATTGGAATGACACAGGCGGCATTTGCAAAATATTCAAACACTTTGTGATCACTCAGCAGCGCATTTAAACTGTTAGAAGTATAACCAGGGTCGCGAGCACCCAGCACCAAATGCTGGTTCCCGGTTACAGCAGCCACAGGATCGATCTGCACACAGCCAAGGGAGCGGATCAGACTCATCACTTGGTCGGGTCCCGAAGGTGAGGAAACTGCGGGCCAACGTCCCAGTAAAGCTTGTGTGCGCAGCAAAAAACGCCGAACGATTTTCTTATTCATGTGCAGCGCTGTTGTCATATGTATAGGTTCTTCCCTTCATTTATATATCCAAGGATTAATAGTCCAATTCATAACGATACATTGATTTTAACAGTCCACATCATTACTTTCCAACCAAAGAAAGAATTCTATCGTATCGTATTACTTATCCCGCAACCTCATAGACAAAATAAAAAGAAGCACCACCATCCTGGATGATCTGCTTCTTGTGTTTGACCTTTTGCAATTTTTCCTGCTTTGTAGGCATGAGGCGTACATGCTGGGATAGTGCACCATAATCTCCGTTGACTCTCCGACTCTGTTCTGTGCACCACTTACCTGACCGTTCTGCTTTGCGTAATGCTTTTTGTGTTTGTGTACGTGCCATAATGGATTACACACTCCTTTGGTTGATATACACTCAATATATCATGTGCAGCTACGCAAGTGAAGGTGCATCCTACTGGAATGGGCATATACACCATTAAAAAGGCTTCCACCCAAGTACTTAGCGGGATTGCCGCTTTCGCCTGGACTGCCACGTCTCAATCGGTTCGTGATCATCTTCCTCAATCAGTTCCAGTGCTTCTGCCATTCTTTTCGCTTTGAATAACAGAATTAACTCCATCAGGTCTTCCCGGTCCAGCAACTTCACTCCATTGACCGCTGCAAGTGTCCGGCAGGCTTCGGTGTAACGGGCAGACGTCAATACAATCGATCGGTCGGCTTCATAATAACGCATGGATGTATAGATTTCCTGCACAGCACTCAACCCTACGGGATGGTTCGCACCATATCGCTTTGCTTGTACAACACTTCGTCTGCCGAGTCGATCAACAAATACAAGATCAGCCCCGAAGTCCCGGCTGCTTGTCGTTTTATGAACCTCATCGTACCCGAGCTCTTCAAATAGATGATAGAGATATAATTCAAATTCCGAACCGTCCTCCATCTTGTCGATGTCCTTTATCGTAATCTTACGAGGATTGGCTTCACTTCGGATCCGCTGCCCGCGCCCGATAACACGCCGAATAATCCAGGTCAATATCAACAATATGATGATACATCCAATGACCCATAGGGTCACATTTTCACTCCAATTCATAGCTCTTCTCCTTGTTCATTCCTATGTTGTATCCAACGTCTTATGCAGATATGGCTTGTCACCGCACTAAATATATCAGACTTCCACCTTCATCGAAAGAAGATGAAATCCCTGTAACCGTCCCACTTCATCAAACAAAGTTAATACGATATATGAATGATAAAAGGTTACAGTACGTTCGGTTGAATTCAATGTGACATCAATGGTAAAATTCAACAATCGGTTCTATTTTGAACCGAAGAAGAAAGGTGGTTTATCACTTGCATACATTGACCAAACACAAGTCCAAAACATGGGCTGCCCTCATTCTTAGCGGCATGCTCCTCTTCACCATGAATACAACGAGTTACGCTGCCGCCTCACCCGAATCCATGCCCAAACCGGCGTGGACATCATCTTCTCTGTTGCTGTCTGAGGCCAATACAGAGAAAGATGTTTTGATCAAGGAAATCTATGCCGTGCCTTCGAAAAATCTCGTATATGTGCATGCTGCCCAGCCTGTGACCAAAACAAGCAGCAAAACGACACTGGACTGGCAACTGGACTCCCTTCAGGCATTCGATGCTACAACTGGACAATTGAAGTGGAATACGATATTCCATGAGAAAAGCGGCCCTTACACAACCTACTCCGATTCGGTATATGCAAGCAACGGTACAGCATATGTGTATATAGAGTATTCGGACAAAACCAAAAAATTGTACTCATTCAATACATCGGGCAAGACCAACTGGGTCAAAACGGTGAATTCACCTGCAAGCATTTCCCTACTGGATAACGATACGCTGATGGTTGCTTCAAGTCAGGGTGTACAATCGAATGGTTCGGTTCGCTCAGCCATCTCGTTATATGACAAGAAGGGCAAGCTGATTACCGAAAAGACGATTAACGGTGCTGTGCTTAAGGCTGATCATGGTCGAATTGTAGTGGATGCCAGTAAACAAACCAAGGTAGGCAACTTCTGGCAACAAGCCGCGAATCCCAAAGTGGAGATCTATGATCGTACGTTGAATCGTCTGTCCTTCTACCAATTCCCTTCCAGTGCGAATACACTAGGAGATGGCGGCGGTGAATCACTGGCTATTCTGAGCGATGGTTCTATTATTATGCGCGCCAATTTCGAGAACACGGGTAACCGACTGATTGGCTTTGGCATCGATGGCAAGCTCGCTTGGGGACGTGCCATTGCTGGTGATGCCTACATTCAGACAGCTGGTAACAGCTATACAGTCCTGACAGGGCAGAAGCTGGAACTGTACACGATGAAAGGTAAAGTGACCGAGCGTACATTCAAGGACGCACAGCCTGCACTTATGCGTGTGGACCAGACACAGGATGGACAGTACCAGCTTGATTTTGCCAAAACAGGATACATTCTTGATCCACAGAAGCTGGAAGATGTACATGTCTACACCACTAGTGCTTCAGTTCCTTCATTAGAAGGTATCTCTACTTATATGGATGATATCATCTATTCCATGAACAAAGAGACATTGTCCAAATATGTACTGAAGCCCACTCCTGCAAAATAAAAAAGAGTCTTTCTGGCTCTTTATCGTATGCCTATGATTCTAGTTCCATACACTAGCCAAAAAGCCGGAAAAGTTCTATAAAGAACTCTCCGGCTTTTCACATGTCAGGATATACTTATCCTATTTCCAATTCTCTTCTATAAACTCGTCCCGTCCGGATAACGCACGGTCTTCCTTATAGTGTTTCTCGTTTTTCTTGTGATAATCCTGATGATAGTCTTCAGCCGGATAAAATACGACAGCATCACGAATTTCCGTAACAATGGGTTGATCGAATCGTCCACTAGCTGCAAGGTCCTGCTTGGACTGTTCAGCAAGCTCACGCTGACGTTCATTATGCACAAAGATCGCTGTACGATACTGTGTACCCCGATCCTGGAACTGGCCTCCGTCATCCGTCGGATCAATCTGGGGCCAGTACAGCTCCAGCAGTCGTTCATAAGGGAATACATCTGGATCAAATGTAATTTCAACGACTTCGATATGACCAGTCTCTCCGGTTTTGACCTGCTCATATGTTGGATTCTCGACGTGACCGCCGGCATAACCCGATACAATACCATGAATGCCCGGTTGTTCTTCAAACGGTGTAACCATACACCAGAAACATCCGCCGGCGAATGTAGCTTTTTCCATTCCGTTCATCCCCTCTTATCGAAACTACCCTTTACACTTACCACTCCGATGACAGAACAACCCTCTGATCGCTGTTATCCCCAGATTTTTTATATTTGGCTTTACAAGGGGAAATCTGGTGATAAAGGCGAGTGTATGCTTTCGAAGCAGCTTTCTTGCAGAAAGCTTTTAGCTCCACTTCTTCAGGTTATTTCTGTCCTCTACTTTCTCGTGTAAAAGTTAGTTCAATTTATATAGATAGCTTAATATGCATATCTTCATATATTTTAAAACAACAAGAGGTTGATTGAAAGCCATCGTTATGGCTCTCAATCAACCTCTTCATTTTGTAATGCATATGGCTGACAACTTATTCAAAAATTATTTTGAATACGTTACCCGCGACTACGACCCATCGAACGGAAGATCAAGCTTACGATCGCTACAAGAACAATCGCACCAATCAATGCAGGTACAATGTGGAATCCGCCCATCTCAGGACCCATATCTCCCAAGATGACTCCACCTAACCATCCACCGATGAAACCAGCAATGATGTTACCAATAACACCACCCGGAATGTCACGACCAACGATCAGACCTGCCAACCAACCAATGATACCACCGATAATTAATGACCATAACCAACCCATATCATTCACCTCTAATTAAAGTTTTTGTTGTTGTCTGTCTACTATTAACCGCTACAGAAGCATTTAAACAATTGGCATAAAAATTTTTGCATATTCCCGTTTGTCCCTATGCATCCTTCTCTGCAAAACAGGCCTTGGCCCAGTATGGAAACAGATCGCGTCACTTTCCGGCATCTCACCAGCTCAGGGCTGCGTTATGTACCTCCCGAAAGTCATTGTATGTTAGAGCAGACAAGGTTAGTATCACCAATTGAGGTAGGATTATTTATAGTCTCATACTAAAAGTTACTGTACGTCACAGTGGCCATGTTCCGATTACGAAGCGGTCTTACCCATCAATAAAATCCTGCACGTCCCTTACCTGGCTGCGCTAGCCAGGTATGTTTGTGGCTCTTGTCGAATTCGCCACGCATCGACTGAATGACTTTCACAATGTCTGTCTGACCATTCTGATGCCATTCCAGCGCAGCGCTGACATACAACTCACCCAGCTGCGCAAGAGAGAAGGTGTCGGTCAGGCGAGCTGCCTCTACCGTGCCATCTTCACCCGCGAATATGGTGAAGCCTCTTTGCCGCAAATATTGCAGGCGAAGCTCTTCATCTGGCAAAGGGATTTCATAAGCCCGGTCGAACCGTCCAGCACGGTTCATCAGGCCTGGGTCTATTTTCTCCGGATAATTCGTTGTCCCGATCAGGAAAATGCCTTCTTTCGACGTAGCTCCATCCAGTGTATTCAGGAAAAAGGAACGGACTTCATCCGGCATCGAATCGATGTCCTCAATGATCAGTACCATCGGTGCAAGCCGTTTGGCAGCCTCGAACACTTCACGCACCGATTCACTATTGGTATACTCCGTAATCTGCCAATACGCTGCCGGTCCCGGGATACTTCCAGCAATGGATTTCACCAATGTGGTCTTGCCGTTTCCAGGGTGTCCATACAATAGAATTCCCCGTTTGTACGGGATATCATAATCTCGGTAAAAGGAACGATCCGCTTCGAAGAACTGATCCAGCGAGCGGAAAATATCCTGTTTGATCTGGGCCGAGAGAACGACATCTTCTCTTCCCACGGAACGAGTGATGGATTCGACATGTCGATCGCTGCCATTTCGGGCATCGGTATAAACCGTCACTTTTTTCATATTTTGCTGACGTTCCCGTTCACGGACACTTCCAAGAAACTGCTTCATCTCCTCATCACCGACAGCAAAGACAAAGTCTTCACTGTAGATTCCGTTCTCTCGGAAAAATGGAACACGCACAAGCGCAACGCCCCATTTCGGATAGGCAAATACGTTATTACGAATGGAGTAGTGCACACCATAAGTAGGCACATCTCCATCATCGTCGTAATGCAACGTCTGAAGCTCCAGATCCTCGAATATGCGGGCTACCAATTCCACTTCGTCACTACCATTCTGCAAGTCTTCCCGGAGCAACTCCCAATATTCATTGTTCGGGTCAGAACTGGCATAGAGCTTGTATTCAACCCCATAGCGCTGATGGAGCGCCTCACTGATACCACGGATCAGCCTTGAATAGATGGCATACCCTTCCACTCGAATTCGTGTATCATGTTGTTCGTCATAGGTATAGATCGCTTGGGTTGGATCCGTTTGTTTTTCGTTTATTGTCATTATTTCGCTCCCTTGACCGCTACAAGCGGTTTGCATTTGGCTACAACTTCAGCCAGGCCTGCGCCGGTGACACTGTCTATAATTTCATCTACATTTTTATAAGCCTGAGGTGACTCATCAATAATGGATTCAAGCGATCGCTGGTTTACTACAATCTCCTCTTCTGTCCCCACGCCCAGTGCCGAAGCAAAATCTTCCACCGAAACCAGTCGTTTCGTTGCTGTCCGTGAACGGATCCGACCCGCACCGTGACATATTGAATAATAATTATCGGCACCTTGCGGCTGACCCACCATGATATACGAAGCAGTTCCCATGGAACCGGGAATAAGCGCCGGATGTCCTGTTGCCAGATAAGGCTTCGGATTATCCGGGTGCCCTGCTGGCAACGCACGTGTCGCACCTTTCCGATGCACAAAAACGGAACCCTGGTCTGCGTGGGATTCCTCCCAAGCATAGTTGTGCATCAGATCGTACAATGTACGAAATTCACATTTGGAGCCAAACACATCCCGGAAAGCCTCGCGAATAGCATACGCAATCAGATGACGATTGACAACGGCGTAATTCAAAGCAGAATACATCATATTCACATAATGACGACCTTCCGCATGCTCAAGTGGGGCAAAGACCAGTCTCGGATCGGATGTTCCCAGGTTAAGGCGCTTCATGACTTTAGCAATGGCCGACGAACTCGTCTGACTTACATAACCACCCCATGCACGCGAGCCGGAATGAATCATGACCACGACCTGTCCATCGTACAATCCCCAAGCTTCTGCGATTTCGCGATTCTCTTCTGCAATTTCGATCGCCTGGATCTCGGCAAAATGATTTCCCCCACCCAGTGTACCGAGCTGACGATGCGAACGATGCCACGTCATATCAGGGATGTGGTTTAACACATCCTCATCGTAACTGAACTTACTACTCTCCACATGTGTCATTGAGGTTGATTTTTTCGGGGTATAGCTGTCCGGAATATACTTTTTCGGTAACCCATGCAGCCCTTTACGAACAATATGTTCCAGTCTGATATCTGAGTAATGGCCTCGCTGGTTTGCCTCCATCGGTAGTACTTTCTCAATGGCCTTAACGAGTTTGCGGCGAAGTTTGATATCTTTCAATTCGTCTTTGTGCAGGTTCGTCATATGCACTCGCATACCACAGCCAATATCACTGCCTACGATCGAGGGAGATACATATCCACTCTGCGCATCCCACACAGCTGTCGTTCCAATGCAGGTACCTACACCGACATGTACGTCTGGTGTGTAACTCATATAAGAGATTCCCGGAATCTGCAGATTATTGTTCGCCATCTCGAACACCTTGTAATCCAGCGAGGAGAAGAGCTGTTGCGCCGCATATACGGTCAGATCGCCTGCAGGCAATTTCACTTCATGCCGATAGTCACCTGCGAATTCGTTCTGCTTGGTCAATAAATTAAACTCTGTATTCATAAATGTGTTTTATTCCTTCCTGTACGTTCAGCAAATTCGGTTTGCTGATTCCTTGTATAAAATAAACATAAAAAAGCCATAGGCTATTCGCCCATGACTTCTACTGAATGACAATAACGGAGAACAGAGCAGCATGAATATGCTGTGTCTGTCATCCATCGCTATAATATAAGCGAAGAACGCATATCGATTATAAACCTGCTAAACGATATGCCTATCTCCTATGTCGACCGTATGAGGCCAATGAAACGATGAGCCGGATATGCTATTGTGTCTACATTGCGCCCTGTTTGAATCAAATCATAACCAAGCATCATGTCTCTCGGCCTCCCTTCGTTAATGTTAGTCTTATATTAAGGGGACTAGAATTCATGTGTCAACCCTTTTCTTGGAAAATGGACCATGCGCATATTTCATATTCAAACAAAAACAGGAGACTGTCCTAGGACAGTCTCCTGTTTTGCAGCTAATAATGATGTTGTTAGCGTAACATGATTATTACAATCCTGCTTGTTTTTCCAATTCTTCAACCGGATTTTCGTCTTCTTTTTCAGGAGCTTTGGAAGACAGGAACCAACCACATACCGCAATGGTGATCAGTACAATATAGAATCCGAATTTCCAAATTTTATTTTCCGGGAAATGCTCATCCAGAACACCCAACGAAGGGTGTGCAAGTGTTATAACTGCCAGCTTAACCCCTACCCAACCTACGATGACAAAAGCCGCAACTTCAAGCCCTGGACGGGCATGAAGCAATTTCACAAAGTATGTGGCTGCAAAACGCATAATCACAAGCCCGATGAATCCACCGAGGAAGATAACGATAAACTGTCCACCGTCAAGTCCCCCAATTGGAGGCAATCCACTTGGTGGCAACGCCACGGCCAAAGCAACAGCAGCCAGAATGGAATCGACTGCAAACGCGATATCCGCTACTTCGACTTTGAATACAGTCATCCAGAAACCGGATTGTTTTTTCGGTTTCTTCGGAGTCGAATCAGCTGCTTCATCTGTTTTATTTCGACTGCCAAGTATCTTTTTAACGATGTGGTTAATTGAAATATACAGGAGATACAGGGCACCAATCGCTTGTACCTGCCATACATCGACCAGGAAAGAGATCAGGAACAACGAACCTAAACGGAAAACAAATGCACCCATCAGACCATAGAACAACGCTTTTTTGCGCTTATCTTCAGGCAAGTGTTTAACCATAATTGCGAGTACCAATGCATTATCTGCTGCGAGTAATCCTTCAAGGACCACTAAGACAGCCAGCACCCACCCATATTCTAATAATAATGAAACATCCAAAATTGACTCCTCCTTAATATTCTTATGATGTACAAAAAAAAGGACCTTTACCATCGCTGGTAAGATCCTTTTATATCCACAAAAAGAGACCTTTACCGAGCATGAAAACTTGGTAAAGGTCTCGCTAACAACAAAATTGCTGCCAATAAAGCCGGGGATATGATCCCGAATTGACGACTTTACTGTAAAAGCTACTCCCCTTTAACAGGAATATGTAGTTTTAGTTGGAACGGGTTGTTTAACCTGTACTCATCATATTTCATAACGTTAAATAAAGTCAAGCTTTATTTAGTTGACGAGACAACTTACGGAATACAACTACATCGTAGATCATGTTCCCCAGTGGAATGAAGGAAACGAAGAACAGAGCAATTGGACGGCGCAAACGCCATTTCTGTGAAGTGTACAAACTCACCATAAACAACAAGTACATTAAAAACAAAAAACCGTACAAATTTCCAAACCATGTGACAGCCTGCGGCATAATCCCGGCATCTCTCAACGGAAAAGCAACAAACAGAAGCAACACATACGAAATGCCCTGCAACCACAACATCAGCCGGAAGCGCCCCAGCATAGAATGTAACATCATTTTCCTCCTGCTTCTATACATGTAACGAACTCAATAGTTCCCGTACAGTATATCACAAAAGCCGCAGATTTCCGCTCCAATACATGCAGCAGATTATTCCTGCACACTCATATGGGTGATTCACCAGCCTGTTCACAGGAGCCAAATGCTTCAGCTGCTCATAGGATATATGACGAAGATTGTTACAGATGTCGGACAAGGAGGAGCCTGATCATGAAAATAGCTATGGTTGCACCCGAAAAATTGCCTTTGCCCGGTAATGGTTCAGTGGAAATCTGCATTCTGGGCATCGCTCGCGAACTTGCCCATCGCCATCAGGTGACCATCATAAGTCGTCAAATGGCAGGTCTCGCCGTCATGGAGCAGATCGACGGCATCACCATTCAGCGTGTTCCTGCATCGAGTACTGTCGGGTACATCAAAGCAGTAATACGTCTGTTATCCAAACAACCTTACGATGTGATTCAAGTGGATAACAGGCCCCGAAGCATGGCTGCCATTAAACAAGCTTTTCCACACACGCCCGTTGTACTCTATCTCCACTCGTTGACGTTCGCGCAACCCGGACCATCCAGACTCGCATTGATGAAAAAGGCCGATTGGATTGCCGTCAACAGCCAATCCTTGAGACAAAGGCTGGGCCGCAGATTTCCGCTTGTAAAACGCCGGATGAGTGTTGTTCCACTTGGTGCGGATCTGAGTCGCTTCAGGCCTGCTGAGTCCAGTGAAGAACAGCTTCGTCTGCGTACACAATTTGGAATCACTAAACCATTCTCTATTCTATATGTCGGTAGGCTCATCCCCGGCAAAGGCGTAGACATATTAATTCGGGCAACTGCTCTCCTTCAGCAACAGATGCCTGTTCAACTGGTTGTGGCAGGCAAAGGGCCTCCACTCTACGTGCGTAAACTTCGCGAACTTGCCCGAAAACAAAAAATCCACATCTCTTTTCGGGGCCAGATCAACCATGAGCATATCGATCAGTTATACCGGGCAGTCGATTGTCTCGTCTGTCCATCCCAAGAACATGAAGCCTTTGGCTTGGTTAATGTGGAGGCCATGGCTTCGGGATTGCCTGTTATTGCTTCTGATAACGGAGGTATTCGTGAGATTATTGAATCAGGTATCAATGGATACCTTGTGACGTCTTATAAGCGCCCTCAACGTTTTGCCTCTTGCCTGTATAAACTTGCAAGCAGTCCGAATTCTGCCGAAATATTGGGGAAGGCTGGTCGGGATAGCGCAGTAGCACATTTCAGTTGGACCCGAACAGCCATGCATCTGGAAGCCACCTATACCAGGCTCATCCGTGAATGAGCCTCCTTCTGTTTTGATAATCATCTTGACCCCTAATAGAGGCAGATATCATTTAAGAAGATCAAGCTTTTTCACGAGATTGCCATCCGGTAATAAAAGAATCCATCTGCGGAACGGGAATATGGCTCATTTCAATCAACTCCATAATCACCATATCTTTCATCATGAATCGTACTTTGGCACACGTTAGTTGATGAAATACATCATAGAATGCCGCCCCTGTCCAACAGCCATGAGGAACCACAACCGGATCATTAACGATATAACCTACGGCTCCAATGGGGGGAATGACAACCTTAATGGCTTGGTGATCCAAGCGATTATCTGGATCTTTGACGAGGTACACGGTATCCCCCACATGTAAAACCTGTACTCCATGGTAATGGTCCATCCCATACATAGCTGCGAATAATTTGGTACTCATATCACCTGCTCCTTTTCCTGCATTCTCCATGATTAACATTACAAAGATTCATTGTTGTCATAATGCTCCAACCACGCCACGAGTTGCTTCCGTATCTCTCTACGAAACTCAAGAGGTTCAAGTACTTCTGCCTCGGGCCCAAATTGATACAACCATTTCAAAAATTCTCGGCCGCTATTCAGTGTCACTTCAAATAACAATCCCCCATCCGACATATCTGTCATTCGCGGGCGAACAAACATCTCTTCTTCTTTTATGTAGGGGGCCACTTTCTCAGAGAATCTTACTTTGAAATGGATATTTTCATCGCCACGGTCAATGGACCATGTGTTCTTCATGTACTGCGTTATGTTGAAATCACCCTTGTCGAATTCGACATGTGTTCTCTCCACATCCAGAAAACGGCTAATCCGAAACAATCGGACTTTTTGCAGCAAATGACAGTATCCAATCAGATAAAAACGTTGATCCCGCGGAATGAGATAATAAGGATCAATATCCCGGACCGTGATCTCATTTTTGGTCAGCGTATGATATTGAGTACGAATCGTTTGCCGACTTAGGATCGCTTCAATGATGGGAATGAGCAAATTGGGGTCTTTTCCTTCCTCCCGATAAGCCGGCGTACCCATCCGAATAATTCCCGCAATGTTCTCTACAATGTCACTGTTTCTTGATTTTAATTTGGTATGAGCCGACATGACCTTGTCAAAAGCTGAGTCAAATTCAGCAGGTAACTTAGAAGTATCGACTACGGATGGAAGCATGGAGAAGACCATGGCTTCCTGTTCAGTAAAGTCTAACGGATACATCGCAAACTCACCAATAAATCGGTAACCCTTGCCATATCCTTCGTTCATAATAGGGGCGACCCTGTCCAAAATCCGGAGATCACGATATATTGTGCGTACAGTCGTACCGCATTTCATCGCCAACTCCTTGGCCGAAATTCCGGGATTTGCTTGTATAGCTTGAAGTATACGCAGCAGACGAATTAATTTCTCTGTCATGTAGTTTCTCCCCTTCGATATTTTATCGGCAAGGAAAACTAGTTCCTTTAGTACAGAACTAAATCTTTAGTCCCAATATTATTTTCGCAATTTCACGTTTGTATATAGTTCAATTGCACTTTCTCCCTTCTTTTAATATACATTCTCTTACTTGCTTGCGTAAATTATTAACCATAAATCCCTTGTACCTAAGTCTGAAAGCCTATACAAATTTCTAAAATTAATACAAAAAAAGCCTAATCTCTTCAAAGAGACAAGGCTTTTCCTGGGAATTACTGGTTATTGAACTGTATTCAGTTGCTTCATCACATTCGCCATATGCTCACAGAGTTCAGGAATATCTCCCATCTGGTCTTCATTCACACTGCGGTCAAAATATACGTGTGCCGTAACGTTATACGTAATTGGCTGTTCATCAAAGATATACTGGATAGTCTGGCATATCCGCTGCTCAGGCCAGCTTTGTTGCAATATCGAACGAATAGCTGGGCACTGCCTCTCAGGCTCTTTCATAACCATGCCAAACCGGATTTCCAAACGGCAACCTGGATGAGCGCCAGGCGTCTCCAGAATCTCCCCTGCGAGCTCCTCAAGGGAACTGCTTAATATAACTTCCCCTGTTACTTCCAGGCGATCACTGAGACAGAATTGTAATGTGAACTCTCTGGACATCACTGCCATCTCCAGCCGATCTTTACGCCCCGTAATCTGAATACGTTCATCCAGGTTATCCATATCATAGAGATAATTCTCAAACCCGACTTTCAGATTGTCATACACCGTTGGATCAAACATTGAAATAAACCTACTTTCTTACCCTTTAACATGTATTGTAGTACATTCTCATTTTTCATGCGAACGATGTGCCTATTGAACTTTCTTGCCTGGAAAATAAAAAAAGCCCAGTCACTAGGACTGGGCTTTGGTTAAGCATGCGATCTGATGAGATCCCTGAGCTTCGCTTATTCTTCTGTAGCTTTTTCTTCAGCTGCCGGTTCAGCTTCCTCAGCAGAAGCCGTTGGCTCTTCCTCAGCAGCTTGTGGCGGCATGACGGAAGCGATGATGGACTCAGGTGATGTTATGAGTGTCAAACCTTTATCCAGTTTGATATCCGCAGCAGTCAAGCGATCGCCAATATCCAATCCGCTAACATCCACTTCAATGGAAGTTGGCAGATCCGCAGGCAATCCTTCTACTTCCAGCTGTGTCTCCTGTGTCTGGAATACACCGCCAGCTTTCGAGCCGGCCGCTGTACCCTGGAAGTCGATCGATACACTTACGCTGATCGGCTTGTTCTTGGAAATTTGCAAAAAGTCTACGTGCAGCAAACGTCCGTTACGCTCTTGCTGATCCTTGATCAGCACCGGAACCGTTTTACCGCCCTCCACATTCAGGTTGAACATTTCGGAGCGGCCTGTGCGCGCCACTTTCAGCATTTCTTTTTCATCTACATGTATTGAAGCACCTTCAAGTCCCGGGCCGTAAACGACTGCGGGAACTCGTCCGCCTTGTCTTAACAGGCGCAGTGCTGCACCTTTCTTTTCCGTTCTTGGCGTTGCTGTAAGTTGAGCCATTTTTCCGTTGGATTTCATGATTGAACATCCTCCTTCAAGGGATCACTACATTATATTTGTTGGAAAGCGCTGAGGCTTATCTCATAGACCATGATGGTCTTTTTTCCTTTGGCCGAATCGTGGGCCATATCTATATTTACCCCAATGATAGAGGATCTCAAACACACAACAGGACAATTCTTTTTTGGAATCAACCAGCGCTTCATGTAATCAGACCCAAAAAAGCAGTCGGAATCTCTTCCAACTGCTGGTGTATCAAGCGTTAACCGAACGTCTATATGAGATTATAAAAAAAGAAATTATGCGCTGTTACGATCCTCTCTCAGATCGCTTTCGCGAATGACCTGCATCTCATCGGACCCACTGCGAACAATAATGTGCACATCACCGTCTTCAGGTACAATATCCACGTAACGGTCTCCACATGTGTCTTTGGCTTCCCACTCGTTCAATCGAATGATCAATCCCAAGTGATGCAGACCCGGAGCAACACGGAAGCGGGCTTCAGCGGCATTTCCGACTTGTTCCAGCGGGACTGCTCCATCCTCCATGCCAGTGCCCCAGACCCAGACATCCCAGCCTTCATAGTGCTGGTCCTCCCGTTCATATCGAAGCGTGACGGTTCGCGAAACCTGTTTAAGAATGGTTACGACAAGTGTTGCCCGGATTCCTCCAGCTTCAGCAATGATCTGCGTTGCTCCAGGTGATATAGCCCGCACGATCCCCGCTGAACTTACGGCTGCCATTTCCGAATGAGACGAGCTCCAACGTATAGTAGAATCCTGAAGCGGCTGACCGAATTGATCCAGAACCAAAGCACGGAAACGGCTGATTCGAGTCATATACATGACAGGTTCGCCCACAATTTCAATTCGCTCGGCATGACGATGATCCACCTGTAACATACAAGTTGCCGTTATGTCCCCACAGTGGACTGTAATTGAGGTTTCTCCGCGTTCCAGTGCATGGATTGTTCCATCAGGCTGTATCCGAATAATATCCGGCTCAGAAGAAGTCCAGGTAACAGGGGCATTCTCTACGACATTGCCAATGCTGTCCCTTACGATCGCTCGGAGTTGAACGGTCTCTTTCGGACTATATACCTGTCTTGGAAAACTAATCTCCAGGGTGGCCGGATCAGCGCCTCCAGCACGCTCTGTATCGTACAAAACCATCAATGACCACCGTTCTACCCGAACAGTGCCACGAACGGTCTCAATCAGATCCGTACCTGCCTGATGATCATTGACCACGACATGCCAGTCACCTTCCCCCAGGTCCACATGCTGCTGATGTTCGGTTCCGTTATAGATCACCATAATCTGATTCCAGGTGTCCTGATTCGCGCCATCCTGAAGCATAAATACAACTACATTGCCTTCGGCACGAATTATACGAAGGTGATTCCGTACCTGTTCGGCATCTATCATACGAAAGGCGGGATGTGTACGTCGCAGATGGATCAGACCACGATAGTAGTCAAACACCGGTCTGAACCGCGATTTGTTGGCCCATGTGATGGTATTCACCGCATCGCCGCTCCGATAGCTGTTATGATCACCGGCTTTGGATCTAAGCATCTCATCACCTGCATGCAGAAACGGAATGCCTTGGGAGGTGAGCAAAATACCGGACGACAGTAACGAACGACGAACCATCTCATGATCCAGTACATCATCTGCATCTACATACCGATATGGATCTGCTGCTTTTACCGCCGACTCAGCACTTCCGCCTCCCACCGGCTGTCCGTCCTTCCATACGGGAAAACCTAATTCATGTCTGAGATTCATCGTTGTTGCGATTTTATCCCACAGATTCAGATTGTCATGGGCAGTTACATAATTGACGGTTTCCACAGGTGAAGATGTAAAATCATCCAGTGCCCCGGCTAATCCCCTAGAGAGCTCATATTCCTGCCCCCCGGCACCTGTGACAAACCCTTTTCCATCCCCATCACTGTCTCCCTTGATTGCACTGCGAAAATGATCATTAAATACAGCAAATCCCTGACCTCGCTGTGTTCCTTTTAACGTTTTGCGGTCCAATGGCGAATCTCCACCCGTCCAGGGTTCCCCATAGACCAGAAACGCCGGATCGATCTGTTCCCGTAGTTCGCGCGTTAATTCATTCATCGTTTCCGTATCAATCAGGGCCATGAGGTCAAATCGAAATCCGTCCACATGATATTCTTCTGCCCAGTATCGGAGAGAATCGAGAATATATTTTCGCACCATTGGGCGTTCTGTCGCCAATTCATTGCCTACACCAGAACCATTACTGAGGGTGCCATCCTCCCGATAACGGTAATAATACCCTGGTACAATTCGATCAAAAGGTCCTTCTTCCACGCTATACGTATGATTATAGACAACGTCAAGCACAACACGAATGCCTTGTCTGTGCAGTGATAGAACAAGTGATTTGAACTCCCGAATGCGAACCGCAGGATCACGAGGATCAGTCGCATACGAACCCTCGGGAACGTTATAATGCTGGGGATCATACCCCCAGTTGTATGGTACTCTGACATTTGAACCCACATCCGCCGCAGCGAGTTCATTCACTGTCTGATAATCCGCTACAGGCAAAAGATGCACATGAGTAACTCCCAGTTCGGCAAGATGGTCTACCCCAATGCTATTCCCCGCTCTATCGGTGAGTCCAGATGCTGTGAACGCCAAATATTTTCCCTTATACGGAATGTCCGCATGGGGGTCGGAGGAGAAATCACGTACATGCAACTCATATAGGACAGCATCCACCGGACGCAGAAAAGCAGGTTTGACATCCAGGTCCCAATCGACCGGATGGGTCGTTTCAGGATCTATAATGGCCGTTCGTTGCCCATTAGCTGTGACCGCTCTGGCATAAGGGTCAGCAACCACTTCCATTCGCTGTTCATCATGTATAATTCGGTACATATAAAAGTGTCCTGCCCAATCGCCGTTAAGCTCCAGACTCCATATCCCGTCCGCATCGCGCGTCAGAGAATATTCCTGCCCACCTTCGTGATCCTGTACTTTGCCACTATCGTTGTAATGCCCTTCATCTTCAAAAACCAATATATAAACCTGTTGTGCCGTAGGTGCCCACAATTTAAAAGTACTTGCTGCACGAGTATATGTTAAGCCAAGATCGTTGCCTTCGTAACGAAAAGAAGTCCATTCCGGCATCGTTCCCACCGCCTTTATATCCATTGATTTCGTGTTGTCCCGATGTTACGGAGCGGGACGTTGTTTGTCAACCCGGGGTTGTCTGTACTCATCATATCGGTTCGATTCGAATATTCAATTAGCAATCGCTTTCAAAATATAGATATGTAAACAAGCGCCATAGATTGACAGCATTTGTACCTGTCCCGACAAAAAAAGTTTGAAATATATAGGAATAATTGCAGGATGAACGTGGTTTGAACAAAAATCATACTAAATTACGCACTAAACTGGCGGGCATTATATTAAAGGTCCAGCATGACGAAGTCCTCCTGCGACAAAGACACTGCCTTTTCACCTCAACACAAAATCCCCCTTTCCGAACGGAAAGGAGGATTAGTTTTATTTTTTGTGACAATCAGGACTTCGAATACATCACCGTCATGGATAGAGCATTCACAGTTACCTGTCCGTCCTGTATCACACGGATCGCATCAACACCGGCCTGCCCTTCCTCTACGACCACATTCCATGTGCCTGTGGGAACAGAGACGGAACAGTTTTCTTTTCCAGCATTATAGATGACGACAATGCGTTCCCATGAATCGCTGACGGCCGCACCTTCCAATTCATAGGCTAACATACCATTACCTTTTTCAAGAAGACGAATATGCTTCTCGATCTCTTCCCGTGTACGAAGCCGAAAGGCCGGATGCTCTCGCCGAAGACGGATCAGCCCGCAATAATAGTCAAACACCGGCTTGAACCGCTGCTTTTGCCCCCAATGAATGGCATTGACCACGTCTCCACTCTGATGGCTGTTGGCATCCCCATATTTGGTGCGAAGCAGTTCATCTCCGGCTGCAATCAGGGGGACACCCTGGGAGGTGAGAACAATACCATTGGCAAGCAGACAACGCCTAACCGTCTCGTTCTCCAGGATATGATTCGGATCAATCTGTAAGTAAGGCTTAGCCTTCTCTACAGCCTCTTCCACACTTTGGCATCCCCGAATGCTTCCATCCTCGTTATAGGTGAGGAAATTCAGCATATCGTGTAGTCCTTGTGTCCGTGCGACTTTGTCCCACAGGTTGAGATTATCATGTACCGTCACATAATTAATGGTTTCGGATGGACTATTGGTAAAATCATGGATGGCTCCCCGGACGCCTGTCCACAACTCGTCTTCTTTCCCGTCCGCGCCCGTCGCAAAACCCGTGCCCATCCCATCACTGTCTCCCTTAATCACCCCACGGAAATTATCGTTAAACACGGCAAATCCCGCTCCGCGCTGTGCTCCTTTTAGGGTCATATCATCCCCAAGCGGTGAATCCAGTGCACCCCATGGCTCACCATATAGCAATATGGATGGGGATACTTCGACGTGCAACTCCGCTGCAAGCTGCTTCATCGTAGTTGTGTCGATCAGGCCCATCAGGTCAAATCGAAAACCATCCACATGATACTCCTCTGCCCAGTAACGGACCGAGTCGATGATAAACTTACGTACCATGGTACGTTCCGTAGCCACCTCATTGCCTGTACCTGAACCATTGCTATACGTCCCATCGGCATTCTGGCGATAGTAGTACCCGGGTACAATTTTTTCAAACGAGCTGCCCGCCGTATCAAACGTATGATTATATACCACATCCATAATGACACCTATGCCCTTGTTATGGAGAGCAAGTACCATCGATTTGAATTCACGAATTCGTGTCTTCGGTTCATCCGCACGTGAGGCATAGGAACCTTCCGGGACATTGTAATGAAGTGGATCATATCCCCAGTTATAGTTGGAGGCATCAGACGTATCCCCATCCACCCCGGACTCATCCACTGTCGCAAAATCAAATACAGGCAGCAGATGCACATGGGTGATCCCCAGTTCAACCAAATGATCGATTCCCAGCGTGTTGCCCTCTGAATCCCGCAGCCCGGTCTCGGTAAAAGCCAGGTATTTTCCTTTATGCGTGATTCCAGATGATGGGTGTATGGAAAAATCACGTACATGCAGTTCGTACAAAACCGCATCTACAGGACTAGTCAATTCAGGGCGAATATCCTCACTCCACCCATGGGGATGCGTCTGCCCCAGTCTGATGATTACACCCATTTCTCCGTTCATGGTGACTGCTCGTGCGAATGGATCAACAGCAGTCGTTGATTGTCCATCTTCGAAAGTAGGCTTGTACATGTATCGGTAGTTATCTAACTCCCCTTCCAACTCCAGAGCCCAAATGCCTTGTTCTTTCTTGTGCATGGGTAACGCCCTCTGTTTCAATTGATTGGGCTCTTCCTCCGGGCTCCCACCTGTCAAAGGCGGGTACAGGAGTAGTTCCATCTGAACGGCTAACGGTGACCAGACTTTGAAGTGACAGGCATGTAATTCTACTGTGACACCCAGATCTCTTCCTTCGTATGTATCTTCTGAAATGAATAGTTCCTGCTTATCCTCTTCAATCATGTCTGTTGTTCCCCTCTCGTTGAGAAATTAATGAATACAGATGTAACGAGTACTCCTTACCCTTTATACCCGTTCTGTTGACCAACCATAATCCGAATTAAGCAAAAGAAGACAAACGCCATGTGGATTCACATCACGCCTGCCTTCTTTAAGGGTAAAACGATGTCTATCTAATGCGGTACCTGGGATTGGAAATCATTGCGGCTAGATTGATCGGCGTGGTAGAAAACCACATCTCCATCTTGCATCGCCCAACTTCTACCCTGACCATCTACCGGGCTATTATCAAAACCCTCCATCTGCCATTGGTTCATCAACGGGGCATGAATATATTGCAGGTGCGGCGCATCTGTATTGCCGCTGCGCAATGTTTCAATATTGAAGTTAACCACGATATAACCGTCTCTCAGGAATACGGTTGCCTTCTCATCCAACTGGTTTTGTCTGGAAAGCAATTCGAGATCGGTTCCTTTGGACACAGCATATACATCCGCTGGCAAGCTATATTCGCCATACCAGCGCTGAATCGCTGCATTTGCCCGATCTACATTAACACCGGAAGGTATATCTGTTTTTGGACCAATGAGTGTACGGATCTGTGAAGGAAGAATCATCCAGTTATAACGACCTACCCACGTTTTATGATGAGAGGTCTGATCCACGAAACGAACCATATGTTCCGCCAGTGTACCCTGATTGCGTTCCTCCTCAGACAGTTCATAAGTGTACTGATAACGTGCTGTATCACCTAATTCCGTACCGGGTACATTCCTCAATCGTGAGTTCAGGACAACAAAGCGTTTTTCTAAGTCTTGAGCCGATCCGATACGAATGAGTCGTTCCTGTCCTCGGTGGTAGTATAGATCCACTTCTTGCCGGGTGGTGCCATCTTTACTCACAAAAGAGAACATCGGGGTGATTCGGATACCATCCTGTTTCCCAAACATATTACCCTTGGTCTTGAGATCGAACTTGAAATGGTACCCTGTTTTCACCGCTGCATTTCGGAAACCCTGTACCGGATGACTGCCGGGACGTATAGGCAGTACATAGGGTGCCAGATTACCTCGGGGATCTCCGTCTATACTGTTTCCCCCGGTCCAATAGCTCACACCCGTTGGTTCCGGGCTGCCCATCCGCTTGCGGAATACATTCTCCCAGTTGTAGTCTGAAATATCGGTGATGTGAAAATCATACAATCGTCCGATGACCTCCACAGCAACGGTATCTGCTGCGACATGATGGGTCAGATTTGTATTGGCATCCTGTTGTTCCGTAAAATTTACGGGTGCATTCTCTGCAATATTACGGAACTCGATCTGGTAATTCCCTTCATCTACCCATACAGGGAGATAAAAAGGGGTGTCCAACTGATTTACCGGAATATCAACCCATGTCATAGCCGGTATAAACTGACTTCTGGCACCGTTATAGACATCGAATGGGAAACGAACCTGTTTGATCCGAAAATATTTTGCGTAATCACGGTTTCCATAACCAGGGTAACTCGCTACATCCAGATGTTGACCTGAGGTTGGTATCCGCACAAGGAATGGACGCTCTAGAATAAGTGCAGCTCTGGTCGGATCAGGCGTGGTCTTCTGGTTATGCGGCTGATCATCTGACACCCAGGCATAGTTCACAACCGGAGTATGTACTGTCACCGAGTTGATGCCCGGAATGGGGAACTTCTGATCCTGGCCACCGTTAACATTGCCAGGGATCAGTCCATACGTAATCTCACCCGTGGTTGGCTGGTTAGCTTTGTTCATCAATGTGTTCTTGATTGTCAGTCGGTTCTGGTATAGAATATCGTCTCCGATCATGCCAGGCTGCGGGATCGTCCCAGGTCTTGGAGCTGTTTTCTCCACGGGAGCAGGGTCCATAATCGTCGCTCCATTAAAGGTTACCTTGTCATTATTGACGGTATTCTCTCTAACCTCCGCTTCAGCTTTGGATTGAAACAATGATGTTTCATCTGGCGTAGGCGGTTCAACCGAACCACCCGGAACCCCTTCGGTGCCAAGATCAATCTCTCGGCATGGCGCAGGTTTTACATGAGTAGTAACCGCAGGATCCATAGCCGATTGCAAAGTCGGTGGTGTATATGCATTGGGCGTCAAGGTCACGGTGTCACCATAACCACCTAGCGCATAGTTAGATACCTTGGCTTCATTTAACTTGTATACCTCCAGGTTATCGATCTGCCAATAGCTATAAGTCCTTGTTACTTGCATAGTCTTGTCTCCAGGAACATCAAGTTCTCTCGGCTCAGGAGGTGTTCCTGGATCACCCTCACCACTAGAGGGTCTTCCCGGGATCGTCCAGGTTTTATGGTAAACCTTCTTCACATTCACAGTATAAGTTACCGTTCCAGTCATATTAACCCACCGGTGCTGGAACAAATACTCTTTAGCTAAGACATTGGCATAAAGGTCTTCTGAAGTTGGAATGCCGCGAGTGACATCAAACTTCTCAGCTCCTCGATCGTCTGCCTTCAGCACGCCTTGAACAGCTGGGCCCATGACCGCTGCTTCAATAACTGTACCTCTACTAGGCGGGCTGATGGTCACAGGGCATGCGTTCGCAGGGTCTCCACCCGGATCACCACCATTACCGCCTCCTCCATTATCTGTGCAGTCCTTCACTTCCAGCACCTGAGTCCCTTGTTCATCCAACTGCTGGGTTGGATCAAGAAAATGAGCTTTTATAGTCGTGCTACCCACGAGACCTTTGGTCGTGATTTTGCCATCTGCGCCGATCGTGGCCACAGCCGGATTCGAGCTCTGCCACGTCAATTTAGGATGAGCTGTCAGTTTATGAACAGATCGATCAGGTTTGGTTAGAACCGCTTCTGCCTGTAGTGGTGTTGTATTGGCTTTACAAGCGTTCGGCAAATTCACCACGAGTCCTGGCTCAGACGTAACGGTTATGGTGGCTGTATCCGAGATGAGATATGTACCATTGTTCCAGATGGCACGCACAGTGACCGTGCCTGGACTTTCGGCCTTTAACATTCCTGTTTTCAGTTCAATGCTCGCGATCGTCTCGTCAGAGGAAAACCATTTGATCTCCGCTTCTCTTCGCGATACATCGATGCCCTCATTAAAATCTGTTTCGCCATAGTTTTTGGTCTTCACCTTGGCTATCATCTGCTGAGTTTGACCTAGGGTAAGGGTAGAATCCTCTTCGACAGTTATCTCTTTTTCTTCTTCCAAATCACCTTCCCAGATGATGTCCATGGGCGTAAAATAAGAGACATTGTATTTAGGACAACCCGCCGTTGTTTGCCCACCATTTGCGAATGGACTCTTGTCGGTTGGTGTGTGGTACCCTCCAGTAATCGTTCTTATTGCAACAATTGTTGAAGGAAAAGGTGGGGTAGGGTCTCCCACACCAGTATATGAATCTTGATCTGCTCTCCCCTGATAATTAACATCATGGATTCGGACATTAAGGATGCTTGAGACTTCGACTCGTCTTGAATTATAATCAGGCCAGTTTTCTGCAGGCCATCTACTGAAATCTACACTATCCGGAACTTCTGTAGCAGCAGGAAATGGACTGGAGCAACTCCCTGCATTATTCGCATAAGTTGGTCCTCCAGCATGATCAGCTCTAAATTGTCCGCTATCCACTTGGTACCAATAAACCCCTGGCCTCCCTACAGTAGGAGTGGCTAGTATTGTTACCTTCCGAGGGTTTTTCATAGATTTAGGTCCATACTCATCTGTAGCAGCATGAACAACGTTCAGAGGTAGGTATAATACTAACAATAATAAAATTTGTAAAATAAATATACTCACTAAAATAATAGCAGAAAAATATTTAAGCTTTTTCATTACAACTTGCTCACCATCCTGATAAGGCTACTTTTGAATTTTAAATTCTCCTTCTGTATCTGATTTCAAAAAATAAGACCAAGATTTATTCCTTAAAGTCGATGTAGTCCAAAATCTTTTCTGTAATCCTTTTTTTATAAGCTCGCCTGAGTCCATAGGAATTGTCACATTACTTTGTTTCTTAGCCAAGTCTAAATCAAGACGATTGAATTGTATTAACGAATCCGAAAGCCCCTGGTTAAATGTAATTAAATTCGAGGTTTCTAAGTTAGATGTAAATGACACATCTGCAAAAGTTCTATAGGAGCCACTTGCGTACTTATCCGGAAGAAAAAGCTTCGCGTAAATACCCTTCGGCTTATTTTGAGTAGCGTCTACAACGATAAAACGATGAATTTTTAATACACCCGATTTATTACTTAAATTGATATTCCCTTTCGATAAATCAGATATCATGACCGAACCTGAACTATATTTATAATTACTAATCGTCGTTAAATTCGTCCCTGTCGTGCCGACCTCTCTCATCTCATTCAGGTCACTATACTTCCCGGCATCCGTGCCCTCCACGTCCATATAACGTAGCAAAATGGCTGACACTTCTGCACGAGTGGTGGAATCTGCAGGTTTCAATGTGCCATCCTGAAATCCACCGACAATGCCTGTCCCCCGAACGAGAGCAAGATACGGAATCTGCTCGGCACGAATGGTACCCCGGTTCACTTCCGGTGTGGGAAGCAGCGTATTTTTTGTATCATTAAAAGCATCCTGGAAGCTGGTTCCGGACTTGATCAGTCCATTGGCAATCCATTTCATCATCTCGTAACGCGTTAGCTCCGCATTCGGATTGAACCCTTTGGCGTAATCGCTAGTGTTAATGAATCCTTGTCCTACAAGCTGGCTAACCGCCGCTTCAGACCAATGTCCCTTGAGATCAGCAAAGGGATTCTGCCCCTCTACCTTCTCCAGTCCAGTCGCACGGGCAAGTATGGTTGCATATTCCCCACGCGTGATTTTGCCATTGGGACGAAACGTTCCGTCCTGGTAACCGGAGATTAATTTTTTTTCATAAGCTTTGGCAATCGTTGCTTGAGCCCAGTGGCCTTTAATATCCTTGAACTTGCTAAGGGCAGTGTCACTCGTCCCCGATGCAGCACTCGCTGTTGACGTCAAATGTACCGGACCAACAGGTAATATTGTTCCTGCCAATGCAGTTGTCAACAACCCGATGATCCAAGCGTTCCTTTTTTTCTTCTTCTCGTGTCCTTTGATCTGCTTCTTCAATCTACTCACGCTCCTATGTACCTTAGTATGGGGGTGCTTTGCTTGGTCAGCCTACATTACTTCTCTTCATAACAAAAACCTAAATTTGCCATAATAATCAATATTCTACCATGTTGTACTAGGTTATTGGTATTAATTTTCGTCCTTCCCCATTACTTTAAGGCATGCGTCCCTCCTTCCATAGACCCACTTCATTCGCTTAGAACACAAAAAAAGGCCATGAATCCGCAGATTCATAGCCTTATGCTTTAAGGGTGTGGTCTTTCTTATGATATTGGAGAAATAAATCTACTCCTAGAATAAACCATATCATTCCATTTAATCAACCACTTTTTTACTCGAGAGCTCTTTATTTTCCGTTGAGCTCCTTGTAGGATGCTTCCAGTTCCGTGATCAATTGATCACCACCGGCTTTTCTCCAGCTTGCGATTTCCTGCTCCCAACCATCATCATCGATTTTACCCATAATGTACTTGGTCTGCGCATCCCATATCATCTGATCCAGCTCCTGACCACGCTCGGTATAGATTGCCGAAGACAACGTGAGTGCCGGATTGGCAATGGCGTACTGCTCATTCTCACGTGCCATTTTCGTTCCTTTCATGCCGATCGGAACATCGACCAGTTCAGCTACGTTATACCCTTCGATACTTAACAGGTTATCACGATATGGCTTCACTTCACGCTGATAGGCGTCAAAATCCTTAAGTTCGGTTTTGCCATCCGCAGTCTTGGTGTAGTGCACATCAAGCAATCCACGGAGCTGCAACGTACTCAATTCCTCATCCATTAACTGATCCAGGAATGTGAGAACCTGCTTCAATTGCTCCTCGTCCGGTACGGACGCCTTCGGGATGACCAACATTCCGTAGTTCCCCGGTTCCCCGGCGATTCGAATGCCATCGGTTCCCTGGAACGGAGCCACGTCAATCTCTCCATCTGGAGCGTTAGGTGTAAGCCGCTGCTGAGACGACTTTCCGTTCTGAGCCACACCGTTAAGCTTCATGCCAACCAAGCCGGAATCCATTTTTTTGTCCGCATCGGAAGGATCAAGAGCTGGGAAATCACTGTTAATCAGTCCCTCGCTAAACAGACGCTTGAAGAGCTTCATCGTATCCACATATTCAGTGGTCAGGAACTCCGGGGTCAATTTCCCGGCATCGTCCACTCCCCATTTATTAACACCACCGATACTTACAGCGATCCGAGTCAGAGGGGAAGAAACACCTTCGTTATATTTTTTGAATAACAATGCACCATACGTATCCTCTTTGCCATTCCCGTCCGGATCGTTCTTGCGTATGGAGCGCATCACTTCATACCAATCATCCAGCGTTTTGGGTATATCCACCTTTAATGTATCAAACCAGTCCTTACGATATACAATAGCGGTTCGTCCAATATCCCTGAAGTTGGGAATGCCGTAGACCTTACCTTCAATTTTGATATTGTTAAAATAAGCCTCGGATTGGGCAGACAGGTTCTTATAATCCTTCAGGTACGGCCCCAGTTCCCAGAACAGTCCCGTTTTGGCAGCATTAAACGTTGTCGGCACATAATTCACACGCATAATGGTAGGCATCTCGCCTGAAGCAACCATAACGTTCACTTTATCATCAAAAGCAGACTGTGGAATCCACTGTACGTTGACATCCGTATTCGTGTATTCTTCAATCTTCTGTTCAATCCCGTTCTCCTTGGCGGGTATATCACCTACCTGCATTAAAGAGATGGAAATGGGAAGTTTACCTTCCCCTGCAGCAGGTGCTTTCTCTCCCCCGCAACCTGCAAGCAGCCCAGCGGACATTGCACCAATTACAACGATTCCGCCTAAACGGGACATTGGACCTTTTGGACTCATGAACCATCTCTCCTTTGGATGAGGTTATGTACACAGATCACTCCGATGACAGAACAACCTTCCGACCGCTGTTATCCCCAGATTTTTTGATTCCCTTCTAAAAAAGGGGACAATCCGGGGATAAAGGCGAACGCTTCGCTTCCTCAAGTTATTTCTGCCCTCTCCGTTCTCGTGTACATGTTAGTTGGACTTGTAAAGTTCAATCTCCACTCCTGCCAAAATGAACGGAGCAACCGATTTCGGATCATTGATCCGAATGGACTCGGTAACATAATACTCGTATGACCCATCACGATACGGGCTTCCTCCGAGGCCGGCTCCGCCGTTACACTGCGTCAGGGACAGTACGCCTTCACGATCCGTTTGCAGCAGATTCTGCAGCAGGCCCTGATATCCTTTTTCCGCTACCGCTTTGAACTTGCCACTCAGATATCCTTTACGCACACCTTTGGCCAATGCATAGACAAACATTGAAGTACCGGAAGCTTCCAGATAGTTCCGCTCACGTCCCGGCTGATCTAACAGATGTGGCCATAGTCCAGTCTGTTGATCCTGCACATGTACAAGCGCATTCGCCACCCGTTCGAAGATGCCCACAATTTGTCCGCGCTGCGGATGATCTACCGGAAGGTAATCCAATGTGTCCACAACCGCCATCACATACCAGCCCATTGCCCGGCTCCACACATGTGGAGAACATCCCGTTTCTCCGGAACTCCAGCGTTGCTCTTTGCTCTCATCCCAGGCATGGTACAAGAGACCGCTACGCGGATCACGCGTGCGCTGTTCCACCAGCAAGAGCTGCAGGGCAGCCTTGTCGAACCACTTCTCTTCTCCTGTCACTGCGCCATACTGGGTCAGGTACGGAGTCGCCATGTACAACCCATCCAGCCACATCTGGAAGGGGTAAATCTTCTTGTGCCAGAACCCGCCTTCACTCGTGTGTGGCTGTCCCTTAAGCTGAGTGATAAGCAACTCCGCAGCTTTGCGGTATTTCTCTTCCCCTGTTTTCTCGAGCAATAGGAATAGCGACTTCCCCTGATTAATCTGATCCAGATTATATTCCTCAACCGTATAGGAGCGAATGGAGCCATCTTCCTGAACAAAATGATCCATCAGCTCACGGATGTAGTCAAAATACTTCTGCTCCCCTGTGTGCGTGTACAGCTCCTCCAGTGCTTTCAGGAAGCAGCCGTTCTCATAATGCCAAGTGGAGTACAACTCATGGTTGCGATAACTTTCCATGAACTGCTGTGCCATGCGCACCGATGTGAATTGTAATGTTTCCTTCATGATCAAGCCTCCGCTTCCGGCTCTTTATTGAGCCTGTTTTTTGTAATCTTCGGCATATTCCTCACGAATCTTGTTTCCACCAGCATTGCCCCAATTCTCGATTTCCTTTTCCCAGCCACTTTGATCGATTTTGCCCATGATGTATTTGGTCTGCGCATCGGCAATCATCTGATCCAGATCCGCCCCACGGTCACCATACGTTGGAGAATATAACGTCAGCGCAGGGTTTGGCACAGCGTGCTCCGCCAGTTCCTTAGCAAGTGCCGTACCTTTTTCACCCAGTTCAGTATCCTTCAATTTCGGTACGTTATATCCTTCCACATAAGGAAGGTTATCACGGTAAGGCTTCACTTCACGCTGGAATGCATCGAAGTCACTCATCTCCACCTGATCTTCGCCCACTTTGGTGTAATGTTTATCTTCCATACCACGCATCAACAGAGTAGCCATCTCAGGGTCCATCAGTTTATCCAGGAAAGAGAGCAGATTCTTGAGTTCTTCTTCCGATTTCACCGTCGATTTAGGGAATGCCAGAATTCCGGAGTTACCCGTCTGTCCTGCAACACGATCTCCGTTCGGTCCAAGCAAACCAGCGATGTCTACCACACCATCCGGATTGTTTTTGGACAGACGCTCTTGCTGACTTTTTCCGTTCTGAGCAACACCAACACGTATACCGACAACACCAGAATCATACTTTTTCTCCGCTTCTGTAGAGTCGAATACGGCAAAGTCCTGGTTCAGCAGTTTCTCATCGTACAAACGTTTCAGCAGATCCAGCACCTGCATATATTCCGGTGTCATGAATTCCGGCGTGAAGCTGCCATCATCCTCGACCTTCCATTTGTTAGGTGCACCAAAACTTACGCCAAGGCGAGTCGTGAAGGAATATTGGTCCTCATTGTATTTTTTGAAAAGCATCAGTCCAAACGTATTATCCTGACCATCTCCATCCGGATCGGAGGTTGCCAGTGTTTTGATCGTTTCATACCATTCATCCGGTGTCGTTGGCACCTTCAGATTCAGCTTCTCGAACCAGTCCTTGCGATAGATCACTGTAGCCCGCGCAATATCCGAGAATACGGGAACCCCATAGATTTTGCCCTCGACCTTGATGTTGTCAAAGAAACGCTCGTTCTGTGCCGAAAGATTTTTGTAATCTTTCAGCAAAGGCCCCACTTCCCAGAACACGTCATTACGCATTGCGCTGGTCACCGTTGGATTATATTGCACCTTCACAATTTTCGGCATATCGCTTGAAGCGATCATCACGTTAATTTTGTCATTGTAGGCCGAAGCCGGAATCCACTGGATATCCAGTTTGGTATTGGTATACGCTTCAATCTTCTGCTGAACTTCATTGCCTTTGCTTGGCACATCACCCACCTGTGCAATGGCTATGGACACATTTTGTACGCCGCCCTCGGCAGCCTGACCCTCATCTGATCCGCATCCTGCCAGCAAACCTGTCACCAGTGCCAGTGTGCTCAAGACAGCTACGGCTTTCTTTTTTGTTGCTTTCATAACATGAAAACCTCCCTTTTTTATGCAGTCATACTGAACTGACTTTGAACCATCTGCCGACTCAACCTTTCACCGAACCCAGCATCACTCCTTTGGCAAAGTGCTTTTGCAGGAATGGGTACACCAGCATAATCGGGATCGTGGAGAATACGATGACCGCCATGCGAATGGTAAGCGGCTGGATCTCGGTCTCTTCAATACTCGTGTCTCCGATTCGGCTCTGTGCCAGAATGACAATCTCACGCAGCCAGACCTGGACAGGCCACTTCTCACTATCGTTGATATAGATAACAGCGCTGAAGAAACTGTTCCAGTGGGCCACCGCATAAAAGAGTGAAAATGTCGCCATCGCTGGCATGGACAACGGTAATACAATCCGGAACAATACGCTGACATCGTTACATCCATCAATTTTGGCTGCATCCTCCAATTCATCGGGAATGGCCTGGAAGAAGTTTTTGAGTACGATCAAGTTAAATGCACTAATAGCGGTAGGTAACATCAGTGACCACAACGTATCCGTCAGGTGCAAGGATTTCACGACAAAGTAGGTTGGAATCATCCCGCCACTGAAGAGCATCGTGAACAATACACCCAGCAAAATGGGCTGGCGTCCACGCAAATATCTTCTGGAGAGCGGATACGCCATAAGTGACGTAAACAGCAGGTTAATGAAGGTACCAATCACCGTAATATAGATCGATACGCCCAGACTGCGAATCAAGGTATCTGTCGAGAAAATGTAACGATACGCAGCCAGCGAGAACTCTTTAGGAAAAAGAATGAATCCTCCCTTAGCCACTTCATGCGGACTGGTAAACGAAACCGCCAAAATATAAATGAACGGAATGACCGTCACGATTCCAATCAACAGCAGCAAGCCATGATTGATAAAATCAAAGATCCGGTTGCCCCACGTTTTATCCTGTTGCATTTTAATGTTCACTCCTGTCTGGTGAAGAACGTCTGCTCCCAAAGGTTAGTAGACGCCTTCCTCCCCGAATTTTTTGGCCATCGTATTGGCACCAAGAACAAGCGCCAGCCCGACAACCGATTTGAACAACCCGACAGCAGCACTATAACTGTACTGTGCCTGAGTAAGACCCTTCGTGTACACGTAGGTATCGAATACCTCGCCCACATCCCGGTTCGTCGGAGTCAGCATCAGGAAGATCTGTTCAAAGCCTGTATCCAGGAAATTGCCCAGACGCAGAATGAGCAAAATGACGATTGTACTGCGAATGGCAGGCAACGTAATATGCCAGGTTTGACGCCAGCGGTTGGCACCATCAATCCGTGCAGCTTCGTAGAGTTGTGTATCTACACCCGAAAGTGCCGCCAGGAAGATAATCGTGCCCCAACCGACCTCTTTCCAGATGGATTGTCCGACAATCATGGTTCGGAACCATCCCGGTTCAAGCAAGAAAGCCACCTTTTGCCCCGTCAGGTTATAGAGCAATTCGTTAATGGCGCCGCCCTCGGTTGTAAACAACATGTAGAACACACCGACAACAACAACCCAGGATACAAAGTGTGGAACATAGACTAGCGTTTGTACAAATCGTTTGAAGCGTTCACGCCGAACCTCATTCATCATGAGGGCCAATACAATCGGCAGTGGGAAAAAGAACACAATGTTATAAATGGCAAGCAAAAACGTATTTCGAAATAATGTCCAGAACTGCGGTTCTCCGAAGAAACGCTGGAAATGTTTGAACCCTACCCACTCACTCCCCAAGATGCCCTTGTAAGGCGTGTAATCCTGAAAAGCCATTGTGATGCCATACATGGGTATGTATTTGAAGATAACAAAGTAAAGCACACCCGGTATTAACATGATATACAGCCACCGGTTTTTGATAATGTCCCTCCACAGCAGGTTTTTGTCACTGCGGGTAGCGGGCCGTGTCCGAGCCGCCGTTTCGGCTTTCATATTGTCTTCCTCCCCACATTGGAAACGATTACAAAATATCACTTCCTGAATTCATGTCTTCATTGTGGCGGATAAACCAATGACTGGCTATCGTCTCCTTTTAGCCTCTTGTTTTCCCTTGTGTAGCAAGGGATCAGGCCATTTTTGTCACAGAATTAAAAGGCGTAATGAACTGCTTTCAACCTCAATATTCCTGTCTTAACTCCATGGTTTGAATCGGCCTGCTTCCTTCATCCGGACATGAAAAAGCCTGCCTGCCATGGCAGGCAGAGCAGGTTTGTTTTATCGCTGCTGCTCCCGGTATTTGCCGGGGGTCGTTCCTGTGATTTTGCGAAACGTACGGATAAATGCAGTTGGATTGGTATAGTTTAATTTCTCGGCAATCTCCGATATTTTGAGATTCGTCGTTTGCAGCCATGTTTTGGCTTTTTCCATACGGTACTCTGCGAGATATTCAGTAAAATTAACTCCAGCTTCCTTCTTGAATACCCGACTTAGGTAGACAGGATGGAAATTAAGCTCTGCGGCACAGGCCTCCAGCGACAATTCACGATCATAACGTTCCTCGATTAATCGAATCATGCGCCTTGCAATGTTCATGTATTGGGATTCTTCCTGTTCTCGCCAGAAACGGATGACGGGCAGGAACAGCCGCTTGCGGAACCAATTGGTCATTTCATCCAACGTGGACAACTTCAGCAAATGTGCCATGGATGCTTTTTCACCCAATACTTCAGCCACATCTCCACCTTGCTCCTGCACAAGCTGATATACACGAGACAATAACTGAACCATAATGACAGGGTATTCACTGAAATGAAGCTTCTTGTCTGCAAGCAGCCCCAAATATTGCTTGAAGTACGCATCCGTCTTCTCCTCATCTCCTTGCTTGAGGGCAGAAGCGAGCTGATCTTCAATCATGCGCAGTTGGGTATACAATGCGGCCTCCATCTGACCACGCGGCTGAATATCCTCGTAATGCAAAATTATACGGCTGCCCAGACTTACCCGGCCTTGCAGAGCCTCTCGACTCTCCTGAACCGCTCTTGGGGTATCTCCAATGCAGGAATATGAACGACTGATGCCGATGCTTACAGGCAGATTCAGATAAGTCACGACACGTTCCCGAATCCAGTCTGCCTGTGTATGCATCCATTCCTTCAGCTTCACCTCATCCGTCAGTTCGGAAGCAAGTACGGTGACCTGAGCATCATCCAGCATAACGGGGGTGAACCGAACTGACGAAGGAAGAAGCTCACCTACCATATTGTTGACAGCAAACAGCAGCAGGTCCCGATCCTGTTCCTCATATCTGGTCCCTTCCAATGTATCAATCTGGAGCATAAGCACGCCAAGACTGGCCCACCCCGTCGGAAAATCGTACAATTCTCCCTGATATCTGAAATCTTCTTCCGAGATTTTGCCTGTTAACAGTTTGGTCATAAAAAACTCCTGGAGGTGCACATGCTGCCCCTTCATCTGCTCACGCATCGTTTTCTCTGAACTGAACAACGTTGACAACTGTTCCTCGATATAGATAAATTCATCCTGACGACGTCCTGACGGAGCCACTGGAGCATCCAGTCCCTTTGTAAACTGCAGCAATCTCGAGATCGGTGAATACATCCGCCGACTGCCGTATATGGCGACAAGTCCCGTTACACATAACATCACCAGTGTAGCAACGCCGGTAACCAGGGCAATTTTCTGCGACTGGGCCGTGATCTGCCCTAGAGATACGACAGATACGTACAACCAACCATTGAGCGGAGATTGCCTGTAACTGACTGCTACCTGGTTACCCTCCACCTCTGCACTGAAGAATCCCTCTGGCTCCCCCGTCGTCTGAACAATCTCATGGATTTCCTTATTTAAAGCGTCATATTTCGCACCTTGCCTTGTATCATTCAAAAAATATTTCTGATCCCTATCCAAGACGTACAGGTCACCTGAATTCGGATTGCGACTCAGAAATGTACTTAGCTCCGTATCGGCAATATCGATAACCAGAAAACCTTTTGGTTTCACATTGGTGGGTACCATCGGAATCTTGAATACCATGCTGACCACATTATCAGATGATATAAGCGTAGGTGCCTGTTCGGGTGTTAGTTCACCCATACCAGCTGATACGGGTACACTTTCTTTGGCTGAACTGGCATTCTGGGTGACCCAGAACAAGCTGTTGGTATAGGTGAGATACGAACCAATCCGGTCTCGTATACTGAAATCATCCAATTTGCCAAAAGAACGCATCGACACGACCCAATCTTCGTCCAGATTAACCAGATAGGCTTGGTCAATGTTCGTAACCGCTTGCAAGTTGTTAAAGCCGGATGTCAGATCACGAATCTCCTGGAATTCGCTACTGTCCAGTGGTTTCTTCATCGCTTGTAATACCAAAGGCGAATTCACATACTGGATGGATGACAATTGCAGACTGCGTAGTACTTGCTCTACCCGCATTTGGGTCTGATGCAATATCTGAAGATTACTCTCACGCACTTTCTGTTCAATGTCACGCGAAGCAATCGTATACGATACGGAACCAATAACAATAACCGGAAGGGCTCCGAGGATCAGGGTAAAGCAAAGCAAACGCAATAAATATTTAGGCAAGAAGAGCATCCTCCTTCTCATAAAATCGCTTTCATTGGATTATTTTACTATTGTTATTTTAAAACCCATTCTTATTCAAGTCCACTCATTTATTCTTAAGGTTGACTTCAAACCAATTTCCAGTTTATATTGGTTGCATATTCCTCAATCAAAGGAGAGATTTTTAATGTCGGTGAATGTTCTTAACTAACCAAGTTTCATATTCAGGAGTTTGGCCTTTCATTGCGCTTGTGCCCTTATGGCATACGTGTATTTCATGATGCGCCAGATCCCTGTACTTAGTTAAGAACAGCGGATATCATAAATCGCCTCCGGGATTGTAGTTGTCCGGGTCTATTTCCGCGCTGTGTTCAGCGCGGATTTTTTAATATAGACCTGTAGTGGACTCTGCTTTCCCATACGTTTAGGGCGGAGAATGACGTTTGTTCATTCTCTGCCCTTTTTGCGTTTTCAGGAATACGTTGTACCGCTTTAACTGAAATTCCATTTGAAATCCAAGGAGAGATTACGCATGAATGAAAACACATTACACAGTTTGGGCTATCCACAAATTCAAAAAAACGTTGCAGACTGCGCCCTTTCTTATCTGGGCAAGCGTTATGCCAGAGAACTGAAACCAATGGTTGACGCTCACCTGATTCAGATTCGCCTAGAGGAAACTGCCGAAGCAGCTGCATTGATTCGTTTTGGCGCCAGTATCCCCCTCCCTTCACTGGATGGAATGGAAACCATTATGGATCTGCTCGGTACCGGTTATCTATTCAGTGAACGTGACTTCAGTCATCTCGCTCAGTTCCTGCGGAGCTGTGCGCAACTTATGAAATACATGGAGGGTAAATCTGGGGCAGCTCCCACCGTCAGTCGTTATGCAGCATCCATGATTATGATCGAACCTTTGCTGAGTGAGATCGAGCGTTGCATCCATAGTGGACGCATTCAGGATCAGGCAAGCAAGGAACTGATTCGAATTCGTAAAAAAATGACCGTAAATGAGGAGCGAATGAAACGAAAGCTTGATTCTCTGGTAAGCAAACATCGCTCCATTATGCAGGAACATGTCATCAGTCAACGCGGAGGAAGAACGGTTCTGCCCATTAAGAAAGAGTTCCGCAAACAGGTGAAAGGCAGTGTGCTGGATGAATCCGGGAGCGGGCAAACCGTATATATTGAACCTGTTGAGTTAGTGGGCCTGCAGATGGAGTTGGCCGCTCTGCAAGCGGAGGAGTCCCGAGAGGAGATGAGAATTCTCGGTGATTTAACCTCCCTGGCCGAATCGTACAGCCGTGAAATCGCCCTGAATACCGAAACGGTAGGCGTGTTGGACTTCCTGTTTGCCAAAGCAAAATATGCGGCCACCATGGACGGACGTACCGTTCGAGTCAATACACAGGGCCACATCAGCCTTCAACGTGCACGTCATCCCTTCATGGGTTCTTCCATGGTCCCACTTGATTTTGCTATCGGCAGAACGTACTCGTCGCTCATTATTACCGGCCCGAATACCGGTGGTAAAACGGTCGCACTCAAAACGCTAGGTTTGCTCACCCTGATGATGCAATCCGGTTTGCTTATTCCGGTGGAGGAAGGTGGCGAGATGGCTGTTTATAACGAGGTAGCGGTCGATATTGGTGACGGACAGAGTATGGAACAAGCACTCAGTACATTCTCTGCACACATTCGCAATATGATCGGCATACTGGAACAGGCCAATACTTCGACTCTGGTGCTCATTGATGAGATGGCTTCCGGCACAGATCCCGGTGAAGGTGTTGGACTTTCTATCGCCATGCTGGAGGAACTTCACAGCCGCGGAGCAACCGTTGTAGCGACAACGCATTTCGGTGAGATCAAACATTTTGCAGCTGCCACGCCAGGATTTGAAAATGCCCGTATGGAATTTGATACCTTATCTCTCCAGCCTCTTTATCGATTGCGTATCGGTGAAGCCGGCGAAAGTTACGCCTATTCCATTGCATTGAAGCTAGGCATGCCACAGCGTATTATCGAGCGTTCCAAGTCTCTGTCGGATCAAAGTAGCTCGAGAGATCGTACATTCGTGTTTACGTCACCTCCTTTGGAAACTCCGGTCCTAAAGCCTGATCGTCCCGTTACAGAAGCAAGCGACCCAGCAGAGTTGTCCAAGCGGAATACGTCTAACCAATCAAAGGATTCCGCCAGTTTCCACAAAAAGACAACAACCAGAGCGTCAGATTCTCCTGCCCCTGCCAAACCTTTTCGCAAAGGGGATCGGGTGTATGCGGCCTATCTTAATCAGTCGGGCATCGTCTGTGATGTGGAGGATAGCCGTGGAAATATCGGAGTCATGTTGAGAGGGCGCAAGGTCAAAATCCATAAAAAACGCCTGACCCTGCATATATCTGCTGATGAACTTTATCCGGGCGACGACTACGATCTGGACATCGTGTTTGAGACAAAAGAAAACCGCAAGAAGCGTAAACTAATGGGACGCAAGCATGTGGAAGGCCTACAGATCGAATTACCGCCTGAAGAATAGCCAAGTGGAAAAAACAGATATAGTGAAATGGAATTCATATGTACATTTAAGCACAGTGAATTCCATAATCCCCAGCACAGTTCTGTTATACTGAGATCAGTGTGTTCGTCTTCAACTCGCAGCTATTCCACAGGGAGGGAAGAACCGAATGTCTGTAGAACAAGACGATCAAGAGCGCATCCATATCGATGTTCTTGTCTGCCCTTTATGCGGGGAAGCTAATCGCTGTTCCTATGCCGCAGGGCATCCTCATTCGGAATGCTGGTGTAACCGGGCTACTTTCCCCGAAGGTGTATTTGACCGCATTCCGCCAGAGCAGCGCCGAAAATCGTGTATATGTCAACGCTGTTTGGATGACTATGCCGATAAACTCCAACAAAAAGAAGAGCCACACAGTTAACAACTGTATGGCTCTTCTTCTATTGTGCATTATCTAAGACCGTTAGCCACGCTACCACTGCTCTTACATTTGGTTATACTGAGCAACAGCCTGTTGAAGCACCGGATGATGCTCATCCATGGACGTATAATGATGCAGTGCAGCCGCAATCCCCTTCTGGCGGATCATGTCCTGCAGTTCAACTGCTTCCGGATCATCGGAGACATCGAATTTGCAGGCAGCTGCCATGCCCATAGCCAGATAGGTCGTTTCAGTTCCATCCGCATAGGCCTGAAGAGCCGGGCGAACCAGACGATCATTCGGAGACAGCTTGCGCAGCGGAGAACGACCCACACGAGTGACCTCATCGGTGAGATACGGGTTGACGAACCGTCCCAGTATTTTGACAATATACTGCTCATGCTCGTCAGGATTAAATCCAAACCGTTTCACCAGAACTGCCCCGGTTTCCTGCAAAGCGCTGTATACAATGGATTTTACCTTTTCGTCGGCAATAGCCTTCTGAATCGTGTCATACCCATGCACATTACCGATATACGCTGCAACACAATGCCCTGTATTTACAGTGAACAGCTTCCGTTCAATATACGGCTCCAGATCATCGACATATACAATGCCCTCAACCGGTTTGAATGCAGGAGCCATCTGGGAGCGATCCACCACCCACTCGTAAAAAGGCTCTACCTGTACATGCAGAGGATCTTCATGATGCTGAATAGGCACAATCCGGTCTACTGCTGAATCGGGGAAATAAATGTACTGATCCGCAAGGGAACGTACGTCTTCATTGAGCAGAGCATATACATGCTCTTTCAATTGCGTACTGGCTCCAATTGCGTTCTCACAAGCAATAATGTGGAGAGGGTTTTGAGCAGGACCTGAATTCAGTCTCTTCTCAAGTCCTTTCGCAATGCCCGGTGCAATATGCTTTAGTACGCCTACACCCACTGCGGTTGTAATCAGATCCGCTTCCACCACAGTTTGGGCAACCTTTTCTAACTGAGTCCCATCGATTGCGTTTACACCCATGACGGTCTCCTGATCCTTGCTCTCGTTAGCCAGTTCTACCGTGTACTGTCCCCGTTGCTGGAGAGCCGTTACCAAGTCCTGATTCACGTCGGAGAAAATCACCTCATACCCTGCACGGGAGAGAATCAATCCAATGAACCCGCGTCCAATGTTACCTGCGCCAAAGTGTAGGGCCTTCATAGTTCCATTTCACTTTCCAGAATAGCAATAACTTCTTCGGCTGTTTTCGCCAGTCGCAGTGCCTCCATATTCTCATCTTCAGCACAGATCACCGCGATGCTAGTCAAGATCTCCATATGCTCCCCGCCTTGAGCCGCGATACCAATCACCATATAGGCTTTTTCTTCGCCAAAATCAACACCCTGTGGATACTGAATGACAGAGATACCTGTGGATAAAATGAAAGATTTGGATTCCTTCGTACCGTGCGGGATCGCAAGTCCGTTCCCTACATAGGTCGACACAATCTCTTCGCGTTCAATCATCTTCTCAATGTAATCAGCAGTAATATGTCCCGCATCCTTCAGAATCTGTCCTGCCATACGAATCGCTTCATATTTGTCCTGAGCCGTCGCATTCAAGATGACTTTATCTGTTGTTAACATACTCATCATTTTTGGCCTCCAATTTCGGTTTTACTGCGATAAAATCCAACCAGTTCCTGGGACAGGTAATGAATGAGTTCATCCCTGATTCCCTTTTCCAGCAATGCAATCATTTCTTCCTGCAATAACAGTGCGCTAATCTCACTGAGAACCTCCAGGCTTTCCTTGGATAATTCTCTGGGACCGAGCATCAAGAGGATATGGGTAACTCCTGCCGGATCATCCGGCGTACGAAGGAGTGGCTCAGTGAGCTGAAATAGGCTGATAGACGGCCTGTAGATGCCCTCACTGCGTGTATGGAACAGCGCAAGTCTTGTGCCGGGAATCTTTTGACTCCCCACTGCTTCACGTGCCTCCAACCGTTTCGCAATCTCCTCCGGTTCCTTCAAAACACCCGATTCATGGAGTACGTTGCACATCGCATATACGGTTTTATAGAAACCAATATCCTGGTTATCCAGCGAGTACACCTGAAACTTCCCAATAATCCGGACGATTTCAACCAGAATAGCTTCCATTCCGTCAGGGTTCGAGTAACGACTTGTCGTCTGAACCTCTGTTTCACGCGGGTTGTTATGCTGTCGTTGTAACGTTGTTGTCCTGATAAAATGACGCAGCTGCTCACTCTCTTCTGCCGTGAGCAGTGGGCTCACTTTGTAATACTGATGCTCATCCATCGGCAGATCGACAGTGGATAACACCAGGTCATATTCATCTGTAGGGATTCGAGTAGCTTCATACCAGGACACGCTGTCCATGATCCGAATCTCGGGAATCTCCTTCGTCAGTCGACTGGAAAGCATACGTGATGATCCGATTCCGCTTGTACACACAATGATCGCCCTGATTTCCCGTTTCAATGCACGCAACCTCTCAATGGAAGCTCCAAAATGCATGACCAAGAAACCAATTTCCTCATCCGGAACTTCCACACTCGGCCAAGCTTGATGCACGGATTTTTTGACATCTTCGAAGAGTGAATCATAATCCTTGCGAATCTGCTGCAGCAACGGATTACGAATGATCTGCTGTTCTTCAATTCGCTCCATTACAGGTTGCATATGACCAATCAGGCCCTCACGAAGCAAACGATCCTCATGAAAGGCATAATGAGTTCTAGCCTGCATCTGATCAATCAGTGAATGTACCCTGTCCAGTAAAATCAAGTCGTCTATCGGCAACAGCCGTGAAGAGTGAATCCGTTGTTCTGTCTCAATTAATAGTCTGTGAAAATAAGCTTGCTCATCTTGGGAGAATGTCAGCCCCAGCTGGGTGGATAGAACACTGCACAAGCGGGAAGCCAGATAAGGTGGAACCTTTATCTCACCCTGCTCTGCAATTTCATCTCCCTTCTTCTCCCGGGGAGATACACGGCCAATGCCAAAGCCTTTACGAATACGTACAACTGCTACGGATAATTGAATCAGCAGCTTCATGTATTGCCGTTCCGGGATGTTCTCCAGCCATTCGATATCCGGCTGCCATAACGCATTTTCGACCGTTAGCACATCACCATGTCCAATCATATCCAGCAGTTTTTGGTTTACGATGGAGCCTCCTTGTTCTGGCTGTCTTCCGAACAGGTCAGACTCATCCAGAAATTCGAGGGCAAGTGCAGCTATCGCTGTGCGATGAAACGTCTCACTTCCGTTAATTTTGACACCATATCCACGCCTGCGAACCAGCTTCAGTCCAGCCTGAAGAATCCGTGACTCCAGATCGTCCAGATCAGTGGTTACCGTGGACACAGTCACCTTCAGATCCGAAGCAAGAGCAAGCAACTTCACAGGCTCCGACTCATCAAGCAGGATGCAAAGCATGAAGAGCTTACGCTCTTCTGGCGTAAACTCTACATATTCTTTACCCTCCAGTTGCTGTCGCAATGCAGTCAGATCATCCGAACCGGAATCAATTCGAATACCGGTTCCTGATTTTTTTTCCAGTCTCATCCCCAAAGGTTCAAGCCATTGTTCAATCATTTGAAGCTCGCGATGAACCGTTCGGGTACTGACTTTTACTTCAACGGCGATTTCGCCGGCAGTGACTTCATGTGGATGCTCCAGCAGAAACTCCACGATTTCACGTTGTCTTTTGGTAATACTCATATCTCAGCCTCCGGCTCAGGGAAAACGAATGCGTGCAATTACTTCAGACGTTCAACGAGCGCATCATATTCCGGGCTTTTTAGGAAGTTGTCGATGGATATATGTTCTGCATTCGGCGCCACAGAGCGGGCACGATCGGTTAATACTTGTTGTGTGATCACCACATCTGCATCCGGCGGGATATCACTGATGGCCGTATTGGTCACCGTAACGTCAATCCCCTCGGCCTTCATCTTCTTGCGTAGAATGGAAGCGCCCATGGCACTCGATCCCATACCTGCATCACAGGAGAAGACGATCTTCTTCACATCTGTTTTCACTGTAGAAAAGGCCATATCCGCAGCTCTGTCTGCTTCACGTTGATTAGCCGTAATGCCAGCGTTTGGCACGGTTCCTTGACTCTTCATGTCTTTCATCCGACTGGATGCAGACTCCAGATCTTCGTCCTTTTGTTTACCCGTTTTCAGCAACAATGCTGCCACAAGGAAGGAAACGACCGCTGCTACAAGAACCCCTGCAAGCATTGGGAGGTATCCACCTCTTGGTGTTAAAAGGAAATACGCGATAATACTACCCGGTGATGGTGCTGAGACAAGCCCTGCGCCTGTAAGCATGAATGTTAATGTACCTGCAACACCGCCTGCGATTGCGGCAAGGATCAGAATCGGTCTCATCAGAATGTAAGGGAAGTAGATCTCATGAATTCCCCCGAAGAAATGAATGATAACGGCACCTGGTGCAGAAGATTTGGCCATTCCGCGTCCGAAGAAACAGTAAGCAAGCAAGATACCAAGTCCCGGACCCGGGTTGGATTCAAGCATGTATAATACGGATTGCCCTAATTCTCTTGCTTGATCTGTTGCAATAGGCGTAAGAATACCGTGGTTAATTGCATTGTTCAGGAACAATACTTTACCCGGTTCGATAATCAGGTTAACCAGCGGCAGCAAGCCCAGATTCATTAAGCCTTGCACCCCGGCAGACAATACTTTGCTAATCGCTTCTACAGCCGGCCCGATGCCCAGTAGCGCAAAAATCCCCAAGATTCCGCCAATAATACCAGCTGAGAAGTTGTTAACCAGCATTTCAAATCCGGCTCTAATTTTACCTTCGATCGATTTATCGAATTTTTTGATGATCCATGCTGCCAGAGGTCCAGCGATCATGGCCCCGAGGAACATCGGAATATCGCTACCCACGATGACCCCAATGGTCATAATGGCACCCACGACACCACCACGCTGGCCATGCACCATCGTACCCCCGGTGTAACCGATTAACAGTGGCAGCAAATATTTGATCATCGGATCTACTAGCTGGGCAAGCGTCTCGTTAGGGAACCAGCCTGTTGGAATGAACAGAGCCGTAATTAATCCCCAGGCGATAAATGCGCCCATATTCGGCATGACCATACCACTCAGGAATCGGCCGAAGCGCTGAACCCCTACCCGTAGCCCACCTTTGGAATTGGACGTTTGGTCCAAATTACTCATTGTATTATCCTCCTTGGATCAAGTGATTATGATTATGAAAGGGGTATCATTTCTCCCCTGCTGTAATCCTAAGCGAGAATGCTCTCCTGTTCAATGAAATGAAAGCGTACTTTCGTCATGAACAATGATGACAACATTAGGTTATGTAATCGTTTTTATCTATGCATAATGGCTGAACTTATTGGTACATAAGGCTTTTCTTGCCTATGACTTTTATCATTTCCAAAATCATTTTCTAACCTACAGCTTGGTCTAATCAGACAATTTGCATCCACAAGCTGCTTCAATCAGTATTCACAACGTTCCTTGGAAAGCACAAAAAAACCTGTGCAAGCATCAAGCTCACACAGGTCGCAATAACATGAAGCACATCTCATTTTTCTATAAAAACATATGTTAATAAGTACAAGTTCATTGATTCTATTCTTCGGTATGTTTGCGATACGCATCTGCATTCATCAATGTGGACAATGCTGCAGACAGATCTCCCTCAACACGAATCTCGATCATCCAGCCTTCCTCGTAAGGAGAGCTGTTTACCAGTTCAGGTGAGTCCTGCAACGAATCATTCACCGCAATGATTGAACCAGTGACTGGAGAAAACAAGTCCGACACCGTTTTGACCGATTCGATCGTTCCAATGCTGTCTTCTGCTTTTACATTGGTTTCAAGGTCAGGCAATTCCACAAACACAATGTCACCCAGCTGATGCTGCGCGAACTCGGTAATGCCAATACGTACAGTATCCTCCCCTACGGTTTGCACCCATTCGTGCTCTTCACTGTACAGGAAATCACTTTTCAATTCGCTCATCGATATCCGCCTCGCTTTTCATTAATGAGTGCATGCGTTCTTTGACCTTAACCTTTTTCCCAGAACATAGCGTATGATATTTATGAATCAAATGTCAAGATACCTTACAATTTATTTGCTAATCCCTTCCTCAAACCGTAACCTGAATACACTCTTTCTACATATACTGGTGAATATTAGAATAGTAAGCGTAGTCTTTTTAAATACACGAACGATTATATTAAAACTATATTAAATATTCGGTTTTTAATCATTTTCTATGATATCGTTCTTGACATCGATAGTGGATTCACGTTTTAATGAGAGGAGTAAAAGTGTTTATTGGACTATGTTATACCCGCGGATGAATGTAAAGGGAGAGATTACCCGTGACACCCGACTCGGGATGTACATGAGGTAACGCCGAAGGAGTAAACCACCGATAAGCGGGGGTGAATCTCTCAGGCAAAAGGACTTTTACGGGACGCAACTCTGGAGAGCATCTATTCGCCCTGTGCGGGCGTCATGATCACCCAAGGGGAAACCTGCTGTTCGACGCGGCGGGGTAACTCTCAGGTACAAGGGACAGAGCCTTAGAATACAGTGTGCTACTTGGCATGCCGGTTCTTTGGCCTGTCCTTTTCCTTTTTCCCAAAAAAACGAAAAACAGGATTCAGATCGGCGCTGTCATAGCTGCCTTATCATACTTACCCACTAAAGGTCTCTAGATGAAAATTTAAAAATACCTGGTTCATTGATCCACGATTGCATATTCGGCCGGCTGACGGCCCATGACGAGGTGATTTGATGTCCGATTTGCTTAGAACACCACTCTTCCCACTATATCAGCAATATGAAGGCGTACGGTGCATTGATTTTGGAGGCTGGGAGCTTCCGGTACAATTTAGCGGAATCCAGAAAGAACATGAAGCGGTACGCGAGCGCGCTGGACTGTTCGATGTATCCCATATGGGCGAATTCACAGTACAGGGTGAGCAGGCTGAAGCATTTTTGCAACAAATGATGACCAATGATGTGACCACGCTGGTTCCCGGTCAAGCCCAGTACACCCTGATGTGTTATCCAGATGGCGGTGTGGTGGATGATCTGCTCGTGTATAAGCTGGAAGAGCAGCATTATATGCTCGTTGTTAACGCCTCCAACATCGACAAGGATTGGGCGTGGCTGCAAGAGCACTTGATCCCTGGCGTAAGCATGACCAACGATTCGGAGCAGACAGCACTACTCGCCCTGCAAGGTCCACTGGCTGTAGACATTATCGGGAAAGTTACAGATACGGATGTATCCTCGATTGAACCGTTTCGTTTTGTGCAGGATGCTGAAGTATGCGGAGTAAAATTACTGATGTCCCGTACCGGTTATACCGGTGAAGATGGCTTTGAGCTATATGTACCTTCGGACCAGGCTGCTGTGGTCTGGAATGGATTAATGCAAGCCGGTGAAGGTCACGGACTCGTACCAACCGGACTTGGTGCCCGAGATACACTGCGCTTTGAAGCGAGGCTCCCTCTGTATGGACAGGAATTGTCGGCAACCATCTCTCCACTCGAAGCTGGCGTAGGTATGTTTGTGAAGCTGAATGCTGGACCCTTTATTGGACACGAAGCCTTGTTACAACAAAAAAATGACGGTCCCGCCCGCAAACTGATCGGCATCGAAGTGCTGGAGCGCGGTATCCCCCGCCCCCACTATCCGATTTACGCCGAAGGCGTACAGATTGGCGAAGTGACGACAGGTACACAATCACCTACATTGAAGCGTAATCTGGGGCTTGCCCTCATCGACAGCAAATACGCTGTGCTGGGAACCCCGCTTGAGATTGAGATCCGCGGCAAGAAACTGAAAGCCGAGGTTGTGAAGACCCCTTTTCATAAACGGACACGTACGTCAAAGACACCTACTCAAGGAGCTGATCAAGCATGAGCAAGCACCGTTACATTCCCATGACCGAGCAAGATCAGAGCGCCATGCTCGCAACCATCGGTGTGGATACGCTGGATGATCTGTTTCAGGACATTCCCAAAGAGATTCGTTATCAGGGCGAGCTGCCCGTATCCTCCAAACTTGATGAATACGGGCTGACACGTCACATGTCCAAACAGGCTGGTGCCAACGCCAATTTCGAAACACACGCCAGTTTCCTCGGCGCAGGCATATACGATCATCATGTTCCTTCCGTCATCAATCATGTCATTTCCCGTTCAGAGTTTTACACCGCCTACACACCTTATCAGCCTGAGATCAGCCAAGGTGAACTACAAGCCATTTTCGAGTTTCAATCTTACATCTGTGAATTAACCGGTATGGCTTTAGCCAATGCCAGCATGTATGACGGTGCAACTGCCTTTGCGGAAGCAGGAAACTTGGCCGCAGCGGCAACTCGTCGCAAACAGCTCATCGTATCCCGTACCGTTCATCCGGAAGCCCGTCAGGTATTGCAGGCGTATGCGCACGGATTGAGTCTGGAGATTGTTGAGATTGGCTATAAGGATGGCGTCACTGACTGGGATGCCCTGCAAGCCGCCATTTCAGACGATACCGCTGCTGTCATGATCCAGAGTCCGAACTTCTTCGGTGCCGTGGAAAATGTGAAGCAAGCCGCTGACCTCGTGCATGCGCACAAGGGTCTGCTCGTCGTAAGTGCTAACCCGCTATCGCTGGGTCTGCTGGAAGCTCCAGGCAAGCTGGGTGCCGACATCGTAGTAGGCGATGCGCAGCCCCTCGGTATCGCCGCTTCACTCGGCGGCCCGACATGTGGATATTTCGCCGTATCCCAGCCTCATATGCGCCGAATTCCTGGCCGAATTGTAGGCCAGACCACGGATCGCAACGGCAAGCGCGGTTTTGTACTGACACTGCAAGCACGTGAACAGCATATCCGCCGCGAAAAGGCGACATCCAACATCTGTTCCAACCAGGCTTTGCTTGCACTCAGCGCATCTGTCTATATGTCCATCATGGGGAAACAAGGAATGATCGATGTAGCGGATCTAAATCTGCAAAAGAGCAATTACACCCTGAATACATTAACTGCGATTCCTGGTGTTAGCCTGACGTTTAATGCACCAACATTCAATGAGTTTGTGATTAAACTTCCTGAAGGAACAGACGTGGATGCACTTCAGCTGAAACTGCTTGATGAGGGCTTCATTGGTGGCTACGAACTCGGACGTGATTATCCGGAGCTTGCCGGACATATGCTGATTGCTGTTACCGAACGACGCAGTAAGGAAGAGATTGACGAATTCGCACGAGCATTGGAGGGATCGCTGTGACTCAGGAAACGACGACAACACCGGCACAAGGACAATCGGAAACGGGTACCTCTGTCTCCACTTCGGCTCAATTTGTGACAGAAAAATTCAACGCACAAACCTTATCCCCTGCACCGGAGCAAGCATTGATCTTTGAACTCAGCAGCCCTGGACGTGTCGCTTATTCCCTGCCAGAATGTGACGTTCCTCGTCAGACTGCCGATACGTTGATTCCCCGGGAAATGCTCCGTTCAGAAGCAGCGGCACTGCCGGAAGTGTTCGAGGTAGATGTTATTCGACACTATACTGCTCTGTCCCGCCGCAACTTCGGCGTAGATAACGGATTCTATCCACTGGGCTCTTGTACGATGAAATACAATCCAAAGATTAATGAGGATGTTGCACGTTATAACGGTTTCGCCAAAATCCATCCGTACCAGCATGAATCCAGCATTCAAGGTGCACTTGAACTGTTATATACGTTGCAAAACGATCTAGCAGGTCTGACAGGTATGGATGCGGTGACCCTACAACCCGCCGCGGGTGCCCATGGAGAATGGACAGGACTCATGATGATTCGTGCCTACCACGAAGGTCGTGGCGAACAACGTACCAAAGTCATCGTGCCCGATTCTTCGCATGGTACCAACCCGGCAAGTGCAACCGTTGCAGGATTTGAAACTGTAACGATTCCATCCCGCGCAGACGGACTGGTTGATCTGGACGCACTCCGTGCAGCCGTCGGTTCGGATACGGCAGCATTGATGCTGACAAACCCGAATACACTTGGTTTGTTCGAGAAAGACATTCAGGAGATTGCATCCATCGTACACCAGGCTGGTGGTTTGCTATACTACGATGGCGCGAACTCCAATGCAATTATGGGCATTACCCGTCCGGGTGATATGGGCTTTGACGTGGTGCATCTGAACTTGCACAAAACAATGAGTACGCCTCATGGCGGTGGTGGACCCGGCGCCGGGCCAGTCGGCGTGAAGAGCCGTCTGGTTCCGTTCCTGCCTAAGCCGACGGTGATCAAAAATGATGACGGTATGTATGCATTCGATCGTGAAGGCGATCAATCCATTGGCCGGGTGAAAGCCTACTACGGTAACTTCGGTATATTGGTACGTGCCTATGCTTACATTCGCACCTATGGACCGGAAGGCTTACGCCGTGTATCTGAATGCGCGGTACTGAATGCCAACTATATGATGGCCCGTCTCGCCCCTTACTACGAGATTCCATATCCTGGCGTATGTAAACATGAATTTGTCATGTCTGGACGGGGGTTGAAGCAATATGGTGTACGCACACTTGACGTTGCCAAACGATTGCTTGATTTTGGATATCACCCACCTACGGTGTACTTCCCGCTCAACGTCGAAGAATGCATTATGATCGAGCCGACAGAAACCGAAAGTAAAGAAACTTTGGATGGATTCATTGATACGTTGATACGGATTGCCAAAGAAGCGGAAGAGACACCTGAATTGGTACTGAACGCACCTTATGGCACACCGGTTACTCGACTCGATGAGACTACCGCGGCCCGCAAACCTGTACTAAACTGCGCTTGCAGTTAAAACTAAGTGAGTTTCTACCCCATGCTCTTGCTGATGTTAACTACACCAGTAAGAGCATTTTTTTGCCCAGACATTACAGGGTCCTTCTCCTCGTACTCCCCTTTATTTCCTATACATTTGCGCAACAAAAAAAGCCGATATCCACATGATTCGCGGATACCGGCAAAATCGCTGCATGAATGCAGCTCATTATCGGAAAAAGAAAAACCTCAAATCCGGAGGAAACCCCGGCAAAATTACGCTTGAATGCTTTGAACCAATTCAACAACTTGTTCAGCCGTTTGCATATCCAGAGCTTTGGCAGCCAGTTCCTGCATGTCCGCACGGGACAACTTGGTGATCTGACTACGAGCTGGCAGAATGGATGTTGCGCTCATGCTGAACTCATCCAATCCAAGACCGAGCAACAATGGAATTGCTGTTTCGTCTCCTGCCATCTCACCACACATGCCAACCCATTTGCCTTCACGATGCGCTGCATCGATAACCATTTTAACCAAACGCAAAATGGCCGGGTTGTAAGGTTGGTACAGATAAGCCACTCGTTCGTTCATACGGTCAGCAGCCATTGTGTATTGAATCAGATCGTTTGTTCCGATACTGAAGAAATCCACTTCTTTGGCAAATTGATCCGCCAGAACTGCAGTCGAAGGAATTTCGACCATGATTCCGAGTTGAATGCTGTCAGAAACAGCAATCCCTTCAGCAACCAGCTTCTCTTTCTCTTCGAGCAAGACAGCTTTTGCTTCACGGAATTCACCCAGTGTTGCGATCATTGGGAACATGACACGCAGGTTACCATGCACGCTTGCACGCAGCAATGCACGCAATTGTGTACGGAAGATATCCAGACGGTCCAGACACAGACGAACTGCGCGGAAGCCGAGGAATGGATTCATTTCTTTTGGCAGATCCAGGTATGGAAGCTCTTTGTCTCCACCGATGTCGAGTGTACGAACAACGACAGGTTTGCCTTCCATTTTTTCCAGTACCGCTTTATAAGCATTATACTGAATGTCTTCGGAAGGAAGCTTGTCTCTGCCCATGTACAGGAACTCGGTACGGTACAGGCCTACAGCCTCTCCGCCGTTCTCCAGAACACCCGTTACATCATTCGGTGTACCGATGTTGGCCGCAAGTTCAACATGAACGTTGTCCACTGTTACCGTTGGCTCATCACGAAGTTTTCTCCACTCTGCACGTTGTGCATCATACTGTTCCTGTTTGGCACGGTATTCAGCAATAACTTCATCAGTAGGGTTAACCAGTACGTGACCATCCAGACCGTCAACAATGATCATATCGCCTTGTTTCGCTTGAGCCAAGATGTCCTTGGTTCCAACGACAGCCGGAATTTCAAGTGAGCGAGCCATAATCGCCGAGTGAGAAGTACGACCACCAATGTTGGTTGCAAAACCTTTAACAAATTGGCGGTTCAGTTGAGCCGTGTCGGAAGGCGTCAGATCCTCCGCAAGCACGATCACTTCTTCATTGATCTCAGCAGGACTCATGAAGTCGATACCAAGCAAGTGATTTAGCACACGTTTAGTAACGTCACGCATATCTGCAGCACGTTCCTGCAGGTAAGCACTCTTCATGTTCTCAAACATGGAGATAAATTGCGATGCGGTTTCGTTCAAAGCAAATTCTGCATTGATCTTATCATCCGCAATTCTAGCTTTAACCGGATCAATCAGTTCCGGGTCATTCAAAATGAGCAAATGCGAAGCAAAAATCTCTGCTTTTTTCTCGCCAAGCTCTTGTAAAGTGCGCTCTTTGATCGCCTCAAGCTCAGCCTGGGATTTACCCAGAGCTGAGTCGAGTTTCGCGATCTCTGCGTCAACGTCGTTAATTTGGCGTTTTTCTACAGAGTAATCAGGATGCTCCAAGATAAACGCCTTGGCGATAGCAATACCCGCCGAAGCCGCGATCCCGGAGACATTAAGCATTAATTTCGCCCAACCCTTCGTTAACCATAACGTCAGTCAAAGCTTGAAGAGCTTCAGCTTCGCCTTCGCCTTCAACGATGATGCTGATGGTGTCGCCTTGTTCCAATCCGAGGGAAAGAACACCCAGGATGGATTTCAAAGTTACTTTTTTACCGTTAGCTTCTGCAAAGGATTCTGCACCTTTGAATTTGTTAGCTGTATTAACCAGGGCTGTCGCCGGACGTGCGTGGATACCATCTTCGTCTGTAATTCTGAATGTTTGTTGCATTACAATCATCTCACTTTCAGTAATTTGGTTTAGGCATTGCATATATTTACACTTGCTTGCCATCGTCGTAACACTTCTTATTTTATCTCAATGATTGGCTGATCGCCAACTTTGAGCACTCCACTCTTCTTCAAGGTCACTGTGGAGCCTTCTGGCAGGTTAGTGAAAATAACGGGTGAAATAATCGATGGAGCGTTTGCTTTGACATACTCCAGATCCACTTCCATAATCGGCTGACCCGCCGATACCAGATCACCTTCCTGCACGAGTACGTTAAAGCCTTGACCTTTCAGCTTCACCGTATTGACACCTATATGAACAAGCACTTCCTTGCCTCCGTCGGACATGATGCCCACGGCGTGTTTGCTTGGAAATACATTAAACACTTTACCATACACAGGAGATGTTATTGTGCCATCATGTGGCAAAATAGCGAATCCGTCACCTGTCATTTTCTCAGCAAAGACCGGATCAGGGACGTTCGAAATGTCCATCAACTCACCATTGACTGGCATTACGATATCCTCATCAACGATACGCTCGCCTTGTTCACCTTGAGCCTTCTCCTCTTCTGGAGTCGGTTTAGCAGCTGCTGGCGTTGGTGCTGGTGTTCGCCCTGCAATGATATCCTGCATTTGAGTTTTAATCGTATCGGAACGTGTTCCGAAGATGGCTTGAACGTTATTACCCACTTCAAGCACACCGGATGCACCCAATTGTTTCAAACGATCTTTTTTCACATTGGATTTCTCATTGACTTCAATCCGCAAACGAGTAATACAAGCATCCAGATGTTTGATATTCTCCTTACCACCAAAAGCTTCGAGAATGTTATGCGGCAGATCATCCGTTGAACCGGAGCCTCCGCCAGACTCAGTTTCAGGCGTTGCCTCTTCGCGTCCTGGTGTTTTGAGATTGAATTTGCGAATGATTAATCGGAATCCGAAGTAGTAGATCACCGCAAGAATCAAACCGACGATAATCACGTCCCACCATGGTGTACGGTTCGGAATAATACCGAAGATCAGGAAGTCAATGAACCCACCGGAGAAGGTCATACCGATCTTGACACCCAGAATTTGCATGGTCATGAAAGACAAACCTGCAAAGATACAGTGTACTGCAAACAGGATTGGCGCTACAAACAGGAACGAGAATTCAAGTGGTTCTGTGATCCCTGTCAGGAACGAAGTCAGCGCAGCCGAACCCATGATACCTGCTACATACTTTTTGTGTTCCGGTCTTGCTTCATGGTACATCGCAAGAGCGGCCGCTGGCAAACCGAACATCATGAACGGGAATTTACCAACTTGGAACGTTCCCGCTGTGAGGTTCACACCATCACGCAATTGATTGAAGAAGATCTGCTGGTCACCACGAATGACGTCTCCAGCTTTGTTAACGTACTCACCGAACTCAAACCAGAATGGGGAGTAGAAAATGTGGTGAAGACCGAACGGAATTAATGACCGTTCCACGACTCCGAAGATGAATGCCGACAATGTCGGGCTTGTATCTACCATGAAGTGAGACACAGCATTCAATCCATTTTGAATCGGTGGCCAGATAATCACCAGAAGCAACCCGATTAAGAGGGAAACAACCGAAGTGATAATCGGAACAAATCGTTTACCTGCAAAGAAACCCAGGTAAGACGGCAGTTCGATTTTGAAGAATCGATTGTAACACAGCGCGGCGGCAATACCTATGATAATACCTCCGAACACGCCTGTACTTAATGTTGGGATACCCAGGATGCTGGCATAACCCGGTACTTCGCCGATCATTGCCGGGGTAACCCCTACTGCGGTACCCAGTGTGACGTTCATGACCAGATAACCGATGATGGCTGCTAGACCCGCAACCCCTTCGCCACCGGCCAATCCAACGGCTACACCAACGGCGAACAGCAATGCCAGATTATCGAATACGATCTGACCTGCGTTCATCATAATTGTTGCGATCGAATTCACCCAAGGGGTGTCGAGCGCCGTTACATATTGCAAGAAATCCGGATTAACCAGCATGTTACCGATTCCGAGCAGCAAACCTGCCGCTGGCAGAATGGCTACAGGTAACATGAGAGCTTTACCTACTCTTTGCAATACACCAAAAAGCTTTTTAAACATCGCTTCGTTTACACCCTTTCGTCTAAGTTGTATGTTTGTATGCAAGCAAGGGAACACAAAAAAGGCATGAATTAACAAAGTGAAATGTGCCAACCTTGGGGTATAGCATACCCTGTATAAGGTAAGAACAATCACACTCTAATTAACTCATGCCTGATCGAGTCAGTAACACGTCGCTTATGTTTATTCAGTTGCTTGATTACGGAGACCATTGTAGCACCAGTTCTAATCCATTGCAAGCCTTTACACCAAAAAAATTATTCCCGCATTCCATCACTGGAATGATTTCACTTGTTCTCTTCTTCCTTCCGTTGATTCAGCCGTTGCAGATGAATGGTCAGGTACCCTACTTCCGCAGGATAAACTGGCAGATTCAACCTTTTTTCCATCACCTTGGTCAGCTTCCATGCAAGCGAGTACATTTCCGGATACTCCAACTTGAGCAACGAATCCAATTTATGAAGCTCTTCGACTTTATCCCCCCGGCGTACACGCTCAAGGGCGAAACGAAGATGAGTCAGCAAACGGGAGTAGTCCAGTGATTCCGTTTCAAACGAATAATCGAGTTGGTCGGACACCAAGTTCACCAGATCAGTGATCAATTGTGAATGTTCACGTACCTGAGATATATTTTGGTTGGTCATAGCGCTATAGATATGAAGGGCAACAAAACCAATCTCGTCCATCCCCAAGTCTACTCCCATTCTCTCCTTGATCAGACGAACAGCGTATTCTCCCATCCGATATTCTTCAGGATAAATCTCGCGGGTCTCATATAGAAATGGATTTTGTATGACAATTCCCTGTTCCTTGCGTTTTAACGCGAAAGAAATATGATCGGTTAATGCAATATGAATATGTTCATTCAGAGGAACGTCCGTACGCTCTGCGATATACGTAATGACTTCGTTAATAATCTCGATCAAGGCTTCATCCACCTGTGGAAGAAGCTGCTTATACTGCTCTTGCTCCTGCTGGTTTTTCAAAATGAACATTTTCTCCACAGCCATCAGTGGAATGTGATCACTCGGTTTTCGGTTAAAACCAATGCCCTTACCAATGACAACGACTTCCCCATGATCAGGATGCTGTGCAATGATTACATTATTGTTTAGCGCTTTATCTACATGCAGGCTGCTCATTGTTTGCACCTCATTTTTCACACCATCTTAGGTGTGATAAGTCACACCCTGTTACGAACGAAAAGACATCCGGAGCGGGCAAACCGCGCCGGACGTCTCGCTTAAAAAGTAACAAAAATTCGCCTTAAGGTCAATAGAGCATACATACAACATTCGAGGTGTTTCTTACTCGTCTACTCCAGCTCTTTCCACAATCTTGTCGATTATAGAAGGAGTTGTCACGGCCTCGCTCTGTTGAATAGCAACCGGCGCAGGTGTTTTGGACTTGGTAAGGCCTTTAATCAGCTGCTCTACATCGATGCCGGATACGCTCTTAAGCATCTCTGGAGCCGTCGCCATAAGTTCCGTAACATAGTTACTTACCCGCGCTGCACCTTCTCCTTTACCTGTATCTACCACAGTCAGTTTATCAATGGATGCAATCGGCTCGGCAATTTTGCCAGCCAGTTCAGGCAGCATTTTGACAATGATATCGAGGACAGCTGCTTCGCCAAACTTCTGGAACGCCTCGGCCAGTTTTTCCTTTGCTTCTGCTTCGGCAAGACCACGCAAACGAATAACTTCTGCATCGGCTGTACCTTTGGCAAGTTCCGCATCCGCCATGGCCTGACCTTCAAGCCGCTTCTGTTCAGCTGTTGCTTTGGCGTGTGTTTCGATGGAGTACTGTACTGCATCGGCTTCACGCATTCTTTTCGCTTTATCCGCTTCAGCAGCCTGCTCCACCGCATAACGATCCGCTTCTGCCTTTTTCTTCACTTCGGCATCATATTGCTTCTCACGTACGACGATTTCTTTTTCCTGCAGATCGATCTCACGTTCTTTACGAACGAGTTCAACCTTCATTTCTTCTTCTACCACGGTCTGTCTCGCACGCGCTTCATGGATATGATATGCCTGATCGGCTTCCGCTTTTGCTGTATCCTGATCCCGCTTAAACGTGGCTACTTTCAGTTCCTTCTCTTTGGCTGCCTCGGCGATATTGGTATCCCGCAGCAACTCTGCTTTTTGGCCCTGTTCTTCCGCATTAGCCTTCTGAATACGCGCATCACGCATTGCTTCCGCTTCAGCAATCTCGGCATCACGCTTCACTGCCGCAATTCTCGGTTTACCGAGAGCGTCCAGGTAGCCCTGTTTGTCACGAACATCCTTGATGGTAAATGAGACAATTTGCAGACCCATTTTTTTCAAATCTCTGGCTGCTACGCCTTGAACCTCTTGGGCAAAACGATCCCGGTTCCGATATACTTCTTCCACCGTCATCGTACCGAGGATGGCCCGCAAATGCCCCTCCAGTACCTCCTGTGCTTCGCTTCTCAGCGCTTCTACAGGTTTACCGATGAATTGTTCAGCTGCGGTAGCAACGTCCTCTACGGCGCCCCCAACCTTGATAATAGCGACACCGTCCGCAATAACCGGAACGCCTTGCTCCGTGTACACTTCAGGTGTGGAGACATCCAGCTTGTGAGACAACAAAGAGATAAACTCCGATTGCTGGAACACTGGCAGGATAAATGCACCGCCACCACGAACAATTTTGATTTTTCGGCCAGAATCATCATCGGAAATATTTTTGCTACCCAGGAATGACCCCGTAACGATCATCGCTTCATCCGGTCCAACCGTTTTGTATCTCGCCCAGAAAGCCAAACCCAGAATCAGAATGACACCAACCACAACTATAGGAATCAACAAAACATCCCAGTTCAGATTTAAATCCATTCCACATCTCTCCCCTTATTCATTCATGAGTGCTTAAACTACTTAGGTGATTAGGCTACTTTATAAATCTTTAAGTACATTTTTCATCCCATTCTGACACTCGCAGTACGCCATCTACGACATCCACCACGACAACACGTGCTCCCGCCGCAATGGGGAGGTGTTCAAAGCTGGATGCTGTTTGAATCGTACTTCCGGATGCAAAGCGGATCATCACTTCGCCAAAACCTTTTTCCGGCACGGGAATGGTAATTTCCCCAATTTTCCCTGATAACTCTTTCATTGAAAATGCAATAGAGACATCGCTGTTACGCATCGGTTTGATATATGCGAAGAATACCAGCATGGCTGCAGCAATACCTATAAGCAGGGATAGTATTAGACCGGACATCGCACTTGATGAACTATAACGTGTCAGCATAATGCCTGCACCACCAAAGGTTGTAATGGAACCAGCTAACACAACGGGTTTGAAAAAATCAAGGCCTGGCATTTCAAAAGCTCCGTCCAGCAAGCCATCAATCAAGTCACCCAGCACAAGGCTGACAACCGCAAATATCGCCCCTCCGATTAGACACCCCCAATAAATTGTTTCCATCCCCTGTTCCTCCTCTCTCTGCCGCAAATTCATCCTAACTGAGCATTCCACATGTAAATAAATACGTAGCTAACATCAAAATGTTTCAAAATCTTTCCTCAAATGTATTCTGGAACCGATATTGGGTATTATCATGACATTCTGTTCTTCTTGCTTCATGTTTCTCCATCATTCTCGTGTATAGCCGAATACATGAAAAAACCGCAAGCCCCCATAAAGGAGACTTGCGGTTTTTGGACAACAGAATATGTCCGTTCACTTGTCAGTGATTATAAAAGAATTAAAGAGAAGCCTTGTAGATGGATACAACATCTTCCCGTTGCAGTTTCTTGAAGTTACCGAATGGACCAAACAACATCGCTTTGTCAGCCATTACGTCGATCTGGCTGTCATCGATATCGTAATCTGCCAAACGGTTAGGTGCACCAATGGATGTCCAGAATTTGCTGAGCGCATCGATACCTTCTTCAGCAATCTGTCTGTCCGACTTGCCTTCAGGATTCACTTCGAACACATTGATCGCCAGACGTTTGAATCGATCCACATTGACATCCAAGTTATGTTTCATCCAGTGCGGGAACAAGATCGCAAGTCCACCGCCGTGTGGGATATCATACACTGCGGATACCGCGTGTTCGATATTATGTGTTGCCCAGTCTCCTGCAAGACCCATATTCAGTACGCCATTCAATGCCATCGTTCCGCAATACAGAATGGTTTCGCGCAGCTCATAGTTCTCCAGATCTTCAACCAGACGCGGCGCTGCTTCCATTACGGTGCGCAGAATCGTCTCACAGAAGCCCAGTTGAACTGGTGTGTTCGCGTCCAGATGGAAGTAATGCTCCAATACGTGAGACATCATATCCACCATGCCGTATACCGTTTGGTCCAGTGGAACAGTGTATGTATTCACCGGATCCAGGATAGAGAATGCAGGGAATGAGTATGCGCTGCCCCACCCCAGTTTTTCTTGAGTATCCTGATTCGTAATAACCGAACCGGAGTTCATCTCCGAACCAGTTGCTGCCATGGTCAATACAGTACCAAGTGGAAGAGCGTCTTGTGCAACGGCTTTGCGCTGAGCAAAATCCCACATATCACCATCATACTTGGCACCTACAGCAATCGCTTTGGAACAATCCAGTACACTGCCGCCACCTACAGCGAGGATCAGGTCGATGTTATTTGTTTTGCAGAGGTCTACCCCTTTGTGCACGGTAGAAAGACGCGGGTTAGGTTCCACGCCAGCAAGTTCAGTCACTTCTGCTCCAGCTTCCTTAAGCAAACCGATCACTTGATCATACAGCCCACTGCGTTTGATACTGCCGCCACCATATACAAGCAGAACCCGTTTACCGTATTTCGGCACTTCTGTTTTTAATGCTTCCAGTTGTCCTTTGCCGAAAATCAGCCGGGTTGGATTATAGAATTGGAAAGATCTCATATCTATTGTCGCCTCCAATGGAGTTTAGAATTTTTGTGCAACTCCAATTATAGTACCCTGTTTATAGAAAAACAAATCGATAGTCACTCACTTTATAACAACCCGTTAATCTCCAAATGTGCTCTAAACATCTCGCTTGTTGAAGGCAAATTCTCAGCGTCCACCCATGTTTCGGTGGCCCATAACCCAGCCTGTTTGAATGCCCGAGGACAATGAATAAAGCACTCTTCCACATCCACAATGACAGCTGCACCTATGGTTTTACCACTCCAGCCCATACTGGCGATGAATTCCTCATCCTTGGTAATGGATGCTCTACCATTAATACGCAGCACTTCATTCAGACCCGGAATCAAAAAAAGCATACCAATACCAGGGTTAGACAACATGTTCAACAACGAGTCTATCCGCCGATTGCCTGGGCGCTCGGGATAAACGAGCCGATATGTATCATAGACTTTCACAAATCCCGCTCCATCGCCCCGTGGCGATACATCGCTATTTCCATCCCGATCGGATGTTGAGAGGAAAAACAAAGGTGACATGGATAGAAAATTCTGAACATGTGAATCCACAAATGAGATTGCCTTGTTACGCACATGTTCATGGGGTTCCCCCACCATGCTTTGCAGTTCCTCCGCATCTGTAATCAATGGAATATTCAATGCCTTCTTTTCCAATTCTTTAACCCCATTCCCTCAATTCATTGTGTTACTCTAGGACTTCTCTCCATTATAACTGGCTCGGAGGTTCATTCCAATGCGTACCCATGACAAGAACACCCGCTCCTGATTGGGCGGGTGTTCTGGATTTGTTGATTATATTGATTATTATTCAGTGTATCCCATGCTGCTCACAAAACGACGGAAAGCCTGGCGTCCTGCTTCATCATGTTTGTAGACACCTGCATGCTCCAGAATCTCGGCGAATTTCAAGCCGACTTCCTGCTGTACAATGGCAACGGCTTGTTCTTTGTCCAGCTTAGGACCAAACCGTTCAATCAATTCTTCCGCCCAGCCCAGATGCTTGTTCAAGACATGATCGGAAGCTTTAGCCGCTTCAGCAAGCTTGGCATCTCCAGCGAGGATATCCGCGATACTGTCCAGTTCTTCTTTCAAGCGACCTGGCAGAATGGCAAGTCCCATCACTTCGATCAGACCAATGTTCTCTTTTTTCAAATGGTGCATCTCACGGTGCGGATGGAAAATCCCTTCAGGATGCACATCATTCGTGCGGTTGTTACGTAAGACGAGATCCATCTCATACCCACCGTCTGCAATGCGACGAACGATTGGTGTTACCGTATTGTGTGGTACCTGTTCCCCATCCACTTCACTGAATGCCTCGATATCCACAGCAGAATCACTGTAGAGCTTCCACGCTTCATATACAGCATTACCTGCTTCAAGCAACTCTGCAGGATCGTGTGAAGCTAAACGCATTACAGACATCGGCCATTTTACGAGACTCAGTGTAAGCCCAGGTGCATCCGCATGGCGGAAGACAGCCTCAGGCTGTGCATTTTGAATCGCGAACGTATGACGTCCGCCCTGGAAATGGTCATGTGTCAGAATGGATCCACCTACGATAGGCAAATCAGCGTTAGATCCGATAAAGTAATGCGGGTACTCCCCGACAAAGGCAAGCAGTCTGCGCAGCGTATCCTTTGTCAGCTTCATCGGCACATGATCATGATGGAAAATGATGCAGTGCTCGTTGTAGTACACATACGGCGAGTATTGGAACAACCAAGGCTCGTTGTTAAGCTCCAACGGAATGACTCTCAGATTCTGGCGGGCCGGGTGATTCACCCGACCAGCGTAGCCTACATTTTCACGACACAGCTGGCACTTTGGATATACCGGAGGCGGAAGCAATTTCGCCATGGCAATTTCCTTTGGACTTTTCTCCGGCTTCGACAGGTTAATGGTAATCTCCATGTCTCCATAGGCCGTGTCCTGTGTCCAGTAGACGTTCTTCGAGATCCGATCCATCCGGATATAGTTGGAGTTAATTGACAAGTCATAGAACTGAGAGGTGGCTGCTTCAATGCCTTCCGTTTGCTCCGTGTGGCGGAATGCGCGTACCACTTCGGATGGGCGAGCCATTAGATGGCCCATGATTTTGGCATCCAGCAAATCACGGAACGTATCGCTATTTTCAGGAATGAGTCCAATAGTGAATCCATAGTCAATCAACGTATCCAGCATAGCTTGTGGACCATCGGGCACAGTGGTGTCCAACTCTCCGGCATAAGGCTCTGAGAATCCGAATTGTTCAAGCAGTAGGTTGCGGCTATAATCCCAATCCGCTTCCTCGATTAATTGTTTCTGCAAGGCAAATGCAACCAGACGTTCAATGGCATGCAGTGCTTCCTGCTGCTCCGGTGTCCGCTCTGTGGCACCTGCTGCAATATGAGTCTGTGACATAAGGTATTCGCCTCCTAGTTTTTTCCGTAGCCGTCAGGACGTGATTGGTGCCAGCTCCAAGCGCTTTGAATAACATCTTCCAGATTGGTCCATTTCGGATTCCAGCCCAGGACAGATCTCGCTTTTGCAGATGAAGCTACCAGCACAGCCGGGTCACCTGCACGACGTGGCTCCTGCACAACCGGGATATCGAGGCCAGTCACTTTTTTGGCTGTTTCGATCACTTGTTTTACCGAGAATCCTGTACCATTACCAAGGTTGAACACATTACTGTTCTCACCTTTGCGAAGATAATCTACTGCACGCAGATGCGCATCAGCCAAGTCGCTCACGTGGATGTAGTCACGGATACATGTTCCATCTTCTGTTGCATAGTCGTCACCAAACACGGCGATGTGCGGGCGTTGTTTCAAAGCTGTTTGCAGTACGAGTGGAATCAAGTGACTCTCTGGCTGGTGATCTTCACCAATTTTACCACTGTCATGAGCACCAGCTGCATTGAAGTAACGCAGGGAAACGTATTTGATATCCTGAACTTTATCGAACCATGACATCATGCGTTCCATCATCAGCTTCGTTTCTCCGTATACGTTGGTTGGCTCTGTACGATCGCTCTCTTCGATTGGCACTTTCTCAGGCTCACCGTAGGTAGCTGCTGTAGAGGAGAAGACGATGCGGCGTACGTTCGCTGCATTCATCGCTTCCAACAGACAGAGTGTACCAAACACGTTGTTGTCATAATATTTAACCGGGTCTTTCATACTCTCGCCTACGAGTGAGTTGGCTGCAAAGTGAATGACTGCATCGATTGAATTCTCAGCGAACAGCTTCGCCAGAATTTCTTTGTCACGCAGATCCCCTTCATACAACTTACCGCCAAGCAACGCCTCACGATGCCCTGTCTGTAGGTTATCCAGTACCACAACCTCTTCTCCACGTTCCAACAATGCTGCTACCGTATGAGACCCAATATACCCTGCTCCACCTGTCACCAAAATTGCCATTTTACTTCGCCTCCTTCAATTCTTTAACACCGTCGCCTACGCCGCATACATAGAAATCACCTTTGAGACGGGTACGCGCTTCATACGCCGCGCCCACTTCGCTTACAAAACGCTCGACATCGTCTTCATGTACAAGCGATACGGTACAACCGCCAAATCCTGCGCCAGTCATCCGAGCACCGAGCGTGCCTGGAATCCGCTGAGCTTCTTCAACCATAACGTCCAGCTCATCACAGCTTACTTCGTACAAGTCGCGAAGCGATTCATGTGAAGCATTCATCAGCTTGCCGAAGGATTCCAGATCATTGATCCGCAATGCCTCCACCGATGCGAGAACACGTGCGTTCTCTTCCACGACATGTTGTGCACGCTGTCTTACTTTCTCATCCTTGATCTGATCCTGTAGTGTTACGAACTGCTCTGGCGTCAATTGAGCCAGGTAATTCAGTGCAGGCAGCTGTTCCTTTAAGATGGCAAGTGCCTGCTCGCATTGGGAGCGACGTTCATTGTAAGCTGAATCCACCAGACCGCGACGTTTGTTCGTGTTCCCGATCACCAATTTGTAGGAGCCTGTACGGAAAGGAACCTTTTCGTACTCCAGTGTGTCACACATCAGCAGGATCGCGTGATCCTGAGCACCGTTTGCAACAGCGAACTGATCCATGATTCCACAGTTGACGCCGACGAACTCATTCTCTGCCTTTTGGGACAGAAGCGCCAGTTGAACCGTATCAATATCCGACACACCCTCCAGAGACTGAATCGCGAATCCGGTAAGTACCTCCAGAGATGCAGATGATGAAAGTCCTGCCCCGTTCGGAATCTCCCCATGGTACAGGAAGTCGTACCCTTTCGTTACATTCACGCCTTTGCCTTGCAGTTCAACCATGACGCCAACTGGATAGTCGATCCATTCTCCGGTTTTCTCCTTACCTATTGTGGAGGTAACCAGTGCCCCTTCATAGGACATGTTCGTGGAAGCCAGTTGCAATTGGTTGTCTTGACGCTCACGAATAATCAATGTTGTCCCGAATTCCAATGCTGCCGGAAGCACGTATCCACCGTTATAGTCAATGTGCTCACCGATCAGATTCACACGCCCCGGGGCATGAAACACACGGATGTCCGCTCCACTCTCTCCGTACTTCTCAATAAACTTTTGTTTCAATTCAGTTACGTTCACTGCTGGTGCACCTCGCCTCGTTGTTGTGGTTTTCTTAATGTTATTATATAAGAAAGCGGTGCCTCTTGTAATGCAACCATGTGTGTTTCATATGGATAAATGTGACCTTAAGGCGTATAATGATCGGAGCATCCCAGAAAGAAGGAAATGACCATGGCAGATCACTCAAACTCGAAGAAAGACTCCCTTGCACCTTCTATAGCCAAAATTCAGGAACCACCTTCCGGTAAAAGCGGAGCACTCAGTTATTCGGTTGCCTCCAATCCCGTCTATTATGAACAAGGAGCACTGCATGTCCTGTTTGCCGGGGCAAGCCAGACACTTCCGGGTCACGCCCTCGGACCCAAACTGTATGATTATTATCTGCTGCATTATGTAGAAAAAGGGGCGGGTACGTTCCGTACCGAACTGCACACCTACGAGTTATCCGCAGGGGATTGTTTCCTCATTCATCCCGGGCAACTGGTAAGTTACCAGTCTCATGCCCGCAACCCATGGCAATACCGCTGGATCGCCTTCACGGGCAGCCAGGCTGGCCAACATACCGAAGAAGCCGGATTCCGCCCGGAAAAGTCCGTTTTTCATGCCGGACCATCCTGTGGAATATCCGATTGGCTATCCGTGATGCAGGATGCTTTTGCCGAGCGCAAAGAAAGCTCTCATTTCACATCATTGGGTACGCTATATATGATTCTAGCTGAAGCACAGAATCACCTTTCGCAGGGCCAAACCTTAATTCCAGGTGAATCCTCCATCCGGCGTACGGTGAAACAGATGATTCAATATATGTCCACCCAGTATGCCTATCCTGTCTCCATTGAACAAATGTCTGCGAGTCTTGGATACAACCGTGCCTATCTATCCCGTATATTCAAACAGGAAACCGGGCTTTCCCCAGTTACCTATCTGCTAAAACTGCGGATCGACAAGTCGCGTCAACTGCTCCGAGAACGCCCAGATCTGTCCATTGAACAGGTTTCTGCATCGGTTGGACTACCTGACGCACTGTATTTCTCCAAACAGTTCAAACGATTTCATGGTGAAGCACCCAGCTTGTATCGAGAGAAAATACTGTCCCGTCCGGCACAGGGGTTACAGAAGAACGCCCTACAAAATAAACGGTGAACAATATATCACAACGAAAAAAGGTGCATTCCGCCATTATGGCTAAGATGCACCTTTTACACTTTATTTATTTGTCATCAGGCTCCGGAGAGAGAATGGATTCAATACGTTCCAATTCCTCTGTAGAGAAATCCAATTGGCTAAGTGCAGCCACATTCTCTTCAATCTGGGAAGGACGGCTTGCCCCAATCAGCGCAGAAGTTACCCTGCCATTGCGCAGAACCCAGGAGAGTGCAAATTGGGCCAAACTCTGACCGCGGGCCGCTGCAATCTGGTTTAGCGCACGCACTTTGCGGAGTGTCTCTGGAGAGATGTTGTTCTCATTCAGGAATACTGACGGCCCTTTGGCGCGTGAATCTTCCGGGATGCCATTCAAATATTTGTTCGTAAGCACACCCTGTGCCAATGGACAGAACGCAATACTGCCTGTTCCATACTCATCCAGCACATCCTGCAACCCGCCTTCAATCCAACGCTCCAACAGCGAGTATTTCGGTTGATGGATTAGTAGCGGTGTTCCCAGACTTTTCAGAATTTCGGCAGCCTCTCTCGTCTGCTCTGCGGGATAATTAGATATCCCTACATAGAGTGCTTTGCCCGAACGAACAATATGATCCAGTGCCATCATCGTTTCTTCCAAAGGCGTTTCGGGATCATAACGATGAGAATAGAAAATATCCACATAATCCAGGCCCATACGTTTCAAGCTCTGATTCAGACTGGATACCAGATTTTTGCGTGAACCCCACTCGCCATACGGCCCGGGCCACATATAATATCCCGCTTTGGTGGAGATCACCAGTTCATCACGATAAGGTTTCAGATCCTGGGCCAGTACTTGTCCAAATAGCTGCTCTGCAGAACCTGCCGGCGGGCCATAATTGTTGGCAAGGTCAAAATGGGTAATGCCCAGATCAAATGAACGGGTAATCATATTACGGCCATTCTCAGCGTTATTAATACCGCCAAAATTATGCCACAACCCCAGTGAAATCGCTGGTAGTTTCAAACCTGAACGCCCAACACGGTTATATTTCATCGTTTCATAGCGAGTATCGCTTGCTACGTAGACCATTATGAATCCCTTCTTTCCCCAGGTTCCGCCTCTTGTGTCCGGTCTATGCCGGAGAATGCGGTTATTCAGTCCATACGTTTAACCAAGAAGCTGGTCCACATTATTCATTACCTCACCAATCGGCTCTGTAATCAGCAAATCCGCCCTGCGGTCGTAAGCGGTAGGTGTAGCGTTGAGCAGAACGGTATGTTTTCCCTGAAAATACGTAATTAACTGAGCCGCTGGATATACCGTCAGTGACGTGCCTCCCACGAGTAACAGATCTGCAGAAGACAGTGCATCAATGGAGCGGTACAATGTCGTCTGATCCAGTTCCTCTTCGTAAAGAACCACATCCGGCTTGATTACACCACCACATGCGGTACAGCGAGGTACGGTATCTTGGGATTGCATAATATCATTCAGCGTATAAAACTGCTTGCAATCCATGCAGGCATTACGATGAACTGAGCCGTGAAGCTCAAAAACATTGCTGTTGCCTGCCTTCTGATGCAGTCCATCGATATTTTGCGTGATGACTGCCTGAAGTTTTCCCTCCTGCTCCAGACGGGCTAATAGCCGATGGCACCCATTAGGTTCTGCATCTGGATGAAGCATTTTGCCTCGATAAAAATCATAAAAGATATCGGCATGTTGATCAAAAAAATGTCGGCTTAACAATTCTTCCGGTGGATAAGGTGAATGCTGCTCCGTCTGATACAGACCCGCAGCCGAGCGGAAGTCGGGAATCCCGCTTTCCGTTGAAGTCCCGGCCCCTCCAAAAAAAACAATACGGGAGCTTTCCTGAATCCAGGCAGCCAGTTGTTCTGTTGCGTTCATCCTCTCTCCTCCTTTTGTTTACTATATAAAACCAAGCCAGGGTGACTTATATAATCACGCTTAGCTCATTATAATGACGAATAATGGCATGGGCATCAACCAGATGAGATCCTTGATCTGACTGTGGACAGTAACCGAGCGTATAAGATACGCCTGCGTGCCGCCCCATCTGCATATCCCCATTGCTGTCTCCAATTACGATGGCCTCCGCAGGATCGATATGTAATTCACGGCAAGCCAAAAGTGCTGCTTCTCCATCCGGTTTGCCCTTAGTCACCCGATCACAGCCCACAATGGATGTGAAAAGGGAACGGATTCCCATCCAGTCCAGATGTGTTTCTGCTGCCGCTGTACTGTCAGAAGTGACGACCGCCAGTGGTATGCCTGCTGCCCTGCAACTCTGCAAGAAAGCTAGCAATCCTGGCATCGGTTCAGCCAGTTTCCTCTGCCTAACCTCTCGCATGGCCACACTTGAAAATTGGCGTATCGTTGTGATCGCTTCATTCCATGGCATGCCTGCCGCATATAGCTGCCCAGCAAGCAATCCCGTGCACTCATCAACAGTCGCAATGGCCAGCGGGCCTTGCGGATCATAGCCAACAATATGACCTTCTGGATTATGGATGGTGCCCAGAACATGCTCCAGTTCAACCGTAAATGAAGCTCCAAGCTCATTCATACGTGCTTGTAACTGACTCAGCAACGTCTCTGCCCACGGCCCCCATAGCTGGAGGAATTCCAGTAATGTACCATCTTTATCGAACAGGATAGCTTTACATGGGATCTGCGCTCCATGCACTTGAAGCATAGTCATCCGTATCACCTCCATCAAGTTATGCTATACATGCATACAGCCCTTAATGCAAAATAATCAAAATCTACTTAATACTACTTAACCAGCCCAGAACTGTCTTGACGGTCTGATTCAGCTGTTCTTCTCCGCTCACTTCTGGCTCGCCATCCCCTTTTTGAGGACCATAATCACCGAACTGGGCGTGGTTTCCACCTTCAATGGTGTAATATACCGTGTCTTCTGGAAGATACATGCGTCCACTCTGATACTTGGTCATATTCACAACCTCATCTTTAGTACCCAGAATGGATAAAGCAGAGATTCCCAGTGACTTTACGCTTCCTTTTTCATCCGGGTAGGATGCCAGAAAGAAGATGCCCTGAAGTGCATCAGGATGTGCGGCTACATAACGTGCAGCCATCGACCCGCCGAGAGAGTGTCCACCCATAACAAATTGTTCGTCCGGATAGGCGGCTAGAATCTCATCTGCCAAGTTTTGCTTGAGCACTGCCAGGTTGACCGGCATTTTGGCAATAATGGTGTGATGACCAGCAGCGGCCAACTCATGCGCAAGTGGTGCGTAACTTTCCGGTTTCACCAGTCCACCAGGATAGAAAAGTACACTTTTCCCAGTCGGTTTGTCTGGCACAAAATCAATCCAGTTCTCTTGTTCGCTCACCGTCACCTGATTGGCTGTTTCCATGGCTGTTTGAGCTGTTTCCTGTGGACCGTATGGTGTGAATAATTTCCACGCAACAAATCCACAACCAATGACAATGAGCGCCAGAAGTACGAGCAGGAATTTCCCGATGCCCCTCTTCTTGCGCCCTGTGTTATACCGATTTCTCAACGTTAATCACCTTTCTTCACTTCCGCAGGTGCCGCGGCTCACAGAATTGGGAGCCTTCGTTCATCAGGCTCCCCTTCTACGAATTGAAAAAATATTATTCAGCCTTGGCCTTGCGGTAAGCATCCATATATTGTTCCGCTCTGCGACGGACATGACTCAGGTCACCCGTCTTCACAGCTTCCGATGTCAAGTCGGAGCCTATCCCTACAGCGACTGCTCCACCCTTGATCCAATCCCCCAGATTAGACAAGGATACCCCGCCAGTTGGCATAAAATTCGCCTGCGGCATAGGGCCCTTCATCGTTTTGATAATCGAAGGATCATACAGGTTGCCCGGGAACAACTTCACAATGTCCACACCAAGCTCCAATGCTCGCTGAACGTCAGCAATCGTCATCACACCAGGCAGAATCGGAATTCGATACAGGTTGCAGATCTGAACGGTATCCGGGTTCAGGGAAGGTCCGACTACAAACTCGGCACCCGACATGATCGCTGCTCTCGCAGTCTGCGGTTCAAGCACTGTTCCCGCACCAATGATCGCAAATTTCTCTGGATCTTGTGTGTTCCAATGGTATACACGGCTTAATTTTTCAATGGCTTTAAGGGCGCTGGGTACCGTCATCGTAATCTCGATAACTTTAATGCCACCCGCAATCGCTTGCTCGGCCATGGCAATGACTTGATCAGCAGAATCTGCACGCAGAACCGCCACAACCCCATTGTCCGTAATCTTTTGCAACAGCTGAAGCTTCTTCATTTCATTCTCTCCCTTGTCAATGTGGTGGTTGTGTATACAAGCCTTACATTTCAGAACGAAGATGAGACATATATGATTTCAGCAGCGACTAGCGCTCAACATGGGCAACGTTGTTCAGCTTGGCCTCGACCTGCTCCCACGTCGGAAGCGCCTCCCAATCGCCAACAGCCTGTATTACCATGGAACCGGTCAAATTACCGAGACGGGTTGCTTCCTGCGGGGAGTATCCTTTAAGTAAACCAGATAAAAATCCCGCGCAGAATCCATCTCCTGCCCCCACCGTATCCAGAACATGATCCGCCTTAAAGTACGGAACTTCCGTTAGGGTACCATTCGCCAATACGTAGGTCAAATCAGGGCCACCCTTCACGATGCACACGGCCTTCATGACAGATAGACGCTCAAGTACTTTTTGATCATTTTCTTCGTTATATAGAAGTTTCATCTCATCCAGACCCGGTAAAAAGTAGTCCGCCAGTTCAGCCAGACGCAGTATGACTGGACGCGCCTCATCTGCTGACCATAGTTTGAGACGCAGATTCGGATCAAAGCTTACTTTCACACCTGCCTGTTTGGCAATATGTATTGCGGCTTCCACCGTAGCAAGTCCGGACGGGCTTATCGCTGCGGTAATACCTGTAACGTGCAATATCTTTGCACCGGCAATATAATCGGGATCCAGATCATCAGGTGTAATCGCACTTGCAGCGGATAGCTTCCTATAATAATGCACCGAGGCTTTCCCGGAAGCGTTCTCACGAATCATCAAACCGGTGGGCTCGTGATCACTTAACCGTACTCGGGATACATCTACACCTTCACCGCGAATGGCTTTCAGAATCATACTGCCGATCGGATCATTGCCCAAGCGTCCAAACCAACCACTGGTATGACCCAGGCGGGATACGCCAATAGCCAGATTGCTCTCAGCACCCCCGAACGACTTATCCAGTGTGGCTGCATATTCCAGCCCTCTTGTATCCTTGGCAGTCAGCAAACCCATACTTTCCCCAAATGTAATAATCTCCGGGCTTGGATAGGGACTCGTTGACATGATTTCTTCCCTCCTTATATTTACATTTCCTCATCTTCTTTTACTATTGTCATCCTCTATGCAACCGTTGTCAATCCCGTTGCGTTCATTTTGTTGTCACAGCTTTTAGAAAAGATAACGCTTACTAATGTGAATTAAATCACAATAGAGAATGTACATCCATATTACCCTTATTACAGATGCAAACGGCCTTTGCAATAAGGGTCTACAAGGGGGCTACACCATGAAAAATCAGACACTGATCCGGGATGATCAGGAATCTTTCTTTTACAATCTGCGCTTTATGCTTATCGTCTGTGTCCTTGCAGGTAATGCACTTGAACCACTCATCACACGCTTTGCAGGCGCGGAAGCTCTGTTCCTGTGGATATATACGTTTCACATGCCACTCTTTGTATGGGTAACCGGGTATTTTGCGACCCACTCACTCCAAGGTGCGCCTGGACGAAACGTCCTGAAGCAGATTGCCTTACAATATGTACTGTTTCAGTCCTTGTACGCATTGATGGACTTTACCGTGTTCCACACACCCCATATGCGGCTATCCTTCTTCGCACCTTACTTGCTGTTATGGTTTCTTGCGAGTCATTTCTGTTGGCGATTGTTGCTACGTCTTACGATCTCATGGAAACCGATGTATCGGTTGATCGGTTCGATTGTGCTCGGTGTAATTGCCGGGTATTTGCCTATCGACGGGTTCTGGCTCAGCTTCAGTCGTACGTTTGTGTTCTTGCCGTTTTTTATCATCGGTTATGACTATGGAGCATCCATCCGTTCTCGCTTACTATCCGGTTGGGGGCGAAAAACTGCAGCCGTCCTCTCCGCTGCACTGTTGGTATGGATCGGATATGGCGGTTTAAATATTTCATCAGGATGGTTACTCGGCAGCATGACGTACGCTGAACTGGGCCATCACGAATGGTATGCCGGCATCTTCCGACTTGGTATCTACCTGCTGGAGATCGCATCAGCAGCACTGTTCTTGGCATGGGTACCTTCCTTAACTTCCAGACTGACGGACCTTGGACGACGCACGCTCTATGTATTCCTGCTGCATGGGTTTCTCGTTCGTCTCGCGATCTGGTCTGGAGTCTACAGTTATATGGGAAGCTCGGCGTATATTCCAGTCATACTTCTCATCGCCGTACTATTCGCAGTCACACTGGCTCTACCGGTTGTACGTCACGCGTTCAAACCCTTAATAGAACCGGATATATCCCGCTTTTCTCTCAATCGGCATGAGGTGTTCAAACGGTCGGCCTAACACGCTGACGGATCTCATTCTCATCGGTTCCAATCTGGTGATGTTGTTTCAGGCTGGAAATGATGTGGTAAATTAGGGATACGCGCTACAAAAAACAACTTATCGTTGTAAGGAGTGATTTGTAATGGCACGTCAACCGACGTCAGAACGCAAAATGAGTCGTGAAGAAGCCGGCAGATTAGGTGGCAAAGCGACTTCCAAGAACCATGATCGAAGTTTCTATCAGATGATTGGAAAAAAAGGCGGAGAAGCGACTTCGGATGCCCATGACACTGACTTTTACAAGCAGATTGGACGCAAAGGCGGAGAAGCAACCTCAGAAACCCATAATAAGGAATTCTATCGTGAGATTGGACGCAAAGGCGGAAGTAACTAACAGAATCCCGCTCGCCACATAAAAACGTAATCATAGCTTTCCCGCAAATCAAGAAGTCTAATTCCATGAAAATGGTTTGAGGCTTCTTTCTATTGATTGTAGAAATATGACGACGGTTGTGATAGACTCAATAGAAAAACCGGGTGTTCACGGGTTTAAAGCAGCAAAGAATTTCACAAACTACGGGGAGCTCGACACCGGCTTGCCGATCTTTTTTTAGAGTACGGATGAAATTAAACGACAGATGCACTGCCATTTACTTTTCCATTCATGTTGCTCAATATTATATATTTGGGGGGAAACACACCATGTCAGCCAAGAAGATGCGTTCCGATATGATCAAAAAAGGTTTTGACCGTGCACCGCACCGGAGTTTGCTCCGCGCAGCGGGCGTTAAAGAAGAGGATTTCGGCAAGCCATTTATTGCCGTATGTAACTCTTACATCGATATCGTGCCCGGCCACGTTCACCTGCAGGAATTCGGTAAAATTGTAAAGGATGCTATTCGTGAAGCCGGTGGCGTTCCATTCGAATTCAACACCATCGGTGTAGATGACGGAATTGCCATGGGACACATTGGTATGCGTTACTCGCTGCCAAGCCGTGACATTATCGCGGATTCCGTGGAAACCGTTGTATCTGCACACTGGTTCGACGGCATGGTATGTATCCCGAACTGCGATAAAATTACACCCGGCATGATGATGGGTGCACTCCGCTGTAATATCCCTACCGTGTTTGTCAGCGGTGGACCGATGAAAGCCGGTCGTGACAGCAATGGTAAAGCTCTCTCCCTGACCTCTGTATTTGAAGGCGTAGGTGCTTACCAAGCCGGTAAAATCGATGATAAGAGCTTGCTTGAACTTGAACAGTTCGGCTGTCCAACATGTGGATCATGTTCCGGTATGTTTACTGCAAACTCCATGAACTGTCTGGCTGAAGCGATGGGACTGGCTATGCCAGGTAACGGAACCATCCTGGCTGTTGCTCCTGAGCGTCGTGAGTTTGTTAAACAATCTGCTAAACAACTGATGGAACTTATTAAAATGGATCTAAAACCACGTGATATCGTTACTGTAGAAGCGATCGATAATGCGTTTGCACTGGATATGGCGATGGGCGGATCTACGAATACAGTACTGCACACGCTGGCACTGGCTCATGAAGCGGGCATCGAGTATCCAATCGAGCGCATCAATGAAGTAGCTAACCGCGTTCCGCATCTGGCGAAACTTGCACCTGCTTCCGATCTTCACATCGAAGACGTTCACAATGCAGGCGGCGTAAGCGCAGTGCTGAACGAATTGCTCAAGAAACCAGGCGCTATTCATGGTGACTGCATTACGGTAACGGGTAAAACGATCCGTGAGAACGTTGAAGGAAAAGAAATTCAGGATACAAATGTCATTCACCACCTGGATAACCCGCATTCCGAAAAAGGCGGCCTGGCTGTATTGTTTGGTAACCTTGCACCACAAGGCGCTATCATCAAAGTTGGTGCAGTTGATGCTTCGGTTGGTGGATACCACAAAGGTCCTGCCATCTGCTTTGACTCCCAAGAGCAAGCGCTCGAAGGCATTGCTAACGGCAAAGTAAAAGAAGGACATGTTGTCGTTATCCGCTATGAAGGACCAAAAGGCGGACCAGGTATGCCTGAGATGCTGGCTCCAACTTCCCAGATCGTAGGTATGGGATTGGGTGCCAAAGTTGGTCTGATCACCGATGGACGCTTCTCCGGCGCATCCCGCGGAATCAGTATCGGACATATCTCTCCGGAAGCAGCTGAAGGTGGTCCAATCGCCTTTGTTGAAGAAGGGGACATCATCGAGCTGGATCTGAACAACCGTATCATCGAATTGCACATCAGTGACGAAGAGTTTGAACGTCGTCGCGCTGGTTGGAAAGGCTTTGAACCGAAAGTGAAAACCGGTTACCTGGCTCGTTATTCCAAACTGGTTACCAATGCAAGCAACGGTGGCGTACTGAGTATCTAATTCACGCGATCCTTTACTTGAACCTAAAGGAAACTGGCAAATTAATAAAGGGTTGCTCTTCTGCCAAATTTGGCGAAGGGCAACCCTTTTCTTTTATTAGTTCCGCTCTGGAATTATTTCTTTTTCGATCACAAGTGAACCTTCTCTGGACTCTTCTGCCGTTGCTGCCACCATCATCGTATGCTGACCATAACGTTCCAACAGTATCTCCAGCGGCATGGCAATCATCTTGGGTACCAACTGTTCTGTACGTTGTTTCAGACGTTTAGTCCCCGCCGGATGAATTACACTTAATAATAGCTTCAAGTATACTTTGGAAGCCGCACTGAAAGGTCCGGGAGGCAACTCCCGAATGGTAAATCCGAACTTTTCCGGACCTCTGTTAATCATGCTCACACCATATATAGCCTTGGCAGAACGTAGTTCAGGGTCAAGTGTTACCATACGCGCCAAATCCGGCAATTGTTGTTCCATGGTGCGGATCATGCGAATAGCCAAATGCATACTAGAGCGTGATGTCACTCCAAGTTCGAACAATTTCTGATTGTCAAAATGCAGTTCAATTACCGGATCTCCGTTTTGAATGACATGGCCGTCATTCATCTCCACTCGCGCTCCGTGATATACACGAGATCGGAAGTGCAGCATCGGATCTTCTGGCGAAGCCGTCCGTAGATGGTATACCCAGTGGAACAACTTCTCCCAACCCAACCACAAGGCAACAACGATTCGTTTCCATCGCTTCAACGGTGTCTGTGGTTGATTCTTGTTCTGAGCTTCGCTCACTGTAACACCTCCCATCAACGTATCGACGCGTACACTTTGCAGACCTAACCGTTCGGCCTCCTGCAAGACGACATCCAGCGCCTGAAGCATCTGCTCCGGCGCGTGTGCATCAGCACCGAGGGTTGTTCCTCGATCATGCAGCAGCATGACCTCTCCGCCTCTTAGTTCCTTCAGCATCCGTTCGGTCAATCTTTGGGCACCCACTCGGCTTCTCCAGTCCTCAAACATGGAAGACCACAGTACAATCTTTCGCTCTTTCTTACTGAAAAAATCAAACAGATTCATAATTCCCCAAGGTGGACGATAATAACAAGTCTTCACTCCGGTTACTTCATGGATAATCTGACCTGTTCGCTGGATCTGGTTACGAACAGTACGAGGCCGCATGAGCCAGTTCGTTTTGTGAATATAATTATGAATGCCAATAAGATGACCTTCCTCATGTATCCGCTGAATGAGTTCCGGATGACTCGCCGCATGCTCTCCAACGACGAAGAATGTTGCTTTCGCTCGATGCTGACGGAGCAGATCAAGCAGTCGTGGTGTATAGTACGGATCAGGCCCATCGTCAAAGGTTAAGGCAAACTGTGTATCACTTCTCCCCCGTCTGAACACACGAAAACCGAAAAGCCTGCTAATCAAACTTGGAATAAAGGCGTAAAAAGATGATAGATACAATAACCACAGTAAAATACTATGAAGTATCGTTGTCATGTTGCGAGCTCCCCACTTCTCATGCTGAATTACGGTGCACAATGGCACTATCTAAAATAAACCGCCTTTAATTTTATCATAATTCAGACTTTTCTTGAATCCTGTTTTCCCAAAAAGTTAGCTATCGTGTACAATAAATACATTCTAATGATTGCCTTCAAAGGAGCCATGTCCATGCTGCCGCTTTACAAAAAATACGGGCGCACCGTCTTCGATATCGCGTTACTCGTATTAACCGTGTATGTGATAATGTACAGTTTCAGTCAATTATATCAATTGGCTGCGCCAGTTTTTCTCTCATTCATCGTATATTGGATGATCGAACCACTTGCCAAATTTTTACATCGCAAAGGATTACCCAAGACGCTTGGAGCAGCCATCTCCGTCTTGTTGTTTCTTGCATTGATTGTCGCTGCATTTTTTGGGGTAGGCTTAATTATCATTTCACAAATTTCCAATCTTCAAGATAATTTCCCCGTGTACATTGAAATGATACAGCGTGAATTCACCAATCTGGTGCTGTTCATTCAAGACAAGTCAGATGCTCTCCCTGATGGGATTATGGAAAAAGTGAACGAATATTTTGCAACACTTACCGGCTTCCTGTCCAAATGGGTAACCAGTGGAGCACAGTTCGTCGTCGGCTTCCTCAGTTCATTCTCTTCGTTTATTACGAACTTCGGAATTGCGATTATTTTGGCATTCTTTCTCAGTATCGAGATCGAATCCTGGCGCAAGTTTGCCCGTGCAAAAACGCCAAAAACATTAAAGTTAGCTATCGAATTCATGCGAAATCACGTGTTCAAGACGATCCGCTCGTATCTGAAGGCACAGATGATCATGATGCTCATTACGTTCGTATTGATTTATGCAGGTTTGTTGATTTTGGGAACCTCCAACGCATTTACGATTGCAGCCATCTGCGCGGTCTTCGATCTGGTACCGTTGCTTGGCGTTCCTGTTGTATTCATTCCATGGATCGTCTACTTGTTCATTATAGGCAATAGTAGCCTGGCCATCGGCCTGATTGTAATTCTGGTAGTCACGATGTTGACACGACAATTGCTGGAACCTAAAATATCGGGGAACTCGATCGGTGTATCTTCGGCATACTTGATGCTTTCGTTTATGCTGATTTCCCTTTCGATCTTCGGTCTCGCCGGTGTTGTGTTATCCCCAGTGCTCCTGATCCTTCTGAAAGAACTGTTACAACAAGGGTACCTGCAAAAGTGGATTCACCTGCCCAAAGATGAATTTGAGTCTTCTCCACTAGTCATGGACCCACCCGTAAATACAGCCTCAGCCCATTCTGCCGAGTCAACGGTACAACCTCCCGTTCCTGGGAAGAATCACGAAGACTCAGCCAAATAGTCCATGACTTTCCTGAATACAGCCGTAGCCTGATGATGGCTGTCAGGCGAGACGTTCTGGACAAGCACAGCCACTGCATACTTGGGGTGTTCTATCGGTCCATAACCAATGAACCATTGGTTGTTGCGTTTTTCCCCATTTTTCTGTACCTGGGCGGTACCCGATTTCCCTGCAACATGCCATCGTGCACGCTGCAGGGATTTTCCTGTGCCCTCACGAACTACCTTATCCATCCAGGACAGCAGTGTATGTGCCGTTGCGGGAGCAATCTGTCCTGATGCTGAAGGCGAATCATGCAAAGGCATCTTCAGCATGGTGCCACCATCGGCATACCGGATTCGCTCAACAAGACGCGGGGCACTAACCTTCCCATCATGCAACAATGTCACGATCAGATTCGCGGCTTGTAAAGGTGTGACCAAGACATCTCGCTGACCGATTGCTGTCTGTATTTTGGCGCCTTCATCCGTCGATGAAACTGCTTCTGTTCTGACTCGCCCGTGATCTTCATGATCAAAGTGCCGCAGCACCGGCATTCCTGCCAGCTGCTCACCCTCCCAGCCAATCGGACGCGCGAGTCCCAGACGATCTGCCGTCTGCTCCAGTTGCTCCATACTAAGCCTGCGTGCCGTTTCTGCAAATACGATGTTACAAGACTCTGCGAATCCTTGCTCCAGATTCAAGTCCCCATGCCCATGCTCCTTCCAGCAGGACAGTCCATACTTTCTATATTCGCCACCACAATGGAACTCTTCTCCATTAGCAACCGCATGATACTCCAAAGCGGCAGCGGCAGTGACAATTTTAAAAATGGAACCTGGTACGGCTCCCTGTACTGCACGATTCCCCCAGGCTGATTGTATGGGGTCCACATGTTGCGGCTGATAGAAAGGGCGGGATATCATGGCACGAACATCTGCGTTAGCGACATCCAGTACAACAACAGCCCCTTCTTGTAATCCAGACTCTTCTGTCAGCTGCTCCAACCCACGCTGTAACTTGCCATCCACAGTAGTTTCCACACGTAAAGGATAATGACTATTGGCTGGTGCGATGACGCGCGGCTGGATCTCGGGAATAATCTCTCCACCGCCCGAGACCATACGGGACACAAGCGTAGGGCCAATTCCTCTTAACAAGGGTTCAAGTGTTCTCTCCAGGCCAGCTGCCCCTGATTTCATGGCAAAAGGCTGTCTTACCTCATCCTGATGTCCAGATTGTCCTTCGGAAGGTTCAGGCTGTTCTGCCACATAACCAAGCCACTGCATTCCCGTGTGCCCATGGAGGTACCTTGTCATCATCGGATATATACCCACGCCTTGCAGATGCAGACCACGTAAACGCTTAATCTGAGCCTCGGACAAATGAACAGGCTGATGTGAACCTGCTGTCCAGAAATGAGGTGTATTCTCCTGATTCCATTCCTTCTTCAATTGATCCAGATCTGTATGTAATATAGCGGTCAACTCTGTCAACTCGGAGCCTTCTAATGCCCCATACTTGCGTAATTTCTCTAATGGACCTGCTTGTGGAAAAAGAATCAATCCCCATTGCAGCTTACCGGTCAATGCCTCGCCGTTGTAATCCGTAAATTGTCCCCGCCCTGAATCAAGCATCACACCGCGTTCACGCTGCAATACAGACATTTCACGTACTGTTCGGTGAAATCCAGGCATCGTCTGATTCACCTGAACGATCTGAACCCATCCCAATCGCAATATAAGCAACCCAAAGATAAGGGTTAGAACAATACAAGCTATATAAATCCGCCGTTTTGCAAGGAGATGCATCCAAATCTCACCTTTTGTCGTTTTGACATATTATTGCTGATAAGGCTTGGAATTATCCGGTAAACCTAAAGAAAACCTGTCCCATGTGCGGGACAGGTTCTCCTCATTTCAGCCTTGGCTTGTTACACCGTAAAGCGTGACAATGTTTCTTTCAGTTCAGTGGACACGTTCTCCAGTTTGCCAGACAGATTAACCAGCTGGTTACTGATATTTTGCTGTTCACTGCTCAGTGAAGCTACTTCTTGGGACGTTGCAGAAGATTCTTCAGCTACTGCGCTGACGTTGCTCATGGCTTCGGACAATGTACTCTGAGATTTGTTCAAATCTCCAATCGATCCCGTCACCATACCTAGACGTTCCACAAATGCACCCATCTGCTCCTGTACGGAAGCAAATATGACGTTGGTATCTTTAACAGCATCCATTTGTTCCTTGAATAATGGGTACGCTGCCGACAAAGCATCAACCGTCTCATTCATTTCCGTCATGATTTTGTCTGTAATCTCTCCAACCATCTCAATGGATTGTCTGGATTGAGCCGCCAGCTGACGTACCTCATCAGCCACCACCATGAAACCGCGTCCAGCCGCACCAGCACGTGCTGCCTCAATGGTCGCATTGAGGGATAGGATATTGGTTTGTTTCGTTATGTTTTGCAGCACTTCAAGCACTTTCAGAACAGAAGATGTACTCTCTTTCAGCGAATCAACCTTATTCACCAGTGCACCAATCATTTCTTCTGTCTTCTGGGTTTTGGTCATTAACTGATTCAGATGTTGTGTTCCTGTCTGACTGGACTTCTCTACGTGACGAGCAGAATCACCCATCTGTTCATTGGCAGCGATTACACTCTCCATCTGACGAGAGATATTATCCGTCAATTCATTGCCACGTTCTGCTTCAGTTGCCAGACTGCCTGCACCACCTGCAATCTCTTCTGTGGCTACGGCGATCTCAGAAGCAGATACGGCTGTTTTCTTGGATGCACTGCTCAGTTCGGAGGCCGTATCCAATACTTCCTGTGCAGAACGATTGGTTTGTTCAACCAGCTTCGTGATCTGCTCCATCATCAGATTGAATGCCGATGAGAGCTGACCAATTTCATCTTTGGAGCTATACGGGGTACGAACTTTAAGATTACCTTTCGCACCTTCCTGCATCAGATCTTTCAATTTGCCGAGTGGACGAGCGATCATACGCACCATCCAGATCCCGATCAATACTGCAATACCTGCATCAATCAGCGCCATCCACAGTGTCAGGGTCAGAATACCTTTCGCATCCTGAACCAAAACAGAGGTAGGTATCATACCAACCAGTTTCCAATTGGATGTATCCATCGTGCTGTATACAGCCAGCATTTCAGTAGATTCATCATCCACCGTATACTCCGTATTCGTGCTACCCGCTGGTTCAGTCAGCTCTTTAACAAATGCAAGCTCTGTATCTTGTCCGGTACGATCCGGGATGGAGGATGCAACCACTTTATTATCCGGAGCAATCAGTTGAAGAACAGCTCCTGGACCCAGATCAAGCGATTTCAATTGTTCCTCCAGCACTTCCAGTTTCAGTTCAATAACCAGAACATACGACTGGGTCGTTCCCTGCAGGTTTTTCATTGAACGTGCAATTTTAAACGTTGGGGTTGAGCCATCTTCCTTGACCTCTGTTGGAAGCCAGCGATAACCGCCCGCCTCAATCAACTCACTGTACCATGCTTCCTGGCGAATGTTGCCCATGGATGAACTGTTGCTACCTGTACCCATAATGGACTTTGTATCGTCCGTAGGTACCAAATAAATCGCTTCCATAGATTTATTTGTAAATGCAACATTGGACAGTTGCTTGTTGATTGAACTTGAGTTTATGAATGTATCATACGCAGTCAGATTTTGATCTGACATTTTTTGTAGCAAGGACTGCATTTCCGGATCAAAGAAAATCTGTGTGGATGTGTCCACAAATCTCTCCAAAATGATGTCCATTTTTTGTTTGGTCTGATCAATCGTCTCCTGATTGGCTCGTGAGGCATTGGTCTCAATCGTACCCTTGGCTTTCGAATAGGATAATAGACCCAAACTCACTACAAAAATCATTATTCCCGCAAAGAAGATCAAGAACAGTTTAACCCCTACGGATTTAACCGGATTTGCCTTCTTAATCTGTTCAAAAGAAGCCCCCCCAAAGTTTTTCCAATCCCGGTTTTTCAATTGTTTCTTCACCCAATCGGTCTTGATCCAGCCCAACTTGAGCTTACTGCGGTCAATCTTAAACAATCTTTTGCCACTACCTGTCGTTCCACTTTTAGCTACTTTTTCTTTCTTCACTTTCTGAACCTTCTCAGGGTTAACCTGCTCGGCTTTTGTCACTTGTTCCCCACTGTCTTTCTGCTTCTTTTGAACCAATCCCATTCACCTGCCAGTAATTTACTTGTTGGATTTTCTTTCTCTCCCCTATAAATATGTAGTATTCGACAGCTTTCCTCTTTCCCCTTTCACTTCCCAGAAATATTTTACAACTTTATTCCTATTTTTCTATAAAAAAAAGACCCCCTTATGCCGATAAACGGAGGTCCAAATGTAAATTTTATAACACTATTTTGTTAAATCATAATACAATATTGACACATTGTAGGTATTTAAGCCTACTTCTTTTTTCTCATCATATCGAAGTACGAAACCGGTTGATCTACCTTCATTTTAATCAGTTGCAACGGGTGACGGGCAGCATCGAGAACATTGCCTTCCTCATCCTGTATTTCACCGACGACCTGTTTGAAAAAGTGACCTCCCGGACCGAAAAATTCAATTTCCTGTCCTGGTTTGAAGTGATTGCGCTGTTGAATGGTCGCCATTCCTGTTTCAGCATCATACCCCATGACCAAGCCAGCGAAGTCAAAAGGTACGGCCTTTTCTTCCGGTTCATAGATATGATCTTCATGGTCTGGTGTATCATAGAAAAATCCGGTATTGAGCGGACGATTTGCCGCTTTGTTCATTTCTTCAACCCACTCAGGCTTCAGAACATAATTTTCCGGGTCAGCCATATAGGCATCAATCGCTTGACGGTATACGTTAACCACGGTAGCCACGTAGTGGATCGATTTCATACGGCCTTCGATCTTGAAACTGTCCACGCCCACATCAATTAACTCTGGGATATGACCAATCATACACAGATCCTTCGATCCCATGGAGAATGAATTATCCTGTTCCTGGAACAGGGGAAGCTGGTTCTCACCCAGTTTGAAAGGCGCAGGTGCCTGCATCTGCATGTCCTCTTCGCTGACCCACACAGTATCTTCTCTCGCATCCTCGAACAGATCGTACTTCCAGCGACAAGACTGGCAACAGCCACCCCGGTTGGAGTCCCGATCCGTAAAGTGATTGGAGAGCACACAACGTCCGGAATACGATGAACACATCGCTCCGTGAATAAAGGCTTCAATTTCGATATCCACATTCGCCTTGATCTCTTCAATCTCTTCGAAGCTGGTTTCACGTCCGAGAACCACACGCGGAAGGCCTTCATCTTTCCAGAACTTCACAGCTTGCCAGTTGAGTGTGGATTGTTGGGTACTCAGATGTACCTCAAGGCCCGGCACAGCACGAAGAGCTACTTCAATAATAGCTGGATCGGCTACAATAATCGCGGAGATTCCCGCATTGTACAGGTTTTGCAGGTACGTTTCGATACCTTCAACATCCTCATTATGTGCATAGATGTTCGTTGCTACGAACACTTTGGCTCCATACTTTTTGGCAAACTCCACACCTTCACGCATCTCTTCAAAGCTAAAGTTATCTGCGTTGGAACGCAGTCCATAGGCCTGTCCACCGATATATACGGCATCTGCACCGTAATGGATCGCAAATTTCAGTTTTTCCAGATTACCCGCCGGAGCTAGCAGCTCCGGTTTGTCCAGACGGTTACGTTTACCCGAGAACTTCCGCTGTACCGCCACTGTTTCCATTCTGTTCACCTCGTCTATTAATACACTTGTTCTTTATAGAAAAATCCAAACGACAATTCCCGTTCAGGGTCCTGTAATTTCCGTACTTCATCCAACCACTCTTCAGAGAACGCATATGCATCGGCATCAGCTACATAACTGTCAATCGCTGCCCGGTATGCACGCACAACCGCTTCATTGTAGGCAAGCGATTTTAACATGCCTTCAATTTTGAAACTGTGCACGCCCGCCTCCATCAACAGATGAAGATCTTCGAGGATACATATGTCTTCCGAGCTCATAATGTGCGTGCCGTTAATGTCCTCATAGATCGGGAATTTTTCATCCCGACGTTCAGCCTCGATCAGGAACAATCCACGTTCTTTACCCAGATGTCCCTCGACTGGCCGTCCTTGATGGGCCATATAACTTTGCACCAGACTGCGCTTGGAATGATAAATATTCGTCATGCCGTGCACCTGAACCTGAGCTTCCACCTTCAAAAAAGGAACCATTTCCGTCAACTCGTCCATATTCAGCTCACGGGCAAGCACAACACGACTAGCTCCCTTGGTTCCCCAATAGTTGGCTGTCGCATAGTTCGTTGAAGTCATCTCCGCGTTCCAGTGCAGCTTCACATGTGGCGCGTATTCCTTCATGGTAGCCAGCACAGATGGGTCATTAAACTCCACACCATCAACACCGATTTTGCCCAAAGCCTGAACATATTCAGGCAATTCTTTCAACAGCTCGTTGGACATCAGATTAGTCATGGATACATAAACACGCGCTTGGTATTTGGCAGCGATGTTTACCACCTCTGCTGTCTCTTCCACGCTGAAGCTGCCTGGAAGACGCATGCCGAATCGATCATCTCCAATAACCAGAGCATCTGCTCCAGCCTGGAGCAGCACTTCTGCCTCTTTCACATTCGCTGCTGTAACGAGCAGTTCATGTTTCTTACTCATATAATCCCCTCCGCTTATTGCGCAGCCTTACTTTTGGCTATATTTTGCTGATGTTCCTTATACGTTTTGGCAAACAGATGTCCAGACGAACCATCCTTTTTCGTCACATAGAACAGATACTCCGAAGCCTCCGGATTAAGCGCTGCCTCGATGGACGGAAGACTTGGACTGGCTATTGGACCTGGTGGTAAGCCTTTGTTCAGATACGTATTGTAGGGACTTTGCACCTTCAGATCTTTGAAAAACAATCGCTCCTTCGGCTTGTCGAGCAGATATTGCACGGTAGCATCAATCTCCAGCTTCATATCCTGATTGATCCGATTGTAGATTACACCTGCAACCAGAGCACGTTCCTCGTCCACTACAACTTCTTTCTCCACGAGTGACGCAATCGTCAGCAGTTCATGCAGGGAAAGGTTCTTTTCCTGGAGCTTGGCTTCCAAATCAGGAATGGAATTAATCTTAGTCTGGAATTCTTCCAGCATCCGTTGCATCACATCATGCGTGGAACTTCCCTTTTTCAGCTCGTACGTCTCCGGGAATAGATACCCTTCCAATACGTAGCGAAGTTCTTCATCCACTGGAATATCTTTGATGATATCTACATCAAAGGCCGAAGGATCATTGGCCAGCTTGATGAATTCATCCCGATCTACAACATGCTCATAAGAAAGCTTACCCGCCATTTGCAGAACGTTATAACCCTCCGGAATCGTAAATTTCACCATTTCCTCCGGTACAACTTCGCCACTACTCAGCTTGCTAACAATCTCATCATATGTCACGCCAGGATTCATAGAATATGTACCCGCCATGAAATTAGAACCTAGTTTTTTCCACTTTAAATACCCTTTAAACGTTAACCCGCTTCGAATGAGGCCTTCTTCTTGAAGCTGATCCGCGATTTTCGAAGTTCCCGATCCGCTCTTAATCTCGAATACGACCGGTTCTGTAGAAGCTTCCACGGGACGCATCATACTCCATACGTAACCGCCTGCGCCTCCGGCAAGAACTACAATGATAAGCAGTATGACTACTATTGCTTTCCCTTTCAAAAAAGAAACAACTCCTTTACACAACCAAAAAGAGCGGACTTCTCCGCCCTCCCGGTTTCTTCAATTTGAAGCTGATTAATCTTCGTCAATGGGGAGTGTACATTCATCATACAGTTCCGAAATGTTCTCCCACTCATCATCATCGTCGATCGTAACTAACTCTGGCATGATCTGGTCTTCACTTCCAGGTGATACCCGCAGAAGTTCAACCTCGTCATAAGGTCGCAACGAACTGCGGAGCACCGCGTACTGCTGACCGTTCACTTCGAACTCAGCCAACAAGTCATACGGTTGTGATTTACCGTTCTCTTCCTCGAGCTCAACATGAGCACCGAATGCCAGACGCAGTGAATCTGTCCATTTCAGGTCTTTGCGGCTATATTCCGTCATTTAGTTCGCTTCCTCTTCATCTTCTGCAAGAAATGTATTAAACGTCTCCTCGACGATATCCCACTCGGCATCATCTTGGATGACGAAAAGTTTGATATCGTCGCCCTCTTCTTCATAACGGAATGCATATACATCCGTTTCGCCATCTTCAGGTTCAACCGGAGCAACCATCATGTACTTGGCCTCCGAACCGTCTACTTCGAACTTCATGATGACTTCGAATTCCTCTTCATTACCCTCGTCATCCGCAATGTAAATAATTTCCGCTTCTTCTTCCATACCCAGTTGATCTTCAGCCATTGTTGATCCCCCTCACCTTCTACTATTGGCATCCAAATAATTTTGCAAAATCAAGCTTGCGGCCATTTTGTCCACAACCTGCTTGCGTTTTTTCCGACTGACATCCGCTTCAATCAGCGTACGTTCTGCTGCCATGGTTGTCAGCCGTTCATCCCAAAGGTGAACAGGTAAATTCAGTTCGCCCCGCAGGCGTTCGGCAAAAGCAATACATATCTCACCGCGCGGTCCTACGGTGCCGTTCATGTTTTTGGGAAGTCCGACTACGATCTCACTAATCTCGTGCTCACGCACAAGATCGGCAATCCGAGCGAACTCGCCTTCATCACGGCGGCGTTCAAGCACTTCCAATCCCTGGGCAGTCCAACCGAAGGCGTCACTCGCGGCAACCCCGATTCTTCGGTCCCCATAGTCCAAACCTAATATTTTCATCCATGCTCTCCCATCCTCAAGCCTGCTCAGGTCGATGATTAATCGCCTTCTCAAGCTTCAGGCTGTCTTCTGTCGGTTCATTTCCCGCTGCCTGCATAGCTGCAACACAGCGGAAGCGGCGTACATTACCGGTGATTGGCCAGATAGGAACGTACAAGCTCTTCAATCAGCTCATCGCGCTCCTTTTTACGGACCAGACTACGTGCGTTGTTGTGACGAGGAATGTATGCCGGGTCTCCGGAAATCAGATACCCAACAATCTGGTTGATCGGATTATAATCCTTATCGACCAATGCATCATAAACCGTGAGAAGAATCTCTTTGGATGATGCTTCCTGTTCGTCACCTTTCACATTAAATTTAACCGTCTTATCCATGGAGTCCATTGATGACACCTCGCTCCTGCATGAACATGGGGACCATGTCCTGCCGAATTGATTTCTGTTTATATAATAACATATTCTGACTGCCACAAGTAAACAAAGGATAAGGCAATTGTGTTTTTTGCTTGTCCTTTACTGGCTAACCAGTGAAACCGCCAGTTTCAGTGCTTCATCCAGCTTGGATGCGTCCTTACCACCGGCTTGTGCCATATCTGGACGTCCACCACCGCCACCGCCGCATACTGCCGCGACTTCCTTGACGATTTTGCCTGCGTGCAGACCTTGTTTTACTTGTTCAGCAGGTACAGCTACTACAAAATTCACTTTGCCATCGGCTGCGGCACCCAATACGAGTACAGCATTAGGCAATTTGATTTTCAACTCATCTGCCACCGTGCGAAGCGCGTCCATGTTCGGAGCATCTACGCGTGCTGCCAGCAATTGTGTATTTCCTGCTTGTACCACTTGATCGGTCAGTTGACCTGCTTCCATGGCACTGAGTTTGCTTTGCAGGGATTCGGTCTCTCTGGCTGCTTCTTTCAGTTGTTGGTTCAGTCCTTCAATCCGTTTAGGCACATCAGCAACATTCGCTTTGAGCAACGTTGCTGATTGCTTGAGCAGTTCCAACTGGCTTTCCACATACAGATATGCGCCACGACCAGTTACAGCTTCGATCCGGCGCACGCCGGAGCCAATTCCGCTCTCGCTCACCAGTTTGAAGATTCCGATCTCTGAAGTATTATTTACGTGACAGCCGCCACAAAGTTCCAAACTGTAGTCTCCAACTTGAACGACACGCACAATATCTCCATATTTTTCACCAAACAGGGCCATCGCACCCATTTCTTTCGCTTCATCAATAGCTTTCAGCTCGATGTTCACATTCAGACGATTCCAGATCTGTTCATTCACCTGGCGCTCAATCTCTGTCAACTCTTCCGGCGTAATGCTGCCGAAGTGAGAGAAGTCAAACCGCAGACGCTGTGGCTCAACGAGCGATCCCGCCTGATTTACGTGAGTTCCGAGCACATCTTTGAGTGCTTTGTGCAGCAAGTGGGTAGCTGTATGGTTTTTGATAATGTCACCACGTTTGGCTGCATCTACTTCAGCACGGATAACTTCACCCACACGCAATTCACCGGACTCTACCGTCACCAGATGAACGTGTTGTCCCTGCGGAGCTTTGAACAAACCTTGTACTTTCGCTGTCACACCAGCTCCAAGCAGCAAGCCCTGGTCACTCACTTGACCGCCACTTTCTGCGTAGAACGGAGTCTTGTCCAGAACAACCTGGCACGTCTGTCCTTCGCCTACAGTATCAACAAGGGCGTCACCTGCAACGATGGCTACCACTTTTGCTTCCGTCAACAGGTCAGTATAACCAACAAACTCACTTTTAACCTCCAGATCGGCAAGTGGCCCGCCTTGAACTTTCATGCTCTCGTTCTCTTGACGCCCAGCACGTCCAAGCTCACGTTGTTTCTGCATGGAAGCGTCAAAACCTTCACGATCCACAGTCAGACCATGCTCTGCGGCATAATCTTCTGTCAGGTCAAACGGGAAACCGTACGTATCATACAGTTTGAAAGCTTCAGGTCCGCTAATAACCGTGCGTCCTTCGGATTTGGCAGTGCCGCTGATATCAGCCAGAATAGCCAGACCATCCGTGAGTGTTTCGTGGAAACGCTCTTCCTCGGTTTTGATCACTTTAGCGATGAACTCTTGCTTTTCTACTACCTCAGGGTAGTACATGCCCATTACTTCACCAACGGTTGTTGTCAGTTCATACAAGAATGGACGGTCAAGTCCAAGTACTTTTCCATAACGAACTGCACGACGGAGCAAACGACGGATGACATATCCACGTCCTTCATTACTTGGCAGAACGCCATCACCCACTGCAAAAGCAACCGTACGGATATGATCGGCAATGACTTTCAGTGCAACATCAATCTCGACGCTGTCGTTATATTTCACACCCGCAAGAGCGGCTGTTCTCTGAATCATCGGTTGGAACAAGTCTGTGTCGAAGTTGGAATCCACATTTTGCAGAATGGAAGCAAAACGTTCCAAACCAGCACCTGTATCAATATTTTTGTTAGGAAGCGGTGTGTAGCTACCATCTTTGTTATGGTTGAACTGGGAGAATACCAGGTTCCACACTTCCAGATAACGTTCGTTTTCCCCACCTGGGTACATCTCGGGATCACTCATGTCGTTTCCATAAGCTTCGCCGCGGTCATAGAAGATCTCGGTACAAGGTCCACATGGGCCTTCGCCGATATCCCAGAAGTTCTCATCCAATTTGATGATACGCTCCGCAGGCAGTCCCACTTTTTCATTCCACAGTTTGAAAGCTTCTTCATCTTCCGGATATACCGTAACAGATAGGCGTTCCGGATCGAAACCGATCCACTCTTTGCTGGTCAGGAACTCCCATGCCCATGTAACGGTCTCTTCCTTGAAGTAATCTCCAATGGAGAAGTTGCCGAGCATTTCGAAGAACGTATGGTGACGGCGCGTTTTGCCGACATTTTCAATATCATTGGTACGGATACATTTTTGAGAGTTCGCAAGGCGCGGGTTCTCTGGTTTCTCACGTCCGTCAAAATATGGTTTTAGTGGTGCCATACCTGCATTGATCCACAGAAGAGAAGGATCGTTGTGAGGCACGAGCGATGCGCTCGGCTCAATTTTGTGACCTTTACTTGCAAAAAACTCTATCCATTTGGACCGGATTTCACTGGCTTTCATACTGGATGCCCCCATTAAATTATAATAGTCCGTTGCGTATTCGCTCCGGTTGGTCAACATTGCTTTTGTAAAAATAAACACAAAAAACGCCCCTGAATAATCAGGGACGATGTTATCGCGGTACCACCCTGGTTATTGCTGTTCATCCCTTGCTGCCCGGATCAACAAACAATCTCCTCGTTAATGCGAAATAACGGTCGCTCCCGGCAGGGTTGTCCTGCACTCCGAAATTAGCTTTCCGCCGCTTCATCTTTCAAGACTCTTCCAGCCTTCGATTCAGGCACACCCTGATCCGAAGAAGTCTATTCTCTGAGGAAAGGAACCCTCGGCGTACTTTATTTCATCATCGATTTCATGTTCTAAACATACACACTCATTATATCGGTAGCACAAGCGGGTGTCAACGCGGCCTCCTTGATGTTTTGACCCTACTATTTAGTCGGTCCTTCGTTTGATGTAATAGGCGAAAAAGTGCTGCACAATGACCTTCAGGACGGCAAAAACGGGCACCGCCAGAATCAGACCTACAATGCCTGCCAATTCGCCTCCGACGAGCAGCGCAAATATAATCGACAGTGGATGCAGATGCAACGTACGTCCCACCACCTGAGGAGAAATAACGTTGCTCTCCAGCACTTGGCACAGTGTATTCACAATGACAACGAGCAGCACCATTTTAAACGATACCGTCGATGCCATGACCACGGCGGGGGCAGCGCCAAGGAACGGCCCAAGATAGGGCACAATGTTAAATACAGCCACAATACTCGCAAGCAGCAAGGCATACGGCATATCAATGACGATATAACCAATGTAGGCAAAGATACCGACAATGACACAGACAATAAACTGTCCTCGTATGTAGTTTCCCAGCGCAGTATCAATCTCTTTCATCACTGATACAATTGATTTACGACGTGAACGCGGAAGATACGCCACAATAGTGCGCTCAAATACCTCAAAATCTTTTAACATATAAAAGATCAGAAAAGGAACGATAAACACATTAAATAACACATTAATGGTCGCCCCGATATTGTCCATGAGCACGGCAATTCCCTGAGTTAGTCGATCCTCCATCTGAAAGAACCAGCTGTTCATGCCCGTTCGGACACTTGGCGGCATTAATTTGTGATCCATATTGTTCATCAGACTCTGGGCACGCATGGACAGCTCCGGCATATGTTCGTTGAGTTCTTCCAGCTGTTCAATCAATACCGGAATGACATTCATGAGAATGACACCGATACAGGTCAGGAAAAAGGCATATATGAGCAATACCGCGATCGTACGCGGCACCTTTCGCCCTCCCAGCATGCTGACAATCGGATTGAGTACATAGGATATGATAAGGGCTACGATAAAGGGGGCCAGCACTGTTTTCAGGAAAGCATATATGTGAAGCAGTAAAGGCCGCAGCAGCCATATAAAATACAGAATGATCAACCCGAGCAGCAGCCAGATCGCGTAACGGAACAGCTTGTGTTTAGTTAATTGCTCCACGTGCATCCCTCCTTTTGGACTGGCTCTGAGAGTCAGTATATGTAGGAAAGGTAATATTTATTAACACAACGCAGAAGTGGAAAGCAGCAACCCTCACATTTTCTCTTGAACCCAAAAAAACGCCTCCTTCATCAGAGAAGGAAGCGCATCTTGCGGTCCGGAGTAGCATATAATCAACCATGTCTCTCCCGAACCATTATGTAACCGCATCTATATACATCTGCCAACAATGGATGACAGCATTCCATGACAGACATTGTCAAGAAACCGCATATAGAGGAAGTTATCCTGCTTATTAAGAAGAAGCGTGAAGATGAGGGAAGTCTTGCGGCAGCTCGTCCCCGAAAAAGAGATCATCCAGGGAACTCAGCGTACCGTCTTCTTCCACCTGATATACAGACATTTTCTCACCGTTCACCGTTAATTCAATAAAGCATCCCCAGCAATAAAACTGGTGGGAACCAATTTTCCCGATATCTTTGGAACTACAGTTTGGACATTTCATATTCATTCACCTATCCATTAACAGAATGAATGGCATTTTCCAAGCGTTGTTCACTCAGCGGCGGCACCATAATGGCACTTTCCCCGATGGACATATCACTTGTACATGGCAGCCATTTACGGCCCTCGATCAGATCGGACACAAAACCGTCCGTAATTTCAATCCCTATTATTGTATTTCCCAACTCTTGGTCAAAATAAACATCAGAGACACGTCCAAGCAGCAAACCTTCTTCGGTGAGCACGGACATCTCCTTCAATTTAGACCGACCGAGGAGGTACGTGTATTTTATGTCGTCGGCTCCCGTCTTGCGGACAGCCTGTTGATTACGGATCATGACGGCATCCTCGCCGTAGGCAACGATGTCTTGCCACTGCACGATTTTGACATGATTGGTAAACAGGCCTTTGTTCTCAAGTTCAATGCCTTCAATCTGCCAATCATCATTCACAATGAAATCCTGGATTTTACCGACCTGCTTCCCGTCCTCAACATCAAAAACGGCAAGTCCGATCATTTCCTGAAGCTTCATCGTTGGGTCCCCCTCATCTTCTTATCATTAAATAGGCGCGGCGCTATTGCTAGGTATGCCCAAAGTTGATGAGTGGCAATCAGACGCCGATCATCAAAACCGCTTCTATCCAACCGATGAAATGGAACTTCTTCCCTCCTTCTGTTCCATGTGTAAAGTTCCCCTTAGGGTCTATTACGCAGTCGTCCAAGAATGGTTCCAATTTTTTCGGCGGTTATCATGATTTCTTCCGTAGTATTACCCAATCCCCAGCTGAATCGAATCGCAGAGTGTAAAAAAGTCTCAGGCAGATCCATCGCTTTGAGTACATGAGATACTTCAAGCGAACCGGAAGTGCAGGCCGAACCGCTTGCAACAGCGATCCCTTCCATATCCAGATTCATTAACATCGTCTCTGTGGATACTTCCGGAAAGCTGATATTCAGGATGTTAGGCAGCGTATACTCCGGATGCCCGTTCACATGAAAGTGCTCCGTCCCCACATGAATTTTGAGCTGTTCCAACAGAAGTTTCCGTAATTCCAGATCATGCTGACGATGCGCTTCCGTATGTGCTGAAGCAATTTTGAGGGCCTCGGCAAATCCGACAATGCCAGCTATATTCTCTGTACCCGCGCGCCGCTGACGCTCTTGCAGCCCACCATGAGCTCTAGCTTCCAGCACAATCCCTCGCCGTACATAGAGTGCACCCACGCCCTGAGGTCCATTGATTTTATGTGCAGAGAAGCTGATCAGATCCACAGGCAGTTCTTTACAGGAAATATTCTGACTGCCCAGAGCCTGAACCGCGTCGGTATGGAACAGAATATCATGCTGACGGGCAAGCTCACCCACCTCGCGTATAGGCTGAATCGTGCCCACTTCGTTGTTGGCATACATCATGGTAATCAGCACCGTATCCGGTCGAATAGCCTCTCGCAGCTCATCCAGACTTATTCGTCCATAACGATCAACAGATAGATAAGTTACTTCGTAGCCTTGACGCTCCAATTCCTGACACGTATGCAAAACAGCATGGTGCTCAATTGCTGTCGTAATGACGTGTTTCCCTTTGTGCTGTCTTGTTGAGACTGCTCCAAAGATTGCCAGATTATCGCTCTCCGTGCCTCCTCCGGTAAATACCAATTCGTCCGGGAAACAGCCCAAAGACGCCGCAATGACATCCCTTGCTCCGCTGACGGTCCGTTTGGCTTCACGCCCAAAGGCATGGATACTTGATGCGTTGCCATATTGCCCTGTCATGACGTTCATCATCGCTTCTGCGACTTGTGGATGCATAGGTGTCGATGCGGCGTGATCCAAATAAATTCGTTTCATTTATCTTCACCCCGTTATATGTTAAATTATCTTATTGTTACGGAATATGTTTCAAAGTCTCATATGCTAATCAACCGCAAGCCATCGTGTAAACATATGTTAAGTCATGGATAAAGCCCCCAAATGGGGGCTCAAGTATGTTACCATGTCATGCTCATCGCAGTCATTGTTAGATATAAAACATGTAGCTATCTTTTTTGTCCTGATCCTGGAAGGTAATCAGGTCTTTCAGTGTTGTGGAATCCAACACTTCGGCAATGCCGTCACGAATACGCAACCACAGATCACGCTTCGCCGGATCATCTTCCTCTGTGAAGTCTACTGGAGAGATGGGCCCTTCCAGTACACGGATCACATCGCCTGCAGTCACGGTTGCAGGATCACCTGCAAGGATATAACCGCCGTAAGCACCTCTAATGCTCTTAACCAGTCCTGCATTGCGCAGTGGAGCGATCAATTGCTCCAGGTAATGTTCAGAGAGCTGGTTGCGCTCAGCAATGCTTTTAAGTGATGTAGGGCCTTCGCCTGTTCTGGCAGCCAGCTCCATCATGATCGTGAGGCCGTAACGGCCTTTTGTCGATATTTTCAAAGGAGTCACCTCTTTCAATTTTCAGAAACGATTGGAAACTTTATATTTTATCCTGTGGTCCATAACCGTCTGGTTCACAGTCTGTCCACAGCAGAGATTCATAGAACTAAGCTTTAACCTTCTAATCCTCCGTATTCCGATCATAACCCTCAGCTAATGTTAACATATCTGCATGCTTTATGGTAAAGAAAGATTGACGATATTCCAAAATGTGCGTCTGTGGTGGACACTATCCAAAATTGGCCGGGTGTATCGTATCTTGAGTCCGGTTATGCTAGAATAAGAAACGAAACACATTTATATATAGAAATGGTGATAACGATGTCCAAAACAATTGAAAATACACGGGTCGTCGTTGGCATGTCCGGAGGTGTCGATTCTTCCGTTACCGCACTGCTGCTGAAAGAGCAGGGGTACGATGTCATCGGCATTTTCATGAAAAACTGGGATGACACTGACGAGTTCGGCCACTGTACCGCTGAAGAAGATTCAGAGGATGTACGCCGCGTGTGTGAACAGATCGGCATTCCTTACTACACTGTCAACTTCGAGAAAGAATATTTTGATAAAGTATTTACCTATTTCCTTGATGAATATAAGTCGGGTCGTACGCCAAATCCAGATGTCATGTGTAATCGTGAGATCAAATTTGGTGAATTCCTGAACAAAGCTCTGGATCTCGGCGCAGATTATGTAGCTACAGGACACTACGCTCGTCTGATTGAAGAAGATGGTACGTTCAAGCTGCTGCGCGGCGTGGACAGCAACAAGGATCAGACGTATTTCCTTAATGCACTCAATCAGAACCAGTTGTCCAAAGCCATGTTCCCGATTGGTCACCTGCCCAAACCGGAAGTACGCAAAATTGCAGAAGCCGCTGGCTTGTATACCGCAAAGAAAAAAGACAGTACAGGTGTCTGCTTCATCGGCGAACGCAACTTCAAAGAGTTCCTGAGTAACTATCTGCCTGCCAAAGGCGGAGACATGGTTGATATCGCGACTGGTGAAGTCAAAGGCCGCCATGACGGTCTGATGTACTACACACTTGGACAGCGTCAAGGTCTTGGCATTGGTGGTTCCGGCAATGGTGAGCCCTGGTTCGTTGCAGACAAGAATCTGGAGAAGAACCAACTGCTTGTTGTTCAGGGTGATGCCCACGCAAGTCTGTACTCCACAGGTCTAACCGCAACGGGTGTGAACTGGATTGCTGGTGCAGAGCACATGCCTAATGTGCCATTCCGTTGTACAGCCAAATTCCGCTATCGTCAGCCGGATCAAGGTGTTACATTGACCTGGCAGGAAGATGGAAGTGTGGATGTACAATTTGATCAGCAACAAAAAGCCATTACGCCAGGACAAGCCGTTGTTTTCTACGACGGAGAGGTATGCCTCGGCGGAGGTACGATCGATCAAGTGCAAAAAGTACCTGTACCCGCAATGCAGTAATAGAGCTTGTCCATTAAAATGCGGATTATACACAATACCGTGTATCCCTATTAAAAAAGCCGTCTTTCATGTATACCATGAAGGATGGCTTTTTTCCTGCTTTTCTTTGCAAAAAAAATAAAATTAGTTCGTTATGCAGTCAACCAGACTCCTGCCAAGGAGGCCAGCACCCCGACTACAACGGAACTTACAACGTAGAGCGCCGCTCTGGCGTATCGTTGTCGACCCATAAGTCCTACCGTCTCATAGCCAAAGGTCGAAAATGTGGTGTATGCACCACAGAATCCGGTTCCCCAGATCACCCAGACCCCATCTGAGACCATTGCTGATTGATGCCACCCATATAACAGCCCAAGCAGAAGTGAACCACTGATATTGATAATCCATGTTCCCCACGGAAAAGCCGTTCCCAGTAAGCCAGAGACCCATTTTCCCAGACTATAACGCAGAACCGCGCCCAACACACCTGCAAAACCAATCCATAGGATCATAAGGCATCACCCTCTTGGCTTCGTGATCCCAACGTACGCTGTCCAAGACTCATTCCCAGCGCACAGAGCAACAACCCTGCCAACAGACTTACGATCATATAAATCGCGGCTTTGACCCATTCTCCACTTTCGGATAAACGAACAATATCCAGTGTAAACGTGGAGAATGTCGTAAATGCGCCAGTAAAACCTGTGCCAATCGCAAGTCGAAGTTGTGGTGATATTTTTCCTGGAACAGCGATGGTAAAGAACCAACCCAAAAAAAGGCTGCCAATCGCATTGATTAGCAGCACCGCCCAAGGAAAGCCTACATGAGCAGCTGGTATCCCTAACTGTATGGCATATCGGGTCAATGTGCCGAGAAATCCACCTGCTCCTATATATATAATCTCTTTCATGTCATGTGCATCTCCCGAGTGATCTATCTGATCTTACAATTCCCTGCGTCGTTGTTGGTTCAGCCTAATCTTCGATTCGTTCCCCTGCTCCGTGGCCTCATAGAATACTCTGCGTGAGAGCTGCTTTGGTAAGTATTCCTGTTTCACATAATGCCCTGGATAGTTATGTGGATATTGATAGCCCTCATGTCCCAGTTTTACGGCACCTGAGTAATGTGTATCTCGCAAGTGAAGCGGAACTTCTGCCGATTTCACCTCATCAATGGCGTTCATGGCTTTGGATATGGCGGTGTACACCGCATTGGATTTTGGACTTTCCACTGCGAACAGAATCGCTTGTGCGATGTTCAGCTTGGCTTCGGGCCAGCCGTTATTCCGATAAGCATCAAGTGCTCCAATCGCCTGAGTCATGGCTTGCGGGTTCGCAAGTCCAATATCTTCACTGCTCGCTGCAATCAGACGCCGAATAAAGGTCATCGGGTCCATGCCGAGCTTCTCCACCGCGTATAGAAACCAGAACAGCGCAGCATCACTGGAACCCCGGATACTCTTGTGAAATGCAGACAGCACATCATACTGTGTGGATTCATCCGCCTTCACAATCGGTCGCCGAATAGACTCTTCTGCCACACCAAGCGTAATATGAATGGATCCATCCTTCTCCGGTGGCGTGGTCAACGCAGCCAGTTCAAGCGCGTTAAGCGCACGCCGAATATCCCCGTTGGCCATCGTAGCAATATGTTCAAGCGCCTCATCGTCCGCCTGCAGCTCCATGAACCCCAGACCTTTGTCCGCATCGCTCAATGCTCTGCGCATTGCAATAAGGGAATGCTCCTTGTTCAACGATTCCAGCTGGAACAGGGTGGAGCGACTCATCAAGGCTCCATTGACATAATGAAAGGGATTCTCTGTTGTCGCGCCGATAAAAATAATCGTGCCCTTCTCTACCGCTGGCAATAACGCGTCCTGACGTGAACTGTTAAACCGATGTACCTCATCGAGGAACAGAATAGTTTTCGTTCCATACAGCTGTTTGTTCGTTTGGGCCTGTTCAATGACTTCACGCACATCCTTGACGGAAGCTTCCACTGCATTCAGGCGAACGAACTGTCCTTGTGTTTGCTGAGAAATAATATGTGCCAGGGTTGTCTTGCCGCATCCAGGAGGGCCGTATAACAAAATGGACGAGATCTGATCAGCCTCGATGGCGCGCCGCAGTAATTTTCCCGGTCCAATGATATGTTCCTGTCCAATATATTCATCCAGGTGCTCTGGCCGCATGCGGTCCGCAAGCAATCTAGCTTGTGGCTTTGAATCCTGTTGAAACGAAAATAAATCCATTGCTCATCACTTCCTTAACGGATTGCCTTGACTTGTGTACAATTAAGCTTCTGATGGTTCTCCACTCTCTATCTTATCATACTCCCGCGGTAACATAGCCATAAATGCACCAAGCGCACTGCTGACAAACGCATCCTTGCGTGTAATAAAACGAGTCATCATGTGGCTGATGCCGGAAGGGAGCGAATGTTTGCGAAGGCTGCCATTTTCAATTTGCTGCCGAATTACAATCTCCGGTAACAGAGAAATCCCCATACCCGATGCTACGCCACTGATAATCGCTTCCAATGTACCGAATTCCATAATCACCGGACGGTTTACCCCACTTAAGAGCAGCCACTCCTCTAACGTTTGTCGGTAGGAGCATCCCATGCTGTAGACAAGGATCGGCTTACGGGTAAGTTCATCTTCTGATCCCACACCCGAGGAAACTACAAATAGCTCTTCATCAAATACATCGATAGACTCGATATCAGGATGATCACAGGCACAGCCAATAAATGCTCCTTCCAATTCATACCCAATCACTTGATCAATAAGCATCTGCGAGTTGCCAGTAGCCAGTGACAAGGACACGTCGGGATACTGTTTATAGTATTTTGCAAAAAGCTCAGGTAAACGTACCGCTGCGGCAGTCTGTGTAGACCCTATTCGCAACGGCCCTGATGGTGTACTCGTCGCCCGAAGCGCCTTGGAAGCATCATTCAGCAAACCAATGATTTTATCCGCATAGGTCAGCAGCATCTCTCCGGCTGGAGATAACGTCATGCCTCGGTTATGACGAATGAACAACGTTGTACCCACTTCAGCTTCCAGATGCCGGATTCGTGCCGTTACGTTCGATTGCACATACCCCAGTTTAGAAGCAGCTTTGGTCAGGTTTCCTTCCTGTGCAACACACTGAAATATTCTAAGATCCCCGCTCTCCATGGTCCCTCCACTCTGACATCATTCAAAATGATATCCACTTCATTACCAATCATTATACTTCATGTGTAAACCGGACTACAATTCATGTAGATCCCAAACCAGTCAGCTGACTGGATGATGATAAGGAGTGTTCAGCATGACATACTGGAAAAATAGAGTTGCTTTGATCACTGGTGGTGGAACAGGTATAGGTCGTGCTGTAAGTCTGATGCTGGCTGAGCGCGGAGCGTTGGTTGCCGTTAACTATTCCCGCTCACGAGATGCAGCAAACGACACAGTTCAACATATTTTGGATGCAGGAGGTCATGCATTGGCCGTTCAAGCCAACGTTGCCGATGACCTTGATGTGCGGCGGATGGTCACTACAATAACTGAAACCCATGGCCCAATCACTGCGCTTGTGAATAACGCCGGAATCACTCATCATATCCCCCTGCACGATCTGGAATCAGTTACAGATGACGTCTGGGATGAACTAATTGATGTAAATGTGAAAGGCATGTTTCATTGTGCTCGTGCAGTGACGGAAGATATGAAGCGGGCTGGCGGTGGTTCTATCGTAAATCTGGGCAGCATCGCAGGCAGTACGGGTTCAGGCTCCTCCCTTCCTTACGCTGTCTCCAAAGCAGCCGTGCACGGTCTGACCTTATCACTTGCGCACGCTCTCTCACCACATATTCGGGTGAATGCTATCGTCCCTGGTGCAGTTGCTACAAGGTGGTGGGCTGGAAATGAGGATCGAATGCATCGTCTCGGTGGAGAGCTGTTGTTACAGAAAATTGCCTCGCCTGAGGACATCGCACACATGATCTGTGCCGCGCTAGAACAGCAATCCATGACCGGACAGCTGATTACTGTAGATAGCGGACAGACGTTATGAGCTCCAGTCATGATAGAGATACCCGGATCATCAAACCACTGAAATATACACTATTGATCATTTTGACAACGTTAATCATGGGAACTTCTTTTCCAGTTGGCAAGATCGGCATGGTATATGCCCCACCTTTCCTGCTCATGGGCATACGTTATGTACTGGCTGGTGGATTGATGGCCTGGTTCCTGCGTAAACGTCCTTTACCTACCGAGTGGCAGTCTTGGTTGAAAATAATCCTCATTGGCCTGTTCCAATCCGCAGGAGTGATGGGCTGCGCCTATTACAGCATGAACTGGATTACATCCGGTGAATCGGCCATTATTACGTTTACCAATCCGTTGCTGGTCATTATCCTCAGTGCTCTCTTATATAGAGTGACCTACCGTTACAGTCAGTGGATCGGTGTTCTGCTCGGTTTCGTGGGGATTATATTAACCTTTGGATGGCATGTGAGCTTTAGCCCTGGAACCTGGATTGGATTTGGCGGTGCGATCTCCTTTGCAGTATCGACATTGCTCATCAAACGCTGGGGCGATGGCTACGATACTTTTGTCTTAACCTCTTATCAGATGCTCGCGGGAGGGGCAGCGCTGCTTCTGCTGAGCGTATGGACTGAACAGCCTCACTTTATAGTGAATACCACCTCGGTTATGGTGCTGCTCTGGTTAACACTTGTTTGCTCCATCATCCAGTTCTCACTCTGGTTTTATCTGCTGCAGAATAGTGACCCCGCCCAAACCAGTTCGTATCTGTTTCTGGCACCGTTCTTTGGTGTATTGTCGAGTTGGATTTTGCTGGGAGAGCACGTTCAGTGGTTTGCATTGGCAGGAGGTTTACTCATTGGTGTCGGTATATTCCTGGTGAACCGTCGCTCGTCCAGAATGCGAAATAGCGTAACATAACTTGAACTTCCTCATCGTTCTTCCTTAGAAGATTAATCAATTCTCGCACAAAAACAAAAAAGGCATACGCTTATGAGACTTTCCCATAAACGTCATGCCTTTTGTTGTATAAGCATACTTTATCTAACCAAGCTCTGGCCAACCCTGAATGGTTACCGGCTCGCCGTCGGGATTATGTGTTGCAGCCGCATAGATCGGCAGTTCACCATCATGGAACAACCACAATTCATGCAAGGCCCGTGTACAACCAACGTACAACAGTTTCGCGTCACCCGCATTTGGCAAATAATGCTTCTGATCTACGTCTGCCACAATAACGGCATCAAACTCCAACCCTTTGGATAGATAGACAGGTAAAACGGAGTGTCCACCTGTGTACTGCTTTTTCCCACCATCGATCAGGTTTAGATCCCAGCCTGCGTCCTGAAGTTCACGATGAAGTTCCTCTGCTTCATGCAGTGTGCGGGTCAGGATGGAAACAGTTCGGTAGTCTTTGACCGTTAACACCTTCAAAGCCTCTTCAAGACTCGCGGTCCGACCTTCGCCTCCATAAGCTAATGTTCGAACCGGATCACCGCTCCTGAAAACAGGTATCGCCGTAATCCCACTCTTGACGCCACGTTCCAGAATCGTGTTCGCATAGTCGATAATTTCCATCGTCGAACGATAACTTCGGGTCAATGCAAAGTATGCATTCTGTTCCTCAGGAAATAGAGAACTCATCTCTTCCCACGCATGAACACCACGGTACTCATGAATCCCTTGGGACAAGTCACCCAGTATGGTGAAGGAATGTCCTTTGACGAACTGATCCAATAACGCCACATGGAATGGTGAAAAGTCCTGTGCTTCATCGATCACGACATGATCGAACCGCTCCGAACCCTCAATATCATGAACCAGTGTATGAATGTATACCAATGCAGGCAGATCCTCTTCACGGACGATATCCTGCTTCAGATCTGCTGCCGTTTGTTTCATGACTAGTTTTGGAATAAGCCCGCTGAGTGACGCTGGCACAGAACCACCCTTTGCAGCTTTAAACAGCTGTTTGTATAGCGTAAGCGGCTCATATTGAGGCCACTTTTTGGCATAGGCCTTCTCACGAGTGGATGCTTTTTTCTTGCGTTCTTTGCGCACAGCTTCTGGCATCGGTTTCTTGAGTTCCATCTCAATCCAGCGGTGAACTCGCGCCATGACCCGTTCTTTGCGTTTGGCTAGTGGATAATGCTTATATTCCTGACCGAACCAGTTCTCGATCTCCGTCTTGCTGAGCACCTTACCATCCCATGGATTGAAGTCCATATCCGGTACGGAATCTTCTTCCATGCCCGACAGCCATTCTCGAATAAGCTCCATAAAGCGGATGGATCCTTTGTAACGTCCAGGTACATCATCATTCAATTCAGGCCGAGCATCTGGAGTTTCAAACCATGTGTTCAATGTATCCGACGTATTCGCCAAAGGCATCTCCAGCCCCAGCAGGTTCATTGCCCAATCCGGGAATGTCCGCTGCTGAATGTCTCCTACACCGAGTTCCGGGAGCACATCCGAGATGTAATCCAGAAACATGTGGTTGGGTGCAAAAATAACCATTTTCTCCGCAGATACCTGCTCCTTGTACTGATACAGCAAAAAGGCAAGCCGATGCAGGGCAACCGTTGTTTTTCCGGATCCGGCCACACCCTGAATGATCAATGCGGTGTTTCTCGCCGCACGAATGATCAGATCCTGCTCCGCCTGAATTGTAGATACGATGTCACGGAGTTTGTTGTCCTTGTTCTCTCCCAGACGATAGACGAGAAATTCATCGGATACCGCTGGCTGGTCGCTGTCACGGTTATATGTATCCGCCACACGTTCCAATATCCGCTGCCGAATGACAACGTTTCGTTTCAGATATACGAGACCTTCAATAAGCCCTTCTGGGGCTTCATACGTAGCGGAGGCTTCGCCTCCCGTAAATGAGTAAAACAGGCTTGCGACAGGAGCACGCCAATCGATGACGAGCGGATGCTCTCCCACCTCTTCGCGGTCTACGCCGATTTTGCCAATATACAGCGGTTTCCGTGCACCACTGCCCTGCTCTTCGAAATCCAAGCGTCCGAAATAGGGTTGCTGCGCGCTCTTGGACAAGGCGGTGCGGCGCTCTTCGCGTCCAGCTTCCAGCACTTGTTCTGTGAAGTCGTGGCCGGTATACACCGGAATGTTCTGCAGCCGTTCCAGCTGACTGTCCACTTCCTCCATCGTTCGCTCTAACCTGTACTCTTCTTCTTGATAGGCACTTTGAAAGCTGTCTGACATGTTTCAGTTACCTCCTAAGAATATGTTTGCTCTGCATCGCCTAGATCTGGCAATACAAAAGGATACTTAATATATCACATAGGGCAATTGAAAGCCACATCCGTTTTGAAGGCTTACTTTTGTAAGGCATGAAGCTTATCTGAATTGATAATTAATGATGGCACTGACAAGCGCACAACAACCGAACAAAATAAACCACAAGGCCCACTTTTTTCTGGCCTGCCTGCGCCTGCTGTTCAATGCGCCGTAAATCCCGATTAGCAGTACGATGGTGGAAAAGCTAATTCCTACGATCCAACCAGCCATTATATCTGCCCCTTTGTTTTCAGTAAACACGATTAGTCTCACTTTTCCTGGCTTTTAGAAGAAAAGCTCCCCCTCTAATATCTATTTTGAATTCACTTTTTCCGATTTTGTGTATTAAATAGTTGCTGTCTCCATGAAGGGGAGTCAAATCAAAATCACTTTTTAATATTCCCGATCTTTTTTTAAGCAAAATTTCGAAACCTTCGTTATCCGGAATGGAAACCGCTACTTTTGCTCCTGTGGATACGGAATGCAAGCTCTCCGGCATCGTGAGACAATCCAGGTTCAATCCTCTGCCTGTAGTTGTATATTGCAAGTGACGGAATTCCCCCGTAATATCGATCTTGGCTGAAGTGGACTGAAGAATGAGTCTATCTGCACTAAGATGTTGTCCTTTTACTACGGATGCTACTGCGTGCAGTTCAAGCTCCTCCATCCTTCCTGCTAGATCTACATGACCTGAGGTGATGTTGCATCGACAGCGATTGGCCTGAAACGGATTCAACTGGAGTTGTCCTCCCGTGGAGTTTAAAAAAATAGTATCAAAGACCCGAGCGGGTAGATATATCTCCAATGCTGTTCTACCGGTATTTATTCCAACGAGGGCTCTCCTTTTTCTCCCGTCCGCAATGCTTAAGGTATTCCCTCGTATGTTAACTTGCATCAGTCTTCGCTTGGAAAACCACGCATCCGCATATTGCATGACGTGAATCAGTTCATCTACACTCGGAAGAACTCTGATATCTCCTGACAACCAATTTACCTGTATATCACAAATGGATTGATCAATGTCTATGCTCTTGCATAGGGTAAGCTCGCTACTTTTCATCATTTTTCCCTCTCTATTTCAAACAATCAGGTGTATCTTTATTCCGCCTCCGCATAGCCTCCCGTGCTGGCATGCCGATTCGAAATTCGCTGAATGAGCTGTTCACTTACGATATCCGCGCCCAAGAGCTTCATCATGTGCTGTAGAAACTTGAGTCTCTCCAATGTCTGTTCCTGATCTCTACCAAAAAGAAGGGGGTTAATCCAAATGTTGACGAGCAACATGAATATTTCTGCACATTCCAAAGGAAATTCGACTGATATGGATCCGTCCTCCTTGCCCTGTTCCATGATACCAGCAATAATTCGTGCATCCTTCAGAACACCTTTTCTGATCCCGCCAAGAACAAACTGCGGATTCTTGATCTGTGTGCTAAGAACCTGATCAATCGAATTGGACTGGATTTCAGGATCAACAATGATATTTTCCAAAATGCTGATGAGCTTCTGTCTGGCATTCGGAGCATGCGTGTTCTGGATGAGTTCCATGAACATATCCTCAGCCCGCCCAAGCTCCTTCTCCATCACTGCACTAAGGATATCCTCCTTGGACTTGAAATGATGATATATCGCACCTTTGGACATACCTAATTCATCTATAATGTCCTGAATACTCGTCTTTTCATATCCTTTTTCGGTAAACATCTGCGTTGAAACGGCCAATATCTGATCCAGTGTCTGTTCAGGGTATTTATTTCTAGCCATAAAATCCTCCTTATACATACCAACGGTCGGTATATATAATATAGAGTATGGTGGTCTTATTGTAAATATTATGAATTTAACAGAACGAGAAAAAGGATCTCCGTTGAAATACCTCATGGGTATAACGGAGACCCTGCATTAATGGGAATTACTCTTCGTTTTGCACTCTAGCTGCATTGCCTTCCTGTGCCACAAACTGCTTCTGTGCTAATTCACGGTATACCGGATGATTACTAATTAATTCCGCATGTGTTCCCGTTCCGGTAACGTGTCCATGCTCCAGTACAACAATCTGATCGGAATCCACAACTGTGGACAATCGGTGCGCGATCACGATTGTGGTTCTGCCCTCCATCAGATTGGACAAAGCCTGTTGTACTTCATACTCCGAGGTGCTGTCCAAACTGGATGTCGCTTCATCCAACATAAGAATATCCGGACTGCGCAGTAAAGCACGAGCAATAGCAATCCGCTGACGTTGGCCCCCAGATAACTTGATTCCCCTCTCGCCTACTTCCGTGTCATATCCCTGTGGCAGCTTGTCGATGAAGTCGGCAGAATAGGCCATCTCAGCAGCTCGTCGGATCTCATCCATCGTGGCCTCACGATCCAATCCGTACGTGATGTTGTCTTTGATCGTGCCCGCCATAAGCGGACTCTCCTGAGAGACATACCCGATCTTGCTGCGCCAGGAGGCCAAAGAATAATCCGTTATCGCTTGTCCTCCATATGAAATATGGCCTGAATCCGGCATATAGAACTGCTCCATCAAAGAGAACAGCGTTGATTTGCCGCTACCGCTTGGACCGACAATCGCCGTCACTTTGCGTGTAGGTACCGTCAGATTGATTCCGTGCAACACTTCCTCACCTGTAACATAGGAAAAGTGTACATCATGGAATGCAATCGTCTCATTTCCTTTTGGAGCTACCTTGGTACTGTCATGCGGCTCTTCCTCATCGGCAAGGATAGCTTGTATGCGCTCCGTTGCACCTACAACTTTTTGCAAACGGGAGTATAGCGTCGTGAATTGTCCCATTGGCATAATGACCTGGAACAACAGTAAAATGAACGCAACCAGTTCACCAGGCGACAGCAGTCCAGACGCTACGCGCATTCCCCCCACACCCAGAATAACGACCAACACCGCAGTCATGACAAATGTAAACAAGGGACCGATCAGAGCAAGGATGCGTGCTTCCTGCAAGCCAAAAGCAAACATTTTACGAATCCGGGAATCTCCTGCTTCCACTTCCTGTTTCTCCGTACCGTAGGCTTTGACTAATCGGATCTCGCCAATAACCTGACTAAGTACGGACGTAAGACCTGCCATCTCGTCCTGTTGCTTCTTGGAGATCTTGTACATTTTCTTACCGACTGGTAACAGAATCAACAGCGTAAGTGGCACCAGACTCAGAATAATGAGCGACATCACCCAATCCAAATAGAACAGTAACGCCACACCACCCACAACGGCAACGATGTTGGACACAAAGGAAACCAGATAGTCTGCGATCAATGTCATGATCTGGCTTGTATCATTCGTAATTCGGCTCATGGTATCGCCAGTGCGATTGCGATCGAAATACGGCATTCGCAGCGACAATACCTTGTTCCACAGCTTGGTGCGTAGCGTTGCGACCACGCGTTGTCCGGCGTAATTTAACATATAAATGCTGATGCCCGAGGCAATCGCCTGAATCACAAATGCCCCAAGCAATAACAAAATAACAGATTTGTTCAGTGCCGAAGTGGTTAGCCCATCAATCAGACCTTTGGTCATCAATGGCACGATCAGTCCGGCTGTTGTTTGAATTAAAGTTAAGATGAGGGCCAGAATCAGGATCAGTTTTGGCGGGTTCGTGGATGCGATAAGCTTGACGAAATCCTTAAATCCCTTTTTTCCTACCTTCGGTTCATTCTGCCCTGCTTGTTGCTGCTCTTCCATTCCCGTTCCTCCCGTTCTCCATCTGCTCACCAGAGATCATACGTATGAATTTACATGACGTTGCCTTTTCTTATTACAAAACGCCATGCAACACAAAATTGGCTAAAAAGAGGATGGAAATGCCATACATGACCACAGGCACCTGTTTACCTTGACCTGCTGCCAGTTTCGCTAGTGGATAGGCAATAAATCCAAACGCCATACCGTCCACGATGCTATATGTAAATGGAATCATGACCATGATCAGAAATGCTGGGAAAGCCTCTGTAAAGTCACCAAAGTCCATATCCTTCACACCTTGCACCATCAGTCCACCAATAATGATCAAAATGGGTGCAATCGCACTGTCTGGAATATAACCGAGCAGCGGGATGAAGAAGAAGGTCGCCCCAAACAAAACGGCTGTCACGAGCGGAGTTAACCCTGTGCGTCCACCTGCCGCAATCCCGGCTGTAGTCTCGGCTGCAGCAACTGGAGGACTACTTCCAAATATGCCTGCCAGCAAGGTACTAATCGATAGGGCGCGCAGACTACCTTTGAACCGCTCTGGACGACCAATCATCTGTGTCTGAGCGGTAATTAATCCGATATTTTCGAACACCACAATCAGCAGTAGCAAAAATACTGCAATCCAGAACGCTACATCAGCCAGCTTCATCAAAGACAACTCGCCAAACAAGCCGCCGTATTGACGCAGCGCATCCATCGCTGATACGGATTCACCCGGGTTCACTGCTCCAAGTACATAGGCAAGGCCTGTCCCGACCAGAATACTGATGAGAAGTCCACCCTGTACATTCCGTATAAATAAAATCAAGGCAAGCACCAGCGTAACGCAGGCTGTAATGACATTCGGATCATTGAAGTGCCCAATCGCGACAAACGTGGTCTGGTGTGCGATGACAATTCCACTTTTTTGCAAACCAATAAATGTGAGGAACAAACCAATCCCCACCGTAATCCCATGCTGCAGATTTTTCGGGATTGCTTCGCTGATCATTTTGTATAGTGACGTAAACGCAACAATGGCAAATAGTATACCTGTAACGGTTACAACGGCCAGCGCTTCTTGCCAGCTTAATTTCATCGAGTGTACAAGTGTATACGTGAAAAATGCATTAATCCCCATTCCAGGCACAACAATAATCGGTGATTTCCCGCCAAATGCCATGAGCAAACAACCTGCAATGGACGTCAGCAGGGTTCCAACCATGGCCGCCTGCAAGGGCATTCCGGCATCGGAAAGAATTGTAGCATTGACCATAACGATATAGACCACGGCAAAATAGGAAATGGCTCCCGCCACAATTTCCTTTTTCCATTGGTCTCCTGACTCCATGCCAAGACGTTTGGTCATCCATCCGTGTTTCATTTCGTTCTATTCCCCTCTCTCTATTTATAAATTCAACTAAAGAATGTTTACACTTGCCACTCCGATGACAGAATAACCTTCCGATCGCTGTTATCCCCAGATTTTTCTCATTTCCTTCTCCAAAGGGAAAATCCGGTGATAGCGTATGCTTCCGATGTAGCTTTCTTTCAGAAAGCTTTTAGGCGAATGCTTCGCTTCTCCAGCTTTTTTCTGTCCTCTCCGTTCTCGTGTAAAAAGTTAAGTTGAACCTATATGCCGCAAATCATTATGTATGTATCATCATTTCGCGCAGCAGTGAATATCATACACGGTTTTGACTTTGAAGTACATGACGTAACTCTGACATTTATCTAGGGATACAGTTCGGCTATCATGGATGATTGACGTCCGATTACTCTGACTTCGAAGTATGATCACACAAAAAAGCGCAGATGCCTTATCAGCATCCACGCTTCTTCAGTTGGCAGCAAGTTACTGCTGCTTGTTCTCTGCAATCTCTAACAAATCCTTAATCGCAACACTGACCATAATCAGTCCAGCTACCGGAGGCACAAAAGAGTTACTCGCAGGTGGCTGTTTAGCCTTACGAATTTCCGGAGCATTCTCGGGAACGATTTTTTGTGTTACGTCCTCACGCGGTTTCATCGGCTTTTCAGTCGAGAAAACCACTTTCACGCCTTTTTTGATGCCGTCTTTACGAAGTGTGGTACGCACAACACGGGCAATCGGGTCCATGGTCGTTTTCGAAATATCTGCAACCTGGAATTTCGTCGGGTCCATTTTATTCGCCGCACCCATACTGGAAATCATCGGAATTTTACGTTTGAGGCACTCTTTAATGAGATGGATTTTGTAGATAATCGTGTCGGATGCATCCAGCACATAATCCAGTTCATATTTGAACAATTCCTCATACGTTTCTTCCGTGTAAAACATATTCAGGGCAATTGCATCACATTCCGGATTGATCAGTTTCACACGTTCCACCATCAGATCCGCTTTTTTCTGCCCTACTGTCGTGGTCAGAGCATGAATCTGGCGGTTAATGTTGGTGATGTCCACTACGTCTTTATCAATCAGGATGATGCGACCTACACCGCTGCGGGCAAGAGCTTCTACAGCAATACCACCTACGCCGCCAATACCGAGCACGGCTACTGTACTATTCTTCAATGTGTTCAGACCTTCAGGTCCGATCGCAAGTTCTGTTCTTGAAAATTGATGGAGCATTGAGAATCGATGCCTCCTTTATTTCTTTTCCGCTACCGGTTTACGGGCTACACGGATGTGAAGTTGTTCCAATTGAGAATCATCCACTTCGGAAGGTGCATTCATGAGCAGATCCGTTGCACTTGCCGTTTTCGGGAAGGCAATCGTTTCACGCAGATTCGTGCGACCCGCCAGCAACATCACAAGACGGTCCAGACCAAAGGCAATACCACCATGCGGTGGAGTTCCATATTCGAATGCTTCCAACAGATAGCCGAATTTCTCATTCGCTACTTCTGGTGAGAGTCCAAGGGCAGCAAACATTTTCTCCTGAACATCACGTTTGTAGATACGCATCGAACCGCCACCTACTTCATAACCATTCAGAACAAGGTCATAGGCTTGAGCGCGGATTGCACCCGGATCTGTGTCGAACAGATGTATATCTTCGTCTTTTGGACGTGTGAACGGATGGTGCTCTGCCACATAACGCTTGGCATCTTCATCATATCCGAGGAGTGGGAAGTCCACAACCCATGCAAATTTGAATTTGCTGTCATCAATCAGTCCGAGTTGACGGCCGATTTTCAGACGCAATGCGCCCAGAACGTCAGCAACCACTTTTTTGGTGTCTGCGGAGAAGAGCAACAAGTCTCCATCTTCAGCACCAGTACGTTCTTTGACAGCTTCGATCTCTTCAGGCGTGAAGAACTTCACGATTGGCCCTTTGAATTCCCCGTCTTTCACTTGAATCCAAGCCAGACCTTTCGCACCGTAACGTGCAGCAAATGGTCCGAGATCATCGATCTCTTTACGGCTCCATGTACCACAGCCTTTGGCGTTCAGCACTTTCACTTCTCCACCTTTTTCGATGACAGAAGCAAATACTTTAACCCCACTGTTGGCTACGATATCGTTCATTTCAACCAATTCCATGCCAAAACGCAGATCTGGTTTGTCTGAACCGTATTTACCCATCGCATCCGCATACGTAATCCGTTGGAAAGGCAGTTCCAACTCAATACCTTTCGTTTCACGCAGCAATTTGGCCATCAATTCTTCCATCATTGGCAGCAGGTCATCCTGTTGCAGGAAGGAAGTCTCGATGTCGACTTGAGTGAATTCTGGTTGACGGTCTGCACGCAGATCCTCATCCCGGAAACAACGAGCGATCTGATAATAACGCTCAACGCCACCCACCATCAGCAATTGTTTGTAGATTTGTGGGGATTGTGGCAAGGCGAAGAATTCACCTTCATGCACACGGCTCGGTACGAGATAATCACGCGCACCTTCCGGGGAACTCTTGGTCAGAATTGGTGTTTCCACTTCAACAAACTCTTCTCCATCCAGGTAGTCACGGAACACTTTGGATGCTTTGGAACGCAGTTTCAGTGTTTCGAACATTTCCGGACGACGCAGGTCCAGGTAACGATATTTCAAACGAAGGGATTCGTCGACTTCGACACCATCTTCGATGAAGAATGGTGGTGTTTTTGCCGCGTTCAGCACTTCGATTTCAGTGATTTGAACTTCAATTTCACCAGTAGGCAGGTTTTTGTTAACTGTTTCTGCATCACGTTTAACGACTTTACCCGTTACAGCGATAACATACTCGCTACGTACGCGATCTGCGATTTGCAGAGCTTCGCCGGAGTAAGCCGGGTTAAAGACAACTTGTACAATTCCGCTGCGATCACGCAGGTCGATGAAGAGTACGCCCCCCAAGTCACGGCGGGTCTGAACCCAACCGTTCAATGTTACTGTTTCACCGATATGTGCGGGTGTTAATGCGCCGCAATGATGACTTCTTTTCATAACCAAACTCCTCATTATGTGAATTTCCGTTCTGTGTGGGCAGTTAGTGCCTGCCCTTCAACAGTCCGGTTACGTGTAGACCATGTATTCGAAAAGGCATGTTACCTCTGGCCCACCAACTCCCGATTAGTCGAAAGCGTCGGAACCTCAGTAATGTTGCCGGATCAATTGCTTTACTTGAATGTTTAAGACTTAATGTAACACTTCGTGCTTATTTACTTTCGCGTATAGCCGCTACCAGATCATCCAGCTTCACAGTTTGTTGTTCACCCGTATCCATCGACTTGAGGGCGATCTCACCACGCTCCAACTCGTCATCACCAAGGATGGCAGTGTAGCGGGATTTGAAGCGGTCTGCTGATTTCATCTGTGCTTTCATCTTACGGCCCAGATAATCACGTTCACCAGACAGTCCAGACTGACGAAGTTTGAACAACAGACGGTTCACTTCACGATCAGCTGCCTCTCCCAGAGCAACAAAGTACACATCCAGTGGAGCCAGTGTAGTAACTTCAATGTTTTGGTGCTCCAGAATCAGTTGAATGCGCTCCAGGCCAATACCGAAACCGATACCTGGCTGATCAGGTCCGCCGATATCCCCAACGAGACCATTGTATCGACCGCCACCACCAACCGTATCAATTGCTCCAATACCTTGGGCTTTTAATTCAAAAGCAGTCAGTGTGTAGTAATCCAAGCCACGTACCAGACGATTATTCACAGCATAATCTACTCCGAAATCATCCAGGTATGACTGCAGCTTGGCAAAGTGATTCAAAGACTCTTCATCCAGGCTATCCAGTATGGACGGTGCCCCTGCGAATTTGTCCTGATCGACTTTGCAGTCAAGTACACGCAGTGGATTGCGCTCCATGCGGGACTGGCAGTCCTTGCATAGACTGTCTTTCATCGGTCTGAGGAACCCAAGTAATGTCTCGCGGTATTCTGCACGGCTGGTTGAGTTACCCACGGAGTTGATCTCCACTTTGACATCCTTCAAGCCGAGCTCTACGCACAACTGGTAGCCCAGTGCGATCACTTCCGCATCAATCGCCGGGTCCAGCGCACCGATGGCTTCTACACCAAACTGGTGGAACTGACGCTGACGGCCTGCCTGTGGACGCTCATACCGGAACATCGGACCGATGTAATAGAGCTTGCTCACATCTGGTTCACCATAGATTTTGTTCTCTACATACGCACGGACAACACCTGCTGTTCCCTCCGGACGAAGAGTCATGCTGCGATTGCCTTTGTCGTCAAAGGTATACATTTCTTTCTCAACAATATCCGTAGTCTCTCCTACACCGCGTACAAATAAAGAAGTCTGTTCGAAGATCGGTGTACGAATCTCACGGTAATTAAACCGTCGACATAGATCTCGTGCTTTTTCTTCTACATACTGCCACTTCTCGACAACTCCAGGCAGTAAGTCCTGCGTTCCTGTCGGTTTTTGAAAAGCCATCTTGATCCCTCCAGCATTGATTTTCTCTATATAACAAAAAAATCCCTCGCCCTGTCTGCTATGTATAGCAAACAAAGGGACGAGAGATTGTGTAATATACATTCACCCGTGGTACCACCCACATTCCGGAACCCTGACACTTTAGCCGTTCAGGTTCTTCTGATGATCAGGATTGTCAAACTCCCCTGGATCAAGCAGATATTCCGCTCTACGTGTAACGCACGTCCTGCGCAGGCCAGCTACTGTCAACAGATCAACTCTGCTGTGTTCGCTGTCTGTTCTCGGGGAAGTCATTCGTCCGCTCATCAAGAGAATCCTTACAGCCTGGGGATTCCTCTCTGGTCATGTGGGCACGGAGTACTTGGTCCCGTCATCAAATCAATAATATAGTTCAAGAAACGACTTTAATTGACTATAGTCAACGTATTATTTTCTGATTGTAATGAACCGCAGTACTAAAGTCAAGGGTTAACACGAAAAGACAGCACAAAAAAATTACCCATAACGCTTTACGGAATGAATAGTCTACAGAAATCACTGCTAATAGAAGTTGGATTTCTCCAATGAATCCCAACCTCCATAGCTTCATAACTCTATTGTTTCAGCATCCACTTCAGCAAATCCGGCGCGCTTGCCCATAGACGGGAGTGCATAATGACATACTCAATCGCTTCGTTAGAGTCGCCCCTTCCGACAAAATCAGGGAGGTTATGCGGCAGCCTCTTCAAACCCAGCAGGTAATCAGGCACATGCTTGTTCACACCCCGGGCCGCACGGTACAGCATGTTGAGCTGGGAGGTAATTCCGTTCTTCTTATACTCCAGAATGATCTGGTCATAAGCAAAGGCAGTAGCAGCTTCACCTTTTCCATACTTCTTGAGCAATTGTTCTGCCTGCTTCAATTGGTTGTTGTACAAATAGACAGCTGCGAGCAGGTAACGCGCTCCGGTATTATCTTCCGTATTAAGCTCTAGAATACGCTCCAAGATTTGTGCCGCTTCTTTGGCATCTCCGCCAAACCAGCAGGATTCGGCATAGCTTTTGCATATCCGGATATAGGGACGAGTCTCATGAAGCCCCCAGAAGTGCCCTTTGTTCTTCTCAAAAAATAGTTCGCCCAGTTCGCGTTCGCCAGCAGCGATTCCGGCCTTGAGGTAAGCTCGTGCATCTTGCTCATTGTCCGATTCCTCAGCCAAAATAAGATACGCATCAGAGCTGTCAGGATACATCTCCAGCGCCGTTTCCGCCAGTTGTACTCTCCGTTTGGAAGAACTGGCTTCCATCGCCTTATGCAGTAGAGCCTGTGCTTTATCCTTCGATGTGCCTGGGCCGTTCAGCATCATCAGCTCGTCCGTTTCGCCGCCCATACCGTATTCTTCGATGTAAGTAACCATCTCCTTAATCTTCCGGGAGATCGTTCCTGCCGTTACCTCATATTTAGAGGCCAGATCAGCCTTCAAGACATTGAAGCCGTATTCCTCGGACAGCAAATACTCAATTGCAGCACAGAACGACCCTGTCTTCTTCACAGTAGGGCGGGTCTGGCGAGAATACCCGTTCCATAGCACCAGAGCTTCCAAAATCAGCTCCGGTTCATATTGGCCCTTCATGCTCTCAATAAGTTGCAGAGCTAACTGTTCATGAGTCGGATGCTCCCATTTCAGTTCGCTCGCCACCATCTTTTTCAGCTTGGTCAAGGTCAGCTTGCTCTCAGGCTGAGCCGAGGTTTCCTGAACAGGCTGCTCCGTTGATATCAGTTGCAGTATGGATTCTACCGCAGTGGCCTCCTTGCCCAGACAGCATTTCTTATATTTTTTCCCGCTTCCGCATGGGCATCTATCATTTCTTCCAACCTTACTCAAAACTAATTCCCCCTTAAATCTGTCACCAGCCATTCGAATGAGGACACTGTTGCTATAGTATGATAGGTGTCATTTCTCAAACGAGGCATTCTATATAACTTACAATTGTTCTTGAACATACTGATGTCTATGAATAAAATCGGCTTTAGATTATTCAAAATCCATTTCTCTATTCTAGCAAAAATTTATATAAAGGGGGAAGATTCGCTACAGTTCCCCCAAAACATATACATTCTCACCCCAAAAAAATAGCCTGCACACGGTGTGCAGGCTCAAAGGATATATAAAAAAAGGGGGTCATGTGTGTTATTATAAGCCCACTATGTTAAAGGCTTGTGTAACTAATATTACAGTAATATTACAAAAATGATAGCGCTTTATAATTATGTTTTTTTAATATACCTCATGATTAAAAAGCCCTTGCACATCGCTCGACTCTATAGTCAAGCAGTGCAAGGGCCAAGAAGTATCTACACGTTAATTCAACTCTTCCACATAGGCATGGTTGGAACGAAGCTTATGAACAATCTCGTCATAGTCCTCATCCCTTACTTTGGCAGACAGAACATAATGCAGATCATCATAATCGGCCGAGGACACGTCCGCAGCATCCAGCATGTCACCATCCTCATTCACTCTGTCACGAGAATCCCGTTCTGCATCACGGTCCACATTGGCTACCACTGGGATCACATTTTCGCTGGCAGGAACACCTGGGGCCGCACCCACACCCATTGCCCCGTTGGTGCCTACACCACCTGCTGTATTATATGGCACCAATGGTACCATCACACGCGTGTCTCTACCTACGGCACTGTCGAGTTGACCTACTTCCAAATGCTCTGTACGGAACGTCTGAAGAGATGTTCTTGCACCTTCTGCCTCGTCTTCGGTTCGAAAATACGCCTGAATATGTTTTGTCATGTCAAACCCTCCTTTTTCGGAATAAAATGCAACGCGAACTCTGTAAGCTTCACGATGTAACGTAGTAAGATACATCCATGTATGTGAGTTAAACTTGGTTAAGTTAAATAACTTTTAACAGTTCACGCACAAACGCGGGCTCATCTTCAGGCGTTCGGGATGTAATATAATTTCCATCCACTACAGCCTCATGATCTTTGAACTCTGCTCCTGCGTTCACCATGTCATCTTTAAGTGGCGGATAGGACGTAATGGTTCGTCCTTTCAACAGATCGGCACTCGCCAGAATCTGAGGACCGTGACAGATCGCTGCGATTGGTTTCTTCGCACTGTTGATCTCGGTAACGAACTTCAGAATGTTTGCATCACTCCGCAAATTCTCAGGGGAAGATCCACCAGGAATCACGACTGCATCATAATCTGAAGAGGATACATCAGCGATCGCCTTATCTGTAGTATAGGAGGCCTTTCCTCCCTTACCTTTAAGGGTCTCACCGGCTTTTAATCCGATAATCTCCACTTCGTGACCAGCTTTCTTCACTTCATCATACGGAACTTGCATCTCCGAATCTTCAAAGTCATTCGCCAATAAAAAAGCAACTTTACTCATAACGTATGTTCTCCTTTCCGTGTTCGAACTTTCTTTAGGAATCGGGTCTTGCAGTACATTGGCACTTCGTTGTGCCTCATTTTGTTATTACCCTCACCAGAGCAATTTATAAACAACTCCATTTGTATTCATTGTTGCTAATTGCAAAAGTTAAGGCTAGAAAACAATTAATACACAACAAAAAGCCCTGATTCGATAATGAACCAGGACTTTTTTATATCTGTGTAAACATTCAAGATCGCGGAAGATGATTTTGCTTCCCTTTGTCCGAATCCTGAAGTGCCCAGATCGTTGCAACACATTCAGCAGCCGCACGGGCAAGGTGTAATGATTCATACAGGCTTCCAGGGAATACCAAAGGTTCCGTACGCGTACGTGTTTCTTTCGCAGATTGGCGCATAATAGGGTGGATACTCCTTTGATTAATAAGTAGTCATCAACGAATTATCCTTATTATGGCCTCAACTCCATGATATTATGCACGCGGTTCCTGACGAACCGGGCTTTCAAGCATCAAAGTCACAGGTCCCCAGTTGGTAAACGTTACATCCATCATCGCTCCGAAACGGCCGGTTTCAACCCGAATACCTTTCTCACGCAACAGTTGATTAAACGTTTCATACAACAGTTCTGCCGCTTCGGGTCGGGCCGCAGCCGCAAAGCTCGGACGTTTCCCTTTACGACAATCGCCGTACAGGGTGAACTGGGAAACAGACAGTACAGCACCGCCTACATCAAGCAGACTGAGGTTCATCTTCTCCTGCTCATCCTCAAAAATCCGTAACCCACTAATTTTGTCAGCCAGATACTGAGCATCCTTCTCGGTGTCCTCGTGGGTAATGCCCACGAGCAACATTAATCCAGATTCAATCTTACCTGTCAGCTCGTCTCCCACGGTAACCTGAGCCTCTTTACAGCGTTGTACAAGCACCCTCATGTTACAGGCTCCTTACTGCATAATCCGATGCACCGAATAGACATCTTTCACCCGTTTAATCCGTTCTACAACGGATTGCAGATGATCCGTATTACGAATCAGAATGGTCACGTGCACCAATGCTAATTTATTTTTATCTGTCCGTCCCGTGACGGCAGAAATATTTGTTTTACTTTCAGAAACAGCCTGAAGCACCTCATTGAGCAACCCATTGCGATCATGACCTGTAATCTCAATATCTACACTGTAGTTGGCTTCAATATTCTCTTCCCACTCGACCTCGATAACACGAGCTGCTTCTTCTCCATCTGCACTTGACGGGATATTCGGACAGTCACTCCGGTGAACAGAAACGCCACGTCCCCGTGTAACATAACCGATGATATCATCCCCAGGTACAGGATTACAGCACCGTGCAAAACGAACAAGCAAGTTATCAATGCCTTTGACACGAATGCCATTGGTTGGACGATTTTTGCGTTCAGGGGCAGGTTTAAGCTCGCGCATCTCGGAATTTAATTCCAGCAAACTGGACTCTTCCTGCTCTTTGCGCAATTTCTCGGTTGCTTTGGTCACGATCTGTGCAGCGGTAATTCCACCGAATCCAACAGCCGCAAGCATATCCTCGATATCGTTAAAGGCATATTTTTTGGCAGCTTCCATCAACTTGTCATCGGTCATCCACGCAGAAGGATCAAGCCCCATGCGTTTCAGTTCACGCTCACAGCTCTCCCGACCTTTTTCAACGTTTTCTTCACGGCGTTCCTTCTTGAACCATTGCTTAATCTTCGCTCGTGCATGAGAAGATTTCGCAATTTTCATCCAGTCCTGGCTCGGTCCGTAAGAATGTTTGGACGTCAAAATTTCGATGATATCGCCTGTCTTCAGATGGTAATCAAGCGGAACAATTCGACCATTCACTTTGGCACCAATGGTGCGATTACCAACTTCCGTATGGATTCGGTAAGCAAAATCCAATGGAACCGAGCCAATCGGTAATTCGATGACTTCTCCTTTTGGCGTAAATACAAATACCAGATCCGAGAAGAAATCCATTTTGAGCGATTCTACGAATTCTGACGCATCCTGTGCTTCGTTTTGAAGTTCAAGTATTTCGCGGAAGAACGTAATTTTGTCTTCAAAATGATTTCCATTCGCAGCACCTTCTTTGTAGGCCCAGTGAGCAGCGATACCAAATTCAGCAGTCCGGTGCATATCCCATGTCCGAATCTGAACTTCCGTTGGTTCACCATTGGGACCGACTACCGTTGTATGCAGCGATTGATACATATTCGCCTTAGGCATTGCAATATAGTCCTTAAAGCGACCAGGCATCGGTTTCCATAGCGTGTGTATAATGCCCAAGGTAGCATAACAATCCTTGATATTATCCACAATAATACGGATGGCAAGCAGGTCATAAATTTCGTTAAACTGCTTGTTTTTGGTTGTCATTTTCTTGAACACGCTGTAGATATGTTTCGGACGTCCCGAAAGGTCTGCCTGAATTCCCATCTCATCGAGCTTGTTCGTAATTCCGTCCATAACCGTATCAATATATTGCTCACGTTCCGCACGCTTTTTGTGCATCAGGTTTGCAATTCGGTAGTACTGCTGCGGATTCAAATAACGGAGGGCGATGTCCTCCATTTCCCATTTGATTGCAGAGATACCCAACCGGTTCGCAATCGGACAGAAAATCTCCAGCGTCTCATAAGAGATCCGGCGCTGGCTTTCTTCCGACTGAAACTTGAGTGTCCGCATATTGTGCAGACGGTCGGCCAATTTAATCACGATGACACGGATGTCCTGCGCCATGGCGATGAACATTTTGCGGTAGTTCTCGTTCTGCTGTTCTTCCTTGGAGCGAAACTGAATACGTTCCAGCTTCGTCAAGCCGTCAACAAGCATGGCACACGTATTGCCGAAATGATTGCGGATCTCTTCAAGTGAAACTGTAGTATCCTCTACTACATCATGAAGAAGCGCTGCTATTATAGAGATGGTGTCCATCTGCATGTTCACAACAATGTCGGCAACCGCAAGCGGATGCAGAATATACGGTTCTCCCGATTTTCGCGTCTGTCCATGGTGGGCCTGATCAGCAAATTCGTAAGCTTCTCGTATGCGCACCAGATCGGGTTCTTTGATATATGCCCCGGCCTTCTCGAGTAATTGCTCTATGCCCATTCTGATCTGTTCCGTGTCCTTTCTATACCAAATGGAACCCGTGACAATGTCTCAACACAGGTTCCCCGTAAAAGTAATTTCCTATAATTATGACGCTTCGCCCGTTTCCCGTCAACTACTGACGAATAAGAGTACTTATCCAATTTTTATATTGATGATCCGTATTACTTCTAAGTGGTTCCCCTACGAACGACAAGTGATTGAATATGTTTCTTAATTCTTATGTATTATTGCCGTTATTTGCTGAAATAGAAGGAAATTTCATGAAAATATAAATTTTATCGCGCTGCTACGTCAAAAATGTTATTGCTTAATTAAGAGAAACTCTGTAATCTATTGAAAGTTTGTGTTTCGGAAAAGGAGATGAAATTCATTGCAACGCGAAATTCAGGTTAATCAAAAGATGCCACTCGGCTCAGGTTCGCTGCTTAGCCTTCAGCATTTGTTCGCCATGTTTGGCAGCACGGTGCTTGTACCGAACCTGTTCGGTGTCGACCCTAGTATGATATTGCTGATGAACGGAATTGGAACCCTGTTGTACATACTGATGTGTAAAGGAAAAATCCCCGCCTATTTGGGTTCCAGCTTTGCTTTTATTGCTCCTGTCACATCAGTGTTAAAAACACATCCAGAGAACGGCTACTCGATGGCTCTTGGCGCCTTTATCATAACAGGTATTGTTTTCTGTCTAGTAGCTCTCATTGTGAAATATGTCGGAACAGGATGGATTAATGTGGTATTCCCACCGGCAGTTATGGGTGCCATCGTTGCTTTGATCGGTCTGGAGCTTGTACCTGTTGCAGCTGGTATGGCCGGATTGATTAATTCCGATCCGGTAGCTAATCCCAACTGGGTTCCTCAGGCGAAACCTATTATACTCTCCATGGCCACGCTCGGGATCACTGTCATTGGTGCCGTAACATTTCGTGGATTCCCCAAAATCATTCATATTCTAATCGGTATTGTAGTGGGTTATATCCTTGGTTATTCTATGGGTCTGGTTGATAAACAGGCTATTGGAAACGCTGATTTCCTCTCACTACCAACCGTGACTACACCTACATTTGACTGGTCTGTTGTCTTCACCATTTTGCCTGTAGCGCTTGTGGTTATCGTAGAACATATTGGACATTTACTCGTAACAAGCAGCATTGTAGGCAAAGATCTATCCAAAGACCCTGGCCTCCATCGTTCCCTGCTTGGTAACGGCGTATCCACCATACTGTCCGGGTTTGTAGGATCAACCCCGAATACAACCTATGGTGAGAACATCGGTGTTATGGCTCTGACTCGGGTATACTCCACATATGTTATTGGAGGCGCAGCGGTTATTGCAATTGTACTCTCCTTCTCAGGAACATTCTCGGCGCTTGTAGCCAACATTCCTGTACCCGTTATGGGCGGCGTATCCCTGCTTCTGTTCGGGGTAATTGCGGCATCCGGTCTGCGTATTCTGGTTGAACAGAAAGTCGACTTTGCCAAACCAACCAATCTGATTCTCACTACACTTGTACTGGTCATCGGACTGAGTGGTACAGAAGTTATTTTCTACGGCGTTCATCTAAAGGGGATGGCACTCGCAACCATCGTTGGAATCCTGATGAGCTTGTTGTTCAAGTTGTTTGAAGTGCTGGGTTGGTTGAATGAAGACTCCAGAAAACAGCCTATCACTGAAAAAACACCTGATTAATTCAATAACATACACATCAAAAAGCCTGTTCTCCCTAACCTTTACGGTTGGAAGAACAGGCTTTTTGATAATCATTAATGCTGTATATTATTTCCCGGGAAACGGGGAAAGCAATTCATGTTTCATCACAGCAGTGCATATGGAGATTTAAGCTTAATAGTTCATCAATGTGAATACATCGATTTCAGGCAATTTAGAACGACCGTTCAGATCAGACAGCTCGATCAGGAAGGCAGCACCAACAACTTTTCCGCCCAATTGTTCAATCAAATTGATGGAAGTAGCAATCGTCCCACCCGTTGCGAGCAGATCATCTGCGATCAGGACATTTTGACCTTTCTCAATCGCATCTGTGTGCATAGCGAGTGTATCCTTGCCATACTCGAGATCATAACCGACTTCAATCGTCTCTCCAGGCAGTTTTCCACTTTTGCGAATCGGAGCAAAGCCGACACCAAGAGCGTACGCCAGAGGGGCGCCCACAACGAAACCACGTGCTTCAGGTCCAGCAATGACGTCAATTTTGAGATCAGAAACCATCACTTTCAGTTCATTGATCGCATTGCGGTACATTTCTCCATCTTTCAACAATGTCGTAATGTCCTTAAAGCTGATTCCCGGTTGTGGAAAGTCAGGGATGACACGAATATAATCTTTAAAATCCAAAATAATCTCCTCCTAAAATAAATACACAAACTTCCATCTAAGATACGCCCTTCATCCGGGATATCATCCATTGTGTCAGTTGCGGCGTGGATGCATCCAGCATCACCTGTTCTGTCTCGGCCATGCTTTCGAGCGCCTGATAATGATGTGAAGCGGTTAGTTCACGTTTAGGCGGGTTATCCACAAACGCAATTTTGCCGTTATCACGGGTAATGAAGGATAACTCTTCAAATACATCCAACATCATTGTAATCATGCGCGGCGAACAACCACATTGACGACTGAGCACAGGAGTAATCTCTTGTTCCTCCACGGGTTCAGCTTTCCATTTCAACACCTGCATATAAATACGCTTGAAGAGTTCTCTGGAAGGCATCTGAAGGCGATCTCGGCGGTTGCCTGATCCGTGCAGAAGGATGATATTCTCTGCTCCACTGAACAAAGCCAGCATGGCATTAAGTTGTTCCGGGGTTTCCGGCGTATCAAACACAAATAACGTCCGGACTTGTTCCTGTCCATAATGCTGCGCAGCAGCATTACACGGAAATAACCCGACCTTTCTATCATATACCCAAAGGCAAGGTTCATACAATGAATTTCCCTCGGAAACATCGGTTTCTTTCCGAACAATAGCACCTATAGAACCTGATTTGTATCGCAGATGCACCTCAAGTGAGCTCAAGAATTGCTTCATCGCATTCAATGGCTCGGTATTACCGCGCAAATCAAACACCTGGACCTGAGGAACATGAATGTCCTGAAGCATCAATTGAGGTTTTCTCATCCCATTCCACTCATTGACGGACAGTTCTCCCATCACATCAATTACGGTACCTGGGAAAAGAAACTCTGCTAATGCTCCCTTGCCAAATGCGACAGTTTCCAATTGCTGACCATCTTGTTCAAGCACCAGTTTCAGGTGGCGTTTCTCTCGTCCCATCGTTCTGGTTTCCTTCACAGTCACGCTTCTCAACACAAACCGTGGCGAAGGATTGCTCATCCCAAAAGGTTGCAATCGGTCGATCTCCTGGATCACTTTCAGCGGAACATCACTAATTCTGCATTCATCATCCGCAAGACGCTGAGGTACAAAGTCCTCTTCGGTCAACACGGTTGCAGCAAACTCATTCAAGCCCGCCTCAAGTTCTTCCAGTTGATCCCGATGCAGGGTCATCCCTGCAGCAGCCGGATGTCCCCCGTAATGATCCATGGTGTGTTTGTTGACTGTGAGTGCCTCATAGATATCCAAGCCCTCAATGGAGCGCGCAGAGCCTTTGCAGACACCACTCTCTGGATCAATCCCAAGAATAAGTGTAGGCCTGTAATAGCGGTCCAGCAATTTGGAAGCCACAATACCAACCACTCCGACATTCCAGCCCTCACCAGCCAATACGATTACATCTGGAACTGATCCTGAACGAAGCTGTATCTTTTGTTCCAATTGTGCCGTTGCTTCTTGTAATATGCCCTCTACGACTTGCTGCCGTTCCCGATTCAATAGATCAAGCTGGCCGGCAAGCGTATGAGCTTCATCCAGATTCTCGGTTGTGAGCAGCGACACCGCCCGTCCCGCATGGTCCAAACGTCCACTGGCATTAATACGTGGTGCCATGGCAAAGGCGATATTAATCGAAGTCACCTGACTCTGATCCACACCACTGATTTCAAGCAATGCACTTACTCCGGGAAGACGTGAACCACGCATGGATTCTATTCCATAACTGACGATAACCCGATTTTCACCTTCCAAAGGCATCAGATCGGCAACCGTACCGATAGCGGCAATCTCCATCCATTCACCGGGCACTTCCCCGATCAATGCCTGAGCCAGCTTTAAGGCTACCCCTGCACCTGCCAAACCTTTAAAAGGATACGGACATCCCGGAAGTTTCGGATTAATAAGTGTATAAGCTTCCGGTAAAATTTCAGGTGGTTCGTGGTGGTCTGTCACAATGACCTCGATGCCCAGCGTTGCCGCATAGGCAATCTGTTCAACAGCACTGATTCCGGTATCCACGGTAATAATCAATGAAACGCCCTGCTGATGGGCCCAATCCAACGCATGGTTGTGCAAACCATACCCTTCATTCGAGCGATGAGGGATATATATATCATACGAGGCCCCAAGATGACGCATCAGGTGGATCATCAGCGATGTACTGGATACGCCATCGGCGTCATAGTCCCCATAGATTAAAATATGTTCTTCCCGCTCCAAAGCCAGCTTGATTCGAGGGACAGCTTCATTCATGCCGAGTAGCAGAAACGGATCATGCATCTGATTCAGATCAGGATGCAAAAAACGTTCGGCCTCCTTCTCATTGTGCACTCCTCGACTCACAAGCAAACGTCCAACAAGGGGTGAAACGGAAAGCGCCTGCGAGAGTCCCGCAGCCGCCTCCAGATCGATATTCGGTGTATTCCACCGGTATTGCGAATAAAGCAATGATAACGCTCCTTTCCTGATCTACTGGACCCGCGCTTCACTACTGAATTAATGTCGCTTCGTGATCGGGCAGTTCATGATTGGATTTATAAGGATAGCCTGGATCATAAGGTATCGCTTGAATCTGTACTTCTTTCACATGACTAAAACGGGTTAGCAGTAGTGTCTTCGCCCGATTAGCAATCTCCTGTGCTTCCAGTATTGAAATCCTCGGATTCACACTAATGACCAGCTCAATCGTAACGTCATGTTCCTGTTCCCGTGCAACCAAGTGCTCAATGGTAATGATGCCATATACCCGCTGTACGGTCTCTTTGAAATCTGACGCTTCTTCCTGCTCCAGTTCCTGAACGAGTGAACCATAGACTGTGTCCACAATCATTCTGTAACCCTTATGAAGCACAAAACAGGAAGCAATCAACGCAGCCGTGGGATCAAGGTAGAGTAACATGCTCAGACCTGTCTCTTCACCCGTCATCGAACCGATAATACCGATTAATACGGTGAGCGAGCAATAGAGTGCGCGGCGATGTTGCTGTGCATATGCCAACGCCTGAGACTGGTTTCGTTTACGGAAATATCTGTACTGAAACTGAAAAATTGCTTCCTTCACAGCGAGAGCTGCTACAGCCACCAAAAGCACCGACTTCCCGGGGGCTTCAGGTTCACTTCCGGACAGACTCCCCAATGCGGAGATGGCAAGCTGCAAGCCGCCCATAAGGATCAGCACAGATAACAATACCGAAATTCCCGGTCTGGCAACACGTGAGTGTTCTTTAAAGCGTTCCCTGCGTGCCTTGCTCTTATGGCGTACAGACTTGGAGGGAAAGAGACCAGCCAGGGCAGAACCAGCTTCAGAAGCAGAATACAAGCCGTCTGCGAGCAACGATTTGCTGTTTGCCATATAACCGACCCCAGCCTTGATCACCGCAAGTCCCATATTACCAGCAATACCGCTCCATGTGGCAGCTTGAGCAGATGGGATATGTTCTCTGGTCATGAATATTCCCCCTTAATTCTGTACATAAAGTTACAAAACCGCGCCTGGCAGACGCGGCTTCACAATAAAATGTTTAGTTAGATTCTTTAGCTACTGCTTTTGGCTTCTCAATTTGTTTACCTTTGAGCATCAGCCATAGTGGGGCAGCAATGTAGATTGAAGAATATGCACCGAACAGGGTTCCGATAACCATCGCAAGCGAGAACATGCGAATGGACTCTCCACCAAATATGAACAAACAGATTGAAGCTGCAAATACGGTGAATGTTGTATTCAGGGAACGAGTCATCGTTTGAGCCAAACTGCGATTGACTACCTCACGCAAATCGGCTTTGGTTGTCTTTTTGGCAAAACGCAGATTCTCACGAATCCGGTCAAAGATAACGATGGTATCGTTGATCGAGAATCCGACAATGGTCAATACTGCGGTAATAAAGGTCAGATCCACTTCCAAACGGAAGATGGAGAACACACTTATTACAACAAATGCGTCATGGAAGAGTGCAACAACCGCAGCCAAACCAAAGCGCCACTCAAACCGGATCGCAACATAGATCATGATCCCGATACTTGCAATGAGTACCGCGTAGATCGCGTTGCGCTCCAATTCTTTGGCCATCTCTGGATCAACGGTATTTACTTCATAGGAAGCCGATGCATCCAGTTTGGTAAATTCCTGTTTAAATTTGCTCTCTTGGGTCTCATCCAATTCATTGGAGAAACGAACATTTACACGGTCAGCCCCCGGTGTAATGGTAACATCACCCTCATCAACACCGATGTCCTTAACGATAGGTTTAATCTGCTCCGCTGTGATTGCTTTGGATACCGAGATATCCACATTCGATCCAGCACGGAAATCAACCGCATAATTCAAACCCAAAGCCAGTATGCTGATGATCCCCGTAATCGTCAGAATAATCGAGAAGATATAGGCAATCTTACTACCTTTAATATAATCAAAATTCCAATTAAAGCGCACGAATTTCACTCTCCTTCACTCCGAAGTACTTAGGCTTCTTCAACACGTTACCCCGTACAAGCAGGGTCAACAGGAAGCGGGAGAAGAAAATATTCGTGATAATACTGGTAACAATGTCAAAAATCAGCACGAGTGCAAACCCTTTAACCGCACCTGTTCCTAGGAAGAACATAACTGCTGCAGCAATAATGGTAGTGATGTTGGAGTCAATGATGGTACGGAAGGAATGTTTACCACCCGCTTTAACCGAAGATAGAATTGACTTGCCACTACGCATCTCTTCCTTAATCCGTTCGTACGTGATGATATTGGCATCGACCGCCATCCCTATACCCAGGATAAACGCCGCGATCCCCGGAAGGGTAAGTACGAATTCTCCTAAATAGAAGATTGCAAGTACCAGCCACGTATGTGTAATCAGGGCAAAACTCGCGATGATACCAGGAATGCGATAAAGCCCAATCATGAACACTAGAATAATAACGGAACCAATTAATCCCGCTTTAATAGTCTGATCCAGAGAAAGCTTACCGAGTGTTGCTCCAACACTTTGTGAATACTTCTCTGTAAGTTTCAGTGGCAATGCACCCAGGTTAATGGTGTCACGAAGCTGGTTTGCTTCGTCACGTGTGTAAGCACCCGAAATCTGAGCGGAACCATCTGTCAACTGTTGTCTAACGGTTGGAGCAGAGAGCAGCTCATCGTCCAAATAAATGGCGAGAGGTTGTCCGATCAAACGTTTGGTAATCTCGGAAAATTTTGCTTTGTCTTTCACTTGAATGTCAATCATAGGCTCATTCAATTGAGTGAACACAACTTTGGCTGCATTCTCAACAAATTCATTTCCGCGAAGCTCAATTTTCGTGTATTCGCCTTCCTTGTCGTTCTCAGCTTTACTACGGAAGGTCAGAACAGCCGGTTCTTTCATTTTGGCTCTAACTTCAGCCTCATCCGTAACCCCTGCCAACTTCAATCGAATCCGGTTGCTTCCTTCAGTGGTTACCTCCGGTTCGCTTGTTCCGAGCGCATTGGCGCGGCTTTCAAGGCTTTTGGCCGTTTGCACCAAAGATGCTTTGGTGACTTGTTGACCTGCTTCGAGCGGCTCTGCTTCATATAAGATCTCGTAGCCTCCCTTTAAATCAAGGCCCAAGCGTATATTTTTGAGCAGTTCCGGGCTTGTTCCCACCATTACCCCTGTGGTGACAAGCACGACCAGAATGAAACTGATAATTCTTTTCATGCCGTTCCTAGATCCCCTTTCGTTCTCAATATTCCTATTATAGCGATGCCGTAAAAAGCAGTCAATTTTCAACAAAAAAGATCCCTTTCGTCTAGAAAGAGGACCCCCGGTATGCAGACACTGTCATAAAGTTCATAAAGCTTGTTGCTTTCAGTGACAAAATGTCGTTCACCAGCTGGTGAAGCGGTGGAATGCCCTGTTTTTCATATTTATGACTGACGCAATTCCAGACATCTTTGCTGGTGACATATTCGTAACCGACAAGCCTTAATTCCTCCGCTTTACTACGGCAGAGCATCTCTATTGACTGTTCCAACTCCACATCATTCATTTCTTCCAACGGGGAGCCTCCCTTCGTACATCCAAGCCTTTATGCGGCATCAATACTACATGATTCGACTTCGCCTGATCATATTCCTTCTTGCTGGTTATGGTTCTTTTTGTTAATCGTGTCCAAGTTGTCATGAGAAGATAAAGGACTGGCATAGGATGAAGAACAACGGCTTTGTCCCGTTTATGTTGATAACCTGTACTTTCAACCGGGAAAGAGGGGTAGTCTTGAAGAAACAGACATTTATTCAGGGGGCCATGATCCTGCTCGCGGCAGGCATAATTAATCGAATACTTGGTTTCATCCCGCGCATTGCGCTCCCACGAGTCATCGGTGCAGAAGGTGTTGGCATCTACCAATTGAGCTATCCCTTTTTTATCGTACTGGTGACATTAATTACGGGTGGTATTCCGCTGGCCGTAGCCAAGCTCGTAGCCGAAGCTGACACTGGTGCCAATCGTTATTCCCCCCAACGAATCCTGCAAGTAAGCTTAAGTTTTACGTTGACCCTGGGTGTAGTATTCATGTTTTTGTGCATTATATTTGCCCCATGGGTAACCAAGTACGTGCTCACCGATGAGCGGGTGTACCATACGTTCGTTAGTATGAGTCCCATGATTGCCATTATCGCCGTATCTGCCGTGTACAGAGGCTACTTCCAAGGCAAGCAAAACATGATGCCTACTGCCATTTCATCCATTGTTGAAACCATCATTCGCATCGTCTGTGTCATCTGGTTTGCCTGGCTTCTCCTCCCCCACGGTATTGCCCAGGCTGCTGCTGGTGCCATGCTGGGCGCACTCGTCGGAGAATTCGGCGGTATGCTTGTCTTATTGTGGAAGTACAGCAGACAGAAGAAGGAGTTACCGCTAGCCAAACATCAGAACATGTCCAATCTCTCAAGCAAGCGTATAACCACAGAAACACCAGTTATGAAAGATACAGATACTACGCAGACCGGATTAATTCGGCGTTTACTTGCGATTTCTGTTCCCGTTACGGCAGGTCGATTGGTTGGCTCCCTCTCCTACCTGGCTGAAACCATTGTCACTGCCCAGAGTCTTGCTCTGGCAGGCATATCCAAAGGACTTGCCACAGCACAGTATGGTGCACTACAAGGTATGATTATCCCTTTGCTACTGCTGCCAGGCGCACTAACCTCATCCCTTGCGACATCGCTTGTACCCTCACTGTCCGAAGCTTCTGCTCAGGGTGATCGCGCACTGATTCACAAAAGAATGCATCAGGCGTTACGCTTGGCACTCGTGACAGGTGCTCCGTTTTCTGTGTTTATGTATGTGCTTGCCGAACCGATGTGTCTTGTTCTGTATAATGATGCATCGATCGGAAGCATGCTGAAGCTAATGGCTCCTTTTGCTTTGTTCATTTATATTCAAGCTCCTCTTCAAGCTGCGTTGCAAGCCCTTGACCGTCCAGGTAAAGCACTGCTGAATACATTTATCGGTGCTGTTATCAAAATCACCTTGATTTTAACGCTCGCTTCCCGGCCCGAGTATGGCATCTTCGGCGCGGTTATCGCTATCTGTGTGAATTCTACTGTGGTTACCCTATTACATGCCCAAAGCGTACGTAAACTGCTACAGTTCCGCTTCAAGATCATGGATTGGGTCAAAACGGGGGCCGGAATGTTTATCATGGGAGCAGCGACCCTGCTGGTATACGAAGAGACGGTCATGATATTACCTTTTTGGGTCCGAATGCTTCTCGCGCCTTTCGTCGGGCTTATCGTTTATTTCATCGTTATGGGCTGGACCAAAATGATTGACTTTCATGATCTGACCCGTGCTCCTTTTATAGGTTCATGGTTCAAACGTCGGTCAGGCAAATGATATTCATTTTTTATCATCTTTTGGACTTACATACACTTTGCCATTGTGGTCGATGGAGCATATAAATACATCCTTGAAATCCAGAATTCCATTATGCTGAATCTGATTTTTCAGCCAAAATCTCGTTTTCTGGATGAGTTCCAGATTCTGATCCTGGACTTTACCGTCCATAATCAGAGGCAATGGCAGACCTTCATATTTGATATTTGGAAGTCCATCGATTTGATTTTTCCCTGCTTTGGATTTACTGGAAGAAGACCCTTGTGAGTCAGAGTCCGAAGAGCTGCTGCCATTAGACGCATTCTGATCTTTTGGAAAAACGGTCAGCTTACCTGTGGTCTCCAATATTGCGAAATCAACCTCACCAATACTGTCTACATTTTGTTCTCGGAGCTGTAACAACAGATCATCCAGGTTATATCGCTGTTTGCGCATCTCATCCCGATGAAGAACGCCTTTGGAGATCAATACGGTAGGTTTGCCATCAATTATCAAGCGGAGTCTCCGACTCTTCAAACCGACAAAGGCCATTCCGATTTGCACAATGATAACCGTCAGCATAGGTACAATGCCATGAGACAAAGGTTTATCTATATCTTCAATGACAAAGGCAGCCATCTCAGCGAGCATAATCGACACGACCAGATCAAACATGGATAGCTTACCGATCTCGCGTTTGCCCATAACCCGTATAGCACAATACACAAGGAAGTACATGAGAATGGTTCGAAAGATATGTGATCCGACATCTGGGAAGTTCACAACAGGGGTCCTCCTTCGAAACTGAGTTTATAACAGTTAGCTGTAGTGCAATCCCTATTTTGGCCTGAACCTTACATGCTCATGCAGAAATAATGCGTTCATTTAATGGAAATTCAGTTCATAAGTCCGAAGGCTTGACCATACACTGTATTAACTTATAACTTGTACAAGGGGGTTGCTTCATGCAATTGATCCGCCGCTTGGTTTCGTTTCGAGTGTCCAATCCGATTCTGTCAGGCCTCTGTCAGGCTTTTGTATGGATGTTTATCGGAGCATTAATTCTCTCTTTGTTTCTCTGGATGAGCGGAATGCGGGAACAGGACCTCTCGCTCTATACCTATGTTGTTCATGGCTTGTCATTATTGGTTGGTGGTTTTGTGGCAGGCAAACGTTCTGGTGAAAAAGGATGGTACTACGGAGGGATTACCGGAATCGTATATGGACTCCTTGTGCTGTTGATCGGATTTCTCGCGCTGGATGCTTCATTTAATTGGAAAGATAGTTTACAACTACTCAGTGCCTTCTTCATTTCAGCTCTCGGTGGCATGTTCGGTGTTAACACGCATCGTTCCTAATTCACGGGTGAAGTACATCGACCTTCCCTCATCAAAACAAAAAGAGAACCGATCTCCAGGGAGAGCGGTTCTCTACTAGGGAATACGCCACAAACGCACCCTCGTTATTCTATGTTACAGTAACTATTCAACAGCCGTGTCACGAGCTACAGCCGTGCTGATTGCATTACGGTCAAACGTAAGCTTAGTTACATCGTTTACACGCAATACAACCACATCGTCCGTAATCTCAGCGATCGTACCGTGAAGGCCACCAATCGTTACAATTTTATCGCCTTTTTTCAATTGGCTCAGCATGGAATTCCGTTGCTTTTGCTTTTTGTTCTGTGGACGAATCATCAAGAAGTAGAAAATTGCAACCATGAGTACCAAAGGTACGATCAAAGATACAATTCCGCCGCCCGCTTGTGCTCCTGCTAGAGTCATTCCCTGAAACATTAAAACTCCCCCTTATCGACTATACATACAGATATTCCTTGTTACGCCAGTTCCCTTAAAACCTCAATCAGAAACCTTTGTCATTGTCATGAAGACCATATTGATCGAAAAATTCATCCCGGAAATCAAGCAAACGATCTTCCATAATGGCTTTACGTACATTACGCATCAAATTCTGCAAGAAATGAAGATTATGGATCGTCGTCAAACGCAGGCCAAATGTTTCATCTGCTTTGATCAAATGACGCAGGTAAGCTCTGGAATAGTTGCGACAAGTGTAGCAATCACATTCAGGGTCAAGTGGCCCAAAATCAGTTGCAAACTTGGCATTACGAACTACCAGACGTCCTTGGCTGGTCATCGTTGTTCCGTTACGGGCAATCCGAGTAGGCAAAACACAATCGAACATGTCCACTCCACGAATTGATCCCTCAATCAACGCATCGGGCGAACCTACCCCCATCAAATAACGTGGTTTATTGGATGGCAACAAAGGTAATGTGTAATCCAATACACCATACATCAAATGTTTCGGTTCTCCAACACTCAGTCCACCAATAGCATACCCCGGGAAATCCATGGAAGTCAAATCTGCGGCGCTCTGACGGCGAAGATCTTCATGCATGCCTCCCTGTACGATGGCAAACAGACCTTGGTCATGCGGACGAGCATGACTTTCGAGACAACGTTCTGCCCAACGGCTCGTTCTCTCGAGTGATTTTTTTACATATTCATATTCAGCCGGATACGGTGGGCATTCATCAAAAGCCATCATAATATCGGAGCCAAGTGCATTCTGAATTTCCATCGCCACTTCAGGAGAAAGGAACTTCTTGTCTCCATTCAGATGGGAACGGAAGTGAACGCCTTCTTCCGTAATTTTGCGCATCTCGCTAAGAGAAAACACTTGGAATCCGCCGCTGTCCGTCAGAATTGGACGATCCCAGTTCATGAATTTGTGCAATCCGCCAGCTTCACGAATGATTTCATGTCCTGGTCTCAGAAACAGGTGATAGGTATTACTCAAAATAATTTGAGCATCCATTTCTTTTAACTCTTCAGGGCTCATTGTTTTGACGGTTGCCTGTGTACCTACAGGCATAAAGGTCGGTGTCTCAATAATACCGTGAGGTGTGTGCACACGCCCCAGACGTGCACCGGATTGTTTACAAGTTTTGATATGTTCATACGTAATTGCTGCCATTGGTTTTAATCATCCTCTAAAAGTTAATCGTTATATTAATATATCAACATGGCATCGCCGAAGCTGAAGAAACGGTATTGCTCTTGGATAGCTTCCTCATATGCCTGCATAATATGTTCTCTGCCTGCAAGTGCACTAACCAACATAACCAACGTGGATTTCGGAAGATGAAAATTCGTAAGCATCCCATCGATCACTTTAAAGGAGTAGCCTGGATAGATGAAAATACTCGTCCATCCGCTGCTTGCTTGCAGTACTCCATCTTCAAATTTGCTCCCTACCGTTTCCAAAGTACGGCAACTCGTTGTGCCAACCGCAAAAACGCGATGTCCATTCTCTTTGGTCTGGTTAATCAGGTCTGCTGTTTCTTGTGACAAGGAGTAATACTCCTCATGCATGACATGATCTTCTACAACGTCGACCGACATCGGTCTGAACGTTCCCAGTCCTACGTGAAGCGTAATGAAGGCCACATTAACACCTTTGGCACGAATCTGATCCAACAATTCATCCGTAAAGTGCAATCCCGCTGTAGGTGCAGCCGCCGATCCTTCATGCTTGGCATATACAGTCTGATACCGTTCGCGGTCATCCAATGTCTCTTTGATATAAGGTGGCAACGGCATCTCGCCCAGACGGTCCAGAATCTCCTGGAAGATTCCATTATACGTAAACGTAAGTTTACGGGCCCCCATCTCGCCCTCTTCATCTATGGTTGCCTTTAGTTCATCACCGAATACGATAACGGAACCAGCTTTCAGCTTTTTACCCGGCTTAACCAGAGCTTCCCACGTGTCGCCTTCGACATTCTTAAGCAATAACACTTCAGCTTTGGCTCCGGTATCTTCTTTTGTACCGAACAGACGGGCTGGGAGAACACGTGTATCATTCAGAATCAGTGTATCGCCAGACTCCAGAAAGTCGATTATATCAGGAAACGTTTGATGATTAATCTCACCACTATCTTTGTTCAAGGTAAGCAACCGGGATGCCGTGCGATCAAGCAACGGCGTCTGTGCAATCAATTGCTCTGGTAATTCAAAATCATATAAGTTCACATTCATTTTAGTTTCATTCCTTAACAATAGTCGCATTTTGATAATAGTGTTTCAATATTGCCTGGTAATCATACCCTTCATCTGCCATGCCTTTGGCTCCCCATTGGGACAAACCCAATCCGTGACCATTGCCCTGACCGATAAACATGAAGGTCTGACCCTGCGTTACCGCTCTCGCTTGACCATCACCACTCATAACCACAAGTGCATTACCGGATGATGTTCCTGTGCCTGAGGAAGAAAGTACAGAGGCACCCTTTGAGCCGGTTTTACTGGCTGTTTTGCCGTCAGCGCCTAATACAGTATAACTTCCGGTCCCTGCAATATCAAATAAAGTGCTCGGTAATCCACCGAGCGCAGAGCGGTATGTATCGGCATATTTCACCGTCATAGCCTGTCCGTTGGCAGTAACTTCAAGTGCTCTTCCGGAAGGTCCACGCTTGGTAACTTCCATGGTTGAGATTGAAGCAGGAACAGACGCTGTCGTTTTACCCTGAAGGGATTTAACCAACTGGGCAGACGTGAAAGGTCCTCTCACCCAAGCATAGTCGTTGGATTGAGCCACTTTTGCCAGTACAACAGCTTCGTTGCCTGGATTCATTTTGGCTACAGGTTCCACGTTGGATTGAATTAACGGAATGGGACGTACATTGGTATTCTGAGCCGTTACCGTCACTTTCGCCAGTCCCGCATCGGTCTTGGTCGTTAATTCTTTGATGTTATCTTCACGAATGTACCCGCTAACGCCTGAATTGAGCAGCACATGGTACCATGTATGTAATCCTGCCTGGGCAGATGTATCTCCCGAGCTAACCACATTGGTGAACACACCTGCTCCGCCGTTCCATACCTCAGAAGGATGAGCTGTCTGGCCGCCCGCATTGGAGGAGAACACCGCTTCGACGATTTTACCACCGCTCTTGACCACTTCTCCAGCCGTTGCATCCACTGCGCTGGTTACTTTATCATTCTCCGAACCAATCCCGTTATAGGCTTGGCTAAGTGTCGTATCCACGACATTGGCAATTTTAAAGCGTTCCCCCTGTTGAAGCGCGTAAGATCGAGCAGCTACGGCTTGAACTTTCAAAGCCTCAGCAGGCCAAGAAGAATACACCTCTGCCCCTACGACAGAGTACAGGTACTGCTCCAGCGCTACAACATTGACCAACGCCAGGTCACCACTCACGATGCTGATTTCCATATCTCCACGATACGTTCGCTGGGAACGTTCCACTACTTTGATACCATTGCCGTTTCCTTGTACCAATGCTTTGGATTCATTACCTGCAATCGTGTAATGCGGAGCTGTTTTGAGTGCATCCGTACTTAATCCTGCATCCTGACGGATAATTAGCCCTGCACTATTGTTGACAGGTGTAAGGCTTACCCCCGGAGCTTTGGCTTCCACACTGTTCTTCAACACAGATAATTCCGCATCCGTTGAAGCTTCACCAACCCATACCGCATAGGCTTGACTTCCCCCATTCAATTGAAGGACTGGATAAGCACTAACTCCTGTTGCTAAAAGGTTGGCTTGTGCTGCCTCGGCTTCCTGAATCGAACCATATGTTCCAGCAGACAGGCGTTTACTTCCTGTAACAGCTGGCTTTTGACCAGCCAGTTGAGCTGCTGCTACCTTCTGTACCCGTGTAACAGCTTGTCCAGCCAGTGCCTCTGTTGCGTAGTTACCCGTGTAGAGCTGGTAGATGGTATTACCATTCAGAGTAGTTGTGAACAGTAGCGGTTTATCCGCTGTTGCCTGCAACAACTTTGCTGCTGCAGATGCTGCCTTAAAGTCCGATGTTTCCAACACCTTCACTCGGAATCCATCAGCACTGAAACGTACCTGCCCTGCCGGAAGGCTTACATTTGCGCCACTCTCTGATTGGATACTCCATTGTCCCGTCGATTCAAGCGTAATGAGTGGTGTAGTTGATTTATACGTACTGCCCAGATTCGCAAACATGGCTACCCGGATCGTCTGTCCATCATTTCCTGCTGCATAAGCAGGCACTTGCAGACAACTCACTGTCAAAAGAGCTGCCGCCAGTACCTTCAATCGACGACTCCACTTCTTCGTTCGTATTGCTTTTCCCACAATCAGACTCCTCTCCATGCATTTCCTTCACTTTATATCGGGTTAACACGTAATTATTTCAATGGTTGTGGTGAATATTCAACTGGCTCGATTATTTGCTGTCTCTTGGTGGAACAGGCAGACCCAAGTGATGATACGCAAGATCTGTCACGATCCTGCCTCTTGGTGTACGCTGAATCATACCAATCTGAAGCAGATACGGTTCGTAGACATCCTCGATGGTCTGGCTTTCTTCCCCGATTGTAGCGGCGATTGTATCCAGGCCTACAGGGCCTCCCCGGAAGCTGTTGATCATGGATTTGAGCATCTTATGGTCAATCTCATCCAGGCCACGCGGATCAATCTGGAGACGTTGCAGCGCTTCTTCTGCCAGTGTCTGCGTAATAATCCCATCACCACGCACCTGTGCAAAGTCACGTACTCGTTTTAGCAAACGGTTCGCGATCCTCGGTGTCCCACGCGAGCGCAATGCAATCTCTTCTGCAGCATCGCCGACGATCTCTACACCCAAAATTTCAGTTGAGCGTGAGACGATATAAGCCAGCTCATCAACCGTATAGAATTCCAAGCGACTGATAACACCAAATCGGTCTCGAAGTGGAGCAGACAGCAAGCCAGCACGGGTTGTAGCCCCAATCAGAGTGAATGGTGGCAGATCCAGTCGAACGGAACGTGCACTTGGACCTTTGCCAATCATAATATCCAATGCGGAATCTTCCATAGCCGGGTACATGACTTCTTCAACGGTACGATGCAGACGATGAATCTCATCAATAAACAAGACATCGCCTTCCTGCAGATTGGTTAACAATGCTGCAAGATCACCCGGGCGTTCAATGGCTGGACCTGATGTAGTTCGTAAGTTAACGCCCAATTCGTTGGCAATAATATTGGCAAGTGTTGTTTTACCAAGTCCAGGTGGTCCATATAACAAAACGTGATCTAATGCCTCATTACGAAATTTGGCAGCTTCAATATATATCTTTAAATTTTCCTTCACCTGATTCTGCCCGATATATTCATTCAGATACCGGGGACGAAGGCTCAACTCAACATTTTGGTCCTCCATCATCAGGTTCGCGGAAATAATGCGATCATCCATATTCATCCCTACCTTTTTTGCAGGCTACAGCTATATTATAATATGCAATTTGTATTATCCCGTAAACAGCATTTGCAGCGCCTTTTTCATCAACACATCAACGGAATCCGCTGTAGTAACATCCTTTTTCAATTTGAGCCATACTTTATCAAGCTCATTGTCAGTATACCCAAGTGCCTTGAGACCTTCACGTGCCTCATCCCAGGCAGAACCACTTCCCGACTCTTCCGATGGAGGAGCGAACAAACCTGTTGCATACGCTGCCGCGCCAAAGCTATCCAGCTTATCCTTGAGATCCAGGATCATGCGTTGTGCAGTCTTCTTGCCTATGCCTGGCAACTTGGTCAAAAACGTAAGATTCTCCTGGTAAATCGCCGTAACCACATGTTCTGGTGTACCTCCAGCGAGTATGCCCAGAGCCACTTTTGGACCAATACCAGATACTTCAATCAGTTTACGGAACAACCGCTGCTCATCCCGTGTAACAAATCCAAACAGCAACATCGCATCCTCACGCACATGATGGTGAGTGTACACGGTAATTTCGCCTTCTTGCTTCGCAAATGCAAATGGATTCGGACAGAATACGCGATACCCCACACCATGAACATCCAGCACAATATAATCATTCTCTACATGAATGAACTGTCCTCTTAGAAAATCAATCATTTTCGCAATACCTCATTCAACTTGGAATTTAATGTATAAGAGTGCGCGTGGCACACGGCTACAGCCAAAGCATCCGCTACGTCATCTGGTTTAGGAACGACCTGAAGACGCAAAAACATTTTGACCATCTCCTGTACTTGCTTCTTCTCCGCTTTACCGTACCCAACAACGGCCTGCTTGATCTGCATTGGCGTATATTCTGCAATAGGCAAACCCTTCTGCGCGGCAGCAAGTACCATGACGCCTCTGGCCTGACTGACTGACATCGCTGTTGTAACGTTCCGATTGAAAAAGAGTTTCTCCAGCGCTACTGCGTCCGGTTTGTATTTATCAATCAATTGCACCATACCTTCATATACGTGAAGCAACCGCTCCTCTTCAGGGGTATGAGCTTCCGTCTGAATACATCCATATTGTACGGGTACCACCTTACTGCCGATTTTATCCACAAAACCAAAACCAACAATCGCAATCCCCGGGTCAATTCCCAAAAAACGCAAAACCATCTCTCCCTCACAAAAGCGAACATATGTATCGTTCATTTCATTATAACAAAAGATAGACCCTGCGGCAGGAAAAACTTTGTCTAACTGATTACTCGCCTTTAATCGTGAATTTTTTACATGTTATTTCGAATTTCCAAGTATTTCGGTTCAAACGACAAAAAGGACATCTCTTCGATGTCCTTCATCATATTTCACGTATTTTGTTGAGTGTTGTCTTATACTCGTTACCCGCCATTGCGGATTAAATGATGATCTTCATCCACTGCATAGTCACTGAACGTAGAGATCACACTGTCATACTCGTCTTTATCCTGAATCCGAATGCCCTGCTGCAATTGCTCCAGTACTCCTTCAGGCAAAGAACTCTCCAACGTCCCAACATCCAACTGAAAGAACGTACGAATGACCTTCTCTTCTGCTGGCTTACCCTCATACAAATTAAGATTACCTACAGCATCTATGCTGATATACGCCTGCTCTTTACAGAGCGGTGAAAGGTCATTTATACGTTGCTTCAAATGCAGCTCATCTGATGTTCCAATGGTGGCATCCCATTCCGGATGCTGAGCCAGCAGCATCTTCAACTGTGGTCTAGCCATTTTGCCTAACTGCTCTGTTTCCACTCCACAGATGTACTGCGTTTCCAATACTACACTCGTTAAATGATCTGGATCAGAATCCAGTTGCTCCATGAGTACTTGGATTTCCTGTTCAGATCTTGTTTCCTGCGTAACAGGTCCCATCACAGTGGTTGCTTCACTAAAGTCAGTCGTCAGCAAACGCTCAATCGTAGATGAGATAGGCAAGCCGCTGTAAGCCAGTATCGTTACTGCAAGCAAAGCCGTAGTCATCCATAGTGTTCGTTTCCAGCGTCGCCAACGTCTCTTGAATTGTTTTCTGAAGTTAAACGTGTTCACATGAACCCCTTCTATCACTTTTTAAACCTATTGTGACCTAAAGAACGGGGCTTTATGCAGAACTAACTTGTCCTGTGAAGAGGGAAACTCCATGTGTTATGTTAAAGCGCATATTGTGATAGTATCCGACTTGTACTTATCGTAACTTATAAAGTAAACATAAAAAAAGTACTATCTATAATTAGATAGTACTTTTTCGAGATCGGGATGACACGATTTGAACATGCGACCCCCTGGTCCCAAACCAGGTGCTCTACCAAGCTGAGCTACATCCCGTTATATATACCGGCGAGAGGACTCGAACCTCCACGGTTTCCCACTCGATTTTGAGTCGAGCGCGTCT
>NZ_VEBF01000293.1 GCF_007676705.1 Paenibacillus xylanexedens
TCCACCATGCAATCAATCACATTCCCTACATTCTGCTTATCACCCAACAATGCTCCTTTCAACCACTCATCTTCCACACCCTCTTCCTCACCTTGCTCCACCACACCACCTCCCCATTCAACCTCCATCCATTTATCCCCAATCACTCCCACCACTCCCTCACCTACACTCCCACCCTCACTCCCACTCCACCCCCCCCATTCCAACTAACCAACCTCACAATCCTGCACACCGCACTCTTCCACCTCACCGCGCAAACGACTACTACACCTCCC
>NZ_VEBF01000294.1 GCF_007676705.1 Paenibacillus xylanexedens
GAAAAGAAGGTTGTGGAGTGTGGTGCGAGGATTGTATGATGTGGTGGAAGGTGGGATGAGGATGGATGGGGAGGAGATAGAGAAGATGAGGGTGGAGTGGTTAGGGAGTGATATGGGTATTGTAGAAGAGGATGTATTGGTGTTGGATGGAAGGATTGGGGAGAATATTGGGTAGGGGAAGGTGGATGGATGGGAAGAAGAAATGTGGATGGGGGGGAGAGGTGGAGAGATGGAAGCGTTCGTTGAATGGATGCGGGAAGGGGTAGATAGGTTAA
>NZ_VEBF01000295.1 GCF_007676705.1 Paenibacillus xylanexedens
GGGGGAGTATGTGGTTGGTGGGGGAGGACGGTAGGTGGAGTGGATTGGGGGATGGGTGATGAGAGATGGAGATGGGGGTGTATTGGGTGAAGTTGGAGGAAGGAATGATTGGTTGTGAGCGTGTGTTGGAGATGATGAATGAGGATGGGGGATTTGTATTATGTGTGGGGATGAGGTATGGGGTGAGGATGTGGTGGATGAGAGAGTGGGAGAAGAAGAGGGGATGAGTGAAATGGGGAAAGAAGGAATTGGTGGGGTGAAAGGGGTTGTGGGTG
>NZ_VEBF01000296.1 GCF_007676705.1 Paenibacillus xylanexedens
ATATTCCCCTTCTTTTATCCACCCATTCTTTCTACACCTCAACCAACCCTCTCTAATCATCCCCCCACAACCCGACATAAGTCTTTCACATATTCCTATCCTCACCCCCCAACAAAACAATATCTTCCCCAAACCAAACCACACCACACCACACTATCCCACCCACCACTCCATTTCACAATTATTTATTCCACACCTACACTTATATCCTCATCATCCACCCATTCAATTACCTTACCACACATGCACTTATGCACAACTCCATCCTCTCGTTC
>NZ_VEBF01000297.1 GCF_007676705.1 Paenibacillus xylanexedens
TCCCATATCCCCAAAACAACCCACCAGGAGTTCATCTCCCCCCTATTGTTCCATTTGCTTCCCAAGGAAGCCACCACCCCTCTCACACATCTTCACTTCCATCTCACACATCTTAACTCATTCATCCTTATTCAAAACCATAACTCTTCCCATCCCGTCACCACCCCACATAATCCCCGCAATAACAAAACACCATAACCTCTCCTCATCATCTTTCCTAACCTCATAACAACCATTCTTTCTTTCCAAAATCCTCTTTCTCTTTTCCATACAAC
>NZ_VEBF01000298.1 GCF_007676705.1 Paenibacillus xylanexedens
AGGAATAGGGGTAGATGATGCGATATGGATAGCAGAGAAAGAAGCGATGTGGATGGCGATGAATGGGAATGTGGAGAAGGGGAATGAGAAGAGGTGAGCGAGAGGTGGAGATGGAGGAGGGGGATAGATGTAGAGTGTTGGGGGTTGAGGAAGAATGGGTGGGGGGTGGTGGAAATGCCGTTGGTTGATATGAGAGAAGGTCTGCTGGAAATGGCTAACGGAAGCTTGGAATAATTGAACAGGCAAGGTATGGGTATCGATGGGGGATACGGTTT
>NZ_VEBF01000299.1 GCF_007676705.1 Paenibacillus xylanexedens
GAGTGAGGGTGAAGAAGGTTTGGTCAAGGTGGGATCTTTTCATCCGGAGGTTACGATTCTGGATGTGATGATGTTGAGAGTGGATGGATAGGGTGTTTGTGGGAGACTGGAGGAGGGGGAGGATATGGGGATTATTTTGCTGAGGGTGAAAAATGATATGGTAGACAAGATCGTGGGGGTGGAAATGGGGGGGGATGATTAGATGACGAAAGGATTCGCGATCCGTGAAGTGCTCGGAAGGGTGAAAGCGGTGATGTGGCGTGTCGAGAAGAGGA
>NZ_VEBF01000300.1 GCF_007676705.1 Paenibacillus xylanexedens
TTGAGCAGAGGTTAGGTTGCGAAATTGACTAGCTTTGATTTGCTTCAGCACGGAATTGTTCACGTTTCACGAACTTGGTTTTGATTGGGAGTTTGTGAGGGGGAAGAGGGATTGGTTGGGGTGGAATTTGGTGGGGTAGAGGAGGAAGTTGAAAGATGATGTTAGGTGGTTTGAGTAGTGGAAGGGATTTTTGTAGGTTAGGTTTAGGGGTAGGCATGCGGACGTGGAGAGGGTTTTGAGTGATTGGTTTGTGTGGGAAGATTTTGATGGAAACT
>NZ_VEBF01000301.1 GCF_007676705.1 Paenibacillus xylanexedens
CTCCTTCCCTTCCCCTTTGACAATCCCCTACCCCTCTTCCAACCCCCCACCTCATTTCGTCATCATACACATCTACTCACTTCACAAACAACCTATCTTTATCCCCAAATCTGTCATACAACCTTTTACCATCAATTCCCATATCATTCACCACATCTCTCATACACCTCTTCTCATACCCTTCTTCCCAAAAAACTCTCATCCCTTTATCCACTACAACTCACTCTTCCAACTCTTTCCTTCTCCCCATTCACTTCCCTCCTGTTCAGAAAAC
>NZ_VEBF01000302.1 GCF_007676705.1 Paenibacillus xylanexedens
AAACTGAATACCAACAACGAATTCTTTCAACAAACACACCCTTTTCCTCATTTTCACCCCCATTACCATCCACCCAAACACCACCTCAACCCTCTCCAACACCAATTACAAAATTTCCAGCCCCTACCCCCCTTCAAACACCCACACAACTCCCTCCTCTCACCAAACTATATATATTAACCCTTCACATATCCATCCCCATTTCTTTCATATTCCACCAAAAATCTTCATCCTTCTCAATCCCCCTCACTCCCACCAAATTACCCATCTGACC
>NZ_VEBF01000028.1 GCF_007676705.1 Paenibacillus xylanexedens
CTTCACATACATCCCAACCTAACATCTCATTATTCTATAAATCCTCAATCACACACACCTACACAAACTCTTCTCCACCACCAATATACCTCATCTCTCTCACCACTTTACTACATCCCCTATCCCTCTCCAACTCCCCCTCAACTCCATTTCCATTCACCACACAACCTTCTTTTCCAAACAATCCACCCTTCTTTCGAATCACACAAGACATTCCTAATTCTTTCATTAATCCATACACCTTTTTCTCCTTCACTCTAACCCCTTCTTTTCCTAAACCTACCCTCATTCCAACATAACCATAATACCCATCTCCCCCATCCATCCCAACCATATGCCACTCCAATTCATCTTCTTTCTCTCTACCTTCTTTTCCCCCTCCTATCCTTTTTCTCCACTTCTAATACCCCCACCGACACACCCCACCTAACTTTAACACCCACCAAACCCCCTCCCCTACTCCTAAATCCTCTATCATCTCAAATCCCCCACCTTTACTCCTCACTCCTTCTCTACATTTCCATACTCCTTTTTTAACTAT
>NZ_VEBF01000303.1 GCF_007676705.1 Paenibacillus xylanexedens
AAGGAAGGAGAGGAAGGTTATGGGGAGATGGGATGGACTGAGTTGAAGTGGTTTGGTGAGGTAAGGGATGGGGTAGATGAGGAGTGGATGAAGGAGATATGGAGGAAATGAGTAGGGGGGTATGGAGGATAAAAGGTGGTGAAAGTTGGTGTCTTTGGGTTGGATTAGTAGAAGGAAAGGGTAGAAGATAAGGATGTGAGGGATAATGATGAGGAATGTGGTCGGGTTGAGATAGGTCGAGATATTCAGATTAAGAACATGCGCGGACCGGGGG
>NZ_VEBF01000304.1 GCF_007676705.1 Paenibacillus xylanexedens
CTCGCCTTCCTCAACAACCCCATTCCTCTTACACTAACCCATCACCCTACACCTCCAACCAACTCCTTCCTCTACCAACGCCCCATTATCGAATACCTCTCCTTCCTCAACCACAACCCCCAAGTACTCCATCAAAATCCAATTTACGTCGAACGTCCAACACACAACATCCACCTCCAACTTCCCTTCCAATACAATCACAACTACACCCACAATATCTATTCCTTCCCCAACAATATCAACACCCATCACGGCGGAACCCATGAATCACGTT
>NZ_VEBF01000305.1 GCF_007676705.1 Paenibacillus xylanexedens
CCATTAATATCGCCCTTTCCATTCACACCTTCCACTCCAAGCAGACACCCGGTACCGTCGCCCATATCCACTATCATATCAACCTCAACCACTTCAACCATCTCATCAACCAGCCTCCACTCAATCAACACCATTATCTCATCACCACCCCTACCTTCTCCCCCTTCCAACATCACTTCTCCTTCACCACATCTCTTCCCCATTCCCTTCTCACACATCACATCTTTCCCTCCCTCCACCGCACCAATGCAAATCTCCCCATCACAAATATTCC
>NZ_VEBF01000306.1 GCF_007676705.1 Paenibacillus xylanexedens
CAGGAGATTATGAATATTACGGACGGAGTTGATATTGAGGGAGTGAAGGTGGTTGAGTTGATGAGGGATGAGAAGTATGGGGTTGGATTAGAGAGTATATGAGGCGAGGATATGGAGAATTTCAATGAGGTGCAGGTGATTGATGAAGAGTATTTATTATAGATAGGGTAGAGGTGATTATTGATTGATGGATTGTGGGAAGGTGAGTGGGAAGGGAAATATTTGGAGTTTTGAGCAGTGGCATTGGGTAAAACGTTGATGAAGCGGGAAGGG
>NZ_VEBF01000307.1 GCF_007676705.1 Paenibacillus xylanexedens
TTTGAACTTTTTAAAATGGATCATTGCCCTGCCCCTATGAAAAGCTATACCATCCAAAGATTTCGCAGGGAAATCGTTCAGGCAGCAGGAGTATTCGTCTATCATGCCAGACAAATCATGTTAAAGATTCAGGAAGGCTACCTTCATAAAAGGGCTTTTACAAACATGGTTCAAAGCATACAGCAGCTTGAGTGACTGGCAGTAACTGAATAATTGGAAATCCATGGCCCCTTCATTTTGGGGAGGGGGAAGTTATATCCAATTTGCCGGATT
>NZ_VEBF01000308.1 GCF_007676705.1 Paenibacillus xylanexedens
CTCCACAAGAAATTCCTGTTTATTATAACACTTTTCATCAGCGGCGGGTATGGGGGCTGACCCCATTGTCGAGTTTTCCCGAACACTCGCTTCTTCCGTTCATTTTTTTTATTCCATAAATGGGGTATAATAGGAAGGATAACAAGAAAGGGGATCTTAATTCATGGCTTATAGAAGAGGGCCTCAGGAGCCTGTTCCTGAAGAGGAAACAATCGTTTGGTCATGTACGAATGAACAATGTTCTTGTTGGATGAGGGATGCCTTTTCTACAGA
>NZ_VEBF01000309.1 GCF_007676705.1 Paenibacillus xylanexedens
CTTCACCTTTCACAATTTCTTTTTCTTTTTCCACCTCTTCTCTACCAACTTCTTCCCCTCTAACCAATTTACCCTTACCTCCACCAATTTCCATACCTACATCTTTAACCAAATCCTTAAATTCATCTCTTTTACCAACCAACTCTCTTTCACACTTAACTTCAACCACAACCCCAATACGTCCACCACCCTCCATGTAACATTCTACAACCCCTTCACTTCCTCCACCCCCCCCTTTGCTTCCTCCTCCACAAACACCTTTCTCACCCAACA
>NZ_VEBF01000310.1 GCF_007676705.1 Paenibacillus xylanexedens
ATATTACTATCTAGCTAATCTACAAAAAATCTTCAAAACTGCCACATTATTCAGCAAACTCCTTGACCATCGACATCACTTCCCCACCCTACTCAATCATCCCTTATCCATTCCCCTTCCCCCCAATAAACCCCCTCTTCACCTCTCTCTTCCTTTTCACCTACACACTCAATTCTTATCCCAATCCCCGATTATCATTCCCCAACCCCAACCTCTCTAACCCTACTCTTCATCCACTCACTCCACACCACAATCACCTCACACACTCCTGCA
>NZ_VEBF01000311.1 GCF_007676705.1 Paenibacillus xylanexedens
TTAACCCACATACACCCATCACCAACAACTCCCTTAACACCATATACACTCCAAACCTATACTCCACATTCCTCCCTTTTCCAATCACATCAACCCCTCCCCTTACCATAAATATATTCCCTCAAATCATCGCAACCACTTCAATCCACGCGATCCTCCCGCTCACAGTACACATCCTACCCCTACGCATCAACTCTCTTCCAATCCCTTTTTTCCACTACTCTATCTCACCAATAAACTCCTCCCTTCCATAAATCATCTCATCCCTCTCTC
>NZ_VEBF01000312.1 GCF_007676705.1 Paenibacillus xylanexedens
AATGAGGCAGGAGGCGTTGCGGTGGTATGGTCCGGGGCTGCGTCGGAGATTATGGATGAGAAGGAGAAGGTGGATTAGATGGTGGGGGAAGAAGGGTGGAACGTGTGGTTGGATAAGATGGTTATTGGAAAAAGAGGGAGTAATATTGAAGGAGGAGAGGAGTTTATGAAGTTGATGGTGGAGGGGGATGATGGGGGTGGGAATGGGGAGTATGTGGGATATTGCACAGCGAAGGGCGAGGGGCTTAAGGTGCTGCGGGAGGATATCTCGGAG
>NZ_VEBF01000029.1:0-261 GCF_007676705.1 Paenibacillus xylanexedens
TGAAAGGGAAGAGTTGGTGCGGCTTATGGTGTATTTTGTGGGTGATAATGTTGGGTTGGTGATGGGTTAATGATGGGGTGTGGAGTAAGGTGTGAGTATAAGGGAGGAGTAGTGTGAGTGGGGTTTTGAGATGATGGGAAATGTTGGAGAGGATGTTAGGGATGTGGTTGTGGTGGTTGGGATAGGGGGGTTTGGGGGGGTGGGGATAGTGGAGGAGGTGGTTGATGTGTTTGAGAAGGTGAGTGACTTGGTGATGAGTAT
>NZ_VEBF01000029.1:271-535 GCF_007676705.1 Paenibacillus xylanexedens
CCCTGTCCACTAAGATCTCACTATAACCCACCACTACTCTCAGTCCCCTTTTCACATCATCCCAAATCTTCCACACCATCTTACCCATCTCCTTCTCCTCCTTCCCATACCCCCCTTTCCCCCCCTCCCCATACTCCACCACCTCCTTCATCTCTTTCACAACCTCACTCACTTCCTCATCACTATTCAATACAACCAACCCCTCAAACCTCCCTTCATCCACAATTCCGGATATTTTCTCATCAATATACCACACATCTTCCC
>NZ_VEBF01000313.1 GCF_007676705.1 Paenibacillus xylanexedens
GATAGGGAGGATTGTTGTTGAGGAGGTGTATGATGGTGGAGGGTGAGTTGTTGGGGGAAGTAGTTGTGATAGTGTTTGGAATAGGGATGTGTTGTGTGATAGGAAGGGAAAGTTTTCTTGATGGAGTACATTGTGGTGTTTTGGTATAGCAAAAAAAGGGGTACGGTGTAGGAGTTTTGGTTAAAAAGGTGTATGAGGATAGTTGTTTTTATAACAACTTGATAATTGTGTGAATGGGGAAAGTGTAGATTGGGGGGTACGATATATGGGGC
>NZ_VEBF01000314.1 GCF_007676705.1 Paenibacillus xylanexedens
GAAATGCGTGTAATTCCGCCATCAATGACGCGATTGGGGAGAAGGAATATTTGGATAATAGTGATGCATGATGTGGGGAATGGGGTATGTTGGGGGTTGTTGAGGAATGAGAAGGAGATTGGTATGTGGAAAATATAATCTTTTGGGATTGTGTAGGGTGGTTTGGGGAAGAGGTTGGGGAATGGTTTTGGGTTGTGATGAAAATGTGTTGAGAGGGGATTGAGATCGAGGAGAGGAGGATCGGATTGAAGTACTCGCTGGCGGTAGAATAA
>NZ_VEBF01000315.1 GCF_007676705.1 Paenibacillus xylanexedens
TTGATTGGGAGATTTTATGATGGAAGGGAGGAGTAGGAATGAGATGGAGTATACAGTGGAGGAATGTGTGGGATTGATGGTGGGTTTGAGGGATGGGAAAGGAGTAGGGTTAGTTGCAAGGGGGTTGAAAGGTTATGATATTACAAGAGAGGAATTGTGTGTGTTATTTAATGTTGAGGGAGGTGAAGGTGTGAAGGGAGTTGGGTATACTGAGAATGAGGTTGATAAAGTATGGGTGAAATTGAAAAAGGATGTTAGTACAGGGGATTGGG
>NZ_VEBF01000316.1 GCF_007676705.1 Paenibacillus xylanexedens
AGAGATTGCTGGATGTGTACGTTGAGCTGGAAAGTTTTGGTTAGGTGGATTTTGTGGGGTGTGGGTGAGGTTTTGTAGAGTTGAGGATGAAATGAGGTGGAGAGGGAGAAGGGGTTTGAGGGGAGGAATTGGTTGTTTGGGGATTTGAGTGATCGCGTCTTGTTGTCGGAGTGTGTGATCGAGGAGATGGTGAGGGGATAGGTGATGGGGAGAGATAATAGAAATGGGCGATGGTGATTGATGATGTGCAAGAGAGGGTGAGCAGGAATGAT
>NZ_VEBF01000317.1 GCF_007676705.1 Paenibacillus xylanexedens
ATTCAATATCAATCACCTCCTCTCCATCAACTTTCTCCTCTCCCATCATATTCACATCATCCCTACTACCTAACCCCTCTACTTCATCCACCAATATTTCCTTCTCCGTTTCATTACCTTCTTCTCACACCGATCATCCATCCATCCAATATCCTCCCCCTCTTTCTTTTTCATAAACCATCATCTCCTTTCCCTTATTAACTCCCTAACTCACATTCCCATTCTCCCATCTTTCCCTCCCCTTTCCTCCACTTTCACCATCTACCCATTC
>NZ_VEBF01000318.1 GCF_007676705.1 Paenibacillus xylanexedens
GATGGCGGCTTGATGGGTTGGCGCATTGGGATTGGGGAGATGGGAGTGAGAGTGTTCTCGGAGAAAAAGGGTGGGTTTGGTGATGGGGAGGTGGTAGGGTTTGATGAGGATATGGTGGGAGGTAGTGGGATGAAGTAGGAGGTTGAAGTTTTGGAGGGGGGTAAGAAGAATGGGTATGAGGAGATGAGTGTAGAAGTGTTGGAAGAAAGGGGAGTTGATGGGGTCACGGAGGATGTGGAGGTGCTAGTGGTGGCTTAGAAGTTTGGGAATA
>NZ_VEBF01000319.1 GCF_007676705.1 Paenibacillus xylanexedens
GGAAAAGGGGGAAGGGTGGGGGAGGGATGGAATATGCGAGGGTAATGAGAGGGTTTGGGGGGGATGATAGGAGGGGAGGGTATGAGGTGGAGGGTAGGGTAGTTGAGGAGATTGGGGATGAATAGTTGTAGGGGATGGTTGGGAGGAAGGAATTGGAAGAAGGTTGGGTGGATGAGGGGTTGAGGTGTTATGGGGAGGAGAAAGTGATGGAGGAGGAATATGGAGTGATGGGGAAGGTGGGGGTAGAATGGGGGGTGATTAGGTGTGGTTG
>NZ_VEBF01000320.1 GCF_007676705.1 Paenibacillus xylanexedens
GAAGAAGGGGTTAAGGAATGTTTGTAGATAAAGGGAAGATTTATGTAAAAGGGGGAGAGGGAGGGGAGGGAATTATTTGGTTGGGTGGTGAGAAGTATGTAGGAAACGGGGGAGGTGGGGGGGGGGATGGAGGGAGAGGAGGTGAGATGATTTTGGGGGTGGATGAAGGTTTGGGTAGATTGATGGATTTGGGTTAGGAGGGTGAGTTGAAGGGCGGGGGTGGTGAGAAGGGAGGTAATAAAAGTGAGGATGGTGGAAAGGGTGAGAAGAT
>NZ_VEBF01000321.1 GCF_007676705.1 Paenibacillus xylanexedens
TTGATAGGAAAGGCAAAATTAACGGATTGTTATGGGGGATTTTGATGGTGATGGCGGTGTAGCGGATTAATATGGGTATGGTTGGGGCACGGAATAAATCGATTATGGGGATGGATAATGGATTGTGGGGGGAAGATGTGATGGTGGTAATTATGATGGTGGTGGTGGTGTTTAAAATGATGGTTGATGTGTTGATGAAAAGAGATATTGGACTTGCGGTAGGGGGGACAGGTGATAAGAAAGGGATGATTGGCAGGTTTGGTGGAAATAG
>NZ_VEBF01000322.1 GCF_007676705.1 Paenibacillus xylanexedens
GTCTCCCCCGCAGGTGTATTGGGTGGGCGGTGGTGTGGGTAGAGAAGGGCTATCTGTCGAAGTGGGGAGAAGAGTTTGTGGAATTGGTGGAGGATATGATTGCGGTGGTGTAGAAGTTGATAAGAAAAAAAGGAGCTGGTTTAGCGGAATGTAGTTTGGTAAAGGTGGTGGTTGATTTTTATAGTTAAGGTTTAGCTGTGAACAAGAAGTGTTTTTCTTTGATCGTAGTGGGAGGAGGAGATTGAATGGAGTGATACTGATGGATATTCGT
>NZ_VEBF01000030.1 GCF_007676705.1 Paenibacillus xylanexedens
CCTTCCGAATCCTCCATTCCAACAACCTACCCCATACCATAATATTCCACATCCATCCACCTCCTCCCACTATAACTCCCCACATCCTCTTCACCATACCAACATCCTTAACCACCACCTAACTTCCCACAACCCCTCCGCTGAACAACATCCTTACCATAAACATACCCATCAACAATCCTCCTCCCACAAAATCCCACCCACTCACCCCCTACCCTCCCCCTACCCTCACAATCACCTTCACCATCCTCCCTACAACCCTATACATCATCCTATTTTTCTACCCAATCCACATCTTCGTCTTCTCAAACACCCCCCCATACCCTTCAAACCTAATCCCTTTCCCAACCACCCACATCTCACCCCAGCTTACCTATTTCCCATCACTCATTCAACCACTCATCATCTATACCACCCCATACAACACAATCACCACCCCTACCCTCACATACATCTGATTCCACAATAAGAACAATTTATCGCTTCTCCTTTCTTTCACTCCCGTTCACATCTCTTTCCCCCTCCTTTTAC
>NZ_VEBF01000323.1 GCF_007676705.1 Paenibacillus xylanexedens
CACCCCCTTTCCTCTTCAACCCTGTCAGATTCCATTCTTCCCCCAATCCATTCCCTAAACATCCCACCTTACTATATCTCTAGCTTCTACCCAATATCTTTTTTCCATTCCCTCCCCCCACAACCAATTTACACATAATTCATTCCATTCACTCCTCTACCATTCTCTCCCACTTCAAACTCCAACTCACCTCCTCTACACTTCCCTGTCTTTCCTCACTCACCAATCCTATCACCCTTCCTCACCCTCTCCCCTTTCCTCACTTTAAAT
>NZ_VEBF01000324.1 GCF_007676705.1 Paenibacillus xylanexedens
TTGGGGATTACAGGTATACGGGGTGCAGCGGAATGAGGCGGAGAAGGGTGAGATATTAGGGGAAGGTGTGAATTGGAATGAAGTGAGAAGAGGCGTGGTTGAGTTGGGTGGAGAGGTGTGTAAGGGTGGGGTGGAGGAGGTTGGGAAGGATTTGTGGGTGGGAATATGGGGTGGGGAATGGAGGTTTGAGGAGGAAGTGGTGAAGGGGATGGTTGGTGAGATTGTGAGCAGGGTATATATGGTGGAAAGGTTACGTGAAGAGGGTTAGTT
>NZ_VEBF01000325.1 GCF_007676705.1 Paenibacillus xylanexedens
TGTGGAACGCAGTGAAAAGGGGTGAGTTGCAGAGGATTGGTTGTGATGATTGTTGGTTTAATTTGAAAGGGGAGAAGGAGGTGGGGAAGGATGATTTGAGGAAAATTGGGAAGGGGGGGGGTGTCATCGAAGATGGGGTAAGTATTGTGTATTGGGAAGGTGTAGTGAAAGGAAGGATTAGGGTGAATGAGTGGGTTGATGTATGTTGGAGAAGAGGGAGGAAGTTATTTGGGTTATTTGGGGAGAAAGGGACTGTGGGGGTAGGGAGAG
>NZ_VEBF01000326.1 GCF_007676705.1 Paenibacillus xylanexedens
GAATGCAGTGATGTTTGGGGTAGGGGTTGGGGTTGCTGCGATCGGTGAAGGACTCTCCTGCATTGTGACGATTGTATTGTGAGTGGGAAGGAATAAGATGGGGAAAGAGGATGGGATGATTGGGAGAGTGGGTGGGGTGGAAGGTGTGGGTTGTGGGAGGATGATGTGTAGCGATAAAAGAGGTAGAGTAAGGGAGAAGAAGATGACGGTTGTGGATTATTACATTGCCCATGGTAGCAAGGATGAACTCCGCGATGATGCGGATGAGTG
>NZ_VEBF01000327.1 GCF_007676705.1 Paenibacillus xylanexedens
GGATGGGAGGGAGGAGGTTGCGTTGTTGTGGAATTGGATGATGGTGTGTGTGGATGGGGGAAGGGATGTGTTGATATTGAAGAGGAAGGTTTAAGTGAAAGTGTGGGTACGGCTTGGTACGGAGGTTTTTGGATAAGGGAAGAATGGTGGATGAGGTTGTATAGGTGTGGTGAGCGAGTTGATGGGGTGTAGAATGGAAGAGAAGTTGGGGATTGTTGAGGATATAGTGGACAATATGCTTCTCGTGTGCGGTTAATTGGGGAGGATATT
>NZ_VEBF01000328.1 GCF_007676705.1 Paenibacillus xylanexedens
AGAGGAGTGATGAGGTGATTAATAGGATGGAGGGATTGGTTAGTGTGGTGTGGGAGGTTACGGATGTGGTGTGGGAGGAGTGGAAAAGGTGAAGGTTGTTGGGGGGGTGGTGGTGGGTGAATGGAAGGATTGAGGGGAAGGAGTGGTGTTTGGTGAGGAATGTTTTTGAGAGATTGGGTAATCACTTGGATATCGGAAGGTTCGTTTTGCAGTAAGAGGATAATGTGGGGGGAAGGATTGTGAGATTGGGGGAGGTGGTGGATTGGGTTG
>NZ_VEBF01000329.1 GCF_007676705.1 Paenibacillus xylanexedens
TCCCGCCATCGCTTCCATATTATCGCGCCCCTTCATTCCATCAACAATCCCATCCGCACTCTTTTCTCACTCTCTTCCTCAACCCCTTCACTTCCAAACCCATCTACCTCCTCCACCACCCCCAATTCAACAACCATCACATTCACAAACCCCCACACAATCCCCTCACCCCACTCCATGTCCTTCCATCCATCATCCCTTACCACACACGCACCTCTCCACAACTCTATCCTACCTTCCCCAAAATCCCGCGCACTGCACCCTCCCATC
>NZ_VEBF01000330.1 GCF_007676705.1 Paenibacillus xylanexedens
CCCCGCAACCTGTAGTGCCAGTTATACTGCACCCTATCACAACAACACAAACACTATTACCACCATTAATATCTCAACACAACAAAAACAACCCAAACCATCCACTCCTCAACAAATTCCTACATCCACCCTCACCCTCCTACCCCTAACTCTCCTCCCAATCCTTCCATTCCTCCTCATACCCCCCCCCGTACAACCCCCTCTTTGCTCTCCACCTCCTCCTCCTTCTTTTCACAAGGAGCATCCCTGGAATCACAACAACAAACTTAG
>NZ_VEBF01000331.1 GCF_007676705.1 Paenibacillus xylanexedens
GGAAAATGAATGGCTGCTGGGTGGAGAGGGTGAAGGATGGGAATGGGGGGTTGAGTGAGAATATGTGTAGGTTGGGGGATGAGGTTGGGAGTGATGATGGTAAATAGGGTAGTTAGAATAGCTGGAATGAGGAGACGGAAGAGTGGATAAGGGTGAGGGTGAAGATATTGAATTAAGGGAGGGAGTGTGGGTTTGAAATGTTTGGGTTTCTGGGGGGGAGGTCGGACGGGGATTGGGGGACGGGGCCGGGGTGGGGGAGAAGGAGGGCGT
>NZ_VEBF01000332.1 GCF_007676705.1 Paenibacillus xylanexedens
GGGAAAAGTGGGGAGTGAGTGAGGAAAGGCGATATGGTGTTTAGGGTTGATAGTTCGAGGTTAGAAAGAGAAGTAGAACAGTTGGAGAGTGATGTGGAGAAAGGTGAAGTGGAAAATAAGATGAATGAGGTTAGCGTGGATGAGGGGAATATGAGGGAGTGGGTTGGCGTGAGAGAAGAAGAGGGCAAGAAGGGATTTGGAGACCGGGAAGGGAAAGGGGTGAGGAATGAGTTGAATGAGAAAGTGGTGGTCGTGAGGGAGAAAGAGATA
>NZ_VEBF01000031.1:0-287 GCF_007676705.1 Paenibacillus xylanexedens
GGGTTGTAGAGGGTGAGAAGGATGGAGTGTGGAAAAAGGGAAGATGGATGTGGAGAGATGTGTGGGTGGTTGGAAATTCGGGTGGAAGGGGGAGAGGAGAGGTGGTATGGGATGAAGAGTATGTATATGTGGTGGGAGAGGTCAAAGATGGTTTGGGAAGGAAGTGAAGTTCCAATGGAGATGAGGAGGATTGAATCGAGATTTTTATCGAGGGAAGTAAAGAGGAGAGAAGATAGTAGGAGGAGGATGAGGTGGAGTAGTGGGTTAAGTTTGATAATGGGAGTTGT
>NZ_VEBF01000031.1:296-526 GCF_007676705.1 Paenibacillus xylanexedens
CACGTCAAAGATCCTTTCCCAAGCAAGTCAACTTCCAATCCACATCACCACCATTCAATCCACATTTTTATCCACCCAACTAAACACCACACAACATACTACCACCACCATCACGCCCACTACCCCCTTAACTTTCATAATCACACTTCTTTTCCACGAAATGCACACAGAGAAACCTTCAAATCACCCACCCGATTAACAACTGAACGATATACACTTCAACTCCCCAT
>NZ_VEBF01000333.1 GCF_007676705.1 Paenibacillus xylanexedens
AATGTGGAGGATGGTTGGGGGGATAGGGGAACGAGGAGGAGTAGGAGGGAGAGGGTTTGCGGTGGGAGATGTGGTATTTGGTGAGGGGATGTTGGGGGTCGGTGTGGAGTGATGGGAGAGGATGTTGGGATGTTCCAGGAGGGAGAATGGAGCGTGGGTGGAAATGAGTGTGTTAGGTGGGAGTATGATATGTTGAGGATTAGGTGCTAGAAGGAGGAGGTTGTGATTGTGGTGTGAGTATGTGGTTGGAATTGCGCGGGGTTTGATGGT
>NZ_VEBF01000334.1 GCF_007676705.1 Paenibacillus xylanexedens
TCGTTCTTTCTCTTCACTGGAGCTCTCCACATGTTCACCAACTCGATTCACACCTTCCACCTGATATCCCTAATCATAGATCCCAGCACCCGCCATCCATAATCCTAACATTCCCTCCTTCTCCATATCAAACTCCCTAATCCCCTCCTCCATCAAACGATCCTTATCTAATATAAATTCTCCACCCTCTTCCCCATTTCCTTTCACTTTATCCTCCAACTTCACCACTCCATCCTCATCCAATTTCATAACCACTTCCACATCCCACT
>NZ_VEBF01000335.1 GCF_007676705.1 Paenibacillus xylanexedens
TACAAACCACACAACCCCCCTCTTCCGCCCGAAAGTCTACGTACTCCACTCCCTTTACCCATTCTCAAAAATATTCTACATCCCCACCAACCCCTCATTAATCTCAATACTCTATTACCCCAACGTACCCAATTTATTTTACACTTTCCCCTAGATTCATCCAAATACCCTCATATCATACAAAAATTCCGAAAACACCCTCTTCTCGACGCTCTTTTTTTCTTCAACACTACCCTTTAATCTTCTTCAACCTCGAACATCAATCATCC
>NZ_VEBF01000336.1 GCF_007676705.1 Paenibacillus xylanexedens
GATGTTCAGGACATCTTCGGTGCTGTCGGGAGTGATTGATTTTGGATTAGTGTTGATTATGGAGTATTTGAGGGATAATTTATTTGTGTGGGTTGTGGCAGGAAGAGTGTGGAGGTGGATGTTGAAGTATAGGATTAATGGGAAGTAGGTATTGTGTGGTGGAAAGGGGTGGAAGGTTGGTGAGTGTTTGAGGAAATATTTCTGAGTGGTGGTAGTGGTGTTGGTATTAAAGTAGGGTTTAGTGTATTTTTATAATGAAAAAGTGATTA
>NZ_VEBF01000337.1 GCF_007676705.1 Paenibacillus xylanexedens
CAGCGTGAAGGAGAAGGGGATGGGAATGAAATGTAGAATGATCGTTTTTGGGAAGGGTGTGGAGAAAATGGAGTTGGTGAGGAGTGGAAATTGATTAGGAATGGTGATGGAGGTGGGAGTGTGAAGGTTATAGAAGATGAGGAAAAAGGGAAAGGAGGAGAAGTTAGGATTGATGCATGGGGTAGTGAAAAGTAGTGGGTTGAAGTGAGTGAGATGCGGATGGAGATGAAGAAAAACAAAAAGTAGAAGATAGAGTTTGATGGGAAAG
>NZ_VEBF01000338.1 GCF_007676705.1 Paenibacillus xylanexedens
TCCTTGAATTCGAACCAGTCGATTACAACTCCACATTTCCTCGTTTAATACCCAACCACTTCCCCCAACACCCCCAACTTCCTTCTCACTCCCCCTCTATACCTCAACCCACTCTGCATGAAGCAACACTAGGCTCTCAACTTCACTCTTATCATACTCCACTACATACCTATCTCCCTCTCTACACCCATCCTCCGTACCCTCACATCTTCATTCACCCCACAACCCACCCATTACTGCTAACCCTCAACCCCATTCAAATCCCCAT
>NZ_VEBF01000339.1 GCF_007676705.1 Paenibacillus xylanexedens
CATCCCCAACTTGTTCAACTCTTCCACCATCTCCTTATCACACCACTTAATGATCCAATCCCCAAACCCGATCACATTCCCAACAAACATATCCCCAAGTTCACACCTGCCATGAATATTCCCCCACTATTTTAATTTAAATTCATCCTGTCAAACCACACATAATCCATTCTATTATCCCCAACCAATACCCAACCTCATTGATCCCTTTACCCCTTTGCCACGTCTCGCCCCCAACACACCAGCGCGTTTAGCTTTTCATGTCCTT
>NZ_VEBF01000340.1 GCF_007676705.1 Paenibacillus xylanexedens
TCGTTGTAGGGAATGTGTGGACGATTGGTAAGGAGTAGGAGGATGATGTGGGGTGTAGGGAATGGGTTGTTGAGGAGGAGATGGGGGAACAGACCGGGAGGTGTGTGTTGGTTATATGTGGTGATTGGAAAATGATTGGGGATGTGGTTAAGGTTGGGAAGGAGTTGGTCATTATGGTGATGGTGAATGAGAGAAGTGTGGATATGAATGATGGGATGAGTTGGTTTAGTGTAAAAAGGAGGTACTAAGTGGGGTTGGGTTAGGGGGA
>NZ_VEBF01000341.1 GCF_007676705.1 Paenibacillus xylanexedens
CTACACGTTCCTTCTACTCACTACTCACTATACCCATTTTCTAATTACAACCGATCCCAATTACTATCCCATTTTTCACAAATCACTTTTCCAATCTACTCCAATCCCAACACTTCACACATCACATCATATTTTCCAACTCCACCAACCCCCACATCAACAACCCCACTAAACTCATCATCCCTTCCCCTCAACACCCCATTTTCCTCAATAACCCTAAACTCCACCCCATTTTCCACCACCAACCATCCTTTAATATCCATTCTGA
>NZ_VEBF01000342.1 GCF_007676705.1 Paenibacillus xylanexedens
GAATGAGTTGTGTGAGAATGAGGATGAAGTGATCATGTATGAAGGAGTTACGATGAGGGAGCGAGACGTGATGGATGTTGGGGAAGGGTGGTGGAGGGAGAGTGGTAGGGTTAAGAAAGAAGAAGTGGAAGTGGGAGATGTTATGAGGTTTGAAGGGAAAATTATGAAGAAGAAGGTGAGAGGTAAGGCGGTTGGTTATAAAATGAAGAATGGTTGGAAGATTGAAAAGGAAGGTTAATGTGAGAATGAGGGGAAAAAACGTGGAAGA
>NZ_VEBF01000032.1:0-280 GCF_007676705.1 Paenibacillus xylanexedens
AGAGATGGAATCTTAAGAATACGTGTTAAGTGAAAGATGGAAATATGGGATATATTGATGTGTTGGTGTCTGTAGTGGGGAAGGGTAGGTGGGGTGAGATTAAGGAAGAATGTTTGTAGATCAGGTTCTTGAACCTTGAGTGAGTGAATGGTTATTTGATGTTTGGTGGAAATAAAGAGGAGATGGTGTAGATGGTGGTGTGGGGAAGGGAGGGTAATGATGAGTGTATTATGTGAAAGGTGTAGCATTCGGAGGGGAGGGTGAAGTTTCAATCGTTTGA
>NZ_VEBF01000032.1:290-521 GCF_007676705.1 Paenibacillus xylanexedens
AATCATCACTCGATTATCTCAAACGTCTACCATTCGCACCCCACCCTCAACTTTCAATTCTTCCACCACCTCCGCACCCATACCCGAAGTCCACACCACTACTTTTTCCTCCCATCCTACCCCTTCTCTCACTTCTCCTTCACTCCCACACCCAATCATTCCCCCCTCATCCATAATCCCAACCCCCTCACTAATCCCACCCACTTCCTCCATCTAATCACTTCTATATAT
>NZ_VEBF01000343.1 GCF_007676705.1 Paenibacillus xylanexedens
ATGGGGATCAAAGTAGAATGTGTGGAAGTTGATGTTAGTGGAGAAATGGATGTAAATGTTTTGTTGGGGTTAAAAGAAGGAAATGGTGGGTTTGATGAAATAAATGTTGGTTTGAATGTAGAGAGTGAGGGAGACGAAGCACAGGTTGAACAGTTGATAGGAAAAGCGATTGAAATATGAGGTGTGAAAAAGAGGATTGAAAGAAAGGTTAAAGTGAGTTGGTCGTAGAGAGTTAAGAGTCAAAACTTCGGATAGTTGATTGTGTTGG
>NZ_VEBF01000344.1 GCF_007676705.1 Paenibacillus xylanexedens
AAATGAAAGGAAGGTTGAAGGAGTGGAAATGGTGTGCTAGGGTTTGATTGGGGGGAAGGATGAATTGGTGAATGATTTGGTGGGGAATTGAAGGGTGGGGTTTTAGGATATGGAGGGGTTTGGATTGGGGGTGGAGAATGATTTTGGATTGTTGAAAATGAAAGTCAAGCGGGGCGGGAGGGATAGGCATAGGAGGGAGTTTGAAAGGAATGTGTTTGATGAGATGGAAATGATGGAGGAGATCGTTATAAGGGTGGAGCAATTGGGG
>NZ_VEBF01000345.1 GCF_007676705.1 Paenibacillus xylanexedens
GGATCGGGCGTTTGCTAGGGGACATCTGGAGAAGATGGGGTTTTTGATTGAAAGTATAGAGGAGGACTTGATGAGGAGGAGGGATGGGAGGAGTGTTGGGTGGATGCGTGTTTGGGATTTGGTTGAATGAAGTGGGGTTGAGGGGATTGAAGAGAGTAAGTGAAAGGGTTGTGTATGTAGGGGATTTGGTATGATGGGTTATTGTGGGTGGTATTGTGGTGGATATGGTGTCTGGACAGGGCGGGATGGTAAACCAAGCTGTCGAAGC
>NZ_VEBF01000346.1 GCF_007676705.1 Paenibacillus xylanexedens
GAATGAATTGGTGGAAGGGAAAGTTGATGTGGGTGATGTTGGTATTGTGGGGGAGTCGTATGGTGGGGGAAGGAGAGGGGAAGGAGTGGGGGAGGATGAGGGATTGGAAGGAGGAGTTAGGGTGGAGGGGGGGTTGTGGGGAAGGGTATCGAGGAAAGGCGTGAAAGAGGGGTTTATGTATATTATGTGGGGTGGAACGGGGAAAAGTGTGGAACGGGATGCTCGTGTGAAGGATAAAGTGTTTTACGCGGAGTTTGAGGGGGATGTG
>NZ_VEBF01000347.1 GCF_007676705.1 Paenibacillus xylanexedens
GCTTCAAAGGCTCCCACCTATCCTGTACAGATCGTACCCAAATTCAATATCAAGCTGCAGTAAAGCTCCATGGGGTCTTTCCGTCTTGTCGCGGGTAACCTGCATCTTCACAGGTATTAAAATTTCACCGGATCTCTCGTTGAGACAGCGCCCAAGTCGTTACGCCATTCGTGCGGGTCAGAATTTACCTGACAAGGAATTTCGCTACCTTAGGACCGTTATAGTTACGGCCGCCGTTTACTGGGGCTTCGGTTCACAGCTTCGGGA
>NZ_VEBF01000348.1 GCF_007676705.1 Paenibacillus xylanexedens
GGGTGGTGGTGGCGGAAGTTGGGATTGGTGGTAGGGGGAGAGGAAGTGGTGGAAGTGGTTTTATGAAAGGAGGGGGTGATAAAGGGTGGGTGGGAGGGGGTTTGCTGCAAGTACTGATGGTTTTTATTATGGTTTGTTTTTATGTGATTATTGGAGGCTGGAGGTTGGAGTAGGGAATTAGGTGATTCAGTGGAAAATTGTTTAAGAATGGGGATTATGGGGGCGAATTGAATTGGTTGGTAGGGGGTTATCTGGGGATGGTTTGGG
>NZ_VEBF01000349.1 GCF_007676705.1 Paenibacillus xylanexedens
GGGAGTGGATGTGATGAGGGGTTGGATTGATGGGATAAGAGAATAGTGGGGTGAGCCTGGGTGATAGGAAATTATGGTTGTGGATAATGGTTGGAGGGATGGAAGGGTTGAATATTGGGGGTTGGAGGGAATTGGGTTTGTGAGGTTGGGGGATAATGGGGGATTTGGGGGAGGGTGTAACGGTGGAATTGGTGGAGGGTGGGGGGATGAGGTGTTAGTTGTAAAGAATGATGTGAGGGTGACGCGGCGTTGGGTGGAGAAGGTGGG
>NZ_VEBF01000350.1 GCF_007676705.1 Paenibacillus xylanexedens
GGGGATTTTGGAGGGGGGCTGTGATTTCGTTGGGTGTGATTTTGAGGGGAGAGAGGTTATTACGAAATGGGATGAGAGTGAGGAGATTGGGGAGGGTAATATGAGGTGTGTGGAATGAAGGTGGAATGGGAGGGGGATTGTGGATGGGGAGGTATGGTTTGAGGTGGTTTTGGTGGAGAATGGATTTGAGTTTGTGGAGGATAGGGTGTGTGATGAGGGTTGCTAAAGTGGTTTGGTGTTTGGGGAGAGTGGGACGTTGTGGGTTGA
>NZ_VEBF01000351.1 GCF_007676705.1 Paenibacillus xylanexedens
GGCGGATAAGAATGGGTTAATTTTGGGTTTGGTATGAAGGAGAGGTGTAGATGGGGGAGTGAGGATGGGTGGAGGGATTGGGGATGAATGATCTGGAATGGTTGGGGAAGGTGATGAATGGTTGAGATGAATGGGTTGGCGAGTTGTAGGAAGTAAGGTGTGATGAGGTGGAGGTTATGGTTGAAGAAGCTGAGGGGATTGGAGGGAGGCTGGGGGGTGGGATGAGTGGGGGAGGATTTGGGGGTTGTAGGGTATGGCTTGTAGATG
>NZ_VEBF01000352.1 GCF_007676705.1 Paenibacillus xylanexedens
TACCAAAATGCAAAACGTGAAGAAAGGTGTGTTTTGGGGAGAAGGTTTGTTTATTATTGAGATGAGCGGGCGTGGGAGTGTATTTGTGTGTTGGTATGGTGGAATGGATGGGATGAATGTGGGTGCGGGTGAAGAAATGATGGTGGATAAGGGGGATTTGGTGGGATGGGGGGATTATGTAGATTAGGGTATTGAGAAAGGTTGAGAAGGGTGGTTATGCAGTGTGACAAGTGGAGAAGGATTGGTATGGTGGTTCCGTGGAGAAGG
>NZ_VEBF01000033.1:0-254 GCF_007676705.1 Paenibacillus xylanexedens
CGAGGAAGCTGAGGGGAGGGGAAGAATAGAGTATTGATGATAGGAATGTGTGTTTTAAGAGCTAGAGGAGTGGGGTTAAATGATGGATTAGTCAGATGAAGAGAGAGAGGTATGGGGGAAGGAATGGGACTGCTTTGGGGAAGACAGCGACGTGTGGGGGGAAAGATGTGTGGAGGTGGGAATATGGAGAGGGAGATGCAAGCGGAGTTAGGATGTGAGGTACGATGGTTAAGGATATTGGGAATATGGGAGGG
>NZ_VEBF01000033.1:264-517 GCF_007676705.1 Paenibacillus xylanexedens
ACTCACATCAACACACACACCTATCACGAAAGCAATCCCACTCCTTTCCCCAACACACCCACCTCTCCACCCAAACATCTCTGCACCTCCGAATATCCAGACGGACATGCAAGCCCACTTACCATCTCACCTACCATCCTTAACCATATTCCCAATATCCCACCCACTCCATCCCTCTATTCCCAACCCCTCCATACTCCACAACCATGCCCATTCTTCAACAACCTCTTCAACAATACACAAACCACCACCT
>NZ_VEBF01000353.1 GCF_007676705.1 Paenibacillus xylanexedens
AATATGGGCTGCTTTGTGGAGTTTGTTGGGAATGGTGGATTGGAAGAAGGTACGGGATAGGATAATATTGGAGATGGATGGAGCTGGTGGGAGTATAAGTGGGGAGATGGTGTTGAGGATAGGAAGATGGTTAAGGAGGAGGTAAGTTGGGAGAAGGGGTGGGGTGAAGAAGATGGTTAGGATAAAGATAGGGATGAAGAATGGTGGTGGGAGAAAATGGGAGGGAGTGAGGGGGTAGGGTGGGGGTAGGGTGAGAATCAGGTTGA
>NZ_VEBF01000354.1 GCF_007676705.1 Paenibacillus xylanexedens
CCTCCCCCATCATCACATCCCTCTCCGCTCTAATCATACAAAATTTCTCGAGAATCTCCATCCTTATTATCATGTCCTTTTCCCCAAATTCAAACCCCTTCTTACCACCAATCCCCCCCCCATCATCGCCATCCACATTCAAAATCACTACCGCACCTTCCGCAATCACGCCACTTACCTCCCATATTTACGTCATGCCATCCTAGAGCGCGGTATCGATCTCTTGTTATTTACTTCACATCGACCCACAGACCACATCCTCCAAG
>NZ_VEBF01000355.1 GCF_007676705.1 Paenibacillus xylanexedens
TTCCAAGCTCTCCTTCCCCTCCCACCTCCACGTACCTCAACACCATCACCCCCCCACCAAAATATCCCTATTCACTCCCAACTCCTTCTTTCACCTTAATCATCATTTCCCCCTCTCTCCAAACCGACTTGGCATCATTCCCAATCTCACCACCCCCACCTTCATATTCATCATCCCTCAATCCACTCCCGATCCCTGCCCCTTCTTCCATCATTACTTCCTCACCCGCTCTCATCAAATCACCACCCCCGCCCGCAGTCATTCCT
>NZ_VEBF01000356.1 GCF_007676705.1 Paenibacillus xylanexedens
GTTCAATTGAATCACCTGTTTCCATACGTCGCGAAATTCAGTAATAATCCCTTCGACTTCTTCTAGGGTGGTACTATCCTGTTTGATATTCGCTTCGATCAGCCGCCTGTTTGGGTACTCATATAAGGAGCGCATGTTTTTTGAAATTTCGACATCCATATTCAAAGTTAACATCAGTTCACTTATAATATTCTGCGCCTTTTGGATGTTTGTGTTCCTCTGCTCAATTTCTTTATTTTCTATTGCATGCTTTGCCAAATTGATAA
>NZ_VEBF01000357.1 GCF_007676705.1 Paenibacillus xylanexedens
GATCTACCCCCAACACAACAACTTACACTTAAAATCCATAACACCAATTCTCTCCATCCATCCCTTCTTTTCATACAACCCTATAATTTCAACTCTACCACCACTTTATATCTCACCCAGCACATTTCAATTCATCCTCATCAGCTACTCACAAGAACTTATTTTCCCAATCTTCATCCCTTTCAATTTCTCTTTACACTTCAACGTGTAGCTATAGAGCACACCGACATTTCCGTGTGCCCCAAAAATGAAACCGGCCACCTTGT
>NZ_VEBF01000358.1 GCF_007676705.1 Paenibacillus xylanexedens
TCAATCCTCACCCCCACACTCTCTACCCCTTCAAATCCAACACCCAACTTGCGTCACATTCCTTTCTTATAAATCCTTTCTCCCCCATCCACCTCACCACTCCCCTTCTCCACAACTCTACACATCCTACTCCTTCTCTTATTATACACCTCTCTCCTTCTTTTAGTACAACAACAACTCTCGACACCAGCATCTTTTCCCCCCGCAACCTCTTCCCTAATTGCTTGCCTCCGCGGAGTAATGCTCTCCTCTGACAGCTCGCTGCG
>NZ_VEBF01000359.1 GCF_007676705.1 Paenibacillus xylanexedens
GATATCAGGTAGGAGAGAGGGGGTGGGTTTGGTGTGATTGTTGGTGAATGTGGGTGTTGGGGTGAGGAAGGTGGGAGGAGTGGAATGGTTGATGGTTGGAGTAAGATGAATGGGAGGATGAAGGATGTGTGTGGTGGAAGGATCCTGGGGAGGGGAAGAGTTGGGGTGATATTGGAGGGGTGGTATGGGAAGAGAGTGGTTGTTGGGGTGGTGGAAAATGGAGTTTGGGTACATAATGTGAAGTACTGAGATTTGCGAGGAAGTAA
>NZ_VEBF01000360.1 GCF_007676705.1 Paenibacillus xylanexedens
CGTTACATCCATCCCTTCTCCTCCTTCCCATCAATTCCATTCTCTTTCACCATTTCCCTTCTCATCAACCCCTAATTACTTCCCCACACCTCTTCCAATCCACACCCAAAAATCCCCTCCAATTCTTCAAATTCAATTATTTCCTCATTCTCCATCTCCCCCCCCACTCCTTCAACATCCTCCATCTTCTCTACCAAAAAACCCTCTATTCCTCCCAACTCCCCCTCCACATCCAGTTCCTCGCCCCCCTTTTTCCCCCCCACCA
>NZ_VEBF01000361.1 GCF_007676705.1 Paenibacillus xylanexedens
TCCCACAGAGTGTACCTGCACTCTCCCCCTTTAACACCTTTTCCATATACATAACAACCCTCACCCTTATATATCCCCCTAACGATCATCCCATCCTCCCTATCCTTAATCATCCCCATCCACAAACTCACATCACTCCCACCCTCTCCATAACCATTCTATCTTTTCACCCCAACTTTACCTTCAATCCCCCTCACCTTTTCCATCACAATTTGCACCTCATTCCTTTCCACTTTCTCTTCATCCTCAATGCTCTCCATCTCAA
>NZ_VEBF01000362.1 GCF_007676705.1 Paenibacillus xylanexedens
ATTACCGATTTTGAAGAAATTGGGAAGGGCTTGGTGGAGGTTGGGAGTTGGATAGATTTTAGGGTGGGTGATGAGGTGGGGGAAGGGGTGAGGGGGGAGATGAATGAAGTGGAGGTGATGGGGGATGTGAATGATGGGATGGGGTAGGGTGTGGGGGAGAGGAAGAGGTGTAATATGTTGAAGGGGATGATTGAGAGTTTGGAGATGGTGTAGGTTGATTGTGGTAATGAGGGAGATGGGTGGATTGAGGAGGAGGAGAAGATGT
>NZ_VEBF01000034.1 GCF_007676705.1 Paenibacillus xylanexedens
CTCTTTACTCCCAATGATACCTTAATCATACTACAACACTAAAGATAAAACACTCACACAAAAATCATAATTCTCTTCCACTATCACATCGTCAACCTTACAATCTCTCTCCCCCTTTCTCATACACCTACATATCCACTCCCTCAATCCCACCTTCACCTCTTCTAACCCTCTCAATATCCACAAACTCCTCTTTCACCACCACCCTTTTCACCATATCCACAATACCCTCTTCATCATCCACAACCAGTAATCACACCTGATCCATACTTTAAAAATGACCTCCTCATACTTCCTTTCTCTTTATTCTTAATCATACCATCCAAGAGCGCTCTATACCCTACCACCTATCTTAACCCAATCTTAATTATCCACCCTCACAACCCATCCCCACTTTAACTACATCTAACTTCCCCTTACACCAAGCATAACACTCATTCTCTACACTTAACTCCAAACTATAACCATCACTACAACCCATCTTCACAATCAACAC
>NZ_VEBF01000363.1 GCF_007676705.1 Paenibacillus xylanexedens
AATAGGTGATCGGGGGGGTTAAGGGGGTAGTGTATAAGGATAGGTTGCGAGTTGGTGGGAATGGGAAGTTAGGGAAATAGGAATTAAGGTTTGGAAGGAAGTGGGGAAGTGGTTGTGGTTTTGAAGAAATGAATATTGTGTAGCGGTTTAGGTGTTCGGATCGGTAGAGAATGGAGGGGGTTGTGAGGGAGAATGAGAGGGATTGGTGTGTGAGGAGGGAGAAGGTTGTGGAAGTTGGGAAGGAATGGGGGAGGAGGTGTAAGAA
>NZ_VEBF01000364.1 GCF_007676705.1 Paenibacillus xylanexedens
GGAAGGTAAAAAAAATGTTAAGGGAATGTAAAAGGATTTAAGATTGATTGAAGGTTGGGGGTGTAAGATAGAGAGATGGAAGGAATAGAGGATGGAAGAAAAGATAGAAGTGGGAAAGGAAAGGAATGAGTCGGACATGGGGATTGAAGTATTGAAGGGATATGAGAGGAAGTATGTTGTGAGGGATGAGGAGTAGGGAGATTTGTAGAATGAGGTGGTGAAATAGATGGAGCTGGATGGGTAGAAGAAGAAACATGAGTATTAG
>NZ_VEBF01000365.1 GCF_007676705.1 Paenibacillus xylanexedens
CTTCACACTTCATCCACAACCCACTACACCAATCCATCTCGAATCTACACATCAATCATATATCTAAAGCCCCTCCCTCTAATTTCAACCTGACCATCACACACAAATTAAACCAAATCCACCACCAACAAAACCACTTCCTATTCACCACATTTCATTCTCAAACCCCACTTACACTTCCCCTCCATCTCGTCCACCAACCCAAACCTCGTTCACAACCCCTAACCATTGATATCGCCCTCAACCGACATCCCCTCGTTTTGCA
>NZ_VEBF01000366.1 GCF_007676705.1 Paenibacillus xylanexedens
GAGAAGGCAGAGAGAGTTGGGGGAGATGAGGTAAAGGGAGAGTGTAATCGATGGGGGACGTGGTTGTGTGAGGAGTAGGGAGGTGTTGTAATGTGGGCAGGAAATATTGGAAGTTGTGGTTCAAATGAGGGGTGATATGTAAGGTTTGAGGGGTAAGGATGTTAGGTAGAAAGGTAGGATGAGGATGAAATTGTATGAGGTGTGGGGGGTGGTTGTGAGGGTTGAGGTTGGAGATGGTGATATGAGTGAGAGGTGAAGGGAGTAG
>NZ_VEBF01000367.1 GCF_007676705.1 Paenibacillus xylanexedens
CAGGTGAGGGGTGATTTGGGAGGAGGAGTGATAATTGTGGAGCATATGGGGCGGAATTTGAGAGGTTGGGTGGGTGAAGGATTGAATAGGTTGAGTGGACTGGATGTGGTTGAAGGTGAAGAGGGGATGGTGCTGAAGAAAGGGAGTGTGTATATAGGACCCGGGGGATTGGATGTGAAAGTTAAGAAAAGAGCAGAGGGGAAGTTTATGCTGAAGGTGAGTGAGGATGAAGGAGTGAAGGGGGATAGAGGTTGAGTGGATAGGA
>NZ_VEBF01000368.1 GCF_007676705.1 Paenibacillus xylanexedens
AACCCTTCTTCCCCAACCACCATTCGCATCTTCATTCATCAATTCCACCCACCCCCCCTCGAAACCCCCAAATACTTTATACCCCTCCCACTTGCCTGTAAAATCACCAAATCCATTCACATCCATCAGTACATGATCCCTCACTTGCGTGAACACAACATCCTCCCCCTCACTTACCTTCCCTATGCCTCTGTCCCGCTCCATTCCATATCCCCTCATGTCCCCCTCCACCACAATCTCATCAATATCACCTTTCAATTCTTTT
>NZ_VEBF01000369.1 GCF_007676705.1 Paenibacillus xylanexedens
TTTAGTTTGATGAAGAAGATAAGGTTTGGGTATGGGGTGGTGAAGCTAGTGTGGAAGGGAAGGGGATTGGGGTGGGGGTAGATGATTTTAGGAAGTTCGGCGTGTTGGGGGTTGATGAGGGGAAAGAGGGAGGAGAGATTTCGTTTGATGATGTGGAAGGTGACTGGGGGAAAGAAGTGATGGAGGAGGGTGGTGTTGAAGGTATGGTGAAAGGGTATATGGATGGGTGGTTGAAGGGTAATGGATGGGTTAGAGGTGGAGAAT
>NZ_VEBF01000370.1 GCF_007676705.1 Paenibacillus xylanexedens
ATGGGAGGAGAAGGTAGACGTTTAGGTTTGTCTACAACAGGGTTAGCGAAGTGACCGATGGCGGTGATTGTGTGGGTGATGAGAAGTTTGTGTGTTGGTAGAGTTTGTGGAAAGTGATAAGGTTTGGTGATAGGAGTAAGGATTTGAGGGAATTTAGGGAGGTTGTGGAGGAGAAGGGTTAAAGAGTGCTGTAGGTGAGGGTTCATGAGTTGATGCAGAAGGTGGAAGGACTGGGGGTCGGAAAGGTTGGGACGTTGTGTAAGT
>NZ_VEBF01000371.1 GCF_007676705.1 Paenibacillus xylanexedens
AAGAGATATGTGGAAAATATTTGAGAGGGATAGGAATAAAAATGAAGAGAAGTAATGATAGGGGGTGGGATATGGGGGGAATTGTGAATGGGGGTGTGAGTGTGTTGATAAAGTGGATTGTGAGGTTTGGGGCAGATGGTTTGTGAAATATGTAAGTTGTAAGATGATAGGAAAAGTTGAGGTCAGATGTTTGTAGAGAGATGTGGTTGTGAAGTTGATATTGAGTATAACGTATGAGTCGGAATCGAAGATGTTTCAAATTTG
>NZ_VEBF01000372.1 GCF_007676705.1 Paenibacillus xylanexedens
TAACCCTAATCCTCCCAACCTTCCTTTCAATCTTCATCCACTTCCACCTAAACTTCCCCATAACACTGCTCCCTTTCATTTCATAATTCTTCTTATCCACCATGCTCTCCAAGCCACCTTCCACTTTCTCTCTCCTCACATCCTCTACACCACTTCCCCTCAGTACACCTTCCACATCTTTATAATCCACCTTCCCACCTTCTTCCTCATCCCACTCTTCCTTAATTTCAATCACTCGCTTCATCTCCTCCTATACATCTCCAA
>NZ_VEBF01000035.1:0-244 GCF_007676705.1 Paenibacillus xylanexedens
GTTTATGTTTGATGATCTGTGCAGTGCAGTGGATGTGGAGAGAGAAGAAGAAGTATGGGAAGGGGTGTTGGAAGAGGGGGATGTAACGTGTATGGGGGTATGGGAGGGTAGAGGAGGAGTTTGGAAAGGAGATGATATTATGGTGATGAAAGATGGAGGGATTGAAGGTGAGGGAAGTTTGGGTGAATTGCTTGGGAGGAATGAAGAGATGCAGGTGGTGTGGGAAGGGGAGGACACACGCGTG
>NZ_VEBF01000035.1:254-486 GCF_007676705.1 Paenibacillus xylanexedens
CACTATCCAAACCAGATCATACTATCCTCATCAAACATACACCCATTGAACCTCAGCCAACTTTCCCTCAATTCCTTCCCACCAATCAACACATCCACCTCCTCTCCCAAGCCCACCAAACACCCCCCAAACTCCCCTACCTTACAAACTTACCAAAAACAATAAAAACCAAAAAACCCTTACACACCACTCCTTGAACACTACACTCTCTAACCCTTTTTATTCTTATAAC
>NZ_VEBF01000373.1 GCF_007676705.1 Paenibacillus xylanexedens
ATCACCCCCAACTCATCCTCCAAAGCCTGTTAATCCAATGCCTTCCAATTCAACCTCACCCCCCAACCCTACCTATCACCATTCCTCAAATCCATATCCCCCACCCAACACCTCCCCTTATTTTCCCTCTTCTCACCAACCACTCCTCAATATCCAAAACACATCATCACCATCAACCCTTTACCCCAACCAACCAAGTAATACCCGATTCTGCCTTCTTGTTCTCCCCCCCCCCCTATCCCGTCTCCATCCACTCTTCCCCAT
>NZ_VEBF01000374.1 GCF_007676705.1 Paenibacillus xylanexedens
ATAAAAAATAAAATAATAAACAATATATATTGAACAACTTAAAACAATTTTCATATCCCAAAACTTATACTAATACCAATATTTCTTCCCCTTCAATTATACCTTCTTCCTTTTACTCATCCAAACCTCAAATGAACATACCACTCCATTAATTTATCCATATTCCCACACTTATCCGTATTATTCCCCGAATTCCCCCACTCATCGCCCGTTTCTTGTCCCAAGGCGGTCAACTGTCCGGCCTCATGCAAAAAACGGCTGCT
>NZ_VEBF01000375.1 GCF_007676705.1 Paenibacillus xylanexedens
AATTGATTATGGGATAGAGGGAGGGTTGGAGGACGAGGAGGGGGTAGGGGGTGTGAGGGGGTTGTTTTAAGAGTGGAGGGAGATGAGAGTGGTGGGTAGGGTCGATGAGTTTGGTGAGGCTATGATTGAAGTTGTAGGGGTTGATGATGTTGTCGTGAAGGTTAGGAAGGAGGAGAGGGTGGGTGATAGGGGTTAGCGGGTTGAGGGGAGGATTGTGGAATTGAAGGAGGATGAGGGTGGGGTGATGGTTTGTTAGTTTTTCG
>NZ_VEBF01000376.1 GCF_007676705.1 Paenibacillus xylanexedens
AAGCAGATTTGGTTGAGATGTATAACGAGTCTGTACACCGCAGTGATTAAAGATTGGGTTGGGGGATGGTGTGGGATGGGGGTGATGTTGGAGGGGTTGTGGGAGAGGGGAAGATAGATGGTTTTGGTGAATGGGGTGAGGTGGTGAGGGGGTTGGTATTGGGATAATAGTTGGGGGTGTAGTTGGGTGAAAGTGGTTGATGGGGTTGGGGGTGTATATGGTAGGTGTTGAAAAGTAGGGTTTTTAAAGAAGGTATATATAAA
>NZ_VEBF01000377.1 GCF_007676705.1 Paenibacillus xylanexedens
CTGGCCAACAGCATTCTACCCTTACCCTACGTCAAACTCACCACATCATACCCAAGCTCAAGACCAAAAACTATGCCCAAACACATTTTAATGACGGCATCCATCTATCCCCAACACAACCCCAGATCAAATCCTTTTCCTCTCACCACACCATCCCGACCATTCAACTCAAAACACCAATGTTAAACCCCCAAACTCCACCCACCCTCACTCTGCCTCCCATCTCCAACAATCCTACATATCTCATCTCCCATACACCCACC
>NZ_VEBF01000378.1 GCF_007676705.1 Paenibacillus xylanexedens
CCCCCCAATACAACCACTTAATCCCCACAACAATTCCCCATCTCCCCGTATACACCGACCTTTTCCCCTATAACACACCCCCACACAACATCCCACAAATCTCACCACCACCAATCATTTTCTCTGCCCCGCCATCCACTGTGTATCCACAAAATGCACCGCATCTCCACCCCCCTATCTATCATCTTCCACTTCCCATCTTCCCAATCTCTTACGGGATCCAACTTATCCCCCACCACCTTCAACCTAAAGTACAACCTTC
>NZ_VEBF01000379.1 GCF_007676705.1 Paenibacillus xylanexedens
CCATACTCGCAACTTCAATCATACCCATAATCCCCTTAACCGCCGTACCAACCTCCTCATTCACCTTCCCGATCAATTCCAACTCTCCTCTCCTCTTCATCTCACCCATCCAACTCGCCAATTTCAACTCCTCTTCCCCATACTTCCCTTCACAAATATCCTACTCAATCCCTACAAAATACACACACTCCCCCCATTCATTCAACATCCCGTCAATATTCACCTCCTTCCACAACTTCTCCCCACTTTTTCTATAATTTAA
>NZ_VEBF01000380.1 GCF_007676705.1 Paenibacillus xylanexedens
GTTTGTTTGGAGGAGTGGAAGAAGTGAGGAAGGATAAAGGCTATGGGATTTTTAAAGGGGTGAAAGGGGAAGAAGGATGTAGTAGAAGGTAAATGGGAGTTTGTAAAGTAAGGAGGGGATGATTTTTTTTGGAATAGGAGTATTGAGTTGAAATTGAGGTGGTGGTATTATTGTAAAATGTGAGTATTAAGATGGGGTAGTTGGGTTTAGGTAAGTAAAAATGTCAAGGTTTTTTTACGGCGAAGGGGGTTATCATGGGTAA
>NZ_VEBF01000381.1 GCF_007676705.1 Paenibacillus xylanexedens
ATGGTTAGTGGGGTGCTCTAGGGGAAGGGTGGAGGAGGTGTGGGGAATGAGTTGGGAGAATAGGAATGTGGGGAAAGTGGTGATGGAGGGGAAGTAGTGGGTGAAAGTTTGGTGGATAGTGGTGTGGATGGGAGATAATGATTGGAGGGAGTATATTGGGTGTAGGGCGTTGAGGAAAAGGTGGAGTCGAGGAGAGGGGGTCGGGGGATAGGAAATAGTGATGTTGTTCGGTAGGCAGCAGGAGGGGGATGATTGGTTGCGG
>NZ_VEBF01000382.1 GCF_007676705.1 Paenibacillus xylanexedens
CCACCTGTCCGTAGCTCTCTTCACCGACACATTCAAGCTCCGTACCAATCATCTCCATATCCTCATCAATAATCCACCTATCGCAACCTTCCGCACATTCCTCGATATCCACCCACAACACTCCCAACCCATCTTCCATCTTAACCTTATCCCTACATATTACCTCACACCTCCTCTCCTTCCAACCATCATCAACCAAACTACCCCCACCATTATCAATATTCCTTCCACTGCACCTCACCGCCCATTCCCTACAGGTTCG
>NZ_VEBF01000036.1:0-238 GCF_007676705.1 Paenibacillus xylanexedens
GATGGGGGGAGAGTGTATGGGGATGGATGCGATGTATGTGTGGTGGGGCGCAAGGGGTGAGGGATGGGAGGTGGAATTGATCGAGGTGGGGGATAGAAGGAATGGGGAGATGGGAGAGGGAGTGGTGAAGGGTGGAGGGGAGGTGGTGGAGGAGAATGGTGTATGTGTTGGGGGAGGGGGGGTTGTTGTGGGGGGTATGGGATATAAAAAAGAGACGGAGGAGGTGGGGGAATGGGCA
>NZ_VEBF01000036.1:248-485 GCF_007676705.1 Paenibacillus xylanexedens
CACCCACTCCTCAACCCTCCACCCCACCTCCTCCACCACAATCCTCTATCTCTTCCCCCACCCCCCCTTCTTCTCCCCCCTATCCCATATAAAAAACACATCCACCACCTCCCCCAATCCCCACCATTCCATCTCTTCCCCCTCCTCACCCCACCCCCTCCACAACTCCTTTTCACTCATCCAATCCTCCCTCTCTTCCCTAACGATCACCCTACCTTCCTTCAATCCCCCCCTCCT
>NZ_VEBF01000383.1 GCF_007676705.1 Paenibacillus xylanexedens
CACTGATACCCCCCATATAACCACCCAATCCTTCCCCAATAACAACCCTCCCATCTTCCTCTTCATACTTCTCCACCATTGCTCCTACACTACCACCAACCCCCAATCCTGAACCCTTCAATCTATCAACAAATTCCCCTTTAGCTTTTCCCTCTCTCCCCAAACCCATATTCCCACCACCTCCCTCCAACTCCTCACACTTCCAGCACCAACAAATCTCACCATACCTCTCCCTCTCACCCAACCACACTTCAATATCATA
>NZ_VEBF01000384.1 GCF_007676705.1 Paenibacillus xylanexedens
AAGAGAGGTATGTTGCAAGTATTAGGAATGTTCGAAAGTTCGATAGGATGAGGATAATTTCTGGGATAAGAATAATCGTTGAAGGAGTTTGGTGTGAGTTGGTGGGGGTTGTAAGCAAGCAAGGTGTATAGGGAAGGTGAGAGGTATAAGAGGAGGGCATGGGTTGTAGAAGTGGTAATGAGATCTTGGGGATGGTGAGGGAGTAGGTGATATTTGTGGGGAGTCTGGTGGAGGTGAGGTTGGAGTTTGAAGATATGGGTAA
>NZ_VEBF01000385.1 GCF_007676705.1 Paenibacillus xylanexedens
CAGCGCTGCACCCCAATCCAATCACTGTCGCCTCAGGCGCCATCCTTCTCCCGTTCATCATCTTCCCTTTCTCCACCATCCCCACCCTCAATCCACCATCTCTTCTTCATCTACTCCCTTATCTTCAAATCACCCTTCTCCAATTCGACATCTCTTCTCTCCACATCCACAAAACCCCTAATCCCAAACAATCCCACTTTTTCCAGCAAATCACACTGTCCAATCAGATAAAAACCTTGATCCCCCCGAATGACATAATAAC
>NZ_VEBF01000386.1 GCF_007676705.1 Paenibacillus xylanexedens
GAAAATCTGGGTGTTGTGAAGAGTTAGGGTGGGGTTTGGGTAGGGGGGGTGGTGAGGAGGTATAAGATGGTGATGATGGGATGTTATTTTGAAAATCTGGGGGGAGAAGCAGAGGAGGGCGGGCGGATGGATGGTTGTGGTGAAGTGGGGGTGAATGGTGGGTATATGGAGGGGAAAGGGGAGCATTATAATTAGGATATGTGGGGTGGGGTAGAGTACGAAGTGGATATGTGTTAATCTGTGGGGAGTGGAGTTGTGAAGT
>NZ_VEBF01000387.1 GCF_007676705.1 Paenibacillus xylanexedens
CAGAGCTGATTCCACGTGTGATTGAATATCGCAAATACAAGCGGATTGCAGGCGACGTTCATGAAGGGGAGTGGGAACGGAGGGTTATTTTTTCGAAAGAGGGGGAGGATGTGGGCGGGTATATGGGTGTAGAAGTTGGTTGGAAGGGGGTAGAGGGTTTGGATAGGTGTGATCTGATTGGTGGATTGGAGAAGGGGCTAGGGAAGGGAGAGAAGGGTAGAAGTGTAACGGGGATGAAAGGGGATGAAATTTGGGTTAAGGA
>NZ_VEBF01000388.1 GCF_007676705.1 Paenibacillus xylanexedens
GATGATTTGACGTCATCCCCACCTTCCTCCGGTTTGTCACCGGCAGTCTATCTAGAGTGCCCATCCGAAATGCTGGCAACTAAATATAAGGGTTGCGCTCGTTGCGGGACTTAACCCAACATCTCACGACACGAGCTGACGACAACCATGCACCACCTGTCTCCTCTGTCCCGAAGGAAAGATACATCTCTGTACCGATCAGAGGGATGTCAAGACCTGGTAAGGTTCTTCGCGTTGCTTCGAATTAAACCACATACTCCA
>NZ_VEBF01000389.1 GCF_007676705.1 Paenibacillus xylanexedens
CACATCCCTATACTTGAACTCCATCACCTTCTCAAACCATACCCCACCACCCTGTCCGTCGATCATTTCAATCTTACTCTTCCCAAACCCCAAATTTTTCCATTCCTCCCTCCCAATCCACCACGGAAAACTACCACCATCACCATCATTCCACCCCTCCTCAATATCCATCACCCTCAAATCACATTACATCCTATATCCCTCAACCACCCACCCCTACAACTAAACCCCAACATCCCACTCCTTCCACACCATCTCCCC
>NZ_VEBF01000390.1 GCF_007676705.1 Paenibacillus xylanexedens
GGTGTGATGAGGGGGAAGGTTAGTGTGGTTTTGGGTGGAGGAGTTGGGGTGGGTGGAATGATGAGTGGGGGTGTGGGATTAGGATGTGGAATGGTGATGGTGAATTGGAGGTTTTGGTGAATATAAGAAAAGGTTGTGATGGAAGGAGTATCAAGGATGATAGATTGGTGTTTTAGTTGTTGGTTTTGTTGGGATTATGGAATGGTTGAGGTGGGGTGAAAAGGTATAAATTGTATAATGTAAAGAAAAGGGCATGATATA
>NZ_VEBF01000391.1 GCF_007676705.1 Paenibacillus xylanexedens
TAAGCGGAGTGAGATGGGGAAAATACGGTGATACAGTTGGACTGAGGAGGAAATGAGGAAGATTGAGAAAAAATATGGTGAAGATGATGGGTAGTGGGGAGGGATTGGATGCGAGGATGGGTGGTGGAATGAAGTGAGCTGATGGTGGATATAGGATGAGGGTGAGCAGAGGGGTTTGGGGGAGAGTGAGAGGTGCGGTGATTTGAATGAGAGGGGGAGGAAAGGGAATAGTGAAATAGGGAAGGAGGGTTGGGATAGAAT
>NZ_VEBF01000392.1 GCF_007676705.1 Paenibacillus xylanexedens
AGGTTTTCGGTGGGAGGTGGTGAAACATTGGGTATGGTAGGTAGAAGGGGTAGGGGGAAGTCGAGTTTGGTGAAAGAGTTGCTTGAGGAATACGGTGGGGGATGGGGTAAATTAAGGATCTGGGGTGATGGGATTGAGGATATGGGGAAAGATGAGTTGGAGAGGTGGATGGGTTAGGTAGGAGAGGAAGAAGTTGTGTTGTGGAAATGAGTTGGTGAGAAGATTGAATTGGGTAAAGGTGGTGGGAGTGATGAAGTGATT
>NZ_VEBF01000037.1:0-250 GCF_007676705.1 Paenibacillus xylanexedens
ATCTGGGGTAAATATATGGCGCACCACCTGATGGGGAAGGTCTATTCCCGGTTGTTGTTTGATGTTAGGGTATGGGATGAGAAGAGGTTGATGATAGGGAATGGGATTAGTTTGGAGAATGTGTGTGTAATGTTGATAGGTGGTTAGTAGGGGGTGGAAGTGTTGAGGATGATAAAAAGGAAGGCGTTGGTAATGTGGAGGGTGATGGAGGTTTGGTCGGTGGAATAGTTGGAGGTTGTTGGGTTGTGGT
>NZ_VEBF01000037.1:260-476 GCF_007676705.1 Paenibacillus xylanexedens
TACCGCCTCCAAGTCTTCACCATCATAAAAACCAACCCCTTCCTAATCTCCACCCTCATCCACGTTTCCTTCCTCCAATACTTCCACCTTCTTCCCTTCTCCTATCACCATTTTCCATACCATCTTCCCACTCCTCCACTTCCCCCAACCTCGCAATCCTTCAATCACTATTAAGCCCCTTCCCATCATTACATCTGCCTTTTTTTCATCAAAATT
>NZ_VEBF01000003.1 GCF_007676705.1 Paenibacillus xylanexedens
TTGGTGAGCCGTTACCTCACCAACTAGCTAATGCGCCGCAGGCCCATCCCCAAGTGACAGATTGCTCCGTCTTTCCAGTTCTCTTCAGGCGAAGAAAACAATTATTCGGTATTAGCTACCGTTTCCGGTAGTTGTCCCAAACTTGAGGGCAGGTTGCCTACGTGTTACTCACCCGTCCGCCGCTAACTATCAGAGAAGCAAGCTTCTCATCAAGTCCGCTCGACTTGCATGTATTAGGCATGCCGCCAGCGTTCGTCCTGAGCCAGGATCAAACTCTCCAATAAAGTATTGAAAAGAGCGATAAGCTCATTTTGAATCTGACGATTCATTGTGAATCAAAAGTTACTATCCATTTGTTCAGTTTTCAAGGAACTTGTATGTCCGTTTATGTTGATGTTTGTCAACCGGACAGGAATCTTATCATATCATGTTAACTAACTTACTGTCAACAATTTGTTTTCGTCATCTTTCAAATGATCATGACAATCATTCGTTTGAGGCGACAAGAAATAATATATCACGTTGTGATTTATTTAGCAAGCATTTTTAATCAACCTTCTGAAATCTAGAATCTTTATTAGTGGTGTGTTGTCTCCAACCTGTATTCGACAGATTAACACATTCTCTGAACCAATGATGGTCTCCCCTTAACGTGTATTACATATAAAAGAAATAAATCATTTCTATAATACTGCCTTCTATAGCCATAAGGAATTAAGGATCTAGATAAGGTTTAGCTAGAGTCCCGATCAGGATAACGATCCTTACCCTCCTCTTCGTTTGATGAAAGTGATCCAAAAACTCTATAATAAGGTATATAGCTATAGGGAAGGGATCAGCAATCGGATGTCTTCTTCATATGGTTAGACTATGAACAACCGTTAACCATCTCTTATAAACCTTTACTTGGATAACACGCACTCCAACCACAGTTGGCTATTACATATCAAAGATTAGAATTAACCATTATTCCTACTTGGGGTGATCGCGCTTGATAGAATGGTTAAAGAATGTACGCAAAGGTTACGGCAAAAAATTGGTTTCCATCCACGCTTGGAATGCCTGGATCGTTATGATCCTTACAATCACGGGGCTTATGCTGGTTGGTGGCTTTTGGCGCGAGATACTCGGAATTGGACGTGTCTGGCTAAAATGGCTACATATCGTCGTTGGGCTAGCTATGCTTGCTCCCGTAATATATTACTTGATTTTGGCCGGAAAGCACTGGAAACAACTTCGTAACAGACCATGGCAGAGGGTAAATACTATAGTCGTTCTCGCCCTGTTGGTGGGATGGCTCCTCTCGGGTATTGTATTATGGCAGTTCAAGCTAGCTGGACCACGTTGGTCAAATGCTGCACTTCTGATCCATGACCTGCTAACTTGGGTAGGCTTGCCTTATATTATTTACCACTCCATCACTCGAACCAAATGGTTAAAGGATCCTGCACGTCGTGCAGTGAAAACCAATACAACTTCAACACGAGCTCAAAATCAAGCTGATCCAGCTGATTCAATATCGGATGAAAAAGAAACTCCGGCTGCTATATCTTCTTCCCAGTTTGATCGAAATTCGGAAAGAGATTCCCTCAGACCAGAAGAGCGACCTCAACCGTTGTATACACGACGAGCTTTCATCCGCTCTGCTGTGGGGGTTGGTCTCGCCGTGACTCTTGGCCCTACTTTTATATCCTGGGTAGGACGAAATCTCAAAATCGATAATAGTATTGATAGCATGCTGGAGAACGATCCTAACCGTATGGTTCCTCTGCCACAACCGCTGTCTGCCTCTTCACCTCCCATCGGAGGCGGGGCTGAAGGTCATTTCCGCGTATATACAGTTACGCCTATACCATCCTTCTCCAATGCTAACTGGTCTTTCCGAATCGATGGGATGGTTGAACGGGCACAGGTATGGAACTGGGAACAATTCGTGAAGCTGGCGCGTACCGTACAGGTTAGTGATTTCCACTGTGTTACGGGATGGTCTGTGTATAAGAATACGTGGGAGGGCATTTCTCTTGCACAGCTTTTGAAACAAGCCGGAGTAAAGCCGGGAGCTCATAGTGTGAAATTTTATTCCGGTGATGGTGTGTATACGGATGCCATTACGATGGATCAAGCGCAGATGGAGGATATTATGGTCGCTGTCATGCATGATGGCAAACCTATCCCCGCTGATCTTGGTGGTCCGGTACGGCTTGTCATTCCTCAGATGTATGCCTATAAATCGGTAAAATGGTTAAATCGCATTGAACTCATCGACAGTGAACATATCGGTTACTGGGAAGAACGAGGATATGACAAGGATGCATGGCTTACAGGCGCATCTCAGCGCATTCCTAACAACATTAGTGGATCCTGATCAGTTAAGATTGGTGACTGTGCACTCGTTGTAAAAATAATCTAGATAACTAACAAAAGCCCCCGATCACATATTCGTGTCTGCGGGGGCTTTTTTCTTTTTCCTCATTATGAACTCTCTAATTACACTTTAACCCTAGGGATTCAAAAGACGTACAAGTTCGTCCTCATCCTCAATCGTAGGAATGCCAAGATCATGTGCTTTGGTTAGTTTACTACCTGCCTTCTCTCCGGCAATAACCAAATCTGTCTTTTTCGACACACTGCCAGTTACCTTCGCTCCGAGTGCTTCCAGTCTTTGCGTCGCCTCTTCCCGCGTCAATTGGTGCAGTGTTCCGGTCAAGACGACCGTTTTACCACTGAAGAAGGAATCTTCCACAACAGCAACGGCTGGTGCCTCAGGTGCCTGAGCTTTCACGCCCAAGTTGAGCATTTTCTCAATCGCAGCCTGTGTAAACGGATCTGCAAAAAAGTTTACGATGCTCTCAGCCACGATACCACCCACGTCGGGTAACTCAACCAGTTCTTCCACGGTTGCATTCATAATGGCGTGCAGATCCCGGTAATGATCAGCGAGCATGCGCGTGGTGGATTTACCTGTGTTCGGAATACCCAGTGAGTATAAGAAGGAAGCCAGATCACGATCCTTACTGAGTTCCAGCGCAGCGATAAGGTTGTTCGCTTTCTTTTCCCCAAACCGCTCCAGCTTCACCAGATCATCAAACTGTAACGTATACAGGTCGGCAGGCTCACGTACGTTCAATTCATCATACAACTGAATCGCCGTTTTCTCACTGAATGTCTCGATGTCCATGGCATCACGGGAAGCAAAGTGGGAAATTCGTGCCACCGTTTGCGGTTTACACGCAAGTCTATTGTTACAGAATAGATGCGCTCCGCGTTGCTCCAGTGGGAATCCACATGCCGGACACTGCTCAGGGAAGACGATCTCCTCGCCATCACTCTCCTCAGTCACTTTACCCAGAATCTCAGGAATGACGTCATTGGAGCGTCGGATAAAGACCCGTGTGCCCAGAGCGAACTTCAGATTTTTACGCTCAATATCGCCGACATTGTTAAGAGTGCAGTTCTGAACCGTTACCCCGGCAAGTTCAACCGGTTCTACCCGTGCCAGTGGAGTTACTTTGCCGGTACGACCTACATTCCATACCACTGCGTTAAGAACCGTCGTGGTCTCTTCTGCCTCGAATTTATATGCCACCGCCCAGCGAGGGAACTTATCGGTATAACCCAGCACCTCGCGTGTGCGCATGTCCGTAATTTTGATAACAGCTCCATCAATCAGATAGTCCAGTTGACCCCGGTTCTCCTGAATGGCGGCCAGTTGCTCCACTACATCATCAAACTCATGGAAATACGTGATGGATGGATTCACTTTGAAGCGGTTCTCACGCAGGAAATCCATCATCTGCTGATGATTGGCAAACTGAATGTCATCCGAATAACCTACGTTATAAAAATAAGCATTCAGTCGACGCTCAGCCGTCGCCTTCGGATTCAGGTTGCGGAGCGCTCCCGCTGCTGCATTCCGTGCATTCTTGAGCGGCTCGGCCGCCGTCTCATTGTATCGGTCCAAGACGGACAGATTCATGATGCCTTCACCTTGTACTTCAATCGTCCCGCTTGTGTAAGGAATTTTGAGCGGAACGGATCGGATCGTTCTAACCTGTGCCAGTATCCCTTCGCCCACCGTACCGTTACCACGCGTAGAGGCTTGTACCAACTCACCGTTGGTGTAGGTCAGGTTCAACGTCAATCCGTCAAACTTCAACTCGATGACATAACCCGGTTCCGGTAACGGCGTATCCGGATTTTTACTGTTATAGTCATTAATCAGTTTCAGTACACGGGTATTCCAGCTCCGTAGCTGCTCAATATTCTGCGCTTTGTCCAAACTCCACAATGAGGATAAATGGCGATGTGGGGTAAACCCCTTGAGCAATTCGCCACCCACACGCTGGGTTGGAGAATCAGGCAGAACCATGCCGCTTTCCTGTTCCAGCGTAACCAGTTCATCGTACAGAAGGTCATACTCCTTATCGCTGATCTGTGGCTGATCCATCGTGTAGTACTGATAATTATGCTGATTCAGCTCGGTAACGAGTTGCTCCATCCGGTGCATCGGGTCCATACAGGGCCATCCCTCCGTTAATTTGATCATATATGTAGAACGAACACCCCTATTGCACTTGAAACTCGGAACAGAATAACTTTCCATCGTTGGTATCACTACATAATTTCAATGAATGTATATCCACACTAACACTCCAATAACAGAATAACTTTCCGATCACTGTTATCCCCAGATTTCTTTTAATTCATTTTAGAAGGTAGAAATCCGTGGATAAAGGCGAACGCTTTGCTTCTTCAAGTTATTTCTGTTCTCTCCGTTACCGTGCCGATATTACATTGAACTTATATAGATTTCTAGTCATATCAATCAAGGTTAGAAATCCCGTGACAAAAACGAGGAAGATGCTTAAGAAGCAGTTTTCCTTAGGAAAGTTATTTCTGTTCTCTCTGTTATCGTGCAAAAGGAAGTTTCGTCCAAAAATTATTCTACTTTGGTAATTGGGGCAAAACCGGCAAGCAGACGTTTCACGCCAACCGGAGCCGGGAATGCAATCTGCAACTCGGTATCATTCCCTGTACCTTTGACCGCAACAATCGTGCCTGTTCCCCATTTGCCATGCTGCACTTTATCTCCTGCCTTAAACCCTGCTTCACCATTAGAAGCTACAGGCTTGGAAGCAGATGATGGGGTAGCATATGTTGGGCGGGAGACACTTGTAGTCACACGCGAAGTTGGCGTGGATGAAGTAGCAGATGAACCGCTCTTGCTTTGGTGATCGAACAGCTTGGTGCCACCACCAAAGTTACTTCCCCCACTGGAACCCAGTCCACGTCCACCATACGAGCCGCCTCCGCTACTGCCGCGGCGGTAACGATCACGAGCCATCGAGGTGTCTTCCTTTAGCTCGTCCGGAATTTCATCCAAGAAGCGGGAAGGCGGGTTCGCCGTTGTACGTCCAAACAACGTCCGCATCTGGGCACAAGACAGGAAGAGTTGCTCTTCCGCACGGGTGATCCCTACATAAGCAAGTCGGCGTTCTTCTTCCAACTCTTCATTGTCCATAAATGCACGGCTATGCGGGAAGACCCCTTCTTCCATACCCACGATAAAGACAACCGGGAACTCCAGACCTTTGGCACTGTGCATGGTCATCAGGGTAACAGCGTCGCTCTGGTCCTCTTCATCATCGTTCATACTGTCGATGTCAGCAATCAATGCAAGATCGGTGAGGAACGATACGAGCGTTTTGTCTTCATTATTTTTCTGAAATTCCATGGTTACTGACAGGAACTCATCAATGTTCTCCAGCCGTGCACGAGATTCGAGTGTGTTTTCATTTTGCATCTCAAGACGGTATTGACTCATCTCAAGAATTTTCTCGGTCAGTTCAGTTACAGACAGATACTCTACCATCTGATGCAACGCAGCGATCATGTCATAGAACTCCACCAGCGCATTCCGCGTACGGCCTGCAAATCCAAGATCGTCCACAACCTGAAGTACTCGGTAAATGGAAATCCCACGCTCTCCTGCCGCAGCCGCGAGCTTCGCTACCGTTGTATCACCGATACTACGCTTAGGAACATTAATGATCCGGGTGAGACTGATGTCATCGTCTGGATTGGATAACAGGCGCAGATACGCCAGAATGTCCTTGATCTCTTTACGATCATAGAACTTGATGCCGCCGACAATCTGATACGGAATATCAGACTTGATCAGAATTTCCTCTATAACCCGGGACTGGGCGTTGGTACGGTACAAAATAGCATGGTTCTGATAGGATTTGCCGTTCTTCACATTTTTACTAATCTCGGAAGTAACAAAATACCCCTCATCATGTTCGGAATCCGCACGGTACACCTTGATCTTCGAACCACCCTCTTTGTCCGTCCACAGTTTCTTCGGTTTACGCCCCGTATTCAGGCCGATCACTTCATTCGCTGCATTCAGGATATTGGAAGTAGAACGATAGTTCTGCTCCAGCAAAATCGTATTTGCTTCAGGGTAATCTTTCTCAAAGTTCAGGATATTGCTGATATCCGCCCCGCGCCAGCGATAGATCGACTGGTCGCTATCCCCTACAACGCAGATACGGTGGTGACTGTCAGCAAGCATGCGGCACAGCATGTACTGTGCACGGTTCGTATCCTGGTATTCATCAACGTGAATGTACTGGAATTTCTTTTGGTAAAAGTCGAGGACCTCAGGCACTTCCTTGAACAGTTGAATGGTCTGCATAATGAGATCATCGAAATCAAGCGAGTTGTTGGCTCTTAACCGTTTCTGGTACATCTTATATACCTTCGCCACAATACCCTCGAAATAGTCTCCCGACTGCTTCTCATATTGCTCCGGACTGATTAGTTCATTCTTCGCCGTACTCATCATGGATTGAACTGCCTTAGGTTCAAACTTCTTCGTATCAATATTCTGGTCTTTCATACAGCTGCGAATTACAGATAGTTGGTCCGATGAGTCCAAAATGCTGAAGTTGGAGGTAAAACCAATACGTTCAATGTCACGGCGCAGAATACGCACGCACATGGAGTGGAACGTGGATACCCAAATGTCGCGGCCCTGGGAGCCACCAACCAGTTGGGAAACCCGGTCTTGCATCTCACGGGCGGCTTTGTTCGTAAATGTAATCGCTAAAATGCCCCACGGAGGCGCCTTCCGTGTTGCAATAAGGTAGGCAATCCGGTGTGTCAGTACCCGGGTCTTGCCACTGCCCGCTCCGGCCATAATCAACAGCGGGCCATCCGTCGCCTCGACGGCTTGCCGTTGAGGGGTGTTAAGTCGTGCAACGGCATCATGTATATTTACAGGTTGCATGCATGCATGCTCCTTTCATTGGTTGGTCTATAAAGCAAAATTAATAGGTTACACTCACCACTCCGATGACAGAATAATCTTTCGATCGCTGTTATTCCCGGATTTTTTTTATCTACTTTTTCAAAGGTGAAAATCCGGTAATAAAGGCGAACGCTCCGCTTCTCCAGCTTATTTCTGTCCTCTTCGTTCTCGTGTAAAAATTAGTTTAGCTTATATTTAAAGGTAGTAAAAATACAAGAGAGAACACTTTGTTTCTTCAGATTGCTTCTGCACTCTCCGTTTTTGTGTAAACATAGTTCCTGTATACGAATCTCTTAGTAAAAGGTGAAATCCAGGAATAAAGGCGAACGCTTCGCTTCTTCAGCTTACTTCTGTCCTTCGTTTTCGTGTAAACGACATTACGCTCATATAACTTCTTTAATTAGTTAGGGCAAAGTTCTATTTTAACAGATCATAAGGGGAAAATGGGGGATTGGTAAACTAAACCGATTAAACGGTTCCTTTCACGGCCAACACCGTCTCAAGTGCCTTATTCAAATCGCTGTACACAATGTTACCTACCACGACGGTATCTGCCACCTGGGCAGCTTGCGAGGCTTTCTCCGGATCATCAATTCCGCCGCCATAGATCAGGTGCGCCCGATCCAGTTGTCTGTGCGTCTCACCAACAAGCTCCATATCTCCGAACGTTCCACTGTACTCCATGTATACGATTGGAAGATTGAGCAGACGCTCCGCAGCCTGGGCATATGCCACTGCAGCTCCTGTTGTCAATTCCGTATCTGCACCAGTCAACCGCGCTACCGTGGAGTTCCCATTAAGCACAATATAGCCCTCGGCAATAAGCAGATCCCATGGAATGAGATAACCATAACGCTCTATGGCCTGCTGGTGGTGCCCAATCATCCATTTGCTATCCGTTGCATTCAGGACCATCGGGATCAGATATCCGTCGAACCCGGGCACCACGGCCTCCAGATCGGATACTTCAAGCACACAGGGCAACTCATAGCGACGCACGCGGGACATCAGGTCTACCGTGTTATCATAGGTAATTCCGGAAGATCCGCCGATGATAATCGCATCGGTCCCCGACATGCAGACCAGATCGAGTTCTTCGTCCGTAATTTCCCGGTCCGGGTCAAGCTTAAATACATGTCTCCACTGCTTAATCATATCTATCAACGAACATTCCTCCAGAGGTTCTTCTGCATCCTAGAAAGCTTGTAAACTAAGTCTAAGTCAGCAGACAGTGAGTGTCAATGTTCGTATAAAAAGGGGAACAGGAAAGCAGTATTTTTTTATGGTTTCCACGCAAAACGTGTATTCATCTCATCCAGTTCCTGCTCCGTCAGCACGTCTGAGTATACCCCGTACACGCCCCACTTCTCATAGTTAGCCACTTGTTCAGTATCATTGATGGTGTGCACGTAGGTGACAGAACCCGCACTATTCAGATTGGCTACGAAATTCTGGTTTACTTTATATTCCGGCATGGTTACGGCATCGATATCATTTTTTTGCACGAAATCAACAATCTGAGCTTCTGTATCCTGTGTTGCATATAACGTATAGATAATGGAAGGGAATGCATAGACTTCTTTCACCGTATCAAGCATCGGTTCGTTATAGATCTGTACCACCACCCGATCCAGCACGGAGGGATCATGTTCTTTGGCTGCATCCACCAGGGACTGTAACACCTGCTGAATGTCCTCGTCCTTCTGTTCCTTGGTGTCGGTTACGATATACATATCCGGGTACTGAGCCAGTACATCAATAATGCCATCGGCATCCATGGGTTGATACATGCCCAAGATTGGCGTATCCATGAATTCATCATGTGTCAGCGCCCCGGCCTGTTTATCCTCCGGAAGCTCTTCGTCTTGTCCTAGCATTTTGCTCATATTAGCAGTCCATTCATGTCTGGCTACGGCTTTGCGATCCGAGGTCAGCATAAAGTCGATTTCAAATACACGTGTGCCTTTCTCATAATTGGCTATCATCGCTTCATAGGCGTTGGTATATGGTTGATCACGAATGCTGCCCATTGCATGGGCTATTAATCTATAAGCGGTAAATCCGTCCCGTTGTTCTTCACTCTGGCTTTCATAGGCAAAAAAGAGTGTACCTACGGTAACGATTAATAATGTTAAAACGGCGGCAATGCGTTTCATATAGCATTCACATCCTCAGTACCTTTTTGATAGCTAACTACCCGAATTGAGGAGGTGCAAAACAAAATAGCCGCCCGGAGGCGGCTGTTAAATGGTGGGATGAAAGATTGTAAATCAATACCGTTAGGTAATCCTAATATGCATTCTTGAGACCATTTCGAATGGTTTCCCATATGATTTTGATATCGAATAATAAAGACCAGTTTTCAATATAAAAGATATCTTGTTCAATTCGATCCTCGATTGAGGTATCTCCTCGTAATCCCTTGCTCTGTGCCAATCCTGTGATTCCTGGGCGGACATGGTGTTTGATCATATATTTTGGGATTTCATCCCTGAATTGGTTGACGTAGTAAGGTCGTTCTGGCCGAGGACCAACAACACTCATATGACCAAGCAAAACGTTGAAAAATTGAGGTAACTCATCTAGACTTGTGCGTCTTATAAAAGTGCCAAAAGCCGTTCGTCGCGGATCATTCTTGGTGGACCACCCTGTGTCCATTGTGCCCTCAGGAATGACTTTCATCGAGCGGAATTTGAACATCATGAAGTTGCGTCGGTTAAGTCCTACTCGCTCTTGTTTGAAGATGACGGGCCCAGAAGAAGTAAGTCGTACTCCTACCGCGACAACGAGCATTACCGGAGAAGTTAAGAGGATCGCAGTGAGAGAGAAAAGAATATCGAAAGTTCTCTTCATCAATCGGTTCACCGCAATATCCAGTGGAATGTCGCGAACGTTAATCATCGGCATGCCTGCAAAATTATCAAAATGAGGCCGTGCTGGCAAGTAATCAAAGAAGTCAGGAATGATTAGTGTCCGAACGCCTGCCTTCTCACACACATTGATAATATGCGAATACTTATCGTGAGCATCCAGAGGTAATGCCAGAATGACTTCATCAACAAGATGCGTAGACAAGAACTCTTCCAGTTCGTCGATTCGGCCAAGAATGGGTTTGTATCTTTTCTGTTCACTCTGATCCCAGTGACGGTAATCATCCAGGAATCCAGTCACTTCATATCCAAGTTCGGGATAATTTCTAAGGTTGTCATAGAAACGTTTGCCTAGTGATCCAGCACCAAGGATGAGCACAAACTGACGGTTGAAGCCTTTTTTGCGCAAGCGTTTCAGTTGCACTTTCACTATATAGCGATAGAACAGTGTGAATGATACATTGCCAATCATATACATGGCGAGATATGCACGTGAGATGTTTACTTCTTTGAAAAAGAACATCAGGCTCAGCAGCATGAAGAAGGCTATGCCATGAGATTGGAGGATTCTCCAAAGTTCGTCTACAAATCGTTTTTTTCGCTTGGCTATATAAAGAGAGGACATCAGTCCTGTAATGATAGCAAGAGCTGCGTAAACTAAGCTCCACATCATATATTTCTCTATAGGTAGTGGATTTTGGTTCGTTAACAGGTCACTCTCAAATTTCAGCCACCAGGCCAACAAAAATGAAAGCTGGATTACGCCAAAATCAGCCGCAATATACAATTGAGTTAGAAATCGTTGATTACGCCGAATCATGGGTTCACCTCGGAAGATGCTTCATTCTCCGCTCTCATGCGGGTTGCAGTCTGCCCTTGTCGAGAAGGAAGGGACAATTTGCTGCGCAGCAGGGACAAAGTAAATTTGAGCGAGATGCCTACCCACACAACTGCATTCGTCAGCGGATTGTATTTCTTCGCGTAGTGCTTGCGGTGGAACACCCACATCGCTCTATGAAACTCATACGTAATTTTCAAAGGTTTGCGACGGGCACTGGCACCCTTGTAGTGCACAATATATGTACGCGGATAATAAAAAATGCCCCAACCCGCCTCTTTGATGCGATAACACCAGTCAATATCTTCTCCATACATAAAGAACGTCTCATCCAACCCGCCAACCTGCTCAATCGTCTCACGCCGCACTAACATGAACGCACCGACAAGACAGTCTACCGGATATTCATCATCAGGGCTCAAATGTCCCAGTTGATATTGATTAAACTTCGGCCGATCGGGGAAAAGACGAGAAATACCGAATGCGTAATAAAATGACGCTGACGGCGTAGGAAATCCACGCTTACAAGCCTTATCCAAGGAGCCATCCGGCAGGATGACTTTGCAGCCAGATGCTCCCATCTCAGGATGGCGATCCATGAAGTAGATCATGGTGTGGAGTGTATCCGACTGGATGACTGTATCGGAGTTAAGAAGCAGTATATAACGGCCTTTGGCTACTTCCATTCCTTGATTATTGGCTACGGAGAAACCTGAGTTGTTCTGATTAGCGATGAGTTGGACGTCCGGGTACACCTCACGAATCGCTTCCACCGAGCCATCATGAGACGCATTGTCTATGACAATAACCTCGTATTGGTAAAAGGTTTGGGATGCATATACCGATGCCAGACAGTCCAATGTTAGCTGGCGTGTATTGAAGTTGACGATGATGATGCTGATATCCGGATCATACGAACTATTATTTTTCGATTTTCCTCGTAAGGAAAGATCTACTGTCTCAATCATTCTGGAAAAACTCCTGACTTTAATGCTGTGTTTAACTATTGAAAGTATAACATATTATGGACGAAAAAAATCGAAGCAAGCATATCTTCAGATTGCTTCATTCAACTAAACTTTCTTTAGAACGTATATGAGTTTGAGCACAAGATTATCAAGATAGGTATGACGGTAAAAGGGCATATTGAAAGCATATTTTAAGCGTTTAATCCAATGGCTGCTCAATTGAACTAAAAATTGCTGTATATCCTCTTGTTGCTGCAAAGATAGTTGTCCTTTGTACACTTTAAGAAATAAGGCAGCTTGCCTACTTAATCTAAAACTTTTTTCATTTATGAAACGGTCCCATCTGTTTTTCCATTTTATAATCAATGATTCGTCGCTCCCCCCCAGAACATTCTCCTGATGTTGGCGGTACAGAATTTTTGGATCTTCATCAAAAATTACATCTCCAAAAGCACTGACGTACAGATAAATCCAACGATCATGCATAATAACCTGTGTGAAATCGGAGGGAATGTTTTTAGTAACTTGCTCAAATGTTATTGAATTCAAAACCATAGTACAACCAACACAACAATTTTCCACCAAGGCATTATACAAACTTAAAGGTTTGGGAGGCAATTTGGGCCATATATTCAGATTGTTCAAATCCTGATCTACCATTTGTGTAGAAGAACAGTACATAAGTGGTACATTCAATTGCCTTATTTGTAATCTAGTTACTGCTCTACTAAGTTTGTCTTGCATCCACACATCATCTTGATCACAGAATGCATAGAAGTCGTATACAGGCTGCGTTTGACGCATTAATTCAAAAAAACTTCCGATTACGCCTACATTTTCCCCTTCAATCATACGAATCTGATCCGGATATGCCTTGGCATACCCACGAACCTTCTGGACTGTTTCATCGGAAGAACCATCATCCCTGATATGAATGTGGAGATCGACCTGACTCTGTGCAAGAAGGCTTTCGAGTTGTTCATCAATATACTTTGCTCCGTTATATGTAGAAAGCATGACACATACTTTAGGTTCGTTCACGTTTCACCTCAAAAATTAACTTTTCTTCATTATATACGAAAACTCCCGCCCAGAAATACCAGAGCGAGAGTTACCTAAAAGGATGTTATAATTATTTAGTTTCTGACAAGGAAAAAATAAAATCTTTTAGTCCGTCCCGCCATGGGCGGAGATCCGTCAAGCCATTTGTCCGAATGGACACGTGGTCCATAACTGAATTGACGGGCCTAGGAGCCGGTCTGGGGAACTGTTCGGTTGTGCAAGGTTCCAATTTTGCTTGAATGGATACCCCTCCAGTGGTTTGAGCCTCCTCAAATATAGCCTGAGTAAATTCATACCATGTGCAGGTACCACTATTGGAGGCATGGTATATTCCATACATTTCTGTTGCCATGAGTTCCATAAGGAATCCTGCCAAGTCTACCGTATACGTAGGCGATCCTTTTTGATCATGGACAACCTGCAATTTTGGTTTTTCCTGGCCCAGCTTCAACATCGTTTTAACAAAATTATTTCCGTAAAGTCCGTACACCCAAGACGTTCGTACAACGAACCATCTGGAGGACAGAGACTGCACCAACCATTCTCCAGCTCGTTTGGATTTGCCATACACGCTTTGCGGATTCGTATTATCATATTCTTGATAAGGATCTACCGATTTGCCATCAAATACATAGTCCGTACTAATATAAATTAGTTTGGCTCCAGCTTTTTCTGCCGCTACAGCAACATTACGTGTTCCTGCCGCATTCACCTTATACGCACCATCGACATCCGTCTCCGCTGCATCTACGGCTGTATAAGCTGCACAATGAATGACCACTTCAGGATGATAGGAGGAAATGACGTCATTACACTGTGCCTGATTGGTAATATCCATTTGATCCCGATCACATGCTAGAACATCATGCCCCACTTTTTCCAAAAGAAGCACCACATCGCGTCCGAGCTGTCCGCTTGCTCCAGTTACCAGAACCTTCATGCCTTGGCGTCTCCCAAACGAGAACCGTATTGTTTTTCGTAGTATTCTTGATAAGCGCCCGATTGAATACGAGTCCACCATTCCTTATTATCGAGATACCACTGTATCGTTTCCTTAATTCCCGTCTCAAAATTATGTTTGGGCTTCCAGCCAAGTTCAGTCATTGTTTTAGTCGGATCAATGCCATATCTGCGATCATGTCCAGGACGGTCCTGTACATATTGGATCAGAGATTCTGGTTTGCCCAGTTGCTCCAAGATGGTTTGGACAATGTGTACGTTCGTTCGCTCATTATTGCCGCCGATATTGTACACCTCACCATTACGCCCCTTATGGATAACCAGATCAATTGCGCTGCAATGGTCCTCTACATAAAGCCAATCCCGAATGTTCAACCCGTCACCGTAGACTGGCAGAGCCTCATCATTTAACGCACGTGAGATCATGAGTGGAATTAGCTTCTCAGGGAACTGGAGTGGACCGTAGTTGTTAGAACAGCGGGTAATATTTACAGGCAGACCAAAGGTCTCATGATAAGCACGTACCAGCAAATCTCCTCCTGCCTTGGAGGCTGAATACGGGCTGTTAGGCTGTAGAGGCGTATCTTCTGTAAACAACCCTGTAGGTCCGAGAGATCCATATACTTCATCAGTCGAAACTTGAACGAATTTGGTGATGCTGTGCTTCTTCGCAGCATCCAACAATACCTGAGTACCATTGACGTTCGTTCTTACAAATACGTCCGGTTCCAGAATACTGCGATCCACATGAGATTCGGCAGCAAAGTTAACTATCACATCTACACCCTGACCTATCAGGCGGTCCATCTCCTTGGCATCAGTGATATCTGCCTTGACGAAGGTATGCCGCTTGTTGCTTTCAAGTGATTTTAAGTTCTCCAGATTGCCCGCATATGTGAGTGCATCCACGTTGATAATCTCATAGTCTGGGTACTGCTCAAGCATATACATGACAAAGTTACTTCCAATAAATCCGGCGCCGCCGGTCACAAGCAGTTTCATATGATCGAAACCTCCTAATTACTTCACTTCGAAATCGAAGTTAATTTCCGCATTTTGAAGCAAAGGATGCTTCTGGTCTTTCTCTGACAAAACCGGATTGGATGTGGGCCAATCAATTCCAAGTGCCGGGTCACTCCATAATATGCCTCGGTCGTTCTCCGGGGAATAGTACTCGTCTACTTTGTACAAAACTTGGGTGTTTGGAACCAACGTACAGAAACCGTGGGCGAATCCCTTGGGTACCAGTAGCTGGCGATGATTATGCTCGCTAAGGATGAAACCTTCCCATTTGCCGAAGGTCGGCGACCCTTTACGTATATCAACGATAACATCGTAGATTGCACCAGCAATAACGCGGATTAACTTGGTCTGTGCCTTCGGATTCAACTGATAATGAAGACCCCGAAGTACACCAGGCTGGGCAGACAAAGACTGATTATCTTGAACGAATGTATGCTTAATTCCTTTATCTAATAAAACAGCTTCATTGAAACTCTCAACGAAAAAACCTCTATGATCACCATGAACCACTGGCTCAATCAAGCTTGCGCCTTGCAATTTTAAAGGGGTTATTTTCATCTCCATACCCTCCTACAATTTCAACTTGCCGAATTCTTCTCCGAAAACAATATCTTTAGCCAATTCATTAGCACGTGCCAATGAAGGATGCGTACCTGCATCGGTCCACCATCCTTGGAGAATATCAAAAGACAGTTGTTCTCTTTCAATATATGCATTGTTAACGTCTGTGATCTCTAATTCTCCTCGATCGGATGGCTTTAATGTTTTTACAATCTCGAATACGGTATGATCAAACATGTAAATTCCAGTTACCGCGTAATTACTCTTAGGAGCTTTAGGTTTCTCTTCAATTGATAGAATACGAGAACCATCAATTTCGGGAACACCAAATCGAGTTGGGTCATGAACTTCTTGGATAAGAATTTTTGCTCCAGTAGATTGAGTTTTGAAGTTTTCAACAAAAGGTGAAATATCATCTTCAAACACATTGTCTCCTAGAATGACCACCATCTGATCATCTCCGACAAAATGCTCAGCAAGATCCAACGCCTGAGCTATACCACCAGCTTCGTCTTGGACCTTGTATGTAAAACTAACCCCCATGTCACTTCCGCTGCCGAGTAAGTTAACCACATCACCCATGTGATCTTTACCTGTTACAATGAGGATGTCTTCAATACCCGACTGTTTGAGTTTATAAACCGAATGAAAGATCATAGGGTACTTCCCTACGGGAAGAAGATGTTTATTGGTTACTTTGGTAAGTGGATACAAACGTGAACCTGTTCCACCAGCGAGTATAATTCCTTTCAATTCAAATATACCTCCAACTATAATTGTAATAGTTTAATCTAACGCAATAAAAAAAACACCAATCATAATGATCATTGCACCAATCCACTTCATAAGAGACACAGGCTCATTAAAAAATATTAATGCTGCTCCTATGCCAAGCACGTATGCAACACTTTGAATAGGATACGCTACGCTCAGTGGCATTCTCGATAAAACTACAAACCATATCAATGTGGCTAGAGCGTACAATACCAAACCGGTAAAAATAGGAAGTGTAAAAATAGCTTTCCATGCATTTGATAAATTCACACCACCAAGTTTCTCTAAACCTAACTTAAATAAAATTTGTCCTCCGCATAACATCAGTATATTTAATGTTAAAAGAATATAGCTTATAAGAGTAGGCGCCTTATGCATAAAGATTCCCTTTCCTTCTTCTATCCTTTTTTCCCTAATCCTTATTACAACTATCATTAATCTGTTTGAGTTCATGTTTCAATATGCCTAGCTCTTGTGATAATTCTTTTATTTTCAGAGTGGCACGTGAAATTTCAACTGTCAAAGAGAACAATATAACTATCATACCAAAAATAGCTAGAAAGAACAGCGCGTTTACAGGCATCTCAATCCCTAAAGTATTTGCAACATGAGTAAACATTTTAGGGAATAAAGATAAAATCATCACAAATATCATTATAAAAATCCAGAGCATTGAATACTTTAACTCTAATCTATACCTTCTTAATAAATTCAACAAAATCAAAAAACTGAGTACAGACCCTACGACGAGAATTATTTGCAATTTTAGTGATATCATAATAGTCCCATACCTATACTATCTGCTTGCGCAGGCTATCTATAAGAATTGCAAGAGATACCTTTGCCATATAATACGCAGATTTTATTAATGTTATTGACGATTTACCTTCAAGCCTAGCTTCCATCACCACAGGGATCTCCTTAATGCGTAATCTATTCCGTTTTAGATACATAATAGATTCAGGTTCCGGGTAATCAACCGGATACCTTTTCGCAAATATTTCAATTACCCTCTTATTGCAAGCTCTATATCCCGAAGTGGGATCTGTTATGAGTTGTCCCGTAAGAATACGAAGCAGTCTAGAAAAATAATTAATGCCTACTCTTCTTAAGAATGTTGATTGAAATCCAATTTTAGAAATGTACCTGGACCCAATAATAAGATCTGCTTCATTTTTCACTAAGGGATCTACTAGATCTTTTATATACTCTGGATTATGTTGTCCGTCACCATCAACCTGAATAGCGATATCATAATTGTGCATCTGCGCAAATTTATAGCCTGTTTGCACAGCCCCACCAATTCCAAGATTGCATGGAAGGTTAATAACCTTCACATTGAACTGGTCACAAACTTTTGACGTATTATCAGTAGAGCAATCATTAATAACTAGAACGTCAACGTTTTTATAATCCAAACATAAAACCTGAAGTAACTTTGCTATATTTTTCTCTTCATTATACGCAGGTATGATCAAAATTACCTTCAAAGTCTATGGCCTCCTACTATCGAATAAATATATAAACCGCTCGACGGATCAAAGTATATCTCATTAAAGTTTTTATAATCGATTAGTTGCTTGGGAGACAGTATATATTGCACACCCGTTTTTTCCAAATCATTTGTATTGAGTTCTATGTTGAAAGAATCGGTACTCATTAATTGGAAAGAAATAGGCTCATTTGTACAACTCACTTTTACATGTGCGTATCGATTATATACATCCGTATACTCGCCAATTACATCCATTTCCCTCCATTGGTTTAGGTCAGGTAAAAAATGAACGCTATTAAAGGTTTTTGCACCTAATGACAATAGATACTGACCATTTACCAGACTATCTAATGCGATCCATTTAGCTTGCTCATCCTTCCGGATGATCTCTGTTATCTTTCTAGCAATAGGTCTGTCAAAGATATCACCCGTACCAGAGGATATTGGATTAACCCCAACACCTGATGTAAAAATCAGAGCAGCCATACAAACCACAAAAGTTTTTTTCATCCCTCTTAGTATTATGAAATTCATAAATATAAAATAAAGTTGGATAAATAAATCCCCTAAGTAGGACTTAAAATATTAATAGTATCTACTGTATATCAGACCAATTGACATTAAATTTAATACAACCATTAACAATCCAGCTGAATAGTAAACGTAATTTTTAAATCTTTCAGGGAAAATGAATCTAAAACCAAATAAAAGAATTAAATTAAATGGGACTAGTGAGGTTAAAATGTATCTCCCTTGTAGCATGAAATTATGATATTCAGCGAAATAAACAATTTCCACTATATAAAGGAACGCTAAGTTCCCGATCACAAATATCAAGCTGAATAAAACATATTTGTAATTTTCTTTTTTACGAATAATCCCGTAAATCGAACCAATAATTCCAATAACCATTGCTAGTGCAATGATTGTATAGATCAATTTCGGATAAAACTCTGTATCTAGCCAACCGAATTTTGCCCAATACATTTTTACCCAAACATCAAAAAATCTCTCTCTGCCAGCTTCATTAAACATAGCATTTTGGAGATACCATGCTAATCCGTGTGTTGGATCTCCTTCAGGCTGAAAAGCAACCCCACCAGTAAATGATCCATACTGGATATAACTAAAGATCATCCATGGTAAGTACACAAAGAACATCGGAACAGCAACGAACGAAGCTGATTTCAGTGCATATGCCCATCCATATTTTATGATAAAAACTATGAGGGCAATCAATAATATTATACCGCAAACATATACCATATGAGCTTTTATGATTAAACCAAAGCCCGCTAGTATTCCTCCTATGATTAAACTCGTTTTTTTACTTTGCACAGTAACTATGTGCAACAACCAGTATAGAAGAGCAATAGTTGCAACGTCCATCATTATGTCGTTATTAACAGCTGCTCCAACCATAGAGAACATAGGCTGCATCCCCGTCATGATCGCCAGTATAATAGCCAGGAAATTAGACTTAGGTTCAATTCTTTTTCCTATAAAATAAGCTAATGTAACGGCTACCAAACCAAGAATGACTGATAGTATTCTCACAGCATATAACCGGAATAAAATTGATGCTCCATAACCTAACTTATATACTAGAGAAGCGAAAAAATAATATCCAGGTGGATAACCTGCAGCAAGGTTACTTCCTGATGCAGTTCGCATTTCTGGATTGCTATTTTCCGGAGTATATAGCAACTCGTAGATATTTGGGTTAATACTGAATTTAACATCTGAATTAAACGCAATATCGTTCATTTTAACTGCCATAGTAAATAAATTCAGTTCATGAGAGTAAGACTGATCACTTGCTTGAATCGGTACTTTATTTTCTTCTCCCATGTACTGTACGTAAGCAAAATGAACATGCTCATCAGGATTTTGCAGTGGCGGTATAATATATACCCAAACGATTCCTTTTACCAACATAACAAATAAGACGATCCACAGTGACAGATATTTCTTAAACAAGTAAAGTCCTCCTTTGCACCTCCTAAATGTTACACGATTTTTCTAAATGGGACAATGATAAGGTATTTGTATCACATTCAACATTTATTCAAATAAAAAGCTGTCCATTTGGACGACTTTTATTGTTATTCTTCTAGTGTTGCAATTACCTCATTAACTAACTGAAGCTTTTCTGTATATTCAGAAAGTTGAGATTCGTATTTAACCAAATTCTCTTTTAAAGCATCAACATCAGTCCAAGAGAGTCGATTCTCAATTAAAAATGCAGCTTCTGTAATCCTTTTCTCTATGCGCCCAATCTGCAAGTCCTCAAACATTTCTTTTACGCCCGCATTCATCTAAAGTGATTCAGCCTTTTTGAGAAAGAATCCAAGGTTGCAATTTTTTTGTTTGCCAAATACAGCCCGGAACTTAATCCCGTAGAAGATCTGTGGAAGTGGCTCAAGCAGGATATCGTGAACAATGTATTTTTCCGGATGTTCTACGTCAATCGCTCTCATGTAACAAAATCGAAATTTATAAATCACAATCAACCGTTATTCTCAAGTCATTTTGATCGGCTTATACTTCAGGTATATTTTTTAGTTCAAACTATATAATAGAAAAGTCCTCTTTCACTCTGCTCAAATTTGGATTGTAATAAGGATCATTGTCTAGAATATCACCCCATTTTTCTCTCATAAAGTCCATTTCACTCTTGAATCGCCTTTGCTTTTCAGGGGTATCCTCATATCCTCTACTTTTGGATTCATAATGATACAATTGCACTTGTGGTAGCCAAATATTACGATAGCCTTCTTTATAAACCTTCAAGCAAAAATCCACGTCATTAAACGCAACTTGGAGACTTTCCTCAAGTCCACCTACTTCCTGGTAAATCTCCTTTTTAATCATCAAGCAAGCCGCAGTGACGGCCGTATAATTGCTGATCATCTTCAACCGGCTAAAATATCCGTTCTCAGATGCCCTAAAATGTTTATGGCTGTGGCCTGCTACTCCACCAATACCGAGCACAACGCCAGCATGTTGTATCGTATTATCCGGATAGTAAAGACATGCACCTACTGCTCCAATTTCGGATCTCAAAGCCTGACTTGCCATTTCAGTCAGCCAGTTAGGAGTAATCACTTCGACATCATTATTCAGCAGAAGGATTAGTTCTCCACGTGTTTGTTTCACACCAAAATTATTAATTTTAGAATAATTAAAGGGAACGTCATATTCACAGTATCGAAAACGATTTGGTTGTGCCTCAACCCATTTTTTGTAGACTTCAAAGGTATCTAAAGTATCGCTACCGTTGTCCACGACTAGCACTTCATAGTTAGAATAGGTAGTCTTGTTGAAAATAGAATCCAAGCATTTATCTAATACATCAGCTAGATTTTTATTAGGAATTACAATTGACACAAACGGTTCTTGCTCTAATTTATAATTCACTTGGTAAAGATTAGGAATCCCTTCGATTCCTTCTACCCACCCGTTAACCTTTCTTCTACTCAATGCATCTTCTAAGGCCTTCATACCAGAGATATGAGTATAGCTTTTGGAAGAACCCTGAAATGCTGTGGACCCAGCAATTGTTCTCCAGTGGTACAAGATTTTGGGAATATGATAAATCTTTTCAGTCAGTTCGCTAACTCTCAATACAAGATCGTAATCCTGACTTCCTTCATACCCTTTTCTAAAGCCACCTACTTGGTCTATCAGACTTTTGCGGTATATACTGAAATGACAGGTGTACATTTGGGATAGCAAAAGATCTGGAGACCAATCCGGCTTGAAATACGGAGAGTGGCGGACACCTTCTTCACTGATTTTATCTTCGTCACTATAGACTATGTCAGCTTCGGGGTGTTGATTAAGAAGCTTAACATTTTCATACAAGGCATTAATAGTAAGTTCATCATCATGATCTAGCAGACCTATGTATTCCCCTGTCGCTACATCTAGTGCTGAATTTGATGACTCTGATATATGCCCATTTTTATCACGAAAAACCACCTTGATTCGACTGTCTTTTTGCGCGTATTCATTCAATACCTTTTTAATATGAGGTTTGTCGGAAGCATCATCGGCGATGCAAAGTTCCCAGTTAGGATAAAGTTGGTTTAAAACCGAATCAATACATAGACGGAGCCACTTTTCTTCAACATTATAGACAGGAACAATAATCGATATAAGAGGCTTGTATGCCATTCGCTCGATTTCATCTTTAATTCTTTTGATATCAATAGATGTCAGCGCTTGATTTGCAATCCAGCTTTCATAGCTCCCTGTAGATCCAATGGCATGATGGCCGGTATAGGCTTTAAACTTAGACCAAGTAGCCTTAAGGCCACTTGTCCGCAAAGTTTGAAAACCTTTCTTCAACAGCTGAAGAGTTACTTGATTTGTTAGTCCTTTTCGGTGAATGATTTTCCAGGCAAAACCAAGGACCATTTTAATTCGTGTCGTTTTTTTCAACTGTACATTCGTAAACATGAACTCTGCTTCATCTTCACCCGGATCAATTCTCAAATTTTGAGTTCCCGGAGGAATATAAACCGTAACTTCACGTTTCACAAACCCCTTCGGAATAGTAGAAAAAGTAAGGCTTTCTGACTCAGAAAATCCGTTCCCCTGATCCCAGTACATCTTAAGAGGGATAACGGACTTCGCTTCAGATTCCCATTTAATCTTGTTCCAACCTGAAAAATACCTTCCAGTTACCAAGAAAGATGGATCGTTTCCAGTCGAGATCCATTTCTCATTTTTCATTTCTAAATGAGAAATAGGCTTTAGCCTTGCTCTTGTTTTAATTCCGAGTAATCCTGCTAAAGCAGGTTCAATCCGATTCTTCATCACACTTCTGATGCTCAAAACCAGTCCCCCTAAACCTTTATCTTCATCTTCCAAATAACTTTTTAATCAGTCTAACAATTTTCCAATATTTGGAATCGTTAATATCCTGAAGTTGTTGGTGAGCTTTATTAAATTCTGATTCCAAAGTTTCATATTCTCGATTTCGGTCCTCTAATGCCTGCTTTACTTCCATTATCGATTGCTCGATCTGTTGAATCTCCTGCTGATGCAACTGCTCGATTTTCTGCTTGTTTAGTTCAGATTGATGAAGTTGATTGTTAAGATTGCGAATTTCATCCAACCTATTATTGGACTCAAACGTTATTTGCTTGTTGTTTTCTTGTAGTCGGCTAACTCCAAGAAACGCCTTCTCAACTTCCAAAATCAGCTTTCGTTCATCTTTTGTTAACGATGTAACGTCAAAACTAATCGAATCAATTGAAACTGGTTTGGAAAAGTTCAATATGAGAAAAGGATCGTCGTTTGAAAATCCATATATACCGTCAAAAGAGTATATATAGTTCCCATCCTCGAAGTACTCTTCAACCAGCTCTCCTTGTAGATTTCGAATTGTTATATTATCAAATTTAAATATACCCTTTCGATCAGAAGGGTCAATTCGTATAGACTTAATCGGTTCCACTCTACTATCGTTCCACAAAAACTTATTAATAGGCCTATTTTCGTCTACATCGATTTTAAAGCTTTCTTCCTCATTGAACCCTTTACCGCTATCTGTAAATACTTGAATTTTATCTTGTACACTTTTATCCTGTACTTCTGTCTCAACAGATTTTTTATTAACAAGCATAGTCGCCAAAGAAAAGAATGTTGCCTTAAATCTTTGCAATTCTTCAAGATGTCTTGGCGCCATGTTAATCCGACTTCTCTTTTCAATAAGCTCCGACATTCCACGATCTTTGCTGCAAATATAAATTTTCCGGTAAGAATCTTCAGCATAATCTTCAGCAAAAATATTTGCATTGTAAAAGCGATCTAGCTCCATACGATAGTACTGCAACTCTGGAAAACAGGCGGCCACAAAATGAATCTCCATCATACTTTCCCAGATTGGTAGGCTGCCATGAGAAAGAACTCGATAATTCACCCCCAATTTATCCAAAAACATTTCGAGATCCTTTTGTACAGGAAGTCCATTTTCAAAATGTTCAGCCAACCAGCGATAATCTTCTTGAACCAAAGATTTATATACAGCATTCGTCCTGCGTTCTGCTTCACTCACCAATGGAGAAGCAAAAGGAGCCGTGATTACATAAAATTCGCTGCTTACTCGCTGGATTTCACTAATAAAGTCATCCCGTTTATCACTTGGAATATGCTCAAATACATCCAAAGCTACAACTACATCAAAATAACCATCTGGAAACTCCATTTGAGTTGCGTCTCCAAGGATGTAATCCGGATGTTTTTGCAGATCCGTCGGCAGTTCGATATCCAAATACTTAATTGAATCTCGAGGAAGAAACTTTTCTAAATTACGGTGTTCGTTAGCACCAACTTCAAGTATTGTAAATTGTTCGTTTGCTTTTCTCATACTCTCTATTGCATCCGCTACATTTTTATATCGCTGATACTGGTCGAACGCTACATTGTTATAATGTTGATCGGATAAAGGACTATTCACTTAACCACGTCCCATTCATGATTGATATAGACCAAGCCTTCAGAAAAATACTTATTGGCAATCTTAAATGAAAGTATACTTTCCTGATAATTGAGACAAACGATTCCTTCGTTGTTAAAAAGCCCTACATCTATGGAATAAGTCCCCCCAAGCAATGGAATTGTTGGAATAACATATTTCACTCGATGTTTCCCTCTCTTTGTAGGAATTGAAACCTTCTCAAGGAATGTATTTGGACCAAAAATATAGTCGCGATTTGGAGTGTAAATAGCTACACCCAGGAGCAAATCGGGAATTTCAGGCTCGTATACATCATAGTCAATCTCGACTTCGAGCCTTTCATGTGTTCTAAAATTCTCCTTATTTATATGAGCCTCTGTTATATAAGCCAAAATATCCGGATTCTCAGGCAAAACAAGCTCCTCTATCGTCTGATTCTCTTGAATATCTAAAGTCACATTTCGCTTTTCAACATGGTCTTCTGTATAGTTTTTCATAAAATCTTCATAGTGATCGACAACTTCACTTGCATCACCAATAGCTTCAACTACCCCATCCTTAATCCACACCGCTTTATTACAAAACCTCTTTACTTGCTCCACTGCATGCGATACAAAAAGAATAGTTGTCCCTTTTGATTTTAGTTCCTTCATCTTATCGATACATTTTGTTTGAAATCTGATGTCTCCTACGGCCAACGCCTCATCTACAATCAGAATATCTGGATCCACATTAATGGAAACGGCAAAAGCAAGTCTCGCGAACATTCCACTTGAATATACCTTGACCGGTTGATCGATAAAAGTACCAATATCAGCGAACTCAATAATCGCTGCTATTCTCGGCTCCATTTCTTCCCTCGAATATCCCATCATAAGTCCATTCAGATAAATGTTTTCTCTGCCTGTATATTCTGGATTAAAACCAGCGCCAAGCTCAAGTATTGCTGCAATCTTCCCATTAACTTGGATGTTCCCGCTGGTTGGTGATAACACACCTGTAATCATCTTCAACAAGGTCGACTTGCCCGATCCGTTTTTTCCCAATATTCCTAGCGCATCACCTTTTTCAACTGAAAAGGTAACCCCATTCAGAGCAGAGAATTCACGATGATATTTTTTTTTAGTGATAGACAAAGCTTCTTTCAATCTATCTGCCGGTTTATCATAAAGTTTATACGTTTTAACTACTTGCTCAATTTCAATTATAGGCTCCATCATTTCACTCCTAGAGCACATCAGAAAAGTGTGATTTTAATTTTTTGAACGTGACAACTCCTAGTGTTAATACACTAAAACAGAATAACCAAAAATAAAGCATTTCATATGGTCTTTCATAGAATATTACATGGTCTATCAACGAATCCCTGAACCCCTGAACAATATAAAACATTGGATTGAGTTTAAAAATAAACGCCCAGAAATCATTCAACATAGTAACAGGCCACCCAATAGGCGTGAACCAAAAACCCATTTGTAAGACAATGCCAATAATTTGATTTAAATCCTTAAAGAATAAAACAAGCGAAGCAGTCAGTAATGACATTGAAAAGACTAAAAAGATCGTACATATCAAATAGTAAAGTATTTGAACTGTGTATACTGTTGGATAATATCCATAAAAACCATAGACAATAAAAATAAATAGAATAAAAAATAAATGAACAAACAGTGCAGAACCTATTTTTACGAAAGGTAATAACTCTATACGAAAAACTACCTTTTTGACTAGATAACTGTACTCGATAAATGCATTAGTTGCACCAGAAAAAGCTTCCGAAAAAAAGAACCATGGAATAATTCCAGCTATAAACCAAAGTATAAAAGGTACCTCTGCTACATCACCACTTCTTAAACCCACTTGAAAAACAAACCAGTAAGTTACGATTGTCAATAAAGGAGTAATAAATCCCCATACTACACCAAGATAAGAAGATGCAAATTTTGTTTTAAAATCATTTTTCGCCAGATTGAGTGCTAAATTTCTACTTTGATATATGGGCTTAATCAAGCCTAAACTCTTTCTCATGTGTCGCACTATAAAAGCCGTCAACATGGCTATTAATACACTACCTGATAGATTTACAACTATATGAAGTATACTGAATCCATGAAAAATTGTAGAGGCTATAGGAGTAAAATTAAATGCAATATACGGATCGCCGCCTATAGATTCAATGTGCAAACTTTGATTTTGATTTTGATTTTGTGCAATTTTGACTTCATTGGTATTAATATTTATATTCTCTACCTGTATAGGTTGTGTAGATATGGCTTTAGCTTGCACATTACGAATAGATATGTCGGCTTTTTGCGTCCCGAGATCAATCCGAACTTTTAATGTGTTATTTGGAAGTTCATAACTCATTTTTTTCCATTGACCAGGTTTATCATAAATTAGATGTTTTGACTGAGCCTCGTTCCATTCACCACCCTCTGCAACTGTTAGAAAGAATACTTGATAGTCGTCCTCATTAGGAGCATTCACTTCAAAACTTAAAGAAACCCTTGCCGAATCTTTTTGGTAATTATCAATTAAACGAAATGAACCAACAAAAGCGATAACTGCAACAAATAATAAAATTAGTCGTTTAAACAAAGACATTAACAAGCTCCTTAACATTAAAAATACTAAATCATTTCAATAAATTTAATAATCTATAGCTATTCTACTTTGGCCTATCCCGTTATGTTATGCTAAGATATTGTCGTATCTACAAGAAAAGGAGAATCATACCTTGTCGAATCCAGTATACGGGAAATCTAATAAGACGTCGAGAAAAGCAAATAGCAACTCGACTACGCCACTACTATGGACATTGACCATAGGACTCATCTTATTTTTACTCTGGTCCTCTTTCCAAGTTGCGTTATTTAACGGACAGTTGCTCCAATTCGAGGGTCCCATTTACTGGGCGCTCGCAATTACAATCCTCTTATTCATCGTCTGGGCTGTAATTTATTGCAGAAATATCGCATTAGAATCCCAACGAGATTGGCTAAAATTAGTCGTTCTTTTTCTGCCACTTACCTATATGTTGTCACTGATTAGTGCAGCATCTCATTACTTGGCAGTCAACATGATCCTAATCCAGTGCATTTATGCTATGATTTTCGTCATGACTATGTACCTGCTCAAAAACAACAAAATCAATCATACCATACAATCTTCCTTAATAGGACTTGCATATGTAATTGTCGGATTTGGTTTGTTGAACTGGCTTGGGGCTTCCAATTTGGCAGGTAGGCTAGTTGGATGGTTCTCTTCAGGTGTTGTTAATGGGATATACAATCAAACGATTTGGAATGATGCAAATGGTCCACGACTTGCTTCAGTATTCCAATATCCGAATACATACGCAGCATTCCTGATGGCATTTTTATTTATTGCTATTTTCAGCATGATCCGCTCCAAAAAAGTGTACACACAGCTACTGCATGGATTCATGCTTGTTCCCATCTTACTCTCCCTGTTGCTTACACTTTCGCGGACAGGTCTTGTGATGATGCCAATTGTGTTCGTGATTATCCTGTTGTTGCTTAAACCAGCAAAACAGATTTTATGGTTCATTTATCTTGTCATTTCAGGAATAGGAACAATTGCGATCTTAAATCCAGTCAATACTGCTGGACTAGAACTGCAGCAACAGTTCACTGCTGGAGTTGCAGCCAAAGGTTGGATCTATCTAGTTGCAGCAGCCATCGTTGTCGCAATCATCATCTGGGCTATTCAACGTTGGATTGCTCCCAATTTAGAAACAAAGCTCCAAGCTTGGGGTAAACGTAAAGGTTCAAGCTTGTGGATCCCGCTAGGCTCCATGCTGCTCGCCATTATCGTAGCAGTGTTGCTGTTGGGTACCAGCGTTCGCAACATTTTGCCTGATAGCATCAGTACGCGTCTGGAAAACATCAACTTCCAGCAGCACAGTGTTCTTGAACGAATCACCTTCTATAAAGATGCCGCAAAGGTCATTGCAGATTACCCATTGATTGGTGCAGGTGGTGGGGCTTGGACTGCGCTGTACGAGAAGTATCAGAACAATCCATATGTTAGTGCGCAGGCACATAACTTCTTCATGCAGTACCTGGTTGAAGTCGGAATTATCGGATTTATCATTTTCATGTCATTTATTCTGTATATCTTCTATCAATACGTTCGCAGCTACTTGCGAAGAGACGAAAATGAAAGAGAGTCGCATTTTGTATTTTTCATTTTATCCATGACTATTCTGGTATTGAGTCTTCTCGATTTCAATATGAGTTACGTCTTCATCGGCATGCTGGTGTTTATCGGGTTTGGAGGCATGGCTGCAGCGATTGACCCACGGCCAGTTCAGCGTTTCAAAGTAAGCTCATCTGCCGCCCGTGGAATCTATACCGCCATTGCCGGAGTATCGATCATTGTACTGTTGATAGTATCCGTGCGCTTTTTGCAAGCAAATCATTATGCGTATGCAGCGAAGGAAGTTGCAGAAATCAGCCAATCTTTTGAGGAAATCAAAGCTCCACTGGATAAGGACCTTGCCATTCGCAGTGCACATTCAGATTCCCTGCTGACGCTTTCTTCGCTTTACCAACAAGGTTTTCAACAAACACAAGATGATCAGTTCTACAATGCTGGTGTAGATTTGCTTCAAAAAGGGCTAAAAGCAGAACCCTACAACAAAGGCATGGTTAAACAGTTGATCCAACTCTATGAGCTTAAAGGTGATAATGAACATGCCTATACTCTTCAAAAAGAATATGCCAACAACTATATCTGGGATATGGAGTGGTACGAACGGCTAATTACCCGTTCGTTCGATCTAGGATATCAAGCACTTGGACAAGGCGATACGGCTAAGAAGGAATCTTACTTCAATTCAGGTCTGGAGGCTTACCAGCACGTTGTTGATGGAGTAGAGCATCTAAAGACCCTCCCTGAAGGACAACTTCAAGGACTGCCGTTCGAGCTGACTCCAACAATGATTCTGAACGCGGGGAAAATAAAATACATGTTAAACGATTCAGCTGGAGCTGCTACTACCCTTAAGGGTGGGATTGCAGAGGATCTGACCGATGCTACCCACCGTGAAATTGCTCGTTGGTACCTTGCCGCTCTAACGAAGGATGGGCAACAAGATCAAGCTATATATGATAAGCTTATCGCTGTCGCACCTAACGAAGCAGACGAGATTAAACAGATAGCAGAACTGAATTTCTAATAACAAAATGCACTAGTGGTCCTCAATAATTCCACACACAAAAAAGGTTTGCCCTCATCAAAGGGCAAACCTTTTTTGTGATCTAATTCATTAGGGATGTGTTAGTTCGATTCTGTTATCTTCTTTAAATACTTCAACAAATCCTCCCGCAGATCCGGGCGTTGCAACGCATAATGTATGGACGTTTCAATGAAACCTAACTTCTCACCGACATCATGACGCAATCCATCAAAGTGATATGCGAGAATCTGCCGTTGCTCATTCAAGCGGGACAAGGCATCCGTAAGTTGAATTTCTCCTCCGACGCCAGCCGATTGCTGACCCAGGATCTCAAAGATATCCGGCGTAAGAATATAACGTCCCATAATGGCCAGGTTTGAAGGCGAATCCTCGGTCTTCGGTTTCTCAATTAAGCGGCGGGCACGAAAGACACGATCATCGGTAGGGGTCAGCAACTCTCCGTCCACAATCCCGTAGCGGGACACCTCGCTCCAATCAACAGGCTGTACACCAACGATTGGAGACTGCAGCTCATCGTAGACATCTATCATCTGCTTCAGGCAGGGATGTTCCGCTTCCACAATATCGTCCCCTAAAAGGACGGCAAAAGGCTCGTTGCCGATAAACTTGCGGGCGCACCAGATGGCGTGACCAAGTCCCTTCGGTTCCTTTTGACGGATATAATGAATATCTGCCATCTCAGAGGGTTTGCGTACTTCGTTAAGCAAGTCCCACTTCTGTTTGTCCGCCAGATTCTGCTCCAGCTCAAATGAATAATCGAAGTGATCTTCAATGGCCCGCTTCCCTTTACCTGTCACAATAATGATATCTTCAATGCCAGAAGCTACGGCTTCTTCAATAATGTACTGGATCGTTGGCTTGTCCACGATGGGCAGCATTTCCTTAGGCATCGCCTTGGTGGCAGGCAAAAACCGGGTACCCAGCCCTGCAGCTGGAATAATCGCTTTGCGAATACGCACACGAACCCACTCCTTTTGCTAGATAAATTGAACTAAAGAGTATTTACACTGTCCTCTACGTTTCTCGTATAATTGATTAGTCAAACTTGTATAGATTCATATATTTAATGCTTCTGAGTGCTGCGATGCTTGGACTCCATTATACCATCAACAATTCGCGGATATCCTGTTCGGATAAGGTCGTCGATCCCCCGTCTCCCGGTTCGATCACTTCGGCAATCAAGTCCTTCTTCCGTTGCTGTAGCTCCAAAATCTTCTCTTCGATCGTACCTTCGGTAACCAGACGGATGACTTGCACCACTTGTTTCTGCCCCATGCGATGGGCACGTCCAATGGCCTGTTCTTCCACGGCTGGATTCCACCATAGATCATATAATATAACGGTATCTGCACCTGTTAAGTTTAGTCCTGTCCCTCCAGCCTTAAGAGAAATCAGAAACAATTCTGCTTCGCCCTCATTAAATCTGCGGCACATCTCGACACGGCTCTGTGCAGGGGTCTGACCATCGAGATAGAACAGATTTCTTCCCTGTGCCGTGAGCGTCTGACGAATCAGGTTCAACATGCTCGCAAATTGAGAGAAAATAAGAATACGTTTGCCTGCAGCTAAACAATCCTCGACCGTTTCAAGCAACTGCTCCATTTTCCCGGAATCGCCTTGATAGCCTTCGACAAAGAGGGCCGGATGACAACACAACTGACGCAAGCGCGTGATGCCTGCCAGAATTTTGATACGATTCTTCTGGAATCCATTATCCTCCATGTCCTTCGATGCTTCATCCTGAAGCTGGGAGAGGTATGCGGCGTACAATTTTTTCTGTTCAACCGTAAGCTCTGACCGCTGTACCGTTTCAATTCGATCAGGCAATTCTTCCAGCACATCCTTCTTCAGACGGCGCAGAATAAACGGCCGTACCATACGCGATATCCGTTCCGGAGGAAGGTCACGGAATCTTCTGTAACTTGGAAACAACCCAGGGAATACGGCTTCAAAAATGGACCACAATTCATCCAGCGAGTTCTCCACAGGTGTACCTGTGAGTGCAAAACGGCGCGGAGCCTGAATTTGTTTGACTGCCTGCGCGGTCTGAGAAGAAGCATTTTTGATCGCCTGAGCTTCATCCAGAATGAGCGTATGAAATGTTCGGCCAAGGTAGGTGTCTAGATCCCGGCGCAATAAAGGATAAGACGTCACAATCACATCTGCCTCATCCATGCCTGAAAGCATGCTGGCTCGTTCTTCTTTCTGACCGGCAGCGGTCAGGACTTTCAGATGCGGGGCGAACCGCGTAAACTCATTGGCCCAGTTATAGGTTAGCGAGGCAGGCGCCACGACAAGTACCGGAGGATGAATGACCCTCGTTCGGATCGTCAGTCCATCCTGCTGCATCGTGGACCATAGACCGTCCGTATTCTCTGAGGTCATCTTATCCAATGGGAGACCAGTTTCGGGGTCGATGCCGGCAGTAGCCTCCGTTGTACCGCCCCATAGCGATCCGCTCTCCCGGTAATTATCAACGCCCGTATTGTCCATATTGTACTCGGGCTTTTCCTGAAGCACCGCTGTAATATAGGCGATGCTTTGCAATGTTTTGCCAAGTCCCATATCATCCGCCAGAATGCCGCCAAAACGATAATAGGCGAGAGTACGCAGCCACTGGTATCCACTGTTCTGATAATCCCGCAGGATGGGAGTGAGAGCTTCTGGCAATGCAAAATCCATCCGCTCGGGATCTCGGAGATCATCAAGGAAACGTTTCAGAGAGCCTCCCCACTTCACATGACCTGAAACTTCATCTCTGCCTGGCAATTGTAACGCCCGAACAGCTGGCAGCCGGATATGGCTGCCTTTGATGTCATCTGCTCCCAGTCCGAGTGAATCGGCCATGTGAGCGAAACTATCTGCACCTTCATTTTCAAGCGACAGAAAGACACCGCTCTTGAGACGGAAATACGGTTTCTTTTCCACAATACGACGCATGAGTTCCTGAAGTTCCTGCTCGTCCACACCTTCCATCTCGAATGAAATCTCCAGCCAGTCCAGTCCTCTCCCCAAATCTGCTCGGACTTTCGGTGGTGTGGGATAGGCTTGCACCATCGCCTTCACGGCGTTCGGCATGTAGATGTCTACCTGTTTCTCAAGCTCAGGCAACAGATGATACATGACATCATAGATTGCATCTTCCCGTTCACTCGCCCAGACGCTACCATCACGTTCCAGGAAAGAACGATCGAGCCGTTCAATCAGATTCCGCTCCTTGTACCGATCACGCACCAAAATAACCTTTTTCTCTTCTTCATCTATCAAGTACTCTGCAAGCGGATTAATAACCATGACCTCATAGTCGAATTCCAGACGTGCTGTAATACGCTCACGATAGAAGTCGATGTATAGCTTTGGTGAGAGTTCCGGTTCCGCGATCTGTTCACGCACCTGTGAATCAATAGACAGATGGCCGAGCGTACGCAGTTCTGGCACGACATGCTGTACGAACTCATCCACCTGCTGGGTCGAAATATCAATGCTTTCCTTGATCCCATATGAGGTAAGTGCTCCACTCAAGTCCTCCAGACTTCGCATCTGCATCGGCTCCAACATGTGCAACTGCCCTTCCACCACAGCGGCATCATAAGCAGGGAGAAGAATCAGCTCACGCAGTCCGGAAATTTCAAGCTGATATCCTTCATTCGCTCCCTGGGCGATCCGGTAAAATAAAGGAAGTACCCCCTCACCCAGTGTGAGTGGTCCATTGGCAAATCCCGTGCCCTCCATCCGGCTGTCAGCCTGTAGCAGCAATTCCAGCAATGGTTTCCATACGAGCGGAGCAATCAATATATCCCGTCCGTCCGAAGCTCCCAGATAACCGGAGATGGATTGGCGATAGGCCTCCTCACTCTGTCTCATTCGAATAAGCATCGAGAGAATGGCTTGATCCTGCGGAGTGAAAACATGCATTAATGGATCATAGTGGAACAGCTTGGTAAATGACATTGGCTCGCCCTTCTCGATGCAGTTGAGAAATTGCTTCACTTTCTGCACCACATACAGACGTTTGTTACCCACTTTCAATTCAAGAGCGAGTTTCCCACCACCCTTGTGAACCTGTGTCAGCTTGCATATAAACTGAACCTGTAACTCCTCCCGCAGAGAGGATCGGTTAACAGGGGCAGTGTATTTTCGATCATTTCCATGCAGCGGTCTCCGATCCTTGGCAAACATGGACAGAATCTGATCCGCCGTACGGTATGAAGGCTTATCTGCCGAACGGCCCCAACCTGAAGCTGAGCTTGGGCGACCTGCCTGGGCAAAGTGAACGGGTAGATGTTCTGGTGCATCATTGAAGTGCTCTGGTTGTGAAGGAGACTGTGGTCGCTCCCACATGCTCTCTTCGACTAGCGTCCCAACTCTGGACTTGGAACCTGTGCTGGAACTGGTATTGACTCCTTGGCTTGTAGAAGACTGAGAAGTCTTCCCGGAATCACGCGTGGCATTACGCTCCTGCTGCTCACCCCATTCGTGAATAGCCAAGAGGACGGCAGCCACATGTTTGCAATAGTCATAATGTCTGCCGTCACCCGGACAACTGCAGCCTGCCACAATCTCTCCCGCTCCATCCACATCCACCGTCACCTGGTAGCGTTCGGTTCCACGCACCTGTGCTTCATAATGAAGCTGATCCTCACTGACCACCAGATTAGTCACCCGGCCAGACTGGTTATAATCTTCTCCACGCTTGAATGCCGTGACTCCGCACAGCAATTTGATATCCATGATTGTGAATGGCGTCACGCTTCTTCGCCTCCTGTGCCATGATGTAAAAAAACCCCAAGAGCTCCTTAAAGCAGAGTTTGGGGTTGCTGTTTATTTCACCAATTGACCACGTGTAACGCCCAGTTGGTTCGTTGCTTTTAGTGTTTTCCACACTTGTGTGCCACTGATCTCGCCGCGCAGTGCACGGTTGTACAGATCAATAACCTCACGTACCTGCTCCGGTGTCTCTTCCAGGAATTCCACACGGTAACGGGATACACCCAGATCCATAAAGTTGGTCAGATACTCGGCACCTGACTGCTCCACTGCATTGTATACCGTATTACGACAGCCTTCATCCACACGTACTGGGTGAGACATACCGATTCGGTCTTGCAATGATGCACGCTGTTCCTCACAAGGACGGCCACAGTTCGTAAAGTCTGTTCCTTCACTCATGAACGTACAGTATACACAGTGCTCGGTGTGGAACATCGGCAGATGCTGATGGATAACCACTTCGGTCTGACTTGTACGGGAGTGGCCCAGCAAATCAACCATTTGTTGAATGTTCAGGTCATAGGATGGCGTAATCCAGTCACAGCCTGCTTCCAGGAACAATTCAACTGCCTTGTGATTGGCGATATTCAATGAGAAGTCGCCGATCAGTTCAGGGTGCTTCGCATCCGGGTTTTCCATCCGGTGGCGAAGGTAGAAGTACAGTGCACCTGTATTACGTACCAATACCGCATCCGGCTTCAGACGCAGGATGTTGTTATGATATCCGTTCTCCCCAGGCATGTGAATACGCGGCGTTGCCAGCGCGATCTTGCGACCAGCGGCATGCACAGCTTCCACGGCTGCCGGGAACTGTTTGATAAACTCGAAGTCGGCATAGATCATGCCGATTCCTGCTTCAATCGCTGCCTCCACTTGTGGCAGGCTGCGGCAGAGCGCGGTCAGTTCTGCTTGACCGCGAGCGACTGGCGATGCCGGTTTAACCGAATCGCCGTAAACATCTACCGCTCGTTTCACGTAGACGGGCGGTTTAGGACGCTCGCCCGCGAGTTGTTCTACCGCCTGACGGCGAATGTTGTTCAACTCGCGCATCGGGATGATAACGTCACCGTGCAGATTGACGTCCATTCCTTCCAACTGGAAGACGGTGCCTCCCAGACGTCCGAACTGCTCTTCGAGCAATTCATGCGTCATTGGACGCTTCTGCGCGATGTCCAGTTCCATCTCGGAATCGATCCGGACGGTCGTGCCTTTCTGCACGTCTGTCCACCACGTACTAAGCGGCTGCCCCGGGCTGCCGATGACTTTTACCTTCACCGGGAATACGCGGTATGGCTTCTCGGTCTCGAAGCTTTGACGCAGACGTTTGTCCAGCGCCGGGTCATTCGTTTTCCACACTTTGTCGCCAACTTTCACGCGGCGCAGATCCACGTCACTGCGGCCTGGCACGACATCAACGATCCAACCCTCTTCGGCTTCGCCTTCGAGTTTTACGCCTTTGCGACGTACATCGTATACACGTCCGCCCTCTTCCTTCTGAGTCGGGTCTCCGGCGTCAAATACAATCCCGTCTCCACGTTTCACGGGTGCGTCCAGCTTCAGAACCACACCATCGCGCAACACTTGATCTACACGACCGAGGTAGACACCACGGCTTTTCGGGAACGTCCCATCCACCAGTTCTTTGTTGTTCGTACCGCTCAGGAAACCATGCGTGAATCCGCGGGAGAAGCTTTGCTGCAATTCGCGAACTTCTTCCTTGCTTGGCGGCGTGTTATCTCCATCAAAATAACGGTCAATCGCTTTGCGGTATTTGCTTACTACGTTCGCTACGTATTCCGGCGTTTTGAGACGTCCTTCAATTTTGAACGAAGTCACTCCTGCTTCGATCAGTTCCGGCATTAGGTCAATCGCTGCCAGATCCTTCGGAGACAACAGATAAGCTACATCACCCATCGGCTTGTGCACCCCATCCACCATCAGGTCGTATGGCAGACGACAAGCTTGGGCGCACTCCCCACGGTTCGCTGAACGTCCTCCCCACATTTCGGAAGTCAGACACTGCCCCGAGTAGGATACACACAGCGCACCATGAACGAATACTTCCATTGGAAGTTTCGCCTGCTCACCGATCTTTTGGATCTGCTTCAGATTGTTCTCCCGTCCCAGAACGACACGTTCCATATCAAACGGCTTCGTAAACTCGACCGCTTCCGGTGACGTAATCGTCATCTGTGTTGAACCGTGAATCGGGAAATCCGGCGAGATCTCACGGATCATCTTCACCAAACCCAAATCCTGAACAATTACAGCGTCCACACCTGCATCGACACAAGCGTCAATGAGTTCTTTGGCATCCGTCAATTCATTTTCAAAAATCAATATATTAAAGGTCAAAAACCCTTTTACGCCATAACTGTGCAAAAACGCCATAATCTCTGGCAGCTCGTCCATGCGGAAATTGTTCGCCCGTGCCCGTGCATTAAACTTTTCGACTCCGAAGAAAATTGCATCTGCGCCATTGGCTACCGCCGAACGCATACAATCCCAGTCACCAGCGGGTGCCAGAAGTTCAACGTCTTCTCTTCGTATTGTTGCTGTTTTCATGTAGATCCTCCCCATAACCGGCTATCCGCCGGATTTCATCCCTATATCCTTTAAAGCCTGAACACGTCAAGCTTAAGCCTGTACCTTATCCGGTACACCTGCATTGTCATTGAATTGCTATATCTATACATTATGTCTGTATTGCCTGAACTCCAAGCTTACAGTCATCCATATTCATCAGATCAGCAGTCATAACTCCTGAACTAGTATAGTGTACCACTTCTGCACCGACTCTTCTACGCTTTCCTGAAAAAACCGTTTACCATTTTCATTTCCAGCAAGATGTACACTAGACACTTCGATTGCAGTACCATCTTCCGATCGCTCGATAAACGCGTAGCCTATGCTTCCGATGCAGCTTTCCTACAGAAAGCTTGTAGCTTCGCTTCTTCAGATCGGTTCTGCACTCTTCGTTCAAGTGTAAATGTTTAATTTATCTTTATACAGAAAACAAACAAGCCGGAAGGTCCTCTGACCCTCCGGCTCCACTGTATTTATTTAATAAATGTAAATGAGTTCACTGCTTTCTCCAAGGCGGCCGCCTGGACTTCTGTCTTGTTGGCATCATTCAGACCACTTGTAATCGTATAGGTGGTACCGTCCTTTTCAAATACAATCTGACGACCCTCATACGGCACACCGTTGTCCAGTTCATGATACGTAAAGGAAAATGCAGGCACACCCGCAAACGTTAGCTCCTCACTGCCAAGCAGCTTGAAGTTCTTACGCGTTTTGGTAGCTTCGGCATAAGCCTCTCTCAGTTGACTGACTGTCATCTCGATGGACTTATCCTCGCTCGCCGCAATGGAGAACTCTCCGCCCGTGAAGGTGTACACCACAGGTGAGTATTCGAATTGATCACTATACGGCGTCCAGTACCGCGGAATATCCACACTGTAATGATAACGTTTGGACGTGCGTGTGATTGTCTTCGTTTTGTCTGTCAAATAGGGATCTTCGCCCAGCTGACCGAAGTTATCGGCAACCGTATCAAAATCAATCTCTACACTCTTCATGATCCGTTCAAACCATGCCCGATCTGCAGCCTGCTCTTCAGGGAACGTATACTCCGCATAATAGCGATACCCGTTCTTCTGCAAAAGAACATCAAACTCGGTCTGCCAGCCTCCGCCAAAGTTATAACGGAATTCATTCACCTCGGCAGTCTCTCCCGAGATATCCATCGTATATGAGCCAACCGGCTCGTAACTCTCTGGCGTAAATGTCTCACGCATCCACTTATCCAGTTGACCGCTCCAGTCTTTTACCGTTGTACCGGCCTTCGCCGAAGTGATACGCCATTGCAGATACGCACCATCCTTGGCTTCATAGATCATCTGATTGTTGTCCATCGACCAGCCAGCAGGAATCTTCAATTCAATGCCATAGTCATCATTCCACGCGGAGAGCATGCCATTATCTACGGTGGACAGATCCTTAATCGTTCGATCCGACTCCGCATAGGTTGGCTGGAATGAATTGAGCAGCGCCGCACGTTTGCCCAGATCTTTGTAATTCAAGGCTTGATAATCAGCGAGGTATACATCATATTGACGACCTTCATTGAGATACTGCCGCATCTCCCACAACATGCCGTCTGCATCTTTTACAATAATCCGTGCATATCGCGTTTTGCCTTTCGACACCGCTTCACGATCCAGCACGGTATCTCCCGATTGCTTGGCTTCCTGCACGAGTTGTTGCAACAAATCATCCGAATCCAGAGCCACATCCTGGTCGCTGACGTACACTTCAAGATAATAACTGTTGTCCGCTGCACCAAAAGTCATCATGCGCTCCTGCTCACCGCTCTGGAAAACCATGAGATCCGCAGGATAGTTAATGGACCAGCCGTAAAAACTGTTGCCGATTCTTGTTTTTCCTTCATCCGGATGAAGGCCACCCTCTTCGTCCACCGAATCATCGGTTTGCAATAGACGAATCACCATTTCACCGGTACTGCTTGGAGCAAGCGTCGCTCCGATACCGGCAGCAACCGGACGAAGTGGAACCATGAGTACGCCATTCACCATCTTGGGAGCGACACCCATCTCATGTTTCACACCATCCACCCAAGCAATCGAACTGCCAATTGTTAGAGTAACCGTGTGAGGACCTTCCTTGATTTTGACGACATCATTTTTCTCCAGCCGGATTTCACTGCCAAATGCTTTCTTGAATACGCCGACAGGCACCATCGTAACACCCTTGACCTTGTACGGTTTGGCTATGGCCTGCTTATCTCCGTTAATGTAGGCGCTCGTGCTACCTGCTTGGATTCGCAGTTCACTTGTCGTCAGATCAGATGCCCATGCAGGGATTGCCGCACCAATGGCTAGCATCCCAGTTAATACACCTGTGCTCAGCACACGTATGAAAGACTTTTTCATTCCGCTCTTTCGTCCTCTCTCCATCCGGGTTGATCGCCGGGCTTTATTGTTCTTCATCTGCAAGGAAGGCCTCTTCTTCAGCGTCCTGAATATCTGCTCGATCAGCAAGCACCAACGTACGAGTGACGATATCGCCATCCGTCTGCATCAACAGCTTTACCTTTTGCCCGGGCAGATACTTTTTGAGCAACTCATTGATATCCACGACAGAGGACACACGTGTGCCCGCCACACTATAGATGACATCGCCTTCTTTGATTTTGGCTTTCTTTGCTTCAGGAGACAGTACACCCGTGATCGTTAATGGATCATCCGTAGGCAGACCCACTATGGCAGACCAGCTTTCTTCCAGCTGTAACCCCAGACTCGCACGTTTTATTTTGCCATATTCAAAAAACTGATTGATGATATATTGAACGGTATCCACCGGAATCGAAAATCCCAAGCTTTCTATACCGACCGCAGAGAATTTCATGGAGTTAATACCAACCACCTCACCCTTCAGGTTGACCAGCGGTCCTCCGCTATTCCCTGGGTTAATGGCCGTATCGGTCTGAATCAACCGATAGGTCTCCTCTACACCACGATTCAAGCCGCTGATTACCCCTACCGTTGCCGAGTTGCGCAAGGAAAAAGAAATCGGCGTACCTATGGCAATCACCGTCTCGCCAACAGAGATGTTTGAAGCTTTGGCAAAGCTCGCAGGTTTGAGTGATTTGGCATTGATTTTGATTAGCGCGAGATCACTTAGTACATCACTGTATGTTTTCGTAATTTTGTATGTATTGCCATCCGTCGTTACGACCACCGGATCTGTTAATCCGTCAATCACGTGAGCATTCGTCACGATCCATCCATTGGACCGGATAATGACACCTGTACCATGTGCAAGATTATAACGGTCTGATGATGCACCTTCCTGCACTTCGGTAGATTTCCCAATAATACCTACGACCGAAGGAGACACCTTTTCGATCACTTTGGGAATGGCTTCATTTCCCTTGTACGAATACGTTCCGGATTTGGCATCATATTGCCCACTTCCACCAAATGCCTTAACCAGATCCTTGGTGCTCACGTAGACTTGACCATCTACCACTTTAGCTTGCATTCCCACTTTGGATTCAGCCGCACCAGCCGTTGCCGCCACACTAATCGAGAGTACAGCAGCCATCAGTATGGCTATCCCCTTTTTACCCAACACACTCATATTCTCACCTGACCCTCTCTATACATCCTTCTTGCGCGACTCGACATCGGATTCATTGCTGAATCTATTCTCTTTTTCTCTCATCTGCAATTCAGGTATCCTTCAATGTATCATACAGAATCTGGATATACAATTGTTTTAAGTCCTATTTTAGTAGAGAAGATAGAATCCTATTCAATCGTTCAGTATAAATGAAAAAAACACCCTCCATGTCTCTCTGGAAAGTGTTCGTCTGTACCTCTTTTGGCTTAAATTCCATCCACTACAGCAGCATTCCTACTGAGCAAACCAACCGGTTATCATCGCATAGTCTGTCATCAGAAATACCAACAGGCTGACTATTGCAAATCCGATCGCAAACAGATTCTTCTTCGGTGCCCGAAGGAGTCGAACGACTCCGATGAAAATCAGGATCGTAAATAAGATGACAAAAATATCAAATGCATTAAAATTCGATGTACTCGCCGTGGCAGCTTCTGCAAACAGCATGGATAGACAGACCTCCTCACCATAGTTGAACAGCTAACGCATACCCTAATATCTTCCTCTATGTTATCTGTACCCTGCTTGTAATGCAAGCCCTATCATCCATAAAAATGAAAAAAATCCAATTTGGCTGGATATCCCTGCAATGCTTGCCCCTACATATATGTAAACACTTTCACGAAAACATTCTATATAAGTTGAATTAATCATTTATACCATAACGGAGAGGAAAGAAAAACTGAGAAAGCGAAGCGTTCGCTTAAAAGCTTTCTGAAAGAAAGCTGCATCGGAAGCATAATCTGTAACCAGATTTCCCCTTGAGGAGCGCTCTACATATTCCAAAAATAAAACCCTTCTTTTCGCAAGCAGAGCACATCAGATCATAATCCAATGGCTCACACTTCTCGAAAAGAAGGGCTTGTTCACTATCGTTTTTCGTTCAATAATCTCTGACTACAGGGACTTAGTCCACCAATTGCAGCGCCTTACTCCGCTCGGTATCCCGCTCTAGAACTGGCTTCAAGTACTTGCCGGTATAGGAAGCTTCCACTTTAACGATATCCTCAGGTGTTCCAGTTGCAACAATGGTTCCTCCACCACTACCGCCTTCTGGACCCAGATCGACAATATAGTCAGCTGTTTTGATCACATCCAGGTTATGCTCGATTACCAACACCGATTCCCCGGAATCCACCAAACGGTGTAGTACGTTCAGCAAACGGTCGATATCATCCACATGCAAACCGGTTGTCGGTTCATCGAGGATGTAAATGGTTTTCCCCGTACTGCGACGATACAGCTCGGAAGCGAGCTTCACGCGCTGGGCTTCACCACCAGACAATGTGGTTGCAGGTTGTCCCAGATTGATATAACCCAGTCCCACATCCATCAGCGTCTGCATTTTGCGATGGATCTTAGGAATGTTTTCGAAGAATTGGGTTGCATCTTCAACCGTCATCTCCAACACATCGGAAATATTTCTGTTTTTATATTTCACTTCAAGCGTTTCCCGATTATATCGTTTGCCTTTGCAGACTTCACAAGGAACATAAACGTCAGGCAAGAAGTGCATCTCGATCTTGATAATGCCGTCTCCACGGCAGGCTTCACAACGTCCACCTTTGATATTGAAACTGAACCGGCCTTTCTTGTATCCACGTACTTTGGCTTCATTCGTCTGAGCGAACAGATCCCGAATATCATCAAAGACACCGGTGTACGTAGCCGGGTTGGAACGTGGTGTCCGCCCGATTGGCGATTGGTCTATATCGATGACTTTATCGATATGCTCCAGACCACGAATTTCTTTATGCTGACCCGGACGTACCCGTGCACGGTTCAAATCACGTGCCAGTGTTTTGTACAGGATCTCATTGATCAATGTGGATTTACCAGATCCAGACACGCCCGTTACCGCGGTAAATACACCTACAGGAATCTTCACATTCAGATTCTTCAGGTTATTTTCTTTGGCTCCGCGTACTTCCAACCAGCGGTCTCCTACACTTCTACGTTCTGTACGAATAGGAATGAATTTGCGACCACTCAGATATTGACCGGTTAATGAGTTTTCATCATTCATGATCTCTTCCGGTGTACCCTGTGACATGATGGTACCTCCGTGAATACCTGCACCTGGGCCAATATCAATAATATAGTCGGCAGCCATCATCGTATCCTCATCATGTTCAACCACGATCAACGTGTTACCAATATCCCGCATATGCGCAAGCGTTGAGATCAGACGGTCATTATCACGTTGATGCAGACCGATACTCGGCTCATCCAGAATGTAGAGTACACCCATCAGGCTGGAACCAATCTGTGTAGCCAGTCTGATCCGCTGCGCTTCTCCACCGGATAATGTTCCGGCAGCACGACTCAGTGTAAGGTAATCCAGACCGACGTTCACCAGGAAACCGAGACGGCTATTGATCTCTTTCAAGATCAGTTTGGCAATCGTCTGCTCTTTCTCCGACAATTCCAATGTATCGAAGAATCGGCCAGCTTCACCAATGGACAGACTAGTCACATACGCCATGTTGTGATCATTAATCGTAACCGCGAGACTCTCCCGTTTCAGACGCTGACCTTTACACGTACCACAAGGCTTCGCACTCATGTAACCTTCGATGAATTCACGGATACCTTCAGATGCTGTATCCCGGTAACGACGCTCCAGATTATTCACGATACCTTCAAAGGTAACCAGTGCTTCCTTGCGTTGTCCAAAATCATTCTCATAGCGGAAACGGATTTTCTCCGTACCTGTACCCTGCAACAACTTGTTCATCTGCTCAGCTGGCAGATCTTCGACAGGTACATTTTGCGGAATGTTGAAGTGCTCACATACTGACTTCAGGAACTGCGGATAATAGGTGGATGTTCCACCTGTCCAGGCATCAAAAGCACCATCTTCAATCGTCTTGCTGCGATCCGGTACGAGCAGATCAGGGTCGACGATCATCTTGACACCCAAACCATCACAATCCGGGCAAGCGCCGAAGGGACTGTTAAAAGAGAACATCCGCGGTGCAAGCTCTTCAATACTGAATCCGCACACCGGGCAGGCAAAGTTGGAGCTGAAACGTAGCTCTTCTTCACCCATAATGTCCACGAGGAGTTGTCCTCCGGATAAATTAAGTGCTGTTTCAATGGAGTCGGCCAGACGTGCCTGTACATCATCCTTAACCACGATCCGGTCAACGACCACTTCAATCGTATGCTTCTTGTTTTTCTCCAATTGAATATCTTCTGACAGGTCACGCAGCTCCCCGTTCACCCGTACACGGACGAAACCCTGCTTGGACACATCGGCAAACACGCTTTTATGCTCGCCCTTACGACCCGAGATAATGGGTGCCAAAATCTGCAAACGGGTACGCTCCGGGTATTGCATAATACGGTCAACCATTTGTTCTACGGTCTGAGAGCTGATCTCCACGCCGTGGTCTGGACAATGCGGATGACCCACACGTGCAAATAACAGACGCAGATAATCATAGATTTCAGTCACTGTTCCCACTGTAGAACGCGGGTTACGACTTGTTGTTTTCTGATCTATTGAAATGGCAGGAGACAATCCTTCAATGGAATCCACATCCGGTTTCTCCATCTGTCCCAGAAACTGTCTTGCATAGGCTGACAATGATTCTACATATCGCCGCTGTCCTTCGGCATAGATGGTGTCAAAAGCCAACGAGGACTTACCTGAGCCACTCAGGCCGGTCAATACGACAAAGCGGTCACGCGGGATGGTAATGTCGATGTTCTTCAGGTTATGCGCTCGTGCACCTTTAATGACAATGTTATCGCTCGCCAATAGTACTCATCCTCTCAGTGTGTTAATCCAAACCTTTTTAAAGGCTTTTCGATCCCTCCCAAACCCTCCCTTCCAAGGGAGGGCCCCAGAGGGCGCAGCCCTCTGGACACCCGAAACAAGCAGTGCAACGGTGAGGGGTCAGGTCTTGCTATGTGAAGGGTGGTCGTGTGCCCGCGGTTTCCCCTAATGTTCCGGCCTATTGCCGGAACATTAGGGGACCGCTCTACTACGAGGTGACGCTCTCAGCTGCGCCCTGGTCGCGACAGGTCGCCGTTGCCTTCGGCTCGGCTCCAAGTTCAACACCGTCGACGCTCTCGGCTTCGCCCTGGTCGCGGCAGGTCGCCATTGCCTTCGGCTCGGCTCCAAGGTCAACACCAGGGACGCTCTCGGCTTCGCCACGTTCGCGGCGGGTCGCCATTGCCTTCGGCTCGGCTCCAAGTTCAACACCGTCGACGCTCTCGGCTTCGCCCTGGTCGCGACAGGTCGCCATTGCCTTTGGCTCGGCTTCAAGGTCAACACCGGGGACGCTCTCGGCTTCGCCACGTTCGCGGCGGGTCGCTATTGCCTTCGGCTCGGCTCCAGGTTCAATACCATGGCGCTTCTTGGCTCGCAGGGGGACACGACTCCCAAATGCTTTTCTATAAACCTTTTAACCAATTTCAACTTTTCTATCAGTATAGACCTGATTTTAAGTTTTCAACATCTCTTATTATCGGTAGATATCAACGATTTCCTTACTCAACAAGAGAACGGCCAATTGGCCGTTCTCTTGTTACCGATCTCTCTTTACTGGAGCATATGAATGAGCAGGTGTCTTATTCAGCGCGGAGTTCTAGCAACGCATCGCGAAGTTCGGCAGCACGCTCAAACTGCAGGTTTTTCGCTGCATCTTTCATCTCTACCTCTAGGCGCTGAATAAGCGCCTGGCGATCTTTCTTCGACATCTTCTCGGCAGCGCCTGTAAGATAGTCTTTCTTGGATTCAGCAACTTTGGTTGCCTCAATAACATCACGCACTTTTTTGCGAATCGTCTGTGGTGTAATGCCATGTTTCTCGTTGTACTCGATCTGAATCGCACGACGACGTTCGGTTTCCTTTATCGCTTTATCCATCGAATCGGTCACTTTGTCACCGTATAGAATAACGCGACCCTCGCTGTTCCGTGCGGCACGACCAATCGTTTGGATTAGTGAGCGTTCGGAACGCAGGAATCCTTCCTTATCGGCATCCAATATGGCTACCAAGGAAACTTCGGGCAGATCGAGACCTTCCCGGAGCAAGTTGATGCCGATTAGGACATGGAAAACGCCCAACCTTAGATCACGTAAAATCGCCATACGCTCCAACGTCTTGATCTCGGAGTGCAGATAACGAACCTTGATTCCAACTTCCTTCAGATAATCCGTCAGGTCCTCTGACATCTTCTTCGTTAATGTTGTAATCAACACACGCTCGTCTTTGGCAATCCGATCATTAATCTCACCTATCAAATCATCGATCTGTCCCTTCGTTGGACGCAGTTCTATGATTGGATCAAGCAGACCGGTTGGACGGATAATCTGTTGTACCATCGTATCCGTATGCTCTATCTCATATGGACCTGGTGTGGCCGATACATAGATAATCTGATCCATCTTGCCTTCGAACTCTTCAAATTTGAGCGGACGATTATCCAATGCTGACGGCAGACGGAAACCATGCTCAACCAATACCGTCTTCCGCGCCTGGTCTCCATTGTACATCGCACGGATCTGTGGAAGAGTCACATGGGACTCATCGACCACGATCAACATGTCATCCGGGAAGTAATCCATCAGTGTATATGGTGTATCGCCGCGTTCGCGGAAGGTCAGTGGACCGGAATAGTTCTCAATCCCAGAACAGAAGCCAACTTCCTTCATCATCTCGATATCGTATCGTGTGCGCTGCTCCAGTCGCTGAGCCTCCAACAACTTCCCTTGTTCACGCAACACTTCAAGACGTTCTTCCAGTTCACGCTCGATGTTCACCAGCGCAACCTTCATCGTCTCTTCTTGCGTTACGAAGTGAGACGCCGGGAAGATGGCAATATGTTCACGTTCGCCAATCAATTCACCGGTTAACACGTCAATCTCCGTAATCTTCTCGATCTCATCACCGAACAATTCAACCCGAATCGCATGTTCGCCTTTGGAGGCAGGGAAGATCTCTACGACATCCCCACGAACACGGAATGTCCCCCGTACAAAGTTAATGTCATTCCGCTGATACTGAATCTCTACCAGTCGGGACAAAATCTGATTACGCGGTTTCTCCATACCTACCCGGAGTGACAGCAACATACTGGAATACGAATGCGGTGAACCCAAACCATAAATACAGGATACACTCGCTACAATGATGACGTCCCTGCGCTCAAACAACGAACTGGTCGCTGCGTGACGCAGTTTGTCGATCTCTTCATTAATGCTTGAATCCTTCTCGATATACGTATCGGAGGACGGGATATATGCTTCTGGCTGAAAATAATCGTAATAACTGACGAAATACTCAACCATGTTGTTAGGAAAAAAATCTTTGAACTCACTTGCAAGCTGTGCTGCCAGCGTCTTGTTGTGCGCAATAATCAGCGTTGGCCGTTGCAGCTGAGCTATGGTCTGTGCAATGGTGAATGTCTTACCCGTACCCGTTGCACCCAGCAAAGTCTGATACCTTTTCCCCTCCTGAACACCCTTCACCAGTTCTTTAATGGCTGCAGGCTGATCACCTTGGGGAGAAAACTCTGATTCGATTTCGAACGTTTTGTCGCTCATTATAATATCGCTCATTGCCGTATCTCACCCTATCGTCTAAAATAATAGTCACTATATATTGTCGAAGTTCCCCGAATTTTCATATGGGAAAACTTATAGTAATAGGAATATTTGTTCCCGTTCAATTATACCTTGTTCGTTTTAGTGATGCAAACGTGAAATGAAGATAGGAGTGGATTAATTTATGGATATTGCGACACTTATCGGTATTATTGCCGGAATTGCCGCAGTCATCGGCGGTTTCTTGTGGGAAGGCGGTCAACTGTCCGGCCTCATGCAAAAAACGGCTGCTTTAATTGTATTCGGTGGAACGATTGCTGCTGTGGTTGCCAGTTTCCCTGCACATCGCCTGCGTACGATTCCAGCTGCTCTGCGTATGGCTTTTGGACGTAACAATAATGAATCCGGTATATGGGTTGAAGAGTTGGTCGAGATGTCTTCGATCGCACGCCGATCAGGTGTGCTTGCATTGGAACGCAAAGTTATGGATCATCCGCATCCATTTTTGCAAGACGGGATTCAGATGGTTGTCGATGGTACGGATCAGGATGTGGTTCGCCAGATCCTGGAGATGGAGATCGATTCTATTGAACAAAAACATGAGGGCTACGCCAAAATATTCGAATCTGCTGGTGGTTACGCCCCAACCATGGGCATCATCGGAACCGTGATGGGACTCATTCAGGTCCTTGGCAGTTTGACCGATCCAACCGGACTCGGACCTGCCATTGCTGTTGCTTTTACCGCAACCCTGTATGGGGTCGCCAGTGCCAACCTTATCTTTTTGCCCATTGCCTCCAAGATCAAATCCAGAGGTGCCGACGAAGTGCAGACCATGGAAATGCTTCTCGAAGGTGTACTTGCCATTCAAAACGGTGAGAATCCCCAGCTCGTACGCAAAAGACTGGAGTCCTTCACGCTCACGCATCGTCAGCATATACGCCCCTTAGCAAAGGAGGGATTGGATGAGTCGGCGCAGTAAACGGCGCGGAAAACGTGAAACTATCGATCATCGGGATCGCTGGATGATTACTTATGCCGATCTCATTACCCTGCTTTTGATCTTTTTTGTCATCATGTACGCCATGAGCAATCTGGATTCCGGTAAATATGACGTCGTTACTCAATCTTTACAGAATACATTCAACGCATCCGACTCTATACTTGAGCTTGGTGAGGGACTCGGTGAGAAGCCCGGACAGACGATTACAGAGAATCCACCATCCGAGGTGCAGGGTGAAGATCCTTCAAAAGACGAAGGAACCCCCTCCGATTCCGGGACAGCAACACCAGAAGATGACAACAAGCCGCTCACAGAACGGGAAGAACAGTTCAGATCACAAGAGCAGGAATTGCAAAATCTGTTCAATGTGATTACCCAATATATCGAGGATAATAAACTGGAAAACCAGATTTTTGTTGCGGACAAGCCACAGGGCCTCTCCATTACCCTCAGTGACCGCTTCCTGTTTGATCAGGGGCAAGCTGCCCTCAAAGGGGATGCTGCACCCACACTGACCAAGCTGGCGAGTCTGTTTCGGGACCTGAATACCGTTGTCAGCATCGAAGGACATACGGATAATATTCCGGTCGGGGCCAACTCCACGTACAAAGACAACTGGGAACTTTCTGGTGAACGTGCACTGTCGGTATTGCGATTTTTTCTGGATACAGAAAATCTAAACCCTGACGGGTTCCAGTATGCCGGATATGCAGATACTCGCCCAACGGGTGACAACACCTCTTCGGCTGGAAGACAAAAGAACCGTCGGGTGGAAATCACCGTACTCCGCCAACTTCAACCTTAATCATCAATATCTCGCATAATGCATCATTACTTATAATATATGCAAAAAGAGCACGCTCTAACTGAATTCATTTCAGCAGAACGTGCTTTCTTTTATGTCGATTGCCTTATGCATCTACCCCTGGCTGACTGGGACGCAGAATTGCAGAACCAACCGTCAGCAAAATGATAGCCATACCAAACAAAATCAATAGCGGCAGGGTAATATCCGATAACGTACCGCCAGCGGAGATCGTTTCCACCGCCTGAATGGCCCATTTCTGCGGAACTACGTTAGCGAGCTTCTGCATATAGTCCGGCATGAAACTGATCGGCCAAAAACAACCACCTATCATACATGTTGGCATAATGATAAGTGAATTTAACATATTCGCATTTTTGGAGTTCCGGATCAATCCTGCAACCGTACTTGCGATTCCCATGGAGACCAGCATGAATGCCGACAATATCATGAAATGAATTCCAAAAGGAATACCGGCATCATAATGCAGCAACCATCTGCTGACTCCCAAAACCATCACAATCTGAATCATACCAATGACAAAGCTGCCCAGAAAATTGCCAAGCGCAATCTCATATGCTTGTACGGGTGCCGTATATACTCTGGCCATCGTGCGTTTCCTGCGATCTTCCATAATCACAGCTACTGCACTGGTCAGCAGACCCATCATAAACATAATTGTAAATCCAGTCACATTGTTCAGGCCTGGCTTGGGATAGATCTGCAGATCGGTAACTTCACCAGCAACCTGTTGCTTGCCTATCTCCTGTAATAGCTGTTCTAACGGCTTCTGTGTGCTCTCCAGTACGTCCATCTCACTTGAGACTCGACCTGCCGCCACCGTAACAGCTGAAGCAGATTGTTGCAGGCCGCTCGTCAAACCTTCAACTGCTGCTCGCAGTGTATAAGAACCTTCGCTTATACGCAGTTCCACCAGTTGAATTTCGGTTGCCTTACCTTGTAACAGATCCTCCGTATAATTTGCCGGAATGATGATGCCAGAACTTCCTTTTTGCTGAGCGATAGCTTCCTTCACTTCAGCTTCGTTGTTCATTGGCTTGAGCAAATATTCCTCTTCGCCAGCAAGTTCATGAATCATCCATGTCCCTGCCACCCCTGCATCTTCATTGACGTAGGGAATGACCGTGCGTGTACTCTGCTCACTTCCAAAAAGAGCTACCGCACCTGTAACCACCAGGCAAGGCAGAAGCAGAAACGTAATGAAGCCCATTTTACGGCCAAGTGTACGTTTGATCATCAACCAGGCGATGTGCAGACTATTCATATCGATATCCTGCCTTTCTATAGATCAATCCTGAGATGGCCAGTAAAACAGCGCATACCACGCCTAGCATCAGTATGTTATATACTATCTCTCCTACAGGTGCATCCAGCATCATTCTCAGAAAACTTTGGAGCGCCCAGTGATTAACCGTAAATTCGCTAAGACGTTGCACCAAATCAACCGGAATGGGCCTGAACCCACCACTGATGAATGTCATGACAATAATGATGCCTTGTAAGGTTGCACCGGCCGATGCCGTGCTTTTGCATACCAGGGATACAATAATGCCGAGGGTCATAGATGCCAAAGTGATGAGAACACAAGTTAGCACAATATACCCAGGATACGTTCCCCAATCTACACCGTAGAACCAATATGTCATAAGGATGATCGTCGTTGCCTGTAAAAAAGCGAGCAGACTATTGCCGGCAATTTTCCCGGCAAAGATCACTCCGTTACCTATCGGCGCAGCCTGAAGGCGGATCAGCGTTCGGTTATCCCGCTCTCCAAAAAGGCTGGTACTTGTTGTCATACCCGAGTACAACATGAACATCGCCAGCATGGATGCTGCATAGTATTGGGAGGCGCTGTAGGACGTACCTGTTTTTCCGGGATTAATGACAGTAATGGAAGTCGAGTTCGCTCCATTAGAATCCAAGCCAGAGGTCATGGCAGCAGTCACTTCCGGACCCAGCACTTTGGTAATCGCCATCTGTCGATTCCATTCATCCGTAAACCGCGTGAACAAGGTTTCGCCCAAGGTATTGAGCGTGCTGTCCTTTCCACGTATCCATTGCAACCTGGCCTCTTTCCCCATCATCACGTTCTGCTCAAAATCTGAAGGAATCATTACGGCAAAGTCGAGCTTGCCAGTGCGCAGAGAATGGACAGCCTCTTCTTCTGTCGTAAAGTTCTGCACCTTAACCATCTCAGCTACCGCTGGAGCTTTCACAAATGAATCCAGCGCTTGACTAACCGCATCTGATCCTCCGCCTGATTCCGAATTCATATGGATTATCCCTACACGTACAGAATCCGGAATGACATCTTCCGCCGTACCCATTGTACTGGAAAGGGCCGTGCCCAATATAAAAATCAGTAACAACGGCAGGATGAACAGGTTCAATACCACAGATCGAATCTTAAGAATACGTCTTAACTCAAAGATGCAAATATGCCATATATTCATCTCTTGCTCCCCCTAGTCCCGAAGCGTACGCCCGGTCAGATTAAGGAACAATGTTTCCAGATCAGGCTCTTCAACCTTGAGTGACTGAATGGTTATTTCATGTTTGCTGCAAATAAAGAGCAGATCCTGTAGATCCTGCTGTGCCGAAGGCAGCGTAATGATCAGTGTATTATCTGAAACGTCTACCATTCGCACGCGAGGGTGAAGTTTCAATTCTTCCACGACGTCGGGACCGATACCGGAAGTGGAGAGCACTACTTTTTCCTCCGATGCTACCCGTTCTCTCAGTTCTGCTTCAGTGCCACAGGCAATGATTCGCCCCTGATCCATAATCGCAACCCGGTGACTAATCGCAGCCACTTCCTCCATGTAATGACTTGTATATATGATCGTTGAACCCATCTTGTTAAGTGTGCGTACCGATTCAAGGATATGATTCCGAGACTGCGGATCAATGCCAACTGTAGGTTCATCCATAATCATTAGATCCGGGCGATGTGTAATCGCACATGCGATGTTTAACCTGCGTTTCATACCGCCAGAGAAGGTCGAGGGGGCATCCTTTGCTTTATCCTGTAACCCTACAAATTCAAGGGACTCCTGCACTCTTTCCTTAAGCAATTTTCCACGCAGTCCATACAGTCTGGCAAAAAAGGTCACATTCTCCGCAGCAGACATGGTTTCGTATAACGCCAGATCCTGTGGAACCAGTCCGATCTTGCGCTTTACTTCTAGCGGTCGCTCCTTGACCGATATACCATCTAATCTGATTTCACCCTGATCCATATTCAGGAGCCCTGCAATCATGCTGATGGTGGTACTTTTCCCTGCTCCATTGGGACCGAGCAATCCAAAAATTTCGCCTTTGCCAACACTAAGATTCAAATGATCCACGGACAGCCTGCTGCCGTATCGTTTCACAACCTGATCCACTTCAAGTATACCCATCTCTTTAACGCCCCTTTTCCGGTTCGACTTCCGCCGCTGGATTTCATAGTTTTATTGTAACGGATCGCCGTCTAAGACGAAGGTACGAAAAGTAATGAATCGAAGGTGACTTAAGTCATCTCCTGATTCGAATCCTGCTTATGGTATAATCAAGGGCGCATTACCGAGAGATTTTCTACTCCACTTTTATATAAAGGATGTCACTTACATATGCCGATGCGGTCTCTGCAATACGGATTGATTATCGTTCCAGCAGTGCTATACCTGTTGATGCTGCCCTTGGAAAATGAAGCCGTCTACACCCTGTATGTCATCATCGCGCTTGGACTCTCCGTGTGGAAAGATTTTACCCGTTCAAGTACACAGCAGTGGCTGCTGTTTCTGGCCCAAATACTCTGGAACTGCTGGCTGATTGCTTCGTATGGACCATTTATGGTATTCCTCTCTCTATCCATGCTCTACGTGTATATGTACAGACTGGAGGGGAGTCAGCGGTGGTTGATGTTTGGAAATCAGCTTGTGGCAAGCAATGTGGCATTGCATTGGCATTATTCTAACCCACAGGCATTGCAGCCAGGGTTAACCACACTGTATACAAACGCCGATACTCAATTCTCCGCAGAGACAACAGCGATGGTTCTTGGCAACCTGCTTTTGCTCATCATAGCGGCTCTGTCCTGGCAGGGATCAAGAACGGCGAGCAGCCGCGGACAACTGGAACAAGTCTACGACGAGCTTCGCAGCAAACATTACGAGCTACAAGAAGCGCGTGCGCAGCTGCTACTATTCGCAAAGCAACTTGAAGGAGCGGCTCAGGCAGAGGAACGCACCCGTATCTCAAGACAACTTCATGACGATATCGGGCATCGACTGATTCGCACCAAAATGATGTCGGAAGCCGCCCTGCTGACCCTCCCCCGAAATAGGGAACAAGGAACGGAAATGGTGAGACAGATTCGCGATCAATTGGCCGGCAGTATGGATGATATGCGCAGCACCCTTCACAAACTACAACCGGATTCCTATGTTTCTACTACCTACGCACTGGATCGTTTCCTTGAAGAAGTGGGCAGAGACACCGGCGTGAAGACAAATTATGAAGTTCATGGCCCATCTCATGTGCTATATCCCAGCATACAGATTGTTTTGTACAAAAATGCCAAAGAAGCCCTGACCAATGCCCTGCGACATGGAAATGCTTCTTCGATCACTGTGGAGTTGGTATTCGGGGATCAGGAAGTGTGCATGAGTGTAAGTAATGATGGCAAAATCAATCCCCTTTCTTCCAAGCGAAATGGCATAGGACAGGAAGGCATGCTTCTGCGCACACAAATGGTGGGAGGAGCCCTGGAGATTCAATCGGCTTATCCATATACGGTGATTACACGCATTCCAATAACCAACCAAATGCATATACTCTGAAAAAAGGATGTGAATGTTCTCATGCCCGAACAGAATGATGTGAACGTAAAGAATGATTCAGCCCAGCCCCCACTTATTCGGCTGATTCTCGCTGACGATGACTACTTCATTCGCGAGAGCCTTAAAGTGCTGCTCGGACTGGACTCCGGCATTAACGTTACAGGCACAGCCTCAAATGGACAGGAAGCGTTGGCATTGCTTGAGGCAGGTACGCCTGCGGACGTGGTCTTAATGGATATTCGGATGCCGGAATGTGACGGAGTCGAAGGCACACTTCGCATAAAGGCACGTTTTCCTGAAATCCAGGTGCTGATGCTGACTACGTTTGACGACGATGAGTATATTATTCAGGCATTGCAGAATGGCGCAAGTGGTTATCTACTCAAAAATGTGCCCCCTGAGCGCATCATTCAAGGCATCAAGACCGTACATAACGGTGATATGTTAATTCATCCAGATATTGCTCGCAAGCTCACTGGCCTTCTTCGTCCTTCTCCAACTTCCCAGACACATCATCCAATCGAAGCCTATGGACTGACACGTATGGAGCTGGCGGTTGCCGAGGCCATATCGGAAGGACTATCCAATAAGGAAATTGCAGCCAAACTGTTCCTCAGTGAAGGCACGGTCAAAAACTATGTCACGGATATTCTCGGTAAGCTGAGCTTGCGTGATCGGACTCAAATCGCCATTTTTATGTTAAAAAAATAACAAAAAGGTATTTCCCTTGCCTGTGACGGCGCTCGGAAATACCTTTTTCTTTGCTTGATTTATGCAACATACTTCATCACGTATGCTTAGTTACATCTCTATGGACCCTTTATCACTGGCCACAGGGGCTGGCGGTAAAGCCAATGGAGCTTCGTCCCTTTGTGGTTTTTTCAGACGGGCAAACAATTTGAGATTAATGACATGGAACAGCGTCAGTGGACGTAAACGAATCGCCCAGACCTCGTGATTGTCCGGTGCCATAATGACCCCAAGCTGATGATGCTCCCCTTCATAGATCGCTCGTTGCATGAACTTGCTTTCTCCTTGGTGATTTCGCACCTCAAGTTTGCAAAAAGCCGGGTTCATCCGCAGTGCACGATGCAACTCTTCCGGCGAATGAACCAACTTACCATTCACCTTGTACAACGTCTCTCCGGCTTCAATCCCCAAATCTGCAGCAGGACTCTCCGGAATAACAGCCAATACTTTCAACCCGTGCTGCGGATGAACAAATACCGGACTGCGATTTTGCTCTTCGAACGCACTGTACCACACCAGAAATTCATGTCCAACAAATGCAATCAGTGCTGCAACCACCATGAGTGGAGACCACCATGCGGCAAGCAAACTGAACAAGAGCAAGGTTGTCCCATATAGCATCAAGCGTTTTGACGAGATCTGCACCTTCTGGCCTGGAAGCATACTCTGCGTTACCTCACCAAATCCGAGCATGATCGGCAGCGCAACCAGCATGTAACTATGTCCCGCATTCATAAGCGGATTCCATGCCAGCTCTGCGCCACCTCCTGTGACTGGAACAAGAATCAGCAGAGGAATAGCCCAGAATTGTTGTAATTGATATCCACCAACCAGTTTCCCGCGTTTTCCCTCGAAGAGAAGCGGTGATGCCATCGATACCCCCTGCATGCGTACCAACAGGGCTTCACCCATATGTAGAAGGGCCGCCAGGACAAGCAGTGCAGGCATATCCAGGGTACGTAGCGTTTCCGTTATACTACCCAGCCAACCCGATGGTTGCCAGCCTGAAGCCAGATTCAAACCAAATTGCAGCACACCCAGTAACCCGGCCGCATAAGCAAAACACAGATACCGGATGCGGAACAAAGATAGAACTAGCGTTGCAGCCCATATGCATATGAGACTTCCCAGTGTAAGATGTGCACCGAGAAATAGGGACACGATCGAGACAATGGTACCGATGAGTATGCCTCCGAGTACCGCACGAATCGTCTGTGTGATCGAGCTTTGCAAACGGACATGAAACAATTTACGCTCCTGCAGTAACTGACGATGATAGATCAGCGCAATCAGGATCACCGCAATATAATAAAACGGCTGAATAAACAACTGCAACAAAGCTTCCCCTAATGTAGTTAACCACGGCCATACCCATTCCATTGTGGTCGGTCACCCCTCTCCTTCAGCCGGTTCAGAAAAAAAGAAGGCTGAAAATCAGCCTTCTTTATGGCTTCGACACTGCGGACGAAATATCCTTTGAGACATTTTCGATCGCGCGTTTCAGCTGTGCATCATATTGAGGATTGGCAATACGTTCAATCAGAGCCGCTTCCAGTGATTCAGCGGTTTTCTCATCAATCTGGCCTGTAGCCTGAATGCCTTTTTGCTTCTGGAATGCCTTGACCGCTTCTTCTGTCTTCTGGTCGTAGTATCCGTCCACACGATCCGGTTTGAAATCGAGTCCTCTCAGCATCGTCTGCGCACTTTTCACATCCGTGCTATTGCTGTCATATTTAAGTGGTAACTTCTCTTTGTTAATCGGTGCCACCGAGAAGTAATCCGGTTGGTCTACCGCAATATCCGGTTTGATTCCTTTTTCATGAATCCAGTCCCCGTTCGGTGTGAGCCACTTGGCAATGGTAATTTTCAGCAAGCTGCCGTCACCCATTTGCTTGTCATAACTCGTCTGCACGGTTCCTTTACCAAAGGAATTTTCACCGATCAACTTAGCGCCTGCTGACTGTTGTAATGCACCAGCCAAAATCTCCGACGCACTCGCGCTACCTTTGTTCATCAGGACTGTGATTGGATAAGCTTTGGCTGATCCATTCGATTTACTTTGTTCCTTTTTGCCGTTCTTGTCTTCAACTTGCACAATAACCTTGCCTTTAGGAACGAACTGTTCAGCAATATCAATGACAACTTGCAATACACCGCCTGGGTCATTACGTACATCGATGACCAGACCTTTCATGTTCTGCTTCTCAAGCTTCGCCAATTCTTCCTTGAAGCGATCACCTGTATTGAGAGAGAATTGGGTAATGGCAATAACGCCAATTCCACCGTCCTCCATGTGCGCATATACGGTCTCCAGATCAATGTCATCCCGTATAATAACAAATTCAATCAGTTCTGAAGATCCAGCACGTTTAACTTGTACCTTCGCTTCACTGCCCTTTGGACCTCTGATTTTGTTAACCGCCTTGTTCAGTTCCAAACCTTGCAGGGATTCTCCGTTCACAGACATAATCATGTCTTTCGCACGAATACCCGCTTTCTCGGCAGGAGACCCTTTGATCGGGGAAACCACAACGACGTTTCCATCCTGTGACGATACCTCTGCACCAATACCGGTAAATGAACCTTCGATCGACTCTTCAAACTGGGTAGCCGTTTCCTGCCCCATATAGTTGGAATACGGATCACCAAGGGATTCCATCATGCCGTTGATCGCACCGTCAATCAATTTGGTCTGATCCACGTCTTTATAATAGTTGCTTGAGATCAAATCCATCGCGGTTTCAATCTTCTTCAAATCGTTCTTCTGCTGCGTATTGCCGGTTACACTGGCCAGCAAACCTTCGCCCGCTGTGGTCTGGCTCGCTATTCCCGGATAAGTCATCAATACCAGGGTTAGCAAACTACCGCCAAGGAGACCCACAATGACAAGCAGTAGCGCCGATCTTTTCTTCATCATCCGTTTGTCACCGCCTTTCGTTTTGAAGCGTGTCAGATTCCATTGTTGCCGGAATCCATTCCCTAAACATGCCAGCTTAGTATATGTCTAGCTTGTACGGAATATGTTTTTTCCATTCGGTCCGGGGACAAGGAATTTACAGATAATTCATTGGATTCACTGCTGTACCATTGTCTCGCACTTCAAAGTGCAAGTGAGGTCCTGTAGAGTTCCCTGTGTTTCCTGACTCAGCAATGGTATCACCCTTGCTCACGGTGTCCCCTTTGCTGACTTTAAATCCACCTTCGCGCAAGTGACCATATAACGTCCATAACCCGCCGCCATGGTCCACAATAACCGTATAGCCATAGCCGCTATACCATTCAGCCATAATTACGATTCCGCCAGAAGCAGCATAAACTGAGCTTCCCGTTGGAACAGCGAAATCAACACCAGCATGCATTTTACCCACTACACCCGTAATTGGATGGGTACGGGGACCGAATGGAGAAGAAATGCGTCCGCCAGATACCGGTCTTGAGAAAATACCATTACCTGATGAATACGTGACCTCACTGCTGCTATCCGAGCTGACTCTGGTTGGCGTCTTCGCTGCAGCTTTCGCCCGAGCAGCGGCTGCGGCTTTTGCTTTGGCTGCGGCGGCTGCCTGTTGTTCACGCAATTTATTTTTCTCTTGAAGAAGTGCCGAACGTTTGCTGGCAATCTGCATCAATACATCTTCCTGCTCTTGTGTCAGCTCTTCTGACTCTTCAATTTTAGCATCATATGAAGCGAGAAGCACTTGCTTTTCCGCTTCTTTTTCATTCAATTGGGACTTGCGCTGTTTCTTCTGTGCATACAGACTCTTGGCTTCTGCATACTGCACATCCAGTTCTGCCTTTTTGTCCACAACCAGTTGCTTGTCCGCTTTATGTTCATCCAGCAGATGCTGATCCTGATCCACGATCGTTTTGAGTGAATCCGCACGGGTCAGAAAGTCAGTGAAGCTGGTGGAGGACAACAATACATCCAGATACGATACAGCACCGTCCGTATACATCAGGCGCACACGTGACTCCAAAAGTTTCTCCCTTGCAACAATACGTTCTTCTGCCGCTTGAAGGTCTTTCTTGGTTGTACGGAGATCTTCCTCCGTGTTCTCGATCTGCAAGGATACGCTGGCCAGTTCATCACTAACGACATTGATCTGTTCCATGACAACCTTCAGATAAGCATTGGTTTTGTTCTTGTAATGCTGAGCTTCCTTTTTGTTGGAAGCGGCTTTTTTCTGCTCCTGCTTGGCAGTAGCTGCCTTGTTCTCCAGTTGCTGAATCTGCTGGTCAATATCGCTGATGCTACTCTTGGCATATCCGTCAGAAGGTTGAAGCGTCATACCGGCCAATAACGTTAAGGCCAGCAGCGAAGCGGTTTTTTTCAAAATGATGATCCCCCATCCTATGATTTCACAAGAAAGCAACCTGCACAGGTGGTGAACAGCATGTTCTTTGCTTTCTTCAATCTTAAAAGACTCCGTCTTTCCTACATATCGTCAAACAGCGTCCATGAATGAACCTGCTTTACCATTCTTTTCGACATATTCTGCAATTCGATCGATGAAAACAAGATTAAACGTTGAGTGATTTCCGAATGGACAGTGTACTTCCCAAAATACCTACCAGCACACCGAGTCCGATCAACAGTGTTCCAAACAGCAACCAGATTTCGCCGAGCGGAATCAAGTTAAGCATCTGCATGAATACATCCTGACCAATCGTGGCCATTAACTGGCTATATCCAACGAACAGCACCCCAACCGTAATGACCGAGCCAATAAATCCAATAAGTGCACCTTCAATAAAGAAAGGCCAACGAATAAAGGTGTTGGTTGCGCCAACGAGCTTCATAATGCCGATCTCCCGGCGACGGGCCAGAATCGTTACGCGAATCGTATTCGAGATCAGGAACATGGACATCAGACCCAGTCCCCCGACAAAAATAAATCCGATATTACGAACCAGTTTCGTAAATTTGAACAATACTTCCACCGTTTCCTTGCCGTAGTTCACTTTCATGATCGGCTTCTCCGGGTGTTTTTCGTTCAAGGCTTCGATTTTTTGCGCCACAAAAGTCACGGTTTCCGGTTCAATGACCTCAACTTCAATGGTCTCCGGCAGTGGATTGTTATCCACATCGAAACCGCTAAGCACGTTATCTGCACTCTCTCCAAGACGTTCACGGAACTCCTTGAGTCCTTCTTCCTTGGAAACAAAACGGATCTCACTTACTTCTGGCATCGCGCTGATTTCTTGCTCCAGGGTAGTGCGCAGTTTCTCATCCACATTCAATTCAAGAAACGTGCTGATCTCCACCTGGCTATCAACCTGATTCGCCATGGAATTTACATTGAGCACCAGCAACATGAACACGCCAAGAATCAACAGCGACACAATAATGGACATGATGGAGGCTACAGACATCCAGCCGTTGCGGAATACGTTTTTGAATCCCTCCCGCAGATGGCGCAAGAGAGTGCTAAAATTCATAACCGTATTCCCCTCTCATCTGATCCCGTACAATCTGTCCACGTTCAATGGCGATTACCCGTTTACGCATCGTGTTTACGATATCTTTGTTGTGGGTCGCCATAACAATGGTTGTCCCCCGGAAATTAATCTCATCCAGCAGTTGCATAATCCCCCATGACGTCTCCGGATCGAGGTTTCCTGTAGGCTCATCCGCGATTATAACCGATGGGTTATTGACGATAGCCCGTGCAATGGCAATACGTTGCTGTTCTCCACCCGAGAGCTGTGAAGGTTCGCGATTTGCCTTACTCCGCAGTCCCACCAAGTCGAGCACTTCCATCACCCGTTTTTTGATATGACGCTTCGGCGCTTCAATAACTTCCATCGCAAATGCCACATTCTCAAATGCTGTCATCCGTGGCAGCAGACGAAAATCCTGGAACACAACGCCGATGTTACGACGCACATAAGGAATCTTTCTTGGCTTCAATTTACCAATATTAAATCCGTTAATGGATATTTGTCCTTTGGTCGGAACTTCTTCTCTGTACATCAATTTCATAAATGTCGATTTGCCTGCGCCGGACGGACCGACGATATAGACAAATTCATTGCGGTCGATCTTCACCGACACCCCTTGTAATGCGTGGGTCCCATTGGCGTAGGTCTTCCACACGTCCTGCATTTCTATCACATCATCACTTCCTGCTCACATAGTTAGCCATTATCATTTCGACACAATCCCGGCATTTCCTTTAAAAAGACCTGAATTTCATCAGGAAAAAATCCACGTCGTCCCTGTTTTGATGGTGAAGCATGGATTCATATGAAGTTTATTGTAACAAATTTGTTACCTATTGAGTACCCGAAAGTTTTCCTGCATTGGATCATATATATAGAAAGTGTTACAAAGTCGGGAACAACTGAAGTATAAAGGAGCGTACGGTTATGAAAAAAATACATCTGACGGTCATTGTTCTATTCTCCATCCTCTTGATCGGCTCCGCGTCCTATGGATTGTTGTATATGTACGTGAATCAGCCTGCCCTGCCCAAAGACGTCCATGTTGGGGGCTGGGCGGTAGAAGGGAAGAACCGTAAGGAAGTTTTGCATGCAATCGATGAACGGATCCAAAAGCTGGAGGACTGGCCTGTCACCCTTGAAGTGACTGAACCTGACCCCAAGACCATGACGCATACCGCAGCCCAGGTGGGAGTAAGCTACAACGTTAACAGCTTTGAGTCCGCAATACAGCAGCTTGAGGAAGGTAACCTGTGGGAACGCGCTTATGCACGTTATCATTTTCCGAAAGAGTTCTCTCTGGATATGACCCACCACTTAGAACCACTCCAAGAACATCTCAGCCCTGCCTGGGAAAAAGAAACCTTCGGTACACCTGCGAACGCCGTTCGCCGCATTACCGCAAGTGACCAAGTCCAGTATATCCCGGAAAAGGGTGTCCGCCGGATTGATTGGGATACGCTCACAAGTCTCATTCAGACGAAGCTGCACCGGGATTTCAGTGCACTGAACCCGGATGAGAAACCAGCTCCGCTGATAATCCAGGTACCACTGTATACGCTGAAACCTGAGGTAACCCTTGACTCTCTTCGCCAAGAAGGCATTGAACGGAAGATCATCCAGTTCTCCACGGGTCTTGGCAATAGCAGTGAAGGCCGGATACATAATGTTAGCGCAGCCGCGGAAGCGATTAACGGCATGATTTTGCCTCCGGATGCCGTGTTCGATTATGAGAAGGTCGTCCGTAAAGCTGAAAAGGATTATGGGTTTCGTGAGGCACCGGTCATTGTGAACGGAAGACTGACCCCCGGGATTGGGGGTGGAATCTGCCAGGTATCCAGTACAGTGTATAACGCAGCACTGTTGACGGGTCTCGATATTATTGAGCGTCGCAATCACTCCCTGCCCGTCAAATACTTGCCGAAAGGATTGGATGCCACCTTTGCCTCGGGAGCCATCAATTTTCGCTTCAAAAACAATACAGGCAAGTCCTTGCTGATCCATGCCGAAGTCATAAACGGGAGTTTGGTCGTGAAATTTTTTGGGACATTCCCGGAAAGCGTCAGCTATGCCCTTGAATCTCGTACCATTGAAACATTAAGTGTTCCTGTAAAGTATGTGTCCAGTACGGTATTGCCTGATGGTGCCCAGCAGGTGCTGCAAGACGGACAGCCTGGATATATTGTCGAGACGGTAAGAACCAAGAGTGTAGACGGCAAAGTGGTCGAATCCAAAACGATCACACGGGATACGTACAAAGCTCAGAATCGTCTGATTGCCCGCTCTGGTCATAGCAGCCTGCCTGATCCACAAGGGCCTTCTGTGGTCGAGGACGGGGTTAGCGATACGAAACAGCCTTAGGCTCAATCCGTAATTCAGGCATTCAAGGATCAGCTGATCCTACGAAAACAAAAAGACACACTTCACGTCCCTTTTGAGGATACGCCAGAAGTGTGTCTTTCCATGTTTTAAGATAGGTATTCGAGTTGTAATAAACTACGATTAGCCGCTATACGTAACTTACAGTTTTCTGCATAAAGGCTTAGTGACCGCCTGTGTATTCACCTTTTTCTTCGCCTACGACCATCTTCTCTTTTCCCATGAAGAAGGAAGCGACCAACGCGAGTGCAGCTGGAATCACAGCCCAGGCGAATAACTGCACAATGGAAGAAGACAGTGCATGTGTGATGGTGTCAAGCACCTGAGGCGGAATTGCCTGTCTGAGTTCTGGTGAGAGCAACGCATGTGGATCGGTCAGATTCACTCCCTGAGGCATACCGCCCGCTGAAGCACCGCCTGCTTCCGCAGCTGAACCAGCAAGGGCATCGTTCATTTTGCGCGTAAACACCTGGCTCTGTACGATACCAAAGATCGTAATGCCCATCGTCATACCGAGGGACCGCAAAAAGTTAAGTGTGGAGCTTGCTGCTCCACGTCTTTGAGGTTCAAACGCGTTCATGGCTGCATTGCTAAGTACGGAGAACGAAGCACCGACACCAAGACCAACCATCACCATGTAGATACGTATCGTCCAAAGGGACGAATTCTCATCCAGCGTAGTCAGCAATCCAAGTCCAATGACAAGCAAAGCCAACGTAGGGATCATGATATTGCGATACTTGATTTTGGTCATCAACACTCCGCCCAAGGACGCCGTCACAACAGACCCCAGCATCATGGGCAGAAGTACGAGACCGGAGTTGGTCGCTTTACCACCAAGTACTCCCTGTATGAAGATCGGAATGTACACGGATGCTGTAATGAACGCCGCACCACTGAACATACCAATGACGTTACTGGACCAGTAGACACGGTTGCGGAACATGCCGAAGGAGATGATCGGTTCCTTGGCTCTCGTTTCTGCAAACAGGAACAGCAGCGCTAGTGCTACGAATCCGGCAAACAAGCCAAGAATCTGCCAGGAACCCCAGGCAAACGTTTTGCCGCCCAGTTCCAGACCGAAGATCAGACACACAACAGCACCGATCAGCGTTACCGCACCCAGCCAGTCGATCTGTTGAGATTGATGCTGATGGGATTCTTTATAGAAGAATGCAATAAACACAAATGCAATCAAGCCGAGTGGCAGGTTGATATAAAATACCCATTCCCATGTCGCATACTGGGTAATGTAAGCACCGAGCAGGGGTCCAAATACGCTGGAGAGGCCGAAAACCGCTCCAAACAATCCACCCAATTTGCCGCGTGATTCTGGTGCAACAACATCAAACATAATCGTAAATGCAATCGGCACCAGGGCACCTGCACCAATACCTTGAATCGCTCTGTATATCGTCAATTCCACAATAGACGTTGCCGTTCCGCATAGCGCCGAGCCAAGCATAAACACAATAATACCAAATACAAAAAACTTCTTCCGGCCATACATATCCGATAGCTTACCGAAGATCGGCATTCCCGCCATCTCAGCCACCATGTACGCGGAGGTAACCCAGACGAACTTGTCGAGCCCACCCAGTTTCCCGACAATATCCCCCATAGCTGTTGCCACGATGGTATTATCCATCGAGGCCATTAGTATGCTGAGCAGTAACCCTGCCAGCACCAATCCAATACTGTTTTTACGTGCAACCATTGTACTCAATCTCTCCATTCACGCTCTATTCATATGACTGCATTAGTATATCCGAAAGGAAGTCTGCGTTAATCAGTCCAAAGACCGATTGCTTTGCGCTAAAACTTCCGATTGCGGATGAACTTGCAGAGATGAACGGTATTCCACTGTACCAATCCGGCAGCCTGGACCGATTTTTATTTGATCTCCACGGACAATCTCGGCCTCCGTATTCTCTAATTCAATATCATCACCTTCGATAATCTGTGCCTTAAGAATCGATTTACTCCCCGTAAACAAGTCATTCATCCGGCCACTCTTCACAGAGATGATGGAACCGCCCATTTCCTTGACTTCGGATGGCGCCATGATTTTGAGTGTCATATGTTCAGCGCTGAGCATTCCCGCTATCGTCAATTGCCCGTTCAGCTTGATACTTTCCGCCTGACAATCGCTTGACAGATAAAGCTCACCGACCACTTTCATATGCTCAGCGAGCTGGTCAAAGGGCCATTCAACGTGCACATCCCGTTAATCGTTGCACTCTCGGAGCTCAAAGCACCGTGCATCTTCAATGTTCCATTCACTTCCTAGAAGTGCAGTCCAGGTTACCATTCACCTTAGCCATGCCATCAATAGATACAAGATGAAACTCCCCGCCTGCTGTTTGACTTATGCCCGCTACGTTCAGATCATTTCGCTTATTTCGCTCTACCATAGAAGACCCTCTCCTTATCCCAATTTGAGTTTTAATTCTTCCATAAATGTTCCCATGGGCTGCCTAAGAACCACCTTTACACCATTGTCAAAATAAAACTCCGTTCCTGCTGTCACCAGCATGAATGATGGGACACCCATCTTACGGGTAAGCACTAGTTCGCTGGGTTTGCCTGTGAAACGATAATAATGTTCAGACATGACATCGATCAGCAACGCACCCTCTTGCCGCGTAATGTCTCCACTCATTAACAGCTTATCAAGGACGTAGAGCATCATGATCTGCTCCAAAGCATACAGCGGTTGTTCCCGACCTGCTTCTTGCAACAGATCCAGTGAGATTTGTGAAACAATGTTTCGCTCTAATAGTTGTGAAGCAGACATCTCCACTTCGCCCAATGTAGGTGAGAACACGTCTGCCAGCTCATCCAGCGACAATCCGTCTTTCATATTAAGAATCTTGTCAATACGGAGTAAAATCTGTTGTTTTGGAAAAAAGGTCTCTTGTCCGGTGTAGGACGACTTCCGAATGAACCATTCTTCCGGAATGAGATTTTTCCGCTTCCAGCGGTATAACTGGCCGTACGAGATCCCTGTGAGGTCCAGTAGTTCTTTTTTGGAGATCAAATCATCCGTCATATATGGTCCCCCTTTATATTGAAGTCAGTGTAACATAACATTGTTACGTTGTAGACTGATCTTGTTATTGCAATGGAAGAACAATGCGTATAACCTGTTACATATAAACACTTTGGAGTTCCAGACATCCGAACTCCATCCCATCGTCTCATGTCAGAACACGTGGTTAACGAACTTATGAAAGGGGTTTCTTATACTCATGGCACTAATCAAATGTGATTTTTACTCCGATACGCTTGGATTAAGTACCAGCATGCATGTCATTCTACCGCAACAAACCCACAATCAGATCGGCATGGAGAATGTGACCGGCAAAGGACTGCACCCAACCCTGTACCTGTTGCACGGTCTGTCTGATGATGATTCCATCTGGCTGCGCCGGACTTCCATCGAACGTTATGTGGCCAACCTCGGGATCGCTGTTGTTATGCCACAGGTACATCGCAGCTTCTATACGGATATGGTAGAAGGCGGACGTTACTGGAGCTTTATCAGTGAAGAACTGCCCGCACTTGCTCGTTCTTTCTTCCCGCTGTCAGATCAACGGGAGGACAATTTCGTTGCCGGATTATCCATGGGTGGCTATGGGGCGTTCAAGCTGGCCCTTCGTAAACCAGATCAATATGCTGCAGCTGCCAGTTTGTCTGGAGCACTCGATATGTCTGCACATATGGATAGAAACGCATCCTCAGCATTGCAACAGACTGAGTTACAACGGATTTTCGGACCAAAGGTGGCAGGCACTGAGAATGATCTCATTCATCTGTTAAAAGAAAGCCAAGGCCAGCGGCCTCTGCTCTACCAATGTTGCGGAACGGAAGATTTCCTGTATGAGGATAATCAAACCTTCCGCCAAGCCTGTGAACAGACGGAATTCGAACTGACGTACGAGGAAGAACCAGGTGGGCATGATTGGGGTTATTGGGATACGAAGATTCAGGATGTACTAAGATGGTTGCCTTTACCCAAGCGGGACTAGTGGAGCATTGGGAGCTCCTGCGGATCATGAAGACAGGTAATCCGATGACGGAACAACCTTCTGCTTGCCGTTGAATTGAATGTATCTAGACCGCTGTAATACACAAAGAAGCAGGCCGTTGAGAACGAAGTTCTCTGGCCTGCTTCTTTGTTGTACTGTCGTAGTCGTATCTGTAAGGATGCCTATAATAGCCGTGGTATTAACCGCGGTTCGTAATCCATTGCTCAGTAATCTCCAGTACCTTCTCACTGCGTCCGATGGCTTCAGCGACTTGACCCGAAGCTGTTCCGCCGTATACATTACGAGCGTTCACTACCGCTTCCGGTTGAAGCACGTCATAGATCCGGTCATCGAATAATGGTGAGAACTGACGGAATTCATCAATCGTCAGATCCAGCAAATACTTGCTGTTCTGGATGCAGTACAGCACTGTTTTACCAATCACTTCATGCGCCTGACGGAAAGGCAAGCCCTCGCCTACGAGGAAGTCGGCAATATCCGTAGCGTTGGAGAAATCCTGGTTGACCGCTTGACGCATCCGATCCTTGTTCACTGTCATTGTCGCGACCATTGGAGCGAACAGTTGCAGCGCACCCTCTAGCGTTGCTACCGTGTCGAACATGCCTTCTTTGTCTTCCTGCATATCCTTGTTATAAGCCAGTGGAAGAGATTTCAGTACCGTCAGCAAGCCGATCAGGTTGCCGTACACACGTCCTGTTTTACCACGAACGAGTTCAGGAACATCTGGGTTTTTCTTCTGCGGCATGATGCTGCTGCCTGTGCAGAATGCGTCGTCCAATTCCACAAAACCAAACTCCGTGCTGCTCCACAGTACCAACTCTTCGCTCAAACGGGACAAGTGAGTCATGATGAGGGAAGCGGCTGCCAGGAACTCCACGATGAAGTCACGGTCGCTTACTGCGTCCAGACTGTTCTCGTACACACCATCGAAGCCCAGTTGTTCCGCCACAAAATGACGGTCAATCGGGAATGTTGTGCCTGCGAGCGCACCTGCGCCCAGTGGCAGGATATTAATGCGTTTATAGCTGTCCATCAGACGCTCCGCATCCCGTTGGAACATGGATACATACGCCATCAGGTGATGGGCGAACAAAATCGGCTGTGCCCGTTGAAGATGCGTATAACCCGGTACGATTGTATCGAGGTTATCTTTCGCTTGTCCAATCAGTGCTTCCTGCAAGGAATGCAGCATGCCCACAAATCCAACCACACGCTCGCGCAGGTACAAGTGCATGTCCGTTGCAACTTGGTCGTTCCGGCTACGGCCTGTATGTAATTTGCCGCCTACAGGGCCAATCGTCTCGATCAGGTTTTTCTCAATATTCATGTGGATGTCTTCGTCCGATACGGAGAATTCCACTTCACCTGCACGGATTTTGTGCAAAACGGTGATCAGACCTTCTTTGATGGTCTCTACATCTTCCGCCGGAAGAATGCCGCATTTGCCCAGCATCGTTACATGGGCCAGACTGCCCTGAATGTCTTCCTCAGCCAAAGCTTTGTCAAAATTAATCGATGCCGTATATTCCTCAACCAAATGATTGGTTTGTTTCGTAAAACGTCCTCCCCACAGCTTGCTCACGGTGAGTACTCCCCTTTCGCTCATGGACAAAGCCGTTCCTGCCAGATGTGCAAGAACGGCCTGCCTTGTCATTTATATTGATGTAGCTTTATTGTGCAGGTTGAAATTAGTTTTTGTTTTGCTCCACGCCGGAGTTTACTTTCAAACGCAGTGCATTCAGGCGGATAAAGCCTGTTGCATCGCCTTGATCGTAGGCTTGCGTTGGATCAGCTTCCATCGTTGCGATGTCTGGATTGTAGAGGCTGACAGGACTTTTCACACCTGCGCCGATGATGTTGCCTTTATACAATTTCACACGAACGGTACCTGTTACATTTTTCTGGCTTTCAGTCACCAGCGCTTGCAGCGCCAAACGTTCTGGTGCGAACCAGAAACCGTTGTATACCAGTGTGCTATAACGTGTGATCAGGCTATCACGCAGGTTCATCACTTCACGGTCCATCGTGATGGATTCCATTTTGCGATGTGCTGTGAACAAGATTGTTCCACCTGGTGTCTCGTACACGCCACGGCTCTTCATACCAACAAAACGGTTCTCGACCATATCTACACGGCCAATACCATGTTTGCCACCCAACTCGTTCAGTTGCTCCATCACTTGCAGTGGGCTCAAACGCTCACCGTTCAGCGCAACACAGTCACCTTTTTCGAATTCCAGTTCAACATATTCCGCTTGATCTGGTGCATCTTCAGGTGCACTGCTCAGCAGGAACATGTCTTTGTTCTCGTCCGCACTTGGATCGAACCAAGGATCTTCGAGCACACCGCTCTCATAGCTGATATGCAGCAGGTTACGGTCTGTCGAGTATGGTTTAGCCGCAGAAGCGGTTACCGGAATGCCATGTTTTTCAGCGTAAGCAATCATCTCGGCACGTCCCGGGAACTGGTTACGGAATTCTTCCAAACGCCAAGGTGCAATTACGTTAATGTCTGGTGTCAGTGCAGCCGCGTTCAACTCAAAGCGAACTTGGTCATTTCCTTTACCTGTAGCGCCGTGAGCGATGGCTGTAGCACCTTCTGCACGAGCGATATCCACCATGCGTTTAGCGATCAGTGGACGAGCGATACTTGTACCGAGCAGGTATTGTCCTTCATAGAGGGCGCCAGCCTGGAACATCGGATAGATGAAATCTTTTGCGAATTCATCGCGCAGATCGTCAATGTATACTTTGGAAGCGCCTGTTGCCAGTGCTTTTTCCTCCAAACCGTCCAATTCATCCTTTTGTCCAATATCCGCTGTGAATGCGATAATCTCTGCATCATATGTTTCTTTCAACCATTTCAAAATTACAGATGTGTCCAACCCGCCTGAATACGCGAGTACAATTTTTTCCTTAGCCATGTGTGATGGTCCTCCCCAAGATCAGTTAAGTTAAACAGAGCCTTCATACACTGAATCCTACGAGCCAGAAAACCCTTCCGATCACTGTTATCCCCAGATTTTTTCATCCCGTTATGACAAAGGGTAAAATCCGGGGATAGCCTATGCTTCCGATGCAGCTTTCTTTCAGAAAGCTTTCAGGTGCACGCTTCGCTTCTTCAGGCTTTTTCTGTCTCTCCGTTTTTGTGTATGCTTCTTGTTTAATTAACTTTTTAAAGTACATTATAGATGAATCTATCATCGCGAAATCTGCGCCTAAAATCAACCCATAAAGACAAACAGCATCTATTCGCTCATTAATGCAGCCATTAATGCTTTCTGTGCATGCAAGCGATTCTCCGCCTGATCAAAGATCAGAGAGTTTGGTCCGTCAATTACACCGGCACTCACTTCTTCGCCACGGTGTGCTGGCAGACAGTGCAAGAACATGTAGTCTGGCTTCGCGCCTTTCATCAGTTCCTCGTCCACTTGATATGCCGCAAATGCCTGCTCCCGAATCTTCTGCTCTTCCTCAAAGCCCATGCTCGCCCATACATCCGTATACACGATATCTGCATCTTTCGCAGCTTCCTGTGCACTGTACGTTACAGTCACTTCAGAACCGCTCTCCTGTGCAATGATACGCGCCTGCTCCACAACTGCGCTATCCGGCTCATAGCCTTCTGGCGTTGCTACAGCAACATGCATCCCCATCTTCGCTGCACCGAGCATCAGGGAGTGCGCCATATTGTTGCCATCTCCGATGTAGGCCATTTTCAGACCTGCCAGCTTGCCTTTGTGCTCCAGCACCGTTTGGAAGTCCGCCAGCACCTGACAAGGATGCGCCGCATCGCTCAGGCCGTTAATGACTGGAACATCAGCATGCTCTGCCAGTTCAGTTACATTATGGTGTCCAAAGGTACGGATCATGATGCCGTCTAGGTAGCGTGACAATACTTTGGCAGTATCATGTGTTGTTTCCCCGCGACCCAGCTGGATATCATTTTTGCTCAGGAAAAGTGCGTGTCCCCCCAATTGGAACATACCCACTTCAAAGGATACACGTGTACGTGTGGATGATTTTTCAAAAATAAGTCCGATCGTCTTGCCTTTCAATGGTTGAAAGGGCACACCGCTTTTTTGCTTGCCTTTAATCTCAATCGCGAGATCAAGCAAATAACGAATCTCCTCGGCTGTGTAGTCCGTGAATTCGATAAAATCCCGGCCTCTCAGATCAATCTTTTGAATCTTTTCCGTCTGTTGTGCTGTCATCTATAATGTCCTCCTTATTTCCGGTTCCCTGCACCCGCATGGGCAGAAGAGAGAGCAGTATTAACATCTTGTCTAAGTGCTTCTCAAGTTCATCTTCCGCAAGTACACCGCGCGGCTACAGGGATTCATCATCTCATTCTGCTTCGAGGCCAGTAATGGCCCCGAGACAGAAAGGTTCTCATTTGTATGTTAGGCTTTCGCCGCTACGTGCTCTTCGATCAATGTGGCTACCAAGGATACCGCCTCGTCGATCTCTTCTTTGCTCACATACAGGTTCGGAAGCAAACGAATCACATTCGGTCCTGCCGAGACAAACAAAATACCGCGTTTTTGCCCAGCAAGCACGATATCGCCTACCGGCTCAGCACATTCGATGCCGACCAGCAATCCCAAGCCACGAACTTCCTTCACAAAGGAATTGCCCGCCAGACGATTCCGCAGGGAGCTCATCAGGTATTCACCCATCTCCGCTGCACGCTCTGGCAAACGATCTTCCAGCATCGTTTCAATTGTCGCAATGACAACGGATGAAGCGAGCGGTGTTCCGCCAAATGTTGTCGCATGACTGCCTGGCGTGAACGCATCCCGCAAGAAGCCTTTACCCAGCATCGCTCCCACAGGGAAACCACTGCCGATACCTTTGGCAACAGTGAACACGTCTGGCTCAATGCCGTAGTGCTCGTGCGCAAACAGTTTGCCTGTACGTCCCATTCCAGTCTGTACTTCATCGACAATCAGAAGCAAACCGTGCTCGTCACACAATTTCCGTACATGTTTGACGAATTCTGGTTCGACCGGATATACACCACCCTCGGCTTGAACCATCTCCAGCATAATAGCTGCCGTATTAGGTCCAATTGCCGCTTCCAGTACAGGAATATCGTGCAAAGGTACAGTTACAAATCCGGCTGGCAATGGCAAAAATCCTTCTTTCACCTTATCCTGTCCAGTTGCTGTCAGTGTCGCAAGCGTCCGTCCATGGAAGGATTGGGCAAAGGTAATCACTTCATACCGATCTGTGCCTTTCACCTTCTGGTGATAACGACGTGCAACTTTGATAGCTGCTTCGTTCGCTTCAGCGCCACTGTTACAGAAAAACACCGCGTCAGCGCATGTATTGGCTGTCAACAATGCTGCTGCTTTCTCCTGGCCCGGAATCTGGAACAGGTTGGATACATGCCACAGCTCATCAATCTGAGCTTTCAGCTTGGCTCCGATTTTCTCCGGTGCATGGCCCAGGCTAGTTACAGCGAGTCCGCACATGAAATCAAGATAGCGATTGCCCTGGTCATCCCATAACCAGCTGCCTTTACCTTTAACCAGACTGATTGGATAACGCGCATACGTTTGGAAAAGCGAGCTTTCCGTCTGTGCCGCTGCCCCTGTTGCTGTTGCGCCCGCTACCGCTGTGCCAGAACCTGGCTGTTCGTTGCCTTTTGCCATGACCATATCACTCCTTATTGGTTGGTGCACGCCTAAGGTGAATTAAACATAACACTAAACCACTTCGATTGCCGTCCATCTTCCGAACGTATGCATACTTCCACTTCGATGACAGAACAACCTTCCGATCGCTGTTATCCCCGGATTTCTTTGATTAATTTTCTAAAGGTTGAACTCCAGGGATAAAGGCGCACGCTTCGCTTCTTCAGGTTATTTCTGTCCTCTCCGTTCTTGCGTCTTTTCTTCAGATTGGCTCTGCACTCTTCTGTTATCGCGTTACACCCAGATTCACAAAAAAATCGTGCACATATTTTTATATATAATATAAGGCTATTAAGACCCTAGCGCATCGAGAGCAAATTATTGCATACGGATAATTCTTGTTCCGATGATTTCTCCGCCAAGTACTCGGCTCAGAATTTGGGGTTCGCTGCCGTCTACGATGACGACCTCACGTACTTGGCCATGGATACATGCGATTGCTGCACGTACTTTGGGAATCATGCCGCCATAGATTTCTCCGGTCTGGATCATGTCCTCAATCTCTTGTACAGATACGGATGGCAGTACTTTTTTCTCGCCGCCTACGTTCTTCATGATGCCAGGAACGTCAGTCACGACAATCATCCGACTCACGCCGAGATGAGACGCCACTGCACCCGCAGCTGTATCTGCGTTGATGTTGTAACGCTGTCCGGTTGCATCTACGCCAACTGGTGCGATAACCGGCATATAACCCATGTTAACGATGCCTTGGATAATCTCTGCATTCACGCCAGTGACATCGCCTACCCAACCGATCTCTGCGTGGTTTGTAACAGGTTTAGCCTGGATCAGACCCCCGTCCACGCCAGACAAGCCTAGTGCACGACCACCCACACGTTGAATCAGACGCACGATCTGTTTGTTGATACTGCCCGCAAGCACCATCTCTACTACGTCCAGTACAGGTTCAGTCGTCTTGCGTAGACCGTTAACGAATTCAGTTTCGATACCGAGCTTTGCCAGGTTATCCGAGATGGCAGGACCCCCACCATGCACGATAACTGGCTGCGTACCCTGAGACTGCAAATCACGCAGATCCGCAAAGAAAGATTCAGGCAACGCTGCGAGCGTACTTCCTCCACATTTCATGACAAACATCTGCTTCTCAGTACCCGCTTCCGTTGCGGTACTATCATTTGGCAATGTTGAATTCAAGAGAGCAACTCCTTTCGTTCATTTTTTTAAAAACAGATTTAACACTTAATAGATGCTTGACTGAAAGCGGCTGAACGTTACAGATCCGGATCGTTCTTTTGATCGCTGTTGTCTCCAGGTTTTTTTGATTCCCTTTTTAAAGGGAAAACCCGGAGACAAAGGCGCACGCTTCGCTTCTACAGAATCGATTCCGACTCCTCCACTGCCTTCGCCAGTTGTCAAACACAAAGGTTGAGTTTAAATCTCATATTTAATTTTCAACATATTTTACGAAGCAGCTTCTCTTAGGAAAGCTGCATTCTCCGTACCGTGTAAAAGTAATAATTCTTATTACGTGCGGTATGCTGCGTTAATTCGGACGTAGTCATACGTCAGGTCACAGCCCCAGGCCGTTGCAGTTCCTTCGCCGTGGTGCAGATCCACCACAATGCGAACCGTATCAGTTTGTAAATACGCCAGTGCCGCTTCTTCGTCGAATACGACTGGGCGGGACTGCGCGAGTACCGAGATCTCTCCCAAACGGATATCCACGGTATCCGGGTTCACCGGCTGTCCTGCACGCCCTACGGCTGCAATAATCCGTCCCCAGTTGGCATCAGCGCCGAACATGGCGGATTTCACCAGACTGGAACCAATGACGGTTTTGGCAATCGCTTGTGCGGACTCATCACTTACCGCACCTGCAACTTCTACCTCAACCAATTTGGTTGCTCCTTCGCCATCGCGAGCAATGGCTTTGGCCAGCACTTGGCATACATAGGTGAATCCAGCTGCAAAAGCGTCCCAATCCGGGTGCTCCATCGTCAGCTCTTCATTGCCTGCATACCCACTAGACATGGCTACCAGCATGTCATTCGTACTTGTATCTCCATCTACAGTAATCATGTTGAATGTATGATTCGTTGCCTGGCGCAGCAGGCGCTGCAACGCTTCTGCACCAATGACCGCGTCAGAGGTCATGAAAGCGAGCATTGTCGCCATATTCGGGTGAATCATACCCGAGCCTTTGGCGGCACCCGCAATCGTAACCGTCTTGCCGTTAACCATAACGGAGACGCAGGCTTCCTTTTTCACCAAATCCGTTGTCAGAATCGCTTGTGAAAATTGTTCCGCCTCATTTAACTCCTTGCCCAGTTGCTTCGGAAGCGCCTTGATGCCTGAATGTACAGCATCCATCTTGAGCAATTCACCAATGACACCTGTGGAAGCCACAGCAACGTCCTCTTCTGCCACACCCAACTCACGCGCAGCGGCTGAACGCATCGCATAAGCATCTTCTTCACCTTGTTGCCCTGTACATGCATTGGCGTTGCCGCTATTAACAATGACAGCCTGAAGGCGCCCATTGCTCAAGCTTTCGCGCGTTACTTTGAGTGGCGCCGCCTGAAACACGTTCGTTGTATACACAGCAGCAGCTGTAGCCGGTACCTCACAGCGGATCGCTCCAATGTCATTGCGAGATGTTTTTTTCAATCCGCAGTGAAGTCCACCCGCAGTGAACCCCCCCGGAGTTACAATTGTTCCGTTCTCAATCACGGTAAAAGTCTGTTGCTCCACATTCGTTCCCATATCATATCCCCCGTATGCGTTCAGCTATATGCTGATGATCGCCTGCTTAACCTGATCCGTTCTCCTTAAGTGACTCCGAGAATGCACTTTTACATCGAATGTAACAATGCTCCTCTTGAATTTCATTCCTTATGGATATACCGGTGTCATGTTCAGCCCGAGGTTCTCCTCCCATCCCATCATCAGGTTCATATTTTGAATCGCTTGCCCGGAAGCACCCTTCACCAGGTTGTCGATGACCGAAATAATCGTCAAACGCCCTGTGCGAGGATCTACCGCAAATCCGATATCACAATAGTTGGATCCGTACACTTCTTTGGTAGAAGGCCAGATACCCGGTTCACGTACACGTACGAAAGGTCTGTTCTCATAATATTTGCGGTACAAATCCACGATCTCCCGGTCACTGTGTTCCCCCACGAGGCTGGCATACATCGTACTCATGATTCCACGTGTCATTGGCACCAGATGTGTTGTGAAGGTAACCGTAACAGGCGTTCCCGTTATACTGCCAAGCACTTGTTCAATCTCGGGAATATGTTGATGTTTATTCAGTTTATAGGCTTTGAAATTCTCATTCATCTCTGCATAATGGGTCGTCAAACTTGCTCCTCGTCCCGCTCCCGATACGCCCGATTTGGCATCAATGATAATGGTGGATGGATCAATCCATCCCGCTTCTACCGCAGGAATAAGTCCGAGAAGTGTAGCGGTCGGATAACAGCCTGGATTGGAAATAAAGTTTTTGCCCTTCACTTCATCTCCGTACACCTCAGCCATTCCATACACCGCTTGTTCCAGCAACTCACTCGGTGGAGCCGGGTGTTTATACCACTCTTCATACACTGCTCCATCTTTGAGTCTGAAATCACCAGACAGATCTATGACCTTAAGCCCTGCTGCCAGCAGGCTTGGTACGAGCTTCGCACTTACGCCGGACGGGGTCGCTGTGAATACCAGATCTGCACGACTCGCAATTTCAGCCGGATCGACGCCGTCGAGCGGCCTGTGAATCACGTCCGTCAAATGCGGAAACCCATCTGCGATGGATTCACCACTGCTCGATGATGAGATCACCGATGTGATTTCAACCAGCGGATGGTTCTGGAAAAAACGAATCAGCTCCACCCCGCCGTAGCCGGTGGAACCGACGATTGCCACTTTTAATTTGTTATTCACTCTCGCTCCCCCAATCTCGATGTATGCGCTACTTGTGCTATGCCATCCCTTAATAAGGTCCGAACACAGCAATTCCGTCGCTTATATGCATATTTGTGTATTATTATACAACTCTGGTTATATAAATACAACACTCTATCATCAATTTCACATGGATTTCCATCCAATCCGAACATATCTTTTTTAACATCCGGGACGAATAGGTATACATCTGTTAAAATACGTATTAGTAGGAAACATTACAATCAGGGTCTCATTCATAACTAACCTGCTAATCAAGGACATATGAATAGATTCATGATCGTCATTATGAGGACGTGGGGGACTATAGTGCATATCGAATCCATTTTACTTATTGTACTCCTGGGCCTGAATATTATTTTTGCCGCAGCAGTCGTTTTCTTCGAACGGAAGGATGCTAGCGCTTCCTGGGCTTGGCTGCTCGTCTTGAACTTTATTCCGGTGTTTGGGTTTGTACTTTATCTTCTAACCGGTCAGAACCTGACCCGATACCGGCTTTTCCAATGGAAAGAACGTAAGAAGCTCGGGCTAGAGGAACGTATTGAAGCCCAGCTCACGCAGTTGCACGATAACCGCACCCCTTTCCGCAACCATGCAACCGAGAGTAGCCAGGATATGATCTATATGAACCTGAAGCAGAACGGTGCTCTGTTAACAGAGGACAATGCGGTCGAGATCATTACGGATGGAACAGACAAATTCCAGCGGCTCCTGGACGACATCGAAGCGGCTCAGGATCACGTGCACGTTCAATACTACATTTATAGAGGCGACCGGCTGGGCAAAAAAATCCGGGATGCACTTATCCGCAAAGCGCGGGAAGGCATCAAAGTCCGATTACTGTATGACGCGCTCGGATCACGGCGGGTATCCAAACGCTTTTTCAAAGAATTGCGCGAAGCAGGCGGTCTGGTTGAAGTCTTTTTCCCATCCAAATTCAGTCTGATCAACTTGCGAATGAACTACCGGAACCACCGGAAGATTGTCATCATCGATGGTAACCTTGGATACACGGGCGGGTTTAATGTCGGAGATGAGTATCTGGGCTTGAACTCGAAATTCGGTTACTGGCGTGACACACATCTGCGTATTCAAGGGAACGCCGTTCATGCGCTGCAGACCCGTTTTCTCCTGGATTGGAATGAAGCGTCCAAGCAACACGACACACCTTATGTTCCCGCGCATTTCCCTCATATTGAGGGCACAGGAAAGATTGCCATGCAGATTGTCTCCAGTGGACCGGATGCAGAGACCGAGCATATCAAGAACAGTTATCTTAAGATGATTAACGGGGCCAAACAATCGATTCTGATTCAAACGCCTTATTTTATCCCGGATGCCAGTGTATTCGAAGCTATTCGTCTCGCGTGTCTGTCCGGCATTGATGTTCGCATCATGATTCCAAATAAGCCCGACCATGCTTTCGTATATTGGGCTACGTTATCTTATATTGGTGAGTTGTTGAAGGTTGGCGCCAAAGTATTTATATACGACAATGGTTTCATTCATGCCAAAACACTTATCATTGACAGTTTGGTTGCATCTGTCGGAACCGCCAATATTGACTACCGCAGTTTCCGGTTAAACTTTGAGGTTAATGCTTTTATGTACGATGAGACGATTGCGACAGCTCTTGTACATACCTTTGAGCATGACCTGCATGTCTCGCGGGAGATGACGCTTGAGGAATACAAAAAACGCAGTCTGATCATCCGCTTCAAAGAAGCGATTTCCCGTCTGCTGTCTCCGATTCTGTAGCGGTGGCACTCCAATGACAGAATCGCCTTCCGAAGTAGCTTTCCTTCAGAAAGCTTTTAGGCGAACGCTTCGCTTCTTCAGGCTATTTCTGTCTTCTCCGTTATCGTTATGTTTAGTTGAAATTATAGTAATAGTAAAAAAACAGGCACATCCTCTCCCGTCATTTCGGAGAAGGATGTGCCTGTTTTTTCTTGTCTTGAACTTCCAAACTAATGAGCCTACACGGCTCACTTGCTATTTTCTTACGTTGTCATACATGTTCTCCCCGCTTAAAGCCTTCGCCAAGCACTTCGTGCGCGTTACTGATAATGACAAAAGCTCCCGGGTCCACAGACCGGATCAACGCTTTGAGTCTAGGAACCTCATTTTGCCCAACCACGACCATCAGTACTGTTCGTTGATCGTCAGTGTAACCGCCTTTGGCTTCCAGCTTCGTCAATCCGCGATCCAAGTCATCCAGAATCACTTTGCTAATCGCTTCCGTCTGGTTGGAGATAATATAAGCCACCTTAGAGAAGCCGAGCCCCATCTCAACGGCATCGATCACTTTACCGGTAACATACAACCCAATCAACGCATAGAGAGACTGTTCCAATGACAATACAAAAGCAGCCATAATAATAACAGTGGCATCCATAATGACTACACATAGAGAGTAACTCAGGCCACTGTATTTCTGCACGATTCTGGCAAGAATGCTCATGCCGCCTGTTGATCCTCTACCTCGATATACAATTCCGATCCCAAGACCAACGCCAATTCCTCCATACAGTGACCCTAGTAGCGGATTCGTTGTTGGAATCGCCCAATCCTTCGTAAGATAGACTAACAGTGGCAGGACAATACTTCCCAGTACTGAGCGAACACCATACTGCTTGCCAATGAGCAGGAAACCCGCGATCAGGAGTGGAATGTTAATTGCCCATTGGGTGTATGCCGGCTCCAGATTGAGCCACTCCTTGCCCAGGATTGATAACCCTGATACCCCACCCGAAGCGATCTGATTCGGTAATAAAAATAAATTAAAGGCCACTGCGATTAAAAACGAACCTACAATGATGGATACCGTATCCACCACGTTCCTCCATGGACCATTGAGTGGAATGAGGCTAGTTATCCTCTTTTTGCGATTATTGTGAAGTTGTGATCGTTGTTGCATGTCATCTTGCTCTCCTTTTGTCTGTAAACTCAAAAAAAGCTCCTGTACACACCAGCATACGCCTACACGTATGGGTCCATACAGGAACTTATATTAATCGGTTTCTACTTTAATCTGGCTACGCAAATAACCATCGATGAATGCATCGAGGTCGCCGTCCATTACTGCTCCTGTATTTCCAGTCTCTACGCTTGTACGGTGATCCTTTACCATACTATAGGGATGGAACACATAGGAGCGAATCTGGCTACCCCATGAAATATCCGACTGATCTCCTCGGATTTCATCCAGCTGTTGTTTTTGCTCTTCAATTTTGCGCTCATACAATTTCGAACGGAGCATCGTCATCGCTCGCTCACGGTTCTTGATCTGTGAACGTTCATTCTGACACGTTACAACCACACCTGTCGGAAGGTGAGTAATCCGCACGGCAGAGTCGGTGGTATTGATATGCTGTCCACCCGCGCCACTTGCCCGGTACGTATCAATCTTGAGATCCTCTGTGCGAATGTCCAATTCAATCGTATCATCAATCTCCGGTACCACATCACAGGATACGAAGGACGTATGTCTACGGCCTGATGAGTCAAAAGGAGATATCCGCACCAGTCGGTGTACACCCTTCTCGGCTTTCAGATAGCCATAAGCGTTATGTCCCTTGATCGACAACGTAACACTTTTGATCCCAGCCTCATCACCTGGCAGATAATCCAGTACCTCAACCTTGAAACCACGCTTCTCGGACCAACGTGTATACATCCGGAGCAGCATCTGTCCCCAGTCTTGAGACTCGGTACCACCCGCACCCGGATGAAGCTCCAGAATCGCATTCATCTTGTCATACGGCTGATTCAGGAGTAGTTGAAGTTCGAACTCTGCAACCTTGTTCACGATCGCTGTAATACTGTTGCCAATCTCGGATGCGAGGTCTTCATCGCCTTCTTCGTCCGCCAGTTCAATCATCATCACCGCATCATCATAATCTTGTTGAAGTTTGGTGTACTGATCCACAGATCCCTTCACCGCGTTTAGCTCAGCGATTACGGATTGTGCCTTGTCACTGTCGTCCCAGAAATCCGGGGCAGACATCTTCACTTCGAAGTTGCCGATCATCTCTTGCTTCAGATCTAAGTCAAAGAGACCCCCTAAGGTTTGTTAGTTTCTTGCCTATTTCACGCAGGTCATGCTTCACGTTTGGATCGATCATGTGCAATTCCTCTTTTCATTAAGATAAGCTCCCCGCATCCAGGGCATTCCTCCAGATCAAGTATCCGATGCGCCACCTGGTGTTGAGATTACTGGTGTATCAGTATATCTCTTCTCCGTGATCATGGTCATATTACTATAACTATGCACCATTAACCGGTTTTGCATCCTTCACTTCATCCTATGGAATACCCGGCTGCGAGGAGCCGTTCATGTCATTCGTGTATAGAAAAACCTTTGACTACTCTTGACCGTGGCAGTGTTTGAACTTCTTACCACTACCGCATGGGCATGGATCGTTACGTCCGATTTGGTCAGAAACCTTCACTGGACGTTTCTCAGCAGGCTCACCGCTTGTCGAGATCTGGCTTTCCTCAACAACCGCTTGACGCTCCTGATTGCTCTCGATCTGCGCTCTCATCACATATGTTGCTACTTCTTCCTGAATCGAAGCGATCATCTGATGGAACATCTCGAAGCCTTCGAACTGGTACTCACGCAGTGGATCTGTACCGCCGTAGGCGCGAAGGTGGATACCTTGACGCAATTGATCCATCGCATCAATATGATCCATCCACTTGCTGTCTACTGCACGGAGCACAACCACTTTCTCGAACTCACGAACCATCTCTTCGCCAATTCGCTCTTCACGTGCATTGTACTTGTTCTGAACTTTCGTAAACAGGAACTCAATGATCTCCTCTGCTTCCTTGCCCCACAGATCATCTTTTGTTATCGAACCATCATCCAGCAATTTGCTGTTCATGTAGTCGGCAACTTCCTGTAGCTCCCAGTTCTCCGGAATATCGTCACTACAGTGTGCTTCGACGATGCGTTCAATGGATGGCTTGATCATATCCATAACGATCTGTTTGATATTCTCGGACTCCAGTACCTCGCGGCGCTGTTTATATATAATTTCACGTTGTTGGTTCATTACATCATCATATTGGAGAACGACTTTACGTACGTCAAAGTTGTTACCCTCAACACGTTTCTGCGCCGATTCTACTGCACGGGTAATCATCCGGCTCTCGATCGGTTGGTCTTCTTCAAAACCAAGGCGCTCCATCATGTTCAATACATTGTCTGCACCGAAACGTCTCATCAATTCATCGCCGAGTGACAGATAGAATTGTGTTGAACCCGGGTCACCTTGACGTCCCGCACGACCACGCAGCTGATTATCAATCCGGCGTGATTCGTGACGCTCTGTACCGATGATATGAAGGCCGCCTACTTCAGCTACACCTTCACCCAAGATAATATCTGTACCGCGTCCAGCCATGTTGGTTGCAATCGTTACTGCACCCGCTTGGCCAGCTCCTGAGATGATCTCTGCTTCTTCCGCATGGTACTTGGCGTTCAGTACCTGGTGTTTTACACCACGGCGTTTGAGCATGTCAGACAGGCGCTCCGAGTTCTCGATGGATACTGTACCTACCAGAACGGGTTGGTTCTTACTGTGGCGTGCCACGATCTCTTCCACAACGGCATTGAACTTGCCATCGATGCTCTTGTACACGACATCTGCCATGTCATCCCGCTTGTTCGGACGGTTGGTTGGAATTTGCAGTACTTCGAGACCGTAGATTTTTTTGAACTCTTCTTCCTCGGTTTTCGCTGTACCCGTCATCCCCGCAAGTTTACGGTACATCCGGAAATAGTTCTGGAAGGTAATCGTAGCAAGCGTCATGCTCTCGTTTTGTACTTCAATGCCTTCTTTGGCTTCAATCGCCTGGTGCAATCCATCACTGTAACGACGTCCAGACATCAGACGACCTGTGAATTCATCAACGATCATAACTTCCTCATCACTGACCACATAATCTACGTCACGACGCATGATTACATTAGCTTTCAAACCCTGTACGATGTGATGGTTGAGAGTTACATTGGCATGATCATACAAGTTTTCGATACCAAACGCTTTCTCTGCTTTTGCCACGCCCGCCTCAGTCAACGCTACGGATTTCACCTTGATGTCTACCGTAAAGTCTTCTTCAGGAACCAGACGCTTCACAAAACGATCTGCTGAATAGTACATGTCCGTCGATTTCTGAGCTTGTCCAGAGATAATGAGTGGCGTACGCGCCTCATCGACCAAGATGGAGTCCACTTCATCAATGATACAGAAGAACAATGGACGTTGTACCATTTGCTCTTTGTACAGCACCATGTTGTCACGCAGATAGTCAAAGCCAAATTCGTTGTTCGTTCCGTACGTAATATCACATGCATAAGCATGTTGTTTCAAAGCATGGTCCATACCGCTCAGGTTAACCCCTACCGTCATGCCCATAAATTCGTAGATTTGTCCCATTTCCTGGCTATCCCGCTGTGCCAAATAGTCATTGACCGTAACCACGTGTACACCTTTGGACATCAATGCGTTCAGATATACCGGAAGTGTTCCTACCAGTGTTTTACCTTCACCCGTTTTCATCTCGGAAATACGGCCTTCATGCAGAGCGATACCACCCAGCATCTGTACATCGTAGTGACGTTTGCCCAGTACACGGCGTGATGCCTCACGCACGGTTGCAAATGCCTCTGGAAGAAGTTCATCTGTCGTTTCTCCCTTTTCAATACGAGCACGGTATTCGTCCGTTTTACCTTTCAGTTGTTCATCAGACAACGCCTGAAATTGTGGTTCCAGTTTATTGATCACATCGACCGTCTTCATCAGACGTTTAACATCACGTTCGTTCATGTCGCCGAAGATCTTTTTGACAAGTCCTAGCATGGTATACCCCTTTCGTGCAAAACAGAATAGACCCCCTGTTGCCGCCACGCGACACCATCGGATGGATGTTGCATCCACTTGCCCGGGGGTGACAAACAATATGATTTGAGCTTAATGAAGATTACACTTCGTCAACTCAGTTGCCAGAATGTCCTTTCGATCGCTGTTATCCCCTGATTTCTTTTAAACTCTCTTCTCAGAGGGGGAAATCAGGGGATAAAGGCGAACGCTTCGCTTCTACAGGTCATTTCTGCCCTCTTCGTCATCCCTGTAAAAATCAAATTCAAATCATATACTAATAAGTAATATGATGAATCAACTTCAGGCTTGCCAAGGGTTCCTCATGAAGCTGATTCGGTGTTCAAACGGATTCGGTTATTAAAAACTAGCCGAAGCCCGAGCCTTGCGAATCATGTTCATGGTGCTGTGCCTGTCATTGATTATGATTAGCGATCATTCGTTGACAATTCTCCATCAGGACAATGATTCTCTTTGCATAAATTGTAACAGTTTGTAAGGGTCGCCGCAACACGCCACGGCACACTTCTTTGAACTTCTGAGACATATCAAATCGAGTTTAAGTGCAAAAAATCATAGTCGTTAGCGGAAGCCATCGATTGCCATGTTTGATTTTGCACGGTAGACCGCCCTGTCAACAAATTTTGATGGTAAATTTGGATGTAAATCTCAATATCCAGTTCTCGAATGCATGTGTACGAATATTTTCGTAACCATTTGAATCTGGTCGTATAATTGCACAGTCTGTGCCTCTTCTTACTATCTATTAGACGCAGCAGCATAGGGAATAGTTTCACCATTTTATTTCCAAAGGTCATTTCCCAGCCCTTTTACGCACAAAAGAGCCCCATCCCCTAAGGGATGGAAGCTCTTGTTAAGTCTAATCCAGGAAACTACAGTTCCTGTGTTCATTATTATTAGATATTATACCCAAGTCCGATCCAATGATCTTGTACGTTAAGATTAACCTTGTTCGATCAATCCGTACTTACCATCGTTCCGTTTGTAAACAACGCTAACTTCTTCACTGTCAATGTTGGAGAATACGAAGAAATTGTGGCCAACCATGTTCATTTGGAGGATTGCCTCTTCAACGTCCATTGGTTTCAACATAAAGCGTTTCGTCCGTACAACTTCCAGATCATCTTCATCCGTGTCCGCATCCAGTTCAGCTGTAGCTACAGTGCCTGTTGGATCTTCAACGAAGAGTGTTTTCAGGCTGCCTTCCTGGCGGAACTTACGGTTAATTTTTGTTTTATGTTTGCGGATCTGACGTTCCAGCTTGTCTACCACGGAGTCAATGGATGCGTACATATCGTCGCTCTCATCCTCAGCGCGGAGCACAATGCCTTTCAAAGGGATCGTCACCTCTACCGTATGCAAGCCTCTCGTCGTGCTCAATGTAACAGCACCGTCAGAGTTAAGGGGTGCATCGAAATACTTCTCGAGTCTACTCAACTTTTTGTCGACATAATCCTTCAAAGCATCAGTAACCTCGATTTGTTGACCTCGAATACTTAAATTCATAGGGCACTCCTCCTTTTTCCTTTGCCACTTCATTATAACACGAATGTAAGCGCGATGTAAAAACTCCCGGTGACCGAATAATGACGTCTGTTCAAGCCACATCTGCCAATGTAGGCATAACGCCATATTTCGCGATATTCCATCATATTCAGCCATAATCGCAAATTTTCATGCTATGTCTTATTAGGCGCTTGATGATGTAATTAACCTATTTTGAGCTTGCTCAATCTATTATGTAAAATGAACTTTAATCAATCGCTTGAATCTATTAGATTCTTAAGAATAATGTTTCCTGGATGATTCTCAAATCTGCAATCTAGTAGAACAAAAAAAGACCCCGGAACGTACCGGAGTCTGATGCTATCGATAATTCAATTTGGTAACCATCTAACCATATATGTAGGTCGGATTGTCCGGATGATTATAATTTGATTACGTTAGCTGCTTGCGGTCCACGCGCGCCTTCGACGATGTCGAATTCTACGGATTGACCTTCTTCCAAAGTTTTGAATCCTTCGGATTGAATTGCGGAGAAATGTACGAATACGTCGCCGCCGTCTTCAGTTTCAATGAAACCGTAACCTTTTTCTGCGTTGAACCATTTTACTTTACCTTGCATGCACTAACATTCCCTTCGTCATCAAATGAAGTGAAGCTTTCGGCCTTAACCTCTGCCCACAATTCAGATAATACCATCCAAAGTTATCCACTGTCAATTGGTAATGAAAATGTTTTATTGGAAGTTTTTTGTATATTATTGTCGAACCTATGAAAAATGTAATTGATTCAACATTTAGAGAATACGAATTATGACATCTGCTCAGACAATAAAAAATCTGAGAAGCTATTTAAAGTGTCTGCGCCTCATAGGATGCATTATGTAAGCGGATCATATTTCGGAATCATCGTAATCTACGTTAAAGCATGCTATGTATATTTCTGGCGAACATAAATTTCCACTTAAATAATCATAAGCAAGCCTAAGATAATCTATTTTTTTCCTATCTCTCCGACTAAGCTCAGTAATCGGCAAGGTAGAAGGCATTACAATAGTGATGTTTGATTTACATTCAACAAATTCTAATAGGTTTTCATCATCCGTACAGAACACCGAATCAATCTTACTTTGATTACCTACTAGTTGTCGACCATTTTTAATAGTAGGTTCCATAAAAAAACCTTATTCCTCATTAAACTTGCGGTGTATGGCCCGTATCTATAAATAACCACCTCCAACAATTCAAACAAGCCACTGGACGAATGGTGGTGTCGATCTAGATCGAGTGGTACAGGGGCAACTTAGCGTAGAGGTGAATAACAAGCATAAAGAGTCCAATTGATGTTCATATCCATTAAATGTCAAAATCCAGTGTGGCAATTATTATCTATTGTATAAGGGGAGGTTACCAAGATGATTCGCAGCGTTCTAAAGTCGAAATGGTCAGTTGCACTCCTTTTGTTCATTCTGTTCACATGGATACTACTCCTGTCTCCAACTAATCATGCTGATGCTCAAGAGAAGAGAATACCTGCAGAAGAACTGCAAAAAATCAGCCGTATATCCTTCACGCTTCGCGATGCCTACCGGGCGTAGTATACAGTGTATATCTATGCTCCAAAAGAAAAAAACGATCCTAGCCGAGGAGGATTACTGGACGGGTAACAAGCCTAGCGACCATACATACAGGGAATTATCGAGCAGCATTGTTAAAAAAAAGGCGACCCACGGTACCGTACAAGTCGCTAAACTTTAAACTTGATCTTCATTCGATTACGTTGCCCCAAAATTGGCATTACACGATTAATAGCATGGCAAAGGGTACTCCAGCTCTACTGCTAATTACTGATTGGGGTTCCTCTAACTTCAACTTAGCTAAACCATTCATTGTACGCTCAGACGTATTACAACCGCTAACATTCGTAGATAACAAAGGTAAAAAGATTGATAACTCCTTCTCTGCCGGCAGAGATGATGGTGTACGTATGCTGTCTGATGCCAGGCTAGTAATTTCAGATTCACAAATGACTAGACGAAGTCTGCTTGAAGTGTCCTCAAAATGATTTTATTCAAATATATTCCAGTAAAAGATATTGATCAGTTAAGGTGGTTAGACAAAGTTTAAACTATGAGTTAAATAACTGGTTTCTACGTGTTTGAATCCAGTTCTTCCGATAATCCGCAAAATAAATAAGACATCCGGCAAGTGGAAACAGAAGCTGCATATCTCCTCTGTCTCCAAAGCACCGATATGCCTTGTTGTTACATTCTATTTCCGACTATCCATCAGATAAGCATCTGGCGTATAGGCTGTTTCATAGACGCTTCGCTGTGCTTTAGCCTGGTTGCGCTGCTTCAGCCAATGAGCCGCTTCGTTGCGTAAGAAATTAATGCGAACTTGAATCGTCGTATCACGGCCAATAACCGCTCTTATGCACTGTTTTTCTGCTTCTGTTAGCGGACTTTCCGACGCTTCCTGTTCGATCTGATCCACGATGATCTGTCTTCGGTCCATCAGTTCGGAGAGCTCTTCATAAGTCAGCGCACCCAGCCTGCTCTGGATATCTTCCGACAGCTCTTCGAGAAGTCTGATCGAATCAGACATTAACCGCACTCCCTACGGAAGGCGCCGGAGTCGCAGAATCAAGTTTGCTGGCTTCGATCCAGGTTTCTTTTAGATCACACAGGTAGCCGAGAGCTTCTTCGGCCAGTTCTTTGGATTTTTTGATATTGGCTTGAATTAGAAGATGATTCATATATTCATATAAGGAAAATAAACTTTCCGATATTTCATAAGAGCGGTCTAAAGTAGCCATAAGTTCAAATACGATCGTCTGAGCCTTTCCGAAAAAGAGATTTGCTTTTTCAATATCTCCATTTTCGACTCCATGAATCGCTGTTTTCACAAAACGAATTGCTCCATCGTAAGTCATGATTAGAAGTTGTGCAGGAGAAGTTTGAACTGCATTTTGGCGATATTTCTCATGTGGGGAAGTCATCATCTTCTCATTCACCCTTTACATAATTATTATTGTGAATTGAATTAACCGACTGATCCTGTTAACTGTGAGAGTTGCGATTGATATTTGGTCATTGCTGCTTCCATAGCTGCAAATTGTTTGTAATAGCGATTTTCAGCAGCACTCATTTGAGTTGTCATTCTTTTAATACGACTATTATAGTCTTCCATTTGTTTACCCATGATGCTTTCAGGTTTAAAAGCAACCGTGGTGCTTCCGTCAAACTTTGATGTACCCGCTCTCTTAGAAATACTATCCATTGCCTTATCTGCAGCAGCTGCTAATTTACCGAATATGGATTGAGATACATTTTCTCCTGTCCCTAGGAATAACTCAGTTAATTGCTGCGGATTCGATTCAATAGCTTCTTTGAATTTCTGTTCGTCTAGGTGGAGTTTACCATTCTCATAATAATATTTAGTCGATATGCCCATTGAGCTTAAGCCAGGAACCTGCAGGGCTGATCGCATCTCACTAAGCATTGTTTTTAAGAAGGGGTCATTCTTAAGTAGACCACTTTTAGCTTTTTTCTCCCAAGCTGTAATATCGGTTTCACTCATAGCAGAACGTTGTTCCTCTGTAAGAGGAGGAAAGTCCTTGAATTTTTCTTCTCTGATCATCGTATTTAAATTATTGATCAATTTATTGTAATCCTCAATAAAGGCTTTGACTGTTTCCAGCGCCTTAGTAGGATCCGTTTTGGTTGTTACAGTAATAGGACCTTTATCAGCAGTTAAACCTTGGAACGTCAATTTAACTCCATTGTGCGTGGCAGAATTTGAATCACTTTTCAATACTCCCCCACCATTAATTGAATACTCGGCTTGCTCCCCCTTTGCTGCAACTGACTTATCAGTCCAATTTTGCTGTGTATCGAACAGTGTTAAAAAACTATTGTTTACTGCAAAGTCTCCGCTAACTTCAGGTTTTAAAGCACCAGGAATCTCAATTTTGCTAGCTGAGCCTTCTATTTTAGACGTAAGTATGAGCTTCCCTGATAAATCATCAAAAGCAGCTTTAACCTTCATATCCGGATCAGCATTAATTTTGGAAAGAACAGAAGAAAGTTGATCAGTAGCCTTAAAATCAAGGGTCTTTCCGTTGATTGTAACCTTGAACTGCTCAGTAAGATCACTAGAGCCTTTTAGAGTTGCTAAAGTATCCGTATTTTTTATTCCGGACTTTGGAGGTGTTTCGATTTTGGCTGCTGTAGCCAACTTCGTAACTGTTACATCCATCTGAACACCATTAGCCGAAGCCAGTGCTTCAGCCTTAACGGCTGAACTTGCCGAATCAACCATATTGCCACTGCTATCTTTCATAGTTGCAATTTGCGTGTTGAGAGCAGCCGAATTACGATAACCACTAGCTTGAGCTGTCAACTTGTTTTTCCCGAAATCAAACAGTTGGCTGTTTACTTCTCTGTAAGTCTCTCGTTGCCATTGCAGAGCCTGTTTATTTTGATTCATTTTATCCAAAGGAATTCGCTTGGATGCCATCATGCTTTTGACCAAACTATCTATATCCATACCCGAAAAGCCATTAACTCTTGTAACCATTAATTTCCCTCCCTCTTATACTCTCTCGTCAACAATAATTCCAGCGAGCTCCATCATGTTAGCTACTAAATCCAATGTCTTTTCAGGCGGGACCTCACGAAGTAATTCACCAGTCTCTTTGTTAAGCACTTTCACTAGGATTTGATTTGTTTTTTCGTGAATACTAATGTCCAGGGTAGTTTGCGGACCTTCTAACGATTTTACTGCCTTCTCGATGCGACTAATTAATTGCTCTTGCCCTAAAGAAGCAGTAACAAGTCCTTGTTGTTCAAGACTGTTCAAATCCTTAGTTCCATGGGAAGCGGACACAAGTGTTCCAAGAGTCCCCAAGCCGGCAATCGCAGGTGAAACCTCAGACTTAGTTTTGGCTGACAGCGAAAACTGAATATTCATCTCCAAACCCTCCGACATTCAAATTCACTCATTACTCCTTATTATCGGCAATAAGAAGTGAATGGTTTAGGAATTCCGAAAATTTGCTTTTTTGAAGTTAGTTTTTGATCAATACAGACATGTAAGCCATACTTGTAAAACCGTTCTCTTTTAAGAGATTAAAGATCCCACTTAAAAACAAACTATTATGTTCAACTACTTTAGAAAAAACCTGAATTGTAGCAATTATCGACTCTTGACTAAGACCTTCTTCCGCACCAGCAAGTCCGATAAGATGCAATTTAATAATCGCATAGTGGATGACAAGCAAGACGTAATTGTCGAAGATTTCATCAAAACCAGAAAGAGGGAAAAGATTTTGGTAAACATGGTTGACCAGATAATTTTCCAAAATATATTCGTGTTCTGACATGAAAGGATGATAGTAAGAGTGGAAAGCACGATCATATGCAGCAGCTTTTTCGTCCAAAAGCGAATTTTCAGATGCATCCAATCCTTTTATCACCTTATCATACAGTTCCACGTATCTCTTACTTCCTATACCGTAAACAAATCTTTGCTGAGCAATCTTTTTAATCAATTCCATTTGTACTACCTGTTGCACGGGGATTGCATCAAAAGAATTTTTCAAACTCGAATCATTAAACATAATTTTATAGCTAGAAATCAAATGAGGCACTTCTTTATAGCGACTTGCTTTCATATATTCATCAAGTTTTTTATAAAACATTCCCAAGAAAATCAAACGATTCTGAAGCTCATAATTTCGATCCTGCAAAATCTGTATGGTGAAAATTCTTAAATCCCAGAAATATTCAGCAATTGGATTCGCCTTTTCATTTTGGGTATGCAACACTCTATGACGGCTAGATTCTGCCTCTCCACTTTGAATAATTTGATCAAATTCAATTCCATCAGGATTGAGCAAAGCTAATCTGGCAATTTCAGGACAAGACACTGTTCCTGATTTTTCAAGCCCTTCATCCACTCTATTAATATTCCGTGGATATGTGCTGCAAACTTTAGAAAGATACGATTCTCCTAATTCTAATTGAATCGAGCATAATTTTTTTTCATTTAAAAATGAACAGCTATGATTATCATCCATTTTGAGCTTAGCATATCTAAATTTATTTGGATTTGATCGATTTCTGGAAACAAATTCTTTGAACATAGGAGTTAACTTCGGGTGTTTAACTTTACGATATTTTTGATAGGTTTTTTCATCAATGTCTACGCGCCAGCCGGAACAGCAGCTATCTTCACATGCAGAACCGATACAAGAAAATTTTTGCATATATTGTGCTGAAAGAATAGTTTGAGTCATGTAAAAATTTCTTCCTTTCTTTTGAAGCGTCGTTACTATAACTATCGGAAAAACAAACCTAGCTCATAACCTTTTTTAAAAAATAAAAACAAAAAAGAACCAGAGCTAGATGCTCTGGTTCTTCTAAACAATCTTTTAAAATTAACGAAGCAATTGCAGAACGCCTTGCGGCTGTTGGTTTGCTTGTGCCAACATCGCTTGCGAAGCTTGCGCCAAGATGTTATTTTTGGTTTGTGCCATCATTTCTTTCGCCATATCAACGTCACGAACACGAGATTCAGCAGCAGAGAGGTTTTCCGACGAAGTATTCAAGTTGTTGATTGTGTGCTCCAGACGATTTTGAACGGCACCCAGGTAGCTTCGGCCCGAAGATACGGAAGCGATCTGAGTATCAAGTGTAGTAATCGCAGTATCCGCTCCACCTTGTGTGCTGATGTTTGCAGCTGCGATTGCTGTTTCAATATCATCCAGTTTTACTCCAGCTTTACCCAAATCCAGTTCAATCGATTGAGTAGCATTCGCACCCACTTGGAGCTTCAATACGCCAGCAGTTCCTGCGCTTCCATTCAACAGCTTCATTGTGTTGAATTCTGTCGTATCTTTGATACGTCCGACTTCTTCTGTAAGCTGATCAAATTCATCTTTCAAAGCAGTTCTATCTGCTGTCACGTTTGTATCCGAAGCAGATTGAACTGCCAGTTCTCTTTGGCGTTGCAGGATCGAATGCACTTCGTTCAGTGCGCCTTCAGTTGTTTGGATCAGCGAGATGCCATCTTGTGAGTTCTTGGCAGCCATGTCCAAACCACGAATTTGTCCACGCATTTTTTCGGAAATTGCCAAGCCAGCAGCGTCATCGCCTGCACGGTTGATACGCAGACCCGAAGACAGCTTCTCGATCGACTTGTTAGTGTTGGTTGTGTTTACAGACAGCTGACGGTGTGTGTTCATTGCTGCAATATTGTGGTTGATAATCATTATGGTATTTCCTCCCTGAAATTAAGTTAGTTCCACATCCTTGTGGTAAACGCCGCGACATTAAGGTCGGCCGCCCTGCCGAAGCAGCGTCTATATAATATATCGGCGGAAGGTGAGCAACTGTTTATAGCTAATTGGAATATTTTTAATCTTTTTTGAGTTCTGTATTTCGTAGACGTTCCATAAAGGCTTCAATATTGGCTGCAAGCGGGGTTGCAGACTCCCGATTCGTCTCTTGAATGGATGCATATATTTCCTGCCTGAATATATCAATATGCTTGGGAGCGGAGATTCCAATTCGCACTGTATCTCCCTCTACAGCGAGCACAGTCACTTCAATCTGATCCTGAATGATAATAGACTCGCCTTTTTTACGTGATAATACCAGCATTTACACTCCACCCTTCACTGACTTGGCATCGTCTTCTGCCCAGATCAGATGGCGTGTATCGTAAGAAGACTGATGGAGCACGACTTGTTTCCCTACATGCTGCTCGGGGTTAAGAACTACGGGTGCAAGCAGGTTCATTGTTGATTTGTTCGCCTGCGAATGGATGGTCACCATAGAATACACGGATACTTGCTCTATAATCTCCAGTTCTTCCTTATCTACCTCTCCCAATTCAAAGCAGTAATCTGGTACGAAAGTAAATGGATTTACCAAAAGGAATGCCAGTCCCGGCTCCCTTGTGGATTGTAAATAACTGAACGGCGTATCTTCCCAAGGAACCAATGCAAATTCAGTCTCTTCATCGAACCCAGGTAACCCCTTCGGGAATTGATATACATCTTCGCCCTTGACCTCTACTTCTCCCCACATGCTTGTCTGAATCTTAATCATAAACGCCTCCTTGGCGATAGTTTTTTTGATGCAAAAAAAGCTATAGCAGGCATACGAATGACCGTCTATAGCTTTCATTATAGCTTATAACTCCAGATCTATAGCAGGTGGAGTGAATTGTACAGAAGCATACTGCTTAACATAAATGTCTAACTTGCCACGCTGATACTCAATCTCAGGTTTATTTACGATGACGTTCATCTCAGAGACAGCCGCTTCGAAACGAACACTTGGTGCACGCGTCTCAATGCGTATATCCACGTTATCCATAGAGGCGGGCGTTCTTGTTTCGGGGAAGGGCTTGGACTTCCAATTGGTCCCTATAATATTCGCAATCGTATTGCCTGGCTTGTGTATAGCCGCCAGCTCATTCCCTTGCTGAACACGCTCAGCCATATTTTCCAGAAATAATTTCTCGATCCCTGAGTATATGCGAGCATTCATATCAATCATGTTGCCGCCAGTATAGGCAGAGATTGCTCTGCTCTGATCAACCTCGAAGCGGATCGGATGACTCTCCACGGTCAGTTTCGACGGACGCGTCTTCATCTGAACATCTGCCTTCGGTTGACGAATAGATTGCTGACCCAGATCAGCATCAATATGCAAAATTGAAGGAGTAGTGTGAATTTGTAGGGTGGGAATGGTTTTCAAAAGATCACCCTTCCTATTTATCTAAGGAAATCAACCAAGGACTGAGAAATGATTTTGGCACCAGTAGACAACGAAGCATTATAGATATTTTCCTGAATTTTTGATTGAATAGCTAATTCAGCAAAATCCGCATCCTCTACTTTGGATTGCAAATCTGTCAAGTTAACCTCTAGATCACTTAATCTTCCTTGCATAAGATCAACCCTGTTGGTTTTAGCCCCAACCTCTGCACGAATAGCTAGCATTTTGTCTGTGCGACTGTCAATTGTATCAAGCTGATTAGACAGTTCTTCCAAATTCCCATCTGTAAGTGCTTGACTGATTGTATTGAATATTACAAATAGATTGTCTGTGTCGGTTGAATTCCCAAAAAACTCATTACCAGTTACGTTAATCGGCATTTGTATGCTCTCACCAACAATGAAATTAATCTTGCCAGGGTCGGTTATCACTGCTGCTGCATTGGTTGTATCAAATGAACCATCACCGCTTGTAGGAAAGTCATAAGGTTTTTGATCATAAGTTTCGCCATTGAAAATGTATTTCCCGTTCAGTTTACTGTTTGCAATATCAACGAGTTGTGCCTTAAGTTGCATTACCTCTTCATTAATACTATCCAGTGCAGCTTGTGGGTTGGTTCCAGTCCCTGCCTGCACCGTTAGTTCCCTTAAACGTTCAACTACACTGCCCGCCTGATCCATTACCGTATCATTAAAATCCAACCATGAAATCGTGCTATCCACATTTTTTTGATACTGTTCGTTGGAAGACAGCTCGGCACGATAACGAAGGGAGTATGTAATCCCTACAGGGTCGTCAGACGGTTTATTGATTTTACGGCCTGTGGCCAATTGAGTTTGCGTATTGTTCATCTGCTGCGCATTCCGGTTCAGGTTAAGAATCAACTGTGAGCTAAGCATATTATTTGTTATTCTCATTGTCTTCTAGTCACTCCCTTCTATTATCTGCCTACCGTACCGGTAGAGTTAATCAATTTATCAAGCAATTGGTCATATGTGGTCATAAAACGTGCTGATGCACTATATGCATGCTGGAATTTGATCATGTTAGCCATCTCTTCATCCAGGGAAACACCACTAACCGATTGACGGCGAGTATCTACTTGTTCTACAAGGAACTCCGAATTCGATGTCTGACGTGCCGCCTCCTGAGATTGGACCCCGAGTTGTCCCACAATGGCACTGAACTGAGCACCAACCGTTGCATTACGTAAACCATCAGCAGACTTCATGGGCGTATCTTTCAGATTGGCAAGTAGATTCGCCAGTGTATTATTCCCCTTGATTACAGTCTCTGTGCCTGAGGCATCAGTAGTTGTTCTTAAAGATGTCGCAATCTTATTCGGATCAGACAGAATCGCTGCATTCAAAGAAATATTGCCAGCAGTGATCGCGGTTCCACCATCAGATGATGTGAAAAATGGCAATCCGGGAGAAGTCGTTCCATCCATGCTGTATCCCAATTGATGCAAACCGTTTAAGCCTTTAACCGTAACAGTCAAATCAGCGGTCAGTGTACGTGCAGCTCCAGTATATGTCACTCCATCCAGAACAGTATTATCTGGCAGGACGGAGCCTGCTGGCAGCGTAATCTGCATATCTCCGTTGGCAAGCGTATTAGCTAAGTCATCCATTTGTTTCTGATAATCCGTCACCAACGTGTCTCTGGACTTGATCATGCCATGGACCTCGCCGTTGGTGAGCGTGCCTGCTGTATACGCAGCATTCAGAAAAGCAGGATCTACCGCTACTTGTACTGCCCCGCCTGTGACGAGTGCCTGTCCATTCATCTGAACTTGGTATCCTTGCGGAGAATCTGTAACTGTAACGTTCATGATCTTAGACAACTTGTCTGTCATTAGATCACGTTGGTCACGTAAATCGTTGGCATTATCGCCAAGAGACTCTACTTTCACAATAGCACTATTAAGGTTTGCAATGTTGCCCAGATAGCCCTGAATTTCATTACCTTTCACTGCAATGTTACTGTCCAGATCCTGACTGAGCGCATCCAGTTGGCGGCTAATCTGGTTCATCGCATCTGTTAGCGCCAGAGTCGTTTCTTTCACGATCCGACGTGCTGTAACGTCCTCTGGGTTTTTACTTAGATCTGACCATGATTTGTAGAAGTTATCCATAACAGTGCGAAAACCAGTATTGGATGGTTCGTTTACAATAGCTTCAAGTTTCTCAAGTGTATCTCGTTGAATGGACCAACTTCCGAAGTTGGTATTTTCATTGCGATACTGGTCATCCAGGAATTTTTCACGCACACGGGTAATGGAGTCGAACTCTACCCCTGTACCGAGCTGTCCTGGTGTTGTGCTATGCAGAAATGCGAACGGCTCCATTGGAATGGATGCCTGCATGTTTACTTTTTGTCGTGAATAGCCTTCCGTGTTGGCATTGGCTACGTTATGGCCTGTTGTGCTAAGAGCTGTCGTCTGTGTGAACAAACTGCGTTTAGCCGTTTCGATTGAATGAAATGTAGATGTCACCTGGTTTCCCCCTAATTAATCAGGCACGCGTGTCAAACAGACCGATTCGCCCTGGATTACCGTTCTTATCAGCAGGATGCTGATACGTGGCATCCTGTTCTGGTCGAGAAGCAAAGATGTCCATGGATAGGTCAATAAACATCAATGATTGCTCGATCAGCTTTTGATTCAGTTGATTGATTTCCTTTAACTCCTGCAGTGTTCCCGCCAGCTTCTTCTGGACTTCAAGCAATCGCTGTTTGTCAGCCGGATCAAAAATCAGCTTCGAGATCTCGGTGATATTCAGGTTCAGCATGGACTTGATGCCTCGCTCCTGTAGGAGTTCGTGAACTGCGCTCTGCCGCTCGATCTCCAATGGCTCCTGTTGTTTCATGAATCGAGATTCTTTGTTGAGGAGGGCAATGAGCTCATCCACATCGTTTTTGACAATGACCTGTCTCTTGACCTCGCTGAGTGCCAGCATATCGCGGTGACTTTGTTCCATTTGCTGCAAAACTGCAATCAATCTGTCCAGTGCTGCCATTACGTGATCACCTATTCCTTATCAAAAGACTTAAAATACGGCAGCAGCTTGTCAGCAAGCTTGCTACTATCTACCTGATACGTTCCCGAACTAACCTGTTCTTTCAGTTCCTGTATCCGTTGTATGCGTCCTGCATCCTGTGTACGACTTTGTTCCTCAAGCATCTTCATCGCCTCCGGAGAAATGGATACTTCGTCCTTACGGCGGCTCTTCTTGGCATCAGCCTGCTGATTGGATTCAACGTTCCTTTGATATGAATTGATGGCGCCAATTCTACTCGGTTCATTGATTTTCATTTAAACTGCACTTCCTTCCACATTAGGGTTTTACGACGATATACGTTTTTCTTACTTTATCTTTATGTTATCAAAATGATTAGGATAATAAAAAAAACCGATAATCTTTAATAAGTTTATCGGTACGTTTCAAAACATTTGTTATAGCAAAACATGTATTTGAGCCCTCGCTCCTATTAATCGCGTAGTTTGTCGACAGCATTGTAGGTTCGTCCGCCTACATTGTTGTTATCCTTCTGACCTACTTCACGAGCTGCTCCTGCCAAGTCTTTCGTCAAACGATGACGGCAAGAATCACACATATGACCTTCACGAATCAATGTACCGCATACTTCACAAGGATACATCATATTCGGGGCATTCTCGATGGAAATTCGTCCCTCACGAATGAACTTGGTAATGTTTTTAATTGAAACTTCTGTTGCATCGGATAGTTCCTGTATGTTGGTGCCCTTGTTTTCGCGCAAATAATCTACACAGATCTGATATTCCAGCTCTATTTCCTTAATACAGTTTGAACATACATCTCTAAAATTTAACGCATATAATTTACCACAGCGAGGACAATTACCTAGATTCATCGCTAAAACGCCCCTCTCAAACTTCCATTTCCGAATAGATAATAACTATACATTACCTTATTTTCTCTGATGAAGCCATAGTCTATTTGCAAAACAAAAGAGGGAACAGGATGCATATATACGCAAGCCCACTCATGGCTACTTTAGTTTAAAATATCACTTCTATCTCCTCCCGTTGAACATATTATTCGTGTATCAAGAAGTAAGCATTCCACAAATAGACAACAAGTCCATTTGTTAATTAGGATCTTGCCAGTGTCAGCGTGTAAATCTCGACCGGAATCTCCATTGAGAAGCATCTATTTAGGATAACTCGTCCACAAGCGTCCAAGGTGCTACCTGTTGTATATATATCATCAATCAGCAGTAACTGTATGGGTTTGGCATGTGACATGCCCATCTGTGTTGGCAGATAAGATTCCCTGTACAGTTCTTCAATTAACTGCATGCCATCCGGGTTGATGGAAAAAGCATTCTTCATCGTTTCGATACGCTCACCGCGTGATTTAAAGCTTTGTTTGGTGGTGTTGATCTGGCGCTGCAACAGATCAACGATGGGTAGGCGGCAGGCGGTGGCAAGTCCTGCGGCCAGCCGCTCCGCCTGATTGAAGCCGCGCTCGGCCAGGCGCTCGCTGCTCACGGGAACATAGGTGACCGCGTCAGGCTGCCATTGCGGCTTCTTTTGTTGAGCAGGTGTGGCGGAATGAGCCACGGGGGCTGGGGGTTCTTTTGCCGAAGCAGAATTCTGTTCCTCGCTCATCGCTTGAAAAGCTTGAATCAACAGTGCGGTTAAGAGCGGCGCGTAGCGTTCATGGCCTCTGAATTTGTACATGCTTATCCATTCTTTCATAAGAGGGTTGTATTGTACGGCGCTGCGGTTGGAGATAAAAGAACGGTTTTGCATGTGTGGACGAGCACAGTCCGGGCAACCGACACCCCGACCACAACGCAGGCAGCGGATGGAACGAATCCATGGAATCTGCTTCACACAACGTAGACATATATCTGGATAGAGTGGAGAAAGGATCGCCCGAGTGCCACATGTCAGACAAGTCGCACCCGGTGGGGCGAGCAGTTGGTGAAGGCGCTGAGTCAAGTACTGCGCGTGATCGGTGATGTCACTGAGCCAGTTGAACATTAGGATGCAAACCTCCAGTCTGGTGAATGTAAAATATGGATATAAACTTGGTAGATGACGATTATCTTTGGGATGGCGAATGCAGATAGCCTTTGCGACGAGCGATAGCGTTCATTTTCCGAATCTGTGCAACGGCCTTCACCTGAGAACGTGTCCGACGAGACGATGCAAAAACCACTCTACCCGCCGGATCATCCTTGGAACGCCCTGCTCTGCCCGCCATCTGAACCAGCGATGCCTCATCAAAGAGACCATTGTCTGCATCCAATATAAAGACATCGCTTCGCGGAATGGTTACGCCACGCTCCAGAATTGTGGTGGTTACGAGCAGACGAATTATACGTTCACGAAAGGCTGTAACTTTACTAGCGCGATCGGGGTCCTGAGATGAAGTTCCTTCGATATGAATTCCGGGAAAGGTACGACGCATCAGGTTCACAAACGCCTCAATCTGGGCAATGCGTGTTACAAAGACAAATACCTGGGCGTCACGCTGCAATGAAATTTGAATGTTAGTCTTCAAGGCAGAAGGAAGATTTCGTTTCTTAATACATTCAGCAACGGTAACCATCTTGATCAATCTTGGCACGGGCAAAGGATGACGGTGGAAACGTACTGGAACTTTGGCATGATTGAGTTTCCCCTGTGCTGCTTCCCTTTGGAGCCGAGCAGGCGGTGTGGCAGATAGATAAACGAAATTCCCCTCCGGTTTACAGGAGGATGCCGCCGCGTGAGCGAGCATAGGATCGTTGTGATAGGGGAAAGCATCCAGTTCGTCGATGATAACGAGATCGAACCCCTGATAAAAACGCATCAATTGATGTGTAGTGGCAAGCGTGAGCTGAGCGTCTTTCCAGCGTTCGTCACTGCCTCCGTAAAGGGTAGCGAGTGAGGTATCCGGGAAAGCCTTCGCCAGACGCGGAGCCAGTTCCAGCACCACGTCCCTGCGCGGCGTAGCGACCAGAGCTCGTCCGCCACGATCCATTGTATGTTGGAGCAGTGGGAAAATCATTTCGGTCTTGCCGGCCCCAGTCACGGCCCAGAGCAAAAACCGCCCCGGCCCATCCCCTGCGGGTGGCCGGGCCAAAAACGCGAGCGCCGCGGCTGCTGCCGCGCTCTGCGCTGCGCTAAGCCCCCACCGGGCAAGCCTGCCGCCGGTGGGGGCCAAGGCCGTGCCACGCGGTGCTTCGCCGCGTCGTGGCACGGCCCCTTGCGCTGCACTGCGTAGCAGCAGCGCACAAGCACGGCTGCGCCCCAGCGCGAGGCAAGCCTCGCAGTAGGCGCACGCCGCCAGGCCGCAGGCAGCGCAGGGCACGCGCTGCCTGGCTTCGCTGCCACAACGGTGGCAGCGGGGCGCGCTCCGCGCGCGTCCAAGCCACGCGTGCCGACGGCGCGTGGCAGGCCCTTCGAGGGCGGCTGTGATGCTCAGCCGCCCATGCAAGCGCGCGAGCTGTGCAGCCGCGCGCCACTCCCCTGGCGGCTGGGCGGTATCCGCCAGCAACGCCTCCGCCTCGGCCGCCAGTAATTGGCGGCCGCTGATCCGCTCAGCCAGCAGGGCCGCGTCCCGCTCCAGCTGAGCCCACTGCCCGGCGGGATACGTCTCTGGCATCCCGCCTACCTGAATGCCACGCACAGCGGCACTCCCCGCTTTGCCCGCTGTAGCTTTCCTAGCCTCTGTTTCCCCTGAGGCCAGTTCATACACATCCAGCTTCCGCGCAAGATAACTCTGCCATTCGCGCTCGCCCCACTGATCCATGCCCCGCTCCATCTCAAAATGTTCAACCAACCAAGATGCCTGACTTAACGGCAACGCTGGATCCAACAACAACCAGCGCAGCACATGTCGCCCACTTCCCCCTTCTAGCCACCAAGCCACATCCACTCGAACATCGAGAGACAAGATCATCCTCCACCCTTCCCGTACACGGCATACATATAAGGCAACTTTCATTTACTCTCCTCCCCCATCGCACATTTTCCGAACGCAAAAAAGCACATGCCAACCCGGCTGTTCGCCGGAGCATGTGCTTCATGTCCATATTCAATCTTCATACGATCAATCTACTTATCACTATACCAATTGATTCTCTACATCACAAGATTAGTCATGCATCATATAAATTCTTCTAATAACCAGAATCTTTCTTTAAAATTGCGAAACTTTTTCCAGTCTGCTTCGTCTATACTTTTAAATTAAGAGTTCTGACTTCGAAAAGCTTATTTCTTTGATCAAGAATTCACCACACCCAGACAATAACCATAGATTGCATAAAAACCCATTTTTAATTTAAAAGCAGACTTGGCTACAATTACAAAAAAAAGACTACAGCTTCTGCTGTAATCTTTTCACTGTAGATCTGAGAAATACCCATCCAATTTTCGTTCACACCCAGATTTATTGCTTTGGCTCACGCAAATCAATCAAGCGAAACGTGTGATCGGTCTGTGCTACCCGTTCAATATCAGCAGGGACAGCAGGCAGATAAGATGTCTCCATTCCTTGCCTTTGCATAAGCTTTTCAATAATCGTAATCGTTTCCGTTTCTGTACGATCAGCGACAACTGTTAATCTGAAGCTCTTTCCACGGTATAACAATTCCCGGCAAAGTGCTCTAACAGTGCCTTCGATCCGTCCTGCCTGATTGGAAGGGATGAGCAGGATCTGCTCGAAGCCTTCAGATTCCGGACGGGAAAGATGGCGCTGGTGCATGGCATGAACGGCCATTGCCGCCAGGAAGTATATGAGCAGAATCATAGTCAGATGAGCAACCATGGCAACTGCACCTCCTCGGAAGGTCATGCTCACCCATGGCGAACATCCCTGTATACAGCAGTATATGCTGTACTTTCTGAAGGGTTACACTTGCAACTCCTATCACTCATATTCCATTCTGATCGACACCGGACGAAGAAAGACAGGCCAGGTCATTCATTCACGCCTAAGCTTGAACATATGTTCCGTACAACTTTACACTTTGCTCATTCACAGCGATAAAGTCCATTAACCCGCAGACCAATCCAACATTCTGGAAAGGGCGCGAGTGTACACCAATCTATACTTCATCAGGTTGAATCAACCAATGGACTGACTTCCGATAAGAATATTACTTTAAGAAAAAATAAGGTATTAGAGCGTAACCCAACCATATTTAATCGAATTGATTACAGCTTGTGTACGGTCGTCCACTTCCATCTTCTGCAGAATACTGCTGACATGGTTTTTTACCGTTTTTTCACTGATGAACAGGAATTCACCAATCATTTTGTTGCTCTTACCTTCTGCCATCAAGCGCAGTACTTCAGCCTCACGACGTGTGAGCGGGTTGTTGTCGCCAGCGACAAATTTAACGCCTGCTTCCTTCGAAGCTCCTTCACTCATTGCCCCTGTTTCATTAAGATACGTCATACGACGCAGCTGCATGATCAGTTTGCCGGTTACTTTCGGATGAATGAACGCATGTCCTTCATGCACGGAACGAATCGCATTGATCAGAGACTCGGCCTCCATATCCTTCAACAAGTATCCGTTAGCCCCTTTACGAAGCGTCTCAAATACATAACTTTCATCATCATGAATGGACAAGATAATCACTTTGACATCAGGGAACAGCTCACGCAATTTCTCCGTTGCCTCAACCCCATTTTCGATCGGCATGTTAATATCCATCAATACGATATCAGGCTTATCCTGATTGCAGAATTCGAGCACTTGGATACCATCGCCGCACTCGCCGATGACCTCAATGTCGTCCTCCATATTTAAAATGCGTTTCAGTCCCTCACGGAACAGCTGATGATCATCAGCCAAAAGAACTTTAATTGATGCTTTACCAGTATCACGGTTTTCCATCATCCTGCTACTCCTTCCCCTTATCCACGTTTGTCGGGATATGAATTACTATTTTGGTTCCTTGATTTTCTCCGGATTCAATCTCTATTCTTCCTTCTAACAGTTCAACCCGTTCTCTCATCCCAATCAGACCGAAGTGGGTATGATCCTTGCTTTTCTTCGCAAGAAGCTCCGGTTTGAACCCAAGCCCATTGTCCTGAACGACAATTTTGACGAGCTGAGCCTGATATGTAATTTCCACTACAACATATGTGGGATAAGCATGCTTTGCAGCATTCGACAGACCTTCCTGCACGAGGCGGTAGATTGCAGCCTCCATGGCTGAAGATAAACGATGTTCCTTGCCTCTTGTTTCAAAAAGCGACCGGATTTTCGTTTTTACTTCAAAATCCTGCACGTACTTCCGAAGCGTTGGAATCAGTCCCAGATCATCCAGTGCCATAGGACGCAGATTGAAAATTACTTTTCTCATTTCTTCAAGACTGGAACGAACCTGGCCTTTCAAATCTACTATTTCGGCCTGGACCATCTTAAAATCCTGCTTAATGAGCATTCTTTCTACAATTTCCGTCCTAAGCACTAGATTGGCGAGCATCTGCGCAGGGCCGTCATGAATCTCACGAGCAATGCGTTTCCGCTCTTCTTCCTGGGCCAAAATTATTTTCAAACCAATCATTTGTCGATTTTTGGCAGATTCGATGATCCGGGTCACTTGACCCAGTTCACCTGACAGGTACTCGAGTACAACACCCATCTGCGAACCGATGGTCTCGGCACGCTCCACAGAAGCTTCCACATTTTTGGCACGCTTCTGCAGATCATCCCGACGGGCCTTCAGATACATTTCCTTCTCACGATAAATCATCAGATCCAGCTGCAGCTGTGTTGCTTTCTCATACGCCTGCTTGATATCATGCTCGGAATAACGGACAAAGTCACGGCTAACCTCCGTCAGCCGGATCCGGGAACGACGGTAGTTCAGCTCCAATTGATCTACTTTCTCGATCGTTTCCGCCGTCTCCTTCAGCACCGACTTTAACTCCTCGTTGAGTGTTTTCAGCTCATCGCGAGTCGCGTCCATAATTTCGAACATTTGATATTTGCTGTTTTCCATGACTTGTATGGCGTTTTTAATGACGCGGTCTATGGCATCGGCTTGTAAATCCACGTTTGTTCGACTCCATTTCTATCGTTTCCGGTATATATCATACCATATCACGATGAGATGGTAACGGTCTTCGTTTTCTGTTCCCATTTTACAGTCAGACCAAGTTGCTCGGAAACGAGTCTAAGCGGGACTAAAGTCCTACCACCCGTTACGTATGGTGCAACAGTTGCGCTCTGTCTTTTACCATTTAGAATGAATTCTTTCTGCCCTACAACCAGATCAATCAGCTTGCCACCACGCAATACCGTGATCCGCTGATTTTTGCTATCCCAGCTTGCCTGACCACCAAAAGCATCCAAAACATGTTTGATTGGCACATACGTGGTACCATTTTTCAGGACTGGTGCTGCGTCAATCGCTTTTTTCGTTCCATTCACCGTCATCGATTTCTGTCCAAGCACAAGCGAAGCTGTACCCGTAGGCAATCCGACTTCACTGGACTTGGAAGGCATCGTGAATGCGATGTTGTCAAAAGCAACCGTACCTGATTTCGCCCGCTCATCCTGACCTTCTTCCACATTCACCACATAGATCCGCTTCAGCTTCGCCGGATAGGCGATGTTCAGTCCGTTCAGGTCCACGCTCAGCTTCTTCCACCCGTTCCAGTCAATCGCCTTGGCGAGATCGGCATATACCGTTTTGCCATTGGCATCCGTGAATTCGGCACGCAGCCAGTTCAGGCTCTTATCTCCCATAACATCCATCGACATCGATGTAGCTGCAGCAGATACCTCTCTACCGGTAGAGCCATTCAGTTGTGCATAAGCATACATTTTTCCTGTTCCAGCAGTCATATCATAACCGAGTTGCAGTACATTGGAGCCGGCTTTCTCATCTGTTCCTGCTGTAACGGTTGCCGTACCCGTTACACCCGCTGCGTTCGTCGTGAAGTTGATCGGATAATTCACATTCTCGAAGTTCTCCCAGATCGTTTCGCTGGCAGATGCCGAGAGTACTACGACTGTGCTGTAACCATCATAGCGACCAATGGCATATCCCACTTGTGCACCAGAATCGACTGAAGATACGGTTAATTGGTCAGCAGTCACTTTACCTTTGAACCCGATAAATTCCCATGTCAGCGAGTCTGCCGGAACCGTTACACTTTGTCCGCTCTTCGTCGTTGCCGTTACCGGAATCGACATCGTTGTGCCCGCTTTGAGCGAACCGAGGCCCGATCCTGCTGTCAGGGAAGCCAATTCACTTCCACCCAGTACCGATACTTTAATGGAGGATGAAGCTCCATTGCTCGTTGCCGTCAGGGTTGCTGTACCCGGCTTCACGCCTTTAATCGTTCCGTTGCTGACACTCACGATACCGTTGTTGCTGGACTTCCAGGACATGCTGATATCGCCTGTTGCGATCGGGTTGTAGTAGGTGTCATATCCTTTGGCTGTGTACTTGCCCTCTTGTCCCACCAGCAACGTTTGGCTGCCACTCACAGCAAAGCCCTTCAGTTTACCTGCAGGAGCCGTAGAGAACACACCCAGCGTGTTTACAACCTGACGTTGCTCGGTGCCATACTCTGTATTGAACGTCAGACCGGCGGTTTGCTCACCCAACGGACGTGTCACCATTGTTGTGGAGCCGCCTCCGTCCAGGTTCATGCCTTTCCAGACACCCACACTGGTCATAAAGGATTGTAGTTCCGTCAGCGACATACCGCTGCTGTTACTGTTTTTCTCCGCTGCAATGATGTAGACATACCGACCATCCTGGGAGTATCCTACTGCCGTTCTTGCACGAATGCCACCGATGCCGGAAGATGCGATATCACGGGAAAAGGATGCTGCCTTTCCACCGTTCACAAGAATCGTATGACCGCCAATCATCATCTCCAGATTACTTGGATCAACCGATTGCCCGGTTGTTTTGGCTTTCAGCTTGTAATCGGCATCCAAGGTTTCCCCAACAGATAGATGGCTCATGATCCATGTCGCCGCTGTTCCATGCGCGCGCAAAATGTACCCATCCTTCGGCACCGTCATGTTTAGCGCTTTTTTATCCGAGATTTGGGTAATTACTCCGTTCTGTACTAGAACCTCTGTTGGCGTTGTGGAAGGGTCATTCGGACGTTTGGTGGACGTCCAGGCGGGTGTATAAATATACATCGAGTTGGCATGACTATATTTCACCGCACCCGACTCTACCGTATAATCCTCTTTATTTATCCCACGCAAAGCAAAGGTTGAACCATCCTGCGCCTTCACAGTTCCGTCAAAGGAATACTCATCGATCATCGGTTTGCCATCCTTGGTCACCGTGAGGGCATACATGCCCGATAGTACAGAAGGTGTGGAGACCAGCACGCCATCGGAGACCTGTCCACCAATCGGCGCGAGCTCCCCGGAAACATTGAAGTAATCGCCATTCACAGCAGCTACTGCACCATTTTCCTTAGCCATGGCACCTGTGCTCTGTTTGCTGTTCAGATTACCGCCCTTGCCTGTCATCACATCCAGCTTCACATATGGGTTCTGCAGATCCACCTGGATTACATCCGCCAATACGTTGACCTTGGAACCGGAACGTGTTGTTGTATATCTGTATTTCATGAGCTTCGCACCCGAAGTCAGAATTTCTTCACTCAACTTGCTTGTACTCGTAGATGCCGCTGCGGCCACCGATTGCCACGAAGTGCCTGACCACATCTGCCCGCCTGCACTCATCACCGGCGCAATCCAGATAACACCCGCCAGCGTCACAATCGCCCATTTCTTCACCTTACTGCCCTTAACGTCTTCCAGCTGTTTCCCATGTTTCCCCAGCATGTCTGAAACGTCTCTCCCATCTTGTATATCAATCTTAGACATCACGAACACTGCCAAGTAGGCAGCAGATAGCGAGATCTCTAGTATACTCTTCTATTAATAGACTGCTTTTTGTGGAAAAAGTTACGTTTGTCCCCTATATTAGCATGCATAGATTATGAAAATAGCACACTTTCATATCTCGGATGTAATTTTTTCAGTTATTCATATGAAGTTCATATAAAAAGAAGCACATCAGCGGATTACTCTGGCTGATGTGCTTCTTTGATAACTAACAATAATTATGTCTTTAAGATTATCGGTTACAGATAACCAATTCTATTTAGCATACGTTTTAGCATGACTGCCGCTTGTGCTTTTGTTGCATGTGCCAGCGGCTTAAATTCAGTATCCGACACACCATTAATAATTTCTGTCTGTACTGCTTTAGCAACAATGTCCTTGGATTTAATAGATTTCTTATCCTTGAATTTAGATAAGGTATCCTCAACTGACAGTTGAAGGGTTGCTGTTTGCCCAGCGTAATTCATTGCTCTCATCAACATAATGGCCATTTGTTCCCGGGTGATGAATCTATTGGGTTGGAATTTATTATCGCCAACACCCTCAATAATTTTCGCCTCCACTGCAGCGCCTATATATGCATAGGTTGAACTGTTTGCATTCAAATCTCGGAACTGTTGTGCAGCTGCACGATTGCCTTTTAGCCCTAATCCTTTGGCAATCAACTCAGCAAACTCTGCTCTAGTGATTTTCATATCTGGCTTAAATACAGTAAGGTTATCAGCACTTATGATCCACTTGGAGGCCAACTCTGTAATAGCATCTCGTGCCCATGGTTTTGCATTCGGGAAGCTTACCAAATGAGTCACGGGGGCTACGATCTGATTACCGTTTAATTTACCTCTAGCAACCATTCCAGATGTTGTAGTTCTGAAAGTTGTTGGTACATAGGATAACGTCTGTGTGTTCGAATCCACAGCAGTGAATCCGGATAAGACTGTTGACGTGTTTCCAGGAAGTTGCATCCAAAACTGACTTTTGATATTCTGTTCTACAGTTTGCCCGGTATTTCCGTTATAGAGCTCAATATGAACTTCTGTCACGTTAGCCAGTCGCTGAGCGTTCGAACTTGTTAACATATACTCTAACGTTCCTAAGGAGAATATAGGAAGAGCCTCTAACTGCACATATAATATGGCAGTACCAGGGGCTGTTGTTATCCCTGCACTTTGTCCCATAGCCACAACTTCCAGTTGCGACAAGGGCACAAGCCAGACACTATCACTATATTTAATGCCAAATGAACCAGTGCGATAAGTTGCAGCTATCCGAGAGAGCGTATGGAACGGGATTCCCACAGATGCTGTTGCTTCACTCTCTGGAACTTCGAACATGACGGGTTGGTTTAGTTTCCCGCTTGAATACGCATATTCAAATGCTTGGGCAAGCTTGGTCTCATCAATGGTAAACTGCCGTGTTGGACGATTGTTCCGTGAAGTTATAGTTTCGACAGCAGCTGTATCACTTTTCATAATGTACATTGATTGTCCAAAACCGGATTCAGCTGCACCTACTTCACTAATCCATGAGGGACGGCCCTCCAATGGAGCAGTGGGTGTGGTTGTAACTGTATCTACCTCTTTTATTTGCAATGTTAGTGGACCAAAAGCCGCTACTTCAGTATTAAGAGCATCCCGAAGCGAAACTGCACCCGGTGTATAACTAACGATTCCTGTTTGTCCTGCAGATGCAGAAGTGGGCAACTTTAAAGTAACAACTGAGCCGGATGCCGATGCGGAGCTAACAGCTACGTTATTGCTGCCAATCTGTACTCTGAACTGAGCTGGACTTAATGCAGATTCTGCCTTTAAAGCATTACGGAAGTTAATAAGTATCGTGTCTCCTTGTAACACACCAGACAGGATCGTTCCATTTCCATATGTGTAGGTCACGGGGGTTAAATTCAAGTATCCTGCCGGGTTTCCGTTTAGGTCTGTTAGACGGCTCGTTCCAGGAACGTAAGATAGTGTCACGGTCTGTGTATCAGTGACAGACGAGGCCAATGCCAGTGTCACGAGATCATCTTCAATTTCCGAATCATTGACAAATACAGCTTTCCCGTCTACCAGTACCGAATACTGACTTTTCAAAGGTTTATTTGATTTACTTAGCGGTTCGTTGTAGCGAATCCACAGTTTATTGCCGCTGACCTCAGCGTTTTGGAACTCTGGGTTCTTCGTATCAATACTATTACGAACGTAAAATTCGCTAAATCCGGCAAGCGCTTGACCGCGACTATCCTTTACAGCCCATTCACTCGGCTGATAGGATACACGGACGACTTCACCATTCGTAATCGAACGACTAAGGTTCAGGGTGACAAGTGAACTGTTATTGGTAGAAATGCTACTTACACCCACAGAAGTTCCATCTGCAGTCACGCTGAATTGTTTGTATGCTTCACTAGAGTTAATATATACGGTCTCAGGATAATAGAGATTGAGCGTACTGTTATAGACGCTGCCTTCTCTAGGTTTGGACATGATTGATTCCAAACTATTTTCCACATCTCTGGCTCCGAAGGCAGCTGCCGAATTCATAGATAAATCCTGAATTTTGCGCGTTGATGATCCAGGGGAGTATCCAATGCGAACCACTTGTCCTACTGCTACACCTGTATCTAGAACTACGTAAACACTATCTCCAGACACATAAGACGTAGATACACTACGTGACTCCCCATTAACAGTAACGGAGAAACTGGATGGCAGAGGATCAAGACTTGAGAGCAATTTATCATAGGTCAGACGAATGATGGTATTACTGTACATTTTGGAGGTTTTGAGAACAGGAGCAGTTCGATCTAACGTTAGTGTACGGAATGTCCACGATGTGGCTCCGTTAAGTCCTGTATACAGATTACCTGATTTGTCTCGCAACACTCCTCCTGGAATATCCACGGTATAGCTTGTATTGCTAGTTAGACTACTCAATGGGATAATTCGCAGCTGTCGATGATTCGAGCTATTGACAGACGTAGATGTTGTTATTACTGCTCCACTCGCATTTCTCAGCGTTACTGATCCAGGATAGCGAGGATCCAGCTCTTTATTGAACGTCACTGCCAGTTCTCCTGTCAGTGCGACTCCACTCGCTCCGTTAGATGGTGATAGAGAAGATACAATTAAGGAAGTAGGATCAGATTGAAAAACTGTAAAGTTCCATCCATTTATTCCAGTTCCAGAGACATCATTCCCTGCCTTATCTCTTAAAGCTCCTTGATCTATGTTAACTGAGTATGTAGCATTATTAGAAAAACTTTTTACAGGATCAATCGTAAGCGTATTTCCGCTTATCACAACACGAGACTGTGGTAGAGTCATGTCATACCTCTCAAACTCAACACCGCCTTCGTAAATCACAATTCCCCCCACACCAACATCAATTGGATTGCTAAAAGTTACTTGTAAATTTGAATCGCGAGTAACTGAAACTGCTCCGTTGGTTGGAAATAAAGAATTTATAGTCGTAGCCCCTAGTCCCAAGGTATAGAATGACCAAGCTTCTTCATTTAAGCCATCAAAAGGCTCATTATCTCCGTATTCAAAGGATTTCGCTCCGATTCGAATGGCGTAGTGCCCACCTTTTAATGCTTCGTTCAACTGAAAATTAATGATTTTTCCTACACCCGGGATATCAGCGGAATCGGCTAAAACATTTACTGCAGAATTCACAGGAACTTCTGCAACCAGCTTGTTCTCCGGTAATCTGTATATGGATATGTTTTCCTGCGTACCTGCAACCTTTCTTACCGGCTTCTGGAAGACAAGACTAAACGGTAATGTACTGTCAACGTTTATGGCGCCTAACGCTGGAACAGACGACTCTATTCCTAATCCAGTTAAATCATTATCCGCATACGCTTTGCTTTCTTTCCACCCCATACCGCTATACCAACCTTGCGTAGTCAATAATACAATTAACAATCCGATGATCCCTTTACGGATCAATCCTTTTATACTCACCTTTCGTTCCTCCTCATCCAGATTCAACTGTTTATTCCATGTATAGACCTCTTTATGTATTTCGGCAAAAAGGAAATATTTGATTAGCGAATAGTTATAATATGTAAATCTATTTACCTTTTTTGTTAATGAGATATCCATAATACTAATGCAAAAAAAGAAGCCCAAGATTCCTTATAGGAATCTTGGGCTTCTACACGTGTTGAACAGAAACTTACAGACCTGCTTGAGTTTTCAATAGATCTACTTTGTCCACTTGCTCCCAAGGTACATCCAGGTCAGTACGGCCGAAGTGACCGTAAGCAGCGGTTTGTTTGTAGATTGGGCGACGCAGATCCAGCATACGAATGATGCCAGCCGGACGAAGATCGAAGTTGTTGCGAACAAGCTCAACCAATTTCTCTTCGCTGACTTTGCCAGTTCCGTATGTATCCACGTTGATCGATACCGGGTTGGCTACACCAATCGCGTAAGCGAGCTGGATTTCCACTTTGTCTGCAAGACCTGCAGCTACAAGATTTTTCGCTACGTAACGAGCCGCATATGCTGCGGAGCGGTCTACTTTTGTCGGATCTTTACCAGAGAACGCGCCACCGCCGTGACGTGCATAACCGCCGTAGGTATCTACGATGATTTTACGTCCAGTGAGGCCTGCATCTCCCTGAGGTCCGCCAATAACGAAACGGCCTGTTGGGTTGATGAAATATTTAGTCTGCTCATCCAGTAATTCAGCTGGAACGACAGGCAAGATTACATGTTCCTTGATGTCTTTTTGGATCTGCTCCAGTGTAGTCTCTTCAGCGTGCTGAGTAGACACCACGATTGTATCCACACGTACCGGCTTGTCACCGTCGTATTCAATCGTTACTTGCGTTTTACCATCCGGACGAAGATATTCCAATGTACCGTTCTTACGCACTTCCGCCAGACGGCGTGCGATACGGTGGGACAATGCGATTGGCAAAGGCATGAGTTCCGGTGTTTCGTTCGTTGCAAAACCGAACATCAGACCTTGGTCACCTGCACCAATGTTTTCTGTCTCACGAGCCACTTGTTCCGGGTCACGGTTCTCAAGCGCTGCGTTAACGCCTTGGGCAATATCAGCAGACTGCTCATTCAGAGAAGTCAGAACTGCACAAGTGTTATAATCAAAACCGAACTTGGCACGTGTGTAGCCAATATCCTTAATTGTATTACGAACGATGGACGGAATGTCCACGTATTCAGAAGCTGAACTGATTTCACCGATGACAAGCACTAAGCCTGTGGCTACGGAAACTTCGCAAGCTACGCGAGCATTGGGGTCGTTTGCAAGAAACGCGTCCAATACGGCGTCTGAGATCTGATCGCAGATTTTATCCGGATGTCCTTCGGTTACAGACTCCGATGTAAATAGATGCCGGCCTTTAACAGACATGAAGTTTCAACCTCCCATAACTAGTAGTATGGCGATTGCCCGAACAAAACATGACAGCGATTCGTTCACTGTACCCTCGAAGCTTTCCAAAATGGAATAAGGACGCAGGGTCCGCAGTTGCGAAGATAAGGATTTTTCAGGTAATTGCCTCAAACGAAAATCAACCTTTCCCTAGTGGAAAAGGTTGCATACCTCAAATGCCATCTTAACGTATTTGTCAAGACGTGTCAAACGGATTGGGATAAGGAAAATGCCCTATAAGTGCTGCTCTGCTTGGCGAATTAGCCTTTTGGTGATCTCTCCACCAACCGATCCATTCTCGCGGGAAGTCAGATGTCCCCACCCTTTGTATTGCCCATAGGAGTGATCACTCACTTCACCCAGTTCAGATCCAAATTCTGTATCCGCACCAGCCAAACCTCTGCCACCATAACCCACATTGAGACCAAATTCTGCAGCAATCTCATACTTCATCTGATCCAGCATTTGACGACTTTCGGGAACGACCTTACGATTGCTTCTAGCCATGGCTCCTGCACCTCCATTAATTGATTGTCAACAGTTATAGAGTGAGCAGGAACAAGGTTGGCTAGCCGTATTAATGTTTGTTAGAACTGGGTAATCTGAGCAAATGAAATGCATGACTAATGAATAATTCCTTATACAGCTACAAATCCTATTTCAGAGTATATCCACCGCGAACCATTACGGTCAGGCTATATTTGTTTCCTTCCAATACCGTGATCCCCCGTCCATCCCTTGGAAAAGAGAGCAAGTGATTGGTCGGCGCTGCCTGTCCATTCGTCAGGTCAATCCCGTCCGTCAGATCCGCTACACCATTCGTACCTTCACTGACGATCACAGCCTTGCCGCTACGTACAATGAACTCCGCGCCAGACTTGCCGATCAGCTGTTGACCTGGCTTCACCGTTACGATCTCAACGGCATCAGAAGCGCCTGAGACCAATGGAGGAAGGGATGTATCTCCACCTGTACTAGCTGAGTTTCCGGTTCCCGTGGAGCCTGTATTGTTACCATTTCCTGCATTACTGTCTGTTCCCGTATTGGTATTACCGCTTCCTGTCGGGATCTTACCGCCCAAAGCCTGTTGGATCTGCTGATCTACATAACTCTTCGTTACGACTGGATCATCCGCTGTACCTGGTTGGCTGGTGCCTGCTCCAATGGCTGTATTGCTGTATACCGACCCAACCCACACGCCAACACCAATGGCGAGCGCAGCGAGGGATATTTTCATATAAGGTTTCATGTGAATCATTTTCCTCCTCTGGTAATCTATTAACTTTAACTATAGAGAAAAAAACGCCATGCGACAAGCAAAACCTCGTTTCCGTGGGAGTGGAAACGAGGTTTTGGGGACAAATCTTACTATTACTCGAATATACATTTATCTCAAATCGACAGGTTCTTCCTTCGGAAGCTTGGTCAAGTCATATCCGTAGCTCTGCTCTGCAAGACGAAGACGTTGTCCCTGGAACTGATCATCTACGCTTAAGCGATACGAACCACCACGCAACTTCTCGAAGAAGCTGTCTTCTACGCTCCAGCTCAGTGTCTGGTTGGTTCCCACTTTCAGATCGGTTCCCAAAGTCAGCTCTTTCTCATATGATTTACCTGCTTGGTCCGTCATTGTAAGGATTAACTTGTGCTCGTTCTCACCCATCTCAATCTCTTCATTACGGGATAAGCTGTAATTCATCTCGATCTGTACAGACGAACTTCCTGCCAGATATGCTCTCACACTGTTGGCAGTCCAAGAGTAAGGATAGAGATCAATATTGGTCAACGAGCCTTGAACGCTAATGGAGGTTGGCGGCACTTCAAATGCCAGAGCATTCACATAAGCAGTCGCTTCCCCTTCACCGGTTACAAATTTGCTGTCTGCAATACCTTCACCCACAATCAGGCGCAGGTCTGAGAAGGTAACGGACTTCGGAATCTTAGCCCAGAACGTAACAATCGACTTTTGGCCCGGTCCAGGCAGACGCTCTGCTTGCTTTGCAGTTGCTCTGTAATACTGGCCATCCGATGTTTTGAAGTAACCTACCAGTTTGCCAAGCCCACTCTGACGCAGTGATTTGTTCGTCATTTCGAATTCGGTATATACGATGTCCGATGACGTTCCCGGATAACGAATCGTTCTCCGCACACCCATTTCGGTCTCTTTATCAGCAGTACCCGATGTGTATGTCTTGCCACTTCCAACATAAGATACAGGCGGAATTAATCCAGACGTATTTAAAGTAATCCACTCATTCGTCTCTTCTTCACTAACTTTCTCGTTCAGACTAAGTTCCAGACGAGATATACTTAATTCAGAAGGAATCTTGGTCAACAGGTAAGCTTCGGTTGTCATGCCGGCTCCAAGTAGCTTGCCACTTTGTGTGTAGATTAGCTTCTTGTCACCTTCAATCTGAGCAGAATCAAGCATAAACATTGCTTCAAGCTCAGGAAGTTGAACCGTTTTGTTACCTGCATTACGAATGGTCACTTTTGCGGCAATAATATCACTATCAAGCCACGGCAACCGCTGTAACGATCCAAAAGACACACCAAATGTACCTTTGTTATTCTTAATGACCGTTTCGGTCATCAATCCATCTCCACTGGATACCGATTCAGGAATCCCATAGACACCTACAGGATAGGAGAAGACAAATCCATTCGTTGGAGAAGGCGTTGTGGATTCTGTGCTTTCATTTTTGTCTACCGGACTCATCACATACAACTTGATTTTACTTGTATCTCCATCACCCTGAAGGGTTGCACTGAGCTTAATTGTCTTGAGATCGCCCGGGTTCAACTTCAATGTATCCAATGCTTTGGTTTCAATCGGATAGACTGTTCCGTCTGTATTGCGTACCTCGAAGGTATACGTCGGCACTTTAATCACTTTTTTGCCTTCATTCTTGAGCTTCATTTGAAGGTTAAGAATATATTCACCATCATCGATTCGGACTTTAGCGGATTCAAGCAATGTAGAAAGTCGTTGTCCTTCAACAGAAATGATATTGGGCTGATTGGTAGCGACTTCTACATTCGTTTTGCTAGCCTCTGGCAATTGCAATGCAGCAACAGGAAGAACACTCTTCTCTTCACCCTGTTCTTCTACTAGCAATAGCTCAGACTTTTGCAGCTTCACTGACGTTGGGAGAGATGCCATCAGACTGAGGGCCTTATTAGCTTGAGCTTGGATGCTGACACTCGTGCTGTCTTTATCCGGAGTTAACGGGTAGTTCGTACCACTTGGCGTACGTAAGATCCATTTGATATTCGGATTTTCAAGCATTTTATAACTGATATTGTTTAAATTCACGCCAATTTTCACATACTGATTCTTATCTTCACCTGGAAACACTTTAATGCCAGATACTTTCACCTTCACCGCAGAGTCGCTTAGACGAACCGTCTTTGGCTTACCTACAGGCGTAGTAATGCTATAGGATGCGGGCACGTTAAACTTACCCAGCGTACGTTCATAGTTAGCTTGACTGAAATCCCATTTCACGATGAGGAAGTTCAGATCACTCAGTTTCACCTCGCGACCCACTTTCATGACATAGGTCAGGTCAACTGTTGATCCAGGCGGGACGGTTTTCTTTTCCTGATCTTTTGCAATCAGTTTAGGTGAGAACGATGTTCCACCCTTAGTTTTCACTTTGCTCCAGTAATCGAGCATCATCATTGGGGTGCTGTCATTGTTTTTATAAGACAATGTATACGTAACCACATTGCCATCATCCTGCGCCAAGATATTGACATCTGTTAATCTTACGGAACTTCGCGCTGTCACTTTAACAGCTGAGAGATTACCGAGTGTATGTACAACCTGTTTCGTGGTTGTTGTCGTTTTCTTCGATGTACTGCTATTTGAACTGGTGGCAGACGTTTTATTGGTTGTACTCGCTGCCATGGCGATGCCAGCTGTTGAACTAATTAACATCGCACTCGCGAGCAAGCTCACAAACATATTCTTTTGATTCACTTCCAAACCTCCCATAAGTTGCTTGTTGCTCTTATAGTATAAACGTTTGGAAAGGTGAGAAAGTTACGATGTTGTTGTGTTTTATCGAATAAACCACAATAAAAAAAGACCCTTAGATTTCTCTAAGGGTCTTCTCTAAAAAACTTATAAATTAGTACTGTCTTTGTACGGAAACGTTGGAAGCATCAGCAGCGTTACCGGATTTGTCAGTTACAAATTTGTTAGTTGCATTTGTAGAATTGAGGTACAGTTCTACATAAGAACCAGCCAACTGTGTATCACCAGCAGCTTCAAATGTAACTACTACTTCATTACTGTTAGTACCAGCAGCAACTGCAGTAACAGTAGCTTCGGATCCGCCAAGGCGAGCCAAGAAGCCAGTAGTGTTGTTAGCAACATTCAAAGCTTCGTTGAATGTCAATGTAGCTGTGTATTGTTTTTTACCATTGGTTTGGACTGCACCTTCAACAACATTGAAGTTACTGTTTACTGCCAATTTAGGTGCGATACCATCTGTCAAGCTTTCGTTAACAGTACCAACCTTGATACCATTAGGACTTACAGATTGGATGTTTTCAACTGAACGAATTGTAACAAAGTTAGCTGTGGAAGCTGTTGCATCCAAAGATTGACCTGTAGTGATTTCGAAGTGAGCCAAAGTGTTACCATCTTTAGTCTCAACACTGTTCAATTTCAAACCGTAAGTTGCGCTAGTCGCACTGATAGCGAAGTCACTTGCACTTACAGAGGACAAGTATCCATTGAATTGAACTTCAATTTTTTTGTCAGATACAGCTTTAGCTGACTCAACACCGATTTTTCTGGAATCTTTAGCTACAACAGGCGTAGAAACGTAGTTTCCAGCGATGTAGTTATCTTTAGTATCTGCTACATTAGCGATACGAAGATTCAGAGTTTGAGTTGCAGCCAGGTATCCATTTTCTTTGGCAGGCAAGGAAATGCGCACTTGTTGTGCATTTACTTGAGTTACCTCAGTGTTGTTAGGAAGCGGCAACAAAGGTCCATTGTCGATTTGGTAGTTATATTTGTTTGGATCAATCGCACTACCGTTACCACTTACAGCCATTTCTTTGCTGAATGTAACGTAAATGTCCAGATCTTTCAGAGAACCATTACCAGTGTTCTCTTGAACGAACCAAGCATCGTTAACTTTTGGTTTAGCAACGTCACTTACATCTACAGTAGTAGTGTACGGCAACATTGTGTTTGCAATTGCAGCGATATCACGGATACCAGCGATTTCCAAAGTATATTTACCTTGTGGCAACTCACCGATTGTAGTGATTTGTACACGTCTGTTACCAGTGCCATCTACGAATTTAGGAGCATTAACTGGGTGACCAGCAGCTGTGAAGCCTCTAGTTGTAACCAGTTCGCCTTTTTCATTCTTCAAAGTGAAGTTAGCGTTTGCTGTTTTAGCAACATCAGTAGCTTCAACAGCTTTGCTGAATTCAATAGTGAATACGTGGTTGTTGTTGTAAACTTCAGCAGTTACAGAAGCAACTTCTGGACGAGTAGTGTCAATCACTGGAGTCACTTTAGAAGTACGTGTAGCAGAGTTGTTGCTATAGTCTGTTACGCCTTCCAAAGTAATTGTGTTTTCACCCAAGCTAAGCTTGTTGTCGTTTTCGAAGTTTACAGTTACTTTGTTATCTTCAACAGTAACAGTTCCTGTTTTACCAGAAGACGTGTGGTATGCTTTGCTCACGGATTTAACAGACTCGTTAAATTCGATTTCTACTTTGTTCAGGTTAGTAGCTTTTGCACTAACTACTTCTGGAGCTGTAGTGTCTTCAACTACTTCGAACTCAACTTCTTTTTGTAGAAGTTTGTAACCTGCATAGTCTTCAACACCATTTACTGTCAATGTGTGTTTACCAACGCTCAGGTCAGTTGTGATAACTGCAACACTTGGATAAGTGAAGTTAACATATCCAGAAATTGCTTTACCGTCGATGCGGAAGTTAGAAGTTGTGTTTACAGAAGAAGCTTTAACCGGCTCAGAGAATACAACTTTGAAAGCTTTAGTTCCGAGGCCTTTTACTTCTGAAACTTCTGGCAAAGTAGTGTCAACTGGAGTCACTGTTACTGTCTCTTTGAACACTTTTGATTTGTCAGAGTTTTTAACATTGCTTACATTCAACTTGTAAGCTTTTTGGGAAGTGAATGTTTGCTCTGCTGGCAGCAACAAAGTTACTGTTTTCTTGTCAGAAGACAATGTAGCAGATTTGAATTTGAATCCGTCTACTGTGTAGTTAGACTCAAGCTCAGCGCTATCAGCATCAACATCACCATCAAATGTTACAACAACTTGTTTAAGGTTGTTAGCAGTTGCACTAACAACTTTTTGAGCTGCAGTTACAACATAAGTAACTTTTTCAGTGAAAGTTTTATCTTTGTAAGTAAATTTCACTTCAGTTTCTTTGTTAGCTTCAAGAGCTTTATCCAAAGTTACTTTTACAGTTTCGCCGTCGCTGATTTTGAATTCAACTACTTTACCAGCTTCGGATACTGTGTAAGATTCAACTTTAATGCTTTGAGCTTGATCGATGGAGTAAGCTGCACCTACCAACAATTCACGGGAAGCATTACCAGAGAAGTTAGCGTTAGCGTCGATCAGACCTGCGTTGATCGCTGCTTGAACATAACCTTTAGCCCATGCTGCTGCATTGTTGTTAGTTTCAGTTGGGATTTCAAGATCAAGTGCACGAGTCAAGATTGTAGCCATTTCAGCTACTGTCACTTTACCATTGAAGTCGAAGATTTTTTTCTCTACGTTTTTACCTTCCATGATACCCGCAGCAGTTACTGCTTCGATGTAAGGTACAGCCCAGTTTTTAGCTGTGTAGTTTTTGTCGTTGTAAGAAAGAGTTCCAGTGATCTCTTTCAGACCTAGCAATTTAGTGATAACTTTTGCGAACTCAGCACGAGTCATCTCTTTGTCCAGACCAGCTGTGCCATTTGGGTAACCATTGAAGATACCTTTTGCTTTCAATGCATCAAACTGTTGTTGTGGTGTTACTGCTGTGTCACCGAATGCTACAGATGCAAACATTGAGAATGCCATTGCTGTAGACAGTGCTACGGATAAAATTTTCTTCATAACCTTTTTGTCTCCTCCTTGGGCGTTCATAACATTGGAATTTTCTTTAATAGGGTCGCTCGTATTCCTCATTCTATTGTCGCACCCCCTTTCCAGAGTTATGAGCAAGTTAATATAAATGATGTCTGTGAGCATATCACAGAAACTTGTAAACAATAATAAATGATAGAATCATACGTAAATAGAGTAGTTTCCTAATCCTACCTTACGTATTATACAATGGGTCTCTCGTGCCGTAAAGCAATTTTTTCTAATAAATAGACAAGATTCTTCACGAGGTCATTCTTGGTAAGTTGCCCAATGTTTTCGACTCTACATCTTAAACGCAGCAGATTTCAAAAAGTTGCGGATTCATCAAAAAAAGTTTTGAATTTATTTATGTATTGATGCAGTGCGGGTCTTTATCAGGTTCAAAACCTTTATCACAGCTGTACTTATCATGATTTTTCCAAGAACATCTTGCGTAAGAAATGATTTAGACGTTTATTTGTACCCGTTATTTTCCACGATGAAGCGACAAATTCTACAATATTGAAAATAAAAGAAGAGGTGCCCAAGGGGCACCTCTTCTTGAAACACTACAATTGCTATAATCTAACTTTTAGCGAATCTTCATCGCTAACTCAATAATCTGAGCACGCATATTCGGATCACTATTCAATCTCAGATACATATCGTCAATTGGTTGTCTGTTCTCCCGGTATGTCTTCTCATGCTTCATCGTGGTGTGAGACCATTCAATCAATTCATTCTCGGCCAGAACCAGACTGTTATACGCATCATGGAAGCCAGTGGACTGTACAAGTCCTTCCATTACTTCCTGAGAGATCTCCTCTGTCTTACGTGTATCTTCCAATTTTTTCTCCAGAATGACTGCCTGCTTCTCGAACTGTGTCTTTGCCTTCATGTAACCCAATTGGGCTCTCGAATAAATCGGTTTCATTAGCTAACTTCACCCTCTAGATCATTGTGTATTTACCGTTATTGTATCTTAATCTCTAACAAATTACAAAAATAGTTATTGGTAAAAAACAGATCTCTTCTATTATAAAAGAGTTCTATATCAGTTGCTTCACAGTCATAAAAAGAACCCGCCCCTTGCAGAATGAGGGGCAGGTCCTTCCTAAAATGCATCAATTCATCTCAAAACTAGCTTAAGTTTTTAGGGAATACTTTTGTGCTCTTTTTGAGCAATTCAACTGCAATTTTACCCGCTTCTGCACGTGTCAGATTACCTTTGGGATTAAATGCAAATTGTGGTTTGCTTTGACCTGTAACTGTAACTGGTGAGCCTTCCATGATCTTCGCTTTGGTAACAGCTTGTACCGAAGGTCCTGCGTAATTCTCCATGCTACCTGAGTCAATGAAAGACTTGGCTAATGCACTTTGGAGCTTATTATCATTTGCAGCTAATTTCAGTTCGAGTGCTCTCGCAATCATAACAGCTGCCTGCTCGCGTGTGAGAGGACGGTCCGGTCCAAATACACCATCGGTCAGACCGGTGATAATTCCTGCTCTAGCTGCTGTCTCAATACTATCATAATCCCATGTAAACGAACTCGTTCCAGGTGCTACATCTGTAAAAGTTCTTCTGCTATCGGAAGTGATAGGCAGATTCAATCCTTTTACCAGAAGCGTAGCAAACTCTCCTCTGGATGTTCGATCATCTGTTCCGAATTGTTCGAATCGTAATGGCGTCATGAACCCTTTTGCATACAATGCATTAAGAATATTTCTGGCCCATCCATGATTCGTAATATCGTTGTAACTTCTTCTTAATTTCATGACTTTGTAATAACCGAAGTTATCAAATGGAACTGTAATTGTGTGTTTCTTGGAATCAACTTCTCCACCAATTCGCTTCCACTCCCGAGTTGGTGAATAATAAAATACTGAGATCGTTGAGCCAGCATCATCTACGACATTTGAATCGTATGTCAAGGTCAATGTACCACGCTCAGAAGGTTTAATTTTGCGTTCAGTAGGCGTTAAGGGATTACCATATAACGAATCCAAAGTATAAGGACCTACCCCATTCGTTGGTTCCTTGTAATTATCAGTACCTCTGGTTCCTGATTCTCCGAGACCACCACTAATCCAGTAAATCTCTGAGATTGGACTAAAGTTTACAGAATCACCTGTTATTGCTGAGAATCTTCTGTAATACTCATCTGGCACGCTTAATGGATTAGGATCTCCATCCTCTGTTTTGAAACCAACAATACTTCCATAGTCATTGCGGCGTTCCACTATTCCCGTATTCGGGTCCGCAATACCGAACAGCAACTTGTTATTCGGATAAAACTTGGCAATTCCACTATTATCTGTGCTCTCCATTACTGTGCCTTTTGGAAAGTTCAGCTCTAACTGCTTGTTGAAGGCAGAGTATTTATTGGCTACTTTAGGTGCCATATACTGTGAATCCACACCTGCAGCACTCGTATAATACACCTCGATTGTATCAGTGGTTTTTACACCACTACGATCAATTGTAAGTTTAATTTTGTTTACTTTATCCGCTTTGAGCCCAACATAGTCAAGAGCAAAACGGTCGGATTCTGTTCCTTGCAGCTTTTTAGCCGTCTCTTTGTCTATGACAACTGAAGTTGCTCCCTCGGCTTCAATATCAAAATGAACAAAGTTTTTGTTAACAACAATCTGGCTACCGGAAGTGGGTTGCGGAGCTATAATGCGATAACCAGCAGCTTCCCTTACGATTTCAATCTTTTGACTTGTCTTTGCACCAGTTTTGTTATATAGGTCCAAGGTATAGATATATGTGCCAGGAGTTTCTGCCTTCAGGTCTCTTAGACGCACTACAAAATCCTGTTGTCTCCCGGTACGATCAACAATAACTGTACCGTTGTTCAAAGCATACTCAGCAGAAATTTCTGGGTCTTCCCATGTTGTACTTCCGGCAGACCCTTCTGGTATGTTCAGTGTAAATATATTTTGGGTACCCATACTCAGACTCATACGAGTAGCTCCTGCACCACGAATAGCCAAATCGAAATTTTTAAGACTTGTAGTGTACTTCTTATCAGCAAATGTAAAATCGGTAGAAAGGTTGAATAAATTCTTCACCCATTGATCGTCAGGATTAAAGGGTTCCAAAAATGTTGAACGAGCTCTACTTGGTGATGGCTGTAGATTTTTAATGGTAGACACATTATTGTCATTGATGTAAATGCGCAATTCTTTGGAAACTTCGTTTAACTGCCCCTTATCTCCAGTACCGGTACCTGTAAGCACAATACGGTTCTCCCCGAAGTAAAGAGGCCCTGTGTCTCCGTCTACTTTAATAATAGCCTTAAAGCTACCATCGCTACCCAAGGTAAGCGTTTGTTGTGGTGCTGTTGTCCCAGCTGGATTCTGGGGATGAGTAGAATATACTTTGACGCCATTCGCAAAAATTTCAGCTACGAAGAAGTTGCTATCCAGTGTCGCAAAATCTACATATTTACCTTCAACTATAATTTCATCTGTTGCCTTTGAGTTCATATCATATGTTTGACCATCCGATAAATTACTTACGAAAATATAATTTTTGGATGCAAACGAAATGGTTGCATTGCGACTTGACGCCGATCCATCAAATTTAAACTGAACTGTCTGATTTCCGTTTTTGAAGCCTTTAATTTGATAAATATATTTGGTTGGCGTAACTTGCTGAACAAACTGCAGATCTATCGCACTAGTTCCTCTTGGAAGATACTCAGCTGATAACACTGCACCGTTTGGGTTTCTGCTTGTCTCAACCAAAATGTAGAAATCCGCCGCATTGACACTTGCACCTGTCAATGGTACACCATCAGGAATCGTACCTGTTCCTTTATAATCTCTAAGATACTTCAAGTCTGTAATAACTGTTTCATTAGCCAAATACTGAAAGTTCATATTTGTCGTTGCCGTGCTTTTACCATATTTCACAGTAAGTGAGTGATTCTGCAAACGATCCAATTCCGCAGGAGTTCCGGAGCTGGTAAAAGTAATCGATGGGATATCGAATGAAATCAAAGCATAAGAAGGTGTGTTGACTCCAACACTCGGTATCGGTACAACATTTGGAGTAATCGTAGAGTTAATTGCTCCGTCAATTGTAATTTGCGTTACAGCATTTGTCTCATCGTCTGGGACAAGCAATTCCACCTTCACATTGGCTTCCGCAGGATTCCCTCCATATGTCGGTCTAGTAGATAACATGCTTTGAGCCAAAGCACCTGGGGCCACGCCCTCTATCAGATCCAATTTAGAGTATGGGTTGGTTTCATCATAGTATAACAATGAGTAATTGAAGACGTTCTTGTCCACGCCACTCTCAATAGTTATCTTTACATCGTTTAAGCCAGCCTTCAGTCGCATCATCGGTGAATAAAATTGTCCATCCGGTTGCAAAGCGGTTGGAAGAGGCTCACCATTATTCAGGGAAACTGTAACTTTAGATGAGTTTTTGGCAACACCACTAAGTGTTACTTCGCCTGTATCGACGACCACTTGGGATCCTTCATTCAGATCAAGGTTGTCCGCTCCTCCAAGAACTTGCAATTTTTCAATATACGGAACAGAATCATACAAAATATAAAAACTCTCTGATCTTTCACTTGGTCCTTGTGAACCTGTAAACGTAACTTTATTCATACCTGCAAACAATGTTAGCGTTGCTTTAAAACGGTTATCCGGACGATCCGGATCAACTGTTACAACTGCTGGTGCTACTCGTGTGCTATCTGGAACCCAAGTTCCATCTTTAAGATTCATGAGTTGAACGTTGGCACCCAAAGTGGATCCTGTAACATTCGTGAACGTACCGGTTACAGGCTGTTCACTACTAGTTACCACAAAAGCAGTTGCACGCGATAGCACATCCGTGCCAGTTCCAGTCAATTTGAGGCCTACTGTATCTTTCAATTGGACATTCCCAGCATTATCAGGAGTAAAGTAACTTGTTTGTCCCGCCGCCGATGCGACTGGTGCAAGGCCAGCTGGTATTAGAGATACAACCAGTGCCACCATCATCAGCCAGATTAACGGCTTCTTCGTACGTTGCATTCAATCATCTCTCCTCTTTTTAAGTCAGTTACCTTTATATATCGGCAAAAGGTTCCAAATATTTAGTAAAAATCTCAAAATAAACAAAAAACCTTATCCACAAGGGATAAGGTTGGGTCTGGAATAATATTCAAGAATAGCTGTAACCATTACATTTATCTATTTATGATTTCGAACGGGTCTCCGGATTCAGCTTGACGCGCATGCGCATTAGGAAGTTGATGACCGGTCTTCTCGTTTTGCTAACAAGTCCGATGACTTCTGCTCCCACTTGGAGGAAGAACATCATGATACAGATGACCACGAACGTTACCCAGTTCGCTTCGAACATCGCAGCGGAAGATTGGATAATGGCCAGAACTCCGAAGAAAGCGGCAATTCCATAAATGATCAGGACCGTCTGACGGTGACTGAATCCAAGTTCACGCAAGCAGTGATGCAGGTGACCTTTATCCGGTGCGAAAATCGGTTTCCGCTGTACCGCACGACGGATAATCGCGAAGAAGGTATCCGAGAGCGGCACACCGATAATGATCAGCGGTGTAATAAAGGACACGATAGCAATTTGTTTGAATCCCAGCATGGACAGCATCGCCAGAGAGAAACCAAGGAATAGCGATCCGGTATCCCCCATGAAGATCTTGGCTGGGTGGAAGTTGAAAAACAGGAATCCAATGATGCTACCCAACAACACAAGGCACATCAAAGCGATCATCATGTTCCCCATCAGGAAGGACATTACGGCAATGGTACCAATTGCGATACCAGATACACCCGCAGCCAGACCATCCAGGCCGTCAATAAGGTTAATCGCATTCGTTACACCAACAATCCAGAAGATCGTTAGTGGAATGGCTACCCAAGCTTCGAGTGAAGAATAGGAATCCTGAAACGGAATGTTGACGAAATCTACCCGGATATTAAATCCGAATACAACGACAGAAGCAGCTACGATCTGACCAAGCAGCTTCACTTTGGCAGACAGTTCAAACCGATCATCAAGTGCTCCGATCAGTACAATAATCGATCCACCGATCAAGAACGCACTAACAAAACTCATATCCCGAGTCGTGAACCATGCCGATACAAACGGAAGCAATGCAGCAACTGTAATAATAAAGGCCAGGAATATCCCCAGACCGCCAAGACGCGGCATGATCCGTGTGTGTACTTTACGTGCATTCGGCGTATCCATCGCGCCAATGCGGACTGCGAACTTTTTAACAAGCGGTGTCAGGGCAAGAGCCAGTCCCATTGACACGATAAATCCAATGATAAAGATCGCTACCATTTGAACATTCGACCCCCAATTATAATACCTGTACGAAATTATAAATCCCCTGATCTCTTTTTATATATAAAAAATGTTTTGTTAGTCACTTTTGATGAAAAATTTTTGTTACACGATAACGGAGAGTGCAAGGAAAACCTAGAGAAGTGTAACGTTCGCATTTATCACCGGATTTCATCCTTTGGAAAAGGATAAAAGGAAATCTGGGGATAACGGCGATCGACAGGTTGCCTTGCAATCGTAGTGCAAGTGTAACGCTTCTGTTTTCATGGAGTGGCACACATGTAATCCGGAATGAATTATACGCTGATCACACCCGAAAAGCCATCCTCAATTTCTAGCAAAAACACGCATTTATCTCGCAATTACCTGTTTTTAACGGACTTTCGTCACGTTTTCTTTGTCCCGCATCACCTTAACAGCGAATTTCGGAAGCGCAAGCATCCGGCCAGCCCGGCTTGGTTCACGCAACAAGCGATAGAACCACTCCAGTCTTAACTTTTGGAACAGTATAGGTGCACGTTTGGTTTTGCCCGAAATCACATCAAAGCTGCCGCCAACGCCCATGGTTACGGGAACCTGCAACGCATCTTTGTGCTTATGAATCCACGGTTCTTGGTTGTCGGCCCCACGTGCTACAAACAACAGATCCGGTGCGGCTTCCCGAATGGAAGCGATGACCTGTTCATCCTCAGCCGGACCAAAATAACCGTCGCGATAGCCCACAATTCGAATCGCCGGATATTGCTGTTGTAACCGAACTGCCGTTTCTTGAATCACCTCAGGGGTGGAACCCAGCAGATATACGCCCCATCGATAGTTTTCTCCAACACGCAGCAATTCATGTAAAAGCTCAAAACCCGGCACTCGCTCAGCTACAGGATCTCCACAATAGTTTGCAGCCCATACGACACCTGTTCCATCAGGAACAATCAATTCCGCAGCTTGCATGACTTCCATGATTGCGGGATTTTCCAATGCGGCCATAACCATAATGGGGTTAGCTGTAATGACCTGATATGGTGTCTGCTTGGACAGCACAGCTTCCTGGAGAACCTTTACCGTTTCTTTCATCGTCAGTTTGGAAAAAGGAATGCCGTAGATCGAAACGGTAGGTATTGATCCGGTCTGACTCTGACTCATCTTTATCTCATCCTTTGCGGCCTAAATAGGTAATAATCTGCTGTGCAGGCACTCTGGCTTCCTGCTTCAGTTGGGTGATGCCTTCTTCATGTTCCTTCAACCACTGTGAACGTTGATCCAGCAGTCCAACGACAGTCTTGGCGAGCTTATCTCCATCGAGTGTATCTGTATTGCCTGCTGGTTCACTATCCAGACGAAGCAGGAATTGATCAATTTTCGGATCATACGAGATACCTACCGGTGGAACATACTGCGATGCCGCATAGATCAGACTGTGCAGACGCATACCGATCACGAGATCACACTTGCTGACTTCCTCCAGCATAAGCTGAGGGTCTGTTAGATCCGGTGTGATGCTAATCTCGCTGCCTTTGCTGGTCACATCACCGAGCATTTCCATAAGGAATCGTGATGCCTGTTCATCATTCGGCAAATGAAATGGTAGAAAACGCAAGTGCACGGCTCTTTTGGAGCACAACTTTTTCAATCCTGCAGCAATAGCCGTAAGCTCCTTGCGGTCTGACTCCCAGAATCGTACCGATATGCCGATCACAGGAAGCTTGGTATGTCCTCCAGATGTAGGTTCCACTCGATTAGCTTGAGTTGCAGCATCTGCTGAAACAGCACCTGCCCCACTCTCCACTTTTGCTTCAGGTAATGGCAAGCCCATTACTGGGTCGGGTACGACATGGATCTGATTCCACTGTAACCCGAGCCCGCGCAGGTAGTCTGCAGATTGTTCATCCCGAACGGATACATAGGTGCAGGCCTTGAAGACCGATTTGATCATTGGATTGAAAATTTTGCGATTCACAGGGCCAATACCCTGTGCATAGATAAACGTTGGTTTTTTCAACCATTGGGCCAGCTTGATCACACCCAGATAATAAGGAATGGATTTCAGTCCAGTTGCATCCTGCAATAGACTTCCTCCACCACTGATTAATCCGTCACTCTCCTTGAGAGCTTCACGGACTTCCTTCAGTTTCATACGATGCACAGAGCGCACACCGTACATGGAGGTTGTCCACTCGGGATCACCCGAGAGTACAATCGGTTCAATAGTGACGTTTGACCGTTGACTTTCCTCTTCCAGCGCTGTCAAAATCGACTTCAGCACCGCTTCGTCTCCGCTGTTGCGGAATCCGTAATACCCCGAGATGACTAACTTTTGAGAAGTGGTGACCATTTTTTCCAACATCCTTCCGCTACTTGCCACACACCCACAGCAATGATACCGAAGATTAAGCCAAGTCCCAATCCCATCACTCCACGAATGAGTGACAATACAGCCGGCGTATGAATATGCGCGAACGTATCCACCATGGACAACTGTCCAATCGCTGCAATAATGAGCACAAAGACGACTTTACGATATTTTAAAGCGGCGAACACGCCAACGATAAACAGCGGGTGTCCCAGCATAAATTCTTTGAATCTCGGACGTACACCGAACGTATCTTCCAGCGTGGTACGCAGGAACATCTCAAATGGTGTTACTGAACCCGAGTTGCCTGTACGGCTCAAGTAATAGTATCCAACAACGGCAGCAACAAGCGCCAAAACAACCATTAACACATTAATTGGCATACGAAGCATTTCTTTAATTTGTTTAATCGAGAACGATCCCGAACCACGATAAAACACAATGTAGATCGCTACCAGTGCCATAGGTGCAAAGTGCAACAGACTTACGCCGCGGAACTGGTTAATCACCAGACTGTACGTAATGCTGTTAAGCAGCGCGATGACAAAAGGTACCGCCAGGAACGACAGAATTGATGTTCTTACATATAACACCAACGTTTGCTTCAAACGACGACCCGCAGATGCGTCGGGTTGACGCTGTTGCTGATAGTTCACTGTACGAACAGCCAGCACCATCGCTATGGTCGGCGCAGCTATGGCCACAAGCAAGGCAATCCCTTGCTCCAGCAGCGTTGGTTTCAAAAGGAACAATCCGGCACTGCCAACCAGAGCAACTACAAATGCGATCAATGTCAGTAGTGGGATAAAATAAGAAACCATAAGTGCAATCATGGCAATCGCACCAACGAGAGCAACCAGCTTCGCATAACGCTGAATCGAAGAATCCTTAACTGTGAATGCTTCAGCTTGTCCAAGTTCAAATCCACGCTTCGCCATGCGTTCTACCGCATGCCCCGGTTCACCCAGGCTGTTGATCAGATTCTCAATTGGATCTGTAATCATGGCCTTGGCTGTATTCCGGCTAGGGGAAGCATTCATATAGAGCATTCGAATGTTACGATCCTTGGTTGCCAGAACAAAACGGTCAGCTATGACATCGACGTCCAAGTTGGCATCGCCGTCACTAAGCGAGTACAGACGCGTAACGTTGTAATCCGTTTTATACGCAAGGGTCTGGAATCCAGACTGTGGTTTCTTCAAGTTCTCAATGGCTGCAAGACCAATATCGTGCTTGTTCAGCAACTGTGCGAACTGGTCGAGACTTTTCATCTCTTCATTATCATTGTACCCTTTCACAGCATCACCATCAAACAAGATGCGCTTCACACCATTCTCCTCGAAGAAAGTAAGCAAGCGCTCCATCGATTCTTGGCTGTAAGGCACACTGTCTGAAATCCGCGGCAAAATGTAGAAACCTTTATCACGCAGCATCTTCACGGCAACCGGATCGGGCTGCAAAGGCTGCATGTTGGCATTCTCCGGAGGAGTCTGCAATATTAAGCCGCTACGACCTTCATATTCCCATGGGACTACTGGGATCTGCCGATCAGCGAACGTCTGTTCAATAATAGGGGTATACGTCTGTGCGTTTTCCTCTGATGTAAATAACACATACGTGTAATTTGCGTTAGAAGGAATCACATCTTTGGTCAGGTTCGCGAGATCCTGGCCGTTATATACCATTAGTCGACGTGTCTTTCTCAGCTCGTCCAATGTACTTTCGAACACAGCCATCGTTGTTACGCCTGCGTCTTTTAGACGAGTCAATTGTTCATTCATGAAATCTTGTGGATGTGCCTGATAGGCGGAGATATCCAGCAGACCCCGATAGTTGAAGACAAGCTCCACCTTTTTGGCAGAAGATTCTGTCTGCACCCGATCACTGATTACAGGGATGGACGCAACCAGACCGATAATAACGACGAGCCACAACCACTTCCGAGAAGCGTTATTCCAATAAAGCCATTTTTGACGCACTACATGTACCTCCTCAAGTGTTGGAACCAAATGCACGTTCAGCTCAAGTAATTCGTTCATTTAACATTCATACAATAATAGGATACAAACAGCTTGTGTCAACAAGCCCTCTTATATGCCATATAGATTGAACCAAAGCAATATTTCACTTGCCACTTCGATGACAGAACAACCTTTCGATCGCTGTTATCCCCCGATTTGTAAACGTTTAGTTCAATATATATAGATCCATCTATAATATTATTTCAAAGAAAAACCCCTCCGCCAACCAACCTTACGGTGCGGAGAGGCCTTCTCATGTCCTTACTTGTTGCTTCAATCCTATTATTGTGCGTCTACACGCGACATCACTGTAGTTACCAGACGCTCGATCCGACTTTCCGCATCTTCCAGGTTTTCGCCACGTACGGCGAAGTATACTTTGATCTTCGGTTCTGTTCCTGAAGGACGCAAGCAGAACCATGAACCGTCTGCCAAAATGAACTTCAGTACGTTCTCCTTCGGAAGACCGTCCAGACCAAGAGAATAATCCAATACATCTTGTACAGCAGTTCCCGCTACTTCTTGTGGTGGATTGGAACGCCAGTCCGTCATTTTTGCCTGAATCTGAGCTACGCCGTCTTTGCCTTTCAGCGTACGGGACTCCAGCTTCTCCAGGAAATATCCGAATTGGTTGTACAGCTCTTGCAAAACATCATAGAGTGTCTTGCCTTGGCTCTTATAGTACGCAGCTGCTTCAGCAATCAGCATCGAGGCAAGGACAGCATCCTTATCACGGGCATAATTGCCTGAAAGGTAGCCATAACTCTCTTCATATCCGAATAAGAATGTATGACTGCCTGTTGCTTCGAACTGGTTCATTTTTTCACCGATATATTTGAAGCCTGTCAGGGTGTTCATCACTTCTGCACCGTATTGTTCAGCAATGACAGCACCCATCTCACTTGTTACGATCGTTTTGACAACCGCGCCGTTGCTTGGCAGTGTACCCGTCTCTTGCAGGCGGCTCAACAGGTAATGTACCATAATGGCACCAGACTGGTTACCGGACAAGACGAAATATTTGCCATCGTTGTCTTTCACAACAGCACCCATACGGTCTGCATCCGGATCAGTTCCGATCAGAATGTCAGCGCCCACGGATTCTCCCAGCTTCATTGCGAGCGTAAACGCTTCGCGTTCTTCCGGGTTAGGCGATTTCACGGTAGAGAACTCAGCATCCGGCTGTTCTTGTTCAGCCACAATGTGTACTTGCTCGAATCCGATCTGCTCCAGCACGCGACGTACAGGGATGTTGCCTGTTCCGTGCAGCGGTGTGTATACGATTTTGAAATCACGACCTATGCCGGATTGGATCAGTTCACGACTCAGGCTACGGCTTCCTACGGTGTCCACGAACGCTTGGTCTTGCTCTTCACCCAACCAGATCAGAAGGCCTTGAGCCTCTGCTTCTTCTTGCGTCAGCTTCTTCACGTCAGCAAGAGAAGGTACTTCCTGGATGTACTGAATGACTTTTTCCGCTTCATCCGGTACCAATTGACCACCCTCATGGTTGTACACTTTATATCCGTTATATTCCGGTGGGTTATGGCTCGCTGTTACGACGATTCCGCCAGTGGCCTTCTGATGACGCACTGCGAATGACAATTCCGGAGTCGAACGAAGGGATGGGAACAGCTTGGCTACAATGCCGTTTCCAGCCAATACAAGCGCAGCATCCAATGTGAATTCAGGCGAGAAATGACGGGAATCATGGGCAATGACTACAGAAGGTTTGCCTTCTTTGTCACCATGTTCCTCAAGCAGATAACGCGCGAACCCTTGCGTTGCCCGACCTACAGTGTAACGGTTCATCCGATTGCTTCCGGCACCAATAACTCCACGCAATCCCCCTGTACCGAACTCCAGGTTTCTGTAAAAACGTTCCTCCAGCTCTTTCGGCTGATCCTGCAAGTCACGAAGCTCCTGTTTCGTTGCTTCATCAATCGAAGCATCCTCCAACCATTGCTGCAACGTCTCTGCTGCTGTTGTGCTTAACTGTTCCATTCCGATAAACCCCTTCCGTCTATATAAATTCAGGTGTGCTGAGATACTTCAGCATCTTGCATCATTCGGCCCGACTACGTTCCTGCATGATGTAAATGCTCACGTATGTAATCAGCTTGGGTCAGACAGTGCAAACATGATCTCGCCTTCAGCGACCACTTTGTCGTCCACTCGGGCTGTTGCTTTACCTTTACCAATAGAACCCTTCAGACGCGTAATCTCCACTTCCAATATCAACGTATCGCCGGGCACAACTTGTCCACGGAATCGGAAGTTGTCCAGTCCCGCCAAAAAGCCGATTTTGCCTTTATTGCCTTCCATATTCAGAATAGCTACTGCGCCAACCTGAGCCAGCGCTTCTGTAATCAGCACGCCAGGCATTACCGGATACTCTGGGAAATGACCAATGAAGAATGGTTCGTTGATCGTTACGTTTTTCAGACCAACGGCACGTTTGCCATCCTCAATCTCTAGAATCTTGTCCACCAGCAAAAACGGGGGGCGGTGCGGGATGATTTCTTGAATCTGTTTGATATCGAGCACAGTGTTATCTCCTCTCGGGATGTTTATATGAGCATTCTTCATCATAAAGTTTTCATGTGCGCACAGGTGGCCGTTGCGGTTACGGATCGTTCTTTCGATCGCTGTTGTTTCCTAATGTTTCTGAACTATTTTCAGATGGATAACATTCGGAAACAAAGGCGAGCGCTTCGCTTCTTTCAAACGATTCCGTTCCCTCCACTGACTTTAGTGCGGACGTGAAAAACCTGATTATCATCAAGTCGAAGCTCATATAAAAGGTTTTTAATTTTAATGTTGTATGAAAAGCATTTTTTCGGTTAACACTAGTTATATCCTTCATGACTGCAGTAGTGAAGGTTAAGATAAGGGGTCTCTCTTCGCGATGACGAATGTCTTTCGCAGGGGAGGCCTCTTTTGCTATGAAACGTCATCCATCATTATACTGTTTTCAACGTCAAAAAGAAAACTCCTGCCTGCGCAGGAGTTTTCGCTGAACTCGTTACATTATGGAGCGAACACCAGATTATATACATGTTCCCATGTACTCCATTGCCATACGGAACCGATATCCTGTTTGCCCAGTACCACATATCCAGCTACCATTCCGCCAGCGAGGGCAAGAACAAGCAGGACAGGAACAAGGAACCATCTTGCGATGCGCCATCCACTTTTCTTCTTCTTGACTTCCTTCTTCTCCGGCTTACTGTTCTGCTGCTGTGTTTCTGTCATCACATTCACCTTTTACGCTCTCATATTGTTGGCAAGACCCAACATGGAATCACTCGAAGTCAGCGCTCGTGCTGCCAGCTGGTATGTCCGCTGTCCTTGCATAAGCAAAGACATCTCCTGTGTCAAATCTACATTGGATTGCTCCAGATAACCTGGACGGATCATGGCGACCGCTTGACGTGTAGCCGCGTTGGCGCCAAATACATCATCCTCAGTCAATCCCGCATCCAGACCGAATAGGTTATCCGCATACTGTACCAGTCCCTCAGGGCGTTCAATGTCTACCACTTGCAGCTGTGCTCCAATGGTTGCGTTCGCCTCATTACCGCGTCGGATTAACAGGTTGCCATTTTCATCAAAAGCAACTTTGCTATTAGTCGGTGCCGTAATACGGTTGCCTAGACGATCCAGGGCAAAGTGACCTTCGCCGTTGACCATGACCATCATATCTGGTGCATTCGGAGTAGGCTTCGGTCTTGTATCCGGTACAAAATGAAATGCACCCTGACGTGTCCACATTTTCTCCCCATTTGCTTCAACCGCAAACATGGCATTTCCCTCAATGGCCAGATCTGTGGGAAGACCAGTCTCGTTTAAGGTACCTTGAGACATATCCTTCGTCACATCTGCCAAACGAGCACCAAAACCGAGGTTATATCCCATTGGTGTAGAGCGCCCATCCAGCTTGTACTTATCCGGTTGTTGTTGAACCCGGGTCAGCACGTCCTCGAAGGCCGCTTGCTTGCTCTTATAGCCTGCCGTATTCACGTTGGCAATATTATCGGAAATGACATCCAGACGCTGCTGTATAGCGGTCATGGAAACCTTGGCACTAATCATGGAATTATTCATCGGTGGTTTACCCTCCCTTGTGTCCTGTCCACCCTCCCAAACCCTCCCTAGTAGGGAGGGCCCCAGATGGCGCTGCCCTCTGGACTCCCGAAACAGGCGGATTAGGTAAGTGGGGTACGATCTTGCTAAGTGACGATGGTGTGTGTTCGCCGCGACTGCCCGACTATGATTCACGCCATATCTTCACATGGCTGAATCATAGTCGGGCACGCTCTTTATACGGCGTGTAGCTCCGCGTGGTCTCTTCCCTGCTTTGCTTCGCAAAGGACTGTCGAGACCGTCGCTACGCTCAGATACTGCTGCGCATTCCTCCCATAGTCTCGGATGCGTTTGGTTTGCGCTCCGCGTGAGCCTCTCTGCTTTGCTACGCAAAGGACGTTTGACTCTCCGCTGCGCGGTTATATTTAAACGTCGGCGTTATACACGCCCGACTTCATTGACGGCTTTATCCAAACTGCGATCGTAAAATTGCACGATCTTCTGGTTTGCTTCATACGCGCGGAATGCGGCGTTCATATCAACTGTGGCCTGTGAAGCATCCACATTCGAGCCTTCCAGGTAACCCTGACGGATCTGCACATTATCTCCTGCAGCCATCATCCGGGCCGTTGCCCCGTTTGTATCACTAAGACTGAAATTGCCATCACCTTGACGAACCAGCTGATTCGGTTGGTCAATGACACTGATCCCAAGTGTTACGCCTGTCGGTACACCTGTTGCTGCATCCACAAGACGTCCTTGCTCATCCACTTTAAATTGCTCTACAGAACCTGTCAACACCACAGGTTGACCATTATTATCCAACACTTGTGAACCTGTTGAACTCAGCAGTTGCCCTGTTCCTGTAATATCAAAGTGACCATCGCGTGTATATCTCGTGTTACCTTCCGCATCCTGAACTGTAAAGTACGCCTGAGGTTGGTAAGTTACCGTGCCATCGGCCCGTACAAATTTGCCTGAAGCGTCAAACGGAACAGGTTGTCCAGTCTGCGGATCATTGACCGTCATATTGGATGAGATGGAAAAATCATTTTTCTGTCCCGTCTCCATAATGGTCCCCTGCAAATTCATGGACAAACTCTCTTCCGCGAACACTCCCGTGTTCAGCTTGCCCAGCCGCTTTGTTGGAAGATTGGCATCTCCGCCTACCAAAGTAATGAGCATTTCCGGGAAGGAACGGCTTACGCTGTTCACCTGTTTGTATCCCGTGGTGTTCATATTTACGATATTCTGTGTTGCTGTGTCATGGCGGCGTTGTTGCGTAATCATTCCCGCAGTAGCGGTGTACAGACCTCTTAACATGAATTAACCCCTCTCCTCAAGCGCTTGTCCTGCATCGCAGGTTGGCTGCTTGTCCGTTCTGCTTCCCGAGCATGGCGAACCTTTGCTATTTATATCGGCAGATTAGAACTTTTTCTTAACCACCTGATCCAAATTATTAAGCATAATGCCTGTCCCCTTCACGACACAATGCATTGGATCTTCCGCAACCCATACCGGTACATGCAATTCATTGGACAAAAGCTCGTCCAGTCCTTTGAGCAATGCGCCTCCACCAGTCAACACTACACCACGGTCGATAATGTCCGCTGACAATTCCGGCGGTGTACGTTCCAATACCGACTTCGCTGCAACGATGATGGATTGCACAGAATCCCAGAGTGCTTCCTGTACTTCTTTTCCCGATACCGTTACGGTAACTGGCAGACCGGATACCATATCGCGTCCGCGAATATCCATCTCGGACTGATGTCCACCTGGTGTCACGGAACCAATCGCAATTTTGATATCTTCCGCGGTCCGTTCGCCGATCATGAGCTTGTACTTGGCTTTGATAAACTTGATAATGGCTTCGTCGAACTTGTCCCCTGCGACTTTAATAGAAGAGGCGGTGACCACGTCGCCCATAGAAAGGACTGCAACGTCAGTCGTTCCGCCGCCGATATCCACGACCATATTGCCGCTCGGCTGAAAAATATCCATTCCCGCACCGATCGCTGCCGCTTTCGGCTCTTCTTCCAGAAACACTTCTTTGGCACCGCTGCGCTCCGCCGCCTCGCGGATGGCCTTCTGCTCCACGGAAGTAATGTTCGTTGGTGCACAGATCAGAATTCGAGGGTGGCTGTACCAGCTTCTTGCACCTACACGATTAATGAAATGTCTGAGCATCGCTTCTGTAATCTCGAAGTCCGCAATAACGCCGTCGCGCAACGGTCTAATGGCAACAATGTTACCTGGAGTACGCCCCACCATACGACGCGCTTCTTCCCCAACAGCAAGGACACGCTTCGTATCTCTTTCAATGGTCACGACGGAAGGTTCATCGAGGACAACCCCACTTCCTTTCACGTGAATAAGCACGTTCGCCGTGCCAAGATCAATACCGATATCCTTGCTAAACATAAAAGAGCCCCCAAAGTGATATTATTTGGTCAGCGTATCCTGTGAAAAAGAGTCCCTTATCACGTCACCGCTCGTTCGACAAAGTGCAACATATATATGTAAAAATCGGGCTGATAAGATGTCATAATTCGATCCTGTACCAGCTTTTAACATATCATACTTCAGGGGAGGGATTCAATGCATGTGTGAGCTTTTTGGCCTACGTCTTTAAGAAGAGGCTTACGATTTGGCGGAAGCCAACACCTCACGTTTCTTGCCACTCGTTTTTTTGTATTTGATTTTGGTCGCTTCACCGCCCCGCAAATGGCGGATCGACTTGTGGTACTCCAAAATGTGTTTCACCTGGTCAGCAAGATCAGGGTTGATTTCCGGCAGACGCTCCGTCAGATCCTTATGCACAGTACTCTTTGACACGCCGAATTCCTTGGCTATGGTACGGACCGTATTCCTCGTCTCAACAATGCAGCGACCAATTTTGATGGTCCGTTCCTTGATGTAATCGTGCACGCTCCCGCCTCCCTACTGTGTGGATAGTTTGGTACATTATATGAGGAGCATGCCTATATATTCGCGGTTTAGAGGTGTGACAAGCTTCGAAGGTCCCATTATTTTCTGAAAAGCACAAAAAGAGCAGAGGTTTAACCCTCTGCCCATCATGTTGCTGCGGTAAAAATCATTTATTTTTCCGGAAGATATCCTTGCGGGTTAACCGGCTGTCCGTCTTCGTACACTTCAAAGTGAAGGTGGTTGCCAAGCGTTTTACCCAATTCATTGACGCCAGCAGATGCAATTGCATCTCCCTGTTTCACTTCGTCGTCCTGTTTCACTTTGACGTCTGCCAAGCTTTGGTATACCGTCTTCAGGTTATCGCTGTGAGTGATTTCCACAACTTGACCTGTGAGCGGATTTTGCTCCACCCGTGTAACTTTACCGGCAAGCGCTGCTTTTACCTCAAACGTTTTGTTATCCCCACGTGCCAGATCGACACCCGTGTTCGGGATAAATGTATCATTGTACTGCACCATCGCCGCTTCATGTTCCTCGGTTGAAGCTTCGTTGTCATAGAAAGGTTTTACTACTGAAATTTCGGACGGTACCGCTACCGGCCATACAAAATTCTCCGACTTTGCAACAACTTCCACACTTTCCTGTTCTCCGCCTACTGCTGTTTCTTCTGTACCCGCCGTTGCGCCTGTTTCTACTACCCCGCTAGCAGGGTCCGAGTTCAGCGTTTTGTCGCCTGTGCCCTGATAGACCCACACTAAGGTTAGTATAATGCCTGCTGCTGCGATGTAGGCTGCCGGGAAGACCCAGCGTTTGGACATTGCTCTTTTCCATGAAGAGGGCTGGCTAGCCGGTACTCCTTGAGTTGTTTTAGGAGTTTCTTCTTGGATTGTTTTTTTGTTTTGTTCATTCATCTTAATCACCTCAGTAACAAGTGTTACCGGGTGCAACTCTTTTATACACGCGCGACTCTAATTATTTTCACGGAGGTTTCAGAGAGTGCTATATATGTGGGGATGAGTGGTTAGTACGTGCGCCGCTCCGGGGCCAGAAAAACTTTCGACCGGCTGTTACTCCCGGATTTCTTCTATCACCTTCTTCAAAAGGTGAAATCCGGTAGTAAAGGCGGACACTTCGTTTCTACAGGTCTTTTCTGTCCCCTGCGCTCCCCATACGCTACACTCTCCGCATATATAACCGAATCTCGAAAGCTCCGGAATGGGTGGTTCGTAGAGAAGCCGAAATGATATAGGATGTGACTGAGATACCACGCGTCTGAGATTCGTTAGAATTTTCATTCGTCGTGATATGGGCTGATAAGGTTTCTCAGATTCGTTACCCATCAGTTCCAAAACTAAACTGCTCATCCCCGTACGTTAGTATCCATTCGAATTCCTCTCTCCTACTTCGATGCCAGCATCTTGGATGCCTGTCCGAATGAGATGCCTGTATAGTAATGTTTGAGAATCTGGGTGGCGGTGTGTCCCTCCTGCGCCATGCCGTTCGCTCCCCATTGGCTCATACCCACACCATGCCCATATCCGTACGTTGTAATCTGGACCTCATCTCCCACGGCCTTCCAACTGAACTGGCTGGACCTTAACCCAAGCAGCTTGCGAACCTCAGGACCGTTGAATGTTTCACCTGCGATCTGCATTTCCTTAATTCGATGCCCTTTGGTTGTAGATAATACTTCCATCCACGATCCATCCTTCTGAGCAGTAACCGGAATGGCATCCAGATTCAGTTTCTGCAGAATCTCGCTACGTTTCATCGTAACGGTCTGTTTGAAGCCCGGAGCCAGACTTTTATCCCATGGACTGTCTACACTTTGCAGATATGGCACAGCGTTCCCCCACACATCTTCTGCATTCTCCGTATATCCATTGCTTGTAGAGAAAAAGGAAGCTGTGATCGCTTTGCCTTGATATGTCATGACCGCATCTCGACTTTCGCGTACAGCCTGTTGCAGCTTCTCCCATTCCTTCGCCTTCCCCAGACGAGTCCATTCCGATTTCACCTGATCTGGCGGGATAAACACCTGGTGACTGACCGTATCCGTCACATCCGCCGCACCCGATGGAACACCGCTTGTATCACTCGCAGCGAGTCTTCGTACGATAAATGTGCGCGCTGCGATCGCCTGCGCCTTTAACGCCTCCAGTCTGAATTCCGCCGGCATCTCTGCTGCCACTACCCCTGTAACATAGTCTTCCAATGGCAGATTCATCGTTGTCCCTGTTGCAGACAGGTATACGCGTACTTTGGGTTCGGGGTAGGTAACAGGGACTGCTGGCGCAGGAGCTGGGGTTCGTGTAATGTTGGCATCTGCTCTAACAGGGGTTGACTTAACCGAGTCGCTCTCCCGCGGCCATACCAGAATCACCGGAATCAGTAATGCCATCGCCAATAATGCAGATACAGCCGCAGCCGGTTGCCATTTTGTAGGGTTGCGCCCCCATCGACGTTTTCGTCCGAATGTCCGCATTCGACGACGCTTTACCCGGCGGAACTGGTCCAACTCAATAACAGGTATATGGATGTGCTCGGCTGCCTGTCGGTCTAGTTTATCTGTCGACTTCCCTTCTGGGCTTGAACATTTTGCAGGCTGTGATGGGACAGCCCTCAGGTTCACTGGGGCAAGCTTGTCTTTTTCCACTCCAGTAACGATATTCTCCTCCGGCTCTTGCATATCCGGACGGGGGACAAGGGGTACCTTTACCTGTACACGAGCTTCTTTCATTCGAATATAACCCTCCGTTGTCTATGGCCGGTTAAGTGCCGGTCGTGTTGTTCAAATCCATAGTTTAGGGTATGAGCTAGCTCGATCTGATAGAACCTGATTTAAGAGAAACGGGTCCCTTTTCGTTCCGTTAACTTTCCAGCTTTCTTTTACCATGTACATCTTAAAAAGGTTGATCTGTCGCTGAATACCGGTGTTTATCTGGATATGACACCCTATATAAAGTCTGCTCTTTCATTTGGTTCAGAATCGATACAGAATACGATGTTATGATATATAAGTTAGGACCAGCTATTAATAGAATCAGGTATCAAACATCACGTTCGTCTTCTTAAAAATAAACACAAAAAAAGCCAAGCCGGATGGCTTAGCTTTTTCATCTTTTACAACATATGTTCCATCGCATTTCCAAACAACCGTGTGCCTCAATACTACAGAACAGTATTCTTTTCGTTCAATCCAGTGTTAAGCCAAAGTTGGTTGTACCTTAAACATAGGTACTTCTTTCTCCACTTTTTCACTAGGTGCTTTGGTTGCTTCCAGCTTAGGCTCATCAACCGAGATCCGATAGATGTCAGCGCCAAGACCGTTAAGCTTCTCAGCGAGATGTACATAACCACGGTCGATGTGATGAACACCGCCCACTTCCGTTGTACCTTCAGCAACAAGACCTGCAATAATGAGTGCGGCACCCGCACGCAAATCGGTAGCCGTTACTTTGGCACCCTTCAGCTTGGCATTACCTGTGATGATGGACGAACGTCCTTCAACTTTGATCTCCGCATTCATCAATTGGAACTCATCCACATGCATGAATCGGTTTTCAAAAACAGTCTCTGTCACGACACTTGTTCCTTCAGATGCCAGCAAGAGTGCCATCATCTGAGATTGCATATCTGTCGGGAATCCTGGGTATGGTAATGTTTTCACATCCACAGCCTTAAGAGGACGATCTGCGATTACACGCACGCCATTCTCATCCGGTTGGACCGTTACACCCATCTCTTCAAGCTTCGCAATAACGGAGCCCAAGTGATCAGAGATTGCACCTTCAATGTACACGTCACCACCAGAGATTGCAGCAGCAGCCATATACGTACCAGCTTCTACCCGATCCGGAATAACCGTGTGTGTTACGCCTGTCAGTTTCTCCACACCTTCAATGCGGATAACTCCAGTACCAGCACCACGTACTATGGCGCCCATTCCATTCAGGAAGTTGGCAAGATCCACAATTTCAGGTTCTTTTGCCGCGTTCTCCAGAACAGTTACACCTTCAGCCAATGTTGCAGCCATCATAATATTTTGAGTGGCACCTACGGAAGCCACATCCAGATAAATTTTCGCGCCACGCAACCGACCTTGGCTACGAGCTTCGATATAACCTTGGCCCAAGCTGATCTCTGCGCCCATGGCTTCAAAACCTTTCAAATGCTGATCAATAGGCCGTGTACCGATGGCACATCCACCAGGAAGTGAGATTCTTGTATGACCCATTCGGGTCAACAAAGGCCCCATGACCAGGAAAGACGCCCGCATTTTACTTACCCATTCATACGGGGCTTCGCAGGAAGTAAGTTTCTCCGCATTTACGGTAATCACTTCGTCCCGGTATGTAACTCCCGCTCCCAGCGATTCCAACACCTTGTTAATCGTCATCACATCGTCTAGAGGAGGCGCGTCAATAATAACGCTTTGTCCTTCTTCCCCTAAGAGAGAGGCAGCGATGATCGGAAGAACAGAATTTTTAGCGCCGCTAACTTTGACACTTCCGGTCAACCTTTTGCCACCGCGGACGATAAATTTGCTCATCATGGTTCCCTCCGCGCTTTTATTCCCTTTTCTTCATTCCGGAATACGTAAGCCCCACTATGTGTAGAAAGGACTGTTGCTGTGTGTGGAATTTCGACATATTCTGGCATATTGCCGCAGATGTCTGTTCAGAAAAGAATTGGTTTTTATAATCCATATCAATAATACCATGTGCAGTGCATTCTGCTATTTAGCATGTAAAATTAGTGTCTTACAAGCAAGCAGAGCATCAGAACAGACACAGTGGGATGGTTATTAGCCGGCATCAACCGGATATCCCGTTTATAACTACAAAATAAGTGAACAATTGTGAATTCCCTAACTTCCATCATAACATTTTTGAATTGTACGATACAAGCATTTTTACATAAAACATCTCAAATCCATCCAATTTCACGTCACATTTTTTTCTTAATTTCTTTGCCGACAACTCATACTCTAATTGTTAACACAATTAATCGATGTTATTCGACAATGAGCAGCTTGAAGAACCTAACAGATGATTAACCAACCATCTCAACATTAAAACAAATTCTTCAACATTTGGGTCCAAGACAAGTAGTCAATGACAAAGCCAGCAACGGCGTGCCCCAAAATGATAGCGAGCAACAAATGTAACAGTCTTCCCTGAGCACCTCGTGGCTGTCTGATGATTAAATCCAGTTTGAGGTTTTGCAAAGCCCACCAAGACAATGCTATACATAACAGGGAGACGATAATTGAGACCAAGCCATTGGTGCTTAGCGCTTGGTTCACCTGATTCGTCAGATCAGTATCCATATATTCATTACCTCCACATTTGTTGCAGCGATCAGCATATCATATGCCCAACACCCATAACTTGTTAGCATAGAATGTATTGAGGATAACATGCTGAGCGTACTGTCAGATTTACTCCTGCCATGCAGGAATCTCCTGATGCCCAAAGGGCGAGCAGCAACAATCCGGCTGTGCATGACTATGGAATCTACTACGCAGCTTCCTGCTTCTGCTGACTCTATGGAATATAGGCTCTTTCATCATACATTGTCAATTACATTGATTTCCACTTCTAAAATATTTTAATTTTAAAATGCCGGGATTTTGTGACTAAAACGACATAAAAGAGCGTTATTTCGATATCGATTCTGTCATTTCCTCGGAAATAATTTATAATCCTTCATGTAAAAAATGGTTCTCATAGTGGTAAATACGCCCACTACTTTAGTCCTACATCCTATTCAAATTCTCATAAACGGTGAATAATGGATTTAAGAAACTTCTCTATAATGAAGAATCTCCTGGATGTTCAAACAAATAATTTTGCTATTTTGATAAAACAATTCTATCAAAAAAACTCAAAAAAGCCCGGCAGACTAGGCCGCCGGGCCTTCAAGAATCGTTTATTTGCCGAATACATTAATCCGGTTAACCGCTTTTTGCAGTGCGATCTCTGCACGTCGGTGATCAAAGTGGTCCTGGTTGCTTTGGCTTGCAAGCCGACGTTCTGCCCGCTCTTTTGCCGCACGCGCACGATCCACATCAATATTTTCCGGGAATTCAGCACTCTCTGCGAGTACAACTACCTTATCTTTACGAACTTCGATAAACCCGCCACCGATAGCAACTTGTTTATTTTCTTTTCCATTATGGATATGGATCGGTGCAATCTGCAAAGGTGTAACCATAGGAATATGACCTGGCAGAATGCCCAGTTCCCCTTCAATACCACGAGCCGTAATGCTATTCACCTGTTCTGAATATACCAAACGCTCGGGTGTTACGATTTCCAACAAAAAGGTGCTCAATTCCATCCCTCCTGAAATATCCGAAGGATAGCCCGCTTCATAAGGACAATCCTGGATTCAGACTAAACCAGTGTTTTGGCTTTCTCCACTGCCTCTTCAATTGTACCAACAAAGAGGAAAGCTGCTTCCGGAAGATCATCATACTTACCTTCGAGAATCTCTTTAAAGCTGCGCACCGTTTCTTTAACCGGAACGTATTTACCCGGAATACCGTTAAATGCTTCAGCAACGTGGAATGGCTGGGACAAGAAACGCTGGATTTTACGAGCACGGTATACAAGCGCTCTGTCTTCTTCACTCAACTCGTCCATACCCAGGATTGCAATGATATCTTGCAATTCATTGTAACGTGCCAAGATACGTTTAACGCCTTGAGCTACACTGTAGTGTTCTTCACCTACAACTTCAGGGGACAAGATCCGGGAGCTGGAAGCCAGTGGATCTACCGCAGGGTAGATACCCATCTCGGAAATTTTACGCTCCAGGTTCGTCGTTGCATCCAAGTGGGCAAACGTCGTTGCAGGAGCCGGGTCAGTGTAGTCATCCGCAGGCACGTAGATGGCCTGGATGGATGTTACAGAACCTTTTTTCGTTGATGTGATACGCTCTTGCAGTTGACCCATTTCTGTTGCCAACGTAGGTTGGTAACCTACCGCGGAAGGCATACGTCCAAGCAAGGCAGATACTTCTGAACCCGCTTGGGTGAAACGGAAGATGTTATCGATAAAGAGCAACACGTCACGGCCTTCTTCATCACGGAAATATTCCGCCATTGTCAGACCTGTGAGGGCTACACGAAGACGTGCACCTGGAGGCTCGTTCATTTGTCCGAAGACCATTGCTGTTTTGTTGATAACGCCGGAATCACTCATCTCGTGATACAAGTCATTACCTTCACGTGTACGCTCACCAACACCCGCGAATACGGAGATACCGCCGTGCTCCTGTGCGATGTTGTTGATCAATTCCTGAATGGTTACCGTCTTACCTACACCCGCACCACCGAAGAGGCCGATTTTACCACCTTTGGCGTAAGGAGCGAGCAAGTCGATAACTTTGATTCCTGTCTCCAGCATCTCTGCTTGGGTAGTCAGTTCATCAAATGCAGGTGCTGAACGGTGAATCGGGTTCTTGTGCTCAGCAGCTACGGCACCGCCAGTATCAATTGCTTCGCCGAGTACGTTAAATACACGACCCAGTGTTGCTTCTCCGACAGGTACAGAGATTGGAGCTCCTGTATCTAATGCTTCCATACCACGAACAAGTCCATCCGTGGAGGACATCGCAATACAACGTACACGGTTGTCACCCAGATGTTTCGAAGCTTCGAGTGTAAGGTTTACACTAACGCCGCTCTCACTTACTGTAGTGATCGTAATGGCATTGAGGATTTCCGGCAGACCGCCGCGATCAAACTCGACGTCAACAACCGGACCCATGATGCTCACAACGCGTCCTTTGTTCATCTTAACGTTCCCCTCCTACAAGCCTGCTACTTTTGCAAAAATAATGTACCGTTCGTTTATCTTTGCTCTGCAAGCCTTCATTAATAAAAAACGGTTAGCCTTGTGCTGCGTTGGCACCTGCCACAATTTCCGTAATCTCCTGCGTAATCGCCGCTTGACGGGCACGGTTATAGGTCAATGACAAGTCGTTAATGAGTTTGGATGCATTTTTGGTTGCATTACCCATTGCCGTCATTTTCGCGCCCAGCTCACTTGCCTTACCGTTCAGAAGCGCACCATAGATCAGCGTTTCCGCGTAACGCGGAAGCAAAACCTCCAGTACAGCCTCAGCAGACGGCTCGTATTCGTAGCTTGCCGTTGGTCCTTCCGCAGCAGTTACCTCAGGTGTTTCCATCGGAAGAAGTTTTTCTACCGTAGGAATCTGGGTCAACGCATTCACAAAGCGGTTATAACAAATGTACAATTCATCAAATTCAGCCAGTTCAAACCCATGAACAGCTTCGTGTGCGATGGATTTGATATCTGCAAATGAAGGCGAATCCGACAGATCCGTTGTTGTGGATGCCATCGCAATTTCACGACGTCTGAAGTAATCGCGTCCTTTACGTCCAATGACGAACAATTCGTAGTCATCCTGGGAGTTGTGGCGCTCTTTGAGCGTCTGATTAACCTGACGCAAAACGTTCGCATTGTATCCACCTGCAAGACCACGGTCCGATGTAATGATCAGGTAAGCAGTCTTTTTGACCGGACGGCTCTCCAGCATCGGGTGCTGTATGCCTTGGGTGCTTGATGCAATACTCGCTACAACTTCTTTCAGTTTCTCCGAATAAGGACGGGCTGCTTCCGCTTTTTCCTGCGCTTTACGCAGTTTTGCAGCAGCTACCATCTCCATTGCTTTGGTGATCTGCTTGGTGCTTTGTACGCTTTTAATTTGCCGCTTAATTTCGCGCATGCCTTTTGCCATGATTTCACCACCTTAAAGTTTTGACAAAGTCAAAACTACATCGTAAGCACAACCCTACTTTGACGGAGTCAAAGTTACTTCGTAAGCATCACCATTAGTTTTGACAAAGTCAAAACTACATCGTAAGCATCATCTTTTTTGACAGAGTCAAAGTATTACATGCAGACATGCGGAATCGGTTAGACAACTCCGCACCTGCAATCATTTATTTAGACAGAGACAGCAAAGCTCTTTCTGAACTTCTCAATTGCGCCTTTCAGCGCGTTTTCGTTGTCTGCAGTCAATTCTTTAGTATCACGGATCGATGCAAGAATTTCCGGGTGGCTGCTCTCCATGAACGCGAGGAACTCACGCTCAAAACGAGTAACATCACCTGTTGGAATTTCATCCAGGAATCCTTTAACTGCAGTGTACAAGCTGACTACCTGTTGTTCTACAGGCAGAGGCTGGTTAACACCTTGCTTCAGGATTTCCATCATGCGTGCACCACGATTCAGGCGGGCCTGAGTCGCTTTATCCAGATCGGAACCGAACTGGGAGAACGCTTGAAGCTCACGATATTGAGCGAGGTCGAGACGCAGGGAACCTGCAACCTTTTTCATCGCTTTAATCTGAGCAGAACCACCGACACGGGATACGGAAATACCTACGTTGATCGCCGGGCGTTGTCCAGCATTGAACAAGTCAGCTTCCAGGAAGATTTGTCCGTCTGTGATGGAGATTACGTTCGTTGGAATGTATGCAGATACGTCGGAAGCTTGTGTTTCAATAAACGGAAGTGCGGTTAAAGAACCACCACCAAGTTCATCATTCAGCTTCGCAGCACGCTCCAGCAAACGGGAGTGCAGGTAGAAGACGTCACCCGGATAAGCCTCACGGCCCGGTGGACGACGAAGCAACAAGGAGAGCTCACGATATGCAGAGGCTTGTTTGGTCAAGTCATCATAGATAACCAGAACATGCTCGCCTTTGTACATGAAGTACTCACCCATTGAGCAACCGGAATACGGTGCGATGTACAAGAGTGGTGATGGATCGGAAGCTGCTGCAGTTACAACAATTGTGTACTCCATTGCGCCTTTACGACGAAGAGTTTCCACAACTTGAGCAACCGTAGACTGTTTCTGACCAATAGCCACGTAGATACACTTCATGCCGCTACCTTTTTGGTTCAGGATCGCATCAATTGCGATGGATGTTTTACCTGTTTGACGGTCACCGATGATCAACTCACGTTGTCCACGGCCGATTGGAACCATTGCATCGATGGCTTTGATCCCTGTTTGCATTGGCTCATGAACCGATTTACGATCCATTACACCTGGTGCTTTACCTTCAACTGGACGGAATTCCGTTGTAGCGATTGGCCCTTTGCCATCTACTGGAATACCGAGCGGGTTCACAACGCGTCCAATCAATGCTTCGCCTACAGGCACTTGCATGATTTGACCAGTACGTTTCACTTGGTCGCCTTCACGAATATCGTAGTAAGGTCCCAGGATAACGACACCGACATTGCTTTCTTCTACGTTCATGGCGAGTCCCATAACACCGCTTGGGAATTCAACCAACTCGTTGGACATGACGTTCTCAAGTCCGTAAACACGAGCGATACCATCACCAACCTCGATTACCGTTCCGACTTCGACTACATCGATATCGGTCTTGTATTGTTCGATTTGGCTCTTAATTAATGTACTGATTTCTTCTGGTTTGATACTCAAGTGTCCTCACCCCAATCTACTGTACTCGTCTGTTAAAAGACTGCTCAAGACGTTCGAGCTTGCCAGCCAAGCTGCCGTCATAGATCGTATCGCCAATGGCGACTTTCAATCCGCCCAGCAGAGTCGGATCAACAATGTTCTCGATACGAATCTTTTTATTCACACGGCCACCGAACTCACGGGCTACCGCTTCTTTTTCTTCATCATTCAATGCATAAGTCGAGTAGACACGCGCATCAGCGATGCCGAGCGACTCACCTTGGATCTTCCGATAATCAATCAGCAAGTCTTCCAGCAATTCAACGCGTCCGCGTTCAATCAACAACAAGACTGTACGAAGGACTGATTCGGATACCTTACCATCAAGACTTGAGTGAAGCACCTGCTGCTTAGCTTCATCAGAGATGTTAGGAGATACGATGAATTTCTCGATATCAGCATCTCCGGTCAATGCACTAACTACTGCAACCAGTTCCTGTTCAACCTCAAGCACCTGCTGCTGCTGAAGAGCAACTTCGAACAATGCTTTCGCATAACGCTTGGCAACAATCGTATCGCGGCTCATTGTCGGCCTCCTACCTCATTGAGGTATTGGTTCACAAGTTCTTCTTGTGCAGGACCGTTCTCAACTTCTTTTTTGATCAACTTGGATGCAATCTGAACGGAAGCTGTACCCAGTTCGCTTCGAAGCGCTGCGACTGCTTTGTTCTTCTCGCTCTCGATTTCGCGTACTGCATCGTCTTTCAGACGATTAGCTTCTGCTTTCGCATCAGCCAAAATCGATTCAGCTTGTTTGCCACCCGTTTGTTTGGATTGTTCAATGATGTCGTAAGCATCTTGGCGTGCTTGCTCAAGAGCTTGTTTTTGTTCCTCCACATAGGCGATGGCCTGTTCTCTAGTCTGTGCAGCCTCATTCATCTGCGTCAACACGAGTTCACGACGTTTTTCCATAATGGAGAACAAAGGACCGAAAGCATAACGGCTAAGCAGCCAATATAAAATTGCGAATGCAACAATCGCAAGAAGCGTATTTTCCCATATGAAACTCAATCTGTTCACTCCTTCCTGGAGGTATCCTTGAAACATTCATCTGCAGGTAGCAGACATTACCTAAAAAGAAGGCGCGGATGGCTATGGCCTTCCCCGCCAAACCTTTAAAATTTAATTAAGCCATACCGTAGAACATGAACGCGAGTACCACACCGATGATCGGCAATACCTCGATCAAACCTACACCGATAAACATTGTTGTTTGAAGAGTGGATTTTGCTTCCGGTTGACGGGCAATACCTTCCACCGTTTTGCTGATTACCATACCGTTACCAATACCTGCGCCAAACGCGCCCAGTCCTGCAACAATTGCTGCTGCGATTAATGCCATTGCTCCCATTTGTATATCCTCCTTAAAATGATAAATCGAATTTTTTATTGTTCAGCCTGGTGAAGAAATCTTCGTAGGGCTTGAAACTTAATGCTCGTCGTGCGTCTCGATGCTCTGTGAAATGTACACCATCATCAAGATAACAAACACAAATGCCTGGATCGCGCCGATAAAGATACTAAAGCCTTGCCACACCATTAGTAGCGGAATCGCTGCAATAGCACCAAACACTTTGAATGTGGTCAGTTTCAGGATCGTTGCGATCAGTACCTCACCCGCGAAGATATTCGCGAATAGACGCATACCGTGTGTCAATAGCTTGGATGCCGTCTCAATCAAGTTGATTGGCAAGAACAAGGCGAATGGCTTGAGGTAATGCTGGAGATAGCCTTTCGTGTTGCGGAACAATCCGAGTCCATGAGATACAAGGAACGCTACCAGAGCAAGTCCCATTGTTACAGACAGATCGGCTGTCGGTGATTTCCACCATGCCAGTTCAACGTGCGGGTGTGCTTCCGGGTCCTTGGCATGCGCTTCTTCAAACGCTTCCACCGCTGTAACAATCGGCTGACCGAATACCTGTGCCTGATTAACATCTGTTACTTCAGATACAGCCACGATCGGAAGACCGAGCATATTCCCTACAAAAATGAACATAATCATGGAAAGAGCGAGAGAGATAAAATGTTTACCTTTCTTCATATCCATTGTACTGGAAATCAGATTGCGGACGAATTCTACTGCCCACTCCATAAAATTTTGCAGCTTGCCGGGGTTTTCAACGGATAATCTTCTTGTTGCCAATACAGCAAATATAAAAACAATTGCACCTGTAACAACCAGCATCAACAGAACCGATAGATCCAGTCGAAATCCGCCAAGCATAATAATTGGAGCTTCATGCATATTTTTCTCACCCCTTTCTCGACTTGAAAGCTGCAGCACCTAACATCATTTTGCTCTGCGGGAATGGACAATCCCTATAATCAGTAAGGAATATTGTGCAATGACGAGACCGCCTGCAACCGCATATGTATTGAAGTACTGCGGAAAGCGCATCGATATGAATATACCGAGCACAGCGAGTGCCGCTCTTGTCAAAAATCCCAGGTTCACACGCTTCAAGTTACCTTCTGCCGCATCATCAGACATTTTCCTTACTTTGTAGCCCAAGTAAAATGCATTGATCCAGCTAACTCCTGTACCCAGGGCCAGTCCCAAAGCAATTGTCTCCACACGTGGCATAAAGGCCGCTGCGAGAAAACAAATCATAAGAAAGTACATGATGAAAACAGTCATCGATCTGCGGTATCTGGTTAGTTCACTCATCACTTTCCCCCATGACTTTTTTCGCGATAAAGTAGATGCTTACACCGCCTGCCGCAAGAAAAAAGAGAACGCTTACGGCGATCCATATTCCGTTACCTCCGATGGTCTTGTCCAACCAGGAGCCAGCGTAATATCCGGCAACAGCGAGAATGGCAATCTCGATCCCAAATGCTGTCACGAGTCCCATTGCTTTCCACACGTTATCGTCATGGTTACGGGATGAATTTGGTTTGTTCGAATCGGCCATTTTCCACGCCACCCTTGCAATCCCAGTTAATTTTACTGAATGATGAGAGCCTTTGTCAATTGAATGATTTTAGCGTTTTAAAGGGTAAAACGACGGGAATATAGACCCTCAAAGCCCATAAACCCGCGTAAACCGTACAGTTTAACTGTATGCTTGCCCTTTATAAATCCGTCAGAAAAAAAGTATTATTTTTTGAATTTTCTGTGAAATGATTCCGGACGCTCACTATTTACACCAAAATGGTGCAAAATCGCATTGACAATTCTTTCCGAAGCATGTCCATCACCGTATGGATTGGCAGCCTGACTCATGCTTGCATACAGTGTTTCGTCTGTAAGCAGAGCTTTGGTCCGTTCATATACACGTTCCTCTTCGGTACCTACCAATTCCAGCGTTCCAGCTTCAATACCTTCCGGGCGTTCTGTTGTATCCCGCAATACGAGCACAGGCACACCAAACGAAGGCGCTTCTTCCTGCAAACCGCCTGAATCGGTCAAAATCAAGTGAGTATGCGGGTAAAAGTTATGCAAATCCACCACGTCTAGTGGATCAATTAATTGAATACGGGGATGATTCCCCAAAATCGCGTGAGCCGGCTCCTTCACAGCAGGACTTGGATGCACCGGGTACACGATGGCAATATCTTCGAATTCGTCGGCAATCCGTTTGACGGCCTGGAAAATGTTGCGGTGAGGCTCGCCTTGAGATTCACGGCGATGAGCTGTCATCAGCACAAGGCGTTTGCCTTGGGCCCAATCAAGTACCGGGTGCGTGTAGTCCTCCCGTACTGTATATTGAAACACATCGGTTACCGTGTTGCCTGTGACGTACGTACTAGACTCCGATTTATTTTCTTTGGCAAGATTGGAAGAAGACCAATCCGTAGGCGCAAAGTGTAGATCAGCCAGTACTCCCGTCAGCTGACGGTTCATCTCTTCCGGATATGGAGACAGCTTGTTCCACGTCCGCAGTCCCGCTTCCACATGCCCTACCTGAATCTGTTGCAGGAATGCTGCGTAGCTCGCTACAAAGGTAGTCAATGTATCCCCGTGAACCAGTACAATATCCGGCTTGGCTTCAGCTAATACCGGCTCCAGACCACCAAGTACACGAATCGTAATTTCGTTCAATGTCTGGCGGTCTTTCATTACATCCAGATCATAATCGGGATGAATGTCGAAAACTTCAAGTACCTGATCCAACATTTGGCGATGCTGCGCAGTTACGCAAACAATGGATTCAATAGACTCGGGATGTTTTTGCAATTCCAAAATAAGCGGAGCCATCTTGATGGCTTCCGGACGCACCCCGAAGATCGTCATGACTTTAATTTTGTTGGACATTCGAGCAAAGCCCCTTTTCTATAAGTTCCGAACCTCTTACAAGCATGAAAATATGCTTATTTAGTGCCGTATAGACGGTCTCCTGCATCTCCAAGTCCTGGAACGATATAACCATGATCATCCAGACGGTCGTCCAATGCTGCTACATAGATATCCACATCAGGATGTGCATCCTGTACAGCTTTGACGCCTTCCGGCGCTGCCACCAGGTTCATCATTTTAATTTGAGTACAGCCGCGTTTTTTGAGCACGTCAATGGCTGCAATTGCCGAACCGCCAGTCGCAAGCATCGGATCAATTACGATCAATTGACGCTCTGTCACGTCTGTAGGCAGTTTGGTGTAGTATTCTACCGGTTGCAGTGTTTCCGGGTCACGGAACAGACCAACATGTCCAACTTTTGCCGCTGGCAACAATTTCACAACGCCATCCAGCATTCCGAGTCCTGCACGCAGAATCGGCACCAGTCCGAGCATACGTCCAGAGATGACTTTACCTTGTGTTGCAGCTACAGGTGTCTGTACATCAATCGTTTCCAGTTCAACATCTCTTGTAATCTCATAAGCCATCAACGTTGCTACTTCATCCACCAATTCACGAAAATCTTTCGTATTCGTACGCATGTCGCGTATAAACGTCAGTTTGTGTTGAATCAAAGGGTGATCACATATTACTAATTTTCCCATCTAATTTGTCCCTCCGGTAAGTTCTTCATGTTCAGCATTTCCAAATATACCTAGCCACCATTCATGGGCTCGATAAATCCTGTATATTATATCATCACCAACAACGAATTACACCATCAAAGGGCACCCAATCATTACAGAATACCGAATCCTATAAAAAACAGGACCGGAAAATGATCCATCCGGTCCTGTTTTGCTCATGCTGTTATGTCATTGAGTGGGAAAAATATGAATACAAGTGATGCTCCGCAAACAGATTGCACCTACGACCGCTGTTATCCCCTGATTTTTTTGATTCTCCTATAAAAGGAGAAAATCATGGGATAAAGGCGAGCGCTTCGCTTCTCCGGTTGCATTCTGCCAGCTTCGTCTTTTGTATTCCAATTTATAAAAACTCAAAAGAAAGCAGCATGAGCAACGTTTTTTTAGTATTTAAGGTCGGTATAGAGCGGGAATTGGTCTGTCAGTGCAGTCACTTCTGCACGAGCTTCATCCAGCTTCGCCGTATCTTTTGGATTTTTCAGTGTTTTGGCAATGATCTTACCGATCGCTACCATCGCTTCTTCGTTCATGCCACGGGAAGTTGCAGCAGGTGTACCAATTCGAATACCGCTCGTTACAAACGGGCTAGTAGGATCGAATGGAATTGCATTTTTGTTCACGGTAATACCGATGGAATCAAGCACATGCTCAGCTTCCTTACCTGTGATGTTCACACTGCGTGTGTCGATCAGCATCAAGTGGTTATCTGTACCACCGGAAACGATGTTCAATCCTTCAGCGATCAGTGTTTCAGCCAAAACCTGTGCGTTTTTCACGACATTCTGTGCATATGTTTTGAACGAAGGTTGCAAAGCTTCTCCGAATGCTACCGCTTTGGAAGCGATCACGTGCATCAGAGGTCCACCTTGGGAACCTGGGAATACAGCTTTATCAATGGCTGCTGCCCATGCTTTGCGGCACAGAATCATACCACCACGAGGTCCACGCAGCGTTTTGTGTGTTGTTGTTGTTACGAAATGCGCATGTGGAACCGGGTTTGGATGCAAACCAGCAGCAACCAGTCCGGCGATGTGAGCCATATCCACCATGAACAAAGCGCCTACATCATTGGCGATGGAAGCCAGCTTTTCAAAATCAATGGTACGCGGATATGCGCTTGCACCTGCAACGATCAGACGAGGGCGGTGTTTGAAAGCTGCTTTGCGTACTTCATCATAATCAATCAGGAATGTATCTTCCTGTACGCCGTATGCTACGAAGTTGTACAGCAAACCGGATGCGTTAACCGGGCTACCGTGTGTGAGGTGTCCACCATGGGCAAGGTTCATACCAAGTACAGTATCACCAGGTTTCAATGCTGCAAGATATACTGCCATGTTCGCTTGTGCACCGGAGTGAGGCTGAACATTCACGTGTTCTGCTCCGAACAATTCTTTTGCACGGTCACGTGCGATGTCTTCAACGATGTCCACATGCTCACAACCGCCGTAGTAACGTTTGCCAGGATATCCCTCAGCGTACTTGTTGGTCAGAACAGATCCCAGTGCTTCAATTACTGCTTCACTTACGATGTTCTCGGATGCAATCAGCTCAATGTTGTTCTGTTGACGTTTTAGTTCAAGATTCATCGCTTCCAGTACTGCCGGGTCATTCTTGCGCAATTGTTCCATGATTAAATTCCTCCCAGGTATAAGTGAATTATAAAGTGAAACTAATGTTTACACGAAAACGGCGAGTGCAACACCAATCTGAAGAAACGAAGTGGTCGCCTAAAAGCTTTCTTTAGAAAGCTACTCCGAAGCATAGGCTATCACCGGATTTCCCCTTTAAATAGGGAATAAAAAAATCTGGGGATAACAGCGATCGGAAGATGGTGATGCAATCAAAGTCAGGAGTGTAACCCAATTAGTCTCGCTTTATATGTTAGTCACAAAATGTCGAATCTGGTTGCTCTTCCATACGATACACCGCGCGTTCGCCGCCAATCAACTTCGGACGAGTCAACGCTGTGGTAACACGAGCATCTCCAACATAGCGGAGCGCTGTACGATAGGGTACGGCTACATGCCGGAGATGCATTCCAATCATCGTCTCCCCAATATCCAGGCCAGCATGGGCCTGCACATGTTCAGCCAGGCATGGATCGGTCAGCGAACGATATGCTGCGGATGCCATGGAACCTCCGGCCTTGGGCACGGGTACTGCACCAACCTCAGTCAATCCAAGACGAGTTAGCACAGAACGTTCCATTACCAGCGCACGGTTCAGATGCTCACAACATTGGAATACCGTGTCAAAACCGAACTCCTCCTGCACCTCGCGTATACCCGCAAGAAGCTGCTGCGCCACTTCAATGGCACCACTTGTACCAATTCGCTCGCCTGCGACTTCACTTGTGCTTGTACCGATCACAACGATCTGTCCAGGTCCAAGCTGTCCGGCTAGCGCCAGTTCATGCAGAATGGATGCGGTCTGTTCTTGCAATCCGGGTTGTTCCGAATCTAACTCTATAGTCATCCTATCATCGCCTCCCGATAAAATCATGCCTGCTTTCTCTTGGCTGTCCTTCGTATTCTTGCACGGCATCTCAGGTACTATTATAGCGAATAATCAGATGAAAGACGAAAAAAAGAGCAGTCTGCGGGTAACGCAGAATTGCTCTTTTGCCCAGGCGACCGGCCGTTTGTTCCGGTGCTCCATCGTGGTTATGCCCACTTCGTCGCCAGTTACACCGGATCCCTGTTTTCCCCTTCATCATAAAACAACCCGCGTCTAAAATCAACGGTTAATTTACATCACGTGTCCTGTTTCTATAACCTGCCCCGCAGGATCAGAATTATCCCAGCTTATCCAAAAGCCGATCCAATGCAGTCCGAATCTCAGCCGCCGCTATATTGTAATCATCACGACTTCCCCCAAACGGATCGGAGATATCGAAACTTGGAATTCGTTGTCTGATCTCAATGGCTCGCTCACGCTCCGATGCCAGGATCTCTTGCCCAAGGGCACGTTTCATCTCCAGCGTCGCAAACAGGCTGTCCAACTCCTGGACATCATTTAATACCTGTTCATCATCCTCCACATACTCTTTCAATGTATAGGTTTTGTGGACGGAGTCGGGAAAAACCTGCATGACATGTTGCTTGTGACTCCGTGTTAACGTAAGAACCAAGTCAGCCCAACCTACTAGATTGGAGCTAAGTTGTGTGGAATGAGGTGGTCCTTCCACGTTATGATCTCTCAACACCGCTTCCGCATGACGGGAGATCGGCATACCCGATGTTGCTGCCACACCTGCGGAACGAACCTCTACCTGAATACCGCGCTCCGATGCCAATTTTCGCAAAAGCCCCTCTGCCATGGGGCTGCGGCACGTATTTCCTGTACATACGAATAAAATATGTTTCATTGTGTTAGCCTCCCCATTTTACATATGATGCGAATGATATGATTACTCACGTTTTATTCTAGAATATAAACAAAAGTCCGAACGCAAGCAAGATTGCGCCACCAATAGCTTCGCCGTAATCACCAAGATTCTGACTCACCCGGCGGCCTAATAGCAGCCCCATTACCGACATCACCCCGCCACACACACCAAAGGCAAGGACCGTCAAAATCAGATTACTACTAAACATTCCCAGTGAAACGCCAACGGAAAATGAATCCACACTTACACTGAGTGAAAACAAAACAACGCCGAGCAGGGAACGGTGGTCCACCAGCTTGGTATCGCCTTCGCGGAATGCATTCAGAATCATATGACCACCCAGTAGAACAAGCAATCCACCCGCCGCATAAGTCGTAATGTCACCGAGCAGCGAGCTGACGTATTTGCCCATATACATGCCGATGAGCGGCATGATGATATGAAACAGCGCTGTTACTGTACTGATCCGTAATACATCCCTCAGTCGAATGCCCTTCATGCCAATTCCGATTCCGAGCGAGAACGCATCAAGGCCCAGCGCAACAGCCATGATCAAAATAGTTACCAACTGCCCTACATGGGCAGACACATCCCACATCCCCATACCCCCAAGTCACGTAAAGGTTCTTGTACACGATATGCGGACAAGGACCTAAACATGACCGATGAAAGGTAAACGATGACGGATCTATGGAATTCGATGCTGGCTTTATAGATATCTTGAAATTGTTTTGAAAAAAGGGTGATTGCTCTCCTGACTGTATGATCAGGAGAGGTTAGGAGGGTTGCTGGTCGCCAACTTGTATGAGTTGGTTACCTGCAGCCTTGAGCAGCCGATTCATGACGGCTGCACCCAGCCCTTCGCGCGAGCAGGCTTCAGCCACAATATATGTGGCGCCTTGCTCATCGCAGCTGCGCAGCGCAGCGTATAGCCGGCGCGCTGCTTCTTCCAGCTCGCTGGCGTCACCCAGCGAGAACACGGCATCGGCGCGGTACTGCTCCGCGTGCTCGGCGAACGCCAGCACCGCGGTGCGCTCTCCGCGCTGCGCCGCCTCTGCGATGGCGGCGCTGATCCAGGCCACCACCGCTGCGGGCGGCCCCTCTACCACGCACAGCGCCCCTGCGGGTGCGTAGTGCGTGTACTTCATGCCGGGCGAGCGCGGCGCCGGGCTGCCCACGCCATCGAACCCCTCCGCGAGTAGCGCGGGGTCCGTGGCGACACGGGCGGCAACGGCGGACAGCTGTTCCGCCGTAATGCCGCCAGGGCGCAGGATGGTGACGGTACCGTCGTCACCGACCTGCACGACCGTGGACTCGACGCCCACCCCGGTGGGGCCGCCGTCCACGATGCCGCCGATGCGGCCATCCAGATCCTCGCGCACATGAGACGCGAGTGTCGGGCTTGGCCGCCCGGAGCGGTTGGCGCTTGGCGCAGCCACAGGGCATGCCGCCGCCGCGATCAACTGCAAGGCCACCGGGTGGTCCGGCATGCGCACGGCCACCGTGTCCAGACCGGCGGTGACTCGTGGGGACACCGCCCCCGGCCTAACCGGCAACACGAGCGTCAATGGTCCCGGCCAAAAGGCCGCCATCAGCGCTTCTGCCGTTTCATTCACTTCCGTGACCAGCGCATCCAACTGGTCACGGTGCGCGATATGCACAATCAGTGGATTGTCGGAAGGTCGGCCTTTGGCGACAAATACAGCCTCCACGGCTGCTGTGCTACGCGCATCAGCACCCAGGCCATAGACCGTCTCGGTCGGAAAGGCCACCGTCTGACCTTGACGAATGCAGGCTGCGGCAGCCTGCAAGTCGTCGAGCGCCTGTTGATCGGGGCTCCCCTTTTTCACATCCAACCCATTAATATTACCCATTCCATGATCATTCTCAGCGCTCACCAAGACGCGTACATCCCACATCTCGGTAACCAGTTCTCCCGGAGCTTTCGTATTACGGATTTCTCTACCATCCCTCATCTCAGAGGTGTGTTGCCAAGGTTCGTTTTCTCTGCTCATATATCATCATTCCTAAACTTCAAGTAGGTTAGTTCACATACATCTTCAATATAAGTAATTATAACATACCTGTCCCGCCTCGGATGCCCTTCGCACTTCGTTCCACGCATAAGTCTCACTGTAACTTCTCCACCAATTCATATGTAAAGGGCAACTTCCTGAATCGAAGTCGCCCTTATTGATATCACTAATGCATTGTTATGCGAATAATCCAGTGACCCAACTCCATAATTTCACAGCCATGTCCCACAGAAAGAATCTCGCCTCCGGTGTATCTCCCTGCACAGATGCCTCTGCATCTCCAGGTTCAGCCGCTGCAGCGGATACGGTTGAAGGTTTCGCCAGTGCATCCCCGGTCCCTGCATCAATGAAGCACAGCGGCGGGAACAACACACACCACCAGTTCTGACCTTTTCCTTCGCCCAGCGTGATCCGAACAGCTTCATAATCTCCCGCAGGATACACGGTGCCACCATATAGTTTGGTTGGGAACGGAACAGAACCCAATTCCACCTGATACTCATAATTCAAACCGCGACTGGCCAGCTCTTCTCCTACCCGATCCTCAATCTGGGACAGATGTTCACGGATTACCTTGCGCGCTTCATCCAGACTTTGCGGATTCTCCAGCTCGGCTACCCACTCACCCATCTGTGCAACGACTGCATCTCGAATCTCGCGTTTCACCAATTGATCTCCCGGTGCATCCGAGTTTGCGAGAATCCGCAAGCGAATCGATTGTTCCGGAATCGCTGTGGCCGCCACAGCTGCATCCGTCTTCTGACCTTCCCACATCATGATAATCATCATAAGACATACAATAATAAGTCCAATTTGCTTTACAATTCGTCTGTTCATTCCATTCTCCCCCTCGGCTCTCTGATCACGTTGCCTGCAACTCTCTCATGTCTATCAGTATGCCCCGAAGAACCGGAAGTAAACCTAGCATTTGCAATAAATCTACTACATCAATTCTCTCATTTACATTCGCTCACCAGTCATGTTAAAAAGGCCGATCTGCACCTGATTACAGGGCAAATCAACCTCTCCATTTCTAATTACAATCTCGTTATACGTCCCACCGCTTTACTTTTCACCTACACCGACTCAACAGTTACACAGCACTTTTCTCTTTCTTGAGCATATTCCATAAACGTTCGGACAACCGGGGTTGCTGCTCCCCCATCAGAAGCTCATCCTCCTCTTCTTGCCCGTATAATTTAATGCTCATGACCACCCCAATACAAGCCATATTAATGAGCAAAGAGGTTCCCCCGTAACTGATGAACGGCAACGTAATGCCTGTGAGCGGCATCAGCCCGAGGAACGCCCCCACATTCTCAAACACCTGATACAATAACATTCCAATAATGCCTACAATGATGACGGGTCCAGCGCGATCTCTGCATGCCAGAGCAATCAGCACCATGCGGTGGATTAGGATAAAGTACAATAGAATCAATATGGATGCACCGACAAAGCCAAACTCCTCTGCGATTACGACAAAAATGGAATCAGAATACGTATAGGGGACTCGTCCACTCTGAACGGATGTTCCTTGCAAATAACCTTTACCGATAATGCCCCCTGATCCGATGGCTAAGCCTGCATTTTTGGTATGCCAGGAAGCCTTAGAGGTAGCTTTTTCCGGTACAAGCCATGGATCAATCCGCTCCGCCCAATGCTCCCGCTTTACCTTTTCAAGAAAGGTGAACACTTCGTCATGGTAGAAGGTATAGGCTTTGACAAAGCCAAAAAATGCCACTCCCACAATTGCCAGCCCAATCAATGCATGCTTCAGCCTCATGTTCCCGATCCAGAACACTGAAGCCAGAATCACCACATATCCCAGTGCATTACCCAAATCATTCTGAGCCATAACCAGGGCAAATGGAATAAACGCCCAGCAGCCAATGGGCACAATATCTCTCCAGAACTCCAGCGTGCTTCGTTGCCTCTTCACGATCAAATGGGCAAGGAACAGAATCAGAATCATCTTGAACAGCTCTGCCGGTTGAAAAGAAAAGTCCCCCAGCTTCAGCCAGCCGTTGGCATTATTGATCGAACTGCCCAGAACATTGGCCAGGATTAGCAGTATGATGCCCAAGCCATACAAATAAAACGCATATTTCACGTATAACTTGTAATTCACAAGCCCGATCACGAGCACTCCAATGAACCCGGCCACATAGAAATACAGCGTTTTGACATGGTGATTCGCCAGGTTGGCATCTGTCTGCGTCCCGCTGTAAATCGCAAATACACTAATAATCATGAGCAGCAGCATTACAAAAAGAATCACACCGTCCATCTTCTTCAGCATTCTCAACATGACGCCGTCCATCCCCCTGAAATCTAGCATTCTATGATTTCCAATTAAACTCAATATTACCATTGTATATAATTGGATAATAAAATGGAAATCTGGATCGCTTCAGGTTAAAAAGCAAACTATTCAATGGCGTCAATCCCACCAAAAAAAAACAACAAAAACCCCAAAACATCCACCCAATGTGACTTGGGTTGGTCTGTTCCAGGGTTCTATAGTTATATATAAGTTAACCAAGGATTATTTGCACTGACACTACGATGACAGAATAACCTTCCAATCGCTGTTATCGTGTAAAAGATTAGTTCAACTTATATAGCTTATTTACATAAATCTGACGTGCTATTTCACGGTTTGATTCGAGAACATTATTGCTCCTGCTGGGAGGGCTTGCGTCTTAACAATTTCATCACCAAGTCTGTAATACTCGGTTGTTCCGCAGAGCCAAGAATATCCTCGTTCTCTTCCGTGTGAACCTTAATACTCATTACAATTCCCATACTGATCATGTTGATCATAATTGAGGTACCACCCGAACTGATAAACGGCAGCGTAATCCCCGTCAACGGCATCAGACCAATGAATGGACCAATATTGACAAAGATCTGGTAGAGCAGCATCGCTATAATACCTACAATGAGATAAGGCCCCGCGCGATCCTTACACTCCAGTGCAATCAACACCAGCCTGTGAATAAGGATAAAGTACAGGAGAAGCAATACCGAGGCACCGATGAAGCCAAATTCCTCTCCGATCTGTACAAAGATCGAGTCGGCATAAGCCAGCGGCACCCGATTCGACTGAATCGTCGTGCCCTCCATATAGCCTTTGCCCGTAATACCGCCTGAACCAATCGCAAGCTTCGCATTATACGTCTGCCAGAGCACATCTCTTGAGGTCAGCTCTGGCACTAGCCAAGGGTCAAAGCGATCCGCCCAGTGCGAACGTCCAATGTCATTCAGGAATTTAACAATCTCATCATGATAATGAATGTACGCCTGTGTGCCGCCGATAAAAGCAGCCACAGCAATCATAAAGCCAATGAGGGCATGCGTAAATTTGATGTTGCCGATCCATAATAGACCCACAAGAATGATCACATAACTTAACGCATTTCCCAAGTCATTTTGAAGCAATACGAGTAGTAATGGCGGCAGAACACAGAGTGAGATCGGAATAACATCACGTCCGAAATAGAGCGGACGATTCTTCTTTCTGGCCAATAAGGCCGATAAAAACACAATCAGGCATAGCTTGAACAACTCAGCAGGCTGCAAACTGACCCCGAAGATGGACAGCCAACCTTTTGCACCGTAATACTCTTTACCAAAGAACATAACGAATATAAGCAGTAGCATACCCACGCCATAGATATATAAATAATTTTTGATTATGAATTTATAATTGATCATCGACATTCCAAAAAAGACTACGAATCCCAAAATATAAAAGAGAACTGCACTTTTCGCGAGACCCTCTAGCCTCGGACGACCAAACGTCGTACTGTAAATCGACAAAACACTGATAACCATCAGAATAACCAGTATAAACACAATAGAATAGTCTATCTTTTTAAATTTGTGCAGCATGTAATTATGTTCCCCCAAGCATTCAGAAATCTTCGGTATATCTCATTGTAGAGGATTTCACGGTAAAAAGAAAACCCGCGGAACCTTACATTTTCGTCACCTGTTCCGAAGTACGAACACCCAGGACATGCCGCTCGATTCCGGCAAGGTCCGGTACAATGATAATTTCCGGCCAATGTCCCGCCGTTTCAAGCAGAGCCGCGATGTCGCGAGCTTGCCCCTGGCCCAGCTCAAAACCAATGATCTGTGGCGGTCCAGGCAGCAGCGCCAGTTGCTCCAGCATGATACGGTACGGTGCAAGCCCGTCCGGACCGCCGTCCAGTGCCATGCGCGGCTCATGATCGCGCACCTCCTGCTGCAACCCGGCGATATCCGCCGCCGGGATGTATGGCGGGTTGGACACCAGGATGTCCACCCGTGCCCCTGCGAACGGGGCCAGCAGATCGCCTTCACGGAAGTCGATCTGTACGCCGTTCGCGGCCGCGTTCCGCGCGGCCACTTGCAGGGCAGCCGCCGAGAGATCCCCGGCGCCAACCTGCCAGCGCGGGCGCAGTGAAGCCATCGTCACCGCGATGGCACCACTGCCCGTGCCGATATCGACGGCGAGTGGAGCGCCGTCAGGAAACACGCGGTCGGCTTCGCGTAGCACAGCCTCGACCAACAGCTCGGTCTCCGGCCGCGGAATCAGCACAGCCGGCGTGACCTCGAACGGCAGCCCGTAGAATTCCTGGCTGCCGATAATGTATTGCGCCGGCTCACCCGCAGCCTTGCGCGTGACGGCGTCCTCCCAGCGGCTGCGATGCTCGCTGGGAAAAGGCTCCGGCTGCATCATGTAGTACTGGGCGCCATAGACGCCGAGTACATGTTCCAGCAGCAGCCGAGCATTGTTTTGCGGCTCGTACACGCCGCACTTCTCCAAAAAAGAGGAAGCCTCCACAAAGGCTTCCCGACAGCTCTGTTCCGGCGTCATGACGAACTGCGCGCGGGTCACAGATTATTCTCCTCTATCCATCAACTCGGTCTGCTGAGCAATCGTCAGTGCAGACAAGATATCTTCAATCTCCCCGTTCATGATCTGATCCAGCTTGTGCATCGTCAGACCGATACGGTGATCCGTCACACGGCTTTGCGGGAAGTTGTACGTACGAATACGCTCACTGCGGTCGCCCGTTCCCACTTTGCTCTTCCGCTCAACAGAGATCTTCGCTTCCTCTTCCATACGTTTCATATCAAAGATACGTGTACGAAGAACTTGCAACGCTTTTTCCTTATTAGAGTTCTGAGATTTTCCATCCTGACACGTAGCCACGATTCCGGTTGGAACGTGCGTTACCCGTACTGCGGATTTCGTGGTATTAACCGATTGTCCACCGGCACCACTGGAACAGAACGTATCGACACGAATGTCTTTATCATGAATTTCGATATCGAAATCTTCGGCTTCAGGCATAACCGCAACCGTTGAAGTTGACGTATGAATACGTCCGCCGGATTCGGTTGTTGGAATACGCTGCACACGGTGTGCGCCGCTTTCGTATTTCATTTTGCTATAAGCGCCACGGCCGTTGATCAGGAAAACAACCTCTTTGAATCCACCGAGATCATTTGTGTTAACGTCCATCAGCTCTACACGCCAGCCTTGTGCATCCGCATAACGTGTGTACATCCGGTACAGATCTGCTGCAAACAATGCAGCTTCATCTCCACCAGCTGCTCCGCGAATCTCAACAATAACGTTTTTGTCGTCATTCGGATCTTTTGGCAACATGAGCACACGAATCAATTCGTCCAGTTCCTTCTGGCGAGTGCTCAGTTCGTCAATTTCCATTTTGACCATTTCACGCATCTCATCGTCCAGCTTTTCGCCCTGCATTTCCTTCGCTGCTTCAAGATCCTCACTTACCTGTTTGTACTCATTGTACGCTTCGTAAGTCGGTTGCAGATCCGATTGTTCTTTGGAATATTCCCGCAGCTTTTTGTTGTCACTTGCCACATCCGGGTCACACAACAACTCGCTCAACTTGTCATAACGGTCGGCTAACGCCTGTAATTTATCCAACATATATAGTCACCTCACGCATTATTTTTCCATGCAAATATCGTTTTCAATAATTATTTCGGTTTCATAATTCATAACATCTATAATCTATATTCCACAACGCACAGGATTCTCACCGAATCCCCTGACCGCAGCATGTATTCACATTCACGTATGATCGACGTATAACATCGCTACAACGTCATCAAATCCTTTACTTTTAAAGTAAGATCAAGAAATCGTGTACCCTGTGTGAAGTCCGCTTCAGCTCATCTGTTCAAGCGCGAAATTCAACGTGGTATACGACTCTTAATTATAGCATATTCTTATGGTTCTGAATAGTAACCGATCGACGGGTAATGCAACAATATTTCTATTTTGTATATCTCGGATTGTGCTTTTCCTTTTATTATATCCACTACGTATGAACAATCCAGTACATGTATACGTTAGATAGCGATCAAAAAAATAAAAAACCCCATCATCTTCCAGAGAAGATAACAGGGCTGCAATAACTATTATTTAAACGTAGTGAACTATATAGGAATTATACGTTGAAACGGAAGTGCATAACGTCGCCGTCATTTACAACGTACTCTTTACCTTCAAGACGAAGTTGTCCGCGCTCTTTAGCACCGTTCATGGAACCCGCTGCAACCAGATCGTCGTAGGAAACAACCTCTGCACGGATGAATCCGCGTTCGAAGTCGGTGTGAATGACACCCGCTGCGCCAGGCGCTTTGGTTCCTTTACGGATTGTCCATGCACGAACTTCCTGTACACCTGCTGTGAAGTACGTATACAGACCGAGTAATTTGTAAGCTGCTTTGATCAACAGGTTCAGACCGGAATCCTCAATACCAAGTTCTTCCAGGAACATTTGCTTATCTTCGCCTTCCAGCTCGGAGATCTCTTCTTCAACCTTCGCACTGATTGGCACCACTTCTGCGTTCTCAGCAGCTGCGAATTCTCTTACTTTTTGCACGTAAGCATTGTTCGCCACGTCGCCGATTTCGTCCTCAGCTACATTGGCTGCGTATAGAACAGGCTTCAGGGTCAGCAAGTGCAGATCGCGTACAATCAGACGCTCATCATCGGTAAGTTCCATGCTGCGTGCTGGCTTGTCTTCGTACAGAACAGCCTTCACTTTCTCCAGCACTTCTACTTCTTGAGAGGCTGCCTTGTTGCCGCCCTTCATGTTTTTCTTGGAACGATCGATTTTTTTCTCAACACTCTCGATATCGGCCAGAATCAGCTCCAGATTGATTGTCTGGATGTCGCTTACCGGGTCAATTTTGCCATCGACGTGTGTAATGTTCTCATCTACAAAGCAACGTACCACGTGTACAATTGCATCTACTTCACGAATGTGGGCAAGGAACTTGTTACCAAGACCTTCGCCTTTGCTCGCACCGCGAACAAGACCTGCGATATCTACAAACTCAAACGCCGTTGGTACTGTTTTCTTAGGTACAACGAGTTCTGTCAGTTTGTCCAAACGCTCATCGGGTACTTCAACGATCCCCACGTTAGGGTCAATCGTACAGAACGGATAGTTTGCCGATTCGGCACCTGCTTGTGTAATTGCATTAAACAATGTAGATTTACCAACGTTAGGCAGACCCACGATTCCAGCTTTCAAAGCCATGTATATGACAACTCCTCATTGATTACTTGTTCGGTATGGATAATCCTATACATTATATATGACAAACCCCAAGGCATCAAGGAACTTCGCCAATTCGACCAGAGTCCCATCCGCTTCCCGAAATCCCCGGTTACTGCGGTTGATTCGTTTTTCGTATATAACTTGGGATTAGATTATCCGCTTTTAGATTTACCTTTTGATTTCCTTGTACATCGTCAGATCCGTTACCTCATATCCCATCTTGCGATACAGGCTGCTCGCCCGCACATTATGTCCAAACACATGCAAACCAATGCGATCCACCCCAAGACTCAAAGCCGTCTGTTCAAGCGCCTGCATTGTCTCTGTTCCGTATCCCTTACCACGGTGTGCTTCTTCAACCACAATATCCAGCAAAAAGGCATCTTTCCCGCGACGATTATCCGTGATATTAAACCAGATATACCCCACATTGCCGTCCACAGGATGCACCAGATTGTAGAGATACGCTCCGGGTGTATTCAAGCCTTCTGGCAGATAACGTTCATAAGATTCCTCCGCCAGTTGCTGCGCCTCTTCCTCAGCCCAGGTACCCGCTTCTACTTTTTCTTCTGCAAAATCCTTAATCGATCGAATGCGAAAACTCGCATAATCTTCCTGATTCATTGGAGAAAGTTCCAACTTATTTCCCTCCTCATTTGAGTGTTCTATGTATGATCTCTGTGCACTCTTTTATGCACTACTATATCGTATTGTATCTCGTTATCCAGCTTAGTGCTTGAAGTTATTCTGACGATTTAAATTTGAGTTTCATATTATTCATTTTGTTTATAACTATTGATCTCTTCCCAGCGTTTATTAATTCATAAAGGAAAGGAGTGGATCATACCTGAGAACACGTCGCCCTCTCTCCAAAAATAAAATTATTATCTTGTCCGCCATCATACTCGGAATCGGCATCATCGCTTTTATGTGCTTTCTGAATGCAGTCGATCCCTTTCGCCATTTAAGAATCACAATCCACAATCAGTCCGACTATGAACTCACCAATATTCAGACGAGCCTGACTACAGGTGGCAACTCGTTCAATACTAAGAAGGGTTCCCTACATTTATTGGAGGAGAATATCCCCAGCGGTGAGGATCTAAAATTCGCTCCACAGCTGCAAGTTTCAGGAGAATCGTCTGTTTACCTTACGTTTACGAACAGTCGTGGAGAAACATATAACGAGGTGGTATGTGGTTATACGGAATACTTATCCGGCAATTCCTACGTTACTGTAACCAATGAGAATGTCACCGTGAAAGAGGAATGTATGTAATCATTCGGCAACACGATTATGTAAGTAATTGGAATATGATTACATACTACCAGCATATAGGAGGAAATTACATTGTCTTTCAACATAATTTTAGGTGCAGGTCTAGCTTTGTCTATATTACTTTCTGCACATCCAGCTAGTGCTAACCCTCCAATCACTGTGGAGAAACCTGATGATTCGATTATTACTCCAATGGATATACAGCTTATCAGACCAGATCGTTACAGCAGTTACAATGCATATGAGAGATCTTTCACATTGGATCCTGACAATGGTGAAGATACCAATATTTGGATTCAGAACACTAGTACAAATACGATGTATTCCAAAGTTACCGTGGGCAATCTTTCCCCAATTGACGTTCCAATCGAGAAAGGGACTCAAACAAAAATAAGAATAGGTGTCATAGGCACAACAAAAGTCAAAGTTTATGTCTACAGTTCAACAGGGCATAAAATTGACATGAATATCAGTGCCCGACAATTTTAATATAAAAAATAAAGAGAGAGGATATTTTTTTGAAATATTCTCTCTCTTTATTTTTGTTCCAGATTATATAGAAAGCTTATGAGTAGACTCAAAATACATAATTATATAATGCGCAAATAAGTTTATATCACCTTCATTTTAACTCCCGGCCTAACGCCGTTCCGCCAGACGTGACGTCTGCTTCAAATCCTCGATCCGCCCAGCCCCAATGCCAAACATCACGGTACGTAGCTCGAATTCGACCTGTTCTAACCGCTCGTTCAGCGCATCATCGGAAGCTACTGCGGATTCGAGTAGAGATCGGCCAAAGCCAGCCAGATCCGCACCGAGCGCGAGGGCTTTGGCTGCATCCACGCCTGTGTATAGTCCACCGCTGCCAATCAAGGCGCCCGCTGGGTTCAGCGCTCGTACTTCCTGAATACACTCCGTTGTGGGAATGCCCCAGTCGGCAAAAGCTTCAGCTGCTGCCCGGCGTACCGGGTTATTGTTGCGGTACTTCTCTACCTGTACCCAGCTTGTACCACCTGCACCGGCTACATCGATAAATGCAACGCCCGCTTCATACAAGGCTTTCGCCGTCACACCATCGATGCCAAATCCTACTTCTTTTACGCCAACAGGCACGTCTAGCTCACGACACAAGTTCTCAATCCGCTGAAATAATCCACTAAAGTTGGTGTTACCTTCCGGCTGAAAAACCTCCTGCAACGTGTTCAGATGAAGCACGAGCATGTCCGCTCCCGCAATATCTACGGCGCGCTGGAAGTCAACCGTGGTGAAGCCATAGTTCAGCTGCACCGCGCCCAGGTTGGCAATGACCGGGATGTCCGGTGCCCAGCGCCGCACATCGAAGGTACTCGCGAGTTCCGGCTGTTCCACGGCAGCCCGGATCGAACCTACGCCGAGCGCCCACCCTCTGGCGTTCGCTACTCGGGCGAGGCGCTCATTGATAGCGCCCGTTGTTTTGCTTCCACCCGTCATCGAACTGATGAGCAAGGGTGTGCGTACTTTTTTCCCAATAAACGAAGTCTCCAGATGCACCTCTTCAAAATTCAGCTCCGGCAGTGGGTGATGACGAAAAGCATACCGTTCCATGCCGCTGGTTACCCCTTCTCCTGCCACATTCTCCTCAAGACAGAGGCGCACGTGTTCCAGCTTCCGTTCTCCCGTAGCCACTTCGGGAAGCAGCCGTTCGCCGGCTCGCTCTTGTTCATTCATGATGAGACCTCCTATGTGAGAATCGTGCGGATCGACAGGATAACCTGCCTGTTCCTAGCTTCTATGTATATAAGTCTTTTGTAAAAAAGACAAAACATTTATTAAATAAGCATTACAGCTCAACTCTATCCAGTATAACGTTCCAATCCTCCTATTGAAAGGATGCCCCGACACCAAATATCTCACTTAAATCTCGGAGCACCACTATCATATGCCTGCTTAAAAGCACGGATCATCCCTCGCTGAATGAACTTCACTCCATCATCCTGCGCAACGAACTTATCTCAAGATTTCCGATGCCAACTGCTCACCAACAAGCTGTCCGGACAACGTTACAATCGGGGTTCCACCGCCCGGATGTGTCGTTCCGCCGACGTACCAGAGTCCTTGTACATCTTTGCTTCGGTTGCCCGGCCGCATGAAAGTCTGCTTCACGGAGTTGGAAGAGATGCCATAGATCGACCCTTGATGCGCCAAAGTATCCCGTTCAATATCTCGCGGCGTATACCGGATCAGCACATCGGATTGTTTCAAACCGGTAATTCCCCGCGTCGCTAACTGTTCAAGCACAAACTCCCCGTAACGTTCCGTCTGTTCCTCCCAATTCCACGAGTCCGACAAGTAGGGGGCATTGACCAGAATGAACAGGTTACTGGCTCCCGCCGGAGCCATGCCTTCTTCCGAATAACCGGAATAACAGATGTAGATCGTGGGATCGGCGGGCATTTTACGTTCACGGAAAATATGGTCGAACTCCGGTTCATACCGTTCCGGGAAGAAGACCGTATGGTGCAGCAGCGCATCATATTGTCTTCGCATACCCGCCAGCGTCACAAATCCCGAAATGGATGGCTCGTACTTCCGTATGCGGGCATCACTCATCTCTTTTCGGTGTTCCGGTGCGAGTAGCAGTCGATTCACACTAAGCACATCTCCATTGGCAACCACCTGATCGGCTTCCCGGAAGCCTTGATCCGTATCCACGCCAGCCACTTTGCCGTTCCGAACAACAATCTGCCGGATTTCTGTGCCGGTAATGATCCGTACGCCTTTTTCCCGTGCCAGCCGAGTCATTCCTTCGATCAGTTGATAGGTTCCACCCTTGACCCCGTAGATGCCCATGTCTGCTTCCACATGCCCCATCATGGCAAAGATGGAAGGCGACTGATACGGCGATGATCCCACATAGGTCGCGTATCGTCCGAACATAGCCAGCGTATGCGGATGTTGGAAATACGAACGCAGCAGCTTATCCAGCTTCACCGTTGGGCGTACGCGGAGCAGGCTGCGCAGCATCTGAAGATTGTATTTGTCAGAAGGAGACAGCAACAACTTACCCAGAAAATGACGATTGGCTTCCGCATACAGTGCAGCAGACTCATCCATAAACGCATCATAACGAGACGCATCCTCCGGACTATACGCCGCGATCTGCTCCTTCATCCACCCGCGATTGCCTGACAAATCTACCACTGTGCCATCTGCGAATACATTACGCGTTCGCGGTTCTAGCTCATATAGCTGTACGTAATCTTCCATCGCTACACCCGCATGGTCGAAGACTGAACGAAAGGTGGATGGCATCGTGATCGTACTCGGTCCCCGGTCAAAATGATACCCGTCCCGCTCAATCTGCTGCAGCTTGCCACCTACGTGTTGCTGTCGTTCCAGAATGGTCACCTGCACACCTTGTAAAGCCAGTCGTATCGCACACGACAGACCTCCGAATCCTGCACCGATAATCATGACGTTACCTCTCAACTGTACCGCCTACCTTTCCATACATACCCCTTGCCGGAGCGGCCTGCCTGCCAGGAAGCGAGTCCGATGGCTATGACACAGGCCATGCTGACCGGTTGCAGAAAGGCAAGCCACCAGGGTTGTCCGCCAGCATGATCCGCGACTCTTTTCACAGCCATACCCAGTAATGTTACTAACAATCCATACAGAATAAACGTTAAATTACCTGTGACTAACCCAATAATCAAGCCCAGCGGAGGCACAATATACATCAGCGTATACATCAACATCGTGCCAAGCAGCAGTACGTCTTTGCGTCCCATACCTTCGTACATGTTTTTCTTGTATCCGTTCCATACTTCTGCACCGTTCTGATACATGCGGGTATTCGTTACGTCATGCACGTCTGTCAGCATCACCGGATGACCTGCACGCTTGACTGCTTTGGCGAGACTCATGTCATCCACCAGATGCGCCTGAATGGCAGCATGACCGCCGGATGCTTCGTAACTGGAGCGATGAATTAGCAAAAAAGCCCCCGTAGCGGCCACAAACATCGGACTGGATGATCTGCGTATCATGAAAATGGGCAGATGACTGATGATGGTGAAGACCATCATCGGTACGACAATTTTTTCCATACACGTCTTCGTTACCTGATAAGGAAAACCGGTTACCAGTCCACCGCTTTGCTCACACCCTGCCGCAAGAGTCTGCCGAATGGCACTTGGCTCCAGACGCACATCCGCATCCACGAACATATACCATTCTCCCTTGGCCTCCTGAACCAGCCTGTGACACGCATGGGATTTCCCCATCCAGCCCTCGGGAAGATCGACACCATGCAGTAGACGCACACGCGCATCACGGTCGGCAATCGCTTGTACCATGGCGGCTGTCTCATCTTCGGAGCGATCATCCAGCACCAGCACTTCCATCCGGAATCCCGATGTATCGCTCGCAAGCACACTTTCCAGACATCCTTCGATATGTAGTCTTTCATTTCTCGCCGGAATCAGTACCGAGACCAGCAGGTCCGGTGGTTGTATTCTGTCCGGACGGAATGAACGTACTTTGGGCAGACAGGAGACGTTCCATAGAGCGAACAGCAACTGTATGCCCAATATGCATGTAACCACAATCCAGAAGATTTCAGATGCATTCATCCTAACGGTTCACCCGCTTTCGTGCAGCATCGTATTTCTCACTTGTCGAACGTACATGACGAATCAGCGGAAGCGCATCGGGTAAACTCCCCTGTCCCATCCGTACAAGCTCTGATCTGTGATCGTCTAACTGCTTTTGCAACAAAAGACCGAGTCTGGAGGCAATCTCTTCACTCTTCAACGCCTTCCAGTCTTCCATCACAGGAGGACCTGCCAGCATCGATATTTCCGGTAGATCATGCTGAACCATCCCATGGCACAAGGTTACCGGTACGGCGATGGCATTCGGGGAGCGACGAAGCAACAATCCAATGCCTGGACGGAACCGAATCGGTCTCGCCTCCTGATGCAGAATTTCTCCTTGAGGGAAAATCCAGACCCTTTTGCCCGCATCCAGCAGTTCAGTAGTGTACTGTAGAGAGGTCCGAATACCGGACGCACTCTCCTTATTGATCGAATATGCGCCCAATTTCCGAAAAAAAGCATATTGCTGAAGCTGTTGCTCCTCCATCATCACATAATGATCTCCTCGCGACGTCTGCCTGGACGCATGATAGAGCAGCAGACCATCCCACCAGGAGCTGTGGTTCATGAAGTAAATCACCGGGCGATTTGGCTTAATCGGGGAGTTGTCCCTGCTATCCACCTGCGGGTCCAGTGACCCCGAGAGAGTGAATGAGCGGAAGCGCCGACGCAGCAGATAATAGTGATTGTATAAGGAAAAAATCCGATTAAACGGTTTTGATTTTACGGCGCGAATCATACAGCCAGCTCCCCTCGGCAAGAAGCACACCAGCAATGGCGATGATAAAGCTGCCTGTAATCCCTTCCTTTAGGGCAAGTAGGCCGAACAGAAGAATAAACAGCTGATACAGCCATTTCGCACGCAGCAATGAACTTCGGTCATTAGGCATGGCCGGAAGGAAGAGGGATAAGAATGCGCCCATGATAAACCAGCTTATGTAATTGGTCCACGGAACACCGTAGAAACCACCCGGGGCCTGCCACTCCCAGAATCCTCTCGCATGCGCAACAGGATCGAGTACCAGATCGAGTACAATCGCCCAGAACCCGGTCTTCACTGCCCGAAGCAGTCTGCCAGTCCAGGTTGAACCGCCACCACTTAACAGCGCCGAGTTACCAACCACTGCGATCCAGGCAAAACCCAGTGTAACAGGCACACTGAATAGATGTATCCCAAAAAAGTCAGAATAGGCATACTCACCAAAGGGCCAATGGGTATGAACCCCTACCCACTCCACGCCCATACCTCCCAACCAGATGATCACAGAGGCTATCCAGAGTCCGGGTTTCAGCCAGATGACTGACTGGTCGGACAGACCTGTCCGATTGCGCCCCTGATAGATTAGATCCAGAACATACAACGCGTAGAAGATTAGAAATAAACCATTCGAAAAAGATAATACGTCAGGCACACCGATCGTCAGCATCAAGACAGCTCCAATAACATACCACGCCCAGTAAAGCCACTGGACCATCAGGATACCGCCGTTCGGGAAGCTTGATAGGCCAGCATCGGGTAACGTTTCACAATTGCCCCCAACATCTCCAGTTTCAATTCATCGCTAACATATGCCCGCTTGGTGTATACGTCATAGTCGTTGCGTTCAACCGCGTGCAGAATGGTAGAGTAGAAGGCTGCTGCCAGCTCGATGGAAAACGCACTTTCCGTTGGGTACGTATCCAGACGATCCATGCCAATACGGAACCAGTTCAATGCTGCAGCTTTTAATTCATGAACAATGGCAATAAACCGTTCGTCCACGATTCCGTCTTCGAAATCCTGTTCGGAGTAACCATGCTTCTCCATGATCTCCAGCGGAACATACCGGCGCACTCTGGCCCGATCTTCACCAACATCCCGAATTATATTGACGATCTGCATTCCTTTACCCAAAGCAATCCCGTTCACGGCTACTTCCGCACCGTTATCATCCCGCAATACAGGCAATAACATCTCGCCTACGGTTCCGGCTACCAGATAACAATAATGCTCCAGTTCCCCCAGCGTTGTATAATGCGTCACTTTAAGATCCGTGAGCTGTCCTTCCATCTGACGGAAGAATGGTCCCTTATCCAGATGAGGGAAACTGCTGAACAACCATCTCAGTGCCGGCCAGATAAAGTGTCCTTCCGCATCGTCCAACTTATCAAACAATTCATGGATTTCGTGAATCGTATAGGGCGAATGTTCTGGCTCGTCTACACTGTCATCAATCATGCGGCAGAAGGCATAAATGACATATACCGCTTCCCGACGTGGACTAGGCAGCCCACTAAAGGCCTGATAAAAAGAGGAAGAACCCTTTTGCATCAACTCTTCACACCTGTTCAAAATCGCTTCATTCATGTTCCCATCTCCTTCATGAGTTGATTGACGGCCATACGTGCACTCTGCATCACAATCGGCACCCCGCCTCCAGGATGTACGGATGCTCCTGCGGCATATAATCCCTGTATATTGGGGAATGGTTTGGGTTGTGGTCGATATACACCGGACTGGAACAACACTGGCGCAATACCGAAGCTTCCGCCCCCATAGAGCCCGTCTCGCTCTGCATCGGCAGGTGTACGCACCTTTTTCCACTTGATCGCTGCACGAAGTCCCGGGAATCCACGTTGCTCCGCTTCTTCCAATACCCGTTCTGCCAAGGCTTCGCTCTCCTGATCCCAGTCGACACCTTCAGCATCTGGCACGGGAATAAGGAAATACAATACACTCTGTCCCGAAGGTGCTGCCGTTTCATCCAATGCGACCGGATTAAATACGTAGAATGAGGACTTGGCCGGAATGCGTCGCTGATTGAAAACTTCCTGTAGACTGCCTTCAAGACTCGGTGGCAGGAAGAACTGGTGCGTCGTTGCATCTTCCCAGGTTTTGTCCACACCAACATAGAGCAAGACACATCCGGAAGAGGGGCGATACGGTTTTCTTTTCCGCGGTGCCTTAGGCAACTGACCAAGCAATCCCGAGAGATGGGGAAAATCGCCATTGTAGATAACTGCATCCACGTGTTCTGCGCCTGCTGCCGTTTCTATACCTTTACACACACCATTTTCAATCGTTAGTCCGGTAACTTGCGAATTCAGCACAACACGCCCACCACGCGATATCAGTTCCTGTTCCAGAATGGCCGGCAATGCTGCATATCCGCCTTTGACCATCCAAATGCCATATTCATGCTCTGCGTAAGGTAAAAGGGAATAGATGCCTGGCGTCCCAAACGGTGATCCACCGATGTATAGACTTTGCAGAGAGTAAGCGTCAAGCAATTCCTCATGGTGAAAATAATCGCCTACCGCTTTCCGGACACTTTTGTGTGCACGCAATCTGCCCATGAGAGACATGAGGGAAGGTGTGAAGAAATCCCTTTTACGTGGAAAAGCCCGTTCTAGAAAAGCCACCCTTCCTGCCGGGAACAATGTATCCATATCCTTCATGAATCGTGCGAATCCCTGACTCTCTCCGGGAAACAAGCGTTCAATCTCCGCCGTCTGCTCTTCGCGTGACGTCATCTTGGTCATGACACGACCACTGTGGTAGTGCACTCTGTATAACGGGTCACAGCGGAGCAGCTCAATCTTCGAACGATCTACGCCTGCTTCCTCCAGTATGCCAAGTAACATCTCCGGCAGAAGCACAATCGTTGGCCCCTGATCGATCCGGTACTCCCCTTCCTGCTCATATCCAATGCGTCCGCCAACACGAGAACCCCGCTCATATACGGTGACATCCCATCCCTGACGGTTTAACAACAGTGCCGAAGTGAGTCCACCAATCCCTGCCCCTACAATAGCGGCCCGCTTCATGAATGCCCTCCAGCTTCTGCGGTCTTCACGTAGGAGGATGGCTTGGAACTTGTTCTGGCGTCCTCTTCCTGAATCAGTCTGACACTGATCCGTGCCGATTCGAAGATCGTTGGCAATCCGCTGCCTGGATGCGTTCCACCGCCCACCAGCCATACACTTTTCAATTCTTCAAACTGGTTATGGGGACGCAGATACATCATCTGACCCAAATTATGTGCCATATTAAACGTCGCTCCGCGATACACATCCAGTTCATTCTCCCAATCGAGCGGGGTAAACAGCATGCATTCTTCAATGCGGCTGCGAATGTCTGCCAGCTCAGGAATGCCTTCCATGCGTCTTATCATCGCCTCCTGTACATTCTCCCGTTCTGCCTCCCAGTCAATGTCTGCGGTAAGGTTGGGCGTAGGCATGAGAACATATACAGCAGATTTCCCTTCCGGTGCCAGCGTCGAATCGAGTCTGGAAGGGTTATGAATATATAGAGATGGATCGGCTGACAACATTTTGTGCTTCGTAATCTCGTCGACGTTCAACCGATAGTCCTCGGGAAAATAGATCGAGTGATGCGGCAGATCCACTTCACCATCCACGCCCAGATACAGCATCGCTGTAGAGCAGGAATACTTTTTGCGTTTCATTTTCTCGGGGGTATATTTCTTAAGCACGCCCGGTTCGAACAGATGATTCACCGCATGTGCGAAGTCGGCGTTCACAACCACATGGTCGGCTTCAATACGTTCACCACTCTCAAGCAATACGCCTTCTGCACGGCCATTGCGAACGATGACCTGTTTCACCGGAGTGGAAGTATGTATGCGTCCTCCATGTTCTTCCACAACATCAGCCATGGCCTGGAAGATCCGATTCACACCGCCAATCGGGTGAAACAACCCGTAATGATGCTCAATAAACGACAGTATGGTAAAGGTACCTGGACAATCCCAGGCAGACATGCCTAGATATTTGGATTGGAATGTAAATGCCCAGCGTAGACGCTCATCTGTAAAATAGCGGGACAAGATTCCATAGACTGTATTGTGGACATCAAGCTTGGGTAGAGCTGTTACCGCATCTTTGCGCAAATAGTCAGTCAGCTTGCCAAAAGGTCGACGGAGCAAAGGCATGACTTTGCCAAATTTCACTTCTTCTTCTTGCATGAACCGGAGGTAATTGTCTTCATTGCCCGGAAACAGTTCCTTAATCTGTGCAGCTGTATCTTCACGATTACGAGAAGGCTTGAATACCTTGTCACCAAAGTTCAATGCATACAACGGGGTTAGCTCTTTCATATCCACATAATCGGATAATTTGCGTCCAACCACGTCGAACATCTCTTCAATCAGCTGTGGCATCATCAAGAACGTTGCACCCCGGTCGAACCGGTATTCGCCCAGCTGCAATCTAGCAGAACGTCCCCCAATGACTGGCTGTTTCTCATATACATCTACTTCGTACCCCTGACCGGATAATAGCATGGCTGCTGCAAGTCCACCTGGACCCGCGCCAATGACAGCTGCACGTTTGCGTTGTTGATTCGGTATCATGCCACTCACCTTTCTATGTAGGGAATTCCTATAGTTCTCTAGCCCTAACCTATTATTAAACCGCCCAAGAACACTTTAAGCGGGTAACTAGCGAAAACATTATACAAATATAATACAAATATTATACGAACTTGTAAACCATAAAATGACCCACTGGTCAAAATGTTGAAATACATCTTTGATTAAACACAAAAAACACCCCTTGAGCACTAGCATCAAAGGATGTCCTGTATACACTAACCTATTCATATCATTTGAGATTATGTTTAATGATTGGCCTGTCCGAACCTTGCACCAGGCGGCCGCTCTGCGAGATATTCCCGTTCCATCCATGACTGCCAATCCGCAGAACTCTCAGGCATAATCCATTGCGGGTAACGAGCATGCTCCGCACGCTCATAGCCTTTGCCTCCAAGTACAAAGCGCATATGTGGGAACTCGTTCATAATCCGCTCGATGAGCTGATCACACCGTTCAAGAAGTCCAGAACTTGTGATCGAAAGGCAGACCAACTTGATCTTTTGCTCCCGGATAATCGGAAAGAGCCCTTCCTCTGGTGTGTTGGCACCGAGATACAGTACTTCCGCTCCATTTTTGCGCATAAACAAAGAGAACAACAGTAACCCGACCTGATGATGCTCCCCTTCCGGGCACAACGCCAGAACTTTGGGCAGATGCGGATAGATCGGGAACAGATGGAAAAACTGATAAAACCGCTGTGAAATCAGCTGTGTCATGAAGTGTTCCTGCGCTACCGAGGCCCTGCCTTGCTCCCACGCATCCCCAACCCGAACCAGAATGGGCACCAGCACATGATAGAACATCGAGTCGTAACCGTACATGGTAAAACCAAAATCAATCAGACCATTGGCACGTTCACCCTGAAAGTTGTAGAGCGAGTCATAGATCTGATCTGCCATGCGTGCATAGGCTTCTTCCATCGTAGGCACTGGAGCCATGATCGGCGTGGGCACAGCCGCTTCGGGCGGACTTAATTTGTTCACTTTCAACATGCGTACCGCTTCCGAAATATTGGTCTGATGCAGTTCTACCTGCTCTTTCAACCAGCGCAGATCCGCAACATTCTCTTCGGTGTACATTCGATAACCCGATTCCGTCCGCTCAGGGGTGACCGCACTATACCGATTCTCCCAAGCCCGGATTGTTACCGCCCTGATACCGAGCATGGCAGCGACTTGTTTGATGGAATACACCTTATTACCCACTTTCTTTCCTAAATGTCCAGATTTCACAAGTTATATCATTCCCCGTCCTTGTCAGGCATATGAAAACCCTAACATTCCACAAAAATAATACACTCATTATACACAACGCTCAGACACCTGTCGATTGCATAATGCCAATTTTGCCATATGTATTTTACCGCTACATCAGTTATTCTACCGGGTTTTCCTGCGTCAACGTTATCATCCGTGTGGTAATAGAAGTCAGCAAGCACAGAAGGGGGAGTCCACCGTTGGTCTCATTACGCCGCCATACATCAGACCGCAAGTCTTCACGCGGCAAATTTCCATACATACGAACAGGGCTCGGCCTATTGGCTTTATGGCTCATCGCCGTCATGCTCTATCAGACCTATAAACCATTACCACCAGGCATTTCCTATGAAAGTCCAGAGTACCGTGTTGATCAAGTCGAGTTCCTGCATGACCTCACCTACCCTTCATCTGACGGACAAATGCAGCATGAACAACAGATCTTCCAGCGCATGATGCAAATTGTGGAGGAAGCAGAGCAGTTTGTCCTGGTGGATATGTTCTTGTTCAACAACTATCAACACAAAGGACAGAACTTCCCACCTGTGAGTGCAGAATTCACCGATGCTCTGGTCGCCAAAAAAAATCAGCACCCGGACATGGATATTTGGTTCATTACAGATGAAGTAAACACCAACTATAACTCTGCACCCAATCCGTTGCTGGAACAAATGACACAAGCAGGCATTCACGTGGTCATCACCGATGTGGACCCTTTGCGTGATTCAACTCCCGTATACTCTGCGGTCTGGCGAACCTTCTTTCAATGGTTTGGCCAATCCGGGGACGGATGGATCAAGAACCTGATGGCCACGGATGGTCCAGATGTAACCGTGCGTTCCTATCTGAAACTGCTTAATGTGAAGGCAAACCACCGCAAAGTTGTTGTTAGTGAAAAGACGGCGATTGTCTCTTCAGGCAATATCCATGATGCGAGTGCCTATCACTCGAACGTCGCATTTGAAGTAACAGGCCCAATTATTGGAGACATTCTTCAGTCAGAGCAAGCTGTACTCGATATCTCAGGCGGAGGCCAGGTTCCTACCTACACCGCGCCTTCCACGGATTCGAACACGGGAGATTTGAGAATTCGCTATTTGACTGAAGGAAAAGTGAATGATGCTGTGCTCCATGAGATCAATCAAGCGAATGAAGGGGATATTTTATGGATGGGCATGTTCTATGTCGCTTCTCCAACAGTATTGGAAGCCCTGCTCGAAGCGGCAAAGCGAGGAACCGAGATCCGTCTTGTGCTTGATCCAAATGAAAATGCCTTTGGTCAGGAAAAGATCGGCATCCCGAACCGTCCTGTCGCCGCCGAATTGCATGATAAATCCGATGGAAAAATACAGATCCGCTGGTATAACACCACCAAGGAGCAATACCATACCAAGATGATCTATCTTGCCAAAGCAACCGGAGATCATATTGTTCTGGGTGGCTCAACCAACTTCACACCAAGAAACATGAATGACTACAATCTGGAGAACGATTTATGGGTTGCCGCTCCGCCAGACAATAAGTTCACGATCGATATCGCGAATTATTTTGAGCGTATTTGGAATAATGATGATGCGGAGTTCACGTTAGAACTGGATGAATTCCAGGAGAAGACAACGTTTTTGAAAGGCATCCTATATAAGCTGCAACTGATTCTCGGTTTTACGACCTTTTGATCAAAAACCACATTCATACCTGTTATATCCGCCTGTACTCTACTGTGCAGGCGGATATTTTCATCTTGACAGGCGATGTGAAGTGTGAAAATATAATTACCTAACGACCGTTAGGAAGGTGATCGAATGACTGCACAATCCATTCGGGATGCAGCCCTGTTCCATTTTGCCAGAGATGGCTATGAGGGGGCGTCTCTAAGAGCTATTGCGGATGAAGTCGGGATTAAAAAACCGTCCATATATGCACATTTCAGCTGCAAGGATGACTTGTTTTTACACACACTGGCCTTTGCATTTCAAGAGGTGAAACGGCACACACTGGAGTATTTCCGTGATCATACGGATCTTCCACTTGAGGACAGACTTAAGGGCTTGCTGGCTTGGTTCGAACAAGAATACAATGCCCAGGCCTCTGCCCGTTTGATGCTGCGCAATTGTTTTTACCCACCCCTTTCCCTGTATGGCGAAGTGATGGATCAGGTGTATCCGTTTATCGATGGAATGGAACGCGCGCTGACCCGCCTGCTGCAAAGGGCAATACGTAATGGAGATCTGCCGCCGCTTCCTGCGGAACAGGCCGCCATTGCATTCATGACGTTTCTCGACGGTATTACCGTGGAGATTATCTATGGAAGCTCCCGTCGCTACAAGAGACGGTTGGAAGCATCCTGGCCTGTCTTCTGGCATGGCATTCATTATCTGAACGAAGAGGCACACAGCATGGTGCCGGAAGGAGATTCAACATCATGAACCGCAATTGGTTATATGTATTTATTGGGGGAATTATTGAGATTGTCTGGGTGAGCGGGCTGAAACATGCCTCGAATGCCTGGGAATGGACTTTGACGGGGATTGCCATCGTGATCAGCTTTGGACTGATCATTGCCGCTTCCAAAAGACTGCCTGTGGGTACGGTGTATGCCGTCTTTACGGGAATTGGTACGGCGGGTACCGTCCTTACGGAAATGGTACTGTTCGGCGAGCCGTTCCGCTTGGCCAAAGTATTGCTCATTGGACTGCTGCTCTGCGGCGTAATCGGACTGAAGCTGGTTACGGATCAGCAAGAAGCCAAGGGAGGTGCTGTATAATGGCTTGGATGGCAATTGTAGGTGCAGGTATATGTGAAATTTTTGGCGTGATCGGTATTAATGGTGCTTCTACTCGCAAAGGATGGCCTTACATCGTTCTGATGCTGGTATCGTTTGTGTTCAGCTTCTCGCTGTTATCCTATGCCATGACATCGATTCCCATGGGCACAGCGTATGCCGTGTGGACCGGGATCGGGACGGTCGGCAGTACGTTAACAGGCATGTTCCTGTTCGGTGAGCGAAAAGAAGCGAAGCGTATCCTGTTTATTGCGATGATTTTGGTGGCAGCCGTTGGTCTGAAACTGATCACGTAATGGAACGAAATGAAGTTACACTTTATAACTCCGGTGATAGCATATGCTTCCGAAGAAGCTTTCTTACAGAAAGCTTTAAGGCGAACACTTCGTTTCTTCAAGCTGGTTCTGCAATCTTCGTTATCGTGTAATTCTTAGCTTCCATTATGATATCTATTAAATTTTGTAATATAAAAAAGACGACTTCGATCAGGAAGTCGTCTTTTTTGGGGAATGATATAAATAGGGAACCTCTTTATACTTTGCTACGTAAGAAAGGATGTTGTCATCATGAGAAAGAGAACGCTACTTGCCTTATATGCCTTCAGTGAAGGAAATTAGCTTACCCGTTCTTGGGATTACGATCGTACATACAGACTGTATCTTCTCACTTGTTATGCCTACTTCCTTGATTCACCCTCATATCACTATACCGATATCACTTCTTAACTCACTCTCTTTTTCCAATTTACTCCCATTTGAATTCTTTCAACCAGATCGTTTATACTTGGTTTGACCTTAAAGTCAATTCAAGAACTCACAAGTTCCCTGATGAGGTGAATGTATCGTTAATGAACCCTATACATGAGATGAATGAGAAGAAAAAACTCATCATTACTACAGCACTCAAGCTATTCTCATCCAAAGGCAGTGCTGCAACATCCATGCAAGAGATTGCAGAATTATGCGGGATGTCCAAGGGCAGCCTCTACATCATGTTTAAATCCAAAGAGGAATTAGAAGCCAGTACTCTGGAGTACTGCATGTACACGCTCATGGACGAGATGACGCAGATTGAGCATGAAACCAGTCTTACCTCGCGTGAACGTCTGCACAAGCAGATCGAGACACTGTTAATCCATGTTGCCGAACTGAAGGAGTTTTTGCGAGTACAGATGCGCAGCATGATGATGGATGATGAACAGCAACGCAAGGAACAATGCCATCCGCTGCAAAGAGATCTGGAGGTACGTACCTTACATTGGTTTAAGGATAAGCTGGAGGAGCAGTACGGATCGGAGATTGAACCTTATACGATTGACCTTATTTTGCTGACACAGGGGCTGTTCCTCTCCTACGTCAAGATCTGGTTTACGGAAATGCCGTCCCTTACTGTTACCAAAATGGCAACAAATTTGCTGCAAATGATGGACTATGCAGCACACGGTTTTCTTAAGCAGCGACCTGTGCCTTTGATTCCTTTGGAGGACTGGCCTGCCTGGATTACCGAACCCCATCCGGATTCCACAGTGATGCGTCACCCTATTCATATTATCAAGCAAATGCAGGATATCGCTGCTTCCGAATTGCCTGCTGGACAACCGAAGAATGATGCACTTGAAACCATTGCCATTCTCAGGCAGGAGATGATGGAATTCACGCCGCGGCGTGCCATTATTCTGGGTATGATGCACAATCTGGAGAACGTAATTGCCATTCAATCTTTGCACTCCGAGCTTCAGCATATTCTGGATGCCATGTATAGCCGGTTCATCCAAGCTGACTCGTCACACACATAAACAGGAGAAACAGAGAGGAGAAGAAACCATCGTATGAAAGGTATTATTAATTTTTCACTGAACAACAAGTTTGCGATTTGGATTCTGACGATTATCATCTCTTTCGCAGGTTTGTACAGCGGATTGACGATGAAACAAGAGACGATCCCGAACATCAACGTACCGTTTCTGAATGTCACTGCCATTGATCCGGGGGCTGCACCGGAGGGAATTGTTGAAGATGTTACGAAGCCACTGGAAGTAAAACTACGCAATGTGGATGGCGTGAAGACCGTTACCTCCACTTCCATGGAGAATGCAGCATCGATCACACTCGAATTTGATTATGGTACAGATCTGACCAACGCGACGGCAACCGTTCGTGAGGCACTCAATGAAGTACAATTGCCTGACAGCGTGCAGAAGCCGACCATTTCCAAGTTCAGCATTAACTCTTTCCCGGTTGTATCTCTAAGCCTGTCCGACAAGGACGGTGGTGACCTGGAACAATTGACAAGACTGGTTGAATCAGATATTCAGCCTGCACTCGAAGATATTGACGGTGTAGCTCAGGTTCAGGTGTCCGGTCAATATGTGAAAGAAGTTCAATTGAAGTTTGATCAAGCCAAAATGGCCGAGCTGGGCCTAACTGAAGATACGGTAAACGGTATCGTTCAAGGTTCATCCATTCGTGTGCCACTGGGACTGTTCGAACTGGATAAATCCCAGAAGGCCGTTGTCGTAGATGGAAACATTATCGACATCGATGATCTGAAAAACCTTGCCATTCCAGTCGTACCCGGCGGTGCCGGAGCTTCCACAGGCAATGGTGCAAGCGCAGCCCCACAAGGCTCTGGAGCGCCAACTGGTGAAGCTGGGCAAGGTACAGCTCCTGGCTCTGCACAAGGAACAGACCAGGCTGCAGGGCAAGCTGCTGGCGGTAATGCCAGTGCAGGTAGCCCATCGGGCGCTGCCAACGCACCTGGCATTCCAACTGTAAAACTAAGTGAAATTGCCAAGATCGAAGTCATCGGTCAAGCGGAATCCATTTCCCGGACAGACGGCAAGGAATCGATCGGTATTTCCGTTGTAAAATCCAACGATGCGAACACGGTTGATGTCGTTAACGCAGTCAAAGACAAAGCGGAAGAATTGCAGACGCAGTTCAAAAATGCTGATTTGACTGTACTCCTTGACCAAGGTAAACCGATTCAGGACTCTGTGAACACGATGCTGGGCAAAGCCGTATTTGGCGCCTTGTTTGCCATCCTGATCATCCTGCTGTTCCTGCGTAATATTCGTTCAACCATTATCTCCATTATCTCGATCCCGCTCTCCTTGCTCATGGCATTGACTGCGCTCAATATGATGGATATTACTTTGAACATGATGACGCTGGGTGCCATGACGGTTGCCATCGGACGGGTTGTCGATGACTCCATCGTTGTTATCGAGAATATCTACCGCAGATTAACACTCAAAGGTGAGAAACTGAAAGGCCGTGAACTGGTTCGCGAAGCAACTCGCGAGATGTTTGTTCCTATCCTTTCTTCCACAATCGTAACGATTGCGGTATTCTTGCCACTGGCCTTGGTAAGCGGCATGGTGGGCGAGCTGTTCCTGCCATTTGCACTGACCATGGTATTCGCCTTGCTGGCATCCCTGATCGTTGCCATTACCATCGTACCGATGCTCGCGCATACCCTGTTCCGTAAAGGGTTGAAGAACAAGCAGAATCACGAAGAAAAACCAGGCAAGATGGCAGAAGGTTACAAACGCCTGCTGAACTGGACATTATCACACAAACTCATCACGGTAAGTATTGCAGTGATTCTACTGGTCGGCAGTTTATTCCTGTACCCGTTCATCGGTGCAAGCTTCTTGCCGGAACAACAGGATAAATACGTGACCATTACGTACAGTCCACAAACCGGAGCTTTGCGTGAAGATGTGGAGAAAGAAGCACTCGTTGCCGAGAAGTGGTTGTTGGAACAACCGGGACTGGAGAAAATGCAATATTCCATCGGCGGCACGAACCCACTGAGCAGCATGGGTGGCGGTGGCGGAAACTCAGCACTCTTCTATATCGAATATAACGAAGATACAAAAGACTTTGCTCAAGTGAAAGAACAGCTTGTCGAAGGTCTGAAGAAGGAAGTTACCGTAGGAACCTGGAATGAGCTCGACATGTCCGGCGGTCTGGGTGGCAGCGGCCTGAGCCTCTCCATCTATGGCGATAATGTAGAGCAACTCAAACCTGTATCGGATGAAATTCTGAAACTGGTTGAAGCGGATACGGATAATTTTGAAAAAGCAGATACTACACTCGCTGACACCTACGGGCAGTATACGCTCGTGGCAGATCAAGAGAAACTAAGTTCCCTGGGTCTGACTGCAGGCCAATTGGCTATGACGCTGAGCCCGGCACGGGAACGTCCTGTGCTCACGGAAGTCGATATTGATAACAAAACGTATAAAGTATATGTAGAGACAGACAACAAAACATTCAGCAGTATTGATGAGATTGAGGATGAAACCGTCACTTCACCGCTTGGCATCGAAGTACCAATCAAAGATGTTGCCAAAGTCGAAGAAGGAACATCCCCGAACTCCATCATGCAAATTGATGGTAAGGTTGTTGTACAAGTGACAGCCAACATCCTGGCTTCCGATGTACAGAAAGCTTCGAGCAACTTACAGGCTGAGATCGACAAGCTGGATCTGCCTGATGGCGTTGAAGTGAAATTCGGTGGTACAACCGAACAGATTAATGATACCTTTACTCAACTGGGTCTCGCCATGCTGGCAGCCATCGCCATTGTATACTTCGTGCTCGTTGTTACATTCGGCGGCGGATTGGCACCATTCGCAATCCTGTTCTCCCTGCCATTTACCGTTATTGGTATTATGGTCGGCTTGTTCATCGCTGGTGGTACGCTTGACGTCTCCGCCATGATGGGTGGACTGATGCTCATCGGCATCGTGGTCACCAACGCCATCGTGTTGATCGACCGTGTTATTCACAAGGAAAAAGAGGGTATGCCTACCCGTGAAGCCTTGCTGGAAGCCGGTGCAACACGTCTGCGTCCAATTCTGATGACAGCTCTCGCGACCATCGGTGCCCTGTTGCCACTGGTAACGGGTCTTGAAGAAAGTGCGGGTATCATCTCAAAAGGATTGGGAATCACCGTAATCGGCGGTCTGATCAGCTCCACGCTACTCACACTGGTTATCGTACCGATTGTGTATGAGTTCCTGATGAAATTTAAAAAGAAAAGAATCGAAGATTAAGAAGTAGAGAGTCGTCTCATGTAATGGGTTGAGTACAGCCTAAATGCAGACTATACTCTCCAACCTCTCGCCCCTTAGCACTATTGGAATAATTAAATTCCGATAGATGTTAAGGGGCTTTTTTTATGTAAATTCACACGAGACATAGACTGACATAGAAATACTTCATTTTAATCAAAATAACAAAAAGTGCAGACTCGTTTGTCATTTGGAACAAATGAACGTGAGATTTCTGCCCATCTGCTGTAAATAGAATTATAATATGGATTAATTATGTAAGTTGACGGATTCCAGACTCCAGATAGATCACATGTAATTGGGGAAGGACGGTGGTTGTGTGGGGGAGACAATGCTTCATATTCAGATCAGAGACATGTTAAAACGTCCCGTATTTCGCAAGGCGGAAGTCCTAGCCAGTGAACGCGCATTGGAGCGATATGTTCGCTGGGTTCATATCATGGAAGTTCCTGAGGTCGGGGACTTGCTCAATGGCGGGGAATTGGTGCTGACGACAGGCATTGGCTGGCAGGAAGGTGAGCAGCATGGCCTGTCTTTTCTACGTCAGTTAATTGCACGTGGGGCTGCTGGACTCTGTATGGAACTGGGGGATCACACCAAGTCCCAGCTCGGTGCGATGAAAGAAATTGCAGTCGCAGCGGATTTCCCGCTGATCTGGTTCCGTGAACAAGTCCGTTATATTGATATTACGCAAGATCTGCATTTTACCCTGATTCGCAGTCATCAGCGGATGATTGCCGAACTCGACAGTCTCACCACCTCGTTTAACCAACTTCTTCTGAATGGAGACGGGGTACAACCCCTGCTTCGATTATTGTCACGTACAACCGGATATGCCGTGGCGTTATATCCACTTGAAGGAGAAGCAAGTGCAGTTCCCTATTGCCCTCCAGAGCAGCTGGAGACTCGTCGGCAGGATTGGTTTTTGCAACGAGGACATTCGGAGGGAGAGGATACTACAGCGTTAAAAGCATACACGGATAACACATTGCATGCGTTCAGCATGCCTGTTCAGGCGTTGGATTACACCTTTGCTGATCTTGTGCTCATGCATCAAAAACTGCCGGATCACGATTCAAGCATACCGATTATACCCTCGGATGAATTCGTCATTCAGGCACTGGAACGTTGCGCAGCAGCGATTGCCCAGGACTGGATGCGAACCAAGTACATGGAAGAGAAACGTCGCTACAAAGAAGATATGTGGGTCATTGACTGGCTTAACGGACATCACTCCACGAAGGAAATCCATGAATATGTATCTACCGTTAATCCCCTTCTCGCAAAAGGCAAAGCCACCATTATCTTATTCGACAGCAACCCCGCATACACAGACAGCCTCAGACTTCAGAAGTTATTGATACAACGCAACATCGTCGCCCGGTCGGTATTTGCACGGGAGAACTTCACCCTCTACAGCACAGTTCTGAACCATCAGATCATTCTTATCATTCTCGACCCACTACCCGGATCTCAGCGTAAAAGCAATCTATGGCGCTGCATCGAACAGCTGCAGCAGCACGAGCAGGAACAGACCCATCGTCTCTTTTCAGGCCTATTCGGTATCGGTCATAGCTGCGCGGATCTCTCCCGTCTCAAGGACAGCCTGGAATCAGCAAAGGAGACACTGCGAATTCAGAAGGACATCGGTGTGATGCAGCAGCCCTTTTACAGTAACCTTCATTGTTACCGTATCATTGCCAGCATGAAGCAGAGCGGTAATCTGGATGATTTCATCGAAGAATATCTGGGGCCGCTCATTCGTTACGATACAGAGAAAGGAGGTCAGCTGCTACGTACGCTCAAGCAATATTTGGTCCTGTGCTGCTCCAAGCAAGAGACGGCCACCGCGCTATATATCGTTAGACAGACGCTGTATCACCGTTTGGACAAAATCGAATCCCTTTTGGGAGAAGACTATATCCTCCCCGAGAAAAGGGTTGCGATCGAACTTGCCATCTACGCCTATGAGTACGTTCATGGGCCAATCGTATGAAGAACTCCAGCATGGTCTACGCTCCCCGCTGCTCCTGAAGCTGGCGAATCAGGATGTGACTGAACCACTTTCGTCCAGACGCCGTACCCACGTATTGCTCTTGTTTCTCTTCGGGAAGATCCGGGTGCCCCCATATGACGTGTGCACCCTCCAGATGTTCCCGTACCGCGTAGATCCGATACCCCTGTGCAACCATTCGCTCTATGGCGATTCTCTCCGCTTCAAACACATCATGATCTGACATCAGCTTCTCCCTCCATTCACTGCCGTCACGGGCTGTCTCACCGGAATAGGTATACCCGCATCGTATTTATCACGCTTCACATACTGCCCCGCCCCTGCCAATCCGGCAAATTGCCGATCACGAATGACATATTCCCCGCGGCACAGCACCGTCACCGGACATCCCTGTACCTGCATGCCTTCAAATGCGCTATAATCCACATTCATATGATGCGTATCTGCCGAGATCACTCTGTTTACAGATGGGTCAAAAATAACGATATCCGCATCTGTCCCTACGGCCAGAGTGCCTTTCTGCGGAAATAACCCAAATAACTTGCTCGCTCTTGTCGAACATAGATCGACCCACTGATTCAGCGTAATCCTTCCTTTGACTACACCTTCCGAATACAGAATACTTAGGCGATCTTCGATGACAGGCCCCCCGTTCGGAATTTTGCTGAAATCATCCTTGCCCAGGTCCTTCTGCCCTTTGAAATTAAACGAACAATGATCAGAACCAATCGTCTGCAACTGACCGCTTTTCAGTGCGTTCCAGAGTACTTCCTGATGAGCAGCCTCCCGTAGCGGTGGTGACCAGACATACTTTGCACCCTCGAAATCCGGCTGATCCATAATCGACTGATCCAGTGTCAAATACTGAGGACAGGTCTCTCCCCAGATCCGGTAGCCCATTTCACGCATGCGTGCGATCTGCTCCACTGCTTCCGCACAGGTCACGTGCACCACATACAGCTGTGAATCCGCAAGCGCAGCCAGACGCGCCGCACGCCCTGTTGCTTCTCCCTCCAGCATGGATGGACGAGTCAGCGCATGGTGAATGGGCTCTGTGCGCCCTTCGGCGAGCGCCTGTCGTACCAGCAGATCAATGACATCCCCGTTCTCGGCATGCACCATGACGAGTGCGCCGTACTCTTTTGCCTTCTGCAACGTCTGGAAGAGAATCCCGTCATCAGCCTGGAACTGGTTTTTGTAAGCCATGAACACCTTGAAGGATGACACACCCTCTTCTTCAATAATCTGCGGCAGCTCTTCCAGCACCTGATCATTCATCTCCCCAATCATGAGATGGAAACCGTAGTCGATGGCGGCTTTACCCTCGGCTTTGGCATGCCACTCTTGGAGAGATTCGATTAATGGACGCCCTTTTTGTGTCAGACAGAAATCAATGATCGTCGTTGTACCGCCAAAGGCTGCTGCTGCCGTTCCTGTCGCAAAATCATCTGCGGTTACCGTTCCACCGAATGGCATATCCAGATGTGTATGCGGATCGATCCCGCCTGGAATGACGTAACAGCCGGAAGCGTCCACGACTTCCGTTTGTTCGTCTGGGATAAGCCCGATGCCAATCTGTGTGATTTTACCCTTTTCGATCAACATATCTGCCTCAAAGGTATCCGACGCTGTGACCAACACACCATTACGAATCAATTTGCGGGTACTCATGATATCGCCTCCTTGGTTGATTGATCTCTGACCGATTGCAGCAGGGCAATCGCAGACTGACGTTCATTCCAGGTTACAGGTTCCTGCTCAGGTACAAGCTCAACCATCTCAATCGCCCCATCCACTGGGCAGACGATCGAACACAGATTACAGCCAACACAGTCCTCTTCCACCACTTCCAGATAGGAACCCGATGGGTCGGTCAACATATCAATACACTGATGCGAGGTGTCCTCACACGCAATATGGCATTTGTTGCAGTTGATGCAGACATCGCGGTTGATGCGGGCGACCACTTTGTAGTTCAGATCGAGATTGCCCCAATCCGAATAACGCGGAACCGTCTGACCTACGAGTTCTGCTACGCTGCTCAAACCCTTTTCATCCAAATAATCGTTCAGGCCATCAATCATGTCCTCCACAATGCGAAATCCGTGATGCATCGCTGCGGTACATACCTGAACCCCTGTAGCACCCATGAGCAGAAACTCTGCCGTGTCCCGCCAGTCGGAGATGCCACCAATCCCCGAGATTGGCACACCTACCTCCGGATTACGGGCACATTCGGCAACCATGTTCAGAGCAATTGGTTTCACGGCTGGACCACAATACCCGCCATGTGCTCCTTTGCCTCCCACATGGGGCACAGTATTCCACGAATCCAGATCCACACCTGCGAGAGAGTTAATCGTATTGATCAGGGAGATCGCATCCGCGCCACCCCGGACAGCTGCCCGGGCCGTCGCTGTAATATCCGTGATATTCGGCGTGAGCTTCACGATCACTGGTGTGGTCGCCACTTCCTTTACCCACATCGTCTGCAGCTCCACAAGGTCCGGCTGTTGACCGGAGGCAGCTCCCATGCCCCGTTCGGCCATGCCATGCGGGCAGCCAAAGTTCAACTCCAAGCCATCCACACCGACGGCCTCCACCTTTTTCACAATCTCATGCCACTTCTCCCGCGTAGGCTCCACCATCAGTGAAGCGACAACCGCACGATCCGGGAAACGCTTCTTGGTCTCGGCAATCTCCCGCAGATTCACTTCCAGCGGACGATCGGATATCAATTCAATATTGTTAAAGCCCGCCACCCGCTGTCCGCCAAAATGGACCGCCGCGAAACGGGAGGATGTATTGATAATCGGCTCACCCAGTGTCTTCCACACCGCACCACCCCAACCCGCTTCGAATGCACGCTGAACCTGATACCCCGTATTGGTCGGTGGTGCAGAAGCCAGCCAGAACGGATTGGGTGATCGAATACCTGCTAGATTAATGGATAAGTCAGCCATAACGATCCCTCCTTGGTGTTGTTTGAACTTACTAGTTACACCGGACACTCCGATGACAGAACAACTTTCCGATCGCTGTTATCCCCAGATTTTTTTGATTCCTTTTATAAAGGGAAAATCCGGGGATAAAGGCGAGGTTATGCTTCCGATGCAGCTTTCCTTCAGAAAGCTTTTAACTCCGCTTCTTCAGGTTCTTTCTGTCCTCTTCGTTTTGTGTAAATGTTTAGTTCAATTTTTATCGTTGTACTGGATATTTGGTCGTGTTTAGGATCTCTGCGTAGTAATGGTGTTTCTGGATAGTACGCACCTAAATCCTAACGAACCGTAGAGCTCTTATTGGGCTCATTTGCGGCACTTTCAAAATCTAACGAATCGTAGAAAGCTTATATTGCTGTAATAGCTCATTTCGGCTTCATTTCAACGATTTTTATCAAAATAAGACGTGTGAGATTCATTAGATTTTTCAATCCTCCATAATTTCCACTATAAGGTGTGTAGGGTTCGTTAGCGCGCCAGGGACACAAGGATTCGATGAACTGCTCATGCCGTCTCTTCCACCTGTCCAGGCAACGCCTTCATAACTGCGGCGGCAGCCAGCTTACCTTGCTGTGCAGCCGAGACAACCATCGCTTCACCCTGGCCCTGACCAAAAATAACATCGCCTGCCGCATAGATCTGAGGATGCGAGGTACGGTACGTATGCGGCTCGATCTCGACAACACCCCAGTGGTGACGAAGCCCAAACGCTTCAATTAACGGTAATAGACGATGCTGCCCAATCGCCCGGATGACCGTATCACATTCAATCATGAACTCCGATCCCTCTACAGGCACAGGCAATGCACGCCCACCGCCAGGCGGGGTAACCAACTCCATTTTCACGCATTCCACAGCTTGAACCCGACCATTCTCGTCTCCAATGATACGCTGCGGCATCGTAAACCAGCGGAACTCCACACCTTCCTGCTTGGCAAACGTATATTCAAACGCATACGCCGTCATCTGGCTTTCCCCGCGCCGATATAACATCTGCACCCGCTCGGCACCAAGACGTACCGAACAGGTCGCTGCATCTACCGCCGTATTACCCGCGCCAATAACGGCGACCTTCAGACCATTTAACGCGGGTGGAACACCTTGCTTTGTAGACTCCACAAATTCAATGGCATCATAGACGCCTTCCAGTGTCTCTCCTTCAATGCCCAGCATAGGTACTGAACCCATGCCACATGCCAGAATGACCGCTTCATGTTGCTCTAGCAACTGCGTAGCAGGAATATCCACACCGATGCGCACCCCATAACGGATCTGCACACCCAGCGCTTCCACCTGCTCCACTTCCCATAGCGCAACCGATTCGGGCAAACGGAAAGATACGATGCCGTACGTATTCAGCCCGCCGCCTTTGGGTTTGGCTTCGTAGATCGTCACCTCATACCCTGCACGCCCCAGTTCACGTGCCGCCGACAGTCCCGCAGGACCCGCTCCCACAACAGCAACGTTTCTCCCATTGGCAGGCGCTGCCTGGAATAACGGCTCATTCTTAGCTCGCGCCCAGTCGGTGGCATAACGCTGCAAGTCACCAATACGAATCGGCTTCGACGATTCGTTTAGCACACATGCGCCTTCACATAACTCTTCTGTGGGGCATACACGTGCGCAGCTGGCTCCAACCGGATTCGCATCCATGATGGTGCGGGCCGATCCTTTCAGGTGCCCTGTCGATATTTTGCTAATGAAAGAAGGGATATTAATGTCAGTTGGGCAAGCCTTGATACAAGGTGCATCGTAACAGTACAGACAGCGGTTCGACTCCTCCATCGCTTCCTTTCCTGTCATGGCGGGTTTCATCTCGGCAAAACGACTCTCCCACCCGTAATCGGATAACGTTGTTCCTGAGCTGTTCATCAATGTCATGCACCTCCTGAAGTTTGATCCGGGCAGCTTCCAGCTACTTCACAGACGAACCAGATGTTCGTACGTTTCCGGCCTGCGATCCCGGTAGAATTGCCACACATTACGCACCTCACGAATCATCTCCGTATCCATCTCGCCAATAACGACCTCATCCTGATCCCGGCTGCCTATCGCTACCATTCTGCCTCGCGGGTCTACCAAGTACGACTGTCCGTAAAATTCACCCATATTCCATGGCGCTTCCACACCGACCCGGTTGATGGCCGCTACATAATAGCCGTTAGCTACCGCGTGAGCAGGCTGTTCCAGTTTCCACAGATATTCCGATGTACCCGCAACCGTAGCGGACGGATTGAACACAATTTCTGCCCCCGCCAGCCCGAGCAATCGTGCCCCTTCCGGAAAATGACGATCATAACAGATGTACACGCCGACTCTGGCGTAGGCCGTATCAAATACCGGATAACCGAGGTTACCTGGTTTGAAATAATACTTTTCCCAGAACCCATTCGTGCCCTCCCCAGCCTCCACATGAGGGATATGATGTTTGCGATATTTGCCCAGATATGAACCATCCGCATCAATGACGGCTGCCGTATTGTAATACGAAGCAATGCCCTCCACCTCGTACACGGGTAAAACAATCACCACCGCAAGCTCCTTTGCCAGCTCCTGAAAACGTCTGGTCGTTGGTCCTTCCGGTACCGGTTCAGCGGATGCATACCATTTGGGATTCTGCTCTGTGCAAAAATACGGGCCATAGAATACTTCCTGCAGCCCGATGATCTTGGCCCCTCTTGCAGCAGCTTCACGGACCAGCGCAATGTGCTTCTGAACCGCAGCCTCTTTGTGCACCTCAACGGGAGCCGAACCCTCAATCCCATGTGAAGCCTGGATTAATCCGATGCTGATTTTGCCCATAACGTCACAACGCCTCCTCAGGTAAAATGATTGGTTGGTTCACGCCACTGCACATCCTCCGAATGGTGCGATACAACACTTCCGTACCTAATCCAATATCCTCAGGGGAGGAATATTCGCTGGGATGATGACTGATGCCGTCCTTGCTGCGGACAAAGATCATGCCATAATCACACACAAGCGAAAGGGCCAACGCATCATGGAACGGACCACTCATCAGTTCTGGCAGAGTAACCCCGATCTCTTCCGCGGATGAACGAATCACCGACATGATCGGCTCAGCACAATATCGCGGTTCACTGTTCGTATCCTCTGTCAGCGAGTAAGTCAGACCATATCGGGAACTTACGTCATCCAAAATGTTCATCAATCGGGCTTCAAGCCGGTTCCTGCGCTCCATCTCCATATCTCGTAAGTCCACCGTGAAGCTAACTTCCTCCGGGATGATATTCCGTGAGTCTGGAAATACCCTCAGACTTCCCACCGTACCTACGGTTGGAGCTTCCGGGTCTTCTCTCACCATATCGTCAAACGCCGCAATGACTTTTGCGCTGCCTACCAAAGCATCTTGCCGCATCCCCATCGGAACAGAGCCAGCATGACCCGCCATGCCTCTCATCGTCACCGTAAGCCAGAGTGGGCCCGAGATGCCTGTCACCAGACCTACTGGAGCATCCAGAGCCTCAAGCACTGGTCCCTGCTCAATGTGCAGCTCCAGATAACTGCCAATGGAACCTGGCGGGTAGATCGCTTCTTCAAAATCCGAAGGAGAACAGCCGAAGGCTTCCAGCGCCTCCCGGCGAGTCACTCCATTTTTATCCTGCCGCTCCAGTTCGCCCTCTTCCAACTGACCCGTTATGCCACGTGAGCCGAACAAACCTTTGTTAAAACGGGAACCTTCTTCATCGCAAAAGGCAATCACCTCAATCGGCATTAGGGGTTGAATGCCATTTTCGATCAGGCATTGCACGGCTTCCAGTGCGCCGAGCACACCGATCGCTCCATCATATCGACCGCCGTAAGGCTGAGAGTCGATATGGGAACCAATCATGAGGATAGGCAACGCCTGATCCGTACCTTCGAGACGACCAATCAGATTGCCGAAGGGATCAAGTCGAGTCGTCAGACCTGCCTTTTCCATCCAGAGACGAACCTGTATGATGCCGTCCATATCTTCTGGCGTCAGGGCAAGTCGGCAGACACCCGTCTCTGCGATTCGGCCAATCTGTGACAACTGCTCAATTCGCTCATTCAAGCGAAGCTGATTAATGAGTTTGCCTGTCGTGGTCTGCATCCTCCCTCGCCTCCTTTTGTGTTATCCATCTATGGCAACTAACCTGCGTCCAGACTACGTAGCGCAACGAGCAGACTTCCAGCGATCAGATCCAACTCATCCTCGGTGGTGACAAACGGCGGGGAAATCGTCAAAATGTTTGCAAACCCCGGCACGGTATCGCCGTTCTTGCCAATCAGGATGCCGTCCCTTTTACAACTGGCGAGCACCTTCATTACCTTATCCGCCTCCGCAGGAGAACCTTCTGCTTCAATCAATTCAATGCCACAGGCGAATCCGAATGAACGGATATCCCCCACAACAGGCAGTTCGAGCAATGGCTTCAGCTTCTCACGAAGCAGATATCCCAGTTCTTCCGCCCGGCTGACCAGATTCTCTCGTTCCAGAATCTCCAGATTCGCCAGTGCCACCCGGCAGGACACGGGATTTCCGCCAAATGTATTCACATGCCGAAAATGGGCATCCGGTCCGGGCTCGCGGAACGTGTCATACAGATCGGCTCGCACGGCTGTTGCCGATAGGGGTGAATACGCACTGGTCATGCCTTTTGCCATCGTCACAATATCTGGCTGCACACCATAGTTCTGATGACCAAACTTCTGCCCAGAGCGGCCAAAACCGCAGATTACCTCATCTACGATGAGCAGCACACCATAGCGCTGACAGATCTCTTGCACGGTACGCATATAATCCGGCGGCGGGACAATCATGCCGCCCCCTGTGATCACCGGCTCCATAATTACTGCGGCAACTGTCTCAGGACCTTCCCAACGAATCACCTCTTCATAGATGGTTGCACATTCGAGTCCGCATCCATCCTTGCTTCGTCCAAACGGGCAGCGGTAACAATACGGTGGTGGAACATGAGAGAAACCCACGCCGAGCGGCTCGTATTTGATCTTGCGGGCGGCTTGCCCAGTGGCGCCCAACGCTCCCATGGAATTGCCGTGATACGCACGGTGACGGGAGATGAATTTGTGCCGAGTAGGCTCACCATTCTGATGGTGGTACTGGCGGGCTATTTTGAAAGCCACCTCATTCGCATCTGAACCTGAGTTGGAGAAGAATATTCGATACTCCCCCTCCAGCCAGTCATTCAGCTTCTCCGCCAGCAAAATCGCCGGTTCGTGACTCTGCGTCATCGGTACATAAGCGAGTGCTTTCATCTGTTCGTAGGCACTTCTCGCAATCTCCTCACGGCCATGCCCCACATTCACACACCACAGTCCAGACATCGCATCCAGATAACGCGTACCATCCTGATCGGTGATCCAGCTACCCTCCCCGCTTACTGCAATCATCGGATGATCGTTATGAGGCGAGATGTGATGCCATACGTATTTGCGATCTTTCTCCAGCCATTCTTCCTTCGTACCGCCAAGCGGCTGAGGCTGCTGATCCACAGAACTCATTCGTCATCCTCCTCCACACGCTTATTTCACCGCTTCTTCATAGATGCTTTTCTCGAGCGCTTCATCCAGGTTGGCAGCTTTTTTGATCAGGCCATAGTTCAGTGCAATATCCGCAGTCCGGGTAAATGACTCATCCACAAAACTGCCGACTTGCTGCTCCGTAAATCCTTCTGGTCGGATCAGCTTCGCAATCTCTTCCAGCATCGTTACCTGATGTTCACGAGTGGTGCTGCCATCCGTCACATTACTCATCACGATATCCACCGTCTCATCCTGTTCATCAATGGCATAGTTCCAGCCTTTCAGAATGGCACGGGTCACTTTGACCGCAAGCTCACGGTTGCTGTCTACCCAATCCTTCTTGGCAATCAGCGTATCCTCCAGCATGCCAACACCGGCATCTTCAATGTTGAACACATCCAGATCCGATTCTTTCGTTCCACTTTCCAGCACCACGTGGTATTCGTTATAGATCGTCGCCGTAGCTACATCTACCTGATCGTTGAAAAACTGATCCATTGTGAAACCCTGCTTCACCAGTTCAATGTCTTTCTTCGGGTCCAGGCCATTCTTCTCCATGAACGCGAGCACCTGAAACTGCTGACTGCCGAACCAGGTACTGACCTTCTTTCCCTTCATCTGAGCCGGATCGGTAATGCCCAGGGACTTCTTCGCAATCAAACGATAGCTGCTCTTCTGTGAGATCTGGGCGAGCGAGACAAGTGGCAGGCCGTTATCCCGGCTGACCAGCAAACTGTCTACACCCGTGATCCCCACATCGGCCGCACCATTGACCACCTGCTGCTCAATCACGATATCCGGACCACCCGGAATAATCTCGGCATCAATGCCTTCATCTGCAAAAAAGCCTTTTTCCTTCGCTGCATAGATCCCGGCAAACTGCGCCTGCGGCACCCATTTCAGCTGAATTTTCACTTTGGTTAACGGTTGATCTGCTTCTCCCGCCCCTCCTGAACTCGCAGCGGCAGGCTCAGCAGCCGGCTCGGACTTCGTAGAACAAGCGCCCAGCATCGTAACAACCAACAGGACCAATACCAGCAAACCCGGCTTCAACGTTTTGTACATGTACAGAACAACCCCCTGTTTATATACGATTTTTCAATCAGGTATTACGATCTATGGTGGGTACCCTGATGAACGTTATTGATCTGTGCGTGCACGATTCCACGGAATGAGTCGCTTTTCTGCCAGGACAACCGCTTCATACAACACAATGCCGAGCGCGGCGGCGATGACAATGCAGGACCAGGCCAAAGGCATGTTCGCCAGTCGAATCTGATCCGAGAGCAAGTACCCAAGCCCTTGGGAGGCGATGAAGAATTCACCCACAATGGCCCCGATAATACTGGTCGACATATTGATCTTTAGACCGGCAAAGAGGGAAGGCATGGCGTGAGGCAGTCTCAGCTTCCAAAAAAACTGCATCCTGCTCGCAGCAAGGCCACTCAGCAGATCACTGTACTGCGGTTGAATTGAAGTCAGCCCTTTGAACAGGCTGACAGCCATGGCTGCCATCGTAATCACCGTGACAACAGCAATACGGGACCAGATCCCGTCACCGAACCAATTGTTCATAATCGGGGCAAGGGCCACGATGGGGACCGCGTTCAGCGCAGACAAAACCGTAACTGCCGCCCTGCCGCTTGTGGGAAAGAACGATGCACCCGCTGCCGCCATAGCGCCTAGCAGGGAACCGAGCAGGAAGCCACCCAGCATTTCGGTTCCGCTGTACATCGCGTAACGAAAGAGCATATTGGCATTTTCCTGTATGGATGCCGCAATCGCGGAAGGCACAGGCAGCTGGTAGCTTTCCAGCGAGAATATCCAATGAAACAACCTGAGCTGCCAGAGGGAGAGAAACAACACACCCGCACCCCAAGGAAGCACACTCAGTGCAACCGATCGTCCGCGAACGCCAGAGCCCGATCTGACCTTTCCGGCTTGTCCCCGTTGTCCATGAATTTCCGATCCTGGGACAGCTGCCGTCTGTGAACCATTGAGGGTCGTAGCCGCGCCAGTTACAGCAGCAATCGACACACCTTCATCACTTTTCCGGCTCAACACGCTACCTTCACTCATGTGGCCTGACCTCCTTTGGCCCTGAATTCAGGCTGCCAGGGAGTCAACCAACGTTCAGCCAGACTGATGGCCAGATACGAGATCAGGCCAATGCCGATGCTAAGCATAATGGTTGCCCAGAACATGCCAACTTGGGCATGGCCGTAATATAACGAACTGACCATCAGGACGCCGAGTCCATCGGGAGCCCCCATCAATTCCACAACGATGGAGGAGGTTACCGCCAGCGGAGCAGCTATTTTCAACCCAGAAAATAGTCCCGGCAGTGCTGAGGGCAGCAGACATTTGATATAACGCGCGGTCAGTGAAGCTCCACAGGAACGCATAAGTTCCAGGTGCTCTGGTGCTGCACTTTTCAATCCTTTCAAGGTATGGATGATGATCGGAAAGAAGGTGACATACGCCGCCATAACAATCCGTGCCCACTCCGCGTTGTGGATGATGCCGTACACAATCGGAGCGAGACCAATGACCGGAACCATCTGTGAGGAGACTACATATGGCGATAATGTGCGCTCCAGCCAGACAGCCGCGCTCATGAGCAGCGCCAGACCCAGACCCAGCAGCGTTCCCCCTGCGAAACCAATGGCTGCATTGCCAAACGTGACAGCCCCCTGCTCTGCGAGCGTACCCGAGTAACGAAACAGGGCTGCAAGGACTTCGTGCAGATATGGAAGGCGAGACGCCGCCTGCTGAGGTGACAGAAACAGCTGGAGCATCCAGGCGATTGCTTCCCACAGCACCAATACGGCCATAATCCAGATGACGACCCAGGAGCGATAGCCTGGTTTAAAGAATCGCAGGGACATGAGAGTCATCACGCTCCTCGTAGAAGCAATTGCGAATGGTCGTGATCATGCGATAGAAAGCTTCTGTTTCTCTCAGTTCACTATGACGTTCGGAAGGCAGGTTAACGGAATGAATGGAATGTACTTGACCCGGATGTGCCGAGAGCACGATGATTCGGTCGGATAGAAATACGGCTTCGGGGATGCTGTGTGTGACAAAGAGGAAGGTCTTGCCTGTCGAGCGTTTGATCTCAAGCAGCTCCAATTGAAGCTTTTCTTTGGTGAATTCGTCTAGGGCGGAAAAGGGTTCATCCATGAGCAGCAATGGCGGATCAAGTGCAAGGGCACGTGCAATAGATACACGTTGCTGCATCCCGCCACTGAGCTGCCATGGATAATGGTCGGCGAAGCGGGATAGCCCTACCATTTCAAGCAGTTCACCGCTAATGCGGCGGCACTCCTTTCGGCGAGTACCGAGCAGCTCCAAGGGCAATTCCACATTGTGACGAACGGTGCGCCAATCGAACAAGGCTGGTGTCTGAAAGACGATGCCGAACTGTCGCTGTAGCCGGGCCCGTTCAGGCTCCTGACCTGCAATGCGAACAGTGCCTGAGGTGGGCTGAAGTAGATCACCCACCAGCCGGAGCAAGGTTGACTTGCCACAACCAGAAGGGCCCAGCAGGGAGACAAACTCATTGGACTGAATCTGGAATGTAACATCCGACAAGGCAGTGACTTGTTGTGTCCCTGTGCCGAAGACAACGGACACATGATCAACATCAATATGGCAGGCTTCGGGGGCTGTAGCTGAGGATATGGAGGACATGGGCATTCTCCTTTGTGAGAAGTTGTTTGCATTGCACACCAAGGCTGAATGGGAGGTTTATATACACGAACGTAACAGGTTTTGCTTGTTAGATAATACTATATCGCTTTGGGCGGGGATTACATTATACAGTGTGTTTTGAGTATGGGCCCGTTCATGTTACACAATGTAAAATGAGATAGATTCTCAGATGCATTCATGTGAGTTTCCTTGGTAGAAAGCTAACATATGTTTCACCTAACAATAAGCGTACGATCATTTGTATTTATTGAATGAATATTCGGAAAATATGACATATCCCCTCGTATTCTTGCTCGTTTTCTTGTATAAAGATTGAATAGAACGATAAGGACTTCCACCTGCGAGTGAGTCAGGCTGCGGAATAATGAAGGCGGTATCATGATTCCGGTTCAACCACTACACAGGAGTGTCCATAGATCAATAGAACGAAGCTTGCAAATCCAGAAATCGGGGTGGTCATGATGTTTGATTGGCTGGGATGGAGAAAAGGTTTGCCGCTATGGCGATCGTATCGGTTGAACGCACACATGAAGGAAGATGTGGAACAGATTTTTGAGGGGATTGCCGAAACGAGGCGGCAGCTGATGATGGACTGGGCAGAGGAACAATGGAATCACCTGGATCGATTGCTTCATCAAATACAGTCAGTTCGACCCCAAGATGTACTGCCAAATTCATCTCATATAAGCCAGCTGGATGCATGGTTTCAATCCAGTTATAATCGAGCCGTCGATAGTACAGAGCTATTTATGCTAAACGAACAGAATCAGGTGGTATTCTCTACATATAAGAAACATATAGGACAGATCTATGAAGATCACGAAGCTTTGATTGGACCAGGATTGAAGTACTCCCGAGCAGATCATCATGGGAAAAAGTGTTTGTATGGCCCTTATTCCGATCCACTGACGTTGGATATTGGACCACGCTCGTCCGCTTTTCACGATGATGTCACCTTGCTGTTTATCACCCCAATTCTGCAGGAAGGTCGATACGTCGGTTCATTATGCAGCCGTGTTCCTGGAGATGTCCTGGGTGACCTGATTCAACGAGAATCAGGCCATATCTATCCCGATTCCGGTGACAACTATCTCTTTATGGCTGAGTCGAGATTACGGCCTCATCTGCAGCCCGGTACCGCCTTGTCTCGAAGCCGCTTCGAGGATCGTACCTTCACACATGGGGAGAATCTGAAAGATGGTGTCACCACCGATTGGGGCATCGTTTCCGTGAAGGAGCATACCGAGCTGGAACTCATGTTCACTGATCCCTCGACCGGAGAGCTACACCCTGGCGTTGCGAACACCATTCAGAATGGTTCGAATCTGTTTGTAGCCTTTCCCGGATACTCGGATTACCGCCATATTTCTGTCATTGGCAAAGGTATCACCTTCCAGCTTCCACATTGTCCTGATCGGTGGGGCATGATGTGTGAGGGGGATCTGGAGGAAGTATACCGGATACGAAGCATTGGCTGGCGCCAGTTTAAGCAGCACAGTCTCTTCACACTCTTGTCAGGGGTTACAGGAGCGGCCCTTGTCTATGCCGTTACTGGCAGTGGATGGAGCGCGGCACTACTTGCGGCTTTTAATGTACTGTTCGGATTCTTCACTGCATTACGGCTGAATCGCAGCCAATATCGACGGGTTCATGATGACTTGCGCCGCATCAGCCGATTTATTCGAATCAATGCCGAAGGCAGAGGTGATCTAACACAGCGCCTGAATACGTCTGATTTTGCCCAAGACGAATCGGGTGAACTCGCGAAGTGGATCAACAACATGATTGACTCTCTGGAAGGCATTATGCTGAAGGTACAACTTGCCACGGTAGACGTTATGGACAACCAGTATCAGATGCGAACCTCAACAGAGACAACCCAGGGGACGACTGAGCGTGTGAACTACAAGCTTGGTTCGATGATTCAGGCCATTCGCACCCAACTGGAAGATCTCGATCAGGCCAAGATCGCTGCAGATCACATGCGCCTAACGCTGCAGCAACTAGAGACATCTGCCACCGAACAGATTGGCGTGGCTCAGCAAGAAGTGGAACGAATCGGTGACAAAATGACCCAAATCTCCGGAGCGGTATCCGATACCAACCGTACCATCCTGTCCTTCATGGACACCATGAAAGAGATTTACCGTGCACTGGCTGTCATTGATGAAATTTCAGCTCAGACCAACCTGCTCGCGCTGAATGCTACCATTGAAGCTGCACGCGTGGGCGAACATGGCCAAGGGTTCTCCGTTGTGGCGGGGGAAATCCGTAAGCTGGCCGATGTATCCCGCTCTTCTACTGAAGATATCCATCAGATTCTGGACCGAATCTCAACTGCAGCAGGAGCTGCATCCCAATTAATCACAGAGGGAGATCAGGTGCTGGCTGAAGGAACGACATTGGTTCAGGCCGCTTCGCAACTTCTACAAAATGCTACCGCTGAAGAACCTGAACGCACACAAGTCGTGGATCAAGTGGTCATGCTAATGGAGAATATTGCTGCGATCAGCCATCAAAATCGGGCGACTTCTGCTGAGGTAGAAGCAGAGATGATGGAGCTGATCCGTGATATGTTGCAGGTTCAGCATTCTTCGCATAACGTGGAAGCCATTACGGTCTTCCTGCAACAACTCGTGGGACAATTCCATCTCAACCACCCCGCCAAAAATGCTGTCATCTGACGTCATCGTTGACGCGGATTGGAGAAATAGCTAAAATTTGATGCAACTGTTCCTTTTGAAATTGTCATATCATTTATAATAGAAGATCTCCAATCTGAACCGATGAAAGGGTGGTCTGCATGGAATTGCTTCAGGATTCATTTGGCCGGATACATGACTACATCCGTATTTCTGTTACGGACCGCTGTAATTTACGCTGTGTGTACTGCATGCCTGCAGAGGGTATGGAGTTTGCTCCACATGATGAGATTATGAGCTACGAAGAAATAGCACAGGTGCTGAAAGTGCTTGCCCCGATGGGTATGCGCAAAGTACGACTCACCGGGGGCGAACCGCTGGTGCGCAAGGACCTGCACAAGCTCGTCAGCATGATCTCGGCGATTGACGGAATTGACGATATTGCACTGACTACCAACGCTCTTCTGCTGGACAAACAAGCTCAAGCGTTGAAAGACGCTGGGTTGAACCGGATCAATATCAGTCTGGACTCCCTGCAAGCTAGCCGCTTCTCCATGATTACCCGTGGCGGCGATGTGAACAAGGTACTTAAAGGCATCGAGGCTGCAACAGCCGCTGGTCTCGCTCCAATCAAGCTGAATGTCGTGCTGATGAAGGGCATTAACGATGATGAAATTAAGGACTTTATTGCAATGACCATTGACCAGCCTCTTCATGTGCGTTTCATTGAATATATGCCGATTGGACAGGCTTCGGATTCATGGCGCAAATCTTATTTGCCGCTGGAGGCCGTCACGGATGTATGTGCTGAGGCAGGTTGGGCGGTTGAAAATACAGCAGGCCCAGCGGGTAACGGCCCATCACGCAATATGAAAATTGTGGGCTCCGAAGGCACATTCGGATTGATTCATCCCGTGAGCGATCACTTCTGCGACAATTGTAACCGACTTCGGCTGACAGCTGACGGACATATCAAAGCCTGCCTCTACTGGTCAGATGAGTATAATGTTCGCCGCTTCGTGGATGATCCGGATGCCATGGCGGCGCTCTTCCTCAAAGCGCTGGGTACGAAACCCAAGAATCACGAGATGGCCCTGGCTCTGGAACAAAAAATGCAATCGCACACGCCGACGGTACGGCGCATGTCCCAGATTGGCGGATAACACATGTTTCATTGATGATGTCTGTTGGCATTGTATACCTTTACGTGAATCAGCATTCATTGCGGGTAACGTGAAAATAGAGCGTTGCACAAGGAATAAGCGCATAACCAAAGCAGACGAGAACATGATGTTCTTGCCTGCTTTTTTGTCTTATTTTCATAAATTTCTAAACGAATTCATATTCCCCTGTTTCATATGTAAAAAATCTAATTAATATACGTTATGCCCTTATCAGGCCTTCAAGATTAGCCTCATTCTGACGATGTATACAATACATCTAGATGATATGCACATACATTATAGGAGCTGAACCTTATTGAACATCGTTGAAGCACTCGTTGCAGCAAGTCCGTATTTTAAAATTATGCTGAAAGAACACGATATCATGATTGCAGTAACCGATACCGAGAAGTTCTGGTATTATGTTCCCAGCAACGAACTCGATCTGGGCATCAAGGCAGGAGATCCCATCTCCCTGGATGACCCTACTCTCCGCCGTGCACTGATCCATGGCGAGACTTCAGCCAATCGTATTGATGCCAAGTTCTATGGCACATCCATTAATTCGGCAGCCACACCGCTTCGCGATGAGCAAGGAAACATTGTGGGCACACTTGCGATTGGGTTCTCTCTGCAAAACGAGGAAAAGCTGGAGTACTTCACCGAATTGATTGGCGGAATCAGCGGTAAACTGACAGATATGGTGCAGACGGTTGCTGCGCAATCCGAGCAATTGACGGCCTCTTCTACGCAGATCCTGGACAATACCCGCATGGCTGTACAAAACTCAGGCGAAGTGAACAAAGTTGCAGCATTCATTCGTGAGATCTCAGAGCAAACCAATCTATTGGGCCTGAACGCAGCCATCGAAGCAGCCCGAGCAGGCGAAGCAGGCGCAGGGTTCAGCGTCGTTGCATCGGAAGTGCGTAAACTTTCTACAGGTACCAAAGAAGCTACGGTGAACATCGAACGTTCCTTGAAAGATGTCCAGCATTCCATCCAGCAGATGGAGCAAGAGATCACTTCGATCTCACAGTCGAGCAACCAACAGGCTGTGCTGGTAACCGAGTTCAGCGAGGTCATTGATCAGTTGAACAGCGTAAGCCATGATCTGAAAGTGTTCATTGAATCCATGCTGCTAAAGGCAGAATAGATCCGATTACGATGACCCTAACTCAAATGACCAACCATATATAAGAGACGCTACACCAAAGCGTTATCGAGCACTACATGTTCCAACTCAATAACTAGATCAGCAAGCTATGCTGATCACCAAATTCAGCACTCACATTGAACTCCCTGTGCGATTAACGTCACGGGGAGTTTTTTTATTTTATACAATAGGAGCCATATCACGGTCCTTCTATGAATAGATGAGCTTCCATAGCATCATGCATGCCAGACCGACCATGACTAGAGCAGACAATCGATTGAACACCAGACTGATGCGTCCAGTACGATCCGTTCTGCCAATCACCCTGCCTGCGCCTGCAAGTCCCATGAACCATATCCAAGATACAGCCGCGGCTGTCAGGGCAAAATAAATGCGCTCCACCCCTTCATACTGAAGTGAACTGGTGCCAATCAAGGCAACCGTGTCCAGCAGTGCATGGGGATTGAGTAAAGATACCGATGCGGCGAACGCAATTTGTCGTCCTGCTGACATTACCGTCTGCGAACCTTGCACAGATTCGGACGACCGCCAAATACTCCATGCCATATAGAGCAGAAACAAGCTTCCTACTGCATACAGCCCATTCGCCAGTAATGGCCATTGCAGCAAAATGAGCGACACCCCTCCGACGGCTGCCCCGATTAACAGCGTATCACTGATCCCTGCCGTTATTACTGCAGGCAGGGCATGTATATAACGCTTTTGCCTCATGCCTTGGTTAAAAATAAATACATTCTGCACACCCAGTGGCAAAATCAGGCCAAACGCCAGAACTACTGCGTGAATAACAACCTCCATCATCGTTCTTCCCCCTTATCTCTGTCCTCCATATTAGGGGAGATCATTCCTAACGTAACCAACCACTTGGATGGCATCAGACCCAACCAAATGATATAGTGTTTGTTACAAAGTCAAACGGAGGTGATTCTACCTGTCATGGAACGTTCTGATTCCCGGCTAAACATGGGTTGGAAGCCGAATCCTTCTCTCGACTTGCCCTTGTATCGCCAGATTGAAGCCTATATCCGCCAGAAAATCACAACGGGCGAATGGTCAGCAGGATATCGTCTCCCCTCACAGCGATTATGGGCTGAGTCCATGGGGGTGAACCGCAGTACATTGGTCACTGCCCTGGATAATCTGGCCGCCGCAGGTCTGATTGAAGGCAGACATGGCGGGGGAACCTATATTTCCGGCTCCGGTTGGCATGGCATGGCTCACGGAGCCATGCCCAACTGGAACGAAGCCATCGAGGAGGGTTGGTATTATCCCAACCTGCCCGAGATCCAGCAGATTAATCAGGCTGAATTCCGGCCTGGCATCATACGACTCGGTACAGGGGAGCTTGCCCCGGAGCTGATGCCTCAGGATGCTTTTAACGATATTCTACACTCCCTGTCCCAGCGTTCTCGTACACTCAACTACTTGGAACCTCAAGGAAGCCTGGAGCTTCGTGAGGCTTTATCCGCCCATTTGCAGACGACTGGCATTCAGGCCTCTCCAGATTCCATACTGATCGTATCCGGCTCACTTCAGGCCCTACACTTGATTTCGGTCGGACTGCTCCCTCGCGGATCAGCGGTTTTGCTGGAAAAACCGTCGTATCTCTATTCCATTCACGCCTTTCAGTCAGCAGGGTTGAAAATGAGTGGTATCCCGATGGATGACGAAGGATTACATATTGCACGTCTGGAGGACGCTGCGCAGCATGTAAAAGATCAAGATCACATCTCGCTTCTTTACACGATCCCGAGCTTTCACAATCCCACCGGCTCTGTGATGAGTGATCACCGCCGGGAAGAACTGATGACCACCGCTCGAACACTAGGCATCTCCATACTGGAGGATGCTGCTTACAGTGATCTGTGGCTGGAAACTCCTCCTCCCTCATCACTGAAGGCACGTGACAGGGAAGGACGGGTGCTGCATATGGGTACTCTGTCAAAGGCAGTCAGTCCCGGTCTGCGCCTCGGATGGCTAGTCGGGCCAGAGCCGGTCATTCGCCGTCTCGCAGATATCAAGATGCAGACCGATTATGGCACCAGTTCACTCGCCCAAGAAGCCGCTGCCCTGTGGTTCGCCGAAGGACATCACACTGGAAATATGGAACGCCTTCGCCCTGAACTGCGCAAACGCAGAGATATCATGCTTGATCTATTGCAACGTCACTTCCATGGGATTGCGGAGTGGAAGATACCTGCTGGTGGGTTTTACATCTGGTTGCAATTCATTGTCTCCCCTCTCTCTATCCGCCAATTGTTCCATACCTGTCTGGAGCAAAATGTACTTATTCACCCGGGCTATCTGTATGACCGGCTGGATGCGAGTCATATTCGGCTCTCTTACGCCTATGCTTCACCTGATGAGATGGAGCGTGGACTACAATGCCTCGCAGAGGCTGTCCACAGGCTTATGGATTCTGACTCCTGACTTCGAATGCTGCTTCCTGATTTCACAACCAAAACAGCCTTGACCTGAAAGGACCGTGTCCTTCAGATCAAGGCTATTTGCGTAAGTTTCCTAAGTGTGTTCGAATACCAAAAGCGCGTAGCTACCGGTGAAGTTACGGGATTCCCTCAAATGTTTTACCCCTTTACAGCACCCTCTGCAATACCTTCCATGATGAACTTCTGGAAGAACGCGTAGATTAGAATAACCGGAATCGCAGTCAGTACCAGGGAGGACAGAATCAACGGCCATTCCTTGTTATATTCACCAAACAGCATGTTCGTGGACAGAATCAGCGTATAGCGATTCACATCGGTCAACATAAGCAGTGGCAACAAGAAGTCATTCCAGATCCACAGGAAGTCCAGGATCGCGATGGTGACTGTGATCGGAAGCAAGAGCGGGAAGATAATCTGGAAGAATGTCTGGAACTCATTACATCCGTCCATCTGAGCCGATTCCTCCAATTCACGCGGAATGGACTTCACAAACCCGTGATAGAGGAAGATTGCCATGTTCACACCAAGTCCGATATAGATCAGGGCCAATCCGTACGTGCTTCCCTGTACACCCATGCCTTTGGCTACCCGTGTCAGTGGAATCATGATCGAGTGGAACGGTACCAGCATGGATGCAACAAACAGGAAGAAGATCAGGTTGCTCAAACGTCCGGAGGTACGTGACAGCTTGTATCCCGCAAGTGAGGCACAGAAGACGATTCCCCCGATCCCCAGAAAGGATACAATCGCCGAGTTCATCGAACTGCCCATCAGATTGATTTTGTTAAACGCGTCCGAGTAATTCTCCCAGTGAAGCGTTGTCGGCAGCGCGATAAAAGATTGGAACATCTCACCCTGTGTTTTGAAAGAGTTCACCACCGCCATGTAGATCGGCAGCATGGCGACGAGAGAGCCCAGAATCAGCAGCAGTCGAATCAGATAACTGTTCAGTCGTTGCATCCTCATGCTTCCACCTCTTTCTTCTTCATGACGGTGATCTGGATGAGTGTAAAGATGAGTACGATGATGAACAGCACAACCGATTTGGCACTCGCATAGCCGTATCTGAAGTTATTGGAGAACGCTTCTTCATAGATGTTCATCGTGATAACCTGCGTGGCTCTGCCCGGTCCACCACCCGTCAGTCCATACACCACTTCAAACACTTTGAATGCTCCGTTCAGTGTCAGGAAGAAACAGATGGTCACAGCATGGGTAATCATCGGCAACACCACATTGCGCAGCACCTGGAATGCGTTGGCCCCATCAATAACAGCCGCTTCCTTGAGACTTTTCGGCACACCCTGGAGAGCAGCCAGATAGATGATCATCATATAACCTACACCGTTCCATAGCGATACGATCAGAATGGAGTAAAATGAAAACTTCGGATCACCCAGCCATTGCTGGTCCAGGAACGAAAAGGCCAGTTTCTGTGCGAGCTGTGGCAGCACCTGAGAGAAGATGAATGTCCACATGAAAGCACTGATGATCGTACTGATCATATTAGGCATGAAAAACAGGGTCCGGAAGAGCCCCTTGCTGCGCGTCCGTGACTCGATCAACACGGCGAGCAGCAAGGCAATTCCATTTTGCAGAATCAACATAAATATTACATATTTCATCGTGAACCACAGGGAGTTCAGAAAGTCAGGATCTTCTTTGAACAATTCCACAAAGTTGCCCAGACCGATAAAGCTGTAATCCCGATTAAGTCCGTTCCAATCTGTCAGACTATAGAACATGCCACTAAACGTAGGGTACAGCAGGAAAATCGCATAGATGACAAAGGCAGGCGCAGTGAACGCGAGCAGTGACAGATACTTCTTGAACACATTCGTAGCCATTGGTTCTCCCCCTTTTCACTCGAAGCGGATGATTGTAAACGAGGGAACGAAGAACGTTCTGCCTGCCGTATCATCTGCTTGGAGACTGCGACGAAATAAAGTACCGCTAATTTGTTGACAAAACTCCCAAAACCGTTGAGATTTGCCAACAAAAGCGGATACTCCATTCCTCACAACTCCTTACTTGTTGACTTTGTTGTAGGATTTCCACGCCTTGTCGAGCGCATCGATAACCTGCTGTTGATTTAATTGCCCAGAGTAGTAGCCTTGCAACGCTTTGCCTGACTCGTCTTTCACCGCTTGAGGGAGGGATGGGTCCTCATAAGCTTTACCTTCACTCACATATTTCTGGGCATCGTCTACCCATGGGAAGCTCTTGAAGTCATGGATCTTGGCAACCGGATTGAACTTGAGTGCTTCGAAGAATGCACTTGAATCCTTGTCATCGAGAATGTAGTTCACGAAATCGAGTGCCACTTCTTTGTTTTTGCTAGATGACGATACTGCCAGTGAAGTGGAGGTGCTCAGATTGATTTTGGTATCATCCGGATTGTCATTGATCGGCATTGGTGCTACACCAAAGTTCAAGTTCGGGTTGGACTTCAGAATGGTTTCGGCAAACCATGGTCCCTGAATCCACATCGCGGCGCTTCCAGATGCGAAGGCTGCTGAACCATCATCTCCGCCCACTTCCAGCGCTTTGTCCGTTCCATTGGCATTGACGAGATCGAAGATATCAAACAATGCTTTCATATCGGAGAAGGAGCCCTGATCCTGATTCATCTTCTCCACGAAGTCTTTGTGCTCAGACTGAGTTAATGCACCCACGGTAAGTGGCAGGAATAATTGCGGAATCCAGGCTTCTTTGTAGGACAGTTCAAACGGTGTAATGTTGGCTGCTTTGAGTTTCTCCACGACCGCTTTCATTTCCGTTAACGTCGTTGGCACTTCCAGCCCTTGCTCTTTGAAAATATCTTTATTGTACAGATAGCCCCATGATACTGTTTCCAATGGAACAGCTACGACTTTGCCCTCCGCATCCGTTATGGAAGGTTTAACCGAATCCAGCAGCTTATCGACAAAAGGTTGGCCCGACAGGTCTTCCAGATAACCCGCTTTGCTGAATGGTGGAATCTCATTGACTGCATGCAGGGCGAACACATCCGGTGCATCATTGGAGGCGAGGCGAGTCTTCAGAATCTGAGGTGCATTGTCCGCAGGCGGCATCTCCAGTTGCACGTTCACCTCAATGTTTTTCTCTGCCTTCTCCTTGGCTTTGAACTGTTCTATATATTTATCGTAATGTTCTTTCAGCCGAGGTTGTGCGACGAATACTTTGAGTGACACCGTGCTGCCTGATGCCGATTCTTCCTGCCCATTGTCCGTTCCTGCATTGGAGCCGCAACCTGCGAGCAGAACACTGACCAGTACCGCACTTGCTACGCTTTTCCATACTTTCATCTCTTATGACCTCCCGGTGTGTAACTGGTTTGTCTTTCATAGGCTCATTATATATCAGAGAATGAAAGCGCTTCATTGGACAAAATTAGACTCCTGCATTGGATTATTTTAAACCTTAATCCAACCAAAAGTGTTCCCTCGAACGACTCATTCCGTGCTACTGCCTGAATTGTCTGACATACGAGGTTGTCCCTTCCGCATCTCCCCCGGTGAAACTCCGAAATGTTTCTTGAACACCCGATAGAAGTAGGACACGTCTTCATAACCCGCCATCTCGGCAATATGCTTGAACGGAATCTGTTCATCCATCACCCATTCCTTCGCTCGCGTCATGCGTAACTGGACAACATAGTCGGTCACATTCACCTCATACTCCTTCTTGAATACCTTGCTGAGATATTCCTTGCTGACAAAAAAGATCTGGGCGAGCTGCTCCAGCGTAATCATCTCCATACAATGCTGCTCCATGTACTGCTTCACCTCATTCAGGTTCAGCTTGTTTTTGAACTTGCGCTGCGCAATCAGCTGCTCCAAAGCCTGATAGTAAGGTGCAGATATCCACTCCACTGCAGCAGATATAGATGTCAGTGCAGCCGCAGGAGGTAGCGCTGTTGCCACTGGCCGCTCGTACAAGCCGTTGGAGACGCACAACTCATCCAGCAAAGCCTGTAATTCATAAGCCACCCGCCCGAGCTGCCGGGGTCTGTTAATCTCGCATCGTTCCAGCTTCTGCTGTAATTGCTGGAACCATTCCCGCAGACTCTGAACGTTCAGGTCATTAAACCGTAGGCGAGCCTGCTGCTGAAACAAAGAAAAATCACCAGCAAACGCAGAGGGATACGACTCCCATGATTCAGGCGCAGATTCAGCCTTTTCCAAATCTCTTGCACATTTGGCCAGTACACCATTGAGTTCATCCGGATTCACCGGTTTAAGCAGATAATCAGCAGCCCGATGGCGAATCGCATGTTTTGCATAATTGAAGTCGTCATATCCACTCACCACGATCACCTTGATCTGTGGGTATTGTCCGCTCAGAGTCTGTAGCAGCTCCACACCGTCTGTGCCGGGCATGCGCATGTCCGTAATGATAATGTGAGGCTGATGCTGCTTGACCAGTTGTATGGCCTGCTCGCCATCCTCTGCCTCACCTGCAACGGTCATGCCAAGTTCATTCCAATCTCCGAGGTTGCGCAAAATATCCCGGTTCCACGGTTCATCGTCCACCAGCAGCACTCTGTACAGTTCATTGTTCACAAGGCTTCGCCTCCTGTATTGCAGGGGATTCGTACCGTAACGCTCGTCCCCTGTCCGTATTCACTTTCCATGTTCATCCCGTATTCAGGTCCAAAATGCATCACCATTCGTGAGGCCGCATTGACCAGTCCAATACTTGTACCTGAACTCCACACCCGATCTGCCTGCCGGGTAAGCCGCTCCAGTCTGGACTGCATCTCCGTTAGTTTCTCAGCATCCATACCCACACCGTTATCACAAATTCGAATGGTTACATCTGTAGGTTCACAGACGACCTCAATGCCCAGCTTCCACTCGCCCTGCTTCTTCTCCAGACCATGTAAAAATGCGTTCTCCACAATCGGTTGCAGAGACAACTTGGGAATATAACACGCCCGAAGTTCCCCAGTAATCTCCAGGGTATATTCAAGCCTGCCGGCAAAACGCTGCTTCTGAATTAGCATATAATGCTCCAGCTGGTCCAGTTCAGACTGCAGGGGCACAAGCCCATCGGGCGCTCGCACAATATAACGAAACATCTCGCTCAAGGCTCGAATGACCTTGTAACTGTCTGCCGGTTTTTGCGAGTAGACCATGCCACCAATCATCTGCAACGTATTTTGCAGGAAATGCGGATGGATCTGGGATTGCAGTGCTTTGAGTTCGGCCGTCTGCTTCTCCAAATTCATCAGGTAGTTGTCGCGAATATGTTCCCGAATACGACTTGCCATGCCGTGCAGGTTTTTCTCCAGCAGGCCAATCTCATCTACCCGGCCGCTTCGTACTACTTCCCTATCCTTGATCAGCTGGATACCCTTCATGGAATTTGCCAGTCTGACAATGGGCTTCGATGTACGCCAGGCCATCAGCGCAGCTAGTCCCACAGATATGACGGTGGCCAGGCCACCCACGAACAGTCCGTATTTCATCGTGTCCAAAGCACTTTCGTTAACGACATGGGCAGGTACAATCTTGATCACACGCAATCCTGACGGCTCAATGGAATGAAAGAATACGTATTCCTTGGGCGTACGGATGAAGCCCGAACTTTCTTTCGTGCCTGCCAATTTCTCCAGTGCTTCCGCAGACGGCTGAATCTCTTGGTTTGGCTGATAGACCGGACTGCCCGCGCTGTCAGCAATGTATACCGCATATTCTCCACGGCTATTCAGCAGCTCCAGCGTCTGATTGAACTCAGCCCACTTGACCTCCAGACTGATGGCACCGATCTGTGCCTGATCCTCGAAGCGGTTCATGCTGCGGGTCATGTGAAACTTTTGTGGATCGTCCGGATCATTGATAATCGTAAAATCTTTATGTTGTGCGAAAAGTTCATGATACCCTTCCGGAATTTCCGATACCGCTTTGATGCGAGAATCCATGGAGTTGAAGGTGAACAGGGTGTCCAATTCTTTCAGGTATAGTTCAACGCCAAATACATAATTGCCAGCGGAATAGTATACACTGTTCAGCATATTGAATACGGCCTTCTGTTCATCGAATCGACTGGCTGCTGGCGCTTCCTGGTTCAACGCCAGATATTGATGCAATTCGTCACTGATCTGAATCGAATAGATAATATTGTTCATGCGGGCGAACTGTTCACCCAGATAGATAGAGGCCCAGTTCATATTGGCCCGGTTGGTCTCCATAATCTCCTCTTCCATGGAAGAGCGGGTATTCTCGGCTGCCATGGCGGTCATGGCAATGACGGGCAGAACGGCCAGCAGTGTCATGGTAAGAATCAATTTATTGCGAATGCTGCGTTTGAAAGGATCTGTCAGCTTCCGATAACATTCGGTAAACACAGCGCATCCACTCCTGAGCTAAAATAAGACAAACGCCCCAGCATAGAAGCCGAGGGCGCTTTGGTCTTTATATTCGTTTGGAAATGTTAAAATATCACGTTATACAATAGAATGAATGGTTACACGAGATCACTACGTGGTCAGAACAACCCTCTGATCGCTGTTATCACCGGATTTTTTTGATTCCCTTATCTAAGGGGAAAATCCGTTGATAAAGGCGAGGTGTATGCTTCCGATGCAGCTTTCTTTCAGAAAGCTTTTAGCTCCGCTTCCTCAGGTTATTTCTGCCCTCTCCGTTAACGTGTACATGTTAAATTCAACTTATATACCTATATTTATTATTTCCTATTATTGTTCAATGATCCGTATGCCCCATGGTTCCAGTTCGATCTTCTCTCCCGCAGCAATCAGGGTTCCTGCCAGAAGTTCAGTCCCTTCTCCATAAGCATTCACGAAGGATGCTGCCTCATCTGCATAATTGAAATAGTAGCGAATCGTGTTCCCTTGATCGTTCACACCTGTCTTCACAATGATGGGAAAAGCCAGCTCCTGATCAGCTCCCCATACGCCCGCTTCCTTCATGACACGTTCCAACACTTTACGGATCACCGCAGAACTGGTGTAACAGCCGACATAGGTTGCTTTGCCTTTTCCATAGACATTCTGGGTAATTGCCGCATATTCACCCCAATGTGGATGATCATACCAAGCGAGTACTTCAGCCGTTGTTGGTGTAATCAGTTCCATCCAGGTATGAATCTGGTTATGCTCCTCACCAACCCCGAACGGATCGTCCCGCAGTGACACATGTTTCGGCTCTACAAAAAGGTTATAGCTGATCCCGCATGCCTCACTAATTAGGCCGGGCTGGCGAGTAGAACGTACCTTGATATGCTCATTCGCAAATCCGCTTTTGAACGAGTAGACGATATGTCCGCCATCCTCTACGAATTGATTCAACTTTTTCAGCAATGCATCCGAAGCAGCATACAGAGCAGGTACAACGAGCACATCATACTCCGCATAACTCTCAACAGATGGATCGATGAGGTCACAGCCCATGTTGATCTTGTACAATTCATCGTACATCCAGCGCACCACGTCATTGTAGTTCTTGTCACTGGTGAAGTTAAAACCAAACCACTTGATCGATGTCAGTGCCTCATTGCTGAACAGCACAGCCACTCGATTCTTTTTCTTCAGATTAACGAGCTTCGGACTCAGTCTTGCAAAATCCCTGCCAATCGTCTTCGCCTCGTTGTACACCGGATTCGGTTCAAAGTCATGACTGAGCAGTCCTTTCCAATAGGTCTCAAAGGAGTTGTGCAACGAATGCCAGTGCCAGTAGGCGACCATGTTTGCTCCCGATGCCAGATGACTGAATGCCTGTAGACGTAACTGGCCCGGGTAAGGAACCCAATGCCAGAACGCCTGCGCTTCGGTCTCCAGCACAAGATAGTTCGATTGTTTGGTGGAACGTGCCACATCCCCGCCGAATGAAATTTCAATGCCAGTCAGATCATCCTGGGAAGGATGGTAGATGTCCACACTGGTGATATCAAAAGGTTTCGATGCGGCAAAATGATCCACATCCCCTTGAATGCCGTAGGAATATCCACGCCAATCGAAGTCAAAGTTCTGGGTAACAAACTGTCCTGCCTGTTTGTATTCATTCACGATCCCCACTTGCCAAGCCAAAAAGTTGGTTACCAGCTGTCGCTGGAACTTGGCAAATTCAGCCCCCAGACTACCGTTGATCGTTCCTACAACAGACGGGAAGTCCTCCCAGCTATTAATTCGATTGCTCCAGTAGTCGAGGCCAAATTCCTTGTTGAGCTCATCCAGAGAACTGAACTTGTTACGCATATATTTGACGAATTGCAGTTGCACATTATCTCCAGCTGTATTGTAATGCTTCGTCTCGTTATCTGTCTGATAACCGATGACCGCTGGATGTGTGCTTACCCGAGAGATCAACTTGCGGATGATTCGCTCAGCATAGAATAGATAGGTTGGATGTGTAATGTCCATGATCTGTCTTGCGCCGTATTTGCCAGGTCCCTGCGAGGTGGTAGCCAGCACGTCCGGATGTTCCTTCACCATCCACGTTGGAACAGCATACGTTGGTGTGCCAACGATCACCTGAATCCCTGCCACATGCATGGCATCCAGCACACGATCTACGGAAGAAAAGTCAAATACACCATTCTGCGGTTCATGAGTACTCCAGGTGGATTCTGCAATTCGGACCACATTGATGCCTGCATCCTTCATCATCTGAATGTCCTTGTCCAATCTTTCGTAAGGCATATATTCATCATAGTAGGCTACGCCATACAATAATTTATCCATCATTTAATCTCCTTTTTGTCGGGAAATGTGGTGTTCTTGCGTTGCATATGAGTTGACATATTCCAACCCATAATGGTAGCGTTTACATTATTATCAGTTGAAAAATTTGGATTGTTCAGTAACCACTACGCTGATGTGTCCCATGGATTATCCATGCTCGCGTTAAACTGATTATAATGAAGTATACTACGGGTGCCGATTGTACAAGGCGAGTTGTTTTTACCCTTTTCCGAGGTGAATATGATGGATATTCGATCACAGCTCCGAGAAATGCCTCACCATACACTGGCCCACTGGCTGCCTATTATCGACTGTAACATCAAATTCTATGGTGCGCACAGCCAACAAGTTCCATATGGATGGACGATGCCGGAGGAATCACATCCGGGCTTTGAGATCATGTTGATTATTGAAGGCACCCAGGAAAGTGTGATTCATGGTTATACCTATACCGTGGAGGAAGGTTCCATTCTCCTCATTCCGCCCGGATTCAAACATACGAATCAATGTGTATCCACGGGCGGCATGACCTATTTCAGTGCTCATTTTAATGTGGATGATCCTGTCTTTACCCTGAAGTTGATATCACAGCATAGCCGAATCTACGCTGCAGGTACGGCCGATAATAGGAAGATGCGTGTAGTGCTGGAGAGCTGGATGGGCATGATTAACGTATCTGAAGCCTACACGTCCACCGATAAAATGATCATGCAGGCACGCATGTTTGAACTGTTCGCCCTGTTGTCCCAAGCCGCTGACAATGAACCGGAGTCCGCCAATTCCGTTGCTGCTTCACACACACCAGCCCCAACAGCCATGCATTATGCGGGAGCTATTGCGGAAGCGATTAAGCAGGCATTCCATGCCCAGCTTCGAACCAAGGATGACAGTGTGTCCACGGTCAAAGTCGAGCAGATTATATCCTCGTTTGGCATCAGCCCGGGATATGGTTTGCAGGTCTTTCGCAAGGTGTACGGGCGATCACCCAGGGCCTACCTGTCCAGCCTGAAGTTGCAGGAAGCCAAAGTGCTGATCGAACAGCCAGAGCTGTCGCTCGGTGAAATTGCGTGGAAGCTCGGTTACACCCATCTGTCCCATTTCAGCAGACAATTCAAGCGCTGGACAGGCCAAAGTCCGCTGCAATATCGCAATCATCATGCAGAAGCATCAGGCGATCCTGTATCCTACAGATCGGAATCGAGTCCAGAATCTTGATTACGGATACGCTCGTATTCTTCCGGCGTGTTCATATTACTCATCTGCATTGCTAGTTGATGAACGCCCGCTCTCTCAAGCTCTTCCGCTTCGACATAGCGGCAACTGATCTCTTCAAGCCATCGCATGACTCGAAGATGATCCCGCACCAGGCGCTGCTCCAGATCAGGGAGCACTCGCTTGTGATAAGCACCTGCAAGTGGATGGACACGTCCATCCACGCGCGGAACGATAGCAGAATAAGAGTTGTGCGACTCGGCCAGCTTTTTTATGCCATCCAAAAAGGACGTTTGCAGAAGCGGCATATCGCAAGCGCAGACCAGATTCCATTCTGTATCGGAAGCTTCCAGTGCCGCGTGAAGGCCCGCGAGTGGCCCCTTCCCCGGATAGCGATCCTGAACGCATTGGTAGCCCAATTCGCCGTAGGTTGTCACGTTGGGTCCGGCAGCCACGATGATACGCGAAACAGCGGGTCTCATGGCCTTCGTCACATGTTGCAGTACAACAGAACCGTTCAGTTCGAGCATGGCCTTGTTGGCCCCCATGCGGCTGGATAGCCCTCCTGCCAATATAATACCTGTCCATTCACGCGTGTTCATGTTGTTATCCTCCCTCAGATCACGATATGTGTTTGGCTGCATCAATTTCAAAACGTTCGCTATGCATTGAATCCCCTTTCAACAAATGATACATTGAACAATATGCATTTGAAAGGAATGGCTTAATTGGACAGACCTGTACCTTCGAGAGGCAATCCCTCATTGGTTTCTCTGAAACTATATAACTTTTTCATATATGGAGCCATCTCGATCTTTGCCGGATTCCTGCAGCTCTACCTGCAAGAGATTGGCATGACCAAACTGGAGATTGGCAGTCTGATGGCGATTGGACCCTTTGTATCTTTGTTCGCCAACCCGTTCTGGGGTTTCTGGAGCGATAAATCTCGCAATATTCGCATCATTCTGATGATTATGATGGGAGGCACATTTGTGCTCGCCCAGGGTGTATTCTATGCGCCCAGTTATACATGGATCTATGTAGCCATGATTTTCTTTTATTTTTTTCAAAGTCCATTATTCGCCCAAACGAACAGTCTGATTCTCGGATACATCGATGGTACGACCCAAAAATTCGGGGCATTCCGGCTCTGGGGTTCACTCGGTTGGGCACTGACTGCCGTCGCTGCTGGACCGGTTATTGACCGTTTTGGCATCGGCAGTGTCTCCATTATATTTGCGTGCATGATTGTTATCGCCTTTGTATTATCCGTATTTCTGCCTAGACAGCCTATCGCTTCGGATACACCCGTGGTTACTTTTCGGCGGTTTGGCAAAGTCATGTTCAATCCGTATTTTATGACATTTATCGGTCTGGGTGTACTCGTGTCGGTGCCCAATGCGATGAACAGCACATTTATGTCGCTATATATCGTAGAGATGGGTGGCGACAAACAGATGGTGGGTTGGGCCATCTTCACCTCTTCCATTCTCGAAGTCGGTGTATTTCTGCTGCTGGACCGCTTACTCAAGCGTAAAATGAGCATACTCCTGGCATCCCTTATCCTGATCAGTGTGCTGTTTGCACTTCGCTGGCAGCTCATGGCACTGGCTAATAACCCGCTGGAGATTGTATTCATTCAGTTGATGCACTCCATTACGTTCGGTGGGTACTTCTATGTGGGTACGCAGCTGACTATGCTCTTTATCCCAAGACCTTATCGTTCTTCCGGTCAAGCTGTCTACACGATGGCCTGGGGCGGTCTCTCCGGCGTCATTGCCGGTCTGTTCGGCGGCTGGTTGTTCCAGAGCTTCGGTGCGGAAATCATGTATAGCATCGGTGTATTCTTCTCGCTCATCGGCGCTGTCGGATTCGGCATCATGTGGTTGTCGAATCGACGCAACGGCTATCAGCCAGTTGTGTTGACGGAGATGGGTAATATGGATGAGGACAGATAATCATTTGTTGCAGGGGGATATTTGCACGATTAAAGTTACACTGGCGCACTCCGATGCCAGAACAACCTTCTGATCGCTGTTATCTCCGGATTTTCTTGATTCCCTTTTTAAAGGGTAAAATCCGAGATAAAGGCGAACGCTCCGCTTCTTCAGGTTATTTCTGTCCTCTACGTTAGGGTGTAACATCAGCGTACAAAAAACCGAAACAAAAGATTAAGAATAGGTGCAGTAAAGAGAAAAGGCGTCTAAGGTTTGTTGCTCCTAACGAATCTTAGGCGCCTTATTTGCAATAATTTCACGAATTTCTAAAGCTAAAGAACCTCAGCCACCTTATTTTGCAAAAAGATGTTAAAAACCTTAAAAAGACAAGCCTAACGAGGAAATAAGGTCTCTACGATTTGTTACGCTGCTGGAATGCCCAAATACAATTGAATAGCGTGTCTTCGGTTCGTTAGATTCTTGCCTCATACGTACATCTATGGCTTCAGTTCATGTTCATGCCGTAATGTATGCTCAGTCTGAAACTAAACCCGACTATACCCATAAAAACAAAATGGCATCCTTCGCCATGATCATGACGAAGGATGCCCTTCATTTAACTTAAAACTTGGCTGCTTACCAGCACTCTGATGAACAGACCTTAAGTTCATCCATCGGCCTTATGCCTTTGGCAGTTGGAACGAGCTTTTCAGGGATACGACCCGGTTAAATACCGGACGTCCTGGCTCGGAATTTTTCGGATCTACACTGAAGTAACCGTGACGGAAGAATTGGAATTTATCCTGAGCATTCGCTTCCTTCATCTCTTGTTCCACATACCCATTAACAATCTCAAGGGAGTTCGGGTTCAATTGATCCAGGAACGTTTTCTCCGGTTGCTCTTCCACAACCTCAGTTTCAGCCCCAGCTACTGCCACTTCCACCTCTGCTTCCGGTGCTTCATCCAAGATCAAAGGCTCATACAGACGGAATTCAGCAGGTACCGCTTGAGTCGCTTCTACCCAGTGGATCGTGCCTTTAACTTTACGACCAGTGAATCCACTGCCGCTCTTCGTCTCTACATCATAGGTACAATGAATCTCGGTTACATTACCTTCTGCATCCTTGATCACATCGTTACATTTGATGAAGTATGCATGTTTCAGACGAACTTCGTTGCCAGGGAACAAACGGAAGTATTTGTTCGGCGGATTTTCCATGAAATCGTCTTGTTCAATATAAATTTCACGGGAGAACGGAATTTGGCGATTACCCATCTCCGGGTTCTCCACATTGTTCTCAGCTTCAAGCCATTCCACTTGTCCTTCAGGATAGTTGGTAATGACCACTTTGAGCGGGTGCAGAACAGCCATCGTGCGCGGAGCTTTCAGTTTCAAGTCTTCACGTACAAAGTGTTCCAGCGTTTGCAGGTCGATAACCCCTTGGCTCTTGGAGATGCCTGTCTCAAATACGAAATCACGAATGGCTTCCGGTGTATATCCCCGGCGGCGCAGACCCGAGATTGTCGGCATACGTGGATCATCCCATCCATCCACATGGCCTTCGTCCACGAGCAGTTTCAGCTTCCGCTTGCTTGTTACCATCTGGGACAGGTTCAGGCGGCCAAATTCGTACTGACGTGGTTGGCTCTCCATCTCACATTCTGCAATAACCCAATCGTAGAATGGGCGTTGATCCTCAAACTCCAGAGAACAGAGGGAATGCGTTACACCTTCAATTGCATCTTCAAGCGGGTGAGCAAAGGCATACATCGGATAGATGCACCATTTGTCGCCCGTGTTATGGTGATGTGCATGTGAAATCCGGTAAATAACCGGATCGCGCAGGTTGATATTCGGTGCAGACATATCGATCTTGGCACGCAGCACTTTCTCTCCGTTCTTGAATTCGCCTGCACGCATACGTGTGAACAGGTCGAGATTCTCTTCCACCGAACGATCGCGGTACGGGCTGTTCTTGCCCGGCTCCGTCAGCGTTCCGCGCATTTCACGGATTTCGTCGGCGCTTTGGTCGTCGATATAAGCTTTTCCTTTTTCAATCAACAAGACAGCACGGTTGTACATCTCATCAAAATAATCCGAGGCAAAACGTTTCTCGTTCCACTCGTATCCGAGCCATTTCACGTCTTCCTGGATGGATTGAACGTACTCGACATCTTCCTTGACCGGGTTCGTGTCATCAAAGCGCAGATTCGTTTTGCCGCCAAATTCGCCGCCCAGCGTAAAGTTAATCCAGATCGCCTTGGCATGGCCGATATGCAGATAACCGTTCGGTTCCGGAGGAAAACGGGTAATAACTTCCTGGACTTTCCCTGACCGGAGATCTTCGGTAATAATATTTTTGATAAAGTTAGGTGGGGTTGTACGATTGTCCACAGGTATCAAACCTTTCATGAATTGATTGGAGCTTTCGGGAATTGCAGCAATTCCGGCTATAATTCCTTTATAACGAAGTCATTTCCTGAAAAAAACTGTTTTCTTGGAAAGTTTCGTACGCGTTTCATTTAAATATACCTTTAACGGGGGAGGAGTTCAATAAAGAACGGCACCAAAGTCAGGATCAGCCTTGCATAAATAGGCCCAAAACCATTTTGACGGGTTCGCTCGAATCATGTAGCATGATAGTAAAATCAAATTAAAGGGAGGGTTTCCCATTGAACACGCTTAAACTGACCAAAGAACAGCAGGATGAAGCCATTCGCACCATCCAGTCGTATTTCGAAGAGGAACGTGGCGAAGAACTGGGTGATCTGGCGGCCTGGGGAGTCCTCGACCTGTTCATGACACAGCTCGCTCCCTACATATATAATCAGGCACTCCGTGACGCACGCACAACGGTCAATCAACGCATGGCCTCAATGGAAGAAGACCTGTTTGCACTGGAGCAAAAGTTGCCCAAAACTTCCCGTTAATCCACTAATTTATAAAGAAAGAAGGTTGCATTCATGTTTACCTATTCATTGGATGAATATACCGAACTCCGGCCACTGGCCATGGAACATACCAAACCGCTGTTCGAACTGACGGATCGCTCGCGGGATCAACTGAGACATTGGTTGCCGTGGGTGGATCATGTGACAGAAGTGGAACACACCTCGAACTTTATTACCAACGCGTTAAAACAAGGTGCTGAAAATGGCGGCTTCACCGCTGGAGTATGGTTAAAAGGGGATCTTGCAGGCGTCATCGGATTCCAAGAGATTAACTGGACCAACCGCTCGGTAAGCATCGGATACTGGCTTGGAAAAGGATTCGAAGGTCAGGGCCTGATGACAAGCGCTTGTCGCGTTCTGGTAGACTATGCACTGGTGACCCTGGATCTGAATCGCGTCGAGATTCGCTCAGCAACCAACAACAAACGGAGTCGCGCCATCCCTGAAAGACTCGGATTTGTTCTCGAAGGTGTCATTCGTCAGGCAGAGAAATTGCCTAAGGGATACGTGAACCATGCAGTGTACGGCATGCTGCAGCATGAATGGGAACTTTTACGCTAATTCGCCTACATAATAAATCAGGAGTGATCTCTCCCAACATATCGGAATAACAGGAATACCCTCTATCTCCACGGCATGTGGTGACAGAGGGTATTTTATTGTATCCATGACTTTTATAGTGCTCGGACCATACCACCATCCACGATCAGGGAGGTTCCCGTGATGTACGTATTGGCTCCGGATAACAGGAATACCACCGCTTTGGCGAACTCCTCCGGTTGACCGTAACGTCCTAGTGGAATCTCTTTACGGAACTGGTCAGATACCTCTTCCTCACTGATTCCGTTCTGCTCAGCCCGTGCTGCATCCAATTCACGAATACGATCAGTTGCAATACGTCCTGGTGCCACTGTATTGATCAAAATACCGTATGGAGCCAGCTCTTGAGACAAGGTCTTCGCCAATCCGAAAACGCCAGTACGGAACGTGTTGGACAGCACCAGACCCGGAATCGGCTGCTTCACCGAAGTTGAAGCGATATTCACAATGTGTCCTCCGCTTTCTTTCATAAAAGGAAGAGCGCCGCGAATCAGCCTTACATAACTGAGTACATTTAATTCAAATGCACGTTCCCAATCTTCATCGGTCAGTGACTCAAATGAACCCGATGGGGGACCCCCCGAATTGTTCACCAGAATATCAATCTGCCCGAACAGCTCTGCTGTCTTGTGAATCAGCGCCTCAATATCTTCCTTGCGTGTCACATCGGTTGCACAATATTCCACACGTCCGCCACCGCCAAGCGCCAGAAGCTCCTGCTTCACTGCTGCGAGCTTTTCTTCGCTTCTGCTGGCGAGCATGACGTCAGCACCTTCTGCTGCCAATTGAGCGGCAACCGCTTTGCCCAGTCCGCGACTGGAAGCCAGCACCAGTGCTTTTTTACCCCGAAGTCCCATATCCATCGTTGTTCCTCCTCCTCAGCTACGTTTTTATTTGGTCTGGATAAAATAACCCATAAGAATATCATCCACATACTTGCCACCGATATAAAACTCGGATACCAGCCTGCCTTCTGTCACAAATCCACACTGTGTATAAAACGTAATTGCTCCCGGATTGCTGGAGAGCACGCGCAACCTGAGCTTGCGAACGCCTTGTTGGGCCGCATGCTGCTTGATGGCATCCATCAAAGCTGTAGCAATACCACAACGCCGATCATGAGGGTGAACTGCAATATGAATCTCGTAGACATGACGATTGACCGGCATACCTGTGGCTGGATTAAAGCCCACATAACCACATACCCGCTCTCCCTGCACCGCAATCAACTGGCTGCCTGGCGGACAATGCTGCAGATATTGCTGTCTGGAGCGCCACTGCATCGGTGCAGGTGAGGTGTGTTTATCCCATACCAGGGTGTCCAACTCCATTAGCTGGGCTGCATCTTTAATCTCAGATGGACGAATCGTAAATGTATGGCTGGTAAGCATAATGATTCAACCTTTCGTGCTATAGTCGACAACGCTGTACGTTACAACGTCGGGAGATTTAAGAAAGTTAAGAGAATTTAGAATAGGAAGACATTGTTCGTTTACTTCACAATTCAAGTTTTTTTGTTCTATATATTGTAGCATAGCCTCAGCTTTGACTAAAATTCCAACCGGTATTGAACCTTTTCGCAATATAAAATAAACGCTTAACCTTGCCCTAACGTCATGGTTTATACTGGTTCGATAAGGAGGGGATGCATGATGAATATCAAAGAGGCAGCAAGCAGGCTCGGTATATCGGCGAGAGCCATTCGCTTTTATGAGGAAAAAGGGTTAATTCTACCTGCCAAACAGTCCAGTAACGGGTATCGTACCTATACCGAGAATGATATCTGGCGGCTTCAGACCATTGCGGCTCTCCGTGAGATTGGCATGTCCCTGCAGGATATTACACACGCGCTCGGAGAGATCGATCAAGGAAACCAGCAGCGGCTGGAAGAATACCTTGAGCTGCAACAGGCCGTCATGTATGCCCAGTGGATCGAGTTGAAACGTATGATGGATACAACCCAACGTATGATTGACCTGAATCGTCAGGAAGGACCGCTGGATGTCAGCCATCTGCACGATCTTGCCGACAGTGCCCGTCGCCTGCGTGAAGCAAGGCAGAACTGGCATGATCGGTGGAATTATGATATGCAGGCAGCCATCCATGATCAGCGAGTGCAGGAGGCAGGCAGAGGCAGTATTGGACAACCCCATTCAGAGGACAGGCATCGTTCGGACAACGCCTCGCCTGCAAACCATGAGCATGGAGTTACACATTCATATCAAGACACAGATACTTCCGTGCCGAGCGATTCCAATGATGCGGTACAGCCTTATTTCTATCTGTATCACAACTATGATGAGGGGCTCGAACAGATAGTTCATTGGATCTCTCCCGCCCCTGGTGAGAAGGGACTTGATATAGGCACAGGCACGGGGAATCTGGCTGGGAAACTATTACAGAACGGCGCAGACATAACCGCAATCGATCAGTCCCGGGAGATGCTGCGCAGATGTCGCACCAAATATCCCGAGATGCATGTGAAGCTTGGGAATTTTCTGGCTCTGCCTTTTACCGATCATTCCTTCGACTTTGTCGTGTCCAGCTTCGCTTTCCATCATCTGAGTTCAGATCAGCAACTATTGGCATTACAGGAGATGCAGCGTGTTTTAACCTCGCGCGGGCGTATCGGTCTAACCGATCTGATGTTTATCAATGCTGCTCACCGCGAGGCGTATGTTCGTGAAGCTGAGTTATCAGGACACGAAGAACAACTGCGCGCCTTGCGCGAGCGTCACTTTCCTCTGCTCGATGAGCTATGCGACTGGTTGGAGCAACAAGGATACGTAACGAAGCATGTGCGGCATAATGAGCTGTTACATACATTGCTGGCAGTTCCACTGCGGTGATCACCGAATCCCTAAGAGGCACAAATGAAATAAATAGATTTATACTTAGACAATGAGGCCCACCCTATTTTATTGTGTTAAAGTCGAGAGGATTTAACGCAAAATGAAAGAGGATGACACTGAATTATAATGCCATCCTCTTAGCTATTAAATTTAAATAATAGCCACATATTGGTTTATTTTTTGAAACACTAATGTATCTTATATTTATCCAAGAGCTACTCTCATGAGTATAAAAAAGCTGCTCTTTGAAATGACCAGTTTCCGAGATTGTAAAGTATTTGAAGTGTTTCTTTAAATCATCCTCCCTGCTGCTTGAATAAAGAAGATTTTAACAGAATATAGCGTGATATTTCTCTTCTAAACAAATATAGACGAATGAATAAAGTTAGATTTAGTATTAAATTCTTTTGCAAGTTTAATGGCCGTAGACGAAATTTCAATTCCATCTACATCAAAAATTTGATAGTTCTTTAGTATTCCGGCCATAGTCAGCTCAGAACCAGTACTTTTCTAATATCAAATTGCTTGAAAATTGCTATCGCTTGAATACAATCTCACTCGGAACTTCTCCCCAAATCTTCCCTTCCATTTCAAATCTATCTTCCCAATACGGCTCCATTCATTGATCTCCCCCTCATCCATTGAGTCATACTCTGCGCTAACTATGTAAAGTGAATTAAAGAATAATATATTTATTACTTCGATGATACAATAACCTTCCGCTCGTATTTGTCTCTATCGGAAAGGTCACATATTTAGAAATAGTCTCGGGTATAATTCCAAATAATAGTATAGTTAACTAAGTCTAAGACAACCATTTAAAGGAGTGATACACAATGAAATTGGTAGGTTTAATGATCTTGGGTTGTATAATTTCATATATCTTAATTTTATTAGGGACTGTAGGTGCAATAATTGGAATAGGCATACTAATCGGCTTCTTACTAAAACTCTATTTAGACATTAATGAAATCAAGAAAAAGATAAACACCCCTTAGAATTTGATTGATGAAATCTCGAGATTTCTCCAGTGTCTATTCTACCTAAGGGGTGCATATATGCTTACATTTTAGGAATTCGTTCCAATAACAATGTAAATAACTTTCATTTCTTACATATAAATATCAACAATTGCACGTTCAGTTGCACTGCGTGCCTGTCTGAATTCATCCAGTGAAATGCTAACCCCGCCCTGACGGTAACGGTTCGCTGTACGCTCGGTACGAATATCCTTACCGTTCACCGCTACACGGCTCACAGCACCTTCATTCAAGTGATAGATGAACGTCACAGGCTCACCCGCATACTCGAATTCGAATTGCATACCATCCAGTTCAGCTGGCAATACCGGGTCAATGACCAGATCGCCGCCCTCTTGACGAATACCAAGCGCGTTGGAGATCAGCTGGTTCATATAGATTCCAGGGCCGCTGGAGTAAATTCTCCATCCGCCTTTCACCTGTACAGTACCTTTACGAAGCTGGTCAAAATGTTCCTGTGCCTCGTAACGCGTATTGAACTTGCCGTCTGAACTACTGAAGTACGAGTTCGCTTGACGAATCTCCGCGTTAGGTACAACCTCGCCGATGCCAACCGGGTTGATCATCGCGAGACCATTCCACACCTGATCTGTCTTGCCGAGCTTCGCCATCGCTTCCACGTAACGGATATGAGCATGAACATATTGCAAACCAATCTCACGTCCGAAGTTGGACGCTTGCTCTGCACGCTTGAAGTGTGTGCTTACACCACCAGCATATTGAGCTGGACGATTCATCAGACGCACCCCATCCGGGCATAGGAACTGTTCACGGATCAAGGCATAATGCGATTCAGCTTGCTCAGCATTCAGCAATTCACCGATCATGCTGCGCGTCATTGGCAGCAGACGATATTGAATGCCTGTCTCTGTGTCTGTTGGATGAAGCATCAGCTTCGCTTGGTCGGCTTCTTCCATGTATACAAAGCCTGGAATCACATCTGTGCCCAGCATGTAACGGTTAAAGTCCTCACGGATGCCTTGAGCCAGCACGTCCAGCTCCTGTGCAAAGTCTGCATCCTTGTATTTCAGGGCTTGCGAGAGCACGTTCACGGACTGATACGTCAGTGCTACAGTCCAACTGCTCACCATGTATTGCTTGAGCTGTGCATTGGCTGGCTGGAGCGTATCATCCCAGTCACCGTCCCCGTAGGAAGAAAGGAACGTATCGTGCAGGAAGTGCGAACGGATATATTCGATCTCTTTTTTCGCATGATCCAGTACAGTTGCTGTCTCTTCCGTGAACCCGAAGCTATGCTTGACGGTATAAGGTACTTTCTCATCCAGGATTGCATAGTCGCGAGTTGCTGTCAGGTAGTCCGCCAATACTTTCAACGGCCATACGATGATATCGCCATGACTTTCTTCCTGTTGAATTGCAAAGTATTTATCAAACATGAACCATTGCGGCCAGTTGCCATCATCTTCGTATTGGTGAGTGTAGACCATTTTGATGATATCGCGAACTTGCTCATATTTTTGCGTAGCCATAAAGTACTCCACCGGACCTTGGCACACATCCCGCGTACCCCAAGCTGCACCGCCGTACTGCTCCAAACCGTGAGGCACGGAGTAGTGAACCAGCATATTGTGGGTGTACCACCAAGCCAGCGCGTTTACTTTGAACAGATCCTCAGCACTCTGACCTTCTCCACGAGACAAACGGAAACCGTTCATCACACCTGCGAAGAACTCGCGGTATGCCTGTACTTCCTCTTCGAACGTCAGGCTTGAGCCCACTGCCACTCCGCTATCCACTTGGCCTTCCAATACCCCTTGTACCTTCAGCGTCCATTCAGCACTTGCTTCCAGACTAAGCGTAACCAGAGATGCAGACCCACTGCGGATACCACTTGCCAGCAACGTTTCGTCACCTACATTTACAGCTGCACCATTCACCGACATGCGGTATTGCAGATCCGGATACGTTCCGGCACTAATCGCTTGTGGGTCAGCCTTGAAGATCAACGTATCGCCATCCTGCGTCATATGCAGCGGATACTCGTATTCATTCACATTCATCGTAATCTGGTTTGTTACCAGGTAACGGTATGCCGTACCACTTGTGGAGCGCACGTTCATGCTTACTTCCGTAGTATGTGCCCCTGTATAGTTCGTCACGATGATCGTATCAGATTCGGTTTTGTAGATCCAACGCACATAGTTGAAGCCAATCTCGAACAAGGAAGGCATCGTCAGCAGACGATATTGTCCGTCCATTTCCACATAAATGCGTTGTCCAGCCGTCTTCGGCACGTTCAATGCATTGCGGGCATTACTGATCATTTTATTAAAATTGGTGTTACCAATAACGAGCTGAGAGTTGAAAATACCGTACATATACGACGTTGTCGTAATAACCTGTGCCCCAAGTTGCACGTTTCCACCACTCATCAGAATGTGACCGTGCGGACGCTCTACGAGCAATTCTTTCGCTTTCAGAACGATATGTTCATAGCTGCCTGTGAAGAAGGATAACAGTTCCTCACCGCTGTGCTCTTCCTGATGACGATCAGGGAACAGATCATGAATCTCATCTTGCGTCAGATCGAGTGTTACCAGTGGTTCACCCAGGAAGGAGGAAAGTTTTACCTGTTCCAACATGTCACCTTTCTCCACAGTCAGAGCCTGTACTTCATTCCATGCTGCAGTAACTTCATCCCCGAATTCCAGTGCAGAGATTCCTTCGGCATGATTAGGCTTCGCTAGTCCATAAAAGACTACCTGTGCTTCTCCGTTCAGATTCAGCAGTTCAGATTGCAGCGCCGTGTAGGCAAATTCATACTGATACGTCTCATTCGCCAACATTGGGCGATTCAAGCTCTCTGGTCGATTCGTTTCCTTGTACGACAGACCGAAGAATTGGAATCCGTCTGTGGAGTAACCGACTGCTTTGGTCAGGGAACCTTGTTGCATATATGGAAATGCACCGCCCTGAGGCTGGTTTTGACGGGAACAAACGACATAACCTTTGGCTTCATCTTCAAATACCGTGTGGTCGATGTATTGTGACAGATAAGCTTCATTGCTGCGTACCGCACCCGGATCAGCAAGCCCTACATCCTGTCCGTACACCACGTCTACGTTATCTTGTTGTCCTGAGAGCTTCACATCCCAGAACCAAACACCTTGCGGTGTAGCCGTAAATACGACCTGGTAGCCAACGCCTTGTTCTTTGCCTTCCAGCTGGACTGTACCCTCCCAGATCAACTGGTTGCTGGATTGTGCCTTGCTTGTAATTACCTTGCTATTCGAACGTACACCCAGCAGCGGGAACGAGCTGATTTTCTCTCCCTCATGCACACGCAGGTACAGGTTGTTCAAAGATCCATCAATCTGGTTGCTGAGCAACTGATTCAGCATGGTTGTGCCGGATGTGACCTGGTACAGGTCTCCACTGTTCAAAAAGGTAAAAGATAACTCTCCGGCACTCAACCGGATCGGTTCATTAATCATCGTTGTCATAAGGTTCACTCCTTGAATTAGTTAAAATCGAAACGTTTCGATACATTTGAAAAAGAATAGGGGCCTCTTCAAACCGGCCATTTACAGCCCGTCCGGACGATAACCCCATCATTAAACTTTCACTTCAGCATGCAGGCAATTCTTCGTTTCCACACCCGTTCTAAACCGAACGTACAGAGCTGCGCTCGATCATATTAATCGTTAACGTATACGATGGATCCACCGCTTCTCCGTTGAGCATCTGGAATAACAGATGTCCTGCAAGCGACCCCGCTTCATGCTTCGGCTGGCGTATCGTTGTCAGCGGTGGACGCACATACTCGGACAATTGAATATCGTCAAAACCGATCACTGAAATATCATTCGGCACCGATATACCACGCTCTTCCAATGCCTTCAGGCCGCCAATCGCCATCTCATCGTTACCGTAAAATACCGCTGAGGGAAGCTCGCCCTGCATGATCATCATCTTGGTCGCACTGTATCCGCCCTCACGCACAAAATTGCCGTTCAGACGCCATTTGGACTTTTCTTCAAGTCCCGCTTCCCGCATCGCCCGCAGATACCCTTGGTAACGCAGCGCATTGTCATACGAGTTGGATGGACCGCTGATATATGCAATCTTCTGATGTCCTGCCTGAATCAGGTGACGGGTAGCAAGGTAACCACCCTGCTCTCCATCCACCAGCACGTTGACCAGATGGTCACTCGACAGCTGTCGATCCATCACAATGATCGGAAAACGAGGACCGGCAGATTCCACCAGAATATCATCATGAATGTTATGCGCCAGGATGATGGCTCCATCTACTCTTTTTTCACGCAAAAATCGAACTGCCGTTGAATCCCGTCCACCCATGGAACTGCAAGCAATCAGATCATACCCGTTCGCAAGTGCTACATCCTGTACACTACGGATCAACTCCGAGTAGTACGGACCTGACAGATCTGTCAGAATTAAAGCGATGGTGTTCGTACGGCTCCGTTTCAGGTCCATGGCAAAGCCGTTCTTGCGGTAATTCAGTTCTCGTGCTGCCTCAAGCACTTTAGCCTTGGTCTTGGCACTAACCTTGCTATCCCCGCTCAGCGCATAGGAAGCAGTCGAGAGTGCTACACCTGCGAGCTTTGCCACATCCTTAATCGTTGCCATTCCACGTTCGCTCCTTCTAAACTAGAACAAATTCTAAGGTTATCTACATTTTATACGGTACATGGTCTTAACAACCACTAAATCCTATACAATCGTTCATTAATCATTTTACTTATCAATGGTTTAACTATCAATCGAAACGTTTCGAGGTATTCTCAAAAAAAATCCTTGTCTCCATCCTTAGGGTACCACTGTTACATGTACCTCATTCCAGTCTATACCAATAATGATGGTTATAACGCGTCTTTCAATCTGGTGTCCTATGAACCGTTATTGCCTAACACAATGAAACGGGTAGCAAACGTCAGATTGAAACGTTTCGACATTTTCATTATAGTCGGTGTTGATAGCGATTTCAACCACTTTATCCATTTTCCACAGAAAAATATAAAATGCTCAATCTGTCCATCCCCGTCACTTCGTTTATAGTATATACTGCATAATAGTTCAGATTCGAGAATTCCGCCAGTATACGAAGGGCATAAGAGGAATGATGCCCTTGCTACCTATGTAAGGAGACGGTTATTTAATGCATACATCCAAACCAACTTATCCTAAAAAATCGCTGTCGCGCCCAGTTCCCTTGCAGAAAATTCAGTCCATCCCTGATGTCCTGTTCAAGCTGTGCCATCTGGTTCAACTTCATGACCGCGAGGCGTTCTCCCAAACAGATGAGATGTGGAGGACACATCATGTACTATACGTCATTACTGCTGGCCAGGCCAGGCTGATCAGTGCAGAGGGCAAACTGACATTAAATGCGGGCTCTGCAGTCGTCCGTCAAGCCGGAAGTCTGCTTCAGCACGAGAACAACCGCGGCTCTCTATCGCCAATACAGGGCATTGCTATTGCTTTTGATTCCACTGAAAATGAACAGCTGTTCTGGCCTTTCGGGATACCAGCCCCCATTGCGAGCCGGACGCTCACCGACAGGACAGTAGAGCTGATTCAAGCAAGTTCGACAGGCCATGATTCGAGCCCCTTCAGGCCACATATGCTTTTCTATGAATTACTGGATATTTTGCGGGATCATGTAGCTCATTCTGCTCATGAAGATCACTCCTGGCTCGATGCTGTGCTCAGACATATCCATCAGATGTATACGCATCCGCTGACTCGCGAACAATTGGCACGCGATGCGAATGTGAGTCCCGAGCATTTTTCAAGAGAGTTCAAAAAACATACTGGTCTTACGTTTGTTGAATATGTGACCCGTCTCAGAATCAGGATGGCTCAGGAGCATCTGTTGTTCGCGAACCCTACGCTACAGGAAATTGCACAACTAACAGGCTACAGGGACACCTTCTATCTGAGCCGCAAATTCAAACAGATGGTTGGCTCTGCACCAACTCACTATCGGAAAATGCCCAAAAGGATCGTATCTCTAACTTATAACTACACCGCTTCTCTACTGGCACTGGGCCATACGCCTCACATGGGCGCCGTAGCCAGCTGGATGGAAGAAAAATTGGGCGAACATGGTCCTGAACATTTTGAACAGCATTCCGAATATGAGCTGGTTAAGCAGACCGATCTGATTACCAATGCTCATCCTGATGTCATTGTCGGTTATGCACCGCATCCCGCTTCCGATGACCTGCGTCTGATCGCACCGACTATCCTGATGCCCTTTGAGGAGCTCGATTGGCAGCAGCAGCTTCTCCATCTCGGCCGAATTACTGGGCTGGAGTCGAATGCACAAGCGTTGTTAGATCGATATCATCAACTTGAGCAAGAAGCCAATCATACGTTGGACCAACAGATGGAAGGAACACGAGGGTCCGCCGTTTGCATGTTTATGATTGGAGAAGACGGGGCTTATATCTACGGTCATGGCTGGGGCAGAGCTTCTCATGTGCTGTATCAATCGCTGGGCTTCACTCCACCCTCACGTATGGAGCAGGATGGACAGTTACTCACGGGGTACGTTCATGTTCCGTTGTCCGAGATTCACTTGTATGCAGCAGATCACATGTTTGTTGCCTACCCTGAGGAACGCACCGAACGAGAAATGCTGGATAGCCTGCTGAATCAGGAATCATGGGGCACCCTCTCCGCCGTTCGTGAAGGACGTGTATACGAGATTGATGCCGACATGTTCTATGGATTCGATCCCCTGTCCGTTATGGAGCAGTTGAAGCATATCATGCGTCACCTGACATCATAATTGTCCATGCTGTAGTGATCATAGTTGTCCATGTACAAATATCACATCTTCCTCTATGTTATTAATGAGAATAATAATCATTATTGATTATACACAGGGGGAACAAGAATATGTTTGCTGCAAAAAAACGCTTTTCCGGCTTGCTGCTTATGCTCGCCATTATTATGATTCTGGCTGCTTGTAGCAGCGGTACAGGCTCGACTGCCACTGAACAGACATCGGCAGCGGGAACAGAAACGACAACCGGCTCTTCCGAGACAAACACAGACATGTCGTCCGGTTCGGACAATTCGAATGCTACACGGATCTACAAGTCTTTAAGCGGGGATGTTGAAATTCCGGCTGAACCGAAACGAATCGTCACGGATATGTACGTAAGTGATCTGCTCGCACTGGGTGTGAAACCCGTTGGGGCTGTTCAATATTATTTGGAAAACCCGTTCTATGCAGATCAGGTGGCGGGCATCGAAAGTATCGGTGATCGGGCGGCGGTATCCCTGGAGAAGGTCGTTGCCCTGAATCCGGATCTGATCATTACCTACTCTGATCAAGCCGAAGAGATTGAAAGTTATAAAAAAATCGCACCGACCGTGGTCATCCCTTATGGTACATTCACCAATGTGCATGAAGAAATCCGGGGATTCGGTGAGCTGATGAACAAATCCGAAGCAGCCGAAGCTTGGCTGAAAACATACGATGAACGGATTGAAGCCGCTCGTGCCAAGGTGAAAACAGTCATCAAACCGGAGGAAACCTTCTCCATCCTTGAAGTATCCGACAAGAGTTATTATGGATATGGAGACAACTTTGGTCGAGGAGGACAAGCGGTCTACAGTGCTTTACAACTTGCCCCACTCGAAATTACCAAAAAAGAACTGATGGGTGATACCCAATGGAAAGAAATTTCGCGTGAAGTTGTTGGTGATTATGCAGGGGATCATATCTTCTTAACCGTTGGAGAGAACAATAAAAATTACCAAGGTGATGCCATCTGGCAATCCCTGCCGGCTGTGAAAAACAATCAGGTGTATGAGTTGCTGGAAGACCGTTACTGGTACTTCGACCCGATTGCGATTCAAGGTCAGGCTGAGGAATTCGCCGATATGATCGTAGAACGTGCCGAGCAAAACCGCAAATAACATAAGCATGAATACAGGTGTCCGGACAGGCTAATCAGCCTGCTCGGGCATTTGTGTCATATCGAGGAGGACTTACATATGCTTCGCCGTTTTATGTCTTATTATCGTCCTTACAAAAGACTCTTTATCTTGGACTTCTCCTGTGCAATCGCCGCCGCTCTGCTGGAGCTGGCCTTTCCACTCGCCGTTAACCGGGTGGTCGATCAATTGCTTCCGGCTGGCAATTGGTCCATGATCTTAGCGGCGTGTGTTGGGTTGCTCGGCATCTATCTGCTCAGTTCCTTTTTCCATTATGCAGTGACCTATTGGGGCCACAAGCTCGGCATTAACATCGAATCCGATATGCGGCGTGAACTGTTCCAGCGTGTACAGAAGCAGTCCTTCCGCTTCTTCGATAACAATAAGACCGGGCATCTAGTTTCCCGCATGACCAACGATCTGATGGATATTGGTGAGATCGCGCATCACGGACCCGAGGACCTGTTCATTGCCCTCATGACACTCGCCGGAGCCTTCGGTATCATGCTGGGGATCAACTGGCAGCTCGCTGTGATGACGTTCATCATCGTTCCGCTGATGATCTACCTGTCGCTGTATTTCAGTCGCAAAATGTCCAAGGCGTTCAAGCGCATGTTTGCGGATATCGCCGATTATAACGCACGGGTAGAAAATAATGTGAGCGGCATCCGTGTGGTACAAGCTTTTGCCAATGAAAAACATGAAGTAGGACGTTTCGTCGAGAACAACGAACGTTTCAGACTCACTAAACTGATCACCTACCGCATTATGGCTTGGAACTCTTCACTTAGCTTCATTCTGATGAAATTTGTATCACTGTTTGTACTGGTATGTGGAACCTGGTTTGTCATTCAAGGCAGTATGACCTACGGGGAATTCATCGCTTTTGTGATGCTGTCCAATGTATTCCTCGGACCGATCGAGAAGATTAACTCCGTCATCGAGACGTATCCCAAAGGCATCGCCGGATTCAGACGTTACCTGGAGCTGCTTGAAGCTGTGCCGGATGTAGAAGATACACCTCAGGCGAAACCGATTCCGAATGTCAAAGGTGATATTGCCTTCCATAACGTTACCTTTTCTTATGGAGAACACAAATCTACGCTGTCTCAGGTCAATCTGGATATTCAAGCAGGCCAGACGGTTGCTCTGGTTGGACCTTCAGGCGGGGGAAAAACGACACTGTGCAGTCTGATCCCACGTTTCTACGATGTGGATACGGGGCATATCTCCATCGATGGCATTCCGGTGAAGGACATGACGCTGGAATCACTGCGCTCCCATATCGGGATTGTGCAGCAGGATATCTTCCTGTTTGACGGAACAATTCGAGAAAATATTGCATACGGCAAACTGAATGCTTCCGATGAGGAAATCTGGCAAGCCATTCGCCGGGCCCAACTGGAAGAACTGGTACAATCCCAGCCAGATGGACTGGACACCATGATCGGTGAACGTGGCGTGAAATTGTCCGGCGGACAGAAGCAGCGTCTATCCATCGCAAGAATGATCCTGAAAAACCCGCCCATTCTCATTCTGGATGAAGCCACTTCCGCGCTCGACACTGAGACAGAAGCCGCCATTCAACTGGCGTTATCCGAGCTGGCTCAAGGACGTACGACATTGGTGATTGCCCATCGACTGGCGACGATCAGACACGCCGATCGCATCGTGGTGGTAGAGAACGGTAGCGTAGCCGAACAAGGTAGCCATGAAGAACTGCTCGCGCGCAAAGGCTCGTACAGCCGACTGCATCAAGCCCAGTTTGGTTAAAGGTAAGCTTAAAAGCTATAAGTTAGTTCAATATATGAGTTGTACAAATAAGTCACTACAACAGCAAAACAACCTTCCTTCTGTACTAGAGGGAAGGTTGTTGTTTTTATATTACTATTCGTTATATAAATTGAACTATATATTTACACAAAACGAAGAGGACAGAAATAACCTGAAGAAGCGGGAGCGTTCGCCTTTATCACCGGATTTTCCCCTTTGAAAAAGGGAATCCAAAAAATCTGGGGATAACAGCGATCAGAAGGTTGTTCTGTCATCGGAGTGGCAAGTGTAAGTGACGTTTAGTTCAATTTATATAACTTCCCACCCAGTATTTCGTTCGCCCGCTCACGAAATTCCACCGCCGCCTGCTCAGGCGTAATTTTGCCAAACAGCAGAAGATCATACAACTCACGTAACACCGCAGTGACCTCGGCTGCACCTACGGGATCAGGTGGGTCCATCGGGCTGCTGTTATCGGCAACCCAATCAATATAGTCAAACACCTGCGCCAGTTCCGGTTCAACCAGCAGCTTCATTCGCTCTTTGACACTGGATGAGACAGGAACACCCCGCTCCCCTTTGAGCAGCAAATTGGCATCCAAATCATTCACGAAAAAGCTGATGAACTTGGCAGCCTCCTCCTTATGTCTGGAATTGCCCGCCATGGAGAAAAACATGCCTGGCTTCAAAAACAACCCATCCTGGCTGTTTGGCCCAGGCATCGGGGAGATGGTTAATGGCTTGCCATAACGCTGAGCGGTGCTGATAAATTGGTTGGAATACCCCCAGCTAAACAAAGCCTCTCCCAGATAAAACGGGTCGTTGTCGGGTTTGCCAATGTCTGACGTCCAGATATCCGGTGCAAAGATAAGCTTCTTTTCCGCGAGCTGCTGCATCCTGCCAAAGTATTCAATAAACAGCCCATCATCCTCATAACCCAATCCCTTGCCATCCTCTGCGTATAGCTTGGAACCATACTGTCTCAAGTAATACGCGAAAAATTGTTCCGGTGTGAAATAGGTTCCCAAATAGATGCCCTTCTCCAGTAATTGCTCGCCCATCCGGTCAAAGTCCGCCCATGTCCACGTCTCCGTTGGCAATTCAATATCATTGGCCTTCAACACTTCCGGATCATAGATGCTGAGCATGGCGTTAACACCCAAACTGAGCCCGTAGGTTTTTCCATTCAGGCTACCACTCTGCAGCTGTTCCTTCTCAATATCTGTTGTATCAATCAGTCCGCTCTGCATGTACGGCGTCATATCCTCCAACAGTTGCAGCGAGCTGTACTGGGACAGATAGGAGATGTCCATCTGGATAATGTCGGGCAACGCATTGCCTGCTGCATGCGGGGCAAGTTTTCTCCAATACTCATTGAAGCTGCTATATTCGTATTCGATGTTCACATGTGGATTCAACTTCTCATACAGATTGATAACAGCAATGGTGGCATTGTTGCGGAACTCCCCGCCCCACCAAGCGATTCGCAGCGTAATCGGTTCTTCCTCCACAATCATGCCTGGCCTTTGATCCAATTGACTCACGCAGCCAGGAAGAGTCAGTATAAGACAGAGCATGCCTATCATTCGCATCCATCTTCTCATAGCTTCTCCTCCTTACCTGGTGATGGTGGTGGAAGCAGTACCGTTACTTTCGTTCCACTCCCCAGCTCGCTCTCCAGCATAACATCATATTCTTCGCCAAAAGCCAGACGCACCCGCTCCCTGATATTCAGTAGACCAATACCTGTACCTCTGGTTTTCACTTCTCCACGAAGCACTTGTTCCACATATTGAGATTCCATGCCAGGACCGTGATCCTCAACGATAAGGGCAAGCCTGCCATCTGACATTTCGGCATACACTCGAATCAGACATGATCCAACCTGTGGTTCCAATCCGTATTGAATGGCATTTTCCAACAGGGGCTGCAGGGTTAGCTTGGGAATGGCACACCCCAGATAGGGAGCGGGCACATCCATGCGGAAATCCAGCCGCTGCCGGAAACGGTAGGTTTGAATGGTGATGTAATGGTTGACGATCTCCAGTTCTTCAGCGATGGTAATGATATTTTGCTTGAAGCTGATGGAGGAACGCAGCAAATATCCGAGTGACAGCACCATACTGGAGATTTGCTCCTGCCTGTTCTTTTTGGCAAGCCAATGGATCGAATCCAGCGCATTATACAAAAAGTGGGGATTGATCTGTGCCTGCAGTGCCTTGAACTCCGTTTCCTTAATGACTAGCTGGCTTGCATAATTTTCTTTGATCAATGTATTAATATGTGTAATCATCAGTCGATACGTACGCTGTAACAATCCCAGTTCATCCATGTGCTGGTGTGTTGGAATGGACAGATTGGCATCTATGTTCTCCAGATCCCCATACTGAACCTCCTTCATCTGACTGATGAGCTGCCTGATCGGCCTCGTCAGACTGCGTGCGAAGACCATACCGAGCGCAAGCACGACCAGAATTGCGATAAGATAGATGACAATCAGTATATTTTTCAACCATATAATACGTTCAAAAATTTCATCATAAGAGGCCATATTGTAATAAACCCAGCCGGTATAAGAGGATTTCTTCTGGGAAAGAAATATCTCCCTCCCATCCAGATTCTTGATCTCATATCCCCCACTGCCTGGAAGTGGATTCAGTCCGGCGGACACCGCTTCCGGAAGCTGGCGATAGGGATAGACAACTTCACTGCCTGCTTTTAAAATAATGTCACTGTCCTGGCTGTCAATGCCCGCATACTCCTCAACCAGTCGCTCGATATTAATACGCAGAAACAGTATACCTACCGGTTCCAGGGTCATCGGTTCATAGGCTCGCACCTGACGGACCATAACCAGCATCGGGTCATCGTCATCCGGGTATAACCAGCGTACTGCACCATTGGCCTGCTCCGCAGCCGCAATCATCCGATCATATTTTTCCTGAGATACGGATAGTGTCTCGCCATATTTATTGACTCTTCCCCTGGAATCAATCAGATGAACGGACTGCACATAACGTGCAGCCCCACTAATATGCTCCCATAGCCGATCCGTGATCTTCTTTCGTTCAATAAAGCTTGAATATGCGCTATCGTCATCCAGCAACGACTTCAAAGCTCTTTGAATCTGCGTATCGGAAATCATGTTTAGTGATAACGCTTCCAACTTCTGAAGTTCAACATCCACTGTAGAAGAGGAAAGGTTCAGGAGACGGGACGACTTATCAAATAGCTGTTTGTCATACACCGAGTACGTATAATACAGGGACCCAAACGCCAGGATGATGATAAACGCCATCATGAACATAATCATCAGAAACATTTTCATTTTGATGCTCAGTTTTCGGTAGGCTGTCATGACCAAAGCGCTCCTTTGAACCACGTGATACTACTAGGTATATCACATGCAGGAAGGTTTTCCCAAAGTTTTAGCGCTCGATTTATTACGTATTATTTGGACTGATATCGATCATAGGCAGCCTGATGAACCTCAATCGCCCGGTCAATGTCCATGCTCTTGATCGTTTCAGCCATGGTGTCAAATTCGGTGATTGGCTTCTGTCCGCTGATAATGGCAGTCATCGTCTCATTCAAATACGTATTCACCTGGCTCATGATGGACGTACTTGTGGTCACCTCATCTGTTGACAAACGAATTGGGGGAAGCGTTAATGCTGAGCTTGCTTTCATCCATTCCGCATTGGCCGCACGTTGTCCGTCGTCAAAAAGTAAGGCATCCAGATAACGGCTATCCTGATTAATTGGACCGTCCATAATGGATAAGGCATAGGAAGCCAGTGCCTGATCATACGTCAGACCATTCGGATTATTAATGATGGTATCTGTGAATTTGACACCTTCCCCATCACGAACGTAGCTGTCATTTTCGATACCAAAGTTGAACAGATCACTACCCTCTTCGCTATAGTTGTAGTCCATCCACTGAACAATATATTTCAATTTGTCTTCGTCTGCGGAAGCCGTAATGGCCTCACCATAAGTCAACACTTTAGCGTCCAGATTAAATGTCGCATACGAAGTTCCATCCGGAGATACAGGCCACGGTACACCAGTCACGTTAAAGTTCGGATCGGTATCTCTCATCAGATTGAAGTATTTCCCCATGCCACTGAATACACCACCCTGATATGCGCCGGCCAGATTGCTGGTAACCTTATAGTCGAATGCTTTACCGTCATTGGTCATGATCTCGGGATCGATCAGCCCTTCCTTGTACCACTTGGCCATTGTCTCCAAGAAATCACGGTAGCCCGGCTGAATCGGTCCGAATTCCACCTTGTCTCCATTCATCTGGAAGCCACCAATTACGCCAAAGGCCGCGGCAAAATCATGAAGCTTGGTCAGGTTGCCCGGCCCCCAGTTTCCGGTGAATGGCAGCTCATCTGGCTTGCCGTTGCCGTTAGGGTCCTGTTCCTTGAATGCCTTAAGCACCGTATACCACTCATCGATATTGGTAGGTACTTTGAGGTTCAATTTATCAAGCCAATCCTGGCGCATAATTAAACCGGAAGTGGCATTCAGCTTCAGTGCATCCAGCTTGAGCAGCGGGAACATATAGATTGTCCCATCGTCGAGAGCTATCTGCTTCTTCACATCCGGATCGGATTCTATTATCCGTTTCAAGTTCGGTGCATAACTGTCGATCAATTCATTCAACCGGATGATTCGGCCATCCTTGATCATTTTTTCCGGTCCGCCAACGGCATCCGCCCAGTTATAATAAATGACGTCCGGCAGCTCCTTTGTGGAGATCAGCAGATTGAACTGGTCACGCTGTTGTCCAAGCGGGGGATGTGTGAACTTCACTTGGATGCCTGTTAGCTTCTCCTTTTCCTTGTAAGCCGCCATATCGCCAAAATTGTTCAAGGAAGCCGTCAGTTTGGCATCATTGGCGCGCCAGTAGTCGATGGTAAATGGCTCACTTGTAATCGGTAGCGGAATCTCGGTCAACGCCTGAACTGCAGGTTCTGTTCCTTCTGCTGGCTCTGCGGTACCTGGTTCATTATCACCTGTACAACCCGCTAATAAAGACATGGTAAGTAGCGATGACAACAGGATGGACCCCATTCTTTTTTTCACACAATTCGCCTCCATAGATTACATTTTTATTGTTTCACAGCGCCGATTAGAGCGCCCTGAACAAAATAACGTTGAATGAACGGATATACCAGCATAATAGGCAGCGTGGAGATAATGATGGTTGCATATTTGATGTTCTCCCCAATGGCGAAGCCGGTATCGGCGCCCGCACCCATGGCCTCTGTACTGCTGCTGATCAGAATATCACGCATAATAATCTGGATCGGATATAGCTCCTGACTGCGCAGGTAGAGCATCGGTCCGACATAATCATTCCAATGGTCAACCGCATAATACAGCATCATGACCGCCAGGATCGGTTTCGACAAGGGCAGCACAATACGGAACAAAATCAGAAAGTCATTCGCGCCATCGAGCTTCGCCGATTCAATCAGACTGATCGGAATGCCCTCAAAGTTTGTTTTCATAATGAGGAAATAGAATGTGCTGATGGCACCCGGAATAATAAGCGCAAAACGGGTATCCACCATTCCCAGATTCTGAATCAGCAGAAAAGTTGGAATCATACCCCCGCCGAAGAACATCGTGAACGTAATTAACTTCATCAACGTTTTCCTGCCCATCAGATCACCGCGTGACAGCCCATATGCAGCCAGCGAAGTCATGAGCAGATTGATGGCTGTACCCACCACAACATAGAACAAGGTGTTCATGTATCCCGTATAGATGCGAGTATCCTGAAATACCGACTTGTACGCTCCCAGCTGAAAACCTTCAGGAATGAGCATCAGTGAACGGGAACGCAGCATCTGGTCCGGGTCGCTGATTGAAGAATTGAACACGTACAGCATCGGGTAAAAGCATAAAACCATGATCACCAAGAGCAGCAGTGTATTGAATACATCAAAAAGTCGTTCCCCTATAGACTGTTTCATCGCTTCACCTTCCGATTACCATAGACTGGTTGAGTTAAGCTTTCTGCTGATCGCGTTCGCGATAATGAGCAGCGCAAAATTAATGACGCCGTTAAATAGTCCGATGGCGGTTGAATACGTATAGTTCCCCTCCAAAATACCCGATCGATAGACAAAGGTGGATATGACATCCGATGTCTCATAGGTCGGTGCCGTTTGCATCAGCAATATTTTCTGAAAATCTGCATTCATGACCGCACCCATACGCAGAATTAACATGATCACAATCGTTGGCATGATGCCCGGCAGTGTAATATGTAATAGCTGTCTCCAGCGGCCTGCGCCGTCAATTTTGGAAGCCTCATACAACTGAGGATCAATACCACTTAGTGCTGCCAAAAAGATAATCGAGGCCCAGCCTGCGCCCTGCCATATGTTGGACAGGATGTACATCGGACGGAACATATCTTTTTCCGCCAGAAACATAATCGGCTGCAGATCGAAAAAGTCACGAATGACGTTAAATAACCCACCGTCCAGAGATGAGAACGTTTTCAACATTCCAACCACGACGACAACCGAAATAAAATGCGGCATATAACTGATGGTCTGTACTGCGCCTCTGAACCACTTTTTCCGGACTTCATTCAGCAACAGTGCTAGTAGAATCGGAGCCGGGAAACCAAACACAATACTGTAAAAACTCAAAATCAGTGTGTTCTTAATCAGTCGCCAGAAATAATAACTTTCAAAAAACATGGTGAAGTTGTCAAATCCGACCCATTCGCCTGCCAAGATTCCTTTGATCGGGTTGTACGATTCCTGAAATGCCATCAGTAGCCCGTACATTGGCCCATAGCTGAAAATCAGATAGTAGGCTACAACAGGAACGAGCATCAGATAGACGTATCTGTTGCGGACAAGTTCCTTTTTCACCGAACTCCATTTGCCAGCTGGCTTCAAACGCCCAGGTTCAATCCCCCGGCTTCGATTCAGCTCCATCCACTCGCCCTCCACTCTCGGTATTGATTCACTAACATGACACTTCTAATGATAGAAGCGAGCACCATTTCTTCCCATGCTCATTTCCGGTAAATGGATGTTCAAAACCGAGTTCCGTCCGACAAAAAAAGACCCTGCTGCCGATGAATGGCATACAGGGCACGATCGTAGATCAATGTGGATCGGATATACAGGTAAGCTACGCAGAAGACGGTAGCAACACTGTACTAGGGTACTTTTTTATACTCCGAAGGGGAGAAGCCCGTATATTTTTTGAACATTTTGCTGAAATACGGCCAGTTGGCACCAAAGCCTGTCTGTTCAGCAAGCGAGGATACAGTGTAGTTCCCGTCCTGCTCGAGAAGCTCCAATGCTTTACGGATGCGGTAGCTTAACACATAGTTCGTAAATTTCTCACCGGTTTCTTTTTTGAACATTTTGCCGATGTAGTCTGGATTCATGTATATTTCCCCGGCGATGGACTGGAGTGTCAGTGTCTCGTCCCTGTAGCGTTTCTCTACCAACTGTTTCACACTACCTACCATCTGCGATTGTCTGGAGCGGTGTTGTTCGTAGCGGCGCAGGGTGATTTCTTTGGCGACAGCAAGCAGAAACTGTTGAAAAGAATGCAGCGTGCTGGATTCAATCATGCCTGGCAACTGATCCATATACCTTTTCATCTCGGCAGAGCCACTAAGTCGAATCATCTCCATAAACATCTGAATAAGATAGGACTTCGTTTGGGATATATCGTATCGCAAGCTGGCAAGCAGCTGAAACATCCGGTTCAGCTCTGTTCCAACTTCCTGCCAGTGTCCAGCCTTGATTGCAGTAACCATCCGCTCCGGATCGTATTCGAATTCAGGAAGACTGTGCTCCCCGGGAGAGTAAATATCCCGCTCCATAATAAGACTGCCCTCACCGAGGTAAAAGCGGTAATTGAGATAGACCAGCGTCTGCATGTACAAATGGCGTGCCTGCGATAGATCTCCTGGCTCGCTCAGCGCAATCGTGAGATCGTCATGATAATATCGGGTAAATGTGGCGCGAATCTCATCGATATTATGGAACAACTGCGTTTCAGACAACTTGTCCTCCATGATTAGTAGCACATGCCCCCCAACCGTGGCACTTAAGATTGGATTGTGAAAAATATCTTCGGCAATGTTCTTGACCGCGAACAAGTGCAAATACTCATGATCCCCCTCAATCTCTACCAGCAACAACCGCACACGCTGATCCTGGAACTGTACATCGAATAATTCCTCGAAATACCTCCATTCCTTGACCCCGTATGTTCTGTTTGTGACCAGCTCTTTCAGAAAATATTCCTTGGCATGCGGCAGTACACGCTCCAGATTATATTGGATCGACTGCACAAAATGTTCCTGATCGGTTAACTCCCGCTTCTCACTAACCAATTCACTAATAGCATGTACGAGATGCTCTTCACTGCAGGGCTTGAGCAGATAGTGCTTCACTCCATAATGCATGGCCGTCTTCGCATATTCGAATTCGGTGAAACCCGTGAGCATGATGAATGAGATATCCTGATACTTCTCCGCCACTGCTTCAACCAGCTGTAAGCCATCCATTCCCGGCATGCGAATGTCCGAGATGATAATATCGGGACGTTGCCGCTCAATTGAAGCAAGCGCTTCCAATCCATCTTGGGCAATGCCGATCAGTTCTGTTCCTAATCGGGACCAGTTCACGACACTGGATATCCCGTCCGAGATCATAAATTCATCATCGACCAACAAAACCTTGTACATTGTATGCATCCTCCTGCCTTTTAACCAGTTCCATTCTATTATATGGGCATTATGCACAAATAGAGGGGAGAACGTTGAATGACATGGAATTGAACCCTAACAAGTCTGATTGTTGAACATTTGTATCACGTGCGAAGTTATTGGCTACCGAATCAAGGTTTATGCTGGTCCTTTGTTCAAACCAAACGACCTTCACCCTGCCACAGGGTGAAGGTTGGCTGCTGCTATGCATATGGGGGCTATATAGGTGACCATACATGCCCAAATCGATTTATTTTTTTACTGCGTGAATGAAATGTATCGTTTCAAATGCCCGTAGATGATCGATTCGATCCTGGAAAAACTGTTCCTGAATCGCCTCGGGAGTCAGATGCTCATAAATAAGCAGCCCTGCTTCATCAAGCAAGGCCTCCATCTCCACATATGCGTAGCCGGATTGCATCGGCTCACCACCCATTGCAGCCAATTTAACCATATTTTCAACCCGATTAAACATTCCCTTTTCCTCAAAAAGGTGCTCATCTGCATAATCCAGAACTATAGAGCTTCCGGTTGGAAGGTTCGCAAACACATGACGAATCACGTTAAACAGATCATTTTTAGGCAAATAATACGAAACACCCAAGAGACTAGCCAACGTCTTCCGTTTCTTCAACCCTTCAAGAGTCAAGCTGTCATTCGAAAGCTCACGCGTAAAATCCATGGGTACAAAGTGAAGATTGTCCGGAATAGTCAGCTCGGCCTGATTCAGCCGCTCCTTCTTGAATTGCTGTGTAGCCGGATAATCCACTTCAATGATATCCAGCGTGTCTTCCAATTCCGGATGCCTCAAAGCAAACGTATCCATCCCGGCGCCAAGAATGACTACCTGCTTCAATCCCAACGCGACTTCATGCAAAAGTACATGCTCACAGTAAGCGGCCCGAGCCAGAGTTATTGGAGATAACTGTACCTGGGTAATCCATTTTAGAACCTTTTCCGGGTCATCCTTGAGCTGGTGAGCCATATCCGGGTTGAAAAAATGAATGCCTCTAACCATGTTATTGCTGATATCTGAAAACTCTTGAGGAGAGATCAGCAATCTCGCCATAAAATCATCGAAAATGAGGGGTGTGTCATGTTGGCTGTGATAGGCTCGGCCAAAAGTCGAAATCAATGATGTGATACTGGATTCATTTTGCTTCATACTTATTCCTCCCGTACAAACAAAAATAAGATTCCCCTGGCCAGGAGAATCTTATTATATACGGAATATTTTTATATGTAAATTATAGCATAAATATATTTTTTTGTCAACCATAATTTACGGATGAGCAGACAGATTGCAGTGGATTTACCGTCAACTTCAACTCGTTCTTCCTTCCGCATCCTATCCAACCCGATGAGATCTGTTAGGCGTCCATCCCATACTCCTTCACCTCACGATTACGGTTCAACACCGCGTGCAATACAAAACCAAGTACCGCAATCGCTGCTGTACCTGTTGCCAGCCACGCTACAGGAATAAGTCCCTGTTTGTCATACATGACTCCCATCGCATAGGGTCCGATAACCCGTCCAACTGCACCAATCCCACCCGATATCCCGATGTAAAAAGGTGCTGCCCTGCCTGCATGCTCCGATATGAAGGCAGGCGTCGCAGGGGAGATCAGCATCTCTCCAAACGTGGCAAGTACCATTGCGAGCACCATGCCCGGATAGCTGTACATGGTAATCATGACAATGTAGGCCATGCCATAGAATACCGCACTCGCCGTCATCTGGGCAGTGGAGGTACGGGCCATGGTCCGTTTCACCCAGCTGGTAAAAGGTTGTCCCACAAAGATCAGCACCCCGTTCAGGGTCCAGAGCAGACCGTACATTCTTTTTTCCATACCCTCAGAAATGATATACGGGGACACGCCTGTGTTCCAGATGGAATTGCCGAATAACAGGAACAGCACGCCCAGGCTCATAAACAGATATAATCGGGTATTGCCCAGCAGTGCCCAGACGCCCGGCCCATCGGGAACGGTTTTGCGTTTCGTCAGATGTACTTCCCCCTGATCCGGTTCGACTCGCGACAGATAATACCAGAAGAAAATCGCGAACCCGGCTGAGGTCACCCCGTTCAGTACAAAGCTGAGGTGATAGGAAAAGTCAGCCAGAAAACCACTCAGCGCTGTACCAATCGCCACCCCGATATTGTTCGCCACATAGATAATATTGAATAATTCACCGCGTCGCTCCGCAAACCGGAAGCCAATAAAGGCCTGAATCGCTGGCAGCGACAATGAACTGAACAGACCAATCCAGCCCATCGCACATATAAATATGACCCAATACGCGCTAATCCAGGGCAGTGCAAACAAACCTAACGCATTAAGCGCCAGTGATCCAATGATCAGCTTCTTCACGCCTACCCGGTGATATAACGAACCGCCGAGCAATTGTCCGAAGATGCCACCCAGGGACTGAATGAGGATTACAAAACCGGCGTTAGCCATCGTCCGTCCAAGCTCATCAAACACATACATGGTGGTCAGCGGCCACATCAGTGCACTGCCTGTTGCATTAACCAGACTTGCTAATAAAAATATTCTCACTTCTTTTGGATAGTTATCCAGCCATCTCATCATCTCTAATCCATTCTCCTTAGTACCATAAAAACGTATTAACATACCAAAAAAGCCTTTGCCCTGACGGCATAACCAGCCAGAGCGAAGGACTTTGGAAGTGTTACATCTATTGCTCTTTAGATCCTGCTCAAGTTCGATCCTTTGTTCATCTTACCTCAAAAAATTCACGCTGCAAGCACACTCATTGACGCTTCACTTCGACAGTGGCCGAGAAGAAGGTAGCCCCGTTCCCCATGTCCGACAACCGATTGGACGTCAGTGAATTCGCTCGCTGCTTCTTCCCGTCACCATCCCACCATAAGCCTTGGCTGATGACGGTTCCTGGCAACATGGCTTCACTCACCTTGGCGGTAAGTTCGATGCGTCCGCGATCATTCCATACGACCACTGCATCTCCATCCTCCACGTTTCTACGGATGGCATCCTCGGGGTGCATTTGCAATAGAGGCATCTTTTCCAAACGCTGATGTTTGGCTGAATTACCAAAGGTGGAGTTCAGGAAATTATGGTTTGGCGGCGATAGGAACATCAATGGATAGGTATCGGCAGGTCCAGCCGGATTCTCCCCATCATATCCTTCAACCAGGGCGCTATAGGTTGGGAGTGGCGGAAGGCCTCTCTGTTCCATCGTCTCCGAATACAATTCGATTTTGCCTGAAGGTGTGGGCAGCTGATCCAGAAATGCAGCATGTGGCGTCATATCCAGCTTCACGAATCGATGTTCCTTCAGTCCCTCCAACGTGACTCCATTCATATAGGGGTTGTCCGTTCCCTGAAGTGCGTCCTCAATCATCTGTTCCGGCGTTTCTCCGAAGATCATAGGGTCATACCCCATGGCCTGTCCAAGCAGGGAAAACAGTTCGACATTACTCTTGCTCTCCCCGATCGGTGCAATCACCGGCTCTTGCAGATGAACGTACTGATGCCAATAAGAGGTATACAGGTCCGTCGCTTCAAATGAAGATGTGGCTGGTAATACGATATCTGCATATTTCGCTGTATCCGTCATGAACAGATCATGCACAACCGTGAACAGATCCTCCCGTGCAAAACCTCGCTCTACCCGCTCGGTATCCGGTGCCACCACCAGTGGATTGCTGCAGTAGACCATCATGGCCCGGATTGGCTGCTCCGCTTCCAGCAGCGCTTCACCAATCCGGTTCATGTTCACCACTCGCGGCTCCGGATTCTGCCGCAGCTCCGGACGTTCCAGCGCGTCGCTATTCGTGCTCGCGTAGCTGTTGGTGCGAACGGCACCGCCGCCTTGCTTCAGCCATTGCCCTGTAATGGCTGGCAGACACGCAACGCTACGCACGTTCATCCCCCCATTATCATGGTGCTGGAGGCCGTTGCCGATGTGAATATGGGCTGCCTGTGCGTTGCCGTATAGTTCGGCCAGCTCCACAATCGTCTCCTCCGGCACGCCCGTAATGCGTGCAACCCGGTCAGGAGTGTAACTGCGGACATGATCACGCAGTGCCTCATGACCCACCGTATACTTTTGCATAAACGCTTCATCCGTCAATCCCCGTTCGAACAGCACATGCATCAATCCCAGCGCCAGTGCACTGTCCGTGCCCGGGTACAGCGGAATAAACCAGTCGCCCCATTGAGCCGTACGATTGCGATGAACGTCGATGACGACGATCTTGGCGCCGTTCTTCCGGGCTTTCTCCGCCAAAACGACTTGATGCATATTCGTACTGACGATATTACCGCCCCATACCAAGATGAGATCCGCGTGCTCCGTATCTTCCGGGACCGTTCCCCGGTTGGCGCCCATCGTATATTTCCAGCCGGTATTTCCGGCGGCATTACAGATGGTCTGCTCCAGCACGCTCGCACCTAGCGCATTGAAGAAACGTCGGTCCATACCGTCTACGCCAAGAATGCCCATGTTGCCGTAGAAGCTGTAGGGCAGGATGCTCTCCGGGCCGTAGGTCTCGGACAATGCAGTGAATTTGGTCGTAATCTCGCGAATCGCTTCATCCCAACTAATTCGTTCGAACTTGCCTTCGCCTTTGGCTCCTACACGTTTCATCGGATATTGTAGACGCTCGGGGTGATACACCCGCTCGGTCATATTTCTGACTTTATTACAGATGGCACCCTTTGTTATCGGATGATCTGGATTGCCTGCCACCTTCACAATTTTACCGTTCTCTTTATGTAACAACAGACCACAAGTGTCCGGACAATCGAGCGGGCATACCGCTGCAAATACCCCATTCTCCTGATCGATCATCGTATGGCTCCCCCTCTTTAAAAGCTATCCCTATATCATATCTTCTTCGAGGTTATCACGTAAAGAGAACAGTATATTTTCGCCTAATATTCGCCGCTATAGCAGCTTCAAATTATTTTCAAAAAAATGTTTTGTCGTTTGATTCAACTTCAGAATTCAGGGGTAAATTAAAAATAAGGCATTAGGCTAGTGTTTCCCCACTTCCTCCTCATGCCATATCATGGACCACTCCCGAAATTCGCCATGAACAGGTTTCGTTCCCCCGAACCTTGTCATGGCGAATTTACTTTGCGTTGAATTCCAACAAGGACCCCATACAAAAAAAACGATCCCGACCTTCTCCGTCACAGCATATTCGCCATGAAACCGAGCAAGATCAGAATCGTCTTCTCTTCTGTAATACGTGCACACATGCTACGCAATGTCCTCTACGCTTGTTTGGTCCACATCGCTCTAGCCTCAGTCTCCACTGGTTCGATTGATGTTGCTATCTCTGGCTTCACTTTCGGCTCCAACTCACGCAGGTATACCATCCAATAAGCTGCGGCTACAAACAGAGCCCCACCAGTCAGATTCCCGAGCCATACCGGAATGAAATTCATTACATATTGTCCCCATGAATAATATCCTTCGAAGATTGCAGCAGGGATGAGGAACATATTGGCTACAACGTGCTGGAATCCGATCGCCACAAATGCCATCGTTGGAAACCAAATGCCCAGTACTTTGCCACTCATCGTATCGGATGCATAAGATAGCCACACGGCCAGCGCCACGAGCCAGTTACAGCCGATACCGGAGATAAAAGCCTGTAGGAATCCATCATGCAGCTTATGTCCAGCCATATCCACGACTTTCGCCAGATATACGCCCTCTCCAGTCAGACCAAGCACATGTCCAAACGCGTACGCGACAAACAAAGCTCCAACAAAGTTACCAATCGTCACTAACGTCAGATTTTTCAACATGCTGCCCGCGGATAATTTCCGTGCAATCGTCGCGAGTGGAACAGCCATCATATTACCCGTCAGCAACTCGCCCCCACCAATGAGCACCATAATCAATCCAACCGGGAATACCGCTGCTCCAATCAGATTAACCAGACTTCCCCAATCTGCCGGCGCAGAAGCAATGACCCGAATATCCAGTAGAAAACCCAGCGCGATAAAAGCCCCTGCCAGAAAACTGAGCACCAGTACAGAAGATACCGGATATTGAGCCTTCTTCATCCCTGTTTGCGCCGTATATTGTGCAACCTCAAGAGGTGTTTTTGCTGCCATATCATTCATCCTCTCCTTCACTGTTCATTCATCATTGAAACAAAACCATTTGGAAATTCCTTAGTTACGCGTCGAACGCCATATCCTAATTGTATCTTGGTCCTATGTAAAACTTTGTGCAAATTATCACAATGTTAATCACAAAAGTCGTTATCCATGATTGTCATTCAATGTCTATGACAGCAAGATATATAGCGCATGCTAGGATGTAACTTCATAGAAAAATCAAAAAAAGACTGACGATATGCTCGCCAGTCTTTTTTTGATTTTATGGCTTCCTTACACCATTGCTGGTGCTTTTACCTCTATTGGAGGCAGTGCTTGCAGACCCGCCGTGTTCAAGAAGTTCCACGGTTTGTTGTAATGTGGCTGGAAGAAGAAGTCGATGAAGGCCAGTTCATCTACGGTCATGTTGTTTTGGATGCAGACCGAGATCGTATTAATCGATTGAGTCAGATCAACCTGTGACATTACTTGTGCTCCGACAATTCGACGAGTAGCCTGCTCATATACCACTTTGAGTAACAGTTTCTCAGCCGTAGGCATGAACTCCGGACGGTAGCTGTCTTCCAGTACCACGGATTCCACAATCAGACCTTCGTCAGCAGCAGATGTTTCCGTCATCCCGGTACCCGCAATATTTTGCTCATAAATTTTGATACCCGATGTTCCTTGTGTACCCATATACGGTGTCGTAGGGCGAACCAGGTTGCGGGCTACCAGTGTACCCATCCGCACAGCGTTAGTCGCCAGTGGAATGTAAGATGCTTTGCCTGTCGGGTTGTAATGAATTGCACAACTGTCACCCGCTGCGAAGACGTCTTTTTGACTAGTTTGCATATATTTATCCACGATGATCGCACCGTTTGGCAGCATATCCACTTGGCCTTTGAGCAGCTCTGTATTCGGACGGAAGCCGATGCACAGAATAACCAGATCGGTTTCAAACTCCCCTTTGGACGTGATCACCTTGGTCACTTTGCCATTTTCTCCAGTAAACTTCTGTACCGTTTGACCAAGAGCCAGCTTGATGCCGCGTCCAGTCAACGTATCTTCGATCGCATCCGTGAATTCAGGGTCCAAGTATTTGTTCAAAATCCGGTCCACACTGTCGATCAGGGTAACTTCCTTGCCGTTCATCTGGAAAGCTTCCACCAGCTCTACGCCGATATATCCTGCACCTACAACGGTAACGCGTTTGGCATCTTTGGCTTTTTCAATAATCGTATTGGAGTGATTGTAGTTTTTGCAAAGTAAAATGTTATCCATGTCGATGCCTTCAAGCTTCGGAACGACAGGCCAAGAACCCGTTGTCACGATCAGTTTGTCAAACGTATCTTCAAATTCTTCCCCAGTTTTCAGGTTTTTAGCCTGAAGAGTATGGCCTTCGGCATCGACTGCCGTCACTTCATGAAGCATCTTGGTTACAACACCAAGCTCTGCTAACTGATTAGGCGAAGAATAGAACAAGCCGTCAGGGTCTTTAACGACCCCACCTACGTAGAGCGCAATGCCACAAGATAGGAAGGAGATATTGTCATTGCGCTCATACACCGTGATGGTAGCATCCGGGTACAATTTGGCGGTATTTACGATGGCTGCGGTCCCTGCGTGTGTACATCCGATAACTGCGATTTTCATTAAAAGTTCCTCCTCGAAATATATAAATGAGTTTGAATATAACGTTATAGTGGTTGTGAAACATTTCACTTCTTAATCGATACTGTGTATGTGATTTATTTCACTTTATACACTCATTATAATGTGATCTTTTTCACATTGCAATAGGTTAAGCAAAAAAAAGTTTGTGGTAAGAAATTATTCCCTTTATTTAAGCCTTTCTTCCCTTCGTTTTATTGATTTCATTGTCCCCGGATCCAGGTCAGTTTATGCTATGTAATGGCTTCCGCAATCCCTGTTATGGGTGCTTTCAGGAGAGCCCTCTCCCCATTCAGGTTTTGCCTGTACAAAAATAAATGCACTAATTTTCATGACAGGGTTGATTTTCAAATTGGTAAGCGCTTACAATAACAATGATCCTTTAAATGGATTTTATGTAAATAAACCACCAGATCTCATTTCGTTCAGGAGGCGTTCATTTGAAGAAAAGTTTAATGTCTGTTGCTTTCCGCATGGTTCCCGTTACGCTTGCCATCACCATGATGACAACTGGAGTAGCGATCCCCTTCGCTTCTGCTTCTGCAGATTCTCCACCCGTTACGATTAAAACCGAGGTTCTGTCCTCCAACGTCCCAGCAGGTACCGATGTGTCTTCGCTGCTTCAGAAGTTCAGGGATTTCAGTCATTTTGCAACTGGCGATCTGGCCAAAGATACGGCCTACGCCCTGAATATCGTTTCGTGGCAAATGCCTCACGGAGGATTTTACAAAGACATGAAAGAGCAGTACGCAGCCCCCTGGGATGGTGTAACAGCACGATCAGGCTGGAAAGACCTGAATGGCATTGAACTTGGTACCTTCGATAATGATGCAACAACTTCCGAGATCCGCTTTCTGGCTGACATGTATGAAAAAACCGGCAATCTGGCATTTAAGAACAGTGTTCGCAAAGCGGTGGACTTTATCCTGATCTCCCAATATCCATCTGGAGGATGGCCACAGGTCTATCCCAAACGAAGTAATTACTCTGACGCGGTGACTTACAACGACAATGCCATGGTACAGACGATGGTTTTGTTAGATGATATTGTTGAGCGAAGACATGGGTTTAACAACGATATATGGACCTCCAATGATCGCAGCAAGCTGAAGAAAGCGCTGGACAAAGGGATTGAATATACGCTGAAAGCGCAAATTATCAATGATGGTCAGCCCACCATTTGGGGTGCGCAGCATGATCCTGTGACCTATGCTCCTGTGACGGGCAGAGCGTATGAATTAGCTTCCAAGTCGGGATCAGAGTCGGTGGCAATTACTGCTTTTCTCATGTCCAGGCCTCAGACTCCCGAGATTGAACAAGCCGCCAAAGGGGCTCTGCGATGGTTCGATACGGTGCGAGAGAATGGAACCAAGTATAACCGGCAAGGACCCGTATATTTTGAACCGGACGCAGGAAGTGTAACCTGGTACCGTTTCTATAACGTGGATGAAGATGTGCCTTTCTACGCGGATCGGGATGGTATGAAGTATATGAACATTCTGGACATCAGTGAGGAACGAAGACACGGCTACTCCTGGGCCGGAAGCTATGCTCGTAACCTGCTTAAGCTGGCCTCGGATCAAGGCTATTACACATTAAGTAAGCCCTTGCCTTGATCCTGGAGCTACATCTACCTGATGAGAAGCTAAATCTACGTCGTATGTAAAGTCATCTAAAAAAGCCTATCCTCGCATAAGCAAGGATAGGCTTCTTAACGTTCATGTATTAACCGAGTAATTTCTCGATTTCTGCGCTCATGGCTTCCGGGGATTCTTTCGGTTCAACACGACCAACCACTTCACCTTCACGGTTAACAAGGAACTTGGTGAAGTTCCATTGGATGTCGTTTGTTTCACCTGTACCGGGTTGTTGCTCTTTAAGGTATTGGAACAGGGGATGTGCTTCCTCACCATTCACATCTACCTTGGCAAACACCGGGAAGTTCACACCATAGTTAATCTGGCAAAATGATTCGGCTTCCTCACTTGTACCTGGCTCTTGCCCTCCAAACTGGTTACAAGGGAACCCCAGTACAACCAAGCCTTGATCGCGATAACGATCGTAGAGCTTTTGCAATTCACCGTATTGCGGGGTCAGTCCACACTTGCTGGCTGTATTGGCAATGACCAATACCTTACCTTGATACAGATCCAGTGAGACTTCCTGGTTCGCGGTGGTTACCGCCTGATATGAATATACGGACATGACTGATTCCTCCCATGACATATGTTGGTTTGGGCTGTTACGAGCAGTTGAGATCCAATGATCCTACAGCCTGTCCTATTATTATAGACCTGATCCGATGCGATTACCAAATTCCGGTCTACCCATACCAAGGCTCCGGGTTACTTTAACCTGACTTGGCAGCCACAATGGCATCATACCGCTCTTGCCGCTCTGCCTTGGTTAGTTTGGGGCAGCTGTAACAGTAGTTCTGCCCGCCATACACTTGATAGTGCAGACAGCATGTCGGCTTCATCAGCATGGTCTCTCCAGGTTGATGGGGATTAGCAATCTCGACCGGTTTGAATGACAGCAAGTTCTTGCGTAACCCCAGAGTTTCCGGTGGCATGGCGATGACATGCTCATATCCCTGAATCACTGCTTCTCGTTCTGATTCTGTAATGTCCATCTTCACTACGGTTGTCTTGAACCATCTCAGGATGGATGCGAGCTGTGCCCACATCTGACCGGTGTTCGCTTCTCCGGCAAGCGCCACGCCTTCAATCATGGGACGCAGTTGTTCGCCGTAATATGCTGTAAGTAACTCATTCCGCCAAGGAGATACAGCTCCAACACTGCTGTCTACTGAACCAGGATGGGCACGCTCGGTTGCATCTGTAAGTTGAAAATAAATTACGGGGCGCCCTTCCTGGACCTCCAACTGCAATTGGATATTCTCCAGGGAGATGTCTAGCGACGTATCACACATGGACGTCATATAATGAATTCCGAGCAATAAACCGCGAACGGAGTGCATGAAGTATACAGCAGCAGAGCGAAGAGAATCCGCACGCAGATGCTCATTATAGGCTTCGAGCATAAGCTTTGCGTTCTCCGGATGTCTTAACAATGTCAGAGGCATGCCAAAAACCGGTTCGTTAACCGGACCGGTCGTTATACGTCCATATTGCTCTAACCACGTGTAGTTAATTGCTCCCATCGGTTGCAAACCTCCCATGAATGCGAATGAGCCGCGTGCGTTACGCACAGCGGCTTCATTCTATAGTGTACGGACCACGTATGGCCCATTTCGTTAACTTCCTGTCGCTTGAACGCGTTGTTCTGTCCGTCCACCTGCATGAACCATCGCGCTGTTCATGACCATCTGGTCTGGTGTTTTCGATTGTTGACGTTCACCTGCAAGAGCGTAAGGCAAGCAGAGCGGTACACCGGAACGCGGGTCAATCACGATATCTGCTTCAATGTTAAATACTTCACGAAGCACATCCGAGTTCATAACTTCCACAGGTGAGCCATGAGCGATGGCTTTACCTTTTTTGATACCAATCATGTGATGTGCATAGCGGGAAGCATGATTCAAGTCATGCACAACCATAACAATGGTACGATTGGCTGTGGCATTCAGCTGCTCCAGTAATTGCAATACTTCGAGCTGATGAGCCATATCCAGGAACGTAGTCGGCTCGTCCAGGAAAAGGATATCTGTTTCTTGGGCAAGTGCCATGGCAATCCAGGCACGTTGACGCTGTCCACCGGACAGTTGATCAATCGGACGATCATGGAATTCAGTCATGGCTGTCACTTCGATAGCCCATTCAATCATACGTTTATCTTCAGAACGCATGGAACCAAATCCTTTTTGATAAGGAAAACGTCCGTAGGATACCAGTTCAGTAACCGTAAGTCCTTCAGGAGCTGTCGGGTTCTGTGGCAAAATCGCAAGTTGCTTGGCAACTTCACGCGTAGACTGCTTATGGATGGACTTCCCGTCGAGCAATACATTACCTGCTTTTGGAGCCATAATACGTGCCATCGTTTTCAGGATGGTTGACTTCCCTGAACCATTGGCTCCAACAAGTGCTGTAATTTTTCCTTGGGGAATCTGAATATTCAGATCCTCTACAATTAGTCTTTCCTCATAAGCGATATCCAGCTTGGTCGTCTCCAGACGAAACATGCGATCATCCCTCTCTCATTTATCCCGGTTATGTAATCCGGCTATAGACAACGAAAACGAAATTGTAATTAAGTGTATTTCCGGCGCAAATATCTTCTACATTAAAGATACTGATAATCATTATCATTTGTCAACATAAAAAACCAAATTCGCTGCTCTTTTCTTGCTTTGTTCAGTCATTCTGAAGCAAATTGCAGACCTTCTTCCAGAATACATATGAGAGCTTTTCTCATTCATCACGCGCATTTCATCCATTCTGCTTATCTCTCGAACTCTTGAATCAAAAATTTTGTGTCCGATTTGTGAATGACTGATTTATTTTTATGCAATGGGCTATATCCGACATTTGAAATAAAAAAAGATGACCTTGAAATTCAAGTTCAAGGTCATCTACACACTCTCGTTCACTAGGGTATGAAGTCAGCATTTCATTAATTGGTCAGAAGACGCTCTATGAATTTATGCGACATGCTCAGATAAAATAACTTACAGTTTCGGCTGCGGCATCAATTGGATCACCGTCATACTGCCCTGCGTACTCTTCACACTGACAACGCTCTCGGCATCCATATCGGCTGGAAGATCGATCTGCAATCCATACGGATAGAGACGATCTGCCTCTCCAATAGACATCTGTGAAGAATTCGTCGCATCCTGTTCATTGGATACAGATGTGTCAGGCGATGTCGAACCTGTAGCTTGATCTGCTTCGGTGCCTTGATCCGTGTCTCCGTTCGCAGCATCAGACGATGCATTCGTCCCTGTATCCGTTGTAGCATCGTTAGCAGGATCTGAAGTGGCATTACCTGACGTTGACGGATCTGCCTGCTGATCGCCATCCTCCGTCTGCTCTGTGTTCCCCACATTTCCCGTTGAAGAACCATCCGCACTTCCTTCGGAAGCACTTCCTGAACCCCCATCGGAGGCATCTTGGGTATCCCGTTCTTCATTCCGATTAAAGCTCTCCCACTTGCCTGTTGAATCTAATTCCTGCGTGCTGCCATCTTTCATCATCAATTGGAGTGATCCTTGCTCAAACTCATCACTTCCCGTATCATTCCTGAATCGGATGACCAACTGAGCAGCTGATTCAGTACCCTCCTGTTCACTCCCAGGAACCACATAAGCAATCTGCTCCGCGAGCTGTACCTCAGGTTCAGCCGGAATGACAGGCTCCTCGGTGGTAGGAGGAGATGCCGCTGGCGGCTCCACAGAATCATTCATCCATGCATATGTACCGCCAGCAATACCCAAAACCAGGATCAAGAGGATTAATCCGAACAGATTCTTCCTTTTACCCGTTAGCATCCGCACCAGAGGAGAAGACAATTCGGTCTTGGCACGGTCATAGGCCGGCTTCATCGCCTTGTTTGCTCTCGCGTAATACGGTTTGAAAGCCGACTTCGACTTGAAGGCTTCACGGTCATGGGACTTGAAATAGGCCACAAGGGCATCCGCATATCCTTTATGTGCATTGGAACCCCGGACAAACATCCGTTGACTCCCTGACCATTCGAAGAATGGATACAACCCTTGAGTCCGATCTGCATGACTACGAACAAATTCAATTAGGCCAGGATAATCCAACCGGTTACTGCCGCTTCCTCCTCGATAAAAAGCCATTGGCAAAGCTTCATAGGCCGCTATCCCCGGGTGAGCCTGCAGCTCTCCGGCAAGCCAGCGACGCGTCCAGCGCTGAAGTTCATTGCGCTCCGCCAGGGAGAGTGTCTCCAGTTGCTCTTCGTCATTCCCCTCACCACTAAGCCATGCTCTTGCAGCCAGCATCATGTTCGTTCGAGCAGATACATCGGAACCCTGGCGTGCCGCCCAGTCCCGAACCTCATCGCCATGCTGCAAAATATCGATGCTTAACAGCTGTTCACGATCTACCCGTTCCAGATCCAGATCCTGAATCATAAACAGGTTAATGACATAGGCCAGCTTGTCCGCAAGGCGAGTTAACTCCTCCAGATATGCCGGATCTTGACTGGCAGCCTGAGAACCCCCTTTTCGATTAGGGCGGGCTGTAGCTTCAGATTGGCCTATTCGTGCCGTAATGCCTGTATCATACGTATCTTCCGTGGATACCCGGTCGAGCACACTAACTCGCTGGAGGGCTTCATTAGCAGACTGAACCGGATTAGGCGCAGAACATAATCGTTCACGCAGCTCACTGGCTGTCCGCTCCAGCAAGTAGTTGTTGTGAATCGCAGACGGATGAGCTGTAACCCATCTTCGGATCACTTCCACGACGTTTGCTGCTGATTCCGTGCGTTTCAACTGATTGTCCAGATAAGGCTCAAACAATAACTTGGTGAGCGATTCATTGGCCAACACTTTATCAAAGAAAGCCCGATTCAGCTGCGGATCCCGATCCAGCACAGCATACAATTCCTGCACAGCACGCATACGCTTCTGGGCACGGGCATTATTTACACCGTAGATGAAATAGTCCACAATCCGGGATTGTACCACGGGCGCAGCAACACTAAAATATTCTCCAATTCGAGCAGCAACGGCTTCTTCGGGTACATTCTCGCGCTTCACACTGTCCAGTTCCCGGCTAAGCAAAGTCAGGAACAGCTCGTTCAGACGTGAACGTTGCTTGGACCCACCTTCCGGCTTCAGATAGGTTAGCAAACCACTCAGGACATGGCTTTTGTTATCCAGATACAGGTCTTCCATGCCTTGTTCAAGACCATAGAACACCGATAGTTCGCCATATGCTTCAATGGAAAGTTCCCGTCCAGGCTCCATACCGGACAGCATCTCATCGGCAAACGTATAGAACGCATCCGCAGCAGCAGGTTCCTGCAACAAGTACCAGGCGAATTCCGCATAAGGCAGTTTCGCCACAGATGCATCTGCATGCGTAACTCTCCCGGATACCAGATCAAAAGTGAAATCCTTCTCCGTATTCCGGTCTTTCGGACGCAGTGTACCACGCTCTACAAACTGGATGTGAATGCCCTTCTTGGCCTGCGGCTCCTTGGCAAACGTCATGAAACCAAGCTGACGACGGAATGCATAGGGTAACGCCGTGTACAGCAAACGTAGCAATCCCTTCGCTCCGGCGGTCACTTCCTCTGCGGGAACATCCAGTGCAATATACACTTTTCTGCGTGTCGCTACGGACTGCATTACGGCATAGAGCAAGCGCTTGAACAGCACTTCATTCAATTTCAAGGCACTCAGGATCTGACTTGGCGACGAATCAGGACCACTTCCCGAAGATATGGGCAATTCAGCAAGCGCAGGCAGTACTGTGCCTTGTTCGATGTCATAGGACGTGGCGAACACGGTATCCAGCCAGCTGCCTTGCTTCATCTGCTCTTCCGAGCGTTCGGGAGACAAGACGTAATTATGAGCGAAAAAGGCACTGCGCAGCCCGGTGAAATCCGCAGCTTGGTACACATTTTGCCCAAGGATCGTCTCTCCACTCTCCAGATGAAGCAGGTGAATGGAAGCCGGAAACTTCGTCTCGTCCTTCTCGCTACGGCCTGTTAGCTCCGCCGGAGCATCATAGACACAGTAGGGGTGAAGCACTTTTTTGATAAAAGAAGGGTCCAGTCCCGGCGATGCCGCAACCGTATCGAACCCCTCTGTTGTGCGAAACACCCCGCGCCGCTCTCGGGTATACAACTGTTGTTCAATGGGCGGGGTTACGGAAGAACGCATCATCCCACTCTCCCCTCAATGTACTTCAGCTTGTACAACAGCCACAGGAAGGGTTCATCCACACGGATCGGGCTAACCACACCCTGCAATTTCATATCCACCGGATTGCTGCCCAGCGCAGAGACTGCGAAATAGGCTGTGTCCTTGAAGTACACATCCATCGTGCCCTTGAACGGACGATCCACCTTCTCGATAAAACGCCGGATCTCCCCGTCGATATTCTCGAACTCGGTTAAGTCGAACCAATCGCGGTGCACCATGTTGCGGAAGACATTACTGTTGGATTTAATATAATCGCCCTCTTCATCCTTGAGGGAATGCAGCATGTCGCTTTTCGTGAGCACAACGGCTGTTGGAATATTGGTCTTGGCTTTATCCTGATACGCGATAAAATCTCCGAACATCGTCAGTACCACGTCACGTGGCTCATCGTATCGTGGTGTCCACTCTCCCGGCTCATTGCCGAGGTTAATGCGGATTTTGTCCCGAATCGAACGAATCTGAAGCGGATCCACCATGAACAGAATACCTGCAGAGTTCTTGATGTGCTGCCCGTGAAGTCCGAGGTAATCCTGCTCCACCATACCTTCACCTGCGACGTCAAAGAACACCAGCGTCAGCGGCGCTTTATCTTCGTCCTTGAACACAAACTGGAAGATAAACGGCTCCTGCAACTTCTCCTTCTGCGTGGAATCCAGCAGATCGCCCCGTTCGAACAACGGTTCTTCATAATCCGCACGGAACCGGCGGCTGATCTCCGCATTCAATGGCATACAAGCCGCGTCAAAATGATCGGCCGTATAATGCTGCAATGTATGAATTAATGAAGTCATGTAGACGGATTTCCCCACCTGGGATGCACCAATGATGGATATGATATTGCTAGGTGCTTTCCCCGCCGTAACAGGCAGCTCGTTATGACACTGCGGGCACAACCGGCGGCGTGTAACGACACCATACCGATCGTTCAGGCCCATCACGATGTTATCGGAATAAATGCGATGTTCCTCCGGTACATCATGCGGAGCCAATACAGCCTCCATATCAAATACCGTATCGAGTCCGAACCTTTCGCGATACCGATTCAACTTCGCATCTTCCCCGAGTGCGTAGTCCTCATCATCATCGCGGTGATGGGCGGCGCGGAACACTACCTCTTCCGGTGAAAACTTGCTGAAACAATAAGGGCATACAATATCGTAAAACAGCGGACGTTCCTCCGGCTGTTGTCTCTTCAAAAACCGACTAAAAAAGCTCATAGCCACTCCCCTCCCCTGATCAGTCAGACTAAAGATGTACACTTAGCCTAACTATCTAGTCTGATATTAATCTATAGGCGGCTCCATATTTTGGTCCGTCCGTGAAGAATAATCGCACATAATCATCCTTGGCGACTTCAACGGGCGGCATCTCATTTCTTCCGGGAGCAAAATCACTCACAAAAGGATACACCGTACCATCTTCCTTATTCAGCGGAACCCCGCCCTGTTTGCGAACATAACAGAGTGCTTCCTTTGGAACAGGTACTTCCGCTGTGACGGTGATCAATACACTTTTTCGTTTCTGAAAAAAACCGCTCTTGTAGCGAATGGAAAAGCGGATATCCGCCTTCCCTGCGCTTGCAATCACCATGTTGTCCTCGTCTCGTTGACGAATCAGCACAGGCCCGTCGTCCTCCATCTGACACACATACACCGTGTACTTGAAGGCACCAAAACCCGTGATCCGATCCGTGTAACCATTGCTCGCCTTATATTCCTCTCTCGTGTACAGCTTCAGCTTGCCCTGTGCAGGCTGTTCTCCGTCACGATCATCGCTCATCATATCCAGCTCCAGCCGCTCGACATATACAGCTTCTACCCGTTCCGGCCAGAGCCAGCGAAGTGTACAACGTCCTTCGTCCACCTCAAGTGTCAGTTTTCGAATCAAGGGTGTCGAAGGGTCTGCATCCGTAAACCGCATTTCCATTGACCTCCCGACGTTAGAATCCTTTGCTGCGTGTATCTCTTGCTCTCTGACCGAATCCTTCGGCTGAGGAAGTTCCGCCGCCAGCTTCACGACGCCCCCTGCTCTTCCGCGGCGTGTTCTCCTTGATCGGAACAATCCAGGAGAACAGGGTCAGTACACCAGACAAGATGAGCATCGCACCGAGTCGTACAAATGTATCACCCACGTTCGAACCGTCGAGGCCCCATTCCAGCAGAAGCCCTGCCAGTAGACCCGACACCGCACCACCAATGCCGAAGCTGAGCGCGAGATGACGATTATCAAACACAAGTCCGAGTGACACACCCAGCGCCACGCCGATTAGTAACACGGCTGCTACACGGAAAATCGCCAGATAAACGCTATGCTCCATCATGCCTGTACGCTCCGTTACCAGCGTCCGTTCATCAATCGTATCGTAGATCTGCTGGAATGCCAGATTCAGACCACCGGAATCCGGTACATCATAGTACATGCCACCCGTTTGCTGGGCAATATTACGCAGCAAATCCGTTCCTGATGGGTCCACCAGACTGAGGCCGACTGTATTAATGGAAATCTGTTCGTTGTTATATTGGGACAAAATATCGGTCGTGTCCGCTTCACTGAAGCCATCGGATAACAAGATGACGACGGTACCGCGTTTCGGGTCCTGTTTGCCCTGAATCTGTTCCATGCCTTCCCGCAGCACGGCATCAAAATTGGTGCCGCCCGAAGTCGTGACAATGCCATCGATTTTGCCATAAACCTCATTCTTGGCCGCTTCACTATCCAGCGCAATAAACGGCTGCAACAACTGCGGTTGGTCATCAAACGTGATGACAGCTACCTGTTTGTCGCTCTCCATTTGGCTGATCAGTGTCTTGGCTGCTTCAAAGCGTCCGTTATCCGGATCTGTCTCGCTCATGCTGCCCGAGTTATCAATCATCAGTACGATGTCTTTCACTTGCTTCACACCGCCCGGATTGATCTGGTACAACAATTGCAGGGTGAGTCCAACAACAAACAACAGAGCCAGCGTTGCCGGAACAAGCAATTTCCACGACAGTCCCAGATACCGGAGCTTCCATGAAGCGCCATTCAGCTTGGGTGAGATCATCTCTGCGATTAAACAGAACAATCCAACGCTTAGCGCCAGTATGCCAAAGTATAATCCCATCAGCAACAGACGCGGCATCTCCCCAAGCCATTGACGCAGCATGATTTCTCCTGCCGCAAACCCCACTGCCCCGCCAATCAGGCTGAACAGGACCAGGAGAAGATTGATTTTTCGCTGCATGTCTACATGCATCCTTTCCATACCAGCCGTAACAGGCTGAGTTAATACAAGATTGTAGCAGGGTGTCAGGACACCGTCGGCGTCTTAACGCATGGGCGACAACTTCTCCACCAGACCTGCGGGGTGAAGTTCATAGCCATTCTCCGTATAGGAGTCATAATATACCTTACCGTTCCGATACACCATGAGATCCTCCAGATGGAAACCGCCCATCAGATTCAGCTTCTCCACGCCACTACTGCGTTCTTCGTACACCACACCTAGCTTGTAGATGCGTGACGTCTCTTCGGCATGTGCAGCGTAGTCCATGAAAGCACTATGATGGTCACCAAAGAAGTACTTCTCTTCATACCGATGTTCCTGTGTATAATCGAAGACCCGCACCCTTACGACGGCCTGATCCTCCAGCGTGTGGTACAACCTGCGGAACAGATCATCCCGGGTCAATACGTCTTTGTCTCCGTAGGCAATCGTCACATTGGCCCGCTGCAACAGCTCTTCTTCAAATGGCAATTGCAGCGGCTCGGCCGTAAGCAGCAACGAGTGACATACCTCCATCAGACGTTTCAACAACCGATCATCGCCTTCCGTTGCGAGTCGGTTCATGTCTCCCATGTAACGGTCCTCAAACCATATATCCCGTCCGCGCTTGGCTTCCAAATCTATGATTAGCTCTTCCGTCACTTTGCCGTAATACTCCATCACGTTCTGCCCGATGTATTCATCCGCAGCGGCGATACTTTGGGCAGCTGTCTCTCGCAGTGTGTGTTCCAGCGCTTCAAGCGATGCTGTGATATGGCGACTGAAACGGTGAAGCTCTTCCATCTCCGTATCGTAGATACGCAGCAGATGTAATTCATTTTCCAGTCGCAGTAATTCCACCTTCGGCACATACACCCGCTCCAGCATGCAATCAATCAGATTGCGTACATTCTGCTTATCACGGAACAATGCTCGTTTGAAGGACTGATCTTCCACACGCTCTTGCTGACGTTGCTCCAGCAGAGCACGTGCGGATTCAAGCTGCATCGATTTATCCCGAATCAGTCCGAGCAGTGCCTCACGTACACTGCCAGGCTCACTGCCACTCCAGGCCGCCCATTGGAAGTAACCAACCTCAGGATGCTGCACACGGGACTGTTCGGCCTGACGGCGCAGGGAACTGCTAGAGCTGCGCTCCCGAACACGTTCCTCCACAAGTCGGACTACGTTGTCGCGGAAGTATGACTCGGCTCCTTGTCCGAACAACGCTCTCTCCGCTTCACGTAGGGAGAGCGGCTTCAGCTCAGAGAAACCAACGTTATGCGTCATAATGCCGCTCATGCCACTAACCAGATCTTCATTGGGCAGCAGGCCTTCGACTTTACGTTCCACCGAGGCCGCGTCCAGTCCGAAGAAAGCAAGCTTGTCCTTGATGCTCCAATCCGGCTCCTGCCGCATACGTGCGAGCAGATACCGATACAGGTGGTATAACACCGTCAGCGCAATCGGTTTGTTGGGCCGCCTGATCTCGGCAAAACCCGCGCTTGCATAACCATGCTGATCAGAGGTAGTACGAATATTGTTTTTAAAGGATGTATTGTTGTACGTGTTCGCTCCTGTGCTTGAAACGGTACCCAAGTGATTCCCATCCTGCTTCCTGTTCTTCAACAGGCAGATGCGGCAGATGATCTCGGCATTTTCGATCCAGCCACCGGGAACGCCAGTTCCACGCTCATTTTTATCGGACAACAGATATACAAGATCAAACAACGGTGATGCGGGATGTGCTACGGGAATGGAGATCCCATCCTCCGTCACCAGCAGATTACCGCTGAACGTGTAGTCCAGCGACTGCATATAATCCAGCTCCCGCAGAAAAGCGAGGCCTGCTGCGCTGGCATACCCGAAGGAATCCACCTGTTCCATCTCGCTGACCAACACATGCAGATCCGTCTGCACCGACTTGAAGGCTTGGGACAAAATGGTCTCCGTCAGCTTGGTGAGCTCTGGCAACAATACATTCAGCGGATCATCCGCTCTGGTTACCACCGTAACGTAAATCCGATCAAATGACGAGTACAACCGTCCATATTCGGCAATTCGGTTACTGACCCGCCGAAGCGTACGATTCAGATCGTAGAGTGCCTGATCCGATTCATGGAAACTGCGGTGTACATCCTTACGCCGTGTTTTGGACGGTCGCTCCTTCTGCCCAGTGGACAGTGGCAAGCGGTGCAGAGTTACCTGTCCGTCGTCACCGGATGAGCCATCATTCCTCGTTTCACCCGGATCTACTTCCTGATCTTCTGTCCCGATCTGAACGTAGACCACACCGTCTCCATTATCCCATTTCAACCGGTTAATCTCCCTCACCGCAGACACGGCAGGTGCAACTTGATCACCCACGAACAGAAACAAGGCTGGGTAATGGATGCTGCTGCGTCCATCACCCAGGCTGCCTTGGCGCTCCTGCTCTGTTGCGTAATGTACCGCATACTTCTCCAGATCGCGCTTCAGGGTATTGCTCGAGCCCAACTCCATCCCGGCCGCCATCTTACTTCAGCCTTCTGCGAATGTCGTTCAGCTTCGACGACATCGTTCTGTAGAACTGATAGATGTCTTCTCCGTTAGCCAGTTCTACTCGTTCATACTCCAGACGATCACGTGATTCCATGAACAGCGCAGCCAGATCATCCAGCTTCGTCAGCAATGGGGTGATATCTTCTGAAGCCGTCAGATCATTATCGCGACGGGAGGCTTTACGCAGCAGTGTACTGCGGTCCTTTTCCGTCAGGCCGCGGAAGTTACCAAACACTTCATACTCGGCAAAGTTACGGCTCTTCATCAGGTTAGCGAATGGCTCCCATGCGTCTTCTTCCGGATCACGGTCATAGACGTAGAGCGCACCTTTTTTGACGATGGTGTCGGTATATAACGCTTCGATGAAGCGATCATACCACTGCTCTTCGTCCTGGTACTGGGCAAGAATGCCTTCGAGTTCCGCGACTTTGGCCGAGATGGCATTCATCTTCGCCAGTTCCTCACGTACGCGTGCGATCAGCTGCGGGGAGCGTACCAGGTTTTCTTTAGCCATATCTTCATTAATACTGCCGAAAATATCCTTAACTCCTACACGCGGCAACCCTTCGGATTGCAGACGTTTCAGCTCGATCACGGCCCGCTTCACTTCGCCGAGGTTCGGCGTGGTGGACGTGAGACGCATGTCATAGGCTCCCAGTTTGGCAGACAAATCAAACGCTTCTGTTGTCACAATCGCGTACCGGTTACTTGTATTCTCATCAATGGATTTGGCTGTCACAATGTTGTATCCAAGCGCCTGCTCGAATTCGTTGCGCACACGGGCGTTATACTGCTTCACGCGGGCGTTCTCGTACACATCTCCCCATGATTTTTCCGGAATCGGAGACGGCAGATAGGTCCAGTTGTTTTTCTCCGTTTGTACCAAGTGCCGACCAATGCCTTCTTTGTCCAAAATGGTACGTTCATAGCTTTCCTCATAAACTTTGAGCGGTGTATAGACAAAAAGCGGTACCCCGTTGCGGGTGTTCAGCCAGAATATCCGGTTACGCACTTCACTTTCCTTGACGGTAAAATGAGATTTGCCTACCGCATTGTTCTGATAATTGCGAATCCCTTTCAGAATGCCTGGCGCCTGTGCCGGTACCGATACAAATCCCCATGAAGGGAAATGCAGACTGCCTGTACTGTTGCTCAGATTGAACACTGGAACGGCCTCATCATCCAACTTGCCAGCAATGAAACGTTCCACGAATTTCTCGACTGACTCATCCTGACCATATTTGATCACCAGGAAATCTTCCATGGAACGGGTAATCAGATCACCGAATTTCTCACTCAGGAAGTCAGAGATGGAGCTGACGATATCAATCTCGTTTTCCTTCACCCACTGGCTGGAGTTTTCCAGCAATTCACGGGAGAAGTCGCGGATCAGATCGTCCGTATCACGCTTATCCAGCAGCCCGTCCACCACGCTGACGATATCCGGTACACTTACCACGTTCCAGTAATATGTCTTGTTGCCTTTGTGATCGGCTTGTTCTTCACCGCGTGTCAGCAAATCACCATTCTTGGCGAATATCGAGCTAAGGGCGTTCAGCGTTTCGGTAAATACATTATAAATGCGGCTGTTTTCCTGGTTCAGCAACTCATACAGATCTTCATAGAACTCGATCATCTGATCATTGCGTTCCACGTCGGCGTGCAGCCAGTATTCATGAATTTTTGCTTCAATATAAGCATTCTTTTTCTTCTCTTTGGAGACGAATGCACTCTTTGCATCGCCGAGCTTCTCTTCAGACTGCTCCTGAGCTGCTTCAATATCACGCGGAATGCGGAAGGCATTCTCACGTAGGGTTTCGATGTAAGACTGAATCATCTTCAGTACACAGAATCCTTTTTCCGTATAAATTAGACGAGAGACATAGAACGGACCTTGTTCGGGATGCAAAAACATGCGCCGGATCTGTTCGGTGAACTGACCGGCAATCTCGCCTGGCAGCTGTTTCTTCGCCTTGATATATTCTTCACGAGCACGAGCCAGGAAGTTCTGCTCCAGTTCGGTGTCCATATTCACAACCTGTGATTTCACCACGTTGCCATAGGATAGACGTTCGCTGTTCTGATAACCGGGCAACGGCTCAGGCACACGGGCTTCAAAGGACTTGACCACACTTTCGAGATCAATGCCCAGCTTGCGGGCGAACTTCTCGGTATCCTCCTGGTTCGGCGCTTTGGAGAACATGGTGTTCATTTTGTCGAACATGCGATACGCCAGATAGGTGGTCATCTCTTCAATCGGCAGTACAGCCGAAGATGCACCAATGATGTTGTAATCATAGTTGGCTGGGTACACCTTGTTCATCTGTGCAATGTTGGTGCGAATATTGCTGATATAGTCATGGATCGCAAACTCCTCACCCGACTGCTTCTCCTCACTTGCCATGAAGTTGGTAATGTTCTCGGCCGTGACGTTCATGCAGTAATCGTAGGCGTTCTCCAGCAATTTTCCTTCGGTATTCGTCGCAGAGATCAGATGACACAGGTTAAATGGCGGCAGTGGTGAGTTGACGGTTAAAATATTGCCGTACTTCTGTGTAAACCGCTCACCGCGGCTATCCACGTTCATCCAGTAATCCAGCTCTTTGAGTGCAGCATATCCGTTCTTGCGAATGTATTCGCGAGTGTGTTCGCTCAAGCTTTTGTTGGACAGGTTCACGTCTGGCGTGAACAGGTAGCCCAGCGTATTCACGCGGTCAATCCCGGCAGAGCCGTGATCCCGCTCGATAATGCCGCGCACGATATAAGAAATATCGAGGAAGCAGCCGCTGCCTGTACCGCCGGACAAACCTGTCAGCAGGAATACCATCAGTTTTTTGTTTGTACCTACAGATAAGGTTTTGATCTTTTTGTCGATGGCCTGCACGACCTGATTAATCTTGGTGAACAGGAGTAGACGTCCAGCCTGACGCACCCCTGCGGCACCGTTCATGCCATCCGTGATGCTCAGTTCCGGAGACAGCCAGTCCGTAATATATGGCTCCAGCACACTGCGGTTCTGAAGAAGTCCGCCAATCTCGGCATTGGACAGCAGCACGAATTCATTGATCGGATCGAGCCCGATCCCTTTATACTTTTTCGCACGATCCTGTTCGTTCGTCTCAAAAGCCAGAAACTCCACATTGTCCGGCTTGTCCATTTTTTTCTTGGATACTGGGTCCTGCGGTAGCTTGAAACGACGGTTAATCTGATATTTGAGGCGCAGCAGCGCGTCAATTCCCGTTCCTCCCAGACCGATAATCAGAATGGGGTTATCAATCGTATCGACTCTGATTTTCTCACTGACAATACCTCCGCCAAGTGATACATCCAGTTGCTGAATATGTTCTCTAACAATCGGTTTCATTCCATGTCCTCCCTTTAGTTAACGCAGTCGGAACTACAACATAATTACACTTGCCACTCCGATGACAGAACAACCTTCCGATCGCTGTTATCCCCAGATTTTTTGATTCTCTTTTTCAAATGTGAAAATCTGAGGATAAAGGCGCACGCTTCGCTTCTCCAGCTTTTTTCTGTCCTCTGCGTTCTAGTGTAAACGGTTAGTTCCAACTTCTATTGGCAATCATTTTTAAACCAGATACTCGATTAAAATGGTCTTGTCCGCCTGTTGCAGCGGGATGCTCAGTCGGTCACCGTTCTTCAGTTCAACGCCTGAGCTTGCATCGACTGCACGACCGGATTTCTCCAGCGTACCGCCTGCGGTGTTACGAATTATAATTCGATCTCCATTGCTGGGCGTAAATACATATTTTTCGGTTTCCTTCAGCTCGGGGTCCAGTTGCAACAACTGATGCAGATGGAACCTGCCCCGGAAGGATACCAGCTTTTTATATTGCGGATAGGACTTGTCTCCCGTGTTCTCATCACGAATCTCCACAACCATCTGACCTACAAACCCCCGGTTTTTGCGTTTCAGCCAGCCCATCAGGAACCAAGCACCCACACCTACCACAATCAGGGCTATAACACCCAGGATGACAGGTAACCAAGGAAACGGCTTATCCTGTTCACTGCCTGATGTTGTCGGTTGAGTTCCACTTCCGGCTGCTCCACTCGCGTTGATCGTGATTGGCGCACTTTCACGGTAGAAGCTGTCTTCTTCTGCACGAATGACTAATTCATAGTTATGATTGTCTGGTACTTCAAACGTTCCGGCAAAACCAGAACCTGTGTTTTCCAGCGGTTGTTCTTCACTTTTGCCTGTATCCACATCTTTCACAACCAGCGTGCCCTTCATATCCGTATACAGGTCATTATCCTGAAGCGGCTGACCGCCATTCTCCAGTTTGGCGGCAAGATCAACCTTGTCCCCTTTGGTATAGGACTTGGTCTTAATTGGGTCCACAACGAGCTGAAGATCATAGTTGAACAACAGGTTGATATCGATGCTGTCTTTCGGAGCCCCTTTTACCCGAAGTTTCCAGTCTCCTTCTTGGGGTTTCAACAGCTTCACCAATGAGTAACTTTTCGACGTCGAGAGCTTGGCTTCATCCGACTTCAGATCCACGGCTTGTCCGGATGGATCCGTCAATTGCACTTCCACCGGCTTCGAGGACATGATCGAAATATTTGCTTCCAATACACTGTCGTTCGGTACATTCACGGTAACTTCCTGATAACTGCCGTTTCCCGTTACAGAGGGCAGTTTCACCACATTCAGTTTGGCATGATCGGCGAAGATCTCACTCAGAATCTGAGGCAGATCATCCGGCGTATCGGTAATGAATGACTTGCCTCCGGTCTGCTGAGCCAGGTCTGCGAGTGCATTTTTGTTCAGCTTGCCATCCGCGTTCAGTCCAATCGTATACACCGGAATACCCTGATCCTGTGCTTCCTTCACGGCTTTTGCCAGATCAGCGTCGGATTGTGCCTGTGTACGGCCTTTGGTTTTGTTAAAGTCATTGTTGCCATCCGCCAGCAGCACGATCATCGGCGAGTGGGATGGGTCTGCACCATGATTCAGTATGTTTACGGCTTCAGTGACACCAACTGAGACATCGGTATATGGGCCTCGGCCGAGTTGATCAATAAAATCCTTCAGGCTGCTCTTGTCCGCATCGGACTGAATCTCCAGCATAGCCTTTTCTCGCTCCACCTGATCGGTATAAGCAACAATTCCTACCTTGTCCCCCTGGACGGGCAGCATATCAATAAACATTTTCATGGCTTCATTACTGATCTTGTCACGGTCACTTGTATTCATCGAGTTACTTACATCGGCTACAAGTACCGCATCGATTCCGCTCGTCTGTGCCTGAGCCGCTGCAGCTTGTGGCAGCAACGCCTGAGGTAGCAGTAGCGTTAGAATTGCCAGCAGAACCATCGTTCCGCTGAGCCAGCGTATTTTGCGTGTCCGCAGCATTGGGTGTACTCCTTCACGTTTGAGATTAAAATGGGAATAGTTTATTATAGGCGTCAAGCCTTAAGGAAATCTTAACAGTCTACTAATAAATTCTGAAAAGCACCCCTATCTTGAGTTACAGTTTTGTAATGACTGACAAAAATCGACGATTTCACGCCTGTAACTGGCACAAAAGTACCAACTATGGAAATATGATATAGTTATTGCCAGCAAACTGCAATATAACAGCGCTTGATTACAAGCCATAGAAGGGAACGGATTATGGTTACATACGGATGCCTCGCCATATTGTTTCTTTTTGTCATGATAAAGGTAATTACACTCCAGCTTCATCGGCGGAAACCGGTCTCCCGCGAAGACACGGATCGTACCCTCTACACTATTCTGAATGGTGAGCGTGATTGAGCATGAGCACTAAACTAGTTGTATCCATAAAACCATTTCAACGAACGACCCATGCCTATGAAAAGTTGCAAGTCTGCACCCGTTGTGGACAGTATACCTGCCTGTGGGAAGAGGAGTGCACGGCCTGTGGCCGGGGTACCCTGAATTCCGTTCAGGCGAAGGCGACTTCCCGTGTGAAACGCCGAATTGCACGCGACCTGTTCATTACGATATTGTTCGGTGCAGCTGCTACCTATTTCGGTGAGACCATAGATCAGACCATGGCGGCAGCCAGCGTTTCCCTGCTGCTTCTGGCATTACTGATCTTCATGCAGAGACGTTCGTTCGAGGTAGAGCAGCAGCGCGAGTTGAAGCGCACGTTGCAACAGGATGAGGAAATCATCCGACAGGGCATCAACCGAAACTGGGCTCTGGTCGCCGAAGCCCGAAAGCAGGATGAAGCACTGGCCTATGAGATGCTCCGCGAGATCGGCTCACTTGTCTACAACGACCGAGTTCGACTGCAACAGGTTGCATTGTTACAATCTTTTGTCCTGCGTAGTGATATGGATCTGCAGCTCAAGCCCTTGCTGCTACGCAACTTCGAGCGGCTACTGGCTGAATATATCGGTGAGATTGCACGACTTAAGCCGGAATTAATTCGTGAAGATGCGATTCGTTATATCGCTACCTATGAAGTGAACATTTTACAGCTCCACAATGGAATTCAGATACTTACAGCCGTAGCTGCTGCTGCTGTGCGCAAGAGCAAATATATTGAGTTATTCCCTAGTCTTATTACCCGTTACGCCCGCTTTATGACCAAGGATCGGTTCATGAGGCTCTATCACACGATTGAACGCTATCCGAGCAAGGCACGCGGTGGACTGGCAGAGTCGGTGGGCCGGGTGTATAACGAGAAATATCGGGATCAGTACGCAGACGTTCACGTGTAACAAGGATATATTGGGAATGAAAAACGTAGTTTAGTGCAAACTCACTCCGTGTATATAGACGAATGCAATTTCAACCACCCCTGCATGCACATCGGCAACAGGTATCGAATGTTATGATTCTAATGATATAAGAATTAATCCAAAAACACCCCATCCTTAGGTCTAGGATGAGGTGTTTTGAAGTTTATGGCAGAGCAATGAGCAATAAACGGTAACCATATTCTATTCTGGTGAAAAAAGGGCCGCGACGTGCTTCCGTCGCAACCCTTGATCTGAGGGTTCGGTACCTCTGTACCGGAAGCCTCTCATGCTATCCGCCATGCCAATCTCTGTAGCATGGCATGGTGCAATTGCGGCTGCATCGCCGCTTGCACCGAAATCTTTACCTTCCGCGACGAGAATCGCGACGGTCGCCCTTCGCCGGTCCGCGTCCTGCGGATTCCGGACGGCGAGAGCCTTCACTGCTGCGCCCGGAGCTGCGCTTGTCGGCGCTACGTCCAGCCCAGCCGCTGCTAGCTGCACCGCGGCCGCCTTGGCCCGCTGCACCGCGACTGCTGTCGCTGGTGCGCGCGGAACCACGGCCTGCGCTACGTTCGTCGCCACTGCGGCCACCGCTACGCCCACCACTGCGTCCGCTTTGGCCCGTTGCACTGCGACTGCTGTCGCCACTGCGCGCGGAACCACGACCTGCTGCACCGCGACTGCTGTCGCCACTGCGGCCACCGCTACGACCACCACTGCGTCCACCTTCGCCGCCGCGGGAACCACGACCCCCACGTCCGCCATCGTTACGGCCTGCACCGCGACGGGCACTGCCTGTCCCGGAAGAGCGTCCGCCTGAACGTTCGTCATCTCCCTGGCTGTTGATGGAACGTCTAGCAGCTCCAGTCGAAGCAATTGGGCCTTCACTCGTCCACTGGATGCGGGACAGCTTCTGGTCGATACCTTGTTCAATTCGTGCAAGCTCTGGTCTGTCGTGCTCTGTTGCAAACGTTACAGCAAGACCGGTACCGCCTGCACGGCCTGTACGACCGATCCGGTGGATATAACTTTCCGCATCATGCGGCATATCGTAGTTAAATACATGCGTGACGCCTTCTACATCAAGTCCACGTGCAGCTACATCTGTAGCAACCAGCACTTGCAGTTTGGCATCGCGGAACGCTTTCATCACGTTCTCACGCTTGGATTGGGACAGATCTCCATGAAGTTCATCACTTGCATAACCTGCTTCACGCAGATCTTGGTTCAGCTTGGATGCACGACGCTTGGTCCGGCAGAAAATGATCGCCAAGTATGGGCGATACGTATCAATCATGCCGCGAAGCGCTTCGAGCTTACCGCGATCCGTACATTCCAGCACCTGCTGGCGAATCTGTTTGATCGGGATAACCGATTGGGAAGATACCTTCACATCTTCCGGATCTTTCATGTAGGTCTTCGCCAGGTTGCGAATGCCCTTCGGCATTGTTGCTGAGAACAGCATGGTCTGACGTTTGTGTGGAAGCTCACTAAGAATCGTTTCCACATCGTCCAGGAAGCCCATGTGCAGCATTTGGTCGGCTTCATCCAGCACCAGTTTTTTCACATTATCAAGCTTCAACGTGCCACGACGCAGGTGATCCAGGAGACGCCCCGGTGTACCAATAACGATCTGGGTACCGTTCTGCAATTTACGCAGTTGCTTGTCCACATCCTGCCCGCCATATACGGCAAGAACGTGCAGTTTATCGTCGTTAGCAGTGAGCTTCTTCGCTTCTTCCGTAATTTGCAGCGCAAGCTCACGCGTAGGCGCGATAATCAGGGCTTGCGGCGAACGGTCGGATACGTTAATTTTCTGAATAATCGGCAGCAAAAATGCCAGCGTTTTCCCTGTGCCTGTCTGTGCCTCGGCGATAATATCGCGTCCACCCAGCAGTACCGGAATCGAACGCTCCTGTACCGGAGTCGGCACGGTGATGCCCTGATGTTTCAGGATCTCACACCATTCCGGGCGAATGCCCAGTTGTTCAAAGTTTGCCAATCGTTACACCTCTGTATATTCATTTAGATAAGTCCATTTCATAAAGACTTCAGTATCTGCAATCAAGACTAGCTTTCCTTATATCAATCATGATTATGAAATGAATTTTTTAAAAAGCAATCCACTCGTTGCTCTTCTTCTCCATACCCTGTAGTTTACACGTTAGTCAAGCAAAACAAAAGGGGATACAGCGTTACCCCCTAACTTGTAGCATAAAATCTCGAGTTCAGCGTGACTTGTATCAAACAAGGGACTCTAGATCTGCCTTCAGGTTGCTGATGATGTGCAAATGACCTAGCATGCCTCAGGCTCTAATAAAAAACAGCGACGCCCTCTCCCCGATTAAATCCGGAAAAAGTGCGACGCTGATTAAAATGCATCTTTTTATGTTACCTATTCGTTGTTTACTTCGTTCCAAACAAGTTACGAACTGTGCCCTCCGGCTGTGGCAAATCCACTCCGTTCAAGAATGCGAGTGCTCTCTTCGTTCAACCCGCGCAGGTGCACAGTTTTACCAAGCTTCGCATATTTGAACTTCACTTTGCCAATAGCCACAACCGCAGTATTATCCCAGATATGTGACCCTCCGAAATCAATCGTAATCTCCTTCGGATCGGCTTCTGCATCGAACTCATCCACAAAACGGGACGAAGAACCGAAGAAGAACGGTCCGTGAACCCGATATACTTTCTGCCCTTGCTCCTGGCTCGCCTGTACGCGAATCTTGGTCTGTTTCCAGCCAAAATGCAGCACACTGAGCACAACGCCGACCATAACCCCGATCGACAGATCGTGGGTATAGACCACAATCGCCACCGTCACGATCATGACAAAGGCTTCCGCCCGAGGCACACGGGCAATATTTTTGATGGAACTCCAGTCGAATGTTCCGATACACACCATAAACATTACACCGACGAGCGCACCCATCGGCACCTGTTTCACCACTCCGCTGAGCAGCAACAACAGGATCGCGAGAAATGCACCCGCAGTAAACGTAGATAATCTTCCACGTCCTCCAGACTTCACATTAATGACCGACTGCCCAATCATGGCACAGCCCGCCATACCACCGAACAAACCGTTAATGAAGTTGGCAATCCCCTGACCGCGTACTTCGCGGTTTTTACTGCTCTTGGTCTCCGTCATCTCATCCACAATGGTAGCGGTCAGGAGAGATTCCAGCAAACCGACGAGTGCCAGAGTGAATGAATAGGGCAGCAGAATCATCAGCGTGTCCCAAGTCCATGCAATATTAGGCAAGTGGAACATCGGCAATGTACTGGTCAGGTTCCCCATATCGCCGACAGTCTTAACATCCAGATTTAACATCGCCGTAATGATCGTCATCACGATAATGGCAATCAACGGAGCCGGTGCGGCTTTGAAAAACCTTGGCAAAATATAGACGATCGCCAGCGTACCTGCCACCATCGCATACATGATCCAATTCGCTCCCGTGAAATGGGTTAACTGCGCCATAAAGATTAGTATAGCCAGTGCGTTCACGAATCCGGTCAGTACCGAATGAGGCACAAACGTAATGAATCGCCCCACCTTGAAAATACCCAAAATAAACTGAATAATTCCCGTCAATATCGTTGCTGCAAAAAGGTATTCCACCCCATAATCCTTGACGAGTCCAACCATCAGTACCGCCATGGCACCTGTTGCCGCCGAGATCATGCCTGGTCTTCCACCAGCAATCGAGATCACAATTGCAATTGTAATCGAAGCATACAATCCGACCATCGGATCAACACCTGCAATGATGGAGAACGCAATGGCTTCCGGAATTAACGCCAGCGCTACCGTAATGCCTGCCAGCACATCTCCGCGAATGTTGCCAAACCATTGTTGTTTTAACGTATTCATATGTTCTTTGCCGTTCCTCCTACGTGTATCCCTCATATTGGACAATCCTACTGAAGAGTAACGGAATCCGTACACCACTAACTAACTACCCAGGACAGCACAAAACAACGGATTCCTCTCCGCATCATTCGTATATGCTCTTGCCTGAGCTGGCATCATTCTTCCCCATCCGTATAACCTTGACGGCTTAATGAGCACTCACTCTTTTCCGTTCCAGTGTGTATCGCTGATATTCCATTACTGCCTTCAGTTGTCTTACTCGTGCGACATCAGGAGCTGATCCTGATGCCAATAGGTTTTCCCCTCTCAGAAAAACCGGGTCCGTTAATGTACTGACCTATTATTATAGTCACAGGACCGGATATGTACTAATACAGTTATGGTGAAAAAATAGAACCTTTTCTTCTATTATCTTAATATTTCTATAATTTACTCATCAATGCTCTATTCACAAAAAATAACCCGCAAAGATCCTTTGAAGAAAGTCTCTTTACGGGTCCTCTTGTGATGTCATGCTGATGCTAGAACCTTCCCGATTTGAATATCGAATAGAGCAGGAAAGCCACCATCAGAATCGCCACCAGGAAACCAATCTCAATGACCGGAATATCCCACAGCATCGTGGACTGATGACTGATCGAAGATCCGATAATCAAGCCCACCATGATGATACAAAAAGCGAGTAACACAATACTGAAAGATAGCCGATTGCTGATCTGGTCCATTCTACGCATGAGTGCATCCAGTTCAGGAACACTGATCTCCAGCCTCAGCTTGCCTTTGCTAATAATGGATGATAACTGCCTTAACTGCCCCGGTAGACCAATGACACTCTCAGCCATATCAGCTGCACTACGGAACAACCGATTCTTGATTCTTCCGGCGCTAAAACGTTCCTTGATCAGCTTCCGGCCAAAGGGTTCGGCCATATCTACGATGCTCAGGGAAGGATCAAGATGTTCGATGACACCTTCCATCGTTAGCAACGATTTGCCGAGCAGCAGAATATCGGCAGGCATCACCACCCGGTGCCTCTGGGCTACGCCGAACAAGTCATTCAACGCCTGACCAACACTGATCTTGGAAAAGGGAATATCGTAATATTTGGTACGTAACTTGTCCAAATCCACATGAAGCCCACGCAGGTCCATGTCATCTGGCATCATGCCCAATTTCTCAATTGCCCGGATCATACTGTCCGTATCTTTGCGCATTAACCCAATAATAAGCGAAGCGAGCTGTTGTTTCATCTCATCACTCAGACTGCCTACCATACCGAAGTCTATAAAAGCAAGACGTCCATCCTTCAATACCATCAGATTGCCCGGATGTGGGTCAGCGTGAAAGAATCCCTGAATAAAGATCTGATTCAATAATGAATCCACCAGCCGCTCGGCAATGTTATTCAGATCATGACCCCGTCTCACCAGTTCTTCACGATCATTGAGTTTAATGCCTTCGATATACTCCATCGTGAGTACACGTGATGAAGTCTGATCCCAGTAAATTGTCGGGATTTTGACCTTGTTGTCCTGTTGGTATTGCTGTGCAATCTTTTCCGTATTTCGGCCTTCAACCGTATAATCCAGTTCAGCCATCAGTGCCTGAGCATATTCTTCGACCATTTGCGGAATCTGATATTGTTTCACCCAGTCCCAGCGCTTCTCCGCCATGGCTGTCAGTTCACGCAAGATATCCAGGTCACGCTGCACAATACGCGATATACCCGGCCGCTGAATCTTGATGGCTACCGACTCACCGCTTCGAAGTTTGCCCAGATGCACCTGTCCAATGCTGGCCGCAGCTACAGGGGTATCCTCGAACCGGGAAAAGATCTCCTCCAGCGGTGTATCCAATTCCTGTTCCAAAATACCCCGTGCCGTCTCGGAAGAGAACGGCGGGACCTGATCCTGCAACTTCACCAATTCACGAATGACAGACTCAGGCAATAGATCTGCCCTTGTACTTGCGAGTTGCCCCAGCTTGACGAAAGCTGGCCCCAGCTCCTGCAGTACAAGCCTGATGCGTTCACTCAGCGTTTTGGTGGTGTGTGCTTCACGCGACATCCACCGTCTGGGTAGAGCCAGCAACTGGAACAAACCCAGCTCCTCGACCATATAACCGAAGCCATGACGCACTAGCGCCATGGCAATTTCACGGTATCTGCCGATATGTTTGATTCGCACTGCCATCTACTCGATCTCGTTTCCTTTGAGAGGAGGAGGAACTTCAAGTGGAGCCGGGGATTCATCAGGTTGGAGTTGTGGTGATTGGCCCAGTTCGGCAAGTTTTTTCTCCAGGACAGCAACGCGCTGTTCCAGACTGGTTACATCACTTTCGGATGCCACACCAGCTTCCTGAAGCACTCGCTTGACCTGCTCCTGAATCATTCTCTTGAACTGACCCTGCTCTTCATCGCCCCGTTCCAGCAGACGTTCAACCAAAGCTTTGGATTCACCGGGCGCAAGTTCCCCGCGCTTGACCAAATCATCCACGGTTTTCTCAATTTTCTCTTTGCTTACGACAGTAAGACCAAGCCCTAACGAGATCGCCTTTTTGAACAAATCGCTCATTTTTGTCATCCTCCTCTTCGTTGATCTCTATATTATACCCCTTATACTCTGCATGCAAAGATGTCCGTCCGATCAGACGTATCGTGCAGCCCATTTGCCTGCTTGCAGGAGTAATTTACGGTACGTTTCGTGCGCAAAAGACGGCACATGATGACCTGGCATCAGATAAACAATACGTCCAATACCATATCGATGTGCCCAAACCGCAGGCTTCGGTCCTTCTTCGGATTGATATTCCAGCAAAATCTTCGTTTCGGCAAAAGAACCAAACTCGAACTGATAAGGTTCTTCTTCCATTGTGAAATTCGAAATACCCTCCGTCACTGGATGGCTTTCGGCCGTTACAGTGAATTCAAGCGGTGCATAAGCCGGATGATGCAGGAACTTGGCACCGATCATCTGTTTGAGTTCATAACGATTTTGGAGCGAAATGCCGTTATGTATAATGACCAGCCCACCTCCATTACTTACATAGGACAACAAACCTGCTGTCTGCTGTGGAGAGACTTTCCCCTTCCAATCGTCCATGTATGAGATACATACATCAAACCCGGTTATATTTTCTTGCAGCAGCATATTCCGATTCTCACTGCACTGCACAGTCATAGTATCATGGAAAATTCGGCTAATCTCTGCATCCACACCTTGAAGCGGGTGCCAATCCGGATGCGTATAATCGCCAAGTAGTAATGCTTTTTTACGATGATCCATTCAATCAATCTCCTTTCTTGTTCACCTCACTGTATACAACCACTACCAGGGAAGTGTGTCTCCCTTGTAGTCCACATATGCGGGCTGATCTCCTTTAAACTGCTCATGGCGGTCGATAAGTACTGCGATATGCTGTGCAGATTGCTCGGGCGTGAGATCCGCAGAAGCATCCAATTCTCCCCGCATATAACTCTGTACCCAACCGGGATGCACAAGCATCACTTGTCCGCCTTCATCCTTCAGACCATTGTGCACAAGACATGCCTGCATGTTCAAAGCAGCTTTGGACATGCAATAGGCAAACCATCCATCCCGACTGCATTGCTCCATACTTCCAGCCTCGGAAGAGATATCAACAATCAGCTTGGTCTGCCCTTGAAGAAGAAGGGGTAACAGAGAATGAGTCACACGCAGTGTGCCAAGAGTATTTACATTAAATACTTCAGCCATCTCCGCTATATTCAACGGCCCGCGGATATGATCCGTAATACTTCCTAGTATAGCCGCATTATTGATCAGCATATCCAGATGATTCGTACCCAGCTTCAATGTCTCCGTGAACAGAGCTACCGACAGGTCGTCCGCAATATCCAGTTCGATCGCCCGCAGATGATCAGGGTATGCTTCTGCAAGCACACGAATCCCCTCGGAATCTTCCACATCCAGACCGGCCGCATACACGAGATAACCTCTCTTCAGCATCTGTGCTGTCAGAGCGAGTCCCAACCCCCGGGCAGCACCCGTTACACATACGGTTCTCATCATATTGTCCCTCCCTCGCCAATGATTCTGTCTTTAACTCATTCCACATATTCATCTGAAAACCTTTAATTCAGAATGGGGTTCCCCAACTTCACGACCAAAGACTCATGAGGTAAAAGCGAGATTAGAGCCATTCTGCTTATTGAATTGAGCGGTTTATTGCTCTGTTATTATTCCTGACCCATATCGCTCCTGTCGATAGGCTAAACAATGTTCCACCCATCTTCGAGCGGCTGCCGGGTAAGAGCCCAGATGAACATGCGTGTACCCCGCCACGATGTTGCCTGCAGCATACCCTTCTTGCTTCAAGCCACGCAACCCCTTGGTCTCATACGCATAAGGAATCATTCCTTCTTCACGATAGGTCATTGTGGAGTAATGAAATTCATGACCCCGAAGTACTTCACCCTTTTTCAGCAAAAAGGAATCCTCAACCGCACTCGCTTCACGGTAACCAAGTGCAGCTCGCTTCTTCTGCATCTGCACCTGTGCGGGGATAATGCCCGCCATCTCGAAAGTAACGCCCTCTCGGTCGGTCAACGTTTCCCCGAGTACCATGTAGCCACCACATTCTGCGAATAAAGGCATGTTCGAACGCGCTGCTTCACGAAGTCCTCCTAGGAAACCCATGTTTCCTGCAATCACTGCTGCAAATTCCTCTGGAAATCCGCCGCCCAAATAGACGCCATCCACATCCGTTGGAATGCCTTCGCCAGCGAGCGGACTGAAGTATTGTAATCGAGCCCCGGCCGCTTCGAGCAATTCCAGATTATCGGGATAATAGAAATTAAACGCCGCATCACGCGCAACGGCAATGACAGGCTGTACTTCATATGATACATGTCGATTATTAACGTGGATCACTGAATCGAATTGTGAATCGTAATTCGAGCCGGATTCAGCATTAGCCGAATCCGTGTGGGTAGTAGCGGCAAGACTGCCTTCTTCTTGTTGAAGCGGCGGGGCGCTTGCTGCGAGCTCCAGCAGAAGATCCAGATCGGTGCCTTCCATTAATACATCGGCAGCCCGCTGAAATAACGGTTCCAGTTCACCGCGCTCAATGGCAGGCACCAGTCCCAGATGTCTCTCGGGGATGGACATGTCTTCATCCCGCTTCAGCCAGCCAACCACCGGAATGCCGCACATCTGCTCAATGGCTTTTTTCACAATGGTGTAATGACCCACACTTCCACAACGGTTGACGATCACTCCGGCAATATGTAATTCAGGCTCCAGCTGTTGAAAACCAAGAACAATCGCGGCCGCACTACGAGCCATACTGCGTACATCCACGACCAGGATCACAGGGGTCTTCGTGATCAGAGCAATCTCTGCAGTCGAGCCTGTATTGCTAATCGGATCTTTGCCATCGTAGAGGCCCATAACGCCTTCGATAATGGATATATCATGTCCTGCCGATGCCTTCTCGAACGTATCTCTCACGTATTCAGCCGATGTCATCCATGCATCCAGATTGCGTGACGGTCTGCCGGTAACGGCGGTATGATATGTCGGATCAATATAATCCGGGCCGCACTTGAACCCTTGTACACTCAAACCACGCTGGGCGAGTGCTCTCATCAGCCCCAAGGTTACTGTCGTTTTCCCTGCACCACTTCCGGTGCCTGCAATGATCAGTCGGGGTCTGGCATTACGATCTGCAATGGTCATCGTCAATTCCACCTTTTCGTCAATATAACAAAAGCTTCTGATCGAAGCACTATCAAGGATGATACATTCGTGTTTTAGTTGTTGCTTTTCTTGCGATTATCGAATCCTTCAGCTCCGCTGAAAACGTATAAATTCTATAATCTAAACAAAACCGCATCATATAGCGATGCGGTCAAGATTAATACACACTAGTGATCGGAAGGTTATTCTGTCATCGAAGTACCTGTGTAAAGTAGATTCACTTCATGCATATCTCTACTCAAATGAAATCCGTGCTACGGAGATCGTTAGATTGCCGCTCTTTTTCTTCTCCAGCAACCAATGATCGGCTCCCGAAGAGAGCAACGCCGCAGGTTCACTTACGCCATATGCTCCAGTATATTTAAATACTGTCTCGGAAGGATTCGCAAGCTTCACCGTATTGAGCTCCGCAGGGGTGTAGGTCACCAGCTCCCACCCGTATTTGGCGCATAGGGCCAACAAGCCCTCTTCATCCTTTTTCAGATCAATCGTGGCAATGTTGCGCACGCTCTTCACGGAGAGGGATAACTCCTCTAAGGTCGCGAGGACTTCCTGCTCCAATTCCTCTACAGATGTGCCGCGATTGCAGCCCATGCCAAGCACGAGGCTTTTTGGACGATACAATACGCCATTGGTGAGAAAACGTTCCTCTTCTTCTGCCGAAAGCAAGCGGTCACTGACGACCAGTGCAGCATTGAACGGGAATGATTCTGTTTCCTCGAGGCTGTTGAAGACGCGGATATGATCCGGCACTGGTTTGTTATATCTCCACCAGTTCCGCTCCCCTGTCTCCTGAATGAGAGCTACAGGCTCTTCGTTCACAACAGCTGCACTGACAGGTGTCGCCTTGTCGAAGCTATCCACGATCCAACCCAACTCCCGGCCGAACATGTCCACCGGAATGGTGCCTTGCACGTCTGAAGCCGTCGTAATGACCGCGCGTGCGCCAAGCACCTCTGCGACCTGACGAGTCAACTCATTCGCGCCGCCAAGGTGACCAGACAGCACGCTGATGACGTTCTCACCGCGGTCATCAATGACCAGCACGGCGGGATCGACTTTTTTGTCCACCAGAATCGGAGCGATCATACGCACAACCGCACCCAAAGAGATGAATAGAATAATGCCATTATATCGTTTGAACAAATCAGGCAAAATCAGCTTCACTGAGCCTTCGAACAGCTCATAACCCAACTGCTCTTCATCCCCACGAGCAAACTTGCTCATATAATACACGTCCGTACCCTGGAACTGCCCCGCCAGATTACGCACCATCTCCACGCCATGCTTCGTGATGGCAACGGCTGCAAACGGATTACTCACCGGACTTCACTCCCTTGCGATAGCCATGGGTGAAGGATTTATCGTACAGCTTGGAACGGTGGGCATCCCGGTTCACGAGATCGGGATCGAGCGCCCAGCCCGCCAGAATCATTGCATGCATTGTAATGCCTGCGGCACGCAGATCTGCTGCCAGATTGGCAAGCGTGGTCCGTACAATTTTCTGATCAGGCCATGTCGCACGCTGCACCACTGCCACCGGCGTATCTTCGCTCCAGCCTGCGGCGAGGAATTCAACCACGACTTTTTTCGCCAAAGTCGCACTCAGGAAGAGCGCCACCGTGCAGTGATGGGATGCCAGATCACGCAGCTTCTCCCGCTCAGGCACAGGTGTGCGCCCTTCTGCACGCGTCAGAATTACGGTCTGTGTGAGTTCCGGTACAGTCAATTCAGCTCCCAGCGCAGCTGCCGAAGCAAAGACCGAGCTTACACCCGGAATAATTTCATATTCCACACCCTGCTGTTTCAGCAGCACCATTTGTTCCAGAATCGCGCCGTACATCGCCGGATCACCCGTGTGCACACGCGCTACGCTACGCCCCGCACGAGTGGCTTCACACATCAGCTCAACCTGACGTTCCAGATCCATGCCAGAGCTTTGCAGCACTTCTGCTTCGGGCTTCGCGGTAGCAATCAGTTCATCATTCACGAGTGAATCTGTATACAGCACCATATCCGCACTCTTTAAAATGTTCGAACCCTTCACGGTAATCAGTTCCGGGTCACCCGGGCCTGCACCTACAATGTAGACTTTCGCTTCCAATGTCTTCATTTGCTCACCACCATCAGGCTTAGATATTCCAGCTCCTGCCCTTTCAGTTCACGGGCATCACGCCAGACCAGTTCATATGGAGAAGTGACCTTGGTAACGACCGAAGCTTTGCCGCCGAGTCCCATCTCGTCCAGCAATTCAAGCATCGGATCAAGCACCTTCGCCACTTTGATAAATACAATCGTATCGTGATGCTCGATCGCCTGCCTCATCGCTTCTTTATCTGCCGTAGCCGGAATAATGCCCACCTGCTCGTCTCCGTCTGCCAGATGGATATCCAGTGCTGCCGCTGCACCCAACACAGATGAAATGCCTGGAATCGAACTAATCGGCACTTCAGGATGCAGCTCTCGCATCAGCCGGGCCAGATGAATAAATGTGCTGTACAAGTTCGGGTCACCCTCGGTTACAAAGGCCACATCCTTGCCTTCCTTGAGCGCACCCCAGCATGCTTCAACGGTCTTGCCCCACTCACGTTCAAGCACAACCGGATCCTTGGTCATCGGGAAGATCAAGCCGAGCATCTCTTTCTCTTCCGGGTTCACGTACAGTTCCACGATCTCGTGGGCATATGATTTTCCGCCTTTGCGCTTCTTCGGATAAGCGACCACTGGACATTCCCGGATCATCCGATACGCCTTCACGGTAATCAGTTCCGGGTCTCCCGGCCCGACACCCACGCCATACAGCGTACCTACTGCTGCCGTACTCATGTTGTTTTCCCCCTTGTCCTGTCCTTGAAAAGTCATTCTGCCGCTCCAGCTTCCACTTCCTCTGTTATTCCGTGCTGTCCTGTGATTACGTAAATCGGATTCAATCCGTCAAAACGGGTCATGTTCAAGATCGGCTTGCTGCGCGCCGTCTGAAGTAACGTCACGGATGCCTCCAGGCCCGCTTCGCGCATGGCCTTCATGCTGTCATGCAGCGTCTCGATGGTCGCTGCATTCACCACAATGCGTCCCTCTGGGCGTAGCCGAGACGCACACAAGGCGATCAGCTGGGCAAGCTCACCGCCGCTGCCGCCAATAAACACCGCATCCGGATTCGGTAGTTCGTCCAGCCCTGCTGGTGCTTTGGCATGAAGGACGGTGAAGTCTGTCCGGAATTTGATCCGGTTGGCCTCGATGTTCACGAGGTCACCTTCATTTTTTTCGATGGCGTAGACATGTCCCTGCGGCGCGAGCCGCGTGCATTCTACCGCCACAGAGCCAGAGCCAGCGCCGATATCCCACACAATGCTATCCACGCCAAGTCGCAGTTCAGCCAAGCTGAATGCGCGGACCTCGCGCTTGGTGATCAGGCCTTTCTCCGGTTTGCGCTGCTGGAATTCCTCGTCGGCAAAACCGAACCCCCGGCGCGGCGCAGGTGCATCCTTGCGGCGCAGCAAAATCACGACGTTCAGCGGGCTGCATTCTGCTGCCGCAAGCTCGTCCAGGGTGTAATGGCGGGCACGCTCGTCTGCCCCGCCCAGGTTCTCGGCAACGTAGGCATCATACTCGGTCATGCCGAACTGTTGCAGATAAGCCCCGATCGCAGCGGGGCTGTTATGCTCGTCCGTGAGCAGCGCAATTTTGGCTTTGCCATCGATGCGCTGTGCGAGGCCTTTGAGCGGGCGTCCGTGCACGCTTTCGAGCACGGCATCGTGCCAGCTCTCGCCAAGCTGGGCAAATGCCAGCTGCAGCGAACTGAGATTAGGCCGGATCTCCAGTTGATCCGGGCCTAATTTGCGCGCTAAATACCCGGCTATGCCGTAGAACAGCGGGTCTCCCGAGGCAAGCACAACGACGTTGTGTGTGGCCTGCAACGCTTTTATTTTCACAACCAGATCGCTTAAACCGCTCTTGATCGCTAACTTCTCACCCGCAAATGCCGGGAAATACTGCAGCTGACGCTCTCCGCCCACAAGTACATCTGCCTCCTGAATGAGATTCAGGCTATCTGTTGTCAATCCTGCCGCGCCTTCTTCACCCACGCCGATAATGCGGATTCTACGATTCTTTGCTCCAGTTGCTGTCTTCGAGTTCACTGATTTCCGCCCTCCCCAGTTCCATTCCTTTCATCGTAACCAATACCACTTCCACCGTTATGCCGCCTCCCGCATGCTCCAGACAGTGCTGGCAAGCATATGTACATAACTTTTCAAAATAGGGCAAGTACCCCGCTTCAGTCATCATATCTGCTACCTGAGTCGCCGTGTTGGCTTCCTCGATCGCTTGCGCCAGTTCATCTCCAGATCCGGTCTCGCGGGCCACAGACGCAAGAAATCCAAAATCCACCGGCGCACTCTTGGAGTGCACCATCATGACGCCTTGAGCTACTTTGGCAAATTTGCCTGGCATTCCGACCAGACTGATGCGTTTCATGCCCAGTCGTTTACCGTGTTTGATGGCGAACCCGACAAAGTCACCCATCTGGATAAAAGCTTCCTCCGGCAGCTCCGGCATCATCTTCATCGCGTATTTCTCACTACTACCGCCCGTCGTCAGCACAATATGTTCACAGCCCGATGCCTGAGCAACGGAAATAGCTTGTACGACACTCGCTCTGTAGGCAGAGGTGGAGAACGGAACGACCACGCCGCGTGTACCTAAAATAGAAATACCGCCCAGAATGCCGAGCCGGGAATTCAGGGTCTTCTTGGCGATCTCTTCGCCTTCCGGCACGCTGATCACGACCCGCACCCCTCTGGCTGTGCCATGTTCAGCAAGCACCTGGGTTACCGCTTCGGTAATCATGCGGCGCGGAACGGGGTTGATTGCCGCTTCGCCTACAGGCACGGGCAGTCCGGGCTTCGTGACTCGGCCTACGCCGATTCCCCCATCCAGCTCCATGCCGGGCTCGTCTCGCCACGACACATGCGCGATGATCTTCGCCCGATGCGTGGCGTCCGGGTCATCCCCCGCGTCCTTGATGGTGGCACAGGTCGCTACGCCATCGGTCAGTTCCTGCTCGATCAGTTCGAACGAGTGGTCAAAGCCCGCGGGCAATGAAACCACGGCCTGTGCCGGCGTAACACCTGTTAACAGGAGTTGCGTGGCTCCCTTGGCAACGGCTGTCGCGCACGCTCCTGTGGTGAAACCGGAACGCATTGGTTTGTCGGGGTCTGGGGTATTGCCGCCTATCATGGGTTTTGAACCTCCCGTCCTTTAATTAGCTAGTTTAAATGAGGTGGCATTACGCTGCGTACGTGGGTGGGGCTTTGGGCGCTTGGGTGGACGCTACGGGTACGGATCGTTCTTATGATCGCTGTTGTCTCCAGATTTCCTCGATTCCCTTTTCTAAAGGGAGAAATCCGGAGACAAAGGCGACCGCTCCACTTCTTCAGAATCGATTCCGTCCCCTTCGCTGCTACCTGCTTCTGCATCCACCTGGCACAGTGCGTAGTGCACCTCTTGGGCTAAACAATGCCCTGAGGTTTGTTTTGGGTAACTGATCATTCCATGCCACTAGGAGATGGCATGGAATGTAGTTACGCGGTTTTGTGCTTGTTTGGCTTTCGGTTGAATCTACCCTATGGGCGGTTATTTAATGATTCAGCTCTTACTGCCATCAGGGAGATGGCGTTCAGAGCCGCTACGACGATGGTGCTTCCGCCTTTACGGCCGATGTTGGTGATAAACGGGATGTCGAGTTTACGCAGCTCGTCTTTGGATTCTGCTGCGGATACGAATCCTACTGGCATACCGATGATCAGTCCCGGTTTGGCTTCGCCTTCTTTGACCAGACGGATCAATTCCAGCAGTGCTGTTGGTGCGTTACCAATGGCGTAAATTCCACCTTCGTACAATTGATTTGCTTTACGCGTCGAGATAATTGCCCGAGTAGTGTTCAAGCGCTTGGCTTCCTCCATCACATCTGGATCCGAAATATGTACATGCACATCTCCGCCGAAACCGCGAATGCGATCCTTGCTTACGCCAGCTTGGATCATCTGTACGTCAGCGATGACGGATTGTCCGGCGCGGAGCGCTGCAATTCCTGCTTGAATGGCATCCGGGTGGAACACCATGCTACGGCCCAGTTCGAAGTCAGCCGAGGCGTGAATAACACGCTGTACCACGGGATACTGCTCATCCGTAAAAGGATGCTCACCCAGTTCCTCCGTGATCATCTCAAAGCTTTTGCCCTCAATCTCCTGTGGTTGTACGGTCAACGGTTTAAATTCCGTTTTGAAATCCATATGCGTTTCACTCCTTCAAGTAGTGGTGTCATTCAAATATTCGTTATTCAAATTAAGACTATCGGGGTGTTCTACTGCACCAATACGCGCTTCAGCTCATCCAGTACACCTTCAAAATGATCAAACACCGTTCCAAATTCAGCCTCGGGGCGTGAAATCAACACGACATGAATGCCCAGTTCGAGTGCAGATTGGATTTTCTCATCCACCGCTCCGGTCTTGCCGCTCTCCTTGGTAACCATTACCGTCGTCGCATAGTGCTTGTACAAGGCTTCATTCATTTCACGGGAAAAAGGTCCCTGCATTGCAATAATATTGCGTTGTTCCACACCAAGCTCACCGCATTTCTCCATATTATCGAGACGCGGAAGCATGCGGGCAACGAGGCGAATGTCCGAATCACCGAGCAGGTGCTTGGTGAAAATCTGTAACGTTTTGCTACCTGTCGTGAGCATGACGGAGCCCTTCAGCTCTTTGGCCTTGAGTGCCGCTTCATCGTAGGAAGAGACAACATGAAGTAACGCATGATCATCGTACGCCAGGCCTGTCCGTTCATAACGAATATACGGAATACCCGCCTGTTTTGCTGCTTCCATCGCATTGGCATGTGCTTCTTCGGCAAATGGGTGACTTGCATCCACGATGGCACGGCTACCTTTTTCGCGTACCAGCTCCACCATTGCTTCCACAGTCAAACGGCCTGTCCGAACAGGTAATCCAGCTTCGGTCAAGCTATTCGCCGCACTGTCGGTTACAACGGAAGTCAGCACGTCTGTTCCTTGCTGCTGAATCTGTAAAGCCAGTTCCCTTGCATCACTCGTACCACACAACATGAAGATCATGGACGATTCACCTGCTCTGAAGTTGCTGCAACCTCAGCCTGATCGGGAGAAGCATCTTCCTGTACGGTTCCTTCGTGCTCGTGATGCGTATGATGCAACTCTTCATCATGATCATGATGATAATCGAGTGATGCTTGACGATCGACGGCAGCATGAGTGTGCTCATGATCGTGGTCATGCATATGTGCGTGGTCATCGTGTGCATGTACGTGCTGGTGGTCGTGCCCATCAGGATGATGCGAGTGATCATGATCCGAATGATCGTGGTTGTGCGCATGGCTGTGTTCATGATGGTGATCGTGACTATGCTCGTGATCGTGATGATGGTGATCATGGTCGTGGTCGTGATCATAGTGATGATCGTGGTCATGCCCATGGTCGTGATCATGATGGTGGTGATGGTGTTTGGCTGCTTCAAGTCTGAATTGGCAGTTGTCACAGTTGGCTGTTACGCGTCCGTATAACCCCTCATGGGCCCGTTCCAGTACAAGTTCAACCAGCTTCGGGTGAAATCCGAAATATCCGCCAACCTCGACCTGAATGTCTGGATGTGCCGTTGCAAATTCCGCAGTCATTTCATCAATGCGCTTGATCAGTACGCCTGTGAATAGGAAATAAGGCATGATAATAATCTTCTTCGCACCCAGCAATAGACAGCGCTCTAATCCATCCGGGAATGAGGGCTGAGTCACGCCAATAAAGCTGCTTTCCGTCCACTTGTAAGGCAGTTTCTCCCACAACATCCGGGTCATTTTGAAAAAGTCACTGTTGGCATCCGGATCACTGCTTCCCCGTCCAAGCACCAGGACTGCGGTCTCTTCATCCGTCACTGGAGCAGGTGGAGCTGCTACCGCTGTTCCGCCTTGGGATGCCACGAGTACAGGTTGTGCTTCTTGCAGACGGGTCTGCATGATTTGAACGACTTTCTCATGAACACCGATAGGACGACCATACACGAATTCCACCTGCGGATAACGTGCCTTGGCACGGTCAATGGCATTAGGAATATCGATCTTGGCATGACCGGCAGCAAACAGAATGATCGGCACCAACACGACACGTGTTGCCCCACGATCCACACAAGCGGTAACGCCTTCGGCAATACTCGGTCTCGTTAACTCCAGAAAACAGGTCTCCACTAACGTATTCTCCGGTGCCTTCGCTGCTACCTCACTTGCAAACTCCTTCAGTTCCCGGTTCCCCTCAGGATCACGACTCCCGTGTCCCACCAACAATATTGCATCCATCTTCTGTTTTTCCTCCCCCGCCTAGACCCACAGATCAGGCTTTTCATATTCATTCTTCTGGCATTCCATTCGATACATTACTCGAAACATCAATCCATCTATGTCAGCTGAAATCCAGCGAAGATTGCACAATATTGCATAAGCCCTGGCAAGGTAAACCATCATGTCTCCACGAAGAAAGCGATTCAATCAAGGACTTAATCAAGACTTAGTCACCACATACCGGGTTTACTTCCACAGTGACCGGTGCATCCACATGGCGGAAGCCCTGAATCACGCCGACCCGTTTGAAGAATTTGTGGAATCGCTCGTTCGGATGACCTTTTTCCTTGTAATCTGCCACAATGCGTTCCACAATCCCACCAATCTGGTCACCCGGAATTCCCTCCGCTACGGGCTGGGCAGGGTGAGCATTGCGTCCGAACTTCTTGCCGCCGAGGAACAGATCATATGCACCTTTGCGGTACACAATGCCGATATCCTCCAGCACCGCCCCATAACATGCCATGCCGCAGCCATTCAGCGCCACACTCGTTTCTTTAGGTGCACCCAGTCCACCAATCACCGCCTGCAGATGGTTAGCCATCGGGACAGCATCATCCTTCTCCATGTTGCAGAAGTCACAGGCCTTTACCTTGATGACATCTCCAATCGGTACAACGATAAAATTCGCTGCACGCAGCTCTTCTACCAGCGAGTCCGGTTCAAAGGTCGGCACTCTCAAAATGATCTGGTGTTCCGGCGTGTACTCCAGTTCGCCGTCTTCACTTGCACACTGCGCCAGCAGCGCCATCTGGGCGGCAGTGAATTTTTTGTTGCCCACGCCGGGCGACACGCCGACTTCGAACAGCGGTGCCTTGCGCCCAGGCTCGGGCACGGTGCGTACCGCCGTTGTGGTCGCAGCCTGCGGCGCACTTGCCGTGTGGCTCGGCGCTGGTGCGTCCAGCCAGCGGCTCGCCGATTCACTCGCGAGCGCTCCGCCTGCCGCGAGCCGCGTCAGCGCCTCAGCGGCGAGTGCAGCTGCGCCGGCGCGTGGCGCTTCTGCGACTCTGCGCGGAGCGGCCTCTGCCGCCGCGAAAGCAGGTCGCTCGCCGGCAAGCACAGCGGTGGCAGCGCTGCCGGCCGGGCTTGCCGTAGGCATAGCGGCAGCAGCCCCGGCGCCAGCGGGCGGCTGCCCTTGCGGAGCCGTGCCCGCTCCGGTGCTTGCGCCGCGCAGGGCTGGCTCCGCCTGTGGCTGCGCGGCCGATGCATCGCTGGCCGCGCTCTCGCCCGCTGCATCGCTGGAGGCGGCAGCGCGGGCTTCCCTTGCGCCGAGCGACCATGGCTCGGCTTCCGTGCGAAGTCGCTCATGAGGTCTGAGCGACTGTTCCGCGGTGTTCAGCGTATATTTCCGCTGATACCCGCGCGGGGTGACCATGAGTCCTTCGTACATCATGGTCGAGGAGTTGCCGATAATCACCGTCGTCAGCATGCCGATATCATGATTCAGCATATCCTCCAGTGTGGTCATGACAACGTCCTGACGCTCACGATATGCACTCTTCACCAGACCTACCGGGGTCTGTGGGTCACGATAACGCAGGATCATTTCCTGTGTCTCCACGATCTGGCGTGTACGTCGTCCACTGCGTGGATTGTACAAAGCAATGACAAAATCAGCTGACGCTGCGGCTTCGACCCGGCGAATAATGGTCTCCCACGGCGTAAGGTGATCACTTAGGCTGATCGTACATGCATCATGCATGACGGGGGCACCGAGAAGTGAAGCACAAGACTGAATGGCCGACACACCCGGAATAACCTCAACAGCAACACCTGTATCCGGCTTCCAGCCTTGCTCCATAAGCACCTCGTATACCAGACCCGCCATGCCATATACACCTGCATCACCACTGGAGATTACAGCAACGATCTTGCCCATCTCCGCCTGCCGGACCGCTTCTTGCGCGCGACTTACTTCCTCCGTCATGCCCGTGCGCACAATCGCTTGCCCGTTCAACAGAGGTCGGATAAGATCCACGTACGTGTTGTATCCGATAATAACCTCACTCTCCTGAAGTGCTTCGAGTGCCCGCTTCGTGATGTGTTCCATCGCCCCCGGACCGAACCCGATAATTAGCAGCTTGCCTTGACCTTGCATTGCTTCTCCTCCTTCATCACACTTGTCGTACGGATTAAACAGTGAAGAAGGACGGCTATGCCGACCTTCTCCCCAACTGTTAAGCGTGTTCAATTCCTAGCTCTGTTAACTTATTCCTTTGCTTCTATTCTTCCAACACTGGAGATCGTAGGGATATCACTTTCATGGAAAACAAAAAAATCCCATCCTTATAACGGATGGGATACGCATGTACGTACACTCAAGAACACAGTCCCAGACTCCCAGAGGGTAATCCTGTGACTATGTGGCCCAAGGGGGCCAGCCGGGCGAACCGCTTGTTCGCCCAATTCCTGATTCTTCGTACACCATTCCTTTCCGCGAAGGGTTCGGTGACACATGCAAGGTAGGTCTCCTGGCTCTGGATCATCAGCTTCCTTTTCTGTCTTCCCCGGCTAGCGAGTGACTTGGATCAAAAAGGGCTTCACCATTACAGTGGCGGGACCGCTCGGGACTTTCACCCGATTCCCTGTTACCTCTTGCTTTACGCAAGAGCACCTTGCTTGTTTTCATCAATATTGTCTTCATAATAACACCGCTCAGGAAATAATGTCCATGCTTATGATACTTGTCTCTTCTTCTATTTTCAGACAAAACAGAAAAAAGTCCTGATCCAAAACTCAGATCAGAACCCGGAATAACATATGCATATACCACTCGTTTTGAATCATCAAACTGCCGAAGGATTGAATTCGTTTATACTCATTGCTCGACTGTTTTTGCTGCTATTTGCGGATCTTGTCCGCATGTCCCGCTGCGAAGTAACGCCCGAGTTCAACGATGAGTGCGCCCATCTTCTCTTCCTCCGGAATCACCAGCGCTTCAATGCCTTCTTCTCGCATCGAATTAGCCGTCACTTTACCCACAGACGCAGGGATTACACCTTGTCTGAAAGCTTCCAGCATCGGTTCGAGCTTATTCTGCGATGCCGCATATTGCGCCAGGAATCTAACCTGTGGTCCACTTGTGAACGCTACAGCATCTATTTCGTACTGTACAATCTCATTCAAAAGCTGTTCCAGCTCAGCCTCTTCCGGTGGAACATGGCGGTAAGGAAGCACTTGGCGCACGATTGCTCCTTGTTCCTCCAACCATGAAACGAGTCTGGGAGCTGTTTCCCCGTGAAGCTGCAACATCACCTTTTTCCCTGCGAGATCATGTGGCGCGAATTCACGAATAAGCCCGTCCGTGCTGCCATCATCATCCCGTACTAGCGGCGTTAATTTGCGCTTTCTAAGTGCATTCACCGTCTTGTATCCTCTGGCCGCAATTGAGGATTCCGACAGTGCATCCAGTAATTTTCCCGCAACTTCCATATCCTCAGCCATTTCAAATAACGCGTCCAGACCCATGCCAGTGGTCAATACCGCCCAGTCTGGTGGGTCCGAGATCCAGGATACCAGACCATCCCTGATATTCCGATCATCCAGAAATACCGTTCCCTGTGCCGGTCGCACAAGCGGAATGCCACCCATTTTTTCAACCAATAAGGACATCTCTTTCGACTTTCGCGGTCCTGTCAATGCTACACGTACACCTGCCAAATGTTGAGCCATCTCATGTTCCCCCCGTTAGTTCAGCCGAATGTTCATCAGTCTGACTACAGTATACAGGGTACTTCTTCGAAGGGAAACTGCACTTCCCCTCTTTTGGCCGTTTCATCTATAACGATTTTTGATGGAATGTATCAGGAAGGCTGGAGCTCTCCACTATGGGAATCCTTCCGTCTTTTCTCTCCGTCCTTCCCGGCATCTTTCGATTTTTGTTTAACCTTTTTGCGCGGACGAAGGAAAAGATACAGCACGAGAGGAAACAGTGCTTCAAATACAATAGCAATCCATGTCCATTCCCGGGTAAAACGATTGAGCTGAATCGCGTTTCGGAAGAACCAGAAAGAACATACGAATCCGACCAAGGCGACCGGGCCCGTCATCATCTTTCCCGACAATTTCGGGATCATCCGCTTCAGTCCCCAGCAGACAAAGTATAGATCAAATGCAATCTTTGTGATCATGGTCGGCATGGTTACTGCTGCCAGCGCAAGGTCAAACCGGTCCAGAAAATCACTGATTTGCAGCTGCCTTGCCAGCTCATAGGATGGGTATACCAGTCTGGAAGCAATAGGGACTCCGATCGCAGTTATCGTCTCCACAAGGATAAGCATCATTAGGAGTGCAGAGATGATAATTCCCCATAGAACCGACTTGAAACGAAAATCGCTTCCTTTGACTACAAATGGCAATGCAATCATCTCTCCATAAAAAGAAAATATGTACCAACTCCCCTTGCCTACTCCTGCAACATCAACATGAAAATATGGCATGAGATTATCCATATTTACCTGCTGAATAAGCATGAAAGGTATAATCAACGAGATCAGCAGAAACAGCGTAACATACAACTCCGCCATTCCGATTAAGGAACCCAGTCCGCCTCGAACGATAAAGACCCCCATGACCACCAGAGATAATACAATGATGGAAATGGGTGTGTTCTCCAGTAGCGTTATACTTATATAGTCACCTGCTAGTCGGATATCTCTTGCAAACACGAAGAAAAAAAATAGAATGTACAGAAATCCCATTACTCTCCCCAAAAACGGGAATCGCTGAACAAGGGATTCGAACAGATCCTGATTGGGAAATCGTCGCTGGACCCGACTTATTAACCATAGAGACACTATCATCACAAAAACGACGGGCACATACGAGAGATAAGCATGCTGCTCCGCGTAGAAAATGGTCTGCGCGTGAGGCTGAATCAGCGTACCTGTAATACAAAGTAGCAGCACGAGCAGCACGATCTGCCTATGAGTCACACTCTGATTCATACAATACCTCCTTTCCGTCAGTTAATCTGCAATCTATGGTAAAGGTAAAAATCGCTGAATAACGTGGCTTATCCATACCGTGACAAAAACCGTTTTACTCAAGTGAGTGACATAGAACCAAATGACCGTTCCCAATGCAATCAGACCATAGGATATCCAGCGATTAATGGCTGCTGCCTGCTTCATATGTCTGAAATCCATCAAGATGACCACAATTGCCATGCCCAGATAGGTAAACAAAAGCGGTTTAATCATGTACGACCTCCTCCTCCACGACACCGATCGGTTTATTGATTACTCCTACATTTTCAATAATGACATGGGGAATAACGGTTACCTCAACTTCAGGATAAATGACTTCCCATCGATCCTTCATCTTGTCCCATTCCGCCGGCAGGTGCTGATGGATAGATCGACCGATTCCAAGAATATCGGCATGATACTTCTGCTGAACCAATCGGATGCCTTCCTCAATATCTGACTTTATTTTCTTGTGGATGGCGTCATTTAACTTTAATATCTCATCCTCCCGCCGGTCACCGTAATTCGATTCGTTATCGACGATAACTCCCTTGGCGTACATTTGAATGCTCACCTTAACCTTGTCATTCTTGACACTGGGATGCAGCGAAGAATTGTTCTCGTTCAGTTTAATGAATATATCTCCTTCTCCCCCTGGAGCCTCGACCATAACCTCTGGTGCATTGGCCTCACCCATGGCCAGAATCAGTGCATCTGCCGGTGCTTTATCGATCATGCCTACCAGCTTGTCTTTCTTGAAAATGGCCAATCCATCCATCTTGATGTTCGTTTTGGGGTCCTTCCAGTTCTTGGGCACAGTGTCAACAACCGAAGCTATGGGCAGAAAAGCATCTACGCCTTCGCTAAGAATGGAATCTATAAACGTCTTGAGCGAGCGGGGATTTCGCATATTTAAAAAACACAATTCCCGTACCATCTCAGATGGAAATTTTTCTATGGGTGCATCAGTATCCATGACCTTATATGCTTCTCCTCTTGTCACAACCGGCAACGCTGAGAAACGATTGAGCGGATAACGTGTCATCAAATCCAGCATAGGGGCAACGCCCTCCCTCGCCAAATCCTCACCGATTAGCATAGTACGCCGATGAGCGTAATATATTTTGCGTGAGAGCGCCTTTTGCCCTTCAAGAGATGTTCCGTGAAAGGTTTTGGCTGTATTGGACAATATGAACCAGGATTTATCACCACTTGTGCCCCCTCCTCCTCCTTCACTACCCGAAGAACCAGATTGTCCTGGAAGAGCAATCTGCAGACTGGATCTGTAGTTTTGTTCCTCCTTATCCATAGCGACACCAATTACAAAGGCAACATCGTTTATTTCCTCTCGATCCCAGCAACCTGAAATGAGAGAGGTACATAACAACAGAGCTATAACTGCCCGGTATTTATACATAAATTGCATGGGTTTACCACCCTTCCTCTGCTTCGGGGGAACCATTGATCTTCTCATTCATCCGTTTCTGGTTATCATGGACGGTAGATGGACGATTGATCATTTTCCACCACGGCACACGAATGAGAATATCCTTGGTATCCGTTTTGCTGTATGGGCTAAGACCCGACAGATAAGGCACACCAAATGAAGTCATCTGGGTCAGATGCACCGAAATCAGGACCAGACCGATCACGATACCATACAGTCCGAACATGCCAGCCAGTAACATGATTGGAAAACGCAATAGACGAACGGTAATCGCAAAATTAAACCGCGGAATCGTAAAGGAAGCGATACCTGTCATGGATACGATAATAACCATCGGTGCAGATACAATCCCTGCCTGAACGGCTGCCTGCCCAATTACAAGCGCACCCAAGATACTGACGGCCTGCCCTACCGTTTTCGGTAACCTGACTCCTGCTTCACGAAGTGCCTCGAAGGAGAGCTCCATGATGAGAGCTTCAACCAGTGCCGGAAAAGGAATAGCTTCCCGTGACCCGGCAATACTCAGTACCAATGTGGTTGGCAGCATGTCCTGATGAAATGTCGTAATAGCGATGTATAGCGCTGGCAGGAATAACGCAATGGCTACGAACAAAAAGCGAATCCAGCGCAACAGATTACTGATAAAGAATCGCTCATAATAATCCTCGCTGGCTTGAAGCATCTGCCACATCGTGACAGGGGCAATCAGCGCAAAGGGAGTACCATCTACCATAATGGCAAACCGCCCTTCCAACAGATTGCCTGCTACCGTATCCGGACGCTCCGAATAGTGCATCTGCGGAAAGGGAGAATACGGATGGTCCTCAATTAACTCCTCGATATATCCTGTCTCCAGAATGCCGTCAATTTTGATCTTTTCCAGGCGTTCCTTAACGTCCTGGACCAGCTTTGGATCCGCGATCCCTTCCAGGTAAGTCAGAACGATATCCGTTTTGGTTTCGGTACCCAGCGTCATGCTCACCATCTTGAGGGCAGGTGTCTTCAATTTGAAGCGTAATAATGCTGTGTTCACCCGTAATGTTTCTGTAAATCCTTCCCGTGGTCCACGAATGACAGATTCTGTCTGAGGTTCCTCCACACCGCGTCTTACGCCACCTTTGACATTGAACATCCATGCCTGGGCACTTCCATCGATCACCAGAAGTGCGGAGGATGCAAGGACACCTTCTGTCGCAGCAGCCCAAGTCTCAACTCGCTTCACCTGCGTCAGCTCTACGCGTGTATCATCCAGTGGAACATCAGGTTCGTCTGTACGCTGCTGTATCAATCCACGAATAATCGGACGCAACATGTGATCCTGAATATCAGCCGAATTAACAATACCTTCGATGTATACCAGCAGCCCTTTCACTTCAGGCGTGATCATGACATTACGGAAAACCACATCCGAGCATTCGGAGAAGATCTCCTTTATCGCCTGAATCTGAGTCTCATGTACTGCGCTGATCGGCTGCCGCAGAAAAGGCGGGGACGGCAGTCCCAGAGGTACATGTTTTTTTTCTTCTGAAGCGGATCCCGAAGTTCTGGACTTGTCTTTCCCTGATGTTTTGTCTGCCATATGCCGTCCCTCCGCTCGTTTTTTATACAAGGTAGCTTGTGCCAGACAGCAGGGAATTATGTGGTCCTTTTTGCAAAATTAAGAATGCATTCTCCGAATCCAGACAGCAAAAAGGCCCCTGTATTCACAGAGACCTTCTGGGATGTTCCAATTCTATCGTTACATACAAGTTAATCGGCAAAATAATCTTCAGGGACATAACGAATTTCCGACTTCGCATAGATACTTAGCGTGTGACGCTCCTCGTCATACACTACTCGCTCACCCTCTACGTAGTACCAGTGCTTCAAAAGGGGCTGATCCTTGCGTTGGACGAATCGAAATACATTCAGTTCTTGTCTGAGCTCCAGGATCTGTTCCACGCTCTGCTCGTCCAGACCCGTCACGGTAAATACGAAATCTGTGCCCTCCTGCTGGAAGCGATAGGACAGTGTATCTGTTTTGCTGTTTGCCAAACCTCGACCAGTCACCGCATGCTTAACCATAAACCATTCCTGTTGCGCCATACGTATAATCCTCCTCTGTTCTTGGAGTTTATTCCAACACCCATCTACGGCAAATCAATGATCATATAAAATGTATCTTCGTTTGCTTGCAGTTCTATGGAACTGTGTTGCTCCACACGAGCTGTGTCGCCTTCATTCAACAGGTACTCTCCATTCAATCCCAACGTTCCTTCGATGGAGAAAATGTACATGCGACGTCCCGTATCCTGATTAAAGGTTAACGTCTCGTCTTTGGACAATCGGCTGAGGTAGATCGTCATATCTTGATGAATGGTTGCCACTCTTGGTCCCCCATCTGGCGATACAATAGGCACAAGCGCTCCTGCCAATGCCGCTGGATCAAATGATGTGGTCTCATAGGAGGGCTCCAACCCTTTTGTCTGTGGCATGAACCAGAGCTGAAGCAAACGTACTTCTTCGGTATCGGATGCATTATGTTCGGTATGAATCATGCCACTGCCTGCTGACATCCGCTGGATACCACCAAAGCCTGTAACGGCTACATTCCCCAGGTTATCTTCATGTCGCAACTTGCCGTTCAGTACGATGGATACAATCTCCATGTCACTATGCGGGTGAGCCCCAAAACCGCGACCAGGCGCGATCACATCGTCGTTCGCTACCCGCATCGGTCCAAACGAGGTATTATCCGGGTCTTGGTATTCTCCAAAGGAAAAGCTGTGACTGCCACGAAGCCAGCCTCGGTCAAAGCTGGAGCGGGCATCGGATGGAATGACGTTAATCATAAAATGCATCCTCCTTATTTTTTCTTAGTAGCATACTTATTCTCATTGTATCAAACCAAAGGCTTGTCGTCCAAACCAAAAAGCTCCCTACCGATCAGCCCGATTCGCGAATACAACTTCGGAACCGGGCTGGCCAATAGAGAGCTTCGTTACAGAATGTCGTACCATCCTGCGCACCATTATTCGTTTAAGCAATGGTTATTGGATTCAAGCACTCACATTTTGGCGAGAATTACCCTGTCTGGAGATAAGATAATCCACAGCCAGGAAGCGGCTTCCTGTGAAGAGCAGTGTCAGGGAACCAGCCAGCAGCAGATAATCTAACTCGGTACCACTCAGGAACGGCTCACCCATTTTGGCTGTAAACAGAACTCCAACCATCACGATGGCAAACAGGGCTGCAAACACGCGTGTACCCAGACCCAAAATCATCGCCGCACCACCCACCAACTCAATGATGGCTACAACGGATGCAAGAAATCCGGGAATACCGATACTTTCGAAGAAACCTACTGTACCGCTGATTCCACCTTCGAATTTACTCCAGCCGTGCAATACAAAGATCAAACCGATCATAATCCTTGAGAAAAGTAATCCAATCTCTACACTTTTATTATTCATGTTCATCTTCCTTCCTAGTGTTATACTCGACCTCACATTTAGCTAAATTAATTCATCCAATGGACCAAACAAACAAGATAGACAGCAACAGGAAAACGGTAACCGACATCAGAACGGCGTAGCGTGGCAATCTCAGCGTGACGTCCTGTTCCGGGTCCAGCAGACGTGAAATTCGGACATTTACCGACGTATCCGCAAATGACGATTGAACGGTTAGTTCTTTTGCTCCCCAAGGTTCAGGACAAGCACGGAGCAGCTTGAGCAAAGCACTGCCAATACCTGCCGCGTTTCCTGTACGCTCAATGGCCTCATTGTCCGCCAGAATCTCTCTGACGATATTGTAATGTTTCGACGTATGCTTCAATACGGGAATATAAGGCATCATAATTGCAAACACCGACAGCAGCGTGGTCTTCAGTGGGTCACGGTGCCACAGATGGTGGACTTCGTGATACACAACCGCAGTCTCCTCTTCTGCATCAAGCATCGTCAGAAGCCCTGTGGAGAGTACGATACAAGGTCTCCATAAACCAATTGTAAATGCGACAGGGGATGGCTTGTCCACGACAATGAATCCGGGCTGTCCGAGATGGTGATACCTCGACTCCAGTTCACGGGACAGTGCCCGGATCTCCATGGAGCGGAGTTTACGGACGGCTGCCCTGGTTTTCATCATGCGAACCGTAAGCAACCAGCCTGTCCCGGCGAATGTCAGCAAGACGAGTGCGAGCAGAAAATGTCCCACGGATAACCAACCCAGTCGGCTCATCCAATGATTGCAGAGCCAGAGCAGATTAAACGGGATATCCCATCCAAAAATCTTGTACATCGCGTACATGAACATCTGCATGAACACGAGTAACGGAATGCCAAACCCGACGGTAAACAACAGCTTCGAGCGGGCCTTCCACATCTTAATCGCTGTCCTTTTTCCACTGCTTGATCTTCTGTTCCAGGCGTTCAATCAGACCCGCATCTGCTTCATCCAGGGCATCCAACATATGATTCAATGCCAGCGCTCCGAATTCATCCACCAACTCATGTGACAGTTCCTTGGATTGGTCGTTCATAAACTCCTCCTTGCTCTGTACCGGTTGGTACAAAGATGTTCTGCCCTTTTGAGACTTGCCAAGCAGTCCTTTGTCTACGAGCCGATTCATTACGGTCATGACTGTATTAAAATTGACGTCTTTGTCTTGTTCAAGTGCGGTCTGCACTTCACGGATGCTGCTGCCAGGACGAGCCCATAAAATGTCCATGATCTTGGCCTCCAGCGGACCGAAAAATCGGTTGAGCCCACGCTCACCCACTTTGAAATTGTGTATTCTCATATTCTGACACCCCTCACACTACTCATTGTAGTGCCATCAAGTGAGAAGTCAACCTCTATGTCAGCTATTTTATGTAAATGATTTGTAAATTTGTTTTCCATTTCACCAAAAAAGCGGAAAGACCGGGAGTTCCGCAATTTCACGGTTCTGCCCGGTCTTCACCGAAATATCAGCCTATATTAGGTTATACATACATGATCAGACTGCAATTTATTTTCTATCCTGTGACGGCATATGTGCAGAAATATCCACGCCAAGTCCATGGGCCAAACGTCCGCCAAGCTGTCCATCCGCCCGGAAGAAGTGACAGAGCGCGCGCATTTGAATATCAACAGATACACCCTTGAGGTCATTGATCAGATTATCCAGCAAATGCTGCTGCTCTACAGGCGTAAATGAACGGAAAAGCTCCCCTGCCTGCGTATAATCATCCGTCTTCTCGATTTTCTCACGTGTAACGTGCCCTTCCAATGGCACCTGACTGTCCCGGTATGCCGGATCTTCCTGCGGGCTGTTCCCGGAACTGTTGGGTTCATAGTTCACCGGAGATGGGTCCTGATTCACATTCATGAGTCCATCACGCTGATGATTACGAACGGGTGCGTACGGGCAATTCACCGGAATTTGCAAATAGTTCGTTCCAAGCCGGTGACGTTGTGTATCTGGGTAAGAGAATAAGCGTCCTTGCAGTAATTTATCTTCAGAAGGCTCAATTCCAGGTACAACCGCACTAGGAGAAAACGCAGCCTGCTCCACTTCAGCAAAGAAATTTTGCGGATTTCGATTCAGGGTCATGGTTCCTACCGTATGGAACGGGAGTACATCCTCAGGCCAGGTCTTTGTAGGGTCAAGTGGATCAAAAGCAAAATCATCCATCTGTTCAGGCTTCAACAGTTGTACCTGAAGCTTCCACTGCGGGTATTGCCCGTTCTTGATATGTTCACGCAGATCACGGGTAGCATGGTTAAAGTCTTGGCCCTGTACCTCGGCAGCTTCCTGACGAGAGAAGCCTCGAACCCCTTGTGCAGACTCCCACTTATACTTCACATAGTGGACCTGTCCCTGTGCATTGATCCATTTGAAAGCATGTACGCCGAATCCATCCATCTCCCGATAATTCGCCGGTGTACCCAGGTCAGAGAACAACCAGGTCATCATGTGGGTGGATTCCGGCGAGAGGGTCATAAAGTCCCAATAGCGAGCTGGGTCCTGAATATTGGTATCCGGAGCTGGCTTCAGAGAGTGAACCATGTCAGGGAACTTCATGGCATCACGAATGAAGAAGACGGGCAGATGGTTGCCCACGATATCATAGTTGCCTTCGCGTGTGTAGAATTTGACGGCAAATCCACGTGGATCTCGTGCAGTCTCTGGTGATCCCGTTCCGTGAATAACAGTCGAAAAACGAACCAGAACATCGGTCTCCGTACCCGGATCTTGCAGGAAGTCCGCTGTGGTATAAGCCTTCATACTCTGCTCTAGCGTGAATACGCCGTGGGCTCCAGCACCTCTCGCATGCACGACTCTTTCGGGAATACGTTCACGGTCAAAGTGGGCTATTTTCTCAATAAGATGGTAGTCTTCAAGCAGTGTCGGTCCTCTTCTGCCTGCTGTGCGGGAATTCTGATTGTCACCTACAGGTGCACCTTGATTGGTTGTCATACGTTCTGTCATCATGTCGTCCTCCTCTAATGGGTCTCACGGCTGCTATATATCGACTATTAAAATCATATTCGGCTTCGGTTTAAATATACATTTAGACTTGATCTAACTGTTAAATTGATTCTAACATGTCCCATTCATCTGTTGCATGAGGTTCACATGAGATTACGATGAGGTTCTTGATCCAATCATGAATGACGTATGAACATACGTGAACGATAGATATAAAAAAAAGCGGACTAATCCGCCAGGCGGTAGCCCACTCCTCTTACTGTTACGATGTATTGCGGCGAAGACGCGTTATCGCCCAATTTTTTGCGTAAACTTTTGATATGAACATCAACCACATTACTTCCACCCGTAAAATCTGTCTCCCAGATATCGCTGAGCATCTCCTCACGGGAAATGACTGCTCCTTTGGCATCAATCAGCTTGAGCAACAGATCATACTCGGTCTTGGTCAGATGAATCCGGTTATTGTCGCGCTGCACACTCATCCGTTCACGATCCAGCCATAGATCCTTGAATCCGATACGCTGCCCTTCCTCAGGCAAAAATCCACGTTTGGGCATAGCAGGACTGTTGCCAATCATACGTTGTACCCGGTAAAGAGCTTCCTGCGGACGTGCAGGCCACACCAACAACTCTTCCTGAAGCATCGGTCCACTCGCGCTGCCGATCATCTTCTCACCGACCAGATACAGACATGGCGTTGTGTGTTCTGCCTCCCGGTTCAATCGGCTGCTGATCCCAGCGAATGCATCGATGGTTCCGGCAACTGACAGATCATAGATCAACAGATCGAAGACAAGGCGTTCATGCAGATCCGGTTCCCAGCGGTGAAAGACCAGCACATCAAAGCAACTATCCGTCAAGGCCTTAACCAGTTCGTGTACCTGCCCCGGCATCGGGCTGATCAGAATAACACGTCGTGTAACCGGACAATTGTCCACAAGAGGTGTTGAATCGGACAAGGCGGGTTTAACCCGAATGGGTAAACGGCGGCCAGGCAGCTTTATTTTTACTTGATCCGTTTGTTTCTGCATTCCCCGCAGACACCTCCAAAGACCACATGCGCATGGTCGATTGCATATCCGGTTTCTTCAGCTACCTGTTTCATCCATTGTGGAGGAACCTCCGTCATCACCTCGTCCACTTTGCCGCACACTTCACACATAATGTGCTGGTGATCATCCATGCGGGCATCATATCGGCTTGCTGTCTCTCCGAGTTTAAGCTCCCGTATTAATTCTTTGTCCGTCAGATAACGAAGGGAATTATATACCGTGCCATAGGCCAGGTTATATCCTTGTTCCACGAGTCGATTCATTACCTCAGCAGCTGTCGGGTGATCTTCCGAATGGCGCACCACATCATATACTGCTTGCCGTTGTATCGTCAGATTTAAAGTTCTCACAACCATTTCTCCTTTATTATGAATGCATTTTATATGAAATCAGACACTGATCTTCTACTTACATCTACTTACAACAGTCTTTCCAATTAAAGAGGATGAATTTTGATTTAGATTAAGTATAAATCTCATTGTATATTGAAGTCAATATCCACGCCCACAACAGCCTATGGAATTAAAAACAACTTTCCCAGCAATCCCCTCAATAATTTGGGATAATATGGTTCGCTACTGCACCATTTTTCAGATAAAATGTAGGGATGTGCGTAAAAAGGGGGAATGTCGGTTGTTAAGCACTTTTTTCATCAATATCTGTGTCATGATTACGTTTATGTATGTGTCCGGAATCATCGCCAAGTTCTATAATATCCGATTGCCTTTTCCCTCCTTACGTGTTCAGTTGATCGGCGGCTTATTATTCGGCATATATGGCACGGTACTCATGAACTATTCCTTCCCTCTGAACGAAAGTACGATTGTAGACCTACGGCATCTGGCCATCGTTACCGCAGCAGTATATCTGGGAGGACTGGCTTCGGTCGTTACGGGGCTCGTTATCTCAATTCTTCGTATTCTGATGTTCGGCATATCATCCTCTGCCATTGATGCAGGATTTGTCATGACTCTGATCGGATTGTCCGGTGTATATTTCGCCTATGCTTCCTGGTCCAGACTGACCAAAATTATTACGATGAACCTGCTGGGCATTACGTTGATCTTTATTATTCTTATGTTAAACACGGACAGCATGAATTCATTAATGAAAGTATATCCGTTACAGATGACGATTTCCTTTGTCGGTGGAATCTTTATCTATTTCATCGCAGAATTTATTAATAAATCGAATGAAATGTTATTTCTTTTGGAGAGAAGAGCATCTACCGACCATCTTACCAATCTGAGCAATCGAAGACAGTTCGAAAAATCACTTCAATCAGAGCTTCAGCATGCCCGGGAATACCAACAAAAGCTCTCCTTGCTTGCCATTGATATTGACCGATTCAAAAAGGTAAACGACACCTTCGGTCATTCCGCCGGTGATGCAGTTCTGAAGCAACTCGGACAACTGCTCGTTGAGCATGCGCGTTCCACTGATATTGTGTCACGAAACGGTGGTGAGGAATTCGCCATTCTCTTGCTCGATTGTGGACACCGACAGGCCATGGCTATCGCTGAATCGATCCGGCAAGGGGTAGAGAAATATCAATTTGCCCTGCCTGACGGGCACACGATACGTCTAACGATATCCATCGGTGTAGCCGTATATCCGGATCATTGTGATGACCACGATGATAACGACTTCTTCGAGCAGGCTGACCGTGCACTATATGAAGCCAAGAATACAGGGCGTAATCGCGTCTGTGCCTTACCACTTCGCTCTCTGTCTCTTACGCTTTAAAGCCCGTTATCACCTGTCTGTCATGTTCCACTTAACAAAAAGGGATGTCTCGTTCGCCATTCAGGCGTACAGGACATCCCTTTGCTTATGGATGAGTATCTATCATCCGAGCTTGTGTACTGACAGGAGATTAAGCAAGGATGCGCTCAATTTCCTCAACAATGGCAGCATCCAGCTTCACACCAGATGCAGCTGCATTCTCTTTGACCTGCTCAGGACGACTTGCCCCTACAAGTGCACTGGATACGTTGTTCTGGCGCAGAATCCACGCCAGGGCCAGTTGACCAACCTTCAGATCGAGCTTGTCCGCCACCTCAATCAGTTGACGAACTTTCCCGATACGATCTGCATTGATCTTACCTTCGTCCCAGCCCAGTTTGGCAGCACGGCTGTTCTCCGGAATATCGGAAACGGACGTATATTTGCCGGTCAATAGACCTTGAGCAAGCGGCGAGTATACGACTTGTCCGATGCCTTTGCGCTCACCCAGCGGAATAATTTCATTTTCGATATATCGGTCGAACATGTTGTACACCGGCTGATTGACCACGATATGATCCAAGAGCAGGCGGTCTGCTGTACCCAAAGCAGCTTCCATCTGAGCCGCAGTCCACTGGCTGACGCCAACATACAATACTTTGCCCTGACGCACCAGGTCATCAAGCGCGCGCAGTGTTTCTTCGATCGGTGTTTCAGTATGATAACGATGGCAGTAATAGATATCCACATATTCAGCGCCTAAGCGCTTCAAACTGGCTTCGCATTGCTCCATGATATGTTTACGAGACAGCCCCTGGTCATTCGGACCATCCCCCATTTTGCCAAATACTTTGGTTGCAAGTACATAAGAGTCACGGGAGTAGGCTTTGAGCGTCTGCCCAAGCAGTTCTTCTGCTGCACCCCGTTCGTATACATTGGCTGTGTCAAAAAAGTTAATGCCTTCATCGAATGCAGTTTCAATTGATTTCACCGCATTTTCACGTTCCACATACCCTCCGTACGTCAGCCAGCTTCCCAGGCTGATCTCGCTTACTTTCAGTCCGCTTCCACCCAATCTGCGATAATCCATTGATTGCATATCCTCCTCTATTGGTTATAAAGATGAAGTTCACATTCTATTGTAACGTAACCAGCTCGGATGAAAAGAGTTTTGGCTCAGAAAATGGAAAATTCAAAAGCAGAACCAAAAAAGCGCACCTATAGCAGGTGCGCCAATTATGATATTCCTTCATCTATCTGCTCATTTAAGGCAGCGTAATACTCAATGCATTCAACAGATCAGCTTGTCTGACCGGCTTTGTCAGAACAGCATCAAAGGCTTCCGCTTCATGCAGGTCCATATGCATGCCATAGGGAACCAGAATAATGACGGGCAGATTCTCCGTGCGCTGCTTCAACTCATGTACAAAATCCACTGCGCCGCCTTCCAGAAGTCCCATATCCACAACGGCCACATCCGGCCTGAAGCCTTCCTTGATCCACTCATGTGCTACACTCGAGCCTGAAGTCATACGCACATCCATTTCCCATCTGCGCATCAGGGAAGAGACACCTTGCAGAATGTCAGGGTCCTTGGCAAGCAACACCTTTTTCCCTTTTAACCTCTGCTGAATACTTGCGAGTTGAGGTAACTCCCAGTATCTGCGTAACGGAAGGGCAATGTGGAATTCCGTCTCATTCTCCTTCACATTACTCACCTGAATACGGCCATGCATGAGAATCGCGAGATTCTGGCTTACAGCCAGACCCAGATTGCTTCCGATCAGTTTTTGGATATTCAAATTCTCATCTTGGCTATTGAAGGTTTGCATCTTCTTATCCGATAACGTCTGACCTGTGTACTTCACCTTGAGCAGAAGTGTACCCGTCTCTTCGGTGTCTTCTCCGTTCACCACTGCCGTGATCAGGACAGAGCCTTCACGCGTTGAATCGAGAGCATATTGAATGACATGTGCAAGCAGCTGTCCGATCTTGATCTCATCACCAACGAATACTTGTGACACATTCAGCTCAAGATTCAATCCCAGCTCAATGTTCTTGCCAGCCGCAATTCCCGCATAGAGATAAACGGTATTCTCGATAGTGCCTACCAGATCGAAAGGATCATCATGTATAACCGTTTTACCTGCCTCATTGATGTTGAAATTCATCATATTGTTCAGCAAGGAAAGCAGAATATTGCCGCTCGTCTCAATCATATTCACATACTCTGACTGCTCCTCAGGCATATCCGGTGTACGCATCAGATCTGTCAGTCCCAGAATGCCGTTCAACGGATTGCGAATCTCATGACTCATCAGCTTTAGCATCTGTGATTTGGTCATGGCCTCCGATTCGGCTCGTTCTTTCTCTGCCTGGAGCTGCTCTTGCATTTGTTCCGAATCACTCAATTTACGCTCCTGAACATGCAATGTGCTCTCCAGGTCCACAACATAGCCCAGGAATACAGCCATCGCCTTCAGTGTCTTCATGTCGGTCTCACTGATTACATAGTCAGGATTATCCATCAGACAGATGGTACCGAATGTTTCGCCGGATCTTCGCATGATGGGCACGCCCACGAAGAAACGATTGCCAAGTCCGCTCGTGACATCCATGGATCGTGTCAACGGATGTTCACATGTATCCTGGATGGTAAGGTTTTCATTTTTATCTCTTAATACCAAACTGCAGTAAGAATCTTCAAATGGAAGTTCGCTACCTTTTACAATCAATTCTTCCTTGCGATTGAATGCCTCCAGAATGACATTCGTCAAACCGTCATTCGTAGCAACAAAGATGGTATTGACCTTCAATATACCACTTAATACGTCTACAATATGGGCCGCAGCTTCCTTTATATCTTCATAGAAGCCTCTCGTAATGCCTTCTGCCGTCCCCATGATCCACCCCTCTTGTCTTAGCTGCACTATCAAATCTGTAGATCATTAATGTTTAATCACGTACAAGGGTTCATCAAAAATCCGAATTGCTGTCACAATCTATACTTATATGATTAACACCGTAGCTGTATAAGAGAATCATACTTCCTAATTATTGCCATTTTCTGTAAAAAAGGTCTTAAACGGATGGTTGAACAAACGAAAAATTATGGCAAAACGCCTTTTCAGATTGATCAAAATCCATCTTGTCCGACTTCGGATATTATACTTGCAGGATAACTAGAAATTATACGCTTCCGCTCAGACTTTGGGAACCTTTATCCACAGCAATTAAAGGAAGTCCACTTTTTCCTGTAAGCTATGTGATCATTATCACACCAAAACACCCACATATAGTTTATAAATGGATAAGACGAATCTACATATAGTGTTATATGGAAATTGAATGATATCGAAATCATTTTAGGAGGAACCTTACATGAACATGCTTGAGTATGCCACTCCACCGGCATCCGATCTATTATCCGACCTGGGAAGACGAATTATTGGCGCAGAAGACGCCGATACGTTGAGGGAAAATGCCAATCTGAACGGAGACTCCTTCAGCGGCAAGATGAGCAGGCTCGGTTCGGAGACCGCCAAGTGGCATGCTCTGCGTCATGTGCTGCCGGAAGAGCTTGCTCAAGCCGTTGAGAACGGGGATCTGTACGTGCACGATCTGGATCAGTATGCACTCGGAACGACCAACTGCATCTTTATCCCGTTTGACCGTCTTCTGGCTGCAGGTTTCAATACAGGTAACGGATCGGTTCGCACACCTCAGACCATCATGTCTGCCATGGCCTTGATTGCGATCATCTTCCAGTCCCAGCAGAACAGTCAATACGGTGGTGTGTCAGCCAATAAAATCGACTGGGATCTGGCTCCCTATGTACAGCGATCGTTCCGCAAACATTACCGCAAAGGGCAACGGCTCTTTGGTGAAAATGTCCTGATCGGGGATGAACAGCTTCATCTGGATAGCATCGAAGCGAAGAATCAGTGCCCGCAGGCGTATGCCTTCGCCTATGAAGAGACTGAACTGGAGACAGGACAAGCTGCTGAATCGCTGATTCATAACCTGAATACGATGAGCAGTCGTGCAGGTGGTCAGATTCCGTTCACTTCACTGAACTATGGATTATGTACATCAGCGGAAGGTCGGTTGGTATCACGCTCGTTGCTGGAAGCAACGATCCGAGGTCTGGGTAACGGGGAGACTCCCGTGTTCCCTCAACATATTTTCCAGTGCAAACAGGGGATCAATCAGGCTGAAGGCGAGCCGAACTATGACTTGTTCCGTCTCGCAGTCACCTGTTCATCCCGGCGGATGTATCCCAACTTTGTCAATGTGGATGCCTCCTTCAATCTGCCCTTCTATCATCCGGAAGATCCGGATACGATCATCGCCACGATGGGATGCCGTACACGTACACTGGCTGACCGGTTTGGACGCAATCGTCAGAGTGGCAAGGGTAACCTGTCCTTCAACACCATTAACCTGGTTAAGCTCGGCATCCGGTTTGGTATCTGCCAAGGCAGCAGAGCCGTTGCGGATCGGGCAGGATTCTACACCGCACTGGAATCCGTGATGCATAATGCTGCTAACGGTCTGTTACATCGCTACCGAATCCAGACCGCGCAACCTGCCAAGGCATCCGATTTCATGATGCGGGAGGGTGTATGGGAAGGTGGAGAGCAGCTCGCTCCCAATGAACCCGTTGCAGATCTGCTGAAACACGGCACGTTATCCCTTGGTTTTATCGGTCTCGCTGAATGTATGACAGCTCTCTATGGGCGTCATCACGGGCAGGACACTCATGTACATCGTGAAGCGCTGAACATTATTCGGACCATGCGAGATTTCTGTGATCGGATGAGCGAGCAGCATAACTTGAACATCACCCTGTTTGCCACGCCTGCTGAAGGGTTGTCCGGCAAATTCACGAAGATCGACAGAGAGCGTTATGGCCTCATTCCTGGAGTTAATGATCGGGAGTATTATACGAATTCATTCCATATCCCGGTCTATCATACCCTTCCAGCTTATCGGAAGATTGAACTGGAGGCCCCGTTCCATACGTTATGTAATGCGGGTGCAATCTCCTATGTGGAGCTTGACGGGAACGTTCGAGCCAACACCGCAGCTTTCCTGCGGATCGTGCAATATGCCCTGGCACAGGATATCGGATATTTCTCTATTAATCACCCGATCGATCGCTGCCCTGCATGTGGTTATGAAGGGGTCATCGGGGATGTATGCCCAGGCTGCGAAGCTCACGAGAACCATGTGCATTTCCAGCGTTTACGCCGCGTAACGGGTTATCTGACTGGAGATTACAAAGTACGCTTCAATGCTGCAAAGCAGGCCGAAGTGCGGGATCGGGTGAAGCACCGGTGAATCTGTATGGTTACATCCCGGAATCGGTGAATGAAGGGACAGGCCTACGCGCCGTGTTATTCATCAGCGGATGTCATCACGCCTGTCCAGGCTGCTTCAGTCCGGATTCATGGAGCTTTCGAGCAGGTGAGCCCTTTACAGAGGAGCGGCAGCAGCAGATTCTGCATGATGTGACGAACCATCCCCTGCTGGATGGCGTTACGTTGTGTGGTGGTGATCCCTTTTTCTCGGCAGCAGAATGTACGTCCTGGGTTCAGCAGCTTCGCGCTGCACGTCCTGATCTGACAGTGTGGGCTTACACGGGATTCGAATATGAAGAGCTGATCACCGACCCTGTGAGAGCGGAGCTTGCCCGGTTATGCGACGTCATTATCGACGGGCGATATGTTGAAGCTGAACGTGATGTCTCCCTGCCCTTCCGCGGCAGCCGGAATCAACGTTTGATTGATGTCAGTGCAACACTAGCCACTCAAAAGGTCGTCACGATACAGCTCAGTATGTTGTAGGCACGAGTCCCCAAGGACTCGTGTCTTTTTGACGTAGAGTCGCCTATTTCAAAGAAATAGGTTGTATCCATTCTCTCTACTTTCTTCTCTATTGCATGATGGTATATTATATAGGTAGTTATTAATTTAGCTTTTTAAAATTTAACCGTTTACATAAGGTAGCCAGGGAGGATTAACCTTTTATATGGATATTGTTCAAGCATTAATTACATGTATGCCTTTCTTTCGAGACACCATCCGTCAGGATGTAACCCTGTCCATTATTGATCATGAGAAATTCCTCTATTTCTCAGCAGGGGAATCGTTAAAACAACTGAATTATCAACCCGGAGATCCTCTGTTGGATGGAAATCGAAATTTTGCAGATCTGAACGGCGGTACAGTAAAAAGATTCGATCACTACCCTAAAGATTTATTCGGCATTCCTTTTGACGTGGCTTTCATTCCTATTAAAAATGAACAAGGTGAAGTCATCGCCCTGTTTAACCTGCTCTACAGTATGGATGATCAGGATCAACTGCAACAACTCATGGATGCTACCGAAAATCTGACTAACCAGTTAATTGACAGTGTACAGCACGTTGCCGCGCACTCCGAAGAACTCAGTGCCACAACCGAAGAGATCCGGAACAACTCCAAACAAGCCGTACAGAAATCAGGAAATGTAACTCAAGTTGCCAGCTTCATTCGAGAAATCTCCGAACAAACCAATCTGCTCGGCTTGAATGCAGCTATAGAAGCTGCTCGTGTAGGGGAAGCAGGTGCAGGTTTCGGCGTTGTTGCCAAAGAAATTCGCAAACTGTCTGTCGATACCAAGGAAGCGACGGCCCGTATTGAGGACTCTCTTCTCTCGGTCCGGCAATCCATTCAGGGCATGGAGAATGAACTTGGTGAGATCACTGCGAGCTCTCAAGAGCAGGCTGAGCTTGTGAACAATTTCATGAGCACGATCGAGCAATTGAATGAAACCAACAAGCAATTGAAGCAATTTGTGCAAAAAATGATTTCGTTTGATGGAAAATAAAGATACGTTTAATGGAAAACAAAAATGCGTTTAATGGGAAATAAAAAATGTGTAAGATGGCATAAAAAAATACGTTTCATAACAAACAACAAACTAAAGCCTCCGAATGTATTCGGAGGCTTTAGCATTAGCTATATAATTTAACGAATCTCGAAGTGACTGATGCGTACGCCTGCGGACAGCACCATGTATACATCCTGCGTACCTACTGCACCCGTAAGTTCGGCCTTCACGGTAGACCACTGTTGGGCTTCGCCCTGTGCCAGTTCCACACGTCCTGCGAGCGTACCCTCCGGAGAGCCGAGTCGCACTTCCAACACAGCGCCTGCTTGTTCCGCGGATACACGAGCTTCCAGTGCGGTTGCACCAACACCCAGATCTGCATCGTTGAATGCAATCCATCCTTGCTCTCCAACTACACGAACAGCACTTCCGCCCTCTTTACTCTCATCCAGGTCAACACCCAGATAAGCGTCATAATTCTCAGCACGAGTTGCAATACTCAGATTACGAGCAGGGATTGTCTCTCCTTCTACTGTCAGGTCTGCAACCAGCTGAACATCAGAGGATGACTTGGCAACCATGATGGAATATATTCCACTTTCCACGACATACCGATCACGAGTCACATCCCAGATGGCCAGTTCCTGCACAGGCAAGGTGAAGCTGACTTTCGCTGTAGCTTCGGCTTCGATATGAAGACGACGGAATCCTTTTAACGTTTTGAGTGGACGTTTCACCCGGGATTTGCCTGCACGAACGTACAATTGTACAACCTCGTCACTGGCAATTGAACCGGTATTGGTTACATCTACAGTTACCGTAACGTTGTCCTCTGTACCCACTTGAACTGGGCTAAGTTCCAAATTGCTATATTTAAACGTAGCATACGTCAGACCATGTCCAAACGGATACAATACATTGCCTTCAAAATATTGATACGTCCGACCGGATTGAATGATATCGTAATCCTTGATGTCCGTCAGTTGATCTGCTGATTGCACCCACGTCATATTCAGACGGCCTGCTGGCGCATAGTCGCCATAGAGTACGTCAGCTACTGCGTTGCCCAGTTCCTGTCCTGCGTGTGAAGTATATAATACAGCCGGGATGTTCTCCTGAACCCAATTGGATGTGAACGGATAACTTCCCACGATGACCACAACCGTATTCGGGTTCGCGGCATAGACCGCCTCAACCAAACGTTGCTGAGATTCGGCCAGATCCAGACTTGGACGGTCAATCTCTTCTTTACCATTCACAAGCGGATTGTTACCAACAAAGACAATTGCCGTTTCCGCAGCCTTGGCAGCTGCTACCGCTTCCTCAAGTCCATTCACAATGATATCCTGCTTGAATGTCTCTGTGGCACCGAAGGTTTTCAGATCTTCGGACACCGCGAATGCATCGTTTCCACCATTAGGTGCAGTCACCGTTTTGCCATTCCATGTGGTCAGACCTACACTGCCATCCTCTTGTGGCAACAGGTGGAATACTTCCTTCACGAACCAACCATACACTTCATCTGCAGATGCTGTAACGGTCTCTTCATCTGTTGTCAGATATTTGCCGTTGCTTTCGGCTTGCAAGGTATAACTTCCGAAGCCCCAATCGGACACCATAAACGTCTCCGCTTCTCCTGAAGCAATAACAGGTGATTTCTCACCTTCCGCCAGTCCAATCTTCTTCCCATTGGCTACGGAAGTTAACGTAATGCGATCATTGCCATCCTTGAAAGCCACCTTGTCGCTGCCTACTTTGCCACGGATCGCTTCAAGCGGGGATACGTTATACGGCATGGTGCCTGCATACCAGTCCCGATAGACCGTTCCACCCAGTTGGCCAATCACAGCCACTTTACCTGCTTTTGTTTTGTCCAGCGGGAGTGTGCCTTTGTCATTCTTCAGTAATACCACTTGTTCTCTCGCGGCTCTGAGAGACAATTCTTTCGCTTTCTCCGTCATCATGGACTCTTCACCAATAGCTGCGTAAGGATTGCCCTCTTCAGGATCAAACTCACCCAGACGGAAACGCACACGGAACGTATTGAACAACGCCTTGTCGATATCATCCATCGTGAGTGTACCTTGTGCCAATCCTTCACGTAGCGCCTGCTTGGACAGATCAGCATCATCCGTGATGCTATCAATTCCGGCCTTCACAGATTCTACGGTACCCGGTGTGTGGGAATCATAGTATTTATGATCGTTCTTGATACCCATCACATCACCTGCGTCGCTGACAACGAAGCCATCCATGCCCCATTCGCCTTTGACAATCTCGTTCACAAATGGATGCAACAATGCTGGCGTACCGTTAATGGAGTTGTACGCAGTCATCATGGACTGTGCACCGCCTTCCTTAAACGGCTTCTCGAACGCTTTCAGATAATATTCACGCATATTGCGCGGATCAATGCTGGACGAACCGCTTCCGCGATCCACTTCGTTATTGTTGGCGAGGAAATGCTTCAAGGTAGCGACCGCTTTGTAATACTTCGGATGGTCGCCCTGAATTCCTTTGACCAATGCTGTCGTCAGCTCGGCTGTCAGTTCCGGATCTTCACCATAAGCCTCTTCATTCCGTCCCCAGCGCGGGTCACGTTCCATATCCACTGTAGGCGCCCACAGCGTAAGACCGTTTACTGCCGGGTTGCGTTTGTAAAATACACGTGCCTCGTCTCCAAGCACGGAACCAATCTCCTTCATCAGATCCGCATCCCATGTGCAGGCTAGCCCCACCGGTTGTGGGAAAGATGTTGCTTCTCCAAGCCAGGCCAGACCGTGTGCTGCTTCAGTACCATGTTTGTATGCAGGTACACCCAAACGTTCTACTGCCGGCTGATATTGCAGCATGGATTCAATTTTTTCATCTTCAGTCAAGCGGGATACAAGGTCCTTCACCCGGGTGTCTAACTCTAGTGCTGTATCTTGAAACGGATATTTCGTTTGGTTGGTCGTCATATGGAATCTCCTTTGGTGATCGGTAGTTGGTTAAAATGATAGCGAATACATGTCCTAGTAAAAAACGTGTACAATTGCGGCTGTATTCTTTCTTCCAATGGGTGAACTAATCCTTTTATAATAAGCGTTTATAGCTGTGTAACCTCTATTTTATCCCCATACCTAAAACGGTTTCGATAACCTTATCATATAGCATGTTTAACAAAAAAAACAGAGGTGCATCACAGGAAATTGTGAACATCCCCCTGCAAAATCTGAATCGTATCGTTTTTTTCTGGAACAGTCTGGCAATCATGAATAAGAGTATGACGACTTGCGCTGAACAACATCCCATTCGATAGATTGAAGATAATCAAGGAGGAAGCAAAATGAGCGACAACCAGCAGCCCAAGACGGGTCTGCCCCCGGTCCCGGAATCACTGTGGCGTGCTACGCATGAATTCGATAGCTATCCGAAACTGACAGAAGATATTACCGCTGATGTGGCCATTATCGGTGCAGGTATTGCCGGCATTACTACAGCCTATTTGCTGGCACAGACAGGTATGCGTGTGGTCGTGCTGGAGGCTGGAAAAGTACTGGATGGTACGACCGGCCATACCACGGCCAAGGTATCTGCACAACATGGTGTCATATTTGATGAAATTATGCATCATTTCGGACAAGAACAGGCTCGAATGTACTATGAAGGCAATGCCGATGCCGCAAAGTGGATGCGTAATCTGGTAAAGGAAAAACAGATTGATTGCCAGTGGGCAGAGGAAGATGCCTACGTCTACATTCAATCAGAGGAAAACATTAAAAAACTGGAAATCGAGCTGACCGCCTATGGTAAACTCAATATTCCTGGGGAGTGGGTCGATCCCCTCCCCATTCCGGTTCCCGCAAGAGCAGGCATTCGCATGCCGGGTCAGGCACGATATGATCCGCTTGCCTATCTTCACTACTTGCTCGATTCAGCCGTAAAACACGGGGTACAGATCTACGAGCATACGACAGTTACCGATGTAGAGGAAGACGCATCTCTGCATGTACGAACCTATGGCGATGGCCCATCTGTAACAGCAGAACATGTTGTCGTGGCTTCTCATTTCCCAGTCTATGATCCCGGATTTTATTTCACGCGGTTACATGCGGAACGATCCTACGCCGTATTAGTTGAACCGGAGAAACCCTATGCCGGCGGCATGTACATCTCGGACGATAAACCGTCCCGTTCTTTGCGTACTGTCTTACATGACGGAAAAGAACATATCCTCTTTGGAGGCGAAAATCACAAAACCGGACAAGGCATCTGCACCTTCGGTCATTATGAACGCCTGGAGCAGTTCGCAGCGGAGACATTTGGTATTCGCAACATTCCATATCGCTGGTCTGCTCAGGATCTAATCTCCATTGACAAGGTGCCCTACATCGGACCGATTACCGGAAGACATGAACGTGTCTATGTCGCGACTGGATTTGCCAAATGGGGTATGACAACGGGTACCATGGCTGGTCACATTCTCGCAGATCGCATCACCGGACGTGACAATCCGCATGCTGAAGTATTTGATCCAGCAAGATTCAAGGCAGATCCTGGCATGAAGAACTTTATTGTGGAGAACGCCAATGTAGCCAAGGAATTAATCTCTGGTAAAGTAGGCATTGTTCACAAAAATGTTAGCGATATTGGTGAAGACGAAGGAGCTGTCGTTCGACATAATGGCAAACGGGCTGGCGCCTACAAGGACACCAGTGGCAAGCTGTTTCTGGTGGATACCACCTGCACCCATCTAGGGTGCGAAGTCGAATGGAACGAGGGTGAGCGTTCATGGGATTGCCCATGCCATGGTTCCCGCTACAATTATGCAGGCCATGTCATTGAGGGCCCTGCTGTGGAAGACCTTAAAGTTCTGGACGCTCAGGGTTAACCGGAATTAATCTGTAAACCACTGATACAAAAATTCATCTCACAGACCGGATCGGAATCCGCCTCCAGACGGAAGTAACCGATCCGGTTTTTGCGTATGCTGAATTATAGCTAAACAAACCGTATCGGCTGTGCATCAACATCAAACGAATAGATACGGGATAAATCGTGACATGGAACTATTTTAAAATCACTACCTTGCATTAAACAGTACTGAATGCTATGATGAATCCACTACTACTGAACAATACACACTAGCGATAAATGAAGCTACTAAGGAGGAACCTGTGTGAATGTGAACATCCAGTTCAAAAAAGGAGTATTGGAGCTGTGCGTCCTGGTATTAATTAACCGCCAGGATCGGTATGGCTACGAACTGGCTCAGGCGGTCTCCAAACATATTGAAGTTGCTGAAGGTGCACTGTATCCCTTGCTTCGACGGCTTGTAAATGACGGGTACTGCACCACCTATCTGCAAGAATCAACGGAAGGACCGCCGCGCAAGTATTACCGACTGTCCGATACAGGTCGCGACTACATGACGGCACTGACGACAGAATGGAATGAATTTGTGCGCAATGTCGCAAATCTGATTGAGGAAGGAACCCCTAATGAATAGACAACAATTTATGAAAGCCATGGAAGTCCATCTACGGCCGATGGACCCATTCGAACGGGCTGAGTTGCTCGCCGACTATGATCAACATTTCGAGCTCGGATTAAGAGAAGGTCGACTGGAAGAGGAGATCGCTCGGGAACTCGGACAGCCGGAAGAAATCGCCAAGGAAGCACTCGGTGATCGGTATGACATCCATACACCGGGTTCAGATGCGTTCTATGCACCGACGTATCAAGAAATGCGGTCGCCCAGAAACAGCACCAGAGCCACTCGCAACTTTTTCACAGCCGTAGGCCTGTTGTTTCTTAATCTGATCCTTGGTATACCTCTTGGTCTCATTATGTGGTCCGTATGGCTTATCATTGCCAGCCTGTCCTTGCTGGTATTGGCTCCTGTGGCAGCGGTTGTGGATTTCGTGTTCCTGAGCCAACTCGATAAAGCAGAGATCTTCGTTGCGATTGGCGCATTCGGTGTCGGCATTTTGTTTGCCATCGCATCCAAGTATGTTTTTAAAGCCTTCAAAATCGTCACTCTTCAATACATTAGATGGAATAAAAACATGATGAAAGGAGATGTCTCCGCATGAGCACCAAAAAATGGCTTGCTTTGGCCGTGATATGTATTGGAATCGGTTTGCTCGGAATATCGATCTATGGAGTTCAGTTCGGAGATGAGCGGGAGAATTACTCCAAACGATGGGATTTCAAAGAAGATGAATTGCAGAACATTATTATGAATGCTAATTTCAGTGCGGATATTGAATTTGTTGTAAGCCCGGATTCGAACGGTTATATCGAAGTGGATGGCAAATGGGACCCTGCCGTAGTCAAAAGCTTCGAACAAGCCACCTTATCCAACGGCACATTCCAACTGTCTCAGACAGAACGTGAACGATTGCAGTTTTTCACCCTGTACTGGAATGATCGAGATTCCACAATAACTGTGGCCCTGCCCGAAGGACACCAATTAAATGAGGTTAAGCTGGATTCTTCTTCAAGTGACTGGGATCTGACAGGTCTGAGTGCCAAGCAGCTTGAGCTGAATAACACCTCAGGTTCCATTCGTCTGGAAAACATCAAGGTACCCCGTATTGAGCTGGCTCTAACTTCGGGTGACATTACCGCTTCCATGATTGATGGAGACATGACCGTGAAACAGACATCGGGAAGTCTCACTGCCGAGCAGGTAATAGGTCATGTAAACAGTGAGATCGAATCAGGTGATATTGAGATCACGGAATTAAACGGCGCAGCCGATGTTCAATTCACTTCGGGAAGCATCCATATTGAGCAGTCCCATTCTGCACCGATTAATGCATCCGGAACATCAGGAGATATTTTCATTCAAGCTGCACCTGATTTTGACGGAATCTATGACGCTAAGGCTACTTCCGGAAGTGTAGATGTACCTGAATCTCCAATGGTGAGCCGGGAATTAATCAAAGCTCGTACCTCTTCCGGGAGCATCGAGATTACCAAATAGTGATGAAGCAAATTTCCGAACTGTGGGTAATATAGTATAATCAGATGCCAGTCCAATTCTAAGGAGGAATTACCCACATGGAACTTAAAAATAAAACAGCGATCATCACAGGTGCTGGTAAAGGTATCGGACGTGCGATTGCTGAGGCACTTGCCAAAGAAGGTGTGCACCTTGGCCTTATCGCACGTACCGCTGCCGATCTTCAGGCTCTTCAACAGTCTCTTAGTCAAGAACACGGTGTGAAAGTAACCAGTGCTGTAGCAGATATCTCGGATCGTACGCAGGCAGAAGCCGCTGTAGCAGCCATCGAGATGGAACTCGGCGCGGTGGATATCCTGATCAATAATGCAGGTATCGCAAGCTTCGGCACATTGCTGGATATGGACCCAGAAGAGTGGGAACGCATCTTGCATGTTAACGTTATGGGTACATATTACGTCACACGTGCTGTCCTTCCAAGCATGATCAAGGAAAGTAGCGGCAGCATTATCAATATTGCTTCCACTGCAGGTGAGCGCGGATTCGCTACAGGTTCGGCATACTGTGCATCCAAGTTTGCTCTACTCGGCATGACCGAATCTCTAATGCAGGAAGTGCGCAAGTCCAACATTCGTGTAACGGCGCTGACACCAAGTACAGTGAATACGGAGCTCGCGACCAATGCAGGACTGAAAATCGGGGACGAGGATCGCATGATGCAAGCCGAAGATGTAGCTGAACTGGCACTGGCAACGCTCAAGCTGTCCGACCGTGTATTCGTCAAAGCCGCAGGCATCTGGACAACCAATCCGCAATAGGCCGCATGAGATAGATAAAGGTGGGAGGGGGCATAAGCTCCCTCCCACCTTTATGTATTCCATAGATCCAAACCCAACTCCTTGGACACAGCAATCAGTACGACCGCAGGCTCCTCACCGATATTGGTCACTTCGTGGGGCACAATGGCATTCCAGGTAAACGAATCACCCGCTTCGAGAACTTCCACATCTTCGCATTGTTCCGCACGAATTTTACCCTGCAAGACCAGATGGCTCTCTTCTCCGGCATGTTTGCTAACCCCGGTCGATGCACCTGGCGGTAACTCCACAATGGACATGCGCATCGCACCTTTGGCTGTAAGCTGCTGTACTTTGATCTGTCCGCTTCCCGCTGTCGTTTCCTTGCGCTCGTTCTTACGCACCACGTTCATCCGTTGCTCCGGTGTCAGCAGCAAATAGGGAAGTGGCACTTCCAGATAATCCGCAATACTTTCAAGCGTAGCAATGGAAGGTGACGTTTTGTTATTTTCCACGTTGCTGATAAAACCTTTGGACAACCCGGTGCCCTCGCACATCTGCATGATCGTAATCTGTTTCTGCTTGCGGATCGTACGAATAGCCAAGCCGATATCCATATCGCGTCCCTCCCCTTCTATTGATTGATGACATAAACCTCCATTTATTCGGTGCGTGCCTCCACAAATATAATCCGATTGCCGAACGGATCCGTCACGGTCAACTCCCTTGAATTCCAAGGCGTCTCCTCTATACCGGGCCTAGCATGTTTGTACTCTTTCTTACGAAGTGCACCGTGTAATGCATCCAGGTTATCCGTCTCCACACGTAAGGCGGCTCCAGGTGTACAATCTCCATGATGTTCAGATAAATGAATCACGATAGAATCGAGCGAAACCTGCATATATAAGGGCATATCATGCTCAAATCGATGTTCCCAATCCAATTGAAATCCCAGGTATTCAAGGTAGAATTCTCTGGCCTTGTTTTCATCAAATATCCTCAGAATAGGCACGATACTCTTTAACATCCTGATCACGTCCTCCGGAATAAAATATAATTCATCTTCAGCGACTCTATTCATCATACAAAGAAAGTGTTGACCCTACAATGAAACCATGATAAATTTTGTTTATCAATAAGAATATTTATTTCATATTAGTGAACTTTATCAAGAAACGATATCAAGAACTTATTCCTCTTCAGGTGGTGTTTTCAATGAATTCTCCTTATATACATGAAGTCCGATTACCATCCCATTACAATTCAGATCAACGTTATCCCGTGATTTTCGCCTTACATGGCATGGGATCAGATGAACAGGATATGCTTCGTTTGATGGAGCCCCTGCAGTCTGATTTTATTATTGTCGCCGTCCGTGGGCCTATCGTCCAGGGTGGTGGTTATGCTTATTTTCAGATCAAAAGCATTGGCAATCCCGTTCGTGAGTTATATGATGCCTCCGTTCAGGGACTGCAACAGTTAATTATTGAGCTGTCCGCCAAATATGCTATTGATCCCACGCGGCGTTATATCGCCGGATTCAGCCAGGGCGCCATTATGGCGATGACCCTATCGCTGGTGATGGGAGATGCAATTAAAGGTATTGTAGCCATGAGTGGGTACATCCCGCAATTTGTAAAAGACGAGTACACGCTGCAACCCGATTCGGAGCTATCTGTGTTCATCTCGCATGGAGATCAAGATCATCTATTCCCGCTCCAACTGGGCGAAGATAACGCCGATTTCTTCCGTCAACATACCGATCACGTCACATATGTACCTTACAACGGTGGGCACCAGGTGACCCCTGATCTATATCAACAATTCCAACACTGGCTTCGGGCGGATGCGAATCTGACTGCCGAAGACCCGAAAGGACTGAATGCATAATGATGCCATCCTTGTTTATTGCCCATGGCGCCCCTTCACTGGCTTTGGAGGAGAATGCGTACACTGAGTTTGTGCAAAAACTTGGACAAGAACTGCCGAAACCCAAAGCAATCGTATTGTTCTCTGCTCACTGGGAATCCACTACTCAGCTTGTATCCTCGGTAGCCAATTACGAGACCATCTATGATTTCGGCGGTTTCCAGCCAGAGCTGTATCAGATTAAATACCCGGCTCAAGGACATGCAGAGACTACAGCCGAAGTGGAGCGTTTATTTGCAGAAGCCGGGATTCCAGTACAGACCGATGACGTCCGTGGCCTGGATCATGGCGCTTGGGTTGTTCTGCGCCTGCTCTACCCGAATGCGGATATTCCCGTAGTAGCCTTGTCCGTGAATCGCTATCTGACTGGTGAGCAGCAATATCAGGTTGGACAGGCGCTCGCCGCCTTGCGTGAGCAGGACATTCTCGTGATTGGCAGCGGCGGAACGGTACACAATCTGCGTCGGTTGAACTGGGAAAGTAACGGCGTTGACCCATGGGCATCAGAGTTCGACAACTGGCTGCATGACAAGCTCATGAGTTGGGATACGGTGTCTCTCTTCGCCTATGACAAGCTGGCGCCTTCAGCTCAAGCCGCCGTGCCTACTCCGGAGCATTTTGTACCGCTGTTGCTCGCTATGGGTGCGGGAGATCAGAACAAGCAGGCATCGCTCCTGTTCAAAGCCTATCAGTATGGCAACCTTAGTCTGTCCTGCTGGAAGTTTGATTAAAGAGGACTATATAAAACGAACAAAAGTATTTACACTCGCTACTCCGATGACAGAACAACCTTCCGATCGCTGTTATCCCCAGATTTTTTTATTTACTTTATAAAGGTATAAATCTGAGGATAAGGGCGAACACTTCGCTTCTTCAGGTTATTTCTGCCCTCTACGTTTTCGTGTAAAAGATTAGTTTCATTTATATAGTAGATAATAAAAAGCGTGGGTTACAGGGATTGCTCCTGTTGCTCACGCTTTACTTGTTGTTAGGAGCAACTTCCATGAAGTTGGTAGATGGAGCTGTGGATGTAACCAGGTGTGCTGATTATGCAACAACCGGCTTTGAATGATGAGACCATGGGAGCATGTAAGACAAGACTCTTGATTCTTGTGTGCTTTTCCGGATTATAACTATAATATGAGGTGAAATTAGGCACAGTTTGCTCGCATATCACTCAACATATTATCTCAATAGCTCATACGGAGGGGAATCGGATGCCAGAACAGCGCATATATGAATTGATGGATGAACTGGATATGTTGTTGGAGGAGAAGATACAGGATGAGGAGAACCGGGAGCTGCTCAACGCATATCGCGAGTTTGAAGGCGTGACGGATGAGCAGCTTGATGCATTCGAGCGTGAACATGGTATTCGTTTACCCGCTGATTTTCGTGCATTCTATAAACGAAAAAATGGGAGTGGATATGCCTTTCACGTCTTGTATCCAAGCCCTGAGGAAGGACGGGAATCTGAGCCATTTTACCTGTTGTCCTTGGAAAAGATTCAAAAGGAGCAGTCCACGCTTGTGGAGAACCGCCTGGATGATTATTATACCGAAGAAGAGCTCCGTGAGCTTGATCCCCGAATCAAGCCGTACCTGTTTCAGAAGAAATGGGTTACGTTTGGCATGCTTGGGGGAGGTTCACTGTATCTAATGTTTGATTTTGATCCAACAGAGCAAGGAACCGTTGGGCAGATTATTATGTACGTGCATGATCCGGATTTTATATATTATGTCGCCGGGACGTTTACAGAGCTCTTGGAGCAATCCAACCGGAACTTACGTGCTCTGGAGGCCATTGAATACTGAGATACATATGGTGATATGACCTTTTTTGCATAATGCTGGGATATGTCAAAGCGGTTATAATAACATTTAGTGGAAATGCACATGCTGTATAGATAAGATTGCCTTTTCTGCACCTAATACATTGATCTGGGAGGGACTACGAAGTGGCTGAACAACCGAAGTCTGAGAGCTTTCTGTCTCTCGTCAAAAAGGGGAATACATCCTCCGCCGTAGCGATGGCAGGGAATGCCGTACTTGCCGTATGCAAAGGAGGGGCTTTCCTATTCAGTGGCAGTGGTGCCATGTTCGCTTCGGCGATGCATTCACTCGCTGATGCCATTAACCAAGGGTTTGTCTTTGTCGGAAGTGTGTTGTCCGAGAAAAAACCTACACGCCGCTTCCCGACCGGATTCGGACGGGTCATCAACATTTTCTGTATGATCGCCGTTATTGTCGTGACGATTATGGCCTATGAAACCATCCATGAAGGTATCCACCTGCTCCAGCATCCTGCTGGTCATTCCGGGGGCCTCTGGATTAACATCGGTGTGCTCGTCTTGAACATTCTGATCGACGGGGCCATTCTGATCAAAGCCATGAAGGAAATCCTCAAAGAAGCACGCGCACCCAAAGCTGCTGGATTTGCCTTGGCCCCTGCTGCCATCAAAAACGTAGGCCGTGCTGCACCGCCAACCCGTCTCGTATTCTACGAAGATGTTGTGGCTGTACTTGGTGCCCTTCTAGCGTTGATCTCCGTCGTGGTCATTGCCTTAACCAATTTTGCATTGATTGATGGTATTGTAACGACGATTATTGGATGCTTGATGATCGCTGTAGCCTTCCGTGTCGGTTATGATAATATGATCGGATTGATCGGTGTAGCGGCTCCGCAGGATATTGAGGACAAAGTATCCCAGACCATTCTGGCAGACACACACGTTGCCGATATTCAGATGATGCGTATCATTCAGGAAGGCCGTTATTATCATGTGGAAGGTCTGATTGAACTGACCAAAGGACTCAGCCTGGCTGATGCGGATGACATCAAGTTCCGTATTCAGGAGAAACTGATGACGAACCCCGATATCGCCGATGCAGCCATCTCCATTATTGAGGATGACGGCGTGAACAGCTGGGGCAAGAAACATTCAGATGTGGTGAAATAACGAGCTTCGCTTTTGATAAAAAAAATGACAGAACCCACTCTTCAACAGAGTGGGTTCTTAGCATGTTCAACTACACCCTCTTCCAGGGAGTATAGTTTCTCCAATTTTCCTACCTAGACTTTGGTCTAGGTTTACTTTAACTCCAAAGGCGGAGGATATCCTTTTCCAGTTCATGGTATGCTGTGAATATCGAAAGAATTGCTCTACATACAACTGTCCGGAAAATTGATCTTGTATTGAGAAGGAGAGATATTATGGCTAAACGTACGATCCTTGCGCCTGTTCTCATTTTGCTGGGCGTGTACCTGATTCTGAACCAGGGAGGTTCACTCGGTCCGGGTACGATCTTTGCGACCTTCTGGCCCACGTTATTCGTGATTCCACTCGGGCTGTTCTTCCACTGGCTCTACTTCTCCATGATCGGCAGAGGGGTCGGATTGCTGGTTCCTGGTGGGTTGCTGCTCACCGTTGGTATCGTGTGTCAGATCGCCATGCTGTTCAATAACTGGAGTACAATGTGGCCGGGCTTCATTCTGGCTGTTGCTGTTGGTTTGTTCGAATTGTATTGGTTCGGTGGTCGGAACAAATGGTTGCTGATCCCCATCAACATTCTGATGGTTGTATCGCTGCTGTTCTTCGCCGTAATGTCGATTGGCACGATGCTGAGCAGCTTGAGCTTTATCCAACCGTTCGTGGCCATTGTGCTGATTATGGGTGGGGCATGGATCATGGTGGGGCGCAAAAAGCGCATGTAGTGGCAATTATATAAGATGAATAGGTGGATCAACTGAGCCACTCCGGTGACAGAACAACTTCTGATCGCTGTTATCCCCGGATTTTTTTGAATCCCATCTGGAATGGGAAAATCCGTTGATAAAGGCGAGCGCTTCGCTTCTTCAGTTTTTTCTGTCCCCTCCGTTAACGTGTGATCTTAAATGTTCATCTTATATGACACCTCAAGCGCTATTGCTCTGAAGTAATAAAAAAGGGGTGCTGCTCGTCATCAATTGATATGACGAGCAGCACCCCTTTATTTTTTTCAGATCTAACGAACTGTACATACGCTATTGGCGGTTATTTACTGTGCATTTTAAACTCCAGGAACAGGTCGTTATAATGCGAGAGCATTTTTTTACCCAGATTATCGTAGACCTCCAGCTTACCTGTCAGTGTCTCGTCCGGATAGAAGCGTTCATCCTCCGAGATATCCTCCGGCAGCAGCTTAAGCGCCTCGGCGTTCGGTGTGGAATATCCGACATACTCCGCATTGCGAGCGGCATGATCCGGGTCCAGCATGAAGTTGATAAACTGGTGTGCTCCTTCAATATTACTCGCTGTTTTTGGAATAACCATGTTATCGAACCAGAGGTTCGAGCCTTCTTCCGGCACCATGTAATCCAGCTTGTCGTTCTCATCCATAATCTCGGACGCATCCCCGGACCATACGAGCCCAACGGCTGCTTCCTCATTCGCGAGCAACATCTTGATCTCGTCACCAACAATTGCTCTGACGTTCGGTGTCAGTGTAGACAGCTTCTTCAGAGCTTCTTGCAGATGTTCTTCGTTGGTATCGTTCAGGGAATACCCGAGACTGTTGAGACCCATACCAATGACTTCACGTGCGCCGTCGAGGAGAAGGATTTGGTTTTTCAGACGCGGGTCCCACAGGTCGTTCCAGCTATCAAACGTTAATCCATCCACCAGTTCGGGATTGTACACAACCCCCACCGTTCCCCAGAAATAAGGGATGGAATACGTGTTGCCTTCATCAAAGGACAAGTCCATGAACCGCGGATCAATGTTGTCCAGATGAGTCAATTTGCTGTGATCGAGTGGAACGAGCAGGTCTTCTTCTTTCATTTTGCTAATCGCATATTCGGAAGGAATTGCCACATCAAACGTGGTTCCCCCCTGCTCAATCTTGGTCAGCATCGCTTCATTGGAGTCAAACGTCTGATAGATCACTTTAATGCCCGTCTCGTCCTCAAACTCCTTAAGCAGATCCGGGTCGATATAATCGCCCCAGTTATAGATGGTCAGCGTGTTGCCGCCAGAATACCCCTGACTCTTGTTGAGATACGAAGCCAGGATCATCAGGGCAAAGGCGGCCACGAATACAATTGCAAATGTCCGTACCAGTTGCTTCATGGACGCAGCCCCTTCCCTCCAGGTGGAATCCGCGTTGCACGGCGGTTAATGAAGTAATATCCAACGACCAGCAACACTGTCAGCAGGAACAACAGGGTCGACAGCGCATTGATGGACAGGGATACGCCCTGCCTTGCTCTCGAGTATATCTCTACAGAGAGTGTAGAGTACCCATTTCCCGTGACGAAGAATGTTACTGCAAAATCATCGAGCGAGTACGTCAAAGCCATGAAGAATCCGGCAAAAATACCCGGTTTCACGTATGGCAGCACCACACGCGTCAGAATCTGCCATGAACCAGCGCCCAGATCCCGTGCCGCATCCATCAGTGTCGGACTCATCTCCTGTAACTTCGGCAATACCATAATAACGACAATTGGCACACTGAACGCAATATGAGACAGCAGAACCGAAGTGAAGCCCAGTTTGATGCCAATCATGGTAAACAGGATCAGGAACGATGCACCAATGATGACATCGGGACTCACGATGAGCACGTTATTGAGTGACAGCAGCGTATTTTTGGTCCGTTTGCGACGCACATGGTAGATCGCCAGTGCTCCTGCAACACCAAGGATCGTTGAGATCGCCGATGACAGCAGTGCGATGATAAATGTATTCAGCACAATGATGAGCAGCCGTGTATCGGCGAACACCTCTCTGTACCATTCAAGCGTGAATCCTTCGAAGCTGCGCATGTGGCCGCCACTATTGAAGGAATAGAAGATCAGATACGCAATCGGTGCGTACAGGATGGCGAATACAACGGCTAGATAGACGTTAGACAGCTTTCCGTTTCTTCCCATTACGCACCTCCTTCTTACCTGATCCAGTCAGGAACATAATAATCGCCATCGCAATAATCAAAAAGACGGCAATCGTCGAACCCATCCCCCAGTCCTGGGTGACGAGAAAATGCTGTTCAATCGCTGTTCCCAGCGTAATTACACGGTTTCCCGCAATGAGGCGGGTAATCATGAACAGGGACAGCGCTGGAATAAATACAGCCTGACAGCCTGATTTCACACCGCTAATCGTCAGTGGAAAGATAACTCGGCGGAATGTCAGCCACGATGAGGCCCCCAGATCACGCGCCGCGTAGATCAACGATGGATTCATCTCTTCCAGCGCATTGAAGATCGGCAGGATCATGAATGGAATGAAGATGTACACCGAGACAAAGATAAAGCTGAAGTCGGTGAACAAGATCTGCTGTGTACCAATACCCACGACTTCAAGCAGGGAGTTGGTCAGACCATACGTTCCGAACAGGCCGATGAAGGCATATGCTTTTAGCAAAAGATTGATCCAGCTTGGCAGAATGATCAGCAGCAACCACAGCTGCTTGTGCTTCGTCCGGGTCAGCATATACGCCGTCGGGTAGGAGATGAGCAGCGAGAATGCCGTAATCAGAAATGCATACCAGAACGAACTGAGCGTCATCTGCAAGTACACAGGTGTGAAGAACCGGGCGTAGTTGCCAAACGTGAAGTTGCCTTCAACGTCGAAGAACGAATAATAGATGACCAGCAGAACCGGCGCCACAACGAACAACACCATCCATAATACATATGGAATCAGATACGCATTGCGTGTGCTGGCCTTAGTCTGCATGAGCGGCCTCTTGGTAGGCTTCGAGTCGTTTGTCGAATTCTTCCTCGGTCTCGTTAAAGCGCATGACGTGTATAGCTTCCGGGTCAAAATACAGTCCAATCCGCGCGCCTACAACGGCTTTCTTGGTTGAATGAACAAGCCACTCATTGCCCGCATCGTCGTACGTGGATATCTCGTAATGCACCCCACGGAATAACTGGGAGTCTACATTGACCTTGAGCTTGCCTTGGTCTTCCGTTGTAATCTCCAGATCCTCTGGACGAATGACAATCTCTACCGGCTCGTCCGGCTGGAGACCCTGATCGACACACTCATGCTGTGCGCCAGCGAATTCCACCACAAAGTCCTGCTTCATTTTGCCCGATACAATGTTCGATTCCCCGATAAAATCTGCCACAAAGCGGTTAATCGGCTCATCATAGATATCATTCGGTGTACCGCTCTGTTGAATCACGCCACCATTCAGGACAAAGATCTCGTCGGACATCGCCAACGCCTCTTCCTGATCATGCGTAACAAAGATAAACGTGATGCCCAGTCGCTGTTGCAGCTCCCGCAGCTCGTACTGCATTTCGGTCCGCAGCTTCAGATCGAGTGCTGACAAAGGCTCGTCCAGCAGGAGAATTTCAGGCTCGTTCACAATGGCGCGTGCAATCGCAACACGTTGTCGTTGTCCGCCGGACATTTCGCCAATTTCCCGGTTTTCATAACCGGACAGATTGACGAATTTGAGGGCTTCCAACACTTTGCTGCGAATTTCAGCTGTTTTCATCTTTTTGATCCGCAAACCAAAAGCCACGTTCTCAAATACATTCAAATGTGGAAATAACGCATAATCCTGAAATACGGTATTCACCTGCCGCTGGTGGGCAGGCACTCGGTTGATGAGCGCACCGTTAAAATAAATACTGCCCTGTGTCGGCTCCGCAAAGCCGGCAATCAGCCGCAATATGGTTGTTTTCCCGCACCCTGAAGGGCCAAGAAGCGTATAAAATTTACCCCGCTCAATCTCAAAGCTGACCGCCTTCAATACGGCTTCATCCTGATCGTATTGCTGGGTCACCGCTTCGAAGCGGATAATCGGTTGTTGTTCTGACATGCTTCACATCGCCCCCTTATACTTGAGGTACATCTTAAGTCTGTACACTTTCGTCCATGTTTCCTTATTGATAACCCATCTATTATATATGATTCAGGTATATCCGCAATGGTTTTGATGTAAACGCCACGTGGCATTTCTTCTTATTTTCAAAAATCCTGCATACATTACGGGTATATGTCGATATCTACGCATCCATATGAGGTGAAGGAAGGAATTATAGGATTCCATTTTATGTGTGAGAGGAGTCTTGGCTCTTGGATATTCGTCGTAACCTGCCTTTGCTGATGACGATTTGTTTCCTAAGTCAGATGGGCGGATTCATGATCCTGCCCCTGTTTCCTTTATTTATTGAGGAATTCGGCCTGTCTGGCTGGATGATGGGGGTTATTTTTGCACTTTTTTATGTGGGGAAAGTGATTGGTGGCATTCCTGCAGCAGCAATTTATAAGAAACTAGGTGGTAAAAAAGCTCTCATCCTCATGCTGTTACTACTCGCTGTCTGTATGGGTGGCTTCGCGCTGTCTACTGCTGCGGTGTTATTCGGCCTGCTCCGGCTGCTGCAAGGGCTGGCTTCCACCGGTCTTACCGTGGTTGTGCGTTCCATCATCGGGGACGGAGGGAATGTAGACAACCGAGGACTGTACAATGGGTATATCAGCAGCAGTGAAGGTGGCGGTATGGTGCTCGGTCCTGTAATAAGTGGCTGGCTCGCACTGCACTGGCCCTTGTCACTACCTTTTCTGCTCGTGACCGTATGTTGTCTGATGGCCGTTGTCGCTGCGATGGGTATGAAGACGACAGCACAAGCTAGAGCTAATCATGGATCTGGGGATACGTTAAGTGATCATCTAATAGAGGATCCTTCGGCTACTGTGACACAAGAACCTCTGGACAAATCAACACATTCGCCACTCTCCACGGATGAGGTTGTTGTAGATTCCACCATCAGTGACTCCCACCCTTTTGCTGCACCCACTGCACCACCTTTATCTTCATCACCGTCTGATGCAAAGCATACTCAGGAGGCGTATACAAGGCTCACCCGGCGGCAACAGCTACTTGGGTACGGTACGGTGCATTTTCTGGAGATGAGTGCCTATGCGGTATTCCTCACCTATTTCGCACTGTATGCAGCTCACATCATGCACTGGGACCCGTTTGCCACCAGTCTTGCCTTCACCGTCTCCGGGATCTCTACGCTTGCCGCTGCTCCCTTTGTTGGTTATCTCTCTGACCGGATGGGCGATCGCCTGCTGCTCTGCATGCTTGGCATGTTCCTGATTGGAATTGAAGTCGTTGTATTTCTAAGCACATCCTCCTATCTGTGGGTCTACGTTGGTATGCTGATTGGTGGGGTCGGAGGGGCCTGTTACATGGATTCATTCTTTGCCCATATTGGTGACCACATCCCAGACGAGAGTCGAAGTTCTGTCATAGGCAAAATCGTCTCTGCGGCCGAGATCGGCTCCATCGTGTCGCCATTGGTTGCAGCACTAATGATGGAGGTTGGGTCGCTGTATTCCGTTTTTGTGTTCAATCTGGTGCTGATTGCTGCTGCCATTGTAGTTCAGGCTGCAATGCGCAGTCGGTACAAGACAAAACGGGTGTAAACGCAAAAGGGAGATGTCCCTCAAGTCATGAATATGACGGAGGACATCCCTTTATTGGCATAATTATTTCTAACGAACTGCACAAGTGTTATTCGCTACAATTCCCACAGGACTGTAGACTAACGAATCACAGAGGCGCTATTTCCTTGATTTATTGCTCCTGCATCGGTTTCAGGCAGGTTAATGCCGATATAACGCCACTGATGTTCATTAAATTATAATTCCACAATTAATCCGCCCTATAAGGCGCGCTCGGTTCGTTAGCTTTACAACTCGTGAGATAAACCATTCCGGACGCAACCTCTCGATTATATTTTTCCCAATAATGTTGCTATGTGCACTGCATTTTCTTGGATTTTTCTTTTTAAGTAAGGGTCGGTCCTTTCAGGCAATTCCGTTGGTTTGAAAAATTCCGCTTCAAGAACTTCAACCCCATCTGGCTTCAGTTCTCCCTCATACTCCGTGCAAATATAACCAATGACCACATTGTAGTATTCATGCGCATTTCTTAATTTCGTGTATAACTCTTTTCCTGAGAAGACGCCATACAGATGAAGTTTCTTGATCTCTATCCCAATCTCTTCTCTGACCTCTCTTATTGCAGACTCTTCCACCGATTCGCCGAGCTCCATGAATCCACCGGGTAATCCCCAAGTGTCATCCATATGTCGAACCAACAGAATCTCACCTGTCTTATTCAAGATCAATATACTCGGTCTCACCAAAATAACAGGAGCATTGCCAACCAATCCTCGCAACGTTTCAATATAACCCATGGATTGTTCCCTCCCCTATGTGATGTCAAAGTCATGGCTTCATTATAGGCGTGTTATATATTTCCATATAGAGAAAGAATCTTTTCATTTCTTTCCTATTTTAAAGCCCTTCGTTTGATAAAAAAGGATCACAAAAAATAACCCGTCTGCACAATTTAATGTGCAAACGGGCATTTCATTGGTGCCTCACCAGCCTGTGGTTGGTGATTCTCTACCTGTGCATTCTGCTGCTCGCTACTTCGCGGCTCTGCGGCAGATGCCACGCCATCTTTCAGGGTATACGCCTGATCCTGACGGAAAAAGTTCGGCTTCACAATCTCATTGCGATAAGTGCTGTGGAAAATATGCGTTGTCGCCGGAGATACCGGCGGAATCAGCCACACCCAATCTCCGGTCAGCTCACGCCCAGCCTTCTCCTCCCGCTGTTCAAATAACTCGAACTGCGCTGCCGCCGTGTGGTGATCCACAATGCTCACGCCTGCTTTCTTGAACGAATGCAGCACAGCCACATTCAGTTCAACCAACGCACGATCCTTCCACAATGTCGTTTCACTCGACGTATTCAATCCAAATGCTGCCGCCACCGCAGGCAATTTGTTATACCGGAACGTGTCCGCCAGATTACGGGCGCCAATCTCAGTACCCATATACCAACCATTAAACGGCGCTGCCGGGTAGGATATACCGCCAATCTCCAGTCGCATATCGGCAATCATCGGCACACCGTACCAGCGCATGCCAAGTTCTGCTATCTCCGCTCGTTCCGGGTGTCCAATGGCTACTTCCACAATCTCTTCTTCGGGTACAACATACCACTCTGGAGCTTGTCCTTGTGCCTGAATAATGAGTGGCAATACATCATAGGAGCTACCTGCCCCCTGCCAGCCAAGTGACATCGCCGCCTTCGTCAGTTCCACCGAAGCAGGATCTCCAATAATGCCTTGCTCCGTCTCATATCCCGCATAACGAATAAGCTGATGATTCCAGAGTCGTATCGGAGTTCCATTCGGCCCATCCGGTGGAAGGATGGTGATCATCGGAACGACTTTGCCTCCGTTAGAAGCTACAGAGATATGGTTCAGCACAGCATCCGCTGCCGTTCCTGCTGTATCGGCATGGCGTGCGTCCACGATTCGCAATTTATCCCAGAACAGCCGCCCGATACAGCGGTTGCTGTTCCGCCAGGCCATTTTGCAACCCTGCTCCAATTCATCTGTGGTGTGCACATAGGTTCCCGTTACTTCGATTTCTCCCATAACGGCAACAAGCCGAGCCTGCGCGTCTTCACGCGAATGGCCCAGCTCTTCATAACATGTATATATAAACCGTTCAGCTTCTTCCTGCAATTGTTCCAGGTCTGACCGCATACTCATTCCACCATTCTGTACATCTTGAATGCCATCATTATACGGCAAGCACACCGGATTTGTAAGCGAACGGACACTTTGTTCACGGACTCTACATATCGTTGTCAGGATGTAGGATGACTTTGCTTATTTGCCCAGGAATGCGTTTAACATCCAGACCTCTTTATCCAGTGCAGCGGTGAATCCAATCAGCATATCTTCCGTTGCATTATCTTCCGCTTCTCCTGCTTCGTGAATGCCTTGATGAATCACTTCCACCATTGTGCGCAAATCAGCAACCACCGACTCTACCATACGCTCAGCAGACAACTGGCCTTGTGCCTCTTCAATCGGAGACAGACGCAGCTGTTCACCCATCGTAGCCACTGGACGTCCACCAATAGCCAGCAAACGTTCTGCAACTTCATCCATATTCGCTGTAGCCAGGTTGTACAGTTCTTCGAATTTGGCGTGCAGTGTGAAGAAGTGAGGTCCTTGAACATACCAGTGGAATTGATGCAGTTTCGTGTACAGTACGGACCAGCCTGCGATCTGACGGTTCAGAACCTCTTGAAGTGCTGTGGCGTTGTTAGTAAAAGTGTTGTTTCTAGTTTGGATTGTGCTCATGGAATTTATCCCCTCTCGAATATAAAAATGGTTTTGAATTTTATGATAGATTACTTTGATTCTCTACTTTTAATTTAGACTTAATCTAAATCTTGTTTTAATTATAACACTGTACACACTGTTTGGGAAGGTTCTGAACTACTCTTTCAAATGAAGATTTCATGAAGCACAGCTTCATAGAAGCATTGGTACAGGAAATTAGAAAAAGATGATTGTCAGCAAATTGTTCCCAACCCATTAGAGCTATGATAAACTCGTCTGATTGGGTTTCCATCAATTTTATGGAATAGGATGATACCCATCATAAGGATAGTTACCGATGTAGGAAGTTAAATTAGTCACTATTGCGGAGGTAAACATGAGGATATTTCAATTTAAACAAGAGTCAGGTAAGAAGATTATCAAATTTGATTCTAATTTCGTTATGTCACGTATCACGCAGATCCATAAAGAAGCTCATATAGGATGCATGCACTTGGATAAAGATGGAGTAATAGGTTATCACCAAGCTATGGTTCCTCAACTCCTTTTAATAGTAAGCGGAGAGGGTTGGGTTAGAGGTGAAGCAAATGAATACATCAAAGTTCATTGTGGTGAAGCGGTTCTCTGGGATAAAGATGAATGGCACGAAACTAAAACAGCAACTGGACTAATGGCAATTGTAATTGAAAGCGAAGAGTTAGACACCTCATCATTGATGCCTTTATAGAAGGTATAATATAAAAAGCAGACCTGCACCAAGCTGGTAGCAGGACTGCTCCTTTAAACATAAATCTCCTTAAACTCGGACGGGTTCAAAAGTCAGAATAGAACTGATTTCTTCATAGCTCCGTGCTACAAAATGAGGTTGATGATCGGACTCCGGCAATGCCTCCCGATGGTTGAACCAGATAATTGTCCACCCCGCATCAACTGCACCTACCACATCATTACGCCACGAGTCGCCAATGTAATAGCTGGAACGAGCTTCTGTCCCGGTCTGCTTACTCACATATTCAAACAACCTACGATCCGGCTTGGCATAACCGGTGGTACCAGAGATGAAAATCAGATGCTCGTCCACGAGACTAAGCACATCCAATGCTTCAAGCTTACGCCGCTGATGCTCCCCTTCTCCATTGGTGATTAGACCCACTGTATGGCCTTCTGCCTGAAGCATTCTGATTAGCTCATATGCTCCTTCAAAAGGTACAATCTCAAATTGTCTGCTTAAATACTGTGCTTGCAGCTCTTCAGCTTGTCCCTGTTGTAGGGGGATTTCAAACTCCTCCATCGTCAGCTCAAATCTACGACGGCGCATTCGCTCCACCGCATCCGGCTCCGGTACAGCGGACAGATCTTCTTGAGCAGACAGCCAGTCACTATAATAACGAAAACGATGATAGGCCTCAGTATAAGGGAAATCATCCGGCAGGCCGAGAACGTCCTGCAATGCGCCACGAAGCGGCTGCAGGTGATCGTATAAGGTATCATCTACGTCGAAAAATATGGTTTTAGCTTTATTTATTTCATTCATAATCATTGTCTATCCTCCTGCTTTTGAGTCCAAACATTCTCTTCTACTATATATGTATTCATTTGTCCCGTCCAAACCATGAATATCTTGCTCTATGTCTTCAAGGAACGATGATGACCTCAATCAGATTAAGACATCGGAAAGACACGTTGTAATTATGTTAAAATTAGGATGAATAACATCAGAGGTGATACTTATATTCAATCCAAAAGTCTTCTTCTGTTAGTTGTGTCTAAGGCCATGGCACTCGAAGCCAAAATCTAACCCGGCACAACGGGGATGAAGATGTTTACACACGAAGAGATTCCAATCTGGAAAAATGAACAATTGCTTGAACTGAAAAACAGTAAAAAGTTCATTGATCCAAGAAAAGAAAAGCTGAAAGATCACCGTAAAGGAATCAAGAGCACGCATTACAACAAAGAGTGTAAACCCGCTCGTAAACAGGATTATCGTCTGTATAGAACCAAAATGAAGCGTCTCATGTACCATGAGAAGTATGATCTCCTGCACAATTATAAACGTACGGGTGGTTGGCTTACTTGGTAAGCTAGAGTTAGAAAAGGTAGACTGCATTATTTTCCTATTGTTATTTGGTAGCCGGTAGTAGGGCAAATCTATGGCGGGCTACCTTCTTTTCATTGACCAAAAAGAAGAGATAACTCTTACGAAGTAAATGATTACATTACATAATGTGGGAGGACTAATTCATGTGGAAAGAATATTTCAAGGGAATTTCAGAAGAGTATACGTTCAGTTCTCCTGCATCTGGAGATGAAATTGCAAAGGTTGAAAGCTTGTTCCATGTCACTCTGCCTCATGAACTAAAGGAAATACTGCTGGAAACCAATGGGGTAAGAGCCATTTATGATTTAGGACTAATCTGGTCAGTAGATCGAATCAAGAATGAAAACAAACACTATCGTGACGATCACTTCCAAGATTATTATATGCCATTCGATAACCTGATTTTCTTCGGGGAGAGTGGCATTGGCGATTTATTCGCGTTTCCAGTGACGGGGGATGGAATCTGTAGAGAAGACGTGTTTGTGTGGAATCATGAGAATGATAGCCGAAAGTGGGTTGCACCGTCAGTGTCCAAATATGTTGAGTGGTCATTACAAGGGAAGATTAAAATCTAATTCATGTTTCACTTGCAAGATTAAGCATACAGAAACATTATCTCGAATCCTTTGCTTGAACAAGAATACCCCGTCACACCACTTACCATGGCGAAACGGGGTATAGGACTTTTTCTAATCCAAAATAATTCCACAATCACAATCCAATTGGAGTTATATCACGATATGTGGTATTCCAACTATACAATCAACGATACAACTTTACCTGCATTCACATCAATCAAGCCATGGTCCGTAATCTTCAACGCCGGACTTACCGCAAGGGAATGGGTGCTGATCGACATGATCGGATTGTAATGTACATATCCAAGAGACAGCATAGCTGCACGTAATTCCTTCACTTGATGGGACACCACTGCAAGTGGTTCTTCCGTCAAAATGCCACCTACGGGAAGTTCCAGATGGGACAGCATCTTGCCATCTTCCACCACGCAGAATCCACCCTGGCTCGAAATCACTGTGTTAGCTGCCAGTATCATATCTTCACGATTACGTCCTACAACCAGCAGGTTGTGATTGTCGTGTGAGTATGTCGTTGCAATTGCGCCGCGTTTGATGGTGTCTCCACCGATCAGACCATGTGCACGATTGCCGTTCACGCCATAACGTTCAAAGGTCGCGATCTGCGCATATCCGCTTTCTTCCCAGCGCAATTCACCATCCGAGGACTGAACGGATGCAATATGCTCTTCCACAAAAGTAGAACCATCCTTGACCATCATGACACGGCATTGGTGCTCCCCTCCACTAGTGAGATCAACCCCTGATCCACTGACTTTCGGGTCTGACAACTGAATTGCAAAATCTGTTACGCCCAGCTTCTCCAACTGTACACTCTTATAGAAGTGAGGTGGGAACTGCCCGGTTATGCGTTCCTGCTTATACGGTTCGTAATCGTCATAAGCTTTGCGGCCGTTTTTGTACACCTGATCAATAGCGAGTTCCTCCAGGTTGGATACCAACACATAATCGGCCACTTTGCCTGGGGCAACGCTGCCACGATCGGTCATTTTCATCCGGGAAGCAGGGGTAGATGTTGCTGCATAGATCGCGTCTTCCGGACGCATCCCCATCTGAATTGCTTTACGTACGATATGATCCAGATGACCACGCTCCACCAGTGAATCCGGCATTACATCATCTGTTACGAAGCAGAAATGCTGTGCCACATCATGTTGAATCAGGTACTTCATGACTTCAGGTGTCATTGATTTCTCCTGAATTTCAATAAACATGCCTGCCGCAATCCGCGCCTGTAATCCTTCAATGCTCTGATGGGTATGGTCGGAATCGATGCCTGCGTAGATCAGTCGATGCAGATCAAGTCCAAGCAGTTTCGGTGTATGACCTTCGATCACCAGATCGGGATAGTTTTTGCGGATATGCTGTAGAATCTGGTTCGTCTTGCATTCCGGATCACGGATGACATCGACATAGTTCATGATCTCGCCCAGACAGATGATCTCGCCAGTGGCGAGCAGCACGTCCATATCTTCGATCTCGATCGAACCGCCTGTTGTCTCCATCGGGGTTGCCGGAACGGAACTTGGGATCGCATAGAACATGTCCACCGTCGTCTCCCGACTCGCAGCCATCATCTCCTGCACACCCTCCAGCCCGAATACATTCGCCATCTCATGCGGTTCCGCCACAATGGACGTTACACCGCAGCCAATCAGACCATGGGAAAAGGTTTCCGGTGTCACCATCGTGCTTTCGATATGCAGATGGATATCAATCAAGCCAGGAATCATGTATCTTCCTCGCGCATCGATGACTTCGTCTGCCTGAATCATCTCCGGTCCACCGGGTCCAACATATAGGAATCTGCCGTCGAGTACAGCAACGTTGTTCATTTCAAACCGTTTATAATAACTGTTATACACATGTACATTCACAATTAGTTGATCTGCACGCATGGGGCATAATCTCCTTCTTCACAAGCATTTCACTGCGATCCGGACTGGATAATGAACCTGCACTTTAATCTGATGCACTGCACTTGATTGCGTACCACTGCCTCGCCCGGAATCATCGCATGAAATGCCTTCTTTGCTGCTCTTATTTCTTAATGCTACTCCCTACATTCACGACTACTCTACCAATACAAGCTTGTCCTGTGGGAAAATCAGGCTAACACGCTGCCCACTGAGGTACGGTGTTTCCATCTCCTGATTTGCTGTGAAATCACCCAGCTCCGTCTCGATTACATACTGATAACTGCGTCCCAGATACGTGCTGACTTTGATAATCCCCGGCAATGCATTCACCACATCCGCAGAGGTATCTCCACTAACGATCAGATCATCCGGACGAATCGCACCTTTGCGTGCACCGGGACGTGCTGTTCCAGGATGCGCGGTAGCTGTAAACGTACGTCCACCTGCGCTCAGCGTAATCAATTCACCTGCATCACTACGCTCTGCGAATTCAATGAAATTATGGAACCCGATGAATCGTGCTACAAATTCCGTTGCGGGATATTTGAAAATGGTTTCCGGGCGGTCGAGCTGCTCAACCACACCTTTGTTCATAATCGCTACCTGATCCGAGATCGAGAAGCATTCTTCCTGGTCATGTGAGACATACAGTGTTGTAATGCCCAGCTCTTGCTGAATCCGGCGAATCTCCACCCGCATGTTGAGTCGCAGGTTGGCATCCAGGTTACTGAGTGGTTCGTCGAACAAGAGCAGGTCAGGCTCAATCACCAATGCGCGGGCAATCGCCACACGTTGACGCTGTCCACCGGACAGTTCTTGTGGAAAACGTTTCTCAAATCCATTCAGGTTAACGACTTCCAGGATTCGCATCACACGGGAAGAGATGTCCTTGTCTTTCACCTTGCGCATCCGCAGGCCAAAGGCCACGTTGTCATAGACAGACAGATGCGGGAATAGCGCATAACTCTGAAATACGAATCCGAAGTTCCGCTTGTTCGCTGGAACCTTCGTATAATCCTTGCCGCCGAACATAAACTTGCCCTGCGATGCTTCCAGGAACCCGGCGATGAGGCGCAGCGTAGTTGTTTTGCCGCAACCGCTCGGTCCGAGCAGGGAGAGCAGCTTACCTTTTTCCAGATCCAACTGAAAATCCTTCAGGATTGTCTGCTTATCGTATGCCACGGATACGTGGTCTAATGTCAGCAATGCCATAGCGTTCTGCGCCTCCAATTAACGTTTAGTAAAGTATGAAAATCCGCCCATGATCCGTTCGATCACGAACATTAAGAGTCCGGTGAGTACCATCAACAGCACGGAAATCGCTGCAATCGTTGGGTCAAAATAATTCTCGACATATGTCAGCATCTGAATCGGTAATGTGCTTACCCCTGGTCCGGTCATGAACACCGAGATGTCCACGTTGTTGAAGGACTCCAGGAAGGCAATCAGCACCGCCGCCAGAATACCGGAACGGATGTTAGGTAGTACGATCGTGAAGAACGTTCTTACGCGTCCCGCGCCGAGACTCAGCGCCGCTTCTTCCACTGCAAAGTCAAAGCTAGACAGACTCGATGCAATAACCCGAATGATAAATGGAAGCATGATAATCGTATGACCGATCAACAACCCGAGATACATCGGCAGATGGTAGATTACGATCAGGTATTTCATCAATGTAAAACCGAGCACGATTCCCGGGATCAGTACCGGGGACAGGAACAGTGCGTTCAGCACAGACTTGCCTTTGAAATCGTAACGACTGAGTGCATACGCAGCCGGAACTCCGAGCACCAGCGCCAACAGGTTCCCCAGCAGGGAAATGATGATGGACGTCTGGAATGTGCGGAGGAATCCGCCTGTGTTGAAAATATTCTCGTACCAGCGGAAGGAGAACCCTTCCGGCGGAAATTTGAGTACCGTTCCCGGTTCAAACGAAGTGACCGATATGATCAGAAGCGGGCCCAGCAGAAAGATAAAGACCAGCAGACTGAACAGGCCCAGCCCGATATGTTTCTCCCGCATATGTGTCTACCCCTTCGGATTTAAAGTTTTGGCCATTTTGTTCATGACACCGACCACGACAAATGTAATCACAATCATAATCGCGGCAACAACCGAGGCCAGATACCAGTCGTTGAGGGTCATGGCGTTCTGATACAGGAACGTAGCAATTACACGCTGTTTTCCTCCAAGGAGAGCAGGTGTGGTATAAGCCGTGAGGCTTCCGACAAAGACAAGCACGGCTCCGATCACAAGTCCTGGCACAGCCAGTGGGAACACAACCCGGCGGAATGCCGTAATGCGTGATGCGCCCAGACTTTGTGCTGCCTTGAGCAGGTCACCGTCAATGTTCTCAAGCACACCCACCAGAGAGATAATCATCAGTGGCAGGAACAGGTGCGTCAAACCGATCATCATCGCTGCCGGTGTGTACAGAATATCCAGCGGCTTGTCCACGATGCCCAGGCCAACAAGGGTGTTATTAATCAGCCCTTTGCGTCCAAGGATAATCAGCCAGCTGAACGAGCGCACGACTGGGCTCGTGAGCAGCGGGAAGATTGCCAGTGCCAGCAAAATGCCTTTGCGGCGCGGCGCTTTCTGCGAGATATAATAAGCTGTCGGGAATCCGAGCACCACACAGACGATGGTGGTGACCACGCTAACTTGCAGCGTCGTAAGCAATATTTTCAAAAAGTATGGGTCTCTGAAAAAATGCATGTATCCTTCAAACGTGAAGGAGTTTTCTTGGAAAAACGTCGACCCGATCGTCAGGACAATCGGAATGATCATAAATGCCGCCAAAAACACGAATCCCGGCAGCAATAGCCAGTAGATTACTGATTTCTTCATCGCGATACTCCTGACTTTTAAAATGGTTTTATTCACACGTTTCACTGGCGCACATTTCAAAAATAAACGTTCACTCATCGCACCAGCCGTTCCGGTTACGAATCGTTCTTACGATCGCTGTTATCCTTGGATTTTCTTGATCTCCTTCTTAATAGAAGGAAAAATCCAAGGATAGTGTATGCTTCCGAAGCAGCTTTCTTTCAGAAAGCTTTTAGGCGAACGCTTCGCTTCTTCAGAATCGATTTCGTCCCCTCCACTACCAGCGAATTACGTAAGAATGATTTTTAGACTGAACCCCAATGCCGTGAAGATCACAGCTACGCGTTTAACGCGTTGATAAACAGTTCAAGGAAGCTTTCCGCATCTACGGTTTCGCAGACGAGCGTGTTGGGTTGCTCACCCAACCGATTTTGGAAGTCGCATACCATCTGGCCATCGCACAGGCGGCTGGCGGTTTCGACATCGACGTAATACGATTTGCGTCCTACCAGTTCTGGGGCAAGGGCTACGCCTACGGCTAGTGGATCATGTAACGCGCAAGCGCGGACGCCGTTCATTTGTTCATATCGGTTGATATAAATCTCTGTGCTTTGAGCGACGTATGCACGTATTACAGGATCTGTGAGGCGCTCAATCGTTGCTTCATTCAGCAATGTTTGACGTGTCACATCCAGTCCGACTTGAGTAAGCTTCTCGATGCCTGCGTGCAGTACGATGCGAGCTGCTTCCGGATCAGCGTAGGTGTTGTACTCGGCGGTCGGTGTAATATTGCCATGTCCGCGAACAACACCACCCATGAAGATGACTTCCTTCAATAAAGAAGGCAGTTCAGGACACTTCATCAGCGCGAGTGCCAAGTTCGTTAAAGGTGCGGTCATGATTAATGTCAGTTCGCCCGGATATCGCTTGGCTTGTTCCACGATAAAGTCTGGCGCAAAGCCTTCCTCGGCTTTCTTAGACACGGCCGGATCAGGCAGCGCACCGCCCAATCCATCCTGTCCATGTACCCGATGTTCATAATGCGACTTTCGAGTGAGGGGTCCAACTGCTCCAGCAATGACTGGGATAGTCGGTGCACCCGCGAGTTCAAGAATTTTGCACGTATTCTCTGTTGCCTGCTGAAGTGATACGTTCCCACAGACTGTGGTGATGCCGAGAATGTCTAACTTCCGGCTTTTGACGGCCAGCAAAATCGCCAGTGCATCGTCAATCCCCGTGTCCACGTCCAGAATGATGCGATTTTGCGCTTCACTCATCCGTTCTCAACTCCTATGCGGTGATATGGTTGCTTGCTGCAAATGATATAAGTTGAACATATAGATCAAAGATAACTATTTAGTCGGTTACTTGTTTTTATTGTGCAATTTCACGGTTCCAGCGATCAGTCCAGCCTTTAACCTGTTGATTCACGAATTCCATATCCAGCTTGTTCAGCTTCTCAACGACTTCAGCGCCGTATGTTACACCTTCTGCTTCTTCAGCAGTCAGTTCAACCTTCGTGTTTACCGGGGAATCGACTTTGGCTTTAGCAGATTTCGCTTGTACATCTTGGCTGAGCTGCCAGTTGATGAACTCTTCAGCCAGCTCTTTGTTTTTGCTACCCTTCACGACATTGATTGTGTTCATTACGGCATATGCACCTTCGCTAGGTGTAACAAACTTCGCATTAGGCACGGCTGCTTTCAGATCTTTGAAATACATTTCCATGATCGGTCCGCCAGCAATCTCTTCTTGGGAGAACATGTTCACGAATTCGGATGTTTGGCTGTAGAATTTCACCACATTGCCGCTTAGTTTTTTCAGTTCAGCAAATGCCGCATCTTCATTAAACGTATCGTTTCCGGCTACACGGGAAGCTGCATCCACAACCATTGGGCCTGCCGTTGCCGTAATATTCGGGATGGTCAGGTTACCCTCGAACGCCGGGTCCCACAGGTCACTCCATGAAGTCACTTCTTTGGAAACGAGGTCGGGGTTATAAGCGATTCCGAGCTGTCCAACCGTGTAGGCCGGGCCATAATCTTCACCAAGTGGTGCTTTGGCTATATCATAAATGTCATTTACATTTGGAATTTTGGAACGATCGATTTTCTCAAACAAACCTTCATCGATACCTTGTTGCGCATAGTAGTCAGACAGGTAGATGACATCGACATTTGATGTACCTTGACGAATTTTGTTCAGACGTTCAGCGTTATTGCCGACTTCGAGCACGATGTCTACATTATGTTCTTTTTCAAAGGGACCAAATACTGATTCATTGAAGAAATCTTCCGAGAAGCCCCAAGTGGAGATAACCAATTTGTTAGCTGCTGTTCCCCCACTGCCTGATCCGCCTGTTGCATCCTCCGCACTGCTGCCACAACCTGCAAGTAATACCGATGTCATTGCCACTGCTGCCAAACCGCTAATCCACTTTTTCATCATGATCCTTATTCCCCCTGATATGTGTGATTTAACAACGCAACCATTAAGTTGAACTAGCTTACATGCTCTGCTAAGCATTTACACATAACGGAGAGGACAGAAATAACCTGAAGAAGCGAAGCGTGCGCCTTTATCACCGGATTTCACCTTTTAAAGGATCAAAAAATCTGGGGATAACAGCGATCGGAAGGTTGTTCTGTCATCGAGTGCCCGTGTAAATTACGTTAGTTGAGTGTGTATAGTTCGACTTAAAAAACAAAAAGAAAAGCGCTCTTGTATAAACAAGAACACTTTTCTTCGTAAACAAAGGAAAGCGACACCCGCTGCCGGTACATCATCGGTTTCTGCTTCAGAATCAATCCAAAGACAGACGCCATCATATGAAATTGTACGGAACCTGATCATGAATCCGGTCAACAACCCCCGTATGCATCAACAAGAATCAATCCTGCCGATCCATCCTAGGCCTGTTCCAGAATCACATTCGTGATCGCCCACTGAGTGGACGCATCATAATCCCGCAATATAGCTTCAATTGGCAAACCCATGTGTTGCTCGAGCTTCTCCCGGAATTTCTTCTTATATAAGACAGACATGCGGAAGTCCACTTCCAGCTTTAAGCCGGGGGCCTCCCCTTCCAGGGCGTCAGAGCGCGGTGAACGTCGGTGCTTCGCGTAGAAGGTAACAATATTCTGGTCAATGGTCACTCTCAGGAGAGTGGTACCAAATCCGAACAGTTCCTTCGAAATTTCGTTATAATACTGGCACATCTTCTTCTTGCTTTCATTGCTGTCCAGTAGTTCCATGAACTCACCCACATCTCTTACTACCGTACATTCGACGTGTTAACACGATTGATTATACATAAATATACGATCATAGGCAACCCAAAAGATATAGTTAACATGATAATAACACATAAAAGCGAACGATGAGACATTAACTGCCGAAAACAATTCGTCTTATACCACAGTGAAGTTTACATTAATATGCCTGCATGTCAGTCCTATACTATTGTTACTTCTAAACTCCGTTTTAATACACAGGATTCGAGTCTTCGTTTCAACTTTCCCTATAGGGGTATTAATTCCTGCGAAACATAGACAAACTTCGTCATCAACCGTTAAAATGAGACACAATGTTTACATGTTTTTATTTTCTAGAAATTGGAGGCTTATACCATGAAATGCCCAGTATGTAATCACGAAAATGGAGATGCCCATTTTTGCGAGAGGTGCGGCTCTAATCTAACGCAAACAACCTCTTCGCCCACTCCTGTACCGAATCCGGAACCTGCTGCTTCTTCCGAACCCAAATACACCCGTTGGTCCAGTACGCAGGCCACATCTTCCCAGGCACCCGCTCCATCCAACACACCATCCGTCTCAACTCAGAAGCAACACTCAACAGAATCAGCAAACACCAATGGCCATGCCTCTGCAGGGGACAACAGCTCCAATCAATGGAATAATATCGTGCAGAATGAGAAAGTTCAGCAAGCCAAAGAAGTAAGTAAACAGTATCTATCCTATTTTCTCAGCATATTGGCCCGTCCTTATCAGACGATGAAAACCGTTGGTGACCAGCATTCAATTAACGGATGGCTGACGATGGCGCTGATTGCAGTCTTATCTTCTACATACTTCTTAATTACCTTTAGTCGCATAGGCATGGAAGGCTTGTTCATTGGTGGATTTTTAAGGCCACTGTTGTTCACCGCCATTATCCTGATCGCCTCTATTGCACTGATGTACGCTATTCTAAAGATTGAAAAAATAACGTTCCGTCCCAAAACACTGGTTGCCCAGTTCGGTACATTGCTTGTTCCTGCTGTCGTATCCCTTGTTCTGGCGAATCTGTTTATAATCATCTCATATTCCATCGCGATCTCATTGCTTGCTGTCTCGTATATCATTATCTTTGTTGCTCTGAACTCGGTGCTGTTCCAGTATCCACTGAATCGTACCAAAGCAGCCATCGACAGCATGTACAGCGTGCTGATCGCCAATGTGGTCGTATTCTTTATTCTGTATCGATTGTTGGGTGAGATTATTATTGGACTGATTGGCATGATGCTTTCACCGTTTGGTCGTCTGTAAAATAGTTCAGTCGGAATAAAGCTTATTTACACTTGTTACTTCGATGACAGAACAACCTTCCGATCGCTGTTATCTCCAGATTTTTTATTCACTTTTACAAAGGTGAAAATCTGGAGATAAAGGCGAACGCTTCCGCTTCTTCAGGTTCTTTCTGTCCTCTACGTTTCGTGTAAACGGTTATTTCAATAAATATAAATTTTACTGACTCTTTAGATTTATTTTAAGGCGCTCCCTGCTCACGCGGGGAACGCCTTTTTTTGGTTTTCTAAGACAGCGTTGCGCCGAGTATGTTTCATACACTATAATGTGTAGTGCAACAGGTATGTTCTTATTTACGTAACAAACACGGAACCAGCAACTCCCGTTACGTAATGAGAGGATTTACCGTTGCCACTAACACTACATTATGTAGTGTTTTAATCACTCATTTTACAAAGAAAGCAGAGGAACTCTCTATGGACATGACTCATATGAATCATATGCAAATGGAGCACGAGGCAGGTACATCCTACCTGTGGCTCATCGTAGGTGTAATCGTGTTGCTGTTCTCCATCGCCGCCTATATCTGGGCATCACGCACACAGGGCAAAATTCTGGGCCACATGAAAAAGAAAGAGCGGGCAGACATCCAGAAAAAAAGTCGATCCCTTCGGCTGGCCGCACATGTAATGATGGCTGTGTCGATTATTACGTTTGGCCTGTTCTTCATGCAAGGAGCAGGTAAAACATATAATGTAGCCGATCTGGAGTCCAACGCGACAATCGACGTAACGGACGATAAATATTATGGGGCTGACCATACGGAGGACCCTATTCAGTATGAGATGAAGATCCCGACTTCAGGGCCGCATAATCCGCATGATATCAAGTTTGGATTTTACACCGACTTCCCGGGCTACAATTACCTAGTACACAATCTGGAGCACGGGGATATCATCATCTATTATCGTGAGAACGCAAGCGAGGATATGAAGGAACATCTGAAATACCTAGCTAAATTCCGCGAAGCCGGAGCAGGTATTCTGGCTGTACCCAACAAGGATATTCCCGAAGGCAGTGAAGTCGTGGTGACCGCATGGACCAAAACGATGAAGCTCGACCAATTCGACAATGCCAAAGTAGGTACTTTTATCAATAAATATATTAATCAGGGACCTGAAAAGATTCCTGCCTCTGTTCGCCAGGGCGGCGGAACGATGTAACGACTTATCGTTTCAAACGAAATTAGCTCCCGAATCAAATTGATCCGGGAGCTAATTCTTTATCGCCTGGATGCCGATATTTCAAGAGTAGAAATGCGAACATTGAAATACATATACATACGAAACAAAGAAGAACGTACAGCACCAAAGTAAAGAGAAAACGAGATGATTCATCCAACAGATCAAGGGGGAGCACTTTTACCAATGAATAGTTTGTTTATGCGAATCTTTTTATTTTTTTCCTGTCTGATGCTGGCCGCAGGTGCGGTTCTGGGCATTACCATGTACCGTTCATCGGCCCAACTGGTCGAGCAATCCATGGGGATGCAGGCACAGGCTGTGGCTGAACGGGCAGCAGCATTAATTGACACCTCTCTGTACGCACCACTCAGTACAGGACAGAACGAAACAGCGTATTATGGCACATTGCGTGAGCAGCTCAGCCAGCTGCGTGAGGCCAATGGACTCAAGTATCTGTACACACTCGGTACACGCGAAGAAAATGGAACAAATACATATTTCTATGTAGTGGATGGGGCTGCTGCCGATGTGGCAGAGGATGACTTCTCCCCTTACGGCTCCGAAGAAGAGACGCATTATGACGGAATGCTTCAGGCTTTTGAACAGAATGAACCTATGCGAGGCGAACTCACACAAGATGAATATGGAGCCACCATTACAGCGTATGTGCCGATCCAAGGGGCTGACGGAAATGTGCTGGGCCTGGTCGGTGCAGATCTGGACTCCACTGCGGTCTATGAACTGATGTCCCGCAACCGTATGACCATGATCTGGACAGCCTTGGCTATTGTGCTGCTCAGTGTCTTGTTGGTGTATGGATTCGCCCACTACTTAACCCGTCCATTGGTGAAACTCAAGAAATTGATTGCCCAAGTCGGAAAAGGTGATCTGACGGTCAACGTTGAACTTAGCCGCAAGGACGAGGTGGGACAGCTCGCTTCCGAGTTCAAACATCTGGTCACAGGTACCCGGGATGTCATGACGGGCATCCGTCAAAGCTCCGATTCTCTGCTAAAAGCTGCAGAAGGAGTATCCAAACATTCGCAGGCGACTGCAGAAGCCAGTCAACGGATTGCCGAGCACACGAATCTTACAGCCAGTGGCGCTGCTGAACAGGTGGCTCGTGCGGGCGAAGTTACGGTAGCTATGGAAGAGATTACACGCAGCATGCAGCATATTGCGAATTCTTCCTCCATGGTCGCGGATGTCTCACAGGAAACAACCAATAATGCAGTACAAGGTCAAGCCAACATCAACACAGCCATTGAAAGTATGGACAAAATTCATCAGGCAAATGTGCAGATGGTAGCCTCCACCTCCCAGTTGGAGCAGTACTCGGGTAAAATCGAATCGGTGGCACACCTGATGAAAGGTATCGCTTCACAGACCAATCTGCTTGCGCTTAATGCAAGTATTGAAGCGGCTCGTGCAGGAGAGTATGGCAGCGGATTTGCTGTAGTTGCCTCCGAAGTTCGCAAGCTTGCAGGGGAATCGGAGCAATCGTCCCAGCATGTAACCGAATTGATCACCGAGATGACACGCCAGACTGCCCTGTTGTCGGAACATATGTCAGCCAGCACATCTGCCGTACAGTCTGGTCTCACTGTCGTTCAGGAGGCAGGCCGTTCATTCACCTCCATTCATACCGGGATTGAAATGATGAATGAACGTCTGCATGAAGTATCTGCAGCATCCGAGCAGCTGTCTGCCAGTGCAGAAGAAGTGTCCGCTTCTGTGGAGGACATGGAACATATCTCGCGTGAATCCTCTTCGAGCATCCAGAAGGTATCGCACGCTACCGGTAGCCAGCTGCAATCCATGGATGAGATGAGTGCATCCGCGGAATCTCTGCGTGTATTGTCCAGTGAGCTGAACGGATTAATTGGTCGATTTAAAATATAGCGGGCAGCTAGATTACTATATAGATTGAACTAAAGAATATTCACACTTGCCACTTCGATGACAGAACAACCTTCCGATCGCTGTTATCCCCAGATTTTTTGATTCACTTTTACAATGGTGAAAATCTGAGGATAAAGGCGAACGCTCCGCTTCTCCAGCTTTTTTCTGTCCTCTACATTCTCGTGTAAAATGATTCGTACCATTTATATAGATCAGCCCACAACCAAAAAAGCCGCAAGGCAGGGACGGGATTAAGGGGTTCAACCCCATATCCAGACCACTGCCTGCGGCTTTATTTTTGTACCTTTAATGTTGGCGCCCTAAGGCTGCCTGAATTAATAGCGCTGCGGAGCAGCTTTTTTACCCAAATCCGTCATGTACGTAAAGAACGCTTCCGGATCGGTATCATACACCAGTTGTACTGGACGTCCGTCTGCTTGCTCCACCGTGCGACCCTGGCTAGGACCATCCGGGATGACAATACAGTTCACGGTTTTCTTCTTCACGATATCCTCGTGTCCAACGGAAGCCGTTGTCAGTACATCCCACAGATAGTATGTGGAATTCGTCTCACTGTACACCAGTGGCGGACAACCTGCGTAACAGTTCCCCAGGAAATCAACGCCTTCGAAACGGCGCTCTGCTGCCCAGCGGTTACGAACGGCTGGAGTCAGAGGTACTTTGTTCGTGCTTTCCAGTGCAACCAGATCGATCTGGATGCCGCTCTGCCACACACGATAAGCCGCTTCCGGGTCCCAGAATACGTTCCATTCAGCTGTGCCGTCATGCTCTGGCTCTTCTACGTTACCACGCTCGAATGTGCCACCCATCCATACCAGCTTGTCGATTTTCTCTTCAATGTCTGGTGCTTCGTCGAGTGCACGCGCAAGGTCCGTCAGAGGGCCTGTGAACAGAAGCAGCGTTTTGCCTTCGGTATTGCGTACTTTCTCGATCAGATGCTGATGAGCCGGAACGGCAGAGAGTGGTGCTTCCATTTTGCCAGACTCGTTCAGTACAGGAAGTGCATCTACATAGAAGGAATGCAGTCTCCACGCCGCAGGAAATGGATTTTTCCCTCTGGAGTTGGATTTGGATACCTCTACGGAATATGTACCGAAACGATCGATAATTTTACGGCTGGCATCTGTTGCTGGCTCCAAATATCCGTCTGCCGGAATAACCGATACCCCGGTTACATGTACATTGTCCATTTGCAGAAGCATGAACAGCGATACGAGGTCATCCACGCCGCCGTCATGGTTAAAATACACATTAAGTTGGTTCGTCATGCTTGCTTTCATCCTTCCCCTGGTTGTCCCATTGATGTTGATCATCCGTCTGCCCAAAGCCGACGCTCTCTCTATTATGTCCCATAACCCTTGGCTACGTAAACCTTCCCCATGCAAAGAAAACAAGGATCACGCCTCATCCTGCGGATATTTTACAGTTCCACCATTCCATCTCAGGAGGACACACAGCTCTACTCTCATTGTTATAAAAATAAAGAAATGGACAGCAGGCTTGAAGCCCCGCCGTCCATCTCACCCAATCCATGCATTACATGGACTGGTTCTGTTTCTCCTCATTCTTTTCGGCAATCGGCACATACTTGCCTGGCCAGAAGGCCCATTTGCCCAGCAATGTGGTGATAGCCGGTACCATGAACGGACGAACCAGGAAGGTATCCAACATCACACCAACGGCTGTGATTATACCAAACTGCACCAACACCTGAATTGGCAATGTAGCAAGTACCGCAAATGTTCCTGCCAAGATCAGACCTGCAGATGTAATAACCGAACTTGTCTCGCCAACACCTTCTTTAATCGCTTGACGAAGCGGCATCGTTTTGCGTTTCTGCCAGATGCTAGAGATCATGAAGATGTTGTAGTCTTCACCCAGTGCCACGAGGAATACGAAGGAATACAGCGGAATCGCTCCCTGAATGGCATCCGCGCCAAGTCCGTAGTGAATGATGATCCAACCCAGACCCAGTGCAGAGAAGTACGATAGAACGACTGTCGCAATCAAGTACGCAGTGGCTACGATTGAACGCAAGTACAACAGTAGTAACAATGTAATCATGCCGATGACTACCGGAATAATGATCTTGGCATCGCGTTCTCCTGTCACTTCAATGTCATACTGTTCAGCCGTCTGACCATCGATCCAGACCTGACTGTCCACATTAGCTACACCAGCATCTTGAAGCGCCTGTTCGGCAGTAGCCCGCAGATCCGGGATATGCTGCATTGCTTCCATGGAATATGGATTCAGATTGAATTCCACATCAAAGGCGGTAATGTTGGCATTCTCAGCGCCCTGCTGGACATCGCCTACTTTGCTAATGTAATCCAGCGATTCGAGACGCTGCTTCAGATCAGTTTCTTTGCCTTCGGCATCAACGATCACTTTCACTGGAGCCAGCTCACCTTGGGAGAACTGTTCACCAATGACCGTGAAACCTTCGCGGGAAGGCACATCCTCCGGGAAGGAAGACAACAGATCATAGGTGAATTTAACCTGAGTAGAGAATACAGCCAGTCCACCCAGCAATACCAACGTAATTGCAAGAACGGTCCATGGCTTCGTTACTACAATACGGCCAATCCAGCTTTCCTTGATTTTGCGTGGAGCCGGGGCAGGTTTGCCTTTTTTCTTCGCACGTTCCACTTCCATCTCATGTGTACGCGGTACGAATGGGTAGAATGAACCCCGACCGAAGATCGCCAAGAGTGCCGGAACCAGCGTCAGACTTGCAATAAACATAATAAAGATGGACAGACTGAATGGTACGGCAAAGCGATGATATGCACCGTATTCAGCCAGCAACAGCACGAGCAGTGCTGCAACGACCGTGAATCCACTCATGGCAATGGCACCAGATGATCCGGTAATTGCCTGGAAGATGGCTTTCTTTTTGTCCGGCTCATGATAGAGAATTTGGCGGTATCTGGAGATCATGAACAGACAGTAATCCGTACCCGCTCCGAATAACAACACGGTCATGATGGAGATCGACTGTGCGTCCACCGTGATCCAGCCTTGATCTGCCATGAATCCGAGAATGGGGCTTGTCACCATATACGCGAACCCAACCGCAATAATCGGGATAATTGCCAATACCGGCGAGCGATAGATCAACAGCAACAGTACTAATACCAGTACAACCGTAGCGATCAGCAAGGATACATCGGCGGAGGAGAACAGTCCGCTCGCATCAATGGATATTCCTACAGGCCCTGTTACACGGGCAATCAGTGTATTGGTATCATCTATGGCTACATCGAACGGGTTTGCCCCGAAGATGTCTTGTGTTTTTTGCTCAAGAGCTTCAATAGCTTCCTTCAATTGTTCCGAATCGGCACCTTCATTGAAGAAAAGTGGCATAACCAAGGTACTTCCGTCTTCCGAAAGCTGGCCTTTCAATGCTTGTGGTGGCAATTGATAGAGTGGCACAACGGACTGCTGTTGTTCTACCGGATCTTGATCCAGTCGCTCCGTTAATGCCTGAATGTTCTCAATCTGCTCATCCGTAAGACCGCCGGCTTGACGCCATACGATCAGTGCGGGCAGTCCTTCACCACCAGGGAATTCCTTCTCGGCAAGTGCAGCTGCCTGAACCGATGGTTTGGATTCACTCAGATCCTGTGCGTTATTGGTTTCACGATCACCTACAGCAGGCCATACCATGCCAAGCACAACGGCGATAATGATCCATACCAACAGCGTAATCCATTTGCTTCGTTTGCCGGCTACCCAGCGGCCGTAACCCGAATCTTCCTGCATTGTCTCTTCATCTCCCTATTCTGTTTCTATGAAGCCCTAATATATATGATGGTGTAGTAATGAACCACGGGTCATAGTATAATCGAGTTAATTATATATACCGGAAGGTTAATTTTGCAATGCCTAATTTTGTGAACACTTCTGACAAGCAATTAAATACGTAAAGAGGTATGTACCTATGAGCAAAAAAACAAACATTCCCCGTTCACCGGGTAGACCCAAAGCAGGTGTGGATCAAGCATCTGTCCAAACCAACATATTGATGACCGCATCACGTCTGTTTATGGAATACGGGTATGAACCCGTCTCTCTTCAGCAGATCGCTTCGTTATGTAATGTGACCAAAGCATCGATCTATTATCACTTCTCCAGCAAAGCCGAGCTGTTCACCGTTGCCATTACCCGCATGATGGCGATGGGCATGCAGCAGACTTCTCTTCGTCTGGATGAACCCGGTCCATTGCAAGAACGTCTGGTTAAGGTTGCCGAAGCGAAGATGCAGCTCTCCCATATTGAAACGGAGACCATGATGCGAGAAGCCGAGAAACATCTGGATCCGGAGCAACTCGCTCAGATTCGGGAAGCAGAGGTTCGCATATTTGAAGTACTAGCCACCCATTTTCAGAAGGAGATGGACAACGGTTATTTCCGGGCCGCAAGTCCCATGCTGCTTGCCCATGCGTTTACTTCACTGCTGATGCTCGCGAACCGCGAAGATGTGCGCAACATGAATGGCGGCAGCATAGAAGAACTTGCACAGGAACTTGTTGCCCTGTTTCTGGATGGAGCTGTTAGGCGGAACGAATGCTGATGCTAGCTCCAGATTTTAGCCAATGCGGCAATACCCGGGTCAATGCGTTCCGGTTCTATTCCGGCAAAACCGATAATGAACTCTCTTTTGCCATCTACTGGTCCGCTCCCGTTTGCCCACAAATATTCTGTTGAACTGATCTGTATGCCTGCATTCATCGCTAAAGAAACCAATTCGTTAGCTGTTTGCTGGGATGCAATCCGTAGCACCAGATGAAATCCCGAGTGCTGACCCTGTATTTCAGCCCGACCCCCGAAATGCAGCTGTATGGCCTGAACGATCAGGTCATGTTTTCGTTTGTAGACATTACGCATTTTACGGATATGCTTGCCCAGTTCCCCTTCACGCATGAACATTTCCAATGTTCGCTGATGGAGCCGGGTAGCCGATTGTTCGAACAGAATGGACTTGTACATTTCGCGAAAATCATCCATTAATTCTCTGGGAAGTACCATGTAGTGTATACAAAGAGCAGGTGCGAGGACCTGCGAGAACCCACCCATATAGATCACGCGGCTTCCTTCTTGCAGCCCCTGCATGGAAGGGATTGGTCTTCCATGATACCGGAACTCCCCATCGTAATCATCCTCGATGATATATGCCTTTGTTCGTTCCGCCCAATCCAGTAACGCCAATCTGCGGGTAATCGGCATGGTCATACCTAGTGGAAATTGGTGAGAGGGCGACACACCTGCCAATTTCACCCCGGCCTGTTCCAGCTCCGTCAAGTTTATGCCATCAGGGTCCAGAGAGATCGGGACAACCTGATAACCATAATTGCGGAATGTGCCAGGTAACAGTCGGTATCCAGGATTCTCTACACCGATGGAATGCATTGATCCTCCCTTGTGAAGCAGGGTCTGTGCTAATAGGGACATTAGCAGATGCTGTTCAGCACCCACAACAATCTGCTCTGGAGAACAGCTGACTCCCCTGAACTGCGCAAGATAGACAGCAATTTCACATCGTAGCCCCCATTCTCCCTGAGGGTCCCCATAGAACAATAGCTCCTCCGCTTCTTCCCGCCATACCCGATTAACATATTGGTGCCACTTGGCAAGTGGGAACAGGCTGAAATCATTGCGTGACATATGAAAATCATATTGTACTTCTCTAGCAGGGCGTATGGCCTGCTGATCTAACCATGTCGTTCGAGCCTCGGGGGCTTTCCCGGCTGTCTGTGTGTCTGTCTTCCCGATCTGCATGGCATGATAGCTGTCTACCAAGGCACGAACACGATAGCCGCGTCGTGGCTGACTGTATACATATCCTTCGGCGATCAACTGTTGATAGGCCCACTCCACAGGAGTGGTGCTTACCCCAAGCATCTCAGCAAGCTTTCGGACCGAAGGCAATCGGCTATGCTCAGCCAATGCCCCGTGAATGATTCCCCTTTTGATATGATCCGAGAGCTGTACATAGATTGGCGCACTATCGTTCTCATCCAACTTTGGCAATTGAATCACACTGCTGCACCTCATCTGTCCTGTAAAATGAATTAAAACTGTATATTTGGAAGTATACAGTATTGAGATATACTCATGTCATCATCATTATGTAACGCCACTTTTGAAGAGGCAGGGCAATCTCCATCTGTCCCGCTTTGAATTATAGGAGGAAACAATATGCCCCAACCAAAATCATCCCATCGTATCCCCCGTCTGCTGGAAACGCAGCGCATATACCTGCGTCCTTTCGAGATTACAGATGTGGATGTTTATTTCCCTGGTTTGTTTGACGCCGAGATGCGCAGGCTGACGGGAACACAGAACAGTTTCACTCGCACTCAGGTTGAACGTTATATTGAAAACGCCGCTCAGGATGACTCCAGACTCATGTTACTTATTGCTTTGCAGGAAAATGATCAGATCATTGGAGATGTCGTCCTGATGGACATGCATGCCAAGAATCGCAGTGCACACATACGAATTGCCATCGATCAGGCGGAGCATCAAGGCAAAGGCTACGGCAGCGAAGCATTGCTGCTTATGTTGGACTACGGCTTCGGCATCTGTAACCTGCATCGAGTCGAGCTTGAGGTGTACGCCTTCAACGAGCGAGCCATTCGCACGTATGAGAAACTCGGATTTCAGCGCGAGGGTGTGAAGCGCGATGCTTTGTACTACAATCACCAATATCATGATTCTATACAGATGAGCTTACTGGAAGATGAGTTCCGGCAACGTCATATGGATGATCAGGCAGGGAATAATTAAGTTTACGATCTACCAAAATCAAACCAAAAAACCGGGGAATTTAGTACCCTTCCCCGGTTAGAAACTTCAAATGACCCGTCAGCACCGATAGTTCGACGGGTGTCTTCATGTATAACTCGCCATCCGTATCGGCTGACATCGGTTCATCCGTCTTCAATTTGAGCGTAGATGCCTTGAAGTGGGAAATACTTCCATTCCGAGGTTGCCAATCGCCCTCCGGCTTGTGCGATAGTATCTCTCGCAGCAGCGGAATGCCTGTCTCATGAATAATGAGCACGTCCAGCTCACCATCCTGCAACGCATCCGGTGCAAAAGGTAATGCATTGGTTCCCAGGAAACGGCCATTGGCTGCATAAATCATCACAGCTTCGCCCTCCATCTCTTTCCCATCCGCCTCCAGTTGATAAGGAAACGGCTCTGTATGACTAATCGTCTGTAACGTGCTGATGAAGTAACTGAGCTTCCCCAACGCGCCTTTCAGATTCTCATTAATATTCTGCGATGCATCACTGATTAAGCCAATGCCAAAAAAGTTCGTGAACACCCGATCATTCGCGCGTCCAATATCAATGGACACCACACGACCCGCCAGTATTTCTTGTGCCGCCGTCTCTGCATCCGGTGAAATACCGAGCGAACGCGCAAAGTCATTACAGGTGCCTCCAGGTAATATGCCAATCAACGGAGGATGTTGCAGATCTGCCAGTCCATTCACGCATTCATGCACCGTACCATCCCCGCCCAGAATAAACACCACATCGAATTGTTCACCGCGTTCAAGGCACAACTTCTCCCCTTCACCCGGTTCATCCGTAAGCACAATAACGAGTTCGTGGACAGCGGGAGCCAGCACACCAGCTACAAGACCAACGGTATTCTCTCGATTGGCCTTGCCCGAATGATGATGATGAATTAACAAGGCTTTGTTAAACTCCATCCTTCTCTTCCTCCATTCCAATGCTTGTTAACCTTTACCCACAAAGGTTGAAGCCGTAAACAAGCCTTTCGCCAAGTACTCATCATGATCCAGAATAGGTTCCCCACTCAGATATGCATCCTAATCGTCATTCATTCGTAATAGCTATATAAGTTCAACTCATTTCCTTGTTTAACCAGAATGTATGCATGAGAAAAATGGTTTCTCCACACCTTATGTCATAAGGCCGCAAATTTTGCTGGTGAGAACCCATTCAAAACGAGTCAAAACGGTTATATCTATACCATATACGAATGGAGGGATTCCCTATGATTCCGGCAACGTTGGAACAATTGGAGCAAGTTCGCAAGGAATGCCGCACCATGGTTCGCAAAAGAGCTACTGCTTCCGCAGGTACAACACTCGTTCCACTGCCCGGTACAGACGTACTGGCTGATGTGGGGATGCTGATGCAGCTGTTGCCTGCCATTAACAATAAATTCGGATTATCGCAAAAACAGCTGGACGGAATGGACCCTGAGACCAAATCCATGATCTATGGATTCGTGATGTCCATCGGTAGTAAAGTCATTGGCCGCATGGTAACCAAGGAGTTGGTCGTACAGGTTCTGAAAAGAGTCGGGATACGCGTTGCCACCAAATCGGTCGCCAAATTTGTTCCATTTGCAGGACAAGGGCTGGCTGCCGCACTCAGCTTCACAGCCATGCGCTATGTAGGTAACAAACATGTCGATGACTGCTATGAAGTCGTCAAACGCATGATTGAGCAGCGCGAGTTGATCCCGGGTGAGCCTGCTCCATCTGCACTGGAGGAAGCTACCGATGATGCTAAGGTGGAAGTGAAGGCACTTTCCAATAATGCCGCTGATGTATCTGCTAAAGAGTCCAATGAGGAGTAATTAAATACTGCATATCATAGCGACGATGCTCAAAATAAATGACAAATAGCCGGGAACCCTTAGAGGGTACTCCCGGCTATTCTTGTTAATTCAATCTAATACTTAAATTGCTTGCGGTTGTTGCTCCGTAAACTGACTGTTGTACAGATCCGCATAGAAGCCCTGACTTGCCATCAGTTCCTCATGATTGCCTTGTTCAATCACGTTACCATGATCCATCACCAGGATCAGATCGGCGCCGCGAATGGTGGATAACCGGTGTGCAATGACAAAGCTCGTGCGATCCTTCATCAGATCATTCATCGCTTTCTGGATAAATACTTCAGTCCGTGTATCTACGCTACTCGTCGCTTCATCCAGAATCAGAATGGCCGGGTTCGCCAGAATTGCTCTCGCAATCGTAAGCAACTGCTTCTGTCCTTGGGAGATGTTCGATGCCTCTTCATTCAGCACCGTATCGTATCCATCGGGCAGTGTACGAATGAAGTGGTCCGCATGGGCTGCATCAGCTGCCTTGAAGACGTCCTCTTCGGTTGCGCCCTCTCGTCCATAAGCGATGTTGTCACGAATCGTTCCGTTGAACAACCAGGTATCCTGAAGCACCATTCCAAACAGGCTTCGCAGCTTACCGCGTTCCATATCCTGAATATTGACACCATCAATCGTAATCTGACCATCCTGAATTTCGTAGAAACGCATCAATAGGTTGATCAGGGTTGTTTTACCGGCACCTGTAGGTCCAACAATAGCTACCGTCTGCCCTGGTTTCACATCAATGTTCATGTTGCGAATGAGCAGCTCATTCTCTTTGTATCCAAAATTAACACCTTGGAACGCAACCGCGCCTTTAGGCTGCTGTAATTGCAGGGGTTGTTTGGACTCCGGAACTTCTTCCTCTTCATCCAGCAACTCGAATACCCGCTCTGCTGAAGCAATTGTCGATTGGATGATATTGGAGATGTTCGCGATCTGGTTAATCGGTTGTGTGAATTGACGGGAGTACTGTGTGAAGGCCAGAATATCCCCGATGGAGATAGCTCCACGTGTAACGAAGATCCCCCCGACCACACAGATCAGTACATAACCCAGGTTACCAACAAAGCTCATGAGCGGCATAATGATACCCGAGATAAACTGGGCTTTCCAGCCGGACTCATACAACTCCTCATTAACCTTCTCGAATTGCTGTACCGATTCTTCTTCGCGTCCAAATGCTTTGACGACCTTATGCCCCGTGTACATCTCTTCGACATGACCATTCAATTCACCAAGCGATTTCTGTTGACCCGCAAAGTGTTTTTGCGAACGGGATGCAACCAGCATAACCACAACCACACTGAGTGGCAGCGTCAAAATGGTGATCAGGGTCATCCACGGACTAATCGTCAGCATCATGATAATTACACCGACAATGGTTACTACGGACGTAATGAATTGGGCCAAACTTTGCTGAAGCGTATTACTAATGTTGTCCACGTCATTCGTGGCACGGCTGAGAGTCTCCCCATGGGTGCGGGAGTCAAAATACTTCAGTGGCAACCGTCCTACCTTCTCGCTGATCTGCTCACGCATGTCATATACAACCCGTTGGGCCACACCGGCCATCAGGAATTGTTGTAGATACATAAATGCCGCACTGAACAGATAGAGCCCAACAAGCAGGTACAACACTTTGATCAATGCCGGAAAATCAATCCCTGCTCCCTGCACACCCTGAAGGATGGCAATCGCGCCTTGACTGAGAATATCTGTACCTTCCGCCATGACCTTCGGACTGATGATGCTAAATACGGTACTTAGAATAGCTGCAATCAGCACACCCAACAGTCGATAACGGTGAGGCTGAAGATATTGAATTAAGCGACGCAGTGTGCCTTTGAAATCTTTCGCTTTCTCGGCGGGAGGTCGCATGCCCATTCCGGGACCGGGTCCCGGTCCGCCAGAAGCACGGGGTGCCTTGTGTTTTTCTGTACGTTCACTCATGCGATCTCCTCCTCAGTCAGCTGGGAGGATACAATCTCGCGATACACTTCATTGTGCTCCAGCAGCTCTTTATGTGTTCCTGAACCGACAATACGTCCTTCATCCATGACCAGAATGCGATCTGCATCCATAACTGTGCTTACGCGCTGAGCCACGATGAGTACAGCCGCCTCTGTCGTTTCAGACTTCAGTGCAGCACGAAGACGTGAATCTGTTTTGAAATCAAGGGCCGAGAAGCTGTCGTCAAAGATATAAACTTCCGGACGACGAACGAGTGCGCGAGCGATGGACAAACGCTGTTTTTGCCCACCAGACACATTACTCCCCCCTTGAGAGATGAGGCTGTCATATCCGTCTTTCATCTCGGAGATAAAATTCTCCGCCTGCGCCGTCCGAGCTGCATGAACAATCTCTTCCATCGTGGCATCATCTTTGCCGTGACGGATATTTTCTTTAATCGTTCCGGTGAAGAGAACTGCCTTTTGCGGTACAAAACCAATTTTTCCGCGCAAATCCTCCTGACGAAGATCACGCACATCCGTTCCATTTACTCGCACACTGCCCTCCGTTACATCATAGAAACGCGGAATGAGGCTAAGCAATGTGGATTTTCCTGAACCGGTACCCCCGATAATCGCTGTGGTCTCCCCTGGGCGAGCTGTGAATGAAATGTTGGATAATGCAGGATTCTCCGCACCTGGGTAACGGAAAGTCACATTATCGAACTCAATCGTACCTTGCAGTGCTTTCATGGCATGAGGCTGATCTGGATTGCTAAGATCAGGTTGCATATCAAGCACTTCGTTGATCCGTTCTGCCGAAGCGGATGCTCTCGGGATCATGACGAAGATAATGGAAACCATAATGAGGGAGAACATAATCTGCATGGCGTACTGAATAAATGCAATCAGTGAGCCAATATCCATATTTCCGCTGTCGATCCGTTGTCCTCCAAAGTACAGGATGGCGATCATGGAGAAGTTCATCACAAGCATCATGACAGGCATCAAAGTCGCCATAAGCACATTTACTTTAATGGACACATCTCTCAGATCTGAATTGGCTCCATTAAAACGGGCACGCTCATGTTTCCCGCGATTAAATGAACGAACCACGCGAATTCCTGTCAACTGTTCACGAAGAACCAGGTTGAGACGGTCCAGTTTTTTCTGAATGGTTTTGAACAAAGGTAAACCTTTGGCCCCAATCAACGCAATGGCTCCACCCAACACAGGAAGCACAACCAGGAAGATGGTAGATAATTTGGCATCCTGGGATACCGCCATGAAGATACCCCCGATACACATGAGCGGAGCCATAATCATCATGCGTAGCATCATTGTAAGTACGTTCTGCACCTGTGTAATATCATTCGTCGTACGTGTAATCAGTGAAGCTGTTCCCATCTTATCGAACTCCTGCAGCGAAAAGTTCTCCACGTGGCGGAATACTCTGCTACGCAGTTGTTTGGCAAACCCACCCGCTGTGCGGGATGAGAGGTAACTGGCAATCACCGAACACGCTGTTCCGGCAATCGCAATGACCAGCATCCAACCGCCAATCTGCCAGATGTACGGGATGTCTCCTTTAATAATGCCGTGATTCACGATGTCCGCCATTAACGTAGGCAGGTACAGTTCAGCCAAAGACTGTAACATGATCAGACCCAGAATGAAGATAATGGGTACTTTGTAAGGCTTCAACATGCGAAACAGTTTCATCATGGCGTATCATCTCCTTGTGTCGAATCATCCTTTTGCAGGGAGGGCAGTGTATCGAAAAAGGTGTATACCTTCGTCAACAGCTCAGCCAGCTGAGTGCTGTCTTCTTCTCCCAGGTGTTTAACGAGTTTGTTGAATATCTCCATGCGCTCTTCATGAGCAGCCCGAATGATTTCACGGCCTGCTTCAGTAATCGTGATGCGGACAGCACGTCGATCCTCCGGGTCCATTGTCCGCTTGACCAACCCCTCATCTTCAAGACCCCGAATAACCGGTGTAATGGTTGGTGACTTCACTCGTAGCAAAGCACTAATCTCGGATACTTTCATCCCGGGATGATTGGACTGGATGGTGTCATTGAAATTAGGCGGATTGTCCTGCCAGTTCAATTGTTCTCCCGGATGCATCCCATGGAGCAAACAACCCAGCACCATAATTTCATTGTGATTGCGCCCATGAGGTTTATGTTGCCTCCATTTGCCTTTGTTGAACTGCATGATGGAGTATAAAAGCTTCTGAGCGACTGGATCTATACCAGTCATAATGGGTCCCTCCTTGTTTCTTTATCATTCCATAGACATCCAATATCATAGGACATCTATTAAATAGTATTGCAATTAAATAGATGTACAATTAATTAGGTATACTAAGTATATTATCGTGAGAAACAAAAGTCAAACCACTAAAATCAACCCATATTGTTTGAAGACTTGCGTTTTAAAATCATAAAAAACTCCCATCTTATACTCCGGTTGAAGATGACCGGGAGTATGAAATGGGAGTTTTTTATATTTAGAAATGGCACTCTCTTAATGCAGTATTAGGTGCGCTGGGTAAGCATCAGGACTGCGAGGCAGAGACCGTTTTGAGCGCTGAGGCAAACGGGAAATATTCCTTCGCATTATTGTAGGCGATGCCTTGAACGATCTGACCGAGCAGTTCCATATCCTGTGGTGCTTCGCCCTGTTCAGCCCATTCCCCAATGAGATTGCAGACCAGACGACGGAAATACTCATGCCGCGTGTAGGACAGGAAGCTGCGTGAATCAGTCAACATGCCGACAAAGCGGCTGAGCAGACCGACATTTGCCAGGGCTTTCATCTGGGCTAACATGCCATCCTTCGTATCATTGAACCACCAGGCGGCACCAAGCTGAATTTTACCCGGAATGCCTCCGCCCTGGAAGCTGCCGATAATCGCCGCGAGCACTTCGTTGTCCCTTGGATTCAGGGAATACAGAATCGTTTTGGGCAGTGCTTGCTGCTGTTCCAACGCATCGAGCAAACCAATCATTGCCGATGACAGTGGCGTATCATTGACCGCATCGTAACCGGTATCCGGCCCAAGTTTGGCAAACATCCGTGTGTTGTTGTTACGGGCTGCATTGATATGGAACTGCATCACCCAGCCCCGATCTGCATACAGTTTGCCAAGGAACGTCAGCGTTACCGTCTTGTACTTGTCCTCTTCCTCACGAGTTACCTTCTGACCCGCAAGTGCCTTGGCAAAGATGGCACCCGCCTCTTCGCGTGTAGCCACGCCATAAGGGACGTAATCAAGTGCATGGTCAGACACTCTGCCGCCTACAGAATGGAAGAATTCCACTCGGGACTCTAGCGCAGCAAGGAACGATTCATAATCGGAAATTGCCTTGCCGGATGCCTGTGATAGCTTACCCACCCACTCGGTGAAGGTATCTCGATTCAACTCCAACCCTTTATCCGGGCGGAAAGAAGGCAATACCGCTGTATCGAAACCTTCGATCTCCTGAATCTTCAGATGATACTCCAGAGAATCCGTTGGATCATCTGTTGTGCAGACCACGGTCACATTGGATTTGGTAATCAGATCACGTGCACCGAATCCGTCACTGGTCAGCTTGGCATTTACTTTCTCCCAAATGGCTGGTGCGCTTGTCTCATTCAGTACTTCGTACACGCCGAAGTATCGTTGTAATTCCAGATGTGACCACGCGTACAGCGGATTACCAATCATCATGGGTACCGTTTTGGCGTAAGCCAGGAAACGATCGTAATCCGTCACCCCTTCACCACCGGTTATATATTGCTCTTCAATTCCGTTCGCGCGCATGAGCCGCCACTTGTAGTGATCACCGTATAACCAGGCCTCTGTAAGATTGCCGAAGGTCTTGTTCTCGTAGATCTCCTGAGGACTGAGGTGGCAATGATAGTCAATAATCGGCATGTCTTTGGCATAATCCTCATATAACTTGATCGCCGTTTCATTGTGCAGCAAAAATTGTTCATCCAAAAAAGATTTCATTCGCCTCGCACGCTCCCTTTAGGTGAGTTTACGTTCATATGGGTTCACTTCCCATCTTTACGCTACACTGTTTAACCCCAAAGTTCAATATAAAATGATAGCGTTATCAAAAAAGGTTGATTTAGGCATACATCCTTAAACAAGGTATACTGTTTTTAACGTACGAATGCTGATCTGAAGATGACATAAGGAGATGAAATATAATGAAAATCACATTTCTCGGCACAGGAGACATGTTCAGCGTGGAGCAGCACCACAATAGTATGCTGGCTGAATTCGGAGAGACGCATCTGGTCATTGATTTTCCGGAATCGAATGCCAAAGCGCTTAAGGAATACGGTTTTCCAATGACCGATATCCACAACGTGTTCATTACCCACCTGCATGAGGATCATATTAACGGTGTACAGATGCTCGGATACTACTCCCAGATTGTCGGCGATCGCAAACCCCGTCTGTTCATCCACGAACAATTGGTAGACCCACTATGGAACATTCTATCTCCGGGTATGCGCTACACAACCGATGGTGAACGTACCATGGACGATTACTACGATGTAGTTCCCTTGCCAGATGGAGGCACATTCCAACTGGGCGGCGTGACGTTTGAGACCTTTCGGACACAACACGTGCCAGGTATGGTCAGTAACGGACTGCTCGCCAAGCCTTATTTCTATTACAGTGCAGACAGTACGCTTGATCTGGAACGGGTGGAACAGGTCGCCTCTGATGTGCAGCTGATTTTCCATGAATGTCATATGCATGATCTGGTGATCAAGTCACATACCTCACTGAAAGATCTGGAACAACTGCCTGCCGAAGTGAGACAGAAAACCGTGTTAATGCATTATCATGATGAATACGCCGATGCGGACAGACGGGAACAGTTCAACCGCGAGCATGATCTGCGAATGGTTGGCACGCTGGAATCATTTGAACTAGAGTAGTTAAACGGAAAACTTATGAAGAACAAACCAAAAACCACCTGCCCGGCAGAAACTCATCGGTTCAGGTGGTATAACGGTCTATATATGGTTGTTTCTAATATCATTTATTCTCATTTATTGATTCTGTTACTCAGCGTCAGCACAGTCCTCATTCTGCTCTGGAAGAGCCCATACCGAGACGCCTCCACCGCATACATGGAAAGTAGCCCAGCCGTCTTTTTCAATGGTAATCTGATCCTCACAGCTATGGGTCAGATCTACCCAGACTTCACCAGCACGGTGCTCACCGATGAACATTCTTTTCTCACCGTCATCCCCGTTAGAGATAACTACCGCACAACCGGAGCCTTCGATTTCCTCTACGCCACGACGCACCCAGCCAATCGTATTCGCGTGATCGAAGTAATCTTCTTGCTCTCCATACGCCTTGTTGCAACGGGCAGATAGCAGAATGTCCAGAATTTCCTTTTTGCCATCCACAGGTTCAGGTCCACCTATGCCATAATAATCACCGTAGAACACAACCGGATAACCATCTCGACGTAATAACGTCAAGGCATAGGCGCTCGGCTTAAACCAGTCTCCGATCCATGATTCCAATGCTTCATGAGGTTGAGAGTCGTGGTTATCTACAAAAGTTACCGCATGGGTAGGATGGGTCTGAACCAAGGTGTCATCAAAAATTTTGGAGAGATCAAAGTCTCTGCCTGCAAGTGAAGCTTCATGCAGCTTGTAGTGAAGAGACACATCAAACAGATCGATCTGATAGTCTACCGTATCGAGGAATTCACGACATGCATCCAGGTTCGAATTCCAGAACTCACCTACGATGTAGAAATCCTGACCGCGTTTGCGGATCATCTCTGCTGCGAATTCCTTAATGAATTCATGGTTGATATGCTTGATGGCATCAAGTCGGAAACCACCACACTGGAGGGTATCAATGAGCCATTTCCCCCAGTCGATCATCTCACGCCTTACATCCGGGTGATTATAATCTATATTGGCGAACATCAGATAGTCATAGTTGCCAAACTCATCATCGACATTCTCATTCCATTTTTTATTCTCTCCTGCGATGCGGAATACACCTGTTCGTTCTTCCCTGGCATCAAAGTCCGTGCCATTGAAGTGTTCGGAGTTCCATTTAAAAGAGGAGTATTGATCCCCGCGACCCGGGAATGTGAATTTGGTCCAGCCCTCAATCTCAAACGGTTTGGAAATTTCCTTCGTCCGATCATTCGGATCAACCTCAATCACTTTGAAGACTTCCGTCTCATCTGCTCCGGCCTTATGGTTCATAACCAGATCCACATAGACGGCAATGCCGTTCTTCTGACACTCAGCAATAGCCTCTATCAGTTCCTGCTTGGTGCCATATTTGGTACGCACGGTACCCTTTTGGTCAAATTCACCCAAATCATACAGATCATATACACCATAACCTGTATCCTCAGCTGATACGGCTTTGGTCACAGGAGGCACCCATACCGTATCAATGCCTTTGGCTTTCAATTCCGGGGCCATTTCAGCCAGTCGCTTCCAATGATCTCCGTCTGCAGCCAGGTGCCATTCAAAAAACTGCATCATGGTATGATTTCTCTTCATTACAAACCGACCTCCTTGATTGCTTTCGAAGCGGACCGCGGAACGGATAGGGTATTCGCCGTTGTTCGTTCGTTGCTAACCAAGTTATAACCCTTTCACCCTACCCTTCAATCATGTAAAAGAGACAAAATCGAAAAATAAATGTTACATCAGTCATTTTCATCATGGTTCGATCATCAAATTCGCTTATAATCCTGCCACTCCTCGGGCAGCAGGGAACGATAGGGTTCCTGCGTGAACCGATCGTCAACCAGCACCAGCACACCCCTGTCTTCTTCCGTTCGAATCAGCCTTCCTCCTGCCTGCAGCACTTTGTTCATACCGGGGAAAATATAGGCATAATTGAATCCGTTGCGGCCTGTACGGTCATAATAATCACGAAGCACATTGTTCTCCAAGCCAATCTGCGGCAGCCCCGCACCTACCACAACGACGCCATTCAATCGGTCTCCCGGGAGGTCGACACCTTCCGAGAATACGCCACCCATGACGGCAAATACCAATCGTGTCCGTTCAGGGTTTGGCTGGAATCCATCCAAAAACTGCTCCCGTTCCAGTTCGTTCATGCCCTGCTTCTGTATAACCGTATCTGCTTCATTCGGAAGCTGTGCATAGGTTTCATAGATCTCTCGCATATAAGGGTAAGAAGGGAAGAACACCATCAGATTACTGCGCGGCCATTCGGCCACCAGCTGTTGCAGCATCTCCGCAATGGGTCGCCGGGATTGCTCCCGGTCCTTATATCGCACAGATAAGGGCAGAAGCCTTACATCCAGTTGTTCGCGCTGAAATGGCGATGGAATCTGCAATGTATAATCCTCTTCCTCTGCACCCAGCATATCCCGATAATAGCGAAGAGGTGACAAGGTTGCCGAGAAATGAATGAGTGAGCGGAATCCTTTGGCCGTCTGACGAAGCAGCACGGAGGGATCGAGACAGAACAACTTCACTCTCACTTCACTTCGAACACACTCTGCATATGTGATGAAACGTTCATCATACAGCTTGGCAATACGCAGGAAATTCTGTGCCGTGAAGTAGGCATCGAGCAGCAACTGATCCGACTCTGCATTCCCCGAACCACCTTCGACCAGGCATTGCTCTGCAACCATAACAAAAGGCTCCAGTAGTTCAATCAGTTCCTCCGGTGCCTCCTGCTGTATGATCTTCCCCTCATCTCCACCATTTTTGCGAAGGGTAATCAGATACTTATCAATGGCTCCAGTGTAGTCAACAATGGCTTTGGCAGCCGACACACTGCTGTTCAGCGGTTGGAACTCCCTTTTCACATCCAGGAATACCGCTTTCTCCAGCTCTGCGGAAAACATCGTTCGGCCACGATCGACCAGATTATGTGCCTCGTCCACCAATAACACCGTCTTACGCTTCTGCTCCTCCAACATTCGTTTCAGAGAGATACGCGGATCAAAAATATAGTTATAATCGCAGATGACCGCATCGGCAGCATATGCCGCATCCATTGAAAACTCAAACGGACACACCCGATGTTTGCGTGCATACTGCTCGATGACCGGACGTGTCATTAATGTCTCATGTTCCAGCATATCCAGCACGGCCCCGTTAATACGGTCATAATATCCTTCGCACATGCCGCATTGTCCCGTATCACAAGCTTCCTCTTCTTTAAAACAGATCTTGTCCTTCGCGGTCAGACTGATCACATGCATCTTCAATCCTTCCGATTGCATCCGGGCAAAAGCTTCTTCTGCCGCCACCCGTGTCGTCGTCCTCGCGGTCAGATAGAACAATCGGCTGGCTTCACCTTCGCCAATCGCTTTGACCGTGGGAAACAGTACGGACATCGTTTTACCAATGCCTGTTGGTGCTTTGGCCATCAATCCCTGGCCTTCACGAATGGTCTTGTACACAGCTCCTGCCAGCTTCCGCTGTCCCTCCCGGTATTTGCGAAAAGGAAACGGCAGCTCTCGCACACTAACATCACGCTCTTCTTCATATGCAGCGATCATCTCTGCATATGGCGCATAACCGGCAATCACTTCTGCCGCAAACTGTTCCAGTTCCTGTCGCTCTGCCATTCGGCGGAACCGTCTTTCTTCATGGGTTACCGAATGCACATACGTAAGTTGGACCTGCATCCGCGGTTCATCCTGCTGAACGGCGTACATGTAGGCATACATCATGGCCTGCGCCCAATGCACGGGTAGTCCGTCACCCAGGTCGTCCAGATTGCCCGCAGTGGATTTGATCTCATCCACCGTTAACTGACCCTCCAACCGGATCAAGCCATCACATCGCCCTTCCACCACATAGGTCAGATCGCCATGTTGAATTTCAGCTTCGAGTACGATCTCTTTCAGATCTTCTTCGGTGTATCCCTTCTGTACCCGCTGATGGATTCGAGTCCCCTCCTGCATCGATGCATTGGTACGAAACCCTGGACGTATGCTGCCACTGCGGTACACATACTCCACCAAAGGTCTAACCGATATCCGAATTGTTGTTGTCATACGATCACCCGTTCTGTTTGTAGTGACTATACTTTATCATGAAAAGACATGCTCAAACCAGTTGATCCGCCGATTGGACTCACCGATTCCCATATGCTATGTTGGGGTATATAAGTTGAACTAGTTAATGTTACACTTACCACTCCGATGACAGAACAACCTTCCGATCGCTGTTATCCCCAGATTTTTTTGATCCCCTCTTAATGGGGAAAATCCGGTGATAGTGTATGCTTCCGATGTAGCTTTCTTTCAGAAAGCTTTCAGGCGCACACTTCGCTTCTTCAGGTTATTTCTGTCCTCTGCGTTCTCGTGTAAACGTATAGTTTAACTTACATGATTGTATTTATATAAGGAGGCAGCTTCTATGTATATCTATTTGGTTCCTTCACCGATTCCGGATGCACTTGCTGCATACCCGCATCTAACTTTGCGAAGCGAGGAGCAGGTGCGACTGGCTATTGAATCCGCAGAACGTCTGATGAATATCGAGTCTGATGATAAAGTAGCCGCATACGAAGCTTTTGATGCCGCAGGTTCCTGGACTGGCGGAGGTTATGCTGTTTTGAATAATATTCCCGTCACAGAGGATGGTCGTAACGACTTCGAAGAACGGTTCAAGAACCGTGCCCGCAAAGTCGAAGACGAGCCTGGTTTTGTCGGTATTCGTGTGCTTCGTCCACTCAAGGATGACACGTATGTTGTACTTACACTCTGGCAGTCCGAGGAACACTTCAAAGGCTGGCAGGAATCGCAAGCATATAGTCACGCTCACCGAAACCGCAGTACAAGCGAAGGCCTGACCGCACAGAAGCCCACCATGTTCCCCAGACCTTCTTACGTTACAACGTACACTATAGAATAACGATCGGGTTAATCCGGCTTTCATTACAACAACCGGTACTGCCACACCTCTTCCAGCAGGAAGAGGTTTTTTGTTGTCGATTCATGGCGGCTTTCATTTTTTGACATGGACATGCTGAGATAGGATAATACTTGTTAAATGAAACTTCGGAAGGGAAGGCGGTACCTTGTCACGCAGTTCACTCACCCGGTTTCTAAGCGGACCGTTTATATTCTTCACCATTATCATGATGATCAAAAGTTCACTGGCCTGGATTGTTATCTTCGATGACATCCCTGTCTGGAAACCACTGCTGACCGAATTGCCGCTCATCTGGATCGGCTTCTGTCTGATTGAGTGGTTTGCTGCCAAACGACGGATGTGGATATACCTCGCCGTGAATTTGCTGCTCTCAGGGATTTTCTTTGCAGCCATCATGTACTACAAATACTATGGCGTAATCGTTAACTATCACGCACTAGCACAGGTGAATCAGGTGACCTCTGTCAAGAGCAGCATGTTTTCTTTGCTGGACCCCTATTATTTGTTTATTTTTGCAGACGTTCTGATTATCGGGGGGATACTCATTCGTCGCCTGATCAAGCTCGGGAGTACAGAGCGCCCGGACCGGATTCCGCTCGAACGGCGTGCCAGAAGACGTGTTGCTTCGGTCATTCTGACCCTGTCCATGATTCTGTGCATGCTCAACATCTATCCCAATCGGGCCAGTATGAGTGAGATTACACAAGCAGAACAGATGGGTATCCTCGGTTATGAAGCCTATACTATTCTGGATCGACCCGATGAACTTGTGCCCATTGCCCACATTGATCAGGCTGACATCGACCAGTTGAAGCAAACGACCGAACTTCCTGCGATTGTGGAGCGGGGGGCAGCGAGCGGACGTAACGTGATTATGCTCCAGTTGGAGTCATTTCAGAACTTCCTGATTGGATTAGAGGTAGATGGACAGGAGATCACGCCCAACCTGAACCAACTGGCTGGACAAAGTCTGTATTTTCCAAACTTCTATCAGCAAGTGGGACAGGGAAATACCTCGGATGCAGAATTTGTGGTGAATACATCGTTTTACACCCCGCCGAACGGGGCAGCAACGACTGTATATGCAGATAAAGCCCTGCCGAGCCTGCCCAAGTTGATGTCTGCAAACGGGTATCAGACAGCCACCTTCCATACGAATGATGTTCGTTTCTGGAATCGGGATCAGTTATACCAGGCACTTGGATTCGACCAATATTATGATATCGATTATTTCGGCACACAGGACTCCATTGCCTTTTCGGCTTCGGATGAGATTCTGTATTCCAAAACACTGGATAAGCTGAAATCCATGCAGTCTTCGGGTGATCCCTTCTATGCCCATATCATCTCCATGTCGGCCCACCACCCGTACACTTTGCCTGATAACAAGGTCAAGCTGACGTTGCCTGAGCGTTACAAAGATACGTTGCCCGGCAATTATCTGATATCCCAGCATTATGCTGATCAGGCGGTTGGACAGTTAATTGCGGGATTGAAGGAACGGGGATTATGGGAAAATAGTCTGTTCGTTTTGTATGGGGATCACCTCGGACTTCCCATCTATTCACTGGACCGAGATGACGAAATCCTTATGAAAGAGTTGTATGGTCGGGAATATACATCAGCAGATATGATTAACATTCCACTCATTATCTCGGCTCCGGGCGTTACCCCGGGCGTACAACTGGAACAGATCGGAGGCCAAGTGGACATTCTGCCAACGATTGCTGGACTCACCGGAGTATCGTTAGATGACCAATTACACTTTGGACAGGATTTGCTGCATGAAGGCGGGAATCTGCTACCTGAACGCTATTACCTTCCTTCCGGGTCGGTGCTGAACGATGCTTCTCTCTTCATTCCAGCGACCGGATATGGTGACGGAACGCATTATTCCCTAGCTGATGCGGGCAGGCAGGATGCAAGGCAGAAACAGACGGACATCCCTTCAGAAGAGACACCGAAGAATTCGGGAGAAAAGGGATCTCCAACAATAGCCACTTCTCCTAAAAGTGAGGTTTCCTCTTCGCGGTTTATCACGAAGGAACAATATGATCGCGCATTGGATCTTGTACACTTGTCCAACAGTTATTTGAGCCAGCTACCGGATCGAAAGCCTACACAATAATTGAATATTTCACTGGAACTCATCCATACGGCGACCATCCTCTCTTAACATAGAGGAAACGGTCGCCGTTTATTTTTACAGAGCCAGACTAGTGGCCTATCCATTCGTGAGCAGACCATCGAAGAGCCAGTTACCTTCCTCGGTACGAGTGAAATAAATATCCAATGCACTGTTTCCATCAGACCTCATTAAAGCCATATGCAAAATGACACGGTCTGAATCCAAAGGATTAAATCCACGGTATTCCAGATTATTTAGGCTAACGTTTTGAAGAAAAGGTACTTCGTAATCCCCCTTATCCCGTTTTGATATAACAGTATTGTTCTGCTTTGATATTTCTATATTCGGAGAAGACACCGATTCAAGATATGTATAGTCATTGGATTCCATTGCTGCCATCAGTTTAAATGTTATGTTCAGCGTTTCTCTTAAGCTCTCTACTGCTTCCTGCTCTTTTGCATCATTCGCATCCTGTTCCTCCTTGTTGTTCTGCACCTGCTCCTTCAGCAGCTCATTTTCCTTCTGAATTTGTTCGGTATCTATGACATTTTGGCGGTCTCTCTCCAGTACATTTGGCAGGGGAGCATCGTTACTTGAACTACAAGCTGTTAATAGAACAGTGAACATCCATATCAACAAGATTCTTCTTTTTTTCATCTAATTGCCTCCTTAATAAAATGAATAGAAACACTTCTCTTCCATTTATATGGTAACATATGCTACCTCAAAGAAAGAGTATCTTGTTAATTCTGAAATAAAAAAATGACCCGAATCCTGTTAGCAGGGCTCGGGTCATTCATATGTTTACAACGGCAGTAGCGCAACGGTCTTGCGAGCAGTCAATTGCTCTACCATGGCAAGCCATTCCTGCGGTTTGTTCGGTAGCACTGCATAATATCGATTCAGGAAATCAGCCACCAGGCTAGCTGGCAGTTCACCGAGTGAATCATCGCCTGGCATGAAGCACAGATCCAATCCGCCAACTGCTTCGCCGTCACCTTGCCAGGATGGATGAACATACGGGAAGTCCAGACGCTGGTACCCCAGATGGGACAATACTTCACGACGTACATACGGGTCCATGGGCTTGATGCCGCCGAACTCGTGATCCTGACTCAAGTATGGATTATAGATTTCGGCAAACATGCCGAACAATTCTTTCCCATTTGCCGCAGCCAGCTTCTGCAGATCACGCTTGCGGTGATTCGCCAGGAAACTGCCGATCCCCAAACCTTCGCGCCCAATAATCGTGAAGTCCGTCATGGCAACGTTCCAGTCCTCGTAATAACGGTATTCTGTCGCCCCAACAACTTGTCCTTCATGTACAGCCACGAACACCCGAATACCCGGATCTTCCAACGGTTCTGCCCACAGGGGGAAGTCCAGCACTTCTTCCCGCGGGAAAATCTCCTGCATCAGCTTGTGCATTTGGGCAAACAATGGATCTTTAATGGATGTAATACGCGTAAATTCCATGGATAAATACCCCCTCGATCGATGATGTATTGCATTTGATATTTTTTATTTGAACGGATTCCGCCACTCCATCAGGGCTGCATAGTTGCAGGATTCCTCATCGTCCAGGTAGTCCGCTGTCACACCAACTGGCATGCGCCCACAACGAAGCAGGAACGATATCACCGGATCACGTCTTTCTCCCGCTGCCACCTGGTTCAGATATTCCTGCGCAGACAGTTGGTCTGCAACCAGATGATAACCTGGCATTCTACCAGCACCTAGTAACCGATCCATACCTTGTGCAATAACAAGGTGATACATCGCCTGCATCATAAGCTGAGCCAACCCCCACTTGCGGTACTTTGGACGAACACAGAGATCGACAATATACAACGTGTTGCCATCCGGGCGGTGGTTACGAATATAGCCGTCATCCGTTACTTCCGCCCAAGTATGATTCGCCGGATGTGCAGGGTCCCACTGCATACGCAGCGAGGTCATCGATCCGGCCAATTCTCCATCCACCTCAATACAGATGGCGCCCTCCGGGTAATGCTGTACATGACTGGTAAGCTGCTCGTGACTCCAGAGCAGCTCTTCCGGATAAGGAGGAGGGAAACTCTCCGCCTGAATGCGAATGAGTTCCTCAAAGTCGGCTGCTACATAATTGCGGACGACGGCCTTTACCCTTTTGCCACTTCGCTCCGGGTCGGTGATCAGCATTTCTTTGCTATACATGTTGCCGGGTCGCCCCTTTCCACTGACAAATGAATTTCCTGCTCTGCTCTGTTCCGTTCAGTTTTAAACGTTGCTGCCTACTCCCAATCGGTATATAGATCAGTACGGCGGTCACGCCAGGTCGTAACCGATCCACGTTCGCGCACCTCATACAATAAGTCCAGATCCAGATCGGCCGTTACAATCATATCGTTGTTAATCTCACCCTCGGCCAGAATGCCACGTGGCGGAAACGGGATATCATTCGGCGTAATAATCGCTGCCTGTCCATAGTTGGCACGCATGAAATCAACTGTCGGCAGATTACCCACCGTTCCGGTTAACACAACATACACCTGATTCTCTACCGCGCGGGCATGACTCGTATAGCGTACACGATAGAAACCGTGGCGATCGTCCGTACAGGAAGGACAGAAAATTACGTCTGCACCTTTGGCTTTGGCCATCCGCACAATCTCCGGGAATTCAATATCGTAACAGGTTAGCATTGCAATGCGGCCTTTATCCGTATCGAACACTTCAAGTCCATTCCCCGGAGCCATATTCCATTCCTGAACTTCGGTTGGTGTAATGTGAATCTTGTCCTGGCGCGCGATGCGACCATCCGGGTAGAACATGTGGGCTGTATTATACAGCTTCCCTTCACGGCGAATGACGTGAGTTCCCCCGATGAGGTGCATGCCGTACTTGGCAGCAAGTGATGTGAATAGTTGTTCATATTGTTCCGTAAAGTTCGGCAGATCCTCAATCGTCAGTGCATGGCCTTGTTCGTCCCCAATGGACATTAATTGCGTTGTGAAAAATTCAGGGAACAGTACGAATTCGGTTCCGTATTCGCTCGCTGTCCGTATGTAATGTTCAGCCTGAGCGGCGAACTGCTCAAATGAGCTGATTGTATGCAATTGGTATTGTACAGCGGATACCCGCAGTTTCATGTTCCTACACCTCCACCATGATTATGCTTCCATTGTAACAACGATCCGGGGTCAACAAAAGAGTATTTACACGGAGCACTACAATGACAGAACCACCTTCCGATGGCTTCCTTACTCTCCTAGCATCGACTGTGTGAATCCGATCCACTCTCTCGTGGCAAAAGACAGATAGCGGTCCTTCCGCCAGATCATGCCGAGTTGCCATGGAATTACAGGCTCCGTTACGGGGATGATACTCACACGCATATGATCCACCTCTCGACAGATGGTCTCCGGTAGCAAGGCTACTCCCAGATTGGCCGCAACCATCGCACTGAGCAGATCCCATTGGGAACTCTCATACACCACCCGGGGTTGGAATCCGGCCTCCTGACAGGCCACAATAATCCGGTCATGCAACGCAAAATCCTCCCGAAACAATACAAAGGCGTCGTTTTCCAGTTCATGCAGCGCAACCGACTCTTTCTCCGCAAGTGGATGTGAAGGATGCACGAGCAGGTTCAGCTTCTCTTTCACAAACACAAAATGATCCAACAGCTCATCCACGGTTGGCAGTACTGCAACGCCAATATCCAGTGCACCGCTGATCACATCGGCCTCCACTTTTTTGGCTCCATCTTCAAATAGCTGAATAGTCACCTGCGGGTAGGCTTTGTGAAATTCGCCAATGATCATGGGGAAAAAGCTGGACCCTACCATCGGCGGCAGACCGATCCGCAGGTGGCCTTTCTTCAAGTTCATCAGATCATCCAACTCGGATGACAGATTGCGGAACGATTTTTCAATCTCCAGTGCCTGCCGAAAAAACACATGACCTGCATCCGTTAGTTCCACTTTCTTACCATAACGGTCCAACAACGTGATACCCAACTCCTCTTCAAGACTCTTGACGGTCTTGCTGATGGTAGGCTGGGTGATATACAGAACTTCAGCGGCTTTTGTGAAGCTCTGTTGCCTAGCGACTTCCAGAAAATATTGCAAATGGCGGATATCCACCGGTTGGTCCCACCTCTCATAGATAAATGGAATAGTAAACATTCTTAATATGCATTTTACTCATGAAAGAATGCCATGTAAAATTTGCGTTATCAAGTGATTCATTTTCATAACAACTCAAACGATTACGTTGATTATACAAGGAGGGATTAAAGTGAAAAAATGGGGCCTTGGTATTGCACAGGTTGCGCTCTTAATGGTTTTTTCACTGATTATGGACCTGCTGGCCCGTACTCTCCATCTTCCTGTACCGGGTTCGATACTCGGTATGGTCGTGCTATTCATTCTGCTTCAGACCCGTGTCGTGAAGCTGCGCTGGATTGAAGTTGGAGCTGCCTGGCTACTCGGTGAACTATTGTTATTTTTTATTCCGTCAGCTGTTGGCATTATGAACTATATGCCCATGCTGGAGCATGACGGTCTGCAGATTTTATTCATCGTACTGCTTAGTACATTTCTGGTCATGTCCTGTACAGGACTGGTCGCTACACGAATTGCGAAACGAAAGGAGCGTCACACCGGATGATTGGATTCCTCTGCCTGTTGTTAACCGTCGGTATATACGGAGTTGCCAAACGAATGTATCGCAATCTGCCGAAAGTTTATCTGTCTCCGCTGCTCATTACGCCACTGCTTGTCGTAGGCATATTGCTCGCAACGGGAACGGATTATACCACGTATAGCAGCGGCGGCAAATGGCTGAGCCTACTGCTTCAACCGGCCACCGTGGCTTTTGCCGTACCACTGTATACCTTTTTCCATGTACTCAAAAAACATATTTCCGAGATCGTCTTTAGTGTCATGACTGGCTCAGTGGTTGCCGTGCTTTCTTCTGCCCTGCTCGCCAAATGGTTGCAACTGGATTCCGGGCTAATCCATAGCTTAATCCCGCGCTCCATCACAACGCCAATTGCCATGAGTGTATCAGCAACGATCGGGGGAATCCCCGCAGTGACAGCGGTTTTTGTCATTATGACCGGTCTGCTCGGAGTAATTATGGGTCCTACTATTGTTAAGATGCTGCACATCGATGGCGAGATTGCACGAGGCACACTGTTTGGAACCGGTGCTCATGGTACAGGGACATCCAAAGCATTTGAACTGAGTTCCCTGACGGGTACCATCTCCAGTATCTCCATGGTGCTGGCCGCATTGTTCACTTTAGCCGTTGCACCCATCCTTTCCAAACTTATTTTCCCATAATAGATGGAATAATCCCACTTTTTTGAAATATTATTGTTGTATTAAAGCCCTTTCTTCCTTACAATAAGGACAGGTTTTTAATTGTGAATATTGCGGGGGAGATGCGATGAAAAGAACCGGAATGAAGAGATCTCTGGACCGTCTTGGACGAATTGTCCTTCCCAAAGAAATGCGGGATACGATGGAAATCCATATCGGCGATCCGCTTGAGTTTTTCATTGAAGGGAAAGAGTTGATTTTGAGAAAGTACAAATCAACATTGTGTATTTTTTGCGGTGATGTGGATACGGAAATGTATTTCAAAGAGCAATTCATCTGCCGGACTTGTGCAATTCAATTAAAACACCCGGATGACTCTCCCGACTGGTTCGTACCTCAGAACAAACAGGCTCCTGCACCCGTGGAGCGTCCTGCTACCAAATCCGCCTCAGTCTCATCTCCCGTTAGGGAAGAAGGGACCACTGCTGACAACCAAGAATACCCGGACCTGCGACCCAAGACGGCACGCATGCTGCAACAGATGAAAGAAATTGTTGAACAGAATCCCGGTTTGGCTCAACAGCAAATTGCGGAAAAGCTTGGCATTAGCCAAGGACGCGTCTCTCAATTAAAAAAGTTACTATAATAAGAATGGTATTCGATCATTTATAGTCAGAAGACCTTCCGATCAGGAAGTCCCGCTGCAAGAGAACCCGTTGTTTTTCGTGGGTTCTTCTTTTTTTATATTAGATTCATTCAATCATAAAAAAAGATGACCTATGCTCATCTGCAGCGGCCATCTCATGATATCGTTTCAGATCTTCTATTCATCTTTCCTTTACACCTGAATGGCATCCATATGTCCTTCTTCTTCCTCTTCCAATCTGCGCATGCCCACAACCAGGACAATAATGTTAGCTACCAACAACACAGCCGGGAACGGAACAGCAGCATATTGTGCATAGATCAGATGACTTCCCACAGCCCCAATCAGAATGAATGTCAGTATGCCAGAAGCCAGGATGCGAGTACGTGGAATCAGTAGCCCCACTGCACTAAGCAACTCGGCAGCACCAAGCAGATACATGGTCCATGTTGGATAAGAGAAACTTTCGAAGGTCTGAATCATCATGTCTGCTCCACTGATCTTGTTAAACCCAGTCATGACAAATACACCTGCTAGCACAACCAGAAAAATATAACCCAAAATCTTGTTCATATGTATATCCTCCTAAAGCGAATTGAATGTTCCCACTATGTAATGATTATTTTTGCGATAAATAGTAAAAAAAGAATCTATGTAAAAGTTCCCCGAAGGTAACTCTGTTTTCATCTGTTTAGCTAGGTTCACTTTCGAAATAGTACATGTGTATATTATACGTATTATTTATCACCAACTTACTTTTATGAAGTTAGTATACAATGATAAGATAATTTCTTCAAGTAATTTTTCGCTGTATGATGTATAATACATACAAAAGGTATGTTACAGTATATTTTGTAGTGACCGGCATTAAACTGAATGTTCTACCATTCTTAGCGCGGCAGAAACCATGTCTTTCATATACATCAGCGAAAAAAATGATCATGAATCGAGGTGAACACGTTGAAGCTGAAAAAAGTAAAAGCACCAAGTCCCTGTATGATCACTCAGGCCATAGACATTATAGGCAAGAAGTGGGTACTGTTAATTATGTACCAACTGTTGTCCGGACCGAAGCGGTTTACGGAACTTGAAGCAGAGATGGCCATCAGTGGACGACTTTTATCGGAGCGATTGAAGGAAATGGAGACAGAAGGTATCGTAACCCGGCACATGTTTCCGGAGATTCCTCCTCGTGTGGAGTATGAGTTAACCCCCAAAGGCAGAGCCATTGAACCTGTCATTGATCAGATCTACAGCTGGTCTTCCGACTGGTTGAAACAGCAAAAATCCGAGTAATATGGTTCCTGTCCCATTCATTTCTACTCAACACAAATACGCCTGAATCAGGTTGATCTGCGGATCAATCCCCGATTCAGGCGTATTTATATTTTTAGTGAGAGAGATGCTTTGAAGGCTGAAGCTGTACCGGCAGGCCGGAATCTGCAGATGCCAGCGCCGCCGTCGTAATCTCCTGTGTACGACAGGCATCCGCATAATCGGACAGAATTCGTGAACGGTCTCCCGTACGCAGGGCGTGAATAAACGCTTCATTCTCACGCTCATATGGATTATGTCCTGCCGGAATCTCCAGGCCTGCCATCGCATGTGTTGCGGCACTTGGCAGAAGCAAACGTTCCGGCGTCCAATCCCACACCCCTGCATCCGTGTAGAACTGCAGTCCTGCACCGCCCTCTCCGTCTGGCAACAGACATGTATTGGCGATGCTTGCAATCGCTCCACTTTCCAGCTTGAGCGTCACATTCGCTACATCGGCAACAGTAACATGCTCATGCTTCTCATGCATGCTTCGCTGAGCTGCTACGGCGTACACCTCCGTAACTTCTCCTGCACAATACCGAAGCAAGTCTACGATATGTGTGGTCTGCTCTACGAATTGTCCACCTGAACCATCCTGGCGCCGCCACCAGGTAACCCCTGGCATTCCGCCCATCCAGCGGCCAAGAGCCATGCCAACCGTCTGTTCTTTCATGGCCTGTTGTAATACTTGAGCAGCCTCCTGATAACGGAAATGGTAGCCGACAGAGGTTAACAATCCGCTCTTCTGTACCTGATCCAACACCTGACGCGGAACGTCCATTCCAGTACTCAGCGGTTTCTCGACCAGGAATGGAATTCCGCGACGATTCAATTCCGACTCAATCGATCCGTGAGACATCGGAGGCACACAGATATACACCGCATCCAGCTTCTCACCATCCAGCATATGTTCAAGTTCACCGTAACCAACAGCATCATAGACGGAGGCCATAGCCTCTGCCTTTTCCAACGTTGTTCCACAGACACTCGCAACACGAACACCTTCCATTCGTGCGAGAATATCTGCATGTACTTTACTGAACCAGCCTGTTCCAATGATTCCGATCTGTAATGTCATGGATGTAATCCCCTCTCTGTGTTACACGCTTACATGTTCCATTCGACTTTCAGTAGCGAAATCCTGCCTCAGATTTTGCCGGATGCTTCCAACAACAGCTGATCCAGTTCCTGTGTATGCATAACCACTTGCTCTTCAGACCAGTTCAAACGCCCGGCCATATAGGAGATAACTGCTGCCTTATAACGACGGACCTCAGCAATACGGAAAAATAGATCTCCTGTTCTTCGTACCAAAAAGTCAGACGGGGTTACCGCCATCTCTTCTTCGATCGCATAACGTAACATCAGCAGTAGCTCCTGTGACAGGCCATGAAGCTCGGCCTTGGTGCGTGAATCAGGCATTCGCTCATACAGTGCCTCCACATTGGAACCATACGTGCGGACCAGCCGCTCCGCAGCAGGTCTAGCAAGCCCCAAAGCAATACCATCCTTGATCTTGCGCTCTGCATACGATACGAATCCAGTCGAACCTCCTACGTCCCCGCCGGATATGGGCATCTTCTTCGTTACGCAAGGGCCTATGGAATGTCCGTGCTCCTGCTCCATCTGGCGAGCGACCAGATCAACGACCATCTCAGCCATTTTGCGGTATCCAGTTAATTTGCCTCCGGCAATGGTAATCAGATTGGAATCGGATACCCAGACTTCGTCTTTACGTGAAATTTCGGAAGGATTCTTGCCTTCCTCATGAATTAATGGACGTACACCCGCCCATCCGGACTCCACATCCTTGATACCAATCCGTACATCTGGAAACATGCCATTGACTGCATCAATCACATATTCGCGGTCCGAGTCGGAGATTAGTGGATGTGCAGGATCGCCCTGATATACAGTGTCGGTTGTCCCCACATAGGTTTTGCCATCACGAGGGACAGCAAACAACATTCGACCATCTGGTGTATCAAAATAGACCGCCTGTCTTAGCGGGAATCGTCCACCATCGAAGACCAAATGAATACCTTTGGTCATCTGTAGTGTTTTCCCTTGGCGTGAACCATCCAATTCCCGCAGCCCATCCACCCAGGGACCAGAAGCGTTGATCACCTTGCTTGCTTTTAGCGTATAGGTCTGACCATCGATCTGATCCATAGCTCGAATACCTGCAATCTTGCCATTCTCCTTCAGAAAACCTGTTGCCTTCACATAGTTCACTGCCTGTGCCCCGCGTTTGACAGCTTCTTTCATGACTTCAATGGTAAGCCTGGCATCATCTGTCCGGTACTCCACATAGAGCCCACCACCCAACAGCCCCTGTTTGCGCAGCAAAGGTTCACTATCTGATACTGCACCGGCGTTCAACATTTGGCGCCGTTCACTGCGCTTCACCCCGGCGAGCCGATCATATACCATCAGACCAATGGATGTGCTGAAGCGGCCGAACGTACCTGCCGTATAGATTGGTAGCAACATCGGTTCCGGTGTTGTCACATGCGGCCCATTCTCGTACACTACAGCCCGCTCCCGTCCTACCTCCGCAACCATCTTCACTTCATATTGCTTCAAATAACGCAAACCGCCATGGACCAATTTGGTCGAACGACTGGACGTCCCTGCTGCAAAATCCTGCATTTCTACAAGCGCTGTCTTCAATCCACGGGAAGCCGCATCCAATGTAATCCCTGCGCCTGTAATCCCGCCGCCAATAATCAATACGTCAAAATGTGCATTCGCCATTCTTTGCAAATATTCGGTCCGTTGTGCTGACGAGAACGTTTCTGCCATCCTTGAACCTCCCATTGATTCCCTTTATGTATCCGCAAAAAAACAAAAAAAGGACCACGTCATTCGCTCAGCAATTGCTGAGCGGCACGTGGTCCCTCCCGATCTCCAGACATCATTTTTTAACTTGTGCCTTTATCCTATCACAGATTTTTGACGGCGTGAAGTCCTGAAATGACACATTATTCAAAAAAATTTCAAAAAGTTGTTCTGCCAAAGGGTGGAATTTCAAATGAATCCACTAACCTTAACTTTTTCCTTAAAGTGGGCATATGGTTTCGCCTCTCCAGGAATAATTACCCTGTAAATTGTGCATCATTTTCCACCAATAAATATCATTTATAACATAAGTTTAGTGATAAAGTACAAATACCCACATCGAGAGAATTGCAGATTCACTACATATCTTTTATTTGAAGGCCATCGCGGCGTTCACTGCACGCTTCCAGCCTGTATACAGTTCTGTCCGTTGTTGCTCAGCCATAACAGGATGGAAGACACGCTCCGTATTCTCATGATCGGCCAATTCATCCGCGTTCGTCCAATACCCCACCGCCAGACCTGCCAGATAAGCCGCACCCAATGCAGTAGTTTCGTTCACTGTAGGGCGTTCGACAGGAATGCCTAGAATATCACTCTGGAATTGCATCAGGAAATCATTAGCCGCCGCCCCGCCATCGACACGCAGAGCATGCACGGGAATACCCGAGTCGGATTCCATCGCCTCCAGTACATCTTTGGTCTGATACGCCAATGCTTCCAGTGTAGCACGGATAAAGTGTTCCTTCGTCGTGCCGCGGGTCAGGCCAAACACTGCACCCTTGACCTCACTATCCCAATACGGACTGCCCAGTCCCACAAATGCAGGTACCATATAAACGCCATCTGTCGAAGGCACGCGTGAGGCGTAGTCCTCACTATCTTTTGAAGAGCGAAGCATTCTTAATCCGTCACGCAGCCATTGAACCGCTGAGCCTGCAACAAAAATACTGCCTTCAAGCGCATACTCAACCTTGCCATTCATCCCCCAGGCAATGGTCGTAATCAGTCCGTGATCCGATTGTACCGGGTTCTCTCCTGTATTCATGAGCATGAAACAACCGGTACCATATGTATTTTTCATACTGCCCTTGGTATAACAGCCCTGACCAAACATCGCTGCCTGTTGATCTCCTGCTGCCCCCGCAATCGGAATCCGATGACCGAAGAAATGATAGTCTGTCGTGTGTGCATACACCTCAGATGAACCTCGCACCTCTGGCAGCATGACCTTAGGAATGTCGAGAATACCCAACAATTCGTCATCCCATTGCAGATCATAGATATTATACATCAAGGTACGTGAAGCATTGGATATATCCGTGACGTGTGTGCCCCCGCTTAGTTTCCAGATCAGCCAGCTATCAATCGTGCCAAACAACAGTTCACCCTTCTCTGCCCGCTCCCGGGCACCAGGGACATGATCCAGAATCCATTTCACCTTCGTTCCCGAGAAGTAGGGATCGATCAATAATCCTGTTTTGCGGCGAAAAAGGTCCCCGAGTCCCTGTGTCTTCAAATCTTCACAGATGTCTGCGGTCTGTCTGGACTGCCATACCACTGCATTATAGATGGGTCTGCCTGTTTCTTTGTCCCATACCACAACGGTCTCCCGCTGATTCGTAATTCCAATCCCGGCAATCTGGACAGGCTTGATTCCACTCTCTGCCAGACATGAAGCCATCACGGCAAGAATGGAACTCCATATTTCGTTGGCATTCTGCTCTACCCAGCCCGGCTTGGGGAAATATTGGGGAAATTCCTGCTGAGCAATGTGCACAATCTCTCCGCCGTGGTTAAACAAAATGGCCCGGGAGCTAGTCGTTCCTTGATCCAAAGCCAATATATATTTTTCCATACAGACAACCTCCTGTTGTGGGTTCTTTTTAAGGTGTAAGCGATTTCTCAAAATGTCGGATCAGCTCTGCGTTGGAAGTGGTCACTGCCGTTGCTCCGACGCCAAGCGCAAGTTCAACCTCTTCCGGTGAGCGGATCAGTCCCCCCGCAATAATGGGGATACCTGTACGCACAGATACTTCCGCAATAATATGCGGAATGACGCCAGGTAGTACTTCAATATAATCCGGTTGGGTTTTAGCCAGCAGCAGATAACTTTTCTCCAGTGCATGGGTGTCCAGCAGAAAAATACGTTGTATGGCTGTAATTCCCTTCTGCTTCGCCTTTTGAATTACACTTGCCCTTGTAGAGATCAGTCCTGCCGGGCGAATGTGCTGACACAGATACTCTGCCGCATACTCATCGTTCTTCAATCCCTGTACCAGATCTGCATGCAAAAGTATCTTTTTGTCATACCGCCGCGCCTCGTCCATTACACTCTGAAGCTGTGCAATATGAGTTTCCAGCATCACCCCATAGGTATAAGGGCCTTCAATCATCGCCTCAAACTGCTTCATGCTCTTCGCAGCCGGCAATATCCGTTGTCCCTCAAATGGCACCTTGGTTCCTCCCGCATTCATCAGATGCCTATATTGTATAATCCGTGCCGTGTGAACGGCAAGCCATTCCGTGAATCAGGAAGATCTGAACGCTATGCTGTTATCCATACCAAAAAGCCGCTACTGCACTTCTCCATAACGGAGAGTACAACAACGGCTAATCATCTATTCGTATACGTCTATAAATAATGATTAAGCCTGCGCATGCGGAAGCAGCGTCTCTGCCCCAGCCCAGCCATCACTTTCTGCCAAGTGACCGGAACGATTCACTTTCGTTTGCAGATACTTCTCGTTAAAAGCAGAACGATCTCCCCATAGTGGCACACGTCCACCCACATTCAATCCCGCTTCCTGCAAGGCAGCCAGCTTCCGTGGATTGTTGGTGATCAGTGTAACCGGTGCAGAGCGAAGCGCACGCAATACGGCAATCGCATCGTCATAATTGCGGGCATCGTCCGTGAATCCGAGCTGCAAGTTCGCATCCACCGTATCCAGACCTTCTTCTTGCAAAATGTACGCCATCGCTTTGCTGAACAGACCGATGCCACGTCCTTCATGGTTGGCAAGGTAGAACAGTGCGCCCGCTCCGTGAGCGGCAATCATCTTCATGGATTGTTCCAATTGGAAGCCGCAATCACAACGTTTGCTGCCAAAGATGTCGCCTGTATGACAGATGCTATGCATCCGAATCAGCGCTTCTTGTGCGTTGGCAAAGTCACCATACACCAGAACACTGGATTGTTGACGCTCTGCCAGTTCAGCCTCAGCAAGGGATTCAATCAGCTCCCCGCTCTCCATCGCTTTGTCTGACTTCATCCAGCTGTACCACTGGAATGTCTTGGTCTCTCCATCGAGGTTTACCGGAAGCTTAATCGGACCTACAAGGTATATAAACTCTTTTCCACTCGGAAAAGTCTGAATTTTGGGGGCAAGCAGTTGAATAATATGTGAATTGATCATTGTCGTTCCTCCTGTTTAGGCCAACTTGTATGTTGATTGATTCGCATCCAGAGCGAAAATGGATCACTTGGATATTATATAGTACGTATCTATATTATTCTCATCATCATTAGTTACTTTATGTAAGTTAGTTTAGAATAAAAATTATAAAGTGTCAAGTAACTTTTATTTTTAAAGTAACTACTAAAATTATGTTACGCAACGGACACAAATATGTGTTTCATTTCAGGAATATTGGGTATGAGTTTATAAACTGCTCATACACTAATGTTGTAGTCCAAAGCACTTCATGCCTCGAACTTAACGATGAGGGGGTTATGCACATGATCCGCCGGAAAAGAACATGCTGGACAGCCATAATGATGGTCTGCGTCCTGCTCATAAGCGGATGCTCCATCTGGCCCGGACAGGACGATTCAGCGAACAACAAAAAGGTAACGCTTACATTATGGTACTGGAACCGTTCCATCGATGATAAGTTGATTGCCAGGGCTAAGGAAAAGTTCCCCAATATTGAACTGACAGCTCAGAAAATCGGCGGTGATTTCAAAGCAAAGCTCAAAACAACACTCGCTGCACGCTCAGGTGAACCAGACATTGTGGCATTGAACGACTGGATCATGGAGCTATTCCCCAGTGAGGATCGTTTCTATAATCTGTATGATCTCGGCGCAGGAGATATTGAAGACCAATATCTGCCGTGGAAATGGAAGCAAGGCGTTACGCCAAGTGGACAGATGATCGGGTTCCCGATGGATACGGGACCAACAGCCCTCTTCTACCGAGAAGATCTATTCAAGGAAGCCGGATTGCCATCTGATCCCGAGGACGTTACACGCCAGATTAACAGCTGGGATGCATATGCAGCTGCCGGAGAACAGATCAAGGAGAAATTCGGAGGCAAGGTATATCTGACCGACAATATTGCAACCGTTTACAACCAAGTCATATCGCAGTCTGCGGAGCGCTATTTCCGGCCGGACGGGTCCTTTATCGGCATGGATTCCCCTATTGTGGGCAAGAGCTGGGATACGGCCGTTGCTTTCAAAGAGAAGGGACTGCTAGCCAATGCAGATGGCTGGACTCCGGGCTGGAACGCCGCGATGAATAATGGCGAAATCGCCTCTTTCGTAGGTGCTGTCTGGATGAAACAAGTTCTTCAGGAAGCCGCTCCGGATACATCCGGAAAGTGGCGGGTCGCTCGGGCACCAGGGGGAGATGGCAATAACGGGGGATCATTCCTGTCCATCCTGAAGTCGAGTGAACATCCTCAGGAAGCCTTTGAACTGGTTCGCTGGCTGCAAAGTCCCGAAAATCAACTGGAGCAATATCAGACATTGAACCTGTTCCCTTCTGCACCAGGTGTATTTGATGATCCTGCCATGAAAGAAAAAGAACCTTTCTTCGGTGGACAGGCGACAGGGCCTGTATTTGCCGAATCGGCACAGGAGGTGCCGGATGCTTTCTTTGGCGAACGATACCCATCCGTACACAACATTATCACCCGGCGGCTGAATGATGTCGCGAAGCAAAATGCCGATCCTCAGCAGGTCTGGACGGATACGGTGCACCGCGTCGAACGGGAATTACAGCGTTAACCTGAAGAACGTGTGGTTTCGTTATCCGCAAAGGAGGAATTCATATGGCTGTAACTGAACCTCGTCTTACTCCCGATCCTGGAAATGCAAGACCTGATCTGGATCGGCAGAAGTCACTGTGGTCCAAGATGTGGGAGCATCGTGCACTTTATGTTGCGATATCGCCGTTTTATATTCTGTTTGCGGTATTTGGCCTGTTCCCGATCGGGTTCTCACTCTATCTAGCTTTTCATAAATGGGATGGCATCGGTGTCATGACGTACAACGGGTTCAACAATTTCAAATACATGCTGACCGATGCCGAGTTCTGGCAAGCCGTGGGTAATACGTTCATGATCTGGATCTATTCGACGATTCCGATGCTCTTCTTCGCATTGATTATTGCCTTTCTGCTGCATGCACCATTTGTGAAGTTCCGCACCCTGTTTCGGGTTGGTTATTTCCTGCCGAACGTCACGTCCATCGTGGCGGTGGCCATCATCTTCGGTGCCTTGTTTGCCAACAATTATGGCTTTCTCAATTATCTGTTGCAGTCGGTCGGGCTACCGGTTGTGGAGTGGCTAAATGCACCATGGGGCATCAAAGTCGCAATCTCCTCCATGGTGGTCTGGCGCTGGACCGGATATAACGCCGTCATCTATCTGGCGGGATTACAGAGTATCCCGCAGACATTATACGAAGCAGCCAAAATTGATGGTGCATCAGCGATACAGTCCTTTTTCCGAATTACGATTCCGATGCTGCGTCCTGTGATCCTGTTTACGGTCATTACATCAACGATTGGCGGTATGCAGCTGTTCACCGAGCCGCAAGTATTGGTAGGTAACGATGGTGGTGCTGGTGCAGCAGGTATGACGATTGTACTGTACCTCTACCGTGAATCCTTCATTAACAATTACTTTGGATATGGTGCTGCTGTTGGCTGGGGTATGTTCCTCATTATCGCCCTGTTCTCGATTGTGAACTGGAAGCTTGTTCAAGGCAAATCATCCTGATGTGATAAGGGGGAGCGCACATGGCGACCAAACACCTCAAATCGCTGGTGTTGTATACCGGTCTTATCGGGGGCATGCTCATATCCATGTTCCCGTTCTATTGGCTGATTGTAATGTCCACCCGGACAACGTCCGATATCTACAAGTTCCCGCCCCAGCTCTGGTTCGGGGGTGAACTGTGGAATAATATTACGCGCGTATTGCAGCAGATTGATTTCTGGGGAGCTTTTCTAAATACGTTGTTTGTGTCAGGCCTCGTAACGATCCTGGTGCTGTTTTTTGACTCACTGGCGGGATTTGCGTTTGCGAAGTTTGAATTTCCCGGCAAAAAGTGGCTCTTCATCCTGCTGCTCGCGACCATGATGGTACCTTCACAGCTGTCGCTGGTGCCTTCCTTCGTACTCATGGCTACGTTCGGCTGGGTCGGTTCCTTCAAAGCCCTCATTATTCCGGGCATGGTGAACGCCTTCGGCATCTTCTGGATTCGCCAATATGCCACGGAGTCGATTCCGAACGATCTGCTGGATGCAGGCCGCATCGACGGTTGTAATTTCTTCCGACTCTATTGGAACGTGGCGCTGCCAATCTTGCGACCTGCCTTTGCTTTCCTCGGTGCGTTCACCTTTATCGGAGTATGGAATGACTACCTGTGGCCTTTGATCGTCCTGACAGATGAACGCAAGTATACGTTGCAGATTGCGTTGTCTCAATTGAACGGACTGTACAATACAGACTATGCCATGGTTATCGCGGGTACATTGCTCGCCGTTATTCCGCTTATCATCATGTTCCTGTTCATCAGTCGCCAGTTTATCTCGGATATCGCGGCAGGAGCAGTGAAGGACTAAGATTGTGGCATTTTGATCCATCCCTCAAGTCTGATATTCTTATCTATAGATAAATACCAGATGCCATATAAGTTGGATGAACAGCGCCACGTGCGCGGAGGGGACAGAAAGGGCCTGAAGAAATGAAGTTAAAAGCTTTCCAGAGGAAAGCTACTTCAAAAGCATATGCTTCGCATTTACGCGATCGGAAGGCTTTCTGTACCCGAAGTGTTAACGTGTAACAGCATTCATTTCACTTATATATTCAAGAAAGAGGGATGACTAAAAATGGCTTCTTCACCCTATATGATCGGCGTAGATATCGGCACGACCTCCACCAAGGCCGTCTTGTTCGAACAGAACGGAACCATTGTAGCTCAAGGCAGTGCCGATTACCCGCTGCACACCCCCACACCTGCGATTGCGGAGCAGGATGCGGAAGATATTTTCAAAGCAGTCATCGAATCCGTTAAACAGGCCACGTCCAAAGCGGGAGTGAAGCCTGAGGATATCCTGTTTGTATCGTTCAGTTCGGCCATGCACAGCATCCTGCCAGTCGATCAACACGGCAAACCGCTGATGCGGGCCATGACATGGGCAGATAATCGCAGTGCCGAGTGGACTGAAGTACTCAAATCGGAGATGAATGGTCACGAAATCTATCTGAGAACAGGCACGCCGATTCATCCGATGTCCCCACTCACCAAGATCATGTGGCTCACACGGGATCAACCGGAACTGTTCAGACAGACACATAAATTCATATCCATGAAAGAATATGTCTTCTATAAATTATTCTCTGAATACGTCATCGACCACTCGATGGCCTCAGCCACCGGACTCATGAATCTGGAGAAACTCAACTGGGATGCAGAAGCGCTTCATGTGGCGGGTATTACGCCGGAGCATCTATCCCGACTCGTACCGACCACACATGTGCTGAAACAGGGACTGCATCCGGAATACGCCAAGGAGATGGGCATTGCGGTCACCACACCGTTTGTCATCGGAGCCAGTGATGGCGTGCTCTCCAACTTGGGCGTGAATGCCATTGACCCAGGCGTCGTGGCCGTAACCATTGGTACTAGCGGAGCGATTCGTACGGTCGTGGACAAACCAGTGACCGATCCAAAAGGTCGTTTCTTCTGTTATGCGCTCACGGAGGATGCATGGGTCATTGGCGGACCGGTGAATAACGGCGGTGTTATTTTCCGCTGGATTCGGGACGAGTTTGCGGCTTCCGAGGTGGAAACGGCGAAGCGACTTGGCATCGATCCGTATGAAGTGCTCACTCGTGTCGCCGAAAATGTACCTCCGGGTTCGGAAGGTCTCTTGTTCCATCCGTACATGACGGGTGAGCGGGCTCCGCTCTGGAATCCGAACGCACGCGGCTCGTTCTTCGGTCTGACCCTGCACCATAAGAAGGAACATATGATTCGCGCTGCGCTCGAGGGTGTGTTGTTCAACCTGTACACGGTCATGCTGGCGATTGAAGAAAAGATCGGCCGTCCGAAAAAAATCCAGGCGACTGGCGGCTTCGCCCGATCTGAGTTGTGGCGTCAGATGATGGCGGATATTTTCGATCAGGATGTCATCATTCCCGAAAGTATTGAAAGCTCCTGCCTCGGCGCAGCTGTGCTGGGCTTGTACGCCCTTGGCCGCATCGATTCCCTGAGTGCCGTCTCCGGCATGATCGGATCAACACATCGGCACCAGCCTGACCCGGACAGTGTCCGCGTCTACCGAGAACTGCTACCGATCTTCATCCGCATCTCCCGCAAATTCGAAGAGGAGTATGCGGATATCGCTGCTTTTCAGAATAAGACGATGCAAGGGTAAGGATGACGTGCAAGATGACTAGAGGATGGCGGCTTGAAGATTTAGGGGCTAGAGGGTTACATGCTTGGGATGTTCACGTTGGAGGGTCAAACGTTGAACATGGAATAGGCTAACGAATCGTAGACATCTTATTTGAAGCTTTTAGCATGTTTTCAAAATTTAACGAACCTGAGCCACCTTATATCCGATTTTAGCGGTGGATAACTGCCTGAAAGTGAGAATAACCGAAAAATAGCGTCTCAGCGATTCGTTAGAATCTGACTTATGCCGATTTTCGGCCAATAGCGCGTCTCAGGTTCGTTAGAATTGACAGACCATTGTCACCATGCAGTGAATTACCATCTCCTAAGCTGCCTCTGGCTCAGAATAACCTACGGCTCTAGCGACTACATCTTATGCACATTTATGAGGACCCTCCCGCCATGTTTAAGACATGCGGGAGGGTCTTTTTCATGTACAGATTTTCATGTACAGTTTTTGTTTACCAATTTACCTGTAGAACTGTGCTACTAGAGTGATTAAGCCCTCGTCCTCAGCGCCTTCCAAATCACCTAAATATTCCATAAAAAAAGCCCCACAGCTTGAAAGACTGTAGAGCTTCGTTTCCTAACCATTGCATTATTACCTATTTACACTCCGCTATTACTGATTATACTTGCTGAACGCATTCTGGTCTGCCTGTACATTTTCCAGGTACACGATCTGCCCCGCATCATTCACACGAGCAATATCAATGCCTGTCTTGGCATATACGGTTCCGTCAGCCGCTTGTCCGCATACCGCCCAATTGGTTTGGTAGCTGCCATCAGGCTGTTGCACCCAACCGTCCCACATATGTTTTACGTCTTTATTGTACTCGTAGAAGGCCTTCATAAAACCGTCGAATCCTGTTCGGCTGGTGCCGTTAAGCACAATCTCTGCGTCCGGTGTGAAAAGAGATAACAAATCCTCCATGGCACGCTCGTCTGTACGTGAAGCATCAAATAAACGGAAATAGTTGTTCAACAGTGTAGTGGTATTTGTAGCATTCATTCATATTCCTCCTAGAATAAAAAATCCGATTTCCAATCTTTCAGTTCGAATATTTTCGAACTAAGTGAAAAGAAATGTAACACACTTCTTATACTGCCTGCAAGGAATATATAAGTTGAGACCGACTTTCCCACTAACACGGAGAGTGCAGAACCAATCTGAAGAAGCGAAGCGTGCGCTTAAAAGCTTTCTGAAAGAAAGCTACATCGGAAGCATACGCTATCACCGGATTTTGCCCTTAGACCAAGGGAATAAAGAAAATCTGGGGATAAGAGCGATCGAAAGATGGTACTGCAATCGGAGTAAACAAGTGTAATAGTTACAGTTAAACTTCTATAGTTCGAAATTTTTCAAACATTGAAAGAGAAAGCCGAATGTGCTAACGTCATAGATATGAGAACTCCAACGATACCTATGGCTTCGGAATTCAAGCTGACCACGGTCTGCAATGCATTGGGTGATCCAATCCGCATGAAAATTGCACACTGTCTGGCCAGCTCTGGCGAGAAAAACTGTTCCGCCTTCGAAGTAGACCATATTTCCAAATCCACGTTGTCCCATCACATTAAAATTTTAAGAGAAGCTGGCGTAATCCAGCCGCGCATTGAAGGTAAACAGCACTTTTATTCCCTACGAAAGGAAGAACTAAATACACGTTTTCCGGGACTAGTCGAGATGATTCTGAATACAACCGCGGAATATGCACATTAAGCAGGTCTGAGATAGAAGAATCACAATGATCATAATCGCAATTCGGATACAGGAGGCTCAACATATGGACAAAAAAGCGGCAAAGATACTGCTGAGCACATTCTGGGGAGGCGGCGGCTGGAAAACAACTTCTGCTCCCTTCTCTGGAGATGAATTTGAATATGCCAAGAGCCAAGGCGTTATGTTCGATCCAATCACGATCACGCATGATGAGATTGTCCAGCGTCTGTACGCCATGCATCAGGATGACTCCTTCAAGGAACGCGTGATTTCGGCCTTTCTACATAGTCTGTCCACCAAAAAAGTCTACCTGCGCAGCGCATTATCCAGCTGGGCTTTAACATCGAACATGCCTTTACACACCTACGCGGAACGCCCTGCCCTTCACGCTAATACCAGTGCCTGTGGAGATTGCAATTTCCTGCGTTTGCAGTCAGACAAGGAATATTCCAACGTAGACTTGAACGTCCTTAATTTTGAACGGATCAAATGGGGTGGCGTACGTCATGGTTGGTTACTCTACTGCCTGATGGATCTGGAATTACTGCTACAAGACAAGGATGCAAACTATGAAGTAGCACCTGAAGATCAGGCTATCCTTGTAAATCTTCTTGAAGCAGCACAGACAGAAGATCCCAAGGACAGTGCACGTTCACTGGAGAAAAAGTGGAAAGATCTCTTCCCTTCCAGCAAACAGGAGCGGGACGCCCTGCTGGAAATTTGGGCCGCAGCCGGTATACTGATCCCTGGAGATAAACCGAGAAAAGGCAAGGGAGGCTCCAATGATTTCGTCTTTGCAGCAACTTGGCAAGGCGATGATGGATATCATGTAGAAACCGCATATCATTATTTCGGCTCCTATCTTCCTCAAAAGCAATAGAATCCGATTTCTGCTCACCTTTGCGTGCGTCTGGTTACAATAATGACATCGACAGATTTCCTGTTTAACTCGTATAATAAGGGGAAATTGGTAGATGGGAGTGAAACAAGCGAGTTTATGGTATACATACTGGCTTTTATAGTGTCTTTTGCTGTCGTGGTTCTACTTATTCCGCCGCTTGGTCGACTGGCTCATCGGCTCGATTTTGTGGACAAGCCCCGGGAAGATGTGGAGCGTAAGCTGCACAGGCAACCTATCCCGCTCACGGCGAGTTACGCGATATTTACTGGATTTTTCCTGACATACATTGCTCTTACGAAAGAAATCACATGGGAAACGGCGGCCCTGGTCGCTGGTGGTATGCTTCTGCTAACGATTGGTACCGTCGACGACTGGTACAAAACAAAAGGCAAAGATTTTCCTGCCCTGCCCAAGATGCTCGTACAGGTCTCTGCGGCAGTACTCGTATTTGCTTCAGGTATTGCGTTCACCGGATTCGTGAATCCCTTCAACGCGGAATATGTCATGCTTCCGATCTGGCTGCAATTCATTCTCACGATCCTGTGGATCTTCGGGGTGACAACTGTCATCAACTTCTCGGACGGCATGGACGGACTGGCTGGGGGATTATCGGCCATCTCGGCTATTACCCTGTTCATCGTGGCCCTTGCCAAAGGTCAAAGTGATTCCGCACTCATGTCGATTATTCTGGTCGGTGTGACGATCGGTTATCTGAAGTACAACAAAGCTCCTGCCAAAGTGTTCATGGGCGATGCAGGTGCTACGTTCCTCGGCTTCATTCTGGCGGTTATCGCTCTGGATGGTGCATTCAAACAAGCAACCATGTTGTCCATTTTCATTCCGATTCTGGCGCTCGGTGTACCGATCTTCGATAACATCTTTGTCGTTATCAAACGCTTCATTCAAGGTAAAGCGATCTACCAGGCCGATGCGAGTCAAGCCCATTATCGGCTGCTGCGTGCAGGATTGAACCACAAACAGGTTGTTGCTGTGCTCTATCTCGTCAGCACTTGTCTGTGTCTGTCCTCCATTATTTTAATGTTGGTGGAAATGTAATTATCCGCACCGAAAGCGGTCATATCGAAATGTAAAAAGAGACGAGTCCAAGATTTCTTGGCTCGTCTCTTTGCTATGCTTATATGGTTCGGCGCTAACAGGCTCCCACTTATCTCGAAGCTACGGGTGGCAACGGTTGTGTCTGTTGCTGCCGACCTGTCCATCCTGGCCGATCGAGTTCGATGAGACGGCGGTATCGCTCTTCCCCGGTCAGCAGTTGTTCGTGAGAACCCTGCATGGCAATCTGACCATTTTCCATAAAAATAAGTTCGTCCATCTGTTCCGCACCAATCAGGTGATGGGTGACCCAGATCATCGTCTTGCCTTGCAAGCTGTCCAGGATGGTCCGCATCAGTTCGCGTTCCGTCACCGGATCAAGCCCTACGGTTGGTTCATCCAATATAATAACAGGTGTCTCCCGAAGCAGTACCCGGGCCAGAGCGATCCGTTGCCTTTCCCCGCCGGAGAAACGCAAGCCCGTCTCCAGCATCGGCGTATCATATCCCTGCGGCAAGGATTCGATCAGACCGGATAAACCTACTTGCGCAGCCACCTGACGAATCTGCTCATCTGTTGCATCCGGACGTCCAATCCGCAAATTATTCGCTACCGTGGTATCGAACAGGTGCGGACTCTGGTTCAGTACCGCGATGACATCAGTGACACTTTCACCCAAGGTCTGCACAGACATATTATTGATCAGAACTTTCCCCGCAGACGGAAGCAAAGCCCCCTGAATGAGCTTCAACAATGTCGATTTGCCGCCGCCGCTTCGTCCAAGGATAGCCAGACGTTTGCCTTGTGGCAGATGAAGAGACACATCCTGTACAGCGTAAGAATCATCCTCTGCATAACGGTAACTTACACGATGAATCTCGATTTCTGCTCTTAATTTGGGCGGAATGCGAAGACGAATTCGTCTGTCCGGGATATCATTCGCAGCTGGCAAGGACTCAGATGGCTGTCCAGCCAATCCGTTGCCGTTTGTTACTCTAGAGATCGATTCGCCCGTCCCGTCAACATCATCCGCCCCATTCTGCACCGGAAGATGCTCTTTCCCTTCCAGCTGTTTCAAGCGGTCCAGCGACTCCCGGTACTGTGGAAGGTGCTCCACAGCATCCCCTACTGGCAGGAGCGTTTCCGTGAGCGGAAATAGAACCAGCACAAAAGCAGCAATCATCACAGCAGGTAATTGTCCGACAGAAGTGGCGTTTCCTGCCCATAACGTAACCGATACCACCAGCAGACCAATGACACACTGGGCAATCAGATCACGCCAGCGTGTCCAACGCCGCAACTTGCGACGAATCGCGTTGACCTGTTCCTCCGCCTCTTCCTGCTGCTGAACAAATTCGGCTGCTCGCCCACTTGCAAGCCAATCTCCCAGTCCAAGCACCCCGTCAGTCAGACGGGTGTACAACCTACTGTTTTCCTTTTTCAGCCGAACACGCCATTTCCACGTTACTTTCAGGGAAATTGCAGGTAGCGCGGCAACGAGAAATAACATATACAAGCCCATCCACACCGCGAATCCCAGATCAACACTGCCGAAGGCGACCACAGCCGCACCGTACATCACAAGCGCGGTAACGGCGGGAAAAACGGTACGGAGATAGATATCCTGCAGCCGCTCCACATCATCGGCCAGTGCTCCAAGCACATCTCCGGTCTGCATGCGGGAGCGCAGGAACAGGGCCTGTGGCTCCAGAATGCGATACAGCTTCACCCGCTGATCGGCTAACACCCGCAGTACGGCATCATGTCCTGCCAATCGCTCGATATATCGAAAGACAGCTCGGAATATTCCAAATGCACGTACACCTACAATGGGGACATATACCATCAGAATATTTTCGGGACGCAGCGCAGACTTGGAGATCAGAAATCCGGAGGTGAACAGCAACAGCACCGCACACAAGGCAGCGCATGTGCCCAGCGCAATGACTGCAATGAATCTCCAGCGGTACTGTGCCACATACGGAGCGATCCAGCTATTTTTTTCTTTTTTGTTACGGACGTTCTCCATATGTTCATATCCGGACTTCATTTTATATCGCCTCCATCTGGGCCTGAATCATCTGATAATATACGCCTTGTCGTGCCAGCAACTCCTGATGTGTTCCCGTCTCTGCCACTGTACCGCCGTCCATGACAATAATTCGATCCATATGTGGCATCCAGTGCAGACGATGGGTAGCCAAAAATACAAGTTTGCCATCAAACAGCGGCAGCATCGTCTGTTTCAGTTCGTACTCCGTTTCCACATCCAGATGTGCCGTCGGTTCATCGAGCAGCAGAATGTTCCGTTGACTAAGCAAAGCTCTTGCCAGTGCCACACGCTGCTCCTGCCCACCACTGAGTTGTCTGCCCCCAGCACCAATGGGCTCATGCAGTCCACCGGATAATGAGGTCAGAAGCTTGGTTAATCCGGCAGCGCTAACTGCCTTCGCCACTTCCGCATCCGAAGCCTCCGGCATGTAGAAACGAACGTTATCCGCCAGACTTCCGCTGAAGATATACGGATGCTGCGGGATGGCTGCCGTCTGTCTTCGCCAGGATTCAAGCATATCCTGTGTCACAGGCTGTCCGTTAGCTAATACTTGGCCTGAAGTAGGCAGCTGAAATCCAGCCAATACGTCAATCAACGTGGACTTGCCTGCTCCGCTAGCGCCGATAATACCGATTTTGCCAAGACCTGTAATCTGAAAGGTAACATCCTTTAGCGAATAAGGACCTTCATCATCGTGTCGTACCTGTACATCCGTTAGTGCCAATCTGCTATTCTCATTCCAGGAGGTCACCGAGGAAGAGGAAGGAACAAGATCAGGAGTAATAGAAGCAGGATCAGGATCAAGATGCCCCGCAGTCATTTTGTCGTTCAACACGACGCGTATGGTCGAAGAGCTCGCTTTCCTTTTACCCGAAGATAATAATGATGTATATCCCGTCTCGTCTTTTGTCGTGTCCGCATGCACAACAACATTCGCATAGGCTTCTTTCTGTTTCCGTTCAGCGGCTTTCCCACGTTCAATCATCTGATTAATGGCTGCTCCTGCTTCTTTGCCATCCAATGTGGCATGGTAATCGGCGCCGAGCATACGTACAGGCAGGAAATATTCCGGAGCGAGAATGAGTACCGTCAGTGCAGGACCAAGCAGCATATGTCCCTCCGTCAGACGCAACCCCAAGCCAACTGCCACCGAAGCAACAGACAGCATCGTGAAGAAGTCGAGTGCAAACGAAGAAAGAAAGGCCATACGCAGCGTAGACATCGTCGCCTTCCGATACCGCTGACTGACCCGCAGAATAGACCCTTCGTGTGTTTTGCTCTGCCCCAATGTTTTCAGCGTTTCCAGACCACGCAAGGTATCGACAAAATGGTTAGCGAGTGCTTTGTAGGATCTGAATTGCCCGTCTATCTTCCGCTGCGCAGCGAGGCCAATCAGAATCATGAACACGATCAAAATCGGGAGTGTCAGCATCAGAATAACTCCGGACATCAGATCCAACTTGAATACATACAACAGAATGACGATAGGGGTAAACCCCATGCCCAGCATGCGAGGAATGAATAGTTCCAGATACGTCTTGTATTGGGCTGTTCCCTCACGTGCCAGCGTAACCAGATGGCCTGTGCCCTCCGTCTTGGCATAACGCGGTCCAAGCCTGAACCACTGCTCCACCATCTGTCTGCGCAGATCGGTTCCTGTCCTCTCCGCATATCGTGAGGTCACGAGTTGTAACCAGAAGGATAGGGCATAGCGGGCGGCAAAAGCAGCCAGGAACAGCAGCAGTACAGGGTACTGCTCCGTTACGGATGAACCTTCAAACAATGCCGTGATGGCCTGTGCCAGCCATTTGGCTTGCATCATGATCGTCATCGCCTGTAGCAGCACCAGCGCTGAGGCCAGCGCAAGTACCGGCCGGATGCCCGGCAGCTTCATCAGCCCCCGTCCCATATCAGTACTCCAGGTGGTGCTGCTCGTTCAGACGTTTGCGGAAGATATAATAACTCCAGATCTGATAGCCGAGAACAAACGGCAGCAATGTGCAAGCTACAATGGTCATTACTTTCAAAGAATAAGCACCGGATGCCGCATTGTACACAGTCAGGTCATATGCCGCTCCAAAGGAACTCACCATCACTCTTGGGAACAATCCGATAAATACCGAGGCAAAGGCAATTGCAATCACTGCCCCTGTCATACCGAAAGCCCAGCCTTCACGCTTCTGACGAACGAAGTAAGCCGCAAGTGCAAGCGAGACTACGCCAAGTACAACCATGATCCAAAGAGCCCATCCGCGTACCGCGAACACATCGGTCATGAAATACGTCATTAACGCGTAAACAGCGAGCAGTGCAGCCAGCGGCAGCATTAATTTTTGCGCTGTATTCAAGGCACGCTCTCTGAGTTCCCCCACTGTTCGTAGTGAGGCAAACAGCAATCCATGAACCAGACACAGCAGCGTTACGCTCAAGCCACCAATCACGGTGTACGGATTAACGATATCGAAGAATCCTGCGCGTAACTGCATCTCCCCATCAATGGGAAGACCTTTCATCAACGTGGCAAAGACAACCCCGAACAGGAACGGCAAGAGCGCGCTGGAGACGACAATGATGATGTCCCACGTTTTGCGCCAGCGCTGCTGTTTCATTTTACTGCGGAATTCGAAGGCAACTCCGCGACCAATCAACGCGAGTAACACCACTACAAGTGGCAGGTAAAAACCACTGAACAACGTCGCATACCAGTGCGGGAAGGCAGCAAACATCGCTCCCCCTGCTGTAATCAGCCATACTTCGTTGCCATCCCAGAACGGACCGATCGAGTTGATCAGAGTCCGACGTTCACGATCTGTTTTAGCGATAATGCCTGTAGACATCCCCACACCAAAATCAAAACCTTCCAAAAAGAAGAAACCGACAAACAATACGGCAATCAGCAAAAACCACAACTCACTTAGTGACAACGGAATAACCTCCATCCACGCCGAACGGATCGGCCGATTCATCGTGATCTTCCGGCTTATCGACCGCAAACGGTCCTGCCTTGATCTCACGTACGAACAGGTATACCATCACGATTCCGAGAACCGTATACGCAGCGGTAAAAGCGATGGTCGAGAACAGGATCATTCCTGCGGATACATTCGGTGAGACCCCGGCTTCGGTTGTCATATAGCCAAATACTGTCCATGGCTGCCTTCCAACCTCGGTCATAATCCAACCTGATGTATTGGCGATAAACGGCAAGGAGATGGCAAATACCATCAGACGCATAAACCACTTTCCAGCGACCTCCAGCTTCTTGCGCATGGCCAGGAACGTACCGTATAGCGCCAGTGCAATCATCAGACCACCCGCAACGATCATGATGCGGAAACTCCAGAACGTTGTCCGTACTGGCGGAATGTAGTCCCCCGGTCCATACGTCTGTTCATACTCAGCTTGAAGCTCCTTCATGCCTTTGACACTGCCGGAGAACTTGCTATAAGACAGATAACTGAGCAAGCCGGGGATTTTGATCTCACCCGTGTTCTCCTGTTTGTCCGGATCGATAAAGGCGACCACCGTCCATGGCGCCGGATCTTCTGTCGTCGTCCATGTGCCTTCACTGGCTGCCATCTTCATCGGCTGTGTCTCCACCAGATATTGCGCCTGGAAGTGTCCGGAGAAAGCCACACCGAATGAGGAAACAAGCGCGATAATGATCGCAATACTGAACGATTTGCGGAAGATCTCTACATCCTGCTTTTTCATCAATTTGTAGGCACTGATCCCGGTTACCACGAAGGCCCCTGTCATCAATGCCCCAAAGATTGTATGCGGGAACTCGACGAGAAGCTGACCATTCGTGATAAGTGCAAAGAAATCATTCATCTCGGCTCGGCCGTTGTTGATCTCAAACCCGACGGGATGCTGCATAAATGAATTGGCTGCCAGAATCCACAGCGCGGACAGGAATGTGCCGACGAACACCAGCCAGATGCAGGCCAGATGCACTTTTTTGGACAAACGATCCCATCCGAATATCCACAATCCAATAAATGTAGACTCCATAAAAAACGCCAGTAGGGCTTCAATAGCCAGTGGCGCACCGAACACATCCCCGACAAATCGGGAGTACTCTGACCAGTTCATGCCGAACTGGAACTCCTGCAGAATACCTGTGACTACCCCGACGGCAAAGTTAATCAGGAACAGCTTGCCCCAGAACTTGGCCATCGTTTTGTAGATCTCCTTACCTTTAACAACGTACAACGTCTCCATAATCGCAACCAACAGTACAAGACCGATGGATAGCGGCACAAAAAAGAAATGGAAAATCGTTGTAAGTGCATATTGGATACGCGATAACATAATCGGATCCATACCGTTACCCCTTCTTTCTGTTCACTTCGCAGTATGCGTATTTGGCATTGAAGCTGCACCTTCGCTGTCTGTCCACCAAATACGTTGATGAACGTATTGTGCCAGATTACCTATTTTATACATGTGAGAATTATCACAATCTACGTGTTTAGAGTGAAAAAAAGTGACCTCGGTCACACAAAAGATAAAATTCAGCCTATTATCACAGCTTGCCCACTTCATCTATTCATGGAAGATACTCATGTTTGGGATGGAATGCCCATATGTTAGTCTCAGGCATATCATGCGAAGTACCGTGAGGGCTTTACATATGAAGTGAAAGCATGAAGCACATGAAGAGAGAATGAAACACCATAATACAGTCAAGGTGAGGTGAAGCATTCATGGAAAAACCTGCGCCATTACCAAGTGTAGATCCCGAATCCAGCCCGATTGAGGACAGTACAGCCCAGCCGCCTGTCCGGTATATTCTCTTCCCTCGCAAAGGGGGCTGGTCCTCCTTTCCTTATCCCGATATCGCTGCTCTGCTGTCGATCGAGGGAGATGTCTATTATGTCAGCAGCCTGACGCAGACAGAGGATGTACCTGCGGCCATCACCGTCATCTCCCTCCCTGAAGCTGAACAACTACTGCTGGAACCTCGCACCGTAGCAGTGGTCACCCATCCCTACTGGCTAATGGCTACAGCTTCGCTGGAGCCTGAGCTATGTATCGCCCTGCTCCCTGAGCCTGCTGGAAACGAAGCAGAATCTCCACTATGGGAGAGCAGTATTTCCAAACTGGTCGGCATCGCCGATCTGGTAGGTACCTCCTCCGAAACACGGTATTTGAAGCTGTTATTCCAAGGCGTACGCGCCATCTGGCTGGGCGGAGAAGACCCTACACCCGCGGGTACGATGCAAAAGGATGATCTTGAAATCCCTCTCCGGGACTACGAACTGTTCTTCCTGCATGCGCTGCGGCAGATCCTGTCAGGAACGCTGGATAGCGTCACCCTGCTTCAATGCAGTGTACGTGCCGACTTCTACCGCCAGCTCCGGGCCAAAGCAGGGGCGCATGAGACGATATCTTTTTTACTGGCAGCTTATGAGTATCTGCTTGAGGATCCACGAGCCACCGCATCACTTCAGGAGGCCTTCACCCACGCGGTTATGAACGGTCGCAGTGATTGTGTAGTCTCCCATTATCGATTCCTGTCTGCCATTCATGCACGGGCCGGGCAGTTGGAAGACGCTCTGCTAGTGTATGGAATCAGTGCAGGCGACGAACAGGAACGACATCATTATGAACAGCTATGTCGCTGGCTTGAGGCGGGAGAAGATCAACTTGTGCGAGCGGAATTGCTACGTATTAACGATGATTACGGATACGCGCTGCGTATCCTGGACGAACTTGGCGGAGAAACCGCGAGACATTGGAAATTCCGCATCTTCCAGGAGACTGGACGTGTGGAAGAGGCACTGGCTCTCGTGCATGCAGTCGATATTCAGGATGATGCCAGTCGCCGGGATTATCAGCAATTATCGGGAAGTGCGCTGGCACTGCGAGGGGAACGACACGGGGCCGTCCGACATTTCCTCGAGACGGCACTGGAGGATGAGGATGCGCTGGCCCGGATTGTCGAGCTGGAGCTGTTGGATCATGCTGTGCAGCAATTGCTTGGGGAGGTGCCATGATGCTGGACCCGAAGAAGCGTAGACAACAGGTGAATGGGCCGATGGTGCACAGGGATATCCGAACCGAAACCACTTTCACGCCAACGGAAACAGTGGATAGGACACATATAAACTTATTGGAAAATGGCGATCACACGCCGGATCACGCACAACAATCACATGACTCCCGAAGCCAAGTGCATCTCTGGACTGACGCACAAGGTCAGTTGGATCAGTATACTGCTGCAATAGACGAGGAAACGAGCCTATTCAAAGAGCCCTTCTCCCTTCGTCGGGTTCGCAAAAGCAAAGACAACAAGCTGACCGCCATGCTTCAGGTTCGCAATGAGCGTGGCCGATACCTTGAAGAAGTATTGCATGATCTGAGTGAGTTCGTAGACGAGATCGTCATTGTGGACGATGCCAGCACAGATGGAACCCCGGATCTATGCAAAGCCTATCCGAAGGTGGTCCGCCTGGAGGTGCTGGAGAAACCGTTATTCGCCGAGGAATGGCGACTTCGCAATACCTTATGGCAAGCAGCTGCGGGAACACATCCCGACTGGTTGCTCTCGGTTGACGCGGATGAGTTATACAGCGCAGAGGCCAAGAAAGCCATACGCGCTCTGATTAATCAGGAGTATGCGGACTGGTTTGCATTCCGTTTCTACGATATGTGGGGTGGCCGGACTCACTACCGGGAAGATGATCTTTGGTGTCTGCACAAACGGCATACCGCTTCACTTGTACGGTATATGCCTGGATATCCTTATTTTTATCCACAGCAGAATCATCATGTTCCCCGTCTTCCCTTGTCCTGCACTGTATTGCCCGGGGTCAGCACGGAACTGAAGGTACAGCACCTCGGTTGGGCTGGCAGCCTGGAGGACCGGGTTCGTAAATATTTGCGCTACAAACGTATTGATCCGAGCGGTGAGTGGGGCAATCTTGCACATTACGAGTCGATTCTTGATCCGGAACCTCGGCTGATTCCCTGGAAGGAGGGACAGTGAGATGGGCGTGGTGAGTATTCTGACGCATAGCTTCACCGATGGATACAATCGGGAGTTCGGGCGGGTATTTGGCGGTGGACTGGAGCGCTACATTCTGGATCTGTGCAGTGTCATCCGTGGACTCGGGCATATTCCCGAGGTTCATCAGCTCTCTTATTTTGAAGCGTTTCAGACCCGGACGGAGCAGATCGATGTATTTGGCTATGCGTACGACATGAACGATGTGCCCGAAGCCTTCGACCGGATGGCAGCCGCAGCGCGTGGCCCAGTGATCTATGCCAGTTGTCTGTGGCAACCTATCACCTATAAACCCGGCAGTCTTGGCATCTGTCACGGCATTAACTGGGACCGTCCCGGACTGCCACTGGAGACCAAACAGCAAGTGGCGGAACATATTCAGTTGGCTCTGGATGGACTTGTACGTATTGTGTCTGTCGATTCGCATTTCCAGACCTTTTGCCGGGCCGCATGCACCTATACCGATCCAAAACAGGTTGTCCTGATTCCCAATGCAGTGGATACGTCCTATTTCACACCAGCCCCGCCAACACGCACCTTGGAGCAGGAACGTGAAGACGAATGGCTTGCTGCTTGGAAGAGCGATCTGGCGAGTCATGAGGAGAATGTTGGTGCAGTTATATCAGGGATGCAGGTAGTAAAGGGCAAGGATAGAGCGAATGGTGATGGAGCGGACAGTGGTAAACATCAGGGAGATAGCAACCGAGAGGGATCATTTGAAAAGCAAGCTGTGGATGCCCATGTGTCCTCTGCCCGTCCCCTTCGCATTATATATCCGCGCCGCATTAGCATGGAGCGGGGCATTATTCCGATGATGCTGGCAACAGATAAGCTGCTCGGAGCCTTTCCCGATCTGGAGATTGAATTTGCAGGGGAACTGATCGAAGGCAGTACGGTTGGAAGAGCCTTTCGTTATTGGCATCGTACTCATCCACATGCAGATCGAATTAACCAGCGCACGTATGATTTTCGGGATATTCGGGAGGCCTACCATCAGGCAGATATCGCCGTAATTCCAACGGTTTTCTCAGAGGGTACCTCCTATGCCTGTCTGGAAGCGATGAGCTGCGGACTTCCCGTGATTGCGTCCAATGTTGGTGGATTGAATGATCTGATTCAAGACGGATTTAACGGGCTGCTGGTGCCTCCTGGCGAGCAGGAATTGACTGCCGCACTGGTACGTCTCGTTCAGGATCGAGCCGAGCGTGAACGACTCGGGATCTACGCGCGCGAGGCCGCACTGTCCTATGATCTTTCCAGATGGCGGAGCCGGTGGAGTACGGTGCTGGAGACTTTTTTGGCAGAGACAGGATTGAAGGAGGGAATTCGGGGATGATGGATACGCCCAAGGCAACGGAATTCATGGAATCAAGATACATTCGGCAAAGTGACCCTAAAACGGACACATTCGTCTTCCCCCTGCATCCTGCATGGTGGAGCCGTCCTTATGAATATGAATGGGCCCGGCGCTTTGCACGTCCAGATGATGTCGTCCTTGATGCAGCCTGCGGCATCTCCCATCCATTCAAATTCTGGCTTGCAGAACACTGCCGCGAGGTTCATGCCTGCGACTGGGATGAACGTATTTTGTCTGAAGAGGCGATCCGGCTGGATATTGCTGCGGATTTTGGCGAGCAGGCCGCTCAGGATCTGCCGGAATCGGCTCTCGTCAGGTTACATCGTGCGCAGGCCAATCTGGCACAGCTTCCGTATGAGTCGGGTAAGTTTGATCGGGTGTTCTGTATCTCCGTATTGGAACATCTGGATACGGGCACGATGCTGCGGGCGTTTCGCGAGTTCGCCAGAGTACTGAAGCCGGACGGACAATTGATCGCTACCTTCGATGTACCAGAGATGCGACCGGATCTACTGGAGACGATCATGGCTGTTACCGGATTAACCATTGAAGATAAGCTGAACGTGGAAGAACCTGACGACGCCATCTGGTCTGATATGTATGGCACGCCGATTAGATGTTTCCGGGCTGTGATATGCAAAGGTTGAGACTGGTTGCATTGCGTTGAGTTAAGGCAGGTGGAAAATTGAGGGCTTGAGGACTGATCCATTAGCAACGGAACAATGCACGGTTCGGGAAATACTCCGATTATCGGCAGCTCCGTTGCTATTTCACGTTCAATCGGAGGATAGCTATGGAAACATGTGAAATACACCGCCCGGCGAGCAGCGCGAGCGTGCCGCAGGCGGAAGTGTGATTGCTCAATATCCAACATTCCAGCACAGCAAACAGCCGCCTTCGGTGACTACCGGAAGCCGCTGTTTGTCTGACTGTAGATACAATGATGTTAGGAATCAGGTCAAAGCAGTCATGCCGATTCCTGCGGAATGATCTCTTTGGCTTCAGACATGGAGGGTTGCCTCACCCCCCACAAGATACGCTGCAGCAGTATGCCGGCCAAGCCAATGACTAACGTAGCGAGACCAATATACTGAAAAGTAGGACTCGCCCCTGTGGCACGAATCAGGGCACCACCGGCAATCGGTGCAATAACAAGCACCACACTGGATAACGAGTTTTGAATACCAAAGACACGTCCTACATAGGCAGGAGGGGTTTCCTTTTGCAGCAAATAATTCAGTGTTACCATAAAGAGCCCATTGCCTATCCCGATACAAAGGCCCCAGATGATGATCCAGATTTCGGGTGTATCTGGGCCGATCCACCCCAAGGCAGCGATTCCGGCACCCACGAACAGATATCCTCCACCGAGTCCCCACCCATACCCCATTCTCGGCAGCCGATTTATCAATAGAATGATGACCACCGCTCCCGCACCTGCCGATGAACCTAACCAACCTAGCAATGATTCATTACCCGGCTTGATCTCCCGGAACAGGGTCGTAAACTGATAATCAATCATGAGAATGGCCATGAGTCCAAAACAGCCAAACAACATCGTACTTAGTACGACACGGCTGCTCCGAATAAACCGCCAACCTTGCTGCCACTGGGTAAACAAGGATTCCGATGCACCCTCTGTGCCATCAACACTCCCGTCTGGTTCAACAGGCTCCGACTTCTCCACCAACCGCCGCAAAGGCCACAGCACTGCGCCCGACAACAGACGGGTACAGGCATTAATGACAATACAGATCTGTGGTGAAAAAAAGGCCAAAATGACTGCGCCCAGAAGCGGTCCTGCCACTTTCGAGCACTGGCTCACAAAACCGTTCAGGGAAGATGCCTGGAACAGATGCTCCTCTGCCACCACCTGACGGGTTAACGCCTGCTGGGCTGGAACATGGAATACATTCATCATGGCCCGCAGGGCAAGAAGTGGAAGCAACCATATTGGGCTTGGCGCAAACAGAATGGCAATGGTCAGGGCAACCGTAATCACATCACACAGCATCATGATCCTCACTTTGTGAAGTCGATCAGCCAATGCACCTGCAACGGAGCCCAGCAATATACCCGGGACAGCCATACATACTGGAATAAGCGCAATGATCAGCGGGTCGGCACCCCATCGGTAGGCCACCATCACCTGGATGGCGAGTGTATCGAACCAGTCTCCAAACGTAGCCAGAGCGTATGCGATAAACATGCGGACAAACCGGAGGTTGGTCCATAAGCTTTTGGAGGGTTCAGCAGATGGAGCTGGTACTTCGGTAGATTCATTGGATGTGGGCTTATTTGAAATGACGGTCATACATGTATTTCCTCCCTTGATTACAGCCAATTGTGGTCTGTATGTTCCTTGGCTGTAATCATAAGGGAGTTATATCAGAGGAAGATCAGAGGATGGGGATACAGGAGACAAAAAGTGACGTACCTTATCTACAATTTGTTGTCCATATGCGGGAACACCGTAACTTTTACCGATCTCTGCATACACTTGACGATATTTGCTGCGAAGTCTGCCTTCAATTCGATGATGACCCAGGAATAGGAGAATCTGATATGCAGCATTCAGATATAATGGTGCGTTCAGCGACATTTTCAACACATCCAGACCGTCATCCATTCTTAACTCTGCCTCACGAATCCGTCCCTGTCGAAGCAACCATAGGCCTTCCATCACCTGAAAACGTCCAATCTCTCGCAGATAGGGTGCATCCTTCAACCCTGCTCGCAGGACTGCCATCTGAGCCTCAACAGCTTCGCCGCTGCCACCCCATAGTTCCACATACAACGCTGCAAGTGCTACAGGCAGTCTGAAATTCTTGAGTTCGTCTGTCTCTAATACACGATACGTTTCTTCCAGCTGTGCTTTGGCCCGTTGATATTGGCCTACCTCTACATAGACTTCGATTATGTTCAAAATGCGGAGTTCCCGAAGCTGATCGGCAGACAAAGCAGATGAATTCAATGCCTGTTCATACATAGGTAAGCTTACGGATGGTTCAATTAGCGAGTGAACATAGATTAATAACCAGTACAAGCGTTCTTCGAAAGCAACTTCTTTCGTTGTAAGCAGCCATGCCAGATCTCCCTGTATAAAACGGATATACAACTGATAATAAGGCACAATCTGAATGCCGAGTGCTTCCTGCTGTTGCACCAGGGTCTGTATGGCGTTTCCCTGTCCAAACAAGTGATATTTACGAAGTAATCCGTGAATGGCTTCCTGCATTTCTGGGTTCTGAGCAGAAGGGCTAGCGGGTAGAGCGGACTTATTCTCATGCACAGCAAGCCGATAACCGTATCCCCGTACCGTATCCAGACTAATCTCGTCCCAGTGCTTCAGTTTCTTACGCAGACGATAGATATGATCATCCACGGTGCGTTCAACCGGATATTCCAGCGGCCATACCCGGTCCAGTAATTGACTGCGAGTGAAGGCTTTATCCTTGTTTTCATACAAAAAACGAAAAAGTGCAAATTCCTTCGCCAGCAGACGAATGGATTCCGTTCGCCGTGTTACCGTATATGTCCCCTCATCCAATTGCAAAGACATGCTTGGTTCCTCCTATATATTCTTCTCATCGTGTGTTCAACATACCACAAAAACCCTTTGCGAGAACGCAAAAGGTTTCTGTCGTGTATCTATTCTTCGAACGAGTTATTTTCTTGCCTTAACCGAGTACGACGCGGTCATCCGCCATTTTTTTGCCGCTAATACGCTCGAATTCGCCCAGTAGTTCCGGTACCGTCAACGTACGCTTGCGCTCTTCGCTGACATCCAGAATAATTCGGCCTTTGTCCATCATGATCAAACGGTTACCCAGACGAATCGCCTGCTCCATATTGTGCGTTACCATCAGCGTAGTCAATCTCATCTCACGCACAAGTGTCTCTGTCAGTTCCGTAATCAGTTCGGCACGTGAAGGGTCAAGAGCGGCCGTATGCTCATCCAGCAGCAGAATCTGCGGCTGGGTAAAGGTCGCCATCAGCAGACTGAGTGCCTGCCGCTCCCCGCCTGACAATAAACCGACTTTCGCGTTAGGCCGCTTTTCCAGTCCGATTCCCAGCTTCTCCAGTTGCGTGTTGAAAATCTCGCGTCTGGCACGGGTCACGCCAAAGCCCAGTCCACGCCCCTTGCCACGTTTGTATGCCATCGCCATATTTTCTTCAATGGACATATGTGGCGCTGTTCCTGCCATCGGGTCCTGAAACACCCGGCCAATCCAGCTGCTGCGCTTGTGCTCCGGCAAGTTTTTAATCGAACGGTCATTGATCAGTACATCACCCATATCCGGCTTCATCACACCCGAGATAATGTTCATCAGTGTGGATTTTCCGGCTCCGTTACTGCCAATCACCGTCACAAAGTCTCCCGGATTCATCGTCAGATTCACACCAACCAGCGCGGTCTTCTCATCCGTTGTACCTGGGTTGAACAGCTTGGTTACTTGCGTAATCTCCAGCATGATCACATACCTCCCTTCGCCTGTTGGCCCCCGGATCGCATCAACTCTTCTGTTCGTCTGCGAGCCAGACTTCGCTGCTTCATGGAGCGCTGCATCGTTGGGAATACAAGGGCGATAATGACGATCACAGCGGTGATCAGTTTCAGATCAGATGTATCGAACCACTCGACTTGAAGGGCAAGCGCGACCACAATCCGGTAGATGATTGAACCAACGATCGCTGCGAGTGTAGCCCAGAATACCGTTCTTGCTCCAAGAATGGCCTCACCGATAATCACGGAAGCCAGTCCGATGACGATCATACCGATACCCATCGTGATGTCCGCAAAGCCGGATTGTTGTGCAATGAATGCGCCAGACAGGGCAACCAATCCATTGGATAAGCTGACACCTACAATCGTAGTCACATCCGTATTTGCACCAAAGCTGCGAATCATGCGTTTGTTATCACCTGTCGCGCGTAGCGCAAGTCCAATATCTGTTTTCATGAACAGATCAAGCATGATTTTAAACACCAGCACGACGATGATAATTAGCACCATGACATGTTCGCCCGAGAATGGATTATCCATGCCCATAATGGATTTATTCGGTGCGCCAAGGATACGCATATTAATGGAGTAGAGCGCGATCATCATCAAAATCCCGGATAACAATCCGTTAATTTTGCCTTTGGTATGAAGCAGACCTGTACATGCCCCAGCCACCATGCCTCCAGCCATTGCCGCCAAACAAGCGAGCCAAGGAGAAAAGTCATTGGATATCATAACCGCCGCGATTGCGCCTCCTGTTGTAAAACTTCCGTCTACGGTAAGGTCAGGAAAATCGAGTATGCGGAACGTAATATATACACCAAGTGCCATCAGTGCGTATAAAAGCCCCAGCTCGATTGCTCCTTCAATTGAATTCCAGCTTATACTCACGCTACTTCCTCCCTGTCTATCGAAAAGAATGAGGCGAACCCGTTGCACGTTCGCCTCGCATCCTTACTGCCGGATTATGATCCGGTCCACAATTATTGAATAATGTTGTTGTCCTGGTCTTGCACTTCTGCCTTCATCTCATCCGTAACCGTGATGCCTTGGACTTCAGCCGCTTTCAGGTTCAGGATCAGATCCAGTTTGTCCGGAACGGTGACTTTCATGTCACCCGGTTTCGTACCATTCTTCAGAATGTCCGCAGCCATCTCACCAACCTGGTATCCGTGGTCATAGTATTTGAAGCCCACGGTTGCGAAAGCTCCTTTTTCAACGGTATCCCGGTCACTGGAGAAGAACGGAATTTTGTTGCTGTTTGCTGTTTGGATAATAGTGTCAACCGCACTCACGACCGAGTTATCGAGCGTGATGTAGAACGCATCTACTTTGCCAACAAGGGAATCCGTTGCCTGTTTTACTTCAGATGTATTCGTAACTGGTGCTTTCACCAGCTTGATATTATGTGTCGCCAGTGCTTTTTCTGCGTTATCTGCCATAACCACCGCATTCGGCTCACCTTCGTTAATGACCAAACCTACCGTTTTCACATCAGGCAGATTTTTGGCGATAAAGTCAGCCAATTGCACGATGGCCTCCGGGTTCGTGTCCGATGCACCTGTGATATTTCCGCCCGGCTTATTCATATCAGTCACCAATTTGGCACCCAGTGGGTCCGTTACCGCTGCGAACAATAATGGCTTGTCCTTCACTTGTTGAGCCAAAGCCAGTGCAGATGGTGTTGCGATACCGAGTACAAGATCGTTTTTGGAATCACCCGAGATTTTCTGTGCAATGGACAGGTTGTTCGTCGAATCACCTTGCGCGTTATTGTAATCGATTTTGAGGTTCTTGTTCTCTTCAATGCCTGCTTCCTTCAGGGCTGCGATGAATCCTTCACGTGTAGCATCCAGAGATGGATGTTCAACAATCTGCGAGATGGCAATCTGGTATGATTTTTCCTCGCTGCCTCCACCTGTTGTAGTCCCCGATCCTTCGGATTCCGAACCTGTACCGCTGTTATTTCCGCAACCTGCCGCAACGATCATTGAAGCAACCATCATCAGTGACATCCAGAATTTCTTTTTCATGTGTGAGAACCCCTCTCCATCTTATAAAATGTAGTTACCCTTACCTTATCGCCATTCCATTGGCACGATAAGGCGGGACAAAACGAACGCTTCAACGCATTGTTGCTTTGATCGACAAAAGTAGACAAATATAGACTTTCCTCATGCGACTGAAGTCCATGACCCGTGTTGCTGTAATATTGTTTCCCTAATATTAAGGTGCGTCCCGATTTCCGTCAATGGTTGAACCGCTTCCAATTTAGTTTCATCGTATGATTGTGATAGAAAACATTACATAACGGCAAAAAAGCAACCCGCAAGTTATGCGAGTTGCCTATGTCTTATTCAACTAATTCCCCGACGCTTCGCGAATCTCATACTTGCACCTTTTGCCGCCATCAGCGTAACATTCGGTACGCTCTACCTCAGCTTGAAGCAGCGAGCGAAACAGTTCCAGTTCACAGCGGCAAGCCTGCTTGTAGACACTCGCGACTTGCACAATCGGGCAGTTCATTTCCGTAATAACGTAGGTTCCATCTTCTTCTCTGGACGCATCCGCCATATATCCGTTGGCATTCTGTATACGCGCGAGTTCCTCCACCCGTCCGGCCAGATCCTGGCCCTCCATCTGTGGTAATCCGCTGCGAAGCAGCTTGTCCCGGCGACTCTCGAACAACGTATCCACCACACCGCTCCCGGCTGAGTCCGACAATTCTTCAAGCAGTTCCAGCGTCAGGGACGAATATGATTTTGGAAAATAGCTGTCCCCGCGTACCGTTAGATGGTACACCGAGGACGGACGTCCAGCCGTAGCCCGGGCTTCCCCAACTTCAATCCAGCCGTCCTGCTCCAATGCCGTCAGATGACGACGAATGGCCATGCCGGTCAGACCGAGCTCAGCAGTCATTTCCCTCGCAGTCATTGTGCCTTGCTGCTTCAGCATGAACAAAATCCGTTCACGCGTCGTTCGTTCCTCTTCGCGCTTCACGATCAGCACCTGCTCTCCTGCTTATGCGTGTACCGGTGCTGCCTCCCGGCAAGCATCCGAGCAAAAGCGGTTATGCGTCTCTTCGCAATCCTCACAGCTTACATGCTGCAGGTTGCAGGTTGGACAATTAATATATCGGTCATGTGTCGTTCCACAGTGATAACAGCTTGCAATGACGATATCTTCTTCTGTCCGGTTAATCGGTACAGAGATCCGCTCGTCAAACACGTAACACTTGCCATCGAACAGATGGCCTTGTACTTCCGGATCTTTACCGTACGTGACAATACCACCGTCCAGTTGAGCCACGTCCTGGAATCCTTCATTGATCATGAACCCGGTCAGCTTCTCGCAGCGAATGCCGCCAGTGCAGTAGGTAATGATCGTTTTGTCCTTCATGTCACCCAGGTTCTCCCGAATCCACTCCGGAAACTCACGGAACGATTCGACATCTGGACGAATGGCCCCGCGGAAATGACCGATTTCGTATTCGTAGTCATTGCGACCATCGATAACGATGACGTCATCACGTTGCAGATGTTCATGGAACTCTTTCGGTGAAAGGCGTTTGCCGCTAATCACATTCGGATCAAGATCTTCGTCCACGCGGAACGTAACCAGCTCTGCTTTGTGACGAACAAAGATCTTTTTGAACGCATGCTCTTCCACATCATCAATCTTGAACACCATGTCGCTGAACAGCGGGTTGGCATGCATGTCTTTCATATACTGTTCTGTCTGTTCAGGCGTTCCGGATACGGTGCCGTTAATGCCTTCGGATGCGATCAGAATACGGCCTTTCACACCCAGGTCCTTACAGTATTGCAGATGCTCTTGTGTAAACGTCTCAGGGTCTTCAATCTTCACGAACTTATAATATAAAAGCACGCGGTACGCGCTGTTACACATGTATATCACCTGTTCCTATTCCATGTTGTTATTAGCCGGATCATTCGGCAAGACGACTACGTTGCACCCTTACTGTTAAAAAGAAAATAAACAGCCGCCCGAAACATCGTCTCGAACTGCTGCCTGACATTCGACTTTTATTCCTGCATTCTAGTTTATCGGAACCGGAATAGCTTAGTCAATATAAATGTATAGAAAGGGATGAAAGTTATGGAACATTTCAACCATAAATGATTTGTCTCTGGAAAATCCAAAAAAATATTTCGAATTTGAACTAAAATCATATTCATTTTTGCTTTCATATCCATTAAACTATGCTCATCATTATATGGCTTACCTCTATGAATTAGGAAAGTACAGTGGACGGGAATAACCATAACGTAACATATTTAAATGGAAAATGGGGAATGAGATCATGCGTCTAACACTATTAAAAAAAGTAAGCATCCTATGGTTAGTATTCCTGATCGGACTAAGCGGTCTATGGAATAATCCCAACATTATACAGCAAGCCCATGCCGCGGCCGCAGAGCCCTATCTTGGTGAGATCAGATTATTCCCTTACAGTGCGGTCCCTACAGGATGGATGCCCGCCAGAGGACAGACGCTCTCTTTAAGCCAAAATACAGCTCTCTACTCGTTGCTAGGCAATAAATATGGCGGTGACGGAAAATCAACATTTGCCCTACCTGACCTTACCCATACTGCGCCTGAAGGAATGGGCTATTACATATCCATGATTGGCACATTCCCTTCCCGTGACCCAGATACTCTGTATACCCAAAATGCTGTGTTAGGCGAGGTTCGCCTATTTCCATATTTCTTCTCTCCTACGGGTTGGTTATCTGCTGATGGGCAGAGCGTTAATAAATCCGTATATTCGGATCTATATGAAATGATTGGTACAACCTACGGATCAGACAAACCGGATGAATTCAAGCTGCCTAAATTCCCAGAGATTAATGGGGTGCATTACGCTATATTTACAAAACCAACCAACCATGCAGAGAATGGTACAGGTAACGAGTTCATTGGCGAGATCATTCCCATGCTCATTAATCTCTCGACGAACAATTGGATATTAGCTAATGGTACGACACTCCCCACCAACGATAACCAACCCTTATTCAGCCTATTGGGCACCAAGTTTGGCGGCAATGGTTCGACCGAATTTAAAGTACCTAATTTGAACAGCAGCCAATCCGACCTGGTTTATTATGTTGCTAACGCAGGAGCGTTCCCCAGCTTGGACGGTGGGCAGCTTCCGGAAGCAATCGAAGACACCTATACCACGAACCAAAGCTCCACTTTGGCCGAGTCTGCGCCAGGCGTACTTTCCAATGATAGCGATGCTTCTACCGCTATTTTGAAAAGTGGGCCGATGAACGGAACATTGGTAATGAACCCCAACGGGGCATTTACTTATACTCCGAACACCAATTATGTGGGAAGCGACAGCTTTACCTATAGCGCCAACAATCAATGGGGTACAAGTATACCGGTGTTAGTAACCATAACGATTGGGCAAACCACCCCTCCCATCGTCAACGGCGTATCTGACGGTGGAATATATAATCAAACGGTAACACCTGCATTTAATAGTGGTACCGCACTTCTGAATGACGCTGTATTCACGAGCGGCACTGAAGTTACGGCTGATGGCGTTTATACACTGGTGGTCACCAACAGTATTGGCAGTACAACCGTGCATTTTTCCATTGATACGGCAGCTCCTGTTGTATCGGGTGTCACCGATAATGGAAAATACAATGAACGCCCAACAATCACCTTTAATGAAGGAACAGCCACTTTGAACGGTTCACCCTTCAGCAGCGGAGGAACGGTTCAATCTGAAGGAGAATATGCACTGATTGTTACCGATAGTGCGGGCAATACCACAACTCTGCATTTCAGCTTTTATACGCCGCGAACGATCAGCTTTAATAGTAACGGCGGTTCTGAAGTAACAGAACAAACGGTGTCTTACGGTGACAAGGTTATTGTTCCAGCAGTTCCAACTAAAGCAGGATACATCTTTGCTGGATGGTATACCGATTCAGGTCTGAGTCAGGCTTTTGATTTTGACAATACCACCGTTACCGCTGATATCACTCTGTATGCGAAATGGACGGTCAACTCCTATACTGTTAATTTCGATCCTAATGGTGGGTCAGTCGTTGCGGATCAGACGGTCCCATACGGTGAGTTGGTGACAGCTCCTGACGTTCCAACCAAAGCAGGGTACACCTTCGGTGGATGGTATACCGATTCAGGATTGAGTAAGGCTTTCGATTTTGACAATACCACCGTTACCGCTGATATCACACTGTATGCGAAATGGACGGTCAACTCCTATACTGTTAACTTCGAGTCTAATGGTGGGTCAGTCGTTGCGGATCAGTCAATTCAACATGGTGACTTGGCGGCTGCACCTGATACTCCAACCAAAGCTGGACACACCTTTGCTGGATGGTTTACCGATTCAGGATTGAGTCAGGCTTTTGATTTCGACAATACCACCGTAACCAATGATCTCACTTTATATGCGAAATGGACGGTCAATTCCTATACCGTTAACTTCGAAACTAGTGGTGGTACAGTCGTTCCTGAACAGACTGTTCAGTATGGTGAGTTGGCGGCAGCTCCTGATGATCCAATCAAAGCAGGACACACTTTCGCTGGCTGGTATACTGAGCCTGAATGGAGTACGCCATTTGACCTGAATACTAGATCGATTGTCCAGGACACCACATTGTATGCAAAATGGGCACCAAACACATATAAGGTAACGTTCAATACACTTGGAGGATCAGCAGTATCCGATGCAGCTGTTGAATACGGAAAGAAACTTTCAGCACCTGCTTCGCCAAGCCGTTCCGGCTATACGTTTGCAGGCTGGTATGCAGACCCCGAGTTGAAGACTCCATTCAACTTTGCTCAAACAGAGATTACAGCCGATCTGATCTTATATGCCAAATGGAGTGTTAATTCCACGCCACCATCAGGTGGTAGTGATGGTAACAGCAGCGGCGGCGGCTCTGGTAACCAGAATAACAACGGTTCGAGCAGTACCCCTTCGTCGCCTAATACCATAACCCATTCTTCCACGAATGGACGTTTAACACTTGTAGCGGGGCAGGCCGGGCAATTAAGTTTGGGTAAGGACATTATGGTATCCATCCCTGCCGGCGCGATGAATCAGGAACTCAAGGTCACCATTGAACAGATTGCAGATCCTTCTGCTTTGCTGACCCATCAGGTCCAACTGCTCAGCCCGGTATATGAACTGCTCAAGAACGCTCCTCAAAACTTCACTGTGCCCGTAACCTTATCACTGACATTTGATCCATCAAAGTTGCAGAGCAATCAGCGGGCTGAACTATTTTACTTTGATGAACAAGATAAGGTTTGGCTATCCGCTGGTGAACCTACTGTGGAAGGCAAGCGCATTCGGGTGGGCGTAGATCATTTTACCAAGTTCGCCGTGTTGGCGGTTGATCAGCCCAAAGAGCCAGCAGACATTTCGTTTCATGATGTCGAAGGTCACTGGGCGAAAGAAGTCATCCAGCAGGCTGCTCTTCAAGGTATCGTGAAAGGGTATATCGATGGGTCCTTCAAGCCTAATGCATCCGTTACACGTGCAGAATTTACAGTGATGCTAATGAATACACTGAATACAGAATACACAGAAGCGGCAATATCTTTTACCGATCAGGCAAAAATAGGAGCTTGGGCGCAGTCTGCTGTAGCTCGTGCCGTGCAAGCAGGGTTTATTCAGGGAGACACTGAGGGAGCTTTCCGCCCCAATGATGCTGTAACCCGTGCTGAGATGGCTGTCCTGGTAGCCGGTGCGCTTCAATTAAAAGCGATAACTGGCACAAGCTCAACCTTTGCAGACGACGCACAGATTCCGCTTTGGGCCAAAGCAGCTGTCGCTGGCATGCAAAAAGCCGGGATGCTGCACGGTAAAGGGCTCAATACCTTTGCTCCAAGTGATAAAACCACGCGTGCAGAAGCGGTCAAACTACTGTTGAACGCAAAAAATTAGTGTATATATCTAAAAGCCTGTTCCTTCCGGGAACAGGCTTTTCTGATTGTTTTATTCCGAGATCGTAATGACCGAGGTTACAAAGTGATACGATTCATTCTCCAATATCGCCTGCGATAACAGAATCTTATTGCCTTCCGGGCTCCAGGCGAGTGGGTCAGAAGCATTGTCCATATCCGCCGAGATCTGGAACTGTTCTGCCGACTCCGTGTTGGAGACGAACAGTCCTTTCTCACTGTCATTCTCGGAATTGATCGTATATGCAATCTTGGAATCGTCACCTGACCAGCTCGTGCCGAATATCTGTGTGCCTCTGGCGAGCGTGGCCTTCTCATTGCCTTCCAGATCGGTGAGCACCAGCGCCCGTTTGGTATCCGCCGTTCTTTTCACAATCGCAAGCCTTGTTCCATCATTAGAAGGGATGACCCACTCCACGCTTTTCAACACCTGTTTCACTTCACCCGTCTTCGCATCGTATGCATTCAACTGACCGTCTTCGCCCGTAATATAATAGATCGTACCGTTTGAAACCTCGATGCTCCGTACATTGAAATTACCCGTCTCCACCAGCACCTTCGTTGTACCCTCCACACTTGCCGAGATGAGATCACCCTTCATATTGGGAAAAACAACATGTTCATTATCCAGCCACGCGCCTTCTTGGATAAATCCGTCCTCCTTGCCAGCAGGGGTTGTCTCCCCATTATGCAGGTTCAGGAAGTAGCCTTTGCCCGTATTTCCCTCCGGCTCCCGGTAGAACAGGTACTGACCATCCGGTGACACCAGCGGTGCACCCAGATTGGCTTCACTTTCCTTGAGCGGCGTGTCTGTACCTTTGGCCAGATCATACATATATAAGTTATGCGGGTATCTTTCCTGGCCTTCAACCGTGACTGGTTTCAAGGACTTGTTCTCCTTGTCGGATACAATCCAATCATCACTAAGCCATGTAATCCCGCGCATATTCGGCAGCTTATCAATTTTCTCCAGCTTGAAGCTCTGGTACACAGACGTGTTGGTATTATCTTTCACTATAATATCGGTGCCCGTTTTCCCACCTTGTGCGTTGCCCCCCAGCTCCGTCGTTCCCCCGCATGCTGCTGTCGTTAGCAGGGCAATGGCCCCGAACGTGCCCAAAGCTGCTTGTTTCCAATTCATGATGGTCCCCCCTGGTTTCTCTTGCTATAGACCAAGCATACACATCGCATACTTCCAAAGTTATTCAGACTTGTTTCGAACTTGTAAACTTGCATCAGCCAAAGGAAATATGAGCTGGAATGTCACACCTTCCCCATCTTCTGGATCGCCCGGATTACTTGGTAGCAAGGTGATTGTACCGCCCTGTTTTTCAACAAACTGCTTCACGAGAGATAGCCCCAGTCCGGTTCCGCCTGTTTTTCTGGCTCTGTCTTTGTTCACGGTGTAAAAGGGTTCAAAAATCTTCTCCTGCGCCTCTGCAGGAATCGGCGTACCCGAGTTATAGATGCGAATGACCGCTTGACGCTCCTGCATCCGCAGTTCACTCTTCACCCGGATCACACCATCCGGAACGTTATATTTGATGGCATTATCCAGCATGTTGATGAAAATATGCATAAGACTCTCCCGGTCGCTGCGGATCACCGCCGGTTCAAGATCCAGTTCCATGTTCAGCGCAAACTTCTCCGCTTTCCCACGCATCCGGCCACAGGCATCTGCCAACAGAGCGCTGACCTCGACATCTTCGGCCTGGTTCTCGAAGTCGTACTTCTCCAGGGCAGATAAATGTAAGACTTTCTCGACCATCTCGTACAACCGCTCGGTTTCTTTGCCAATGTTATTCGTAGCATCATCGAGCAGTTGCGGATCGTCCTTATACATGTCCAATAGGTCCACATAAGCTTTGATCGATGTCAGCGGTGTCTTGAACTCATGGCTGATGTTACCGATATATTGTTTCTGCTGCTGTTCCAGCGCCTGAAGTTTCTCAATCGCCAGTTGCAGCTTCTGCTGCTCCGCATGCATGGCTGTGATATTTTGCTGAATGGATGTACTCATATAATAGATGCCCTGCCCCAGCTCGCCCAACTCATCCTTGCGCTTTAAAGGAGACTCCGTAATGTAGTTCCCTTCGCGAATGGAATCTGCAGACTTTTTCAGCCGGGTAATCGCGACAGCAAACCGATTGTAGAACAGATACCCCAGAATGAAGCTCAGCGCCACAACCGCAATCCCTGCCCAAATAAATAGTTGAAGGATACGGGCATAAAAATCTTGGTAACTCTGGACCGGATACTGTATCCACACGGCACCCATCTGCCCATCCGGACCGTCCAATGGCGCGGCGTAGAGCAGGGTGTCCCCTTGTTCATGATAGGCAATTTTATTTTGCAGTGCATAGTTCAGCGTCTCCTGAACAATCGCACTCTCCCCGGAGCTGATCGATGAACCGACTTGTTGGCCTTTCATATCATATAACGCTATCGGCAATCCAGTGGAGTTGGCCAGTTCCTGCGCAAGCCTGCGGCCGTTTTGTTGTAAAAAGGCTTCCTGTTCCAGATGAACAGATTCGGTATAGTAGGACTGTCTTACGTTCAGATTGACCAGCCGTGTCTGCTGGGACAGAATACCCTCGATCTGTGACTGCTGATTGCGTTCAATACCTCGCAGTACAAGTGAACTGAGCACCACCACCGTCAGGATGAGCAATGCCGCCAGAAAAACACTGAATTTCAGCTTGATGCTGACTCTCATACGGCCCCGCCCGATTCAGGCGCAGCAGCTTTGTAGCCAATCCCGTATACGGTCTGCAATTTTTGCTGATCCGTATCTCCGATTTTTTTGCGCAAACGCTGAATATGAATGTCCACGGTTCGGGTTCCACCCGCATACTCCATCCCCCATACCCGATCCAGCAATTCGTCTCGTGTGTACACCCGCTCAGGATTGGACATGAGAATGGTCAGCAGATCGAACTCCTTTGGTGTCAGATCCAGTTTTTCCTCATTCACGGTCACCGTGCGGTGAGCAACATGAATACGCAGTTCGCCATTTACGATAGCTTGGTTCTTCGAATCTTCAGGGGGTGGACTGCTCTTCTCGACACGGCGCATGAGCGCTTTCACCCTTGCGAGCAGTTCACGGATCTCGAATGGTTTGGTCATGTAATCATCGGCGCCCATTTCCAGGCCGACGATCTTGTCTACGATATCATTTTTGACGGTCAGCAAAATAATGCCGATATCCTCCCGGTCCTCCAGTCTGCGACAGACACCGTATCCATCGAGTCTCGGCATCATCACATCCAGAATCATAACCTGCGGATGAAAAGATGCGACCTTGACCAAAGCTTCTTCACCGTCACTCGCGGTCTCTACTTCATATCCTTCGCGCCGTAGCGCGTAAGCAATGGCACTGACGATGCTTGATTCGTCATCTACCACGAGCACCTTTTTATTCATGGAATTCATCCTCTTTATCTATGTCATGAGTTGGTTCATGGGTCTATGTTAACAAGGTCCGTGCGAATTGGCTATGAAGGACTCAAGGGTTTAAAAAAAGCGTGTATCCTCTCAGCTTCGCTCGGCTCTACTTTCTTTATACCTCAAACATGAAAAGGACATTGAAAACCTTATGAAGTAAACTCCGATAAATGCTGACTCATATAGTTCAACTTTAATTTTCCTGCTTGGTAGAGACTGCAACGCGACAAATTACTGTGGAACTGTTATCTGATAAATAAAATATTTATTGTGGTTGTTTTTTTTCGAATTCGCATCTCTTTATCTTATTACAAGGCCGCTCTTATCCGGAAAGAACGTTCTTGAAATTAAATATTAAGGGGAGATATTAATGGCAGAAGCAGTATGTACCACTTATGGAGCAAGTCATAGAATGTATTTACAGGGGGCAGCTTATGTTGCAGATAGTACTGGCAAGCTTTTAACTAAACAGTTTCCTGGACATAGCGGATTCTTCAAATGTAAGTGTGGTGATCGATTTGTTGCAGAAGGTGCACCAGAATCCGGTGCGGTAATTGGCAACTATGTTACACAAGGAGGTATCCTTGCAGCAGAATCCAAACAGGGCGTTGCTGCAGTTAAAGTTAATACTAGTATGATTAGAAACACTACTGCTCGCACTCTTTCAGGGTTCACATTTTATAATTCCAACCCAAATTAGTAGTGATTATTTCAATAAAAAAGGTAACTCATCTAAATGATGGGTTACCTTTTTTTATTTATAATTAATGTATTTAATTCCTAAATTATCAAGCATTTTTTTACAGAAAAAGTGTATAATAAGACAAGAACATATGTTCCTAGTTTGTTGTACACACTTCATTTAAAAGGAGGAAAATTTATGGTTGACACAAAAGGTTTACAGAATAGTATGAAAGCTGAGCTCGAGAAAAAATTTGTTAGTTACATATCAACTCTCCTACACTTCAACTCAATAAACTTTGATAAAAAAATTCGAAAACATCAAGATAGGTTTGCCTTAATCATGGATGATGTTGAAGAAAGTGATTTAAATCATACGAATGATGAGTTGTTTAAGCACGAATTATATGGATTAGAAAACCAGATTAGTGACCCCAATTTATACAAACTTTTTTTGAAACTATCGCATCGCGAAAAGAAGATATTAAACCTCTCTTATGGTAGAGAGGAGAGAGATATAGAAATTGCTCAAAAGTTGGGCGTAAGCCAACAAAGTGTTTCAAAATCAAGAAAAAATGCATTGAATAAATTACGAAAGTTTCTTTACTCAGAGGAAAGCTAATTATTAACTCATACACCTTATCCAATCTTTGCACAATCACTAGACTCTAATCACAGCATTAAAAAAATTAATAGGAGGTAAATAATGAATAATTCATATGAGATGTACGATCTACTGACTGAGGCAAGATCAGGGAGTCAGACTGCAGTTCTGGAAATTATCCAAAAGTTCGAGCCAAAAATCAAAAAATCTCTTCGTCAGACAAACAATCAAAACAGGGAAGACTTAAGACAAGAACTAATTACTAAATTCCTTGAAGTTCTATACTCCTATGAGATTAAATAATCTATTGGATTTTAATCGTATCTCAGGTTCAATTTTATTTATATACAGTTCATAATCATTATGAACTGTATATAAATATGCTTATTCCTCAAAGGACAGATTCAGCGGCTCGTCCGACATCTCGTACTCTGTCTCCATATGTGTCAGCGGTGTGTTCAGATCAACCTCTTCGAAGCGGAAGCTGTCGACCCACACTTCTCCTTTACCGTTCAAAATAACCCCAAATGAAATGACCGCGCTACCTTCCGGCACATCGAGCACAATGTTGTACTGATTCCATGGCTGCGTACCCGTAATCGGCCGATCATGCATGTTATCAAATTGAAGTACATCATGGACGTTATTATCCACACGCATCCATAATCCGCAGAACGCGTCCACACGCTCGGTCTTCACAAATCCCGATAACTTCATTCGCTTACCCACATACTTGTCCGCCCTGAACTGCTGCATCATCGTTGCAAACTCGTTAGGCTCCATCGGCTTAACGGCCTTCAAATATCCTGAAGCTTTCCCCTGATGCACTTCGGCAGGATCAATACCCATCTCATAATTCTGCGGGTGACTTCCGGTTAACATCCAGCCTGTAATCGTTGACGTCTGATTCATCTGTAATTCTCCTCCTCTGGTTCTTCCTTCGAATAATTTCAGATCGAACAATTTGCGAAAACGTCCTGGTGGCATGCCATATAATTTGCGGAATGCGCGGGTGAAGGCTTCCTGACTCTCAAATCCACATGCTAGGGAAATGTCTAGAATGCCTGCATCCGTGGTTCGCAGGGCCGTGGACGCCAGACTCATCCGGCGATTGCGGATATAATCCACGACGGTCATGCCAACCTCATTACGGAAAATCCGGTGATAGTGATAAGGCGACAACAACGCCTCCGATGCCACTTCTTCCAGCCCGATCTCCTCATACAGATGGGTCTCAATATAGAACAAACTTTGCTGAATCATTGCACGGTAACGGCTCAACTGAAGTAAAGCCCCCTTCCATATCCTTACTATACGTGAACGATGTCATCGCCGTTTTGATCATTTTTGCTAACTTGGATTCAATTGGCCTCTGCCATAAACGCAAAAAAGAGCCAATCACGGATTATTTCCTTTCCGTCATTGACTCTCCTTTTATTTATTCGTACACCATTCTTCCTCAGACAGCCGGTACTGGCTGTGCACCCGACTCTTCTTCATCATGCTCCACCAGTTCATGTTTCTCCCAGGCTCTGCTCTTCCAGCGGAAGTACATAATGACCGCTCGGGTCCACTCATCTGCCGCAATGGCAAGCCACACACCAGCAAGCCCCAGATGAAGCTGGAATATAAGAAGGTACCCCAGTGGCAGACTCATGCAGACCATGGAGATCAGACCCATGTATACCGGGAACTTTGCATCTCCTGCCGCACGCAGGGAACCAATAATCACAATATTGCAGGTACGCCCGGTTTCGAGCAAAAGACTGAGTAGAATCACTTGAGCCCCCAGCTTGATAATTTCCGGATTATCCGTAAATATGCTCATCAGCGGCACACGGAACAGAATGATGATCACATCAATGATGACCGTAGCCAGAAGCGCCCATTTTACACTGTCAAAAACACGTTTGTACGCATCGTCTTTGCGCCGCGCACCCACAAGCCGGCCTACAATGATGGATGTCCCCATACCAATCGCCATGCTGAACAAGTAGATATAGCTGGAGATATTACCCGCATACTGCTTGGTTGCCATGGCTTCTGCGCCCAGATAGGTCACATACAGCGTGAACACGAGCTGGCAGGAATGATATACCATCGATTCCATCGCAGACGGAATGCCAATCCGCAGAATTTTGCCAATAAAATGTTTGGACAATTTAATGTAGTATTCGAAATCCACCCGCACCTCGCTCACACGATACAACAACCAGAAGAATATCAGCAGGCAGATAAAACGACTTCCCACCGTGGAGATGGCTGCCCCTTCCACCCCAAGCTTCGGCAGACCGAAGTGACCAAAGATCAATGCATAGTTACCAACCACGTGAATCACGTTCATGAATACAGCGACGTACATCGTTTCTTTGGTATAACCATGTGTACGGATGGTCGCAGCCAGTGCATTAATGAGTGCCTGGAGGAAGATCCCGCCCCCGACGATATTTATATACGAACGGGCAAAATCATAAATTTCGCCTTGAATGTTCAGGAGTGATAACAGATGTCCTCCGAACAGAAGGAAGATTCCGCTCAGGACCAGCCCCACAATAAGGTTCAGTGTAATGGCATTACCTGTAACCTGTGCTGCTTCACTTAGCTTTTTCGATCCAATATATTGTGCCACTACAATCGCAGCACCATGACCAATGACTTCCAGTACAAGTATAGCGATAGAAATAATCTGGTTGGCTGCACCAACGCCGGAGACCGCGTTATCGGACACCGAGCTGAGCATGAGCGTATCTACGCTCCCCATCAACATAAATAAGAAGAGTTCCAAGAAAATAGGCCATGTCAGCCGAATCAGATTCAGATCCTTGGCATCAGACCGAAGGGACTCTTTGGTTGAGGATATTGCTGTCATTTTCTCACCTTTCCCATGTGGGCTTTAATTCTTAGGGTATGTTAGCACAGGTGGTTTGAAAATGCAGTAGTTTTGCGAAAATAGTTGAAAGTTTTTTGTAATACCATAAATAGGGATTTTCAATGTTTTCATCAAGCCCATCTTCCGTACACTTACCAAAGGTTTCAGAAGACAAAAAGGGACCCTTCCAACTTGCCTTTGAAGCAAGTAATGGAAGGACCCTAACCCTCAACCTTTTAACCTTTAACCGAACCCGCAGCAATTCCCTCCACGATTCGATTACTCAGAATGAGAAAAGCAATCAGGATTGGCATAATGCTGATCATCAGCGTCGCACCAATGGCTCCCCAATCCGTTGTATATTGACCGATAAAGTTCTGCACCCCAACGGTCAGGGTCTTATACGCATCTGTACTGATGAACGTATTGACGAAGATGAATTCATTCCAGTTATAGATCATGTTGATGATCGCCGTTGTGGAGATGACCGAAGACGTCATCGGCAGCACAATCCGGAAGAAAATCCGATGCACGGAGCAACCATCCATCACGGCGGCTTCTTCCACTTCCCGAGGGAGCGCGTAGTAGAATCCGAGTAGAATCATAATGGTAATTGGCATATTAAATGCAATATAGGACAGGATGACTGACAAAGGATGATCCGTTAGATGAAGCTTCAGGAACAAGCTGAACAGCGGGATCAACGTGGAGTGTACCGGAATCATCAGACCTACCATGAATAACCCCAGCACCAGTGAACGACCCTTCCAGCGCATACGTGTAATGGCAAAGGTCACCAGACTGGCAAACAGCACAGTGAACACCACCGAGACCACTGTGATCCATACACTGTTGAAGAAGTATAGGCTGATATTGCCTTCAGTCCATACCTTGACATAGTTCTCCCAACGCGGCGTAGCAGGAAGGGAAAAAGGCGCCATGTCGAATACTTCCTGATTATTTTTAAGCGAGAATAACAGCAACCATACCAAGGGCAGAATTTGCAGCACAGCTACCAGGGACAAGAGGAAATATAGTAGAACATAGCCGAATCTTCTCAACCATGCCGAACCTCGGCCTGTCCCCGGGTAAGTTGGCAATCTAACGGCCGTATCCGTCTTCACCGGGATGGACCTCCTTTCATTTCACTTATGTCAGGAATACTGAATCGTATCTTTGGATGCTGTCGCTTTTCGAAGCAACCAGGTAACGAGCAGACAGATCAAGAGCAGGAAGAAACCTACAGCACTGCCGTAACCAAAGTCGAAGCTGCGGAACGCCTGACGATACATATAGGAGGCCATCACTTCGCTGGAACCATTCGGTCCGCCATCGGTCATCACGTAGATGAGATCGAAATACTTGAGCGAGCCCACCACAGCGAGCACCACGGTCACCTTGATGACTTCTGTAATTAGCGGCAGCTTGATTCGAAAAGCGATCTGCCACGGACTTGCCCCGTCAATCCGGGCTGCTTCCACCAAGGATTCCGGGATATTTTTGAGCGCCGCATAATAGATCAAAATATAGAAGCCCGCATACTGCCACAGAATTGGCACGAACAGTGCATACAACACCAGGGATGGCTCCGCCAGCCAGGCTGGTGGATTGCTAAATCCGATCGCTTCAAGGAATGTATTCAGCACCCCGTTGCTGGGATGATATATTTTCAGCCATAGCTGGGCGATAGCTACGGAAGACAACAGCATCGGGATCAGGTATATTTTTCGAAACAAGTTCGCGCCCTTGATCTTGCCCGACAGCACCAGAGCAATCATGAGATAACCAATCAGGCTCAGCGCGGAGAACAAAGCAAGTAAAAAGGTATGATTCGCACTCTGCCAGAATGTTCCGTCTTGAAGCAATCTGGCGTAATTATCCAATCCAATAAAGGTCATTGCACCGATCCCGTCCCATTGCATCAAACCATAATATCCGGTGAGCACGATTGGGATGTAGACCAAGACCAGCAGCAGAAGCAGTGCAGGAAGCACGTACAACGCAGCAACGAGACGGTTGGACATGACTTTGTCCATCACATTATCCTCCCTTCAAGCGTTCAAGCGTGTGTACGTCAATTGCCTTTATCAATCGCAGCCTGATGATTCTTCACAAAGTCCTCTGGTGTCACCGCTTTGCCAAACAACGCCTGAATCATGTCCAGATGTGCCTGAGCGGCTGCCGGTCTCATCTGCACGTCTGCAAAGAGTGTGAGGCTGCTGGCCTGATTCAATTCGTTCAGCAGGTCCGTGTAGAGCTGTGGCAACTGCACTTGAGCCGTATCCACTTTGGTAGCCGGGATGACACCTGCTTCAGTCACCGAGCTCTCGCCCCATTTTTCCACAAAGTATTGCACGAACTTCTGCGCTTCTTCCTTCACTTTGGAGTTCTGGGCCACGAACAGTCCTACGCCTGGACCACCTACCCAGCTGTTAATGTCACTCTTGCCGCCTTCAATCGTCGGGAATTTGAAAAATCCGATCTTATCCTTGAATTCCTGTGGAATGTCCGGGTTGGTTGTGAAGTTCGGCAGTTCCCAGGTACCCATCAGGTACATGGCAGCTTTTTCGTTCATGAATTCCGATTTGCCCTCATCGTTAGACAATCCGTTGAAGCCTTTGTTGAAAGCATTCATATCCACCAGCTTTTGTACCTCGGCAGCAGCTTGAGTCAGAGCCGGATCGTCAAACTTGCCAGAGCCACTGATGGCCTTTTCCAATGCATCTCCACCTAACCGATTCGCCAGATACATATACCAGAGCGAGCCCGTCCAGCGGTCTTTATTACCCAGTGCGATCGGTACTTCACCGTTCTCTGTCAGTGTCTTCAGCACACTCAGGAATTCATCGTACGTTGCTGGCGGCTGTAGATTATATTTGGCAAAAATGGCCTTGTTATAATAAATGGGGGAGATATTCAGCTCAATGGGTAACGCATATGTTTTGCCGTCTATCGCATAGGCTTCGGTTGTGCCGGCTATGAATTTCTCGCCTAGCGAGCCGCTCAGCAGATCATCCACCGGTGCGAACAGATTGCCTTTCACATAAGGCTCCAGAAATCCAGCAGCCCAAGTTACACCAATATCAGGAAGCTCATTGGATGCGGACAGGATTTTCAGTTTGTTCTTGTATTGTTCATTCTCCAGCACTTCCTGCTTAATGGTCACATTCGGATGATCCGTCTGATACTGCTGAATGATATCGTTGACCAGTTTGTTCTGTTGTGCGGAACTTCCTGCTGGCCAGAGGTGCATGAATTTGAGGGTCACTTTTCCATCTGTACCATTGCCGCCCGTTTCACCCTCTTGATCAGAACTTGAATTGTTGCATCCGGATAAAATTACTGCGAGAACCAGCGTCCATGACAGAAGCATGGCCATCGTCTTTTTGCTCATCATCCCAACCCCCTTGGTTTTTTCGGTTAATGTAACCGCTTTAACCAAATTGTAGCACGCACCCAACACACCCATAAGACTAGGACGATTTGGAAAAACTCCACTTTTTTGAGGTAATTGTTACCTTGTATTATTGAGGGAATGACGATATTTGCTTGGACTGAGCCCCTCCAGACTTTTAAATACCTTGATAAAATACTTATCCGTCTGATAACCGACCTGTTCCGCAATCTCCGAGATCGGCATAGTCGTCTGCACAAGCAACTCCTTGGCACGCTGAATGCGTTTGCGGGTAAGATACTCACTGAAATTGATTCCGATCTGCTCCTTGAACAATACGCTGAAGTAACTGGAGTTTAGATGAAGTAAATCAGCAATATCACGCATGGTCACATGTTCACCCAGATGAGTCTCCACATAAGCCAAAGCTTCACTGATCTGGCTATTAAGCCTCTGTTCCCCGCGCTCCTTGGCATCCAGAAGCTTGGGGTCAACCATTTCCTGCATTGTTTGAATGCGTCGCTGTTGTTCGCTGAACTTTAGGGCTTTTTCGACGGTCTGAAGCAACTGTTCCTTATCAATGGGTTTCAACATATACTCCACGACCCCCAGCTTAATAGCCTGCTGGGCGTACTGAAAATCGGCATGCCCTGACATAATCAGGACAACAGGCTTGTTCGAAAAATGCTGAATGGCTTCAATCAGAGACAAGCCTGAGAACTCCGGCATGCGAACATCCGTTATTAACAGATCTGCCGGCTTTTTCTTGAGCCATTCCACGGCCTCGACGCCACTTTCTGCAGTCTGAATGTGATTTCGTCCTGCCGACCATCCTTCCAGTGTTTTGCGAATACCCTCTCTTGTACGTGGCTCATCATCAACGACAAGAATCGTTTTGTCATGAATCATATGCACCCTCCGTTCCCTTGGGAATCTCAAAGCAAATGACGGTCCCTTCCCCAACCTTGCTCGTAATAGAAAGCTTGCAACGTTCGCCGAGTTGGCTGCCAAAGTAAAGCTTCAACCGCCGATGTACGTTGATCAGACCTACGCCTGTACCCTTATTGGATACAGCGGGACCGCCATGTAAGGCATGAATGACAGATTGAAGCCGGGATTCATCCATCCCGGGACCATCATCCCGAACCTCAATGCGAACCAGATTCTCCTCGGTCGAAGCCACATGGACGATTATCTTTCCCGGGCCCAGTTTACTTTCAATCCCATGAAGAATCGCATTTTCGACCAAAGGCTGTATGAGCAGTTTCGGAATTGGGACCTTACGCACCGCATCGCTTAGCTGAATCTCCCATTGCATTCTTTCTCCCAACCGCATCTGCATAATTCGAAGATAACGCTCGGCGTGTTCCAGCTCATCGGCCATCGTAACCCATTCATCCTGCTGGGAACTGGAGATAATGTAGCGAAACAACCGGGACATCGCTACGACCATACGTGCCATCTCCTCGTCTCCCTTCTCCTCAAGGGACCAATAGAACGCTTCCAGTGTATTGAATAGAAAATGTGGGTTAATCTGAGATTGCAATGCCTTTAATTCAGCCCGGGACTGCATGACTTCCTTCTCATGAACCACTCGGGTTAATTCGTTCTGCCTGTAGACCATCTGGTTATACACGTCGTTGAGTTCATTGATCTCCATCGTAGAACTGACCATCAGATTGGGCTTCATCGCTCCCGGCTGTGCACCGCGCATGGCTCGCATTAGCCGGATTAACGGACGTGTAATCATCGTGGATAGAAAGAACGACATGACGAGGAACAGAATAACACCTATCATTCCCGAGACGAGCAGCGCTGTCCTCAAGATGGACACACCTTCCGTTGTCTCCCGCAGCGGTGTCAGGACAGCAAGTGTCCATCCGGTTAATTCAGACTTTTGTCGAACGACGATATAGGATTCCTCTCCGTTCTGGACGACAGATCCACTGTACAGAATGGCTTTTGGGTCGAGATTAATCTTCGGATCGGAAGTCACCACCTCCCCTTCTGCGTCCAAGAGCATGATGGAGTCCTGCGAACCATCTGCCCCATTCGAATCATTGAGTTGAAAAAAACTCCGCTGCATCCGCACCACAACATAACCTCCATGTTCGAAAGAATGATCCAGCAGATTAATCCTTCGAATCGCCAGAAGCACTCCCGGATCTTCCGGATCAGAGCCTGCCCACACCATCCTGCCTTTTCCTACGTCCGCTTGGGTGATCCAGCTACGCTCCACCCTGAGATCGAGGGATCGGTCATCCATCGGAAAAATACGATTATAACCCGTAGTGTATATCTCCATACTTTGCGCGCCATTGATGAAAGATTGATAACTACCTGCGATCTGCAAAAGAGCTTGACGCTGATTAAAGGTGGCCGGTTTGCCTTGCTTCTCATCGCTGAGCAGACGCTGTACATATGAATCATCCGCCACCTGGGCTGTCAGGGAGTTCACCTGTGCAATGAGTGCATCCATTCTGCCACTGGCTTGGACTGCGGTTTGATGGATATGTTTCTCGGCATTGCTTTTCAGTAGAGCAGCTACCCGATCATAGGCAGATATGCCTGCGAGCAGCAGAACAACGAGCATCACCATAACGAAACCAATGAAGATCTGATTGCGAAGTGAGTTAAAATGTCCTTTTTTCCCCTGCAACTTTCCCATTCTCCTCTCTCTGCATGTAAAAGAAACCGCCAACTTACGCCTGTGCTCTTGAAGACTGGGTACAAACGATGCCGGATTCATCCACGTATTCAGTTCATTCGTTAAAGCGCTTGCAAAATTGAACCTTAATCTTCTTCTCTTCTAGTCTTTGTTTACCGTTTAAACTAACGACTAAAAAATAGCATAAATTTACAGGTTAATCAATCCACCTGAAAAGCTTTCGAACGCTAAATGCCAATGATCAAAAAAAAGAGAGGGGACTGTTAAAGTCCACCTCTCTTATCTGATTCTCTTGCACCTATTCTATTCTTTCTCACATCTATCCGTTATTTCACGGACCCTTGTGTAACTCCGTTGATGATCCACTTCTGTGCGAACAGATAGATGATAATCATCGGCAGCAACGCGAGCAGGTAGGATGCAAACGCAAGATTAAACTCGGTATTGAACTGCCCTTGGAATACATACTGTACCAGCGGCAACGTGTACTGTTCCGGATCACTGATAATAATGAGTGGCAGCAAGAAGTCGTTGTACGTGGACAGACAAGTCAGAATACCGACCGTGGCACTGATGGGTGCCATGAGCGGGAAAATGATTTTCCAGAACGTGCCCCAGGTTGTCGCCCCATCCACAAACGCCGCTTCCTCCAGCGCTACCGGAATGGATCGGATGTAGCCAACGTACACAAATACGTTAAATGCCAGGCCATATACCGTGTGCAGCAGGATCAGACCTACCAGATTCGTCATTTCCAGCGATGCGGTCAGCTTAACAATCGGCAGCATGATGATTGGGAATGGAATGAACATCGCGCTGACGAAGTAATAATAGAGCCCTTTGAAAAACTTGCGTTTCTCCATATTCCGCGCAATCGCATAGGCCACCATCGAGTTACTGAGCAGCGTCAAGAGCACAGTTGATGCGGTAACGATCGCACTGTTACGGAACGATTGGAAGAAGTTCGTCATGTCGATGGCCCTCGCGAAATTCTCCCAGTGAAGTGTGGTCGGAATAGCAAAGACCGATTGGGCCATCTGTTCCGGATTTTTCAAAGCAATCGTAACGGTCATGTACAATGGGAACAGGATAAACAGGGTACCCAGCACAACGAGCAGCATAACGAGCCAATTGATTCGTGTACGGCTTCTCATTACAGATCCATCTCCCTTCTTTGCAGGAACCGGATTTGCAGAATTGAAATCACCGCAATAACGATGAAGTAAATAACCGAGTTCGCAGATTGATACGCATATTCGCCGCCTTCAAATCCGCCGGTGTAGATCAGATGGGAGATGGACTGCGTCGCCCGTCCGGGACCACCGTTGGTCAAGGCTACGATTTGGTCGAAGACCATAAGCGAGTTTTTCATTGCCAGCACCATATTAATGGTGAAGAACGGGGCAATGAGCGGGAAGGTAATACTCCAGAATTCACGCCATTTGCCTGCACCGTCGAGGTTGGATGCCTCGTAGAGTGTCGTTGGTATCGTTTGCAGACCAGCCAAATACAGAATCGTATTCAGGGCCACGGATTGCCATACTGCAACAATGACGATACCGATCCAAGCCAGACTTTCGCTACCTAGAATGTTGGTGGATAGCGCATTGATGCCCAGATTTTGTCCCCAGATTGGGAATACGTTGGAGAACAGGTAGTTAAATATGTAACCTACGATCAGTACACTCAGAATATTGGGCAGGAAGTAGATGCCGCGGAAAAAGTTACGGAACTTGATCTTGGCATTCAGCCCCAGTGCAATGAGCAGGCTCAGGATATTGGTCAGGATCGTCACAACGATCGCGAACTTGAACGTAAACCAGTAGGCGTTACCTACATTGTCATCTTGGAACAAGTTGAAATAGTTTTTGAAGCCAACAAAATCATATTCTTTCCCGAATCCGTTGTAATTCGTAAATGAATAATAGATGCCCTGGAGGGCCGGCAGTGTCATAAATACAAAGAACAATACTACCGCCGGAACCGTCATCCAGTAATAAGGTGCGATACGCTTGTTCATATTCCATCCTCCTTCAGACAAGGCTTAACGCCGGTTCGCGACCTTGTCCCATTCTTTGTCGAGTGTATCTAGATAGTTGTCGATGTTTTGGTTCTGCAAAAAGGACTGTACGATGGAATTCAGCTGCACGGCAGCCGGTATATAGTGATCGGCAAAGTCAATGACCTTGCCCTGCTCAATGTATGGCATCAATTCCTGTACGGCAGGATCATCCTGCTTCACGTCTTCTACCGCAGAGAACAGCGTCTGTTCGTCAATGTATCTTCCGATATTTTCAGGATCTAACAGAAACGCAATAAACGTCTCTGCCTGCTCGCGATTAGGCGTGTCCGCTGCAATGGTAAACAGGGAGTCGATCCCGTTCACCAGCTTGATCTCGCTTGCATCGTTGCCCGTTGGGAATGGGAAGAAACCGATGTCAACATTCGGGTTCGCTTTGCGAATCTCCGAGATGGCCCAGGTTCCCTGGATGTACATGAAGGCTTCACCGTTAGCAAAAGCACGGTTACCATCCGAATAGGCTTTACCAAAGTTATCGCCGTGACCGTACTTCATGAGTTCCAGCTGCTTCTCAGCTACTTCGCGGTATTCCTCCTTGAACGTCACTTTGTTATCGCGCCGCTCTTGGTAGAAATCAATACCGACCAGATTGGAGCCAAGTGCATTGAAGGGCAGGCTCGTCTGCCAGTCATCCTTGTATGTGAAGTAAAATGGAATCTCACCTGCATCTTTAATCTTTTGGGCGGTCGCGATAAGTTCATCCCACGTCTTGGGCACGTCCAATCCCATTTCCTTAAACAGCGTTTTGTTGTACATGATGCCGTTTGCATTAGTCGCGTAAGGAATACCTGTCACTTCATCCATGCCTGTGAGATCCTTCAGCATTTGTATGTAGTTCGGATCAATCGTCTGGAGTAATGAACTGTCCGTCAAATTGGTGAAAATATCACTCTGAGCCAAAATGGAGTAGGTGTCGGTTGCCCCCATGGCCATAATATCCGGGATATCATTTTTGACGACACGCGTCTTCAATACCGTCTCTGCATCGGGCGGATTCACCTGTGTCACCTGAATATCGTCATGCTCCGCGTTGAACGTCTTTATCAATTCATCAAAGGTTGTTTTGGCTTCAGGTTTGTTCTGGAAAAATTCAATCTGCACTTTGCCATTCGCACTATCCCCACTGGTACAGGAAGATAGAAGTACAGCCATCATTCCACACAGCAACATTGTCCCGAGAGCCTTGGTAAGCGTTGTTCTCATGTTGTACCTCCCTCAGCTTAATAAATTGAACTAATGTGATTTACACGCTGTCACTCCGATTGCAGTACCATCTTCCGATCGTTGTTATCCCCAGATTTTTTCGATTCCCTTCCTCAAAGGGAAAATCCGGTTTTAGCGTATGCTTTCGAAGCAGCTTTCTTTCAGAAAGCTTTTAGCTACGCTTCTTCAGATTGGTTCTGCACTCTCCGTGTTCGTGTATATCTTAGTTTCACTTTATATACGTAAAGATTTACCCATTCAATTGGTGAAATAACCATTTGGTTAATCCTTCCAAACTAACTTCAATCTGAATGGATGATATAAGCCTTTATTATTTCTAAAACGGTTTCGGTAAAATTGAATCAAGGCAGTTCTTCCCATGACCCGAATCGGGCATAACAAAAAGGACACTGGATGATATCCAATGTCCCTCATTTATTAAGCTTATATTTAGCCACTGTAACGTATTTATCCAACCTATTACGAACGCTCAACCTTCGGCAAAGCATTGCGTAAACGCTTGGCCCGATAACTCTGAAATGCACGAATCAGCATGCCAATAATGATCATGACCACACCCACATTAATCGCGACATCGGCGAAATTCAGAATCCCCCGCCCTGACGGAAACACGAGGAAATCCGTTACCCTGGCATAGATAAATCGATCGATCGCATTTCCCAAGGCTCCGCCAACCATAAAACCAGCGCCAGCTTGCATCCAGAAACCGCGAATCTCACCTTTTCTGCGGTAATACAGCATACCTGCTATGAACAAAACAGCGATCACGCCAAAGAGACGCGCATTCCCTTGAAACAGACTGCCAGCCATTCCGCTATTCTCGTAATGCTGCAATTGCATGCCGGAGTCACCCAGTCTCATCACGTCACCGACTTCCATATACATCCTCACTGCGATTTTGGTTCCCTGATCAACCAAAGTTACCAGCAGTGCTACAAAATAAAACAGCATCGTGCCTCTCCTCCTGCCTACTGAACGACAAATTATTTTAACTTTAAGAGTTTTGTATATTAGGTTCCCTTCACTTTAACACAGCCGATGTATGGTCTCCAAATGAGCGCTCTTTAACTTGCATAAAAAATCTACTAACCTCGTTCAGACTTCATCGAGAAGGGACTACACCAATCCATGTCGAATGTAGACATCAATCATATATGTAAAGGGGCTGCCTGTAATTTGAACCTGACCATGACAGAGAAATTAAAGGAAATGCAGCAGGAAGAAAAGGACTTGGTATTCAGCACATTTGATTCTGAAACGGCGCTTAGACTTGGCCTGCATCTGGTCGAGGAAGCGAAACGTCGTTCACAAGCCGTAACCATTGATATCACCCTGAAGGGACATCGCCTCTTTTTGCACGCCATGGAAGGCACTCATCCCGATAACGAAGATTTGATTCGCCGCAAGAACAATGTAGTCAATCATTTCTCCTCTAGCTCTTGGCATACAGCCCTACGCCTTAGAAACGAGGGCCAGACCCTTGAGCAAGACTTCAATCTGCCTGCATCTGATTATGTCCTGGCTGGAGGGGCTTTCCCGCTGATTCTGGAAAATGAGGGACAGGTCGGCACCATTACAATATCGGGTTTGCCTGATGAGGAAGACCATGATCTGGTCACGACTGGCATCCGTTCGTTTTTGTTGCAGCAAGGTTAGATTAAAATGAGCAAAAAAATCCGTACCTGGAAAAGGCACGGATTTTTTCTTGTTCCTGCAGTTTAATTACTGCGTTTATTGGATGGCTGAGAGAACATCCAGCAGCATGGATTTGAATTTGGGCCGGTCAATGCCCTCACATACACGCACATTGGGCTCTTTGCCAAAACGTCCGTTGATATCGACCACACTGTATCCACGTGTCAGCTCTCCTGCCGCTTCCACATCCACATAATATTGACCTGACTTGGTCATGATGGATTCATCCGCAGCTACAGCCATCAGCAACGTATCGGGATGAGTGGTGCCATTCAGCTTATGTACCGACTTGTTGAACTGCATAACCACTTTGTTAATGGCTGTGAAGAAATCAGCACCAGATGTACCGAGAGCTGCAATTTCTGCATGATCATCATCGTCCATGACTGAATATTGCGTGCACATCTCCCAGCCTACCATCGTGATTGGAATGCCGGCATGCAGTACAATTTTCGCTGCTTCCGGGTCCACGTAGAAGTTATATTCCGCCGCCGGTGTGATATTGCCCAGTGCATTATTCGTTCCGCCCATGATATACAGGTGAGCAATCTCCGGAATAATTGTGGGGTCCTTCTGGATCGCCATTGCAATATTAGTCAGCGGGGCAATCGCCAGCAGCTCAATTTCACCTGGATGTGCGTGCACCTTCTCAATGATAAAATCAACCGCGTGCCCGCTCTCGGGACGTTGATCCGCCTTGGGAAAATGCGCGCCGCCCATGCCGTCATCGCCATGCACATCTTCCACTGTGCGGTGCTGAGCCTTTCCATAGGCCATTAGCGGACGCTCGCAACCTTTATATACAGGCACCTTGCCGCCATGTCCAGCAACCTGTACCGTGTACAGGGCATTTTCAACTTCCTGGTCGAATTGTACGTTACCGCCCGTAATCGTGATGCCTTCCACCTGAAAGTGGTGCAATGCCGTCAGGATCGCAATCGTATCGTCTCCTGCTGTATCTGTATCGATGATGACTCTTCTCATGATGCCGCGCTCCTTCTTCCGTCTGATATTCATTTAGAACAAAAATACAACATTACACTTAATAACTCTGCGTACAGAACAATCTTATGATCGCTGTTACCCTCGGATTTTTTTATATACCTTCTCTCAAAGGTAAAAATCCGATGATAGCTTATGCTTACGATGCAGCTTCCTTTCAGGAAGCTTTCAAGCGAACGCTTCGCTTCTCCAGATTTTTTCTGTCCTCTTCGTTTACGTGTAAACACTATATTCATTCTAAATTATCGTTAATCCCTATGTCTTATTTTACATCAAAAACGTACCGATGACGATGGAAACGCCGATGATAATCGAACGCAGCAGCTGTGCTACCGCCATATTGCCTCGTGCAATTTCGTCACACACCCGCATTTTCGGAATCAGGAAATCAAATATAATATAGACCAGGCACAACACAATAATTCCAAGCGCCGACCACAGCAGCATATCCAGCCACGAATGCGTCGAGAAAGACACCATTCCTACGATAATACACAGTCCCAGCAATTTGCTGCCCATATACATGCCTGCCGCCTCGTTACCTTTGGCGATTTCTTCACTATCGTTATACCGGGTCAATTTGCTAAAAGCGAAATATCCACACACCAATACCACCAGCAGAATGCCTACACCCACCGCAACATTCAGCAAGTTCAATCCCAAGTTCTCCATTCCTTCTCCTCCTCATCATTCATCCGTTCACGAACCGTAGCCGCACAATAATAGGCCATATCTCCGGTTACTTTCTCCCCGACCCGTGGTAGCAACCCAGCCAAACGCCCACCGATAACAAACACCCCTGTAAGCAGATAGCCGCTGTACGCTCCAGCTTCCGTCTCGATCACAACCTGTTCCATCGGAACCAGCTGCTGATAGATTTTGGGCTGATTTTCGTAATAAGCTGTAATTTCCTCTTCATCCTCTTTGGCTTGGTCTTTCACCCTCAGGGTTGAATCGTGAGCCGACTCTTCCTCCTGAACTGCACTTCCATCCAGCAAAAGAGTACCTCTGCCCTCGCGTCCCCAATAACTTTTGGATACATACGGTATGGCATTCAGCTCGAAAGGCTCTGCCGAAAAATAGGTGGGCAGCAGATATCGGGAAATCACGTCCATTTCCGCTTCATCAAAGAGGGTAAACCCGCAATAATCCGGGGTTTGCTCGTTACGCTCGTAGAGCGACCAGATTGCCGCCATGAAGCCTTTGCTCTGCATCAGTACATGCTGAACCGGATTCATCAGGCCTAGTCGTCCCTCCCGTACAAGATCAAGCAGCGCAGCACCAATCTCCACGCCTGTCGTCTCATCCCGATCATCGATTAGATACTCCAGCGGATAGAGACGGTATAGCAGGTTGATCTCCCGACCCTGATGGTAAAGCGCCTCCCCAGGAACAATCTCCAGTTCCTCCAATGGGGCATAGAAGACATCGTATCCGGCTTCCTGACAGCGTCTCATCAGGTATTCCGTATTCGTTCGATCTTCGATATGTTCGCCAAAAGAAGTAAACGTCACCGGACCCTGCAATCCCTGCTCTGCATAGAATTCCAGCCACATTTTGAAACACGCCCGAATACGTGCATCCATCTTGGCAGATGGCGCAGTGAACGCAGCATCCTCAGTTAGACCAACCAGGATATCCTCCAGTGCAGCAGCCTCCGGTATACCCGTAGGGGTGTCCGTATTATTTTCAATACACTTCGGCCCAGCATCTCCAATAATCCAATCCTGACGGGTAATGCCTCCAGTCACCATCTCCATACGTGCCGTCGGAATAAGCCCCGGATGGATACCGAGCTGATGCTCTAAAAATGAATCCGGCATATATTGCTGGATAAATCGCATCACTTTACAGTAAATGCCGTCTACCGCCTCCGCTGCCGCACGCAGCTCCTGCATCTCCAAGGGAGAATAGACCGTCAATGCAGGCACACAATACTGCTTCCCGTACATTCGATGATATGGGATCTGTTGTCCTGCTTCACCCTGAAATACCTCTTCGTGACTAGAGGGCAGTTGAACCACTTGCCTCATCCGGTTATCCTCCCGAACTGCGGAAGAAGCTACCGAAGCCGCTTGATTTGGACTTGGATTTGCTATAGGAGCTGTTACTGTCCTTGTTGCTTCGATACGACGACCCGCCGTAGTAATAGTGTCCGCTACTGGAATCATATTCACATCCGGTATCATACTCCGGGTCACATTCATCATTGTTGCTGCCACAACCGGATAACACGGCAGGAACCGCCAGCATCAGGGAGAAAGCAACCAGCTTCGCTTTTGATCCGGGTTTGGATGCTTGCCCCCGCTCTTGGTCACTCATCACAGATCCACCTCTTTCATATAAAACAATACTTTCTTGCGATCCGCATCCAGCACGGAATACAGGAACTCATACGTCTTGCCACTGCGGACCATGTAATGGTCCAGCAGTTGCTCGGCAAGCTCCATCGTATAGGTGGATGACGCTGTGAGCTCCAACTCCTGAAACGAACTTCCATTCCACAGCATATACTCTGCGCTGTACATGGAAGACATTTTGCACATCGCCAGCGCAGCATCCGCAATGGCTGCACCGTACTCATCCGGCATCTGTTGGTCATATGCCGTCACGTATACTGCATGTTCCCGCCCATCCTGGCATTCATTGGACAGATGTGCCCAGAGTTTGTTTTTCATCAGGGTAGCATCCACCAGTTTGCGCATGAATAGTTCATCACGCGTGACTGAAGTCTGTTCCAGCACCCCTGTCTCCGCCTGTCGATCATCTGACCAACTCCGATACGTCAATGAATAATAGATACCGATAACCTCCCTTTTTTGCGAGCTCTTAGGTGAGCCGTTTCAATTCATACAAACGTATTTAACGCATCAGAAGGAAAAAAGTTACACTAGTGAATCAATTTCATAGTACCTTTAGCTGCTTCAAATCAAGGCTAGACATAGATCAAAATGGTTTAATTTGTCTATGTCTAGTTACAAAACTCCATTTTTAGTGAGTTATGAAATTGATTCTATTCACCATGACATGTAAAGAAGCTACTGTTCGAGGCGTCGTCGATGATGCTACATTCGTGATTTAACGCTTGCTTGGCTAGCACGCAGGTTCCGCGTTTGGTATGTATCCCAGGTGCAAAAAGGCCGGAGAAGACTCTCCGACCTCGCTTGTTCAATCTTATGCTCATACTATTCTGACTTATAACTCAGCCCACTGGGCCAATACATCATTGTATTCAGTGGACAATTGCTCCCGGTCATTCCAGATTTGTTCCAGTTCAAGCGGATTGTTCTGTACCATTTCCAACTGTTGATCCAGCACCTGAATCTCTGCCTCAAGACGAGCAAGGGTCTTCTCCAGCTTCTCCGCAGACAGTATATTGCCGTTGCTACTTCTATGATTCGATGCAGTTACTGCCGAAGGAGTCAACGCCTTGCTTGATCCTGTGGAAACTTCATGATCACGACTTCCATCGGTAGCCGCAACAGTGGAACCGTTCAATGTCGAGGTTGCTTCTGGTTGCTTCCCTGATCTGGCAGTCCCGCCGGGCGCGGACGTTAAACCTGACTTCATCTCTGACTTGGCATTCCCACGAGAAGAAACTCCCGCTCCTGCTGTAACTTGACCTGTCGCCGCTGCACGAGCTTGCATATCAAGCTTCTTCTCACGATACGCCTCATAGTCTCCCAGATAAGCGGTCATCTGTCCGTCCTCCAGTTCCCAGACACGGGAAGCGAGGCGATTGACGAAATACCGATCATGCGAGATGGCAAGTACGGTTCCTTCAAAATCAACCAAGGATTCTTCCAGCGCTTCTCTGGATGCGACATCCAGATGGTTGGTCGGCTCATCGAGCAGCAGTACATTGGGTTTGCGTTGAACCAGCAGAGCCAGCCGCAGGCGCGTCCATTCCCCGCCAGATAATTGCCCGACAGAGCGGAATACATCCGCTCCATAGAACAGATATCGGGCCAGAATCCCGCGAGCCTCGCCTTCCTCCACACCCGCTTCCAGACGGAAGTATTCAAGTACATTCAGCTTCGGATTCGTGGGTTCCTCCTGTTGAGCCAGATACCCGACATCCACACGCGCCCCCCACTCCAGCTTGCCAGCATTGGGTTGCTCGTCACCAAGCAACAGCTTGAATAGGGTCGTCTTGCCGGAACCATTGCGGCCAATGAGTGCAATTTTATCCCCATATTCCAGCAGACCCGAGATTCCGCGCAGGATTTCACGCTCACCATAGCTCTTCTCGACCTGTTCCAATACCGCTACCCGTTTACCCGTTCGATCCGTAGGGCGCACATCGAACTCGGCATTGCGGCGCTCCAGCACAGGACGCTTCACCTGTTCCATCCGCTCGATTGCTTTACGCATCGAAGCCGCCCGTCTGAAGAACTTTTCATTGCCGCCCACACGACCCCATTCCTCCAGTTGGCGGATCGTTTCTTTCATTTTTTTGATAACCTTCTGCTGCTCTTTAAACTCCTCGAATTGCTGCAACAGCCGTTGTTCCTTCACTTTCATATATTCCGTATAACCGCCAGCAGACGTTTCTGCTTCGCCATCCTCCAGCTCCAGTGTTCGATTCACGACCCGATCCAGAAAATAGCGATCATGCGAGATCAGGACAATGGTTCCCGTGTACTCTCGCAAATATCCTTCCAGCCACTCGACCCGCTCCAGATCGAGATGGTTCGTCGGCTCATCCAGCAATAACAGGTCGGGCCTTACGATTAACTGTGAAGCCAGCACTACCCGAGTCTGCTCCCCACCGGACAGGGAACCGAAGCGCCAACCATAATGCGCCTTGTCAATATCCAGACCGTCCGCCACCTGATCGATCCGGGCATCCATTTCGTATCCACCCTCACGCTCGAACTGATCTTGCAGGGCTGCATAACGTTTCAGCAGGCGCTCCAATTGACTAGGGTCTGCTGCGCATGCCGGATCGGACATCTGCTGCTCCATTTCCTTCATTTGCGTGGAACATACCATGAGCTCCTTGAATCCAAGACTCAATACATCCAGAACGGTATGGTCATCCAGTCCTTCCGGAACTTGTGCCACATATCCCATTCGTGTATCTTTCTTTATCATTAATTGACCCTCGTCCGGCTTGTTCAGCCTTGCCATCAGGCGCATAAGTGTTGTCTTGCCGCTTCCGTTGCGGCCGATCAGGGCGACTTTATCACCTTCCATAATTTCAAACGTAATGCCGTCCAGCACCAGATGTGCTCCGTGGTATTGAGTCAGTTGTTGCGCGCTAATCATCATCATAATAAGGTTCCTCCTATAGGTTGGAAGATCCTGACCGCAACACAAAAAGAGCCGCAGGAGGTTAGCTCCGCGGCCCTTCAGAATTCAAGCAATATCGCTTATCGTCCGAATGAGGTCAAGGCAGGCATCTTCTCGCAAATGTTAACTTCCGTATATTCAAAATTGGACAGACTTCTCCCGTTGGTCAGAAAAGTATGAACAATGCCAGCCATAGCAATCGGCAGCTGGCTAATACGGTTGTTAAGCATCTCGTGATTCACCTGTCTTCACCTCCCTTGTCATAATTAATGTCAATATATCACAGACGGATGCGTTCCTGCAACCATCCCATCGCCCAATTCATCCGTACTGTACAGTAGCTACTGCTCTGATTAATTTCTGCCCCGTCGCCGAAGCACCACATCCCTGATCGCCACCGTAATGAGTGTTAACATTCCCGCGGTACCGAGTGACACACCGAGCAGAGCATATCCGATGCCATTCCATCCGCCAATATTGATGCTGATCATGATTACAACGGCACCGCCAAGCAAGGCCACACATGGCAATATATATTGAACCCACGTCATTCGCCGTCCTTGCAACCGATAGATAAGCCATTCAATCAGCAGCTGCACCGCCCACATTCCCAATGTCCACATGATCAGTACTTCCATAAGGTTCCCCTCCTGTTGCTGGATGGATCAAGCCCTTTGTTACAGACTTGCCTTTACTTCAACCAATCCGAGAAAAAGTTCCGGTATCCTTCTTTCATCTTCGTCCGCGAAAAAGCACCAAACGCATACTCCCGGTTGTCTTCTGACACACTGCGCGGTGCTGCCGCAGCCATGTTCACCAGTTCAAACCAATTGTCCTCATTGCCTGCAAAGGCATGCGTGGATCGAATGTGTCCGTAACACGCGTGCTCCGGTTTCACGACCATTTTACCCATCGCCATCGCTTCCGTCAGCGGCATCCCAAACGTATCAAAGGCCGAACAGTTCCAATACACCTTGGATGAGTTCATCAACGTAAATATCTCATCCTGCGTGAGCGCAAACTTCAGCTTCACATTGGCAGGAATGTCGTACTTCTTCATGGTTTCCTGATAGCGCACACCGCCGAACACCATATACACTTCCTTGTCCGGGTTCTGCCGGGCATATTCCAGGACCAGGTCAGGGCGACGGTTCGCCTCATCCCGACCGATCCAGAGCACACGATTATGCACAACCTGACTCGGGTCATAGTGCCGGTTCGCCAGCTCTTCGCTAAAGCCAATCGGGATGACGTTCACGTCATGTACACCGAAATTGCGACCCAGCTCTGTTTTCAAAAACTCCGTCTGTACAATGGCTTTATCCACCATCGTATAAAATGGCTTCATCATCTCATATCCCGTCAGCGCGGGATCGGGGAAACTATGCGGGAACAACACGCTCTTCGGTAAGAACATCTTCAAAAACGTAAACCCGGACACGGTGTAGATGACATGTTCTATATTTTGGCTATGAATCTGATCCAGCACGATATCGTAATTCACCAGGTCGCCTTTCTCATGCTCGTAACCGGGCAACCAGTCATATCCGCTGACATGACGCTCCGGCGAGATGAACACGATATCAACACCCAACTCCAGACCAATCTGCTTCAGCCGATCCGCAAATACGCGTGGCCCCTGAGCTTCTGTAAATTGAATTTTACGCATAACAAGTCCGACTTTACGCAAGCTTCTCACCCCTCATTTCTATTCCTCACGCATGTGCTTCATGCACTGTTCCAGCGTCGCTGCCGTCTCGTGCCATTGGCTTCGCAGCTGCTCCTTCGGCCACACACATCCCTCACTCCTCAGATCACTGTCAATCAAACGCAGCATCCAGAGCGAAAATACAATAGCATAGGCATCGTACCATCCTGTAAAAAGAACCCGTTCAATCTGTACGCCCAAGCTCCCCAGTTTGTCCAAATAAACATCCATAACCCGCTCTCGCAGGGCAGGCGTAACCGTTCTGGGGAACAGCGGATGCGAGAGATCCACCAGATGGTATACATCCCACAGCGGCGTATTCAGATGGGCATGCTCCCAGTCCAAGATGACCAGCCTGCCGTCCACTTCCGCCATGTTACCTGGATGCAGGTCTCCGTGACACAAAACGGTTGGAAGTTGCTCCTCAGCTGTAAGGATCAACCTAGCGATCTTGTCCCAATCCGATGCGGACAGCTGCATGTCCAGTCTGGCCAACAGATCAACGGTAGATTGCTTCTGCATTTGCAACTCATCCAACATCGTGCGAATGGACGGTTTCTGGCCCACGCGAGGCAGCTCGCTCCAATCCGTAACAGGCAATGCATGCCACGCTGCCATATGTGCCGCTGCGCCGAGCATCGTCGCTTCTTGCGAATCATGCACAAGCTGCCCCAGATCCTCGTAGATCATCCAGCTCTGTGCTGGTGCAATTGTAAGGTCAGACGCAGCAATAAGCTGTGGATAGAACGGCGGTAGAACAGACATCACACGCTCGTACATCCATCGTTCCCGTCCATGCTGCGCAGAATTCGTCAGCGGTTTGAAAATATATCTCCCACCGGTAGGAACAGTGAATCGCTCTACATATCGTCCGTTCATTCCTTTATACAACGGTTCTCGATTGGTTATATATTGATCATTCAGCATTCCTTCAGGCGTCACCCAGCTGTGTGCATCCTTCTCTTCATACACGCTACCCACCATCCATATCGTTCTCCCTACTTTTCGTATCCTCATGTTATGATTTCTATCCATCATACGTTGCCGCTCACAAGCCTGCAAGCTTTGGTCGTAAGCGCTTATTCGATGTATCAAGTCAGAGAATTCAAAAGTGCTCCTTGCATTTTGGTTAGTAATCACTTACTATACAATCATGAAGAACAAACCTCATGTGGATAGCAAAAAGAAAGATATCGTACAAGCGGCGATGCGCTTGTTCGCAACCAAAGGCGTTGACGGCATATCCGTCAAAGAGATCGGTGACGCCGCCGGAGTAACCGATGCGGCGATCTACAAACATTTTAAAAACAAAGATGCCGTTGCCCTGGAAGCCTTCACTCAATACTGTGTCGACTATACTGCATTGATTGACGGGTATGTTCGCCGGGAAGGTCCCGTGCTGGAACGCTTCAAGCAACTGGTTACCGAGGTTCTCCATCTGCATGATGAAGATCCCTACGGGCTGCTGCTGATTTCACAAAATCACGAAATATTCATTGAAGCTGGAAGCAGCGAGGATTACCGTCAGCCATTGGATGCGTTAATGGATCTGATCGATCAGGGAATCATGCGGGGTGAACTGCCTCAGCAGGATTCGAGGCTCACGGCCGTGCTGATTATCGGTGCGATTACACGTATGGCGGTCTCCAGTATGCAAGGTGAGCTACCGGAGCTGTTGGTACCTTATACGGGCGAGACTGTTCATCGTCTTGCATCAATGTTGGGACAGGTACCCCAAGAGTAGCGAGGGAGAGTGGTAGCCATTCTGACCTCGCAGAACACCAAAAAAGGGTCGGAGCTACACGTTATAAAAAGAGAGCGTCAACATACCTTCAGGATATACAGATGGATTACCGGGTCATACGTGACCTTTTCTTTTTGCACATGAGGTTAGTGTTCATTAACTAAAATAGTCAGGACGTGTCATCTTCGATGAAGAAAATATTAATTATTCAAGGCAATCCCGTCTCCCCCAGTTACAACGGCGCAATCGCCGAGGCGTACCGCAAAGGTGCGGTGCAAGCTGGTGCCGACGTCCGCATGATCACCCTGAACGAGTTGGCGTTTAATATGAATCTGGAAGGAGGATATCGCAATAAACTTCCACTCGAACCAGATTTGCTGCAAGCCCAAGAAGCGATCAAGTGGGCCGAGCATCTCGTATGGGTATTCCCAATCTGGTGGGGAGGACCGCCTGCCCTGCTGAAAGGTTTCATTGACCGGATCTTCATGCCAGGTTATGCCTTCAAGTATCAGAAAGGAAAACCTTTCCCGGATCAACTACTCAAAGGCCGCACCGCCCGCATGATCACCACGATGGATGGTCCGAGCTGGTACTTCAAATGGTTCCAGGGTGAGCCCGCACACAAGATGATGAAAATCTCCACATTTGGACTGACAGGCATCAAACCTGTGCGTATAACAACGGTAGATCAAGTGGGGAAAAAGTCGGATGAACAAAGAAAGCATTGGCTGGATAAGATCGAGCAGCTTGGGCGGAAGATGGGGTAAGACAGAAAATTGCCTAATCCTAAACAAAACAAAAAAGGGGATGTCCCTGCGTCATGTTCAAGACGGGACACCCCTTTTTTTTGCGTTCGTTATAGTCTAACGAACCTTGCACACGTTATTTACCCAAACGAAATACGACCCGATGGATGCTCAGGCAAAATAGATGTAACCAGCTGCTGCACAGCCGGGTGATCCGACTGCATCACCGAATCCCCCGCATCACCGCTATAGACAATCCTGCCCTGATCCATTACCGCAATGCGGTCACAGATCGTCATGGCGGCCCGAATATCATGCGTGATAAAAAGGTACGACAACCCGTACGACGCTCTGAGCTCCGCCAGCAAGGATAGGATTTGTGTCTGGTGCACCATATCCAGGCTGCTGATCGACTCGTCCAGTACGATTAACTTCGGCTTGAGCGCAATGGCTCGTGCGATGTTGACTCGCTGTAATTGCCCACCGCTGAACTGGTGCGGAAGCTTGCTCCCATCCTCAGGTGTAAGTCCAACCTGCTCAAGCAGTTGTCCAACCACACGAAGTTGTTCTTTTGCCGACAAACGCTCGTAATTATCCAGCGGCTCCCCAATGATCTGCGCGGCAGTCATAAGCGGATTCACAGCCGAATAACAGTCCTGGAACACGACCTGCAGATCACGTCGTAATCCCTTGAGCACTGGTTTGCTGGATCGATAGATATCCTGACCCTGAAACAAAACCTTACCCTGGCTGGGCTTCTCCAGCCCAAGTATGATTTTCCCCAAGGTACTTTTACCTGCTCCGCTGGTACCCAACAGTCCCAGACAAACACCCTTTTCAATCGTAAGTGAAATGTCTGCCAGCACAGGAGGACGCGCTCCCGAACGATCCAGCCAATTGCGTTTGCTATAGCTATGGCTTACTTCACGTACCTGAAGCATCAGGTCATCCTCCTCTCTTGTACTTGGCAGAAGCAATCTCCGAAGAAGACGAAATTACACATCATCATGTCCATCCCACCCCTGCGCTACCCGCTTCAAACAGAGCTCACACCAGTTCTACACTTACATTCACTAACGATTCCACTCTTTATTAGTCGCTAACTTCCTATCGTCCCAAAAACATACTGGGCCTGGCATTTAACAACATCCGTGTATATTCATGCTGCGGGTGATCAAACAGTTGATACACATCCGCCTGCTCTACAATTCGTCCCTTCTGCATAACCGCGACTTCATCCGCCATTTGCGAGATCACGCCCAGATCGTGGGAGATGAGCAAGATGGATGTGCCATACTTCGTACGTAGCCGATCCAATTCCTGAAGCACCTTCAACTGATTCACGACATCCAGCGCCGTCGTTGGTTCATCAGCAATAACCAAGGCCGGTCGCAGGCACATCGATATGGCGATCATCACCCGCTGCAACATGCCCCCACTCAGTTGGAATGGATATCGCTTCATCAGTTTGGCCGGCTCGGGCAGGTTCATATCTGCCAAGGCAGCAATAGCCCGCTCTCGGGCCGCTGCTTTGGATATTCCCGAATGCGTACGCAAAGTTTCAATGAATTGAGATCCGATCGTATATACGGGTGTAAAAGCATTCATCGGGTTCTGCATAATAAATCCGATGTCCTTGCCCCGGATGCGTCGCATCTCCTCACCTGACAACGAGCCAAGCTCACGTCCATTCAGACGTATGCTGCCCGACACTTCCATCCTGCGCGGATCAAGCAGATGGAGCAGCGCATTACACGTAACGGTCTTGCCGCTACCACTCTCGCCAACCAAGCCGAAGACACGACCTTTTTTTAATTCAAGATCAATGGGCTCCAGTAACGGGACTGAACCCTCCGCTGTTCTAAGATTCACTTGCAGACCACGAACTTCGAGTACTTTCGCTGCATCATCCATCGTTACATTCACCTCCATATGCTTTCGATTCCGAACCACTACCTTTTTGCAATGCCATAACGCTCGGATAACGCTTCTCCCAAAATGTTGAACGTAATGACCACCAGCAGAATCAATGCACCCGGGTAGATCATTAACTCCGGATGACTGCGAATATAACCCGTTCCTTCATGAATCATGGCGCCCCATTCTGCATTCGGCGGTTGAATACCGAGTCCGAGGAAGGACAACGCAGATATATCCATAATCGCCCAGCCCATCTCCAGCGTGCCCATCACAACAATGGGACGCTGCACGTTGGGAATGATATGTCTGCGGATAATCGTCCACGAAGAGGAGCCGCTAATCCGCGCCGCTGCGATGAAGTTCCGTTCCTTCAGACTAACGACCATATTCCGGCAGATACGTGCATAATACACCCACTGTACCATCATGAGGGCCAGAAGCACCTGCATCAGACCTGGACCAAAGATCCCCACAATACCCAGCACAAGCACCAGATTCGGAAACGCCATAATGCCTTCACACAAGCGCATCAGCAGACTGTCCACCCAGCCACCAAGGTAACCGGAGATCGAACCCATAATGACACCTATGAGCAAAGAAGACAGAAAGATCAGGGTAGCAAATCCGAGCGACACCCGCGCGCCATACATCAGCCTGGTGAGATTGTCGCGTCCCAGATGATCCGTTCCAAGCCAATGCTCAAGCGATGGACTCGCCAGCTTCTGTAACAGATTCACCTTCACAGGGTCATGAGGAGTAATCCATGGGGCTAATAACGCTACCATGAAGAAAAGCAATATGATTACCGAGCATATCTGGATGGCTCTCTGTCCTTTACATACCGCACGCCATTTGTTTATCAATGTTCTGCCCGTCCTTTCGCTGAAATCCGTGGGTCCATAACGAGCTGCACCAGATCAACGAGCAGATTGCATACGATGAACAGGCATGCCGCAAGAAAGACATAACATTGTATTACGGGGATATCCCGATTAAATATTGCATCGACAAAGTATCGTCCGAACCCAGGCCAGGAAAACACTTGCTCCACAATAATGGTGCCTGTGAGCAGCTTGCCCATACTCATCCCCATCCCCGTAATGAGGGGCGATATGGCGATTTTCAGGACATGTTTCAGCATAATGACTCGTTCGCGAATCCCGCGTGTTCTCGCGTACTGTACATATGTCTCCTGCAATTGCTCCAGTACACTGGAACGCAACAATCGGGTGTAGACCGCAATAAGAATCAAGGAGAGTGTAATCGTAGGCAGAACCAGATTCTCCCACGATCCACGCCCCTCCACAGGCAGCCAGTCCAGCTTCACTGAGAAAAAGAAGATCAGCAGGTAACCGAGCCAGAACTGCGGAATAGATGCTCCAAAATAGGAAATCGCACGGCTGACCATGTCAATCCAGCTATTCTTATACACCGCCGCCAGTATTCCCAAAGGAATACTCACCAAAGCCGATAACAATATACTCCAGAAGGCTAGTTCAGCCGTAGCGGGAAGCCTTAATTTCACTTCATCCCATACAGGTTTATTGGTGAGATATGAGGTGCCGAAGTCGAGCTTGGCAATCTTCTGAATCGTATGCACATATTGGGTTAACATAGGCTGATCCAGACCGAACTCATGCCGCTTTTGCGCAAGCAGCTCCGGTGTTGGATAGATATGAGCGGCTGTCAGATAAGCCTCGGCCGGATCAACCGGCGATATATGAATAAGCGCAAAGGTCACAAGTGTAGCGATAAAAACGATAGGAATGATCGCGATCATTCGTTTACCAATATAACCGATCACCAAACGTTCCTCCCTTTTATCAAGCTACATGACCTTACCACTCTCAAAGTCATTACTTAATAATTTCCCAATTCAATGCCCACAAACGGATTTTCATCACGGTTCGCCGGGAAAATAAAGTTGGAGATTTTCTTCTGATATACAGCCGTTTTCTTAATATAAGAGATCGGTACGATCGCCGATTGCTCCTGAAGTGTTTTCAGGATGGAGCCATATAGCTCTTGGCGTTTCGTCTCGTCTGTGGATGACAGGGCTGCATGTACTTGATCGTCCAGTTCCTTTTTCATCGGCAACGCACTCAAGGTCTCGGAAATCCCGAATCCAGGGCTTGCTACAACATTAATGAAGGAATGTGGATCATATGGCGCACCATAGTTGTACCAGAAATACAGGTCGAAATCATTGGCTTTCAAACGCTTGATCTGTACAGTCAGTTCCAGTCCAGTGAGGTTCACCTTAACCCCAAGCTCGCTCCATTCCGCCTGAATGGTCTCAGCCATTGCTTTCTGAATCGGGTCCGTCTTGTCAAAAATCATCTCAAAATCAAGCTGCTGACCGTCTTTCTCACGAACCGTGCCACCTGCAGGCAGCTTCCAGCCCGCTTCATCCAGTAAAGCTTTGGATTTCTCCACGTCATACGTGATCGGTTCCAAGTCTACATTAGTGTACGGATAGTTTTTGGACAATACGGTATCGGCTGGTTCTTCCAAACCGGAAGTGACGCCTTCCACCATCGCCTTTTTGTTGAATCCTTGCTGGAGCGCCATCCGTACTCTGACATCGGACATCTTCGGATTGGAAGAGTTCAGCAACAGACTGCGAGTTCCCACAGGATCAGACAATTGGGTTACATACTCATCGTTGTCACGAAGTTGTTGGAATGCATCCAGGCTGATCACACCTTCACCGTAGATCAGGTCGAGATCACCTTTTTCAAAAGCAAGGACACGGGTCTCCCCATCAGGAATGATCTTAACCGTAATCTGATCTACTTTCGGTGCTGTTCCCCAATAATTCGGGTTACGCTTGAAGACGGCATATTCGTCCTGCTTGTATTCAGCCAGCATCCACGGGCCCGTTCCAACCGGCTCTTTGATGCCTTGGGAAGTATCTCCGTCATCCGGGAATCCAGCTTCACCCAGGAAGCGGAAAGGACGAACTACAGATAAATCCTGCAAGACCGGATAATACGGCTCTGTGAGTGTCAACCGGAAAGTCTGATCGTCCACAACCTCCGTCTTGTCGAGCACGCCTACAATGCCCAGCCAGCTATGTGTATCTTTATTTTTCATAACAGCATCAAAATTCTTTTTCACAATCTCAGCATTAAATGGCGTACCATCTGAGAATTTCACACCTTGGCGAAGCTTGAATGTATATACTTTGCCGTCATCGGAGATGGTCCATGATTCTGCCAGGGCAGGTTCCAGTTTTCCGTCCTTCTGGTAACTGATCAGCGGCTCATAGAGCATGGATTGAGCAAATAATTGCGAAGGATTATACGTATGCGGATTCATTGTACCGATATCACGTGGCCATGACATCGTAATCGACTTCGTAGAAGTTTGATCCGAAGCAGCAGATGAGGATTGATCTGCACTTCCTGTATTGCTGCAGCCCACGATAACCAATAGCAACAAGAGCATAGTTGCCAATGTGAGAGCCGAAGATTTGCGATGTTGTACAGACATGGATGTTGAACCCCTTTTCTCTATTTCATGATAATGATTATCATATTCATCCATTAAGAATAGGCAGGAGCCCTCCTTTTGTCAACAAAATTCGACATGGTATGTGTTGTTACTAAAATAGCCAAAAAACCTTTCCTGTGGGAGGAAAGGCTTCTTGATCTGAAAATGAATTACAACTGGAAAAATAAGCTCCACCATAAACTGCTATTCCTTGCTCACAGCATGGAAATCACGAAAGTACATATGCAGATATATCACTGAGATTCATCTTCACATATACCTTCTTGTTTCTCGTTTACATTTCTACAGTGATGCCTTCATAGAACCGACGAATAACCTTCTCCGCGGGCTTACCATACACCCCATATCCGTCATCGGTCAGCGCATCCTTCTCCGCGTGCAGATGTGCACTCCAATCCCACAGACCGAATCCGCGAACCCAGTCACGCTGACTGACATGCCGGAACATCGCCTCATAGAAACGCTCCTGTTCCTCCGCGCTTACTTCGCCTTCCAGCCCCCAATCGTTTGGAACCTGGGCCGATCCACTGCGGCTGGGACAGCCTGCTTCCGCGAAGAAAAAGGGTTTGCCATAGGGAGCAATCGCCTGCTCAATTCGATCCAGCTGTGCCTCCCAATCTCCGATGGGGTAATACCCACTGGAAGAGATCACGTCCACAGCATCCCACCACTTCACATGGCCTTCCTGATACTTGTCTGTGTTGTATGACACCAGCCCAGTATACACTTCACGCACACCGGCGATCACCTCGCGCCACTCTTGATCCCGACGCTCGGATTGCACCATCTCACAACCTACAATGAACATCTCACACTTTTCCTGCTCTGCAATCGCTGCATAATGCTTCTGAAATGCCGTGTAGCTGCGGAACCAATCCTTCCACTTCGGCTCACACGGCACATCGATATCAAAAAAGTTAATATGTGCACGCCATGTGCCATCGGTGCAGTTGACGGTTGGTTTCAGAATGACACGCAGCCCGAGTGTACGGGCATATCGCATCATGTCGACCAGTTCATCATCCTCGATCAGATGTTCACCCCGATACTTGACCTCTACCGCCTGCGGATGATCCTGATGTGCCGCCAGTGCAAAAATAACATGTGAACTGCCTGTACGTTCGGCCATCAGGCGCAAGGATTCTTTGGCCTTCGGCTTGCGGAAGTCACCCTTGCCACTCATCCAGCCAAATGTAAATCCCTTAATATAATCCATATGCATTGCTCCCCAGTGTTCCTGTTCACTTAATGTAAATTCAATGACCGAATATATACACTTCCACTACGATTGCAGGACCATCTTCCGATCGCCGTTATGCGACCACTTCGATTCTTCAGATTGGTTCTGCAATTTCACTTCAATTACAGCTTGCCCTCTTCATGGTCTCCGGCGATGACTTCGTCCGTCTCGATCACATAGTTCACGATCTCTTCGATGGTGGTGTAAGCCACGCCAACATATGTGTCGGCAGCGCCGTAATAGATAGCGATATGCCCAGTTTCTGCATCATGCAACGTTGCGCATGGGAAGATGACGTTATCAACGAAGCCTTGCTCCTCGTACCATTTTTCCGGTGTCAGCACGAAGTTGGAGGAGCGATATTTCACTTTGGATGGTTCATCCAGATCCAGAATAACCGCACCCATGCTATATACCAATCCGTTACAGGTCCCAGTGACGCCGTGGTAGAACATCAGCCAGCCTTCGGACGTTTCGATCGGAGCAGGACCGCCACCAATTTTGACCGATTGCCACCAGCCCTGACCGCCTTTGCTCATCACATGACGGTGCTTGCCCCAGTACACAAGATCCGGGCTTTCGCTCAGGAAAATGTCTCCGAATGGGGTATGTCCACTGTCACTTGGTCTGGACAACATCACATAGTTATCCTTGATTTTGCGCGGGAACAATACGCCATTACGGTTGAATGGCAGCATTGGATTTTCGAGGCGGACAAACGTTTTGAAGTCATCTGTTTTGGCCAGGCCCAGTGCTGCGCCGTAGAAGTCTGTACACCAGATGATGTAATACGTATCCTCGACTTTGACCAAACGTGGATCGTACGCATAATTCGGCATAAACGGATCGCCATTCTCATCTACAAATGCAATGCGCTCTTCCTCAATCGTCCACTCCAAACCGTCCTTACTCGCTCCCATGTGAAGGTGCGGACGGCCATTAACGGTTTCAGCACGGAATACCCCAATGAATTTCCCTTCATACGGTACAACGGCACTGTTAAAAATGCGGGCAACGCCTTTGACCGGATTACGCGGAACCACTGGATTCGCCGAGTGTCTCCATACCGGGCCTTCCGTTCCCTCCGGTTTGTTCTCCCACGGCATATTCGGCAAAGCGTCCCCAACAATGTGTACGTTTTTCGTTTCGGCAACTGACATTTTCATTTCTCCCTTCGGTTAGGCTTTATGAAATGAATACTAAAATTACACTAGACCACTTTGATGACAGAACAACCTTCCGATCGCCGTTATCCCCAGATTTTTTTGATACCCTTATGAAAGGGGGAAATCCGGGGATAGCGTATGCTTACGGAGCGAGCTTTCTTTCAGAAAGCTTTTAGCGCCCCCTCCGTTTCCCCAGCTTTTTTCTGTCCTCTTCGTTTCTGTGTATTCTCATATGCATTTCATATAGCCTTTCGTGTTTTTTTATTTAACGGAGCCTTGCGCGAAGCCGTTGTAGATGTACTTCTGTAGTAGCAGGAAGATGATCATCGTTGGAATAATGGCGATCATGATGCCGGCGCTGATCACTTCCCACTGCGATCCGAACGGTCCCTTGAATTTGAACAAGGCGGTGGATATGACCTGTAGATCGGTCTTCGGCATGTACAGGAACGGTGTGTAGAAATCGTTATAGATGTTCACACCCTTCACGATAATGACCGTTACAATGGCCGGCTTCAGCAGTGGTAGAATGATTTTCCAGTAGATCGTGAAGTACGAAGCGCCATCCAGCATGGCGGATTCATCCAGTGCACTTGAGATGGAACCCAGGAACTGCAGGAAAATATAAACCGCGATGATATCTGTACCCAGGTACATTACAATGGCTGCCCAGCGCGTGTTGAACAGGTCGAGGGCGTTGATGATCTGGAATGTGGCAACCTGCGTCGTAACACTTGGAATCAGGGTAGCGAGCAGGAATGCAGCGACCATGATTTTCTTGCCTTTGAATTTGAAACGATCCAGCACATACGCGATCATGGAACCCGTTAAGGTTGCACCTATAATGGAGATGATCAGGATAATAATCGTATTTTTGAATCCGACCAGCATGTTGCCATCCACAAAAGCCTTCGTATAATTCGCAAAGTTCAGCCAGTTGGCTGGCGGGGCAAGCGGGCTGCTGGTAGCGTATTCTGCATTGGTTTTGAGAGATGCAAACAGGATGACCACGATGGGTAACAGCGCGATAAACGCCGCAAGAACCAGGGAAGCATATTTAACCACGCTCGCAAGGGTGTATTTGAATTGGTTCACGTTCATTCCTCCCCTTTCATGGTGACGCGCTGAACGAGCGTAACGAGAATAACGATCAAGAGCAGCACCACAGCCATGGCGGATGCCAGTCCCAGCTTGCCATATTTAAACGCCAAATGAACCGTCTGGATTACAAATGTCATACTGCCGTTGGAACCATCGGTCATGATATATGGAATATCGAACGCACTAATTGCGCCGCTAATCGCCAAGATCAGGTTGAGCTGCAGGATGCGTGTAATGCTTGGCAGGATGATGTGGCGGAATTGCTGCCAGCGATTGGCACCATCAATATCGGATGCTTCATACACATCCTTCGGAATGGAGGAGATTGCACCCAGGAAAATGATAAAGTTGAAGCCCATGTATCTCCATACCGAGGCACCTGCGAGTGACACGTTAATAATATTCGGGTTACCGAGCCAGAGCTGCGTGTATTGTCCCAGCCCTACAGCATGCATGAGCATATCGAGTGTACCGTCCGGTTTGAAGAAAAAGAGGAAGATAAAACCGATGGCTACCCCATTCAGCAAATAAGGGAAGAACAGTATGCCTTTGAAGAAGTTTTTGCCTCGAACTTTGAAACTCAGAATCGTGGCAAAGTAAAGCGCCAAGCCCATCTGTAAGAACGTAGCCACGAAGTAGTACAAGCTGACAATAAATACTTTGAAATATTCGGGATCACTGAATATGCGCGTGTAGTTCTCAAAGCCAACATAATCGAACCTTTTACTGTATCCGTTCCAATCGGTGAAACTGTATTTGAACATGTTGATGACTGGTAAGTATGCAAACGTGAACAGCAACGCCAGCGGAATAATTGAGAAGGCACAGATGATAAATATGCGTTGCGCTGAGTAGCCCCAATTCGAAAGTTTTAAGTACTTCATGCTCTCCACACCTCCAAGCGGTTCTCCCGCCTATATATCGAAAGACTCCCGTCCAATGGAATTCTGGCGGAACAACTGCCGAGGAAGAGCATCTGGCATCATGCTTCCGAGTACCAGATGCTCCGTTTATACATGGACTTACATGCCCTCCGCAGTCCGTTTACCGCCAGATTCACTTAGGTCATTCTCGTTATTTCGTGAGTTCCGCTCTTGCTTTTACCCACTTGTCGTTCAGATCTTTCATGATGTCGTCATACGATTCCTTGCGGTTCCCAATACCTGCTTCGATAATGCGTTTCTTGAAGTCAGGCTGCCAGAGACCGATTTCACCTTCGTTATCAATCTTGTCGACCAGACCTTCCTGACCTTCTTTGGCAGGTGTAAGCGTGGCGAATTTCACATCTTTATATTGATCCAAAATCGGTGGCAATTCAGCATTCTTGTCTGCATCCATACCGCCGCCCTGTTCAACTGCGTAGTTCGATTTCGCCAGGAACCAGTCAATCCAGGCTTTGGCAGCAGGTTTGTTCTCACTGTTCACGTTCATGCCGATGTTATAGTCGGCGGAGAGCGGAACCACAACCTCACTTGCATTGGTTGGGAAAGGTAAGAATCCGATGTCGTCCGGAGTATCCGTCATCCCTTGGATCTGTGTGATCGCCCAAGAGCCCAGTGCCATCGTAGCAATTTTGCCTTTGGCGAGATCCGCTTTGGAGCTTTCCCAGTCGGTTGTCGTTGGATCTTTCTCGATTAGACCGTTCTTGGCTGCATCATAGAGCACCTTATATAGTTCGTAGTGCGGCTGACCAGGCACAAAGTTCTCATCTGTGTTCGGTTGGTCCACGTTAACGTAATCCACACTGCCTGCAACTGTTGGCAGATCCGATTCCCATTGGGTGAGAGCCCAACCAGATGCATAGTTGGTGTAAAGCGGAACCGCATCTGTATTGTCTTTGACCAGTTGAAGCGCAGCCTGGAATTGCTCCGGTGTTTTTGGAACTTCCATAATGCCTGCGTCTTTGAAGACCTGTTTGTTATAAATGATTCCGGAGAACGTAATCACGGTAGGGATACCGTAGACCTGACCATCCACCATGCGTTCTTCAATGGCGGTGTATTTGTCTTTCAATTCATCGTACGTGCCGAGCGGCTCGAAAAAGTCCGGGATATCTGCGATCGGAACACTGGTCGGAATCATCAGTACATCACCATAATCCTTGGTGCTCATACGGATTTTCACTTGTCCTTCGTAGTCGGCCAGCGCCTGAAAGTTTACTTTTACATCGGGGTATTCCTTGTTGAATTCTGCCGCATAGTCTTTGAACACGGTATCCACAATATCTGTCCGTTGCGTCAGAACGGTTATTTCACCTTTGATATCTGCCGGATCTGTACTGATCTCCTCCCCTGCCTGCGAAGATCCACCTCCGGATGAACATGCAGCAAGTAGCGAAGTGATGAGCAGCATCGTCAGCAACATCATCCAACCTTTGTTTTTTCTCAATTGTTTCGACCCCTTTCTTAAATTCGTTAAGTTATCGTTAAGGTTACAAAATGAATTCTAGTATGGTAACGCTTACCTGTCAATTCATTTATTTATAACCTAACAAGAAAAATTGCGAGGTAATTCGTTGACATCTGTTTTTCTGAGCACTAATATTGATAAATAAAGTTACCGTTAACTTAACTAATTGAGATTGATGTAACATTCTGAAGGAGTGCTCACTTATGAATACCAAAACAACCCAACTCCAATCTGAGATGAAGGAACATTGGGAGAAGCAGATTCTACCCTTCTGGTCCAACCTTCAAGATACAACCCACGGTGGATTCTACGGTTGGGTCGGCAATGATCTTCAGGTTAATCAACAGGCACCCAAAGGCGGGATCGCCACAGCACGGCAACTCTGGTCTTTTGCAGCAGCGTATCGGGTTACCGGAAACGAAAGATGGCGCGAGCACGCTGAACATGCATACCGTTTTCTCGCCGATCATGTGATGGATACCGAATATGGCGGCATGTACTGGATGGTAGATTACACAGGGGAAGCACTGGATACGAGCAAACATGTGTATACGCAATCATTCGGCGTGTATTCACTCAGTGAGTACTATCGTGCTACCGGGGATGCTTCTGCATTGGAACTTGCAAAAACGCTTTTTGCTCTAATCGAGGACAAAGGTCTGGATGCCGAACTACCTGCGTACAAGGAACAATTTGATCGCACATGGAAGGAACAGCCCAATGAAATGCTGAGCGAAAATGGGGTTATTGCGGATTACACAATGAATACGCATATCCATGTGCTGGAGGCCTACACCACGCTCTATCGAGTGTGGCCGGATCAACAAGTGAAGGCGGCGCTGGAACGCCTGCTCGGAATTTTGTATGAACGCGTGTATGACCAAGACACCAAGTTTCTCGGGGTATTTTTCAATAAACAGTGGGAATCCATCATCGATCTGCGCTCGTTCGGACATGACATTGAAGCCAGCTGGCTGATCGACGAAACGTTAAAAGTGCTGGGGCTGGAACAACATCCGCAGTATGCAGCGATGGTAACGGATATTGCCTATAACATCTCCAATGTAGCCGTGAATGCTGATGGTTCCCTGCTAAATGAACAAGAAGGTGACCATATCGATGAGAAGCGAATTTGGTGGGTTCAAGCCGAGGCGATGGTCGGTTTCTATAATGCATATCAGCGTACAGGTGATCCACTGTTTCTGGAGAGAGTGGAACGCCTGTGGAACTATACAAAAGAAAACATCATTGATCAGCGCGCTGGTGGGGAATGGTACTGGTCGGTTGATGGGAACGGCACACCGGATCAGAGCGAAATTGCCGGACCGTGGAAATGCCCGTATCACAATAGCAGATTCTGCATTGAACTAATCGAGAGGATGGGATCAGAATGATACACCCGAAATACAAGGAGTTACTGGAGAAACAGGAGCAGCTGCTTACTCGCCCCAATGAGATCAATCATTCCTTCTACAGCGGCATATATGATCGGTATCAATATCCGGTTATCACTCGCCACCACGTACCGCTGCATTGGAGATTCGATCTGAATGAGACGACCAACCCGCATTTCATGGAACGTCTGGGCATTAATGCGACGCTGAATCCGGGAGCCATCTATTTCAATGGCAAATACGTCATGGTTATTCGTACCGAAGGATTGGATCGCAAATCGATCTTTGCGCTCGCCGAGAGTGACAATGGCATCGACGGATTCCGCTTTACAGGTAAACCATTAGTCTGGGAAGATATTGATGCGGATGAAACCAATCAATATGATATGCGCCTTGTTCAGCATGAGGATGGCTGGATCTATGGCATCTATTGCTCGGAACGCAAAGACCCGGATACTCCTGCATTTGACACGTCCAGCGCAGTGGCACAGGCAGGATTGGTTCGGACACGAGATCTCACAAGCTGGGAACGGTTGCCCAACATCACAACGAATTCCCCTCAACAGCGCAATGTTGTATTGCACCCGGAATTCGTGGATGGAAAGTATGCCTTTTACACCCGTCCACAGGACGGATTCATCTCGACAGGCAGCGGCGGCGGAATTGCCTTCGGTCTGTGTGAAGATATATTGAACCCGATCATTCATGAAGAGACGATTATCGACGAACGGCAATATCATACAGTCTATGAGGTCAAAAATGGCCAGGGCCCTGCTCCGCTCAAAACGGATCGTGGCTGGATTCACATTGCTCACGGGGTTCGGAACACCGCGGCAGGCCTGCGTTATGTGTTATACACCTTCGCTACGGATCTGAATGATCCGGCGCGTATTATCGCCAAGCCGGGCGGCCACTTCATTGCCCCTTATGACGATGAGCGTGTAGGCGATGTATCCAATGTTATTTTCTGCAATGGTGCTGTGGTCAACGAAAATAATGAGGTCTTTATCTATTACGCATCCAGTGATACCCGCTGTCATGTGGCAACAACCACTCTGGAAAAACTAGTCGATTATACGTTCAATACACCGGCCGATCCATATCGTTCACTGGACTGTGCCAGCCAGCGGGGTCAGCTGATAGAACAGAATGAGAAGCTTTTACAGAAACAATTGACATAACATCGCTATAGCAACCTTTCATGCAAACCTGAAATATGCTGAAAATAGCGAAACAACAGTCAGAATTGCTTTATTCCAAGTTGGTAACGATGTATACTGATATGGATTGTTATTATGTATGGAGAAAGCGCTCATCATAATGACAGCACATTGTGCCTATACCGGCTTGAAGGAGGCGACCATACTGAAGAACAATATCACCATGCGGGATATCGCCGACAGGCTCGGGGTCAGCAGTGTGACCGTCTCGAAAGCATTGAATGATAAAGATGGCGTGAGTGGCGAATTAAAGGAAAAAATTAAAGTGCTTGCTGTTGAAATGGGCTATCGGTATAATGCTGCTGCCCGTTCCATGAAGGAAGGCTTAACCCATAATATTGGCGTAATTATCCCGGAGCGTTTTACCGGGCCGACGCAGTCGTTCTATGTACGCGTGTTCCAGCGCATCACCAAACATCTGGAGGAACAGGGCTACTACGGCATTCTGCACATTCTGAATGTGGAGGATGAGGAAGAATTAACGCTGCCCAAGCTGTACAGCGATAACAAGGTTGATGGTTTCATCGTGCTTGGACAGATCAGCAAAGAGTATATTGAATTGGTACGATCCATGGATGTTCCCAAGATGTTTCTCGACTTCTACGATGAACATTCGGATATCGATTCCGTCGTTACCGATAACTTCTACGCTGCCTATGAGCTGACAAACTATCTGGTTCAGCAGGGCCACCGTAACATTGCTTACGTGGGGAACCTGTATTCCACGAGCAGCATTCAGGACCGATTCCTCGGATATTACAAATCCTTGCTGGAACATCGGTTGCCGATGAATCCGGATCTGGTTCTGAATGATCGGGATGAACGGGGTACATTTATTGAGATTGATCTGCCCGAGCAGCTGCCAACCGCTTTTGTATGCAACTGTGATCAGGTCGCTCATCTGTTGGTTCAAAAACTGACTTCCATGGATATTCAGGTACCTGGCCAATGCTCCGTTGTTGGTTTTGATAATGATATCTATGCCATGCTCTCCGATCCCAAGCTGACAACCGTTGAAGTGGATGTGGAACAGATGGCGCGCACGGCAGTTCAGTCCATGCTCAAGAAGATCGACAACCCGAACCGCAGTTTCGGTCGTGTACACGTGAAAGGCAACATCATCTATCGTGAATCGGTAAGTGCTGCGTCTGTCTCATCAGATACCATGGATATCTGAATTAAAAAATGAAATAAACGAACACAGATGACTGGCCTATATCTTACTGGCCAGTCTTTTCTGATGCATCGGGGCTTAAGGACGGCGACGATCTGTTGAATCCATCAAAAATGTAGTCGTTCGCCAAATTGAGAGGATGAGGATCAGCTCATACACATTGGTTAAAGTTCCACTTTCCACTGGCAGGGAGATTAACTGCCCTACAAACAACAATGCAGTCCCAACAAACAGCCATACCCATTTATGTTTATAAAGAACGATCAGGCTAACAAATAAGAGTACAATCCCAACGATGATAACCATCATCGGCGGACCTCCATGACCTTCTGCCATATATCTCAGTACTCCATACTCTTTTATAACCGTGAGATTTTTAACCTCGGATATAGTAAAGCCTACAATCTGGTAGAAAACCAGACCCAGTGTTATCAGCCATGCTGCCACATTCGTTATACTGTTATTTGCAAACTTGGCACCTGAGCTTCGCAAGATATGGTAGCTAACAAGAACAAGGGTAGGGGTAGCAAAGGCATGTAGCCAAAATCGAAGGCTACTGAGAACCATTAGCGGTTCCCCTTCACCTAGTATATTACCTAGAGCAATAATTCCATTATCATATGCTAAGCTGAACGCTACGAATAACTGAAAACTGGCATACGTCAGCCATTGCTTCCTCTGGGTCAAAGCGACGGTCATCCGAATAACAAGTATCAAATAAACAAGAGTAAGTGCGAAGTATATCCATACATCCAAGCTGCTTCACCATCCCTATATTCAGCCGTATTAGACAGAAACGGCTGTTTTAATTTTCAAAACTTGCGTGTTATTTCTTTATAAACTTAACAGGTGTATTGCTTATTATTCATTTCGACAATCTTCAAGAGCTGGATCGGTTCTCCAAATTTAACCCCCCCCTTTCTATGAGCCATTGCAAAAGTGTTATATTTTTCAACTCATATTCACTTGCTCGTTTTTGTATATTGGTAAATAAGTGGTCAATTCTAATAAATTATATTTACCGGTAAGTAAAATTACAAGGTGAATTTGTTAAAATGGATAATTTGTCATAAATTACTCACTGAGGTAATGAAGATGAATATCGATATACAACGCTCACGAAGCTGATTCATATAAAAAGAGCACTCCCGGCTATCGTAGCTGCAGGAGCACTCTTTTCTTTGTTTGAAGAATAAAAAAGCAACAGGTTTACTCGGATGTCTCCACGATTTGTTCTCAGACTTACATCACATCATCGCCTAATAACTTGTCTTCAACCAATTATCCTTGGACCAGGTCAATTTACCGGAACCTGCGCCATTGGATGCGGTGAGACGTGCATTCAGCGTGGATGGGTCATCCGTGGTGTAGGTATATGGAAGTGACGTGAAGCCGTTCCAGGAGAATGGTTTTACCACGGCCGGGATCGGCGCAAGCGGACTTCCGGATGTATCACTACTGCCACGGAATGAGCTTCCATCGAGGGAGTACATGGTATCGGTCACTCTGATTTTGCCAGTATAGTTGGCATCGGCGGGATCAGTCTGATTGTTGCGAACAGGATACAGAACATCCTTGATGACTGATTTCTCGACCAGTACAGCTCCGCTCTCTGTGGAGATTGCCCCATTGCCAATGATATCGAACTTATAACCTTTGGACGCAATCGCTGTCGACATCGCGGTGGTGATTTTGGCTTTGGCGGCACGTGCTCCGGTTGCATCCATCACAATATTATAAGCATGTGCGTTACCTCCGCGGAGACGTGGCATGCGGTCCTGAATATCCTTGTACAGGTTATGGTGCAGCATCATGGACAGATTGGCATTAGCCGATTCCAGACTGGTGGAACCGACCAGATGCCCTTTCTTCTGCGGTCCAGAGATGGCGATTATGTCTGCTTTGCTGAGACCTACCGCACTGCTGCGCAGGTAGTTGTACATGGGATAGGAAGCCTTGTTTGCTTCCAATTCATTGATCTGCTGAGTAACCCAGCTATTCGAGCTGCCGTCATCCCCTTTGAAAAGGGACCAGGAGATGGTCACGCCGCTGGTTCCTTTTTTCGAATCGACGAGTCCGTCATAGGCTTTATTGAATGTGCAGTGGTCAATCCATACGTTGCTGCTCTCTTCCAGGGTAATATAATCCCAATCGTTCTTGTCATAGTCGCCCTTGGTGGACTCATCCCATTCCCATAACTCATCGAATTCCAGGTTACGGATAATGACATCCGAGCTTCGTTTCACGCTGATCGCAACGTGTTTGATTTTGGAACCATTGGCGGAGAAAATCGTGAGTCCGTTGAAACCATCAATGGTGAGTTTGCTAACACCTGTCTGTTTCAATACCGGATGCGTCAACGCATCATTATGCTTGGCAAAAGGAGATGTCTTCGCTGCACTCGGAATTTCATTCCATCCCAGATTCAGATCGTTCATAATCTCGACGACTTTGACACCGGAGTTCTTTTTCAGAGCCAACGCCAGATCGGTCGCATTATACACTTTCTTATATGTGGATGTGTTCGTTTCACTGATGATCCCGCCACCTGCATTTCCTTGGGAGAAGCCTGTGAGATTGTAGTCTGCGTTGCCCGCTGCCTGCACACTTGCCGGTCCGGACAATAAAGTTAACCCCAACGTTAGAGCCAAGGCTGTGCTGCATAAACTTCGAAATTTGATTTTCATCGATTCCATTCCTCCCGAAATATAATGATTACATTCGCCCATCGCTGCCATGCCGTGTTACGAAGGACATGTTCTCAATGTACATATTGAAAGCGATTACAACAATAATCCCTATCTCACATGTAGGCGGGAATGGCTGGTACAGAAAGGATTGTACTATAAGCAACCTTGAATCGTACGGAGTTAACTTGGGGAGTGAGGTTTCAGGGATACGTCGAGGCAACTAGAAAATGTCGGATGGGATGAAACCAAAAAAGCAGGACTGCATCTGCTGCAGACCTGCTCGATTTTACTTTTTAATGGAACGTGTCCAGAAGCCGCCATGGAACTGTTTGGGCTCTACGGTGATGACAAATGCTTTGGGGTCCAGACTGAGAATCGTCTGATAGAGCAGTTTCTGGTTTTTCCGTTTCGCCAGAATCTCCATCACGAGCCGATCTCCATCACGTCCACTACCCACCCAGGCCGTAACGCCGTAGCCTTTGTCCCGCAGGGCATTCGCAACGTTGCTTCCCATCTGGTTACAGATTACTTTAACGGTAACGTAACCAAGGGCAATCTTCTCTTCGATCCAGGCCCCGAGTAACACACCGAGCCCATAACCTACCGCGTAGACGATCAGGGCAGAAGGTTGGGTTAGATACTTGAGCACCAGATTCAGACCGAGCACATAGATCACAATCTCACCCATGCTGATCAGTGCGGCGATATATTTCTGTCCTTTGAGTGTCAGAATCATCCGTAATGTATAAGCCGATACGTATACAATCTGGATCAAAAAGATAAATACCAATATTTTAAACAATCACAATCCCTCTTTCCTGGCCTTCACAGCTAACTTGGCCCTCTGCTGCATATCCTCAACGATTTCGTTTCTTCCATGCTTCCTGTACGTTCGCTCTATCTCCATCATTGGACGTTATGCCCTCATTCTAAACGGTTGAATGTAAATCCGTAGGCATTTTCTACTCTCCGGCATGCCGGAACTGCCATTATAGAACCGTTTGTACCGATTATCAACCCGGCGGAGGTCCCAGGGTCGAAAACTCGTGTCTGTGAATATGCTATATCGTCATATAGCCGAGCACGCTCGCGCAAGATAGCAGGTTAGTACCAGGTTGGAAGGGTCAAAACAAAAGGGGGTACCGTCATGCAGTTATGGCAGGAGATGGAGCGGGAAGGCATGGAGGAACTCATTTTTTGCCATGATGCAGATAGTGGATTGAGGGCAGTCATTGCCATTCATAGTACAGCCCTTGGACCTGCACTGGGCGGATGCCGTTACTGGACGTATGCGTCCCAAGAAGAAGCTGTTCGGGATGCCGTAAAGCTTGCCAAAGGCATGACGTACAAAAATGCAATCTCTGGACTACCGTACGGCGGTGGAAAAGTGGTCGTATGGGATGTACCTTTTGCAAAGAATGCAAAACTGGATCAGGGGAGTCACGGGTCTCAAAGCGTTGAGCATGTTGCTGGGGACTTAGGGGTAGAGCAGCAAGAGCGGGTTGCCTCTGAACAGAAAGTCGCTGCCGATCAGGTGACGCATCTACAAGATAAAAGCCTGGATACGGACGTATCCAGGCGGGCGCAGCGCTTTCGTGCACTGGGACGTTGTCTGGAGCGGCTGAACGGGCGTTACGTGACCGGTCTTGATCTGGGTACCACGGCGACAGACATGGACCAGATCCGAATGGAGACCGCACATGTGACGGACACCACGGGTTCGCTTGGGGCGCAGGATGACTTCACTGCCGAGATGACCGCCTACGGCGTATACATCGGCATTGTGACCTCGCTGCGCCAGCAAGGCATTGCATCTTTGCAGGGCATTCCCGTTGCCGTCCAGGGACTGGGCAAGGTCGGGTATGCCCTGTGCCGTTACCTGCATGCAGCCGGGGCACGGCTCATTGTGGCAGACGTTGTACCGGAGCGTGTACAACGTGCCCTTGTGCAGTTCAGCGGCGCCATCTCGGCCGATCCGGCCCATATCCACGCCGCTGACTGCAAGGTCTTCGCCCCCTGTGCCCTAGGGGGCGTACTGACCCCGGCAACGGTGGAGGAGCTGCGCTGCTCCATCGTTGCCGGGGCGGCCAACAACCAGCTGAGTGAACGACAGCTGGTTGCAGGCCGCATGCAGGCGCGCGGCATTCTGTACGCACCTGATTATGTGCTCAACGCAGGCGGAATCATCTCCACCGCCTACGAGCTGGAAGGCGCCGGGCCTGACCTGATCCTCCAGAACGTGGCGGGGATTGCAGGCACGCTGAGCAAGGTATACGCTGAGGCTACGCAATCTGCAATCTCTACAGCCGATGCAGCCGATCGGCTGGCGGAATCCATCCTCCGAGCAAGCCATAAAAAATAGGTCGCCCCACTCTGCCTAAAGATGCAGATAAAGAACCGTTCCAAAATAGGACCCTAAGCTGTAAACAAGTCCAGAACCATCCCGTATTAGCTTACTCGCTTCTACCACAATTCACGCCGGGTGATTGTGCACTCATGCATTCACACACACCTGAACTAATATTCGCTTGCTGGGCACGACGCTACTGCTAGTCCTTATCACTACACTGGACACAGCTTCTGTATGCAAACATCCTGCCACCCAAGTATATTCATACCACCAACACATTCGCCGCCACGCTATTGGTTCAAAGTTATAATATAACTGGAACTCATCATAGGCTTCGCTCGATTTCAATATTTCGACGTACTCAAAGAGTGCCTCCACTGCTTCACTCCATTCTAACGAACCTGATACACGTTATTAGCCCCTTTTAGCATGGATCTTAAATCTAACGAATCTCAGACACGTTATTGTGCATAGTTTGGTCCTTTTTCAAGCTAAATAACTACTTTTCAAGGATAGCGTTCCTGAGGTTCGTTAGAATTTATTTTTCTGATTATTCCCACCAATAGGTTGTCTCAGGTTCGTTAGCGTTGCGGGCGAAGGTTTCTTTGGGGGTAGCATCACTTATCAAAAGAGCTAACCTCGACATCAGCGTCTAGGTTAGCTCTTTTATCCTCTCTTATTGTTTAGCGCTATTACTCTCTTTCTCTACTACTCTATTCTCAAACTGCAACCGACCTCTTCTTCGCTGTCTTCTTCTCTCGAAACAGCAGCGTCCACAGCAACACATTCGCTACGATCAGTAGCGCACCATAGATCCATACGCCCCCTGACACTGATCGGAAAAAGACATGGACTCCCCATAACATGGCAAGCACAGGGAGGGCGGCAAATACATACCAACCATCACTTTGCTGCGCCATACTAAAGGATTGGGAGAACGGTGGCTTACGCAGCAACAATTTGCCTGCCAGTGGGACAAGCGCCGTAGCTGTAAGCATAATAATTGCAATATCCGGCAGTATCCGTAATCCAAATGTCCAGGTGAACAGAATGGCATTCGCCAGAAATATAGGCAGGAACATGTTGCACAAAAATGCCTTCAGAGCACCTTTGTATAACGCGCTATCATTTGCCATCGGTGCAGCGCGAAAGGTCCAGAACGCCTTATATTGTCCTGAAAATTTCAGCATGACTACAACCGTTACAGCCAGCATCAGTACGATGTAAAAGGTGTATACAAACGAACTTTGTCTAAACTCCGCCCAGGTAGAAGATTGCAATTCGGTGAACCAAAATACATAAGGTAAAACAAATGATAAACCAAGCGATGGATATACCTTCAGCTTGAATTCCCGTTCATTACGCATCATGCTGGCTGACAGACGGAAGCAAGCCTGTTCCTCTCTGGAACGACTGACCACCTTGGAGATCAACCGATCCCATCTTCCGCGTCTGCGTCCGGAGGACTGACCCGAATGTGCCATTTTTTCCAAATACAATTCAAAGGAAGGCATAAGCTTCACATATACGATCATACTCACCACAGGAACCAAGACTGCAAGTGCTGTGAACGTATAGATCCACACATTCCCGCCCCCTGCAAATAACCATTCATATGCGGCCGCATACCACAACGGAGGCAACAGCAACTGCCACCATGCCGGGGTAAATACCATACCAAAGTCAATAATGCTGAACGAACGGATGACCAGCTGATAACCGATCGCAATCCCCACGGAAAGCAGAATCTGCACCATATTGATCATATCCTTCAGCTTCTCACCATCCAGAAACTTCATCATGAACAGATAGATCAGGGACGTTGTCACCAGAATCAGCATATTGATCAGAATCAGTTCTACAAGGAAAATCAGAAAGAATCCGATCCCATGCGTCACCAACGCGGCAATTAGCGGTATACCGGTTAATGAACCCGTCAGCAATAGCAGATATACGCCCGCATGGATGGCTCGGGCCATCCCCACCGTTCGTCCATTAACGGGCTTGGTCATAATAATATTACGATCCCGGATGTCCAGCAGCACGGAGGAAAAATCCGAGATCATAGACGTCATGATCATAAACATTAATATGCCAAACACAAGTCCCATCTGAAGCATGAAATGCCCCGTATCCCAGACGATGAAGGGAACCATCATCAGTCCCATTAATCCATACAACCACAGGGAACGAAGAAACTGATTACCTTCCTTGCGCTCCTTTTTCCCTGAATTGTTGGATAAAATGGTAGGTACTCTGCGTTGATCCATCTGGAACTTCACTCGCAAAATCAAACGCAGCACATCATAATCAGCCCCTGTTCTGGCGATGAGCGGACGAAAGCGATCCAGAATCTTGAGCGTGCGGAAGTCGGAGGATTCCTCCATATCAGTACACCTCCTGCACAATCGATACAAAACGCTCCGCAATAGCTTTATGTTCATTGAAGCCCGTCAATTGATTGAATACTTCCTCCAATGTCAATGAACCTTCCATGGACTGCTGTTGGAGCTGCTTGAACGTACCGTCTGCTACCACGCGTCCTTCAGCGATCAGTACAATTCGACTGCTGATCTTCTCCACCACATCCATGATGTGGGACGAATAGAAGATGGTTGTGCCTTTGGCTGACAATTGTGACAAAATCTCTTTGACCACCATCACACTATTGGCATCCAATCCGCTGAGTGGTTCATCCAGAAATAGCAGATCCGGGTCGTGCAGCAGCGCAGAGATCAACAGCACTTTCTGACGCATACCTTTGGAAAAGGATGCAATGCGGGAATGATATGATTTTTCCAGTCCAAAACAATCCATTAAGAGCTTGGCTTTGTAATCCGCATCTTCATAGGACATACCGTATAACTCTCCCGTAAAAGTCAGATACTCCGCAGGCGTTAATTGTTCGTACAATTCCGCCACCTCCGGAACATAGCCAATTCTGCGCTTATACTCTACATCCCCATCCGCAATATCTTTACCAAAGATTCGCACCGTGCCTACATATCCTTCAACCAGCCCGAGTAAAATCTTAACCGTCGTACTTTTGCCAGCCCCATTTGGACCAATATATCCAATCATCTCACCGCGATTCACTTCCAAATCGATGCCGTTCAGCACATAACGTCCGTTGTATCTCATACGCAAGCTTTCAATTGATAGCACTTGTTGTTCACTCACTTCGTTATCCAGCTCCTGTCTCTATCTTTTTCTACAATTCTACTAGTTTACCACAGATTGGGATGGTAATGATCGGAAATAGGTCACGATATGAGCCATCGTCTGGATATCCCCTTCGAGTAAAAGCATCACGTAACAAGCGTGAATACATCATAAAGCCCCTGTCCCACCTTATGGTAAGAGACAAGGGCTTACACGTTATGTTGAACCTTATTTTATAATATTTAAAACGTCTTATTGCATCTTAACAATCTGAAAATGCTGATTCGTACCCCCATTATCCGTCCACTGGATGGCCGCAGCACCATCTGCCAAGGATTGACTGGAAATGTCCAACACCTTGCCTGTACTGCGGTTTTTCAGTTTATAATAACCACCACCTACACTGACGAGCTGCCATTGCTGGCTGGCCCAGCCACCATCATTCCACTGTTCAATGACAGCCCCATCGGTTGTGGCACCATTCTCCACCCCAATCAGTCTACCACTGGAACGATTGATGATTTTGACATAGCCGCCACCCGCATCGGTAATCTGCCATTGCTGACTTGTCGTCCCCCCATCTGATCGCTGCTCCAGATCCGCACCATTAGCGGCGGAACCACCAATGACATTTAGCAATTTGTTACTCTTACGGCTAATCAGCTGATATGAAGCATTCGGGTCCCATACATCCGGGGTACTCGCTCCAGTCACAGCCCCTGTTGTTGTATCTATCGTAATACTGCTGGCCCAGTTCATCGCCAGACTGGTTGCGCTCGGGAACGAGAGGGGCAGCCAGACATACTTGGAATCCTGCACGGGCCCGCTCCAGGCACCCGCCCAGCGATCACCCATGTAGAGATAGGATGTGGTCTGTGATCCCTCTACCGGAACAACATAGGTGGATTGAGAACCATACGTTGTGCTGTCTCCAAAATTGCTAAGACCGCTCCATGTACCTGTAATGCTGGAGGCTGTGGCATATTTGGCCTGATTCGGATTCCAGCCAGTCGCACCCGAGGTGATCAGGAAGTAGATGCCGTCTTTTTTGAACATAGCAGGCGCTTCACGATATTGTCCGGGCCACAGTGTTGTGACAAGGGATTCCACTCCCAGGAAATCCGGGGTCAGCTTATATATATTCAGATCTGCATTCACTCGGGTCGCAGAGATCAGATAAGCGGTTCCGTTATCGTTGTATACCGTCATGTCTCTGGAATCATACCCAAGTGGACGATAACTGCCCACATACGTGTAGTTGCCATCAACCGTATTCGAAGTAGCTACCGCCACTCGGGCCTCGCCATAATCCAGACCATTCTCCTTGTGCATCCACAGCACATATTTGCCAGTCGAACTGTTATAGAGGACCTTCGGGCGTTCAATGTTGGAGATATTTAACTCGGTAGCCGAGCTGCTGGTCAGCACATCATTGCGATACTCCCAGTTCTTCAGATCCGATGAACGATACACGGACACTGCCTTGAACGTTCCATTCGTATTGCGGTTCTCTCCAAACCAGTAATAATACCCGTTTGCCTTGATCATCCCGCCCCCATGGGCATGAACGACATTGCCATTGGTATCCTTGAACTGTATCCCGTTCGTTACACTAAGCGGAGCAGCTGAAGCATCCGGTCCGGGTGCAAGCAGCATACCTATGGATTGCAGCGCCAAAACCAAAGCAAGCAGATAACTTAAGCGCCGGGTAAAGCGATGTGAATGTGTATTCTTTTTCAACCATTCATCGTTCATAGCCATATCGTAATGCACCTCCATGTTTTTTATGAAGCGCTTACATAAAATTAAAATCGATATGTCTCATCTGCCTCCGATCGATGATGCATTATAGCATTAGAATTCTTGGCAAGACTGGCTAGGCATTCACCTCCCTGACTCTGATTGTATGCGCCACGTCCCTGTTCGCATAGTGAACAATCCGGCTGAACATGTACAATTTCATACTCCGCTCTCTCCATAGACAGCAAAAAGACGCTTCCCCCGAGGCGTCCTCTGCTATACCTGCCCTGCCCTCCATGATGTAACTGTCTCTGGCTGTGTGTGGCTGTTCGTGGGCAGGTGCATGATATGATGTTTTATCGGCGTATACTCGCCCTTATTGCTTAATCTTCGTCGTCAAAATCTTGGTCGAACGACAACACTTTGCCTGTGTTGGCATCGATATCTACATCCGCTTCACCTTGAGCGGTTCTCAGCTCGATCTCATACACATAACGACCATCATCATGATCCAGCTCGACTTTGGTGACTTTACCACCTGTCACCTGCTTCAATGCAATGTTTGAAGCTTGGGATGCCGTCAATTTGACCTGCTTGGAAGCAGAGGTGTTAGATGTGTCGCTTGTTACAGTACCTTGATAATCATCGTCGTCATCGTAGTCTTCATCATTCACGACTGCAAGAATTTTACCTGTGTAGGCATCCAGACGAACGACAACATCATTGTTTCCTTTTCTGTCGATCTCAATTTCATAGAACGTTTGGCCGTTTCTACGCTCCAGATCCACGTCATCCACTTTACCATCGGCTGCTTTCAACGCTAGCGCTTTCGCTTGTGATGCATTCAGCATTTTGCCTGTGCTGTTCTGATTCTGTGTTACAGATTGCGTTGTTGATGTTGGTGTAGTTTGCACCGATTGTCCGTTCACATTCCCGCTAGCCGCTACGGCTGATCCACCAAGTAATACGGCTGCTGACAAGCTACCAATCCAAAGTTTATGTTTGTTCATCATCATCATTCATCTCCTCGTTTGTTGTTTTCGTTCTCGTCTACATTTATAGAATAACCTGCAGGAATGAGAGATCAGCGAGAGTTAGATTAGAATTTGATGAGAAAATGAGGAGAGTACTCATTTAACAGGTGTTCATTCTGCATGTAATCTAAACTAAATGAAAAAGATGACCCCTAAATTAGGAATCATCTGTTCAACAAGGTGACACTCTATATTCAATGGGTTCCTGTACAAGTGTTAATCCTCGTCCTCATCCCAAGTCACGGAACGAATCACTCCCGAGATGGCATTCACTTGCACAATGGCCTCCCGGCCATCCTCCAGATCAATCTCAACCAGGTAATATGGATTCCCACTATTGGTTCCACGCAGTTCGATGTCGTCCACTTCTCCCGGGACCTCTGCAAGTGCCTTCTGCTTCGCTTGCTTTTCACTCAGAAACTGAGGCTTGGGATCTTCCTTGGTCGGTTCAGTTGTCGGTGCTGCTATTGTTTTGGAGGATATCGTCTCTCCGGTATATGGATCAATCGTGAGTTCTTCACGGCTGTTATCCTTTGCCTTCACTACCGCGGTGTATACCGGACTGCCCTCTTGCTCCACAAGTTCAAGGGAGACCAATTGGTCATCCGTTTGTTGTTTTAACAGCGCCGTCTTGATCTGCTCGCGGCTCCATAACGTCTTCTCTTCCGCTTGCGGATTGGACTCCAGTCGTTTGATGGAATTCACAGTGGCTGTAACGGCATCCACTTGCACATCATACAGTCCGGTCTCCGAGCGAAGCTGCATAATGTACGTCCCGTCCTTCAGCGTAGAATTCACAATCTCCCCTGGATATTGATCCAGTACGGATTGAGCTGCTGCATCTGCCGTAAGCACCGCACCAGTCGTTTGCCACGGCTTCCACCAAGCAACAACTGCCACAATCAGCACAACCAGAATTCCTGCACTCCACCAGAGTGATCTTCGCGATTTAGCCCATCCGCTGTTCCCTTGTTCTTCCCGTTTCATTTCCGGTGGTCGCTGCTCATGCTCTGTCATCACGTTTCCCCCTATGCACTCTCTTATCATCCCCAGTTGATCTGATGCTTATCAGTATATAAGAGAAGAATGAGAATTTCATGAGAGCGGTCCGTTCTGAACCGATAGGGGCAAAATAATCGAAGCTTCGGTCCCTTCACCCTCGGTGCTGGTCAGTTCAATTCGGGCTCCCACTGCACCGGCAAGTTCTTTGGCAAGAGATAACCCCAGACCTGAACCGCTTGCACCTCCACTGCGTGTTCTGGCCGGATCAACCCGGTAGAATCGGTCAAATACCTTCTCCAGCTCATCATCCCGCATACCAATCCCGGTATCCACGATCCGAATACGGCACTCTTGTCCCTTGGCTTCCAGCCTGACTTCAATCGCATCTTCACTATACTTACGGGCATTATCCAGCAAAATAAACAACAACTGCTTCAGCTTGCTCTCATCGCTGATCGCCCAGATTGGACCCGAATCTTCACACCGGACTTCGCGGTGATAGGCTTCGCGAAACGCACGTGTGGAGTCTGTTGCCAGTCTTGTGATATCCACACGCGCCAACTGCACATTCCACTGCTCTGGCTGCTTCGCGAGCAGTAGCAGTTGCTCGGTCATCTCCCGCATACGGACAGATTCGGACAGAATCGCTTCCACCGCTTCATCAAATACCTCGGGCCGCTCTTTTCCTCGCCGCTGTAGCAGACTGGCATAACTCTCAATAATGGTCAGTGGAGTTTTGAGCTCATGAGATGCATCGGATACGAATCGTTCCTGTCGTTCAAAGTTCGATTCGAGCAGGTCCATCATCCGGTTGAACGTCTGCCCCATCGTTTTCAGTTCATCCTTCGATCCTTCCTCCAGTGGAAGACGCTTGAATTGGCCGCTGGACTGAATGTCACTCATCGTTCGTGTCATCTGCTGAATCGGTCTGGTCATCCGGTTCGCCAGAATCCGACTGGAGATAATGGCTGGGATGAGAGCAATAATCGTGACCGCCACAAGCACGGTTCGCAGTACAGAAAGGCGATTCTCTGTCTCTGCAACGCTCTCGGTGACCTGCACATTCACCACCTCGCCATCTGGCCAGATGACCGGGACTGAAACCCATACATACCCAATCTGTTCCACTTGGGTATACTCTGACTTCTTCTCACTTTCGTACTTATAAGGCAGCTTGCTGAGCTGCTCAGAAGCTGCTGTTGTCGTCACCGGGGAACTGGTGCCGTCTTCATTGACGATCCGAAGCATGCCGTTCACAGGCGCGTAGGCCCGCAGCAAGTCGTCCGGCGGAATAGAGCCGGCAGACTGACGCACTCCTTTGACAATGGACTCCGCTTCCGCCTCCACCCGATTAACCTCGTTATCAATCGACATCCGCTCAAACACGATATAGACGGACAGGTTCACCGCGATTAACAGCACAGCAAATAATACAGACGAATATCCGTAGATTTTACTGCGCAGGCTCATAACTGTTCCTTCAGGACGTATCCTACGCCACGTACGGTATGTATTAAAGGGGGAGTGAATCCGTTATCCACCTTTTTGCGCACATAACGGATATACACATCCACCACATTGGTATCTCCATAATAATCGTATCCCCAAACAGCCTGCACAATCTGGTCACGACTGAGCACCTGACGTTGATTCTGAAGCAGGTACACCAGCAGGTCGAACTCACGCGGAGTAAGCTCAATAGGCACACCATCTCGAAATACCTCTCGCGTTCCTTCATGCAGTTTCAATCCGGCAGCCGTTAACCAGCCCTCAGCTTCATCCTTATACCCAGACGAGTCATTCCCTGCACTAGATGTAGAAGATGAAGCAGAAGAAGCAACGGACGCGACTGCACTAAGCCGTAATGCGGCCCGAACTCTGGCTAGTAATTCTTCAATCTGAAACGGCTTGGTGATGTAGTCATTGGCTCCGAGATCAAGACCAGATACCTTATCTTCCACGGAATCTTTGGCGGTTAGCATAATGATCGGAACTGCAGCATCTTTGGCCCGAACTCGGCGCAATACCTCAATTCCACTCAGACCAGGCAGCATCACATCAAGCAGAATCAGATCCCACTGTCCTTCCGCATACTTCTCCAACCCTTCTGTTCCACTACCTGCCTTGCCCACCTGATATCCCTCATACTGTAATTCCAGTTCAAGCAGACGTGCTATTTTGGGCTCATCCTCTATGACCAGCACGGCTTCGTTCATGCAGCGCTCCCCCTCATTCCCATCATTTCATTCTCCCGTTATCTTACAACACTATCTACAGTTTGCCCAAAGCATCTTCTACGGGATGATCCCCGGCAATCAGATCAAAGGCCATCCGGTACGTCTTCTCTTCGTGCAAAGAAGCCACAATGACGCGGGCCACATCTTCACGCGGGATGCTTCCCGGCTCCAGATCCGTTCCAACTGCAATCTTGCCCGTGCCCGGTTCATTCTCCAGACCACCAGGACGAATAATAGTGTAATTCAGATCACTTGCAAACAGTGCACGATCCGCATAATGTTTGGCCACGTAATATGGCTTGATGGACTCTGACCATTTCTCCCGTTGATCTGCGCCATACGCACTGACCAGAATATATCTGGAGATTCCTTGCTTCTCTGCGGCTTCCATCGTCTTCACCGCACCGTCGAGATCAATAAGCAGCGTTTTGTCCTGACCGGTAGATCCGCCAGAACCCGCCGTAAACACAATGGCATTATGATCCTTCATTGCCTCAGCCAAGTCCTCAACACTGCCCTCCAGATCACCGATCACCACATCTGCACCGAGTTCCTTCAGCGCATCCGCCTGCTCCGGTTTGCGGATCATGGCCGTTACTTTATGTTTGCCTTCCTGCACCAGCTGCTCCACCACAAACTTGCCGATTTGTCCATTTGCTCCTATAACTAAAACGTTCATACGTCATTTCTCCTCTCAGTTGAACGGACGCTTGTTGCGGCTACCCGTTCCTTTTATTTAGAGATGCTCATCCTATAATTTAAACGAAAGCCGGCGCTTCTAAGCGCCGGCTTCCAGGTCATGTCGTTCCATATTCCCTTGTCCCATTAATATACCATATACCCTATGTGGTTTATACGCGACCTCACATGGACCACTTCTGCTGGTCCCTTTTCACATCTGCATACCTGTGATTCTTTTAACCCTCACAACAAAAAAGGACGCCCAAAAGGGCGCCCTTGAATAGCATGAAGATTAGTAAGCCAGTGCGAACAAACCGTGAATGTGAGCCAGGTAACGGATGTTACTTGCTTCTTTCATCATGGTTGCAGGCAGACCTTTCAGACGAGTCTGGTTGCCACCGATCATGCCGACAGCATCTTTACGACCCAGACTTCCCAGCGTACCGGAGAATACTGGTGTGAAGGATTCCATTGCGCCACCTTTGAACATTACGCCCAGGTTGTGACCAATGGTTTCACCCATTTGCCAAGCCAATTGTGCTGTTGGAGGGTAAGGGCGAGCGCCTTCGCTAGGGAAGACCACTGCGCTGTCACCAGCAACAAACACGTCTTTGTGAGAAGTAGATTGCAGAACTTCCGTAACTTTCGCACGGCCACGATCCACTTCAATTCCGCTGTTAGCAACAACCGCGTTGCCTTGTACGCCACCTGTCCATACGAGTGTGTTCGTAGGGATGGAACTGCCGTCTTTCAGCAGAACTTCGTTTTCTTTCATCTCAGTAATCGCTACGCCAACGATGAAGTTAACGCCACGTTTCTCAAGACTCGATTTTGCACGCTCAACCAGCTCTGGCGGGAATCCTGCCAGAATGGATGGACCTGCTTCAACCGTGTACAGGGATACTTCTTTGAAGTCGATCCCTTTTTCTTGACATACTGCAGGAAGCAGGTCAGCGAATTCGCCAACAAGCTCAATACCTGTCAAGCCGCCGCCACCAATAACAAACGTAGCGTCTGCTTTGTTGCCGGACTGTTTGTACGCATCAAGACGCGCTTCAACATGTGCACGAATACGGTTTGCATCGCTAACCGATTTGAGCGTGAAGCTGTACTCTTGCAATCCCGGAATTCCGAAGAATGCCGTTTCGCTGCCCAGGGCAACGACGAGTGCATCGTAAGAGTATGTGGAGCCGCTGGTCATCAGAACTTTCTTCTCGTCCGGCTTGATTGTATCCACCGTATCGATTTTCAAGTTCACGTTTTTGCCACGCAGCAATTTTTCGAGCGGAAGAGCTACTGCTTGCTCAGCAATGCTTCCCGCTGCAAGACGGTGCAGTTCCGTGATAATTTGGTGTGTAGGGTAACGGTTCACGACAGTAATTGTCGCTTCTTCCGGAGACAAGTATTGACGCGCAGTCAATGCAGTCAACAGACCGCCGTATCCTCCACCCAAGATCAAAATTTGCTTCGACATATCCATCCTCCGTTCTTCTAAGTCTTAACGTTTCGGTTGTTGACGCTCGTTCAAGATGCTCAGGAAAGATTGAGCAAAACGAAGCGATTGTTGTACGTTTGGATCTTTGAGCATTTTCAGCATAGCGAACAAGCCAACTGAAGTTTGCTCTGTTTGCGCACGGTCATTGGCTTCGATGGCAGCAGAAGCTACACCTTTAGCTTTGTCTACAACAGGCTTAGCGAACTCACCCATCGCGCTCATTGTGTCGCTGATCAGAACTTTGTCTGTTGCTACACTTTGTGCAAAGTCATAAGCTTTCGTCATAGCAGTAACCATTTCAGCCAATTTAGGCAGGTTCTCCACCAGAACGGTTAAAGACTCCTGTACCTCAGGCTTCATCAGTTGATCCAGAACGTCCAAGGACTGGCGCTCGGAAACGTTGGCACCTTCTGTAACTGGCACCTCTTGTTGAGTAGGCGATTGTGACATAAGAGAAAGTCCTCCTTTACTTTGGGATAGAAGTCCGCGACTTTCATGATGCCTGTCAAGCAGAGCCGAACCACAAAATACATCGAATACATCTAAATGTACCAAATTTCACACAATAGGATGAGCGTAGCTCATGGCCACTCCCATATCATGCATTGTATCTTGGATCTATTGCGGACAACATGTGTTGACGCACAAAACGACAAGCAGGCCGAAACCGAACTCTATACCCTTATATTACACCTCTTACACATGAACATGAAAAAGAAATTTTTTACACTTGTGAAGATATTGTGAACATTGTAACAAAATCGATTTTTTTGTCAACCCATGCAGGCAAGCTAACGCTGCCGATCTTCCTGTCCAAGATCCGTATTCCTACCACATGTGGTATTAAGACAAGATCACATATGACCAGATGTGCGATATGTACACAAGGAAGGATTGGTTTATCGATATCCACAGGAATTGTTTTCCAAATTCAATCATCTCGCGCAACGAAATTGGTCACTGTCGTTATTATGCAGCGATGAGCACAGCCTTATTCCATTATTGAGACATCTTTTCTATTTCAAGTATGAACCTCTTGCGCCGCGAATGCAAAATTTGTATCAAACCTCTTTTGTTTAGAATGCTGGCATCCCGGTTAATTAGGACTACACCAGACAACGAAGGAGATGTTCGATATGAGTAATTCAACTAGCGATAAAATCAAAGCAGGCGTAAACAAGGCCAAAGGCGAAGTGAAGGATCAGATCGGTAATGCAACCAACAACAGATCCCTTCAGGCTGAGGGTAAAAAAGACAAAGCCAAAGGTGCTGTACAGGATAAAATTGCCGACGTTAAAAGAGATCACTAGATTCTTTTGATGCAAAAGTCAGAAAGCACGAAGATTTCGTGCAATAGATCGTTTTAAAATAGCCTAACCGTCCGTGTTCGGATGAATCCGTATATGTGACGGAGGCGCAAAAAAGCCAAGGAAGGTGTTACTCAATACACCCTTCCCTGGCTTTTTTTGTGCAATTTATACAGCTGGAACTGCGTACCTTGCCATATCGATAATGAAACTGCGCGTCTCTCTTGTTGTATGATATTCACGGCTGAACTGTCTCACCCATTCAGGATGTGCCTGGTACCAACGGAAGGTTCTTTCCAATCCCTGCTCTAGGTTAATTTGCGGTAGCCATCCCAATTCCGCTCTTAACCTGCCTGAATGCACGACCAGACTGGATCCTCTGGACTGGGTTGGTTCCTGCTCCCGGATCTCTACAGCAGCTACGGATCGATCCATCGGTTTCAACAATTCCCCGATTTCCTGCATGGTTGTCCCAATCCCTGTTGAGATGTTATACACTTGCCCGTCTTTGCCTTTCAGCATAATCTGTTCAATAGCCCGGAGCGCATCATCCACATACAAAAAATCCCTCACTGCCGATCCCTGGATATCCAGAGGCAGTCCATCCAGCATCCGACCGAAGTTTCGGGGAATAACACGGTCTGGCAATTGCCATGGACCATAGAGGTTGGTCAAACGGAAGAGTTTGACTGGAAGCTGGTAACATTGAGCGTATGAATGAGCAAGCATTTCACAGGCGACTTTGGACGCGGAATAAGGAGAGACGGGTGCATACGGATCCGATTCATGATAGACTCTGCCCCAATCGCCGCCATAAACTTCAACGGATGAGGCCAGCAAGACCGGTATGTGATGTTCCGTAGCATATTGAAGGATAGCCTGTGTGCTGAGCGTATTATTGCGGAAAACTTCCCCTGGCTGATGATACGAATAATCCACATGTGGCATGGCAGCCAGATGAATAATGTAATCCGTTCCTGCAGGCAGCTGAATCCGATCTGATGCAAGGTCACAACAGATGAAAGGCATCTCATGCAGAGGAGAGATATGAACAAGCCTCTGACAATAATCATCCCGATCCAAAAGGGTAATTCGATGCCCCTTTTGGGCCAAATACTGTGAAAGATTAAATCCCAAAAATCCAGAAGCCCCTGTAATCACAATGTTCACACACGATTCCCCCTTGCGATTTATACAACGAGTGCATTGAAGAGAGTTTATGTACTGAGTATAACCTTAAAATGATACATTTTGTATCATTTTACAATTGTTTTTTGTTTGTCCTTGAGGTTATCGGGTAATTTAAAGTGAGGTGATATGAGATGACTGAACGGAAAAAGGACATAGAGACGTTATTTCTTCAGGATGACGGTGTAATTCCCAATCATCCGACCCTGCCTGTGCTTCTGTATAAGAACATTTGGGCAGAGGAGGCCCTTCACGCAGAGTCGTTGCTGAACCGTAATGGATGGGGAAATAGCTGGTTGAATGGTGTGTTCAATTATCATCATTATCATAGTAATGCTCATGAGGCTCTTGCTGTGGTGAGTGGATTCGTGAAACTGATTTTAGGCGGAGAAAATGGTCAGAAAGTTTACCTTCAAACAGGCGACGTTGTCGTGCTTCCCGCTGGAACAGGGCATAAACGTCTGGAGTCCAGCGCTGATTTTCGTATTGCCGGTGCTTATCCGGGCGGCATGAGTTACAACACACGCACAGGTGAGGAAGGCGAGCGACACAAGGCTCTTCAGGAGATTCAAGAGGTTCCAATCCCGCATACTGATCCGGTCTATGGACAAGATGGGCCTCTAATGGAACTCTGGAATGGGAAGAAATCATAATACAAATGATGATCATAAAGACGAATGTTATTGGACAATGCACAAGCGAAGTTGGTTCAGTACTTAACGAGAAACAAATAGACTGTTCCCCGGACATGTAGGAGTCACTCACCGGTGGAACAGTCTATTTAAGTGTTAAGTCTGAACAGCTGGTATCGGAGACACTTCGTGATCATCTTCCTGTATGCGGAAGGAAGTGCTCAAATCTTCCGTCTTATTTCAAACTTTGCGATCTTGTCGCTTACTTTCTATCTGTGCGTTTCAGCCTTAGTCCCTTTCAGTGCTCGGCAAGCCGAACACTGTAATACCTCATTGCAAGTGGCTTTCCATCCATCTCAAGTTGGCCTTGCAGCACCAGTTGTCGTAGACGGTACTCCACGAACGCATCACTTATATGCTGGCTACTCGTACCAATCACTTCACCCACAATACGAGCTGCTCGGATATACTTGCCTGGCTCCCAGTTCGGTGTCAGTTCCCTCACCTTCTGCATAATGTACTCGTCCAACGCATCTTCAGTTAAGCTCCGAATCGCGCCATTCTCCACCATACGTAATAGCCCAGGCTGTACCGAAAGTTCCAGCCAATCCTGTTCCAGCTGGAGGCGTTCTTCTTTGGACAGCGGCTCTTGCTCGGAGCAGACGTGCCACATCGCCAGAAGCTTTTCCGGAAGAATCTCGCCTGTGTGGAGCACATCGTATTGAATGTCAGGACGATTGAATAATTGCTGATATAAGCCACTCGTCTCGATAAGATATATGGGACTCTCGCTGTTCCGCAATAGATACATGGCGTAGAGCAGTCCCGTCTTCTCCCGTGCATTATTCGCATACCAGATGATGATTGAAGTCCTGTCATCAATAGACTGTAGTCTGGTGTTGAGTTCAGACAACGAGTCCAGTTCATGCATGGCGTATGCCTCACGGTCATTGAGACACATTCGTTCGGTCAGCCAGAGATGCCTGCGTTGCAAGTCTGCACGCCGGGTCAGATCACCTAACGGCCCTACCGCATAATTATCATCTATAGAGAAAAAGCTCCGTTTTTCCTGATCAGGTAATGTACTCATTCCCATTTTCAGACTACTCAGAGGTGATTCTCCAAACGTAATATGAATTTCATTTGGCTTGTCGACCTCGGCGAGAGCTTGTTGTTCCAGACGCCCCAGATCAAAAGGAGTATCCATATTCCGAAACAGTGACTGTACCGCGTCCGCAAAATCCACCTTTTCGCATTGCTCTTCCTGCCGCTTGACCACTGATTCAGATTTCATATAGACATAACGCAGCAATGAACGAAGTTCATCTTCTTTCATGCGATTTAACATTCGGCTGAATGCATACATATCGTCAATCATGTTGATCCTCCCCCATGCAAGCGTCAATATTCAAAAAAAATTATATATCTGCACTCATAACTTCTTTTATTACGATGAAATCGATTTTCCAGAGGGTTGATTCAGATCATGTAGATCTTCACCATCTGACGATGACCGGGTAAAGTGTCGCTCCAGTTTGCGGCTTGCCCACAGGGATACTGCAATGAACAGCAATACGCCTACCCAGCGTACAGGGTGCTCCAGGAATTGTTCCACATTGGAACCAATATACGTAACAGAGAAGATCATGATCGCTTTACCACAGCCCACTGCCAGCAGGAAGGATAACAACCGCATTCGCGCGATACCTGCCGCCACATTAATAATGACGAATGGACCTACCGGGAAGATGCTCAGAAGAAAGACATAACCGAACGCGTTCCTCCGAATCCATACCATGCTGCGCTGCACACGGGGTTTGCGTGCCCATCGTTCCACAAAAGCGGACTTCCCGATCTCCCGTACGATCAGAAACGTAACGGTACAACCCAGAACCATGCCGATCCATGAATATAAAAACCCTGCCCACAGACCGTATACCGCACCGTTCACGCCCACAATTAATAGCGTTGGCAGTGGCGGCACAAATGATTTCATAAACGTAAGCAAAATTCCCGGTAACGGGCCCAAAGAGCGAAACTTCTCCAGCCAGAAACGAATATTTTCTTCCGTGATATATGACATAATGTCCAATGCTGCCGGGGTCATCTGCATCCATCCAATCTATACAGTCTACTTTCTAGTGTTGGTTATTCCACATGCAACTTCATCATTCAAACCAATGCTGAGACACATCCTAACTAACGTCCTCCCAGTATAACGTACATCTTCGATGAACACCGTTGTCAATTTGAAGAAATTATTGCACTGCAAACTTACTTCCCACCCAAATCAAAATTAAATCAAAAAAGCACACCTCGACCTCTTGTGGTCTTGGTGTGCTCTTCATATCGAAACCCCGATCCTTCTTTGGGGGCATTTATCCTTCTTCCAGCTGTGCTTCCTGCATTTCCAGTTCAATCAATTCTGCCTGATGTGCTGCATTCCATTCCGGAATGCCTGAACGCATGAACTCTTCGGCATCCATCGCTGCTTTGGACTGGTTGCACAGATTGCAGGCGCAGACACAGTTCAGCGGGGTGGTATGTCCACCTTTGGCACGCGGCAGCAGATGGTCAATCGTATCTCCATACGAACCACAGAAGTAACAGGTGTAGTGATCCCGGGTCAGAATATACCGCTTGAAATCCTTATTGCTGAACAATCGGCGAATCGTGTACCGATTGACCACCACAGCAGCTTTTTCCTTGACCAGCGTGACCGCAAGCTCCATGTCCACTTCCTGATGCCATCGTCTGCCCTTATCCGTCTTGCCTCGCATCCGTACCATACCTTGCCGGTTGGTCCGGAGCGAAGCCGGATCTTCCGGGTCGATGGCCACCGGGGTCGCCGGAGTCTGGCGGCGGGGACGGCCGTCCATTCCAGCTGCGTGACTGCGGCTGGAATGCGCGGGGCGCTGCCCTGATGTACCGCGGGCAGCGTCTTCGCCGTTCGCCTTGGGCGCACGCTCCTTGCGCGTTTGGCGCGGCTTGGACCCTGGCGAGCCAGGCTGGCGCACGGGCGCAGGAGGCCCTGCCTCCGCAGCAGCTCCCGGCGCTTGCCCGGGCTCGCGCCCGGTGGCGGCAGGCTGTGCCTCCGCCGCCTTAGGTGCAGCGACCGTGGTGGCATCGCCACGGTCGCTCAGGGCCGGCGCATGGGCCTCAGCAGCTACGCTGCGGGCCTGCCCTGCGCCGGGCGCGAGCGCGGCAGCACGCTTGCGGCGCCGCTTGCGCTTGCATTTGGCTGCGGTCTGTTGATCCGCAGCCATGGGCTCTGCTGCCAGGCCTTGCGGCTCAGCCGGCAGCAGAGCTTGGGCCGCCGCGGTCTGCTCGGCGGCCTGCACTGCAGCGGCAGCTCGCGCGCCTGCCCGCTGTGCAGTGCCCTTATCATTCGCAGCAGTATGGCCCTGCGAATGCCCTTCTTCCCCCCGCCAGCGCTCACGTGGCTGTGGATCAACCAAGACCTCATCTGCCGAGCCATCACGCTCTAAGCTCGTCTCCGGTTGCGCATTGCCGGTGAGAATCTCTGCACGTTTGCTCTTCCGGCGTCTTCTCCTCTTCTTCCGGTTGCCCGAGGAAGAAGTACCTGAAGAAGTCACCAAGTCAGCATGTTCGGGATGTCCATCCTCTGTAGAAGATGACTCTGCCAATGGCAATGAATCCATACGTCTCTCCCGCTCAGTCGTGGAAGCAGATCCCTGCTTCACATGAGCAGCCCGCTCTCGTTCATTCTTCGCTGAGGCAGACGGCCTGTCAGTAACCACACGGGTCTCCAAACCATCACGTGGACGCCCGATCTGTTCATTCGTTTGCCCGCTCACGCTTGAACCGGCATCGTGATCAGCCTGTCCACCGAGCTGACGACAGCTGCGACAGGCTCCCCGTCTGGCTCCGGGGCCAGACCGCTTCCCGGTTCTACGCCGGAATTCGGACATAGGCCGCTGTTGTCCGCAATACATACATGTCTTGGTCAATCGCGCTTCTTGTTCCGTCTTTCCTTGCCGGAAAGGGGCTGGCCCCGTCTCCATGTTGTCACCTCGGTTCCGAATGAATCCGGTTTCTTTCTATTGTATCACATCTGCTCGTGAACACCCTCATGGCCATAGGCCTGATAATCTTTCGAATTGTACTCCTGTGTCTGTTCACTGCATTCGTGAAGAATGTGTTCCACATATTCCAATATATCTTCCATCGGTCTCCCGCATTTATCACATGTTGTCATTATTCTCACCTTAATCCTGTTCTTAGAAAGTTTCGTTCCGCCTTATGATTACCCTCGTACATGATAAAGAAACACCCGTTCCCCACATCACACTCATATGAATAGACCAAAAAAACCGCTTCCTGCTCTCCCCTAAGGTCGACCAAGAAACGGTTTATTATTCCTCTAATTGGAAATGTATCTTAACGTACGTCCAATTGTCCCGAGTTCTGTTGTGGCGCGAGACGTGGTTTCGGTTTTGGCAGATTACCAAAGATCACCCATGCATATGGAACGAACCTTGCTGTCAATCCAACAACGATCCACGAAGCGATCAGAGCTACACCGAATCCTCCGGCATACCACAGATGCACTAACCAAGACACTCCTGTTTGCGGTGGATAATTCCGATACACCAGCAGGAAGAATGGATGGATCAGATAGATTCCAAAGGACAGTGCCCCAAGCCGGTTCAGCGGCTTTACGATCAGCGACGGCCCTTTGCGGTAGAGCAGATAAGAGATCTGGATGAGTACCAGCGCACAAGCGAAGGTATGCACATTCCAGAAAAATTCATACCACAGTGTGTTATACGTTGCGATCTTCAGACGCAGCTGATAATAGATGTACACATGGCCCAGTCCGGCAATGATCCACACCGCCCAGAGCAGAATCCATGAAGCTACGCGCCCTTTGGTTGCATTGGCCCGACTGATAACGAACCATTGCTTAATTTTAGGAAAGTACACCCCGATAAATGCCCCAAGCATAAAATAGGAAAAGTACGAGAACGCCCAGCTTCCCTTATTGGGTACCTGGAACCCATATTTATTACTTACGATGAATGCCCATTGAATCAATAATCCAATCGGTACAGACCATTTCACCACGGAGGGATACTTCTTGAGTAGCCACAACACCAATGGGAATAACAGATAGAATTGCATGTTAATAAACACAAAGTACAGATGTGTATAGGCCTTACCCGTAAACAATTTCGTAATGAAACTTACAGCCGATTCGCCGAACGGTCGGCCCTGATAATGCGTGAAATGCAGCAACACAAAATACATTAAGGAGAACAGGAAATACGGAAGCAAAATATACACAAATCTTTTCTTGTAAAAGTTACTTACGAGTTTCTTGTCCAGTGGACGGGAATAATAGTTATAGAACAGTACGAAACTGCTCATAAAAATAAAGGTTGGCGTACCATATTTCATAAAGATATTAATAAAGTTGTACAGCCAATAATAGCCCGAACCGGTCATGTCCACCGTCGCGTAAGAAGTGGAATGCACACTCAGTACGCCGATAATCGCCATGGCACGTACCAGATTCAGCTCCGGAATTCGCTCTCTTTTCAGTGTTTCACTCATGTTAACGTTTCTCCTTCATGTGTTCGTCAATATGTCAGATATGACTTAATACAATAAAGCTCTCTATCTATTAAAAGCCATAATGCTTAAGATGGGTAGTCCATTTTCTTAACAATTCCTAAATTTTCATCATATTTCACAGTATTTTCATGTCTATATATGTAAAAAAGACCGCGAGTACGCGGTCTATGCAACATCCTGCTTCCAACCAATGATTGTTGGTTCAACCGGTTGAGAATGGTAAATTTGGGTGTAGCATGAATTCGTCCCGAACTGAACCTACTTCTCACGACTCGCCAGAATCTGTTTGTACACGTCAATAGCTGCCTGCCTTGATGCCTTCAGATCGACAATGGCGTCCTTGCGCGGCTGATGGATGTCCTTGCTGTGCAGATCCTTCAGTTCAGGCAACCATCTGCGAATATAATCGCCTTGCGGATCATATTTCTCGGATTGTGTTACCGGATTGTTCACCCGAAAATACGGTGCTGCATTCTCACCAAGCGAGGCACACCATAACCAGTTACCACGGTTCTGAATATTGTCATAATCACGCAGCTTGCGTCTGAAATAGGCTTCGCCCAAAGTGAACGGGCATTGAAGGTTTTTGGTAAGGAACATCGCCGTAAGAATGCGCAAACGGTTCGGCATATGTCCAGTCTCATTCAGCTCCGTCATCGCTGCATCAATAATCGGAATGCCTGTCTCGGCCCCGCACCAACGTTCGAAGTGACCGTCATGGAGGGCCGAGAGATCGTACACCGTTTCATATGTAAAATAGTGACTCTCATAGACTGCCCGATACAGGTAGAAGTCGCGAAAGCACAGCTGCCTGATCCATTCCCCCGCCTCTGCCGTCCGGCTCGCTGCATCATACATCTTGCGAATGGATACAGCCCCCACTGCCACATAAGAACTGAGATGGCTTGGTTCGTAGGCCTCATATTCATCCCGATGATCACCGTATTCAGCAATTCGATCCGACAAAAATTGGTCCAGCAGCAGATGCGGGTCCTCATCATCTGAACCACTGGACTCCAGCAACTCTGAAGGTACACTCATCGCATCCGGCCATTCAATCTGGCGATCACTCACCTTCAAATCTGCAACCGTTGTTGCCGAAGGAGGATTGGGATGTTCATTCATGAATTCCACCCACCGCCGGTGGAAAGCCGCAAATACTTTATACGGCTCCGACTTGCCTGTAAAATGAGCAAATCCATTCAGATCCATCAGTAGATGATCCGTCAGTTGCGTGAACAGAACATCGTGCGCCTCACTTACCTTGCGTATGGCTCTGTCCCGCTCCATTGCATATGGCGTCATGTCCCGGTGGACCACAATCTCATCAATATCACCTTTGAATTCTTTTAAGATGAAATCAACCACCTCGGCCGGTTTACCATAAGCAACATGCAGTTTTCGTTTGGCTTCAAGATACTGCCTGGCTAGTTCCGCCGCATGCTGCCTGAAATTCACACCGCTGTGTTCCTTCTCTCGCCCTTGCCGCAGGAGAAAAGGATCGTAGATGAGTACATGTACACTCTCTTCTTCGTGTTCCCGTAAATAATCGAATGCGGCCAGATCATCTGTACGCAAGTCTTTACGGTGTATGAATAGCTTCATGCCTCACCCTCCTACCTGAACTCACGTTTATTTCTTCGTCAGGTTCTGATATAACCTGCTTGTTTCCTGCTCCGGCGATGTGCGTCGGAGTTCCCTTGCTTTGGCTCTCGCCCAGTGGTAATCTTGCTCTTCCAGATAATCAGCACAATAGAGTGGAATCATATGCCTCAGGTCATCGACATTGTCTGATGTGATGGCATTGTAGACCACGGCTCTCTCGAATTGTTCCACGTCACTCACCAGATTGCATGTTAACAGACGATAGCGATTCATGTTGTACCCCAGCTTGCGAGTCATACAGCTTATCCAGCAGAATCTCCTTGCTTACCCACTCTTCCCTGTGATGAAACAGAAAAGCAAACAATTCCTGGGATTTGGTTGTGCGCCACTTATGTTTCTTGGCGCTCTGCAGTGCTGCAACCTGCGAATGAGTTGACATCTTACCTACAATCCGGTCATGGTTTTGATCAATCGCGCAGTACGTATCGGTTTAAGTACATCATCCAGTGCATGCAGCTCGAATGCCTCCACCGCATGATCGGCGTAAGCCGTAACAAAGATAGGATAATCGGTCAAATTCGTAATAATTTGAAAGAACCCCAAGCCGACTTCCACCGAGTGAACGGGCGGATCGACCTGGGGTTGCACTTATTTCTTGTATCTAATCTTGGCTTTTTCGAAACTGTTCAGTCTGCAGCCAGCGACGCTTGTTCGCTTCTACTTCACAACTTGGGCAAGCTTTTGAACAATCCCTGCCCATCCCTGTTCCATACGTTCGCGGACCATGGCGTGAGCCTGTCCAAACTCAGTCAGTTTATCCGCATCCCAACCGCTGTGAATCAGTGTGAAATCCGTTCCCTCCGGCTGTTCAAGCAATTGGAACGTCAAAGTCCAGTCTTTCCCCCATCGAAATGATAACTTCTGTAGCGGAAGGACCTCCGTCACTTGACAAGGCGATTGACCAAAGGGTCCTGCTTCCAATATAAATTCATGACCTTCTACGGCTTCCAGACCCCCTGGCATGAACCAAGTTTTCAGTCCTTGCGCCGTCGAGACCATCTCCCAAACCTTCTCCACAGGTGCATGAAGTAATAGTTCTTGCCGGATATCCGGCAATGCACTTGATGATGATTCCACTCGTATCGCCTCCTTGGATATATATCATTCATTGTTTGAGTTTTGAAGATAGATGTCAAATTGGTTCGTATAATATATAATTGGAACATATTACATAAAAGGTGCGTGATTCCTATGATAGTCTGCTCTGAAAAATCCAATTCCAACCGTTGCCGGAAGGGATAATCTTAATGACTTCCCTTCCACGTTTTCATTTTAATACATTTACATGTGGGGGATACCTATACCATGTCATTCCGTTATTACGGTCCATTATGCACCGCCGTTTATGATCTAACGAAACCCGTGGGACACTCCTTGGGAGGAGACATTGAATTCTATCGCCAACATCTTCAGGGCTGCAAAGGACGTATCCTTGAAGCCATGTCTGGTTCTGGCCGAGTACTCATTCCGTTGCTTGAAGCTGGGCTGAAAGTAGATGGCCTTGATTACTCAACAGATATGATCGACTCCTGCCGTTCTCGTTGCAAGGAACGGGCATTGCCCATGCCTGAGTTGTTCGTTGCCGATCTGGAGAAGCTTGATCTTCCGTATCGATACGAAACAATTATCATTCCCGGAGGTTCTCTGCTCCTCATCCAAGACAGACAGGTATCGATTAACGCATTGCGTAATCTATTTCAACACCTGGAGCCTGGAGGCAAGCTCGTATTTGATCTGTTTCTGCCCGATGTGACACAGCCCTCTATGGTAGAAACATCAACCGTTTCATTACCCGATGGTGATACGATCACAGTAGAAGTGAAAACCATTGAAGTGAACCTTCTTCACCAGTACAAAGTGAGTTTAATTCGCTATGAACAATGGCATCAGGGCGCTCTTGTTGCGACCGAGATGCAACAACTCAACTTGCGTTGGTACGGCATAGAAGAGTTACGCCTGATTCTCAAACACGTTGGCTTCTCCGATATCAAAGTGTACGCCGACTTCAACCCGGATCAGCCACCTACAAAATCGAATCAGAAATTTGTCTATGAAGCGACTCGAAGAACGTAGTCACCCATGATTGGACGTATATGCTTCTCTCTATACAAAATCAGGCCACAGCATAAGGTTTAACCCATGCTGCGGCCTTTTTTACTATTAATATAATTTAGAGCCAATTAGTATCCACGAGAATATTGCTCCGCAATGGCAGCTTGATCCTTGCTGACACCCAGCTCCAGAGCCGCATGGTTCGCCCAGTATGGATCGCGCAGCATACCTCTGCCAACCGCAACCAGATCCGCATCCCCGTTGCCAATAACCGCTTGGGCCAGAGCTGCATCCTCCAGCATTCCCACTGCGATAACAGGAACGTTCAGTTCTTCACGGAAACGACGGGCAAAAGGCAATTGATAACCTGGATAGTTGCCAGGTTTCCGTTGTCCGGAAGGCCCTTCACCGCCTGAGCTGATATGGAACATGTCCACACCTGCGTCCTGGTAGGCACGGGAGATATGAATCGCATGCTCGATGTCATATCCACCATCTGCGTATTCTACAGCTGAAATCCGCAAAATGAGCGGCATGCCTTCCGGCATTTCCTTTTTCACAGCACGAATGACTTCAACCCCAAAACGGGACAGATCCTGCCCATATACATCCTCGCGCTGGTTCATCAACGGAGAATGGAACTGGTGAATAAGGTAACCGTGTGCACCATGCAGCTCAATGGCATCCACTCCCGCCTTTACTGCGCGGCGAACACCGTCTGCGAATTTCTGCACCATGGCTTCTACCTCTTCTGTACTCAAAGCACGAGGTTTCTTGTACTTTTCTCCCGGGAATGTGACCACCGATGGGGCAACGGGTTGCTCTGCATCCTCTGCTTTCCGTCCCGCATGTGCAATCTGAATAGCTACTTTGGAGCCATAAGCATGCATTCCATCGACCAGTTTGGTGAAGGCAGATATGTGCTCATCTGACCATATTCCCAAGTCATTGTCCGTAATGCGTCCATCTGGGTCCACATCCGTCATCTCGATCACAATCAGTCCTGTGCCTCCAATCGCACGGCTTACATAGTGAACCTGATGCCAATCGTTCGGAATGCCATCCTTTGCCGTCACGGAATATTGGCACATGGGTGCCATGACGACACGGTTATTTAATTGCAAATTCTTAAATTGATAGGGGGAAAATAATTGCTCAGTCATTTATGCTACATCTCCTGTTCCTTGATCATGATATATATGAAGTCTTACTTATTGGTCCAAGTCCGAAAACATCTTCCCATTCTTGCCGTAGTTGTCCTTCTCCAGGTCCTCAATGAAAATAAAGACCTTGCTCGGATCAACATCCAGTGTCTCACAAGCCACTTGGGTCATACGTTCAATCAACTGACGTTTCTGCTCCCTCGTCTTGCCTTCCAGTACCTTAACGGTGATAAATGGCATGTCTTGAACACATCCTTTCTTCACTGATTATTATGAACCTGACGTATGGAAATGCAAGTACGTACATTTTGGTGCCTAGGGCCCTTTTTGATACCTAGTCATCCCCTCACATATCGGTTCTGCTCCATTCTGGAAATGACTGCAAAACATGATATGATAATAACCATAGAGATACGCAAGAATACTATACCCAATTTACATAAGTTGTGACTAACGGTTACACGAAAACGAAGAGGGCAGAAATAACCTGTAGAAGCGAAGCTAAAAGCTTTCTGCAAGAAAGCTACTTCGAAAGCATACACTTCGCCTTTATCCTCAGATAGATCAGAAGGTTGTTCTGGCCTCGTAGTGGATCAGTGTAAAACAAGTAGTTCAACTTATATACTACTCAAGCCAAGGAGAGATTATAGATGAAAGATATATTAATTCAAAGATTGAGTACTTATGTTCAGATGGACACCCAATCCGATGAAAATAGTGAGACATGCCCTTCCACATCCGGCCAGCTGGAATTGGGCAAACTACTCGTGGAAGAATGTAAATCTATTGGTCTGCAGGAAGTGACGATGGATGAGAACGGTTATGTCATGGCTACATTACCGTCCAATACCGACAAGGATGTTCCCGTGATTGGTTTCCTGGCTCACCTTGATACAGCGACTGACTTTACAGGTAAAGATGTTAAACCGCAGGTTATCGATAACTATGACGGTGGTGACATTGTTCTGAATTCGGAACTGGACGTTGTGCTGTCCAACAAGGATTTCCCGGAACTCCACGAATATAAAGGCCACACCCTGATTACAACGGACGGCACAACGCTGCTTGGGGCAGACAATAAAGCTGGCATTGCCGAGATTATGACGGCAATGGCCTATCTGATTGAGCACCCGGAAGTGAAACACGGTAAGATTCGGGTTGCTTTTACCCCGGATGAAGAGATTGGCCGTGGACCGCACAAGTTTGACGTAGCTGCTTTTGGAGCCAAATATGCTTACACGGTCGACGGCGGACCCCTTGGCGAACTGGAATACGAGAGCTTTAACGCAGCTGCCGCCAAAATCACAGTACGAGGCACCAATGTGCATCCCGGAACAGCGAAGGATAAAATGGTGAACTCTCTGAAAATTGCGATGGAATTGAATCGACGTCTGCCTGCAGAGGAAGCTCCTGAATTCACGGACGGTTATGATGGGTTCTACCATCTATTGTCCATGGAGGGTGATGTTGAGCTGACGAAAATGAGCTACATTATTCGTGATTTTGACCGGGAGAAGTTTGAAGCTCGCAAAACGAATCTGCTGAATATCGCAAACGAACTGAAGATCAAATACGGAGAGAAAAGCATCACTGTAGAGTTGAATGACCAGTACTACAACATGCGTGAGAAAATCGAACCGGTACGCCAAATCGTAGACATTGCCCATGAAGCCATGACCCGACTCGACATCGAACCGGTAATTCGCCCCATCCGGGGAGGCACAGACGGTTCCCAGCTTTCCTATATGGGCATGCCAACACCGAATATCTTTACTGGCGGAGAGAACTACCATGGCAAATTCGAATATGTATCGGTAGACAATATGGTTAAGGCAACTCGTGTCATTGTAGAGATCGCTCAATTGTTTGAGCAACGCGGAGATATCTAATTCGCTTAAAGCGCGGTGAACCAAGAGCACCCTCTTTTTTCCCGGAGGGTGTTCTTGGCTGTACCTAATGTATTTTACTATGTCGTGTCATGTCGTATAGATACGCCAACTTGGCCTTTATTTTATAACCATCACTCATATATATTGCCTCCTGCGATGGCGCGCAGCTGCTCCAGATCACAGATCACAAGCTTCCGCTGCACTTTGCGAATAATATTTCGATTACACAGCTCGTGAATGACCCTGTTGAGATGTCTGTAGCTGGTACCCAGCATATCCGCCAGTTCGGTCAGTTTGGAGGTCTGAATCTCTTCCGAGGTGGACTCGTTCGGGTCCATTGTAGACAGCAGGTAGCTGGCAAATCGGCTCTCTACCGGATACAGCATATTCAGACTGGACAGGTTGGAGAAGGTGTACAGCTTGTGCGTAACTTGACTGAGCATGAAGTGGAGAAATTTAGGGTTTTCCGCATACGTATTCTGGAGAGAGCGATAGCTAATACCAAGCAGCAGACTGTTGCTCACAGACTCTACCGTATTCTTGGCCTCCTTGCCATTAACCAGCTCCAGATCGCCGACGAGCGCTAATGGCGTACTGAAACGGAGCAACAGAGATTTGCCGTTAGACAGTGTGGTATAGATCTTGAGCTTACCCTGTACAAGAAAATACAATCGTTCAGGCCGCTCACCTTTGGCACAGATCAATTCGCCTTTAGCAGCCTCCAGCAGTCTTAATTCTGCGAGTGCAGGCTCGTCCAACACCTGGTCCAACCCATTCTCACGTGCGAGCTGACGCACAAGTCCAAAATCCATGATTTCTTTCATTTCGACTTCCCTCCGTTGCCCTATATAACGTACACAAAAGGACACATGTCCTATATTTGATATACATCCGTACAAATATCTTGATATAAAAATAGTTACAACTAACACTTATATCCAATAAATCATTTTAGATGGGAAATATTTTAAAATTTAATCATAAAATGTTCATTCTTTTAACAGAATGCCGTTCACGAAAAGCCATTTCTATCCGATGATAGATAGAGTCATTCCATAGACCGTTAAAATAATTTATTCATATATTGAAAGGATGGTCCTATTCCATGAACGTTGTAGATGCACTGCTTAAAGTCATGCCTTATATCAGTCAGATTCTTAGAGAACCCGCAAGCCTAACGGTATATGATCACGAGAAGGTATTGGAAGTTATCACCACAGAGAGGTTTGACCTTGGTTTTGAAAAAGGAATGCCGCTTTTGGATTCATTCCAAAACTTTGCCGTCTTGAAAAATGGACGAGAGGCCAGCCTTTCTACAATCCCCAAGGAGGTTTTCGGTCTCGAACTGGACACCCTGAACATCCCCATCTTTGATGATCAGCAAAAAGTCGTGGCTGTTTTCTGCGTATCATACGACCAATCGAATCAGAATCAACTTGAAGATATTATACAAGAAAATCAAACCATCAATGGTAACCTGGTTGAAATGGTACAGCACGTTGCCGCTCATGCCGAAGAATTGCAAGCCACCAGTGAGCAGATTCTGGAGAATACACGACTTGCTGTTCAGAATTCTTCCCAAATCAATAAGGTAGCCGGATTCATTCGCGAAATCTCCGAACAAACGAACTTGCTTGGCCTGAATGCTGCCATTGAAGCTGCCCGTGTTGGTGAAGCTGGTGCCGGCTTCGGTGTGGTTGCATCCGAAGTACGTAAGCTCTCTGTGGATGCGAAGCAAGCCACAACGGATATTGATGTCAGTCTAAGAGATGTGCAACAGGTGATCAAACAGATGGAAGTTGAGGTTTCCCAGATTGCTGCCTCTTCACAGGAACAAGCGACGCTTGTATCCTCCTTCACAGATGTCATCGAGAAGCTCAATGACACAGGCGAGCGAATGAAGATTCTGTCTGAACAACTGATTAGCTACTCGATTAAAAACTAAATCACAATGTATCTTTAGATGAACTTCGGCTAGTCCGAGGAACCACCTAATATATATGTACAAACAGGACTCGGGTTGCCCAATAATGGATAATCCAAGTCCTGTTTAATTAAGTCCATTTCTATAATTCAACCCAAATCAGCTGCAATCTTACTTCATCACATGGAATGATTTATCCCCAATAACCTCTGCTTCGGATTCCCAGCACTCCACCTCACCCGGAATATGAATGCGGTCCCGCGTAAAGATCGGGTCACGTCCTTCAGCTTTCTGTTTCTTGTAATCCTTCAGTGCTTCAAAAGTCACCTTGGACAGCATCAGAATAGCAATCAGGTTCACAACAACCATGAGCCCCATGAACAAATCTGCCAAATCCCATACCAGCTGCACCTTGGCAACCGCACCGAAAATAACCATGGCGATAACGCAAATGCGGTATACCCACAGCCAAACTTTGTTGGACTTGATAAACTCAATGTTGGTTTCCCCGTAGTAATAGTTTCCGATTAGCGTACTAAAGGCAAACAGGAACACCATGACCGCCAGGAATCCCGATGCCCATGGACCAATATGTACACTCAATGCAGCCTGAGTCAATTCAATGCCACCCAGATTGGAACCTTTGTACACCCCGGATAGCAAAATAATCATGGCTGTACTTGTACATATAACAAGTGTATCTGTCAGCACGCCAAAAGCCTGAATAAGTCCCTGCTTCACCGGATGTGTTGTATCCGCTGTTGCAGCGGCATTCGGGGCACTACCCATGCCCGCCTCATTGGAGAACAATCCGCGTTTCACTCCGTTCATCAGCGCAGCACCCAACGTTCCGCCAGCAACCTGTTCAATGCCAAAGGCATTTTTAACGATCAATGCGATCATGGCCGGAAGCTGGGTAATGTTCGCCAGCACCACAAAAGCCGCTACTCCAATGTATAATACGGCAAGCACAACGACGATGTATTCCGATGCTTTTGCAATCCGTTTGACACCGCCTATAATAATTCCTGCAAATACCACAGCCATAATGATACCCACCGTCAACCGATCCGTACCGAATGAGTTTTCGAATGCGACTGTAATCGTATTGGACTGTACTGCATTAAAGACCAATCCGAATGAGAGCGTAATGAGAATGGCAAACAAAATCCCCATCCAGCGTTTGCCCAACCCACGTTCCATATAATAAGCAGGACCCCCACGGAATCCGCCCTTATCCTTCACCTTATAGATCTGAGCCAGCGTGCTCTCCACAAAACTGGAGGCAGAACCAATAATCGCAATAACCCACATCCAGAATACTGCCCCAGGTCCACCCAGTGCGATGGCTAGTGCAATACCGGTAATATTCCCTGTACCTACGCGGGCCGCCATACTGATACAGAACGCCTGAAATGGTGAAATTTTGCCTGGTTCCTTGCTTTTCGGCTCTCGAAGCACCTTCACCATATCTCCAATCATGCGGAATTGCATGAATCGAGTCTTGGTGGTGAAGTATATACCACATACTACCAATAGTATAATTAACACTTTGGACCATAGAAAATCATTGAAAATGACGACAATATCTTGTATTGTTTGCTCCATCGGTATGCCCCTTTATAGGTGTATTTCACGTTACAGAGATGGGTCACATGAAAAGTTTGTACCATTCTGCACAACTCTTGACCCAGACTCTGGGATGTTACTTATACTACAAGTACATCTACGAAAATCGACAAATACCTACATGCACTCTCTACATTTATTTTAAAAATGGGCGTTGCTCGCCCAATCTTTGTCATTTAACCTAACATGTCAGGTTCTATGCAAGAAGGAAAGGAACGATTACACTGGAACGAGAGTTCGCGGCGGAGCTAACCGTCTTTATCATAAATTTATCGATCACACCATTGGCAGAGAAAGGAGATGACGGATATGCGTTATTTTATTGTGGATGATGATCCTGGCGTTCGTTCCATGCTGATGGATATTATTGAGGATGAAGGACTTGGCGATATTGCCGGAGAAGCTGAGGACGGAGCACATATTCACGCAGAGATATTGGAGCTGCATAAGGTCGATGTACTGCTGATTGATCTACTGATGCCACAACGGGACGGGATTCAGACTGTGCGGGCGCTTGAAGGAAGGTTCGAGGGCAAGATCGTCATGATCTCCCAGATTGAGTCGAAAAACATGATCGGAGAAGCCTATTCACTAGGGATTGAATATTATATTACGAAGCCGATTAATCGACTGGAGATTCTGTCTGTTCTGCGGCTGGTAGGCGAGAGGTTGCGTATGCAGCAATCCATCGCAGATATTCAGCGGACATTGCAGGGATTGTCCGGTTTAAATTCTACCGAACGTGCTGCGGCTCCGGTTCCGGACAAAACAATCACGACTGCAGGACATTTCCTGCTGTCCGAGATGGGCATGATCGGCGAAGCGGGCAGCAGGGATCTGCTGGACATGCTGGAATATCTGGAACAGGTAGAGACAGATGAACATAAGCTGTCCCCCTATACGTTCCCATCCCTCAAAGACATCTTCCAGAATGTAGCGATACGTAAACTGGGAGAAGACGCCTCTCTCGCAGAGGTGAATAAGGAGATCAAGGCATCAGAACAACGTGTTCGCCGGGCCATCTTCCAGACTCTGAGCCATGTGGTTTCTCTGGGATTAACAGATTATACACATCCCAAGTTCGAGAACTATGCATCCAAATTTTTCGATTTTACCGAAATTCGCAAGAAAATGCTGGAGCTGCAAAACAATGTGGAGCCTTCCTTGTCCCAGACACGCATTAATACAAAAAAGTTCGTGCAGGTCCTATATTTGGAAGCCAAACGATTGCTGCATTAAACAGATGCATGATGGATACGATGCAAAAACAAACGGGCATGAATATTACACCGGTAGGATACCGCCTCTTCAACTGAGGCTGTCCATACCGGCTATATTCATGCCCGTCTGTACGATCAAGCGTTACAATCTATGTGATTTGTTCCGTGTATAAAATTAAAATCGCTTTGGGTTCAGGCCCGTGAATGGTTTCGGCTAATTCGGTTATACTCATTAATCAATTCGTCCAATGCCATAGACTGCCGAATCACATCGGGATGCCCAAGACCACCCTTGTTATGCTCTACCAGCATATGAAGGTTATGTCTGGCCTTCTCTATTTTATTTTTCAAATCCAAACTCATAACCATGACCCCTGATACCTCCTTATTCTGTGAACCATTTTAGTTTTTCCTGTCAATCTATAGTTGGATTAACATATGGCATAGGAGACAAGGATGTTTTGTATTCTTCTCCAAATTTTGATAAAGATTATTTTATCACACTAGAGCTTATCCGAAAATGGCTGATATGACGCAATTTTAGTGGTATCACCGAGGGTTGGATTCTAACGTCTGGCCTCATCATTCACGGCCAGAACGGATTGTGTCGTAAATGTGTATATTGAAAAAACAAAAAGTCTATTGGTTTAAAAGGTAATAAAATCCCTTTCCATAATGGGGTCATTCAGGTACAATAGGGCGATGTGTGTGTCCGGACCCGGCGGATACAAATGATGTAATGTAGAGGACGGCCAACGACGGCCATTGATCCTGATTTGATATTATTGGAGGCTTATCATCACCATGCAGACCGATTCACAGACTAAAGTCAAAATTGTTAACGCCGATCCCAGCGCAATGGGATTATTTGGGTTGGCTATCGTAACCCTGGTCGCTTCTTCCCAAAAGCTTGGCATTACAGAAGGACTTAGCTACGCTATTCCTTGGGCGATCTTCCTGGGTGCTTTTGCCCAGCTATTCGCATGTATTCAAGATTCCAAACGTAACAACACCTTTGGCACAACGGCTTTTGGCGCGTACGCATTCTTCTGGTTTGCCATGGCTGCCAACTGGATGATCAAAATGGGCGTATTTGGCTCCACTCTCGCTGAACAGGCCGATGGCAAGCAGCTCGGATTTGCTTTTGCCGGATACCTCGTATTCACCCTGTTCATGACGATCGGTGCTATTGAAGCGAATAAAGTATTGCTTATCATCTTCATTCTGATTGACTTCCTGTTCCTTGGCTTGACCTTTGACGCTTTCGGCGTAGCTCCTCACATTTTCCACACCATTGCAGCATACGCTGAACTGGCGATCGGAATTGTGTCCCTGTATGGTACAGGTGCTTCGGTACTGAACGCTCACTTCGGTTATGCGTTCTTGCCGATCGGCAAACCGTCCGGCATCTTCAAACCCAAGGCTTAATATACAGCAGTAAACCGCCAGCGCGCCGGTCCGCGCCTGGCGGTTTTTTTGCAGTCTGACTTCAATTGAATATGTATCTGTCCGACACCTATACTAGGGATAATAGATCATAAATAGACCCTGCAACACAACAAATGCCACAGCAGCCATACTGTAAGGAGGAAAAAGCATGAGAGAGATACCGAAACCTACGGAGATGGATCAGGTGGAGAAAAAGTATGTACGCGAAACGCGTTGTTTTAAGACGGCACGGGTGTTTCCAACGGATGTCAACAATCATAATACGCTGTTCGGCGGCAAGCTGATGTCCTACATTGATGATATTGCGTCCATCGCTGCATCGAAGCTGTGTCGGGTCAATACCGTAACGGCTTCAACCGACTCAGTCGATTTTCTGTACCCGATTAACCCGACAGATTCCGTTACGCTGGAATCGTTCGCGTCCTGGACAGGACGAAGTTCCATGGAGATTTTTGTGAAGGTGATTCGTGAGGATCTGAAGACCGGAGAGAAGAAAATTGCGGCGACGGCTTTTCTGACCTTTGTGGCCTTAGACGAAAATAATCGCAAACTGATCGTACCCCGCATTATCCCGGAGACGGAAGAAGAGAAGAAACTATACGAGACCGCTCCGGATCGGGCGGCCATGCGGAAACAACGGCGGGAAGAGAGCAAGAAATTCGCTGACTTCCTGACCGTCACTTATCCATGGGAATAAAAACACGCTAAACAATAACAAGCTTGAACACAAGCATTACATTATCTGGACGATGCCGGATAGATGGACATGGGTCTGCTATCCGGCAGTTCGCCACCCATGGAGACACACCACTGTTGGTAGAGGCGATACGCCGAACCACTCTCCAGTAACCCCTGACAAGTGTATATGCCCTCTTCGATGGAATTGACACGTCCCGCCGCGTACAAACGGAAGCCCCCATTTAACAAGACCTGATTCACAAAAGCAATATGACCCTCCCCGCTTAACACACTTTCTGCCACTTCGAGCTGCTTGGCAGCCGTCCATACCAGTTCCGGCACAGGCATATCCAGTTCATAAGCAGCGGGGTCAATGAGTTCCAGCTTCATATCTCCGTCTTCTACTGCGTATACGCGGGTCGGCCGATCGATGTACAGATCTTCAGAACCTTCCATTCCCTGTACCACATAAGCACGGCGGTAAGTAAAGCGGGTAAGCAGCTTCGCAATCCGATCTAGAAAAGTATTATGAAATACACCAAACACCAGGTATGGTGAACGGTTATAATCTATCAGTTTCTCTGCCGTGTTAAACACCGTGCGGAAGCCCAACTCTTCCCGTAACGGACGAAGCTTACGAAGAGGCGCGCACCAATCCTCGGAAGGCACGTACATGACACCCGAACGCAGTGCAGCACTCCGGGCATCTTCACGATCCATCTTACCTGCATCTATTCCTGCTTCCTTCAACAGTACCGACAACGTAACGCCCCACTTGGGTGGTAAAGGATCACTCCCGTGTAAAGTTACCGGCAACCCTGCCGCTGCGAGTACAAATGCAACCGGAAACGTAGCCATGAATGACTTTGTCCGTCCATCATAAGGACCGGCACAGTCCAAACCGTCCTGAAATACGGAGAAACGTTCCGCACTGTTACGACAAGCATGAACAAAAGCTTCCAGTTCCTCGACGTTTTCCATTTTCATACGTTCAGCCATAAGAAACGCAGCCGTCTGGGCAGGAGAAACCTCCTGTTTCAGGATTTTCTCTGCTACGGTCAGTGCCTCTGTATAATTCAGATCACGCGAGCCTCGTTTCCCACGTCCGACCTCTCGGAGTATTTGAGACATATCCATGCAGAACCCTCCTTCCGATTAAGACTGGAGCAGTTGATGTGCCTTCACAATTGCTGTAGCTACATCGACCATCCGTTTGCGTTCATCCATCGCTTTCTTACGTAACAGGTCATAGGCTTCGGCCTCGGAGATCTGCTTCAGATCACTAAGGATAGCCTTCGCCATATCAATCCACTTCCGATCTTCCAGCCTGGATTGCAGCTGCTTCCGTTCCTGCTCCCACTGTTTGCGCTCCATGTAGCGCCGGGCTGCAAAGTGAAGGGTCCAGTGGATCTCCGGTCCGGACATCGATGGTGTAAGTATTCCATCAAGTGAGGTCTCAATCTCGCAAGATTCTGCGGAAGAAGAGGCCGTATCTGGCGCGCACCACCAGAGCAGCGGGGTATCCGACTTGCCCTTTCCCAGGCAGTTCCCCCAGTATTCCACATCAGTCAGGGATAGGTGTAAAATGGATGCTTCCGCCTCACGAGCCAGCTTCAGCACTTCCGTTTCACTGCCTGCCACCTGTACATGGTACCCGTTTGCTCCCAGCAGCCTCTCCGGTGTCAGAGGGATTGCATCGGATGAGGCAGCTATCGTTGGTTGTACACGGATGACCAATAAAGATCGCATGATGGATCAATCCCTCCCTATAACGTATAGTCAGAGTCCATAACATTTAAGGCGTTAATACACGAAAGCAATAAATGTGTCATGTTACCTGACAAAAACCAAATAGTCACGATTATACGTTCTGAATTCAACATGTTGATAAGCATTTCACGCCTCGCCATCCTGCACTAAAAAAGGGTGAAACAGTGACCATGGCACCTTTTCTACAGTTTTATTTGTATCCGGTATACTAATTTTATCTAAATCCTTCATTCTTATGAAGGTATGTCTGTAAAACGTCGTCGTCCCATTGATATTCCAATAAACTCATGTAAACATAATTAACTTTAAATTTCAAATACTTTTTTATGTTAACTATCTTGACATGGTTAAGTCGATCTTTTATAGTTAAGCCATAACAACTCCATATTTGAATCGATCACAGTTACAACGGCGTAGCTGGTTGAAACGGCAATGAAGCCTGTTTTGCAATCTCGGAGCAAGGGATGCGTATGTATATGCGCAGTCCTCCGAGGCATAACAGGCTTTTTCGATTTTAGAGACAAGGTTTTGAGGCAGTTTGCAGAATGGACCTAAGGGGGCTAATCATAATGAGTACAACGAAAAAACTGGTGCTGGTCGGTAATGGCATGGCGGGAATCCGCACAATTGAACATATCCTTAAGCTTGCTCCGCATGCTTATGAAATTACAGTCTTCGGCGCAGAGCCGCATCCCAACTACAACCGTATCATGCTATCTTCTGTACTGGCAGGCGGAACAACGATCGAAGATATCGTAATCAACGAGTGGAGCTGGTACGAAGATAACGGCATTCGGGTATACCCCGGTGACCCAGTCGTTCAGATCAATGCCGAGCGCAAAGAAGTTGTATCTCAAAATGGTGTACGTGCAACCTATGATGAGCTGATTATGGCAACAGGTTCACAGGCGTTCATCCTGCCACTTCCCGGCGCTAATAAGGAAGGCGTTATCGGATTCCGCGATATTAAAGACTGTGAAACGATGATGGCAGCATCACAAAAGTATCGTAAAGCTGCCGTCATTGGAGGCGGATTGCTTGGACTGGAAGCAGCGCGGGGACTGCTTAATCTGGGCATGGACGTCACTGTCATCCATATTAACGGCCATCTGATGGACCGGAATCTGGATTTGCCGGCAGGCCTGATGCTCCAGCGAGAGCTTGAAAATCAGGGCATGAAGTTCCTTTTGAACAAACATACCGAAGAAATCACAGGGAAACATCGAGTAAAAGCCATACGTTTCACTGATCAAACGGTGCTTGAAGCGGATCTGGTTGTCATGGCAGTCGGGATTCGTCCGCAGATTGAACTGGCTCGCAATACCGGCCTCGATGTGAATCGCGGAGTCATTGTAGATGATTATATGCATACCAGCATTCCTGGCATCTCTGCCGTCGGCGAATGTGCAGAACACCGTGGCATTGCTTACGGACTGGTTGCGCCATTATATGAACAAGGTATGGTGCTCGCGAAACGCCTGGCTGGCGCGGCAACCGAGGGATACGAAGGTTCAGTCACTTCTACCAAGCTGAAAGTATCCGGTGTTGACGTATTCTCTGCCGGACAATTCAAAGACGCTGCGGACACTCGCAGCATTCGTATTCAGGATGACGTCGATGGCGTGTACAAAAAGATGGTGATCAAAGACGGACAGCTGATCGGAGCTGTATTGTTCGGGGATACCACAGACGGCGCTTCTCTATTTTCCCTCATTAAGAGTGGTGAGAACATCAGTGGCCGCGAGAAAGAAATTTTGCTCGGCATACCTTCCGGTGGCTCCGGATCTGGCCCATCTGTCGCAGAACGCATGGCGAGCATGCCGGATGACGAGATCGTCTGTGGTTGTAACGGTGTTACCAAAGCTTCCATCGGAGATGCTGTTCTGAACAAAGGCTGTAATACGCTCGGTGCAATCAAGTCCTGTACCAAAGCTTCCGCTTCTTGCGGTGGATGCAAACCTATTATCGAAAACCTGCTCACGTATTACGCAGGTGATAATGTAGGCGAACAGACCAAAGAAGGCATCTGTGGCTGTACATCCTATGATCGGGATGAGATTGTTGCTCAGATCAAGGAGATGGGACTCAAAAGCGTTAAGGAAGTCATGAATGTTCTCGGTTGGAATGAACCAGAAGGCTGCTCCAAGTGTCGTCCTTCCCTCAATTATTATCTCGGTATGATCTGGCCGGCTGAATACACAGACGAGCGTGTATCCAAATTCACCAATGAACGTTATCACGCCAACATCCAGAAGGACGGTACCTACTCCGTTATTCCACGGATCTATGGTGGTGTTACTTCTCCAGCGGAATTGATCAAAATTGCGACTGTTGCAGAGAAATACGATGTGCCTTTGGTGAAATTCACGGGTGGACAACGACTCGATCTGCTCGGTGTTCAGAAGGAGAACCTGCCGAAGATCTGGGAAGAGCTCGATATGCCTTCCGGTTTCGGTTATGGCAAGGCGCTGCGTACGGTGAAGACTTGTGTAGGTAATACGTTCTGCCGATTCGGCACACAGGATTCCATTGAGATGGGTATTCGTCTGGAGAAAAAACTCGACAAGATGGTGGCTCCAGCCAAAGTAAAACTCGCTGTCTCTGGATGTCCGCGGAACTGTGCTGAAGCGACCATCAAGGATCTGGGTGTTGTCGCCATTGATGGCGCTTGGGAGATTCATGTTGGTGGTAACGCCGGAGTCAAGGTTCGTGCAGCCGAGTTGCTGTGTACGGTGAAGACCGATGCAGAAGTGGAAGAGTGGACTTACTCTTACCTGCAGTACTATAGAGAGAACGCAAAATGGAATGAGAGAACAGCGGCATGGATTGAACGGGTAGGTCTGGATCATGTGAAGGAAGCATTGGCGGATCGGGATGTGCGTCTCGCTCTGGTTGAACGTCTGGAAGTTACACTGGGTCACACGGTTGATCCTTGGAAAGAAATCATTCAAGACGAGAAATTACGTAAAAACTTCACCCCACTGTCCGGTGCCGAGCCGGTAACCCACTAGAAGAGGAGGAACAGCGATGAACAAATTCCGGATTGGACACCTTGCGGATATTGATGAAAAGGGAGCACGGACATTCCTGATACAGGATACCGAAATTGCAGTCTTCAAACTGAGCGACGGAAGTCTGCACGCCGTCGAGAATCGCTGCCCTCACAAGGGCGGCAAGCTGTCGGAAGGCATGGTATGCGGGACAACCGTTCATTGTCCTTTGCATGATTGGAAGATTGATCTGCGTAACGGTAAGGTACATGAGCCGGATGAAGGCTGCTTGAATACCTACAAAACAGAAGTGGATGGCAACAGCGGAGAAATTTACATCACGATTGCGGGCTAAATGCTAGAGATACCCTGACATCAAGGAGGCGTGCGCTATGGATTTTGTTAAACCTGCAGAAGTGCTGCAATCGATGGTCGAAGCTGGTGAGAGCAAGGCCAGAATGAACCGGGTACAGATGCTGATCCGTGGTTTTCTGGCGGGGGCTATCCTTGCCTTTGCAACGACACTGGCATATACCGCTGTATCTCAAACTTCCGTTGGTTTGGCAGGTGCACTGATATTCCCGGCTGGATTCGCCATTATTATTCTACTGGGTCTTGAATTGGTGACAGGAAACTTTGCGGTGCTTCCACTCGCAGTGATGAAACGTAGAATTACATGGATGGAGATGCTCCGAAATTATTTCTGGGTGATTACCGGTCATCTGATCGGATGTGCATTCTATGCTCTCTTATACGGCCTGACCATTACGAAGATGGGTACGGATATGAGCAACCCTCTAATTCAAACGCTGATCCAGACCAGTGAAGCCAAGACACTGGGGTATCAGCACTTGGGTGGAGCTGGGATTGTTCTGGTCACCATCAAAGCCATTCTATGTAACTGGATGGTCACACTCGGGGCAGTGATGGCGATGACCTCCACTTCCACACTGGGCAAAATCGTAGCGATGTGGCTGCCCATTACAATATTTTTCGCTCAGGGATTTGAGCACGCTGTGGTAAATATGTTCGTCATTCCAGCAGGCATGATGCTCGGCGCACAGGTCAGTCTCGCTGACTGGTGGCTGTGGAATCAGATTCCGGTATTGGTTGGCAATCTCATAGGCGGAGCCGTATTTACTGGACTCGGTCTGTATGCCGCCCACCACTGGGGAAATCCGGTGAAGATATCGACCAGACTGGCGACCATTCAGGGTGGTCGTTCAGGATTGGCAAGTTCCGATGCTGGACCGAAACTGGGGACACGATCATGAGTCGGGGCCTGGTTAGTATTGTTGGCGCTGGTCCTGGAGATCCCGATCTGATTACGGTAAAAGCCCTGAAACGTATTCAGTCTGCAGATGTCATTATGTATGATCGGCTTGTGAATGATCAATTGCTCGCTGAGGCTCGTGAAGGAGCACTCCGCATCTACTGCGGCAAGGCTCCAGGCCTTCACTCCATGAGTCAGGAGATGATTGGACGGATGCTTGCTGCGCATGCAGCAGAAGGCAAACAAGTCGTACGACTCAAGGGTGGCGATCCGTTTATCTTTGGTCGTGGTGGTGAAGAAGCGCTTGTGCTGGCGGAAGCAGGGATTGCATTTGAAATCATTCCCGGTATTACTTCGGCTGTAGGTACATCCGCTTCATCCCTTATTCCATTAACCCATCGCGGGGTTGCTTCATCCTTCGCATGTGTCACGGGAACCGGCAGTGATGGAAGTGTATCTTCGGTCCGCTGGGACCTGCTCGCCCATAGTGTAGATACGTTGGTCATCTATATGGGTATTAGCCAACTGCCCCAGATCCAACATGAATTGCTTCACCATGGCAAAAGTGGACACACCCCTGCGGCTTTAATCGAACGGGGAACCACTTCGGAGGAACGCATTATTACCGGCACACTTGCCGAACTCCACTCCCTCGCCAAGTCGCATAAAGTGAATAATCCCGCATTAATTATGGTCGGAGAGTCTGTCCTGATCCGCGAACAGCTGCTTCAGATGCAACAGGCCGCGAACGCCTCCATGACCGGATAATCTGACTCAATCCAACAGCATACGCTCGTGAATAGTCCGACCCTTCTGCCCTGGTTCAATCAGCAGACGGGTCGGTTTGATGTTAATCAGCGCCGTAAGCTGCTCTCCCATATAATGCGCAGAATATTTGAATCCAATCTCTGCCCAATGCATGATCACGCCTACCGTAGCAGATACCAGATAACTTAACATGATGTCGTAATTAATCGTCCACTCACTATCCTCGGTCACCAATACAAAATCTTCGGTTAGATACGTTCTAAACATATTGCACAGCCGGGAACCCATATCTGAATGCATCGTTATTAATGCACGAAAGATATCCTGATGGGCTTCAATATATTCGAATACAGGCATCGTGGATGGCAGCAATACAGTCATGTCCACTTCTTTGAGCTGTGCGTATGGTTCTGCATAAGCTCGCCCCACTCCCTGCATGAAATCATCCAGAATGAACTGCAACAACTCCGGTTTGCCGGGAAAATGTAAATAGAAGGTTCCTCGGTTGTAATCCGCCCGCTCCGTAATATCCCGAATGGTTAATGCATCCGCTCCCTTCTCTAATATCAAAGAAACTGCCGCAGCGATGATGGCATCCTGCGTTCTTCGTGCTCTCCGGTCCTGAGGATGTTCAATGATCAACATTCTCGCCTCCTTTGTTCATTATTGTAATATAAATGAACACCGCTTACATCTCTGTCCGATAGCTGACATATGCGCTGTCAATGATTATTGTCACACTGCTATGTATATCTTAACATTGAGACAGGAAAGATAGACGACAGGTTGAAACTTTTTTTGAGAAATACCTGCCAATAATGAATAAGGAGCGGATATATCATGAGTACATCTTATACACATACAGCCGTTATTACAGGAGCAGCCGGAGGCATTGGTAAAGAATTGGCACGCCGCCTCGCTGAGCGCAAAATCAACTTGGTTCTGGTGGATCTGAATGAAGAAGCCATCCAGCAGACAATTACCGATCTAAACCTCGACAAAGAGCACGTAATCGCCGTAAAAGCGAACGTATCTCAGGAAGCAGACGTGAAAAACTATGTGCAAAAAGCACTGGATGCGTTTGGCCGAATCGATTATTTTGCCAACAATGCTGGGATCGAAGGTCCAACAGGGCTGATCGAAGACCTGAGTGTTGAAGCACTGGATATGGTCTATAACGTCAACATTCGTGGGGTATTCCTGGGTCTGCAAAACGTTATTCCGGTTATGAAAAAACAAAAATCCGGTGCGATTCTCAATACCTCTTCCCTCGCGGGTCTGATGGGTGCACCTGCTGTGTCTCCATATATTATGTCCAAACATGCCGTAGTTGGTCTCACGCGTACCGCTGCGAATGAACTGGCACCTTACAACATCCGGGTTAACGCTGTATTGCCAGGTACAATCAACACACGTATGATGCGCCAGATCGAAGCTAATTCCGGTAACGTGGAAGACTATCAATCAGCAACTGTGTCCAGCATTCCAATGGGCCGTTATGGCGAACCGGAAGAAGTCGCTGCGGTGATGAACTTCCTGTTGTCCGAAGAAGCATCCTATGTAACAGCTTCCCTCTACACCGTAGATGGCGGCATGATGGGTCAATAAGAAGCTGCAAACGGTAGGATTGATAGAGATTGGGTCGATAGAACTCCAATTCCATCCTTAGTAGAGCTACACCGATAGCTTGTCACGAAGGGATGCCGATCGCTACAATCCAAAAAAAGGCCTCAACACCACAGTAACGTGGAGTTGAGGTCTTTTTTCAGTACAACACATCGCATGCAGATGGCTGCATAGATAAAATTCCACTTTTGGAATAACCACTAACGCTTCGTTACACTCTGTGATCACTCTAACGAACCTCAGACACGCTAATTCTGCAGAAATGCTGCAACTACATCGGAAATTCACATATATCCAGAGAATAACATCTCTGAGATTCGTTAAATTCTCAAACGAGCCAGAAAAATCTGAATAGCGTCTGTCAGGTTCTTTAGATTTTGCCTACGCGGAACTTAATCCACGTACCCTGCGTGACCCTTGTCCATCAGATAGTCCATTTCAGCATCCAGAATGCTTTCCACCGTCAACTCATCCAACTTCACATCTTTGCAGCTAAGAATATAGTCAGCCAGATCATCGCCGTCAATATCAACATCGTTGCCTTTGGCATTCTCATGCGCCTTGTTGATGTACGCTTGCTCATGCTTCAGCACAAGGGCGATATTCGCCTGGCTTGCCTTCGTTTTATCTGCAATATACTGCATCATTTCTTGTTCATTAATTGCGTTTGCTTCTGCCACGTCAGTTCATCTCCTTGATTCATACATACTGTTGCCATTGTAGCATAGGTTAACCCAATACAGGCAGAACTTATGCCTGACCAACGATTATAGAGCGGGAGCAAAGGAGCCCATCACTCCACCCTTACGACAAACGCACGTAAAATGTAGCGCCTTCCCCGACTACGCTTCGAGCGTATACCTCTCCTTTGTGCTGATCCACAATGGAACGAGCAATCGCCAGCCCCAGACCATGCCCACCATGTTTGCGGGCTCTTGAAGAATCCGTACGATAGAATCGATCGAAGATCCGGTCCAGATGTTCCGGTGCAATGCCTTCCCCTGTGTTGGACACAGCCAGCATGACATCATTATTCTGTTTCTGGAGCGTGACTTTTACGGATCCTTTGGGACCAGAATACTTCACAGCATTATCGAGCAGGATCAGAATGACCTGTTTGATCTGTTCACAGTTCCCATGAACCATAAGGTTCGGCTCAATGTTGTAATCGAGGGAGATATTTTTCTCAAATATAACGGCCTCCATCGGCAAAATAATACTTTCCACCGCATCGCTCATATTGAACTTCGCATGAATCATCGTGGAGCGCGAGTCGTCCATCTGTGTCAGATAGAGCAGATCATTCGTAAGTCCGGTCATTCGCTCGGTCTCCGACTTGATATAGTGAAGCCACTTCGCCTGATTCGCTATGGTATCCTCTTGATTCGCGAGCAACACGTCGGCATTGGTATTGATGATCGCCAGCGGCGTCTTCAACTCATGTGAAGCATCTCCGATGAATTGTTTTTGCTTCTCAAACGCTTCCCTCACTGGTGCAATGGAACGATTCGCAAAATAACGGCTCAAGAAGTAGATCACAATCAGCATAACCAGTCCGACAACTGCAAATGTATAGATCAGATTCGTAAGAATACCTTGTTGTGCCGTCACATCAATGAAGACAATCATGTGCCCATCACCGCTCGGATCAACCACAAAGGCCCAGTCCGTTCCATCCAGCGCAAATTGTCCAGTCTGCCGTCCCGAATCACCAACTCTATCTTGGTCAACCTTTTGCAGTGCCTCGGTGTAGAACGTATCTTCCATATCAAAGCGGGAATGCGTATCCGTAATCTTCCACTGGTCATCCGTCTTGATCATGAACGACACGGAACGTGCCGGAGGTGAGTTGGGATCCCCTCCCGGTCCTCCATTATCACCACCCATGGCATCGGAGGGAAACGAATCTGAACCGGAACCCTGCCCTTCCCCGCGCGGCATCTTGGATGAATTATAAGGACTGTGGTAGAAATCCGACACTTTGTACAACTCCATATTTGTCTCACGTTGCACATTCTGATAAGTAATCGTATAGATCGTCGCAAATGCTACCAGCATCATAATGGAGATGGACACCAGATTCACGATTAGGAATCGATTTCGGAGTTTCTTGAACATCAGGATGTCACCTCAAGTACATACCCCACACCCCGAATCGTGTTAATGCGGACAGCAGAGTTCAGGAAGGTTAACTTTTTGCGTAAAAACGAGATGTAGACCTCCACATTGTTATATTCCACTTCCGAATCGAATCCCCATAACTTTTCAATAATCTGCTCTTTGGAAGTAATCGCCTGTTTGCGGGCAATCAACAGCTCCAGCAGTTCATTCTCTTTCAAGTTCAGCTTGATCTCCTTCCCCTGAACGCTCAGCTTCAACTGAGTTGTATTCAGCTCAATGTCGCCAAACTTCAGTCCATCCTCGGGAACTACTTCACCCTTCCGCCGTAAGGCTGCACGAATCCGGGCCAGCAATTCCTCTGTGGCAAAGGGCTTGGCGATATAATCATCAGCACCATAATCAAGGCCTGTAACTTTGTCTGATAGTTCACCTTTCGCAGTAAGCAGAATGACAGGGGTATGATTCCCTTCACTGCGAAGTTTCTTCAGGACGGTGATCCCGTCCATCTCCGGCATCATGATGTCGAGCAGTAACAGGTCGTAGATACCGCTCTGCGCATAATCGAGCCCTGATCTGCCGTCGTGGACCATGTCCACGGAGTAGTTGTTTTTTTTCAAAATCTGCGACACAGCCTCAGCCAAATGAACCTCATCTTCCGCAATTAATATTCTCATCATCTATTCATTCCTCTGCTTGAATTATTCGTCTTCATTAACCCTTGTATGATATCGCCTATTCTATCAATCAAACCTTGAATCAATCTTAATTCATTTTGTGCATGCGCACTATTATAGGAAGGTAAAAAAAATGTTAACGCAATGTAAAACCATTTAAGATTCATTCAAGGTTGGCGCTCTAAGATACAGACATGGAAGCAATACACGATGGAACAAAACATACAACTCGCAAACGAAAGGAATGAGTCCCACATGGCGATTGAAGTATTCAACCGATATGAGAGCAAGTATCTTCTGACGGATGAGCAGTACGCACATTTCTACAATGACCTGCTGAAATACATGGAGCTGGATGCCTACAACAAGAAACATGAGTATTACTCCATCAGTAACCTGTACTTTGACACTCCACAAGATTCGCTGATCCGCGCCAGTCTCTCCAAACCGAAATATAAGGAGAAGCTGAGACTGCGGGCTTATGGAATACCTGAAGAAAATGCCAAAGTGTATCTGGAGATCAAAAAGAAAGTATTTGGCCTGGTGAACAAGCGCAGAACCGCCTTGAAGCTGGATGAAGCTTACGAATTCGTTCGTTCGGGACAGGCGCCGGAGCTGGCGGATTACATGAACAAGCAGGTTGTCGAGGAGATCAAGTATTTCCTTCGGGTATACGATCTGGAACCTAAAGTGTATCTGGCGTATGAACGCAAAGCGCTCTTCGACAAGAACAGTCGGGATCTCCGCATTACCTTTGACACCAACATCCGCAGTCGCAGATACGATCTGAAGCTGGAACAGGGAGATTACGGTGAACCGCTGGTGAAGGACGGTCGATGGCTGATGGAAGTGAAAGCCGAGAAAACCGTTCCGATGTGGCTGTCACAACTGCTGTCCGAACATGGACTGTACCGTACCGGATTCTCCAAATACGGCAACGAGTACAGACATCTGGCGAGAACAACGAACCTGAATTACCAGACGGAACGCATTCTTGTACCAGGTACCGATTTCAACCCATCCATAGAACAAGATAAAACGATCATAGAAAGAGAGCGTGTCCTATATGCTTGATTCCCTTTTCAGTTCAGCCCTAACCGATACCAACCTGACGTTTAACAACGCGGTCATCACCATTGGTCTTGCCATCATTCTGGGGTTGATCATCAGCCTCACCTACATGAAGACCAACCAGAGCACATACTCCCAGAGCTTTACCTTAACGATGGTCGTCCTGCCCGTCATTGTCGCTATTATCATCCTGCTCATCGGCAGCAACATCGCACGAGCTTTCAGCTTGGCGGGTGCCTTCTCCATCATTCGTTTCCGCAGTGCGCCTGGTGATCCAAAAGACATTGCTTATGTATTGTTCACGATGGCTTCCGGTCTTGCCTGCGGTGTAGGTGCTTTTGGATACGCGGTGCTGTTCACCATTATCTTGTGTGTACTGATGTTTGTACTGAGTCGCTTCAACTTCGGCAGCAAGAAAAGTCAGCTGAAAACGCTGAAAGTCACCATTCCCGAGAACTTGAGCTATGAAGAAGCCCTTAATGAAGTGTTCCATACATTCAATGTACCTTTTGATCTGAAAAAAATCAGAACGACCGAACTCGGCAGTCTGTATGAGCTGGTCTACAGTGTAACCATTCACGAAAGTGTTAGCCAAAAGGAATTCCTCGACGCCATCCGTACACGGAACGGCAACCTGGATATCTCCTTAACCATGAGTCCAACAACGGAATATTAATTTTTAATTCGAAGGGAACGATCCAATATGAAGAAGAACATGATAACAGGCAGCAAACTATGGTCCATCGCTATGATTACCAGCCTACTCGCAGCATGCAGTGCACCAGCAACCACAAGCACAACGGCCAATGCCGCAACGTCAACGACAGGAACAACCAAAACGGTATCCATCAGCGAGCAAACTTCTGTAAAATACGCAGATCTGGTCTCTCTGGATGCGGACGATACCCATATTAGCTGGAGTGAGGGGGATTCCACAGCGATTAAGCTGAACGGAACAACGGCAACAGTAACCGGTTCGGGTGCCAAAGCAGCGAATGGCTCAGTAACCATCTCCGAGGCAGGCACTTATGTACTTAGCGGTGAGCTAACCGACGGCCAGATCGTGGTTAACGTTGCCGATAAGGGCACCGTACATCTCGTATTAAACGGAGCAACCATTCATGATAACGACAGTGCAGCGATCTACATTCAGCAAGCCGGTAAAGCGGTGATAACGCTCGAAAAAGGAACCAAGAATACCGTTTCCGATGGTAAAACATATGTGTACGCCGACGCTACGACAGATGAGCCGGATGCTGCGATCTTCAGTAAAGCGGATCTTACGTTCAACGGTGCAGGTCAATTGACCGTCACAGGTAACTATAATGAAGGTATTACAAGCAAGGATGACCTGAAAATCATTAGCGGGACCATCAGTGTCAAAGCAGCCGATGACGGCATCAAAGGTAAAGATATGGTCGCCATCCAAGCAGGTACGATTACTATTCAGGCCAAAGGCGACGGCATTAAATCGACCAATGACACGGATACCACCAAAGGCTACGTTGCTATCGCAGGAGGTACCTTCGATATTCAGAGTGGCAACGATGGTATTCAAGCCGAAACCGCACTCGTTGCGGATGGCGGCACATACAACATTGTGACTGCCGGCGGTAGCGCCAATGCACCAGCCAAAGTAGAAGAAGGTCCATTTGGCGGCGGTGGCGGTGGATGGGGTGGCGGCACACCTCCAACGGATATGGGCACACCACCGGATGGCGAACCTCCTGCAGATATGCCGGAGATTCCGAATAGCAGCGGTACGAATGCAGGTGCTAATACAAACGGCGCAGCAGCATCCAGTTCTGCTAATGCAGCACCAGCGACGGATTCCAATGCCGATGCTGATTCAGCCACAACAGCAACCGAGTCTACAAGTGCCAAAGCGCTCAAAGCAGGTACAGACCTTACGGTTAATGGCGGTACGTATACCATTGATTCCATGGATGATTCCCTGCACAGCAACAATAACGTAACCATCAACGATGGAACATTCAGCATTGAATCTGGTGATGACGGCATCCATGCAGATCAGGCCCTGACGATTAACGGTGGAACTATCACCATTGCGAAGAGCTACGAAGGACTTGAGGGGGCAGTCATCACCCTGAATGATGGGGATGTGGATGTAACGGCATCCGATGATGGCGTAAACGCTGCAGGTGGCGAGACGGAAACAGCCGCGAATACAACGACAAGTACAGATAGTGCTACCACAACAACTGGTGCCGCAACGACATCCAACATCTCTGTGACCGAAACGACGGGCACAACATCGACTACCGATCAGGCATCCCAAGGTACAGATGCAGGTCAAGGCCGCGCACCCGGCGGTATGCCAGGTGCAACAGCGAGCAATAACGAGTTTCACATTAACGGCGGTTCCCTCACGGTGAACGCAGGTGGTGATGGACTGGATTCCAATGGTTCCATTAACATGACTGGCGGAACGGTTATTGTGAACGGACCGACGGATAGCGGCAACGGAGCATTGGATTATGACGGCACCTTTGAAATCAGTGGTGGATACCTGGTGGCTGCCGGAAGCTCTGGCATGGCACAAGGAACATCCGACGCGTCTACGCAAAATACCATTGTGATGACATTCCCTGAAACACAAAAAGCTGGAACACTTGTACATGTACAAGATAGCGAAGGCAACAACATTCTGACGTTCGCTCCGGCAAAAGATTATCAAACCGTGGTTGTCAGCTCCCCGGATCTTGCGAAAGATGGTTCCTACGTGATCTACTCTGGTGGTACATCGACAGGTAAAGCGGTAGATGGACTCTACACAGACGGTACGTATAGTGGTGGAACTCAAGTGGTTGCCTTCCAATCGACAAGCAATGTAACTTGGGTCAATGAATCTGGTGTAACTACAGCCAATTCAGGTATGGGTGGTCCAGGAGGAGGCCGTGGCCAAGGCGGCTTCGGAGGCGGTAGAAATCGGACGCAATCCGGTACAACCTCTGAGAGCACAGGCACTACTACGGATTCTGCAAAATAAGACATGATGCTGAGCGATACAGGTTACCTCGCTAGCTAAGACTAAACAAAAAAGGCTCCGAATTCACGTTCACAGTGAGTTCGGAGCCTTTTTACGTTATCTCTCTAGAAACAGGATTACACCGCCCTGTTTAAGGGAAAGTGGATGTATTCCTTCCCTCAGAAGGTGTAGACATACACTTTGGTGCGCAAGGCATCCCGGCATGTAATGGTGCGTAGCGGTTCTTTTCCCGGCAAGGCAAAACAGACGCTAATCACCTTGGCTCCGGGCGGAAGCTCACGACTGAACTTGTCCAGAAGCCGGGTCATGGCTCCCGGGAACAGATAACAGATGACACAGTCTGCATGTTCGTAGGAACTGGTGTAGATATCCCCGCGCATGAAGCGCAGCCTGCCCTGAAGAGAATGTCCTTTTCCCTTCGCTCGCCTTAAGCGAACACTCAGATAGGCAATCAGTTGGGAAGACCACAAGGGAATGATAGAATTCTCAATCCCAGTCAGCCTTTTGCCAGGACAATGCCTTACAACATCCAGTCCCAATGTGCCCCATCCGGAGCCTGCTTCAAGCACATCCCCGTACCCGGGAATCCGGTTCACCTCTTGAATGACCACCTGCCTGACGCGGCTGGATGTGGGCATCGGTGAAATTCCATTCTTCCAACTGATGAGCACGATGGATATGACGCCGATCAATGTCACCACGGCAATCAGCCATGGAATCAGGTAAATGATGAACATGAACTCATCCCTTTGTTATCACTCATTCATTCCGGCACATGAGACTTCATGTATACCCCTTTTTTGTAAACAGACTTGATGGTAAAGTGTACACCTAGCTTGCGATTCGTCCGATAGATCAGCGAGTTAATCTCGTCGATCCCTACCGCTTCACTCTCCAGCATGCTCCGCTCCGGCCACACCTGAGCCACAATCTGTTCCCTTGTCACAAAGTGGTCCAACTCACTGTACAGCAACTTGAACAGCTGATATTCCTTCTTGGATAGTGGAATTTCCACTTCTCCAATCTGCACCGTTTGCAGGTGATCCTGTAAACGTACGCCCTCACCCAGCAGATCCGACACACGATACTCCCTGGTCTCTCCAAGATCGCCTTCCGTGCGAAGCTGAATCAGGCCGTTGACCAACGTCAGGCTGTCTCCCTCGCCAAACGGATATTTCTCATACGGAACGAGGCGCTGCCCGTTCAGTTCGGTTCCATTTTTGCTATCCAGATCCTCAATCCATAGCTGCTGTTGTGCATCATAATGAATGCGGCAATGCCGCTTCGATATCATCTGATTATAGACAGACAAGTCCAACTCGCTGCCGCCTGTGTAACGTCCCACGGTAATGGAGCGACCCTGGCTTACATAAGCGAATGAGCCATCACTTTCCTGTCCTGGCGTACGAATGACGATTTTTGCCGTCTCCCGCATGTTATTCTCCCACCTTCAATGATCAATCGATCTCTATAAACATTTCGTAACAATAATGATAAGATCATCAGATTTGTTCCATTGTTTGCACCGCTATACATCCATATAGTGATATACAGGAACGATTTATATCTGGTTCTGCTAACTCTACTATACCAGACGTTGTGCTTTTTTTCTCATAACGGCCGGATGTCTACTTTAGCTCATCAACAAGAGAGGTACCTCCCTATGAACAAAAAAAACATTTTCATATACGTGCTGCTCGCCTTCGCCTTGTCCATAACATTAACCGTGCTCTCCCGCATGCATGATGATGGCGGAGAATCACTGAAAGGCACATCGGCTGCCGAAACCTCATGGTTACAAATGAAGATCCAGCCCTAAGTCTACTCTATTATAACGTGATCTCCACGCAAAACGTTTCACGAATGTCATATTAGGCTGAGCCCTAGACTCACATCAATAAGGCCCCAGATTGCTGATAACAGCAGCCCGGAGCCTCATTTTGGATTGAAAAACAAAGCCGAAAGTATAGATGATTGCATGATTTCAATCATAAACTGCCCGTACGTAAACGGGTAATATGATAAACTGATTTTACAGAAAATCTGTAAAGTCAGTTTTTTTGAGGAGGAGCTATATAGATGTTAATTAAAGCATTTAAGGAATGGTCAGACCAAAATGAAGGTCAGATTGAAATACTTGCTCCTACTGGGAAAACGACTGTTATGAATAGATTCAAACCTGGTGCATCCAAAGATAAATTAAAGGAACTTTACGAGTATTTTTCTGTTGCATTGCCTCCAGATTACATAAGCTTTTTACAAATATGTAATGGAGCATCCTTATTTGAAGACCCTGTATATGGCGGGGAGAGCTTCTTATATTCAGCCCAGGATGTTATACATTACAATGAAGCATCAGATAATAAGATTGTGATCGCCAAAATTCTTGATGATCGAATTTTAATCGATTTAGAACGTTGTCGCTCTCAGGATCAAGATTACTTGCTACTTTGTGAGAGTTTAAATCCTGTGGATTACGCAAGCCGATTTTACAGTAATTTTGAAACATGGTTAGATCGCTTTCTAATCTCTCAGGGCGAGAAGTTCTGGTACTGGAAGACAGAACGTAGTTTTGATGAATAAAAAGAAATCTTCTTCAGTTAGGTTGCTATTAAAAATATACCCTTTAAGATAGACATTTTGGAGCAAGTCCCTCTTAATAGGTATATTTTATTTTTTATAGGCTTAGTTCATTTTCAAGGTATGATCAATAGCTAGACCCGTGATTTTAACTTAATTTCCGGAGGTGTGAGTATGCTCGATGAAAGAGAGCTTCAAATTAAAGAGAGAATACAAGAAAGATACGATATTACGGAGCAAATATATTCAGCTTGGTTTACTGAAAATTCTGCGGTGCTTTTACCGAGCAATAGATTCTATCAAAAGGAAAACATAGAAAAGTACAGGGCAATTTCATATCTGCTAGACAGAGGATATATCGTTGCACAACCCGTAGAGAATGATCCGGAGACAGTTGCAGTAACTATAACCCCTGATGGCATAGACTACTATGAGCAAGGATATCTTAATGGAAAAGCAAACGGCATTCAAGTCGTCGAAGAAATTAAGAACAAGGAGTAAAGAATTTTGGAAGAACTCTGGATTTGAAACACTTCCGGAGTCCTTCCATTAGTTCAAATGAAAACATACACCAGTTCAAACTGCCCCCTCTGGGTTGTATCCTATTCTTTTCTCCTTAGTGATACATTGCTAACACATCATGGGCTGGAAGTAGAATCGTTACATCAATCTTGTTCTTCCTCAGGTACATTCGGTTCGTCGTCAGGCTTCGCTGTTGTTTCTCTGGACTGTATTTCCTCCATCCGGCTGGACACCTTCTGATACAGGTAGGAAATCCCCAGCAATAGTACGCCAAAGCTGAAATAGGCAAAGATTTTGCTGCCCGAGGTCAGCATACCCACATCATAGAACACCATCTTACCCGTGGCGAACAACGTTAGTCCCAGACCCAGACGCCGAATCATGACATATTTTCTACGGAATCCATACGCAATATAGAGAATCGCCAGCAGCAGATAGATCAGGCTGAACATCAGCCCCACATCGCCCCACTGGAACTGAATCGTCAGAAATACGGTGATGACACCCAGCAGATATACCCCTGCGATAACCGGGTACCATTCAATGCTCTTGAACTGCCCTCGGATGCCTGCAATCAGTAGATCCCTTCCTGCAAAGAATACCCCTACGTTAAAGATGATCAGCACCAGTAAACCAACAATCTCAGCCGCTGTATGCTGCTGAACTTCGGGCTGAAGCGCTGGCATGGTTAAGGTTACGGCCAGTGCAATACAGCAGCCAACGGCATGAAGGAAGGTGGTGTACACTTGCACGAAGCGATCACGTAACAACGTCACTTTGCTCAGTCCATAGGCCAATGCAATGGTGAGTGCTGCGAACATCAACAACTTGTAGAACATGTATAACAGGAACGTCCCATCGACAGCTCTGGTATACAATTCATTCGACTCATACAGTACGTATAACCACAGATTCGCAAGTGCTACATACTTGAATCCGTTCAGGAAACCCAGCTCCAGCGCGCTGTAATTGAATCTCTCTCTGGAAGATGAACTGCTGTGAACTGCCCAGGCATAATACAGTGTAATAAGTAAGGTTCCCAGCGTGATGCTGGTGTATTTTAACATAAAGTAAGAACGTTCCCCGATGAAGATTAGCGCCAGCAGATCATAGTACACGAAAGTGATTAGACATAGAAGCACGATGCCCCATCCGGCACGTTCCACCGATTTGAGCCGTTTCAGATGTCCGAGCGTTACTAGCAGAACGCCTTCAATTAACCAACCCATCGATAACCACTTGGCCCCGAACTGGAACGGAATAATCAGAATGGCGAAGGTTAGGGAAGTGGCATAAAAGAGTAGAATCGTCTGTTTCTCCTGAGCCATATTGCGCTGAACGAATCGTGCGAGGCCCAGATACACCACGCAGAAGATTAACGCCAGCAAGCCCTGAGCATCATTCCAACCCGCCACATCAAATAACACGTATAACATCAGACAACTAATGCTCGTATTCATGGCGAGTAGAGCGAAATCCCACCAGGTTAACTTCATCCGGTGTTTGAACGGATATGCCAGCGTAATGCCCAGATATAATGCAAACGTCACAATGGAATACAGCATGCCAATCTTCTCACTTGGCGACAGCCATAAGAGGATGAGCATGGACGGTGTGTTGAACAGAAAACTGATATAGTGTACCACAGGCCAACGTTTGCCGAATGAGATGAATACAATAATGCCGTTTAAGAGCAGCAGATAGATCATGGCTACATAGACAGCAGGGCCCTCAAGCCCGAACGAGAACATGTAGGAGAATAGCGGAAGATATCCACCTACTAGACCCAATGAACAGATGGTCTTCGACTGGTATCTCAAGGACAGCAATACAGAGATTGCCGATACCAATACAGACAAGCCAAGTCCCGTATATAACCCGATAATATGCAGTAAAAAGTAACTATAGAAGATGGATCCGAACAACACGGAGATCCCGCCGCCGAGCAGCCCCATCGCGAACGTCTGCCTTTTGCGACGGAACAGCCACTCTCCTCCCGCTAGCATCAGTGCACCGAGCAGGAAAAAGGCTCCGCTCTTCATCTCGTCATTAAACCAGGTCGAGTACGAGTATTGGAATGCTGCTCCAACACCCAGAATGAGAAGCAGGATGGCTACTTTGTTGATCCAGCTGAGTCCGATTTTCATCTCCATACGATTCTGCTTGATCCGGCGTTGAATAGTCTCTTCGCTCAATCCCTCCTCCGCCATCTGCTCATACCCACGACCCATGTTCCCACGTAAAGCCTCTTCTCTCTCCCGTACGGCCTGTCTGTGCATTTCAATCCGCTCATTCACCTCTGCCGCAAGGTAAGCAATCCTCTCCTTCACTTCGTGAGAATCTTCTTGCAACTCCTGTGCTGCCCGGTTGTACAGGGCGTTTAGATTGGATTTGGTTCGATGTTCATGAGATGCAATTCGATCATTATGTACCGCTGTTTTCCCTTGAAAATAGGTCTCCATCTTCTCCCGGAATACCCGGATCAGATTCAGCTTCTCATCCAGCATCTGTTCGGATAACGCCATGCGAAGACGTGCATTCTCTTCTTCCATCTTGCGCGAGCGAAGTTCGAGCTGTTGCAGCTTGAGCTTGTGGGCTTCGTACTGTTCTTGCAGCTGTTCATTCTGAACGATCAGGTCATCGGACTGGTATTCCTGGAGCAGGGCGTGATACTCCTTCGCCAGTTGCTTCTGCTGCTCCTGAACCTGTTGAAGCCGTTCCTTAAAATCCCTCATGAGCTTCCTCCGTTGGTTGATGTTTAATCTTTTCCCTATATTTTACTATATGTATGCCATAAAAAGAGGTTTAAACATTAGATATATCCGTGCAATATTTCATCCAAAGAATCTCAAACGCAAAAAAGCCGGGAAGCATACGCTTCTCCGGACTTATATTCATATACATACACCTTGGCATTCCAGGTACATTTGGCAAAATCTCTGATCCATTTCGGAGTTGGCGGAGTGCACAACCACAACTTCTCCATCACAAGAATCGATGACTATGCCGCATCACTCGTCTCCGATTGTTCGGCTGACTCGGGCTCAATTATCTCAGTCGCATCCGGGTCCAGCCAACTGGCGATCATGCCACGCACATATTGCAGATCGTCCTCCGACAGATCGTAGTACCATGTGCCACTGCGCGTTGCACCCTCACCCTTCAGCATATAATTGCTGATCGTTGGGATGCTGTCTTTCATATATAAGGACTCGGCAAATTTCACGATAAAGTCCGAGGTCATGTTGGTTGTAAAATTCGATCCGGCAATCTGGATTACATCCGGAATCTTGGTCAGATTTTTGACCTCCAGCGCACGATTCATGAAGGCACTTAAGAAAATCCGGTGACGCATCGTCCGATTGAAATCGGAATCTTCCCGATAACGCACATATCCAAGCGCTTCTTCACCGCTATAGATTGGTTTGTTGGCTTCGACAAACAGCTTTTCATGCGCTTTTGATTTGTTCTCAATATTCTTTTTGATCGGCAGTTCAACACCGCCCACCGCATCGACAATATCCTTGAGCCCGTTAAAATTAATTGCGGCATAGAAATCCACTTTGTTCCCCAGCAGATTCTCCACCGTGTCCATCGCCATCTTGGCTTCACCGTGGGCATAAGCTGAATTGATCTTCGACTTCACATCCCGACCGACAATCTCGGTATAGGAATCACGTGGAATGGACAGTAGCAGCACTTTATTGTCTTCTGGACGCACGACGGAATAGATGATAGTATCAGAACGGCTTGGTTCATTATCCCGCTGGTCAATCCCTAGCAGCAACAGCGAGAAAGGATCGGTATGTTCAACAACGGGTGCATCCTTATCACCAACCGGCTTGAAGGATTCATCGAGCGTTTCCTTTACGGTATCCGAAGCAAACAGGTTAAATGCAAACACGACGAGTTGCTTTTGATAGATAAATCCGAGTCCTCCCAACACCAGCAGCACACTCAGGATGATGATCAACGGCTTCTTCCATCTCTTCTTCGGTTTCTTCGGCTTCCGCCTTGTTAAATGTGCAGCACTGTTTTCCATCATATCTCCTTTAATAACGGGTTCTTAGAATCATTTAACTATATTAATAACACGTTTTCAATAGATTACGTTATAATCTGCATTACCAAGGTTTACAGAGAAGGAGCGATGAATGATGGATTATCGACATTTGGGCAATAGTGGTCTGCGTGTGTCGGCACTGGGGCTCGGCACCAATGCGTTCGGCAAACGCGCGGATGAAGCAGCTTCTACCCGCATTATTCATGCAGCGATGGATCAGGGCATCAACTTTATCGATACCGCCAATATCTATGCAGGTACAGAATCAGAACGCATCATCGGACAGGCCCTCGCAGGTCGACGGGAAAACGCGGTGCTTGCTACCAAAGCCGGACTTCCCCGGCATGATGGTCCTCATGGGCGCGGATCCTCCCGCTACCATCTGCAACAAGAGCTGGAAGATAGCCTGCGGCGTCTGCAAACGGATTATGTGGATCTGTATCAGATCCATACCTTTGATCCGCATACACCGCTGGATGAGACACTGCGCACACTGGACGATATGGTCACTTCCGGTAAAGTCCGTTACATCGGAGCCTCCAACTATGCAGCTTGGGAGCTGATGAAAGCACTGGGGATCAGTGAACAGAAAGGTTATGTACGCTACATCTCCACCCAAACCAGTTACTCTCTGGCTGACCGTACACCTGAGCTAGAATTGATACCGATGTGTCTGGATCAGGGTGTAGGCATTATCCCGTATTTCCCACTGGCAGGTGGCATTCTCACGGGTAAATATAACGGACAGGCAAGTGTGCCTTCCGGGTCCAGAGCAGACACCGATCCGTCCTTCAACCGTTTCCTGCTGGAGCATAACATCCAGCTAAGTGAACAAGTGAGTGCTAAAGCTGCTTCATATGGCTGCTCCCCGAGCGTGCTGTCACTCGCATGGCTGCTGGCACGCCCGGCTGTATCCACAGTAATTGTCGGCGCTACACGCACTGAACAGCTGGAACACAATCTCGCTAGTCTGGACGTGTCACTGCCAGATGAGCTGTTGTCCGATCTGGATCAGATCAGTGACTCTTTCCGCCGCCGCGAGCCGTTTGCGTCCTACCGAATCGATTGAAGCAACTGAAATAAACCTCCCGACGGATGAAGTCAGGAGGTTCATTTTGTTTTTGCATAGACATTATAATCAATAGTATTCAGAAAAATTTCCAATTCCACTACAATATGTAGTTTAATAAAATAAAAAAATTTATATTATGGATTAGCCCTCTGTTTTTTGGCGAAGAAACTCTTGCATGATCTCCAAATACTCTCCCTTACGATCATCCAATGTTTCGAAAAATGCCTTGTCCGATTCCTCGACCAGATGGATTCCCTCCACAGCCAATCGGGTTCCTTCTTCCGTTGTTGTGATAATATTGGCACGTGTATCCGTCTGATGACGAGCACGGGTAATCAACCCTCTCTTTTCAAGAGCACGCAGCACCTGAGAAGTCACGTTAACGTCCACTTTGGCAAATTGGGCAATCTGAACTTGCGTAACGCCTCTACCTTCCTCATCGTGTTCATTGAGCCATAGACAGGCGTGCAACAATACAAATTGCGGTTGTGTCAGTTCGAGGGGCTCCAGCACTCTGCGTACTTCCTTTTGCCACATCGATGTAACCTGCCAGAGCAGGTATCCCGGGCTTTCCTGTGCATTTTTATACCGTGAGCTTGTCATTTCATACCTCCATGATGTGTGACTTATGCAGCAGAATGTGTACCCATCAGACATTCAAGCAAGTCCGTTATTCCTATAACGATGATGGAAACACATCCGTTGCAACTCTGTGTGTTCTTCTGCAATAATATTTAGCGCGCAGGGATAAACTGCTTCACCCATTGTCCGAATCCTTGCGGATTGCGGCTCTGTATAAGAATGGTTCCTTCTCCACGGAACCGGCATACCAATCCTTCTCCACTTGTCACACTGGATAACCAGCCTTGTGAAGCTTTCTCAATACGGTAATCTACATAATGGGGCCATGCCACCAAATGGGCGTTATCCACGATCATTTCTTCACCCGCAGCCAGATTGATCGCATGGATTGCACCATAGGAAGACAGAAATACAGTCCCACGCCCGCTGATCTCAATAATAAAGAAACCTTCTCCCGAAAAGAGACCTTTCTTCAGGTTTTGCATTTTGGTATTTACCTGAATGCCCTCGGTACCTGCCAGAAATCCGTCTTTCTGCACATAGAGTGAATAGGAACCGTCCAATTCAACGGCTTCCACATCGCCCATGCTTGAAGGCGAGAGTAGAATCTCTGCCGATCCGCCCGCAGCCGTCAGTTCCTGGAAGAAGAACTTCTCCCCGCTCAGCATTCGACCGAACCCGGCAAACATTCCACCTTCCGCTGAACCCTTCAGTTCAACCGTCGGAGTCATGGATACCATCGCACCGCTTTCGGCCTTGAAACGTTCTCCCCGCTGCAAATGTACTTTAAGCATCGCAAAAGCACCATCATATAAAATCTCATAGTTCACGGTTGCACCAGCTCCCTATTGTCCGAGTTAAAATCATTCAGCCCGTTATCTTCCAACACTGCTGATTTGTCTCCGTATTCCTTCACAATATGCTGATCTCCCCAATTACAGAGCGCATTAAGAATCGGTTCAAGACTCCGCCCATAATCACTCAATTCGTACTCTACCTTGGGTGGGACCTGATTATATACAATCCGGTTCACGATTCCGTCGTTTTCAAGCTCTCTCAGTTGCTGTGTTAACATTTTCTGTGTAATAGCGGGCATAATACGCTTAAGATCACTGGTTCGCTTTTTCCCATGTGTCAGATGACATAGAATGACGCATTTCCACTTGCCACCGATCACCTCCAACGTTGCTTCAACCGAGATGTTATATTTTTTTCGAACCATTACTTGTTTCCTCCCTGATGAATTGAATTACATCCGATGCATGCTGTATAGGCACCAAAAAGTACGTAGGGTACTAAAAAGTACGTACTATTCAATCTATACTGAATAACTCATAATAGCATTTGCCGGTACGTAAATCTACATTCTGGGGAGTTGAGCAAGAAATGTTACAAGATTCAAAACGCAGCACATGGGCGCTGCTGGCGCTGGCCATTAGTGCATTTGCTATCGGTACCACTGAGTTTATCAGCGTTGGGCTACTGCCCCTCATTGCAGATGACCTGGGCATTTCCGTAACTACAGCGGGACTGACCGTTACCTTATATGCCTTAGGCGTTACCTTTGGGGCTCCTGTCCTGACCTCACTGACGTCTACCGTATCACGCAAAACGCTACTGCTTGCCATCATGGTTATCTTCATTGCGGGTAACACGATGGCTGCGCTATCAACGGGTATCACCATGTTACTCATTGCACGCGTGGTATCCGCTCTGGCACACGGAGTATTCATGTCCATCGGCTCCACTATTGCAGCGGATCTGGTACCTGCCAACCGCAGAGCAAGTGCCATTGCCATTATGTTCTCCGGCCTTACAATAGCCACGGTAACGGGCGTACCTCTTGGTACACTCATCGGTCAACATTGGGGCTGGCGTGCTGCATTTATCCTGATTGTTGTAGTTGGCATCGTTGCGATGATTGGGAACCTGATACTCGTGCCATCCACGTTGAAACGCGGAACACGAACAGCATTTCGGGATCAGCTGAAGCTGGTTACAGGTGGACGCTTACTGCTGGCTTTTGCCATCACTGCCGTTGGGTACGGAGGAACATTTGTTGTCTTTACTTATCTGTCCCCGTTGTTACATGATATCAGCGGCTATTCCGAGAAAACAGTAGCGTTCATTCTGTTGTTGTACGGAATTGCCATTGCAGTGGGCAATATCATCGGCGGCAGAGCTGCCAACCGCAACCCGCTCAAGGCGCTCTTCTACATGTTCATCATTCAGACCATCATTCTGGGCATCATGTACTTTACCGTCCCGTTCAAGTTGGCAGCACTGCTCACCATTATGGGTATGGGCCTGCTCGCCTTCATGAATGTTCCTGGTCTTCAGATGTATGTAGTAACCTTGGCTGAACGATATGCACCACAGGCCAAGGATGTAGCTTCAGCCTTTAACATCGCCGCATTTAATGCAGGCATTGCCATAGGTGCCTATCTGGGTGGCGTGATCAATGACTCCATAGGTTTGATTCACACGACATGGGTTGGTGCCTTGATGGTTTTCATAGCCGTAATCCTGACTGCATGGGCTAAAATGCTGGAAAGCAAGGATCAACATGTACCCGCCGAAATAGAGAAGGCTTCGTTCTAAGTTGCATCCCGACCATTGGGATCGGCCTGGGAATATTGGTTCCAAATTTATGAGGGAACCGGTTTCACATCGTATTTTACTATACTATATACGTTGAACCCAATTTGATCTACTATGATTTGATTTTGTATGATGAAATAACGGAAATTCAGCTTCAAAGGACTGATTTTTACACAATTGAAGGAGGAACTCTCATGACAACAATACAAACCGCACAACATTTACAATCCAAAGTAATGCTGCACAATGGTGTTCATATGCCTTGGTTCGGACTTGGCGTATTTAAGGTAGAAGAAGGATCTGAGTTGATTGCAGCCGTGAAAAATGCGATTAAACATGGCTACCGCAGCATCGATACTGCTGCAATATACGGTAACGAAGCCGGTGTGGGCCAAGCGATTGCCGAAGCTTTGCAAGAGAACAACCTGAAGCGCGAAGAACTGTTCGTGACATCCAAAGTATGGAATGCAGACCTCGGATATGAAGAGACACTTGCCGCTTTTGATACCACCTTGAACAAACTGGGACTGGAATATCTGGATCTGTATCTGATTCACTGGCCAAAAGCAGGCAAATACAAAGCAGCCTGGAAAGCAATCGAGGAGCTGTACGCAGCCGGCCGCATTAAGGCTATTGGCGTAAGCAACTTCCAGATTCATCATCTCGAAGACCTGATGCAGGATGCCAAAGTGAACCCGATGATCAATCAGGTGGAATACCACCCTCGCCTGACTCAGGTTGAGCTTAAGGCTTTCTGTGAAAAAAATGGTATCCAGCTTGAAGCTTGGTCCCCTCTGATGCAAGGGCAACTGCTGGACAATCCGGTACTCACGGCGATTGCTTCAGCCAAAGGCAAATCGGTTGCACAAGTAATCCTGCGTTGGGATCTGCAAAATGGAGTCATTACAATTCCGAAGTCCACCAAGGAAAACCGGATTATCGAGAATTCCTCCATCTTCGACTTTGAACTTTCAAATGAAGAGATGGATCAGATCAGTGCCCTGAACGAAGATGTACGCGTTGGACCTGATCCAGACAACTTCGATTTTTAATAGATAGCCTTTTGGGAGGCTACTTTGAAATAACGCAGCAAAAACCACCGGATCAAGAGAGCCGGTGGTTTTTGGTTTTCTATTTTTTATGCTGCACGCTTCAATTAAAAATGTTGTAATCCATATTTTAACTATTGAACCTGCCACAATGCTGGAACGTTGGATGGCTCCCACCCGGGTAAGGATGTGTGGGATTGTAAGCATTTGTACGTCTTGCCGCTATACGTGACCACCTGTCCTGTAGTGTAAGCTGTGTTCGCCTGCCAAGCGGAAACTCCCGGGTTCGTCGTTCCTGTTGCCGTTTTTACAGTCACAGCACCACTCGCAGCAGACAGATTGCCCGCCGCATCCTTTGCTTTCACCGTAAATGTGTACGAGGTATCCGCTGCAAGCCCGCTGATCGTTGCCGTCGTCCCGGTCACCGTTGTTGCCAGTACCGTTCCGTTGTACACATCATAACCCGTTACACCTACATTGTCTGTCGATGCCGTCCAGCTAAGTGTAATGCTTGAGGATGTTTGACCCGTCGAAACGAGGTTCGTTGGTGCAGTTGGAGCCTGCGTATCACCTCCCGGCTGAGCCGTTGTGCTTACGGTTACAGCATTACTGGCTGCAGACAGATTACCTGCCGCATCTTTTGCTTTTACCGTAAAGCTATATGATGTACCCGCTGTAAGTCCGCTGATCGTTGCCGTCGTCCCGTTGACGGAGTTCGCAAGATTAGCACCGTTGTAGACGTCATAACCGGTCACACCTACATTATCTGTTGAAGCATTCCAGGCCAGCGACACCGCGTTTGCCGTCACGCCTGTCGAACGGGCATTTCCGGGTACGCTCGGTGCTGTCGTATCTACTGGCGGCAAGGTGCCTCCATTGGACAGATCCGATTGCAGCTTGTTTTGGAGCGTTTTGTTACGGTCACCGCTCAGCTCCCAGAACATCGCCCCACCGAGTCCTTTGCTCTTGATATAAGCCGTTTTATACCCAACAGACTCCGCATCGTCATAGCTGATAAAGCGCTTGTTGGATGCATTATAGAGATATGGCACTTTGGCCGTGTCATTCCAGTAACGGGTATACCCGTTTTTATTGATGTAATTGGCCTCCAGATCGTAGAAATCAAAGGAGCCTGCCTCCCATGTTCCAACGGAAGAACCACCCGTGCACGTCTGATACTGGCCGCTATTTGCCTGAGCACATCCATCCCAGCCACGTCCATAGAATGGAACACCAAGCACAAGTTTAGCAGCCGGCACACCTGCATTCAGATGCCCTTGTGCTCCGGCAGCTACATTAAATGTATTGGCATCTGGCACGCCAGCGGCTGAAGCCGCAGGATCATAGTTCAATGGTGCATTATGTGCGCTGATCTTTTGCCAAGCCCCGTTAAAATCGTATGTCATGATGTTAATCCAGTCGACGATGGCAGCAATTTTTGCAAGCTCTGTATTCGCAGCGTAGGTCGCAGATGCACCGCTGGCAATCGTAAGCAGATACTTCTTGCCGTCTACAGCCCCCGCTGCATCCAGCTTTTCACGGATTTTGCTCAAGAGCAGGGTGTAATTCTGCTTATCTTCAGGACGTTTGCTATTACCATCGAGCCCGCCAGATACCGGGTACTCCCAGTCCAGATCCACCCCGTCAAAATTGTACTTCCGCAGAAAGTCTACGGCAGAGTTCGCAAATACCTCTCGGGTTGCCGCAGTCGCAGCTACATCAGAGAAGCGGTTGGACCACGTCCATCCTCCCACGGAGATGATTGTCTTCAGATTAGGATTAATCTGTTTCAACTTGTTCAGCTGATTGATATTGCCTGCAATGGGTTGATCCCACGTATCTCCTGCAAATGTCTTACCCGTATCGATCCAAGGATCGCCAAGTACGATCGTTCCGTTGGGCACATTGATCGTCTGGCTTTTTTCATTCTGACAGGTCCAGGTCACAGGATTTGGCCCTGAAGGGTCCGGATTTCCATGAACCCCGTTCCAGCAAATATCAGCAAAAGCATAGTTGATATGCGTCACTTTATTCGGATCAATATCGGTTACATTATAGTTTCTCCCGTACGCAGCCCAGGACGGGTAATAACCAACAATTTTATAAGTATCCGCTGCTTCTGCCGTAGCAGGTTGGAGTGTAAATGAAGGGATAATAACGGATAAGAGCAGGGACAGACCCAGGAAAAACGTTGCGGTTTTCTTCCAAACCGTGTGTTTATTTACATTTGGCATTTAGTACACAGCCTCCTTTGTTGTTTGCGTGCTAAAACCATTCAGGAATGAGCGATGTGCGTTTGAGAACTGGTTGTTCGTATACGAATCCCAATTAATCGACCAGGTCATAATCCCCTTAAGGCCTGCATAACCAGCAGGTTGGCGAAGGGTGTAGGAGCCGCCGTATGACACACCTTTGATCAAATAATTCAGTGCCTTTTGCAGCTCAGCTGGCGTCGTATAACCGCCTCCGGCAGCTTGCTGGGAAGCCGGTACACCGATTGCAATCTGGTCCGGTCGCAAGGGACTAAAGAATGGTCCTGAGCTTCCGCCTACATTAAAGCCTTGAAGCAGCATTTCAGCCATGGCCACATGGAAATCTGCTGTTCCTTGGGCGTAGGAGCGCCCATCCAGCCCCACCATGGAGCCCGTATTATAGTGCTGTACATGAAGCAGCGTCAGGTCATTACGCAAGGCATGGATGACTGGCAGGTATGCGCCCCAAGGGCCGCCATAGCTCAGATATCCGCCCTGTACATAGGCCGTCTCCGGTGCTGCCGTCAGGATGAAATTGGCGCCAAAATGAGATTTAACCGCTTTTACGCCATTGATGAGATGAACGATCTTCGGTGTCGTCGGACTACGGAAATCGGTATCCCCTGCATTAAGAGACAGGGAGCTTCCTTCCAGATCGATATCCAGACCATTGAAACCATAGGTCGAAATAATTGATTTTAACGATTCTTCAAACTGCTGTCTCTTGGTCGCATCGGTGAGTTCAATGGTGCCATTGGCTCCCCCCATGGAAAGCAGCACTTTTTTTCCTTGGCTTTGAAGGTAGGCAATATCGGATTTGAATTCGGCTACCGTCGCATTATATGGAGTAAAGGCAAGCGTTCCGCTGCCATGTGAAATCGGTTCGGCAAAGGAGACATTAATGACGTCATAGGCTGTTGATACGTTACGAAGTCTGATATTGGTAGAACCATTGTCGAAGTTGTGCCAGTAGCCGATCAGCCATTTGCTGCCGGTTGGCCCAGGATGAGAAGATCCGTTGGAAGTCGTTACACTGAGGGATGTGCTCGCAGCAGATGTATTGCCTGCGGCATCTTTTGCTTTTACCGTAAAAACATAAGTCGTGCCAGCTGTCAGTCCCGTTACTACAGCCGTTGCACCTGAGGTGCTTGTCACGAGAACACCGTTTCGATACACCTCATATCCCGTTACGCCCACGTTATCCGTGGATGCACTCCAAGCCAGATTGACTGAGGTGTCCGTGATGGAGGATGTGGTCAGACCAGTCGGCACAGAAGGAGGTGTCGTATCAGGACCCGGAGTCTCTCCCCCTCCGCCGGTATTTTCACCGACGTATTTCCACAATGCAGGAACATTGGAAGGCTCCCAACCAGTCAACGCTGTATGGGGCTGAATACACTCATAATCTTTATTTTGATATGTTACGAGATCTCCTTTCTTGTATGCGGTGCCTGCCTGCCATAAGGCAGCGGCGTCAGCTCTAGGTGCAAACCACGAAATAATCAGAAGAAATGCCAAAGCGAATGTAATGACCGGGCGGAATCGAACAGCTTTATTCAAGCAAAATCCCTCCTGTACTAGGTTATTCTCACCTTGCAGACAAAGCTTCACTGGTGCACTCACATGTAATCGGCGATCAATTCGAGCCTCATCAAACCGTCTGACGCTAAGTGCCTCCTCACTCCCTTCCCTTACCAAAATGGACCTTCCCTCTCGTTTTCTTTTTTTAACAGACACCATCCAAATTTTACAGGGAATTTACAGATCCTCACCCTGTATTTAATCAGTAAAATGCAAATCAGATAAGGGATAAATTATTTCTATGGGGGGCGAAAAATGTAAGATGCCGCACAAAAAAGGCTCTCTACCAAGTCTTTAAGAGACTTGAAAGAAAGCCTTTATCTTTTAATTTGCAATAGTAGAAAGTTGAATTGTCACTGATTAGCCCTTCTCCTCACCGAAAGGTTGCCACCCGTCCACACCGGACAGAACAAGAGGTATCGCGTATTCGGCTGCTTCCTGCTCACTGAGTGTTCTCGCCCATGGGACCCGCACCGTCGCATTTCCGGCCCCAGGTCCGGCACTGTGATATTCGGCGTACACAACCGTCGCTTCCGCATCGGCTTTGTTCCAGTTATGCCAGCCCTCCTGCTTCACATGAGCACCGATCCAACAGTTCAAGAAACAGACTTTGGCATGATTACGCCAAGGTCTACCAAGGTATACCGACTGGGGGGGTGCGTTACTGGTCAGATCACAATCGATAAATACATACCCATAACGTACATCCTCGGGTGTAGAAGCCGCGGTAATCCAGCCGTTCACTTCTCCGTTCGCAGCCGCCGCATCAGACAAACGGTTCTTCGCAAAGATCTCACAACCCTTGAATACAGCCGTAGCCGAGCCGAAAATAAAATCGATGTCGCCCTCAATGTAACAGTCCTCATAATATTGACGCAGCTTTCGCCGCTCCGCACCATCTCGTGGCCCGCCAAAGTAGCTGCGATCCAGCGGTTGCTCCGGCAATGGCCCGGTAAAGATCGTATCCTGATGGCCGATAAAGCGACAATCACGGAATGCAGCCCGATCTCCGTCCACATAAATAGCCAACGCCTGACCTACTACCTTACCTGGCCCAGCAGAATTAACAAAAGAAAGTCGCTCGGCTGTAAAATCGTCAGCTCCGATGAAGGCAGTATACGAATGAAACGTGTGATACTGTGATCCGTCTGGAAACTTCTTGAGTGCATGATCATCATACGTAATGACGGTCTGCTCCGCTCCCTCGCCTACCAGATGAATCATGGGCTTCTCAATATGCAGCTTCTCATAATATACACCTGACTTAATTCGGATCTCGAAGCACTCCGTTGCATGATCCGGAACGGCATCAATGGCGGCTTGTATGGTAGCATAATCACCCGTCCCATCCGAAGCAACGTTATAATGTTGGGTTTTTTGATCCTGATCTGTATACGGTGATACCTGCTTACTCATGACAATCGCTCCATTTCCAGCGCAGCCAGCAATAACGGAGCCAAGCCCATAAAGGAATCGCTTACAACTGCTTCGCTCACATAGTAGCTGTAAGAGCCGTCCCGGTCCAGACTGAGTCCTGCCCCGTGGCAGATTCCATTCAGCCTCACTCCGTCAGCGGTCTCTTCCATCAATCTGGAGATCAGTCCGTTCCAGCCTTTCTCCGCCGCCTCTCTGAAATGTGGCTCCAGATAACGCAACCGTACACCCTTTGCGAGTGCATACACGAACATGCTTGAGCCGGAAGCTTCCAGATAATTGCCCTTGCGGAAACCCTGATCGAGTACTTGGAACCACAACCCACTCTCCTGCTCCTGCACGCGAACCAATGCATGACACATCCGTTCGAAGATACCAATAATCGTTCCACGCTTCGGATGATGCACAGGGAAATGCTCCACACTGTCTACAATAGCCATCGCATACCAGCCCATCGCGCGACTCCAGAAATGTGCGGAGCATCCAGTCAACGCATCGGCCCAGACCTGTTCTTTGGATTCATCCCAGCCATGATAGAGCAGCCCGGTGCGTGGATCACGCGTCTTGCGTTCAATCAGCAAGATCTGATGAGCTACCTCATCCCATAATTCCGGACGATTGAACTGCTTCGCATACTGAGCAAGAAAAGGAGACGACATATACAATCCATCCAGCCACATCTGGAATGGATAGATCTTTTTGTGCCAAAAGCCGCCTTCGGATGTTCGAGGCTGCCCTGCAAGTTGCGTTGCCAGTAGATGTGCTGCTTCCGTGTATCGTTGATCTCCGGTAGTATCCATCAATCCAAACAGGTTTTTGCCCTGATTGACCTGATCCAGGTTGTATTCTTCAAGTGAATACGTCGCAATGGAACCATCTTGCTGCACATACATATCCATATGTCTCTTCATAAAAGCAATATACTCATCCTTGCCGTACTGTTTACCCGTTCGCGCCATTGCCATTAGTGTCATACCCTGAACATAAGCCCATCGTTCAGAAGGAAACGCATGATAGCCGTCTCCGTCACATTGCTGGATAATCGTCTCTGCTATTCGCTCAGACCAGGATAATTGCGTCTGTACCTGCATAACGGACACCTCCTTGAATGTTGTACCATCCTTAACGTGCACATGTGCGTCTAATCATTCCTGTTCTTCGTTACTGGCATATTGCCGTGGAATTGCGATGATTCAACTTCGGCTGAATTACCACCGGATAGTCCACGTGTTCATCACGGATCAACGATACAATCAGCTCAGCGGCCTGCGCAGCCAGTTCATCCAGTGGTGGTCCAATCGTTGTCAGTGCGACCTCGGCATATTGCATATCTGGCAGATCATCGTAACCGATTAATGAGATATCCCGTGGGACACTGTAACCCGCTTCGAGCAAGGCCCGCAGCGCACCCCGGGTCACCAGGTTGTTCAATCCGATAAAAGCCGTGGGTGACTCCGGGCCAAATGTATGATTACGTATGGCAAAATATCCATCTTCCCAAGAGGAATGTGCTGGCAGTACATGGTCCTCGTTGAACATTAAGCCTGTGCGCTGCATCGCTTCCCTGTATCCTTCCAGTTTGATATTCTGCGAGTTGCCGATAAAACCGATTCGGGTATGACCGAGCGATTGCAGGTGCTCGACTGCTTTGAATATGCCCTCTTTGCGATCAATCTTGATGTATGGAGAGTTGGGCGTCTCATCTGTACCCAGCACGAAACATGGCATGTTGAGTGTTGCGAACTTTTTCCAGAATACATCCCGATTGTCCAAGGCATAGTCCCACAGGATACAACCGTCCACACGCAGCTGGCTGAACACATCTACCCCGTCATCGGCGACGACCAGAATCATCTGGTATCCCCGTTTCTTCAGCTCCGCGTGCAGACTGCCGGATATGTTCGAGAACAACGGATTACTCAGCTCATCCAGCACAAAACCGATGATATTGCTTCTGCCCGTGGAGAGCTGCCGAGCCAACATATTTTTCCGATACTGGTGTTTCTCCGCAACGGCGAGCACCTTCTGCTTCGTCGCCGGTTTGATTCGAGGATCATCGTTAAGCGCCTTGGATACCGTGCTATAGCTCACCCCCGCCAGTTTGGCAATATCTTTAATGGTTATCAAAATCAATCAACACCCTTCATACCTTGGGAAACTTATTGCTGTGCAGCTTTATATCGATCATACTGCGCCTGTCTGCCAGCAATAACCTGCTCAATATTCATCTTTTTCAATGTTTCAATATAACTGTCGAACTGATCCAGACTGGCATCTCCGCTAATAAATTTGAAGTTCATCTCTTCCACATATGTCGTGATGTCAGGCATCGCCATGCTCTCTACACTTGCCTCATCCGGCAGCGCGTAGACAAACGGGAACGGTTCACGGATGTATGGCTCCAGTTCCTTGTCGAGCTTGGCATGCCATTCGGCTACGACAGAATCGGCAGAGTCGGTGGATTGAATGTTAGGCAGATTGACGGGGCCGATCCCGAGCTTCTGAATGTATTCATTGTCTTTGCCTTTGTCCGTGAATGTCTTCACGCCATTCTCTTCCGTATACGTATCATCCTTGATGCCCCATGTATAATACGTCTGCGCTTCCTCACTTACGGCATAGTCCAGGAAACGGAAAGCCAGCTCTGGATTTTTACTATCACGCGTAATGCCAAAGATACCACTTACCGGTGTACGTCCTACATAGAACTGGTCCCCATGCGGTCCTTTCAGTGGCAGAATGCCTTTGAAGATGGGCTCTGCCGGATCATAATCCTTGAAGAGCGGGCTATAGACCATCGACATGTACCAGCTAAAATTAAACGTCGCTCCCGTCACATCCTGAGAGATGCGCGAGGTCACCTGATCACTTGTGGTACTGGCATAATCCACCCCAAGCAGACCTTCCTTGTACAACCCGTTCAAGTAAGCCAGATATTCCTTGTAGGCAGGCTCATAATAGCTGAAATGCACCTTGCCCTGATCGTCCGCATAGAATTGATTGGACAGATCCAGACCAAAAACAGGACCAAATGCCATCGACACAAATTTGGATTCCATGGACAAAGGAATCTCATCAGCCTGCCCGTTGCCATTCGGGTCATCCGTCTTGAATTTGCGCAGCATCGCTGTGAACTCATCCAGTGTAGTCGGTTCGTTCAATCCCAGCTTCTTCAGCCAGCGCTGATTGATCATAAACACAGGCATATAGTTTCTGGTGAGCGTCTGCTGCGGGATATAATACATTTTACCATCTGGCGTCGTTAAACTGGCTTTAACCGAAGGGGACTTTTCATATATTTTTTTGAGATTCACGCCGTACTTCTCCACCAGGTCGTTAATCGGGATAAACAGGCCACTGTTGATGTATTTCATGAGCTGATCCTGATCCGGCAGGTAGACGATATCCGGCAATCCCGTACCGGCAGCCAGTCTGGGATTCACAGCATCCGCGTAATTCTGTGGTGGAATCAGATCCCAATCGACCTCAACACCGGCATTGCTCTCGATTTTCTTCACAATTGCGGCGGTAGACAGATCCACATTGGTCGTCCATGCGTTGGTTCCAAGAACAGATAATTTGGCATCCGGCTGATCCGTTACCGGTCCTGCACCAGTGTAATTAAATGCAGGTTCCGAGCTAGTTGGGGTACTCCCCGCATCAGTCCCTGCCCCTGTTCCTCCGCTACAACCCGCAAGGCTGATTGCCAGTATCGCTGCCATTACACTTTTTCTTCCTGCCCCTTTAAATCTCATCCATCATTCCTCCTTAGGTATGAACAGTCCTGAACAACCTTGGTCAATCCTGATGCTCGGGTAAAAAAGGCTATCCTTTCACGGCTCCGAGGGTGATCCCCTTAACGAAGTACCGTTGGATAAACGGGTAGATCGTAACAATAGGCAGAATGCTGACCACAATGGATACATAACGAACCTGAAGGGAGGAGACCGCCAGTGCACCTGAAGTCATCGTACCTCCCATCTTCTGCATCACTTCCGGAGAAGCCATGATCAACACCCTTCGCAGGAACATCTGTAAGGGCTGCATATCCTGTTTGCCCAGATATAATAGGGCCGAGAAAAAGTTGTTCCAGTGGAATACCGCATAGTACAGGGTAAGGACAGCCAGTGTTGGCTTGATGATCGGAACCGCCAGACGATACAGCATCGTCAGCTCGTTGGCCCCGTCTATACTGGCACTCTCGAAGATCTCATTCGGAATGCCTTCAAAAGCCGAGCGGCAGATCATGACGTTAAACGTAATGACCAGTACAGGCAGCACCATCACCCAGCGGGTATTGTATAGCCCAAGTGATGTTATGAGCATGTAAACCGGAATGAGTCCACCCGAGAAATACATGGTGAAGGCGATAAAAAAATTCAGTTTTCTACGCAGAAAAAATTGCTGTCTCGATAACGGGAAGGCGGCGAGGCAAGTCGCCACGATATTCAACAGCGTGCCAACCACGGTGTACCAGACGGTGTTGTAGAATGAAACCCATAACTCCTTGTATTGCAGGACCATTTGGTAACCTGACAGGGTGAACCCGACAGGCCACAGCACGACTTTTTGTTTGTCGATGGCATCCACCGAGCTGAATGAAATACTAATCACGTACAGGAAGGGATACAACGTAATCACGACCGCCAGTATGGTCAGCAGGTAAACGCATCCGTAGAACAACCGATCACTACTCGATTTTTGCATACAGGATCTCCTTTGGGTTCGGTTATGGTGTTACCAGAGTGACATCTTGGTCAGGCGCCGGGTCATGGAATTGGCTGCAAAGACAAGCACAAAGGTGATAATGGAGTTAAACAAACCCACTGCTGTGGCAAAACCGTAGTTCTGTCCCTCAATCCCCATCCGGTAGACGTAGGTAGACAATACATCGGCAGTTTCATAGGTGGCTCCGTTGTAGAGCAGATATACTTTCTCGAAGCCTACGCTCATAATGCCGCCAAGCGACAGGAGCAGGAGAATGACGATCGTTGGTTTGATGCTGGGAAGGGTCAGGTGCCAGAGCTCCTGAAACTTGTTGACCCCGTCAATTTTGCCGGAATCGTACATCTCGGGATCAATGCCCATAATGGCTGCAATGTAGATGATGGAGCTGAAGCCGAAGCTCTGCCAGATGTCTGAACTGGTGAAGATGGTCCGAAACCAGCCAGCCTCCATCATGAAGTTCACTTTGTCCATGCCGAACTTGGCGATTAGCGTGTTCACGATACCGTCTGTTGGTGACAGGAAGTTGATAATCATGCCGGCTACAACGACGGTGGAGATGAAGTGGGGAAGATACGTAACGGTCTGGGCAAATCGCTTGAATGTCCGGTTCTTGATCTCTACGATGCAGACCGCGAACAGAATGGGGATGGAGAAGCCAAACAGGAGCGGCAAAAATGCGAGCAAAAACGTGTTGCGCAGCAGCCGCCAAAAATAGATGGAGTTCACGAACTGCTCAAACCAGCGCAGGCCTACCCATTCCCCACTGAACATGCCCTGCCCCGGCAAGAAATTACGAAATGCGAGTAACACGCCAGGCATCGGAAGGTACATGAAAATGAGATAATACAGAAAGATTGGCGAGAACATCAGCAGTAAATACTTATCCCGTCTGATCAAGCTGAACAACGTGGACATACGTCTCTTCACCTTAAATCGCTTCCCTTCGTTTCATAATTACAACGTTTGAATTTTTAGACGAGCATATTCTGCATAATTGGTATATGGATTATAGTTATCCGTATATCAATTCTATTACCATTGATGAATTGCTATTTTATCATCAATCTCGCTAAAACTGCTTCAAGTATTCTGATGGTTAACCATAATTACAACGTTGTAATTTTAACCTAAATGTATACGCTTACATTAACTTTTTCCCATCTTAGCAAAGTCTCCATCGTTTGGCAACAAAAAAATCAGTGTCATGCTGTAATGTTCTGAATGCAGTCTCGCATACGCGAGACTGGCTATTGAAATCTACACGTGATTCCGATATTCCATCGGTGTCATCACATACACTCGCTGAAAGGCTCTGTAAAACTGACTGACGCTGGAAAATCCCAGCTCATAACTGATTGTCGTCACTGAATCAGTCGTAAGACGAAGCCTTCTGGACGCCTCTTCTACGCGCAAACTCAGCAGATATTGATACGGTGTTGATCCCGTAACAGCCTTGAAAGAACGCATGAAATGATACCGGCTCTGATGAGCAACCATCGCCATTGAATCAATATCCATTGGGCTCGTGTAGGCACTGTGAATGTACTCCAGCACTCGGCGGAGATGTGGGTCTACGAATGTACCGGTATCTACAATCTGTTTTCCATTTACCTGCCCCGTCAACATCCGTCTTAGATACGTCTCGACCGCCAGCTCTGTTTCCTGTACTTGCAGCAAATCTGGCATGTCATCTAACAAAATGGAATTCCAGCCTCGAAACAGACTGCTGATCTCCGCCGGATCAAAAGTCTGGGTAGACCGAAACTCAGCTCGTTCCCCACTTGACTCTACATCTTCGAAACTGCCTGATGGCGGTTTACGGAACTTGATTACAATGACAGCTGAATCTGATCCTATTTCAAAATAATGCTCAGTCTGGGGATGAGCAATAATCCCTATACCTGCTTTTAGCGGGTATACGTGCCGTTCCTGTACCAGATGACATTGGCCTCTGACCGGCAGCGTTAGCTGGTACCAGTCGTCATGTACATGCGGCTCATTCGCGAATCCTCCGGTAGCTTTCCATAATTCCAACCCATTTAGCGTCATGTTTAATTCCATCGTTTCCTCACCTGCTGACATTATAGCAAATCGTGCTCACTTTCCAAGCACTTTTCACAAAGACATGATCTACCCCCATCTTTTATCATTGAAAAAAATAATTCGAGGTGATCTCACATGGCTCAGGCCACTTTAAGCAAAATGCAAATCAACTCCTCCGCCAATTGGGCACTCGCCGGAGTCAGCTTCGCTCATCTGCTGAATGATGCGATGCAGACGGTTGTTCCGTCTGCCTTCCCGCTGTTCCAGCAAACCATGCAGCTCAGCTTCGCCCAGATGGGCTGGATTGCCTTCACCCTGAATATTACCGCATCCGTTCTTCAGCCACTGGTCGGTTATATGTCAGACCGCAAGCCAATGCCGATTCTGCTTCCCGGAGGCATGTTATTCTCCCTAATCGGCATTCTCGGCTTAGCCTTGTCTTCCGAGTTATGGATGCTGCTTGTTTCGGCAGCACTGATTGGTATAGGCTCATCTATCCTCCATCCCGAATCCTCACGCGTGGCCCATATGGCAGCTGGTCGTGGGCGTGGAATGGCACAGTCGATCTTCCAGGTGGGAGGCAACACGGGGCAGGCCATTGCTCCATTGCTGGTCGCCTTCATCCTGCTGCCACATGGGCAGCGTAGTTTTCTGTGGCTGATGGGCTTTGCCCTGATCGGCATCTTCATTCAGTCTTTGGTCAGCCGCTGGTACAGAGACCAACTTGCTGCAACTCGTATTCGGCAGCAGCAGCCTCTAAAATCAAGCGGCGCAGAGCCAACAGCTCAGCCTGTGAGCCGGGGATTCATCGCTTTTACAATGGGCATTCTCATCCTGCTGCTGTTCTCCAAATTCGTATATATTGCTGGCATGACTGGATACTACGCCTTCTATTATGCCGATGCATATCACTTGCCTCTCTCCCAGGCACAGATCTGTCTGTTTATTTTGCAATTTGCAGGCATGGTCGGAACCTTGCTCGGTGGCCCACTCGCTGACCGCTATGGACGTAAACCGATGATCTGGTTCTCCATTGCAGGTACTGCACCGTTTTCACTGTTGCTACCTTACGCTGGACCCGTCTTGTCCATGGTCTTGTGCGGAATGATTGGACTCATCCTGATGTCCGGCTTCAGCGTTATCATTGTCTACGCACAGGAATTGCTTCCTCGTCATATTGGAACGGTATCCGGATTATTTTTCGGCCTGTCGTTCGGCATGGCTGGACTTGGCTCGGTTGTGCTAGGTTCCTTAATTGACGTGACCAGCATTGCGTTTGTTATCAAGTTATGTTCGTTTTTGCCACTGCTTGGTGTGTGTGCTGTATTTCTGCGCAGGGATCGACCAAGGACAGCGTGATGACCGTTGAAACCTCTTTCGTTTTGTGACTACAATACACCTAGGACAATTGAGGATAACAGAAGGAAGGAATAACGCATGATTATTGATGTACAGCATGTCACTTGGAAAAGGGGCCCTCACACCCTGCTGAACGATGTCAATTGGCAGGTCAATGACGGTGAACACTGGGCGCTGCTTGGCCTGAATGGCTCTGGCAAAACAACACTCCTGAACATGATCACCGGGTATCTCTGGCCGACCGAAGGCAAGATATCCGTGTTAGGCCATGAATATGGTGATGTGGATCTGAGGCAACTTCGCAAATCCATCGGCTGGGTCAGTTCATCTCTGCAAGAGAAATTGCACGGCACAGACCGCACACAGTATGTGGTGATCAGCGGTAAACACGCCACCATTGGCCTGTATGACAAGCTGTCAGATGATGAACTGGATCAGGCACAAGAATTGATGCAAACGCTGGGTTGTCAGCACCTGTGGGATCGCGAATATCGCACCTGTTCTCAAGGGGAGAAACAGAAACTTCTCATTGCCCGAGCACTGATGGCCAATCCGCGCGTACTTATTCTGGACGAGCCTTGCAATGGACTGGATCTGTTCTCAAGAGAGCGACTGCTGGAGAGCATCCGTGAATTGTCCCAGCGTCCAGATACCCCTTCGCTCATCTATGTCACCCATCACACGGAGGAAATATTGCCCGTATTCAGTCACAGCCTTTTGCTGCGCCGGGGCGAAGTCGTCCGTAGTGGATTAACCGGCGATCTGATGAACACGGAAGTGCTGAGCAACTTCTTCGAGGCACCTGTTGAAGTCGATCGGCATGGGGATCGTGTCTATGTCAGAGCTGCAGAGGATTCATAATCATGGGGTTATACACAACAAACGTAACATAGGTGTAGAAACATAACAGTAAAAGCCCAATATCTTATCCACATGTGGATAGATTTTGGGCTTTTTACTCCTATATCTAGTGTTATCCACCGTTTTCTGTGTAGAACTTTCTACTTTATGAGTATAACTTTACGGTTTCATCTATTTATCTATACGCTTTATCACTATCTACTTCCGGGCACCTAAAAACAGAAACAACGGAATGCGTTGCCTGCGCAGATAGGTTTCCTCGTTTACAAAATGAGCACGCTGTGGTGCTGACTCGCGCAAATGCTCCACATGGAACCCTGCACGTTGCAACGCCATATAGTACGATTCAATGGACCGATGCATCTTTTTCACAGAACCGCCAAGCCACTGCTGCTCACGATATCCTTCTACAAAATATTGATCGACCACCCAATCGGTTCGAGTCCCTGAAGGTTGCAGCGTGGACGTGATCACAGGATGTTCTACCGAGAATACAAATGTACCCTTCTCTTTCAACGTATCGTATATGTTGCGGAACAGGCTGTCCACATCCTCAATATAGTGAATAGCCAGTCTCGATATAACCAGATCGTACACGCCGGCCGGGTAGGTCCAATCTTCCATGAACGCTTGCTCAATCCGGGCATTCAATCCGTTTACCGACTCGTTGGCTGCCTGAATCATATTCACAGAACCTTCAATCCCCGTATATGTTGTACCTTCGCGCTCCATACTCAGCAATTCTGCCGCGAACCTTGCATCTCCACAACCAAGGTCCAGAATATTCTTGCCGGCAACGTCTCCGATCAACTCCAGCATCACCGGCTTCTCCAATGTATCATTGGCGTTCTCCTGCCACTTGCGACGTTCCATGTACTTTTCAAAATTCGCCTCATTATCGTAAAAGTCTGATCCTCTGCCCTTCATTCCGTGACCCTCCATTTCGGATAAGCATGCTTCATACTTACAGCCTGTAAGAGTATACAGAATGTGGATGTGCCTGGCTATACCAAAAAAGGCTGTTGTCTATTCGAGATTATCCATGTAGGGTCGTCGTCCACCCTTTTTAACAAATTTCCAGTCCACTTCAATGTTATGACGCATGCGCCTGAGAAGATGAATCGCTGTCTCGATCTCTTCCTCCGTCAGACCGTCCAGCGTCACCTGATCTGAATGCACGCCCTCTTTACGAATGAATTCCCAAGCTTCAAGCCCAGCTTCCGTGGGATATAACACTTTATTCTTCTTATTACCCATTGCTGGCTGTTTAATAATGAATCCATCCGATTCGAGTTTGCTAATAGCCCTTGCCGCAGTTGTACGATCTACTTTGATCAGTTCGGCAAGCTGGTTCGGGATAATCCCGGGATTCTCACAGATTCGATACAGATACAGATACTGCCCCCGGGAGAGGTTCAGATGCTGAAACTCGACATTACTGATTGAATCCAGACAACGGGCAATCATACCAATTTCACGCAGCACTTCTTTTTTTTCAGTCAACACATTCACGCCCCTATAAAATTGTTGCATTCGCAACATAATTGATGGTATAACTACAGTTGAATTGGTTTCAATTTGAACCATATCGCTTGAATCGTGTAAAAGATCGAGACTCGTTTACTTTCCTGTTATGTACCAGTTTATCACGTCAGGATAACATTACGATCACCCAAAGGAGAAACATTCATGAATACAACGATTGTTGAAGTTAATAATCAGGAATTGCTCGATGCCTGCTTCGCCATTCGCACAGCTATTTTCGTCGAAGAACAAGGCGTGCCCGCAGCGGATGAATTCGATGCTTATGATACATTAGACGCGGAGGCACGCCACATTCTGCTCTACGTAGACGGTGTACCTGCTGCTTCCTCCAGGCTGCGCGTGGTGGAACAGGTCGCCAAGTTGGAACGGATCTGCGTCATGCTCGATTACCGCAAACACGGCCTGGGTCGTGTACTGATCGACAAGCTGGAGCAGATGGCTGTTGCCGAAGGACTTGAGAAAGCCAAACTGCACGCACAGGTACAGGCTTCCGGGTTCTACGAACGTCTCGGATATGCACCGGCGTCGGAAGTATTTATGGAAGATGGCATCCCCCATCTGCTGATGACCAAAAAACTGAAATAATGACACCCCAAAAACGCCTCTGTCATCACTTCTCAGTGATATACAGAGGCGTTTTGTATTCAGGCAACGCATTCGTGATCGCACGGTTATGACACGTAAGGGCTCGGATCATAGCAACCACACATCCTGACTTATCTACCAGCTCCGTGCTGTGTCTTATTCTTATCCCATTGCCAGACGGTCTGGCTCGGATTCAGCAGCGTTGTTCTTCATTTGTTTACTACGCAACTGTCCGCAGGCGGCATCGATATCGGTACCGTGTTCCATACGTACAGTCGAGTTGATGTTGTTCTTTTTGAGCGTATCATAGAAGCCCAGAATCGATTCTTCAGTACTCCGTTGATACTGACTGTGCTCATCTACCGGGTTGTAAGGAATCAGATTCACACTGACCATACTCTTGCGGCTGGACAACAGCTCAGCCAGTTCCGCAGCATGCTCACGCTGATCGTTAACATCACGCAGCAGGATGTACTCAAACATGATACGTTTGTTCGTCGTAGCCAGATAATAATCCACCGCATCCATCAATTGCTCAATCGGGAAAGCCCGGTTGATCTTCATGATGTGTGTGCGCAGTTCATTATTTGGTGCATGCAGAGAGATCGCCAGATTAACCTGCAGACTGCTGTCTGCAAATTCTTTGATCTTGTCCGGAAGGCCACTCGTGGATACAGTAATCCGTTTGGCGGCCAGCGCCAGTCCTTTGCGATCTTTGATGACTTCGATGAAATCACTCATGTGCTGGAAGTTATCGAACGGTTCGCCAATACCCATCACAACCACGTTCGTTACCCGCTCGTCTTGACCCGCTGCATCCAGATGTCGCTGTACATGCATGATCTGTTCCACAATCTCTCCAGCGGTCAGGTCACGGCTTTTCTTGATCAGGCCGCTCGCACAGAAGCTACAGCCAATATTACAGCCGACTTGTGTGGTCACACAAACGGTAAGCCCGTATTTTTGCCGCATCAGAACCGTCTCGATCAAGTTGCCGTCCTGCATCCGAAGCAAAAATTTCACGGTACCATCTGCCGATTCCTGCTTCACATGCTCGCTCAGCGAATTCATTGTGAAATGTTCAGAGAGTACATCCAGACACTCCTGACGTACATCGGTCATCGCGGGAAAATCGTGTACACGCTCTTGATATAACCATTCCCAGATCCGGGATGCACGGGATTTCTTCTGCCCATGCTCCGGCAGCCAGGAACGTAATTGCTCTAATGTTAATCCATATATGGATGATTTGTTCATTGTATAATCCTCTTTTCGCAAAAAAGCTATGGCTTATCGGTCCTACCCAAAAAACCTCTACTCCGTATTGTCCCAAAATTGAAGCGGGAAAACAAGGGCTTTCGCATTTCTTCCAAGAGGTTTTATCTATGGCAAATCTGCACAACAGACCACATTTATGCCTATCTGGTCTTCAATTTAGAAGTGGATGATACCTGATGTGTGCAGTAGAACCAGCAGAACCAGGATCGGTGCCACGTAACGAAGCATGAACAACCACACCCGGAACCATCCGGAACGCAGGCCAGAAGCTTCCGCAGCCGTTTTCCAAAAGTATCCGGCAAAAATCGTTACAAGCAATCCACCAACAGGCAGCAGGATGTTGGACGCTACAAAGTCCATCCAGTCGAACACACTCTTCGATCCAATCGTCCATTCAGGCATCAAGCCGAGCGACAATACCGAAGGAAGTCCCACGATGAAAACTGCAAGTGATATCACCCATACCGCACGATTCCGGCTCCAGGACAGACGTTCCATGAAATATTTCACCGGAACTTCCAGCAAAGATACTGCTGATGTCAATGCAGCAATAGCCAGCAAGATGAAGAACAGTCCGCCAAACAAGAAGCCCAGTGGCATCGCCGAGAAAGCCGCCGGAAGTGCAATAAAGATCAATGACGGTCCTTGGTCTGGTGCAATACCGAACGAGAATGTCGTTGGGAAGATGATCAGACCAGCAATGAATGCATAGAGCAGGTCACCCGCACCGACTGCGATGGTAGCCCCACCAAGGGACTGATTTTTATCCACATACGAACCATAGGTTACGAGAATACCCATCCCGAGTGACAGGGAGAAGAAGGCATGTCCAAGGGCTACCAGTGCGGATTCAGTTGTAAGCTGCGAGAAATCAGGATTCAGGAAGAAGGAAACCCCCGCACCTGCGCCCGGCAACGTAACTGCCCGAACCATCAGGATAATAAGCAGCACCAACATCGCAGGAATCAGTACCTTGTTGAACTTCTCGATTCCGTTGGATACTCCTTTAGCAACAATCCAGCCTGTAATCAGAACCGAAACCAGTTGCCAAACGATCGGCATATAACCGCCTACGAAGGAATTGAATTGTCCCGCATAATCCGGATTGTTAAACAATGTTCCACTGAATGACGTAATTGCATAGTGCAAGGTCCAGCCTGCAATAATGACATAAAAAGAAAGGATAATAAAAGGCGTCAGTACTTGCAGCAAACCGGCTGCGAGCCAGCCTTTATGACCGCCTGCTTTGATAAAAGCAGTTGCAGCACTTCCTCTGCCGCTACGACCAATCGCAAGTTCCGCCAGCAGCACCGGCAGACCGATCAGCAGCAAACAGACGATGAAGAGCAGGAAAAACGCAGCTCCTCCGTTCTCACCCGTAATGTACGGGAATTTCCACATGTTACCCAGACCAACCGAACTACCAATGGCTGCCAGAATGAATCCGGCACGCGAGAAGCGCTCACCTTTGCCAGCGTTGTCTTGATCGAGATTAGGCTTACTAAAATTCATCGTATCTACTCCATCACTTTAAAGTTTTCCCGTAATTATATACTACTCACCTTGTCAGGTCATTCGAAATTCGAAATTTGTCGAAATGTTATTTTTTTACATATAAAACACACGGAAATCTTCATCTCATAAATTCCTTAAACACAGTATGTGATAAAGTCCGTTAGTCCAACCGTATGAAGTTACACAAATCCGTATTCCCAACCGTTCAAAGCCCAATAGAATCAAAAAGAGGTGTCCCCTCAGCCACTTGGATGACTGCGGAGCACCTCTCTTTTTGAATTACACCTTGATTTGAAGCAACTCATATTTGATAACGCCCATCGGAGCATTTACATGAATGACGCTGCCCACTTCTTTGCCCATCAATTCTTTGCCCAGCGGGCTCTCGTACGAAATTTTATTATCCGCAACGTCAGCCTCGGCAGGGCCAACCACTTTATATTCAATCTTCTCGGCGAACTCAATATCATTAAGCAACACCGTCGATCCAATGCTCACTTTGTTGGAGTCTATATTGTCTGAAGAGATGACTCTTGCTTTCGTCAGCATCTTCTCCAGAATCAAAATCCGAGTCTCCATAAAGGCCTGATCATCTTTGGCTGAATGATACTCACTATTTTCCTTCAGGTCACCGTAACTGATCGCGAGTTTCAGACGCTCAGCCAGTTCCTTACGCTTCACCGTCTTCAAATCCCTCAGTTCGTCCTCCAGCTTTTCCAAGCCTTCCTGTGTCAAAATCACTTCATCATTAGCCATTTTTCCATCTCCTAATCCTGCTATCTATCTATATTCTAACCTATATCCACTCCAAAGGGTTAACATACCCCAGAAAAAGAAATAGCCCATCCATATATTGTATTTTGATTGCATCAAAACATGTTAATCACTTGAGATCATTTTTAAGACTGTACTCATTAATTGTACCGTTACAATCTGCTTAACTGATTGTGTATATTTCAACCGTTCACTTTTACAATGAACTCAGGGCAGCAGAAGTTTATAATTCGGCCTGCAGCCCACTATATAACATGAGGTGATCTGGATGAACGTTACACTAAATGCAGCTGAAATACGGGCCTATCTGAAACGGATCGGCATGGATGATATAAAGAAACCCACACTGGAATTCTTATTTGAACTGCAACGAGCACATGTGCAATATCTATCCTGGCAGACGGTCGATATTTTTGTGGGTCGTCCTGCGGGAATCAGTCTTCAAGAGTCGTTCCAACTTATATTGCAGGGGCGCAGTGGATACTGTTTTCATCTAAATGGTGCATTTAGTGTTCTTCTCCGCTCTCTGGGTTACAAGGTTGATTGGCATCGCGGCGGAGTACAGCCCCATGGAGAACAACCACGAGTGAACTCGTTCCATCTCGGTCTATCTGTCCTTTTGCCGGATGCTGACCCGACAGTTGAGCGCTGGATTGTGGATGTGGGCTTGGGCGGAATGCCCTTCGAACCTCTGCCACTTCGTTATGGAACCTATGGTTCGGCACCATTCACGTATCAATTGATGCCATCACCTGTTGCTGCGGGCGGGTGGCGACTCGAATATGAACCGAATGGACCAAGCGAGGGTGTGGACTATGCTCCTGAAGCAATCACTAGCCTGAAAGAGTTCATTCCGAAGCATGAATTCTACAGTCGAGCGGCCGAATCACCTTGGCATAATGTATTTTTGCTTCGTCAGCGGGACGAGAACTGTAGTCATGAACTACGTGGATGTATGCTCCGAACACATGATATGGAAGGGATTCGGAAAAAGGAGATTCAGACCTACACAGAGTGGCGTGAAGTGTTAACTGGACTATTCCATGAGCCATTGGTGAATTACAGTGAACAGGAATGCCAAGACATGTGGAATCGCGTACAGGCTGCCCATACGGAATGGAAGCAAGCGCAAGAAGCGTGAAGATGCAGATGATACCCTGAAACCTTAACATGAAAAACGGGATAGCCAGCTTAATCGGAGCATCATTAGAGAGATCTATTGAGGAAACGTTCCATATAAAGGAAAGTTATTGATCCACGCCGAATTATGTCCTCAGGTGATAAATGATGATAACTATTTGTCTGCTCCAAGTTCCAGAAATATTGCCCGAAGCGTACTGGAACCACTTTCTGTCGCAAGTCTCTGCCGAGCGACGTGCTCAGGCTTCGCGTTTTGTGCGTCAGGCTGACGCGTATCGCTCCGTGCTGGGGGAGATATTGACTCGTGTGACTCTAAGCAAGTTAACCGGCTTGAGACCTGCTGAGCTTTCTTTTACCCGTAACTCCTATGGCAAACCTTCGCTCAGTCACCATTCCAAATTGCAATTCAATGTCTCCCATTCTGGTGATTGGATTGCTCTGATCTCTGGCGGTGCAGATGAACTGGGCGTGGATGTGGAGAAAATAGCACCGATTGACATGCAGATTGCAGAGCGTTTCTTCTCTACATCCGAAAGCCAGTTCCTCGCTGCGAAGCCTACCGAAATGCAGCGGGAGACCTTCTACCGTCTATGGACGCTGAAGGAAAGCTATATCAAGGCAGTCGGTATGGGGTTGTCCATTCCACTGGATTCCTTCGCCATCCTTCCCAATGAGCGGGAAGATTGGCATTGCAAACAGGCCGGGACATATCTCTTTCTCAGTCAGCGACTGGATGATGGACATATGCTTGCGGCATGTTCGGCTGGGGGAGAGCTGCCGAGCGAGCCGGAAATTATAACCTTGGAGGATCTGTATACAGAGTTAGTATAGAGTGGTGCAGGGCCTCAACGAGTTGGAATCAGTTGAGTTTTGTAAGAGGCTTCCATTAAGAAAACACTTGCTAATGTTAATCAAAAAAGCTAACGACGTGAGTATCACGCGTTAGCTTTTTAGCTTTAAATTCACAATCCGTTTTACGTCTCTGACGTATTGAATAGGACTAATTCCGACTCCGCAATTTGCCAAGCAGACGGATGATCTCAATGTACAGCCATACAAGCGTTACCATCAAGCCAAATGCGCCGTACCACTCCATGTATTTGGGCGCACCACGTTCAGCGCCACCTTCGATGAAGTCAAAGTCAAGGACCAGATTGAGGGCAGCCACAATGACGATAACCACTGAAATACCAATGCCGATCAAGCTGTTATCATGCAGATAAGGAATCGTAATTCCGAAGAAACCCAGTACAAAGCTCAGCAGATACATGATCATGATGCCGCCGGTTGCAGCCACTACACCCAGCTTGAAGTTCTCCGTAGCTTTGATCAGTCTGGTTTTGTACGCCATCAGCAGAGCGATGAATACAGCCATGGTCAACAAGGCCGCCTGCAAGGTAATTCCGTTATACAGGGACTCATAGGTTGCGGAGAGTGCTCCCAGGAACAGGCCTTCTGCCACGGCATAGACAGGTACGAGATAAGGTGCCGCTACTGGTTTGAACGAAATCACAAGCGCCAGAATGAAACCGACGATTAATCCACCATAAGCCAGCGGCATCACTTGTTGTCCGTTAAAGAACATCATCCATGTCGCAAACGCACTGCCCAGCAGGATCACAAGCGTAATAAACGCTTTGTTCACCGTACCATTGATCGTCATGTAATTCTGATACCGATCTTCTCCATACCCTTTGTTTTCAAACGTGCTGTCTTTGAGTGTAGGGTTACCGCTACGACCGATCAACACAATCACCTCTTCATATGTATTTGGTATATCTGTGATTCTACGTTCTGTGATGCTAAGCTGATACTCTGGTGTTTCTACATTTTGATTTCTACAGACTACTCCCTGGCGTTCGTCTTCAAAAAATGGTGCCAAGCGAAACGGGATGCAATCCTGCGATCACATCCTTCTCCATTGGCATAACACTTAGGACATATGTCCCAGATGAAGTTTCTTATTTGTACAAGACTTTATCTACATTGTATTTCGCACGCATCGTGTTAATGATATAGGTCTCGTAGATTTCACGATCTACCGGATCTTCAACCAGGCATACTTCAATCTTCGTTACTTCCTCGCGGTGATTCTTGATTGGTGATACGGTGTCTTCAAAATGCTTTTTGATGCGGGGTCTTAGTTTTCGTGCTTTCCCGACAAACAACAACTCTCCAGCGGCATTGTAAAACATGAAAATCCCGCCTAGTTCCCGGGTAATCAGGTGAAAATCAGTAAATCCATAAATGTGACTAAGCTGTGGATCAGCCTGCTTCGTGATGGTTACATCCGGTGTTGGCACGGTAATATTAATCAATAGGCTCACTTCCTCATTATCTATAGGTTTAGATCTTATCACATATTATAAAGGGACACCATTTCATTCTATTAGAAGTACAATTCACGCAATTTTCGCTATTACGACAAATATTTCAAAAAAAAGGTTAACTTCCCTGATTCAAAGTGGTACTATAGGGGTATGAGGAAGAAATTGGGCACTGAGACATACGTCTTTATATCTACCTCCGTCTATTGTACCCTATGATTGAATATCTTTTTCATGCTGAATTCTGTTACGTGATCACGACAAGAGTACAGTTAGCAAGAACCTTAGCTTATAGATTGTGGATTCACCCTCTATTCGACCCTTGCAGCAAGCAAACGTAGAAAGACCTAGATTCATGATTTCACTGTAGATTTTAAGTATCACCTAGAAAGCCTGCAATTATAGCCGTACAGAAGTTAAATAGACACATGTAGAAGGTCAGATAGCTATCGATCCTAGAGAGACTAGTCATGCAATGCAACTGTAGAAATTATAGCAGCAGTACTATAGAAATGGATCAAGTTTCACCACCCGGCCCCGGCATATTGCCTGGGCTTTTTTGCGTTTACGCGAACAACCAACCACTCCCGCAGGGAAACAGAGGTATCGTGGTTCTTTCTGCTGGGTTTATAATATGGCAAGATACCAGTAGAGGGAGTGATGGGATGTATTCCGATCTGCAACTGACGGAGGACCGCCCTGTATATATACAAGTCAAAGATTATATGAAGCGATTAATGCTCAAAGGTGGCCTGCAAGCCAAACAAAAGCTGCCCTCGACCCGTGAACTTAGTACACTCATGAAGGTTAGTCGCAGCACGGTCCTGCTCGCATACGCCGAGCTTGAGGATGAGGGACTGATCTATGCAGTCAAAGGCAAGGGCAATTACGTCAGCGCCTCCATCGAAACACCTGAGGCTACAGCAAGCTGGGAACTGGACTGGACGACGGAGGTAAGTGAGTATGCGATCCAGGCAGAGCAGTACGATCTGATGAAGCATGGCTCCGGAGCAGAGCGCGGCGAGATCTCGTTCACCAGCATAGCACCGGACGAGAAGCTGTTCGATCTGCACAACGTGAAACGGGCTTTTCTGGATCGCATGTCACTTGAAGGCGAAGTACTGCTGAATTACGGATATGCGCAAGGATACAGACCACTGATGAACTATTTACTTCGATATATGGAGAACAAAGGTGTCGACCTCCGTGGCAAGGACATCCTGATCACCAACGGATTCACGGAAGGCTTCGATCTCGTTCTTGGGGCGTTACGCAAAAAAAGCGGCAAAGCGCTCTGTGAGAATCCAACGCACCACACGGCGATCAAGAATCTAAAGCTGCACCAGTTCCACCTGACCGGTGTGAACATGGAGCCGGATGGCCTGGACTTGAAGCAACTGGAACATGAGCTTGAGGCAAGTCCTTATGATCTGGCCTATCTTGTGCCCTCCTATCACAATCCAACCGGGATTGTGACGTCCCCTGCGAAACGGGCGGAAATTATCCGGTTGATGAATCAGTACCAGGTTCCGATCATTGAGGACGGGTTCAATGAAGAATTGCGCTATTCCGGTTCCCACGTATCTCCCCTGATCGCCAGCATGGGCAGAGGGAACGGACTGGTGTATCTGGGCAGCTTCTCCAAAGTGCTGTTCCCAGGACTACGAGTTGGTTGGGTTATCGCGGATGCGGCGCTGATCGATTATCTGGAGAGTATGAAACGGGCACGCAGCATCCACACATCAACGCTGGATCAATCGCTACTGTATCAATATCTGAGCAACGGTAATTTCGAGAAATATCTGAAGCGGGCTCGTACGGAGTATAAGCGCAAATATGAACTGGTTGTGCGCTGCCTGAAGCAGCATCTGCCGATGTGCCGGATCTCCGGTGAGGGCGGCCTGCACCTGTTCGTGCAGTTCCCGTCCGAATACAGGACTCGTGAACTGCTCGCGGCTTGTAAGGTGAAGGGTGTAACGTTCACACCTGGAGATACTTTTTACCTGGAATCCGGTCAGGGTGTAAACACGATGCGTCTGGGTTTCTCCAGAGTCAGCGATGAGCATATACGCAAGGGCATTCGGATCATTGGCGAGACAGCAGCTCAAATGAGATAAGGAGGATTTCACATGAAAGTTGGCGTGATTATGGGCGGTACATCTTCAGAGCGGGATATTTCCCTGCTCACCGGACAGGAGATGATCAACCATCTGGATAAAAGTAGATACGAGGTTGTGCCCATTGAGCTGAACACCAAGCGGGATCTAATCGACAAGTCAGCGGATATCGATGTGGCACTGCTTGCCCTGCATGGCAAATACGGCGAAGACGGTACGGTTCAAGGCACACTGGAATCCCTGGGTATTCCCTACACAGGTTGTGGCGTGCTGGCGAGCAGTGTATGCATGGATAAAGACATGTCCAAACAGCTCATGCAGCATGCAGGTGTGCTTACCGGAGAGTGGCTACGAGTGAGTCATATCGAGGAACTGTCCTCAATTGCTGTTCAACAATTAACGTACCCTGTGGTGGTAAAACCCAATTCAGGCGGTTCCAGCATCGGTACCCAAGTAGTGAAGGAGGCTGCCGTCCTGCCCGGTGCTGTGGAGGCTGCCCTCGCCTGGGATGATACGGTCATGATTGAACAGTATATCGAAGGTGAGGAGATCACCTGTGCCATTCTGGATGGAAAAATGCTGCCGGTGATCTCCATTCGTTCGAACGCCGAGTTTTTCGATTATTCTTCCAAATATGATGACCACGGAGCCGATGAGCAGGTTGTGCAATTGCCTGTGGATCTTCACCATCGTGTGGAAGCCGCGGCACTTGCCTGCTATCAGGTGCTGAAATGCAGCGTCTACGCGCGCGTGGATATGATGATTCGCGAAGGCTTGCCTTATGTGCTTGAAGTAAACACGCTGCCGGGTCTTACCCGTAACAGTCTGCTGCCCAAAAGTGCAGCCGCTGCAGGCATTTCTTTTGCAGAGCTGCTGGATACCATTATTGAACTTTCATTGAAAGAAAGACCCAAGGAGGAGATACGATTATGAGTCTGGATGTAACCATTAGACATAGTTCTACTACGGATCTGCAAGATATGGTCATTCTGATGGACCAACTCGGTTATCCAACCACTTACGCCGAGATGGAGGAGCGCTATACCCACATTGCTGCAGACGCTAACTTCACCACACTGGTTGCTGAAGCACGCGGACGTGTAGTTGGACTGATCGGATTACAGACGTCTTATCTGTATGAAAAGAACGGAAGACACTGCCGTATCTTGGCATTGGTTGTACACGACCAGTTCAGAGGCTCAGGCATCGGCCGTCAACTCATTCTGGAAGCCGAACAATGGGCAGCCACACATAACGTGGATTCCCTGTCTCTGAACAGTGCCAATAGCCCGGAACGTGAAGCTGCACATCAATTCTATCGTCAGATGGGATTCACAGCCGGGAGTACCGGATTCAGCAAAAAGCCGCAGATGCTACAACACACTTAACCTGCGGCAGATACGCTATCCCAAATTTCACATCAAAAAGAACGCCTCACTCCGCACATTGGCGGAAACGGGCGTTCTTCGGTATATGTCTATTACGCATGAATACGCGGTTTAGTTATGGGATCAATATTTCGCTGATTGTGCACCATCAATTGGAATAATGGCTCCATTGATGAAGGGTGATTCGCCAGACAGCAGGAAGGCAACGAGGCGCCCTACTTCCTTCGGTTCACCCAAGCGCTTCGCCGGGTTGTCCTTCACGAACTCTTTGGATGCTGACTCCCAGTCATTCGGATTGATCTGTTTGAACGAACCGATAACCATATCTGTCAGAATGGCTCCGGGGGCAATTGCATTAATGCTGATCCCGTGCTCGGCGTATTCAATCGCTGCATCTTTGGTCATGCCGGCTACGGCATGTTTACTCGCTCCATAGGCAATCTGGTTCGGCACGGCACGAATGCCACCTACAGAGGACGTGTTGACGATGTAGCCTTCGCCCTGTTTCTTCATCACAGGCAAGACGTGCTTCAACCCGTAAAATACACCCTTCAGGTTGATGTCGATGACTTTATTGAACATTTCCGTATCATAATTCTCGATCAGGTTTTGCTTGCCTTCAATACCTGCATTGTTGAAAAATGCATCGATACGTCCAAACTCATTTACCGTATCACTAACATACTTCTTCACAGCTTCTTCGTCAGATACGTCACCTTCGATTAACAGAAACTCGGCATGTTGTACCTCTTCCGAGATCACACGCTTGGTCTCTTCCAGCGCTTTCATGTTCACGTCAACCAGGGCAAGCTTGGCCCCTTCACGTGCAACTTCCACAGCTGCCGATCGGCCGAGACCGGAGCCCCCGCCTGTTATCAGGACTACTTTACCTGCAAATCGTTCAGTCATCTTTCATAGACCTCCCTATGCTATTTTTGACATTCTCCATACGAAGTACCCGTTTCTTCATTTGCTCTAATCAAACACGGATCTGTTACAACCAGCATCTCAACCGGATTATTATGCTTCCTCACTCGTTCTGCCATTCATGCTCAGGATTTCATAGCTTCATAAGCCGCAAACAGTTTCTCTACCTCTACTCCGTTGATCTTCATCCCAGCCACTTGACACCGCTCTAACTGAACCCCAGATAGATCACAATCGATAAAACGACTTCCTCCAAGATCACAATGCGCCCACTGCATGGGTACACGGTCAGATCCAAGATGTGTATCCTGGAATTGAACGCCATCCAGAGCACAGAATTCAATCTTGCTGTCGGTTAGGCGTAAATCAGCCAGCAATATATTGGTCATGTTTAGATTGGTGAATTTGCTTCCATTCAGGTTACAGTCGGTGATCCGACTATTGGTCAGATTACTGGTACTGTACCGAACTGAGTCAAGATTAGCTTGAACAAACTCAACCACTGACTCACCCGAGTCCTTGGATAATGTCTCATCACATATTGGATCAAAAGAATCAACTGACATGTTCTTCTCATATCCAAACTCTTCTTCAGATGCATAGACACGAACATATCCCATTTTTTCGTAAAAATGATGATTATCCAGCTGCCGACCTGAGGTCTCCAGCTTCCAATTTTTAATCTGCGGAAATTCATTCTCAATAAGTTGCATGACTTGAGATCCCACACCAAGTCCCTGACATACGGGATCAATATAGATCTTATCGATCCTGGCATGTTTTCGTCCAAGCACGTTAACACTCACCCCGCCAATGGCACATCCGTCTGACTCCACAACATAATAGTCCCATTCACGAATCAGGTAACGATGCATTCGGACAGAAGAATAATCAGGCGGGCATAGATTGCTATCGATATCCTTCTCACCGTCCGACCAGACTTTTATGGCATGATCAAAAGCACGACTACAAATCTCTGTAAGTACAGCAGCATCTTCCTGCTGTGCTCGTCGTAAGCCGATTGCAGAATGTACCCGCTTCGGTTGCACTGGTTCGGACTTTATTTTGAACAGTTCAAAATAATCGTAGTTCTCCTGGTCCACTAGCTTTCTACGAGAGACATAACGAAAACCCATATGCTCCAAAACTTTGCGTGACGGCTGGTTGAACGGCTTCACAATGCCCACGATTCGATTCAGCAAAGTATGCTCAAATAAATATGATGTTAGGGCTTGAACAGCCTCTGTGACGTATCCTTTATTCCGGTAATCCCGGGAGATGGCGTAGGCCACTTCCCGGTCTCCTTGATCCAGCATGTCATTCGGAAACACCCCGCACCAACCGATGATGCGCTGATCTTCATTGTGTACCACGGCAAGTAGGATGCGTACATCTTCCGGGTTGAATTGCTCGTAACTGCTTACGACAAATTGTAAAAATTCGCGCAGCTGCTCCTCGGTCATTTTCCAATCCGGCAGGATATCCGTGATTTCGGGTTGTTGGATTAATGCATGCACGGCAGCCTGATCTTCCATCGTAAATGGACGCAGCGTAATGGAGTTTGAATGGATGAATAATTGACTTTTCATATAAAACACCTCTGGGGATTTATTTAGGATGACAACAAAGAGGAGCACCTCCAATAGAGGCACTCCTCGATCCGTTTCCTCATTTCAGAAACGCCGAAGCTCCTCGTAATGGGTCAAAAGGACACACGTATCCCGTTCATGGTCTAACGGAATTTTTGCGGTGTTCTTTTCACGATCATTACGAGAAATCTGGCATATTCTGAAATCCCCTCTCATACTAAGGCTTACTTATGACTCTCACTTAAGGACGGTCAATGTAAATCCAGCCTGTTTCTTGTTCTTTATCTACAGTAGCTCCAAGGGATTCAGCCACAAAGCGCAGCGGCACATATGTCTTGCCGTCCTTGCCTACATAGGCGGATTCCACCAAGGTCACTTCTTTACCAGCTACCGTTGCCTTCTTGGAACCTACAGTCAGGATAATCTCATCCCCAGTGATGTCATCAATGACAACGATTTGGTTCGAGCCTTTGGTCCATTTCACTTCAGCATCCAATTCTTCGGACACGTAGCGAAGCGGAACAAATGTTGTATTCTTAACGGTGATCGCTCCAGCGTATTCATCATCCGGGAAGAGCACTACACTTTTACTCGTGATCCCGGCTTCATCTTTCAGCAATTGATACGCCAGTGAATTGGAATCGAAATTGCGCAGCATCTGACCAGGCGTAATATCATCCTTCATCAGATCCAAAACGCCACCCGTTACATCCACTTCGTCGACTGCAACCGTTCCACCGATATTCCACTGTTCACTGTTACCACTTACGGTTACGGAGTTCAGCGGCAGATCTTCGGAAGCAGGCAGTGCCACTTTCAGTTCAAAGTTTTGCTTGCGAACATCCAGCTTGCTGTCGAGATAGAAGTCCAATTTCAGTTTGGTTTCTGTGCCAAATACCGTTTTGAATTCAGGGGTCTCATTCAACAGGTTGTTCAGTTCCTGATCATAATTGACCAGCATACTGTCCAGTCCCACTTTGATCATCGCATACAGTGATGCAACAGCTTCATCTTTCGATTCAGGAACGATTGAATTCAGCGTGTTGTCTCCCCCACCTTCTACCTCATTAACGGCTTCAAGTACAGGGTAGAACACATCATACAGATCTCCAATCAGATCTTTCAGTCCTTGCTCATCCTTCGAAATACTCGTCAGGAATGGTTTGACCATGGCAAGCATCTCTTCACCACTAATCTCCATGTGCAGCTTGGAGAGGCTAAGTGCTTCGCCATTCACGGATTCCTGTACCGGAGTCACGGAGATGTTCTTCGGATTGGACAGGTGCTTCAGGACAAAAGAGAACAGTTTCGGGGAAAGTTCCTCGAGTTGCTTCTCCAGAGCTTTCGTATCTACCATCGGAAGAGCTTGTGCATCCTGGAACGTATCCAAAGATATGTACAGAGGTTTCTGGGCTCCGTCCAGATCAATGACCAATTGAGACTCATTCATGGACAGGTGGAAAGGTAACTTCGTTCCCTCCATGCTGAATGTGCCTTTCACTGATGCTGTGTTAGCATCTTTCATTTTGGCTTGATCAATATCCAGGGATATGGAATTAATGAGTTCGATCATTTCAAGGTCTTTCTCTGTGGCAAATTCCGCAGCCGGTTCTATGTTTATATTCATGGATTGTCTGGATTCACCGGACTTGATACTCGCGCCATTAGCCATGGCTTTGCCAACATCTACTCCACCCACAGCCTGACATCCTGTAAGAACAACCATTAATAATACGAGTGGCACTGCCATCCATTGGACTAACTTTCGATTCGTAATATGATCTCCTCCTTAGAAAAATATGGTTCATTTCCATTATGAAGGTACAGGTAATTCTTGTAAACGGATACGCAAAAAATAAACCAAAAGGCCGGAACATGTCCGACCTCTGGTCTATCTATATTTCAGCATATCGTAAGATTCGATAAAATATCCTGCTTCATTATGCAATGCTGGGAGTTATTCTTGCTCCTGATCTTCTGCCTGATCTTCATCAGTTTCTTCATCTTCCGCAGTTACGGGAGTCTCGAATTGATCCGGCTCGTCCTCTTGAATCGCTTTGTTCTCTTCGTTCTGATCCTGTGTCATATCGCATTCCCTCTCTTCTACCGGATTGTCATGTCATCAAGGCCTGAGCCTTGTGTCTATCAATAACCCGAATAGGCGTAATTCAAACCTGTCCCAGCGTCGGCCAACCATTTTCCATCATCATTTCAGTGCTCATTTAGAAAACATAAAAGACGATCCCATTTCCACTTGCAGCCGTTGCCTGAAATAAGGCCTGGATATCATCCACGGTCTGAACGATCTCCTGAAATGTCTCTTCTGCATCCCAATCTTCCATAACAGGGTAGACGCCTTCAGCGATCATCTGGTCCAGACTATACCGCTGCTTTAATTCTTCCGGTGTGAGCTGCTCCAATGCCATGTAGGCTTCCAGCACCTGCTCGTTACTAAGCAAAAACAGATCCATGTCCGAATAGTTTCCCAAGTATTGCTCACCTGCGAGAGGTACCACATATCCCAGGGGCGGCTCCCCTTCTACCAAGTTACCGTTCAGCGTGAATTGAAGCATCTGCCACGTTTTATCAATATCCAGATCAACTGCACAATCATGCACACTGATCTCACCTGACTTGATAGATTCAATGAGCTCCTTCGTTACCACAAGATATCTGCCGGACATTCCCATACCGTTATCCCTCCTGTGTAATTCGTTCTGTTGTTCCCCATTAACCGTGCTTGATGTAAAAGAATCGGGGTATTGTGCCATATAGTGAATCAACTCATCAGGTATAGCCCACTTGAACACACTAGTCAGTAGAGGATTACGAAAAAAGGATCGAACCGCTTCCATATTTATGTCCGCTGAATAATCTTCAAATAGGAGCTCTTCTCGCTCCCCTGATCGACACTGCAGATTTGCCACCTGTGCAAGCGAAGATTGTTCAAAGATGAAGTCAATCATACGAATAACAACAGGTTTTACATACTTTGACGTTGTTAAATGTACTTCCATTCGCTGCAGATCATAGATTAAGGAAAATACCGTATCTTCGCGTTTGGCAGAAGCCAGTACCTTGAAGAGTGCGTCTGGATTATCAAGAAATGTCCCGGAATTAGTATAAATGTCGGCAACACATGAAAACCGATCCATTGAATTCTTCTCATAATCGTCCCATTGTGACCATACATTCTGCCCTGACTCCAGTTCACTTATTGCATCACTATATGCGGTATTTGTAATTACTGGCGCCTCCAAAGGCGCGGAATGCACACACATATGACCCTGGAGAAACTCCACAATTACATAATTCCCGGTGCGATCTGCGATTAAATAATGCAACTGGGAAGTGCTCTGATCTATTCGGATTTTCCCCGCTGCCTCCAATGCTTCATCTACAGTACTGCATGTATCCAAAAGATACTGTATCCACTGAAGCTCACTTACAACTGGAAGGCCGTCTTCAGCTGGATAATGGGTCGACCATAACGTGGTCTGTTCAATCACAAGCCCTGCTTCATTTATTCCTCCATTGGGATTCTCCTTCCCTACTTGAGAAACGGTTAGACTCCCATAGACTGAAGTCCATGATGCAGGAAGTGATGGAGGCATGATCAAGGCAGTTTTGTGCAGACCACGTTGATTTGTGAAAAGATATACTCCATCGTAGATCACATCCTGATTTTTGCAGACCCAAAAGTTCTCTTGAGATTTCACTGCGAATGCTGTGCTCATTTCTCCCCCTCCTGATGTGAGAAGGGTGCAGATACACTTGCCATGGACTCCGCTTTACTAAGCCATTCTTCAGAATGTTTGAGCGTTTTCTCGCCTCCCTGTTCAATGATCGCTGCAAATCTCGCAATTAAAGCCTGCTTGTGTTTCTCCCGCAGCAACTGGAGAAGCTTCATCTCGTAGGCTTTTTGCTCCTCTTCTTCCCCTTCCTTCTCTAACTTCTGTTGAATAAAAAGGATCTGTACATCCACTGTATTTTCAGGTGTGAGATCACGCAAATAATGTTGTCCATCAATCAGCACTTCATGTTCGACATGAAAATAATCGGCCAGTTGTTGCAGTCTATCCTTAGGAATTGGTCGACGTTTCTTGACCCAGTCATTAAATTGCTGTGGAGTGAGTCCTACCTCTTTGCACACCTGAGTGTAAGATAACTGGTGAATATGAGCCAAGTACTGCAATACCGTCATTGAGGGCAATGAAACTTGATTCATGCACAACACGTCCTTCACAAATGTATTTTATTAAATTGACATATAATATGTCATTATACAGGAGACATATTATATGTCAACAACGCTTTTTCACTTATTTTCATCCTTAATAAGACCGGGTAAACGATAGTACAGATTACAAATTGTTGACGGGAACACATATCATCTCAAGGAGGGCATACAAATGAAAAAATTTGATTACAGCATCAATTATGAAGAGCTAGATCTGCGCAAACATCCTGAGCTGTACACCGTAGGCCGGGGCGAGCAGGGTGTTCTCATGGTTGAGCCGTACAAAGGCGAAATTCTGCCACACTGGCGGTTCAAGACACCCGAGATTGCGACAGAGTCATCGGAGAAGATCTATGAGCTGTTTTTGGAGTATAAGAAAAAGGGAGATTTCGTTGGTATGGATATGGCTCGCAAATTTCTCCAGATGGGCTATACACGGGCCAGACGGTATACGAATCACAAAGGAGGACGCAAATATTCGAAGGAGGATGGCTCGATCCTGCCCTATCAGAATGATAAGGTGAAGGCAGAAGCGGCAGCCATATTCAAAGCGCAATGGGAGATTGCGAAGACGGATCCGGACTATGTGAAGATGAAGAAGGAGCATCGGGAAAAGTACGAGTCAGAGCAGACGTAAGAACATCGGGTAAACGATTGACTTATGGAAACATTTGTCTCAGAATCTATCTTGTTACTGTTCATTTTCAACCATTATATTGGAGAAGAGAGGCATCCGATCATGACCGATTCGTTCATTCAATTAAACTCAGGGCAAAATATCAGCATCAACGAATGCGAGCAAATTCAGGTAACCATTCAGTGTACATCAACCCCTTCTCCCTTGGATGTTAGCTGCTTTATGGTGAACGAAGAAGGAAAAGTTCCATCTGACGACTATTTTGTATTTTATAATCAGAAGGCTGATCCTCACCATAGTGTACTTCTGCAACAGGCAGAGGAACTGCAATCCTCTTTTGTACTGGATACGAATCAATTACGGCAGGCTCCTGTGGAAAAATGTGTGTTTACGGCTACTCTGGATGCGAGAGGCACATTTGCCGATGTTCAGGCATGTCAGGCGATTGTACAAGCAGGTTCCCAGCAGATTACCTATGAGATCACGCAAGTCACTGCGGAAACAGCACTTATTTTCATTGAAATCTATAAGTATCGTGACGGATTCAAAGTTCGTGCAATTGGACGAGGTTTCTTTGGTGGGTTGCAGCCGCTGGCAGAGTCATTTGGTGTTGAGATTGAGAGTAACGACACCTCGGAAGCTGAACAGGTCCTTCTCACGGCACGTGCTGAAGTTGCAGCGACCTCTCTTGAAGCCCCGGCATCTGTTGCTGTACCGAACACGAATCATGCACCACTAAACCTGACCAAGATCGATCTCCTCAAGCGTAAAGTAACCCTGTCTCTGCAAAAGAAAAATATTGAACCTATACAGGCACGTGTTGCCGTCGTATTCGATGCATCAGGCTCCATGTACCATCTGTATCGAAAAGGCGTTGTGCAAGAAGCCTTCGAGCGTATCCTGGCGATTGCATCAGCGTTTGACGATAACGGAGAGTTGGACGTCTGGTTCTTTGCCAAAGACTTCTTGCGTGCCCCTAGCGTCACCGCCAGGGATTTCGAGAATTATATTGAACGCACATATACGTTGGGAAGCAAAGGCGGTACCAACAACGAACCTCCTGTGATGCAGGATGTCATTCGCAAATACACGATCGAGGAACCTAATGTGAAGATCCCAACGTATATTATCTTTTTTAGCGATGGTGGAGTCAGTCAAAAAGGGAAAATCATGCGGCTTATTACCGAAAGCTCAACCAAAAATCTGTTCTGGCAATTCGTCGGCTTGGGACAAGCCAATTACGGTATTCTGGAGAATCTCGATGATATGACTGGACGTTTCATCGATAATGCTGACTTTTTTGCACTGGACGACATCTCCAAGATCAGTGATGAAGAATTGTATGATCGTCTCCTTACCGAATTTCCAGACTGGATGAAGGAAGCTCGGGCCAAAGGCATTTTGGCCTAAAGCGTTCATCTCATATAAGTTATTCAGGCTTGCACTTTCTCTGCTTTACCACCCTTGGAACGTGGCCTTAGCATACTTCCTACGATTCGCAACATGGACTTGCGTGGCATGAGGCGGGAGAACTGCGCTGTCCAATAGTTTTGGGCCCCAGGCACAGCATAAGGTTTGCCTGACTCCAGCGCCCTCATGGCCACTGCCACGACATGCTCAGGTGTATCACGTTTGCCCACGGAGGCTTCTTCAGCGCCCACTACATCAAAGAACGAAGTCTCAGTTGAACCCGGACATAGCGCTAAGAACTGAACACCACGCTTCCTGTTTTCTTCATATAAGGCCTCTGTAAAAGAAAGTACAAATGCCTTCGTCGCTCCATACACAGCCATATACGGATCAGGTTGAAAGGCAGCCGTTGAAGACACATTAATGACAGCACCATGTTTCTTCTGCAACAAGCCTGGCAAGAAAAGATGTGTCATATTGGTCACGGCCAACACGTTCAACATAATCTCATCCTGCTGCCTGGAACCATCCACTTGTTCAAATAACCCATGAGTAGCGAATCCAGCATTGTTGATCAATATATCGATCTGTATACCCCGATTCTGGCATTCCTCATATACGTTCCGTGGTGCCTCTACCTCGGAAAGATCCGATACGATTACCTCAGCCCTCACTTGATATGTACGCTCTATTCGTTCTGCCAATTGATTCAGTTTGGACTCCGTTCTGGCCACAAGCACGATATTTTTACCCTTGGAAGCCATTTCGAGTGCAAAAATCTCCCCGATACCTGAAGAAGCACCTGTAATAAGTACCCATTGATGTTGACCCTTTTTCATTTTTCATCCATCCTCTAATTGTAATTGGAATTCTCGTTTTTATAAGGAAACGTTGTTTCTGTATAAAACCATCGTAACCACAATCCACGATCCTGTCAAATAATAATTGTTAAATTTGAAATTAGAACATGGTGCTTCTTTTCTTAATTCGGATTAAATTGACGTTAGCCCGCGTAAAACAGTAGAATGACCTTAAGAAACGGAAACGTAGTTTCTGTTGAACAACAATACGGTTACGAGGATGAAATCAATGAAGGATCATAATTCAGGTTCCACGGAATCTGCACATACAGTAACGACCTTTCAGCAAGCCAGACTCCAGCACTCGGATAATCTGCGGCAAAATATTGTGCATGCTGCTGCTGCTTTACTGCAAGAGCATGGACCAGAGGCCGTCACGGTACGCCGTGTTGCTGAACGCATGGAGTGTTCCACCAAAATCATATATAACCTGTTCGGGAAAAAAGAAGGGTTAGCCAAACATCTATATTTCGAGGGATGTTCTCTTATGGCCCAGTATTTTGAAGCTATACCCCGACAAGCGTCGTTCGAACAATATTTCCGTGATCTGGCCTACGTCTACTGGGACTTCGGCATTTCGCAATCCAGCTTCTATCAGCTGATGTTCGGAGGTTCTTTTTCCGAATTCAAACCGGATGGAGAGACCTTGCAGGGAACAGCGACTGCACTGAAGCAAGTATCTGCCCTGGTGGAGATAGCCATTGAACAGGGAATGATTCAGGTGCAAGATCCCCTGCTTGCGGTACGAATGATCTGGGCTCCTTTACACGGTGTTATTCATCTGTACTTGGGAGGTCATATTGAGAGCGAAGAAGCTGCCAGAACCCTCTATGATCATACGGTATCGATGGTCATACACTCCCTTTTGAGTACATCTGCAAATGGATAAGCATGGAGTCGGTGCTGTATTTGAAGCTTTTAGAAGATAAACGAAAAAGGAGCAGGTCCATTGGCGTAATGCGCCTAGGACATGCTCCTTTCCTTTGTTCACTATCTATAACCATATTGATTTACAGCTGATTAACGTGCCTCTTGGTTCTCGGCTTCCCAACGTGCAATTTCCTTGCGCACGATTGGAGCGACCTCTTTACCAAGCAGTTCAATTGCTCTCATTACCTCGTTATGCGGCATGGTGCCGAGGGGGGTGTGTAACATGAAGCGAGTAATGCCGACTTCTTTGCGCAGGTAAATAATTTTCTGAGCTACCGTCTCCACATCACCTACATACAATGCACCTTCAAGGCTGCGCGCCGCATCAAATGTCGCACGGCTATAGTGTCCCCAGCCACGTTCACGGCCCAGTATGTTCATAACCGCTTGAGCTGGCGGGAAGAATTTCTCCACGGCTTCGTCTGTTGTATCGGCAATGAAGCCGTGAGAGTGAGAAGCAACGGTCAACTTGGAAGCATCATGTCCCGCATGTGCAGCTGCTTTCTTGTACAGTTCCACCAATGGTGCGAATTGTACCGGACGGCCACCGATAATGGCAAGCACCAGTGGCAAACCGAGCAATCCTGCACGAACTACGGACTCCTGATTACCGCCACTGCCAATCCATACCGGAAGTTTCTCCTGTACAGGGCGCGGGTAGATGCCCAGATTGTTAAAGGAAGGGCGATGTTTGCCTTCCCAGGTTACTTTTTCCGAATCACGCAGTTTGAGCAGTAAATCCAGTTTCTCGTCGAATAGTTCATCATAATCGTTCAGATCATAGCCGAATAGTGGGAACGATTCGATAAATGATCCCCGCCCTGCCATAATCTCTGCACGCCCATTCGAAATGCCGTCCAGTGTCGCGAAATCCTGATATACCCTTACCGGATCATGCGATGACAGCACCGTTACCGCACTCGTCAGGCGAATATTCTTCGTCTGTGAAGCTGCGGCTGCCAGAATGACAGCTGGTGATGAAGCCGCGTAGTCAGCACGATGATGTTCCCCCACGCCGTATACATCCAGACCCACCTGATCTGCCAAAACAATCTCTTCAACGACATCGCGAATGCGCTGCGCATGACTGATAAGCTCTCCTGTTTTTACATCCGGATTCGTCTCCACAAATGTACTAATTCCTATTTCCATTGTCTGTTCCTCCCTGGTATGAAGCGATCCGTTGTCCATCTAACCTATTGTAAGTAGATCACCTTTTGTTATGTATCTTAATATTGAACTATTTTGATAAAAAACACAAGTACCCTCTGTTTCCAGAGGGCACTTTTATGATTATTTCTTTCTCCCAATGTACAGCAGGTGCGACGAGATTCCCAATATGGAAGGATCTTTGGCCGCTTCAATCATATATTGCATGAGTTCATCATACTCGCCGCGTTCTTGCCAGTGTTGTAGCTGCTCGTCCGTGAGCATCGCTCTAAGGCTCGATGAACCAATCAAATCAACAGTTTCGAAGTTGTGCTGTTCCATGAAGGGCGTAACGTCCTGAATATTAAAATAGTATGCTCCCGTAAATCGTCCTTGATCCTGATGATCGAATATACCCTTTTCCACAAAAGAACGGATTGCTCCCATATGGTCATTTGGCTTCCAATGCTGCGGAGATTGTAACGAATTGATACTCATGCGCATTCGACTCTGCATCGCTATATACACCATGCCCCCCGGCTTGGTCACACGATACAACTCCTGCACAGCAGCCACACGCTCCTCATCTGTCTGCAGGTGATACAACGGCCCCAGCATGAGGGACGCATCATAAGTCTCGTCAGCAATACCGGAGAGCGAAGTCGCATCGAGAACATGGAATCCATTGAATTGCTGTGTCAAACCGAACTCTTGAGCCTTTTGCCGTGCAGTATCTACGGAGGACGGTGTCAGATCAGATAAAGTAACCTGGTACCCCAGTTTCGCCAGCTCCATGGCATACTTCCCCGGCCCAGCGCCATTATCCAGAATATGACCGTTGGCAGGAAGATACTCTTTGATGTAATGCATGTTAATGATGAATTCAATCGGTTCCCGCTCCAATCTCCCCCACTCATCAAACCCGGAATAATATTTAATAATATGATCTCTCTTCATCGCTCTGACACCTGCCTTTTCTGATATGTAGACCACCCAAGCATGTTCAAAAATTAAATTCCAACCAGTATATATCTACTAAATATTTCCTGTCAAACAAAAAAACGTTCAATTCCCTTGGATACGGAACTGAACGTTTCTCGATCTTATCTTATATCTTTTTCACAAACTCGGATTTCAGCTTCATCGCACCCAAACTGTCAATCTTGCAATCAATATCATGATCCCCATCAATCAGGCGGATATTCTTCACTTTCGTACCCTGTTTGACCACGAGTGAGCTGCCTTTTACCTTCAGATCTTTAATGACCGTAACGGTATCGCCATCACTTAGCACATTTCCGTTGGCATCACGGATTACTTTTGCATCCTCTGCATTCTCATTTTCCCCTTCTGGAGACCATTCATGCGCGCACTCCGGGCAAACCAACAGGTTACCATCCTCGTACGTGTACTCAGAATTACATTTCGGGCAGTTAGGCAAATTAGACATATGTATTAAACTCTCCATTCTACGATTGGCTTTCCCGCAAGTATACGGGATTTCGGCGGTATGTTCCATACGCTTGCTCACTGCATGAATGGATTTAAACCAAATTTAAGGTTCATGCCTCCCTCACTTTAAGGGTAACTACTTATGATGTAACTATTAGATACGCACTACAAATGCATGAAATTCTGGTGAAATTCACTATATTTTTCTGATATCAAAGGAGTGCCTACTCATGTCTTCATATGTTTTTCCGGTGCAAGCGGCATTTGCTATATTTGTCGTCGCGGCCATGTTTTTGCTGGTGCCGTGGTTGATCTATGGTTATCGTAAGGACGGCTTCTTTAGTTGGTCGCGGTTTGGCATCAGCTTTTCCTTTATCTTTTATATTCTGGCTGCCTACTGCCTTGTCATTCTCCCGTTTCCGACTACGCGAGATACCTGTGCACAGCAAGCTGCTGACACGATCTACTATAATCTGGTTCCATTCACTTTTGTTAAAGACATCATGAAGGAAACACCCGTTGTATGGTCTCAGCCATCCAGCTATCTCAGCATGATTCAGGGCAGAGCCTTTCTGCAAGTTCTATTTAACGTCCTGCTTCTCATGCCGCTAGGTGTATATATCCGTTATTTTTTTCAAAAGAGATCGTTCTGGAAATATGCTCTACTGGGTGGCTTGGGGCTTTCCTTATTCTTCGAGATCACTCAAATCACCGGATTCTACGGGTATTACAACTGTCCCTATCGCTTGTTTGATGTAGATGATCTGTTATTGAACACTTCAGGAACAGTGCTTGGATTTGTCACAGCTCCCATTCTACTCGCTTTGTTTCCATCCCAAGCAAGTATCCAGGCGAAAAGTGAGCAGATCGTGGAGCAAAATCGCGTGTATCCCGTACCACAACTGCTTGCATTGCTTATCGACGGTGCGGTAGTCGTGCTGATTACCAATGTGTTGTCCATCTTCACCCCGTCCGATGTAATTCAAGAAGCACTGAATACATCCATCGCGATGGTCATCGTACTGTTCTTCATTCCATGGGTACGGAGCGGAACAACACCAGGCTCAGCTATTCTGCGCTTCCGATATGTGAATCGCCAGAGCGGCTCACCGACCATCGAATCATTATTTAAAAGACTGCTCGCACTTTACACGCCGTGGTTCGTGATTACAATCATCCGCTGGGTCAATGACTATGCCTTCACCAGTAATCAGGATGTAATGCTCCGGCCTTATCAAATATTGCTTTCCCTAGGAACAGTCGGTGTCTATATGTTGGTCTATGCCGTGCTCTTCATTCATGTCTTCATTGTGCTGTTCTCCCGTGGGAAACGTTCCTTCTACTTCGATGAGGTATCCCGCACGCGAGCCTCTCGTAAATAGTTAACATGTCTGTTAAGCACTAAGCTTCCATGCACTGGCATCAGAAAAAGGCGCCTTCCACTTATACATAATGGAGTCGCCTTCTTTTTGAACTACAGACCCAGTAACTTACGCTTGGATGCTTCAGGATCATGCACAACTTCAATCTCATGGTTGAAGATCAGTGTCGCGCGATCCTGCTCATAAGCTGGCCAGTTCACACCTGCAACCTCAGGTTTGCCATTCTTGGCAAAGGAAATCCATGCATCCTGTACCTTTAGAGCAAGTACCGACGCAGCTTCGTCGGGCTCCGCATTCATGAATTTAAGGACATGCAGTGTATTGAACACAAAGAACATTTCGATGCTGTGAATTGCTCTTTTCAACAGGGGATGTTCCGGCATGACCCAATCAAATCGATACATCCACACGGGGGCATACTTCTGCTGTGCCGCAGCATATTGCAGCGATGACCGCCAGAAGAACATATCGGTCATAACTTGAGCTTGTCCATCAGCCGTTTTCGGATAACTGTCCGCGATGGATACCCGATTCTGCAGATCTGGTGTCATAAAGTCTACGCCCTGAACCATATCGATTTCTTTTGAATACGGTACATGCGGCTGGATGAACAGTGCACCCTCGTGCAATGTCGTACCAATCAGCACCGGGATGTCCTGTGCTGATCCTTCGCTCACCGCCTGGAGTGGAATCTGTGGAAGTATCTCCCCATCCAATACAGGTTGGAATAATAATGCCATGCCTGCTCCGCTCTGCTGTTTGACCGTTTCACCAGCTGCAATAATCTGCTCTACAGGGATTGTACTTAGCTTCTGCAGATTATCCCGGTCCACGCCAAGAATCTTCAGCATCCCTTCCCGCATTGCTGAAGCTTGCTCTGCCGGCATGAATTGTGAAGCACCGCTCTCCATAATGGCACGATGGAAGAGTCCTTTGGCCGCTGGCATCGCCATCAACGCCGCAATACTCATGCTGCCTGCTGATTCGCCGAACACCGTAACCTGGTCCGGGTTACCACCAAAAGCAGAGATATTGTCCTTCACCCATTGTAACGCCGCAACCTGATCCAGCAGACCTGCATTGGATACAAATGAATCATCCAATGGGGCCATGTGAAGGAAACCCAAAGGTCCGAGTCGGTAGTTGATTGTCACAACGATGACCTCACCCCGAACCGCTAACTGCGTACCATCATACATAGGCTGGCTACCTGAACCTGATACGAAAGAGCCGCCGTGAATCCATACCATGACCGGCAGTGGTTCCGCGCTTTTTTCCTTAGGCGCCCAGATGTTCAGATATAGACTATCTTCTGACTCATTCGGAAGTTTTGTCAGGCCTTCTGGTTGATGATTTCGAGGTTGTATATTCTCAGGTCCAAATTGAGTGGCCTGTCGTATTCCATCCCATGATTCGGGCTGTTCCGGAGCCTGGAAACGTAATTCACCTACTGGGGGTTTCGCATAGGGAATGCCCTTCCATACGCTTGCACCATGCAAAAGCTCGCCTTGAACTGTACCGTACTTCGTTGCAACTTGAAGTTCTCTCATATGCCGCTTCTACTTCCTCTCCATGAATAAGGTTAGACTACCGATTAATAAGTTAATGTGACTTATTTGAGTATAGTTTGTACGAACACCCATTTACAACTTTACCCAGTATTATGTACTCCTACTACGTTTCACGTGGAACTTTATGGGGCAGATGTTCGTAAAAGTGAGGTGAAAATGAACTATCCATCCTTTGATTTGATGCACATCAACAGATGCACACCAAAAAGGCCACCCTTAGAGCAACATCATCAAGTCTAACTCATCTTAATGACATTGACTCTTAGAATGCCCCTTTCTCGTTGACTATCCGAATAACTACCCTTCTACAGGATAATGCACCGTAAACTCAGCACCCTCAATCCATTCGCCCGTAACAAAGTTCCGTCCCTTCACAACAACTCGATCCTTATAAATCTCAACATGAAGTCCTTCACTGCCCTCCAGATGCTCATCCTGATCTGTCCAGAGATAACCTACAGACGAAGCATTGAACATCGTTGGCATGTGGCCTGCACCATCGTACATTGTATGCTGCGCCTCTAACTGCCAATGGGTATGACCTGAAAAGAGAATCGCTTGCGGATATTTGGCGAGGACAGTCTTGAGTTCCGCATCCTGATTCACCCCATACCATCCCTGTTCCTTCAACGAACCAGCTACCGTATCCATAAGCGGTTGGTGCAAGAACAGGAAGATGGGATGATCCGACGTTGCACGTTCAGACAATTTCGCCTCCAGCCACTTCAACTGTTCAGCCGACATATCACAATCCTTCGGATGAGGTTGCTCAGTGCCCAAGAAAATATAATGATACCCGTCGATCCAGTGATCGTGGTAGGAACCCTTCATGCCGGTTGTCGCTTCAAAATCACTCAATCGACGTTGCCATAACCCGGCGATTGTAATGGACTGAGCTTCCTCTGACATATCCTGACCCTCCTGATCCGAAGGTGCGGCAGACAACGTATAAGTTCCACCTGATAACTGCCCAATTAGTGCAGCTGATTCAGCAGCGGTTTGTTTTTGAACCAGCTCCATATCTGTCTCTTGCTCCAACAACTCGGCTACTTCATCCTCTTTCATCTCAAGCAACACGATCGGCGGATCTTGCCATACCACGGCTCCAATATCATGATTACCTACCGTGTACCGGATATCGGGCAAGCGCTCCGCATGTTGCTTCCATATACGTTGCAACTCACGGTACTCGCTCGGCAGACCTCGATCCGTCACATCGCCCACATGCATAATCCCACTGCTACCCTGACTATACGTGGCCATATCAGCAAGTGCCAGCTCCAAATGTCGGTTATGAATGTGGTCTGCCTCATCCCGTACATGCGTATCTGTAATGACTTGGAAGGTAGCAAGAGGTTGCTCAGGTGTATGTTCATTTTTCATCAGGAATCACTCCATTTCAGTCCAATAATGCCAATCAGAATAAAACCGATCCAGACCATCGACGTGAGCCGCAGACGTTCACCAAAATAGTAATGCCCCACGATGCCAATAAGCGTAATGCCCACGCCAGACCAGATCGCATATGCCACAGCCAGCGGCATATACTTCACTGCAAAGTTGAGAAAGGTAAAGCTTGCGCCATAACAGACAAACATCAACACCGAAGGCCATAACCGCGAGAATCCATCCGATACTTTCAGCAAAATGGTAGCGCTAAGCTCCAGCACGATGGCCATTGCCAGTAGTACCCAGCCCAAGTAAGCATGACTGTTCGTCATTGGCCGAACCCACCATTCATTAATTCATGGAACGATTGAATCGTCCTATCCGCCAAGCGGATTTTTCCCGGTTCTCCAATGCCAATCCTATACCCCGCACCAGCCGTTCGTGCCATCTCCATGTCTCCGTCCGTATCCCCAATGACCACAGTATGCTGCACAGATACACCCAACCGTTCACAGGCGAGCAGTAGCATATCGGGAAAAGGTTTGCCCCGCTCCACCAGATCCGTACCAATCACCACGTCAAAAAAGGAATCCAGTCCCATCCACTGTAAATGTTTAACCGCACTTGGTGTATCATCTGCCGTTACTACGCCCATAACGATACCTTCGCTACGGCACTGCTCAAGGAATTCACGAACGCCCGGTAACGGATGTGCCGGACGATGCTTCTCCATCTCTTCCTCCGCTCGCGCCAAGCATCCCCGAACCATAATCTTGGCTTCCGCCCAGCTGAGACCCGCACGATATCCATGCCACGTCAGCACGGCATACACATCATCCATGGTTCCCATCGCAAGCGGCCCTCGCACGTCATACCCATTCATTCGGCCTTGTTCATCGTGGAATGTACCCCAGATCTGCGGAAGTTCATCTGTGTTGATACGCAGTCCTCGGATTGCCAACTGATCTCTGAAGTCGTTCAACACACAATCGCTCCAGAATCCCCACATACCTGTAAAATCAAGCAATGTCCCGTCCTTGTCGAACAAAACGGCTTCAATCGGATTCGGTAATCCGTCCACATACGTCTCATCTTGCATTGGTTAAACTCCTTGTCTGCGATCTTGTATGAACGGAAAGGACGGTACAGCATGTACCGCCCTTTTCGCGTGAGTCAATTGCCTGTATACGTTTCTTATTTCGTTACACGATCCAGTTCTTTCTGCGCTTTCTCTTTGGCTTCCTTCAGCGCTTGTTCAGCTGGCATATTATTGATCTGCACCTGATCAGCTGCATCCTTCAATGCATCATTGATTTTGCCACCCGTTGGATCCTGGAATGGAGCCGAAGCGTGAGCTGCTTGTTGCAGTGGTACGGTGATCTGTGGATTTTCCTCACTGAATTTCATGAACTCTGGATCTTGTTGAGCCGATTGACGAACTGCAATATATCCGGTGTTCATAGACCATGAAGCTGTGTTCGAAGTCTCAGAGAAATACGTAAGCCACTTGTACGCTGCCTGTTGTTGTTCAGGACTTGCAGCTGACGGAATACCTGCCGAAATGGCACTAGCTACTGGTTTTCCTTCACCAACGCCTTCCCAGCCTGGTTGTTGCATCGCAGCGACTACGCTAAAGTCCAAGTCACCTTGGTCACCACTAGATCCCGTGTAACCCGCTGCTTTATTCTTCATCACATCATCAATCGTTTTGTACCAGTACTCCCAGCCCTGACCTCCATAGTGAATGCCCATAATCTTGTCTTCGTTAATCCATTTACGGAACAAGTCCCATGTCTCGATCCATTCCGGGGAGTCGATCATGACAGTTTTGCCATCGTCGCTAAGAATCTGTCCGCCCTTACCCAGCACGGCATCAATCATATTGTCTCTACCCCACATCGGTTCCCAACCGTAGAAGGTGGTCTTGCCATTCTCTTGCTTGCTCATCTTCGCAGCTGCCTCAGCCAGCTTCTCCCATGTCGTCAGACTCGCTGGATCGATTCCATTCTCCTTGAACGTATCCATGCGGTAATACATGATCTGAGTCGTACCGTACATTGGCAAAAAGTATTGCTTTCCATCCACCTGTCCCTGGTTCAGAAATGTCTGAATGAAATCGTCTTTCTTAAAATTCGGATCAGCGGCAATCATCTCATCCATAGGTGCATAATATCCTTTACGTGCCCAGTCTATATTGGAGCTGAGTACAGCGGCCGGAACCTTCTTGGAAGCAATTGCTGCTTGCAGCTTCTGTTCCGTTTCCGTGTAATCGGCTTGTACAATTCCTTTTACAACGACTTCGTTCTGGGAGGCGTTGAACGCATCAATCGTCTTTTTCATGTTATCGCCCAGATTACCACCCAGACCATACCAGAATTCAATCTCCACCGGATCTTTCGCCTGCGCTTCGGTTCCACTGGCAGCAGCCGTCGTGCCTGATTCTGCGGGTGCTTGTGTTCCACAAGCGGTCAGCAGTGCAAAGCTGGTCGCGAGTACCAGCGACATGCCACCCTTCCAGTTCAACCTCAATCTCTTTTTCCATGTCATGCTTGCCTGACTCCAATTCATTGTCGTTCCTCCCGTTTTAGGTGAAATGTTGGTGTTGACACGGTGCATCTGGATAGATGCCTTTGTACATGGTGATTCATATCAGTTCTTGTTCACACCAGCCGTGATATTCACGCTCTGCATGATCGTCTTCTGGGTGAACAGGAAGAGAATAAGTAGTGGTGCGATGGTGAAGGCACTCGCAGCCATAATCTGTGGCCAAGCCAGTCCATATGCCCCGCCTTCTACAAAGAAGCTGCGCAGACCAGCCGATACCAGCTGCAGGTCAGGGTCTTTGGTGATGAGCATAGGCCAGAAATAGTTGTTGTATTGTTCAATGAACGTAATCAGAACCATCACAGCGAAGCTTGAGTGAACAAGCGGTGTGATAATCGTCCAGAGAATCCGGAAATGAGAGGCACCGTCCAGCTGACCGGCTTCCACCAATTCATGAGATACCTGCATGAACGCCTGACGGATCAGGAAGATCGAGAACACACTGACACAGTTGGATACAATCAAGCCTGTGTAGGAATCCAGCAAGTTAAGTTCACTAAGTACCAGGTAACTAGGCAGATACACAGCTGTACTCGGTATCATATAACCCACGAGAATCAGGGATGTCAGTACACCTTTGAGACGGAATTTCATATGTGTCAGGGCGTACGCCATCATACTGGAGTTGACGATCTGAAATAGACAGATGGCTAACGCCACCCCGGTACTGTTCAGGATGTAACGAGCAAATGGTGCGGCATTCCAGGCATCCACGTAATTGCTCCACAGAAATGTCTCCGGCCAGAAGGTCGGCGGGAATTGCCAGATCTCATCATTGGTTTTGAATCCGCTAATGACCATCCAATAGAAGGGAAAGGCTGTACCCAGCGCGATAATGGCTAACAGAAGGTAGCGGATTATTTTACTTATTTTAAAATTCGTATGCGACACATTCTGCAACTCCTTGCGCTTCATCCGTTTAGACTTTTTGGTAGGTAATGTCATTGTCATTAGTAGTGCACCAGACGTCTGCCCAGCAGGAACGATACTCCCGACAGCAACACGCAGATCAGAATAATCACAACGGCGATGGACGAAGCTTCACCTACATTAAAGGATTCGAATGCAGACTGGTAATACATGTACAGCAACGTTCTTGTTGATCCCGCCGGTCCACCCTGCGTCATGACATTGATCTGGTCATAGGCCTGCAAAGACTGGATTGTAAGAATAATCGAGAGAAAAAACGTCGTTGGTGAGATCAGCGGCAATGTGATACTTCTGAACTTGTCCCAACCGTTTGCCCCATCGATTGAAGCTGCTTCGAGCAGATCGGAAGGTAGATTTCGTAGCGCAACGAGATAAAATACCATCGCCCACCCAATCGACTTCCAGAGCGTGACGATCAGAACGGCAACCAGTGCCCAGTCCGCGTCACGCAACCAGCCAATGGGAGATACACCTACCCAGCCGAGCATCAGATTAGCGAGTCCGACTTCTGGCTCGAAGATCCAGGACCACGCAATGGACACCGCAACTGTCGGTGTGACCCAAGGTGAGAAGAGTAATGTCCGGAAGATGCCCGATGATTTGATTTTGCTATTCATGAGCATCGCAAGTGCCAATCCGCCCACAATGGTTGGGATCACGCTCCCCAGTCCGAATAACAAGGTGACTTTCAGTGACCGATAGAATTCGGAATTCGTCAGCAGATAAGTGTAATTGTCCAACCCAACGAACAGCTTGTCCGGGCTCATGAAATCCCAATCGGTGAAACTGAGATAAACGATATATCCCAGAGGTCCCAGCCAGAAGATCAGCAATGGGATTAGAGCTGGCAGCGTGAATAGGACCGCCTCAGACTCCCTCCATAGTTTTAAACGCAATTCCCCCACTCCTTACTGTCCAAATTTTCTTTAATGATTGGGAAATTTTCGAGTATAATCAGCATTTTTTCTATTCTGTACAAAATTGATTGTACACTCGTATTGAAAAATCTAATTCCGGCTTATGTTAAACTTCGAGCAAGTCATGTAAAATATGAAGAGGCTAGTGGGAACGCTATCATAAACCAGAGGTGACATTGTGGGAAAAGAAACTGCCGGGAACCCGAATCATTCTTCGTTACCCGATCGGCATGCGCTGAGGGAGAGAGTCATTGAGGCTATCGCCAATACGATGGATCTGTATGGAGTTAATCATACGTTTGGCAAATTGTACGGCATCATGTATTTTGAGGATCGACCGATGACACTTGAAGAAATGAAGAATTCAATGAATATGAGTAAGAGCAACATGAGCTACGCGGTTCGTTCGCTTACAGAATCACAGATGATTTATAAACTGGAGGAAAAGAAGGAGCGTCAGGATCAGTATCTGGCTGAGACCGATTTCTATCGTACATTTCAGAACTTCTTCGGTTCCAAGCTGCAACGGGAAGTGGATGTGATGTTAGAAGGCATTCGTGAGGTCATCCCTGACCTGTCGGCAATGATCCTTTCGGAACATACCTCTTCCGAAGATCGAGATGATGCGCTGCGTGATCTGCACAAACTTCAACATGCGGAGCAGTATTATGTGTGGCTCCAAGGATTCGTGGATCAGTTGCGCGACGGTAAATTTTACGGAAATAACACTTTGCAAACTACCGATAAGGAGTAGTTCGAAAGGGATAAACGTACCACTCCTCTATAATTTCGTTCAGATGCACAATATGGATATCGGGTAGAATGATCATCAGAGAAGATGTACATTCTGCATGATGAGGTGGAAGGGGAGGAGCTCCGTTGTTACAGCTTTCGGAAAAACAGGCACAGGATATTGTCGATAAAATGATGCAGGACATTCCATACAACATCAACATTATGAATGAGCATGGCATTATTATTGGAAGCGGGCAGAAGGAACGTGTGGGCACGATTCATCAGGGAGCTGTCCGCGCGTTGACGACAGGAAGCAGAATTGAAGTCTGGCAGGATGGCACACTTGAGAAAATGGGCACCAATGAGCCGATTATAATCAATCAGCAGCATGTCGGAGTCATTGGCATATCCGGTCATCCGGATGAAGTTCGGCCATTCTGCAACATCGTGCGCACCACCGTATCCCTCCTGATCGAACAGCGTAATCAATTGGAAAGTATGGCCCATGAAGCTTCACGTAAAAAAGCCTTTATCGAACGACTGTTGAAGCAGCCCGGTTCCTACTCACAAAAGGTCAAAAAAGAAGCTCTGCAATACCGTATTGATCTGCAATTGCCAACCGTTCTTCTATATATCCGTTTTCCCAGGATATCGATGGAGGCGGACACTGAGATCAACCGAATATTGCTCCAGGTTCCTTCATTCTCTGTTGAAGGTGATGGAGATACGCAGATCATCCTCATTCAGAATGAAGCAGACTTGGATCCAATGATCCAGCGTTTGAGTCAGTTTACACCCGAAGCATTCATCGCGATCAGCCAAAAAGAAGCGAATATCGCCACCGGTTATGGACAGGCCCGGTCTGTGATGAACATCCTGTTGGCACTTCAGCCAGCTTCACCGATCATCCGGTATGAAGATGTGCCTTTCCTGGTGCGATTCAGCGCGGCTGATCTAACACCGTATGCCAACATCGTCAGCAAACTTGAAGATACAGCTGATCTGCTGGACACACTACGCAGCTTCATCCATCATAACGGCAGTATGAGCACGACAGCAGATCATCTCAATATTCACCGCAATACGCTTCAATATCGGCTCAAACGCATACAGACCCTTACCGGCAAAGACCCTCGCAACTGGCTGGAGCTCATCGAGCTTACCCATGGACTACTCGCGTTCTATCAGTAGGGTTAGAACAACTTCGAAAATGGCAAAAGACGAGAAACAGATCACCTGATTTCAGGCATATCCATATCCCGTCTTTTTTCACATCGCATTCCGATACAATCCCGTACGATCTCGTACGATCTCGTACGCTCCGATTCTCACTGACTTAAGATATCAGACCCAGTTTCAGCACTCTTGCAATATTCTCCGTTGTTCGCTCCACATTCTCCGGGCCTTCTCGCAATAGTCTCTCCAGATCTGATGCCCCAGGCACAATACCAAATATGGCATCAATGCCTTCCGCGTACAGGGTGTCGATTCCTTCGCCCACACAGCCTGCAATAGCAATCACAGGTTTACCTGCTTCCTTCGCTGCCCGAGCAACGCCATAGGGGGTCTTGCCAAATTTCGTTTGGTAGTCGATACCGCCTTCCCCCGTAAATACCACATCCGCAGCAATCAACTTTTCACGCAACCCGGTATATTCAATGACAATTTCAATTCCTTTACGTAATACCGCCTGTGTAAAAATCAAAAGTCCCGCACCCAAACCGCCAGCTGCACCGGCACCCGGCACATCACGGATATCTTTGTGGAGCTGCTGTTTCACCACATCTGCATAATGGGACAGGTTCGCATCCAGCTGCTCAACCATCTCTGGGGTGGCCCCTTTCTGTGGTCCAAACACCCTCGATGCGCCATGCTCCCCAGAGAGTGGATTAGTCACATCACAGGCCACAATGAACTCCACTTCCTGCAAACGCTCATCCAGACCGGTTACATCAATCTGAGTCAGTTGATCCAAAGCCCCGCCCCCACGCGCAAGCGGATGACCCTCTGCATCCAGAAACTTGGCGCCAAGCGCTTCAGCCATGCCAGCACCACCATCATTGGTCGCACTGCCACCAATGCCGATGATGATTTTGCGTATGCCCAGATCCAAACACGCTCGAATCAACTCACCCGTCCCATAGGTTGTTGTACGCAGTGGGTCCCGAGTTTCCTTGGTAACCAGATGTATACCACTGGCGGATGCCATCTCAATGGCTGCCGTTGTTCCATCACCCAGAATGCCATACTGGGCAGTGACTGTCTGGCCCAATGGCCCGCTTACCTTTTGCTGGTGAAGGACACCACCGGAAGCATCCACAAGGGACTGCACAGTCCCTTCGCCCCCATCCGCCATAGGTACATGAATATATCCTGCGGTCGGGTATATTTTCCGCAATCCTTTTTCCATCGCGATACATACTTCTTTGGCTGTCATGCTTTCCTTGAACGAATCCGGTGCCAACACAAAAGTCTGCTCTTTAGTCTTTCCAGCTTCTCTCATCGCTCTCACTCCATCCATTAGATTAAAGGATAAATCCGTACAGTAACGTCGCTACGATAGCCATCGTGCCACCCACAATCGCTTCATATGGAATAACGCCCATCCGCTGACGAATCGTCATCTTCATGCTATCTGCCGACACGTGGAAGTAATTGCCCTGTGGTAGAGAATCGATAACGGTCGCCCCAGTGTGTACCATCACGGCAGCTGCCAGCGGCGCTGTGCCCATGTTCAGGATGGCATCACCGAATGAGCCTGTTGCCAGAATAACTCCCGTCGACGTCGAAGCCGTTGCTGCCGCCATCAGAATACCCGCAATTGGTGCGAGGAAGGTACCGGATATTCCGGATGCCTCAATCAGACCAACCACCTGACCTGACAGATCTGAAGCAGAGATGAGTCCTGCGATTCCTCCTGCACCTACCAGAATGAGTACGGTTGCTGTCATTTTATTTAATCCTGCGGTTGAATATTGCACGATGTTTCTGCCTTGTCCCATCGCCAGCATACCGATAATTCCTGCAATCGGCAGGATATACATCGCATCCACTTTGAACGCGGACAATGCTTCGATGCCCGCAATAGAGCCAATGGGATTGATCATTAACAGAATGATCGCAACCAATGGGGCAACAATGGCTTTGCCCAGTGGAGGATATTGAGATGTATCTACTTCCCCCTGATCTGCTTCCTGATCGGTAACCATCACACCCTTGTTTTTGAGCATTGAAGCTACGATAACGGTTACAATTAATCCGCAGATGGCAGGAATGACTCCAGCCAACATGACGTTGCTCAGATCCAGGTCGAACCCTCGCGCTGCTGCAATCGTATTGGGATTCGGGGAGATAATATTCCCCGCCTTACCACCACCCGATAAGGCCAGCAGCAGGGCCAATTTGGATATGCCCATTTTATTACCTACAGATAATGCAATCGGTGCAACGATCAGCACGGCTACAGGGATGAACACTCCAACAGCGGTAATAATCATCGTGGCCAGTGCGAGCGCCAGAATGGCCTTGCTTCCACCAAATTTTCGTACAATAGCTTGGGCTATCGTCTCCGCTGCTCCCGATTCCATCATCACACCTGCAAGCACCCCGGCTGCCAGTACGCGAAGTACGGTTCCCATGACACTTTGTGTGCCATCCACCAGTATATTTACGGTCTCTTCCAGGTTCGCTCCACCAATTAAAGCGCCTACAATCGCACCCAGAAATAAAGAATAGACCGGATTCAACTTCCTCAAAATCAAAATAATCGCAATAGCCAGTCCTGCCAACGCGCCAATCCAGCTAATTGTTAATGCTTCCATTGTCAATTGCCCCCCATGCACTTGTTGAACACGCTTTCATTATAGATGCTGGAGGCTAGAATAAATATTGATGAAAGGACGAAATTCATTGTGCATATGCACAACAAGAAGGGCGAAGGTTGATTTCGGCCGATCATCACCATCATCATCGTTCATATGAAGCACACAAACAGCCTGTTGCCTCGTAATCCTTAGCAGCAGGCTGTTTCATGGTTGGCATTGGGGTTGTTGGATTCTTTCCTACCCTACTCCTTCTCTCCGTTTCCAAGTGTATACTCGCTTAGCTTTCCTTCATAGACCAGCTGCAATCGTTCACTCTGACGAAAATCATCCGGTGTCACCAGGGCTGGCAGCTTGTTCCACAGCTTGATACCCGAACGCTGTAGAATCTCAGCCACGAATTGAGAGCAGAAGTAGGAGTTGCTGAACTCCACCGGCTCCTTGAGCGTAATGCCGATCACCCCCAGCAGATTGTACATATATTTCTGGCGGCTGCGAATGAAGATATGCAGCACGCGTTTCATCTTTTCCACTTCACGATCCGTCACCTGAAGCTCATAGATCACACATGTTGTGTTGGGATACTTGCTGTATGTACCTGTCTGAATATCTTCCTTCACAAACCCGCCGTTCAGCGGATTGCTCGGATGCTTGCGACCGAAGCTGTATAGTTCGGATAATTCTTTGTCAAATGAGATCGATGCGTGATTATATGGCGCTCTGGTGTAACTCTGAATGACCTTGGTAAACAGTGTTCCTGTATTCGTAAGCAAGATATAGATCGAGCGTTCATCTGTCATAACAAAATTTCCCCTTATCAAGTTGGCACTATTCCTTCATAATAACATAGGTACCCTATAATGGAATCTTACTTTGAATAAGCAGGTGATCGGTACGTGAGCAGTTCATTATTTACACTAACGCTAATCTTCACAGCTTTACTGGTGATACATATCGTGTACAAAATTATTGCAAAGCTTCAGCCAAGCAAAGACTATTCAGGCATCGGCCAAAAAATCAAAACCTGGTGGGGCATGTTCGTAATCTTCTGCCTCGCAACCCTCTTCAACCCCATTGTATCGCTGATTTCCCTCATGGTGCTCGCATTCTTCTCACTCAAAGAATACTTCTCCATGATTCGCAGTACACGCAAAGCCGACCGCAGGCTGTTCCTATGGGCGTATCTGGCGATTCCGGTTCAGTTTTACTGGATCTACATTGGATGGTATGGCATGTTTATCGTGTTTATTCCACTATATGTATTCCTTGTGCTGCCCTTGCCACGCCTGATTAACAAAGGCACGGTCGGTTTCCTGCGCAGTGTCAGCTCCACACAATGGGGACTGATGCTGATGGTGTTCGGGCTGAGTCACCTTGCCTATTTCCCGTTCGCCACACCGGAGTACGGCTCCAAGCTGGTACTGTTCCTCGTCGTGTTAACACAACTTAATGACGTGGTGCACTATCTGGTCTCTCTCTATCTGGGCAAACGAAAAGTGGTGCCTACCGCCAATCCTTTTGTCACCTGGGAAGGGTTCGCCTGTGCATTCATTGTAACGACAGCAACGTCGTATTTCATCCATCCCTACCTGACGCCATTTGATTGGAAGTTCTCGCTGTTCATCGGGGTGCTGATCAGTTTGGCCGGATTCTTCGGGAGTCTAACGGTGTCTGTACTGAAGCGCGACCTGTTAATTGGGGATGACAACAAGTTCGATTCGCTCAAAAAAAGCTACCTGAGCCGGGTCGACAGCCTGACCTACACCTCTCCGGTAATGTTCCACGTGGTCCGTTATTTCTTTGACTTTATGTAGCAACAGATGGGCGATATTGAATGATAAATGATGGATGTCAAAAAAAGCAGCCACTTGGGCTGCTTTTCCTGTTCAACAGGCTCCAGATGGAGCTTGAATGATAGGGCTGCTACTTCAACTTAATTTCTTTCTCGGACATAAGCATGTTACCCTCATCATTGGTGAAGACAAACGTGGCTTTACCGCGCTCGCCCTTCATCTCATCCGAATAGATAAATCCGGAGAATTGCCCGTTCCCGCTAAAATAAAAGCCTTCTTCACCAGTTTCACCATGTTCAATGGCTTCCTGTAGCGAATTCACAATCGTCACCGTGTTAGACGTCCATCGCATCTCTGTTAGGGCATAGCCTTTCGGAACCTGTTTAATTCCAAAATCAAAGCTGTTGCCCTTCATCGGTTTGTCCGACTGGTCGATGACGATATCAATCTGCTCAGACGTCTCAGTGGATTCGGATTGAGCCGTAGGCTTACCTTCTTCGCCACTCGCATTGTCTTGGTTATTGTCTTTCTTCGCATCCGAATTCGGAACAGAGGTATTTCCTGCTTCCTCTATGGGCTGCTTCGATTCCGGATAGGCATGTTCCTGAACCGATTCACCACTAGTGCCACAGGCACTGACTAATAACGAAATACATAGCACAGACATGCACAGTGCAGATTTCTTTATATTGATGTTCATTATCCCGTTCTCCCTTCATCCATCTACAGCACATATATCTATATCAGTTGAACTAATCATTTACACGATAACGGAGAGGACAGAAAAGACCTGAAAAAGCGAAGCGTTCGCCTTTATCCCCGGATTTTCCCCTTCGGAAAAGGGAATCAAAAAATCTGGGGATAACAGCGATTGGAAGGTTATTCTGTCATCGTAGTGTCAGTGTAAATATTCTTTAGTTCAACTTATATAGCACACTACTTACTAATCACTACACCATATCGTCCCTCATGAAGCTCCATTATATGTAAATGACTAATAAATTCAGTATGCTGTCGCACCTCGATGAATCTGAAAGGAACTTGTGAATGACGTATTATGCAGATTATCCTATCGATCAAACCCTGGCAAAACTAACACTTGGCCAATCCGAATGGCGTTATGCTCAAGTTCGTTCACTTTCTTGATTGCTTCTACATACACACGAGTGTCCATCTGCTGAGGTTTATGCGCCAGAGAAATGCTCCACAGCGTATCTCCCTGCGATACGACCATCTGATCACCCGATAACCATTGCTCATCGCCGGCAAATGCAGTGAATACAGCACTGCACCCTATGACTATAATTAGAGCTATGATGACCAACTTCATTAGCCAAGTTGGCATCTTCACACGCTGTATGATTAGCTTTTTAACATACATCGTGCGAGATTCCGACGTTTTTGCATAAACGGGTTCATAAATACTTTTGTACGTAGAATATCTCATTCCAGTCAGCCTCCAAACTTTCGTTCCGATCATCTTCAATTCCATGCTTACCTATGTATTTTTCATATAACAATGAACGTTCAATAATCATCTTATTTCGGAAATAGGCATCCGTGCCTAAGTCGCTCTACTCTGATAGGTCTATACTACCAGTTCACTCTAAACAAATTCTGAACAAAACGAATTTCATTGCTGCATCAGATTCAATCCATCCAATATTCATGCCTGATTTTCGGCGATGCTTGCTGCAATATTTTTCTATAATAAGTTAATGATTAAGATTCTACTGAGGTAAGGACGTGCTTCTCCATGATTTCTGCTGATCTGAAGGAACAATATTATGAGGCACTTGTGGCCAAGAATTCGGAATACGAGGGTTTATTCTATGTCGGAGTCCGAACCACAGGTGTATTCTGTCGCCCCACATGCCCTGCGCGAAAACCTAAATTCGAAAACTGTGAATTCTATGAGACGGCTCAGCAGGCTCTTCTGGCTTCCTATCGCCCTTGCCAGCGTTGCCGCCCGCTATCTCACCCTAACCAAGTATCAGATGTTGTTCGCATATTGGTGGAAGCTGTAGAGAAACAGCCGGAGAAGCGCTGGAAAGAACAGGACTTCAAGGCACTCTCTATTGATGAATCCACAGCTCGACGTCAGTTCAAAAAGCGATTCGGCATGACCTTTGTTGAGTATGCTCGCGCTCGACGCATGGGACTTGCCCTGAAAAATATTCGCTCCGGTCGCACCGTTATTGATAGCCAATTATCTACCGGATATGAATCAAGCAGCGGCTTCCGCGATGCCTTTTCACGGATCATGGGTGCCGCCCCTACACAAGTCGATGAAGGACATGTCCTGAAAGCGTCCTGGATTGACACCCGCCTCGGCCCGATGATGGCCATTGCTGATGAGGAGGCGCTATATTTACTGGAATTTGTGGACCGCAGAGGTCTGGAACGCGAAGTTGAGCGTCTGCGCAAACGAACCAAATCAGCGATTGTGCCCGGCACTACAGCTCCCATCCAGTCCATTGAGCGTGAACTAAACGAGTACTTTCAAGGTATTCGGACAGCATTCGACACACCGTTGTTCTGTTTAGGAACACCATTCCAAAGACAGGTATGGGATGAGCTCATAGCCATTCCGGCAGGGGAAACGAGGTCATATCAGGATATAGCGAATGCACTGGGGAAACCGACGGCTTGTCGAGCTGTGGCACAGGCGAATGGGGCCAATCAACTAGCGATTGTGATTCCATGTCACCGTGTAATCAATGCCAGTGGTGAACTGGGCGGATACGGCGGAGGGTTAACGCGCAAGAACTGGCTTTTGAATCACGAGAAACAGGAACAGGCAGCTGAATAATGGAATGAAGTATGCAACAGATGTTTAAAGGAATGCATGTATATGACAAAGGAGAGTTAAGATATATGAGTACGCTAGAAAAAAAAGCAGCGATGTTTCAACAATACCATGTAAAAGGAAAACCACTTGTTCTGGTCAATGTGTGGGATGCTGGAAGTGCACAAGCCATGCAGTCGGTTGGAGCAACAGCGATTGCAACAGGTAGCTGGTCTGTAGCCGCTGCCCACGGCGAATCCGATGGTGAAGTGCTGCCATTCCAGCTGGTATTGGCTAATCTGGCACGAATTACATCGAGTGTGGAGTTACCTGTAACGATCGATATAGAGGGAGGGTATGGGAGGTCTGCGTCAGAAGTGAAGGAAAATGTCCTGCAAGTCATCGAGCATGGTGCTGTGGGGATTAATATGGAAGATCAACTTCCAGATGAGGTAGGACTGTACGCTGTAGAGGAGCAATGCCTGAGACTATCCGCCGCCCGAGAAGCTGCGGTGCAGGCAGGCATTCCACTGTTCATTAATGCTCGTACAGATATTTTCCTGCAACTTGCGCCAGAACACCATAACCAATCCCAGCTAGAGGAAGCGCTCATCCGTTCCAGATCTTATACAGAGGCAGGAGCCAGCGGTCTGTTCGTACCAGGCTTACAGGATCACCAACTGATTCAGGAATTATGTGAGCGTTCCCCCCTTCCAATCAACGTTATGGTTACCTCTCCTGAGCCTTCACCAGCCCAACTTGCTGCACTCGGTGTAGCTCGCGTAAGCTATGGACCCTATCCTTATCTGCAAGCCATGGAACACCTGAAAGAGCTGGGGCGAAGTATTTTAACGGGAAATTAACTGGATGGCGTGTTATAATCACCTCTATTGAACATTTACAGGAGGCACATATGCTTAACGTTGAACAAAAGCTTGAAGTGCTACAATCGTATCCCCAACTGCAACGCAAAGATGTTTCTCTCGGGCGTGTTAACTTCCACTTCGAAGAAAGTGCGTATGAGAAAAAGATTGTTGCTCTGCATATTCACCCTAACGGTAACGGTTATATCTATGCGGGTCTACTGCCTAACTATGAGACCGATGCTAAAGGATTCATCAATATTCGTGATTACTCCGAAGCAGATCTGCGTACATTGTTAGATGAAACGATCAAAGCGATGTCTCACAATCCCAACGCAGTTGAATTCAAAGAGCCAGAACAAGTAAAAGTTGCTCCTACATTGGCTACAACCTCTACGGGTGGCGGAACGTGGATCGATGAAGATGGACATACGCTGACTTTAAAATATGAAGATGACATGTGGTATGTGTATTCCGGTGTTAATCTGGATATGGCTTTCGAAACGCGTAGCGAAGCTGGCGAGTATCTCAAAGACGAAGGGTTCAAGCCACAAGCTCAGGCTTAACACATACAGATTCATTTTGGATACACAAAGATTCACCAAGATGATACCAAAAACACGAGGCGAATTTGCACTCGTGTTTCTTTGATTCCATGGAGTTTCGCTTAGATTCCTTGCCTATATAAGTTGAACTAAAGATTTTCACACTGACACTACGATGACAGAACAGCCTTCCAATCGCTATTATCCCCAGACTTTTTCGATTCCCTTTCTCATTATTCTATTAATCTTTACTGGATTTCATTGTAAGCGGAGCGTTCTTCATCATGGGATAGGTAGACAGGAGTAGCACACCACCAAAGGCCCCAAGAACAGTAAACAGGCTCATCGTGTTTACACTCATAATCCAATTCAACCACTTTCCAAGATCTGCGAAAACAAATATCAGTGTAACGATCAGACCCACCCCAAAGAACATAATGAAGAAGTTACGCATCCCCAAGCGCTTCCAGCAGACCGTTGGGAAGGCGGAGAATCCCAGTACGAGAAAGCCACACATCAGATCAATCCACAGGTAAGAGAAGAAATGATATTCGCTTGAATACAACATGCCAGGTTGATATAAGGTAACGTCAACAATCCCTTTGTCCTGAATCAGATGTATGATGAAATAGATCACATGCAAAATGGCCATGGTGCCTGCAACCATCCATATCGAGTTCATATAGAAGGACTTCATGAATTGAATTCGGGTACTGCCCATACCGATCGCAACCGGAAACTGTGTAATGATTCCCGCGATCGCAAACGCACATATGCCGCCGTACATTGGACCAAACAGTTGTGTGGAATACGTGACGTCAAATGCGAGTCCAATGGCCAAATATACGACAGTGAGCATCAGAGCAATGGATGAGAAGATAATCAAATACAAACGCATATCCTCACGGATCAGTCGGTTGGTGCCTTTGATTGAATTCATGGCCTAACCCCCTCTTGATTACGGGTCATGTTAACCAAGTAATCCTGTAATGTCGCCTTCTCAATGGAAAGCCCTTGTGTATGAGCGATGTCCTTCCACTTCTTCGAGTAGGGCTCATCAATCATCACTTTCAATGTCGATCCCAACTGGGAAGAGTCGATGACCTTAACATCTGTTGTAACACGATTAACATCTTCAATTAACCCTGTTAGAAGAATTCCTTTTTCGCGCATCTCTTCCATCGGCTGATTCATTAACACCTCTCCGGCCTGCAAAACGATAAGGGACTCGCATAAAGGCTGAATCTCCTCAATATGATGGCTGGATACCAGAATCAGACGCGGGTTATCTTCATAACTTTCCAGTAGGGCATTGTAGAAGAATTTGCGCTTCTCGGCATCAAGTCCATTGGTTGGCTCATCCAGGATCGTTACATTTGCATTACTGGCGAGACCCAATATAATCTGGGCAGCTGTTTTCATACCTTTCGAAAATTTAGCGATCTTTTTCTTCGCCGGTAATTCGAACATATCGATTAACTGCTCCGCAAAGGTTTGATTCCACTGCGGATAGAAATATTGACCCAATTGAACCATATCATTAATCGTCCAGTTTTTCCCCAGTGGATGGTTCTCCTGGATGTAGCATAGATGCTCTTGAGCTGCCAGATTATTGTAAGGGTCCTGGCCCATAATCCGAATAGTCCCACTATCCGGGCGATTATGTCCTGCGAGTAAACTCATCAGTGTTGTTTTACCCGCACCATTTCTTCCCCAGATCGCACTAATGATCGGCTCGCTCTCATGTAGCGTGACCTGGTTCAGAACAGGCGTCTTTTGATAACTGTAGTTGACCTGCTCCATATGAATCATAACTCACTCTCCTTATCCTTCTTGCCTCGAATCAGATCAATGATCATGTCTTCATTCATGTGGATTCGTCTGGCTTCTTCAAGTAAAGGCTTGATGTATTCTTCATAAAAATCCTGCTTCCGTTCAACGAGCAATGCTTCTCTTGCTCCCTTCGCAACAAACATTCCAACACCTCGCTGTTTGTATATAATCCCCTTGTCCACGAGCTCCTGCAGTCCTTTACGGGCTGTAGCCGGATTGATATTGTAAAAGCGTGACAGTTCATTGGTTGAGGGAACCTGTTCTTCCACCTTCAATCTGCCCTCCACAATATCATCCATAATCATCGTGGCAATCTGATGAAAAATAGGCTGAGATTCATCCAAAGTCGATTTCATGTGCTTCCAACTTTCATACGTATTCATTAGTCAGTTAGTCGGTTAGTTACTCATGTAACTAACTATAGTATACAAAAACGCAAATGTAAATAGGCGGACTTAATTTATCACCTTTCCTACCTTGGATCTGTTGTATTGATTAATTAGACCGTCCAGGACTACGGATTGCCGGATTACTTCCGGATGAAGCAGACTGCCGTACTCCATATGCATGCGATATAACAACTGTCTGGCATCTTCGATCCGTGATATCAAATCCAGGCGATCCATAGTACCCCTCCTTTTTGTCATATTTTAGTGTATTATGCCAATCAAAAGAACAGGTGAGATACGACATACTTTTTTTTCCACTTGGATATACAAAAAAACACCTCTGAAGTGAAATTCAGAAGCGTCCATTGGTCCAGGCTTATGTCCCTAAACCATGATCATTCGTTCGGTTAATTGAAGGGTCTGGATTCTCCACAGTCGGGACAGGTCCAGTAACAGGAGCTACAATGCTCACCACTATACTACATGTAACTATCAGCAAAGTCAGCTTTCTCTTCATTGAGTTTCTGCACCTCACCAATCAAGATTTTGTACTGCTGTATAGCTGTGTCAGATGCATATTCCCTATATTGCTCAAACAGTCCGACACCTCTAAGCATACCTCGTCCATCGCTAATTTCAATAGAAAATCTCAAGCTATTCAGGACAAAATCTAATCCCTCCGCAAACCTGTCTTTTTTAAGACAATACGTGCCTAATCCAGCTAAAAGACGAACGTATCGATCATCGGTTACCTGCTTGCTTACTTTCCCAATTCGATTTCTCTGTTCCTGATAAGTAAAGTAAGACTCATATTGATCGAGTACATGGTCTATGTTCATATCATAACGGTTAGCCGCCGTTACAATATCACAAAGCGCTGGGAATATCTCATTTTCCTTCGTTGAGATATACGCGAGGTAGTCAGGTAATACTTCAAACTGCCCAGCCATTAATTGATATATATAACGATTACCCTCAGCCCATTCCTGAAACTGATGAATAACTACCTGTTCCTCAGGTTCAGGTTCTTTCACCCAACTGTAATCCGTGTACAACGCAACATACTTTAATGCCATTTCATAGTTGTTCATGTGGAAGTGGGCACTTCCACACGCTAAATATGCATACATAATATAAAAAACGATAGGTCGTTTGGTCTCTTCCTGTTTCCGTCTGCCATTCATCTCATAATGGATGGCTGCTTTCACCTTCAGCTTTTCAGATAGTTCCTGAACTTTGCTCCATCTGTGAAGTGATGCAAATGCATTAATCAGTTCGTTAAGCGCATCCAATTGATAGCGCTCGTCCAGCCGATCCACATAGTATTCGAACCGGGCCGCGATAATCAGATTCCGTTGCTGATCATTGGTCAGTCCCAACCGGAACAGTCGATACTGACAGAGTGCAAGCCGTTCGGAATGTTGCATTTTTTCGCTTTCAGCGATGTTCTCATATAGTAGAATGGCTGGTTTGAATTTACCTGCATGGTAGAATTCTTCAGCCACATCAAATAACAAAGGAATATAGGACAGATTATCCATCATCAGACGAATAACCTCTTCAATGCAGTCTAACTTGTCCAACTCGGCACAGCGATGAAGGAACGGGCCAAGTCTTCTCCAGTCAGGGGTTGCGTGTACGAAACACTCATCTATGTATAATTCATAGAAGTAACCTTCTTCCAGCCTCATGGCGGAAGTGATGCGATCCAACTGCTGCATGGCAATAGGCCGATTTTTGTTCAAAATATTGCTCAGCGTACCCGAATTAATCCCTGACTTTTCCGAAAAATGACTAATGGACATCTGTTCACTCTTCAAATAACTTTCCAAGTGATCGCGTATCGTGGTTGTCGGCTCCAAACGAACACCACCCTCCAAAATAAAAAACCATAAACAGGATTATCGGTATGCAAAAGTAATTATATGTAATTAGAAAGTAGCGGTCAATATAATAAATTCAACTAATTTGTAATAAAACCATTTTAATCCTTTAATTAAAACAAAGGTCTCTACCCTTATTTTATATCGGAAATGCGTCCGGCATCAAACCTGAAAACAGACAAAAAACACGAGCCAGCGACGGGCTCGTGTTCTCAACTGACTCAGCAGTCAGTATGCTCATCATAACTTGAATTTAAGGCAGTATATTGCCTGCTGCACGGTAAATTTCATACCACTCTGGACGCGTGAGATGAACATCTCCTGCTTTTACACAATCTTGCAGACGTTCAATATTCATCGTGCCTGTCACAGGCTGCATATGCGCAGGGTGACGAAGCAACCATGCAATCGCAATTGTCGTATTGCTCACGTCATACTTCGCAGCGATCTCGTCGATCTTCGCATTCAATTCCGGGAACTTATCGCTTCCCAGGAAGACACCCTCGAAGAATCCGTACTGGAACGGAGACCAAGGTTGAATGGTGATATCATGCAGACGACAATAATCCAGGATACTGCCGTCACGGTTAACCGCAGCGTCGTTCTCCATGTTCACGTTGATTCCACTGTCAATCATCGTAGTATTGGTAATACTCATCTGCAACTGGTTGGCTACCAGTGGCTGTTTTACGTATTTTTTCAACAATTCGATCTGGTTCGGATTCTGGTTGGATACCCCGAAGTGACGCACTTTGCCTTCGCGCTCCAGTTGATCAAAGGCTTCAGCCACTTCCTCCGGCTCGACCAAAGCATCTGGACGGTGCAGCAGCAGAACGTCAAGATAGTCCGTCTTCAGACGTTGCAGGATACCATCCACCGAATTCAGGATGTGCTCTTTGGAGAAATCAAACATGCCTTTGCGGATGCCGCATTTGGATTGAAGAATCATATTTTCACGAACTTGGGGATTCATCTGTACCGCGTCGGCAAAGATCTCCTCACATGTTCCTGTACCGTAAATGTCAGCATGGTCAAAGAAATTCGCGCCAACCTCCATCGCAGAACGAACAAAATGTTCGGCTTCCTTGCCATCTAATGAATTAATCCGCATGCAGCCTACGGCGACTACGGGTACTTCAAGTGTGCTGTTGCCCAATTTCATGGTTCTCAAGATGTTTTCCCTCCATATTCGAATATTATCGTGTATCTTACTTTTGATTTTGACACAAATCTGCAATCGGTTTCAATAGATTTATCCTACATTCATATGGAGAAATGATAGGTTCTGAGTCCCCGCCTGTAAATAAACAGAAGTGAGTTATACTTCTTCCGGTACAATGACCTCAATATGTCGTGGCAGGACACGGATATGAATCGGCAGGGCAGGACCTTCCTCCCCATCTACATTTGTGCGAATGGTTTCGGCTGAGCGAACATGAACTTCTTTTGCCGTAAAATAGTCCACATCCTTATGGTCTTTCAGACTACCAAATAACAGGGAAGTGCCCAGGGTCAGGCTGTTGAACACACTGATATTACGAACAACAAAGCAATGTATCAGACCATCGTCCACCTCAGCATCCGGGGACAACTTCTCGAATCCCCCAACCGAATTGGTGAGTGCCGCCAGAAAAAGAGGCGCTTCCCCCTCCCAGATCTGGCCATCATATTCGATGGTTAATGGATTGGCTGGTGTATGCACCAGGTCTTTCAAGCCTTCTTTCAGATATGCGAATGAACCCAGCTTCGACTTCTCTTCCGAGGATACGGAGAACAGGGCTTCCGCCAAAGAACCTGCAGCCACAGTGTTGGCAAACAGGCGATCATTGATTTTCCCCAGATCCACGATATGGGTCTGATCCGAACGTAACTGCCTAATGGCTTCTTCGGGGTCAAGCGAGATATTCAGCGCACGTGCAAAATCATTCACCGTTCCTAGCGGTACGACGCCCAGTCGGGGACGATGATCCTGATCCATCATGCCGTTAATCGTCTCATGCAGCGTACCATCCCCACCAATAGAGATGACCAGATCACAGCCGTCTTTGCAGGCACTCAGGCAGTAGTTCGTGGCATCACCTTCCCCGGCTGTCTCGTTAACTACCACCTCATACTGCTGTGACTCCAGAATCTCTCTGACTTGGGACACATACTGCTGGGCCTCTTCCTTACCTGACGATGGATTACTAATGATCATGGCTTGGCGCATACTCACATCTTCCCCTCCAAATTGGCATCTTTACTTCATCTATACCCGTTTCAAGGGTGGGTTGAATAGGGTCTGCGGGAGATGTTCCATTTTTTTTGATAAACATGTCTCTGAAGAGTGCAGAGCAGGGTTTGTTTCATATAGAATAGAAGTATAGGAATACCCATTACTAATTTTTTGTTCCTTTTTCCCGTTGACGGGTTAATAACTATAGATGTGATTGTATTCCAACGTGCAAAAGTTAAACTGATCCAGTTACACATAGCACTCCGAGGGCAGAACAACCCTACGATTACTACTGTTCGGAGTATTTTATAATTTTATATTTTAAGAATCGGAATCGGAGGGAATGCATGCAATGAAAAGAATGACGCTATTATTTCTAGTATTCATCCTGAGTCTCGGTGCATCAGGGCAAGCCATGGCTTACACAACTACAGACTTGGGCGAGGGAATCATTGAAGATCCCGTACTGGAGGACGGACTGAAGCTAATCCTGAACAAACCTCTGGATGTTCCACTGACTTCAACTGATCTAGAGCAGCTTGAGGTGGTGGATCTGAGCAATGCAGGTATTCACAGCCTGTCCGGTCTGGAGTATGCCACCAATCTGACTCACCTCCGATTATACGGTAATGAGATTGAGGATCTGACACCGCTGGAGCACCTGACCAAGCTTCGGGAGATCGATGTTCGCAACAATTACATTACATCCATACACGCACTAGCCGAATTGAAAGACTTGGGACGGCTGTATATCAGCAATAACTCCATTTCTTCCATAGAGGTTGTACGCGGATTCACCCGATTACATACATTCCACGCCAGTGGGAACCAGATTGCCAGTCTTGAAGCACTTTCGGATGCGGATGAACTGAATTGGCTTGAGATCTCGAACAATATCATCAGTGATCTAACGCCACTCGTCGATAAAACCCAGCTCCAACAACTCAATGTAGCAAACAACCAGGTTCAGACGCTGGACGTGCTGGCTGAACTGCCAAATACGCTGCGGAATCTGAATGTGGCAGGCAATCTCATCACGGATCTGACACCATTAGAACACATGACACGGCTACGTACACTCGATATCTCCGGTAACCAGGTACAGCACCTCAAGGGGCTTGAGGGACTGACTGGGCTTACAGAGTTGAATGCAGAATCTAACCAGATCTATGATCTGGAACCTCTACGGCAGCTTTCCAACCTGGATGTATTAAAATTGTCCAACAACCGGGTGTGGGATCTGACACCGATTGCAGGTTTTACATTTACCCGTGATCAGTCCGCGACAAATGCCATTCAGGATATCTCGGCGTCCACCTCATTATCCTCCGGTATTCAGACGTCCACCTCAGAGGTTGAGCCTGCCGGACTCACGGTGCAGAACAACTACCTGGATGTCGTGAGTGGCAGTTATACAATGCAGCTTCTGAATCAGATGAATGTGCGGGAGCAGAAACGAACGCCGCAGGGCAGCTTCCAGCGTCTGATCGAGGGATCTACCACTGCCTATGTAGGTGATCGCGCTTATGCATTGGAGGCTGCACCTTTTATTGATGAAGGCCGGACCTATGTGCCTCTGCGTTTTGTCTCGGAGCAGTTAAACGCCAGTGTGAACTGGAACAGCGGTACGCGCGAAGCCGTGATCACACAAAATGATAAGACCATTCGCTGGAGCGTGGGCAACAAGCAAGTTGTCGTGAACGATAGGCTTGCGATCAATGATGCTCCTCTCTTGATGAAAAATGGCAAAGCATTTGTACCGGTGCGCTTCATCTCGGAGCAATTCAATACGACGGTTGCGTATATCGGAAGCAGCAAAACGATTCTGATCTTCGAAAATAAACCACTTGCTGAACGTACAGAGCCTTGAGTCGTATCTCAAACTCATTTCCAGCCATAAGAGTTACAGCGAAAGTCCCTGTCTGAACCATCGGCAGGGATTTTTGTTGTGTTATCACATTGGATAATGGTATATGGACAGAGTCATGTACAAGAAAATACAGCATATCAACTGTCTGTACGGACTTAATCTAGTGACATTCCATCTTGGATTAGGGTAAATTTCACACGGTTTAGCATATCTTCTTTTGCAGCGGGAGTTGTTATACTGAACGTAATTTATATGACAGCTAAGGTTCAAACGAGGAGGAATTTACATGACATTCACGTTCAGCGGCTATTCCACAACCCAAGACAGCCCGTGGAAAGAGTTATCTTTGGTACCGACAAATGAAAACGCTAACTTAAAACTCACAGGGGAGCAGCACCAGCTTGTCGAAGGGTTTGGTGGTTGTTTCAACGAGCTTGGTTATATGGCTCTATCCCACTTAAATGAGGAGCAGCGCCGCGAGGTATTCCACTCTCTCTTCCATCCGGATGGCGAGCATAAGTTTAACATCTGTCGCCTGCCGATTGGCGCAAGTGATTATGCAGAGCAGTGGTATAGTCACAACGAGGTGGACGGCGACGTGGCCATGGAACATTTTTCGATCGAACGTGATTTCAAATATCTGATTCCTTACATCAAGGAAGCTCTGAGTTATAACCCGAATCTGCACTTCTTCGCCTCCCCATGGAGTCCGCCAACATGGATGAAGTCGCCCAAAGCCTATAACTATGGCACACTGCGCTGGGAGAAAGACATTCTGGATGCGTATGCTCTTTATTTTGTAAAATTCGTACAGGCTTACCGTGACGCAGGCATTACCATCCATCAGGTGCATGTGCAGAACGAAGTGATTGCAGATCAGAAATTCCCTTCTTGCATGTGGACAGGCGAGCAGCTTCGTGAGTTCATTGCCGATTATCTGGGCCCGGCTTTTGACAAGCACGGTCTGGATACAGAAATCTGGCTCGGAACGATCAATGCCCCTGATCCATGGGAGGAATTAATCAAGAAGAAAACAAACGACTTCGACGAGTACGCCGGGCTGGTGCTAAGTGATCCGAAGGCCTATTCCTACATCAAAGGTGTTGGATATCAGTGGGCAGGCAAAAATGCCATTCAACGTACCGCGGCAAGCTATCCGGAGCTTCGTTATATGCAGACCGAGAACGAATGCGGCGATGGCAACAACTCATGGAATTACGCCAAATATGTATATAACCTCTACCAACATTACTTCAGCAACGGAGTGAACGCGTATATCTACTGGAACATGGTTCTGGAACCCAAAGGCCGTAGCACGTGGGGCTGGGAGCAGAACTCCATGATTACGGTAGATCCGGATACGACGGAGGTTACTCGGAACCCCGAGTATTATGTGATGAAGCACTTCGCGCATCATATTGTTCCTGGTGCTCGAAGAGTCGGCTTGTCTGGCGCCTGGAGCGGTAAATCCGTTGCTTTCCGCAACCCGGACAACAGTCTCATCGTTGTCATTAATAATCCATTCAAGGGCAGCCGCGACTTGTATCTAACCCTTGAAGAAGGACAGACTCTTCGCATTGAGTTGGAAGCTGATTCGTTCAACAGCATGGTTATTCAACCGAAATAACAACTTAACACATCTTTAAAAACATAGACATCAATAGCGTCAGGCTCAGGATTTTCCGGGCTGGCGCTATTTTTCATGGGCCATTCAATGCTATTGTCACTATTATTGAAATACTGTAGAACACAAGGCGAAGACGACTTAAAGATAAGACATTTCACCTTTTATATTTACAAATCTATAAATCTAGATATAATGTAATCCAGAGAACCTACTCTCATGTCCATCACATATAGGAGGAAAGGCAGTCCCATTTTAGCATATTATATCTACCTTTCTGTATATTTAAATTTATTGGAGGTACGCTCTACATGAAATCACAACAGGTCAACCCACTCCTTATTTTGATTCTGGCGCTAGGTGTATTCGGGATCATTACAACGGAAATGGGAATCGTCGGCGTATTGCCTCAGGTCGCGTATAAATTCGGTATCTCGACTGCACAGGCAGGTTGGCTGGTCAGTATTTTCGCGCTGGTCGTAGCCATTGCGGGCCCTTTTCTCACCTTACTGGCGTCCGGGATCAATCGCAAAATCATCCTTTTAGCTGCTGTGCTGATGTTTGCCATCTCGAACGTCGTATATGCCTACGCTACAACATTTGATACCATGTTTATCTTTCGAATGATTCCCGCGCTGTTCCATCCCGTCTTCTTCTCCGTAGCCCTGGTCACCAGTGCTCAACTCGTTCCAGCAGAGAAAAGCAGTCAAGCTGTTGCCAAAGTCTTTACCGGGGTTACCGCAGGCTTTGCCTTTGGCGTGCCGCTGACATCGTATCTTGCTGAACGCCTATCCCTCGAAATCGCCTTCCTGTTTGGAGCGATGGTTAGTGTGGTCGCTTTGATCGGCATATGGATCTGGTTACCCTCGATGCCCGTCAAGGAAAAGATGTCCTATGGCAAGCAACTCGGTATTCTGCGCAAACCTGGATTATGGTTGAATGTTGCCGCAGTCATTTTTATATTCGCCGCCATGTTCTCCGTGTACAGCTATTTCGCCGAGTATCTTGGGCAGGTTACCCAAATGAGCGGATCATGGATCAGTGTTATGCTCACCGTCTTCGGTGTCGTCATGATTATTGGAAATTTGGCGTTTGGACAGTTTCTGCGCAAGAGCGTGGTCCGTACTGTTCTCCTGTTCCCCCTGCTATACATAGCAGCTTATGCACTCGTCTATTGGGCCGGTCCCCACTTCATGTGGATGATTATTGTAGTCATCATCTGGGCATCCATTCATTCGGGCGGATTGATTGTAAGCCAAACCTGGTTAACCACTGAAGCGCAGGACGCGCCTGAATTCGGCAACAGCTTGTATGTATCCTTTTCCAACCTCGGTATTACCTTGGGTACTGCCATCGGCGGATGGTTTATCGCAAACCTGGGGATACATCAACTGATCTGGAGCGGGATAATATTTGCACTCATCGCTTTTGTATTGATATGGATTAAAGTCAAATGCTTCACTACACCAGGAATTGCGAAAAACAATTGAAACAAAGCATCCACACACAAGTAGCACCATGTCCCCATACTCATCAAGAGGAACATGGCGCTATTTGATTTTACATAATCCCCAGATTTAGATGAGAGCACAGACTCGTCCAAACGCGAGCTTAAGGATTGTTCGCCAGGTAATTTCTCAGCCATTGCATGGCCGGACGTTCTGTTCCATTGCTGTTGACCAAGTGCGAGCCAGCCTGCCAGGTTTGATTCTGGTTGTAACCCCATAGCGTCACACCTTTAACCGCAGAGTGTTTCCACAGCACAGGGAATTTCTGCTGATAACGCTGCAACTGTGTATTGTCATCACCTGTCATATCCAGCTCGGATACATAGATTGGCAATCCAGTCGCTGCAAGCTTGTTCAATACCGTGTTCATCGTGCTTACAGAGACATTGTCCATATTGAAGTAATGCGCTTGAATTCCAATCCCATCGACTAGACCTCTGCTTTTCAGAAGGTTAATAATCTGGATATATTGGTCCGCTTTAGCCGGATCACCGATAATACCATATTCGTTGATTAACAATTTGGAGTTAGGGAAGGCTTGTCTCGCCTGTTGGAAGGACCAGATGACCCAATCCCACCCCGTTGCTCCATCTCCGCCGATGGCATTGCGGTAAGATGGTTTCGCATGCAGAGGTTCATTCACCACATCAACGAAGGCAGACTTTGAATACCGCTGTCCTGCGGCTTTAATCCATTGTGTCACTTCAGCCTTCTGATCTGCGGCCGAGAGACCGTTAATCCAGGTTGGCTGCTGATTTCCCCATACGAGGGTATGGAATTTGAACGGAAATCCATTGTTGTTAGCATAATTGTACGCCATGTCCGCCTGGCCCCAATTCATTACGTTGCGTGTGCCTTCCACAGCATCCCACTTGGTTGAGTTCTCCGGAGTTACCTGATTCCAATACGGGCTAAAATTCGAAGGAACCTGGTTGGCAATAATATTGCCCAGAAATTTGCTGCCTTTCGCTAAACCTGCACTCACACTACCAACCGCAACAGATGCAGCGAGAATCCCTACCAATGCCAATGAGCCGACCGTCTTAAACCATTTGGACTTGATCAATGTATTTCCTCCTTCGTTTCTTGTATTTTGTTAAGCGCTTACAAAATACACTTTACTGGATAATTATGGTTTTAGAAACCTGACAAATTATAGTATTTTATCCCAAAAATAGAATCCTATATTATAATTTCATCCATTTATCTGTCTAAATCCAACATGATTCTTACATTGGAGTTTACATTCACCAAATGTTTATCTAGTATAAAATGATACATATCTTTACATACACTAGATAACAAGGGAGATTACAACATGCGCAAAATTTCAACGAAACGTTTCGCCGGATGGCCCTTATCGTTCCTCTTATGTGCCTCCATTTTGTTCGCCCCGTTTGCATCTACCCCAGTGAAGGCTGCTGAAGCAGACAAAGAAACCAAAATCACCTTATTGGGAACTTCCGATATTCACGGTCGATTCATGCCGTGGGACTATGCTCTGGACGGCCCCAATCCAACTGGAAGCATGACGCAGCTCTACACGATTGTTAAAAAAGTGCGTGCGGAGAATCCCAATACGATTCTGCTTGATGCAGGCGACATGATTCAGGATAACTCGGCTGAGTTGTTTAATGATCAACCCCAATCTCCCATGATGGTTGCAATGAACGAAATGAAATATGACGCATGGGTTATGGGTAATCATGAATTTAACTTTGGACTGGACGTACTGGAGAAGATCTCTTCCCAATTCAATGGACAGCCTCTCGTGGGTAATATTTTCAAGGAAAACGGCGACCGCTACATGCCTGCCTATACAATTATCGAGAAAGACGGAATCAAAGTGGGTGTTATCGGAATGAACACACCTATGATTACCGAGTTCGAGAAAGGTACGGATCACCTGGACGGCATCATCGTTAAAGACCCTGTAGAAGAGACCAAGAAGGCTATTGCCGAGCTGAAAGGCAAAGTCGATGTCATGGTTGGACTCATGCATATGGGACTGGACAACGAGAACGGAAATCCGGGAACCGGAGTGACGGATATCGCCAATGCCAACCCGGAGCTGGCTGCCATTTTTGCCGGACACATGCATACTTTGATTGAATTTCAAACGGTTAACGGCGTATTAATCTCCGAACCGAATAAATATGGCTCACACATCTCTCGAATTGATCTGACATTTGCTAAAGACGGCGATAAAGTTGTGCTGAAAAGCAAGGAAGCTCAAGCTCTCGCTGTAAAAGCAGCTGACGGAACGTATGAAGTCTCCGATCCTGCGCTGGAAGAGACACTTCACCCGTTTCACGAGTTCGCTCGTGCCGATGCCAACATCGAAGTGGCTGAACTGAAAGGAACGAATCTGGTACCTGCGGACGAAATCAAAGGCATTCCTGCTGTGCAGATTCAGGAGACTCCACTCTCAGACTTCTTCACCGAAGTTATGCTGCATTATAGCGATGCTGATGTGGTCGCGCACCAGATAGATAACGACAAGGCCAAGCTGGATGTAGGCCCGATCAAGAAAAAGGATATTGCGTTCAACTATCAATACACCTTCGGTGAAGTAACCGTGTATGAAGTGTCCGGACGCGATCTGATGGATTATATGGAGTGGTCTGCGGGGTACTTCAACTCTACACGCCCTGGTGATGTGACCATTAGTTTCGATCCGAAACGACGTGCTTCCAAATACAGCACCGATGATTTCTTTGGCGGCGTAACGTATGAGATAGACCTGACCAAGCCATACGGCAGTCGGATTAAGAATCTGAAGTACAGTAACGGTACGGCAGTAAAAGAAGACGATACGTTGAAACTTGGCATGAACGCCTATCGAATGGAAGCCCTGATTGCGAAAGGCGGCGCCATGGAAGGACGTAAGTTCAAGCAGCTCTGGTCCTCCAAGGATGCCTCGGCATTTGGCGAGACCCAAGGTACGATTCGTAACCTGTCCATTGCCTATCTAAAAGATGTCATGAAGGGTGTCTACGAACCGAAGATTCAGCACAACTGGAAAATCACCGGCGTAGACCTGACTGCACCAGAACGTGCAGATGTGGTGGAGTTAATTAACGATGGCATCATGTCTGTGCCAACAACGGAAGATGGCAAATACACCAATATTGCCTCCATTAACATTTTGGATGCGGTGACCCAGGAAGAGATGGATACTCTATCTGCCAAAGCAGGTGTGAATACAGCCCAATTCTCTGGCGTGAAAACCAAGGGAGCGTTCTATCAACAGCTGAACAAAGCTCGCAAAGCAGCAGGTAATGGCGAGGAAGAAACCACACCTGAGAAGCCTACAACACCAACAGTACCAAAACCGACACCAACACCAGGCACGCCGAAACCTGGTAAGCCATCAACACCGAACACAGGTAAACCAGATACCGTCAACAAAGGTAAACAAGCCAAGGTTACTGCAGCTTACCTGAACGTACGCGCTGGTGCTTCATCCAAAGCCAAGGTCGTAGCTGCTGTACCGAAAGGCACCGTACTTGAAGTAATCAGCACAGACAAGTTTGGCTGGGTAAAAGTGAAGCTGGATGGACGTGTAGCCTTCGTATACGGGAAATATGTGAGTATTCTGAAATAGGTACAATCGTTACGCACCACGCTTAACGAAAAAGAAAAAGGGCGATTCTCCCATGGAAATCATGGTCGGGATCGCCCTTTGCCATGTTAACGGCGAAAGAAACCGCTAGCCTTTTGGCAGGTTCTTGATTTTATTCATAAAAACGTCCAACTGTATGCCATTCGTTTGTTCCGTAAAATCGAGTATTTCCTCCGACTCTCCCTCATACGCGGCAAGCACATAGTCATCATCGACAATAAAGTATGTGCCATAACGGGTGAATGAATAGCCTCCGATTTGTTCTCCTGTTGTCCCTTTTTTGACTACAGCGATAATCTTCATACCTGGTTTAAGTTCAGGCTCCACACCTGCAAAGTCAGCATTGTAAAAGAGAAACGTATCCTTTTCTACATCCTCTCCTGTTACAACCTTATCCACCTTCACCTTGTAAGTAATGAATTCAGGCTTGTAGGGTACAAGACCAGCAGCCCGATCCTTTTCTGCAAAATCACCCTCAGGCGTGCCCGGTTCGGCAGGCAAATCCACGCTAAAATTCGGAAGGCTACTCACAACCTCTGCTACAATAACGGAGTCCGCAAAATCCATGATCTCTCTGAAACTTACTTCTCTGATATTGATCATCACCGGGGTGTCAGTAGATAGCGGGTATTCCTTCCTCAATTCTTGCATCCGCTCTGGCGACAACCTGTTTCCTGCGCCTTCATGTGAGTTGGGAAAAGGGGCCGAGCAACCGGCTAAACTAACCGTCAGTACAATGCTTATTAACCATCGCGTCTTACCCTCTCGTGCCACATATCCACCTCCCCTCATCCGACATACTTAGATTTACACCTTCACGGGAGCACCTAATCCCGCCTCACATCCCAGTTTGCCAGCATGCCTCTCGCCATTTCCATCGTCGACTCTTCCCCTGTGGTTAGAGCAAATTTGGCAACCAGTGCCGGGTAAGCAGCCCATTGTTCCCGAATATGCTCAAACATCTGAGGCCATGTCCTTCCCCCTGCCTTCTCGTATCGCTTCAGCAGATCGCGCAGTCCATCATCTTGGAAAAGTCCATAAAGGATTACAAAATCCTTACCCGGATCAGCGATCTCCGCTTCCGTCCAGTCGATGAGTCCGGTTACCCGCTGTGTATCATCGACAATGATATGCGGTGGGTGCAGATCACCGTGATTAAACGTCGAGTGCTTCGGCCAATAGCTACCTACTGACAGCCACACCGTCCAGCGTTCCGCCAGTTGGTCCGGTACCGTAAAATTCTTTTTAATCTCCTCTATATTTGCCGCAAACTCTTTGCGAGCTTCCATAGGCGTCTTGATCCGAACTCCGCCCTTGGCCGCCTCCTCAGGATCAATGTTGTGCAATGCGGCAAGTGTAGCAGCCAGTGAATCCAGGAACTCGTCAGACAAGGTCTCCTGCGGGAAACGCCACGCATATCCTGCGCCAGCAGGATCTACCACTGCAATCGGGTCGCCATCCAATAGTGGATAAGCGATAAGTTCGGGCGTGCAGATTCGCCAGTCCGGCACCTGTGCCGGAACACTCCCCCGGACAACATCCAGTACTCTACGTTCATTCTCGGCACGCCCCCATACGTCTTTACGCCGCGGCTGACGCAGAACCCACTTTTGTCCACTTATATCAGTGGCGAAGGCTACCCGGAAGTCCATCCCGGACTCATTGATTTCCATCGATTCCTTGCGGATTTGAAGCCCATTTTGTTCAGCCAGCAACCATATATCCTGTGTGAAATCCACTTGTTCATTTGACTTTGTCATATCCAAACCTCCCCTTTTCCTTGGAAAAATAAAAAACACAGACATTCATGCCTGTGCTTTCGATTTCGGAATACGGCTATACCTATTTTTGCGCATCCCCATAGTGGTACATCAAAGAACCACTCTTATGCAAGAGTGTCCACTACAAATAACGGCATACGTGTAAACAGGCAAACTTCTCCCGATGATCTGCACACAGGCAGTGAAACAGCAAGCGCAAGCAAACGTTCCGCTACTATCTCAATCGAAAAAAATTTACCACACGTATCCCTCCGTTCAGTAAGTTAACTATATGCTAACATATTCCAATTTTCAGTACCAGACTGAATGGACTGATTTTCGTTTTTTTATTGATATACAGGAACTTCGTCGCATCAGGTAACGTCCATAGTTATAGCTACATTAAAAAAGGATGAGAGGTGAGCATCGTTATGTCCATTGTACGAAGATTATCCTTATTACCAGTTCTCTTGTTTCTGCTAACGCTCGGATGTGCAGAGCAATCTGAGGAACAAGGGAAAGAGAAGCCACATGTACGAGGAATTATTACGGATTATGAGGAAGAAAGAGGTCAGGTACTCATCGAAAATAAAGAAGATGGAGGTGTTGAATCAGGACCGATTTGGATTTCGCTCAGCAAGAACGCCGAACTGATCATCGAAGGAGAGACTGTGACCGTCTCTTTGGATGAGACACTCGTTGGTCGAAGTGCAGAAGTGTGGATCAATGGAGTTATTGCTCAATCTTACCCTCCCCAAACCACGGCTGTGAAGATGGTCATTCATTAACACCAAGCAAAATACGCCGATACATTTCGTTTCACGCGGAACGCTTTGATACACATTTTCTCTTCGAGGTTAGGGCATTCACACACGAACAGTAACAGGTGTCAGCGCCTAAAATCAGAGTTGGTGAAAACAAATCAATCACTCGATGCATTTACTCCGTTAGGTTGCCCGCTTATAGAGTATAATAAAAAGGTATACGATAAATGTACGGAGCAATGCTTGTATGTAGAGTATTCAAAACTAACGCAAAAGAGGTAAACAATGAGCGAGCAACAATTTAAAGATTATGGACTTGGTGAAGAGATCGTAAAAGCACTGGACAGTCTGGGCTATGAGACACCAACCGAGGTTCAAACTAAAGTTATTCCGGTAGCATTGGAGAATCAGGATCTTGTGGTCAAATCACAGACAGGTAGTGGTAAAACAGCTGCCTACGGCATTCCGCTCTGCGAGCTGGTGGATTGGAATGAGAATAAGCCACAGGCTTTAATTCTTACCCCAACCCGGGAACTGGCTTTGCAAGTTAACGAAGATATTACGAATATCGGCCGCTTTAAGCGTATTAAAGCAACCGCGCTATACGGACAGTCCCCCTTTCATATCCAAAAAGCGGAGTTAAAACAAAGAACCCATGTGGCTGTTGGTACGCCGGGTCGGGTACTGGATCATATCGAACGCGGCACGCTGCCACTCGAACGGATCGCTTATCTCGTCATTGACGAGGCCGATGAGATGCTGAATATGGGATTCATCGAGACGGTACAATCGATCATTCAGAAGCTTCCACAGGAACGAGTGACCATGTTATTCTCCGCAACGTTCCCTGAAGATGTCGCCAAGCTATCACGTAAATACATGAACAAACCGGTGGAGATTGAGATCAAGGCAAGCGGACTGACAACAGCTACGATTGAACATGCTGTAATTCACGTGCCAGAGGTGAACAAAACCGCGCTGCTTCAGGACTTGTTCATTGTAGAGAATCCAGACAGTTGTATCGTGTTCTGCCGTACGCAAGAGAATGTAGATAAGCTGTTCCGGGTCATGGCTGACCTTGACTATCCAGCAGATCGTATCCATGGAGGCATGGAGCAGGATGAGCGGATCGAAGTGATGAACGCATTCCGACGGGGACAGTTCCGTTATCTGATCGCGACGGATGTAGCCGCACGGGGTATTGATATCACGAATATCACCCATGTCATCAACTACGATATTCCTTTGGAAAAAGAGGGATATGTTCACCGCACAGGCCGTACGGGTCGCGCAGGCAAAACAGGTAAAGCCATTACGTTGATTACACCGAAAGATGGCAGACGTCTGGCGGAGATTGAATCCTATATTGGATTCGAAATCCCTGTCGTGAAAGCACCTTCCGAAGAAGCTGTGGATCGCCGCAGAGAAGATTTTGAGAAACGATTGAAGATCGTTCCTGAACGCAAAAAGGACAAGCGTGAACAGCTGAACCAACAGATCATGAAGCTGAACTTCAACGGAGGCAAGAAGAAGAAACTTCGCGCCGTAGACTTTGTAGGTACCATCGCCAAGCTTGAAGGGGTGACTGCAGACGATATCGGGATCATTACGATTCTGGATAATGTAACGGATGTAGAGATCCTGAACGGCAAAGGCCCACTCGTACTGGAGCTCATGCAAAACACAACGATCAAAAAGATGCAGCTCAAGGTTCGCAAAGGTCATAAGTAGTTTAGTAGATGGGTTAAATAAATAGGTCCAGACCAAAAAAGGGGTAATCGACTTGGGAAACATGTCGGCTATCCCTTTTTTCCGTGCTTTCGTTTTTGGTCAAATGGCTCTTGTATGAAACATGAATTTTGAAAAAATCAACCCCGCTCTCACCGCTCAGCACTGATGGAATGCCAGTTTGTTCAGCAATGGATGAATTGTTCACTTGAAAAGAAGTCTAGCCCATCTAAAATATAAATGAAAGCGCTATATTATATTTTGATATCTTTCGGGAGGTGTATGTAATGGGTAACAGGAAAGTTGTCTGGTTTCTGGTCTTCGCACTCACGTTCACCCTGTTTGGACTTCATCCTGAACGGACAAGCGCAGCAAGTGTCACGATAACCAATGGCACCGATTGGCTCGACACCGCAGGCAACCCCATCCATGCGAACAGCGGCAACATTCTGCAGGTAGGCTCGACGTATTATCTGTACGGTGAACATGCGGTCGGCGGCAAGTTCGACAGCGTGAACGTCTACACCTCCACCGATCTGAAGAACTGGACTTTCAGCAACGCCATTCTGACGAAAGATTCGGCAACTGAACTGGCCTCCAGCAAGATTGAACGCCCCAAAGTCATCTATAACGCCCTCAACAACCAGTATGTGCTCTGGGCACACTACGAGAACGGTACGGACTACAACCTCGGGCGTGTAGCGGTCGCAACAAGCAATACCCCGAATGGCAAATTCACCTATGAGGGCAGTTTCCGCCCAATGAATTATGAATCTCGTGACATGACCGTCTTTGTCGATACAGATGGCACAGGATATCTGGTTACCGCTTCACGCAAAAATGGCGGTGCCAATGATACAATGGCTATTTTTAAAATGAATGCAAGTTACACCGGAATACAATCCTTCGAGGGATGGCTGTTCGAGAACGCCTACCGTGAAGCACCTGCTGTTGTGAAAAAAGGAAACCGTTACTACCTCTTCACCTCCCAAGCCGCTGGCTGGTATCCGAATCAGGGCGCTTATGCTACAGCAACTTCCATGACGGGTCCATGGACTGCGCTTACGCCCTATGGCAATCCATCTGCCTTCGGTTCGCAGATTCATGATATTGCAACGATCACAGGCAGCAACACCACATCCTACATCTACATGGGGGATCGCTGGAATCCGATGAACCTCGGAGAGCACAAGCATATCTGGCTGCCGCTAACCTTGAATGATTCGAACGGAACAGCATCACTGGAGTGGTATACAACGTGGAATATCGACGCAGCAACGGGTGTGGTAACACCGCCTGCTCTCGTCAATCATGCCCAAGGCAAAACAGCTACCGCCAGCTCCACAGCCTCCGGCTCGTCCGTATCCAATGTCAATGATGGCAACTACCAGACTTCATGGGTGGCTTCCTCCAATAGCTGGCCTGCCTGGTGGCAAGTGGATTTTGGCGCACCGAAGGACGATCACCGAAATCGACACGTCCTGGTTTATGTATAAAGGTTCCGAAGGCTACTACAAATACAAAATTGAGATCAGTAACGATGGAGTCAATTACTCCACCTTGGATCGCACCAACAATCTGACCTACGGTTTCACCACGGATGCTGTTCATTTCACAGCTCGTTATGTACGGATCAATATGGTGAACGCGGTCTTGTGGAATAATCCAGGGAACTGGTATACCCCGACCCTTCATGAGGTCAAAATGTTGGGCCCTGCAACACCGGAAGCCACAGGTTACAGCCGGTTCAATTCACACAACTATCCGGATCGATACATCCGTCATACCAACTACACCGCTCGCGTGGATGCCAACGTCTCCCCTGTTCTGGATTCACAGTTCCGCGTCGTACCGGGTCTAGCCAGCTCCACAGGAATATCACTGGAGTCCATCAACTTCCCAGGCTACTTCCTAAAGCGCAACGCCAGCAACAAAATTGTACTTGAAGCCTACTCCGACACCGCCGCATATAAGGGAGATGCCACGTTCCTGAGCAGTGCCGGCTGGGCGGACAGCACCAAAGTATCCCTTCAATCGTACAGTCAGCCCGGATATTACATCCGGCATTATGATTACGCATTACAGCTCGATGCCATCAATGCATCCAGCAGCTCAACAGTGAAGAGTGATGCCACATTTGGGCGAACTAATTTCTAATTGGGTGTCATCTGCATCATAGATTGTGTTATAGTCATCGGGAAGTGATTTGGAGGGGATAATGATGATTATCAAAATTACAACTGGACCGAATTTCGAAGGATAGCGCCTGCGGGTCCAATAACTGCGTGTTTCCTTCAACAATGAAGGTGTGAAAGCTATGTCAACTTATCAAGTCGTTCCTATGATCTATGATTCCAAGGAGCAGATTGAAGCTATTATTTTACTCGAACAACAATGTAAACAGCTCGATTCCATTCATCTGAAGGCAGACCTTGACCATATCAGCAAAAAAGACGGAGACCACGCGCTTCTCTGTTATCGCGACGGCGAATTGGTAGGACTCCTCAGTTGGTATGCTTCTGACACCGTAACCGGCAACATTAATGCCATCGTACACCCAGATGTTCGTCGCCAAGGTGTTTTCCGCAGCCTACTGGACCGAGCTATCTTAGACATGAAACCACAGGGTATCCAACAACACAGCTATCGCGTTCCTCAGGGCTTATCTCCGGGTGTTCATACCGCTCAATCCCTTGGAGCCATTTATGATCGTGCCGAGTACTCAATGCAACTTGTGAATGAAGTCCTTTCGGTTGTGGAGCCGCCTGAACTAACGTTGTCCGTGGCAGAAGAAGAGGATATGGAGTTTATGGTCACTTGCTCATCCCAAGCCTTTGGAGATTCGGAGGACTGGACACGCAATTATTTCATGCAAACGAATGAACCCAGCCGAGTCACCTATATTGCATGGCAGGATCAAAAGCCTGTTGGGTTGGTGCGGGTTAACTCCATTAATACGACAACTGCATTTATTCATAATTTCTGTATCTTACCTGCTTATCAGGGACAGAAACTGGGGCGCACTGCGCTTAGCATCCTGGTTGATCTCTTACGAAAACAAAGTTATACAGATATTCGCCTATCCGTTGTTACTGAGAACGAACGTGCTTTGAACTTATACCGCAGTGTTGGTTTTGAAGTGAATTCTGAGTACCACTATTTCAGCGGTAATTTATAAAAGGCAGTACAGTGAGATCGTTTTCCGCAAAGGGAGACGATCTCTCTCTTTTATAGGTGTAGACCATTACATAAATTTTTTAGAACTGATTGGAGAATTGAAAAATCAATTTATAGCCATCGAACGTTTGCCCGTACATTTCCCGATAGTTACCTTCGGTATAATTAGCCACTGTTTTCCGCCAGAAAGATTGGCCGATCTTATTTTTCTCCGATGGATTGGTGAACAACTCCCAATTCCCTCTAAACATACCGAAGATCATCGATGCTGCATGTTCAGCAACACCTAGACCTCGAAACGGCTGCATCAGAAAGAAATCATGTACAAAGTACTCCGTTCCTTTAGAGCAATATGGCGGAGTAGCTATAAACGCAAAACCTGCCGGTATGCCATCCACAATCATGAGAAACGGATAAAGACACTCCGGTTTTTCCCACCAAATGTTCTGTACATCATACTGATCCTGTAACGTTCTGTACTGTTGGCTTTGTTCAAAAATCCCATGATGATTTGGAGCGTACTCTCCACCCAAACCGTAATGTCCAGATAGATCATGCAAGTATAGCGGGTACATATTTTTAATCAGATATGCCTCGTCTTTATTCGTTAATTTCACTTCTATATTCATATTCACCATCCTTACCATATGATTTAAGGAGTTATTTCAAGAACTCTCACCGCATATCCTTGTACCGTCAAATGAATTGTACGCGTAGTTAACAACCTCGAATATGTAAAAAACCTTTAACAACCATTCTTTATTCTTACAGGAAAAAGCCACATTCGATTGCTCGAACATGGCTTCTTTAGTTTCATCCCTTTTTGCAATACACAATTTTCTTGATGCTATCGATGGATAAACAGTATTGCTCCGCAAGCTGATCGATGGTTGTTCCCGCAGCAAAAAGCTGGCGGATCTCGTCGTTCCGCTCTCGGACAACCCTTCTGCCGCCCGAATTCTCGCCCCACTTCTTATGGGCATCCTTGGGCCTCGGAATATAGATTAAGCCACCAGGGATATGACGCTGTATTTCTTTGAGTAGTTCTTCCGGGAAGATCGTATCTGCATTAATATATTTCACGTTGCTCCACTCCTTAAAAGTTAAAATCTTTAAGGCAGCAGAGTCTTACGATGAACGCATTAGATATGCACTACAATGGTATGGCGGAAATGAATTTCAGGCTCTATGCAAACAACCGCCGTTGTTCATCGCATGGACTCTGCATAGAGCGTGTCGTTAAATTTATTATGAATCGAATCATGGTAGCCCCCCATTCAGTCAATCAAGATCAGGTTACTTTATATGGTACTCCTATATCTTCCATGTCAGAACCTTTATATCCTTCTACTCGTTGATATATTGGCTTACACTCCGTTCAAGCAATTCTCTAACCTGCTGCTTCAACTCAGGTGGTGAGATCACGTTCACTTCTGGTCCATAGGAAAGTAACTTTCGCGCTGTAAAAGAAAACTCTTCAGGCGGAACCAGTCCTCGCCATTCATGACCTTGAACCGACTTGAACAACACATCTGACGCGGCAATCCTTGCTCCAAATTCCGTGAATTGCAGCACCACTTCTACGCTCGCTCTGCCTTCTTTGGCATCTAACCACGCTTTGAGACTCGGGACAGATTCATCCACCGAATCCGTAACAGCCAACTGCTGCATGCGATCCACCCGATACAACAATACGCGATCCTTATTCCGGGCTGGCATGTACCAATGTCCCTGCTCATAGTAGATGCCATAGGGGAAGACCTGGACTTTTTTAGGACCATTGCGGGCATGATACATAAACTCGATTTCTCTCTTTTCTACTGCAGCACCCAATATCTCAGTTGTTAATGGCTCCGCATGCTCACCGGGATGCTGGACAAAGGTGATATGTTCCCTCATACGCGTAATAAGATCCTGTACATCCTCAGGCAAAGTAGAAAAATACTGCTCAGCCAGATGTCCACGCATGGAACCGTACGGAAAATCCGGGACTTGCTGTAGATACTCCAGCATCATAAACAGTCCTAATGCCTCCTGCTGTGTCAGTTGAAGGGGTGGCAAAATCCGATTGGGCAGCACCCGGTATCCGCCGTTCACGCCAACTTCTGTGTACAAGGGAAAACCCAGTGCCTGCAATGCATCCAGATCTCGCTGAATCGTACGAACCGAGACGTCGAACCGTTCTGCCAATTCTCGGGCCGTGAATTTCTGTCTGGAATCCATCAGGCGCATGATGGCCAGCTTCCGATGATTCATGAATTCAACATCCTAACTACGTCAACTTTTGTCATAGTTGAAGTGTATCATACATTTTAGAAGGGAGCGATGAACATGTCTGATAACAAAACAATTTTGTACATTGCTATGAGTTTGGATGGATATATCGCAAGACTGGACGGTTCGGTAGATTGGTTATTTGATGTGGAGGGTGATGGTGGAGACAACGGGTATGCTGCCTTTTATCAAACGATTGGTAGCGTCGTTATGGGACGTTACACGTATGAAGAGGTGCTCACACTATCTGAGGAGTTTCCCTATGCGGATCGCCCAACGTATGTGCTATCCCGCTCAGAACAGCCGACTGCTCCACATGTACAGTTCACAACCGAGTCGGTAGATACGCTCATTCCCAGATTAAAGCAGAATTCGGATGGAGACGTATGGATTGTCGGTGGCGGTAAGCTCGTTCAAGCCGTGATGGAGAAAAAATTATTAGATGAAATCGAAGTTGCTATCATTCCAAAAATTCTTGGCGAAGGCATCCCATTGTTCCCGGTAGGCACTGTGCCAAGTCAATTCAAAATGGTCCGGACCCAGACGCTGGGACAGATCATTTCGATTCGTTATGAGGTACAGAACAGCTGAAATAGCCGATAAATGAAAAGAAGACAGCCCGATATGTCAGTACTCCCAATGGTCCGATGTATACACATTCAGCCTTTGGCGTATTACACGATCTGGAGCTGTCTTTTATTTCATTCCCCTACACTGGTCACTCCGATGATAGAATTCCCTTCAAATATGCCGTCAGCGCTTCTGCCGTCCTACGGTGAGATAACTCGCCGGGATGACTTCGAGCACCCACCGTTTCCTCAGTCGTATCGGGAAGCTGAATGATCGAGACCTTACGATCCCCCGTCTCTTTCGTATACGCATCAACCGCGCGGTAAATGGCGGGCATCATGGGAAAACCCAGCATGCCATAAGCCCATACGAGATGTGCCGCCGGATTGTTTTTCCGAAGTTTGAACAAGAACTGTTCCACTGCTTTCTCAAAAGCAGCCAGATCCTCTTCATGATACGTACCGTCTTCGTTCAGCCGTTGCTTGTACACCTTGCCAGTGTCGGGATCTTTCCACTCAGGTGACTGAAATGCACCTCCATCATTGCTGCCCAGGTTCACGACCACCACATCCGGCTGCCAGGAACCAAAATCATGCTGATCCCCTGCGCCTAGCGCTTCATTACGTTCACTGGTAAGCAAGCCGCAGACTTGCTCATAATAATCGGGAATATTCCCCTTCGGATTGTTATCCCAACTTGTTAGCACACCCCAGCCACTCTGCGAGATGACCCGGTAGTCTGCATTCAACGCCTCTGCTGTCATGAACGTATAATTATGTATGGCGCTGAACCACATCGGCACCCAATCTTGCTCTGCTTTTGCTCCAATTGCACCTTCGCCAGATGTAATACTGTCACCGATAAACTCGACCTTGTACGGTTTTTCCTGCACAGGCAGGAAGACTCCGTCCGACTTCACCGCATGAATCTGCAAGGAAGAACCCGGGTCGCCACTCATCGCTTGAACATCTTTAACGATCCGTATATTTTTTACCACATCTGCGTTCATGCCTCGATACACACAGACCCAGTACCGCCCTTCCATTAACATCTGTCTGCTCACCGGGACACCGTTGATCAGAATGCTGATCCATGACTCATATATATCATACTGCGACTCTACCTCAACCCATAGTTCGGAGCCCTGTACATTGAGTTCAATCGCGCTTCCCGTCCAAAACAAGGCCAAGGGCGATAATTGCCCGGTTGTTCTGCCATGCACTTTGAGATTGTCGACATCGGGCAATGCGTACGTGTGTAAATTCTCATTTGCCTTCACGATGTAATCCTCCTACGTTTGACTCAGATTTTATGCAGGTTCTCCACATGCTGCAGACGTGCGATTAACTGATATTATGCAACTTTTGAAGCGCTTCCTCTTTGTTTTTCAAAAAGAAAAAATGCTTGCCGTTGTTGCACTCATAGATGAAATCTCTCAGGCTCTTGCTGTTATGCCCATCGAAATCTCCCACAATAGCAAGCTTAACATGATAGTTCACGTATTTCTGTAAAATCTCGCCTGCAAGTTTGGTCTTCAGTTCGAAGAACTCTTCCGTGATGTTCGATTTGTTGATAATGAGCTTATCGGCGTCATCCGTATACCTCACCGAAGCCATCAAATCCAGTGCGTCTTGAGCATTGTTGATGATGATGTCATTACTTTCAATTATGGCGACCTTGGAGTTGCCCTGTTGATCGATAGTTATGTTCATTTCACTTTCTCCTTTCGAACATCGTTTCTTTATAATATCTCGCAGCTCCACCATGAAAAGCAATGAATTTTAGAGTGCACTTAATCATTGGAGCGATTTGCTAACTGTGAGTTGTTCCTTCCTTTGTAATTACTGACTGGAATTGATCTGATATAATGGGTTTATTTCCTAACTAAATTAAATTTCGTGACTTACCGAAGAAAGAGGGATCCTATGGACATGAAGTGGTTAGAATGGGCAAAACAGATTCAAGCTATCGCACAAACAGGTTTAACCTATGCCAAGGATGTTTATGATATCGAGCGATACGAGGAAATGAGGCGCATTAGTATCGATATTTTAAGCAACTACACTACTGTTAACAAAGAGAAAATTCTACTTACATTTGCAAGTGATTCAGGTTATGCGACGCCTAAAGTCGATATTCGCGGTGTTGTTTTCAGGGAAAACAAAGTACTCATGGTTCGGGAGAAAATAGATGGGGCATGGGCATTACCAGGGGGATGGAGTGACATCGGCCTCTCACCATCGGAAGTAGCTGTGAAAGAAATTAAAGAAGAATCCGGTTTTGATGTTGCGCCGATACGGCTTTTAGCAGTATTGGACAAAAAATTTCATGGACATCCGCCTGAGCCCTATCACGTATATAAGATGTTTATCCGGTGTGACATTGTGGGAGGGCATGCGGAAACAAGTATAGAAACCAGCGCTGTGGATTTTTTTGCGATCGACGATTTACCTGAATTGTCATTGGAAAGAAATACGGTAGAACAAGTTAAAACCATGTTCGAATTTCTTGAGCAACCAGATAAAGAAGTAATTCTTGATTAACTTGAACCCCCTCCGGCTTTCCAAACCTAAGTCCATCATACCCGATGTCCTTAGTGCACGGTCTACCGTGAGGGGATGTTGCTTCGAAACCCGCTCCGCCAACAGACGGAGGCATATGATGCCTCAATTATTCATTTTTTCAATTGTCTCCATATAGAACACATGCAGGAATTTTTTGATATTAACCTTGCCTTTGTCTCCTGTCTGATCCTCTTCCATGGCTCTCATCTTCATTCGAACATCCTGGAAGTCAAAGTAGAGCGGGGCATAATGTTCAAACTTGTGGTTGCTGTAGTCGGTGAGTCCAATCGAGGCTATATTCGTCAGTGCGGCAATTACCGTTCTGCGAATGCGTTGTTCCATCGCCTTGCTCTCTTTCTCCACGTCCTTCGGCGTAGACTTATAAGTCTGGGCCACCGCTTCATATGACTCCTTCAGAGGTGGCCACTCCGCGACCTGCTTCTGGTCAATCGCATACTCCATGAGTGCAATGATATCCTTGCTACCACTCTCTCCAATGATCCCCAGATCCATCAGAATGCTTCTTGCCGCATCTCGCACCGTACGACCTTGGGCAGGGGCCGGCGCTTCCACCAGATTCAATCGAGCCATCGACTGCTTGATCTCCAGCACGTATCGTTCGTACTTCCACTGTTCATTCACTTTGCTGAGCACATGCTCCACTTCCACCCGATTAATCGGTTTATGAATGAAGAATTCAATTCCGTTCTGGTAGGCCGCCCCTACCATCTCCTTGTTCTCCACCTGAGAGATCATAATGAATTTCCCGGTATAACCGCCGTGCTTCAGCTTCGCTACCGTCTCAATTCCGTCCTGATCCGGCATCAGCAGATCAATCAGCACCACATCGGGACGCAGATCCATGATCATCCGCGCTCCTTCTATGCCGCCCTCTGCCATGCCAGCAAGCTCGCCGATTCCACAGGATTCAATGATATCATGCAGCATGCTCCGGCTCACCACATCATCATCCACGATCATGATAGAAAGTGTCATCGACATCGGCCCCCTTGATTAGATTCATTTTGGGAATAGCTATAGCAAATGTTGTCCCTGTTCCTTCCAGAGGTCCCGATTCTACCTTAATTCGTCCCTCCAACGACTGGACGATATCACGTACATGGGACAGACCAATGCCTGTTGCGGCAATGCCGACTTCATTGAACTTGGTTGTATAGCCCGGTTCGAAGATAACATCCCGTTTGGCTTCAGGTACACCTTTTCCAGTGTCCATCACAACGAAATGCACGTCTTCCTCATGCTCATACACACGAATTCGGACCGTCCCGTCATGCTCAATCGCTTCTACCGCATTGGCAATCAGGTTATTCATTACCGTGAGAAGAGGAATGTAATACGGAGACTCACAATCATACTGTTGCTCGATGTCGATGTCGACCTGCTTATGCAGCATCTCGCTATATTTTCGGTTTGCTTTGCTGGCAAAGTTCAGTACTTCCGACAGGCTCATATTGACCGCTTTTTCGTTATCATACAGCTTCAGCAGACCCGCCAGAATGCGCTGTGAATCCTTCTTCACTTCATGAATCTGCTGCGCAATGCCCAAGGTGCGCTGACTGTATTGATGCATGTCCTGCTCCCGCAGATCGCGATATAGATCATAGCTGTCTGCTGTGATGCCTTCGATCGTATTCATCGCTTTCTTCAGGTAAAAGACCTCGCCATACAGACCTGAGTTCACATTCAGCATCTGCTCCATCCGCTTCTCCTGCTCTGCATGTAAGAGCCGCATCTGCCTCACCGCAATGCTGTTATAGAGCCCAATCACAAAGTAACTTCGCAGACCGCCTACCACAAGCAGATACAACCATTCCTTCATATAAAAGATATTGGTCCCACTTAACATTCCGCGAAGAAGCAACTCAACAAGATTAGAGGAGAAATCGATACAGGTAATCAGCCCGCCGAGCAGGAGCGGCTGCATTTCATGAAATCGATGCTTGAACTTGCTAAGCCCATAGGCAAAGACCACGTAATACACACCTGCCCCCAGATTGTCCCGCATGCTTTCCAGTATGGACACAGTCTGTACATGATTGATGAGATCTGACGACTGAAACAGCAAATTCGCGAAGCCTGTCAGGATTCCTGTCTTCACATAAGACAGGTGCGGCATGATCATCAGCAGAAATAAAAGAATGCTAACGCCCAGCCCGATTCGGAAGTAGTCTTCCCGGAACGGATTAATCTTGAATTGTGCCCCTACCGCTGTGGCAAAGGCAATGGCCGTCATCTGCACATTCTCATTTTTGACCCAGTTGCGCATCAATCTCTTCACCCACTATAGCAACGTTTAGCGCCCACTGCCCGAACCTGCGCTTCTAATGTTAAATATACTAACATATGAAAGAAGCATTAGAAATAATTAAAATTAGGGAATGAACGCGCAAGCAACATAAAAAGGCCGGAAGTCTTCACTTCTACGGCCTTTTCCTTATATCTCATCCGGAATATCAAATGATACCATCGTTCCCTCATCTGGTTCACTTATGATCGATAATCCCTGACCATACCGTTGTAACAACCTGCGGTTCGTATTCGCAATGCCGATCCCGCCTTTTCCACCCAGCGTAGCATGCAGCAGCTCAGTAACCTTCTCGGGCTCCATGCCTTTGCCATTATCCTTGACCTCAATGCGGGTATAACCCTCATGACGAGTGATGGATAGGCATAACGTACCGCCTACATTTCGGCTTAATAGACCGTGTCTGACGGCATTTTCAATCAAGGGCTGAATCGATAGCGGCGGAAGAAGCAGCGGAAGATCCGGCTCGACGTTCAATACAACCGACAACCGATCTTCAAATCGTGTTTTCTCAATAAAAAGATAAGCTTCCACGAGTTCCAGCTCGTGTGATAATTTCACCAGTTCTCCTGTGTTGAGATAGTTGAAGCTGATTCGTAGATAGGATGAAAAAGCTTCACCAAGCTTCCGCATATGCTCCGTATCAATGTCACTTAAAACCATAAGTGAATTCAGCGTATTGAACAGAAAATGGGGCTGAATCTGAGCCTGTAGATAGGCGGCCTCCATGCGCAGGCTCTCTTTGATGGACTGATTTAACATGGTTAATGCACGTATCCGGTATTTCAGTTCCACCGCATCTACAGGCTTCGTGACATAATCATTCGCACCCGACGCAAACCCCGTGTAGATATCTGGCGGCTGACTTCGTGCCGTCAACAGCAGCACAGGAAGCTCAGACATCGAGAATTGCTCCCGCACCTTCTGGGTTAACTCATATCCGGACATATTGGGCATCATCACATCTGTAATGAGCAGATCCCACTGACGTGTGCCGAGCAATTCCATCGCTTCCTGACCCGAACCTGCTGTAGTTATATCGTATGGTTCCGTCGAAAGGATGCTGACCAACACATCCAGATTCACCGGATCATCATCCACAGCCAGAATGGTGGCTCTCCCCTCTTTTAGCAAAGGAGCAATCTCCGCTGTCGCCGAGGACTCTACGCCGCTCAGACCGGGGTGGGGTAACAGGAATCCGCCAGGTGCATCTTCCATCATCTCCATGGCCTGTTCCCAGATTAGAGGTAGCTGCGACTGAGCCTGATCGGCGGCTTCATGTGCGAGTGGCAGATCGAAGGTGAATGCCGAACCCTTTCCAAGTTCCGATTGAACCGTTAGTTTCCCGCCGTGCAGTTCTACGAGCTGTTTGCAGATGTTCAATCCAAGCCCGATGCCTTGTCCATCACTTATACCATAAGACCCTTGTTCATACGGAAGGAATATGCGCATCCGTGTGTCCTCATCCATACCAACACCTGTATCCGTCACATGAATCAGAGCATGTCCTTCACGAATTTCGGCACTTACAGAGATCGTTCCTTCCTCCGTATGTTTGAGCGCGTTATGCAGCAGATTATACAAAATCTGAACCAGTCTTTCTTCATCAGCCATGACTAGAGGGAACGATTCATAAATTTCCATATGAAGGCGGACCGGTTTTCGTTCTGCCATGAATTGCAGCATAGCGATAATGCCAGGCACTACTGACTGTATTGAAAGAGGAACCTGATGCAGCACAATTCGGTGCTCCTTCAACCGGACGACATCCAGCAGATCGCCTAGCAGATGGGACATCCTTCGGCCGATTGTGATGAGCAGTTCCATATCCTCCAGGCTCCGTTCATCCAACCTGCTCTTCTCTCTGGTGACCACGTTATAGGCGATGTTAATGATCCCGTGCAACGGAGTCCGCAGTTCGTGGGATGTATTCGCCAAGAACTGATCTTTAATTTTGTCACCCTTCTGCAGTTCTGTATTCAGTTTCATATTCTCACTGGCATTCCTGAAGTACTTCTTGAACCAATAGGCGGAGAAGCCAGTAATGGCAAATATGATATCGATTGGATAGTACACTGTTGTCACATCTCTGGCCGTCTCGGCCACACTCCATAACAGGTTAGATGTAATGCCCCCTGCAGTAAGCAGCAGAAAAACAATGTCCCGGTCCCCCTGTTTCCTGAAGATCATCGTTCCGACGATGTATAGAAACCAGATCATGGATACAAGAAAGAATATGTTAATGACGTTGTAATGGATCATGGCATATGTAATGTGAATAGGCACCACCACAATCACGACGGTATAGATCAAGGTAATGACAACGTGCAACTGAAGCCATGCCTTTCGTACATGAACCATCATTAATCTCTGGAATAGCAGAAGGATACAAGCGTTTTGCAACAACAATGAGATCAATCGAATTTTAATACCCCAAGTATAATTAACAGGAAGCCATAACATCAAAATATTATCATGACCCATCATAACCGCGATACCAACTGATAGAGTTAATATGGCTCCAACCAGCAAAGCGCGTTCCTGTGGATTGAATGCGTAGAGAATACAAGCATACATGCCGTGAAGGAGCAAAATTAGAAAGGTGACCATCTGAAACCCAATGGAGTACCACCGCGAAAAATCAACAGCTGCCTCAGAGCCGAAGCGAACAGGTTTGCTAATTCCGCCCATATACGGGCTGTCGTAATTGGCTACGCGGACCAATAATTCAATGGAGGTTGTTCCTTCGCGATCGTAGGTCGCTGTATATGAAGTACTTCTGGGTATATATGTACTGCTATTCGCGGAGACCTCACCCATACCGCCGTCAGCGACTCCGTTCATCTCAATCTCGGATGAACTTCGAATCCCCTTGAACCAGAAGGTAACGGGTGTCTGAAGTGGGTCTGTCAAAATACGCAATCGATACGTTCCGAATCCGTATGAACTCTCTTGTCCCTGACTCTGTGCACTTCCCCAGTCTCCAGGGACTTGAACACTCTTCCCATTGCCATCCCTCGTCGCGATTTCTTTCTGAGTTAATAACTCATTCGAGTAGAGTTCCCATTCCCCATTCAAGTACATGACCGGAGATTGATTCAGATCCACGCCCCGCAAGTCTAGCACTCCATTCACAGCGCGGTGCTCATCAACCGTGCGGAAAAACTCCGACCAAGTTAATCGCATACCCACTAGCAATCCGAAAATGACCAGCATAATTATTATATATCTGTAACGTATTACAGGTTTTATTTGCAGTGAATTCATAGATTTATCATTACCTGACTTTGGTTAAACCGAGCTTCCAGTCCTGATACCATTTGCTAATATCCTCACTGATGGGTATCTCCAAATCGTGCTCCATTCTGGTGGTTAAGAGACGGTACTGCTCCTCCACACCGAGATCGTTGTGCATTTCATCATAGAGTTTCATTAAAATAAAATAACTTTCTTCCTCATCCGGAAGCATATGCTGGATACGTCTTGTGCTCTCAATGACTTTCTCTCCTAGCCCCTGCTTCTGGTAATAGAGACTTAGTTGTCGCATGTGATACAACCACAGGTAGCGTAACCTTTCTCGTTCAGGCTCCGCCCACATGTATTCGTAATTGCCAAGATACGTGCCCTTATACAGATGAAGCGCTTGCTCATATGCATGAACTGTATTTGAGTCTACAACCTTCCATTGCCTGATTTCCTGTTCCCACTGCTCACTATCCAACTGAGCTCCACCCAATTCAAGCCTGTAGCCTGCTTCCAAGTGACCACTCTGAATTGTAATCATATCCATTCCGCATGCTTTGAGGGTTTGGCGGACATGATACATGGCAGTATAGAGTTGATGTACCGTCTTTTCTTCTTCCAATTCAGGCCACAGCATCTCAAGCAGCACACTGCGATAAATGGTCTGATTCCGATGATGGAGCAGATATGCAAACAGCTCCTGCGCCTTACTTGTGCGCCACTTGGCAACTTGGATATCCTTGTCTGGAAGCTTGAATTGAATCTGATTAAAGCAGCAAATTAAAGGCACATCTGTATCCTTTGACCGCTGCTCGCGTTTCGAACTCAGTTTCTCCCGTACTCGGCTCACCGTCTGCTTTAATCGATCCTTCTGGATGGGCTTCATGACATAATCCAAAGCCTGTAGATCGAAGGCATGCACTGCATATTGGTCGTAGCTGGTCACAAAAATAATTTCGACCCCAGGTACTGTGGCCTGGATCTGTTTCCCCAGATCCATACCATCCATCTCTGGCATATGGATATCCAGAAATACCACATCAGGGCGGTGCTCCTTAATCCCCCCCACAGCCTCTGTCGGATTCATGTATGTAGCGATAATTTCAATACCGCTTACTTCTTTCTCTAGTGATTTTTGAAGGCCTATCAACGCTAGACGTTCGTCGTCAACCAATATCACTTTCACCGGAGCTTCCTCCTCGACCCTAAAGTCTTGAGATTTATTTACACTATTATATCATAGGAATTTTAAGTATTTGGATTCTAGTTTCCTTTTTTTAATTTTCAGCAATTTAATTGTATAATACTTAATAGAGGACAGGTTAACAGATCTGGTCCAGCAGAGGAGGAAGGTTCCAAATGTCAGATTCGAATCAAAGCTTTGGGCAAGCCCTTGTCAAATCATTAGTAGGGGAACGCGGTCATATCCGCATCGCCCGTGCTCTACCGGACATTGATGTCACACTCGCGGCTCGTACACACGATGCCATGCCATATACCATCTATCAGTTAGTGAAACACATGCATTACTGGCAGCAATTCATGCTCGAACACTTGGAAGGGCGCAAGCCACAGCTCCCTGCTAACGTGAGTGAGAGCTGGCCTGAGGAGAAAGGCCCACTGGATGAAGCTACATGGAAAGCGGATATTCAGGCATTCCTGAAAGGGGTCGATCAAGCGGTGGCTATTGCCGAAACGGCACAATTAGATGATCCATTGCTCTATTTCCCAGGAGAAACCAAGGCAGGACTTCTGCGAAATATCGCCTCCCATAATTCGTACCATCTGGGCGAGATTGTTCTGCTTCGCCGCTTCTACGGCGCATGGCCACCACCAGGCGGCGGATTCCCGGCGTAACCATATTAAAAAAGATCTATTTAGAACGAATATACAGACACATCCAAGCTGTGAAAGGACGATTGTTCCTTTTACAGCTTCTTGTGGTTACAGGCGAATAGTATCCATTAAAGTGCAGATTATAACGCTCATATCCTGTACCAGCCTCATATATTACTTCAAAGTACGTATGTGACTTTGAGGTGCGTACTTCTCATCCTTCTTTTTCTGATCCACAATATGAACAGAAGAAGAGAGGAGCATGTCCATTGAAACCCGAACAATTGGTTACCCGTTACACTGCGCTTGTCATCGGTGCTGGAGGCGTTATTGGGAGAAACCTTATTGATTATCTGATGACACTCCCGCAATGGAATGTCATTGGTGTATCTCGCCGTGGAGGGCAAGATGCCCCCAGGTTACGTTATATATCAGCAGATTTACTGAACGAAGTGGACACGCAAGACAAACTGAGTCATTTAACGACAGTTACTCATATCTTTTATGCTGCTTATCAAGATCGCCCAACCTGGGCCGAATTGGTGCAACCCAATCTGGCTATGCTCGTCAATGTGGTGAATGCGATTGAACCGATTGCCCCAAATCTCGAACATATCAGTCTGATGCAAGGTTATAAGGTGTACGGTGCACATCTGGGTCCATTTAAAACACCTGCCAAAGAAACGGACGCACATCATATGCCTCCTGAATTCAATGTCGATCAGCAGCTGTTTCTTGAGGATCGGCAACCCGGAAGCAGCTGGACCTGGTCAGCTCTGCGCCCTTCTGTTGTATGTGGATTCGCTCTGGGTAATCCAATGAACCTTGCGATGGTGATCGGGATATATGCCTCCATCTCTAAGGAACTTGGCTTACCACTTCGCTTTCCCGGGAAACCAGGGGCGTATCATTCCCTTCTTGAAATGACTGATGCGACATTGCTGGCTCATGCAACTGTATGGGCAGCAACCGAACCTCGCTGTGCCAATCAGGCATTTAATATCACCAATGGCGATCTGTTTCGCTGGAATGAACTCTGGCCCAAAATCGCTTCATTTTTCGAACTGGAAACGGCTCCTCCACTCCCCCTCTCCCTTACAACGGTAATGGCAGATAAAGAAGCTCTTTGGAGTTCCATGATTGAGAAGTATGGTTTGGTAAATACCCCTTATGATGATGTCTCTTCCTGGGCATTCGGTGACTTTGTCTTCTCATGGGATTACGATTTCTTCGCAGATGGTTCCAAGGCTCGCCGATTCGGATTTCACGAATTCATCGACACGGAGGCTATGTTCATGGATATTTTTGAGAATCTGCGTGATCGCAAGATCATTCCATAAAGAAAGAAAATGCATAATAAGCCGAATCCTGAATTGCAGAATCGGCTTATTATGCTACTACAACCGTCAGGTTGGCGGTTTAAACAGAATTTCCCCTCTGTCGCCATACACTTTCTCCACATGTGTATCACCCCATCGACACATCAGATGAAGAATTTCTTTAAGACTCCACCCATACTCTGTTAACTCATACTCCACTTTAGGAGGGACCTGGTGATGGGAAATACGGACAATAACCCCCGCCTCCGTTAGTTCACCAAGTTGCTGAGTCAACACTTTCTGGGTGATCGCAGGGATCAGCTTCATCAGTTCGCCATTACGTTTCTTGCCAAAGGTAAGATGGAATAGAATAACGGGCTTCCACTTTCCCCCGATCACTTCAAGAAAAGCTTCAACTGCGGTGTTATATACTTTGAGCGGTTCCTCCATATCACCTTCTGTCTCCCTTCCAGACTATTGCTCAATCTTCCCGATTCATCTTCTCAAAAATATGGACTAATTGCGCTCGATCCTCTTCGTTTAATTTCTGGAATAATTTCTTACGCAACTTCTGGCCCTCCAATATTGCTCTTTCGAGGACTTCCACCCCTTACTTACAGTGAACCTTGAAGGTTTGCAGGCTGATTTTCCTCATTCAACAGACCTTGAATAAAGGTTTCAAAATTGGGTGCAAGCCAAGTGATCTTGTAGCTTTCTTTTTTATCCACATGAACAACCTCGGGCTCACCCGCATTGCCGGATTCACGATAATCCAGCATCACTACCTCCGAATCGGAAGGACACTCACATAGAACAACACCGATTTCGGGGTAACCCCCCTGTTCGATGATATACCGGCTGCCAGCTTCGCCACCTAACGAATGTGCTTTCTCCCGTCCAATACCCAATATTCCCGCTACCTCAACGCGGATCTTCTTGGCAGCCTCTGCTTGGGTAACAGGATAATACCGATAGTGGGGAACACCACCATTATGTAATTTCATCATGTTAATATAGGAAGTTGGCAGCTTGAACACCAACTGCTCCTCCACTGACTCGACCTGTCCATCGGTAGGCGGGGCCAATACATATTGATCCGCAGCTTCAGCACTGTCATTCCAAAAACCCATTGGTTCCAGATGGCTAACACCAACAGGTGCGATTGAGATTTCTGAGACTGATGGGACGGTATCCGCGGGCTTCTCTGCAGATTCAGATGGCTCCTCCATTTTGCTTCGAATCCATTCCAGAAATTCCAGCGTATCTTCATCTTCAGGATCCAATTCATCCGCTCTTTCGAACGCCTGCAGCGCATGAGCATATTGCTCCAGATAGTAATAAGCCAGTCCAATCCGATAATGCCAGAGCGGGTCAGCTGTGCCCTCTTTAGCAACCGTCAGGAATTGTTCGACTGCCTCTTCATATCGTTCCAGGTTATTCAGCGCTCGTCCCAGATGGTTTACAAGCTCATAATCCCTTTCTTCCACAGGAATCGCTTGAATTGCATCTACAATTTCCTGAAATTCATCTTCTTCATGCCACTCTTGCAATTGAACCAACAGCTCGTCTCTCATTCCTTTGGCCTCCCCGTTCATTCTCTCATGATTACGTATTGAAAATTATACCACTATCCGGATCACCATCTCCAGCAAAGCAAGATCCTTAGGGATATCAGGAATCGATATCTTTTCATTTCCGATGAAAAGGCTAAAAAAAAGGTAACCTGAACCCTGTTAAGAGAACCAGGCAGGCTACCTCCTTTATTCCTTCCACTACATTGCATTCTTCATTCAATTCAGCAACTCAACACAATCGTAGACCCAACCCGCACTCAACCAGTTACCCAAGTCACTGGAACCGCTAATCGGCGTAATGGTCATGGTATTGGAACCATTCACAAAGTAGGATGCTGGAACATTCCAGCTAAAGGTTGTGTTGTTGCCACGATAGGTACCAATGGTGAAACTGCGAGAATTGGGCTGTGAAGACGCGGCAGGATTAGTTAATGCATGTCCATTAACCGTTACGCTAGGTCTGCCATTATTGTAGGCTGCGGTAATACCGATGTTGAGCATATGAGAAGATGAAGCTTGGGATGCATTCAAGTTAAACGTTATTGTAGTTGGAGAATTCTCACCACGGAACTGGATTGCTGGGAATCGGTTGGTCGCACTACCGGTAGCATAGGTAACAGGGCCCCAGCTTGGATTGCGACTATCAGAAGGGTGACGAATTGGAATCGTCTGTCCATTCAGGAATTCCCGTGGCGTACCATCCCAGTTACCGATTCGCCAGATGCTAGAGGCTTTACTCGGGTCATTGTTAATCGTACGTGTATTCAGAGTCGTCGTTTGTCCTGCCGTGACATTAACCGTTTCCGTATATACGGCCAGTTCTCCCTTATAGGCTGTCATGGTGTACGTCCCTGGGATCATGCTATATTTGGCGGCCGCCCCACTTGAAGACGTACCCGTCCAATACTGTGCATTGCTATTGGCGAACCCAATCGTGTACGCATAACCCGTATCCATCCCCGAGAGACCATTGAGTACCACGTTCCCCCGACTGGATACCCAACACTGTAGATTCAAGCCAGACATCCAACTGAAATCAGGTACACTAGGCGTGCCACCCGTTGTGAAGATCAAAGCGTACGGTCCATGCAGACCCAGGCGCCAATTCTCCGTCTGTGCATGTCCCGAGTTCATATAGTTATATATTTCCGTCTCTGTTCCACTTTGGAACTGGATATCACGGAAGAATGGACCACCAGAACTTTTTTCCCGATTGCCATAAGCCATAAATACACCGACGCCATTACCCGTAACCCCACGAACCGATAAGTCTTTAGCCTGATCATTACCATAGTATTTCGAGGCACTCTGACCATTCGCGAAACCAAACACATCCTGACTCTCAATTGCTCCTGTGTTACCCCGATTATTGGAATTCGCCGGAACGCCTGTCAACACACTACCATTACCGCGGAAAATGTACCGCAGCTCCCCGATTGAAGGTTGAGCCGTGATATGCGTTGCCATGTAAATGATGTTCTCGCCACCACGCGAAGCATAATAGTGAGTTAGTGTGCTTGTGGATACCGTGATTAACACGGTTGATCCTGAAGGAGAGGTGTTCCAAGTTACATTGGCAGAGGAACCCAAGCCTGATCCGATATGCGATCCCCTGTTGCTGTTCAGCTCCATACCGTTCATTTTGGCCGATATAATATCTCCATTGGTTTTGTTCACCACATAGACTAATCCTGAACCGGTGTTTACTTCGATTCTGGAGCCGTTATCGGAAACATTAATGGTTGCCGCGTGTCCGGTAGATGCAGGGTATACAGCAGCTGTTGCGATCATAACGACAATTAAAAACAAGCCAAGTGCCTTTCTCAAACTCCGTTGGGTCATGAGTAATCCCTCCTTGGAATTCATTTTATAAAGCGCTTACATTATGATGTATAACAACCTAAACTTCCGTCTCATATCTTACAATTCCAATAAAATAATACCATTATATTACATATATTTGCAATGAAAACAGAGCATTGACCTGGTAGAATATTCTGAAAGCAAAAAACGCAGCTTCAAAAGCTGCGTCCGCAGATACCTATCTAGAGATAATATCATCTCTTCCGAATGGGTATCCATATCTCGCTTCTATATTGCTCAACAGTAACATCCTTGTGCTCATTCCATAGCATTTCCGGACCCTCACTCAGCTCATAGTCTGATGAAGGAAACCACTCTGCGTAGATCCGGCCCCACACTTCCTGAAGCGTCCTTGGAAACGGACCAACGACGGTAAATACGGCCCACGTCGAGGCAGGAACCTCAAGCTGTGCCAAGCCTTCAGGCGCTTCTTTGGTCGTAGCTGCACCAATGTAGTGATCCAGTTCTCCCTGTTCTGCCATTCGCCCTTCACTGAAATGGGCCGATGCACTGATTAAGCCCGTAGGCTGGATGTTCGATAATCCCTTGATTGTATCGATCAGTTCCGGTGTAAGACGCTGATACATCGCAGCGATCTCCGGATTCACCCCGTTGAATACGATCGGCACCCTTTTACTGATACCTACAATCCGAAAGGCCTCTTTGTCTTCAAAGCGGTAATTCATTTCGCTTCCTCCTTGAATGGTCAATTGAAATGTCATCCGAGGGAAGGCTTTGAGCGATGGACCATGACTCCGCGCTTCGGAGGGTGTAACTCCATGCATGCTTTGAAAAGCCCTGGCGAAGGAATCCGGCGAGGCATACCCATATTTCAGTGCAACGTCAATGACTCTGCTGTCATTCCGGCTTAGCTCCAGTGCCGCCAGCGTCAAGCGTCGACGTCGAATATATTCCGACAGCGTAAAGCCGCTAAGAAAGGAAAACATACGCGTAAAATGGTACTCCGAGCAGCAGGCGATCCGTGCAATCTCCTTCATATCCACGGTGTCCGTCAGATTCTCCTCAATATAACTCAAAGCCTCGTTCAATCGCGCCAGCGTATCCATGTCATTCCCTCCCTCGTTAATTTAAGGATAGCAAAGCCGTTCCCATCGCATCCGACATTTCCTGCACCATTCTGCAGGTAGCTCCCACATCGTTCGAATCGTCCTGAAACAGGAAAAAAGTTGATGAAAGGATATGTTCCTCTAGAAAAGAAAAGAATCGAATGAAGAAAACAATGGAGCAGACAGGTACATTGACAGGTTTTTGTGCGTATTCTCCATTTTGCAGATATGCCGTTCCTCTTATTTGCCGTTCACATATTTTAAAGAGAGATAGTTTTGATCATAACGGATAAGGGGAGCGGTCAAAATGGGAGCCAGGCCAAAAAGATCTATCAAAAAGCAGGGAGTTTCTATTATTGCCTGCACGAAACGCCAAAGCTATATAAGAAACCTGTTTAATAACTACAGCCGACAGAACCACGCCAAGAAAGAACTTATCATTATTGTTAACAACGATAACATCCCCCTTACTCCTTATCTAAGCTTAGCCAAAAAACTTCCAAACGTACACGTTTATCGTCTTCCGGAACGTACCTCCCTCGGCGCTTGTCTAAATTACGCTATTAAGAAAACGAAATACGACTATATTGCCAAGTTTGATGATGATGATTATTACGCTCCCTACTATTTGACGGAAAGCGTGCAGACCTTTCAAAGAACCAATGCCGATGTCATTGGCAAGCGGGCACATTACATGTATTTACGCGGATCAAAGACGTTTATCCTTCGTTTTCCACAAGATGAACATCGACCTGTGACCCTAATCCCTGGCGCAACGCTTGTCTTTAAACGCAAGGTAGTCAACAAAGTTCAGTTCCCGAATCGAAGTGTCGGTGAGGATGATCTTTTTTGCATTAGAAGTAAACGAAACGGGTACAACGTTTATTCTGCTGGAAAAAGTAATTTTGTCGCGATACGCAGGAAAAACTCATCCAACCATACATGGATCATTAGCGACAAAGAACTAATCTCTCAAAGCCAAAAAATACCATCCGTTACGCATTACAAGAGATATGTGCAGAAAAAGCCAAAGGGCGTATTGTAATGGTGAACTCAGGCAATTCTCGTGATCTGAATGGGGTTTCCATCATTGTTTGTACCAAAAGGCGACAATGCATGGGCAACCTTTTTCGTAACTACAACAGGCAGAATTATAGGAGTAAAGAGCTTATCATCATATTAAATAATAATAATCTGCGTGTGAACGAATATATGAAGGAGGCAAAAAAATATAGGAACGTAAGGATCGTTTCACAGCCGGAACATGTATCGCTTGGCTATTGCCTGAATTATGGGGCTTCACTATCTAAGTACAATCTCATTGCTAAATTGGATGACGATGATTATTATGCTCCGCGCTATTTAACGGATAGCGTGCAAACCCTCTTAAAGACCAACGCAGATATTGTTGGGAAACGAGCCCACTATATGTATTTGAGCAGCAAAAATCTCCTTCTGCTTCGTTACCCTACCAAGGCGAATCAATATGTTCCCCTGATTCAAGGAGCGACCCTTCTCGTAAAACGACATGTGGTCACCGAGGTTGGTTTTCGTGATAAAAATCGAGGCGAATGCGTAACGTTTTGTTCCGATAGTCTGGCAAAAGGCTACAAGATTTACGCGGGAAGTCCATCCAACTTCCTTGCGATCCGCAGGAGGAACTCTGCAGATCACACGTGGATCGTAAGCGATAAAGACCTCTTAACAAGAAATGTTAAGGTACTGAAAGTGAAAAACCCCAAAAATTTTGTTTGTCGAAATGCAAATTAACGGCAGATTGAATCTCAAAAAAAGAGCAGCATTCCGCTGCTCTTCTCTGTTCTCGACCCGATAGTCATATGTGGTTGGACTCAAGCCAGATATTCCGCCATGATCTGCTCAATATTGAATGGGGTAACCCCTTTCTCCACCGAATAGATCGTATCGGCCTCATCCAACGTATCCACCAGTTTACCTCGGGCCTTGGCATGGAGCGTGAACAAGTCGTACAGGTCCGGTTTACGCAACGTTGTCAGGGCTTTGCCCATCAGGACCATCCCTTTTTGATTGCCCTCGACATTATTGTAATAATCCGGGTGTCTGGTTAGCGCCAGATCCGTCCAGATTACCGTACGCTCCACCAGATCCATAATGACGGGAATCGCTATCTGCGTATCCGCACTGATATCAATCTTGTTAGCCACCATGGACGGCTCAAAGATCTCACCAGAACCCGGCTTCTTCCGCATCATCCAACCCACAAAACATTCCGGCAAATCGCAATACGGATGACTCGTAAAGGAAAGCAGACTCGCCACCACATAACGTCCGCCATAATCAACGATCGAAGGAATATGCAGATCAATGAACTCACTTGCGCCATATGGTGCTGTCACGATATCTCCACTATGAACAGCCTTATAGTTAGAGGATCGCAGATTCGTGTAGGAAATATGCTCCACATAGTTCCAATCCTTATCGTACATCACCGCAGACAGGTCAATGTCCACGCGCCCTGTTGACTTGCCATCCACATCCCCCTCTTTCCACCAGTTGAAGAAACGAATCGTATCACCCTCTGCCATCGGCACACGGCTTCCACGTACGATGGTATGCAGAGCCTTGCTCGCAGATCTCTGAGAAAAGGGCACCAGATAATCATGGAGCTGTGGATCAACATAGGTCTTCCCAAGCGGGGAAAGGTTAGCGAATCGTTCTACCAGTGCCTGCTCGCACAATTGTACGACATCCTGACACGTCACTTCATCGATCTCTGGCAGCTCATTCGGAACGGCAAAGGCTTTGGCTACATTACCTTTCGGGAAAAAGATACGCAGATCCTGCGGTTCATTACGGCGGGCAAAATGCTGTCGCACCTGCAACAATACCGGGGTAGATACCTGTGGTATAACTTCACCAAATGCCAGCAGCACATACGCTTCATCTTCGGTCATCCGCAGCAAGTGATCCAGTCTTCTCGCGAATTCACCTGGACGCTGTGACAACAGATCGATCAGACTCCAGACATTTCGATATTGGAACGCAAGTTCCACACTTCCGTTGAAGGTCGAATACGGCTTATCATTACGCAAAATATCAAAGGCTTCTTCGCATCGCGGATACCGAAGCTTATACTCCGAAGGATGAAGGATTTCGCCGAGGCGAATCCAGCGGTCCTTATATCGCAGCATATCCTCTGTTATGGAACCACAATGCTCTAGCAATCCGAGCAAAAGGCGTCTCTCACGCCGCTTGAATTTCCGGAAGGGAGAAGCCGTAGCCAGACTAACGTCACCATTGGACCAGGCAACAGCCAGACGGAGGACATCACTTGCCGTTTTAAAATACAGGCCGATTCGGTCGATACCTGCTTTTTCATGCTTCAACAGTGAGGAGACAACGAAGCCTACATTTTCCTTGAACGGAATTTCATCAGGCAGAATCGCATCCACTTCACTTGGGTCTGCATGCTCCAATACTGTATCGATATCTTTCTTGTCCGTTTCAGAGATGGAACCCTTGGCTTCAATGATCTGACGGATTAGCGCTTGAAACGCTTGTTTGTTTCCCAAACCGATGACTTTCAAGTCCGTCTTCTCCAGCAAAGGCGTTCTCTCCACCGATGGTTGATCCGGATAGACCACGGTCAGATGAGTCAGATAATGAATAATCGCATTAAGGTATAACTCCGCTTCATCCGCTTGCATCACCTGCATCGGGAATCCTGCATACATCGGTGTGTACTTCACATGTGCGCCGACCATGACTCTCAGATCAGCCACGAGTTGAATATATACTGCTTCAAATTGTTCCTTGGATAGCTGCCGCATTGCTTGCATCAACTCGTGCGAGAAGGTGTATCCGAGTGCTTCGATATTTTTAAGGGCAGTCGCCAGATGAGTCTTCGGCAACTGTTGTTTCCCTTCGTTTGATTCGATAATGAGTTTGTTCGCTCTGCGCAAATAGATGGTATTGTTCATGATAAAAGAGTCCAGGAAAGCCACATCCCTATATAACGTGAAAGGTTAGGGTTAGAAGGAAGGAATATGATAGCCTGGACGCCTCCTCTCTGAAATGAAATCTTCAGGAGAGCTGCGACCCTATGATCTCCAATGATTGTAGAAGGAAGGATCGCAATAGCCTGAAGGCCAGCGGTTCGAAGTTCATCACCCGAACCTCTGGTGAACCCATCATCTCAGATTCCATGATCTTCCAACAGGGCGAAAGTATTACGACATAGATTTAAGATTTTAATGAAATAGAAAAAAGCCTTTGCCGACCCCCAATGTCAGCAAAGGCTTTTCATTTTAGATTGTGTTTATTGATCAATCAAGTTTGTTACTTTCAACATTCTTGCAATCAATGCAGTAACCTCAGCACGGGTCATCGTGGTCTTCGGACTCAGAACCTCTGGCCCGTTACCCTGGATGATACCCGCTGCAATCAACTGGGCTACATCTTCTTTCGCCCAATTCGATACATCGGCTGCATCACTGTAACGTTCCAATTCAGTGTTCATCTGATCTGGGCTGATTACTGCTTCCGGTTCGATCAGACGATACGCACGAGCCACCATGGCAAATCCTTGCTCACGTGTGATCTCCTGATTACCGTAGAAGTTCCCATTATCGTAACCGCGAACGATACCGAATTCATTCGCAAGGGCTACCGCAGAGCGGAACCATGCGGAATCGCTGATGTCCGGGAATAGATTCTGTGGTCCATCCTGACGCATTAAGCCCAGTCCAAGCACAACAATCTCGGCAAACTCGGAACGAGTAACCTGACGGTTCGGTGAGAATGTGTTATCTCCGTTACCTTTCAGATCTAATCTCGCAGCGATATTGTTCACATCGGTTTTACCCCAATGTGATCTTGCATCTTCGAAATCCTGTGGATTCCAGATGACCGAGTAGCTTCCGCTGCTACGCAAGTCATTAATGAGCGCGTAGTAACGACTATTGATCTTAGTGACAACCGTTGGTACATGGAAAATGCTACCGTCCGGGTTGATAATCACGCCTGTTGTAATCCGGTTCGGGTCGATGCCTTCCGGAAGCGCAATATACTTCGGTGCATAACCGTTTAGTTGCCCGGATCGAACCGTTTGTCCATCTTTCGTAAAGGTGAGATCCAGATCAACCGGTGTGACGAGTAGCTCGTACCCTTGGGAAGCGGCTCTTGTTTCGGCGCTGTCAATCAACGTATCCGATGAACGTGCGATGTTGATATGGACATCGATATCGTTCAACGCTGCATTACCAAGCTGTCTGGACACACCATTCACGTCCATTTTACCGCCAGGTACCGGATAGATTGCCAGCGGATTGCTAATGTTTAGTTTGGAACCTTGATCCACTAATTGTTTCAGTGTTTCGAGGGTTAAACCGTCCACCTTCATATCACCATCATTCGGTGAATGAATGGCGAACTGCTGACCTGTGCCTTGTGACATGGCAACATTCAGCTTGGCTGGATCAACTTGAACCAATGTTTCTTTGTTATCAGATGGTTTGGATGTAGCAAATGGTTGATGGCTACCATCCCGAGTTGTTTCCAAATTATCCTTCACTGGTGCCGGAGTTGGTGTTGGGGTTGGTACTGGAGCAGGTGTAGATGTACCTCCACCGTTACCTCCCGTATTTCCACCGCCGCCGTTATTGCCCCCACCATTGTTACCATTGTCACTGGATGCTCTGGTCACGTTGATTTTATACTCCGTAACATTTCCAAGTGAATCTGTTACTCTAACAACGATCTTATTTCCACCAACTTGGAGCGGTAGATTCTCACTTACAGTACCACTTGGAATCTCGTTCCATTCTCCATCTCCAACAGCTATTTCAATCTTGGCAAGTGGATCAAGTGCTGTAGGTGTTAACTGGAATTGATATACGCTATTTGGCACAGAAATTGTGTATGTGTCTTTAGCCGGATCAAAGGCCGGAGACAAGCTTCCTGTGGATGGGATCAGTGTCTGCAACGTAGATGCATCTGTACCAATTACTTTAGTAAGTCCCGTTCTAGCGTTAGTCAGGTCCTGAAGTGCCTTGTCTACCTGCGCTTGAGTCGCTGTCAGATCATTCAACACTCGCTCTGCTTCGTTCATCGCATTATCCAGTGCTGTCCAGCTCGCTGGCGTATAGGCTGACTCTTCCAGGCTTTCACCTGTAATTTCAGTTACTTTCGCTTGCAAAGCTGATTTATCTACAACTGGTACAGATGTTGTAGGGATTAGGCCCGTTCTTGCATCAGTCAGATCCTGAAGTGCCTTGTCTACCTGAGCTTGAGTCGCTGTCAGATCATTCAACACTCGATTTGCTTCGTTCATCGCATTATCCAGTGCTGTCCAGCTCGCTGGCGTGTATTGCTCTTCGTCCAGTTCACCAGTATCGATCTTATCTTTAATCTCATCGGCTTTGGCTTTCAACTTCGTTTTATCAATAACAACATATTGTTCCGAATTCGACCCTTTTGAATCTGCATATGCTGGATTGTTCGTCTTCGCTGTTACTGTCACCGTGTAGGCTCCTGCTTCCAGCGGCGGTTCCAATTGCGAAAGGTTAAGTACCGTTCCAGGCACCTCCACTGTCCGCTTTGTGCCGTCTTCCAGTTCAATTGTTACTTCATATTTATCCGCATGCTCAACTGCTTCCCATTTCAACTCATCGTCGGTCAGTGTGATGTCTGGCGCCGACAAAGGAGTGGCAGCAGTTGCAATGGTAAAGTACGAATTTGGACCAAAATTTGAGGTATTAAGGGTTACTTGGCCGTTCTCAATTAAATGTAATGAGTTTGGATTACCAAATTGAGTATCATCGCTGATCACAACATATTGAGGCAACGCCGGGTTACCTCCCGATACGTCTACCTGAAGTGTAATCTGTGATTCAGCCCAGTTTGCCTTCTGTATCTTGTAGATACGCTCCATCCCAAGCAATTTTTTCTCATCTTTCGTAATCGGTGTTTTGAATTCAGTACTTGCACCATTATCACCAAACGTAAAGAAAGAAGAATCGTTTGAGAATTCATTTTCATTAGCAGAATTGGTATTCTCGATACTGTTGCCCAGTGCAATCGTCATTATGGACCCCAGTTCCTGCGCTTTAGCTTGTTTCTGCATCAATCCGCTCTGATCATCTCGACCGATGCTTGTAATGCGATGGGTATAGACTGCGTTCACATCTGCATCCCAGATCGTAGCCATGTTTGAATCGAAATATGAATTTGCTGTCGTCTGATCCAGCGTGTAGCCATATTTGATAGCCAAATATGTGCTGACTTTTTGGCGTTCTGCGTCCGTCAGAGCATGATCATATACGATAATTTCTTCAATGGTACCCTGCCAATGTTCAATGCCCGTAGCTGCTGGGATCAGCTTACCGACTACTGCTCCGCCAGAGTTACCAGTATCCCATAGCTTCACATTATCTTTTCCCCAGTCATTTAGTTGCTGTACCTGCTTCATTTTACTGTACAATCTAGCTATGTTAGATTCAGTGTCCCCGCCTGTCCAAGTAACAAATTGCTCGTTCGGGAATGTCGTTCCCAAGAATCCTTCGGGGGTGTATAATGTTTGGTTCCTGTCACTGTTAAATGTGGTCAAGCCACCTCTTGTAGCATTTTGAAGCATCCCCATACCCGTATAACCACTCGTTTGGACTCCCCATGAAATGATATAATTGAGGCCTCCAGTTTTATTGGTTTTACTAACGGTAATGATCGATCTGGGGCTCTTCCCTTGAGGAAGCTTACTTACATCCAGATTCATAAAACTACTTGTGCCGTTATACTCCAATACCGGATTGAAATTAATATTATGACTCTTATCATCCCAATAAGTTGGTTGGTTATTGACCTCACCTTGCGTTGCGTTGTTTATTTTACTGCCTTGATCTTCCCATTTACTCACCTTTTGGCCGCTGGCAACTCCCATGCCCAAATCTGATCGTAGCCACAGTGCAGGGGCACCAACTCCACCCGGGCCAGCTGTGCTTCCACCATTCACCAAGGTAAGCCCTGTCCATGCAATTGTTAGTTCCTGAAGTGCCTTGTTTACTTGCTCTTGTGTTACATTTGGTTCACGTATCACTTGTTCTGCTACGTTCATCGCATCATGAAGTGCAGTCCAACTGTCTGATGTATATCTTGACTCTTCCAGGTTCTCACCTGTAATTTCGTCATATTTGCCTTGCAGAACTGACTTATCTACTACAATAATATCCCTGCGTACGGGTTCAGCAGAGATTCCGTTATTCATTGCTGTAACCCTCAATGTATATTCTCCAGGTGGCAACACAGAGGAAGGTGTGAATTCCCATGTCCCGTCTGGATTGACAGTAGCTTCCCCGACTATATTTTTAGCTGGGTCGGATTTGTTTACCATTGTAATAGTTACGACGGCCCCAGGTGTAACTGAACCTTTCAAAGTAGGTTTGACACCCACAGTAGAAAGATCCAGGGGAGTATCCAGTTCCAGATTGACTGGCATTCGGTATGTTAAAACAACCTTATTGGCTTGATTATCATACGCAACCGCTGCCGTCGTATTGATATCAGATACAAAGAATGTCTGGTCTTCTTGCACTGCTTGATATGGGGCTCTACCTATAGCAATATCGACAACCGGATTCGTAACTTCATCAGGCATAATCTTGGCATATACTCCAACCTTCGACCCCGATTGCATAGGACCAACCAAAGTCAGATAAGCACTACCGGTAGCTGTCGTATTCTTCAGGTACACATTACGTTGGTCCCCATCGGCATTAAAATTATCGTAGACATAGGCTGTGCCTCCAAAATCGAATCGAGCTTGGCTCGCATCCCCACGCATAAAAACAGCTACATTCCCTATTGTTTCACCTTCACTTAGTTCGGTTCCCAACAGCTTGTTGCCTGTTATCTTTCCTCCGGTCATCCTGAAGTTAGGACTTTGATATAGTCCCACCCCAATAATGACTCCATTTCCTCCTGAAATTTCATTATCTGTAATCAAACCATTCTGAATGTCCAAGGAGCCTCCCGAACCAGCACTTAGTATCGAAGGAGGGTTCTCTGTTACATTTCCTGAAACCTTGTTATCATGAATTATGGTGCCCTCTTGTATGACAACCATTGAATTACCTCCGCTAGTGGATATAACGGTTGCAGGCTGACTAGCGCTCGCTTTCAAGATGTGATTTCTGATTTCAGCCTCTTTAAAATTCACTGTACCGCCCGAATTACTAATCCCATATATCTGGCCGTTTGTACTTACATGATTGCCATCTATAATGATTTTCTCAAAAGTTACACTATTCGTTCTACTCCCACCACTGATCTGAATCAAGTTTCCATTAATAAAACTCTCACCACGTATAATGGAGTATGTATGCCCCTCTGTAGAGGTTATCGTAATATTCTTCCCAGTAGAAGAGATAACCAAGGTGGACTCCTGGATAATGTTACTTTGCAGGATTATAGTTCCTGTAGCATCGACCATTTCAAGTGCCTTTTCTATTGTTGCCACTGGCGCCTCTGACGTACCCGTGCCAACGATATCACTTCCCGTCGATGATACGTAGATATTTCCATCGGCCGCGCTTGCTATCGGAGCAAACAGCGACGATATTGATGACAATAGGACCACAAAAGCCAAAAACGATATTTTCATTGCCTTAAATACTTTCAAATTAACTTAACCTCCTATGTGATTCGAATGTTTTGGTCATTTACTGGGACAAGCCCTAACGCAAAACTCAGCTTCTTCTAAGCCCCAGTGGCTATCTGACCCTCATCTTGCTTATTCTACACATAGCCTCTTACCAAACTCTTACCAAACTCCTCGCTAACAAATACGACAAAAAAACAGCCTCGCAAATGAAGCTGCGAGGTTGTGTATTTTCAATCAAATATTTGAATTTTTCCATTGTTGGTACCATAACTCAATTTCCAAGCCAGGGCGGATGCCCGCCTCTTGTTCTAACGTTGTAACCAACTGATTATATTGAGCGATCACGGGATCTTTATTACCTAATCGATCGTAGGTCTTCATTAACGCCAGTCCGACTTCCTCCAATGATGGCTCGAATTGCTGTATCCGGTGATATAGCGTAAGTGCTTCCGTATTCTGTCCTAGATCAATGTAATATTGTGCAAGTTGCATGGCATGATTACGCCATAGTGCATGCAAGCGCTGACGCTCCAGCTCAGCCCATACGTAATCGTCCTCACCATAATATTGGCCTTCATATTGATCTGAGGTCTGCCGATGCTCGATCATTGTAGTCGACGATAATGGAGATAATCGGTTAAGACGACTTTCCCATTCTTCCACATCAACCCTGAACTCTCCTGTTTCCAATAGATATCCAAACTGTTGATAACGAATAACCATCTTTTCCTCGCCCATGAATTCGTTCATCATACTGCGTAAGCGATGGATACCACTATGCAGATTGGATATACCTCTCCGCTCTTCTAACTCTGGCCACAACAGCTCAAGTAACGTATCCCGTTTAATCGGTTTGTTCCGGTGGTGAAGCAAATAGGCGAATAACTCTCTAATCTTGGTTGTTCTGAACTTCATGTGTTTTGGTGGCTCATTCGGATGCAGTTGAACCTGAAGCATTCCCAGACAGCGGATTAACAGGGATGGTCCTTCTGCTATATTCAGACTTGCTGGCAAAGTTCGGCGGTGATACATCTTCATCGTTTTTTCCAAACGGTCACGTGTTACAGGCTTCATAATATAGTCGAGCACTTCAAGCCCATAGGCCGTCAGTGCATGTTCGTTATATGCGGTTGTGAAAATAACTTCTGTCCCAGGAGAAACCTCATGGATACGCTCGGTCGCCTCGATCCCGTTCATCCCCGGCATTTGAACGTCCATGAAGACGATTTCCGGCAGATGAATTTCGATCTGATCTATGGCTTCCTGTGCCGTCAGAAAAGAGCCGATAACTTCGCAATCCTCTCTCTCTAGCAACAGTTTGTTCAACCTGCTCAGAGCGAGATATTCATCATCTACCAAAATCACTCTCATATGCACAACTCCTCTGGCTCTCTGATCACCCTTTAATCTATAATTTTACCATAAATCCTGACGTGGGACCGCTATCATTTGAATATAGAATCTATGTTCCGGTATTCAAAAAAAATGTTCTTCACTTTCAAAGAGCATGCAGGAATTTGGAGGAAACTGTCGAAAACTAAAGTCTGCCATGAAACCAATAACCTATAAAAAGATACCCCGATATGTAGTGCTGTCGATTCTATTCCTGACTATTTTGCTTGGCTTTCGCTGGATATGGTCCGAGACTTTCACTATACCCGCACATCCTGAACCCGCTAAAGGCGTGTTGGACCTTCGAGGCTGGGACCTCGCCAACGCTTCACCCATATCCCTAGATGGAGAATGGGAATTTTACCCCCAGGCGTTAATCTCTAATCGTGACGTAAAAATAGTGGACAACCCATCCACACGGATTCAAGTTCCCGGTGACTGGCGGAATGCATTACCACAATCCTCATCGTCATTCGGATATGGAACGTATCATCTTCGCATACTTTTAGATCCATCCGTGAAGAAAGTCTCTCTCTGGGGTCAGAAAATCCAGACCTCATCGATCATCGAGATGAATGGGACCATTGTTTCCGAATTTGGTCAACCTGCCACCCACGCTGAAGCCTATCGACCGGAGAGGACTGCATTTACGACTTCCTATGCGCTTGACGGTTCCACCGAAATCAATCTTCTGGTGCAGACAGCTAACTTTGATGACCCTTATAGCGGCGGGATCACACGCTCCCTCTATTTTGGTTCTCCAGAAGCCATTGGAAGTGAACGAGGATTGTCTATCGATCTGCAAAAGATCACGTTCGCCATACTGATTTTGCACAGTTTATACGCTTTTATCATGTTTCTGTTTATCCGGAAGGAACGAGCTCTGCTGACGTTCTCGATGCTAACACTGGTAGCTGCCCTAACGGTCGCCTCCGATCATGACAATCTGTTATTGAGTTGGATGCCACTCAACTTCACTTGGATTGTTAAGGCCAAAGCATTGTCCTATCCACTGTTCGCATTCTTTCTTCTACAGATGGCCAGAAGTTTCTCCCATAGTCTACAAGGGCGTAAACTGTTTCGTATCTACGCCAGCGTGCTTGGTGTGTACTGTGTATTTTTGCTAATCGCTCCGGTGACCCTGATCTACCATGTACTTGAGATTGGACTATCTGACTTCCTTTATCTGTTTGCCATTGGCTGGTCTGTATACCTGTTCTTCCGAATGGCAGCCGAGAAACGAAGTGACGCCAGCTTTTTGCTCTTTGCGGCAACTAGCAGCCTATCAAGCGTGTTATGGGGAATTGTGAACTCGCGTAGCGAGATCACCAACGTGTATTATCCGATTGATGTGATCGCGGCCATATTCGGCTTCTCCGCCTATTGGTTCAGGAAATACTTCCGCAATTCAAGTGAGATTGAGCAGTTGTACGAACAGCTCAAAGAGGAGGATCGGCAGAAGGATCAGTTTCTTGTGAATACGGCTCATGAGCTGCGTACACCGCTGCATGGCATCATCAACATTGCTGAGAGCATTGCAGTCCGTGAACGGCGTAAATCAGGTGGGCAGCAGGCAGAAGACATGAAACTGTTAGTTACCATCGGTCGACGCATGTCTCAACTCGTTGATGACCTGCTTGATGTCATTCGTCTGAAGGAGAAACGTATTAAACTTCAAAAGAAACCACTTTCCCTTGCATCTGTCATCCCAGGTGTGATCGGTATGTTCCGATTTATGGCAGAGGGAAGGCCTGTCCACATGAAGGTAGATATTCCAGAATCACTGCCGTTGATTCAGGCCGATGAGAGAAGACTTGTTCAGGTACTCTACAACCTGTTGCATAATGCGCTCAAATTTACTGATGAGGGTACCATTACCGTATCTGTTCGGGAACATGGAGAGCACGTCTTGATTCAAGTTTCAGATACAGGCGTTGGCATGAGTGAGGAGATACAACAGCGAATATTCGAGGCGTATGAACAGGGGACTCCGGAAGCTCGCATGAGTGGAGGAATCGGCCTGGGTCTAAATATTAGCAGGCAGCTCACTGAACTGCATGGCGGACAGCTCACGGTTCAATCTGTACCCGGGCAAGGATCGACCTTCCAGATCTCACTTCCACGGGAAGATACCGAAGCGCTCTCTGACCAGACTGAGCAGCGATGGGACGCTCACAGCTTCGATGAAGTTGCGATTGCAGAACCGGAGCAGCAGACTATATCCCATGATCAGACTGCCGCAAGAATTCTTGCCGTCGATGATGATCCTGTAAACCTGCGAGTACTGATCTCCATGCTTGCGAATGAACCGTATCATATTCAACCCGCGGCCTCGGCGCTTGAGGCACTCGAATTATTGGATAAGGAGCCTTGGGACTTACTGATTGCCGATGTCATGATGCCTCATATGTCCGGCTATGAACTGACCGAGAACGTACGCAAACGTTATTCGGTCTCGGAGCTTCCCATCCTGTTGCTGACGGCCCGTAACGAACCAGCTGATGTATACGCCGGATTCATGGCCGGTGCTACGGACTATGTCACCAAGCCCGTGGATGCCGTTGAATTAAGGCATCGCATCGGGTCTCTGATCGTACTGAAACAATCCATTGATGAGCGACTGCGCATGGAGGCTGCTTACTTACAAGCACAGATTCAGCCCCATTTCCTTTTTAATACGCTCAATTCAATCATGGTTCTTAGTGAGATGGATACAGAGCGAATGCAGAAGCTCGGCGATGCTTTTATCGAGTATCTTCAGACCAGCTTTCATTTTGTCAATTCGGAGAAAATGGTGGAGGTCACTCATGAGTTGGATCTGTCACGTGCCTATCTCTACATTGAGAAAGAACGTTTCATGGACCGGCTAAATGTTATCTGGGATATTCCAGAGGATCTCGATCTTTCCCTGCCACCACTCACCATTCAACCGCTCATTGAGAATGCTGTTCGACATGGTATTCTCAGCAAAGTTGAGGGTGGAACCGTGCATATCCGAATCATCAACCAAACAGCGTCCACCTTGATTGAGATTGAGGATGATGGTGTAGGGATGCAACCGGAACTGATCGAACGGGCATTGGCATGGCCCAAGAAGGGACCAGGGGGGACCGGAGGTATTGGATTAACCAATACGCATCGCCGGTTGACCCAGATGTACGGACAAGGTTTGACCATCGTCAGCTCGCCGGGTCAAGGTACGAAAGTATCCTTTGTCATCCCTTTGGACCGCAACACAGGAGTCTAAGCGATACGACAGTTCTGTAACTCTACAACTGGCATTCCGTACAGTCCCTGTCCGTATGTTTTGTGTAAGGTCTAACGTGAATGCGATGGTGAAGGACAGGTTCAGCTTCAAGATCAGACATACCAAATATACAAAAAGAGAGCTAAGCACGGGTTTCATCCCGACTTAGCTCTCTTTTTGGGTCTTGATCCTTATTTAACACGATTAGATTAATCGTTATACGTGCAGGACATGTTTTTCATCCGATAACCCCAGCGCCTTGGCTGTTGAAGAATGAACCTCTTTGAGAAGATCCAAGTTCTCCACAAGGGATATGCCGTAGGAAGGGATCATTTCCTTGATCTTCGGCTCCCATGCCTCCATATGCTGCGGGAAGCACCGCTGGAGAATCTCAAGCATGACCTGAACTGCGGTGGATGCACCTGGTGATGCACCTAGCAAAGCCGCAATCGTTCCATCTGCAGACGTGACCACTTCTGTACCAAATTGCAACGTTCCCTTGCCACCTTGGACGGTATCCTTGATCACCTGCACACGCTGACCCGCCAGAACCATATCCCAATCCTCGCTCTTCGCACCCGGAACAAAGTCACGCAATTCTGCCATACGTTGTTCTTTGGATAACATCAGTTGCTGGATCAGATATTTGGTCAAAGAAATTTCTTTGACACCTGCTGCGAGCATCGTAAGCAGATTATGCATCTTAACAGACGTGATTAAGTCGGCATTGGAACCCGTCTTCAGGAACTTCGGCGAGAAGCCGGCAAACGGCCCGAATAGCAGCGACTTCTTATTGTCGATAAAACGGGTATCCAGATGCGGAACGGACATCGGCGGAGCCCCTACCGAAGCCTTGCCATATACTTTGGCGTGATGCTGTTCCACGACTTTTTGATTTTTGCACACCATAAAAATCCCACTGACCGGGAATCCGCCGATATGTTTCCCTTCCGGAATGCCCGTCTTCTGGAGCAAATGCAGACTTCCACCGCCCGCACCAATGAAGACGAATTTCGCCTTATGGCGTTCGACTGCACCACTCTTCAGGTTTTTCACGGATAATTCCCATTGTCCATCGCTGGTGCGTTTCATATTCTTCACGCTATGTTGGTAGTGGATGCCCACGTGTTGTTCCTTCAAATGTTTGATCAGCATACGCGTTAAAGCACCAAAGTTAACGTCCGTACCGGAGTCAATTTTGGTCGCTGCAACAGGTTCATTACTGGTACGATCTTTCATCATCAGCGGCATCCATTTCGCCAGCTCTTTCTTGTCATCTGAGAATTCCATGCCTGCGAATAGCGGGTGATTCGATAAAGAGTCATACCGTCTTTTCAAAAACTGGACATTGCTCTCTCCATGCACATAACTCAAATGAGGAATCGGCATAATGAAGTCCCGCGGATTACGAATCAGACGGCTATTGACGAGATAGGACCAAAATTGCTTTGAGATCTGAAATTGTTCATTCACTTTAATCGCTTTGCTAATATCTACGGTTCCGTCTGGTCGTTCAACGGTATAGTTAAGTTCGCACAATGCAGCATGCCCAGTTCCGGCATTATTCCATTCGTTGGAGCTTTCCTCTCCTGCAGTGGCTAGCTTTTCAAAAACCTTAATATTCCAGTCTGGTGCCAATTCTTTTAGCAAAGTTCCCAAAGTTGCACTCATAATTCCGGCACCAATCAAGATAACATCTGTACTCGTTTGTCCCTGGCTCATGTCTACCGTCCTTATATCCTATATTTGCCAAAAGGATGTAAGCGTTATCGATTTGGCATTTGCAGCAAGCCCATTCTTGAACGGGATCGCACCTTCTCTGAATGAATATAACCTTGATCTAGTGTATCAATAATATAGAGCAATTTAAATATGCAATTTCAAGATATTTGCTATTCCATCAGTATACGCTAGTTTACATCGGAACGTTAGCCCGGTTATAGGCCTGAAAGATATATTTGTTCAAAACAAAGAAAGGAAACCGGTTTAGCCGTAAAATGGATGCGCCAAAAGCCGCTCTCGAATCTCTTCGTAAGGCGGCTTCATATATAAATTAACCTATTAACACCCCCGGCGTTTCCGGGAGTACTCAGAAGATCGAAATCAGCTCTTTTGTATACGGATGGCGTTCTTCAGCGAACAACGCATCCGCGCCAAAGCGGTCAACGATCTGACCTTCCCGCATGACGATGATGCGCTGGCTCATGCGATGTACAGCAGCCAGATCATGCGAGATGAACAAGTATGACAGACCCAGCGATGTCCGTAGATCCGTAAGTAACTGCAGAACGGCTCCCTGTGAGATCACGTCCAGGCTGGCCGTCGGTTCATCCAGAACGACAACGTCAGGCTCAATGCCAATAGCACGCGCGATCGTGACGCGCTGACGCTGTCCACCACTTAGCTCATGCGGATATCGTCCAGCCATATCGCTTGGAAGCTCGACAGCTTCAAGCAGCTTTTGGACGTAAGCATCCTTCGACGTGTAGGTAAAGTGGGACAGCTCGGCGTTCCGTCCAAGTTGTTCATACGGATCGATCAGCGAATCAGCAATCTTGAGCTTCGGATTCAGTGCCGCCATCGGGTTCTGGAATACAATCTGGATCTTCCGGCGATGAAGTCGTAACCGTCGGCCGCTCAGTCGCGCGATATCCTGGCCGCCCAGTGTAATCGAGCCCTTATCCGCATCTTCTATCCGAAGTAGACAGCGGGCAAGCGTACTCTTACCGCAGCCGCTCTCACCAACGAGGCCAAGACACTCACCGCGGTTCAGGAAGAAGGAAATATCATTCACAGCCGGCCGGTCTGCACCTGCATACGTTCGGCTGAGATGTTCCACGTGAAGCACAGGATCGCCGGAGATGCTGAACGATGAAACAGTCTCTGCACCGGCGATATCTATATCAGTATCTGCATGATCTGTATCTGTAGTATCTATGACTGCATTGTCTGTGTCTGCATGGTTTACGTCGTTAGCAAAATCGTGGCTTCGCACACCAGATTCTTCGGACTTCACGAGTCCACGGCGTTCATCATTTGCGGTCGTCTTCATTCCGTTCCTGCCTCCTTCAATCCCGACTTCAGCGAGCGACTCAGAACGGGAGCCGCCTCGATCAGCTGGCGAGTATATTCATGCTGAGGATGATCGAGAATGCGATGCTTTCCGCCAGATTCGACGATCTGCCCTTCCTTCATCACAGCCAAACGGCTGGCATAGCGGCGTACATGACGCCAATCGTGTGTAATAAACAGAATCGCACAGCCCGTCTCCGCTTGCTTGCGTGCCAGCAGCTCCAACACGCGATGCCCGGACACACTGTCCAGTGCCGTTGTTGCTTCGTCAGCAATCAACAAGCGAGGAGACAACATCAGTGACGTAGCAATTGAAGCCCGCTGAAGCTGTCCACCGCTCAACTGGAACGGATAGCGACGCAGCAATTCAGCGCTAAGGCCAACCGATTCCAGCGCTTCTTCAGCCCTTTTCTTGCGGAGGGCAGAAGACTTTTCCCCATGTACCTTCTGGTATTCATCAAAGTGTCCGCCAATGCTGCGAAATGGCGTAAACGCTCCCTGATAGTCTTGAAAAATATATGAGATGCGGCTTCCCCGCAGGGCACGCATCTCCTTCGGCTTCCGTTCGAGCAGGTTACTGCCTTCGAACATCACTCGTCCTGACGCATGCAGGTTGGGCGGCAGCAGACGACCAATCGCTTGCGAGAGCAAGCTTTTGCCGCTACCGCTCTGTCCAACCAATGCCATGAACTCACCTTCGCGAACAGCCAGAGAGACTTGATCTACAATAGTGCGATCTCGACTGGAGATGCTCAGTTCCTCAATGGAGAGAATCATGGCTGCACCTCCTTCTTCACGTCAAACCGGTCTCGCAGATAGTCACCCAGCATGTTGGCGAGCAGGACTACCGAGACAATGGCAAGGCCCGGATAGATCATCAGCTCTGGCCGAGACTGGAAGTAAGGTCGTGAGTCGTTCAGCATCGCACCCCATTCAGGTGTTGGCGGCTGTGCGCCAAGGCCGATGTAGGACAACGAAGAGATGAGCAGGATGATTTTGCCCAGATCGAGACTGGCTAACACGAGCACATGCCCTGCGATATGTGGAAGCAGATGCTTTCTCATGATTCGACCGTCCGATAGTCCGTTGGTCCGGGCAATCCGAATGTAATCCTTTTGTGACTCGGACAAGACTGTACTTCGAACGAGACGCGCATAACTGACCCACTTTACGATTACGATCGCCAATACCAAATTACCGATTCCCGCGCCAAGCAGGCCACTGAGCACAATCGCCACGATGGTATCAGGGAATGCAAGAAAGGCATCAGCGATCCGCATGAACAGCTTATCGACCCAACCACGTTTGTATCCTGCGATCAGTCCAAATGGAATACCGATCAGCAGTGCAGCACCGAGTGCCAGCAGGCTATAACCCAGTGTTTGGCCGCCACCCAGCAGCAGACGTGTCAGTACATCGCGGCCCAGATGATCGGTGCCGAACGGATGGAGAGCACTTGCGCCCTGCAATCGTCCGCGCAGATCAGTTAAGGTATGATCATGTTTTAGAACTAAAAAGGCATACAAGGAGGCCGCGATGACTAGAAGTGCAAATAGCAAACCAACGATCGCCTGCCAGCTATGTTTTTTAGATTTTGTCGTTGAAATGGGCAGGGGCATGGTTTTCATCGGTGGGCCTCCTTTTCCTTGAGTTTCATTTCAGGATTCAAATAACGATAAGATAGATCAACCGCCGTATTCACGAGGAATACCACGATCGCCATGATCAGGATGTAACCCTGGATCAGTGGATAATCACGCTGGCGGATGGCGTCGACGACAAGTTTGCCGATACCCGGATAAGCGAACAACACTTCAATCACGACGACTCCGCCAATCAGGCTGCCGAGGCTGACGCCGAATACCGTAATGACAGGCGGCAGACTATGCCGAAACGCATGAAGCATGAAGATCCGACCTTCGGATAATCCTCTTGCCCGGGCGGATCGAACGAACTCCTGACTTAGTGAATCTAGCAGGCTGGAACGCAAAAGACGCACATAGACGCTGGAGATGGCAAGTCCCAGCGTCAGAGATGGAAGAATAAGCGATGTGAATCCATCCCGGCCCATGGTCGGCAGATTGCCGAAGCGTACGCCGAACATGTCGATCAGGATTAGACCCAGCCAGAAGCTCGGCACCGCCGCACCCACAATGGAGAGCATCCGGCTGCCGCGGTCAATCCAACTTCCACGATGGAGCGCTGACAGCGAGCCGAGCGGGATCGCTATGACGAGCATGACCAGCAGTGCGCCTATCGTCAGTTCAGCCGTAGCTGGCAGCGCACGCATCAAGGTCTGCATGACGGGCTGGCCTGTCGAATACGATACACCGAAGTCGAGTCGAACGAAATCGAGTAACCAATTGCCGAACTGGACAGGAAGCGAATCGTTGAAGCCCATCTCCTCGCGTACAGCTTCGACCTGCTCCTGACTGACGGACAGTTCGTCTACGTTCAATATCGTCAGCACGGGATCACCAGGAGCCAGACGAATGAACAGGAAGCTTACAAACATAATGAACAGCAGAAAGATAAATACCTCAAGGAACTTTCGAAGCAAAATGCGAAACATTACATCACATCCAGCTTATTCGTAATCATGTAATATTCACTGCGGGTGGTAACCCAGTTCTTAATCTTCTTACCGTTATAGGCAACGATCGTACCAGGATGCAACACGAATGAATTCAGCACGTTGTCATGCACGTAGTTGGCTGCCTTCTCGGCAAGCTCTGCGCGCTTCTCCGGTGCAACTGTGAGATTCAGTTCGTCGATGATCTTGGTAAGTTCCGGATCTTCAGATCCACTGAAGTTAAGAGCACCCTTCGGATGGTACGTCGCATTCAGGTAATAACCAGCATCCCCACGCGGAGCTGTCAAATTACTATACGTCGCAATATCCCAGTCGCGGTTGGACGCCATATAATCTTCCGGGGTGTCAATCTGGCGGATCTGCACGTCGATACCGATCTTCTTCGCATCAGACTGGAACACTTGAGCAATCAGTGGCAGATCGGCACGAGCTGAATACGTCAGCAGCGTCAATTGCAGCGGCTTGCCATCTTTCGTCATCACGCCATTTTGCAGCTCGTATCCAGCTTCCTTAAGATAGTTCACTGCGGCGTCAGGCCCGGATTGCTTAGCAGTCTCTGCATAATTCGGCGCGAACGGCAGCGATGGCAGGAACGGACCGATGGCTGCTTCTCCGTATCCGAGAAGGATCGTGTCCACGATGCCCTGACGGTCGATCAACGCATCCACCGCACGACGGACGTTAATGTCCTTCATACTCTCCCGCTGCATATTCGTCGTCATCTGATGCACGCGGAACGTCGACGTGGACTCCACAGTCATGCCATCCATTGCTTTGAGCGATTCGAGGCTCTCGACCTCTGGACGGTATACGATATCTACCTGTCCAGATTTGAGCGCTAGTGTGCGGGCATTGGCATCTTCATTGAATGAGAATGTGATGGAATCCAGTGGAGATGCTCCATCCCAATATTCATCATAGCGATCCAGATCCAGCTTGCTGCCTGGTGTAAAAGAAGTTAGTTTGAACGGGCCCGTACCAATGGGCTTGTTCACAACGTCCGGCTCACTCACGTCGATAATCGCCGTGTTGGGGTTCACCAGTTCTGAAGCGAACTCCGGGAACGGTTGAGTTGTAGTGATCTCCAGCTTGTCGCCCTCGGCTTCTATCGTATCGATCTTCAGTGCGTTCTGAATCGCTACATTCTCTTCCAGCGCCCGCTCAAGGGACGCTTTAACCGATTCGCCAGTCATCGGCTTGCCGTTCTGGAAGGTCACGTCATCTCGCAGGTCGATCGTCCAATGCTGACCGTCTTCGCTCTCCCAGCTCTCGGCGAGCCATGGAGCAACTGTTAGATTCTCTTCATCGAGACGAACCAGCGTTTCCGTAATGCCCGCGCGCAGCGGCACATAGCTGGAATCCACATGTGGATCTAGCGAACTGGTGGAGAAGTTATATAGGAAGTGAACATTTTTATTATCGGTGGATGGTTGCGCAGCGGGACTGGACTCAGATGATCCGCAGGCGCTCAACAGTCCAGCGCTCAAGGCCAAGGAGACCAACGCTAGCAGTGGCGTCTTTTTATTCAAGGTAATGCCCCTCTCTCTTAATCGTAATCATTATGATCTAAACAATGAGTACTATCATATCGTAATGATTACGTTTTGACAAGAGTTATATTGGTGTTAGAACGAGAAAGAATCCGTCTCTCGGATGAGAGCGGATTCTTCATGTTTTTTGTTACATATGAGTGCTTGATTAGTAGGCATTTCCTTTGCGATCCGGAATTGTTTACAGGTAGAACCATGCAAGATTTCTCGAAGAGTTACAATCCAGTTTCGTAGTCTTCCAGCAAATGTGACCAGTAACCTTCGATGTTCTTCATTGCTATCGGATCAATCTTCTCAAAATTGCCACGAAGTGCTCTGGCATACTCATCTGAGGTATATGAACCTTCCAGTCTCACTTTAGTTGCCAGTTCATTTCTAATTAGATGAAATAAAAAGAAGGTTCCCAAATTCTTGTTGAGCATATATACGTTGGACTTATCCAATGATGATGTCGTGAAAAACATATCGCTCCCTTGTTTTAGATAGAGACCATATGAGTCACGCATACCATAACTTGCGAAGTGACCAATCTGAATATATTCCTCTCCTTCAATAACTCTCACTTGGAAAGCTTCAGATTCATAAAAGGAAAAATCATCATATTGTTCTGGAACTCCTATGTCGATTAAAAAATGAGCATTCTCTTCACTTATGCCCCAATCTTTTAGATTAGTAAAGTCATAATTAATTATTTCCGTGTCATAGTAGTCCTTTATCTCTACGATATCAAAATCTATGCTCTCACTCCTAAGAGTTACGTAAATGGTAATTACTAAATAACGCAGCCCTAATAACTGCGTTATCGTTTGATGGTGAATTTTTTATTATACTAATTTCGCCTATTTTAACCCCTTAAGAAATTCCTCTAATATTTTTTGGCTAGCAGTTCCTGCTCCTGAAATTGCATTATGCACACGATCTAATATCATAGGGTGATCTATAATTCGTTGCTTATGTTCAGTAGATGTGTAGCTTCTTAATGTATCTATACATATTTCAAATAACTCGCTGTCTTCAACAGAAAGTATCGAAAGTAGGATTTCAAATTCTTGTGTGTGCTGTGTACTATCTAGACAGTAAGCCAGCTTTTTCTTCCAGTACAGTGGCTTATTCAACACCTCAATGGTTAACTGATCCCAATCACTTTGTCCGAAATCCTCCAATATTTCTGCTGCTATAATACAACCGTCATCATACCAGGAATCAACTGTTGTCACAGCTGATAAAAGATTATCTAATTGTTTGTACATATTAAACATTAACCTCTATCTAGTCGTCTCCCAGTTTGATCCTACTTTCTGGATACCGGTAAGATTAATCCATGTAAGAAATGGCCGTCTTGATAATATTCGTTAATTTTAATTCAGGATATTTTTTATCACATTCCTTGAGGGTGTTGATATATTCTGTACTTTGGAGATTACAAGCTATTTCTTCAAACACCTCACTAACCCAAATAAGTTCGTCCTTACTACAGTTCTTGAGGAATTGAATCGTCTCATCTTCATTTTGGCTTAGTATATTAATTAGTTCATCTCTGTATTGCTCGATTGCAGGATCGTTCATATGAAGAGCCGCTCTTTTTCGTATCACTTCTCTAGACTCTTCGATCATTTATAGTGACCTCCATTTTTAGAACATTCTGCCCACCACGCAAAGCGCATAAGATCTTCGTATCATTGTACTATCAGAGTGAAATTAGGGAATCGCTCTTTATCCCATCTACCATTTCAAAAGAGATTATAATTACACGTTCAGAGATCTTGGTAATGTAACCCCACGGCTTCTCAAATCAATCCTGCCATATCCTCATCTAATCTATCTGTTAGAGTATTAATCGCTTGGAATATAACTTGTAATCCCTCTTCGGGTGAGCGTGAGAAAACGGAAATATTGATACAATAATTAATATTTAAATTCAACTCTTCTCTCGTAAAACTCACTAACTCATCATCGTCTTGTACGATAAGTGAGAAGTTAGGATTGGTAATTGTGTAATAACCATCCCTCGATTTCATGTGAGTCTCCTGAGAAAAATCTTGTAGTGAACTCAACAATAGTTCCGCTAATTGTTGAGTATCTTTTTTATAGATTAGGTACAATGCTAAATCCATACTATTCCCTCCGGGAACCATATAAAAAATGTAGTAAGTATCTAGAGTCTAGGTTACAATTTTTCAAATCATTTTCGGATCTTTATAACACCAATCAGAGTCATAAGTCATTGAGTTTATCTTTTGTATATCTTCCCAGGTGAAGACCCAGTCGTAATCAGACACCCAAAAATAGTCGGATCTATTAAGATTCAGGTATTCATAAACAAAACGAAGAATGACCCCTTCTGCTCCAAACACTTCTTCTATTGTACCCACTCGAATGAGTTCGTGATTAGGATCCAAATCAAGATCTTCATAGTCACTGAATATTACACTCTTATTTTCCTTTGCCTTCACATACATAATGAATTGATGATTATTCTCGTCGCTATTGTAGGAATGAGCCAGTATATTCAAATGTGTAGAAGAGAATTTTCCATTTTCAAGGTTTTTATGATTATCAAAAATAATCCGGTTGTCGGAGTTAAACGCTGCAATCATAGTGTCAGACAAAAACTTTTCTGGCGTATACTTCTCACGCTCTATCAGGAAAAAAGCATTGGTTCCCATTAGTTATCCTCTTCTTTATTAGTTTAAGGACTGTAGAACTGCTATGAACGGAGGATGCCCCGTTTCTTGGTGTTGTAACAAACTTGGTTTGCGAAATCTTAAACTCGTCTGTAATTCAATTACAGGTGCGTCCGCCGAGATTCCTTTTAGCGATACTTTTATCCAAAGGGGGCACAATGGTACTCTACAACCCAATATCTTTGTAACAGAATCAATATCGAACTCGCGTCCGTCTAAATTATTCGAATTTAACATTCCCCGGTAAAGATATTCGTCTGTAGAATTTAAAGATTTACCCAACTCCTCAATCGGAGTGATTATGAATTTACTGTTCTCACCCAGTACTTCGTTATGATAGGAAGATAATTCATCTACAGTTTTTAATAAGTATTCCTTAAAAGAATCTAGGTCCATATATTTACTCAGCATGCCAACTCCGTTAATATAAATTCAATTCAGCACTTGTCTTTTAGATATAATTTAAAATTCATTCTCCCACGGTAGCTTCTAACCATTTTGCTGCATCTTGGCCTAGAAGGACTGTTGGGTTGTCAGGAGTGCCGACATTAATGCTATGGAAATTCGCTTCAGTTATTCCTTTAATATTTTTCAAAGTTGCTCCATAGAATGAAACTCCTTCAAACCTCGATTCGCTTATATCTATATTTATTAATGAAGCGTTACTAAAGTCAGTTAAAGAGAAGCTACTTGCCGAAAAATTACAATCTATAATCGTAGCCCTTTTAAAATCAGCCTCCCAAAAATCACCTCTAGCAAATCTTACATTATTCAAAGCTGCATTAGAAAATTCAGTATAAGATAGGTCCGACTTATAAAAATCACAATCCACTAATTCTGCGTCGTTGTAAGTTGACGAACTTAAAACTGAGGCATGGAAATCCATGTTGTTCAGACTAAGATTATCAAAATTACAGCTAGTCATATACGATTGTTCCAAACACACACCAGTTAACTCATAATGTTGAAAATCAACTTCCTTTAATCGTAGCTTCTCACCTTCTTGACCACTAGTCTCTACCCACTTTTTGTGAAGCTCAAATTTAAGATCTAACTCTTGTTTCATGGCTTTTCATCCTCTATGTTAGGTATGAATGGGGAGAGAAACGGATCATCATTCTCCATTACTTTACCTCGAATTAAAGTGTAGACCTTAAACTGATTGAAGGATTCCGAATCATCACTATCTCTTACATAAAGAATTCCATAGGAACCTGGAGCTATTTCACCTACTTTTCTAAACACTTTGATCGGATCATATTTTGATACATGTTTGTGATTATCTAGGCCGGCTATCCATAGTTGAAAGTCACCATTAACTGCTCTCAAGTCCAAAACACCTGTAGGCCAATTTAGCTCATATACATATTCCCGCAGATGTTGGATAACTAAACCATATTGATACTCATCTTCTTCAAACGAGGTACTCTCTCTAATGGTTGCCCATCCATGATATTCGTACATAATCTCTTCACAACCCCTCATCCGTATCTATGTGGGCTAGTTGACTATAAAGCCATTATCTTTAATCTGTTCTTTCAATAATCGCTTTAAAGGGAGCATGTCCCGTTTCAACATTTCTCAGCAAAGTAGGTTTTCTAAACCTTAGACTGCACTGTAACTTAAAAATCGCTGTAGCTTCATCCAAACCTATAAAGATTACATTAATCCATATAGGCACCATTGGCTCTAAACCGCAAAGAACATTCACCGTATTGATTAACGGTAACTGCTTTCCTCCTATATTATCCTCACTCAAAATATTCAATCGCATCATATTATCTGCACTATTCAATGGCTTATCCTTTTCCCTCACAGGCTCGATAATGAATCTATATTCATTAGATGTTAACCCAATTTCATTTGAGATTTCTTGAATTGTCTTTAATAAATTTTCTTTGAATATTTCTTTATTCATCTGTTTTATTTGTTCCAAAGTCATCCCCTCAGTTTACTCAATATGATTTAATTCAATGTCGCTAATATCTTGTACTGAAATATTTAAATGTCTCCAATACTTAAGAGGATAAGCTGAACCCCCTACAACCATTTCGCCTTGTCTTATGGTAAAACTCCCGCCTTGTTCAAAGAACTTTATCATCGGTTCGTAGAGGTCGATGTATTGAATTGCTTCATCCACTCCTTGATCTGCTAATTCGGAGACTTCTAAATAACCGTAGCAAATTACCTTCACATAAGGATTTCCTAGCGTGTCCAGTTTTGAACAAGCTCGATATACTTTTTCATCTATAGCTTTTCCAAGAATTTTAGCAAAACTAAATAGGGGATATTGATCTATTGAAGCATCCATCTCATTTAGTAATTGATTAACGCGTCTCAGATATTCTTTAATCAGAACATGAGAAGATTCTAGTGAGCTATCTTCTGTATCCTCAAATGAAATAGACGATAAACGTTCAATAGCTTTGGTTAGTAGCTGCCCCATGCGTTGCTCTCCTCTTGATCGACTATTAAACCTATTTAGAGTTACTTCAAAGGTAACGACTAAATAACGCAGCCCTAGCTACTGCGTTATCGTTTGAAAGTATGTTCCATGCTCCCAATCAGTCGTATTCAATATACACGCTGCAACCGTTCGTTTTGGCTAATTCTAAAAATGTTGATATCTGATTTGCTGCTTCTGGGAGAGTAGGGACAATATTCTTAACATTCTCTATTTGCTTACCAGTTACTTTACTCACATTGAAGGATTTAAATAAATGAATAGCTGAATCCAGGTCCTGTATTTCCCATGGACTTTCCTCATACCAACCTTCATGGGCATAATATTCTTGTAGAATACCATTGTCAGTAGACTCGTAATGACACATAAGATCCAATAATGTCTCCAAATATCCATTCCACATCTTTAGGATATTTTTCTCCGTAGAGTTTTCAAATACAATTAATATTTCCGGTTGCCCCTCGTAACCAACATAATAAAAGTCATTAACTTTATCTTCTTTCATAGTTCATCAACTCTCCAACGCTCATAAAGAGGATTACCCTCGCTCTACTATTATGAACTTAGTTACTCGCTTATTATACTCATCTTCCTCTTCAAACGAGATCATATCTACACGTTCAGGGATCTTGGTCCGGGAGATATGAATCCCATGAATACAAGAATCACACCATATATCTAAAAACCCTATTCTTGACCGTGTATCTCCGACATACTGAAAGTGTATATTGGAATGGCCACAATTAGGGCAATTTAGTTCATATTTATTTTCGTCCTTACCTACTAACCTCAGCCATTTACTATGTTGTGTTTTAGCCATTAAATTACCTCGTAGTATATGACTTACTATCAATTTCTTGCCAACTTTAAAGACTAATCTCCCTCAGAAAACGGTTTAATAAAAAATGTACTCTGACCGATTCTATACATCAGCCCGTTCGAATTGTGAAGATCTCCTTTTGAAAGTGAGCTCCCAGCTTCTTAAATCAACCCTGCCATATCCTTCTCAATAAAGTTTCCATCCAGTAAATCATAAGGCCAATCATAGATATCAGGGTTCTCTCTGCAATACGAGTTAATGACAAGCTGACCGTCGGACCGCAGAAAGATCACGCCAGATTCACTATCTGTCAATGCAATATCCTCTTCTAATCTGTCCGTTAGAGTATTAATCGCTTGGAATATAACTTGTAATCCCTCTTTGGGTGAACGTGAAAAAACGGAAATATTGATACAGTAATTGATATTTAAATTTAACTCTTCTCTCGTAAAACTTACTAACTCATCATCGTCTTGTACGATAAATGAGAAGTTAGGATTGGTAATCGTGTAATAACCATCCCTCGATTTCATGTGAGTCTCCTGAGAAAAATCTTGTAGTGAACTCAACAATAAATCTGCTAATTGTTTCGTGTCTTTTTTATAGAATAGGTACAGCGCTAAATCCATACTTCAATCAGCCCCAGACCTATTATTCCAAACTATTCATATCTAATGGTTTCATCTCAAGAAATTTATCGTACCAACTATTTAGTGGAATATGTGCACACCCTACTACATTCAGCTCTCTTGGTTTAAGTACAACTAATCCCTGTCGTTCAAAGATTTTTATAAATGGTTCATACACGCTTAGATATTCTACATATGATTGATTCTTATCAGCAAGCTTTGCTAATTGTAAATAATATTCGAATACTTTATACACATACACATTAGTACCATATTCGCTCATTGCAGTTATATTACAATAATCAGAAATTTCTACTTCTTCATTATCTCCCAATACAGTTGCAATGTTAGCAATAAAAGGAGGTAGCGGTCGTATAGAACTCTCCTTAAAAAAATAAGCTAATCTTCTTAAGTACTCACGTGCCAAATCTGCTTCTACTTCTGAAGATCGGCTTCCTACTTGTTCCCAATTTATCTTGTTAATTCTTCCTACTGCTGCTTGCAAATTCACTATAGCCACCTCAATTTCAATATTTATCTGGATCGTCAAAAACGTATTTTCTGACATCATCTACAGGATTGTATCCTGGGAATGGGGGAGGATTAGGATCCGTTACATCTGCTTTATCATGTGCATTTTTTGTAGTATCTACATTAAATGTCTTCTTGGCAGAGTCCCATGTATTTTGATCTCTTAATGGTAAGGGTTCAGAAATAACCTCTCCTTTATCATTCTTAACTCCATTTTTCATTATATCGCTTTCTTTCAATTCGTGATTTGCAGTTTGCCGAAACCAGTCTTTTTCTGCTTTAGTCAGTTCTCTTAGCTGTGCCTGTTGCCAACCGTAAGCAATATCTTGATCTCCTTGCATGTATAACTTTTGATAAGATCTACCCTCCACAGATAGATCATGAACATTAAGAAATAAATGTTTTTTCATCGCGGCAACTTCTGCTTCCGCCAGTCCAGTGTTTTTAGAAACCGTTTGTACATCATCTAAACCGATTTTTCTTATATCAATATACTTTCTCTCAACAAAAGCTTGAAATCCGTCTTCTGGAGGTATTATGTGTGGTCTCATTTTTATTGGATCAGTTATATATTTCCCCGATTGTGCCCCTTCGGCATCTTTAGCCTGCTTTTGCCCATTCCCTTTCTTCGCCTTAGCAGCCTCAATATGCTGTTTAATCTTCGCCACAGCAGGATTAGAAGCTGGCAATCGATAAGGCCCTTTACCGCCCGGCATACTCCCACGAACCATCTGAATCGCCATGAATATCTGACTAAACTTCAGAGAGGTCACCATCATTTGAGCATACTTATCTGAAACAGGCTCTCCCGTCGTAGGATGAATCCCCATCTCAAACGCCTTGATCTGTAACGCAAAAATATCTTCTCCAGGCGGTTCAACGTTCACAGCTTGCATGCGATTAAAGTCCAGATTTTCCTGATCCCTCTGATAAGCCTGAAGAGCAGCCTGATCCGCAACACCATTCTCGTTGACAGGCATCCATACCCACTTACCAAACATATTGACTTGCGCCATCCGATAGCCCTTATCACCCGAATCTGAATCACCTGTTGATTTGGTCATCATAGCTGCGGCACCGACAGCTCCAATTGCACCACCCAGACTTCCCTTCTGAGCATCTGCATCTTGGAAACGCGTGGCGATATCCTTCAATTCTTTGGATGTGTTCACCATACTCTCCAACGCTTTATCCAGTATAGGTCGTGACTGCTCGAACTCATAGTAAAATCGCTCCTGCGTCGCACCCATCCACATCATCTGAACGAACATGATCTGTCTCGTCAGATCACTTCGTATACTCTCTAACTGTTGTCTGGCTTGATCCACCTGATTTGATACGTGACGTAGTTGTTCAGGGGTAACTTTAATTGTACTCATACGTTTCTCCGCTCATTAGAAATAGGATTATCCTATGTTAGCAGAAGTGTAATATGTAAACTATCCGGCTAACATCCTGATTTCACCATGGTAAAAACACAAGCTGTGCCCCTCATCGGTGCTATGGTCCTATATGCATATACCCACTTCAAGGCATATCCTACCAGTTTCAGTAAATGCCTTTCCTACTTCATCCTCTCCAACATCACCCGATACCGCCCAATCTGCTCCCCTGTCGCCTCTTCCCGCAATGATTCAAAAGTGAAGTTTGAAGTGCAAACTATTTCAAATTCTGGAGTGAACTAAATCACATACAGATTTCTAAGCAAAAAGAAAGAAGAGCGTTGCACTAAATTAGCATAGACAACACTCTTCATAATTCAAATCGATTCAAGTTATCTTGTTTTACTCATTTGCTAACTTAGTATATTTCTTAGCAGTGAGGATCCCGGGATACGATGTCTCTAAAGTATCATAGGTTATTTCTATCTCGTCCCCAACATTAAACTTAGACAGGTTTATACCACTAACCCAATATACTTCACTATATTGGTTTGATTGTATTAATTTATTAGTATCTTCCTGAAGATCCTCTGGTACCAACTCACTTATTACAAGAATTCTTTTGTTCGATTGATCAATCTCTTTTACATATCCTTGAACCCGTTGATCATTTGAATTAAAAATGGTACATGCACTCAATATAAATAACAGTGAACATATTAACAACACCTTCATAAATTTCATACGGACACACCTCCAATTAATTTATTTAAATTAATTTAGAATTGGTTCCACATCAAGTTTACTTAACACATTACTTATGTGTGAATATACTCCATCAGTACCTATATAACCTTTATTTACACCCTTTAGGATTGTGCTGTAATAAACCGGTCCTCCGCTGAGAGCTTTATTAGCTGGTATTTCCTTTACGATCCGGAATTGTTTACAGGTAGAACCGTGCAGGATTTCTCGAAGAGTTATAACCCAGTTTCGTAGTCTTCCAGCATATGTGACCAGTAACCTCGATGTACTTTAAGGATTAAACAAAATAGATTTTATCCGGAACATTTCAAATACAAAATTCGTTTAGGGACTAAAGAGGGGGAGTACGATGAGAAGATATTCATTTATCGTCTTAATGATTGCTACAGTTATGATCCTGATTCTTAGCGGCTGCCAAAGTTCTAATAAGGCCGATCAATCTGGAGTAAGTAAAGTACTGAAGGAATTACACACCTTCTATCCTGGCGATATTACACAGGTTGATTCTATTGAAATGATGAGTGGTGGTGATGGTACTAAAAAACAACCACAGATAAGGTACTAATTCAGGAATGGATTGAAAAGGTACGCGATTTAGAAATCGTACTTGATCCGGACCAAGAGGATGCTACAGGGGTTTTGTACCATGTCACGATGTTTGAGCAGAGAAAAGAAGTGCTGTACATGACACCTACCGATATAAATTATCAGCGAATGCAGCCACAGTTGGAATTGGCTGACCGAATGTCGGAACTTTATGATGCCATAGAATAAGAGTATTCTTATGTTCTGTATTCAAAGTGACTACATGCTGAAAATTTCGATATGAAATTATACTTCGTAATCAACATTTTCAGCCAAAGTAGGTTCTCTATGAGGTCAGTCGCTTTACATCGGTTAACTTTTCCTGAAGTATTTGAATACTCGTACTCTGCAGTATGTCAGGATTCAATTCAGTAACAAAATCCAGAAACTGATGCGTATTTTTCATAATTTCATCTGTAAAGGAAGCCGAACCTACAATAACATCCTTCCAAGTTGAGTATCTAAATTCCTCAAGTGGTTCAGTAATAAATAAGTCCAGAATAACTTCCCGATTAATATCTTCTACTAAACTAACTTGTAGTTCCACTCCCTGCTGTTTAAACTCCAGCCAAAAATTAGCGCTATCAGGAATTCGATAAGCAACATATTGGTGTGTTCTAATCTTCTGGACTATAGTCAGTAAGTCAACAAACCATCTAATAAGTCTTTCATTACCAAATGGACAATCATCAAAGAACATACCATACTTACTTCCGTTAAAGTCCAATTCAATAATTCCCTCGATATCTTGTTTCGTTAGATCAAACTGCTTTGCAGACATTTGTTTAATTTCATCAAAGTTATCAATTGCTTTAAATGAAATAGTGAACATATTTGAACACCCTAATCTATTAAAATAATAATTTTATATATATGTGTACTATACGGAATTAGTCAAAAACAATACACCTCCGTTTGAGAATTCCAGGAGAATGGGTACAAACAAATAGAACTATAGGTCCTCACAAACAGCATCTAACATGGATTAAAATATAGTATAGTTATCTAAAAGCGATACAAGAACAAAGTAACGGTAAAATATAACTATCTGTTGAACAATCAGAAGAAAAGGTGAAGTTATGAATATATACACCATGGATAAAAAAGACGTTCAACTGACCCACCTCATAGGCTATACATTATCTAAGCTTTGTACTTACGAGTGGGTCAGATTTAATATGTTTGCAAGAGAGGACATTTACCACAGCACGCCTGGATTATATTTCCGATTTCATAACCCTGGTGATGTATATAACCAATTGGCCGAATGTGTAGCTTCTTTTCAAAAAGGGGAACTGCAATGGAAACTATATCTCAGCTATGAGAGCCGCAATAAAAATTATAGCTAGAGCCATATGAAGTATTCTTAGCAAGATCAACAGATGAATTTAAAGAACATTATGACTTAAAGCGTATTTTGAGAGAAAGATATAATGAAATTTGTGAGTTAGGTATTGAGGATATACAGGCCTTGAACGATCATATAGAGGATTGGTTTAATTTAGAGAATAAAATGCCGATTTTCCCCGAAGATGAATGACTCATACTAAGAGGGCCGTTATTACAATATTCCTTGAAATTAGTGGATCAAAAACCGAAGTAGCCAAAATGATTATCTCTAGGGAGTAGATCAGATGGTGGATAATAATAATGCATGGAGCACGGAGTATTCTCCTGTTGATATTCATACCGTAAAGACAGTGGAAAAGACTTGGGGTATACAATTCCCCTCTGAGTACATTCATTTCATAGAAAAATATCACGGTGCAGAACCTGCCCAACGGACGTTGAACATCAGTGGAAAAAAAGTGATGTTTTCTTCCTTCTTAACCTTCATCGCATTTGATGAGCTTGATATATTGGATGTATATAATGAGCAAAAGAACAACCTTCCTCCTAATCATTTTCCTTTTGCTATAGATGTAGAGGGTAACCTGTTTTGTTTTAATTACAGCCACAATTCTCAGCCTAATATTATCTATATTGAAACGATAAATTCTTACAACCGCTTGGGTGGTCATGTGGCCGCCACAGACTTTACAGCGTTTATCCAACAATTTAATTAAACAATCTGACTTCATCCAGTAAGGATGGAGTCTATACTAGAATTAGAATCTTGAAAGGATGCTCTCATGATAACCGATAAAAGCTTCTGATTCGGGAAAATATTTGTGTAATGACTGGCCCCGCCGGATCTATAAAGGATTTTAAAAGAGGTGTTACATATGTTAGTTAAAAAAATAATAGACGAATGGGACCCCATTGATCTATTCCCCTACGCTCCTGAGGATGAATATGAGGAAGAGGTAAAACAAATTGAAGAATGTACTCGTAACGCCAGCTTGGATAAACATAACTTAGCTAAAGAAATATACACGATGTTCAGGGGAAAATTTGGGAGCGATATATTCACTGAGAGTTTAGAGTCATGTACAAATATTGCGAATAAAATTCTGGAACTGCCTCACTTCATAGGCTATACATTATCTAAGCTTCGTACCTACGAATGGGTCAGATATAATATGTTTGCAAGAGAGGATCTTTATCATCACACGCCTGGATTTTATTTCAGATTTTTCAATCCAGGGAAGGTGTACAACGAATTAGCTACATGTATAGATGCTTTCCAGGGCGAGTTACAATGGAAGTTGTATCTTGGTCTTGAGACTCGCAACCAAAATTACAGCTTGGAACCATATGAAGTATATCAGGCAAGATTAACGGACGAATATAAGAAAAATTATAATCTAAAAAGAATTTTAGGCGATAAGTATAACGAAATATGCGAAAAAGGGATCAACGACATTCCATCTTTAAGTGATCATATTGAAGATTGGTTTAATTTAGAAAATAAAAAGCCGATCTTTCCTGACTGTGACTCGGGTAAAATATAAACTGCGTCCAAAAAGAGTGGAGCAATGCCCCCACTCTTTTTATTTCCCTTTCAAACAACTCCCCGCTCAAACTCCGCAAATTCAATCCGATTACGCCCATTCTGCTTCGCCTGATACAATGCCTTATCCACCGCAGCGAACAGCTGAATCAAATACCCTTCTGGATTGTCCGGCACATGCTCAACCTCAAAGTCCTCAAAGGATAGAATCCCAATACTAATCGTAATGGACACCTTCATAATCTCGTGATCCACCACAATGTGGTTGGACTCCACAGCTGTTCTTACGCGCTCCGCGATCTGATTCGCCAGATCATGCTCCGTATGCGGAAGGTAGATCATGAACTCTTCCCCGCCATAACGTGTCAGAATATCGGTACTGCGAATCGATTGTTTGACGGCCTCCGCCGTGCGAACGAGCACTTCATCCCCGATGACATGTCCGTAGCGATCATTGATGGCTTTGAAGTAGTCGATATCGAGCAGTAGGAGTGAAAATGGTGTTTTGTACTGAATATTGGTAATGACCTCATGATTCAGATGTTGGGTCAGATATCGACGGTTGTAACAGTTGGTTAAACTGTCTGTCAGGGCGAGTTCTTCCAGTTTGCGATTGGCCTCGGATAACTCCTGACGGATCAAGTCTAGCGCCTGATTGCGCTCCTGAAGCGTTACGTTCTGGCGATTCATCTCTTTCACATAGAAACGCTCCTGCGAGACATCCTGGAACGTGAGAATATGACCGATCGGCACAAGAGCCGAATCCACAATCGGAGAAGATTGCAGGATATAGTGCCGGATATTGTTGTCCCGCTCCACGATCACTTCAATGTGAGAGAGGGTATTTTCTTTTTTCTTATAGTGATTCACGAACTCCCGGCAGCTGCCCACAACATGAACAGATTCCAGAAATGCCTCCATATCAAAAGAATCCCCCACATGCAGATCCATAAAGGATCGAGAGGCTTTGTTCGCTTCAACAATGACCTCATTCTCATCCAGTACCAGGATGCCATATGGAATGGTATTGATTACATCCTCATGGGCGATGGAGACCAGATCGAACACATTGTATCTTTTGATCACATAGACGAAGAAGAGGTCAGACAGAAAGATTCCCAGCGAAGTCATGCCAGGAATGATCGGCAACCAGCGGGCTAGAACGACATTCAGAATCGCATCAATTGTTGCAAAGACAGCCAAGACCAAGATGCCCCACAGGGTGATCCGCACCTGTTTTTTGATCATGGCAGACGTCTGCGAAGAATACACCGCCCGGAATAGAACCACGAGAGAAGTCAAGAAATAGCTCACCAGAATAGTCATCACAACCCAGAACCAAAGGCCGTAATCCCGCTCGATGTACCCGCCCTCCAGTGGAATGACGAACTCGTTCCATGGATTAGCAACCACACCTATAGCCCCGATCACCGCAGGGACAAATAGCAAGAAGGTCCCTTTTGTACTCAGACGCTCTGAATAACCGGTAATAAAGATCGTCAGTAGAAGCCACCCGCTCCCAAGCAGAGAGACCGCGACGAAAGATAACGTAACGTAGAACAACTGCAGACCAGAATCATCCGTGAGCGTACTCGCAAATTGACAGAAAGGCCAGAGCATCATCAACCCGTGAAATAAAAAGTACACCTTATGTAAGTTCGTAATCCTAACCGTAGCAAACACATATACACCTACACCAAACAATAGGACAAATAAAAAGAGATCATACCATACTAAAGGGTTCACGAATCTTCTCCTTCTTAGATGCTACAATGACAACGTGGTTGTTCATGATTCTATGTGATACTTTATTGGTTAATTTAACCATATCTTATCACACCACTATGAGGGTGAGTAGCCCATACACTGGAAGTCCGACCAACCTCTGATTGAAATGCTGATCTATTTCTGATTATTTATAATGCTTTTGAAGGTTTAGAGTACAAACAGGAGAGGAAGGTCATCTGCTCGGGAGATATTGGGACATTACCATGTGATTCATATTGAGCCATCCGGCTATCGGACGGCTCTTACATCATTCGTTTACTTCATCCAGAGGGAGATTATCCGTAAATAGATCGGGGTTATCCTTGAGCATCTCCGTAATTACCTCTGTTGTCTTAGCCGCATCACATACTCTTACGACCGCATCACCGAGCTTGCCTTTACGCATCGCACCTTCGCGAACCAGTACCTCATCTACTTTCCAGAAATGCTCCGACCATGGCAACCCACAATGTCTGCGGGACGGTACTGAAATCTGGGTTCCATCTGGTAAAACCGTATAAAGCTTCTCATGCTCGTCCGTCATTCTACCAGGGATGTCCACCCACTCTTCGACCCCATGGATAAACGTATTCCGCTTCAAGTCAACGCCTACTAACAATATTGTCGCTTTCCGATCAAGCAGTTTCCCCCATGCCGAACCTCTCGCACACGGTGTATCGAAGAGATGATCGTCCTTCGTAAACGTCTCTGCGTCCCGTCCCAGTGCCGCTACCGAGTGCGTCGGATGCCACGAACGAACTACGCCCGGACGTTGACGAAAAAGTTCAGGCAGAATGCCCACGCAACAGGTAGAATTTTCCACGTGGAACAATGGGTTATCCGCATTAATGGTAGACCATGTATGGGTGGGAAGCACCAGCAATCCCTCTTTCATATAGTCGCTAAAGGCATCCAACACCGTGTCCGCTCCACCTTCAACCTCCCCTAAACTCTTCATTGAAGAGTGAATAAGCAACGTGCCTTGCCCATCCAAACCGAGCTGCTCTAGTTGCTGAATTAAACTTTCTTTTGTGTACATGTCTGTCGTCCTCCATTTCTTATCCCTTGTCGATGAAAAAAAACTCCTATTCAGCGCACATCATGCTTCATAGCATAACAAACAAAGGGCCGAGGGTTAACCCCCGGCCGCAGAGAAAGAATTTGTATGAGTTCAGGCAGTAGCTGCCAATCCACTTTTACTTAATAATAACGTACTCCAGATTCACAAGCTTCGCATACGTTACGATCTGATCTGTCGTCAGGTTCAAGGATACAACCGTATGGTGACCGCCACCATTTTCGATCCATGCTTTTACCCCGTCCTGGAAGTTCGGCTTCACGCTCCACAATACACGCGCTACCGGCAGGTTAGGCGCTGGAACGGTTGGCTCAAATGCAGATACTTCATTGATCAGCAGTTTGTAGTGGGTACCGAAGTCTGCCATAGATACCACGACACCTTCGCCTGCTTTGCCGTCGAATACAAGACGTGCCGGATCTTCACGATCGCCAATACCCAGTGGGGACACGATGATTCTCGGTTTCGTGCTAGCGAGTGTAGGATCTACTTCAAGCATGTGAGATTGCAGGATAGCCTCCTGTCCAGCAGCCATCTCGTATGTGTAGTCTTCCATGAAGCCCGTGTTCTCGTTATGGGCCATGATTTTTAGCAAGCGATCCAGCGCAGCTGTTTTCCAGTCACCCTCACCAGCAAATCCGTAGCCTTGAGCCATCAGGCGCTGCACGGCCAGACCCGGAAGCTGCTTCATACCATGCAGATCTTCGAAGTTCGTAGTGAAGGCACTGTAACCACCTTCGTCCAGAAAACGCTTAATCGCAATTTCATAGCTCGCTTGCACACGTACGCTGGCTTCCCAAGCTTCCTTGCTGTTCGTGCCATAATCGAATTCGTAGAGGTCTCCATACTGAGCAATCAAATCATCGATTTCCTGCTCTGTTACAGCGTTCACGTATTGCACGAGGTCGCCAATGCCGAAGTAATCAACCGTCCATCCGAATTGGATCTGTGCTTCCACTTTATCGCCTTCGGTTACGCCCACGTTGCGCATGTTATCACCGAAGCGAGCAACTTTGATGTTAAAGCTCTCATTATAAGCTACCGCTACGTCCATCCAGTCTGCAACCTGCTGTTGCACTTCTGGGCGCTCCCAGTAGCCAACAACGATTTTATTTTGTTTTCTCAGACGAGCATTAATGAAACCATATTCGCGGTCACCATGCGCCGCTTGGTTCAGGTTCATGAAATCCATATCGATGGTTGCCCAAGGAATGCTTTCATTGAATTGGGTTGCCAAGTGAAGCAAAGGTTTTTGCAGCAATTTCGTACCACGAATCCACATTTTCGCTGGGGAGAATGTATGCATCCATGTGATGACACCTGCTACTTCGTCGCGATAATTGACTTCCTTCATCGTGCTCGTGATTTTATCTGCGCTTACCGCCAGATCCTGCAATACGAGTGGGTACGGCAGTACACCACTTGCATTAAGGGCATCCGTGATTTTCTGTGCATTGGCTTTTACTTCGCCCAGTGCTTCTTCTCCGTACAAGTGCTGTGAACCGACCACAAACCAGAATTCTTTTGCTGCTGTTGCTGACATATAATCATCCTCATTTCATTATTTTATAGTTGAACAAATGGGTTTACACTGGCACACTGCGCAGCCAGAATAATCTTTCGATCGCTGGTTATCCCCGGATTTTTTTGATTCCCTTTTTTATAGGGAAAATCCTGTGATAAACGCGAACGCTCCGCTTCTCCAGCTTTCTTCTGTCTTCTCCGTTATCGTGTAAAAAGTATAGTTGAACAAATCATTTCCACACTAAACCACTTGGAAGCCAAAACATGCTTCCAGTCACTGTTATAACTTAATTACTTCTGTCCGTAATACGCGTCTTTTCCGTGTTTTCGCAGATAGTGTTTATCCAAAATGCCTTGTGGCAGTTCTTTCGCGAAGTTATTTAATTGCCGCGCGTACAGGTTCATTTTGCACACTTCCTCCAGTACGACACTGTTCACCACCGCAGACTTGGCATCTTTCCCCCACGTAAACGGTGCATGACCATGGAGCAATACTGCTGGAACAGCCATAACATCAATTCCACGCTGTTCAAACGTTTCAATAATGACGCGCCCTGTCTCCGCTTCGTATCCGCGATCAACCTCGTCCTGGTTCAGGAAACGTGCACAAGGCACCGCCCCGTAGAACGTGTCCGCATGTGTTGTTCCCATCACAGGTACATCCAGTCCGGCTTGCGCCCAGATGGTCGCCCACGTGGAGTGTGTGTGCACGATGCCACCAATCTCCGAGTAATGCTTATATAGTACGGCATGTGTTGCGGTATCCGAGGAAGGTCTCATCTCACCTTCTACGACGTTACCGTCCAGATCGACCACAACCATGTCGCTTGCTTTCATCGTATCGTAACTGACGCCACTTGGTTTGATCACGAACAGACCGCTTTCCCGATCGATTGCACTGACATTACCCCATGTGAATTTTACAAGTCCGTGCTTTGGCAGTTCCAGATTCGCCTGGAATACTTCTTCTTTCAGTTGTTCTAACATGTTATTCCCTCCCGTTCTCTACCAGATGATCTACAGCTGCCTGCTCAATTGTGAGCCCACTCCGGTAGCGTTCGATAAATGCTTCAAACCCTTTCACATCCGATGCATCCGGTGCCACTTCGACTCCCTCAACATCGTTAAAGACTTTCTGCTCCAGGAACACATCCAGGCTCTCCTCTTGATCCTTGTTGATCATGTACGAAGCCAGAAGTGCCATTCCCCATGCGCCGCCTTCACCAGCGGTAGACATCACCGACACCGGCACGTTCATCGCAGCGGCTACAATCCGTTGTCCAACGACAGGGGTCTTGAACAGGCCACCGTGAGCCAAAATGCTGTCAATGGCTACATTCTCTTCTTCCGTCAAAATGTCCATACCCAGCTTGAGTGCACCGAAGGCACTGAACAGATGTGTCCGCATGAAGTTTGCCAGATTGAAATTGCTTTCCGGGGAGCGGACGAACAATGGACGGCCTTTCTCAAGTCCCGTAACGTTCTCACCTGAGTAGTAACCGTAGCTGAGCAAGCCGCCACCATCAGGGTCTGCCTCCAAAGCCTTGTTAAACAACACGCTAAACAACTTGCCGTTATCCACTTCATATCCCATCGCTTGAGAGAATTCACGGAACAACCCAACCCATGCGTTGATATCACTGGAACAGTTGTTGGCATGCACCATCCCTACTGGGCTACCATCCGGCGTGGTGACCATATCGATCTCGGGATACACTTTGGATAATTCCTTCTCCAGTACGATCATCGCAAATACGGATGTGCCGACGGAGATGTTCCCCGTACGTTTTCTCACGCTATTCGTTGCCACCATACCCGTTCCGGCATCGCCTTCTGGCGGGCAAAGCGGAATGCCTGCTTGCAGATCTTGTGAAGGGTCGAGCAACTTGGCTCCCGCTTCCGTTAACTCACCTGCATTCTCACCAGCAAGATATACCTTGGGAAGAAGATCCTCGACTTTCCACGGATAACCTTTGCCTGCAATCTGTTCGTCGAACTGTTGGATCATGGATGGGTGGTAATTATGCGTAGACTCGTCAATTGGGAAAATGCCAGAAGCATCGCCGATCCCAATCGCCTTATTGCCCGTCAGCAACCAGTGGATGTATCCAGCCAAGGTTGTCAGGTGATCGATCTGTGGCACATGCGCCTCTTCGTTCAAAATCGCTTGGTACAAGTGGGCGATGCTCCAGCGTTCAGGAATATTGAATTGCAGAAGATCCGTTAGCTCTCTTGCAGCTGCTCCTGTAGTAGCATTACGCCAGGTGCGGAAAGGTACCAGCAGTTCGCCAGCGCTATCCAACGCAATATATCCGTGCATCATGGCCGAGAATCCGATAGAACCAACCGTTCGCAGCGTAATACCGTATTTCTGTTCCACATCTTGCTTCATCTCACGATAAGCCGCTTGCAAACCAGTGATGATATCCTCCTGGTTGTACGTCCAATATCCATCTTTCAGAAGGTTCTCCCACTCATAACTGCCTGACGCGATGGTTTCAAAACGCTCATCAATCAATACCGCCTTAATCCGCGTTGAACCAAATTCAATTCCAAGTGAAGTAGCACCCTTGGTAATGGCTTCTTTCAAGTCCAATTGACTCATAATCACGTGTTCCCCTCTCCGGTCACGATTTCACATCCCAAAGGATGCATATATAAGGTGAAGCTCTTACTTATGGCGATAGCTAATCATGAATTTTGTATAAATGCTTCCTGTTGTGTTTTCAAAGAATGCGCTTTCCTTTTCTGACAGCCTTAGTATATTTTTTGTACGTACATTTGTCAATAATATATAATATTTATGCTTACAAATGACACATATTGTGCTCTATTTGATCATTAAAAGGACTTATATGGCTATAAAATGGCTATGCTGTAAGGTACACATCTATGCAAAAAGTCCGAATATGTACGGTTTATTTCGAAAAATGTTCGGTATTATTTTCATCCCATCTGAATCATGCTAAAATATGTACGTACAACTATTTGAACAACAACGTTGATATAGATGAGTAACGATGAAAGAAGTGGACTACGTGAAGCCAAAATACCAGGTCATCATTGATGATATAAAGAGTCATATCCTCTCGGGGACATATAGCATAGGTGAACAGATTCCTACGGAGTCGGCATTACAGGACAGCTACAAAGTAAGTCGCCAAACGGTGCGGAAAGCCATTTTGGAGTTATCAAACGAAGGGTTTTTACGAAGCGAAAAGGGGTCAGGAACTTACGTTAGTAACCAGTACCGATCACGATCAGGCGGCCATACGTCGAAGAAAACGATCGGTGTGATCACGACATACATCTCGGATTACATCTTCCCTTCCATTATTCGCGGCATCGAGAGTCGTCTGAATGAGGACAACTACTCGTTACTGCTGGCCAGCACCAATAATGATGTAGCGCAGGAGAAAAAAGCCCTCGAAATGATGCTCTCCTACGGCGTGGATGGACTGATCGTCGAACCAACCAAAAGTAATCTGTATAATCCCAATATTGCATACTACCTGTCGTTCAAGGAGCAGGATGTGCCGTTTACGATGATTAATGCGTTCTATGAGGAGCTAGAGGTTCCGTTCTTCTGTCTGGATGACGTGCAATCCAGTTATCTTGCCACTCGGGAATTAATCGGCAAAGGCCATACCCAGATCGGCATTATTGCGAAAATGGATGATTTGCAAGGTAAGTACCGGATGAAGGGGTATATCAAGGCACTCGGTGAAGCGAAGTTACGGTTCCATCCTGAGCAAGTACTCTCCTTTGATACCGCATCAAAACCAGAGTTATCCTCCAATGTAGCAGCGTATCTGGACGAAAACAGGGATTCGCTCACCGCTATCGTCTGTTATAACGATGAGGTAGGATTAGAGGTCGTGCACGCCTGTAGGCAACTGGGCATTTCGATCCCGGATGAGCTATCCATCATTGGACAGGACAATTCGTACATCGCTAAGAACGCCAACATAAGGCTAACAACGCTAACCCATCCCCAAGAGCAAATGGGCCGCGATGCTGCCGACTGGGTGATCAAGAATCTGCAAGGCAAAAAGGATCTGCCCACGAACACCTACTATCAGCCGGTGCTGGTTGAGGGAGAGACAGTGAAGGAGATCGAAGTGGAATAACATTGGTTTGGAACGGAGCGATCAAGGTGTTTCCGAGCGTTTCTGTCCAGCATGCATGAAGAAGGCCGTCAGAATCATCTGCGGCCTTCTTTATTCTTGTTCAAGATAATGAGGAATTACACTTTTTCTTACATATACATCTTCTCTAATAGAGTTCACTTCGTCTGTTCCGCTTCTTCACTTACCAAACTTACAACGACGCCTTTCTTCTCCAAGTTTTTCACAACCTGCTCTGCATGCTCATTCAACGGATTGTTGGCCAAATATACCTCTGTTAGATGTGGAATGGTTTCGAGCACTGCAATATCCTCAATGAGGTTATCTTCTACATAAAGGTACTCCAAGGTGGGATGATTTTTTAAAGGTGTCAGATCCTGAATTTTATTTTCATTCATAATGATCCATTTCAGCTTTAATTTCTGAAGAGGACTTAGATCGGTCACCTGATTACCGCTGGCGAGCAGACTAGTCAGCTTATGCATATTTTTTAATGGAGCCAGGCTTTTGATTTTGTTATCGTCCATAACCAGATTTTGCAGATTAGTCAGACCTGAAAGTGGCGAGATATCTGTAATCTGATTGCCTTCAACAGCTAAGAACGTCAATTTCTTTAACTTGTGGAGTGGTTTAATATTTTTTATACCTTGCCCAGGTAAGAATAAATCCTGCAAATTAATGGCATGTTCAAGACCTTGCAGGTTAGAAATCTTATTTTTCGTTTCCATAGCATATATGGATTTTAATTTTTTCAAATCGCCAGCCTTTATTTCCTTCTTAGCCGACAGCTTCAAATCTGTTCGAATAACTTTGGCCAGGACCGGGTCTTTGATAAGCGATGCAGCCGAGATAATAGTGGACGGTAATAGTACAAAAACCAAACAAAGTACGATCAACTTTTTTATGAATTGATTATGCATATAGAATCTCCTTAATTATTTAATACTAGAAATATACCATGATCTGGAATGTAATACATTGATAATATGTTTATCCCTATTTAATAGAGTCCCTACTACTCTCACCCTACAACTTTTCATTTAAAACGGATAATGGAATACTTCCCCCCAAGAAATATAACCCTAATATGATATGAGCCTTTACAATTTTTTCATTGACACTCTCTTTGATAAAAAGATATATTTATTGATGTTGATAATCATTATCAGGTATATAAAACGTTTTATATACCTACTTGTTCACATCCCCATGGATGTAATGGATCAATTCGGATATTCAGCACCACCAAATATATTTTAAGATTCAGGAAGGGGAAACACATGAACACAAAGAGAAAGCTTTCCTTAACAACATTACTTCTATCACTGGTCTTCATCTTGGCATTGGTAGGTTGTGGCAACCAAACAGCTGAGCCAGCAGCAACTCCTGCTGCAAGTGATTCGGCAACTCCAGCTACAGAAACACCAGCCGCTACAGATGAGAATGCCGGATATCCAATTACAATCAAGCATGCTTTGGGTGAAACGGTTATTGAGAAAAAGCCTGAGCGTGTAGCTACTGTACAATGGGCGAACCAAGATGTCGTTCTCGCGCTTGGACAAGTTCCTGTAGGCTTTTCGGCAGCTAACTTCGGTGTTCAGGACGACAGCGGACTGTTGCCTTGGACAGCTAAGAAACTCGATGAACTCGGTGTAACAGACCCGAACGTTTTCCAAGATACAGACGGACTTGATTTTGAAGCGATTTCCGATTCCAATCCGGATGTTATTCTTGCAGCATACTCCGGTATCACGCAGGAAGACTACGATCTTCTTAGTGAAATTGCTCCAGTTGTAGCCTATCCAACGGCTCCATGGGCAACAACATGGCGTGAGCAGGTTACTTTCAATGCGAAGGGTATGGGTATGGAAGCAGAAGGTGAGCAATTGATCAAAGATACGGAGGCTATGGTCAACGAAAAATTAGCCGCATATCCTCAGATCAAAGACAAAAAAGTGGTTTGGGTTAACTTCTCCGCTGAAGACATGTCCAAACTTCATATCTATACACCTGTAGATTCACGCGTGGCCTTCCTTGGTGAGCTAGGGTTGGTTGTTCCAGAGAGTATCACTAGCCAAATTACAGACCCTAACAGCTACTCCCTGAGCTTAAGTGCAGAGAATGCTGAAGCCCTTAATGATGCAGATATTATTGTTGGATATGGTAATGCCGAGTTGTTGAAAGCCATTCAGGCTGATCCGCTGCTAGGTAAAATCCCTGCGGTTAAACGTGGTTCCGTAGCATTCATTGAAGCAGACACACCTTTGGTTGCTGCTGGAACGCCAAACCCACTTTCCATCTCTTATACTATCGATGATTACCTGAAATTGATTAGTGGAGCCATCGACAAGATCAATGAATAGTACATCGCTTTCGAATGATAATCGAATACGAGCACATGTCCCCAAGAACTTCATCTTGGTGTTAGTCATTTGTTTTATTCTGCTCGCTGCAACTATGATTGCCTCACTGGTCTTTGGTTCTAGACCCGTGAGGTTTCATGAGTTAATCGACGGATTATTTCACCCAGAGGTAGACTCATATGGGGCAAACATCGTGCGCAAACGGATCTCCCGAACGGTCTTCAGTTTGTTATGCGGAGTAGCACTCGGCGTGTCAGGAGCACTTATGCAAGCCGTTACCCGGAACCCGCTTGCCGACCCAAGCATATTGGGCGTCAATACAGGGGCATCCCTGTTTGTGGTGATGGGTATTGCATTCCTGAACATCAGCAGCGCCAATCAATATATCTGGCTGGCACTAGCTGGAGCTGCAATAACAGCTGTGTTCGTATTCGGAATTGGCTCAATGGGGCGTGGCGGAGCCACGCCCATTAAGCTTGTTTTGGCCGGAGCGGCCATCAGTGCCGCGCTCTCCTCACTCGTCACCGCCATTATGATCCCTCGCTCCTATGTCATGGACCAGTTCAGGTTCTGGCAAGTGGGCAGCGTAGGCTCGGCAACCTGGAGTGGAATCAGTACGTTCATCCCCTTCCTGGTCATCGGCGTCCTCATCGCGTTTCTGACAGCGCCTGCCCTGAACGCGCTGGCCCTGGGTGACGATGTTGCGACAGGACTCGGTGTTCGCACAGGTACACTTCGATTCATTGCGGCTCTTGCAGGGGTTTTGTTGTGTGGTGCAGCTACTGCACTTGCTGGGCCTATTGGTTTCATCGGATTGTTATCTACACACGTCATACGCCTTATACTGGGTCCTGACTTACGTTTTGTCATACCCATGTCAGCGGTAGCTGGAGCGATCATTCTAACGATATCTGATGTCGGTGGCAGACTCATCAGCAACCCTGGGGAGCTTGAAGTCGGTGTCGTTACTGCCTTTATAGGGGCTCCAATACTAATCATCCTCGCGATGCGATCGAAAGTGCGTTCATTATGAGAGATCAATCGATTGAATTTATTATGGCGGGCAGACGTCATCGACGTCGCCGCTGGATACTTGTCACCAGTCTCCTTGCCATACTTGCATGTGCTCTTTGCTGCGCCATGCTTTTACTCGGCAACACAATCTATCCGGTTAAAGATGTCATCAGCTCCCTTGCGGGAGAGAAGATCAAAGGTGTGTCTTTTGCCGTGAATACGATACGTCTACCAAGAATGCTCACAGGTCTCTTTGCCGGATTTGCCTTCGGTATTGCAGGTTATACCTTCCAAACCATGTTGCGGAACCCGCTGGCCAATCCTAATGTCATCGGGATTACGTCAGGTTCAAGCGCTGCGGCTGTGTTCTGTATTGTTGTACTTCATGCAAGCGGAGCCATTGTTTCCTTGGCTTCAGTGATTGCAGGTCTGGCTACGGTATTGTTCATATATGTACTTTCCAGAGGAAAAGTGTTCTCCATCGGACGGTTAATACTTATCGGGATTGGTATTCAAGCTATGCTTGATGCAGTAATCTCCTATCTCCTACTGGTTAGTTCTGAAAAGGATATTCCAGCTGCAATCCGATGGCTCACAGGCAGTCTGAACGGTTCTCAGATGAGTGCACTACCACCTCTCGTGATTACCGTACTGATCTGCACACCTATCATCATGATGTTGGGCAAACACCTCAGTATATTGGAACTCGGAGAACAATCGGCATTCTCACTAGGTGTGGATACGGACAAAACCAGAATTGCACTTATTGTGAGTTCCGTCTGCATGGTTGCCATTGCTACCGCGACTACAGGTCCGATCGCCTTTGTCTCCTTCCTTGCGGGACCTATCGCAAAGAGGCTCGTAGGTGTTGGCTCCTCGAACATCATCCCGGCAGGTTTGGTTGGCGTTAATCTGGTTCTGGCCTCCGACCTCATCGGACAGTTTGCTTTTGAGTACAGATTCCCCGTAGGCGTCATTACCGGATTACTCGGAGCACCGTATCTGATCTTCCTGTTAATCCGAATGAATCGTAAGGGGGAGTTATAATGAAACCGACACATGTATTTGAAGCGAAACAACTCGTTGCGGGATATGAAAATAAAACGATTATCCACGGTGTGGACATTGTTATACCAAGTAATAAAATTAGCGTCATTATTGGCTCTAACGGCTGCGGTAAGTCTACCCTTTTGAAAACGATGGCCAGACTCATTAAACCTACATCCGGCAGCATTACGCTGGACGGCAAAGCCATTGGCAAAATCCCGCCCAAGCAATTGGCTCGTGTAATCGGGTTACTTCCGCAGTCTCCCATTGTTCCAGAAGGTATTTCGGTAGCGGATCTGGTGGGTCGTGGAAGGTTCCCACACCAATCCTTGTTCAGTGGCTGGACCAAGAAGGATTATGAGGCTGTCGCTGAAGCCATGACCATCATGAACATCACCGAGTTTGCCAATCACAATATTGATGAACTTTCAGGCGGCCAACGACAGCGTGTGTGGATTGCCATGGCGCTGGCGCAACAGACAGATATCCTTTTTCTCGATGAGCCTACGACCTTCTTGGATATCACGTATCAAGTTGAGATTCTGGACCTGCTTACCGAACTGAATCGCAAACACGGAACGACCATTGTGATGGTACTGCACGATATCAACTTATCGGCGCGATATGCGGATCATATCTTTGCGCTTCATACCGGAAAGCTTGTGGCTGAGGGTAAACCTGCAGAGGTAATAACTGCACCACAAGTGAAAGACATTTTTGGATTGGAATGTACGGTCATTGAAGATCCCGTTTCAGGATCACCGATGGTGGTGCCCAAAGGGCGATATCATGCGAGATAGACGAATAGCGGCAGTTGCGACAAAGATCCTTTTGTCCTAACTGTCGCTATCTTATTTTTATGCCTAATCCGTTCTAGCTACAAAGCGAATCGTCACCGAGGTCCCCTGACCTTTTGCGCTGTGATATTCGATCGTTCCCTCATACTTTTCCACGATATTATAGCAGATCATTAATCCAAGCCCCGTCCCATTTGTTTTCAATGAATAAAACGGAGTCCCCAGTGACTTCACCTCTTCCTCTGTCATGCCGCTTCCCTGATCCGAGATTCTTATCTCTACCCATTGCTTCACTCGCTTCGCTGTTACTTGGACGGTTGTACCCGCATCCGAAGCTTCAAGTGCATTTTTGATAAGATTGATCAGCAACTGCTTGAACTCAATTGTATTAATGAGAATTATGCAATCCTCATCCACCTGCACATCCATATGTTTGTCCGACAACATCGCATAGGAGCTGAGCAGACCCGTCACACCTTCAAGGACCTCCCTCACATCGAGCTTCTCCGGTCTCAGTTCTTTATTGGGTTTGGCAAGGGTCAGAAATTGCGAGGTCACCTGCTCTACGGTATTCAATTCATCAATCATTAAGGCAAACTTATTCCTCACCCGCTGCTCAAATGAGTGATCTTCTCGATATAGCTGCAAAAAACCTCGCACCACGGTCACTGGATTACGAATCTCATGGGCAACAGCAGCTGTTAGATGAGCGATCATCTTCAAACGCTCTGATTGTTGTAGTTGCTCAAAATAAAGTTCCTGCTTTTTCATTCGAGTAAAGGTCAGATGAAAAATAAGAAATATAATGACCTGACTCCCCATAATATTGATAAAATTGCCTACCACATCTGTATGTATATATGCATAATCATTCCCTTGGTTATACAGAAGATTGTAACCAAACGTAATGAGGAGCAATATTCCATTGAGAATTAACGAGAAATAAAATAATTTCAGATCATAGAACAGGATGGCGAGGGCTGGAAGTAGACATATGAGAATGTAGGTTGTCCAAGACTGGGGATATAAAATAGCAAGCGTATAGAAGTATGCAAATCCGATCAGAATGATGCTCAATCTGAAGGGAAACGTCTCAAACTTGGGGTATATCAATAAACCTACGGCGAGAACGGATACGCATAGGCAGTGGATCATATAACCCACGGTAATCCCGCTCAATTCTGTCGTGGACAGGATTAATCCGGATAACATCAGAGCAATAATCGCTAGCATTGAAATATAATACGTTTTCCGATTCATCTGACTGTGCAATTCTTTCATGAATTCACCACTTTTAAATGGATTTCTACAGTATCATTGTATCTTATTTGACGACCTGCATACTATCGGCTCTGAGCAAAATGTTACGCGTATGATGATAGTATATATTAACGTTCACTTCGAAAAAAGATTACAATGAAAAGCCATACGGATGATGTCCGTACGGCTATTTAGAGTTGTTTTTGTTCATGCATAACATATGATTACTGACAATCGAAGATGCGAATGTTATTTCCTTACTTCCTTACTTCCAGAGCTCTTCGGCAATTTCCTTAATGAACGCAAGCTTGCGCCATTGTTGTTCCTCGGTCAGATGGTTGCCTTCTTCCGTGGAAGCGAAACCGCATTGTGGGCTCAGGCAGATTCGATCCAAATCAACATATTGTTTGGCTTCCTCGATCCGTTTCAGGATATCTTCCTTGTTCTCCAGCTCTCCGAATTTGGAAGAGAAGAGTCCGAGTACGACCTGCTGATTATCCTTCAGGAAACGAAGTGGCTTGAAGTCACCAGCCCGTTCTGTATCGAACTCCAGGTAGAAACCAGAGTAGTTATCGATGCTCAGAAGTGTCTGCGCAATCGGCTCATAACCGCCACCAACACCTGCAAATGTCGATACATAGTTACCGCGGCAGACATGGGTCGTTACCACGAGATCTTCCGGCAGGCCGGATACCACTTCTTCGTTCAGTTTTGCAAGTTCGTTTGCATACTCTTCCACATTGACGCCAATCTGCTCCATCACTGTGATGAACTGTTGGTCACATAGTGCGCCCCATGTGCAATCATCAATCTGGATGCTGCGGCAGCCGGCTTCATAGAAGGCCAGGATAGATGCTTTGTATGCCTTAGCAATGTCCGAAAGAAGCTCTGAGCGATTCGGATAGACGGCCTGTGTACTTTCCTTATTATCGGCCCGGTCCAATTCGAACAGGAACTGTGCGGCCGCTGGGATGGATTGACGGGCAACAACGTCATTGCCTGCCGTATCTTTCAAGAAAGCATAATGTGCTACAAATGGGTGATTGCTGTAGCCAATTTTGCCAGTCAGACGAGCTGTCTCCGGTCTGGATGTTGCACCGTTGAATCGATAGCCTTCATCAATGATTGTCCGCTCTACGCCATCCAGTCCCCAGAAGAAGTCCAGATGCCACCAAGAGCGGCGGAATTCGCCATCAGTTACAGCTTGAAGGCCAACCTCTTTTTGTTTTTGTACGAGTTTCACAATCTCGGCGTTCTCTACTTCTTTCAACTGTTCCGTGGTGATTTCGCCGTTCTGGTATTTTAATCTGGCATCTTTCAGCGCACTTGGGCGCAAGAAACTGCCAACAATATCATATCGAAATGGAGTGACGGTTCGTTGTTTAGGTTCGGTTTGTATGCTCATAAGTTAATCTCCCCGTTTATCATTATAGAATTAAATATAACATATCCGATCGGATTTACCGTTCTACGAAAGAGCTATAGCCCGTTATAGGTTTTAGCTATAACGGGCTACATTTAAGGAGACTCTATGTTGACCTTAACAGAACTTCAACCCCTACGATCTCACGTCAAAGTAAGAACGATCTTATCCCCGGAGCGGGTGATTTTGTAGATACCCTCTTGCATGTCGATGCCATAATGCTTTTTCAGCAACCACTTGGCGTTAAGATCCGTCTCGACGACCACCAGATAATCGTAGCCGCTCAACAGGTTGTCCATATTGTCCTCATAGAACAACACGATCCCGTCCACATGTGGAGCATACAAGAAATACTTTCCTACATATTGCATGTAATAGTTCGTGACCTGCTGGTCCCTATCTGAAGCATAGAAGAGATATCTGTTAGTATCCTCCTGCCCTCCCTGGTACCACCGATCACCAGTAACCGCATGAATCTTGTAAGGGAGCGTTGTATCATAGCTTTGGGCTATGGAGACGATACCATTGTATTCAGACAAAAGAATCGTGGCAGCAACCGCCATACAACCGATAATCCCCTTTTGATAGTGACCCTTTGACTCAACCGTCTTAAAGGCTTGATAATCAGGGACTTCACCAATCCTATAGTGGAATGAACGCTCCAGATCGATTGCAGCACACAACACCAGCCCACCGGCGAACAGCACCACGATACTTGATGCATAACGCTCGAACCCAGCCAGGACAATCGCCTCATCCAGTGGCATGGAGAAGAGATACAATGCCAGGATGCCTGCATAGTACAGTAACAGTACAACATCCAGTGCAATCAATGCTTTCCACAGGTTCCACTTCTTCTTAAGCACAACAACGGCAAATACCGAAGCTGCGATCGCGATAAGCTGGAAAAGAACAATTCCGATCACTGGGCGCGTCGTCAGATCTGTACTGGACTTCAAGAAAAGCCATAGAATCTCACGCATCTGCTCTGACGTCTTGCCGGCCTGAATCCCCGTGGTAGCTACATCGAACTTGTTATCAATCCCTTGGAATACCGTCGCCATTCGCCAGCTCCAGCCGAAGTAAGGAATCAGTGCTCCACAGATCGTGCCTACCACAGCGAGCGCCGTTTTCCAACTGAACTTTTGCCCCTGCTTTAGCCACGTATATACCAGGAAGATAAGACCGATGGCTGCGAAAATAACCCCTATGCTTTTGATAATGGTCAGCAATCCTGCAAGCGGGAGAACAACAATACATGCTTTTTTTATCTCATTACGATACTGGTATACGACTGCCAGGATGGCAAGCGCGTAGATCGGAAGCAAGAAGTCTACAAGTAAGTTGGTGATCCGAATCGTAAGGTTGAAAAATGAAAGTGTAGATAACCCAAGTCCGAGAAAAGCGTACAGAAGAAAGCGTTTCTTCTCCGAAACGATGCCAAACATGGCATAAAAGCAGGAAAAGATAAGCAGACCTTGTGCCAAAAGCATCACGGACTGGGAATGCCCCATGAAGCGACAGACATAATAAATAAATGACGAAGTCCCCAGCGGATAGTTTTTAAAATCAATTAGGCTGGAGTCTGGCGTCGGAAAAGCATCTGTGCTCAACATCTGCTTCAATACGATAGCCCAGTGGGAAAAATTATCGTAGTGTGTTAACTGGTTCTGAAAGAGTACCAGCAAGAAAACAAACGTCCCTGCTAGAAATGAAAACTGGAATAAGGAAAAAGACAAGCGAAAGGAAGTTCCTCTGCGTAATCCGAGAAGCAACATTCCTCCATACAAAAGCACACCTACAATCAGAATGACAAGGCTGCCCGTAAAGAGCTGCCCTGCCAAACCACTAAGAAAAATAAGACACGCAACCGAGGAACACACAAATACAGGGATGAACTCCCAACGTAGGGAAAGTGCCTTCCGTACAAACTGCATATAGCCAAGAAAGGAGAATATCAATAAAACTCCCATCACTAGTTGAAGCACAATGAGCATCTCTATCTCTCCTAACCCTCTCTGGTGAAACTCTCGCTATGCGGATGGGTCAAATCATTCAATAATTGACTAATCAGGCCACGCTCCACAATATCATCGATATTCTCAACGGAGAGGAGCACTTCGCGATGATTGGCTGTTGTTTTGCCCGTATGTTGTAATAGGACTTCAATGTTACTCTTCGTATAAAAGGTAACGAGCGCTCCTGAGGTAATGTCACCATGGAGACCTGTCGCGGAAAAGAAACGATAGTTGAAGCTGCGCAGCGTACAGCCAGCATTATTGGTGAAATTGACCGGAAGCTGCAGGGAAAGCCGTGGCATTTTCCGCTGATCCGATCTAGGTTGCACGATACGTTTTTTCACATTGCGAAGCATATCGTCATAAGCCGTATCCCACAGGTTCATTTGCTCTGGCAACGAATGTTTACGATCATAGATGATTTGCATGTATTGGCGGTTATCATTCTCATCAATCGGCTGAACCGTTGCGGAATAGCGCCAACCCTCTCCATCCTGTTTAACATAGACAATAACTGCATCAAGATTGGCCTCATACCGCTCGGATTTTACGACCAGTGAGATCGTCTTCTGTTCAGGTAGATATATGGGATATGGGACATAAAAGGCAATCCCTTGCTCGGATACATCAACGGTCTTAGCCTCGTAGCGTAGATTCGTGTCCTGATCATAGATCGTGACATCCTCCTGTGCCCGAATCCGCTCTGTCTCACGATACGCACGGCGGCCGATCATGAAGAACAGGGCGTAACATAGCGCGATCATGTTATGAATCAACCAGAAAATAATGATACTGCTGAAGAACAGCGCGATACCGTACTTGCCATTTACATATCGAATTACAGCTGCAATGGAAAGCAACAGCAGGAAAATATGCGGAAGTGCATATAACAGAGCAGACATCCATTGTCGACCACTCGCTCTGCTTTTGTTCGTAACCTTGAATTTTTTCTCGCGGATGCCCAGCGTTTCCAGAAGAACCGGCCAGATCAGATAAGGCATAAATATCGTATCAATCACCTGACTCCATCGCTGGTTCCGAATATTGCTGGATAGATAACGCATCGAGACACTGTAGAAGAAATAGGACGGAAGCCAGAATACTAAGATCTGCCAGAAGGTTGTGTTCACAATCTGGAAGTCAAATAACGCAAACAAAATAGGCGCCAAAATGAAAATCAACCGGTTAAAGAAGGACCACCAGTATAAGAAACTGCTCAAATAGGTCACTCTTGTCCAGAAGGGAAGCTTCTCGGATAACGGAGCGCGCGTATTCTGCAGACTCTGAATAATACCCCTTGCCCAGCGAATCCGCTGCTTAATCATGCTCTTCACGGTTGTCGTTGTCTGCCCGGCGGCTTGAACCTCTTGAGTCGCATAGGTAATATAACCTTCCTGCTGCAAGCGAATGCTTGTCTCAAAGTCCTCCGTGATCGTATTGAGTGGAAAGCCTCCGATGTCTTCCATGCCTTGCCGGGAAATAATCGTATTACTTCCTGTGTAGGCGACCGCATTGGAGGCGTTACGCAGGATGTTCACTTCTCTGGAGAAGAAATCCTGTTCATTCGGAATGCCTTGCTCTGCATATAGATTAAACTGGAATAGATCCGGATTGTAGAAGCTTTGCGGGGTCTGTACCAGACCAAGCTTGAACTTAGGGTCCATTTCATCCTCGCGGCGAAGACGCCATTCCTCATTCTCCTTAATAAACGTGGAGAGCATGAAATAGGGGACCGTTTTCATCAGGAAGGTGTGCTGCGGAATCATATCTGCGTCGAACGTTGCAATCAGCGGAGAAGAGCTTTTGCTCAGTGCATTATTCAGGTTGCCCGACTTGGCATCCTTGTTCCCCGGGAAACCCAGATAACCCACGCCGAACTGTCTAGCAAGCTCCTCTACCTCAGGCCTTGCTCCATCATCACAGATATATATATGAACCTTCTGCTTGTCCGGATAATCCATGAACGTACAGGCATTGACCGTTTTATACAAGAGATCAACAGGCTCATTATGCGTAGCAATAAATACATCCACATCTGGATAATACTCCGGCGGGACGGTTGGAAAGTCGAGCTGTGTACGTTCTTTTTGCATCTTTTGAAAGAATAATTCAAAGGTTGTCAGTACCGTTACGGTCTCAGCCACAATCAGTAAGATACCGAAAATCACGTTCAGAACGCCTTCGCCCCATGGCAGTGTAAAGAATGTGCGCCATAGCAAATAAATCGACATCAGAATCATGGTGATGATAAAAAAGATATTTTGCCTTTTCTCGTTTTGCACTACAGCTGCTTCCTCCTTGCTGCAAATACCCATCTTCGCTGCAATTGGAAACTGAGCAGGAACAGCAAGGCATCACAGACCAATTTCGCCAATTTCTCATCTACGAAGAGAACGGTATGAAATATATATACGCCGGTACTGGAAAGCAAGATGACCACTCCGCATAACGTCAAATAGCGCCATAGACTTCCCTGGCTATCTTCCTTACGGAATACAAAATGTCTATTCAGTACATAGTTGACCACAATAGAAATAATTCTCGCAATCACGGTTGCGAGCAAAATTCTTAGATAGTGCTGTTCACCCAACACAGGCCGCAAAGCGTCGATCAAAAACCAGGCAATGCCCAAATCCACAACAGAACTTGCCACAGACGATGATATGAAACGCAGGAAATTGGAGAACAATACCCCCATGACCCGAGCACTATCCTGGATCGCTTTAAAATGAGTTCCCGCATTACCATTTTCATAGATAACTTGAATTGGCATGGTATGGATCGGTATGCCGGACTGAATGCACGAGATGAGCATCTGCAACTCATATTCAAACCTAGTGCCGCGAACATCCTGCATAAACGCAAGTAGCCCGGGACCAAAAGCACGAAGCCCGGTCTGGGTATCTGATAGTTTCTTTCCATATAACATGGCAAAAATAAAGGAGGTCATCCGATTGCCTAACAGAGACTTTGGCGGTATGTTGCCTTCACTGAAGTTCCTTACCCCGAGAACTAACGAGTCCGGATGAAGTCTCGCTTCTTGGGCAATTCGATATACATCCTCTGCTGCGTGCTGTCCATCTGAATCAGCAGTTACAACGAAGGAAGATGCATCATATTGTTGTCCAATATACTGAAAGCCGGTCTTGAGCGCCGCACCCTTCCCTTGATTCTCCATATGTGTCAGCAGAGCACAACCATTCTCACGAAGCTCCTCGAAAATCGACTGATAGGCCTCACCAGATCCGTCGTCCACAATAACAATATTCGTCAAGCCATACTCTCGCAATTGCCGTACGTAGGCTGGAAGTCTCTCATCCGGTTCAAGAGATGGAATGAGGATGATCGTTTCGCCGTTTTGTTTACCCATAATCATCCTAATAAGCCTCAATTCGACATATTTTTGCAAAATCTTTTGGAATATTGTGAGTATAACACCGAAAGGGTGGTCAGTAAACGAGCAAATTTGTAACCTACTGGTAAAAAAGTTGTATCATTATATGTATTCATATATAGGTGAAAAATACTAGTAAAGCATTAGTCTAGCACTACTCAAATAACTGCACACTCGGTTCTCTTTTCAGCACATGTACAAGCATGGCATGCAGTTGTCCTCGGTGGTGATAGAAGTGCGCTTGTGTGTCGAGAAGCCACTCGAAGCGTGAATGAACGCCTCCCCAAAATGCAGTCGTTTCTCGTAATAGTTCATCTTCCGTTAAAGCAGCTATGCCTTCTTTTAAAAAAGTATAATGCTTCAGTAAAGCATCGGATATCGCATGTAGATTCGCCTTTGGCTCGGACTCCTCATAGAATTGATCCAACTCTTCCTCAGATGCTCCTCCCCCGATCAGAAAGTCGGCTTGGCAGAGTACGGACATATGCGCGAGCAGCTCGCCAATTGACATTTTCTCCGCCGTTGGTCTGATGCTCAGGTCTTCCTCACTCAGTGTATTCATCAGGTTAATAACCGATTGTACAGCCATATCCATCTGATTAAAGATTCCTTTACAATATACGTTCATTCTGACACCCCTCTTTTCTATGAAAATCCATAATAACACAATTATAGAACATACGTTCCGATCAAACAAGACTTTGGTAAGGTATAAATGTGGACAAGAAGAAAAAAGTACGTTTGTCCGGTAGTTGGAGGGCAGGATAGCAGAGTAGTTTGAAATGTCGTGACTTAAACGCGAAAAAGAACCACCTTTTAATGTACAAAGTTGGTTCGAGAATTATGGATCAAATTTTTCTAGAGATTAAGTAGTATGTAAGCCCTGCGAGCAGTAGTAGTAACGCTCCGGATACCCCTACTCCGCTGCTTCCGCCAACCATACTTGAATAGCCGGAGATTCGGCACGATTCAAACGTAAGGCAATCTCGGTGTTGATCGGGTCTGGCGGCATAATCTCAACAAGGACACATACAGACTCTCGCGGTTGATTTAAGGCAAATATACCTTCATCATCGAGCATTTTCATCGCCAGCTCCATGGCTTTCAGCCTCACATCCAACTCTTGATTCCAATCATCATTCTCCAGATCCGCAATAGAAGGACGCTCGTTAAATTGCTCCTTAATATGGTCAAAGTTATCATCGCCAAAACAACAATAGGGCGAATCAGCATACGACCATTTAATGAGTTCCGCAATTGTTGATACAGGCGTGTCACTTTCCTCTGCTTGCCTAGCCGACTCTAACTCCAAAGCTTCCCACGACCAGGCGGAGATGCTTGGCGCATGTCCCTCGCCAGTAGTATATAGCGTACAGTAATAATAACGTTCTCCATTTTCAAATAGTGTGCAAAAAGACGTTCTGGCAGCAGCGGCGATCTCTGTGGCCAGTATCTCTATATCTTGCATTGGCTTCATGATTAGAGTTCTCCTTTCCATTCGTCGATCATCGGCCACTTCGATATGAGTTGGCTATTTGGATTAGATACCAGACACCCGCACCCACCAGGGCAGCGAACACCAGATTGATACAACCGAACACGATGAGTGATTTCACTTGGCTTGGACCGATCCGGAAAGCGACCGCGAACTGCAAGACAGCAGGTAGCAGAAACGCCAGCCACGAGATGGTTATAAGCCTTTCTGTTCTGAAGCTCCACCATACTGCTGAACATGAGGCAGCCAGCACTACCCAGGTACAGATAATATTTAAGGCGAACATCATTTCGGCCCCCTCCTATTTGCCATGGATCACTAGTCCATATTTAATGAAGATCCACGATTCGCTCAAGTCGTTCATTGCATCATGGCTTATACGCACAGACGGCTTCTGTTCCTTCATCGCATCTGCATCATGTGCCGAGAAGCGAAGCGGCTTTGTTATTTTTTTAATAGAGCCCTTCATTTCATCGAAAAACGCATAGGTTAGCGGCTTATGGTCCCGGATATCCTCATAGATATAATACTTCCCTTGTTCATCTTGCATATCAATTTGAAAGCCTTTCGGAAATGAAAGCAAGATACACGGCAGTTCATCCTCTGCCCACTGTCCGTGATATGGAAAAGGAACACCTTCATTTCTCACAAAAAATCCTGAACTTTCTTGATCCGATGTAATAGAAATCGAGTAAACAAAGAAGGGATGAATGTCATTTCTTTTTGATCACCTACCTCATGGGATTTCCAAAACTGATCGTGATCTAAGCGTTTCTCGTACAGCAGTATTCGTTCTATTTATGTATCTTATTTCCATTATAGTGTTTACTTTCTCTGGGTCTACCTACTTTACACCTGATTTTGTGAGCATGAAAAAAACACATCCTACATTGGAATATAGCATACTCCTAGATTAAGAAGAACGCTCATTCATCCAATAGGATGTGTTTTCCTGTTTTAATATAAAGTTTGAATAAGTTCTACATTATGAAGCTTTGGCTGCAACAGCTTTTTCAATTAATGCTTTTGCATCATTATTAGTAAGGCTTTGTTTAGGTTGGAGCGAGTTTTTGTCTGTTGCACCAAGAATACCTTTGTCAATCAGTTTTGCCATAGGCTTAATGGCGTAGGCAGACACGGATTTACCATCTTCGAAACCAGCAATGATCGCAGCTGCATTTTTATCCGTAGCTTGATCGTTCACCAATTTAGCAAGAATGGTAGCAGCTTCTTCACGCGTGATATCCCGATCAGGATAGAAGTTTCCACCATAACCTTGAATGAATCCAGCATGTGTAGCTTCAGCAATCGCATCTGCATATGCAGCATTAGCCGCAACATCCTTGAATGCAGGTGCTGTAGCGACTTCGTTTAATTTCAACATGTCAACCAGAGCACTTACAAATTCAGCACGAGAAATGACTTCTGTTGTTACAGGTGTTTCTGTTGGCTCGGTAGATGCAGCCAGGTTTGTGATACGTCCTTCATTTGTAGCTTCGATGCTACCGCCTTTATACGTGTCTACGATGTATTGGTAGAATACATCCAGATCGATAGGACCTGCCAGGGATGATTTAGCATCCAGCAGCACTTTATAGTTGTCTCCACCTGCAGCCATAAAGTTGTTAACTACAGCCGTATATGTTTTTGCAGGATCAATCGTTGTTCCATCTTCCAGACTAAGACCAGTAACACGTTCTGCGACCGGCTTATTGAAATCTGCAGTGTATTTCAAACCAGAGATTTGGAGTGTTTTGGTATTAGGTGTACCGTCAGCATTGGTACCCCATTGCTGCTGCAACAAGGTTTTAACCTGTTCGCCAGTCAGCTCAAGTTTTACTAGAGTATTACCAAACGGTTGGATTTTGGCAAGATCAGCAAAGGTCACATCGCCTTGTGGCAGATCCGCACGAATACCACCTGGATTCATAAATGCAAAGTCAGCAGCACTTGCCTTATCCCCAAAGTCTGCTTCACGCATTGAATCTGCAATGAGGTTGCCTAGAGGGGCTTCGTTATTATAAGCATCTGTACGGGTAACAGAACCATCCGTTGTACCTACTGGCTTCGTCAGCTCAGGATGCTTGTCTAATGATTTTTTAATAATAGCTAAAGATTCAGGGTCTTCTTTTACACCCTCTTGAAAAGTCGTTGTAACAGTCGCTGATTTTTCAGTTACATCCCCGGTGGCAGGGTCAATCATCAGCTTGATATCTTCAAACGCCGTACCATATGAGTAGGCTTGCACGATCAACTTTCCATTCACTTCACCGTTAGCCAAAGCATGATTGTCACCCGCAACGATAACGTCTACAGGGGAATCTGCCGGTAAAGCTTTTGCCAAGTCAGCCGCTTCTCCAGTGGTTACGCCTTCCTTGGTGGTTGCTGGATCATGTGCCAAGACAATGATCGTTTCTACACCTTTATCTTGTAACTCTTTTGCATATTTATTAACAGCTTCCACTTCTTCTTCTGGACTTAAGAAGCGCACACCAGCGGTACCCGATGGAGATACTTTGGCAGGTGTAGATTTCGTCACTAATCCGATGAATCCGATTTTGACTCCGCCCACTTCTTTGATCACATAGGGCTGAATCAATGTTTTGCCAGTAGCCGTTTCAATGACGTTTGCATTCACGTAATCAAATTTTGCACCAGCATGCGTTACCTTACCTTCTTTTGGATCAAGGCCACCAAAGATCTGTGCCTTCAAAGCAGCGACACCTTGGTCGAATTCATGATTTCCCAGGGAGCCTACATCAAATCCCATCATATTCATCCATTCCATGGTAGGCTCGTCACGATCAAGAGATGAGGCTGGCGCAGACGCACCAACAGAGTCTCCATTATGGAAGAGTAGGGAATGTTCATATTTGGCTTGAGCTTCTTTGAGATAGGTTGCTAGAATTGGAGCAGAACCTGCCTTTTTATCACTCACGATTGATGTGGTGTCCAACTGGCCGTGGAAGTCATTAATTCCAATCAAGTGTACTTCTACATCGCTGCCTGCAGCAGAGACAGAACCCGCTGCGCCCAATAGTTGGGTGAGTAGTAGTGCAGTAGTAGCCACCCCAACTGTACTTTTACTCACAAATTTTTTCCAAGACATGAATTACAAAACCCCTCTCCAATTTCAGATCCTGTAATATTTTAGCATGAATCTATTCTTAAATATCGTAAAAAATATGAAACCAATGTAAAAATTTCTGAGTTTTATAGAAAAAAAACGGACGGACTGTAAAAAGATTTATATATATCTCAATTGGGTTATTCTTAGAGATTTTACATAGAAATATATGGCTTTTATCTTTTAAGTTGCTATAATGGTAAATAAAGTATGTAAACGGTAGAGTACAGTGAACTAACTATCACTAACAGGCATCATTCTGACGTTACAACTCCCCAAAAGCATAATACTCACTACATCATTCAAAGCATCACACTATCCATTTAAGGAGGTGGTCCTGAGACCATTGAGGCTCGTAATTCCTCTTTTCCACCGATAGGGGAAGTGTTGACCTATCCTTCACCACGCCTAACTGAATGTAACAATGTATCACATAACAACATAAATAATATACTTATCTATGTAAATCCATTATATGAAATGTAGGAGTGTGTCCAATGAATAAACGACTTTTCCCCAAATCTTTTCGAGTTCTTTTGGCTTGCTTGTTAATTTTAGCATTTGCCGTACCAGCGACGGCTTCTGCCGGCTATCTTGGAGATAAGCTCACAATCGGCCAAAGCATGGCGAAGGGTGATTATCTCACCTCCCAAGATGGTAGATTTTCAGCCATTTGGCAGAATGACGGGAACTTCGTTATCTATCAAAACGGTTCTTCTCTTTGGAGTAGCGGTACTAGTAAAAGTGGGGCTGTTGCGTTCAAGTTTGAATCCGTAGGAAAGCCAGTAATCTATTCGTATGGCGGATCATATAAAGATGTATACCAATATGGTTATCGCTATGGATTCAACCCTGCCACAGGTAAATTCGAATATTACACGGGTTGGGGGTATGATAAAGTTTGGGTGATTGATACTTCTATACTGCAAGGCGTATGGTCTGCCAATACCGCCTCATGGATTCCAGGCCATCACGGAAGCAGCTTGCCGGCTAACACAACAGGTGACACACTGGTCATGCAAAGTGATGGGAATTTAGTTCTCTATAACACAACCCTGACTAACAGCAATTATCCGAATAGTTGGATTCCTGTCTGGGCTTCTAATACCGGTGGACGCTAAAATAGATGGAGAGCCGCATGCTGTGCGGCTCTTTTTTGTTTATCCAGTGAAGCTGATAGAGTCATCACTTAACAAAAAGAGGTCAACCAGTAAAAACGGCTGACCTCTATACATAATGTCGTATGGACTATCCCGATCTCTATATTTCGGGGAAATATCATAACTCTAAAGATTCTATTACTTTGCCGTCTGAGCTTTCTTCAATTTATCAGCAACGGCTTGAGTGTTGGATTGGATAGCAGCAGTTGCTTTGTCTAATGTTTTCTTCCCATTTACTACCTGTGTCAATTCTTTCAATACAATTGACCGAAATCTCAATTCAAAATTTGGTGACTTGTTCATGAGAACATAACTTGTTATCGATGAATCCAGATTAGGTCTTAATTTATAGAATGCATCCAACTTGTACCCTGAGTACTCCTTAATCATGCGAGAAAGAGGAGCACCGATACTATTGTTCGAGTTCTTGGGTTTATAGTACTCATTAGCGTAGTCATCTCCATTGAAATATTTGATGAAATCCCAAGCGGCATCAACATGAGCTGCGCCTGCTGGAATCGCGAATATCTCATTAATATACACGTTCCCTGTTGACTTTCGGTCCTTAGCGGCAGGGCCGGCAGCAATACCAAGCGTGAAAGGTTTATAATTCTTCACACCTTTTTTTGCTGCTTGCAGGGACTGTAACTGACTAATAGAGGCTACTTTCATAGCTGATCGTCCCATAATGAACGAGCTGCTTTCCAAGTAACTTTTGCCGGATAGACTGATCATCTCGTCAAGTACCCCGGACTTCGTTGCCTCGCTCGACAGACGATAGGCATTTTTCCACGCAGTTGTATTTGCAGTAGCCTTTAGCGTATTTGGATTCATGTACGTTAATCCTTCTGTTCTGGCGATATCCATTACCAAATTGCTTGATCCTGTGGAGCTTAGGCCCCAAATTCGGGAGTTCTTATCTCCCTTAGTAGGGAATTTCTTAGCAAGATTCAATATCTCTTCCCATGTCATCCCATCTGTTGGTGTTTTAACATTGTACTTTTTAAATAAATCAGCATTATACAGAAGAGCGTAGGAATCCGCTTTTGGGCTTAACCCATAAAGTTTGCCACCGCCTTGTTTCTTCAATTCATCAAGCAAGCCGGGGTATAACGTTGTCGTGTCATACGTATCTCGCTTAATTAAAGGTTCTAAATCGACCAGCTTTTTATCTTTAGACATTTGTTGGTATTGGTAAGGGGGTAGCATCACAAGATCGGGTGAATACTTATTGATTGCCCCGTTGTAATCCTTAATCGCTTCCATACCTCCAGGTGTAACTACTTCAATATTTACATTCGGGTACTTCTGACTAAACAGATCTCCATACGTCATTTTGAAATCATCTTCGTTCCAGTACAATACTTTTAAAGTACGTGCCGAATCTGCCTCGTTATCCGAATTTGCCGAAACTTGCTTGCCTGTGCTAAAAACTGTTGAAATACCGATTAACATAACACTTAGGCTAACAAGCATGGCCTTCTGTAATACCTTATGCTTCAAAAATAAAACCTCCACTCATGTATTGTTCAAACGATTATTCGCTTGTGTTGTACTCAGTATAGAAGTGAAAGCTTATCATCTAACTACCGAACTTCTTATCATTTCCTTAAATCGTCCTGACGTTATTCAATGCATAAGAAATATCGCTTATAATTATCGTGATGCTCTTCTATTGAAGGAAGATGCTGGAATAGGGAGGATCTATGGCGGAAAGCACAATTTTAATGGTGGATGATGAAGCGGAAATTATCCAATTAATGAGTATTTATTTCAATAACGAAGGTTACAAGCTGCTGCAAGCATCGAATGGAATGGAGGCGCTGAAGATTCTGCAGACCAAGCAAGTGGATCTAATTGTACTGGATCTAATGATGCCCAAGATGGACGGTTTGCAAGCGTGTATGAAAATACGAGAGACGAATCCGATCCCCATCATTATGCTGTCCGCTAAAAGCCAAGATATCGATAAAATATCAGGCCTCAGTATCGGCGCTGACGACTATGTAACCAAACCGTTCAACCCGCTCGAGCTGATCGCACGGATCAAGTCGCAGCTTCGAAGAATGAACCAATTCAACTCCGTTTTGGGCAATGCGAACGAAATACATATCGAAAACGTCGTGATTAATAATGCATCCCACACGGTAACGGTCGATCAGCAGGAAATCAAATTGACTCCCCGCGAGTTCGCGCTCCTTCACATGCTGGCTGTCAATAGAGGGATGGTGCTGAGTATGGACCGCATCTACGAAGAAGTCTGGAATGAGCCTTTTATGGAGTCGAAGAATAGCGTCATGGTTCATATCCGCAAGCTCCGTGAGAAGATAGAATCCAATCCACGTGAACCACGGATCATTAAAACCGTGTGGGGGATCGGATACAAAATCGAAAGCGATTTAAAAGCAAGGGGTGAGTAGGATCCAACCACAGTGGCTGTATACGATTCGGTGGAGATTAATGCTGATCATGGTTGCAAGCCTGGTTTTGACAGGCACAGCTATTTTTTTGGGGTATGTCATGGCGGGAGCGCTGCAGAACATTGAATACGTAGCTGTTCCGATCAATTGGCTCATTGAGTATGCTGGGTCCGTTCGCGTGATGATCATAACCGGTATCGTTCTATTCCCCATCACTTTCTTCCTTGCCAGCCTCCGTTTAGTTCGGGATTTACGTGAAATTAACACTGGATTGCAGGAAATATCGGCAGGGCGGTTCGGGCAAGTTGTAAGGGTTAAGGGTAAGGATGAGTTAAGCGTAATCGCGGAGAGTATGAATCAATTGAGCAGCGAATGGGATCATTATCTTGCAGAAATCACACGTGGTCTGGGGGAGATTGCGAGCGGGCAGTTCGACCATCAAATCCCGGAAATTGCCGATCATCAACTGGGAGAGGTAGCGCGCAGCATCAACCGGATGAGCATGCAGTTGAAGCAATCAATTGCGGAGGAACGCAAGGCGGAAAAGACCAAAAATGATCTGATTACCGGTGTATCTCATGACCTGCGAACTCCACTGACCTCGATTCTCGGTTTTCTCGAAGTCATCGAGAAGGATCGGTATCAGGATGAGGTGGAGATGCGCTATTACGTCAACATTGCATATGAGAAATCTTTGGCGCTTCGGCGATTGATCGACGAACTATTCGAATACACACGGGTCAACAATGGCATGCCTCTGGAACTCAGCGAGCTTAATATGACCGGGTTAATTGGCCAGCTTGCCGAAGAATTCGTGCCGATTACCGAGAGTGCAGGCATGCAAATCAGGCTGAATGTTCAAGAAGGAGACTTCAAAATTCAAGCGGACGGAGCATTGTTGGTACGGGCATACGAGAATATACTCGCCAATGCCATCCAGTACGGGCGTACAGGCAAATATATCGATATCGATATTGCACAAGATGGAGATATGCTAGTTGTACGGATTCAAAACTATGGAGTCCCTATTCCCGAGCGGGATTTACCTTTTATTTTCGATCGTTTCTACCGGGTAGACAGCTCCAGGTCGAAGCAGACCGGAGGTACAGGTCTCGGTCTCGCCATAACAAAAAGTATTGTCGAGGTACACGGAGGAGGCATCACTGCGCACAGCAGCAAAAGGGCAACCTGGTTTGAAACGCGGTTATCGATGTTCGGACCCAATCAGACGCAAGTGGCTGTTACGGAAGAAGTTCAAAACGAAATCAATCGGATACCGACCGTGCTTCCGGAACAAGACCTTGTACCAAAACAAAGAATATTTCCTTGGCTTCGACACCTGTCTCTCTCCAGGATAGCTGCTGTACCCATGATCTTGTTGCTCGTCTGCGCGGTGGTACTATTCAGTATGAAGAATTCATTTACCTCTAATCTCGTGGTGAAGTTACCTTCCATCTTCTCTGAAAATGAAGATTCAACGCTGATGCCAACAACCGGGAAGGACGAATTGGTTCTAATCACCGGTAAAACAGACAAAGACTATACATTGCTCATTCATAACTACCGTTACGACGGACATGACCTAATTATCCAATACTCCATGAAACATTCTAACCAGATATCGGAGACGCAGTGGGCGAAACAATCGGTCAAACCGACTTTTATGTTGGACCCTTCAACGATAAAGATAGTTCCGGGCATCGCCACAGATTCAGGAGTAGTGTTTGCCAAAAATGGCACCCTCCATTTTTATTTTATCGAGAATTCGCCGCCTCCAGACCAGTTCCTACTGAAGGTAAACGTAAATCAGTTAGTTCTGTCCAATGATCCGGATCAGCAGGATCTGCTCACCGGAGACTGGAGCTTCGAAATTCCTGTGAAGAAAAATTATGAACGAAAAGCCAACGGCCAAAGCGCGCCCTTGCAGGATTCAACCTAACCTGGTATTCATGTAAGAAGTATTACACTTTAGACGTTTCACATCAGCTTTAAAATAATTGGGCAGAGAACTTTAATGAACTTTTCAGGGGTAACTAATTTTTATTTCGTTTATTAACTTCAATCGCAATGAACTCTGGCAAATAATTAGGAGTACACCCCTTTGATACCATTTCGTCTTTATAAAGACCTGTATTCTCACCAAGTTTAATACAACGTGCACGATACTTTTGATCATAAATGCCTATCCAGCCTGCAATGAAATTCATAGCCCATTGAACTTCCGGTTCTTCCTGGGTAATATTAGCTTCAATTGCAGATAGTAAGTCTTCGGTGTTATCAGGCGGTGTTTGTCCAGTCCATCTCAATCGCGCTTGATAATACCAAAAAGCTTGCCTTTGAAGAGCAGAAGGGCTATTTTCCCATGACTCCATCAATGCAATGGTCTTCTTGTCTTTGGTGAGCTGATTAGCCATTAACCAATCCATTAAGTTATTTCGCTCATCAAAAGTGTGAGCCTGCATATCCTTATCAAGCTTATTTAGCACTTCTTGCGAGAGAAGTTTTTTATCCATAATTAAGATTGCTAATAGTCTGGGTAAAAACTCTTCGGTTGACCAAAGTTCCATCGCTAGTTCGTGATCTTTTTTAATGTCCTTCGCGATTTTTCGTAAGTCGCCTAGCTTAGTTTTACTATTGATCTGTGATAGGATATTTTCTGCTTTTGAAGAACGTTTCATTTCTGTACTTTCATTCTTATTCATTTGACACCACAGCTCCTTTATTAAAGCTCTGTTTCATAATATATAATACCAGAAGGCTCGCCTTTGAAGAGCGGAAGGGCTATTTTCCCATGACTACATCAACCTGTCCTCTGTCGGCGAGGCGAAGGAGATTGTGTCCTCGATTTTCCGCTCTTCCTTGTACGAGCGATTCGGTGAACATAGCTTTCGTTTTCTTTGGGGAAATCATAGTACTGATCTGACTGATATTCTCCCATATCGATCCTTCTAGCAGTAAGATAAGCTTATTTTCATATATTGACAAATAAATGTGTTAGACTACTAAAAGAAGAATTGCCGATCTATACTAAGGAATGCTACATAACTGGATGCAGGCAGCTATTACGATAAACGTAGTTAGAAAGGAAACCCCATGAATAGTTCCTTGAAGCAACGAATGAAATCATTATTAGCACCCGTGTTTCCCGGTGGAATCATAACCATTCTGATATTTTACCTTGATTGCTTCCAATTCGAACTTGTTGAAAAATTTCTACTTTTTGCGGCTTTTGTCATTGTACCTCTTGTCATTTTACTATTGAACCATGACGAAAAGAATAAACATCAACGAATGATTTATGCTTCTATGAAATGGCTTCAATTTCCCGCTGCGCTTCTTACCCTGGCCTCGGTAATGAGTAGTAAAATGTGGGGGTTAGAAAGTACGGCAATCCCAGGGATTTTGTCCCTTGGGTGGCTACTGTTCACACTGCTGCTTGGCATCTATGGCTTGACCACTATTGTGATCTCTAAAGGAAAAGCAGCGGAAATAGCGATTGGTGCGGGGCTCGTTTATTTTTTTATCGGGGGCATTTGGTTTACCTTATATCAATATCAATTGAACCTCTTCCAAGCTAATCCTGCAACGCACGCGTTAAGCTCGCTCCACTTTCATTTCTCATCTGCGATCGTTCCAATTTTTATTGGTGAACTGGGACGCATCATGGCGAAGAAAAGCTGGTATCCCTGGGTCGTTGCCATCGATATCATCGGACCAATCTTGATTGCTTTTGGTATGATTTTCTCCAAGCCAACTGAATACATTGGTGTCGCTTTGTTCGCCTGTAATATTGTGGTTTATACCGCTTATCTCCTTGCTTACTTGAGGAAAAACTCCTTGCACAACAAAGCAACCATCTTTTTAGGCCTTTCTTGCCTAGCCTTTTACGCGGTTGTTGTCCTTTCTATTTTCTACCCGTTACTGAGAAACATGTTTTCCCTAACTATACTCGATTTTATTCCCATTTACGGATCTCTGCATGCGTTTGGTTTTGTTTTATGTGGACTGATTGGTTGGGTGTACACGGTAAACTTCATTAAAAAAAAGATTGTCCAGGAAAATAGACAGGTTGATACATCTTTATGAGTGATTACATACAAAAACATGAATTGGTGAATGTGATGTTTAGGCTGTCAATCGGCTTCATAGGAGTAGTTTAGTCAGGTTCGTGCTATAATAGTGATCACATAAATAACATTCATCATTCTGCCGAGATGGCGATGATTAAGGAGATTGAATTTTGACGAACAACCATGATATTGGAGCAGTTAACGAACTACCGGAGAACTTTGAAGAGCTCAAACGAGCCGCTAACCGGACGTCAAGCTGGAGAGAAAGACTGAATGCGGTGAACGAATTGGGGAACTGGGACACAGCCCCTACTATTAAGTTGCTTCAGCATGTTTTGAAAAATGATCAAGTGTTTCAAGTGCGCGAAGCCGCATATCACAAGCTCAAGCAGTTGGATGAAGATGTACAAATGCCTGCCAAAAACAAAGGTGAGCTGTTTAAAGGTACTAACAAAATTTTGCTGCGGATTAAAAAAAGCCTTCCTGAAGGTCACACATTTGAGCAATTTAAGGAAAAACTGCAAAAGACACGTCTGGATATTTATGATACTTACGAGGGCGACAAAGATGCTGAGTTCGACTCCTGGCTCCATGGAATTTGGGAGACACTAGGTAGAAAATAGCCGCCGTTCAAGCTACAATGCAGACTTTGCATAGTCTCCATCGGGCCGATTTAACATTGTAACTTTAACTCCACCCTTTGCTTTATCACGATCGCTATTATAGCGTTCACCGTATAATAGCTAAGTACAAAGCCACTCCAGAAAAATGGAGTGGCTTCTTTATTTCTTATTATTTTGATTGTCACCAGATTTTATCTCACTCTTTAGCACTTTGAAGTATGAATGCAGTAACATTTTCTCTGAATGAATTCAAGTTCCATCTCTCAGAATTTATTTACTATAACTTGTCCTAGATATAATTTTGTTTCTTGGATTACTCTTTGAATGGTTTCGCTAAGCTTTCTATATCCTCTACATCTGGCATTACATATTCCGTTGCTATACCGTCCTCTCGCAACCCTATCGTCGATATGCTGTAAATACAGGCTACTGCGAGTTTTTCCGCAAAAAACTTGCCCCTACTTATGATAAGATTCACCGTATTATTTATAGAGCAAAATTAAAAGGCACCCAAAAGGGTGCCTTCTACACTCAGAACTTTGTTAAATCAATGTCAAGAAACTCTTCTTTGTCAGAAGGAAGGTTATCCCACCATTTGCAAAAGTACAGTTTCTTTTGATATTGCAAATCATAAATTAGAACTGAGCTCTAGTCAGATTCCAATTAAGAGTAGCTTATAAGTGATATTACATATTACTTATATATCCATAAGCTTTCTTTAGGTTATCGTTGGCATCATTATAGTTGACTTGTAATTCAGATGCTGCCTTTGCTGCTGCTCCTCCAGCTACTATAGCAGCAATAACAGACTCAATACCGAGAATTGTTAACCCTGTTGCACCAACAAAACCTTTTAAATTTGATGTCATAGAGTTGTAGTTTGTTTGGAACGTATCAATTGTTGTCTGGGCTCTGGTAGCATACGTATTAGTAATAGGAATATTTGTTTTTTGGACATTACTTCCCTTAGGATTTCCAAACAATGAAACTCCATTGTAACATCCGTAACTGTAATTTTTAAAGTTTCCATAATAATGGCAAACAGACGGAATTCCACCTTTATCATTCGCGGCAGCTGCAAAGACTCTAGGACTAGCAACTGAATTGGAAGATAAATTAGGAATTAAATTGTTCTCATCTCTTACCTCTTCTCCATTGAGCAATAGTTCATCGTCCTTAGTTGCTTCAATTATATCAGTTCTTGTATTATCTTGAAGAACCTCTCTTTGCTCAGAACTTGCTATAGGAAGAAAATCATAATGAGTGCTAGTTGTTAGTGTCACCTTAACCTCACCCTCTGACCCCACTTCCCTAATATAAGATACATCTTGTATCTTAGTACCTACTACTTCTCCCTGAAGTACAACCTCAGAAGTATTCTGCCACTTTTGTTTCTCAGTGTTTCCTCCTGTAGAATCAGTTGCGGCGAATGCAGATGAACTGCCTAATAATGTAACACTTAACATAACCGCCATAAACTTTTTAAACATATATTCCTTCCTTTCTTCCCGTATAATGGTATAATTTAATAGTATTAATTTTAATATTAATAAATTAATTAGTAAATAGTACCATTCGATCATTTTTTTGTCGAATTATGTATCATTAAGGAAGGTGGACAAAAATGCGTGCAATTCGTGCTCATCTAAGTATGTATCCCAAGTGGCTCTTATTTATCCTTCTAGTGTTTTTAATTACCTTTATCTTATCTGTCACTGTTTTCAGTAACTTCACACTCATGCTAATTAACTTAGCTTTGCTTTTTGGTGCTTACTCTGTAAAAGAAATAAAAGGAAATCAATTGGTTTTTGTCCTTTGCCTTACCCTATGCATAGCATTCATACTATTTGCTTTTAAAACTTACCCGCTTTAAGCACCTAATGTTATAAGTACAAAAGAACCCTCTACATTTGTTTTAGAGGGTTTCTTTGTATACAACTTTTCTATGCACAATACTAAATTTCGCTGTTACTTGTGGTACGGTTCATTCCGATTGATCTTCACCGCGCGATAAATCTGCTCCACCAACACCAGCCGCATAAGCTGATGCGGCAGGGTCATGCGCCCGAAGCTCAAGCGCTGCTTCGCGCGGCGCAACACCTCATCGGAGAGCCCATGGCTTCCTCCGATGACAAACACGACATGGCTCGTCCCATACGTGCCGAGCTTGTCGATCTCCATTGCCAGCTCCTCGGAACTCCAGAGCTGGCCATCCAATGCGAGCGCGACAACATGCGCCTCACTCTTCACATGCGCGAGGATGCGTTCGCCCTCGCGCTCTTTTACCGCCCGAACCTCAGCATCGCTCAGGGTATCGGGCGCCTTTTCGTCTGCGACCTCGATCATCTGAAACTTGATGTACGGGGCGAGCCGCTTGGCATATTCCTGAATGCCCAGCGTCAGATATTTTTCCTTCAATTTGCCTACGCCAATAATCTGAATAAACATAACAATCCATTCCTCCTAAATTGTCTTGCGAGATATTCTATTAGTAAGATGCTTCATAGCATCGCTCGTTCCAACTGTATTATACCTATACTACACTTCTCTCCAATTCTAACGAATCACACACCTTATTCAGCCACTTTTCGGCTCCTTTAAAATCTAACGAATCTGAAACACGCTATCCCGCACAAAACGGTATTTCCCCACCGATTCTGAGGTCATTTCCCTATTATAACGTGTCTACGATTCGTTAGATTTCAACTATGCAGTATTTGCCCCGAATAAAGAGTCTCAGGTTCGTTAGAGCTATCCGGCCCAACAACGCCGCATCCTTACGCAGATCTCTGTCACTCTTCGTCACTTTTCCCTCGCCCAGCTCCACGCTGCCTACTAACCACCAATTCCCCCACAAACACAAAAAGAGCGCTCATCACGCTCTCCTTGGCTTCTTGCTGTGATGTTCATACCGGATGGAAAGTCAGCCAGGAGCGCCACCTATAGTCACGCCTCCCGCCGTCTAAATCCTACAGTACGCTAAACGACGAGGAATTCCGCGTGCTGTTCGCACTCGGCACATTTCGCAGGCGGGTCCCAGTCGGCAAATTCCGTCTCCTTCAGATCAACGATATCTGGAGCGTCCTCATACTCATCGACAAACATGTCGATGGCAATGTCCACGTGTTCTTTGCATACAACGTACATCCGTTAAGCATCCTTTCTGTAACCAGCTATGTTCCCGATTCACAACCGCGTATCCCATTACAGGATAGCCACTTCTCAGTTCTATCACACCTGCCACCGAAAAGAAACCCCCAGCCCTAATTTATCGTGCCCAACCTCCACCAAACCTCTCCATGCGGCAAAAATAAACAACAAAAAAACATCCCTTCCGGATACCTCCACGGTACCACGAAAAGAATGCTCCTTAACCCACGCTCTTTAATTCAATCCCGACTGAGCTTTCGTCAACAGCTTGCCACCTTGAAAAGCAATAACCGCATTGGCACCATTGCCAGCTGTACCTTTATAGTTGTAAACCACCATATTCTCCGCTTCACTCAGCGCTTCACCTTCGCCACCAAGGATCTCGATGACATCTTCCACCGACATACCAACCTCAAGCTTCTCATACTGGGCAAATGTAATCAGCACCCCGTCGCCTTTCCCGGCCGATCCGTTGTTTCCCGAGGCTGCAGGCGTTTGACCACCGGCCTCACCTACGGCAATCACATTTGTACTCAGCTCATTCAACTTGGCCTCAAGCTCTGCGATCTTTTGTTCCTGCTCACTGCTCTTGGCTCCCTGTTCCACCAGTTTCTTCTCCAGGCCAGCAATCTTCTCCTGCAAAGCACTTGTATCTACAGATGCTCCTGTTGTTGTAGCTACCTCGGATCCACAGGCAGACAGCATAAACAGGGACAGCGCCAAGCTCGTTCCCCCAAGCACCTTTTTCCTTAATCGTTTCATTAGAAATACCCCTTCCATTCTGAAATAAAAAATGTGATCGACAAACAGATGTTATTTGTATTTGTGACCGTCTCCAACATATTGACAACAGTTTACCACAGCCCGAGTCTTATGTATCTGCTCCTTTGGCTCCGGGTCTAACTGATCATGGGAAGATAAAAATGGTTGATCTGCTCATTTACTGTCGAACGAACACGTCCACTCCCTAGTACAGCCAGTGTTAATTCGATGTCCTGACTTATGTAATTACGACCTGCCCCACCTTATACAACCAAACATTATGCATAATGCTGAACCAACAACTAAAAAAGAGTGGTCAGATATCTGATCACTCCTCTAGCATTGCCCTATTACACTCCAAACAACAGCATAGGCTCCGTTTGAAATTTCCTTATTCCGGCTTATCCGTCAGCTTCACCGATACTTTCTCAGCTTTACCGTCCCGGTAGAAGGTCACTTCAATCGTATCTCCAATCTTCTTCTCATCGTACAGATATTTCCGCAGATCGAGCGTGGAGGTAATTTTTTGCCCGTCAAATTCCGTAATGACATCATTCAGCTTCATGCCGGCTTCCGACGCGGGACCGGATGCTTCCAGCACAACCACACCGCTGTCCACGTGAGATGGCAACTTCAGATCCTTACGCTGCTCGTCATCCAGTGGTGCATAAGGGTTGCTCAGATCCACCGTGTACACGCCGAGGTAAGGACGAGATACTTTGCCGTTCAGTAACAGAGAATCGACCGTTCTCATCACTTCGTTCATCGGAATGGCGAAGCCGAGACCTTCAACGCCCGTATCCGAGATCTTCATCGTGTTGATGCCGACCACTTTGCCGTTCAAATCAACTAACGCACCGCCACTATTGCCTTCATTAATCGCCGCATCCGTCTGGATCACGTTTTGCTCCCAGTCGTACACACCGTCCTGATTAATCGATACCGGCAGAATACGATCCGTGTAACTGACAATACCGGATGTCAGCGTACCGCCTAGACCGAGCGGATTTCCGATCGCCAGCACCGTTTGACCGCGCTGAAGTTTGCTGGAATCGCCAATCTCCGCGACTGCACCCAGCCCTTTATCTTCTGCGGATAGTACAGCAATGTCACTTACCCGGTCTTTACCAACCAGCTTCGCTTTGTGTGTCTCCCCATCTACGGTCACAATCTCCAGATCACTCGCGCCCTCCACGACGTGGTGGTTGGTCATGATATAAGCCTTGCCATCTTCCTTCTTGAAAATGACCCCTGAGCCCAGCGCCGAATCTTCCATCGATAGACTGCTACCCGTTTTATGGTTCACAATGCTCACCACGGAAGGACGAACTTGGGCTGCCGCCTGGATAATCCGGTCGTATGGATCAGCTGCCTGTGTCGCCTGTGCACTGCCTCCACCACCGTTGCCTGTAGCATTCGCCAGCGGTAACGATGTGGGCTGTGTGATGAAGCTAAACAGCGTAACGGTCACGATGGAGCTGATCACCGAGCTGATCACAGCAACTTTCACTGTGGAACTGATTCCCGTACGCGATCTACGCGGATTGCTCCAGCGGTCACGTCCACGTGCTCTGCCTCCAGGGCGGATGATCTGAAGTTTGCCTTTCTGTTCAGGTTCGGCGCGTCTTGATACTTTGGTTGAATAAAAATCGTCTCCAAACAATCCCATCGTGATCCTCTCCCCTTCGTTGTCACGCATCAAGACCCTGACTGCCGCCTAAGTTGTCGCATGGATCAACGATGGAGTTCTCACATACACCACTCCGCCAACAGACGAACCTTCCGATCGCTGTTACTCACAAATTTTTTTGATCCCCTCTTCCAAGGTAAAAATTTGTTCCTAAAGGCGAACACTCTGTTTCTTCAGGTTTCTTCTGTCGTCTTCGTTACGTGAAGACTCCAACGGTTTCCCATGCTTTTTTGCACTTTTATAAAATGGTCTTGCATATCGCCGCATCCCGGCATCAAATCAAGATACAGCGTCTATGTACAACAGAACGGACACTCCATTCTGTCAGTAACTCTATCAATCATGCTCTCGCATTCTATGACATGCCATTTCACACGCAAAACAGCCAAAATCACAATGTTCCTCATATACTAAACACGACAAATCTCAAAAAGTTGCATAATTATGAAAATTAACGCAAATTTCCGCTATAACGCGCTTAACAATAAAGGTCCATAGTATCTATCACCACAAAATCAGGTTCGCTAAGCGCCGTTTTGGCCATTTTGAAGAACTTTTTCACCCCTGCATGGTCACAGGTTCAGCATACACGCCTTATCACGCAAATTATAGCGGCAAAAAGAGGAATGTTTTCCACCCAGCCTGACTACAATAATAGTAAAAGACAATTCGAAGCTTCATAGAGGAGGATGTATACATGGATCGCACGCGTACACTCACAGCCATGGATGAAGTTCATATGGCGGCCAAGCTGGCCGATCTCAAGGAAGAACACTATCGTAATACCCTTGCCCTCAGTACCATCATTGAACTGCTTATCGATAAAGGCATTCTGACCCGCGAGGAAGTCGAGCGCAAAGCCGCCGAACTCGACAGCTTTATGGCTCACCCACCCTATCCCATGGCGTAGGACGGTCGTAATACGTATCACAAAGTTTGAACTCATGATCCCGATAAAAGCATCCACGGCTTTCCATCGCGTCGCGCACCGACATTTTCGCCAAGTCCATCATATTATGATCTCGGCTAAGATGTGCCAGATACGTGCGCTTGATGCGTCCGTTCATCAGTTCACTAAGCGCTGCGCCTGCTGCTTCGTTCGACAAATGCCCGATGTCGCTCAAAATCCGGCGCTTGGTGTTCCATGGATAACGCCCCATACGCAGCAATTCGACATCATGATTCGCCTCCAGCACCAGTACGTCAGAATCTGCGATTGCATCGCGCACCTTGTCGCTCATGTATCCAAGATCGGTTGCAACAGACAGCTTCTCACTGCCGTCATCGAACGTATAACCTACCGGCTCAGCTGCATCATGTGAGATCCCAAAGGATTCCACGCGCAGTGACCCAAAATCATGCTTCTCACCTGTCTCAAATACTCTCCGGTTTTCCTCTGGAATCGCTCCAACCGACTTCTCCAGTGCCGCCCACGTATTGAGATTCGCATAGATTGGTAAATTATATTTCCGAGACATCGCGCCTAGTCCTTTAATGTGATCAGAATGTTCATGTGTAACCAGAATTCCGTCCAGTTCTGCCCCAGAAATCTCCCTTTCCTGAAACAGTGCATCCAATCGCTTCGCACTAAGGCCGGCGTCAATCATGAGAGAAGTGCCCCCATGCTGTATGACTGTGGCATTGCCTGTCGAACCGCTGGATAACACGGTAAAATATATCCCCATAACGCATTACTCCCCTGGTTTGTCTGTCTTGGGACTGAATACATCCCCACTGATGCCCTGCACGTACAACACTTCGCCACTTTCCAGCACGAACCGCCATGCCGGCATCGCTACCTGTATATCTGAATTGAACAACTGGCCGTAATAGCCCAGCTGAATATCTTTGACAATCGCATCATTTGGCAAAAAGTTCTCGATCAGCGTTCCCAGCGCCTTCGACGCCGGAAGTACCTGCTGATCGCTCTCCTCTGCGGTCGTAATCCGCACTGGAGTTTGACGGTAACCCGTTATTTTCTGGTCGCTGTAGAATAGCTCCAGACTCACATTGAAGAGCGGCCATTTGCCATCCACCAGTGGGTGAAGCACAAAAGCTCCATCCTCGGCCATCAGCTGATCCAGCCGGTATGTCCCGATCTGTGGAATCTCACCCTGCAACGCATCTTCCAGCTCGCTCTGCGAGAAGATCAACTTGCTATCTACAGGCTGTTCCAACTCCATATCAACGCCAGCCTTGTCCTCTTCAATGAACTCATAAGACAACTTTGGCAGCTTCGGCGTTTCATTCGGAATCGGAGCCAGTACCTGAATGCCCTTCTCTTCCATCGCCTGCTGTGTGTTATCTGCCAGTGAGGTGAAGTCCAGATTGGCTCCGGCTGTCTCCCGCGCATCCATCCAGATCTGGTATCCCAGCACCAGATTGAGCAGCAGAAAGGCATAGATCAACACATTTTTCGCCCGTCCCCAATCCAAAACATCCACCTCCTTCAGTTAACTGGCTGAAATACTTTCTCAAATTGCCTACCCTTCCACCGGAACTAGCCGTTTACTAGCCTTTGAACTTAAAGCTATACGACAACGGAGAGGGCAGAAATAACCTGAAGAAGCGGAGCGTTCGCCTTTACCAACAGATTTCCCCCCTTATTAAAGGGAGTTCAAGAAATCTGGGGGTAACAGCGATCGGAAGGTTATTCTGCACGCGTAGTGATAAAGTACAGCTACTCTTTGGTTCAATGACTATAACCCATCAAGATACGGTAGTCTCCTCACCATTGCCAAAGCGGATCACCCAGACCGGAATCAGCTTCAGCCCGTCCTCAATCGTAGAAGGGCGATATGCCGGGTACACGTCCACCACCTGACGATTCTCACCTGCTACCTTTTTGATCAGAGCCTGGAGCTTCTCCCCGCCTGGCAATTTGACTGATTTCTTCGTCTCTGCGCCTTCGTTCAGGTATTCCAGCGATCGTTCGTAGCTGGATACCGTCTCCTGCTGCATCTCCATGCTGATCGTTCCGAAGCGGAACTGCATGGAATCCATAATTGGATAGCTGCCGTAGTACTGCTGGAATTCAAGCTGTGTCTTGCTGTCAGCGGTCTCCAGCATCATGCGCGACCTGCCTTTCCAGCCGCCATGCTGGTTCACAAAATCAACCGCAGACAGTGCATCCTTCGCGGGATCAATCTGTCCCGCAGGCGGTGCGGCTGGGTCGGTATAGCTGATCCAGCGTTGTTCCTGTTTTACCTGCAGACTACGTTTACTGTCCGTGTAGATCTCCGACCCGTCTTTTTCCCGTATGTTCCGGGTCATGCTTGGATCGAAGAACAGACTGCGTTGCATCTGCTCAACCGTGAACTGACCTGTCGGCACATCTGCTTCAATCGTCTCTAGAGCTTCCGCCGGGATATAATACCCGCCGTCCATCAGTGTATATGGCGTCCAGTTCGTACCGAAGTCGACATGCTGCTGCACGTCCTGTACCGTCAAGTCCGCCTGAGTTGCTTCGTATACCACATCTCCCTTGGCGCTGAAGAACAGCGCATGGGCCTTCGTCTCATTTTTAGCTGTATAGATCGAGATTCGGTTAATGGTCTCCCCTTGGAACAAGGAATCTGTTCCCAGTCTCATCACCCGCTGTAACAATGCTACGGGGATACCTTCTTTGAACGATAGCTCAAAACCAGGATTCTCCTTGCGAATCTGATCCCAATTCACCGATTGCACACTACGGCGCTGAAAATCATCGAACGCTCGCCCCTGTAACCTTGAATAGATCAACTGATAGAACGTATTGCCAGGGTAAAACACCGTATGTTTATCCTCGCCCAGATGAATAATCATCTGATCGGGGAAGATCAATTCTTCAATATTGCGTTCCTGACCCATATTTTCCGTCTTCACATAGTTCGTCTCTGACGTCACAATGGAATCCCCGCCTCCGGGCAAACGGTAGATCAGAAAATAACTCTGAACCAGACTAGCTACAACAAGGGCAGCAAGCACCAAGGATTTAATCCGTTCCTTCACGGTGCTCACCCCCTTTCTCGCGCATCGGCAGCGTGAACGTCACTGTCGTGCCCACGTCTACCTCAGACTCCAGAGAGATGCTTCCATCATGTGCCTTCACAATTTCCCGGGCAATGGACAGTCCCAGCCCTGTGCCTCCCATACTGCGGGAACGAGCCTTGTCCACCCGATAAAACCGCTCAAAAATGCGATCCAGATCACGCTGTGGGATACCCATTCCGGTATCCGATACCGAGATGGCAAGTGTGTGTTCATCACTCCGTCTAGCCGCAATCGTAATGGTGCCACCTTCCAATGTATATTTCAGCGCATTGGACACGACATTATCCAGCACCTGATCAATCTGGTCCCGATCCAGTGGAACAGCCGGAATATCATTCTCCACAGATAACACAGGCTGAATATCCTTCTGATGCATCTGGAACGAGAATCGATCCGCCACTTCCTCCAGCATTTCCAGAATGTCAGTTGGCTGTTTACGTAGCATGGCCTCTTTGGAATCAAGCCGCGACAAGTGTAGCAGATCCGTAACCAGTCGTATCATTCGCTCCGTCTCGTTCTGAATAACACCAACGAAACGACCGGCAAGCTGCGGGTCTTCCAGTGCACCGTCATCCAGCGCTTCCGCGTAACTCTTGATCGTAGTCAGTGGTGTACGCAGTTCATGGGATACATTGGCCACGAATTCACGCCGGGATGCTTCAAGCTCTTCCTGCTCGGTGACATCCTGAAGTACGGCAATCGTTCCCGTGATCCCCCGTTCACGTCGATGAACCGGTGTGAACGTCATCCGAATGACCACAGGCTCTTCTTGTCCTGCAGGTGCAATCTGCAGCAAAGTTGAACCTGTGAAACCACTGGCGAGGGCTTCCGCATCCTCTGGATCAATGCCGAGTAATATGGCAAAATGTCTTCCTTCAATATCCGCGGGATGCATACCCAGAATGCTGCTGGCACGACGGTTTACGAGAATGACTTTACCGTACTCATCCGTAGCCACCACACCATCACTCATATTCGTCAGAATGGAGGTCAACTTCTCCTTCTCCTCTTCATTCAGTGAAAGTGCATCCCGAAGCCGGCTGGTCATATAGTTAAAAGCCCGACTGAGCTGACCAATCTCATCCGTGCCATATACAGGTGTCTGCTGATCAAAGTTACCTTCTGCGACCGCTGTCGCTCTCCGAGTCACTTCTTTAATCGGCTGCGTAATCGTATGGGACAGGATCACGCCAAGCACCGCCGTTAACACCAAGGCAATCAGAATGCCGGAAATAAAGATTTTGTTGATTCCCTCCATCGTGGAATATAGCTCGTTCATGGATGCGGCGATGTAGACCGCGCCAATGATTTTGCCGCCGGACAGCACCGGCTTGGCGACGACCTTTTTGCGAACATTATCCTCGTCCACGATATATTCCTCATTGTCCCGAATGCCTTGCAGCGCACGGCTGACTACGGTCTGGGTGTTTTTGCGACCCACATAGTCCGAATGTGAACTTAGCGAGGTCGTGAGTACCTTGCCGCTGGCATCCAGCACCTGAATCTCCGCACCGTTAATGTTGAACAGATTATTCACCAGCACACGCAGATTTTCCGTTTTGTCCTCGCCAGCCTCTGCTTCTCCACCCGCCATCGTCTCCCCCACGAGAACCGACAGCATCTCCGCACGCGCCTGCAAGTCTTCCGTAAAGTTGCTCGTCAGCGAGTTCTTCATCGCGCTCACAAAATAAACGCCGATCAATTGCATCGCAATCAGAATCAGCAGTACATAGATAATTATCAATTTCGCCTGAATCGTTCGGAAGAACGAGAATCGCGCGAATCGGCCCATTATATCCCCACGCTTTTGGCACTGCGCACGAGATAACCGAGCCCGCGGCGTGTCAGAATCGTTTCCGGTTTGCTTGGATTCTCCTCAATCTTCTCACGCAGACGACGGATCGTGACATCCACGGTACGTACATCGCCGAAATATTCATATCCCCATACCGCTTGCAGTAGATGTTCCCGTGTCATAACCTTGCCGGAATGCTTCGCCATATAATAGAGAAGTTCATATTCACGGTGGGTCAGATCGAGGGGTTCTCCGCCTTTGTAAGCCGTATACATGTCCATATCAAAAGCCAGATCAAACAGTCGCATGACCTGCTTCTCCTCGTCTTCCGGCGCTTCTGCCGTAATCGCAAGCTTTTGCCGTCTGCGCATCTGTGCCTTCACCCGTGCCAGCAGCTCACGCGTACTGAATGGCTTCGTTACGTAATCATCCGCACCCAGTTCCAGCCCGAGCACCTTGTCGATCTCGCCATCTTTGGCGGTAAGCATGATGATCGGCATCTCCAGATGAGCTCGCACCTCACGACAGACATCCATACCATCCTTGCCCGGGAGCATCAGATCCAGCAGCATCAGATCCGGTTTCTCGGATAACGCCAATTCAACTGCACGAATGCCATCAAATGCACAGATGACCTCGTACCCCTCTTTTTCCAAATTAAATTTCAGAATGTCCGCGATGGGCTGCTCATCGTCCACCACCAAAATCTTCCCCTGCATCGGCTGAATTCACCCCTATATCCCGCTTAATCGGCGTTAGCGTGTCTATATCTCTCTTTGTATGTTTAGCTCTTAGTAAGCCTCGTTAATTGGTTCTTCTAGTTTGTTGTTTATACTCTCTAGTTTAACATACCTGAAGCACCGTCACATCCCGATCCGGGGCTTGGAAGGTCTTTCATCTGAAAATATTTTACAGCAGCAAAAAACAAGGCCGGCATCATAGCCAACCTTGCTCTCACTTTACCCTATATTAGTTCAAATACGTCATCGGATTCTCGGCTGTGCCGTTCTTCAGGATCTCGAAGTGCAGATGTGTCCCGGTCGAGCGACCTGTGTTACCCATAACGCCGATGCTCTCCCCTTTTTCAACCACTTGTCCAACCTTCACACCGATACTATCCAGATGACCATACAATGTTTCGTATCCATTACGATGGTTAATAATGATGACATTGCCATAACCACTCTTCTGCCCTGCAAAAGTAACCACGCCTTCATCGGCTGACTTCACATCCCGGTTACCTACCAGATCGACCCCTTTGTGCTGACGACCCCAACGCTGTCCGAAGCTGCTACTCATCGTTGCATTCGATACAGGCCAAGCAAATTCACCCGTGCCTTCACCAACGACTTTTGTTCCACTTAGAACGACTTCAGTTACGGCGGCTTTGATCACTTCCTGGCCAAGCCATTCCTCCTGAACAACTTCACCATTTTCTTTTGTGATACGGTATTGCATGCTTTTCAATCCACTTTGTCCAGGACGCACGACTTTGGTTGTTCCTGCTTTCAGTTCAGCACTTTTTCGAACCTCTACTTGCGGTTTAATCTCAATCTGTTCAACCACTTGTTCAACCGATTTAACGGTAACAGCTGGCTTAGGCACGGTCAGGGTCAGTTCGTCTCCGATTTGCAGTGACGTTTCCTTGATGCCCGGATTATTTTTGAGAATCTCGCTTTGTGTAATTTCATACTTGGTAGCGATCGAAGAGATCGTATCTCCTTCACGAACCACATAAGTTACAGGCGCGTCTTTACCAACGGTTAATGCTTTAACCGCCTCGGACACATCCCATATTTTGTTTGGATCAGCCTTCACCACATCCGTCGCTACATCTTCCTTGATACCTACTGACTTCAGGGTTGTGCTCGGTCCCTCGTCTTTCTTCGAGGAATTAGCCGATACCGACTTCGTCTTCAGCGAACTTCGCACAGCCGATGCCGATATGTATTTGCTTTGCACTTGTTCTAGGATTGCATCCGCTGTTGCCTGATCCTTCACAATGCCAATGACTTCACCGTCTACCTTAAGCTCCACACCTTTGGCGTAAGCAGTCAGCATGTCGCCCAGTTTATCCAGCGTTTCATCGCTGTTCACTTCAGGCTTGTATGCTTTTACCGTTTCGGTCGTGATACCATCCGTGTTCAGCACCATCTCTGCATCCGGATATTTATGTTGATATTCCTCAGTTTTGTCTGTAAACAGTTGTTGTAGTTGTGCTTCATCTGCAATGGTACCAATCTCGCTACCTTTGACCATTACTTTATAGTACGGCACGGTGTTTGCAGTAACATATTGTTTGCCTGCGAATCCGATCGATGCTGCGATGAACACACCGCATGCTGCTGTAATGATCCATTTGCGCGAGGCCAGAACGCGCTTCTTATTCACACTGAAGGTGGACATGCTCATGTTGTTTTTGTCTTCGGCCGTCCGGTGTTCCCCGGATTGTTCGTGTACCCGGTCTTTGCCCGGTTGGCGTATGCCTCTGAAACCTTTCATGATTCTCTCCTTTTCAGCACTTCTCAGTTCGCATTTCTGTCAAGACATCACCCATCGTGTCTGTCCCATGCTCGTTGATAATTGTATTGGGTGTCCGCAAAATAAGGACTTTAGCTGCGCTCGTAAAAGTGTCAAAATTTTAACCTTTTATCACACCCGTATACTTTAACACAGGTTTTACACTCATTTCAACTGTACACGTCACACCACAAAGCCACGCCCCGCTTGGTTTCCCTGAATTATCCATAAGATGGCCCGACTGGTCCATCACCCATTATGCCTCAACATCGGCTGTACTATGTGCTTTTATTCGCAATTTAAGACTAGGTTCTAAGACCCAGTGAAATATGCTTTATTTTTCATAAAAATACAAATAAAATCCCCTACCAGATCAACTCTGATAAGGGATTACGTAAACTATCTATTCGTGGTTTATCTTAAACTCGATTTCATCTCATGCCTCAAAAGAAATTAACTTTCAAGTCTCTACTCTTTAACTGCAAGAATTACAAATCGCTTTTGCTGTACTTCCCAGAATCCATTTTGCTCCATCTCGATATGAATATCCATCAATGGCTCTCGGAACTGGTCTACCTTGAAATCAGGAACTTGCCACGGGATGGTCTTCAGATAATATACCAGTGCGCCTATATCATAGAACCGCTGTGTAGGGGCTGCTTCGCGTTGCTCTATAATACGGAATCCACACTGTTCCAGCTGAAGAAAAGCACGTTCCAGTTCCCATCCAGCGTAGTCCACTGGCATAGGTATGCCAAGTCGATCATTGATCTCCCGGCAATCTGACCAGCCTACCTGTTGGGTTAGAAACAGTCCTCCTACAGATAGAATCCGCCTAACTTCCTTTTCATCATACGATTCGTGCCGATTAAGAATCAGATCGAACTCCCCATCTTCGAAAGGCAGTTGCGAATCATCCGTCACAGGAAATACCTTCACACCGAGCGGCTGCAAACGTTCCTCTGCAATCGGTATATTCGGGAGATATCCTTCAGTCGCACATGTGTACGGAGGAAGCGGAAGTAGTCTGGACAGCATTTCTCCTCCACCAGTTCCCATGTCGAGCATTCGATCTGTCTGATTCAACAATCGGCGCGCCATCGTTCCATAGGACCAAGGCAACATTCCGCTCTGGAGTCGGTCACTCCCGGTTACATAGCTAAAATCCCAACCGCTAAATGGCTGATCGGCCTCTTGCAGACCTTGCTCGAATCTCTCTTTTGCTGCCTCGGTAATCTTTTTTACTGACGATTCTGACTTCGAATGATATAAGTTCATGTTCAATAAAACCTCCAATTAGTGTATTCATAAACCCAGATACATCGTATCTCTTGAATGCACCCTATGAACGGAGGTCCACGAATTGGACTCGAGGTTTCTGCAATATTGCAAAACCGTTTTTATATGTCGTGTTCTTTACCTTTATACTTCATACAATGTTCCCTCCTGAATAGGCTATACAATTTCCAGTATTTATATAAATAAATTATATTCAATCGCCATCGACAAGTCCATTACAATATGAATCAGGCGATACCCGTCTATGAGCACGCCTGCTTTACCTATTTATCTTACTCTGTCTGCAGTACTTCCATCAGGTTGTCGTACTCTTCACTGGTCAGATACTTCGAGATCACCTGTTCAATCTCACGAAGTTCCTGTTCCGTTAAGCCACCTTCCATCGCACCAGAGATCTGCTGCATTTCTTTCTGCGGCAGTTTATTCATGAGCAAACTGAAGATCTTCTCTTTCTCCTCTACGGGCAGCTTATCCTTCGCACCTGTGATGTCATCTGGTGATACTACAATGGCATCATTGCCTGAAGAAGCGCCACCGCTTGCGGTTCCGTTTCCTGCAGCTGAGCCACTACCCTCTGCTGTTCCTGAACCGCTCCCTGTGCCTGTATCCGTCCCTGTGCCTGCACTTGTGTCTGAGTTAGATCCTCCAGCCGAATCTGTACCTGAGCCTTCTCCTTCACCCTCGCCTGAGCCGCTCCCCTGGGATGCACTGTTGCCTGCATCTACGCCAGATTCACCGCTCTCCGAACCGTTACCCATGACCGAGACGGCATCTTCCGGAACACGTTCTTCTTCTGTTCCTGCTGGTTGATCTATCGTTCCATTTCCCGGCTTATTCCCCTCGTTGGTTTTCCCACCTAAGGCTCCCTGAAACATAGCCGTTAATCCCATAGGTTGACCTTCCCACTGAATGTTAAAACTCGCGAGTAGCGATTTCGCATATGACTGTACAATTAATCCAGTCGTGAGCAGTGTCAGTGAACTGACCAGCAACACCGTTAGCATGATTTTGACAAACCACACAAGCAACTTCATTCCGTTCTCTCCCTCCGATTATCCCACCCGTCTAGCATGCGCATGTCGGGGTCTGTGACTCTACTGTTAACCAGTATTGACGGAAATCTCGGGATTATATCCGAAAAACATACAAAAAAACCTCCAGTCATTGCTATAAAAGCAACAACTGAAGGCTTTACCTGCCTGAGTGGGCAGTCTATCCTATTTTATAATCCAAGAAATATGATCACTCTAAGTGTTGAATTATTCGTAGATTGGAAGAACTTGATTCGTTTGCTCACGGTTACGACCAACAGAGAAGATGGCAATTGGAATGCCTGTCAGTTCGGATACACGTTTTACATAATTCTGTGTGTTCACTGGCAGGTCTTCAAGTTTCTTCGCTCCAGTGATATCTTCGCTCCAGCCTGGCAGCTCTTCGTATACCGCTTCACATTCAGCCAGCATTTTGAGACTTGCCGGGTAGTGTGTAATGATCTCGCCACGGAATTTGTATCCCGTGCAGATTTTTACGGTTTCCAGACCTGTCATTACGTCCAGAGAGTTCAGGGACAGCCCTGTAATTCCGCTGACACGACGCGCGTGACGAACGACAACACTATCGAACCAACCCACACGACGTGGACGTCCAGTTACCGTACCGTACTCATGTCCTGTCTCGCGGATTTGGTCACCGATTGCATCATGCAATTCCGTTGGGAATGGGCCATCTCCTACACGCGTTGTGTAGGCTTTCGCTACACCAATCACTTGCTGGATCCGAGCTGGGCCTACGCCAGAACCGATACATACGCCACCTGCGGACGGATTGGATGATGTAACAAATGGATAAGTTCCTTGGTCAAGGTCCAACATAACGCCTTGTGCACCTTCAAACAATACTTTTTTGTCCTCATCAATATATTCGTTCAGAACAACGGATGTATCACGTACATACGGACGCAGAATTTCTGCATATCCAAGATAATCTGTCAGAATCTCTTCCACATCAACAGGCTGACCGCCGTAGACTTGCTCGATGATGCGGTTCTTTTCTTTTACCAGATGACGCAATTTCAGTTCAAACTCTTCAGCATCCAGCAGGTCAACCATCCGAATACCAATACGAGCTGATTTGTCCATATAACATGGGCCAATACCCTTACCAGTCGTACCGATTTTGTTCGGGCCTTTGCTCTCTTCTTCGAGTGCATCCAGTACCATGTGATATGGCAAGATGATATGTGCGCGCTCACTGATGGACAGGTTCTTCGTTGTAAAATCATTGTCATGAATATAGTTAATTTCTTCGATGAGTGCCTTCGGGTTGATAACCATTCCGTTACCAATAACACACGCTTTATCCGTGTAGAAAATCCCTGATGGAATCATCGTCAGTTTATATTTTTTATTATCAATCAGAATCGTATGACCCGCATTGTTACCACCTTGATAACGAGCCACCACATCAGCGCTCTCCGCCAAATAATCCGTGATTTTACCTTTACCTTCGTCTCCCCATTGCGTTCCCACTACAACTACCGTTGACATAGTTAACATTCCTCCGTGGGTGCCTTGCGCACCTTTGTATTGGTCTGTCCGTCCTCTATCCCGGCAGGCATGTTACGCAATAAACCGACTGAGAAGCGTGCTAACGGACAGTAAAAATCTCCTTCCGTTACATTCAAGGGAAGGTTTGCGCTGCTTTAACGCAGCAGTATTAGTGTACCAGTACCCTTTTTCAAAGTCAAATCAAATGGCGAACAATTAGATATAGTACAACCATAATGTTCGGAATTAACCCATTATTTCGACACAAAAAACCGGAGACCTCAGTCCAAGCTTGCTTGACTGCTATCACCGGTTCAAGGATACCCTTTTCAAACGCGAATCTATATCTGGTATTTATAACACAGGTTTGAGTCCAGTTATGCTAATGGTTGATGTTCGGGACAGACGGATTTGCTTCTTGATCGAAGCAGTTAGCGCCTGTCCGTTACATCGCGAAGGCGTCATTGTGTGCCCTCTCGTAATTGACGAATTTATTAAAGTTTTTCAGGAAGACCAGTTCCACCGTACCTACCGGACCATTACGCTGTTTGGCGATAATAATCTCGATAATATTTTTCTTCTCGGTCTCCTGGTTGTAGTAGTCATCCCGGTACAGGAACGCTACGATGTCGGCATCTTGCTCGATCGAACCCGATTCCCGCAAGTCACTCATCATCGGACGTTTATCCTGACGTTGCTCTACACCCCGGCTCAGCTGGGACAAGGCAATAACCGGAACTTCCAGTTCCCGGCCAATCTGTTTCAGTGTACGTGAAATCTCGGATACCTCTTGTTGACGGTTCTCACCTGCTTTACCACGTCCACTAATCAATTGAAGATAGTCGATCAGGATCATGCCAAGGCCTTTCTCTTTCTTGAGACGACGGCATTTGGCACGAATATCTGCTACAGTAATGCCTGGGGTATCGTCTATAAAGATGTTGGCTTCCGACAACGCTGCAATACCCATCGTCAGCTTCTGCCAGTCTTCGTCACCTTTGAAGTCACCCATACGCATAACACTCGCATCCAGGTTGGCTTCCGCACAGATCATACGTTGCACCAGCTGGGCAGCTGACATCTCCAGACTGAAGATGGCTACCGTCTCCTGTGCCCGAATGGCCACGTTCTGAGCAATATTCAGGGCGAAGGCCGTCTTACCTACGGAAGGACGGGCTGCTACAATAATCAAGTCACTGCGCTGGAATCCGGCAGTCATTTTGTCCAGATCGATGAACCCGGACGGAATTCCTGTCGTTGTTCCCTTATTCTGATGCAGGGTTTCCACTCGATCGAATACTTCCATCAGTACGTCCTGAATGGCTATAAAACCACTACTGGAACGACGGTTGGAAATCTCCAGAATACGACGCTCAGCTTCTCCGAGCATAGCTGCAACATCTTCGCCGCCTGTATATCCTTCGCTCACGATCTGTGTAGCCGTACGAATCAGGCGACGCAGCATCGACTTCTCTTCGATAATCTGAGCGTAATAGTCTACGTTCGCGGCTGTAGGTACACCATGGGCCAGCTTCGCCAGATAACTAACGCCGCCGATGTCCTCCAGCTCGCCTTTATCCTTCAGAAGTGAAGTCAGTGTGACGAGGTCAATCGGTTGATTTCCCTCACCAAGCTGGATCATCGCTTCAAAAATTAATTGATGGGGCTTATCATAAAAATCCTCGGTTTGCACCCGTTCCATCGCTGTAATCAGGGCCTCACCCTGCAACAGGATTGCACCCAGCACAGCCTGTTCGGCTTCCAGGTTCTGCGGGGGAATCCGGTCGAATAACATTTCGCCGCCCATCTTACTCTTCCGTTACCTGTACCTTCAAGGTTGCCTTCACTTCAGGGTGAACCTTGACAGTTACTTGTGTTACGCCGAGTGTACGAATAGGCTCGTCCAGCTCAATTTTGCGTTTGTCTACTTTCAGACCCTTTTTAGACAACGCTTCTGCGATTTGTTTGCTGGTAATTGCACCGAACAGACGACCACCTTCGCCGGACTTGGCTTTCAGTTCAGTCACTTCTGCTTCCAGCTTCTTCGCGAGTGCTTCCGCTTCTGCTTTCTCTTCCTGTTTGATTCTTTCTTCAGCAGCCTTCTGGTTGTCCAGTGTCTTCATGTTGCCATCCGTTGCTGGACGTGCGATCCCCCGTGGCAGTAGGAAGTTCTGTGCGTACCCCTCAGATACTTCTTTCACTTGCCCTTTCTTGCCTTGACCCTTCATATCTTTTATAAAAATGACTTTCATTCGAACAGCCCCTCTTCCTTTTCGATTTCAGCCAGTACGTTCGTCAGCCGTTTTTCTGCCTCTCCAAGCGTTCCTTCAAGCTGCACGGCAGCATTCGTCAAATGTCCGCCACCGCCCAGTTGTTCCATGACAACCTGAACATTCATGCGCCCCAGCGATCTCGCACTGATGCCAATCAGTCCATCCGGACGCTCGCTTATAACAAATGAAGCGACCACGTCAGTCATGTTCAGCAATGTGTCCGCCACCTGGGCGATCATCATCTGTGAAATCTTGCTGCCAGGGTCCGTGACCGCCAGCGCAATGTTTCCATATACCATTTTAGCATGCTTTATGATTTCTGCCTTAGCAATATATTCTGACAGATCCTCTTTCATCAACCGCTGGACCATAATGGTATCCGCACCGCTACGACGCAGGAAGCCTGCCGCTTCGAACGTTCTGGACCCGGTGTGCAATGCAAAGTGCTTTGTATCCATCGTAATTCCGGCTAGTAGAGCCGTAGCTTCGAGTGGAGTGAATTGTACCTTGTCATGAATGTATTGCAAGAGCTCTGTTACCAGTTCCGCAGCTGAGGACGCGTAAGGCTCCAGATAGATCAACACAGCATCATTGATGAACTCCTCACCCCGACGATGGTGATCTACAACTACAACACGGGTTGCAGACTGCACCAGTTTCGGCTCCATTGTCATGGAGGCCTTATGTGTATCCACCACAACCAGCAGTGTGTGCTCTGTCATCATCTGAGTTGCTTGTTCCGGTGATACAAATGCCTTGGACAACTTCTCGTCCTTGTTCACTTGCTCCATCATGCGTTCAATCGATGGATTAACTCCATCCAGTACAATTCTTGCTTCCACATTGTACAGACTCGCCGCTTTCCATACCCCGATGGATGCACCGATTGCGTCCATGTCCGGGATTTTGTGCCCCATGATGAGCACCCGGTCGCTCTCCTGCATCAGATCACGCAGCGCGTGCGCAATAACACGTGCTCTTACCCGCGTCCGTTTCTCCACTGCATTGGACTTGCCGCCATAGAAAGACAGCCTTTGCCCCGATTTCACGGCGGCCTGGTCGCCACCACGTCCAAGTGCCATGTCCAGACTGGACTGCGCCAGTTCTCCCATCTCGCTGATGCTATCCGAACCAAACGCCAGTCCTACACTGAGTGTCATCGGCACTTTGAGGTCAGCAGTCATCTCCCGAACTTCATCCAAAATGACAAATCGGCTCTGCTCCAGTTCCTGCAAAGACTTATGATTCAGCATCAACAGATAACGATCAGAAGACAGCCGGCGCAGGTACACTTCGTACTGCTTGGCCCATGACGTAATCTCGCTGGTCACACGGGCAATCAGCGCTGTACGCTGCTGGTCGTCCATGCCCTGGGCAGCCTCGTCCAGATTATCCAGAACGAGAATACCCAATGCAAGGCGTTCATTTTCATATTTATCACGAAGAATGGCTAGCTCCGTAATCTCGTATACATATACATACCGCTCCTGCGGGTTATGAATAACTCCATAATGCCGATCATCCAGCTGGAATTCGTCATGAAACTCCTTGGATGAATGTTCCTTGGTCCCATCCTTCTTCTCTTTAGGTTGAGGAAGTTTGGGAAACAAATTAGGTAGCGGATTGCCTACCAAAGTCTTCTCCTGGAACATCTCCGCGACAAAGCGGTTATGCCACTCTACCGTACGATCTTCGCTGTACAGCACAATTCCGAATGGAAGCATGCTGACCGCTTCCCCCTCCATCCGTTTAATCCGAATGGACAGGCCATTAATGTAGTCATTGAGCTCACGGCGGAACGCGAGCTCCGCCTTAATCATGACGATTCCCAGCGCCGAGGCCAGTATCAGACTAATCAAACCAAGCGTCCAGTTATAGATGGTAACGAACATAACGAGCAACAGCAGCAGTATGAACGCCCATACGGTATAGTAGCCGTGCCAGCGTTTCTTCAGAAATTTAGGCATGACTCATCACCCTATCGTTTTGATTTCGATATTGCCTCACGAAGCGGGAACGCCAGATCGATAATTCCGATAATTCGAAGCGGACCAATGAAGAAGACCGCAACCGCCAGGAAATACGGTATAACCGGATTCCATTTCTTTGTATGTGAGAGAAAGAAGAAGAAACCGATCGCTTGAATCATGAAGCCCAGATTAATTAAAGGCGATAGATTCATGGCAATCATGGTCCAGTATGTTCCATCACTCTGTCTGGAGATGACCTCAATCAACAGTGCGAGGAAATAATACCAGATCAGTGCACGCGGCATACGCCACTCTCTCGCTGGTGGAAGCTTCGATACAGCTATGCCCATAACATTCAGAATCGGACGGGCAATGACATGTGTGATGAATGCCATTACCATCGATGTCACAACCAGTGCAAAAGGAATCATAAGCTGCGTTTGTTTGGCAACATCGGCTGTCATCTCAGGCGTCCATGCGAACCCGTTGATCATCTGGTTGGATGTATTCGTTAACGGTTCAATAGTCAGTCTGACCACATCTTCAATATAGCTGGACAGGTCGAATTGGAAAATGACACTGCCGACCAAGAGCAACAATAAGTATTCTGCCAGCATCGCGCCACTTCCCGCCATAAGCGTGAACAGGGCTGATTTCCGTTTTTTATACGCGTGTCCCATAACGATCGCAGGCAGGGTAAAGATGAGCAATAGTAACAGATAAATAGGATGGAATATGACCAAAATAACGGCCACGGGCACGAGATGCCACATAAATGATTTTAAAGATAATGAAGCATACAAAATAACTCCCGGAATCATCATAAAAAATATGGCAAGTACCGATAAAGGAGTTAACAGCGAAAGTAGCAGGAGCAGATAGACTGCACTCCAAACAGCTGATTTAAAGCTAAATTTCAACAAATTCACCTCTTACGCATATGATCTTCTAGCGCGGAAATATCCTGGTACCAGTCTTCAAGCTGGTGACCTTCCTGTTTATGCTTTTTCAACTTCTCCACAAGCAGTGCATCCAGATCCTTGAAAGGAATACCGAGCCTGCGGCCCAATATGTAACTACTCATGATTAAACTGGCAAGACTATCCCCGATTCGAGTTGTACTGCCTTCCCATAACGCCTTGAATAATCGGGATACCTGATCAAGTACTTCGGTTTTAAGCCATTCAATCACTTTAGCGCGTTTGGCTACATCCAGTTCTTTAGGCATTTGGCGAAAGTCACACTCCCCCGAAAAAGCTTTATTCTCGATTATAGCATAAAAAGAGGGCCCGCAAAATTACCCCAAAAAGCGGAGAAGTTCTCCGAAACTGATGTCAGGTACTTATGCGGAGTCCTCCGTACATCCAATCCACATATATATTTGTATAAAACCTTCGAATACGCACTTGGTTAAGGACTTCTTAAGTTTAACATGATACCGGACGGCTGTGATTATCCCTGCTGTCACAATAATTGTTTGAATTCGTTATGGTTACTTGGCTTTAATCGATTCTTTGGCCACAATACCCTCACAGTACTCAATAATCTGACTACGTCTGACAATACCAATGAAACGCTCCATATCATCGACCACAGGAACAAAGTTTTGAACTTTGGCCAAGTTAATCAGGTCTTCCATATTGGCGTCAATGGATACGGGCTTAATATCCAGGCGAAGCGGAACGTCTTTGAGCAAGAACTTTGAAGCGTTTTCAAATGAAATCTTTCCCTCGGCATTCTTCATATACCACAGTAAGTCGCCTTCGGTAACCGTACCAATATATTTGCCTTCCTTATTCAAAATGGGCACCGCCGTAAACCGATGATACTCCATCCGTTCCAACGTTTGCCGCAGCGTAGAATCCGACGTCACGCACGTAACCTCTTGTTTGGGCAGCAAAAAAAATGCAATGTTCATACCCTTACGTATCCTCCTTGTGAATTTCTTCGTTCAACTTATCTCGCTCAACTTATATTATACGGATCAGAACGCAGGATGTTCCAAAACAACCTCAACAAAGAAAAAAACAGCAGCCCGCAAATAAACGTACTGCTGATTATGGTCTACAACAAACCATTGGTATGGAATTGGTTATTCAATCATTTGCCGGTCAGGGATCATTACTTCACCGGCTGGGGTCGATTGATCCATCCAGTTGTTAATCAGCTCTTTGGCATATTGGACATCTTTCTCGTCAGCCTGACCATAATAGATACCGTCTTTTTTCATCCCCTCACTCAGAATGGTGAAGCTTGAAATCTGCGGTTTCTCCTGAGTAAGCACCTGTTTAGCCAGATCAATAATGAAAGAAGCTCGCATATCCGTCTGGAAGCTGTCTCCCATGATCTGAATCAATTCTGGAATTTTGGCGATTTGATTCAAATTCAGCATCTCATTCGCCATCGCGTTCAGGAAAATCTGCTGCCGCTTAGTACGATTAAAATCGCTATCCTCACGGTATCTTACATAATACAGTGCTTCCTGCCCAGTATAGATCGGCTTACCGCCTTCAATCGTGAATTGCACATGATTAGGGTTCTTGTTCACAATGTCCTCATCAATTGGCAGTTTTACACCACCAAGCGCATCAACCACTTTTTGGATTCCGTCGAAGTTGATCGTTGCATAGTAACCTACGTCAGCATCAAGAAATTTCTCCACGGTATTGATGGACATATTCTCCCCGCCGAAAGCATAGGCATGCGCCAGCTTATCATAATCATCTTCGCCGTCTTTGTTCGCATCCCTTCCCACAATCTGCACATACGTGTCACGTGGAATGGATACCAGAAGGACACGGGATTCCTTGGGACGAACTACAGCGTAGATCACTGTATCCGAACGTCCACGCGTCTTCTCATAGGCGCGTTTGTCCGAACCCATCAGCAATACAGAGAAAGGTTCTTTGCGATATACCGTCGGATCAGGCGTATTGTTGCCTTCCTGCGGTACGTAAGAGCGGGATAGCTGATCTTCTACCGAACTGGCGAGGAACAGATCAAATGCCGCTACAGCCAGCTGTTGACGGAACAAATAACCCCCGATCAACAAAACAACAAGCGAAACGAGCGTTATATATAGGCCTTTTCTTCTTTTCTTCTTCTTATCTTTAGTTCTGCTCTTCATCCATTGATTCCTTCTTCACTATCAAAATGATAATCCATAATACCAATTAAACGTCTGGGATGCCTTGTGACTCGGTGTTCTCTGAAGTTTTCTCTCTCTGGAATCAAGACACCGCTTACGCTCGTTCTATTGTAATCATTGCGGGAAGATGAAAAGTTACAATCCGGTTAAAGTGAAAAGAACAGTGACTCCTTTTTTAGTTACAAAAGGTACACTGTTCTCTTCATTCCACACGCTATCGAATCAGTTTGTGGATACACTTTCCACATGACGGATCTTCTCTTTTTTTCGTAGACGTCCCGTTATCAGCGCAGCTACCAGCGTAAGCGCACTGAATACGACCGCAGACCAGAAAAGTCCATTGTAACCCTGACCTGTCGTGTGATGCACTGCCTGGAGCAATACATCACGGATACCTTCATCAGGGATTTGGGACAGGCCCTCTGTCAGACTGGATACATCACTCCCGGATGATCCGCCCGAGGCATATTGCTCCAGCATCTCCGGCGGCACCTGAATTCCTTTATCAGCGAACCCTGTCTGAATGTTGGATCCCAGATTAGTAAAAGAACGTGCCAGGAATCCGGCAAAAATGGTAGGCGCAATAGCCATAGCCATTTGGCGGAATAACGAACTGGTCGCCACCGCGATACCTTTGTTGTTCTCTCCCGCTTGCTCCGTGACAAGTACATTCACTGGCGCACCGAGCATCATGCCGAAGCCGATACCTACGAGCGTACTCGCAATAACAAATTGCCAGATATGCTCCACCCATAGCGGGAACAGTAGGAATCCAATCGCAGATAACAGGCCTGCAACGGATAACGTCCAGATCGGTCCTTTGCGGTCAACGAGGTAGCCGCCACCACCGGCCCCGATTCCGGATGCCAGTGCGAGCGGAGTAAACCAGTACCCGGAGGCTGTATTAGATACGCCGAGATATTGCTCAACAAAACCTGGAATAAAGATCACCGAGGCAAGGATAGCTCCGGAGAAAAAGGCAATCAGCAACGTCCAGCGAAAGGACGCGATACCCAAAAGTTGCGTCGATACAACAGGTTCACGTTCAGATCCCTCCAGCCTTTTTTCCATGAAGTAAAAGAGTACCAGAATGATCACACCTGCCAAGAAGAAGCCATAGAACATCGGTGACCCCAGACTTTGAAGCATGTTCACACCGTCCAGGTTGCTGAAGCTATACATTAAACTGAGTACACCTAAGGTTAGGACAGCGATACCGCTCCAGTCCACTGCTGCACGGTTCAGTTCCTGCTCTTCATGAATAAATCGAATACCTGCAATGAAAAGCAGAATGGCGATAGGCACGTTAATCAGAAATAACCAATGCCAGTTGCCCGTAATGTCCAATATGAAAGCACCGACATTGGGCCCCAAAATGGCGGCAACACCATTCATACCTCCGAGCAGACCCAAGGCGGTACCTTGACGCTCTGCCGGGAACTTGCTTAGTACGTATGAGCTGGCAATGATAAATATCCCACCACCGCCCAAAGCTTGAATGACACGAGCAATCAGGAAGAAGGTAAACGATGTGCTTAGCGCGACCAGCAGCGACCCGATCCCGAACAACGCCACTTCTATTAAAAACAGTTTCTTACGACCATAACGGTCCGATAGCTTGCCTGCAATAGGAACACTCACCGCAAGCCCAAGCGTGTAGAGCGTAATTGTCCACGCCCCCCATGTTGGCGACACACCAAACGATGCATTTAAGGTGGTCAGTGAAGAGGTGATGATCCCGTTATCCAGTGCCGCCATGAATACCCCTATGGCAAACAGGATCAACGGCCATTTCATTTGTTTTTGCATCACATGTTACCTCCCGATCAGATCTTAAATTCAGTATCGTACAGTTGGTTTTGGTACATATATATTAAACCGAATTGAATAATAATGACTCACTGGTCATTTTAAAACAAAAGAAATCCATATGTCAATTTAATAATATGATTATCTGGTTCATTTTACCTCTGATTCGACAAAATAAAGCTGCCCGCAGGTTCGGGAAAACCTGCGGGACAGCCCTCATGTCTAACGTACTATGGCTGCATCAGATGACGATTCAGGAATTTCTCAATCGCACGGTACAGATCAAGCTGATTCTCGACGTTTGCGAAGCCATGACCTTCATTGGTCTTTAACATATACGGTACATCGACTCCACGTTTGCGTAATGCTTCAACGATCTGATCAGACTCGGCTTGTTTGACACGTGGATCATTAGCGCCCTGAACCACGAATAATGGAGCCTTCATCTGATCGATATGGAATAGTGGTGAAATCGCCGTTAACAGTTCTTTATCTTTCTCGGGATCTCCTACACGTTCATAGAACATGCTGCGCTCCGACTCCCAGTAAGGTGGCAGTGAGTCCAAAAGGGTGAAAATATTGGAAGGACCCACATAGCTAATTCCTGCAGCATAGACATCCGGTGTGAATGCCAGTCCCGCTAGAGCAGCATATCCGCCGTAGGATCCACCATAGATCGCTACGCGCTTCGGATCAACCGTTCCCTCTTCAACCAGCCAGTTCACGCCGTCTGTGAGGTCATTCTGCATGGCTTTGCCCCACTCTTTATTACCTGCATCCAGGAATTCTTTGCCGTATCCTGTGGAACCGCGGAAATTCACCTGTAGTACGGCATAGCCACGGCTTGCAAGGAATTGAACCTCAGGATTGAAGCCCCATGAATCACGAGCCCAAGGGCCACCATGTGGAACAACAACCAGCGGCAAATTGAAAGCTTCCGCTCCTTGAGGAAGTGTCAGATAACCATGAAGAGTTAGACCATCGCGTGACTCATACGTAATGGGCTTCATGTCCGACATTTTGCTCTCATCAATCCAAGGTGCGGCATCAGCCAGTTTATCAAATTTGCCTGCTTTGGAATCATAGAAATAATACGTGCCCATCGATTTGTCGTTATAGGCTACAAACAGTACCTGGCCTTCCTCGCTTATGCTGCTGATACTAACTTCCTTACCTGGCACTTTCGCTTTGATATCCTGCATTAACGTTTTGAACTCTTGATCAAAGAATTCATAATTCACTTTATCTGTCTCATATACAGCAGCAAGAATGGTCCCCTTATCTTTGGAAGGGATGAAGCTGCTGACATCTACATCTTTATTTTCATAGATTGTTTTGGTTACCTTCTTGCTGCTTGGACTGTATTCTACAATGGCCGTTTTGTCCCGCTCCAAGTTGGAAACCGCATAGATACTTTTGTTGTCATACGTGAACATCACTGGAGCAAAAGTTTCCCCGAGTTTTGTCGTCAGCAGTGGCTCGAACTTCTGATCCTCTGACTCCCGATACAGTAACGAAGACACATTACCATCACTGGACACAGCCACACGAATTTTCCCCTCATGGTCTGTTAGCCAGCCCGTAATATTGCCAGGATTCTCTGCCGCAAGCACAGCCTCTCCCGTCTTAATGTTAATACGGTACACATCAAAGATTCTCGGATCACGCTTATTCATGCCTACCAGAATCTCATCCGGAATATTCTCAAGCGGGTCTACCAGAATGGCTCTTGTGTTAGGGTACGGCGTCAGATCCTTGCTGTTCTTACCATCGATATCCGTGACATATATATGGTAATTTTCATCCCCTGCCTTATCTTGTACATAGAGCAACTTGTCATTGGTTGCCCACGCAAATCCTGCGATATTGCGTTCTGTTTCGTTCGTAATGCGTACAGGTTTATCCTGACCGTTTGCGGTAACTACGATATTCATGCGGTTATTCCACGGCTCCAGGTAAGCGAGGTGTTTACCATCCGGTGACATCTGGAACCCTGCCTGTGCAGGCTGTTTGAAGAAGTCCTCCAGCGGTGTAAGGCCCTCTGACTTCACATCCAGCCCGAGTGCGAGATACAGCGCATCCGCGAATTCACCATGAGTCACCGATTGTTTGGCATTAAATGCGCTACCTTCGATAATAAAATGCTGTTTAACCCGTGCAGCGTCATTTGCATGAACAGCTGGAATCTGATCGGCATCACTGTATACTACCTGGATTCCATTATCCTTCAGTTCGAATGCACGCGTGAACAACGATGCCATCTGTGCACGTGTAAGCGGAGCATCCGGAGCATAGCCTTTGGCCTTCCCTTGAATGAGCCCACCTTGCTTCAGGGCGTAGATCGCAGGCGCAGCTTCATTCTCGGGCAAAACGTCTGCAAAACCTGTAAGTGACGTAGGCGTATCCAATTGAAGTACACGTTGAAGAATGATCGCTGCCTCTGCACGAGTGATTGGAGTCGTTAATTCTGTGATTTCATCTATGTATCCCAGTTGCTGTAATGTCTGTGTTGCCTTGGAAGCTATGGCTTCCGAGACAGCAGCTGTAGGTTTCACGGCTTCTGCAGCCTGCACGGCTGGTTGAATCAGAGCAATAGACATAGCCATGGTAAGGGTAAGTGCATATACCTTTTTGCTAATTGCGTTCAAAGAATTTCCTCCTTTAATGTGAATTACAGAATAATATGGAATTATACGTAAGTCATTTTACCATGATTAACCACAAGTTAACAGCGAGAAGAGTCTCTTAGATGATATTCATGTTCACCCGTTATTTTGAACCGGAAAATCCATAATTGAACAGCTTCCGTGTCTCGATAAAACGACCTTCACGAGTTTCCGTTCCAAATACAACTGAAATCAGCCTTTTTCCATCACGTTCAGCTGTCCCAACAAAATGATATCCGGAATCTTCATCATACCCGGTCTTCAATCCGTCATTCCCATCGTAAGCATACGGCCCACCAATGGAGGACAACATCCAGTTCGTGTTGCTCATGTACATTCCTTTTTGATGCATTGATACTTGCATCTGACTGGAGATTCTTAAGATCTCGGGATGGTTATTCAACAGATATCGCGCAAGCTTGCATGCATCAATAGCCGTCATCAAGGTCTGCCCTTGTATTTCCGTCGGACGGTTAGGACCGAGCAGCTTTTCACTGAGGCCCGTTGAATTCGTGAATTGTGTATCTTCAGACAGTCCGATCTGAGTTGCCTTCCGATTCATCTGATGAACAAAATTCTGCTCTGTACCACTAATATGTTCTGCAAGAGCAACCGCTGCATCGTTTGCTGAATAGACAGCTACGACCTGGAACAACTCCTGAACGGTGAATTGCTCCCCTTGCTTCAAGGTCAATTGACTGCCACCCACGGAACTGGCATATAGACTCACATTAACAAGATCGTCCCACCTTATATCTCCATTAATCACGGCTTCCATCACAAGTAGTTCTGTCATCAACTTACTGACGCCTGCTGGAGCAATCTCTCGGGAGCCATTAAAATCCATTAAGACCTGTTCGGAGTTCATATCCATTAATACAGCAGATTCAGCTTTAATTCCCGGTTTGCCTACCAGCATGTCCGGTTTCACACCCAAATATATAATGAGCAGTAGAGCCAGCAGCATACCTGCACGTTTCCACCATTTTTTCATAAGATGATCACCTCTTACCTATATAGACGAAGTGAAGAGGCATTTTGTCTGCACTTTTTTGAAAAAAGTTAAATTTTTTTTATTTTTTGGTTACAAAAAAAACATGGACCCCATACACCTATGCCAGAGTGTACAGAATCCATGTTTTTAAAGACACGTTTGTTCATTCTCCCAAGAGAATTCTTTGCTATAATCTAGCAACCGACATCTTAAAGGACCCCAATCCTTAATCGGTGTTAAGCTGTTTCAGGTAACCTTTTCTTCCAATTTGGACACTTAGAGATAGATGCCAACTTAGAAGGATTACTCAGCTACAACTGCTTTGTCTGCATTAACTTGCAGGTCGCTCAGGTAAACGCCTGTTCCATCACCAATCGCATAGTTCATTACACGTTTGTTAACCGGTGCCACCACTGCACGATACAGTGTAGGGAATACAGGAACTTCATCTACCATGTACTGCTGCCATTGATTGTAGATTTCTTTACGCTTGTCTACATCAAATGCCTCAGCAGAGATACCTTGTGCCAGCAATTTGTCATTCTCTTCGCTGGAGAATCTGGAGAAGTTGTAGAGTGCATCGCGGCCATACAGACCAGATGGATCTACGTCAATACCAACGCCCCATGCTGCTTGATACACATCAATGTTCGGATCATCTTTACCTGTGTTACCTACACGGTCATAGAAGCTGTTGAACTCAACCATTTCAAGGTTTACTTTCAAACCAATAGCTGCCCATGATTGAACGTAGTAACGTGCCAATGGTTCAGCAGTGTCGCCACCAGTCATAGACACAAAGTTAATTTCCAGTGGTGTTCCATCCGGATTGGTACGGAATTCACCATCCAGTTTGTAACCAGCTTCTTCAAGCAATGCTTTCGCTGCTTCTGGATCATACTTTACACCAGGATTACTGGAATCATGAAATTCTGGGTGAGATGGTGGAATCAGGGTTGTTGCATTCCAACGCAGGCCATTATAGAAACGTTTACCTACTTGGTCATTATCTACAGCCATCCACATTGCTTTACGCAAGTTTTTGTCGCCCATTTTTGCTTCGGCATTACTTACAACTTTTCCGTTCTCTTCATCCCACGTACCCAGTTTGAAACCGATGTACGTATAAGCACGATCGATTGTGCCCAGGAATTCTACGTTGGACAGGTTAGCATTGTCTTTGTATTGATCTGTCGGGAATGCATCTACGAGATCTACCCCGCCAGATTTCAGTTCTTGAACAACCGTTGTCGGGTTGATAACTTTCAGAGTTACACTATCCAGTTTTGGAGCTCCACGCCAGTAGTCATCGTTTTTAACAAAAGTTACAGACTCACCTGGAGTGATAACATCTACTTTAAATGGACCAAAACCAATTGGTTTTTCACGTACTTCTTTGGAAGAAGACATTTTGGCTACATCCATATCTCCGAAGATATGTTTAGCCAGTGGATACGTCCATACGCCACCTGTCAGAAGGGACGGAGTAGATTCTTTATACGTAATGCTGATTTGTTTGTCGCTCAGCACTTTAATACCAGAGATTGTTTTTGCTTTTCCAGCATGATACTCGTCCATACCTACGACACTAGTGAAGTTGGAGTCGTAACGTGGACCATCATACGCTTTGTTACCGATTACTTCATAAGCAAATTGCAGATCTTCAGCCGTTACCGGCTTGCCATCATGCCAGTTCACATTGTCACGAATGGTCAGTGTGAACGTTTTGCCATCTTCAGATGTCTCATATGTTGCTGCACCATCGTTAGTGTACACATAGTCTTTATCCCAAGTTAGCAAGCCTTCATCAAACCATTGAAGAACCTGAACATCCGGGTTACCGGAATAGAAATTGTAGTTCAGTGTACCTTCAAAAGCAGTATCCGATACAAGTCCGAATGTAATCGATCCGCCCTCGATCGCAGTTCCTTCATTCGTTTTGACATTGTTGAAGTCTTCAATGGAGTAAACGCCCTCTTCATTAGCAGGTTTTTCCTCTGTTTTTCCCTCTTCTGTGTTTGTAGCTGGAGCTGGAGTAGCTGCTTCTTTCTCCGAGCATGCTGCGAGCACCAATACAAAGACCAGCATCATCGTGAAAAATAGTCCCCGTGAAAATAATCCCTTTTTCATGAACCTTTCCTCCCTTTTCTTAACCTCTTCTTTGTCTTGCATCAGTCGCACGCTTGAGGGCTTGTCCGACATTATTTATACTCAACATCAGTACCAGGATCAGTACCGATGCGGGTAGCCATATCCACCATCTAGATTCCAGGGTTTGCGGATTTTGAGCATAGCTTACGAGTGTTCCAAGACTAGGTGTGCTTTCGGGAAAACCAAATCCCAGGAAAGATAACCCTGATTCGAGGCCAATGTTGGCAGCGAGATTCAATGTCATCGTTACGATGATGATGGAGCTCAGATTCGGAAGAACCTGTGAGAGCATAATCTTCAAATGAGAAGAGCCCAATGTTTTTGAAGCTTTTACATAGTCCAGTTCCCGTTCCTGTAATGCTTTGGAGCGAATCAACCTGGCAATACCCATCCAGAGAAATGCCGTCATGATTAGAGAGAACGAGATGATATTGTATTTCGGTACTGCTGTAACAAACGCGATAACAATCATCAACATCGGAAGGATCATGAAGAAATCAACAACACGCATGAAGAGGTTGTCAATCATTCCACCGAAATAACCGGATAAAAGGCCAATTAAGATACCTATGAAGCCAGTCATTAACGTAACGATAATCCCAATGGTCAGCGAGTTACGTGTACCGATGACCAGTTGGCCGAATACATCTCGGCCTCCATAGTCCGTTCCAAGCCAATATTGCGCAGAAGGCGGTTCATATAAGGCAAACAGATCCACGCGTACGATATCATCCTGATTCAGAATGAGCGACGTGCCATATACCAGTAACATGACCAAGCCCAAGAAAATGAGCGAGATTAGTGCCACCTTATCTCTGACAAGCTCCCGCCATACAATACTCAAGCTGGAGGGGCTTTTATCAACTTTTTGTGAAGTTACAACTACCTCGTTGGCCTTGCTCATCTTGTTTTCACCCCGAAATCTTCAAGTTCTTACTTGATCCGTATACGTGGATCTACAATTCCTAGAATTATGTCAGACAGCAATGCCCCGAGTATGGAAGCTACGCCATATAACAATACGAGTGCAGTCACAACGCTGAAATCACGCAATGAGATGGAACTCAGGAACAACTGCCCCATACCTGGATAACTGAATATGCTTTCGATAAATACCGTACCTCCGATAAGTCCTGTAATCTCATATCCGAAGAATGCGGCGATAGGTAGTAGCGAGTTTCTTAAGATATGTCTGTTATAGATCCGGGATTCCGAGGCACCCTTAGCTCTCGCTGTAATAACGAATTCCTTATGTTTGATATCAATGATTTCACTACGCAAATATTGAACGGTAGATACCGTTGTAATCAATGCCATGGATAGTGCCGGTAATAACAGATGATAGAACTTACTCATTACGTAGCTGAAGGTGCCCGGTGTAAGTCCAGGTGCAACACTTCCGCCTGTCGGGAACCAACCAAAGTGAAAACCGAAGATCCATACCATCACCAATGCGAAGATGAACAATGGTGCAGCAAAGCCCAGGTAAGTGTAGCCTGTGATCAACCGGTCAGACCAGGTATCGTTGTAACGACCACTGATGATCCCCAGTGGGATCGCGATCAGGTACGTCAGTACAAGTGTCGCAAGTGCAAGCCAGAATGTGTTTGCTACACGCTGACCAATCAGGTCAGTAACTGGCATTTTGAAACGGAAGGATTGTCCAAAATTACCTTGTATGGCATTTTTGATCCAGTCCCAATATTGCACGTACCAAGGATTATTCAATCCCAGTCTCTCTCGCTGGGCTTCCAATGCTTTGGGATCAACGCTTGGATCAAGCAGTCCGGTTAGAGCATCCCCCGGCATGGCCTTGGCCATCAGAAAGACCAAAAGACTAAGTAAAAAGATCTGAGGGATCATTATGATAATTCTGCGTACTATCGTTTTCCACATATGGCCTTCAACCTTTCTGAGGTAGAGCTACTCGGTGAGTATCGGAAATGGATTGGAGCGAGTATGCAAGCCCTTCCTCATCAAAGAAATTTCGGTATGAATGTTCATACTCGGATTTGACCTGTTGACGGAAGGCTACCATTTCCTCTCGTTTGGTTGGGTCCATATCCGGAATGGCTGCAATAAGACGTTTGGTATAGATGTGTTGCGGATTCTCAAAAATATCATTCGTTGTGCCCTGTTCCACATATCGACCTTTATACATAATTCCAATCTCATCACACATATGGCGGATGATGCCCAGATCGTGACTGATGAACAGATATGTCAGATTCAGTTCTTTTTGAATTTCCTGCATGAAGTTGAGTACCTGGGCCTGTACGGATACATCCAGTGCAGATACAGGTTCATCAGCGATAATTAGCTTCGGCTTTAGTGCAATAGCCCGTGCAATGCCAATCCGCTGACGTTGTCCCCCTGAGAATTCATGCGGATACTTGTAGATTGATTCTGGACTAAGGCCCACCTTTTCAAGTAATTCTCTTACTTGTCTTTTCTCCTCGGTAGCCGTCAGACGCTCGTAGTTTCGAAATGGCTCAGCGATGATATCAATAACCCGCTTCTTGGGATTCAGTGATGAATACGGATCTTGAAAGATCATTTGTACATCCCGCTGAAGCTGCCTGTTCTTCCGTCGCTCTGTAGCCAGATTCTGACCGTTAAACAGGATCTTTCCGTCAGTGACATGATTTAGCCCAATAATGGCTCTGCCTGTTGTCGTCTTGCCCGAACCGGATTCACCAACCAAACCATAGGTCTGTCCTTGTTCAATGGAAAAGCTAACATCATCAACAGCCTTTACACTGCCAATTTCCCGTTTGAGCAATCCACCGCGAATCGGAAAGTGTATCTTGAGTCCTTCTACTTCGAGTAATGCCATTATGTTATTCCTCCTCAGCTTGGTCAGGGAAATGAAAGTGCTGGTAACAGGTACAACGTACATAGTGACCTGGTGCAATTTCATGCATCTGTGGGTTCTCTTCATGAGCCGAATCACTAATCCATGGAATTCGGGCCTTGAATCGGCACCCTTTGCGAGGAAGATTTTTGAGTGAAGGCACGATGCCTTGGATAACATGCAATTTGGATCTTTCTTCAGATAGGGTAGGGATAGAGTTCAACAGTGAACGTGTATACGGATGCTTCGCATCATTCATCAACGTGAAGATATCTGCGATTTCAACAATTTCACCTGCATACATAACTGCCACACGATCTGCCATCTCAGCCACAACACCCAGATCATGTGTAATCAGAATAATGCCTGCGTTAATCTCATTCTTCAGATCACGGATCAGTTCCAGAATCTGTAGTTGAATCGTAACGTCAAGCGCCGTCGTGGGTTCATCGGCTATAAGTAGTTCCGGTTTGTTGGCAATCGCGATGGCGATGACAATTCTCTGTCTCATACCACCAGATAATTCGTGGGGATACTGCTTGTATATTTGTTCGGGACGTGGAATCCCTACCTGATTCAATAAGTGAATAACCTTTTCTCTCTTCTCTCTGGAAGAAAGCTTGGACTGATGAAGTGTGAGGATCTCTTCAATCTGTTCACCAATAATCATTAGAGGATTTAGTGCGGACAATGGGTCCTGAAAAATCATGCCCATTTCTTTACCGCGTAGCTTATTCAACTTGTTTGGGGAGATGTTGGCAATGTCCTGGCCTTTATAGAGAATCTGGCCTTCAATTTTTGCTTTGTTATGCAAACCCATAAGAGAGAATGCAAAAGCACTTTTACCTGACCCGGATTCGCCTACAATGGCCAACACTTCATTTTTCTTCACCGTTAGGTTAACGTGATCCACTGCTGCGTAATAGTCATCTTCAATTCTGAATGATGTTGTTAGATTTCTGACTTCCAATAGCTCTGTATTCAAATCAATCACCCTAACCCCATAATTTCCGTAGATTGTGTTCGTGTGTAGAAGAATGCATCTTCTGCATATTTCCAAGTTCTTGAAGATAACGAACAATAGCTTATACAAAATACCAAATCTTTAGGAGAATCACGTTTAAGAGACGTCTATTTAGACCATTGGTCAATTAATGTTGATAATTCCTAGCGGAATTATAATGGAAAATAATTAATGTAATCATACGTGTAATTTTAGCTAACGTCAATGCTTATTTTGAGATTTTTGGTATAAATGTTTTCTATACTACAGATTTGGATGTTAGTAATGTTATAAAGGCATTTGGCAAGGGGTTTGAGAGATCTTATCCTACTTTTAGCTGGGAGGTATATATAATCAATTGATCCTTCCAACGTATACCTAACATAATAATTACATCATATGTATAAGTATATGTTGAAATGAGTAGTAGAAATCTCTAAATCAATGTGAGGTGAATGTTATATGTTTTAGTGTTAACTATTCTAGAACAATAGCTCAACGCTTTTCATGTGGAGTCCTTAATCTTACATTGGATATAATTAGTGCCACCAAAGTAGAAAATCTAGTTATTATAGTATAGTTTCATTTATTTGCTTATGTAAAGACCAAATTGTAATCTTTTATCATTTATTTTACAAAAGAAAGAAAAAAGCCCTGCAAAATGCAGAGCTTTTCTAATATTTATTCATATTAGTGTATATATAATACCTCTTCACTTCGTTTCTGGAGGTCTTTTACCACGTTTTAACTCATTGATACTGAGACCAAAATCCATCTGTAAGTGAGGATAATCTGGGAAGTTAGCCCAGTCACCGCCCCACGTAAAACCTAACTCTTTCGCGAGTTCCACTACTTCCATCCAGTCAGCCTGGCCATTCTTGTTATCATCCCGTTCCATATCCCATACCACATCACCTTCAGGCGTCCTTAGTGCAAAATCAATCGCTAATCCATAGTTATGATATGACTCACCGCCACGTGCATTAGTAACAATATTGCCTGCACTTGAGCGTCCTTGGTTAAACAATGCATCTTGCTCATCGGAACTTCGGTAACCGTGGGTTATAACGATCTCTATTCCACGTCTGGCTGTCTTGCGTATCAATAATTCCTCATTCTCAGCCACTACAGGGTGAAGACCCGTAATTGGTGCAGCGTCTTGGATCGGTGTCCCTGGCCACATGTTATCGATATCACCTTTTTGCTGTAACCATACATATATAATGGAAAGTATTAGTGTAGCTACGATCCAGGTTTTCAAACTTCTATTTTTTTTCTGTTTGCCTTTACGTTTTGAAGTATTCATGTCCACTCCTGATGTTTATTCTGAATGACAACCATTCCTGCTGCCTGGATCTTTCAGTCGATTAGACTCTATTATAATTCATTTGAGCCTTAAATGCTTCCATCACCACAGTATTGAATTCTTTCATATATTAGAGTGGACATGTTAATTCTATTCATACATACAAAAAAGCAGTCGGCTATAAGCCGACTGCTTCGTATGCAAGCTGAGTAAAAACTACTCAGTTGTGTATGGCAATAATGCGATTTGACGGGAGCGTTTGATTGCAATCGTCAGCATGCGTTGATATTTAGCGCTAGTACCTGTTACACGGCGTGGCAAAATTTTTCCACGTTCGCTGATAAATTTACGAAGCAAGTCCGTATCTTTATAATCGATGTGAGTAATTTTGTTAGCTGTGAAGAAGCACACTTTACGACGTTTATTACGGCCGCCACGACGTGCCGGTCTTTTATCGTTGTCTCCGCCTTCTCTTTGCTTGAAGCCCATGCTTTTCAGTCCTTTCCTATCATGTAACCCATATCTCCTAAGAGTATCAGCTCATGTTAAAATGGCAAATCATCATCCGATATATCAATCGGTTTTCCGTCATCGGAAAAAGGATCCTGATTGTTGCTACGCGAATTATTGTTATTGTTCGCGCGTCCGCCGCCTCCATAAGAAGGCTCTTCACGCATTGGTTGCCCACCGCCGCCACCGCTATTATCACGGTTAGCTGACTCCAAGAAACGGACATTATCGGCAATGACTTCGGTCACGTATACACGTTTTCCTTCGTTATTCTCGTAGTTCCGTACTTGAATGCGTCCTTCGACTGCAGCCAGGCGTCCTTTGCGCAAGTAGTTCGCACAGGTCTCGGCAAGCTGTCTCCAGGTTACGACCGGAATGAAATCGGCTTCCTTTTCTCCCCCTTGGCTTGTAAACGGTCTGTCCACTGCCAAAGTAAATTGCGTAACTGCTACTCCTGCTGGAGTGTAACGCAACTCAGGATCCCGGGTTAACCGGCCGATCAGAATGACACGGTTCAACAATGTAATCCCCTCCTTCAGAGCGTATTGGTGCGTTGATCACGAGTAGTCTTAAGCAGACTTAACGTCGTTGGTAATGAGATAACGAATAACTTCGTCAGAAATCTTCATGAGACGCTCAAGTTCAGTTACAACTGCTGGTTCAGCAGTGAAATGTACCAGAACATAAAAACCATCACGGAATTTCTTGATCTCATACGCAAGACGGCGTTTACCCATAACGTCGTGAGCTGTAACTTCACCACCGCCGTTGGAGATGATGCCTTGGAATTTATCGACTGTAGCTTGAACAACTTCTTGCTCAATGTCAGGACGAATAATGTACATCACTTCATATTTGCGCATAATTTTCACCTCCTTATGGACTCTGGCCCTCAATCTAGGTTGAGAGCAAGGAACGAGCACAAACTCGAACTATATTAATATAACAAAAACCGAGCCAAAGTGCAAGCAAACGTTCCCTGTACATATTGGCACATGATCACCCGAGCTCTGGTGCACACTAGAGAAGCAACACTGAAACATAATCTGTAGAGGAGGTTTTATCATGGGTGAACAAACCGAGTTCGAACCAGGGGACAAAGCCCCCAATGATGGTGAGTATACCGAGATTGGCGAAAACAGTTTTCACACGGAGATTAACAATCCAAAACGAGTAACGCTACAAAAGGGCGAAGCTTTCCCGGAAACAAGCAATCATAATCGCAAGTGGAAGAAACTGACCAAGGCCCGTGTCCACTAATCAACATTTTTTTCAGCTCCATGTATATAAACCGGAATAAAGCACATAATACAATCAGGCGGTGCACGAGAGAGGTGTGGTTCCGTTGGACAACGAAGCCGATCATTCGCTGTTGGAGATTCATCACGTAATTTAAGAAGCAAGTGGTTGTGTGTTGTAAGGCCCTTCGTCTGAAGCACGCGTATTGCTACGTGCAGTATACCAAGTTTCTGATTGTTACGACCGATTGTTTCCTAACAAACAAATGCACCGCCGGACAGAGAGCCCTTCGGGGCTCTTTGTTTTTATACAAGGTTAAACAAAAAGACCTTCCTAATGGAAGGTCTTCTTAACGATCTTTTATTAAACTCAACATGAATTGAGTAAATTGTAATTGAAGTGGCGGAAAGGGTGGGATTCGAACCCACGCACGCTGTGACACGCCTAACTGATTTCGAGTCAGCCCCCTTGGGCCTCTTGGGTACCTTTCCGCAGCAATATTGATTATAGCATGATCATTTACAGAACGCAACACCCATACGGGGCCTACATGTAAACGTTATTACGAGCATTACATCCTGAAATATTGCAACGTCAGGATTCTGTGGAATCTTCGGCTGAGCGCAATACCTTTTTCATGTTTTTTTCAAATTTCGCTCTTGGAATCAACACACTGTGTTTACATCCAACACACTTGATTCGAATGTCCATTCCCATTCGAATGATCTCCATTTCATTACTGCCACAGGGATGTTGCTTCTTCATCTGCACGATATCCCCAAGCTGGAAACTTTTACGCTCCACCAGTGCCATCCCCCTCATCTTTCTCCAGAGCTACTGCCTGTTCCAATGCTGCCTGATTGCTCATCTCATGATACTCCAGTGTTTTTTTAACATCGCCCTGAATCTGACGTTCCACCGAAGCACGAGAATTAGGCATACATTCAGCCACAATTCGTACCACATACTCTGATGTAGACATCGACTGAATACCGAGTACATCCGGGACCTTCACAATATTCAAATCACGTTCCTCGATCCCAACCAAAGATTGTTTCACCAGGTGTACAGACTCATCCAGACTCATATCCGCCTTCATCGGAATATCCACTACAGCTAGCGAATTGGACATGGAGTAGTTCGTTACACTTGCAATCGCCCCGTTCGGGATAATATGCACCTCACCTTGCCAGCTGACCAGTTTGGTTGTTCTGAGCCCGATCACTTCAACCGTTCCCTTGTAGGTCCCCGTCTGAATAACATCCCCCACCGCGAATTGATCCTCTAATATAATGAAGAAACCCGTAATAACATCCTTAACCAGACCCTGTGCACCGAACCCAATGGCAAGTCCGAGCACACCGGCACTGGCCAGCAGCGGTCCAACTTGGATATTGATCTCTGATAACAGTAGCAGAATCATAATAAAATTACATGTTATGGAGGTCGCATTTTTCAACAGTTCCCCTACGGTTACGAATCTGCGCGGATTTACGCGAATCTTACCTTCCTGCTTGCGTTCCATGGAACGATCTATAATTCGATATACGACCTTAATAACAATACGGGTGATAATGAAAATAATGATAATCCGGATTGAGCTAAACATAATATTAAGCCACATATCAGGATCTGCAATTTTGTTCCAGACTTTATCTGTCCAACGAAGGGCTTCATTCACAGCACCAGTAGCACCGGTCCCATTCCCTTGAGCCAACTGAAATGGCAACATCCTTCATCTCTCCTCTACATCGGTATGTTATCATAGCTGTCTTCTGTTTTGAAATAGAGGCCACGGATCTCTACGAACTCGTTACGAATGATCTTCTGCACCCGCTCCAGATCCTCTTTTGGAAACTGGATACATAGCGCACAACCTGCTGTAATTTCTTTTGGCGTAGGGAACAAGTCGATCTCTATCTCGGCAAACTCCAGCAGCATTTCAGCACGTAGTGCCTGCTGGGTTGAATCAAACGCAATCAGCATCCAATCGTTAATCCATTCGTCCATGTCCCGCTCCTTTCACCATACGTCCAACCCTTGAGAAAAAGCTTGTCCTCATGAAGTATAAAACGCTCTACCTTTCCATATACTGTTACTACTATTCCAAGGGAAAGGATAGATCCTATGAATCCTACTTCGCGTTCCTTTTCATCACAAGACTTGACCAGTTTGAAAATCCCCCATACCGATCCAGGCATTCACTCTGCCATTACCCATCGTTTAATGTTCCATCTCTATAAAGCCCATTCTCTGCAAAATGTAGTGATCGTCTGCATCGGCACAGATCGCTCAACAGGCGACTGTCTTGGTCCTCTGGTCGGATCAGCACTTTCCAAGTGGGACAGCCCTTTATTTCATTTGTACGGTACCTTAGATGAACCAGTTCATGCAATGAACCTTCAGGACACACTCCACAACATACAGAAAACACACCATAACCCTTATGTGATTGGGATTGATGCCTGTCTTGGTCAGTCATCCAGTGTAGGATGCATTCAAGTCGTGAATGGCCCACTCAAGCCCGGTGCGGGGGTAAATAAAGAATTACCGCCGGTCGGCGATATCCATCTAACAGGTATCGTTAACGTCGGCGGCTTTATGGAATACTTTGTCTTACAGAACACACGGCTTAGTCTCGTCATGCGCATGTCCGAGATTATATCCAGCAGTCTGTATTCGGCCATTCGGGAATGGCATACACGTTCTACTCTGCTTGCTGTGCCAGAGTAATAGCTTCCTTTTCCTCTGGGGACAGAGTGTACGTGGACTCTCCCCCTTTAAGAGGTTTTGCATATACATAAGAACCGTCACGGTTATATATCCCCGTAAGGATCATCCCATCCTGGCTATCGTTAATCATGGCCATCGAGAAACTCAGATCACTGCCACGCTCTCCATAAGCATTGTATCTTTTCACGCCAACTTTACCTTGAATGCGGGTCAGCTTTTGCATGACAATTTGCAGCTGATTCGTTTGCAGTTTGTGTTCATCCTCAATGCTGTCCATCTGAATTTTCAGATTAATCAGCAATGATTCAAGGTCCTCCACTCCACTGCCAGCCATCATGGCTTCATATTTACGTTTAAACTTTCGTAACTTTGCCCCTTGAGCAATACTTACAATCAGCAAGATCACTGTAAGTAATGCCATTCCACCAATAATCCATAACAGCTGTTCCAGAATCAGCTCGTTTAATTCAGCCATGTAAGTGCAACTACCCCTCTATATTTTTGATCAGATTACGTCTGTCTGTAATACTACCATTCATTATAAATCAACCCGATATTCATAAGCTTAATCATGCAGTGCTGCGTCAAATGAATACGTCATGACAACTCTAATCTATTCTCCCTGTCAGTTCCAATACTGCCTTAACGAACACATCGACATGTTCTCTTGTCGAGTTGTATCCCACACTAGCTCTTACCGCTCCGGTAGCGGTTGTGCCAGCTGATTCGTGAGCAAGCGGTGTACAATGAAAACCGGAGCGAACTGCAATCCCATAATTCCGGTCTAATCGGAAAGCAAGTTGTGCCGAATCATACCCTTCCACAGTAAAAGATACTAACCCGGTACGGGGCTGTCCTATCTCCGGACCTAGCATTCGAATGCCTTTAACGGAAGATAGCCCATCCATCATATGTTGGGTCAGTTCCCACTCGTGTTGGTAGATGAACGCCGGTGTCATCTCAAGTACATGTTTCACACCCGCATTCAGCCCTGCGATCCCGACAGTATTGGGTGTTCCCGCCTCATACCGATCAGGACGTACCTTTGGCTGCTCCAGTGCTTCTGACTGGCTTCCTGTTCCCCCATGAAGCAAAGGCTGCACATCCAGCTCAGGCGCAATGTACAGGCCACCTGTTCCCTGAGGACCAAGCAGTCCCTTGTGTCCCGGAAAAGCCAGCATATCGATGCCCAATTGTTGCACATTCACAGGCATAACCCCAGCACTCTGAGCTGCATCTACTAGTAATATCGCCTGATATTTACGACATAGGAGCGATATTTCCCCAATAGGAAGAATACTGCCAAGCAGATTGGAACTATGTGTACAGACCACCAACTTGGTATTTGAACGAAACATACGTTCCATTTGCACCAAATCGATGGCTCCTGCATTGTTTACAGGTGCATAATCAATCTCTACATTTCGCGATCTGCGCATATACTCTAGTGGTCGTCTGACTGAATTATGTTCAACCATGGTAGCAATGACATGATCGCCTTCGTTAAGCAAACCTTGAATAGCCAGATTCAGAGCTTCTGTCGTATTTGATCCAAATGCAACATCATTGGCATTCTTGATGCCAAACATATCAGATATCGATTTTCTGGCCTCGAAGAGTACACGACTTGCCTGAACAGCCATTCGGTGACTTCCTCTGCCGGGATTGGCCCCTGCAATCTCCAATGCACTCAACATTGCTTCACCGACAGCAGGTGGTTTGGGCCAAGATGTTGCTGCATGATCCAGATAGATAATTCCCTCCACCTCACAACCACCTCTGTCCCATAAGTTAGTTATTCACCTGTACGTATTGCATAGATCACCCTGTAAACAAAGAATGACATATCGTTTCTCCATGGTACAGAGGCGATATGTCATGACATGAGTAAGCCCCGCATGTTGTTAATGAATCATCGATCCGACTATTATTGCAACAATTCCAATAGCCGTTCCAGATCCTGTTGACTGTAGTAGTTGAGCTCAATTTTACCTTTATCTTTATTGTGCTTGATTTTCACTGTTGTTTTGAAACGTTCACGCAGCGATTCTTCCACCGTATCAATGAATGGATCTTTCTTTTTCAACTTCGATTTGGCTTTAGCCTCACCTGTTTTGGATCGGTCCAGTTGTTGAACGGCTTCCTCCAACTCACGCACACTCCATTGCTGATCAATGGTTTGTTTGGCAAGTTGCTTCACCACAACCTCATCTTTAACACCCACGATCGCGCGTGCATGTCCCATAGATAATGTTCCACGTGAAACATGGTCTTTTACTTCTTCGGGCAATGATAACAGACGCAAGAAGTTAGCAATGTGAGAACGTGATTTACCTACTTTTACAGACAACTCTTCCTGAGTCAACGCGAATTGGTCCATTAACCCCTGATAAGCAACTGCAACTTCCATGGCATTCAGATTCTCCCGTTGCAGATTCTCGATCAACGCAATCTCCATTACCTGCTGATCACTGAAGTTGCGAACTACAGCGGGTACGGTGGCATTACCACAATATTGCGATGCTCTGAACCTTCGTTCTCCGGCAATAATCTCATAACCTCGTAATACAGGACGAACAATAATAGGTTGTATGACACCATGCTGACGGATAGACTCAGCCAGTTCATGTATTGCGCCTTCATCAAATACCTTACGTGGTTGATAGGGGTTAGCCCGCAGTTGACTAATCGGGATTTCTACGACTTTATCATCGTCATTAATTGAAAGCGAAGGAATGAGGGCATCAAGACCTTTTCCAAGCCGCTTACTCATAAGAAATCACTTCCTTTGCGAGCTCTAAATACACTTCCGCCCCTCTTGACCGAGGGTCATACGTGATAATGGATTGACCATGAGATGGTGCTTCGCTAAGCCGTACGTTACGCGGAATAATCGTTTGATATACTTTTTGTTGAAAATACTTTTTCACTTCTTCAATAACCTGGATCCCCAGATTGGTCCGTGCATCAAACATCGTCAGCAATACTCCTTCAATCTGCAAGGAAGTATTCAGATGCTTCTGTACCAGACGAACTGTATTAAGCAATTGGCTTAATCCTTCAAGTGCATAATACTCACACTGAATCGGAATGATCACCGAATCGGAAGCAGTCAACGAATTGATCGTTAACATACCAAGGGATGGTGGACAATCGATCAGTATGTAATCATAGTTTTTTTTCACCATGGCGAGTGATTTTTTCAGGCGAACTTCCCGTGATATCGTGGACACCAATTCGATCTCGGCTCCGGCAAGCTGAATCGTTGCAGGTATGATATGAAGGCCTTCAATCTGAGTCTCCACAATCGCTTCTTGAGGAGGAACCTCATTAATAATGACATCATATATACAATTAGCCACATCTGCTTTATTGATTCCGACTCCGCTAGTTGTATTCCCCTGAGGGTCAATATCGACAAGCAATACTCTTTTCCCGAGTGAAGCCAGTCCTGCACCCAAGTTAACAGATGTCGTCGTTTTCCCCACACCGCCCTTTTGATTTGCTACGGCCATAATCTTAGACAATTACTTCACCTCAAATAAAATAGGAGTCTTTTCTTGTAGGTTGTGAGATATTGTTAACAAAAAGCAGGTGGCTATCGTCCACACAAACAACAACTACCGTTCCATCCATATACCGTTCTCTAAACATTTCAGACCCATCTTGCTTTATAGACATAAAAAGCGGCCCATTGCCGCCATAAGCTTCAATTATTTGCGTTTTGGAATATGGATAACGATCTCGTAATGATCCTCATGGTCTGCTTCTTTTGTTTTGATATCCAGACCAGAGCCAGTTACCATATCAATGGATTGGCGAATCGTATTAAGTGCCAGTCTTACGTCCTTGGTAAAGGAAACCCGTTTTGACTTTTTGATCTTGGAAGATTCCTTGTAGAAGGCAACACGCGCCTCAGTCTGTTTCACATTCAATTCTTTTTCGATAATCTCACCGAGCAACTTCATCTGCAGTTCTTCCGTATCGAGAGAAAGTAATGCTCTTGCATGCCGTTCAGAAATTTTGCGTTCCATCAATGCGGCCTTAATGCCTTCCGGGAGCTGTAACAACCGAATTTTGTTGGCGATGGTTGACTGGCTTTTGCCGAGTCGTTGTGCAAGACTCTCCTGTGTCAGTTGATGCAAGTCGATCAGCTTCTGATAAGCAACGGCTTCTTCAATTGAAGTCAATCCTTCACGCTGCAAGTTCTCAATCAGTGCAATGGATGCGGCCTGAGAATCGTTGAATTCACGTACAATAGCCGGAATCGTATCCAAACCCAGTTTTCGAACTGCACGCCAGCGACGTTCCCCGGCAATAATCTCATATGATCCATTTCGCACGCGAACGACAATAGGCTGAATTACGCCATGTGTTTTGATCGTCTGCAACAACTCATCAATTTTATCATCATCAAAAATAGTACGGGGTTGATATGGGCTGCTCACAATTTCATTAACCGGAATCTGTTTGATCTCATCTCCGTTATTGCGCTCCGCCAAACCAAACAACTTCGAAAATTGTTCTTTCATTCCGCAGATTACCACCTAGTTTCGTAATAGCTCCCACAGTCTTTGCAGGTGCTTCTTATTCCATAAGCGACCCTTCACATGCATCGTTCTTGGAATAAGTTTTGCCTTTCATAACGCTTCCTGTCATGCAACATTGAACGCATATCCATCTATCTATACATATAATCTATGATCGCTGTAACCCAGGATCGGATACTTCTATTCTATCATCTTTTCTATCATAATCCTATGCTTACCTATTCTTTAAACTCCTCTAATTTTCCTGCTTTTTCTGTGTGAATATTAGAAATATAACGACTTGTACACATTCAATTTCTGAAAGTGTTCAAGAGCTACCGTACGTTAAATTCATCATTACTCAAGATTTAATTAGATATGTGATATGGAGTATCTGTAATGTTGATCCATTTCTTCATTTCAGCAGACACAAAAAAGAGGATGTTTCACGTGAAACATCCTCTTTATCCATGTCTAAAATTCTATTTTGTTTAGTTTTTAGTTTTGACTGACTTCATAACCATCACGCACTATACCAGCGGAGTTTTCATTGGAGTTCCTGGTTTGCGCGGATACTTATAAGGTGTCTTATCGAATTTCTGAATCAGGATGATATGACGCTCTGATTCTTCAACCGGCAGCTGGAAAGGATGAACGGCTTTTACCCGTCCTTTCAACTGATTGAAGCTGAACTCCGCTTCCTTCATTTCCTCACGTGGGTCTCCGCCCTTCATCGCAGCGAACATTCCACCTTTGCGAACAAAGGGAAGACAAAATTCGTTAAGCACAGCCAGCTTGGCTACTGCACGCGCCGTAACGAGATCGTAACTGTCACGATACCCTTCTTTGCGTCCAATCTCTTCAGCACGGCCGTGTACCAACTCCACATCAGTCAGACCAAGGATATCTACTACATGCTGTAGAAAACCAATACGTTTATTCAACGAATCAATGATCGTCAACTTGATGTGCGGGAAACAGATTTTCAGGGGTAACCCAGGAAATCCTGCTCCTGAACCAATATCAGCAAGCTTATTCACCTTTGTCATATCTGTATAAAACGCCAGTGATACCGAATCATAGAAATGCTTTGTATATACTTGCTCCCGATCCGTAATACCGGTCAAATTCATCTTTTCATTCCAGGCTACCAGCTCCTGAAAATATAGTTCAAACTGCTCCAGCTGAAGTTCTCCCAGCTCTAATCCATGTTTCTTTAAGCGCCGCTGCAGTTGCTGTTGAATATCGTCCATTATTGTCCCCTTGCTGCGGTTACACGGTTGTAATGCTCCAGGTAGACCAGCAGAATGGAGATGTCTGCAGGAGTAACTCCAGCAATACGAGACGCCTGCCCAATCGAGATTGGACGAATCTTAGTGAGCTTCTGTTTGGCTTCCATAGCCAGACCATGAATCTCATCATATATGATGGTATCCGGTATTTTCTTTTTCTCCATCTTTTGCAAACGTTCCACGTGGATCAATTGTTTCTCAATATAACCCGCATATTTGATTTGAATTTCAACTTGTTCCTTCATATCTGCTGTCAGTTCTACCTCAGATGGTGAGAGTTGCTCAATCAGGTCATATCCCAGCTCTGGGCGACGCAGCAAGGTAAGCAACGTACTTCCATCCTGAATAGGTGTAGACCCGTATTCTTCCAGCTTCGCGTTCACTTCAACCGGACGAGCTTTGGCGACTTTCAGACGTGCAACTTCCTGCTCGACTTTCGCCTTTTTATCCAGGAATTTGGCATAACGATCTTCAGGGATCAGTCCAATATCATGTCCGATTTCCGTCAAACGCATATCAGCATTATCATGACGAAGCAACAGACGATACTCGGCACGTGAAGTCAACAGACGATACGGTTCATTCGTACCCTTTGTCACCAGATCATCAATCAGCACGCCAATATAACCTTGCGAACGATCAAGCACAATCGGCTCTTTGTCTTGTACTTTACGTGCAGCATTAATGCCGGCCATAACACCCTGTCCGGCCGCTTCTTCATAACCCGAAGTACCATTAATCTGTCCCGCTGTGAACAGGCCTGGCAGACGTTTAGTTTCAAGTGATGGCCACAATTGTGTAGGCACCATCGCATCGTATTCAATCGCATAACCGTTACGCATCATTTCCACTTTTTCCATACCCGGAATGGAGCGCAGAACCGCGAGCTGAACGTCTTCTGGCAGACTCGTAGATAGTCCCTGCACATAATACTCGGATGTGTTTTTGCCTTCCGGCTCCAGGAAGATCTGATGTTTCGGTTTGTCGCTAAACCGGACAATTTTATCTTCAATGGATGGGCAATAACGAGGCCCAGTCCCTTCGATTACACCTGAAAACATCGGTGCACGATGCAAATTATCATTAATAATCTGATGTGTTTCCACAGATGTATACGTCAACCAGCAAGGCAGCTGCTCATTATCAGAAGATTCTGTTTCATAGGAAAAGAACTTCGGCTCATCATCGCCAGGCTGAATTTCGGTTTTGCTAAAATCAATCGTATCCTTGTGTACACGTGGTGGTGTACCTGTTTTGAAACGGACCAGTTCGAAGCCCAGTTCACGCAGGTGCTCTGACAATTTAAGAGATGGTTGTTGATTGTTCGGTCCACTCTCATACATCAACTCACCCATAATCACTTTACCGCGCAAGTATGTGCCTGTGGTCAGAACGACCGCTTTGGCCCGATACTCAGTTCCGGTCTGAGTCACAACGCCTACGCATTTTCCGTCTTCAACGATCAGTCGATCAACCATACCCTGACGCATCGTCAGATTACGTTCATTCTCCATCGTTTCCTTCATTTTATGCTGGTAGGAGAATTTATCTGCTTGAGCACGAAGCGCATGAACAGCAGGCCCTTTACCCGTGTTGAGCATTCGCATCTGAATAAAGGTTTTATCGATATTCCGTCCCATTTCTCCACCAAGTGCATCAATCTCACGCACAACATGTCCTTTGGCCGGTCCCCCAATCGATGGGTTACAAGGCATAAAGGCCACCATATCCAGATTGATCGTAATCATTAGTGTTTTGGACCCCATACGGGCTGCGGCCAGCGCGGATTCCACACCAGCATGTCCTGCACCAACGACGATTACATCATAACTGCCGCCATCAAAAGCCATACCTGTTTACCTCCTTATTCCGCTGCATTTGGTGTAAGCCACACAGTCGGATCATGTACTACAATAATGAAACGAAATACTTCTAACCGTTCATCGGAACTTGCATTCCTATCTATATGAAACCAACACGTAATGGCAACAACATCATTCCATCCTTTGACAACGGGCAGAAATTGTACCTCTCCATCATACACTACGATTCAAGTCAATCCGCAGTATATTATTTTTACTTTCCTAGACAGAACTGGGAGAAAATCTGATCAATTAATGCATCATGTGCTGTATCTCCAACAATCTCACCCAAATGCTCCCACGCCAAACGAACATCAATCTGGATCATATCGATCGGAATGAACTGCTCTGCCGCTTCATAGGCATCCACCAGGGACTGCTTCGCTTTCTTGAGCAAAGCAATATGACGCACATTACTGACATAGGTCAGATCGGCGGACTCCAGTTTACCACTGAAGAATAGCGTAGAGATGGCATCTTCCAGTCGATCCACACCCAGATCATCTTTCACTGACATCGGTACAAGCCGTTCTTCCGGAATGTAACGAAGCAGCACGTCACGTTCTACCTGTGGCGTTAAGTCCATTTTATTCATAATGATTATCGATTGTCTACCGCGGATTTGTTCCAATAATTCAATCTCATCGGGATGAAGTGGCTCCGCAGCATTCACAACCATCAGGATCAGATCGGCTTCACTTACCGCAGAACGAGAGCGTTCTACCCCGATCTTCTCTACAACGTCCATCGTTTCCCGGATTCCTGCCGTATCCAGCAACTTCAGCGGGATATTATTAATCGTAATGAACTCCTCGATCACATCACGAGTTGTTCCTGGAATGTCCGTGACGATGGCCCGATTATCTTGCGCAAGTGTATTCATCAATGAAGATTTACCTACGTTAGGTCGTCCAACGATAGCCGTAGTGATACCTTCTCGCAGGATCTTTCCTTGCTCTGCTGTCGTCAGCAATTTATCGATCTCAGTCATAACCTGGCTGGACTTTTCTTTAATAAAATCAGATGTTAATGACTCGACATCATGCTCAGGGTAATCGATATTTACTTCAATGTGAGCCAGTGTTTCCACCAGTGTATATCGTAGATCACGCAGTTTGGAGGACAGTTTACCCTCAACTTGTTTTAATGCAACCGAGAAAGCCCGGTCCGATTTGGAACGAATAAGATCCATGACGCCTTCAGCCTGGGACAGGTCAATCCGCCCATTGAGGAAGGCACGCTTCGTGAATTCACCGGGTTCAGCCAGACGAATATCGAGCTGCAGCAGCAGGTCCATAACCCGCTTTACGGACACTACACCACCATGTGCACTGATCTCCACGACATCCTCTGTTGTGAATGAACGTGGTGCGCGCATTACCGTAACCAGTACTTCCTCAATCTTCTCCCCATTAACGGGATCTATGATATGACCATAATGAACCGTATGAGATGCTGCCTGAGTTAAAGGGGTTTTGCTGCGAAAAATCTTTTCTGTCTCCGACACTGCATCCGGGCCGCTGACCCGGATCACGGCAATACCCGCCTCTCCGACAGCCGTTGATATCGCTGTGATCGTATCACTGATCATGGTTATCTCTCCTTGCTCTATTTTAAAATTGCCGCCCCTCGGGGGACGCCATATTCATTTTCAAATCTATTGATGATATATCATATGACACGCTGCTTATCATATTAAGTTCAGTGTTTACCTATGCTACGCACCTTATCAAATTGCTTCTGTACGAAAAAAGCAATGGCTTCTGCACCGGGCAGGAAGCCATTGCGTCTTCAATTTCGTGTTATTTCGTCGTAATAACCACACGCCGATTGGGTTCTTCACCCTTACTTAACGTCTTAATCTGCGGGTGATTTTGCAGTTTAGCATGAATGACTTTTCGTTCGAGCGGAGGCATTGGCTCCAGTACAACTTCCTTGCCGGTACGGATTGCTTGTCCAGCCAGTCGTTCAGCCAGATCCTCCAGCGTCTTCCGCCGACGTTGACGGAAATTCTCAGCATCGAGCACAATTCGAACGAAGCTTTCCGAGTATCGGTTCGCTACAATGTTCGTTAGATACTGAAGCGCATCCAGCGTCTGTCCACGTCTGCCAATAATCATGCCCAGGTCTTCACCCGCAATATTGAAGATATGTCCGTCCCGCTGTTTTTTGATATGCACTTCAACATCCAGTCCCATACCTGCTGCGACCTCTTTCAAGAAAGCAGCCGCTTCTTCATAGGGATTTTTAGCTGCGACACCCTCAAGTAATGCATCTACTTCAGGTACGTGCGCGGCTGGCTTGATCGGCTGTTGAACAACTTCGGGTACAGGCAATAGTTTTACTTCAACTTTGGCCGCCTTCACCCCGATCAAACCCAGGAATCCTTTTGACGGCTGCTCTAACACTTGTATCTCGACCTTGTCCCGACTCACGCCAAGCTCGGTCAATCCTTGGTTTACAGCATCTTCAACGGTTTTTCCTGACGTAATGACTTTGGTCATTTCGATTTTTTGGCCCCTTTCGACCCTTTTCCAGAGACGGTCGCTTTGCCACCGTTTTTGCGTTTAGCTCCATTTTTGGAAGAGCTATTCTGCTTCACGTTGACCTCAGCCACGATTTTATCATTATTCCGGTAAAGGAAATAGTTTTGCACGATCGTGTAGATGTTACTGTAGAACCAGTACAGCGGAAGTGCTGCCGGGAACTGATAAGACATCACGAAGATCAAAATTGGGTATACCCACAGCATAAACTGCATCGGACCAACTTGCTGTGCAGGGTTCATACGCATCATCATCCACGTTTGAATGAATGTTGTAATGGCAGCCAGCACTGGCAAAATAAACAGGTGATCCGGTTCCCCGAGCTGGAGCCACAAGAAGTCATGTGTTCTCAGACTGGAGTTTCCGTAAATTGAGTTATAAAGTGCGATGTAAATCGGCATCTGAATCAGAAGTGGCAGACAACCCGCCATCGGATTAACTTTGTTCTCCTGAAACAACTTCATTGTTTCTTGCTGAACTTTCTCAGGTGTATCTTTAAACTTGGCTTGAATCTCCTTCAGCTGCGGCTGAATCGCCTGCATGGCTTTGGAGCTACGGACCTGCTTCATTGTTAATGGTAAAATCAATGTCCGTACAATAAGCACCATCACGAGGACAGCTAGTCCATATTCGCCGCTAAACCATTCTGCGAACGTATCGAGTGCATAAGAGAACCAGTAAACTACATTACTTTGCCAGAATGAATCACTATTCTTCAGATCTTCCGTAGTAACCCCGGCTCCCTGTGGAGTACATCCGGCGAGTATAGTGACCATTGCAATGACTGCAATGAGGAGAATCCACTTCCCCTTTGATGTCTTCAATCGCGACACTTCATAACCCCTCTCTTAACCATTCCATTCCACCGTAAATCATACCATAATTAGGAGGACAAATAAACCGAAGCTTACCGCTTGCCCGACTTCAAAAGAGAGCCTTTGCGCATCGCATGTAGCAGGCTTTTTTCCATCTCTTTATAGGGCATGTCCAGTGCACCTTTTCTGACGATGAAAATCAGATCCATCTGCGTGACAATCTCATGCTCATGATGACGAACAATTTCCTTAATCATGCGTCTCATCCGGTTGCGTACGACAGCGTTTCCGATTTTCTTGCTGCATGATACACCCACCCGGAATTGTTCCGTATCTTTACGGCGACAGCCATACACCACGAATTGATGATTGGCAAACGATTTCCCATACCGGTATACGCGGCTAAAGTCCGCCCGGTTTCGTAGACGCAGTCTTTTATACACGGCGCTTCTCCTTGCTGTTCTCCACCATTGTTATTGACGGAGGCCTCATTACTGATTTAGTATAGGCTTTCTTGAATAACGGTAAACCGTCTTGACGACAACTCATTTGAGATGTTTGTTGGTCGGTCATTTAAACCGAGCAAACATTCATCCTGGATGATTGCAGATCCAGCTATTTCAACTAAACCAGCATTCATCCTTATATAAGGTAAGTTTTCGAAAATGGAAAACTCACTTAACATACATAGATGTGTATTCAGGACTTTTTCGCAGACCATTCAGACCTGATCTGTACCAGCATCCAGTCTGAAATGACCCAAATTAAGAAAAAAAAGACCACCTCGGTGGTCTTCAATGCATTAAGCACTCAGGTTTTTACGGCCTTTAAGGCGACGTGCGGCCAAAATTTTACGGCCGTTGCTCGTGCTCATTCTTTTCCGGAAACCATGAACTTTTTTACGTTTACTAACGTTCGGTTTGAATGTAGGTCTCAATGTATTGCACCTCCTCACAAGGAAATACTTATGTGATGAATCACTTTCATCTTCACAGAAAACACCTTTATATATTTAACCATGATCACCTGGAAAAGTCAACTGTAAGGCTCGAGGCTTCTCCCTCTTTTATATACGTTCTCCATCCCACCCAAAATAATGACCACAGTCCGTTCACTTTATTATCATTACCAAGCCTCGAAGATAGCTCCAAAAGTTATCCCCAGACCCTGATTAGATCACGATATTACAGCTATAATAGTTATCCACACCCTCTAATACCGGCTATATCCTTCATTACACCCTGTTTAAAGTTATTCACATGTGGATAATGATTATAGGCTTCCTGTATAGTTGAATTCTGATCAGGTTGTATCCGCTTCAATTAAGGTTTACAAGCTTTTGAGAAAGGTGTAGGATAAAAATCACATCTTGTATACAAGTAGTCCTTTGAAAAAAACATTAGCAGTTATAATGCATACTACAGACGATGGATTGAGCTGAAATGTCCAGTCCGCAAAATAGTTATGCTATGATCAGTAATGAACTGATTACTTATTAATAGGAGCGTTAGCCATATGCTATTTCCTTCTTCCTGGCTTCAAGGAGCTTCCCGTGGTGAAGCCATTGCCTGCGAATTAAGGCTGCGGATCATCAGCGGTACCCTTCGACCTGGAGAGATTTTGTCGGAAAATCGAATTGCGGCTGATTTTGACAGCAGTCGTTCACCTGTCCGTGAAGCGTTAAGAACTTTGTCCAATGAAGGTCTTATTCGGCTAGAACGTATGGGTGTCGTTGTCCTGGGACTACGAATCAAGGATGTCGAAGAATTGTATGATGTCCGTTTCCTGATTGAAAGCTTTGTGCAGCAGCGACTCGCAGGCGATGTTCCAGATTCGTTGATCACCCAGTTGCGTAACGTGATCGACAAAATGCAACTCGCTGGCCGACATCAGGACGCCGTCGAATTTGCCTATCAGGATCTCGTTTTCCACGAAACCATCATTGAAGCTGCTCAGCATTCCCGTATTTCACATCTATGGAACAGTATTCGATATGTTGTGATGACCGTCATGCTGCTCACGACGCGCAGAGTATTTGTTCAAGGCGAGCAGAAAGTAAGCGCTGTAATTGAGAAACACCGTTTGCTCGTTGAAGCACTCGAATCCGGTGACCAAATGCTCATTCAGGCTGGAGTTCGCACATATTTCCAAGATTCAGGCAAAACCCTGCACGAAAGCTTTCACTCCTAATGGTGCAAGGCGTTTGCAATCATATCCGTCGTGAATGATTGCGGTTTAACTTGTCGACAAGTATACAAAATGCGATTTTATTTTAGTTTTGGGCATGATAAAGCTACATTTTCACCAACACCTCTTCTGCAGTACTGACATGAATACAGTTGATGAAGTTAATCTCACTTGTAAGCGTTCTATATCAGAAATAAAGGAGCACACCACATCATGAGCACTCTTTTTGGACTATCCCATAATGCAACATTATTGGTCTGGACATTAATTGCGATCGTTTTTCTGATCGTCTTGATCTCCAAATATAAATGGAATCCCTTTATCACCCTTTTGTTATCCGCATTAATGCTCGGTTTGCTGACAGGCATGAAACCTGCCGATGTGATCTCTTCCATTACTGGGGGACTCGGCGGCACACTTGGAACCATCGCAATTGTTATTGCCCTCGGTACGATGCTCGGTAAGATGATGGCCGAATCTGGCGGTGCCGAGCGCATTGCAACTACATTGGTCGATCGGTTTGGTGTGAAACGTGTGCACTGGGCCATGATGATTGTTGGATTTATTGTCGGTATTCCTGTTTTCTTCGAAGTGGGCGTTATTTTGATGATCCCCATCATTTTCACCGTTGCGCGTAAAACCAACATGTCATTGCTGCAGATTGGTATCCCCATTTTGGCAGGTCTATCGACTGTACACGGTTTGGTTCCACCGCATCCGGCGCCAATGATTGCAATTGAAGCCTTCAGCGCAGATCTGGGTAAAACCATTTTGTACTCCCTTATTGTTGGTATTCCTACAGCGATAATTGCAGGTCCTTTGTTTGGTAAATTTATTGGCAAAAGAATACACACCGAACCGCCAGCTGAACTGGCTGAACAATTCGCAACCAAAACAAACAGCAACATGCCTGGGTTCGGTATTACCCTGTTTACCATATTGCTGCCGGTCATTCTGATGTTAATCGGTTCAATAGCGAGCATCATTGACCCAAATGCTACGAGCGGCTTCACCGTTTTCAGTGAATTTATCGGCCATGAGATCATTGCCCTGCTGATTTCTGTCGTATTTGCTCTCTTTTCACTCGGCTTCACACGTGGATTCACCAAACATGATATTTCTCGCTTCACCAGTGAATGTCTGGCGCCTACGGCGACCATTATTCTCATTATTGGCGGAGGGGGTGCCTTCAAACAGGTATTGATCAATAGTGGTGTAGGTAACGCCATTGCTGAAGTCGCTACCCATGCCAACATTAACGTGATTTTGTTTGCCTGGCTTGTTGCGGCGCTTATTCGTGTAGCTACCGGTTCAGCAACCGTAGCCATGACAACAGCCGCTGGTATTGTCGCTCCAGTCCTTGCACTCACACCAGGGGCCAATATTGAGCTGGTTGTACTCGCCACAGGCGCAGGGTCACTCATCTTGTCCCATGTGAACGATGCAGGATTCTGGATGATCAAAGAATTCTTTAATATGAGCGTCGCCCAAACATTGAAAACGTGGACCGTTATGGAAACACTATTATCCGTGGTGGGACTGATCTTTATTTTGCTGCTAAGTACAGTATTATAAATCGAGTCTCTATAGTAGAAAGAAAAATAAAATCTTATTGCTTTCTGGAGAAAGAAGGATTAAATACATGAACAACTACATGATCGGAATCGATATCGGTACCACCAGTACCAAGTCTGTGTTGTTTACCGAGCAGGGCTCCGTCGTCAGTACCTCAACACAGGAATATCCTCTGTATACACCTGCACCCGATGTTGCTGAGCAGGACCCCGAAGAGATTGTACAGGCGGCCCTCCGCTCTGTGCGAGGGGTCATGGATCAGAGCGGTATTGCTGCCGAGCAGATCCTGTTCGTATCCTGCAGCTCGGCTATGCATAGCGTCATTGCCATGGACCGGGACGGCAAACCCTTAACTCGTTGCATTACCTGGGCGGATAATCGAAGTGCAGCATGGTCTGCTCAGCTCCAAGAGAATGGTTTGGGACATCGCATCTATCTGCGTACAGGTACTCCCATCCATCCGATGTCACCTTTGACCAAATTGATGTGGCTGCGCCATGATGAACCTGAACTTTTCGAGCGCACAGCCAAATTTATTTCTATTAAAGAATATCTGTTCTTCCGTCTATTTGGACAATATGTGGTTGATCATTCCATCGCTTCATGTACAGGCTTGCTCAATCTGGAACAACTGGACTGGGACGCGGAGGCCCTTGAGGTTGCAGGTATTACACCAGAACACCTATCGAAGCTCGTACCCACAACACATATATTAGAAGGAATGAATACCGAATCGGCTGAAAAAATGGCTCTCTCCCCCTCCACGCCCTTCGTTATTGGCGCAAGTGATGGGGTTTTATCCAATCTCGGCGTAAACGCCATTGAACCAGGTGTTGTCGCAGCAACCATCGGAACCAGTGGTGCCATTCGAACTGTCGTTGACCGTCCAGTTACCGACCCCAAAGGTCGAACATTCTGTTACGCCCTCACAGAAAATCTTTGGGTCCTTGGGGGACCTGTGAATAACGGTGGCATGCTGTTTCGTTGGGTGCGGGATGAATTCGCTGCGTCTGAAGTGGAGACAGCAAAACGACTCGGCATCAATTCCTATGATGTACTGACCAAGATTGCCGAACGTGTCCCGCCTGGCTCGGAAGGACTTCTGTTTCATCCGTACCTTTCAGGCGAACGTGCCCCTTTATGGAATCCGGATGCCCGCGGTTCCTTTTTCGGCCTAACACTCCATCATCAGAAAGAGCATATGATTCGTGCTGTCCTGGAAGGGGTTATTTTCAACCTATATACGGTACTGCTGGCTATGGAAGAACAGATTGGGCAACCTACCTCCATTCAAGCCACAGGTGGGTTTGCACGTTCTCCTCTCTGGCGCCAGATGATGTCCGATATCTTCAATCAGGAAGTTGTTGTGCCCGAGAGCTTCGAAAGTTCCTGTCTGGGTGCCGTCGTGCTTGGTCTGTACGCTACTGGAAGAATTGACTCACTTCATGCCGTTTCTTCCATGGTGGGTACAACGCATCGACATACCCCTGTCAAGGAGAATGCTGCACTTTACCAGGAGCTGCTGCCCATCTTCATTCGGATCTCTCGCAAACTGGAAGAGGAATATGCTGATATCGCTGAATTCCAGCGCAAGATGTCCTTTGACCGTCCCTAATTCATCAATCCATACGTAGTCTCTGCACCAAAAAAGAGGTTGTCGCCCAAAACCAGAAATCGGTTTTGGGCGACAACCTCTTTTAATATAAATTCATAAAGTATCCATTGGATTCATATCATACATTCATATCTTCTACCTCAATATTGAGCATCAACTGACCTCTTGATTCCTGATAATTCACATTCCAGATGTCATAAAATGAATTCCTCTTTGTCCATTATTCCTCTACTTCGACGATCGCAGAACGCCATCTTTTCAGAAGCCACATCACTTCTCTACTTTAACAGATACGCATAAGTTGATTACGCGCTCCGCCTCCCACCCTGATTCTGAATTCGTGAATTTCCCCTTACTCGTTTGGCAAGAAAAACAAGAGGGACAGAGGTAACTCTATTTCCAATCTCGATCATGCTCCATTTTCAATTCACGGTTATCCACAGACAGGTTATTCACAAACGAAGAATACTTTTACACACAATTTGGCATCATTTGACGGATAACCTGTGTATAAAACATTTTTGGTTTTTAGGTCTTTCTGTCGAAAATTAAACAGTTTATAAACAATATATTGTGTTGTGACTAAAAATTATACACAAGTTATTGAATTTGTGGATAAAATCACGCGATACGTTGAAATGCGGGGTTTCTTTTGCTATGATTGTATTACTTTTGGATGTGAATATGTGATCTGACCCATAATATTATCAACAGCCTGTGGATAAAGTTGTGAACAATTTTCCGTTGTTCATACTTTTTTTGTTTTCGACCTGCGGGGGTTTGGGGATAAATTCAACAATATATCTCGTATTTCGACACTGCATCATGGCTTAAGCCACACTTGGAACATGTAAAAGGAGTGACAGTCTGTGGACAGCCATACTTCTGATTTATGGCAGCAAATTTTATCAATCATACAAAACAAACTCAGCAAACCCAGCTTTGACACTTGGTTCAAAGCAACCAAAGCAACGAAGCTGAATGACCGTTCAATCGTCATTTCCGCACCAACTACGTTTGCCGTCGAATGGCTGGAGAGCCGTTACACCAAATTGGTTGGCTCGACGGTATACGAGCTGCTTGGCAAACAAGTCGATGTGAAATTTGTCATCGAAGAGAACAAGCCTGCTGAACCCGACCCGCAACTGCCGGCACCAACGCCTACAGTTGTACAGGAAGAAGCGGTTCTCAGCATGCTGAATCCGAAATATACGTTCGATACATTTGTCATCGGGCCGGGCAACCGTTTTGCCCATGCCGCATCGCTGGCGGTCGCTGAAGCGCCCGCCAAAGCTTACAATCCTCTCTTTCTGTATGGAGGAGTAGGTCTCGGTAAAACTCACTTGATGCATGCGATCGGACATTACGTTCTGGAGCATGATCCGGGCAGCAAAGTCGTTTATTTGTCGTCTGAGAAATTCACGAACGAATTCATTAACTCGATCCGTGACAACCGCGGAGAGAGCTTCCGTAACAAATACCGGAGCGTCGACATTCTGCTCATTGATGATATTCAGTTCTTGGCGGGAAAAGAATCGACACAAGAGGAATTTTTCCATACGTTTAATGCGCTGCATGAGGAACGGAAGCAGATCATCATCTCCAGCGACAGACCACCGAAGGAAATTCCGACACTGGAAGAACGACTTCGTTCTCGCTTTGAATGGGGGTTAATTACGGATATCCAGCCTCCAGATTTGGAGACAAGAATCGCTATTTTGCGTAAGAAAGCACGTGCGGAAAACCTGGATATTCCGAATGAAGCGATGATGTATATCGCCAACCAGATTGACACCAACATACGTGAACTGGAAGGCGCACTGATTCGCGTTGTTGCTTATTCTTCGCTGACTAATCAAGATGTAACCACTCATCTGGCAGCTGAAGCACTGAAGGATATCATTCCTTCGAGTCGTCCCAAAATGATCACTATTCATGACATCCAACAAAAGGTCGGCGAGTACTATAGCCTTAAGCTTGAAGATTTCAAAGCACGGAAACGGACCAAGGCAGTTGCTTTCCCAAGACAGATTGCCATGTATCTCTCTCGTGAACTGACAGATTTTTCTCTGCCCAAAATTGGAGAAGCATTCGGAGGACGAGATCACACCACTGTCATACACGCTCACGAAAAAATCTCCCAAGCCATAAAAATCGATCAGGATCTCTATAAAGTTATCAACAACTTAACCGAAAAAATTAAGAATCCAACCTGAACAAGTCCCAAGCCTATGCACAACGTATACACATGTGGATAGGCTTGGGTGTACGGGTTTATACCCACTTATCCACATATTCAGTGCCCCTATTACTATTATTACTAAAAAGATCTTAAAGATATCATCTCCAAAATAGCCATTTCGGAGCTTAGCCTTCGGCCTTTGAAAAACACCTTTTAACACCCCATCACCCAAAAAATCAGCTAGGAGTGAAACCATGAAAATCAGCATAATGAAAAACTATTTAAACGATTCCATACAGCAAGTATCCAAAGCGATATCGAGCCGTACAACGATTCCGATCCTGAGCGGTATCAAATTCGACGTCAATCATCAAGGTGTAACGTTGACAGCAAGCGACACCGATATATCCATTCAATCCTTCATCCCGCTTGAAGATGGAGATAAAAGCGTGGTTCAGGTAGATCAACCAGGCAGTGTAGTCTTGCCTGCCAAGTTTTTCGTAGAGATCATTAAGAAGCTGCCTTCGCAGGAAGTACACATGGAAGTAAAGGAGAACTTCAACACCTTCATCTCCGCAGGTGCTACCGAGATTCAACTGGTAGGTCTTGATCCGGAAGAATTCCCGGTACTGCCAAGCATCGAAGAAAACCAAACGGTCTCCATTCCAGGAGATTTGTTGAAAAATATGATCAAACAAACCGTCTTCTCCATTTCCACACATGAGACAACTCCAATCCTTACAGGTGTACTTTGGAGTTTGGGTGACAATGAGTTGAAATTTGTGGCAACAGACCGTCACCGTCTTGCTACTCGATCAGCAATGCTGGATAATGCAGAAGGTATCCGCTTTAACAACGTGGTCATCTCCGGTAAAACACTGAACGAACTCAGCAAAATTGTTCCGGATCAAAATACCCTTGTGGATATCGTTGTTGCAGATAACCAGGTCCTGTTCAAAATTGACCGTGTATTGTTCTACTCCCGTATTCTGGACGGAACATATCCGGATACTTCTAGAATTATTCCGACGTCATACAAAACAGAACTTGTTTTAGATACAAAAAAATTAAGTGAATCCATCGACCGGGCTTATTTGCTGTCGCGTGAAGAGAAAACAAACATCGTGCGTATGCAAACGATGGATTCGGGATCAGTCGAAATTTCCTCAAGCTCTTCCGAGTTAGGTAAAGTAAGAGAAGAAATCGAACCTGCCGAGTTTACAGGAGATCCGTTAAAAATCTCGTTCAACTCCAAATACATGCTGGATGTTCTGAAAGTGGTTGAAAGTGAGCAACTGATGATCGCTTTTACCGGCGTCATGAGTCCAATCATCTTGAAACCGCTGGATGACAGTCACAGCCTTTACGTCATACTGCCATACCGGACGACCAACTAACGAAAGGAAGATCACAGTGAACCAAGTTACGATTCGAACGGAATATATTAAGCTTGACCAATTTTTGAAATTGGCTGATTGCATCCCAACCGGAGGTATGGCCAAAGCTTTGCTTCAGGAGGGACTTGTACGTGTGAATAAAGAGCCTGAGGAACGCCGGGGACGCAAGTTATACCCTGGGGATATCGTTGAAGTGGACGGAGAAGGCACATTCGAAGTTGCTGCAGAGTAAGAAGAACAGTTCGATCCTGCTGCCTCCTGTCGGACGGGATAAAAGGGAGGTTACCACGTGTTTGTGAACAGCATTGATCTGCAGAATTTCCGCAATTATGAACATCTGAGACTGGACTCTTTTGGTCCCGTAAACTTGTTGATCGGGCAAAATGCCCAAGGAAAGACCAATCTTGCAGAGGCTATTTTTGTACTTGCACTCACCAAGAGCCACCGTACATCCCGTGACAAGGAGCTAATCCGTTTCGGTGAGGAACGGGCCAGGCTTGCAGCAGAGGTCGACAAAAAGTACGGATCGGTTAAGCTTGAACTATCGTTGTCGCAACAAGGCAAAAAAGCGAAGATTAACGGCCTGGAGCAGCGCAAGTTAAGTGATTTTGTCGGAGCACTCAATGTCGTGATGTTTGCACCGGAAGATCTGGAGATTGTAAAAGGCACGCCGGGGGTCCGCCGCCGGTTTCTTGACATGGAGATTGGGCAGGTGGCACCAGGTTACCTGTATCATCTGCAGCAATATCAAAAAGTGCTGGTCCAGCGAAACAATCTGCTCAAGCAGCTATGGGGACAAGGGGCATCAGCCCAGACCATGCTTGAGGTGTGGAACGAACAACTGGTCGAGCATGGTGTTAAAATCGTCAAAAAAAGGAAACAATTCATAAAGAAACTGCAAAAGTGGGCAGAAACGATTCATCAGGGGATCACCGGAGGCGGAGAAGTCTTGCGGCTGGCCTACCTTCCGTCCTTCAGCGAAGCGGCTGAAGAAGATGAAGCTGTCTTAATGGACCAATTTATGATAAAATTATCACAAATGAAAGAGCAGGAGATTCGCCGAGGCACAACCCTTAGTGGGCCGCATCGGGATGACCTGTCCTTTTTCATTAACGATCGGGAAGTACAAACATATGGCTCGCAGGGGCAGCAGCGCACAACGGCGTTGTCCCTTAAACTTGCGGAAATTGAACTGATTCACGAAGAAATCGGAGAATATCCGGTCCTGCTTTTGGACGATGTCCTGTCCGAGTTGGACCCTTTTCGTCAGACGCAGCTGATCGAAACGTTCCAGAGCAAGGTGCAAACCTTTATTACGGCTACGGGGATCGAGAGCCTGAACGTTGACAAGCTCAAAGATGCCAGTATTTATCACGTTCATGCCGGACAGGTTGAACGCTAAGGAGTGAGGGCTTATGTACATTCATCTGGGCGGTGAGAAGATCATCCGTTCTTCCGAATTGGTCGCTATTTTTGATATATCGATTGAAAAATCCTCAAAGATCTCCAAGCAGTATGTCACGCATGCCGAGCAGGAAAAAACCGTGGAACACATCGGTGAAGAGGAAGCCAAGTCCATTGTGGTGACCAAAAACATTGTGTACTACTCGCCTATTTCCTCAGCCACGCTGAAGAAGCGGGCTCACATTTTTCCTGATCTTTAGCGTTGGTGTGGCATTAAAGGTGTGTCTTTTGCTGCTTGTCTTTAATTTGGACAGCTGGCTGAAATGAAGGACGTTGCCTGTTTCAGCAAACATTCTTAGTTAACGCATATTTACGATATTGAATCTATAGAAGTAGGTGAAAGGCATGTCTATGAATCAACCGTCATATGATGCGAATGAAATTCAGGTCCTTGAAGGATTGGAAGCCGTACGGAAGCGTCCGGGGATGTATATCGGTTCCACCAGTTCCAAGGGCCTGCATCATCTGGTCTGGGAAGTAGTGGACAACAGTATCGACGAAGCGCTTGCAGGTTACTGTGACCACATTGAGGTCAGTATCCATGAAGACAACAGCGTAACTGTAGTCGATAACGGTCGGGGTATTCCTGTCGGCGAACATGCCAAAATGAAACGTCCTGCACTTGAGGTAGTTATGACTGTCCTCCATGCAGGAGGAAAATTTGGCGGCGGCGGATATAAAGTATCCGGTGGTTTGCATGGTGTCGGTGTGTCCGTTGTGAATGCTCTCTCTGAAAAAGTGGTTGTAACGGTTAAACGTGAGGGACATATCTACCAACAGGAATATCGCCGTGGAGCTCCACAGTATGACCTGAAAGTAATCGGTACAACGGACGAAACGGGAACAACGGTTAGGTTCCATCCAGACCCTGAAATTTTTACGGAAACGAGAGTTTATGAATATGACATCTTGCTTGCCCGTATTCGTGAGCTGGCGTTCCTGAACAAGGGCATTGGTCTTACACTAACGGATGAGCGTACAGGTGCAACCAACTCGTTCCTGTACGAAGGCGGCATTATCGAATACGTCTCCTTCCTCAACCAGAAGCGCGAAGTACTGCATGAAAATCCAATTTACGTCGAAGGTTCAAGAGACAACATCCAGGTGGAAGTTGCGTTGCAATACAATGACAACTACACCGAGAATATCTATTCCTTCGCGAACAATATCAACACGCATGAGGGCGGAACCCATGAATCAGGTTTCAAGAGTGCCCTTACACGGATCATCAATGACTACGCCCGTAAGGCAGGGGTAATCAAAGACAGCACAGGGAACCTTTCCGGGGACGATGTGCGTGAAGGTTTGACGGCTATTATTTCGGTCAAGATTCCAGAACCGCAATTTGAGGGACAGACGAAGACCAAGCTGGGAAACAGTGAAGTACGTGGTATTGTCGAATCCTTGTTTGCCGAGAAGCTGCAGGAATTCCTGGAAGAGAATCCTTCCGTATCCCGTCGCATTTTGGAAAAAGGACTGCAAGCAGCACGTGCTCGTGAAGCGGCACGTAAAGCTCGGGAACTGACACGTCGTAAAGGTGCACTGGAAGTAAGCTCACTCCCAGGTAAACTGGCCGACTGTTCATCCAAGGATGCTTCAATCAGCGAATTGTACATCGTCGAAGGTGACTCTGCCGGCGGATCAGCGAAGCAAGGTCGGGATCGACATTTCCAAGCGATTTTGCCGCTCCGTGGTAAGATTCTGAACGTGGAAAAAGCTCGTCTGGACCGGATCTTGGGTAATGCTGAGATTAGAGCGATTATTACGGCGATGGGTACAGGTATTGGTGATGACTTTGATATTGCCAAAGCCCGCTATCACAAAATCATTTTGATGACTGATGCCGATGTCGATGGTGCTCATATCCGAACACTGCTTCTGACATTCCTGTATCGGTACATGCGCAAAATCATTGAGGCAGGTTATGTATATATTGCACAGCCGCCATTGTTCAAGATTGAGCGTAACAAAGTAATTCGCTATGCTGGTTCCGAGAAAGAGCGCGATGAAATTATTGCAACGCTCGGCGAAAATGCGAAATTCAACGTTCAGCGTTACAAAGGTCTCGGTGAGATGAATGCCGGACAATTGTGGGAAACGACGATGGATCCGGAGAGCCGGACCATGATGCAAGTATCGATCAACGATGCCATCCTTGCTGATGCCATGTTCGACACCCTCATGGGGGATAACGTTGAACCGCGTCGTGACTTTATTCAGGAAAATGCTAAATACGTGAAAAACCTCGACATTTAACCATATTCGAAGAGGCGCCTGAGAGGGCGCCTTTTTATATTATTGGAATCATCGAAGAGGGAAGTTAATAGACTTCCGTATTCGTTTGTTACCGACGTACACGTTTTTTAGCAGACGAGGCCTGTGCTTTAGGGGATGGACGAGAGGTTTTACCCTTTTTGGAGGGTAAACGACCGTAGGCAATGGCATATCGTTTAATCTTCCGGTACGCCTCCTTGTCCGGCAGTAAGCCAAAAGCATAAATGCCCGGCAGTGTGTTAACTTCAAGAATCCAGGGGCGCCCTTCTTCGTCTAGTGCAATATCAATACCGATCTCTTTGAGCCTTGGAAATGATGTTTGCAATTGCACAGCGGTATGAATGCCTAGTCGGTACAGCTCATTACGAAGCTTCTTGAAGCGATCCTGGTGAAGATGGGGGAGTACGAGTTCCTCGAACGTGGCCAATCGTCCACCACCGTGAATGTTGGTGATGATTTTGCCTGGCGCGGCGACCCGTCCGAGTATACCTGTTGTTTCCCAGTTATGTTGCAGATTTTTCTGGGTCAACACACGCAAGTCAAAAGGCAAATCCTTATACTTCATCAGTGGGATTCCTTGTTGAATAATATAGTCACGTTTCTGTATCCGATCATTCAGCGCCCGTTCAAGATCGTCCAGGGAATGAAATGACTTCTCCTCTGTTCCGTATTGGAGTTGATATGTTGTTGTGAGGTGAGTAGCTCTGGAAGTAACAGAGGTCGCCTCGGTTTCGCCAGGTAGGTTTCGATCATTGGTTTCTTCGGAAACCTCTGTATCTGCCGTGGAATCTTCGGAATAAAACACAGGTTGGTACAGACGGGTGGTTTTCACCCGCATTACGCCATTACCGTAAGTGCCACGGTCCGGCTTGATATAGTTGGACTCGAATAATTCAGTCATTCGTTCCAGAGTTTGACGACTATATTTTCGGGTTACGGGAATATATTCATTCACACTGCGACTGCGTTGTAACACAGCTGTTTTGGCCCATTTGCTGGAGACACGCTGGATACCCAAGATTCATCAACCCTTTCATGTTTTGCTCAGTTCTCAATAGGGGAAGACACGGAGAAATCGAAGGACAAGTTACGATTTCAGTGGTATAATAGAGAAATATGGCGTTTTGTGCGATGAGCTGCATAATTTGTAGTTTGATCGTAGAACGGGAACGGCTTTAGCCACGGTGGGCACAGTATAAATGCCGCTTTTCCTAGCATTGTATGTGCAATTGGGGAGGAAGGCAGGGCGAATCCCCAGACACGTAGAAGTTCCCGGAAGAAAGGCTATTGCCCAGCGGACGTTTAATTGTGTAACTTTTGTGAAAGTAATATAATAAAGAATAGCGTTCTTGCGCGGTTTTAGCCTTGTTAGGCTTTTCACATATAATCAATTTATTGAATGACGGAATGGAACGTTTGTTGAAGGACAAGAAGGAGGTCCAGCATGGCGGAAGAAATGAACTCGCAGATTACAGATCGGGATATTGGCGTCGAGATGCGTGAATCGTTTATGGATTATGCGATGAGCATCATTGTTAGTCGTGCCTTACCTGACGTGCGTGATGGATTGAAGCCGGTTCACCGGCGTATTCTGTACGCAATGTCGGAGCTTGGTATGACACCCGATAAACCACATAAAAAATCAGCCAGAATCGTCGGCGAAGTTATCGGTAAGTATCACCCGCACGGTGACTCTGCTGTTTACGAGACGATGGTACGGATGGCACAGGATTTCTCCCTGCGTTATATGCACGTAGATGGACATGGTAACTTTGGATCGGTCGATGGCGATATGGCAGCAGCCATGCGTTATACGGAAGCTCGTTTGTCCAAGATTGCAATGGAAATGCTCAGAGATATCAACAAGGATACAATTGACTTCCAGCCGAACTATGACGGTGAAGAACATGAGCCTATTGTTTTACCTGCGCGTTTTCCTAACTTGCTTGTCAATGGGGTTGGCGGGATCGCGGTAGGTATGGCAACCAATATTCCTCCTCATAATCTGGGAGAGGTCATTGACGGCGTACAGGCCATGATTCAAAATCCGGACATTACCTCCATGGAACTGATGGATTACATTCAAGGGCCAGACTTCCCGACGTCCGGTTACATTCTGGGACGCTCAGGCATTCGCCAGGCATATCAGACTGGACGTGGTTCAGTAACGATGCGGGCCAAAACCAACATCGAAGAGAATAACAATAAGGCGAGAATTATTGTTACGGAGCTCCCTTATCAAGTGAACAAGGCAAGACTCGTTGAGAAAATTGCCGAGTTGGTACGTGATAAAAAGATTGATGGCATTACAGACCTTCGTGATGAGTCTGACCGTAACGGTATGCGGGTTGTAATTGAACTCCGCAGAGACGTGAATCCGGGGGTTGTTCTGAACAACCTGTACAAACATACATCGATGCAATCCACTTTCGGGATTAACATGCTTGCGATTGTAAATAAAGAGCCTAAAATTCTAAACTTGCGTGAAGTGTTGTATCACTATCTGCAGCATCAGATCGAGGTTATTCGCAGACGTACGCAGTTTGAACTGAAAAAGGCTGAAGCTCGTGCACATATTCTGGAAGGTTTGCGTATTGCACTGGATCATATCGACGAGATTATTACGTTGATTCGTTCATCCAGTAATGCGGATGCAGCCAGAGAAGGTTTGATTGAGCGTTTCTCACTCAGTCATGATCAGGCTCAAGCTATTCTGGATATGCGTCTGCAACGCCTTACAGGTTTGGAACGCGAACGTATTGAGAACGAATATAACGAACTGATGGTCAAAATCAGAGAGTATCGTGAAATTTTGGCCAATGAGCATCTCGTACTTGAAATTATCAGTACAGAGTTGCAAGAGATTCGCGACCGCTTTAGCGATGATCGCCGTACAGAGATTACTGTAGGTGAAGAAAGTATTCTGGATGAAGACCTAATTCCGCGTGAAGAGGTTATCATCACGATTACCCATACTGGCTACGTGAAACGTCTGCCGGTATCCACATACCGCAGCCAGAAACGTGGTGGGCGTGGGGTTGTGGGGATGGACACCAAAGATACCGACTTCGTTGAGCATCTGTTTGTGACCAACTCCCACAATTACCTCATGTTCTTCACGGACAAAGGTAAAGTGTATCGTCTCAAAGCTTATGAGATTCCAGAGCTTGGACGTACCGCACGTGGAACACCTATTATCAACCTGATCCAGATCGAGCAGGGCGAATCGGTCAATGCCGTAATTCCGGTTCAGGAATTCGAGAGTGACAGATTCTTGTTCTTTGCTACCCGCCAAGGGGTTGTGAAGAAGACGCCACTTGAGGATTACACCAACATTCGCAAAGGCGGCCTGATCGGTATTTCCTTGCGTGATGATGATATCCTGATTGATGTTAAGCTGACCGATGGACAGCAAGAGATCATTATGGGTACAGCTCACGGAATGTCCATCCGATTCTCGGAAGGTAACGTACGTTCCATGGGACGTAGTGCAACCGGGGTTAAAGGGATCACATTGGATGAACAGGATGCCGTTATTGGCATGGATGTAGTCGATAAAGAGCTTGATGTTCTGATCGTTACAGCCAAAGGTTACGGTAAACGTACACCTGTCAGTGATTATCGGATGCAGACTCGTGGCGGTAAAGGGATCAAGACCATTAATGTTACAGAGAAGAACGGCTCAGTAGTCAGCCTCAAAATGGTTAAAACGGAAGAGGATCTGATGATCATCACATCTAGCGGTACTTTGATCCGGATGAGCATGGAAGGCATATCCACTATGGGTCGATACACGCAGGGCGTGAAACTGATTCATATTCGTGATGAGGATTCCGTAGCTACAGTCAGCCGAATCGATAAGAATGAAGAAGAACCAGACGACGAATTGCTTGAAGGCTCGGAAGGCGGGGATTCCCAAGCTCCGGAAGTAAGCCTGGAAGAAGGCACCGTTGCTGACGCTGAAGTCGAAGGCGACGATTCCGGTTCGGAAGCATAAGATAGAACTTTCTGAAGACCAATCTATTGGTGATTGGAACAAGATTTTAGAGGGCTCCCACTGGGGGCCCTTTTGTTGTATAAAGGAATGTCCATCTTTCATTCCTTACAATCTGGGATGTACAGCCTGATTTTTGAGTAATATAATGGGAAATATCAAGAAAAACCGGGACTATGGTCTTGTTTTAGTATTAACATAGAAGAACGATGAGCGAGGGGAATAACACATGGGATTAATCACCCTGTCAGAAGTCAAACCAGGACTCAAACTTGGGAGTGATGTGCACACACTTCGCGGCAACGTCCTGCTTCAGAAGGGCAAAGTCATTTTACCCAAGGATATGGAAGTGCTCAGAGCCTTTATGATTCACCAGGTGGATATTGAACAAGAAAGAACGGTAGCGGGCAGCACAGGGTCCAAAGGTGCAGCTGCGTCGGCAGGAAGTACGGCAAGTGAGAAGAATGGGGAACGGGCAGGTAAGGCAGGAAACGCCATCACAGCTCCTGCAGCAACGTCTCTACAGGATGAGTATGAGAAGATGGTCGGATTAACCAAAAGTGCATTCCTGTCCTCTCTCGCGGCTGAATTGCCTGTATATGAGTTGCGTACACAGTTGGAGGCTTTATTTGTACATCTCAAACAATATAATGTGCTTACCTTTAGCCCACGAGTAATACAAGAACATGATTATGTGTATCACCATGCCGTACTGAGTGCGATCACATCGTATCAACTGGCCCAATGGATGGATCTCCCGTCCAAGGATTGGATGCAAGTTGCCTTTGCAGGCTTGTTCCATGATATTGGTAACAACAAAGTAGATCCGCAGATTCTCCATAAACCATCCACGTTGACCGCTACAGAGCAAGAAGAGATCCGTCAGCATACTAAATATGGCTATCAGATTCTTAAACAGGCAAAGGCCATTAATGAGGGAGCCAGACTTGCAGCTTTGCAGCATCATGAAAAAGTTGACGGATCGGGGTACCCATTGCAGCTTAGCGGAACGCAAATTCATATTTACGCCAAGATTGTAGCTATAGCTGATATTTTCCACGCCATGACACTGGAGAAGATCTACCGTAAGGCACAATCCCCGTATCTGGTCCTGGAACAGATCCAGAGCGAAGCGTTCGGGAAATTGGATCCTGCAATTGTGAGTGTATTTGTTCAACGGTCGACCCAGATCCATAATGGCATCCGAGTGAAACTCAGCAATAACCAAATAGGAGAGATCGTATTCTCTGATCGGGATCATCCTACACGTCCTATGGTGTCAGTAGAAGGAACCATCATTAACCTAATGCAGCAAAGGCAGCTTCACATTCAAGAGGTTATCGGTTAACTATAAATATTAGAGTAACTTGATGAGAAGGTCTTTCTTTTATAGAGGGGCCTTTTTATGTGAAATAAAAATAGTAATGTAGATATACCAAAAAGATTATAGAAAGGTTGAAAATTACTCAAAAAAAGACTTGCAATGTAAATCTGTACATGGTATATTCTAAGTCCGGCCAAGAAAACACGGTTCACACGGTGCGGCAAGCGAAACGGATAAGCTTCGAAAGAAACTTAAAAAAAGAGCTTGCAAAGTTGGTTTGGATGTGATAAGATATAAAAGTTGCTGAGGAGAACGACATTCGGTAACAAAACAAGTTTGATCTTTGAAAACTGAACAACGAGTGAGTAAACATTCTGCTTG
>NZ_VEBF01000393.1 GCF_007676705.1 Paenibacillus xylanexedens
GAGGGTAATAGTTGTAATGAGATGGTGAAGAAGGAGGTGGATAGAGGATGAAAGATGAAGGGAAAGAGGATGAGGAGGAAGGGGATAATGTGGTAAGGGAAGGGGATATTGATGGAGAGTTGGGGGTGTTGAGAGAAGATTGTTTTGGAGATGGGGTTGAGGAGGAGGATGAGCGTGATGGTGTTGAAGATGGGATTGGGAAAGAGAAGAGTTGGCGTAGGGGGTGTTCGGATCACGATGGGTAGTCGACTTAAAAAAGA
>NZ_VEBF01000394.1 GCF_007676705.1 Paenibacillus xylanexedens
GGGATGGTGGATGCCCCATAAGTTTTACCGATCTCTCCGCTTTCGTCAAGAGGCACAGTAAATGTAAGATCGTATTCTTCAATGAAATTCTCAACCTTTTTGTTGACGTTCCCTCCCCGCTCGGCATTCGTCAAATTCACGGCTAAAATTTCCGTATTTTGCTGTTTGGCCTTTGTTTTATAGTAATTTTCCATATGGGGCATCTCCGCTTTACACGGCGGGCACCAGGACGCCCAGAAATTCAGAATGACCTTTTTGCC
>NZ_VEBF01000395.1 GCF_007676705.1 Paenibacillus xylanexedens
AAAAGTTGTTGAAAATGGCGAAAAGGGGGGTTAGGGAAGGTGATTTTGTGGTGATAGATAGTATGGAGGTTTATTGTTAAGGGGGTTATAGGGGAAATTTGGGTTAATTTTGATAATTATGGAAGTTTTTGAGATTTGTGGTGTTTAGTATATGAGGAAGATTGTGATTTTGGGTGTTTTGGGTGTGAAATGGCATGTGATAGAATGGGAGAGGATGATTGATAGAGTTAGTGAGAGAATGGAGTGTGGGTTGTGTTGTA
>NZ_VEBF01000396.1 GCF_007676705.1 Paenibacillus xylanexedens
GTATTTGGGTTATGGTAATTTAAAGTGGATTATGAGAAGTAATATTGGGGGGATGTTTGTTAAAGAATATTGGAAGATAAGGTATGGACGGGGATTAGATGGGGTTCGAGAGGGACTGAAGTATGAAGATGTTATGGATGTTGATGGAATTGGTTGTGAGGGAGTATATAGTTTGAAGAGTGAATATATTGATAGCACATTTTCGGGGGAGGATTATATGATTTGTGGTTTTAGGAGAGGGAATTTAATAAAAGCAGGGG
>NZ_VEBF01000397.1 GCF_007676705.1 Paenibacillus xylanexedens
GGAAAGGTTCACATGAGGGGGGTGTTTGAAGTGAGTAATGGGGAGATGAGGAGGTGATAGGGTAGGGTGGGGGAGATAGGGATGGGGTGAAGGTAGAGGGTGTTTGGAGTAGTTGTAGTTATAAGTTTGATAGGGGGGGGGGGAGGGTGTTGCAGGGAGGGGATTGAGGAGGAGGAGAGATAGTGGGGGGAGGAGAAGAAGGGATGTTTTGAGTGTGGGTGGGATATGGTTGGGGGTTAATGGTTGCTGGGCGAGGTGGG
>NZ_VEBF01000398.1 GCF_007676705.1 Paenibacillus xylanexedens
CCCAGTAATCGCAAATATCATATCCATTCCATACTACACTCTTCTCACATCTCTGGCCGTCTCCCCCACACTCCATAACACCTTACATCTAATCCCCCCTCCACTAACCACCACAAAAACAATGTCCCCGTCCCCCTCTTTCCTCAACATCATCCTTCCCACCATCTATACAAACCACATCATCCATACAACAAACAATATGTTAATCACCTTCTAATCCATCATACCATATCTAATCTCAATACCCACCACCACAATCA
>NZ_VEBF01000399.1 GCF_007676705.1 Paenibacillus xylanexedens
CCCTAATCCCCTCTCTAATATCCCCCTCCCCATCTCCCCTAACAATCCCTCCCTAACCCCCCACATAATCAATATAACCCTTCTCATCCACATCCCACAACTCCCCGCCTTGCCCTTTTTTCATAAATACACCTACACCACCACCCACCGCTTTCAACCACCGCAATCCACTCTTCACACCTCCTACAATATCTTCAAGTGCTTCTGCGTATAAAAGTGCCCAACCACAACGTCATGTATTCATAAGATAACTTCCTTTC
>NZ_VEBF01000400.1 GCF_007676705.1 Paenibacillus xylanexedens
TCCCTACCGCCGAGGATGTATTCCCCTTTTTGACCACACACACAAAGCTCTCACACTTCCCTTGTTCAGCCACTTCCTACTCCCTCCCACACCAATGTATTACGTCCACAAAACCCAATCTTATCTATACACCATCTGCATTTCCACTGGATCTTATTATAACCACTTTCACATATCCCACCATTATCCAAAAAACCTCATATCACCATATCTATCTCACTATTCAATCCCCTCCACACCACCTAACTTCCCCTTCCATT
>NZ_VEBF01000401.1 GCF_007676705.1 Paenibacillus xylanexedens
GAGAGGAATTGAAGGATAAGATGGGATTTTTGAAATTGGGGAGGATTGAAGGGGGGAAGAGTGAGATTAAGAGGTGGGTAGGTGGTGGAGGGGTAGGAGTGTTGGTGGGCGAGAAGTCGAAAGTGAAGGAAGAAGGAGGGAAATTGATTGATTTGTGGGTGAATGAGGTGGAAGGTAAGAAATTGATGAAAGGTGAGGGTGGTGTAGGCATGTGAGGAGGGATGAAAGAAGGGATGGGAGGTGAGGTGAGTGATGGAAGG
>NZ_VEBF01000402.1 GCF_007676705.1 Paenibacillus xylanexedens
TCCAACCTCTTCCCCACCACAAATCCTCTCATTTTATTATCTTCAACACCTTCTCATATCAACCACCCCAATTCTACAACAACCACCCATACCAATTCATCACAACCATACACCATCCACCAAGACCCCATCATCACTACTATTTCAACAACCACCTCACTTAACATACAATAATACAACACCAATTAACACACAACCTCACCCCCACACCTTATCCTTACAATCAACCCCATTCAACTACACCATTTATCCGCTTTAAC
>NZ_VEBF01000038.1:0-236 GCF_007676705.1 Paenibacillus xylanexedens
ATAGGGAAGAGAAAAGAGAGCATGAGCAGAAGGGTAAGGCGGCATTGCGGGTTATGATGAATGGATTTGATATGAAGTGGGGAGGGCGCTTCTACACGGGGATCAGGTTGATGAGGGTTTGGATAATAATGGTGATGATGGGTATAGGAAGAAGGAGGATGAAGAGGTTGGCGGGGAGTTGAATGTTGGAGGGAATGGTGTGGTGGGGTGGATGGGTGAGGATGTGTGGAGGAAAT
>NZ_VEBF01000038.1:246-471 GCF_007676705.1 Paenibacillus xylanexedens
CACCTTCATCACCCTTTCCATAATAATCCTCATCATCCCTATACCAACAACCACCATCAACACCTTCCCCCCCACTTCAATCTTCCACCCAATCCTCTCCTCCCCTCCATCCCTCACCATCTCTCCACCAAATTCACCAATCTACCCTATCCCAATAATTTTCACCACCCTTTTTACATAAATACTCTCCATCCCTCAATTCTCCCCAACCCCCTTCAACACCTC
>NZ_VEBF01000403.1 GCF_007676705.1 Paenibacillus xylanexedens
GGTGATCGATGAAGAACAGTTGTGGATGAGGGACAATCGGAGGTGCGAAAGGGAGAGGTTGAGGTTGATGAGGGGAGAATGGGTTAGGTTTAAAGAAGTGGGGAGTATGTTTGGAAATAAGGATTTATGGTTGTTTATTTTATAGGTCTTTGGTGTGAGGTGTATGTACAATGTGTATGAGGAAGAGTTGGGGAGGGGAGAGGGGGAGTTGAAACAAGTGCAGATGGAAATCAATGCTCAGTTTTACGTGAATTGAGTGA
>NZ_VEBF01000404.1 GCF_007676705.1 Paenibacillus xylanexedens
TCTCGATTTCCCACATCATAAGCCCGTTCAGAGCCCCTTCACTTATATTTTCCCAATCGCTAAAACCACTTCCCACAAAATTCTCACCACAACACGCCTCAATCCCCACACTCCTCTTCCTCATTTCACCCAACATCAACTCACCAAATTCCCTCAAACTATCCATAAACACCTCAAACTACAACCTCACCTGCCTCGACAAATCTCTTTCAATATTAAACCTTTCACGCAGATCCGTTCTTACCCTCGACTTCGTCATC
>NZ_VEBF01000405.1 GCF_007676705.1 Paenibacillus xylanexedens
GGTCCGTGTTTCAAGACGGGCGGCATATAACCATTATGCCAGCATCCTTGACTTACGTCGCAGTCCTCAGTCCCAGCTGGCAGTATTCCCACAGGCTATAATACTTACCGAGGCAAGCTACATTCCTATGGATTTATCCTGCCACCAAAACTGATGCTGGCCCAGTGAAATGCGAGATTCCCCTACCCACAAGGAGCAGAGGGCACAAAACACCATGTCTGATCAAATGCCCTTCCCTTTCAACAATTTCACGTACTTT
>NZ_VEBF01000406.1 GCF_007676705.1 Paenibacillus xylanexedens
AATGAAGGAGTATTTAGGGTTGTAAATCATGAAATAAATGAGATGAAGGAAGTGATTGTTTGAATAAGAAGGTAGGTTGTGGAGTTATATTATGATGCTTGATGGTTATGGGAGTTGGATGTGGTGAGAAGGGAGTGAGGGAATGGGGATGGAATGAACGTGGTGTTGAGGGAGGAGAGGGGGAGTGAGCAAATGGAATGGAAAGGGAGGTGGATGTGGGGAAAATGAAGAGACAAGTGGTGGATGTTTATTTGGGAGA
>NZ_VEBF01000407.1 GCF_007676705.1 Paenibacillus xylanexedens
CTATTCAAGCCCTTCTTCACTCATTTTATCTTCCTCACTATACACTATCTCACCTTCCCCCTGTTCATTAACAACCTTAACATTTTCATACAACCCATTAATACTAAGTTCATCATCATCATCTACCAGACCTATCTATTCCCCTCTCACTACATCTACTACTGAATTTAATCACTCTCATATATCCCCATTTTTATCACCAAAAACCACCTTCATTCCACTCTCTTTTTCCCCCTATTCATTCAATACCTTTTTAATA
>NZ_VEBF01000408.1 GCF_007676705.1 Paenibacillus xylanexedens
GAGGTTTGTTGGTTTGTATGAAGGGGTAGAGATGGGTGTGGTGAGTGATGGTGTAGGTTCGGGTGGAGCAGGTGTATGTTTGGAGGAATTGATTGGGGGGGGTGTTACAACGGTGATTGGTGTAGGTAGAGCGGGATGGTATAGAGGGGATTATGGGGGAGGGAGTGTGATTGTGAGTAGAGCGGCCGTTCGTTCGGAGGGGTTGACCGGGGAAGTGGTGGCGGATGGTTTCGCAGGGGTAGGGGATATTGGGGTGAGG
>NZ_VEBF01000409.1 GCF_007676705.1 Paenibacillus xylanexedens
CCATACCCGTAAGCCACTCATCTCGACCCAAATTACCCTCCTTATCCAGTTCAATCATGTTCATCTTCACCACCTTCTCCACTCCACATATCCCCTCCTTACCCATTTTATTTTCCTCCTTAACAACATTATACTTCATCATCACCCCATAATGCCCCCTTCTCTTAATCCCTTCATGAACCAAAATAACAAATTCCTCCCCTCTCATCTTACCCTCCCCCTTTACTTCTACCCCAACACACAATCCCTTTTCCCTACC
>NZ_VEBF01000410.1 GCF_007676705.1 Paenibacillus xylanexedens
AGGTGATATACAGACATTTTGTCACCGTTGAGGGTTAATTGAATAAAGGATGGGGAGGAATAAAAGTGGTGGGAAGGAATTTTGGGGATATGTTTGGAAGTAGAGTTTGGAGATTTGATATTGATTGAGGTATGGATTAAGAGAATGAATGGGATTTTGGAAGGGTTGTTGAGTGAGGGGGGGGAGGATAATGGGAGTTTGGGGGATGGAGATATGAGTTGTAGATGGGAGGGATTTAGGGGGGTGGATGAGATGGGAG
>NZ_VEBF01000411.1 GCF_007676705.1 Paenibacillus xylanexedens
GGTGGGGATACGATGATTGATAGTGGTAGGAAATATGTGGGGGGAGAGAATGATGTACTGGGGGGATTAATGATAAGGAAGGGTGAGGGATTATGGGGGGAAATGGGTTTGGTGGATAATTGGATTGGAGGGGTATTGTGTGGAAGTGAGTGTTATGAGTTGATGAAAGGGATGAAAAGGGTAGGTGTTGGGATGGAGGGTGATGAGGAGAATGGGTGTGAAAGAGGAGGGTTTAGGAGTTTTGGATGGATATGTTTTG
>NZ_VEBF01000412.1 GCF_007676705.1 Paenibacillus xylanexedens
TCCTCTTTTTCCCGTAAATCTCACCAACAGGTACCTAACCTCCTCGCTCCACCACCCCTTTACATTTCTCATCAATCTATCCAACTTTCCACCCAGATCCTTCACCAACAACTCCCTCATGATCAACAAGTAGACCTCAAACATATTCCAAAACCCAAACAAATTCCTAATATCCTCCATCAATATCTTATTCGACAGCACCAAGCGAAGAACTCATTCTCTGTTGCCCTCTACAATCACTACAAACCCATCAACACAC
>NZ_VEBF01000039.1 GCF_007676705.1 Paenibacillus xylanexedens
TGAGAAGTGTTGTGATTGTTGGTAAAGTTTTATGGAATCGGGATAATGATGATGTGGGAATGTTAGGGATATGGGGATAAGGTGGGGTGGGTTGTTTAGAGAATTTGGTGTATGGAGGGTGGTTGGGGTTTTTTGTATTTAAGTTGAAGAAAGGATTTTAGAGGAGAGGAGTGGGGGGCGAGAAGAATGTTGGAATCGCTGTTATGGGGAGATTTTTTTGATTGGGTTTTGTAAAGGGTAAAATGGGGGGATAAAGGGGAAGGGTTGGGTTGTTGGAATTGTTTGTGTGGTGTGGGTTATGGTGTAAATGATTAGTTGAAGTTATATAGTATTTTGTTAAATTTATTATTTGTAAATGAATGTGTAGTTGGTATTGGTGTGAAAGTGGATTGTTATGAAGGGTGTGATGGATTTGTATGTAGGGTAAATCTGGGTGATTGTGG
>NZ_VEBF01000413.1 GCF_007676705.1 Paenibacillus xylanexedens
CTTCCAAGCAACCCACATGCTCTTTTGTCCTTATCCTACTTAGCTATACTCCACTCTCTCCTTCTACCAAACCTCCCCAATCATCTTACCCTCCACTTCCAACAATTCATCCATCATCTTCTCCCCCTCACTCATCCAACTCACCACCCCCTCACTCACCATCCCCCTTCTCACCTTCTCCTACCTCTCTTCCACAACACCTTCAACCCTAAGCTCATGCCTATCCACTACCACTTCTTGCATACCTCTAATTCCCCC
>NZ_VEBF01000414.1 GCF_007676705.1 Paenibacillus xylanexedens
ATTTGCTTTGACCGATTCCCCATTAACGGAAATATGTCCATCCTTTATCCATTGCTGTACTTGGGAACGCGACCAATTTTCACCGATAGCGGCAACCAGTTTGTCAATCCGCTCCCCGCTTTCTTCTTCCTTTACCCGGTAGTCAACTTTTTCCATGTTCACTCACCTTTTCTTTTCGTTCTTCCTTAAACATTTGGATAAAAAGAAGGATGACGCCAATGGTCAAGGCCGAGTCGGCAATATTGAAAATGGGGAAAT
>NZ_VEBF01000415.1 GCF_007676705.1 Paenibacillus xylanexedens
TGGGGGGTGTAAGTGGAGGTGGAAGAGTTGGGGGTGTGGGGAAGGAAGGAAAGTGAAAAGGGAAGATGGATAGGATGAGGAATGGGAAGATGAAGAATGGTGGAGGAAAGGGGAGGTAAGTGTAGGGTGTGATGAAGGGGTGAGAGGAGGTATGGTTGTAACGAGGAGTGATGATGGGGAGTGGGATCGGGATGAGGTAGGTGAGTAGAAGTGTGGGAAGTGGAAGGGAGAATGTGTTTGGTACACGCTGAGCAATGA
>NZ_VEBF01000416.1 GCF_007676705.1 Paenibacillus xylanexedens
GGGATGGAATGGTGCTGGGAAGGAATGGGGGGGAGATGGATGGTTGAATCTGAAGTGGAACGGTGGATTGGGGAAGGGTTGGTTCGAGATGATGGGATTTCGGATGTAAGGGAGTTGGAGTTTGTGGAGGAGGGTGAGGGGGTAGGTGTTTGTTTTAGGGTGGAAAGGGATTTTGGGAGGTTGAGGGAAGAGAGGGAGGTGAAGATGAATGTATGATGAGCAGAGGTTTGAAGTCATTTTAAAGCGAATGCTGGACAG
>NZ_VEBF01000417.1 GCF_007676705.1 Paenibacillus xylanexedens
GAAAGCAATTGAATAAAGGTGTTATTCATAAGCTCAGGCAATGACTTCCATTTATACGTATGCAAATCCGAATCAAGTAAAATGATGGTCGCTTCCGTAATCCATAACAGATAATCTTCACGTTGTTCATGGCTTTTCCAAAGGGCAGCCAGCAATTTTTCAAATAAGGCCGGACCCACCTTTTGCGCCAAATATAGAACCGGCACAAAATGGGATGCCCCATGGAGTTGGGTATGGCCATTCTCTATGAAAGAATGA
>NZ_VEBF01000418.1 GCF_007676705.1 Paenibacillus xylanexedens
ATTTGCATGGGCTCTTTTTTTAAAAAAGGGCCGGGAATTCGGGGAAGCGTTCCAAAAGCATTTCCAATCCTTTTCAAGTAAGATGAAAGATCAATTTTTCTTATTTTTATCGGCGGGATTTTTTATCTCCACAATAAAAACATCTAATAGCAACGAAGTCGTAAATGTATGGATCGTCGATAAGATCAGTGCTATAGGAGCACAGTACGTATTAATGCTACTGCCACTCATTCCACTAGCCTTTGCATTCTTAGGATT
>NZ_VEBF01000419.1 GCF_007676705.1 Paenibacillus xylanexedens
TCCCCACATTTCCTACCCCATCGCCTAATAATCCACGCCCAATCCATCGCCAATCTCCATAATCTCCCCAATCCCCTATTCCACCTCCCCCATCTCATCTCTCATCTAACAATCCCTCCTTCCCCTTTCTCCAAAAACCTCCCCAAACCTTTCTACACTTCCCCTTTTTCTTTCATCACATAATACATCAACTCATCCATCTTCATATGACGGTAACGCCACATCACTCTGCTGCTGCCGTTGTACTGATTCACCTCG
>NZ_VEBF01000420.1 GCF_007676705.1 Paenibacillus xylanexedens
TTTTCACCCACCCAAACTCACCTTCCCCCACGAACGCTATCACCAATACAACGCCCCTCCCCAGAAAACACCACCACAATTCTCACAACAATTCCCATTGCTCAACCAACTCCTCAAACCACTTCCCATTCCCCACTTTCACCTCCCTCGATTCCAACCCCATCACATTATCGCAACCCTAACCAAACCCCCACATGAAGCGCCCACACAGCTCCTCGTTGTATCCCCTCACAAACATATGCTCCACCTCCCTTCTCA
>NZ_VEBF01000421.1 GCF_007676705.1 Paenibacillus xylanexedens
TGGCTTCTTCCGGAGACAAGTATTGAGGGGCAGTCAATGGAGTCAACAGACGGCGGTATGCTGGAGGGAAGATCAAAATTTGGTTCGAGATCTGGATGCTGGGTTCTTGTAAGTGTTAAGGTTTCGGTTGTTGAGGGTGGTTGAAGATGGTGAGGAAAGATTGAGGAAAAGGAAGGGATTGTTGTTGTGGGAAATGAGGAGGGTAAAGAGAAATAGAAGAGGATTTATATTAAAAAGAAGAGTGGGGGTAAAAGGATT
>NZ_VEBF01000422.1 GCF_007676705.1 Paenibacillus xylanexedens
AATGATGAACTGCATGGTTTTGGTAGGGAGAAAGAGGAGGACAATGGTACAGATTAAAGGTTGTGGTGGAATGATGAAGAATGAGGAGAAGGGGAGAATGAGATGGAAAAAGAGAAGTGGGTAAGTGATATTGGAATGGAGATATTTATTGGGAAGGGGGGCGAGGATGAGTGTAGGTGGGGTAGTGGGTGGGAGTGTAAGAATGAAAGGGATACGTAGAGGGGGAAATAATGGAGGAAAGATGGTATTGATGGAGAG
>NZ_VEBF01000040.1 GCF_007676705.1 Paenibacillus xylanexedens
GGGAGAAAAGAATATAGGAGGTTAAGATCGGGATCAGGATGAGCAGGAATGTACTGAAAATGGTAAAGGCAAGTAGAGTGAGGTATTTGGAAGGTAGGAGTTTGGTTCGTGAGGATGGAGGGATGAGGAATAGGTTAATGGTTGGGGAGGTGAATTGGGGAGTAATGTGTTGATGAGGAAAAGGAGAAATAAGAGGTTGTTGAGGTTTTGTGTGTGTGGTGGGGGGAGGGGTGTGAGGATTGTGGAATTTGTGTAGATGATAACGGGTGGTGTGATGTTGGGTAGGTTGATAAAAAGGAAGGGGGTGATAATTGTGTGGATGGGGAGAGTGTAGTGGAATATATAGGTTCTGGTGTGGGGGGTTGGGGAGTTGGAGAGGGAGGGGGGGCTCGGGGGGTTTGTACGGAAGTGTGAAAGTGGGA
>NZ_VEBF01000423.1 GCF_007676705.1 Paenibacillus xylanexedens
ACATTCCCCACTCAACCACCATCCTCATCAATTCATTAAAATCCACACCAATCTCCTTCACACCCCTTTCCCCTCCATCCTCCATCAACATCATTATCTTCCCTCACCTTTGATCCAGTATACCCATACTCCCTTCCCCAAAACCACCAATCCGGAACCCTTCCACATCACCTGAAACTTCCTATTCCTTCTCAACTTCTCCCTATACTTCCACAAACTCCCCATAACCCCACTTCACTTCTTTCACACCATACAGCC
>NZ_VEBF01000424.1 GCF_007676705.1 Paenibacillus xylanexedens
GTGAAGTGAAGGTTGAGGTGGAAGGGAATGAGGGGGTGGAAAGGGGTTTGAAAGAGATCGTGGAATTGAATGTTGCATCGGGAGGGATTGGTTGGAAGGATAGACTGTAAGTGTGTGTGGTTGGGAAGGAGAAGTTGGTGAATAGAGGTTGAGTGAATGTAGTTGGAGAAGGTGTAGAGATGAGGGGGAGTGGTGGAAGAAGGTTGAATGATGAGGTGGCATTGAGGGTGAATGTGGATTGGGGAGATGTGGGTAAGG
>NZ_VEBF01000425.1 GCF_007676705.1 Paenibacillus xylanexedens
GGCGATGAGTTAGGGAAGCGGTTATGTTAGGCAAGGGTATGAAGGAATAGGGAGCCTGCGGATGGGTTATGGAGACGGATTGTGAAGAATGTTAAGAGGTAAAGCGGAAGTGGTTGTGCGCGGCGGGGGCGTTGGTGTGGTGGGTAGGAGGCTTGGAGAATGGCATGAAGATGGTGATGAATGGAAGGTTGAGGAATGGGGTGGGGGTTAATATAGAGGAGAATAAGGGGTTTTGGGAGGTTATGTACGTGGTGGAGA
>NZ_VEBF01000426.1 GCF_007676705.1 Paenibacillus xylanexedens
GTGGGGAGAGGAGCGCGGGATGGAGGTGGATGGGGGAATGGGGGTAGGGGGAGTGAGGAAGGGGGGAGTGGGGGTGGGTGTAGGGGAAGGGGGAATGAAGGGCGTTGGGGGGGGGATGATTAGGGAAGGGGTAAGGGAAGGGAGTTTGAGTGGGTGATGGATAGGTTGAAATCGTATATCCCGAGGGATTATGCGGAGGTGGGTGAGGGGTAGAGGATGGGGTTGGGAAGGGGAGGGTGGGGGGTTGGATTGGGGTCT
>NZ_VEBF01000427.1 GCF_007676705.1 Paenibacillus xylanexedens
CATGTTGAGGGAGGTAATAAGGGAGTGATTGATGTGGAGTGATACGTGAGAATGGATTTTGGAATTGTTTGATGAGATGGTGGTAGAAGTGATTGAGGAAATGAAGAAGATGGGGGATGGTGAAGTAGATGAGGAAAGTGGATTTTTTGATAATGTGTTTGGGGTAGTGGATGAATTGTTAGAGTTGGGTGGTGATGAGGATCTGTTGGTTAAGTTATGAGACGAGTTGAAGGAGTTTGGAAGGCTGGAGGTGCAGG
>NZ_VEBF01000428.1 GCF_007676705.1 Paenibacillus xylanexedens
CCCACTAAAAATGTACTCCAGTTCCTCAACCCCCTCTTCATTCATCCATTCTAACAATCCAGCCCCATCTCCATAACACCCCAAACCCCCCTAACCACTCTCAACATTATTTCTCATCCTTTCCTTCATCTCAAACAATAACACCTTCCTACAATCTTCTACTTCTTCATCAATATATCCACTCATCCCTCCACTACCCCATCCCACTTCCCCCACCCCTTTTACTTCCACCCAACACCCTTCATTCACCATTTTGC
>NZ_VEBF01000429.1 GCF_007676705.1 Paenibacillus xylanexedens
GTCGTAATAGGGTATAGAATGGAGTGGAGGAGTGAGGTGGGGAGTATCTGAGGAAGTTTATGGATGTGGGTGTATGGGGTTACGGTGTGGAATTGGTGGAAGAGAGAGGGGAGGAGGTAGGTGAGGTTATTGATGTGTAGCAGGGTGGAGTGGGGGGGGAGATGAGTGGCACAGAAGTGTGGAAAAGAGTAAAAGGAAGGAACGAACTGGGCGTTAGACGTGGTGAATTGGTGAAAGAAAGAGGAAGCCGAAGCTGT
>NZ_VEBF01000430.1 GCF_007676705.1 Paenibacillus xylanexedens
GATGATTTTGGGTGAAGAGGATGGTGGTGGACGGATTGAACGTGATATGCGGGAGCAGGAATGGGGGTTGATGGGTGAGGGGTGAGAGATTGAGAGGGGGATGAATGTTGTGGATGGGGTGGGAGGTGAGAGGGGTGAGATGTATGAAGTGAAAGGGGAAGTGGAAGAAGTGGAAGAAGGGTTGAGCATGAGGAGTGAGGGTGATGATGAGGTGGTTGCAGGGTATAGGGAAGTGAGAGAGGAGTATGAAGAGTTGA
>NZ_VEBF01000431.1 GCF_007676705.1 Paenibacillus xylanexedens
CCTTTCCATGTTGAATCCATACCTTTCTTTACTTATCCTTCTCCACACTTCTGACATCCAACCAAATTCTTCAATCCACCTTTCAATCCCCTCAACTTCACACAATCCCTCACCCTTTACATAATCCACCCACCAATGTACATCAGCACCCATTTCTTCTCTCCACTCTCCTTTTTCCCTCTTCCTCAAAAACCTAAATCCAACTACTTTATCCAAATATTCCTCAATGACTTTCATCAACATCCCCTCCCAACAAT
>NZ_VEBF01000041.1 GCF_007676705.1 Paenibacillus xylanexedens
GGAAACGATTCTCCATAGAAAGGAGGTGATCCAGCCGCACCTTCCGATACGGCTACCTTGTTACGACTTCACCCCAATCATCTATCCCACCTTCGGCGGCTGGCTCCTTGCGGTTACCCCACCGACTTCGGGTGTTATAAACTCTCGTGGTGTGACGGGCGGTGTGTACAAGACCCGGGAACGTATTCACCGCGGCATGCTGATCCGCGATTACTAGCAATTCCGACTTCATGCAGGCGAGTTGCAGCCTGCAATCCGAACTGAGACCGGCTTTGTTGGGATTGGCTCCATCTCGCGATTTCGCAGCCCGTTGTACCGGCCATTGTAGTACGTGTGTAGCCCAGGTCATAAGGGGCATGATGATTTGACGTCATCCCCACCTTCCTCCGGTTTGTCACCGGCAGTCTATCTAGAGTGCCCA
>NZ_VEBF01000432.1 GCF_007676705.1 Paenibacillus xylanexedens
GGATATTCTCCAGGGAGATGTGTAGGGAGGTATCAGAGATGGAGGTGATATAATGAATTGGGAGGAATAAACGGGGAAGGGAGTGGATGAAGTATACAGGAGGAGAGGGAAGAGAATCGGCACGGAGATGGTGATTATAGGGTTGGAGGATAAGGTTTGGGTTGTGGGGATGTGTTAAGAATGTGAGAGGGATGGGAAAAAGGGGTTGGTTAAGGGGAGCGGTGGTTATAGGTGGATATTGGTGTAAGGAGGTGTAG
>NZ_VEBF01000433.1 GCF_007676705.1 Paenibacillus xylanexedens
AAATAGGGAAAAAAGGTTTGGTGTGGGAGGAAAGGGTTGTTGATGTGAAAATGAATTAGAAGTGGAAAAATAAGGTGGACGATAAAGTGCTATTGTTTGGTGAGAGGATGGAAATGAGGAAAGTAGATATGCAGATATATGAGTGAGATTGATCTTGAGATATACCTTCTTGTTTGTGGTTTAGATTTGTACAGTGGTGCGTTGATAGAACCGACGAATAACGTTCTCGGGGGGGTTAGCATAGACCCGATATGCGT
>NZ_VEBF01000434.1 GCF_007676705.1 Paenibacillus xylanexedens
GTATTTGAGGTTGATGAGAGAGGATGGAATGGGGGAGTGGAATTGGGTGATGGAGGTAGAGGTGAGTTAATGTGGGGAGTGAAAAGAAGGAAGGATATTGGAGGGGGGATGGGGGGAGATATTGATGGAAGATATAAAGGGGGTGAAGTATGGGGAGAGGGGAGTGTGTAGAGAGGGAAAGGGGAGAAAGTGGGAAGAAGGGTGGGGTGGTGGAGGAATTTTGGGATGTGGTGGGATGGGGATGTGGTGGGTGAAG
>NZ_VEBF01000435.1 GCF_007676705.1 Paenibacillus xylanexedens
GGTTATTTGGAAAGGTTTGGAGGTGAGGGAGTAGAACATGAATTGGGGTAGGGGCTGTGTTATAGGAGGTTTTTGAGGGAGGATGAAGAAGGGAAGTGAGTGTGGAAAGAGGGGGAAAGGTAGATGGAAGTAGGTGTGAATGTGACGAAGTGAGGTAGAAGATATGGGGGGAAAGAGGTTGTAGAGGTGTATTATGAAGCAGGACAAGGGAAAGTGGGAGAAGGGGTGAAGGGTTTGGTGGGTTTGGGGAAAAGAG
>NZ_VEBF01000436.1 GCF_007676705.1 Paenibacillus xylanexedens
CAACCACCCCTCACCATTCCCCGAACCACCAATCCCAAGACCTTCACGCTCTCCAAGTGTCTACTACATCACACCCTCATCGCCCCCTTTCACTTCACCACTCCCCATATCAACCATCTCTCCCCCTTTCCCACCCACATACTTACTCACCAACTCTTTCAACTTCCCTTCCCCGATCAACCACACACCTCTACTCTCTTTTTTCTTTCCCCTATACAACCCACCCTCTTCTGCAATTTTCCCTACTTCCCGTTTC
>NZ_VEBF01000437.1 GCF_007676705.1 Paenibacillus xylanexedens
TATTGGAGGGTTGGGATTGGGCGGTATTGAAAATGTAGGAGGGATGGAGGTAGTAGGAATGAAGGACTTGAGTGACGGTAAAATGGTGGGTGATTTGGTGAAACATGATAGAAGTGAAGGTGGGTTCGCTGGGGATGTTGAAGTAGAGGATGGGTTGTTGAAAGTGAAGGGGAAAGAAGTTAAAGTATTGGGTAAGGGTAAGTGGGAAGAAGTTGGTTGGGGGGAGGTGGGGGTAGATATGGTTGTGGAATGTAGT
>NZ_VEBF01000438.1 GCF_007676705.1 Paenibacillus xylanexedens
TCCACCAACATCCCATCCAACACATACCCCCAAACAACCTCAGTTCCGTTCTTATATCATCTTTTATCATTCACTTCCCCCTCTTTTCCTTCCAAAATACTATTCCCCATCTCTACCCTCTTCTCCCCTACCTTCCCTCTATCCTTCAACACCCTCTCCCTCTCTTCCCCCCCCACAATCCACTTCATCCACCCAACTTCCCCATCCTCTCCTCTAATAACCCGCACCCCTTTCTTCCAACTACCCTAACCAATCC
>NZ_VEBF01000439.1 GCF_007676705.1 Paenibacillus xylanexedens
AAGAGCGCTGGGGAATTGAAGTATTTGCTGGAATCTGTAGAGAGTCAGGTTGAAGAGGGTGGAATGGATAGGAGGAGTAAGAAGGGATGGAGTGAATTGAAGTGGATATTGGATAGATTGAGTGGGGTTAAGGATGAGGGTGTACAAGTGGCTCGAACTAGTTGACTTGAAGGGTGGAAAGAGGATTGAGTGAGAGGTGAAGTTGTTGTTGGGGGAGGAAGAAATGGTGGAATTGAGGTGAAAGGTGACACAGATA
>NZ_VEBF01000440.1 GCF_007676705.1 Paenibacillus xylanexedens
GAGGAGAGGGAAGGTTTGAGGAGGAATGGTAGAGGGAGTGAAGGTGCGATTGAGGAAGTGTACGGTCGTGGGTTCGAGGGGATGGTGGAAAAAGGGGATGTTGGTTGGGGTATGTGTTGATTTAAGGAGGTGAAGGGTAGATATGGTTGTGAGAAGAAGGAGATGGTGAGGGATGTGGTGAAGGAGCAGTTGGGGTTTGAAGGGTTGGTGATGAGTGAGTACGGCGGAAAGTTCAGGAGGGGGAAATGTGGTAATG
>NZ_VEBF01000441.1 GCF_007676705.1 Paenibacillus xylanexedens
TCCGTATCCCCAACCCTAATAATTCCAATCCCGATCTTCTCCCTTTTAACTCCTTCCCTCAATTCCTTCATACCCTTCACCCTCAAACTCTTCATCCTCACCATCCACTACCCCCAACCCTCAAGCATTTTCTTCCTTACCCCACCTCCGAACCTCCACCTAATCCACCACCTCTCCATTTCCCATTACCTCAATTGCATCAAATACATCTCTTCCCGTACCAAAAACCCCTAGAAGCCCCAGCATGCTCTCTCAT
>NZ_VEBF01000042.1 GCF_007676705.1 Paenibacillus xylanexedens
GGTAGAGGAAGTACATGATTGATATATGAAAAGGAGAAGATTTTTAAAACGGGAGTCTGTGAAGACATGGAAATGGTGGTTAGTTTGTTGGATGTATGGTTTAGGGAGATGGTGTATGTTGAGTAGGATAGGGATGAAGATATGGTTTTTATAGATGAGTTAGAGATGGTATGTGAGTTGGGAGATACGGGGAGGAGAGAGGAGTGGGTGTGGTATATGGATATGGGGGGAGGATGGAGAAAAAAATTGGGTTTGAATGTGAATGGGGAGGTTTGTGTGGAGGAATTTTTGATGGGTTTGGGATAAGAGTGGGAGAGGGGAGGATTAGGTGGAATGATATGGAAAGGGTTATAAGTTGGGCCGGTTTGCTAAGAAGAGGGGGGTTCAGAGGAAGTGGGGTTGGCTTAGAAGGGGGT
>NZ_VEBF01000442.1 GCF_007676705.1 Paenibacillus xylanexedens
CCCACCACCCACACCAGCTTACCTTTTTCCACATCCAACTCAAAATCCTTCACCATTCTCTCCTTATCCTATCCCACCCATACGTCGTCTAATCTCACCAATCCCATAGCCTTCTCCCCCTCCAATTAACCTTTAGTAAACTATCAAAATCCCCCCATCATCCCTTCCATCACCAACATTAACACTCCCCTCACTACCATCAACACCACGCAAATCCCTGCAATCGTTGCGTCAAAGTAATTCTCCACATATCTCA
>NZ_VEBF01000443.1 GCF_007676705.1 Paenibacillus xylanexedens
TGAACAGATTCGGGCGTTAATTGACCTAATCAAACCATGTATCCTCCACCACCACAACACACCTCTCTTCCCACCAAACACCACACAACATTTACCACACCTACTAATCAACCCCAAACCACTCCAACACCACGCTATTCATTATTTTCCACTCATATCCACCAACTATCCTCACCCTAAAACCTCCACTATACCACCCTCCCCACCACATTCCCCACCATACCATCACACACCAACCCACTCAACCATAATCGC
>NZ_VEBF01000444.1 GCF_007676705.1 Paenibacillus xylanexedens
GGGGGAGAGGGTAACCGCGGGAATTCACATGAATCATCATGTTTTCATTCCAAAGGAATCGAGATGCGTTGGGTATAGTTGTTGGGGTGGTGAGTTGAAGATATTGATTATGTTGGGATGGTTTAATGATGAGTGAAGCTGAGTTTGAGATTATGGAGTGAAAAGAGAGAAAAGGTTTTAGATAAGTTGTATAGAACTTTGTGGATTATAAGAGGGGAAGGGTTAGAAAGAACTGAAAAGTAAAAAGGAGGTGAG
>NZ_VEBF01000445.1 GCF_007676705.1 Paenibacillus xylanexedens
GGACCGGGATTTGATTTAAGAATAAGGGGATAATGATCGGTGGTGGGAAAAAGAAGATGAGATGGTAGAGGGGAAGGACGAGGGTATTAGGTAAGAGTGGGAAAAAGTGGGGATTGGAGAAGAAGTTGGTAAAATTGTGGAGCGCGAGTGAATTAGTGTCACGGATAGGGAGGAAAGGGTGATAGTGGTGAAAAGGAATGAGGATGCTCGAGATGGGGAAGTATTTAAAGATGAGAAAGTACAAAAAGGGGGGAA
>NZ_VEBF01000446.1 GCF_007676705.1 Paenibacillus xylanexedens
ACCTTCCGATCGCTGTTATCCGCAGATTTTTTGATTGCTTTTTTGAAAGGGAAAATCGGGTGATAGGGTATGGTTGGGATGAAGGTTTGTTGTAGAAAGGTTTAGGGGAAGAGTTGGTTTCTTGAGATGGGTTGTGGAGTGTGGGTTAGCGTGTAAATATTGGAGTTGAAAGGTTATAGAGGAAGAGGAAGGGAAGGGTAGTAAGAGTTGAAGGATGATGCAAGAAAATAGTAGAAATAGAGAAGGGGAGAATAA
>NZ_VEBF01000447.1 GCF_007676705.1 Paenibacillus xylanexedens
TGATGGGGTTGAGAGCAGTGAAAGGGAGAGTTGTGATAGATAAGTTGTTTAGTGGGAAGTAAGTGGCGATGAAGTATATGGGAGGTGGTGGAAAGATTGGGAGGATTGAAAGTATTTTTGTTATGGAACTTGTGATATGTCTCTTGTCTTGTACAGTGTGATGTAAGGGATTGGGGTTAGGGTGAAGGGTTTGGTAGATGAAAGCTGCTGAGATAATGGGTTCGAATGGTGGGATGGCTTTAAGTATTGAGGGAG
>NZ_VEBF01000448.1 GCF_007676705.1 Paenibacillus xylanexedens
TTGTCTGCATGTCAATTCATTCACCCCCCTTGTTCCACATTTCAAATAGATCCGAGTCCCACCCTTCACTTTTTCCCTTTTCAACACTTTCATCATCCCCATCTCCCCTCTCATCATCCCCATCACTTTATGTCCACCCTCCATCTCTCCCCTCATCAACCTATTCCCTTTTCACCCCATTACCTATCTCCCCGCCGAACACTCCAAGCTACACCCATCTCGAGTCTACTCCGTATTCAGGTCTTCTCCTTTCCC
>NZ_VEBF01000449.1 GCF_007676705.1 Paenibacillus xylanexedens
CAGGAGGAGTGAGACGAAAGACCATCGTCATACGAATAGGAGCAATGATGCCTTCATGGAGGTGGTGAATGAGAGGGTAAATGATGAATTGGTGAGGGGATTGGGGGATGGAGGATAATAGAGAACGGAAGGTAAAGATGGGAATGGTAAAGAGGAATAGTGTTTTGGGAGGAAAACGGTGAGTTAACGAGGGTGCGAGTGGAATAAGGGCAGAGAAAGGGAGGGTATAAGGGGTAAGGGTGGATTGAAGGGTGT
>NZ_VEBF01000450.1 GCF_007676705.1 Paenibacillus xylanexedens
ATCCTACCAATAATCCCTCGAATGTTAATATCCACAATCCCCTTCAACCGCCTTCCACCATCCACCACACCTCCTTCATCCACTTCCCCATCCACACCCCACACACCACCAACATAAATAATCGTCCCCCACCCTCCACTTTCCCACACACCTCTCAACAGCTACCTCACAACCCATCCATTTTTCTCTCTCAAAAATGCTATCCAATTAAACCCCATACTCTCCACCACACCCTTAACCATACCCGATTCATTA
>NZ_VEBF01000451.1 GCF_007676705.1 Paenibacillus xylanexedens
CGTTATCTGCTCCCCACCTATTCTTCCAAACACATTGCTCCCGCCATCCATATTTCTCTGTACACCGTTCAACATCATCTCAAATCCATTTTTCCCAAAACCAAACTATCCTCCCCTCCACACCTCATCTCCTATTTCCTATCTCCCTTCCACCTCTCCCATCAACCAACACCATTCTTCCCGCATCTGGCTCACCACCTCCTTTATACATATGTTTCATTCTATTCCTTGTCCTCATCATTTCCACTCTCCTTT
>NZ_VEBF01000043.1 GCF_007676705.1 Paenibacillus xylanexedens
TGGAGAAGGAGTGGGGAAAAGGGAGTGAAGGATGGTGAACAAAATTGGGTTGTTAGAGGTGGGGGAAGGGATTAAGGGGGGATTGATGGAAGGGAAAATTTGTGAAGGGGATGGAAGAGGATTAGTTTGTGTGGATAGGGAAGAAGTGGAGATGAAGTTGGTCGGTGAGATTATCGCAAAAGACTTGAATGTGAAAGAGAGTGAGGGGGGTGTTGGGTTGTAGAAGGAATGTTGGAAGATGAAAAAGTGAAAAGGGGTTTGGTTTAGGAAGGAGGTAAGAGTGGGAGTTAATAGGATTGGGGAATGGATTGATATGGTAAGTGGCTGTGGTGTGGATATGAAAAGAAAAGAAGGAGAGGATGAGGATGATTAGGAGATCGTTATCGATATTGCAAAACGGAAATAATTGAAGT
>NZ_VEBF01000452.1 GCF_007676705.1 Paenibacillus xylanexedens
CATACCCCTTTCCAACCCGTTGTCCTCCGCAGTCTTCTCCCATACATTTTTGTTCTCAACCCATATTCATCCCCCCCACTCATATTCCAATCCCAAACCACACCATTTCCATTATCCTGTCCTAAATTCCACCGTCTTCTCACCACTCTCCCATTCTTCTTCAATCTCACCACATACTCCCCATCTTCCCCCTCATATCTCCACCTCTCCCCCATACTCATCCCATAACCCCTCTCATTCAAATTCCCCCAATTC
>NZ_VEBF01000453.1 GCF_007676705.1 Paenibacillus xylanexedens
AAGTCGGGGATGAGTTGAGGGTGGTTGGGATGGGGGTTTTGGATCGGGTGGGGAAGGTAGAAGTAGAGTGGAGGTGTATTAGGTAGGAATAGGGGATGGGGGTTGAGAGGGAGGATGTTGTTATGATATGGGTTGTGGGGAGGGATGTGAATAGGGGGGGTTGGGAGGGGGATGTTGGGAGGAGGGGGATGGAGAGGTTGGAGGGGTGGGGGGAAGTGTTTGATAAACTGGAAGTTGGGATAGATGATGGGGGT
>NZ_VEBF01000454.1 GCF_007676705.1 Paenibacillus xylanexedens
TAGGGGTGGATTGTTTATTGTGTATTTGATAGGGCGGATGATGGGATAGGGCTGGATGGTAGAGTTGAAGGACCGGTGGATGGTGAAGGAAGTATTTGGGAATGGTAAGTGGATTGTGGTGATGAGGGTGGATGGGAAGAGGTAGGGTTTTGATGGGTTTGATGAACTGATAAGAGTGAGTTGGAGAGAATAGGGGTGGAATGGAATTATGGAGGAAAGGGACTTGGGGGGACAATGGGTGACGGTTGGTTATG
>NZ_VEBF01000455.1 GCF_007676705.1 Paenibacillus xylanexedens
GGGTATTAGTCATGAGGTCGTGAAGATTTTTGAGGTGAGGTAAGGGAGTCTCATGGTGACGGAAGTATTGGAGGAAAGAGTGAATGGAAGTAATAGAATGGGAGGTGAAGTGATGTTGAATAGGGTGAAGATGATTATAGATGTTGTGTTGGTGAAGAGGAATGGTGGTGAAAAAGTGTTGAAGGAGATGATGGGGGTGCATGAAAGGTTTGGGGATGTATTTGGGTTTTGGGGTAAGTAGGAATGGGGGGTAG
>NZ_VEBF01000456.1 GCF_007676705.1 Paenibacillus xylanexedens
ACAGCTGAGATAGGAGCTGATTGAAGGTGAGAGGAGTTGAATCGGTAAGAGGTGATGTAGGAAGGAGCGATTACGGATTGAATAATTATTGAAATTTGAAGGATGTTGGATTGGGAGTGATAGGTTATAGTGAATATGAGGTTGAGAAGGAGATGTCTGTAGAAAGATGTGGGGTGAAGTTTTGGTATGATGTTAGAAGTTAGATATTTGAGAAAGGATGTGGGGGAAAGGTGAGAATGGAGTTTATGAAGAGA
>NZ_VEBF01000457.1 GCF_007676705.1 Paenibacillus xylanexedens
ATGTGTTGGGGGTTGGAGTGGGGGAAATGGAATTTGGAATGTTGGCTTGGAGGTGACGAGATGAATTGGGAAGCGAAGTTTGAGAAGGTTGTGATGTTGATTGGAGTTGAGGTGTGTGTGGAAATGAATTGGGGGTGAGTGATGATAGAAGAGGATATGTTGTGTGATTTGGGATTGATGTAGGTTGGAGTGGAAGTGGAGGAGATGTTTGGTTGTACGGGTGTGGAGGAGGTTTTTGTGCAACAGTTGCAGTT
>NZ_VEBF01000458.1 GCF_007676705.1 Paenibacillus xylanexedens
AGTTGTATGTGTTGGTGAAGGATGATTAGGGGGAGGTGTAGGAGGGAGTAAAAGGGGGGATTGGGGAAGGGGGTTGGGAATTGGTTGGAGGGATGTGGGTGGAGGTGGAGCTGAATATTGGGAGTGGGGAGTGATTGGTTGGAGAGATTGTATATGGAGAGAAGTTTTATGAGGGGGAGTTTGGTAAAGGGTGGAAGATTGAGTGGGTAGCGGATAGATTGGGGTAGTGTGCTTGGTTGGTGGAGATGGTGAAG
>NZ_VEBF01000459.1 GCF_007676705.1 Paenibacillus xylanexedens
GGGAAGGATGAATAGGGAATACAGTTTGTTGGAGGGTTATTGGGACACGTTGAGGAATGTGAAAAGGGAGGTTAGAGTGGGAATTTGTTAAGAAGAGTAGAAATTGGTGTGGATGTAGATAGGGGAAGATATGTGGATATGAAAGATGTGAATGAGAAGGTGGGGATGAGTGTTAGGGGTGATAAGAAGTGGAAGAGATTGGTAGGGAATGGAGAGTATATTGATGGAAGGAGAGAAGTTGTAAGTTGGAAAGG
>NZ_VEBF01000460.1 GCF_007676705.1 Paenibacillus xylanexedens
CGATTTCAGATTGAGGATGATTTTACCCGAGACATTAAAGGTCCCCAGTTCGTCAGCCCAATGGACATGAAAATCCACCTCAATCAACCCTAACCATCTATTCATAAACCACTTTTCTTCATCTCCATTCAACATACCCTTCACTCCATAACTCTACTCCCTCCACTATTTATTCTCTTCCTCATTCCTCTCCTCTTTTACACCAGCGCAAACCACATCAACTACACGATAACGCACTACATCTCTATCATTAC
>NZ_VEBF01000461.1 GCF_007676705.1 Paenibacillus xylanexedens
CACCCCCACTCCACTCACATCATCCCCACCCCCTCAACACTCCACCCCTCAACCCCAACCACACCAACCCTACCACTCCCCTCTTTTTATTCAACCTAATCCCCCTCTCTCTTAATCCTAATCATTATCATCTAAACAATCACTACTATCATATCCTAATCATTACGTTTTCACAACACTTATATTGCTCTTACAACCACAAACAATCCCTCTCTCGCATCAGAGCCCATTCTTCATGTTTTTTCTTACATAT
>NZ_VEBF01000044.1 GCF_007676705.1 Paenibacillus xylanexedens
ACGTACACCTCATTCTGTCCTACAAACCTGCAACTCACACTTCCTCCACCTGCCATTACACATATTCCACTCATTCCCCTATCCACGCACATTTCCCTACTCCATACTCCACTCCATCCTTACAATAAACCTTTTCATATTACCCTATATCAACATCCCCTTCCCACCTTCAATCCCCCACCACATCACTCCCCACTTCCACTATACCTTTACTTCCGCACGTTCGGCGGCCATTCCCAATTACCTCCCCCCACATTACCACTTCCAATCCACCCCTCCCTCACTTCATATCCCCCACAATTCCCCTCCAATCTTAACACTGCTCCCCACCCTCAACAAAAACTCCCCCCACCACCTCCATCCCTTGATCCGCAATTCCCCCGTACCTTCAATCTCCTTCCATTCTTTCAAA
>NZ_VEBF01000462.1 GCF_007676705.1 Paenibacillus xylanexedens
CCACCCATTCCACTCACCAACTCTTCATCTCTCAACACCCACTTCCCCATCTCTCCCATCTCCCCCAATCTTACCCCACCAAACATCTTCCCCCCAATATTATAATCAAAATCACAGCCATCATCACTCCCACCAAAACCCGACCACATCATCCCCCTATAATTCACACCCATACCCAATCCTTCATTACCCACCCTATCATCCGCTCCACAATTACCGCGCATGAACCGCTAAGGTGAACGCTCTCCGTGAT
>NZ_VEBF01000463.1 GCF_007676705.1 Paenibacillus xylanexedens
CCTATTCAAACCCTTCCCTAACTTCAGATCTAACATCACAGACGCTCTTCATCCAACCCAACCTCCCTTTCCCTCAATACCAACGCATTATCATTCAACTTATCCCCCATCTCACCTTCACCACCAACATCATCCATATATCCCATCACCTCCTCCACTCCATTCACCACCACCCTACTTCTCTTACATTCAAAAAACTCCATATCTGCCCCAATCAAAAACAGCCATATCCCATCAAATTGGCTTATATCAT
>NZ_VEBF01000464.1 GCF_007676705.1 Paenibacillus xylanexedens
GGGTGAAGGTGGAATGTATGTGGCTTTAGGGGAGTTGAGGAGATGATGTAAAGGTTGGATGGTTTGTTGAATAGGGGTATTGTAATGGGAAGGATGGATGATATACAGGTGGAGATAATGCGTTTGCAAACGTTTGAGAGTGTTGTGTATTTGAGTGATGATGGGTTTTGTTGGTTGAGGGGGATTGATTATTGGGATGATGAGATCCATCAGGCTGAAGTGCGGGCTTTGAACATGATCCAAGTTAGGCACG
>NZ_VEBF01000465.1 GCF_007676705.1 Paenibacillus xylanexedens
GATGGTAGGAACGGGGTCAGGATTGGATGTTGTAATCCGTAGACCCGAAGGGGATAGAAAAGCAGGGTGTTGATAGGGATGATGGTTGATATGGTGGGAGAGGGTTAGGGGGAAGTGTGAATAGGTTGGTTGTTGGTTGGGGGGAGATTTGAGTGGATTTTCTGGATGGGAATACGCGGAATCGTGGTGAATGAGAGCGAGAAGACGTGGAGTAGGAATTTTGGATTTGTATTGGTGTGTTTTTTGGATGAAG
>NZ_VEBF01000466.1 GCF_007676705.1 Paenibacillus xylanexedens
AATCTCATTCCCATCTCTTACCCTCTCTTTCACTTCATAACTAACTTCGTCAATGCTCTTCTGTACCTCCTCTAATCTCTCTCAGACATTCTCCAAACAACCCTCTCCCCATTTCAACCTACGAATTAACAACAAAACAACTACTCCAAATCCCACTCCAATCACCCCCACCCTAATTTCATACATCATAAAACAACCTCTCTTTCCATATCTCCATCACTTTTCTTATTCCTATACTTACCCCCCCATTTCC
>NZ_VEBF01000467.1 GCF_007676705.1 Paenibacillus xylanexedens
GTGGTGATGTTGGTGGGGTTGTGGTATGGGAAGCGGTTGGGGTGGGCCATGGTGGATATGCTGGAATGGTTAGAGGGTGTGGAGGGAGGGGATTAGGAGGAAGGCAGGGGAAGGTTAGGAGTACGTGGGAGGGAGGGTGGTAAGGGAAAATGGAAAGGGAAATATGAGGTGTATGGTGAGGTGGTGGGGTGGATGGAAGCGTTGTGTCAGAGGTTGAAAGAAGATGAAGAAGTTGGGAAACAGACCGATTCAC
>NZ_VEBF01000468.1 GCF_007676705.1 Paenibacillus xylanexedens
TTTCAACCATCAAACTCACACCTCCCCAGTTCCTAAACCTTACATCCATCATCCCTCCCAAACCCCCCCTTTCAACCCCAATACCTTTCTCACCCAACACTTCATTAAACCTTTCATACAACACTTCTCCCCCTTCCCGTCGGGCCCCACCCGCAAACCTCCGACGTTTCCCTTTACCACAATCCCCATACACCCTCAACTCCCAAACACACACTACACCACCCCCTACATCAACCACACTCACGTTCATCTT
>NZ_VEBF01000469.1 GCF_007676705.1 Paenibacillus xylanexedens
GGAGATAGGGGGATTGTGGGTTAGGGTAGATCTTGTGGAGTGTGATGGGGTGGAAAATATGAGGTATAGGTACAATGTTGGGGTAAATATGAATTTGGGTTGCGGTAAGGTGGAATGGGTAGGGGGATGGGTGAAGTTTTTGATGATGGTGGAAAGGTGGAAGTGTGGGTGGGTGATTAATGGCGTTTGGGTGTCTAAGAATGTGATAGGGATATTTAGTATGGTGACGGATGTGTTGTTGTTGTGTAGGGGT
>NZ_VEBF01000470.1 GCF_007676705.1 Paenibacillus xylanexedens
TGATCATAAAGTCGGGCTTTACGAGATGATATACAGGATGAATGTCGATGGGGATATTGCGAGGCATGGTGGAGTGGATTTTTTTGAAAATGGTGTGATATGGGTTGTTTGTGAGGAATTGAGGAGGGGGATATAGAGGGTGATAGGGTTCGTGGGAGGATATGGAACGAGTATGTGTATGAAAGAGGAGGGGATGGTAAGGTGTAAGAGGGGTTTGATCGATATTAAAAAGAAGACTGGTCTTCAAGGGATG
>NZ_VEBF01000471.1 GCF_007676705.1 Paenibacillus xylanexedens
ATGTGTGATTGAGGGGAGTTTGGGTTGTGTATGTTGTAGATAGGGTGGATGGGAAGGAATTTTTTGTGATGTTTGGTAATGGGTGTTTTGAATTGAGTAGTTGGAGGATTATGAGGAAAGGTAAAGAAAGAAGAATGGTTTGAGAATTGATTTTGATTAGGAGAATTGGTATTGTGGATAGTGTTGGGGAGTGGAATGGTCATTATGGAGGGGAGTTGGTGGGGTTTAGGTTGTTTGTGGATGAATGCGGTG
>NZ_VEBF01000472.1 GCF_007676705.1 Paenibacillus xylanexedens
CTACAGATTCACCATCAAATTCCCCAACCCCCTCCCACCCCCATCCACTTCACCCTTTACCCATTTCATCAATCCATCCCTTATCACACAAACTCTCCACTTCTCTCCACCCACTTACCCTCAAAACATCTTTATTTCTCTTCTCATATACATACATCCATTCAATCCATCACCAACAATTCCTCATCTCACCCAAACTCTCTCCAATCCTATACACCCTATCCCACCTCCTTTCGCTTCTATTATTAAAAT
>NZ_VEBF01000473.1 GCF_007676705.1 Paenibacillus xylanexedens
AAGATGGTGGGCATTAGAGGAAAGATTGCGCGGGAAAGAGGGAACTCCGTGATGAATGCCTATATGCTGGATTTGTTGAATATGTATGTGAAAAATGAAGGGGGGAAGTTAATGAAAGGAGGGGATAGGGGGTTTGGTGAGGTGAAGTTGGTAAAGTGGGTATTATAATTAGAGAAGAGGGTGGGGATTGTGGGATAGGATGTTGTGTATGTGATATTGTATGGGTTTGCTGAAGGGTGGGTGTGGAATATG
>NZ_VEBF01000474.1 GCF_007676705.1 Paenibacillus xylanexedens
AGAGGGTTTGAAAGGGCGCTTCGGTGAGCAGGTTGCTGTCATGCAGAGTCGTTTGTTTGGGGGTGAAGGTTATGATGAATGGGGGAAGATTGGTGAGGGTGAGGTGAAGGTTGGGATTGGGGGAGGTTGAGGGGTATTTGGTGGGTTGAATGGGGTTGGAGTGATGATTATGGATGAAGAAGAGGAGAGTTCGTAGAAATAGGAGGAAACTCGGAAATATGATGGGGGTGATGTAGGGGTAAAAAGAGCAGA
>NZ_VEBF01000475.1 GCF_007676705.1 Paenibacillus xylanexedens
TCCTCCTTACCCTCTGGTCACCCCACGCCTTCCATTCCACTATTTACACAACCATTTTCCACCACCCAAACCCACACTTCAACTCCCTTCCACAACCATTCAAACCAATCAATTTCCCTTCAACCAATTCCTCCATTCCCCCAAACACCCCAATTCCCAACTCATCATCCCTCTCAATCTCCCAACACCCGCTACCCATCCACCTCCTAATATTCTCCAATACAGCAACCATCCGGAAGCTTCATATTATAC
>NZ_VEBF01000476.1 GCF_007676705.1 Paenibacillus xylanexedens
CCATACACCTCTTCTTCAATCTCCCCCAATACCCTAATTAGACCCTCCCCATCCCCCCATTCACCCCCTCTCATCACTTCCCCCTCTACCACAAACCATCCCCCTCTCCCTCCAACCTTACACACCTCATCATCAATAAAATTCTTCCAAACTTAACTATTTTTTTAATTTCCCATAACAAAATAACCCCCTATCTATTACCGCCCCTCAAATCTTCTCTTACAATAACACAAATTCCATAGTCACTCACCA
>NZ_VEBF01000477.1 GCF_007676705.1 Paenibacillus xylanexedens
CTTTTCCATAATCCTCAACCCCATCCCCCACCCCTCAACTTCCGGTTTGCACCTATATACCCCCTCCTTCCCCACTTCAACATCTTCCATTCCTTCACCCCCCTCTTCCACAATAATCCTCATCATCTCTTCCCCAATCTCCCCCTCCATGCACACAACACCCTCCCACTTATTCTTCTATCCCTCCATCATGCTCTTCCTCACCCCTTCCCAAATCACCCTCTTCACCTCACTCACCTCCTCCATCCTTCC
>NZ_VEBF01000478.1 GCF_007676705.1 Paenibacillus xylanexedens
ATAGGGATAAGGTAGGGGGTAGATTTGGGTTTAATAGAGGGTGTCTGAGGGGATTTTGAATGAAGGGGTGAATGGATAGGGGGGGAAGAAGGAGGGGAAGATGGGGGTGGAGGTTGAATACAAGGGAGAACGGATGTTGAAATGGTGTTTTCTGAATAAAAAGATAAGGTTGGAGGAGTTGGAGGTGGTGTGATAATTTGAGGAGTTGTGGTGTGTTGAGATAGTTGAAGGTGATTGGTAGATAGGATGAAA
>NZ_VEBF01000479.1 GCF_007676705.1 Paenibacillus xylanexedens
ATGGAGGGAGGGAAAGTGGGGGAATGGGTGGAATGAGTAAGGAGGAGGGGAAATTGTATGGTGTTGAGTTGGAGGGGGAAGTAGGTGAGTGTGTTGGTGGTAAGGATATGATTGGTAAGTTGGTGTTGGAAATGTGTGGTTGGGAAGGGAAGTGGAGGATGGAGAGATTGATTGAAGATAGGATGAAAGATATTGGTGAAAAAGTGGGGGACGGTAAAGTTGTGTGTGGAGTGTGGGGTGGGGTGGATTCTT
>NZ_VEBF01000480.1 GCF_007676705.1 Paenibacillus xylanexedens
CTTTATACTTCCACACTTCTTCCTTCAAACCTTCAATTCCCCCCCCACCACCCTAAAACCCAATATCATCCTCCTATCCGCCAAAATCAACCACATTCCCATCCTCCCCATACCTCCCCATCTTCTAACTCATCTTCTCTTCGCCGTGTCGAGCCCACTCCCCAATAATCTCTCTTAACCCCTCCAATCTCACCTCTACATCGCCCACAAACTCCCACATATACTCATCTACCAACACAGAATAATGCTTAC
>NZ_VEBF01000481.1 GCF_007676705.1 Paenibacillus xylanexedens
GAGTATGATGTGTGTGTGCGGATTGGGGGTTGGTTTGAAATGGAGGAGTACGTTGGGCAGGATGGGAGTGGAAGAGATGGTAGTTATAGGTGGGATAATAAGTGGTTGTGGAAGTGGGACGGCGGAAAGAAAAGGGAATATTACTGCGAGCGTAAAGTTAATTGGGATGTAGATGGAGGGAGGAAGTGGAATAGAGGGGGCGGATTTAATTAAAGGAGGTAGGGAGAATTGAAGTGGAAGGTAGAAGAGAAG
>NZ_VEBF01000045.1 GCF_007676705.1 Paenibacillus xylanexedens
GTAGGTATGTAGGGAAGGGATAAAGGGTGAAAGGATGTAAGGGTGAAGGGGGGGTGAAGATGAGATTTGGGAGTATGTAAGAGGGGTTGAAGAGGAGGAGGTAGATAGGGTGGGGGTGGAAGTGGAGGAATGGATGGAGGTGAGGAGTAGTAATGGGTGGAGGGGTTATGGAATAGGAAGTTGTAAATGGGATGTTTGGTTTGGAATGTAGTTTTGAGAGAAGAAGAAGTGTGAAATGTAAGGTAAGGTATGGGTTTGGTGGGGATGGGGGAGGGGTTGGACAGGTAGGGATGGGGAAGAGGAGGGTTAAGGGGTGTAGGGGGGATGGTAGTTGGAGTGGAGGGTGGTGGGAGAGTAGGAGGGGGGGAAGGGATTTGGGTTTGGGGTATTTTTTTTGGG
>NZ_VEBF01000482.1 GCF_007676705.1 Paenibacillus xylanexedens
ATCACCCACATTCACCCTATCCCCTTCCTCTACTTTCACAGACAAACCCTCCCCTTTCACTTTGACCCTATCAACCCCAACATCCATCACAACCTCCACACCATCCTTCCCAATCACCCCAATCCCATCTCTCCATCTCCTTATCCTCCTTACTACACCTTCAACAGCACATACCATCCTTCCACTTCCAGCCATAATCCCAATTCCTTTCCCCATCCCTTCACTCCAAAACCCCTCATCTCCAACACTTCC
>NZ_VEBF01000483.1 GCF_007676705.1 Paenibacillus xylanexedens
CCCATCACACCCACAACTTCCCCTGCTGTTACCTCAAGATCCAACTTCTCCAGAAGCGTCCGTTTCCTGCCCCCATCTTCAAAACTCTCTCTAACTCCCCCCAATACCAATCCATTTCTCATCCTCCTCTCCTCCCAATCCCATCATCAAAATGACACCGATCGAAAACTTAACGCCAATAGGCCCTCCCATTCCTTTCTCCTCACACTCCTTCTCCAACTCTTCCATCTGCTCCCCCCTCAAGCCCCTAAC
>NZ_VEBF01000484.1 GCF_007676705.1 Paenibacillus xylanexedens
CCCTTACCGTCTCACCCACAATCACTAACATACCCAAAATCACCTTCACAACCCCTTCCCCCCATCCCACTCTAAACAATCTCCCCCATACCAAATAAATCCACATCACAATCATCCTCATCATAAAAAACATATTTTCCCTTTTCTCCTTTTCCACTACACCTCCTTCCTCCTTCCTGCAAATACCCATCTTCCCTCCAATTCGAAACTCACCACCAACACCAACGCATCACACACCAATTTCGCCAATT
>NZ_VEBF01000485.1 GCF_007676705.1 Paenibacillus xylanexedens
TACCCATTCGTCATGTTCCCGCATCTATCGTTCTTCCAGCAATCCCCTCTTTCTCCCAACCACATTACCCCAACATTTCCACTTAAACTCCTCTTTTCCCATTCCTTCATCACACTAACAACATTTCCTTTCTCTCCCCCCCATCTTCCCCCTCCTTTCACATCTCTTCCATTAATCAATACCCATAATACAATACCCCAATCAATTCATTCCCAATTCCCCATCCCAAACATTCTTCTTCATAAACCATT
>NZ_VEBF01000486.1 GCF_007676705.1 Paenibacillus xylanexedens
TGAAGGGCTGGTTGTGGTGACGGATGAAATTTTTCCGGGTGCCCGGATGGATGATATTTGAATAAGTAGGGAATGAGGGGAAGTTGTAGTGAATTGGGTGTATGTGGATAGAGTTGAGTGGATGGATATTTGTAATAACAAGAGAAGAAAGAGATGGAGGAGGGATGAATGGTGAAGGAAATACCTGAGAATCAGGGTTTGATTATGTGTTGGGCGTTGGATGAAGGAAGGGGAGGCAGGAGGATGGAGAA
>NZ_VEBF01000487.1 GCF_007676705.1 Paenibacillus xylanexedens
AGAGAATTTCGTTGTTGAAGAAAGGTGGGAGTAGTGGGATATGTTGGGAATGTTGTTGCAGTAGTGGGGGGAAGGTGAGGAGGGGGTGGAGGAGAGAGGATTGAGTTTGGGTGAGAAACATGGGGGTTGTGGGATTTTTGAGGGGTTTTGTAGGGAAGTGGGAATGGTTTAATAGGTGGAGAATTTGAGTGGATGTAAAGTGAAGTTTTAGTGGGAGGTAAGGAGGTTGAGGGGAGGGGTGAATGAGTTGT
>NZ_VEBF01000488.1 GCF_007676705.1 Paenibacillus xylanexedens
GAAATGGGGGTTTTTGATGATGTGTGGATATAGATGAGGTAGGTTGGTAGGGATGAGAAGGTGGAAGTGGGGGGGGGTTTGGAGAACGGTAATAATGGGGTGATGGTTGTGGAAGGTTTCAGGTTGGGGTTTTTTTGAATGTTTGAGGTGAAATGTGAGGGGGGTGGGAGAGTGGAGAAGAGGGTTGATATTGGGTTGTGGGGGGAGGAGAGGAAGGATGTGATGGGGGATTTTTTTATGATGTATGTTGA
>NZ_VEBF01000489.1 GCF_007676705.1 Paenibacillus xylanexedens
AATCGGTGCATTAAGCTCCCAAGCTATGGATAGAAGAGGTGAAGTGGTTGAGGGATTGGAGGGCGGGGAGTGGGTGGAAGTGTAGAGTTGGAAAGGGAAAGGGTGGATGGAGGTTGGGATTAAGTAAGATGGTATAATGGTTGTAAGGATAAGTAAAGAGGAGAGGGGAGAGAATGGCAGGTGTGGTGTTTTGATTTACGAAGATGTTGAGTCGGTGTTCAAGGGTTGGCAGTAACGTCATGGATGTTGGG
>NZ_VEBF01000490.1 GCF_007676705.1 Paenibacillus xylanexedens
GGGGTGTATGCGGAGGTGTCAGCAGAGTGAGGAAGTATGAGGGATTGGTGAAGAGGGTGTTGGGGTGTGGGATGGTTTAAGGTTGGAAGAAGGTGAAGTAGGGGCAGATTGAAGTTGTGAGTGATTTTGGTAGGGAAGGGTGTGATGTGGGTTTGTGTGGATGAATTGTAATGGAGATGGTAGATGGAAGGCAGGTTGAGAGGGTAGAGTTGATTGTATATTTTCTGGGGAAATGGATGGGTGATTCGTGG
>NZ_VEBF01000491.1 GCF_007676705.1 Paenibacillus xylanexedens
GAAGGTATGATGGGGGGGGTTATTTGCTGGAAGGGCATTTGGAGGGGATGGGTTGAGGGTGTGAGGAAGTGGGGATTGGTTTTAGAAGGAGGGGGGGAGAGGTGAGGGATTGGATTGAAGGTGTGATGCATGGAGGGGGACTTGAGGCTGCGTAGGTGGGTTAGAGGGTATGAGGGGGGGAAGGGCGGTTAGGGTTAGGTTGTGGTGAGTATAGGAAGGGGAATCATATTGTAGTGGGAACAGGATTAGGT
>NZ_VEBF01000046.1 GCF_007676705.1 Paenibacillus xylanexedens
TCAATAAGCACCCACACCCCCCCACACACTACACCTTCTCTACCCATTTAACCAATCCCCCAAACACCCAATCTTCCTTCCACACACCTCAACACCACACCGAACGAACCACCAACCTCCTTTAATATTCCCTTCATCCTCCCATCAAATGAATCCCCTATATTCCCCCTCATCCATCAGATTCCACAAACAAAACCTACTTAACTATTAAACCTTTACTTCACTTTCACTTTCTTTCACTTTATAACCATTATACCATATTTTCTCCCTTTGCCAAGTCGGCTCACTATTCATTTTTTACCATTTTACACCAAGTATTCCCCACACACAAAAAAACCTCTCCAAAATTGCCCCAGAACTCCATTTCTCTTACAATAACCCTGTATTTCT
>NZ_VEBF01000004.1 GCF_007676705.1 Paenibacillus xylanexedens
CAGACTGTAAATCTGCTCCCGTACGGGTTCGGTGGTTCGAATCCATCATCCTCCACCAGTTTTTAGGGGCATAGTTTAAAGGTAGAACAACGGTCTCCAAAACCGTTGGTGTGGGTTCAATTCCTGCTGCCCCTGCCAATTAACTTTTTAGAAACCTAACTTTTTGTGGCGATCGTGGCGAAGTGGTTAACGCACCGGTTTGTGGATCCGGCATTCGGGGGTTCAATTCCCCTCGATCGCCCCTTTGTTTTTTCATTTTTTATTGGGGATTAGCCAAGCGGTAAGGCAACGGACTTTGACTCCGTCATGCATAGGTTCAAATCCTATATCCCCAGCCATTATGCGGACGTGGCTCAGCGGTAGAGCATCGCCTTGCCAAGGCGAGGGTCGCGGGTTCGATTCCCGTCGTCCGCTCCAAAATATGGCGCCATAGCCAAGTGGTAAGGCACAGCTCTGCAAAAGCTTTATCCCCAGTTCGAATCTGGGTGGCGCCTCCAGTATATGCCGGCGTGGCGGAATGGCAGACGCGCTCGACTCAAAATCGAGTGGGAAACCGTGGAGGTTCGAGTCCTCTCGCCGGTATATTGAATAGCCCTACAAATTGCTTATGCAATCTGTAGGGCTATTTTTATTTTATAAGAAATGATTTTTGCAGAGTAAGGAAAGTTGGACGTTAATAAAGATTGACGTATGTTTTTATTCAGTATATTGTAGATAAGTGAAGTCTTTAATATAAAGGAGTGAAGCAAAGTGATTACTGAAAAAAATATACTGGATACAGACCTGTTATTCAATCTCACTGTATGGGAAGAAGCATGGAAGAATCGTCCGAGAAGTTCAAAGTATAAGAAGAAAAGTGCACCATTTAATACAGAAGAAGCATTTGAGCGGTGGGCCAGAGATTATCATGCACAATCGTTTACTGAAGAAGGGAAACAGCGGTCTGAGCGCATTATGGGCTGGATTGAAAACCAGGGAGTAGAGTTCGTGGGCTTGTCCATTTTGGACATTGGAGCGGCCTCAGGCATATTTACCATTCCTTTTGCTGAAAAGGGAGCAAGGGTAACCGCTGTTGAGCCTTCTGAACTGCTTGTCTCACTCATGAATGAAACGATACCTTCAGCCCTGGAATCTAATATTGAAATAGTAAAAGAGCGATTTGAGGAAATCTCCATTCAGGATAAGGGTTGGGAGAAGAAATATGATTTTGCATTTGCTTCCATGTGTCCAGCCATGTCGGATTGGGAAACAATTGAGATGGCGATCAACTGTGCTCGTAAGTATGTGTATATAAGTACTATAGCTGGACAGAAGGAACACACACTAATGGATGAAATTAAGGATGTACTTGGGATCAGTTCTTCATACAAGGCTGGTGATATGGGATATATCCAACAGTTACTGTATTTGAAGGGTTATTCATACACGATGATCATTACAAGAGAAGTTAATTCATTTGAAGTGCCGGTGGAAGAGATTATTGAGAAGCTGCCAGAATGGCTTAATACGTATGAGTTACCAACAGATAAAGATTCCCTCAGACTGGCTGAGAAGTATATCCGGGATACATATAAGGATAGTACAGTAACCTTCTCACGTGGAGCAAGGTTTGGTAAAATTCTGATCCAACTTGAACAACCTAATATGAAAACAGTCCGTTCCAAGGATAAACGTTAAATCGTATAAGCTGGGTACGTGTCTGAGGATCAGGAATCGAGACGGACAACGTAGTTTAACGTCTAAGATGACGCTGGGAAGCATCACATCGCTGCGCAAAAAGATGAACGTATGAAACATATGAAGTTAAGATTATAGAAGTGAAATTGTAAGTGAAGGGAGCAGGATATGTGCTCCCTCTTTTTTTTGAAGCCAATAACTAATCAACCGCTTTGAACCAGACCCTCGTTTATTTGGAGATGTTCGAGACAACGAAAAAACAAAGCACATATCTAGTTTTCAGAGAATGATCTCTAAAGCATATTCCCTGATAGCTCAGTTGGTAGAGCAATCGACTGTTAATCGAGTTGTCACAGGTCCGAGCCCTGTTCGGGGAGCCATATGGAGAGGTGTCCGAGCTGGCCAAAGGAGCACGACTTACAATCGTGCTCCTTTTCTAATTTCTGTTCGACACTTCTGCTTTTTGCTTGCGCTCCCGGTACTGACCGGGAGTGATTCCTTCCCATTTACGAAATGATCGGATAAAGTTTTGCGGATTGTTGTAACGGAGTCGTGCTGCGATATCTTTAACCGTCAGATCACTTTCGTCCAGCCATTTTTTAGCGATGTTAAATCGGTACTTGGTCAGGTATTCACTAAATGCACAGCCGGTCTCTTTACGAAAAACGCTACTTAAGTAGTTGGCATTATAGTGAAGCTTAACAGCACATTCCTCAAGCGTCAGATCCTTATCGTAATCTTGATGAATCATGGCAATCATCTTCTCTGATATATGTTGGTACTGGGCATACTGTCTCCCTTTAAAAACCTGAATGATGGGCAAGATGACTTGATGGTTAAACCACTCCTCAACTTCAGCACCGTACTGCAAACCATGAAGCTCATGAAACATCGATCCATTGCCTTGAGAGATCTGTCCGAGTCGTATACCGGATTCCTGAGTCATTTGCAAAATATGCGTCAGCAGCCTCGTAAAGGCCACCTGATATTCCTCTGGCGTACACTCCATACCAAAGATCACTTCCAGGACCTGGTGCAAAAGAGCAGAGGCCTGGACTTCGTCCGCACTTTGAATAGCTTGAATCAACGAGTATTCCAATGATTCCGGGTAGGTCATGGACCAAGCTGGCGCATAATGATCTATGTTCTCATATTGAAAGATAATACCTGTCCCCAGCTTCATTCGATGCTTCAAAGCCTCCATGGCTTCTGTGTAAGCCTGAGGGATATGGTATAGGGAGCTATGCGGCTGACTGAAGCCAATACTGACCTGAAGAGCCAGAATCTCATCAATCTGTTGTTGTAATTGGTCTGTTAATACATGTAGCTGCTGTGAAAAAACAAACTGATCCTGTTCAACGGTGCCAATCACTGTGACAACCGTATGTTCCAGCACGATAGGAAGCAGTTGTTGGTTATGCACAACCGTTTCCTCCAATATATTTTGAACAGCGAATAACAGGAGGTCACGATCATTGGCACTGTATTTTCTGTGATTAACGAGATCGGCCTGTAGTGCAATAACAGCAATTTGTTGCCATTCTCGAACCTGATGTGTATAGCCATATTCATTCAGGGTGTCATGTAGAGTGTGAACAGGGCTCTTGCCCTGGAACAGATTCATCATAAAATGAGTACGAATCTGCAACAGATGCATATTTAGTGTGTTCTCCAGTTGGGAGCGAGATGCCGATAATTGTGAGACACCTGCTCGAATCTGTTCGAATTCATCAAACAACTCTGGTGATTGCTGAGTCAAAGTACTTCCTTCTTTGGACAGGCGGTTGTCACCAAGTTGGGTTAGAAGTTTACGAATTGGAATATGCATTCGTTTGGAGCCGAGCCATGCGAGCATTAATGAAAGCAAAAGCAGGAAGATACTGATATACAAGGTGTGTAATCCGATATCGATATATTCCTGTGTCAGAATGTTGGTGGGTGAGATTAGAACATATGTCCATCCTTTTAAGGTAGAAGGGCTATACGTCAGGGAATAGTGTGTATCGGCGATCTTGACTTCTCGTTCTTCAAAGCCTGTTGAAAATGTGATAGGTGATAGTCTGATTATGCTGGCTTCCGTATCACGATCTTGTAATCCAACTGCAGACAACGGTTGTCCAATATATACGGGATCGGGATGCACCATGATACGTTGTTCCCGATTTAAAATGATCAGTCCTGAGGCAGCATTGCCTAAGGGGGCTTCACCTAGCGTATTTTGTAAAGAGCATGCAGGAATTCCGGCAATTAAGGCTACATCGGAAGATGCATTCAGATTCGGAATAGATCTCGCAAGGGCAATGTGATAGATACAGCCTGTACCGGGTGAACGCTCATCATTACTGAACACCGATGAAGGGGAGAGCTGCCATCCGGAGGTTAGCGTATCCGAGATCAAATCCTTCATGGGAAGTGCCAGTGGGAAATCGGTATTACGATATAATCCGGCATGGTCAATAAGCCAATTCTGGGATTGATTCACCAATGTGATATCCAGCAAAGGTTCCCACGACCTCATATTCTGAAACTCACTCTGCAACTTATCGGCAAGTAATGGTCCTTTCCCTTGAAGTGAAGAAGAAGCAGACAGGGAACGAAGGGTTACTGGAGATCGAACGGCCTGATCAAGCATATAACTGACTGTAGCGAGTTTGTGTTCTACGTTGGATTGCATTTGTTCCAGCAACTGCCTGTTAGCTTGTGTACGATGCAGTTCAGTTTGGTTTGATGAATAGATAAACGCGGCAATCCCCGTTAACAAAATGGGCAGGGTGCTTAGCAGGATTCCGAAGATGATCATTTTATGGAGATAGCTGATTGGTCGCACGGTTTCAGTTTCACCCCTGACATTAGATATAGTAACACTTTCTATTTTAGTAAACGCTTACATATAGAACAATCTAAATTTTGTTTATTTGGATAAATAAGTAATTTTATTTGAGACAAAAGAGATTGGTACTGGATTATTGATATGTACTCCTTTTGTAATGAAAACCTGGGATACGGCTTCGATGGATTGTCCAATACGGAATAAGGGGAAACGAAAGTGAAGGGTAAACGTAAATAGAGACAAGGACATCATTCTTTCTACCGGACGATATCGGGTGAAGTAGAGCCTGAATACGGGGAATAGAAGGTAATTGGAATGTTATTCAGCTTAGGTGGAACGATGGTCTTATACCGGGACAGTCAAAGGTCCAACTAGATCCCCGACCTGAGTCTAGGATGAAAAACCGTCCACGGTCTGTTTTGAAAAGTCTCAGAATCACCTAGAATAAGGACATAAGGTTAAACAAGAAACACGGAAACAAAAAACAAGAAACAAACGAACAAATGACTTAACCAATTAAAATGAACGAACGGAAAGGGCGGTGAACAACAATTATGAGATTGAATAAGGGAAATGGCTGGGCGATTGTATTGATTGCACTTGGTGCACTACTCCTCTTCGGAAAGTTAACTCCTCTTCTTGGACACTTAATGGGTTATCTGATTCCGGTCCTGATGATTGCACTGGGATATTACGGAGTTAAACGTGGGAATGTGATGCTTGGCTGGATTGTTCTCATCATCGGTATCATCTCACTGATGGGTAAGCTGGCATGGTTGATCGGACCGATCATCGCGATCGGGTTAATCATCTTTGGTATCTCAATGCTAAGCAATAACCGCAGTCGTCGTGGTCGTTACTAAGCTTTCAGGATTATGAAAAGGAGGGAAAGAACATAATGAGTGTATTTCGTCGAATGCGGGATATTACCGTAGCCAATCTGAATGAACATTTGGAGCAAAGTCAGGATCCAGTCAAACTGATTGATCAGTTCCTGGTCTCGACCCGCCAAGACATCGGTGAAGCCGAGAAACTTCGTCATCAATATGCAAGCCATACCAGACAAATGAAACAACAAGCCGATCAGGCAGCAGGTATGGTGAACAAACGGGAAGAGCAGGCTTCCATGGCTCTGAAAGCAGGGGAAGAGCATCTCGCTAAGCTGGCCTTGCAGGAGAAAATCCTCCACGAGGAAAAAATGGAACAATACAATGAATTGTATGCACAAAGCTATGCGGCATTACAGGAGCTGGATGAACAGATCGACCAGCTGAAGGTTGAATATCAGAATGTATACAGCAAACGCCAATATTACTACGCTCGTATGCAGACGATTCAGTTACAACAACGTATGAACCAGAGAGGCAACCACAACGGTCAGAATGTACCTCGTATGTTTAACCGATTGGATGACCAAGTCTCTGATCTCGAATATGAAGCACAAAGTCTCCGGGATATCCGGCGGATGAGCCAAGGCGGTTCAGGAGCGACTGGCAGTATGTCATCCTCTGCGCTGGATAAGGAACTGGAGCGCTTAAAACAGAAATTGAACAATGACAGAAAGGAGTAGTCACATGAGTAAATTATACCGCTCGGCGCGTAATCGAAGGCTAACCGGTTTGATCGGCGGCATTTCTGAAAATCTCGGATTGAGTACCACGCTGCTACGTATCATCTTCTTCATCAGTATTTTCGCTACGGGGGGTACATCATTGTTGATCTACTTCATCGCTGCATTGGTCGTACCCAAGGAATCCAATCACGTTGATCCATATGCTTATGGTCCCAACGCAAGAGGATATAAGTAAACGAAAGGAGAAAGCACATGAGCAAATTATACCGCTCAACGCGTGACCGGATGTTAACCGGCTTGTGCGGCGGAATTTCCGAAACCATCGGGATGGATTCCACCCTGCTGCGGATTATCTTCGTCATCAGTATCTTCGTAACTGGCGGCACGTCGTTGTTAATATACTTCATTGCAGCACTGGTGGTACCAAAAGAACCGTATCCGCCTTATGATCCATATGGCTACGGCCCAGGCCCTGGTCCGGGCAGAGGATACAACAACTATGATCATCAGGCACCAAGAGGTCCTTTTCAAAATAACCAAAACCAACAAGGTCCTGGCAACTTCGGTCCTGGCCCAGGATACAACAGCAGACCCCAATCTGGTCCGCGCTCTTATGATAACAACGCCTACGGAGCAGGAGCACCGCAAGAAAGTGAACTTGATTCCATGATGAAAGATATCGAGAAAAAAGCACTGAAAAAAGAAGTTGAAGAGCTTCGCCAAAAATTATCTCGTTACGAGAAGGGAGAAAAGTAAAATGGGAGTATTTAAACGGATTAAGGATATGACGAAAGCATCGGTAAATGATATGTTGGATAAAGTAGAGGACCCAATTGTAATGTTGAACCAGTACTTGCGTGATATGGAGGCTGAGATTCATGAGGCAGAGGTAACTGTTGCTAAACAAATGGCAAATGAGCGCCGCATGAAACAACGTTTGGATGAAGCGGAGCGTACTTCGGTACAACGTGAGTCCCAAGCAGAAGCTGCTCTGTCTAACGGTCAGGAAGAAGTGGCACGCAAATTGTTGGAAGAGAAAATCTACTTTGATCAAAAAATTACGGAGTACAGCGAACTGCATGCACAGTCTGAAGCACAAGCAAAAGATCTGTTGCAACAGTTGCATGATATGAAAGATGAGTTCTACAAAATGCGTAACAAACGTAATGAACTCGTATCTCGTGCCCAAATGGCAAAAGCCAAAAAACAAATGTCTTCCATTAATAGCTTGCATTCCATCGAAAGTGGCGGGGCATCACTAGGATTCCACCGCATGGAAGAGAAAATCATGCAACTGGAAGCTGAAGCTGACGTAGCTCGTGCACCTTATCGCAACACATCATCCACGTATACGAATCCTGTAGATGTGGAAAAGCAATTCAAAGTGGATCAGCAATTGCAGGCCCTCAAAAATAAAATGGGCAATGGTTCCAAGAATGAAGCGAACGGAACTTCAAAAGAATAACTGTTCGCTCGGTGGACAATATGATATTCTATAAATCGTGTATAATGTACGGTTGGTAGAACAAAAGTTAAGCCATACAGGACTTCAGTGCCTGGTATGGCTTTTCCGTTGAATGAAGAGAGATTAACATACAGAGGAGGTGCGGCAGGGATGGATAACAAGAGTAAATGGCTTGCAGTTGTCATTATTATTATCGGCACATTCATGTTATTGAATCAGAATATTAACTTGCTGACCGCTGCCGCACTGATTCTCTTAACCATTGGAATGCTGCAAGTCCGCAAAGGGGATACCCACAAAGGTTATCGGTATCTTGGCATTGGTGCGGCACTGTTACTACTGGATAATCTAATGATTGTATTCTTAATTGTACTGGCTTCCTTGGCTTACTTTTATTCCAAAAACAAAAAGATTCATCTGGACGATGGCGTTATGAAAAAACATAATTTCATGGCTAGATATTACTGGGATCAACCATCCTGGACGCTACGCAGTATGAGCCTATGGCATGCTATGGGTGAGGTAAATGCAGATCTGTCTCTTTCGATTCCGGAGGAGAAACAAACGATTGTGCTGTTGCAAGGGGTTATGGGGAATGTTCGCCTTACGCTGCCGGAAGATTATGGTGTAGAGATTGAAGCATCGGTCCTTTTCGGCCGAATTAATCTTCTTGGAGAACAAGACAGCGGCATGATGAACAAATTAGTATGGAGAACTCCTGGATATGAGTCCAGTGAACATAAAGCAAAATTTGTCATTTCGTATATTGTTGGCGACCTAAGCATCAGTAATCCGTAGTAAAATAGATGAAGAGAAGGAGGAGACCCCGATGAAGACAAAACGACATACCGACATGGTAACCCGAAGTATGGGTGAAGGGATCCTCCTGGTTTTCATTGTGCTCGCTGTTATTTTGTATGTATTGTATACATATGGTTATCTTGCTCCATTTGCAGGCTGGCGGCACTTGATTCAATCCGGTCTGGCCTTATTGCTGCTTCTGATTGCGATCGGTGCGGTCTTTGGGTTCTATCAGAGTTACCGGGTGAAACGCCGGTTGGAACTGCTGCGGGAAACACTCCTGCAGTGGGAGAAGGGCTCACTGTCTCGTACTGTACCTGATCTGGGCGTAGATGATGTGGGCCGCTTAAGTGAGCAACTCGGACGAATCGGCAAAAAGTGGGAAGATCAAGTATCCTCGCTCCAGCGATTGTCTACCCATAATGCACAGCTTGCAGAACAAGCCAGAATTACGGCCATTGTGGAAGAGCGGCAGCGGTTGGCACGGGAACTGCATGATGCGGTATCTCAGCAATTGTTCGCGATATCCATGACAGCAACGGCTGTAGGACGGAAGATGGAGAAGGATTTTGAACGTGCTCAGCGGCAGGTGGCATTGATTGAGGAGATGGCTTCGGTAGCTCAGTCCGAGATGCGTGCGTTATTGTTACATCTGCGGCCAGTTTACCTGGAGGGCAAACATCTCGAACAAGGTCTCCGTGATCTGGTGATGGAACTGAAAACGAAAGTACCCATGGACATTGTGCTCGAAATGGACGAAGACATCGATTTGATTAAAGGCATTGAGAATCATCTGTTCCGAATCGTTCAGGAGGCTATGTCCAATACGTTACGGCATGCGAAAGCGGAAAAAATGGAGATACGGATCCAGCGCCGAACAGATGCGATTCGGGTACTGATTCGTGACGATGGGCAAGGCTTCGATCTGGATGAGAATAAACAAGCTTCCTACGGTCTGGCTAACATGCGTGAACGTGTTACGGAGATTGGCGGGGCTATACAATTTGTAACAGCGCCTGGTAAGGGAACGCGAATTGAGATTACGATACCTTTGATGAGCGATGAAAGCGAGGAAGAACATGTCAATGGAACCGGAAGTCGAAACGGAAACGTCGATCAAAGTATTGCTCGTGGATGATCATGAGATGGTACGTATTGGTCTAGCTGCGGTACTGGATACCGAAGATGGAATTGAAGTAGTTGGTGAAGCAGGTAGTGGAGAGGAAGGCATTCGGCTTGCGCAGGAATATAAGCCTGATGTTGTTCTGATGGACCTGGTTATGGAAGGAATGGACGGCATTGAGGCTACCCGTCAGGTGCTCAAAATGTACCCGGAGTGCAAAGTCATCGTATTGACCAGTTATTTGGATGATGAAAAAATGTATCCTGTCATTGAAGCAGGCGCATTCAGTTATCTGCTAAAAACATCAAGAGCCAATGAAGTGGCAGATGCGATTCGCGCAGCCGCTCGCGGGCAATCCGTTCTGGAGTCACAGGTTGCTTCGAAAATGATGAATCGATTCCGGCAGCCACAGGCAGCAGCTCCTTTGCATGATGAATTGACGGATCGAGAAATGGATGTTCTCCGATTGCTCGCCAAAGGCAAGTCGAATCAGGACATCGCTGATGATCTGATCATCGGTATCAAGACAGTCAAATTCCATGTCACGAATTTACTGGCAAAATTGGGCGTAGACGACCGCACACAGGCCGCGATCTATGCTTATAAAAATGGGCTTGCAGAGTAATAACAAGAACTATATGCAATATCATAATTAAGCCAAAGAACCGTGCTTTCATGTGCGGAAGTTATAGATAAGAGATGATTTATATATAAGTGCGTGTTCAAAAAGGTCGGTTTTCAGTACCAAGAAGATGGGATAAAGCTAGAAATGGAGTAGCGGAGCGTAGATCGAGCTACGTGAGCAACGGACATTTCGGCTGAATTCCATATTCGATGTTGATGATGCCGCTAGGCACCATTCGTAATCAAAAGCGGACTTTTTGAACAACCTCTATAAGTATGAATGGAAAGCTCCGATCTGCCATGCAAGTGGCGGGTGGGGCTTTTTTGCTGTGTTCAGAAGAAGTATAGCTAATGCGTGAAAGGGGCATGCTGTTGATAGATTCATAGAATGCAAGAAAGAAGCGGGGGATTCGAATGTTAAATCGTTGGATGACAGCAGGTATATTGGCAATAGCAATCATTATTCTTATTGGTGTGACACAGGTATACGCAGAGAAGAACGAACCCAAAGCAGCTCAACTGGAACAACTAATCTATACTGCTGACAGTGTAATTGATAATGTCGATCGTTTGGTGATTAAATGGCAAGGAGAAGGCAAGGGAGATGCGCAAGCGCAGGCCGTATTACTGGCTAGTCACTTAGGGCTTGAACCACCGATGCAGGTACGTCAGACGGGCCACGATGTGTACCGTAGTGAGCTGGTTGTAGGTGCATCTAATGGGGGCGTAGGCATGTTGGTCAATGTCGTCGATACAGGAGACAACGGATACTATGCCATCGTGCAGTTATCAGGTGATACACACACGGATCGGAAGAGATTAGTAACGTCACATGAGCAGGTGGATCAACTGTTTGTCGACTCGGGGATGAAGGCAAGCTGGAATGTGTCAGTGCAGGGTACGGCATCTACGGCTATTGAACATGATGCCAGTCAGCAGCTGGAACTGATCGAAGAACAGCTGTCCAGAAAGGTGGATATCACCTCCGTTGAACGTTATACGGATGTAGCCAGCGCAAGTGTCTCTTATGAGGCGGCTGAGCTGCCCTTGTCGATCAAGAGTGGCTCGCACATGTTGAATATGCAACTCGCAGTCCATCAGGTTGGTAGCGAGATCGACAATCGAATTACGGTGGGGTTTCCGGTGATTACGATTGAATATTAAGGAAAGAATTTTCCATGAATTTGGACCCAATATTGAGAATCTTTATCAGAAAAATGAGTGTGAAATAGTGCATCCGTTCAGTTGATATGCTAAAATGGCATCACATCCAAGAAGGAACTTGCTGGTAATTGACGGTTGTATGTCGTGCATATATAACACCATTACATAGCTCGGGGAGAGCGTAAGGTCATCTTCCCGGAAGAAAGAGGAGCCCATGGTCGAAAAACAATCGCAAGATGAAGTACAGACACCAGGCGCAGTATTTTTCATTTTTGGAGCAACGGGTGATTTGGCCCGCCGGAAGCTGTTTCCGGCCATCTACAGTCTTTACCGCGAAGGCAAGCTTGCTGAAGATTTTGCGGTTATTGGCGTAGCACGTCGTCCGAGGTCCCCAGAAGAATTCCGGGAAGACATCTATGAATCCATTAAGGAATTCTGCCGTTATCCAGCGGGGGAACCTGATGAGTGGAACGCTTTTGTCGATCATTTTGAATACAAAGCACTGGATATCAATAATGTGGAAGGATTCAAAGAGCTGCGTGAGCAGACGGAGCATCTGGAAGCGAAATTTAACACGCCGGGTAATCGGCTGTTCTATCTGGCACTGGCACCTGAGCTGTTTGGCAGTGTCTCGTACAGTTTGCGGGACGGTGGTATGCTGGAAAGTCAGGGTTGGAACCGATTGGTGATCGAAAAACCATTTGGTTATGATCTGCAATCCGCCGAACATCTGAATGAGCAGATTCGTGAGGTGTTTCGTGAAGAGGAAATCTATCGGATTGACCATTATCTGGGCAAGGAAATGGTGCAAAATATTGAAGTGATCCGCTTCGGGAATGCTTTTTTCGAACCACTCTGGAACAACAAACATATTGCCAACGTTCAGATAACGCTGGGTGAGACGGTAGGCGTGGAAGAACGTGGCGGTTATTATGATCACTCCGGCGCGCTGCGTGATATGGGGCAGAATCATATGCTTCAGATGCTGACGATGATTGCGATGGAACCGCCAAGTCGCCTGTTCCCGGAGGATATTCGGGATGAAAAGGTGAAGGTATTACGCTCTCTACGGGCGTTCACCTCGGATGAGGAAGTGAGCAACAACGTTGTGCGGGGTCAGTATGCCGAAGGGGAGTACCGTGGCAAGCAGCTTCCGGGGTATCGCCAGGAAGACAAGGTTGACCCACAGTCGAATACGGAGACGTATTTTGCCGCACGTGTATTTGTTGATAATTTCCGCTGGGCAGGTGTGCCATTCTACATTCGGACAGGCAAACGTCTACCGGTAAAAACAACCGAGATCGTAGTCGAGTTCAAGTCGATGCCAAACAACGTGTACCTTGGGAAAAAATATAAATTGGAACCGAATCTGCTGGTCATTCGGGTGAATCCGATGGAAGGCATATATATCAAAATCAATGCCAAGAAACCGGGCTCGGATTCCGAGATTCAGCCGCTCGCGATGGATTTCTGTCAGAGCTGCATGATCGGAATCAACTCGCCTGAAGCGTATGAACGTCTGCTGCACGATGCAGCAGAAGGGGATTCTACGTACTTCACCCGTTGGGACGAAGTGGCAACGGCCTGGTCTTTTGTAGATCGGATCGCTGCAGCCTGGGGCCAGAATCAGGGAGAGTTACACACGTACCCGGCTGGAACATGGGGCCCAGAAGCGACAGATAAGCTGCTGGAGCAGGATGGATTTCACTGGTGGCCGGTGAATGGTCAGGATGAGGATCGCGTAATCTGGCAAGTCAACAATTAAAGCTATTCGTTCATAAGATGAAATGATTAAGGGGCTTGGAAAGAGCGCGGATGAAGCGAACTTTCCGGGCTTCTTTTTGCTGCGAGAAGATGGAGGGAATGCGACTAGATGAATATATTTAAATTAAGTTGTTGACAAAAAGTAAGTATATAACTTATACTCAACACAAGAGATAAAGAGTTACGCAAATGACAAACTTAACCCGATGAACTTCTCGGATAAGTGCACGATTCATGAGATGAAATGTGAAACAGGTGAAGGGGTTTGACACCACATCATGAAGAAAAAAATTTAGCATAATATCTTTAATCTAAGAATACTATTTTGTATATATTGAATGGAGGAAAAGAAAATGATGTTGGACTTAGGATTGTTGTTGATTCGTTTGGTGATTGGATTGTCGTTCATGGCGCACGGGGCACAAAAGCTGTTTGGATGGTTCGGAGGTTACGGGATCAAGGGTACAGGCGGCTGGTTTGAATCGATGGGGATGAAACCCGGTGCATTGGTAGCCTTACTGGCTGGACTCGCTGAGTTCGGTGGTGGACTGTTGCTGGCTCTGGGTCTGCTCACACCGGTAGGCGGCATTCTGATTGCATTGACGATGGTTATTGCGATTGTGAAAGTCCATGGTGCGAACGGTTACTGGTCCACACAGAACGGATTCGAATATAATCTCGCGATTCTGGTCGTTGGTGTAGCACTGGCTCTGACGGGTGGCGGACAATATGCGCTGGATGCATTGATTTTCTAAACTCGATAACGAGAAATGAATGAGGAGTGCCTGGATGCCATGATTATGGCTGAAGGGTGCTTTTTTTTGCAAGGGAAAAGAGAAGAATCTGCTGTAGTAATCGGTTATTTTCGGTACAGATTATGGTACAATAGGAGAGTTGGGTTAAGAAGCAGTTCACGGTATGGATGAAAGCACAGATTTGAGGAGGATGAACTCCATTGTAAATGTGTAAAATTAATCTAGTGAGTAAATACCTCGTATGCAAAATGACCAGTGTACAATCAACCGGCCTCGCCGGATTGCATAAAGATTGAATGATGGACCGGCCATGCCGGATTAACGTGAATGAACGGACGAAAGGGATTAAACCTATGAGCAAAGCTGCAAATGATATTCTTCAACAGGAAGTGGATAAACGCCGGACGTTTGCCATTATCTCTCACCCGGATGCGGGTAAAACCACATTAACCGAGAAACTGCTGCTGTTCGGGGGCGCGATTCGCCTTGCGGGAACGGTAAAAGCTCGGAAAGCCAGCAAACACGCTACAAGTGACTGGATGGAAATTGAGAAACAACGGGGGATCTCGGTTACCTCTTCCGTAATGCAATTTGATTATCTGGATCATCGCGTCAACATTTTGGATACACCGGGTCACCAGGATTTCAGTGAGGATACGTATCGTACACTGACGGCTGCCGATAGCGCGGTAATGTTGATTGACGTGGCAAAAGGTGTCGAGGCACAAACGATCAAGTTGTTCCAGGTATGTGCGAAGCGTGGCATTCCAATCTTTACGTTTATCAACAAACTCGACCGTGAGGGTAAAAGCCCATTTGACCTGATGGAAGAACTTGAAAATGTACTGGGTATTCGTTCGGTTCCGATGAACTGGCCTATTGGTACAGGTCGCGAACTGTGCGGTGTCTATGACCGGATGAAAAATCAGGTGGAATTGTTCCAAGGGGACGATCACTCAACGATTAAAGTACAAAAGGTAGATGGCTACAAAGATCCGATTATCCGTGAGATGGCAGGAGAATACCTGCATGATCAATTGTGTCAGGATCTGGAGTTGCTGGATATTGCGGGCGACCAATTCGACATGGAGAAAGTTCAACGCGGCGAATTGACACCTATTTTCTTCGGTAGTGCGATCAACAATTTCGGCGTACAGACTTTCCTGGAGAACTTCCTGGAACTGGCACCGAAGCCTGAGCCACGTCGCAGTACGGCAGGAGAGATTCAGCCAACGAATGAGAAATTCAGCGGTTATGTGTTCAAGATTCAGGCAAACATGAACCCGGCACACCGGGATCGTATTGCGTTCCTGCGTATTGTGTCAGGCAAGTTCCAACGTGGAATGAGTGTGAAGCATACTCGTGTGGGCAAAGAGATCAAGCTGTCACAGCCACAGCAATTCTTGGCACAAGACCGGGATATTGTCGAAGAGGCGTATGCCGGCGATATTATCGGTTTATTCGATCCGGGTATCTTCCGGATTGGCGATTCACTGAGCCAAGGCAGCGAGGTTGTCTTTGAGGAGTTGCCAACGTTCTCCCCAGAGATTTTCGCCAAAGTTACCGTGAAAAATGCGTTGAAACATAAACAGTACCAAAAAGGAATTGATCAGTTGACGGAGGAAGGAACCATTCAGGTATTCCAGACGGCAAGTTTCGACGAGACAATCCTCGGTGTAATTGGTCAACTTCAGTTCGAGGTATTTGAATACCGAATGAAAGGCGAGTATGGGGTAGACGTGCAATTGCAGCGTATGCCGTATCAGTTCGCTCGCTGGATCGTGGACGACAATCTGGACGCAAGTAAATTCCGGATTAACTCTGCGCTTGTAAAAGATAAAAAAGGGAATTATGTAGTGCTCTTCGAAAATGAATACGCAATGAGAACGGCTATGGATAAAAATCCTACAGCTCAATTCCTTGAGACTGCGCCTTAAGTGAAGACATAAGTATTCCGTAGTAATCATCAAAAGGGTTAGTCGAACATGACAAGCTGATACGATGAGATAAAGCTTGCTAAAAAATAAGATCCCTCCGCCGATTGGCGGGGGGATCTATTGCTATACACCTTACTGAGAGGCAGGTATGATCCAGCCGAATAAGGGAAAGCTTTCTTTTGCAGACAGAACAAACGTAATGATGGTTACCTTCCCCCTCCATGCTCCAATTAGCGAAGCGGTTGGACGGGAATGGTGTGCAGATGCTCCTGTGCGATTTGAATGAGCTCTTCCTGCTTGGCAGGTTCTGTGTTCTTCCAGATCATCTCGAAAATGGCGCCAAGTCCAGGTAATGCAGCTTCCGGTCCATCTACTGAACCTTCAATCATCTCCCGGAGCTGATCATCACTCTTGTCATGAACTTTATGAACAATCGCTTCACGCAGGCTTAATGTAATGGGCATCGCAATTCCCTCCTCGTATATTCGGCTGCTCTAATACTGTTCCCAGGGAAGCGTGAGCGCATTCAAGTTTATCAGGCTTTGTGGTATACTACGAAGGATTATTTACGTTAGCATGGGTATCCGTAATGATGCGTCATGCTGAAGTGCAGCGGGAGGTTAAAGACCTAATGGCCAAGAAACAGTATGCCGTAATTGGCATGGGACGGTTCGGATCAAGTGTTGCCAATGCGCTGAGTGGCATGGGATTTGATGTGCTGGCAATCGATGCGGATGAGCAGCGGACTCAGGAAATGTCCAATGTGGTGACCCATGCAGTATCGGCAGATTCAACAGATGAAGAAGCGCTGCGTGCGCTGGGAATACGGAATTTCGACGTTGTCGTTGTGGCGATTGGTGAAGATATTCAGGCGAGTATTCTGACAACCCTGATATTGAAAGATATGGGTATACCCGTTCTAATCGTAAAAGCTCAAAATGAGCTTCATGGTAAGGTGCTGCAGAAGATAGGAGCAGACAAGGTGATCTATCCTGAGAGGGATATGGGACTACGTGTAGCCCATCATCTGACCTCGCCTAATATACTGGATTACATCGAGTTGTCTGAGGATTACAGCATTCTGGAGATGAGAGCTTCCGAGCAAATGATCGGTAAAAACCTGATGGAATTAGACATCCGGGCACGTTTCGGTTGTAACGTGATGGCGATCCGCAGTGGGAATTCGATGAACATCTCGCCATATGCGGAGGACCGGATCGAAGCTGGAGATGTGCTGATCATTGTGGGTCACAAGGATCATTTGACGAAAATGGAGCTTGCTTATCCGAAGTGATGGATGCAGATGGGAAGGATGGAAAGATGGATATTGTATCACCGCAAAATACACGTGTAAAAGAATGGGCACAGTTGCTGGAGAAAAAGCATCGTACCCGTCAACATAAATATATCATTGAGGGGATTCATCTGGTACAGGAAGCATTGCGCGCTGGAGCGGATCTGGAGTGCATTGTGTACGACGGAGAGCAAGGCGTACCGATTGAGCTTGCAGGACTTGAGAATCCGCTTCAGCGTGTGGAGTGGGTCAGTGTATCACCTGCGGTTATCGCCAAATGTACGGATACGATGACTCCACAGCCTGTATTTGCAATTGTACGTAAAGGCAGGGAGCCACTGGAAAGCCTGATCGCCGGAGCGCGTGGGCTTGTTGTTGTGCTGGACGGAGTGCAAGACCCAGGGAATGTGGGAACGATTATTCGGAGTGCGGATGCAGCTGGAGCAGCGGGTGTCGTACTCGGCGCTGGCTGTGCTGATGTGTATAACCCGAAGACGATTCGTTCGACGATGGGATCATTGTTTCATCTGCCCATTGTGGAGGGCCAGTTGGAATCCTTGCTTCCCGAAGCGAAGGCTGCAGGCGTGAAGTTGGTCAGTACTTCTTTGCAGGCAGAGCATTCATGCTATAGTTATGATTTTACGCAATCAGTATGGCTCGTGATTGGCAATGAAGGTAAGGGCATCTCGGATTCCACGGCACGATTGGTGGATGATGCGATTACGATTCCGATGCAGGGGCAGGCAGAGTCGCTTAACGCGGCAATGGCGGCAACGATTCTGTTGTTTGAGGCGATGAGACAGCGGATGGTGTGGTAGTAAAATAAATGTGTCTACAATAAAACGTAACAAAGACTGGATACTGGTTGAGATTCACTCAACCAATTTTCCAGTCTTTTTTTTCTAATTAACACAACTTAGAATGAAATGTGTGCCAAAAATAATTCTTTACTGTTCGTTCTAGAAATGATATGCTAACAGCAAGTTAGATCTAACTGCTTTTTTTTATGGATTAAAGAATGATCGTTCTAAAAACTAAAACTACACTAATTTAAAGAGTATGAGGGAGAGAATAAGATGAAATACACCGTAATTACAGGAGCAAGTTCAGGGATTGGATATGAAACGGCACTGGCATTTGCAGCACGTGGCAAAAACTTGATTTTGGTAGCCAGAAGATTGGATAAGCTGGAAGAGCTTAAATCCACTATTCACGGTATTGACCCTAAAGTGAATGTTATCGTTCACACATGTGACCTGTCTATTACTGCAGAGGCATACACACTGTATAACAATTTGAAAGAATATCAGATTGAGACTTGGATCAATAATGCGGGGCTTGGAGAAGGTTCGTTCATTGCTGAACAGAATTTGGATAAAGTGGAGACCATGCTACGTGTTAACATCGAATCTCTAACGATTCTCTCTACATTGTATGTGCGAGATTATGCAGATGTTGAAGACACACAGTTAATTAACGTCTCCTCCGGACTCGGATATGCCATTGCTGTAGGTAGTGTTGCTTATTCTGCATCGAAATACTACGTTAGTGCCTTCACAGAGGGCCTTGCCAAAGAACTGGAACTGAAAGGTGCAAAACTGAAAGCGAAGGTCTTGGCACCAGCGATCACGGAAACAGAATTTGTACAAAAATCAATAGATGCTGAAGGATTTGATTACAAAGCAAATATGCCTAAGTACCACACGGCCAAAGAGATGGCTAGCTTTATGGTAGAACTCTATGATCATAACGACGTAGTCGTAGGGATTGTAGATCAGAACTATGAGTTCCAACTGAGAGGCGCAATCTATCCGGTCATTTCAGAATTGCATTAATACATCTGTAAAATTATGAATGAATGAAGAGGAGTGTATCTGATGGAAAAGATTTGGAGTAAAACGAAAATGGGCAACATGGAGCTGCCTCATCGACTAGCGATGGCACCCATGACACGTAGTCGAGCACAAGAAGATGGTACACCTGGAGAGTTGGCGGCACTTTATTATGCTCAACGTGCAACGATGGGACTCCTGATTACGGAAGGTACACAACCTTCGGATGATGGACAGGGTTACTTGTGGTCACCGGGCATTTATACCGACAAGCATATTGAAGGATGGAAAAAAGTAACCGATGCGGTGCATGAAGCTGGCGGATATGTATACATCCAATTAATGCATGCGGGTCGCATGTCACATCCGGACAATACCCCGCATCACCGTCAACCGGTTGCTCCATCAGCAATCGCACCTGGTGTAGAAATGTTCACAGCTAAAGGAATGCAGGATATCCCTGTACCCCGGGAATTGAGTCGGGAGGATATTCAAACGACGATCTCCGATTTCCGAAAATCAGCAGCCGCAGCGATCGAAGCGGGGGCGGATGGCGTCGAAATTCATGGAGCCAATGGCTATTTGATCAATCAATTTTTAGGAGAAAATTCAAATACACGCACAGATGAGTATGGCGGATCTATAGAAAATCGTGCTCGCTTTGCGATTGAAGTAACGAAAGCCATCGCCCAGGAAATTGGAGCAGAGCGAACAGCATTCCGTATCTCGCCAGGAACCCCGCTGGGCGGTATCCAGGATGGTGAACAAGGTCCTGATCTGTATCGCTACCTTGTAAAAGAATTAGCTCAATTGGACCTAGTATACCTTCATATTATGCATCTCGGAGATGAGAACCTGCTGCAAGACATTCGTTCGATCTGGCAAAATCCATTGTTGGTCAATCGGGCCGGAAGAACTTTGGAAGATCTCAGTGTCGATTTAGATCGTGGTCTCGCTGATGTGGTACCTGTAGGTGTATGGTCTTTAGCTAATCCGGATTTGGTGGAACGACTTCAACAAGGTGCGCCACTGAATGAAGCAGATCCGACAACATTCTTTGGATTGGGAAGTAAGGGCTATACGGATTATCCTACGTTGGAAGAATTAAAGTCGCAAGAGGGGCAACACTAGCACAAGCATGTAAGGTGGCGTACAACTGAATTGTGCGCCATGTTCTCACATAAATTGAACTAATCATTTACACATTAACGGGAGGACAGAAAGAACCTGAAAAAGCGAAGCGTTCGCCTTTATCACCGGATTTTCCCTTTAGAAAGGGGATCAAAAAAATCTGGGGATAACAGCGATTGGAAGGTTGTTCTGTCATCGTAGTGTCAGTGTGAATAATCTTTAGTTCAACTTATATAGTCTATAAGTAAAGGAAGAGGATAAATGATGAGAGCAGCTCAAATACAGAAATACTCCAAAAAAATCCAAGTGGAAATCAATAATATTGAGATACCTCAGATTCATAGCCGTGAGGTCCTTGTCAAAGTGAAAGCTGCGGGTGTAAATCCGTTGGATATATTGAATATGAATGGCAGTGTTCGGATGATTGCCGACTATACGTTACCTTTAACTTTAGGGAATGAATTATCGGGTGTCGTTGAAGCCGTTGGTGATGATGTTTTGAATTTTAAAGTGGGGGATTCCGTTTATACAAGGTTACCTCTGAATAAAATTGGTGCTTTTGCTGAATACGCTGCTGTGCATGAGGATGCTTTATCCATAATGCCTGAGAATCTGTCTTTTATCGAAGCTGCTGCAGTGCCTCTTACTGCCCTGACCGCGTATCAAGCATTGCATGATGTACTCCAAGCGGAGCCGAATAAAAAGCTGTTTATTCCTGGCGGAACCGGGGGATTCGGTGCAATGGCCATCCCGATTGCCAAGTCCATGGGATTAACGGTTATCACAAGTGGTAGTGAGAGGGGCAGAGCACGTACTCTATCCATTGGAGCAGATCAATTCATTGATTATAAGACTGAGCAGTATGCTGACATTCTGTCTGATATCGATTATGTGATCGACACCTTGGGTGCGGATGAGATCAAAGCTGAACTGAGCATTTTGAAACCACAGGGGAAATTAGTTTCTTTGAAGGCTGGACCCAATTATCGCTTTGCAGTGGACAGTCAGTTCCCGATGTGGAAAAGAGCACTGTTTGGTCTCGTAGGTGCACGCCTGGATTCTTTAGCGCGTAAGACTCAAACTGAATATCGTTTTTTATTCGTGCACTCCAGTGGAGTTCAATTGCAAGAGATTACAGCTCTTGTGGAAAAAGAAGACATTAAGCCTTCGATCGATTCTACGTATACGTTTGATGACATTGAAAAGGCATTGATCAAAGTATCAACGGGTCACTCTCAGGGCAAAGTCATTGTTACCTTTTAAAGGCTCGTTAAGATCATGTTCATGCTATTCAATGTTCGTTTTCTGAACAGGAGGGAAGCCAATGGCGAGAAGCAAAGAGTTCGAAGAGTCAGTTGTACTGGATAAAGCGATGAGACTTTTTTGGGAACAAGGCTATGAGAAGACGTCTATGACAGATCTGGTCAATCATATGGGAATTCATCGTAAAAGCTTGTATGACACATTTGGCGATAAACATACCTTGTTTCTGAAGTCAGTAGATCTGTATGATCACCAAATGAGCTCCGCCCTTGCAACAGGCGTAGAGCATTCTCAAACGGCAACGGAAGCACTTCAGTTTATATTTTCTTCTTTGATTCATAGTGAGGAGCATCCAGCATCAGGCTGCTTCATTGTTAATTCAACGGTCGAATTGGCGGCACGTGATGACGACATGAACAACCGATCGACAGAGATGTTTGCAAATACGGAGAAACTAATCAAGGACATTATTGTGTGGGGACAGCAGGAGGGTGAATTCACAACGGAGTACAACGCCGAAGTATTGGCGGAATATCTGCATAATGTAGGCGTTGGGTTAAGGGTGATGGCCAAAACTTCGATGACCAAAGAAAAACTTCTTCGTATGGCGATGTTATCCATGGATCTCATACGGAGGTAGTCTATTTTTTTCACTATTATAGAACGTTCGTTCAAATATTGATGTTCCAGATGAAACATATTTTATAGAAAAGAGAGGCAGGCAACAACATGAGAAAGACAGTTCTAATCACAGGGGTATCGGGTGGGATCGGTAAAGAGTTAGCAGATCGGTTTGCCAAAGGTGGACATCATATTGTGCTGGTAGCACGAAGCGAGGGTAAAATACAGGATCTAGCTCAGGAGTACCGGAAAAAGTATGGCATTCAGGCGACGGTTATTGCCAAAGATGTAGCGGCACCTGGGGTACCACAGGAGATTTATCATGAGCTGAAGGAAAAGGGCATTGTTGTTGACTATCTTGTCAACAATGCGGGTTTCGGCCTGTTCGGGACATTTATGGAGACGGATATGGAACAAGAAATTAATATGATTGACGTGAATATTAAGGCTTTAACGGTCATGACCAAGCTGTTCTTACCGGATATGATCCAACGTGGGCAAGGCGGAGTGATGAATGTGGCTTCATTGGTAGGCTTTTTCCCTGGACCGATGATGTCGGTATATTATGCGACGAAAGCGTATGTGCTATCGTTCACTGAAGCTTTGGAGAATGAAGTAAACGGTACTGGTGTTACGGTGACGGCACTGTGTCCAGGTCTGACATCTACCGGATTTGTGGATCGTTCGGGTATGGGTGTCTCGAAGATGCTGCAAGGCCCGATCATGGAAGCGGGACAGGTAGCGGAAGAAGGATATCAAGGCTTCTTGCGTGGCAAGACATTAATTATGCCAGGGGCTCGTAACCGCTTCATTGCATTTATGCCGCGCTTGTTACCGCGTAAGATGATGACTCGCATGATTAGATCCTCACAGGACAAGACAGGACATTAAACATTAAAAAAGGAGCTGGTCGAAATGATTTTTTATGATTCCCCTCAAGCAACCGTTTCATGGAATGAGGAAAATAAGGTAGTTGTTTTGCAATGGAAGGGCTTCGCGCAAGGTGAACAATATCGTACACCACTAAATAAATTGTTGGAGTTAGCGGTGCAAAAACGCTCGAATAAGGCGTTATACGATAGCCGTCACTTGGCCGTTATTTCGCCAGATGACCAAGAATGGGTTGCAAAAGAGTGGTATCCGAGATCACTCGAAGCAGGACTTAAGTATTCAGCACTGCTTGTTCCTCATAAAGCGATAGCTAAATCGAGTGCAAACCGAATGCTCTCAGGAATGGACATATCCAATCCATCTCAAGAATTCCATGACATAGATGAGGCATATCATTGGCTGGCAACTGTAAAATGAGAAGGTAAAAACATGTTATGCATAAATCAATTGAGTTCGTTAGCGATACTAAAATCAGGTTTCTCCCAATCCTCTCGTATCACTGTGTCCTTCATCGTCCCTTTTACGACAAACATACACAAAAACAGGAGGGAAACTGAAGGGCACAAATTGAATTTTCTCAATCTCGAATAGTTCAGCTAATCGTTTCTTCATATGAAGGGAGTACTGGTATAACACTAACGTGCCTTCAGGTCGGAGCGCTGTATGGATCTGTGAAAGGATGTTATGTCTCATTTCTCTGGAGAAATTAAAAAATGGCAGTCCACAAATAATACTATCCTAATGATGCACATTTTCTTGATGCATCTTTTTCAATAGATAGGATGCATTCGAATGGTACATGAATTCAGGATATGTTTTCTTCAGATTATTTCTCATTTTCGGGTCTCTTTCAAATAAAAAAACGGTAGCAGATTGGGGTAATTCAGCTCTCATAAGACGTGTGATGGCACCTGTTCCAGGCCCCAGCTCAGCAATGGTTCGAATTTCATCCCATCGTACAGACTGGACGATTTTATGGGCCAGAAATTTGGAACTGGGCAGGAGACTGCCTACTCGTTTGGGGTTCTTCAGAAATCCTTGCAGGAAAAGAAGTGGTTCGGATGTTTTCATTGCTGTATCCTCCATGACTGAATTCTCTGATGGTTACTGGATGTTGTTGGAAGGCAGTCTTATCTGGAACGTAAATATGTTATGCGTATGCTGAAGTGTCAAGGTACCCTGATGTAACTCTGCAATGTTTCTTGCAATCGAAAGACCCAGACCAGACCCCGTTTGAATGCCTTCACTGCTTCTTGAATAATCTACCTTATAAAAACGATCAAACAGTTTATCTTTTTGCTCTATTGTGAGAGGCATACCTTTATTTTCGACTTCAATGGTAATGTGTTCATGACGCATACTCATTCGAATGTGGATCGTACCCGGTTTGAAGGAATACTTTAGGGCATTCATGAGAAGATTATCGATGGCGCGAGCAATCTTATCACTATCTACGATGGCCATGATTGGAGCATCGCCGATCTCTTTTACAATATGAATACTATTTTCCTGAGCCAATGGTTCAAATTCAAACAGTAACTGATCCAAGAGTTGATGTAGGTCAACCTTTTTCATATCCAGTTGGGTATCTACTGAGGTTAAGCGTGTGTATTCAAATAAATCATCGAGCAGCTTCTTTAAATGCGTTGCTTTGTTATAGGTGTTCTGTATGAAGCGGTCATACTCTGCTTTGTCTTGAAAAGATTCTGTTCTAAGAAGCTCGATATACCCGATTATGCTGGTAAGCGGTGTGCGCAGGTCATGTGAGATGCCCGTAATCATGTCCATCTTGGATTTTTCCAACTCGCGCTCCTTGATCATCTGTAGCTGCAACTGCTCAGTCATGTGATTGATGTTTGAAGCGACTCGTCCAAGTTCATCTTGTCGATTGACGGGTACACGGTAATCCAGATTGCCCTCCGATATGAGTTGAAGTCCTTGCTCTAATGTAATGAGATCTCTCACAATTTTTCGTGTGAAAAACAAAAAAATTAACGTGAAAATTACGATGAAGATTGGTGTTAGAACATAAGGAAAGATGTAGAGAAGCGAAGGCCAATTAAATCTTTCACTAATTTTTGCGGCAGCTATGATCAACATATTATTTACACCCACAGAGCCAACAAACGAAATCAATAAACTGATCAACATTTGATATAGGATGTTAATCTGTATCTTTTTTTTAAAATGTGGTAATCGTTTAATCAATTTTATAGCCCACTCCCCATACCGTTTTAATATACTGAGGTTCCCGTGGATTCATTTCCAATTTCTCACGTAGGTTACGAATATGAACCATCACTGTATTATCGGAATACCCGAAAGGTTCTTTCCATACAGTTTCGTATATCTTCTCGGAGCTAAATACTTGTCCAGGATGGCTGGCAAGCAACACCAGAATAGAAAACTCCAGAGGCGTAAGCGAAATGTCATTCTCTTTGAGCTTCACGGAATGTTTACTTGTATCAATGACAAGGTCCTTGATCAGAATAAGTGAATTAAATTCTGCTTTGCCAATCAGTGTTTGACGTCGCAGCTGAGCCTTAACGCGAGCCAGTAGTTCTAACGGATTAAATGGTTTGACCATGTAATCGTCAGCTCCGGTAGTCAGGCCTGTAATTTTATCGATGTCCTCTTCCTTAGCGGATAGCATAATGATAGGGGTAGTTGATACTTCTCTTATTTTGAAGCAGGCTTTGATTCCGTCCATAACGGGCATCATAACATCCAGAATGACGAGCTGGACCGAAGTTGTTTTGATAATATGTAGCGCTTCTTCCCCATTGGCTGCTTCAATGACCTGATATCCTTCGTTACGTAAATAGACATGAATGACATCCCGGATATCGGGTTCATCATCAACAACGAGAACGGTATTCACAATTCAACACTCCTTTTATGACCTTCTTCTATATAAAATTTCAAATGCTTATAAAGTGGATAACTTCAGTGTAAACGATAGCCCAGGATGTTTAAATTGTTTCCTTTTTGCGACAGACATAAACGAACGCAGGAGGGACATTCAAAGGCACGAATTCTACTTTTTCGATAATAAAGTATTCGGATAATGTTTTTTTCATTTGAAGTGAATATTGAAAGGCGATGAATAACCCTCCAGGTTTGAGTGCTTTATGAATCTGATCCACCAACGTATTTCTTAATTCAGGCTCAAAGTTGAAGAACGGTAACCCGCTAAAAATGTAGTCCAGTTGCTGAACGCCCTCTTGATTCATGGATTCTAACAATCGAGCGGCATCTGGATAACAGGCGAAACCCGGGTAAGCAGTCTGAAGATTATTTCTCATCGTTTCGTTCATCTCAAACAATAACACGTTGGTAGAATCTTGTACTTGTTGATGAATATATCGAGTGATGGCTCCAGTACCCGATCCGAGTTCGGCGACGGCTTTTACTTCCAGCCAAGAGGCTTGATTCACCATTTTGCTGGCGAGAAACCGGGAACTGGGTATGATACTGCCAACATGTTTAGGGCTTTGCAAAAAGCTTTTCAAAAATAAAACAGGTTCATTGGAATTCATAGGAGTTCCTCCATGTGATGGTATGTTACCAAACCAGTTAGAAATGTAATAATTGAAACGTCGATAGAATGGGGCCGCCGAAGTAAATTCCTGCTGTAAAATACGTAATGGTCCAGAGTACAGCGCCGGAATATGAGATGAGAGCAAATTTACGATACTGCACGCCGCTCAGCCCAATGACCATAGGAAGGACATATCGCACGATTGGAATGAACAAACCAATGCATATTGCCCAATTGCCATACTTATTCAGGATCAGTTCGGCCTTGATGAAATGCTTATGATGTTGAAATCTGTGTTTTATCTTGGGTCCAAAAAACTTCCCTGCAAAATAAGCAAAGGTAATGGCCGTTAATAGTCCTGATAAAATACAGAAGTATGTGATCCATGAATTGATAACTCCTGAGTGGCTCAGAATGGCACCGCTGATAATGGTGATCTCATTAGGAATTGGAACGCCGAAAGGCCCTAACGAGAAGGCAAAATAAAAAATCAGATATCCGTACTGATGAAGTAGCTCTAAGATCGTATTACTGATCATTGTTTTGCCTCCTCTCTTGTCGATATAGCCATCTTAATGAAAAAAACTAAGGAATTAATGAGCATAATTCTGAAGAATATCTAAAGAATACATAAGCAAAGCCAAACAACTACATTCAAGAGAAAAAAGCCTTGCCTACTTACTGGCAAGACTTGATAAGGTGGATATATTCAGGAGCGGTGATCTAGGAGCATGGTTTGATGATAAATTCCTTAATTACCAGTACCTTCGTCTATATGGTACAGATCGCATAAAAGAAGAGCCGAGACGTCATAATGATGACTCAGCTCTTCTTTTGGTCCCATGAGAACATACTTTTTTGAAATCAGTTTATTGCAGGAAGTAGAACCATCTGAATTTGGCACCAGCAACAAAAAACAAAACAATCCATCCCCACATAAACAACAAACGTAGAGGTCGTGGAATCAGTAAATATTCTGAGTACAATTTGCTGAAAAACTTCATCACCGTAGTAACCACCCCTGCTAAGTTACTCCCTTACATCCGCTTTCGAAAGAAAAAGAAGTAAGACGATATGATAACCAAAACTCCAATAAGTCTATATACCGTGGCGTAGGCCTCAAGGTTGGTTCTGGCGATTACAAATCCGATGATCGAAATAGATAATAGCAAAAGACCAAAGGTAATCTTATAACTCAGGTTCAAAACCTCCAGTTATATCAAAATTAGGTATATTATATCATAATAAACACCAGAGAATTTTTTTGTATCAGATTCAGCCATACCTACTCATTCAATAAATAAATCGAACGATATGATGCTGGCATGCCAATATATAGTGTAAGGAGGAAGGGGATGGCTAATGAGTGAGCAGGATGAGTACATAGAACTTGTAACGTTAATACGTGCTGGGCGTGAAGAAGCATATGGAGAATTATATGAGAAAACAGTGACGGGGATATATCGAACTGTGCGTTTTCTCATCAAGGACGAGTCTGACGCGGAGGATGTGGTACAGGAAATTTACATTCAGGCGTATCGGTCATTAGAGCGATATGATGCGGAGCGTGCTTTTCGTCCCTGGTTGATGGGGGTGACGATGCGACAGGTTCAGAGTTATCGACGCAAAAGGTTGATGCAGTTTCGGTTTAGCAAGCGGGTCGAGAAATCTGACGTTGGTATGGAATATGACTTTTCCACTGAACTGATCAACAAACTGGCCAATCGTCCTCTGCTGGAACAGGTGCGCCGTTTACCGTACAAGCTGCAGCAGGTGGTCACACTTCATTATTTAAATGAATACACGCAAGAGGAGATTGCTGGCATATTGGAGATTCCGCTTGGAACCGTAAAATCGCGCATACATGCGGCGCTGGCGAAGTTGAGACAGAAAGAAAAGATGAATCCGAGGTTGCGGGGAAAGGTGGAGGATCTGCATGAAACTCGATGAACAGTTGCGAAAAGCTTATCAGGAAGAGACACAAGACTGGTCGATTTCTGCGAGAACAAAATATAAAATTATGGATGGTATTCGAAGTGATTCATACCGAAGAAAGAGTCGAAAAAAATGGCTGGTCACTGCGCTATTGGTTGCTGTTCTTATCATTCCCACCGGAGCCTATGCAGGGTACAGCTATCTTGCAGATGGAATATATGGTTCACAGGAAAATATCACAGCTATGGGGGGAACAGCTGAGGATTATATGAGGTTGGAAGCGAAGCTGCAGACGGCCAAGGCCCATTTCAGCGAAGAAGAATTTGTTCAATATATGGACTTGTTGAAGCAAGTGGGGCAAATGGCCGTAAAGTATGCCGATTCTCAGGGCAATATGCATCCAGAGCAGTGGAGTACAGTGGAGCAAGAACGGTACAGCCTTCTTGTTGGTGAACTGGAACCGTTTTTCGAGAAGCTGGAAGCTGCGAGTGTAGGGTCCTCCAAAAAACTGATGGACGAGCAGCAATTTTGGACGGAACAGTTGGAACAGGCAGAGAAGACATTTACCAAGGAACAATATCGTGAGTTCAAGTCTGTCTATGAACAAATGAAAAAATACCAAGTTATGGTGATGGACAAGGATGGAAGTATCCATGAGGAACGCTTGTCAGCGGAGCAGAAGGATGATTTAAGGCAGCTAGAGAGACGCCTAATTCCCTATTTGAAACGGTTGGAGCTCAATGTGCGTTGAGTTGAGTGAACTGTGAAAGAGGAGCAGAAGCGGAGAAGAGATTCTTTCGCTTCTTTCTTTATGTTGTGAACCATTATTTCCTCCCCTGCACCTTCAGCCGATATTGGTGCGGTGTTGTACCTGTGGCAGTACGGAATACTTTACAAAAGTAGGAGGGACTCGTCATACCGACGCGGTGACCGATTTCGGGAACCGTAAGCGAGGAACGGGTGAGCAGCACGCACGCATGACGAATGCGGGTAGCTTGAGCATAAGCGACAATCGTGGTGCCGGTCGCTTTTTTGAACAAATGAGACAGATGATAGGGAGATAGGTGAAGTGTATCTGCGATATGCTCCAAACGGAAAGGCTGTGAATAATGCTGTTCGATCCACTGTATGGCAGCTTCGGCATGAGGATGAAGAATACCTGAATTGAATGCTGCGTCCGCATGTGAAGAACGAGTTTCAACATCTTTCCATAAGTAGCGAAGTTGCGTAAGTGAATCGAGCACAAAGAGACAGGTATCCTCCTCAGCTTCATGAGGTAGCAGATCTGGATAAGTCTTATCGAATTGTTCCATTCGTTGAATGAGTGGGGAAGTGATAGCAAGTCGGATGGGCTGAATGGGAGATTGCTCTCTCAACAGATCCTCTATGAAACGGTGAGTCGCGATAAAATGCGACCAGTGTGCCTTCAACAGATCAAGTTCAACCATGAGTACATTTCGAATGAAAGGCTGCTGTCGGGATACTTGAATCTGGACGTGGTGCAATTGAAAAGGTCGAAAAACCATGAGCATACCGGGTTCAAGGGAGAACACCTGACCTTCTGTTATCAACTGTCCGTATCCCTTATGTATGTACGTAATCTCCATCTGTGAATGAGCGTGGAACACCTCGCGAAACGTAGTATTGGATGTGCGACGACAGGCCAGATTAAATTGTTCTCCCAGGGTGATGGACATCATGAACTCCTCCCTCAACATGCGCAAGATAGTTTTATTTTAGCACAAGATGAACGCATAAAAGCGCTTTATTATTGTGTATTGTGAAGGGACTAAGGGAGGTATGCAATGATGTTAAAAGTGGCGATTATCGGAGCAGGTGCAATTAGTGGAGCACATATCTCAGCATATTTGGCATTTCCTGAGCGATGTCAGATTGTTGCTGTGGTCGATATGTACGTGGATAAAGCACAGAAACGAATTAAGGAATACGGACTGGAGGGAGCGGTAGCCGTTGTCGACTATAACGATCTATTAAGCGAGCATATTGATCTGGTTTCAGTCTGTACACCGCCTTATACCCATGCCCCAATTGCATGTGATTTCATGCATGCAGGTGCGCATGTGTTAGTCGAAAAACCGATGGCCTCTTCCCTGGAGGAAGCGGATCTAATGCTGAGAGCAGCGCAAGAAAGTGGAAAGCTGTTATCGGTTGTGGCTCAAAATCGGTTTACGACTCCAATGATGAAGCTGAAAGGTGTGCTGGACAGTAAACAGATGGGCCCTATCGTACATGTGCAGGTTGATTCGTTCTGGTGGCGGGGGCACAATTATTATGATCTGTGGTGGCGCGGGACATGGGAAAAAGAAGGCGGAGGCTGCACCCTTAATCATGCAGTGCATCATATTGATGCCATGCTTTGGATGATGGGACCTCCAGTGGAATTGCAGGCCATGATGGCAAATACGGCACATGATAATGCCGAAGTCGAGGATATATCCATGGCGATGCTTCGCTTCCATGAAGGGGCGCTTGGCATGATTACCAGTTCCGTCGTTCATCACGGAGAGGAGCAGCAGTTGATTTTTCAGGGCAAAAAGGCTCGGGTATCTGCACCTTGGAAAGTGGTTGCTTCTACCGCGCGGAATAACGGATTTCCGGAACCGAATAGAGAGTTGGAACACCAGATTCAGAAGCTCGCTGACGAATTACCGGATGTTACTCATGTCGGTCACGCTGGGCAAGTTGAGAATGTGTTAAACGCTATTGAAACAGGATCACCCCTTCTGGTAGATGGTGAAAGTGGCCGGAATACGCTTGAACTGATTGTGGGCATTTACAAGTCGGCAAGTACAGGAGAAAAGGTCACTTTTCCACTAGGGGTGGAAGACGCGTTTTACACAAGGGAAGGAATTATGCAACACGCCGTACACTTTTATGAAAAGAAGACGACGGTGGAGAACTTCGAGGATTCAAGTATTACCCTCGGGAGCAAGTTGGATTCGTGATATTCACATAAAAATCGCAGAAAAAGATGCCAACTCACGTCTAGTGATTTTGGCATCTTTTTCTTTTAAATGATTAAGAATAACATTCCGCTCCAAAATATTCTACTTCGGAGTGAGTTAATCATCTATTAGAGACAATATTAAAGACATGAATAATATGACGTTTATACGTGTGTTTTGCATTTCCCGTTTGTAATCCCTATTTCGCCTTTAAATTAAGGGATGTTACAGCCACTTATCAGCCCAACGTTCCACGGCGCTTAGCGCTCTCCCCAGTTCCGTGCCTTTTCGTGACAACATATATTCAGTCCGAACTGGACGTTCCGTGACCACATGGCGAACCACAAGTCCTTCTTCCTCCAATTCCTTCATTCGCTCATTTAACACACGTTTGCTCAAGTCAGGGATATAAGCGTGAATCTCACTGAAGCGTTTGGGCTCCTCCATCAATGCATGAATAATGAGGGCTACCCATTTTCGGCCAATGATCTGATAAGATTGTTCCACTTTTGTGCATATTTGCTTGGCATTCTCATCATCGCTCATGATTGTACTCCTTTGATTTAGTATTGCTTGTAATATCATTAGTATACTTATTGTAACCTACTTGTCCACAGGCCATATGTGTAAAATGTCACATACCAATTGTTCTTAATCTTACCACATAAAGCGTTATCATTAAATAAAAACCCTATAAACACTGGAGTTCACAGGTTCGACATGATTATTGACGAATTGTGACGACAGGTGTAATATGGGTAACGTTAATTCAAATGGTTACAATTTATAACCTAAACACAGGTTGTGGAGAGAAGGAATGTTCCATGGTTGAATTCAGGTGCGTTATATAAACGGAGGCAAGGCGGGGAACACACCCACTTATTCCGTCTTTTGTCATGCTTGGATTTGAACATTTTGCAACATCATATACTATACTGCACAGATCACAGGAGGCAATCCAATGGATGCAATGACATTTGTCCTGTTCGGGGCAACTGGCGATTTAGCCAAACGCAAGATTTACCCTGCATTATATAACTTGTACATGGATCAGAAAATGCCGAAATCTTTCTCCGTTATCGGTTTGGGACGACGTGAATTGTCGGATGCGGACTTCCAGGCAAATGTAGAAAAGTCACTGAATGAATTTTCACGTCAGACGCCAGAAGAAGCATCACAGGTTCGTGATTTCATTGGAGCTTTCCGTTATTGTTCTTTAAATAACACGAAGCTTGAAGATTACACCAAACTGTTGGAACTGGTTCAGCAGCGTGAACAAGAGCTTAACATTCCCGAAAATCGCATGTTCTACATGTCGGTGGCACCGGAATTCTTTGAGCCGATCGCATTGAACATTCAAGAAAGTGGCCTGGGTGATACCAAAGGCTGGAAGAAACTGATTATCGAAAAACCATTCGGACACGACCTGCAGTCGGCTCGTGATTTGAACGAAAAACTGAGCAATACCTTTGCGGAAGAAGAAATCTATCGCATTGACCATTTCCTCGGTAAACCGATGGTTCAAAATATTGAGACACTCACTTACGCGAATCCGGTGATTCAAGCGTTGTGGTCTAACCGGTATATCGCCAACGTACAGATTACGGCAAGCGAAACAGTGGGTGTTGAAGAACGTGCCGCATATTACGACCAAAGTGGGGCCCTTCGTGATATGTTCCAGAACCATATGCTTCAGTTGCTGATGATGATCGGTTTGCATTTGCCGAAACGCTGTACACCGGAAGAAATTCAATTCAAAAAGCAAAAAATTGCTGAAGCACTTCGCCCTTTGACGAAAGAAAATATTGCTTCTGAAGTTGTTCGTGCGCAATATGCAGCAGGTGACCTGCAAGGTACTTCGGTTGTTGGATATCTGGACGAGCCTGGCATCCCAGCCGGATCTCAGAACGAGACCTATGTTGCCGCGAGACTGTGGATCGATGATCCATTCTGGAGCGAAGTTCCATTTTATATCCGTACAGGTAAACGCCTGGCTGAGAAATCCACCAGAATCGTTGTTGAATTCAAGGCACCACTGAAGACGGGGCATGAAGCCGAAAATACAACGGAACCGAACCTGCTTACGATTGAAATTGGTCCGGGAGAAAGCATCTCGCTTCAATTAAATGCGAAGAATCCATTGAACCATGGTGAAGTGGAGCCGATGCATATGACCTTCAACTCAGGTAAACGTAACATCCCTGAAGCGTATGAGAATCTGATCTTTGACGCAATGCGTGGTGATTCCACCTTCTTCGCTCACTGGAATGAAGTGGAGCTGGCATGGCAATGGGTGCAACCGATTCAGGAAGCGTTCGAAGCGGGTAGCGTGCCATTGGATACGTACAGCGCAGGTTCGCATGGACCAGAGTCAGCAGATCGCCTGACAGCCGAAGACGGTTATCGTTGGTGGTAAGTGAAACGAAAGAGTGAGCATAATAGGACACAATAGTAAAAAACAACAGTACATTCCATTGTGCTCACCAATGAACATTTTGCATAAATCCAAAGACACCTTCCGCTCAGCGGGATATAGAAAACGAAATGCTCCTATTCGTCTAGAGCCTGTACTCGAGAGCGAGTTGGATCGAATGATGCAATTGCTGATATAAAAACAGTATTAATTATGAATTATACCGTTCCAATTTTGCATAAGCCCTTCCGGTTATGTGGCCGGAAGGCCGTGAAAATTTTTGAATATAGATTAGCGGACGCACTGAGTTTTTTGCCTAAGTAGCGACGTAGTGTAGGGGACGGAATCGATTCTGTAGAAGCAAAGCGTTCGCCTTTGTATCCAAATTTCATCAATCTAAATGTTGATGAAAAGAAATTTGGATACAACAGCGATCGAAAGAACGAGCCGTAACCGGAACGGTTGCTGCGAAACGGCAATGTAGTCTGGCGCTCTGCAACAAAGTGAAATTTAAACATTGTTCATAACAGGAGGATTTTGAAATGAAACTTGGACTTATTGGATTAGGAAAAATGGGATTAAACCTCGGTAGAAACCTGATTGATCACAAACACGAAGTGGTTGCTTTTGACCTGAACGCTGAAGCGGTTAATGAAATGAAAGAATACGGTGCTGAAGGCGTATCTTCTTACGCAGAGATGGTCGCTTCGCTTGAATCCCCACGTGTATTGTGGATCATGGTTCCTCACAACGTGGTAGACGCTGTACTGGCTGAAGTGAGCCCATTGTTGTCCAAAGGCGACATCATTATTGAAGCGGGTAACTCCCACTACAAAGAATCCATCCGTCGTTACGAAGAGATGAAACCAAAAGGCATTCATTACATGGATGCAGGTACATCTGGCGGTATGGAAGGCGCACGTAATGGCGCTTGTTATATGATCGGTGGAGACCCGGAAGCTTGGGCAATCGTTGAACCGGCATTCAAAGATACTTCTGTAGAGAACGGCTACCTGTATGCAGGTAAAGCGGGCAGCGGTCACTTCCTCAAAATGGTTCACAATGGTATCGAGTACGGTATGATGGCATCCATCGGTGAAGGTTTTGACGTATTGGAGAAAAGTGGATTTGATTTTGACTTCGAACAAGTGGCTCGCGTATGGAACAACGGTTCCGTTATCCGCTCTTGGTTGATGGAGCTGACAGAACGTGCCTTCTCCAAAGATGCAAACCTTGATGAGATTAAAGGCGTAATGCACTCTTCTGGCGAAGGACGTTGGACGGTAGAAACGGCATTTGACCTTCAAACGGCTACACCAGTTATCGCTTTGTCCTTGCTGATGCGTTACCGTTCCCTGGAGACAGACACATTCACAGGTAAAGTGGTAGCAGCACTGCGTAACGAATTTGGCGGTCACGCTGTAGAGAAAAATTAATTTTATATATAACTGTTAACATATGATGAACATCGGGTAATGACTTATATCGTGTTTACGAATTCATCAAGTGGAGGGAACATATCATGAAATTTTTCTTGGATACAGGGAATGTGGAAGAAATCAAACGGATCGAACGTCTGGGTCTGGTGGATGGAGTCACGACCAACCCGTCTTTGATTGCCAAAGAAGGTCGCGTATTTAAAGAAGTCATTCAGGAGATCTGTGGCATCGTTAAGGGCCCTGTCAGTGCTGAAGTCATCGGTCTCAAAGCCGAGGATATGTTGAAGGAAGCTTATGAAATTGCAGAATGGGCACCGAATGTAGTCATTAAATTGCCGATGACCGAAGATGGGCTATATGCTTGTCATGAATTGTCGCAAAAAGGGATCAAAACCAATGTAACGCTGATCTTCTCCGCAGCACAGGGCCTGATGGCGGCGAAAGCCGGTGCGACTTACATCAGTCCATTCGTTGGTCGCTTGGATGATATTGCGGTGGACGGTATGAAATTGATTCGTGATCTGCGTCTGATTCTGGACATGTATGATCTGCCTTCCGAGATTATCGCAGCAAGCATTCGCAATATCAAACATGTCGAAGATGCAGCCCTTTCCGGTGCGCATATTGCCACCATTCCAGGTTCGCTTCTGCCAACACTTTGGAAACACCCACTGACGGACAGTGGGATTGAACGTTTCCTGAAAGACTGGGAATCTGTTCCGAAATAAAGTGGTAGACAATGCCCGATTCTTTGGGTGTCTGAACATAAAGCCTTTCGCATTGTGGAGTAATCTGCAAGCGGAAGGTTTTTTTATCTTTGTTTTCGTTTGATCCAATTAGTCAGTGGTGACTGCTTGTCTCTTTAATATTGTTATTACTTTCTGTCCAGTGTCCACGTACTGTCCTTCTTTTTCGGGACAACAGTGCATAAGGTTAACATATATCCTATAGCTCATCCCGCAGGGGAGGGACACTTCGATGATGAGAAGAAGATGGCGAGGCCGGAGACGTCGTAAACCGCCAAGCGGTAAACGCAAAATGTGGTTAATCATTTTATTGGTTACAGCGTTTTGTTTGATGCAGGGTTTTGCCTATGTGGATAAGAAAATGAAGCCCCCGATCATGCATTTGGCCAAGATCAGAGTGAAGCAGATTGCAACCGAAGCGATCAACAAGGCGATTACAGCACAGGTGGCAGATGGTAAAACCAATGAAGGGTTAATTGACTGGAAGACGGATACCGCCGGGAAAGTGTCCGGTTTCATGCTGAACTACAATGAGCATATGCGAATCACCGCAAGTACGATGAATATCGTGCAATCCACGCTTCAGAATGTACACATGTTAAAAGAAAAGATACCGCTGGGGCAGGCGCTGGGCAGTCCGGTGTTGGCCTCATTTGGTCCGAGTATACCGGTTCGTATCGAGCCTCAGGGCGCTGTCAAAGTGGATCTGAACACCCGTCAACAGAATGCAGGCATTAACATGATTTTGGTGGAAGTGTACATTCATATCATTGCTGAGGTCGCAGTAGTGGTTCCCTTCGATATGGAGCCCGAAACGGTCGATACGGAAATCCCGATTTCTTATCTTCTGGTTGTCGGCGATGTGCCAATGTATTATTACGATAATCAGGGCAAGCCAGTAGGCAGTAACGGTAGTCAGGCCCCGGCTATTGCACTGCCATCAGGGCATACGGGGGTATCAAGCGGTAGTGAAATCACTACGAATCCCCCTAGCCAGAACCAGCAACAGGCACCAACAGACAATGTACATGGGAACGAGCTTGAATTTGAGCCGGATCTGCCGGATATCAATGGGGGATTGCAACCTAATAAGGATACGCAGCCATGATGCACACAAATTTGAATTGCAAAGCAAAGAAAGGGGCCTCTAATAAAGAGGTCCCTTTTTCGAATGCTTATCGTACTCTGAGCCGAAGAGAATCGACTTAAATCCCGGCAATTTACAGGTTTGGGTCAAGACATGAGGTGTACTCCAAATTGCTTCCCACGTACGGGCATATCCTCGTCTCACTTGTTTTTCGTATTCTTCTGTTTGCGTTCTTCCTGTTCCCAATGTTTCAGCTGTGGGTAAGGATCGAACGACCATTCGTGCAGTCCGCTGTCCCGGTAAATCCCATAGTGCAGATGAGGAGGGAATTTACCCTGTGTCCCAGGTTTGCCATAACCCGAACTGCCAACCCATCCCACGACCTGACCGGGGATAACCACTTCACCGATGCGTGCGCTCTTGTCAAAACCCGAGAGGTGGGCGTAGTAATGATAATGGTTGTTCAAATCGCGAATTCCGATGCGCCAGCCGCCAAACGGGTTCCAGCCTTTGATCTCCACGATCCCGTAACAGGTGCTGCGCACAGGTAGTCCATGCGGAGCGAAGATGTCGGTTCCCTCATGAATGCGATAGCCGCCCCAACTTCGTTTCGTACCCCAGGTGCTGCGGTAGGAGTAGTTGGTTCCGAGCGGCACGGGAAAGGCATGTCCAAATAGATCCAAGTTGTCAAAATGCTCATATAACTTCGCGAATTGTTGTATCCGTTGTACAGCACGGGAGTTGTGATAATATTCCCACAGGGCAATGTTGAAGTCCTCTTGCTTGTGTCCGTAACCCTGAATAACAGAAGCTATGCTGTACAGCACATCCTGATCATTGTTGGCATCTGCCAGGCCATCCCCAGAACCGTCACGTCCATATCCGTTGAAAAAGAGAATGGAGTTCGGGTGTTGATCCGTCTCATCAGGATTTAGCCATCCTCTCCATGCCGGAGAGGTCATGAAAATACCTGTAAGTCGCTCAGGATGCTTGCGATCCTTCGGGTGTGCACGGGTAATCGTTCGTTCATACTGATCAATTGCGGCCAGCCTGTACCAGGGAATCTGAGTCATCTGACCGATGCTCTCGTATAAATGACGACGTGCAGCGAAAATTTCTGCGGGCTTTAGCTCAGCTGCCTGTGGTTTGGGAGCGGCCCCGGAGGGTTCACTGTAAACATCAACAGGCAAGAATGGGAGAAGCAGAGTACCTGCAAGTAATGTTTTGATCCAAAAGCGGTATGTGTGCCTGAAGGTCAAGCGTTGTTGCACTGGGAAGCAGCCCCTTTCCATTAGAATGATACAAGGTACCCGATGAACCAAGCTAAAGGTTAGCGTTCTTCAAAAGTCCTCATTTTATCCATGTGAGCTGTCGTTATGAATCGAATGAAACAAATTGTCCAGAGCAGGGTTGAATGCACAAGATGTGACAAATGGGGGTTTTTCCAGCGCTTTCATGGTATAATATGTTCCGAGCAACAGCCTAACTTCAGTAGAAAGAAGGTTTATGCATTGGCTAAACGTGTTAAAGAACCGAAACCGGATTGGATTCGGATCAAATTGACAACCGGCGATAACTATCAGGAAATGAAAACGATGATGCGTTCCAAAACGCTGCATACGGTATGTGAGGAAGCACGGTGTCCGAATATTTATGAATGCTGGGCCAATCGAACGGCCACTTTTATGATTTTGGGCGACATTTGCACAAGGGCATGCCGTTTTTGCGCGGTGAATACAGGCTTGCCAACGGAGCTTGATTTGCAGGAACCAGAACGTGTGGCGGAAGCAGCAGAACAGATGAATCTGCAACACTGCGTAATTACAAGTGTAGCCCGTGATGATTTGAAGGACGGGGGAGCTACGATTTTTGCAGAGACGGTAAAGGCCGTGCGGCGGCGCTTGCCATTGTGCAGCGTTGAAGTACTCATTCCAGACTTTCTGGGCGATCGGGAATCTTTGCAGATTGTAATGGATGCCAAACCAGACATTCTGAATCACAATATTGAGACAGTTGAGCGGTTGTCAGACAAAGTGCGTGCCAAGGCCAAGTATAGACGTTCACTGGAATTGCTCGCTCGTGCCAAAGAAATGCAACCTAACATCCCAACGAAATCAAGCATTATGCTTGGTGTAGGTGAGGAATATAATGAAATTTTATCAACGATGGATGATCTTCGTGCGGTGAACTGCGATATTATGACGATTGGTCAATATTTGCAACCATCGGAGAAACATCTGTATGTTGAAAAGTATTATCCGCCAGAGGAGTTTGCTGCATTGAAACAGGAAGGATTGAAACGTGGATTCAGCCATGTCGAATCCGGCCCGATGGTTCGCAGCTCCTACCATGCGCATGAACAGGTGAAATCGGCTACCAAACATGCTGAACAGGCGGCAACACACGCGTGATGGAGGATACCGGATTGGAAGAAGAAAAAATCACAGAACAGATTCAGGAACAACTTCAGGAACAGATCCAGGAGCCGGTTCAGGAGTCAGGTGTTGAATTGGTTGAAGAAAAGCCCAAAGAACCGGTCATTGTACAGATCGGCGGCAAAAATTATGAAATCGTCCAGAACCACAAAGAGGGCTGGAACCCAGAAGTCTTCCGTGATCGTTACAGTGAAGTGCTGGAGCGTTACGATTATATTATCGGGGACTGGGGTTATAGCCAGTTACGGTTAAAAGGTTTTTACCGTGATAACCATCCCAAAGCTACGAAGGATTCCATGATCGCCAGTATGGTGGATTATATCAATGAATATTGTAACTTTGGCTGTGCGTACTTCGTGCTTCAGAAGAGCAAAGATCAACCTCAAGCCAAAGCAAAAAGCGGTTCCTGAGAAGGACCGCTTTTTTGGTGTGTATGTTAGTCCAGAAATGCCGTGCGGACCCGATTCCAGAATGGATAAGGACGGAAACGCGCAAAACTAACCTTGTGATTGGATACCTGACAACGCACAGATATGAGATCCTCCACCATTACGTTCACATGATCAATCGTCATTAATAACCGCTGATCCTTACGGGAGAAAATATCACAATGATGATGCTTGGGCAAAATAACCGGTGAACCGAGTGTCCGATAGACTCTGTTATTGATCGAAGCAATCTCCGCAATCTGAATGGCCTCAATGGTTGGATGCACCATGGCACCGCCAAGGGCTTTGTTGTATGCTGTACTGCCTGATGGCGTGGACACACAGATTCCATCTCCACGGAACATTTCAAAAGTCACATCGTTAATATCGACCTGGGCCACGACGGTACCGTCCACACCTTTTAATGTAAATTCATTAAGTGCAATGTAAGAGGAATTCCCCGACTTTTTACGAATCTCAAGCTCCAGAAGTGGATATTGTACAATACGTGGCTTAAGCCGCTCCGGATCTCCTTTGCCACTCATCAGTCTAACTAATTCACGTAATTCTTCCTTCTTCCAATCGGCATAAAAGCCGAGATGGCCTGTATGAACCCCAACAAAAGCAATATCCGGAATGCGGTCGATGAAATTGTGAAATGCCTGCAGCATCGTACCATCGCCCCCGATGGAGATGACGATCTCCGGCGATTCTGCATCCAGCTTGAACCCTTCTTCCTTCGCCAGCGCATGAAACTGCTGACTGAGATCAATCGATAACTGGTCTCCGCGGTCTTGAACATAGTATCTCAAGATGAAAGCTCCTTTGTGGTCATTATACTACCGATGATAATCAATTCCGCGGAAGAACACAACGTTTGGATGCATATTCAGTTAAATGTAGATGAATGGTAGGCTTATTTTTTGGCTTGTCGACTAGGTTTGAGAATGGAACTTAATGCCGCCAACAATAGCAACAACACGGTGAGGCTTACAAAAACAATCATTCCGGACAAAAAGATCAGTCCCCAGTCCGGTGTATACGTCGATAATGATGGGATGAAACCGGGCTCCATTAGAACAGGGGAAGTAGAACGCCCCATCATGGGTGTCCATAACAGCAGGACGAGCACAGGTGCGATTAGCGCATGTATCGCCCTGGCAAATAGAAAGGGGCCGTATCTCATTGGTGTGTTACTGAGGACACTCATAATCTGCGCATGGACGGATAGTCCGCCCCAGGAGAGTACAAATGCAGCTGCCGCTACTTTATATACGAGTGGAATAGAGGTACTGACACCTCCAGCTTCCTTGGCCCCCAGTGTTACTTCAAATAAACCCCCGACCAAGCTAGGAGATAAGGATGGAGGCAATCCGGTATACTGTAGCAATTGCTCGGTAATCCTGTACAATCCGCCAAGCCAACCGGTCTGCACAAGTAACTCCATCATGACCGAGAAGAATACAACCAGCCCTCCTACGATAATAATAAGGCGAAGGGATGAGGAGACTGCCTGGCGCAACAGTTCACCAAATGCCCGTCCGTCAGCCTTTCTTGCTTCATGCATCGCATAGATGGCGCGGATTAGTCTGTTTTGATGCTTCTCCTCTGATGGAGCTTTAGAAGAGATGTCTGGGTGTGAGCCTTTCGCTGCACCCCCGTGGAAACGCATGAGCACACCCACCAGAAAAGCAGCAGCATAATGGCTTGCAACCAATACTGGAGCAATGGCAACATTGTGAAAGAACCCAACCGATACAGCTCCTATCATGAAGATCGGATCGGATGATGTGGTGAAGGCAACGAGCCGTTCTCCTTCTTCCCGAGTAACCAATTTTTGTTCCCATAACTGGGCGGTCAGTTTAGCCCCTGTAGGATAACCGGATGCACAACTTACGGCAAATACAAAACCACCGCTTCCGGGCACACGGAACAATGGACGCATTAGTGGGTTCAGCAACGTACCGAGAAAATGAACAATCCCGAATCCGAGCAGCAGCTCGGACAGCACTAAAAAAGGAAAAAGGGAGGGAAACAATACGTCCCACCAGATGGACAGTCCGCGTACACCTGCATGCCAGGTTTCCGCTGGGAACAAGACCATTAACACACAAAGGATCAGGAGAGCGAGTGTGATCAGGACATGGGTGAGTCGTTGTGGAGCAGCCATGAGTTCTTCTCCTTTATTTTTGGAATGGTCGGTGTGCAGCAGTCAGTGGCGCTTTTGCCATCAATATATGAAAAAAAGCGGACAAACAGTACAAAATTATATATAGAAAGCGCTTGCAAAAGTGGCTGTGTTTTTGAGTGATGTGTGCTAAAATGGGAAAAACGCCTGAACGTCACCTAATTGTCTCCAAGGTGGAATTCAATTCGGATGGAGTGATGATCATGAGTCTTGTCACCGGGATCCTGGTCTGTGCTTTTGTATATGTGATACGTGCCTCGCTGGTACGCTCTGAGGAAGAGGATTGGCGGAGTTATTAATGGAATATCTAGTGCGCCAACCCATGCGGTTGGCGCTTTTTTTGTGTAATGTTTTGAAAAAGGTCCTATATACAGATAGCTGGTCATGCATCCTGATGATTTCATGTTATATAGGACTTTTTGGTTTTTTTTGATAGAATGGAGATAAAGGCTTTTGTAGCCTGGATATTGTTACTGTTTTCACAATGTTCACGGAACGTGTAATATATGGCAAAATTCGACATCAGAAAGGGGAATCAGACGAATGAATCCCAGTTTGAGTATTTATGACAATCTTGGCGGCGAGAAAGGTGTTCGCGCACTGGTCGAGGCTTTCTATCCGATCGTTCAGCAGAATGAGCAACTGGCGCCACTTTTTCCGGAAGATATTCAGCCGGTCATCGACAAGCAGTATATGTTTTTGTCTCAGTTTTTTGGAGGGCCAGGGCTGTTTTCCGAAGCATTTGGACATCCAATGATGCGTGCCCGTCATATGCACTTTGAAGTGACGGTTGAACGGGCTGAGGCTTGGCTTGCATGTATGAATCAGGCGTTAACACAGATCGGTGTGGAGGAGCCCTTGCATTCGTTTATCCTGCAGCGTTTATCCGGGCCTGCACATCATTTTGTGAATACACCATAGTTCCGATTAGGATTATAAGCGTACGGGAGAGGGATGGGAGCGAGTGGAATTAGAGCCGCTGTATAAGGTGAAAGTGACGTGTCATTATTGCGAAACCGAGTATGACACCTCACGGGTAAGACCGAGCTTGAAAAGACCCTACCGAACGGATTCCGATTTTTGTGCTTACTACAAGCTGGAGAATCCGGATTTTTATGTGGTTCGCATCTGCCCGCAGTGCGGGTTTGCCTCCACGGAGAACGCAACGGAGCATTTGAATGATGCTCAGCGCAAGGCTTTTAAGGAACAGATCGGTAATCGCTGGGTGAAACGTGATTATAGTGGAGCACGGACATTGGACCAGGCCCTGGCTACGTACAAGCTCGCCTTGCTGTGCGCACAGGTTATCCAGGAGAAAGACCGTGTCGTCGCTGGCCTGCTGCATCATATTGCCTGGCTGTATCGTTATATGGAGGATCATGCACAGGAACATCGTTTTCTTGAATTTAGCCTTGAGGCTTATGTCAAGGTATTCGAACGTGAAGGAACGGGTGGCAATGAAGCCAAACTGTTGTATCTGCTCGGGGAATTGAACCGCAGGGTAGGCCGGTTCAATGAAGCGGTGCAATGGTTCGGCAAGGTCATTCATGACAAGCGGATCACAGATGCGGCTATGATTCGTGCTTCAAGAGAACAGTGGGCCGTGCTGCGCGAACAGATGATTTCAGGCAAGCTGGAACTCCCAGAAGAGATGCTGGAAGCAGAGAAAGAGGCTACGAAACGTAGCCCCCTTTAAGTTAAATCTTGATTAGTTACGGACTGGACGGCTGGATAACAAATAGTCACTGTCGTTGTCGATCACGGTCATGCTGGTATTACAGCAGGGGAAGACCAGTAATTTCTTTTTTCCTTCACGAATGAGCACAAGCTCTTTCGGTTTAAGGGGGAGCAGCACATTGCTTGCATGACAGTAAGGGCATTGCTGAACATAGATATCTCCCATGACAATATCGTAAGGCCAGCTGTTTTCAAACGGAATCATTCCTGTTCGCCTTCTGTTGCGGCAGGTTTGGATGCTTCTTGTTTGGCGAGTTCCGCAATCTTCTGCATCAGGATATGTTGGGGCATGTGCATCAGGTGCTCCAAAGGTACGCCCAAGGATTCTGCTAATTTGACGGCTGTATCAGCCGATACTTGTAAAGGTTTCATACGTTTACCTCCTGAAAGTTGCTATGAATACATGTTCAAAAAGTCTGGTTTTCAGTACCGAGAAGATGGAATGAAGCTAGAAATGGAGTAGCGGAGCGTAGGCAAACTACGTGAGCAACTACATTGTTTCCAAAGGAAACAACCTTCGTAAGCATCCGCTTATTTCGGCTGAATTTCATATTCGATGCTGATGATGCCGTTAGGCATGATTCGTAATCAAAAGTGGACTTTTTGAACAACCTCTGTAGCTATTTCTCTAGTATAGAGATACAGCACACAGAAAACCAGTTTTTAATTCAATCCTAATGATCAAATTTATAGAGAGAGGTGCCTGATTAAATGAAAACGCCATTACACCCCGTATGGGATCTGGAGTCCATTTTTAGTGGAGGTTCTTCCTCCGAATCATTCGCTGCATATCTGATTGAACTGGAAGAGGATGTACGTAAACTGCAACATCTGTTGAACGAAACGCCTGCACCGACTTCATTAGAAGAGACGGCTGCATTTGATCCCATTTTGGAACTGCTGCAAAGCTGCTATGTCCGCATATCGGAAGGTTCTGCGTTTGTAGGCTGCCTCTCATCGCAAAATCAGAAGGACAAGAAGGCAACGCAGCTTCAGGGGGCAATCAGTTCCCTTAGTGCGATGTTGAACGGCAGTAAGTCGAAGTTCGATAATACACTTAGTCAGACATCGGATTCGGTGTGGGATGAGTGGATTGCTCGGGAAGATATCCTGCCACTGGCATTTGCATTGAACGAGAGTCGCACGTTGGCTCGTGAGAAGCTGTCGCCAGAACTGGAAGGTCTTGCTCTGGATCTGGGTGTGGATGGTTACCATGGTTGGGGCAAATTCTATAACACGATTGTCAGCAAGGTAAACATTCCATTTGAGCAAGATGGGGAAACGGTGGTGCTGTCCGCAGGACAGGCTGCCAACAAGCTGAGCGATAGTGATCGGAACGTACGCGAGACGGTATTCGCCAACTGGGAGCAGGCTTGGACCGATGTCGAAGATTTCTGTGCAGATACACTAAACCACCTCGCAGGATTCCGTCTGAAGTTATATGAGAAACGCGGCTGGGATGATATCCTCAAAGAACCGCTGGCCATCAACCGGATGTCACGTCAGACACTGGATACGATGTGGGATGTGATTAACGGGGCTAAACCTGCCCTTGTTCAGTATCTGGAGCGCAAGGCGGAACTGTTGGGTGTAGACAAGCTCAGCTGGAGCGATGTAGACGCACCTGTAGGCCAATCGAGTGGCAAAATCACTTACGATGAGGCAGCGATCAATATTGTTGAACAGTTTGCTAAGTTCAGTCCTAAACTTTCTTCTTTTGCAGAGATGGCTTTCGAGAAACGCTGGATCGAAGCAGAAGATCGTCCTGGCAAGCGCCCAGGAGGATTCTGTACGTCTCTGCCACTTAGCAAAGCAACCCGAATTTTCATGACCTTCTCCGGGACGCCATCCAATGTGTCGACTCTTGCGCATGAACTTGGTCATGGATATCACCAACACATTATGGAAGAGTTGCCTGCATTGAATCAGCGCTATGCGATGAATGTGGCAGAGACGGCGTCCACATTTGCCGAACTGATTGTAGCAGATGCCCTGGTACAGGCGGCAACAGATGAGCAAGAGAAGCTGGCGTTGCTGGAAGACAAAATACAGCGCAGTGTGGCGTTCTTTATGAATATCCATGCACGGTTCCTGTTTGAGAATCGTTTCTATGAACAACGCAAAAAAGGCCTGGTCAACGCGGATGAGTTATCCAAATTAATGGTGGAGGCACAGCAGGAAGCGTTCTGCGGCGCGCTTGCATCAGATCATCCTCATTTCTGGGCATCCAAACTTCATTTCTATCTGACAGGTGTGCCATTCTATAACTTCCCATACACGTTCGGTTATATGTTCAGTGCGGGAATCTATGCAAGAGCACAGCAGGAAGGTACAGCATTTGCAGATAAATATGATGATTTATTACGTGATACAGGGCGTATGACAGTTGAAGAACTTGCTCAGAAACATCTGGGTACGGACCTGACACAACCGGATTTCTGGCAAAATGCTGCGGACTTGGTTATTGCCGATATTGAGCAGTTTCTGCAGATGACAGCAACCGAAAAATAGGTTGAAGATATATGAAATGGCTGCAATCCCGTGTTAACAGACACGGGATTGCAGCTTTTTTTGTTCGAGATCCCGATTTTTAGTTCTCGAATATTTTGTCGCAAATAAGTGAAAAAACTCGGTTTAAGGAAGTGGAATGGCAATTAATTGCGCAAATTATAGTCATAATTACCCAAGTTTATCATTCTTTGTTGAATGAGCACATATGATGTCATATAATGAGTCGTAAGTCCTTGTCATGTAGGACTATAAGCTTATAGGAGGAGTGTTATTATGAAAATTGAACAGCTTTCATTAGCACGACAATTAGATTTGGTATTCAAAGAGCTTGATCATGAATTATCAGGTTTAGATTCAGGGGTAGTTTTTGTGCAAATACGAAACAACGTAATTGGGAAATTTGGAATTCGACATAATCCGATAACCGGACGCGATGGACAGATGGAAATCGAGGATGGAGGATTAAACGATACCCAAAGAACTTCTTTCCGAGCGATGGCTCTGGAAACGTTGAAATTCAAGCGTAATTGGACACATGGAGAAATAGCGTATGACTTCACAGTAAGACAAGGTATGATTTTGGTAGATGCAACGATGGAATCCAATTACAATATGGCCAGCCTTATGATTCGTTACCCTAGAACCAATACATACAACAAGGATTCAGGTATGGAGTCGACCTCATAATTCATTGCACAAGAGAAAGCGGCACTTCCGAAGAAGGCCGCTTTTGTTTTTTAACGCTACTTAAGCAAAAATTACGAGCTTACGAACGACCCGATAATTGCTGCTCAGCGATTTGCACCAGACGTTTAGTGATGTATCCACCCAGAGAACCTGTCTCACGGGAAGTATAGTTACCGTAGTAACCATCTTGTGGAATCGTTACACCCAGCTCTTGTGCAGCTTCTATTTTCAATTGTTGCAAAGCAGCATTTGCTTGGGGAACGACCAGGTTGTTGGAGCGGCTACCGCTACCTTGGTTTTGACTTCCGTACATATGTGTCACCTCCTTATGGGTTGGTGATGTTAGTATGGTTAGAGAAAACGGAAATATACATGATATGGCGTAAGGGAAAATATGGATGATTAATGGTAGATATGTCATATAAAAAAGCCGACCCAATGCGGGTCGACAAGTTGTATAAGGATATCAAAATATAGGGTCATATGCGCAAAAGCAACATAGAGGATGATAAGCTCGCTTAGTCTGTAGGAGGTATAACCTCAATACGTGTAAATAGCTCAATAGGCTGTTCCGGTTCAAGACGAATTAACCCTGTCTGATCATCCGACAAAGCCAGATTGGGTGCATCCGGGAGCCAAGTATACGGTTCAATGCACAAGAATTGATCGGATTCACCTTTGGTAAAGAGAACCCAGTGTTTGAAAAATGCTTCATCTGCTGAATATTTCAATGTATAACCATCTTGTCTGCGTAAGTAAGCCGTGGCTGGTTCACCTTCGGTAGCTTTCAACAAAGTATCCCAGTTACGTCCCTGCAAGTTGATGCCTTCGTTCAGAGCAGACCATTCACCTAGAGATTCTATTTCACCTGTAGGGAGTTGTTCTTCATTCTGTCCGTATAGTCCGGAAACAGGCACTTGCAATGTCCAGTCGGCAGGTTTGCCGTCTAGCAAAAACCATGTATGATATCCCATCCCGAATGGAGCAGGTGTTGAGCTCAGATTGGTGACTCGCAGACGCTGGCTAAATACAGCGTTTTGCAGACTGAACGTCATCTCAAGCTTCAGGGGAATCGGGAATTGAGCCATCCAGTGATCTTCATTTTCAGTCAGTAATTCGGTCGTAATTGCACAGCCGTCTTCATCTTCCTCAATGTCACTGACACACCAGGATTGGGTACGGTGGAGACCGTGTATATGGTTGTCATTCGCCGTGTTCTGATCAAACTGGTAACGAACACCTTCATATTCGAATTGTCCCCGATGAATGCGTCCTGGTGGAATCAGAAGAGGAACGCCAAAATGGTACGGCTTCTGCAGATAAAAGGCAAGATCGTCTTCATCCGGACGACGGACGACATCTCTGTCCTGCACCAAATCGCGAATAGAAATAATATTATTTCCTAGACGCGGCAGCAGGGTGATTTCCAATTCACGGCTATGTAGGATATACGTGTCGTAACCATTCCATTGGCCTTTGGTCACTTGTTTCATATCGATGCTCCTTTTCCCACTTGAAATCTGTCTGCAAGCAGTTGTGATGACGATCTGCTGCAGGCGTGTCATTGTGTACATGCCAGCTATTTCCTGCTCTACTTTGAGTAAAGTAAACAATAGGATAAGCAATTCCATCATAACAGATTTTAGTGTGCGGGGTAAAAAAGTTCATCTCATTTTGACATTCGCGCCTGTGCGCATTAAGATGGAACTCTGAAAGCATTTAGTTAAAATTAAATGACATGAAATCGATGACAGGGATAAGTAGGCCAAGAGAACTCTCTTCAGAAAGCCGGTGGTTGATGCGAACCGGTGTGAGCTTTTTACCGAATGGACCCTTGAGTGTGGATTTGAACAGGCGTAGCCCATCGATAGGCTTGCCCCACTAGAGTCTGCCGTATAATCCACGTTACGGAACAATGAAGGCATTTCTTCAGCTTGACTTGAATTCAGGGTCAGGAGCAATGGAAGAAAAGCGAATAAGGGTGGCACCACGGTCTCACGTCCCTTGCGGATGTGGGGCCTTTTTGCGTTCGCAGAGAATGGCGGGAGCTTTTTATATACAATCAGGGAGGCGTTATGTGCAATGAAAACAGTACTTTCAGGTATTCAACCGAGCGGCAAGCTCACATTAGGTAATTATATTGGTGCAATCAAAAATTTTGTGAAACTCCAGCATGACTATCAGTGTCATTTCATGGTGGTTGATCTTCATGCCATCACCGTGGCTCAAGAGCCGGCAGCATTGCGTGAACAGTCAGAAGCTGTAGCTGCGCTGTTTATTGCAGCAGGCATAGATCCGTCGAAATCCAACGTATTTCTGCAATCCCATGTACCGCAGCACGCGGAACTGGGCTGGTTGATGACTACGCTGACCTCCATGGGTGAGCTTGAGCGTATGACTCAATTTAAGGATAAATCATCCGGTAAAGACTCCGTTGGTGCCGGACTGTTCGTTTATCCATCATTAATGGCTGCTGATATCTTGTTATACAATGCTGACCTTGTGCCAGTAGGTGAGGACCAGAAGCAGCATTTGGAGCTGACACGTGATCTGGCAGGACGTTTTAACCACCGTTATGGGGAGTACTTTACCATTCCAGATCCGTATATTCCACAGGTGGGTGCTCGGGTCATGTCACTTGATGATGCCTCTTCGAAAATGAGCAAAAGTAACCCTAACGCTGGCAGCTATATCGCTCTACTTGATCCGCCAGATGTTATTCGCAAAAAAATCAGCCGTGCTACAACGGATTCCGGGCGTGAAGTGGTATACGATCCGGCGAACAAACCGGAAGTTAGCAATCTGATGAGTATCTACGCGGAATGTGCCGGTATGACGCTTAAGGAAGTAGCGGAGCGTTATGAAGGCAAGATGTATGGTCCGTTCAAAAAGGAACTGGCTGAAGTGGTTGTGTCTGTAATTGAACCGCTGCAACAACGGTATAATGAGATTCGCGAGTCTGGCGAATTGGCCGAAGTCTTGGATACATCAGCCCGCCGTGCAGAAGAAGTTGCTGCTCAAACGTTGGATGCAGTGAAAGAACGTATGGGGTTTGTTCCTAAACGTAAACTGTAGTGGTGTACAATCATCATATTTCACGCAATGAATAGTTAACATGAATAAAGAGGAGCCCTAATGAAGGACTCCTCTTTATTTGTACGTTTATTATTGAATTATAAAATGACCTGGTCAAGAAGTAGGCTCTGAAGCGGTCGAGCGAACTTCCTGACGTTCTTTTTTGGCGCGAATCACAAATCCCCAACCAATGTTGGCAATGGACAGCACAAACAGTAGTGCGGCTAACCAACCAGAGTAGGAGATTGTAATTGCTGTAACCGCTAACAAGATGATCGAAGAGAATGCGAACCATAAGGATAAGCCTTTGCTCATTGGGAAAAACCTCCATCTACAAATTTAGTAAAATTCCGTATAACCTGAAGCGTACGAGCCATAATAATCTTGCAAGCTTGCAATACATTACAGACACAGATTGAAAGGAGATTATAAATTATGGCTCAAGGATCTCGTTCTTCAAACAACTTGGTGGTACCTCAAGCGACTGCAGCACTGCAACAATTGAAAATGGAGGCTGCACAGGAACTGGGTGTGACTATCCCACAAGACGGTTACTATGGTAACTACACTTCCCGTGAAACAGGATCTTTGGGTGGATATATCACCAAACGTCTGGTGCAAATCGCTGAGCAGTCTCTGGCTGGGTCTGGCAAATAATTTATCTTAACCAAACAGCAACAAAACAGGATAAACAGAAAGCCCGGGGCGGAAACGCTCCGGGCTTTCTCGCGTATCAGTTCCTATGTCTGATTGTGCCTTGCCATGCTCGCTTCGTCAAGGGCGTGCAGATAAAAGTTTTTTATCCATCTTCTCATCACTTAACCAGCCCACATACGTATCGATTGTTTCGAAATTCCGATCCATCACGACTACAGCGACAAATGGATACTGTTTCCGGTGTCGATAACGTACATCTGCCCAGCGTACCTTGTAACCGGCAGGCAATTCTTCAACCTCAGCCACCGCATAGGAGGTAAAGTAGAGGAAGGCACTGACTTCCGGCGATTTGCGTGAAGCAGCAACGGCTGCATGGGTAGAAGATGAGGCGTGCAGGCTCCATGCCAGATTAGAACCATCCATTTTACCAATCTCATAACTGCCATCTTTAACTTTTTTAACGATATGCCAGCGATTCCAGGATATCGTCGGAATGACGATATATTTTGCTTGCTCTGGGCTGTTATCGAGACGTCTAACCTTTCTAACCGCTTGTGCACGAGCAATCGTCCGCCATACATAATATAAACCAGTCAAGCTATACAACGTAATGAAGATTGGTGCAGGGGCGAACAGATCAAAGGCCCATAACAGGATAGCCACAACGTGCGTGGTGAATAGAAACGGATCAAAAATATGAATGATATTCCAGGCGATCCAGCGTTCCGTAAAAGGCCGGGCAGCTTGGGTTCCATAGGTATTGAACAGATCAGTGAATACATGAAAGCCTACGGCTACAGCGGTCCAAGTGGCAACGTGACCCATAGGGACACCAGGGAATATCAGTGCAATAACGCCAGTGATGAGCAGAACCCATAACAGGAGAAACGGCAGAGAGTGTGACAAGCCCCGATGATTCCGGATGTAAAGCGAATTGCTTTTGAGACGTAACGCAGTATCGATGTCAGGGGCCTGGGAACCGGCGATCGTGCCAACCATTACCGCAGCTGCAAGCATAGGATTTGACGCGACGATCGGATCGACATAAGCCAGACCGGCTAAACCAATCCCCATGACAAAATGTGTAGAGGTATCCATAAACGTCTCCTTTGTGTGGTGTATCGTTCTAAGGCATATTGCTTCTCTATCTAGGTGATACCCATATATAGTGTATAATATCCGCCTGTTAGGATGCAAAACACCCCAAATTCCAAAGTGATGACAATAAATGTATTATAACCAATAAATGTACGTGGTTTGTCAAACTATTTCCACATTTCCTATGGTAAACTTTATATCGGATACAGAGAGAAATTACGCCAGAGAATGCAAGATACAAATCGAATGATGTACAACGTTGAAATAATGTATGGGCATAGTTCCTTCAAACCGTTACAATAATATAGAATCTCATAAAAAGTAGGTTTCTTTGAATACATATGTCACAATGCATGGACTAAGCGTAACGAAAATGAGGACTTTTTTGATTCACATATGTATGCGTATTCATTAGAGGAGATATAGAAGGGACGAGGAAGATGCTGAAAAAGTACAAATGGACATGGATGCTGCTGGGGCTCGCACTGATTATGGCTGTGTATCTGATGTGGGGCACCGTATTTGCCAGTAAGGAAAAATTACCCGAGATTCGTGAAATCCAATCCTTTTCTATGGAAAATGTAGATGGGAGTACGGTATCCCTGGAGGATACTCAAGGGAAAGTCCGATTGTTCTACTTTTATTTCACCAGTTGTCCAGATGTCTGCCCGATTACGACGTTTACGTTATCCCAGGTGCAGGATCTGTTGAAAGAGGACGACACTTTCGGTAAAGATGTCTCGTTTGTATCCATTTCATTCGACCCCAAAGTCGATACAAGAGAGAAGATTAAGACGTTTGCGGACCGCTTCCATGCGGATTATGCAGGATGGTACTTCTTGCGAGGGGATATGGACAAAACAAAACAGTTCGCCAGGGATTCATTCCAGATCCTGATTGAAGGGGAGAATAAGGACGATTTTGCCCATATGAACATGATTGGTCTGGTGGATGAGAATAACCAGCTGCGCAAGGTATATAACGCATTTAATACAGAGGACGTCGTGCCAGCTGTAATTGCCGAGGATATTCGCAATCTGATCAACGAATAATGATCTAATTATCATGCTTAAGGCTGCCTTCAGGTTGGATCTCAACCCAAAGGCAGCCTTTTGGTATTTCATTTTAATAGGAAGGATGTTCAGGGTATTGGATGTATGTCTCTAACCCGGCCTTCTCCAGCTGGGCAATGAGATACTCATCAGGCGTTCCTTCTACACCTGCATATCCCCGTCGTGTATACATCTGTACTGCATCCGGGAAAGCATCCCGAAGCACACCTCTAATTTTTTTGCCGGAACTGTCATTATCCATAAATAAAAAGACTTCATCATATCCGACCTGTTTGCGCAAGGTCTCCAGCTTGAGTGAATTAAGTGTTCCAAACGTGCATAGAATGTTGATTTCGGGTCCAACCAGACGTTTTAGTTTGCTTCGGTCATTCTTACCTTCCACAATGACATGAATAGGCATCATATTCACCTCTTGTTCGAGAGCTTATGTCGACATTCCCCGGGAAATGTTGCAGCGAAAATCGACTGAATATATAAAATGGACTCCTTTCTTTACACGACTGCTAACTGGGTAGAACAACCCATCAAGACAATTCTCTGAAATCTTATTTTATGTGCATCATTAGGTCAGTAATAGCTTGCAGTGTCGTTCCGGTTACGGATCGTTCTTCCGATCGCTGTTGTCTCCAAATTTTCTGATTGATTTTTTATAGGTTGAAATATGGAGACAAAGGCGAACGCTACCGCTTCTTCAAAATCGATTCCGTCCCCTTCACTACTTTTGGCTAATCGTTCAACCTTAATAATCGTCAATAAGATAAAACCTTCGGTGATTGTGAAAGATAGATTTCCCAGTTAGCTTTTATCAACGTGTAAAACGTCAGTCCATTTTATATAGTTTAGCTGTAAATGGGGGAATGATGCAAAGCTAATGAAAATACTGGCCTAATTCAATATACTTTTCGAATCGGACAGGGAAGCTTCGCGTCTGGATGTATAGTATGGAAGCAGCAGCATACCAATCATCAATAAAACAAAGGCGATGAAATAGGGCGATAACCCGACACGGAGTTGCCCGGCTGTGATGGGGCCGATGAAAGAACCAATGGAAGTGGCGATGGATTGCAGCGAGAAGATTCGTCCCAACTTGCTTCCTCCGCTCAGACGGATAAATAGAGTGGCCATAGCTGGAAAGATAATACCTTTGGACATCCCAAGTACAAACAATACGGTAGACAACGGAATTTGCGGAATAGCTGCCATTACAAAAAAACATAAAGACATCAGTAGTACGCCTGCAACCAGTCGCAGTTTGGGGGAATACCTATTGAGAAATAACATGCTGAGTGTAAAGAGTGCCCCAATACTGATTATGGAGAACAAAAGGCCGGTAGACATCATGGATGAATGCCCTCCTCCCCGCAGGGGTAATTCGAAGAAGAGGATTCCCTGCGCACAGGCAATAACCAGCGGCAGGGCAAAGTAGCGCCAGGATACCGGCAGGAATACACTAGTGGCATCTGCGGGTGCAACGTCAGGTTTCGCAGGTTCCGTTACTTTCTCATGCTGTTTGACGATACCACGGGGCATGGTCATGAATGCAATGACACCTGTGAGTATAAGCAGATAACCTAAGCCTGAGAATGTAGCGGAAAATCCCATAGAACCTACAATGATTGCCCCAGCTGCTGGCGATACAACCGAGGCGAGCGTATGAACTACCCCGTGACCTGACATATACTTTCCTTGTTTCACCGGATCGCTGGATAGCTGTGCAAGCAGGGCGAGACATGCCGGAGACAGGAAGGCCAGCACAAAACCGCTGATGGAACGCAGCGCCAGCAGTTGCCATGGGGTATGGACATGGGCTTGCAAGAGCAGGATGAATCCTGCCCCAAGCAGACTGAACACAATGTAGCGGCGACTACCATGTTTATCAATTTGTGTTCCAGCAATGAGATTGCCAGGAAGATGCGTTAAGGAATAGATGCCCATCATCCAGCCGATGAAGGTAGGGGCAGCTCCAAGCGAGATGGCAAAAGGGGTCAAAATGGGATACTGAGCGTGCAAATCAAATACGGCAAGGAACAAAAACAGGTATAGCCAGATGGCTGTTTTCACATAAGCCCCTCCTTGTTAAGCGATGCATGTTCCAATTACAAGTCCTTGAACGTGTTCCCCGTTCGCTAGCAGAACCTCATGGTACTACTTGTACGCCTGGCGGGACGAACTTAGACCGTTTATTTTTACGAGGGAGGGCTTAGCTGACAGCAGCTTCGGAAATCATGTATAATATTCGGGAAGTGTAACGAATGAATTCTAATACGGAAGGTGTAGTCATGAACATAGAAGTAATGAAAGAGTTTGTGATGCAGAACTGGCTGGTGATCGTGGTTGCATTGATCATTTTGTTCTTTGTTCTGAATGTGGTTAAAACCGTATTGAAATGGGCGATTGCCATCATCATTATTGCGGCTCTACTGATATACAGCGGCATCTCCATTGATCAGATCAAACAGACAGTGACAGACGTACAATCCAGTACGATGGACACATTGAAGAAGGAAGCGACCAGCATGATGCTCAAGGAAGCTTCCAAAGCAACCTACGTCAAAGGGCAGGATGGCGCATTCACCATCACAAGTCCCAATGTGGAGATTAAGGGCCGAACGCAATCGGATAAAGTTGATGTGACCTTCCGCGGAATTTCACTCGGTGAATGGAAACTCGACAATGAAACGATACGTACGTTTGTCGAACAGGCACAGGAAAACAAGACAGCACCAGCATCGTAGTAAAGGGGGAATCAGTACGTGCTGCAGAATTGGCTGGACAGCCTGAAGGAGTTTAATGGCATCACCATTATGCTGCTGCTGATTGTGGCTGCTTCATTGTTACAAGGGTGGTCCAGAGGGGCTTCGCGTTCAGCAGGCAGACTCTTCGGGTTCCTGATGGATGGCATTATGGCGGTGATTGGTATTCTGTTGTCGATCGGTTTAACGATGTGGCTTGCACCATATGTGCAGCAGTGGCTGTCTGCGTATGCTTCAGCCATGCCTAACCGCGAGTTGAATCGGTGGGAACAGATGTATTATACGTTAGTTACAGCAATTGCAGATTTTCCGCTGATGCGGTTCGCTGTATTATTTGTACTTAGCTACGGACTCATTCGATTGGTTCTTGGATTGCTGTCTTCATTTATGTTTAGCAGCAGGCAGGGGCTAGGCGAGGAAAGTGCTCCTAAAGGTATGTTTAGCAGGTTGACAGGTGCATTGATAGGCACGATTATAGGCTCTGTCCGCGGAATGATTGTCATTGCGGTGCTGTTCATGATTGTCAGTCTCTACCCTGGGAGCATGTTCAGCCGATATGTGGAGGCATCTCCCATCTATATGCAAGGGGCCAAATCGGTGATCGAACCGTTGTCTGGTACGTTCATCAAGGACAAGCTTCCCGTATTTACGCAGGCTGTGCAGAAGGAACTTGGCGGTATCCTGCAACGCAAATATGAAGTCATTGACCATAATATTCCGACAGACATTGAATCTGCTGCGCGTGAGGTTGTTAAAGGCGAATCGACAGATGAAGCCAAAGCAAGAGCGCTCTATGACTGGGTAGGTTCACGTATTCAGTATGACTATGGTAAAGTGGATGACTATGAGCAAAAGGGCATATGGCATGAACAGACTCCGCAGAATACATTTGATACACGCAAAGGCGTATGTATTGATTATGCTCGTCTCTATGCCGTGATGGCCCGTTCACAAGGACTTGAAGTCAAAGTCGTTACAGGACTTGGGTATAACGGCCAGGGAGGGTACGGTCCGCATGCGTGGAATGAGGTGTATTTGAGCGATTCCGAGAGCTGGGTTCCGCTTGATCCGACATGGGCAATCAGTGGAGACTGGTTTAATCCTCCTAATTTTGCCGACACCCATTTAAAGGATCAATCAGCTTAACATTACAACGGACATGGGTCCGTAATATGACGACGTTGCCAGGTTATCATGCCGGGAAGAACCAGTTTGAGCGGTATGCATCAAGTCATGAAAGAGGTAGGATGGATGAAAAAGCATTCCAATGAGAAGGATGAACTTACAGATAAACGGCGCTTTAGCTACCGGATGAACGTATTTTTCTTCGCTTCCTTTGTTATTTTTAGCGTTATTATTGTACGCTTGGCCTTTTTGCAATTCGTGGAGGGCCCTGAACTTAGTCAGGAAGAAGCAAGTAACATTACCAAGGATGTACCGCTGCCTCCTGTGAGAGGCACGATCTATGATTCGACAGGTGAAGTGAAGCTGGCTTATTCCAAGCCCATTCAGTCGCTATACCTGACGCTGTATAAAAACTATGGGGATGTGGACGGAAAACCGAGTCCTAACATAGGGGAAATTCAGGATATCGCAACCCGGTTACATGACGTGTTTGAACAGTACAAGCTGAAGGATTCAGAACCACTCACGGTGGAGCAGATCATTGAAGCTATGGACTTGAACTCACGCAAGGCAAATGGTTTCATGCCCCGACTTATTAAGAGTGATCTGTCCGAGGAAGAAGTCGCTTATTTCCTGCAGCATAAGGATGAGTTCAAAGGCATTCAGATTGTCGAGGAAAGTGTACGATTCTATGATCCGGACACGGTAGCGGTTCAGACGATCGGTTATCTGAAGAAGTTCAGAAGCTCGAAAACCTTGAATAAGTACAAAGAGGTGGACGAGGCCAATAAAAAGCAAACGGATCCGGGCCTTGTGTATACGGAGAATGAATTCGTAGGCTTTGACGGACTGGAGCTGCAATATCAGGATGCTCTCCGCGGCAAAAGCGGATATACATCGGTTGATGTTGATTTGCGTAACTTGCCTGAAGGCGTGGCAGGTTCTACCCCGCCGGAGAAAGGGTATGACCTGATTTCCAGCATTAACAAGAACGTTCAGATGAAAACGGAACAGGCCATCCTGGACCAGTTGAGCTGGCTACACCGGAACCCGGTTTCCGGTCGATTGCATCCGAATGCCAAGACCGGGTTTGCGGTTGCGATGGAAGTGGATACCGGGAAAATCGTATCTGCTGCCAGTATGCCGGACTATGATACTAACGTATGGAGAACCGGCGGTATAAGCAATGAAGATTACGATAAAATAAAATATATCTATCAAAATGGTACGATCCGTGGATTCCCGCCAGATGATACTGGTAAACGGGCGGAATCTGTTGTGTTGCTCGGTTCAACGATCAAACCACTTAGTGTATTGATCGGTTTGAAAGAAGGTTTCTTCACTACAAATACCGTATATTCAGATAGAGGTTCAACGACCTTTGGTGGAGACAACCGTAGAGTGCAGAACTCTTCAGGCCATGTGTATGGTGCGATGCGTCCGCATGATGCGATTCGTCATTCCTCGAACGTGTTCATGATCGACGAGATCGGGAAGAAGCTGTATTCGAAGTATGGTGCGGAGGGTGTTGATGTATGGGATGAATATATGGAGCAATTCGGCCTTGGTGTATCTACAGGGGTGGATCTGCCGAATGAGCGGCCTGGTCTCAAAGAATACAGGGAAAGCTCCGAGAGTTCCTTGACCAAATTGGTATATGCCTCTTTTGGTCAGCAAGGGAAATATACAACCATGCAGTTAGCACAGTACACCACAATGCTGGCGAACAAAGGAAAACGGATGGAACCACAATTGGTTAGCGAGTTCCGGGATTCGGAAGGCAACGTGGTCGAGAAAGTGAAACCGAAAGTACTGAGCAAGGTAGAGTTTAACGATGCCTACTGGAACGAAGTGCAACGAGGCATGGCCACTGAAGTGTCGGCATTTAGCGGCTTCCCATATGATTTCGCCAGAAAAACAGGGACATCGACGCAACTCGTTGGCGGTAAACTGGTGGATAACGGGGTGTTTATCGCCTATGCACCACGTAATAATCCGAAGCTTGCTGTCGCTGTGGTTATCCCCGAAGGGGGCTTTGGATCGAGCAGTGCGGCTCCGGTTGCACGTGCGATCTTCGATGCCTATGACGAGGAGTTCGGTCTCGACGGTGTACCAAAAAAAGACAAGAATAAAGAATCAGAATCGGAATCAGGCACACAGTGATGTGAGGCATTAGTTACAGAGGGGACCCTTCGTGGGTCCTTTTTTTTTCACGCGGAGAATGGATCGTGGGGATGGACTAATTAATTGCATTAATGTGTAACCAAATGAGCTATACCACGTTTATATAAGGGAAGGGTAAACGCTTTCCGGAGAACTGGATAACGTTGATATGTCAGTGTTTACATTTAAATCGGTAGATTGGTTAATGTAACAGTTCTGTTTACGAAAATGTAACCAAAATTTGAAAGACGTGACAGCTAACCTTTGGTAGACTTGTATGAGAAAGGATTAAATATCGGATTGAACAGGTGCACAATACAGATAGGACATTATTTTTATAGAGGAACGGGAGAGGCTTAAAAATATGTTTAACCGATTGAAAAAGAAACCCATGACTGAGGAAGATACACCCGTCAACAAGCCTTCCACCGCAAGGCTGAATCTGTTTTTTTTCGCGGCATTTGTCATATTCAGTATTCTCATTTTCAGGTTGGCCTTTGTGCAATTTGTGGAGGGTCCTGAACTCACGTATATGGAAACGAGTCGTAATACCAAAGACATTCCACTCGCACCTGTTCGTGGTCCCATCTATGATGCGACAGGGGAAGTCGCGCTCGCTTATTCCGAACCTGTACAGTCCCTGTATGTGCTGTTGTATGAGGATTACCGGAATGATGAACGTAGACAGGAAGCAGAGGAACTGGCTCATGATCTGGCGGCTGTGTTTAAGCAGTTTAATCCAGGGGACAAAGAGCAGCCGGACGCGGAAGAGATCATCAAACGATTGGATCTGGATTACCAGAAAACGTTTGGCTATGTGCCGAGGCTGGTGAAGTCTGATCTATCGACCAAAGAAATTGCCTTTTTCATGGAGAAAAAAGCGGATTATCCGGGCGTTATGGTGCTGGAAGAAAACATAAGAAAATATGACCCGGATGGCGTAGCCGTTCAGGTTGTGGGATACACAAGAGAGTTCAAACGAGCACCAGATTCCATTGCCAAATATAAGGCCATCCGTGAAGGGGCAAGTACCCAGCGTGATCCAGGGCTTGTCTATCATGAAGAAGAGAAGGTTGGCTTCGATGGGCTGGAGCTTCAATACCAGGAAGAACTCCGTGGACGAAGCGGTTACCAATCCATTGATATTGACGCACGTAATCTGCCAGATGGAACGATGTTACAAACACCACCGGAGAAAGGCTACAGCCTGGTCTCCACCATTAACAAGGAAATTCAGATGGCCGCACAAGAGGCGATAACGGATGAGTTGCGCAGACTCCCTAAGGCAATTACCGGATACGCAGTAGCCATGGAAGTGGATACGGGGAATGTGGTGGCTATGGCGAGTATGCCGGATTATGATCCGAATGATTGGGATTATGACAAAATCAAATATGTGTTTCGGAATGGAACCACCGAGTCGTTCCCACCGAATGATGATAAGCCTAGTCGGGCGGAATCCGTTGTACTTCTTGGGTCAGTGATCAAACCGCTAAGTGTGCTGATTGGATTGAAAGAGGGATTATTTACAGCAGGAGAGACCTATCATGATCAGGGATATGCGGTTTTGGGGAAAGACGGACGACAAGTGAAGAACTCGCATTCTGCTTATAATGGTTCTATTACGGCGAGAAGAGCGATTGAGAAATCCTCCAATGCCTTCATGATTGATATGGTGGGTAAACGTTTGTTACGTAATTATGGCTCAGAGAAAGGCATCGATGTCTGGCACAAACACATGCAGGAATTTGGCTTGGGTGTGTCCACTGGTGTAGATCTGCCTAATGAATTTCTGGGTAGGCTAGAATATAATAATAAAGACGAATCAGCTCTAACACGTTTGGCATTTGCCTCCTTTGGACAACAAGCCAAGTACACCACGATGCAACTCGCACAATACACGACCATGCTTGCCAATAAAGGCAAACGGATGGAACCACATCTGGTGAAGGAAATTCGTGACGCGGATGGCAATGTAGTGAAAGAGATCAAACCTAAAGTGCTCAATGAAGTTGATTTTGCCGATGCGCACTGGAATGAAGTGCACAAAGGAATGGTTACCAAAGTAAGTTCATTTGACGGTTTCCCTTACGATTATGCCCGGAAAACAGGAACATCAGAGCAGGGGACCGGACCGAACAAGAAAGAGAATGGTGTATTTATTGCCTTTGCACCACGAGATAATCCTAAGCTTGCTGTAGCTGTTGTTGTACCGGAAGGTGGGTTCGGGTCAGTCAGTGCCTCGCCGATTGCACGGAAAATCTTCGATGCATACGATGAAGTATATGGTCTCGACGGAACGCCAAAAGGGAAGAAAGACGAAGGAAAAGACAACGAGTAATGTAAAAGAACGTCGCGGAAGTTAGCTCTTTTAATCTCATATCTAACAGGTTAATGAAGTGAATTAAATATATTTGGACAGGCAGGGGAAATTATCCCTTGCCTTTTTTTTTGGCTTCGGATAAAATTTGCACAAGGGAAACATTATTAGTCTTGATTAAAACTTAATACCTTGTACAACAAAATTAGATGTGGACAAGTATTTTAGGAGAGGGAAAGGGGACGGTTGAATTGTTAATGGTGAAGATGAGGAGTATTCAGAGGGGATTCATTACGCTAGCGGCTCTGGTGCTAGTTGTGGTGCTTACAGCGTGTTCAAGCAATGCAGAGACAGGCAGTGGAGGGAAAGTACAGGTAACAGCGACAACGGGTATGATTGCGGATGTAGCACGTGAGGTAGGCGGGGCATATGTTGATGTTACCGGTCTGATGGGCCCGGGCGTTGACCCCCACCTGTACAAGGCATCCCAAGGTGATATTCGCAAGCTGGAGCAAGCGGAAGTCATTTTCTATAATGGACTGCATCTCGAAGGTAAAATGACAGACATTTTGGAGAAAATGTCCTCAAACAAGCTGGTTACAGCCGTTACAGAGACCATTCCAGTCGAGGAACTGCACTCAGGCAAAGATACAGGCGGCACCGAATATGATCCACACGTCTGGTTTAACGTCAGCCACTGGATGCATGCGGCAGAAGCCGTACGCGATACGCTCGTGGAGGCGGACCCGGACCATACGGAAGAATACAAGGCTCAGGCAGAGGCGTATCTGGCGAAGCTCGAAGCACTGGATGCCGAGGTGCGTGAGAAGATTCTGGAGATTCCGGAAGCAAGCCGGGTATTGGTTACGGCGCATGATGCATTTGGATATTTCGGTCAGGCTTATGGCATGAAAGTGATGGGGCTTCAGGGCATCAGTACAGCAGCCGAATATGGTGCAAAAGATGTTAGCGAACTGCGGGATTATCTCGTAGATAACCATATCAAAGCAGTATTTGTTGAATCGAGTGTGCCTGCAAAAGCAATGGAAGCCATCATTGCCGGAGCAGCTCAAAAAGGACATACGGTCAGCATTGGTGGAGAACTGTTCTCGGATGCCATGGGGGCTGAAGGAACGGAAGAAGGCACATACATCGGTATGATTCGCCACAATGTTGAGACGATTGTAGCAGCCCTGAAATAATGAATCACATGAAGAGAGGAGTTACAGGATTATGGAAGATACAACTTTATTGGAACAAACTCCTACGAGACTGAACAACAGCCACTTGCAGGGAACGCAGCCAACATCGGCTCCTCTTAGTGTGAGGGATCTGGCTGTTGCGTATCATAAAAAACCAGTACTTAGCAGCGTATCCTTTGATATTCCGGAAGGACAACTCATCGGAATTCTCGGACCTAATGGCGCAGGGAAATCCACCCTGATCAAAGCGGTTCTGGGACTGGTACCGAAGATGCATGGCGAGGTTCGGATATTCGGACAATCGTACCGGGAACAACGTCGTCGTATCGGATATGTGCCACAACGGGAATCGGTCGACTGGGATTTTCCAACGCATGCACTCGATGTGGTTATGATGGGACGGTATGGTCATCTGGGTTGGTTCCGTCGTCCGGGAAAAAAGGAGCGGGACCTGGCTGCACACTGCCTAGAGCAAGTCGGCATGGGCGATTATATGTACCGCCAGATCAGTCAGCTGTCCGGTGGACAACAGCAGCGTGTCTTTCTGGCGCGGGCACTTGTGCAAGACGCGGATCTGTATTTCATGGATGAGCCGTTTGCAGGTGTGGATGCCACCACGGAGAAAGCGATCATATCGCTTTTGGAACAGCTGAAGAAACAAGGCAAGACGGTACTGGTCGTTCACCATGATCTGGCGACAGTCGAGGAATACTTCGACCATGTGCTGCTGCTCAATGGACGACTGGTGGCTGGCGGACCGACAAGCGAAGTATTTGTACCGGATACACTGCAAGAGACGTACGGAGGCCGGATTGCGATGATCGGAAGCCGGACGGAGAAAGGCCAGGTGTAGTGCATGTGGAACTGGATCATTGCCATCTTGTCCGACCCCAATACACGTTGGATATTGCTTGGCTGTCTGCTGCTGGGATTCAGTAGCGGAATTATTGGCACCTTCACCTTTCTTCGTAAGCAGAGCCTGATGGGGGACACCCTCGCTCATGCTGCTCTGCCCGGGATCTGTATTGCATTTATGTTGACGGAAACGAAGTCTGTAGGCTTATTCCTGTTCGGTGCTCTGGTGGCTGGCATTGTCGCAACCTTCGGAATCTCGTGGATTACACGCTACTCACGGATCAAGCAGGATGCGGCAATGGGAATCGTGTTAACCGTATTTTTCGGGGTTGGCGTAGTGATGCTGACGCGCATCCAGCATGGGGCGAGCGGAAGCCAAAGCGGACTTGATAAATATTTGTTTGGGCAGGCAGCCTCCATGGTCATGACGGATGTGTATGTCATGGGTGGCGTATGTCTCGTATTACTGATTGCCTGTCTTGCCTGGTTCAAGGAATTCAAACTGGTGAGTTTTGACCCGGGCTTTGCACGAGGTATGGGACTTCCAGTTGCCATGTTGGAGCAACTCATTTTGCTCTTGACGGTGATCGCGGTGGTTGCCGGGATTCAGGCCGTTGGTGTCGTGCTTGTTGCGGCCTTGCTGGTAACTCCGGCAGCAGCGGCACGTTGCTGGACCGACTCACTCGCACTCATGGTGTTGCTCGCTGGCATATTTGGTGCATTGAGCGGAGCAACAGGAACCATCTTCAGCACACTCGTACCTAATCTGCCGACAGGACCTGTAACGGTTCTTGCGGCCACGGTATTGTTTGCCGGATCAGCATTGCTGGCTCCACGTCGTGGACTGTTAGCTCGACGGTTGCGCAGTATTCAGGCGAAGTCCGCATATATGCGTGAAGAGCGAGCTACACTTCAGACTCTCGCCGCACAGCGAAATCAGCAGGAACGGGGGGAGATGTAATGGCAACGTTTTGGATTATCTTGACGGCCGTACTGGTTTCTTCTGCCTGCGCCATCCTCGGTTGTTTTCTGATCCTGCGGCGAATGGCTCTGGTCGGTGATGCGATCAGCCATGCGGTTCTCCCCGGTATTGCGATTGCTTTCCTGTGGAGCGGTTCCAGAGATTCGTTATGGATGCTGCTCGGTGCCACCGTGTTTGGTCTACTGACGGTATTCTTCATACAGAGTTTGCAGGCGGGTGGTCTATCGTCTGATGCTTCCATCGGAATTGTGTTCACGGCACTCTTTGCAGTAGGTGTCATTCTCATTAGTCTAAACGCCCAGCACATTGATCTGGATCTGGACTGTGTCTTGTTCGGTGAGATCGCTTATGTGCAGTGGGATACGCTAACCCTTGGGGGCACGGATGTCGGGCCGAGGGCGGTCTGGATGCTAGGCATCACTTTGCTGGTCATCCTCATTGTCATCGGACTGTTCTACAAACAGTTCAAGCTGTGTGCCTTCGATCCGGCGCTGGCTGCAGCCTGTGGCATTCCAGTAGTGCTGTTCCACTATTTGCTCATGGGACTCGTTTCCATGACGTCCGTAGCTTCATTTGAAAGTGTTGGGTCGATCCTCGTTGTGGGTATGTTAATTGTACCTGCGGCGACGGCTTACCTGCTTACAGATCGTCTGGGCAAAATGATTCTGTATGCTGTCCTGATCGGAGCAGCTTCCTCGGTTGGGGGTTACATCATGGCTTACGCCCTGGATGCTTCCATCGCGGGCTGCATGGTGGCTGTTGCTGGAATGTTATTTGTTCTCGCACTGCTGCTGTCCCCGAAACATGGCATTGTATTTCGTTATGCTCGTCGCAAATTTGCGGCACGTTAATTCATGGAGATTGTTAGCCGCCTGCTTTGCAGGCGGTTTTTTTGATTGGACTGTGAACTAAGAAAAATCCTAATAGCAGCTCCTCCTGCCAGAGTGAGCTGCTATTAGGATGCCTAAAGGTGGCAATGAGGTAGATGAATATAACAATCCTTACGGTTTCAAAGGCACCCGATGAACCCCTTGGCTTCCTCCCGGTGCGGTTCCGAGATACAAATATTTCCCTTGGCTTACGGCCGTGGTGATGCCATACAATGTTCCTTCCGGATCATGCCAACTACTAATAAGCTCTCCTTCTGGTCCATATTCTGCAACAAGACCGTGTTTCACCGGGGCACTGGCTCCATTTAACAAGGACTGTGGAACTTTGGACATCGTCGCTGCTAACCAAGGGTGACTATGCATGTAATCGGCAAAAGACAGACGGGTTGTGAATACCCCTACCCAGAAGTGTCCCTGTGCGTCACGGGTGATATTGTCCGGAAACCCAGCCAGATTCTCCGCAAAAATATCAGAGGTGCCTTGTTTGGGGCCCTTCAACCAGTACCGGGTCAACTGATAATGATACGATTCTGCGACAAGCACGAAGTCTTCTTCGGCAGACAGTACGACCCCATTGGCAAAATATAAATCCTCAAGCAGAACGGTCGTCTGCTTGGTCAGTGGATCATATTTCAACAATCGTCCATGCGGTTTATTCTCGGCAATTTCCTTGAACATGACTTTGCCATAGTTAGAGGTATCGGAGAAATAAATCGATCCGTCTTGCGCGATGTCCAGTTCGTTCGCCAGATAGATCGGCCCCCCATCTACTTCAGTAGTTAGTACTTCGATGTTTCCGTTCGGGTCAATGGACAGGAGCCCTTTCTGAATATCCGCCACAATCAAATTTCCGGCAGCATCAAATTTCAGGCCGTTAGGTGTTCCGTGGGTATCGGCGAATACCTCTGCTGGCTGTGCCTTGTCCTCGGCGTCAAAGGTCACTCTGTAGATTTTGCCGTCGGAGTCACCCGCATACAGTCGCCCTTCTTTATCAAAAGTGATAAATTCCGGGAACTCCGCGCGGTCTGTAACCAATTCAGCGGAGCTAAGTTTGTTGTTCTCTTTCCAGGGACCCTCCTTCTCAAAAGAAGGAGCAGCAGGTGCAGACCAAACAGCGGGTTCTACCGGGGCGGGTATCAGCAGGAATGCAACGATTCCCAGCACAATTACCCCTAGCAGGGTCAGGCTCCATCTACGAATTTGTTGACCAGTGGATGGTTTGCGTTGTTTTTGTTCTGTTGACATATTAATCCTCCTAATAGTGTTTCTGTTGTTGTCATAGCGTGCAGTATAACTGCCACTACACGTTCCGGCGTGTCCTTCGCGCCGACAGAGGCATCCTCCCCCTGTGCCATTCACGTTGAGAAACCCATCTCCGTCGAGCCTCGCACATAAAGAGAAATTGCACGCGACGGTTACGATTCTTCCACCCAAAGGGCATCAATTAACAATACGTTGTTTTTTTAAAGAAACGATGTTACCTTAACTTCAAAAAAAATAATACAAAGTTAAAAATGAGCATAAGACCATATCTGGTAACACTGTTTCCTGTAAGAATCATAGTAACCAAAATGAAACGAATGTGTCAAATTCTTTTTTTATCATGATGACTCCATTGCAACTTTTCTGCAAATGGTTAGAATGCCTGTTAGAACTAATTAGCACTGCCCAGAAGCAAGGGCAGATTTCGGACCAGGAAGAGACCGGGACTCTTGTCAGCACTATATGGGCATCGCTGCACGGTGTAATTCACCTGCATATGGGCGGGTTCCTTGGTGATGTAAAGGCAACCCATACCGTATACAAACAAACCATGAATTTGATGTCCCAATCCTTGTTTGCAGTATCCAAGCCAGACAGAGGAGCGAACAGGGGATAATTGGATTTAATCTTAGCTACGGGTTAGGCTGGTAAAACAGGCAGAGTGAAAAAAGTTAAGCTAAAAGCGGTTCATCCTGTAGGAGGTGGATCGTTTTTTTATTTAGGAAAATATACATCACATAAAATGTAATAACTTCGAAGTTTAATCCTGAGCGGGTTATTTTGTTGCAGGTCGACGATCTGTGGTAAAATGTCGTTAGCTGTGACGTCCGGAGCGTCCGTTTTTGCGGATGCCGGGCGACCTTGTCATGAGAGAATGTTTAAAATTAGATAAAGAGAACCTTTAAGTTGAACTGGAGAACCATCAAGGACGGAGAGGGCAGATAGGACCTAGAGAAGGGAAATTTGTTTATGAATTTCCTTCTTGATGGTAGGTGTTATGAGCTCTAAATACAAAGGTGATGTAGTGAAGGGGGCGGAATCGATCTGAAGAAGCGATAGCGTGCGCCTGAAAGCTTTCTGCAAGAAAGCTGCTTCGAAAGCATACGCTGTCTCCGAATTTCTAACCTTTAAGAAGAGAGAATCTAGAAAATTCGGAGACAACAGCGATCGGAAGACGATCCGTACACGTAACGGTTACCTCGTATAATCTCAATACACTAAAGAAAAAGGTAATTCTAAAACAAAGATACTACGACTCGAAAAATTTTCTGCCCGCTTAGTGCATGAATGGATATCCATGAGTTCAACTTGGAGAGAGACAACCTAGGAGGAACTACTGTATGAGTGAATTGAAATACAAATTGCTAGCATTGGATATGGATGGAACATTACTTAACGATAATCATGAAATTACACAGGAGACCGCCAAGTGGATTCAAATTGCCATTCGTCGGGGTGTACATGTGTGCCTTTCCACGGGAAGAGCCGTATTCCACGCGATGCCTTATGCGGTTCAACTTGGACTGGAGACACCAATGGTTACCGTTAACGGTAGTGAGGTCTGGAAAGCTCCGCATGATCTGCATATGCGTCATCTGATGGACCCGGCATTAATTCGCAAAATGCAGGAAATTGGTGAGAAATATAACAGCTGGTACTGGGCATACTCGGTGGAAGAGCTGTTCAACCGTGATCGCTGGACGGACAATATTGAAGGTCTGGAATGGCTAAAATTCGGTTTCAATACCGAAGTGGATGAAGCTCGTCACCAGATTATGATGGAACTGCAACAAATGGGTGGTCTGCAGATGACGAATTCTTCACCTGTTAATATCGAGATCAACCCTGCTGGAATATCCAAAGCCAGTGGTGTAGCTGAGGTTTGCAAACTGCTGGGTATCGAGATGTCCGAAGTCGTTGCTGTCGGAGACAGTCTGAATGATCTGGCTGTCATTGAGGCCGTAGGTCTGGGTGTAGCGATGGGCAATGCGCAAGAGCAGGTGAAGGAAGCGGCTGATCTGATCGTAGCGAGTAATAATGAAGACGGCATCGTCGAAGTGATCCGTGAACATATTTTGAAGGGGGAGTAACTTTTGCTTGCAACCATTGCCTGGATTTTAATTGTACTGCTGTTTGCAGTGGGGATGGCTGGAACGGTATATCCCATACTGCCTGGTGCTGTAGCGATTTTCTTCGCGTTTCTGGTCTACGGCTGGTTCTTCAGCTTTGATCCGTTCGGTGTGTGGTTCTGGATCATCCAGATTCTGATTGTTGTTGTGCTGTTCGTGGCTGATTATGTTGTCAGTGCATGGGGCGTGAAGAAGTTCGGTGGCTCCAAACTTTCGACCACGCTCAGTACCATTGGTGTTATCATTGGCCCATTTGTCATTCCGGCATTCGGACTGGTGCTGGGACCATTTATCGGTGCTTTTATCGGGGAACTGATCGGAGGGTCTTCACCTTCCAAAGCGTCGAAAGTTGGGTTTGGTTCTGTGGTGGGGCTGTTTACGAGCACCGTAATGAAAATTATTTTGCAGATCGTCATGATAGTTCTCTTTATTATCTGGGTGGTAAGATTCGCCTAAACATGAGGGATTAGTTTCAACGGGATGCACGTCCGGTGTGGAGGAAAGAAGGGGAATTGGTTTGTCTAAGAAAGAAACATTCATTAAGGGTACGCTCATTCTGGCGGCAGCTGCACTGATCGCGAGGGTACTCGGATTGGTTCAACGGGTGCCGCTGGAGCATATCCTCGGGGATATCGGTAACGCATCGTTTACCATCTCCAATACGGTATATTTAATGCTGTTAACTGTAGCAACGGCAGGCATACCAAGTACACTTAGCAAAATGGTGTCGGAACGCTACGCACTCGGTCGCGCGGGTGAAGCACAACAGATCTACCGTGCAGCCCTGATCTTTGCGGCTGTCGCCGGGGTAGTCATGTCTGCTTTATTGTGGTTCGCGGCGCCTTATTATGCTACCTATGTCTCCAAAGTACCGGAATCGGTCAGCGCCATTCGTGCCTTGGCCCCAGCCTTGCTGCTCTTCCCAGCCATTGCGATGATGCGTGGATATTTCCAGGGACGCGGCAACATGACAGCAGGCGGTATTTCACAGATTGTGGAACAGTTCGCCCGTGTAGGTACAGCCATTATCGTGGCATATGTCATGCTGCAATGGAATTATGATGATCAGACAATTGCCGCAGGTGCCTCATTTGGTGGGGTATTGGGAAGTGTTGGTGCCTTCGGTGTCATGCTGTACTTTACCTTGAAGCTGCGTCGTAGCGACCGTGCTGCGCAATTGAATTACGAGCGTGCAGAGCAACTGCCGATGCGAGGCATCTACAGTGATATCTTCAAATTGTCTATTCCAATTGTGCTGTCCTCGCTTGCAGTTCCAGCCATTAACTTTATCGATTCATCCCTTGTGGTTCCACTGCTTAGTGGCCAGATCGGACTTGAAGAGGCGACAGGCGTACTTGCGATCCTCGGTGCCAAAGCCCAAAGTATTGCGGGTATTCCGCCAATTCTGGCTATCGCTTTAAGTCAATCGTTGGTGCCTGTCATTTCGGCAGCATTTGCCCGGAAGGATGAAGCCCATCTGAAGAATCAGGTTACACTTGCATTGCGCATTTCGATTCTGACAGGTATGCCGATTGTTATTGCACTTTGTGCGGCAGCGTATTCGGTTAATGGATTGCTGTTTACCAATCTGGATGGAACGCCGATCATTGCCTTACTGACATTCGGCACCATTTTCCAGATTACAATGATGACCACCAACTCCATTTTACTCGGGGTGGGAAAACCACGGATTACGATGATCAGTGTCGCAGCAGGTGTTGTGATCAAACTGATCGCAAGTCTGATTCTGGCGCCGTTCTTTGGCATTTACGGCATCATTATTGCAACGGCCCTTTGTTTCCTGGTTATCACATACCTGAATCTGCGGGTCCTTCGCAAAATCGTTGATTTCTCCATCATGGGAGACCGCTGGAGAGGGTTTATCATTACAGTGGTGCTTGCAGCAGGTGTAGGATTTGCAGCGAACTGGATTGGCAATATGATCTTTGGGCTCTTCCTGCCAGCACGCGTATCCTTCTTGCTTACATGCCTTGTGGTCGGTGTGCTTGTTGTGGTGGTGTATCTGGTTCTCATGGTCGTGCTCCGTGTATTGCGCAAGGACGAGCTGGGCGGTTACCCCCGTATCCTTCAAAAAATTCTCCGTCCACTCATGCGTCTCCAACGTGGAGGCGTGCAAAGAGGATAATCCTGCACGAAACATCTGGCGCATCATTCGGTTAGATACGATACAAGCTCTGTCTGCTGTTGAAGCGGACAGGGCTTTTTGTATATTTAACGGTCGCCAGCATTAGTGAATGGCCGCTTTGGCATCATGAGCCAGTGCTGTTTTCAGCATGCCATACCGGTGTTCGTGACTCATCTCAAATAGCCATGGACGGCGCGGTGCCGTCAGATAACCGAGACAATCCCGAGTCTGAAGCCAGTCCTGTCTGGTGATCGGTTCATAAGGCGTGTCCCCCCATACAGAGAGCAGTTCTGGACTATACAATCGTTGCCCTTCTGGAAGCCATTCTTCATCCAGTAGCGCCTGAGCGTAAAATGTACGATCACCCGCCTTGTTTTCGCGCTCGGTAAACAGACCGGGCCAATACTCGGCTCGCGAGCCATGATGGGGAACTGCACGAGCGAATTCCAACACTTGTGTGTGGACTTGCTCCAAGCCAAACAACAGGGCATATAGGCCTTTGCCAAACATAATTCGCTCATCCAGCTTGCCAAAATGTTCAATGACTCGCCCTGCGAGCCCGGCTTCCCGTCCGAGTGGAAAGACGATATGATTCAGACCCGCCAGATTATGCAGATGGAATGCGGGTTTGGAAAGTACTTCTTTTTGAAAATAAGGATGCTGCACCACCCGGCTCTCGATATAGTTCTGCTCATTAATAATTAATGCCACACTAAGCAGTGAACTGCACCGTTCCAGCCAAAAGCGTTCCCAAAACGGCGTCATGAACGCCGATACGTGAAAGTGCGATAACAGATGGAAACAGCTTCGTCCGATCCGGCGACTGTTCATATACAGCAGAAGCTGGGGATATGCATCCTGGAAAATGAGTGCATTGCACCGTTCTAACAGTCGATACATATGCTCACGATCGTTTGGATCCTGTAGATTATGCATCAAGTCACTCTGTAGATCGGTCATATGATATCCGCCGTTGCGGGAGACCATATGAGCTAATAGAGCCCAATGCAATTCGGGACATTGCTCATAACATTCCAGATAGGCAGCCGTGCGCGTGATGTTACTCCGATTATGTTCCTGGGTCAGTGTCTTAATCTCTTCCAGAATGATGCAATCTTCCTCGCATACGAGTGCACTTTGGACCTGATCAGTGCGTGCAAAAGACTTGCCGCTGGCAGGTAACAAACGCTCCACCTCAGACTGTAAGGCGGCTGCAGTATCTGTATCCCACTCGATCTCACGCAATGGGTGACGAAGCTGTGCTGAAGCTTGCCATGCCGCCTGTTTGCCACGCCAGATTTCCAGGGCAGCACCTGAAATGGAACGAACAATCTGCAGAAGGGACCCGTGGTGCTGTTCGCTGGAAGAATCGGTTCTGGTGGAAGTCATGATGTGACATCCTTTCATGATGTTCTGGGTTTAATTTTACAGACCATGTGGTTTATTCTAAGTATGCGCTGATTATTTGACTTCCACTCGCCAATTTGCTTCACTTAGGGTAAGACAAGGTACAGAAAGGGAGATGAACCGAATGGAACAGATTACTTCCAAACCGGCTTTTGATGTAGCCATCCAATCCCCACGCTTGACGATTGCCGTATTCAAGGCAGACTGGTGTGGTGACTGCAAATACATCGATCCGTTTATGCCTGAAGTTGAAGAGAAATATGCACGTGAACTGACTTTGGTTGAGGTCGACGTGGATCAGGTTGGAACCGTTAGTGAAGAGCAGAATATTCTTGGCATTCCGAGCTTTGTGGCCTACACGGATGGCCGGGAACTGGTGCGGTACGTAAACAAGCTGCGCAAGTCGAGAGAAGAGATTGAGCAGTTCCTGGATCGCGCAGTTGAGGTGTACAACACGATCCATAAATAATGTTATATAAGTTTGATAAATGAATATTTACACAGACACTCCGATGACAGAATAACCTTCCGATCGCTGTTATCCCCAGATTTCTTTGATCCCTTTTATAAAGGGGAAATCTGGGGATAAAGGCGAACGCTTCGCTTCTTCTGGTTATTTCTGTCCTCTCCGTTATTGTGTAAATGTTTAATTGAACTTATATAAAAGTATGACAGGTTCATGTTGTAAAAGGGTAGACTAAAAAGAACGCCATTTCTCTTGAAATAGGGAAATGGCGTTTGTGTGTTCGACACGTTCTACATAAGAAACGTTTCTGTACATATCTTTCGATGACCTACGGGTCATTATTTCACCAGACGTTAACATTTTGTCACAAAGCGCGACGTCAATGAACATTTTATCCGGTATAATGAATTTAGTTGTGAAATAAGTGTCAAAGTACCGAAACAAGCGGAGAATATTCTTCGCCATCTTAAACCAACAGCAGGTGAGAAAAAATTGAAGCACTTAACTTTGTTTAAATGGTTAACCGTATTAACCTGTCTTGTCATGTTTCTGGCCACTTTTGGTGGAGGCATCGTAACCAAAACGGAATCGGGCCTTGGCTGCGGAACGGAATGGCCTTTATGTAACGGAAAACTCGTTCCCGCACATACTGTGGCTTCACTTATTGAATATTCCCACCGCGCTGTAAGCGCACTGGCTGGACTGTTGTCCATTGCCTCGTTTGTTGCTTTTCTGCAGTTCGGCAAGTCACGCCGTGACCTGCAATTGTTTTCTTTCTTAACCCTGGTATTTGTTATAGTCCAGGGAATCATGGGGGCTTTTGCCGTCGTTTTCTCCCAATCTTCAGCAGTTATGGCACTTCATTTCGGCTTTGCGCTGATTGCCTTTGCCAGTTCGCTTATGATGGCATTGGGCATAAGGCAGGAGGCAAAAGATGGTGGATTGGAGCGTCTGAATAAATACCCTCGGGTCAGTAAAAAATTCAGAAATCTGGTCTGGTTCTCCACGATCTACACGTATCTCGTGGTATACACAGGCGCATTTGTGAGTCACACGGATTCTGCCGGTGGTTGTTCCGGATTCCCACTCTGTAACGGGCAGATTATTCCTGAGCTTTCAGGCGGGGTAGCCGTTGCTTTTGCTCACCGTGCGGCAGCTGCGTCTCTTGTAATTGTAATCGCAATTCTGGGTCACTTCGCGTATCGTAATCATCCGGATAACAAGGAAATGCGTACCCTTGGCGTTGTATCCGTTTTTCTGATTTTGATGCAAGTGGTCATCGGTATTTTCATGATGGTGACGATGAACCGTCCGGAAGTATACATGTTCGTAGCTCTTGCACATATGCTGGATATCGCCATACTGTTCGGGATCTTAACGTATATGAGTTTCCTGGTTTACAAGCTGCACCGCCCGGTTAATCGTTTCTAGATCCATTTCTTGGTCTTTGGGCTCAATATTGAAAGTCCACCATCCAGTGATGTACATCATTGGACAGGTGGACTTTGTTTGATGTCAGGGGGATCAGGGCAACCTATGGCAAGCAGCGTTTATACGTTTACTCGGAATGAATTAGCATTATGTATTATGGTAGTGAATCTTTATGGATCAGCAGAGTGGAAAAGAGGAGGTTATATATGCTGCGAACGTTGCTGGGGGAAAAGCCGCGTATAAATGAAGGTTTGCTGAAAGAAGCAATGGAGTCCATGGCGCATACGCTTGAGCTATTTCAGCGACAAATGCATGTGGATCATGATCCTACTCACGACTATCGGAAACTGTATGTGTGGACACAGGGGCTTATCTCTTCCCTGGATGAACTGGAGCAAAGCTGCTTCGCCGCTGCTCATTTTCGACAAAAGGTCGTTGCAGGTTCTACGGATGATATGACGCCGAATGAAAAAGCCGAATATGCCCGGTATGTGTATTTTTACAAAGATGGCTTCATTCGCTGTTTTGCCATTCTGGATAAAGTCGGCACCGTATTGAATGAGATATTCCAGCTGAATACCTCAAATACCAAAGCGCATTTTTCTTATTTTACCGTGTTAAGGCAGTTCGACTATGCGAGGGAGCATCATGATCTTGCCTTGCGGTTGATTCAGATCAAGGACTCTTATCGTGAGCCGATGAGTAAGTTGCGCAAACGACGTAATATGGAGATTCACTACATGAACTCCGAAATGCACGATGATCTGTGGCAGTTACATCAGACCTTGCAAGGTAAAGTGAAATTGGAGGATCTGAATCAACATGTGCAGGAAATGCGTCAGGGCGTGGATATGGTCTGTGAAACGTTAACGGCCTCTTATAGCTATATTAATAAAATATGGAAAAGAAATAATTCCCTTTGACAAATCGGAATACTTGGAATATACTGAGTTTCAATCAAATGTTACACGGATCTAACTGATATTTCGGAAGTTACGTTCACATTATAAAGCATAAACTACATGAACTTATAGAATCCTACAACAACATATTTCTTATCGAGAGCGGCGGAGGGACAGGCCCGATGAAGCCCGGCAACCGATTTGTAACGACATGTGTCATTCGTTATAGATGTTAGGTGCTAATTCCTACAAAATGGTGCAAGACACGATTTTGGCAGATGAGAAGGTATATTCTTTCACGTAAAGAGCCCTCTTTGTATCTGCAAAGGGCTCTTTTTTTGTATGTATAGGGGAGTTTTCCTTTAGATCGGGTAAAGATACATGTAGGTGGTTGGAAAGGGGCAAGTGCGATTGATTGAATTAAAAGGTTTAACGAAAACGTACGGCAAAGGGGCAAAATCTACAACGGCACTATCCGAGCTGAATTTGAGCATCCAAAAGGGTGAAATCTACGGAGTGATCGGCCATTCTGGAGCGGGTAAAAGTACACTGATCCGATGCATTAATTTGTTGGAGCGCCCTACGGAGGGTGAAGTATGGGTAGACGGGATTAACCTGACTGAACTGAACAAAACCGAATTGCAGCAACAGAGACGCAAGATCGGTATGATTTTTCAACACTTTAATCTGTTATCCTCGGCAACGGTGTATGACAATGTAGCTTTTCCGTTAAAGCTTGTGAATACACCCAAGGAAGCCATTGACCGCAAAGTGAAGGAAATGCTCGCCCTGGTTGGTCTGGAGCACCATAGCAGCAAATATCCGGCTCAATTATCGGGTGGACAGAAACAGCGTGTAGGGATTGCGAGAGCACTCGCCAGTGATCCGAATGTACTCCTATGTGATGAGGCCACCTCGGCGCTTGATCCGCAGACGACGAATTCGATTCTGAAGTTATTGCTCGACATTAACGAAAAGTACAATCTCACGATTGTGCTGATTACACATGAGATGCACGTCATCCAGAATATCTGTGACAAGGTAGCTGTCATTCATCAAGGCGGCATAGTGGAACAGGGACCTGTAACCGAAGTATTCCTGAAGCCGCAGCATGCCATTACACGGGACTTTATGATGCGTGATCATGAAGTTGGACTTGCCCTTGAAGAGACTGCTTTGGCGGATGCAGGCTTGGAATTACAGGCAGGTGCTGCTTCCAAACTTGTGAAGATATCCTTTCTGGGTAACAAAACGTATGAAGCGATTTTATCCAGAACGGTACGTAAAACCGGTGTGGATTTTGCCATCCTGCAAGGTACGATCTCTACGATCAAACAGGTTCCTTATGGGCAACTGACCGTTCGGTTCGAAGGCGATACCAATGCGATTGACCGGACAATATCAGAATTAACCGCAGAGGGACTTGATGTGGAGGTGTTACGTTAACATGGATTTTTCAACCGTACGTTGGGAAGAGGTTGGTAAAGCTTCTATTGAAACACTGCAAATTTTGGGTGTATCAGGCTTGTTCACGGTAATCTTTGGTTTACCACTCGGGGTGCTGCTGTTCATGACAGCTCGATCTGCTTCAACCAAATCACGGGTGGTGTACATTATACTGTCCCTGATTGTTAATATTTTGCGATCGATCCCATTTATTATATTGATTGTTGCTCTTATTCCATTCACTCGTTCGCTCGTCGGTACAGCTACTGGGGTGCTTGGTGTTATCCCACCTTTAGTTATTTCAGCAGCTCCTTACTTCGCTCGACTGGTAGAGACAACAATGCGTGAAGTGGATCGTGGTGTCATTGAAGCGGCTCAGGCGATGGGTGCATCGACCGGACAGATTGTAAGACGGGTACTGTTGCCTGAGGCACTACCTGGTCTGCTTGCTGGTATAACCATCACTATCGTTACGCTTGTCTCGTATACGGCGATGGCAGGTATGGTTGGCGGTGGAGGTCTGGGAACGCTGGCAATCAACTATGGGTATTATCGTTATCAGAATGAAATCATGATCATATCCGTAGTGTCGATGATCATTCTAGTGCAAATTCTCCAAATGGCTGGAGATCGCTTGGTTACATTTTTCACCAGGAAATAACACATAGATAACATGATGGATATGCATTCTTGCGGACGCCACATGAAAAAAATGATTAGAGAAGGGGTTTTACACATGAAAAAATGGTCTTTTGCTCTACTTAGTCTTATGCTGATTGCGGTTCTTGCCGCGTGCGGAAACAACAAGGACGCCGACAGCGGCGCTGACAATGAAGGGGGAGCTCCGCGTACAGTAGAATTGAAAGTGGGAGCTTCACCTACACCGCATGCAGAGATTCTGGAAAGCATCAAGCCTGAACTGGAAGCACAAGGTATTCGTTTGCAAGTCGTTACATTCAATGACTATGTACAACCCAACCAGCAATTGGCTGACGAAAAATTGGATGCAAACTTCTTCCAGCACCAACCTTACCTGGACACAGAGAATAAAGAACGTGGTTTCAACCTCGTTGCTGTAACTCCTGTTCATGTTGAACCTTTTGGTGGATACTCCAAAAAGATTAAGTCTTTGGATGAATTGGCAGATGGTGCAAAAGTAGCAATTCCGAATGACCCATCCAATGGTGGACGTGCACTGTTGTTGCTTGCGAAGGAAGGCGTTATTACCCTGAAAGACAACACAAATATTACATCGACGATTCAGGATATCACAGCAAATCCAAAAAACTTGGATATCATCGAGCTGGATGCAGCCATGATGCCTCGTCAATTGGATGAAGCGGATCTGGTTTTCATCAACGCTAACTATGCATTGGAAGCCAATCTTAACCCTGAAAAAGATGCTTTGCTAATTGAAGATCTGCAAGGTAACCCATATGCTAACATCCTCGTTTCCCGTGAGGATAATAAAGATGCAGATGCAATCAAGAAACTGGCTGCTGCACTGCACTCCGAAGAAGTTAAAACATTTATCAAAGAACGTTACAAAGGTGCAGTTGAACCTGCAACTGAATAATATTACGGAATGTATGAAATGATATGAAGCTTGTGAGCAAAAGCCGTATGTCTCTCTAGAAGAGACATACGGCTTTTTTGTATTTCCTAGTCTGTGCTGACGTGGAAATCAACAGAAGTTATCGTTTATCAGATTTATCAACATTAGATGGATGTGTAGATTGGCGGTAGTAGGATAATTCATTTTGATCAGCATATTGCTGTTCATCTGCTTCTTGCAGGTACGTTCTCTCGGTGGGAGAGAGTTTTTCTTCATCTCCATTAGAGCTTTTGATTTTATATCTGATCCACCCAATCAGACCAAGAACGACAACGAGTATCAAGGCCCATCCTTTTTGGAGCAAAAGAAGAGCACTGAATTTTTGGGAAGCCGTGTACCCGATCCCGCCCATCAGAAGGCTATTAAGCCCTATGGTGGATGTTTTGTCAGTCGAAGCATTATATTCCTCGTAGGTATAACCGGTATTGATGCTAAGTTGATTAAGGACCGTTTCCTCGAATGCCTGACGGCTCTGTTGAAAGTTGGCCGTATCTGTAACCAGAATGGCTGTGATATACCCTTCACGTGTCAGGAGCTTTACATTATAATTCACCATGGCTTGCTGATAAGCATTCTTGAAACCAAGGGAGTAGACCAACTGATGCTTGGTCTTGTCGTATGCCGGTTCGATTTCCCATCCTGTTATGTACGTTCTATATTCAGGTTCGAGCTCTCTGTTGTCTTCTTCTGTGCCACGGATATAACTGCTTAACAGTTCTTCAGCACTCAGATTTTGATCGTCATCATGAATATGACCTGTCTTCACGTATTCGAACACAACATACCACGAGCCGAATTCGCTATTGCTGGTTAGGCTTCCAATTTCATTCCCATTAGGCTTTCCATCACTGTTAAGTATCGAGCGTTGGGTATTGGCCTTATCCAGATAGGAATGGCTTTCAGGGACTTCCAGGGTGGCCTTACCGTCCAGAGAAACGGACGCTGGTCCAGTAATCCAATCATACTCATCAGGCGCTTGGTCAGTCTCACTTTCCGCGGAAACCTGTAAGGCATTAGAGAATGCTAATAAAATGACCACGACTAGTGTGAGAAATAATATCGATCTTCTGTTTTTCATGTTCATGTAGAGATCCTTTCAAGTTATATCATCGACAGTACCATAGGTGTTTGATTTCAATCAAGATATATTTGGGATTTCAGGTGGATACTTCCTAAGAGAGATGCGAGTTGTAGGGGGAGGATAAATCTTTTATACTGGATAAGTGACTGCTCTTTGAAGAGGGGGATGAACGTGAAGGGTAAGATTGCCCTCATAACGGGAAGTGCCAAAGGTCTTGGTAAAATGACGGCCCTCAGTCTGGCAGATCAGGGGTGTCATATTGCCCTTAACTATGTACACAGCAGAACAGAAGCTGAGGCCTTAAGGGCTCAGATTACAGCCAAGGGTGTGCGGTGCATTGCCATCCAGGCGGATATATCCAAGGTGGAAGATATTACTTCATTGGTGGAACAAGTGGAAGACAAGCTGGGCACCATTGATATTCTGGTGAATAACGCGGGTCCATTTGTTCGTGAACGTCGATTATTTGCGGACTATTCGGAAGATGAGGTTCAGATGCTTGTACAGGGTAACCTGTTAGGACCCATGTTACTGGATCAACGTGTGTTGCCGGAGATGAGACGCAAGCAGTGGGGGCGCATTATCCATTTTGGCTTCAGTCATGCTGGAGAAGCGAGATCCTGGCCTCATCGTGCAGTCTATGCGGCTGCCAAGGTAGGTCTGGTATCTTTTACGAAGACACTCGCAGTTGAAGAAGCCCCGTATGGAATTACGGTTAACATGGTATGTCCAGGTGACATTCGTGGGGCGAACAAAGAGAAAACGATTGATGAGATGGCAGGCATAACCGACGTAGAGACGCCAAGAGGGCGTCCAGGCAGTGGTGAAGATATTGCGCGAGTGATTACGTATCTGTGTCTGGATCATTCTGATTTTATAACAGGCAACATTATGGATGTATCTGGAGGACTTGATCCGATTCGTCCGACCATACAGCGCGAGGATTCTTAAGGTGAGCTGGAAGAATGTACATCGAAACTGGTAAAGGTGACAGTAAATGAACTCTCTATGGATATGTACACAAAAAAGAGCCCTCCGCTTCATGCGAAGCGAAAGGCTCTTGAGGTTTATTTCGTGAAGGATTGATTAGAATACTTGTACGACTTCTTGTACACCCTCAACTTCTTCGAGAAGGGCGCGTTCAATCCCGGCTTTTAAGGTAATAGTGGAGCTTGGGCAACTGCCGCAGGCACCGACCAGTTTCAGCTTAATGATGCCGTCCTCCACGTCGACCAGTTCCACGTCACCGCCATCGCGTTGCAGGAACGGACGAAGTTTGTCAAGCACATCAGATACCTCATCGTACATGGTGCTTTGTGCGTTTTCGCTCATTTTTTTCAACTCCTTTCCTTACTATATTATATTACAAATGGCCATAAATTAAAATGGTCAAACAAAGCAGGTGAACCTATATGAGACCGATTATTGAATTTTGTGCCAATAATATGCATTTTGGCACAGATGAAGTCATGGATCAACTGGAAGAAAATCCAGACTATGACGTGATTGAATACGGCTGCCTCACCAACTGCGGCCAATGTTCTATGACCCCATTTGCACTGGTGAATGGCGAAGTTGTCATCACAGACAAAGTGGAAGATCTATATAACGCCATTCTGGCCAAAATTGCCGAAGCCGATGCCTGGGACGAGCTCGAACTCGACTAACCGAGATGGCGCTTGGACATCCAGAGCACACCACTTTTTAAAATACGAGGTACACGTCCCATCATAGACGTTTTACCCATCAGCCCAAACCCAGACTTCTTGCCGAGTGCACCGAGTGTGCCACGAAGCTTGAGTGGATGTGGATTGGGCTTTTCGCCTTTCCAGAGGGCATGCTGAATATGGGCGATCTGCTCACCCTGCACTTCCGCAGCTTGACCGCTAGGTGCATAAGGGACACTCGCACAGTCACCAACGACATATACATCGGTATATTCCGGGATTTGGTAGTATTCATTCAGGACGACACGACCTTGCGGGTCTTTGGTTACGTCCAGATCCTGTACCACTTTTACGGGCTGAATGCCTGCAGTCCACACGACAGCATCGGTTAGGATCTGTTCATCCCGGTTATAGATGGCGTTCGGTTCAACGCGTGAAATGGCGATATGCCCGCGTGTCTCTACCTGATGTTCGTTGAACCATTCATGCACATACACGGACAGACGTTGCGGGAAGGCGGATAATACACGTTCACCACGATCCAGAATGCTGATGTTCAGATCCGGTCTGCTCTCACGAAGTTCGGCTGCCATCTCGACACCACTTAATCCGCCGCCAACGATGTGCACATTGCCATAGGCTTTGATCTCATTAAGACGCAGGTAGGTCTCGCGTGTTTTGCTAAAGCTCTGAATGGTACAGCTATAATCTTCGGCGCCTGGTGTGTTGTGGAAACGGTCTGTACAACCAAGTCCAATGACAAGCTTGTCGTAAACGAGCGGGTCTTGGCCTTCAAATTCAATCTGACGCTGTTCCAGGTCAATCGAAGTAACTTCTCCATAACGGTAAGTAACTTTATCGCTCACTGGAAATTGGATACGCAGGTCATAATCGGATACGGTTCCTGCTGCGAGTGCGTAATATTCTGTCTTTAATCCCTGAAAGGGGCTGCGGTCCACCAACACAATCTGTGTATCGGCTGGAATTTTACCTTCCAGAAGTTCCTTGATAATGGTGAGGCCGCCATAGCCGCCTCCAAGAATGACGAAATTTTTCATGACTCGGCTTCCTTTCTGCATCAGTCCCACTGAAATGGGGCTGTAACCTGTGGAGCAGCTATGCAATGACATAGCTGCTCCTTTTGTTGGGATTTGAATAATTGAAAAGTAAACATTGAAAATTGAAGATATCATTCAGCAGTTTGCACCACTCGGATTCAAACGTCTCCCTATCATGAAAGTAGCGTTCTGGAGTGATGCGGGTGCAATATTGGTTTTAGATGTGGTTTATATACTATTCGTACACTTGAATTTCATTGTAGAACGTATCACGTTCTACCGGAATGCGTCCTGCACCTTTAATGAGCCATATCAGCTCTTTGCGGGTGAGTCCTTCAGGTGTTAATGCACCTGCTGCATGACTAATCCGTTCGCGAACAATCGTGCCGTGTGCATCCGAAGCACCAAATCCAAGTGCAACTTGAGTCAGCTGTGGACCGATGTTGATGAAGTAGGCTTTGATATGATCAATGTTATCCAGCATCAAACGGCTGATTGCAATTGTTTTGAGATCCTCATACGCCGAGTTACGACGCATAATGCTCGCGTTTTTACTTTTTGGCTGCATGGAAAGCGGGATGAAGACCATGAATCCATTCGTCTCATCTTGCAATTCACGAATCTGCGCCATATGGTTAACGCGGTCCTCATAGGATTCGATCGATCCATACAGCATTGTTGTATGAGTGCGCATGCCCAGGTTATGAGCTGTACGGTGCACCTCAAGATAACGATCCACGTTCGCTTTGTCTACACGCATTTTTTTGCGATATTCATCCGACAGAATCTCAGCGCCGCCGCCAGTCAGGGATTGCAGACCTGCTTTTTGCAGCTCCTGCAGTACTTCCTTAATACTGAGTCCACTGATTCGAGTGAAGAAGTCAATCTCGGCTGCCGTGTAGGCTTTCAGCGTAACATTCGGATATTTCTCGTTTAAAGCACGCAGGGAATCGACATAATACTGAAAAGGAACATGGTTGTTATGTCCGCCTACGATATGGAACTCACGTACACCTGGATGAATATGCTGTTCCACATAATCGATCATCTCCTGACCGGATAATGTGTAAGAGCCATCTTCCCCCTGGTCTTTGCGGAAATTACAAAAAGCGCAGTGAGCTTCACATACGTTTGTAAAATAAAGACTCATGTTCTCGATGAAATATACTTTCTTACCATTCTTCCGCAGGTTGGCCTCATTGGCCAGCTGGCCCAAAGTCAGCAGATCATCTGTTTCATACAGATATACGCCGTCTTCTACGCTCAGCCTTACGCCGTTCTGTACTTTCTCAACGATTTCAGCCATTCTTTTGTCTGTGAACGGTGTTACCAATGTAGACATATTGTTTCCTCCTGTTCTTAACCGGATTGGAGTTGTATGTAGGATCTGCATACAGAACTACATAGCAAAGATGCGGTCATCTGCCGCTTTCTTATAAGGACTAACTCTTATTTACCCGGTGCAGCGTATGCTGCATATGAAAGCTAAATTTTTTCAAAAAATGGAGTCGATTGACTCATATATGCATTGGGGACTGCGTTGCAGTCTCGAAATGTGAAAAAAATTACAACTCCAATTATGACCATCGTCTGAATAAGTCATGACAAAATACCGACATTTCAGTGCGACCACCTATTCATTATAAACCTCGTATCCCGGGGGTTCAATACACTGGGAAGAAAAAGGAGTCGAGGGGGAACGCGGAAAGAGGCAAACATGACTTGAGACCCTTGACGGGGTGGAGTATAATTTAAAGAAGAGTTAATGAAAAGGAGAGTGACCTGGCATGATTAACATCAGCGAAACGGCTGCTGACAGATTGAAAGAGATGCTTGCACAGCAAGAGACACCTGGTATGTTCCTGCGTCTTGGCGTAGCACCGGGCGGTTGTACCGGATTTTCGTACGCCATGGGCTTTGACGATAAAGAGTCCGATGAGGACCTGTATATGGATATTCAGAACATGAAGGTTGTAGTCGAAAAAGAAAACCTGAAATATCTGAATGGTCTTGAAATTGACTTTGAAGAGTCCGGCATGACGGGTGGGTTCACGATTCATAACCCGAACGCGGTAGCGACCTGCGGATGTGGATCTTCTTTCCGTACGAAGGAAGAAGCGGGCGTTCCGGATAAAGATTGTTAAGAATATAGAAATAAGAATAAATGAGGCGCAGTTTCAGCGGGTAAAACCGTTGAAGCTGCGCTTTTTTATGTGCTTCAAAGTCAGATGGTCTCGGACATTCAAGGTGTTACTACTTTCTGTTACTTGGCGTAATCATTTCAGTTCACATGTTTCTGTTGGTGGTGAATGTCCATAAGATGTTGTTTTCGAAAAGTTCCAGGCGAGATGCCGGTTGTCTTCTTGAATATTCGATTGAAGGAAGTAATGTTCTGGTATCCCACGCGGACACTAATTTCGTTAATCGTCCAGTTCGTCGTAGCCAGCAGCTCACATGCTTTGCGCATGCGGATTTTTTGCAGATGCTCGCTAAAATTGATGCCGGTTTTATCTTTGATATACACGGAGAGATATGTCGTCGACAGATTCAGTTTCTCGGACAGATACTCGAGTGAGATATCCTCCATGTAATGAGAGTTGATAATCTCGTAGAACACGACGATGGTGGGTTCTTCCACAACTGGGAGTCCGCTATCCTGCATGATGGCAAGGGATGAGTTAATGATATACTTAAAAACAGTCTCATAGTCTTCCTGCGAATGGCAATCCTGAAGCATACTTTTCCATTCGTGCAGAGATGTATCCGTTCTTTTGTATGACAAATGCTGATCCATAACTTCAATGATATGATTGGTTATGGAGAGAGCCAATTGCCTAAACTGAAGCACACCTGCCTCTTTTTTGACGAATTGGGCGAACGCCTGACGTATCCATTCCATGCAGGTGTCTTCTTCCAGTGAATGGAGTGCCTGATCGAACTCACGCCCCCGTTTTAACAGAGGTTGATCCAGATCGGGCAGGGGACGGGCCTCACTGATCAACTGCGTTTCCTCTAGCAGGCGGGCTTCGGAGGCAAGATCTCGTAATTGCTGGTAGGTTTCACTGAATTTGGTCGGTTGATTCGTAGCCGGAAGGGTACAGATGGTCACGACGTAATAATGGCTTTCTTCATCCAGACTTGCTTTAAGTTGCTCTAGCAGAGTTTGAAGCTGGACGGTCGAAGCTCCTTTTAATATGGAGACGATCTCGTTTTTCTCCATTTGGAATGTATGATTGGCTTGAAACATCTCTTTGGTTTGCAAATGAATATAATCCAGCAAGTGACGTACTGCCCGCTCCCGGTCAAGGGGCATACTTCCAACTTCCGATATCCGGAAACGGATGTCGTAATACACAATCTGATAACTTCCTCCATCCGCCAGGAAATCATTCCATTCACTTAGGTCTGTATTAATATTCTTCAGTTGATTCATATAGGAGTAATTGGTTAGAATTGCGTTCTGACGGTTAAGCTTGTCCACAATCGTATCCTTTTCTTTCTTCAAATCCTCGATCCTGCTCTGAATCAGATCATATTCCCAGATACGACTATCTCTTGCTCTGACATCACCGGCTTCATAACGTGATGTACGGTCCAGCAGGGAGGATAACATATGCTTGACCGGTGTATGCAGGCGGCGGCTTAAATAAAGGGATACCAGCGTTGCTGCCAGAAGTGAGAATACAAAGATAAGAACCATATAACCGGTCAATCGCTGTAATTGATCTGCAATGCGAGTATCTGCCAAAGAGGTAATGTAGGTGAGCCCATCCGCAGCCTCTGTCTTGAAATAATATCTTCCATTCTCTTTGAGTGCAGTTGCTCCATTCTGAAAAACAGGTGTTGCTTCTTCCTCTGCTGTTGAGCCCGAGTGGTAAAGGATGTTGCTATGATCATCCGTAATAGTCAAGGTATGTCCAGCTGTGGTGCCGAAAAAGGACTCCACTGCTTTCTCGATATCCACCATTGCAATGATCTGGTAAGCCGTGCCGGGTTTCTTGAACGTGTATGGCAGAAGCCGCCTGCTCTCGGGAGACCCTGCGTTCATATGAAAAGAAGTTGAAGGCGAGATCAGGAAAGTGTGAGGCTGATCCGCGAGTGTCTCCCAATGTTCCAATGGATAGGAATCGCTTTGATACGATGTGTTGAACATGTAATCCGAACTGCCGCTGCCTGATTTACCGAACGCGAAGTGGTCCCCAGGAAAATGCACGATAACATCTTCCAGCAAAAACAAAGAATTGTACACATATCCCCGAATGTCCATCATCACATTTTTGGCCTTCAGATAGTCTGCCTGTTCCAATCCCACTCTTTGCAATTGCCGGTTGAAGGCGACCAGATCCTGATTGTTATACATATGGAACAGCATGATCTGAATTTGTTCCATATGATTGGAGAATCGTTCCGCTGTATTCTTCGTTTCATTGTGACTGTTTTGGACAATTTCCTCCTGCAGACTCGTTTTGAATACATAATAAATCAGAATATAGAATAGGCAGAACAATGAAATGATCGCCAAAAAGCTGACAAATAACTTAAAAAACAGGGTTCGTTTTTTGTTCAACATCCAATTCATAGGCCAACCCCTCATTTTATTCTTCTACAGAGAACAAGTTATTTGGCCCATTCTACGCGTGAACTATTAAGCCGCAGAAAGCAGAGTATGAACGTGGTGTAAAAAGGGGCTATACCTTTTTTGCGAAAATGGCTGTTTTTTCAGGAAAGATCACGAATGATGTAAATTCCATAAGGATCGGACAAGATCCCAAAAACGGTGTATACCCATTGCAGATAGTAAGCTGTAACATTCAACTTGAAGCTGAGCCAATTGCAAATAGGCAGGCAGAAGGGGGAATTGCTGATTTTGGAACAGATGACATCCGTCAAGGAGCAGGCATACGGAAGTCGGGGGAATGGAAGCAGAGCGAAGAAATCCCGATTACGTTCATTTCGTAGAAATTGGGATCTGTATCTGTTATTTTCGCCTGTCCTCATCTACTTCATTGTGTTTCATTATGTACCCATGTATGGCATGCAGATTGCCTTCAAGGACTTTATTGCCAATAAAGGCATAACCGGAAGCCCGTGGGTGGGATTTAAGCATTTTGAACGGTTTTTTGACAGCTTTTACTTTTGGCGAGTTATTAAAAACACGATGGGGATTGGTTTGTATGAATTAGTGGTTGGCTTCCCTATTCCTATTCTTCTGGCATTGATGATCCACGAAGTCAGGTCTGGGAAATTCAGAAGATTTGTGCAGACGGTGACCTACATGCCTCATTTTTTATCTACCGTCGTTATGGTGGGTATGGTCATGATGTTTTTGTCTCCTGTCAGTGGATTGATTAATTTGGCAATTACGGCTTTGGGTGGAGAAGCCATCTCGTTCATGACAGAACCGGGTTGGTTCAAGAGTATCTTTGTATGGTCAGGTGTCTGGCAGACAATGGGCTGGAGCTCGATCATCTATTTGGCGGCTCTTGCCGGAGTCGACCCACAGCTACATGATGCAGCCAAGGTGGATGGTGCGACCAGACTTCAACGAATCTGGCATGTGAACATCCCGGGTATTGCCCCGACCATGGTTGTGCTGTTAATTCTTAATGTGGGGTCCATTATGGGCGTGGGATTTGAGAAAGTATTCCTCCTGCAAAACGCGTTGAACATGGAAGCATCGGATGTGATCGCAACCAATGTATATCGTAGCGGAATTCTTGGGGCACAGTACAGCTATTCCGCAGCTGTCGGCCTGTTCAACTCGGTTATCAATTTTATATTGCTGCTGACCGTCAACCGGCTCGCCCGCAAAGTCAGCTCCAGCAGTTTATGGTAAGGAAGGTGAGGAGATGGCACAAAGTCGTGGTGACCAGGCAGTCGAATGGATAATCTATGCAGCTCTTGCGGTAGTCTCTCTAGTGGTGTTGTATCCCGTATTCTTTGTAGGTATTGCATCGATTAGTAATCCCGAAAACGTCATGCGCGGTGAGGTCTGGCTGTGGCCCAAGGAACTCTCGCTGGTTGGTTATGAACGTCTGTTTGCGAATAGCGAGCTGATGAAAGGATATGGGAACACCTTGTTATACACGGTGGCCGGCACATTGCTCAACCTGGTGATGACCATTGCGGCAGCATATCCGTTATCCAGAGCCGATTTTAGCGGAAGAACTGTTTTTACGGTTTTGATTGTATTCACCATGTTTTTCAGTGGAGGCATGATTCCGACCTACTTGCTCATCAAGGACCTGGGTATGCTGGACACCTTTTGGGTCATGATTATTCCGTCGGCGTTATCCGTATGGAATATGCTGATCATGAAGACGTTTTTTCAGAACTCCATACCGAAGGAAATTCAGGAAGCGGCTTTTATGGATGGTTGTTCAAACATAAAGGTACTGATGCGGATTGTTCTGCCTCTTTCCGGGCCGGTATTGGCCGTCATGGTTCTATTTTACGCAGTGGGGCACTGGAACAGTTATTTTAACGCCCTAATCTATTTGTCAGACCGGGACAAGTATCCGCTGCAGTTGTTTTTACGCGAAATATTAGTTCAGGGTCAGATGCAGGAAATGGTCGATATCAGTGACGATTCCCTGGGTCGAAGCATGATGGATGCTGAAGCCATCAAATATGCTGCTGTAATTATTACTAACCTTCCTATGTTGATCCTGTATCCGTTTTTGCAGAAATACTTCATTAAAGGCGTCATGATTGGCGCAGTAAAAGGGTAAACCATAATCCATTTGATTATAAGGGAGTGCATGGAGATGTTGTTTAAAAAGTGGGGCAACTTGACCTTATCCATCGTGATTACAGCGGGTTTAATGGCTGGATGCAGTTCAGGGGAGGCGCCTGCAGGGCAGAGTCAGGATAGTCAATCTAATCTGAATGCTACAGGCATGCCAGTAGTGAAGGAACCGATTGAACTGGATTTTTTCACAGGGAAGTCTACCACCAACGGGAGTAAATTCGAAGAAACACTAATCTGGAAAGCGTACAGTGAGATGTCGAACGTGAAGGTGAACTTCAATCTCGTTCCTTTTGAGACATTGACTGAGAAGCGGAACCTGGCTCTGGCAGGCGGTGACTACCCGGATGTGTTTTACTCTGCTCGTGTGACTTCGGATGAATTGACACGTTATGGTGCCCAGGGTGTTTTTCTTCCGCTCAATGATCTGATTGATGACTATGCCCCAAATTTTAAAAGATTGATGGAGCAGTACCCGGATATTCGTAAAGGGTTGACGATGCCGGATGGCAACATCTATTCGATGCCGTCCTTCTATGATCCCGCTCTGTTATCCATGTTGATTGGTGCACCGCTGTGGATTAATGAAGATTGGTTGAAACAGTTGAACATGGAAGAACCGGATTCAACCGAGAGCTTCTATGAATATCTGAAAGCTGTCAAAACGACAGATCTTAACGGCAACGGCAAAAACGATGAAATTCCTTTTAGCGCTACAGGCATTACGGGCATTATTGATCATGTAAAAGGGGCATGGGGGCTTGGTAACCGTGGACTCGGACACAAGTTGGTTGATGTGGACCCCGGCACAGATGAGCTTCGCTTCACCAAAACATTGCCTCAGTACAAGGAAGTGCTCCAGTATGTGAACAAGCTACATCAGGAAGGATTGCTGGACCCCGAAATATTTACACTGGATGGCGGAGCACTGAATGCGAAAGGTCAGGCAGGAACGCTTGGTGCGACAACGGTGCCCAATCCGGAAACGGTCATGGGACAGAAAAATTTCATCGGTCTTGGTGCCCTGAAAGGTCCTGATGGGGAACAGCTGTATTCTCATGTAAAGGTACCTATGGTCCATGTAGGAGCGTTCGCGATTACGGACAAGAATGAGAACCCTGAAGCAACGATCCGCTGGATGGATCATTTCTATAGTGATGAAGGAGCCCTGCTCTACTTTATGGGGAAAGAAGGGGAGACCTATGAAAAGGATGCAGACGGAAATCTGCAGTACACGCAGGGTATTACAGCGAATCAGGATGGTCTCACCCAAGACCAGGCATTGGCGAAATATTTCACCTGGCTCGGTGGAAGTTATCCGGGCTTAGTGAAGGAAGATTATTTCAAAGGCTCAGAGACACTCCCAAGCTCCCTTCAGGCAGCCGACAAAGCGAAGAACCAAGCCGTAGAGGACATCTGGTACAACTTTAACTTCACGCAGGAAGAATCCGAATTTATGTCCTCAGTTGGAAAAGACATTCAGGATTACGTGACCGAGATGGAAGCAAAGTTTGTGAATGGCAGTGCAGGTTTTGATCAGTGGGAAACGTATGTGAACACTCTGAATAAAATGGGGCTGGACGAGTATATGAAGGTATATCAGGCAGCCTATGACAGGTATAAGACAGAATAGCGATATGAATTGATGACTGGAACAAAGGCTTGATGAAGGAGGGATAAGCTGTGAGAGCTGCTGTACTCGGATGCGGAACGATGGGAGCCGTACATGCCAAAAGTTATGCCAAGTTGAAAAATGTTGAACTGGTTGGGGTTTGTGATGTGGAGAAGGATGAGGCTGACAGGCTGGCTGATGGTTACGGAACGACAGCGTACAGCCGTTTTGAGGATTTGTTGAGCGGGGAGCGCCCGGATGTGGTGAGCATCTGCCTCCCTACATCTTTGCACTGCACGTATACAGTCATGGCCGCTGAAGCGGGCGTGCATGTAATCTGTGAGAAACCGGTCAGTTCGACGGCCAAAGAAGCCGAAATGATGGATGTCGTCTGTCGTTCGAACAAGGTTCATTTGTTTATTGCACATGTGGGTCGCTTCTTCCCTGCCTATATCGATGTCGCCCGTCAGATCGCTGCCGGAGTTATAGGGAAGCCTGGGGTTGCCCATGCCAGTCGTATCGGACCCCATCCGGGGCTGATGAAGAACTGGTACAACGATGAGAGGCATAGCGGTGGTGTCATTATGGATCTGATGATCCATGACATCGATTATATGCGCAGTGTGCTTGGAGAGGTACGTTCCGTGTATGCCCAGCGACGAACCCTTCCTCATTTGGACTATGCTTGGGTAACCTTGAGATTCGAACAAGGAACTATCGCCAATCTGGAAGGGATGTGGGGATACCCGGGGCCGTTCCAGACAGCGATGGAATTCGCGGGAGATCGGGGAATCCTGCATGCAAATTCCGAGAAGGCCAAATCAGTGGTTATCCGTCAGGATGGAGGAGTAGGCCGTATGTCAACGACGGGAACGGACGACAGGACACACACACCTATCGTTTTAAGGAAAAGTCCTGAGTTTGAAACGGCCTATGAACGTGAACTGTCTCATTTCATTCAATGTATCCAATTCGGGGATCAGCCTAAGATCACGTTTCAGGATGCCTGTAATGCGTCTCGAATTGCCCGTGCTGCACTCCATTCTGCCTACAGCGGAGACTCTGTCAATATGAAAGGTTTTGAGGAGAAGGAGGGAGCATTCAGATGAAACGATTGCGTATTGGCATGATCAGCTTCGCTCATCCCCATGCGTTCAGTTATTTTCGGGAGCTCGCCGCGATAAAGAATGTAGAGGTAGTCGCCATCGCCGATGATAACATGGAGCGGGTTATGACTCTTCTTGATCAAGGCCATATCTCGTATTACGAAGATTACCGCATCATGCTGCAGCTTCCTGAGATTGATGCCGTAATTATATGTTCAGAGAATGTGAAGCATGCGAGCATGGTGATGGAAAGTGCCCGTGCGGGTAAGCATATTTTATGTGAAAAACCGCTTGGAATTAGCATGGATGAAATGAAAATCATGATCGAAATCTGCTCCAAATACAGGGTACAATTGATGACCGCATTTCCCTGCCGATATTTGCCTGCTGTATTGGAGACGAAAAGGGCGCTTGAGCGAGGAGACATTGGTCAAGTGGTTGCGGTTAAAGGGTACAATCGTGGTACAGCACCAGAGGGCTGGTTTCTGGATCCTTCCCAATCCGGGGGAGGAGCGATTCTGGATCATACAGTCCATGTAGCTGATCTGCTTCGATGGTTGTTTAACCTTGATCCGACCGCTGTATATGCAGAGCAAGGACATTTGTTTCATGATCTGGCGGTGGAAGATTCGGGCATGGTGCATATTGAATTGGATCAGGGAGTGATTGCGTTCATTGATACAAGCTGGTCGAGAAATCGGACATATCCCTTCTGGGGAGACGTAAAGCTAGATATCATCGGTACGGAAGGCGTCATACATATGGATGCTTTCGCACAGACAAATGAGGTATACAGCGATCTCGAGGAAAGAGCAAGGTGGAGCTATTGGGGTGAACGTATGAATTATTATATGCTGCAAGATTTCGTGGACTCACTCCTGTCTGGAAGAAGTGTTTTAGTCTCCGGGGAAGATGGTTTACAGGCCACAGCAGTCGCTCTGGCAGCATATGAGTCGATTCAGAAAAAAGGCAGGGTGATACTCAGGAAAGTGGAGGAACATGAAACACGTTACGAACAATAAGGTGTGTGGTAAACCCATAATTTAGACCCGAAGTGATGGGATTAGTCTGTAATAGATGATCTATCAGGGTCTTTTTTTGTTGTACTGAGGGGAATTCTATAATTTTGCAGAGAGGAATAGTTGACAAAACAAGTTGTAACTACTATAGTTACAATATGAGTTCTTACTACAAAACAAATCAGAGGAGAGATCATGATGAACATTGCAATCATTGGTGCAACAGGCAAAGCAGGAAGTGTGATTTTGAAAGAAGCAGCAGACAGAGGGCATAAAGTAACGGCAATCGTTCGTAATGCATCCAAATTGGAAGATAAAAGTCTGAATACGCTGGAGAAAGATGTATTCGATCTTACAGCTGAAGATCTTAAGGCGTTCGATGTAGTTGTAAATGCATTTGGTGCTCCAGCGGGTAAAGAAAACCTGCATGTGGAAGTAGGACAAGCGTTGATCAACATCCTGAAGGATGCACCAAACACTCGTCTGATCGTCGTGGGTGGAGCAGGAAGCCTGTTCACGGACGAGTCCAAGACATTGCGTGTCTTTGAATCCCCAGGATTCCCTGATGCTTACAAAGCGACAGCAACGAACCAAGGCCAAAACTTGCAGGATCTGCAAGAATCCTCTGGTGTTCAATGGACATTCCTGAGCCCAGCTGGATTCTTCAATCCGGAAGGCGTACGCACAGGTAAATATCAAGCAGGCAATGATGTTCTCCTGGTCAACAGTGAAGGCAAAAGCTACATCAGCTATGCTGACTATGCCATTGCTTTGGTTGACGAGATTGAAAATCCGCAACACAAAAACGAACGCTTTACTGTGGTTGGCGAAGCGAAGTAATACTTTCATATCATAGTATAGAACATAACAAACGGACGCTGATCTCAACAGATCGGCGTCCGTTTATTTTAGGTTATGGAAGAGAGATGTTCTGCAATAAAGTTAGACAGGTTAGATTATTATCGTTCAACTTCCAACTACTCCTTTGAATCTATGTTATATTATTCTAAAGATGGGAGGAAGATTTGATTGTGTGAAAGCCATCTGCTCTTCATTGGAATTTCTGCGAGCCTAAAAGTATAAGGGAGTGAACAGTTGTGAAGATGTATTCTAAAGGAGTTATACTATTGATCTCTGTGGTTTTGATGATTAGTGTATCGAGTGGTTCAGGGTTATCCCAATATACAAACGTTAAAAATACGCTGAATCAAATTCACTTCACTTCTCTTTATCCGAAAAATAAGAATGGACAGACATATGGTTCTGCCGCATATGCGACTTCTCCAGAAACGGAACCTGATTTAATCTTGGCTACTGGTGTGGATGGTACAGAAGGATATCTGCTGAAAAAAGACATGGATGGCGAGCAACCAAAAACACCTGAAGAAGCTATTGCGATACAGAACAGCAGATCACCAGATGGTCGTGATATTCCACTGTATGACAAGGATGGTGAAACCGCAATTGGTGTGTTTCGTGTTGGAGGAAAGTGAAAGTAACCAATCGGCAGTTGATCAAAAGGATCGGCTGCTTTTTGATTTTAAGATTCATTTAGTTTGCTAAAGGATGTGACGGTAATATGAATTACTTCATTGGAATTACTCCTCCGGATTGAAGAAATGAAGCTCTTAACAATGAAGGAATTGGCTCCTTTTCCAACCTTTGATATCAATTATGTACGCGTATATAAAGAAGTTGAACTAAATAAATACGTACCATTTGAAGATATCCAATTGGGATCTAAAAAGTAATATAAAATCTGCAATAAGGAGTTGAATGAGAAAAATGACAGCATCATTTTCACATAAGCCCGAAGGATACGAATGTCCATTTTGTTGTATATGGGGGATCGAACGATCTGATGAGGGAACAAAACAAAGAGATATCATCTATCAGAATGAAAAGGTAACGGCATTTATAGCGGGCAAATGGTGGCCAAATAATAAAGGGCATGTTCTCGTTGTCCCTAATCAGCATTTCGAGAATATCTTTGAACTCCCAGCGGATTACGCTGTTGAAATTCACCGCGCGGCTCAGCTTACAGCATTTGCGATGAAAGGTACATATGGATGTGACGGGATTTCTACGCGGCAACACAATGAGCCTGCTGGCAATCAAGACGTGTGGCATTATCATCTTCATGTTTACCCTAGATATGTGAATGATCAACTTTATCTGTCCAAGGGTTTTCCGTCCGATCCAGATGAACGCGCTTTGTATGCTGATAAGTTGCGTTCTTGGATAAAGGAAAATATATAAGGTTCAGAGGACGCAACTGATAATCCCATTATATAGCTATTCAGTAACAAACCATCTTTGGGAAAGCTTAATATGTAAAAAAGAATAAGTAACAGACTGATTTTTCAAAAATGGAAAAAGAAATACGGTACTTAAAAAGGATAAGCCAACGGACTGGGGAGTTACGACATAAACTTTTCGACGGTTACGAAACTTAATTGCGCACAAATAGTTGCGATACGAAAACCTAACGAAACTATACTTTTGTTAAGAGGAGGGATCAGATGGATTGGCTTATGAGAATGAATCGGGCATTGGATTACATTGAGATGAATCTAGTTGGCGAGATCGAATTGAAGGAAATTGCTCAATGTGCTTATTGTTCTTCGCATCAGTTTCAGAGAATGTTCTCGTTCATTACCAATGTTTCACTTTCGGAATATATACGAAGAAGACGGCTTACTCTCGCTGCAATTGAATTGCAGAATAGTGATAGGAGAGTTGTTGATATTGCCATAAAGTATGGGTATGAATCACCGGTTTCATTCGCAAGAGCTTTTCAATCGTTGCATGGTGTTAATCCAGCGATGGCTCGTGAAGAAGGGACTTCCCTCAAAGCCTATCCTCGGATTTCCTTCCTTATTTCGATAAAAGGGGAAGAGCCTATGAACTATCGAATCGAAACAAAAGAAAGCTTCGAAATATTTGGAATCGAGAAAGTGTTTCAATTAAACGGAACAGAGACTCCGGCAGAGCTATGGAAGCAAAGCCACGAAAACGGTGAAGTTGAAAGACTTGCTACAAATGCTGGTGATTTACCAGACTCGTTGAATCGGAATTATCATAAAGTACATGCTGTGTGCAGCTACAAAAAAACTGGAGAGGATACTTTCCCATACATGTTGTGTACATTTAAAGGTGAAACAAGTAAAGCCGATGGTTACACAAGTATAACGATACCAGCACACACGTGGGCGATCTTTTCATCTGATCCCTTTACATGGGATAAATTCGATGAAACCATTGAAACCTTATATAGACGCTTCTTTTCTGAATGGCTTCCTACTACTGGATATGAACAGGTAGACGGAATGGAGTTCGAAATTACTGGAGGTAAAGATGGATTGAATTTTGTCGAGCTATGGTTTGCTGTAAGAAAAATATCTTAGTTTTATTTTTTTGAAATTATTGATTGTTTCGAAATAATAACTGAATAAATGTAAAGGGAGTAAGCAACCGTGTCCGATCGGTTGCTTCTTTATTCATCTAAAGGACAGATAGTGCAACATTTTATCTGTTGAAAAGGTCAATAAAGATGTACGAAAATAAGGTCATGAGAAGAAGGTGGAAAAATTGAAACTTCGTATACTCACGTTAATATTATTATTCTCTACCGTGTTCTTTATATCAAATGTACAAGATGTTAAAGCTCTGTCATGTGCTGAATCGGGAAGTCCCCAAGAAGAGTTAGAAAGAAATACTGGAGCTGTTTATGGTGAAGTAAAGCAAATAAAGGTCGACTTAAAGCAAGAGGGGTTTACGGGCACAAAAGAGAAATTCAGATATATTTTAGTGGAAGTTGAGAGGAGTTGGAATACCGAAGTTGACTCTCAAATCCTTGTCGCAACTAACTATACTTGGGGGTTTGATTTCAAGGAAGGCAAAAAATACTTAATATACTTTAGTGAAGCGAATGGCGAGTTAAGCAGTAGTCCGTGCAGTGTGACCATCGAAATGAATAATCTTAATCAAGCAACTGAACTATTCGGAGAAGGATTTGCACCAAAACAACAAGTGAATTTAGAACACAAGATGTGGTTTATGTTTGAGCAAGATATTGATTTGTATATCGTAGGTGCAATCATATTTATAATTTTGGCGATTTTTGTCTTCATCATGATCATGAGACTAAGAAAGAAAAAGGGCAAAGTGTAATCTCGATACGCTAACGGGAAAATTCTGCTTAGAGACAAAGTCGGTTGCACAAGAGCTTGGCTTCCTGCATGACATATTACCCCCTTTACTTAAACGAGGATCGAGGCGTATAATCCGTTGAGACATCAGAGAGTTAAGAGGGGAAATGGTTATGAACAATGGATTAATCAACGCGATCATTGCGTATATCATGTGGGGGGTTCTCCCGCTGTATTGGAAGCTGTTTGAAAATGTACCAGCAGGCGAGATTCTGTCCCATCGGGTTGTCTGGTCGTTCGTCTTCATGGGTATTCTCGTTGCCGTCCAGCACCGTTGGGGTGACATGAAACGGATTGTGGCTGACCGTTCGCTCATGTTATCGCTCACAGCTAGCGGACTGCTAATTGCTATTAATTGGCTGATCTTCATCTGGGCAGTTAACAATGGTCATGTCGTTGAGACAAGCCTTGGTTATTATTTGAACCCGTTGCTGAACGTGCTACTGGCAGTTGTCTTCCTTCATGAAAAGCCAAACCGTGGGCAGTGGCTCGCGATTGCTATTGCTGGTGTTGCAGTGCTCATCATCGCTATCGACTACGGACGTTTCCCATGGGTTGCGATCTCGCTGGCTGTGTCATTTGGCTTGTACGGTCTAGCGAAGAAGAAGATTAAGCAAGACGCTTCTGTGGGCTTATTTTCGGAGACAGCTGTAGTTCTGCCCATCGCACTCGGCTACTGGATCTACTTGGCCATCGTGGGAAAAGCAACAGCATGGACGCTGCCTGCGCCGATGTTCTTCGAATTGCTTCTATCTGGCGTGGTGACGGCGCTGCCGCTGCTTTTCTTTGCACGGGCGGCTGCCCGGATGTCGTTGTCCACGCTTGGCTTCGTGCAATACATTGGGCCGACGATCATGCTGATCCTGAGCGTGTTCGTGTTCAAGGAAACAGTCTCGCCAGTTCTGCTCGTTGGTTTCGCGCTGATCTGGACAGCGCTCATCGTATACGCGACCGCATCGATGCGTGCCACGAGACTGGCTAAGACAAGCTGAACAGAGGGATCTGGTATCGTTATAAATGCCCTGCCCGCCGATGAGGTGGACAGGGCCATTTTTACGTTTATGAAGAAAAGATAAGATAACCCAGCAAAATGAAGAAGGCATAAGATCAATGGAGTGGTAAAATACAGGAGTAATAATCAAAAAGTAGTAATAAGAAAACGAGGAGGCAACAGATAGATGATGGTTAGTAACCGTTACCGTAAACGTGATCCATTCTTTGTAAAGAATGCTGTAGTTCAGATACTATTTCAGTTTGCAGTTTCAGCGATAATCGGTATTATATATGGATTTATGATGGTCAACGAGACGATAGGTAGATTTTTTAATGAAAGATTACCGAGCACTAATGGTCCGGATCTTCATTTATATCTGCCCATCGTGGTTACGGTGTTCATCTACTCGTGCTTTATTCAGAAGAAACAACGGATTCTACTTGAAAAAATCTCATTTAGTTGTCTCCATATTTTTGTTGCCCTAATAAGCTGTTTTTCTTCAGTTATCGTGTTATTGATAATCTAATCAGATTCTGCCGTTTCTACACCTTCAGCCCCATCAACTGCATCAACCATACCGACAGCGAGTGTTGTTACGGCAGCAGCAGCTAGAAGGTGTTTGGCGCCAAGCTTGGCACGCTCCATATCATCTTCTTTCATACCTACGACAACATCTTTACCGCTGTTATACACATATTTGGCTGATATCGCTACACCTTTTGCAGTATTAGTCACGGCACCTCCAATATCGGCAAGCCCGGCGTCTAAGGCTGCATCATCTTTTCGGATCGCACCACTTGCCAGATCATATGTCCCGCTAGCCAGTTGTCCAACGGTTTTGCCTGTATTAATCGTAGCTTTTTCTACGCCGTTCCCAATTTCTTTGATAAAGGGACTTCCCGCAATCTCACCGACAACCCTCACACTGCCGCCTAGTACTTTCCCGGTAACTTCTCCAGCCAATTGGCCCATCCCTTTTAAAAAACTCATCCATATTCCCCCGCTCTTGAAATAAGCTAACCGATGTTCTTCATGATTTATTTTATTATATTCATATGTAAGCGAAAAAACCATTCTGCATTCAGCCTGCTTCATAAGAACAATCCGCCCCCGAAATGCCCAGCATGGTGCGCCCTCACGCTACGTATAACTCGCCAACGTAAAAAAGGCGCTCCCCCCACCGGGAACAGCGCCTTCCGCATTTCGTTACCCTAATAACTTGCCTACACACGGTTTTAGAAATGTCTCATAGAGCAGTAACGTAGTGGAGGGGGCGGAATCGATTCTGAAGAAGCGGAGCGGTCGCCTTTATCCCCGGATTTTCCCCTTATCAGGGGAATTCATAAAATCTGGGGATAACAGCGATCATAAGAACGATCCGCCACCGGAACGCCCACCACGCGCCCACCAATACACTTCTACCCACCGTACCTAGTCAATAAATCCTTCCATGACCACCGTTGGCATCATGTTCGATTGCCATGCACCTTTGCCATAGCCGCTGTTGTATCCTGGTGTAGCCTGAGGCTCCCAGTAAAATACGCCTTTGCCTTTGCCATTCGGCAGATTGCGGATTTGGTTTTTCATCGCCGCCACAAAACTTTTACCAGCCGCAGCCTGGTTATTGTCCATGCCGATTTCGGAAATGATGATCTCTTTGCCATAACGGTTGATCATATCCTTGGCATTGTTTACCGTATTCGTCACAGCGGTGTTCCAGCCGGAAGCCGAAGGGTAGAGGGACATGGCAATCATGTCAAAGTTAGCTCCGTTATTGATCAGGCCTCCAATATTCCATACATAGAGGGCGTTATCATCTCCACCTGCCAGATGCACAATGGTTTTGGTGCCGCTGCTCAGGGATTTCACTGCATTATGGCCTGTGTTTACCAGCCACGCATAGTTTTTCATGTTGGTAGATGCTTTGCCATCTTCCCATAACATGCCGTTGCTTGTTTCATTCCCGATCTGTACCCAGTCCGGGGTAACGCCTTTGCTTTGCATCGTAGTCATGACATCACGTGTGTGATTCCACACCGCATCCATGAGCTGTTGGAAGGTGTAGTTTTTCCAGGCAGCTGGTTTGGTCTGTTGACCCGGGTCTGCCCAGGAATCGCTGTAGTGCAGGGTGAGCATTACGCTCATACCGGCATTCTTGGCACGTTGTGCGAGGGCAGCCGCACGATCCTTATTCATGTAACCGTTCCCATAATCATTCGAAGGATTAACGAATACCCGAATACGAACGGAGTTAATTTGATAGTCCTTTTTCAAAATATCAATGATATCACGCTGTACCCCGTTTTTATCTTTCCATTTGTAGCCTTGGGCTTCCATTCCGGGAACCCAGCTGATGTCGGCTCCTTTGGCGAAACTCGGTGCTGCGCTGGCATGCTGACCTGCGGGCAGCATAATGGAGGTGAATAACAAAACAAAAGCCAGCATGATGGATGTCTTGAAACCCCTTACATTTTTGAACATTACAAGATGCCTCCTCGGATTTAGGTTGAGTTGCCTCCTAATTATAGCCATCCTGGTTTACTCAACTAAAGGGTCTATTTCCAATATTTTGGCTGTTTTTTCAACCTCTCTACAAAAAAAAGACAAAACAAAAAGCCGTCCGAAGACGGCTTTTCTACCCGTGGCGCTTTTTAAAACATTGATCCGTATCCCGCGCCTCCACCAGACTCATTTTATTTTGAGCTAGTGGATCGGGTAAGGGACACGTTCAACATGTGATTAGAAATGTTGACGCACCTCCTTTCCTTGTGGCAAGAGTATACAACACCTGGTTTCGGAAAGCTAGTCTTTTTTACGTATTTACGCAAAATTATTTTTCGGTCTGGAACATCGTTATATCTCTTGCATAGTGACTCTTCGTTCCGTCATTGTTTCGAATGCGTACGCTGTCTTCACTGATCCGCTCGACAATGCCGCTACCTACTTCACAGTAGACGCCAGCCGGGTCTTCCTGCCATGCGCTTACGATACATTGAGAGAGTGCAGCCGTGAAAAACTCTATATTTTTTTGTAATGTTCTAGGTTTGTTCGATTTCATTATATACTCCTTTAGACACTGATATTTGGAAATGATAACAAGCAACCGGACCAAATCACACTGTACATCACTTTACTCTGTCTATTGCTCTTTGTAAAGGGATGGAAAAAGTTGCGCCCATAAGGTATCATTTACATAAATTTTACGTAGCGTTTACACTGCGCTGACGCTTGATGTTGATTACGAATAGTACAATTATATGAGAACTTCTAACCAAGAATAGATATGCAACACATTCGGAGGCCATACATGCATAGAGACGTCAAAACAGGTAACTACGTTAATCGCGATTTGAGTTGGGTTGAATTTAATCGGCGCGTACTTCAAGAGGCCCAGGATCCAACGACACCCCTGCTGGAACGCATGAGATTTCTCGGTATTGTCGCCAGTAATCTGGACGAGTTCGTCAGTGTAAGAGTGGCGGAGACCAAAGAGAAGATCAAGGCCGGATTTACACAAAAGGATTTTACAGGGTATACGCCTTCGGGATTGTACCGCAGATTGATCAAACGAACCGGGACCATGGTCGCCGAACAGTATAAAACGTATCGTGAACTTATTCGTCTACTCGCCAAGAAAGGCATAAACATTCAGGAATATACCGATCTTAATGTGACACAGCAGCGCGCAATGGATCAGTACTTCCATGAGATTATTTTCCCGGTACTCACACCGATGGCGATAGACCAGAGTCGTCCGTTCCCACTGGTACACAACAAGTCTGTCTATCTGTCCGTGATGCTGCAGAAAGAAGGGGAGCAAGAGGGCGATCCGTTTATGGCTATTGTTCAGGTACCTTCCAATCTGCCGCGTGTGGTTCAAGCTCCCATTCGGGCGAATAGCAAAAAGAAAACGTTCATACTGATTGAAGACCTGATCAAACATCATATTCATACGCTCTTCAGCGGATATATCTCGCTTGCTGCACAGGAATTCCGGGTGACCCGCAACGCGGATCTGTTCATTAATGAAGAAGAAGCGGAAGATCTGCTTGAGGCGATTGAGAAAGAATTGCGACGTAGACGCCGTGGGGCTCCTGTACGACTGGAAGTCTGCAAGGACTTTCGTTCGGATGCTTTGCTCGAATTGCAGGATGAATTCGATATTCAAGACCCGGTGTACGAGATCGATGGACCACTTGATCTGAGTTTTTTGGCTGGATTCGTAGATAGTCTGGAAGGCTTCTCGCATCTGAAATACAGTCCGGTGAAACCCGTCTATCCACTGGAGTTCCTGCCCAGAGAAAGTCATTTCGAGCTGCTGCGCAGACGGGATGTATTGGTGCATCACCCGTATGAATCGTTTGAACCGGTCACCGATTTCATATTGGAGGCTTCGGAAGATCCAAGAGTGCTGGCCATCAAGATGACATTATATCGCGTCAACGGCGATTCACGCCTTATTCCGGCACTTGCACTGGCTGCTGAAAGTGGTAAGCAGGTCACGGTTGTGGTGGAACTAAAAGCCCGGTTCGATGAAGAGCGCAACATTGCGTGGGCTCGTAAGTTGGAGAAGGCCGGTTGTCACGTGGTATATGGACTGGTTGGACTGAAGACCCATGCCAAAATCATTCTTGTCGTCCGCAGGGAACAGCAGGGATTGAGACGTTATGTTCATGTAGGAACAGGTAATTATAATGAGAGTACAGCCAAAGTGTATACGGACGTGGGACTGTTCACCTCCAATCCGGTTATTGGAGAAGATGCATCCGAATTATTCAATGAGATTACCGGATATTCCGGTCCGAAGGCATTGCAGGCGTTCCACGTCGCTCCGGATGGTATGAAGGATGAATTGTTCGCACTGATTCGTCGTGAGACAGAGCATGCGCTGAAAGGCAAACCTTCCAGAATCATTGCCAAGATTAACTCCTTATCCCATCAGGATATAATTGATGAATTGTACGAGGCTTCTCAGGCTGGAGTGCAGATCGATCTGATCGTGCGCGGCGTATGCTGTCTGCGTCCAGGGGTGGAGGGACTCAGTGAGAATATTCGGGTCATTAGCATTGTGGATCGCTTCCTGGAGCATTCGCGGTTGTTTTATTTTGAAAACAGCGGCAACCCCGATGTATTCATCTCCAGTGCAGACTGGATGACACGTAACCTGAATCGAAGAATTGAACTGATGTGTCCCGTATTCGATCCAGAGTTGAAGAAGATGCTGGTGGATATTCTTAATCTGTCGCTTATGGATAATGTCAAAGCCAGAGAACTTATGCCTGGTGGCAATTATGTGTTTGTAGAAAATGAAAAGCCCCCGCTGAGAAGTCAGACGGAGGCCATGGGTATTATCCCTTGGAAGCCTGCTGAATGGAGTGCGTTAACTTAACTCCCCAGGCTTCCTGTAAATCCTTGACGGCCTCTTCCAGGCCTTCAAGTTCCAGTAACGGCTCAGCTGTACAGGTGAATTGCACCTGCAGCGAGTCGTTTTCTTTTTTTGCTTCGATTGCAGCGATGCTCTCGGATCGATTGATGGCTTCGGCTACGCGCAGCAGAGAGCCTATACGATGAGCATGTCGCTCATCCGAGTTTTTCAGAATGTCCCGGTGCTTATTCAGCAGCTGAGGCGTTCTTTTTTTGGGATGATAATCGGCTGCACTGGCACTGAGAATGGTCTCCCGATGAGAGAGCCCATAGATGCTGGCGTTCATGATCCAATAGGCCGAGTGTTGCGCATAACGGAAATAGTTAATCTGCTTACCAGCCATATGCAGCATGGAGGACGCATACAGGATTCGGGCATCTGCTTGATCAGGCGCAGAGCCTTGTAGTGCCGTATACAGGGTAACCGAATCCTGATGAATCCGTTGCAGACGTTTCTCTGGAATAGGCGGACCAAAATGGATAAAGTTGCGGATGCTGTCCTTCAGCGCGTCCGGAACGACCGGCTGACCTCCAGCCATGTAATCTCGCAACAACCCGTCTCGTAAACCCGCACCACTAACCACATAACGATCTCCCTTTATTAACCGAAAGACTGTTCTCAGGATCAATACGCCCGGTACAATGATATCTGCGCGATCTTTGGCGAGCCCGGGGACCTTTTTGCGCTGTGCGGAGGTGAGATGTGGCAAGGACCGAGCGATGTTCTCCATCGCTTCTTCACCGATCTCATAATGATGGGTGACAGGCAGAGAATACTGGATTCGCTTCTGTTCCACTTTGGCGAGTGTACGCATCGTGCCGCCAAGTCCGATGAGTGGCAGGCCAGGATGCTCACGAATCCAATCCTGTCCACGGAGAGCTAGAATGACTTCGTTACACAGTGCATTCGCATTCTCCTCGGTCCACTGATCTTCGCCTCCGTAACGGGCATGTGAATTCACTGCACCAATAGGGAGGGATATGCTATGTAACCTTTTCCGATCCCGAAAGACCGTAATCTCCGTGCTACCGCCTCCAATATCCACAACGTAACCGTCGGCCAGATCAATGGATTGAGTAACTCCTAGGAAACCATAGTAGGCCTCCCGATCTCCAGATACACATTCAATGGTAAGCCCTGTCTCTGTCTCCAGCCATTCGATAATCTGCAGGACATTGCTTGCATTGCGAATAGCTGCCGTAGCTGCTGCACGGATCAATTTGGTCTGATACGCTTCACAGGTCGCTTTGAATTGACGCAAGATGGTGATGGCTTTATCCAGAGAATGGCGCAGAATGGTTCCATCCGGCTCAACAACGCTGCTCAGACGAGCGGCGAATTTGTCTTCATGAATAATGCGATAGGCTTCATCCTGATCCAGTTCATATATAACTAGACGAATGGAGTTCGAACCGATATCAATAATCCCTAAAGTTTCATTATGTGTCATAAGCATCTCCTTCTACAGAGGTTCAACTACCCGAAGTGAAGCAGGGCAGCCATGGCTTCCGGTGAACCCGGCGGTGTGGCAGAGAAGGGCGTAGTGAGCATAACAACGATGATAAAGACGATGAAACAGGCAAATATAAGACAACTCACGGCAAAGCCGCGATTGCGCTTTTGAATAAACAGTCGGATACCTGTAACAAAGAGAAGTACCGTGACGGCTACCAGAACGATCGACATTGCAAAATAGGCTACGCCATACAGTGATTTAAAAAATGCTTCCATTTCTTCTAAACGCTCCTTAGATCCTCATATTTAAGCCCTTCCAAGCCATTCCTTAGTAGCATACGACAGATTGATTGGTTTGAAAAGCAAACCGGGCGCTTGTTCCCGTTTCCGCCATGATCATGGGACAAGTTTCATGGAAAAGGGGCCCCTGCCGTGGACAGACATCCAAGAAAGCAAGGCTTCTGTTGAGTATGTATAAGGAAGGACTATTGTTTCAAGGAAGGAGATCAACCCATGTCGAGACAGCTTGCAAGCAAATGGCGGAAGACAGCTGCACTGATGAAATACCCGGTAGCTGCTGTCCATATCCCACAGACCAAGGCATTCAACTCGGGGAATCTGCTGCACATGCTTAGTCGTTATGGAATGGTGTATATCAAACCGATTGTAGGTGGCGGAGGTTACGGTGTCATCCGGGTATCGGCGAGCGGAGGAGCTTATCGATACACGCATATGAAAACGACCCGTTCTTTCGCAAGTTTTAGCCAGATGTACCGCTCTCTGGTACGTGTGAAGGCAAGACGCAGGTACTTGATCCAGCAAGGCATTCATTTGGCAACGATTCAAGGAAGACCTGTCGATTACAGAGTCAAAGTCGTCAAGACCGAAAGAGGCTGGGTATTCCGTTCCTTGGTAGGACGACTCGCTCGCCCAGGACTTTGTGTAACGAATCTGAGCAAGGGTGGCACCATGCTCTCGGGAAGGAGAGCACTTGGTATGTCCCTGCCACATATATCCGGTCGGCACAAACGCCGGGAGATGCGCTCCCTTACACTGACATGCACGTACATTATGGAGAGCCAGTTCCCGGGTGTAGGACAGCTTGGATTTGATTATGGACTGGATTATTCAGGCAAGATCTGGATTCTGGAAGTGAATACCAGACCTCAATAGAAAATCGATGGAAAACATTAAGAAAATTCAAGAAAAACCGATAATATATAGAAGAAAACAGTTTGAAAAACGTTTGAAATTTTACATTACTGGGTAATTTACTCGCAACAAGTCTTGAAACTATGAATTTATTCCAAAAAAAATACGCTCATAAACGTTCTGATGGTAGTACATCTCCCCCTGTGCATAAATATTGTCCACACTATACACGTTGATTACTCAACATTTTTACCAATTATCAACAAACTATGCACAGGATTTCCACAAATCGTTGTGGATAACAAGAACGCTTGTTCTCTATATGAATCTCTGATATGATAGTTTTGAGGAAAAAAAAGGAAAGGTTGTGGCGGGAAATGGCTATGTTATCCGATGAGATGTTGTTGGATTCCTACCATAAAGCGATTGAGTTGAATCTCGAACGAGATTTCATCGCACTGCTGTTGGCAGAAATCCATAAGCGCAAACTGGGTACCGACGTATCTGCCATTCTTCACTAGAGATCCTCATTGCAGGCAATGTTACAGGTTTCCGGACAAGTCCCATAGTGAGACAGGCCATAGCGTGCTCTTCTGACAATGGTGACAGTACATCACATGATTGCAAACGTTTTCGGCTTCGTCTGCCGTGTCAGAGGAAGTTTGGAGTGCGTAGGGGCTGTATGGTCCGGTGTAATCATCCAATTTGCCGCATTCTAACAGTCCCTGAAGGCAGTGGGGGCAAGCCTGCTCCGGTACAACCAGACCGTTACACAGCGGGCATATATAAGACAAGGGTATCCCTCCTGATATGGATTCACTCAGGAGTAAGATACCCTTTTTTGTATCAATTATGTTATTTCATCGAAAACTAGCGTTTCATGTTGCTGCTGTGTCCTGGGGACAACTTGGCATCCGGATCGAAGTATACTTTCGCATTGTTGACTGCTGTTGGAGCTTCACCAAATCCGACAGCGATCAGCTTCAGTTTACCTGGGTATGTTGTGATATCTCCGGCAGCGAAGATCCCTGGAATAGACGTTTCCATGCGGGAATCAACGACAATGGAGTTGCTGTCAATTTCGATTCCCCATTCGGCAATAGGTCCGAGAGAAGAGACGAATCCAAAGTTAACAATCACGTCATCCACTTCGATTTCCTGTGTTTCTTTGGTTTTCACATGGGAGAGGGTTACTTTGGTAATCGTGTCATCTCCGTGAAGTTCCGTGATTTCGGTCGGTGTAACGACATTAACCTTGGAATTCATCAGGTTTTCGACACTATGCTCATGTGCACGGAACTTGTCCCGGCGATGGATCAGCGTTACTTGCTCAGCGATTGGCTCCAGCATGAGTGCCCAGTCTACAGCGGAGTCACCACCGCCACTGATCAGTACCTTTTTGCCAGCGAAGGCATTCAGATCACTGATGAAGTAGTGCAGGTTGCTCTTCTCGAACTTGGCAGCCCCTTCAAGCTCCAGGCGACGTGGTTCGAATGCACCTACACCAGCTGTAATAATAACAGCTTTGGCATGATATTCATTCTCATCCGTCTTCACGACGAAATGTTGTTCTTCCTTTTTCTCAACCGATACAACCTTTTCTTCAAGGCGGATGTTCGGGTTAAAATGACTCATTTGCTCAACCAGGTTATTCACCAGTTCCTGAGCCGTTACTTTCGGGAATCCGGCTACATCATAGATGTATTTCTCCGGGTAAAGAGCGGCAAGCTGTCCGCCAAGCTGTGGCATACTTTCAACCAGTGTAACGGATGCCTGACGCATCCCACCGTAAAACGCGGCGAACAGACCCGCAGGGCCTCCACCGATAATAAGTAAATCAGTCATATCATGACTGGAATTTTGTGCAGTCAAGAATCAACAACACCTTTCATATTTTAATAGGTAGTTAACAGAAAGAATGTGCAGGCTACGTATCGTAACCGGCATTGGTGCTGAACTGTCTTTCCTATTATAAACGGTGTACTCAGGGTTGCAAAGTTAGCTGCATCACGAATCAGAGAATAATTGATGAAGATCAGATGAGAATAGGATGAAATTGGAAATGAAAGGTTATGAAAAATAACAAAAAAAACCTTGATCTTTACCAGAAATACAGATATCCTTGACCTGTACTATGTGTTTTTTTGTCTAATTTAGAGTCAATATGTAATGTGAAGACAACTCCCGTGTTTTGTGAAAACTTGTGGTTAATTTCACAACTAGAAACGATAACTTGCGTGCAAACGAATCAATTTTGATGCAAACGTTTAAATAAATTCGCGAAGTTAACATTTGTCGTCATAATGGGCAAGACCTCATCAATATTTGTAAGTATGTGCATTTTGCATCTCACCCAAGATCGGGATGATGCAAGTGAAACCGGAAGGGGTATAGACATGAGCAGTATTCCCAAAATCGTCATCCTCGGCGCGGGCTATGGCGGGATTCTGACAGCCCAGCGGCTGCAGAAGGAATTGAACTATAACGAGGCCGACGTCACATTGGTGAACCGGCATGATTATCATTATATTACTACACATCTACATATGCCGGCAGCTGGCACGGATACCATTGAGCATGCAAGAGTTCCCATTTCCAAGCTGATTGATGAGTTCAAGATTGATCTGGTTAAGTCTTCTGTGAAGGAGATTCGTCTGCAGGATCGGAAGATTATTCTGGAGGACGGCACGTTATCGTATGATTATCTGATTATTGGACTAGGCGGCGAACCCGAGACCTTCGGTATCCCGGGTATGCTCGATCACGCCATGACAATCCGCAGCATTAACTCGGTCAGACTGATTCGGGAACACATTGAATATCAATTTGCGATGTACAAAAACGACAACAAACGAAATCGTATTCGGTTTGTCGTAGGTGGAGCTGGTTTTAGTGGTGTTGAATTCGTAGCTGAGCTTGCAGATCGCATTCCACAGCTGTGCAAGGAGTTCGACGTGAATCCCAAGCATGTGCACATCTACAATGTAGAGGCAGCGCCTTCAGCTTTGCCTGGATTTGATCCGGAACTGGTAGAGCATGCGATGAACGTGCTGAAGAAGAAGGGCGTTACTTTCAAAATTGGTGTTCCAATCAAGCAATGTCTCCCGGACGGGGTTATTGTAGGTGAGGGTGAAAAGCTTGATGCTGCTACAGTCGTATGGACCGGCGGTATTCGAGGCAACTCACTGCTTGAACAGGCAGGCCTTGAAGTGATGCGGGGACGTGTGAAGGTAGATGAGTATCTGCGTGCGCCTGGACATGAGCATGTCTATGTCATCGGTGACAATTCACTAGTCTTCAACCAGGAAGGGCGTCCATATCCGCCAACAGCACAGATTGCGATGCAGCAGGGCGTGAACTGTGCCAAGAACGTCGTGGCATCCATTCGCAAGAAACAGCCACAACCTTTTGTATTTACGAGCAAGGGTACGGTTGCTTCATTGGGTAAAGGTGAAGCCATTGCTGTTGTAGGCGGCAAGAAATACAAGGGCTGGAAAGCGGCTCAGTTGAAGAAGCTGGTTGATCTGCGTTATTTGTTCATCATTGGTGGTATTCCGTTAGTCCTGAAGAAAGGGCGGTTTTTTGGATGAGACATTGCAGTGTTCAGGTCCGGGGACTATTAACGCGTGAGGAACTGGATCGATACAACGCCCTGATGCAGGTCGGTGGTTATCTGGAGGAACAAGATCAGTATGATCTGGCCTATATCGTGCAGAAAGAAGTGGATATTCTCATTTTGCCGGCGATTGAGCGACTTAAAGAGAAGGGTCGTGACCGTGACCGGGCCACAGCAGAGTTTCTGGAATCGCTGAAAGCGGTAGATGAGGAGCAAGATTAGAGACGATATAAGTTGAACTAAAGATGTTTACACATACACTTCAATGACAGAATAACCTTCCAATCGCTGTTATCCCCAGATTTTTTTGATTCCCTTTTTTAAAGGGAAAATCCGGTGATAGCGTATGCTTCCGATGCAGCTTTCTTTCAGAAAGCTTTTAGGCGAACGCTTCGTTTTTTAAGGTGGTAGAATATTGATACATAATAAAGCACCGCGGACAGTATCCTTTACAGGAGATGTCGCGGTGCTTTATTGTGCTTTGTGCTATTTTTACAGCTTAAGCATGTCTTCCAGTGTTCCTTCGTTCAACAGACTTCCCACATAGAACGAACCGAATTCGCCATAACGGGCGCTAACTTCATCGAAACGCATCTCATAGACGAGTTTCTTGAACTGAAGTGCATCATCCGCAAACAGTGTAACGCCCCATTCCCAGTCGTCGAAACCGACAGAGCCGGTAATGATCTGTTTCACTTTACCCGCATAGCTGCGGCCAATCATGCCGTGACTGCGCATCATGGTGCGACGCTCGTCCATGGACAGCATGTACCAGTTGTCATTCAGCTCACGCTTTTTGTTCATCGGATAGAAGCAGATGTATTGTCGTTGCGGCAGAACAGGTTTCAGACGGGCGATAATATCCGGATTCTGCATCGGGTCTTCGCCTTCTTTGGAAAGGTAGTTGCTCAGTTCCACTACACTGACGTAGGAATACGATTTGGTTGTGTATTGAGCAAACATCGTTTTGTTAAACGCGTTCTCAACAGCCTTCAGATCTTCCAGCGTTTCACGCAGGTGCATCATGACGAGGTCTGCTTTTTGACCTACAACCGTATACACGACCGTACTTCCTTTGGATGAATCCTCGACTTCTTTCCATTCTTTCCAGAATTCCTGAAGCTCGTCCAGTGCTACAGCACGCTCTTCATCATCTGCTGCTTTCCAGGCGGCCCAGTTAATCGAGCGAAAATCATGCAGGGCGTACCAGCCCTCCAGTGTTGATGCTGCTTCGTTCATTGGTTATGTTCCTCCTGCAAGGTATATTTCCAAATCCCTATAAGGGACGGGTGAGTACTTTATCGTTTACATTGTATCCCAAGATGAAGCAGAAGGGCAAATGAACAGAGCATGAATATAGGGAAATTTGTCCAGAAAGTTCGTTGCTTCGCCACATTTTTTGCGGTACACTAACTACTATCCAGAAGTGAAACCCGAATGTGTGAAAGAAGAGGTGAACGTCGCCCGATGCAATTTATACCTGTGTTGGTATTAATGGTATTATTTTTCGTTATGATGTTTGGTATCGGTTTCATTCTGAACATGTTAATGAAGACTACCTGGTTTCCTTCCTATCTGTTCATCATTGTGATTTTGCCTATCGTCGTGTACTCTCTATGGGATCAAACGTCGTCTCTGATGTCACATCTGGGTTCTTTCCAGATTGTAGACTATATGACGGGGATCGCTGGACTGGCTGGTGCGGTAATCAGTGGCTGGACGATCCAGAAGTTGCGTCTGGGTGGGTACAGAATGTTTTAGTTTGCTGGAAAGAGGTAACACGTGCATGACTGTAATCGCGTAAAAGTCTTGTCTTTGTCGTAAACGCTTACGCGTACAAAGGGAAGGCTTTTTTGCTGTTCATTGATATAAGATGAATGATTGTACAGTTGTGCTTCATATATATCTGGAGAACATTCTCTTCAGATCTTCACTTGTATTCTGCTGCCAGAGCTTTTATAGTATTCTAGCGACTCTCGACATGTTTTTTTCAAAAGTTGCTTAATTCGGCGAAAACGTGAATGATGTCGACCTAGGACGAAACGGAGCGAGAACAGGCCATCTTTTTACCTGTTTTTGAGCATTTGAGGATCAGACATTTATGATAGAATAGATAAACATACTTTTGGGGAGAAGGAGATCAGGCTATGCGCATGAAGAATCTGCACCATTATACTGAACATCATCGCTACTGCGTATACAGGGAGTTTGGACTTAGCGCCCTGGATGACCGTATGCTTACAGGAGCATATCAGCCCATGGTAGGTGCTTTTGCGGTTGGCTTGTATCGGCTGTTGTTTCAGCATCTTCCCGGTGAACAGGTCGGTTATTCGCCGCTTGAACAGCAACGGAGGCTGTTCATGACACTTGGACTGGAGCCAAGTGAGAAAGGGCGTAAATATCTGGTAGAGCAGGCGTCCAAGCTTGAAGCAGTGGGGCTGCTTCAGACTTCACGGCTATATATACCGGAAAATGATGATTACATCTACGAATATGAGCTGCAACCGCCGCTCTCTCCGGCAGAATTTTTCCGGACACAGCATTTGACACTGCTGCTTCGTGACAAAATAGGCAAATTCGCCGTCCTTTCCCTGCGTTCCGGTTTCTCGGCAGTGGAAAATGGGGACGCACCTTATCCGGCAGCCAATAAAGAGAATATTTCCGTTCCCTTTTACGATATATTTGAATTGAATACCCATGTGATTGATTACGAATTGGAGCAAGCATTGTCGGAAGTATCGACTACGGCCCAGCGGACAGGCACGAATGATGCAGCGGAAGAAAACAGTTTGAACTATGCCGACATTATTTTGCGTTTTCCGCGGGAGTCGGTTAATCGCCGTCATGTAGAGCAGCTGCGGTTCGATCACGAACAACTGGGCATTGTAAATTATGTCGTAAACAAGTTTAATCTCAGTGTGCAGGATGTATGCCGACTGCTGGACGAAGATGATATCTTCAGTCCGCAGGGCCAGCTGATTCTGGATGATCTCCAGCATAAGGCGAGCATGCAGTTCAGGCAGACGAAGAAGCGTCATGAGCAACAGACCGTCCAGGCAGCCAAAGTCGTGGCACTGAGACAGCATATGGAGGAGCCTGAACGGAAAGAGGATTCTGGTGAACCACCTGTCGAGCATGGTGTGCAGATGGAATACTACGTTGAAGTACCTCCGCAATTTATGACCAAGTGTGATATTCATCAATACAACATGATGCTGCGTAATGAGCCATATACGCGTCTGTTGCAGACGTTCTTCCCAGGTGCAGTACCGGACAATCTGATCGATATATTTGAGAAAATTGATCTGAGTTACAAGTTGCCTGGTGAAGTCATCAATGTATTGATTCATTATTTGATGGCATTGCTTGTATCCGGCGGAGAGCAGCGGATTAACCGTAACTTCGTTGAGGCAATCGCCTCCAACATGTTGCTCAAACAGGTGAACTCCTACGAGAAAGCTGTTCAATATATTCGCGACCAGGCCAAGGTCAAAGGCAAACAGGCTGCTGGTGCAGCTGGAACCCGTACCCGTACATACGGCAAAGGAACCAAAGCCAAGCCCGAAATTCCGATTGTACAAGACATAAGCACCGATGGAGATGCCGTATCCGAGGAAGAGTTCGAAGAAATGATGCGATTCGCCCAGCAGATGCAGGCGAGTAAGCAAAAAGGCACTTCTTAAATATTTGTAATAAAACCAAAAAGGCGAGTCCCCCGATTAATGGAGACTCGCCTTTTTGCTATATAAGTTGAACGAAAGAAGCGTATTTTATTCGTTCAATCAACTCTTTTCATTATTTCGTAGGATATTTATCTAATGTAAACCACTGCTGAAATTCTTTCTGAGTCATTTTTTTAACAGGCTTAACTTTTTTGGTTTCTGTATCGTATCTGAAAAGAATCCATTGATCTGAAGGATACTCACTAATGAAATCAATACTTTTTCCGTTCTTATGCCATAATATTAGACCTGTGCTAATATAGTTGGTTGCCCGAGGGGGATAAACAAAACTGTCTTTCTTAGTATCGTATATTGCCAGAGTGCTTTTCTCCGTATTTCCGTAAGAAAATGCAATGATGTCTTCTTTTGGTGACCAATTATATGAGGCAATTGTTTCTACACCTTGTTTACCTGCTTTTTCAAGACGTTCTTTTAAAATCGTGTACTTTCCTGTTTTAAGGTTCACGAGAATGAGGTTGCTGCCGGCACTTTTTTCTGCTTGGATAGCAATCCATTCATTCGATGGAGATTGAGCAACACTAGTGATATCCAATAATTTAACTTCAAAATCTCTCGTTTGTAGGGTGTGCTTTTCTTTACTATGAGTAATTACAATTGTGTCAATTATGTTTTGCTCAAAGTCGGCAGCAGCATCTTGCTTTAAGGTGTTCGCGGTTATCGTGATGTTGTCACCTTTCCAGACAATTTTATTTGAGCCTGTCGTTTTTTTTAACTTAGGTATACTCTGATACGTCGAAGAGTTCACAGAAGTTGATATAGCAGCAATTGGAACTACTGACTTATCAAGAGTATGGAACGAAGCTGATGCAGTTGATAATGTAGTTGGGGAGGCGGTTACGTGATGTTATTCCCTCCAGATCGTTGTGATAATCCAGAAAAAACTACCTAACTTAAGGGCATTGCTTCTCTCTGCATGCGGAAAATCAGACGACACGGATACTATTTCTAATAGAGAAGAATCTAGCAACCTAACAAGCCAAGCCTCTCCAATCAACACTACACCAACAAACACAGAAAGACTTATTGAAAAAATTATCTTCAAGAGTTCCCTAATAAAGCTATACTCTCCTGCAAACTTTCCACAACCTCTATCGGCATTTCCCTGACCTTAATATCTCGACCTAGGAAAAGCAGCCAATTTGTTATTTCGGCCAACTCATCCGGATGATGAACATTGATGAAAGTCTTTAAAATAGCCGTAGTCTGAAAAGGGTTTGTGTATGAAATTGAGATTTTTAAGGGATGGTATTTTTTGAACTGGGCAATCGATTTTGGACCAAGTTCTAGGACAAGGTTGATGGCTTCTTCCTGCTTGCTTAGTTGTTCTACAATCTTCTTCTTATTTATTCTTTTTTTCTTAGGGTATGGTTTGACATCTGTGAGATTATCGACAGGAATAATCCGTCTCTTTTCCTCCTCGAGATCAAAGCCTTCAATTTGCCAAGAGCTTTTTTCGCGGTAAAGGTGCAACAAATAGATGGGATAAGACTTTATTTGTCTCGATTCCTCGACGGAAACCATTAAATAGCTGTCCATAAGAATGGTTTGGATCAATTGTTCTAACATAGGATGGGGCAGATCTGACAGATCAAGCAGGTCGGGATTGTGGGGGTTGGTTCCTTCGAACAACAGGGTTTGATTTAACAGAACGAGATCATCTTGCTGGCTTTCCGAGATAAGACCGAGTAATTTTTCCGCTAAAGAATGGCGACTCTTGAGATATGGGAGCTGTTGATTTTTTGTGGCCATGAAGGCAATAAATAGAGCTTTAATCTCATTATCGGTAAAGCGGACAGTCGGCAGGACAGAGTTGTTCATAACAAAATAACCCCCGTCCCTCCCGACCTCGGCGACAAGAGGCATCCCCATTGCTTCAATTTCTCTAATATCTCTAATGGCTGTTGAACGAGAGATGTTAAATTCTCGCATGATTTCAGAAATGGTAAATTGAGCGCGGTTATTGATGTACCGCATGATGATGTTAATCCGTTCAATTTTTTTCATTTGGCCCTCTAAACAGTATCATATTTTGACATGATTTATAGCTATTATAAACGTATCAAGTGAAATAACAAATCATTTGATCAATTCAAAATAAACGAGATCATTGGAGGAATGAAAATGAGTACGATCATCGGTAATGAAAAAATTGCAAAAGAAGAATACCGTCCTATTGGAAGGATGGTCACTTATTGGGTTGTCACAATAGTACTCGCATTCTCCATTGCATTAAGCGGTATCGGGCAACTGATGCGATATGGGGGGAATGTCGATCTAGTGACTGATATTGGTTTCCCTTTATATGTCACGAACATTCTTGGGGGTTGGAAATTGCTTGGAGTCATCGTGATCGTAGTGCCAGGTTTCCCCCGGCTTAAGGAATGGGCTTATAGCGGTCTCTTTTTTCTCATGACGGGCGCTGCCCTATCCCATGCGTTCGCTAACGATTACGGCGATTACGGATTCCATATTATTCTTCCGCTTTTATATGCCTTGCTTGGCATTGCCTCCTGGGCGCTGCGTCCGAAAAACCGCAAACTGTAATGGGTAGGGAATTTAACACAAGGCCGTGCATGGCTCCGATAAACAGTATCACATTTTGACATGATTTATAGTTATTATAGACGTATCAAGTGAAAGACAATTCATTTGATCCATTTCAGAAAAAGGAGTGTTAATCATGGCAGTGTATACCCTTGAAAAAAAAGACAGCTTTATCGTTCTAGGTATTGGCACGGAGCTGAAGAGCGATTACACGGATTATGCAGGTATGAACAAGGAGAAGCAAGACTTTTGGCAATCTGTGGCGCAGGATGGAAGGCTTGACGCTTTAAAGGCCGTCGCTGCGAACGACTACATTTTTGCCGTGAACGAAGCGATAAATCACAAGATGATGTATTATGCCGGCGTCATGACCGAAGCGTCGGTACCAGAAGAACACCGAGTGATCCAATTCCCTGAAGGACAATATCTCGTCGTCAAAGGGGAAGGGAAGACGGCTGATGAGTTGAGTAATAGGCTGACTGGTATTGCCTTTGGTCAAGTCTTGCCAGCAGCCGACGATTTTGCTTATGTTGGCGGGCCCAATGCAACGGTTGAGATGGGGCAGCGAGACGGCCTAGTATATGGGGAAATGTGGATTCCGGTTGTGGAGAAGTAAATGAAATCAGAGGAGGAACGAGGATGTCCCCTATCGTTGGTTTTAAAAATGTGTCCACAGTTGGTCTAGAATCTTCACCAGTAGCAGAAGCGCTTGCTGGTATGCGAGCGAATGAAGCCCGTTACTTTATGAACAAATACCAGCATGAATTTACGGTCGTACCAGCCGGCGAGAGCCAGGAGACGCTTGCGTATGTGAGCCGAATTTTGAAAGAAGAACGTGGTATTGAGTTTGCGGCCAAACCATTGGAAACATCTCACTTTCAAGTGGATAATATTAGATGGGCCTACGTCTTTTATGAAGATGGTCTGGCGGTCAACGTCATGTATACATTGGATAACCCCAAAAAGCGGGCCGTTGGTTTTAAGCTTTCAGAGGGGATGGAAGTGCCTCAAGAGCTGGAAGAAAAGAAGTTTAAATTTGCTAGACAGAAGTCCAAACTGGCTGGGACAATTCGAGGTACGTTCTTTGTAATAAAAGGAGAATATTGAAGCAAACAGCACCCATAAGTTCAATTCCATTCCGTTATATTTGAGCGATTTCTTGTACATTTTGCACTACGTATCGACGCCTTCTCTTAATTGTGTTGGCTCCGTCGGGAGGACATGATGAACTAATCCACCAAGAGCACCTGAGCTATTAAGGTACCCTTTTCGCTGATAGACCCGTTAAGCTGAACCCTAATACAACGCTAACGGGAAACGATAGCGCAATTACAAACAGGTTGCCAGCACCTGCGAGATCGCGAAATAGATCCATTACTCGATAATTAATGAAGAACCTAGATATAATGAAGAGACCATAGCTCGTCGCTATGGTCTCTTTATGCGTTCAGTAACATTGCTAATTACGAAATTCGCCTCACTGACTTCAACTGTCCGTCAACGCCTACCGCTGAACCGTCTGATTGCTTCCTCGGTCACCGGCGCGAAGAGGTTAACAAGGTTACCGTCGGGATCGCGAAACAGAACGGCACGGTTCCCCCACGGCATCGTAGTAGGTTCCTTTACCCACTCGTTGATAAACGGCTTCAAACGCTCGTATTCGGCATCGACATCATGGACGCGGAACTCGATAATGACAGTGTGATTGTCGGCCGCCACTGCGGAACCATCACCGAACAGTTGCGCCGTCTGGGAGTGGCCGATCGCCAGGGTGCACGATGGCATAACGAATTCGGCAAAGACAGGCGCGGGGCGTTCCGCCGCAACCCCCGTGATTTTCTCATAGAACTCGATGAGACGATCTACGTCGTCGGTAATAATGCGTATAGAAGCAAAATTCACGAGATACCATCCTTCCCATAATAAGTGATACAACGTATCGTATCATTTTGAACCAAAATACTTCGCATTGATCTCCTACCCCTTTACGATTACTTACTCCGACTATACAAAAACACTACTGACAACTGTATGTCAGTAGTGTTTTATGAAGAAACCGGGCGTTTATTTATGAAAGGGGGATACCAGAAGAGAATCCTGACTGGGACCGCTCCCATCCCCTAAGTGGATATTTTGTTAGATTCGGAGGGTTACCTAAATCTGAATGTAGAAGGGGCATATCGGTTGGCATCAAAGTGTGAGACTATGACTATATCCGGGGCACCGGATATTGAGAGGACAAGAACATGTACTGAATGTCGAATAGACATATACTTTGATCGCTTTAAGCTAATAACGGGCAGGTTAGTTGAAGGAGGAGTTTCAAACTTCTCATAGAAGGTTTTTTAACTAGAGGTTCCAAAGAAGGAGGTAACGGGTAGGAATATGATAAAAAATGATGATGAGTTCGAGAGTTTATTATCAAAGAGGAATTCAGGTAAAGTTACATACGGTATAGAATTAAAAAATAATATTGAGAAAGGAAGTATATTGGAGGCATTTTTGAAGCGAATGGGCCATATTGCAGATAAGTTAGAGGGTAACTGGAGAATGGTTGATAAAGATTATGCTAAAAAAATTTTAATATATGTTCTTTCAAAAGACATGACCCATGATATTGATTTGAAGACAAAACCGATGGCAGATGAATTAAGTGAATATTTTTTAGATCAATTTCAGAAAGATGCCATTTTCTATACAAACGCAAGGTTTGACTCGAAATCTGGTTACTTTAAGCTCTACTCTTGGACAACGATAACTAACTCACATTGGCATACGTTTGATACGGGAATAGTTGCAGTGGACAAAATAAATATTGGAATCCTATGGGCAACAGACCCTTTATAAGTGGATTTAAGACTGATTAATGATGAGCCATATCTAAATTCATGTTCAACTAACGGGCATATCTGAGAGTAAGCACTTTTAAGAATAATTTCGGCACCGATCAAATTCTAAAAGTGCTCATAGACAACAAAAAAACTAAAACTTTAAACTAAACTTAAACTTGGTCGATACTTCACCTTAAACCTGGAACCATATGATGTTCCAATATGATAATCAAATGAACAACACATGATTGGAAAGGCAGGTGTTTCGAAGACTTGGTATGGAAAATCTGCTGTTAAAAGAATTCAGATAGCAAATAAAAAGGGGGATTGCGGTTTTTCGGATCCCACTGGAGCCGGAAAACAACAATGTTTTCAGTGAGCCTGTATATCAAGCGGAAGAAATTTAAATGCACCGTATGTGCTCTAATAGGGCATTTCAAGACGAGAAAATATGGATGGGAGAAAAATACTACATGAGTGTCAAAAAGAAAAATAAGATTCTAACCATCTTTAAAAGACTGCTTCTGTTCATGTTGTCCGCTGTGATCGTCTGGATTGGCTTTCATCATATCATGAAGCTGGTAGAACATTATAAATACCCGGCAAGAGGGCAGTATATCCAAATTGAGGATAAACGGATGCATGTCTACACAAAAGGTAACGGACCCAAAACCATTGTATTATTAACCGGACTGGGAACAGCGTCACCTGTGCTAGATTTTGAGCCTTTAATGAATGAAATGTCCAAGCATAACAGAGTTGTCGCCATAGAGCCATTCGGATATGGCTGGAGTGATATGACGGATAAGAATAGAACGGTGGAGCACATCGTTGAGGAACTAAGAAGTGCGTTGCAGCAATTAAATATAAAAGGACCATATGTATTAATGCCGCATTCAATTTCCGGAATTTACAGTATGTACTATGCTCATGAGTATCCTGAGGAAGTTGAAGCGGTTGTAGGAATAGATGCGACGCTACCGGCGGCCCTTGCCTATTTCAATGAATCCCCTCCGACTATGCCGCGTTATATGAGATATGCGGCGCCCATCGGATTAACTAGACTCGTGATATCCTTGAATAGTAGTGGTTATCTTCCCCTTGACAGTGAGGGTACTTACTCGGAAGAGAATTTAGCAATCACAAAAGCCATGACGGCATGGAACGGTTACAATAATAATGTTGTTCAAGAGGCAAATGAACTGGGTGATAATGTGAAAAAAACTGCTCGTATGTCATTCCCCTCAGATCTGCCCGTATTATTTTTTACAAGAGACGATGGCAGGGAGAGTAGGGACGGGAGATCAAAGTTTACTTTTTTACAAACACAGCTTACGAATAATCCTTCAAGTACAATCATTCCTTTAAAAGGTCATCATTATCTTCATTGGACCAAATACAAGGAGATAAGTGAGGCTGCCCTGAATTTCATGGAAGATATTAAAGATAAGGAATAACAATATTTCTATCATTACGATAAAATCAGTATTTGCAACACGATATATTGATTGCTCGTCATCATTTGTTAAGCTAACGGGCAGGTTAGTTTAATGTATTGCGTTTGAGTAATTCGTAAACCAAGGTACAATTTTTGCTAGCATCATAAATTTCGACGATTAAAAGACCTATTGCTACTGGACATTAAACAATAAAGATATCAATGCTTATAATAATTTTTCCATTGCCATCACATCTACAAAATTCCCTTCTAGAACGCCTTGGCTCTGGAATACACCTACCTCTCGGTATCCGGCTCTATGATATAAGCTCTGACCTAGCGTATTAAATGGAAATGTAAAAAGAACAAACTTATAAAAGTTATTCTGTTTACCGATTTCCTCTAATTTCTGAAGCAACTGTTTTCCGATCCCCTTGCCGCGATGATCACGATGAATATAAATGGAGAGGTCACCGACACCGTCATACGCGCTTCTAGGGTTATATGAATTGATAGAAGCCCATCCGACCACTTGATCATTCTGTTCGGCTATAAGTACCGAGTATCGCCCCTGGTGCTTGTTAAACCATTCAGACATGTAAGCTTCATCTTTTATATCTGTTTCTAGCGTGGCAATGCGGTCTTCAATACCTTGGTTATAGATAGTTAGAATGCTTCCCAGATCCACTTCGGTAGCTTGCCGCAGAATTACTATGTTGATCACTCCTATGGTTTTGTTTTTGTATATGTTTATATATCACAATGTAATTTGAAATGGGAAGGGGGAAAGAAAAATAAAAAAACATTTGTATTTTGCAAATAATAAGGGTATAACTATAACGAGAGGTGAGGTAATTGGAAAACAACGTAAGAGAGATGTTTCAGATCATGACACGGCGTTTTGGATTGTTGGATAAAAACTGTTGCACCGCAGGAGGATTAGATATTTCACTTGTTCAAAGTCATATTATTTATGAAATTGATCGTAAGCATAATCCATCCATTCAGCAAGTGGCAGATGCACTCTCCATAGACATCACGACGTTTAGCCGCCAGGTTCAAAGTCTCGTAAAGTTGGGTTTGGTTCAAAAAACGCCCTTACCTGAAGATCGACGGATTTACATATTATCCTTGACTACACAAGGTAAGTTTGTTGCTACGGTCATTGATGAGCAGATGAATGATTATTTAAAAGAAGTCTTTTCGCATATGTCTGAGTTTGAACGGGATATGGTCATCAACGCCGTCAAACTGCTAAACGAAAGTATGGCGAAATCCAGCGTATGCTGTACACCACTGGGATAATACTTATCCCATTTATTTAATATAATACTTGCAAAATACAAATAATCATGAGGAGGAAACTAACATGATTAAAAATATTCCTGTGAACCAAGTAAACTGCTGCGAAGCACCAGTACAAGAGAAGGGTAAATTACCTGTTGCAATCATTGGAGCTGGACCGGTTGGACTTGCGGCAGCGGCACAACTTATTTCAAAAGGTGAGCCGTTTATGTTGTTTGAAGCTGGAGATGAAGTGGGGGCAAACATTAGAAAATGGGAACATGTACGACTGTTCTCGCCATGGCAGTATAACATCGATAAGGCTGCTAAAGAGTTGCTGCTGAAGGCGAATTGGGTTGCTCCACAAAACGAAACGATCCCAACGGGTAAGGAGATTGTTGAGTATTATCTAAAACCTTTGGCTGAGATGCCTGAATTAAGTCCAAATATAGATTTGAATACGAAAGTTACTGCGATCAGTCGCAAAGGGTTAAGCAAAGTGAAAACAAGTGGGCGTGAGAAACTGCCGTTCGTGATCCATGTTGAACAAAACGGATCTTCGTTTATTTATGAAGCGCGGGCTGTTATCGATGCTTCTGGGACATGGTCCAATCCTAACCCGCTTCGTTCAGACGGTATATTTTCAGAAGAGGAAAAAGCGCTTAAAAGTCACATTTCATACGGTATTCCTGCTGTATTAGGAAAAGAGAGAAATCGTTATAGAGGCAAGAAGGTGCTTGTTGTAGGGAGCGGACATTCGGCGATCAACACGTTGCTTGAACTTGCCGAGCTTCAAAAAGAAGAGTCGGGAACTGAAATCGTTTGGGCTATTCGCAAGGCAAATATTGAGGATGTTTATGGTGGACGCGAATTAGATGGGCTTCAGGCAAGGGGAGAACTGGGTACTCGAATTCAAAAAGTGGTTGAATCCGGTGCCGTAAAGGTCCTAACGGCATTCCATATTGAAGAACTTCAAAAACAAGGTGAAAAGATCCAGGTTTCCGGAACCATTCGAAATGAAAAAGTGGTTATGGATCACATCGATGAAATTGTAGGTAACACAGGTTCTCGCCCTGACTTATCAATGGTGCAAGAAGTACGGGTATTAACGGACCCAAGCTTAGACTGTGTTTATGAGCTTGCGCCATTAATTGATCCCAATATACACAGCTGCGGCACAGTTAGACCACATGGCGAAAAAGAACTGCGTCAACCTGAAAAGGACTTTTATATCGTGGGTGCCAAAAGTTATGGAAGAGCGCCAACCTTCTTAATGGCAACGGGATATGAGCAAGTCAGATCCATTGTAGCGGCTTTGGTGGGAGATATGGATTCAGCGCAAAAAGTAGAGCTGGAACTGCCGGAGACGGGTGTTTGCAGTCTAGGTGCTAGTAGCACGGACAGCTGCTGTGAACCAGTTCAGGTAGAGGAAGCCACTACAAATTGCTACTCTACTTCAAAAACGGAAAAGGCAGGATCAGATTCTTGCTGCGGATAAATCAGGAATTCAGAGCTACTGCATCCGAATCGTGATGCAGTAGCTTTTTATAGAAGGAGGGAGAAAATTGAAAAACATGATTTATGATTGCATCGTTATTGGTGGTGGTCAATCCGGTTTGGCAGCGGCCTATTACTTACAAGAAGCTAAATGGAACTTTATCTTACTGGAAAAAAGTGAAGAACATTTAGGATCATGGGCAAATTATTATGATAGCTTAACGTTGTTCTCGCCTGCACCCTATTCCTCATTGCCAGGGCTCCCATTTCCAGGCGGTGCAAATGTTTATCCGCGTAGAGATGAGGTTGTACAATACTTAAAGTCTTATGCGGCTACATACAATTTTCCAATACACTCAGGGCAAGAAGTAATCAAAGTGGATAAGGAAAGTAATATCTATACAGTCCATACCTCAAGCGGAGAACAGTTTCCTACACGGTCCATCATTTGTGCAAGCGGGGCATTCGTAAATCCTCATATTCCAGACATTCCTGGCATGCATGAATTTAAGGGGGAAATGCTTCATGCCAAGGACTACCGAAATGGGAAAGAGTTTAAAAACAAACGGATCATTGTTGTTGGAGGCGGAAATTCGGCGATACAAATAGCGGTTGAACTTGCTAGTACGGCTCATGTTACGATTGCATCCAGAAGCCCGATCAAATTCAAGCCGCAGGTCATTGCGGGGAAAGATATTCACTTTTGGCTAACCATACTTAGGCTTGATCAATCCAATTGGGGCAAACGATTATTGCAAAAAAGTAGTGACGGTGTCCTTGATACGGGTATATATAAAAATGCTATCGATCAAGCTAAGCCAGGTGCCAAACCGATGTTTAAAGCTTTTACGGAAAATGGGATAGTGTGGGCAGATGAGACTCGTGAAGATGTGGATGTCGTTCTTTTTGCCACAGGTTATATTCCGGATTTCGAATATCTTAGTGGATTAAACGCTCTTGATTCATCAGGTGTACCTTTAAAACAAAGCGATGAAAGTATCCATTTCGTAGGTATACCGTGGCAGACCTCATTTGCGTCTGCGACGATTCGAGGTTCTGGGAAAGACGCGAAAAAAGCTGTACAATCGCTTGTGAAAAGATTGTGAGCTATCGAATTTCAGGAGGATGGCAGCACAACTTAGTGATGCAATCTTAAAACAATGGCACGTAGAGGTATATCAACATGATGAATCATTAGATCAAGGTGGAGTCATTGATTATCAAACAAAGGATATTATTAAAATGAAAGACGGTCATTATTTTATTAAGTCAAAATGTAAATATTTAGTTCGAGAGCAAAGATAGCAATGGTAAAGTAGGCAATTTTTATTGCCGACTTTTTGGTGTAGTAAACCTAATATATTCGTGATTGATTATATAAGTGGTTTATTATATGATTATATTATTAAATGAAACCAACGAGAATATCACAGGAGGTGTACATATGGAACAAAAAATTCAGGAGATGGCTGAGGCGTATAAGTTATTGGCTGATAAAACACGGTTGACCATCGTTGCATTACTTAAAGAACAGGAACTTTGTGTATGTGATATCACAGATATTATTGGCATGTCTCAACCAAACGCCAGTCAGCATCTTCGAAAACTGAAAGCAGCTGGTTTTCTTAATGAAAAGAAAAAAGGGCAGTGGGTTTACTACTCTCTTAATCCGGACGCGAAAGCATATGTTCAATGTGTGTATCCGTACCTGCCTTCCATGAAAAACAAAATAGCAGGATTGAAAAACTGCTGCGGTCCTCAGGAGGAAGCATGACCATTATCGCAATTTTAATCTTTTTGCTTACACTGACTTTTGTGATTTGGCAACCTAAGGGACTTAATATTGGATGGTCAGCGTCAGCTGGAGCTGTCCTTGCTCTCCTTTTTGGAGTCGTCAGTCTATCCGATGTAGGTACGGTCACAGGAATCGTATGGAACGCCACGCTTGCTTTCGTAGCCATTATTCTAATTTCGCTGATTTTAGATGAAATCGGATTTTTTGAATGGGCTGCATTACACATGGCAAGGCTCGCAAGAGGTAATGGCAAGCTGATGTTCGTTTATGTTGTGCTGCTTGGTGCAGGAGTAGCAGCGTTCTTTGCAAATGACGGCGCCGCACTGATATTAACACCAATCGTACTCGCCATGGTTCGAGCGCTCAAATTTGATCAAAAGATGATTTTACCTTTTATTATTGCAAGTGGTTTTATTGCAGATACAACTTCGCTCCCACTTGTAGTCAGTAACCTCGTCAATATCGTTTCTGCGGATTACTTCGGTATCGGTTTTGTGGAGTACGCCAGTCGTATGATTGTTCCCAATTTCTTTTCAATTTTAGCGAGTCTCTTGGTCTTGTTCTTGTTCTTTAGAAAAAGTATTCCAGGGAACTACGAAGTCAGTCAGCTCAAAAAGCCAGCTGATGCGATCAAGGACAAGAAACTGTTCAAAATATCTTGGGTGATCTTAGCCGTGCTATTGGTTGCGTACTTGATGAGCGAGTTCATTCAAGTTCCGGTGTCTGTTATCGCTGGGGTGATAGCCATCTTGTTTATTTTAGCTGCACGACGAAGTCACGCTATTCAAACATGGAAGCTCATCAAAGGGGCTCCATGGGCAGTAGTTATTTTCTCCATTGGTATGTACGTCGTCGTTTATGGACTACGAAATGTGGGATTGACGGATGAACTTGGGAAGGTCATTCAAGCTATTGCCGACCAGGGGCTCTACATCTCCACACTTGGCATGGGCTTTCTGGCTGCGATATTGTCTTCGCTTATGAACAATATGCCGACAGTGATGATTGATGCGCTTGCTATTGATGGAACCAATACGCAAGGTGTCATCCGGGAATCGCTGATTTATGCCAATATTATCGGCAGTGACTTGGGTCCAAAAATTACACCGATCGGATCGCTCGCAACACTTTTGTGGCTACATGTACTGTCCCGTAAGGATGTAAAAATCACGTGGGGAAGTTATTTCAAAATTGGGATTGTACTCACCATCCCAACGCTCTTTATCACGTTAACAGGACTGTATTTGTGGCTACACTTGATCCATTCAACAAACATAAACGTTTGGTTAATGATTGCCGTAATCACAGCCATATTGGTTGTTATCGCTTGGATCATCAAAGCGTTGATTAATCCAAAAATGGGCGAAGCGAAAACACAAGTAAGCCAAACCGAAGATAAAGGAGATCAATAATCATGAACAACAAACCACTTGTTTACTTTTTGTGTACAGGGAACTCTTGCAGAAGCCAAATCGCCGATGGATTTTTGAAGGCACTCGGTAGTGAACAATACGAGGTGAGAAGTGCAGGGTTAGAGGCACATGGCTTAAATCCTCGTGCTGTTCAAACGATGAAAGAAGCTGGGATCGATATCTCCAATCATACATCAGATGTGATTGATCCTGATATTTTAAAACAAGCAGACTACATCATCACTCTTTGTGGTCATGCCAACGATAATTGTCCAGTTGTACGTAATGACAAAGCTGAAAGATGGCACTGGGGCTTCGATGATCCAGCCAAGGCGACAGGTACAGAGGAAGAAATCACAGCTACATTCGCTGAGGTCCGCGATTCAATTAAAGCTCGAATTGAACAATTCTTGAAAGAAGGTAAGTAAGATGAATCATGTCAAAAAGGAGTACCATGCACTCGTTGCTGATAAAATCTTTATGGGCGGAGCTGCAGACGTAGAGGCAATGGTTCTTAACGAAGGTATTGAAGTCGTGGTGGATCTGCGGGAAGAAGCAACAGAATGTGCGTATCCAGCAGCTCAAGTGAAGTGGGTAAAGGTTCCGCTTGATGACGATACGAAAGAACATGAAGCCGAGCTTTTTAAACAAGCCATTCATGAGGTTGTCGGAGCGTATAATGCCGGCAAGAAAGTTGCCTTTCACTGTGGAGGGGGCAAAGGTAGAACAGGGACCGTAGCAGCTGGCACTCTGTTAGAACTAGGGTTAGCCAGTTCAATTGAGGATGCTGAACTAAAGGCAAAAACCATCAGAAGTATCATTAATATTAAGCCAATGCAAAAGGAATTATTAAATAAAATATTCTGAAACAAGGCTTTTAATCGTTACGCTAACTGGGAATGTTAGCCTAATAAAACTTAAGAAGGCATCAAAGTGATCAGCTGCTGATTTCAACTAGCGGACTGACAATAGGGATCGTTGCAAAAATGCTAACGATCCTTTTTTGTACCTTTAAGGACGAGAATCATGATGCCTAATTAAGCTAGAGAGAGTAGGTTAACGGCAAGGATCGTCTGTGGGCAGAACTGTAATATCAGGAGAATTTATGGTTTTAATAGAGGATAATGATTACTTATTATTCCAGATATATGCTACTCTCTTTTTATTCCATAGTTTTCTTAACGGATAAATGGAAATTTAAATGTTGGGGGCGATTGCTTGCTTCTATCCGAACGATTGCCAATTGCAGCAAGTCTGTACCCTGAGGAACCAGCGTTAATACGACACGGCCAAACAATGAGTTATGGGGAGCTTTACGGTCAAGTTGAGAGGCTGAGTCATGCCCTGTATCTTGAAGGTCTCCGGGCGGGCGATCGGTTTGCCCTTTTAGGTGATCCAGATCCCCAACTCGTCGTTGCGTTCTATGCTGCAGTTGGGATCGGAGCTATACCGCTCGTGCCGTCTCCTTTGCTAACAGTGCCTGAACTCGCTGCCATATTTCAGGATGCAGAACCGCATATGATTATTCATGATGAGCAACATGCTGAAGCAGCTATCGCCACGGTAAAACTGCTTGGGTATTGTCCAAAACTGTTCACGACAGACGAAGAATGGCCGAGTGCCAGTTCGCTCGCCGTTCTTTTACAGCAGGAACTCGAATTCCCTCCAAACTTTCATTTCAATCGAAGTGTAGACGATACGGCAGTCCTGATTTATACGGGCGGAACAACCGGTCGACCAAAAGGGGTAATGCATTCGCATCGAGGTATGGCTGCTTGGAATCAACTTACGCCTTCTGCAGGCTTCGGTCATGATCTCAGGCGTCGTGTGTTAGTACTCAACCTATCCCATCTGGTTGGTCAGTTCCAGTTGTGGGCGACCATGGCTGCCGGAGGCTGTCTTGTATTCCTAGACGAATACCCGGCGGATGTACACCGCATTATGGAAGCTGTTGAACGTGATCAGATTACACAACTCAGCACAGTAGGCCAACTGCTCCGTGATCTTACCCGCGAGGCATCCGTCGGGGGTAGAAACTTGAAGAGCCTAAAGCTTATTGGCTGTGGAGGGTCCATTATTTCCCCGGATACACTTCAGGATGTCGTATCGCAATTCCCTGAAGCTTTAATTGTTAACAACTACTCACAAGCAGAATGTGGAATGTCCATAAGCCGTCTTTTTCCTGCTCAGCATATGAACGATCCTCTTCGCCTTCGATCCGTAGGACGTCCCGCTGACCTGGCTGCCCAGGGTGAGCAGGCCTTCGAAGTTCGGATATTAAATACGGACGGAAGTGAGACAGTTACGGGCGAGGCTGGAGAAATCGTTGTTCGAGGTGAACAGACCATGCTGGGGTATTGGCGCCAGTTGGAGGCTACTGCCGAGACCATGCCTGATGGCTGGATCCGAACTGGGGATGTCGGTTGTCTGGATGTCGAAGGCTACCTTTATGTGTTTGATCGCTTGAAGGATATGGTTATTGTGGGCGGTTCCAATGTGTTTTGTGCCGAAGTGGAGCATGTTATTGTGACCCATGAAGCGGTAATCGAGGCGGCCGTAATCGGACATCCTCTTCCTGACGATGGCGAGGAACTCGTCGCTTTCATAGTGTTACGGGACGGTGACAGTTTGGATCTGACACGGATGCAGGCGTTTTGTGAGCCACACCTTGCTCGGTACAAATGGCCGACTCAACTGTTCATTGTGGATACTTTGCCCAGAACAGCTGTGGATAAAATAGACAAAAAGCGGTTGCGCAAGCATCTATCCTCAATATTATCCGAAAGACTATGCTAACGGAAAATGGTGTTCAAAAGGTAGTTGAGATCAACAAATACAGCCCTTCAACTTCCTTTGGGAAGTGAAGGGCTGTACGTTTCTTTTCTGTTATGCAGGCGGGCACGAAAATACCTTGCAGTGTTACCTCAAAATCGTAGTAGCCTGGTTACCCGCATAATCTTCAATGACCAGCTTCAATGAGCTGTTGCTGGACGATGGCGTGAAGGTCAGTTCACTCAGCTTCGTTCTTCCCCGAATGATATACGGGAATTTCTGCGAAACATAAGTGACTCCGAACTCGCGTGCCACCCCATTTTCATATACATAGATCTTGTACCAGTCCTCCAGATCCGGGAGGGTTAATGTGTACTTTCCATCTTTTACCGTCACCTTTTCCTTGGCGTATGGTGTAATCTGAAGATCTGCGAGCTGTCCGGTATGGGTAACCGGATTCTGCCCGCCAATAGCGATGTTCAGCACGTAATGCTCACCGTTGGTCGGAAGTCCGGACAGGACGGCAGACTGTTTTCCTTTTTTGACTTGAAGTGACTTGGTGAAGGGTTCTTTTGTGTATTCGGTTTCTAGTGTGAGCTGAATAGACTCATTGCCTTTATCTTTGTCTTTATCCTTGTCTTTATCTTTACCGGTATTCTTATCTTTCTCTTTGCCCGAGTCTTTCGCTTTCTTCGGGTTTTTCCAGCTTACAATAGCATCGCCATTCTTTTTGAATTTCACATCAATATTCTGAACGGATGCATTCAGATCATAAGGCAGGACGGTTGCTTCACTTTCGGTACCGTCTGCACCAACAGCACGTATAGACAGTTCACCAGACGGCTGTTTTAGCGATTTGATATAAAAAGTGGAATCATACACGCCGCCTACATAGGCGCCATTTTCATATAAATTGTATTGCTTGACCTCTGAATAGTCCTTCATGTCCCATGCGACAACCAGTTCGTCGGTGTTGGTCAGTGCTTTGGCAATATGGAATCCGGTCGGTGCATCCGGTACAGCCGCTGAACCATCGAATATACGGATCTCACCAATATTCATCTGATAATTCTCAATTGGCTCACCGTTCGGGTCAAAGGATAATCCCATAGCGGCAATGGTTTTGCCTTGATAGGCGCTCAAATCCAGTGAAACGGTCTTCCAGCCTTCCGTATGCTGGCCTGAATTAGGCACATTTACGTTGACCACGTTGGATGGATCATCTTCGAAGATCAACCCAACATGCAGGGAGGAAGCGTCACTAGTCGACGGTTTGTTATACGTCAGTTCCAGTTTCGATTGTCCGTTGACGGACAGATCGGTCTTGTACAGGCGCAGGAAGTTGTCCGCGTTCAGTGTACCGTTCACCACGAGAGAGCTGCCGCCATTGAACGCGCCAATGGAGTCATAGTTGTACCTTGCGCCTTTCTCATAAGATGGACCATAGTCAAAATCAACACTGAGCTTGTCACCTTCACTATCCATCCACCATTGCCAAGTGACAGGGATATCCTGAATGTTGATATTCGACCATTCTTTATCGTTCGAGACAGCGCCGTCTTCATAATATTTCAGACCGTGGCCCGTATTGAAGCTGGTCGCAAAATTAGAGCCGTTGATGACGGAGCGTTCGGTCAGATAAGCGGCGATTCCATCCCAATTCGCACCGGAAGCATACACATCTGACAGATCGGCAGACGCATTACGACGTGCATCTGTCGGGTCCTGATTTGGACCAGACCACCAGGCACGATCACGTACAAAGGTCATCCACTGGTACTCATCCTCAGCTCGGTGATTGGTGCTGCCATCGCCCATCTCTTCATCCAGAGCGTTGTGGGTGAAGTCGGCACCCAATGTCGCGATGCTGTTCATAGGTTGACCGTTCTCATCCAGATTATGGCGCAGGTCATAGGATTGCTTCCAGCGGCCGAATTTGTCATGTCCACCTTCAACACCAGCAAACACGGTTTCCAGTGGATCCAGTCCCAGGCTAAGGGCATGATCACGGGAATCGCGGAGCATCTTGTGGTTCCATACATAGTTCAGGAAGATGGAATCGGAGACTCTGCCGAGAACGGAATCCTGTACAAAGGGGCTGTTGAGCCCATTAAATTGGTTCTGATACTGAATCTTGCCTGTTGTATTGACGGTGGAGTCATACCACTGAACGTACAGGCCTTCATCTCTTAGATATTTCATGAATTTCTTGTAGGAAGCGATATCCTCAGGGGCTACACCCCGGGCAACCTCTTCCTGATTGAAAAAGTATCCATCATAGTTATAATACTTCGCCATCTCAACCAGTTTCTTGGCTACAGGGAAGTTGCCGTTCTCATCCTGAATCAGCATTTGTTTGTACGTCTGTGGTCCACGGTCATTGTCCGAGAAAAAGATATTGGCAATGGACTTAACGCCATTCTTGTGGGCTGCATTGGTGTAGGCCGGATTCGGAATGTTCAGAATACCGAACTCGAAGTATTTCTCCGTCCACTCTTTACTCGGGTCGTACAGTTCCTCTGGTACTCCTGCAGAGGCCATACCGTGCCAATAGCTGTAGTAGTCTGTATATTGCCAATAATTAAACAGATACTGACTGAATTCATTGGTATAAGGTGTGCTATCAAAAAATGCATTGCCGTAATCACCACTCATTGTGAACAGTTGGGTGTCCGGGCTAAGCTCAGGATAAGCTTGGGTGGCAGCGAAGGCTTCATTACGGGGCTGCAAGGGAACATGGGCACGAAGTAAATCGCCATGGATATCACTTTCCGGTGTCCAGTTCAGAATCTGGGCCGAGGTGTATCCGTGTTGATAGGGCTGATTCACCCCTTTGGCACTTTCACCGGTGTAAGGGAGCGTGTCTCCGGCATAAACGGATGATGCAACAACTTGTCCAAGCAGAGCCGTGGTCAGGACCATGGCAGTGACCTTGGGAATGAGGCCTTTCGGTTTGAGTTTGCGTGTCATGCTGTTCCTCCTTCAAGTGGAATGAATGTAAGGTATTCTTTTACACAAAGCTAAACTTATGGTTAACGATAGTGGATGAAAGCGTTTTTAAATAGGGCGAAATTAAAGAAACACAGATATAAACTAAAGAAAAGTTGTAGGTGACAAGTTAATGTCAGAAGCCTAATGATATAATTCTATATAAGTTAAACTAATCATTTACACGAAAACGGAGAGGACAGAAAAAACCTGAAGAAGCGAAGCGTTCGCCTTTATCACCGGATTTTCCCTTAAGAAAAGGGAATCGAAAAAATCTGGGGATAACAGCGATTGGAAGGTTATTCTGTCATCGTAGTGTCAGTGTAAATAATCTTTAGTTCAACTTATATAGTCAGGAAAACAGCATCGGAGGGAACATGCAACTTGAAAATTGTTAGCGTTTACAATAATTTCTTCAAAAATAATATGTTTATGAAAATGCTCCTGATCTTCTCGATGATATCGATTGTTACGATTATTACGTTGTCTTATATTATCTTCCTGTCAGTGTCCGACTCCACGATTCGCCGGGAACTGGCGATCCAGAAAGCGGCGATGGAACATGTGGACCGATACATTCATCAGCAGTATGAAGCGGTGCAAAACATGGTGAGGGACATGCATCAGAATGAGGCACTCTCCGCCAACATTACGTATCTGATGAATCACTCGTACGCTGAATATGTTCAGCACATGACGAATGGATATTACGCCAATCAGGACGATTATTCGGCCGATGTATTGAAACATTTTCAGAACATTATGGATCGCAATTCGCAGATTAACCAACTCATGTTCTATAGCGCTGAGCAGCAGGATCTGTCTACCTTCAATCAACACAAGCAGTTCCGCAAGCTGGACGCGAATGTGGCTCATTCCTATATTCCGGACGTGATGGCGATGGAAACGCCCAATATTAGTGCACCCAACTACTGGATTCGCAAAGAGATTAATCAATGGGACCCTACGCTCTACTCCATCCGCGTACCGATTAACAATACACAGACTCTTCGGAATCTGGGCCAATTTCTTGTCTTCTTTGACTCGGAGGGGATCGGCAATGCGCTGGATAACTACGAGAGTAATCTCAAGGGAGAAATCGTGGTGTTATCGGCGAAAGGGACTGTGTTATTTGACTCCAACAATCATTATTACGGGAAGAAGTATCCCTACGTGAATGTGGCGGATTCCCTGTTTGATCAGACGGATATGGATTCGATGAAAAAGGAGCAGAACATGTACGTGAACAAGTTCGTCTCCGCAGATCAGGGTTATGTGGTCATTGGGACCGTTCCGGTAGAAGAGATGGCTGAAACCTATGCGGGTATTCGCAATACGATCATCTCCTTTAGTATTGTATGTATTTTGTTTGCCGTGCTGGTTCCGGCGTTTTTCATTATTAACTTTGCCAAACGAACCCGTCGAATTATTCGTTTCACCCAAAAAGTAAAGTACGGCAACTTGACGGCTCGCATCGACGATCCGCGTGATGATGAACTGGGGCAGATCTCGCATAGCTTCAACGATATGCTGGACGAGCTGAATCTGTATATTGAACGGGTCTACAAAGCCGAGATCAAACAGAAGGAGACCGAACTGGTCGCATTACAGGCTCGGATCAATCCTCATTTTCTCTATAATACGCTTGAAGTTATTCGAATGAGGGCCATATCCCAGGGGGCGCGGGATGTCGGCGAGATGATCTATAGCCTATCCGTATTGTTCAAGAGCCTGGTACAACAGAAGAAAAACTATACACTGAAGGATGAGATGGAAGCGTGCCGGTTATATCTGGAATTATTCCGAATCCGCTACAAGGACATTTTCATCTATACGATCCAGATCGACGCTGCTTATTATCAACACCCTGTGGTGAAACTTTCCCTGCAACCCATCATTGAGAATTATGTTGTACACGGCATTCAGACAGAACGTTCGGATAACCGATTATCCATTGTTGTTGAGGAGACAGATGATGTGGTACAGGTGGAGGTCAGAGATAATGGTAAAGGCATTGAACCGGCACGCCTGACGGAAATTCTTGAAGAACTGGAGCGTCCTGAAGAGTCCGGTCAGATGTTCGGGCTGCGCAGTGTTCATAGTCGATTACGTTTCCTGTACGGACCAGAGTTCGGCATTACCATAGAGAGCACCCTTGGTGAAGGAACACGGATCAGGGTGCGTTATCCACATACAGAAGGGACAGGTGTTTAACATGTACAAGGTGTTTATTGCGGACGATGAGCCATTCATCATTGAAGGCTTATACGATATTGTGGACTGGTCTTCGTTTGGAATGGAAATTGTGAGTCATGCGGGCAATGGGCAGGCGGCTTTACATGCGCTCTCTTCTCAGCCTGTGGACATTCTGATTACGGATATATCGATGCCACTCATGAATGGTCTCGATCTGATTCGGGAAGCAAGGCGAGTACAACCTGAGATTAAGGTCATTATCCTGAGTGGTTTCAATGAGTTCGAATATTTGAAGGAAGGCATGCAGCTGGGTATCGAAAATTATCTCCTCAAACCGATTAATGTGGAGGAACTGGAATCCACGCTGAGCAACACGGCGTCCAAGCTGGATCATACGGTATCACCTCAAGCCGATGATGCTTATGGCATCCAGATTCTAAAAGATAACATTCTTCATCGATGGCTTACGGGACAGATTGCAGCTACTGAATTCGAAGAACGCGCCCAGTTTATGAACCTTTCGCTGGATGCACCCGACGTTGCTGTGGCCGTCTTGCGTGACAAAGAGCAGACAGCTGGCATGTTTGAACGCGTTGAGGGGATGCTGCGAGACAGACCCCAACTGAACGTATTTCATGATATCGATGGAGACATTGTCATTATTGCCAACATTCATGGTACTCGCGACGAGGAACAGGAGTTAATGGATGGCCTACAGGCATTATCTGATGCGATAACAGTAACCCATCCTGCGGTACGCATTGGAGCAGGCAGGTTGATGAAGGGGCTGTACCAGGCGCCGACCAGTTATGCTGAGGCCAAAAAAGCACTCCAGTATGTGATGATTTATCCCGATCTTAAAGTAATCGACCATGCCATACTGGAAAGGCGCGGAAGTTCAACGGCAACCTTCTTCATTGATTGGAGGGAGTACGCCAAACTTATTCTGTCCCGTAATACAGAACAGCTTGCCGACCAGATTCGCATGGATTTTGAACAGCATCGGGATGGGCTTACGCCTGGGGAACTTCAGAATACTGCATTGGAAGTTGTGATTCGCTTCAAAATGGAACTGGAGGGCATCAAACATTCGGATGAGTCTGCCATATACCAACAAGGGCTTCAACTTGTACTGGACAGTGGCACTTTTGATGAACTCGTGCGGGCGCTTCAGCAGGTTGGGTCGCAGACGATCCAATCCCTATTGCAGGATCTGAAAAATCCGATTGTGAACCAGGTGCTTCAGCATATCGACAAACACTACGCAGAAGAGCTGTCCCTGAAGCTGCTGGGTGCCCACTATCATCTGCATCCGGTGTATTTGGGACAATTGTTCCATAAGGAAACCGGGGAGACGTTTGCCGAATACATCAACAAATACCGGATTGAACGTGCAAAGGAACAATTGCGTAATTCCAATCTGAAGGTACATGAGATCGCCCGAAATGTGGGGTATTGGGAGACGGGGTATTTCTATAAGCAGTTCCGTAAATATGTGGGCATTTCACCGACGGATTTCAAGGTGTTTGGTTGATGTTCTGGCTGGTGAGTTAGTCCTGCGGATTAAAATACAAGAGACATACTGGGAACAAAAATGGCATGTAATGAGATTCGTGCCATAGGTTACCCGGCATGTCTCTTTCATGTAAGCGATTTATTAAAACAGGGATAAAATTAATCCTTAAGGACGATTTCTCTTTAATTTGTACCTCGAAAACTTAAGTTTATCTTCTTTTTGTAAATGCTTTCATTCGATAAGGTTAAAGCAGTTAGTTTGTAGAGACTAAGGGAACACGAAAAGGGAGGATCAAAGAAATGAGTAAACAAAGAAAACGCTTCTCACTCGTTCTTGCATTGTTAATGGCCGTCACACTTGTTCTTAGTGCCTGTGGAGGAAGCAAAGATGCTTCAGAATCCGGGGAAGCTGGAGATGACGCGGTAGAGTTGATCTGGTATACCATCGGTACCCCTCAGAAAGACGTCAATAAAGTAATGGAAGAAGTCAGCAAGTATACCAAAGAGAAAATTAATGCCACGGTAACGATGAAGATGGTTGACTGGGGTGATTACCCACAGAAGATGCAGGTTAACGTAGCTTCCGGTGAGCCAATGGATATTCTATTCACTTCATCTGGTGGATTCGACTATGTACAAAATGCCAGAAAAGGCGCATTCCTCGAACTGGATGACTTGCTTGCTGAATACGGTCAGGATCTCACCAAGACCATTGATCCTGCATTCCTCAGTGGTTCGAAGGTAGACGGACACAATTACGGAATTCCAGCCAACAAAGAACTGCCTCAACAAGAGGTATGGCGGTTCAACCAAATGCTGGTTGATAAATACAAGTTGGACATCTCTGGCGTCCGTACGTTAGACAGTCTGGAGCCTTTGCTCAAAACGATCAAGGAAAACGAGGCGAGTGTAACCCCATTTGCCATGGATAAGAACTATGTTCCTTACGTGCCTTATGACTATGTCATCCAGAACCTGCCGATGGCAATCAAGCTGGATACAACAGACTATAAGCTCGTGAACATACTGGAAACGCCTGAAATGAAAGAAGCACTCACCACAATGCACAAATACTACAAAGCTGGTTATGTATCGGCAGAAGCAGCAACAACAGGTTCCACGAACGACCTGACAACATCGGGCAACTGGTTCCTGGATCGTGCACAGACCCAGCCGCTCGCGGATAATCAATGGTCTGCAAGTTACGGTTATGAGGTCGTTTCGACTCCAGCCAGTGATGCGATCATCACAAATACTTCTGTACAAGGCTCCATCATGGCGATCTCTGCCAACTCGGAATATCCGGAGAAAGCGATGGAATTCCTGAACCTGCTGAATACAGATCCTGTGCTGCGCAATATGGTGGATTCCGGTATCGAGGGCACACACTACAAAAAAGTGGATGACACGCATATGGAAAATCTGCCTGAATCGAAAAACTACGATATGCCTTCATACTCCCTGGGGAACAACATGCTGCTCTTCCTGAACAGCAATGACCCGGACAACAAATGGGATGAGTTCAAGAAGTTTAACGCTGAAGGTGTCAATTCTCCAATCCTCAGCTTCAACTTCGATGCAAGCAATGTATCTTCCGAACTGACGGCGGTACAGAACGTGAAAGAGCAATATTGGGCAGCACTGATGACAGGTACACTGGACCCGGCGACCAATCTGGATCAAGTGATTGAGAAGTTCAATCAAGCCGGACTGGAGAAAGTAATGGCTGAAGCCCAAAGCCAACTGGATGCCTGGAGAGCGGAAAACAAGTAACGATACATCGTAAGGATCGGGCGGCTGCTTATCGCGTCCGGTCCTTTTTCATTCAAGCCTGAAGGAGGATCTCCACAATGACTACATTTTTGAAAAACCTGATTAGAAACCGAGTCATGCTGCTTATGGTGCTGCCAGGCGCCATCTGGTTCTTCTTCTTCTCCTACTTGCCACTCGTGGGCACCGTGGCTGCCTTTAAGGAATATCGATTCAGCCGCGAAGGGTTCTGGGCAAGTCTGATGAAGAGTGAATGGGTAGGCTGGGACAATTTCAAATTCCTGTTCAGCACAAGTGATGCATGGCTAATTACACGCAATACCCTTTTTTATAACATCGCTATTATTTTCCTGGGACTCGTATTCGCTGTAGCATTGGCGATCCTGCTCTCGGAACTGATTAATAAACGACTCGCCAAAATATATCAAACGGGCATGTTCCTGCCGTATTTCCTATCCTGGGTTATCGTTGGATACTTCGCATTCAGCTTCCTGAGCATGGATCGCGGTATGTTGAATCAGATCATTGGCTGGTTCGGGATGGAACCAATTCAGTGGTACTCCGAGGCGAAATATTGGCCGTATATTCTGATTTTCGTCGCACTATGGAAAACGATTGGTTACAACAGTATCGTCTATCTGGCTTCCATTCTGGGGATTGATAAATCGCTGTATGAAGCAGCCATGATCGATGGAGCAAGCAAATGGCAGCAAATTCGCAATATTACAATTCCCTTGTTATCGCCCATCATTACAATCATGACCTTGCTGGCTGTAGGCCGCATTTTCTATGCCGACTTTGGACTGTTCTATCAGGTGCCAAGGGATTCGGGTACGCTCTATTCCGTGACAAATGTTATTGATACGTATGTATATCGAGGTTTGAAAACTAGTGGTGAGATCGGCATGAGTACAGCAGCGGGATTGTATCAATCCGTGGTGGGCTTTGTGCTTGTTATTATCTCCAACTATGTTGTGCGCAAAGTCGATAAAGACAGCAGCCTATTCTAGACAAAGGAAAGGAGTGAACCACTATGGCTCAAGCTCAACTCGTTAAAAAACGCGACTTCCACCACGTATCCAGCGGCTGGAACGTGATCATGAACATCATCGCCGGTCTATTCGCTCTGATCTGTGTATTTCCTTTTATATTTGTAGTCATCATCTCGTTTACGGACGAGAAAGCACTGGCCCGTGATGGGTATCGTCTGATTCCGGCAGAATGGAGTCTCGCGGCATATCAGTTTGTCTGGCAGAGTGGGGACACGCTGCTGCGGGCGTATGGAGTTACCATTCTGGTGACGGTACTTGGTACCATCATCAGTCTGATTCTCATGTCGCTGTATGCGTATGCGATCTCCCGCAAGAGCTTCAGATATCGGAGATTTTTCTCCATCTTTGCCATTCTGACCATGTTGTTCAACGGCGGGATGATTCCAACCTATATGGTCGTTTCCCAGCTGCTTGGGTTGAAAGATACGTTATGGGCACTGATTCTGCCGCTGGCGATGAATGCCTTCTATATTATGATTCTGCGTACATTCTACTCCACCAGTGTGCCGGATGCAGTCATTGAATCGGCGAAAATTGATGGTGCCGGTGAGTTCTATACGTTTATGAAAATCGTGATTCCACTCTCCTTGCCGGGACTGGCAACCATCGGGTTGTTCAGTACACTCGGTTACTGGAATGATTGGTTCAATGCGCTATTATACATCGATAATCCGAATCTGGTACCGCTGCAATCCATGTTAATGCGGATTGAATCGAGCATCCAGTTTATTCAACAGAACTCTGCTAACAGTTCGATGAGTCTGGCAGCCATGCAGTCCATTCCACAGGATACGTCCCGAATGGCGATGGTCGTGCTTGCCACGTTGCCGATTATATTCGCTTATCCATTCTTCCAGCGTTATTTCGTACAGGGTCTGACGGTGGGAGCGGTCAAAGAATAACCGGATCACGCTATAGGATTGGAGAGATGCAGATTGATGACTTACAAGGACAAGAGCAAATCCGTAGAGGAACGGGTACAGCATCTGCTGAGCCTGATGACTACGGAAGAAAAGGTAGGCCAACTTACTCAGCCCTTTGGCTGGCAGACATATACGAATGATCAAGGGAATATCACGTTAAACGATTCATTTAAGCAGCAAGTGGAAAATGGGGGCATCGGCTCGCTCTACGGTGCGCTTCGGGCAGATCCCTGGACTGGCGTTACGCTGGAAAATGGACTGTCCGCGAGAGAAGGCGCTGAGGCGGTCAATCTGATTCAACGTTATGCGGTGGAGCATTCCAGACTGGGGATTCCCATCTTAATCGGGGAAGAGTGCTCGCATGGACATATGGCCATTGACGGGACGGTCTATCCTGTCCCCCTTTTATTAGGGAGCACCTGGAATGTGGATCTATATCGGGAGATGTGCCAGGCAGTAGCACGGGAGACACGTGCCCAAGGTGGTGCGGTCACCTATTCTCCGGTACTGGATGTTGTGCGTGATCCGCGCTGGGGTCGTACGGAGGAATGTTTTGGTGAAGATCCTTTTCTTATTGGAAAATTGGCAGTTGCCTCCGTGGAAGGACTTCAGGGTGAAAGTCTTGATCGTGACGATGCAGTAGCGGCAACGCTGAAGCATTTTGTTGGTTACGGCAGCTCGGAAGGTGGACGTAATGCAGGACCTGTGCATATGGGCTGGCGTGAGCTGCTGGAGGTGGATCTGTATCCATTCCGCAAAGCGGTGGAAGCTGGCGCGGCATCGATCATGCCGGCATATAACGAAATTGATGGCACGCCTTGCACCGTGAATACGGAATTGTTGGAAGATGTTTTGCGTAAGGATTGGGGCTTTGACGGTCTGGTCATTACGGATTGTGGTGCGATCAATATGCTGGCAAGTGGGCATGATGTCGCGGCGGATGGACTGGAAGCTTCCGTACAGGCCATTGAGGCAGGGATCGATATGGAGATGTCCGGCGAGATGTTCGGGCAATATCTGGTGCAGGCAGTGGCAGAAGGCAAGCTTGATGTGCAGGTTCTGGATCAGGCTGCTTCTCGCGTGCTGGCGTTGAAGTTCAGATTAGGCTTATTCGAACAGCCTTATGTGGATGCGGATCGTGCAGCAGAAGTGATTGGCAGTGAGCAGCATATTCAACTGGCACGCCAGTTAGCTGCGGAAGGGGTTGTGCTTCTCAAAAATGAGGCGCATACGCTACCTCTATCAATAGCAGATGTGGGCCAGGTTGCCGTAATCGGTCCAAATGCGGATCAAGCATACAATCAGCTCGGCGATTACACGTCACCACAACCTAAATCCAAAGTGGCAACGGTGCTGGATGGCATTCGCAGTAAACTGGCTGACCAAGTGGAGCAGGTACTCTATGCACCAGGCTGCCGGATCAAAGGTGATTCAAAAGAAGGATTCGAGCGTGCCCTTGAAGTTGCCAGCCAGGCAGATACAGTCATTATGGTGGTTGGTGGCTCCAGTGCGCGTGACTTTGGAGAAGGAACGATTGATCTGAAGACGGGTGCTTCCAATGTCTCGGATAACTCATGGAACGATATGGAATGCGGCGAAGGGATCGACCGTATGACGTTGGGTCTTGCCGGAGTACAGTTGGAACTCATTCAGGAGATTCACAAGCTTGGCAAAACACTTATCGTTGTCTACATCAATGGTCGTCCCATCACTGAACCTTGGGTAGATGAACATGCCAATGCAATTTTGGAGGCGTGGTACCCAGGTCAAGAGGGCGGGCATGCCATTGCAGACATTCTGTTCGGTGACGTTAATCCATCTGGTAAATTGACGATCTCCATTCCGAAGCATGTTGGTCAATTACCGATCTATTATAACGGCAAACGTTCCCGAGGCAAGCGTTACCTCGAAGAGGATTTGGAGCCACGTTATGCATTTGGATACGGACTTAGCTATACCACATATGAGTATAGTGAACCCAAGCTGAGTGCTGCGTCTATGACAACTGGTGATTCAGTAACGGTATCAGTGAATGTGACCAACACCGGCCGTTATGCAGGTGCAGAAGTTGTACAGATGTATATCTCTGACGTGGTCAGCTCGCTAACTCGTCCCGCCAAGGAGCTGAAGGGTTTTGCGAAAGTGAGCCTGGAGCCAGGAGAGACAAAGACCGTGGAGTTCCAGATCGGGGCAGAGCATCTGCAGTATATCGGACGTAACTTGAAGCCTGTCGTTGAACCAGGACAATTCCATATTCATATCGGCAGCAGCGTAAATGATACGCAAATGGCCGAACTGACCGTAAGGGAGGCGTAAGACCTTGGAACGTATCAGACGATTTATTCGCGAGTTGTCCGAACATCAGTGGCTGGAGCAATTACAGCTGCGCAGCTGGGACATTACCCGCGCTTATTATAACGTGCCAGGACAGTATGAGGATCAGGGTGAATACCCCGAAGGGCAGGATTTTGAACGTTTTCCGAGCAAACAGGGAACAACCTACTTCTTTCGAACGCGTTTGGAAGTGCCTGCTACATGGCAGCAAGCGCCTTATGGGCTTGTATTTGAAACAGGGGGAGAAGGCTTGCTGCGGGTGAATGGACACTCTTATCAGGGTCTGGACCGCAATCACACCTACGTCACGCTTGATCCGTCCAAAGTTGGAACTAATCCGGAACTGGAGATTGAGATGTTCGATCCGGTGCCTGAACCCGTGGACCCGTTGAATCAACAGGCCGTTATTCAGCCGCCGATCACATCAATTACGAGCCTGCTGGTCAGACCAAATGAAGCGGTTCGCAGTCTCATGTATACGGTCATCATTGTACGTGATTCGGCTGTGCTGCTGTCGGAAAGTGATTTCAGACGGGTTCGCCTGTTAGAACTGGTGTATCGTGCGATGGATCAATTTGTAGGCATGTCAGAAGAAGAGATTAAGCAGGGAGAAGGTATTCGCCAGATTGAGAATAATCTGAAGCATCATGTGCGTGAGATTGGCGGCAACGCAGAAGGTCTGGAGCATATGGTGGGACAATCCCATATCGATATTGCCTGGCTGTGGCCTGTGCGCGAGACCGTACGTAAGACGAGCCGTACCTTCTCCACCGTGGATGCACTCATGAATGAATATCCCGACTATGTCTATTCCCAGAGTCAGCCTTTATTATATGCATTTCTGAAGGAACATGATCCTGAGCTGTATGCACGAGTGAAGCAGCGGATTGCAGAAGGCCGCTGGGAACTGGTTGGCGGCATGTGGGTTGAGCCGGATCTGAACATCCCGAGCGGGGAGTCCCTAATTCGCCAGATGTTGTATGGTCAGCGTTTCTATATGGAGGAGTTCGGCAAGACATCACAGATTGAATGGTTGCCGGATACATTCGGGTACTGTGCTTCCCTCCCGCAGATTTTGAAGCATGGCAATGTGGAATATTTCATGACGACGAAGCTGGGATGGAATGACACGAATGTATTTCCATATGATCTCTTCCACTGGGTGGGCATTGATGGAACACCGATCCTGTCCTACCTCAATCATGGTGTTAACGAGCACACGCTGCCGAAGGATATTCATGATCACTGGCAGTCCTACCGTGAGAAAGCCGCGCATCCGGAGCATATGCTTCTATACGGACACGGAGATGGCGGCGGCGGGGTAACACGCGAGATGCTGGAGTATGTGGATCGCGCAGACCTGATGGTAGGACAGCCCGCCAGTCGATATAGTACAGCTGGAGCTTTCTTTGCGGGAGTTGAAAAGGAGCAACCTGTACTTCCGAAGTGGCATGGGGATCTATATCTGGAGTTACACCGGGGAACCTACACGACACATGCGCGCAATAAGCGCAACAATCGAAAAGCGGAAGTTCTATATCGTGAAGCTGAGTTGTGGAACACACTCGCTCTCCCTGAGATGGGGGAGGATGCAGAAGCTGGCGTGCGTTCGAATCTGCATGACGGTTGGAAACTGATTTTGCTGAATCAATTCCATGATATTATTCCGGGCTCGGCAATTACGGAGTCGTACGTGACGTCGGATGCGGAATATGTACAAGTATTTGAGTTGGGTAGAACCGGACTGGAGCAAGGAGTAGCAACACTGACAGCGGGAATCAACACGCAAGGCCCAGAAGGTTCAGTGGCCTACGTTGTGTTCAACAGCCTGGGGTGGAAACGCAGTGCAGTCATTCAGTTGCCTTTGCATGATGGCTTGGAACGCTACGGCATCGATGAAGAAGGTCAGCGCCTGCGGATGGATCGGGAGGATGGCAGCCTGTCTATTCTCGTGACGGACATTCCGGCGTTTGGATATCAGACAATTTGGCTGGTACCGGAAAATACAAGGGAAACGAATGTACGGGAAACGGCCAACCTTGCCTCGAAACCAACTTTCAATGATACATGGGATACCGCATTTTATCATGTGCAGTTTAACGAACGTGGAGAGATCACTCGTCTGTGGGATAAGACCGCTGAGCGCGAGATGCTGAAGCCGGGTGAACGAGGCAATCAGCTTCACTTCTTCCACGATCGTCCGACGCTATGGGATGCATGGGATATAGACAATCGTTATGAAGAACAGATTGCTGGCGAAGTGGAACTGTTGGAGAAAAAGCTGGTGCTGGCGGGTACAACGAAAGATGTCCTGCGCTTCCACTGGAAGCTACATCAATCGGAAATCACACAAGATATCGTCTTCTATCATGACTCACGGCGAATTGATTTCCAGACACAGGTGAACTGGAATGAAGATCACAAGCTTCTGAAAGTTGGCTTCCCAATTGATGTGGTGACCTCCAAGGCAACATTCGAAATTCCATTTGGCGCACTGGAACGCCCAACACATCGCAACACAAGCTGGGAACAAGCGCAGTATGAAGTCTGTGGACATCGCTTCGCGGATGTATCCGAATATGGATACGGCGTGAGTCTGCTGAATGATTGCAAATACGGGTACGACGTACAGGGAAGCACCATTCGTTTGTCCTTATTGCGTGCACCCAAATGGCCTGATCGCACTGCTGATCTGGGAGAACATGAATTCACCTATTCCCTCTACCCACACGACGGTGACTGGCGAACTGCACACACCGTACGTCAGGCAGCTGAGCTGAATCATGAGGTGACGGTACAGCAGGTGAAACAAGTGCAACAAAAGGGTCAGATACAACAGAGGGATCAAGTACAACATGGCGCAGGAGCTGGCGACGATCCAACCGCAGATGCAGCTGCTAATGTGGCACCTGTACGCCCGGCAACCGGAGCATGGATTGATTTTGATAGTAATCATGTCATTCTGGATACAGTCAAAATGGCAGAGGATGGGCACGGAACAGTCCTTCGTTTCTATGAATCGTCAGGAAAACGCGAACGCATTACGTTGCAATGGCCGCATGCCTTTGAGCAAGCCTATCACTCCAACGCACTGGAAGAACCGGTTCAACCACTGGCCCATACCAATGGCCAGATTACACTATCTTTTAAACCTTACGAAATACAAACCGTGCTACTGCGGTAAATCTTTTTGAAATATTTTTGAGCTATACATGTTCAACTAAACATTTACACGATAACGGAGAGGACAGAAAGAATTCGAAGAAGCGAAGCGTTCGCCTTTATCCCCGGATTTTACCCTTTAGAAAAGGGAATAAAAAAAATCTGGGGATAACAGCGATCGGAGGATATTTCTGACCGCGCAGTGGTCCCGTGTAAATTTTTTGTTTCATCCTTTATAGCTACACCATTCAATTTGTTTAAGGAGTTGCACTCATCCATGGAACAGTTCAAATTACCCAAAATACCCATGCCGCCTGTTGCTTTGCCACAATCCATTCAGGCCGTGCTCGAAGAAGCAGAACAGAAACTGGCTCACCGACCGAAACTGCTTCAATTATTCAAAAACTGCTTCCCCAATACTATCGAAACGACAACGAAGTTGATGGAGGATGGTACGACTTTTGTTATCACGGGAGATATTCCGGCTTCCTGGCTGCGTGATTCCGTGGAGCAGGTGGTACACTACATTCCGTTTGCGAAGGAAGATGAGGACCTGCAGCGCATTATTGGCGGGCTGATCAAACGTCATATTCAGTATGTCCATATCGATCCATATGCCAATGCCTTCAATGAGACGGCGAATGACTGGCACTGGAATACCACGGACGAGACCGAGATGTCACCTTGGGTATGGGAACGCAAGTTTGAGATCGACTCATTATGTTTCGTTGTACGGCTAGCTTATTTATATTGGAAGGAAACCGAGCTGACCGATATTTTCGATTCAAGCTTCAAGGCAGCGATGCGTAAAATCGTGGACCTGTTCAAAGTCGAACAGCATCACATGGAACAATCTCCGTATCGCTTTACTCGCAATAACGGTATCCCAACAGATTCCCTCCGCAATCACGGAAAGGGCATGCCAGTCAATTATACAGGCATGATCTGGTCCGGCTTCCGTTCTAGTGATGATGCGTGCGATTTCCACTACAACATTCCAGGCAACATGTTCGCGGTTGTCGCTTTGCGTCAGATGCAGGAGTTTGCCGAGTGGGTGTTCCGGGATATGGAGTTTTTGCAGGAATTGAAGGATTTGGAGCAGGACGTGGATCACGGCATTCAGCTGTATGGTATTTATCGCCATCCGGAATTTGGACCAATCTACGCGTATGAGACGGACGGTTACGGCAACCACTGTCTCATGGACGATGCGGGTACACCAGGATTGATGTCCATTCCATATCTCGGTTACGTCACAGCGGATGACCCGATCTACCAGAATACCCGCCGCTTCGCTCTGAGCAAAGAGAACCCATTCTATTATGAGGGCAAGGTTGCCAAAGGAATCGGTAGCCCGCACACCCCGCCAGATTATATCTGGCATATGGGGTTGTCCATGCAAGGAATGACTGCGCAGTCTGCCGAGGAGAAACTGGAGATTATTCGCATGCTCGAAGCAACAGATGCAGATACAGGTTATATGCATGAAGGTTTCCACGCCGATGATCCAACGATTTTTACACGAAAATGGTTTGCATGGTCCAATAGTTTGTTCTCCCAGTTGGTCTATAAATCCATGAAGGATGGCCTGTTATGAGTATCCAACCTAATGATAAAAAGCTGATTATCTTCGCTGACTCTACTTTTCCATTGGATGGTACTTTTCCAACTGAGCAGGCTCTGAATACATGGAAAGCAGTCAAAGAGATCACCGTTGTAAACGCCGAAGAACTCGCAGAGACTTTGAAGACTACAGCAGGTGAAGGATGTCTGGTCAATCTGCATGCACCCTATTTCCCCAAGTCCGCCTGGACGGAGATTGCAGCTTACCTGCACCAGGGCGGAAGCCTGATCAGTGTGGGGGGTGCGCCCTTCAAACGTCCGGTTCGATATGAGAATGGGGCATGGATTGTAGAGTCAGAGCAGACCGCGTATCATCAGGAACTCTATATTCATGAGGCACTGAACGTATCTTCTGCAAATGTGCAATCGTACACTTCATCCGAACGGATCCCGCTTCTCATTGGGAAAGAGGGGCTGTTTGAGAAGGCAGATACATGGAATCTGGTTCCACATACAACCAAAACAAGTGATCTGCCTCACCAGATGGGTTCATCAGGACCGATGAGTACGCAGATTTATCCATTACTTTGTGGTATGAGCAAGGATGGACGCAGCATCGCCGCTCCGGTCGTTCTGTGGGAAAACTCGCGCGGGACTTTCGTAGGTTCACGATGGATATTTGTACATCTGCCGCTGACCACCTCATTCTGGACGCAGGATGGCGCTGACGAAATTGTGAAGTGGGCGCAATTCTGTGCGCAAGGTGTAACTGAGTTATCCCTGAAAACGAATTATGCTTCGTATGAGCCAGATGAGCGGGCTGTACTCACACTGCAAGGCCAGATTTTACAGCGAGCAGGCAACAGACTTGCGGAGTCCGAACTGTGGACGTTTGATCTGAGCGTTGAGCGAGAGAACCGTACTAGCGGCATGACGGAGAAGGTATGGGACCATCGACTGGAGATGGAACTTTCCGGTGAGCAGCGTTTCGAACGCATACTTCTCCCGGTTTCCATTGAAAGTGGGCTGTATCGGATCATATGCCACGCGCAGGCTCCTGACGGTGAAGTTCGGACCTTGCGTCAAGGCTTCTGGGGACAGGATGCGGCACTGCTGGCAGAAGGGGAAGTGATTACCCGCAGCAGGGATTATTTTGTAAAAGACGGACGTCCTCTCCCTGTTGTGGGCATGACCTACATGACCTCCGATGTGGCAAGGAAATTTCTGTTTCTGCCCAATGCGGATATCTGGGATCGAGACATGGCTCAGATGGCAAAAGCCGGCATCAACTGGATTCGGACGGGAATCTGGACCGCCTATCGCAACATGATGCAGGTGGACGGACATATGGCAGAGGATGTGCTTCGTGCCATTGATGCATTTATTTTAACGGCGAAACGCCACGGCTTGCAGGTTACGTTCACTTTCTTCTCCTTTACACCGGAGACATGGGAAGGAACGAATCCGTATTTGGACCCGCAGAGTGTCGAAGCACAGAAACGTTTCATCCGCAGCATCGTCAGTCGTCACACGCATACAACACATGTGGACTGGGATCTGATTAACGAGCCGTCCATGTTTGATCCGGTGCGCATCTTCTCAGCTGGCCCACGCTCGGCAAGGGATTCATATGAACTGCAGGCTTATATCACTTGGCTTGAGCAGCGGCATCAGACAATTGAAGCGTTGCAGGAGGCATGGAACATGTCACCGAAGCAGCTTCCGAACTTTGCAGCCGCGGTGATCCCGGAGGCAGAAGAGATTAACTTTGATGTACAGGACATGCACAAGGCCAAAAAAGGAACACGCTGGCTTGATTACTGTCTTTTCTCTATGGAGATGCACAATGTTTGGGCAAGAGAGCTTGTAGGTACGATCAAGGATCTGGTACCGGATCATCTGGTCACTGTGGGTCAGGACGAAGCCCTTGGTGCACAACGTCCTTCGCCTTTCTTCTATGAACGTGAAGTGGATTATACAACTGTGCATTCCTGGTGGTTGAACGATGATCTGATCTGGGACGGTATTTTCGCCAAAACGCCACATAAGCCAAATCTCATTCAGGAGACGGGCATCATGTATGTGGAAACTCCAGATGGACGAGCCAAACGTACAGAAGAAGAGCTTCGTGGCATTCTCGAACGCAAGTACGCCTATGCTTTCTCTACAGGCGGCGCAGGAGCGGTGCAATGGATCTGGAACACCAACTTTTATATGGATAACGCCAATGAGTCTCATATCGGAGCCCTTCGTGCAGATGGTACGGAGAAACCGGAGGCGGATGTATCTTATGATTTTGGCCGATTCATGCATAGCATTCGTGATCTCTTTGAAGACCGCGAGCTGGAGGATATTGCAGTGGTGTTCCCGTATTCCAATGACTTCTCCAACCGTGCCCTGGCCTATGATGCCACAACAAAGCTTACTCGCGTGATGTCCTATGATCTGAAATTGCCATTCCGTGCGTTATCCGAATATCATCTGGAAGCGTTGGAGCAGCAGCCACCGAAGTTAATTATCGTGCCGAGTCCGCATAATATGGACAGCGATGCACTTCAACAATTGCTCAAGTTTGCGGAGAAGGAAGGTACAAGTCTGCTCATCACTGGACCACTGGGGCTGGATGCATACTGGAAGGCAACTGACCGGGCAGATCATATCGTAGGCAAACGCAGTCTGGGTAACGTACAGCGGGAAGAACTGTTGAATATTAATGGCGTGAATCACCGGGTGACCTATGGACGGCGTCGGATCGCCGAGGTGGCAAAGGAGACGTTGCTTCATGGGGATAATGCTACAGCAGATGAACTAACCGTATTGCCTTTGGGTAAAGGAAAATTAATCTGGACCCCGCTGCCGGTGGAGTTAAACGGACGGGACGAGCCACTAGCTGAATTATATCGTTATGCAACCGAGATTTCGGGCATCGAACAGGAGTTGGAATGGATATCTGGCGGAGATATCGCAGGGATCTATGGCCGGAAGCTGAGTTTTCCAAAAGGAAATCTGTATGTATTTGTATCGGAGTTTGCCTTGAACCATGAAGTTCATGTGAGAGATCAACGTACAGGTGTATCGTATGCATTCCAATTGGAGAAAAATCGTTCCGTGTTATTTGCCACAGATGCTTCCGGAAAGCTGAATGGTGTGTATCGGCCGGATGAGGTTGAGATTGTACAACAAGACGAAAGAGGTGGGATAACACGATGACCAAGAAGAAGAGAGCACACATTATTTCACATACCCACTGGGATCGGGAATGGTATTTGCCTTATGAGAAGCATCATATGCGGCTCATTCAGCTCGTCGATTCACTGTTGGATCAGCTTGATGAGGGATCGGACTACAAAAGCTTTTATTTGGATGGACAAACGATTATCATCGATGATTATCTTCAGGTTCGCCCAGAGCAGAAGGAACGACTGGAGAAGCATATCCGCAATGGGCGGATTGTGATTGGGCCATGGTACATTTTGCAGGATGCTTTTCTGACGAGCGGAGAAGCCAATGTGCGCAACATGCAGGTTGGTCATAAGGACGCCAAGCGTTACGGCACACCTTCGAAAATTGGTTACTTTCCAGATACATTCGGATTGGTCGGACAGACTCCGCAGCTGATGCAGCAATCGGGCATTGATAATGTGTTTTTTGGTCGTGGTGTGAAGCCGACTGGCTTCAATAATACAGTCTCGGATGCCGGATATGAATCAAGCTTCTCGGAGCTGATGTGGGAAGGACCAGACGGATCGAAAGTGCTCGGCGTATTGTTCGCCAACTGGTACTCCAACGGGAATGAAGTTCCGGTAGACGAGGCTTCGGCTCGCAAGTTCTGGGAAACCAAGCTTGCAGACGCGGAGAAATATGCATCAACGAATGAGCTGCTTTACATGAACGGATGTGACCACCAACCAATTCAGCGTGATCTGCCAGAAGCCATCCGTATGGCTGAGCAATTACATCCCGATATCGAGTTTGTTCACTCGAATTTTCCGGATTATCTGGAAGCTTTGAGAGCATCGTCTGAACATGAGCTGTCCACGGTCAAAGGCGAACTGCGCAGCCAGCGTACCGATGGCTGGGGAACTCTGGTGAACACGGCCTCGGCTCGTGTGTATCTGAAACAGATGAACCAGCTGGGCCAGACCATGCTGGAAAAAGTGGCTGAACCCCTGGCATCCTATGCCTTTCTGCTTGGTCATGCTTATCCACATGATCAACTGACATATGCCTGGAAAACGCTGATGCAAAATCACCCGCATGACAGCATCTGTGGATGCAGTGTGGATGAGGTGCACCGCGAGATGGTGACACGGTTTGATAAGAGCCGTCATGTGGCAGAGGCACTGATTGAAGAGAGCACAGGCCAGATTGCTTCAGCCGTCGATACCTCCATATTTGAGCGTTACGGCGAAGTTGCCCGGCCTGTTGTGGTGTTTAATACAACGGGTTGGGAACGAAGCGGTGTAGTTCAGATGGAACTGGACGCGGCTCGGTTGTATTTCCGGGATGGATATACATTGGAAGAGATGGCGGCCCAGATGAAAGCCGTTGATCTGTCAGACCGCATACTTGTAGATGAAGAGGGTAACCACATTCCATGTACGGTGGAGGATCTGGGTCTGCAATTCGGCTATGATCTGCCGGATGATCGCTTCCGCCAGCCGTATAGTTGTCGGCGAGTACGTATTCGTTTTGAGACAGAGCATGTAGCTGCATTGGGCTTGAAGACTTATGCTTTGGTGAACTCAATGGATCATGCCAAGAGTGGCTCTCAACTGAAAACAAATACGTTGTTGCGTGGTGAACGCAGCATGGAGAATCAATATTTGATTGTCACGATTGCAGACAATGGTTCATTCACACTTACAGATAAACGAACAGGCAGGACTTATAAAGAGCTTGGCGTGTACGAAAATGTGGGCGATATCGGCAATGAATACATGTTCAAACAGCCAGAGAATGAAGTGGCACGGACAACACAAGCGCTTCAGGCTGAGATTCGGGTCCTTGAAGATACATCATACTCAGCCTCGTTCGAGGTGATTCATCATTGGGAAATACCGGAGTCAGCAGATGAGATGCTGGATCAGGAACAGCGGGAACTGATTTATTATCCGCATCGCAAAGCCCAGCGTTCAACTAAAATGATTCCGCTCCAGATCCGCACGGTTGTATCCCTCAGTCGTAGTGGAAAAGGAGTACAAATGGAGACAACCTTCAACAATCAGGCAAAGGATCATCGGGTACGTGCTCTTTTCCCAACGGATCTCGTATCTGCTATTCATCATGTGGATTCCATGTTCGAAATTGCAACGCGTGATAACAAGCCTGCACCGGAGTGGCAAAATCCAAGCAACACACAGCATCAACAGAATTTTGTGGATGTGAGTGAACAAGACGCCGGATTGGTTGTTGCCAATCTGGGCCTGAATGAATATGAAGTTCTTCAAGATGGGCGTAACACCATCGCCGTAACGCTGCTTCGTGCTGTGGGTGAACTTGGAGATTGGGGCTTGTTCCCGACACCGGAAGCACAATGTCTTGGTGAACATTCGTTTCAGATCGAGATCATTCCGCATGATGGCAATGGTGCAGCGTCAGGTGCATATATCGAGGCCTATCAGTTCCAGGTTCCTTGGACGTTGGTACAAACTGAAGTGCACACGGGTTATCTGACGCCTAGTAACACACCGTTTGCATGGCAAGGGGACGGCTTGGCGTTTTCATCACTCAAAGTGAATGAAGATTCCGGTGATGTGATGCTTCGCTGGTTCAATATGACCACCGAACCCGCCACGTTGAAGCTTGCTGCATCGCAAGCGAATCCACAGCCATTCGAAACGGCGTACAAGAGCAACATCCTGGAGGAAGAGGGCGAAAAACTTCATTCCCACAGCATAGAAGAGGCATCAACATTATCATTTGCCAGCAAGGAATGGAACATACAGACTGGCTCATGCGAAATCATCACGGTCGGCTTACGGCGCTAATAGAGGTTGTTCAGAAACTCCATTTTCTTGGTACTGAAAAACAGACTTTTTGAACACGCACAAATACGTACAGGACTGCAAGTGTACTATCATACTAGGCATTATGCATTACGCACCATGGTGGAAGGGTTACGCTATTTACCAGATGTATCAGTTGAGTTATTGGTTGTTTTTCTATAGAATGAACAGTAGAATTGCAAGAGATCGAAAGTTACCATCCCATCCTGATGGTCACAGGTCGACTTCAATTGTTCATTCTATATTGATACATTAAGGGGGCTTGAAGCCATGGAATCCTTGGGAGGACTGCTTCAGCAGCTGAACCCTGCCTTTCGTGAGCAATCGCGGCGGATTGCGGCGGATTTGATGGAAGATCCGTACGTACGCGAATTCCGCGCAGGTCATCCTGAACTGCAAGATGCACAGCTCATGACCGATCTGAGCAAGCTGTTTCAGTACGCCAAAGACTCAAAGAACTGTGCGAATTGTCCGGGACTCGACAACTGCCCTAACGATTTTCAGGGCCACTTTTGCAAACTGGAAGTAGAACATTTTAACGGTAAACCCGAAATCATAGATATAAAAGCACCTTGTTCCAAACATACCGCCCGGCAAAATGAACATGTGATCAAGCAACGAATTCGCAGTTTCTATGTGGACGAGCGTGCACTCAGTGCCGGATATAACGATGTGGAGATTATGGGCAAGGATCGCATGCGTGCTCCGGCAGTGAATCAGGTGCTTCGGTATATTAGGGAGACCAAGGAGAACGGCTTGTCTCCACAAGGACTGTTTCTCGAAGGAACTTTCGGGACAGGCAAGACGTTCCTGATGTGTTATCTGCTGCATGAACTGGCGGTTGCAGGCCATACGGGTGTCATTATCTATATGCCTGACTTTGTGGAGGATCTGAAATCCATGATTAGTGAAGGGCAGAAGCTGAAGGAAATGACGGATATTCTGAAAAGTTGTGATCTGCTCATCTTTGACGATATTGGTGCAGAGAATCTAAACCCATGGGTTCGGGATCATGTAATGGGGTCCATTCTGAACTATCGGATGAATCGCAAACCCACGTTCTATACGTCCAATTACAATCTGGATGGGTTGGAAAAACACCTTAGCTTTACCAACCGGGACGGCGAGGAAATGAATAAAGGCCAGCGTCTAATGGACCGTATTCGTCCATTCGTGGATGTTATCTCCGTTCGGGGTGAGAATCAGCGCGGCAAGCGTTAATTGGTTAGTCTTTTGGTCTGATCTACAAATTATACTTTTTAAACAATAAGTAGTCCCAAAAAAAGCCTGGCTTTCGCATTGTCGCGAAAACCGGGCTTTTCTGGTCCTGCGTGAGCCTGGAAGCATCCTATTCGGTGAGGAATTTGAAGATCACCATACCGAAAAAGATTACTGTCATCAGGCCGGCCATGCCGGCAACACCCGCGATCAGATCAAATAGATCGTTGCGGGGTTCCTCATTCACATGTTCACGCGGGTCGCTGATCCGCACATTTGCATCCATGTTATTGCCTCCTTATGGGGAATACAGCTTGCCCGTGTGGGGGCTGAAACCCGGAGTAATTTTAGTATACTTGGAAAAGAAAGCGTTTGTAAAGATTTTGCAGTTGGTATGCCACATCCTGTAATTGTGAAGATTTGATGTTGGGAAGATGAACATTGCGGCGTTCAATTCACAAGTTTGACGTACCTGTGTTATACTGGAAGTGTCGTTCACGACGTTACAGGTTAAAATAAACCGTAAGTATATATAAGGAGGACAATTTCATGGCTATTGTTAACGTATCCGATCAATCCTTCAACGCTGAAGTAGAAGGCGAAGGAACGGTTCTTGTTGATTTCTGGGCGCCTTGGTGTGGTCCTTGTAAAATGCTCGCTCCAATCCTGGAAGAGCTGTCCACAGAAGTTGGCGATGCAGTGAAAATTGCTAAAGTTAACGTGGATGAAAATCCGGAATCTGCTTCCCGCTTCGGCGTAATGAGCATTCCAACTTTGATCTTCTTCAAAGACGGTCAACCGGTAGATAAAGTGGTTGGTCTGAACTCGAAAGATGCGCTCAAAGGCATCATTGCAAAACACCAATAATTTACCAGGCTTACACATACGCCTCCGGTTTACACGCCGGGGGCGTTTTGCGTCGAATACCTTTATATAGGACAATATAAAGTATACTATTTATATAAAAATGAACTTGAAATTTACATGTTTAACGGAGAAGACAGAAATGAGCTGTAGAAGCGAAGCGTTCGCCTTTATCCCCAGATTTTCCCCTTAACAAAAGGGAATGAAAAAAATCTGGGGATAACAGCGATCGAAAGGTCATTTTGTCATCGGAGTGGCTCATGTAAGGTGAGGATTTCAGCTTTTTCGGGAAGGAGGATTCACCGAATTATGGATCAATTCATTAATGATTTGCAGGATCAGGAGAAGGCATTGGAGCAGATTCGCCACAAGCTTGCTTTGCTGCCAGATATGTCTGGTTGTTACCTGATGAAGAATAGTGAAGGCACCATTATCTATGTAGGTAAGGCTAAAGTGCTGAAGAACCGCGTACGCTCTTATTTTATCGGCAGTCATAACGGAAAGACCCAGCGTCTGGTGTCCGAAATCCGAGATTTCGAATATATCGTGACGGGCAGTAACATGGAAGCACTCATTCTGGAGTGTAACCTGATCAAAAAACATATGCCGCGGTATAACGTGTTGCTCAAGGATGACAAGACATTCCCATATCTTAAAATTACAAATGAAAAGCACCCCCGGTTGGAAGTAACCCGGCGTGTGCTGAAAGATAAAGCCAAATACTTCGGACCTTATCCGAATTCGTATGCGGCACACCAAACGAAAAAATTACTTGACCGCATGTATCCACTGCGCAAATGTGGTGTAATGCCCAAAGAAGTGTGCCTGTATTATCACATGGGACAGTGTCTTGCCCCTTGTGTGAAAGAAGTGGAGAAGGAGCAGTACGACCAGATTTCACAAGAGATTGGTTCATTTCTAAGCGGTGGTCACGAAGAGATTAAGAAGGATTTGCAGCGTAAGATGCAAGAGGCTGCGGAGGACCTTTATTTTGAACGTGCCAAGGAATTGCGCGATCAGGTGATCGCCATCGATGCGATGATGGAAAAACAAAAAATTACGATGGCCGATGCCAGAGACCGCGATGTGTTTGGTTTTGCCATTGATAAAGGCTGGATGTGTGTCCAGATTCTATATATGCGTCAGGGAAAAATGATCGAACGCCACGTCTCTACTTTTCCGTTTTACGGTGAGGCGTACAGTGACTTCATGTCCTACGTGACGCAGTATTACAGCGATAATCCGGCATTGCCTCAAGAGATTCTGTTGCCGGAAATGCCTAAAGACCTCGCAACAGATCGTGACAGTGAGGATTTGGAATCTGTTACTGACGTAACAGTACCTGCGGCTGTTACAGCGGAATTCGAACAGACGGAACAAGTGGAGCAAAATACTGCTTCCCAGCCACTGGTTGCCGAGACTCGTGCAGCTTATGGAAGTTCTGCTGAGGTAGAAGGTGAACAACCTGAGAGTATGCAAGAGGACGCTCTCGAAACTAATCCATCTGTATCAGCTGAGAAACTCTCTGCAGGGTTGGAAGACCCAACTCAGGTTGCTGCTGCATTACAGGAGTGGTTGGAGATCAAAGTGCTTATTCCGCAACGTGGATTGAAACGTCAGATGATCACCATGGCCGTGGATAACGCACGTGTGGCACTGGAAGAGAAGTTCCGCCTGATTGAGCGAAATGAAGAACGGACATCGAAAGCCGCCGAAGGACTGGGACGTTTTATTGGACTGGATCAGCTTCACCGTATTGAAGCGTTTGATAACTCGAACATCCAGGGAACCAACCCGGTATCTGCCATGATCGTATTTACGGATGGTAAACCGGATAAGAAGGAATATCGGAAGTACAAGGTCCGTTCGGTCGAAGGACCGGATGATTATGAAACGATGAGAGAGGTCATCCGTCGCCGTTACGAGCGGGTATTAAAAGAAAACCTGACTCAGCCTGACCTGATTGTGGTCGATGGCGGTAAAGGGCAGATCTCGGCTGCGGTTGATATTCTGGAAAATGAGTTGGGGCTATATATTCCAGTATGTGGTCTGGTGAAGGATGCGAAGCATAAGACTTCACAGTTGATGATCGGGAATCCACCGGAAGTCATCTCCCTGCCTCGGGATAGTCAGGAATTCTACCTGTTGCAGCGTATACAGGAAGAGGTTCACCGTTTTGCCATCTCGTTCCACCGCGAGCAGCGCGGCAAATCGATGGTGACTTCACGTTTGGATGCCATTCCAGGTATCGGAGAGAAGCGGCGTAAGCTGCTGTTGAAGCATTTTGGCTCTTTACGCAAAATAAAAGAGGCCAGCGTCGAAGACTTCCGGCCTCTATCGATTGGTGACAAATTGGCAAATCAAATTATTGCAGCACTTCGGGATGAGGAGTCGTAACATACGGCTTCTCTTTTTGTTTTGGATTGAATCTGTAGACCACATATCCAACGATGGCCGGGAGTACGATCCAGAAGAGTCCGGCAGCCATATTCAGGGCATCGCCCATAAAGATCAGGCTGAGTCCCATCAGCAAGCTATCGAAGATCACATGCGCGAATACGACGGCAATGAAGCCGTGACGCAGCATGATCAGGCTGAACAGTAATCCAATTACCATCAACTCAATTGGACGGGTGATTACCGGGTAGATCGGATACAATGTGTGTCCAAGTGCCCAAATAATGGTTGGGATCAGACAGGCAATAAACGTGTTACGCACCATCTTCTGCATCATGCGAATACCGAACAGTCGATATACGGTTTCTTCACCAATACCGGCCATCCAGGCCATAATCGGGAAGAGCCAGGCATAGGTCATATTAAATGTAGATTGATCTGCTGACGTTGTTGACCATGTGCCGATGCTTCGCTCCAGAATGAAGAACAGGACGGATTGCACACCCAGCAGAATGAAGGCCCACAGGTAACCAGCAACCATGCTGTGAAGTACATATTTACCGTATCCCGGTTCTTTGGCACGAGGCCATGGGTTCAGACCAATCTTCCGCCACATGCCGTCACCGGCAACGAGGGATAGATAGATGGTTGCACTCATGACCAGCGTAATGCCCGTCTGCATTAACATCAAGAACGCGAGCATGAAGCTGGAGAGTCCCTGTGCCTGGAAGAGTGGAATCATGTTCAACGTCCCAATTACCGAAGCTGCGAAATACACCAGTGAGAGAATGATCCCGCGTTTAAAAGATGTATGTGCTCGGGTCAGAATGCTATAGATGATGGCCAGTACACCCAGAACAAAGGTCAGGAATGCATAGCCGCCATAAGTCATCCAGTTGGCTTGGCGCGTTTGAGCTTTCACATAATCGGTATGGGATTCAGGGACCGAGAAGCCAGGATCGAATGATCGTACCGCACCCTCTTCAAAAGTAAAGCTCAGTTCAAGCTTTGAGTCTCCAATGGCTTTTGCAGAATCCACATACTTCAGTCCCGCTTCACCATCGCGAGTCTCCAGTTGAAGTGCCGGTACTTCATAACCGAATTCGGTCAGAACGCCAGCCGCGAGCTGTTGTTTCTCGTCCAGAGATATATTGCCTTCAGCAAGTACTTGCGATGTGGTCACTCGTCCACTGACCTGCTCCGCCTCAATGGCGGTATAGAGCGAAGAAGGAAGTTCTCGTTTGAAAGCGACGACTTTTCCTGTTTTCATATGTACGTCAACATTAAGATAACCGCCTTTGTGTTGATCAGGCAAACGAACGCGGTATACATCGTAAGGATAGTTTGTTTCCCACTTCTGATTATACGTGTCGAGTTGTTTGGTTTTGGCCATATACCCGTAGATATCGGAATGTGTCTGGTAGGTCACCAGGGTGTTTCCGCCATCATTTGGCAGTGTATAGTCATCCACAGAAGCTGCGAAAGATCGTGCGGATTGCGTCGCCTGCTCCTTGGTTATGAAAGACGTGGACGAAATTTCAGTTGTTTGCGATGAGGTAGCAGGAAAGATCTGAAATACAAAAAATAGAATCAGGCCGATCGCCGCAAGCAACCCCAGACGCTTGAAGTTAGCCTTGAGTAGCAAAGGCTGCCCTAAGGGATTCATGTAATGGTGTTCCTCCTTTATTGATAGAGGTTGTTCAAAAAGTTTCTAGCTTCATCCCATCTTCTTGGTACTAAAAACCACCCTTTTTGAACACGCACTAATATGGATATTAAAGTAAACATAGCACAGGGCAAGCACCGAATGCCAATCATGTAACGAAAACAGGTGTAAATCCTTGAAAATGAATGAAAAGGACCGAAAGAATCTGATCCATCCGTCGCCATATCTGAGTGTTTCCCTTTTTGGCTGAATTCGATCCGATTTACACAAAAAACGTTTTGTTTGTAATCGCCGCAGCGCTTATAATTTTGAAGCAAATGTGCAACGATTCGCATGTCTTTCGCCCAACAAGGGAACGAATAGAATATTCCAACTTCATTATATATGTCGTTTTTCTCTGAATCATACATGTTTAACGTTTGCAAACAGCATTTCAAGTAAAGAAGGCTTCACGGGGTGTGGAGTTATTTTCATTTTAGCAGAGGTGGTTGATACTCAAGTGAGACTGAATGTTCAATGGATGCGATTATCGCCACCCCGCATTCTTGTGTTAGGGTTTGCCGGCATTATATTCGTAGGCACACTGCTGTTAATGCTTCCGGCATCCAGTCGAAACGGTGACAGTCTTGCATTTATTGATGCGCTTTTTACCGCAACTTCTGCGGTCTGTGTCACGGGTTTGGTAGTGGTGGATACAGGGACTCACTTTTCGGTGCTGGGTCAGGTTGTGATCGCGATTCTGATTCAGATTGGCGGACTGGGCTTCATGACGATGTCCACATTGGTTGCGATTGCGTTCAAACGGCGGATCTCGCTCAGGGAACGGTTGATTCTACAGGAAGCGATGAACCAGAGTACGATGGAGGGCATCGTCCGGCTGATCCGCAAAGTTGTGATCTACTCACTCATTCTCGAAGGCATATGTGGCACACTGTTTGCCATTCGCTGGTCGTTCGACATGCCAGTCGGACAGGCGATCTATTATGGCTATTGGCATGCGATCTCCATGTTCAACAATGCGGGCTTTGATATGTTTGGGGAATTCCGCAGTCTGACCGGTTATGTGTATGACCCATTGGTTAACTTTACAGCGATGTTCCTGATTGTCTCTGGCGGTATCGGTTTTGTGGTGTTGTCAGACCTGGTGGATTACCGCAAAACGCGGAAGCTTTCCCTGCATTCTAAAGTAGTATTGCTAATGACCGGATTGTTAATTGTGTTTGGTGCACTTGTTATTTTCGTATTTGAATTTAGCAATCCGCGTACGCTCGGAGGTCTGAACTGGGGTGGCAAAATACTCGGTTCCTTCTTCCAGTCGATTACACCGCGAACAGCAGGGGCCAATACGGTAGATATTGCCGGGCTCAGGCAGGCAACACAGTTCTTCATCATCATTTTGATGTTCATTGGTGCTTCCCCGGGTTCTACCGGGGGCGGGATCAAAACGACGACATTTATGATTATGGCTGGGGCAGTCATCGCCATGATGCGTGGACGGGAGGATATCGTATTTTTCCGCTACAGGCTCGTACAGGAACGGATATTCAAGGCGCTTACGATTACATTACTGGCGCTCTTGTTCATCATAGCCGTAACGATGGCACTAAGTACCACAGAAGACGCCAGTTTTATGATGATCTTATTTGAAACGACATCGGCCTTTGGCACCGTGGGATTATCACTCGGACTGACGCTGAAGCTGACTACATTGGGTAAGCTCCTGATCTGTTTTACGATGTTTGCAGGAAGGCTTGGGCCGATCACATTAGCGTATGCACTTGGGCAGAAAAAGGGTAAAGAGTTATACAGGTATCCGGAAGGCAAAATGATTATTGGATAAATCAATTTCATAATACCTTTGGCTGCTTCAATCAGGGCTAGATATAGATCAAAACGATTCAATTTGTCTATATCTAGTTACATAAATCTATTTTTAGTGAGTTATGAAATTGATTTGGATAAGGGGTTCGTGAAGAACAATGAAAACACAGCAGTTTGCGGTGATTGGGCTTGGACGGTTTGGCTCAAGTCTGGCACAGGAATTAATGGAACTCGGCTACGAGGTGCTCGGGATCGATAAAAATGAAGAAGTCGTCGAAGACATGAGTGAACTGGTCACCCATGCCGTTGTAGCCGATGCCACAGATGAAGAAGTGCTGCGTTCACTGGGTATTCGAAATTTCGATTGCGGTATCGTAGCCATTGGGGATGATATTCAGACGAGCATTCTCACCGCGATCCTGTTAAAAGAGCTTGGCGTCAAGACGGTCGTGGCCAAGGCCATATCCGTGCTTCACGGTCGAGCGCTGGATAAGCTGGGCATCGATCGTGTCGTCTATCCCGAGCGGGATATGGGCATTCGGGTTGCCCATCAGCTGGTTACCCCGAACTTGCTGGACTACATTGAACTTTCCAATGATTACAGTATTGTCGAGATGAAGGTTCCCGCCTGTCTGCACAACAAAACCCTTTCGACCCTGAATGCACGTGTACGTTTTGGTTGCAGCATTGTAGCGTTACAGAAGGAAGCCGGGGTCATTATCGCTCCGACTGCACTGGATTCGCTTCAAATGGGGGATATCATGGTCATTATCGGTAATAATGCAGACATTGACCGGTTTGAGGAAGAGGTTATCAGCCAGGAAAGCTGATAAGACAAGGAAGCCAGGCGACGTAGCCTGGCGGATTAAGGTATAGACTAAGGCGTCGTGGTCCTCCGTGAGGGCAACGGCGCCTTTGCTGTAAATAGCGCAGCCGTCTCCTTGACCCATTGTCTGGAGGTCTCGCTGAGGTCTTCTTTGTCCCCATAGATCATGCAGGTTGTTCTTCGGGTCTCTTGTAGTTGTGGCAAATAGACAGAAACCAGATCATTGTCCGCGAGCAATTGTGGACGGAGATACGACTTGGGCAATAGAGCAGCGGCTTTGGCAGAAGGCAAGAGTCGGATAATCGCTTCAAACGAGTCAATCTCCATACGAATGTCAGGCATCACGGCACAGCGCTGAAAGAGGTCGTCCGTTAATTTACGGTACCAGGTGCCTTTGGAGAACGTGATCATCGGCAGATCCTGCAAATGCTCCATCCCGGCTTCCTTGCCGGATAAGGGGTGCGTGAGCGGTACAACCAGCTCCAGATGATCGTCAAATAGCGGTACGCAGTTCAGACCCACTTCGCTGATGGAGGAGGCGACAATGCCCACATCGGCTTTTTTATCACGCACAAAAGAGACAATCTCATGTGTTTTCCCCGTCAATAATTTCAGTTCGGCATTCGGATGTTTCTCCATAAAGGCATTAACCAGAGGTGGTAATGTGGTTTGAAGTGTCGTCAGGCTGGCGCCAAGTGTAATGGTGCTCTGTTCTTCGTCTTTATACTGGGCCAGCATGGTCAGGAATTTTTGTTGCTGCTGCTTCTGTTCCACAGCGAACGTATAGGCGAGCTGGCCCACACTGGTTAACTCGAGCCGTTTGCCCCGGCGATGGAACAGGGCAACCCCAAGTTCATCCTCCAACTTGGCAATTTTGCGTGAGAGTGCGGGTTGGGACAAGTTCAGTAACTTGGATGCGCGGTTCAGACTGGACTGCTCCACGACCGCCGCAAATGCGTTTAATTCCTCGAACATGAACAACAACCTCTTTTCTGCGAGTGTGATTCTTGCCCTTGATTAATCGTTTTCCATGTTGTATAGCCTGTAAACCCAATGTTTCACTGCTTATACCTATAGGTTATAACATTTAATAATTATATTGCAATTCCCTTATAAGAAAAAAAGGAGTAACATGAATCGTGACACAAGTTGTTCACACCTGGCGAAAACGGAACAATTTGTCGAACCTTTTCATGGAAAAGGATTCGTGTCATGATAAGTGAAATCATTTATGAAAACGTTGTATTTAGCGAAAGGGGATCGACATTTTATGAAAGGGTTTTACTCCAGAAAGCTGCACTCCTTGCTTGGCGTCATTCCGCTCAGTCTGTTCTTTGCCGAGCATTTGGTGACGAACTTCACGGCAGTTGAAGGCGGCAAAGAAGCTTTTTACGGTGCCGTTGCATTTCTGAACGGTTTGCCTCTTGTTATTGTGATCGAGGCGTTACTTATCTGGCTGCCGTTGTTCTATCACGGTGTTTACGGTCTTTACATTGCCTATCAGGCCAAGCCTAACGTGGGCCGTTTCGGCAATGAGCGCAACTGGCGCTACACGTTACAGAGGGTAAGCGGTATCATTACATTTGTATTCGTCATCTGGCACGTATGGGAGACGCGTGTACAGATTGCGCTGGGTAATGTATCACATGAAGAGATTGGCGGCGTCATACATGATGCGGTGACAAATCCGATAACCTTTGCGATATATATGATCAGTGTGGTTGCGGCGTCATATCACTTTGCCAATGGTCTGTGGTCGTTCCTCGTTAGCTGGGGAATTACAGTTGGTCCGCGTGCGCAGCGTGTATCCTCTTACGTATGTATGAGCTTGTTCGCTATCGTTTCCATCATGTTTATTGCTTCACTATTTGCTTTCCGGAGCATTGATTTCCAGACAGCTACTTCGATGATAGACGCAGTTAAAACAGTTCTAATTTAAGCATTTAGCGTATAAATGCTGACTTATAAGGGAGTGAACAGCAATGGCATCAACGAATGTAATTATTGTGGGCGGCGGTCTCGCAGGCTTGATGGCGGCGATCAAATCGGCTGAAGCCGGAGTCCATGTTCATTTATTTTCACTGGTTCCTGTTAAACGATCCCACTCTGTATGCGCACAAGGCGGCATTAACGGAGCGGTAAACACCAAGGGTGAGGGTGACTCCCCATGGGTACACTTTGACGATACGGTATACGGCGGTGACTTCCTCGCGAACCAACCTCCGGTTAAAGCGATGTGCGAAGCAGCACCTGGCATTATTCACCTGATGGACCGGATGGGCGTCATGTTCAACCGGACACCGGAAGGATTGCTTGATTTCCGTCGTTTCGGGGGCACAAAGCATCACCGTACGGCGTTTGCCGGAGCGACAACAGGGCAACAATTGCTCTATGCATTAGACGAGCAGGTACGTCGCTGGGAAGCAGCAGGTCTGGTTACGAAATATGAGAACTGGGAATTCCTGCAGGCAGTTTTGGATGATGAAGGCGTATGTCGCGGGATCGTAGCACAGGATCTGAAAACGATGAAAGTACAGACCTTCCCGGCAGAAGCTGTTATTCTGGCGAGTGGTGGTCCGGGTATCATCTTCGGTAAAACAACCAACTCGGTCATCAACACAGGTACAGCGGCAAGTGCCGTGTATCAGCAAGGTGTAAATTACGCCAACGGGGAGTTCATCCAGATTCACCCGACAGCGATTCCAGGGGATGACAAGCTGCGTCTCATGTCCGAATCAGCGCGTGGTGAAGGTGGACGGATCTGGACTTACAAAGACGGCAAGCCTTGGTACTTCCTTGAAGAAAAATATCCATCCTACGGTAACCTGGTTCCGCGTGATATCGCGACTCGTGAAATCTTCAGCGTCTGCGTGGACATGGGTCTGGGTGTGAACGGTGAGAACATGGTTTATCTTGACCTGTCGCACAAAGATCCGAAGGAACTGGATGTTAAACTCGGCGGAATCATTGAGATCTATGAGAAGTTCATGGGTGATGACCCGCGTAAAATCCCGATGAAAATCTTCCCGGCAGTCCATTATTCCATGGGTGGCATGTGGGTAGATTACAATCAAATGACTAACATTCCGGGGCTGTTTGCAGCTGGTGAATGTGAATATCAATACCATGGTGCGAACCGTCTGGGTGCAAACTCACTGGTGTCTGCGATTTATGGTGGTATGGTGGCTGGACCGAAAGCAGCTGAATATATCAAAGGACTCAAAAAATCGTCCGCCGATATCCCATCTTCCGTATTCGAGAAACACACCAAACAACAAAGCGACAAATACGAAGGCATCTTGAAAATGCAGGGCACGGAAAATGCCTATGTCATTCATAAAGAGCTTGGCGAGTGGATGACAGCCAACATGACGGTTGTGCGTTACAACGACAAGCTTGAAGCTACGATTGGCAAGATCAAGGAATTGAAAGAGCGTTATGGCAAAATCAACATGTATGACAGCTCCGGTTGGAATAACCCGAGCGCAGCGTTCACCCGCCAACTGTGGAACATGATTGAATTGGCAGAAGCGATGACGCTGGGCGCACTGCTGCGTAATGAAAGCCGTGGCGCGCATTACAAACCGGAATTCACGGAACGTAATGACGAAGAGTTCCTGAAAACGACCATCGCAAGCTGGTCGAAGGAAGGCCCGAAAATCTCGTACGAGCCAGTAGACGTATCCTTGATCCCACCACGTATCCGGGACTACTCCAAGGATTAAGTAAGTATCGCAATATTGATGCAATGAATAGTTAAACACCTGAACGGAGAGGCAGGAGAACTTTGGAGAAGCAGAGCTTCTTCAAAGTTACTGCCATCAACGTGATGGAATTCTCAGTAAAGTGACACTATGAGGACCACTCAACTGAGAAAACGAAAAGCCTGTTCACAAGCAAGCAACATATTTGAGAGGCTTGAAATTCTAAAAAATTACGGCAATCCAGCATGAATGGAGTGCAGTTTCCAGCAAAGTGACCTAAGTGCACGACGTAGCGGAGGAAGCGGAAATGCCCAGAAGAAGCGAAGCGCTCGCCTTTATCACCGGATTTTAACCATGGTAAGGGTTGATCAAAAAAATCCGGGGATAACAGCGATCAGAGGGGCATTCCGCTGACGAAGCGTCTCCCGTGCACCAAAACATTTTGCGCATCAGCAATACAATCATCGTCACCAGAGGAGGGGACAACGATATGGCGGAACAAGCTACAGCCAACAAAACCGTCAAGTTTATCATCACCCGTCAGGACAGCCCGGAGTCATCTTCGTATAACGAAGAATTTGAGCTTCCGTACCGTCCCAACATGAATGTAATCAGCGCCCTGATGGAGATACAGCGGAACCCGGTCAACACAGATGGCAAATCCATTGCTCCCGTGTGCTGGGATTCCAACTGTCTCGAAGAAGTCTGTGGAGCTTGCTCCATGGTCATCAATGGCAAGCCGCGTCAAGCGTGTGCAGCCCTGATCGACAAGCTCGAACAGCCCGTTCGCATCGAACCGATGAAGACATTCCCGGTGGTACGTGACCTGGTCATCGACCGTACCCGTATGTTCAGCGCCCTGAAACGCGTAAAAGCATGGATTCCGATCGATGGTACCTATGACCTCGGTCCAGGTCCACGGATGCCTGAGAAGAAGCGTCAGTGGGCATATGAGCTGTCCAAGTGTATGACATGTGGTGTATGTCTGGAGGCATGCCCGAACGTCAATGAGAAAACAGACTTTATCGGTCCAGCAGCACTGTCCCAAGTGCGTCTGTTCAACGCTCACCCAACAGGGGAGATGAACGCCGACGATCGTCTGGAAGCGTTGATGGAAGATGGAGGCATTGAGGGCTGTGGTAACTCGCAGAACTGTGTGCAATCCTGTCCAAAAGGTATTCCACTGACAACCTCCATTGCCGAAATGAACAAACAAACGACCAAGCATATGTTCAAACGCTGGTTGGGTGTATAATCTCGTCAGAGCATGTGCAGAAGTGTAATCTGCAACTTAGAAGAAGTCGTGATCCCGTGCAGCAACATGCCGGAGATCCCGGCTTCTTTTTGTGATGCAGCAGAGGAACCGGGCTATCCATGCAGAATATGGTATACTAAGGGGATGGATATAGAGCGTAGAAGGAGGGGGAGATATGGCAGAGACACCGCGTCAGGGCAGCAACAACTCGCCGTCCCAGCGTTCGCACAAAGCACCAGGTGCAACAGAGTCTGTGTTTCCTGGAGAAGAAAAGGATCATGATCCCTCTCGTCGAAGTTTCTTATTGCGCATGGTTTTGATGACAGCGGGTGCCAGTTTGCTTACAGGAGGTTATGCCTGGCTTTGGGAACCGCGTCGTCTGGAGATCAAGCAAGTGGAGCTGAAACTTCCGAAGTTTCCAAAGGCATTTGACGGCTTGCGTGTAGTTCAGTTCAGTGATGCCCATCTTGGTTTTCATACCGGAGTGAAAGAGATGAAGAAGCTGGCAGCAACGATGGAGGAGCAGCAACCGGACTTGATTTGTTTTACTGGAGACATAGTCGAGAGGGAATCAGAACCGATGCGTGAATGTATTCCGGTATTGGCCTCCATGCAAGCCAAGTATGGCAAATTTGCTATTTTGGGGAATCATGATTATCGGGGCGGACAGCAGAATGAAGTGGCAACCATGTTCCATGAAGCAGGATTCACCTTGTTACGGAACGAGCATGTGGTGATTGAACAAGGGGGCGAACGTCTGGCCATCGTTGGTCTGGATGACGCACTGACAGGCAGACCTGATCCCGCCCAAGCCATCAAGGAACTGGATCACGATGTGTGGAAATTACTGCTCATGCATGAACCGGATTATGCCGACATTGCCACTCCCTATGGTTTCGGATTGCAGCTTTCCGGTCATAGCCATGGCGGACAGGTACGTTTCCCCTGGATCGGGGCAGTGACGACACCGCGAGGTTCGCATAAGTATGTTCAGGGGCTGTATTACACGGATGTCCAGGGGGTATATTACTCCACCCAGACACAGATGCCGGTGTATGTGAATCGTGGTTTTGGCATGACCCAACTGCCCATTCGTTTTCTGTGCAGACCAGAGTTAACGGTGTTTGAGCTTAAAGGATTAACCACATAAAAGGAATAGAAAATGAGCGCGAAACATAAAGGATTCAACATGAATGGAGGTTATCCAGATGGAACGAATTGCGATTGTATCCGACATTCATGGCAACATGACTGCCTGGGAAGCAGTGCTAAAAGATATCCGAAGTCGTGGCGTGGAGCGAATCTTTTGTCTTGGTGACCTCGTGGGCAAGGGACCAGAACCGGTGCAGGTTGTCGATCGGGTGCAAGAGACGTGCGAGCTTGTCATCCGCGGCAATTGGGATGAACTGGTCGCGGTTAACCAAGACAATGAGAACTTCACCTGGCAAGCAGAACGGTTGGGTGAGGAACGATTGGCGTACTTGGCGAGTCTACCCTTTAGCCATCAGTTTCAACTGAGTGGTCGCATCATCCGCCTGGTCCATGCTTCGCCTCAAAGTGTATACCATCGTGTACAGCCTTGGGACGCCATGGAAAAGAGGTTAACGATGTTTGATCCTCCCGCTGATGAGCCTGACCAAGGTATTGCAGATGTCGTAGGTTATGGGGATGTGCATAACGCTTACTTGCAGTACATGAGTGGCAAGTTGCTGTTTAATGCAGGTAGTGTCGGTAATCCGCTTGATCTTCCGCAGGCTTCCTACTGTATTTTGGAAGGCGAAGACAGCAACGATAATAATACCCCGTTCAATGTTCAATTTGTGCGGGTGCCTTATGATATCGAGCGAGAAGTTCAGGTTGCACAGTCGGCGAATGTTCCTGCACTGGATTATTATATTCGTGAGATACGTACCGGGATTTATCGCGGGTTGCAGGAGTAACCAGCACCTGTACACTCTAGCGATAGGAATCGAATGATACAAATTGCGAATACTAAAGTTCGTGGATCAGTTCAAATGGTATTAAGCCGGATCATCTTCAGAGCATGCTTGTCTTACCGGACTAGAGCCCGTTTAGGCAAAAGGAGCGATTGTCATGCTTACCCGAAAAATGCTGGTTCAAGGCCTGCCGGCTTTGTGGACAGAGCGTCTTGTCCTGCGATCATTGCGTCAAAGTGATTACAGCACATTATCGGAACTCTTTTCCGATCCTCAAGTCATTCGATATGTGAATAGGGGAAGCCAGCCCACACCGATCAGGGCGAGAAGGTTATTGAACCAGATACGGAGCAGCAGCGCCAAGCTGGATTCGTTACATTATGGGATCTGCTGGAGAGGTAAAGAACAGGTCATCGGGATCACTTCATTCCAGCACTGGAATGATCAGAATGGTACCGCACAGATTGGTTATATCCTGAACAGATCCTGTTGGGGTATGGGGGTGGCTACCGAGGCGGTAGAGCGTCTGCTGCAGTTTGGATTTGCCGAGCTTCACCTTTGGAGGGTGGAGGCACGTTGTTATGAGGCCAATGTATCTTCAGAACGAGTTTTAAGCAAAATAGGGATGTCCTACGAGCGGAGTCTACCCTCATTCGGACTGCATGATGAGGATGATGAGGCATCAGAATCCTTAATGGATGTCAAAGTGTACAGTATGTACCGGGAACAATACGTCAGTCCGCTTCAGAAAAAAGACCTGCAAACTCTGGTATCTGACAAGCCGCAATAACATAGAGTAAGAGTAGTAAAACGTGAATGAATCGAACTTCAATCATTTGTTACACAAATGAAATATAGCTGCAATTGAACTCTAACAGACAGGGGGTAAACTTATCTCATGACCCCCTTTTTGATAATAGATAATGCTGTTGGGACCCGCGCGAGCGGGTTCATTTTTTTGCCTAAAAAACCCCCATGGCGTGAACAAGCGCACTGTGGGGGGCTTTGTGTTTGCTCTCTTTTACAGTGATACAACCTGCATCTGTTTCTGCTTGAAATATACCCAGTCGGTGAATCCGATCTCCAGCAAACGTGTACGAACGTCATCCAGCTCGTCTGCAACCCGCTGCGGTTTATGAGCGTCCGATCCGAAAGTCACCTTTACTCCGTAATGATGGGCCCGTTCCAGAATGGCATCTGAGGGATACCAGCCACCACTGATCTTGGTTTTGCCTGAAGTGTTAATTTCGATGGCTACGTTGGATTCTGCAATAACCTGCAACGTTTCATCAATGGCCTGATCAGCGATAATTTCCGAGAAGGGTGGATAGTTTCCTTTCATCGCATCAATATGCCCTAGGATCTGGAACATACCGCTGCGAGCCGATTGCCGGATCAATGAATAATAACTCTCTTTCACTTCAACTTTGCGAGCATCGCTCAGTCCTTTCCACCGGGTTTTGTTGAAGATGCTCACATCCTCGGTATGATGAACTGAACCAATAATATAGTCAAAAGGATACTGTCCCAGCGTGGTACGGTACAACTCCGCATGAGGAGGGAAGTAGTCGGATTCAATGCCGAGCAGCACATCGATTTTACCGGCGTACTCTTCTTTTAGAGCAAGGACTTCTTCCACATAATGTTGCAATTCCGACTTACCCATTGCGATCCGGGGAAACGCCTGCTCAAGCTCACTGCCAAAGTATGGCGTATGATCCGAGATGCCGATAGCCTGAAGTCCTGCCTCAATACCTGCCTCTATATAGTCGCGGATGTTGCCGTCAGCGTGACCACAACGAAAATGATGTGTGTGAAGATCGAATTTCATATGGAATCCTTCCTTTCTCATGGCTCATTGTCATTCTGAACTGATGAATTGGGTTTCCGGCATGCCTTTGAGGTCACTTATGAATTGCTGCATTGCCGAGTTGAGGTATCTGCTGGACTTATAGATAACACCAACAGGGTGGCTGACCTCCAGCTCACTTAAAGGTATCATACGCAGAGTACCTTGTCGCAACTCATGCGCAACAGATTGTTTGGATATAACAGCTGCTCCGAGATCAATTTCGACCATCCGTTTAACTTCCTCGCTGCTTGATAACTCCATTACAATATTGGGTTCAATATTGTGTTTTTTGAAGATGGTTTCCGTAAACCGTCGTCCTACGGTATCAGGAGACAGCAGAATCAATGGTGTACTCCGGAGCACATCCACGGCAGCATGTTTTTTCTTCGCCAGTGGATGGGAAGGAGATACGACGAGTTCGAATGTGTCATAGTACAGTACAGATGTATTCAGGTTGGGATTACGCTCCGTGAGATAACCGATACCAATATCAACCAGACCATTTTCGACCTGGGTATAGATCTGTGACGAAGGAAGGGATTGGATACTGGTTTTGATGAGCGGGAATTGATCCTGGAAATAGGATAACACCCTAGGCAGTATCTGAATAGCAATGGAAGTCGTTGTCCCCAGCACAATATGTCCTTGAGGCGTTTCGTCAAGATCGGACAATTTCTGTTTTAATTCATCAACGATGTCGAGCATCCGTTCAGCGTGCTCCAGAAATACCTGTCCGCGGTCTGTCAGGGTAACGGGTTGATTGCGATCCACAAGAACGGTGCTGAATTCATCCTCCAGGCTTTTGATCTGGGCCGAGACGGCAGGTTGGGTCAAGTTCAGAAGTTCCCCCGCTTTACGGAAGCTCATCGTTTTGGAAATGGTAATTAGTGTCTCCAGTTGGCTTATGTTCATAGGTGACCTCCTTGCAGGCAAAGTATCTTCGGTATGTAGTGTTTGATGCGATGAAATCCCGTAACTGGTTATTGTTCCGTTATCTTAAATTATAGGTGATTCAGGACAGCAGAGCAATGAAGGTGATTGTCGGCTATAAAAGTAGTTCAAGAGACTGTGGAAAAAACGCGAATGCAAGAATTTGATTTTTTTAACAGTTGTGAGAAAACAGTAATAAAGTCCTAAATGCCTTTTGCCACGCACAATGATCGAAAAGCTTTCCTCAAAAGAAGAGAAAAGCTCTGTTTATTCGCTAGAATCAGCTATAAACATTTGCCCCACGGATGACGATAAATTATAGTACACATGGTTTAACGAATTCTTAATGAATTCTTGTACGTGATAAAGTATAATAAATTTATTGAATATGGGACTTTTGGTGTGTGACCAATAACCCAGTGTGAGGGGGACATAGACAGTGAAAGCGGAAGTGATTAATCCTTTCCTGGAATCGGCACGGAACGTATTCGAACAGCTCATCCAGGTTTCGCCTTCCACCGGGAGTCTTGGCGTAAAGAATGTAGAGTACATTGCAGACCATGTCTGGATCGTGATCGGAATGACCGGACAACTTAGCGGAAACATTGTATTTGGAATCAACGAACAAGTTGCACTGAAAATTGTATCTGCGATGATGGGCGGATTCGTCATTACAGAAATGGATGAAATGAGCAAAAGTGCTATTTCGGAACTCGGTAATATGATCAGTGGTAATGCCAGCACCATCCTGTCGAACCAGGGTGTTGTGGTCGATATTACACCTCCACAAGTGATGAAGTCCGAACATCTGACTACATTTAGTGCAACGAAAGCACTGAGCATTCCTTTGCTGATGGACGGCATTGGTGAGATGGATATTCAGGTCATGATCTCGTAGAATAGAACCATACGCCTCAAGAGGCAATGTGTTCAATACGGGAGGACGTCGGGTATGCTGAAAGATCAGGTAGTGTTTATCACAGGTGCATCGAGTGGTATCGGTGCGCTTTGTGCACAGATGCTGATAGAAGAAGGAGCCATCCCGATTCTGGCTGCCCGTTCACGGGACAAGCTGGAAGAGATAGGTGCCTCGCTGAAAGGGCGACATGAATTGCTTACGCTGGATGTTACGGATAGTGAGCAGGTTCAGTCAGCTGTGAATGCGATATTGCATAAATACGGACGAATCGACATTTTGCTGAACAACGCAGGTTACGGGAAATTCGCAGCAATGACGGATATGCCTGTGCAGGAATTCGATGAGATGATGGACGTCAATTACATGGGCATTGTCCGCTGTACCAAAGCTGTACTGCCACAGATGCTGGAACGGGGCAGAGGACAGATCGTGAACGTGGCCTCCATGGCTGGCAAAATTGGTACGGCCAAATCCGCTTCCTATACGGCTACCAAACATGCCGTACTCGGATTCAGTAATGCCCTCCGTCAGGAGCTTCGCAAGACCGGAGTTACGGTTACAACGATTAATCCAGGTCCGATTGATACGCCATTTTTCCATCGGGCTGATCCATCCGGCAATTATGTCAACAATGTACGCTGGATGATGCTGAAACCTGAAGATGTTGCTGGTCATATGATTCGGGCAATGAAGAAACGCAAGGAAGAAGTGAATCTGCCAAGACTTGCTTCTGCTGGCGTGTGGCTATACCAGCTGTTTCCACGTCTTGCAGATCGATTGTCGCACGGTGTAATGAATCAGAAGTAAAAATGCAATAATGGGCATCATATACGGAATGAAAGAAAGGCTCCGCCGAGGGGCTTTTCTTTTTTTTGGCGTGTATACATATGATTCTGGAATAAGATTTGGTACACGGGCTTTTTTCGCATATAATGAAAGGTAATGTGATGACAGGCTTCGGTTTATATCCGTACAAGCAGGGCTATCAAAATGAATAAATTAAAAGGATGGACATACATGACGAATCAAACATTTGCTTCAATTGGCGTGGAACAGGATCTGGAGGCGCTTTTGGCTAAACATGGCATTAACGAACCCTCACCTGTACAGGCTCAGACGATACCGGTGATTCTGGAAGGCCGGGATGTCGTATCCAAATCCCAGACGGGAACAGGGAAAACGCTGGCGTATCTGCTGCCACTGTTACAATCCATCAAAATGGATATCAAAGGTACGCAGAAGCTCATTATTGCACCTACGCAAGAGCTGGCGATGCAAATTGTACGTGAAGCGCAGCGTTATGCGGAAGAACGTAAAATCGGCGTATTGGGTCTGATTGGAGGCGCAGCGGCTAAACGTCAGATCGAGAAGTTGCGTGAGCATCCGCAATTGGTTGTGGGTACACCGGGACGACTGAAAGAATTGATTACACTCAAAAAACTGAAAATGCATAACGTTTCCACCATTGTCATTGATGAAGCGGATCAGGTATTCCAGCTTGGCGGCGTAAGTGATGTGAACTTTGTACTCAAGAGCGCATTGCGGGACCGTCAGCTGATTTTCCTGTCGGCAACCATTGATGAGCACACGGCTGGACTTGCGAAGCGTGAGATGAAGGAGCCTGTGCAGATCGGGATTGAACCGGACCGCGCTACGGCTGCGGGCCTTGAGCATTTTTATTTTGTAGAAGAGAACCGCAACAAAATTGACATGCTGCGTCGTCTGGTTAGACAATATAACCCGGATCGGGCAATCGTATTTGTGAATGCAACCGAGGATATTGGTGAAGTGGAAGCGAAAATGAATCATCTGGGCTTGTCGGCTGCTGCACTGTACGGGGATGCTGACAAAGTGACCCGCAGCAACGTGTTGTCTGCCTTCCGTAATGGTAAACTTCAGTTGCTGATCGCCAGCGAAGTCGCTGCAAGAGGACTGGATATCGAAGGCTTGCCAATGGTTATTAACTATGACCCTGCCTTTGACTCGGAGCACTATGTTCACCGTGCAGGCCGTACAGGCCGGATGGGACGCTCGGGTATCGTTTTGTCCATTGTGGATGAAACACAGATCTTTATTATGCGTAAATTCGCACGCGAACTCGGTATTGAATTGCAAGAACGTGTACTCTTTGGCGGTAAAGTACTGGAGGCTGACCCGCGTCCGGACACGCGGCCTGAGGGACATTCGTTCTCCAGGAAACCAGGACAGTCCAGAGATCGCAAACCAGGTCAGGGCAATCGTAATGGGGGAACCAGAGCTACAATCTCCAATTCGAGTCCAGCAGGTAGCAAACCAACTGGCAATACAGGCCGTACGGAGCGCGATCAGGATCGTAAAAACAAAGGAGCACCCAAGTGGAGTAAAGACAAAACGCCACGCTCCGAAGAATAGAATCTGACGAAAGGGGTGCAGGGATAGATGGAAAACGTTCAATCGCCTGTTCTGCAAATCAGCGGGTTAAGCGGAGGCTATAGTGCCAAACGGCCGGTCCTTCACGGTATCGATCTGGAAGTCGGACGTGGTGAGATGGTCGGACTGATCGGATTAAACGGTGCTGGCAAAAGTACTACCATGAAACATATCCTCGGCTTGATGACCCCTCAACAGGGTGAAGTGCGAGTGATGGGCAAGAAGCGGGACGAGGATGCACAGATCTATCAATCGGCGATGGCATTTGTACCGGAATCACCCGAACTGTATGACGAGATGACGGTGATGGAGCATCTGGAGTTTACGGCAAGAGCGTATAATGTGTCGGAGGCTGATTTCAAACAACGGACGGAGAAATTGCTGGCATTGTTCCGCATGAATGAGAAAAGTACAAGTCTGTCGACGCACCTATCCAAGGGGATGAGACAGAAGGTCATGATCATGTGTGCTTTTGTGGCCGGACCGCCACTGTACATCATCGATGAGCCTTTTCTGGGGCTGGATCCATTGGGAATTCGCTCTTTGCTTGATTTTATGCTGGAGATGAAAGCTTCGGGATCATCCATCCTGCTGAGTTCACATATTCTGTCCACGATTGAAAACTACTGTGACCGTTTTATCGTTTTGCACCGTGGGCAGGTCATTGCTCAAGGGACGCTGAATGAATTGCGCTCCCAATTCGGGGAATCGGATGCCACGCTGGAGCACATGTTCTATTCCCTCGTACAAGGCAGGGATTGAGCATGGATCTCAAGCTGCTATGGAAGCAAAGACGCACAGGATTCTGGAACGGAATTCTTCCTTATCTGGGTTATGTGATCCAGAGCGGTGTAGCTATGGTCTTTTTATTTCTCGTCATTGCGTTCTCCGCCTGGTATACATCGTTTGTCCAGAACATTCCGGCGGGATTCCCGATTCGCTGGATTGCATTGTTGCTGCTGGCACCACTGGTGCTGTTTAGCAGTTATCGTACATATCTGCTTTCGGCAGATATCGTGTTCCTGCGACCACAGGAATACCGGATGCAGGAATATTTGAAGAACAGCTTTGCTCGGGGTGTCATCTATAAGAGTCTGGGCTTGCTGCTTGTTTTTGTTACACTGTGGCCCCTTTATGTCAGAGCAGATCTGGATGCACGGCCATTTGGCTGGTTCATCGTATTCCTGCTGTTGTGGAAAGGGTTGTCCAGTTATGGAGCCTGGCAAGAGCTAAGAATGGTTCAGGTCGGGGCTTCAAGAGGGTATCGTCTCTTGCGATGGGCTCTGGCAGTGCTAGCTGTTGGCGCATGGTTGTGGCAGCCACCGCAGCGCAGCGTATGGTTCCTGCTGTTGCTGGCTGTCGTCTACATCGTCGCTTTGCGTATACCGGTGAAACATCGGGTAGCGTGGGAACGTCTGATTCAGGTGGAGCAGGGTCAGGCTGGCAGGGTCATGCGGACGTTAGGCTGGTTCGTGGATGTACCATCATCCGGACAGAAGGTAAGTTCGCGTCGCTGGCTTAGCAAGTTGGGGAGCGGTCTTCCCTGGAATGCGGGGAAAGCTTATCGTTATCTCATTACCAAAACGTTTATTCGAACCGAAGTGTTCTCGATCGTGTTACGCCTAGTTGTACTGGGCATGTTACTATCCTGGTGGACGGCAGGCAGCTACTTCGGTGTAGGGGTGTATCTGTTCTTCCTGTTGCTTGCAGGGGTACAGCTCGGTGCGCTGCGTCGCAGTCATGGTGAATCGTTCTGGATTATGATCTATCCGATCTCGGGAGAAAGCCGTCGTTCACAGGTGCTGGGATTCATATTCCATCTGCATGCACTGGCTGCCTTGCTCATGTGGTTGCCTATGCTGGCTGCAGGAGTGAGTGGACTAAGCATCACCGGAGTGGCACTTATTTTAGGTATACTGGTGATCGTAATCATGCGGCGTTCGCAGGGCAACAAGTGGTTGAAGGAAGAAGAGGACGAGTAAATCATCGTACCTTCGTACGTCTCTTCAGCCAAGACGGTAGTTCGAGGTGAACGCTGACTTCTAATCATGCTAAAAAAAGAAGGGTATTCCGGACTGTGTCCCGGAATACCCTTCTTACTGCTGCAATCAGATTACTTGGTTCTCGTGCATGTGTGTGTATTGGGTACTAACAGAGGAACGATTTAGTGATAATCACGAGCAAGATGAACAGAACGAGAATGGCACCTGTGTTTGTAAATCCTCCGTAACCGCCGCATCCATAACCGCCTCTTGTATCTTCAACTCCAGACATGGTCATTCCCCTTTCAAGTGGTTGTTTGGCACGCCCTTGCGTACATCGTATATTATGTGCGCGGGGGTTAGGCTGATTGGGCCGTTGCCCGGTAAAGCCAGAAATTGAAGCTTTTGGGCAGATAAAACACAAAAGAACCCTTTGTATATCCGTAGACATGAAACGTCGCCGTTATACAAAGGGTTCTTATATCATTCAGGGTACAGAGATGATCCTGTTTCCCTGATCTATTGAGATTGTTGTAACTTCGCTACTGTGTGTTATCTAGGTCGCTTGCAGATCCTGAACTCCACGATAGATGGTTTCATACAGATCCTCCAACCCGGACTCTTCAATACAGGAGAAGGCGATTCGCAGATCCGATTCACCCAGCGCGATCGTACCCACACCGTATTTGTGCAGCAAATGGCTACGAAGTTCTTCAGCGCCAACTTCTTTTAGCTTCAGACACATGAAGTAACCGGAATTGAACGGATAATAATCCCATGCATCTCCATACTTGCCGCTATCGAGAATGGCCTTCACCTTGTTGGCTCGGCCTTTCATAATCTCGAATTTCTCCTGTTTTTGCCCTTCAAACTCCGGTGCTTTCAGCGCATCCAATACAAATGTCTGGGAAGGATGCGGGCCACTGGAGATCGTTGCCCGGATAATGCCGAGTGTCTTCTGTTCCAATGCGTGCAGAACGGCTGCATCTTCATGGGCATACGTAATGAATCCAACACGGAAGCCCCATACGAATTCTTCCTTGGTTGCACCATCCACTTTTACAGTCAATACACGTGGATGAATATTGGCAAGTTTGCCAAACAGGGATTCATGAATCGAATCTTCGAAGAACAGTCCGAAGTAAGCATCATCTGTTACGGCAACCACGTTCACGCCAGCTTCAGCTGCCTGAAGAATGGTGTTCACAATCGCATCTGCTTCTTCGGCTCCTGGCGTATAACCTGTAGGGTTATTCGGGAAGTTGAGCAGCACGATCGCTTTACCTTTGTCCTTCTGATCAAGGAGGGCCTGAAGCAAGCCTTCACTGTTGAAGTTCAATTGATCATCAAACAGGGGATAATGAACCAACTGGCCATGACGACGAATTCCGAAGGTCAGCTCATAATTTTCCCAGTTTTTATCTGGATATATGACAGCGTCCCCTTCATCGGCGAACAGGTCGGCTACGATACTCAGTCCATGGGTTAATGCATTGGTTACAATCGGGTTACCGAACGTTTTACCTTCAAGCGAAGGCGTTTCCTTCAGCATCTTGTCTCTCCAGACGGTCCGCAGTTCAGGCTTGCCTGCAGGCGGAGCGTAAGGGTACAGATCTTTTGGCTGGAATGCAGAGAGCTTCTCCTGAATAACCGGAAGATGCATCGGCACACCGCCCTCCAGAGCGATACCAATCGTTGCATTATAGGTTTTGGCCAAGCTTGCTGCTTCAGCAGATTGACTCAAGATACCTTCTTTAGGAAAATAAATTTCTTTGCCGAGCTGTGACAGCATGGAGTAGACGTGACTGCTGCCTGCCTGAATACTTTCGTTCAACTGTTCAGCCAGTGGATTCATTCTTTTCATCCTTCCAAGTCTTTGGGATTCAACTGCCTAACATTATAACACCTTGACATCCCCCCGTCACGGAAATTACGTAACATGACAGTTATATCACTTTACCGCGTTGTTGCAGAGGGCTTTGAGGTGGGAATTAGCCGAATTTATCCTTGGATGAATCCTCTGAAAATGAGAACTATTGCTGATGAAATGGACAATATTTCTGCATCATTGCTGCGGTTTCGGCATCTCGCCCCTCATTGCGCTGTTCCAGTTCACCACGGACATGATCCAAGCGATCGATAGACCAATTTTGTCCAAATTTAAACTTGGCGCTGATTCGTTCTGGCACGATTCTCACAACGGCTACAGCTTTAAGGTTCCCTGTGTAGCGTGAGTCAGTAGCATCAATGGGCACATACCCGCCTTGCGGCTGGAGTTTCTCCATAAATCGTTGCAGCACCTTGCCTTTGATCTCCAGTTCCTTAACCGGTTCTGCCTGACCGAAAGCCATGACACTTTTGAAGAAAGAAGTCGCCGGACAAGCAAGCTCTGGATCATTGAAGTAGGATGGAATCAGGGAGAACTCTTCCGCAACCGTAAAACTGACCGACGAATCCTGTTTGATCTGTTTCATCTTTTCGCCAGCCAGACTGCCGTGGAAATAAAAGCAACCGTCCATATAAACGAAATTCAGTGGTGTAACCCGTGGTTGTCCATCCGGGCTGACCGTTCCCAGAAACCCGAAGGAGCACTGATCCAGAAACTCGGTAATCTCCTGTTCTTCATCTACTGTGAATTCTTTCCGTCTCATGTGTATTCCCCCATCATTGAAATGTATAATAGAACGCCATATCTTATGGATAACAATAGTTCATACATTGACATTGAAATAGATCCAATTTACATTCACTTTAGTAGGCCAATTGGTTAGGGATCACGAATGAAGAAGAATGAAGAGAGGTGCATAATGGAATTGTGGCTGCCAATGGATACCTATGAACTTCAGCATCGATACAAGTATGAGGCATTGTACCATGCGTTACGTGATGCCATTCATGCAGGCACATTGGTGGGAGGTACGAGACTACCTTCTACCCGTGAACTGGCAAGGCAATATGAGATGTCACGTGGTTCGGTAGCTCAGGTATACGACATGCTGCTTGCGGATGGGTATGTCCATGCACATCGGGGAAGAGGTACATTTGTAACGGAAACATTATCGACACAGGAAAATGAACAACAAGAAGCCGTTCTCAGGCTGTCTCCCTGGGGCGAACGAGTACAGATGTTGAATACGCAATATGAAGTTCTGCGGACTCAGATGTCTTCACCGAAGCCGTCCGTTATTAATTTTCAAATGCAGCGCATGCCTGCAGAACATTTCCCGCTTGGGGAGTGGAAGAGTGCACTCGCTGCGGTTCATCGCAGTGGTTGGCGAGAACCTAGTGGTGTAGCCGGCGATCCGGAACTGCGTGAGGCCATCGCCTCCCATCTCAGATGGACACGTGGTATTCAGGCTGAATCATCTCAGATTGTATTGTTCAGTGGTTCAATGCAAGCCATCACCCTGCTATCTCAACTGCTGATTACGGAGAATACAGCAGTTGTATTGGAGAATCCGGGGTATCCAGGCATCGCCCATGCCGTCAAATCCTGTGGTGGGCATATCATCCCGGCAGATGTGGATGCCGAAGGCATTATTCCTCAGCATTGGGAGGCACAGACGTTATTTGTCACCCCTACCCGGCAGTTTCCAACAGGGGCCGTATTGGGATTGGACAGAAGACGTACCTTGCTTGCCTGGGCATCGAAGCGGAATGCGGTCATTATTGAAGATGATTATGACAGTGAGTTTCGATGGGGCGGAAGACCCATTGAACCCCTCAAAGTGCTTGATCGTGAACAGCGTGTCATCTACGTCGGTTCATTCTCGCAAACGATGGTTGCTTCGTTCCGACTGGGCTACGCTGTCCTGCCACCTGGTCTGGTGGAACCTCTGCTTTCGGCCAAGGCTCTGTATGAACCGGTGCCTCCGGCACTGCTGGAGCAACGAGCATTGGCAAAGTTTATGACCCGAGGAGGTTACCTGCGGCACTTACGGAGGTTAACCCGTTTATACGGGGAAAGGCATGATTTTTTTGTCCGAGAGATGCAGCTACAGTTGCCGGAGGCATTCACAATGCAGCTTGGTGATGCTGGATTGCATATCTACGCTACCTGGAATGGCGATATGGATAGTTACCAGCGGTTTAAAAAGCTCGCTCAGGAGGATGGCATATTGTTCCGGGATGCAGAGCGATACCGGTTGACTTCAGGACATCCGGCGGTCTGTTTTGCTTTTGCACATCTGGAGAAAGAAGAGATGGCGGAGGGAATTCGGCGAATGCGGTTAGCCTGGGAGAAGTGCACATTTTCGTTTCGGTGAATTCCGCTGTATAATGGGATAAGTCGTTTCGCTCCTGTAGGAGCAGATATCATATATAAGCAAGTTGGTTTGAGTGATTCAACATACCGAAATACATATGGCCTCGATTGAAGAAGTGAGATTCAGATCAGCAAGATGCCATATGCAGAGAGATTAACTATCAAGGGGGAGTGGCGACATGCTGCAGGCATCGCCGTCATCATTTGTTATTTTGCCCGCTGTCGCCAAAATTGTCTGTGAACCGGGCTGGAAGTGGCAGAAGCGCGAAAAACCGATGCAAAACTATGATTTATTTTATGTATGGAGTGGTGAAGGGACGCTTGTACTGAATGACCAGTCGTATGAAGTTGGCAAGGGTAGTTGTTTTCTATTCAGGCCAGGCGATCATCCTACTGCAACACATAATAAGCAGAAACCATTGGTTCTGACGTATATTCATTTTGATGTGGACGTGCCTGTTGCTGATGTTCCTCAGTCTTATCGTGAAGTACAGGAGACCGTGGAATTTGAGCATTTGCTGGCACGTTATGTAAGACTGTTCTTATCGGATGTGTATGGACGTGATGAAGAGAGTCGATTGATTCTGAAACAGCTGATGATTCATTTGCTTCGTGCCGATACGGAAGAACCGGTGGAGAAAAAGGTAAGCAACCAGCTGTCCGATGTGATCCAGGAGGTCGCCAATTATGTGCGTCAGCATCCGGGGATTACGCATCGGGTAGAAGATCTGGCTGCCCGGGCAGGCTTATCGCCCCGATATTTCTCGATCAAGTTCAAGGAACTGGTGGGATCATCGGTGCAATCTTATATCATCCGCATGCGTATTGAACGGGCAGAACATCTGCTGGTGCATACCGGCATGAATGTGACCGAAGTAGCTGATGCTCTGGGATACCGGGATATTTTCTTCTTCAGTCGTCAATTCAAACAGTATACAGGTAAAAGCCCGTCCGAGATTCGTTAGCATTCTGGTTGGAAGAACATGACAACGTTTCAAGTCTGGGAAGCAAGGGTAATGATCTAGCATTCCAGATGACTAAAAGGGGGGAACTTGTGATGAACGGAAAACGTCGGGTCCGCAACCGGGGATGCTCAACGAAGGGATGCAATATTTTCCGGAACCGTCTGCGCCGATTCAAACCGGCAGAGGACTTGCAAGATGTATGGTTTTGAGGAGAACTCAGCAGACCAATAACGACGGAGCGAAGCTTCGTTTTGCATGTATACATGGATGAAAATGAATGCATAAAGAGGATGGCGCAATACCTGGTTACAGGTGCTGCGCCATCCTCTTTATTGGTGTATGGACCCCTTATTGCTTCGGTTTCAAACGACCAAGCAATGCACCCATTTTGACGGAATCGCCTGGCTGTAAGCCTGGTTCCGGTTCAAACGTGCCACTCTGCGTCAGCAGAACGACAGTGGAACCGAATTCAAAATAGGCCAGATCATCCCCTTGTGCCCAGGTACTTGTGTCCGTGTTCGCATATTGTATGCTACTTACGTTCATTGCGCCCACTTTGACAACCGCCACTTCACCGTAATCGTGTGCGATATACGTAATGAGCCGTTCGTTTCGACTAAGCACGGATCTCATATGGGTCAGGCCAAAATCATTCACGGGATAAACTTTGCCCTTGATGTGTTCGCTCTCGATCTTGCGGCCGCTGACAGGTGCATGAATGCGGTGATAGTCGCGAGGGCTGAGATAGAGGACGAACCCGTACCCGTGCTTGTACTTCTCCAGATGGGGAGAATGGTTTAATAATTCAGCAAGTGTATAATTTTGTCCCTTAACATTCAGGAGTGTCCCTGCAGATATCGGACCGGCTGCCGTAATCTTGGCATCTACCGGGCTGATCAGTGCATGCTCTGAAAGTTCCAACGGGCGCATGCCCGGTTTTAATTTGCGGGTAAAGAAATCGTTCAGTGAACGGTATTCCTTCCAGTCCTTCTCGGCCTCCTGAACAGGGATGTCGTAGGTCCGGACAAAATAAGGGATAAATGCCTTACTTCCCCGGCTTTTGGAGAAGGCTCCCACAGTCCGGGAGATCCATTTGCGCGAAGAAAGCTCGGTCATTAATCGCAACAGCGTTTTTGCCATGAATATCCCCCTTAGGGTTAATGCGAACTTCAAGGCCGGCAAGACCGGCCGTTCTGCATAATATTGACACAGAATGCACACGAAATCAATATAATCCCCTATCGTATGTCTGCGGTTGTCTCGGAATCCTCGAATTCTGTTCCAGCAGAAGACGGCCATAGGCCATCGGTTTGCTGTACGTTCTCTTCCAGTGTTCCGACATTCCGGCCTTACGAAAACCGTAGCGCTGATCTCGTCCATTGCATTCAATGAAATAAATCTGACCGCTGCGGGTTACACCAAGATCAAGACCCAGGTCAGCCAGATGTGGCAAACTGGAAGCCAGCGTCTGGGCAATTCGGAGTGCAACGAATCCGATTCTGTGTTCCAGTCGAGCCAGATCGAAGTCGGATTCTGCTGCTCCAAGCGCCTCCGCGAGTGTCATGACTCTACCGCCCTGCGCGATGTTGGTAACAAACGTGTGGGCAGGAGCTGCTTTGGCAAACATGCCTGTAATTCCCCACAGACCATCGCTACCCCGCTGCACGGATACCCTCAGATCAACCGGCCTGCCCTCATAACGAACCAACTTAATACGCTCTTCGATGAGGTAGGCATGGCGAAAGATCCGCCGCAGGGTGGAGGAAGGGAGCTGTCCTTTGCTCAATCGGAAGGTCGCCCATCCTTTGCGCGCAGCCTTCGTCTCGCAGGTTAGTTTCCACTGTCCATCTCGCTGAAAGACCCGCATAATGCCATGACCGATACTACCGCTGCACGGTTTGATAACGAGGTCATCATAATGTTCCATCATATAGGCCAGAGACTCTGGCGTAGCTTTAACTGCACGGGGCAGGTGTTCTCTCAAGGCGAGATCCTGATGAAGCATGTCATGAATGTGATCTTTACGGTACCGGTTGCGAACGTTGAATACCTGAATACCCTGTAACATCAGCTTGGTGATCTGATGCTGTTCCGACCGACGAAGCTGGAGTGATCGGTTATGAATGACGGAGGGCAATGGCATGCGCTCGCGAACATATCTGCCTTCCTTTTTTACATAAGCAAGACATGTTTTCCGATCCGAATCAATATCTTCCAGTCGCAAAAAGTAGGGAGTTAATCCGTAACTGGCTGCTGCCTGTTCATAATTCGCGAGTGATTCCTGACCGGTCCTTCCGGCCGGTATCCCCCGGTACATGCGTGAATCGAACATAATGCCGATCGTTTCTTGGAGCATGACCGTTCCTCCTTCAATGTTATCGCGACATGGATCGTCCAATCATGGAATGCCGGCCTGTCACCGCATGGTTGGACATCACGATAACGCAGACCGGTGTATAGATGCATCGCCATGCACCAGCGTGAGCTCAGACACAATATCTTATGACATGAGTGGGACGGGGGCGTGGACAGCCGCCTTTCCTCTGCTCCCCTGACACGCCTATTTCCACGAAGATCATCGAACCTTCCTGTCTTGACGCCTGTACATTCGTGCTCTGGAATCCGCAAAAGTCATAAATGAAGTGGCAGATGCCCATATGGAAGCATATGATGCCGGAGACGAACGTTAGAGGAAGGAGCAAGCTGCATGAGTAAAAATGGCAAAAAGAAGGTTCCGACGCCGAAACTGCGGCATGTGAGCCCGAAATTCAAGGAATTGGAACTGACTGATCGCCGGGCAGACAAGATGAACTCAGGTTTCACTGTGAATAGGGAAGAACGTTTGAATACTGATAAAAGGGATTCGAGAGCTGTTCAGGAGTCGGAAGAATTCCTATTTGAATCAACGGAGCTACCTGCTTCAACAAACGAGCTGGAAGAGCTAGAGATCGAAGCCAAAATCAAGCCGGAACCCGTAGAGTCTGATAGCAAGGCAGTCGAGACGCAAGATAGCCTGGAAAAGCAGATTCAGGTCAGCAGCGTGGCCCCGCTTGCTCTGGAAGAAGAGCAGAGCACCAACAAGCTGGAGACAACAGGCAAGGACCGGTTGGAGGTCCTGAACCAGAACCAGATGCCGGGTCATACCGGACACTACATCTATACAGATGATCTGAGTGATTTTGCGGTAACGGAGAGCAAATTGGCTCCGTTCTCTGTGGATGACTCCAAGCTAAAACCAGGTGCAGTCGGCAGTGAAGCATTGCAGGATTATGCAGTGACCAGCATTCACATTGCAGATGGGGCGATTGTTTCCGCCAAACTGGCAGAAGCGTCTGTATCCGATGAGCATCTCATTGACGGCTCGGTGTCCGGTCATAAATTACGCAATGCATCAATTGCTGGCGAGAAAATCAGAGATGGCAGCATTACCTCGCAGAAGCTGGGCAACCAGGTAATCGATTCATCCAAAATTGCCGATGGTTCCATCGGCACAAGGCATCTCAGCCGCATGCTGGTCACGGAAGATTTAATTCAGAATCATGCCGTAACCGGAGACAAGATCGCGATTAGCGGTGTGGATACGCGGCATCTCACGGGAGGGGCTGTGCACACGTCCAAATTGGCCGACGATGCGGTGACTAGATCCAAAATTCGTGAAGGTGCTGTCTCAGGCAGCAAAATCGAAGAACAATCCATCGAGTCTCACCATATTCAGGCAGGTGCTGTTAAACAGACACATCTGGCAGAAGGGGCCGTCGGTCGTTCACAACTATCTAATGGCAGTATTGGAAGTGACCAAATTGAGGATGGATCCATACAAACAAGACATTTAGCTGAGGGTTCGCTAACTGGAAGACATCTACTGGACGGTTCAATCGGCTCAAGCCAGATTCGCGCTCATGCAGTTGGCAAGGAACAGATCGGCAATGGAGAAGTGGGCAGTGAACATTTGACGGAAGGTGCAGTAACCAGCAGCAAACTGGCAGACCAGTCTGTAGGAACAGCAAAATTGCTGGAACAGTCAATTACGGCCTCCAAGATTTCTGATCAGAGCGTCATTTCTTCCAAAATTGCAGATGAAGCTGTACAGGGTAAACATCTTGCCAAAGGATCCATTCGTGCGGAACACATTGCGAATCGGGGAATCACGCCGGTACATGTGGACAATTCCGCAATTCACTCCATTCACATTGCAAGTGGAAGCATCGAGGCAACCCATCTATCTACCGGAAGTGTGTCCGGAGAAGCGCTTGCAGATGGCGTTGTATCCGAGCGGCATCTGGCTGAGGCGGCGGTGGGTACGTTTGAGTTACAGGATGCTGCAGTGACAGACGTCAAGCTCGCAGACGGAAGTGTGACAGAAGAAAAACTTGGAACGGCATCGGTTAGTAGCAGAGCACTCGCTCCGGGAAGTGTCGCATCCTCGCATCTTGCGGGTGGTGGTGTCACGGGTACACATCTGGCTCCAGGCAGCGTGGGGTCCGAGGCCCTGAGACCTTATGCCGTGAAATCGGAGCATCTGACAGAACATGCCGTGGGTGTGCCTCATCTTCAGCCGAGCAGTGTTGAAACAGATGCTATTGCACGGGCGGCGGTCACAACAGACAAATTGGCTCCTGGTAGTGTAACTTCAACCCAACTGGCGGGCGGGTCCGTTTTTCCGCCTCATCTGACGGATCATGCGGTTACCTCCCCCAAGCTCTCACCAGAGAGTGTTGCCACGGATAAACTGGCGGATTTTGCTGTCACGTCAGCCAAACTGGCCGACGGCAGCGTGACTTCTTCCAAGATCATGGCTGAAAGCATTAATGCAAAACATATTCCAGCAGGAACCATACGCGGCTATCACCTGAAACAGCATGCCGTATCCCTGGAACATTTGTCGGAGGAAATACGTTCACCGGAATTATTCGCCGATGGCAGTATTACAGGCAACAAACTGCGGCATGGGTCGGTCACTGCGGACCATTTGACAGCAGACTCCGTATCAGGGACAGAGTTGCAAAAGGCAGCCATAAGCAGTGAGCACCTTCAGCCATCCGTTGTGCAATCCGAGCATCTGGCCGACGGTAGTGTGAAGTCTGACCATCTGGGTGATCACGTTGTGAACTCACAGCATCTGAAGCCAGACATTATTCATGAGGAGCATATTGCTGAACAGGTCATTAGATCCCAACACCTGGCTCCGGGATCTGTCGAAACAGACCATCTGGCACCTTTATCAATTACAGCGGCCCATCTTCAGCCAGGTTTGATCAGTGGTTTGCATCTTCAGGCAGAGTCGACGAGTGCTGTTCACCTGCAGCAAGGAGCGGTACATTCCCGTCATATTCAAGATGGTGAAATTCTTCCTCATCATATCCATGAACGCAGCATCGGAACGACTCATCTGGAAGAAGAAGCGGTAAGTACGATTATATTGCAGGATGAATCTGTAACACGCTCCAAACTGGCCGGTGGTAGTGTTGATGGCAGCAAATTAGCTACAGGGACAGTATCGGCTACCCACATTGCAGACGAAAGTGTGCAAACCCGCCATATCCAAGAAGGAGCAATTCTTGCTGAGCATATTCAAGAGTACAGCATTGGCTCAATCCATCTGGATGAGAAGTCAGTAAGTGCGGTTCATCTACAAAATGGATCTGTAACGAGTGACAAACTGGCGGACGGCAGTATAAGCGGCAGCAAATTGCTCGAAGGTACGGTATCAGGGATCCATATCGCATCCGAAAGCGTGCAATCCGGGCATATTCAGGAAGGGTCCATCCATGCTGACCATATTCAGGAGCGGAGCATCGGCACATTCCATTTGGAAGAGGACGCGGTAAGTGCAATTCATCTGCAAAATGGGTCCGTAACAAGTGCCAAATTGGCTGATGGCAGCGTAAATGGAAGTAAGCTGCTCGAAGATGCGGTATCGGGAATTCATATTGCATCCGAAAGTGTGCAGTCCCGCCATATTCAAGAAGGAGCGATCCTTGCTGACCATATTCAGGAGCGGAGCATCGGCACACCTCATCTGGAAGAGGAAGCAGTAAGTGCAATTCATCTGCAAAATGGGTCTGTAACGAGTGCCAAATTGGCTGACGACAGCGTGAATGGAAGCAAGTTGCTTGAAGGTGCGGTATCGGATATCCACATTGCAGAGGATAGTGTGCAATCCCGTCATATTCAGGAGGGAGCCATTCTTGCTAATCATATTCAAGAGCGCAGCATTGGCACTGCACATCTGGAAGAAGAGTCGGTAAGTGCAATCCATTTGCAAAATGGGGCTGTAACGAGTGCCAAACTGGCCGACGGTAGCATAAATGGCAGCAAGTTGCTCGAAGGTACGGTATCCGGGATTCATATCGCCGCGGAAAGTGTGCAATCCGGGCATATTCAGGCAAATGCCATCCATGCTGATCATATTCAGGAGCGGAGCATTGGCACAGTCCATCTGGAAGAGGAATCGGTAAGTGCAGTCCATCTGCAAAATGGGTCCGTAACGAGTGCCAAACTGGCCGATGGCAGCATAAATGGCAGCAAGCTGCTCGAAGATACCATATCGGGAATTCATCTTGCACCGGAAAGTGTGCAAAGCCGGCATATCCAGGAAGGCGCGATCCTTGCTGACCATATTCAGGAGAACAGTATTGGCACGTCTCATCTGGAAGAGGAAGCAATAAGTGCGGTTCATCTGCAAAATGAATCTGTAACGAGTACCAAATTGGCCGATGGCAGCGTAAACGGCAGCAAATTGCTTGAAAATGCGGTGTCAGATCTTCATATCGCAAATGGAAGTGTGCAATCCCGCCATATCCAAGAGAAAGCCATTCATGCGGACCATATTCAAGAGCGCAGCATCGGGATCTCTCACCTGAAAGCGGAATCGGTAAGTGCGATTCACCTGCACAATGGTTCGATAACGAGCGCGAAACTGGCTGATGGCAGTGTAAACGGCAATAAATTGCTTGAAGGTACGGTATCGGCAATCCACTTGGCAGACAAAAGTGTCCATTCCGGGCACATTCAGGATGGAACGATCCTTGCTGATCATATTCAGGAACGCAGTATTCGCACAGTCCATCTGGAAGAGGAATTGGTGAGCGGAATTCACCTGCAGAATGGATCCGTAACGAGCGCCAAACTAGCTGACGGCAGTGTAACTGGCAGCAAACTGGGTGACCAAAGCATTACCTCCAATCACTTGAATGCGGGAATTGTTGGTCCTGCCCATTTAAGTGTAGAGATTTGGAATGCGATCCGTCAGTTCAGTGGAGAAACGCTGGAACAGCTGGCAGCGATCAAAAGACAAGAGGCATTTCCTCAAGCAGAAAGTGAGGCTGTACAGCTATCACAGCAGGCAATCGTTGAGGCATTGCCGAGTGCCAGTCTGGAGGAACAACAAGAGCTGTTATCCCCAACAAACCAGCATGGAGTACCACTGGCAGCTTCGTACACGACAGAGGAGGCTGTTCAGGATCAGCAACCACAGCTTGAACTGTCACAGGAGATCGGTGGAACTACGGAGTTTATGTTAAGTGAACAATCGATTACACAAGAGCATCTGTGTGATGATTCTGTTGGCAGCAGTCAGCTGAAATTGGGTGCAGTTCAGACCAAACATCTGGCCTTCCAACCTGTTCGTAGTATAAGCAAGCAACCTGTGGTACAACAATTCGGGATGGAAGCTTTTGTACTGCCAGAGAGTGAAGAATGCACAGAGGTAACCGTTGTTTTTGAAGAATCATTTGCTTCAGAACATTATGTGATTGTGGCCATGAGCAATGATCGGGGATTTCAGGTATCCCTTCTCTCGCAGAGTGAGGATGAAGCGGTGCTGGAAGTGTCACGTACAGCAGATTGCAAGCATACGTACGGATTGTTGTCATGGATTGCCGCGGGGCCTTCGGAAAGATAATGAAGAATTATATAAAATAGACAGAAAGACAAAAGCGGTGCCCAGAGTTGTCCTGGACACCGCTTTTGGTTGAATTAAGCTTGATCCGTTCGGACGGTGAGGGGTGTCTGAACGTTTCGTTACATTTTAAAATGAGTTGATTATAAGTTCATCTACTTATAGTAAGAATTACAAGATCAAAGTAAGATTTACAGGCCTACAGCTTGATATGCTTTGGTAATGGCAGTAGCTTCAGCGGAATTTGCTCCATACAGATCTTTGGCTGCTTGAATGGTTGCTGTCTTGGCAGCGGCAAATTTGGACGTTGGTGTCAGGTAGTTCACCAGTGTACTGTAGAAAATCTGTACAGCTTTATCTCGTCCAATACCCGTTACAGTCACACCGTTATGCGTCCCGCCTTGAGCTGCAAGGTAGTAAGCTTTATTGATGATACCGCTGTTGATATGAACGCCACCGTTGTCCTGTGTACCTGTGTAACGATCGCTGTATTTGTCAGGTTGACCATACAACGTAGGGTTGGAGAGGGAACGCAGCGCATCACCTGGAATGTTAGGTGTGTAGATATCATCCCCGAGCAACCAGTTTTTGCTCTGGATGGTATTGCCCATAATATCGGCAAAGGCTTCGTTGAGTGCACCTGGTTCATTGCGATATTCCAGATTGGCTGTGTATTCAATAACACCGTGCGTCAATTCGTGACCCACAACATCGAGGTCACCAGACAGGGATCGGAACGTTGTTCCGTCTCCATCACCAAAGACAATCTGTACCCCGTTCCAGAAGGCGTTATTGTAATTGGAGCCGTAGTGCACGGTAGATCTGATCAGCAATCCGTTACCATTAATCCCATTACGGTTGAATTTGTTTTTGTAGAAATCATACGTGGCAGCAGCATAAGCGTGAGCATCTACACCCGCGCGATCGGTCCATACATTATCTGAATCCGTAAGCAAGGAACCTGGTAGCGAGGAGCTATTATTCGCCGTGTACGTTTGGATGCCATTGCCGCGAGTGGCATCTTTCAGTTGGAAGGTGCTTCCGGATTGGGTGGTCGTCAGGGTTTTGGTATCCCCAAGCACCCCTGTGCCTGTTCCGGTAGCGAAGTTAATGAGGTCAAACTGGGATACGATACTGCCATCCACTGCATTTATGAAATACTTGGTCCGCAGAGGGGCAGGTTCAAGCACGTTAACTTCCGTAATATAAACCAGATAAGTCTGGCCATCTTCTTCATGATGATAGATGTTCAATTCAGCTTGAGGAGTTATTTCCGCTGCACCAAGCTCTCCAATGCGGGAGGTTGCTTCTTCGGTTGCAATCCGGATTGCGTCTTCTCCGCTGATCTCGGCTACACCATCATTCGGAATGGCCTGTTCTTCAATCGGTGGAAGATCACCAAGTGCGGAACTTACGGCCCCGGTTTTGTCCAGGTGGATCGTCTGTTCAGCACCATAGACCGGGATACCTTTAATATACTGTTTCAGGCGAAAGTGTCTTACGCCAGATGTATCTGTGTTTCTTTTGACAATTTTGAGCTGGGATCTCACATCGGAATTCAGGAATTGTTCCTGTTGTCCAAGGTAATTGAAGATGGTGTCATCTGTTCCGCTGGTCAATGGGATACCCTCCTCAGAGGCATAAGGGGCCTGAAGTGGAATGGATTGATCAGACAATGGAGCTGCAGTAGCAGAAGATACGGAAGCGAGCAAAAGAGCTCCTCCAAGAATTGTTGGCATAACTTTGGCAAATTTCATCGTAAACTCTCCCATTCTTAAACTTATTTTTTTTGGAAAAATATCATGCCAATCTCGGTGGGATTCCGTCTGCAACTTGGTCAGCGCGGAGCGTGGGGCTGAACCTGAAGCGTGGAATAGACAAGAAACGATGGGAACAAAATCGGCTTGGCCTTGACCAGGGAAGTGTTAAACACAACCCAAAGGAGTACCGTTTATTCAGTTCTGCCCGGAGGCTTAATCGTCCATTGTGTTCCTCTTTCAGAAGCCGGGGGTTGTCCAATTGCGCAGGTAGAAGTGTGTTTACGAAAAACTGGGTTGTTCATTCCGGGTTTACGTAAGTGACAATGACGGTGTGTTCTGAACAGCATCACCCCTCTCAAGATCAGAATGCATTCACCTAAACATGCTCTGCGAGTACCATCATCGATAACTAACCTAAGGTCAATAAATAACAATAAGAAGAGGATTGGGGAACCTGTGTTCCGCATAAGGTTATTTTTGTAAATAAATGGCTTGGAACGTATATTATCACAGTGTAAAACTTTGGAAAAGATGCAAATTTGGTTTTTTTCTAAAATTGTGTCTGAAGTAGGGGAGAGGTAGCGTTTTTCATATATTTTGACGTATTTTGTCTGAAAGGAAGGCTTGTACCCGCGTATTCACAGAGAGAACCTGCTTGGTGCAAGGACATACGCCGTTTCCACTGCTCCACGAATACATAGAATAACGTGTACTCCCTTGGCATGCCGATGATTGAATGCGGGAGGTGAAAGTGTTGCGCAAAACCCGTACCACAGCACGTTATGCAACCCAATCGAAAATGACACGCAGAAAAGCAGTGCTGAAGAAAAGAAGATGGAAGTCTGCACACAAAAAGGGTACAAAGGCCTATACGTTCCTTATTCCATCCATACAACAGATGCCAGAGGAAAAGGATGGGGCCGAGAATGGAACCGAAAATGGGGCTGAACATGGCATGGGATATCCTTCTCCACATGGGGAAGATGCTCAGCGGCCGATGCTCTCGGTCATTATCCCTGCCATGAATGAGGAGAAAACGATTGGTGCTGTTGTTCGGGAAGCGCTGCGTATATGTCGTGATGCTGAAGTACTTGTTATTGTGAATGGTTCAACAGATGGCACGGCTAACGCAGCCCAACGGGCAGGAGCACGCGTGCTCACTTATGCTGAAGCACTGGGGCATGATGGAGGGCGAAAAGTAGGCGCAGCCGCGGCCCGCGGTCAGATATTGCTGTTCACCGATGCAGATATCGCTATTCCTGCCGAGCACCTTGCACCTTATGTGCAGGCTGTGCTGAAGGGGACAGATGTAGCGCTTAACGACTACCATGGTCCGATCAATCGCAGTCCCGTTCATCCAGTAGTGGAGGCCAAACATATGCTAAACAGCATACTTGCACGATCCGATCTCCGGGGAGCCTCGATGACAGCTATCCCGCATGCATTAAGCCGCCATGGACTTGAGGTCATGGGGATATCCTCGCTGGAAGTTCCGCCACTCGCTCAAGCGAAGGCAGTGATTGGCGGACTCCGGGTGCGCGCTGTTCATCACGTACCTGTGGGCAGAATGAATGCAATTCGCAGTAAGAAACGAACCGGACCTGATCCGCTAAGTCAAGTGGTACTGAATGATCATCTGGCAGCGATCAAGTGGATTACGGATACGCTCGGTCCCCGCGGAGGCTATTCCGATCTGCATCGTGTTCGCAGCCTGGCGAGGTAAGCATGCTGCATCGGATGATGCAGCATGCTGGAGGTGAGGAAATGAAGGGGCGTTCAGGGATTGTCCACCGCAGGCGGACAACGAATAGACGAAAGACAGCAGGAAGCACACGTATCCACAAGCGTCATATGAACAAGAAGCAATCCGTCATCTCCAAAACGAGAAGAAGCCGATCGAAAGCTGACCTGGTAGATCTGCGCTTGATGTGGAAAGCTGGGCAACGTGCAGGAAGCCAGGCGAAGGCTGACAATACAGCGTCAGAAGAACACGCCCGTCTCGCGTGGAATACACATGCGGCGAACGTTGCGGAGCTAAACAACTTTGAGGTAGCCATGAATGCAGGCAAGGCATTTATGCAGGGATATGCCCATAACTCAGGACATTCATTTCAGATCGTACCGCTGCCCCTTCGTCATTCGGCTGCTGCCGTTGTCTGTGCCTGCAATGAGGAACGTACGTTGGGGCAGGTGTTGTCGCAACTAAAGCGTTTGCCTCTGACAGACATCATTGTTGTACTGAATGGAACGACCGATGACAGTTTGAAGCAGGTGCTGAGGCAGCCGGGGATTACGCTCGTATATGAACCGGATCGGGCAGGACATGATGTAGGCCGGGCACTTGGAGCAAAGATGACGGATGCGGAGACGGTTCTCTTTGTGGATGGGGATATGGTCGTATCGGCGGAACAGCTTGCACCATTTCTGTTCGCAGTGGATCGGGGACAGGATGTGGCGTTGAATAATCTGACGTCCTTGCTTCCTCCGTTTGCCGGGCAGGATGAGGTGAGCCGGATAAAGGCATATCTGAACCGCACATTAGGCAGGGCAGATCTCGGTTCTAATTCCATGACAGCCGTGCCCCACGCATTGTCTCGTCGTATGATCCAGACCGTGAAGCCAGCATCACTGGCCGTTCCACCCAAGGCGCAAAGTCTCGCCATTCAGCATGGGATGAGCGTATCGGCACCAAGTCAAGTGGATGTTATTCGTTCCAATCGGTTGCGTCCCGGTAACACGGGGAATGGGAATGATGTCGCCAGATTGATCCTCGGAGATCATCTGGAGGCGCTGGCTACCTGGCTGGACACGGGTTGGAATACAGCTCAGGCACGTACGCCCTCCCGTGTAGAAGTAGCTTACAGGAGGAACGCCAGATGAGACTGACGAGCATAATTATTCCAACATACAACGGACTGGATCTGATCAGGCCTTGCATTGATGCCATAAGACAATACTCGGGTGAGCCTGCGTCATACGAAATTATCGTTGTGGATAATGGTTCGACGGATGGAACGGCTGAATATTGCGCGTTGGAGCGAATTCGGTTTGTCAGGTTCCCGGATAATCGGGGATTTCCGGCAGCGTGTAACGCTGGAATTCGTGCAGCCTGCGGGGATGAGCTGTTACTTCTAAACAATGATGTCACGGTCACGCCCCGTTGGCTGGAGAACCTGCGAACCGCTCTGTACAGTGATGCGAGTATTGGGATTACGGGTCCTGTCACCAATTATGCCAGCGGCGTCCAGCAGATTGAACTGGCGTTTCGGAACATGGAACATTTCCAGGAGCTGGCCGCTTCCAACAATGTAGCGGATGCTTCAAGGTGGAGGGAAGTGCGCCGGATTGTCGGTCTGTGTATGCTGATAAAACGGAGTGTAGTGGAATCGGTCGGACTGCTTGACGAGGCGTACTCACCGGGACACTATGAGGATGACGATTATTGTTATAGAGCAAGATTACAGGGATATCGCTTGTTGGTATGCGGGGATGTTCTCGTGCATCATCAGGGAAGTGCAAGCTTTCAGAAGACAGATAAGTTGGCGTGGAAACAGCTGCTTGAGCGTAATCGTTCGATTTTTATGAGCAAATGGCATGTCGATCCGCTTGAATATATGGACACATCCGATGAAGGAGGGAACGTGGAATGAAAGGTGTAATTCTTGCCGGCGGAACAGGAACTAGACTGTATCCTCTGACCCGGCTTATTAACAAACATCTGCTTCCAGTCGGTAAACATCCGATGATTATGTATGGTATCGACAGGCTCCGCCAGGCAGGCATTGATGAACTATTGATTGTAATCAACAAACATTCCGCCGGGCTGTACACAGAGTATCTTGGTGGCGGAGCGGATCATGGGGTCAAGCTGACGTATCGCATTCAGGAAAAGGCGGGCGGGATTGCGGAAGCATTGGATCTGGCGACCACTTTTATCCTTCCTGGAGAAAAATTCGTTGTGCTTCTGGGGGATAATCTTTTCAGCGACGATCTGAAACCTTATGTGGACCGTTACATGCAGCAACCTGCCGGTACAGCAAGGGTTCTGCTCAAAGAGGTGGATGATGCGCGTCGTTATGGGGTCCCAGTCTTTGATCCACAGCATCCGAAGCGTATCTCGTACATTGAGGAGAAGCCAAGCCAGCCGAAAACCTCTTATTGTGTTACGGGCATATATATGTATGACGATCATGTATTTAACCTCATTCGCAACATCGCGCCGTCAGCGCGCGGAGAGCTTGAAATTACGGATGTGAACAATCACTACGCATCTGCTGGTGGACTGGAATACGATATTTTGCAGAAATACTGGAGTGATGCGGGTACATTTGATTCGCTCCAGGAAGCAGCTGTCCGCATGAAAGGACAATTGCCCTAACATTAATGCGCCTGATGCTGCCGCTGTGCGGTGCCCCATGGGAGCAGAACACCCTGCGCCGGAGCTGAAAGGATGCTCCGGCGCTTTGCGCAGCGACAATCCACGTGCATGCCAAAGGAGGGAATGGCGTGAGAGTAGCGACACGCACCGGGTCCACTGGGCCTATGGTGACAGGTAAACCCCGGGGCACGCACCCGTCCGTGTTCACGGGCAGTGGTACAGCAGCGGGAGCAGGGGCAGGGGACGCTGGAGTCAGAGGTGTTAAGTCGGGGAAACGCAGTAGCCAGACAAAAGCGGATACGTCTGCAGGCGCAGCGCACAAGGTCCGTGCAGGCAAAGCGGGCAACACAGGCAGTGCTGTGGGCAGAGCGAGCTATGTGCGTAGGGCAGGTAATACGGGCAAACCCAGACGTACCAGCAGGGCGAGCACCGCCGGCAAAGGCAAAGCCGGTCTGCGCCAGGCCACTGCTGGGCGCAGACATGCACCAGCGCGGGGCGGGCGTGCCGCTGCCCGCGCCAAGCAGCGCACGGCGATGCGCCGAGCGCCCATGCCAGCACCGCAAGCCAGCACGCCACAGGCGATGCCTGCCAGCGGTGCTGGCCCCGCCCCGCGCCAGGCGACACTCCCGAAGGGTGTCGCCCCTGCGGGGCGGGAAGGCGCTTCCGCCGCGCATGCGGGCAGCGCGAAGGGCCTGCCTGCTGCGCATGCGGAGCACGCAGCGCAGGCGCAGGCCGTGCCCGGCGGCTACGCCGAGGGCTACCGCGACGGCGTATTCGCCGGCGGGGAGGCGCTGGTGGCGCAGCACATCCCGCCGGATCACATTCTGCCTGCCGTGGCGGCGGCAGATCTGATCGCGGCGGGATTCCGCCAATATGCGCCCAGCCTGACCCGGCTGGCCAGCCCTCACGAGATGGCTGGCCACATCATGGCGGCGCTGGATGCGCAGCGCCCCTTGTCTGTCGTTCGCCTCGGAGATGGCGAACTGCTCACCCTGGCAGCCGATACGGTGCTGCCCGGCCATGAAGTGCAGGAGCTGGCACCGTTTCTGCCCTATGCAGGGGTGCCATGCTCAACGCCAGACATCCGCGCGATGCTCGCGGAAGCGATTCAGGCCGCCGACTGGGTTGGCGTGCCGATCTCGCGGGCGCCTACGTTTCAGGGACTGCTCTTCCCCGTATTGCGCCACTTCAGAATCGACTGGTCTGGACTGAAATTGACCAGCTCCACGATCAATTACAGTCTGCATCAGTCTGGTCTAGTGCTGCCCCTGCTGCAAGGGCGCCGGGTTCTGCTCATCGGCAGCCAGGCTGCAGAGCTTGCGGCACTGTTGCACAGCCGGGGGGTTCATGTCACGGGTATCATTGGTTCTGTAACGGGAGTCATGGATGTTCCGAGGGTGATGCAGCAAACCGCAGAACATGCTTTTGATATCGCGCTGGTGGCGGCAGGGATTCCGGCGGTCATCCTATGTAGGCGAATCGCAGGTGAACTCGGTAAGGTCGCTCTGGATTTTGGACATTTGGCAGACAAACTGGTAACCGGAGAGCTTCAACTCTAGTGGACCGTCCGGGGGCAAGTACAGTACAACACTGGCCTCACGGACGAGTGGAAATGGAGGAAGCAACATGAGTACATCCGATCAACAACGTGAGGAAGGTCGTCACAGGCATAGTAACAAAGATAATGCTCGAAACGTCAACCGTCGTAAGGGGAACAGTCCCCATAACAACACTTCAAACATCAGCAAGCGCAGTGAGAACAAACGAAATGGCAGCATGAGCAACGACAAAAAAGTGGGCCGCCGTGCCACACAGCAAGATGTCTCGCGACCTGCCATGGCAGTCCTGCATGAAGCAGGTAGTCGCTCAACACGCAAATCCAGACGCAAAGGTAGAAGCAACCGCACAGCCAAAGGCGCCAGACTCTACAAACAGGGTTATCGCAGAGGCTACGATGAAGGTGTCCGCCAAGGACAAAGTTCGTTTGGTCTTGTATTTGAAGGGGTCAGCATCATAATTCCCACGTACAATCAGCGGGAGTATGTGCTGCAATGTGTGTCCAGTATCGAAAAGCATACGCCTGCTCCCTACGAAATCATTGTCGTGGATAATGCCTCCAAGGATGGTACTGCCGAGGCCATGCTCCGCAAAGGCGGCATGGTGAGGGTGGCTGCCCTGGATCAGAATCGCGGGTTTGCCGGAGGTGTCAATCATGGACTGATGATGGCAAGAGGACGACATATCGTCGTACTGAACAACGATACGCTGGTTACCCCGGGCTGGCTGGATAATATGATGACTTGTCTTGCCAGTGATCCGAAGATTGGTGTGGTGGGTCCGGTGACCAACTATATTGGCGGGGATCAGCAGATTCAGGTTCCGTATCGTGAGGTAGAAGAGATGTGGCCTTTTGCCAGCACACATAATCGTCCGGATACCGGAAAACATCGATTGACTGATCGCCTGGTCGGATTCTGCTGGTTGTTCTCACGGGAGTTGCTGGAACGAGTAGGTTATCTGGACGAAGGTTACGCGGTGGGGAATTTTGAAGATGATGACTGGATCATCCGGGTGAAGCTGGCAGGATACCAGCTTGCGGTTGCCGGGGATGCCTTTATTCATCACTTCGGAAGTGTCAGCATGAAAGCACTGGGGGAGCAGGATTTTGCTGTAGTGAACAAGGATAACGAGCAGTTTTATAGCCAAAAGTGGGGAGATCCCCATACGCTGGTTGCTGAAACCTCCCGCTTGGCAAGACAACAAACCTCTCTTAACCCATCCGGTCAACAAGAGGATAGGGATACGAGCCCGACCGATCCGCGTCAGCGAATCTCAACACAAGGTAGCCAAGATCCAGAACTACAGTTCAGACGCAGCAGTGAATTCTACCCCGAAGGCTCGTTCCTGTCTGATGCCAAAGGCGATGTCTATACATTGACTAGTGGGCGGCGGCGTAAGCTGAACATCCCTGTACCGCGTGGAATATCACCAGTTCAGGTTGCGAAACCGGATCTGCTCGGTATTCCTGCTGGAGAAGCACTGATATCAGCAGGGGACGTGCAAGGATGGCCGATGGAGTCACATCAGGTGCATACGACAGCGATTCAGGGTTCTCCCAATGGCTGGGCAGAGGGAAGTATTGTTGCCGCAGCGGATGCACCCGAGATTCGATATCAGATCAGCGGAGGCAAGCGGAGAAGATTTGTATCGGTCTATGCCGCAGAACGTTGGGGTGTACATTCCGGGCATATTGTCAGCGTGTCTGCAGATCAACTGGATTCGATGGAAGAAGGATGGCCGATTATCGCCCCACCTCAGCTTTTGAACCCCGATCTGTAATGTCAGGCGATCTGTTTATGCGAATCAGCAGCATGATGCGGAATGAAAGATGCAGCGGTATCCTGTGGAATCGCTCTGAATTCATTCCGCATCCAAACATTACATATGAGTTGGTAGCTATATAAGTTGAACTAAAGATTATTTACACTGACACTACGATGACAGAATAACCTTCCAATCGCTGTTATCCCCAGATTTTTTCGATTCCCCTTTCTCAAGGGAAAATCCGGGGATAAAGGCGAACGCTTCGCTTTTTCAGGTTTTTTCTGTCCTCTCCGTTATCGTGTAAATGATTAGTTCAACTTAAATAGACCACTTAAAGTAAAGAGATTGAAAGATCATCGATTTCCTTTTACACTATGACCAACACAATGATCACCAAGCGTAACTTGGGGTCATTAGATAGGGACAGAGATAGGGAGGAAGCACGGTGAAAAATTCTGTAGTCAACCAAGCCGAACAGATTGCCAGTGATTTTTTGCTGGAAAAAGTAACATGCTCACATCATATCATCGGTAAAGGTTTTGTTAATCAGGTCTGCTTGGTGGAGACGGCAAGTCATAAAGTGGTTGTACGCATGAACGATCCAGATACATATTCCACCTTTGTAAAAGAAAAATGGTGCATCGAACAAGCGGCGAGTGTCGGTATTCCTGGGCCACAGACATTGTCCGTGGGGCTTACCGCTGAACATGCATATATGATTCAAACGTATATCGAAGGGGACAACGGATTAGATACGACCGTGCCTGCTTCCGTAATCTGGAGGAAACTTGGAGAGTACACAAAACAGTTTCAATCCATCCCAGTGACTGGTTTTGGAAGGGAAATGCACGATGAGGTACAAAACCAATTTTATTCTCCTCCTCATGCAGGATCCGATGGCAGTTGGCAAGGGTATGTGCAATACAATATCAATAGTCTCACGGAGCAAGATCCATTGATTGAGCTTGGTGTCATTACGATGAAGGAATCACAGGTCGCAAGGCAATGGTTCGAACAATTGAAAATGCAAAAGTTCCGTTTTGGCTTATGCCATGTCGATCTCTCCTTGAAGAATACAATCGTAAGTTCTACGGGTGAGATTACCCTTCTGGACTGGGGCAATGCGGAGGTCACCGTCGTGCCTTACGGCGATATCATTCAACTCATGCAATGCCAGCTACGGGGCGAGGGTCCTGACAAGGAAGAATTGAAAGCGTTTTTAGAAGGCTATGGGACAAGTACACAAGAGCAGGAGCGTGAACTGAATCAAGCGAGGTATATGTTGCTATTAAAAGCTTTTGACACCCTGAGGTGGGCCATAGATCGAAGTCCGGATCAGATCGAGTTCTACACGGTATTAGCGAAACAAGCTTTTGACCAGGTTTGGAGGCATCAATAGGATTAAAATAAGCCATCTTTCAAATTTAAAATTTAATCTTTCTATTTGGTTATAGGTTTATTCTATTAGCAGATCCATTGACGCAGGAAGGGCACAGGAGTACATTTAGAGCCATAATTCTTATTTAACAGATGGGAATTGAAGGTCTAGGGCGTTCATATTCAATGGCCCGATCTTGATCTTAAAACCAATCAGGAGGTATGTCGATGTCTTCATCTACCAAAAAAGTCGTGCTGTGGAGCAAAACAGGCTGTCATTTCTGCGGGGAAGTGAAAGCATTTCTGACAGAGCGAAACCAGCCTTTTGAGAACATTGAAGTGCAGGGTCATGACGTGCTGCGAGATGTGCTTGAAGCAAAATATGGCATTCGGCATGTACCCGTCATTGAAGTGGGAGGGGACGGCAAGTTTGAAGCCTTGCTGGAGCCTGATCTGGAGAAGCTAGCTGAACTTCTGGCACGAGCGGACGAAGCGGCCGCAGTCTAACGGGAGTCGATATATACCTTTGGAGCAAGCTGTTCCGGCTGCTGCATGATGCAAGATCGCATTTGTGCGGCAGCCGGAACATTCATAAGCTATAGCTCTCTTGGGATGTAAATGGTCATATTTACATCTTCAATGCTCATATAGAAAATATCTATTAGTCGCGCTGTTGACCCTTTAACGGGGCAGTGATAAGATTTGTGAAATTAAAACAAACCAAACTCATAGGAATAGTTAACTTTTAAGTTATTTCGCATACGTAATCAGTTCAGTTGGCCCTTGATCATTCTTTTGAAGATTCTAATCCAAGGAAGGCGGAGTGCATATGACAGCGAAACGCAGTTTGAAATTTGGAGCCATTATTCACGGGGTTGGAGGAAGCAACACCACATGGAGACACCCGGAGGTTCTGTCGGATGCCAGCGTTAACTTTGGATTCTACAAACGTCAAGCACTGAAAGCGGAGGAAGGCAAGTTCGATCTGGTCTTTATCGCAGACGGTCTGTATATTACCGAGAAATCCATTCCCCATTTCCTGAATCGCTTCGAACCAATCAGTATCCTCTCCGCTTTGGCTGCCGTTACTTCACGCATTGGACTGGTGGGTACCCTCTCGACATCCTATAGTGATCCTTTCACCGTAGCCAGACAGTTCGGTTCCCTCGATCAGATCAGTGATGGCCGTGCAGGCTGGAACGTCGTGACTTCACCGCTGGAAGGTACAGCGAAGAACTATAGCAAGAGCAGTCACCCTACGCATCCGGAACGTTATCGCATTGCCGCGGAATATTTACAGGTAACCAAAGGGTTGTGGGACTCTTGGGAAGATGATGCCTTTGTAAGAGACAAAGAGAGCGGTGTATTCTTCGACCCATCCAAACTGCACACGCTTAATCATGAAGGAGAGTTTTTCTCCGTACAAGGTCCGCTCAATATTGCCCGTTCACGGCAAGGACAGCCGGTGATTTTCCAGGCAGGTTCATCGGAAGATGGCAAAACGCTGGCGGCGCAAGAAGCGGATGCTGTCTTTACTGGACACGATACAATTGAAGATGCACAGGCATTCTATAAGGATGTCAAAACACGAGCGGCTTCCTATGGACGTTCTGCACAGGATATTGTTATTCTGCCAGGCATCAATCCTATTGTTGGACAGACCGAAGAGGAAGCGGAACAGAAATATCAGGAGATTGCGAGCCTGGTGACCATTGATAAAGCGCTGGATTACCTGGGACGTTTCTTCGAACATCATGATTTCTCCCAATATCCACTGGATGAACCGTTCCCGGAGCTGAATGGCATTGGAAGCAACAGTTTCCGCAGTGGAACTGACAAGATCAAGAAGGATGCCAAGGAGCAGGGATTGACCTTGCGTGAAGTGGCTTTGCGGGCAGCAACACCGCGCAGCAAATTCCTGGGCACACCGGAGCAGGTTGCTGACAAGATTCAGGAATGGTTCGAGACGGAAGCAGCGGATGGCTTCATTATTGCTTCGGAACTGCCGAGTGGATTGTCTGATTTCGTGGAACTCGTTGTTCCGATTCTGCAAGAACGCGGCCTGTATCGTACGGACTATGAACACGATACATTGCGAGGTAACCTTGGGGTGCAAATTCCAGTTAACCGTTATACGGCTGCCAAGGAACAAGTCGTATCTGACTTGGCATAACTGAGAGGGAGCGAACGAGCATCTGATGTTGTCTGGCTGTTTTCTCCAACCGGTAATGAAATCAATTACTACGTTTCGTACTACTTTAAAACCTACTTAACTCATAGGAAATATCAAGTATCGGGTATAAACATCAATTAAATGACACCTGTATACACAGAGGGGGAAGCGATATGAACAGGTCTATCTCATGGATGAAATATATGGCATTGGCAGCAGTATTGGTGATGGTATTGTCCGGTTGCGGAGCAGCGGGAGGCAGCACGAACAGTTCGGCACAGGCGTCAGGCGGGGATCAGGCCGGGCAAGCCGAAGGAGGCAACCTGACTTTTGCACTTGCAACTTCACCCGATACGCTGGACCCTCATCGCAGTGGGCTTGCCGTAACGGTGCGTGCTATCCGGACGATCTACGACAATCTGGTCGTGCAGCTGCCTGATGGTTCCATCAAACCTTGGCTTGCCACGGAATGGAGCGTATCTGAGGACGGCAAGAGTTATACGTTCAAGCTGCGTGAAGGTGTGAAGTTCCATGATGGTACACCGTTTAATGCGGAAGCCGTGAAATACAATCTGGACCGGGTGATCGACCCAGCCACCAAAGCTGCCAATTCTCTGGCCCTGATTAGACCCTATAGCTCCTCCGAAGTCATTGATGAATATACCATCAAGGTAAATCTGGAATCACCATCGCAAGCCTTTCTCGGCAACTTGAGCCAGGCGCTGCTGGGGATCGTATCCCCTACGGCTGCCCAAAAATATGGCGACCAGCTGGGTAAAAATCCGGTGGGAACAGGTCCGTATACCTTTGTGAAATGGGATGAAAATGCGGATATCGTCGTTGCCAAAAACAAGGATTACAATTGGGGACCTGAGACGGTTGAAAATAAAGCCGCGCCCCATGTGGATACGATCACATTCAAGATTGTACCGGAAGAAGCGACGCGCATCGGAAGTGTTCAAAGTAGTCAGGTACTCGCTGCCGAGACGGTTCCCCCGCAAAATATTGCTGCATTGAAAAACGATCCGAACCAGCAACTGTTGCAGGCCAACACAGTTGGGTTGCCATACACACTCTTTTTCAATCTGCGTAAAGCGCCTTGGGATGATGTGAAAGTAAGGCAGGCGGTACAATCCGCCGTAGATGTGGAATCGATTGTCAAAACATTGTATCTGGGCAACTACGAACGTGCGTGGTCCGCACTGTCTCCTGGAATCCTGGGTTATAATGCATCGCTGGAAGGAAGCATCAACCCGGACATTAACAAAGCCAATCAGCTGCTGGACGAACAAGGCTGGGTGAAAGGTGCTGATGGTATTCGTGCCAAAGACGGGCAGAAGCTGACCCTTCGGTATGTTGATGGTTCGCCCAATCGGGAGAAACGCAATGACATTGCTGCCATTATCCAGCAACAGTTGAAACAGGTTGGCATTGCCGTTGAAGTCGAGATTACAAAAGATATCGCAACAGTCATCTATCAGAACTGGGATTATGATCTCTATGGCAACAGTCAGGTCAATTCCGATCCGAATGCCTTGTATGCTTTTTACCATACGAGTGCAGAGGGCGAGCGTCCGACATTGTCCGGTTTGTCTGATCCGAAGATCGATGAACTGTTAGAGCAGGGAGCGGTCGAGACGGATCCTGATAAACGTGTGGAGATCTATAATCAGATCCAACAATATCTGATTGAGCAAGCGGTAATCTTGCCAATCTATGTATTTCCGTATACGGTCGCAGCATCCAAAAAGGTCGAAGGCATCAAGTTCGATTCGCTGGGGTATCCACTGTTTAACGATGTTCGCATTCAGCCTTAACATGAAGGGCCAATCCAGATTCAGGAAGGAGATATCCCGGTATGGTTCAAACGATACTGTCACGACTCGCAACATCGCTCCTGGTTATATTCGGAGCTTCGGTGCTGGTGTACTGCATCATGTATCTTCTGCCGGGTGATCCGGTTCTGCTCATGCTGGACCCGTCCTCGGCTACCCCGGAGATGATCGAGAATCTGCGGGTCCAGCTAGGACTGGATCAACCGTTTTACATCCAGTTTGCGAACTATTTCGGTGATATGCTGCGTGGCGATTTCGGCAAATCAATGATCAATTCGGATCCGGTTCTGCCCAAAATCCTGGAACATTTTCCGGCTACGCTGGCTTTGACCGCACTCAGCTCGATCATTGCCATTACGATTGGAATTACACTTGGTGTATTGTCTGCGATTCATCGCAATGGCGTGATTGATTTCGTCGCCAGGCTCGTTGGACTGTTCGGCATTTCCATGCCAACCTTCTGGACGGGGATACTGCTCATCCTGTTATTCTCCGTACAGCTTGGATGGTTCCCCGCGATGGGTTCCGACGGATTTAGCTCACTGGTTCTTCCGGCAGTCACGCTGGGTCTCGTGGGTGCAGGGTTTATCGTACGAATGGTGCGGAACAGCATGCTGGAAGTCATCAATGAACCGTTTATTGTGGCATTACGGGCCAAAGGACTTTCGGAACGTGCCATCATGTATGGTCATGCACTGCGTAATGCACTTATTCCTGCTGTAACGGTAATCGGCATGCTGATCGGTGATCTGCTGGCGGGAACCGTTGTGGTGGAGACCGTCTTCTCCAGACAGGGAATCGGCCGAATTATTGCGGATGCGCTAATGGCCAAGGATCTGCCAGTGGTGCAAGGTGTCGTCTTCTTTACATCCATTATCTATGTGGTCTTGAACCTGCTGGTGGATATCTCGTATTCGTACATTGATCCCCGGGTTCGGCGTGCAGTCCGCACATGATCATGGATGGAACATTCAGAAGTGTTCTGACCCGGAGTATGGAAGGAGGAGTTGTTGCTCATGAGCATGAAACCTTTGGTTGGTGACAAAAAAGCGTGGGCGGGCAGTGCAGGACGTATCCGTCTGTGGAATCGCCGTCCTTGGCGCTATCGCATCTCATTCGCGGTATCCCGATTATTCTTTTATGCAGCATTGCTGGTGGTGGTGTTTACCGTGGCATGTGCGATTGTACCGGGCTGGATTGCACCCTATGATCCAACTCAGATGATGACGGATGCCATACTGCAGGCTCCCTCTGCCGCGCACCTGTTCGGGACGGACTATTTTGGCAGGGATATCTTCAGTGTGGTTGTACATGGAAGCAGGGATTCGCTGCTCATTGGATTTGCTTCGGTTCTGGTGGGCGGTATTGTCGGTAGTGCTCTTGGTATTATCTCCGGTTATGCCGGAGGAGTTGTCGATACCATCACCATGCGGGCTGTTGATATTCTGATGGCTGTACCCGGTGTGCTCCTGGCATTGTCTGTTGCAGCTGCTCTCGGGCCAGGACTGATGAATATTGCACTGGCTGTTGCTGTTTCCTCCATTCCGGGGTACGCAAGGGTGATGCGTGGGCAGGTCATATCGGTCAAAGGTCTGCCTTTCATTACAGCGACACGTTCACTGGGCGGTTCCAATACGCGTATTTTCTGGAAACATGTACTGCCGCATTCGTTGTCACCACTGCTGGTCATGGCTACGCTTGGCGTAGGGACATCGATCCTGACGGGCTCCGGACTCAGCTTTCTGGGACTTGGGGTGTTGAAGGAAATTCCGGATTGGGGCGCATTGCTCTCACAAGGTAGAGGTTATCTGACGGTTGCCTGGTGGATCTGTACGTTCCCGGGGCTGGCGATCACTTTGTTTGTACTGGCGGTTAATCTGATTGGAGACGATATTCGTGATCGGTTGGACCCGAAAGTAAAAGGAGCGGCTTGACCGCTATTCCAAGGAGGAGATATTCATGTCACATGTTGTCATTATTGCCGGATCACCTTCCAAGCACTCACGTTTGACAGGTCTGACGGATTACAGCAGCCAAAAATTAACGGAGGCAGGCATTACCGTTGAAGTCATTCATGTTGTGGATCTGCCTGCTGAGGATCTGGTGCAAGCCCGGTTCGACAGCTCATTCATTCGTGATGCACTTGCTGTCGTTGAAGCCGCGGATGCAGTTATTGTGGCTACGCCGGTATATAAGGCATCGTACTCGGGAGTGCTCAAGCTGTTCCTGGATCTGATTCCGCAAGAAGGGTTACGGGGTAAGTTGATACTCCCACTCGTCATCGGTGGCTCCATTGCTCATCTGCTCGCCATTGATTATGCATTGAAGCCTGTACTGGCAGCCCTTGGTGGAAGACATATTCTGGGTGGCGTGTATGCTGTGGATCAGGGAATCGAACGACTGGATGATGGGAAATTTGTGCTCTCTGCGGATATTACTACACGTCTGGATCGCTCACTGGATGAATTGTTATTGACACTGGAAAAGGATGGGATTACGATATCGTAAAACCAAGTAAATATATTGGATAAATCAATATAAGATCAAACGTCTGCGGACGTGGATACGGAGGCGCTCATGAATATCGAGAATATTGAAGCATTTGTATATATCAATCATTATGGAAGCTTCAATAAGGCTGCCGAAGTACTCTTCTTGTCCCAACCTTCGGTCACAGCTCGCATTCAGTCACTGGAAAGGGAGCTGGGCTGCAAGTTGTTTGATCGGCTTGGCAAGCAAATCGTGCTGACAGAAGAAGGTCGGAAATTCCTGCCGTATGCGCAGCAAGTGCTGCAAGTGATTCAGAAGGGCAAGCAGAAGATTCAGCAGCGCCGGACAACACCGGATGCTCTTCGGCTCGGTAGTACAGTATCGGTATCCAATTATGTTATTCCCGATTTTCTACCCAAGATCAAGGAAGCTTACCCCGAAATTAACATCAAACTGACGACAGCAACGACGGATCAGCTGATTGCCAAATTGCTTGGTCAGGAGATCGATCTTGCTTTTGTGCGCAAGGTCATGCATCCTGCGATCCGTACGGTTGCTTTTTATGAAGATCCGATCCAGCTCTATGTGTACAAAGGGCATCCATTCATTGAGAGCGGGCATGTCAGCATGGAAGCTATCCGGAATGAGCAACTGGTCTTTTTCGAATGTGGTTCACTGGACTGGCTTCGCATTCACCGGGCTTTCGACTCGCTGGAACATCCGCCGAATATTACATATCATGTCGATAATTCGGAGACGGCGAAGAAACTGGTTATGCAAGGGGCAGGCATTGCCTTTCTCCCGGGACTCACGGTGAAGAAGGAAGTGCAGAATCAGGAGTTGTTCCCCATTCAGGTACATGAGGTGGCTGGTGTATCGTTGCAGATCAGCGTCGTCACGTTAAAAGAAGAATATTCGCCATTGGCAGAGCCCTTCGGGGAACTGCTGCGGAAGTTATAGAGCGTCTAACGTTGAATCTGACTTTTACACCAAAACGGAGAGTGCAGAACCAATCTGAAGAAGCATCTCCAGTTCAACTTAATAGTGATTCAAGAATAGTGGTTCAGCACAATCAAGGAGGAGAAGGATATGAGTATTCGTGTTGGCATTTTGGATCAGACCCCGATCTATGAAGGGGAAACGGCAGTGGATGCTTTTCGACATACGATTGAGCTGGCACAGCGGGCAGAGCAGCTGGGATTCCATCGGTTCTGGGTATCGGAGCACCATGATTCAGGGCATGTTGCAGGTTCCTCCCCGGAGGTACTCATCTCTCACTTGCTTGCGCATACGAAGCGGATTCGTCTGGGGTCTGGCGGAGTAATGCTTCAGCATTACAGTCCATACAAAGTCGCCGAGAATTTCAATATACTCGCAGCGCTCGGACCAGGAAGAGTTGACCTGGGAATCGGTCGTGCACCAGGCGGGTTACCACGTTCTACACAGGCGTTGCAGGAAGGTATTCAGGAAGCCGCATCTCTTCAAGAGAAAATTGTTCAGGTGAAACGATACATCCACAATGAGCCGCTTGAAGATCAATCGCATCCACTTGCAGGTCTCAGCGCTTCGCCTGTGTCCGACATTCCAGCGGAACTGTACGTACTTGGAGCAAGTGTCGATAGTGCGGGCATGGCTGCGGAACTGGGACTCCCATATGTCTTTTCGCTGTTCATTAACAGTAATATAGAGGTAGCGCTTGAAGCGATCCGTGTATATCGTGAACAATTCGATCATTCCCAGGGACGAGAGCCTTATGCTGCACTAGCCATATCGGTAATTGTGGCCGAAAGTGAGGAAGAAGCGGAAGGACTTGCGAGCGAGCATATGCTGGTGAAGATCCATCTGAAGAGTGGGAAGGTGCTGACCGTCGGTTCTGTGGAACAGGCGGAAGAATTCGGACGTCAATCGAACGAAACCTATCGGATCGAGATTTTGGAGCCAAGTGTGACCCGGGGGACGAAGGAAAGTGTAGGTCAGGCGCTGCTGAAGTTCCAGCAGGATTTTGCTGTGGAAGAGTTCATTGTGACTACAGCTACACGGGACTTTACCAAGCGAATTCGTTCATTCGAATTGTTGCGTGAGATTCTGGCAGAGCAGGGACTAGGCGAATTTGCACTGGAATCCAAGGAAGAAGCAGCAATCGGATAGAAGTGACACAGCTAATATATACGAATGGGAGGCCATGTGATGAAAAGTGATCTGGAACAGCCCAAGCAGCATTCTGAGCAACAAGTACAGGGCCCCGAGCATGAACTTCACGGTGAACGGGCGGAAGAATTCGCGGAACGTTTAATCACTATTCGGCGACACCTGCATCGTAACCCGGAATTGTCCGGCGAGGAAAGGGAGACGACGGCAGCCATCCGCAGTTGGCTGGAAGAGGAAGGCGTTCGTATTGCAGACGAATATGCGCTGCGGACAGGGATTGTCGCTGAAGTGGGTCAAGGGGACGGCCCTGTTGTTGCCCTAAGAGCCGATATTGATGCGCTACCCATTCAGGAAGAGACGAAGCTGGAATTTGCCTCCCAGGTGGCTGGGAAAATGCATGCCTGTGGACATGATGCACACACCGCTATTCTGATTGGTGCTGCACGATTGTTGAAACAGCGCGAGTCCAGTCTACCGGGAAAAGTACGGTTGATATTCCAGCCGTCGGAGGAAAAAGCAACGGGTGCACGCCAAGTGATCCAGAGTGGTGCATTGTCCGATGTTCGGGCGGTATTCGGGTTGCATAACAAGCCTGATCTCCAGGTAGGGACGGTGGGCATTCGGGAAGGCGCATTAATGGCAGCAGCAGACGGTTTTGTTGTCAAAGTGGAAGGTGTAGGCACCCATGCAGCCGTGCCTGAAGCCGGCATTGATCCAATCGTGGTTGCTGCACATATCGTTACGGCTCTACAGGCGATTGTGAGCCGTAATGTAGGAGCACAGGAGAGTGCCGTAATCAGCGTCACCAAGCTCCACAGCGGTACAGCCTGGAACGTCATTCCCGATGAAGCGATACTCGATGGCACAGTACGTACCTTTGATGAGAAAGTGCGTGCACGGATTCGCGAGCGTTTCAATCAGGTAGTCGCCGGTGTGGCGGCAGCCTATGGCACACGGGCTACAGTTCGCTGGATTCAGGGACCACCTGCCGTGGTCAACGATGAGTCTCTCGCTTCTGCGGCGGAGCAAGTTGCAAGTGAGATTGGATTGAATAGTGTTAGACCGCTACCTTCTCCAGCAGGTGAGGACTTCTCTTTTTATCAAAAAGAAGTTCCCGGCCTGTTCCTCTTCCTGGGCACCTCTGGCCCGCATGAGTGGCATCACCCTGGCTTTGATGTGGATGAACGGGCTCTGCCGCTGGGAGCACATCTTCTGGCAGCACTGGCTGAACGGGCACTGCACAATGTGCAAGCACATCATGAGTGAGGGAAGAAGTTAAACCCTGGATCATATCCAGATGATCGAAACGGTTCTGTTCTGCGGCACCGTTTTTCGTATTTGTTGAATTTTATCAGACGGTGTAATTATGGCTAGGGCTGGCGCATAAGCGACAGCTCTGTTTGGGTTTTCTTATAGGAAGGGCAGCTAAAGGTATTATGAAATTTTATTTTTTTAAATGGAAATATTTGTTGACGCTCCCCAAAAGGATGTGCTATATTTTTCTCGACCTTTTAATCGTAATAATTACTATTAGATAAAAAGAAGAACAGGAGTAGTCGCTGCGATGAAACAGGAGATCGATTTTATCAAGTTCAGTCCCACTCAAAACATGACGATTCTGGTTAAAACGGATCATGCAGCCGAGCAATACAGTCATATTGCAACTCGTCTAATGTCGTATGATAACGTTTACGCTGAACAAGTGGGATTCATCGAACCAACGAGGAGACCGGAAGCTGTGGCCCGTCTGGAAATGGCCGGAGGCGAGTTCTGTGGCAACGCCTGTATGGCACTTGCAGCACACCACGCATCTGAAGCAGGACTGGCACATCAGGAATCGATGGACATCATGTTGGAGGTTTCCGGGACCGATCAATTGATCATGTGCCATGTGAAGAAACAGCAGAACGAATACGACTGCCAGGTAACCATGCCGATTCCGAAGCAGATCGAACAACGAACAATCCGATATGAAGGCATCGAGCTCGATATGGTGATCATCCGGTACGCTGAGTTCATCCATATCGTGATCGAAGTCGATGACTTCGACGATACGATGAAGAAGAGGGCACAGACCCTTGCAAGATTACTGGGACTAACCCTGGGAGATAAGCTGATTGGTATCTTGTTATATCAATCGAAATCGGAAGAAATGGCCCCACTCATCTATGTTCCGGAGCTGGATAGTCTGATCTGGGAGAGAGGGTGTGGTTCGGGTACAGCCTCCGTGGGAGCCTATCTCGCATGGAGCCGACAGAGAGGAATTACTCAGTACATCAAGCAGCCTGGTGGTGCAATCAAAGTGGTGGCCGAGTGGGAAGGCGCAGAACTTGGGAGCATTACGATTGAGGGATCTGTTGGCATCGTGGCTCAGGGCAAAGCCTTCATAGATGCTCCAGCAGAATGGAGCGTTGTAAACGCATGAGGGACATGATACATGATCGAGACAACGTATTGGGGGAAAAGAAATGATCACATTGGTCCATTTTCAGACATGTTTGAGTGAGTTTGCAGAGAAATTCGATAAGCTCGCAAGCAGGTATAATCACACAATTCAGCATAGTTCAGAGCTGGAAGCTGTAATCAATGACTACTCCCGCTTTGTGACGGATCCGGAGAATAAGGCAGCCTGGGAACAGTTAGAGCAGTCGGAGCTGGAAGAATTAGATTCACTTGTATGGGAATTGAGAAAAAAATCAGCCCTGTGTGTGGCGATCATGGAGAAATATCGTGCATTGAAGTTAGAGAACGGGGATGTGCAGATTGCCGATTATTTCAAAAATATAGAAGAGTGTATCGATAAAGAATTCGGCAGTTTCCATGTTACCTCTGAATCCAACGTATTGCTGGTAGGCTCCGGTTCATTCCCCATGACACCATTACTCATTGCCAAGCGAACAGGTGCACAGGTTGTCGGGATCGATATTGATGAAGAGTCCATTACACTCGGGCGAAAAGTGGTGGAGACACTGGGCACGGGTTTGAAGATTCGTTTGGAGTCAACATTGCTGGAGGATCTGGATTATACCAGGGAAGCAACCCATATCATTTTCAGCTCTACGGTGGCCCCTAAATATGAGCTGCTTGATCAACTGCATGCCCTGACGAATGCGCAGGTGGTTGTAGCCATGAGATACGGTGATCAGTTGAAGTCCTTGTTCAATTATCCCATGAGAGAGACGGACAGCAGCAAGTGGAAGCTGGTGGATACGATCCTGCGCCCGGATGATGTGTTCGATATTGCGTTGTATCAAAAAGCATAGCCATCCAAGTCAATCCCGATGGAGTCCAAGTTGAACATTAATTAAGGAGGCTTATATGAGTAATCTTCAGCGAATTCTGATACTCGGAACCGGACCTGCATCCATTCAGCTTGCGGTAACGCTCAAAGATGATCTCAACTGCTGTATAGGCATTGCGGGGAGACAATCGGTTCGTTCAGCATCGATATTTGCAGCCCTTGAAGAGAGCAATCAACGTATTCAGGTCAGCATTCAAAATGAGAAGCATCAATCGCTCGCAGGTGAGTGTTACGTTGATCATGTGTTCAAGGGATATGACACCATTGAGGGGGAATGGGACACACTCATTTTGGCTGTAACAACGGATGCTTATATCGATGTATTGGAACAAATGAAAAATGAATTCATCAAACAACTGAAATCTATCATTTTGGTTTCTCCAACGTTCGGGTCGAATCGACTCGTGACCCATTACATGAGAGAGCGGAATGCAGCGCCGGAAGTGATCAGTTTCTCTACCTATCTTGGAGATACCCGTTGGATGCACGAACATCCGTCGAATCATGTGATTACTACAGGGGTTAAGAAAAAGGTCTATATCGGTTCCACTCGTTACCCGTCTGAACAGGTTAGTAGGCTATGCCAAGGCTATGAGCGTTTGGGTGTTGCGCTGGAAGTGATGCGATCCCCACTGGAGGCGGAAACGAGAAATATCTCGTTGTACGTGCATCCACCCTTGTTCATGAATGACTTCTCATTAGAAGCCATCTTTGGAGCTTCGGATATTCAGAAGTACGTATACAAGATGTATCCTGAAGGTCCGATTACACAAGTTTTGATACGGGAAATGCGGGCACAGTGGCAGGAGATTATGAATATTACGGACCGACTTGATATTCAGGGAGTCAACCTGCTTCAGTTCATGACGGATGACAACTATCCGGTTCGATTAGAGAGTATATCACGCCAGGATATCGAGAATTTCAATCAGCTGCAGGTCATTCATCAAGAGTATTTATTATACATACGGTACACCTCATTATTGATTGATCCATTCTCGGAACCTGACTCGGAAGGGAAATATTTCGACTTTTCAGCAGTCCCATTCCGTAAAACGTTCATGAACCGCGAAGGGGAGCTGGATATTCCCCGTATGCCCAAGGAAGATTACTACCGCATCAAAATCATTCAGGGCATTGCCAGACATCTCGATGTGAGCTGTCCAACCATTGATCAATTTATCGCCAGGTATGAGGCGAAAATTCAGGAAGTGGCTGACGCACACCCGAATCAGCGCTTGTCCGACGCCTTTGTGATCCAATCCTTTGACGAGGATATCCGCATGATCTGCACTGGACTTCCAAGCAGTCGGGTCTAGTTACATTTAAATAATGCAAATTAAATTTTGTTTTACACAGTAACGGAGGGGGCAGAAAGAACCTGAAGAAGCGAAGCGTTCGCATTTATCACCGGATTTTCTCTTTGGAAAAGAGATCAAAAAAATCTGGGGATAACAGCGATCGGAAGGTTGTTCTGACCACGTAGTGGTCTTGTGTAAAGTTTGAATTTTAATTTGCTCATCAGGAGGAAATGTTGTGAAAAAGGGTTTTACTTTTACATCCATACTATTGCTGGTGTCTGCCATTGCGCTGCTCGCCGGATGCGGACAGAGCCCAAAAGAGACAGAGAGCGCCCAAACGGAGCCTGCCAATAGCCAAGCACAAACGGAACTTATCTATGCTTCTGCCAAAGATATTAATGATATGAACCCCCATCTGTATACTGGCTCCATGCCTGCACAAGGGATGGTATACGAGTCTCTGGTGGAAAACACGCCTGACGGGATCAAGCCATTGCTGGCTGAATCATGGGATATCTCCGAGGATGGCAAGACGTATACTTTTCATCTGCGACAAGATGTGAAATTCCATGATGGAGAGCCGTTCAACGCAGAGGCGGTTAAACAAAATATCGATGCAGTACAGGCGAATGCCGAAAAACATGCTTGGATCAAGCTGTCTACCAAAATCACGAGTGTAAAGGTAATCGATGAGCATACGGTGGAGCTGACGCTGTCGGAAGCCTATTATCCGGCACTGGTGGAATTGTCCATGACAAGACCTTACGTCTTCATATCACCCAAGGATTTCAAGGATGGCGGAACCAAAGACGGAGTAAGTGGTTTCCACGGCACAGGACCTTACAAGCTTACTGCTCATAAAGTCGAAGAGAATGCCACGTTTGAAGCCAATGAAGACTATTGGGGTGGTGCACCTGCAATCAAGAAGATCACATCCAAGGTTCTTCCGGCTGGAGAAACAACATTCCTGGCATTGCAAAAAGGAGAAATCAATTTCGTGTTCACCGATGACCGGGGAGCAGATAGTATCGATGTCGAAGCCATGGACCAATTGGCTGAATCCGGTGGTTATCAAGTGGTTCGAAGTGAAGCGATGAATACAAATATGATCGTAGCCAATAGCAGTCGCCAGAATAGTCCGGTTCAGGAAACGGCAGTGCGGGAAGCGCTATGGATGGGCATTGATCGGGAAACGATCAGTAAAGATATTTTCAACGGAACGCAGACCGTAGCGGACACGCTATTTTCAGCCAATGTCAATTACGCCAAGGTAGACCTTAAGAAACGGGAGTATGATCCGGAATTGGCTAAAAATCTTCTGGACCAAGCTGGCTGGACATTGGCAGATGGTGAAGTGGTGAGAACGAAGAACGGTCAGCCTTTAGCCATGAAATTATACTATGACAGCAACTCGTCTTCACAGAAAATACAGGCCGAAATGATTCAGTATTCCATGAAAGAATTGGGGATTCAGCTTGAAATCTTGGGCGAAGAGTCCACTTCCATTGCGAATCGGAGAGCTACCGGGGAATATGATCTGCTCTTTAATCAAACCTGGGGACTGGCCTATGATCCACAGAGTACCATTGCGGCATTTACGTCCGATTCGGCATACAAGCATACGACAAGCGGAATTGCCGAAGCAGATGAACTGTATAAGAAAATCGATGCGGTCATGGTTTCCACGGATGAGGCTTCACGCGAATCCCTGTATGCCGACATTATGAAGATCGTCCATGATGAAGCGTTGTTCATTCCGATTACCAACGGGCGGGTCACCGTAGTCGCTCCTGAGAATCTCGATGGAATCTCATTCAAACAGACCCAATATGAACTGCCATTTGAACAAATGAATTTTAAATAGAGCGGAGATGGATATGGGAAGTTATATCGTCAAAAGGATTCTGTTAACCATCCCTTTACTGATTATCATTTCATTTATAACGTTTGTTCTGATTAATCTATCTCCCTTGGACCCGGCGGTTGTTGTGTTACAGGCACAGGAAGTTCCGCAGATCACAGAGGAATTAATTGCCCAGACCAACAAGGCATTGGGGTTCGATCAGCCGTTCATGATCCAGTATGTGAACTGGATCATGGCTGTTGTGCAGTTGGACTTTGGCAACTCTTATGTATCTGGTGAACCCGTATGGTCATTGATGGGGCCGGCTTTTATGAACACATTGAAGTTAACGCTTGTCTCATCGGTATTCATTATTGCGCTGTCCATCCTGCTGGGTGTGATCTGTGCCATGAGAGAAGGCAAGCTGCTGGATCGATCGGTCAGAGGCGTATCATTTTTCCTTACCGCCATGCCATCCTACTGGCTTGCAGCCATGATGATCTGGTATTTTTCCGTCAAGCTGGACCTGTTACCTACCAGCGGCATGGACTCGTATCGAAGCTACATTCTACCGGTGATCGTAATCACGGTGAGTTATACGGGCATTTACTTCCGAACGGTTCGAAGTTCCATGCTGAGCAATATGAATGAGGACTATGTGTTATATGCAAGGGCAAGCGGTCTGAGTGAGAAGAAAGTCACCCTGCATATTCTGAGAAATTCATTACAGGTGGCCGTGTCCATCTTTTGTATGGCGATCCCAATTGTGCTGGGCAGTACGGTGGTCATCGAAAATGTATTTGCCTGGCCGGGACTCGGTAGGCTCAGCGTGAAATCCATTTTAAGCAGGGATTTCCCCATTATTCAGGCGTATGTTCTGATGTTGGCTGTAACCTTTGTCTTATTTAACACGTTATCCGACATCATTAATGCGGCGATGAATCCTCGTTTGAGAAAGGAATTCTGATGCGAATATTGAAAAATCTGAGCAAAGACAAGCTGGCCATGACCTCTTTGATGGTAATTATCGTCATGATTATAGCGGGCATTTTCGCCCCTCTTATTGCGCCGCATGATCCTGGACAAGTGAATATGAAGCTTCGTTATGCCTCCTCATCCTGGGATTATCTATTAGGCAATGATCATCTGGGCAGATGTGTATTATCCCGGCTTATCTATGGTATCCGTCCAAGTGTGTTATGGGTTCTGGTTGCGTTAAGTCTGTCTGTTCTGATCGGGGCCATTGTTGGATTCATCGCAGGGTACTTCAAGGGGAAAGTGGATGCGTGGATCATGAGAGTCTGTGACATTATGCTGTCTTTCCCCGGATACGTGATGACACTGGCGGTGGTCGGCATTCTGGGTGCAGGACTGGAGAATATTTTGATTGCCTTTGTGTGGATGAAATGGGCCTGGTTTGCCCGCGTTATTCGAACATCTGTGATGCAATTCTCCGATATGGATTATGTAAAATTCGCCAAAGCCTCCGGTACACCCAATCTGAGAATTATTACCAAACATATTGTTCCAGTTACCTTTGCCGATATTGCTGTCATTGCCAGTGGTTCCATGTGTTCGATGATGTTGCAGATCTCCGGCCTTTCCTTTCTGGGGCTTGGAATCCAGGCTCCGCATGCGGAGTGGGGGATGATGCTCAATGAGGCGAGGGAAGTCATGTTCTCCAGACCTGAATTGATGTTGGCACCAGGCCTGGCCATTGTGGTGGTGGTGTCTGCTTTTAATTTTCTATCGGATGCCCTTCAAGTGGCTCTGGACCCCAAATTGATGACCTCTCAAGGTAAGTCTGACAAGTCTTACGAAAGTGAGGTGAGAAAGACGGCTTATGAATATAGTCGAGGTTGAACATTTGAAAGTATGGGATACCAATACAGGTAAAGTGATCATTCATAACAGTTCATTCGAAGTTAAGCAGGGAAGCTGTATGGCCATCGTGGGGGAAAGTGGTAGCGGGAAGTCCGTTACGTGCAGGGCTATCATGCGACTGAACAAGCCATGGATTCGCCAATCGGGCACAATGTTATTTCAGGGCGAAGACCTGAACCAGCTTTCGGAACCGGAGATGCGGCGTAAGCGGGGCAAGCATCTGTGTATGATTTTGCAGAATGGCATGAGTGCATTTGATCCTTCCTGTGTCATTGGTGTCCATATTCGGGAGACGCTTCAGCAGCATTTTGGCTGGAATACCCGCGAGATTGAACGGAAAATCATCAATGCCATGGAAAGCGTCATGCTCAGACATCCGCGCGAGATTCTGAATCAATATCCACATCAGCTGTCCGGTGGGATGCTGCAACGAATCATGATCGCACTGGCATTGGTGCTTGAGCCCGATCTCATTATTGCGGATGAGCCGACAACGGCGCTGGATACGATCTCCCAATATGAAGTGGTGGAGCAATTGATTCAATTACGCGAACGCATGGGCTGTTCCATGATGTTCATCTCCCATGATCTCGGCGTCGTTCAGAAGATTGCAGATGACGTGATGGTCATGAAAGACGGCAAGATCGTCGAGCGCGGTAGCATGCATTCTGTTTTGACAGAGCCGGAGCATGCCTATACACAGTATCTGGTCTCTACCCGATTGGAGCTGAGCAATCATTTTAAGGCGTTGATGCAGGAGGACTTATAGATGCTAAAGGTGGAAGGTATTGAAAAATCATATAACCAAGGCGGACTGTTCTCCAAGCACAGACAACAGGTGTTGAATCAGGTTACCTTTGAATGCCGGCATGGCGAATGTCTGGGCATCATCGGCGAAAGCGGAAGCGGCAAATCCACGTTGGGTCGTCTGATTCTCGGCATTGAACGGCCGGATCGTGGAACGATCTCGCTGGATGGTAAAGACGTACAGGATCGACGTGTACGGATGGGTAACCTCAGCGCCGTTTTTCAAAATTATACGTCATCCATCAATCCATTTCTTAATGTGGAAGCTGCCATTATGGAACCTATGCAAGCGCAGCAAAAGCTGCGAAAGGATCAGGGCAACTTAGAGAAAGTGGATCTGTTGCTGAACCAAGTTGGACTGGATCCTTCTTATAGATCCAAATATCCGCATGAACTATCCGGCGGGGAGGCTCAGAGAGTGTGCATAGCCAGGGCCATCTCCACCGCTCCCAAATGCATCGTGTTCGATGAAGCGATCAGCTCACTGGACGTGTCTGTTCAGATTCAGGTACTGCAATTGTTGAAAGAGCTTAAGGAAATCTACAAGCTGAGCTATGTCTTTATCACGCATGATATACAGGCGGCAGCTTATATCTGTGACAGGGTTATCATTTTCAGAGAGGGTCAGATTGAAGAGATCGTTCCTATTGAGCAGCTAAAGGATGTTCAATCAGACTATGCGAAGAAATTATTGAAGCATTTAATTACATTTTAGGGGGAACACCCATTGTGAGTGGAGCGATGTCTTGGCCTTTTCTGCGCTTGTACATACTGGTTCTTCTATATTTCAGTGCCAATTCGATTCTTAACGTGATCATCCCATTGCAAGGGGAGTCTTTGGGCGCGAGCGGTACAACGATTGGACTGATCATGGGCGCTTATATGTTCACAACCATGTTTTTCAGACCCTGGGCAGGTCGGATTATTCAAAAGCACGGTCCGATCAAAATATTGCGTTTGATTCTGGTCATCAATGGATTTGCGCTGATTTTATATACCTTTACGGGACTCGGAGGTTATTTGGTTGCTCGTATTTTACAAGGTGTATCGACAGCGTTCTTCTCCATGGCCTTGCAGATTGGCATTATTGATGCTCTTCCGGAGAAAGATCGGTCACAGGGAATTTCGTATTATTCGCTGTTCAGTTATATACCGGGGATCGTGGGGCCTGTTATCGCGTTAGGAATCTGGCAGACGGGTGGTATGGATTATTTTACAGTGGTTCTGATCGGCATTGCCGTCTGTACGGGCGTCTTCGGATATACCGCCAAAATGGAACCAAGCAAGGAGCAACCTGCTGAGAATCTTTCGGAGCAGAACGTGAGTATGTGGGAATCCTTTGCTCAGTTGGTGAAAAATCCGTTTCTGTTTCGATGCAGTGTATTGATGCTTGTTGCTTCCGTTGTATTTGGTGCAATTACGACCTTTATTCCGCTGTATGCGAGCCAAGTACCAAATGGGAGTGCGGGTGTGTATCTGATGCTTCAGGCCGGGACGGTTGTGCTGGCTCGAATCATGCTCCGGAAAAGGATTCCTTCTGATGGGAGATGGCATTCTCCTTTTATCATGGGTACCCTGTTTCTTTTGGCCGTTGCTGCCCAATGTGTGAGTTTTTCGGTGACAGGAGGCGTAGTCTTTTTCTATGTCGGGGCTATATTCATGGGCATTGCTCAAGCCATTCTGTATCCGACGCTCACGACCTATTTGTCTTTTGTGTTGCCTAAGCTGAACAGGAACGTCCTGATCGGGTTATTTATCGCGATGGCTGATCTGGGTATTTCTCTGGGTGGTGTGATTATGGGACCCGTCGCTGACTTCTCTTCCTATTCATTTATGTACATGATCTGTGCTATCCTAGGAGCGGTAATGATCGTTTTTGCCTATGAACGGCGTAGACCCGTGACAGGTACATCTGTGAGTTGACTGCCAGGAGAGAAAGTGGTGACGAACGTTTGAAGGCTTCAATGACGGCAACATCCAATGGAAAATTAAATCCGGTATCCTTTTCGTTTATCCGGTTTTATATGCTGGCCTTTTTATTTTTTGCGGCAAATTCAGCTTTGACGATTATTCTGCCTCTGAGAAGTGAGGCCGCTGGATTAAATCAGGCTGAGATTGGTCTGATGATGGGGGCATATATGTTCACCTGTATGCTCTTGAGACCTTTTGCAGCGCAGTTGCTGGGTAAGCATGGGCCGCTTCGTGTGATGCAATGGCTATTGCTTTTGCATGCGGGCACGCTGCTCCTGTTTGTTGTTTTTGGTGTGGAGACGTATCTGTGGTTGCGGGCCCTGCAAGGGGTAGCTACGGCCTTTTTCTCCATGACGATGCAGGCAGGCATTGTGGAAAAGCTGGAGGACAAAGACCGGGCACAAGGGCTGTCCATGTACACCCTGTTTACGATGGTTCCTTCTCTGGTCATTCCGATCCTCGCCATACAAATCTGGGAAAATGCCAGTGATTTGGCGTTTACGCTGCTGATAATCGGACTGGCGGCTTTGCCACTTCTGATTGGATATAATGTGGATTTGCCGCGGAGTACCGTACAGAACAAATCGTACACCTTGGGCGATATGTTTCGTTCATTCGGCGGCATCTGGCGCAGTACGCCACTGCTGATTAGCAGTGTGGTGATGTTGTTTGCGTCCTGCGTCTTTGGGGCGACAGCGACCTTTCTTCCCCTGTATATGGTATCCACCGGAATGGCGAGTGCAGGGGTATTTCTGACGATACAGGGATTGGTTGTGATCCTGTGCAGGTTTATTTTGCGTAAAAAAATTCCGTCCGACGGTAGCTGGAATACCTGGCTGATGGCAGGGTTAATGCTGTGTGCAGCACTGGGAACCCAGTTACTCAGCTTAATGGAGATCATCGGGCCATTGGTGTATCTCTCCGCGGTGTTCAGCGGTTTTGCCCTGGCACTGTTGTACCCGACATTAACCACATATTTGTCTTTTGTGCTGCCTGCGGATTCCAGATATGTACTCATGGGGATCTTCATGTCTTCGTATGACCTTGGATTCTCTCTGGGAGGACTTGCGATGGGATTCATTGTACAGGTGAGTTCATATTCGACCATGTTTATGATCTGCACGTTGCTCTCTATTGCCGCTATGCTTCTGGTGTTGGTATTCAGGCAACGCATGGAAGCCGGGAATAAGGCTGCATCTGTGGTGTCTGTATAAATTGAACTAAAGAACATTTACACGGATCACTCCGATGACAGAACAACCTTCCGATCGCTGTTATCCCCAGATTTTTTTGATCCCTTTATATAAAGGTTAAATCCGGGGATAGCGTATGCTTCCGATGTAGCTTTCTTGCAGAAAGCTTGTAGGCGAACGCTCCGCTTCTTCAGGTTATTTCTGTCCTCTCCGTTTCGTGTAAATGTTCAGTTCAATCTATATAGCTTTGTTGAATCTGTCGCGCTACAGGCGTACTTCTAATTTATATTGGTATAGTCCGCTGTCTAGCCTATCCCGCAAGTATTGCCACCATTTACAGAGGAGGTTTATGACTCACTTCTTGCCAAAACGTATCCTCAGGATGCGAAAGTGCAAGGGCCGGTCATCAGCCTTTTTTTTGTTTTTTTTTTGCAGGTTGAATCAAAAATAGTTTGACAACGACCGTCTAACAGGATTATAGTCATTGTTGTTAATCGTAATAATTACTATTAAAGTCTGAATTACACAGACTGCACATATAAGGAGTAGAGATCTATGACACAAAAGCAAGTTCCGGTAACCGTACTGAGTGGTTACCTCGGTTCAGGGAAAACGACGGTTTTGAATCATGTGTTGAACAACAGACAAGGGCTCAAAGTTGCGGTGATTGTCAACGACATGAGTGAGGTGAACATTGATGCTGCGCTGGTCAAGGGGGAGGCAACCTTGTCTCGAACCGAAGAGAAGTTGGTGGAGTTGTCGAACGGTTGTATCTGCTGCACCTTGCGGGATGATCTGATGCAAGAGATTGAGAAGCTGGTGAACGAAGGCAAGTATGACTATATTTTGATCGAATCCACCGGAATCAGTGAACCTGTTCCAGTTGCACAGACCTTTACATACGCCGATGAGGAGTCGGGTATTGATCTGACTCGCCTGGCCCGATTGGATTGTCTGGTAACGGTGGTGGATGCCAATCGATTCTGGCATGATTTTGGATCAGGACAGAGTCTTCTGGATCGTAATCAGGCGACCGGAGATGAGGACACCCGTGACGTCGTAGACTTGTTGATCGATCAGATCGAAACCTGTGATGTACTGCTGCTGAACAAATGTGATCTGGTCGATGAAACCGAGCTGAACAAGCTCGAAGGTATCATCCGCAAGTTACAGCCTAACGCCAAGATTATTCGGACCGAGAATGGACAGGTGAATCCGTCTGAGATTCTGAATACAGGCCGTTTTGATTTCGAGAAGGTGAGCATGTCCGCTGGATGGATTCAGGAACTGGAGAAGGAGTCGCACACACCGGAAACCGAGGAATATGGGATTGCTTCCTTCGTTTATCGCCGCAGAAAGCCATTCCATCCTTCCCGTCTGGCTGAGTTCATGAGTTACTGGCCGGAAGAAGTTGTACGTGCCAAAGGCTTAGTATGGCTCGCGGCTGAAGGGGATGTTGCTGCAAGCCTCAGTCAGGCAGGGCCATCCATTCAGTTCGGTCCTGCGGGACATTGGGTCGCGGCGTTGCCGGAAGCGGACAAAGAAGAGATTTTACGTAACGAACCGGATGTTCTGGAGAAATGGGATGCCCAGTGGGGAGATCGTCAGACGGAGCTTGTCATGATCGGGATCGAAATGGAGCGTGAGAGCATTGAAGACGAGCTGGACCAGTGCCTGCTTAGTGATGAAGAAATGCTAGCCGATTGGGGTCATTTCGACAATCCGCTGCCATGGCCTGTGGAAGCCGTTTAACTTGGAAGATGATGTTCTGCATTGAGAGTAGCGCTATATAACCACGTTCAGATAAATAAAATAAATTCAATGGATAAAGGAGCTGTCATTCATGGCTAAAAAATCTAAAGTGGTACGTGAGAAGCAACGTCAGGCGATCGTGGCAAAATATGCGGACCTGCGCCGGGAGCTGAAGGAAAAAGGGGATTATGAAGCATTACAGAAATTGCCCCGGAATGCATCTCCAACTCGTTTGAAGAACCGTTGTGAAGTGACAGGTCGCCCGCGGGGTTATCTACGCAAGTTCAAGGTATCTCGAATTAAGTTCAGAGAACTGGCTCATCAAGGTCAGATTCCTGGCGTAACGAAATCCAGTTGGTAAAATGATCAAAGGGTGGTATTTTGCTGAAAGGATGTGAATCTCCATGCTGGACTCGTTTACATTACGAAGAATTCAGTCGGTGATGAACGGTTATATTCACGAGAAGGTACCTGCGCCACTGCGTACGATGGTGAAGTTGACATATGAGTTGAATGACAATGAACTGATCCTGACCGAAGAAAGACCTGCCGAGGAACGGTATCAATGGGACAAGATGCACATAGCCCGATTTTACTGGGAAGAAAATCAGTGGAAAGTCTATGCCAGAGATGAACAGAGCAGCTGGAATCCGGTAGATGTTATTACGCCTTGTTCCGATTTTGAGAATGTACTCGAGCAGGTTGAACGGGATGAGGCCGGACTGTTCTGGCGTACGTGAGCGAGTTCAAAGATAGCCATTCAATGACTATCTTTGGGCTTTTTTTTATGTTCAAGCAGAACTGAAGCAAAGAGGGGCAGATTTTACGTTATCTTTTCTTAAGGGATAAAAGAATAAATGAAATCTGTTTAACAATAAAAATTTATTGTAAAACGATAAATAATATGATAAATTCATATCACTTAAAACAAGTGAGGTGCTTTTTTGTGAAGCGAGGTACAACCATCTTTTTAAAATTGGCTGTGTTTCTTATTGGTGTTCCCATCCTTGCCTTATGTATATTCGGCATACCCTGGTTAGCGAACAATCCGGTGAATCCGAATTATGCAGGTGCACTATACCCCATAGTGATCATGATGTATGTATCAGTCATTCCGTTTATCGTTGCACTGTACCAGGCATTCCGTCTGCTGAGCTATATCGACAAGAATGAAGCGTTCTCTCTAATGTCAGTGAAATCCTTAAAAACAATAAAATATTGTGCTATTGTAATCAGTAGTCTTTATTTTGTGATGTTGCCATTTGTGTATGTTGTAGCAGAGAAAGATGATGCCCCAGGTCTCATTCTTATGGGAATGGTTCCTATTTTTGCTTCATTGGTCATTGCCGTGTTTTCCGCTGTGCTCCAAAGATTGTTGCAGGAAGCGATTGATATCAAATCAGAAAATGACCTAGTGGTCTGAGGTGAATATATGGCCATTATAATCAATATTGATGTGATGTTGGCAAAGCGGAAAATGACGGTTACCGAGCTTGCAGAGAGAGTTGAGATCACGATCGCCAATATTTCCATATTAAAAACAGGAAAAGCGAAAGCGATCCGTTTATCCACTCTGGATGCCATCTGTAAAGCACTGGATTGTCAGCCTGGAGATATATTGGAATATAAGGCTGACGAGGACGAAGATACAAATGAGCATATATGAAAAATGAGCGAAGAAGACTCTGCATGTTGTATGCAGAGTCTTCTTTTACGTCAGCTTGATCAAGAAATACGTGCCGTGCCTATAACGAATGATTGTGCATCATACGGAATTGCATAGGCGTTACGTTTTCCTGGGTTTTGAAACATCGGATGAAGTAGCTTGACTGTGAAAATCCCGTTTCCAGCGTAATTTGTTTAATGGAAAGGTTGGTTGTTGCAAGCAGCTGTTTCGCATGTAGTAGCCTGGATTCCAAGAGGAATTCCGGGAAAGAGATTCCAAACGTCTGACTGAACTTTCGGCTAAAGTATGTTGTACTGTATCCGGCAATCCCGGCAGCGTGGTCTAGTGTAATGTGCTCGTTACTATGGGAACGAATATAATTCCCTGCTTCACGAATTCGCTCGGAAGTGTGATTTAACGAAACATTAATCCGGCTCGCTGCGGATTGCAATCGGGTCAGAAGTTCATATAGTGTAGCTGCCACACTGTGCTCGTCCTCCACTTGATAGCCTCTTCCTAGCTCCAGTAATCGATCCATCAGCTTGGTAATCACCGGGAGGTTGGAACATTGAAACAGCCACGGCTCGTCAACTCCTTTTCCATTTAACAGCTCTTCGAGACGAACGCCGTAAAAGTGAATCCAACGAATATTCCAAGGCTCATCCGAATCTGAATAGTAGGTTTGTCTAAGACCGGGACCATAGAGGAATCCCTGTCCACGCGTTAGCTCATAACAAGTGGTTCCAGTGTCCAGGAATCCTTTACCGTCAAGTACAAGGTGCAGGTTATAGCAATGATTCAAGTTGATATCTTTCGTTCGATATTCCCGATTCACATGATGCTTCGGAAAGTCACTGTACCCTCCAATAAAATCGGGAAAGCATACATGTCTGGGGAAAACCGGCTTGGGGAGAAAGATGTGTTCTTTCACGTGCATCCTCCATTTGAACGCAATATTTTTATGTAGTGAACTGAAATAGATTCAGCCCACTGTTATTTGAATCTCAGACAATGACAATATTTTATTATAAGTCGCATAATCTTGTCATTTATTATCTGTGAAGTATCCAATAGAATGGAGGCAATATGGCAGGTTAAGGGGGCAATTGAAGGTGGCAAAATCAATCCAAATGGATGAATTGAAACTGGGGGTCTGTTATTACCCGGAGCATTGGTCGGAAGCGTTGTGGGAGGACGATTTCCGTAGAATGAAAGAGATGAATATCACAGTTATTCGGATGGCTGAATTCGCATGGTCCATCTTTGAACCGGAAGAAGACCAATTTGATTTTAGTTTTTTCCAGAAGGCACTGGATCTGGCGCATCAATATGGTTTGAGTGTTATTTTGGGAACACCTACTGCAACTCCACCAGCATGGTTAACATCCAAATATCCCGAAGTATTGAATGCGAATAAGGACGGGGTATTGTATCAACACGGCATGCGACGCCATACCAATTACAGCAGTCCAATCTACAGACAGCAATGTGAAAAGATCGTACGCAATATGGTGATTGCCTATAAAGACCATCCGGCTGTCATTGGCTGGCAGATCGATAACGAATTCAATTGTCATATGGATGTTTTCTACGCTGAGGCAGATCATGTCGCCTTCCGTGAATGGCTTAAGAATCGTTATGAATCGTTGGAGAATCTGAACCAGACATGGGGAACCGTATTTTGGAGTCAGACCTATACCGACTGGGAGCAGGTTCACCTTACCCGAAATATGGTTAGTCCATCGCCCAATCCTCACCTGGCATTGGATGAAAAGAGATTCATATCAGCCAATACGATTTCATTTGCCAAGCTTCAGGTGGACATCATTCGGGAACTGGACCCGGAACATTGGATCACGACGAATGGTACGTTCGGACACTTGGATAATCATGAAATGACAGAAGACCTGTTGGATTTCTTCTCTTATGATTCGTATCCGCAGTTTGCCACGATCTTTCCAGGGACAGACGACAATTCATTGCAAGATCGGGCATGGAGCATGAAGTTATCCAATGTACGCAATATGTCACCGAACTTCTGCGTCATGGAACAACAGTCTGGACCAGGAGGTTGGGTAGATAGTATCGGTATGGGTACGCCAAGACCTGGACAGATCCGATTATGGTCGTATCAATCCGTTCTTCATGGTACGGATCTGCTTGTATACTTCCGCTGGCGGACAGCAACGTTCGGAACCGAGATGTATTGGCACGGGATTAATGACTACCATAATCAACCTAACAGAAGAGTACGCGAGGTTGCACAAGTGGGTGAAGAGTTTGCCAGAATAGGGCGCGTTATTGCGGGGACTACCTATCAAGCTGATGTTGCGATCCTACAGGATTACGATAACAACTGGGATGGAGAGTTGGACGAGTGGCACGGCCCGCTTCATCAACAGAGCGTACGCTCCTGGTATAAGCAGCTCCAGTATCGTCATATTCCGACGGATCTGGTTACATTGCAACCAACGACAACGCTGGAGGAGTTATCCGAATATAAGGTGATCATCTATGCTCACCCGGCCATCATGACAGACGAGACAGCAGAACTTCTGCAAGCCTATGTCAGTCAAGGAGGGACTCTGTTTTTCGGTGCTCGCACCGGTTATAAGGATCTCAAGGGGCATTGTTATATGAGACCGTTCCCAGGGGCTGTCGCTGAGTTGTGTGGTGTAACCGTAGAGGACTTTACATTAATCAAAGGAACCGTTCCCGCAGCCGAGCTGCAATGGAATGGGGCGAGTGAGCGACTTCAGGAGGGAACGTCAACGGCCGGATTTAACGAAGTTCTTCATGTGGAGCATCCTGACGTGCAGGTCATGGCTGAGTATGCATCCGAGTACTATGCAGGTAATCCTGCTTTGACCAAACGTGCGGTAGGTCAGGGGCAGGTATGGTATTATGGGGCGGCTTACAATGAACCGGTCGTAGATGCTCTCCTGGATGAAATAGGGCTATCTTCGCCAGTGGATGACCTGATAGAGGTACCTTCCGAAGTTGAACTTGGTATCCGATCGGGTGAGGATAAAGCTTATGTATTTTTACTCAACTACTCGGATCAACAAGTACCCATTAAGCTTAAGAAGCAAGCAAAAGAGTTACTATCGGGTACAACAGTTCAGGATGAAATCAACATGTCCGCGTATGGTGTATTCATCCTGGAGATCGATTTACCGCAATGAGGAGCCTGTTCTTCAATATAATGAGTTATATATATAAAGAAACACCAAAAACGCCTTGCAGCCATTTGCAAGGCGTTTTGTATATGCATCATGTGTAACATCCGTTTAGCTTCGGCTGTAATGGGGTGTTTTTCGTAAAACTATGCTTCGTACAAAACCTCACCTGTTCGGGATACATCATATCCCTCGAATGACTGCAGTTCCTGCCTGAACTCCGGCGATTGTAGAATCCGCAGTACCGATTCGGTCCAGGCTTCATTACCTTGCTTCCTTAGCATGACCAGATCATAGCGTTCCTGAACGAGCGGGATAAAATCAACCTGTCCCACAAGTTTCGCAGCCTTCTCAATGCCGACTCCGACATCGGCTTCACCCGAACTGACTTTGGCAGCCACGCCCATGTGACTGGTTTCTTCCGCTTCATATCCAATAAGACTTGCAGGAGGAATTCCGTGCAGCCGAAGTTGTTCATCCAGCAATACTCTCGCGCCAGAACCTTTCTCCCGGTTAGCCAATCGCAGCTCAGGCTTGTTGAGATCATTCCAATTCTGCAAATGAAGCGGGTTGCCACGTCCAACATACAATCCGGCAGGTCGGGACAGCAAATTCACCACAACATAAGACCGTCCTGTCAAAATTTTGCGAATGTACGGCAGATTATATTCACCGGTATCTCCGTCGAGCAGATGGGTACTGACCAAGTCGGACTCGCCGCGATACATCGAGATAAGCCCGTCCAGACTACCCATAAACGAGCGGAGCGGACGAATGTCCCGTGTGTGTTTCTCCATATGTCGCATCAGAATATCCAGACTGACATCCTGACCTGTAATGACCAGATGCCGTGGCGTACCTGTCATTACATGGCCAGACGTCGCTGGCAAAGATCCGGTGGGGGTTGCTGATTGTAGGGAAGTCCCTTGGAAATCACCATACCCAGTCTGAGTTCCGGATGCGGGGGCCTGATCCGAAGTCGGGATGCGCTGACCTGGGGATTGGAGTTGCTTGGAGCGACGTTTATATGCCTCCAGATCGGCTCTATCAATTCGCATTTGTTTGCCAACACGGTAGGCGACGAGGTCTCCCTTTTTGATCAGGTCATAGACCGTCAGTTTCGATATTTTGAGCAGCTTGGATATTTCTTCCGTTGTGTAGGATTGCTCCTCCGTCATAAGTGAAGATCCTCCTTCAAAGGTATAGAGCAATTATGGTTTTGTTATGAATGTTTCTTGTACTATATCATTAATTGAGGGATGCTATAAACCTGAGAACAGGGAAGAAACGCATAAGAGAGGTAACCAAAATCAAATGTGATTGAACTCACCTTCCCATTTTATTCGTCTTGTGTATAATTAGTTATAATCAATTATATCTAGTTATAACCAAACATAACATTGGGGGATAAATGTATGAGAAATAGAATCGGATATGTTTTGGGAAGTATGTCACTGGGACTGGCTCTTGTATTGGCTGGTTGTGGCGCAAGCATGGGGACTAGGGATACGTCCACAGGTGCAGAACAGACGACTTCAACGCCAACGGCATCTGGTGAAAGTTCATCAGCAGGAAATACAGATCCACAGGAAACGGTAGATCTGACGATCTCTGCGGCTGCCAGTCTGACGGATGCCATGAAGGAAATAGAAACGAACTTTGAAACAGCAAATCCCAATATAGAACTGAATTTTAACTTTGGCGCATCAGGTGCTTTGCAACAGCAGATTGAACAGGGGGCACCGGCTGATATCTTCGTGTCGGCGGCAACGAAGAATATGAGTGCGCTGGTGGATGAGAACTTGATTGCACCGGGAGATCAGAAGAATTTGCTACAGAATTCACTGGTGGCAATAGTGCCAGCAGATGGAGCCCATACAGTAACCAGCGAAGCTGATCTCACCAGCGACTCCATCAAGACAGTAGCGATTGGAATTCCGGAAAGTGTGCCTGCGGGAACCTACGCCAAGGAAGCTCTGACGAATGCCAAGCTGTGGGATGAACTGGAAAGCAAGCTTGTGCAGGGGAAAGACGTTAGGCAAGTCCTTCAATATGTAGAGACAGGCAATGCAGATGCAGGATTTGTATACAAAACAGATGCTCTTACTTCGGATCAGGTGAACATTGCGTTTGAGGTAGACAAGAATAACTACACACCCGCCAATTATCCGGTAGGTATTATTGAAGGAACGAAACACCGTACGGAAGCCGATCAATTCTATGCGTATTTGCAAACTCCGGAAGTACTTGATATCTTCGCAAAATACGGATTCTCCATTCCGGAATGAATGTGAACGCAATAGACTGGTCCGTATTCTGGTCACCGGTGCGGTTGTCACTTCAGGTTGCGCTGTTATCCAGTGTGGTGGCTGCCATACTTGGCATCGCTATAGCTTGGAAGATGTCATGCAGTTCATTTCGGGGGAAGATTTTGCTGGAAACAGCATTTATGCTGCCACTGGTTCTTCCTCCGACGGTGGTCGGATTTCTGTTGCTTGTCATACTGGGACGTAAAAGTCTGTTAGGACAATGGATTGAAGCGATATTCTCTGCACCCGTTATTTTCTCCTGGTGGGCTGCAGTGATTGCTTCGGTGGTAGTTGCTTTCCCGTTGGTATATCAGACGATGAAGTCAGGATTCAGCGGTGTGGATCGTGATCTGGAAGATGCGGGCCGTTCGATTGGGGCGAATGAATGGCAGGTATTTCGTTACATTTCCCTGCCGCTCGCAGGCAGAGCATTGATGACCGCCTTCATCCTGGGCTTCGCCCGTGCACTCGGGGAATTCGGAGCGACATTGATGATTGCAGGTAATATTCCGGGCAAAACGCAAACGGTACCGACGGCGATCTATGTCGCTGTGGATTCGGGCAATCAGACCATGGCTTGGGCGTGGACGATTTCCATTATTTTCATTTCGTTTATCATGTTACTGATGACTAGGCAGCAGCGAGATGGCAAAAACGACTGATTTTGTATACGTCCATATTATATCAAACATGACGAAAAACCCGTGTTAAGGAAAGTGTTTCTTCCTTTATGCGGGTTTTTATTACCAATTTCATATGCACCAATATCAAACCGTTAACCGAATTGGCCCTAATGGAAATGTAAAGCTAATTTAACATAAAAAAATAAATTTTTTTCCAAAATTTAATCGTTCAGCACTCGCTTTCAGGGGGCTTGTTCCTGTAAGATAGAAGTAACTGATTCCAGCCAAGTACTGAAATAAGGAGAGACGACGATGAACACTAAACCTGATTGCGGCGTTTCGTTGCAAATCGATGACTATCTGGATCTTTTGCATTTTGCCATCCAAGTTCAAGATCAGGAATGGCAGCAATCCCTTATCCACCAACTCAAAATATTTCAGACGGCGACGGAGCAGCAGCGCACACCTGAAGAAGAATTATGGACACGGTTTGATTATATCAATAGCAAACTGACAGGTCTTTGCCATCAGATTCATGCCGCTCATTCCATGGATGAACGCAAGAAATTCGAGGAACGCATCGGGCTCTTGCAATTACAGCGATTGGAAGTCGCACGTAAAATTAAATGGGCAAGTCGCAGATAGACGAATCGTGTTAAACATCAAATGGTGTAACATCAAAATAGTATGATCCAAGAGATCCACACCCGAAAAAGTCATCCACCAATTCAATATTGGGGATGGCTTTTTTGTGTACTATAGAGAAGTTCTATAATCTTATCAGGATGTCCTATTAGTTTAGATATTGCCGAAGCATGACTAGTGATGATATTCTTTGTTCAACCTAATTCCGAGTATACAAGTAAGAATGGTTTGTTAAGAAATTAGAGGATGGGGAGCACACATCATATTCGCTGTGATAACAGCCTGTGGAGGAGATTGGGAATGGTTAAAAAACGGGGGATTCAAAAATTCCGGACAGCACTGCTGTTCATCACAATGCTGGCGGTACTGGCTGGATGCAGTACAGGAACTGCAAGCAATGAGTCAGAATCTGCTTCGGCAGCAGGCGACACCAAAGTGAAAAAGATCATTGTAGGAACAGGTACACAGTTTCCGAATGTCTGCTTCATTGATGAGAATGGCAAGTTAACAGGTTATGATGTGGAACTGATCCGTGAGATTGACAAACGCTTGCCTGAGTACGAATTTGAATTCAGCACCATGGATTTCAAAAACCTGTTGCTGAGTCTGGAAACGAAAAAAATTGACCTGATCGCTCACCAGATGGAAGTGAATGAAGAGAGACAGGCCAAATTCCTGTTTAATGATGAAGCCTATAATATTTTCCCTAATAAAATTGTCGTAAGTCAGAAAAATGAGGCAGTACAATCCATTGAGGATCTGAAGGGTAAAAAACTGATTGTGGGCGCTACGAGTAATGCAGCTGTACTTGCTGAGAAATGGAATGCAGCAAACGGCAACGGGATTGATATCGTCTATTCCGGAGCAGGTGAGGATACCATTACCCAAATCAAAACAGGCCGGGTGGATGCAACGATCAGCACTCAATTTGCCATTGATTATCAGAATAAGGCGGTGGATGCTCAGTTGAAAACGGTAGGAGATGCCCTATCCAACTCCAAAGTCTACTTCATTCTGAATAAAGATGAGCAGGAGCTCAAAACTAAAGTGGATGAAGCGCTCAAAGCGATCAAAGAAGATGGAACATTAGGCAAACTGAGCACAGAGTGGCTTGGAGCTGACTATACGATTGAAGAGTAGTCTGAGAAAGGTGTGCAGCGGTAATGGGAAAATCATTTGATCTGTCATTGGTTCTGGATTTCATCCCGGAACTGCTACGGTATTTGCATATAACACTGATTGTACTGGGTGGTTCCATTGTGCTCGGACTGGTGGGCGGCGTTCTCCTGGCCGTTCCCCGGCTGTACCGGATTCCGGTACTAAGCCAGCTGGCTACCCTGTACGTCTCATTCATGCGTGGCACACCGATCTTGATCAAGTTATTTCTGGTGTACTACGGACTTCCCGAACTGCTGAAACCAATTGGCATCGACCTGTCGAGAACCGACCCGTTGCTATTCGTCATTGTGACCTATGCACTTAGTGATGCGGCCTCCTTTGCCGAGATCTTTCGCGGAGCGGTACGTAGTGTGGACAAAGGTCAGACCGAAGCAGCCTACGCTGCGGGCATGACGACATTCCAGTCGTTTCGGCGGATTGTTGTTCCGCAGGCACTGATTGTTGCTTTTCCGAACATGGCCAATACGTTAATTGGTTCATTGAAGGATACGTCACTGGCGTTCTCCATCGGTGTCATGGATATGGTAGGCAGAGGGCAGACGCTAATCTCGGCTACATCACATGCGCTTGAAGTGTATATCAGTCTGTCCGTAGTCTATTATGTCATTGTCATTGTGCTTGAAAAAGGGTTCGCCGTTGCAGAACGCAGACTTCAGCGTCATGAACGTAAGAGAGTTGCACACAAACCGGCAATTCGAGCCAAACGCCTGAAACGAATAGCGGGGTGAGCATATGTCGATTGATCTCCAGTTTATCTATACATCCTTTTTTCAAATCCTGAAGGCATTGCCACTGACACTCGTCATTACGATTGTTCCGTTGATTGCAGGCTTCGGGATCGGCCTGGCTACGGCTCTGATCCGTATCTATCGCGTGCGGTGGATACACCGCATTGCTGAATTCTACGTTTCTTTCCTGCGTGGGACGCCGATGCTAATGCATCTATTCCTCATCTATTACGGCATTCCGATGATTATCGATAAATTGGCTGAACGTTATGGCTGGGCCTTCCAATCATCTTCGATCCCGATTCTCGTATTTGTGCTGATCGCCTTCTCACTCACTGCGGGCGCCTATATGTCGGAGATTATCCGTTCGGGCATCCTAGCGGTAGATATCGGACAGATGGAAGCCGCTCACGCTGTAGGCATGAGTACATTCCAAGCTTTAAGGCGCATCATCATCCCTCAAGCGCTTGGGGCGGTGTTACCCAATCTGTGCAGCATGTTTGTCGGGTTCCTGCATGGATCAACACTCGCTTTTACCGTGTCGCAGATGGACATACTCGGTAAAGCAGACGTGGTGGCATCCGTCAGTCTGAAATTTCTGGAGGCCTTTATCGCAGCAGCATTCATCTATTGGGGGCTGACCATCATAGCCGAGCGGATCACCGCTTTGCTTGAGCGTCGGGTTGCCGTGTACAGCAAAGGGGGCGTGTCATGATTACATTAACGAATATTCACAAAACATTCGGCAAACAGGAAGTACTGAAGGGGATTGATCTGACCGTGGAGCAAGGCGATGTTGTAGCGATCCTTGGGCCGAGCGGTTCAGGCAAAACGACATTGCTCCGCTGTGTTAATTTTCTGGAACGTGCTGATGAGGGCGAGGTTCAGATCAGTGGATTGACCGTCGATTGCAAGCATGCACGTAAACACGACATTGTGCAGTTGAGACGTAAAACGGCGATGGTCTTCCAGCATTATAATCTGTTCAAACACAAGACTGTGCTGGATAACGTCACCGAGGGATTGATTATTGCCCAGAAAATGTCCAAACCCGACGCTCGCGCTCGCGCCTTGCGTGTGCTTGAACAAGTCGGACTATCTGCCAAAATCAATGAGTATCCGAGTATGTTGTCCGGTGGACAACAGCAACGGGTGGGCATTGCCAGAGCACTGGCACTGAATCCCGAAGTCATTCTGTTTGATGAACCGACTTCGGCGCTGGACCCCGAGCTTGTGGGTGAGGTATTGTCTGTCATCCGCTCCATTGCTCAGGAGGGCATTACCATGATTGTGGTGACCCATGAGATGGGGTTTGCCCGTGAAGTGGCGAATCGTGTTGTTTTCATGGATGGAGGTTCCGTTGTGGAGGAAGGAACACCGGAAGAAGTATTTGTGCGTCCCAAGCAGGAACGTACTCGCCAATTCCTCAGTCGATATTCTTCCGACTGGAGTTACGTCATCTGACGATATAGGCGCAAGCTGTAGTAACTGACGATCCCGGCCCGGCATATGCTGTAACAGGCAAATGCTGATAGGCCGGGTTTTTCTTTGGGTGAAGCAGGCCGTGACGGTAAGGAGGAGGACCATGCAGAGCAAAATTGATGAAATCATCACACATATTGCACATTCTCACCAGCAGATCGCACGAGTGCTGGATGCCAAACGCCAAGTCGCTGTACGCATGTCTGAAATCATTAATCATTTGCCAGATATCGAACCGGAGCTGGATGGCGTTGACGGTCTGCTGGATAGCTCGGGGCAAATCAACAAAAGCATTATCTCTTACTTGGGAGGCCTTGCAGATCTGGAAGAGGCTGTCGCCGAAACGCTGACCCAGGTCATGCGGGAGATCGCGGTTCAAGAAGAAGAATAAGCCCGGAAGGCGGGTGAAGGAGCATGAGTAGAGAACAGAGCCTCATTCTGATGCTGGATGCAGCAGCCAAGATGCAGTGGAATATTGCCCTGATTTTGGAGGCAAAAGCGATTGAGGCCGAGAAGGTACGGAACTGGACGCTGAATCATCTGAATGGGGATACCTTTCTGACGCATGGGGATCAGGTAGGTGAGCCACTCAAAATGCATGATCAGCTGGTGGAAATGCTGGAAGGGCTGACCCGGATGGAAACCGGACTGTGCAACAATCTCAAAGCGGTGATGGTACAGAACGATAGCGAAGATGGCGGCGGTATGGACGGTGGCATGTTTGGCGGCATGGATCTGGGAGACTTGGGAAAATGAGTCTGATGCGGCGTGAGCAGGAAGCGAAACTGGCTCTCATTGAATCCATAGCACACAGTCAGCAGGCGCTGGCACGCATTCTGGACAGTGTAGCCAGCGTATCCGCTCATTCGGAGGTATCCGCCCGCAGTCTGGCCGAGAACATTCGTCTGCTGAGTCGCTATCAGGAGCAGATGTCTCGTATGGTTACGGGCATCAGGCTGGCCCGAATTCAGCATGGGGAGCCTGGCTTACCGTGGCTCAAAGACCCCGGGTGTGCGATTCGTATCGTTCGGGACATACAGGAGGAATGTTGACATGTTAAAGAAGAAGAAAATTCGACTGAGAACCAAAAGAGCTTTGGTAACCCGTGGAGCCCGTCTGCGTAAAATCCGCAAGCTGCGTGCGCTCAAAGCGAAACGTGTACTTCACAAACGCCCGATTAAAGGACGCAGTGCGTGGCTCAAAAAAAAGAAACGTACGGTACGGCGGCACCGGAGTCCGAAGCCCGTACAACCATTCGTCCCGGCTACCCCTACCGATCCGAACCCGGACAGTGCGTACAGCCAGGGCTACAACGAGGCGTACAACGAGGGATTCAACGCGGGTTTCGCCAAGGGATTCGAGGACGGACATCAGCTGGCGTACAAAGCACAGTAACCGAGTAGGCACGATTATTCCTGCATGGAATGATATCTGCTAACAGATGCAAATAGCCCGGGGGGACAGATCCCTCCGGGTTATTTGCATCGCCGCAGAAGCGGACATGCCCGTACAGGCGGATGTGGAGGGCAAGCGCCAATTTTGCGCCTTGCAGGACACCCGTCCATGATGCATCTGACCCCGAGGCATATCCTTTAGAGGGAAGACCAATCACGGGGAGAGTCTGGAAGTGAGATCTCCTGAAGGAAGACAGGGTGAAGAATGTGGCAAAACGAAGACACCGTCCGCTGACCGAAGCGGAAACGGCTTACCGCGGCGGATACGCAGAAGGCCGCAGATTTGGCGGCTGTCAGGCCATGATGGAGCGGGTGCAGATGTTTGAACCGACCCTGCGGGACATGAAGGTACTGTATATTCCACAAGGTTTCGATGCCATCGATGAAGGTGTCACCTTGGCCCTGCAGCAGTCTGTACGTGAATGCGTTGTTGGATCGCCAGCAGCGATGTTGCAGGAAGCCAGTCTGCATCGGCCGGATATCGTGCTCGTCATGAATGGTCTGCATGTATTCCCCGCAGATCATCTGGAGCAGGTGAATGGCATACGTGCACTCGGTATTCGAACAGCCGTGTGGTTTGTGGATGATCCGTATTTCACCGAAGATACAGCGACCCTCTGTCAGCACTATGATGTTGTGTTCACACATGAAGAGGCCGCTGTGCCATTCTATCTGGGACATGGAGCAGGCCGGGTCGTCTATATGCCACTGGCTGTGAATCCGGGCATGTTTCAACCGCGGCGCACGGCACCGCAGCATCAGTACGACATTTGTTTTATCGGTACAGGGTTCTGGAACCGGATTGCCTTGTTCGATGAGCTGGCCCCTTTTCTCGCAGACAAAAAAGTGTTCATCGCGGGTAGCCAGTGGAACAGGCTGGCACGCTTTGATATCCTTGGCCGGTTCATCCACGAAGGATGGATTGATCCCGGAGCAACGGTGGATTATTACAATGGCGCCAAGATCGTCATTAACATTCACCGGACTTGCGAGAATGGGGAAGACAATCGCAATACGCATCATCTGGAAGGCCGCTCCATTAATCCACGGACGTATGAGATCAGTGCCTGCGGCACGATGCAGATTACGGATGCACGCGGAGACCTGCCCCGTTATTACCAGCCGGGCTATGACATTGAGACGTTCAGCAATGCGGCAGAGCTTCAACACAAGATCCACTATTATCTGAAACATGAAGAGGAGCGTCAGGCGATGGCGTGGCGAGGACTTCTCACTACGATGAACCAGCACACGTTCACGCGCCGCATCGCTCAGTTGCTGGAACATCTGTAATCCCCATCTGAAGTACAGTACCAACGAGAACCCTATCCCAAAAATAAAGGAGTGGCGGTATGTCTCTCAAACACCGTAAAACCAAAAAGGTTTATGCACCCGTACTCAGCCTGGCAGATCAAGCGCGCAAAAATGGGCAACATGCCGGATATGATGCGGGTAAGGAAGAAGGATATTTGCGCGGTCGCGCCAACTATATTGTGAATTGTGCACAGGAGCCGTTGCCTTTCCGACAGCTGCACGTGCTGTATGTATCTTCGGGTAAAGGCTTCCCGTATTCTCCGCTGGATGAGGCTATTATGGCAACACTTCAGGGTATGGTAGCTCAGGTAACCCTCTCTGATCCGCGTCAACCGGTTTCCGAAATTGCGCTGCAGACGCGCCCTGACCTGGTGCTTGTGCTGGACGGAATGGATATTCCCATCGAGCACATCGATGCAATCCGCCAAGCGGGCATTCAGACAGCGATCTGGCTCACGGATGATCCGTACTATACGGATATGACACTGGAGATCGTGACCCACTTTGATCATATCTTCACACTGGAATTGAACTGCATCGATCTGTATCGACAGATTGGTTGCACGTCGGTTCACTACCTCCCATTTGCCGCCTTCACCAATCATTACTTCCCGATTACGACCCCATCTACGCTGAAACGTGAAGTCAGCTTTATCGGCTCAGCCTACTGGAACCGGGTATACTTCTTCAACCCGATCATGGCACAGCTGATGTCACACAATACCGTATTTAACGGCATCTGGTGGGACCGTCTGCCTGACTATACCGCTTATGGTGAGAAGATTGAACTCGGCCGCTGGATGAGTCCGCAGGAGACGAATGATGTGTACAATGGCACCAAAATTGTTATCAACCTGCATCGATCCCATGAAGATGATTCGGTCAATAACAATCACCTCAAGATTCCACCAGCCTCACCGAACCCGAGAACGTTTGAAATTGCCGCTTCCACGACGCTGCAGCTGACCGATGCACGGGATGACATTGCGCGTTTCTACACACCAGGTGTAGAGATTGAGACGTATTCCTCCCCGCAGGAACTGCTCGACAAGGTGGAATATTATCTTACGCATGAGAAGGAGCGTCGGGAGATTGCACTTCGAGGGCTCGAACGCACACTGAAAGACCACACGTATGGCAAACGGATTAATGAAATGTTAACCATCATATTCCCTTAATTTTGGCCGGGAGGAGGTGTGCACTGTACCCTGTATCGGAATATTCACATACAGGGTCCGTGCGGCCATGGCAACGAAACCAAAGCTGATGTTGTTTTCCCATGTGTGCAACACCCGCAGCATTACGGGCGCCGAGAAGTTACTGCTTCATTTTTTGAGGGAGATCGGCTCGATCTTTGATTGTGTGCTCGTAGCTCCACAGGAGGGAAAGCTTGCGGGGCTTGCACGAAGATTCGGCATTCAGGTCAAAATATGCAATCTGCCGATGCTTCACGGTGTGTACACACCTTACCGGGGCATTGCAGACGATGCGGAGCATCTTCGCCATACACCCGCGTTTCAGGAGGCGGTCTCTCTCATTCGGGAAACCGCGCCTGATATGGTGTTAACGAACACCTGCGTCAATGTGATGCCGGCTGTAGCGGCGAAATCGCTACAGATTCCGGTCATCTGGAAGATAACCGAGATCATTCACTCGAATGAACATACAACCGAGGCGATCCAGATGATTGGCCGTTATGCGGATTGGATTATCGGTATATCGGAGACAGCGGTAGCCCCATTCCATGAAGCCGGCATGGGTGACAAACTAACTGTCATTTCGCCTACTTGGGAACCCGCACTACCAGCACCGGACCGCTGGGTTCATCTGCGTGAGCGCAAGCGCAAGGAACTAGGCTTCAAGTCATCGCAGACCTGTATCGGTTATATTTCTTCCTTTATATATGATGCCAAAGGGTTGAAACCTTTTGTAGATATGGCCTTGAAGATCTGTGAGACGCATTCGCGCTGTCGTTTCTGGATCATCGGTGCCCCTTCGGATAAAAAGTATTACGACGAATGTGTATCAAGGGTGAAGAAATCCGGCTATTCGCGCCGATTTACCTTTACCACGTTCGAAGAGAACGTATCTCTGGCGTATACCGCCATGGATATTGTGGTTATTCCGAGCATGGTCAAAGAAGGATTTGGGATGACCGCTCTGGAGGGGCTCTACTTTGCCAAACCGGTCATTGCCTTTGCCCAAGGTGGGCTGAAGGAATTGATGGAATCCGTAGGCAGTGATGCATTTCTGGCTCCGCCGGGGGATACCGAAGCGCTTGTTACACTGGCGACAACCTTGCTGAATGATTCAGAGCTGGCCTCCGATACGGGGTGGCGCAATCGGACAGAAGCGGAAAGGCTCTACGGGATTGAAACCTACCGAACGAAATTGCATACGATGGTGACACAGTGGTTAATACGCTTTCCCGGATGGTTTACGTATATCCAACCTCCGAATGGACCTGTGTATGCATGGGGGGATGGAGGATTACGCACGGTATTGGCTCTGGAGCCGACTACGGTAAGGGCATTGTTATTCCCACTGAGCGTCATTCAGGCGTTACCACTTTCCTCATTACCACCGATTGCACTGGGGCACGATGCTCAGGGTGCCGCAGCGGCTCGCTACGCTGCAAAGCTTATCAAACAGGGGAGTAGAACGGGAAAACGTCGTCGCAAGTCACTTGCACCTCATTCTCGCCGAGATCGTGAGGGGATGAAACGAACTTTGGGAACTGGCAGACGCAAGGGGAAACTCCGGACAACGAAGGGACCGCGTCCGCATACTGGAAAATCGGCTAGTCGCAGACGCAAATCTGCCAAGGCGGGACGTAGCCGAGCAGGGCGCAAAGGTTCCAATACAAGATGAAGGCAGGGATTACGATGAAGATCATGACGGTGCTGGGTACGAGACCTGAGATCATACGACTCAGCCTGATCATTTCCAAGCTGGACCAGTACGCGTCCAAACATATTCTGGTACACACGGGACAGAACTTCACGGAAAGTCTCAGCGGTCTCTTTTTCAAGGAAATGGGCCTGCGTGCACCGGATTACGTTCTCCAGGATGAAGCGGCCTCCCTGGGACGGCAGCTGTCCTCGATGTTTACGCAGATGGAAGATCTGATATTGCAGGAGAAGCCCGATAAATTGTTGCTGCTCGGTGATACCAATAGCGCATTATGTGCTGTGCTGGCTGAACGCATGGGTGTCCCTGTTATTCATATGGAAGCAGGCAATCGCTGCTTCGACCTGGATGTGCCTGAGGAGAAGAATCGCAAGGTGATTGATGCCATCTCCACCATTAATATGCCTTACACGGAACAGAGCAAGAAACATCTGGTTAGCGAAGGAGTGCCCAGCAGGCGGATCGTGCTCACGGGCAATCCCATCTATGAAGTGATGCTGCATTATGATGCACAGGTAAGCTCCAGCAAAATACTCAAGAAACTCAAGCTGAAGTCCGGGAAATATTTTTTGGTTACCGCACATCGGGCCGAGAATGTGGATCACCCTCCTCATTTGCTGGAGATTATGAAAGGACTGAACCAGGTCGCTGAGGAACATGGGTTGCGTGTGATCTGCAGCATTCATCCACGAACAGCGATCCGGATTGCGGAACATTTGCAACTGGAGATGAACCCGCTGGTGGAGTTTCACGAGCCATTTGGATTCTTCGACTTCGTAATGCTTGAACGTCATGCACGCTGTGCACTCACGGATAGCGGTACCGTACAGGAGGAGTGCTGCATTATGGGTGTGCCGACCGTGACCATGCGTCGAACAACGGAGCGCCCGGAAACCGTGGATTGCGGCAGCAATGTAGTCTCCGGTCTGGATGCGGCTCGCATCGCCGATTGTGTGAAGGTCATGACTCAGATGTCTAACGATTGGGACTGCCCGCAAGGTTACAAAGCAACAGACGTATCCAGTAAAGTGGTTAAATTTCTGCTTGGAGGGAAAATGCATGTTTGAAAATAAGCGTATACTCGTGACTGGCGGTACGGGATCATGGGGTTATGAACTTGTGGCTCAACTGCTGCCCCAGCAGCCCAAAGAAATTATTGTGTATTCCCGGAACGAGTCCAGCCAAGTGGCCATGAGTCGTGATTTTGAAGACTCGCGTCTTCATTTCCGGATTGGAGATATCCGTGACAAGGACGCCTTGACGGCTGCCTGCCAGCATGTGGACTATGTATTTCATCTGGCTGCACTCAAGCATGTTCCGGTGTGTGAAGATCAGCCGTACGAAGCACTCAAAACCAATGTCATTGGGACACAGAATGTAATCGAGGCGGCCATTGAGAACAAGGTGAAAAAAGTCATCTATATCTCGACTGACAAGGCTGCCAATCCATCCAACTTTTATGGCATGACGAAGGCCATCGGCGAGAAATTGATCGTGTATGCCAACTTGTTGCACAGCGACACCAAATTTGTTACGGTGCGAGGCGGAAATGTACTGGGAACAAACGGCAGTGTGGTGCATCTGTTCAAGAATCAGATTCGCCAAAAAGGCCAGGTGTCCATCACGGACATGAGCATGACTCGATTCTTTCTTACCCTGAAGGACGCGATTACCCTGCTGTTCAAAGCTTCGGTGGAAAGTGTCGGTGGAGAGATCTTTGTCATGACGATGCCGACATGCAAAATCGTGGATCTCGCTGAAGTGCTGATTGAGGATTCCGGTGTGGAGAACGTGTCCATTGTGGAACGTGGTATTCGTCCAGGAGAGAAAATCCACGAAATACTGATGAGTGAATTCGAGAGCATGACCACCGTTGTCTACGATGAGCAGTACCTGGTCATCCTCCCAACACTCGGTATACCGGGGCTACGTGAACATTACACGAATTGTCCTCCGGTCTCCTTCAACAGCTTCAGTTCGGAACATCAACTAATGACCAAAGAGGAGATTCGTGAAATTCTGAAACGCGGAGGATTCCTGTCATGAAACTGCTGATACTTGGTGGGAACGGAATGGCCGGCCATATTCTGGTCGACTATTTCCGCCGTCAAGGTGTACACAGCGTCTTCTACACAACTCGGGATGTCACGGACCCGAATGGTCTGCTCCTGGATGTGAACGACAGCTTCATGGTCGACCGAATGGTAGAAGCGGTACACCCGGATGTGATTATTAATGCTGTAGGTGTATTGAACAGCTTCGCAGATGAGGACAAAATTACCGCATATCATATTAACGGTTTCCTGCCGCATCGTCTGCGGCGGGTTGCGGATACGGTTGGTGCACGTCTGATTCATATCAGCACAGATTGTGTGTTCAGCGGGGACCGGGGAGCATACCGGGAAGATGATGTCACAGACGGGACCTCTGCTTACGCCATCACCAAAGCACTTGGCGAAGTTCAGGATGAAGGCCATCTGACGATCCGTACGTCCATCATTGGACCCGAGATTCGAAAAGGCGGCATTGGTCTGATGCAATGGTTTATGTCCAGCACAGGTGAAGTTGGCGGGTATACCCGCGTATTCTGGAACGGTGTGACTACGCTTGAGCTGGCCAAATGGGTAGACCATTACCTGGCTTCATCCGTTAGTGGTCTCATCCATCTGGCTCATCCGGTTCCTGTGAGCAAGCATGACCTGCTTGTGTTGTTCAAGGAGACCTGGGATAAGCAGGATGTGACGATTGTGCGTGATGACAGTATGGTGCAGGACCGTACGCTGGTGTCCACTCGCGAGGATGTGAAGACAGACCTGCCGGATTATTCTACAATGCTGAAGGAGCTGGCATTATGGATGGAGCAGAGCTGACAGGCAAGAAAGTACTGATCACAGGCGCCTCCGGATTTACCGGGCGACATGCCGTGTCTTATTTTCGGGAAGCTGGTGCGGTAGTTGCAGCGATAGTCCGGAGACCGGATGTGTATTCATTCGGTAAAGGCGCCCAAGTCCATGTCTGTGATCTGAATGATAAACAGCAAGTGCGTCTTCTGATCGACAAGGTGCAGCCTGACTATGTGCTGCATCTTGCCGGCAAAAATTCCGTACCCGATTCGTGGGCAGATCCATTGTTGGTCCTGGAGACGAATGTAATGGCTGTGCTGTATTTGCTGGATGCACTTCGCAGTTGTCCGGCAGCACGTACCGTTATTGTGGGATCAAGGTTAAAATATACACCGGAACCCGGCCGAATTCCCCAGCCTCCGCACCCGTACAGTCTCAGCAAAGCCCTGGAAGAGATGGTGTCTTTGTCTTGGATGTCGCTCTTCGGACAGCAGATTATGTTGGCGGAGCCGGGCAATCTAATCGGAGCCGGTCCATCCACAGGCATCTGTTCACTGCTTGCGCGTCATGTTGTTGCCTGTGAGCAGGCGGGTAAAACCGAGGCATTCCGCCTGTCCGGGCGAGATAGTACTCGTGACTTTCTGGATGTGCGGGATGCCGTCAGGGCATATGCGACTCTCTTGGTACAAGGGACCAATGGTACGGTATATCCTGTGGTGTCCGGAGTTGAGCGCAGTCTTGGTGAAATTGCAGATCTGCTGTTGTCCATGACGGAGGCCGAAGTCCCTGTTCGCTGGGATGGAGCGTCTTCCGGTCCGGATGGTGCGGGGAAACAGGAGGAATTATCCATGCTGCGCAAGCTTGGCTGGCAGCCGCTGATTCCATTTGCCACATCGCTACAGGATATTCTGAGTGATGTTCGTGCCCAGCAAGGGAGGACGACAAATTGAGTCCAAGAGTGTCCATTGTGATTCCATTCTACAACTGCCCTTACGTGCCACAGGCGATCCAAAGTGCGTTGAACCAGACGTATTCCGATGTGGAGATCATTGTTGTGAACGACGGCTCTACCCGGCATGCAGAGTTGCTTCAGCCCTATCTTCCCTATATAAATGTACTTGGCAAAAGCAATGGTGGTACAGCTTCGGCACTTAATCATGGCATCCGCCATGCCTCAGGTGACTATGTGGTTTGGCTTAGTTCGGATGACTATCTGTACCCTGATAAAATCCGGCATCAACTTGCGTTTATGCAGCGCGAGAATGTGCTGGTGTCTCATACGAATTTTCATTACATCAATGAACATTCTGCCGTGACCAAGTTGAACGGAGGGCCTGAGCCGATGGCCGATCTGGATTGGCTGCGCGTGTTCGTTAACAGCAATCCGGTGAATGGCTGTACAGTCATGATCCGCAAAGATCTGTTCAGCGGGGTAGGCCTGTTCGATGAGCTGCTGCCTTATACGCATGATTTGGATCTCTGGCTGCGTATTCTTCTGAACGGTCATCGTTTTCCGTACTTGAACGAGCCACTTACTGCGTATCGTTGGCACGGAGGAATGGGATCAGTTCGGCATGCGGATGTCATCGGCAGAGAGGCATCCATGGTATGGTCCAGATATCGCGAACCGTTATTGCAGCGTATAGCGGCGCTTGGCGGGTAGTGTAGGAGGGCAGTTATGAGGCCGGTAGGTGGCTGATTAACGCCCTCTTTGCGCAGCAATTTTGCCGAAGATAGTGAGAGTGGAGATCGATTAACGGTTCTTAGATCACACGCCTATGTATGCAAGTTTAGCGAGCCGATATGCTGTCCATCCGTATTGAAATGTGCTTATACAGCACCACAGATGTCCGATACCGATTGAATCGTTCTTCATATAATAGAGAAAAAGCAATGGCTGTGCAGAGACAAGCGGAGGAAGGGGAGGCCCGAATGGAGCCGAAAGTATCGATCGTCATTCCTTTTTATAATTGTGCGTATATCGAGCAGGCTGTTCACAGTGCCATTCACCAGACGTATTCTCATATTGAAGTGATCGTGGTGGATGATGGGTCAACCGAGCACGTGGAGAAGCTACAACCATTCATGGATTCTATCCGCTATATTCGCAAAGAAAACGGTGGAACCGCAACAGCATTGAACGAGGGGATTAAGCAGGCGAAAGGAGAATATTTTGTTTGGCTCAGTTCAGATGATGTCATGCTGCTGGATCGGGTGGAGAAGCAACTGAAGTTTATGCGAGAGGTTAAGGCTTCATTCTGTCATGGTGCCTACCATTATGTGAATGCAGATAGTGAGTGGTTGGATACGGTACAGCCTGAAGTGGGGAGTCGTCTGGAGATGCTGCAGGTACTGCTCGAAGGTTGTCCGATCAACGGCTGTACTGTCATGCTAGAGATGGAGGCGTTTGAGCGATTCGGCTTGTTCGATACCGATTTTCGCTACACGCATGACTACGAGATGTGGATGAGACTGTTTCCGATGTATGAGCTGTTTTATTACAATGAACCGCTAATGTGCTACCGTTTGCATGAGTCGATGGGGACCAAACGCCATTTCAAAGCGCTGGTGGCCGAGATGGAGCGGGTTCAGGCGAAGCACCGGCCAACGCTGCTTAATCTGCTGCATGTGGGTGGATATTGGAAGTAAGAATATTCAACCGAGTGCAAATTCCATATTGAATACCGGCGACTTAAATTTGCCAAAATTCATGCGGAACTTATACTTTTGATATATCAATACCACGTCAATAGATCATTGAAAAAGGAGCAGCCTGCTTATAAACTGCAGACTGCTCATAGATTATAGAACTCGTTTACCGTTAGTTTAATGAATTAATCATGTGGTGTTAACTTTTCACCGATCCGATTAGAACTTTAAAGTCCATAGTGACCTGTTTCAGATTCAACTGAAGAACTTTTTCAATGCGCTCTTCAGAAGTCCCCCATGATAATGGCGTCATACCCAACAACGGTTTGATTAATTGTGTATTTAAGTTCACTTGATATTGGATGCTTTCAACATCAATTAAATTGAATTGTTTCTTGAAGTGGTTGATTGTAAGTGAATTGGAATAATTTTGCTTCTCAGACCCCATATAAAGGATTTCTCTTAACTCTTTTAGATAGTCCTGATTAGGCACGACTTTAATCACCAAACCATGATCACTTAATAACCTCTGAAATTCCCTATAATTGGCTGGCGAAAGGATGTTCAAAATGAATTCGAACTTTTGACTTTGAAAGGGGCAGTTTGCAATATCCGTGACACACCAGATAGCACTTGGATTTTCTGCTGCAGCAGAACTAATTCCCTCTTTAGAAATATCGATTCCTACAGCCAATAGATCCATAGGTTTTGTTCGATTTATTTCGGTGTGTATGTTATTTAAGTGTGACCCCTCTCCACAACCTGCATCTAGCATCCTTATCGGCTCATTGCTCAAATGGTTATTCATTATAATCTGACTTACCGCACCATATAATGGATTGAATAAACCGTCTTTACTGATTATTCTTCTGTACTCAAAAATCTTTTTATCATATTTCGTACGCATACCTCGGGACAATAAGTTTACATATCCTTGCTTTGCTATATCGAAACAGTGATGATTGCTGCATACTAAACTCTGTAAATAGATAACTTGCATTGTTTTTTTACATAACGGACATCTAAATATTTCTTGATGCTTTTCAAGTATTGCAGCACTGATTAACTTTTTACTTTTTTGGAACACAAAGAAGCACCCTCTCATTCATAATAGGTGAATGGAAAAAGGCACAGTCAAACAAACCCTAGCTATTTTGTCAAAATTGCCGGGTTATGTGATCTGCACCTTACATTACCTATAGCGAATGAATTGGATGATCATGGTCAAACTCTCCTTCATGAAATACATTTGATCCCTATTAGTTTAACATGTTTCGCTTATATAAAAATACTTGCACGAATTCCCTGTATAATGAAACATAATTGTACACAGAAGGGAATGGACTATGCGCAGATATCAATATCTTAAACCTAACTATTAATAAACTGATGGAGGTAAAAGTATTGATTACAGAGTTACACACAGAACGGTTACAATTGCGAAAAATGAAAGTATCGGATTCGGCCAGTTTGTTTAAGATTTGGTCTGATCCGGATGTTACGAAATTTATGAATGTTAGTAGTTTTACGGATGAAAATCAAGCCACAGCAATGATTAATCTTCTGGATGATCTTTCTCAGGAAAACAAGGCTATCCGGTTCTCTATCATTGTACAAGAGTCCAATGAAATCATTGGTTCCTGTGGTTATAATTCGCTGGATTTTGAAAATCTAAAAGCAGAGATTGGGTATGACATTGCCAGATCCCACTGGGGGAAAGGATACGCTACAGAAGCGATCTTTTCTTTGTTAACTCACGCATTCTCGACTTTGAAGCTGAATCGAATTGAAGCAAAGGTTGATCCCGAGAATGTGAATTCGATCAAGCTCTTACAGAAGCTTGATTTTACATTTGAAGGAACACTCAGAGCATATGAGAGGGCAGGCGAAACGTTCAACGATCTGAGTATGTATTCCAAATTGGCAGCAGATTAAAAGATCAGGATTTCCCCTAGTTCCAAGCCCTAGTTAACCTGTCACGTCTTATTAGGGTAATAACTATGAAATGCAAATTCTAAAGAATCTCAGTCACATTATCCCTTTGAAAAATGGCTTTCGAGCCGGAAAACCGACCATGATGGACGAAATAACGTCTCTGTGATTCGTAACAAGTCAGACATGCGCAAAAGGAAGTAAATAGCGCGTTCTCGGTTCGTTAGAACACAATTAAAGAAAATAAGGGGTGTCCCATGTCATTCGTATGACATATGGGATAACCCCTTATTTGATATTCCGGCATGTTATATGAAGATGCCATGTAATTGGACGACTCAATCTTCTGAATTCATGATCGCCATTGATGCAGGGTCGGGAAATACGTAACCTTTAGGCAACTTCTTCATCAGTTCATTCATTGTAGCGTAATCCACGTCAATGTGAGGTGTGGAGACAGGTGTAGAGAACCAACGATTATACAAATCACTAGGCACAAGCAGTGTCATATTGAATGCCCTCCTCTATAAATGGCTTCCTGATAGACATGTAATGTACGAAGTCCCATCTCTTCCAGTGAGCGGTTTTGTTCGGCCCAGGCTTTGGCCGCAGCACCCACTTGTTTACGGGTGACGTCATCCTCCAGAAGTGCATGCAGCAGTTCACGGAGCGAATCAACGTCCTGTGGAGGAACGACCCATCCTGTACGTCCAGGTTCAACCATCTCAGGCATGCCGGCTGTACCACTGACAATAACGGGTACACCCGCGAGTTGTGCTTCGGTCACGGAGAACGGCTGCGTATCCTGCAGACTGGGCTGGACATAGATGTCGGCATGTCGCAGGAAGGAAGGAATATTGTCCAGCTTGCCCCAGAACACAACATCGGCTGAAATACCAGCCGCCGTGGCCTGGGCCCGCAATTCATCCAACAGATTGCCTTCCCCTGCGATCCAGCAGACCCAATCGGACCGTTTACTTTTCAGACTGGCTAAGGCTTTGATTAACACATGAACGCCCTTGATATATTCAAGCCTTCCGGTAAAGGCGATGACTTTCTTGCCGGTGGGTGGTCGCTGGCGGAACTTCGTCGCTGCTAATGCACGGTAAGCCGGCAGATCCACGGCATAAGGGATTATCCGGAACTTCGATTCGGGAACGGCAAGCTCTGTAAGCGTACTCTTGATCCAGTGACTGGACACCAGAATGAGCTCAGACAGTGCTGCACTTCGTTCTTCCAATGAGAGAAAATAACGTCCGCGTTTCGATTGCAAATATGCAGAGAGGGTTAGCTGCGGATTGGAATTTTGGGCATCATAGAAGGCTTCGCGTGCAAGTGCTCCATGATAACTGGTAACAAGCGGAATATTGCGGTTCAAGATGCGTTTTATGGCGACGGCAGCTACCGGATCTTGCGCATGGATGACGTCATAGTGGTCCACCCCCAGATAAGCGGCAGCCATCTCGAAGGCATATCTGTTCAATTCATAATAAGCCAGAAGAGAATCAGCTGTGAATTGTGGCAGATCGGTCGGATTGAGCTTCGCTTGCAGCATGGGCCACACTTTATCCTTGGAGAATGCCCGGTTCAGATTCCGAATATATACTTCGTTATTGGCACCGTTCGTGCCCATGATATCAACTTCAACACCAAGTGCGATCAGCCTGTCAGCCAGCTGTTTGACATATGTCCATATTCCACCCATATGTGTAAGCTCCCAATACGTAACGAGCAGAACTCTCATGGCTACCTCCTTGTCACGGCCTGCACCGACCGAGCTTCTATCCTTTTATTCTATGAAAAAAGAGGACCGGAAGGTCGGGCATTTCCGTTTAATTGCTTGAAAATGGGTGAATGCAAATGGCAATGGACGAGAGGAAGCATATCCTATCTACAGGAAGTTTCATGCAATGAAGGAGGGATCTATAGTGGCCGCATATGTACTCGAAATTCATGAGAATCTGCTACAGACTTTTGTTCCCGTGAAATATATAGACGTGGAATTAGCCTATGCTGGCGGTGAGGAAGGGACAGATGTATTTGTTGGTGGGGCCAGTATCCACGGGGAGCTATACCGACATCTTTTTCATATCGGATCGGGTTCGGGGGGAGCGGGCGGTAACCAGGTCATTCATAATCTGGATGTGTCATCCGAGCCTTATGAAATGAGGATCATCAGCAACAGTTCAGCACCGAATCATCTGGTTATTCGAATGTATTGCAGGAGTATTCACGGTCAGACGTTGGGCATACTGTCAGAATATCAGATGATTAAACTTGCAGATTGATATGGACATAATTGAATAGGCATGATCAGCAAGTGGATGGAGCAGGGAAGTGCCTGTTCCATTTTTTTTGTGGTGTATCCATAGTAGAAAGTCCTAAAAAATAGCTTGACAGCAAAGGTATTTTCATTAGAATTAGATCAGTGTTAAACGAAAGTTTAAAACGACGGTTTAAAACGATAGTTTGAGATTGGTCGTAAATATAGGCTGAGCAAGACACAGGGATATACCTGTGATCGGCTGGCTGGAAAAGAGTGTGGAGAACGTGAAAGAACAAACAGTAGTATCCCAGGAGCCGGCAGAGTTTTCAATCAAAACGATTATACTGCCACTCCTGGCTATTATCGTCGGAATGATTATGGTCATTCTGGACAGCACGGTGGTGAACGTGGCCATCCCGAATCTGGTACAATATTTTGAAACAGATCTAAAGACCGTTCAATGGACGGTTACGGGTTATACCCTGGCTTTGTCTGCGGTTATTCCACTGGCAGGCTGGTTAACTGACCGTTTTGGTGCCAAAAGAGTATTCCTGTTTACGATTGCCATGTTTACCTTGGGTTCTGTATTATGCTCGATCGCCCAATCGCCTGAGCAATTGATCATTTACCGTGTCATTCAGGGCCTCGGTGGAGGCATGGTTGCTCCTATTGGTATGGCGATGGTCTTTCGTCTGGCTCCTCCTGAGCGAAGAGGCTCCATCATGGGTATGCTCGGAATTCCCATGCTGCTTGCCCCTGCATTGGGTCCGGTGTTGTCCGGATGGTTTATTGAATCACTGAGCTGGCACTGGATCTTCCTGATTAACTTGCCAATTGGTATTGCAGCTTTCATTCTATGTATCAAGTTCTTGCCTGATACAGATCGTGGACGCACACCTGCACTGGATCTGCTCGGCATGATTCTGGCTCCGATTGCATTCTCGATGCTCGCTTATGGTGTGAGTGAGGGTGGAACGAGCTGGACATCTGCAACAACACTGACGGGTGTAATTGTGGGTGGTGTAGCGCTCATTTTGTTCATTGTTGTAGAATTACGTCATCAAAATCCGTTGCTGGAACTCCGGGTGTTCAAATCATCTGACTTCTCGCGGGGGATTGTACTCGCATGGGTGTCACAAGTGGCGCTGTTCGGTGCGATGATTCTGATCCCGCTCTATTTGCAGCAGATCAAAGGATACACTGCGCTGGAGACAGGACTTATTTTGCTTCCACAGGCTCTGGCTTCCGGCGTGGGTATGCCGCTCGGCGGTCGATTGTTTGATAAAATTGGCGCGAGACCTCTGGCTTTCGTGGGTCTGGGCATTATCTCGGGTGCACTGTTTATTCTGTCCTCCATCACGGCAGAGACAGGTCTTGGTCTGATTATTACAGCTCTGGTTATGATGGGCCTGGGTATGGGCTTGTCCATGATGCCGCTCAATACACATGTATTGAATGCCGCACCACGTAAGTTGGTTGGACGGGTTACACCGCTCACGGCTGCAGCACAGCAAGTGGTCGTATCCTTCGCAGTTGCAGGGCTTACAGGCTTCCTTACTTCAAGAATCGCAGACGATACAACCAGCACGGAGCCGACGGCTATAGTGCAAGGTCTGGTGGGTGGTTTCAATGATACATTCTTCCTGGCCGCTTGTATTGCATTGTTCGGATGTTTACTCAGTCTGATCCTGCGCAAACCGAAACCAATGCCGAAGGAAGACCTTCAGAATGGCGACAAGCCTGATCCCGCAATGATGATGGGACACTAAAAAACCTATTAAGGCAGTTCAGAGAATTTCTCTGAGCTGCCTTTTTGCGATCCTCAATGGAAAATACGCAAGGCGGTCATCATTTCACGGAAAGATATGGCATATCGATCTGGTGAAAAAGACAAGCTCATATGCTGTCTGCCCTGAATGCGAATATATTCACGAAGCTTCTCGTTGTTCATGAGGTCCATTGCTTCGGAGACAGCTGCACTGACATTGCCAATCGGATAGAACTTTCCAGTCTTGTTATGTGTGATAAATGAACGTACACCATCCGAATCTGTACTGAGTACCGGGCAGCCACAAGAGATGGCTTCAGCGACGGCATAGCCGAATCCTTCAAGTAGGGAAGTGGATAACATGATGCCCCCTGAAGCGGCAATCATGGAATAGAAGGTAGGCATCTGAGAATGGGGAACATTGATGAAGATGCCAATTTTGTCTTCAAGCCCGTATTCTGCCAGCATATGCCGGAACATGACTTCATCCTCAGGATTAGCCAAAATGGGATCGTGGAACAACCATAGTCTGGCTTGCGGATTTTTTTTGATGATTTCACTAGATATGGTTAGATATTCACGCCAGTTTTTGTTGTGTTCGAGTCGGCCTACCCATGCGAGTACCGGATAGGGTGGGGTATCTACCAAGATCGGGGCAAAGGTTTCCGTATCCAGCATATTGGGAATCACAAACCGATGAAGCCAAGGACAGATATGAATGAACATATCCAGCAGGTGGTCTGTGGGGGGCAAAACAGCAGCATCGCAATGGGCTTGAAGGTAAGGTACAGCCATTTGGATGGTTTCCAGCGCCTGATCGCGCGTTCCGAGTCCCTGGGCTTCAAAAATAATTCGTCTGGTATAACCGAGTCCTCTCAAGCGGCCGGGCATAGCGATGTCTGACGTGGCAATGATGGCATCATAATGTTGTGTATGAATTAAATGATGAATATCCTCGTCACTGGACGCAGTGAAAATGGGTGTATCACTGTTGTTTTGTAATCCCGACCCCGTGTTGAGATACAATAAGTGCGCTTCTATGCCATGACGTTTCAGAACGGCGGTGCGCAGTCGATTTAACGTATCGACGCCACCGCTTGGAACATAAAACGTGAATAATACTTTCACACGATTCACCCTCTGACTTTTGGTCAGGAGCACATTCTCCTGTACTGTATGGTACGTTGGCTTTATGCGCAGGGTGTGGGTGTTACTGTAATTGTTCACATTTTAGACAATTATTTTTAAGCTTTCTTTCAAGTGACATTAAGCTGAGTTTAGGATAGCTCACGTAAGATACAAGGAACTTCCCGTGCCCAACATCTACTGAAATGATGGTGCACGGGTATTTTAACGGGAAAGGATGAATGATGTGCTCGAAGTGAAACAGGTCAGCAAAGTGTACGAAGGGCAGCGCGGCGTGCATCAACTGGAATTCACCATGGAACGTGGTGAGATTGTCGGGTTTCTCGGACCGAATGGTGCCGGAAAAACAACAACAATGCGTATGATTACGGGCTATCTGCATCCAACCACGGGCTCCATTATGGTGGATGGGGCATCGGTGCATGAGCAAGGCCAGCGTGTTCGTTCGAAGATTGGGTACCTGCCTGAAACACCGCCGCTCTATCCGGATATGACGGTGCAGTCCTATCTCCGATTCGTAGCGAATCTAAGAGATGTTCCAGCCCGTGAGGTCAAGCTGCGGGTCAGTGAGATGGTTAGCAGATTGGGACTTCAGGGGCGAGAAAAACAACTGGTGCGTGGATTGTCCAAGGGGTACAAACAGCGTCTTGGTCTGGCTGGAGCCATCATTCACAAGCCAGATCTGCTCGTTCTGGATGAGCCAACATCGGGACTTGATCCGAATCAGATCATCGAGATTCGGGATCTGATCCGGGAACTGGGCGAGAACCATACGGTACTGCTCAGTACGCATATTTTGCCAGAAGTGAGCACGCTCTGTAATCGAATGTTGATCATTAATCAGGGACAGCTCGTGCTGGATGGTTCACCACAGCATTTCGGCTCAGCGATGGGGGATCAGTTCAAGGTGTCGATTGAAGTGAAGGCCACTGCGGAGCAACTACATAATGTGCTGACACCATGGGAGAAGGTGCGGAGCGAAGTCATTCAGGCATCGGATGCGAATACAGCCAAAGACACTTCACTTACATCAAGTTCAGTGGATACGGTTAAAATGCTGCTCACCGGAGAGAGCGCGGAAGATTTTCGGGAAGAGCTGTTCTACCTTTTGTCCGGTGCAGGATTACCGATACTGGAGATGAAGAAGGAGAATCTAAGTCTGGAGCAAATCTTCCTGAAGCTGACCACAACCGAGACAACAGACACAGACGCGAATTCGGCAGATGTGGATAAGGTTGCTGGGGCAGAGACGGATCAGAACGTAACTTCGGACAGCGACTCGTCGAGCATATCGGGAACAAGTACATCAGCGGATTCCTCGTCCCATTCTCGCAAAGGGGAGGACTCCAAATGAGACGAATGATGGCGGTATGCAACAAAGAGCTGCAAGCTTATTTTCTGTCCCCGACTTCCTATTTTGCTTTTGCCGTATACGTACTGATGACCAGTTTGTTGTTCTATTCAAGCTTTGTATATTATCAGCCGAGCATTGTCGATTATCGACTTGTGCTAGGTGATACGTTATCTATGCTGCTTTTTGTAATCCCATTGTTGACAATGCGACTCGTTGCAGAGGAATTCAGACAAGGGACGGATGAATTGTTGCTGACCTCACCAGCACGTGTCACCGAAATTATTTTTGGCAAATATCTCGCTGCTCTCGCCATTCTGGTCGTGCTCATCCTGTGCAGTCTGGTGTACCCCTTCATCATGTCGTTCTATGGGACACTGGATATGACGACGGTATGGATGTCTGCGCTGGGTCTATTTTTCCTGGGCGGAAGCATGATGGCGATTGGACTCTTCGCTTCTACGTTATCCCAGCATCAGATGGTGTCTGCGGTAGCGGGTTTTATTATTTTGCTCGTTTTGTGGATGCTTGATTCATTCGCAGGCAATACGGGATCTGCTTTGCAACAGTGGCTGGATCCGTTTGCCCTGACCAACCGGTTCGACAGCTTCATGAAAGGCGTGCTTAGTGGACCGGATATCTTGTATTATGTCACCCTTTCGGGTGTGTTTCTGCTGTTAAGCATTCAAATTGTGGAACGGAAGCGGTGGAGGTGAGAAGATGAAAAAATGGTTAAGTCATACCAACAGTACCGTGTTGTCCGTAGCGGTGATTGGCATCTTTATTTTGCTAACACTGTTCTTGAATTCACTCGGCGGCTTCCAGCTGGATCTGACCTCGAACAAACAATATACGTTGTCTGACCAGTCCCTTACTGCGATCAAAAATGTGAAGGATGACGTCAACATTCTGGTGTTAACCGTCGAAAATGCCAACAACACCGTCCTGAACCGCGAGGTCACGGATATGGTGGAAGAATACACCAAACGCAACAGCAAGTTAAAGCTAAAACAGTATAATCTGACGCAGGAACCTGCGCTTGCATCCAAATACGGCATAACTGGCAGCTCCATTGTGCTGGAACAAGGAGATCAACACAAAGTGATTGATATCGCCAGTTTGTTCACTGCAACAGGTGACGGCAGTGATGGGTCATACCAGTTCACAGGTGAGGAGAAGTTAACGCAGGCGTTAATGAATATGTCCTCTACCGAGATGCACAAAATGGTATTCCTGACTGGGCATGAAGAGCTGAGTCTCACTCAGATGACTACACTGCAGTCCTCCCTGGAACAGAACAATGTGCAAACGGAAGAATTGCAGCTGAATCAAGCTGGCAAGGTTCCCGAAGATGCAGATGTGCTGGCCATTATTGGGCCACAACGTGATCTCAGTGATACCGAAATGAAAGCTATTCGCACGTATCTGAGTAATGGAGGCAAGTTGTTATTATCCCTCGGATTTGTGGAAGATATGAAATCCAGTTGGAAAAACATCGATGCCCTCATGGCTGACTATGGCGTTGTTAATGAGCATGCGGTCATGGTGGATAATCAGCAGGCCAGTACGATGGGTCCCCTTTGGGTGGTGCCGGAGTATGGTACACATGCAATCACGGAAAAACTTGCTGCGAGCCAATTGTATCCGATGTTGTCGCTGTCGATTGCGCTGACCAGCAAAGAACAGGATAAATATACACTTTCGCCATTGATTCATTCTTCGAATGATAGTTACGGCGAGACGAATATCGGCGGCTTATTGCAAAATGAAACGACCAATGATCCGGAAGAGGACATTCAGGGTCCAGTGGAACTGGGATACGCAGCCGATACGACGGATGGCCAACCGAAGGCGGTTATTCTGGGCTCGTCCATTTTCATGCAGGATTCGGAAATTGCAAATGGCGGTAATCGGGATTTTATTTTGAATACCGTGAACTATCTGAGTGAAAAAGAAGATGGATTGACGATTCGCCCACGGGTACAAGCCGGTTATGAAATGGCATATTTGAACGGTGAACAGGCTAGAACGATCTTCTTCGTGGCAATTGTCGCGTTCCCGCTCATCTTTGTTATAATCGGAGTACTCTTATGGTGGAGGCGCAGACGAGTATGAGAAAATGGGTCCCAACGATATTGGTGGTCATCGTACTGATTGTGGGTTGGGTGTACGCAGCCAGTCAAAATTATTTTCGGGAAGAAGAAGCGGTACAAGCAAAGTTGCTTGGCATTCAGTCCGGGGACATCCAATCCATCACGATACATGACACAACGGAGGAGACAACTGGTGCAGCATCATCGTCGACTTTGGAGCTTGAGAATAGCGTCTGGCAGATGGTTGAGCCGAAAGCCTATCCTCTGAACGGTTACAGTGTGAGCAGTTGGCTGGATGCTCTGAGTAGTGCGAATCAGGAACTGTTGGTGGAAGAAGCACCGACGGATCTGGATAAATACCGATTAGGAACAGACGCTACACGTATGGATATCAAATTAAAAGATAATCGGGAGATCAAACTGGCTATTGGCGGCCAGCTACCAGCAGATGATGCACTTTATGTGCGCGTTGATTCGGGTCCGGTGGTTGCTGTGCAGACAGAGACGATGACCAACATAGACTTGTCACGTCGTGATCTGTTGGACACAACCCCTTTTAACATGGATGAGACGAATGTCGCGTCTCTGGAGTGGGAAGGTGAAGCTGCCACCTGGATGTTGAAATCAACATCGGGGGATGGTGCGGCAGAGCAGGTCTGGACACTGAATGGAAAATCCATTGAAGCCACAGATGCCGTATCTCTCATTGGCAAAATCAAAAACCTGTCTACCGCCGATGATGTGCGCAAAGCTTCAGAGCTGAAGGGTACCATCCCCCGATTCACCTTGTCTGTTGAACAGACTGTAAATGGGCAGCAAGTTCGAGATGTGTATCGGGGACTTACACTGCCGTCCGAACCGGATCAGATCTGGGTCATTACACCGGATGGTCAGTGGGCATATGCCATGGATGCGACGAGTCTGACGGAAGCGGAGAAATTTCCGGATACGATTAAAGCATCAGAAGGGGAATGAACAAGAAAATAAGAAAAGTGAGTATGACTAACTTGAAATGAAATTCAAGTTAGAATAAAGCAGTGCCGCAATTCATGCGGCACTGTTTTTTTATAGGGAAAGGAACCATATCCTTTCAGCATATCGGTACGTACAGAAGCGCATCCTAACTTTGTGATCAAAACCAACAAACATTGGAGGATGAGTACATGCCAGCAGTCAAAAAGGCAACAGCTATTACGTTATCATTGTCTACTGCAATCTTTGTAATGGCCGGTTTGACAGGTTGTGGCACGAATCGGGATGCCAACAATATGCATACGCAAAGTGTTCGTGAGCAAGCCAACGGGATTAACCGTTATGGTGTGGAAACAAATGGCATGGATGGTATTCGTGCGCAAAGCTATCGTATGCATAATGTGACTGACCTGAAATCCAGTGAAGAACTGGCCAAACGCATTACGGAGATGAAGGAAGTTCAATCTGCCCGTGTCATGCTAACGGATCGTAATGCGTATGTCGCTGTTCGTCTGGCAGATGGTCATGCAGGTAAGTTGGATAACAAGTCGAATGGTCGTACAAGCATGCTGAGCGGAACGATGCGTAATCATGCCAGTGATACCATGCGTGGTGGAAACATGAATCATGAGATGGGTGGCATGCGTGTGAATGGCGGATCTGGAACGATGTCGCCGTACAGTACCAGTGGAATTGCTCCAGGATTGAACACAGACACAGCAACAGATCGTGGGCATATGGGCAATGATCGTGGCATCTATGGCACGATGGGCACAGGTGCGGTTGGCATGATGCGTGGTCTGACGAACAGTGGCAAAGCACGTACAACAGATGAAGGCCATTATGGCATGCAAAGTGAAGGCAGACGTACGGATAGTACGGATGACAACACTTCAGATGAGATCAAAGGTAAAATTTCAGCCAAAATCAAGCAGTTTGCACCGAACATCGAGAATGTATATGTATCAGCCAATCCGGAGTTTGTGGAGCATGTGGAGAACTATGCCACAGATATGCGTAATGGTAAACCGGTGAGTGGCATGATCGATACGTTCCAATCGATGGTAGAGCGCATTTTCCCAACGAACGGAACAGATACAAATAACCGTGATGGTATCCTTGACGGTGGCCTGATGAACCGTAATAATAACGATGGCATGATGAATCGAATGAACCGGTAGTTTAGAATCAGACAGATGAACCAATGTGCCTTTGCGGGGATGACAACATCAGCTGCAAGGGCATGTTTGGTTTAAAAAATTTTTACATAAAAAATTGGAACATGTTCTATTGGGACAATGAAACACATAATTACTGCCCATTTTTCTTATAAAACTGAACCAACGCCCTTGACCTGACATAAGATGAGTTGACTGTATCCCCTTAACCTTGTTACACCAACACAACCCGAGCAAGGAGGGGTGAACATTGAAGGGTATCGATCATAAAAGCAAATTTTTGTTGACCCACCGTGAACGCGAAGTATTCGAATTACTGGTTCAAGACAAAACAACGCGTGACATCGCAGGGCAGTTATTCATCAGCGAGAAAACGGTGCGTAACCATATTTCGAATGTGATGCAGAAACTCAATGTTAAGGGTCGTTCGCAGGCAGTTGTCGAGCTGATTAAGCTTGGAGAGCTGAAGATTTAGTTGCGAATTACAGTTAGGATTAAGTAACAGCATGAAAGCCTTTCTCTATTCTTTGTTATGAAGAATGGGGCAAGGCTTTTTTGCTGTTATGGACCATGAAATGAGAAAGGCTAAAAATTGAGGGAAGATCCGAAACGTAGCATCGCTTGTTTTCATTATTTTAGTAGACCATAATGATTACATATATGAAGATATGGCAGTAGAATTGAAACAATGGTTTGAATGGACGATTGGGTTCTTAAATCACATTTCCATCAGTTAAACTACACAGTTACATTAGAACGTAGAGGACAGAAATGACCTGAAGAAGCGGAGCGTTCGCCTTTATCCCCAGATGTTCACCTTTATAAAAGTGATTCAAAAAATCTGGGGATAACAGTGATCGGAAGGTTATTCTGTCAGCGGAGTGGCAAGTGTAACTATTCCGTATTTCAACTTATAATAATAATGAAAGGATGAACTAAATGGACCTTTTAAGTGAATTTGAAGCACAATTTAAAGCGGGGTTTCTACCCGATTTGGAACAAACGCTGGCTAAGGTGCAGCATGAGAAAGTATATGCTTGTGCATTTGGAACAGACAGTAATTGGGTTACGCTGTTTTTGGCGGTGAATACAGAGGAATCCCTGGCTAGGCATATTTCGAGTATGAAAGAGCAGGGGCTGTGTGATACTGAGGAGGACGAGATCTATTACAGATGGGGCTGCTCCGAATATCAGTATGGTGACGATACGCACTTTAACCACATCAGCCGACTGTTGTATGCAACAGAAGATGTTCAGAAGTATAAGGATGAGATCATCCGAATCATCGCCAAAGTGGTAAATGAGACAGCAGATGAAGTTTTTATCCGGTATGGACAAGCAAAAGCAGACATTACGTTCTTCGTTTCTCTCACAGATGACGATCCGGCAGAGGACATTGAGAATCAATCGGTTCATCAAATGACAGTGCCCAGCTTAGCCAGCGAGTTCTTAAAACGATATGATGGCATGAATCAGAACGAGTTGACTTGAGTTGAGACTTTAGTTGAATGGAAATGAATCAAAATGAACTGAATCGTACCACCGCGAAAGTCTTTCCTAATTCTTTGTCCAAAGAAGGGAAGAGGCTTTTTTGTTGTATCGTAAAAAAATGAAACAACCGAAAAATCCATATCAATTATGATTCCTATTCATTCGAATGAACGTCCTCCATCTTTTCTTCGAAAATGGCTGATAATAGAACTGCTCCAATTCCTCGAATTGTGTTTCGTTCAGATGAAGAAAGAGCGCTCTTTTCGCGATTTTGGCCGCAGGCTGGGAAGAGGATTTCCGTCCTCCGGCTTTTCGTTTGATGGGGATATGAACTTGCAGCAGTTCTTCAAGTTGATTCCAGCCTTCCCAACTCAGCCGACCTCCGCGTTTCCAGTCGATTGCATAGAGGGCATAATAGGCGTGTCCTTCTGTTTGTTTGGTAGCAATAATCCAGGTGGAAGGAATGAACTTTTCCCGTTGTCTTCGATTCATTAGTATTGCGCCCCTCTCTATTCTCAATATTAAGGGTATCCATCATTTGCATCAAGGAAGCAAGGTTCCGCTTCACACCGACCCTCCACTTGAAAGTTGTGTAAAAATCCTCTTGATTTGCAGGATCGTCTTGATTAAAATGAAGTTATAAAAATGATTTTCTTATTTAATTAAAAATAAATAAAAATAATTTTCATAAAGTGAGGTCCTCATGGCAGCCATATTACGTGCGTTGCAGCAAGAACTGAATAACCTTCCGTCTCAGGAGCGCCGTATTGCCGAAGTCATTATGCAATCTCCATCGGATATTCCGGGTTGGACGATTAGTCATCTGGCAGAGCAGAGTGGAACGAGTGCGGCTACGGTAACCCGCTTTTGCAAGTCGTTTCATTTCAAAGGTTTTCCCGATTTCAAAATGAAGCTTGCCGCAGAGTTATCACACGCTTCGGATGAAACGGCATATCAGGATATCGTCGCTGGCAACCCGCTCTCCAAAATTGTTGAAGCCATTGAAGCCAATCACCTTGCATCTATTGCGGATACTACTCGTTTACTGGATTTGGGCAGATTGGAGCATGCGGTTCAATTATTGTGCCAGGCTCGCCGCATCGATCTGTACGGTGTGGCTACCTCGTCGATTGTTACGCAGGATTTCTATCAGAAACTGGTGCGGATCGGCAAAAGCTGTACGGCTTTCTCCGACTCACATATGCAGATTACATCCGCATCTTCGCTCGCTGAGGGAGATGTGGCGATGGCCGTATCCTATTCAGGCGAAACACCAGAGACCATCGATGCCCTGCATTGTGCCAAAGAGGCCGGAGCTTCTACGATTTCACTGACTTCCTACGGCACTAACACGCTTGCAACTGTATCTGATATCCCACTGTTCACGTCCTCTCTGGAAGAAGGCATGAGACGTGGAGATATGGCTTCACGTATTGCACTGCTGCATGTGGTCGATATTTTGTTCACAGGTATGGTAAGTGCCGACTTTGACCGTTTTATCCCTAGACTGGAACAATCCTATCACAATGTGCAATCTTATCGAGTCCAACACAACGGAGGTGCCTGACAGATGAAGATGAATATACGCATTTTTGAAAATGAAGAAGATTTGAACGCCACGGGTGCTGGCCTTATTGCCAGCTTGTTGCAGACCAAACCACGGGCTGTATTGGGGCTCGCGACAGGAAGTTCTCCTGTAGGCATATATAAACAGCTTATCACGTTATATCAGAAGGGGCTTGTAAGCTTCTCACAGGCTTCTTCTTTTAATCTTGATGAGTATGTGGGACTTCCAACAGAGCATCGTGAAAGTTACCGCAGTTTTATGAATGAACAATTATTCAATCATATCGATATAGATCTGGCTAGAACGCAAGTGCCTGATGGTCAGGCTGGCAATCTGGAACAGGAATGTAATTCCTATGAACAGCGCTTAGACGATCGTGGACCAGTAGACCTTCAACTGCTGGGCATCGGACATAATGGTCATATTGGCTTCAATGAACCGGGAACGGAGCTGACTGGGCGGACACATGTTGTGGATCTGAAAGAAGAGACCAGGAAGGCAAATGCGCGCTTCTTCGACAGCATTGATGAAGTTCCGGCTCAGGCGATTACGATGGGCGTTGGTACTATTTTGAAAGCTAAACAGATTCTTCTCATTGCCCGTGGAGAGGGAAAAGCGGAGATTATCCGCGAAGCGTTCATGGGGCCAATCACAACCGCTTGTCCTGCATCGCTTTTACAATGTCATCCGAATGTGGTGGTATTGCTGGATCGTGCCGCAGGGAGGCTGGTGAGATGATTTCATCCAGTAACCATGTTCACGGAAGTGATCGAGAAAAAAACATATCGCTTCTTCGAGGCAAGCTGCTCCTTGCAGATGAAATGTTGGAAGACGGTGTACTAGCTTGGAGGGATGGGAAAATCCTCTATGCTGGGATAACGGAAGGTCTGTCTGAACAGATTAGGAAAGAGGCCTTGCCTATACCTGTACCCGAACGTGGTCTCATTGTGCCTGGATTCATTGATATCCATGTGCATGGTGGGAACGGTGAAGACTTTATGGACGCAAGCCCGGAGGTATTGGACAAGATCACTTCTTTCCATAGTATACAGGGAACAACAGCAATGCTTGCGACTTCCATGACCGCTCCGAAAGAGCGGCTGGATAGCGTACTTGCTGAAGTGGACCGTTATCGTTCTGGTGAAATGCCATATGCACAGCTTGAGGGCGTACATCTGGAAGGCCCGTTCTTCAGTCCGAAATGGCCTGGTGCGCAAAATCCGGAACATATCATTCTGCCTGATGTAACCTGGCTCGAGGCATGGGAAAAGCAATATCCCGGCCTGATCCGTCAAGTTACGCTGGCACCGGAACGTGAAGGTGCACTGGAGGTTATCTCGTGGCTGCGAGAACAGCGGATTACAGCGGCACTCGGTCACACGGATGCGACCTATGAAGAGGTGGAGCGGGCAGTCGAGGCAGGACTCCATCATGCGGTACATACGTTCAATGCGATGACACCGCTGCATCACCGTCTACCTGGGGCTGCGGGAGCCGTGCTGAGTGATCCACGCATCAGCGCCGAGGTAATTGCTGATGGCATTCACGTGCACCCTGCGGCGATATCGATCCTGGCTCAATTGAAGCAACATAACGATCAACTCGTGTTGATCACAGATGCCATGTCTGCTGCGGGTTTGGATGACGGGGAGTACAAAATCGGCGACCTGCCCGTGATCGTGAAGCATGGAGAGGCCAGACTGAAAGACGGCGGTGCACTGGCTGGAAGCACACTGACGATGATTCGCGGTTTCCGATATCTGGTGCAGGAAGTGGGCTTGAGCCTGAATGCTGCTTCACGGGCAGCAAGTTTAACCCCTGCACGTCTGCTCGGCATTGATCACCGGGCAGGTTCCTTGGCTCAAGGAAAACAGGCAGATATCGTTTTGCTGAATGCGGAGCTGGATATTGAGGGTGTGTGGGTGAAGGGTAGACGGATCGGTGAGTGATGTATCAGTCTTCCGAGTTAAAACTTGATTTCTATCTGTGGAGAGGCAACACCTTGCGCAATATGTTAAAATAGATCTCAAAAAGACGGGATCTGCGGATCACGCATAACGGAGGCGTGAAACATGGAACGTAACGCTATGCTCGAACCTGATCCGTTCATCACAGTGCTGGCGGAGAAGTTGCACATACACGGATACTATGCCTTTTATGGCGAGCATTACAATGAGACCGATATGGAGCAGTATCGCAGGCATCTGTTCACATCATTCAGCAACATCGTATGGGTAGAGCTGGATGCACGCAAAAAGTATATGATTGTGGATCATCGTGGACGCAACACGGTCATGAAACTGATCGAAGGTATGCTGAACACGCGCAGAACACTGCGAGCAAACCAGGCAATGGCGGGCACGGACACCTCAGGAGTCCAGCAGGAGATTGCACACTTATCCCGGCTTGTGCACATGCTGAAGTTCACAACATTTCGCACATAAGCAAAGTGTAATACATGAGAGGTAACAATATAACCACTCTAACAAAAAAATGGGTGTGACGTCATTTTCATGACATCACACCCATTTTTTATATCTACCTGTACCTATTAATTTAATAAATAGTCTCCATCCTAAAATCAGTCTGCGAGAAGCTGCAACGTAGTGAAGGGGACGAAATCGATTCTGAAGCGGAGCGTTCGCCTACAAGCTTTCTGCAAGAAAGCTACTTCGGAAGCATATGCTATCCCCGGATTTCTCCCTTTAGAAGGGAATCCAAAAAATCCGACGATAACAGCGATCAAAAGAACGATTCGGCACCGGAACGTCCACTCACGTTCCGCGATAGTTTAATAGTAATCTTATCTCTTTTGTATGAAGTTAAATAAATAATTTACACGTTAACGGAGTGGGGAGAAAAAAGCTGAAGAAGCAGAGCGTTCGCCTTTATCACCCGAATTTCTCCCTTTAAAAAAGGGAATCAAAGAAATCCGGGGGATAACAGCGATCGGAAGCTTATTCTCCCCGCGTAGTGACCTCCGTGTAAGAGTATTTTTCAACTACTACAAACTTTTCAAAAACTGAACAATCGTCAACAACCCTTTATCAAAGTTCTCCAGGTTGAAGTGCTCGTTCGGTGCATGCAGATTCTCATCCGGCAAGCCAAAGCCCATCATGACAGCAGGGATTTCGAGAACACGTGAGAGCTTCTCAACAATCGGAATGGAGCCGCCATCTTTGGTAAAGAGGGCACGTACGCCATACACATGCTCATATGCATCTGCCGCTTTTTGCAGAATTGGATTGGAAGGATCAGTATTGAAAGCAAAAGCTTTTTCAATCTGTTTCACATGCAGCGTTGCACCCGGTTGAACGTGAGCGCGCAGATGTGCTTCGATACGATCCAACACATGTTGTGGATCTTGATCCGCAACGAGGCGGCATGTAATTTTGGCATGAGCTTCCTTCGGAATAACCGTTTTGCTGCCTTCGCCCTGGAAACCGCCCCATACGCCGTTCAGTTCCAAAGTTGGACGAGCGCCAACACGTTCCACGAACGAGTAGCCTTCTTCGCCGTACAATTGCTCCAGCCCGAGGTCTTGACGAAGCTGTTCTTCATTGAATCCCTGTTTCACAAATTCTTCTCTCATCTCAGGAGACAATGGCAGAACGCCGTCGTAGAAACCGTCTACACTTACGCGGCCTTGCTCATCATGCAACGAAGCGAGCAGGGACACGAGTGCATGCAGTGCGTTGGGTACTCCGCCACCGAATGAACCGGAGTGCAAGTCGGTATTGGCTGTGTTCAGATCGACGTGAAGCGAGCATAGGCCACGCAGACCAGTGGAGATCGCCGGTTTTCCTTTTTCAAGCAAGGACGTATCCGAGATCAGTACCATGTCTGCACGCAGCTTGTCCGTATGTTCATTCAGATAGATGGGCAGGTTCGGGCTGGAGATTTCCTCTTCGCCTTCAATGCAGAACTTGACGTTAACCGGCAGTTCTTTGTTTTCGGCGAGAATAGCTTCTACTGCCTTGATATGTAGGAAGATCTGTCCTTTGTCATCCGTTGCACCACGGGCAAACAGCTTGCCATCACGAACGGTAGGTTCGAACGGAGGCGTCTCCCACAGGTTAAGCGGATCAACAGGTTGTACATCATAGTGTCCATAGATCAGAGCTGTCGGTTTGCCGGGTGCATGCAGGTGATCTGCATAGACGATCGGGTGTCCAGCCGTTTGAATGATCTCTACGTTTTCCATACCTGCACGTGTGAGTGCATCTGCTGCCCATTGTGCTGCACGATTAACATCCTCTTTATGCTCGGAAATGGCGGAAATACTCGGAATGGATAACCATTCATTCAGTTCTGCCAGGTGTTTTTCTCTATTTTGTTCAAAATAAATCTGTTCTTTCATTAAAAAGGCCTCCTTCATGTTTGCTTTATCTCATTGTAATCCATTTTGTCAGGTTAATAAAACATTGGTTAAAAAAATGATCGGTTACATATCGTTTCATTGACCTGAAGATTGTGCGTATAATACAAGAAAAGGATTTCATCCATATATTCTCAGGGGAGTTGAGGAAGTTTCCATGACAGTCAGACCCGATGCGAGCAGGCAGGTGAGTACCGATGGAACCGACTAGGAGCAATCGAATATTTGGCACGTTCAAACGGTTATCCGGATTAAAGGCAGGAAGACATAAAGGTCGATTTTATCGAAACAGCCTCATGCTTATTTTACTCATTGCCAGTATTCCCGGACTAATCACAGGCATGGTCATGTATCAACAGGTCGTTGGCCGGATGGAGACCGAATTCAATCAGATGCATCAGAACCAGATTGAGAACCGGGCACGTAATGTGGATGACCAGCTGGCTTATCTGGAGATGAACTTATCCCATTGGGCTTTTGAGCCGAGGTTTGGCAATGCACTGCGAACGCTGGATTTTGTGTATTATTTTAATGAAACGCAGGAGATTGTGACTACCTTATATGTATTGCAAGGTTCCCACCCATTGATCAAGTCAGCACAGCTGTATTTGCAGGAACCGAAGCCAATCTTGTTTAATCGGGATTATACCGAGTTGAACGATGAAGCCAAAGTACAAGCATATGATCGTTACCTCTCCATGGGCAACCACGTGTACTGGACAGACTGGGTTTCCAGCATCAACAGAGATACCGAACCTTCGATCAACGATAGTCCACTGCATACAGATGCAGGCAATGCACTGGTTCTTGTGCATAAGATCCCGGGGGAGAGCATTAATCCATTTGGTGCACTGATTATTACGTTGGATAATGAGAAAGTTGCCAGTTTATTGAAAACGCTTACCCCATACGACGAAGGGTTAACGTTTCTTATGGATCAGGAAGGAAACACACTGGTTACCGGTAATCCGGGAACGGCGGGAGAGGATTCTGCTTTTGAACAGCAGCTAAAAGAAGAAGTGGCCCTGCAAGCAGACAGCCGCTCATTTCTGTTCCGATATGAGGATCAGACCTATTCCGTCTCGTACGGCTCATTGAGTCGGATCGATTCGGACTGGACTTACGTCTCTGCGGCGCCTTTAACATCAGTCACTTCGCCAGTCAAGCTGGTATCCAAAATCATCGTCATTGCGAGTGCGGGCAGTCTAATCCTGGGATTGCTGTTATCCTGGTTTGCTTCACGCCGAATCTATTCGCCTGTAGCGCGGATGCTGCATCTGCTTACGCCTGGCAGAAGCGAAACAACACCAACGGATGCAAAGCTGGACGAGTTTGAGCTGCTGGAGCAGCAGTGGAACGAACTGACCTCCCGCAGTGTTACGGCACATCGCCAATTGCAGGAGCAGCTTCCCCATCTGCGTGACAGTTTTGTCTTACAACTTGTACAGGGGCACTTATATGCCTATAACGAGCAGGATCTCCAGCAGCGGATGCGTAATCTTGGCTTTGAACTGGAGGGCCAGCAGTTTTTGCTGGTGCAGATGTATTTTACGGGATATGAGCAGTTGGAAGGCAGGTTTGGAAGCCGGGACACAGGACTGGTTACTTTTGCAGCAGTGAATATCACTCAGGAAGTCGCCAAAAATTATTTCAGGCAGATCAGTGTCATGAATTTCCACGACCTGTCTTCGGCCATGCTTGTGATCGCTCCCCGGGATGAACCTGTGAAGTCACAGGCCCTGTCATGGGGACAGGAGCTGGTGGAGGTCATTGGACGAACGCTCAAAATGAAGGTGACTTTGATGGTCAGCCGCCCAGCGGCTTCACTACAGGAACTGCCCGGACGATTCGTCGAGATGGAACAGGCCGTGGCTTATCGCAGTGTGGAGGAAGGAAGTCAGATTCTGGACCTGGAGGATGAGCAATGTTTCCATAGAAATGAAGCGGCTTCCTATCCATTGGGGCTGGAACGTGAGTTGATCCAGGCCATGAGGCTGGGCAAGCAAGCCGAAGCGGAACGTGTGCTGGAGCAATTCATGAGTGAGATTACACAGACGGATAGTACCGAATTCCAGGTGCAACAGATGATGCTTCAATTGCTGGGGAGTGTTCAACACATGATGCTGCAAACGGGAGTAACACCTTATAAGCTGTTTGGCGGTTGCAACATGTATGAGCGATTATCCGGTATTCGTGAAGCCACGCAGATGAGGCAATGGATGGTTAATGAGGTATTCATGCCGTATGTACAAGAGATTGAGGAACGGTCCCAGGAACCGCTGAAGCTGGTGGTGGAACGTACGATGTTGTATATCGATACACATTACCAGAATGATATTTCGCTGGAAAATTGTGCTGATACAGAGCAGATGACACCTTATGCACTGAGTAAGGCATTCAAACAGGTATCGGGCATTAATTTTATTGATTATTTGACACGTGTGAGAATGGATGCGGCGAAGCAATTGCTACGTGAGACAACGATGAAGATTAATGATGTTGCGGCGGCTGTGGGATATCAGCACAGTTATTTTAATCGGATTTTCAAGAAACAGGAGGGAGTTACGCCGAGTCAGTATCGCGATCAATGGTTCGGACAATAACCGTTTGTACGGCTGTCTTTTCTGACCGGAATCCGGAATTAGCGGATACCGGTTTTTTCTTTTTTTACCGTGATACAAAGAAAGATAAACCTGCAAAAATGTACAATTATCCCTGCTATGACATGTTCAATACCATGTGAAAATGGCGTTATAGCGGGCTTTCTGGTCATAGTGCCAGAGCTATGCAAAAAATGAAGGTTGCCGGAAAAAGATCGGCTGTATAGTCTGAGTATCAGGTTGATTGATAACGCTTACATTGTTGAGGGAGGGGAGACATGATGAACGGGAAGACGGACTGGAATACCAATGCCACTGCAACTGCTCAAGCGAATATGGCAACAAGACCATTGAAACAGGAGTCCAATTGGAAAAGGCAGATTAAACGAAACAAATGGTTATATGTGCTTGTGCTTCCCGGCTTTTTGTACTTTGTGATCTTTAAATACTTGCCCATGTGGGGGATCGTCATTGCTTTTCAGGACTATCAGCCTTTCCTGGGTATCCGTGAGAGTAATTGGGTGGGGCTGGAGAATTTTACGAACTTCTTCTCCAATCCGGACTTTTTCCGACTGTTACGTAATACGCTGGTCCTTGCCCTGTACGATCTCATCTTCTTTTTCCCAGCACCGATCATTATCGCCTTATTGTTAAATGAAATCCGGGTCGCTTTCTTCAAAAGAACGATTCAAACGCTGGTCTATGTACCCCATTTTGTATCCATGGTTATTATCGCAAGTATCACGTACGTGTTCCTGACCCCGCAAGGCGGCGTGTTATACGATCTGATCGCCTGGATTACGGGCAAGCCCATTGATGTACTCTCCAGTCCAGGTTCGTTCCGTCCGCTCATTATTGTGCAGATGATGTGGAAAGAGATGGGATGGGGCACAATTATCTTCCTGGCGGCCCTCGCAGGTGTGGACACGGAGCAGTATGAAGCTTCGATTGTAGATGGCGCAGGACGATTACGGCGGATGTGGCATATTACGCTTCCAGCGATTCGTACGACCATAGTCATTTTGCTTATTCTCCGATTGGGGAACTTCCTCGATACCGGATTTGAGCAGATTTATCTGATGACCAACTCCCTCAACCGGGATGTCGCAGATGTGTTTGATACGTATGTGTACACGGTGGGGATTACGCAAGGTGCATTCAGTTACAGTACCGCTGTTGGACTATTCAAGTCTGTGGTGGGGATTATCCTGGTGCTTGGCAGTAATAAACTTGCGAAAAAATTCGGTCACCCCGGAATTTATTAAGGAGGAGCGCCCATGAACAGCCGTCTATACAACAGCCCTGCCGGCAAGGTATTTGATATCTTCAATTACGTCATGCTGGGGATTCTGGGCATATTAACCGTCCTTCCTTTCCTGTATATTATAGGGAATTCTTTCGCAACGGAAGCCGAGATCACCGAACGCAGTTTTTTCCTCATTCCGAAGGTGTTTTCCTTCAGTGCATATGAGTATATTTTCTCCTCGTCCACGATCTTTCGCAGCATTGGTGTTTCCATTTTCATCACGGTGGCAGGTACACTGGTCAATTTATTCTTCACCCTAACGATGGCTTACCCACTATCCAGAAGCGACTTCTGGGGCCGTAACGTCATGATGAACATGGTGATCTTCTCGATGTTATTCGGCGGTGGCATGATTCCAACGTATCTCGTCATTCGTGGACTGGGACTGCTCGATTCCTACTGGGCCCTTATGCTTCCTGGCGCGATCAGCGCTTTTAACTTAATTGTTGTCAAAAACTTTTTTCAGCAAATGCCGCCCGGGCTGGAGGAAGCTGCCCGTATCGACGGTTGTTCGGATCTCGGGGTGCTGTGGCGAATCGTTCTGCCTTTATCGAAGCCGGTCATTGCCACGTTTGCCTTGTTTTACGCCGTAGGACACTGGAACAACTTTTTCTCGGCACTCCTGTACATTTCCGACAGTGACAAATGGCCGCTGCAAGTCATGTTGAGACAGATCGTATTACTCTCGCAGGCCAGTGTCGGAGATATGGCGAACATGGACCCCAATTTTGTACAGCCACCAGAGCAGTCGATCAAAATGGCGGTGATCGTTGTGGGTACTATTCCGATTTTGCTGGTGTATCCGTTTTTGCAGAAGCATTTTGCCAAAGGTGTCATGTTAGGTTCAATCAAAGGCTAAAGCCAAGGGGGAGAACGTATGGGACAAAAAACGGGATTCAAAAAAGGTGCACTGCTACTCTCTGCTTCACTGGTACTAAGTACAATTCTGGGCGCATGCTCCACCGACAAAGAAGGTTCAGGAACCGCTACGGGTGGCACTGATCAGATTACAATCATGCTGCCGAACTTTGAAGCGGAGAATCCGCCGGAGAATAGCCCAGTCATCCAGAAGCTTGAAGAATTGACCAAGGTAGATGTGAACCTGCAATGGGTGCCGAGCAGCTCGTACGAAGACAAATTCAACATTACACTGGCCTCGGGAAAACTGCCTCAGATTATGGTGGTGTTAGGGAAGTCCCCAAGTTTCATTAATGCGGCACGAACCGGAGCATTCTGGGAGCTTGGTCCATATCTGAAAGACTATCCGAATCTGAGCCAGATGAATGAAATCATCACCAACAATGCGTCAATCGATGGCAAAACCTATGGGATCTACCGGGCACGCGCCCTGGGACGTAATGGGGTCACAATCCGCAAAGATTGGCTGGAGAAGTTGGGGCTGGAAGAGCCGAAGACGATTGACGAATTTTACAATGTATTGAAAGCGTTCACGAAGGATGATCCGGACGGTAACGGCAAGGATGATACGTACGGTCTGGTTGCCAGCAAATTCACGGGCCCATGGGATAACATGCAGGTATGGTTCGGTGCACCGAACAAATGGGGAGATGATGGCAGCGGAGGCCTGATCCCGGCGCATGAGACACCAGAATACATGGAAGCCCTGAAATTTTTCCGTCAAATCTATAGTGAAGGTCTGGTCAATAAAGACTTTGCCGTGATGGATGCGACCAAACTGCCTGATCCATTTGTAAACGGTCAAGCAGGTGTCATGGTGGATGTAGCAGATAATGCGCAGCGCATGGATCAGAAAATACTGGATAAAGATCCAAATGCGACAGGACGTGTGGACGTGCTGCAAGCGATGGAAGGTCCAAAGGGATTGCGTGATATGCCAACGTCCGGATACTCGGGCCTGATTGCGATTTCCAAAAGCAGTGTCAAAACGGAAGAAGACCTGAAGAAGGTACTGAGCTTTCTGGATCAGCTGAATGAACCGGAATTGCAGGCATTGTTGTACAACGGACTGGAAGGTAAGCAATACGAGAAAAAAGAAGACTACATCATACCGAGCACTGACAAGCTTGCGCTCCGCGACCTGCAGGGCTTAAATCAGATTTTGATGTTTGTGCCGGAAGACAGAACGCTTCGTGTACAACAGACACCTGTCCGTGAAAAGGTTGCACAGGTGCAGAAAGCCAACGAAGAGATTGTTATCGCCAATCCTGGCGAACCGCTGATCTCTGATGTTTATGCTCAGAAAGGACCGCAGCTGGACAATATCATTAACGATGCACGGATCAAATATATCGTAGGTCAGATTGATGAGAAAGGATTCGAAGATGCTGTTGCCCTGTGGAAGAACAACGGCGGAGACGATTATGTGAAAGAAGTCAATGAACTGTACGCAGCACTGAAGTAGTCTTATAAGCCAAAGCCCGGCAGCCGTGCTTTCAGCGTAACGGGGACAGCCGGGCTTTTTCTTATCCTGTAATGGCTTGATCCGTGAACAAAAATTTCATCCAACTTTCTGGAAATTATGACTTCCTGAATATGGTTTTTGATGTATAATCAAAGCGAAACAAACCTATTTGAACTCAAATGAACGTTATTGGTAAAGTTTAACGACCACTCTTGAACATGCAGGGAGGAAGGCAACATGTGGAACGGGGATGCATTTGAAAATCCCGAGGCGCAGTACAGGGTCCATCCCTTTTGGTTCTGGAACGGGGACATGGAAGAAGAGCAGATTAAGCGGCAGGTGGCTGAGATGGACGCGCAAGGTGTAGGCGGATTCTTCATCTGTCCGCGTCAGGGACTACAGATTCCCTATCTCTCTGAAGCATGGTTCGATAAGGTGCGGGTTGCAGTGCAGGCAGCTGCCGACCATGGCATGCAGGTATGGTTATATGACGAATATCCATATCCAAGCGGGATGGCTGGCGGAGAAGTGACCCTTGATTTCCCTGAAGCGAAGCAGCGACAGCTCATACATCACCAGCTGGTGGTTCAGGGCGGAGAAGCTGTGGATCTGGAGTTGCCGTGGGGACGAGTGTTGGTTGTCAAGGCGATTCCCAAGGATGCACAGGGCAAACGGTTGTGGCAGGAATCCATTGACTTGCGCAGTAAAATCGGCAATATCCAGACCGATCAAGTTTATCAGGAGACCGGACTCACCTCGTATAATCGTAAGCGGTTTTTCACCTACCGAACAGCGTTCCGTCTATTGTGGGATGTTCCCGCGGGTGATTGGGAGTTGGTTATATTTCAGGAAAAAGAGATCGATGATTTCAAATATTACGGTAACTTCGTTGATCCTTGCCACAAGGAAGCGATGAGTCGTTTTATTGAACTGACTCATGAGCGTTATAAGTCAGCGGTTGGAGATCGATTTGAAAGCGTAATCAAAGGCATGTTCTCGGATGAGATTGCACCGCTGGGCCGTATCCCCTGGTCACGACAGCTTCCCCGTTATTTCAATGAGCGTTGTGGTTATAGTCTGATCGATTCGCTGCCGGCCCTGCTATATGGTGATGTTCCCGACGCGCATCGAATTCGGTATGACTATTACCAGTCGCTGCACCTGCTTCTCCGGGAGTCCTATCACAAACAGGTGCATGATTGGTGTGAGGAAGCAGGAATCCAGTATGCGGCTGAAGTGCCTGGCGTACGGATGACGACCCAGTTGTTCAGCCATATGCCAGGTGGTGATTCGGCACATGAGAAAATCGGACGGTCCTTATCGTGGATTCTGGAACGATACGGCCAAAAGATGCGTGACAATCCCAAGATGGTCAGTTCGCTTGCCCGGCAGCTGGGACGAAGTCGCAATCTGATTGAATGTTTTCACAGTGTGGGCTGGTCCATGACGCTACAGGATGCGAAATGGATGATTGATCGTATGGCCGCCATGGGCACCAATTTCTATAACTTTCACGCCTTTTTCTATACGATTGGTGGGCTTGCGAAGCATGACGCACCGCCATCTCAATTTTTGCAGAATCCTTACTGGAAGCATTTCCGGCAGTTGGGGGATTACACTGGACGTTTGAGCTATCTCATGAGCACCGGAGCAGCAGACATTCGTATTGCCGTGCTTGACCCAACGACGACATTCTGGAGTCTGATGGGTAATCCGCTGCATGGATTTGAGTATAGCGGCGAAGACGAAGCAGAACGGGGACAACTGGATCGTCTAACGAAGGACTGGATGAGGATCACGACACATCTGCTCGAAAACAGACGGGACTATGATCACCTTGATCCCGAATTGTTGGATGACGCTGACTTAACGGATGGCAGCATTCAGATCGGTATAGCCCGTTATGAGGTGTTGATCCTGCCACCGATGCTGAATCTGGAGGCCGCGGCCTGGGAACAGGTGAAGCGATTCGTTCAGCAGGGAGGAACCGTCATTTCTGTTGGGATGCCTCCGTATATTGCGATCCAGCCGGGAAGTCCGGAGGGAGATGAAGCTGCCCAGTTCTTTGGTGCGGGCGAGCAGCCGCAAGAGGTGTACTGGGGCCGTGGTGGGATAACAGATCATGATAACCGTGAAACCATGTGGCATCAGGGTGAGGGGAATGCCTATTTTCTACCCGCAGGAACGGGGCAGGGAGATGACTTTTCGCTGGAGCTAATCTCTCTCCTGCTCGATCAGGTATTGCCGGAACCCATCTGCTGGATCATGGAGGAAGAAAGTGCATCCCTGCTGATGCACACCCGTCAATTGTCCGATGGGGAGCATATGGTTTTTTTGACCAATCAGGAGGGGCAGGATCTGAAGGGCCAATTAAAGCTGGTCGCCAGACAGCTGTGGGATGGAACGGAGCTCATAGAGAACACTTGTCTCGTGGCAGAACGACTCGATCTGGAGACAGGGCAGCTTCAGGTATTACCGTATACGAGCAGTGGCGGGGAATGGTGCATTTCACTAACGCTGGCGCCTTACGAAGCGCATGCTGTTCGTCTTACTTTACAAGCTGCGGGGGCAGAGGAAGTACCAACGAAGGTGGATGTAGCAGACAAAACGGGTTCGACGTTCAGAGCGGATGTATCGGCAGGAGCTAATCTGGCCCATAAGATCATGGTCCCTTCAGAAGGGCCGTGGCGACTGGAAACGGTACAGCCTAACATCTTGCGTATGGGGCAATTCCATCTTCAGGCTTCCAATGCTAACGGTGTAATTATGGAAAGCAAGCATGTAGTTGTGAAACCATTTATTGATCAGGCGGCAGAATTATCGGAGCTGCAGCATCTGCCAGTCCAGTTTAATCAGGTATTTGGCACACCGAAGAAAGCATCCGTAGCCTATCCCATCGAATGCCGATATACGACCACATTTGAGCTGAGAACGGCATTGCCTGCATGCCTGTTGTTCATGGACAGAGCGGCGATCTCGGGCAGTTGGTCCATGGAGATTAATGGTCAACCGCTTGGGAAGGAACAATTCGATCCAATTGAAATAACCGACCACAATAATATCGCTTGTGATATCACGGAGCTGCTGCATAGCGGTCTCAACGAAATGACGGTGATTGTGCATGTAACGAAAGATGAGGATGGCATCGTGGATCCCTTGTATCTACAAGGTAGATTCGGTGTGGAGTTCCATCATGGAGGCATGGCTTCGCTCGTGCGAGAGTCGGACACGGCCATTCACATCGGACCTGAACCTCAGCCGCTGTACCCCCATTTTGCCGGGGAAATGAGTTATAAACGCACGTTCTGGCTGGATGAGCCAGGGGAAGGTGTTGCCTCGTTTGAACTGGAATTTAGCGATTGGCGTGTGCAGGATGTGGTGGAAGTGCGGGTGAACGGACATAGTCTTGGTGTACGATGCTGGTCTCCATATTGCTGGAAGGGGGATACCTCCTGGTTGCGTCCGGGAGACAACGACATTGAAGTGCGTGTTACCAACACGTTAATTGGCCTGTTGGAAGGCACCTATTTTGATTCAGAACATCATCGATTACAGGATGCAGGTCATGTACCTGTTGAAGAATTCAGATGAAGGAGTGGAAGTATGAATACAGCTCAATCTGACCAACAAAGACTGGACCCGGTCTGGGTCGCAGATCAGGGTGACGGTACATACCGCAATCCGATTCTGCATGCGGATTATTCGGACCCGGATGTGATTCGTGTAGGGGATGACTTCTATATGACGGCCTCCAGTTTCTCGCATACACCGGGCCTACCTATTCTACATTCGAAGGATCTGGTGAATTGGAAACTTGTCCGATACGCCATAGAACGGCTTGATCTGCCAGGATACGATGTACCTCTTCATGGCAAAGGCGTATGGGCACCCAGCATTCGGTATCATGACGGAAAGTATTGGATTTTCTTCAGCACACCGGATGAGGGCATCTTCATGACCACGGCGGATCACCCTGAAGGCGAGTGGTCGCCGCTGCATCTGGTTCATGAAGTGAAGGGCTGGATCGACCCTTGTCCTTTATGGGATGAGGATGGGCAAGCCTATCTTGTGCATGCTTTTGCCCATAGTCGCAGTGGAATCAAGAGCAAAATCCAAGTGTGCCGGATGGCTACGAATGGCAGGAAGCTTCTGGACGAAGGCATGATCGTCTTTGATGGGACCGAACATCATCCGACCATTGAAGGGCCCAAGTTCTACAAGCGCGATGGGTATTATTATATCTTTGCTCCGGCTGGTGGTGTGAAGCCGGGGTGGCAGACGGTTTTGCGTTCCGAACAGGTATTTGGGCCATATGAGGATCGAATTGTGATGCATCAGGGATCTTCCTCTGTGAATGGGCCTCATCAGGGAGGATATGTGGAGCTGGAATCGGGTCAGTCTTGGTTTATTCATTTTCAGGATCGGGATGCCTATGGCCGCATTGTTCATCTACAGCCGATGACGTGGACGGAAGACGGCTGGCCTGTCATTGGAATTGACTCTGAGGGCACGGGAACAGGGGAACCTGTGGGTGTGCACATCAAACCAGATGTAGGAGCAGAGTATCCGATTACTGTACCTGAGGTATCCGATAATTTTCAGGCTGATCGTCTGGGGCTGCAGTGGCAATGGCAGGCGAACTCCCGTCCTGAATGGGCTGAGGCAGGTACAGAAAGAGGGATCGTATTGCCTGCTCATCCATACCCGGAGGGCGTTCAGTCTTTGTTTGGTACACCTCATCTTCTCTTGCAGAAGCTGCCTGCCTCTGAATTTGAAGCGACAACCCGGCTCACGTTCCTGCCTGAACAGGAAGGGGATCAGTCAGGTCTCATCATGTTTGGTGATTCGTATGCAAGCCTGTGCCTGTTACAGACAGAAGACGGAACCGTTCGGTTATCGCTGATTCGCGGAGCCAAACGCGCAGACAGCCATCTGCATGCAGAAGAATGGGAGGAAACGGGACTGGACTGGGAGGGCCAGGGTTCGCAGGCAACCGGCTGGACCATTCATCTTCGGCTTACCCTGACAGAACCTGCTTTGTGCCAGTTTAGCTGGAGTGAGGACGGAGGGGAGTTTCAGCCAATGGGTACACCGTTTAGCGCAACAACAGCCCTCTGGGTTGGAGCGAAGATGGGTATCTATGCTGTAAACACACGGTTTGCGAATCGTGGAGGTCAGGGTGTTTTTCGCTATTTTAATGTGAAGGAAATTCAGAAATAGGGAGCAGGAAAAGAAGCAGAAGGAGGAGCAAGATGGGACATCGTATTCAGTTTGACCGCTATCCAGGTGGTGTGATGAAAGCGTTAACGCTCAGCTATGACGATGGAGTGGTGCATGATCGCAGACTGGTGGATATCTGTAATCGGTATGGACTGCGGGGAACATTTAATCTGAATTCCGGTACCCTGGGCAATCCAGGCCGCATCGAGCCGGGGGAAGTCGCGGAACTGTACGCCGGACATGAAGTAGCTGTTCACACCGTTACTCATCCTACACTGCCTTATGTTCCGAATGAATTGCTGACCGAAGAGATTATTGAGGACCGAAAAGCGCTGGAGAAGCTTGTCGGTTATCCCGTACGAGGTATGGCTTATCCCAATGGAGGGTACGACCGTGCGTTAAGTACGAAGCTGGAGTGGCTTGGCATCGATTATGCTCGTACTGTTGAATCTCATGGCAGATACACATTGCCAGATCGGCCCCTTGAATGGCATCCGACCTGTCATCATAACCATGATCTGGCGGCTCATGCCGAACGTTTTATCCAACATTCCAAAACAGGTACGCCACTATTACTCTACGTCTGGGGTCACAGTTATGAGTTCAATGACAATGACAACTGGGAGATTATCGAACAGTTTGGTGAGCAGATTGGCGGCAGGGACGATATCTGGTATGCCACGAACATCGAAGTGATCGCCTATTGGAAAGCGGTGCAACGACTGGAGTGTTCAGCCGATCGATCCATCATCCATAATCCGTCTGCCATCCCGGTTTGGTTCACAGCAGATCAGCAGGTTGTTGAAGTGCAGGGCGGAGAGACATTGCGGCTAAGCGAACGAATCAAGGTATAAGGAAGGGAGCTGACGATCATTCGTTATTTTCATGAGAACGAGGCGATTGCAGGCAAGGTGTACGATTCAATTCCGGATATATTGACTACGGTGGCTCAGCGTTATATTGGCGATCATCCGAAACATTCATTTTTGTTCAGAGCCTATCATCAGGGAGGTTTTCGCAGGCTTGGCGATTATCGCTATGACCTGAATCTGAATGAGAAATGCGTAGAGGCGCATGCAGGGCAATACGTGTATGTATGGGGCAAGTTATGGAGCGAGCAGAGTACAACGTTAAATACGGGCCTGAACTGTTATAGTCCGGTGACGATCTATGTGAACGGCGAAGAGGTATTCAAGTCTGAGTTGTTGCAGGAATTATTTCCTGAGCGAAGAACCCAGATTCCGATTTCCGTGAACTATGGCTGGAATGATGTGTTGCTGTGTTTTGTCAAAACAGAAGTGGGATTCGGCGGTATTTACGGAACAGCCTCTTTCAAAAATTTCCCGCTGCACTTCCTCACTCCTGGGGCAGATCGTCAAGGACAGGAGGGCTGGTTATATTCGGGACCCGTCGATGAACCTGTATTATCTCTTCCTCGTGACGGTATGACGGAAGAAGAAACGGGCCTTTCCTGGTATCCGCGCAGGGGCTGGACAGACGAGGAGCGGAGCATGGGTTCTTTTGCACGAATCTTTGGTCCAGAACAGCCCGCTGTGGCCTACGCATGGTCCAAACTGGATGTAACCTTGCCAGGATCAAAGCCAGTTATTTTAAAAGGCCGTCATGATGGTGCTTTGACCTTATATGTGGATGGCACGGAAATATACTCTGCTGGAAGTAGCGGTAATTTTCACGTTGAACTCCCACGCCGTTACGGTTCCTCGGATTTGGTCGCAAAAGGTGAAATTCAAGCACTTGGTGGCTCCTGGGGATTCACTATGGAAGAGGCCGAGCGTTCGGGTTCCACAGGCTGGAGACTGAAGCCTCCTCATCCGGTTGCGGGATGCACGGACCCCTGGCTGTACACAGGTGTGTTTGCTCCCGGCGCTGAGCCATCCCACGCCGATATTGTGCGAACAGATACCGTATTTGATGATGGCGCACAAGGTGTGTATTGGCGAGTAGATCTTCCCGATACGCATGTTCGTCCCTATCTGGAGAACACACATTACGGAAAGTGGAATTATCCGCTAGGCGTCACCCTGCTTGGACTTCTCCAAACGGGACAGGAATTGGGACGTGATGATTACATTCAGTATGTGCGGCAACATATTGAACTGAGCACTTCATTTGACCGCTATGGTCTGTGGGATCGGGAAGGGTACGGTGCGGCAGGAATCAATAATCAGCTGTCTGCCATCGACAGTCTGGATGATTGCGGTTCGTTCGGATCTACGTTGCTTGCTGCGATGGAATTCGGCGATATTCGTGGGGGAAGAGATACCGCGGATCGAATTGCGGGCTACATTACGGATGAGCAGGAACGTCTGGAGGATGGCGCCTTTTACCGGGTACGAGGCAGTGGGGAGATGCGTCAGGAGACGATGTGGTGTGATGACTTGTACATGAGTACACCTTTTCTGATGCGTTATGGTCAGTTGACAGGTGATGCGACGTATTGGGATGATGCGGTCAATCAGTTCCTGATGTTCCGTAAATACCTCTACCTTCCCGATCAACAGATCATGTCCCATGTGTATGATTTTGTACGTGGTCGGGCGACAGGTATTCCGTGGGGACGGGGTAACGGCTGGGTGCTATTCTCCTTAACCGAACTGTTGTCCATTCTGCCGCATGATCATGTGAAACGGCCGGAACTGTTATGTTTCTATCGTGATTTAAGTCAGGGTTATCTGGCGCTGCAAGGGAAAAATGGACTTTGGCATCAGGTGTTAAACCGCCCGGATTCGTATGAAGAGACCTCCTGTACATCGATGTTCATCTACGCCTATGCCCGTGGAATTCGGGAAGGGTGGCTAGAACAACCGGAGCCTTATCTGGAGGCCGTACGCAAAGGATGGGAAGGCATGACTCGCTTGTCGATTGACTATAAAGGTAATATATACGGGGTATGTCGCGGTTCCGGGTACTCGTTTACCGCCTTGTATTATCGCGATGATCTGGGATGGAATCTGAACGATACCCATGGAATCGGCATTGTGCTCTTGGCTGGCATTGAAGCGCATAAGATGAATCAGCAGCTCTCCAAGGTGTCTATCGATTCTTCGGTTACGGCTGCGCAGCGCTAGTGCTTGACGTAACGGAACGGATATTTGCGGATAGCCTTCAATAGGTAGATACGAGCTGAAAAAGCGGCAAAGCCCCAAGGCTTGCCGCTTTTAGTTGATTCCAATTTCGAATCCGATCTGCATGATAGCAATAACATACACGTACCTTCACCCTACAATGTGAATAACTCCGTCGTTAACACGGGTCAAAATAATTCCAGTTGCTCTGGTCCTTCTTCCTGCTCAGGCTCAGAACGGTCAGGAAAAGGCTTCACCGGCAGGTCCAGCAGGTCCATCATCATCTGGGCATTCGCCGCTGCATCTCCACCGGAGTTGTTGTTGAAAATAACGTAGACATCCTTGCTCTGCTCCTGCAATTGCTCCAGATAACCTTTCCACTCCAACAGCTCTTCCTTGTTGTAACGGTACAGGTAACGGGTCTCGCGCCAATTGGGCGCACCATTCTGATGCCAGCCAGACACGTTTCGTCCGTGCATACGAACCAGCGTCATCTCCGAATCCGTCGCCTGTGGCACGATGGGGATAGAACCTGGACCCGCCTGAGGTTCGTCACAGACGCTGTGAATCCAGCCTTGCTCTTTCAGGAACGCAAGCGTGCGCTCTCGCATGCCACCTTCATACCAACTGCGATGACGGAATTCAAGTGCACACGGAATGCCCTCCATTCGAAGTTTCACTTCACGAAGCTCTTTCACGTTGTCTTTATTGCACTCAAACCAAGGTGGATATTGAAACAAGGCTGCCTGCATTTTGCCGGCTTCAATGACAGGCTCCAGTGATTCCCGAAAAGCCTTATACATCTCCGACGTGCTGGTGAAATATGGTTTGCCTCGCAGATGTCCGGTCATTCCCTGGTAGGCTTTGATGATAAAAGCAAAGGATTCGGGCGTCTCTGCAGCCCACCGTGCCATTCGATCCCGTGGTTGAACGGCGTAGAAGGAACTATCCACCTCCACAGTGGAGAAGTATTGACCATATAGACTGAGCTTGTCTTTGGCTTTGGTACGGTTCGGATAGAGATCTTCCTGATCCCCCCATCCGGTAAGTCCGACGCGAATCATAAGAACACCTCCTGTTGCTTATAGTACGCGTTCAAAAAGACCGGTTTTCAGTACCGAGAAGATTGGATGAAGGTAGAAATGGAGTAGCGGAGCGGAGGAAAACTACGTGAGCAACCGCAATGTTTCCGAAGGAAACATACTTCGTAAGCCACCACTTATTTCGGCTGAATTCCATATTCGATGCTGATGATGCCGATAGGCATCATTTGTAATCAAAAGCGGGCTTTTTGAACAACCTCTTATACTTAACCGATTCGCAGGGGTATGCGTATGTTAAACATTATATCGTGTGCATTTTGGCTCTTCAATGCGGATGATATGTGGGATTTTTTGAGTTTGCAGAATAAAGACGTTACAATAACTTAAAAGCTTAGGGGAAATGATCAGGCCTTTACAACAGCCGTATGACCGACAGAGGGCCAGTGACCAAGTGGAGGGCGAGAATGGATGACGGAATGGTATGAAAAGAGTTTTGGAGAAGATTATCTGCTCGTATACAAGCACCGGGATGTACAGGGTGCCTATCAGGAAGTACATAAAATGATCAAGTGGTTGAAGCTTGAGCCCAATGCTGAAGTATTGGATCTATGCTGTGGTATGGGACGGCACTCATTAGCACTTGCGGACGCAGGATTGCGAGTGACCGGAGTCGATCTTTCCGATGTGCTTTTGCGTGAAGCTCGCCTAATGGATGACGAACACCGAGTAACGTGGTGCCATGCAGACATGCGTGAACTCCCCCTGAAAGGCGGCTTCGACGCCGTAGTCAATCTGTTCACATCGTTTGGTTATTTCCTTGAGGACGGAGAACAACTGAAAGTATTACGTGCCATTCATCGCATGCTTCGGCCGGGTGGCAGCTACATTATTGATTTTATGAATACAGCTTATGTGACTCGTCATCTGGTTCCGCACTCGGTTCGAGAGGATGAAGGGCAGCGGATTGAGGAGTTTCGCAAGATTGAAGAAGGATTTGTGCAAAAGGAAATTCGCATTACGGATACCACATCCGGACATGAACCGCGGGTATATCAGGAACGTGTGAAGCTGTATACAAAGGATCAACTGAGTGAGCTGTTAAGTGAAGCTGGACTTCAGGTAGATCAGGTTCATGGCGGCTATGATGAAGAGAAGTATGACGAGCAGGCTTCTCCGCGTATGATTTTTGTGGGTCATCGTCCTGTGGAGTGAACAGACGTCTGGAAGGGGAAAACGTATGAAGCGAACAGAAGAGATGTCCATGACAGAGGGCATACATCGGGTCAAGATTACCATGTCTTTTCCTTTGCGATGGGTGAACAGTTATGTGTTGTCTGAACCGGATGGAACGATCACTATCATAGATCCGGGACCACGTAATTCGGAGACGGAACAGGAGTGGCATGAAGCACTGGCAGAACTTGGCCTGTCCTTTAGCGATATTCATCAAATTGTGCTGACCCACCATCACCCGGACCACCTTGGGTTGTCGGGATGGATACAACAGATGACGGGTGCACCCGTTCGAATGTCCACACGTTCTCGCCAAGAGGCTGATTATATGTGGGGACCTGATTCACGCATCAATACAATCTTACCTGATTATTATGGTCGTCACGGTATGCCGGAAGACAAGACCGAGCAGATACATGAACATATGAAGGCATTTACTTCGCAGATCACACCACTTCCGAATGTGACTCCCATTGAAGACGGTGAGTGGCTCGATATGGGCGGGAAACGTTGGGCTGCTGTGGAGACGGGTGGACATGCCCCAGGCCATTTATCCTTTTATGCGCCGGAGTCGATGGAGATTCTGTGCGGAGATGCCGTATTGCCACAGATTTCACCGAATATCAGTCTGCAACCGGGCAGTGACCCTCAGCCTTTATTTTCTTATATGGAAGGATTGCATCGTCTCGGGGCTCTGAATGTCAAGCAGGCGTACCCGGGACATCGAAATCCATTTGCCCAGTTCAGCGAACGCACAGCTCATTTGCTTGCTCATCACGAGGAGCGCCTTCAGAAGATGTCCGAGCGAATTTACGAGTCACCGGCGAATGCGTATGACATCTGTGTATATATGTTTGGCAATCGGCTCGGTACCCATCAACTGCGGTTTGCCATGAGTGAGACGTTGGCCCATTTGCAGGAGTTAATTCGACGCGAAGTGGCGAAGCAAGAGCAACAACCGGATGGCACGTTCTATTTTCGAATCTAACGAAATGATGAAATTAATATGAAATGATAATAAGCTCCTACATAAAGGCTTTGTACAGGAAATTCACCTGTTCAGGGTCTTTTTTAGTTTGACACGACTCCCGTGAAATAAAGCTTTAGCCTCTCTTAACCGTTCATTCATCTATTTTTAAGCCAGCGCGCCTATGATACATCTATGAACTTCGCTAGGGCGTGTCTTGAGACACACCCTAAAGAAAGCAGGGAAGAGCGATGACCAGAAGAAAACGGAATCAATGGAGAAAATGGCAAGCTTCAGCGGCAGCAACGTTGACCGTGGCTGCACTTTTTCAATATGTAAGGACCTCGGATGCCTTTGATGTGGCCTATGCAGTAGCGAATGGCACAGATACAAGCGTTACTGCTTCAAGCCAAGTGAATACACGTGATGATGTGATGGATGAATGGATCAGCAGTACAACGGACAACAACAACTGGAACACGCAGGACAACGACAATAATGATCGTCAAGATAATGGAACATCCGATAGCACAGAAGCCGCTGGATCGAATCAGAGCATGGGTAACAAGGGAAGTTATTCAGATGCTCAGCGTTTCGGGCAAAATAACCAAGATACAGACTCCGGATACAGCAGTGGCAACTATCAGTCACGCACGGGTGCATCATGAGCCGCACGGAGCAGGTTGCTCGTTCGCTCAAATTTCAATTCCGTGCAATGAACACGGATGTTGAAGTGCAATTATCCGCTGGGCGGGAAGAAGCTGAACATGCAGCGACCTTGGTGAAGAATTGGTTTGAGACGCAGGAGCAACGATTCAGCCGATTTATGGCAGAGAGTGAATTGAATCGTCTGAATGGTTCGACCGGATGGATGCCTGTCTCGGCTGCGATGGATGAAGTTTTGAGTCTGGCGTACGGTTATATTGGACTGACCGAAGGGATTTTTCAGCCGGGAATCTCGCAGGCTCTTCAGGCTTCGGGATACGATCTGTCCTTCGAGAAGGTGCAACAACGACAACCGCAACGTCCATTGCTTGAACGCATATTGCGAACGAAAACACCTGAATCATCAGCGATGATGGAAGATCGATATGACCACAGCCGTCCGAGTTGGATTCAGCGGGAAGGTAGCCGGATGGTTCATCTGGACCCCGGAGCTGAGTTGGACCTGGGAGGCATTGTTAAGGGATGGGCAGTGGAGCGCATCGCAGACTGGTTGCAGCGAACATTGCATATTCCGGCGGGTTTGATTAACGCGGGTGGAGATATCCAAGTATGGGGCACATCAGACCATCCCCAGTGGACCTTGGAAGTAGCAGATCCCTTGCATGATCAGGAGAATGTGTCAGGTGTGGTTCGCATACAGCGAGGAGCTGTTGCCACTTCAGGTGTTTCCCGCAGACAATGGCAGAATACGGACGGAAGCCTTGCACATCACCTCATTGACCCACGGACGATGGAGCCGGCAGATACGGACGTATTGCAGTGTACCGTTATGGGACAGCATGCTTCGCAATGCGAGATCATTGCCAAGACGGTCTGTATTTTGGGGAGTGCCGAAGCGGTGGGCTGGTTAAACCGACATTACGATCGGCATGACATCCTATGGATGACACGGGATGGGATTACTTATTTTAGAGGAAATACGGATACGCTCGCTGAGCACTGGCCCGGTTTTGATCCGGATCATCGCTTCAGTCTGATCTAGGACGTGTCTCAAAACTCGCTGAAGTGCATCTTTTACCGCCTTTTCGCCCCCTGCTGCGTCACTTTCCCTTGACGTGCCCCGGCACGCCTGCGGAAAACTTCCTGGCTTGGAACGAAAATTCGGCAAAATCTGCTTCCTTCGGAGTTTTCAGACACGCCCTAACTAGGACAAGTCTAACAGATATGGGGGAGCCGGTTATGGCACAATGGATTGTAGATTACCTGCCGACGTGGAATATCATTCGAATTAGTGGGATTGCTGCTTATGTGCTGCTCTTTGCTGGTGTGTTTCTGGGCATTGCTCAAGGGATGCCTATCGCTAAAGGCAAACCGAAAGCAGCCATGTTCAAATGGCATACCCGAACGACCTGGCTCGCCTTCGGACTTGGACTTGTGCATGCGTTGACTTTATATATTGATCACTACAGCCCGTTTACCTGGGGAGAACTTCTAATTCCTTTTACCGCCTCCGTGCATCCGATCGGCAGTGGTCTGGGAACGTTAGCCTTCTATGGATTAGTGATCGTCCTGTTATCCAGTGACCTGAGGAACAAGCTGGGCCGCAAATGGTGGTTCATGTTCCACATGCTGTCCTACCCGGTGTTCATTGGTCTGCTGGTTCATGGCATGGTGACGGGAACAGATTCTGGCAATATCATCATGCGGATGATGTATGTCTTCACTGGACTCAGCATCCTCGGCATCACTGTGCTGCGTGGCATGATGCGAGAGCGCAAAGGCCCGGAAATCACGATTGGACCCAAATGGACACCATCTGAGCCAGCTGCCGAAAAGAAGTGGGTTGAAGGTTATGGTTTGGCGGGAACGGTACGACCTAAACATCTGAAATAATAACATGTGGATTATCCAATATGTATCGTTACACATGCAAAAGAAGCGGCCATCAGGCCGCTTTTTTCATGAGCAGGTATTTTATTGAACATAACAGTTATTTCACCAAGCATCCACACACATGTTCAATGTTCTACCTGGCTTCAGATATGAAACGAGTTACGTTATACAGCATCATCGCTGACAGGTTTTTCTCCCAGCGCTTCTTCAAGCTCGGATTGTTTGCGATGGGCAATACGACTGCTCGCTGCCGATGCAATCGCACCGACAATATCATCTAGGAACGTGTGGACAGGCCCCAGACTCTTGTCGTTCAGTCGTTCAAGCACCCCTGGCTTCAGCTTGTCCACATAACCATAATTCGTAAATCCAATGCTGCCATATACATTGACGATAGAGAAAGCCAAAATCTCATCCACGCCATATAGTCCTTCATCGTTCTCAATCATCTCCTGCAAAGGAGATATGAGTTGACCCTGTTCTGCCAGAATATCGAGCTGAATACCGGTCAGGACAGCGTTCTGTACCTCGCGTTTACGGAGAACCTTCTCCACATTTTCAATACATTCTTCCATCGTAAGATCAGGGTAGTACTTTTTTTGCAATAACATAACCAGTTCTGCGATCTCAGGGATCGTGACGCCCCGTTTATGCAGCCATTCCCGTGTTGCTTCCGCGACCTTGCGGCTATTCAGGCTGTAAGGGATTTTTTCTTGCTCAGGATGTTCCATGGGCGATTCCTCCTCTGAAGTTAGCAATGTCCCTACTCTTGCTTCCTAATACGTATTAACCTGTTTTACGTTTCTTTAAGATATTGGATTATCGCAAGAAAAATTTCAGCTGAACACGGTCTGTCTTCTGTGAAAGTGCGTCGATAGATGTTTTTCTTATTATCTTTTAGTTATTTTTTGGACAAAGGCTCGTATACATGGTAGTACAAACTGTAAAAATGAATGAGGGGGAACGTGATCATGAGAAAGATCCATTCTTTGCGTACGGTATCGGCAGCAGCGCTGCTGAGTATTCCTATGGTATTGTCAGGCTGCGGCATGTTTGGAGCACAGTCTTCCGAAGCTGTTGATCCACCACCGCCTATCCAGGAAGCAGCCATGATTCAGGCAGCCGAAGGGAATGGTGCACTCGCAACGCTCCCATTAACGACGGTATATCTGCAAGACCAGCAGGGGCTGCTCGCTCCGGTTTCCCTGACACTTCCTTCTGGAACAGATGCCAGCAGTCCGAAGACAGCACTGGATACACTTGTTACAGGTGGGGCTTATGCAGGCATGTTGCCTGAAGGATTTCAGGGCGTTCTCCCACAGGGAACGGTTGTTCAGAATGTAACGATTCATGCGGATGACAAGCTGGCGGTCGTGGAGTTCTCGGGTAATTTTGCCAAGTATGATGCGAAGGAAGAACGGAAAATGCTAGAAGCTGTCACGTGGACATTAACGGGAACACCTGATGTGGAGAATGTGCAGATCTGGGTGGATGGCAAAAAGTTAACGCAAATGCCGGTGAACAGCACGCCGTTGCCTGAACCACTGAATCGTGCTGTGGGAATCAATCTGGATCTGGGTGATGCGTTTGTGACCAACAGCAGTCCGGTAACGGTCTATTTCTCCGCTGCTTCGCCAGCAGGCATCCAATATTATGTTCCGGTTACACGTCTGGTCACACCTGGTGAGGATCGGGTGCAGGCGGCATTGAACGAGCTGATCAAGGGACCTGACAAAGGCGGGGAATTGGAAGAGGTCATGACAGGCGGAACAGAGCTGCAATCGGTCAAAACGGCTGAGGATGGCACGGTAACGGTTGCGCTGAAAGACGATATGTTTGCCGAAGGGGATATCGTGCCAAGTGAGCTATTACAGTCCGTCGTATTAACTACTGCAGAGAATACAGCCAGCAAGGATGCCAAAGTGCAGATCCAATGGAACGGCCAAAAAACGGTCATGGGTGACGACAACAGGGATTACAGTGCGCCAGTTTCCAAGCCTGAATATATCAACGAAATTCCGATTTAATGAGCAAGGAATGCTTAAGGATGCTTTTAACCGAACTCTTTGGTAAAATATAAGGGATTAGTAAAAGTGTGAACAAGCTCAACATTACAGGATGCTTAAGTCGTAGGAGGCAGAAAAAATGAGATCAAACGGACGAACCAGCGAACAGCTGCGCCCGCTGAATTTAACAGTAAACACGAATAAATACGCCGAGGGCTCTGTACTGATTGAAGTTGGAGATACAAAGGTGATCTGTACAGCTACAGTAGAAGAACGTGTTCCTCCCTTTATGAAAGGGCAGGGTAAAGGCTGGGTAACAGCTGAATATTCCATGTTGCCACGTGCAACACATACCCGGAACCAACGTGAAGCCAATCGCGGCAAATTAACTGGACGCACCATGGAAATCCAGCGTCTGATTGGTCGGGCACTGCGCTCGGTAGTTAATCTGCAGGCTCTTGGTGAGCGTACCATTACCCTGGACTGTGATGTCATTCAAGCCGACGGAGGCACACGCACAACGTCCATTACCGGTGCGTTTGTAGCGCTGGCGCTTGCCGTGAACAAGATCTCCCAACAGCACAAACTGCAAGTGTTCCCAATTACGGATTTCATTGCAGCGGTAAGTGTGGGTGTTGTGGGTGAACATCCTGTACTGGATCTGAACTATGATGAAGATTCCAAAGCCAAGGTAGATATGAACCTGGTGATGACAGGCGGCGGTAAATACGTCGAGCTTCAGGGAACAGGTGAGGAAGCACCATTTGATCGCCGTGAGCTGAACGCGATGCTGGAACTGGGCGAGCAGGGAATTCTGGAAATGATCGAGCGTCAAAAAGAAGTGCTTGGACCGGTTGCGCTCAAGATCGGCGCACGTGGATTAGGGGAAGCCTAAGATGAGTTTGGACAGCCCAATTCTCATTGTCGCAACCCGCAATGCGGGTAAAGTCCGTGAATTCGCTCATGCTTTCGCACCGCTTGGCAAAGAGGTTAAGAGCATGTTTGATTATCCGGAGCTGCCGGATGTGGTAGAAGATGGCGTAACTTTTGCGGAGAATGCCTGGAAGAAAGCCAAGGCGGTTGGTGATGCGCTTGGTTTGCCCGTTCTGGCAGATGATTCAGGTTTATGTGTAGACCTGTTGGACGGTGAGCCAGGAGTATATTCAGCGAGATATGCAGGCGAAGGAGCAACGGATGCACAGAATAATGCGAAGTTGCTGGAGACGCTGGAATCGTTGAAATCCGGTGAGGACACCGAACAGCCGCTATTGAGTCCGGCTCGTTTCGTCTGTGCGCTGGTACTGTACGATCCGACAACAGGTGATAAGTATGAAGCAGAAGGTACTGCGGAAGGCTGGATCACGGCTGAAGCTGCAGGTGCTGGCGGATTTGGATATGACCCACTCTTCTATGTACCTGAATACGAGATGACGATGGCAGAGTTGACACTGGAGCAAAAGCAGACGATTAGTCACCGTGGTCATGCGCTGAGAGCGCTCGTATCGAGACTTGAAGGCTGAGACTTAAACGAAACATCTTGATTTAACTTCATGATATGTGAACATCAAAGCGTTAATGGAAGGACAGAAGCATTCCGATGGGGATGGTTCACCCGCCATTAACGCTTTTTGTATGAAATGAAGTGTTTGATCGGGTTTGGTGAAGGTCCATCCATATACCTAATTGAAGATAGCTATTTCTGCGACTGTATATCGAACATATGTTCTTGTGCCTACATGAGAAATGGTTTACATTGCACGATTGGGAATCTACTTGGGACTGGAGTTGGAAGAAGTTGCAAGCCTTGTGTGGTATGGGGTAACATTCAAATTAACGAATCATATATGAACCTTAAACGGAGGGAATTGCTCATGCAAGAAGTGAAGCTGGTTGTATCCTACGATGATTATGAGGACGGCATTCGTATGGAAAAATTAATTAAGGAACTGGCGGCTAAACCGGAGGCCAGCTCACTGGAAAGTCTGGTCATTGGAGATTGGGGACAGGCTTATGAAAATTCGCCTGACGAGTTCATGGATACACTCATTGAGTCGGCTCCAAGTTTTCCGTCATTGAAGAAACTGTTCATCGGAGATATGGGATTCGAAGAATGTGAAGTATCGTGGATTATTCAGACGAATCTCACCCCGCTGTTGGATGCTTTTCCAGAATTAAAATCATTCTCTGTAATGGGGAGTAGCGGCCTTAGTCTGGAACCGCTCCAGCATGCCAAGCTCGAAGAATTGATTATTATTTGTGGTGGGCTGCCGAAAGACGTGTTATCTTCAATCACCCATGCCAAGTTGCCTGAATTGCGTAAACTGGAATTATATCTGGGCGTCGATAATTATGGTTTCGATGGTTCACTTGAAGATGTGATTCCCCTTCTGGAACAAGGATTATTTCCAAAGCTCGTTTACTTGGGGCTGAAAGATAGTGAAATTCAGGATGAGATTGCCAAAGCAGCAGCTGAGGCGCCTATTCTGGACCAACTTGAAGTACTCGATTTGTCACAGGGCACGTTGTCTGATGAAGGGGCTGAAGCCCTGTTTGCCAGTGACAAGATCAAGAAGTTGAAACACCTCGATCTAAGTTACCACTACATGACCAATGAAATGATCAGTCGCTGGAAAAGCTCTGGTATATCCGTAGATGTTAGTGACCAGCAACAGAGCGATGAGGATGACTGGCGCTACCCGTCGTTAACGGAATAGTTGATGTGCATGATCCAACGGAAGATCAGCCCTTATTGTTGATTGGAAACCCAACTAATCGCCGAACCCAAGGGTTGCAAGAGGCCCGAAATAGATTGGGTTTGAAACCTGCGGTTGTACTGCCATATGCTCAATTGCTCCAGAACTGGAGACACGGCGGAACGATCGCTGATACAGTTGATTCCAGTCTGCCTGTACCCCTGATTCGGATTGATGCTCCTGGTGAGGATTGGGAAGTAGAGCGTGAATTGCTATTCCTTGGAGCTATGAACGATACGCCACCTATATTGGATGGAATGGGTGCAGAAGCAATCTCCACAGAACAGGTACTTGCATTGGAACAGGAGTGGGGAAGAATCTACGCTCCTGCCCAGTGGTTCCGTGGCTGGAAAGCATGTCTGGATCGAATGGGCCGTGAGGCTCGTGAAATATGGCCTGAAGTCCGATTCATGAATGATCCTGGTGACATCCAACTGATGTTCGACAAGAGAGCATGTCAGCAGCATCTATCTTCTCATGGGGTTCAGGTACCTCCTACGCTCCAGTCTTCACAGCCGATCCGAAGTTACACCGACTTGCGTACAGCTATGCAAAATGCCGGTATGAACCGTGTGTTTGTAAAGCTCGCAAGTGGCTCCGGAGCCTCAGGCGTTGTGGCGTACCAAGTTAACCCGCGTACGGGTGACGAAATCGCTGTAACGACGACGGGAATGGAACAGGCACAAGGCAAGGTGATTTTCTTCAATGAGGGACGTTTACGCAAGTATACCCGCAGTGAGGGGATTGCTACGCTGATGAACTGGTTATGTGCAGAAGGTGCACAGATTGAACGGTGGATGCCCAAAGCCACGCTGGATCAACGGGCATACGATATTCGCCAACTGGTTGCGGGTGGACAGGCAGGTCATGCGATTATGCGGTTGAGCCGTACGCCGATTACCAATCTGCATTTGCGTAATGAACGAATGCTGCCTGCTGAAGCAGGGCTGGATGAGCAGCAGATGTCACTAGTTCGGACGGCAGCGCAGGCAGCCATGTCTGCATTTCCCAACTCGTGGTCAGCAGGGATTGATGTGATGCTTACTAGTGGTGCGAACCCGCTTGCTTATGTACTGGACGTGAATCCATTCGGAGATTTACTGTACAGAGTCCAACATCATGGACTTGGAACCTACGAATGGGAGATGGAACTTTTACGAAAGGAGCCTATTCAACATGACTGATATGAACACCATTGTGGGCTCCCATGATCTGTTAATGATTACCTTGGATACTTTACGATATGACGTAGCCAAGCTGGAAGAGGAGAATTGTCCTAATCTGTGTGGTTCGGGTCCATGGGAGAAGCGTCATACCCCGGGCAGTTTTACATATGCAGCGCATCATGCTTTTTTTGGTGGTTTTATGCCCACTCCTGCCAATACAGACAAGGCATCTCACATAAGGCTGTTTCATTCCCGGAATACCGGACTCAAGACACATCCAAACACCTGGCTATTTGATACACCGGATATCGTCTCTGGATTCGCGGCTGAAGGTTACCGTACCATCTGCATTGGCGGCGTCATCTTTTTTACGAAAAAGAATCCGCTTGCGAAAGTATTACCCGGCTATTTCCAACAGAGCTACTGGCGAATGAACTTTGGGGTAACCAATCCCAAATCGACAGAGCATCAGGTACAGCATGCATTAAAGCTGCTTGAACAGACGCCTCCGGATGAAAAGATATTTTTGTTTTTGAACGTGTCTGCCATTCATGGCCCCAATCGGTACTTTGTAGAAGGAGCCAAGGAGGACTCGGTGGAGACTCAGCGTGCTGCACTTCGATATGTGGACGAGGCTCTGGGACCATTGTTTGAAGCGATGAGGAAACGCGCCCGTCCTGCCTTTTGTTTAGCTTTTTCCGATCATGGTACAGCTTACGGTGAAGATGGGTATCAAGGACACCGGCTTGCGCATGATGTGGTCTGGACCGTACCTTATCGAGAATTTTTATTATAGAGACAGGAGGAGACCGATGGACAAACAATTACAACATACGACAGCAGGCCATTCCACACCGTCTGGATCCAACATAACTACAGGTCTCAGTGAAGTGCTGGCATTCCCGTATCGTTCTTACTTATATTCATACCCGCACAAGACCGCATATCGGGAGCTTGACCCACCACTGCCGCTGGGGCCACTGTGGGAAAAAGAGAATACGGATACGTATTTTTTATATATGCACATTCCCTTTTGCGCTGCTCGTTGCGGATTCTGTAATCTGTTTACACTGCCGGATCGACGGGATGATACCCATGAACGCTATGTGGATGCGCTGGAACGCCAAGCGAAGCAGTGGGCACCCATTACTTCTCGCAGACCGTATTCGAGATTCGCGATTGGTGGGGGAACGCCTACATTATTGAATGAAGTTCAATTGAATCGTCTGTTTGATATTGCTGAGCATGTGATGGGGCTGGACCCCTCGCAAGCATCAATATCAGTGGAGACGTCGCCAGATACGGTTACGGAAGCCAAGCTGGCCATTATGAAGGAACGAAGTGTGGATCGTGTCAGTATGGGTATACAGAGCTTTATTGAAGCTGAAGCATCCGCCATCTATCGTCCACAAAAACCGCAGGAGGTCGAACGAGCGCTTGAGAAGCTTACTCGGTATGATTTCCCATTATTGAATCTGGATCTGATCTATGGTCTGCCAGGGCAAACGGTTGAATCGTGGATCTATTCACTGGAAAGAGTGCTAGCCTACGAACCGGGCGAGATCTTTATCTATCCCTTGTATACACGGGAAAATACGATCGTGAAGCCTGATGATATTCGCCGTCAGGGACCGGATATTCGGATGGAGCTGTACAAAGCTGCACGTGAGACATTGAAAAGCAAAGGTTATGTGCAATATTCGATGCGCAGATTTGCCAGGGAACAGTCGTCCTCGAAAGCACTTCTGCCATACAGCTGTCAGGAGGAAGGCATGGTTGGTCTGGGATGCGGGGCTCGCTCTTATACCAGTGAAGTACACTATGCTTCCAAGTATGGCGTGAGTTACAAGGCCACGCAAAGCATCATTGCCGATTATGTGGCAACTGAGCGCTACGATGTGGCGGATTATGGTATTGTGTTAAGCCGTGAGGAACAAAGACGTCGCTTTATTCTGAAAGCCTTGCTGCATCGGGAGGGATTGACGTTGTCTGACTACCATGAGCGTTTCGGTACCGATGTGATGTCCGACTATGACTGGTTAGCAGAACTGTTGACAGTGGGTATGGCCGAGCTGGAGAATGATGAGGGCAAGCAGGTATTGCGTTTGACTGAAGAGGGACTGGGTTACTCCGATGCGATTGGAGATTGGCTTATATCTGCCGAAATTCGTGAACAGATGGAAGGGTTTGTTTTCTCATGAGAGCAACTTTGTATTATCGGGGGAAGTTGTCTTCCTGTAATTACGACTGTCCATATTGCCCGTTTAGCAAAACGGTGGACTCCAAAGAGACGTTGGAAGTGGATGAACAACAATTGCGTCAATTTGTGAATTGGGTCAGGGAGCAAGAGAGTGCCGGGCATCAATTTTCGATTTTCTTCAATCCCTATGGTGAAGCTTTGGTGCGTCGTTGGTACCGTGAAGCCATGATTGAACTGTCACATATGCCACATGTGGATAAAGTTGCGATTCAAACCAACCTGTCCGTCAAGCTGGATTGGGCGAGGGAGTTAGATGCGAATAAAGCCGCCTTTTGGGCGACGTATCATCCTCGCGAGACAAAAGAGGATTCTTTTGTAAAACAATGTCTGACCTTGCGTCAGATGGGGCTTGCTTTTAGTGTTGGTACAGTGGGACTCCGCAGTGCATTCCCCGCCATCGAATCCATGAGACAGGCTTTACCGGATGATGTGTACATGTGGGTTAATGCATTTAAAGATCGGCCGAAGTATTATACGCCGGAAGAGATTCAGTTTTTACGTGGGCTTGATCCGCTTTTTGAAGGCAATCTGCAGGACTATGAGAGTTTGGGCAAGCGATGTGCTGCCGGTTCGGAAGTATTTTATGTACAAGGGTCAGGGCATGTGAAGAGGTGCTACAAGGATCGCCGGATCATTGGGCATTTGTATCGTGATGGTTTGCAGGCTTTGTCTGCGGATCGGCCATGTCGCATGAAAAAGTGTGGCTGTTACATTGGTTATATCCATATGGAGGATTCTCCTTTCAGGGATACGTTTGGCAGTGGGCTGCTTGAACGAAATCCAGTATTAATCAACCGATAAAGATTGATCGGTGTAGAAACAATAGGACGTTTGGTGAACAACAGTTACGCTGTTCACCAAACGTCTTTTTTATGAATGATAAATGGTCATTCTAACGAATGGCAACTTTATATGTCCGTAACCAAGTGTTGATCTGAGTCAGATATGCAAATAACTGCGGACCTGACATTAACTGTCCGAACCAGGGAAGATTGGAAGCTGCATCGGGCGAAGATGCAAGATTACGGATCTGAGCTTTGTCGATCAAAGGCAAAATAGGGGATGTGGGATCATCCAGGATATCAAGTACCTGTTGTTTGACCGCAGCCAGGTATTGTGGATTATGTGTTTTCGGGTATGGACTCTTTTTGCGGTATAACACATCGTCAGGCAGGACACCTTCGAGTGCTTTACGCAGAATGCCTTTTTCCCGTCCGCCCGTTATTTTCATTTCCCAAGGGATGTTAAACACATATTGGATCAGACGGTGGTCACAGTAAGGTACACGTACTTCCAATCCTGCCCCCATACTCATCCGGTCTTTGCGATCGAGAAGAGTAGGCATGAAACGTGTGATATTCAGGTAAGACATCACCCGCATTTGTGCAGCTTTGCCCGTTTCCCCATCCAAAAGAGGTACTTCAGCTACGGCATCAGAATAGCGGTCTGCGAGATAGTCGAGTGGCCGAATCCATTCCCGAATGTCCGGGGATAACAAGGCTGCTCGCATATCAGGCGCTACAGACCAAGGAAACGTACCGGAGTTCAGCATATCTTCCCGATGGAACCAAGGGTAGCCGCCAAACACTTCGTCCGCCGCTTCGCCTGAAATGGCAACCGTGGCTCCTTTTTTGATTTCCTTACAGAACAGATAGAGCGAGGAGTCCACATCCGCCATGCCGGGCAGATCCCGCACAAGCATAGCCTGTGTCAGTGCATGAACCAGTTCTCCGTTTTCGATCTCAATCCAGTGATGATCGGTCTTGAGTTCATCTACCATTCGCTTAATCCACGGTCCATCTGCTCCCGGCTGGAAGGAATGGGCCTGGAAATGCTTGGCGTTATCTACATAATCGACAGAATACGTACTGACTTGGCCTTGCCCCGTCCGGTTATAATAATCCACGGCTAATGCAGACAAGGCACTGGAATCCAGTCCTCCTGATAAAAGTGAGCAGACAGGAACGTCTGATGCCAACTGGCGCTCCAGTGTATCTTGCAAGAGGGTTCGCACTTCGGCGGCCGTCTCTTCCAGGTTATGTTCGTGATTGTGGCTTTCCAGTTTCCAGTAGGCATAGGTACGAATTCCGTTTCGGTTGTAGATTAGCGCGTGCGCAGGCTTGAGTTCGCTCAGTGAAGAATACACCCCGTGTCCGGGTGTCCGGGCGGGCCCTACAATGAAGACTTCGGCTAATCCTTCCGGGCCAACAGCAGCTTCCACATCCGGATGAATGAGCAGTGCTTTGGGCTCTGAGCCGAATACGAGGGTGTCTTTTGCATTACTGTAGAACAGAGGTTTCACGCCAAGGCGATCCCGTGCGATAAAAACCTGTTCACGTCCCCCATCCCAAATGGCAAAAGCAAAAATACCGTTAAACCGGTCAACGCATGCCGGTCCCCACTCGATATAAGAGGCGAGCAACACTTCCGTATCACATTGCGTACGGAACTGATGCCCCCGCTGGAGCAATTCCTTTTTCAACTCGGGTGCATTGTATAGTTCTCCGTTATACACGACGGTATAGGAGGTATCTCCTTGTAACGCATGCATGGGCTGTGCCCCGTTCTCGGGGTCCATCACACTAAGACGCCGATGTCCAAAGGCACAAGGATTGGAGATCCATGTACCTGAAGCGTCGGGCCCCCGGTTCGACAAGCTGTCCGTCATCCGGACCAGCAGCTCTGATTCCTGGGTCAAATCCCGATTCCACTGTATGAAGCCGGTAATACCGCACATGGTTGTTCATCCTTTCTTGGTCGAGTCATTCTTCCGTATGGCTGCTTGAATCAATGACAGCCAGCAAATGTTGTCTTTTTCGTCAGAAGTCGTAACAAATATATGCCGAAAGCAGGCATAAAATGTCTGTCCTCTTCGGAAACTAGTTCTAGGGACAACGGCCTTAACATGCCTGTGAAGGAGAGAACATGCAATGGACAGTATGAAGTATTATGTGTCTGTCATGGGCCGCTCCGTTATTCCGGATCCGTCTGTAACATCGTATGAATGGATCATTCAGGCAACACCACAGGAAGCGGAGCAATTACTGGGACTGCTCAATCTCATGCAGGAAAAGGAGGAAGAGGCCTTTCCTGGCATGGTATTCCCATGGCCGGATACACCGGAGGAGTCCGTAAACCGGGCGTATGAAACGGTATTACAACAGGTGTATCGGGAGATTTATCGATTGGGCACACCAGAGACGCGATACCAGATTGAACAAAGTACATGATAAGCACAAAGGAAAAGGAGCGCGATACGAATGTATGCCATTCAAGATGCCAAAATACGCAGATTAACTGAGGTAGATGGGTTGTCCTGTGCAGAGGTTGAAGTGCAGCCTGGAAATGCCGGAGACCCGTCATTACTTGTATACGTGGCCTCCACTCAGCCCGGAAATTCGCTGGAAGTTGTTCGAATTGTACGTAATCACTCCGATTCGGCGATCGACTGGTATAACAATAATATGCATACCGCATTTGAAGAGGCGACAGAAACCGCCTTTGAGAACAGCGAAGGCATTACTGCCGAAGAAGATAAAGCTCGGTTTCAAAGTGAACTGTTTGCCTTTGGTTTGCTTGGTCCAACACTTCAGCGCTATCTGATTGGGCAGGCTTAACAGGGAAGGCACCTGCAACAACATGTGGTGATTGCGGGATAGGAGTTAGACGTTGAACTGTACAGCGTACACATTGACCTTCTTCTATAATGCACCTGTAACTAGAAAACCCCGCCGTTGTTGAACGGCGGGGTTTGTTATGCGAGGTCAGATCCAGGTGGAGAGGTAATCAAGCATACTCCCGAAGCACTTGAATTCCTTTGACCACGTTATAAACAAAGCTTAATCCGTAGATCACAAAGAATAGGATGACAAACCCGACGGCAGAGCCCAGGCTATGCGCTGTCACGAAGAAATAAAATAGCGGAATGGCAGCGAGAAACGGGAATACATGTGAGAATAAGGCGCGTTTGGCATGTCCTTCAATGTAAGCATCCTTGGTAACAATCCATATAATGATCGGAAACAGGAACGGGGCAAAGAAAATGCTGAAATAGGATAGGGCTGATAAAAGTTGTCTCATGACGATTCTCTCCTTCAATGGAACATTGAAATGTATGTATGCAAAAGATTACCCAGCAATCCTGACATTGAAAATGTCTGATGTTAATCCTGCTCAAGTAGTACCCATCTCCTCAATATAGCCCGGTTCAAGCTATCATATTCCGAAGGGTACTGGAGTATGAAAATAACACGGAAAAGTACAGTTATAAGTGTAATTATTAATTTTTTTATAAAACTATTGAAAAATATAGAAAACAGAGTATAATAAGAACCGCGCCGAAAATTTATTATACATATTTGTCTCAGTAGCTCAGCTGGATAGAGCAACGCCCTTCTAAGGCGTCGGTCGGGGGTTCGAATCCCTCCTGGGACGTAAAAAAGAAAACTTCCTTCGGGAAGTTTTTTTGCGTTCAAGGGAAGAGAACCCCAACGGTTCGTCGAAGCATTCGCTTCGTTAGCACTACTTCGCAGTCTCGACTGGAAGGAGAGTATCCCTCCTGGGACGTAAAAAGAAAACTTCCTTCGGGAAGTTTTTTTGCGTTCAGGGGAAGCCTTCTATTGGTTTTTCCTATAAACAATATAGAATCTATATATTTAAATAATAAACAATTCTGTGTCACAATGAGGATATTAACAATGAAAGCGACGGTGGTTCCATGAAATCATTAAATCAGTGGCAGGCAGAAGAATATGACAACAAGCTGGCTTTTGTGTCCGGATACGGCAAAAACCTGATCTCCTGGCTTCAACCCCAAAAAGGGGAATACATCCTTGATCTGGGTTGCGGGACGGGGGATTTGACGTATGAAATTTCTCTGACCGAAGCTGAGGTTATTGGCATGGATGCATCGCCGGATATGATTCGCCGTGCGAGAGAGAAATTCCCTGAACTTAAGTTCGTGGAAGGAGACGGTCATCAGTTTGAGACGAATAGACCATATGATGCCGTCTTCTCCAATGCAGCCCTGCACTGGATGCGAAGTCCACGACTAGTAGTGGATAGCATATGGAAATCTTTGAAGCCCGGAGGGCGTTTTGTAGCAGAATTCGGCAGTAAAGGGAACGTGCAGATCATTGTGAATGCACTAGAGGAGGTATTGGAACGCAACACGGGGATTCGTGCATCAGAACGCAATCCGTGGTATTTTCCTTCGATCGGAGAATACAGCAATATCTTGGAACAAAGTGGATTTGTGGTGCGACAGGCCTATCACTACGACCGTCCTACCAGACTTGAAGATGGTGAGCAAGGTATAGTAGGCTGGTTGGCTCATTTTGGAGGCGACTATTTTGCAGGTTTTAGTCCTGATGAGATACAACAATTGTGTCAGGAAACCAGTCGGATTGTGATGCCTCACCTCTGGAAAGATGATGCGATATATGCTGATTACAAACGTTTGCGTATTGAAGCTGTAAAGCCAGAAAATTAAAATTTCATATTATTTAATCTCTGTTAAAGGAATTACGGTGATCTTTTATACAATAACCATCCTTCAAATTAAGACCAGGAGTCTCTTGCTAATAAAGAGGGTATGGTCTTTTTTTTGCATTATTTTAAAAATAAAATATTCAAACGACAAATAATTACAAATCGAAATTTTTATCATACTCAAGACCCATATAAGTAATTTCTATATCATATTTGTAATTATTTAGAAGGAAAATGTGGTATTTTGATAGAATAATTTACCAAGGGTCAATCATCTTGCAGATAGGCGGTGAAATTGGAGCAGGTATTGCAGTACTTGCGAACAGCAGGAACCCATCATTTGGTGAGGTACTCACATTCAAAAAGGAGGGGCATAGCCTTGAGTAAACGATTGATATCCACGTTATTAAGTGTTCTGATGGTCTTTTCCATTATCCTCCCAGCGGCTGGAGCCGCTCCCGCAGATTCAGCTATTCAACTTGAGAACATACCGAGTACGGCCGAAGCAAAACAATGGAGAGAGATTCTTGCAGGGCGAGAAGCAAAACTTGCCGCAGATCCATTTTTGGATAAAAGCTTGGAAGGCTTGGGTGGAGAAAACACCCGAGTTATCGTTGAACTTTCCAATAAACCTGTTGCAGTAGCGCAAGGCGAATCAACCCTCTCAGGCAAATCTTTTACCTCCTCTATGGAAACAAAGGCTGTGACTCAAGTTGAGCAACAACAACAGTCATTTGTACATAGCCTCACTCAGAAGAAAATCAAACATGAAGTATTGGAAGAATATGCATATGCCCTGAATGGTGTAGCGATTGAGCTTAAAGGAAACCAAGTGGGACAATTGCTTCAAATACCTGGCGTGGTCAGCGTATATCCTGACCTTGAAGTTACCATAGCGCCTGAGACAGATGAAGTGAATCCGTACATGAAAGACACAGCGCCTTTTATTGGTGCACCTGAAGTATGGGATTTGGGTTACAAAGGAAATGGCATTAAAGTCGGCGTCATTGATACAGGCATTGACTACGAACATCCTAATTTGCAAGAAGCCTACAAAGGTGGATGGGATTTTGTTGGAAACGACAATGATCCTTATGAAACAACATATCAAGAATGGAAAGGATCGGGCGAGCCTGAGCTTAACGAGCTTGGAAGCCCCTATTACACATCTCACGGTACGCACGTAGCGGGTACCGTTGCTGCTCGCGAAGCGGGGGACTACGGTATTGTTGGTGTTGCTCCTGAAGCAGATATCTATGCTTATCGTGTACTTGGACCGTATGGTAGTGGTCAAACCTCATGGGTACTCGGCGGAATTGATCGTTCTGTTCAAGATGGCATGGATGTAATCAATCTCTCGTTAGGTAACGCCGCCAACGACCCGAGTTATATCACTTCGGTTGCCCTTAACAATGCCATGCTGTCTGGCGTGACAGCGGTTGTGGCAAGTGGTAACAGTGGACCCAACCGTTATACACTCGGTTCTCCAGGTGCGTCTGCAATGGCTATTACGGTAGGTAACTCTACAGGACCTAGCCAGCTTATTACAGCTGATACTCACTTCTGGATTGGTGAGGAAGGCGAAGAGACACAACCTGAACAACAACCGGTGCCAGAGGTTGAACAATCTCCTGAACTGGGGACAGCACCTGGAACGGAAACACCAGAAGTTTCAGACCAAGGTGTACCCGCAACTGCTGATGAGGAAAGTGCAGCAGCTGTGGAGGACGCGGTTTCTGATGAAACTTTAGTTGCTGGATCAGAACAAGATGGAATTACAGCTGAAACGCCTGTCGACGCTGAAGTTCCGAATGTAGAAGAAGCTACAACGGGAGAAAATACTCCATCTGCATCACCTTCTGCACCAGTTGAAGCTTCTCCTGAAGCTACCCCTGTGGAAGAAGAGTCTGTAATTGCTCCGACTGAAGCTCCGCTGGCTATTACAGAGTCGGTCTACCGTCTGGATCTGATGGGCTGGAGCCTGTCGGCAGACCCTGAAACTGTTTTGACAGAGAAATATGAGCTTGAATATGCAGCACTGGGTAAGCCAACTGATTTCGAAGGCAAGGATTTTACGGGTAAAGTCGCATTCGTACAGCGTGGTGAACTCGCATTTGTAGAGAAAATCGCCAATGCCAAAGCGGCCGGAGCCGTAGCTGTTATTGTATATAACAACATTCCGGGTCCAATCGGTGTAAGTCTGGGCGATAACTTTGAACTCATTCCGACACTGAGTATGTCCAAGGAAGATGGAGATGTGATCAAAGCTGAGCTGGACGCAGGACAAGCCGTTGAAGTGAGCTTTAGTGATTTTGAACGTGCTCAAACTCCGGGCGATGAAATGAATTCATCCAGTTCACGTGGACCTGCAAAGGTAACGCTGGACATCAAACCGGATATTGTTGCACCAGGTACAAGCATTTTGTCTACGATTCCTGCCTACGGCAAGGATGAGCCAGATGCAGATTATGCACAAGCGTATGATCGTAAATCAGGTACAAGTATGGCTACACCTCATGTAGCAGGTTTGATTGCGTTGCTGATCGAGAAGCATCCGGACTGGACGCCATTTGATATCAAAGTTGCGCTCATGAACAATAGCAAAGTGCTGGATACGACCAAGTTTGATGTATTCGATCAGGGTGCAGGCCGTATTCAGGCTGTGAACACCATCGACCCTGCTGCTTTTGTCAAAGTGCTTGATGTTACTCAATACACGGAGAGTGGCGCAGTTGTAGAAAAGGAAAATATCACCGGAAGCATCAACTACGGTAATTTCTTGAGTACAGATGAAAAGACGATTACCAAAACGATCAAAGTTGAAGCGCTGAATGGTAGCGGTGGAGATTACACCGTAAATGTGAATCCGACTCGTAATGTCGCTGGTGTATCCGTTGCCGTAGACAAGAGTTCATTCACTTTGAATGGTGAGGAAGAACTTGCAGTGACAATCACCGTGCCCCGTGGGGTTACAGCGGTTACAGAAGCTCAGGGATACATTGAGTTGTCGAACGGAACCAACACCTCTACGGTGCCATATGTTGCTCATTTCAACGTTACGTTGACTGGCGTTAAATATATTGAGACGGTAAAAGGTACTGAAAAAAATCCATTCCACTATCCATTGAAGGCTGATGGTACATTGGATACGCTGAATGTTGCGATGGAATTCTATAATCCGATGACTTTCGCCCTGATTGAGATTTATGATGGTCTTAACCCTGAAGGTGGATACTACCAGGATGGATACATTGGCTCCATTTTTGGTAACTATTTTAATTTCAATGCAAATGCAAGATATAACCTTGCTTGGGACGGCACATATGCAGATTACACAACCGATGAAGTGACTGAGATTCCAGATGGTTTATACACGGTGGACATCACTACTATTGGTACAGACGGCAAAACCTATAAGGAAGACACTTCTCCATTTTTGGTGAAAAAGACAGCTCCGGCTGTAACTGCACCAGAAGCGTTGGAGTTCAAAGAGGATGAGTCTGCTGTCCTTAACGGTAGCGTGGAAGACTTGTACTTCCGTGTAGCTCCTGCGCTTGCCAGCGGATGGGACATCACGTTTGATCCGGCCGCTTCCCTGGAAGCAACGTATGTTGTGAAAAAAGAGGATGGTTCGGTTCAAAACGAGGGTGTTTTTGAAGTACAAGCGGATGGCAGCTTCAGCCTTCCATTGGAAGGAATCGAAGCGGGTGAATATACCGTTGAACTTACGGTGAAAGACCAACAGGGACTTTCGGGTACAGCTAATACGGTACTGAAACTGGAAGCCGTGGAGACCGAACCTGAAACTCCGGCTACCAAGGCCCCAGGCACGCCTGTACTTTCTCACAATAACTGGGTGGGCAACGGCCTACCGGAAGGCTCGTATATCGTTACCATGAACCTGTGGTGGGGCGAGAACGCAACCAGCTACAAATTATATGAAGACGGGGTTTTGGTTGATACGCAGAAGTTGACTTATAACGCGCCTTCGGCGCAGTCTGCTCAGACGAAAATCACGGGCAAAACTAACGGTACGTATACGTACGTAGCGGAGCTAACTAACGACAAGGGAACAACGCGGAGTCAGACGTTGACTGTTCGGGTTACCAACGCAACGCCAGGCAAAGCGGTTCTCTCTCAGGATAACTGGGATGGCGACGGCAATTATAAGGTGACCATGAACCTGTGGTGGGGGACGAATGCTTCTGAGTATCGTCTCTATGAAAATGATAAGTTGATCGACACGCAAGAACTCCGTGCGGTTACACCACTTGCCCAAAGTGCTGTGACGACACTGTCCGGGAAAGCTTCGGGCACGTATACGTATCGAGCTGAGTTAATTAACGCAGCCGGGGTTACCAGCACAGACACGATTACGGTAAAAGTGAAGTAAGCTTGTCCACCCAATAAGCTGATCGTTGATTAGATTATTGAAGGAACTGTTTTTCGCACAAACGGCCTCCATCCTGATTTAGCAGGATGGAGGCCGTTTCATTTTGTTTCTTTTTTGCCACATAAATGGAAGTGTGATTAACTGATTGCGCGATCTTTGCTGGCCTGGGTCCCTGCAATAAGTAACCCAATGGCAAGAATAACCTGTATCAGCAACGGAAGAGTCCATCCTTTTGTCCAGTCATGAAGCATACCGAATAGCAGAGGTCCCACGGCTGCCAGCATATATCCGTAAGACTGGGCCATACCGGACAGACTTGCAGCTTGTCTGGCATCTCTTGTGCGAAGGACGAAGAACATGGTTACCAGTCCAAACGAAGCGCCAGCGCCTATTCCTGCCAGCATGACGCCGATGGTAACGAGCGAAGGGAGTCCGCTTAACAATAAAGCATACCCGATAATTAAAGCTGAGCACGTTAACGTGGTAAGAACACGCTGGTCTCGCGTTCTGCCGGCTAAGATCGGAACGATAAAGGTAGCTGGTACGCTGACCATTTGCATCAGGGAGAGCATCCAGCCTGCAGACGTTGCGCTGAAACCTTGCTCGGCTAGAATCTCTGGTAACCAGGTGATTGTTGTATAGAATATTAAAGATTGCAGTCCCATAAACAGAGTAATGAACCAGGCCAAGGAAGAGGTCCGTAGACGTACAGGAGTCCCTTCGCTCTGAGAGGCTACAAATAACATTCGCTGTCGTCCTGCGGCGATCTGGGGGAGCCACAAGAGAAGCGCCAGTATGGACAACAGGGCCCACATGCCCAGCGAAGCGCGCCATCCCATAGATGTTGCTCCCGCTACTGGCACGCTAACCCCTGAGGCGATGGCGCCAAATATGTTCATGGATACAGAGTATAATCCGGTTACGATACCCACCCGCAATGGAAAATCACGTTTGATCAAACTTGGCAAGAGAACGTTGCTTAATGCAATGCCGCATCCCAAAATTGCGGTTCCTGCATATAAAGCCAGGACAGAAGGGGATAAACGTAAGGCCACCCCTAGAGTTACGATGATAATTGCGATCAGCAAGGCTGATTCGAGTCCTAAACGTTTGGCGAGACGTGGTGCAAAAGGAGAGACTGCTGCAAAAGCGAGCAAAGGGAGCGAGGTCAGAAGCCCTGCCATCGTATGGCCAATGCCCGTATCCGAGCGGATCATCTCCACGACGGGTCCGGTTGCCGTGATCGGTGATCTCATGGTAGCGGCAATGACCATAATGCCTGCTAATAACAGGCCGAATCTTTTGGATGCCGAAGAATGTTCTCCTTCGGCAAGAATAGATGATTGTTGCTGTATTGAAGATGGCATGATAAAATCTCCTGTTTTCTAATAAGTTGATATGTATGGATTGTTACATTATCCACTTCACAAGCATAACATTCTGTGTCAACATCGACCAATGAAATGAAAAATAAACCCCACAGAACGCAAGTGATCTGACGAAACATCGGGGTTATCATCCCCAAAACGCAAAAGAAGCTTCCCGAAGGAAGCTTTTTTAATAGGTACCGGGAGGGATGCTCTCCTTGCAGTCGAGACTGCGAAGTAGCGCTAACGAAGCGAATGCTCCGACGAACCGTTGGGGTTCTCATCCCCAGAACGCAAAAAAACTTCCCAAAGGAAGTTTTCTTTTTATACGTCCCAGGAGGGATACTCTCCTTGCAGTCGAGACTGCGAAGTAGCGCTAACGAAGCGAATGCTCCGACGAACCGTTGGGGTTCTCATCCCCAGAACGCAAAAAAAACTTCCCAAAGGAAGTTTTCTTTTTATACGTCCCAGGAGGGATACTCTCCTTGCAGTCGAGACTGCGAAGTAGTGCTAACGAAGCGAATGCTCTGACGAACCGTTGGGGTTCTCTTCCCTTGAACGCAAAAAAACTTCCCGAAGGAAGTTTTCTTTTTACGTCCCAGGAGGGATTCGAACCCCCGACCGACGCCTTAGAAGGGCGTTGCTCTATCCAGCTGAGCTACTGAGACATGAATTTTTTCAAGCAAAATTGATTTTATCATATGCAAACAGGAATATCAAGCATTTTATTTTAATATGTTTTTCATATATGATATTTGGCGGCAGTAACGTTTTTTTCATTATATTTAAGGTTATGTTAGAATATCAGGAGAACTCAGAAAATAGATCGACAATCGTTTTAATATATACATCTATTTATGTTGATTCCGACTGGAGATTCAGGATATAGAGGAGGTGCTCCCATTAAGGAATCCACGACCCCGGAGACCGAGCACAACAACAATATTGTGCTGTTTCCTAAGACGCTGGACTATTACCAGATTCAATTGACAGTGATGCTTGAAAATGAACGGTATGGTGAAGCGATGAAATTGCTTCACTTTTTGCTGCAATGTCAGGGACAGGAAGAACGCCATTATGATGAATGGCGGGCCTTGCTCGAATGGCTTCAGGCTGCGTTCCCTCATTATGAAGAGACCTCGCCAGCCGTTAATGAAGAACGGGAAGAGGAAGAGATCAGTGAGGAAGATATGGCGCGGCAGCACGCCCGTTTGAAGCTTGAACAGGATGATGGTTATGCAGATAAGATGCTTCGCACTGTTATGGAAGAACCGTTGTCTGAACAGACGATGCTGGCTTTGGAGCAGCTGGCCTATCTTGATCTGCCGAAGATTGATGAGGCACTTACGAGTTGGTTAAAAGAGAAGTCGCTTCACCCTTTGCTTCAATTTCGGGTGCTGCAAACCTTGCGTCGCCGAGGCGTTCAAGGTATGATCCTGTTTACGAGAGGCGAAGAGCAGGTTGAAGTCGAGATTGATACCGTGCCTCTTAAACCAGAGGAATTCCCGCTCCAGATCGTTCAGATTCTGGAACGAGTGGCAGATCAGACGGAGGTTCATGAACCTACGCTCTTTTATTTTGCCCAGGAGTTATGGATACAATATGTCATGGCCGTGTATGGAACTCGTGATTATGTATCCATGTTGGAAGAAAATGATTCCATGACAGATATATGGGCAGCAGCTCTACATATGACCGTTGCAGACAGTCTGGGTGGCTCGCATGATGAGGAAAATACTCGCTCAATGTATGCTGTGACAGGGGCAATGCGCTTTCGGCTGGAGCAGGCTTATCGTTCCATGAAGCAGTTTGTATCTGCCGGATTGGATGGTTAATAGAGGCCGGAAACGTTTTCCTTAAACCGTATCAAGGGATTCCCCTTGAAAAAGAATCTAATCTTGTTTATACTAAAATGGTTATTTTGTACGTGATTGCCTACGTGAACATGTGAATTTTGGAGGGGAAAGTATACAATGAAAGCAACTTGGGAAAAGATAGAGAAGAACCTTGGGGTTCTTGAGGTTGAAGTGGATGCGGATCGTGTAACTGCAGCACTCGACAAAGCTTTTAATAAAGTGGTAAAACAAGCAAACGTACCTGGATTCCGTAAAGGTAAAGTACCACGTTCAATCTTTGAAGCTCGTTTTGGTGTAGAGAGCCTTTATCAAGAAGCAATCGACATTTTGCTTCCTGAAGCCTATACAGAAGCAATCGACCAAACGGATATTTTCCCGGTTGATCGTCCTGACGTAGATGTTGAACAGTTCGCTAAAGGACAAACATTCAAGTTCAAAGCAAAAGTAACTGTGAAACCTGAAGTTACCCTGGGTGACTACAAAGGAATCGAAGTTGCTGTAGCAAAAGGTGAAGTAACTGACGTAGAAGTGACTGAAGAACTTGAGCGTCTTCAACAACGTCACGCAGAACTCGTTGTAATCGACGAAGGTTCCGCTGCAAACGGCGACGTTGCAGTAATCGACTTCGACGGTTCCGTTGATGGTGTACCTTTCGAAGGTGGACAAGCTGAGCGTTATTCCCTGGAACTGGGTTCTAACACATTCATTCCTGGTTTTGAAGAGCAAGTTGTGGGTCTTTCCACAGGCGACTTCAAAGACGTAGAAGTGACTTTCCCAGAGAGCTACCATGCAGCAGAACTTGCTGGCAAACAAGCGGTATTCAAAGTGAAAATTCACGAAATCAAACGCAAACAACTTCCTGCATTGGATGATGAGTTTGCTAAAGATGTTAGCGAATTCGACACTCTGGAAGAGTACAAAGCTGACCTGAAAACACAATTGGAAACCCGTAAAGCTGACGAAGCCAAAGCTGCTCAAGAAAATGCAGTGGTAGAAAAAGTGGCTGAGAACGCTGAAGTGGACATTCCTTCTGCAATGGTAGAGAGCGAAGTACAGAACATGATGCGTGATTTCGACAACCGTCTGCGCAACCAAGGTATGAACCTTGAAATGTTCCTGAGCTTCTCCGGCCAGACTCAAGCTGACCTGAGAGGACAAATGCAAGAAGATGCTTCCAAACGTGTTCGCAACAACCTGGTGCTTGAAGCTGTAGGTAAAGCGGAAAACATTGAAGTATCTGACGAAGAAGTGAATCAAGAACTCGAAAAAATGGCTGAATCTTACAAGCGTCCTGCTGATGAGATCCGTGGCATCCTCGAGGGTAATGGTTCCCTGGACAGCCTTCGCGATGAAGTTAAACTACGTAAAACGATTGACGTTCTTGTTGAGAACAGCACAGTTGTTGAACCGGTAGAAGCTCCAGCTGAAGAAGTTGTTGCAGAAGCTGACGGAAAATAAGACAAGCTGTCTTGAATTAGACAGTTGAATAAATGATAAGGCACGTGAGTTATTGCGTGCCTTATTTTTAAATTGTGACATCCATTTTATAGAAAATGAAGTAATAATATGGGTGGTTACTAATTTTATTGATCGGTGTACACCTTTCACATACCTATGTACTTCATGCAAATAAAAAATGACAAGACGGCATAGGATGGCTCCAATTTGCACATACATAGAAAACATGGTTAAATATGATCAGGCTAAAAAGTAAACCAACTGATGTCTGACGCCTCTTGTGAAAAATGACATTGTCACAGGAAAGTGTTAGAATGAATTTGGGTTTGCTTTACAGGTGGCCTATGTCTAATTACATGTAGAAAAGAGGTTGGTCTCATGAGTCTGGTGCCAATGGTTATAGAACAAACCAATCGAGGCGAGCGGTCTTACGATATATATTCGCGTTTGCTGAAGGATCGCATTATCTTTCTAACCAGTGCGATTGATGACGATGTAGCCAATCTTGTCATAGCACAGCTTCTGTTTTTGGCAGCCGACGATCCTGAGAAGGATATCAGCTTGTACATTAATTCACCTGGTGGTTCTGTCACCGCAGGGATGGGTATATACGATACGATGCAATTTATCAAGCCGGATGTATCTACCATTTGCGTAGGGATGGCGGCAAGCATGGGCTCTTTATTGCTGACAGCTGGTGCACCCGGCAAGAGATATGCGCTGACAAACAGCGAAGTGATGATTCATCAGCCGCTTGGCGGCATTCAAGGACAGGCTGCGGATATTAAGATACACGCAGAATGGATTATTAAAACACGTCAGAAACTGAATCAAATATACGTCGATCGTACGGGTCAGTCTCTTGAGAAAATTGAGCGGGATACAGACCGTGACTTCTTCATGAGCGCTGACGAAGCCAAGGCGTACGGTATTATTGACCAGGTGCTCAGTAGACCGATCAATTCCTAAAGGGGTGGTTTCATGTTTAAATTTAACGATGAGAAAGGGCAACTGAAATGCTCTTTTTGCGGTAAATCTCAGGAACAGGTACGTAAGCTGGTCGCTGGACCAGGCGTTTACATTTGTGATGAATGTATCGAACTTTGCACCGAAATCGTTGAGGAAGAACTCGGTCATGATGAAGAAGTAGACCTCAAAGATATTCCAAAACCGAAAGAAATTCGTAATATCCTGGATCAATATGTTATTGGACAGGAGCAAGCGAAGAAGTCATTGTCTGTTGCGGTGTACAATCACTACAAACGGATCAACACACAAAGCAAGATTGAAGATGTTGAACTGTCGAAGAGTAATATTTTGCTGTTAGGACCTACGGGTTCTGGTAAAACGTTGCTTGCGCAAACGATGGCCAAAATTCTGAATGTACCTTTTGCTATTGCTGATGCTACTTCATTAACGGAAGCGGGTTATGTTGGTGAGGATGTAGAGAACATTCTGCTCAAGCTGATCCAGGCTGCTGATTATGATGTGGAAAAAGCAGAGCGTGGCATTATTTATATCGATGAGATTGATAAAGTAGCACGTAAATCCGAGAACCCATCCATTACTCGTGATGTATCGGGTGAAGGTGTTCAACAAGCACTCTTGAAAATTCTTGAAGGAACCGTGGCTTCTGTACCACCACAAGGTGGTCGTAAACACCCTCATCAAGAATTTATTCAGATCGATACAACGAATATCCTGTTCATTTGTGGCGGTGCCTTTGATGGTCTGGAGCAAATGATCAAACGCCGGATCGGTAAAAAAGTCATTGGCTTCAATACCGTTACTGAGCAAAAAGATCTGAAACCAGGTGAATACCTGGGCATGGTATTGCCGGAGGACTTGCTGAAATTCGGTTTGATCCCGGAATTTGTAGGCCGTTTGCCAGTCATCTCCACTTTGGAGCCGCTGGATGAAGATACGTTGGTACGGATTCTTTCCGAACCGAAAAACGCGCTTACCAAACAGTACCAAAAATTGCTTGAGCTGGACAATGTCAATCTGGTATTTGAACCAGCTGCATTGCTCGCGATTGCAAAAGAAGCAATCAAACGTAACACAGGTGCACGTGGATTGCGTGCCATCATTGAAGGCATCATGCTTGAAATCATGTATGAAGTGCCTTCACGTGAAGATGTTACGAACTGTGTGATTACCGAAGAAGTGGTTGAGAAAAGAGTTGTGCCTGAACTAAGCCAATCAAAGGACGATAAGCAGGAAGAAAGCGCCTAATCAAGGCCTGAATCCCGTTGAACTCTGAAATATAGACTTGTCAGTTCTCCACTTTGGCAGAAGGCGAATTTATGTCTCTGTCAGGGTGGAGCTTTGACGTTGTGGGGAGAGAAATCACTCATGTATTTAAGACAAGATACACGTCCCGTAAAAGTCGGGAACGTAACGATTGGTGGCAGCAACGAAGTCATTATCCAGAGTATGTGTACGACCAAAACGGCAGATGTTGAGGCGACGGTTGCAGAGATTCTGCGACTGGAAGAAGCCGGCTGTCAGGTGGTACGTGTAACGGTAAATAATGAGGAAGCCGCTGCAGCCATTAAGGAAATCAAGAAACGTATTAACATACCGCTCGTAGCGGACATTCACTTTAACTATAAGCTGGCTTTGCTTGCGATTGAGAATGGCATTGATAAAGTACGGATTAATCCGGGTAATATCGGTAAACGTTCCAAAGTGGAAGAAGTCGTAAAGGCATGTAAAGAGCGTGGTATTCCAATTCGTATCGGGGTAAACGCCGGTTCCCTGGAGAACCATCTTCTTGATAAGTATGGGTATCCTACGGCGGATGCTATGGTCGAAAGTGCATTGTATCACATTGGTATTCTGGAAGAGCTTGATTTCCATGATATCATCGTGTCTCTCAAAGCATCGGATGTACCAATGGCGATTGAAGCTTATACCAAAGCAGCTCAAATTATTCCGTATCCGTTGCATCTTGGGATTACCGAAGCAGGCACATTGTTCTCCGGTACAATCAAAAGCTCCGCAGGTATGGGTGCCTTACTGTCGATGGGGATTGGTTCAACGATGCGGATCTCGCTGAGTGCGGACCCGGTGGAAGAAATCAAGGTTGCTCGTGATCTGCTCAAAACCTTTGGTCTTATTACGAATGCAGCTACATTGATCTCCTGCCCAACGTGTGGGCGTTTGGACATCGACCTGTTCTCCATTGCCAACGAAGTAGAAGAGTATATCTCCAAACTGAAGGTGCCGATTAAAGTATCAGTGCTGGGTTGTGCAGTGAATGGTCCAGGTGAGGCGAAAGAAGCGGATATCGGGATTGCCGGTGCTCGTGGAGAAGGTCTCTTGTTCCGTCACGGTAAGATGATTCGTAAAGTGCCTGAGGAAATTATGGTTGAAGAATTGAAAAAAGAGATCGACAAAATCGTCGAAACCTATGAAGAGACAGGTGTTATTCCTGGTCGTTCGCACTGATTGATTCATATCTTGTTTCTGTAACAGCCTGCCAGCAATGGTGGGCTTTTTATTTTCTCGCAGACAAATTCCGCATCGCCCGTTTACGTCGCGTTGAAAAGGCTATACTACCAAGTATTAGCATGATCTCATATGAGAATAGCGACAATAGGAGGATGTGAAGACATGGAATTTGGTATGGTCATCATGTTGATTCAGTTATTTTTTGGAGTGGTGATTGGTTTGTATTTCTGGAACCTGCTACGTGGCCAGAAAACGAACCGCAGTGCCGTTGAGCGAGAATCTCGCAAGGAACTGGAGAAGCTGCGTAAGCTGCGTTCAATCTCACTCACCAAGCCGTTGTCGGAGAAGACGCGTCCGGCTACTATTAACGATATCGTTGGGCAAAAAGATGGACTGCGTGCCCTTAAGGCTGCTTTATGCAGTGCGAATCCGCAACATGTTATCATTTATGGCCCTCCGGGAGTCGGGAAGACAGCCGCTGCAAGGGTCGTGTTGGAAGAGGCTAAGAAGAACCCATCTTCGCCATTTAAGCCAGATGCCAAATTCACAGAGCTGGATGCAACAACAGCCCGTTTTGATGAGCGTGGGATTGCGGACCCCTTAATTGGTTCGGTCCATGATCCGATATATCAGGGAGCAGGGGCCATGGGTGTTGCAGGGATTCCTCAACCCAAACCGGGCGCTGTAACAAAAGCGCATGGGGGAATGCTTTTTATTGATGAGATTGGTGAATTGCATTCCATTCAGATGAATAAGCTGTTGAAAGTGCTGGAGGATCGCAAGGTGTTTTTGGAGAGTGCGTACTATAACTCGGAAGACACGCATACTCCTGCTTATATCCACGATATTTTTCAAAATGGCCTGCCGGCCGATTTCCGCCTTGTTGGAGCAACGACACGTTCACCTCATGAGCTACCGCCAGCTTTGCGTTCGCGGTGCATGGAAGTCTATTTCCGTCCTCTATTACCTGAGGAGATCGGGCGAATTGCCGAAGACGCTGTTCAGAAAATAGGGTTCAGCCCATGTCCGGATGCCGTCGATGTGGTCAAGCGATATGCAACCAATGGACGTGAAGCAGTCAATATCATCCAACTGGCTGCGGGACTTGCGCTGACAGAGAAACGTGAGACGCTGCAGGCGTCTGATGTGGAGTGGGTGGCAGGTAGCAGCCAGATTCAGCCACGACCTGATCGTAAGGTCCCTTCGCAGCCACAGGTGGGGTTTGTTAACGGCTTGGCGGTATATGGACCGAACATGGGAACCATTTTGGAGATCGAAGTATCTGCTGTTCCGGCTCTCAAAGATCAAGGCCGAATCAACATTACAGGCGTTGTGGATGAAGAAGAGATTGGAGGCGGTTCGCGTACACTCCGGCGAAAAAGTATGGCTAAAGGCTCGGTTGAAAATGTGTTAACCGTATTAAAAGCCATGGGGATTCGTCCGAATGATTACGATTTACACGTGAATTTCCCAGGTGGGACGCCTATTGATGGTCCATCGGCAGGGATTGCCATGGCGACTGCCATTACATCAGCCATTCAGGGACGCCCTGTGGATCATGAGACAGCGATGACTGGCGAGATCAGCATCCATGGTCGGGTCAAGCCAATTGGTGGCGTACTGGCCAAGGTGGAGGCTGCATTTCAGGCAGGAGCGAAGACCGTTATTATTCCGGCGGAGAACTGGCAGTCCATTTTTGAGAATCTGGAGGGCTTGCGCGTGATTCCGGTAGATACGGTACAGGATGTATTCCGTGAAGTGTTTGCCTGGGTTCCAGAGTCGCAAAAGGTGGAACAAACGAAGCTTGCAGAGGAGACAATTGCACCTGCACCGGAGATTTTTCCACCGGCATCTGCTTCCTATTTACGTGCTGACGTGCCTCGCCCAGGACAGGTTACAGATTCGGGAAGCTGCTAAGCGCTTCCCTTCATTGGTTTTTTATGTGAACATTTGATAGAATAATGAATGACTACAACCTGAGAGCCATTGGAGGTGCGAAAGCGATGGGACCGAGCAAAGCGAAAGGTCGTCGTTTTCCTTTACTGCCTTTAAGAGGACTTCTCGTCTACCCGAGTATGGTACTGCATCTCGATGTGGGCCGAGAGAAATCGGTCAAGGCTTTAGAAAAAGCGATGGTAGAAGAACATTTGATTCTCCTATGTTCCCAAGCTGAAGTAAATATTGAAGAACCAACACAAGAGGACATTTTCAGAATCGGAACCGTGGCCAAGGTCAGACAGATGCTGAAGCTTCCGAACGGTACGATTCGTGTACTCGTGGAAGGCTTGGAACGGGCTGAAATTATTGAATATACGGACAACGAGGAATATTACGAAGTACTGGCACAAGAACTGCCTGAAGAGGAGAATACTCATCCGGAGACGGATGCCTTGATGCGTACCGTTCTGAACCAGTTCGAGAATTATATTAATCTGTCCAAAAAAGTTACACCAGAGACACTTGCGGCTGTGTCTGATATTGAAGAACCGGGACGCCTGGCTGATGTCATCACGAGTCACCTTTCCCTGAAGATCAAGGATAAACAGGAAATTCTGGAGACCATTGATGTTCGGGAACGTCTGGAGAAATTGCTGGATATTCTGAATAACGAACGCGAAGTGCTGGAGCTTGAACGCAAGATCAGCCAACGTGTGAAGAAACAGATGGAGAAAACGCAAAAGGAATATTATCTGCGCGAGCAGATGAAAGCGATCCAGAAAGAACTGGGTGAAAAAGAAGGCCGTGCAGGCGAGGTTGAGGAACTTCGTAATCAGATGGAAGAACTCGGCTTGCCGGACAAGGTGAAGGAGAAGGTCGAGAAAGAAATTGATCGACTGGAGAAAATGCCAGCAAGTTCAGCTGAGGGTGGAGTCATTCGCAACTACGTGGATTGGCTGCTCGCCCTTCCTTGGAGCCAGATGACAGCAGATGATCTGGATATTCAAAAAGCCGAGGATGTACTCAATGCAGATCACTACGGGCTCGAAAAGCCCAAAGAGCGTGTGCTTGAATATCTGGCTGTTCAGAAGCTCGTCAAGAAGCTCAAAGGGCCGATTCTCTGTCTGGTTGGACCTCCAGGGGTTGGTAAAACATCACTTGCCCGTTCGATCGCGAGATCGCTGGGCCGGGAGTTTGTAAGAATCTCTCTTGGCGGCGTGCGTGATGAAGCCGAGATTCGTGGGCACCGACGCACCTATGTGGGAGCCATGCCTGGTCGTATCATCCAGGGGATGAAAACGGCAGGTTCACTCAATCCGGTATTCCTGCTGGACGAGATAGATAAGATGGCTTCAGACTTCCGCGGAGATCCCTCTGCAGCGCTACTTGAAGTGCTGGATCCTGAACAAAATAATACGTTTAGTGATCACTTTGTCGAATTGCCGTTTGACTTATCCAACGTTATGTTTGTAACCACTGCCAATACAGTGCACAACATTCCGCGTCCATTACTGGATCGGATGGAAATGCTCAACATCCCAGGTTACACGGAGCTGGAGAAGCTGCAAATTGCGAAAAATTATTTGCTGCCCAAGCAGAAGCAGGACCATGGTCTGGAAGAAGAGCAACTGGAAATTCCGGATGATGCGCTCTTGCGTGTCATTCGTGAATATACACGGGAGTCAGGTGTGCGTAACTTGGAACAGCAGATGGCTTCGTTGTGCCGGAAAGCAGCCAAGAACATCGTATCTGGTGTGGAAGGTCAGATCAACATCACATCAGATGAGGTCAAAGACTACCTTGGACCTGGTAAATTCCGTTATGGCATGGCCGAACTGGAAGATCAGATTGGTACCGTAACGGGTCTTGCGTGGACTGAAGTGGGTGGAGATACCCTTGTCATTGAAGTGACTGTTGTACCAGGAACAGGGAAGTTGACCCTGACAGGTAAACTGGGTGATGTCATGAAGGAATCGGCTCAAGCCGCATTCAGCTACACCCGTTCCAAAGCTACACAGCTCGGGATTTCGCCTGACTTCCATGAGAAAAACGACATTCACATCCACGTTCCGGAAGGAGCCATTCCGAAGGATGGTCCATCCGCTGGGATTACGATGGCAACAGCGTTAATCTCAGCACTGACGAACAAACATGTGTCCAAGGATATCGCCATGACCGGTGAAATAACGTTGCGTGGACGTGTACTGCCGATTGGTGGTCTGAAAGAGAAATCACTGGCAGCCCATCGTGCCGGCTATAAAAAAATATTATTGCCCAAGGATAACGAACGTGACCTGCGTGACATTCCAGACAGCATCAAGGAAGATGTGGAATTTGTCCCTGTAGCCCATATGGATCAGGTATTGCAGCATGCACTTGTTGAGCAGGCAGGCATTAACCTGTAATCCACGTATCCGAAAGGTTCGTATGAAGAGTAGACCGTTCTGCGGAGGCTTCGGCGTCCGCTGGAACGGTTTTTTTGGTATGATAGAACAATCCATGGCATAATACCATCAACAGGTTATGCATAGCACAAGCGTTCAAGAGAGGAAAGATACAATATGAAAGTAAATCAATCTGAATTTATTATCAGTGCCGTTCGGCCTGAACAATATCCTGAGGATGGTCTGCCAGAGATTGCTTTGGCGGGGCGCTCCAATGTGGGAAAATCATCCCTGATCAACCGTTTGATTAATCGTAAAAATCTGGCTCGGACAAGTTCAACACCGGGTAAGACACAGCAACTGAACTACTATAAGATTAATCAGGATCTCTACTTTGTCGATTTTCCGGGATATGGCTACGCCAAAGTTTCTAAAGAACAGCGCTTTGCCTGGGGCAAAATGATGGAGAAATACTTGTTGGGACGCGAAGAATTGAAACTGGTTATGCAGATGGTGGATATGAGACATGAGCCATCGAAGGATGACAAGATGATGAATGAATGGCTTCGTCATAACGGATTGCCTTTGGTTGTTGTTGCCACCAAGATGGACAAGATTCCAAAAACACGCAGAGCCAAACATATCAAAGTCATTAAGGAATCACTGGGTCTTCGTTCAGGGGATCTGTTTGTACCCTTCTCATCGGAAGAAGGATTGGGCAAGGAAGAGTTATGGGACATCATTACCCGTCATGCACGCATAGATAAGTATGCACCAGAAGTACTGGAAGCAGAGGGCGCAGCGGATGAGGAAGAAAATAACGAAAATTAACGGATGACCGAGATAGTATACCGTTTTAGTGCGGGAAAGTGAGCATGCTAAGTGAATCTTTGATGAGATCAAGGATTAGTCCGGTTTTTATGGGATTTCGTGAGAATTCATCATGTGGGCCCGGAGCAAAATAGCGTTATGGTAGTGTATAATGAGCATAGGCGCATGTTGCCAACAGTACCAAAATACCGGCGTCGCCGGCCTGAAGAATTTTGAGATGACTGCTACATGTGCAGGAAGGCAAAACAATCGGGAAAGAATTGAGGAGATTTGTATGGCTCAGCGGTTAGCCACAGAGTATGTGAAGGCCACTATGAAATTGTCAGAACCCCAAATGCATCAGTTTTTGCGCATGACAGAAGACGGCAGGCTTCATCATCGGGTTAAGGTGTTGGATAATGGCTGTCAGGAAGTTGTGTTGGGGGATGTGAGTGGAGAAGAAGTTCATTTCCCTTTTGACCGCATAGAAGGGTTTTATATCTGTGAGTTATCTTGCCGCCTGGTGAATCTGCATCTGACCAACGTTGTCCGGAAGCTCTTTATGACTTTTAAGGGTGACGGGGTCGTTCATCGGATCTATGAAGGGTTCACCATGACGTATGTTTATGCTCAAGGCACTGTCCGTAAAATTGTGGAGAAGACCGGGGAGAACACCCGAGTGATCTATGAATACAAAAATACGTTGCTTGAATTGCAACATCTGTTCCAGGCCCGGGATGTAGAACGCGAAATCAAACGTGTGTATGCCGAGATTGATTCCCTGCTGGATACTAGAAAAGATGCGACTGCTGATCAGCTCCATCAGATTGATGGGACCCTTGCACGTTATCAAAAACGGTTGTTTGAGCTTGAAGCTTATTGACCTGAAAGTGTATGTTTATACACGTATATGAATGTTATGAATTCCCTTGTTTCTTCCGTGCAGTGGCAATTGCCAATGCGGAGGTTGCAGGGGATTTTTTGATGCAAGATAGAATATTCCATAATGAAATTATTTATTTTACAATCTTCTGGAAAAGGGTTGCTTTCACTCTGATTCAATGTTATTTTTAATCTCGTTGAAAAGAATATAGGAACCAGGATTCACTCAGGACATTATATGTTGCGAGAGGTTTTTCCCTCGGGAAGTGAATGACGTAGGTCCTAGCGGATGAAATTTTTCAAACATTTTATTCCTAGGAAGGGGGAACCGAAGGATGGAATATTCAACTTTCGGAAGACACGTTGCTGTTGACACTTGGGGTGTTGACTTTGATCTACTGAACAATGCGGAGTATTTGCAAGCCCAAATGGTTGAAGCAGCGGAGGCATGTGGTGCGACAGTGATGTCCGTACAGTCCAAGCAGTTTGATCCACAGGGGGCGACAGTACTCGTACTATTGTCTGAGAGCCATCTCTCCATTCATACGTATCCTGAGAGAGGTTTTGCAGCAATTGATTGTTACACTTGTGGGGAGACCGTAGACCCGCAGCTCGCTATTGACTACCTGGTATCCGTATTAAAACCTGAAAAAACGTATGCCAAGAAGTTGGTACGTGGATTGGGCGAATTGCAAGTTGAAACACCAGAGATGAACAACAAGATCGAACTGGTGTAAAAAAGAAGCACATCACATGAACAATGTTCACATATCGGGATGGACGCATAACCTCCCTAATCCTAATAGTCATGGAATAATTCCATGGCTATTTGTTTTAATATCCGGATCGTTATGAATATTCATGATCAGCACATTTTAACGCATAACGGTGAACTTTGGTGAGACACTACAATAAATGACAGTGCATATGATGATGAACATGGTGATTTCATAAACATTTCATAAAAATGACCCGGTCACGGCTATGATGTGTGATATAATTAACCATGTCAATCATAAATGGATAGACATATGCAGTAAGCACTTTGATTGGAAATTTATTAGGCAGGTGAACTTGCAATGCACATCGTTGTCGTTGGTTTGAATTATCGCACGGCGCCTGTAGAGGTTAGGGAACGATTCACATTTGCAGAAAAGGATTTGTCTGAAGCGCTGCAGCAGCTCAAGCTGACCAAGAGTGTATTGGAAGGTGTAATCGTAGCCACATGTAACCGTACCGAGTTGTATGTTGTGGTGGACCGTCTTCACATGTGTGGTTATTTTATTCGAACATTCATGGAACAATGGTTCAATGTACCACGGGAAGAATTTACGCAACACTTATATATATATGAAGATGACCAAGCCATGCGCCATTTGTTCCGTGTCATCTGCGGACTAGACTCCATGGTTATTGGTGAGACTCAGATTCTTGGACAGGTGAAACAGGCTTTTCTGAAAGCTCAGGAAGAGAAATCAACAGGAACCTGGTTTAATAAGTTATTTAAACAGGCCGTTACGCTGGGCAAACGGGCACATTCGGAGACTTCCATCGGGGAGAGCGCCGTATCTGTCAGTTATGCTGCTGTTGAGCTCGGTAAGAGGATCTTTGGCATGTTCACAGACAAGAAGGTACTGATTCTGGGTGCCGGCAAGATGAGTGAACTGACCGTGAAACATCTCTATGCCAACGGAGCATCGGAAGTCATTGTGGCGAATCGTACGCTCGCAAGAGCCGAGGAACTGGCAGCCAAGTTCCGGGGAACCCCTTGTACGATGGAACAGGCAATCGCAAGGCTGAATGAAGTCGACATTGTGATTAGTTCCACTGGGGCCGAACGTTATGTTTTGGATGCTGGTGTAGTTCGGGAGAGCATGAAGCGTCGGCAATCTCGCCCGCTGTTCCTGATTGATATTGCGGTTCCACGTGATATTGATCCGGCCATTGGTGAATTATCCAACGTATTTCTCTATGATATTGATGATCTGGAAGGAATCGTGGAGAGTAACTTGGAGATGCGTAAGGTTGAAGCTGCCAAGATTGAAAGAATGATTGAGCTTGAGATGGAGGACTATTATCATTGGCTCAAAACATTGGGCGTTCGTCCTGTCATTCGCGCTTTGCAGGAAAAAGGTGTCTCCATTCATGAAGAAACGATGGATAGCCTGTTCAATAAACTGCCTGAGCTCGATGAACACCAACGTAAAGTCATTCGTCGTTTGACCAAGAGTATTGTGAATCAAATGACGACAGATCCGATTAACCGGATCAAAGAAATGGCAGGTACGAAGCAAGGTGATGAAGCTCTGCGTATGTTTACTCAGATTTTTGCTCTGGAAGATGCAGTAGACATGGCTGCTGAAAAAGTAAATCAGAGTGATGCCACGGCTCTGGGCAAACCAGCCGCTCACCTTAACGAAAACCGGCAAGACCCCGTGCCGGCTTATGCTCCGGCAGGCGTATAAGGCGGGTGGGCAGCTTGACCCTTGCTGAACAAGTCTATGAAGCTCTAATCTATATGTATGCCCTGAGCCTACTGTTCTATTTCTCGGACTGCATTCGACGCAATGCGGGGGCGAAGCGGACAGGCACAGGGTTTCTTGTTGTTGTTTGGGGGCTACAGGTAACGCATGTTATTTTGCGGATGTGGACCGAAGGACATTTCCCTATCTACACCACCTTTGACTTTTTGTTTATATTTTCATTCAGTATTGTGTTGATGTCGCTCGCCATGACACGAATCCAGCGTTCTGAATTTGTCATTCTGTTGCTGAATGTTGTTGGTTTTTCCGTTACCGTATTGAACCGACTCTGGTTCACGGCTGGTGAGATATCACTGCACAACTGGCAAACCGTTCATGGATTACTTATTATGCATATCACCTTGGCAAATCTTGGTTTTGCAGCGTTAACCGTTGGTACGGTATTTGCCTTGTTATATCTGTTCTTGCATTACAAGCTGAAGAAAAAAAAGTGGAATGATACGATGCGACGGCTGCCCAGCCTGGAAGTGATCGGGAAGTACATGGATGGTGCTACTTTGATCGGGACACCGCTCCTTGGTGTCTCTGTGATGCTTGCCGTATTATCCATTGTGGCGGAAACGCGCTGGAATCTGCTTTTGGATCTCAAAGTCATATCGACAGGTCTTGCCATAGCCATCTATGTCGGTTACTTCGTATCCAAGAGAAGGAAACAGTTTTCTACGATTATTATGGCAAGATGGACACTGATCGGATATGGATTTGTCATTATGAGTTTTTTATCCAATGCATATTCAGCGTTTCATCGTTGGACGGGAGAGTGAAGGGTATGGACCGCTACACGCCGATATTTGTGAATACTTCAGGCAAGAATTGCTGCGTGGTCGGTGGTGGACGCGTAGCCGAGCGTAAAATAAAGGGATTGCTGCATGCCGAGGCACAGATAACGGTCATTAGTCCGGAGCTTACTCCCGTGTTACAACAACTGCATCATGAATCCCGAATTCAATGGATAGCCCGGTCCTACCGCAATGGAGATTTGCGGGGGGCCTTTCTCGTATATGCAGCGACTGACCGTTCAGAGGTCAATTCAACGGTGGTTCAGGATGCGGAGACCGCGGGCATACTGGTGAATGACGCGATGTCTTCCGAGCACAGCAGCTTTATCACGCCAAGCGTGGTCAGGCGAGGGAGATTAAGCATTGCCATCTCGACAGCTGGAGCGGGTCCAGCAGCTGCAGCGGAGATTCGTGCCACACTTGAACGACAATTTGGGGATGAGTATGAGACGTACCTTGAATTTTTGCACCAGATGAGGACTGAGGTGAAGTCACGTGTAACTTCTCCGAGTCTCAGAAGCACGTTGCTCCGGCAGTTAACTGAAATGCACATATTAGAAGATATTCGTACAGGCCATTTCCGTTGGTGGACCGAAGAAGAAATCGGGGACTGGATATCCCGTAATCAGGAGGAAGTGTAGATATGCGTACAATTAAAGTGGGAAGTAGACAGAGCGCGCTTGCGCTAACCCAGACAGGCCATGTTATTCAGGATTTGCGCGATATTTGTGAGCGCGAAGGATTAGCTTTTGACTTTGAAGTACATAAGATTGTTACCAAAGGAGATCTCATTCTGGATGTAACGTTGTCAAAAGTGGGAGGCAAAGGATTGTTTGTCAAAGAGATTGAACAGGCGATGATTGATCGTACGATTGATATGGCTGTTCATAGTATGAAAGATATGCCTTCCGAGTTACCCGAAGGATTAACGAATGGGGCTATACCTCGTCGTGCAGATCCACGGGATGCGCTGATCTCCAATGGTGGACTTACTCTGGACCAACTGCCAGAAGGAGCTAGAGTTGGAACAAGCAGTCTGCGCCGGTCCAGTCAATTGAAGGCCTATCGTCCAGATTTGCAATTGGAATCGATTCGCGGCAATATTGATTCCCGTCTGCGGAAGCTGGAGACCGAAGGATTCGATGCGATTATTCTGGCAGCTGCAGGATTGTACCGTATGGGCTGGGAAGACCGGATCACAGAGTACCTGACGGAAACAGCTTGCCTTCCGGCGGTGGGTCAAGGCGCGCTCGGTATCGAATGTCGTGAAGACGATGAGGAACTGTTGCACTTGCTGCAGCTGTATAACGATCCAGAGACAGCATTTCCTGTACAGGCGGAACGCCGTTTTCTCAGTGTATTGAATGGGGGTTGCCAGGTTCCGATCGGTGCTCATGCGGTATGGGTACCTCAGCAAGATGCAGATTCCCTGAATGGTGAAAACACGTTACAATTAACAGGTATGGTCGGCACGCCGGATGGTGGACTGATTCTTAAGGAAGCTCTGATCGGCAAGGACCCGGTTCGTCTGGGTGAAGAAGTGGCTTGGAGATTGATTGAACGGGGAGCAGAGCAGATACTGGCAGAAGTTAGGGGATGAAGACATGGTGGGAAAGGTCTTTTTGGTAGGAGCAGGTCCTGGGGATGCGAAGCTGATTACGGTAAAAGGGTGGGAATCCATCGGTAAAGCCGATGCTGTAGTCTACGATCGTTTGGCAAGTCCGAGATTGTTGAAACAAATGAAACCCGGTGCGGTCAAGATTTACGTGGGCAAACGCCCGGATCGACATACGATGAAGCAGGAAGAGATCAATCAACTGTTGGTTGATCTGGCTCTGGAAGGTAAGGTTGTAGTTCGACTTAAGGGTGGCGACCCGACCATCTTTGGACGTGTAGGCGAAGAGGCGGATTTGTTGCACAAAAACGGAATTCCGTTTGAGATTGTACCTGGGGTAACCGCTGCAATAAGTGTACCTGCGTATGCCGGAATTCCTGTCACTCACCGTGACTATGCATCTTCCATCTCTATTATTACGGGGCATGAGAGTCCGGACAAGCTTGATCGCAGTATCCATTGGGATAAAGTGACGAATGCTACGGGCACACTTGTATTTATGATGGGGGTTGCCAAAATTGGATATATCAGCGAACAATTGATTCGTCATGGTCGTCCAGCGCAGACACCTGTGGCTCTGATTCGTTGGGGAACACGAGCGGAACAGGATACCATTACAGGTACCCTTGAAGATATAGAAGCGAAAGTGATCGCAGCCAATTTCCAACCGCCTGCAGTTATTGTGGTGGGGGATGTCGTCAATCAGCGGGAACAGTTGAAATGGGCAGAAGCGCTGCCGCTGTTTGGCAAACGAATTCTGGTGACCCGTGCTCGCAGTCAGGCGAGTGAACTGGTGAATCGCATTGAGGAACTCGGCGGGGAGCCGTATGAATTTCCGGTCATTGAGACGGTCATGCCGTCCAGTGAATCTGCCAAGCAAAGTGTCAAAGACGCCTTCAGTGCTTTAAATACCTTTGACTGGGTATTTTTCACAAGTGTGAACGGTGTTGAGTTTTTCTTCCGCCATCTGGAACAGGAAGGCAAGGACATACGCTCGATTCATCAAGCGAGAATTGCAGCCGTAGGGCCTTCCACCGCAGACGCGTTGCGCAAACATGGCATCGTAGCTGAAGTTGTCAAAGGCCCTTTCCAGGCCGAAGGCATGCTTGAGACTTTTGAAAGTGAACTGAAGGAAGGTCAGAGAGTGCTGCTTCCGCACGGTGATCTTGCACGTACGTGGTTGCGTGACCAGTTGAGAGAACGAGGACTTCATGTCACCGAAGCCATCATCTACGATACGATCCTCGCTGGTGAGGATGATGACGAATTGCTTAAGTTGCTTGAAGAAGGTGGCATTCATGCGGTGACCTTCACAAGTTCATCGACGGTTACCAACTTCATGAGTATGTTGAAACGTATGGGATTGCAAGATCCATTGCCTTTATTGAAAGATGTGGAGGTCGCGTGTATCGGACCTGTTACAGCGAAGACGGCAGAGGCCGCTGGACTAAAGGTTACACTGATGGCAGAGGAAGCAACGATGGATAGCTTGATCACAGTGCTCTGCGACTGGAAACGTACAGGCACCAAAGAAGGCGCACTTCGAAATTAATACACATGTAATCATGTCAACATATGAAGCGTGCTGAATTCGATAGGATACCAGCGCGCTTCCCTTTTTGCTCTATTTAATTTTCAAGGAGGTTTACACATATGAGTTTTCCAATTGTACGGCATCGCCGTTTACGCCAATCCACAGGTATCCGCAATATGGTCAGAGAGACCCATCTAACCGTGGATGACTTTATTCAACCGATCTATGTGACATATGGACATAATGTAAAATCCGAAATCAAATCCATGCCTGGCGTGTTCCGCTTCTCGTTGGACCGTCTTCAAGAGGAAGTAACGGAAATAGCCGAGTTGGGGATACCAGCCGTGCTATTATTCGGTATTCCGGAGACGAAGGACAGTGTAGGTTCATCTGGTTTTGCTGAAGATGGCATTGTGCAGGAAGCGACGAGATTGATCAAATCGTGGTACCCAGAGCTGCTGGTTGTTGCAGATACTTGTCTGTGTGAATTCACGGATCACGGTCACTGCGGTATGGTACACACCGTGGAGATTGACGGCCACATCTGCGGAGATGTGTTAAATGACGAATCACTGGATCTACTCGTGCAAACGGCAGTGTCCCAAGCGAAAGCAGGAGCGGACATTATTGCACCATCCAACATGATGGATGGATTTGTACAAGCAATCCGTGCCGGGCTGGATGAGAATGGCTTCAGTCACATTCCGATCATGTCCTACTCTGTAAAATACGCGTCGGCATTCTATGGTCCATTCCGTGAAGCTGCGGATTCCACACCACAATTCGGAGACCGCAAGTCGTATCAGATGGACCCGGCGAACGCGCGTGAAGCCTTGCGTGAAGCAGAGACGGATGTGCTCGAAGGAGCGGATATGCTAATGGTTAAACCTTCCCTGTCCTATCTTGATGTCATGCGTACGATTAAGGATCAATTTGATCTTCCGCTTGTGGCCTATAATGTAAGTGGCGAGTATGCCATGGTGAAGGCAGCGGCGATGCAAGGCTGGATTGATGAGAAAAAAGTCGCCATGGAAATCCTGCTCAGCATGAAACGCGCAGGCGCAGATATGATTATTACCTATTACGGAAAAGACGCTTCACGCTGGCTGGCTGAGAAATAAAATAAATTACATTAAGGAGGATATTCATGACTGCACAACAAAGCAATCGTCGCAATGATGAGCGATCACGTAGCGCATTTGAAGAAGCAAAGCAGTACATACCTGGGGGTGTGAACAGCCCTGTACGCGCATTCAAATCGGTGGGGCTTACCCCGATCTATGCAGAGCGTGGAGAAGGGTCCAAAATCTACGATATTGATGGCAATGTTTTTATTGACTATGTGGGATCGTGGGGACCACTCATTATGGGACATGCTCATCCTGCCGTAGTAGAAGCTTTGCGTGAGACAGCTTTGAAAGGAACAAGCTTTGGTGCACCGACTTTGCTGGAGACCGAGATGGCGAAACTGGTATGTGAGCGTGTACCTTCCATCGATATCGTTCGGATGGTAAACTCCGGTACGGAAGCAACGATGAGTGCCATTCGACTGGCACGCGGGGTAACCGGACGCAGTAAAATTCTGAAGTTTGAAGGATCATATCATGGACATGCGGACAGCTTGCTGATTAAGGCTGGATCGGGTGTTGCAACACTGGGGCTGCCAGATAGTCCGGGAGTACCTGAAGGGGTAGCTGTGAATACAATTACGGTGCCTTATAACGATCTGGAGTCCGTGACGCTTGCTTTTGAACGTTATGGGGAAGAACTGGCCGCTGTGATTGTGGAACCTGTGGCGGGTAATATGGGCGTTGTACCTCCGGCTTCCGGTTTCCTTGAAGGCTTGCGCAGTTTGACGACGCAGTATGGCAGCTTGCTCATTTTTGACGAAGTCATGACCGGTTTCCGCGTAGGGTTGAACTGTGCCCAGGGACGCTTTGGGGTTACACCTGACCTGACTTGTCTTGGTAAAGTAATTGGTGGCGGACTTCCGGTTGGCGCTTATGGTGGTCGTCGAGATCTGATGGAACAGATTGCGCCTACAGGGCCGATCTATCAGGCAGGTACATTGAGCGGGAATCCGCTGGCTATGGCAGCAGGATATACCACACTGAAACTGTTGACACCGGAGGTCTATGACCGCCTGGAGACACTATCCGCACGCCTGCAAGCCGGATTTGAAAAAAATGCAGCGGAGACGGGTGTTGCAATAACCATTAACCGTGTTGGTTCGATGGTATGTCCGTTCTTCAGTACCGTTCCGGTAACCAACTATGATATTGCCAAAGAAAGTAATCTGGATCAATTCCGTCGTTATTTTGCGGCCATGATTGATCAAGGTGTGAGTGTTGCACCTTCGCAATACGAAGGCATGTTTGTCTCTGGTGTTCACACGGAGCAGGATATTGATGATACGATCGAGGCGAATCGTAAGGCTCTTCAATCGCTATGACCATCAAAAGTTGGAAACGCCGCGGGGAATGGCTTGAGCTGATGCCAGGGAAAGCCGTAACAGGCAGTTCGGACAAACCGATGGCTGCGGAGCAGTGGCTATTGTCTGAGCTTCAGTTTCCGGAGAAAATGCTTCGTCAGCTGAAAGCAAACCGAGGAATACAACTTGCAGGGGACCGGCTTCGGCTGGCCCTTTTTGCGTCCCAGCCGATTGATGTCGAGCCACGCTGGGCTGAGGTGGATGTATTGTATGAGGATGACTTCTGTCTGGTTGTGCATAAACCGGCAGGCATGAAACTGCATCCGGATGGAAGCCGTGCTGATCAGGCCATTACGCTGGATCATGCGGTTGCCTCCTATTATGAAATGAATGGAATTCAGGCGAGCGTACGCCATGTTCATCGACTGGATGAGGATACAACCGGACCTGTCTTATATGCCAAAAATGCTTTTGCTCTCGCCAAACTGGATGAAGCGATGCGGCGCAAAGAGATTGGCCGCCATTATGTAGCCATTGCAGGTGGACAATTATCCCCTGAACTCCACAAAATTGATGCTCCGATTGGCAAGGACAGACATCACAAGCAGCGCCGACGTGTCTCGGAAGGTGGACAGGAAGCCGTTACCCATGTGGAGATCGTCGAAGTATGGGAACGAGCAACCCTTGTTCGATTAAAGCTGGATACAGGTCGCACACACCAAATTCGTGTACACCTGAGTTATGCTGGACACCCGCTTATTGGTGATGCGTTGTATGGAGGTAGAGCGGATGCCATTGGACGGCAAGCACTTCACGGAGAGATGCTGAAGTTTAGTCATCCTTTAACCGGAGCGATGATTGAAGTGAATGACCCTTGGCCATCCGATTTCACACAACTGGCGGAGCGTGAAAAGGTGTATTAATAAATGATATAAAGCGAACTTTAATAGTTAAACGAGAACGGAGAGGACAGAAATAACGTGAAGAAGCGGAGCGTTCGCCTAAAAGCTTTCTGAAAGAAAGCTACTTCGGAAGCATAAGTCTATCCCCGGATTTTCCCTTTGAAGAAGGGAATCAAAAAAATCTGGGGATAACAGTGATCGGAAGGTTATTCTGTCATCGAAGTGGCTAGGTGCAACATTCTCTATTTAGCTTTATATAGCAAGGTTTTTCAAAAGGTGGCATGCCCATCCCATTTAAGGCATATAGATGGGGTAACGAAGGATTTGGACCATGGATCAGTCCCATGAGAAGGATCATGGTGAACATATGCCGAAAGGAGGACGCCACCTTTGTTGAATCAACCTTATGGTTTGCGGTTCGATATTTATGAGCGCGTTCATTTGTCTGAGGGAGTCCCTGCGATTGAGGAATTGGAGGAAATTGAACTATACCCGCGCATTCAAGTCATAGGGCAGGATGATCATGCCACGTTAAGAGGGCATCTGTTACTTACAGGTGCGTACAGAGGAGAAAACGAGTCTTCAGAGGAGCTCAAACACTTCATTCCTGTGGAGATCACGGTGCCTCTGAACCGGGTCAGATCGATTGAGGATATTTCCATCGAAATCGAAAATTTTGACGTGGATCTGTTATCCAATCGAAGTCTGAACATTACAGGCGTGTTGTCGCTGCGAGGCATCGAGGGCTTTCCTGTTGAGGAGCCACAAGTGTGGTCAGCAGATGAGTTCACTGTTGTTCACTCACCCGACTCTCAGCAACTCAACCGTTCCGATGAAGCAGAACAGTCAGGCAACGATCCTAATGCATTTGCACAAGAGTATCTGCTCCAGCGGAGTGAGGAAGAGAGACTTGCGAATGCAGCAGAACTCGCATATGGTGCCCCGGAATTCGCTGATCTGTCCACAAGAGAAGAGACCTTAAGAAATAGCGAAGAATGGCAGCAGGAATATGTGCCTCCGTCTTCGACCGAGTCAATTCAGTCGGAAGAGCAGAGTGCAGAGGATGCTAACGATCCCAGACAACCTGATGCAAACGAAGATCTCGCATCTCTGACAGCAGATGGAGATGAACTGGCATCCCATGAGCAATACAGTGAACCTACTCCCATCTCGTCATTTATGGCTGAGACCGCTGACCGGCTAGCTTCTTATCCGGAATCAGATCCGTTGCTGCCTCTCGAGGAAGAGTCTTCTGTGTGGTCCGAGCCTTCCGTGGATGCATTGCCTGCGAACCCGAGAAGTTCAGATCAAGAAACCTCTGAGCTGGCTGCACAATCATCTGATGAGTTGGTACCACCGAGTGTACCGGATGCACCGGATGTATGGCACTTCGAATCAGCAAGATCTGTACCCCAGCAGGAGAACCCCGCCGTTGCCGATGTTCCGGTGGAATCACAGGCTGAGAACTGGCAGGGTGTATTTGCTTCGTCCGCACCAGACAATGCGGAGGAAGACCTGCCGTCCTTTGAAGCGAATGGGGTAGACGAGTTTGTGCAGAACGAAGCATTTGTTCCTGAACCTGTAGGTGAGACGGAAGACAAGCCGGAGCTGAAGGTTGCTTTTGGGAGCAAGAAACAATCCGCACCAAGGCAAGAGGAGGGTGTAGGTATCTCTTCCTTGTTATCCTCTGGCAGAGCAACGCGCGATGCCGAAGTGGAGCGAGGCGAGGAGATCCCTGCTGGTGTGTCACAGGAAGAAACGTATCCAGCTGATGATGTGGAGTGGAAGAATCTGTTCCTGGGGACGATCGTGGATCAGACCCCATTCCGCAAGGTGAAACTGTGTATCGTTCAGCGAGAAGATACACTTGATGCCATTGCAGATCGATACCAATTGAGCACGAGGGAACTTCAGTTGTATAACCGATTATCTGAACAGGTTGTGGAAGAAGGTCAGATATTGTACATTCCTTAATCCGTAGTTAAAAGCCTTCGTTAGGACCCGTGATCCCCTTGAGGATTGCGGGTTTTTGCATGATTCGTCCTAAACCTGCATTCCAGCGCTCTTTTTCCGCTGTTGTCAGGTTGACTATCGCGCAAGAGCAAGGTATGATGTGTGTAGGTTTTTTGAAGAACAACGTGGAACGGGAGTAGTAGACAGTATGACCTATCAGAGAGTGGAATTGTAGCGCTGTGAGATTCCGCAGGAACCAACTGATCGAAGTCGCCCGGGAGTTGCCTGTTTGAATACAAGGGATGAATGAGATTTATCGTCATTTATTTCTGAGGTAGGATGGGCCGGTCGCAGCCGTTATCTGCTTGAAGTGTCACGTCATGTACAGAGGGTGAAGTCTATCTCGCTGTCTGCGTGAAACAAAGGTGGTACCGCGAAAGCTAACCTTTCGTCCTTTGATGGATGAAAGGTTTTTTTTGTTTTTTTTGGCGAAGATGATAAGTAACGGAGGAATGACACATGTCTGAGGAAAAAAAATCAGCTGCAACAGAAATGCCGACCACTTACGATCCAAAGGCGGCAGAAGATAAATGGTACTCTACCTGGATGGAACGTGGATATTTCAAAGCCGGTCAACGTAAAGATGCCGAGCCGTATACGATTGTTATCCCCCCCCCGAATGTGACGGGGATGCTGCACATCGGGCATGCGCTCGATTTTACACTGCAGGATATACTGATCCGTACGAAACGGATGCAGGGCTATGATGCACTGTGGCTTCCGGGTTCCGACCATGCAGGCATTGCTACCCAGACCAAAGTGGAGCAGAAACTGCGTGAAGAAGGTCTGACACGTTATGATCTGGGACGCGAGAAGTTTTTGGAGAAAGTATGGGACTGGAAAGATCAATATGCCACTACCATTCGTCAGCAATGGGGCAAAATGGGCTTGTCGCTTGACTACTCACGTGAACGTTTTACGCTGGATGAAGGTCTGTCCCAAGCGGTTCGCAAAGTATTTGTTCAATTGTATGAAAAAGGCCTTATTTACCGAGGCAAACGGATTATTAACTGGGACCCGGTGAACCGGACAGCTCTGTCCGACATTGAGGTTGAATATAAAGAGGTTCAAGGTCACTTGTACCATCTGCGTTACCCGCTCAAAGACGGAAGTGGCTACGTTACCGTGGCAACAACGCGTCCTGAAACGATGCTGGGCGATACAGCGGTTGCTGTTCATCCGAAGGATGAGCGCTATGCAGATATGATTGGTAAAGTACTTGTACTGCCTATCATTGGACGCGAAATTCCAATTATCGCTGATGATTATGTGGATAAAGAGTTCGGAAGTGGTGCAGTTAAAATCACGCCTGCGCATGATCCGAATGACTTTGAAGTAGGTCTTCGTCATGATCTGCCTCAAATTACGGTAATGGATGAGAGCGGCACAATGAATGCAGAGGCAGGCAAGTATCAGGGACTGGATCGCAGTGACTGCCGCAAGCAGATTGTTGCTGACTTGCAAGAGCAAGGCGTATTGATCAATATTGAAGATCACACGCACCAGGTTGGACACAGTGAGCGTACTGGAGCTGTTGTTGAGCCGTATCTGTCTACACAGTGGTTCGTTGAGATGAAGCCACTTGCAGAGAGAGCGATTAAGAAACAACAGAGCGGCGAAGGGGTTAATTTTGTTCCGGATCGTTTTGAGAAAACCTATCTGAACTGGATTGAAAACGTTCGTGACTGGTGTATTTCACGTCAACTGTGGTGGGGACATCGTATTCCTGCCTGGTATGATGAGGAAACGGGTGAAATCATCGTATCTGCTGAAGATCCGACGACGCTGCCAGAGAATGCTGGACGCAAGCTCAGACAGGATGAAGACGTTCTGGATACATGGTTTAGCTCCGGATTATGGCCTTTCTCCACATTGGGCTGGCCGGAAGATACGGAAGATCTGCAACGTTATTATCCGACAAGTGTACTTGTGACAGGGTATGACATCATATATTTCTGGGTTGCACGTATGATTTTCACTGCATTGGAATTCACTGATGAGATTCCGTTCAAGGATGTGCTGATGCATGGTCTTGTTCGTGACGCAGATGGACGCAAAATGTCCAAATCATTGGGCAACGGTGTAGACCCGCTCGATGTGATTGAGAAATATGGCGCAGATGCAATGCGTTACATGATCTCAACGAGCAGCACGCCAGGTCAGGATCTGCGTTTCCGTTGGGAACGGGTGGAGCAGGCGCGTAACTTTGCCAACAAGATCTGGAATGCTTCGCGCTTTGCATTGATGAATCTGGAAGGATTCACCTATCAGGAACGTGACATTAGCGGAGAGCTTGGCACAGCGGATTATTGGATTTTACACCGTCTGAACGAAACTTCTCGTGATATTACGCGTCTAATCGAAGCGTATGAATTTGGGGAAACAGGCCGTGTGCTGTATAACTTTATCTGGGATGACCTGTGTGACTGGTACATTGAGTTTGCGAAACTGTCCTTCTACGGAGAAGATCCGATTGCCAAGAAGAAAACACAATCCGTGTTGGCTTATGTGCTGGATCAGACGATGCGCCTGATTCATCCGTTTATGCCATATATCTCCGAAGAGATCTGGCAGCATCTGCCTCATGAGGGAGAGACCATTACGCTGGCTTCCTGGCCGGTATATGATCCTGCACTCGAGAATCCAGAGGCTGTTGCCGAGATGAACCTGCTCATGGATACCATTCGTGCAGTTCGGAACATTCGTGCAGAAGTGAACGTGCCGATGAGCAAAAAGATCGAGTTGATGGTCAAAGCAAACAGTGCTGAGACATCCAGTATCATTGCGCGTAACAGTCACTACATCAAACGTTTCTGTAATACGTCCGAGTTCGATAGTGGGCTGGAGCTAAGCTCGCCGGATAAGGCAATGACTGCGATCATTACGGGGGCAGAGCTATACTTGCCACTGGCAGGTCTTATTGATATCGAGCAGGAAGTGGCTCGCCTGGAGAAAGAGTTGCAGAACCTTGAGGGCGAAGTACTCCGTGTGGAGAAAAAGCTGGCGAATGAAGGCTTTGTAGCCAAAGCTCCTGCCAAGGTTATTGAGGAAGAGCGCGCCAAGCAAGCAGATTATTCCGATAAACGGGATAAAGTGATTGCACGAATCAAGGAACTGAAAGGTTAATATATCTGGGTCGGATGGAGAGCTATTATGCCATCCGGCCGCTTTTTTCAATCAAACTCGGGACCGAAGGTGAATCAGATGACGCAATTAGACGGGACAGATGCAGCAGCTCCTTTACTTACGTATAACGAGGCCGTGGACTGGATCAATGGCCTTATTCCTTTTGGCATTCGACCTGGATTGGAACGAATCGAGAGTCTGATGTCCATGTTGGGCAATCCACACCAACGTCTCAAATTTATTCACGTCGCGGGAACGAACGGCAAAGGTTCGACTTGCGCTTTTTTGACGTCAGTGCTTCTACAGGCTGGATATGATGTGGGCACCTTTACGTCCCCTTATATCACCAAGTTTACAAACCGTTTTCAATACAACGGTGAGGATATTCCCGAAGAAATCCTGCTTAAGCTCTCGAATCGGTTGCGCCCGCTGGTCATGGAAATGGCATCGACCCCACTTGGATCACCAACGATGTTTGAGGTGTCCACGGCTCTCGCGCTTCTGTATTATGCAGAAGAGTGCTACCCTGACGTTGTGGTATGGGAGACGGGGCTAGGGGGAAGGATGGACGTAACGAATATTGTTGCACCTGTTGTGTCCGTCATCACCAACATTGGTATGGATCACACGGATGTGCTTGGAGACACGATTGAGCAGATTGCCTGGGAAAAGGCAGGGATTATCAAGCCGGGAGTACCCGTTGTGACCTGCGCGACTCAACCCGAAGCTGTGAAGGTAATTCAGGAGAAAGCACAGCAGTCTCAATCAACCTTGTATTTGGCTGGAGATCAATTCTCTTATCATAGAATGGATAGCAATGAGAGCGGACAATCTTTTCATTTTACAGGCCCGTTTCGCGACCTGGACGTTCGCATAAGCATGCAGGGTTCACATCAATGTGACAATGCTGCGGCCGCACTAATGGTGCTTGAATTGCTCAGACAATACATGGCATTTATGCTGGATGACAACGATATTGCACTTGGACTGAAGAATGCCTTCTGGGCAGGGAGATTCGAAAAAGTCGTCGATGAACCTCGAATTGTGCTCGATGGAGCACATAATCCGGAGGGGGCAGAGTCACTGGCCAAGAGTATTATGGAGGTATATCCTCACAATAAGTTAATTTTGATGATGGGTATGTTGGCGAATAAGCATCACGAAGCGTATTTGCAGCATATACTGCCACTAGTGGATACGCTGATCCTGACCGAGCCAGATTTCCGACGCAAAATGGATGCAGCCGAATTGCTGCAGATTGTCGAACGGGTACGTCCCGCCATTGCGAAGCAGGAACTGGAAATCATCGTCGAGCCCGAATGGGCAAAGGCACTTGATCTATTGAAGTCACGGACGGAAGCGGAAGATCTGGGGGTGGTCTCCGGCACACTGTACCTGATTGCGGATGTGCGGGCAGCCCTTTTGCATCAAACCGATTCTGAAAAAGGTTGGTGAAAGTTTTGTTAAATACATCGGAACACGTTCATTTTATAGGGATTGGCGGATATGGCATGAGTGCCATCGCAAGAGTTATGCTGGAAATGGGATATACCGTTACCGGATCGGATGTCGCTTCGCAGGAGTTGACCGAGAAGTTGGCAGCCAAGGGAGCGAAAATATATATCGGACATACGGCAGAGCATGTCACTGGAGCAGACCTGGTTGTCTACTCTACGGCAGCGCCTGCAGATAATGTGGAACGGGTAGCAGCTGCTGAGCTGAACATTCCGATTCTGCATCGTTCCCAGATGCTTGCACGTTTGTTGAACGAACGTAAGGGTGTGGCTGTGGCCGGTGCCCATGGTAAAACAACCACCTCATCCATGATTGCACTTGTTATGGATAAATGTGATACAGACCCGACATATATTATTGGCGGAGAAATCATGAATGTGGGTACCAACGCGAAGGCCGGTCAAGGTGACTGGGTTGTCGCTGAGGCGGACGAGAGTGATGGTTCATTTTTGCAGTACCATCCATGGCTCGGTATTGTAACGAATATTGAGGCAGATCACCTGGAGAATTATAACAGTGATTTTGAGGAACTCAAAAAGGCTTATGTGCAGTTCCTGAGCCAGATTCGTCCGGAAGGAACAGCCATTGTGTGTTCTGACGATGAGAATGTTCAAGCGATTTTGCCAGAACTCAAGTCACGGATCACAACTTATGGTATCGACCGTGCTGCGGATTATACAGCTACGGATATTGTATTGGGCGATCGCCGGATCTCCTTTACGATGAATCACCAGGGTGTTGCTATGGGCACGGTGGAGTTATCGGTTCCAGGTAAACATAACGTTTATAATGCGATGGCTACCGTGATTACCTGTCTGGAAGCAGGTATTCCGTTTGAGAAGATTGTGGCGGCCATCATCCAGTTCCACGGAGCGAAACGCAGATTCCAGGTATTGGGCGAGGCACGTGATATGCTGATCATCGATGATTATGCTCATCACCCTACCGAGATTGAAGCAACCATTAGTGCGGCCAAAGCAACGGGCAAGCGCATTATTGCGGTATTCCAGCCACAGCGTTATACGCGGACGTTCTTCCTGCTGGATGCATTCAGTCGTGCTTTTGCGGAAGCGGATGAAGTGCTTATTACCGATATCTATTCTCCTGCGGGCGAAAAACAGATCGAAGGGGTAACCTCAGCGAGACTGGTTGAACTGATCGTTCAAAACAGTAATGCTTCTGCGCGTTATCTGCCAACGAAAGAGGAAGTTGTAGCTGATTTGCAGCATCGTCTGCAGCCAGGAGATCTTGTGATCACGATGGGCGCAGGTGATATTTGGAAAGTCGGCGATACCCTTGCCAAAGGATTGAAATAAATCAATCAGAAAACGCCTGTCTTCGATAAGAAGCAGGCGTTTTTTGCGTTAAATGGAATGTCTTCTCCCATCTCTGCATATAGCTGATATAAATGGGACAAAGGAGAGGGTACGGGTGAGCAATGCTAGAATGACGTTTCGCTTCGGGGATCATGAGTCGGACAAGCCTGAAAATAAGAGGATTTCCGCGTCCAGTCCATTGGTGACGTTGAGTGAAGAATTACCGCGCAATCATACGCGAACGCCTGAGAAACTGGATACAACCCCGTCTTGGACACCAGAAGATATCCCCGGAGACTGGGGAGAGACGGTGCTGACAAGCTCTACTGTACCTGACCCTGAACAACGGATGAGCCCTGATTCGAACTTGGATGAGGCCCATGATCTTGGGGACAGATCAGGTTACGGTTATCATAATCACATAGCAGATCCGGAGGAAGATCGTCGCGATCTGTCCAATACGCATGATGATCAAGGACACGACTGGCTAGTAGATTCCGAGAACTATTCCTATAAGCGTAATCGCCCTCCAAGGGGCTGGAAAATGATTGGCTCTGTTACCGGGGCACTCGTTACGGGAGCACTATTCGGCATGGTTATTCTTTCATTTTTTAATAAAGAAGGAGCCGCGAAGCCAGGTGATCTTCTGCCCGTTAATCAGGCAGTTTCCTCCGTGACAGGTCAGGAGGGCGTTGCAGGAACAGAGCAGCAGCTTCAGGCAGCTGCGACTGGCACCACGTATTATGCACTTCAATACGGCGTCTTTAGTTCACCCGAACGAGCCGAACAGGCCAAGCTAGAATTGGCTCAAGCAGGTATAGCCGCAGGTACGGATCCTGAAGATGGTAATCGGGTATATGCAGGTATTTCAGCTGATCGTGAAGAGGCCAAGCTACTTAGCACCAGACTTAAAGCTCAGGGAGTCGAACTGTACGTCAAGGAGATCGTGAACCCTGAGATCAATCCGGCCATATTTGGTGGCAAGCAAGAGGATGTACAGCTTTTCTTTACAAACAGTTCTGCACTAATCGAACAACTATCTACCTTGTCCATTCAGCAACTGGGACAATCTACCCCGGTAGCAGTCCCTACAGAAACGATGACCGCAATTCAGAATAAGCACGAGTCATGGTTGACCGGTTTGAATAGTCTTTCACCCGGCCTAACCGCAGAGGTACAACCTATGATTGGCGGAATGGAGAAATCGATGAATCGTGCAATTACGGCTATCGCTGAGTACAACAAAAACCCGGATGATGTGCACATGTGGTCTGTACAGTCCGATCTGATGGAATACGTACTGCAACAGAAAAAATGGCTTGAAGCGATAAAGCAGTAACATGCTCTTTCCCATAACAACGCTTGGAAATACCTGTCCGGCAAGGAACTGGAAATAGTTCCCCTTGCCGGATTTGTGTTTGTATTGATGTACAAAACCCCGTATAATAATGTGGGTGTCAAAAAATGGCGAGGGAAGATTACCGATGAAAAAAAACTTCGGCATGTTATTGCTGTTTCTACTGCTCGGCTGGATGGTCGGAGCGTGGATCGCCAAGGCACTGCAGTCTGTTAAGGCAGTAGCCTTTCTTACAAAAGCCACGACCATACGTTGGTCGCCACAGGCTGATCTGGATATTATCAGTTATGATATTTCACTTCAATTTCAAATGAGCCTTCTGAGTCTGATCGGTATGATTGCCGCTGTGTGGCTGTATCGCAGGCTGTAGGAGAATGACGAGTTATGACGAAAAAAATAAACCAGTGACATCTATTATCGTGATAAGGACAGGATGTTGCCGTAGCATAAGGAGCCGTTCATGATGAATAACACTCAGCAGCGCCCTATTATTCTGGCCTCCACATCGCCTCGGCGCAAAGAACTGATCGCATCACTCCACCTAGCGTTTGATGTAATACCAAGTCATGCCGATGAAGATACGCCACCAGAATGGACACCTGAACAGACGGTACAGGAGCTTGCTTTGCGCAAGGCGCTTGCTGTGTATCGCGGGCTTGAAGGCCGTGAGCAGGAAGCCATTATTGTTGGTAGTGATACCGTTGTTGTCCTGGATAAAGAAATTCTGGGCAAACCCGTAGACGAAGCCGATGCTGAACGTATGTTATCCCGGCTACAGGGCCGCGTACATCGGGTGTTTACCGGTGTCGCTTGTATTGATGCGGGGAATGGTCAGTCTGTAGTTCATTATCGCCAGACCGATGTAACGATGAAAGAACTTTCGGATGCGACGATCCGTGCCTATGTGCAGACTGGAGAGCCTTCGGACAAGGCAGGATCTTATGCCATTCAGGGCATTGGCGCTTCACTGATCGACCGTATTGAAGGATGCTATTTTAATGTGGTTGGCCTTCCCCTATCCTTGCTGAGTGATATGTTGGATGGGTTTGGCGTCCATGTGTTGCCGCGAACATGAATGAAGCCAATAGACGTTTTGAACTGAAAAGAGGGAACATATGGAGTCGCCTCAATACATGATGCGCGACATCCCCCAGGAAGAACGCCCGAGAGAACGCATGATGGAATACGGGGCGGGCGCCTTAAGCCATGCTGAATTGCTGGCGATTTTACTTCGAACAGGCACAAGACAGGAATCCGCGGTGCATATGGCACAGCGGATTCTGGCTGAAGCGGGCGGCATTCGCTCGTTGATGGATCTGAGTCTGGAAGAATTGACTGCAATGAAAGGGATCGGCAATGCCAAGGCTGTGCAATTGAAAGCCGGTATTGAGCTTGGGCATCGAATTGCGAAGAGCAGACTCATACAGTCGACTTCAATTCGTACACCGCGTGATGCAGCCGACATCCTAATGGAACAATTGCGTTACTTGCAGAAAGAGCATTTTGTGTGTCTCTTTTTGAATAGCAAAAATCATATTATTGCCCAGGAAACACTCTCCATGGGCAGCCTTAACGCTTCGATTGTACATCCACGTGAAGTGTTCAGGGCTGCCATCAAATGCAGCAGCGCATCGATTGTGTGCGCACACAACCATCCGAGTGGTGATCCTACGCCTAGTCCGGAGGATATCCAAATAACCAAGAGACTGATTGAAGCAGGTGCTATTGTCGGCATTGACGTGCTTGATCATATTATTATCGGAGATGGAACGTACGTAAGTTTGAAGGAGAAGGGCTTAGTATAATATAATGGTTGGCGTTGATGTTTTCCTATGAATGTTAACGGCGTTGTCCGTAAAAGATAGGTTCACTTTACAAATGCAAAAAAACAAATGCGAATATTAGCTCCACGTGCTGCGTGGGAATGAAATTGTTACGCTCTGGATCAGCATAGAGCGGCTATATGAGGCAGAAAAGGAGATTATGTTATGTTTGGTGGTTTTACGAAAGATTTGGGTATTGACTTGGGGACAGCAAATACGTTGGTTTATGTGCGAGGAAAAGGAATTGTGGTGCGGGAACCTTCGGTTGTCGCTATACGGACAGATACTAAAACCATCGAGGCAGTAGGTGAAGCCGCCAAAAAAATGATTGGACGTACACCAGGTAACATTCGTGCCATTCGTCCGATGAAAGATGGCGTTATTGCCGATTTCGATACAACGGCAACGATGATCAAATATTTCATCCGTGAGGCGCAGAAACAACGCTCCATATTCCAACGTCATCCGAACGTGATGGTATGTGTACCATCCGGGATTACTGCAGTAGAACAACGTGCGGTTGAAGATGCAACAAAGCAGGCTGGAGCACGTGAAGCCTATACGATTGAAGAGCCTTTTGCAGCTGCAATTGGTGCAGATCTGCCTGTATGGGAACCGACGGGTAGTATGGTAGTCGATATTGGTGGCGGTACTACGGAAGTGGCTGTTATTTCTCTTGGCGGTATCGTAACGAGCCGTTCGGTTCGTGTAGCAGGTGACGAGATGGATGAATCCGTGATCCAGTACATCAAACGTCAATACAATCTGATGATCGGTGAGCGTACATCGGAGCAATTGAAGATGGACATTGGATCAGCAATGCCATTGGAGCAAGTAGAAACGATGGAAATTCGTGGACGCGACCTCGTAACAGGTCTGCCGAAGACGATTACGATTACTTCGGACGAGATCAGCGAAGCGCTGGCTGATACAGTGAATGCGATTGTTGAAGCAGTAAAAGTAACACTGGAAAAATGCCCGCCTGAACTTGCTGCCGATATCATGGATCGGGGTATCGTTCTTACAGGTGGTGGGGCATTGCTTCGCAACTTGGACAAGCTTCTGGCTGGTGAGACAGGAATGCCTGTCATTGTGGCTGAGAACCCGCTGGATTGTGTAGCGATCGGAACAGGTAAAGCGCTAGAGAATATTCATTTGTTCAAAAGCAGAAGCAGTTCGGCAGTTCGTTCCAAACGTTAATTGGTATTTGCCTAACTTGGCATTGCGACCAAGTGGCAAGGTATCGTTATAGAGTACCCGGTTAACCCCGGGGATGAGCTATTACCCGCTTAACAGGGGAGGGTCAGCTGATATTCTCGCAGGGACTACAGGTCTGACAGTCTCCCCGCCGGGCATGGCTCGGAAGAGAATAATGGATGTTAGAGGGTGTTCGAACTGTTTAAACTGCTAGGCAACAAAAGACTTTTTGTTTTGCTGGTGGGCCTTGTTACATTTATCGCGTTAATGGGCTTTACGCTCAGTCCGCGAACCACTCTATCCTGGCCGGAGAAATTCCTGAAGGATTCAGTTGGATTTGTACAATACGTATTTTACAAGCCCGCTTCTTATGTAGCGGGCTTTTTCAAAGATGTAGCGAACATGCGTACGGTATATGAAGAGAATGAAGAGCTTCGCATCGCGATGGGGCACTATACCCGGGATCGCCTGAAGTACAATGATATGGAACAGGTGAACGAGCAGCTTCAAAAAGCACTGAATTTCACGGAAGAACAGAAAAATCGGTATAATTATGGTTCACGAATTGCGCAAGTTATCAGTGCCAATTCGGATCCAAACAGCAGAACCATTAACATTGATATCGGTGAGAACGCGGGAATCAAGCCGGGTATGGCTGTTACCTCACAGGAAGGGCTGGTCGGCGTGATCAGTCATGTCAGCTCATATACATCAACGGTTAATCTGTTAACGTCCATGGACGCCAATGATCCAACATCCAATGCCATTGCAGCAACGGCAGTAGGTAAGGAAAAAGTGTTTGGTATGATTGAGAGTTATGATCCGAAGACAGGCATGCTCAAGATGACCAAGATTTCAGAGGATTCTGATATCCAAGAGGATGATGAGATCATCTCTTCCGGAATTATTAACAATTTTCCGAAGTACATGCGGATTGGGAAAGTGGAGAAGGTCGAAGTTGGGGAGTACGGTTTAACAAGGACTGCGATTATCGAACCATATGCTAGCTTCCTTGACTGGAAAGAACTGATTGTCATTATTCCGCCTGAGGTAAAAGAGTAATGGTGACGCGCAAGCAAGTCTTGTTCCTGTTACTATTCGTTTTGTTCATTGCGGAAGGCACGATTCTGCCGCTGCTTATTCCTTCCGGCTGGCACATGCGTATTTCTGCCAATCTGGTTTATATCGCAATTTTGTTTATCGCTGTATATCACCATCGACACACGGCTTTAGTGCTTGGTATATTATTTGGACTATTACATGACGTCGTTTTCTATGGCGAGATGATTGGGCCTTACGGATTTTCAATGGGTTTATCGGCATACATGATGGGACTCATTTTTCAAGCACCGCGTGCACCACTGCCGGTGATGGTGTCGGTTGTCATTTTGGGGAGTCTGCTTAATGACACCATGCTATTCTTCCTGTACAAGCTCTTCCAACTTAACCACGTGACCTTTGACTGGGCGTTGCTTGAATACATGATTCCTAATTTGTTCATTCATTTTGTGTTTGCCTTGATCATTTATGTCCCGCTTCGGAAACAACTGGAACGGATTGGCAAGAGACGGAGCAAGACAGAAGAAGCTTCTTAAATACATTTATGGAGCGCAAAGCAGGAACTTGGGGCCCCGGGCACGAAATGTAATGAGATGGGAGGGACAGGCTTATGACGGTAAAATCGAATCACGTAACGATTAAAGGCATCCGAGACGGCCTGGTTTTCCTGTTGGACGATCAATGTGAATTCGAGGAATTGCTCTATGAGCTCCGCTATAAGCTGGAACACAGCCATCAAAATATTTTGACCGGACCAATTGTTCATGTGGATATCAAGTTGGGTGCCCGCGAAGTGACAGAGGACCAGAAAGAAGCAATCCTCGATATATTGAAGCAAAAAGGGAATCTGCTTATTCGATCCATCGACTCACCTGCACTCCAACCGGAGGTTAAAGGACCGCCGCCGATTGTGACCATGTGTGGTATGGTGCGTTCAGGTCAGGTGCTTCATCATGAAGGAAATCTCCTGTTTCTTGGGGATATCAATCCGGGGGGCACAGTGACGTGTACCGGAGATATATATGTGTTGGGTTCACTCAGAGGTATGGCTCATGCCGGAATTGGCGGGGACGAAGAAGCCATCATTGCCGCTTCGGTATTTGCACCGACGCAGTTGCGGATTGCGGATATCATCAGTCGTCCTCCTGATGAATGGGAGAGCCGAGAGACCGGAATGGAATTTGCTTACTTACAGGACAATCAGATGCAGATAGACAAAATGAGCAATATCGTTCGGTTACGCCGAGATTTTAATGTGTTTAAAGGAGTGTAGCTCATGGGAGAGGCGATCGTGATCACTTCGGGTAAAGGCGGCGTGGGTAAAACAACCACCTCGGCAAACATCGGGACAGCGCTGGCGCTGCTCGGCAAAAAGGTTTGTCTGGTAGATACCGATATCGGCCTTCGTAATTTGGATGTCGTGATGGGACTCGAAAACCGTATTATTTACGATCTGTGCGACGTTGCGGACGGCCGCTGCCGTCTGAATCAGGCTTTGGTCAAAGACAAGCGTTTCGAAGAATTATACATGTTGCCTGCGGCGCAGACGAGAGACAAGAACTCAGTATCGCCAGAACAGGTAAGGGATATTATCCTTGAATTAAAAAAAGATTTTGAATACGTCATTATTGATTGCCCAGCCGGCATAGAGCAGGGCTTCAAAAATGCGGTAGCAGGAGCAGATCAGGCCATCGTGGTCACTACACCGGAAAATGCTGCAGTACGTGATGCGGATCGTGTCATCGGCCTGCTGGAGAGTTCGCACATTCAATCACCGAAGCTGGTGGTGAATCGAATTCGCAATAATATGGTTAAATCGGGTGACATGCTGGATATCGATGGTATTTTACAAGTACTTAATATTGACCTGATTGGCATTGTACCTGATGATGAACTGGTCATCAAAGCGGCCAATTCAGGAGAACCTACGGTCATGAATCCGGATTCACTTGCGGCGATTGCCTATCGCAACATTGCAAGACGCATTTTGGGAGATACGGTTCCATTGATGCAGCTGGAGCAGAAAAAGGGAGCTTTCACTCGTTTCAAAAAGTTCTTCGGAATGGGTTAATTCATTTAAATGGACTTATGCATTATCTGATTACATGACAGCCGTGGCTTATAGCCCGGCTTTTTTTGTTACCTGCCGACAGGCTTGTTCATATTATCAAGCGCCTCTTCATAGGATGTAGTAAACAAGCCTCGGCGGGAGGACATTCCATGAACACGAAACTCAGAATCAAGCAGAGAAGAGAAGAACGCATCCGGCGACTGATGGATGGTGCGACTGTTGAAGTCTTACAGGAGCAAAAAGTAGGTTCGCTATTGGACAAGAATGAGATCATACAACGGAAGCCGTTTGCGTCTGGTGAGGGGACACAAGAAAGAGATCCGGAATGGCTGTGGAAAAAAGAGAATGGTCATTTTGTTCCAGGGAGTCATTCGAGATTCAACTTATTCAAGTCATTTCTAAGACGGACAGTCATCAGCGCTTTGATATTTGGTGGAGTATGGGGGCTGTTTCAATTAGATACATCATGGAGTGCTTCAACTAAAACGGTCATTGCTGATGTACTCCATCGGGATATGGATTTTGCCTCTGCATCTGCTTGGTATGAACGGCATTTTGGAGGCACGCCTTCGTTTCTTCCGGTTCTTGGACATACGACGGATGTTGTCAATGGTTTAGGCATTCGGCAGTTGCTGGATAAACCGATCTCAGGAACAGTGGTTCAGCCATTTGCACTGAGCATGAAAGGAATTGAGATCGTTCCAGATGATGCAGGTGCTGAACTTATACAGGTTGCCAGTTCGGATGCAGGGCGTGTCATGGAGGTTATCGGAGATTCAACAAGCGGGTTCACGGTGGTCATTAAGCATACAGGTAATGTCACGGCAATATACGGTCGGCTGAACGAAAGTGAAGTGAACGTCAATGATTGGGTGGAAGCGGGGAGTCCAGTAGGGAGTCTCAAGGCTACAGGTGGTGAACAACCGGCCACGCTCTATTTTGCAGTCAAAGAGGGTGAGGAGTACGTAGACCCGGCGGAAGTCGTTGCCCTTGATTAGGGTGTGGGGAGTACGTATTACGTTTCATCCGTTTTTTGTAATCATCATGATGGCCTCACTGCTGACTGGACATTTTATTGAGCTTATTACGTTGTTTGCCATCGTATTCATTCATGAATGTGGACATGCTGCGGCTGCGGCCCTTCTGGGCTATCGTGTCTTGTCGATCCAGATGCTCCCATTTGGAGGAGTAGCGGTTATCGAAGATGGAGGTACTATCACGGCCTACCGGGAAATTATCATTGCTCTGGCAGGTCCATTGCAAAACATGCTGATGGTTGGCGTTGTTTTGCTGTTGCAGTATGGCAATCTGGGCGATCCTGTTTTTCTGAGCTATATCATTCAGGGGAACCTGCTCATTGCCCTCTTTAATCTTCTTCCTGTACTTCCTCTGGACGGAGGTAAGATTGTTCAGGCACTTGTCAGTCTGTGGGCACCCTACTATACAACATTAATGTGGACTTACAGAATTAGCATCCTGTGCAGCGCAGGAGTTATTTTGTATGCCATCAGCAGATGGCTAACCGGAGACTATGGCCTGCCGCTAAACATTCTGTTAATCGGCCTTTTTTTGTTCTATTCCAACCTGACCGATTACCGAAATGTTCCCTACCGCTTTATCCGTTTTCTCATGAATCGAGAAGGCGCGTTCGCCAGGCATGCGGCTACTGGCAGTTTGGCGCAGCCAATTATCTCATTTCCGGCGAAACCTTTGGACACTATTTTGCGTCTATTAAAGAGAGAAAGATACCATATGGTATACGTGATGAACAGACAGGGTCGAATTATGGCCGTCTTGCCTGAGCAACGGATTATCGGTTCCTATTTTCAACAAAATGGTGATAAATTGTAGTGTTCTGGTGGACCTGTTCTGAAATGGGTTAATACATGTACAATGAGAATTGCAAAGATACTGAAATGGATGTGGATGAATTGAATTGTCTTCTAGAGGTGAAGCCATGAAACAAATGATTGTACATAATGAACATAACCTCATGCAAATGGCGCTTCTGGAAGAAGGCAAAGCTGTGGAATTCACGGCAGAGCGTACACGCGAGCGTGGACTACTGGGTTCCTTTTTCAAGGGACGAGTGGTGAATGTATTACCGGGTATGCAGGCTGCTTTTGTGGATATCGGTCAGAAAAAGAATGCGTTTCTGTATGTGGACGATGTGTTGCATCCCCATTTGGAGAAGCAGCCCAAGGTGAAGCCTTCCATCTCGGAGTTGCTGCGTCCGGGACAGGAAGTCATTGTTCAGGTTCTGAAGGAACCGGTAGGAGGCAAGGGAGCCCGGGTGACGACTCATTATTCACTGCCGGGCCGCTGGCTTGTCTACATGCCTATTGCTGACTATGTGGCGGTATCCAAGAAAATAGCCCGTGAGGGGGATCGTTCCCGCCTTAAGGCACTTGGAGAACAACTGAGACGGGATGAAGAGGGGCTTATTATCCGGACCGTATCCTCAGAAGAACAGCATGGAGCCATTCAGGCAGACTTGGAAACATTACGTGCGCAGTGGTATGTGATTCGTGAAAAAGCAGACAGTTTGCCTTCGCCAAGCCTTTTGCATCGGGATCATAGCATGGTGCAGCGAATCATCAGAGATGTATATACACCGGGCAGTGACGAAGTCATCACCGATAGTGAAGGACAAGCCCGTGAGGTAAAGGCATTGCTGGAAGAGATTAGTCCGGGGCATCAGCCGAAGGTACAGGTGTATCGGGGAACAGAGTCTATCTTTGCTGCTTATGGTGTACAGGAGCAGTTGAACAAGGATTTTGCCCGCAAAGTGTGGCTGCCCGGAGGCGGATATATTGTCATTGATCATACTGAAGCTCTGACTGTAGTGGATGTGAATACAGGCAAATACACAGGAGCTGGTGGTGACAGTCTGGAAGAGACCGTGACGGAGACCAACATGCAGGCAGCAGTGGAGATTGCCCGTCTGATGCGTCTGCGTGATATCGGTGGCATGATTATTGTGGACTTCATTGATATGGAGGAAGCCTCGAATCGTCATGAAGTGGCGGCAACCTTGGAAGGCGAGCTCAAGAAGGATCGGACCAAAGCCTTCGTGATGGGGTGGACCAAGCTGGGCTTGCTTGAACTGACACGCAAGAAAGTGCGGGAAGAGAGTACGTTGCCCTATGTGGAGCCGTGTTCTTCCTGTCATGGTACGGGGAAAAGATATATTTCACCTTTGCATTGATTTTTGATATATTGCGTGATATAATCTTCAGGTATGTGTTTAGCCTATTGGTCTTGCACATGCTGTAACCGCACTGGCCGGGTATAAGAACAGTTCCGTAAGGACACTGTCACCTGAGAACGGGCGAGTCTGAGACATGAGGAGGTGCAAGGCAAATGTACGCAATTATTGAAACAGGCGGCAAACAGTACAAAGTCCAAGAGGGCGATGTTCTGTTCATCGAGAAATTGACTGCGAACGATGGCGAAAGCGTAACGTTCGACCGTGTCCTGGCTGTATCTAACGATCAAGGTTTGACAGCAGGTACACCATTGATTTCCGGAGCTACTGTAACGGCTAAAGTGGAGAAACATGGCAAAGGACAAAAGGTTATCGTATACAAATACAAACCTAAAAAGAACTACCATGTGAAGCAAGGTCACCGTCAACCGTACACTAAAGTAACTATCGAAAAAATCAAAGCGTAAAGAAGGTGCGATAAGTGATTATCGTTCAAATCTTTCGTGATGAGGACGGGAACATCGAACGCTTTTCCATCGAAGGGCATGCTAATTTTGCCAAGCGGGGAGAAGACATCGTATGTGCCGGGGTATCCGCTGTTACAGTGGGTACGGTGAACTCGATTGAAACATTGACTGGTGTCGAAATGGACGCCAAGATGAAGAATGGCTTTTTAAGTGGTTCTTTACCTTTGTTAGAGAGAGGGGAAACTTGGTCCCAGGTACAATTGTTACTCGAATCCATGGTGGTTATGCTCTCTAATATTGCAGAGTCATACGGGAAGTATATTAAAATACAGCAATTCAAATAAACAAAGAAGGAGGACAACCAATCATGTTGAAATTAAATCTTCAGTTATTCGCATCGAAAAAAGGTGTAGGTTCCACGAAGAACGGACGTGACAGTAATGCTCAACGTCTGGGTGTTAAACGTGCTGATGGTCAAACTGTAACTGGTGGTAGCATTCTCGTTCGCCAACGCGGAACGAAAATTCACCCAGGAACTAACGTTGGCATCGGTAAAGATGACACTTTGTTCGCGAAAATCGACGGCGTTGTAAAATTCGAACGTTGGGGACGCGATCGCAAAAAAGTAAGCATCTACCCTGTTAATGTTGCTCCTGTAGCAGCTGCAGTAGAAGCGTAATATCGGCATTCCGCCTAAGGAGCCTTCGGCATTTTTGCCGGAGGTTTTTTGTATTCACGGTTATTCAATAATGAACTGGCAGAAAAGACATGTTATACTGGGTTACGGTGGGTGTAGACCTACCGAGTTTTGTAGAACGGGGAGAAGCCATGAAATCTTGGAAAAGAGTGCCGTGGATTGCGGCATGTTCACTTCTGATTCCTTTGGTTTTCGTAATGTTGTATCCGGCGATGATAATCTCAAGCGTCGTGTGCGCATTGTGGTCCGTCGCAGTATTGTTCATTTCTGTGAATGCGATGAAGAAACAGGCGGAGGCGGAACGCAGAACCATCATACAATCCATGGAAAAGACAGCAATTGCTTCATTAAATCATCATCGACACGACTGGATGAACGACCTTCAGGTGTTATATGGATATCTTCGGCTGGGCAAACTTGATAAATCCCTGCAATGTGTGGAAAGAATAAAAGAGCGGGTAACGGAAGAAAGCCGAATCTCCAGATTGGGTATTCCTTCCCTCGTATTTTATCTTCAGTCTTTCCGCGCCAGTGGAATAGCGCTGGAATTGCATGTGGAAATAGAAGATGAGCTGCAGCTTAGTGCTCTGGTCTCTCCCGAGGATGGCGAGTCACTTACCGGAGCGATTGCGGATGCAATCAGGGCCTATCAATATGGCGGCGGCCGGTCGTCTTGGGGAGAGGTTCGCAAACTGACCTTAAATTTCGGACAGGATCATGGAGATGTGGTTGTCCGACTGGATGGGGATCAAACACCCGATCCGGAAACACTGCGGCATCTTACTGCCGTACTCAAAGGGAAAAAAGTCAGAACGGAGCAGCTTCCGTCTGAGGATACGTTTATACAATTCAGAATGCCGTGTGGAATATAGGAAGAAGGGGTTAACCAATGTTTGTAGATAAAGCGAAGATTTATGTAAAAGCCGGAGACGGAGGGGACGGAATTATTTCGTTCCGTCGTGAGAAGTATGTACCAAACGGCGGACCTGCCGGGGGCGATGGAGGCAGAGGAGCTGACATCATTTTCCGCGTGGATGAAGGTTTGCGTACATTGATGGATTTCCGTTACCAGCGTCACTTCAAGGCCCCGCGTGGTGAGAAGGGACGTAATAAAAGTCAGCATGGTGCAAACGCTGAGAACATGATCGTGCGCATTCCACCAGGAACTATCATTTTGGATGAAGACAGTGGAGAAGTACTGGCGGATATGACACGTCACGGTCAACAGGTTGTTATTGCTCGTGGTGGTCGGGGCGGACGGGGTAACATCCGATTTGCCACACCGAACAATCCTGCACCTGAACTTGCCGAGAATGGTGAAGAAGGCCAGGAGCGTTACATCGTATTAGAGCTAAAGGTTATGGCAGATGTTGGTCTGGTTGGTTTCCCGAGTGTCGGGAAATCCACATTGCTTTCTGTCGTTTCGTCAGCCAAGCCAAAGATCGGTGCATACCATTTCACAACCATTACACCGAATCTGGGTGTAGTCGGTGTAGGAGAAGGCCGAAGCTTCGTGATGGCCGATTTGCCTGGTCTAATTGAAGGCGCACATGAAGGAATTGGACTAGGACATGAGTTTTTACGTCATGTCGAGCGTACCCGTATTATTATTCATGTGGTGGACATGTCGGGTTCAGAAGGACGCGATCCATTTGAAGACTGGCAGAAAATCAATGATGAACTGAAACTGTACAATCCGCTTCTGGCTGAGAGACCGCAGGTTGTAGCAGCGAACAAAATGGACATGCCAGACTCGGAAGCGAACCTGGAGCAATTTTTGCAGCAAGTTCGTGAGGTGCAGCCGGATATTGAAGTGATGCCTATTTCGTCACTCACTCGTAAAGGGATTCAAGAGCTCTTGTATCGTGCTGCTGATCTGCTGGATCAGATTCCGGATGAGCCAGTTGTTGAAGAGGTAGCAGACGTATCCGAACGTAAAGTGTACAGCTTGGACAAAAAAGAAGACGATGGTTTCAAAATTGTGCGTGAGAATGAAATGTTCATTGTCGAAAGTGCCAAGATTGACCGCATGATGAAACGGATGCAACTGAACTCGCATGAGGCTATACTGAAACTCGCACGTACACTGCGTTATATGGGTGTGGATGCTGAGTTGCGTAAGCGCGGAGCTGTAGAAGGCACCATCGTGCGCATCGGAGACTTTGAATTCGAATTCGTGGAAGGCAGCAGTTACTACTAAGTAGCCGTCTTCCATGGAGACAGATAGATATATGAACGCAGAGAAGTGGGAAGTTGACCCACGACTCTGTGTTTTTTTTTTTGTTTTTTCCTGACATGGGAGAAGGATAAACTTGTATACTGTGAGGAACGTATTTCAAAAAAATAGGCGTGTCATGTATTGCCCTTTTGGCGTAGATCCTATATAATGTCCACTATATGAATACATGAGTCTTTGAGGAGAGGACGTTCTGTGAACGAACGCTATTACTTAGTACGGGAAGATATTTTACCAGAGGCTGTGGTGAAGACCATGCAGGTAAAAGAGCTGCTAGCTTCCGGTGATGTTAAAACAGTGCATGAGGCGGTTGAACAGGTCGGATTAAGCCGGAGTGCCTTTTACAAGTACAAGGATGGAATTCATCTGATCAACCAGCTGGAGCGCGAGAGAATTGTGACGATCTCCATTGATCTGGAGCATCAGTCGGGGATCTTGTCTCGTGTGCTTGGACATGTAGCTGGTTATGGGGCCAATGTACTTACAATTAATCAGAGTATCCCGCTTCAGGGAAGAGCCAATGTTGTCATTTCAGTGGAGACGACACATCTTCACGGCGAAATTGGAGAAATGCTGGATCGGATGCAAGATATGCCTGGAGTGAGACGCACACGTATTGTAGGCCAAGGTTAATTAGGCTTTATCATACAGGACTGACAGACAAGAATAGACATTAGGGGGTAGATCGTTAGTGAAACCGGTAAAAGTCGGATTGTTGGGTCTGGGAACTGTCGGAACGGGAGTCGTTCGCATTGTGGAAGGGAATCAGGAGGATCTGAGCAGTCAGGTTGGATCACCGATTGTCATCGAGAAGATCGCAGTGAAAAATACAGAGAAAGACCGTGTCATTGCTGTAGACCGTGCCAAGCTTACGGAAGATCCTTGGGAAGTCATTCGTCATCCGGATATTGATGTTATCGTTGAAGTCATGGGCGGCATTGATCAGACGAAGGAGTATATTCTTGAAGCGTTGGAGCGTGGGAAACATATCGTAACAGCGAACAAAGATCTCATGGCCCTGCATGGCTCAGAAATTTTGGCGAAGGCGCAGGAAAAACAATGTGACGTGTTCTATGAAGCGAGTGTTGCGGGAGGAATTCCGATCATTCGTACACTGATTGAAGGTTTCTCTTCTGACCGGATTACCCGTATCATGGGGATTGTGAACGGAACAACGAACTTTATTTTGACCAAAATGAGTCAGGAAGGCGCATCCTATGAAGAAGTGCTGGCCGAGGCACAGGCGCTGGGATACGCTGAAGCGGATCCAACCTCGGATGTGGAAGGACTTGACGCAGCCCGCAAAATGGCGATCTTGAGTACGCTCGGTTTCCGCACCAATGTGGAGTTGAAGGATGTAACCGTTAGAGGGATATCCTCTGTAACCCGTGAAGATATCACGTATGCCAGAAGACTTGGCTATGAGATGAAGTTACTTGGTATTGCGGACCGTGTTGGCGATGAGATCACGATTAGCGTTCAGCCGACTATGGTTAGACAGAATCATCCGATTGCTTCAGTCAACGGTGTGTACAACGCAGTTTATGTACACGGTGAAGCTGTAGGCGAGACCATGTTCTACGGTGCGGGTGCGGGAGAACTGCCAACGGCAACTTCTGTTGTAGCTGACATTGTGGCGGTTACCAAAAACCTTAAACTTGGCGTGAACGGTCTCAAAGCGATCGTGCCTTATAAGACGAAGCGACTGCAAAGCGACGAGCAGATCATGTCGAAAAACTTCATTTTGTTGCATGTAGATGATAAAGCCGGTGTATTGGCACAAATTACACAAATTTTTGCAGAGTATGATGTCAGTCTGGCTTCGGTTGTTCAACAGCCGAATGAGCATAACCCGGATGCCGAGATCATTATCGTTACACATAATGCAAGTAAGGCAAGCATGGATAAAGTTTTAAAACATTTCGAATCACTCAGCGTTATTCGCCGCATTAAGAGTGTTTATCGGGTGGAAGGATAATTGTCCGTATTCCATACTGCATCTCAATTATTTAAGTTATAGCGTACAATTTAATTATATCCGGTTCAACAGGTCATCATTTCAGATTATTAAAACATAAAGGAGTTTACCCACAATGAGATATCAAGGACTTTTGCAAACGTACAGAGAGCACCTTCCGGTTAATGAAAATACACCCCTGCTTACGCTTCAGGAAGGAAACACACCTTTGATTCATGCAGAGAATCTGTCTGAGGAACTCGGTTTGAATGTTTACTTCAAATACGAAGGTTTGAACCCTACGGGTTCTTTCAAAGACCGCGGCATGGTTATGGCTGTTGCCAAAGCGATGGAAGAGGGTAGTCGCACAATCATGTGTGCATCCACAGGTAATACGTCAGCAGCTGCAGCGGCCTATGCCGCACGTGGTGGTCTCAATTGTATCGTGCTGATCCCGAATAACAACATTGCACTGGGTAAACTGGCCCAAGCCATGATCTATGGAGCGAAGGTGATTGCGATCAATGGTAACTTTGACCGTGCATTGGAGATTGTGCGTGAGATTACAGCTAAACATCCGATCACGCTTGTGAACTCTGTGAATCCGTTCCGGATTGAAGGGCAGAAGACAGCAGCGTTTGAAGTTATTGAACAACTTGGCGAAGCTCCTGATGTTCTGGCTATTCCGGTCGGGAATGCGGGTAATATCTCGGCGTATTGGAAAGGTTTCAAAGAATATAAAGAGGCAGGCAAATCCAACACGCTGCCACGCATGGTTGGTTTTGAAGCCGAAGGTGCGATGGCTATTGTCAAAGGTGAGCCGATCCTTGAGCCTGAAACGGTAGCAACAGCGATTCGAATCGGTAATCCGGCGAGCTGGAAAACGGCAGTAGCTGCAGCTGAGGAATCGGGTGGACAGATTAACTATGTAACGGATGAACAAATCCTGACAGCTTATCGTACGCTTGCTTCTCGGGAAGGAATTTTTGCTGAACCTGCTTCTGCGGCTTCCCTTGCCGGTGTATACAAACTGAAGAGTGAAGGGTACTTTAAAGGCGGAGAGACTGTGGTTTGCGTACTGACAGGGAATGGCCTGAAAGATCCTAATATTGCAATTAAAACGGTAGCCACGGAGCCACTTGTTGTTGAAGATACGGAAGAAGCAGTAATGGCGGCCATTGCACAACTGGAGCAGCAATCTGTATGAGTTTGCGAGAAAAGGTAACCGTAAAAATACCTGCAAGCACAGCCAATCTCGGTCCGGGGTTTGATACCCTGGGCATGGCATTGTCTTTGTATGCCTGGTTGGAAATGAAACCTGCCGAGCAGACGACCTTTCATCTTCACGGCAATCATTTGACAGGTCTGCCTACGGATAAAACAAATTTGATTTATGAAGTTGCACAGATGGTATTCGACGAAGCGGGGGTGTTCGTACCTGAATTGGAGATTTCCATGTATTCTGATATTCCACTGACACGTGGGCTCGGGAGCAGCGCATCTGCCATCGTTGGTGCGCTGGCAGCAGCGAATGCATTAATTGGTGCTCCTTTATCCGATGCGAAGCTTCTGGATATGGCCACATCCCTTGAGAAGCATCCTGATAATGTGGGAGCATCTCTGTATGGCGGTATTATTACGGCTGCATGGAATGGTCAACAGGTAGATCATATTCGCATTGAACCACACCAGGATTTGCAGGCTTTGGTTATTGTACCTGAATTCCAACTGTCTACTTCCAAAGCAAGGAATGTGATTCCAGAGCAATTTGGCATGTCTGATGTCGTGCATAACATTAGCAGGTCCTCGTTGCTCGTTGCAGCTTTGGCAAGTGGACGACTGGATATGATTCAGAAGGCGATGTCAGATCGAATTCACCAACCATACCGGGCATCATTGGTACCAGGGATGGCTGAAATACTGGAACATGCCGTCGATCATGGAGCTTTGGGAGCTGCGCTGAGCGGAGCTGGACCGACCGTGTTGACTTTGGTCGATCGTCATGACACCCGTAAAGCGGAATTGGAACAATATTTACTGAACACCATGGAGCGGGAGGGCATATCTGCTTCTGCACTGTGGCTGGATCCGGATTTGGACGGTGTAACCGTGCTGCCTGATCAAGACGAACGTCCTTTTTTGGACAGAATCAAAGGGGAAGTTAATGCATGAAACGAATTGCAGTATTACCTGAAGGCTCAGTCTCTCATGAGGCAATTGATTTCCTTTTCAACGGTGAACCGTTAGATTTGCTTCATTCCAAGCTGATTTCGGATGTTTTTCGAGCAACGGATAGCGGGAAGGCACAATACAGTGTTATTCCGATTGAGAATACCATTGAAGGCTCCGTTAGTCTTCATATGGACTGGCTTGTGAATGAAGTGGATATTCCGATGCAAGCAGAGTGGGTATACCCATCCATCCAGAATGTTATTGGACATGGCTCGGAATTTAAGACAGAGAGCGGCGAGTATGACTTTGGTAGAATCACCAAGATTATGTCTCACCCTGTGGCTATTCCGCAGTGTCAGAATTTTATTCGGCTGCATTCGCCTGGGGCAGACCTTGAAGGTGTGAATAGTACGGCTGAAGCTGTTGAAATTGTGAAAAAAAATCCGGGTAAAGGCTGGGTGGCGATCGGTACAAAGCTTGCTGCTCAGAAGCATGGATTGGACATTATGGCTGAACGGGTTACAGATCATGACAACAACTACACCCGTTTTGTGCTCATCGGCCATGAGCCTGTGAACATTCCACGTGAACCGGATCATGTGAAAACCAGCTTGCTGGTGACGTTGCCAGAAGATGCACCCGGTGCGTTGCATCAAGTATTGTCGGCTTTTGCATGGCGGAAGCTGAACTTGACCCGTCTCGAATCTCGTCCAACGAAGAAACGATTGGGCAGTTACTATTTTTACATTGATGTTGTGGAGACGGTCGATTCGGTATTACTTACCGCAGCCATGGCAGAGATTGAAGCATTGAATTGCCAGGTGCGCGTTCTGGGTAGCTATCCTTGTTATACATATCCTTCGAGGTAATCGACCTGATGTGGTTGGGAATGTTAGAAGGTTGTCATAAGTCGGGGTAGATTGAGCGAGTAAAAGCTTGTCATTTGGTGTAAAATGGACGGGTTATAACGTTTCGGAGTTTAGGGAATGGATATTTTATGGAGGTGCAGTCATCCGTGGCAGAGCAATGGATCTATTTGGATGGTCAGTATGTGACCAAGGAGAACGCAACCGTTTCGGTATATGATCATGGATTTTTGTATGGAGACGGAATTTTCGAAGGTATTCGGATCTACAACGGAAACATTTTCAGATGTAAGGCCCATCTGGATCGTTTGTATGATTCAGCGAAATCCATCAGTTTGAATATCCCGCTGTCTATTGATGAGATGCTGGAAGTGATGGCTGAAACGGTGCGACGTAATGATATGCGTAACGGCTATATTCGTCTTATTGTATCGCGTGGCCCAGGTAATCTGGGATTGGACCCATTACGTTGCCCTAAGGCATCGGTAATCATCATCGTGGAGCAATTGGCGATCTATCCGGAAGAAGCGTATCTTACAGGGTTAAAAGCAGTGTCTGTATCCCAACGCCGGAACATTCCGGATGCATTAAATCCAAAAATTAAATCATTGAACTACTTGAATAACATCCTGGTTAAAATTCAATCTAACTATTCAGGTGCCGGTGAAGCGATTATGCTGAATTCCCAAGGGTACGTTACTGAGGGTTCAAGTGATAACATCTTCATCATCAAAAATGGTGTAGTATACACGCCTCCTTGTTATCTCGGAGCACTTGAAGGGATTACACGTCAAGCCATTATCGATCTATGTGGCGAACTTGAGCTTGAATTGAAAGAAATTCCATTCACTCTTCATGATGTGTATATTGCAGATGAAGTCTTTTTCACCGGGACGGCTGCAGAAGTTATCGCTGCATACGAAGTGGATGGAAGAACGATTGGTACGGGTGTAGCAGGTCCGGTAACGCTGAGACTGCTTGAAGCATTCCGTCAGATCGTTGACAAAGATGGCTATAAAGTGTGGGAATCTTAAGTTTGAATTGAATAGTATGGGGAACAGGAATCCTCCTTGTCCGATAAAATTCAGCATACCTGGCGTATGGGGATTTTAGAGACAGGAGGATTTTTTTTGTTTAGTTGATGTCATTAGCCCGGTTTCTGCATAGGATGTAGTAACGGTATGGGCGAATGTACTGCCCAAGTATGACGTCTAGGAGGTTAGTTCCCTGTGAAAATACACATGGTGAAAAAAGGCGACACATTATATCTGCTGTCCCAAAAATACAATGTAGCGCTGGACAAATTAATCGCGGCTAATCCGCAAATCACTAATCCCGACAAGCTGGACATTGGTATGAAGGTCAAAATTCCTGCAGAGCCAGTAACACCGAAGCCAGAAGGCGTGCTGCACAGTCACAAGGTTCAGCAAGGGGATTCGTTATGGAAGTTGTCACAAGCTTGGGGAGTTCCTTTGAAAGATATGATCAATGCCAATCCACAGTTGAAAAATCCGAATGCTCTGCTGGTAGGGGAGACAGTTTATATTCCCGCACAAGGAAACAGCACATCTAATTCGGGTGCCAGCAACATTGCTGCTCATGAAAAGTTGTCGCCTGAAGGGAAGGAATACACGGGAGTAAAAGAGGAACCTGCACCACCGGTACCGGTCGCGCCAACTCCTCCTCCGGTATCAGAGGTTCCAGTTCCGGTGCCTGCTCCACCACCAGCCAATCCGGTAAAGCCAAATGTGAAGCCTGAACTGGAGGTACTGCCGCAGTTACCTGAGCTTCCTGAAGTGAAACCCGAAAAGGAAACGCACAAAAAGGAAGAGGCTAAACCCGAAATTGATGTAAAACCGGTAGCAGAGTCCAAGGAATACACATTGCCCAATCTTTCGCCTGAAATTATGCCTTTGCCAGTAATGCCTAACACCAAGTCTCCGGTTGAGGTTGCACCAGCAACGAAAAAGCCTTGTGGATGTGGTAATAAACTGCATCATGCTCCAGCGGAGTACCCTTATGTTCAAATCCCGGTACCTGCACAAGAGGTGTACGTTGTTCAGCAAGACATGTACACGGCAGGAGCGAGCAACAACGCGCCATTTCCAGGGATTCCAGAAGTGAGTCCTTATAGTGGCAGTGATCTGCCGAACAGTCCGTGGACTGGGGCGGAGCAAAGCCATAACCACAACAACGTTATGCCAAATGTGTCTGCAGACATGCAAAACAATGCATTTCCAATTGCACCAGCTGGTCATGTGAACAGTCCATTCCCAACGTATGCAGCACCTAGCCATATGAATCATCAGCCACCGTTCATATCTCCGTATTCAATGCTTCCGTACCCGCCATGCGGATGTGGTTCACATACACATATGCCTCAGTATACTTATCCTACTCATGGTTATCAGGATCCGGCTTGGAACATGTACGCTCCTTCGTATGGTATGCCACCTGAAATGTCTACATCAACGATGCCGAACCAGCCTATTGAGTATGTTTATCAGAACCCGTATCCTACACAGAATATGGTCCCGCCATCCCCGCTTGGTGCTTTTGGTGATATGTACCCCCCACAGGGCCAAGGCAAGGGTGGTGAAAAAGGGGGGCGTGACGACGCCAACTTAAGTCAGGTAGCAATCGATGAGGCTGGAGCGGATTCGGAGGCGAAGTCCAAGCAAGCCGGGAATAAGCCGGCAGCTGCGAAACGCAGAACAAACAACAAAGCTCCGCTGAAGAACAAATCCAAGGTATCCGTGTCCGGGAAAACATCCAGAGAAGGTGCAACAACTTCCAAACAACGGAATTCAGATAAAAAGCGCCGTAATCCATGGATACAAAACTAATCTAGAGGATTGCAATTGGTAAAGAAGTAGATGTTTGTTATATGAGCGAGAAGCCAGCTTTGTAAGGGAGAGCTGGCTTCTCGCTTACCTAGGTAAACATTGAGTTGCGCATAACGGAGATAAAGTTGTTCAGGACTGATGGAGAGCATTTTGTTCTGAAAGTATTGTAAACCCTTTCAGAAGTGTGTTAGAATATTTGTACCCTATGAACGCACCATTATGATAGGACAAGATAGGGGATATTAGTGACGGTTTTAGATGATGCAAAACTATTAAAGAAAAGAAATGAAAAAAACTGTTGCATTGGATTCAGCCGTATGATATATTATTTAAGTCGCCGCTGAAACACACGGCTGACACGGGAAACACATTGAATGATGAAATAAGTTTGATCTTTGAAAACTGAACAACGAGTGAGTAAACATTCTGCTTGCAGAATGAACGCGA
>NZ_VEBF01000492.1 GCF_007676705.1 Paenibacillus xylanexedens
ACATTTTGCAGCGGTGAAGTGTACGTTAAGTTGAGGATATTGTTTGTAAATCTGGTGAGAAGTTAAAGAATAGAAAGTTGTATAAGTTGAAGTTATATAGGTTATTTAGATAAATCTGACGTGCTATTTGAGGGTTTGATTGGAGAAGATTATTGCTGGTGGTGGGAGGGGTTGGGTGTTAAGAATTTCATGACCAAGTCTGTAATAGTGGGTTGTTGGGGAGAGGGAAGAATATGGTCGTTGTGTTGGGT
>NZ_VEBF01000493.1 GCF_007676705.1 Paenibacillus xylanexedens
AGGGTGTAGGGGGTGGAACTGTAATGGGGGGAATAGGTAGCCGTGCATAAGTGTGAAGCGGTGGGGGGGGGGGGAAATGGGAATAATGGGTAGATTGATGTGGGAGAGGGAGTGGATATGCGGGAGAATGGTGGGACGGGAAACTTGAAATTTGTGGGGGAATGAGTGTGGGGTGGTAGGGATGAATTGGATAGGTATGGGAAAGTGAGAGAAGATATTAGGGGTGATGTGGGTATTATTGGTGCAGGCAT
>NZ_VEBF01000494.1 GCF_007676705.1 Paenibacillus xylanexedens
ATACTCAATCCGTACCACAACTTCTCCCCCACCTCGATGCCCCATATCCACTTCCTCTTCCAACTCTAATCTCTCTCCCCCTCCCTATTGATCAACTTCCATACCTTTCATACTACTTCTATCCATTATCTACACCCTCCACTCCTTAACCCAATAGCTTCAACATCAATCTATCTTTTCCTCTTTATTCTTCTCTACATCTCATACTCTCCTCAAACTTTCTTAATTATCTTCTCCCCAACTAAAATATA
>NZ_VEBF01000495.1 GCF_007676705.1 Paenibacillus xylanexedens
ACTCGATTAATCCCCTTCCTAATGTAATATTCAATCCCTACTCAATAGCCTTCTCCCATCATGTTTTTCCACTCAATCTCCCACATCATGACCATCTTCCCCTCCAACCTTCCTTCAACCCCCCCCACACTCTCAATCCCTCCTCCGATCCCTCCCCCAATCAAACCTCCCCTCTACATCCTTACCCCCTCTTTTCCAGCCTCCCTCCTTCTGCCCACTCCACACTGCCAACCGCTACACACTTACCTCGC
>NZ_VEBF01000496.1 GCF_007676705.1 Paenibacillus xylanexedens
ATTCTAGTGTCTCACCAAACTTCACCCTTATGCCTTAAAATCTCCTCATCATCAATATTCATAGCCATCCCGATATTAAAACAAATACCCATCCAATTATTCCATCACTATTACCATTACCCACCTTATCCCTCCATCCCCATATCTCAACATTCTTCATGTCATCTCCTTCTTTTTTACACCACTTCCATCTTCTTCTTCATCTCTCCTCTTTCAACTTCCAATTCCCCCAATCCACCTACCAACTTCTT
>NZ_VEBF01000497.1 GCF_007676705.1 Paenibacillus xylanexedens
TTTGAGGGGAATGCGTTTGAAGTGAGGTTATTTAGGTGTCTGTTTGGGGTCAGGGGGATTGGAGGCGGAGTGTATTGTGGGAAAGGAGTGGAGAAGGGTGTTGGTAATGGGATGATGTAGATTGGAGTGTGGATTGGCGTGGTGGGAAGGGTGGGTTATTATTTTGGTGGAGGTATAGGTGTGGTGTTATTGGTGAGCATGTTGTTTGGTATGGGGTTTGGTATGAGCAGCAGCGTTTTTGCAACAATGG
>NZ_VEBF01000498.1 GCF_007676705.1 Paenibacillus xylanexedens
CGGAATGTTCACCCGGGGGTGTGGAAATTGATGTGGAATGTGATTGGGAAGTGGTGGAGTTAGTTTGGGATTGGAGGAGTGGAGATGGGATAATGGTTTGGGAAGCGCGAAGTGGAGGGAATTGAATCCGTTATCGGGAATGGTGTGGGGAAGGTGTGGTGTAGGGTGTTTGGGAAATGTATGCGGGAGAATAGCAAGTTTGATGTGACTGTCTGCTTATGCAAGCGGGATGATTAAGAGATTAAGGAGG
>NZ_VEBF01000499.1 GCF_007676705.1 Paenibacillus xylanexedens
TGGAGGAGGTTGTGGATCGGGCGGTTGAGAAAGCCCAGTGGGCTGAATAGTATGGTGTGGATATTATGAACGAGGGAGAGGGTGAAGAAGGATATGGTGTATATAAGGAGGAGGAATTGGAAGGTGGGAGGTTGTGGGAGGTTGAGTTGAAAAATAAGGAAGGTAAGAGTATGGGAGTGATTATGTTGATTGTTGGTTTGGTTGGCTTGAGGTTGTTAATCACATGGGGGTGCATGGTGTAGTTCAAGGA
>NZ_VEBF01000500.1 GCF_007676705.1 Paenibacillus xylanexedens
ATGTGGCTTGGGAGTGTTGAAGCTGTGCAAAGGAGTCATGCTGGGTGGTGTGCGATAGTGGGTTGAGGGTGAGGGAATCGAGATTGGAGAAGAGAATGGGGGTGTTGGTGATGAGGTGAATGGCGGGAATGTCGGGTGGGTGATAAGGTTGAGGAGATGTGTAGAGGTTGATTTTGAGATAATGGTGAGAGGTGGCGGATGGAGGGGAGGGGATTGAAGGGTTGTATTTGGGGAGAATGGGAAGGAGGAT
>NZ_VEBF01000501.1 GCF_007676705.1 Paenibacillus xylanexedens
ATCTCACAACACACAGTCAAACCGTCTACCTCCCGGTTCAAACTACAGATCCCCTTGCACACACGCTCTCCAACCATTCCAATAACCCCCTCCACCACATATACACTCCATCCGCCGTTGTATCCTTCCTCATCCAACACACAATTCTCCTCCACATAATACCCAACCTCCCCAATCTCTACTCCCACACCATACTTCCCATTACCCACTTTCTCTACCTTAACACCATCATCCAACTCCTTCCCATCTT
>NZ_VEBF01000047.1 GCF_007676705.1 Paenibacillus xylanexedens
AAGGAAAGTGGGGAGGGAGTGGGTAGAAGAACCTATGGGAGGGGTGAGTTGATTGGAGGGTGTTTGGATGTGGGGATAGGGAAAATGATCATGGGGATTGGTGGGAGTGCGAGGAATGATGGTGGTGGTGGGATGGGTGAAGGGGTTGGGGGGAAGTTTGTGGATGGAGAGGGTGATGGGGTTGGGGGTGGGGGGGGGGGTTTGGATGAAGTGTGTGAGATTGATGTAAGGGGTGTGGATGAGGGTTTGGAGGAAGTGGAGTTGATTGTGGGGTGTGATGTGACTAATCCAGTGTGTGGGGAGGATGGGGGATGGAGGGTGTTTGGAGGACAGAAAGGGGTGAGGGGAGAGATGGTTGAGGAGGTGGATGGGAAGGTGTGGGATTATGG
>NZ_VEBF01000502.1 GCF_007676705.1 Paenibacillus xylanexedens
GATGGTGATAGGCGTTGATAGCGGAGGGATGGTGTTAGGGGGAATGAAGATAACGATGATGGGAAGGAGTAGCGTTTTGGGTGATAGGGTAGAGGTGAGTGAGGTGAGGAGAGGAGGGGGAAAGGTAAGGGGTAAGGGATATAAGGTAAGGGTGAGTGGGGGTGTAGTTAGGGAAATGGGGAGGTGATGTGGAATGAGGGGGAGTAGGGGAACGGTGATAAAGTGAGTGGTACGGATAGGAAATGGAGTA
>NZ_VEBF01000503.1 GCF_007676705.1 Paenibacillus xylanexedens
TGTGAGAGTATAGAAGATGGGAGTAAACGTAGGGTAGAGGAGGAAAATGGGATAGATGAGAAAGGGAGGGGGAGTGAAGGGGAGGAGTGAGAGATAGTTGTTGAAGAGATTGGTAGGGATTGGTTGTGGGGGTTTTGACTCGAAGGGGATGATTGTAAAGGAGGGAAGGAAGAAGGTTGTGGGTGGGGTATGATGTGGTTGGAGAGTGGGAGGAAATAAAGTAGCGGTAATTTGTTGAGAAAAGTGGGAA
>NZ_VEBF01000504.1 GCF_007676705.1 Paenibacillus xylanexedens
AATCGGATGGGGGGTTGTCTGGGAGTTGTGATTGAGATGGGGATTTACATGGGACTTTATAAGTGAATTTAGGGAAAGTGGAGTCTGAGAAGAGATGAGTTGTTGTGGGTCGAGCTCGGGGAAGGGGATGAGGTGTTTATTTTGCGGGGGGGGTTGTGGGTGAAGAATGGGAGAAGGGAGAATTTTGGGGATGTGATGAACGTGATGGGGAATTGGTGGGTGGGGTTATGGGGGTATATTGGGAAGAGTT
>NZ_VEBF01000505.1 GCF_007676705.1 Paenibacillus xylanexedens
GGTGGGTTTTAAGTGACAATGGTATGGATTGTGGATGTTTGGATGGTTAGGAAAGGGAGTGTATATGTGGATTGAGAATGATATGAAGGTATGGGAGGAGGTTGAGGTTGGTGTGGTTGATGTGGGTGTTATATGAGTGGGAAGAGATGAGTTCATGCGGAATTATGTGTTAGGGAGGAGTGGATTTGTGTATGTTCAAGGGAGGGGGCAGGTGTGGGTGGATGAAGAGGTATGGTGTACTGGCGAGTT
>NZ_VEBF01000506.1 GCF_007676705.1 Paenibacillus xylanexedens
GGTGGTGAATTTGAAAAGGATGGGTTTGATATGGAACGTAAGATGAGTGGTGGTAGAGAAAAAGGGGGGGAAAGAGGAAGGGATTGTGGTGTGGGAGGAAGTAGTGAAAGTGGATTGATTGGTGAAGGAGGAGATGGAGGGGGTTGTGATGAAGGAAGTGGGGAAGGAATTGATTGGGGGGTTTGAAGGGGAGAATATAAGTGGTGTGGTGAGGATTGAGTGGTCAGGGATTGGAGGAGGGATGATGAG
>NZ_VEBF01000507.1 GCF_007676705.1 Paenibacillus xylanexedens
TTCTCCAACCCAACCCCTCCACCTCACAACATCAAAAAATCCTTAACTCATACCAACACTACCCTCTTCTCCCTACCCCTCATTCCCATCTTTATTTTCCTAACACTCTTCTTCAATTCACTCCCCCCCTTCCACCTCCATCTCACCTCCAACAAACAATATACCTTCTCTCACCAGTCCCTTACTCCAATGAGAGAGCGAAACAAGCGCATCAACGGGCTGGTCTTGACCGTGCAGGATCCCAACAAC
>NZ_VEBF01000508.1 GCF_007676705.1 Paenibacillus xylanexedens
GGGGAAGGAGAAGATGTGTTTTAAAGAAGAGGAAGGTTGTGATAGGGGAGAATGCGGGATGTGGGAAGGATATTATGAGGGTATTAAGGGGGGGGTGGTGGATATGGTGGAAGATGAGAGATTAATGACAGGTGGGGTGATGGAGGAGTATGGAGGGAAAGATGGGGTGTGTGGGTTTGAGTTTTGAATGGATGGGGGATATGGTGGGGATGGGGTGATGTGGGATTATAAGTATATTTTTGATGTGGG
>NZ_VEBF01000509.1 GCF_007676705.1 Paenibacillus xylanexedens
GCTTTTTTTATCAAGAAACTTTGCCCAGGCAACCATTCTTGGAATTTTATTTCCCCATGTTTTTGAACCAATTACTTTGGGTGTGTCGGATAACCAAAAATGGTCATACTCCTGTACGCTGTATTCTTTTTCTTTATAAAAAATAGCAGAGTATCCTCTGCGATTTCCGCCAACCCAATGATAATCAGGTAAATTATCTTTTAAATCTTGCAGTTGCGAATGTGACACTTCTTGTGCCCCAATGATATC
>NZ_VEBF01000510.1 GCF_007676705.1 Paenibacillus xylanexedens
AGTGATTGGTTTTGAAAAAGTGGAAAAAGGTAAGCGTGTGATTGATGGTGAGGATGGTAAGATTGGGAAGTGGAATGAGATTTGTGGGAGGAGGAGAGGGTTGAGGTGGTGCGAATGGGGTTGGTGGTTATGAAGTGAAGTTTGTGGGGAAGGGGGAACTTGTATTGAATAGAGATGGGACACCACGGAGTGAAGTGATTCAGAGACTCGGGCTGATTTGCACGCGAAGAAAGATTAACGCAGAGTACT
>NZ_VEBF01000511.1 GCF_007676705.1 Paenibacillus xylanexedens
TGATGGTTTTTGGAGGTTTTGAATTGGAGGAGGTGGAGATTGAAGTATGGGGAGAGGAGGGTTTGATTGGAAATGTAGTGATGGTTGAAGTTGATGTGTTGAAGGAAGATTGGTGGGATTTTATGGAGAGTTAGGGTTTGATAGAGGATGTGTTGAGAGAGGAATGTGGGATTGAGGGGATGGGACTTGGTATGAGTTCGGGAGTCATTGAAGGAATGGAAGAATTGGATAAGAGTTATCGAGATGTGG
>NZ_VEBF01000048.1 GCF_007676705.1 Paenibacillus xylanexedens
TTATCGGTAATAGTTATGTGTGCGTAATGGGGGGATTGGATAACGCGTGGACGGTATTGTTTAATTAAGAAGGGACTGTCGATGGGAGTTGTGTCGTTTATGGTGCGGAATTGATGTGTGGTTTGGGTGAGGGGGGGGGATTGTGAATTTGGCGGATGTGGGGATTAATGTGGGTGTGGTGATGATGATTATTGGGATGGTGATTGGTGGATTTGAGAGTTATGGGGGGAAGGGTTTAGGGAATGGTTTGGGGAAGGTTGAGGGTTGGTAATAGGTTGGATAAATAGGTTAGAGTGGGTAAATATAAGGTTAATAAATGAGGGAGATTGGATATGATGGAGTGTGGTTTTTGTTATGGGGGATTGGGGTGATGGGAAGAAGTGGGTT
>NZ_VEBF01000512.1 GCF_007676705.1 Paenibacillus xylanexedens
ATGGGGATGAGGGGGTGAGAGTTGGTGGCAGAGGTGGTTGGAGGGTTGGAAGAAGGTTATGGGGAGATCGAGGTGAGGTTATTGGAAGAGTGGGGGGTTACGGTTGAGAAATTGAGAGTGAGGGGGAAAGCTGATGTGAGTTTGGTATGTGTTGGTTTAGAAGAGGGAAGGTTGTGTTATGTAACGATTGGAGAAGAAGGGATTGATGTGGGGGTTTGGGGGAATGACGCTCTGGGAGGGAGGGGAGAT
>NZ_VEBF01000513.1 GCF_007676705.1 Paenibacillus xylanexedens
ATGGGTGAAAGGATTGGTGAGAACGTGGGGGTAATGTTGAAAGGTGGGGGAATGGAATGGTTGAGAGGAGTATTGTGGGGTAGGGTGGGAAGTGTGGGTGGTAAAGATGGTGTGGGGATGATGGGTGGGAAGGAGAGTGGTGTGAAAGGTGTGGGTGGAACGATGATGAAAGAAGGAAGTAAGATCGGTTACCTGGGTGACATTCAGGGTTTGTTGGGAGTGGGTTAGTAATGTTGATGGTATTGAAGG
>NZ_VEBF01000514.1 GCF_007676705.1 Paenibacillus xylanexedens
TCGTGTTACACAACAAGATGGCTCTTCCACTCCCCACCTCCTCCCCCACCAATTCCCCCTCCACCCCTTCACCAATCCCCCCAAACTCCATCTCTCCCCTAATCATTCCCTCCCTCCCATAATCCATCTCACTCACACAGCGTCCTCTCTCTCCTCCCACCGGTTTCCCACCCAATCCACCGTACTCTTCCCCTCCACCTCTCTTCCCTCCCCGCTTTACTCCGTTATCCTCCCCTTTTACTGTACCCC
>NZ_VEBF01000515.1 GCF_007676705.1 Paenibacillus xylanexedens
GAACGAAGACAGGGGTACTCGTGGGCGGGAAGGTATGCTCGTAAGGTGGCTAAGCTGGGGTCGGATGAAGGGTATTAGAGATTAAGTAAGCCGTTGCGTTGATGGTGGAGGTAGATGTAGGTGATGAGAAGGTAAATGTAGGTGGTATGTAAAGTCATGTAAAAAAGGCTATTGTGGGATAAGGAAGGATAGGGTTGTTAACGTTGATGTATTAAGGGAGGAAATTGTGGAGTTTTGGGGTTATGGCTT
>NZ_VEBF01000516.1 GCF_007676705.1 Paenibacillus xylanexedens
AAGGAAGAGGGTTTTGGGAGAGATGTGGTGGAGATGGTCAAGGAGGTTGAAGTAGGGATTGTAGGTTAGGGTGGGGGTAAGTTTGTATGGGGTTAGAATTGGGAAGATTGGGTTGGACGTGTGTGTGAGGGGAAAGGGAGAGTTGAAGTGGGTTGGAGAAGGATTGAAAGGAATGAATTTGGGTTGAACGAATTCGTGGATTGGGGGAAAGAGGGGAATTGGGAAGTGATGATGGTTGTGAATGTGGG
>NZ_VEBF01000517.1 GCF_007676705.1 Paenibacillus xylanexedens
TTGTACATCTCCTTACCTTTAACAACCTACAACCTCTCCATAATCCCAACCAACACTACAACACCCATGCATACCGCCACAAAAAACAAATCCAAAATCCTTCTAACTCCATATTCCATACCCCATAACATAATCCCATCCATACCCTTACCCCTTCTTTCTCTTCACTTCCCACTATCCCTATTTCCCATTCAACCTCCACCTTCCCTCTCTCTCCACCAAATACCTTCATCAACGTATTCTCCCAC
>NZ_VEBF01000518.1 GCF_007676705.1 Paenibacillus xylanexedens
CCATTAACACCAATCTTCTCTCTTCCTCAGACACTTCAACACCCTCAAGCCAACCAAACAAAACACCTATGCAAGCTCCAAACCCTACCTCCTTTTCAACCTCTCTCCCCACACCAACCCCCACAACTCCTTATCCCTTATCACCCAATCTCCCCCATTCCCACACCCAAATCCTCAACTTCCCAACATCCCAATCAACTTATTCCTTACATCCCTACCCTCCTCAAGCATCTCTACAACCAGACCCT
>NZ_VEBF01000519.1 GCF_007676705.1 Paenibacillus xylanexedens
CCTATCCAATATTTTCTCCAATTCTTCCCTCAAACACCAAGATATCCTCCTGCACAATCCCGATATCGCACCGCACTCATTCCACCCTCATCTCCTTCACCCCAATCCCATCCATCCAGATATCCCCCCTATCCACATCCTACAAACCTCCCATCACACTCCACACTCTCCTTTTTCCCCCCCCTCAACCCCCAACCACACCAACCCTCTCCCCTCCTTCAATATCCACATTCACCTCACACGCCCTA
>NZ_VEBF01000520.1 GCF_007676705.1 Paenibacillus xylanexedens
AGTGTGATGAAGGAGGAGAAGGAATGGAAGGTGAAGGGAAGCTGGTAATTATGGGGTTGGGTGGGGGGGCGATGGAACAGATCAGGAAGGGGGGAGTGGAAGGAGTTGAGGAGAGTGAGGTTATTATGGGATAGAAGAGGTAGGTGGATGTTATGGGAGGTGTGTTGAAGGGGGAAGGGATTGTGGGGAGGGGGATGAGGGAGGAAGTAAGTTGGGGGGAAGAAGGGGGGGGGGGGGGGGAGATGGGG
>NZ_VEBF01000521.1 GCF_007676705.1 Paenibacillus xylanexedens
CGTCTACGGAGTGAATGGTTGGTACGTCTGCGAGGGGGGGTGAGTGAAAAAGAAGGGATGGGGATTGGGAGGGGAGGATTGACGGGTGGAGTTTGAGTAGATGGGCTGTTGGAGGGTGGAGTTAGAGGGGAGATGGGGAAGGTTGTGGTTAGGGGTGGAAGGGGTGGGGTTGGCAGTATGGGAGTTGGAATGGTGGGGAAGCTGGGGTTGGAAGTAAGAGGGAGGAGAGGTAAGAAGGAGCAGGAAGA
>NZ_VEBF01000049.1 GCF_007676705.1 Paenibacillus xylanexedens
GTGGAATTGGAAGGGATTGTGTGTGGGGAGGAGAAAGAAGGGGGGTGGGAAGGGGTAGGTTGTGTGATGGAGGGTAATAGGTGGTTGGTGGATTGGGTGGAGAAGGGGAGAGTGGGTAGGGGGTGAAGGAGGATTTATTTGATGGGGGAGGAGAATGTTGGAGATGAGAGGTCGGGGGCGAAAGTTGAATTGGGGTGTATGGGGTTGATAGATTGAGGTGGGGGTAAGGTGTGGGGTGATTTTGGTTTTAGTTTGGTTTTTGTTGTCTAAGCTGATGAGGAAAGCGATGATGGAATTAAGGAAACTGATGGGGAAAAGGAAATCTCATCGTTTTGTGATGATGAAGACTGAAGTAAGGAGGGAAGTGGAGGAGATTGGAATGCTTTA
>NZ_VEBF01000522.1 GCF_007676705.1 Paenibacillus xylanexedens
GTTTGGAAGAAAGGTTGGAGTGATGAAGTGTGAGGATGTGTTGAATGTGGTGAGGAATAATGATTAGAGGATTTAGTGGGGAGAATGGGTGGTGAAAAATGATGGGGATTTCTTTAGGGGGTAGGTTATTGAAGTTGTTTGGGGAGATGTTGGGAATGTGGTGGGGTTTATAGAGAATGTGGGGTTGAATTTTTGGTTTGTCATGGAAAGGGATAAGAGAGAATGAAAAAGGACTTTTAGGTGAGGGG
>NZ_VEBF01000523.1 GCF_007676705.1 Paenibacillus xylanexedens
CGTTCCCCTAGCTATCCTTCCTCCCGTAATATATTACTTCATTTTCCCCGGAAACCACTCCAAACAACTTCCTAACACACCATACCACACCGTAAATACTATACTCCTTCTCCCCCTCTTCCTCCCATCCCTCCTCTCCCGTATTCTATTATCCCAGTTCAACCTACCTCCACCACCTTCCTCAAATCCTCCACTTCTCATCCATCACCTCCTAACTTCCCTACCCTTCCCTTATATTATTTACCACT
>NZ_VEBF01000524.1 GCF_007676705.1 Paenibacillus xylanexedens
GAAGGGAAGGAAGAATGAGGAGGAGAGAAGGGAGATGAGAAGAGGAAATGAAACGGGAGAAGAAGGGATGGAAGAGGAAGATAGGGGTGGTGTGGAGGGGGAGTGGGTTGAATTTATGATTTTGAGAAGGAAAGTGGAACTGCGGGGATTAGGAGTGGATAGAATGGAGGGTGGGAGGGTGAGTTGAGAAGAGAAAGAATTGTTGGAATGGAAAGTGAGGTTGTTGACGGGCGGGGGGGGTTGAGGGA
>NZ_VEBF01000525.1 GCF_007676705.1 Paenibacillus xylanexedens
TCCGCTAACCAGCTACACCACCTCAACGCGCTTGAGCGACTGACTGGCCTTACACACTTCAATCCACAATCTAACCACATCTATCATCTCCAACCTCTACCCCAGCTTTCCAACCTGCATCTATTAAAATTCTCCAACAACCGCCTGTGGGATCTGACACCCATTCCAGCTTTTACATTTACCCCTCATCACTCCCCCACAAATCCCATTCACCATATCTCCCCGTCCACCTCATTATCCTCCCCTAT
>NZ_VEBF01000526.1 GCF_007676705.1 Paenibacillus xylanexedens
AAGATGGATGTGTAGTATAGTGTAGGTATTATAAGAGGGGGTTAGGAAAATAAGGGGACTTGGTATGGGAAGGTTATTGGGAAATGGGGTGGTTGAATTGAATGTTGGGATTATTGGGTGATGGTTGTATGTAGGAAAAAGAGGGGGGGGTTATGTGGAAGGGAATGGGGTCTTGTTGGAAAGGGAGAACGAACTCTGTTGGGGGTGGGATAGGGATTGTGATTGTATCGTTTATAGAGACTTGCTG
>NZ_VEBF01000527.1 GCF_007676705.1 Paenibacillus xylanexedens
GGGGTTAGGGAAGGAGGATGTGATGGTGAATGGATTATGAGGTATGACCGTGGGTGAAGAGGGGGGGAAGTGTATTTAGAGGTGGGAAAGGAAGTGATTTGTTATGAGTAAGGGGGTTGGAAAAGGTGTTGATGGGGTGATTGGTTGGGTTTGAATTAATGAGGATGATAAAGTGGTAGAAATGGCGATTAGTCAAGTGCGGGCTAACCGCTATCAACGACGTAAGGTATTTGATGAAGGCGGAATA
>NZ_VEBF01000528.1 GCF_007676705.1 Paenibacillus xylanexedens
TGTATTAGGTGATATGGTGTGGGGGAAGGGGGGATATGATATGAGGGATGTAGAGAGTGAGTTGATGGATAATGTAGAGGATGGAAAGGATGGTGAGGATATGTATGGAGTGTTAGAAGGGTGCAATGGAGTGATTTTGGAGGATGCATATCGGGAGGTTGTGGTGTATATGAAGAGTGGCGGGATGGGAGGAAGGTGTTTGGATGTGTTACGGGAGTTTGAGGTATGGGGGTTGATGAGGCGGTTT
>NZ_VEBF01000529.1 GCF_007676705.1 Paenibacillus xylanexedens
CCCCACTCTCAAACAACCCTATACCCAACAACACCCACATCTCCTCTATCATATCATCCTCAACTTTCCCAACTATCCCTTCCCCCCTCCCCATCCAATTCACCATCCCCCACCAACTTTTCAACCTCCCCCATCCCAACCGGCTTCATCATCCCCAGACCATTCCACACCTCATCTCTCTTCCCCAGCTTCGCCATCCCTTCCACCTAACCCATATCACCAGGAACATATTGCAAGCCAATCTCAC
>NZ_VEBF01000530.1 GCF_007676705.1 Paenibacillus xylanexedens
GAAGAGGAATGGGTTGAGGGGGGGTATATGGGAATAGGAGGATTGGAATTGTAATGTCATGTTGTGGGAGTTGGAGAGGTTGGTGAAGAAAAGGGAGACTTAAGTAATGGAGACGGAGTGGTTGGAGTTGTGTGGGGGTGTGGACGGGTGGGTGTGGATAGGGATTAGGGTTGAGAGAGGGGAGGAATTTGATGGGGTGAGGGAGTGGGTGGCGGAAAGGTTGTAGGTTAGTGCAGAAATGATCGAA
>NZ_VEBF01000531.1 GCF_007676705.1 Paenibacillus xylanexedens
CCCACATATCTCCTAACTCTTATCCCAATGCGCAACCATCTCATCCCACCATTCCATCCCCTTTCCCTTCCCACCATTTTTTCAACACCAACCCCACGCACTACTCTGTACAAATCAAAATCTACAAACACCACACTATCACCTTACCATCACACAACCTACAATCACACATATACCAAATACATATCAAGACTTGATTGTCTTGATCCCTCCTACCGCTAACCCTACACTCAAAAACACCACCTTT
>NZ_VEBF01000050.1 GCF_007676705.1 Paenibacillus xylanexedens
GGAAGTTCGTTTGGAAAGGGGTATTGTGGTGAGGATATTGTAAGATCTTATATACAGAATGGATGAGAAATGTTGAATGTATATAAGTTGAAGTAATGATTTAGAGGATAAGGGAGAGGAGAGAAAAAAGGTGAAAAAGGGAAGGTAAAAGGTTTGTGGAAGAAAGGTAGTTGGGAAGGATAGGGTGGGGGTTTATGACGGGATTTGGGGTTTGGAATAAGGGGATGAAAGAAATGTGGGGATAAGAGTGATGGGAAGGTTGTTCTGGGGTGGCAGTGTGGAGGTGGGATTTTTATTAATGGATCTGATATGTGTGCGAATTATATTGAATAAAAGGATTGACGATTAGGAGTGGAAAGTGGTAAAGTATGAGAAAAGCAAAACGA
>NZ_VEBF01000532.1 GCF_007676705.1 Paenibacillus xylanexedens
AGGCAACTTCATGGGCTAAGCCAAGAAGTGTTTCGGTTATCCGCAAAGCAGAACTGTTTGATATGGACCAGATACAGTTTAGTGATTTTATTTGGGAACATGAAGCCATGGTTCATACGATGGAATGGTCGCCGATGGACATTTGGGAATTCTATAACCAAAGGGCCTGCATGGAAAACTACATCAAGGAAGCTAAACATGGGTTTTCCATCAACCGGATTCCAACCGGCTCGTTTAAAGCCAACG
>NZ_VEBF01000533.1 GCF_007676705.1 Paenibacillus xylanexedens
TGTGAGGATAGGTGTGGGTGTGAGGGAAGGAGAGTTGAATATGATAGGTTTTAGGTGAAGTGAAGGGCATATGTGGGGTGGAAAGTGTTAGAAGAGGGTATGGGAAGGGGAGTAATTGAAGGAGGGGGTGGGGATTTTGTGTGATTTGGTGGAGGTGTTGATAGGATGTGTGTGGAGTAGAAAGGTTGAGGAAGTGTAGTTTGTTGAATTGATGCTGAGGAATCAAGCGACGTGTATGTCGTGCAG
>NZ_VEBF01000534.1 GCF_007676705.1 Paenibacillus xylanexedens
CAATCTCCCCCTTCATCTCCACTCCCTTCCCCAACTTACATTCCACATCGACTTCCATCCCCTAGTCACCCCTATAATTCTCAATCTAACTTCCAATTCCCGCCACAACCCCCACCTCATCCAGAACCCATCGCCTTACTTCCCATGCCATACCCCCCACATCTTCCATCATCCCCCTCACCTCCTTACCCACTCCTTCCACCCCCCCTTCACGCTCATCTCCCACTACCCCCTCCATCTCCATAA
>NZ_VEBF01000535.1 GCF_007676705.1 Paenibacillus xylanexedens
AATTTCCATTTTCACCATTTCACCCATCTCATCCTCCACCTTTTCCCCCTCCATTTCCTTCCCTCCTTCAACATCCTCACTTACCTCTTTCTACTCATTCTACGCTTCCTAACTCCGTTCCAGATCCGATTCTTCTTTCCAATATTCCCCCACCTTTTTCTTCTCACTTCCCACATCCGCGTCACACAACAACTCCCTCAACTTCTCATAACGCTCCCCTAACCCCTGTAATTTATCCAACATATA
>NZ_VEBF01000536.1 GCF_007676705.1 Paenibacillus xylanexedens
GTGGGGTGTTGATTGATTATAGGGTTATAGGTTGGGGTGTAGGAATGGAGTTATGGGTGTAGGGGAGAATTGGGGAATGGGGTATGGGTTGAGGAATTGAATGATGGGATGAATTTTGTGGGTATGTGGGAGGAGGTGGAGAATGAGGGTGGGTGGAGGAAGATGTAGAAGGGATGGGGGGAAAGTTTGGAGGAGAGGGAGAATTTGAGGAGGGTGGGAAGGGTGTGGTTTGAGTTTGATGAGGGG
>NZ_VEBF01000537.1 GCF_007676705.1 Paenibacillus xylanexedens
AGGGATAGGTGATGTTGATAGTGGTGGAAGCGCGGTGTCGAGTGGAGTATGGGAATTGGGAGGAGCAGGGAGGAAGGTGAGTGATGGAGGAAGCGAGGGTGAGAGAGGTAGGAAAGAGGTAGAGGGTGGTGTTGAATGTGGTGAGGAAGGGGGAGGTAAGGTGGATGGAGGAGTGGGGGGTTCGGAGGAAGGGAGTGGGAAGGTGAGTGGTGGGGTGGAAAGTTGTGTTGAGGGGAGTGGGAAAGT
>NZ_VEBF01000538.1 GCF_007676705.1 Paenibacillus xylanexedens
AAATGTAATAGAAGGGAAAGATGAAAAATAGAAGGGATAGATAAGGGTTCAAGTTTGTACTTTTATAAAAGATGTGGATGGAGTTTTGAATGGAAATTGTGGTGGTGAAGGTGGAATGTAGTGAAAGTTAGGGTGAGTGTAGGATGAGTTTGGGGTGAATAGAAGAAAAGGAATGCGAGAGAGTAAAGGGTTGTGTGTGAGACGGGGTGGATTAGTTAGTGGAATTGGGGGTTATAGAAAAGGTTG
>NZ_VEBF01000539.1 GCF_007676705.1 Paenibacillus xylanexedens
ACGTGTAGTTATGTTGGATGCAGAGGGTGTGGAATGGGGTGGTGTGGTATGTTGTAATTGTTTGTGGATGGGTGTGGTGGTGTGTGTATAATAAAAATTGTCGATAAGGTAGGGTGGAGAGGACATGATGGGGAAGGGGGTGTGGTTGATAGGGATGTTGAGCGTAAGGTGTAGGATGATGGGAAAAAGGTAAAGAAAAGGCAGGAGGGGGGCGTTTGGTGATGGGTTGAAAGAATGGTGGCAGAG
>NZ_VEBF01000540.1 GCF_007676705.1 Paenibacillus xylanexedens
ATTTTGAAACCTAGTATTATCCACTCTACGAACCCACAAACCTATCTCTTACCAATCCAACATCGTATCTCAACTACACCCACTTAAAATCTCCAAAACAACATCCACTACAATCATATCCACTCCAATCATTATCCCCCCTCCGCCACCACCCCTCTTATCCATACATCACCACTCCCCTCATCACCTCCACCTTCCTCCCACACTGCCTCTTCTTACTCCAAACCACATTCAAACCCCCAACGC
>NZ_VEBF01000541.1 GCF_007676705.1 Paenibacillus xylanexedens
TCCCTTCCCCATCTCCATACCCCTTTTATCGACAATAACAACTCCCTCCTATTCCCCCCCTTTCCCCCCTTCTCCCCCAACTTCCTCATACCCACCATACAATTATCCACACCCATTATCATCCTTCCACTCACAATCTCCATCCTTCTCCCTCCTTATCCCACCACAAACCAATCCATCACCTCCTCACTGAACATAGCCAACCTACTTTATTCATTTCCCCTTGTCTATCAAATCACACCAACT
>NZ_VEBF01000051.1 GCF_007676705.1 Paenibacillus xylanexedens
GAAATTGGGGGAAGGATGGGAGTTGGAGGATGGTGGAGGCATGAATGAGGTGAGAAGTGGTTCACCCGAAGGGATTGGTGGTGATGATGAAAGGAAGAAAAAAGAAATTGAAGTGTGTCAGAGGAAAACATTGAATGTGGTTATGGGTTCTAAGTACGGATTGGAGGGAGGTCAAGTTGGGGGTTGCGCTATGGGGATTGGTGAGAAAGTAAGGTTGTTGGAAGGCATTCGTAGAGGTAAAGAGTAGTTGGAAGGAAGGAAGAAATTGATGATGGATAGCGAGTTGGGTTAGGATTATAAAGAAATGAGAAGGGAAACGATGGGTGGTAAAGAGATGGATGTGATGGAAATGAGGATGGATGGAGGTGAGGGTTGAAGGATTAGT
>NZ_VEBF01000542.1 GCF_007676705.1 Paenibacillus xylanexedens
CTTCCTAACCCCTTCCAACTTCTTAAACCCCCATCTCACATCACCAATCTCCTCCAATTCCCTACTCTCCACTCCTTTCTTCATCCCTTCTAATACCAAAGACGAATTCACATACTGCATCGATGACAATTCCACACTCCGTAGTACTTCCTCTACCCCCATTTCGGTCTCATCCAATATCTGAACATTACTCTCACGCACTTTCTCTTCAATGTCACCCCAACCAATCGTATACCATACCGAACC
>NZ_VEBF01000543.1 GCF_007676705.1 Paenibacillus xylanexedens
GTGAAGATGGAACGGATTTTGCGAAAGAGTTGGGGAAAGGGTATGGTCTGTGTGGGGTGGAATATATGGAAGAATTAAAAATGAATGAGGGGAAACGGCTGGTGGTGCAGAGTGAGCTAAGGTTAACAGAGGTGGCCGATTCAGTAGGTTAGGGGGAGTTGTTTTGCTTCTCGAAAGCATTTAAAAAGGAGGTTGGTGTGTGTCCGAATCGGTATCGCACAGGAGAGAGTAGTAAAGAGTAAAGGA
>NZ_VEBF01000544.1 GCF_007676705.1 Paenibacillus xylanexedens
CAACCACACTTCCCCCCCCACCTAACCCTCTTTATCATAAATTTATCCATCACACCATTCCCACACAAACCAGATCACCCATATCCCTTATTTTATTCTCCATCATCATCCTCCCCTTCCTTCCATCCAATTCATCCTTCCTCCACCTCCCCATGCTTATCACACCAACCCAATTCCTCGTTATCACAAACATCAAATTCCACAACCATTCCCCATCCACAAACACCCTTATCAACCCCTTATCTT
>NZ_VEBF01000545.1 GCF_007676705.1 Paenibacillus xylanexedens
TGATTGGGGAGATCCACCCCTGTAGATAGAGGAAGGGGGAATTGGTGGATATATTGATGGGATAGATGAAGAGGGTGTGGAGGATAGTTGGAATAGAGGTTGTTGGGGATGTGGTGGATGATGAAGAGGTTGGAGGAATGAGGAATGGGATGATGGGGAGGGATGGGAGGATAGAGATGGGGTGAAGAGTTCTGGAGTGTACGGTTGTGTGGAGGAAAGGTGGTTGAACGTGTATCTGACTATAGG
>NZ_VEBF01000546.1 GCF_007676705.1 Paenibacillus xylanexedens
TCATCTACCTCCTAAATGTTAAGCTCCCCTTCCCCTTCTCTCCACCTCTCATCGATTACCTCCTCAACATCAACCTCTCCACCAATCCCCTCCTCATCATCCCCCTCCCACTCCCATTTCCCCTCCTTCCTCCTCAACTCCCTTCCATCTCCTCGCCTCCCCCCTTCTATCCCCTGCCTCTTCTCATCCCAATTCCCTTTATCACCATTACCTTTATCCTGCCCAAGATGCCCAAACCAAAAACAC
>NZ_VEBF01000547.1 GCF_007676705.1 Paenibacillus xylanexedens
CTTGAAATGTTTGATGAGGATAGGCGTTAAAGGAGCAAAGTTAACGTGGGTAGGGGAGTGAATTTTGGTGGGTGGAAGAGGTTGATTAGTGGTAGGATGTTTGATGATGAGCGGCATGCATTTGGGGAGGTGTTTTTCGTGATCTGAGAATTCCATGGCTGGGAATAGGGGGTGATTGGATAAAGAGTGATAGGGTGTTTTCAAAAAGTGGACATTGGTGTGTGTATGCAGATAAGTGAAATGAGG
>NZ_VEBF01000548.1 GCF_007676705.1 Paenibacillus xylanexedens
GAGAAGGATACGCGAGAGGGGCGGTGTAGGTTGTAAGTTGCGTTGTAGTGGGGGTGGTGGGGTGCTTGGGAGGAGTGTGGTTGAGTGGATAAGGAAGTAATTTTATTTTTTTTGGAAAGAAAAGGAGGAAAAAAGGGATGGTTGATGGTATAGATGAAAGAGGGGTTTTTTAATAGGGATACAGGGTATTGTGTATAATCGGGATTTTAATGGACAAGGTGTATTAGTGCATTGGGGGTAGAGGTA
>NZ_VEBF01000549.1 GCF_007676705.1 Paenibacillus xylanexedens
TTGCTACCCTTTCAGCCTCAACCATCCCCTCACCTTTCACAATACCCATCCCACCTTCCCCTTCAAAACCAACCATCCCTGGCACCCTCTTCCATTTCCCTCCCTCTTTATATTCTTTCAAACCTTTCCAATACCCCCACATATTACCCCCATTGCCCACCCGAATACCCAGAACATCACCACCTTCCCCAACTTCATGCCTTTCCTCTTTTTCATTCAACATCAGTCTCATCACATCACCCCCCA
>NZ_VEBF01000550.1 GCF_007676705.1 Paenibacillus xylanexedens
CGTTAAGGCGGGGGAAACCTGGGACTAGGATGAGGATGAGTGCAAGGAATTTGGAAGCGGCAAGAATGTTCGTGAGATATAAAGGGAAAGGAATATGAGTGAGTAGATGGAGATTCGGGGGATATGGGATGAGTTGGGGGATAGGGGTTAATGGAATGGAGAATGGGAGTAGTATTGTGAGAAGGGAATAAGTGATCATGGTCGGAATAGGACGGTATTGCCGTTTTGGAATTTTTTTATTACGG
>NZ_VEBF01000052.1 GCF_007676705.1 Paenibacillus xylanexedens
ACTGACCTTCTTTCCACCGGCTTCCATTCCTCCCGGCCATCTCCCCCGCTTCCACTCCACCCCATTCCATCACCCCATACATCAACACCCTCCCCACCATACTTCCAATACACCTTCTTCCCCATCTCCTCCATCATCAACACCTTCCACCAATCACCAATCCCATCATCCCCACCCATCCCACCATACACATCCCCTCAACACTTCTCCACTCTACCCTTCTCTCCACCAAACCTCCTTCAACCTCTATCTCAATATACCCTATTTCTACTCAACAAACCTTCTTTCAAACCCATCAATACACTAACTCCTTTCATCCTTCAACCCACCAACACAACACATTCCACCCCTTTACCACTATCATCTCCCCCGAATCCACCCATC
>NZ_VEBF01000551.1 GCF_007676705.1 Paenibacillus xylanexedens
TTGAAAATTTAGGAAAGGGTTATGATAGATTGGTGGGTGAAGGGGGAGTTAATGTGTGGGGTGGAGAGAAAGAGGGAGTTTGGATTGGAGGAGGAGTGGTAGGTAGAGGAAGAATTGTGATTTTGGAGGATAGGAGGAGTGGGGTGGATGTAGGTAGGGAAGGGAGATTGGTGGATGGAGTGGAAGAATTGTTGTGTACGAGGTTTATGATGAGGGAGAAGATCAGTTGGAGGAGATGGGGGGAT
>NZ_VEBF01000552.1 GCF_007676705.1 Paenibacillus xylanexedens
TTCACTCCTTCCCATTCCCTCATCATTCCCATTCACTCTCACTATTATCCACTTCAACCATTAACCCAATTCCTTAATACACTTCCTCTCCTACAGAACCATCTCAATACTTCCTTCCACATTCAACCACTATTCCTCACCATCTTTCATCCACCCACCAATCTCCCCATCTCACTCTTCTCACAGTCCTCCACCCATCACCTATCCTACACCATACCCCTTTCCAACCCTTCAACCTGCCTACC
>NZ_VEBF01000553.1 GCF_007676705.1 Paenibacillus xylanexedens
AGTGTGTGGTTGATTGATGGGAGTTAGTAAGTGTGTAAGGATATGGTGGAAAAGAAAGGGTAGTGGTGGTGGATGGTGGGAGAATTGAATGGGAGGTAGTGGAGTTGGGGTTAGGGTTCGATGTGTAGAGTTGTGAGAAGGTTTTGGATTAGTACGTGAAGTATGATTTAGTTGTGGATAGATGTGTTGAATGAGGGTGTGGAGAGGTGGGAGTAAAGATGGATGATTTTGGAATGGGTGGTGAA
>NZ_VEBF01000554.1 GCF_007676705.1 Paenibacillus xylanexedens
GAAAAGCGGTGGTTATTTTTTGTTTTTGTGATAGTGATAAGGGGTGGATAGAGGGTTTTGGTTGGATTTGGGTGAAGAGTTATGTGGAGGGTTGTTATGGAGTGTGGGTGGATGAGGATAAGGGGAAGAGGATAGAGGGAGAAGTAGGAGAAGAGAGAGGATTAGGATAAGAATCTTTTTGATAAGTGAGGGTTGGATAAACAGCGTATGCTTTAGGGCTTAACACGTGGTATATCATTGTACAT
>NZ_VEBF01000555.1 GCF_007676705.1 Paenibacillus xylanexedens
TTGTGGTGTGTGGTGGGGGTTAATCGAACTCAGTTGAGGGATGGAATAAGGAGGAAAGAGAATGGGATAAAGATTATGATTGAGGATGGTTAGATTGTGGGTTAGTTGTGTGGTATTTAGGTTTGGGGATTGATGATTGTGGAGAGGGTGGTTGAAGGAGGGGGGGAAAAAGGAGGGGGGAAGATTGAAGGGAATGAAGATGATGAGTAATGGGAATGAGGAAGAAATGAAGGAGGAAGAAGTAA
>NZ_VEBF01000556.1 GCF_007676705.1 Paenibacillus xylanexedens
TATCCCAAGAAAAATTTCAGCTGAACACCCTCTCTCTTCTCTGAAAGTCCCTCGATACATCTTTTTCGTATTATCTTTTACTTATTTTTTCCACAAAGCCTCCTATACATCCTAGTACAAACTCTAAAAATCAATCACCCCCAACCTCATCATCACAAACATCCATTCTTTCCCTACGATATCGCCACCACCCCTCCTCACTATTCCTATCCTATTCTCACACTCCGCCATCTTTCCACCACACT
>NZ_VEBF01000557.1 GCF_007676705.1 Paenibacillus xylanexedens
TGAAATTTGGAAGATGTGTGATGAAGTGATGAAGATTGCAGATTGAATGTGAGGTATGGGGAGAGAAAGGAGTGTGGTTGCAGTTAAGGGGGGAATTGAAGGTGGTGGTGGGGGTGGGGCTGCGGGTGGGTGAGGATGAAAGGAGGTGGGGAATGAGGTTTTGGGTGGAGAGTGAGGAGGAAAGGAGGGTGAGGTTGCCTGTAGGTAGCATGTGGGGAGATGGGGAGGGTGATCTTGACGGGGGG
>NZ_VEBF01000558.1 GCF_007676705.1 Paenibacillus xylanexedens
AAAATCCCTCAACATCTACATATGATCTCCTTTCAACAGCAAGATGAGTATAATAACCCACTAACTAACTTCATAATACTACACCCACCCTAATCCTCTTTATCAGCCTTCGACACTTCGTCAACTATCAAACAAGATGAACTTAATCACTTTTATTATCTTCCTTACCACCGCCAACCCCAAATATTAATTCTATTTCAAAACTCTACCCACAAAAATATCCTAAACATCTCCAATCCATATTT
>NZ_VEBF01000559.1 GCF_007676705.1 Paenibacillus xylanexedens
TGGAGGGTGTGAAGGTTGGTAAGAAGGGGTTGATAGGGTTGTTGGTAAGGGGGTTTGTGATGAGGATGTGGTTGGAGGAGAGTATTTTTAATATTTTCAGGGATGATCATGGGTGATTTGGGACTAAGTCAGGTATGTGGATGAATATGATGATGAGTGAGATGTTGAGTGGTGGGGTGATGTGGGTGTTGATGTGCATGGTGGTGTTGGTGTTGTTGGCGATGAGGATGGGGATGATGACGGTG
>NZ_VEBF01000560.1 GCF_007676705.1 Paenibacillus xylanexedens
ACAGTTGACGGAGGGATTGAGTATTGGTATACTGGGTAATGTGGGAATAGGGTGGCGGTGGGGGGATAGTTGGAGGAATGGATTTGAGGAATGTGGTGTTGGGGTTTGGAGGGTGTGGATAGAATAGAATTGCCGGTTTGTAGGGGCTATGATAATGTGGGTAAAAGGAAGGATGGGGTTGGAAGAAGTGATGGAGGAATGGATTGAGGATGAGGTGGCGTTGTCGATTATTGTTGTGGATATTG
>NZ_VEBF01000053.1 GCF_007676705.1 Paenibacillus xylanexedens
AGGTAATTATTTTATAAAAAAATTGTACAGGGATATGGTAAAAGGAGGGAGGAGGGATGAATGGAGGGGATTGGTTGGAGGGGGAAGAGGGATTAGAAGAGATGGAAGTGATGGGAAGGGAGGGGAATGAGGTGGTGAAGATGATGGGGGATGTAGAAGGATTGAATTGGATTGGGAGGGGTAGGGAGGGGGGTGTATTTAAGTATGAGGGGTTGGGGGAGTATGGGTTGAAGATGTAGTGGGATCATGGGTTGGAGAAACTGGAAAATGAAAAGGAGGTATAGGAGGAGGTTAAAGGGGTGGGATAGTTCGGTAGGTATTAGGGGAGGGGGGGGAAGGTGGTGGTGATGAGGTTTGATTGGCTGGGATGGAG
>NZ_VEBF01000561.1 GCF_007676705.1 Paenibacillus xylanexedens
TACCCTTCCCTATCCTTATCCACATCTTCTTTCCTCCCTTTACCTACATAACCAATCACATCCCCACCTCCCTCCCCAACTCCATAATAACCCATTTCCTTACTTTCCATTCTAACCCCCCTTAAACACCTCCCCACCTCAAACTCCTCTCTCCATCCAATCCCCACAAAATATTCCCCCTTCACCCATCTCTCCCCAACCCCCTTGTCAATGCCGTCTTCCCAAACCTCATAATCCTTCCCCA
>NZ_VEBF01000562.1 GCF_007676705.1 Paenibacillus xylanexedens
GGTGCTGCGGAGATGGGTTGGTGATTTAGGGTGGATTCAAGACGGGGCGATAGGGGAATGAGAATTGGAAAGGAGGATGGTTAAGATGGAAGATGTAGGTGTATTAGTTGTTGATGATGATGGGGATATGAGGAATGGGATGGAAATTTTTTTGGGTAGTGAAGGAATGGGGGTGTAGAAGGGGTGGAATGGGGAAGAGGGATTGGAAAAGGTTGAGGTTGATTTGGTTGAGGTTATTATTATG
>NZ_VEBF01000563.1 GCF_007676705.1 Paenibacillus xylanexedens
AGTAATACCGCCTGTTGCCTTCGATCGTGATCCAGGGGATTATGCGTCTGGGGCTGAGATGGTTTTTGGTTATTGGAGGGGGTGGTTCGATGGGGAATGAATGGGATTTGGGTGATTGTAATTGGTGAGGTTTTTGTATATGAAGTAGATGTTGTGTAAAATGTTTTGGTGGTTTGGGTTTGGGAAATTTGGGACGATTATATTGAGGAGAGCGGTTGGTGGGAATGGAAAGATTGTGCCAGGT
>NZ_VEBF01000564.1 GCF_007676705.1 Paenibacillus xylanexedens
AAGCGGGTGGTGAAGAGTGAGGGGATGATTCTTTTCCCGAAGTCTGCGCGTCTGAAGCTGACTGTTAATGAAGGTATGATAGAAGAAAATAATGAGAAGGGAGGTTAAGAGATGGAATAAGGAAAGGAGGAAAGTATATGTATGTATGGGGAGGTAGGAGAGTGGAATGAGTGTATATTGGAGGATGAAGAGTAGTGAGATGGGTAATGTTTGTGCGAGACGTTGTTTGTCGTGAATGATTGAA
>NZ_VEBF01000565.1 GCF_007676705.1 Paenibacillus xylanexedens
CACCATCATCAACTATGTCAAACCACTTCGACATCCATCCTATCTTCCTCCACTCGCTTATCTCCCCATCCTCTCCACCATCATCTCCACCCTTCTCCCCACCTATCCCCTCACCCATCTCCACCCATCCCACATCACCGTATTCAGCAATCTCTCCACACTCATCTCCATCCTACAAGCTCCATCCATACTCCATCAACCCCTTCCTACCTATCACTATATTCCACCATTCCTAATCATCCCC
>NZ_VEBF01000566.1 GCF_007676705.1 Paenibacillus xylanexedens
AGAGTCGGTGGTATTGATATGGTGTGGAGGGGGGGGAGTCGGGGGGTAGGTATGAATGTTGAGATGGTGTGTGGGAATGTGGAATTGAATGGTATGATGAATGTGGGGTAGGAGATGAGAGGATAGGAAGGAGGTATGTGTAGGGGGTGATGAGTGAAAAGGAGATATGGGCAGGAGTCGGTGTAGAGCCTTCTCGGCTTTCAGATAGGCATAAGGGTTATGTGCGTTGATGGAGAACGTAAGA
>NZ_VEBF01000567.1 GCF_007676705.1 Paenibacillus xylanexedens
CCGGGAGCCAGACGGTGGCGTGCGATGTAGAATTCTCGAGGAAGTGGGAGAGGTTGGGGTTTGGTGGATGTATTGAATACATAGAGGGTTGTATTATGAATGGGTGGGGGAATGGGAAGAGGGGGAGTTTGGGTTAGTGTGTGATGAATGGAATAGGTTGTTGGAAAAACGGTGGTCTGGGGGGGGGGATAAGGATTTAGAATGCGATGTTGTGCGAGTACATGGAACGGTTTAATGAGATGAT
>NZ_VEBF01000568.1 GCF_007676705.1 Paenibacillus xylanexedens
AATTCGGGGTGTTCAGCTTGAAGGATTTTAGGAAGGTTAGAATAGGTGATAGGTTGTTTGGTTTTAATTAGAGTGGTAAAGATGTGATGTTTGAGGAGGTTGATGTGGTGGTTGAAGTGGATGTGAGAAGAGAGGGTGAAAGGGTGTACCTGGGGGTTGAAAGTAGAGATGGGGTTGGAGAGAGGGTGTGGAAGGATTGGAATAAGGGGGTGGAGGAGATATAGAGTGGATGGGGGGTTGTATG
>NZ_VEBF01000569.1 GCF_007676705.1 Paenibacillus xylanexedens
TGAGGAAGGAGATTAAAGGGTGCGGGTTGAGGTAGATACAGGAGGAAGAGGGGTGTAATAAAGATGATTTTGTGTGGAGGAGTGGGTGGGTGTGGATGGTTTATTTGGTGGGTTAAGGGTGGGAGAAGGAATAAGTAGGGTGCAGGAATGATGAGAAATAAAGGGAATATAAGGGGAGTGGAGAAGTGGTTGAAGGTAAAGTATTGGAACGGGAGGATAGGGGAAAGGTGGGCGTGAGGTAACT
>NZ_VEBF01000570.1 GCF_007676705.1 Paenibacillus xylanexedens
CATCAATTCCTCCAACACCACTTCGCACCTCTCGCAGGCACCCTCTTCCACTTCCAAGCAATCCACCTCAATCTCCACCCTCACGTTATCATCCCCATCCCCCACTTCAACAACATTCCCCCTCCCCCCCTACAACCACTCCCCGGCCACCCTCCTAAACCCCCCCTCTACCTCAAACGAGCCCTACATCTTTACCCCCATTCGCTTAAACCGGCATCCCCACTCCCTCCCCGTCAAGCACAAC
>NZ_VEBF01000054.1 GCF_007676705.1 Paenibacillus xylanexedens
AGATAAGGGAGCGGAGTGAGGGAGAGTTTATGGATGTAGCGGATGGAGATGTGTTTGTGTTGGGTAGGGGAGAAGATTTTGAGAGGGAGATGGAGAAGGGGAAAAGTGATTGGGGGTTTGGAGAGGGTATGGATAGAAGGGGTGGTTTGGAAAGGTTGTTGAAAAATTGGGGTTTTGATTAGGAATGATGGGTGAGGGGATGATGAGGATGGAATATGGAATTGAGGGGAAATGTGGGTTGGTGAGGTAGTTTTGGGTAGGGTGGGGTAGTGGATTTGTAGGTTGATGGGATGTTGTGGGTAGTGAAAATGGGTGTTTTTGAAGAGGGATTAAAGGGGAGGGGAAGGAGATGGAGAAGGTGGGGAATAA
>NZ_VEBF01000571.1 GCF_007676705.1 Paenibacillus xylanexedens
TTCGATCTCACACCACGACCCTATCGCCTATCTGTATTCACACTCCACATCAACGAACATGCTGAACTCGAGCACTTTCCTCCACTTAACATTCCAACACAACTATCCCCCCAACACACCCCTCCTCATCCCCCTCTTCCTCACTATCCAGCACTACCACCTTATAATACACACCCTTCTCACCCCCCCCAGCCTCTATCCCATCATCTCTCCAACCTTCATCCCCCTTCCCAACTATCTCCAT
>NZ_VEBF01000572.1 GCF_007676705.1 Paenibacillus xylanexedens
TCCAATCATACCCACTTCCCTCCCTCCTACTTTTCCCGCAACCACCACACCACCCTCATCTCCCTCAACCATAATTAACCCACCAATCAAACCTCTCCTTACCCCCCATCAAGTCCTGTAACCCAGTTCCAACACATTCTTTCCCCTAACATACTCAATTTCAAATCCTTTTCCCAAGTTCCTTCCCATCTACTCTCATGTACCTGCTTCTACACCACCTCCATCTTTCATCATCCCTTCCATC
>NZ_VEBF01000573.1 GCF_007676705.1 Paenibacillus xylanexedens
CTATGCTCATCACTATCCTCAACAACTTCAACCCGTTCTAGGAATACATCCCACCCTACCCCCCCCCCTTCCCTATTTCAATCAATCCCCTCCCACTATCCCCCCTTATATCACATATCCCACGCCCATCCCATTAACTACACTCCTCATATCCTTCAATACTAGTCGTTATCTTGCCCTTCACGCTCAGGGTACTTACTCCGAAGAGAATTTAACAATCACAAAACCCATGACCGCATCCAAC
>NZ_VEBF01000574.1 GCF_007676705.1 Paenibacillus xylanexedens
AAATGGGGAGAATTTAGTGGGATGAGAGTTCATGACGTGTAGTGACGATGGAGTATATGGAAGGGATTAAAGTGAATGATGGTGAAGAAGTGGTGAGAGGGGGTGATGATGTGAATAAGATTGGGGAGGGGGTGGTGGATTGATTATTGAATGAGATGTTTATTGAGGGATTGTTTGAGGGTGAGGGAGGATTGGTTGCTATTTTGAGTGATCATGTCGAAGTTAAAAACGATAACGGGATACA
>NZ_VEBF01000575.1 GCF_007676705.1 Paenibacillus xylanexedens
CGGGATCGAACCGCTGACCTCCTGCTTGCAAGGCAGGCGCTCTCCCAGCTGAGCTATGGCCCCTCAAATTCCATCAAAACTGAACAAATGGATAAGTAACGGTGTTGCTGCAATTCATTTCATCCACACATTAAGTGATGGACCGAAATGAATTGCTGTCGCAGGTTCTTAGAATCTGCTTATTTGAATGTTTCCACTCGGGAAACGATTCTCCATAGAAAGGAGGTGATCCAGCCGCACCTT
>NZ_VEBF01000576.1 GCF_007676705.1 Paenibacillus xylanexedens
CACCCCCACTAATCTCCCTTCTCTCTCCTCACATTTCATCCCCACCCTCTCCTCAAAAGACTGTACAACCTGTTCATTCAACCCCATAAACCTATCATTCACCTCATCCATCTCCCCCATCCAACCACCATCCTCCACCTTCAATAACTCCCCCCAATCCTCACCCCATACCACATCCTTCTCACCCCTTTTCTCAATAATCCCCTCCAACCCATCCACTCCCAACCTAACCCCTTTCCACAT
>NZ_VEBF01000577.1 GCF_007676705.1 Paenibacillus xylanexedens
TATCTCATTATTAACCACCTTATTCCCTTCATTATCATCTTCATCCCTCTTCTCATCCTATCCATCCCCTTAATCACTATCCCCTTTACAATTTCCCATCCCATCTTCCCCAATTACACAACCATACCTCTTCTCAACTCACTTCCCCTAACTTCCCCAACAACCATACCCACCTATCTCATTCAATATCCCATGCTATCCATCCCTTCCATTATCCCCCCCATTGCACTTACCCTATCGATC
>NZ_VEBF01000578.1 GCF_007676705.1 Paenibacillus xylanexedens
AGTAGGGTGAGTAAAGTTTTAAAGTTGATAATAGTGAATGAGGTGGTATAGAAGTTGAAGCAGCTTGTGGTTGAAAGTGAGGGGTTGTAGGAGTTGAAGAGATGTGCGATAGGGGAAAAGGAAGGTTGGGAGGTATTTATGGATATGTTGTTGATGTATTAAAAAAATAGGTTGGTTAGAAGTGCGTTCTTGGAGATGATTTCGGAAAAACGAATGGTGGGATAGGCTATGGAGCGTAGTTGT
>NZ_VEBF01000579.1 GCF_007676705.1 Paenibacillus xylanexedens
CACCATCAATTATCAAGAGCTACATCTCCGCAAACATCCTGACCTCTACACCGTACACCGCCCCCACCACGGTGTTCTCATGCTTGACCCCTACAAACCCCAAATTCTCCCACACTCCCGCTTCAACACACCCCAGATTCCCACAGGCTCATCCCACAACATCTATCACCTCTTTTTCCACTATAACAAAAACCCACATTTCCTTCCTATCCATATCCCTCCCAAATTTCTCCAGATGGGCTA
>NZ_VEBF01000580.1 GCF_007676705.1 Paenibacillus xylanexedens
ATCATCCACTAATATACTCTTCCCACCAATACATCCCCTACTTACCACTTCCACACCTTCTCCCAAACTCCTTCCTTCCAAAACCCACAACTCCAAAACCCGCATCCTCAAACTTCTCTTCCACTTCTTCCACCAATCAACTAATATCTTCCACCTTCCATATATCCCCCTGGATGGCAGTGCACCGCACACCCTTGGCTCTAATCTGACCCCTTAAGCCCTCACCTTCTCTTCTCCTGTGTA
>NZ_VEBF01000055.1 GCF_007676705.1 Paenibacillus xylanexedens
GAAGGGGTTTAAGAGACAAGATGGGAATGGTAAGGGGAAAGCGGAGGAGATTGGAGTTACAGGTGGAGGGAAGAAGTATGTATGGAATGGGAAGATTGATGGCTAGGTGATGAATAGGTTTATGTAGAATGATAAGGAGAAGTAGCTGATGGTGAAGGATGGGAAGGTGAGTTTTGGGGGGAATGAGGAAGGGTGGAAGAAAGGGGTGGAGTAGATGAAGAAGCTGTAGGGAGATGGCCTGATTGATCGGGTTTGGTTTAGAGAGAAGGATGAGGGGATTGGAGAAGTGGGGAAGAAGGAAGGGGATGAAGTGGTGGGGTGGATTAGGAGGGCGGTGGTGAGCTATGTTGTGAATAGGTATGAGAAAG
>NZ_VEBF01000581.1 GCF_007676705.1 Paenibacillus xylanexedens
AGGAGAAGAGTTGCTGGAGTTCGGGGTGGTGTATGGGTGATTTGAGATTAATTAAGACGTTGATTCGTGGTATAGGTTGGTTGTTTGGGTTATGGTATTGTAGTGGTTAGCGTGTAAAAGTTGAAGTGGTGTGGGGATTGAGGTGTGATTGAAGGAGAGTGGAGATGTGGTGGGGAGGATGTATTTTGAATGAGGAAAGATGATATTATGGGAGAGGGTGGGGGAAAGTTTTTTGGGGGGGAG
>NZ_VEBF01000582.1 GCF_007676705.1 Paenibacillus xylanexedens
ATCCACATCTCCCCAAATCATATCCCCACCACACGATTTAACCGCATCCCCGATGCCTCGATACCCCGCATTCTCCAATACAACTCCTCTATTCTCCCTAATCAGCACTTGAGATACCACCCTCATGGCTTGCATTCAACCACTCAACAATACAATCTCACATGATTCACCCTGAATACCACCTGTCCATCTGACATGCCAGGCCATGGCCTCACGCAGTTCCCCATCCCCCGCTACACCAC
>NZ_VEBF01000583.1 GCF_007676705.1 Paenibacillus xylanexedens
CACACTCATCAATACCACAACATCAATAATTATCTTTAATTTAATCACATGAACACCTCACCCACCCATTCTCCTTCCCCTCTTTCCCTTCTTTTATCATCTCATGAATCAAAGGTTCTCTTACCTTTCGATACATCATCATCCATCCACCACAATTCAAACACGCGTTTTATGCGTTTATCCGAAACCATCTCAAGCTAATTCACCTTCTTCCTCAACTCTCATATCATTTCAACAATTAT
>NZ_VEBF01000584.1 GCF_007676705.1 Paenibacillus xylanexedens
GCGTGAGGTCAAGGTGGGGGTGAGTGAGATGGTTAGGAGATTGGGAGTTCAGGGGGGAGAAAAAGAAGTGGTGGGTGGATTGTGGAAGGGGTAGAAAGAGGGTGTTGGTGTGGGTGGAGGCATGATTGAGAAGGGAGATGTGTTCGTTGTGGATGAGGGAAGATGGGGAGTTGATCGGAATCAGATGATGGAGATTCGGGATGTGATGCGGGAAGTGGGGGAGAAGCATAGGGTAGTGGTGA
>NZ_VEBF01000585.1 GCF_007676705.1 Paenibacillus xylanexedens
ACAACCCACAGCACCTTCGAGCTACACTCCTCCCCTCTACTCACTCACCTCCCTACATACACCATCCACAACCCATCAACCTCCATACCCTCAAACCTCTCAAACAGCTTCACCCTCTTCCCATCACCGAATATCTCAAACAACACCCCCATCCTACATATACCCAACCCTCTCAACCAATCTCCTCTATTCCTTCTCATATTCCTCTTCCCTCTCCCACCCAAAACAACATCCATCAACAA
>NZ_VEBF01000586.1 GCF_007676705.1 Paenibacillus xylanexedens
TTATTCTCCTCCGCCATCTCCTCAATCACCCAGAACACTTGAAATCCCCACAACCCCTCCCCCTCTTTCCCAAACCAATTCTCCTCACCCCTCCTCCCACTCACCCCACTGAACTCCTGAATCCCATTCACCAACTCCCCCCCGACCCCTATCAATTTCCCCTCATTGAGACCCTCATGCCCTCCAGTCAATCTGCCAACCAAACTCTCAAACACCCCTTCACTGCTTTAAATACCTTTCAC
>NZ_VEBF01000587.1 GCF_007676705.1 Paenibacillus xylanexedens
GTATGCTCCAGAAAGCACGCATCAAATCCCACGTCGAGATCCCCGACAATTACAAAAATCTTCCACCACTCCCTCCACATCCTCGTCAATCTATCGATATTCCTTATCCCTACCTCTTTTTCCCATCTGATCAATCCAAATTCATTACACCTCTCCAGCTACCTGTAGATGGTGCCTCGATCACCAACTAATTAAAATAAATCTTTCCACATACTAAACACCTACTCTATCTCAACCTTCAC
>NZ_VEBF01000588.1 GCF_007676705.1 Paenibacillus xylanexedens
AATGGTTGTGTTATAGGAAGTCTAGGTTGTGGTAAAGCTGGTGAAGATGTTGAAGGTGGTGAAGGGGATGGATGAAGGAGTGGATGGTGTGGGGTGGTTGGGGGGTGTAGTGGGGGGAAGGAGGAAGGTTAATTGGAAGGGGAGGGAATTGTCGTAATTGGAAGAGTTTGGTAGTGGGTTGTGTTTTTTGCTGACGGGAGTTTAAGGTTGAATGGGGGGTGGTGAAAGAGCGGTGAAGATTA
>NZ_VEBF01000589.1 GCF_007676705.1 Paenibacillus xylanexedens
AATTAAGTGTTGATGCTGGTGAATATGCTACTGTAGTGTGAGTGGAAATTGGGGATGAGGGGAGGTATATTTTGAAGGAAAGGATTGGGGCAGTAGGTGGGTTTGGAGTGGGTAGGAATGGAAAAGGGATGGTGGTGGTGTCAGGTGGAATAGAGAGTGCCGTTGGAGGTTGGTCTTCGATGGGCGGTGGAGTGGAAGTGGAATGTGTCGATTTGTACAGTTACCCGTTGAGAAGGGAGGGT
>NZ_VEBF01000590.1 GCF_007676705.1 Paenibacillus xylanexedens
TTTTCTTTCCCTCAACCACCCCGTCACCCTAACCAGGACGACCATCCACACCAAAATTCATCAAATCATCACACATATTCCACATTCTCACCACCACATCCCACCACTCCTCGATGCCAAACCCCAACTCCCTCTACCCATCTCTCAAATCATTAATCATTTCCCACATATCCAACCCCACCTCCATCCCCTTCACCCTCTCCTCCATACCTCCCCGCAAATCAACAAAACCATTATCTCT
>NZ_VEBF01000056.1 GCF_007676705.1 Paenibacillus xylanexedens
TGATGGAAAATGGGGTTATAGATGGAGTGGTAAGAACGCTTGTATTGGAGTGAGGTGAGAAGAGGGGAGGATTGGATGTATGATGGAATGGTTTGGTTGGAGGAGGAGGGGAGGGTAGGGTGGATGGAGTAGGGGAAGAGGATGAAGTGTTGATTGCTGATCGAGTTGATGTGTATGAGAGGGGAAGGTGGAGTGAATTGGAACGGGATCTGTTCACGCGTGAGGAGGGTGAGGGGTTGAAGGAGGTATTGGGTGAGGTATATCTTGGTAATGAGGAGGAATTGGGTAATGGGAGGGTGTCGGGGGGGTATGGGGGTTATGAGATTGAAGGGAAAAAAGGAGTGGGTGTGGTTAAAGGAGGGGAATG
>NZ_VEBF01000005.1 GCF_007676705.1 Paenibacillus xylanexedens
CATCTTAACAGATGTCTTTTTTCTCTTGTCTACTAAAAGGGGATAATACCAAAATAGCGACTTCAATAGGAATATGTTCTTGTCCCTCGACAGTTGTATTTGAATGCAACATCGGGAAAGTTGATCCCTCATCTGCTCAATTTCTTTCCAAGATGGTACGCAAATCTTATACTCCGCTTCCCTGCAATTTCTAACCAAGTGTAGAAAAAAATTTACATGACTGCATGACTAGTTTCTTAAGAATCCAGGATACTCGATTACTCTACTGCTCCAGTGGCGCCGATTCGAAGATCAACTTCCACATCAAAATGTGCTCGGGATAGTTCTTTCCCCCAGTTGGCCTGTGCTTCCTTGTATAAGGGATACTGATATGCCCTGGCATAAAAACCATACCCGAAAGGATCGATATTATAGTTTTGGCACTTTTTAATAAGCGCCTCCATGCTTTTTTTCATTTCCTTGCTTAATTTATTTGCCATTTCCTCGGAATTTCCCAAAAGTTCAAATTCAAGAAACTTTTCAGTTATGCTGACGATCGACTTCACTTTAATATTGAATTGAAATCTGCCATTTTCATGAGAGGATTTCGTTTTTACCGATATGTCACCTAAAGTAAAACTCACTTTGTCGATGTTAAATGGCATGGTTTGTTGTAAATCATCAACTGGAAAAGTGAGACTGACCCCTGGTTCAGCTTCATTTTTCAAAATGTGAAGAAGTGACGTCTCCTGATAGGTCAGGGAAGTTCTGTACTCCCCTTTGCGGGATAAAAGAGTCGTGCCTTTTAGCATGATTTTATTATTTTCGATCTTGATTTCCGAGATGGAAGGCGTCATTGCTCGATCATACAGTTGTCTATGTAGCTCCTGCGCGGTTGTTTTTACAGTAGCTGAACTTCTGCTCCCTGAATCGACAATCGCTTTTACAAATAAAGGTAACGGCGGCTGATCTTTGGCTTGAAAATTGAAAATATCCGCAATAGAACCGTCAAAAGCAACGATCCGGTCGGTAATCGTATTGCGAGGATCGCGGAACGTGACATCAAGTATTTTAAACCAATCCTTATATTGGAGCAATTGTTTGCCTACAATGATGACTTGAAAATTACGTCCCGCAAGCGAACCCGAAAATTGGGCATCCTGCTGATTCCTCGACTGTCTTAAACCTTCTGCAATTCCTTCCCCTTCGCGGCTTTTCTTTTGAATGTCTTTGCTGAATACAGGTGCTGAAACATAATAGTGGAGCTTTTTATCTTTGACATCCAATCCAAGAGCCAAGGGAACCGTTGCATCTTCTAAATTGGTTTTGTCATTGGCGCAACCTGCGAGCACAGCCAATAATATACAGCACACCATCGAGATAATGAATTTCCCGACCCATCTCATGTGCGTTGCCCCCCTCCCATCTTTTTGCGGATCGCTACATACAGAAGAACGCCTGCAGGCAGAACAAACTCCATGATAAATCCAATGTAATTAAGTGCGTAGTTTATTTGCGCAGATTCAATAAAGCCAGGCCGATAGAGGAAAAAGCTAATTTCTATGACAATACACCACACGGCAAGGTGGTATCTTTCCTGCCCTTTTCCCACCAGCGACGCAGAGCATCTCGATACGAGATACATGGAGGGAATCCATATGCATGAGAACACAAACACATAAAATGCAATGAATACTACCTCTACCCGCTCAATAAACTGAAATTCAATGGACTTCATTATGCTAATTACCGGATCGTTATACTCCCCGATCTCATCAGGGCTAAAATACACGTAACAAATCAGGGTGATCCCCAAGTAAACAATACAAGTGAGCGTGTTGGAGATTATCATGGCAGGTAGTGCCTTTTCTTTGTTAACTAGATGGGGGTAGAGAAACAAAACCAGACCGATGCCGAGCATCGGATAGATCATAAATTTTATGGATGAAAGAACAGGAAACCATCCCTCTTTAAAAAGCGGCAGTAAATAGAGCCAATGTGCACGACTAAGTGTAGATACATAAATGAACGGAATCCATAAGGAGAGTATCGTGACAATTTCGCTGTACCGCCCGATTGCCTGAAAGCCATGCTGCGCAATCTGGAATGTGGGGATGAGCAGCAGCAGGACTAGAACATAGATATATGTACTCGGCAATAACCATAATTTAATGACAAGTGAAGCAATCATATAACCGTCATATGCCAGAAGCAAATAATAGGCCATAAATATAAAAGAAGCTGCTTTTGCTGCCCACACGCCGATATAACGCTGAATCAATTCGAGTATTGTGCTGTCTGGATTATATTTCATCAGCTTGACGATCACTATGGAGGCTAATGTTGCCAGCCCCCAGCCCAAAAAAATCACCATCCAGCCATCTGTCCCCGCATGCCTTGCAAGTTCTCTTGGAATAGACAAAAAAGCAACACTGATTTGGAAAGAAGAAATGATAAGAATGAATTGAAGCATCGTTACCGGGCGTAATGACTTCATGTTCTATTTATTCTCCTTCCATCCTCTGCTTTTCCCCTGTCTTTTTGACTGGCGTGAATTCGTGCTTACTGGGCGGTTGTTCATCATCCACAAAGGTACCCGCAGTATGGTATCCTTCCAATCCATGGCCCTAAATGGGGCTATAGGCGTGCTATAGGAGATACCGAGCGAGTTTAATGTTATTAGCCGGCCGATGAAGCTCATCATGCCCACGACCAGTCCGACAAACCCGAACCAGGTAGCTAGTATCATCATCATGAACCGCATGATGCGTACAGCTGCCATCATGTCTTGATTGGGAATAATAAAAGATGAAATAGCCGTAAAAGCCACCACGATAACCATTACATTGCTGATCAACCCTGCCTCCACAACTGCCTGTCCAATGACAATACCACCGACGATTCCTACCGTTTGTCCTACTGGAGCTGGAAGGCGAACTCCCGCTTCCCTTAGTATCTCAAGTGTTATTTCCATAATAATCGCCTCTACAAATGGCGGGAAAGGAACTTGCCCTCGTGACTCACCAAGCGTTAATAGGAGCTTCATTGGTATAATCTCAAAATGAAACGAAATGACGGATATAAAAATTCCAGGCAAAAAAATAGCGATGAAAAAGGCAAAAATGCGCAATATTCTGAGGAATGACGAAATGGACCATCGGGAACTGTAATCATCAACCGTCTGAAAAAAAGACATGAATGTAGCCGGTGCAACCAGAACACTTGGCGAACCATCGACTACAACCACACAACGGCCCTGCAGTATTTGAGAAGCAGCCGTATCCGGTCTCTCTGTCGTAATCATTTGGGGAAGCAACGCAAGCGGTTGGTCCTCAATAAATTCAGCCAATTCTCCAGTGTTAATGATGGCATCCACCTCGATGGATTGAATCCGTTCTTCGAGCGCTTTAATGATGTCCGGTTGGGTCACATCTTCCAAATAAAGCAAAGATACTGGCGTTTGTCCCCGCTGTCCAACAATATACCGCTTCACCTTTAACTCTTTGTCCGCAATATAACGACGGATCATGGCTATATTTTGAGAACCTGTCTCTATAAATCCTTGATGTGCCCCTTTCAGTGAGGGCTCCTGCTGAGGATCCTCAACAGCGCGTTGCGGAAACCCTTTTGTATCCAATGCGTATGCAGTATTTCTTCCTTCAATAAATAACACGCTGTAGCCGAGTATAATGGAAAGTCTGAGCTCTTCCCACTTGGAGTGAGGTTTTACATAACCCACTGTTGTAATGAAATCTCCGGAGGGATTTCCGGTTTCTAGTTGAAGCGGAGCAAGAACATTTTGATTAAGCGACGTTTTGTCTGTCAATTCTTCCATATAGATTATAGCGGCTAGTTCTCCGGTCTGTTTTATGCATAATTTTCGGATGATTAAGTCGGGAGTATTCGTAAAGATTTCTTCAATTCTACCCAAGGATTCATTCAAACTTTTGGTGATATTTTCCTCTTTCGTGTTCATGGCAGATTGTTCATCCATTACCCTTACCTCCCTTCTTCCAGCAACATTTCCTTATTATGACGATTATTCTCCTCGATATACATCGCGGTTTGTTCGCAGGTACACTTTACAATTTGAAGTCAACGTTTCATCTCCGTCAGATCACTATTTCGAAAGGTATTTATGTGCAAATATTCCGTTTCCGAAAAACAGTTACATATCATCGGAGTAAAGATACAATCATATTTCGTTTTATCCTGCACTTCAGTATTCATCATAAGTACACATACAAGAAAGCAGCCCTTGCGGGCTGCTCCTTAAAACGCTCTGAGAGTTCTGTATTAGATGTGCTTTTTCTTGCTGTCAGCCTCTTCCCCTTCCTTTTGAAATCTTACAAAATAAATGAAAAAACAATCGGAAGTGTAATAAGGCTTACCACAGTACTTACCAAAGTGGCACCCGAAACAAATTCAGGTTCAGTACCATATTGGAGGGCATACATTGTCGTATTCGCTGCAGTCGGCATGGCCGCCATAATAATCATGATCTGTTTTACCATTGGATCCACTGGAAGTACTAAGGTGAATAGATATGCAATAAACGGGGAGATCATAAGCTTAACTAGCAAAGAATAGCCAAGTCTTGTTTCCTTCATGTTCTTAAGTGAAATATTAGCAAGCTGCATCCCTAGCACAATCATGATCGTAGGAATAGCGGCATCCGCGACCAAACTAACCGCCTCTAACACAGCACTGCTCAGCGGTATTTGTAACAATTGAAATGAGGCCCCCAAGATACCTCCGTATACAATTGGCATCCGCTTAACCGCTCGTAATGCAGAGCCGATTCCATCTCCTTCCGGACTTCCTTTGGCAGCATAATATACACCTACTGTACACATCACAATCTGTTGAATGACCATTAAGACGATAGCTGCATCAAGCCCGGTCGCTCCGAATAACAACAGCACGACAGGAGTACCATAATTCCCGTTGTTCATGAAGGAAGAAGCCAGAATAAGGCCACAAGTTTCTTTCATCGAATACTTTTGAAAATATGCGAGCAGATAAACAATCAAGATTAAGAAAAAGCACAAGGCAAACGTATAAATCGTAAGATACAAATAATCCATATTAAAATCTGTCGTATAAAACGTGCGGAATACCAATACCGGAGACATTAAATATAACGCCATTTTTGATATATTTTTCGTTTCAAATCCTATTCTCTTCTGCCCTACATAACCGATCGCAAAGATTCCGAATATAGGGAGTAGTATAGATAGAAATTGCATTTCATTCACCTACATTTAAGTTAATTGCATAGAAAAAAACCTAGAAACAAAATATGCCTCTAGGCTGGGTATCCATAACTCACAGATTAAAGACGATGATCCGTTCCTCTGTCATTTCTTCTATTGCATATTTAGGGCCTTCTTTACCATTACCACTTTTCTTGACTCCACCATATGGCATATGGTCTACACGATATGCAGATGCATCATTCACAATAAGACCGCCTACTTCAATTTCACGCGCTGCCTTCATGGCGAAGTTCAGGTCATTGGTGAACAAACCTGCTTGCAGACCATACTCGGAATCATTCACACGTAAAATGACTTCTTCTTCACTAGAGTAAGTAGCAACAGCAACCACTGGTCCAAAGACTTCTTGTCTGCACACTTTCATATCATCGAGAACGTTGCTCAAAATGGTAGGATAGTACATGGACCCTTCACGTTTGCCACCAATCTCAATCCGCGCTCCTTGTTCAACGGCTTCGTTAACCCAAGCCTCTACCCGTTGCGCTTCACTGAGACGAATCATTGGACCAACATCCGTTTTCTCATCCAAGGGGTTTCCAACTACGATTTTCTTCGTATTCTCAATGAACTTGGCAAGAAAAGATTCATATACATTTTCATGCACATAGATCCGTTGCACTGAAATACATACCTGACCTGCATTATTAAAACTTTTCTGCGAGACAAGCGCAGCAGCTTTATCTAGGTCAGCATCTCGATGAACGACAGTAGCGGAGTTATTCCCTAGTTCAAGTGCCACTTTACGGAGTCCTGCCTTGGATCGAATTAACTCCCCGACACGAGGACTTCCTGTAAAAGTAAACATGTTGACATCATCGTTTTCCAATAACCATTCTCCTATTTGTGCTCCATCGCCTGTCAGTACATGCAAACGTCCATGGGGTAGACCAGCTTCTTTCAATACTTCTGCTAGCATGATTGCACATATAGGGGTTACTTCTGCTGGTTTTAATACTACGCTGTTACCCGCTGCAAGCGCAGGCCCAATCTTATGGCACACGAGATTCATTGGCACATTAAATGGAGTAATGGCTGCGATAACACCAACAGGGACTTTGACGGTAAAAGCCAATCGATTCTCCGAACCAGGGGCTGCTTCTACCGGAACACCTTCGCCCTGAATTCGTTTCGCTTCTTCAGCAGATACCTGCAGCGTTTGTGCTGCACGCTCTACTTCACCGCGGGATTCTCTAATGGGTTTGCCAACTTCTGCTGCTAAAATCTGAGCAAATTGCTCTTTTCTTGCGAGGAGCAAATCAGCTGCTTTTATCAATACTTTATAGCGTTCATAAGGAGCAAACGGCTCTTTCAATGCTTCTTTGGCGAACTTCACTGCCTGGTCAACATGTGCTTGCGTCGCCACAGCGACTTTAGCAGCAGGTTCTTGGGTGTATTTATTTTGCACCGTCATCGTTTCTGCAGTTGTTACCCACTCGCTGTTAATGTACAGTCCGTATGTTTTCACTTCTATTTCGTTTACCATTCAGATCACTCCTCCTAGCATTATCGTGTAAGCTCAATATCGTAATGATATTTGTCGCTACGGAATTTCGTCGTTGTATATTCAAGTGGCTTATCATCATAACCAAAACTTAGTCTTTGCATTTCCAGCAAAGCTTCTCCACCACGAATACCCAGTAAGTCGGCCTCGTATAAAGTCGCATTAATTGCAGACACCTTATCCTTAGCTCGTTTTAAATACACACCGTTACTCTCAAGAATCTCATAAAATTTGGCATCATTTAAATCATGTTTCTCCAAAATCTTTCCTATGGAAGCTGGCCAACAAGAACGCTCAAGGGCGATCGGAGTCTCATCCGTAAAACGAATTCGTTCAATAACAAGAATCTCTTCCCCTTCCTCCAGCTCAAGCATCGAAGTTTCATAATATAGATGACTCATAAAACCAACACGTAACAATCTGGAATTGGGTGTCAATCCTCGTTCGGTCGCTTCTTCAGCAAGACCCTTTAATCTACCTAAACTCCCTCCGAAAAGAGGCTGTGCCTTAACAACGGTTCCTCTACCTTGCGTTTTCTCCAGCAAACCATCTTGTACAAGCATATTGATAGCCTGTCGAAGTGTTGTACGGCTCACATCAAATTCTTGCATTAACTCCTGCTCTGTCGGTATAAGGTTACCTGGTGTCCATATCTTATCTTGTATTCTTTGGATAAGAACTTCTTTCACTTGTAAGTACAGAGCTGCCTGCTTATTAGGAACGTTCTTCAACATATCAAACTCCTTTTGCTTTCTTGGGATCTTTTAATTCTCGGATCCAACACCAGTTAGCAAATAAGAGGCCCTTTTCTCTTTAGTTCGCGGTGCAGCGTATAGTTTGGTATCAATACGAAGCATACGACCTAATTCAATGAGTTCATCTGCAACATCTCCATATACGAGCGCGAAGTGAGGTTCATAACCTGCGTGCATCATCTCATAGAGAGTTTCCGTTACATCTGTTTGTAAAGCGACTTCAACTGAAGTACCTGAAAAGGGCTGCTCCACATCTAGTGCCTTTCCTCTAAGAACTAAAAGGCGATATCCTTCTGGAGTATGACTTACTCTAAAGATAGTCACTTCTCCTGCTTTTAATCCAAAATCCATGGCAAAACCTATTTTTCGATTCGGATGTACACCAGCTGTAGCACCTGTCGCTGGGTTAGCGAGAGAATAGGCACCAGCACCACAATGCCAGAACACAACCGAATTGGAATCTTCATTCACATGAACAAGATCGCCCAAATATGGTGCATTTCCTCCAGAAAGTTCTCTTAAAATAAACATGGATATGGAGCCGTGAATATCCGACTCACATGATGTAACCAACCCATCCTCCGTAAATTGAGAGAGTGTAGAGCAAGGTGCTGCTCCTAGTTCATTAAAGAAATCCGGCCAACAGCGCATCGCAAGGGCACTAATTTCTTCATGTTCAATTTGCTTTTTGATATACGTTGAGAACTGAGCAAACTTTTTGACCGTCTCATCCTTGCGATTAAGTCCAATAACTTGCTTTTCTGCTCGATCAACTTCAGGGGTCCATTCTTCTTCGGGAAGATGTACGCATTCATCAAATGCTTGTTGCAGATCAAACTTCTGCAAAGAAACGCCAAGCGCCTTTTTAAGTTCAGGTTCATCGGTATCCGAGAAAAAGAAACCTGGGGGATAGTCACCAACAACGCCTATTTTCATTTTGCTTAAGTCTTTTATGACCTTCATGACTTTCATTTCTTTGAACAAACGGATTTGAAGAGCTTCCTCATCCGGATTTCCAAGCACAAAAGCAAAAGGATGGTTATGATTACGTAGCACGTTACTTGTGCTATTTCCTCCGGTGAGTGAATTTAAGCGCAATCGCCCGCCTACACTCGGTTCACGGACCGACCATACAATCACAGGTTCGCGGAAATAATCCAAAATTTTGACCATGAATTCTCCATCGGCAAAAGTGACGCTTTGATAAAGGATTGTATCGATCTCCTGATCTTTCACCGATTCTAAAAAGTCCTTCAAATATTCTGGCGAGGTCAGGATCTGATTCGGGGCGATTACCCCATCTCCATATAACTTCGTCAGCCAATCTAAACTTTCTCTATAGTAGGTTTCCGCTATTTCCATATCAAATGTTAATCGTCCAATAGGTACATATAAAATAGTGGTTTGTGTCATGGAATTGCCTTTGCCTCCCTAATATAACCACCTCGAACATTGGTAACTATCATAATATCATACATCATTACCTTTGCACGAGGTAATTACGTGTCGAAGTGAAAAAACGTTAGATTACAATTGTCCTACTGTATTAAAAAGATCCTTCCACATTGAATCCTTACGATAGAAAACAGGAGGTTGACCTATAGGAGCTGCAACGGTTACCGTCCCACCTCTGTATTCTTTACCAGTCCATAGATGAATCCACTCATCTTCTGGCAGATAAAGTTCCCATTCGTTTTGTGCTTCTTGATGAACAGGAGCGACGAGCATATCTTTACCGAACAAATATTGATATTGGATGTCATACGTCTTCGGATCGTTCTCATAATGCATGAATAACGGGCGTTGCACAGGTATCCCGCGTCCTGCATTTTCTTTAACAAGAGACTTCGTATATGGAGCAAGTGTTACAAAAATATTCGACATTCTTGCAAAGTGCTCGAGTGTTTCTTCATCTCCGTCATATTGAAAACAATCATCGGGACGATTGGCTTCATGGGTACGCATCATAGGTGTAAAAGCGCCCATATCCGCCCATCTCATCAGTAATTCTTTGGAACGTTTATTGCCATGCAGACTGGTGTATCCCCCAATATCACTGTGATGCAATCCGCATCCAATCATGCCCGAGGACAATGCAGCCGGAATGACCGAAGCAAGACCATCGTCAAGCGACCAATCTACACTCTGATCTCCACCCCACAGCATGGTGGAATATTTCTGAACGCCGGTATAACCTGCACGCATGAAATACACAATTTCACCGAGTTTACCTGCTTCAGAGACAGCATCATAATTGGTTTTCGCCCACATCGTTGGCCAGGCATTATGCATGAGTTTGGGATCACTACCGTCACTGAGTACAACATCTGTCGGCAAATACTCTCCGAAGTCAGCCATCCACCCGTCAAGACCAAAATCAATCATATTCTCTTTGATCACTTGCTTGTACCATTCCGTTGCCTGTTCATTTGTGAAGTCTACAACCCCACAATAAAATTCACCAAAATCAACAAGGTACGTTCCGCCTTCTTGATTCCGTGCAAGATACTCTTTTTGTTCAGCTTCTTTATATAATTCACCCTCAACAGCAACATAAGGATTAATATATCCGAGGAAACGGACTCCTTTGCTTTTCCACTCCCGAATTTTCGTATCGAGCTCTGGATATTCCTGTGGATTCCATTCCCAATTCCACATTAATCGCTTTCCGAAAGAAGTAATACGCTTTCCTTGCCAGTCCTGGCACCATACGCCTGCCACTTTAATTCCTTTTTCTTCTGCAGTAGCCAGTTTCTCTTCTACAACATGGGTACCGCCTTGGATCCCAAGAATAACTCCGTTATATACCCAATCTGGCAGTTCGGGTTGTCTTCCAAATAGCGCTGTGATCTTCTCGACCAAACCAAGGTAAGTTTCCGCAGTTTCAAACAGCATGTACTGTGGGACTTCCCAAACCTGAAGTTCATGAAAAGAATCATTACGGAAGTCAAAATCAGCGTAAGCTGTTGTTTCTGTGTGACAGTAGTATTTTTGGGTAGAAACATACGTAGGCTGAGGAAAATTCGTATTATAATAGTCTCCGCCCGCTTTGTCTTTAACATCCGCTTGCCAGGTTATATAACTATTTTTGTTCCGGCCTACTCCGGGCTCTGATGTCCACAGAGGGAAATTTTTGCCTCTCAAATTGAAGTGTGATAATTGTTCACCGCAGCCATACACTTTCTCAGTCGGATCTGCGACTATACGAACCCAGAAACGATTGATTTTGGTGTCATGCTTCGTATACTCAAGTTTCAATCGATCACTCTCGACCTTGACCTGAAGGGAAAGAACGCGCTCGCCCTTCTCATGTCCACAAAAATCGATGTGATATTCCCCGTTCTCTTCCTGAACTTGGGTATAACGTAGAGCCACACGCTCAGAGATATAGTCCTTAATATTGAAATTACCCCGATACATGTCAATGCTTTCTTCACCGTATCCTACATAAAATGCAGGTTGCTCGATACTATGTTGCAGGAGAAGAACTCCGTTAAAATGGACTTCAAAGCCTTGATTCAACACTGAAACTTTCAACCCTTTTGACATGCTAATACTTGACATCAAACTCTCTCCTTTCTATTTGAAAACGTTTACGAATTTAGGTATATATACGAATGTTCTCGCCTTCAATGCCCACATGAGCCCCTCGGCGAACGAGCATTTCTCGCTCAGGATGGACAAGCAGCCATTTATTTTTCATAAACAGTAATTGATCTTCATCTCTACGCTTTTCGCACGTAAGATTTAAGGGCTCATTCGTGCCAGCTGGTAAAATGACAACGGTTTTGAATCCTTCCTCTTCGACCTTACAAGGACCAAAATGCAGCGTAGTACCATATAATTCAATAGCAGTGCCTTGAGGGACATAGAATGCAACAACTTGAGCTGAATCATATGTTTTGTTATTGATATCTTGAACTTTCCCAACTAAAAGAACCATATCGGTTACAGCAATATTGATCTCGCTGCTTTTGTGATATTCCAGCCCATTCAGCGTCGAATTGGCACCATTACAATATCCGATTTGAATAGGTATTTCTCCGTAGAAGGAGGCTTCAAGCTGTGTTTTGACCCTTGATTGTTCCATCTCGGGAACTGATGCTACGTATTCATTCTGATCTTGAGGAATCTGCAGATTGTTCATGTATGGCAGTAATTCATCAAAGGAATAACCTTCAATAATGTTCCCGTATTCCAGGAAAGCTGTATCTTGAACATGATAAAAAGAAAGATGATTGTTCTTTTGTCGAAGCCGTTCATATACAGTCAAGATCATTCTCTCCCCTTTACGATGTCGGTAAAAGCTGCCTCCAGCGCCGCAGGTGCATGACTTGGACTTGGAGGCACTTATAATGGAACGTCTATAACTTATGAGAGCACTTATTCTTCAGTCTTGGTTTGATCCCAAGCATTGCGGAATTTATCCAATCCATAGGTTGTAAACGCATGATGGAAGCTTTCTCTGAATACGTCGAAGCCACAAGTTACGATATCTGCACCGGCTTTTGCAGCATCGACAATTTGTTTACCGTTACGAAGAGCAGCCACAATGATTTCGGTATCAAACTTATAATTCTTGTAGATGTCTGCTATATCTTGAATGTATTGCGTAGTATCATCACCGCTATTTTCTTTCCATCCAACAAATGGAGATACGAAACTTGCTCCGACTCTTGCAGGTTGAAGCGCTTGGGAGGCAGAGAATACAAGGGTCACATTCGTTTTAATCCCCTCTTTTTCAAGCTCTTTAGCTGCAATGAGACCGGATTCAATGCAAGGGATTTTAACAACAAAGTTGTCCGACAACTTGGCAAGTTTTCTGCCTTCCTCTACCATGGTTTTCGCATCATCGAGGTGAGGATTGATTTCAACCGAAATCGGGAAGTTTTTGACGCCTCTAAATTCCGAAGCGAATTCATCTAGCAATGCAGTTAAAGGTTTGCCGCTATTCATAACGTGGCGAGGGTTTGTTGTCACTCCATCAATAGCCCAATTTTCATATGCATAACGGATCTCATCAAGAATAGCACTGTCTAAAAAATATTTCATATCCAATTCCTCCTAAGAATAATGTGGTATACATAATTATCTTTTTTTATAGGTAGTAACCTTTATATCATCATAAGTAAATGCCACTCATTTTTCAAGGGGGTGTTTAAAATTTGTCATTAATAATCAAACTGACCTTTAAACCGACGCCTCATTTCTCCGTTCACTCAGATCCGACACAATCTGTTTATACTTATCTTCAGACAGTTTATAGAACCAAGCCATAACGATAATCGTAGCAAGAGCTAGCACACCTGGGTAAATAAACATCAGTCCACGAATACCAGCAATGGCTTCACTGCTCTGTACCACGTTAGGCACATAACCTACGATTCCAAGTACTACCCCAGGAATAAATCCTGCAAGCGCTTGCGAGAGTTTACGGCAAAATGTAAAGAACGAATAAACAACACCCTCCGAACGAGTACCTGTCTTCCACTCACCGTACTCAACAGCATCGGATACGAGTGCCCAGTTGAGACTGTTCACGAAAGAGCTGCCAAAGAAAGCCAAGCAAGCCATAATAATAAAGGTCGTTGCATTATTCGCAAAGAAAAAGGCGAGTCCATCACCGGCTGCCCAAATTGCACAACCTAGAATATAAGTATATTTTTTACCGATTTTTTTAACGAGACTTGGGACAAGGGCAACACCGATAAATACACATCCGATACTGAAAAAGCCCATATACGGAATAATGGAAACATCTTGAAGGACGTATTGCGCATAATAGATCTGAACAGCGAGTTTTACGTTAAAAGCTGAAAAAGTAAATAGATTAACCAGGCAAAGAATCAGAAGGGGTGCGTTTTTAAATAAGCCTTTGTAGCTATCAATAAGATTAATTTTCTTCTTATCTTGGTGAGGCTTTTCATAAACAAATCGTTCTTTCACGTTGGCATAACAATATAGTTGAAAGAGCACCCCCACCAGGGAAAAAACAACAACTCCAACCAAATATCCTGTGGACTGGCTATCAAACATCAGTACAATCGGCATAAAACCAACCGTAGTAATTAGCAGCCCTAAATTCGAACCTGCTTGACGGAAGGAAGCAAGCTGCGCTCTCTCTACGGGATCTTTCGTCATTGCGGGTACCATTGAACCGTATGGTATGTTAGAAATACTATATACGGTACCAAATAACATATAGGTCGCATAAGCCCAAATCATTTTACCTGTTAAGGTGAAGTCCGGATTTATGAAACTTACGACAGTAACTAGAGCAAGTGGAATCGCAGTATAAAGAATAAATGGTCTGAATTTACCTCTAGGTCCGATTTTTTTTCGGTTATCCACCCAAGTTCCTACCGTAATATCCGCGAAAGCGTCCCAGATCTTGGTGATCAAGAAAATAAGTCCAGCAGTTGCAGACGGCAGACCAAGTGCATCCGTGTAGAATTTAAGAAGATAAATCTGCCCTAAATCGAACATGAAGTTGTTACCAACATCCCCCATACCGTATGCTATCTTTTCCTTGAGCGTTAATTTCTTCTGTGATGTCTTGAGCGGCGCACTTGGAGCCGTCTGACCGGAAGTGGCAAGATCTGTTTTCATGGAAATTCTCCCTTTCTGTTCACACAATGAATGCGCTATCAATTAAAAATAAAAAAATGCATCTACTACATAAATCGATTTTTTTCCATTTTACAGCCCCTCTCTAAAGGTGAGTTGGTTATGCGTTTGTTTGGATTATAACATAGTTATCTTTAGAGTAAAAGTAGTGACCTTTGATTGGAATTTTTTTCATTTAAATTAGGTAGTGCCTTCACTAACACCAAATCAATTTTGTATCTAAAATTATACTAAGGATTTTCATAGAGAAATGAAACAGTTAAATACAGTTAAATATTCTCATCAACGTTGGTACCATGTTCTTAATTTCCGCGTGGAACTGAGTTCTTGCCTTATTTTAGAAAAATGGCTCTTAATACAAAAAAACGTTATTTAGCGAAGCTTAATATAATGTACTTTAATCTCGCTTTATGAGTTCCATCATGATACTTTTTTAGATAATCACCTGATCCGAAATGTCACATTGTTCTTGTCCCTCACGGTGTCAGAACTTAATACACAAAGACCCACCGTTACCAATGAAAGATTGGATGATGGGTCTCGAACGAATATTCTAAGTCTCACATAAATCTGTTATGACGATAGTGTCTTGTTCTTAGGCCGAAGTTTTTTTAAATTCGGTTCAAGCGATACATAACAAACAGAAGCTAATAATAAAACTAAGGCAATAATTTGAAGTATACTCAAACTTCTAAAATTATCCAAACTATAAAATACCCGAGAACCGATTGAACTATTCTGCCCATTAGTTGAACAAAAAGCAGCCGATCACATTGATCAGCTGCTTCTTTGTATTATTGAGCTATTGTTTCCCGTTAGCTTAGAGTGTTTCAGTGCTTGCTACTTACCACTTTAAAATGGCGGAAACTTTGCTGCGATCCGGTCCAATGCTTCTTGCACTGTTGTGGGAACGGGAGCACTCCAGTTCGCCGGATTAGCTGGTATATACGCTAATCCGAACGCATCGTCAACCCGAATTAACGTTGTCCCCGTTCCGATCAGTGTGACCCGGGTGCGTATCGGGATCGAGTCAACAGTCGCCCGCACCCGGGTCGCGACGTTGTTAACGCCATTTACGATCAATCTTCCCGAGTTCGGGTCAGGGTTAAAAATGTTCTCCGTAATCGCAAAGCTGGTCAAATTCAACGGATCGATTGGAATATGACCAGACTGCACGTTAACGATGACATTCCCATTTATTCCACCGCCAACTAAATTTACCTGTGTATCTGTCGTAGCCTGTGAATTGATCGTAATATTTCCGCTGGAGACGAAGGATGCAAACATCACCATATTGATTCCGTTTTGCGTATATCCTGCGGAAAGCATTGAATCCCGGATATTCACCTGGTTGACGGAAGTGGTTAGCGCCGTAAAAACCGGCGTAGGTGTCATATTCACGCTGACAAAGAACAGCTTTCCACTGAAGCTGCTAGCTGTCGCAAAGTTAAAATCAAGTGGCCCTGTCAGTAAAGTCAGGTCCACAAAGCCCGAACGGTTATCATTCACGAACCCGGTTTCAAACCAAGACGGATCGACAATGTCGAAGGGAATGGCCAATCTCGTTAATAACGTACTCGTTCCCACCAATTGGACGTTGGCCTTCAGATGAACGAGTGGTTCCGTGTACGTACCCGGACCAATCGAAATTGCATACCGTTTTGTTGGCGTTGCATCAACGATGGACGCCATCGCAGCCGTGACCGTCAAAAATGGTAGACATTCCGATCCGTCGGCGGTCAGATCGTTACCAGCTTTATTCACATAGACGATTTGGGTAGCTACAGGCGGCGGTTCGATACACCCCGGACCCGGCGGACCTTGCGGACCTGGCAATCCCGGCATTCCTTGCGGACCTTGTAATCCGGGCATTCCTTGCGGACCCGGAGGACCCGGCAGTCCCGGCAGTCCCGGCAGACCCGATACACCTGCTGGTCCTTCGGGTCCAAGTACGCCAATTGCTCCTACAAGCCCTTCAATTCCTTGGGTTCCCAGAGCTTCCGCAATTCCTTGAGGACCGAGTTCGCCAATTGCTCCTACAAGCCCTGCAATTCCTTGGGGTCCCAAGGCTCCCGCAATCCCTTGGGGACCGAGTTCGCCAATTGCTCCTAAAAGCCCTGCAAGTCCTTGGGGTCCTAGGGCTCCCGCAATTCCTTGGGGACCGAGTTCACCAATTGCTCCTAAAAGCCCTGCAAGTCCTTGGGGTCCTAGGGCTCCCGCAATTCCTTGGGGACCGAGTTCCCCAACTGCTCCTACAATTCCTGCAAGTCCTTGGGGTCCCAGGGCTCCCGCAACTCCTTGAGGACCAGCTTCTGCAATTGCTCCTGCAAGTCCTTGTAGTAATTGCTGTCCTACAAGCTTTCGGGATCTAACAATCACCTTAGGCTGAGGACACTTCACTCGTATAAATTTTTTATTAACTTGAAGACGACGTAACTTTCTTTTCCCATTTGGTGGGCAATCGATTATGGTTATTTTTTTACAACGTTTCTTTCTTTTCAGACCACTCAACAACAACACCTCCATATAAGCCGTGGTTCAGTGTATGTGAGTTGTTTATACTAGGAATGGACTAATAACCTGCCAGGTTATTGGCGGACTTATTTTTTTATTCCATCTATCCTGCCCGTTAGTTGAACAAAAGCAGCCGATCACATTGATCTGCTGCTTTCTTTGTATTATTATGCTATCGTTTCTACGTTAGCTTAATCTTGTTCCTAAGTAACAATCATTTTAATATCATCTACCCTATAGCCGTTAAAACCATCTCGATGAAACGTCATCTGAACTGTTTCTGGCTGCTCTCCTTTCATCACTGTCATTCCCAAAAAACTTAAATGGATCGGATCGGTAACACATGAATGTTCATGAATTAATTCCTTATTCGGCTCATCTACTGCTGTAATTGACTTCGTATCGATGATACTTGTGGAGACCCGAGCCGATTAAATTAGGCATTACCTCCGGATCGGCTTATGACTGGGAATCGCCCATCAGGTATTTAATCTTTTATTGAGCGGTCTGAATAAAAAGTCGAGATAAGCAGATAAATAACTCAAACAAAGGTTTCAGTAGTTTCAAGGAGGATGTTTATGAAGAGATTAATGATGAAGTTCTTATTAGTACTTATTGGGTATGGGATAACAGGAATAATCCCTTCCATTAGTGCTTATTCTGAAGCTGTATTGCCTAAAGTTGATAAGGAAGCTCACTATCCGATTACGTATTTTGATTCACTAAGTGAAGCAGTTAAAGAATATCAAAAATTAACATCTAAAAATCCTGTATTAATACCAACATGGTTACCCAGTGAATCATATTTGAAAAGTATACTCATTGTTGGTGATGGTGCTATTCTAACAATGGAATACGTAGGTGAAGATCTGAAAGTTCGAATTCATGTTAATCCACAAATAGAACGGTCAGATTTTAGCAAGAGTAATACAATCAACATAAATGATAAAACAAAGGCTGAGTATAAGGAAAACCATTTCCTTTATGCATTGAGTTTTGATAATGAAGGTAGAAATTACATGATTCTTATTGACAAGAAGAATGTTAAATCAATCAATAATGTTAATTCAATCAATAATATCAGTAAAGATAAAGCAAAAGAGTATATGATTAAGATCGGACAATCCTTAACTCCATTTAAAGGGAATACTAAATCCATTCAACTAGATCCAAAAAGTTGATCAAATTTGCTCTGAAAGTCACTCAAATAAGTTAATTCCATTAAACTAACCTGCCCGTTAGCTTAATGAATTTATGGGTGAAATACCGATAAAATAAGAGAGTTTATAAATTATAGTTTACAGTTACAGTATGACGATTAAATAGAAAAGGGCTGCTAATCCAAAACGGTATAGAGCAAACCACTCCAATCGAAGTCGCTTGATCAGTCTAATAAACGTTACTACCGCAATCATAGCCACAAGAAAGGATGTCATAAAGCCAATTAACATTAGATAAAAATCGTCTAAACTAAGTAAATCGCGGCTATCATATAAGTCCAACAAGGTAGCACCAAACATAACAGGTACAGAAATAATGAACGTAAAATCTGCGGCAGCTTTTTGGCTAGTACCGAGCAAAAGTCCACCTGAAATCGTCGAACCCGATCTCGAAAAACCTGGCCACAAAGCTAGACATTGGAATAAGCCAATCCCAAAAGCTTGTTTGTAACTAATCATATCAATTGTATCAACGCTGGTAGTTCTCTTACTCTGTGCTGCGATGATCATTAACAAACCACCAGCAACTAAACCAATTAAGACAGGTGTAGGGCCGAATAATTGACTTTTTATAGTGTCCTTTAGTAGAAGATATACGATTAATGCTGGTAACATAGCCAAAATCATATGTATTACGTTTAATCCTTTACTTTTTGAAAAGTCCATTTTAATTAAGTTTGACCCAATCTCCATATACCTTTTCCAATAAAGAATTAGAACTGCCATCACTGCACCCAACTGTATAACAATTTTAAAGGTTATTGCCGCGTCTCCCTCAAAGTTAAGTAAATTGCCTGCTAAAATAAGATGTCCAGTAGACGATACGGGTAAGAATTCAGTTAAGCCTTCTATTATGCCAAGTATTATTGCTTTTATTACATCAGTCATTAGCAGATATCCCCTTTACGAAAATAAACTCGCTTAACAAGTTCAAGTATAAGAGTAAATGACTATATATTCCCATCGATTAGCATAACAATATTCATTTCAGTGTGACATTATTGTCACATCATTTAAATGATATACAGATCATATTGATGTATCTTGTTAAACTAACCTGCCCTTTAGTTGAATAGCGGCAGATTCTTCAGCATTGTCAATGTAATCTCCGCTATCTCGGGATCATCTAATTCTGTCATTAGCATTATGTACTGGAGGACGTAGGCGTTCAATGTTCTTGGACTATATCCCTGAATTCGTTTATCAGCCTCATTTAGATACCACAACTCACTTAACTTCATAATAAAACCTCCCCTTAGAAGCTAATACATCTAGGTTTGCTTCCAAAGAGAGGTTTTAATCTTCTAACCTGCTTTAACTAACGTCTCTCGGCAAGTATTGCTGGACTTTGTTATTAATACAAGGCTACATGATTACAGATGAAATTATATAACCGTTCCCTGGAGGAAGATTAGGAAACGGCTACAGTTTGAATGTTGTCTTGGTATATTGTTAACTTGAGGTGATTACCTGAAGAATAGCATTCAGTTAAAACTCAATCCCCTTTGTAATCAAACCAATCAAAATCAACAAAAGAAGAATTTGTGATCTCGTAGTGTAATTGATCAACACTGTCTACTGAGTTTAAATCGACTTGTGTGCTCGCATACATGCCGATGTATGTTCCCGTAAATCCCCCAGCACGATCCGTACTGAGCAACCGACCATCGGCATTTTCGACTAACACTTCCCATTCCTCAACATTAGTTAAACGATAATAAAAACTGTATTGCTGTTGTTGAGCCTCCACTTTCAACTGGATGATGCTGGTGTTCCAAGGTATTGAACCCAGCAGCCTTTCCTCACCATTTTCGCGCTCCACAAGTTGAATGACAGGCTCTCCTTGTTTTAGTGTTAACTCAAATCGAAAATGGTGATCCGCGTTATGAAAAAGAGTAAGACCGGCTGCTTCTCCTTCATGTTGCGGTTTGAATTCCAGTTGTGTTGCTGCGTAGAAGCACAAATGTTGTTGACGGCGTCCCACAAATGCCGGGTTTCCTGAATCCGTCAGTTGGTCGCTTTTCAATCTTAATCGCAAATGTCCCGGTCGCTGAGTTAAGCTCCAGAACTCGCCGCGCGGAGTTCGCAGGAAATTCCACTCTGGAGACAAACGGGCCTCGTCGAAATCCTCTCTAACAGGTGTATTTGGCCACTTCATTTCAGGCAAGTCTGGCGATATTGTTTCCAGTTCCAGTCTGCCAACACCCGGACTGACAACGGGCCACTCCTCTTCCCATCGAACAGGAGTCAGGAATGTTTCCCGACCCAGGTTCCGGTAATATCCTCCAGCCGTTCTGGATGCAAGGCAAAACAACCACCAGTCGCCTTGCTGGGTCTCAATTAATTCGGCATGGCCTACATTCACGATTGGATAATCTCTACCAAGATGCCGATGTGTGAGAATTGGATTGGCTCGGTGACCTTCAAAGGGACCTGTGATGTTGCGGCTTCGTGCAATCGTTACCGCATGTGTATGGCCGGTTCCTCCTTCTGCAATTAACAGGTAATACCAGTCATCTTTTCTATAGATATGAGGTCCTTCCTGAGCATGGGCAACTTTGAGCGCCCCCTGCCAGATGCTCACTTTTTCACCAACAAGCCTGCCCTGCTTCAAATCAATTTCCTGGAGCCAGATATCCATATGTTTGGGATAGTCCTGTCCAGCTGGTGGGATTCGATTCCCGGTGTAATAGGTTCGCCCGTCTTCGTCAAAGAAAAGTGACGGATCAATACCTGGCGCATCATCCAGCCATATCGGATCAGACCAGTCACCTGACGGATCAGTAGTAGTTACATAGAAGTTATGTTCCTTCTTTTCGTTATCAACAAATGTAGTAATCATATAGAATGTGCCGTTATGATAACGAATCGTTGGAGCCCATATGCCCCGAGAAGGCATAATCCCATCCAAATTAAGCTGTGAAGTACGATCAAGAACATGGCCTAGCTGCTGCCAATGAACCAGATCTTTACTATGGAATAACGGTACGCCCGGAAAATATTCAAAACTGGACGTAACGAGATAATAATCTTCTCCTACACGAATGGCCGACGGGTCTGGATGAAATCCCGGCAACACAGGGTTGCGAAATGTTTTCACGTGAAGTTCTCCTTCATTAATATGTTATGGATTATCGATCTCAGCATTCTCTTGCACGATTGAAAGTTCTAAAGCCGGATTCCAATCATCCGCTCCTGCAAAGAGCTGGTCAGGCAGATACTTCTCTGCTTCTTCTGCAGTCAACTGAGTCGTCCAGTTAAAACGTGCTTTGGGAGTCGCTCCAGGCCCATAACTGGCAAATTCGGCAAAACGTGCCGTACGTTCATTATCCAAGTTACTCCAGTTATTCCATCCGGATGAACTGATGTGATTATCCATATAGCTGTTGATATAGACTACATTGGCATAAGGTCTCCACGGTCTGCCAAGAGGTATCGTACCAGCAAGACCTGATTCGCCAGTAATGCGGCTATTCAGGAATATATAACCAGACTTCTCTTCCGCAGTGGATGCTGCTGTAACGTAACCACTGCTTAAGCTGTGAATGACGCTGTTCTCAAACAATGCAGTTGCATTGCCAAAGATAAAGTCGACATCACCTTCAATATAACTGTCCACATAATATTGTCTTCCATCGTTTACATAGAGTGTGTCCTGCCATCCCTTTAGGCTAACGTCCCGGAATACCAGACGATCACCGCGAGCTAACAGAGCAACCGCTTGACCTGCATTGTCGCCAGCATCATTCTGTATTGTCAGATGCTCAGCCGTAAAATCGTTTGTCTGCACCCGAAAGCTATAGCTGCCTGAGGTGCCGAGAGGATTGCCGGATGAATCCAATGTGCTGGCAGAATCACCATAGATCAGCACAGTACCCTCCCGGCTCTCGCCAATGATTCGCAGATGTTTTTTGCTGGACGGTACATCCAGCTTCTCACGGTAGACTCCGTCCTTGATTCGTATGATGGTAGGAAGCGTGCTATTGTCAGGAACCGCATGAATGGCTTCCTGAACCTGTTCATATTGTGCACTTCCATCAGATGACACTGTTAGAACGGGTGCAGGAATTTCAGATATTGGAGCGGACGACATGCTCTCGCCAACTTCATTAAACGAAGTAATGACGTAATAGTAGGCAGTGCCATTGATTAACTGTGTATCAGAAAATGAAGTATCATCTACACTGGAAGCTACAGTAACGAACGGCCCTTCGGGTGATTCACTTCGTTTCACTGCATAATACTCAGCTCCCTCGGCTTCTTGCCAAGCAAGAGAGATTGTACTTTCATCTGGCTCTGCACGAATCTCCGACGGAGGCTGAGGCCTACCATCATCCAATGCTGGTCGAGTGCCAGCGGCTGCGGAGTCAAGGCTTCGTGTACCTTGAGCAAGTGCAGTCACCTTGTAATAATAGGGCTTACCGTTCACTAGTCCTGTATCCAGATAGGAAGTTCCAGATTCCTGATCAGCAATGACTTCGTAAGTTCCAGTCACGGACGTTGCACGCTTGATCACGTAAGTCGAAGCTCCTTCTATAGCTTCCCACGTGATAGAAACGGATTCGGGAAGAGGCTCTACTGTGACTTTAGGGGTAGATAGAGCCATGGTCGGTGTTACAGCAACAGGGGCAGAATCTGCTCCCTCTCCTCCAATACCAGTGGCAGATACGACGTAATAGTAGGTCGTTCCATTATCCAGTCCCCCATCCCGAAACGTAGGAACAGACGTACGAGACGCCACAGTTGTATACGGGCCTTCAGCCTGCAAACTTCGTTTTACTGTATAGTAGTTAGCTGCTTCGACTTTTTCCCACGTTAATTCTGCTTGTGCATTTCTAGCAACAGCCATCAGACTCTTAGGCACTTCCGGCCGCACAGCATCCTCCGAGGGTGTCACTGAAGACGTATTCGAGTTGCTGCTCTCGCCCAAAGGACCAACGGCCGTCACGACATATGTGTAGGTCGTTCCATTGGTGACCTCTTCGTCAATGTAGGTTGTCTCAGTTAATTCAGAAGCAATCAATTCATAGTCGTTCTCGGACTGGATACTACGCTTTACATTGTACGTAGAAGCTCCATCCGCTTCCTCCCAGTGTAATCTCACCATACCATTGCCTGGCTCCGAGCGTAGCCCTTTAGGAGAACTAACTGGTTCAACATAGAGTTTTACATTGTCATAGAACAACGTTCCTTTACCCGTGCCTGGTGTTCTGGCAAACATTCGTCCAACACCATCAGCAGCCACATCGGCCTGGAACGGCACATTATCTGCGACGCGCACATCATCAACGTATATATCCGCTTTTTGCGAGGCTACATTGCCAACGATCTTGAAGCTGTACCAGCGGTTATTGACCGGTGCATCCATTAATTTGTAATCTTTGCCGTCTTTTTTGTAAATTAGCGTATATTGGTCCTCTGCTACCGGAGCAGAAGGTTTGCGTAGCTCGATGGAGAGTGCGGTGCGACTTCCCGTTCCATTTTGCAATTGCAGTACCGTTGATGTGCCAGGCCAGCCTTGAGACATAATATCAGCTTCAAACACAAAGCTGTCCCGTTGTGCTGGAAAGGATCTCACGAATTGAGAAATGCCAACCCCATTGTCGTACAGCATGAGCGCTTTAGAAGATGAGTTCCCCGTTGTTCCTGTAGGAACAGGCGTCACAACGACTTTGAGATCGGCTGTCTGTGGATCAGGTAATACAGTGTAACTTGCTGGGGTTGTATTTATTTCGATATCCTCAAAATCATCATTTATATCATGAATTGTCTCCGGCTCTCCTTCCGCTGATGCACTAGCTTCATTTGAGTAGAAGCTTGTGCCATGATCATTCGTAGCCTTTACAGCGTAATAATAGGATTTACCTACAGTTAGATTGGGATCTGTGTAGCTGGTGATCGTGATACCCTCTTGCTGCAAAGTGTATGGCCCACCAGGAATCTCTGATCTATATATCGAATAAGAGTCCGCACTTTGCACTTCATCCCAATGTAAGTGAATGGACTTGAGATTTGGCTCAGCTACAAGTTCAGTGGGTGCTATTGGGAAATCAGCAGGCAACTCCTGAACAGATGCATTGGAGAAAACAGATGTATTGAGCTTATCAACTTCATCATCCGGTTTGGAAGCATCGGCTGCCAATCCGATATAGACCGTTTCGTCTGCTGGGAATGATTGTGAATCGATAACAAACCAGTCGTTACCATCCTGGGATACGAGTGAGTTCACTTGATCCCCAAGTCGCACAAGCTTTACCCAATACGGGAGTGTAACCATACCACCTTTTTCCTGATGTACAACTTCGTTACCTGCTCCATCACGAACGAGGCTAACTGCTTGTTGTCCACCCTTCACATAAGTGACCATGGCGGCAATAAACGGGGATGACGCATTCAGACTTTTACGAATCATGACACCTGCTTCCGCACCATCATCGGTAGCTGTCACCTGATCAACTCTAGCTACAATCTCACCATTGCCTTCTAAGGCTTGGTAAGCATAGTGGAAATGATCCGTCTCTCCACTGATATCTCCAGCTGATTTTACCGTAACGTCAGTATCGTTAGCTCCCAATTGGGTATGACCCGTAATGCCCGGTTCTCCAATATCGGTGGATGACCAAGGGGCAATACTGTTCTGCTTGTGAACATGTACCGTGACATTGTTGGACTGCGTTGAAGTACCTGATTCATCAATTGCTCGGGCAGTGAGATAATGTGTGCCATCCTGCACATTTTCCCAAGTCAACGTGTAAGGCGCTGTATCATCTTCCCCCAGTTTCACATCGTTTTGGTAAAATTCCACTTTGGCAATGCTACCGTCAGCATCAGAGGCAAAAGCAGTGATCTCAACGGAAGAGCCTTCTGTCTGAACGGTATGGTTGGCAGGTGATTGAATTTCAACCGTAGGATTAATAGATCCATTGCCAGCAATGCTGTTCAGATATACTTCCAGATAGGTATAACCTGATTCATGTATCTCATTGCGGTCAGCAGAATCATTAGGATCGAGTCCCATGCTGATCTCCCATTCGTCAGGCATACCGTCATGATCAGAGTCAACCAGAGCTGACGTCGTTTCCTCGAACTCAAGGTAACCCCCGACTTCCTTTTGCGAATTAATATGTTGTCCGGTGCGATTCTTCACATCATTTACGATTCGTGCATCGATGGCGTCTCGTCTTGGCAGACTTGCACCTGCCTTTGCAAGGACTTGCTCATAGGCTATCTCTGCATCGTCAATGGATGCGGGATTAGCCATCTGCACTGGCGAGAGTAGTTTGGAATCTGGATTCGCAAGTTCACCCACACCTAACCAGTTGTCCGCTGTGACATCGGGATAACCGTCCACGACATTGCCACTCACATGTATACGTGTATCAGGGCCAACATCGAGGAAAATTTGATCCCGGGCGTTGCGATACGTATTCGGACCATATTTATAATAGTTATTCATGAGGTTATAATTGCCTTCCTCACCGCCATAAGCAGAGAAGAACCCCCAATTATAGACAATATTGTTGTAGGACTCGGTATTAAAACCAGGAGCTCCTGCAAATCTTGGGTTACGGCTCACATTGTGAGCAATGATATTGTGATGGTAAGACGTGTTGTTCCCGCCCCAGATGCCTGCATATCCATGTCGACCCTTCTGATGCGTGGTCATCAGCATGCTCTCAGCAATGACAGACCACTGCACAGTTGTATTCTCGTTGGCGTACATACTCAGCACTTCATCGACAGACCAGGTAAACGATGAGTGGTCGATCATAATGTTTTTGTGGTATCGCCCGCCAAATACGTCATCCTCACTTGGGTGCTTATCCCCGAGCCGAAAGCGCATATGTCTGACGATAATGTTATCCGCTTGGAATGTAGTCCAATAATCCGATACGGTGATGCCTTCTCCTGGAGCTGTCTGTCCAGCAATCGTGATATTAGAACCGGTAATCGCCAGAGGGGATTCCAGATGAATCGTTCCTCCCACTCTGAATACAACGGTTGTATCGCTGTGACTAACGGCATCTCGAAGAGATCCGGGGCCGGAATCGGAGAGGGTGGTGACTTCATACACCGATCCTCCCCTACCACCTGTTACGTACTTACCGCCACCTTCAGCACCGGGAAATGCGGGTAATAATGGAGTAGCTTCATCTTCTGCAGCAACCATACCTGGTAGCACACTAAATAACATTGCAACGACCAATACGAATGATACAATTCTTTTCAACGAATCTTCCTCCTCCGGTTTACATGTATTTGTGCAGATGTTACCCCACTGAGAACCAGATGCTCATGCAGTAAATCTTTCTGTTACCTGGCATCACCTCCTCAACATTATGTAAGCGTTATCAGTAAAAAAAAGTGCGAAAACCGGTTGTAATCCGAAACCTATCCGTATTCTTCCTGCGATCACGTTCTAGGTTTCCGATACACCGGTTCTCGTCATAGGCAATTAAACTTTGGCATGCAGCAGGTACTCGTATTCGGTACATGCGAGCAAGAAGGCACCCAATCCTTTTTGATCATTGGTTATAATCGGCTCACTTATATAATAAGCGTAACTTCCGTCACGTCGGGTATCTCCACCGAGCCCTGCCACCTGGCAGTTTTTGTAGAGATTCACCCAACCCTGATTGGTTTCCATTACGAATTCAGAGATTAATCCTGCATAAGCATGATTCAATACCGGTTCCCATTCCCGTGGTAACCATCCTAGGCGAATACCTTTGGCCAGGGCGTATACAATCATGCTGGATGCTGACGCTTCCAGGTAATTCCCTTTGCGATTCCCCTCATTCACCACCTGATACCATACCCCGCTAGTTGTATCCTGATAAGTGCGCAGAGCGGCCATCGTATCCGTGAAAATCTCAACCAACTTGTGAAAATCGGGATGATGGTTCGGTAATAACTCCAGAACATCCACTAAAGCCATAACAAACCAGCCGATAGATCTGCCCCAAAAGTTAGGCGATTGCCCTGTTACCGAATGGCTCCAAGGCTGAACGCGCTTTTCATCCCAAGCATGATAGAGCAGTCCTGTAGCATCGTCTCGGGTATGTTTGGCACACAAAATAAATTGTTTGGTTACATCATTCAATAATTCCTCTTCGGGTTCCCAACGAAGCAAGTACTCCAGATAGAACGGCGCTCCCATATAGAGACCGTCCAACCAGATCTGGTAGGGATATACTTGCTTGTGCCAGAAAGCTCCCTCTGACGTGCGCGGGTGAGTCACAAGTTGTTCACGTAACAGACCTGCTGCAAGCTTATATTTCATTTTCCCTGTCCTGTCATAAAGGCCGAACATCAGCTTGCCATTATTCAAATGATCGATATTATGTTCTTCCATCCGGTATCCCCGAACAGATCCATCATCTTGAACAAAATAATCCATATTATGCTGGATGTATTGCGCATATTGCTCATCACCTGTCGCTTGCCATAACCGTTCAAATCCTTTTAGCACTACTCCATAATCATAAGACCACTTGGCGTGGTGCCCGTTTTCTTCATAAAGCTTAGGGGTTCGCTCCATGATGGATGCGGCTGTTTTGGCTGCCCATAAATCCTTAACAGATTTCGTTTCAAGCATCTGTAGAGTTCCTCCTCCGCACTTATTTGCTGTTTATTTATTGTTTAATAAGGCTTGGTGCGCTGCCTCATATTCGGTAATGATTTTGTCTCCACCTGATTTTCTCCAGGTATCAATTGCATTCTGGAAGCCAGCACGATCCAGCTTGCCCAGGATATACTTGTAAGTCGCATCCGTGATGATTTTCTGCAATTCAGAGCCTTGTTCTGAGAACGTTGGTGATTCCAGCGAGTACACCGGGTTCAGCACGGCAAAGGTTGTATTTTCCTCAATTAACCGTGTAGATTCAATACGGAGCGGGTCAGCATCCATAATGGCATACCCGTTCTCGTTGGGTCGCGAGGAAGAAAATGGCTGTACCTCTTGCTCCCATAGCTTGGTATCAATAATTGTGGCACCATTGTTCTCGTCGAGGCTATAATGCACATCTTTGATACCGTAGGTCATTAAGGTGAACACCTCTTCACTCATCAGATCATCCATAAACTTCAGAACCCGTTTCAATTCAGCTTCGTCTTTAACTTCCGATTTTGGGAAAGCAAGCAGTCCTCCTACACCATTGGACGTGGACCATATGGCCCGGTCACTTTCATTTCCCGTTGATGTAATATCATTCACCATAACGAGTTCCATGTCGTCCTGTACGCCTTTGGCCAGATTAAACAGGCCTTTGCTGTCAAACAATGCTCCCACATATATCCCGGCTTTGCCCTGAGCAAATCCCTCTTGTTGATCCTTCTTGGCGGTTACCGCGAAATCCTGATTAATGTATCCATTCTGGTACAGCTCTTTCATATAATCCATGGCCTGGATATAACCCTCCGCTTCGAACTCGGGTGTCACTTTTCCATCCTCGCTAATGGCCCAGCCGCTTGGGGTGCCAAAGTAGGAGCTCAGTGTTTTGAATGCACCGAATACCAAGTCGCTCCGATCAATAAATCCTGTCGTATCGTTGGCTCCATTGCCATCAGGGTCTTGCTCCGTGAAGGCTTTGGCAACTTCCATTAATTCGGCAGTTGTTTTGGGTACAGGTAATCCAACATGATCGAGCCAGTCTTTACGAAGAATGACACCGTTACGTGCAACCTGTTTTTGCATGGGTATACCGTACAACTTCCCCTCAATGGATGCGGAATTACGCATATCCTGAGAGATGCCTTTCAGATTTGGATATTCATCGAGATAAGGTCCAACTTCCCAGAAGACGCCTGCTTTCAGCGCATTTCGGACCGAAGAGTTTTCCAGAATGGTCAGGGAGACGATATCAGCCAGTGAACCTGAAGCAAGTGAGGTATTTAGGCGTTCTTCCTTGGAAGCATCGGGTATCCATGAAAATTGGATATCTACATCTGTGAACTCTTCAATCTTATTAAGTACCGTATCGGTCGGCGGCGAAGCAGTATGCATGATGTTCAACCAACTAATCGTTGTCTTTCCATCGGCATTGATGCCCGTATCGTTGTTCCCCCCGGAACAAGCGGAGAGAAGTAAGGTTCCACATAACGTAAACGCTAACAATTTGAAGGATCTAAATCTCATGTGTAACTCCCCTTTTCATATTTTTTTGTAGAGCCTACATCCTCACGATTCAATTAAGTTTCGACATTGCACTTCGTTCACTAGTAGACCCCGTCCTCACCCAACTTTTTCGCCAACCGGTTAGCGAGCATAACGAGTACCAGTCCAACCAAGCCCTTGAACAACCCTACTGTGGTGCTGAAGCTTAATTGACCGTTCTTTAAGCCGGCGGTGAAGATGTACGTATCGAAAATCTCTCCCACTTCGCGATTTAGCGAATTCAGAAGCAAATACATATGTTCGAATCCGAGTTCAAGCGTGTTGCCGATTTTAAGAATAAGCAATGTAATAATGACGGGACGAATGGCTGGCAAGGTCACATGCCACATTTTACGCAACCGTGATGCACCATCCATGTCTGCGGCCTCATAGAGTTGCGTATCCACCACGGTAATGGCTGCAAGGTAGATGATCGTAGACCAGCCTGCTTCCTTCCATATAATCTGTAAGATGTACATCGGACGAAGCCACTCCGGTGATGTCAAAAAGCTGATTTTGCTTCCTCCAAAGGCTGCAATAATTTCATTGACGACTCCCCCATCTACGCTGAGGAATACATATGTGATGGATACGATGATTACCCAGGACATGAAGTGTGGAATGTACACGATGGTCTGAATGGAATTTCTGAACATCTTGTGCCGTACTTCATTCATCATTAGGGCGAGTATAATGGGAATCGGAAAGAAGATCACCAACTCCAGCGCAAACAAAATCAAAGTGTTGCTAAGCAACATGGCAAAGGTCGGCTCCGTAAACAGACGAATAAAATGCTTGAAACCAACCCATGGGCTGTCCTTGATTCCGAGAAACGGTTGATAATCCTGAAATGAAATGATAAGTCCGCCCATGGGAAAATACTTGAAGATCACAAAGTACACGAAGCCGGGAAGAATCATTAAATAGAGAAGTTTGTTGGATGCAGCCCTTCTTAAATAATGAGTTAGTCCGGTCTTTCCGTATGCGTTGCGTTGCAACGAAACGACTCCGGGTTCTGATTCTCTCACTGCTTGCTAACCTCCTCGATCTGGATTTTGCGTTGATTGCTTCCCAAGCATATTTCATGTAAGCGATTACGTACATAATCATTAGCTATTGTGGTTGAGTAACTCCGCGTGTACCGGGGCTCTAGGCCATTTTTGTATTGGTTGATTGTAGTTCAGGATTATTATTCGTCCTGCTGATTATCAGGGTTCTCTATCCTCAAAAATCACGATTCTCACCCTCTTCAAGTTCAGTAGGTGAGGATTATATACGTAATAATCTTTGCTTGTTATGGTTAGGGCAGATCATTATCCATCAAGGAGGAACAATCCATATGTCCAAAATCGCTATTCGAAAGGAACGCCTCGGAGGCGTCATATTCAACGTAATGAATTATACGCTGCTGCTTCTTTTCTCTCTGGCTTGTCTGTTGCCCTTCGTAAATGTCGTTGCCAGTTCCTTCGCCTCCACACAAGAGATTGTGCAAAAGAAGTTTATTTTGTTCCCCACGACCTTCTCTCTGGATGCCTACCGTTATATCTTTTCTACACCTACCATCTTCAAAGGACTGGGCGTATCCATATTCATCACGCTGGCAGGAACTATTGTGAGCATGACACTAACAGCGCTCATGGCTTACGGGTTATCCCGGAGATATCTTCTGGGCAGAAACTTTATCAATTTCCTGATCGTTTTCTCCATGTTGTTCAGTGGCGGCATGATTCCTACCTTTTTGGTCGTCAAAGCTGTTGGGTTAATCGACTCGTACTGGTCCATGATCATTCCTACAGCCATCAACGCCTTTAATCTGATCATCATGCGCAATTTCTTTCAGGCTCTCCCCGACAGTCTCGAGGAATCAGCCAAGATCGACGGAGCCAATGATTTTCGTATTCTGCTGCAGATCATGATTCCACTGGCCTTGCCATCGATAGCTACACTGTCCCTGTTTTATGGCGTATCCTATTGGAATACCTATATGAATGCTATTTTGTATCTCAATGAGTCCAGAATGTGGCCTCTTCAGGTACTGCTCCGCCAGATTGTCATTGTCTCCAGTGGTATGGATGGCAATAGCTCCGTTGTAGATATCGTACCTCCATCGCAAACAATCAAAATGAGTGTGATCGTTGTAGCTACCGTACCGATGCTGATTGCGTACCCATTTGTACAGAAACACTTTACCAAGGGAGCCCTTCTCGGATCGGTGAAAGGGTAAACACTCTACTGAGAACGAACAATCCCCTCGGGTTATTAACCTGAGGGGATTTGAACGTGGATTCTAATCCATTCTCATCCTGCGGTAAGCACCAGGGGTGAGATTCTCTTTTTTACGGAAGGAGCGAATAAAGTTTTGGGAGTTCTGATATCCCAGACGTTCGGCAATGTCTTTAATCGGCATATTAGTGTCCACCAGCCACTTTCTTGCCACGTCCAGTCTGAAATTCATCAGATACTCACTAAAGGTCATACTGTACTCCTTACGAAAAATACTGCTTAGATAGTTAGGCGTATAGTGCAAACGTTCACTGATCAATTCGAGCGACAAGTCCTGATCATATTCTGTGCGAACGATGGATGCCATCCGATCTGCAATGGTGCGAAATTGCTGGTTGGCCCTCTCCTGCATGCTCTCAACCATCGGATAGATGACCTCATGCACAAGAATATGCTCAATCTCTTCCGGGTTAAGCGTGTTTAACAGCCTGTGGTACAACGTGGAGTTATACTGGGTTAATAGTACGTCTGCACCAATCAATTGTTCCAATTGTATCAGATTGTTCACAAAACGAATCAGCGTAATTTCCAGGTTCATCGGATTAGGACTGTGCTTCATCATATCAGCCAGAAGTGGATATAACGTGCGCGACACTTCTTCTCTGTCCCCAAGGCGAATGGCATCGAATAGTCGGGTTTCAAGCTCTGTTGGATAATGCAATAACGTAGGCCCGCTGCTGCCGCGTGAGATATCCTCGTAGAACACAACAGACTCTTTGCCAAGCTTGAGACGTTGATATAATGCTTCAAGGCTCATATCACAAGCTTCCCGGGTATTCATCAAATCTTCGTACGGGGCACTAATGCCCACGCTGACTGAAGCAGACCAATATTCACGGGACAACATAATGATCTTTTTGGCATAGCGCATGATGACCTCTCGCATCTGAGGAGATTCCGATTCAAAGAGCAATACGGTTGCCTGCGTCCGATCGTTCAGTACGACAGGCAGCAAGCGCTGTGATGGGGGAATGATCTCCTGCACCAACTGATTCACTGTAAGCAGCAACGTATCTCTGTCCGACAAAGGACCTTCTCCGCACCGATCAATCTGAATCAGCATGGTAGCGAACACACCATCGGACGTATTGAGGTATGCGAACCGTTCAAGGTTGTTTATAATTTCTTCCCGAGTTATACGATTCTGTAGTACATTAAGAACGAATTGGGTTTCGAGCTTCGGTTTTTCCAGATGAATAAGCTGCTCCAAATGTTCTTTCTCGGATACAATGGAGTGGATGGACTGAATAATCCAATCGACTTCATCTTTGACCGTTCTCTCGGTGTGTCCCCCAAGACTGTGCTGAATTTTGCGGAATGGCTTGGCAAGATGCAAGGAGATAATGTACGCAAGAACAACCATCAGTCCCATAATCACTACAGCCATCACGATTAAGCCAATGCGGGTCGTTGATAAGGCCTGGCTGATTTCCTTCTGATCGAGCAAGGTGACGTAAGTCCAGCCATTGTAGGTGGAACGGGCATAGAGGCCAATACGAGCATCCCCGGATTCATCAGGAATCTCCATCTTTCCAGTCAGCGGTTCGCTGACTATCTGCTTACTGAGCCAGCTCATTTGCTCGCTCGACATGGCTTTTTGGTCTGTTGGCGTTGCATACAATAATTCGCCCTTTTTATTTAGAATGTAGATGGCGGCTTCCGATGGGGTCTGCAACGATTGATTTAGTGTACGCAAAGAAATATCCGACATGGCGATCGCTTGTTTTTCCTTGGAGTAGACAGGTAAGGTATGTAGTAACCGGAGGCCATCCTGGGTTTTGCTCCAGTACAATCCATTGCCGTCCGGATCAGCAAACAAATCCTGCATCTCCTGTTTCTCATCATCCGTAATTCGGGTTAACGACCCGTTGGACAGACTCCAATTTTGCCTCAGGCTTACGAGCGTGTATTGCACGCCATCAAGGCCCATCGTCGAGATATAACCGAGCTGTGAATTCAGTTCCCGATAAGCCTCGTAATCCTGACCGGTAAGTGGACTATTAATGACTGTACGAAATGATGGCGTTGTGCTGTACGTGGCAAAAGCATATTCAATCGTTTGAATTTTCTGCTCCAACGTGTTGCGCACTTGCATGATCAGACTTTGCCGGCCTTCCCCTACCCGTTCAATGACGGATTTCGTAGTGGAGACATAGATATAGCTTCCAAAAGCAACAACAATTCCGATACTTAAGAGGAGAACAGGAACAAAGATGTTGGTAAAGGTTTTGCTCTTACGCACAAAATGGCCCCCTCCATTATGAAATTCGTCAACAAGCTGTATTCAGTCGTCACGAGACGTATTCATTGTTTTGTAATCGCTTGCAAATATCAGCACAAAAATATTTCTAATGAATTATATAAACACCACACTCTTGAATTTTAACATGGCAATCGACAAGAGTGTGGACATAAAGCATTAGAAACTAGCCAAAAATTGCACAAGGAGGACATGAAAGGTGCTACCATTTTACGAGATTCGCAAAGATGATTTATCTGTAATTCGAAATGCCAAGCAGATATCTTTCCCCGCACATATGCACGGTTACATAGAAATTCTATACGTGCTATCAGGGTCTCAACGGGTTGAGATTAACGAAAAAATGTACGAGTTACATAAGGGTGATGTGGCACTGATCTTTCCAGATATAATTCATCGTTATGAAACAAGCGGGTATCCTACCACCAACGAAGTATTATTGATTATTCACCCCAAAATTTTTGGTGGCCTGTTTCCTGATCTCACCCGCTTTCACCCGGAGAACCCAATCGTTACCCAACCCTTTGTCCATGAGGACGTCGTTAGCGCTTTTGAAAGAATAAAGCGGGAAGATGATTATGCGATCAAACTAGGCTGGACCCACATCATCATGTCCCATTTATTACGAGAGATTGAATTCAAACAAATACAGCGCTCTCCTATACAAGACTTGTCCAAAAAATTAATGGAGTATTTGTCTAATCATTTTACGGAACCGATTACGTTGGATTCACTCGCTGCCGAATTTAATGTAAGTAAATATTATATTTCTCGTATCTTCTCCAATAAGATCAAAATAAACCTTCGAAACTATCTCTCCATGCTTCGGGTAGAGTATGCTTCCATGCTGATTCGTACAACGGATGCTTCTTTAACCACGATATGTGTGAACGCAGGTTTTGATAGCCAACGTACATTTAATCGTGTATTTCGAGCCATTTATGGAATGACACCGCGAGATTTTAAAAACAATGTCCACAACTATTTAAAATAACGTTTCCGCTTTTGAAAATATATTTGTGTTGCAAAACCGCACTGATTTACCCGCCTGTAGCTTTATGAATTAAGGAGGTACAGAATAATTACTTATATGCCTGATCGGTAATCGGACTATACTTGTAATTCTTTTCTAAGTAGATTCCTTGTTTTTCTGGATCGTTTGACAAGTTCCAATTGATCCGGACAAGCTCAGGAAGTACACCATGGCTGTCTAGAAGCTCATAAAGTTGTTCGTTTATCAAATCATACTGTTTAGTGGCAATCAATTTTCCAACTATACTCTGTGCTGTCCACGTTACCATGGATGCAATCACTATTGTCTTTTGTAACACTTATGCTTCATTACTTTTCGTTCACTCCTTAGTGAAATTATTATTCAAAGAGTACTAAAACAATGCAATGTAAACTTAAAACACCATGCTTCAATGAGCATGTGGAGCTCTTACTTTGAAAATGTAAAAAATCCACAACCTCTTACGGTTGTGGATTAATATGGTGGGGGCGAACCGCGGCTCTGCAAAACCACAATTCGCCATAATCGAACTGTAACTCTTGTCTAATTCAAACGAAACATTCAGAGAGTTATATTATTCTCTGATCGCAATTTTCACATTGCTGAGTTGAGCACTGCCTTGACTGACGAACAAGCCTAGCTTCCCTTGAAGAATATCATACATTCTGGCACTCATCGCAATTTCATCGTCCACGTAAATTTCGCATATCGATCCGTCAATATACACTTTGATTTCATAAGAACGATTGGGAACAAGCTGAACGGGGCGTTCCAGCTCAACCTCATAAGGGAACGTCTTTCCCCCTTCTTCCGACTGCATAATCGCCCCCCGAAAGGTAATGCGGTTCCGCTGTGGTTCCAGCGTGACATAATAGGCCGCATCTAGAGTGTCTTTTGTCCGGAGCATGAACCCAACACCTTGAGTTTGTTCAGAGAATGAGACAATAGCTGATATTTTACATTGATCGGGTAAATCTTCCGGAGTTGTACAACCGGCAAACCTATACGGTGACTCGCAAGAGATCGATCCGTCTGCGAACTCCCACTCTCCAATAATACCATTGAATTGAACAGGCAGCGTTTTGGCAAAAGCGGCATCAACTGTTTCCGGTACTTTTACGCCAAGGGTGCCATCCGCCCGTTGAACGATTTCATGAACAATCAGATTCCCACCCCAGTCCCAAGTGTCGTAATCCTTGCCAAGGGACTTCGGCGGATTCCAGCCGAATAAATCGTCATTCTTCGTCGGATTCCATCCAAACAGATAGCGCTTCTCACCGTCTGAAACGGATTTGGCGGCATAGTAGGCACGACCGTCGAAGGCATCTTCCTTTGGAGTAATCCAAGGGCCTTCCAGGGAACGGCTCATCCGGTAAAAAGTCGCAAATCGTCCGGTATAAGAGGAGTAGATCAAATACCACCAATCCCCGATCCGAAACAAATCGGGACATTCGTGTGCCCCCACGTGCAGATTTGGCGAGTACAGGGGCTCGCGGTACTCCCAAGCTTTAAGATCCTTGGATGATAGCAGTGCGGTGCATCCCTTTCGATTAGTTGGCCCTTTTGCCATCGCTGCAAGCAACATCCAGTACTGGCCTTCCTCTTCATTCCAGAATACGAAGGGATCACGCCAATCGGATAGCTCATATATGCGGTCGTCAGCGGTAAAGGTATCCTCAGGGATCGCCTCCCATGTCTTGAAGTCTCTACTTATCGCATGGCATACCCACTGCTTGCCTTCAGGAAATATGCAATAGAACATATGGTAGATGTCGTCCACTTTCAGAACGTGACCGGTGCCGCCTTCGATCTTGCAAGCTCCTTCTTCCCGATAATTCACAAAATCCTTCGTTCCAATAAGATACCAGCCGTGATCCAGGCCCTCCCGGTAGTTATCTCTCCATCCGTGCAGATAGAACAGCTTAAACTCCCCGTCTTCATAATATGGAATAACGTCTCCTACCCATGCGTTATCCGGCCGATAGAAAAATTCCTTCATCTTTTATCCCTCCTGGTGTTTAAAGTAACTAAGCGGTCATTGACCGAAACAGGCCTATAATCATCGCTTGTGCACCGCTCCTGATACCAATAAACCGTGGAGGCATACAAACATTGGTTATTTGGGCCCCATTGATTCTCTTTATATTTCTCAATAAATCCCTCGAAGGAGTTCATGAAGGGAATGTTATCACAAATATGAAATCGGCTAACCGAGGTATGTCCGTTCGCATCCAATTCGATAAACGGCTGACTGGCGAAAGCACTGTCAAACATCGGGAAGGGAGGCTCAGCCGCCCAGGCATAGCCGATGTAGTCCTCGCTGCCCGTTCCGAAAGTGGACGGAAAGGATTCGCCATCCACGAAAAATTTCTCGTCCCCTTCTCCCCACCACCAATCAATCGTTTTTCGATCCCAACGCCCATACCACCAGGTTTCGGCTTCCTCATCGGGTTTCTCCCAGGTATTGTACACGTGAAGGTGAACGCCGCAGAACCTTCCCCGGCCTTTCGTCAGCAGCAGAGGCCAATCCGGCCAGCGATCCCCTCCTTCTTTGAAGCGCTCCATGTCCAGATCCAGATAATCGTCCCGGTGCCATTTCGCATGAAAACGCAGAAGATCGTTAGTATGAGATGCTCTTAAGGGAAAATAACGGATATCAGCTGATATCTCACACGGCTGCGTTCCATCATTTTCAATTTCGATCCTGGCGCCTTCCGAAAACGGCATATACCAGTAACTGTACATTTCATGTTCATTCATACCTAGAGGCAGAGAGCGGTACGGCTTGATGCCAGGAGCGCTTCCAAAAAAATCACCCAGTGGAGCCCATACGGAGGGATCTACTTCATTGTCCCATTTCATTAAGATGGCCAATTGCCTAACCAAGATCCGCTGCTGTTCCTCGCTCTTTCGTCCAAGGTCAGTCCTGATCCGGATCATGGAGATAGCGCCGGCCCCCTGCTTATCAAAAAGCACCGCCTTGCCCCCTGCTGGTACGGATACCGTAACGTTCTCGAGGGAAGACCCTTCCGTATTCAAGAAAGAATCGATTCCTCTTTGCTGTAATACCCGATCCGCTTCGGCCAGTGCAATAGCTGACTCCTTGTCGATTCTACCATCAAAGGACGGCAGTTTGACTTCGGAAGGGAACGAAGTATAAGTGATGTGATAATAAGCGCCCCAACCTTTATCCAACAGCACCTTGCAATGTTTTTGAAAGGGAATCGGAATGAAGCTGTTTCTTCCGCGGGATAATGTAGGCGACAGATTCGGAAAATTGGCCGGGGGCCCTTCCCGGTTGAATTTTTCAAAATAATCCCGGAAGGGTTGATTGATCACAGGGGTATCGGCATGATCAATATAAATCCGGATATTTCCATCTTCCGGAAGCGCAGACCAGAATCTCCAGATCACGCCAGGACCGTCCAGTTCCATAGCGACGATGCTGTCCCCTTCCTTACGAATGAAGCCTCCTCCGTCATTGTTGGCTCCCCAATTCTCGTATAAGCCGGTCTCGGCATTATAAACAGAACTTCGGTCAAAGCTTGAGAAGCATCCTGATTTCTCACCGGCCTGCGGCGGTACCGTCAGCGATTCAAAGTCATACAGTCTTCTCACAAGGTCCTTATATAAATAAGATTGCTGCCCTTGCTTGGCTTGAGTCACGCTGTATACTCCCTTCTTGCTTACCTGTTGATCTTCTCCATTTCGAATGACAAGCTGCTCTGACTGCTCGGTTTGTTTGCGGTGACCACAGAGTTATTCGGAGGGCTGGTAGGACCGGCTGGATCGATTGGATTGGCCGAGGTATTTTGGAGTAGTCGGGTTATTCACCTTAACCGGTACATTGAAGTCATCGACGTTAATATGTCCAAAACCACCTGTGGATTGGTCAACCACCTTAATATAAAGCTCCTCGCCGATATACTGCGACGCATCCCAAATTTTCCGTTGATACTCCTCATAATTGGTGGCAGTCTCTTTAAATAGCTCTTTGCCGTCCGACGCCCGGACCAGCGCAACATACAGTTTATCGATATCACGCCCGCCGCTGACCAAGAAGTTGAGTTTACCGTTCCCGCCAAGGATGAAGTTCTGTGATTTAAGCGTTCCCGTTAAACTGTCACCGCCGGCTTCCTCATTGAAGCCCCACAAATGATAGCCTCCGGGAATTTTATGGGACGGATTGAAATAAATCGTGTCCCAGAAAAACTGGGCATCGGTCACATGGACATTCTGGAACGCGTCTCCTTCTGTAATCCAGCCTGTTAAGTCGCCTGTGGCAAAATCATGGTTAGGCAGGTCCGTAATATCGGTGTATACGGAGTTGTCCCAGTTGTCAGGCACATCGACCGGAGCAGCCGGTTCACCCATCAAGGCATTCATATTCCATACTTCCATCGACTTGACCGTTATATCGTTGTCGCCCCAGACCTGCAAGCCCAAGGAGTCGTATCTACCTACGTAGACGCGGGTTGTCAGTTTTTTCTTGTAATTGGCAAAGGCTTCAACAACCGAGCGATCGAGGAAGATATGCAGCTTTAAATTCTCCCCGTCAAGATCTACGTACCCTCCTTGAATGCCGTCCACGCGCACATCCGGATCAATGCTGCTCTTAGTTCGGTCCACATTGAATGTCTGGTCGGTCTTATCGTAGTAGATCAGAGTTTCCTCTTGGCCGTTATCGGAGCGTCGCACCTTGAGACCGAATTTCTGAGCTTCGCCTGGATCGATCTCCATCACGATCTCCAGCATGTCACCCTTGACATTTTGGATCAATTGATTGGCGGCAGCCAAATTTTTGTCTGCGAAATCAACCACCTTATCTCCCCGTAGACTCTGCAATTCCTCAATAGGCTCAATGCGCAATTCATCATTCTCATCCAAGCTCAGGGAAATCGGCAGTGCCAGATTATGAGCCCATCCAGCCTGATATTCAGCCTGCGGCGTTCTCACATTTTGCACCATGGAGTATACGACCGTTCTTCCATCAGGTGTAACCATTCCGCTCTCTGCGGTCAAATAACCATCCCCCACATCCATTTTGGAGGGAGCGTCCTGATCAGGTATAAACTTGAAGTTATCTCTATCCCAGGTTCCAATCCAGTAAAAGACTTCAACATCTCTTTGTACATCGTCAGCTGGAGGAACATGCTCTGGCTTCTCATGGGGATTAACCATAAAGATATATTTTTGTTGTCCTGCACTATCCTCACCTAGCGGCAGTAATACTGGCAGTTCCCATACCGTACCGAGCTCTGGATAAAGATTTCTATCACTAACATACAACGGTCCCTTATACTCCCAGTTGTACATATCGTCAGACACATACACCAGTGCTGTACCACTACTGAAGTCTTTAAGACCGGATGTCACCAGCTGATACCACTTGTCGGTCTCTTGGTCATACCATACAAAAGGATCACGGAACTCATTATGGATACCATTGCCGTTCTGCTCCGTTACCGGCTCAGGATATTTCACCCATTGCTCCAAATTAGGGTCCGACAGATCAGCTGGAGTCGCCAGGCCCGTTCTTTGATTTGGTGACAAAGAGTCATTTCCAGCGGTATAGAACAGAACAGGATTGCCCTCACGATCATACGCTGCGCTACCTGACCATGCACCGTCCGGATCAAGAGTTCCCGCTTCTGGTGCAAGTGCAGGCCTCACATTTTCCCAATGCACCATATCGTCACTCACCCAATGTCCCCAGTGGATTTGATGCCAGAATGGACCTTGCGGGTTATGCTGATAGAATAAATGATACTTGCCGTTATAATAAATCGGTGCATGCGCTTCATTCATCCAGTTTTGAGGAGGCATCGCATGATACTGCGGACGGTGCTGATCACCCTCAAACACACTAGGATCCTCGTCAATGTCACCATTTGGAATTTCCGGAACCGCACCGCCGTGAAGCGCCTTCACATTCTCATACTCAGCAAGGATCTCTTGACCCGTGAGCGCTTTGTTCTGCAGTTTCACTTCATCGATAAGTCCGCTGAACATATTGTAGGAGAATAATCCCGCAAACTCTGCAGATCTATTGTTTTTTCCGATTATCAGCTTTTCCGTAGAAGGTGTAATCGGAACGTTGACAGGGGTTGCTTGAGAAGCTACTTCCTGACCATTTAAATATAATTTAATGATTCCGTCCTTTTTGTCGAACGTAGCTGCCACGTAATTCCATTTGTATTTTTCGAGTGGATGGTCTTTGACCCATACCTGAATCCACTGTCCGCTAATTCCGACCTGCATTGACCATGTGCCGTGCCGGTACATCCCCAAAGCAAATCCTTCTGTCTTATCCTGATCAGACTGGTTTACGATAGCAGACAGCTTGTTTCCGTCTCCCCATTCGTAGCTGCGCGGAGCGACCCATGCTTCAAGCGTTAACGCGTCACTTACTGGCACGGCATCCTTTGCGTTGACCTCGATATCATTTGAGTATCCATCGAATAGCAAGGCGCCACCTTTTACTCCGCGCGGAGTCCATCTTGGATCTTTGGAGTCCATATATCTGGCATTATTAAACACGTAGTTTACATCATGCTCAAGATTGCTTACTTGCTCAAGCGCCTTTTTTCCTACGCCTTCATCAAGATTCATGTAGAAAATGGTTCCCGTACTATTCGCTTGAAAAGCGTCAACGGATATACGTGCTTGATTGGATTGATCGATAACTTTGACATAAAGTCTCTTATTGTAGTGCTTCTGCATTTTCCATGAAATCTTCTCATTCGCATTGACATCCCCGGTCTTCTCAAGCAACGTGTTAGTGCTGGCATCATATAATGCCACGTAGGCTTCCTGTGGATTAACGATGTCTAAAACAGTGAAGTTAATTGTCCCGGTCCCTCGAAGCGTAAAGGTATTGGAGGTAATCGAGCCCTGTCCTTCCAAGGAGGATTTGGCATAATAGTTACCTTCTTTACCAGCTTGGGCATCATTCTTCACTTGAAAAGCGTTGTCCTCAACGGTCCAGCTCTCTAAATTCCCGGTTTCAAAGCTGGGATTCTGGATTTCAGTCGGCATAATGTTATCTGCCATGACTCCTTCTTCCGGCACGAGTTCATTGAAGGTGTGGAAGGCGTCCGCAAAGATTACTCCCCAATCCGCGTGCCCATTATCGACGATCTCCACATACAGCTTCTTCCCGATATACTTGGAGAGATCGGCTTTATATTGCTCCATATTCGCGAGTCTCAGGCCCTGTGCCGGATACGGGAACCCGGACTCGTTAAATTCGGTGTTGCCGTACCTGGCAATCAGTTCACCTGTGTCCGCATTGATGACGTTCACATACACTTGATCCGTATGCTTGCCTCCGCCCAGTCTGAAGGTAATCCAGCCTGTTCCGCCCAGCTCGAAGGTGCTGGAACGAAGCTTACCTGTCGCAGTCTCGTTATACTTCAATCCGTTTAAATGATATGTGCCTTCCTGGTTATACGGGATTTGTTCAACCCAATAGGTGGTTTCGTCCGACACGCTGTTCGGACCAAACGCTTCTCCTTCTACAACCGTCCAGCCTGTTAAGTTCCCGGTTTCAAAGCTGGGATTCTCAATTTGATAGCGTTTGAAATCCGGCTTGATATCCGTGGCGATAATTCCTTCAGCCGGCTCGGATTCATGATACATGAAGAATGCATCCGCAAAGATCACGCCCCAGTCCGTGGTTGCATTATCGACGATCTCCACGTACAACTTTTTGCCCAAATATTCGGAAAGATCCGCCTTATATTGCTCCATATTGGCAAGCCGCAAGCCCTGGTCGGGATTCGGGAAGCCAACGTCAGCGAAGGCGCTATTGCCATACCGGGCAATGACCTGCCCCGTCTGGGCTTCCACGATATTTACATATGCCTTGTTTGGATTTTTGCCACCGCCAAGCTTGAAGCTGATCCAGCCGCTGCCGCCCAGCTCGAAGGTGCTGGAACGAAGCACACCGGTCGCAGCCTCGTCATGCTTCCAGCCGTTTAGATGATAAGTACCTTCCTGATTGTACGGGATTTGTTCCGCCCACCAGGTTGTTTCATTCGATACGCTGTCCTGACCGAACGCTTGACCTCTGACAACCGTCCAGCCTGACATATCCCCAGTTTCGAAGCTTGGATTTTGGATTTGATAGACTGTATCCGTAACTGACAACCCCTCGTCAGCCTTGGGAATATGATAGACCGAATCCGTAACCGACAATCCCATGTTCACCTGTAGACTGAGTGCTTCCTCAACATCAGCCATGGATTCGGCTGCGACCGAGATTCCGGGAGCTGCAAGCTGAAGAACCATCACCCCTATAACCATTCTGGAGATCCATACTTTGTTTCTTTTGGCTTCTCTCATCTACGAGCCTCCTTCGTCATTTCTTATTCATGCAAACATTCATACGTAATTTTGAAATGGCTCTCCGTATACAAGGATGCATAGTCATGAAGTAAGAGAGGCGTGAATGAAGCGTTTCCATCCCGAGGGGTGCTAAGTGGCTTAAGTGTTAGTTACATTACCCATATGGTATAGTAAGGAGCGCCTAGGCGCTCACGTTACCATATGGATTGCATATCCCATATTTCCATGGACTTAACCAGCGGTTCCCCATCGCCCCAGATCTCAAGTCCCAGAGCATCCTTACGGCTCGGATACACCCGGGTCGTCAGACTTTTCAATCCGTTGGCATATGCTTCGACCATGGAGCGGTCCAAATAGATGTGCAGCTTCAGATTCTCCCCCAGCAGCTCCAGTTGACCTCCCTGAACCCCGTTACACCTTTCTCCCGGATGCAGCGTCGTTTTCGTCCGATCAACCAAGAGCTTAGCTTCATTTAGATCATAAAATAGCAGCGTTTCTTCTTCTCCATCCGGGGTACACCGGACTTTGATTCCGAGTTGGCTGGCACTGCCCGGCTCCAGTTCCACTTGAATCTCAAGCATGTCGCCTTGAACTTCCTGAAGCAGTTCATTAGCCTCAGCCAATGATTTGTCCCGGAGCGCTAGCCGTTTGGCACCACGCAAGGATTGAAGCTCTTGAATCGGCTCGATTCCCAGCCGTCCGTCATCCCGCAAATACACGCTGAGAGGCAAGCCTCCGTTATGAGCCCAGCCCGATTGATATTCAAGCTCAGACGTCCGGTCGCCTTGGGCTATTGTAAATATGATCTTTCTGCCGGTCTTCGGGTCCACCATGCCGCTCGGGCCGGTAAAATGGAAATCACCGACATCAATCAGTTCCGGCTCCTCTTGATCTGGAATAAACGAAAGATTTTGTTTATCGAGCTGCCCAATCCAGTAGAATACCTCGACATCCGCTCCTTGTCCCACAGGGCTGACCAGTAAAAGATGCTTGTTCACTCCCTGTTTATCGCTGCCAAGTGGAAGAAGCACGGGCAGCTCCCAGATCGGTCCAAGATAAGGGAACTTCTGAATCTCCGCTTTAAATAATGGCCCTTTGTACGTCCAATTCAGCATATCCTGGGACGAAAATGCCAGCGCTGCTCCACCTTCGCCTTCGATCCCGGACCCGACCAAGGCAAACCAACCTTCATCATCCTTCCACACGAATGGATCCCGGAAATCTCCGAATACGCCCATGCCCTTCTTCTGTACAATCAACGGCTCCGGATGTTTGACCCATTGAACCAGATCCGGATCTCCATCTCTGGAATAGGTGCTTCGGGCAAGCGCCACGCTCTGATTCGGCGAAGCACTGTCATTTCCCGCCGTAAAGAACAAGACAGGCAGGCCTTCTGCATCATAGGTCGCGCTTCCCGACCAAATCCCGTCCGGTGCGAGTTGATCTTTTTCGGGTGCTAGGGCCACGGGAAGATCCCGCCAATGTACCAGGTCCTTGCTTACCCAATGTCCCCAGTGGATTTGATGAAAGAAAGGTCCGAGCGGGTTGTGCTGATAAAATAAATGATATTGTCCGTCAAAATAGATCGGCGCGTGGGGTTCATTCATCCAATGGGCCGGCGGGCTGACATGATATTGTGGTCTGTGCCGATCCTGCAGCAGAGGCGTCCGATCCAGGTTGATCTCATCATACGTTAATTGCGGATGGCTTCCTCCATGGGCGGTGTCCAGCACATGCCGATAGGAAGCGGCCACCTCGTCCGCGCTCAGAGGCCGATTATAAATCTTGAGCTCATCGATGATACCGCTAAACATGTGCAGGCTGAATACTCCCGCCAGCAGGCTGCCGTGATTATTTTTGCCGATGAGCAGATCCTCGTCCACAGCCTCGGCCAAGCGGGAACCACGAGGCAAGACGGCCGAAGCGATTTCGCTGCCATTCAAATACAGCTTCATTTCCCCTTGGTCCCCATCGAACACGGCACTCACGTAAGACCATTCATTCTTAGACAGTTCATGGCCGTCCGACGACCAAACTTCCTTCCAGCTCCCCCCTTCCAGACCGACTTGGAAGGACCAGGTGCCGTGACGAAACATGCCAAGCAGATAACCCTGCTTGCGATCCATGTTGTAGCGATTCACAATGGCGGATAACTTGCCTTCATCTCCCCATTCATAGGAGCGGGGCGCTACCCATACTCCGATACTTAGCGCTGACCGATATTCCGGCTCGCGGTTCGAATCTCCCTCTTTTTTGAATGTATGAGCAATGCTAGTCGAGTAACCGTCGAACAGGAGGCCGCTTCCCAAAACTCCCTGTCTCCACTGCGGATCGCACGGTTCGGTAAACTCCGTTTGATTAAATACGTACTGAATATCATCCCGATCTAGAGAGACGTTCTCCATCGTGCTGGCTCCGGTTCCTTCATCGAAGGCCCAAGACATAATCAAACCCTGATTGTCGGGTATTTCGTTCACGATTCATCCCTCCTGGATGTCTTTGTTGTGTTGTTATTAGAAATATGGATGGACTGAAGTGTATGGACATACAGCGAATTCAGTACAACTTGCCCTGATTCCGTACTTATTGAAATATGATCCATCGGGGCATCCGGAAAAATTTGATCCGTCAGCACAACCAGGCCTTCATTCGCATACACTTCAACCGAATTGCGATCCAGCCAGATATGTAGCTTAATTTTCCCGTTTTCCGGAACCAGCCTGACTCCATGCTGACATGCAAACGAAGGATGGAAGTCCGTTATGCCCGATTTGGATCGGTCAATGAATAGCCATTGGCGCCCAGGGTCATATCCTATGATGGTTTCACTCTGCTCGGACGATTGCATTTGGATACGAACCCCTCCCGCAGATCTAATATCGATATCCGCTTCGATCTCCAGGAGATCATCCTTTGTCTTTAGCCTAAACGGCACCTCCGGAGTAACCGTGGTATCAGACCAGCTTATCGATTCTTTTCGAAGCTGCTCTATTTCCTGGACAGGCATTTGGGTTAACACGATACCCTCATCCCGATTGGTTAAGGACAAGAAACGAGGCAGCGTCATGGCACCTCTCCAGTCTCCCGTAGGCGTCTCGTTGGCATATTTCCAGTTGCTCATCCAGCCAATGATCACGCGACGTCCGTCTAGTTCATGCATATCCGACCAGGTGACCCCTGCATAGTTGTCCCGACCGTGGTCCAGCCACATGATATGATCGGCAGGGTTGTCGTTGATGAAGGTATTTCCGTCAAACTCTCCAATAAAATATTGCGTGCGTGATCCTTCCGGACAGGAGGGGTTATCCCCAATGCTAATGACAAGTACCCATTTGGAACGCCCACTGTTATCGACTGACAATTCAAAGAGATCCGGGCATTCCCAAACGCCATCATGCGAGCCTTCCTCATGACCGAACTCCCCTGTTAGTGACCATTCACGCAAGTTTTTCGATCCATAAAACCGAACATGATCTCCCGCGACAATCGTCATGACCCACCGCTCACTTTGCGAATGCCAGAACACCTTCGGATCCCGGAAGTCTGCCAGAGCAGGTTCGGCAAGCACCGGATTCCCCTTATATTTGTGCCAGGTCCTTCCATTATCACTGCTGTAAGCCAAGCTTTGCCGCTGGCGCGGCTGTTCGGTCTCTGGACATGTATCCGCATGGGTAAAGATTGCAATCAATCCATGAGCACCTTCGAAAAATCCACTACTGTTGTTAAAGTCAACCACACAGCATCCGGAAAAAATAGCTCCATGTTCGTCCGGGAATAGAGCGATAGGTTCATGCTGCCAATGAATCAGATCTCGACTTACGGCATGGCCCCAGTGCATTGGCCCCCATGTATTGCTATAGGGATGATGTTGATAAAAAAGATGATATTCTCCCTCGTAATAGACTAATCCGTTCGGATCGTTCATCCAATGAGATGGAGGCGAAAAATGAAATCCCGGTCTAGATCCATCATCCACATGCTGTTTATTTAACTGCATTATCTTATTAATTTCATCTGTTGTCGGCATAGACTGAAGAGCCCCTTTCCGTATTGTTAATAACGCACCGCCAGCATTGGCAAAGTCAGCAACTTATAAGTCTATCAATACTCCCTCGTCGGCTATTACATCAAGCACAGATTCTCCCCACCCAACGTTTGATTATTTATTTGTTTAAATTTGCGTTATAACGATCCAGCCCATTTTGATAGATCTCCATCAATTCGTTCAATCCCATCTTCTCCAGGTTCTTCAAATAGCTGTCCCACTGTTCATTCACGTCGCCATCAACAATGAATTTTCCTCGTTGGGTATTTACATATTTAATCAATTCGGGCTCAATTCTATTGATTTTGTCCAGTTCCTCCGGCTCAAAGAAGATACTCGGATAGTTTTCCTCTTCCATATAGGGATCGTAATATTTCTCCAAATCTTTAACTCGCTGTTGGGCTCTAGGCTCCAAATCAACTACTTTCCCCAAGTCTTCGATGGTAATAACGCCAGGTCCGCCTGCCCCTGGAGCCACCTTTTGACGGAATTCGCCTGCGGAAGTTCCTTCAGGAAGCGGCAGGTTTACCAACTTCCCATTCTCGTCCTTCTTAAATACGATATCCAGCGGACCCCAGTGGATTTGAGCAGCCATGTACGGTTCATACTGCTGATCGATCCAACGCATTGTGATTTCCGGATTCTGGTTCTCTTTTGTAATCACGAAAGCGCCGCGTCCTGGACCGCCACCATTACCGCGACCGATCAATTGATCCCCGTTCGGTCCTTTGAGCGGAGACAGTAAAGCATAAACCTTGCTTCGCTCCGATCCGACAACCTCATCGGCTTCCCACCAGATGTAGGAGCCAAGCGTTTCGATTGTCGTTTTCCCTTTGGCCAGATACTGAGCGGCATCCTGGGTGAACGATTCAGGGTCAATCAGGCCCTGCTTATACCATTTTTCATGAAAATAGTTCAATGCTTCCTTATATTCAGGTTGCGTAGCGGTAAAGATCACTTTTCCGTCGCGCACGACCCGATGTTCCATATTATCCGGAAGTCCGAAAGCTCCGAATATGCCAGCAATATCCATACACCACTGCATGTGCATAAAGCTTAACGGAATTTCATCGGCTTTGCCGTTACCATTTGGATCCTGTGTCTTAAAGGCAACCAATGCTTCCGTGTATTCATCCAATGTTTGCGGCATTTTCATGCCCAGTTTGTCGAGCCATTTTTTATTGATGACGTGAAAGAAGGGGTTCGTTCCAAGATTGTTCTCTTCCCAAGAAGGCAGTCCGTAAATATGCCCATCCGGTGCCGTGATCGAGGATTTGATGTCAGGTCTGCGTTCTAAAAGCGCTTTCAGATTAGGCGCATATTGATCGATTAAATCCTCCAGCGGAAGGATCGTTCCGTCTGTGCCGTAATTAACCAGCTCGTAATCCGAGAATCCGGCTCCATAAAAAGCGTCAGGTAAATCTCCGCTGGCCAGCAGCAAATTTTTCTTCTCGGTAAAGTCGGTATCCGGGATGTTCTCCCACTCGATCTTAACGTTGGTTTGCTCTTCCAGCTGCTTGAAAATTTCCATTTGCGAGTACTCCGGTGCCAAAGCAGCTTTCGGGGACACCATCCTTAACGATACTGGTTCATTCACAATTGGAAGACCCGTTTTGTTAAAACTCGCAGCCTGATCGGAATTTTCCGACTGGTTCTTGGAGTCTCCTGAACATCCACTCAGCGCAAAAGCTCCGGCCATCATAAGAATTCCCGCTCTTTTGAATACAGATTTCATCGTACATAACCTCCCTTTAGATCATTGCACAAGCTAGATACCTTTCTTTGACCTACCTCTGTATTGATGTATCGAAACTGCTGCACATCCCCCCTTTCAAGTACCATGACAATATCATCCCTTGATCGAGCCGATCATTACGCCTTTGACAAAGTATTTCTGCAGAAAAGGATACAAAATCAGCAGCGGCAGACTGGATACCATGATGACACCGTATTTGATCAGTTCCGTTACGCGCATCTTCGCCGCATAGGATTCCACATCTACCATCATGCCGGAGTTTACCTGATTCTGGACGAGAATATTGCGAAGCACCAGTTGTAGCGGATATTTATTTTCGTCGTTTAAATAGATCAAAGCGTCAAAGAAACCATTCCAGAACCCGACGACATGATACAGCACCATGACGGCTAATATTGACTTGGATAAAGGCAATACAATACTCCAAAAGAATCTGGTATTTGAACAACCGTCGATTGAAGCGGCTTCCCACATTTCATCGGGGATGGAGGACTGAAAAAAAGTCCTTACAATAATGACATTCATGATGCCGCCAGCACCGGGGATCACAAGTGCCCAAATCGTATTTAGCATATGAAGATCCTTGATTAACAAATACGTAGGGATCAACCCGCCGCTAAAAAACATGGTGATTAGTAAAAACCACATGATGGCGGATCTTCCAACCAGATTCTTACGAGCTAACGGATAAGCTGCAAATACGGTAACACCTACTCCGATCAAGGTTCCTAAACCCGCGTACAACAAAGAGTTGGCATATCCGATCCATATGGAAGAGTCACTGAATATTCGTTCATAGCCATCGAGCGTGAAGCCCTTTGGAAATAGCCATACTTCCCCCGAATAAATCAGATTGGGATCACTGAATGAAGCAATCAGTACAAAATACAGCGGAAATAAAACAATCAGCATAACTACGGTCAAAGAAAAATAGTTGATAGCGTCAAACCATGCGTCCCCTCTGGTTTTTCTCTTCAAAAATTGGTTCAAAGTGAATCCCTCCTACCACAAACTGGTTTCCGTTAATTTTTTGGCGATCCGATTGACGATGACAATCAGGATGATATTGATGACAGAGTTAAACAGTCCGACCGCGGTAGAAAAGCTGTACTGCGCCTTCTGAATCCCCAATTCATATACATAGGTTGGAATAATATTCGAGGTGGCATAGTTCAGATCGCTTTGCATAAGAAATGCTTTCTCGAAACCAATGCTCATGACGTTCCCGAGTGCGAGAATTAGCAGGATAACGATGGTCGGCAAGATGGACGGAATGTCAACGTACCATACACGCTTCCATTTACTTGCTCCATCCACAATCGCGGCTTCATGCAGTTCGGGATTAACCCCGGCAAGGGCAGCCAGGTAAATAATCGTGGCAAAACCAGTCTCTTGCCATATCCCTGACAAAATGTACAAAGGACGAAACCATCCCTCGTCAGCCATGAATAGAATGGGTTCTCCACCGAACCAGGTAATAATGTGGTTCACGATCCCGCTGTTTGGCGATAAAAAAACATGGAGCATACCGACGAGGACAACAGTAGAAATAAAGTGCGGTGCATAAATGACCGTCTGGATAAATTTCTTGTATCGCTTGCCCAACATCTGATTCAGCATGATTGCGATAATAATTGGGGCAGGGAAGCTGAACACAAGCGATAGAAAACTAAGTGTTACCGTGTTTTCTATGATCGCCCAAAAGTTATAAGAATTGAAAAAATCAACAAAATGCCGGAACCCCACCCATTCACTGCCCCAAATTCCCTGGCTCGGTGAAAAATCCTTAAATGCAATTTGTACTCCGTACATCGGATAGTACTTGAACAGGAGGTAAACCAGAATGATCGGTAGAAGGAACAGATACAGTTCATAGTCGCGTTTGACTCGACTCCAAGTTTTGCGATTTTCTTTGATCAGGGGTGGATCTCCCCCGAAATCTCTTGAATTCATCCTCATACTCCCTTTCTTCATAGAATGTATTTTGTTTTTGAAACGTTTCCAAAAAAAATGAAACGTTTCCAATTTAGTATAAGAAAAACGTCATCCGGTAATTCCACCGGTGAAACAGCCGTAACAGCTGATGTTTTTCTAGTAATAATTAAAAGGTATATTATTTTTTTCGAGGAATAATCAAGTCGTTTCGCCTTGTCTAAATATGACCGGAAGACGATAAACTTCACTGTCCAATGTTTCGCCATCGATCTTTTTGTAGAGCAGTCTGATCGTCGTACGAGCCATCTCCTCTACAGGTTGTCTGATCGTTGACAATATCGGATGGAAATAAGTATGATCCTGAATGCCGTCATATCCGATGACTTTTACATCCTCCGGAACGCGAATGCCCTGCCTGCCTGCCCTTTCAATATATTTGGCGGCGAACATATCGGTAATGGCAAAAATGCCGTCCACATCCCGATGATCTTTTAGAAACTCGCCAAAATAGGCATCATCATCTACAACCGGGTCTGGCTTTTCGTATATAACATAGTCGACTCCCATTGCTTTGGCTTCATGAATAAAACCTTCTCTCCGATTCATAGTTTCGCTGAAAACGGATGTGACACTTCCCAGAAAAGCCGGTTTTTGGGCTCCCGCTTTGACAAGTTCCCTTAACGCCAGACGTCCACCTTCATAATTGTCCGAAGTAACGCATGTGATTTTCTTGTTGAAGTGCCTGTCGATACTGACAATCGGAATGTCATTGCTTACGAAATTTTCGATATCGTTGTACGTAATGCCGACAATACCTGCCACTTTATTTTGCTGAAGCATATCCAGATAATACATTTCCTTTTCAGGTTTGCCGCCGCTGTTGCACAGCATAAGCTTAAAACCTTCCCTGTCCAACTCATCTTCGATGTAATAAGCCAGTTCAGAAAAAAAGGGATGCCAGATACTTGGGAGCAATAGGGCTACCATCTTGGACTTCCGCATTTTGAAATTTCGTGCAATCTCATTAGGGATATAATTCAACTCTTGTATAGCCTTCTCAACTTTTCTGCGTGTTGAGGGTTTAACAGAGCCTGAATTGTTAATGACTCGGGACACAGTCCCCACAGCTACACCAGCTAAGGTGGCTACATCTTTAATACTTGACATTTAACCCCCCACTTAATCTCTTTTATGAAAATCATCATATCATCGAATTGGAAACGTTTCAATATAAATTTTGAACCGCTTTCTTCTGTTTAGGTTACCTACTGAATGGGGATTGGTTACGGTTACATTTAGGTAATTATCTAATTGGCTATAGATGCAAGTTCTTGTCAGTTCAAGTTCTAAGCTATGGACAAGAAGCTGCATCGTTTAAACAAAAACCAGCTAATGATTGTCAAGCATTTCAGGTTGGATGAGTTTTCTTTTCATGTTTGCCTCCGTTTAGCTATTTTTATCATGTCCTTGGCAAGTATAAGACGGAGTTGGTACTATGTAAACGTTATACAACAATGTTGGAGCAACGTTTCATTACAAGGGTAGCATCCTTCTCTTTATGAAAATTTTTTACGAACGGAAATACAAAATCGCAGTACCCTGCCGATATAATTTCTTTCAAACAACTGTTGCAGGTCGCGTGATAAGGAGTTTGTGTAACAACAACCTAAAAATGACTCGTGCTTCACTACCATTGTGTGTTTTTTAAACTAAACGTGCGTTTCTTACCATTACCTCCTTGCAGGCTTGTTTATACCCAGACGAGGTCTCTACTCGATCATGAGCTAATCTGGCTTAATGCTCAGGGCGTTCAATCAAATGCCATTTTTTCGGCAATCGGTACAAGTTCTTGTCCCGCGACACTTCTCCATCATGAGAACTCCCACCTGTAACACAGTTTTCATTCAAGTTAGTTAAACAAAAAACAGCCGATCACGTTGATCGGCTGCCTCCTTGTTTTTGAACTATTGTCTCACATTAGTATATTTACATTTATTGCAAATATATCTTGATAATCATTTCCTTCAAGAGTTTCGGTAATCGTCTTGCCCATAGCAACCAAGCCCTCTTTAAGTCGAATTTTAATCATCCAATATTATTCTTCTTCATAAACAACGACGGTTTTACTTTCTTCTTCCCATTGCACGGTTGCATCCAATGCCTCACTTATGAAACGTACGGGTACATAAGTACTGCCTTTTGTAATAGTGGCTGGCGCATCCAAAGAGACGTTTTTGCCATTAACTGTTGCAGTCTTACTGTCAACCACAAGTTTAATGCTCACCCCATCCTTCGTGACAATGATGGAGCGTTCTTCGGGATTCCATGCCACTTCGGCTTTCAAAGACTCAGCTATGGCGCGAAAAGGAACAAACGTGTTGCCCTTTTTGACAAAAGGTTCGGAGTCAGAAGCTTCCCCGTTCACATACAGCTTCACCCCATTCTTTTTACCCGCCTTTTCATTGAGTTTTCCCATTGTTTTGTACAGGTCCAGGTTTTTAAAATTGGCTTTAATGGCCTCTTCCTGCAAATACACCGCGTCAGTCACACTACCGTTTTTTTCGAGCATTTCTGCTGCAGTTTCCAACGCCTTGTCCTTTTCAATGATGGCTTCAAGTTCTTTGATTTGTTCGTCCGTCAGCTCAGTCGCATATTTTGTAATCAAAATATCGGCTAGTACAGCACCTGCCGGTTTATCTTCCACATGTTGAATAGCATTTAGCAAACCTTTGTATCCTTTGGAGCCTTTTTTCTTGGATTCGGTTGGTTCGGTTGTATTGTTGGTTGTATTCTCTGTCTCCGATGTTGAGGGATCCTTAACTTTGTCTTCTTCAGTGCTGACCGTGTCAGCAGACTCGACTTCCTCGGTCTGTTTCTCCTCAATTTGAGTTTCTTTGTCTTTTGGTGCTTTTGACGATACCTCTTTACCTGATTGTCCGGGTGGAGTGTTTCCCGGTTTGGCTGAGGTTGTGCCTGCGGCGGTGGCAAGCATTAGCGCCAGACTGGTTAGCAAGATGACTGTTTTTTTCATTGACGATTCCTCCTGAAGTAAAAAAATATATGCTCCTTCATTATCGGCAGAATAAATACTTTCTGATAGGAATTTTACGAATAATTCGCCTATCTCCTTTTCTTGAATACAATGTAGTGAAATCAAACCTGAAGGGCGGCATCAAATATGAATTTTGCTTATCGTGAAGCGATTCTTTTTACTTCAAATGTTGGGGGTGGTTCGTACGACATTTGGCTTTATCAACCTTTAACAGGTCAGACCATTAAACTAACCCAGGATCTTGGTGAGGCATTTACAATTCCATATTGGTCGCCAGATGTCCGGAACATCGCCTTTATCGGCAAGAAAAATATCGTGTATGTATTTAATCTAAACAGCAGGGCATGGGCACAAATTGATCAGATTGACCCTTATACTTTACTGAGCTGGTCGCCGGATAGTCTATACTTGAGTTATGTAAAAAACGGACGAATTGTGATCTACAATATCTACTCCCATGCCAGCGGTTCAATCGTTCAACAAGGAGCCACCGATGTCCAGTGGTTTCCTTCAGGAGAGGCTCTCCTGTTTGCAGCTCCGGATGAAGCAGGCAATACCCAACTATATAAAATCAACCGAGATGGCATGAACAAACATCAATTAACTCAAAATACGGAGGGTCCTCTCCACAATGTCAGAATATCACCTAACGGAGAGTTTGCCCTATATACATCCCCGGGAGCCAGCATTTCGTTGATCACGACGGTGAACCTGACAACAGGAGCGAGCTACCAACTTAATGGTGGCCCTCAGGCGAAAAACTATTTCCCCGAATGGTCCCCGGACTCTTCACTCATCGCATACAGTGCCACCGACTTCGTGGATAATCAATATGTTTCTTTAATCCAGACCGACAGCCGAGTTGGAGGGCAACAAAAAACATGGGCGGTCTCCACCTGCTTCTCTACCCCTTTAAGTTGGTCGCCGGATGGGAACCGAATCGCTTACTTATCAGGATGCAATAATCAAGAACAAGCAACCGAAATTTGGATTATTGATATAAGAAACCCTAATAATCCGATCAAAATTGTTGAAGCAAGGTGGATTACAGCTCTTAGATGGTCACCACGAGTGCATGATGTTCATCCGAATGGATTATATTTCAATCAGGTATACAAGGTATCTTTCTATTATCCGCGAAGCTGGCACAAAGTTACCGAAGAACGATTCGAAGGAGCGGACGGATTTTTTCAGATATCCGCGATCTCTTCTGAGGAAGGAATTCACGAGGTATGCAGAGCGGAAGCTTTTCATATGTTGAAACCCTACGGGGCAAACCCCCGAATTTTCCCTGCTGTTATTCAAGCACAAGAAGCCTGTTTCATATTTCCTTCGGAAGACCAACCCGTGGAAATGAGAAATCAGGCGGCACTTATTGTAAAATATCCTGCTCCCGTTGTGATTCAGGGAAATACGTATTCATATTTCATTTTATGGGCTGATCAAAATCACTTGATTTCACTGGGAAAGACACTTACTTTTAACTATCAAAGTTAATACGTTGAATAAGTCTCCATAAATTATTTTTGTTTGGGATATTTGTGTTTGAGAAATAGGTCTTTTGTTTTGAGGACTCAATGGAGTTGATTCAGGAGCTGTAACAAAATAAAGATTTGTTTCTACTATCCCCTCCGGTTGATTGCTTCTTTGCCACGTTGCTTCTAATCGAACCCTTATATACGGAGGATTACCTTTCCCTGGTTCAATAACGAAATTGTTAAAAAAGGGCGGGACAGTGTACTTTTCAATTCCGTTTTCTGTCTTCTCTCGCATCCACAGGGATTACTCCGCTCAACATCCCACTTCCATCAAACACACCTACCCTGCTTGGGATCGTGGGACTCAACATTGTTAATCCAGGACCGCTCATCCGTACTCAGTTTAATGGGACCTATCGATTCTCAGTGGCCAGTTTATCTTCGTTGCCCTCTACTATTCGACTGGAAATCTTCAGGGGGGCCACTAATACAGGCCAACCTATTTATGTCGTTTCCCAGCCTTTATTCACTTCCACCAACACTATAATCGCAAGTTTCGAAGGTTCTGATTACAATGTGCCTCCCCCTGGAAATGGTCAACTTATTTATTCTGCGTACGCTACATTCACCTATAATCCAAGCTTCAGTGTTAACAACGTTCGCCTGGGACCCGAAAGTTTCAATGCTACAGTGTGTTCCGATGATTAATAGCTATGAGTTAATTGAGGATCAACTTTTCTCTTTTGCTTGATTTAGGCCAACTGTAATCTTCTTCTGCCCGAACAATCTTGATTCTCCTGTTTGGCTTGTCAATTGATGTGACGGTACAAGTTCTTGTCCTTGGATCGGTACACGAACTTGTACCGATAAAACAAAAAAGCCGCTAAAATAGCGACTCCAACGGGAACATGTTCTTGTTCCCGACATTTTTTTCATCACTAGCCATAATAAATAACGTTGATGTAAGCCTGGATGGGCCATTTGCCTGAATAAAACAAGAGGGTATCTCCCTGATTCTAACTTATTTAATTAACTTATTTACAGTGATCATCAGTTCATCCAAAACTTTGTGATCGCCTTCTGAAATGCGTTCAATGACACAGCTTTTCATATGATGTTCCAAAAGCTGCTTTCCTACTCCATTCAACGCGGATTGAATGGAGGCAATTTGGTGCAACACGTCATCACAATACGTATCCTTCTCAATCATTCCTTTTACTCCACGCACTTGCCCTTCAATCCGATTCAACCGGCTAATTAATTTTCGCTTCGTACTCTCCGAATGATGGCTTTTCCGCTCGTTTGAAGATGTATGGTCACATGAGGCGGCCTCAAGTATCGTATCATCCAAGTAGATCAACTCCTTTATTACACATTACCATCCCCCCCTACCCTATGTAAAGGGAGCAAGAAGTATCATGGTACGTGCTAAGAGAACGGCTTGTCATCAACCAAGATCGAATCGGTTGGGCAACCATCTACTGCATCTTGTAAGTCTTCCAGCCAACCCGGACCTATTAGTGACATACCGCGGTTGTCGTCTCCTTCAAAAATCACATGTGCCAAACCCTCATCATCATAACCAAAAATCTCAGGCGCTACTGCTCCACATGCACCACAAGCGATGCAAGTATCTTTATCTACACAAGTATATTTAGACATATTATACCCTCCCCTCCTACTACGATATATCAGTCAACGGTCTATTTCTATTAAGAATAACCCCGGTCGAATGTTGACCGGGGTCATAAGAGTTACTTCACTAACTCACTGATTTCAGTGAGATTTTCGGCAAAGCCTACAAAGACCTTATCTCCAATGACAATGGTTGGAACAACCTGCTTGCCAGTCAACTTCCAGACTTCCTCAGCGTACTTGACATCTTCTTCACAATTGTAATCCGTATAGGGAAGCTCACGCTCTTTAAAGTAACGTTTAGCATAATTGCAATCGCTACAGGTTGGGATTGAATAAATCTGAATGGATTCCGTCATGCCCAATTACTCTCCCTTGTATTTCAATATATATTACGCTCCGACGTTATATCCTTTTCTACGGATCGCTTCTTCAATTTCAGCGATTTGAACTTTAGATTCGTCAAATCGAACTTCTACTGTTCCCTGTTCAAAATTAACGTGACCTTCAGCGCCAAGAGCGCTAATTGCACCTTCAATTTTAGATACACAAGAACGGCAAGACATACCTTGAATTTTTACAGTTGCTTCTTTCAATATTTTCACCCCCTTTCAAGCGTCATAGCCTTCAAGTTCTCCAGTGTCATTCGATTTATGAATTTGCTGAACTTTTCTTTGGCTTTCGCATGCACCTTATAATAATCAATAATTGCGGTAACGAAGGGAACAAGCTGATCCTCCGTTAGTCCGGAACTTAGCAGCATGGCGAAGGAGGTTTTAAGCCCCTTCGACTCGCCACCAACATAAACATCGAACTTATCGCGCATCTTTACGACCCCAATATCCTTAATCAACGGTTCACTAGTCCCTAAGGCGCATCCTGCATATCCAATCTTGAGTGGTGCAGGCGTATCGATACCGGAAATGGCTTGATTTAAATTTTTGGCTGTTTCCATGCCTGCTTCTTCTGCACCTCTACAAAAATTACAAGCGATCAGACTTTTGGTTACAAATCCTGCAGGGTTTATTTCAAGACCGTGATCTTCAAGTTTATTTTTGATCTGATCTCGTTGTTCAATCGATACTTCTGCGTAGAGTTGCTTAAAGGGTGTCATTTCCACTTTTGAATCTGGACCAATAATCTCGCCAATTTTAACTAGTTGCTCCGGAGTGAATAAGCTTCCACCAAGTTGGATTGCTGGACTAATCGCTATTTTAATTTTATCTCCCATGCTCATACCTCTCTACTCACTTTACATCTACGACGAAAGGTACTGTAAAGACTTCCCCATCATGTTGGAATTGGCCCCAGATTTTATAGATTCCGCTATGCGGGAAGGAGGTCATAAATTCCGCTTTTGGACCTGTTGCCTTTTCCTCTGTTGGATGAACATGCAGATATTGCTCTGCATCCTCAGAAAGGATAACAACATGACCTACAGCACCGAGGTATTGTTCCAGGTTATTGATCCCTTCGTTTGTTTTCGCATCCATGATATTAAAAGTCAGATTTACGTCTTCGTTGGCCTTTTTGGTACTCAATGAAAGTTCGATTTTTTTACCATCCACTTCTTTTACAAGGTTGGAATCCGCTTGAACTGGCTCTTGGGCTTTTTCTGGACCCCCAACGTTCACCCATTCACTGGGTGTAGTACTCGCTCCACCTTTTGGAACAAAGTCGGCAAGGATTTTGTATTCTCCACCAGCTGGAAATGAAGTTTCAATCGCAAACTTTCCATCGCCTTTATAATCTGGATGAATGTGATTAAAGTAAGAAAGATCTTTACTCACCACGATAAGGTGCATTAGTTTTTCGTGACCCATTTCAAATTCATTAACCGGATTTCCATCGGCGTCCGTGATTTGGATTGTCAGATGCGAATTTTCATTGGCCTTCACATCTGATGCAAAGGAGAACGAGGCTTTAAGGGTACTTGCTGTTGAATCAGCATGAGGCCCTGTATGATCATGACTCGCACCTTCAGTTTCAGAATTCATCTCAGTATGATTCATACCACCATGTCCATCTGTATGTGCACTTTCTTTAGGGGTTCCGCAAGCAGACAACACACCGAAAGCTAAAACACCGGTTAACATTAGCATGATTTTTTTACTCCTCATCATCATTATGTTCGCTCCTATTCTAGTAACCTTGATTAGTGACGTACTTTTACGCGTTGTAATCGAAGGGCGTTGAGAACGACGGATACCGAACTCAAGGCCATCGCTGCGCCTGCAACCCATGGTGCTAACAGACCGATAGCTGCAATAGGAATGCCTAAGGTGTTGTAACCAAGCGCCCAGAACAAGTTTTGCTTAATGTTGTTCATGGTCTTACGACTCATATAGATTGCATCAGGAATACTGGATAGATCGCCGCGCATGAGTGTTACATCAGCCGCTTCCATCGCCACATCTGTCCCCGTACCAATCGCCATACCAATATCTGCAGTTGCCAAAGCCGGTGCATCGTTGATACCATCGCCAACCATGGCCACTTTTTTGCCTTGAGATTGTAGTTTTTTCACTTCTTCCGCTTTTCCTTCAGGCAAGACCTCTGCACGTACATGGTCAATACCTACTTGAGCAGCGATGGCTTTCGCCGTACGTTCATTGTCTCCTGTAATCATAATGACCTGAATGCCCATTTCTTTCAGACGGCTCACTGCAGCTTTCGAAGTTTCTTTAATCGTGTCTGCTACAGCGACCATACCTGCATACTGGCCATCAATGGCAACCAACATCGCAGTTTTGCCCGCTTCTTCCAAACGTGACATCGAATGATAAGCTGCTTTTGCATCGATGTTAACCTTTTCCATCAGTCGACGTGTACCCACGAGCAGTTGTTTACCTTCAACCGTTGCTTGGATTCCGAAGCCCGGAATTGCTTCAAAGGATTGAGTTCCTGGTAGTTCGATATTTCGTTCTTGGATGCCAACAACGATGGCTTCCGCAAGTGGATGCTCAGAATTTTTCTCGGCAGCACCAACAAGTTTCAGGAATTCATTTTCATTGCCAAGAGCGACGACGTCAGTCAATTCAGGTTTACCTTTTGTAACAGTACCGGTTTTATCCAGAATGATCGCATCAATTTTATGCGTCTGCTCCAGATGTTCCCCGCCTTTGAACAACACTCCTAGCTCAGCCGAACGACCAGACCCCGCCATAATGGAAGTTGGTGTTGCAAGTCCAAGTGCACAAGGACAAGCGATAACAAGAATCGCAATTGCTTTTTCCAACGAACCTGCAAAATCGCCTGGTGTAACCCAGAAGTACCAAACCAAGAAAGCAACTATTGCAATACCTACAACGATCGGGACGAATATACCCGAGATCACATCGGCTACCCGTTGAATTGGTGCCTTTGATCCTTGAGCTTCTTCAACAACCTTAATAATTTGTGCAAGAGCAGTTTCTTTACCTACTTTGGTTGCTTTGATCCGAAGAATACCGTTTTTATTAATTGTAGCTCCAATCACAGCATCTCCGGCTTTTTTCTCTACTGGAAGGCTTTCACCCGTAAGCATGGATTCATCTACAGATGAGATCCCTTCCAGCACCTCTCCGTCTACAGGGACTTTATCTCCTGGACGAATAAGGACAACATCTCCTACAATGACTTCATCCACTGGAATGGTAAGCTCTTTGCCATCCCGAACCACTAATGCTGTCTTTGCCTGCAGACTCATCAGTGATTTAATAGCCTCTGATGTTCGACCTTTCGCAAGTGATTCAAACAGTTTACCCATAAGAACCAGGGTAATTAGGACCGCACTCGTTTCATAATACAGGGATGGACCGTGATGCATACCGTTAGCTATACTTGACCATTGAATGGTCAAATATAAGCTATAGAAGTAGGCTGCAGAGGTACCAAGTGATACCAACACATCCATGTTGGCACTCCCGTTCCGGAGAGCCTTATACGCACCCACATAGAACTGTCTACCAATATAAAATTGTACTGGGGTAGCCAGGATTAGTTGGAACCACGGATTCATAAATAAATCCGGTACATAGATCCATGAAGTGAACGAGAAATGACCTACCATAGTCCACAACAGCGGCAAGGAAAGAATCGCCGAAATCAGTAATTTCCGTTTTTGATTACTCAGTTCTTTAGCACGATGGTCACTTGCACCATTACTGGTACCGTCTTGCTTGACGATCGCCGTATAACCGAGTTTTTTCACCTTGTTTTTCATGTCTTCGATGGAAACTTCCCCAGGGGAAAATTCAACTCGGGCAGTTTCCATAGCGAAGTTTACTGAAGCGTTAGTCACGCCGGGCAGCTTGTTTAGGCCTTTTTCAATTTTGTTCGCACATGCTGCACAGGTCATGCCTTCAAGATTGAATTGCGCAACCTCTGAAACGGAACCATATCCAAGTTTTTTGATTTTTTCCTCAAGTTCTTTCATTTCAACTTTCGTGGGATCATACGTTACACTTGCTTTTTCTAAAGCGAAGTTAACATTCGCTGATGTGACCCCGTCCATTTTGCCGAGGCCTTTTTCGATTTTGTTTGCACAAGCTGCACAGGTCATACCTGTAATTTGTATACTCGACTGTTTTGTCTGAGCCGCTGTTGTTGCCACAATAACTCACTCCCCTCATCGTCCATTACTTACGCTACTTCGTAGCCTTGTTCTTCAATAACTTCTTTTATTTGCTCCAAGGAGACTTGATTTTCATCATACGTCGCTTCAACCGAATCATCACTGAGATTCACCTTGCCACTCACTCCGATTTCTTTCAGAGCACCTTCGATGGAGTTTACACAATGTTGGCAGCTCATACCTTGTACGTTCAATACAATGTTTTTCATCTTATTTCGTCCCTTCTTGTGGGTGATTTTTTGGTTTAGTTTGACCTAAACGATGGGCTAAACTCTCGAGGCCAGTTTTTCAGGTCTCATCGAGCTCTTGTTCAATACTATACCCCCCTACCCTATATTAGTCAACATCTTTCTATACCCCCATACCCTATATTTACTATCTTTCTCGTTAGCTCAATGAATTTATGGAGAGAAGAACCGATTAGTTATACGCTGATTGGTAATCGGACCATGTTCTTGTCCCCCGACATTTATCCTATTACTTCGCACTAATCTGTCCGTTAAATGAACAAAAGCAGCCGATCACGTTGGTCGGCTGCCTTCTTCATTTTATTGATCTAATGTTTCCAGTTAGCTTAACGCCTGCGTCCGGTCTACAACTTTATTATTGTGGCTTAATTCTTCTTTTCAAATCTTCATTTCATCGAACACAATAGTTCTTTTGCATTTCTCTACTCCATGCGTTACTATCTTTATATCGACAAATATGTAGGTCTATAAAAGGAGGTCCTCACGTCCATGTGCCCCCGTACTAAAGAACAAAATGAGCTCATACGTATGCAGCGCAGAGAACAGATCCTGGACGTCGCCGCGCGCTCCTACTTTCGCACGGGAGGCAGCTTTGATATTCGCGATGTCGCCCGCGAGGCAGGGCTTGGTTACGGCACAGTATACCATTATTATCCTAACCGGCATTTATTAATAGAAGATGTGTTGGGGAGCGGCTTCGAGCGATGCGAGCAAGTTATCACACAATGGGCGAACATCACCGACAGCCCCTCGGATGACAGACAGTTGTTGACGTATTGTACAGCGCTGCTCCAGCTCTGGCAATCAGACGCTCGCGCATATCTCGTCTACAAAATGGCAGCGGAGCATTATGCAGGCTTGCCTGAGAGGGATCGACATCACGCCAAGAGAAGATTTATGGAACGACTGTACGTACCACTCCAAACGATCGCCCAGTGCGAAGACGACAGCGTCGACCATATGCTTGCCGTGCTGGTCGGTTGCTGTGGGGTCTACTACTATGCGGGCAATTCCGACCTGGACGTTGATCGAATCGCCCGACTCGCTATGCAAGCTATTACGAAGGGGTCCTGATACGAACATGATCATTTTAAAAAGCAAGCATGAAATCGAATCCATCAGTAAGGCATGTCAAGTGGTGGCTGAATGCCATCGTACAATTGCCCCACTCATCAAACCGGGCATCACAACCAATGAGATTGAGCGCATATTCGAGGACATTATTTTGAAGCACGGCGCCAAGCCATATCAAAAGGGATACAAGGGCTATCCATATGCGACCTGTGCCTCCGTCAACGACGTAATCGCACATGGCTTCCCTAGCAATAAGCCACTTGAGGAAGGCGATATTGTGACGATCGACACGGTCGCGGAGCTAGACGGCTGGCTCGGCGATTCGGCCTGGAGCTATGCGGTTGGGCAAATCTCACCGACGGCCGAGAAGTTGATGCGCGTCACGAAGGAATGTCTTGACCTGGGCATCAAGCAGGCGCAGCCCGGCAATCGACTCGGGGATGTAACAAGCGTGATTCAACGGCATGCGGAATCGCACGGCTTCGGTGTCGTGCGCGACCTTCTAGCCCATGGCATCGGCCGTGACCTGCACGAGGAGCCAACGTATATGCATGTAGGCAAGCCCGGAAAAGGCCTCCGTATCAAGGAGGGTATGGTGTTCACGATTGAGCCCATGATCACCGAAGGCACCTACTTCATGACACTTGATTCTGACGGCTGGACCGCACGGACGATGGACAACAAGCTTGCCGCTCAATACGAGCACACAATCGCCATCACAGCTGAAGGTCCACAAATTCTGACCGCGCAATAGAAAAAAAGAAGTCGACCAATGAATTGGTCGACTTCACAATGGATTAATTATGCTACTCAATCGCCGTCTAACAAGTATAATTCGCTACGCTAACCTGCTCGTTAACTTAATGAATTAAAGAGGAAAAGAACCATTTAGTTATATGCCTAATCGGTAATCGGACTATGTTCTTGTCCATTCCGGCAATCGGTACAAGTTCATGTCCTTGGTTCGGGACACGAACTTGTACCGATAAAATAAAAAAGCCGCTAAATTAGCGACTTCAATGGGAAAATGTTCTTGTCCCTCGACATGTCACTAATGTCCCCTGCCCTCTGAATCCATAGGGGTTATTTTGCACTTAAATCATTTTGTAACTTTAGTTCCCAATGTTCATCCACAAGGTCTTGCCCCCACATGAATTGCTCATTTGCTTCAGTTAGCTCAAATCCGAATTTACTATATAATCTTCGAGCTGTTTTCAGTTGACTTACCGTTTCTAAAGATAATTTTTCATATTGCGTTTTTTGGCAATATTTAATTAATGTTTGTATTAATTTCGTTCCTACACCTTTTCCACGAACAGACGAATCAATAATGAACCATCTTAATAGAGCTGTTTTATCATCTTTTTTGACTAAACCTATGCATCCAGCAAATTCCCCATCTACTTCTGCAATCCATATCTTTTCGATCTTTGCTTCAAAAGTACTTCGGAGATACCCTATAAAATTTTCATCAAATCCACAGTTTTCTGTATAGAATTCTCTTTGTTTCTCAATCATTATTTCCTTATCATCGTCTGTATATTGATCTCGTATAGTAACAACCGATTCATATTCATTATGTTGTTTGGTTAATATATTTTCAATTGTCACCATTGAATCCAAAAGTTTTTGTTGATCTCTCAAACTAATATCTTCGAAAAGCTTCACTATTTGTTGATTAGCTTTATTTTCTAAACTCTGATAAACATCTTTTCCTTCTGAAGTCAAATGGAGAAAGAAAACACGACTATCATTTTCGCATTTTTCCTTATAGATAATATTTTTATTTTCAAAACTTTTTAATACTCTACTGACATATCCCTTATCTAATTTTAATTCTTCTTGTAATACTCTTGCCGTACAAGCATTTATTTTATTAATTTCATATAACATTCTAATCTCTGGTAAAGATAAAGAGTCATCATACACATGTTGATTAAAGAAAGATTGGTAGTTAAGATAAAAACGATTGAATTTTCTGATTCCGCTGACTAAAGAAAGATTAGGTTGTGGCATGATAAAAAAAACTCCTACAAATTAAATTAGTTGACAAAATCAACTTATTAAAAATTATAAGTAATTTAGTTGAAGAAATCAACTATTTTTTGGAGTTATTAAAATCTTCTAGCTTAACCTACAAAAGACCATCTTGAATCATGAATTGCAACATTTTTTCATGGTAAAAAAAATACAGGATTTCCGACGGTACTCCTTAGAATTAAAATTGGAGGCGGCCCGGCTGGTCAACGAAGTACATATGAGAAGTCGCGAAACGTTTGGATATTCAAAATGATCTCAGGTACAAGTATGGGCTACGAAAACGAAGCACGGAATGATTTTAGAACCTGCCACATCTAAACGAGGAATAATTGATTTGCTAATTATTCGAAACGAATCTCATCTATCCAGATTGTACTTTTGCCACCATGCCAGAATGTCATCGTCAGTTGTCCGGGGCTGCTGCGATCTACATCCTTCGCTGCCAAATCAATTTCAACTTCTTTGAAGCTGGTTGTTACCGTATCCCCACTGAAAGCTGCTAGTGTTTGGGTCACTCCGCCGGTCGAGAGCTGTATATGATGTTGTTCACCGCCATTTGCACCTTTGATTTTAATTATCATCTTTGAATAACTCCCGACGTTCTGCTTAATATCAGAGCCAAACCATCCGTTATTGTTATACTGAAGCTTCAAAGCCCCTGATTCAATGACACCAGCATCGTTTACAAACCCGTTTGCTCCCGCCCATTTGCCAATATCATTGCTTCCCGGCCAGCTCATTGAATCGTCAAATTCATTCAGGAGTAAACCACTCGTCCCGCTACTATAACCGCCGTCATATGGAGTTTGGGTCAAACTATACGAAAGTGTATTTTCAGACCTCAAGCTATCGAAAGGACCGATGTTCTGGTTAGCAGGCTCCATGCCAATGCCCACTTTTCCGAGCGGTGTCCTGCCGCCTGTGTAATAATTTGAATTGGCAAATCTAGCGCTCGGACTATTGCCATACGGGTCAAGAATGGAAAGCGCCAAGGTGTAAGAACCCTCCGGCATGTTGGAAGGGATATCAAATTCACCGGAAACTCGCTGAACCGAAGGCGTTTGATCATATTGACGCGTAGAGCTATCCCAATCGTCACCTGGCATCCAATTCCGAATATCCACATTGTTGAAAATGCCCTTCCAAGCAACTGTGCGATCGCTTCTCAGCAAGCTGGCTTCAACGGGCCAGCTATAATAGAACGGAGTAGAACCTTTGTTTACAACTTGAAAAGATACTTTCATTTTCTCACCCGGCTGCACGCTTTCCGAAAATGTCGCCTGATTGATGACGAATCGATATCCCAGTTCCTTCTGCATCAGTGTGGCTCCCTGAGAGACAGCCGGATTTTTGGCATCGTACAGATCAATCCACCCCAAACTGGTTGTATGCGTCTTTTTGATCCAATCGATAACATAATTCCGATGCCTTATATCGCTTAACGTATCATTCGGAGAATCGCCAGGCTGGTTATGTTTCTGTCCCCAATCATAAGCAACCTCGCCACCGTTGACTTGCGTTCTCCAGTTATCTCTAGCAATAATGCCTTCCCCACCTTCCAGATCATCAATTAAAGCAAATGAGTCCCACAGAAGTCCGAAATCATAATTCTGGAACGTATCGGGATAACGCACTTGAACTTTCTTGTTTTGAAAAGCTTGCTCAGCAGCGTCGCCTAAAGCTGTCTGGAAGCTGAGCGGAATCCGGTCGGTCCCATCGGCAAGTTGATCTGGATAAATATGATGTTCTCCCCAATTACCCCACAATCCCAGCTCCACATAAGCAACACGGGGATCGCTATCCCATGCTTGACCAAGCTTTTGAATAAATGCAGCAAGACGATCTTTCAATATATTTGTTGTCCAGCGTGTAGCCACGTCGCCACTAGGAACTCCTTGAGGCCAAAATTCTCCTTCGTTCGGATATACGATGAGAACGCGAGGAATAACTTTTTTATTCTGGCTTTCAATCCCTGCCCAGGCTGCATTGCTCCAATCCATGATTTTCTGAACAGAGTCCGATGACACATTTTCCAAGTCCGTGTATTTGATATAGTGCTTAAACACAGTTCCGTATTCATGATTCGGAAATTTGGTGTCATTCATAAACCGAGTAGGTCTAAATCCCTTAAAAGGGTTCTTGAAAGCCTCTTGCGTTTCAGTTAGATTAACGGTGATCGTACTAGCAGCTGCTGACGACGTTTTAGGAAACAGTACCGCTAATGGATCTCCTATTAATAGCCCAAGAGTTAATAACATGGTCATTGTTTTTAGTAATTTACTTTTCATCAATGGTTCCTCCAAAATCTGATATAAACTTACTTTTTGTTAGTGTTAAATCAAGTTTGTAATAAACATTAGTTTCCCAAGCGATTTATACAGTATGTAGCCATCTTTCCTGAATTGTTGTTTGCTCGACAATTAACACTATGAATGAAACACTGTTTTTTCGAACTTGATTTCACCTCGCCTACCTTTTGTCAATAATTTACTCCAAGATTCTATTCTTTCATCCTTCATTCGTCAAATTAAAATAATTCTAATTGTAATTCAAATCCTCTTTAAGAAATTCAAACTAACTCCGACCTCGAAAAAATCAAAAGACATCAATTTCTACTTTTTAAGGTGTGAAAATGGCGGATCCATATCGGTCGAATATGATTGATTAACGTGACGGCTCCGTTGAGTAGTACTGTTGGAGCGATGCCGAAGCTTCTTAATACGTCCATCAGCGTTTCGGTCTTCATACGCATTATGCAGGTCGTGTTATCGTTAACTTAGCTTGCTTCTTTGTGAAATGTGTTCATAAAAAACTGCAGCTTCAGCCACTTCATGGTCAAATAACCAACGGATTAAATTGCATTTGTGAACATCGAGTTCGTCTTGTTCTTAATAATTTTTTTAGGTTTGATGCCCTTTTTTCGCCTTCATATTAAGCATACTGATATATATATACACTATCCTTCCTGATAGTAACTATCAATAAAGTGCGTACTATATTTAAAAAAGTATTTAATTTATACTAACCTTAATTTAAAGAAAAGGAGACAAAAACAATGACTAAAATCAAAACCTACAATCACGATCTTTGGGATCATGGCATCAGTCAAGGCTATAGCGTCAACGGCACCATTTATATTTCGGGACAATTTTCCCACGATACGGAGGGCGCATTCGTTGGCGAGGGCGATATCGAGGCACAAACCCTGCAGACGCTTGCGAATCTCGATCGCGTACTGGCAGAATTTGGTGTTACAAAGTCGAACCTCGCATATGTGGAGATTTATCTGACAAACGCACAAGAGCATATCGAGTCATGCATCCACCTCTTCAAGGAATACATGGGACAACACCGGCCTGCGGGCAGCTGCATCGGTGTGACATACTTGGCGTCACCTGAGCAGCTGATTGAAATCAGTGCCGTTGCACACACAGACTAACTAGACCACTATTCTTTTATGGCTTGAAAATATATTACGGTCAGCGTAAAGAAACTGCAGCGGAGCAATTTATCGGCTGCAGTTTTATATTGAGCTATCATTAACGTAATGGAACAAGAAGTGAAGATTTCTATGTGATAGTTTTTGAATGCTTAAAAGACAATCATCTCATTAATCACTATCTGATGGTTGTTCAATGCAAATGCAACTTCACCAGCGATACTTGCAGGCTCGGTTCCAAATATGCTGCAATCTTCAAAGATAGTAATTTCGGATTTGAAATGGCTTCAAGTAACTCTGCTCCTTCTTCTAGTTTTACAGAGATCATTCCCCTAATTGTTATTTTGTTTTAAAAAGAGAAATGCGCCCGTACCTATAATGTGCGGGCGCATTTCTGACGATAGGATTTATCATTTCAGGAGATTACTTAGAGTCTCTTCCTTTTGTATTACATCTGAACTCATTATATTAACCTTACTGTTAGCTTAATGAATTAACGAGAAAAAGAACCGGACTTTATATGCCGTAATTTGTTTTCAATCGGTCATTGATAACAAAGGTACCTGAGTATGTCGAATAGATAATTTCATTTCCTGCAACGTTATCCTGGTTATAAATACCCGCAAGCGTCCAATTGGCAGGCATGTCGTAAGTGTCCCAAGTGCCTGTGGTTTCGTGGAAAATTTTAATACCGCCAACGACTCCCATATTCAATGCGATTTCGGCACCGGGTACACCGTCCAAATCGGAAATGCCCCCTGATATGAGAATCCAATTGCCGCCTATGTCATAATCTTTCATGGTTCCTGTTTTATCATGCAGGAACCTAAGATTTCCGTTAACGTTAAACACTAACTCTGCTCCGGCAACGCCGTCTGTATCTGCAATGCCTCCTTTTAAGAGCCACCAATTGCTGTCCATAGGGTAGCTGCTCGTTGTCTGTGACGCATCGTGTACAATTTTTACGGTACCGCTTACATTAAAGATAAGATCAATCCCTGGAGATCCATCCGTATCCGCTGCCCCCATTATAAACCAGTTGCTTGCAAGGGGGTATGTACGGGAGCTGCCGTCGGATTCTTTAATTGTGATATTGGAGCCGCTATTGTAGACGGTTTCAATAGCTCCGTCGCCATCCGTATCCCAACCACCCATTACAATATCGGCTGCGTAACTCGTGGGCAAATACGCGAAGAACAGTATTGTGGCCATTACAAATAGACCCAGTAGCCTTTTTTTCATTTGATAATCCCTCCAATAGTAAATTTGTACCTACGAAGATAATACTTCTATTTATAAGATAGAAACCCCTTCTTTTAATGTAATTTTTGACAAAATTTTACCACTGACGTTGCGTTAATTTTATCTGGATGTTCATAATCTTCTGTCTTTACATCGTCTCGCACCGATCAAGGAGCCACAAGGGAGGAGGGTATGGTGTTCACGATTGAGCCCATGATCACCGAAGGCACCTACTTCATAACACTTAATTCTGACGACTGGACCTCACGGACGATGGACAACAAGCTCGCCGCTCAATACGAGCATACGATCGCCATCACAGCTGAAGGTCCACAAATTCTGACGGCGCAATAGAAAAAAAGAAGTCGATCAACGAAATGGTCGACTTCACAATGGATTAATTATGCTACTCAATCGCCGTCTAACAAGTATTATTCGCTACGCTAACCTGCCCGTTAGATGAACAAAAGCAGCCGATCAAGTTGGTCGGCTGCCCTCTTGACATTCATTTTTAGCTCTTGTATTCCGCTTGATTAATTACCATTATTATCAGTTCTTACAGGAATTCCGTATTTTTTTGGGTGATTAAAATAGTCCTCATAAGTCAAGGAACTGACTACTTCAAATTCTCTCGTCTCCGGATTATATTCAAAAACTACAAGTTGTTCCCAACCACTCCCATGTCCTGTATCAATAACTCCAATTCTATTTGGGGCAATTTGGACAACTCTCCCACCTTGGTTAATAACATCCAAGTTAGGTGTGGCAAGTTGAATATATTCTTTATTGTTCAGTTTAAAAGCTATTACGATTAAGCATCCTAAAATTCCAATTAATATAGCTTTCGAGAAAATATCTTTTTTTATGTTATACTCCACCTTTCCTATATTTTCAGATTACGATATTACAAATTCCCCCTAATTTAAGACGCTCACCAGGTCCTATTGGTTACACTAATCTGCCCATTAGCTTCAAGTGAAGTATCCGATCACGTCAGCTACTTTCTTTGGTATTGTTGAACTAACGTTCCCGTTGGTTAAATCCGTCCATCAGAGCGTTTTCTTATTTGCCAGAAATAAAACAACTGCTTGTGGTTTTACAAGCTTTCCGCCGTGTCTTTGAATCACTTCTCTAATTTCTCTAAATAACTCACTACGAATATCTTCTGGAATTAATCTATGCTTAGAATTTGTAGAATACAACAAACAGCGCCTTCACTTTTGATTGAATCAGCGCTGTTGTAGCAGGTATATCATTTTTTTCAGTTTCAGCGCATTGATAAGTCACGGAATGAGTAGAAGCGATATGTATTTTTGCCTTCCGCTTTGGCAAGATAAAGTGCTGCATCTGCTTTCTGAAGCAGTTCTTTTACTGAATCGTCTTCTTCATAAAAGGCAATACCGATGCTTGAAGTTGTATAGAGCTCCTTCCCGCCGAGTATCCAAGGGAGCTGCAATGTTTCTAAGATGTTTTCCGCCAAAAGGCTGAGTTCTGAGGAGGATTTGACATGAGGAAGTACAAAGACGAATTCGTCACCACCCATTCTGGCCAGGACATCGTGTTCTTGAAGACAAGCTCCTGCTCGCTTTACAAATTGCCGTAGCAATTCATCCCCCGCATCATGACCTAATGTATCATTGATCTGTTTAAAATTGTCTAGATCCGCAAACATGACGGCTAGCTGGCCAACGCTTGTCGTTGCTGCACTTAAAGCATCGCTGAGCATTTTATTAAGATATCTCCGGTTAGGGGCACCGGTAAGTGCATCATGATAACTTAATTGTTCCAGTTGAACTTGGTACTTTTTCCGCTCTGTAATTTCTCTTCCCACGAGCATCATGTTTTTAAAATCACCATCCTCGTCGAACAATGGTGTTCCTTTCATCTCCAGCCATACAGGATAGCCCTGTTCATGCTGCCGCTTTATTTCATAGGTAAAAGGCTTTCTCAAAAGCAACATACTCATAAATACTGTACGAAACTTATCGTCCACATCTCCATTTGGTTGGTAGAATACCCATTTACCTATATATTCTTTTGGATCGAAGCCAAGCACCATTTTATGAGAAGGAGAGGCATACTCCACAATGCCATCCAGGTTGATCAACTGGATCAGATCGAGGGAGTTATCGGCTAAGAGTCGATAGCGCTCTTCGCTTTCTTTCAAAGCCTTAAGCAGCTGCCTGTACTCAGTAATGTTTTTAGCAACTCCAAAGATACCATTTACCTTACCTTCAAAAAACAAAGGAACTTGCTTAATTTGCAAATAAACAATTTCTCCATTTTTATGATGGGCTTCGGCAACATATTGACAGGATGCACCCTTTAAGACTTCCGAAAAATATTGGCTGATCAAATCAAGCTGATGTTGACAAAAGAGATCTTTGTAGGAGGAACCCATGATTTCTTTCTTTTGAAATCCTAAACACTCTGTAACCCCTTCATTTACTTCTACGATCGTTCCTTCGTTCGAAACGATAAAAGTGGCATCTGGATTGTGATTTATGATTGATCTAAATGCCTCAATGGACTGCTCGCTCAAAAACTCTTTCATACTTCCCGATCAATCCTCCGCTAAAATGGCTAAATTTGTAGAATAACTATACAATATTTTAGCAAATTTTGTTTTCATTTAGTATTACTAAAATTATCCAATTGCACGTCTTCTGCTGCTGATCACTTCAATTCCTCCAATGAAAAAAAGCCGATCCATTAAGGAAAGACTTTGGCTGTTATATGTACAATAATGGGTAATCGTGTGACGCTTTTAAAAAGATTGGCGTCCATACCGTCCGCCCTTACAAAATAAGCTGCCCGTTAAGGCAGCCGCTTTTTAGTTCAGCAGAATTGACGTTAGCAATCCACCCACTAACTTCAAAATTAAAATTGCCCTGTAACAAGCATGCGTTCTCTGGTTATAGGAATGAGAGATAACACAACCTCTTGAGCTGCCTTATAATCATTACTGGATAATGCGTGCAGCGTGTCCCGATTAATTCCGATTGCACTGTAGTGCTTGATATGCGGAGTTCGCTTGAAGCGGACGATGGAGTACATGTAAAGTTTATCTCGAAAGGAGTCAAATGTGTTCAGCATTACGCCATTGTTCAAGGATTCAACGATCTCGCGCATGAAAAGAAAATGATGTTCGGTGTATAAGGCATAGTCATTCCGTTTCTCGGCGGTCCGCTGTACCTCAACATGAGCTGCAAGTGATTCAAGATTTAAGTAGATCTCTCGGTTCGGGTTTTTCATCATTTCGAAAGAGTAAAAAAGCATGGATTGAATCTGTTCAATCAGATCAAGAAATTCCTTACCGCCTACATCCTTGACCAATACGCCACGATTTTTGAGAGAAGTCACATAACCTTCTGATTCAAGGCGAGCAATGGCATGACGGATTGGTGTACGGCTCATTTGATACTCCTCCGCCAATTCGTTCTCTGAAAGCAGAGTTTCGGGCATTAATTCACCGCAAACCATTCGCTCACGAAGCATCATGTATGCTGTATCGACAAGCGATATTTTGTTCATATCATAATCCCTTTCTCTCATTGATGAGGACTTCATTTGAATTTTAATGCGATCTACACATTTCATCCTATATTACCAGTCTTAGGAGAAGTTACGCAACCAGACTGAGACAAGAAGGAGCCCGACACTGTATCCCAGTTTCTGGACTCCATTTTTTTAAACCAGATATTTGTTTTGAAGAGCTGTCCTTTGCTCGGTACTAATGCCTAGTCCCTCTTTAAGATACTGATCAAAAGAACCGTAGTTCTCGTCGATTGCTTCAAGTGCCGCTTGGATAAAGGCCGCTTTCATCATTTCCGGAATCACTCCCTTAAATTCAGGCATTTGATCCATGTATTTTTGATAATCCTTGTTGCTTCCGGAGAGGAAGCGCTGCATGAGTCCGTCCACCGCGAGATTCGTCAGTTCATAGTCTTCAATAACTACATCTCGCGGCACACCCAAGGTGAGAAGGATCACTGCACATACGACTCCGGTCCGGTCTTTGCCGGCTGCACAGTGGAACAAGGAGGTATCCCGCTCTTCTTTTAATAGTTCATTTAGGATAAGTGCACATTTGTCCGTATTTAAGATCATCGCTTTGTAGCCTGCATGCAGATCATGTCCGATCTTCTGCATTTCCTCAGGACTTGCTTCCGCCATAAAGGGAATATTCGTGTTGATCGCATGGCCAATGGCTGGGCTTGGACGGCTAGCTACTTCAAAATCACTGCGCAGATCACAAATCCAGTCAATACCGAGCGCAGTGGCCGTATGCAGGTCCTGCTCACTAAGCTCATGCAGATCAGCAGACCGCAGCAGCATTCCCCATCGAGTCGTACGACCATCTTCTGTGAGATAACCGCCCATATCACGGAAATTAATTACTCCATCGGTGTAAATCATGCGATCGTTAATGGTTGATATCGACCCATTCGTGAACTTCACATGATAATAGTTTCGGCCTGGAGACACCGTTCTCGTAAATACTGCTCCTGCCGGGTCAATTTGTATATCAAGCAGTGTGCTGTTGGATTCACTCAATTCCGGTAGAACAGAATGGTAAACTGCCTCCGCCTCCATGTTCTCTTCCATATTCCAGGCTAACGTAATCCCGTTATTATCGCTATACCTAGCCTGTACCTGAGGGCCTTGTTTCAAAAGTGAATTAGATGTTGACATTGATATTCCTCCTCAAAGTGATATTCATCGTTATGAATATGAATGAATTAGTTTTGACGTGTTTTTAGTTTCATTTTGTATCGGTTTGCCACAAATTCCACGCTGAATACCATGACGAAAACGACCAATCCGACAAACAAAGCAGCCGCAAAGTTATAGGATTTCATGGCATGAGTCATCTCATATCCAATACCTCCCGCGCCAACCGCACCGAGTATAGTGGATTCGGCAATACCGCCTTCCAGCTGCAGCACGCACCAGGCAATAAAGGCTGTCTTCACGGTAGGCAAAATACCTTGCATGACAATCTGCAGCCAGCTGGCACCCGTAGACTGCATCGCTTCGAGTACCCCCTTGTCGATTTCCTCCAGTGACTGGGCAAATACTTTGACAAGCATGCCTGCCGCAGAGACGGCAATCGCAAGCACGCCGGGAAGCGGTCCAAGACCAACGGATACGATAAAAATCAGGGCCCACACGATCGTAGGAATCGCACGAAGCAAGGAAGCCGCGCTTCGAATGATCCAGGCAACGAACGGATGAGGTGTCAAATTGCTAGCAGCCAAAAAGGAGAGAAAGAACGCCACGACAATCCCCAGCACTGATCCAAGAATGGCAACTTGCAATGATTCTACAGCAGCGAGCAGGACATGGCGCCAGGCCGAGAAATCAGGTGGAAACATGGTTCCCATGTAACCGCCGAGTTTCGTAAAGCCTTGGGCCATCTTAGAATAGTCGAACTGCAGCTGAACGAGACTGAATACAAAAAGCACAGCAATAAGCGGCAGACCGATCACGAACAGCTTGTTTCTTTTCGGCTTGGGTGGCTCTGGTATGGAAGTATACAGCGTAAAAGATGGCTTCGCTTCGTTCATTCGCATACTCATATGATTCGCTCCCTTACGCGATTGGTGATCATTTCCACAACAAGAACGATAACAAGCACAAGCAGCACGGCCATGCTGGCTTCCTGATACTGAAACAACTTCAATTTGGATTGCAAAATAAATCCGAGACCACCGCCTCCAACCATACCTACAATTGTAGAAGCGCGTACGTTGATTTCGAAGTTGTACAAGCTCCAACCGATAAACCCGGGTAAGAATTGTGGAAACACGGCTTGGGACAACACTTGTAAATAACTCCCGCCAGCAGCTCGAACCGCTTCTACCTGTCCCATGTCAATTTCTTCAAGTACCTCGGCAAAGGAACGAGTCAACATACCAATGGAGATCAGGATCAGCGACATCGTACCGACTACAGCCCCCAGTCCAAACGCTGCAACAAGCAGAATCGTCCAGATAATTACCGGAATGTTACGAAACAGCGATGTAGCCGCACGAACAAATACCTGAAGGTAAGGGTGAGGGCTTGTCGTGGCCGCGGCTAAAAAGGATAACATCCCTGCTACAACAGACCCGATGACCATCGCCACCACACTCATATAAAGGGTCTGCATGGCAGGTTCAATGAGCTGGGAAAGTGAAGATAAATCAGGTGGAAGAAAATCAAAAAAGATAAATCGGAAGCTCTCTCCTACCCCTGCGAACAAAGCTCCAAATGAAAACTCTGCGCCGATGGAGGACCAGATGATGAGAGCCAACAGCACGATAAAAAACAATATCGTCTGTGTACGTTTCATTTTTCGGGCAGATTGTAACTGAGCCGCATTCATGTCAGGCTGTCTCCTTCACTTTGGGATTGGTCTGGTTGTATATGAGCCGGATCATATCTTCCGTCAGTTCATCAGGTGTCCCGTCAAATACCTTGGACCCTTTATGGATACCGATGATACGGGTTGCGTATTTCTTCGCGATATCTACCTGATGCAGATTGCACAGGCAGGCAATGCCTTCCTCTTTGCAGATCGTATACAAGTAATGCATAATCGTCTCTGAGGAAGCAGGGTCGAGACTGGCTATGGGTTCATCTGCCAATATCAAGTCCGGCTTTTGAGAAAGTGCACGTGCAATACCCACTCTCTGCTGCTGACCTCCACTGAGTTCATCTGCCCTCTTATACATCTGTTCATGTAAACCAACACGGTGAAGCATAAACTTGGCGGCTTCTGTATCTGCTTTTGAGTAAAGACCCAGTGCCCCTTTCAGCGGATTCATGTAGCCTAATCGTCCATGCAGCACGTTATTAAGAACGGACACGCGGGTGACCAGGTTATAACCCTGAAAGATCATGCCCATATGGCGGCGGAGTTCACGGAGCTTTTTACCCTTGATGCCCATAGTTTCACTGCCTTTAAATTGAATCTTTCCGTTTGTCGGCTCGATCATTCGGTTCAGGCTGCGTAGCAAGGTGCTCTTCCCGGCTCCGCTCGGTCCAATGACGACAACGAACTCTCCAGCATTAATCGTTAAGTTCAAGTTATCAAGAGCTTTTGTTCCGTCGGAATATACCTTGGACAACCCTTCCACCTGTAAAAGTGTCATTTTAATTCCTCCTCCTCTCGAGTTTGAATCCTACTTCTTCAGCAGTTCTTCAGGGGACATATCTAGTGCTTTGGCGACTTCCCGGATTGGATCAAAGTCACTGTCACTGCCTTCTACAAAACGGGCTGCGCCGACACTTTCCAGGAATTTGGGGTTTTTCGTATCGTAATCGAGCATAAGATCACGCAGCTGTGTAACCAATTCCTCTGGCAAGTCTTGACGATAAAGCAGTGGAGCCCCACCGACGATCGGATCGGATTCGGCAATCACGCGGAAATCTTCCTCTTTAATAAGTCCTGATTCTGCCATCATCGGCACCATGAGACTTGACGTCCCAATCCCATCTGCATTACCGTTTGCCAGTGCAAGCAGTGATTTGTCATGTCCACCGGAGAACGCTACACTGCCGAAAAAGGAATCCAGTTCCTTATTGGAAAGACCTAGCTCTTTCATTAATGTGGCACGTGGGTACAGATTGCCTGATGTTGATGCCGGATCGGCAAACAAAAAATCTTTTCCTTTTAGGTCCTGTACACTTTGATATGGAGAGTCCTTACGAACAAGGATGACTGTATTCGATTGTTGATCACTTTCGGAACGGACAAGCAGTTTGGCATTGGCTCTTTCCGTAGCGATGATGTAACCAAACGGCCCGATCAGTCCAACTTCAATTTTGCCTGCACGCAGGGCTTCGATAACCATGTTATAATCTTCAGCTACAAAAATTTCCGCAGGAATGCCGGTTGCTTCAGTAATGTCTGTTGCAAGCTGTTCCTGAGAACGGTTCATCTCGCCCTCTTCGCTTGGCATAATACCGATTCGGATTACTTCTGGCATTCCGCCTTCACTGGAGCTTGAACTTGCTGATGCCCCGCATCCAGACAGGATGACAAGCATAAATACAAGCGAGAGGATCAAGCTTTGATAACCTTTACGTTTACTATTTTTCACAATGTATACCCTCCTGAAATTTGGTTGCTTCCATACCGGATTCTCTGGTACACAAGTAGGATACAAGTTGAATGTAAGAAGAATGATTTGGTAAATCACCGAATTTGTAAAACATTTATCGGACTACATTTTTGTCAATTTCGGTAATCTGTACAAGTTCTTCTCCTTGGCTCGGGACACGAAACTTGTATCGATAAACAAAAAAGCCGCTAATATAGCGACTTTCAATGGGAACATGTTCTAGTTCTTCGACAATTGTCGTGTTACTAATTTAGTAGCCGCTGGCCCAAACCATGATTTCGGCCTGTTCCGGAATTTGCTCTATCTTATCTAAGAGCTCATTGTATTCTTCTTCGAACTCGGTGTAAGCGTCGAATGCTTCCGCAATATTGTTACGGAACCAATTGCTGCGTGCCATACGACCTTCCAACGAGTCCAGACCGGTGATTGGACCAATAGTGTCATTCTCCCGTAACGTTATCAACTTGTGCGTTTCCGTACAGTCAAGACTATCTGTTGCCTTTTTAATCGCTAAAATATCTTTCAATTCCATTTCATTACACCTCGTTGGCTCTCCATGACTATTTAATGAAACAGATTTAATTCGAATTCGTAGTATATAAAAAGTAATTTGGAGGTACTAACTATGAATAAGAAATCTCTCACAACGGGTGTAACTTTAGGATCGGTCTTTGGCGTTATTTTTTTCATGGCGCTTGATAGTATTCCATTGGGCATTAGTTTTGGGGTTCTTTTTGGAATTGTCTTCTATCTTGCTACTAAATCAAAGAAAGAAAACTCCTGATCTCGGTACAAGTTCTTGTCCTTGGCTCGGAACACGAAGTTATATAGAAGAAACACAAAACGGCATCCACGATTTGACACCAGCTTCAATAAAAAAAGAACAAACTACCCGAGGCAATTTGCTCTTTATTATCTTTCAAGCCACTTACTTCTATTTAAAAGGTGTAATAGAACATTCCTTCACTGAGACGTCCTTGATCCAAACGAGCAGAACTGGTAAAGCTGTCGTTTATCGCGTTTATAATGTGGATGGTGTCTTTTATCGTTATTCTGTTGGGCCCTATCTATGATTATAATGCATACAACCATTAAGCTGCATTGCCTTTGTATGCACGCACCGCAAAGATATAAGCCACGAATATAATCCCGACGCACCACGATAGAGCGGTCCATATGTCATTCCCCACTGGCTGTTCTGACAACAGGGCGCGAATAACTTCAACAATCGAGGTCACCGGCTGATTTTCAGCAAAGATCCGAACAACTTTCGGCATCGACTCGGTCGGGACAAACGCCGAGCTGATGAACGGCAGGAAGATTAGAGGATAGGAAAAAGCGCTTGCACCTTCTATCGTTTTTGCGGACAGTCCCGCAATGGCTGCGATCCAAGTCAGAGCCAGCGTAAACAGCACGAGTATACCTGCTACGGCAAACCAAGATAGCACCCCCGCCGAGGAGCGAAATCCCATAATGAGCGCTACGAGAATGATGACCACAATAGAAATAACGTTGGATACTACCGAGGTTAGCACATGCCCCCACAGCACAGTGGAACGCGCAATCGGCATGGAGTGGAACCGCTCGATGATGCCCCGTTGCTTATCCATAAACAGACGATAAGCAACGTAAGCCACCCCGCTCGCAATAGCCATGAGCAGTATGCCAGGCAACAGGTAGTTCACATAGTTTTCCGTACCGGTTTCGATTGCGCCACCAAGCACATAGACGAACAGCAGCATCATTGCAATCGGAGTGATACAGACCGTGAGGATGGTATCCATACTGCGGAAAATATGGCGCATGGAACGACCAAGCATAACGCTCATATCGCTGAAGAAATGTTTTATTGTTGTCTCCATTAAAGGGCCTCCTTTTTACCGATGATTGCGAGGAATATTTCCTCTAAAGTTGGCTGTTTTTCAACATACTCTACCTTTGGGGATGGAAATAGTTTTTTTAGTTCCGTAAGCGTGCCGCCCGCGATAATCCTGCCCTCGTGCAGAATAGATATTTGGTCGGCAAGCTGCTCGGCTTCCTCTAAATACTGTGTGGTCAAAAATACCGTCGTGCCGCTGTCTGACAGTTCCTTTACAATCTTCCATACTTCGATACGTGCCTCCGGGTCAAGCCCAGTGGTTGGCTCGTCGAGGAAAATGATCTGCGGTTTACCCACAAGGCTCAAGGCGATGTCAAGCCTACGGCGCATACCACCCGAATACGTAGATGGCTTACGATTGGCGGCGTCGGTTAAGCCGAAACGTCTTAGCAAATCGTCCACAACTTGATGCGGATGATCCAGATGCCGCAGCTTGGCAATCATGATCAGATTTTCCCGTCCGGTCAATATCTCGTCTACAGCGGCAAATTGCCCGGTCAGACTGATCACTTGCCGCACATTTTTGGGTTTTGACACAACGTCAAATCCGTTTACGGTGGCGGTGCCTCCATCTGGTTTAAGCAATGTGGTGAGGATTCTAATAATCGTCGTTTTGCCTGCGCCGTTAGAGCCAAGCAGGGCGAAAATTTCACCTTGCCTCACTTCAAAATCGACACCCTTAAGGACTTCTGTGTCCTTGAATGACTTTCGCAGACCCTTCACTTCAATTGTGTTTTCCATCCCGAAGGCCTCCCTTTACTTTGTTTTATCCGTACCCTTTTTCATGGCCTTTCTAACTTCTTGGTCAACAGATTCTTGATAAATGTCCGCATAAGTTTTGGAATCTTTAATTAGATCATCGCAAAAAGCCGCTACATCACTGCCCGTAACTTCGAGCACGCTTTTCCCCAAGACCGCGCCCTCTTCAAAAAGATCGACAATTCCCGAGAGCAACCCCGTCCCGTTAGTCAGCTCAACAGGGCCGACTTTAAAGAGATATTTTTGAATCTCTTTATAAACAATCTGATAATCTTGAGGGAGTCCTTTGACACGCGCCACATGCGCTCTCCACTCTTTTTTTCCTTCGATAATATCTCGGATTTTCAATATACTCTCCTCCTATTTACCTAATTTTTTAACAACATTATTGTTGAGTTGCTTGCGCCATTTGTCCCGATAAGATTTTGCTCCTTCTTCGCCAGCTAGTGCAGAACAGAAGCCTTTAATATCGTCACCTAAAACCTCTTGGATCCGCTGCCCATCCGCTGCGGTTTCTTCCAACAGGCCAAGCACACCGTCCAAAATTGGCATGAGGTTGCGTCCGGTAAAATCGGAGTGTGGCCAAAGATGGTCATTAATTTCTTTCCATGCGGCTTGATAATCCGCCGGCAGTTTTTTGACTCGCTCTTCAAAAGCTTTGAATTCTTTTGTCATGTCGTTTCCGGTGATTTTATCCCAAAAATTCATTGTTTTTTCTCCTTTAACTCGTTCATTTTTGATGATACGAATTCCCATTTTGCCCAGAACTTCCGCAGTTCCTCATGCCCTGCTTCATTGATGGCGAAAAACTTTCGCGGCGGTCCCATTTCGGAAGGCTTCTTGGTGGTTTCCACCAACTTGTTTTTTTCAAGCCGGATCAGGATCGTGTAAACCGTTCCCTCGACAACATCTGTGAAACCAAGGGCATTCAGTCGCCGCGTGATTTCGTAGCCGTATGTTTCTTGGCGGCTTATAATTTCAAGAACACAGCCCTCAAGCACGCCTTTGAGCATTTCCGTTAAATTTTCCAGCACAATCACCCTTTACTATTCTGTATGACTGGTATGCATTATTACTTACTACTGCTATAAAGTAACACGTAGTAGATGATAAGTCAATAGCGTTATGACTGACATGCATTGTACATTTTCAACTATCCTTCCCGCTAGCCTAATGAAGAAAAAAGTGGCAAGAACGTGTACCGATAAAATAAAAAAAGCCGCTATTTTAGCGACTTCATTGGGGCAATGTTTCTTGTCCCGCGGTATGCCCAGATCAATTTTGTTCGCTTTCTTCTACAATGACTTATAAGAACAACATCTGATACTTTTCTGTTTCAAAATGCTGCCATCCTATTTTTTCAAATGGTATGGGACTGTCGTAATAATCACATTTCTCCGGTAGAGCAGGTTAGCACGGATTAACAGGCTGGACTGATTGTGTAGAATGTTTTGCCATCCTTTTTTCGGAATAAATTGAGGTATAATAACCGTCACCTGATAATTAGATTCATTGGCCTTGCGTTGTACCGTATCAATGAATTTGGTGAGAGGGTGCAGAATACTCCGATAAGGAGAATAAAGGGTCACTAGCCGGATATCTGGTTGCCATGCTTTCCATTTCTTCTCAAAGTTCGCCTCATCTTCCCGTTCAAATGGAACATATACAGCTATAATTTGATGAGGAGACAGGGACTTGGCATAATTCAATGAATTCTCCACCACATGGGTAATACCAGCAACCGGGAGTATGACTACGTTACCCTCAATTGGGATTGCGGGCTCGCAAGACGTCAAACGAAGCTGGTCTGCGACAGCATCATAATGCTTACGAATACGGTAAAAGATCAGAATAATCAGTGGCAGAAAAATTAGCACTGACCACACTTGATTGAATTTGGTCAGGAAAAACATCATCGCTACAATAAAGCTGATTAAAGCACCTACTGTGTTTATTATAAATTTTAAAACCCAACCTTGAGGCTTTTGTCGAATCCACTTCAGCAACATACCGGTCTGGGATAATGTAAATGGGATAAATACCCCCACCGCGTAAAGTGGAATTAGTTGCTCCGTCTTTCCTTCAAAAACGATGATGAGTATAATCGAAAGAACGCCCAAGCTGATGATTCCATTCGAATAACCCAGCCGATCTCCTCTAACCGTAAACATTCGTGGGATATACTTGTCCTTCGCCAAGTTGACAGCCAGCAGAGGAAAAGCAGAATAACCGGTGTTGGCAGCCAAGATGAGAATCAAAGCTGTCGTTCCCTGAATAAAGAAATACATAAAGTTGCGTCCGAAGGTTTCCTCGGCAATCTGGGATACAACCGTAACATCCATCTTCGGACTGACTCCGTAGTAATAGGCCAACACGACAATTCCCGAGAACAACAAGGCCAACAGCGTACCCATGGCCATAAGCGTCTTGGCTGCATTGTTCGGTGCCGGGCTCTTGAAATTAGGAATAGCGTTTGAAATGGCCTCTACCCCTGTCAAGGCAGAACTCCCTGAGGAAAAAGCCCGTAACAACAAGAACAAGCTTATACCGGCGACAGGAGTACCTATCGAAGTATGGAGTTCAGGAGAAACTTGACCTGTAATAATACGGTATAAGCCCACTCCAATCAGAATAAAAAGCGCAAGGACAAACAAGTAGACTGGGTAAGCAAGCACCGAAGCAGACTCAGTGACACCTCTAAGATTTAATAAGGTGATTAACACGACAAATACAATTGCAATAAGCACATTATAAGAGTGGAGACTTGGAAAGGCGGAAGTAATCGCATCTGTACCTGCTGACACACTAACAGCTACTGTAAGAATATAATCCACGAGTAGTGAACCTCCAGCTACGAGGCCAGCATACTTACCCAAATTTTCCTTGGAAACAACATAGGCCCCCCCACCCTGGGGGTATGCATAAATAATTTGTCGATAAGAAAGAATCAATGCAATTAGCAGAACCAGTACCCCAATCGCAATCGGTATCGAGTACCAGAAAGCTGCTACACCAACAGTCATTAATACCAGCAAAATCTGCTCCGGACCATATGCTACAGAAGATAAGGCATCTGAAGAAAGAATAGCTAACGCTTTGGTCTTGTTAAGCTTCTGCTCTCCGGCTTCATGGGATTTTAATGGCCTGCCGATCAAAATTCGTTTTAATGATGAGAACATCTTTGCACCCCGTTTATTCTACAAATTGATGAATTGAATTACCCACATTTGCATTCATACCTTAAAACACAAAGGTAGCTACATTAGGATATTAGTTTGCACTTAACTTGTAAAATTCATATATCCCTACAATGGGCTATTTTAAACCGAATTTAGTTTAATAAAGCCAAATAACAGTAATATTTGAATAAAAATCTCTACTTGGCTTTCAAAATCATCATTTTTCAAAAAAACCGAAGCTCTGAGTTATGTATTCTGCTCGTCTTGAGGAATCCTCATGCAAATTTCTGTCTCCCCCGCAATACTTCGCATCGGAATTTAATTATCTCGGATCCAAAACAGTCAATCACTTCTATCGGCTGTTTGCTTGATGTTTAAGGTGAATGGTCCCGCAAGCTAAATCTTTAAATATTGTTCTGCTCGTTATTTGAACAAGATGCCTGATCAGTAATCGGACCATGTTTTTGTCCTATATTTATCTAATATTTGTTTTTTGGTTAGAGAACAATTTCCGCTCACCCGAGCTACCGTCCGTAATCTCAATGAAATCCACATTCAAAATATCCCCTGGATAGAGTTCTTGCAAAGTCATTGTGAATGATCGCAAGTCCCATGAGTAGCAGCAGTAAAATGCACACTATTTTCCTTTTAATTGCTAGCTCAACGAAAAGTGGAGTAGCTGCCAACGGCAACTACTCCTTTCATTCATTTGGATAGCGTTTATGATCGTTTACCCAGCTATTCCTTCTCTGGCCTAGATCTGTTTTTAATTAAAAATCTACTCTGTATCACTATTTTGATAGCCTGTATACTGGCCACAGTGCCAACCTCAAAATCTTGCTGCCCCAAAAAGCCAAAACGGTCGTTCCGGTCCATGAACTCCGCTTATTCTGGCTGTACTGGTCATTGATAATATAGGTCCGGGTGGAAGTAGGGCTTTTGAGACCGAGCTTTTCCCACTCCGCAGGATCATTTGAACCTCCAAGCTTTAGAAGCATATTCGTAGACTCCTTATTGATTTTAGCCGGAATTTGCTCGTAGGCCTGGGTGATTTTCGCATGGAATTCGTCGATTGGATTACGGCTGGAAATGCTCTCCAAATGGATGCTTTCGCGAAGGTAAGAAACGTATGCCAGATGTTCAGCCCAGAACTCGTCCATATAAAAAAGCCGTACCCGCTGCTCCGCAGGGCTCATTGGCAGCTCGCCTTTCAAAATTTTGAGTCGCTCAGCGTATAGAATTCGCCTCTGATCCTCCACCATATCGGAATAACTGTTCAGTTCCTGGTGGATATCGAAGTTTTGGCCCATAATAACGCGCTGAACATGCTCGATTTTACTGCGGAGCATCGACTCCTCGAGAGCCTCCTCCTGCCGAGGAGCGCGAACCACTTTGTGGATTCCGAACTGAAGCATCAACTCGTCCTCTAAGCTGACGAAAAATACGGAAGCTCCCGGGTCGCCTTGGCGGCCGGAACGTCCGCGCAGTTGATCGTCAATCCGCACGCTTTCGTTCACATATGTACCTATCACGTATAATCCTCCCAGCTTGGCGACAACTTCTGCCTTCTCCGGGTTGCCGCCGCCGAGCCGAATGTCGACGCCGCGACCTGCCATATTTGTAGACACCGTTACGGCGCCGATTTCTCCTGCTTTAGCTATGATTTTTGCTTCTATTGCGTCGTTTTTCGCATTCAGAACATGGCATTGTACATTGGCGTTCACCAGCGCCTCCGCCAGTTTGTCAGACTCCTCAACGCTAGACGTACCAATGAGAATCGGACGTCCCATCGCATGGATAGACGAAATTTCTTGTACAAGCGCCTTTAGCTTGGCTTCTTTATGAGTGTAAATTCGGTGCGGGTGATCGATCCGTATGTTTGGCTGATTCGGCGGAATTTTCACGACCTGCAGCGCATAAATATTCTCAAATTCCATTGCTGAAGCCTGCGCCGTAGCCGTCATTCCGCAAATTCCCGGATACAAACTAATGAAGTGTTGAATGGTAATCGTCCCGAGAATTTTCCCTCCTGCCTTCCACTCTAGTCCTTCTTTGGCCACAAGCGCAGCTTGCAGTCCATCCGGCAAATACCTGTTCTCTGCTACACGACCGGTATATTCATCAATTAATTCGATTTGACCATCTCTCACGATATAATTGACATCTTTTTTTAATAACGTTTCCACATGCAGCGCACAATTTATGGACGTTAAGAAATGACTATTATGGCTATCGTACAAATTGCCGCATCCGAGCAGGGACTCCACCTTCGCAGCGCCAGCCTCATTTAAATAAACGTTCCGCTGAAACTCGTCGAATTCGTAATGCTCTACTTCGTTGAGCTGCCGAGCCACTTCTGCGAAACGAAGGTCGTCGCTCTTGGAAGAGCTCGACTCGCCGCTGATGACTAGCGGCACCCGCGCTTCGTCGAGAAGCAATGAATCCGCTTCGTCGACGATGACGTAGTGGAATGGACGATGCACCGTATCAGCTTCGTTTAGGGCGATCGTGTCGCGCAAATAATCAAATCCCGCTTCTTTAGCCGTCACATAGGTTATATCGTTGGCGTACGCTTCCTGTTTCTTGAAAAGGCTCATACCAGCTTGAACTGAGTTTACACTTAACCCGAGAAAACGATAGATCGGACCCATCCACTCGGCATCTCGACTTGCCAAATAATCGTTAAACGTCAGCACATGAACGCCTTGGCCAGTCAGCGCATTTAGGTATGCAGGCATAACAGCAGAGAGTGTTTTTCCTTCGCCCGTATGCTGCTCGATCAAAAATCTCTCATGCAAAGCGATGGCAGCCATGATCTGCACATTGTAAGGCTGTAATCCGAGCGTTCTCTTCGCTACCTCGCAGACCAACGCATAGGCATCGACCAGTAACTCATCCAAAGGTGTTCCCCGCGTTGCTTCCTTTTTCAAGCGGAGAGATTCCTCTTGGAGCCGCTGATCGTCCCAAGCCTCCAAATCTCGTTTTCTGATGAGTTCCACCTTGTCTCGATATCCTTTTAACTGTAGCTGGGTATCACGGTCTTTGAACCTCCGCATCATTTTGACGACTATACTCAATGGTTTGTTCCCTCCTCGGTCATGCCTTCATGGTAATCTTTCGTCTTCTTTATCTATGACTTTTCTGCCACTGAATCAGATTTCATCCCCCCGACTTATTGCCCATCATTTTCTATTCTTGGTTCTGACTTTACATACGCACTTACCTGGGGAAAGTTTCCAAGATCTTGGATTAAATGAATTGGCAATATTCATCCGAACATTTCAAAGGGACACTACTTCTCAAAATATTTGTCATAAAAAAACAGCCGATCGAATTGCCGGCTGTAGTACGTCTTTACTAAACTATAATTTCCCGTTAGTTCAATTCCTTTCTCCTGTGTCGTTGGAAGTTCCACCTGATACTTCAAGGCCTTTTTTTAGTTTTCGAAATACTCAGAATGATAATAAACAAAATATTGGCATACATCTCCATGTTCTCCGGCATATTTTTGTAAAGTATATCTGAATTTCATTACAATTTCGGCGACGCCTGCCACATGCTTTTTGTAAGCAAAAATAAATTCTAAATTTGTTTCAATATAGCGTTAAACGTTCAAAAAGCATAAAAAAGCGCAAGCTGAGGGTTTTTTACACCGCTGTAGCTCGCACTTTGCTCGATTCATTCATAATTCTCAGCAATCTCACCTGAGTTCGACTTTTGACAAATTTTTTAATATTGCGCTGTTCTTCAATTACTGCTTATGTTGATTGAACCACCAATTATTAGGACATTCATTTTAGCTTTTTGACCATTCGATACAAAGATACAGTAGGTTTTACTATTTCAGAGGTAATTTCATAGCCCAGTTTGGCGTATAGTTTGGCAGCGAGATGATTCTCTTTTTTGACTGTAAGGGAACTTAGGTTATACCCCTGTTTGATCGCCTGCTCTTCTGCATGTTGAATGAGTTGGGAGCCTATCCCCATGCCTCTGCTTTCAGGCATAGCTGCAAGAGTTGCAATATGGTACTCTCCTTCGAATCCTTCCTTCAGTGTGAGTGTTGTGAATAAGGCTTTTGGATGCAGCAGATTGTAAGTGATCAGTCCTAGTTTTCGGTATGAAAACAGTTGTTTTGCCGTAGAGGAAGCCAATTTTTCCAGAACGGTAATGGGTAAACACGTTATCATTCCAAGCGATTGGTCACCCATTTTTGCTTCATAGGCAAATTCATGACTAAATCGATTGTTCTTAGACTTCCATAGCATTCTAAATGTCGCATCAGCAATGCTTTGCTTACTTGACCCTACAATTGAATGTGCCATATCTCCAACTGCCATTAAATTTAGTTTGGCTCCAACAAGAGAATTTGGATCGGCCTGCGAGATTGAGATGTTTGTTTTCATATTGATCAATACTCCTTTCCAGATCCCTCACAAATTCAAGTAGCTTATCGCAATGGTGTTCGGACCAGTATGTGAACCTATTACACACCCACCCTCAATAACTATCACTTCTTTAAAGTAAGCATGCTCAAGTATGCTAGTTCGAACTCTATCTGTCATTTTATCCGCAACTGTTTGAGCAATGATCAAGAGATTGGGACATATCTGATTTTTTCGAGTTGAAATTTTTTGTATGATGCTTTCCAAAGCCTTATCCATTTTGCCGCGATACTTTTGAACGGACCGTACCTCTCCATTGATGATATTTAATATTGGGCGCACCCTTAGCACATTACCAATAAGGTGCTGCATACTGTTAACGCGACCTCCTTTATGCAGATAATCGAGTCTATCTACCAATACTTCAATCTTGACCTTATCCCTCACGTGCTCTATATCTGCCAACACCTCTTCAATCGTTTGACCCATTTCAATTGCACGTGCAGCACGAAGCGCTAACATGGCATAACTTGCTGATAAATGCATGGAGTCAATGATATGAATCCGTCCATCAGGGAACTCTTTAGCTGCAATATGTGCATTTTGATTGGAAGAAGATACTTTGGATGACATGCTAATATATAGAATTTGTTTACCTGCGAGAATCTCTGCTTCAAAGATTTGATAAAAGTCTGAAGGAGATGGAGCTGCTGTTTTAGGGATGATCCCTTCTTCCTCGGAACGACGATACAGTTCTGCTGGAGTTATCTCAATATTATCTTTGTAAGTTTGAGACCCCATTATCACATAAAGGGGCACAACAGTTATATTGTATTGCTGTAGCCATTGGTTCGAAAGGTCGGCAGTGCTGTCGACTAACAATTTAATAGTATGGTCTGTTCTCATCATATTCACCCTTTCAGCCTTCTATATTCAAATTAAACAATCATCGATCTCTGCGAACTGAAATTCGGATTGGTGAGCTTCTTTTCTTTTTTATCAACCACTCTGAAAGTACAAGGTAATATCAAATGATATATTTTAATATCATTTGATATTACCTTGTATTATTATAAAACCATATTATTTTATTTGCAACTTTAATCATTTTGTCGACGAAACTTATGAGAATGTGTTCCTTAAGATATACAATATGGATCCTAAAAAGCCAAGGTAACATCATTGAGCGAATGGAAGCTGTTATCGCATGTGCATGGTTAATAGCAACTTATATTAAAGCAGTAGTATATAAGTAAGCTTTCAGAGGATTCTCGTAAAGGCATAAATAAAGATACCGAGTTAAGCAAAAGGTATCTTTTCACAATAACTTATTGCGAGGGAAACGGTTATTTATCTATAAGACATCTATGATACTAGTTTCAGCCCAACAATACTCACAATAATTCCAAAAACCATAGCTAGTTTTCTTGCATTTTTAGGTTCATTAAATACGTACATCCCTAACAAAACACTTCCTGAAGCGCCGATTCCGGTCCAAATTCCGTAGCCAATGCTAATTGGAATATCTCTCAAAGACAAGGATAGAAAGATGAAACTTAGTCCCAAAAACAGAGCGAACAGCAATGTATGCTTTAATTTGGTGAAGCCTTCTGAATATTTCAAGAAAATTACGCCGCCAATTTCAAATAAACCTGCTAAAATTAACAAAATCCAACTCATGACCTAACACCTACTTCTTTCTTTGGTTCATTAGAAACTAGTTTGAGACCGATGATGCAAGAAATTAGTGCCAGGACTAATATAATTTTGAGTACACTCACCTTGTCTCCTAAAAAGATCATTCCAGCAAGTGCAGTGCCAAAGGACCCCAGTCCTGTAAAAACAGCATAAGCTGTAGATACAGGTAGGACTTTTATAGATTTTGCGAAGAAATAGAAGCTACCAACCATTAAAATGACAGTGGGTATTACGATTTCTATTTTAGTAAATCCATCCGAAAATGATAAACCTAAAGCCCAACCTACCTCTAAAATCCCTCCAAGAATAAGAAACAACCATGCCATAAAAATTCTCCTCACTGTCATCAATTGAAAATATAGGTTACTAGTATCACTTTACGAGATCGTTACGCTGTCTTATGCTAAAACATGCCTGCTACTAGATTTGGGAGAACCGGCCCATACATCCTTAACATATCTGCCCTCTTCTTGTAACTGTCTAAGCCATTGTTCAGCTTCCTCCACACCAACATTCTCTGTTTTTTGATAAGCTTCTTTCAATATACTTTCTACAGCTGGAGCCATTCGACTACCATCACCGCACACATAAATTTTCCCTTTTTTATTCATAAGCTGCATGAGCTGTTCTTTAGACATTTGGATTAGATCTTGTACATAGATTCGTGATTGCCCCTCTCTACGGGAGAAAGCTGTATGAAGCTTCACTATTCCTTCCTCTTCAAACTGCAGCAGTTCTTCCCGGTATAGATAGTCGGACTCATTTCGGCAACCAAAAAACAGATGGGCTTCTCCAAGAGGTTTACCCTGTTCCTTCTGTGCGGACCTGGCTTGTAAAAAACCTCTGAATGGTGCAACTCCTGTACCGGGTCCAATCATAATGATTGGTAAATTTGGGTCTGTAGGAAGTTGGAATCCTGAATCCGGAGTTTCGACAAAAAGCAGTACACGCTCGCCAGGTATACATTCAGCCAAATAACACGAAGCTACACCGGCATACTCCCCTTTCCCATTCCAGGCACGATCTCTAACAACACCAACGGTGATGCTGATCTGCTCTGATTGAACATATGGAGAGCTGGATATGGAATAATACCTTGGCTTGAGTGGTGGCAGAAGCTCCAAAAATCGAGTGAAGGGCAGTTCACAGGCTTCATATTGTTCCAGCAAATCCAGCATGGAAACGCGATGCGCAAGAATATGGTCGGAGTAATGTTCATCATCTAGCATTGCTTCAAGCTCCCGCCGATGTGGCGGACACACTGTATGAACAGCTAGGTCTTTCAATTGAGCACGAGTCGCCGGTTCCTGTATTTCAATACAAGTTTGAATTAATTCGTAGACATTGATCGACCGATCTAGTGGTAAATGAGTCAGATGATGGGCCTCCGTACTTAATCGAATGGTCTCCGTACCTGTTAAACTGAACCGATTTAATACTCGTTGAATGGCCGCATTTCGGTTTTTTGGTAAAACTCCTACGTGATCTCCCTCCCTATAATGAACATTTTTAGGCAGGCTAATCTCGATATGTCTGGTGCTTCGCCCGCTATTCATGGCTTGTAGCTCACGATTGGATAGCACAGTTCCATAGGCTGCCCCATACGTTCTGATATTCGGAATTTGTGGCTCTTCATCGACAAAATGCATGTGCAGTTTGTGCGATGTTCCAGATTTAATCTCATCAATCTGTAATCCTAATGTGTCTAAAACCAGAGGCCATAGTTGACTTAGCCAGGTCGTAGTTTGTTGCTCTATATCTGAACTCGCGTCCGCTTCTCCTCGGGGCATCAATCTGTTACCTCCGATGGCCTCCAATTGGTCATCGATAAACCGAGGTACACTTTGATACGTTCCAGACCAACTTCGATCACCACAACCAAACACGGCATATCGTAGACCTTGCTCTATGTGATCACCAGTCGTTTTCAACCATTCGACGAACTCTGAAGCATTATGTGGTGCTTTGCCATTATAGGAGGCAGTTACAATAATAACCAACGCACCTTTGGGTAATGTACCTTTCCAATCATTGAGTGGTGCGACTAAGGCATGAATTCCATATCCATGAGCAGTCTGAAAAATGTGCCGTGCGATGCCTTCTGCTGTTCCCAGATTAGAGCCATACAGAACAAGTAATGATCGGTCGTCGATCTGCTCGGTAGCTGATAATGATTTGGTTTCAAGAGATCCAGACCCCAGAAAATGGGGTGTTGAATATGAAGTAGGATCATGTGGATTTGTATCCATATTCGTATGTGTTTTCTGAAGGCGAGGCTTAATCTTCATCTGGAAATGGTCTGGCTTGATAGTCAACGTTTGTTTCACTTGTAGTTGATAGTTGCTGAAATCAATCAGTTCAAAATGTTTAATGATCATTCCTACGACCATCGTTGCTTCATATAGAGCAAATTGCATTCCAATGCAAGCGCGTTCCCCATTCCCAAAAGGTCTATAAGCATGGTTCGGTACTTGAGCCGGGTCCTCGAACCGCTCTGGTCGGAATAACTCTGCATCCTCCCCCCAGGCTGTAGGATCACGATGAAGCAAAGTGAGAAGAATACTCAGATTTTGCCCTTTAGGGATATGAAACCCTTCTCCGATCACAGTATCTTCTTTTGCGTAAACTTCAAATCCGGGTGCGGTTGGCCACAGGCGTAAGGATTCATTAAGTATCATGCGAATATACTTAAGTTGGTTCACTTCCTCATATGAAGGTGTTGAATTTTTGATAACCTCATCGACCTCTAACTGGGCTTTCTTCAGAACCTCTGGGTGTTTAAGCAGAAGATACATAGTAAAGGACAGTAGACCACTTGTAGTCTCATGACCCGCAATCAAGAACGTTATGATCTGATGGCGAATGTTCTCCGTATCAAGTTGTTCTCCACTTTCGGGATCCCTACCCTCCAGCATACGTGCAAGTAAATCCGTCATACCAGGCTGGAAATTAGCCTTTCGATCAGTAATGATCTGATCTACCAACGTAAACATCGCCTGAACATCGTCTTCAAATCGTTTTTTTGTGTTAAACATCAACATATTCTGAATTTTCAGGCGGGAACTTCTATGCATCGCTTCATCTAATGCTCTAACCATGCTTTGGACAAAGGGATCATGATCTTTTCTGTAAAAACTGTTAAAGCGATAATTGAATCCACATAGGCCTATCGTATCCAGAGTCAACCTAGTCATGTCATCCGCAACATCAACAGGCTCTAGAGGGTTAAGTCGCACCCATTTTAGGATGAGCTGTTGCGCGATATCAATCATCATTGAGTGATATCCCTTCATGGATCTTTTTCCAAATGTTGGAAGTAATATATTATGTGCTTTTCTCCAGTTTGGCTCATGAGTCCAACTTGTAAACAACCCGTCACCGCCAAAGGCTCGAGCATTCTCTAACTCACTAAATACATATTTATCAAATCGGGTGACATCACATACTTCGGTGACCAGCTCAGGACCGGAGACAATTAGTGTTGAGAATCCAGGTGCGGTAAAACGAAAGATGGGACCGTATTTCTTTGCCAATGCGCCAATGGAGATTGAAGGGTTGCTGGCATCAATTAGAGGCATGTTTCCTAATGGACCATAAGTTGGGGGCTGGGGAATAGAAATGTTTTCCTTTATCTTAATCACAGTCCTTTCTTTCAAATTACAAAAAAAGTGGAATGAATAACAATTAAATGATAGTATTATCTATCATTAAATAACATTATAAACCATACTTTTTTTATTTACAACTTTAAATATTAAATCCACAAATTTTAAGTGAGACCATTAGTTAAATCACCTTACATTAGAACCTTACATTAGAAGATTGAAGCCCTGTTACTCCTTATAAATATGTGGATTACAAATTTCTATAAAAAAAAGCCGCTAAAATAGCGACTTTACACAAGGTTATGCTTTTGTTCCTTAATCTCATCAATTTGTTTAATTACTCTCGCTGGGTTGCCGCCAACCACCACGTTGTCTGGAACGTCCTTAGTCACAACTGCTCCGGAAGCAACTACGACATTATTACCAATCGTCACACCTGGATTGATAATAGCTCGGCCGCCAACCCATACATTATTTCCAATCTTTACTGGCTTACCAAATTCCGGTCCTTTATTTCTTTCTGTTGGATCCAATGGATGAGTAGCTGTGTATACATGAACCCCCGGCCCAAATAGGCAATTGTTCCCTATTACTACTTCACATACATCTAATATTGTGCAATCAAAGTTGGTATAAAAGTGGTCTCCCACATGAATATTATAACCGTAGTCAAAACGAATATTGGGTTCCATACCTAGGTTTTCCCCTGTGGAACCGAGTAATTTCTTGAGTATTTCTACTCTCATTTCATCATCCGTTTCAGTGGTCTGATTATACATGCGCGTCATACGTCTGGCGTATGCGCGATCACGTGTAAGTTCAGGATCCCAAGCCATATACAATTCTCCATCAAGCATCTTTTGTTTTTCTGTTTTCATAGTCGTTTTTATCCTTCCTTATCTTAAAATTTAACTTATAGTGGTTTGGCTGCTTTTCGAGCGATATTTGGATTATTTGTGTAGGATGTCAAATTACACTTCACCTCCTCTTCTCTACTAGCTGCAGTGAATAAGAGAGGCTTTCCAATGTCATTTTAATTAATCCACACATGTAATCCTCTTCTGGATTCTCAAGTACTATCAAACGGGGCATATGTAACTCGGGAATATATTTCAGACATTCATTCCGGATCAGCTCCACATCTCCCGGCTTCAATAAATCACCTGTCAAAGCAACCGTTTCAGGGTTCATCACAGCGATTAGGCTCGAGACGCCCCGGGCTGCAAGCGGATGGAATGTGTCTCGATTATGGAGCTTTCTAAACTGTTCCTCATGTGACATTTCCAAGGGTAGAAAGGCAATTTCTCCAGCAAAACGAGAATTTCCCCTGTGAATGTGCCCATCAATCATGATCCCTGCCCCAGGTAGAGAGCCTTCAATAAATGTTGTAACGACTAGAGAGCTTCTCTCATTGTATCCCTGTCTCTGATAAAGTCCATAAACCGTTAGGTTCATGTCGTTATCCAGAATAACCTCAACTTCATGCTTCTCCTGAATGGGAGCTACTAAATTGACATTGATCAGATTAGGGATGTCACAGGTATTAATCACCCCTTGATGTACTGCACCTGGAACACCAATTCCTATGGCCTGTATACGGGGATATTTCAATATAAGTCTATCAACCAAATCATATATCTTTTCTTCATTCATCTGTTCTACTTGCTGAGAGCCTTCTTCCAATGACTCCCCAGACAAATTAACGACGCTGTACGTTAGAGAATGAAGCGTTACTCCAGCTCTGATAATAATGCAGGCAATATTAGCAAAGTCCACATTATACCTGTAAATTTGCGCAGGTCGGCCTCCGTTCGATTCTTCTAATTCCAACTGAATGAGTTCACCCGTGCTAAGGAGTTCATGGAGTATATTCCGACATGTGGCTATGCTCAAACCGGTTGCCTCTGCGACCATGGACTTGGTTCCCTGTCTCATATCTTTCAGTGTTTCTCGTACCAGTTCCTGGTTCATCTTTTTGACACGCATTGTATTGTTAATAATATGATCTACCATTTTTCACCACCTCCAATCATATTTGATAACACTTACGTTAAGTATTAACATAATGCACAAACGTTATTTTGTCCACAGCTTTGTGTTTAATCGATCAATGTGGCAATGGTTTATGCTTCTAATTAATTTATTATGTTTTTAATTTATTTCCTTAAAAGAAAAACTTCTCAACTTGGCTTGGATTGAGAAGTTTCTTGACCTGATCTCTATTACCAAATTAGAAAATCGCTGTTCTTCAGCCGTAGTACTGCTTCAATGAGAAAATAATCTCCATAGATGATCGGCACAGCATAATCCCCTCCTCGCCCATGATATGAGCCAGTACCATTATCAACAATCGAATCAATCTCGGGGTCCCAGTTGCAAAAACGCTGGTCGGTTGCTTTGAGAATATTAAGAGCCCCGTTTACATACAGAGCACGCTCGTTTACGCCGACATGTTTGGCAATCTCAAGTAACCCGCAGGCAGCACACATTCCAGCGGTCGTATCCCAACAGACTGGTTCTTCCGGTGCTCGAAAATCGACTTTCGGTACATAATCTGAACTACTCACATTTGCCAGGAAGTAATGAGCAACCTGTTTAGCCGCATCAAGATAACGAGAGTCACCACTATAATGGTAACTTAGAGCAAATCCATAGATTGCCCAAGACTGGCCACGTGACCATGAGGAATCGCTAGCATACCCTTGTCCTTCTGGAGCTTCGACGAAATCACCGTTCTTAGGATCCAGTACTACGATATGATGACAGGACCCATCTGGACGCAATGCTTTGTTGAAGGTCGTATCTGCGTGATCCTTTGCAATATAGGAGAACCGCGGGTCTTCGCTGACTTCGCTCGCCCAATAGAGCAGAGGTATATTCATCATACAGTCAATTATGATCCAGCCCGTACAGTTATCGTTCCAAGCACGAATGAACTTACCACGTGGATTATATCGTCCAGCAAGCAAATTTGCTGCATGCAATCCGCGCGTCTTGGAACGGGTGTTGCCAGTCAGACGATAGTTTGCCACGGCAGAATGCAACCACATGAAGCCCACATCATGATGCAGTCCTTCATACCCATCAAAGGCTGTGTCAAGCCGGAGTTCGACGCCCTCGGCAGCCGTTTTATACTTTTCTTCGCCAGTAGCATGGTACATCTGCCATAACATGCCCGGCCAGAAACCGTTGGTCCACCAGTAGATATCGGTCTCACCTTTATCTTCCTTATACTGCCCTCCTTCAGGAATGTATGGGATCTTCACACCAATACGATCAACCTCTGCGGACATCTTCGTTTGCAATTTTGCCCAAATCTCATTCACCCACGTTTGATTGTCTTTGCTCAATTTGTAGTCCATTGTTGTTCTCCCTTCTTTTTTTCAAATGTTCCAGGTTTAACTTTGTGTATGCGTTTGCATGAACGGAGAGGTATGTCTTCGTTCCAATATATTTACTCCCTTCATTCTATAAAAATCACGTGCAAATAGTGTCTGTTGGTAGTACAATAATATCAATTTGTTGTACATTTTAATTGGAGATTCTAATCTTTTAATACAACTAACTAATATTCTTTGTATAATGGAGGCATGACTAATGCAAAAATTGCTTGAACATATTCCATTAGATGGCATACCATTGATTGCCTCCTGCCATACCCGTACAGAGCAGCACTTTAAGGGGTTCTACCACTGGCACCAATGTTGTGAAATACTGATCGTTCACGAGGGAGAAGGCACCGTGACTGTTGGACCCCAAGCGTTCACCATACGCCCAGGTGCGCTCTTTTTCTTTCAACCGTTTCAACTGCATAAGGTGTTTGCAAGTCCCTCGACTGATAAACCTTACGTTCGCTCAATCATTCATTTAAATCAAGCTGTATGTATGTCTTTTCTCGACAAGTTTCCCAATCATGCTCGTTTCTTCAACCATCTTTGCTACGGAGCCTCGGTTCAACCCTGCAGGTATATATGTTTGGATGAGACAAGCATCTCCGCTTCCCTCCGACTCCACTTCATGAACGGTGGGCAATCAGGCGTTTCACAGCAGGAAAACCATATTATCTTTTTATTGCAGATGCTCTCCTTGCTTCAAACATATGAACCCCAAGACAGCCTGATATCTTCCGGTTACCGCCAGCCTCAATATGCCGAGCAAATCATGCAATGGATTGAGCGGAATTTCTCGCAAAGCTTCGAGCTATCCCGACTTGCCGAAGAACTACATATCTCGAAGTCTTATGCTTCACGAATGTTCAAAAAAGAAACCGGTAGTACAATTACTGAATACCTGCTAGCTCGAAGAATTAAGCAAGCCTGTCATCTTCTAGAAACTACAAGTCAGCCGATCGACGTGATTGCTTCTGCGCTTGGCTTCAACACGGCTGCCTATTTTATCGCCCAATTCAAACAGATATACCGAACAACGCCGCTCCAGTACCGAAAACACAAGCTCAGCCCTGATGGCTGAGCTTGTGTTTGTTAATGCTACTCACAATGAGTTCTACGATATTCCTTTGGTGTAACACCGAACGTTTTTTTAAATAGCGAGCTAAAATAGGAAGTATTCGGAATACCTACCGCTTCTCCAATCTGGGTGATCTTATCCGAGCTGGTTAGCAACAGCTCTCTTGCTTTTTCCATTCGATAACTGGCAAGGTAATCGTTAAAGTATAAGCTTGTGGAATGGCGAAACAGATTGCCCAGATAATTCGGACTTAAGTAAACCCTCTCTGCCAGCGAACGCAGGTTAATATCTTGATGATATTCTTGCGCAACGATATTCATCACCAACTGCACAATAGTCGTTTCAGGTAGTTGGCGCTTCTCTTCTGCTCTTTCGGTCCATTCCAGAATCCAATGGCTAAGGGCTGGCTTTATCTTATGGAAACGGTTCTGATTCTGTAGGGAAATCCTTAGCTCCCACAGCGACGTTTTCATCTCTTGGAAATCTGCGAAGTCTTGTGCTACTCGCGTCACAATCCACATTAAGAATTCTTCTATATAAGCCGGATCAACTCCCGAATACTGTCTCAAATAGTGCATGATGCGTTGGGCTGTTAACTCAAGCTTGGTTCTTTCGGAACAAATGATTGCTGATCGGATCGCATCTGCCAACTTAACCGCTTCCTGTTTGAGTTCAGTATTGTGTGTCATCCATTGCCCACGTCGTCTGACAATATGTCCATAATCAAGCTCTTTAAGCTCCCAGTAGGTACCGATATGGCTGGACAGTACCGCCTCGTTATAGCTTCGACATATTTCCTCAGGTTGATCGACACGACTACCAGCATAACAGGATTCAAAGTCAGCAAAGTCCGGACGACCACCGAATGGATCTTTCTCACTGCGGGGATACCGGGCGATGCCTACATGGACACCTTCATGATATTCCAGTAGCCACAGGTCGTGAAAACTGCAAATATGCTGCTGTTGTTTGCCGAGCGAGAAAACTTGGAAGGTGTAATCCCTTAGTTGCTCACAGCGTTCCTTGTTCCCTCCAAGCACATCGAGAAACTGCTGTTTGGCGTTCTCCCGTTGGTGATTTTCATTGCTTTCCGCTGTAATCTGTTCCAGCAGCAGACGAAGCTCGGGTTCATCAATCGGTTTTAGTAAGTAGTCATCTACTCTTGATTTGAACGCTTGTTGAGCGTAGGAAAAATCACTGTATGCTGACAATAGAATAATTCTGACCTTTTTATTGATCCCCCGTATTTTTTCAACCAGCTCAATACCGCTCATAACGGGCATCTTGATATCTGTCAGTACAATATCTGGATTCACGGCTTGGTACAATTCGTATCCTTCCTGGCCGTTCGCCGCAGTTCCGACAATCTCAATGCCGTAATCCCCGCTCCAGTCTATGAAGTCAATCATGCCTTCACGGCCAATTCGTTCATCGTCGACTATAATCATCTTCATTGCGATGGATTCCTCCTTGGATGAATAAGACCCATATCCCAATCTGAATAAAGCAGAAAATGGCTACGTAATCCTATCTTTTGGTAACTTAATTGTCGTCACCGATCCTGATTGAATCACACTTTGGAAATCGAATACCGCTTCGTCACCATAGTAGGTGTGGAGGGTTCTTTTAATGGAACGTAAAGAAAAACCGTTATCACTATCGAAGCTCATTCCGCTGTTAATATGCCGAACAACCTCCTCCTCTGCGCCAATACCGTCATCAATTATTCGGATCACTAAGTAGTCTTGCTCCTCCCGGATCAGCAAAAGTACTTTCCCTTTCTCTTGGGGTAGAACACCGTGCTCCACTGCATTTTCGACAATTGGTTGCAACATATTGCGGATTATCCGATAACCACCGATAGGGGCTTCAACTCGCATCTCGTATTCCATCTGGTCAACGAAACGAGAACGCTGGATTTCCAGGTAATGTCCAATCATTTCAATCTCTTTTTCCAATAACGTGTAGGTCTCACCCTTACCAAGAGCGAGACGGTAATAACGGGCAAATAATTTGGATATGCGTTCCGTTTCCTGTGCTTTTTCCCTGCGAGCCGTCCAAGAGATAAGAGCTAATGTGTTGTATAAAAAATGTTGTCGAATCTGCGATTGAAACGCATCCATCTCGGCTTCACGTTTCTGCTGTTCAGTCTCACGTATTGTTGTAATCTGTTCTTCAATTTTGCCCATCATCTTATTGAAACGGTTTGCCAATAGGCCGAATTCATCCAATCTTTCAATCATAATCTGAGGTGTCGCTTTGTTCTCACTGTAACCACTCATTACGCTAACAAGCTGTTTGAGGGGCCGTAGTAAGTAATCTGTCAGGAATAATATCATAAGTGCAAGGATCAAGATAGGGATGAGTAGGATAAAAAAGCTGATACGCAAATACTCTGCCAAATCGATTTGAAAATTTTCCTTAGGAATAATCGACAACAGCAACCAGTCTGTATCCATAAGCCTGGCGGATTGAGTCATTATTGGATCCCCATTCGATTTTTGGATCACTATATTATCCACCTCAGGCACACTTGCGACAAATCCGCTACCAACAACAGAACGACTTGTCATCAGCTGATTTGTATACAAGGCTTCGCCAGCAGGATCTACTACAAACATCTGTACGCTGTCTGCTGTGGGCACCAGATCAGCAATTGACTGGAACATAACGTCCGGGTCGATAATAACATCGACCCACCCGCGGATTCCCGACGTCTTGCCGCTTGCACTAAGCGGCAGCCGGTAATATAGATCTATCACACCGTTTGCATCGGCCGAGTTCCAGCCGACGGTTGAACGAGGGGCAGCGGTCACTTTATCAAATAAAATAGGATCTAAATTTGGTTTACTCGAATAGGAGCTTCGAGAGATAGAGAACGTATTATCTTCCAGGTGCACTTGAATCTCGCGAATATAACCAGTCTGCGTAATAATATTGCGAAAGGTACGCATACAATCGAACTGGAAATCAATATTGGCACTGTCATATTGAAAGAAACGCACCGCATACTTACGCATGTATTGCTGAAAATCCTCACTCGTCAACAACAAATTTGCTGCAGACATGACGCTCTTCATCGAATTTTCAATATTCCCCTTATTTTGAGAGACATACTTACCAACCAGCATCTCCCCTTGCTCTTCTACCAGATCTGCTGAATTGCTAAACAAATACGTATTGGAAAACGTGAATTGTACAAGCATTACAAGTGAGCATAGGCATACAAATTTCCAACGCAGCTTCATTTTCGTCCATATTGCTTTCACACGGATCCCCTTTCGACTTACATGAATATTCAAAATCAAAAAAATATCTAATCCTTAAGTCCTTTGTTATGTGGGTATAAAGTTACAAATATAAGAAAAGTAGTAATCTTTGCTGATATCCAGTCGATAATTAAATCTGATATCATCAATAACATTATAGAAAGAGTGAGAAATATTTTATGAAAAGATTTACTCCAAGGAAGACGTATTACAAATTATTGGTATGGTTGCTTATTATGGCTGTAGGATACTCTGGGACTTACTCCGTCGTACACGCTGAAGCTGAAGGATCAAATATGATAACGGAGAAGCCAACTTTGCTTCACGCAAAAGATGTTTCAGTAGGAGCAAATGCCTCTGAATCTGAAATCCAATCTGCCATAAATAGTGTTTCTACCGCAGGTGGTGGCACAGTTACTTTAGCCAATGGTACATACAAGATTTCAACACCGATATTATTAAAAAGTAACGTAGCTCTTGTTGGAGCTGGTAAGGGTAAGACTGTACTGCAAATAAGCGCCAATCTTGGCGCGAATGGAGTATTGACGGCCAATAATGCTAATCCGGCTGTTAACGTTATTGTAAAAAATCTAACCGTGGATGGTTTGAAGCCAAATGATCCTAATGTAGAATCTGATGTATCTGCTGTTACGAACTACGGTATTTTGCTCGAAGGAGAAAGTTATATCAATAACAAGGTTCTGTTTGATAACATCGAAATAAAAAACACGAATATGGGTCTTCATATCAAAGGTTCGACAAACATTACTGTTCAAAATAGTGAAATTCATGATAATGGGGGGTATTATAATTTTTGGCACAATGTCTATTTAAGAAGAGTAAGTAAAGTGTTAATTACAAATTGTGAAATATATAACTCACATACAGGAAATGGGGTTAATATCTCATACTCTGAATATGTAACGATAAATGACTCAGAAATTTACGATAATTATTTTCGTGGTGTCCGGGTAGCTGACAGCATTCATATGGATACGATTAATAATGTTGTATATGGCAACAAGACAGGAGACGGGATTATCTATAATAGTGAATTTACTGGCGTTTCAAACTTCACAATCAGTGGGAATAATGTATCGGATAACTATGGATATGGGATATTTACGAATGGTTTCAGCTCAAATGGTGATGTTATTTCCAACATTGATGGCGGAGGGAACGCTAAAGGATATATTCAGAATTATGGAAAAGAGATCAATATACAAAAATAAAGCGTACTGAGATGTCAAAGATCTTACTTCTTGGGTCCATAGTACAGCGCGTATAAAACTCCGGAAAGCAACGTTTAAGTGCTATCGATGTAATTGAACGTTGCCTTCCGGAAGTTTAATAATTTCCGACAGGAACGTTGAGCTACTGAATAATTATATTGCTTCCGCTAATTAAACTAAACCCTTTTGTGTTTCCACCGCCATCTATATTGGATTTCACTTCACCGTTTGAAGAATCACTACTCACAAATATTCCATATCCTCCATTATTCCTTACTGTATTACCTTTAATTTGGAAAGATGTAACACCCGTGATTTCACCTATATATACAATTCCATCCCCCGTTACATTTCCATAAACATCGTTGTTAATCACATTAATATGACTGCTATCTGAAGCGCGAATACCTCGAAACGCATTATCGTACACCTGGCAAGAATCAATTGTAATATTATCAGAATACGAAATGTTAATACCGTTCCCAGAACTAGACTCACTCAACTCCGTATTTTTAACCAATACGTTAGACACTCTTCTTAAATACAGATTATGCCAATATTTATTCAGTCCCCCATTGTTATTAATAATACTGTCTTGTATTGTCAAATTCGTAGTGCCTTTGAAGTGAACTCCCATTTCGCTATTCGTTACTTTTATGTTATTGAGCATAATACGGTTGTTTGTTCCGTTTTCACCCTGAACCAAGATACCATAATTCCTGAGAGCTGTTGGATTACTGTCTGGATCTGTGAAGGTATTGGCGTCTATTGTAAGGTTTTTGATTGTAACATTGCTCAAACCGCCGTCTGGTCTGTTCAGCACTCCATATCCTCCAAGATTAATTCCAGCACTTAGTTTTAATATCGTGTTGTCTCTTCCTGCCCCTACAAGAGAAACATTACTTTTTAAAGTAACTGAACCTGTAAGGATATAGGTGCCAGACTGGAATATCACTTTTCCGCCGCCACTTGAATTTACATGGTCTATAGCTTCCTGGATAGTACTAGTAGAAGCGCCTGGAGCAATCGATATGTTGCTGATATTTATCTGCGTTACTGATTCCGGAAGAGAAACATTAGCCTGAGCTTTCACGGGAAATGCCATCCATAACATTACAAACGATAAAAATAGGGGGAGAATACTAGCTCCCTTTCCCTTCTGAATGACACTACTTTTTGACGACTCTACTGTGAAAAATTTATCTTTTTGCATACAAAAACCTCCATTTTATAATTTTGGTAGCTTGGATCAAAAAGACATAGGTAAAATCAGATCCGGTAGTCTGAAAGCGTATTCAAATATAATGCGCAGAATATCGAAATAACTCAAATAATTAAGCAGATTAAATCAGATTTTAATTACTCCGTAAGTTCTTTATATTCAAAAAAATCAAAATAAGCGGGTTGGGACTGCTGATCCAGATCCTGTGCACAAAGACAAGCATATGCACCCGTGAATCCAAGTTTGCCGCCATGTTCATCCGAGAGCGTCCCAAAATCAAGCGGAGTGCAGAGTGGTGTCCACTTCAACCCATTAGGAGAGGCATAGAAAACGATATCTCTTCCCGAAATATCCGCTCTTAAATAATAAACATCCCAATCTTTTACGGAAATTTGCATTGAAGAAATTTCTTCATATTTTCCGCCTGCACAACATACAACTCCCAGGCTTTTTCCTCGGATTTCATCTGAAGTAACTCGAAGATAGTAGTAATCCCGTTCGTCATAGTACAGGACCAATCCTGCCATTTGCATAAAGTTCTCAGGTTCAAACTCCATACATGTAGATATTGAACATGCAAAGTGTTGAATCGGGCATCCTATCATGCTCTGTTCGAATAACGATGACAACGATTCCCGACCTCGCAGTCTCAAATAACCGGGTCTTTCACTTAGACTTATCCATGACTCGTCAAAAGGAACCCGCAAGCTTTGATACTGTAATCCAATTGTGTCACTACTAAAATCATCGTGTTCTGGTAAAGCAGCAAACGGATGACTAGGCAATTCAGGGGCTGGCACAGTCAAAGCAGGTAATTTACCTTCGTGAGATAATCGGAGCCATCCATCAGGTGTCCACTCACATCGCTGAATCGCTGTTTCTCTTCCTAGCGGGTTCAAATTTGCTGTGCCGGGAATCGGACGTGTGCATAGATGAGCCATATACCACTCCCCAGTTTGCGTCTCAACCAAGGAGCCGTGCCCAGCTTGCTGAAAAGGAAAAGTTAGGTCATGAGCTGTTGTCATGATCGGATAATTGGGGTCAGTCTCATAAGGGCCAGTAAGCTTGCTACTGCGCGCCATGGTAACCATATGATTAACGCCAGTGCCGCCCTCTGCAATCAGAAGATAGTATAGTCCGTCTTTCTTGTAAAGCTGCGGGCCCTCAGTGATGCCTGTCGGAGTCCCTTTATATAGTTCATGAACAGGACCCGTAAGTTTCCCGATTTCCTGATCATATTCCTGCATAACAATACCAGAGAAGTTATTGTGATTTTTGCGAAAGTCCCATCGCATGTTCAACATCCATTTACGGCCATCGCTATCATGAAATAGAAAAGGATCGAAGCCGCTACCATTTAGTCGTACTGGAGTACTCCACGGCCCTTGAATATTCGTTGCAGTAATTAAATAATTATGAAGATCCTTATACACACTATGACGTGCTTTTACATCTGTAAAAATCAAATAGTAGATACCGTTATCATGTGAAAGTGCTGGAGCCCAGATGGAAGCTGAGCTTCCGTTGCCCCTCAGGTCAACCTGTGAAGATTCCGTCAAAACACGAGTTAACAGCTGCCAATTAACCAAATCTCGAGAGTGATGAATTTCTACTCCGGGAAACCATTCAAAAGTGGATGTCGCGATGTAATAATTGTCTTCTACTCGAATGAACGATGGGTCTGGATGACAACCCTTTAAGATCGGGTTTACAATTTGTCTGGTCATTGATTTCCTCCATAATAACTATTTAAAGTGTCCCTTTGCCCACCATTCCTGAAATTGAAGGACGCATCCAGACAAACGTGGTAATCATCTGTCACTAAACTTATGCTACCATCTGTCTCTTGGACTACACTCAGCTTCTTGCGCCCCTTCTCCTTGGGGTAGAGAACCGTCACAAATCCTTTCTGGGCATCTGCAATTGCACGAATATAATCCATCCTGCCAGCTTTTTCCCGATCATAGAATCGGGTACATCGCCCTTGATCCAGAGTGATCGATTCCACAGGGCTCAGAAAAACGGTCTCCAAATCAACTTCATATGCCCCTTCTGAATACACTCGACTCCCATCTATCCAGGATTGCGTCGCTGCAACTGGAAGGTTGAATAGCACCTTGCCTTCGAAGTTCACGATCTCATCACGGATAATGTACAGTTCCGGCTCACGGATATATGTTACATGCCGGATGTGGATACCTTCACCCTCGGGGTTAGTAATTTCAATGGTTATGGATTCTTTTTCGCTCCCCAATTGAACGTCCAGTACGCGGCTGGTTTTCGGCACATCCACCCAGCCGCGCTCCAGACTGTACGTACCTGCCGAAAGGTTAATCATACTGTCATCATGTCGTGACAACGACCTTTGTCTCGTAGCGAATTGGACGCAGGCATGTGAATAGGAGCTGATATGCCAGTTGGTGCTGGTGTCAAAGTACCCTTCAATTCCCGAGTCCATCACCAATGGAACCGAGTTTTTGTAGAGCACAAACGAACCTTGATCCAGATGCCCATGGGCCACTGGCTCCGGACTGGACATTATGGCAAAATAACTATGCTTTGGAGTACCGAAGCCTTTGCGAAAAATATAGATACCTGCGTTCGAAAAGGCACTTGTTGACTCCAAAAGCAGGTTTTTTTTTGACGTATAGTGGTCTTCCTGAAACAGTAGATTCTCCAATACAACGGACTCACCCCAGAGCCTCTTGAAGGGTCGCCCAGCTGCCGTCCAGGTATGAAACATTCGGTCCGCCAAACTTCGGTCAATCTCCGCAATTACAGGTAGGTATGTTGCAAAGTAGCCAAATTCCTCACCTCCGCCTAAGACGTGGTCACCAAAGGGTGGTGTGCCGATTCGTCCAGCAAAATACCGATAGCCTGGTGTCTGCACTTCGACGGCATAATTGAACATCCGGAGAAGTGGCGTCGTCCGGAACCAATCTTCACCTGTTATGTTCTTAAGTACCAGAGCATATCCGGCAAAACGCTCCAATGCGGCATGATGATATCGGATAGACTCTGGCCAGGAGCCATCAGGATTCACATTCAGTTCCAATTGGGCTTTCAGAATGGTGTTCGCATTGTTCAGCCAGGTTTGGCGATTGGGAAAATCGCTCAGCACCATCATCATCAATCCAGTTCCTGCACACATGTCCGTCTGCCAGTTACTGCATCCACGCTGCGCTTCGTATGGTGTCCATTCTGTTCGATCTCTCAAATCAAGTAAATACCGGAGCATGTATTCGACCAAATCATAGAATCGCTTTTTCTCACTGGCATTGAAGACATTTGCTGAGCGAATCAGGGAGTAAGTTACAGCGATTACGCTCAGTAGTCGTCCTCCTTGTACGGCCCCATAACTGTCACTTCCCTCTGGTCGTAGATTTGTGACGAGCCAATGTTCTGCGCCCTGGCAGAAATCATGTAGAGTATAGAGCATGGCCCGCTTCGTCTTCTCCGCATAGGATGTATCTCCAGTCATGACGTATCGGATCGCATCGCATTGCATGGGCAATGGAAACCTTCCACCAGTCAAGGAGGACTTACGATTGAAGGCATATACGAACTCTCCGACGGGTTCACCTTGTTCATTCATATACGAGATAAGAACCTTGAGGCCTTTCTTCAACTTGCCGTCCAGCTTCGCACCGAATGTCAGTGTGCAGCGCATTCCACCTTCCACGTCAAATAACTGATCGTATCTCCAGGCTCCCTCGTCATTGGCAGTAGGATTGCACATGTAAAGTGATCGTCTCGGAAGATTTTCAGCGCTCAGGGCCATTTGTGACGATGGATTAGCTGCTTCTGAAGAGCGTTTTCCACCACCGTTATATGGGTACTCGGTTTCCCACTTTAGCACTGGCTGTCCCTTTAGGACTTCGGCTTTCCAGTGGATTGGGCTCATACTACCTTGATCAAAACCGCCGTTCCTGATTCCGAGACTATTACCACTTGCCGTGAGGATTTCTATGTCATCAATCCATACATGTCCAAGTCCCTCCTGTTCATTGTCCTCTGCAGACAAAAGGAAAGATATGTCTGCCTTCAACGCACCTGCAGGCACTCTAAAATTGATGATTTTATCCGTATAACTCCACAGATAGAAATGACGGTTCAACTCATCATAATTGCTGTTGTTCTCCATAATGTCCGAAACGACTCTCTCCAGATCTGCCAGATTATAGAGTTCAGTCCAACTTTCGATCTCCTTATAGTGCTCACGAATACGTGGATTGGACCGGATTGAGGATTTTAATTCATCCATAGCCTTGGCACTCAGGTAAAGCGCAGACCCCGGTTCAACATCTGTGCGCAGCCGTCGCGAATGACGGAAAGTCCTAAGCTGATTGAAGACAATCACGATCTTTCTAGCCAGAACTTCTCCACCCTCTTCAGGGTCGAAACGTTCTGTCTCCTTTCGTAATTCATCCATTGAATGCAGCAACTGACTGCCCGCCTGGGTTCCATATTCACCGATTCCTTCCCCAAGCACTGCCTTGCTTAATAGCTCTTGGGCGGTTTCCATAATATTTGCAGCTTTTAATGGCAGTGCATTGGCCCCTTCATACAGCATATCCTGCTTTTCAAACCACTCCAGTGCGGGCTCCAGACCATACCAACTATATACCTTTCCTTCTTCTGCAAATGGAGGAACCATTGTATATCTTTTTGTCGCAAACTGAATCGCTTCCTCCTGTCGTGGAATTAGAAATTCCCGGTTCCGTGAGAAGGGTAACTTGACTCGGTCATCCAAAGCCAGTTTCGCTTGGTGTAGTAAGTCTTTCAGTGCGATTTGGGTACCTTCAGTAAAAAATTCTCTTCTACTCTGAAGCAGGATCTCCGCCCGGCAGGTAAGTTGATGGAGTCTATCACGATAGTTGTAATCTGATGTCATCCCCTCATGCCTTCTTTCTTCATTGGAATCTTGATTATTTATTTATGGCTATCTCCCTGCGAAGTAGTTGTCCTTCCATATCTGTTTCGATAATCTCTACCACTGGTTCTGCTATTGCATCATCCAAACTGGAGATACGGATGATCTGGGTTCTTCCATCAGCAAGAACAACCTGAGCCTCATCGGCTGAATGGGCTACAGCTAATACAATCATTGGCTGGTCCTCATATGGCTCAATCAACGTTATGAACCTCGCGTTACGACCCACACTCCGTGTACTTAACATTTTACGTCTAAGAGTCTCATCACCAAGAGGATAATCACTTCCAATCGAAGTTACCAGACGTTTAGCTTGAATTACACTCAGATCCAGGCGGATGATACCCTCGTGCTCCGTATCAAGCGGATTCGCCGGAATCGCACGATCGAACTGTTTTACAGCAATCTTGACAGGTCCACCGAAGTAATCCACTCCTATCCCATTACCTGGATTAGTGTTTTCCGTGATTAATGGGAGATCACTAAGGTATATCTTGTGTCCCGACTCCGTTTCAATATAAGGATCACCCCAAAAAATGCTTGGCTCCGACGTCTTCGGTAATCCATTGTCGCCAACACCTTCTTCCGTCTTCACTCTCAGTTCCAGCGTGGTCACCCCTTCAATTCCCAGATCAAGATCTTCTCGCCCAAGAATCCATGCGCCGAACTTGCCACTTGTAAGCACTCTTCCGTCTCCTCTAATTTCATAAAAAAGCCGCTTATCGACCTTATTCAGTTCGGGGAGATTTCCTACAATGATCTCTGGTTGAGGCGGCCACAGCGAATAATGATCCATGATGAGTGGGCCGTCAACATTATGCTCGGTCCGATTGCCTCGATTGTCATAGCCTTGACCGAATCCCATCTCAAAATGTGCCTTTACTGGCCCTTTCATGTCATACCACTCACAGTCTGTTATAAGCTGTGCACCACCTCGCGAATCGGAGTCAAACTGGTCAGTTTGCTTTCTTAAATGTTGGCTTTCTCCTTCGATGTGCATCAATCCCTTGCAATGGAACAGGCAATCGTATTCATGATCCTGGTCACCGGAAACATAATCAAAAAGTACAATATAGTCATCTGTCACCACCGTTAACCTGCGTTGGAGAATCGGCTCCGTATAATCGGTTCGCTTCGTGTACTCTGGTTCAGGTTCAGGAATCGGCATATAACGACCTTCTGACCAGGTTCGTTCACCAAACGTGTTCTCATCATCCACTCTCCAGCCACCGTATGGAGGATAGGACCATCTCGCTGTATTCTCAACAGCACATGCCTGGAAGACACTGCCGCTGTGGAACAGGAGGCGTTTACCCTCAGCAGGGTCCTGCTGCTTGCGATCCACCACCACCATATTATGGGTAATGGAGGACTGAACATAAAACTTATACATAAAGGTGTGGTAGCTGTACCAAATGCTCTCCGGATTGTAAAAGCTGCGGCCGTACCGCATGATAGACAACAGGCTGACCCGATCATAGTGACCGTGGGCACCCCCATGAATACCGTACTTTACAACAGCCTGAATCTGTTCTCTTGGTTCTCTGTCCCTCGTTTGGGATCGAAGTACGGCTACTCCTGACGTATCTGCATATGCTGATTTAAGGTAAGGTTTAGCTTGGCTGGTCTGAATATTAGGAACGGCGTACAGCAAATCTCGATCCTCCAGCTTGCAGCTCAAGACAATATCAGCATACTCCGGTTGCCGATACACATAGTAGGCTAGATCATAACGACCATCCATATATCCTCTTACTGATATACCGAGCAGCTTCGTTTCTGTTGAATCATTAATACCAAACACCACGCCACGGTAATCAGCAAATGGAAGCAGACTGTCCCACAGTTGTCGGATTGAACGATAATTCAATCTTCTTGGCCCCCAAATATCAAGACACAATCCATCTTTATCAGGTTTGTTGCTACCGGGTATAATTTGGTCATGGTATTGGGAAGGAAGCCAGGTTTCCGCCAAATTCAACCCCCACGGTCTGCAGCTCTGTACAACCTCGGTGAAGAGTCCCGCAACCATCATGTTGTATCCAACAGAACATTCGTACCACCAGCCATCGTCCAGTGTACCCTTCGACAGATGATCTTCGAAGCCCCCTATGCCATACAAAAAGCGATTCATGCGTTCCAGATCCTGTAGTGCCTGACTACAGTATAATGCTCCAATCATCTCGGAGACCGTCCAGTTCGACAAGTCGCCTATAGTTAAAGACCAATCGATTAGATCCATGAACAAGCGGAACGAATGCTTTATATGTGCATGATCTTCATCTGTTAACAGTCCAGAATCGGCAAGCAGATCATATACAACCGCCGTATGCTTGAAAAATTCCCCTTCATGTACCAGTTCCTGATGGCATGCCTGATACGTAACGGGATATCCGCGTGCTGGATCGACGGTTGCCCGCAAAAACTGAACAGCTTTATTGGCTATATCTGCTCTACCCGTAAGCTTCCATACAATGGCCGCATTCTCGGCCTCAAAAGCGTGATGACTGTGAAACAGAAAAGGTCCAGTGTTGACTTGAGGTACTTTCCAACGTTCCGCTCGATCTTCATACTGATCCTTCAACTCTCTAACCCAATCATACTCTCGAATGTTTTGTCGTACTTCGTCCCATCCGGACTCGGTATGTTTGATGTACGGATGTGGCAATTCACGCAACGTCGTAAGTGTGAGCGTTTCCGCCTGCTCACCATGTCCGCCGGGCACAAACTTTAGTTTCTGAATCTCGTATCCACCGGGGGCTATTCGCTCCGGCACCTCCACGTACACACTGATTTCCCTATTGTCCCATGGCTGTAGCACACAATCCTCTGGCTCTACTCTAACTTTCATTGTTTCCCAGCCGTACTTCTCCCGAGACAGGATAACCGGTTGAACTTCCCCCGTACAATTATGCAGGTTAATACTGTAATGAGCTGTTTCACCTGCGACAACCGATTGTGAATAGCACGTGGTGTTCACATATACCGAAGGTCTGCGCACGAATTGGATTTTGCGGACTAAGATGGGTTCTCGCGTTTCAAGATCCTTCCAATCTGCAGTTAATCTTACGGAGCGAACAAACTTCCATTTGCCGGCTAATGCCTTGTAATCATCAAATAGATTCAGAGGAAATACGATCTCATTGTTTCCGCTTTCATTAGTGATTACTAACGCTCGAGCGGACACATATTCGATTTCTTCCGGCATTGGGCTATTATTTTTGAGTAAGCCTATTTCCACTCTCATCTCCAGTGTCTCACGTATAGGCAACTCTGTGACCAATTCCAACCTGTGCCAATCACGTAAATCAACACTGTAATCGTTACGGTCCACAAATCCATGGGTAGACCAATGATCTTCCAGATACACACCAGGATACTGAAGAGTTAAGGATTTACCTGGACAAAGATCCCATGAATTTTTTGCTGTTGCTGAAATTACCTGTTCTGAGGGTTGATCATTTTTCTCAACAACTTGATCCCATGCCATCAAATTTATGGCTGTTATCGTTTTAGTCATGTGGATACCTCTCCCGTTCTATCTTTTCACTTTTATTTCGCAGTTTTACGTGCTTCGAACCAGACTTGGGCCGCCTTCACTTCAAAATCTACGCACTCTTCATAGCCCAAATCCTTCGCTTTTTGGAGCAGCTCTATTTTTAATGATTCAAATTCTGCATCGCTTTTGGCGTATATCATCTTCCAAGACAGTTCTTTAATTACCTCACCAACTTAATCGCGTTTAACGGCTAATTGATCGTCGTACTTGAAATTGGGAACATTGACAATAGAATAGGAAGCCAGCATATTATTTTGAATCAGATGTTGTTTTACAGATAGCGCACCCTCATAATGCTTAGTCCAGTTTTGGTCCAGCAGGCTGGCATTATCTTTAAGATAGGATGTCCACGTCGTCTTGTTCATGGGTGCCTTCAGAATTGGACTTACTGTATTCTCATCAATTGCGGGACCATTAAACATATATTTAAATGTATCTCCTATCTTGCCTCCGCCGTATTCTGCAGGGACAGCTGCATCCGCAGGTTGCTTGCCAATATCCGTTAAGATCGGTTCACCCTTTTCATTCAGGTCCCAGAATAGTCCTTTAGGTCCCAAGTGATATGCCACTGCTCCTTCATCCGAATATAGGAAATCGAGCAGCTTGATGGATTCTTCCTTATTCTTCGTATTGGAGGAGATTGCCCAGAACCATCGGCTACCCACTGTGGAAGTTTTGGCTTCAGATACTCTAAGATTCGTGAAGGGAATTCGTTTGTACCCTTTGCCCTCCTTAACCAAGTCAGGATTGGTAGGATTAAAATTTAAATTTCCCAAATAACCGTACATCCAAATCGCCGATTGACCTTTATTCGCTTTGGCGATATAGTCCTCCCACGTTTGGGAGACGGAGTCCTCATCCAGCATGCCATTCTGATAGAACTTGTTGAACCACTGAAGTGTTTTGAGGTAATAGCTATTGTCGTCTAACAGTTTTTCGATTTTATCCTCCGTACCATGTGGCATGATGAAATCATAGTTGTTCACTCCATCCGTGGATGTATATCCATATGAAGGCGCAACTTGCTTAGCCATGTTGACGGAACGTCCATCCCACTCACTAAATAAAGATAATCCATGGAATGTATCCCCACTTTCGGTTACCGGATGTGCCTTGACCATTTTCTCAATCACATCATAGTAATCCCAATAATCATTGATCTCTGGCATTCCCAACTCCTCTAAGTAATCAAATCGTAGAGATGGAACCGAAACGGGATCGATTTGCGTTACTTCATTGGCATTGGACACCCCTGTTGGGATACCATATATGCCTCCAAAGTTACTTTCCATTCGATTTACTGCTTCACTGTATCGGGAGATATTAGGCAAATTTGGCATCTCATCTTTCAGGTCCAATAGTCCGCCCGCATCAATAGCCTTTTTGAAATCATCCGACGAGCTAAACACTACCAAATCCCCAAGATCTCCAGTGGCGAGTTTCGTTTCAAAGCGGGAGGAGCCTCCGACGCTGTTTGGCATTACATTCAAAGATATATTTAATTTATCTTTCATATATTTGCCCATGTAACCACCAACAGATCCTTCATAGGTACCAGACTCTGTATATATGGATAGATCTGTTGTATCCGTATCCTTACTGGATGATGGATTTGTGCTGCAGCCAACTACAGTTGCAATCAACAGTAAGGAAACTACACCGAGTATTCCTGCTTTTTGAAGCATTTTCTTGTTCATATTAACCTCCCAATTGAGTGAAATAGAATGATTATCCTTTTACAGCACCGATCATAATACCTTTTACAAAAAAACGTTGGAAGAAGGGGTATACCATAAAAATGGGAATAACCACAATCATCGTGACTGTCAGTTTTATAGATTCCGCTGTCTGAATACTCGCTCCCACATCTTCTGCCGACATGCTTCCGGAATTCACTGCATTGGCGAGTGCAGTTGCTTGACTGAGATACCGGTAAAGTACATATTGCAGTGTGTGCAGATCATCATTAGTGACGTAAAGTACTGTATCCATGAAGTTATTCCATTGTCCCACAGCCGAAAAGATGGCTAAGGTAGCCAATATAGGAAGCATTAAAGGCAGCACGATTCGAAAAAATACGATGCCTATTCCTGCTCCATCCATTTCAGCGGATTCCTGCAATTCATCTGGAACGCTGGACTCCACATAGGTTTTGACCAGGATCATATTGTACGCTGACACCATACCAGGAAGGATGTACACCAGGAAATTATTGAGTAAACCCAACTGGTTATACAGCAGATATACGGGAATAATACCGCCACTGATATACATGGTGGTGATAAAATATCGATAAACGTACTTGCGTAACCACATCTTGCGCTGAGTCATCATAAAGCCGAGAAAGGCGGAAACCAGCACGGTTAGGAACGTACCTAGTATCGTTCTTGATGCACTTATAAGTAGCGCTTGATATATATTGGGGATTTTCAACACTTGCAAGTAGTTGTCAATATGAATGCCTTGTGGCCAGAAAAGGATAAGCCCTTTTGCACTTAACGTGTTATCGCTAATCGTATTGATGAAAATATAATAGAAAGGATATACGCATAACAGCATAAAGAGGATAAAAAATGTATAGTTGGCTACGTTAAAGACTTTCTCTCCAATGGTAAGACTGCCCGCTCTATGCGGACGAAGCGAATTACGTCGAAGCTTCACATCTGTTTGCCCCATGCTCATTAGAATATCGACTCTCCTCTCAGCGTCTTGGACAGTCGGTTTACACTGAACAGAAGCACTAAGCTTACTAGGGTTTTCAAGATACTGATAACGGTGGCCAATGAGAAGTTGCCTTTTAACAACCCAATGTTATACGTATACAGATCAAGAACCTCGATGGAGCTTTTAGTCATTGCGTTGGCGAATACAAAAAATTGATCCATGCCCGTATTGATCATGTTCGCTACGGCAAGCATTAACAACACGAAGAAAGTTGGCAATAATCCTGGAACGGTAATGTGCCAGACACTGTGGAAGCGACCAGCCCCATCAATTTTCGCCGCTTCATATAAGTCTTGGGGAATGCCATTGATGGCCGCTAAATAGAGTATGGAGCTCCAACCAAGTCCTTTCCAGATCTCCAAGGCAATCATCTTGATCCAGATATGATCCGAACTGGCTAGAAAATTGATCGGTTTTGATATGAATCCGGTGTTCAGGAGGATATTGTTTACGACACCGCTGTCTACAGATAGTAGTGCAAACACAATAGAATATACGAGTACCCAACTAATAAAGTGTGGTATAGTCGTGAGTGTTTGAACAATTTTCCTCATCTTGGTGCTGCGGATTTCATACAGCAAGATCGCAAATGCCATAGGCAGGATTGAAGCGATCAGACTAAGAAAACTCATGCCGAAGGTATTCTTCAACACCCTGAGCACCTCGTAAAATTGCTGTTTTGAATATACCATCATTTTGAACCATTTCAGACCTACAAAGTCCATTTGGAAAATGGAACGCCCCGGACGATAGTCTACAAAGGCATATAACCAACCCCATAAAGGCATATAAGCGAATACAAACACAAAAATCATAAAAGGTAAAACTAGAAAGAACAGTTTGTATTTGGTTGCAAGCAAGTATTCTCCACTCCTTCCTGTAGTAAATATTTCTCTGTTGAGACTGAATTAATTACTCTTGATTAAAGTTGTAATCGCTTTCTTTACGTTTATATTTTATCATTCACTTTTGCTTTCTTTTTGTTAAAAATCAACAATTTGTTTGTTTAACAACACAGTTTCAATTCAGACACAAATGAGCAGAAGAATCTTTTTTACTTAGAAAAAAAGCCGCTAAATTAGCGACTTTAAGTGTACATTGGTTGGCCTGCATAGCTAGGAATCATCCTTTGGTCGCCCCGGCAGAGATCCCCTTCACAAAGAACCTTTGCAGACCTATGAAGACAATCAATACTGGTATGACTGACAGGGCAGTACCTGCAAATATCATGTCCCATCTGGAGGAGAATTCGCCGATATAGCGATAAATCTCTACAACCATTGTTTTGGGTTCTCCTGAAGGAAGAACGAGCATGGGCATAAGAAAATCGTTCCAGATTCCCAAGCCGTTTAGAATAATCATACTGGCTGTAACGGGTCCAAGTAGCGGGAATACAATTCTCCAAAAAATTCTGTACCGACTGCAGCCATCAATCTCAGCAGCTTCTTCAATTTCTTTGGGGATCCCTTTTACAAAACTGGTATAAAGCAAGCATCCGAATCCTATTGCTCCAGCGATATAAACGAATATAGGTCCGGCTAGGCTTCCATAAAGCCCAAGCAGCTTTAATTCTTTAAATAATGGAATCATGTAAGCTTGAAAGGGAATCATCATTCCTGCAAGAAAATATATAAATACAAAATTAGTCCATTTGGCGTTACGTCTTTCAATCGCATACCCAGCCATGGGGATGATCAAAATTTGCATCACGATGGAAACGACGGTCAGGATCAGACTGTTGACAATGGCTCTAGGGAAATCTGTTTCTGTCAACAGATACTTGAAATTTTCCAGATAAAGCGAAGTTGGAAAAGACAGAGCATTCCGCATAATTTCGCCATTGCTTTTAAAGGCAGACATCAAGTTAAAGAAAATTGGGAAAAAGAAAAGGATGGCAACCAACAGGATAATTACGAAGAACATAACTTCCGTTAGTTTTTTACGTGTCTGCATGCTCATATCAATACTGCACCTCCCTTTTGCGCAGAATTTTCACTTGAATCAACGTGATAATTAAAATAATTATAAATAATACAATAGCAAGCGCAGTACCGAAGCCCTGCCTCAGCTCACCAAAACCTACCTTGTAGATAATATAGGTGAGGGTTTCTGTAGCGAATCCCGGTCCCCCATCGGTCATGACCGCAATCTGATCGAATATTTTGAGTGCGCTGATCATGGATAGGACCATACATACTGTGAGCGATCCTGCAAGCAATGGAAAAGTGATAAAGCGGAATTGTTGCCAGCCATTTGCCCCATCTATGTTTGCTGCTTCGGACAGTTCGGCTGGTATCCCTTGAAGCCCAGCCAAATAAATGATCATGTAGTATCCTGCACCTTTCCAAACGGTAGACAAAATAATAGACAACATCGCAAACTTGGGATCTCCCAGCCAATCCACTGTCCAGCTTCCAAGTCCGATGGCGTTCATAATTTGATTCACTACACCAAAGTTGTAATTCAGGATCATGGCCCATACAAATCCCATAACAATTCCACTGAGCAAGGTTGGAAAGTAAAATATGCTACGAAACAAGTTCTTAAACCAACGTACCTTGTCAACCATGAGGGCCATGGCAATGGCCGCAATGTTCTCCAAAATTACAAGACTAACCGTCATGATTAGTGTATTTTTAAGTGCATTATGCACACGCGGGCTATTCCAAATTTCAATAAAGTTAGCAAAACCAATAAAACGTATATCCTCACTTATGCCATCCCATGAGGTGAAACTAAGATAAAAGCTTCCAAGAGTAGGTACGATAACAAACAGCGTGTATAGAATTAGCGATGGTAATATGAATACGATTGCAAATGGATGGTGCTTTCTTTTTAGTTTTGGTACCGGTGCGGGTATCATTTGCTCTCTCTTAGAAGAAGTAGATGCTCCCATTACTATTCACTCCTTTCTTATACAATGGAGAACCACTCAGAAGTGGTCCTCCAGAGTTTTACTTACATGGAATTCGCCTTGACCTGGCTATCGTATTCCGTATCGACCTGCTCCATATAGTTTTTCACATCTCCATCGTTTAGGACCATTTCTTGCATCTTTTTGTAAAACCAATTACGGAATTGCGGTGGTATTAAGTTCTCTCCCCACCAATTGTTAATAGCCAAAGATTTCGTTACCTTTGAATTATTCATCAGATCTAAAGCCGACTGCATGGCTTCTCCCGTCTCATACGTGACTTTTTCTTTTGTGGAGGGGATACCGTTGACACTTGCAAGATATTGAGCGTATTGTTTCGGTTCGAAGAAGAAACGAATGAATTTCTTAATCGCTTCTGTCTTCTCCGGATTCTTGGCGGCTTCAGCAGACAGCGACCAGCCAGCCGGTGATGGAAGCCCAATAATATTCACATTTCCCTCACGGTCCGGAACCGCATAGAAACCGTATTCAAAGCTGGGATCAGCCTCCTCTATTTGCGAGAACATCCAGGTACCGGAGTATAGCTGCGCTGTTTTTCCAGAGATCAGGAAGGAAACCGTTTGGTTGTCTGGTGTGCTTAGCCAGCCCTTATCAACGTAGTTTCTGAATAGTTCCTTGTAATCTGTCATAGCCTGTACAACGTTGGCATCGGCGAAGTGGACTTCATTCGCTGTTTTTTTGGAATTCCAGTCAGGGTCTTTTGCGTACACGTCATCAATAAGGAATTTATTTATCCAGAATCCCATATGAAAGATATCTTTGCCTCCAACCACTAGTGGTGTTATACCGGAGGTTTTCAATTTCTCCTGAATGGCAATGAATTCGTCATATGTTGTTGGAAGGTTCGTAATTCCAGCATCTGCATAAGCTTTTTTGCTATATATAATGCCTTGCGGTACATTCAGCGCTATAGGCGCGTTCCATATCTTACCGTCCACTTCTGGTGGTGAATCGAATAAATCCACCAGTTCAGAAGGCAACTCAACGATTTTACCTGCATCCGCAAAAATTTCCGTATCTCTCATCTCAACAAGATCGGGAAACTCACCGACTGCATCCTTTGTCTTTAACCAATCCAGATAGGAGTTACTTGTATTCTCACTCATGTCCTTGATCTCAATATCCGGGTTAGCCTCCGTGAATTTTTGAATGGAATCTGCCAACGCTTTTTTCACAGCTGGATCACCTGGAGCATAACCGATGGTGAAGCTAACTTTGTCTCGGCTGCCTGTAGAGTTGCTCTCATTCGAATCAGGACTACTGTCTGTACAAGCTCCTAGTGTCATCGTTGCGGCAAGCAATAAAGCGGTTAGTCTGAATTTTGATTTTTTCAACATAGCTTTTTAAGACCCCCTTGAGTATGTGTAGGTTGAAATGAGCGGCTCCTTGTTGGTAAGCGTTTTCGTTATAAGAATAGCATCAGTGCGTTGTTGCTTGTATGAACTTTTTTAAGCCTTATGTGCAGGGAATTTAAGATTAAAAAAAGCGGATGAGTTCATCCGCTCTTAAGGAATTGTTATTCAGGAACAGGGAAGCAGAGCCGGACTGATGTCCCTACATGTTCCTGGCTTCTCACAGACAGGCCGTAATCTTTCCCATACATAGACCTGATTCTCTCGTGTACATTTCTCAATCCTACAGATTTGGTCGGGGGAGCAGAAGAATTCAAGTTACTGTGTAAGTGTTTTAGCGTGTCGTTATCCATTCCCACACCATTATCATATATGGTGATTTCCAGATCCTTCTCCCGTCTTTCTACGGATATTTTAACCGTCCCCTTTTTTTTCTGGCGGAGTCCGTGCTGAATTGCGTTTTCGACGATTGGCTGTAAACTTAACTTTAAAATCGGCCATTCCACCTGAACGTCAGCTGCAATATCGCACTCAAGGACATATCTGTTTTCATAGCGAACAGAAATAATGTAAAAATAATCATGTAAATGTTCAAGTTCCCGGGACAAGTCTACACGATCTTCACCGTAATCAATGACATATTTCAACTGATTGGACAAGGCATGAATCATGTCGGCGACTTCCTCCGCTTCCTTATCCACTGCATTCATGCGAATGACTTCCAAAGTGTTGTAAAGATAGTGAGGTCTAATCTGGCTTTTGAGCGCATTCAGTTCGGTTTGCTTTTGTTTGATTTGGGCTACATAAGCTTCATCGATATGCACGCGCAAACGCTCTACCATCCGGTTGAATCCCAGGGTCAATCTTCCTATTTCATCGTTACTGTTGACGGGAAGTCGGGTATCCAGGTTTCCAGACTCTACGACCGCCATTTGCTGAATCAGTTTACGAATCGGAGCAGCCAGTCGGCGAGAGAACCAGGTTGCCATGACAATTGATACAATTGAACAAATGAGTATTGCCAGATATACGGTAGCACGGGCCGAGAAAAGCTGTTCGAACAGCCCAGCTCTATGTATAATGGCTACCAGCTGACTGTTCACAAAAGGGATATCTTCACGAAGCACAAGCATTTCTTTATCTTTACTCTTCGATAAAAATTCATCCATCGTTCGCTTAGATTGATTGCTGAAATACATCTGATCTTGGTCATTGACCAATATCAATTCATCTTGCGCTCCGAGGGAAAGTTCATTTAAAAACTGCTTGAACATGGTTGTATCAATGTCCAGAAACAATGTGCCTACCACTTTATGCTCCCGGCCAAGGCGTCCGGAGGTATCAATCAGATTACGTGCAAGAGTAAACACTTCGCGCTTGGAACCGATAAAATAATCATCATGATGCGTCGGGAATATCATCGCCTTTGAAGGCTGACTGCGCATTTTTTCTTTCCATTTCCTGATCGGAAGCAGTTCATTCGTGAGGCCCCTGTTCTCTCTTTCCTGGGAATAGATTTGGCCGTCTGACGCGCGCACAAAATAAGCACCCGTTATATATTTGTCGCTAAACACCAGTGTCTTTAAAAAGGAATCAATAGGAATTGAATTGATTTGCTCCAACTCATTTACATTGAATGTCTGATTCTGGTTGATATGTTCAGATAACCCCTCATAACGTACGTTATACATAAGTTTGGAAATATCGTTGTATTGCTGAAAAGCTGAGTTCAGATTGTAACTCATATACATAATCATCTGTTGCTGATTACTAGTTGTATATCGTTCCACATAGCTCGAAAATATTTGTACAGAAAAATAGCTGAGTGCAAAAAGTGGAATCAGACCGACCAAAATAAAGGAAGCTGAGAATCTAACAAATACGCTTTTGGAGAATGAGCGCATCAAATAAACACCTTCCTTATTTGTTATGGTTTATGCCGACGGAAGGACTGTCGATACTCTTGCGGAACCTTGCCATATTTTTTCTTAAACATATCACTGAAGTGCCTCACATTGTTGTAGCCTACACGGTCAGCAATCTCATAAACCAAGAGATCCGTTTCAATAAGAAGCTTTAACGCGTGATTCATCCTAACCTCTGTGACATAGTTTTTAAAGTTTTGACCAGTATGCTTTTTAAAAAAACTGCTAAAATAATACGAGTTCATATAGACTTGGGCAGCCATAGATTCCAGTGTGATATTACTGGCATAGTTCTCTTCAATATAAGATTTGACTTTAGTAAGCAGGGTACTTTCTTTTCCTGACATCTTACTCGCAAGATGTTGGAGCATTTCATATAAAACCACATCAACTTCGTTAGCTACATCTGCATAGGAAGGACAATCCGTCAGTTTTTCGAGTAGTACACCTTGATGGATATTTAGGTTCTCTATCTTTCCGCCGAACTTTTCCAAGTTCTGATTTAAAGATAATATAGCTTTGTATACCCCAGTAATTGTCTGAGTTTTGTTTTCTCCCGCTTGCATCCTAATTCGTTCAAGCAACTCTCGAGTCAGCAGATGAATCTGGTCCTTTTCTTGGTTAACCAATGCTTCTATTAAATGTGATTGAAGGTCCGCCATAGATCTAGGCACCAAAGTGGTCCCAGAGAGTTGTTCCCCAGATCGTATCACCTGATTGGTTCCTGAGAAATATTTTAGATTAAGCGCTTTCAATGCAGTTCGATAGGATTCTTCTGCTTCTTCAACACCTGTCATACTCTGCCCAACACCACACGATACACTTAACTTCAAATAGCTGTGAATTTTGTGACGGAGGTCGTGCGCCAGATGAAATGCATAGTCTCTCTCTTCATGCTGGACTAGAAGTGTATATAATCCTTCTTTTTGAATCAGCAATCCCTTGGCTGTGTTCTGTCCCTGATCCAATGTCTCTCTAATAATGTTGGATAATGCAAAGTTCACCAAATTACGTTCGCGTTCTTCCCACTTAGAACTTTCAGCATGTTCATCCATTTCCAATACACAGACAGTAATAAAGCGGCTTATGGCAATGGCTCCCAATTGTGACAGCTCGTTAATGGTCTTCAAATCGCCGTCAAGTAAACCATCAAGAAGCTGTTCTATTGTTCTCGATCTATTTTTCTTTTCATAGTAATTTAGCATCATTTTATTTTGCTCACCATTGGTTTCTTCCCGGATAATTGAAGCTGCTTTTTCGACAACCCTTTCGAGTTGATTTTTATTTATAGGTTTTACCAGATAATCCAGTGCGCCTAACTGTATAGCTTGACGAGCATATCCAAATTCTTGAAAGGCACTGATAAATATAACTTTTCCCTGAAACCCCTGTTCATTCAGCTCGGTTATTACATCTATACCGCTTCCCCCTGGCATGCTAATATCACTGATTATAAGCTGTGGTTCATGCCTGTGTATCAGATCTCGAAGTTCATTCCCGTCATTGGCTTCACCCACAATCATGAACCCGAGCTGTTCCCATGATATTAATTTTTTTAGGCCCCGTAATATGACGGGTTCATCGTCTGCTAGCAGTAGTTTTAGTTTATTCATAGAAAAACCCCTTCCTAGTTTCCCTGAGGGTATAGGCAACCGTTTATCTATAAAGAGTATACTGATCAATACACGATGGGCAAGACCTATGGCTGACTTTGCTACATGTGTCTTTCATATGTTATCTTTTTTTTGAAGAAGTGTATGTTGAAGTTACCAATGTTCTTAAAATTCCTGCACATTATTCTAAAAATCACAACATACTCTCAGGTACTAATCTCCATATAATGATTTTTCCAACTGCATCGTGAAAAAAGCCGCTAAACTTAGCGACTTTTATGGGTCTATGATCTTGTCATCGAGGGTAGTTAGCTTCCTTTGCATTGCATTGATCAACTTGCCAAATATCTTTTAACTCCCAGCATGTGAGCCCATTAACATAGACATCTCCGCCTTCCGTTATGACTTCTATGCCTAACAGTTTCTCACTTGTATAGATGCGACTTGTCATCGTAGCTTGTCCTTCATTCGCAAATATTTCAATGGATGAGCGATCCAGATATATTTGCAATGTCAGCTGCCCCTCGGTTTTGAAGGCTGTTTGCCGCACTCCATCCGTCTTTTTACCTGATTTGGAACAATTAAGTTTGAGTTTCTGATCCGGGATAGAATAAGTGATAACCGTTTCTTCCTGTCCTGTTCCACGAAATTTCAAACCTACCAGGTCTGCAGTTGACTTTGTGAGATCGAACACAACTTTCACTTCAAGCAGATCTGCCTCAACGTTCTCGAAGTAACTTTCACGAATAGTACCATTTTGGTACAAAACATGTTTACTCTGACGAAGTAACTTCATTTCTTCCACAGGATTCATAAGCACTTTATTATTTTCGTCCAACGTAATTACACGCGGGATCGTCATTGCTCCGCACCATCCGTCCCCTTTCGTAGGCATATCCGATTCCCACATATCCATCCAACCAATTGCAATACGCCGACCTTGATCATCTAAAAACGTTTGAACTGCATAAAAGTCGTGACCATTGTCCAACTCAAGAAACTCTCCATGTTTATATTCATTACGTTCATAATTATATTCGCCAACATAGTACCCCGTCTGGAATAAGTTATTGTACTTATCCCCTTGCGCGTTAATACCTTGAGGGGAGAACATGAATATATGCTTACCGTTCAGTTCAAAGAAATCAGGACACTCCCACATGAAGCCCATATTCTTATCTCCCTGAAGAAGCACACCCTGATAGGTCCAAGTTTTGAGATCAGGAGATGAATATAGAATTACCCGCGGTAGATCTTCTTTCGTGCTGTTGCCCAGAATCATGTACCATGTATCCTCATTCTTCCACACTTTTGGATCACGGAAATGCTGAGAGCTATCTGTCGGAGGCTCAGCGATTACGGGATTCTCTTTTAATTTCGTGAAATGAATACCATCAGTACTTACGGCCACATTTTGGTTTTGGCTGAAGATATTATTTGGTTGGTCAATATATTGATGACCTGTATAGATCAGTGTCAGTTCACCGTTATTATCTACTGCACTTCCTGAGAAACAGCCATCAAGGTCACACGCATCTCCAGGTGCTAAAGCAATTGGACAATGCTCCCAATGTACGAGATCTCTACTCTTCACGTGTCCCCAATGCATTGGGCCCCAGTTCTCATCATATGGATGATGTTGATAGAATACGTGGTATTCTCCGTTAAATTGAATTAATCCGTTTGGATCATTAATCCAATTTGCTGGTGCCATAATATGATACCCTAAGCGATACCGTTTGTTCATTTTTGCTGGTGCCATAATATGATACCCTAAGCGATACCGTTTGTTCATTTTTGCTGCTGACTGTTTTAAAGCTGCCTCAGCTTGTTTCGTATTATTGCTATATATCTTCATTTCTTTTCCTCCTATGCTGTTTTAATGTGTGTGTTAGGTTTGGGATTCAGCTTTTTCGGTTCTCTCTTCAAGGTGAAGATCGAAATTGTTGTGAAGGCAAATACGAAGATACCCATAATCACGTACGTATTTGCAAAGCCTCTAATGTCATAAAACACTCCAGCGATTGGTGACAAGATTGAAGCTCCTACCTGACTCGTAAACTGATAGCCCACCAGATACAAAATTGAAGACAAACGCGTATCGAAATTAGCAGCCAAGTACTTAAATACGGAGATCAGCATAATTGGCAGTTCCAATGCATGAATCAACTTCATAGCTGAGATACCGTAGGGTCCAATTATTAATCCAGAACCCATGATTCTGAAAGCCATCAAGTACCCTGCGAAAATGAGACCTTTTTTTGCACCAATTTTATTCACAACGAAGGGAGCTAAAAACATCATCCCTGCTTCCAGAAAAACTTGGAAGGAATTTAAGTAGCCGTAAACTTGATTGCCTAACGCAACCGTTGAAAATGTCGATGAGAAGTAAATCGGGAACTGTTGGTCATACACATTATAGATACACGTGACACCAAAGACGTATAAAATAAAGAACCATAAATGCTTATTTGCAAACATACTGCCGACTTGTTTAAAGCTAACGGATTCTGCCCGCTCCTTCTCTGAATCAGTCATTTCAACTTTAATTGTCATCATAATGACAAACAGAACGACGGCTGAAACTGATGCAATCCAGAAGTTAATATTGGGGTTGATATTAAAAAATTGACCTGCAAAGAATGTTGCTGCGGCCCAACCCAGAGAGCCCCACATACGAGATTTTCCATATTCAAAGTCATATTTGCGGCTTACTTTCTCGACATAAGATTCGATGGCACCGATCCCCGCCAAGAAAGAAATACCCAAGTATAATCCACCTACAATGGCTCCAAGAAATACATTGTATTGAAGTAACGGACCATAGATAAAGATATAGAAGGGTCCAACAAATAGCAGTAAAACACTAATCAAAAATAGAATATGTTTCTTTAGTCCGATTTTATCTGAGATATAGCCATAAAGCGGTTGCATACATAAAGCGAAGATAGCGTTTACAGTAAAGATAACACCTGTTTCAGCACCATTCAGACTGATTTCTTGCCCCAGCCAAATAGAGAATAATGAATAACTTGCTGACCATGTAAAGAAGAAAAAGAAGAAATAGGCACTTAATTTCCAGTACATGCTCTTTGAATATCTCATATCGAACGCTCCTCTAAGTTAAACATTTAATGTGAATGAAAGCACTTCCGTACTTGCAAAATTGATTATATGTCAACCGCTTTCATATGTCAACCGGTTGACATGTTGCTGAAAGAAAAAAGAGCTCTTCTTTTAATTTAAGAGTAGCTCCGTCGTGTATCCCAGTGAAAATAATTGTATTAAGTTGTACTCGCTTCAATAAGTTTTACGGGTAGATACGTTTCTCGCGGGACATCACTGAAACCACCTTCAATCTCTTGGATAAGCAACTCTATCGCAGATTTCGCAATCTCCTGTATGGGTTGCTGAATTGTCGTCAGTTCAGGGAGTAGGTTGCGGGTTGTTTCTGTACCGTCATAACCAATTACACGAATATCTTCAGGAACACGTTTGCCGCGGTTTCTTGCTTTAGCAATAAAAGACGCAGCCACCATATCATTACTTGCAAACATTCCATCCACTTCAGGATGTTCATCAAGCAAGCGTTGAATCGGTTCATCGTGATTCTGTTGATGGAAGGGATCATGTACTTCATAAGTAATTGCCTCACGACCATACTTCTCCATCACATCTTCATATGCTTTTCTTCTTAAGCTAGCCGGTGTTTCCAGTTCTACAGGACCATTGATGTGCAAGATATGCTTACAGCCCTTTTTAATAAGTAGTTCTGACGCCAGCTTTCCACCTAAGTAATTATCCGATCCAACAACGGGGATTGAGTCGGATAGAAAGCGATCGATGGCGATGACAGCAATATTCTTCTGTTCATAGTTTACGATTCCCCGGTTGTGTGTACCAACGATAATCCCATCTACTTGATTACGCATAAGCATGTCCACATAAGATTCTTCCTTATCGAGCTGATTCAAACTATTACAAAGTAACAGCTTGTAGCCTAATGATGCGCAAATATTCTCTATATGAAAAGTTAGTTCTCCAAAGAAAGGGTTGCTTGTTGTTGGAATGATTAATCCTATCAAATTTGTTCGTTTGCTAAATAATGATCTGGCTACATCATTTGGGAAATAATTCAAATGCTGCATTGCTTCATGGACTCGATCCTTTGTTTCTTGACTGATATAGCCACGATTATTAAGTACGCGAGAAACTGTAGTCGGTGAAACTCCAGCTAATTGTGCAACATCGTTAAGTTTAGGTTTCATTGATTCTCCTGCCTTCTTTCCATACCATATCTCCGCTTATTAATCATTTTAACACGGTTAATCGTGAAAAAACATGTGTACTGATTCATGGTAAAAGCAGATAATCAATACATAATCTAAATCTATTTAAAACCATGATAAAATGTATTTAATAACAAGTCAGCTGCCGAATTTTTAGCAATATTCCCCTCTACAACCTGTTGCCACGTCAGGAATAAAAGTGAATACAAGACATTAACAATCCAACCTTTGTCTACGTCTTCACGCAAATGTCCCGTTTGCTGCAGCAAACCAATTGCGTTCAATAATGGTTCCCTTAAAATTTGGTCCTCTTCCTCAATTTCTTTGTTGCTATTGACATTAGCATCATGTTTTAGAAAGTATATTTTATCCCCTAACGGGATTAACGCCCCAATTAACTCGGGGATGTAAGATTCGTAATTTTGCTCATCCAATTTTATATCTTGCATCGTCTCAGCAACAACTTCAATTGCACGAAATCCTAAGTGAATCATCAGTAGCTCTCTACTCTCAACATAACGATGCAAAGTCGCAATACCAATACCCGCTGATTCGGCAATTTCATGCATCGACGCACTTGGATTCTCAATCAAACATTTTGTTGCTTCATCCAAAATTGTATTTAAACGCATTTGTTTAATTGAAGAAAGTTCTTTTCTTTGCATTTTTACACCTCTTAGTTAGAATGAAATTTTATTATGTCTCACACGATAATATATGGAGTAGGTATCCGTCTCTTTCTAATTAAGACTCATGAAAATCAGCTAAATGAAAAACGCCCCTAGAATTTCATCGGATAAACCATGGGTTTATTCCAAAGTCCATTCTAAGGGGCACTTTATCGAGAAATTTCTCGTTAAAAGATGGCTGAAATCCGTTAAACACTAGATCCAAATCAATGTATTAATTTTCCCAATGAATTCTGTAATTTGGATCAATAGTAGATCCGCTAAACAAACCAATATCAAAACCATTGCTGAAATCGAACCCTTTACTTACATCAAATATTTCCAAGCTATTCTGTATTGCATTTATACGATCTTTGCGATCAGCTTCTAAATAATATAACGCATCGGTATAATGGTGTTTTTGTAACATTTTAGCTAAGTACATTGCGTCCTCTAAGGCCACGGAGCTTCCATACCCCGTGTTGGGGTTTATGGTATGTGCAGAATCTCCAATAACTACAGCTCGGCCTTTAGACCAACTAGGAATAGGATCAACACAATAAATTTGTTTAGGAATAATATTAAACGATTTCTTGATAATCTCTGACAATGCTCCATGTTCACCATAACGTTTTACCAAATCTGATTTAAGTTGATCAAGATTCCTAAGTTCAAATTCCTCCTTTGGAATTTTCCTCTCTTGATATCCAGATGCTTGCCAAGATAGGTTTAGTTCATCCGTTGGATGACTTTTAGAAATTAAGAAATTGGCATTCTCCGAAAAATAAAATAATTCATCCCCATTCATTAGGTTCTGTACCTGTGTATTATCAATATCCTTAAATGATGCAATTCCATATAATGCCCATGATTTAGCATAATGTAATAGATGATTAGGAAACATCTGGTTTCTTACTGTTGAATGTAAACCATCTGCACCAACTAACAAACTTCCAATTTCCTGTTGACCGTCTTCAAAATAAGCAGTCACACTCGAAGCGTCCTCTGAGAAATGGGTGAGTTTTTTATTATAATGTACTTCAACGCCATTAGATTGAGCATGTCTCATCAAAATTTCAACAAGATCGGAACGCTGCATGTAAATGGATCTTCTACTGAAAGCCGAATCCTGCATTAAATTTATTGAGGCTATTTCCGTATTGTCCGTCGTTAAGAGTCTCATCCGATCAGCAGAGTGACTACTGTTTTTGATTTGTTCTTCTATCCCTAATTCTTTCATCACGTGCACGCCACTTTTGTTAATTCGGAAACTAGATCCTTCAATTCGCTTGTAAGGATAGTTCTCGTAAACTGCGCAGTCAATTCCCGCCTTTTTCAAAAAAATGGCTAACGAAAGTCCGCTAATTCCAGCGCCCACAATAATGATTTTTTCTTTCATAATCTGTCCTCCTGATATTCATTATTTTTACTTACATGAACTAAACGTCAATTTTTTTAATGAATAAACTATCGTTTTGTCTGGTTACTCATTCTCTTCAAACTCACATATAGTGTACACCACCTCTTAAATAATATATATTTATATCTTTTGATAGTATTTTATATCATATACTATTTAAAATCAAATGTACCTATATTTCTTTCAGGAGTTAGGACTCATGGGACACAACGCTCAGCTAAATGAACTGTAGACTGGATATTGTCAGCCACTTTAGTATCATCAAAATTAATTCTTAGTTTTATTAATGATGCACAAAAAACCAAGTACTTGTCTCACAAAGTGATAAGTACTTGGTCTATTTGATAGAATTTTAAATGTTATGACCCATCTGTCTGTTAATTAAATAAGGCAGCTGATTGCAAATTATATTTCCAAATTCAATCTTTCCCCGTTGGATTCAATCACCTTTTTATACCAGTGGAAACTGTCCTTTTTACTTCTTTTCAGGGTACCACTGCCCTCGTTATCCTTATCTACATAAATGAATCCGTAGCGTTTCTCCATTTCGCCAGTTGAGGCACTAACGATGTCGATGCAACCCCAAGCCGTGTAGCCGATAAGATTAACGCCATCGAGGATAGCTTCTCTCATTTGTTCGATATGATCTCGCAGGAAATTGATCCTATAGGTATCATTGATAGAGCCATCCTCTTCGATGACATCAACCGCTCCCAGACCATTTTCAACGATCATTATAGGGATTCTATACCGATCGTACACATGATTGAGTACGTAACGAAGTCCAACTGGATCGATTTGCCATCCCCAATCATTTGCCTTCAAATAAGGATTTTTGAATCCACCAAAGACATTCCCTTGGGTCTCATCACCCTCTGGGCGGGTACCCACTACATGAGATTTGTAGTAGCTGAAGCTATAGAAATCAACACAGCCTTGTTTTAGCACCTCTTCGTCTTCTTCTGCCATCTCAATCTGAATATTGTTCTCATTAAAATATCTCATGGCAAAGTCAGGGTATTCCCCTCTAACTTGCACGTCGCTGCTCAGCATATTGTTAATCTGATCCATTCTCAGAGCCTTCAACATATCTTCCGGTTTACATGTACTTCCGTAACCATGACTATAATTAATCATGCAACCGATTTGGAACGCCGGATTAATCTCATGAGCAAGCTTGACAGCTTTTGCACTTGCTATAAATTGATGATGTAAAGCCTGGAATCTTAATTGCGTACTATCCACAACCGTATTGTTAAATACACCACTATCATCAACTAATAATGCCCCTGCTATATATGCACCTGCTGGAACAATTAAACTATTGATCTCATTAAATGTAATCCAGTACTTCACGACATCCTTGTAACGGGTGAAAATGGTCTCACAATACCGTACGTAGCAGTCGATCATCTCTCTGGAAGCCCAAGCATTGAATTTCTCAGTTAGCGCAAACGGAGCTTCGTAATGTGAGATCGTAACGATGGGTTCAATGTTATACTTTTTCAGTTCACTAAACACCTTGTCGTAAAATTGAAGTCCTGCTTCATTTGGCGTTACATCGTCCCCGTTGGGGAATATTCTGGACCAAGCAATGGACATTCTGAAGCATCGAAAGCCCATCTCTGCAAACAGACGGATATCTTCTTTGTAGTGATGGTAAAAGTCTACTGCCTCATGGGAAGGATAGTTTACCCCCTCCTCAATGTGTTTAGTGATCCGTCTTGGAGTAGTATGTGTTCCACCCGTCATCATATCTGCTGTACTTGCCTTTTTACCATCAATGTTCCAGGCACCCTCGTATTGATTCGCCGCTGTTGCGCCGCCCCACATAAAAGAGTCTGGGAATACGGTTGTGTTCTTCATTGGCAATTCCTCCTTATATGATCTTCATTAGTTTTTCACCGATCGTAATCGATGGTTTGTCTATACCAATTACATCTGTAAAGTCATCTGAATTCGTAACAATAATAGGTGTAGTCAGGTCATAACCTTTTGCGGCTATTGCATCTGTATCGAATTCAATAAGTAAATCCCCAGCTTTTACTTCATCGCCTTCTTGCACATGTACCTTGAAATGTTCACCTTTCAGCTTGACCGTGTTCATGCCAATATGAACGAGGAGCTCAGCACCATTATTCGAGCTAATACCGATTGCGTGGAAGGTAGGGAATACCGCGGATATTACACCATCGGCTGGTGAAACAAGCTTTCCAACTGTAGGTTCAATGGCGATCCCTTTTCCCATAGCTCCAGTTGCAAAGGCTTCGTCCTTTATTCTCGATAACTCTAGAACTCGACCAGTCATTGGTGCTATGAGCACATGCTCAGAGACGCCAACAACAGGCACATGGTTTGTTGAAGAAGACTTCGCTGTTGCTTGTTGATTCGTTCCATCCTCAGGCACATCTTCAAATCCTAAAATAAGGGTCATTAAGAAGGTGACAATAAAGCTAATGACGAGACCAATTGCTGCATGCATTAGGTTCCATGGATTATCTGTAATAAATGCTGGTAACGTAGCCAAGCCGGCAATGCCTAGAGCAGATCGAGCTACACCGAACAAGCCAACATATATTCCGCCTACAATACCACCAATGACAACAGCGATCAGCGGTTTTTTCAACCGTAGATTTACACCAAACAATGCAGGTTCGCTAATACCTAATAGCGCAGTTACACTTGTAGAGTATGCAACTTGTTTAAATGCCTTATTTTTGGTTCTTAATGCGACCGCGAGCGCAGCTGCACCTTGAGCAATATTGTGTACGAGCATACCTGGGCCAACAATGCCATCGGTTTTTGTCTGTGCATAAGCAGTGAGGACAACGGGTCCCAAACTATAGTGCATTCCCGTCAGAATCAGGAAAGGGAACGCACCGCCAATAATACCAGACACTAACCATCCTGCGTGTGTATTGACATAGGATACAGCAGAAGCAAGGTAGTTACCGGCAATTGCACCCAGTGGGCCTAGAACAATTAATGTTAGAGGTGCCATAACAAGTATTACAACTAACGGTTTCAAAATGGATTTGATCACGGAAGGAGAATACTTTTCAGCAAATCGTTCCACATATGACAGGATCCATACGGCTAAAATAATTGGAATAACGGAAGAAGAATACGTTGCTTGTGTAACAGGTAGACCGAAGAACGTAACAGGCTCACCCGCAGACATCAACGCCGAAAAGCTAGGATGTAACAAGATACCCGCAATGGTTAACGCAAAGCCCACATTAGCTTTAAGTTTAACAGCAGCACTCCAGGCGAGTAGCATTGGCAAGAAGTAATAAGCCGCATCTCCGACAAAAGTCATAATTGTATTAAATTGACCGTCAAGGTCAACCAGATTAAAGGTTTTCAAAATGAGAAGAACTGCCTTAATCATGGCGCAACCGATCATTGCGGGTAGAATCGGTGTGAAGATTCCGGCAATCGTGTCCAGAACCGTAGAGACTTTTCCTTTTTTCACAGTTGGAGCATCATTCTTGCTTGTAAAGTTCCCTAGTTGAGCAAGGGCTTTATAGACGTTGTTGACCTCATTACCGATAATGACCTGATACTGACCTCCACTACTGGCAATGCCCACAACTCCTTGTACGTTTTTCAGTGCTTCGTTGTTTGCAATCGACTCGTCTTTCAAATTAAAGCGGAGCCTGGTAGCACAGTGTGTAACACTTTCAATGTTTTTTTCACCACCAACAAGTTTTAGAATGTCGGTAGCCGTTTGTTCATGTTTCATTTTTTGTTCCCCCTTCAATGTATTCTTTTACAAAAAAAAGACCTAGAGTTCTATCGAATATAGATATGCTCTATACACGATGGAACTCTAGGTCTTGCCTGCATCACCAGTAACAATCCTAGTATAGTCATTATGGAGCGATGATGGGTTAATCCCTTTCTTCATCAGTCACCCTTTTGATATGAACAGTTAAATATACCAATTCGTCTTCGGTTAATTCTTTCCCATAGTCTACCCGGATCAACTGCGCAATTCTTAGACTACATTGGTACTCTAGCTTATATTTTTCTTTAATAATATTGAGGAAATCGCTATCATTACTTTTCATCACCGTATTGTTAAACAGACGATAGGCAAAAAACTTTAGATGTGTGATCAGTCTGGAGTAGTGAAGGGAGCTTTCGTTAAAGTGAATTTTGAACTGATAACGAATAATATTTAAGACCTTTTGAATCAATTGCGTGATCTTCATGGTATCTTCCATTTCAGATCCGAGTTCTGCATTGACGATATGAAGCGCAATAAAGCCGGCCTCATCTTCAGGCAACGTAATGTTGAATTCTTGATTAATCATATCCAAAGCCTTCAAAGCCACTCGATACTCATTGGCGTAGAATGCTTTAATTTCAGACAATAACGCATTGTTGAAGTTCATTCCCTGTTTATAGCGTGATACGGCGAAGTTAATATGGTCTGTTAGCGTCAAATATATATTTTCATTCAGCTCTTTATCCAAGGACTGCTTGGCATATTGAATAATACTATCGGACACACGGATGTACTCCATCGGAATCTGCGCGAGCAGGGCATATAATTTTCCAGTTACATTTTTGGACTTCAGGAAAAATTCTTTCTCAATCTTCTCTGTGTCCACATCGTCTCCTTTTTTCTTCTGAAAACCAATACCACTTCCTAGAAGCATCATCTCCTGGCGTCTTTCATTTACAGCGCAGACGACATTATTATTAATAATTCGCGTGATTTTCATACGAATCTCCTTTTAAAATGAAACGTTAACAGAATTTAGCAAATAAAAAAGACCATTAATAGTGCACACATGGCATTTAAACTCTACATGTTTGCATATTAATCGGTCTTGCCTGCTGATCAGTAACAATCCTGATTATATTCATTATTTACTTGTACGATTATCTTAGTGGAAGGCGTTAAATTTGTCAATATAGTCATTTGGAGTACTTTCTATAACTCAAAACGATCAATTAAAATTATACATTAAGCGTACCGCTAAAATAGCGACTTCAAGGGGAATATGTCTTTATCCCTCGACATTTTATTGTTGGATGCTACTCCATCCGCTTACATCACATTGACCATAATGATTATCACCCACAGCAACCATCGTACCATCCGATTTCAATCCAATCGTGTGGGCACACCCCGCCGAAACAGCTCTAATTTCGTGCCAGCCACTTACATCGCATTGGTGATGTTTATTCGAACCCACAGCAACCATCGTACCGTCGGACTTAAGACCAACAGTATGATAACTCCCCGCTGCAACTGCTACAATATCGCGCCAGCCGCTTACGTCGCATTCGCCTTCATTATTTCTACCCACAGCCACTACCGTGCCATCCGATCTAAGCCCAACAGTATGAAGATAACCCGCCGAAACATCCAATATGTCGGCCCAGTCGTTTACGCTACATTGGTTATACTTATTGTTACCAACTGCTGTTACCGTTCCGTCTATTTTTAGACCAACTGTATGCCAGTCACCCGTCGTGACCGATACAATATCATGCCAACTGTTCACGTTGCATTCCCCTTCATTATTTCGCCCCACCGCAACCACGGTACCATCTGATTTAACCCCAACAGTACGGCACCAACCTGCCGAAACGGTTACAATATCGCGCCATTCGCTTACATTGCATTGGTCATGCTTATTCCAACCTATTGCTGTTACCGTACCATCAGATTTAAGACCAACGGTATGGGCATTACCGGTATTCGTAGCCATATGAACATTACCAGCAACAACTGCGACGATATGGCACCAATCGCTTACCTTACATTGACCGTATTTATTATCACCCACAGCTGTTACTGTTCCGTCAGATTTAAGAGCAACGGTATGACGACGACCCGCCGCTATGGTACAGTTACGGAACCGTTTCGTCTCAAACACTGCTTCCTTCGGTGAATTGTAGTCCATATCTTCCTCCTCTCCACAAACTGAAAATCCTCCGTTAGTTCAACTGTAAGTCATAAAGTTCAGCGTTCATATCTTTCACTGAAAACAGTCAATAGGACACTAACTTATTGTTCTTATTCGACGTGGTATTCTTATACCCTAGCTGTCAAGATAGCGGAACCATCAGGCATATTCGCATTTCCTCTACGTTGTTAAATCGCACTCAAACGGTTGATCCAGGTGTGTATTTTTAGGAATCGTTTCATTTCATGTAGCGATAGTCTAATAGATCCTTCAAATTTGAGATTTTCTGCAGCAGCTTTTCTCCGACATTGGTTTCCCTCACCAGCTTCCGCGCCAGTTCTTTGTCCACCAATCTTTTTAGAGATAACACGTCCGTTCCGTTACATAACACATCTTCTTTTGAATTAAATTTCTTATGGGCGACGAGCTGCATGCCAAAGGAATTGTACAACAAGGTATATCCGGCAATGCCCGTTGTGGATTGATAGGCTTTGGAAAAACCGCCGTCAATCACGATCATTTTTCCATTTGCTTTAACTGGGCTCTCTCCACTAATTTCTTTGACTGGCGTGTGCCCGTTAATGACATGTCCATGATCTGGGTTCAACTCAAATTCCTGCAAGATTATTCGACAGATCTCTTCATTTTCACGTAAATGGTAGTACGGATTCTTTCTCTCTTTATGTGCTTCTTTATCTTGGATAAAATAACGTTCAAAAGTGGTCATTTCTCTCTTTCCAAAGAGCGAGGAGCATTCCCCTGTCCAGATGTACCATACCATATCCGTCGCCAGATCTTCTGTCTCTTCCGGATGCGCAAAGGCGTAACGTAAATAATCTTCAAAAACATCAAGCAATTGACGGCCCGCATATGTCTTGTCTTCAATCTGCATTTCTTCCATATTTCCTTCTTCATCCAAAGGAATACAGCCGTGGATTAACAAATTCCCGTTGTATTTTAAATAAAGGCTACCCTTTTTCATGAGAAAATTCATATGTCTGGCCATCTTTTCGGAATGCTGAACGGAAAACAACAGCTTTTCCATAACCTGGCGTTCTTCCTCCAGTAATTGTTCAGGTTTCTGCGGATTTACGGTTGCGAAACAGGTGTTTTCCAGGTGGTACGTTTTACCGCAGATGTTGATTTCATTGTTGTCGTAATCAATCTGCTCCAGCAAAAGTCTCTCAGACATATTAAAGTATGGGCGTCTCTTGATAATCGGGATTTCAAGTTTAAACTGAATCATGGCAATGGCTTGGTGAATTTTGGTGATCTGCAGAATTTCCTGCTCCGATACATTATGGCCAGCCTGTAACTTAGGTCTGAAGGACGGATTGTCTTCATAATATTTCTCCGCCAGGTTTAGCAGTGGGCGCAGATTGATTCCGTATACATCTTCAATGATGTCCAGATTGTCATATCTGGCGCAGATCCGAATAATATTCGCAAGGCAGACCAGAGAACCTGCGTAGGCTCCGATCCAGAGGACATCATGGTTCCCCCACTGTATGTCTACAGAATGGTAGTTGATCAGCGTATCCATAATTTTATCGGGGTACGGCCCCCGGTCATAGATATCTCCAACCACATGAAGATGGTCAACCACCAGGCGCTGTGTCGTATAAGCAAGGCCGATAATGAGATTATCCGCCTGGCCCAAGGATATAATTTGCCGGTATATTTCCTCGTAATAAGGATCCTTATTGTTGGTCGAATCCGTCTTGTATAGAAGCTCTTCTACAATATATACATATTGCTCCGGCAGAGCTTTACGCAATTTCGAGCGTGTATACTTGGAAGAGGCATAAGAAATAAGCTTAAGCATGTGTTCAATTGTTAGTCTATACCACTGGTTCAAAGCCTGTTTATTGCTCAGTTCCCCTATAACCAGCTGTATTTTTTCTTCCGGGTAATAAACCAACGCCGCAAAATCATTGATTTCTTGATCCGTCCAAACCTCTCGGAATAATTCTTTGATTTTCTCTTTGACGGTACCCGAACCGTTTCGTAGTACATGCTGAAAAGCCTGGAACTCCCCATGCAAATCACTGACAAAATGCTCGGTTCCCTTCGGGAGATTGGAGATCGCTTCAAGGTTGATGATCTCTGTTATGATTTTTTCTTCCGTATCATATTTCTCTGCCAATAAATCTAGAAACTGCTCATCCAAAACAAATGTCCCCCTTCAAGGAAGTATGGTGTTGTATAGCCGGGTCCAAAAGCTTTAGACCTATATAAAATTACACTCTATACATGTTTTTTGTATAAACGTAATGCTTTCGGAATGCCATCCGCACAGATCGTTGAGGCTCGAAGATATCGCTCTATATGTGGCATTGATTTTATAGTGATTATCAGCATTGCCCTCCCCCATCATACTCCAGTTCATCATATATGAACAAATTTCATTGAATGGATTTTAAACGAAACAATGTTTTTTAGTTATTTTAGAAATAAGAATTGTGTTCAATCTGTTCAAATACAAGAACTTGTACCGATAAAATAAAAAAGCCGCTAAAATAGCGACTTTGAATGGGACCATGTTCTTGTTTCTCGACATTTTTTACTAACTGCTATTTTACACAATGGAAAATAAACGATCTATTCTCAGAATTTGCTTGTTTAAACTCCCAATCACCATATGTTTTAATTTTTGAAAAACCTATTTGTTTCAGCGACTCATCGAATTCGTCTTGATTTCGCAACCTCAGCTACTTTTTTTCATGAGCTAGCACTTCGTCTGTTTTAGTATTTTTTACTATTTCATAGAAAGTGTAAATATCTCCCTCAAACCCTTCATATTCTGTATAAATTTCTAAAGGATCTCCGCTTAGTCTATCTTTAGCTAAGTCGGGAGTTTTGTCCTTCTTTTAGCCCGGTTATATCTCTCATGAATTCATAACCTGAATGATCGTATTTGAGGTCACCAATACTTACGGGTTCAACCTTTTTTCTGTGATCGAAATTGCTAACGAATTCAGTGAACTTTGAAGACTGTGGCATGTCTTTAATCTTAAAAGTTAAACTTATGTTTTTATCGTTCGCATACCTGGAGTATATTCACAAAATTCATCTATCCTGCCCGTTAACGTAATGAAGCAGCCGGTCTAACACAGGCAGCTTCATTCTCGTTGTTTATTCAATTATAGTTTCTACGTTAGCGTAATAAAGCATTAACTTTTAATATCTTCTTTAGCCTTTTGTCTATATCGAATTATGGAAAGAGGTAAATTAACTACTCCAAGAATAAAAGAAGAGCCAATAGATATCCATTGAGATATTGAAGGATAATTCGGTTTTCCGTCTCCTACAGGTCCTATTTTGGGTTGGTGGCTATCCCACAAAACATATAAGAGACCAACAGCAGGTAACAATATGCAAATTACACTTGCAACTATATGTAACACATACTTGTTCAATCCTACTCCTCCATTTATTGTATTCATGTCTTGAACTCTGTTTATATTATAACGTTATCTAAAACGGGAAATTACACTAACCTACTCCTTAGTTTAACAAAAAATTTTCTCCTTTAAGATATTTCCTAAAATAGTTTTCAATAACTGATGGAAAATTTGCCGCTAAGGATTGTTGTTCATTTGAATTTAGAGAATGGAATGCGAAAGTCCTAATTATTGACCAAATAAAAAATGCTTCTAATAACTCGACATAATTCTCTTCCAGTTGATTTACTTTGCTATACGATGAAATAAATACTTTCCTATTATCAGATGAAAGATGCAAAAATGTTTCAGCCATGTCAAATAAATAAAAGCCATAGCCACAATTCGAAAAATCTATAGGTCGAGGAGTATCCTCATAAAAAACATAGTTACTCTCATGAAGGTCAGAATGAATAACTCCCCAATTACTTGTCAAACGTTTATGATTTTGTATCACATTTGCTATTTTATGTGCTGACTCTTCCACATGAACAAACACTTCGCTTGAGATAAGCTCTAAATTTACTAACCGTTTTAATTGATTAAGTGATGAATATAAATGATCAGAATTGTATATTGGTCTATTAAAGCCTTCAGGTGCATTCCATTGCATAGAATGTTTATGTAGAGCCGCCATTAAGAGAGCCAAATTTTCAATTTCATTACTTGTTGGTTCTCTTTGAAGTACGATTCCATTAATCCAATGATGAATAGTCACCATGATTGTATTTTCGCTAAGATCAGTTGCTATTTCTGTTACCAGATCACCTTGAAGATTTCTGACCGGTGCAGGTACGACGAGATTTGTATCTTTAACCAAAGCTTCAAGCCAAATAAGCTCTGATGCGATATTCCCTTTTGATTGAATTGAAATCGAGGAGATATGGATTTTGATAAGAAACTTTTGATTATCATCGTTGGTCTGAACTTGAAATGTAACATTATCACTCTTTCCGAGATACACAAGTTTTTCCCAAATGATCGGGTATTGATGTAAAGCTTCTTTCGCCACCTTCGCATAATCTTCTTCAGAAAGCATAGTATCCACTCCAGTTAATGTGATTTATACTTCACAATTTTATCAAGTGAACTTTATTTTATGGTGATAAAAGTTGATTATAACTAAACTTTACTGCCCGGTAGTCGAATAAAGCCACCGATCCTGTTGATCGGCGGTCTCCTTTGGTTTCATGGAACTATTGTTTCCCGTTAGTTCAATCGACCTTCTTCGTTTACGATACTGTCCTCCGTGTTGTCTGTAACAGCAAGTTTTAGAGCCATCCTATAAGGGATGACCCTTTCGCTTTATTATACAATCGTATACTTAGGACAATCGTTACGTTTTCTTTAATGGTATCAGATCCTACCCTGTGTATGCCATGGCATCCCATTGTACCGATAAAATAAAAAAGCCGCTAAATTAGCGACTTCAATAGGACTATGTTCTTGTCCTTCGACTTAATATTAGTCCAAAAGGCTGTAGATCTGAATGCTCTCCACCTTGGCATCTTTGATATGAAACGACATCACATCCACATAATTAGATGGCTCGTAACGGAAGTCATCCTCCTCATTAGGGGCTCCATCACCAAGCAGTTTCCCCTCAGGGTAAGCGTTTTTGAGTGTATCCAGGCTATCTCCTGCTTTAATGTTTCGCACTGTCGCGTACTTAGGATCTGTGATTTCGATATGAAAGATGGAGTCTTGTTTCCCCTCCGGTATACTGATTGTTTTAATCTCCAGACCAGGATACGTATAAACCTTTTCTGTAAAACCGATTAACGTATCCATGTTTGTTCCATCGTCGGCACTGTACGTATGAGATTTCAGGTTATCCGGTTTGCCCAGCATCTGTTCCATCTGATCTTCATTCGCTGTATCCGAAATCGCAATGGTGTGCTCATTATAGACAAAAGCAAGCTCCTTCAGCACCACATTGCCTTCCTTCTCCATTGAACCTTCCTTAATCGCTTCAGTACTCTGTTCGTCGGGCGTGTTTTTTTCAGCCGAGCTCTGCGCCGCTTCTGGCGACTTGGCACCATTGGACTGACAGCCTGTGAGTGCCATCGTTAGTAAAATACTCAGCAGGATAACAGCTGTAGCTTTGTTTATCGATTTCATCATGATCCCTCCATAAATGTGTGATTTCTTCTTATGAAGTCATTATAAAAAAAGCATTTGTTAGTCTCATAACAAAATTGTATCAATCTTGTAACGTTAACTATTTACGCGCGTGTTTACGCACGGGGTAACACTATCGTAACGGTCGTTCCTTCCCCGATTTGACTTTCCATGTCGATATATCCATTAAACCGCTCTACAATCTCTTTGCAAATAGAAAGTCCAAGACCTGAACCGTTCGCTGTGCTTGCATTTTTCGCCCGGTAAAAGCGTTCCTGCACTCTCTCCAGCTCATCGCCCGCGATACCGATACCTTGATCACGTATCCGTATAACTACCTCGCTTGGCGTATGTTCCAACTTCAATTCGATTAGCGATGGACTGCCTGAATATTTGATGGCATTGTCCACAAGGTTGGCGATCGCATGGGACATCAGCATTGGATTCACGTTGGCGTGGACTCTCGTCAGAAGCTTATCCTCCGGTTCCGCTTCCGCCTCCCTGAACCTAATCTCGATTCCTTTATCTTTGGCCTTGGCACCCATACTCGTTGCGACTTGCTGAATCAGTTCGTTCATTTCCGTCTTCCGGGCTTCCAGTTCGTTAGAACCAGCCTTGTCGAATCGGGATAGCAACAACAGTTCATTAATCAAGCGCGTCAGCCGATCCGATTCCTGCAGCAGATGAGCATAGATTTTTTGCAGCTCCTTGTTCTCGTTCTCCCCTTCAACCAAGTATTGAGAGAAACCACGGATGGCTGCCAAGGGTGTTTTTAACTCGTGAGATACGTTGGAGACAAATTGTTTCTGATACTGAATGTAATCATGAAGCTGCCGCCCCATGGAATCCAGCCCATCTGCCAGCATGCCCAGCTCATCCTTCCGGTTTAGATGAACTCTCCGAAACTCCTGTCTAGAGAAACTTTGCGCAGCGCCAAGCAACAGCTTAATCGGCTTGGTTGTGTTGCGGGCAATCCACAGGCTGGATAACGTAATCAGCACAATAAATCCGCCTGCACCCGCAAACAGGATATAACGGATTTGATCCATAATCGCATAAAAGTAGGAAATGTCCTCCACGAACTCATACACATAAGCGTTTTGGTAGTATTGATCCTGAATCGGAGTGGCAAAATAAAGCAGATGATCTTCCGTTACGGTGTAGGCATAACTGCCGCTCAGAGCTTTCTCAATATTTTTTTCAAAAATAAGAGGTTTGCCATCATTAATGATGATGCCATCCACAGCCAAGCCCAGCAACTGCTTGGAGCTGTCATAGATACGTACTTCCTTGCCTGAAGCTTTCAGCTTCTCTAGAGCAAGTCTGACAATTTCCTTGGTCTGGGGCTCTCCTGTCGATGATCTATGCTGTGCCAACACCTCACGGAAGGACAACTCGGACAGATCCGCCTTCTCCATCATCTGTTTTTCAATGGTAATGAAGCTATAGTAATCGATGGCTTTATTCACCGCAAAAATGATGATGCCAAAGGACAGTACGGAGAAAAATAAATAATTCAGCAGTAACCGGGTTGCATACTTCAGGCCTCGCCACCTCCAAGTTGATAGCCAAATCCATAGATCGTCCTGACATACTTCGGTTCGTCCGCGTTATCCTCCAGCTTCTTCCGTAATCGCATGATTGTCATGTCCACACTGCGACTGTCTCCCATAAAGTCATATCCCCATCCGATCTGCAGCAGCTCATCCCGGGTAAAGATTTTGTCTGGCCTTTTGAGTAACGTTTCCAGAATTTTAAACTCTTTGGCCGTTAAAGACACGGGTACACCGTTTTTTAGCACCCTTCGGCTTTCCAGATCAAATGTCAGCTCTTCATGAATGATGCGTGTAGATTTCACTTCTGTTCCTTCACTTGATTCCTCCTTGCTCTCGTTTCTTCTCAGAATCACCTTGATCCGAGCGAGCAATTCACGATTGTCAAAGGGTTTGGTCATGTAATCTTCCGCCCCTAGCTCTAGTCCCAACACCTTGTCGATTACCTCATTTTTGGCAGAGAGCATGATTACAGGAACGGCACGTTTCCCGGTGATTTCCTTACACAGGTCATATCCGGAGCAGTCAGGCAGCATCAAGTCAAGCACCACCAGGTCCGGTCCAAAAGCATCCAGCAGCTGCAGGGCTATTTTACCGTTTTCAGCCGTTTGAACGACGTAGTTTTCTCTTCTCAGTACGAGCTCAATTAAATCTCTGATTGCGACTTCATCGTCAATGACAAGTATTTTCTTCAATGTGCACCCCTTCTAGCCTTGTTCCCCAGCTTGAATCATCATTTACCCCCATCTTAGCATAGACACTTTAGATTCCTCCACCAACTGGAAGGTGAGGTATATTCCACTGAGCCCAACATAACTTGTAATAAACCCAAAGAAAGGAGAACAATCCATGGATCTGCTCTGGGTACTCATTGTTGGTGGACTTATTGGCTGGTTAAGCGGCAACTTGATTGGGCGGGACGTACCGGGCGGTGTACTTGGGAACATTATTGCGGGTTTTATCGGTTCCTGGTTAGGAACGGAATTGCTGGGACCAAGGGGGCCGGTGATTGGCGGATTTCATATTATTCCAGCCATCGTTGGCTCGATTATTGCCCTGCTTATCTTCTTCGCGCTGGCACGCGGCGGAGCCTTCCGAAGACGTTAACCAAGAGAGGCGGAAACCGATACCGTCGTTATTAGATATTTTTATTAAGATGCTGACAGAGCATAAAGGCACAGGATAAACATAAAAGGACCGAAAGCATTCATCGATGGAAGATGAACACTTACGGTCCTTTTTTAAAATGTAATGACAATTTTACCTACAGCGTGGTGGGTTTCACTCAAAGCATGTGCATCATAAATACCCTGTCTACTAAACGGGAATGTTGCCCCTACAATCGACTTTATCTTTTTCTCTTCCATTAGATCTGCCATTCTCTGCAATTGATCACCATCTGGCTGTAGCCAAATCCCCTTTGCTGATACATTGTGAGACTTAGCAGTATCATGATTGGGTTCACCAACAATGGTGATTAGTCTTCCGGTATTTGGCTTAAGCACCTTATAGCTATTCTCAGCTACTTCTCCACCCATCGTGTCAAACACTAAATCTATATCTTTTAGAATCTCTTCAAAGTTTTCCTTTTTGTAATCAATGACCTGATCAGCACCTAACGAATAAAGAAGTTCATGATTTTTTTCACTTGCTGTTGTAATAACATGAGCGCCGGCATACTTTGCTAATTGAATGGCATAGATACCTACACCACCAGCTCCAGCGTGAATAAGTACAGTTTCACCTTCTTTTAGATCGCCATGAGTAAACAGTGCCTGCCATGCTGTTAAACCAGCTAAAGGTACAGCCGCAGCCTCCTCATATGAGATTGAATCAGGTAGTTTTGCCAGTAGGTACTCATCAACTGCTGTATACTCAGCATACGCACCGAAACGAGTTGTTTCAGGACGACTGAATACTCGATCCCCAACGTTCCACTTCGTAACGTTTGAACCAATTTCAGTTATGACTCCAGCTACATCCCAACCTAAGATAATAGGGAATTCCCAATCAAACATTTCTTTTAAGTAACCCTCTCTTAATTTCCAATCGATTGGATTAATGGATGTAGCCTCTAGTTTTACAACCACTTGATTGGCTTCTGCCCTTGGTTTATTCACTTCCTGCTCAACTAACTCTTCTTTACTTCCATATTGATTAATCACAACTGCTTTCATTTTTGTAACACTCCTTTAAGCTAATAGCTTTTACGTGCTATTCCCGATTATTTATTTATATCTAGTCACTGAGAGTTCATGAATATTATCGTTACTCATTTTTAACAACCAGGATAAAATTATGCAAAAACATTTAATTATTAAATGTTTGCCAATAGGGAATTGAAAATCGGCTACTTGGAAATATGAATAATTCCCTACCAAAATTGAACAAAAGCAGCCGGTCCTCTTGACCGACTGCCTCCTTAGTTCACCACTTGATTTTGAATTTTACCTTCTTTCTTTCCATACAACATGTAATATAGAAAAAATGTAGCTAAAACAATTAATCCGAGTATTACATACAAACCACTATATCCTGTAGCTGGAACTATCAAACCGATAATAGATGGGCCAAATCCGTTCCCTAGATCATAAAATATAAAGAACGTCGCAGTTGCTAAGCCAACTCGGTGAGGTTCAGCTAAATTGATGGCTATGGCTTGAGTTACGGAAGAAATATTACCAAATCCCAATGCAACTAATGCTCCTACCAATAACAATGTAAAGCTATTGTTAACTGAGCTTAAAAGAAGCATCCCTACTCCATATATAATAAGAGCCGGATATATGATAATGTTAGCTCCTCTTTTGTCCATTATTCGTCCAGTAAAAGGTCGTGATATTAAGACAAAAAAAGTATATACCATAAAGAAGAAACTTGCTGTGTCTACTAACCCTAACTCCAAAGCATAAATATTTAAATATGAAACTATACCGGAAAAACAAAAAGTCATGAAAAAAATAATAATTGCGATCGGCATTGCTTTTGGCTCAATAAAGTCAGAGATTTTTATTCCCTTTTTATTGTTCTTCTTAATCTTGAATGTTGCGGGAAACTTCAGAAAAAATGCGATTACTAAACTAAAAATTCCAAGCAATAAGCTTAAAGAAAAAATCATATCAAAGTTTGAATTTCGACTCAAAACTAAACCAATAAATGGACCGATTCCTGTGGCCAAGGCCGTACTAATTGCAAAATAACTTATCCCTTCACCTTTTCGTGATGCAGGAAGGCTAAATACAACAACCGTACTCACAATTGTAGATATAATACCCACTGTGATCCCGTTTAAAAGCCGATTTAAGATGAGAAAGTTAACATTAAGATGAACGAAATAAAGTAATGTAGTTAAAATTAATAAAAACAAGCTGGTCATCAAGATTTTTTTGGAAGGTATACGACGTCCTGTAAACAAACGCCCTAATAAAGAACCGATAATAAAAATACCTGCGACGATACCAGCTTGGCCGGTTGATGCATCAAATTCATTAATTGCATAAAGAGTGATCGTCGCGTTTAATAAAAAGAAAATTAATGTCATGATGAAATTGACAGACGAAAGAATAATAAAGTTTTTCGTCCACAGTTTAGGATTCGTGTGGTTCATAACATCCTCCTAAAAAGTGTACGATTCGCCGTCTTCGGGAACTAATAAGCTAGAGGTGAATCCCTTTTCTTCTCCAAAGCTTTTTAGTTCTTTTCTAGATAATGTCCAATGATTAACGGCTTCCATATGGACTGATATAATTTTGGCGTTGGGAGCCGCCTTATGCACCTCGTAAACATCTTCTTTGCCCATTATAAGTGAGCCCCAATCATGGAAACTATTATTTCCAGCGTTCAACACGATAATCTCAGGCGTGTGGGAAATGATTTCATTTTTGACACCTTCATACCATACTGTATCTCCGGCAAGGTACAACGTCTTCTCATTGGGATGTTTGAAGACAACACCACATACCTGTCCCATCATTTTTAATAAATCTTTCCCTCTGCCGTGCTCGCCTTTTGTTTTAATTAACTGAATACCTTCAAAAAGGGTATCTTCAGTAAGTACTTCTACTTGTTGAAAACCGTCACTTTCAACTTGTTTAGCATCTTCTTCGTTTTGTACAAAAACTTTGATGCCTTTTGGAAGCACTGCTTTGGCTATATCATCGTAGTGATCCAGATGCAAATGAGTCAGAATAACAGCATCGACATCTTTAATGATATCGTAAACGGACATGGGCAAGTTAATTATAGGATTTCTCAAATCCTCTCTGATCCCCGCCGAGAATGGATCATATAGACCCTTGTCCGCGAGTAATGGATCGACTAGGAACTTTTTACCTGCATAATGAACAATGATTGTTGCATTTCGAACGAGTTGAATGTGCATATTTATATATAATTCTCCTTCTGTTTTTTAATTTTGTTTGTTGACAATGATAAGTTTATACTAAATGCAAACTTCAAATACACAGATTAAATAAAGTGTATTGGTCTTTTTACTTTATTTTTTAAAGGAGATGCTTTTGATTTGGATCAAACAGATAAACGAATTATTGAAGAACTGAGCCAAAATAGCCGAATTACGATGAAAGAATTAGGGGAAAGAGTTCATCTAACTGGACCTGCAGCAGCAGCCCGGGTAGAAAAACTTGAGGATACTGGAGTTATAGAGGGATACAGCATTAAAGTTAATCACGCAAAATTAGGATGTTTTACGTATGCATTTCTAAATATCTATATTAAAGATACACACCATCAACCATTTCTTTCATTTATTCATTCTAAAGAGGATCACATCCTAAATAATTACAAAATAAGCGGTGATGGATGCTATCTGCTTGAATGTAGGTTTCCAAGTAACGAAGCGTTAAACCAATTTTTATTAGAGTTGAACAATTATGCTAACTACAAATTATCCATTGTAATCGATAAAACCTTGTAAACAAAAACGTACAAAGAAACTTGTATTTCTAAGAAACGAAAAAAGGCAGCCGATCATGTTGATCCGCTGCCTCCTTTGGTTTTATTAAGCTATCGTTTCCCGAGAGTTAAATTCGCATATCATGTTTATGGCCCGATCCACATCGGACGGGTCTCTGCCTTCATATGAATCTAATTAAAGTACAGTCGATAAACGTAGCAATCTCCAATGTCATCCCTATCACCCTATCTTCCTTATCTCAGATTAACAAGAGATTATAGGCAATATATATTATTCAGGCAAGATCAAAACAAACCGACGGGTGTTTCATTACACGGCGGTTTGTTTTAATTTATCAACAGCTGGCTTTCCGAAATATTACAGGTCGGACTAGCACATACTAAGGAACAGTTGGCTGAAGCTTACATAACGGAGGTCTCATCATGGTATTTACAATCACAATTATCATCGTTGCACTGTTTGCAATATGGGGAGCCGTCGCTCCTGATCAGCTGGCGGATGTGGCTAACGTTGCCTACAACTTCTCTATTCAGAATTTTGGCTGGTTTTATTTGCTAGCGACACTGTTCTTCCTGATCTTCGCTTTCTATCTGGCGTTCAGCCGATTTGGCGGTATTAGGCTGGGGGATGACGATGATGAACCAGAATATTCTACGGTTTCCTGGCTGTCCATGCTGTTTAGCGCTGGTATGGGCATTGGGCTGGTTTTCTGGGGAGTTGCTGAACCGCTGTCCCACTATTTATCTGCACCGGAGGGGGCGGTACCCGAAACAACGCAAGCAGCCATACTTTCAATGCGTTATTCCTTTTTCCACTGGGGGCTGCATCCTTGGGCTATCTATACCGTCATCGGCTTAGCGCTTGCTTACTTCCAGTTCCGGAAAGGATTCAAAGGGCTGATCAGTTCCACCTTTATTCCTCTGATAGGTGAGCGTCTTGCTGCAGGCTGGCTTGGTAAGGTCATTGATATTCTGGCGGTCATTTCCACCATCTTTGGTGTTGCGACCTCGCTTGGATTGGGTGCACTTCAGATCGGCGGGGGTCTGAATCACTTATTCGGTATTCCTAACTCAATTCTGTCTCAGGTTGCCATTATCACAGTTGTAACCGTACTGTTTTTAATCTCGGCAACCTCAGGTCTGGATAAAGGTATTAAGATTCTGAGCAACGTCAACCTCGTTATAGCTGTGCTATTAATGGTGTTTGTATTGGTGACTGGACCGACTTCTTTTATATTTGACACATTCACAACAACCTTGGGCAGTTACATGCAGAATATTATTAACATGAGTTTGAGACTGACGCCGTTCTCAAGAGAAACATGGATTGGAGCATGGACGTTATTTTACTGGGCATGGTGGATCTCGTGGGCTCCCTTTGTCGGCACTTTTATCGCAAGGGTATCCAGAGGAAGAACCATAAAGGAATTTGTAATTTACGTCATGGTTATTCCAAGTCTTTTCGGATTTATCTGGTTCTCCGTCTTCGGCGGAACAGGACTTCACATGGAATTGTTCAATGCCGCTCATCTGGCGGAGGCCGTCAAGGAAGATACGACAACCGCTTTATTCCTTATGTTGGAGCAGCTGCCTTTGGGCACGATCGTAGCATTCATCGCTACACTCCTGATCATGATCTTCTTTATTACGTCGGCTGATTCGGCTACCTTTGTACTGGGCATGCTCACTTCAGATGGCAAGCTGGATCCAAGTACAAAAGTGAAATTAACCTGGGGAATCATGCAGTCCGCCATCGCGGTAGTACTGCTAATCAGCGGGGGGTTAAACGGCCTCCAGACGGCATCCATTGTAACCGCATTGCCGTTCGCTGTTGTCCTTATCGGTATGTGTTTCTCCCTGCTCAAGGCTCTAAAGGCTGAGGACAAAGAGCGCCGTCAGAAGGAAAAACGGCAGCGCCAAAAGCTGAAACGACTGCTGGAGGAACAAGAACACTCGCTGAATGAAATTCCCGGCAGGTAATGTACACTTGATCTCTATAGAGATGGTACCTGCCTTAAGGCGGGTGCCTTTTTATATCTTGTTCCTCGACATAATTCGTTAAAACAAACAAAAGCCCGCGTCCTTGCGGGCTTTTAATTATTTCATGGTATTGAGTTTCACAGCCTAAGGATCGAATTAATGATCTGTTGGTACCTGAGTCATCATATCGTTAACCTGGGTTACAAAGGCTCCTTCATTCGGGCCCAATGCTTCAAGAGGCATCGCATGCGGATTGTCTTTGAGATCTGTCATGAGTTCTGTTTGATCCCTAGGCGGAATGATTTCTAACACTTATTTATACTATAAACGTTCCCCGCCGTATAATAATGCATCATCTAAACAGTTCCTGGAGGAGTTAATGTACAATGAGGACTGGGCAACTTGATAGCTGTGAAACCTTGTGACTGACACTTCCAAGCATCATTTCTTTTACACCCCTTAGCCCACGGCTTCCGATAATTATAAGTTGCTGCTCGGTATCCCTTGCATAATTCAATATTTCATGCCCAGGGTCTCCCTTAAGATGAACAGTTTCCGGATTAATCCCCGCAGACTTTAATTTAGATTTGGCTTGATGCAACTGTTCCAAACTCGCTTTTTCCATTTCGTTCAGTATGTCTTCCAAAAAATTCTCTGGTACATATGTCATGCCGCTCGACACATAATCCTGGCTGACATTAACCAAGGTAACTTGAATTTGTTTATTTTGGACTATTTCAACGGTTGCATCAAGGAGTTTGTTCGTTATTTCAGCTTTATCAATGGCCACCATAATTTTGTCAAACATCGTTATCATCCTTTCCGTGGCAGTTCGTAACCATTTCGACTACCTACAACACGATTACTTGCTGCTCCTATACCAACTAAAAAGAGTAACACCGAAGCCCCAAGAAGAATGAAAAGTGGCAGGTTCCAACTATTTGTTGCATCGTGCAGATATCCTATAAGGGCTGGACCGATTGCGGCAAGAAGATATCCGATCGATTGGGCCATGCCAGATAGTTCCGCTGCTTGATGCGCATTTTCAGTGCGCAACCCGAAAAACATCATGGCCAAACTAAAGGCGAAGCCTCCACCAATTCCAAGTATGACGATCCACAACAGAATGACATTAGAACTTCCGTAAAGAAGTCCGAGCGTCCCCGTCAAAAGCAAAATGCTTGTGATGACCACTAACAAACGTTGGCTAGACATGCGCCCAGCAATAACAGGGACAATAAAGGTAAATGGAAGCATCGCTAACTGCATGATCGAGAGGTACCATCCAGATTGGTTGGAGTCAATTCCTTGCTGCTTTAAAATTTCAGGCAACCATGCGATCAACACATAGAAAACCATAGACTGTATACCCATGAACAAGGTTACTTGCCAAGCAAGCGGGGATCGCCAAACATTCACATCGTTGCTTGCCACTTGTTGACTCGTCGTGGCTGTTTGTTTCGTTTGATTTCTTAATTGGGGTAACCAACAGAGGATCGATACAAAGCTTAGAATCCCCCATATTCCCAATGCTCCCTGCCATTTTAGCCCTGCGTTCATGGCTAGCGGTACACTGATTCCCGATGCGATTGCTCCACATAAATTCATCGAAATGGAGTAAACTCCTGTCATGGAGCCAATTTTATTTGGGAAATCCCTTTTGATTATACTTGGCAATAATACATTACATATGGCAATGGCGAATCCAAGAACTGCTGTTCCAATAAACAGATTAACTGCGCCAGATAAAGATCGTATTACAATACCAACAGTCAGAAAGATTAGGGCAATCAAAATGATACGCTCTACCCCATACTTTCTTCCTAATTTCGGTACTAGAGGCGATAACAAAGCAAAGGCAAGCAAGGGAACCGTTGTGATCAGGCCTGCTAATGTATTTGAAATATGAACGTCATCCCTTATAAAACCCACTAAAGGACCAACTGAGGTTAAGGGAGTACGTAAATTAGCTGCAATAACAATAATGCCGATAATGATCAGCCCTACAGAGGATGGCACGAATTTTTTATTTTGTTTATTCGGCATTCTTCATTTCTCCTTCCTGAATTCTTACGTATTATATTTGCTTCCTGGTGGCTAAAAAACTTTGATATAACATCCGCGCGAATAACAAAAGTATAGTATAATATATTTTAATAAACAATAATTATTTTATAACATACTAAAATTGATTAAAAAAATACAACTCTGAATTCCCGTCATGGAATTCGGAGTTGTATTTAATAAGTGGATTTTCGACTACTAGAAACCATATTTTAAGGATATATGGAGCACTGTTTCGTTATTCGTATGATTGGTATAAGCGTGAGGATAATCTGCACGAAAGCTGATCGTATCATATTGATTCAATGTGTAAATCTCTCCATTGACTTGTAACTCAATGGAACCCGTCATTACTGTCGCAATTTCAGTTGTATTCACATGATGACCTTCAGGATAATACGAGCTATTTGGCTGTAAGTATGCCCGACACATTTCAATATCGTTGCTTTTAAAGACGGGTTCAATGATCCAATTTTTTTCATCATTAGAAAACCGCAATCCCTCGCCTGCTCGATACAAACTAACAGGTTTCTCTGATGTGAACAAAGCCAATAGCGGTAAAGATATTCCTTTTGAAATTTTCCATATAATGGCCAAAGTTGGATTTGTCTCGCCACGTTCGATATTACCCAGAGTAAGTTTGCTTACGCCCGTTAATTCTGATAAGTCGTCTAAGGTCATGTTTTTTTCTTTTCTGTACTTTTTCAATGCACCGCCGATTTGTAATACAATTTGTTTTGACTCATCGATTTCATCCATTTGATTTTCACCTCAACAAAAAACTATATAGCTAGTATATTGTTTATCTAGATTCTTTTCCATACTTCCCTAATGTACTCTATTGTTCACAAGTTCAATATAAAATAAAGTTGATAAAATGAGAATACAGCCATAAAATAAAAGCGTCGCACGATAACGTAGCGTCTTTGAAACTTTGGAGCATTTGGTCCGATCCTTCATAGGCTAAATGCACCGATCAATGCCCTTTCAAGAGGTCCTACTGCTGATGAAGTGTATAAGTATAGGTTATGAAAGGTGGTTTAATAATGAAGATTCTCATCGTTGGCTATTTTAGCGAGACCTCAAAATCAAATATTGCAAGGTATTTTCCGCAAGACTGGAACGTTGTAGTGGTCCCGCCTGGAAAAGAAATGCTGCATCATATTGAAGATTGCCAGGTAATCATTCCTGAACATATTAAAGTGGATTACAACCTGCTTTCCATCGCAAAAAAATTAAAATTGGTACAGACGGGTGCAGGATTTGATAATGTAGATGTCCCTACCTGTACACAGCTCGGCATTTGGGTGGCCAATGCTGCAGGAGTGAATGCACAGGCAGTGGCCGAGCACGTAATGGCACTGATATTATCTTATTATAAAAACATACCTTTTCTTGATACTTTCATGAAAAACAAGATGGATGAAAATCAATTGGACTATACAGGGAGTGAATTAAAGGGCAAGACGATTGGGATTATCGGTTTGGGCGCTATTGGAAAAAAAGTAGCTGCGTTTTGCAGGGTTTTTGATATGAATGTGCTGGCTTATGCGAGAAATGCCTTTGTACAATCGGACGGTTTTGTAGAAATGACGGATTTCGATACTCTTGTAAGCACATCGGACATAATCAGTGTACATATACCCCTGAATCAGCAAACCAAGCAGCTGATCAACAAAGCGGCATTCAAGAAAATGAAGAAGTCCACTCTTTTTATCAATACAGCCCGCGGCGGGATTGTCAACGAAAGTGACTTGATTGATGCATTAAAAAACGGAGATATTTCAGGCGCATGCCTGGATGTGTTTGAATCTGAACCGCTTCCTATGGACAGTGAGCTCCGGAATATGGGTAATGTGATACTTACTCCCCATACAGCAGGAATGCCTGATGGTCGGAAATTTCATAAAAAAAGATATGATTTCTTTATAAAGAATATAAGACGTGTAGAAAATGGTGAAGAGCCTGAAAGCAAGCTCAATCAGTTATGATAGTATATAATATAGTTCTACTAAAACACATGTACCGCTTTTTAGCTGAACTGAAAATTAATTAAAGTTAAATTGAACAAAGGCATCCGATTACTTTGATCGGCTGCCTTCTGAGTTTCATTAAACTATAGTTTCCCGTTAAAGTTCAATCATATCAACTCTGAGATAAACATGGGTGTAGCTCCATCCTCTGTATTAAAGCCAAATTTACTATAGAAATCCACTGCATGAGGATAAGAAATTAATACTTTAGTTTTACACCCTTTATATCTATCAAGCATAATCTTCATCATTTCCTTACCTATACCCATACTCTGATAACTCGGATGAATAAGCATATAATGAAAATATACCGTTAAAACACCATCTGACAAAGCATTTATTAAACCGACAAGCTTATCTCCTTCCCAAGCGGTAACAATGGAATGAGACCCTCCGATTGCTTGTAAAAGCTCATTTGGATACTTCCCAGACTCCCATTCTACCGAAAGAAATAACTCTTGGAGTGCATCCTTAGTGATATCCTCTTTGCTTGAAGCGTAATAAATACTCACCCCTATACCTTCCTCTCACTTTCATCAAACTAACTGGGCTAACTGGGCACAACATCTGTTTGCAAATCCCACTATTAAAAATAGGTATAGAAAATGGATTAAATCAAGTGGGATTTGGATTTATTCACTTGTTGGAGTCTCATCCCATCGTCTCCACCCCTACAGCAGTTCAAAATGAAGTTGATTCTCAGGTAACTCAGTATTCCCTTTCCACTGATTTGCACCGTATCCCAATTCCAGAACCGCAGCAATGCGCTCGTTACTCAGTACACCAAACATTTCAGTACGGCTCGGGTCGTACATCCAATCATGTAAGGTACAGCGCACACCCAGACTTTGCTCATGAGCCAGCAAGCGGAAATTCTGAATTAGGCAGCAGACAGCTGCAAAGTCCTCTTCCCGCTTAAGATGATCCGCCTCTTCCTTCACCAAGACCAGAAGATACGCAGGGGCAGGCTCCTGTAATCCCTGCATGATGTCCCCATACCGGTTATCGGCAAAGATAAATCGCCACGGCTCTCGGAGTCCATCATTTGGCGCCCATACGGCATGATTGAGCAACTCAAGGATTAGATCCTGCGATACGGGTCGATCCAAAAACTCACTCGGACCGTCCATGTCTCCTTCCAGATCTGACAATTTCATTTTTAGATCCTCCTCTTCTATGTAGACTGTCCTCGCAATACGGTCCACTTCTGCTCGGCTGGCGTCCTTTTCCGACTTCTTGGCGCTTTGTCGTAATATCCTATATGAAGAATACCAACAAATCTTTCATCCTGACGTAAGCCAATTCCATTGAAGAACCCTTCATGCTGAATCATGGACTCTGTATCCCACAACATTCCTAACCCTCGTTCCCAGCCCAGCAGTTGGAAGCTCTGCATCACCCCGCAGGCAGCCGCATAATTGCGGTCATTGGTCAGACGATTCGGTCCTACAGTCGACATAACAATGACGTGGGCAGGAATATCGGTAATTCTTTTTTTAAAAACATCCAGAAGTTTCCCTGGAATCAGCTTGCCGAGCTTGCTCTGCGACATCTGTTCCAACATGCAGTCCACCAACCGTTTGCGTGCTTCTGGAGTTCCGGCATATACCACACGCCACGAGCCAGCCTCAACCAATGGTTGAAGCTGAATAGCCTTACGCAGTAATTCAACAACTAACTCCTGATCCACCGGCGTAGAGTTACATTTACGAATACTCCTGCGCTCCCTGATCAATTCCGCCAGACTCAAATGCTTCACTCTCCTTCGTTCAATCTGGATTCCATATTTATACTGCTGTCTTGAAGAAATTGATGGATTACTTTTAGCTCCGTTTCCGAATATTTGTCGAGAGTATGATAGAAGCGCTCAGTCTCATGTATATGCAGACGTTCATGCAGTTCAAAGATTTTTTTGCCTTGCGGTGACAACCGGAAATAGCTTTCCTTCTTGTTGTCATTCATTTTCGTACGTTTGACGAATCCTTCCTCCAGCAGTTTGTTGCCAATTTTGGTGATACTTGCTTTGGACAAATTCATCGCCTCGGCAATACCCGTGTTGTTAATAGGCTCATGCTTCCCTATGCAATCTATCATATGAACCGCGGTCAGATGCTGAGGGATTTTCTCGATACTTTCTCGCTGGGCGATACTTAGGAAATGCTCGATTTCTGTATCCTTGTGGTTCTCATACACATGTAAAAAACGGATAAATTGGTCATAAAGTAACTGTTTGGTTCGATCTTTTGAGATCATCCTGTGATCGCTCCTTATTTACTTGTAAACAAAAATATCATTTAAATAATAGAGTTTTTTTAAATAATTTCTTATATTTTGTTTACTAGTGAACAATATAACATGAATGATAATGATTATCAACTATATTCTCTGACATTACAATATCGCTCTACAATCCCGGTCAGAGACCTGCCTTGAACGGAATATCTTTTAACCTACTCGTTAGTTAAACAAAAACAGCCGATCACTTTGATCAGCTGCTTTCTTAATATTATTGAGTTATCGTTTCCTGTCACTTTAACTTAACTTTTTCTCTATATCAAAAAGCTTAGAAATGCGGGGAAATAGACGAAAGGCATTGCCATAAGCGATCGCCTTCGCGTTTTCTTCGCTGATCTGTTGTGCTTCATGGAATACCGACTCCCGCTGTATACGAAGGACGCTGTCCGCTGGCCAAGGTATGTCCGCTCCGAACAGAATCCGATCAGGCGCAATCAACTTTTGGATTGTGCCGAGGTTCAACGTGGAATCATAGTAAAGGTGGTCCAGTTTGGCTATTTCGGCTTGAAATTGTTCCGGTGTTGTTTCAACCTGAATCGAATCTTGCCCGATGGCGGCAAGCGCAATTCTCCATTTGATATACGGAACCATGCCCCCTGTATGGGGAAGAATGAACGTAATGGATGGATATTGGTCGAAAATGCGATGAACAGCCATCGTAGTGACGGCCCGCGTCGTATCGAAGGTGCCCTCAAGTAGTGCAGGACTAAGCCCAGCGATTTTTTGCGGTATGAGGATGGGATGCAGAAACACAACAGCACTGCGCCGATCCAATTCGGTTAACAATTCGGTGTAATCCGGATGACTTAAATATTTCCCCTGATAACTTGTTAGCATTGCAACACCATCCATCCCGAGAACATCAAGTGCATACAAGGTTTCTTCCATGGCTGCTGCGGGATCCGGGAGTGGAAGCGTTGCAAAAGCACCATACCGCTCAGGATGAAGTTGAGCATACGATGCGAGCTCTTCATTCATTTTACGTGCCAACGCGTTGGCAGAAGATTGGTCGATGAACGTCAGGTCTGACGGGGCTGAAAGAAATGAGAACGAGATGTCACATACATCCATTTTTTGCATCCCGATCTCGGGCGTCCACTTTGGCATAAAACTTGGAATCTCCATTCCCAGCTCCCGCTGCTTTCGTTGCATTTCTTTAGAGATGATATGGTGGTGAACATCAATGACAGGATTAAACATGCGTGATCAGCTCCTTCTATTTAGTTTCAAGCCATTGGTTTAACTGGTTTTGCTTTTCCGTCAATATTTTCTCTACGCCTGCATTCTTTAGTTTGTCGAGATAAGCACCCAGTTCTGACGGGTCAAAAGTTCCTGTCTGAAAGCCTGCATCATACTGGTTTTGGACGTTGGCCACCGCGGTAATTTGTGTTTTGACCGGATTGATGTCGAAGCTGAAGCCCATTGCCCTTGATTTTACGGCACTCTCGTTTTCGCCCCTCAATTGCTTCCACATATCAGGATCATTCCCTTCCCATATATAGGACATGAAATTGTTCCCCACGGCATATTGGTTTGAATCGTATCCTGTCGCAGTAACACCTTCCGGCTTGCCGATCAGGCCATTATCCCGCTTAACATAATGCTTGCCCTCAATTCCATTGGTAAACAGATTAATGACTGCTTCGTCCGAGTAAAAAAGTTCCAATACTTGAATCGCCTTATCCGGCTGCTCACTGTTCCTTGCCAAAGACATCATGTTGGAAGCTACGCTATTTCGCGTCATGTACGAGTCCTCAAGGGGTACGCACACAAGTTCAGTCCCAGCCGCAAGCGATTCCGAGTAACACTCATTGATATTCCGGATATACGAGAAGGCTTTGCCTGCCTTGATCAGATTAGCCCCCGTTTCCTGCGACGTTGCGACGTCTTTGCTGAAATAACCTTTTTGGTACCAATCACGCATCAGGTCAGCCATTGTGGAGAACCGCGAAGTCGCAAAAAGATTCTGCACGGTGAAGTCCTCCCCGCTAAAATCCAGCACGCCAGGTGCTGTTCCCAATGGATCAAAATTCAGCATGGCTTGTCCAGGTGTTTCCTGCGAGGTATAGCTGACAATCGGCGTGACACCCGGCTCATTGTCCTTGATACGCTGCAATACAGCAGAGATATCATTCCAGGTTTTTATCGCGCTAAGGTCAATATCATGCTTATCGGCAAGCTCTTTGTCCATCACAAAACTGGGTGAAAGTGCCCAAGCTTTAATGCTGGGAACGCCATATGTTTCGCCATTCATCTTCCCGGCTTCTGCGGCTTCCTCCGGAACAGCCTCCAGTATCTTTTTACCAAATTCATTCAACGATTCGTCCATGGGCAGTAACTGCCCCCTGCCGATTTGGGATTCAAGGCCGAACCAAACGCTGGTATACACCAGATCCAGTTTCTCGCTGCCCGCCAGCATCAAGTTCATTTGATTGGCATAGTTCGATCCATTAACAGGCAAGAGCTTCACGGTGGCGCCTACCTTTTCCGCTGTAATATCACTGATGGCTTCCTGAATTTCCTTAACATCTGTTACATCCCCAAAAGCCGGATACGTCATGACCACTTCATACATGTCTGTTGCTGAAGCTTTCCCAGGTTCTGCTCCCTCCTTACTGTCTGGATTTCCGCATGCCGTCAACAATAGAGGGGCCGCACAAATTAAGGACATTACCTTTATGAAACCCGCAGGCAATCTTTTTCTGAACATCTTCATTCACTCCCCATGTTTGCTTTTGGATGAGACATCTTGGATACGAAGCATAACTAACCTTTTACGGCACCAATGGTCAATCCCTTGACGAAGAACTTCTGGAAAAACGGATACGCTGCGATCAGCGGCAACACGCCGATTACGGCAATAGCCATTCTCACACTGCCGAGAGGTACGGATGAGACAACCGCTGTCTGACCAGACAAACTGTTTTGCTGCAAGTACTGGACATCAGACAACATTCGATTAAGCAGGTTTTGAATGCTGTAGAGGCTTCCGTCATTGATGAAGATCAGACCGTTAAACCAATCGTTCCAATACGAAATCATGAGCATCAGACCAATGGTTGCCAGGCTTGGGAGAGCAAGCGGGAGAACGATTTTGCAATAAATAACCCATTCGTTGGCTCCATCCACATAGGCTGACTCCACGACTTCGCCGGGAATTGACGTGGAAAAGAAACTGCGCATCAACAAAATGTAGAACCCGTTGGTCAGTAAATTCGGGATGATTAGCGACCAAATGGTATCTTTCAAATGGAAGAGGTCCGTATAAACCAGGTACATCGGCACCAGCCCCCCATTGAAAAGCAGGGTGAAAAATACGAAGAATGACAGGAACGAACGAAATGGAAGCACATTTCTGGATAGCGGATAAGCGACCAAGGTTGTGATCAGCAACCCAACGATCGTGCCCACGACCGTGATGAACGCCGTAATTCCATACGACCGCAGAATCAACGAATACTGATTAAACAAATACACATAAGCATCAAAGCTGAATTGAGCCGGAAACAAACGATAACCATCCCTGATAATGGCTTGTTCCTCGGTTAGGGAAGCGGAGATCAGAAGTATAAACGGAAACACTGCAGCGATCCCCATCATGATGAGCACGAGGTGAACAGCCATTTGATATATCCTATTTGAATACATGTTGTCCTCCCCCTTAGCTAAAACAGCGCCAAATCCCGGTTTTTGCGACGAACGATCGCATTGGTGGTCAATACTAACAGAAAACCGACAATGGACTGATACAGTCCGGCAGCGGATGACATTCCGAAATCCCCGAAAGTCATCAATCCACGATAAACGTATGTGTCAATGACATCGGTAGTCGTTTGAAGTGCACCCGAATTCAGCGGGACCTGATAGAACAGTCCGAAATCGGAATTGAAGATGCGTCCCACTGCAAGAAGCACCATAATGACCATCGTGGGTTTAAGCAGAGGAAGGGTAATGCTCCAGACTTGCCTCCACTTGGAAGCTCCGTCCAGCGTAGCGGATTCATAATATTCTTGGCTGATGCCTACGATTGAGGCCAGATAAACAATGCATGTATAACCGACGTTTTTCCACAGATATACGACACTTAATATAAAGGGCCATTTACCGGAATCCGCATACCACGACACGGGGTCAATCCCCAGTAAAGGAAGCACGTAATGGTTGACGAAGCCGTTTTCCTCGTTGAGCAATGCCAGAACCAAGTAAGCGACAATGACCATCGAGATCAGATAGGGCAGCAAAATGATGCTTTGGTACAGTCGGGAGGCAAATCGCTTTTTTACCTCGTTCAACAATACGGCCACAGCTATGGAGAGCACTGTTCCAAGCACGATAAATGCGCCGTTGTAGAGTAACGTGTTTCGGGTAATCACCCAAGCATCCTGTGTTTGGAACAGATAGGCGAAATTATCGAAGCCTACCCAGTCACTTCCCCAGATTCCTTTTGCAAAATTGATATCTTTGAACGCAATCACAATGCCGAACATTGGCAAGTAATTGTTGATGAACAGATAGACGATGCCTGGCAAAATCATGACCAATAGCAGCCCATGCTTTCTGATGTTTTGGATGCGGTTTGCATGGAAACCTCGACGCATGTCTCTCTCCCCCTGTTCGTAACAATGATGTTTGGTTTGTTTAACTCCTCCAATATCCCTCCTATTCTATGAATGTCAGTTTATGTGACTCAAAAATGTTCTTATATGAATAATACGATGTAAGTAAGCCTCAGTCATTGGTGTGATTCACTAAAAAAAAATGATTTCATTTGGATTATTACACCAAAAGAAAAGCCTGTCTAAATTTTAGTGTCATGTATTATCACATTTATTGCATTAAGCGACGTTTTATAAGCCATGTGATCAGCCTTTTCATGCCAAAAAGCAACGCACCTGAAAAAGGATGCGCCGCTTTATGTGTAATTAAAGATTGTTACGAATAGGTGGCTGCCATTTGTCTGCTGTTTGGAAACATTCGACCACCAACAAGCACACCACCCGAAAATACAGCTTCCCGTGGAGGTGCCGCCGCCAACGCATGCATCGCATTTATGGCATTTACCAACGAGAAAGTGCCTCGTTCACCCACTTTTGGAGTTAATGGTGCATTGGAAATAAGCTTGTACGTTTCTAGCAACCAGAAGTCTTCTACCCAACCGGATGCTTCAGCGAGACGTGACCCACGGGAGAGCATATCGCCATTTCCGAATGGGCTCCACGAATCCAAAATGTTATCGGAACCGATATGCACGGACACGCCCGTTTCCATCAACAGTTTGATGGGGGGCATGGGCCTGTCAATGGGCACGCTCGTCATGATGGCTACGCCGGTCGCACACAACCTTTCCGCGAGTGAGCGCACCTCTGTTTCCCCAACCTGGCCCAAACAGTAAGCATGGCTTACCGCGTTACGGCCGGACATACCGGCTTGTTCTGTCAGTTCGGCGAAGCGGTTGATCGTGTATATTCCGAGATGACTCGGGTCATGAAGATGCAAGTCGATGCCCGCAGAGAATTCTGCTGCAAGTTCAAACATGGCTTCCAGACTGGCATCCACCCGGCGGTCCAGTCCGGCCGGATCCACACCACCAACATAGTTAGCTCCAGCACGAAGCGCTTGCCGCATGACGGAAACGGAGTCAGATCGAAGCAGGCCTTGCTGGGGAAACGCCACAATTTCCATATCGATGCGTCCTTGGTACATCTCACGCACTTCCAAGACCTCCTCAAGATGAGAGAGGCCAATTTGCGGATCCACGTCAACGTGTGTGCGGATTGCCGTTGTACCTTGGGCTAGCATTAAATCCAACATTCGTTTCGCACGTTCTCCCGCCCCGGTCGGTAGTTCTCCCAACATGCTTTTCTCAAATTCCAACTGTCCGGGCAGCGTGACAAACGGCTGCAAAGACTTCCACGGCTCACCAATAAAATGCTTGTCCAGATGGGTATGCATATCTGCCATTGGCGGTACATAGTGCAGCCCATCCGCGTCAATGACGGTTGTCGCCCTATCGGCAATATTTACAGATGTGAGATCCGCATCAGTTCCGGCAGTCTCAATGCTGACAATAAGTCCTGTTGCTTGATCAATCGTTAGATCGAACAGGTTTTCCGACCATTTGACATTTTTTACGAGTGTTAACCCTTTCTCCATAACTCCATCCCCTTACTTCATAATTAGATTGTTTCGATCCCATCCGACAACCACGGTAATTCCAAAAGTTTTGAGTCGGTACAAGCTACCTGTAATCCCGATTTCCAGACCGTACGGGCCTCCGGTTTATTAAGCAGCACTTCTCTTTCCGACCGCTCTCGGAACAATACCATATCAGCCGGAGCGCCGACCTTAACACCATAATTTCCAATGCCTAACGCCTGTGCCGCGTTATGTGTCAGCATGTTGGTCAAGATGAGCGCATCCCGTTTGCTGCCCATGTACGAAGTAATCGCCAATAGCCAGGCAGCCTCAATCGGGTCTGCCTTGCCAAACGGCGTGAATGGGTTGCGCACATTATTGACGCCAATCGCCACATTCACTCCACAATCCTGCAGCAGTTTCACAGGAGTCAGACCTCTATGATAACCTTCGGAGCCTTCCCTTCCATTCAAAAAGAGGTCAGTCATCGGCAGCGTAATGACGCTGATTCCGGCAAGACACAGAAGCTCCCCGATAGCCGAAGCTTCGTGTTCAGGGAGGGAACCGAGCGAGGTTACATGTCCGGCGGCTACATGCCCCTGCATTCCTGCAGCAATGGTCCTTCTTGCAATTTCCACAACGGCACGGTCGTTGGAATCGACCGAGAAATCCGCGTGAAAATCCAGCGGTTTTCCGTACTTCCCTGCCAGACCAAATGCAAAATCCAAGTGCTCCCCCAGGTCTGCATCCTGATAAGTGATTCCTCCAATCACATCGGCTCCCATGCGAATGGCCTCTTCCATCAGCTCAGCAGTCCCCGGACTCTTTAACACCCCTTCTTGCGGAAAGGCAACTACCTGTAAATCCAGTTGATGTTTTAAGGATTGTTTGAGACGAAGAGCAGATTCGACAGCTCTGAGTCCAAGAACCGGATCGACCTCTGCATGGCAACGCATATGGGTTACACCATTCCTGACGGCTTCCCGAATGACAACCAGCGAGCGACGATACATGTCCTCCCTCGTGAACGAACTTTTCAGTTTGGATGTTATCTGAATCGCGTCCTGGAGAGACTCCGCCTCCCGATCCATGGAATCCAGCAAATATGCTTTTTCCAAATGAATATGCGGCTCGACGAATCCGGGCAGCAATAAGCCCCCTTTGCCCTGCACTACACGAGACGCTTCGGTTTTCCTTTCCCCGCATGGCGTGACAAAAGCAATCTTGCCTGAGGATATCCCGACATCCATTCGCCTTTCATCCCCGGAAAACACCGTATCCGTGATAAGTAGATCAATCATTACATCCTCCGTTCATGTACGCTTTTATTACACACAAGAAACACTTTAAGCATAATTCACTCCTTATGAGAAATCATTGGATGAAAAGGATAAAAATAATTAGCAATCTTGGATGATCAAACCAAAGATATTTACTCCACATGATCGTAGTGTTATATTACTTAACAATAAAATAACTTGTTCCAGAAAGGGATGGGTCGATGTGCTGCTGACAGATTTGCTGAAAAACGGAATTTACGATGATGCCAGAGTGATTACGGGGCATAAGGGTCTAGTACGTGAGGTTCAAACGGTCAACATTATGGACTGTCCGGATATCATACGGTTTCTAAGGCCAAACGAGCTCTTGCTGACCAACGGCTTTTTCATGAAGCAGCAGCCAGAGATGTTTATTCATCTAATCAGGGATATGCAGCGGCTTCATTGCTCGGGGTTGGCCATCAAAACCAAGCGCTTTGAACTGCCGATCCCTGATGAAATACTTTGGGAAGCGGACCAGAACGAATTTCCCATCATCGAAATTTCCGATGTCCGTCTATCCCTCGGCGAAATTTTGCAGCGATCGACCAGTGTGATTCTGAACAACAAGAGCGACGAACTGCAATATGCACTCAGCATCCACAAAAAATTCTCCGAGATGATCATGCGCGGCAAAGGAATTTCCAGCATTATCGATTCCCTGTCCAAACTGTTCTCCTCCCCAGTCATCCTGTTAAACTACAAATGGCAAACTATCTCTGCTTCCAACCAGAATACAAGTGTTGCTGAACTCACTGCAGCCGCTGTAAATACACTTCAAGACTTGTCCGATATTTCTAGTCCCACTTCGTTGTGCTTCATCAACACATCAGTCCGAGAGCGTTGCTGCATGCTGGTATATCCAGTAAAAACTTACCGCCACGAAGGCTATTTGTTATCCTTTCATTCGCCGGATCAATGGACGGGCCTTTTCGGTCTGACGCTTGAGCAGGCCTCCAACGTTATTGGAATGGAGCTGACCAAATCACAGGCTGTCAAAGAGCGCTCCCGCAGACACAAAAACGAGTTCTTTTCCGATCTGATTGAGGGATATATCACTTCTGAGCAGGAGGCGCTGAACCGCGGCAAGAGATGTGGGCTTATTAAGGGGCGTGCATGCGTCGTGCTGACCATGCGTAATGACGAGGTGCATCACATGCATCAAAGATTTCCTAATTACGAGGGTTCGTCGTCTCCGAAAGGAGATAATATCACGGAGCAAGAAGAGCAATACGAGCACATCAAACGTCTTTTTGGTGGGTTAGATCATTCCTTCGTCATGTTTACCAAACATGATACCTACTGCCTTCTGCTATCTATCCCTGAGTCGGGGTGGGATGAGGCAAAAATCACCGAGCAGCTGTCAGGAATGCTTAAAGAGCTGCATCATGAGACTGGACTGAGTCTGTCTATCGGCATTGGCAAACCTGCAACAAATGTACTCGGCGTTCGTCATTCTTATACAGAAGCGGTCAATGCATTGCAATTCGGCTACTGGCTAAAACGCAAGCAATTCGTCCAATCTTACCAAGCCAAGGACATCGGATATTTATTCCACATGCTTCCCCACAACGAACTGAAACAATTTTACGACGCGACCTTAAACGGATTGCTGCACATTGCAGACGAACATGAAAAAAAAGAGTTGCTGCGCACCTTGAACGCTTTTTACGATACACAATGCCAGCTTGTCGAAACATCCAAGCAACTTTTCGTTCATCGAAATACGGTGGTGTATCGACTGGAAAAGTGTGAGAAACTCCTGGGTGTGAAACTCAAAGATCCAGCTGAAAGCTTACGAATCCGCATAGCGATAGCCATCGAACCTCTACTGCTTCAATAAGACTAAGTGGGATATCGTCTTGTAAGGCTCCACTCCCACATTCTGATGAATGGACAGGCTACGTAAACAAGTAGTAGGCATCATTACGAAACCAATCTGGTAAGTAAAAAACGAGCTTCCTTTTTTAAGAACGTTTAAAAGCTGATCAGACATACTGATTTGCCGTAGGATAAATAATACTAGTTAGGAGCAAGTTTCTTGTCCTTGGTGTGGGACAAGATTAAAACAAAAAAAGCCGCATTTCTGTTCTATTTCAATGACTCTATTTTACACAATGATAAATAAACGATCCATTTTCGGAATTTGCATATTTAAACTCCCAATCGCCATATGTTTCAATTATCGAAAAACCTATTTGTTTCAGCGACTCATCAAATTCCTCTTGATTTCGGAACCTTAGCTGCATTTTTTCATGAACTAGGACTTTGTCTGTTTTAGTATTTTTTACAGTTTCATAGAATGTATAAATATCTCCCTCAAACCCTTCATATTCTGTATAGATTTCTAGAGGATCTCCACTTTGCTTATCTTTAGCTAAGTCAGGAGTCGTGTCCTTCTCCCACTCTTTCCATACTTTTACCAAAGGGTTTCTTGTATCAAAAATAAAGTGACCGCCCATTTTTAGGGAACGAAATACGTCAGCAATTACTTGCTTCCAACTATCATCTGTAAGAAATACCTGTGCAACATTGGCTGTCATAACTACTGCATCATAGCTATTGGTTTGTAAATCCGAACTATCACCTACAATCCATTTCACATTGCCTGAATCATCTTTAATTCTCGCCACTTCAATCGCTTCTTCATTGGGATCTATAGCTGTAATATTATAACCTTGCTGAACAAGATGAATAGTCCATCTTCCTGTTCCACAGCCTAGGTCAGCTATAAATTCGACTTTTAATCTCTTTAGTAATGCAAGAAAAAATTCATCGTCTTTTCCCCAATGGTTAATCTGGTCGTATACTAATGGAATCATAAATAATGTCTCCCCACGTTCTTATAATAAAAAAACCTCAGCTGGGTTAACCGAGCTGAGGTTAATAATTAACTATTTTGGTGTTTTTCTTTATTTGATTCTGTTGAATACTAGAGTCGCACCTAGCTTCTTCATTTAATAACTTCAACCTTTTTATCCCCTGCTGACTTCGCTACCTCTAACGTTGTGTTACCTTGGATAGCGACTATCACGCCAGTAGCCAGCATAGAAACGATTAAAGCTGCGCTGAGGGCTGTGGAAATTTTCTTCTTCACCATAACCATACCTCCGATATCGTTTACTTAGACTCACTGATAAATTGAAATATTTAACTTTTTTGATGGGTAATCCACCTAGTGATTGTATTATAACGTACTGACAATGATTGTAAAAGGTTTTTTCCTTATGCCGCTGTGTTAGCGACTTGGCAATTAATTAAAATCTTGCATTAAGTCATCAATGACTGCTTTTACAGTTCTAATCTCTTTAATTGGTGTAATTCCTGTGCCGACAGTAATATAGCCATCGTCTGTATTGCCTTCTAGCATTCCGATACGCATTCCAATTGATCCACGCATCAATTTTGCTGTTTCTTCACGACTGGCACCTTGTTTATCCATTTCGACTAGTTTATTCGCCAATTTAGTAGGTAAAGAACGATAGTATGCTGGTAAAGTACGGAACATTAGTAAATCTTCTGCTGTAGCATCTACAATCATTTGTTTTACTTTTTCTGCTGCTGGATTTTCTTTTGTTGGAATAAAGACACTGCCAGCAAACACACCTTCAGCGCCTAAAGCAAATGCGGCACGAACTCCTCTAACGTCTCCAATACCACCAGCTGCCATTACAGGAATATTTATAGCATCTACAATCATTGGAACAATCGAAAATGTTCCAATAACTCGTTCTGGAACCGTACCACCTTCATCAAATCCAGTCGCTACATAAACATCTATTCCAAATTTTTCTGCAGCTTTTGCATTTTCAATAGTAGGCGTAAGGGGTCTATAAACAATTTTAATATTGTTTTCTTTTAATGGTTTAAAGATTCTTTCATCCAGTGTATCATTCACCAGAACAACAGGAACTTTCTCGTCAATAACTGTTTCTATAAGTGGCCATGTGTAAGCTAAATCACGATTCACGATCACTGGAATTCCAAATGGCTTATTCGTTAAAGATTTTGTTTTTTGTATTTCAGTTCTCATTCTATCCGCACTTATTTCGGGTGAGCGAGTTATATCAACCTGACCGGCATTTGGACCTAGAAATCCTAATCCACCCGCATTGCTTATTGCTGCAACAAATTTGGCATTAGTAACCCAAGACATTGGTCCTTGTATAATTGGCTTTTTAATATCTAATATTTCACATACTCTGTTAATCATTTTATCTGTTCTCCTCTTGTTAAACGAATTTCTATATTGTTACTTCGTGTATTTATTTTCTGGGTAAGGTAGACCTAAATTTCCCCGAAGTGTGTCGTCCTCATATTCCTTACGGAATATGCCTCTATCTTGCAAGATAGGAACAACCAATTGGATAAAGTCCTTAAATCCTGCAGGATGATCTTGTCTAATCAGCAAGATATCCATGACGCCTTCTCGATACCAATGTTCGATTTGTTCGGCAACCTGCTCTGCCGATCCTATCAACCTAGGTTTCGGCATTCGATAACCTTTAGGCATCCATGATTCAATTTCCCTTAGCTTTTCCATAGCTTCTTTTTCCGTTCTACCAACGATTGGGTTGTGAGAAGGCATCATCAACAGGTCATACGGTGAACGCCCTTGATTTTGAACTTTACGTTTAAGTTCATCAGTGAATGCCTTGAGATATTCCAAATCATGTCCAGGTGCCATGATGACTTCGGCATGCTGTGCAGCAATATCCATGAACTCCGGTGAAGTGCCCGCTTGAAAGACCACTGGTCTTCCTTGCCTTGATCGACTGATATTTAAGGGTCCCTCCACGGAAAAGTAATTCCCGGTATAATCTAGCGGATGCATTTTACGCGGGTCATAAAATACCCCACGTTCCTTATCACGTATAAAGGCATCATCTTCATACGAGTCCCAAAGTCCTTCAACAATCTCCAAGAACTCTTTTTTCATGGGATAAAGATCTGCTTTCTTCAGATGGGACCGACTGTAATTGGCTAATCCTCCAGGATTGGAGGTTATTGCATTCCACCCTGCTCTGCCCTTGCTAATCTTATCGAGGGAAGCAATTTGCCTAGCAACGGTAAAGGGATCAGCATATGAAGTCGCTATCGTTGCGGTTAAACCAATGGAATGAGTTACCATACTCAATGCAGATAAAATGGATACACCCTCAAACATGCTTAGATAGTGCGGGATCATGCCAGGTCCGATATGACTTACGTCTGCCAAAAAGATGAGATCGAACTTTCCCTGTTCAAGTTGTATGGCTTTCTGTACGTAATACTCAATATTTTCACTGGCATCTGCTGGAATATGAGGGTGTCTCCACCCCGTGTAATTCCACCCCACACCATCAATAATTCCTCCTAGTTTAAGCTTTCTTTCTTCCATAATTGAATGATCTCCCTTTCACGAGTTCAGTTACTTTCCTTGTAGAACACCTAATTCCTTAGCCAATAATTTATGCCCTTTCTTCCGACTCTCTTGATTTGGATAGAAGTCAGCAATCATGATTTCATCCACTAAACTTGCTTTCGCAATTTGTCTAAGCTGCTCCGCAACCTGTCCAACACTTCCAATCACAAAGCGATCCTTGTTACGTTCCCTAGCCAGTTCTTCATGAGGTGTGTATCTGTGATTTTTAGCTTCTTCCGGTGTAGGGAAAGTAAGATTTATTGTCCCTGTACTCATCTGTGCCCACATTAATTCCGCTGGTCCTGCGATATATTTAGCCTCTTCTGCCGTCTCAGCTGTAATAACGATCGTCGCTAACATACTTTGGGGCTCAGCTAAATAAGATGAAGGTTTAAAATTAGAACGGTAGGCTTTTAACATAGGAATAGCCCGTTGGGGTGCCAAATGAGCTGCAAATACAAATCCTAATCCTTTTTCCAAAGCAAATTGTAACCCACCCTCGCTAGATCCCAGCATAAACATATCTGGAACCATTGAACGATCTCCGGGAGGATGGATGTGACTAAACGGGTGGTTTTCTTTAAAGTTACGGGCAAAGAAGGAAAGCAGAGTATCTAGTTGCTCTGGAAAATCATTAACCTCCATTAATGCCTGGGATCTTAATAATGCCCACATAGTTCTGCCATCCGTACCAGATGCTCGGCCAATCCCGAGGTCAACACGCCCTGGATACAATCCTTCGAGAAGCGTAAAGTTCTCCATTACTTTCAAAGGACTATGATTAGGTAGCATAACGCCTCCTGAACCTACTCGAATTGTTCTAGTGTGAGCTGCTGCATGTAAGCTAAGCAAGTCTGGTGAAGTACTCATCGAGGTTGTTGTGTTATGATGCTCTGTAAACCAATATCTGTTGAACCCCCACTGTTCTGCTAGTTGAACCATTTCCGTCATATTCTGAAGACTTTCCGTAGCCGTTGTTCCGTTATAGATATGAACAAATTCCAAAATCGAAAGCCTTAGCTCATTTGCTGTACTCACATTAATTACTCCTTGCCATCTTAAGTTTATTAGTTAGCTTGCTAAATAAATTTGAATGGTTTTGTTTTGGTTGTTGAGCCAATCTTAAGTGTAATCGTTTCGTTTGCAAAGAGGGCAATTTATATGAACATAGTACATCTTTTTGTACCTATAGATTAGGAGTGATTTGAATGAGGGTTTGCAACGAAGGATTTGAGCAAGAGTTCATGGACGAAAGACCCAATTCATCGTGATTAGTTTCAATCAAAAAAGCCGCTAAAATAGCGACTTCAATCGGGATATGTTTTTGTCCCTCGACATTTATTCACACTTTTCTATCGTACCCTCCTGTTTTATAATCGTCCATCATTCTCTTGTTCTTCCTGCACAATTCGAGCAATGTGAATGATTAAATATAATAATTCTTCGTTTGATATCGTGATCTCCAACATATTTTGCACGTAGGTTTTAATCATCTCCGCGCATTTGTATTCAAGAGGATGCTCCTTCACCATGTGTTGGAATATAAAATCTTTTGACGAATTGCCTAAGCGCCCTTCTTGTAAACGTTGGATAAAAAATTGCAGATGCGTAACTAGTCTCACATAATGGATGGAGTTTTTGTTCAATTGCATATCAAAGCTGTATTGAATGAGATTAAAGATATCTTTTAACATCTTAACGGATTGCATCGTGCGTTCCATATTCTGCTCGTGTGTCTGGGCATTCACGAAATGAAAAGCGATATTTCCTGCTTCCTCTTCCGGAAGTTCAATATTAAGCTCTTGATTCAACATAAGGACTGCTTCAAGGCCAAGTTCGAATTCGAGGGGATGAAACCTCTTGATCTCCCACAACATGCGATTTTGTAATGATATCCCCTTTTTCCATCGTTCAATGGCAAACGACAGGTGATCCATAAGCGTAAAGAAGATTTGATCGTCAAGAGACAGCTTTTCTTTCGCATTGGAAATGAGTTTGTTTATGACATTCACATGTGATTCGGGCATGTTTTCGATGGTTCGAACGTAAGCCTGAGCAGATGGATTATTTTGCAAAATGAATCGTTTCTGGATGTGTTCTTCATCAAGTCGCTCGCCGATTTTACCTTTGAATGCCAAACCTTTGCCCATGACAATCACTTCTTGTCCTTGTTCATCCTTGGTCAGAAGTAAGCTGTTATTCAATATTTTGATTACTTTCATGCCTTCATCACGATCCTTTATTCTTTCGTGACCGCCTGATCCGAATTACCGATACATCTGCCGTTCTGCCTTATGACCTGCTGATACCACGAGAAGCTTTTCTTTTTCAAGCGCTTCAAGTCTTTCAGATCCTGTTCACCACGGTTTACATAGATTAGGCCGTAGCGTTTCCCATAACCCTGATGAGTGCTTACCACGTCAATAACGGACCAAGGGCAATAACCAATCACATCCACCCCATCCGTCAGAGCCAGTCTGATCTGCTCCAGGTGTTTCTCAATAAAATCAATCCGGTACGTATCATTAATCGTATGATCTGCTTCCAGTACATCCGGAGCCCCTATGCCATTTTCCGTAATTATAATTGGGAGACCATAACGTTCAGATACCTTACGCAATGTTAACCTTAGACCAACCGGGTCTATAACCCAGCCATATTTCGTTTTTTCTGTATAAGGATTCTCCGCTGCTCGGTAGACTCCTTGCTCACCAAGCATAATTTGTTGATCACCCGCACGAGCTGTAACATCCGATGCATCGCCAGTACTGGCGGCAATGGTTGCCGTCGAATAATAATTGATAGCCACCAGATCGGGACGGCCTGCCTTGATGTCCTCCAAGTCGCCCTGTTCAATAACCGGCTCGATGCCACGTTCCTGCAAATAACTCCAGAATAATGGATTATACCGTCCCCACACCGATAAGTCGAGAAACCCCCATCCGCGAATCGTCTCCCAGTTATGTGCAGCGATTGCATCTGCTGGTCTGGAGGTTGCCTGATACATGGAAGTCATGTTTAATGCAGGACCGATCTTGCCTTGCGGGAACATGTCATGAAATAACTGCATCGTTCTGCCTTGAGCCACAAACATGTGATGATTTTGCTGATACAGTTCCTTACTGGAAGGCAAACGTCCGCCCTTCGGTGTACCAATGGCGCCCGGATGAAGAATCATCGTATTTTGCTCATTAATGGTCAACCAATACTTCACTTTATGCCCGTAATGCGTAAACAAGATACGCCCATAGTCGACAAAGGCATTGATCGTTTCTCTGTTGTTCCATCCTCCGGTTTTCTCAAGTTCGTAGGGTAAGTCAAAATGATACATGGTCACAATCGGTTCAATGTCATGGAGCAGCAGTTCGTCAATCAATTGGTGATAAAACTGGAGTCCTTTCTCATTAATCGCGCCTACGCCTGAAGGCAAGATTCGAGTCCATGCAATCGAAAAACGATACGCTTTGAGGCCCAGCTCTGCAAAAAGCTTCACGTCTTCTCTGAATCGGTGATAGTGGTCGCTGGCAACTGTGAAATCGGCGGTTCCATCCGGATGGTCACACATATCAATTACGGACAGACCTTTGCCATCTTCATTCCAGGCTCCCTCCACCTGATAAGCAGAGGTAGAACCTCCCCACAGAAAATCATTGGGGAATGGTTTGATGTGTTGATATAACATCTCAAGCACTCCTTCATATTAATGCTATTTAGAATAATGACAGATCCGTGTTCCGGTTGTTACGAAAGTTGGATAATGGTTGTTCCAACCTTCACAGAACTCTGCTTCTCCAGCTTAATGTCTGGGAAACGATCCGAATTGGCAATAATGATCGGGGTTATGACTTCGTAACCCTCTGCCTTGATGGCATCGATATCGAAACTGATCAACAAGTCCCCTCGTTGTACCCGATCCCCCACTTTAATGGAAGAGTCGAAATGCCTCCCCTTCAGGTTAACGGTATCAACTCCAATATGAATCAATACTTCTTCTCCATCATTACCATTTAATTTGACCGCATGTTTGGAGTCCATGAAAGCCGTAACTTCACCTGCAATAGGTGCATACAGTTCTCCTTTTGCAGGAATAATTGCAGCTCCCTTACCCAGTAATCCCAAAGAGAAAACATCGTCGGGTACACGGTCCAGATGGACCAATTCACCTTGCATCGGGCTTGCGATCGTAAGTGGGCGTAATTCATTTTGGCTTGTTACATTCGCATTGGTTGTTGCAACAGACTGCGTGCTTGGGGTGTTGTCTTTAACAATCTGCTCAGAAAGCGTCTTGTCATCGTTAACGTTGGTATTGCGTTCTTCCTCATCGTCTACTGGATCATCGAAACCAATGATCCATGTCAGAGCAAAGGTAACAACAAAGGCGATTATACAAGTCACAATAGCATGAACGATGTTCATCGGATTGCTGCCAATGAAAGCCGGTAATGCAGCAAGCCCGGGAGAGACGAAGGCATAACGTACTAATCCCGTCAGACCAGCGTATATCCCCGCTACGCCACCACCGATCATTGCGGCAATCAAAGGCTTCTTCAGTTTCAGCGTTACACCGTACAAGGATGGTTCTGTGATGCCCAGCACAGCGGTGAAACCGGATGAAGCAGCGAGCTGTTTAAGTTTTTTGTTTTTTGTTTTTAAGGCTACAGCAAGCGTAGCCCCACCTTGAGCAATATTGGACGCGAGCATCCCCGGACCGTTGATCATTTCATAACCACTTTTGGTCAGTTGGCTAGTTGCAATCGGCGTCATGGCCCATGCAGTGCCTGTCACAATCAGGAACGGTTGCAAAGTTCCCATTAACAACGGAATCAGCCAACTGGCTCTAGCATTAATCGCTTCTGCACCCATTGCAACCAGATCATTCAGGTACGTTCCGAAAGGCCCGATTGCCACCAATGCAAGTGGTGCTGTAATCAATAGCACAAGCATTGGTTTTGTGAAGAACTTGATCATGGAAGGTGATACCCGATCTGCGAAACGTTCAATATAGGACATGAGCCAGACGACGATGATAATCGGCAGTACGGAGCCTGCATAGTCGGTTAATCGAACTGGAACACCAATGAAAAACACGTCTTTTCCTTCCGCCATAAGGGCGCTCCAACCGGGGTGTAATAACACACCGGCAACCGTCATCGCCAGAATTGGGCTTGTCTCAAATTTAATGGAAGCTCCGTAAGCCAGCAGAATGGGCATGAAATAAAACGCCGCATCCGCAATGGTGTTAAGGATATAATAGTTTTGGCTTTCCGTCGTTACGAGACCTGTCAGTACAAGTACAGCTAATATCGCTTTGATCATACCCGCGCCAATGATTGCCGGTATTACCGGAGTAAATGTCGTCGAGATCACGCTGATGAATCTGGAAATCCAGCTCTGTTTTTGTTTGGGTCCGTTATTCTTTCTAGAATCCGATGTGGAGTCCCCATTTCCAGTTGCTGAACCCATCTGCTTAGTGATAACGCGATAGACTTGCTGCACCTCATTACCCACGACAACCTGGTATTGTCCACCGTTGTTCACAACGGTAATCACACCTGGAAGTGCTTTGATTTTTTCTGTCTCCGCTTTGGAGATGTCGTGCAATTCGAACCGAAGTCGGGTTGCACAGTGTGTAAGCCGAGCGATATTATCCTTCTTTCCAACCAATTCCGTAATCTCTTGTCCCAACTTACGATAATCCATACCTTTTCCCCATTTCTGAATTTGGATATAAAAAAGACCAAAACGATATGCCTTCTCCTACTCACATAAGGAAAATGCAAAATCATTTTGGTCATGCCTGCTTTACCAGTAACAGCCAAACACTGCTAATATTCAATTCATTATTGATGTAAACGTTTACTGGACCCATAATATCACACAATAAGTCAGTTAGCAATCACTTTATTCGTCATTTTTCTACATTTAGACTTAAAAATTTCATTAAATCATCACGCAGCTGCATAATCTCATGGGGTATATTTTGATTATTTCGCTAATATCCATTTTTGTCGATCAAGAGATGGATTCAGTTCACTCAGGAAGAGTTAGGTCCCATCTTCCGATACTTCTAATGCTTTTTGATGATGAGCTGAAGTAATATGAACTGATCCGTCTTCGTTCTGGTGAAGGATCCAACGCTGGTTGTTGTATCCTAAGTAATGATACAGCTGAAGTTTCTTTTGCCCTATATCCAGATCAAGCGTCTGACCGGCTGTAGTACGAATCGAATACGAACCTGCTTCGTCGCCTGTCGGAACAAGTACCCACTTTTGGGTGGAAGCTGCACTTGAATCCTGCAAGGTAACGGGCTCCCCATTGACAAGGTTAAGTGTATAAATGGATTTCTGTGTTGCGGCATTTATAAGGCTGGACTTGGTGATGTTTGCAGGTTCACCGTTGCTCACATTGACGTTCTGATAAGATGCGGAGCCGCCAAATACATTGAGTCCAAAGTGGCCTTCTGCAAAAGTACCATCCATGATATCTATGACTTTTTGACTATCCACATAAACTACAATATGCGGACCGTTCGCTTCTATTTTCACCTTATACGTTTGACCTGGCTGAATGAAAGTTGGTACTTTCGCAAGAACCTGCCGTTCTTCAAATCCTCCGTTGATTTTATAGAACAGACGGATTGCCTTCATGTTAGGGTCTAGATTCAGATAGTAACCACTGCGACCATCCTCGCTAGCCCTGAACAAAATAGAACCTGCCCCTCCTGTTTCACCGAGCATCATGTCTGCTTCATACGTAAAATTCCCAGCCTTCTCTTTGGCAATATAATTCGCATCGCTAAAATATTTACCCCGAATACCATTTTCACTAACTAACCATGAAGCAGCAGACAGATCTTTAGTCCAACCACTCAGGTTTGTCCGGAACTCGCCATCGGTTACTTTAACGAGCACACTAGTGGAAGTTTTGCCATTCGGAGTAGATACGGTGATCGTGCCCTCCCCTTCTTTTTTCGCCTTAATTACTGCGTGTGATTTGTCTACCATGTCTATGGCTATTACTTCTTTATTACTGGACTCCCACTTAAGCGGTTGAACGCCTAAACCTGGTCCATATTCGACCATCGCCTGCAGTGTATCCGACTCCCCTACCCCCAGTTCCCGAACCCTCGTATCCATCTTTATTTGAGCTTTCGAAGGAATGTCCTCATTCCAGACAGATTGAAGTTGATGCACTTTCAGGGAAACAACATTCACATTCCCGCCTTTCACGTAAAAACTCATCGCTCTACTAGCAGGATCCGGAAATATAACATCCGAAAAGACGGCTTTGCCGTCGTTACCAAAGGCTTCAACGGAAGACTCATCCACAAGAATACGCATCTTGATCCGTTTATTTTCCATTTGCATAGGTGCTTCATGTTTCTTACTGAAGAGGTTAGAAAAATCCGTTTCACCGGATGCAGTTCGCTCCACAAACATACGACTATCGCTTGCCTTATAACCCACGACCGTCTTCTGATTTGCACCCTCACGAATGTTAAAGCCAAACTCGGTCACTGTGCTGGCTTCAGGAATTTCAATTTCAGCTTCAATTTCGTAAGCACCTGAAATAATACCTTTTAGCAGATTCCCGGAAGAAGGACTCACCGATTTGTTAGAAGCAGAGTACAAAGGTTTACGCAGGGATTCCAATTCTTTAATTGGACTTTGCACCATCCGAATTCCATCTTCAGCCGTTACCAATGATACTTCTCTCGGAATGGTTAGTTCACCTTTCCAATTCGATGTTGGGAAAGCGAACGGATAATCCCAATTCGTCATCCATGCCATCATCACTGTGCGATGATCAGGCATGTTAGCGAAAGACATCGAAGCGTAAAATTCTTTACCAAAATCTGTTCTTAGCACCTTACCCGCCGGATTATCGTTCACGAATTTACCATCAGCTGTTAAATCACCGATGAAATACTCGGCATCTGATCCGCCTGTTTTTGGATTCGCTCCTGTACTGATCATCATAACCCACTTCTTCTGTGACGTTCCGTCTACCGGAAGCTGGAACAAATCAGGGCATTCCCATACTCCTCCGCGGACGTAAACCCCGTATCCCCAATTATCTGTCAATGTCCAGTCAAGTAAATTCGTTGAAGTATAGAAACGAATATGATCTCCTCCGGAAACAACCATAACCCATCGATTATTCTCATCATCATGGATCACTTTCGGATCGCGGAAATCCCAATTTCCAGCGTCTTCTCCGGTCTTTCCTGGGTTCTCGATCACGATCGGGCGCTCCTTCGAATATTCCCAAGTACGACCTTGGTCTTTGCTGTAAGCCAGACCTATACGCTGGTTCCCATTCGGGCTATCCGGATTAAAGGAAGTGTAGTATGCAATAAGGCCCTTGCCTCCTGAATCTCCGAATAGACCAGATGCATTCGTCATATCCGCAACAGCCGATCCAGACCAGACATGTCCGTGATCATTCCACGGAAGTGCAATCGGAAGCCGTTTCCAGTTCAACATATCTTTACTTACAGCATGCGCCCATGTTCCTCCATCCTGATGGAAGAGATGATATTCTCCTTCGAAGTATACAAGTCCATTCGGATCACTAGCTGAACCACGAATTGGCGTGTAGTGATACTGTGGACGATATATCTCATTATAATATTGGCTCAGTTCCGTCACATAAGTATCCTGGAAGTAAGCCGTCCCCTGTTTGACGATGATTCCGATATTTCCATTCGTGTAAGTTGAATCTTTCACGTCAATCGCGGCCGGAGTGTATCCATCCAGGAAGACCTGAATTCGATCTCCCTTTGCCTTGATTTCCACATGATGATTGGCTCCGATCTGACTCGAATAAGTACGTAGGGAACTCGCAATTGTTGTTCCATTTGTATTCGTCAAACTTACACGGACCTGATCTCCTTCCTTCGTAAGAGTAGCTTCATATCCTTCAGATCCATCGGTGGAAGAACGAAATGCAAGAGCTGCAATAGAATTAGGAAGAAGGATAATATTCCCTTCATACACCATATCAGCTGCCTGTTTAGTATAGATTTGTTGTGCTTTGTTCTCATGCGCTATCGTCCCTCTTTTGCCGCTAATATCAGGCTGCCAGCTTCCCTTACTTGCAACTACCGTACCCAGATTACCATTCAGATCGCTCACCATGATGTTCGAAAACAAGGCGGATCCATCCCATACATGGAGTCCAAGTTTCCCACTTTGATACGAGTTGTCGTGAACATCAATCAATGGTTTATATTGATTACCCCAATATACTTTTAGAGAGGAACCCACTGTCTTCACTTTGAGATGATAGATCTGACCCATTTCTACAGAAACTTTACGCTCCTCCTTTAATTTCCCATCTCCATTCCTTGCATCTCTTAACCGAATCAGACCTGCGTCCGGAATGATTTGGAGCATGTACGAGCTAAAGCCATCCTCATTAGAACGAAACAACAATGTTGCGTCTGCCTTCGTATCCCTGATCATGACATCGGCTTCATAGATAAAATCATCGGACACCGTCTCTGAGATGGCCATTACATTTTCTTTAGGTTGTGAAGTCAGTAAGATCCCTTCTGAAGTCTCCTTTAATACCCCTTTTCCCTTCACTTGCCAGCCTGTAACATTAGCGTTGGATTTGGTTGCGCTTTCAAAAATATCAAGCTCCTCCTTTGCCTGTTTATTTGTTTCCTGATCAGCGAGCACAGTACTAGCCGCAGCTGATGTAGATGTGAAAATACCGTTTGAAGTCATAGCTAGTCCCATTGCCATCAGAAGACATATTGCGAATTTAGATTTATCTTTCATAGCTTACCCTCTTTTCTAATGAGTTGGTGAAGCAACTAAGGACAAAATCATAGGTAGGAGTGCGAAAGAAGCCCACGTAGGAACTTCCTTCACGTTAAGGTGAGCGAGCTGGAGTGGAATGAGATATATGATAATCCACGGCTTTGCCTTTACTCTAAACGCACTCATTTTCCCAAATGCTTACAAGATCATTGATTTGAAGCGAAATAACCTTTAGTTCTCCGCCCAGAGTATAGAGTTCTAATCCTCTACTTTCCAAGTCGGGGAAAATCATGTCTGAAACGATTACTTTTCCTTTATTGCCGAAGACCTCGACACTGGACCAATCAACGTAAATGCTCAATTGTATTCGTTCATGCTCTGGCTTCATGGGGGCATTGTGTTTTGCAGCAAAGTCAGGATGGAAATCCGTGTCGTTCGACTTTGTCCGATCAACAAACAACTCCTCTTTCAAGATACTGTATCCGATGATCGTCTCCTGATTGGCAGATGTTCTTACCTTGAACCCAAATTCTTCTGCAGTACCGATTTCAAATTCCGCAATAATCTCGGCCTTTACAGTAGAAATATCAGATAAGACGTTGATACCTGGCTTGATCGTCAAATCTTGCAGAGACATAATCGGTCTTCTAAGTTGAGTTAGCTCATCTATAGGTACTTGAATTAAACGAATTCCTTCCGGATATGTCTTAAGCTGAATCTCTCGGGGGATGGACATGTGGCCGCGCCATTCCTTTGAAGGAAGAGTGGAGGCATAACGCCAGTTGTTCATCCAGCCGACCCAAATCTTTCGCCCGTCTTCTTTCGGAATACCGTCCCATGTAACAGCCGCGTAAAAGTCAGATCCATAATCTATCCATCTGATAGCATCTTTAGATTCCAACGTATCATCTGGTATGAATGACCTGCCATCAAAGTTTCCTATGAAGTACATCATACCGGAACCGCCAGCCGGTGGTTCTGGATCCTTTGGATTCACACCATTCCGATCCCCGACGCTTAGGATCAGAATCCACTTAGTTACATCAGGTTCCTCATCTACATGAATTTGAAATACCTCAGGACACTCAAATACTCCTCGGTGAATACCAGCAATGTCGGAACCGAATTCGCTTGCATAAGACCATTCCTTAAGATTCGGTGAGATGTAAAATTCGACACGGTCCTTTACAGCAAGAACCATTACCCACATTGAGGATTCTTCATGCCAAAATACCTTCGGATCACGGAAATCTAGCGTTTTCGTTGGGAATAATACAGGGTTACCTTCATATTTTGTCCAGGTTCGTCCCTTATCCCTGCTATAAGCAATGCTTTGCACCTGCGGTTTTCCGTGCTGAGCATTGTTGCCATCATTAGTATATATGGCAACCAATCCTGATCCGTTTTCGTTGAAAAATCCACTTGTATTGTTTTGGTCGACTACCGCACTTCCCGAGAAGATCGCTCCATCTTCACCAGGAAGAATCGCCGGAGGAAGTTCCTCCCAATGCACTAAATCCTTGCTTACCGCATGCCCCCAATGCATGCTGCCAAAATCAGGTTTAGTATCATGAGGCGTATGTTGGTAGAAAAGGTGATATTCTCCTTCATAGTAAACCATACCGTTGGGGTCGTTCATCCAATTTTTCTTAGGCGAATAATGTAACTGGGGCCTGTATCTATTCTCATAAAAAATAACCTCTGATTCTTTTCTACTGCTCATATCTCCTGATAAATGTAATTCTTTAATATTAATCACTCTCCATCTGATTTTGGAAGATAATTGCATAGAAGAGTTATAACACTCATCTCTATTAACAAAATAATCCTATAGAGTGCATTTGTCAAAGTGTTTTTCTATTTTATGCACATATTTTAATGTTTATTAACTCACTAACTTTACATTTGCACATTTTTCTATAAATTAATTGGAAATATCAGCTTATTATTAAGTTTATATACTCTTTCGTCTATATTGGATAATCAATTTGTTTACAAATGTACATTAAAAATATAATCTGTAAGCGTTGATCTAGATTAGCGAGCCTGCGTTATCTAGCGATCATATTCACAGCAATGCAATGAGCATAGGAAATCTTGTTAGCAATCATATTCGCTGATTAATATGCAAAATGAATAGCCGTATTCTTCACGAGGATGACTCGTGAAGAATACGGCTTTATACATCTGGATTAACTCTATCATATTGTTTGCAGTAGATCCTCCTAAACATCCTCCAGCCAGCGATAAATATATTTTGATTCTGGCTTTTGAAAGCGAATAGACTGATCTGTAATTTCCATTAAGAAATAACTATCTTTCTTTGTAAAACATTCTGCGAGATATTTCTCCAATAAATCAATATCATCGTCCGTTTTAATAAGAACCATTTTAGAATGGACATATTTTATATCGTAGAGCATATCTAAGTGAGATTGAACACAGCGCTCTGTCCACCCACTTTTTTCAGGTGAGTATGAGAAAAGATACGTTTTCGCAACCATGTACGTCCCTCCTGTTTAAATTCAGCTCCCTTAAGTAATCTAATGACTCAGTTCTTTCTCCGGAACTCCAAATAGAATCTTTAACAAAGGTGGCGCAACGAGCGTAGTGAAAATGACCATAATAATAACTGAGGTGAAATACTGGGGTAAGAGTAGTCCTGCTTGCAAACCTGTAGAGGCAATAATTAAAGCGACCTCTCCCCTGGAGACCATTCCAGCCCCTATGGCCATGGACGTCCGTTTATTAAATCCTGTTAAACGAGCACCTAGTGCACCACCCAGTAGCTTGGTCAGAATTGCTGTAATCGTTAAAATGACGACAAAGCCGATCTGTTGCCCCACTCCTTCAAAAGATACATTAAGACCAATGCTTACAAAAAACACAGGTACAAATATGGAATAGGCAATGGGCTCAATTTTTGTTTCTACAGTATGTTTAAACGGCGTTTGAGATACAGCAATCCCAGCTGCAAATGCACCAATAATTCCAGCCATCCCCATTAAATCTGCAAAGTAAGCAAAACCAAAACAAATAATTAAGGCTAGTGAAATAATAGGTTCGGTCACTTTAAGGCGCGATAACAACTTCAACATCTTAGGAACCACTAACCAACCAGCTACTAAAACAACAACAAAGAATATAAGTTTTTTGCCGATCAAGAGCCCTAACGAAACTTCTTCACCTGTTCCCAAAAAACTCATCATGACAGCTAACAGAATCACGACGAGTACATCATCAACTACCGCCGCTCCTAATATCGTCGTGCCTTCACGGGAGTTGAGGCGATTCATATCTTTCAAAACTTGCACTGTGATACTTACTGAGGTTGCACTAAATACGACCCCCATAAATAAAGCATAAGACGTGCCAAAACCAAATAATTCGGCAACGCCGTATCCACCTAGGAATGGAAGAATAATTCCCCCTACAGCAACCGCAAATGAGGACTTCCAGTTTTTCTTCAGTTGTTCCAAATCCGTTTCAAGACCTGCTATGAACATGAGTAACAGAACACCAATTTCAGACACATAATGGATGAACTCGTTACTATCTATCCATCCCAAAACAGCTGGTCCCAAAATAATCCCTACAATTAATTTACCCAGAACAGAAGGTTGTCCTAAACGAACAGACAAATCTCCTGCCAATTTGGTGGAAAATATAATAATTACTAAGTACAAAATAAATTCCAATTTCGTCTCCCCTTCTATATTGAAGTGCATCATCGTTCGAACAATAATTATTAATCAATATAAATGATAGAAAACTCAATATCAATACGAATTTTAAGGTGTCTATTTACGCGTATAAGTTACTTAAACCATAATATTAATCCCCCTATATGCACTAAAGAATATAATTCTTAAAAACACAAATATGGTCGTTTCAAGCGTGATGAAGAATCTTGGCTCGAGACACGAACTTATATCGAAAAAAAGCCGGGACAAAGGATTTCATTTTACAAATGCGATATGTATTTGATTCCATGACCATGCATCCCTTCGTTTCGACTGTCTTTAGCGTCGTACAAAACTTTAGGTTTAAAATACCCAGCAATCACGCTTTCTATTATAAGAATGTGTAGAGCAGTGCTAAATGACGTGCCCGTGAGTTGAACAAAGACAGCCGATCATATTGGTCGGCTGCCTCCTCTTTTAACAATGTTAAATTTTCCCTTTAGTGTAACCTTTCAACCACAATTGTCGAACTAGGTGAAACTGATTAATTGAGGTTGAGTTAACGTTAGTCAAATCAAAGTTCAACTGAACGAAATACAGCGTTATTCAGAGACTTTAATTACAATCTTACCAAAAGCTCCACGTCCCAAGTGCTCATAAGCTTTAATGGCTTCATCAAAGGAATAAACCGTGTCGATCACTGGATTAGTATTTAATTCATTAAATGCCTTATTCATTTCATCAAAAGATTTACGATGTCCTACATAGATTCCCTGTACGTGAGCTTGTTTAGCTAACAAAGAGAACAAATTCACTTCTGCTGTCATGCTCTCTAGGAATCCTACAATATAAATATGACCTTGCAGGGCTACCGCATCAATAGAACGATTAATACTGCTCCCGCCAACAACTTCAATAATATGTTGTGCACCTTCACCGTTCGTAAGTTTTAACACTTCTTTCTCCCAATCCGGTGTTTTCACATAGTTAATAATTTTTTTAGCTCCAAGTTTACGTACACGTTCGCCTTTCTCATCACTGCTTGTTGTAACAATGACTTTAGCTCCTAGTGCGGAAGCCATCTGGATAGCGAAAATAGATACACCACCCGTCCCCTGAACTAGAACCGTGTCGCCCGCTTTAATCTTTCCATACTCCACTAAAGAAAACCAAACTGTCAGGGCTGCAATAGGAAGTGTAGAAGCTTCTTCGTCCGTCATATTTGATGGGGACATTACCGCTGCATCCTCATCCAAAAGCATATATTCAGCAAGTCCACCGTTGTTTGGTCCGCCAATAGCAGTGGGAGCATAGTCTTGACTTGGTGCACCATCAATCCACTTGGTATATAGATGAGATACAACTCTGTCGCCATCTTTAAATCGAGTTACTTCAGATCCTACGCTTACCACAACCCCGGCAGCATCAGACACGGGTACAAATGGCTTACTCATCAAGTCAGGTAAGTAATCACCGTCCATGATTGATTTATCACGGAAATTTAGCGAGACTGCTTTCACTTTAACTAAAATTTGTTTGGGGCCTGGCGTGGGAATTTCTAAGTCAACCAATTTTAAATTTTCGAGACCTACACCTTGTTTTTGCCATGCTTTCATCATTTTTTATCTTTCCTCTCTAATCATTAGTTTATTTGAAGGGAATGAAGTTAAAAACTCTTCCCCTAATTGTTCAATGACTTCCTCAATGGCCGTCTATTGTTTTAAGAACTAATATTACATGATTTATACCAATTGATTTTAGCTATTCTGGGTATTTCACCCCCTTTTAAAATGGATATACATTAAAATATTGCAAAATATCAATATGTTATTTTAAAAAAAATGTACACTTTGCAAATTGTCAAAATGTACTCCGAAGAAATACTGAATTCCTCAGAATTCAGTTTTCTTTTAGGTATTCTTTTTTAAGAATAAACCAATTTGATCAATAGCATCTTCATTTCTTTTGTAATACGTCCACTTTCCTAAACGAGTGGCACTAATTAAACCGGCTCGCTGCAACATCGACAGATATTGAGAGGCTGTAGATTGATTCATCTTTAATTTTTTTGTTATTTGACTTACGCAAACCCCCACATCAACTAAATCAATCCCTTCTTGGGGAGAAAAATTAGCTTTAGGATCTTTCAGCCAATCTAATATCTGAAGACGTGCTTCGTTAGACAATGCTTTGAAGACTTCAATTTGTTCCATGTAGCTTATTATATAGTCATATTGTAAATTGTCAATATGTTGTTGTGTACCAAGTGGAATTATTCACCTTAACGACATGTTGTTGAATGCTTTGTTGGGCATTGCAGTTTCTGCTGTGCTAACAATATCGGTTTCAATTACTTCTGGCACCCCTTCCGGAATTCAATAACCATACATGACGAGAGTTTTCTCTCGTCCAAACGAAAGAGCCACAGAATGCGTGGCTCTTGTCTCTATTAATATTAAGTGTCGGGAACTATTCAGAAAGTGTCGGTGTACCTGGCTCTTCATCTGCAGGCAGCTCAGGAGCAACGGAATGCCGTTCGAACTTCACTGCGTCAACCCTCGTATAGATCATATCGGCAGGAAGCGTTGGCGGATCTACAGTTGTTGGAGTCTCCCTGGTTAAACGAACATACTCGCTGCCGTCTCCCGTAAAGTCGAACGTCCCTAGATCAACCCAACCGGATGGGCCGACCGTTGCATCGATATAGGTGACCTCGGTACCCGTCTTATGCTTCACTTCCACTTTGACATGATTATCGTTCGCCGTCGTATGGACGAGCTTGTAGATCGAGACCGTATATTTCCCCTCTGGAAACTGGCCTTTCCACGTTGCTGATGATCCTTGAACTGTAGTGTAACGGGACTTAACCCCAATTTTGTATCCGGCTAAATTGCTTTGGCTCCAAGATCCTTCTGTCGTGTATAACCCCGTTGTATCTGTACTGTCCACGATAACCGTTAGGTCCTTAATCGTTATGTTCAAAGGCGGGGTTGTTAAGGTTACTCCATCAATCGTTACAGTAGCCCATACCTCAATGTGATCCGTTTCCCCATCGAGATGTAGAAGGGTCAACAACCCGCTGCTGTCCACTTCAGCCACATCCGTACGATCAACGAAATACTGCACATTGGCCTGTGTAAGATCACCAATTAAACCGTTATCCAAATAACCGGTTACGCTCAATTGCGCGGTTTGAGTCATCTGCAGTTCGTTCCGATCGGACAAGATCACAGCAGATTCTAATTGTGGTATCCGGTTCGGGTCCACCCACATGATCGCATCGGCAACGACCCTTGATTTGTTGGCCTTGTTGGTTAGTTCCACGAACCCGCTATCGCCTGCAGCAAAAGGATAATCCCCCAGGTGCACCCAAGTGCCATTCGCTGTTGTCTCATCAACGGTAACCGTCTCGGAGCCCCCGCTATAATAAACGGTAAATGAGGCATTTGTTGCCCAATTTTCACTTGCAGCGGTTATTTGTGGAAGCTTGTAATACACACTGTATGTGACACTTTCTGGCAGCTCAGGCCGCCATCTCATCTTGCTTGTCGCTGTGCCGGCCGTCGATTTCGCATATACATAGTTATCGTAGTAATAGTCGTTCGCCGTTGTATCCCTTATCCAGACGCCTTCTGTCTCCGCTTCCGTATTATCCACAATGATAGATGAACCATCCTGCCCATCATCGGGTTGGACTGGCGTTTCCGTTACCTGATCCGGTAGATAGAGTGTCCGCTTGCGGGTCTGTTTCCCCTCTGATTCCAAGTAATACGTGAAGGTTTGGGATAAATCGTTCACCCGTATCGACCATTCCATCGGGTATATCGTATCTGGAATCGTCGTATAGGTAGCCCCGCCATCCAAGGAATAATGGATTGTCGCAGGTTTCGTCGTTTTGGCTTGCACATAAGCATCATAAACCGTTTCGTCGGGCTTAACGATCAGCATGCCTTTAACCGCATCGATTGGACTGTGGATATCAAAGAAATAACTTGCATCCGATGTATCTGCAGTTCTGATCTGGTGCAGCGGTACATCTATGTTGAGTCCTTCTACAATAATAGCGGTAATTCCCTTTGCTGAAACCGTCGCTTCAATGGTTCCGCCACGCATAACGGTTTGCTCTGGTGTACCATTGTCGCGGATGATCGTTACGGTATAATCTTGTGCCGGGTTGAATCCAATGATTTGTTCATTCAATTCTATGGGAGTCTGTACTTCATCTGACGATGCGTTGCTCAGCCCAATGTAGAATTTATCCCCGCTCTCACCCGTTATCCAGTTCAATTGAGGATGATTGGTCTTAATAATCCCCTTGGGCATCCACAGCCAAACGTCGGAATTACCATAAAATTGACCTGGTTTATTCCCATAAAGATGATATTTGAACCATAAAAAATTCGTTTCAAATACGGAAGGAAACATAATACTGCCGTTCGATTTCAATGATTGTTCGCTGATCAAATAATCCATCGTTTGCCCGAGCTGCCCCGGTATATGGTGATAATAGATGGATGTTGCCCCGCTAGGGCCTTCCAGAGGAAAATCCTGTTCAAGTTGGCTAACGGCGAAGCCTTTATAGTAATAACCTGGATAACTGGAATATCGACCAATGACCGCATTATGAGCAATATCCTGCAGCAGTTTATCCCCTGTATAGAGTGACAACCTCAGCATGAATGGAGCTTCCTGCGCATTCATGCGATAATAGCCAGTTGTACTTCCCGCTTCAAACGTCAATCCGCTCGGTGAAACAAGCCAATGATCCGCTGGTACGCCTCCGGGTACATCTTCCGGGAGCTTGATCCGAGGATATTGAAATTTACCGCTTTCCGGCCAATGGAACGACTCCGCGTAATTATACGTCTCAGGCTGCGGAATCGTAACGTTTCCTTCAGGAACCGGACGAGCAACAAACATGGTTGCATACCGTTTGGCTTCCTTATAGGCAGCATTCAAGTATTTGGGGTCCTGAGTTTCTTCGTACAGCTCCAAGATCTCCATCCACAGCTTGCTATAATAATAAATGAACTCATTTTTACTCACATCGACGGATGCTGGCGTATCGATATGTTGCGTGATATAACTGTCGGCCGCATCCTTCGCAGCCTGTAAATACTGGGCATCTCCTGTCATACGATACATCATCAGAGGCTGAATGACAGGGCCCCGATCTTTCTGGTCAGGATCACGTACGAGGTACTCTTCCTGTGCCAGCGCCCCAATTCCTGCCGAAGTGGCCATCATCTGATTGACAGCGGCTACGCTTGAAACATCGAATGGCAGGGTAGCCATTTTCCATAACGAAGGCACGCCGTATACTTTCTTCTGCGTCGGCGACCAACCAATCCCATTTCGCGATACGCCATACTGGACGGACGGCAATGCTCTCGTATCGTAAAGCTGGTCATCCCCGGTCAGATAGTAAGCCCCCAGAAGAACCGCATTTGAGCTGGTTCGAACGCTATCCTCGTTTTCGATATCAATGAAACCCTTGGCACGGCTCCACCACCCGCTGGGTGACGGGACATAATCAACAGAGTCGTCCCCTTGCGGCTCAATCTTAAGCAAATCGATCATATTGAACATTGCGTCAGTAAGCGACTGATCGGATACATTTTTCCGGTATGCGGAATAGCCGTATTCATTGCGAAGAATATCCGTGTAGGATTCATACAGATTGCTCTTTTGAGCGATTAGCCCCATATGAAATTGATATGTGCTTTCTGCGGTCATTTGCGAATAATTCCCTAATTGTGGCGCATACAGGATGGGCTGCACGCTGCCTTCGTTGTTAACAAGGCTCATGCCGAGCCGTTGTTTCGTAACGCCTCCCGTTGGTTCAAATTCAACCGGAAGCTCTTCCGAAGGTACAAATACCCCATACGTCAAAGGATTCCCTGAACCATCATTCTTCTCAACCAGACTCATCGGAGCGCTCAGTTCCCTCAAACTTGTTGATTCTACGGTACCTACCATTTTGGCATGCGACCTGAATCCATTTAACACTTCATTGATGCCGGAGACTACCTCTGTTGTGAAGGACTGATATCCAATCACATAGTTGCCGTCGCGGCGAGATGTAAAAGCAAAAGAAACATCTGGTTTATCCCCTGCCATGGACCAGTTCACTTCAAAATCGTAATCACTCACATGCGAGGAATCCGTTAATACCGCCGTGTGGTTGTCGGGAAAAGTGATCCCGTCAAATGTAATCCAGCGTTTGTTCATCGTGTCGTAGTAATTGGTTCGGCTCCCCGCATTCCCATCCAATAAAACCCATTGTTCCTCAAGTCTTTCCGCCACAGTATTTATCGGCATCCAGTTTCCCGTGTCCGTGTTCTTGTAGAACATGTCACGAACGATGGATTTGCCCCCATCCCATGCTGCCTCATAGAAGGTTGCCTTATAGTTATCATTTTCGATGCTACCTTTTTCCGTGTAACTGAGATTGGCTAATGTGCGGCTCCGCAGCGGGGGCAACGGCGGTGCCTGCTGCCGGATATTTCCTTCGAACTTGACTGCATCGGCCCGAGTAATAATTGTACCCGTCGTAGGTTGGGTTCGAGTCAGCCTGACAAATTCGCTATCATCACCACTGAACTCATACTCCCCCAAATCAACCCATCCGACCGATGGACCTGACGAAGGTCTAAGGTCCATAAACTTCACATCCGTAATCCCGTTATGAACAATCTCAATTTTTACATTACTATCTGCTTTATCTGCCCAATCCAGCTTATAGAACGATATTCTCGCCTTCCCTGCTTCCAAGCGTGGATTCCATGTGATGCTTCTATTTACGGCGTCTGTATATTTGGAGCTGGAATTATTGTAACCCTTCACTCCCGCACTTGTGCTCCAATAAGGAGCGGAGAATCCGTTATTAGCGTTGCCGGAATCAACCGTGACGACATTATCTATTGTGAGGCTTCCATCATCGATGATGATCGTCTTATGCGGCTCTTTCTGCCTTATATTCCCTTCGAACTTGACCGCATCAGCGCGCGTAAGGATCGTGTTCGTCGTACTGGTAGACCGAGTCAATCGAACGAATTCTTCACCAACTCCGGAAAAATAGTACTCTCCCAAATCAACCCATCCCGCTGGATCACCAGATGAAGGTCTTAGATCCATAAAGACTACATCCGTCGTTCCATTATGAACAATTTCGATTTTTACATTACTATCTGCCTTATCCGCCCAATCCACCTTATAGAACGAAACTTTCGCCGTTCCTGCTTCCAAACGTGGATTCCATGTTATCGTTTTGCCCACAGTACTCGTATATTTGGAGCTGGAAAGATCATACCCCTTTACCCCTGTGCTCGTGGTCCAATTCGGAGCCGAATATCCGTTGTTCTCGTTACCCGCATCAGGTGTCACAACATCATTGATCGTGATGCTCCCGTCATCGATGATAATGGTCTGATAAGGTAAGGTCTCCGCATAAGCGGCCCTTATTCCGATCAGGCTGAAAGGAACTACGATCGTCAACATGAAAACGATGAAGAAAAACAGCTTCCTTTTGACCATACAATTCACAGCCTCTCCTTTTAATGACAACGCTTTCATAATGATATTGCCCTTTGCTCGAATGAGCGTAAAGAAGCAATTAGCCTAACCCTTAGGCCTTCTAGCTAATCCCGCTTCGTCGTTTGTATCATAGCATGTCATATCACCGTGAAATTTCTTTTATTTTAAGCGTTTCTTATACGATTTTAAGTAAAAAGAAACCTACATCCTCATTGATTGCTCCATTGCAGTCAGATAGGATGTAGGTCTCCCAAGAGAACATAACACATCAATTATAATGGCGGCTGCACCAATAGCAACTTCCCAAGCTGAATGACCGTTTGATCATACCAAGCTGGATGCTGCCGAACATGTTCCATACTTCTTTCATTGCCGCTTGCTTCAAACACGGCTGCTTTGTCTGTCTTCTCGTGATCGATTTCGAAACGAACCGTATGTTTCCCATTCGGTAGCTCCGGCAAGAAAACATACTGATTTCGATTATGATCGTTATAGGGTGTGAATCGATCGATAAGAAAGGGTTCCCCTCCATCCACCGACACCTTCAATCTGCCTGAATCCGGCCCCCCGATATCGAATAACCCGATGTGGGTTCCCTCGAACTCCACCGTGATCGCCTCTCCGGGATCGACTGCCCGCCATAGACCGGGGAACAACCAATCGTACTCGCGTACTAAAGCAAAATTATCTGGGGTCATGTAAGACCATCCTGCCGAAAAAAGAGTAAGACGATCCAGCGGCAGCATGGTCGCATACTCCCAAGGATTGGCGGGAACCAAAGGGTCCTGCGGCAAGTGATGTTCGACTTTTCCCACAAGATCTCGAAGTTCGCTCATTTTCTCAAACGACCGGGTGATGGTATCCGTGTAGATCTGGTGTCCTTCGGGAATAGTGGGATGGATCGAATCATGCGTAAAAATAACGGCTCCGGGAATGGACACGTTTGCCCTTGAGGTGAAAATGAGCTTTCCCTCCGAAACCAATTGACTGACCGCTACGCCCAGATGAATCGAAGGAATGCCGTAATAGTCGGCGACTTCCTCTTGCATAAGAGCGCCCTTCTGGTATTCGCCGGATTGAAATAAAGGCACATCCCGCTCCTTAACCGTATATACGAACAGGATATCGGTAAACCGGCTGCGCTTGCGGATCTGTCGCACAATGCCTTCGATCCGCGCCTTGGATTCGGGAACTCCGCCATCGTTACCGACAAATTCAACAAACACGAAATCAGGCTGATGATGCAGTACATCTGTCTCCACTCGGGCGCAACCGAGGTCCGATCCTGTCCCATCAATGCCTGCGTTCACAGAGCGAATATCAGCATTGGGATATTGTCCTCGCAGCCAATCCGCCGTCATGACTCTGTATCCTTCAGAACGCGTGTTACTTCCGCCAAAATAAACGATGGTCACGGTTTCTCCATTTTCCAACTTCTGAATGACATTAGGCAGCCCTCTTCGTGGGGAAAATTCCTTCATCGCGATTTCACCTGACCTCACTTAGCGTTTTTAGGAGCAAAACATTTTACAGCAAACACTTCAAAATAAGGCGAACCATAGGTTGCATAAAAATTAAACCGAATTCGGGTTACACCGTTTGCGTGTACCTGATGTTTGTTCAACGAAAGATAATTCCCGCGGACTTTAATTTCACTCTCGGTTCCGTCTGCCAAGGTTAAGGTCACATTATAATCTTGGATCAGTGGCTCGATCAGATCGTCGAAATGCTCCAAGTTCAGCTGCGAATTAAAAACAAGGTGGATTTCATCCAGATTCTTGGGGCTTGCAAAACCAAATTCCAACCATTCCTGGCCTTCCGTACGTTCAGAAATCCAGACGTTCGGCAGACCATAAGGTCTGGAGAAGCCGTTGACGACGTTAGCGGGATTGAACATCTCCTGGGATGGTATTAGATCCTTGAAGCAAATGCTCTTATTAAGCTTCTTTAACCTGGACGGCACTTCTGGCCTATAATGAAAGCTGACCGCCCCTGTTATTTTCTCTTCATTGCCGTATACGGCAAGGCTCGCCGTACCTTCCAATACAATGTAGATTTTGTCGTCAGCCGGCTTCTTGCAGCTGAGGTCCAGTGTAATCCAGTCATCGTGACCCGCTGAGATAAGCAAGCAGTAATCTTTCAGTTCACTGGTGGGAATATAGTTTTCCTTCCGTTCCCCGCCAAACAGCTTCACTTGCAACGTTTCCGATTGCTTGGATCTATTTTTAATTTTGATCTGCACGCTTTCAGCCACGGATGTCTGAATCGGCAAGACCAAACATAACGCTTTGTCCAGGGAGATCTCTTCGGTTGGTTGAAGATTATTGTAGCTTCTCTGAGACGAGGCGCGAATCGTTAATCCGTCAGCGTAATAAGGATCCAACGGCTCTTGAAGTCCTACAATCGTTTGCCCATCTCGAAGCAACTGCGCTTGAAGCTCGCTCATATGGGCTTTGACGATGGCCGCAGGGTCTGTCTCGTATTTTGCGCATAACGCAGCTGCTGTTCCTACCGCCTGCCCCATACAACCACAGGTTGCCATAACCCTTGTAGACCCGAATGCTACATGGGTAGCACTTATATTGCGGCCAGCAAACATGAGATTAGGAATATTGCGTGAAAATAAGCTACGGAATGGGATATTATACAATCCCGGCACAAAATTCCACGCGGTAGCCGGCCCCTCATCGTAGATGCCTTTATTCGCATGCAGATCCATGTACCAGCCTCCGACGGATACAGCATCTTCGAAATGAGGCTTTGCTGTAAGATCGTTCTGAGACAGCATGTGTTCCCCTATAAACCGTCTTGACTCGCGCTTTCCCGGAATCGGGCATACATAATCCAGGATAAGATTGTCTACATCATCAAACTCGCCGCTATTTTTGATATAATCCCATATCCCGTACACCAATTTCCGCAGTTCCAATGCGATATCTTCATTATTCTTAATAATGTCCATATGTCCGCCGTACTCCAGCCACCACAATCCGCCAAGCCCGTTGATTTTCCTTGGAAAAGACCGATGGTTTAATCCTTTTCGGATACTATCGAAAAAGGCCAACTTCGTAATATCATACGCAAAGCCAGGCCTTTTGTAAGGAACGGAATAGTCTACGTCACGGGCTTGAAACAGAATCGTATCACCCATGGTGTAATGATCCGCCACTTCTGGAGCGAGCTCCTCCTTGTATTCATGCTTCGCCTCTCTTCCCCATCGGAAGTGAGCACCTGCTTGATATCCCACAATTCCATCGCCGGAGCAATCGATGTAGGTTCGGCTTTCAAAACGAAATTTTCTTTCCGAAGCTAGTTGAAGGCCCTCTACCCATTGAATTCTGCCGTTCTCCATGCCCGTTTCATGCACGCATGTATTCAGGAATAGAGAAATGTTGGGTTCATCATAAACCATGTCGAGCAAGACCGTGTCCGAAAGCGAAAGCATAAGCTTCTTGTTGTATAACGGATTATAATGAAAGATCTTCAGCTTGAGTTCTTCTACCAACCCGCCCTCGCGAGCATAGTAGGATGGACTGTTTCCGAGATATGCCGACCCGTTGATATGAACCCTGACCTCGCTGCTCGCATTTCCCCCAAGAACCGGCCGATCATTAATAAGTGAAACCTGCAGTCCTTGGCGTGCGGCGGCAATGGCAGCACATATCCCGGCAATACCTCCGCCTACGACGGTTACATCTGCTTTTATAAGCTCCATTTGGATAACCCCCATGATTAGATGCTTCTATCATGGTAATGGTTTTGGTCTCTTTTTTTTTACAGGATTTTGCGAAAAAATCATACATTTTTAGCATCCTTATCTGGATTCATAGCGAGTCATTTTTATCCGGTATTGCTTAGGTGTATCCCCCGTATATTCTTTAAATAGTTTGCAAAAGTAACCTTCATTCACGATGCCTACTTCCTCGCACAATTCCAATAAAGAATAATCCCGTACATTTAACAGCTCGAGAGCAAGGTGAATTTTTTTACGATTGATATAGCTAATCACGCCTTCGTTCATTGTTTTCTTGAATAAGCTGCTAAAATACGATGGTGCTAAATTCACTTCCTCGGCAATAGCCTCCAGCGTTAAACGCTGTTTCAGGTTTTTCTCTATAAAATGCATAGCACTCATGATTTCTGCACGATGTAAAAGTTGGCCCGCGTGTACGTATTCGAATGTGAAGTCGCCAATATAGGCGAGCTGTTCCTGAAATGCCATAAATTCCATGGGGAATTCTTCTGCTTCTGTGTACAGCTTGTTGCCCGGTTTAAACTTCATGGTAATGTCTCTGTACAAGTCTCTAATCATTGGCACCATGATGGACTTGTGGATTTTATGGTCTGTAACAAATTGGTTCAGATTGGCGAGTGCATTCTCCAACTCTTCTTTGGTAATCTTCCTGTTCACCCATATCAGAAAATCAGCCAGTTTCTGCTGAAAGTCTGCTTTTTTGTCATTGTGGTACTGGAACCGATGCATGGGTGTTTTTACGACTTTCTCTGTATGGTAATAGAAATCCTCACTCACATGTTTTGCTTCCGTGTACGCTTGTTTGATCGATTCCCAGCCTCGATGTGGACCTCCAAAAGCGACAGATACCCTTTGATTCAAATATTGATGCAAATAAGAGACGATCTGCCCTCCCAATGATTGGCAAGCATATTCCGTTTCCATATCACTGCGGTTGTTTTCCCAGGATAGAAAGCCAATAAAACGATGATCAGACAGATCCGCAGCTACGCCGCTGCCTCCATTCATCACCGTTTCTTCGATGATATTTGTAATCGCGTATTTCAAGATGTTTTGATCAACGGCGGAGTATTCGTTTCGGAAACTTCCATACGTATTCATCTCAACAATGAAGCAGCAATAGTTCGCTTGAAAGAAATGAAACTGCATGCGATTGGCAAAATCAGATGCTCGATGAGAAGGAATTTCACCTCTGATCAGTTCATTAAAAAATTGCTTGCGCACTCTATATTTATTTTCAAGCACCGATACGTTTAACGATTGAAATTCTGCTTCTTTTTTCTTCAACTCATTTAAAATTCCGGCTGCCTTATCCAAAGCTCGAACCAAATCCGCTTCCCTCAGGGGAACCTTTACGATGTACTCTAATACGTTGGCTTGAATTGCTCGTTGGGCGTATTCAAAGGATGAATAGGCGGTCAGAAGTATGTATTGGGTATGAGGTAGCTCCGCCTTGAGCTGCTCAATCATGGAGATTCCATCCATTCGCGGCATAACGATATCGGATATGACGATATCCGGTTTAAGTTTTATGATCTCCTCGATCCCATTCAGCCCATTATTTGCTTTTCCCACTAGAACATATCGCTTATCCCTATGAGAGAGCTCATTAAAAAACAATTCCAATCTTTGAATGATCAGGTCTTCATCGTCAACAATGAAGCAGGTATATTCTCTCACCACTATGCATCTCCTTTTTGCAATTCTGCCGGGAATAAGGCGCGTACACGGGTTATTTCCTTAGGGATGCTGATGATGTGGAGCCCGAATTGATCTCCGTAGTGAAGTCTTATTCGACCATGAATATTATTTAGCCCGATTCTTTTCCTTTTCACTTCCATTTCACTCGGTTCTGAAGTTAAAATAGACTTTATTTTATCAGCGGGTATTCCCTCGCCTTGATCAACGACTTCTATGATGACGATACTGTTCTCCTTGTACGCATGAATCGTAATAGGGCCCTCAATTCCCCCTCCGTTATAGCCATGGAAGATACTATTCTCGACAAGAGGTTGCAGCAGCATTCGAAAAACCGGAAAATCCATTAATTCTGATTCGATATGTTCAATCAAGTGGAAGTTTCGGTTATACCGAATGTTCTGGATCTCGATATAGTCGGCTACATTTCGTAATTCCTGGCGCAGGGAAACCTTCTCTGAGGCATCGTTTATCCCATATTCCAATAATGAAATGAGCGACCCGATCACCACATCTACTTTCTCTATTTGTCCGAGACGTATGACATTGCTAATAGAACCAAGCGTGTTATACAGAAAATGAGGGTTAATTTGAGACTGCAGCACTTGGATTTCCAGCTTCCGCTCAAGTTCATTATGAAGTTCCGCTCGCCGAATCAGCTCTACAATCTGCTGCAGCATACGATCGAAAGCTCGTGAAAGATCTCCAAATTCATCGTTTCGATTAATCGTTATTGTCGTTGTGAGATTACCCTGTTCCACCCGTTTCATTTTTGTTTTGAGCGCATAGAGCGGATTTCTGATATATTTGGCAATTAAAAAAGAAATGAACAAACTTAAGATAAGACCTGCACCCAGAAGTTCGATATAATAGGTTTCCAATCGGGATAAAGCTGCTTTCAAGCGTGATTCATCGTTGAGTGAAATCATGGTCCAGTTAAATTTCTCCGTTGGCTTTTTTAAAAGGGAGACCGGAATGCCATCCTTGGTATGCAGTTGAAGGCTTGTTTCTGTCGTATCCAGGATTTGTTCTGCTGATGTCTCTCCTATCGAAAACGTATGGTCTTGAATATTCAGTAGTCCTTTATGATCAGAAAATCCAGCAATGATCTTACCCGACGCGGTGATCAGAGCCAGATTCATTTGTTCTTGTTTATTAATCTTGAACAAGGTTTCTTCAATGGCATTTAGATCCAAATCAACCGCAATGGCCATAGGGAACGGAGCGCCGTTCAGATACCGAACCATTGTAACGGTCCAGCCGGAATACTTGGATTTGTAAGGATCACTAACAAAGGTCGTCCTTCTGTTCTTGTCAGCTGCATCAAACAAAGGTTCTCTTTCAGATAAAGGTTCATCGAATATTCGGGTAGGTGTACTTCCGCCCAGAATGGATAAATCGCTTTTGATCAAATAAATATTACTGACATAAATACTGTTGAGTTCATACAGCTCCCTTAATTGCTTTTTAATCACTTCGGTATTGTTAATGTTGGCTTTCACTGATGTTTCAACTGAGAAGAGAATCGTCTGGAAGGAGGAAAAATTAACGGTGAAATACTGGTCAACCTTGTCTAGTATTTGATTGGTGTAAAAAATGTCATTGGTTCTTATTTCCTTTTGGACATAGCGATAAGATAATTGGCTTATCAAGATGATGCAGCTTAATACAAATGCAAACACGATAAAAAATAATTTTAAAGGCAAGCTGATTCTTCTTCGCATCGATCATCTTCCTTTTTAGTTCCATTTTAAACTAAGAATAGCATATGCTAATAAAGAGAGGGGCTACGAATAGCCACTCTCTTCGTTTATTTATTTTACTTGATAAGGCCGGCTTCTTTAAATTGTTTGATTGCGGTATCCTTATATTTCTGCATGTCAAACTTGGTATCCAGCGTCTGTAGGAAATTGTCCCAGTTGGAAAGAGGCTCTTTGCCCGTCATGAATTTAACTAAACTTTCATTAATGAAACGTGTGCGGTCAGCATCCAAGGTATCGCTGGGGTCAGGGGTCAATAAATTTCCGGGCAGCGTTGGCCCCACATATTGCTGATTGTCCTTGAAAGCTTCCGCCGTCTTCGGATTCTGGAAGCTGAAGTACTCCGCATCATCACCACGGCGCGGCATTCTATAATGATCGACCCACAGGTACTTTTCTTTCATTTCCTTCGATAACTCGGAGGTTTTATTTTTGATCTTGCCGTCTACGACATCCCAATGGATGCCTTTGATTCCGTATGCAAAGTTCGGATAGGCTTCTTCATCCGTAAAGAGATAATTCAGCATGGACAAGATCCGAATGATTTTGTCCTCGTCCGCTTTTGCGGATATGGCCCATGAATTGCCCTGGAACGATTTTCTCTCTACAATTTGATCCCCGTAAGGACCTTTCATCGGAGGTATAACGATCCATTCAGGTACCTCTCCACTAATTTCTTTCATTTTCTGTTGATAATCCGGCTCCAGTCTGCGAGCATCTCTGATCATGAATCCGACTTTACCCTTAAACATCTTTTGGTCCAACAGATCAGGCGAATTCATCGTCACCCAGTCTGGGTCAACCACCTTGGCTGCCATCATTTTATTAATGTAAGCAAGTGCCTCTTTCATTTTGGGATCGATAAATAGAAATACCGGTTCATTATCTTTCACTTCAACGGCCGAAGGGGGATTAACACCAAACATCCACATCAAGCTATCGAAGCCGTAGGTTTGCAGACTACCTTCTTTATTCATACCGCCGATGAATCCGTACGTATCGTTTTTGCCATTCCCGTCCGGATCTTTCTCTGTAAAGGCTTTCATAACTTCGAACAACTCATCAGGTGTCGTTGGCACTTCCATATTCAGCTTTTTCAGCCAATCGTTACGGATGAAGAAGCTTCGACTGATACCGTTTACATTATCATAGCCTGGAACTCCAATGGTTTTTCCTTGATAGGACATCGCCTCCCAGGAGTCGGTGCCAAACCGTTTCTGTAGTTCAGGGAATTGGTCCATATACGGTGTCAAATCCGCAAGAACACCTTGATCAAAATATTGTGCGAGATCAGCCCGGCTCTTTAAGAAGATCAGATCTGGAATATCGCCGCCTGCTATGAGCGTATTCAGTTTGGTTGTTGCTTGCCCTGCTTGAGGAATCATCATTTCCAGGTCAATATTCATCTCTTCCTCCAACATTTGGCGTTGAACATCTTCATCACGTGGAGGTACTGGAGCAGCAGCATTGAATGTACCTTGGTTAAACATTGAGATTTTCATTTTGGTTGCAAACTGGCTGGACTGACCTTGCGAATTACCCGAAGCTGTCGATGTAACTTCTTCATTTCCCCCGCATCCTGACAATAGCGTTCCCAGTCCAAAGATTGCCGACAAAATAGCAAATGAAATCTTCTTACGCTGCATATTGACCTCTCCTTTGCTTGTATATTATCACGGTTTCCCCGTAATAAGTTAGTTAGTTTGGAACACCTTTTAACCTTTAACGGATCCCAGGAGCACACCTTTGGTAAAATGCTTTTGCAAAAACGGATAAACGATCAATATCGGGACCGTAGTCACGACAACTGTAGCCATTTGCACAGCGAACGTACTGACAGCTCCGGAATTGGCGAGCGAATCAGCGCTTTGAGTTGCGATGTTAAGCAGGATGTTGCGCAAAATAACTTGAAGTGGCATGTAATTGGAATCATTGATATATACAATGGCATCAAAATAACTGTTCCAATGCCCGACTGCGTAAAATAAGGAAATGGTGGACAGGACGGGTAAGGACAGGGGTAAAATGATCCGCCATAACGTCTGAAGCTCACTGGCACCGTCTACCCTCGCTGATTCCTCGATTTCACCAGGCAATTGTTCAAAAAAGCCTTTAATGATCACGAGATTAAATGCACTAATGAGATTTGGAATAATCAATACCCATGGGCTATTCAGCAATCCCAGAGAGCGGATTAACAAATAAGTCGGAATCAATCCCCCACTGAACATCATGGTAAACACAATGAAGAGTAAAAACGGACTTCTTCCGGGCAAATATTTTTTGGATAACGGGTAGGCCGCAATCACCGTAAAAAACACATTTAACGCAGTGCCTACAATTGTTCGAAACAACGTAATTTTATACGCCTGCCAGATCCCATGAGAAATGAATACTTCTTTATAGGCCAGAAATGTAAAAGATTCTGGTATAATCACAATCCCTCTTCTCAGTACTTCCGATTCTGGGGTTACGGAGACAGCAACCACATATAGAAAGGGTAGCACGCAAAGTAGGGATAAAAAAATAAGAATTACATAAACGACGGTTTGCCAGACTTTTTCCCCGATTGTCAAATGGATCATTCTAAAGACCACCTCACCAAATTTGCCCATCGAATTTTTTGGCGAGCTTATTCGCTGCCAATACTAAAGCAAATCCGATGACAGCTTTAAATAACCCTACAGCAGTAGCCAAGCCAATCTTGAGACGTTCCAACCCTTCCCGGTATACCCATGTGTCGATAATGTCGATTTTCTCCTGGTTAAAGGTATTGGCAAACATGAATATTTGGTCAAAACCCGCATCGAGGATATGGCTTAATTTGAGGATAAGCATCAGAATAATAACGCCTCGAATCCCGGGTAACGTGATATGCCAGAGCTGTCTCCATTTGGAAGCGCCATCTATTCGAGCCGCTTCATATAAGCTTGGATCTATTCCTGCCAAGGCGGCAAGGTACAAAATCGCCCCCCATCCAATATCCTTCCATACTTCAGATAAAATGATCAGCATTCTGCCCCAGGCAGGTTCCGTTAGAAAAGAGATGGGTTCAACACCAAAATCCTTCAAAATCATGTTAAAGAGACCATCCCCTGGGGCTAGTAATGCTACCATAATTCCATACACAATGACCCATGACAGAAAATGAGGTAAATAAGTGATTGTCTGTACGATTTTCTTAAACCATTGGCTATAAACTTCATTGAGGAGTAAAGCAAGTACGATGGGCGCGGAGAAACCGAACAATAGCTTATACAACGATATGATGATCGTATTTTTCATGATGTCCCAGAAATAAACGCCGTTCATAAAATCCGTAAAATTTTTGAATCCCACCCATGGGCTATCCCATAGTCCCAGAGCCAGGTTGTAGTTTTTAAAAGCAATCATGATTCCCGCCATAGGAATGTATTTGAATACCGCAAAGTAAATTAAGGCTGGTAATAAGAGAGCATACATCACTTTGTACTTTTGTATCGTCCTTATCCATGACTTCCGCTTTTTGGAGAGGAGAATGGCGTCCGCTGTCAATTTCGCTTGCATATCATCACCTCATCTTTATTTGTAGTTGTATAATAGCATCCTCCTATCGGATAAAATTCTGAAATCTCACGAATTTCTTATAAGATCTATCGTAATTGGACTATGGATCGTCACAGTAAATCCCAATTGTCTTAACTATTCATTATGTAGCGGTAATTTTTATTAGCATCCTGCCTAAGATTCACTCATGACACAAGTTTTCTATGCATGTTACATATTTTATTCTCTAAAGGACCACCTTATTTGAGAAGGAGAGGTGGTCCTATATTGACGGATTTAAGTTGCGCTGCACAAGATGCCTCCGCTTCATCTGAAGGTAAGGAGAAGGGGCAGTTAAAATGGTGGCAGCTATCCCTGCTTGGCATAGGTTGTACGATTGGTACCGGATACTTTCTTGGTTCGGGAATAGGCATCAAGCAGACCGGACCTTCCATGGTGCTGTCCTTTTTGATTGCAGCATTGGGTACCTATATTGTGTTTCATTTCCTGGCAAAAATGACCACAGCGGATCCTCAGGAAGGTTCGTTCTGTTATTATGCCGGTAAAGCCTTCGGCCGTTGGGCCCGCTTTGGTTGCGGGTGGAATTATTGGAGTACCAAAATTTTAATCATGGGAAGCCAGTTGACAGCCTTGTCCATTCTCTCTCGATTTTGGTTTCCAAATGTTCCGCTCTGGATTTTCGCGGCTGGTTACGCCGTGCTGTCCATTTTTGTCGTCTTGCTCGGGACACAGTGGTTTGACAAAATTGAGAATGTTCTCGCTGTGGTTAAAACGGCAGCCATTGTCATGTTTATTCTGCTGGCTGCAGCTGCACTCTTTGGCTGGATTCATGGGGGAAGCAACGGACGGCCTGGCATGCCAAGTTCAGCAGCGGAACTGTTTCCCGGAAAGTTCCCTGCCTTTTGGTCATCTCTTCTCTATGCGTTTTACGCATATGGCGGTGTAGAGACCATTGGGCTCATGTCCATTCAGTTACAGGATAAAAAGGATGCCCCCAAAGCTGGGAAGGTCATGCTGACAGGTCTTTCAATCCTTTACATGTTATCCATCGGCATGGCGGTATTCATGGTGCACTATACCAAGATGAATGAAAAGGAAAGCCCGTTTGTCACAGCTCTATCGTCGTATCATTTGGCTTTCTTTCCCCATGTATTCAATGGAGCTATCATCTTGGCCGGCTTTTCAGCCATGAGTGCTTCGTTATTTGCTGTTGTGAACCTTTTGGTGACCATGTCCAAGGATGGAGACGCGCCTAAGTTATTCAAGGTGAAGTTGAAATTCAAACAACTCCCCTTAGCTTCTCTTGCACTGGCTGCGGTTGGACTAAGCGCGTCTATTGTGACAGCCTTGCTGCTTCCGGGGAAGATCTATGAATACATCACTACCGCAGCAGGAATATTACAGATGTATAACTGGTCCTTTATCATTATTGCGGCGTTCAAAATACTTCGCATCCGTACCCGAGATGTGATACTTGGCATATCAGGATTGATTCTATTATTAGGAGCCGTTAGCGGCACGTTAATCAAACCGGACATCCGAGTGGGTTTTTTAGTAAGTCTAATCATGATTTTTGTTATTGCTATGGTCACCTGGATCATGACAAGATGGTGGAAAAAACATAAGGTCTCCACGTAACAACAAAAAGAGGATATCCTTGATGGGATATCCTTTCCTGTTCAATCGATATCTATAACAGAGGGATATTGCCCTCCTCGCATTCCCGCCACGTTCTATGGTTCCACACCGAAGCCTGCACCTCACCCACATGAGCTTTTCGCAGCAGAAACATACACAGTCTGGATTGACCAATCCCGCCTCCAATCGTGAAGGGAAGTTCACCATTTAAGACAGATTGATGAAATTTAAGAGCAGCCCGTTCATTTGCTTGACTGAGATCCAATTGCTTTTCAAGTGCAGCGGCATCGACACGGATTCCCATGGATGAGACTTCCAGAGCCTGCTCCAGCACAGGATACCATAATAAAATATCTCCGTTTAGAGTCCAATCATCATAGTCCGGAGAGCGGCCGTCATGAACAATTCCTGAATTCAGCAGCCCACCTACCTGCATGATAAAAACAGCACCGTATTGGCGAGTAATCTCATTTTCACGCTCTTTTGGGGTGAGATCGGGATATTGGTTTTCTAACTCTTGCGTTGTAATAAAGAAGATCTGATCCGGCAGAATGGGTTCAAGGCATGGGTATTGAGTACAGAGTTCCTGCTCTGTGACTTGAATTGAACGATAGATCTTGCGTACTTCTTCCTTCAGAGTCGCCAGGTTACGTTTATCTTCAGCAATGACCTTCTCCCAGTCCCATTGATCCACATAGATGGAATGTAGATTATCCATCCACTCATCCCGTCTGATTGCATTCATATCGGTGTATAATCCTTCACCCACCTGAAATCCATACGTCTTCAGAGCCATCCGTTTCCACTTGGCCAATGATTGAACAACTTCAATCTGCCCCTCTTCCAGATCCAAGGCATCGAAAGAAACGGTACGCTCTCTTCCGTTCAGATTATCATTAATTCCTGTACCTTCCTGCAACAGAACCGGTGAGGGTACCTGTATCAGATTTAACTGCTGTTCTAATCGTTCCTGAAATTTCTTTTTTGCAAAATGTATGGCCTCAGCAGTTTCCCTTAGATTCAGTATCGGTTTGTACTTGGTTGGCACAACAATCGTTCGCAGCATTATAGTACATCGTCCCTTCAGTTTGATTATCATACAGTTCCCTGCATAACTGATGAGAGCAGTCTATGTGCCTATCATTGCTGTGTCGCGTTGTCCCAATCCGGCATTGCTGCATTTGGGTGTACGCCCATCCTCTAAGAGAGCAACGCACGCAGTCCTTGAATAGCAAAATATACCCCGAAACCAACCAGAGACAAACCGGATACAACCGATATGATGGAGAGACTTTTTTGATTGAGATAACGCCGCATACCTGTGGTTGAACCCGCCACCAGCAAATCCCAGAGTGTCAGTCCAATAAAGATCATGCTGCTGTAAATCAGCAAATGACTTGTCCCATATGACACTGCCGTTTTGGCCAGAATGGATCCATAGATCCCTAACCAAAAAATGATGGACATCGGGCTAGTGAGGGACATGAAAAATCCAAGCATGAAGCAGTGAAAGAGGGAATCTTTTTGATTGTTCTTCAGATGCAGCTTCAGTTTGTTGATCTGCAGGATGCTTTCAATTCCAGTATAGGTTAATATGAAGCCGCCAACGAGCCAGAGGAGAATTTGTACCATGGGGATGTTGAGGAACTGAACCAAACCTAGATAAATCAACAGCATAAAGGTGGCATCGGCAATCATGGAACCTACTCCAACCATCCAGGCATGCCAAAAGCCATTTTTGAGGCCCTTGTCCAATCGGGCTGAATTGACCGGCCCAATAGGAGCAGCAAGCGTCAAACCAAGGAAAATATAACTGATTAGAAGTTGAACACTCAAGACTTCCTCACTCCTACTCGCTCGTCCAGTTTATTTCACATTTTATGATGCCTATGAAGTTAAAATAACAAAATAAAATTTTAGAAAGGATTTTTAATTGGTTTCTTTCGAACAGTTAGAACTGAGACAAAAAAAGAAACCCATTCCTGGGTTCGATCTCCATGTGTTTTCCTCCAATAGTATCACGAGAGATATCTGATATCCCGAATTTCGACGTGAAAGATCCCCTTAAGTAACCGCACTCTAGAATAAGTTGGGATAGTACTTTAATCTCACAGGGAATGCGCTATAGTAAGTTTCCTGTGAGATTATTCTTATCGGAGTGAGGCTTGACTGGATGTTCCTTTCCAGAATACCGTAAGCCCTAAACCGATGATCAGAACTATTCCTGCAAAAAGGTAAGGGTAATGAATATTTACATCAAATAGAATTCCACCCAATGCTGGGCCAAAAAAATTCCCCAAGCTGGTGTAAGTGGAGTTCATTCCTGCTACGAAACCTTGCTGTTTACCAGCAGTTTTAGATAAGAAGGTAGTTAGCGCAGGTCGTAACAAATCAAACGCTAAAAAAATAAAACAAGTTACAATCAAAACGGCTATGAAGCTCGTGACAATAGTAGATATGAACGCTAAAACAGAACCCATGATTAGGCAGACCTGAATCACCATTTTTTCGCCTAATTTATTTACTAATTTTCCGAACAATAAAATTTGAATAATTACCGCTACAATGGAACTTATGGTGATGATACTTGCGATATCCTTGGGAGTAAAGCCGAATTTCTCATCCGAAAACAAGCTGAAAACCGTTTCGTAGGCAGATAATCCGAAAGCAAGGACAAAGACCATAATAAAGGCTATTAAGTAGATTGGTTGAATTGATTTCCTTAAATCCTTAACGAAGCTAGAACCCTTTGTGTTTAACGATAGTTGTTGCATCTCTTCATGTGACAGAGGCTCTTTTAATATAATTGAAGAGGAAATAGCGGCTAGGAGTGCCATAGCAGCGGCAAAGAAGAATGGCATCCTAATTCCGTAATCGGCAATAAATCCACCCACACCTGGCCCAATAATAAATCCGGTGCTGATCGCAGCGGAGACGTATCCCATCGCCTTTGGTCTGTCCTCTGTAGTAGTAATATCAGCCACGTATGCCGTTACAGCAGGCATGATAAAGGCAGCACTTATTCCTCCCAGTACTCTGGAAAAATAAAGTATTGAAACATGTGTTCCTAATCCAAAAATCAATTCTGATAAGCTAAATACCAGTAACCCGATAACGATCATTCTTTTTCTTCCAAACCGATCAACCCATCTACCCGCAAAAGGCGAAATAATTAACTGGGACAAGGCGTAAACTGCAACTAGATAGCCCATTGTACTTCCGGATAAATCCAACATGTCTTTGAAAGAAGGCATAACAGGAACAATTAATCCAATCCCGAGAAATGCTGTGAAAATATTACTTAGTAAAATTACCATTACCATTTTTTGATCTTTTATTGGCTTTTTCATCTGAAGACTCCTCTTACGACTAAATTCATATCTCATTTCATCATAAGATATAGTCTATAAGCTTTCAGTCCATTTTTACATAGATGTGGCAAAGTGTTTTGGGCATTTTAATTGATTGTTGAAAGTGTTTAATATCTCATTCGCCACCATGGCTTGCCCTCCACTCGAGGCTTCGTCCACAATGAAACCCTCTTTCTCCAAACATGAACGTACTTCATAGTAATTGTAATTGTTGTCTTGTTGCTCTGGCTTATTAAATGTCCTTCCTTTCATCATGAATTCTTTTTGGATAAAAGTGTTTCGTTAACTTATCGAATAAAAATAAAATTCGATTTATGATTGTAGTGTAATAAAATATTCTATACGAGGTGGAGAACAATGAGCACAGCTCTAATTATTGTAGATATTCAAAATGACTATTTCCCCAATGGAAAGATGGAATTAAGCAATCCTGAAAAAGCAGCATCTAATGCAGCAAAAGTGCTTGATTGGTTCAGACAAAACCATAAGGATAACATTTTCCATGTTCAGCATATCGCAAGTGACCCAGCAATAGGCTTCTTTCTTCCTGATTCGGAAGGAGTTGAAATACATGAAGCTGTTCGGCCATTAGAAAATGAAAGTATTATTACAAAACACTTCCCTAATAGCTTTTTACAGACCGAATTACAAAGCAAACTCAAAGAGAAAGAAATAACCAAAGTAGTGGTTGTAGGTATGATGACACATATGTGTATTGATGCAACCGTTAGAGCTGCGGTAGATCTCGGATATGAAACAACACTTATTGAAGATGCATGTGCAACGAGAGAGTTATCTTATCAAAATAAGGTCGTATCAGCTGAACAGGTCCATTATGCCTTTGTCGGCGCACTTAATGGCATGTATTGCGATGTGAAATCGACTGAAGATTTCACATCGCAATAAGAAATTAACACGATATTACAGAACACAATAGTTCAGATTAAAGTTGAAGGTGAAAAACTTCGAAACCAGTTGCATAATCAATTTATTGTAAAATAATAAAAGTAGAAAACATAAGGTCACTTCCACTCTGTCAAGCAAAGTGGGAGTGACCTTTGTTTATATCGACCTTATTATGAATTAGACATCCAGATTCTGACCATTTGACTCAATAACTTTCTTGTACCATTCGAATGATTTTTTCTTGGAGCGTTTTAATGTTCCTTGACCGTCGTCGTCCCGGTCAACATAAATGAATCCATATCTTTTTTTCATTTCGCCGGTACTTGCACTCACAATATCAATCGGTCCCCAGACAGTATACCCAAGCAAATCAACGCCATCGTAGTCGACAGCATCTCTCATCGCCTGAATATGCTCGCTTAGATAAGCAATTCGATAGTCATCTTCAACATATCCGCTCTCATCCGCTATATCGGCAGCACCGAGACCATTTTCTACAATGAATAAAGGTTTTTGATATCGATCATAAATGTTGTTCATCGTAATCCGCAAACCGAGTGGATCAATTTGCCAGCCCCAGTCACTAGCTTTCAAGTAGGGGTTAGGCAAGCTTGGGAACAAATTGCCTCCAATCGTATCCGTTTGTGTAGGATCTGCGCTAACCACACTGGAAGAATAGTACGAGAATCCGATAAAATCAACGGTGTGTTGTTTTAGTAATTCCTGGTCTCCTTTTTCGAATGGGAGAACTATATTTTTGCGTTCAAGATCTTTGAGTGTATAGGCAGGATACTCACCTCGTACCTGAACGTCAATGAAGAAGTAGCTTTGGTTCTCAACCTGCTTCGCTTTCCATATATCCTGTGGGTGGCATGTTCTAGGATACGGAGCATTGGCAGCAAGCATACAACCTACCATATTTTCCGGATCAACTTCATGGGCAATTTTGGTGGCCAACGCACTGGCTACCAGTTCATGGTGACTGGCTGTGAACTTTACAGCTTCCGCGTCTTCGTGTTCTTCAATGAACAGCCCAGCTGCTAAAAATGGTGCTTCTAAGACCATGTTAATTTCATTAAAAGTAATCCAATATTTAACCAACCCTTTGTAACGATTAAATATCACCTTACACAGTCTTTCATAGAAATGAACCATTTTTCTGTTCCGCCATGAACCATACTCCTTGACCAAATGCATTGGAACATCAAAGTGAGTAATGGTGACGAGGGGTTCAATATTATACTTTTGGCACTCTTTGAACAAGTCTTCGTAGAATTGAAGCCCAGCCTCATTAGGCTCTGTCTCATCTCCTTTGGGGAAAATACGGCTCCAAGCAATCGACAAGCGATATACCTTGAAACCCATTTCGGCAAACAAGGCAATATCTTCTTTAAAATGGTGATACATATCAATGGCTTCTTTAGCGGGATAGTAATAATTCTCGTCAAAGTCAAACATTTTAGTTTGTCCCATAAGTACACTTTCTCGCACGTCGCCAGTCGGGCTCAAATCAACGTTTGCTAGCCCTCTGCCGTCCGCATTGTAAGCTCCCTCTGATTGGTTAGCCGAGGTTGCCCCTCCCCATAAGAACCCATCTTTAAATCCCACATTTATCGTCTCCTTCTTTTTTATGAGATATATAATTATTCTCTTACAACAAGCCTGTCAGCAGCACATCGCCTGCGTTCACTTTATTTTCTTTGGTCTCGACGATTTCCAGATAATTCTCCGTGTTTGTAACAATCATTGGCGTTACTAAGGAATATCCTTCTTTCTCGATCTCGGCAATGTTAAATTCGACCAGTTTCTGCCCTTGATGCACAATGTCCCCTTCTTGCACGAAACTTTCAAAATGCTTTCCTTTCAATCGAACGGTGTTAAAACCGATGTGAATCAATACTTCCATTCCTTCATCCGAAATTATTCCAACGGCATGTTTAGTCGGGAAGAGCGTAACGATTTTTCCGGCAAAGGGGGCAAACAGTTCGCCTGTAGAAGGACGAATTCCAATCCCTCGACCTAATAGTTCTTGGGAGAAAGCCTCATCCTGAACGTCTTTAATCGGAATGATCTCCCCGTTCATCGGACTGAGCATCGTATGTTTTTTTCCAATCTTAGACACTGATTTAGGTGGATCTACAGACAATGTAGCAGAGTCAGCTTCCGTCTTATCATCCTTGAACATGACGAGTGTTAATGCAAATGAGACAATCATGGCAAACACTACACCAACGATGGCAATCATAATATTAGACGTGCCTGGTTCATTAGGGTCGAACATAGTCAAAAACTCAAATACACCAAATCCACCGAAAGTAAACTCTCTAAGGTTGTACATTCCATAAAATCCGCCGGCAACGCCCGAAACGATACAGCTCATAATAAACAGCTTCTTGCGTGGCAGGATAATACCGTAAACGACCGGTTCAGTGATGCCAAACAATGCAGAAATGGCCGAAGGGAAGCCTAGAGCCTTAAGCTTTTTATCCTTGGTTTTCACGATAATTGCAAGCACAATGGCCAACTGCGCAAATGAAGTTGCAAAGACGGAGGCCATGATAGTGTCATATCCCATGCTCGTAATGTTGTTAATATATAAAGGGATGAGTCCCCAATGCAGTCCGAACACGACAAGTACTTGCCATGAGAGCCCCAAAAGGAATCCTGCAAATAATGGACTTGCGTCTCGTACCACCAGTATGCCTTGAGCAATTAATTCAGACGCATAACTCGCAACAGGTCCGATCAATAGGAAGCCCAAGGATAAGGAAATCAGCACCGTGACCATCGGGATCATGAAAAATTTAATCGCACTCGGAACAATCTTATCCAGCGTACGTTGAACTTTAGATGCAAAGTAAACAACGATGATGATTGGCAGAACAGTGGATGTGTAGTTCATGCTGATCAATGGAACGCCGAACACATCCAGATAAACTGGAGAACTGAAGGCAGATCCGCTGAATAGTGTGTAAAGCGGCTCTCTAGAACCTGCCAAGGCATCCAACTGAATAGCGGGATAACACATAGCTAATCCAATGAGTATGCCGATAAAAGGTTGTACTTTAAACTTGTTAGCAGATGTATATCCCAAAAATACAGGAAGGAACATAAACAAAGCATCCCCCATGGCATTAATGATGATATATGCCCCGCTATCCGTTGTATAGAGGTTAAGTGTGCTGAACAACGTATTGAAGCCTTTTAGCATCCCCGCAGCTAACAGAATGCCGAGAATAGGTTGAAACAAACTTGATATTACATCAATGAAAGCGTCCAGCGGCTTTTTCTTTTTAACAACTTTTTCGTTTGAAGAACTCGTATTGTCTGGATTCCGTTTAACTAGTGAGTTGACCTCCGAATAAACTTCAGAAACATGATTTCCAATAACGACTTGATATTGCCCACCTGAACGTACGACTGTTACTACCCCGTCCAGCTTTTTCATAACTTCATCATCGGGTATGGAATCGTTCTTCAGATGAAATCTTAACCTTGTAACACAATGAGTGAGGTCACTAATGTTATCTGATCCCCCTACTTGACTCACAATCTCTTCTGCTAACTGTTGATATTTTCCCATTATGTTCTCCTCCATATTCTAGCTGAAACAGCATAGTGAAGGGTTTGGCCAACTTAATGTCACCATCCTGGCTTGCTTTTAAACCCTCACCTCCTTTCATGGTTACGTTATGATCTTGTCTTATACACCACACGTTGAATGTGGACCGTCAAATACAGCTTTTCTTCACCCGTAAGGCTGTAATTGTAGTTGTTTTTGATGTAGGTTTCGATTTTCCCCACACAACGATATGCATTCTGATGTTTTTCTTTTATCACATCCAGAAGATCTTGGTCGCTTTCATTCTCATGTAAGTTTCCACTGATTAATCTTTGAGCAAAAAATTTCAGATGCGTAATAAATCTATAGAATGCTAAGGATTGCTCATCGAATTCAATTTGAAAATAATATCTGACAATGTCGCTAATTTCTTGAATGATTTTAGTCACTCTGTAGATATCCTGACTTTCTTGGCGATCCTCCGCGTTGACTATGTGCAAAGCAAGGAAACCAGCCTCGTCTTCCGGAAACTGAATATCAAAAGACTCCTTAATGAATTGAAGCGCCTTCAAACCAACCTTAAACTCATCTGCGTAAAACCGTTTAATATCCCAAAGCAGAGCATTCTTAAGGGAGATACCGTCTTTGAAACGGTTTACAGTAGAAAAAATATGGTCACTGAGAGAAATGTATACACTATCATTCAGTTTTTTGCCTAACGTCATTTTTGCAAAATTTATGATTCTATCCGCAACATCGAAGTAATCTAAAGGGATTTCCGTCAGAAGTTCCTGAAATTTGATAAATGCCTCCTTGGTAGAAAGGGAGTAAATTTTATCAATGCTTTGCTCGTCAAGGGCCTCGCCTATTCTCTTCTGGTAAGCAATTCCTTTACCCATGACAATGACTTCCTGTCCCAATTTGTCGTGGGTAACCGCGACATTGTTGTTAAGGATTTTAAGAATAATCATCGCATTCCCCCCTTAATACAAATAAAAAGACCCACCCGCACATCTCAAAATAAACGCTAAATATAGCGCAAATTCACGATGTGCAAGCAGGTCTAGCTTGTAATTAAACAATCACTATCCTTAACTCGCATTCTCATTATAGCCGCGGCCGAAAGATTTAGCAATAACCGTTTTAATTTGTTCAACTACTTGCCTCTGCCTAGAATCTGGTGCGCAGCCAGTAAAGAAACGCTTCATTGCATACATGGATACGTTGATGCCAGTTTTCCTTTATTACTCGAAAGATAACAACCTCTAACGGCGTACAACTGGCGAAAGCCCCGACGCGCCAGAATTCTGGCGGCTTTATTTCGCTGAATCCAACTACGGGACAAGATGAACACCTCATCATTTTGTTCAATATGTTTGCTCCACAATACTGGTAGTCTGCCAACCGAGATATTTATTGTACCCGGAATATGACCACTCCAATACTCGCTTGCATCCCTAACATCCAAGATCTTCACCTTTTCCCAGCATTCATAATTGAGGCCCATGTCCTGGATATTAATATAAGTAAGTGAACGTAATGCCCACAGTTGAGTCAATCCCCATATACACACCAGCCCCAATAAGATATAGATAAATGTCATCGAAAATAATCCTTTCTCAACAAAATTGCAAGTCCTGAAAACTGCCAGGCGTATCTCCTATTCGAGTGCACAGTCGGCACAAGTAATCAACGGGAAATGAATCAAGCTGGCTCCAAATTTGATTGGTGCCAGCTCAAGTAAGTGTGACTTTTGCCCGGTGTTGTTCCCAAGAGTTCCGATTCATTGGGTTTACATGGACTGGGTGTACAATTCGTATATCTGATCCAGTTTATGCTTAAGCTCGTTAAAGCGAACAAATCGATCTGCTCTGACATATTCCTTCTGTTCTATGATCAGCAACATGATCGGAGCTGTGAAAATCATATATTTCTCTGCTATGCTCTCTACATTGTGAATGTCGATATGCCCCAATTGAATCTTAGGATATTCTTCTAATAGCATTCTGATCTTAGGGAGCAATGCATGACAAACACTGCAATTCGTTTGAGATACATATAAAAAACTTAATTCATGTTCACTAACAAACCGTTCCACCATATCTAGCGAAGCTAATTCCATCATTTCTTTCATATCTGTATCCTCACTGACGAACCTGCATTATGAATGAACGTCAATCCCAGTTTAGTTGATTTTCCTCAATGTATTGACTTACTACATCTGTACCAGATTCAATCTCTACTTTGCCTTCTACTTCAATCTGAACACCTGCTTTTTTGAGCAGATTTCCTACTTCACACACTTGCTCTGCGCTAATCATGATTTTGCGCACAGACTGAATCTGCTCTTCAGTGGAATTCGCGGACAAAATAACTTGAGGAAGATGGACAATTCGAAATCCTTCTTCTTTGGAATTTACAGCCTCTGTGTTCATCACTATTCCAGTAACTGACAATTGCTTCTGTTCCAACATATACACGAGTGTCATGATGTAACAAGTAGTGGCAGAGGAAACCAACAATTCTTTAGGATTGGCTCCTTCCCCACTCCCTCCCGAAGACTCGGGAATCGCGATATTCGTTTTAAGATAATCTGCCTTTAGTCTACCGCTACCTTTAGTGTCTTTATACCATGCAGTGTTCAAATTAGATTTCATATCGGCCATGTCGATCCGCTCCTTTTATTATCCAGTCAGTTTCCCTTAGACGATGCGCTTTAAGGCATGGATGAATCCCGTATGCATCGCTTCGTGATACAGGGCTAAGTTACACACTTCCCCCATGCTATTCAATTGGAGAACAGGTCCCAATTTCAATGGTTCTGGCAGGGTTTCATCAGAATAAATCTCTACGTGTTGTTTGATGCGTACAACCTGATCCTGCAACTGCGCAAGTAATGTTGACAACGGGATGGGCTCACCTGTCCAGTCAGAGGGTTTGGTACCGGGAGCGAACAAGCTGGTATATTCCTTAGGTAGGCCAGAAGTTTGGAGATTGTTGAAAATAAACATTTCAGCTACTGTAAGAATGTGCCCAACATTCCAACGTATAGTGTTACTGAATCCGACGGGTTGTTTGTCGGCGCTAGTTTCGGATACCGATTCCAATACTTTGTATAAATTTCCGCGAGTGATATCTAACTGTTTGGCAAAGTGTGAATAATTCATTGTATACCATCCCTCATTTTAGGTTTATAAAGTAGTAGTTATTAGTTCAAAACAGCAGCTATGTGTTCTTTTGTAATCGACCAATGAGAGGCAGTCCAAAATTTCTCTTTGTTATTAACATAGATAATTTGAGGAGATTCATGTTTAACATCAAGATCCTGAGTAATTTGATTAGAAACATGTCGCGATTCAAAGACCTTAACAAGATAAAAATCAATGTCTTCAGTGTGGCTCTCTTTGATGTACTGTTCGTATTCCGCTAGTGCATTCGCACTCACTGGGCATGTAGTGCTATGCTTAAGTATTATCTTTCCGCGTTGATCCGACTGTTCCAATACTTCTTTCCATTGGTCCAGTGTCGATATCTCTTTCCAGTTCAACAAAATCACTCCTTAGTAGAATAATCATTTCTTGATGTCTAGTTACATAGTTAATTGGTTAACTAGGATAATGTTATTCGAATGATTTATATTTGTCAAGATGATCTGTTCTCATATAAAAGCATTATTCCTATTGTTTTACGCCCTTCATTGATTTTTGTGAACGATTGTTTTAATATTGAGCTTATCTAGAACACTAGTTAACCCAGAAAGTTGGATGGTTATATGGAACATTCTCGTTTGCCCTTCAAAACAGATCCCCAATCTCCACTGCCTATTAATGTGCAAATTAAAGAACAAATTAAATGGCTGATCAGTAAAGACTTTCTGAAAGCGGATGATGCTTTGCCTTCAACGAATGAATTAGCGGAGCAGCTCTCTGTTAATAGAAACACGATACAGTGGATATATTCACAGCTCAAAGAAGAAGGACTGCTGATCATGCAAAAAGGACGAGGAACTCGAATAGCTAATGAAGACCGGATAAAGGAATTCAAGCAGCAAAATCCTTATTTTTCATTCGTGGAGAAGACCGTAAAAGACGCATTTGAACAAGGTTTCAATATAGAAAATGTCATGTTGTCAGGATTTGCATATACACAATTATTTGGAGCCAAACACGAGAAGAAGAAGCGTTACCTTTTCATTGAATGCAAAACTATGGCCTGCCTGTTTTATCTGGAGGAAATCCAGCGTCGTTCATCGGCAGACATTCAATCGATTGATATTTCATCACCAGACGAGGAGCTTTTTCAAGCTATACAAAAAGCGGATGTGGTAGTTACCGTGAACGAAATGACGGAAGTTGTAAAAAAGAAAGCTGGATCTTCAGAAACAAAAATAATATCTGTAAGCTCGTCCCAAGATGTGACTCTGTTATTCGACATGTTATTGCAATAAGAGCAAACGTATACGATTGGATTTACTTTTTTATGTAAGCAATTAATCAGAATATCCTTGAATTCGGTACGAATTAATCCAACCCGTTGAATTCAGGGATATTCTGTGTAATCAGGTGACTAATGCTGATGAATATTCGTGATCTTGTTAACCATTTTTACTTTATTGATGAAACTGTGGTAAATAAGCTCGGTGGGCTTCAAGCAACTCATCCAGCAAGGCCTTTGCTGTGTCGCCACTTTGAACAAGCGGATTCATGGTAAATGCTTGTAATGCCGTAGCATAATCGCCTGTCACAGCGGCTTCTATAGTGAGTTCTTCCATTGCTTTCATTACTTGTAACAATCCTCGTTGTGCGGAAGGGAATGAGCCGAAATGTAAAGGTTCTGCACCGTGAGAAGTAATCATGCTTGTAATTTCAATCGCACTCTCAGGCGGCAGATCACTGATTGCCCCGTTGTTCCGAGTGCTTACAACCATTCGAGTCCCTTTATCGTTATAAATGGAATTGATGATCTCACATGCAGCATCACTATAATGCGCACCACCTCTTTTTTCCAGCTCTTTCGGTTTGTAATCCAGCGTCGGATTCCTGTAAAGTTCAAAAAGGCTTTCTTCCAACTGTTTAACGACTTGACCACGACTACCTACTGTGTTTACTTCTTCCAGCTCTTCCTGGATCATGGCATCCGTCATGTAGTAGTAACGGTGGTATGGACAAGGAAGCATTTCCAGTTGGAGAACCTGTTCGTGCAAAAATCGCATATTTTTGATATTCTCAACCATTTTATCCGCTTTGGCTTCCGGTCCGTACATTCAAATATAAATTGACGGTGGACTTCCCGAATTTTCAGGATAAAGTTTATGTGCGAGACGGAGAAGAACTTGCAAAATGGTGGATTGCACAAACAAACAGACCTGATGCTATTTTTTGTGCTAATGATGAGGTTGCAGCCGGATTTATTACTGAACTACGGAGGAATAAATTTTCGGTTCCAGGGGACGTTGGGATCATCGGATTTGATAACACCGAGGTTGCAAATTTAATGGATCTGACAACGATTCACTATCCTGTGGATCAGCAGGCAGAGAATGCATTTTTAATTCTACAGAACATGCTTCATTCAACTGACAAAACGTTGGTTGCTCTGGAGTACACTTTGATTGAAAGGCATACGACTTAGGTGATTTCAAGAATTTCAAACTTCTTGGACTCGAAAATACTGGAAACGACCGTCCCCTAATACAGTATGGGGAAACGGCCGAAATTAAATTTCTCTATTTCATAACTACCTGTTATCGTTCTGTTATAGAGAGTTGTTTCGAAGTGCACTTTCTTTTCTACCATATAAGAAATAATAAAAAACAAGTGTTGCCAAAACAAGCAGGCCTAGAAATACGTACAAACCATCATATCCTGCATATGGAATGATCAAACCGATAACAGATGGCCCAAATCCGTTCCCTAAATCTATAAAAATAAAGAAAGTGGCAGTTGCTAAACCAACTCGGTGAGGTTCGGCTAAACGGATAGATACCGCTTGAGATATAGAAGAAATGTTACCAAAACCTAGAGCGACCAGTGCTGCTGCCAGCAACAAAGTAACGCCACTGGTAACCGATCCTAAAAGGAGTAAACCTGCCCCGAAAAGGACAAAAGCGGGATACATAACTAAGTTTGCTCCTTTTTTGTCCACGATCCGTCCAGTAAATGGTCTCGATATCAGGACAAAAACGGTATACACCATAAAGAAAAAACTTGCCGAATCTACTAAGTTCAATTCCAAAGCATAGACATTTAAATACGAGATTATACCAGAAAAACAGAAACTCATCAGAAATGCAATGATTGCTATGGGTAACACTTTCAGTTCTATAAAGTCAACAAGATTTATTCCCGTTCTTTTTTTCGCTTCACTGTTATTAGGCAAAGGAATATTTATGAAAATTGCAATCACAAAATTAATAAGTCCCAGCAAGAAACATAAATAATAAATCATATTGAAACTTACATTCTGACTCATATACATACCGATAAATGGACCTAAACCAGTCGCTAATGCCGTACTAATTGCAAAATAACTAATTCCTTCACCTTTTCGAGATGCTGGAAGAGTCATAACGACAACTGTGCCTACAACAGTTTGTGCCATCCCTACCGTGAATCCATTTATCAATCGACTTAAAATGAGAAAAGAAATATTGTAATGAATGAGGTAAAGTAATGTTGTTAAAATAAACATAAGCAGTCCAGTTATCAATATTTTTTTTGATTTTACCAGTCGTCCTGTTAATAACCGACCTATTAATGATCCGATAATGAAAACACCTGCAATAATCCCTGCTTGGCTGGATGTTGCATTAAACTCATTAATGGCATACAACGTAATTGTCGAATTTAATAAAAAGAAAATTAAAGTTATAAAGAAATTTATAGCTGAAAGAGAAATGAACTCTCTTGTCCACAGTCTTGTATTTAACTGGCTCATGATGATTCTCCTTGATTATTTATAAGTATCTTACATATTTGTGCGTGGTGTATTGTACTGAATCAGACTATACTTGTTGCATAGGGGATAGAATGAAATTAAAGATATCTGATCCTCAATTCATTAAAGAAAGGAATTCAAATGTTAGATAATACTGATCGTCGAATATTAGATGAATTATCCAATAACAGTCGAGTTACGATGAAAGAACTTGGCACAAAAATTCATATGACTGGACAAGCTACTGCGTCTAGGGTAGCAAAACTAGAAGACAATGGAGTCATTGAGGGATATACCATTAAAGTTAATCAAGCTAAATTGAGCTGCTATATACATGCATTTATTACAATATTCACAAAAGAAACAAACCATCAATTTTATCTCTCTTTTATAAAGACACAAATGAACTATATAATAAATAACTATAGGATTAGTGGAGAGGGATGTTATATTTTGGAGTGCAGGTTTCCGTCCAATGAATACTTAAATGATTTTCTAGTTGATTTAAATAAACATGCCAATTACAAACTCTCCACTGTTATTAATAAAATGGATATTTGAAGCTTTGATTATTATTAAATTATGTGATCATTCCAGAAAGAAGCGAGATTCATTAAGACCCGCTTCTTTAATGGAATTATTTTCATTTCAAAGATGACGGAACTAACTTTCTTTAAGTCACTTCTGATCAAATAATTCATCAACAACGCTTTTTAAAATCTCATAAGAATGAATTTCCTTCTCAGATTCGTATATATTTGATATCACAAAGAGTTCATCTACTTGATATGTCTGCTGAAATTTAATTAAATCTCGCCGAAGAGTGTCCGCATCGCCCAGAATGGTATACCCTAGTCGATGATATATAATGTCCAATTCAGCTTGGGACAATGATTGAAGGAATTTTTCAGTTGGCGGAACAAGCTGACTTAAATTATTTGTATAGATATCAATATATACTTGCAGATGGCTCGCAGAAATTAGTGTAGCCTCCTCCACTGAATCCGCTGCGATCACACAGATACAAGCCATCACATATGGTTCCTGCAGATCGGCAGATGGTTTGAAGTTCTCACGATAAATATCCAGTGCTTCCCTCATATCGTGAGGTGAAAACTGTGCCCCAAATACATAAGGTAAACCAAGATTTGCTGCGATTTTAGCTGAACCTATGGATGAACCTAATACAAAAATTGGCACGTTGGTTCCAATACCTGGATAAGCACGTATCTCCCCTTGAACGCTCTCGTCTCCTACATATTGCAAGACTTCTTTTACTTCTCGTTCGAAGAAAAATACACCATTGTGGTTGGACCGTCGAATCACTTCAGCAGTTTTTTGATCCGTGCCAGGTGCACGCCCTAATGCTAAATCTACTCGACCCGGGTACAACGTTTCAAGTGTACCGAACTGCTCAGCTACAACTAGAGGTGAGTGATTAGGTAACATAACCCCACCTGAACCCACACGAATTTCCTCTGTGTTTGATAATATGTGCTGTACAATTGAGACGACAGCTGCACTTGCATATGCATCGTGATTATGGTGTTCTGCAAACCAAATACGTTTATAACCCATTCGATCTGCAGCCTTAGCTAAAGATACTGCGGATTCTATTCCTTCTTTCATTGTTTCGCCTTGTCTTAATGGAGCAACGGACAAGACAGATATATCAAATTTTTTCATGATTTCACCTCAAAGTACTATTTTTGCAAAATTGTGAGGAATGATAATCTTTTATGTTGAATGTAGACCTCTCTCGATTGCATACCAAATAAATGTATACTTTCTCAATCCATTGTTACATAGAGAAAATAAAGTAATTTCGCGCTTTTGCTTTAAAGATGAAAGTTTTATATAAAAATAGATTTTGCATAGTCACCGTAGAAGAATATCTAACGGTCAAACATGCTTTCATAAATAAACTAAAACATCAAAAACACTTGAATTATTTTATGTATTCGTCTGAATTAAGTGTGTAGACTATAAAAGAAATATCTAGAAAAGGGAGCTATAAAACAATGAAGATACAACAAATTCGAAATGCAACAATTGTGATTGAATATGCAGGATACAAATTTTTAGTTGATCCATTCTTAGCTGAAAAAGGAGCATATCCTCCATTTCCTAATTCTATAAGAGAAGACCGCAATCCATTGGTCGATCTTCCGGTACCTACTGAAAGCCTATTAAATAATCTAGACGCGGTTATTCTTACTCACCTTCATTTGGACCACTATGATGATGTAGCCAAGAAAGTCATACCTAAAGACATTAAAATGTTCGTTCAAAATCAAGAAGATGCTGATCTTGTGCAAAAAGATGGTTTCACTAATGTTGAGGTACTTCAGGAAGACACTGAATTCAATGGTATCCGGCTGATAAAGACTCCAGGCGAACACGGAAGAGGAGAAATCTTGAAAATGGCTGGATTAGTTTGCGGAGTTGTTTTTAAGCATTCCAGTGAGAAAACCTTGTACGTAGCTGGCGATACAGTATGGTATGAAGCTATTCATAGAGTACTAACTACGTACAAACCGGATGTCATTGTTGTTAATGGCGGGGACAATCAATTCATTCAAATGGGCTCACTTGTTATGGGGAAAGATGATATTTATGAAGTCTGCAAAGCGGCCCCTAACGCTAAAATTATTTCTGTGCACATGGAAGCTGTAAATCACTGGGGACTGTCCAGAGAAGAATTGAAAAATTTTGTGGATGAAAAAGGTATTTCAGATAACGTGTTTGTACCTGAAGACGGAGACTCTTATACTATTTAAAAGTTCCGTGAAATCCTCAATACACCCCAGCTATCGAAGCCCGGGGTTTATTGGGGATTTACTACTTTTTTTTTCTGAAGAAATCGAACTTAATTACATAATCAAATAGAGACGTAATCACAACAGCTCCTAGTGGAATCAATATATAAACCCATAGCGGATTATTTGGAGCTTCACCAGGGGCGGAATCAGTTAAAAAAACATAAAGAATAATACAATAAATTATGGCCACTACAATACCTGTTATGTTTCTATTCTTCATAGCTGTTTCACACCTCTTTTTCACATGAATTACAATATTTTAACTAGATTCTGTTCCTCCGCCTACCACTTTGCAGAGGCTAATTAGCGCTTATCGTGTATATAGACTATATTAATCATTTTAACTCAGCGCAGTTAACAACACAGCAATTGTATTAAAGACACCGTGAACGAACATAGCTGGCACGACCGATTCCTTACGTTCATAGGTCCATGCAAGCACTATTCCACTAATAAAATTCACGGGCAATGTTATTGGGTACTTTGATAAAAAAGCTTGGTATCGTTCCAACGCAGACATGCATAACAGTTCTCTCTCGTTCTTCTTTCCGTATGTAAAGTCGTTACACGGCTTTTCTGACAGAACCGTTCCTCACATATGGCTCCGGTCCATCAATTGATTCAACGCATCGTATGGGATCACGATGACGATTGAATCCTCTAACGCTTCCACAGTAAACACGGATTTCGATCCGGTTACCATGGCTTGGTGACACCTCAGAGCTTCAACTTCAATACTCAGTTACATTTTCCTGTTAGTCTTTTCCGGAATTAGTTCATACAAGGTACGAACATCACAACCGATGGAATCGGCGATCGATATGGCAATTTTGAGGGGCATCACTCTTTTGTTTTCAATGAAGTCGAAAATGCGTTCCGGTTTAAAAAGTAATTCTTTTGCTAGCCATTCTGCTGACTTTCCGTTTTCAATCAATCTTTCATTCAATAAGCAGCGTCCTAGTTCAAATTTCAAGAAGCGATAACCTCCATCGTAACATCATATTTAACCTTAAACGTTGGTTATTCATCACTGACCAGTCCATTTTCATTCATAAGGCAAATTGATTTGAATCTCCTACTCTTTTACCTACTGTATTCCTTGATTTTTTCTAGTCAAAAGGTTTAGCAGATAAGCTTTTAAATCGACCATACGTAAATACTCAGGCTTTTGATCTGTACCACTGATAATCAAGGGAACAAGAGATTCCATTTTACGGATGGAACCGTGACCTCCTCCTCCCTTATGCTTTGGTGAGCTGCCGCTAGTGAATTCATACCCTGGTTTTGCGGTGATAACCAAAAATTCGCCTTGATGTGAGTGGAGCGCGCTTGACAATCGTTTCAGAACATCGGGATACTGATCGTAACTCAAGGAGTGTGTAGCCATATTTAAGTTTAGATCCAAGACCTCTTCGTCCTGTTCGACTGTCCATGATTGACCGTATGGATCTGTCAGGTTGCCTCCTGCTTTAAATTTGATCTGATTGGCTGTTGATCCTTGCATGGCGTAATTCCAATCCTTTTCTTTCCAAGAGATGAAATCGATGCGTGGGTCTTTCATTAAAAGGTTGGCCGTATCTCTCAAGGAACGATCTACATTTAATGAATACACATAGGCCATCGTTTCATTGACGGCAAGAATGATCTCAGTCTCCTTCGACACAGCTTCACCAGGACGCAAGATTTTGGCATCTCCAAGCAAGGAAGGCAAATCTATGACCGGATTCTGTTCGGCAGGCAGAATCCGGGTCATGCCGCTGTCGCCTGCAATGATAAAGTTGGCATGATGCAAGGCTTTCTCTGGAGACCCGAATGACTCCAAAACAGATTGAAGTTGTTGATCTAACTCTTTGACCCCATGAAGCCCCGCAGGTCCTTCTTTATGTAACTCCCGGTCTAAATCCGGCAAATAGACAAACAAAAAATCCGGTAGTTTATTGGATCGAATCAAATATTTCACAGCTTCAATAGCAAAATCATTATTGATACCCATCCGATTCGTTAGGCCATCCGGCAAGTTTTTGATACCTTGAAACGGATTAGACAATGCACCCAGGGATAGGAAGTCTGGCCCTTTAACCTGAATTTCTTTTGGTAAGGAAGTAGTAGCTTGCATCCAATCAGGTATCGACAATTTATGAGCGGACGCCCCTCTGTATATCAGCCCGTTGATCGAACCAGACTTTAACCCTTGCTGAGCCAATTCCTCATAAATCGTGGGAATATCCTTGTTCAAATGACTTTCATTCAAATGGAATAATGCATCAGTCATAACTGGACTAACTCCGAGTTTTAGCACTTCCATAGGTCCGGTTCCGTAATTGATCACTTTCTTGTTGTCCGCAGAATACCAAGTTAGGCCCGGCACACGGTGAATGTCTGAATACGCACCAGTAATCAGCGAGCTGTCGATTGTGACGGACATCGTGGGAAAAGAACTGACCAAATTTTTGTAATATTGCCCGTGTTCGATCAGGAATTTAAATGCGGGAAGTTCCTGTTTACTGATCCCTTGGTCGATCGCTTGATACATCAAAGAGTCCACCATCAGGAAGATGACTTTCTTTGCATTTTCTCCATTCGTGGAGTTTATCCGCATCAAATCCTGTTCTTTCGGTTTCGAGTTCTGGCATCCGATAAGCATGATCATTAATAAGATCGAAGCTAACATTTGTTTCCCTTTTTTCCTCATCCAGTTCACCCCGTTTATGTAAATTGTTCATCGAAAACCTTGGAGATATTCGAGGTTTTTTTTACCAAGGGAACTCATCACCATTTTGCATTCCGGAATAATCAAGTCGGTAACTATCCGAGTAACAAAAAAAGCCGCTAAAAATAGCGACTTTAATGGGAAAATCTTCTTGAAAACGAACTAATTCACTTTAGCCCTTTAGTTTTAAAGCAACTTAATTAGCTTTTCTAGCTCATCAACCAAACCTTTTGCAAGTTCAAAATTAGTATCTTTCAGAGCCAATTCTATTTTCATTTCAACTGCTTTTTTCTTTTGTTCATTTTCTAGATAGTTTTCATCAAAATGACTCGCATAAATCATCTGTCTAAATTCTTCTATACTCATTTTACTAATCGTTTTGTCCTCGATAATTAAAACATAATCCATACCATTTACAACCGAATAGAAATCATGAGAAATCATGATAATCGCACCTTTGTAGTCTTCAATGGCTTTCTCCAATGCGATTTGTGTATAGATGTCTAAATGGCTTGTCGGTTCATCCAGGAGCAATACGTTGGCTTGACTGGCAGAAACTTTAGCCAATTGAAGCATGTTTTTTTCTCCGCCAGATAACGATTCAATCTTTTGATCAAGGATTTCTCCTTCAAAGCCATAGTTTGGAAGATACGATCTAATTTCATCATACGTTTGAAACCCGGAATCTATGAATTCATTTAGGATGGTATTCGAATCCTTTAACATTTCGCCTTGAACTTGAGATAAATAAGCTACCTTAACATCAGGATTGATTTCAATGGAATCCTGATTATTTTTAAAAATTTCTCGGAGTAAAGTCGTTTTCCCGGTACCGTTTGGACCGATCAGGGCTACTTTATCTGTTGATTTGATCTCAAAGTTCACATTTTCCAAAAGCAACTCGTCAAAGGAAACGCTATAGTTATTGACGTTAACCACAACGGTGTCTTCCATTTCCTTATCGATTCCAAAACGGATATTCGGCTGTTTGATATCGACAAAGGGTTCTTTTATTCGACGTGCTTCCAATCTCTCTTGAAACTTGACTCTGGCTTTTAACGCTCTGCCTCTGGAGGCTTCCGAATTATATGTGGCGATCTCTCTAAGATTGTCGATGATGTGATCGTATCTCTCAATTTCTTCAGCTTCAGCAACTGCGATTTCTTGCAGTTCGATCTTAGACTGAAGCAGTGAGAAGTTGTAATCGATATATCGCCCGTCAAACTCTTGGAGCTCTGTGTTTTCTAGGTGTATGATTTTGTTGAAACAATGGTTCAACAGATATCGGTTGTGCGTAACAACGAGCAGCATTCCCTTGTGTGTGTTAATCAACTTTTTAAGCGCGTTCAGGTTTTCAAAGTCTAGAAATACATCGGGTTCGTCCATAATCATGAAGTCTGGACGATTCAGCATTTCCTTCATCACTTGAATAAGTTTGAATTCCCCGCCGCTTATGGCGGATATACTAAGATCTTTGAGCTTCATGAGGTTGGCAAGGTTTAACTGTTTATTGATGTTTTTTTCGAAATTATCCCCATCCATCGCCTCGAAGGCATCCAAAGCCAATTGTAGCTTTTCCATCAAGGAATCCATATCCGATGTGGTGGCCATCTCCGCATAAATTGCTGTAATTTCATCTTGTATCTTGATGAATTCTTCTGCGATATATTCAAAAACGGTCATTTCTTTTGTTTTGTCTACTTGCAAAAACTGACTCACATACCCGATTCTGCAATCGGGGTCTATCTCTAACTTGCCCTCGAACAAATATCGTTCCGGATCCATCAGGATATCGATCAATGTACTTTTTCCACTTCCGCTTGTTCCGATAAAAGCACAATGTTGTGCCTCTTCAAACGTAAATGAAATGTTTTTATATAGTTCCTTTTGTGGAAATGAGAAGGATAAGTTTTCAACTTTTATCATAGTGTTACCTTTCTTTACAACTAAATTGGTGGCTAGTATTGAATATATTGTCGAACACAGACTTTTAGAGTAACACTGTTTACCACCAAGTACAATCGATTTTTAGCCCTTACCCTCACTTTGAAATTTGAGTACGCTCTTTCCTAGTGATTAGAGGGATGGATTTTATGAATAAGTAATATTCCATCATACTGATCGCGAGGGATCATCTTCTCGTCTAAAACTCCCCATGCTTTGGCAATTCGAGGTGTATACATCCACTCCGTTGTTGGACTTAACGCCTTGTCTTTCATATTGATGAACCGGGCTGGGCCCATTTCAGTTCCTGCAATATCTTCAAGACTACCTTTTTCATGAGGCAGGACTTGCTCTTCCTCTCCATTGTTTTTATGTGCGCTTCCTTCATATGCATACAAACCTATAACATAACCAGCTTGCTTGAGTGAGTATGGAAGCATCTCACCCATGGTTGGATATGGGTTATTATCATAATCGTAGCCGTTATGCTCTGTGATCATTGTGGAATTATTCTTACGTATATGATAATTGTGTCCCCATAATATCATTTTTTCCTCAGGATAAACGGTTTCTGCAAGCCATTCTACATTATCCGCCATCACGCGATCTCGTTCATAACTTCCTAATTTCAGATGCTTCTCGGGGTCTACTCCTGCTAGCAGATTTACAATATGAGGATGATAGTTATCCAGCATGTCTAACCTATTTTGTAAGACACGATCTACCAGAGATATCAGGTTGAGTTGCTCATTCTGAGTTTTACGAGCCTTACTTTCATTGAATTGTATTCTGATGTTCCATGCGATGCTTCTCCCAAGCTAACGATTCTTTTATCCGTTAAAATAGGCTTTAGAAACATCAAATCAGAGTACTGATCATTTTTCTCTGCGTTAATGGATGTGATCGTATTTGCATTTGAGCGAACGCTTTCTTTCCAAATTAATTCTGAAGATATCGTATTCTTCTGGTCTACTAAAGTTGATCCAGACATATATGCCACCGGACCAATGGACATCACACTGAAACTGCACACCACTGTAGACAATAACACTTTTCTAACCAACTGATTCATTAGGCTGACACTCCTCTGTTTTTATGTATATCAGCTTAACATCTGGAGTTTAAAACCAATGCACGTTGCGTTTAAGATTTGTTTAAGAATATATCAAGTACTATGGGCTTTAGCTCTATAACGCTCTGTAAATGTATACAAAAAAAATCGTCAGCATTTCTGCAACGATTCCTATTGTCAGTCCGCTAGTTGAAAACAGCAGCGGATCACTTTTTATTTACGCACGCTTCTCTTTTTAATTTCTAACAAATGTTATTGAGTGAACGTATCTGTCATCCAATTGAAGAATCTTTCCTTTTCTTCATAGTGTGGGTAGTGAGCCGATTCTTTATAAGAAATAAATTCTTTCTTGTTAGCTTTAATTCCGTCAAAAAACTGTTTGGCAGCATGGGACGAAGTCATAAAGTCATAATCTCCCATTACAAAATAAAATGGCAGATCCAGCTTCTTAATTAAGGAAGGCAATGGACGACTCATCACTTCACCAATTAGAATTCCTTGTGAATAAGTCATTCCTTTATTATAACGTATGACATCGAACATGTTGTATTCACTGCTGAACGCCATTCCAAGAAAACTGTCATCAGGGTTATCCATCAATCTCGCAGCACCATTGTATCGTGTAACAATGTCTCTCGGTGTAAATGTCTGCCCTTGATTAATGGCTTCAGAAACCTGATTCAGTCTTGCTATGTCATCATCATTACCTGCAAGCTGAGCTTGTTTCATTACATAATTCCAACCGTCTATCTCACTCTGCTTAGTATCTCCTACCTGACCAATTCCGATGTAGGCTTCATATTTCTCCGGTGCTTTATGGGCAGCCAAAGAACCAATGTAAGTACCGAAGGAATGGCCGATCAGGATCACCTTTTCCTTGCCAAGGCGTTCAGAGATATAATCCGTGATGGCCAGTATATCATCAACCAACAAGTCCGTTGATAAATTGGAGTAATCCTCAAAAAAATGATAAGACTTTCCGCTTGCTCTTTGATCATAGTTCACGATGGTAAATCTGGATTCCAATACATCCTGATATTGCTTGGCGTGCGGAATTTCAGATGCGCTCGGCCCACCGTGTACATACAGAATGACCGGATTCTCTACATTTTGACCGCGGATCATGATTTCATGACCTGTTCCATTGATCTCTACTTGTTCCAGTACACTAATACTATTTTCCCCTTTTATGTTCGGAGTCCATGTTGGAAAGTAAAGAACCACCATTGAAAGTATTAAAACAGCAATACCGATCCCAATAAATAATTTCTTCATTTTTTTCATCCGAATTACCCCTCTCTGCGCTTCAATCTTCCGAAGTGATTGTTCCGCTTGTTATAAATTTAGACTTTAAAAGTCATATACACATAGTGCGATTTAGTCATGAATTGAACCTATGACATAAAAAATCGGCAACTCCAATGAGTTGCCGATTTTTTATGAACATCAGTAACATTCTACCTGTTTATTCTTCCATCATTCCTGAATCTCTGGCTTTGCGAGTTGCCTCCCTCCTTCCTTTCACATCCAATTTGGAATAGATGGAAGAAATATAGTTTTTAACGGTCCCTTCACTAAGAAACAAAGCTTCAGCAATATCTTGATTGCGCAAGCCAGATGCCAACTTGTGAAGCACTTCAATTTCACGTGCGCTCAATCCGTACTCATTGCTCTTTGGAGCAGCAGACGGGGGTATATTTTTTATCATTTTGGCCGCCATTTCCTGAGAAATCAATGTACCTCCTGTATGAACCACACGTATTCCTGCAGCCAGCTCCTTGGGACGGATCGCTTTGAGTAGATACCCCTCTGCTCCATGGCTTAATGCCGTCAAAACATAATCCACTTCCTTATATGAGGTCAGCATGATGATCTTAATCGCCGGAAGCTGTTGCTTAATTCGTGACGTTGCAGCAACGCCATCCATAACGGGCATATTAATATCCATTAGCACGATATCAGGCTGAAATTGTTTACTGCCTTCAATGGCTTCTTCCCCATTTTTGGCTAATCCGACAATTTCAAAATCTTCTTCAAGAGACAGGACAATATGCAGACTCTCCAGAATAAGCTCTTGATCGTCGACAATTAATATTCTAATCTTCTGCATGTAACATCACTCCATTTAACGGAATTTCGCATCTCACCTCGGTGAACGACGTGGCTCCAGATGAGGATGAGAGGGTAAGCTTACCTCCAATTTCCTGAATCCGTTGCTTCATCGTGGTTAAGCCAAAGCCGTATTCCAATTTGTCCAATGGCTTACCATTATTTCGAATAACGATATGTAAGGCTTCCTCAACAAAGGAAAGCTCCAAATTCAGCTTAGACGCTTTTCCGTGTTTTAGCGCATTCGTAAACGATTCCTGAATCATGCGCAGAATAGCTTGTCGCGCTTTAAGAAGCATTGCATGTTCTGTCATAGGCAGATTCAATGTAACATTCGTTCCAGTGTGCTCGGCAAAGCTATCAGCAAGTACGCTAATCTGCTTAAAGAGGCTATTATCGTCTTCTCCCATTTCGTGAACAACATCTCTCATTTCGTCGAGATTTCTCTCGGCTAACGCTCTCAAGCGAATAAGTCTATCTTTCACCTCAGCAGGCTTATGATCCAATAGAGCAATGGCCGCATCCAGACTCATGATCAGAGAAATAAAGGAATGCCCAAGTGTATCATGGAGTTCCTTGGACATACGGCTGCGTTCTTCCATTAACGTTAATTTCTCGACCTGAGCGGCATAATGGCTCAACAACCTGTTCTGATGTTCAACTTCAACCGCCAAGGCATTTTTCTGACGATAAGCATTAGCTATGAAGCTTACCCATATACCAATAAAGCAAAATAACAAGTTGTCGAACCCCATACTCATGCTCTGGTTCAAGATGTATCCTTGATTGAACAGGAAGACGAAAGGTATCAAAAAAACAGTAGGGATAATCCAAAATGTCTTTCTGGTCAATAAGTAGCCCATGGTTAGGCTGGGAAGCAAGTAATCAGGCGAGGAGATGAATTCAGAATGGATAGTCATATTCACATAATATGAGCCGCCAAGAATGACCTCGGTAATACAAAACCACAGATTGTTCAACCGCAGTTGTGGAAACCAAAATAAGATCGGGACAAGGAAGGCCGCCAAAAGCCAGATGATCTCCAATTGAACGTGAGCCGAGTCTTCGGGTACAGTCAGAATTAGAATGGCAAGCAACAAGTAATGATAAAAACGAAGCGAGAATATACTCCAGTCCATGAAAGCAATGATTTTTTTCATTCTAGCTCCTAGATAACGAGAATCATTGAAAGATGACTGCTCTGACTCCACAAAAATATTTTTCCACTCCCTACTCACCAAGTGTTATCACTACCTAAAATAAATCTTAGATTATTTCGTAAGAAAAATACAGTTCTTTTACAAGTGGTCAAAAAAATGAGCGGTGCCGTACCTTCAGTGTTTCGCTTAGGCTTTTCCCTGATCCATTATCATTATTTAAATTCCTCCAATCATAGAGCAGTATGTTTTGAACGAATGCAAAAAAAGCCGATAACTGCGACTCTGCTCGCGGTCATCGGCTCTGCACTTTACGTCTGGCTCTTAGATAAATTGAAATTTCACCGCTGTATCTTCCCTCATTTTAATTCTTGTTTTTGATCGCATACTGGGCAGAGTATTCAATCATGTTATGCATCATAATTCTTTACGGCTTAGCCATCTTGGGCATATGATCCATGAGAGTGTATATACTACAACACTAAGTGCAGCTACTATTCCATATACTAAAAGCAGATTTTCTTCTATATTCATATAGTAGCCTAGCCATTTTCTTAATCCCGCAATCGCAAGAGCAGTAACTACATAAGAAAGGATTATTCCGGCAATACTTTTTTCTCCATCAAGTTAAATCTTTAAGAATAAGTCCTTTCATTTCCTCTCCCCCTTTATATACAACAGCATAATATCATCAATTGTCGCAGGGTCAATCACTGCATTTGGGTATTTTTTTTGCGCCGATACAAAGCTTCCCCGTCCTACGGTGGTCTCTATAAAACCGTCCCTTTGCAAGCCTTTTGAACAGTAATCACACTGACATGGATAGATTTAGCCATGGAGCGCATCGATGGAATGGGGTCTCCAGTCTTTAATTCACCGCTCATAATCATCGCTTTGATCTGTGATGTTATTTGTTCGTAGATGGGCTTACTTGTATTGCTGCTTATGATAATCTCCATGTAAGTTACTCCAATTAGATTATTTTTTAGTAAAGGTTTTCCTTTCTCCTCCTAGCTTTTACTTTAAATACGGTCTCCCTGTAAAAAATACAGATGTCAAATAATGAAAAAGAAAAAAGCCGCTACAATAGCGGCTTCTATTAACCCTATATTAGGATAAATGCGTGCTTCCTGTTTGATTCACTACATATAATGGTCAGATACCACACACACAACACGGGGCTATTCGTGGCTCCGGTACCGGCGACCTCTCCCCTGATTAAATTCCGGGAAAAGCTCGCCATTTTGATATGTTCTCACTTTTACACGTTAGTTTATAATCTGCGTATATGTAAATATAAATATAAATCTAGAATCAGTCTTCATTTCCCTCTTCAATTTTACGATAAATAGTATGGGTTATATGAATAACCATAATGTTTAACACTTCTAAGGGGGAACAGGATTTGAGACAGACTTACAAAAAAAAGATGGATTTAAGGTTCAAACTGTATTTGATTATTCTGGTTCCGCTACTGGCCATGGGCGGTCTAATCATGTGGACCACCATCGACTCCAGTGAAAATGCATCATTAATGACCATGCAGCATAACAATCAGCAGCTGGCTGTGAATACCGCCTCTCAACTAGGTCAGGAATCGGAATTAATTAAGACATTATCTTCTACTGCTTCAGAGGAGAGCGACGAATATAAAAGTCTTAGGGACGAACTCGTTAAAGTTAGGCTTCAATCGGGAGCCTTGTATGTTTATATGTATAACAAAACTTCGGACGGTTGGATCTACACCGTGGATGGAGCGAATTGGGACGATAAGGAATATAGCCCTTACGGGACTGCAATGGAATTCAATCCCCAGATTCAGGAACGTTTGTTACGCGGTGAAGTCGTCACAACAGGCATTGTAGACGATCCAACCTGGGGACAGCTTTTGTCCTCCTTTACACCAATCAAGGATTCGCAAGGCGTTGTTATTGGCTATCTGGGCATTGATATTTCTGCTGGAGCAGTGAATCAAGTCTCCACAACATCCGTGAATAATGCTTATCGGACCATAATCCCGATTTTTGTGGTTGTACTGATTCTTTCTTTGGTCATGATGCTATTCGTAGTAAGAGGCATTCTTAGACAAGTACGCGATATTAAGTCAAGTCTCGAGCAGGTTGCTGATGGGAATCTCAAAGTCGTATCCACACATATGACCAATGATCAACTCGGTGACATCAGTGATTTGATTAACATCATGGTTGCCCAATTGACGAACATACTGATGGGAATACAGCAAGGATCAAATACGTTGCAGCAGTCATCCAAAGATATTTCGGAAACCGCTCAGACGAACCAGCGTCAGAGCGAAGAACTTTCCAGAGCGATTGAGGAAATTGCCATAGGTTCAATGAAACAGGCTGAAGAGACAGAACACTCCGTCCAGCATTCAGAGAATCTCGGCAAAATAATGGATGAAGTAGGTTCATATGTGAAACAGTTTACTCATACTTCAGAGCAGCTATCTTCTGTTCAAGTACAAGTTACACGTGAACATGAGGTTCTGCTTGAGAAGGGCCGAGAGAATGCCAAGCGAGTTGAGCATCAACAGGATATTTCCAGGTCTCTGACGACTCAATCCGAACTCGCTTCCTCTATTAGCGGTCAAATTCACAACATTTTAAAACAAACTCAAATACTATCCCTGAATGCTTCAATTGAAGCAGCCCGAGCTGGAGAAGCGGGTAAAGGCTTTGCAGTCGTTGCTGGTGAAATGGGACAGCTCGCTCAACAATCCGAACGTTCGATCCAGGAGATTGATGAGATCCTGAGTTCATTTGTTCAAGAGATACATCGTATGGGCAGTCATTTTGATGCGAATATGGTAGCAGTTAAGGAACAGGAGGAACAGATCGCTGATTGCCTCCAGGCATTTAGACAGGTTAGCCGCTTATCGACCGAAGTGCATGAGTTGGCTCAGAGTTTAGACAGCCGGACGATGGATATGCACTCTATTCGTCAGGAGTTGGAACAGAACCTCAGTTATATTGCTTCCGCAACCGAGGAAACTTCAGCCATGGCCGAAGAAGTCACGGCTAGTGCTGTGGAACAGCAACGATCGGCGAGCGAATTGTCGAACATCTCCGGGGAGCTCGCTGGTCTTGCAGGGGACCTCAAATCATATTCCGATCAATTTCAAGTCGAAGTCCGTAAATCAGGTCCATAATAATAAAGCCCTCGTTACCTGTCGAATCAGACGGCCGGCACGAACCATGAAGTAAGGCGCATAGCTTCCTTTCTCCTTGGTCATGTGAGTCCGTTAACGACGATCATAAAATAGAAAGCCTGCCTCTGAGAGCAGGCTTTTTTCGTTCGGAATTAAAATGTCAGATACCGATTTCGGTAGTCGAGAGCTAGGAGACAATTGTCGGACATCTTGGCCTCCTCTGCTTCTAGCAATCTGCGGAACAGGAAAACCAGATTTAGCAGCATCAGGTTTTCGGGTTCTTTTAGTGGAATGCCTATGAGCCGTTCCAGCTTCTCCAGTCGGTAAGCCGCTGTATTCCGATGAATATACAACCTGGAGGACATTTCATTCATGTGGCCATTACATGACGCATACGTTTCCAGCGTCTGTAGCAGCTCAGGGTCATAGCCTTCTTCGGCGAGCAGGCTGCCAAGATAGCGGTCGACGTATTGTTGCATTTGTTCTCGTGGAATACCTTGGACAAGTTTGAGGAGATCTTCTTGAACGGCGGACAATTTGTCAGCTTTTGCAGTCATTGCTTCCCCTCCCTGAAATAGGACGTGCTCTTTTCGAACAGCATGACTAGCTGCTTATATTCATAGCTCCAGGACATGCGCTCCTGAATTCCCTGCCGTTACCTTGATTAAGAAGTGGCGATCCTTCACTATACATCAACCTGCCCCGCAACAGTGTCATCTTAACTTTACAGCCAAAGCTACGACCAATGTACGGTGAATGACGATGCTTCTGATAGAGGTCTGATGCTTGAAGTGTATAGGAGGCATTAAGGTCAACCAGAACTAGATCGGCATCATAGCTCACTGCAATGCGTCCCTTCACAGGAGCCAGCCCGAATCGTTCAGCGGGGGCCGCTGACAACAGGCGAGCCAGTAACGGAAGCGGAATCCCCCTTTTCAGGTAACCTTCGTCCAACATCAACTCCAATGTGCTTTGTACACCGGCAATGCCGCCCCAGGCTTCAAACAGGTCATTCCCTGTCTTCATGCTTGCTGGGCAGGGCGAATGATCCGAAGACAGAAAATCAAACCAGCCTTCCTTTAACCTAACCCATAGCTGATCCTGTTCTTCCGCATCACGTAGTGGAGGCGCGCATTTCGCCACTGCACCCATGACTGCAAAGTCTTTGTCAGTCAGGCAGAGATAGTGCGGACAGGTCTCTAGGGTCACATTAACTCCCACTTTCCGGGCTTCACGGATTCGTCCTGCAGCAGCCTCAGTGCTGATATGGACAAAATGTAACCGACATCCGCTCTCAGCTGCATACCGCAAGGCAGTTTCCACTGCATCCACCTCAGCCTCTATTGGACGTGAGGCTGTATAGCTCTCCGGGCCGAACCGCCCCAGGCTTCGGGCTTCACGAGTGAGCCGGGTTACGGTAGGCTCATGCTCTGCATGGAGCGCCAGTACCTTGCCCGTCTCTGCGATAATTCGCATCCCTTCTCTGAGGGTATCATCGTCCGACCTGCGAAACCCATCCTTGTCTTTATCACCCGGAGAAGACATGAAGGCCTTGAAACCGATCACTCCGGCGTTTGCCAGAAGTGGCAACTCTTTAAGATAACCGGGCATCAATCCGCCCCAGAAGCCGTAGTCAGCATAAGTTCTACCTGACGCACGTTCTCTTTTTCGCTGAAGTGCACTAACCGTAACCGTAGGAGGAATGGCGTTAAGTGGCATATCCAGGAAGAAAGTTCCTCCTCCGGCAGCAAGAGCAGCCGAACCCGTTTGGAAGCCTTCCCAGGCTTCCAGCCCTGGCTCATTAAAGTGTACATGTGTGTCAATTACGCCAGGCATGACTGTCAGTCCACGCGCATCAATGACTGTGGCCCCCACCGGATCGATATTATCTGAGATTTCAGCTATCGATCCATGGATAATTCCGATATCCTTCCGTTCTACAGCTGCTTCAGTAACGATCATTCCGCCTGCAATGACTAAATCATAAGGTATTGCGGATTTCATGCTCCACTCCTCCTTGTCCATACTTAAGGTAACCGCAATACACGAGCTCTTCCTAAGAATGGATGCCAATCAGCCTTGCTGGGTTTGTCGCAACCATCCGGTAAATATCATCCGGGGAGAATTGATAATCGAGCATGCTGGCAATCATTGTTCTCATGCCTTGTACAGGGGTTGGTGCCGCGCGGATGCCATAGTCCGTTCCGAGGACGAACTGATCAATTCCCACTTCACGGATGGTTTTCATCCATTTCGTCGCGTTTGAGTACCGGCCGAGCTCAGCTCCCATGTCCATATATTCCCTTTCTACATAGTAATGGGTTCGGGGAACATCAGGATACAGCCAATCGACAAGGCAGGCCTCCAGAAAAGCACCCCTGGCCGCAGCGGATTTCTGCTCTTCAATCGTCATTTGTCCGCGTACAGGATGAGCGATCAGCACCTTGGCAATACCGTATTGTTCCGCAAGGTCCAGCAGTCGGAAGGCTTCGGGCACGGATACATGGCCGGTATTCAGATATACCTCCGGATGTTCTGCTACCATGCTTAAGATTTCATCCAGCTCTTCGGGAACGGGGCCTTCCAGCGGGATCGACGTTGCCACACTCAACTCCTTCTCGGCAAACCGTGGAAAGGCATCCTTGAACGGAACCAACTTACCATCGATCAGTGTCGATTCCCTCTCAGCTGAATAACGTGTACAATGTGATCCGAAGCTGATGAAGCGACAACCCTCTTCCATATGCAGTGCGGTTTTGACGGAACGAGGATTCATCCCCCCATGACAGGAATTCATCAAATAACCTCCATACGTGTGAATGCCTGGTACATGACGGTTCACTACCCAAGCCATCCCTGAAGCCCAGCCAAATACATCATAATATACAATGCTCTTCATGCCTGCGGCTGCAGCTTCCTGTGCTACCTGGATCGGGTCCAGATGCCCCGGGTTTGAGTTCAATACCGGACCGGCATGGACATGACTATCAATGGCTCCAATTAGCAGTTCATCCGGCAGTTCCATTGATCTGCGGTAAAACGATTCATTCCATTTGGAACAGTCCGGTGTCCGCTTCTGCGGTTGTTCTTGATTGTGATCGAAAGTTAGCATAGTAATTCCTCCATTGGCTATGAATTTGGGTAGATTATAATTATCCTTTAACAGCTCCGGCCATGACCCCGGCAATAATCCGTGAACTGAACACAAAATAGATAATCGTGACAGGCAGCATCGACAGAATCATTCCGGCCATCAATTGAGGATAGTTAGTGCTGTGCTGTGATTTGAAATAGGACATCCCGAGCGGAACCGTGCGCAGCGACTCGTCATTGAGCAGCACCAGTGCAAACGAAAATTCGTTCCAGCAGGAAAAAAATTGAAGAATGGCGACCGTGGTCAGCACCGGTATGGCAATTGGAAGCATGATACGGTACATCGTTCCGCTGAAACTGAGGCCGTCGATCGCTGCCGCTTCTTCAATTTCTTTTGGAATGCCAGCCACGTAGCTGCTGATCAGCATGATTGGTAGAGATAGGTTAAAGGCAATATAAGGAATAATTAGTGTATACCATTGATCTGCTAAGCCAAAATTTTTAAACAGGAGATAAAGAGGAACAAGTAGTGCATGAATTGGAACCAGCATACCGAAGAGGTAATAAAAGATCATCACTTTCTTTCCCTTGAAGTCGATGCGGGCCGTGATGTAGCCTGTTACATATGAAATTGCTGTAATGCCGATGACTGACAAGAGGGTCACCCTCGCGCTGTTCCATGACAACTGAAGCATATTGGCCAGTTTGATTGCTTCCAAATAATTTCCGAACTGTGGTGCGCTGGGCAGACTAAGAATGTTGTTGGCGAATTCTGCTTGCGTCTTTAGTGAGGAATAACCGATCCAGAGCAGAGGCAATATGCAGCTGGCTGTAAAAAGAAGCATTAGGGCATTCACTGCCAACTTTGCCGGACTGGGAAGGAACCGTCGCGTGCTCCGCTGCGTTTGTAGTTCCAGTTGCAACTCCATTAGTATGCACCTCCCTTGGAATCCCGGCGCTGAAGTGCCAGCGTGGAAAGCAGGATCAAGAGCATGGTCAGCGCAATAATCGCAATGGCTAGTGCAGATCCGTATCCATACCGGAAACGAAGGAAAGAGGTTTCGTATGCATACAGAGCCATCACGGAGGATGAGTTACCCGGACCGCCTCCGGTCAATGCGTAGATATGCTCGAAGCCGCGCATGTTGTTGGCAATACAGAGCAGAGAGGCAACGACAAGGGTCGGCTTGGCTAGGGGAATAATGATATACCAGGCTTTTCGGACACCTGTAGCCCCGTCCAGCTCAGCAACCTCCAGAACTTCTTTGTTAATGGATGACAGTCCGGCCAGCATTAGCAGTGTAAAGAACCCGATATTTTGCCAGGACAGAGGTATTGAGGCCAGCAGAACGATTGGGCCCGTCAGATCCAGCCAAGATTGCACCAATACATCAAGACCAAGCTTGGTCAATCCTGCATTTAGTAAACCGTAATTATAGTTGTATATGAGCATCCATAGAAATGCGATGATTATCGGGGCAAGTGTGGAGGGGAAATAACTCATCGTCCGATGCAGCCCTTTGAGTTTTACCATCTTGGACATCAGCAGCAGGGCGAAAACAAAGCCGAACCCTACTTGTCCAATCAAGCCATAAGCTGTCATCAGCACATTATTCAGAAATGAATGCCAGAACACATTGTCCTGCAGAATTTCCTTGTAGTTTTCAATGCCGATATACGTTTTTTTTGGGCCCCCCGTCCAGGAGTAGAAGCTGTCTCGGAAAGCGGCAAATATGGGAACCAACACGACAAATGAATAGATAATGAGACCCGGAAGCAGATATGCCAGAAGCACCCATCCTTTCGGTCGCAGCGCCTTGCCCATGTTCTCACTCCTCCAATAATAGTTTATGGATTATTTAAAAAAGTCTCATAGGCTTGTTGGGTTTCCTCAGCCAGCTGCTCTGGTGTTCTGGAACCGGCCATTACCCCTTGAATCCCCGTATTTAGCACTTCTACGATCGAAGCATCAAACCAGAGGTCAAAGATTTTAGTCGCGTCAGCCGCCGCGCTGGCCTCGTAAGCAGCCAGTGCTACCGGATGCAACTTCCCTGTATCGAAATCTCCGGGATCATAGGCTGGAAAGCCTCCGACTTCTGCCATTAGCTTGGCGCTATCCGAACCGGTCATATACTCTAACATCGTCATGATGGCGTCTAACTTTTCTCCGGCTTCTACGCCGGAGTTAACGCTATAATAGACACCGGCGCCTCCAGAAGAACTGAGCGGATTGCCAAGCCCGCCCACAACGCCAGGAAAGACGGCAACTCGTGTTCCAGCCGCAATCCCTTCGGGGGCATTGTTCACGATGTTCATCGCTGACCAGATCCCGCTGACAAATGCCGCTGAGCGTCCTTCAAAATAATAATTAACCATGGTGTCGGTATCCACAGAATTCAGATCCTTGTTCAGATAACCGGCTTTCGCCAGCTCACGCATCATGCTGATTCCATGTACGAAACCGTCGTCGGTAAATTGAGCGCCGCTACCGTTTAGAATGGACTCCGTCCATTGCGGACCGTTGATCCGATCGGTCAATGCACTGATCCAGCTGGACATGGCATAACCTTTGGACTTGTCTCCGTATGAGAACAGGTTAATGCCTTTGTCAGCCAGCTTTTCTCCGGCATCCATCAGATCCGGCCAGGTCGATGGGAATTGGTCATAGCCGATGCTACCGAACAGATCGGCATTATAATAGATAAGATGCGTAGGCCCTGCTGCAATGGGTATCCCATAAACTTGACCTTCGCGGGTTCCGGCATCCAGTGTTCCTGAACGGTAACCATCTCGCCACTCTGGCCGCTTGTCCAATTCTTCATTCAAAGGCAGTACGATTTCGTTGTCCACAAAATTGGTCATCCATGAGCCAGGCACGATAAAGACATCAGGCATATCATCGGCTGCTGCCAGTGCCTGAGCTTTGATAGAATAGTCCTCGTTCTGAAGCTGCTCTTCTATGATCTCGACATTCGGATAATCTTCCATGAAACGCTTCAATCCATCGAGTACTGCGGTGTCCTCTGGACTTTTGCCGATATTGGACTCCTGATACCTGTGCAGAAGCGATATCGTAACGTTTTTGCCACTTTCAGCCGTTGCCTCCTCGTTATCTCCGCTTCCGCAAGCACTTAGCACAGACGATGCTATCACCAATAGTCCCAACATGAACGACCGTTTGTTCAAATCTCTCCACTCCTTTGGATGCATTTTCAGGTTGTTTAGAATCCGAAATTGGATACAATCCTATCCAAAAAAAATCACTTCTGAAAGATCTCTTTAAAATTTAGGACATTGGGCGCCGTTTCTGTGAAATTCAGAGAACGTTCGATTTGCCAGAGATGTTCTGTCATAATCCGGGCCGCCAGTTCCCCATCTTGCTGCAGAATAGCAGCTAGCAAGTCTACATGATCGTGGCAGAAGCTCTGATTTGTCCCGTACAGGGCAATGATTACCGAGGTGAGCGAGATCAACTCCTCCAGAAAATGATAGTAGTAATAGTTATCCGATAGTTCTGCCAGCTTAAGGTGTATATCTACCGTGACATCCAATGCACCAACGACATCGCCATCATGGCTAGCCTGATGCTCCTCCCGGATCAGAACCTCCAGCGGGGATAATTGCTCGGGCTTCACGGTCGTGCACAGCTTCCGGACCATTGAAGTTTCGATGACCCTGCGCATTTCAAAGACCTCTCTTGCTTCATCAACGCTAGGACAAGAGACAAAAGCCCCCCGGTAAGGAATAACCGTGACCAGCTTCTCCATCGCAAGCCTTCTCAGCACATTTCTTATTGGAGTGCGGCTAACCTCAAAAGCCTCCGCCAGTGCATCCTCCACCAGTTGTGAGTTAGGCAGAAGCTTGTGCTGTGTGATTGCTAGTTTGATGTCCTGGTAGATTTCCCTCTCCTTCCCTTTGGTCATATCCGGCATCACTCCATCTCTCTAGGGATACATACTAATCAAGAATGATATCTTAATTGAGTATTATGATAGTTTTAGTCTTATGTAACGTCAATATATATAACGTTATTTCGGAAAAATGCACAATAAAACTATTTTTATTACTGTTTCTTAATTTATAACTCCCAAAACCGGATGAAACCTTACATTGAAATGCGATATCTTTATCAAAGTGGCTATCTATAAATGAATAAAGACATTAGATGAAGATCTGTTTATGCTTCACTTACTATATGTGACGATTATGCATCCCACGGCCTTGCGCCAAAGTATTAGGAGATTCGGCACGTTGACTTATCAACGATTCCTCATTATAATTCGGACATCGAGAGCCGAGCAGATACTGCTTGCCATATGTCTATGTAAGAATTCTGACAGCTTTCAAAGAATGGATCTAATCTGTAACAAACTCAACAGTGAAAGATGTGAGGAATTATGAGTAAACAAAAGTTATACTACGGTAAAGAGATCGAGGTCATGTTTAATTCGGATGTCTGCATTCATTCCGGTATTTGCGTAAAGGGCCTCCCTGCTGTTTTTGATTTAAGCAAGCGCCCTTGGGTTGATCCCGATGGCGACACTTCGGAGGCCATTGCCCGGCATATTGACACATGTCCAAGTGGAGCATTGACGTATAAGCTTCTGGACGGTGAATATTCAACAAAGAAAGAGGATGAACATGCATAACGTAGAACATGAACCTGATAATAAAAGATTCCTTATTCAAGATAACGGTGACATTGCTGCGGTGATGACGTATGTAATCTCAAGTCCGGAGCTTTACATTATTGATCACACTTTGGTGGAAAATGCTTACCGAGGACAAGGGCTTGGCGATAAACTTATCAAAGCGATGGTCGAATACGCGCGGGAAAACGGTATTAAGATTTTACCTTTGTGCCCGTTTGCCAAGGGGCGTTTTGAACGTATTTCCGAATACGCGGATGTTCTACATCAATAATAACTAATAATGATGCCAATAAAAGAGAAAAGAGCCTGAGGTTACGAGATTTCTTCGTCCCCCTCAGGCTCTTCTCCTATCTGTCAATCGTACTTCCGTTACCCTTCGCGATTATACTTTTTCGCTTAAACCAACGACAGTTTCAAACGGTCGCAACATCATTGGCAGCATGCCATTCTCATAGTTGGTTAGCCAGACCTCTGAGAAGTTGAGGCCAAGCTCATCTTCCCCAAGCTCCACGATGTGTTCAGTAAGATTGATTACTACCAGCACCTGTTGGTCTGCCAGTGTACGTGTATATGCAAATACACTCGGATGATCCGGCATAAGGAGCTCATAGATCCCATAAGTCAGCGTATTGTGTTCTTTTCGCAGCTGAATCATTTGTTTGTAAAAGTGAAGTACGGAACGTGGTTCCTGAAGTTGACTCTCAACATTAATATTGACGTAATTGTCATTTACCTTTAGCCATGGCGTACCGGTGGTAAACCCGGCCTCTTTGGCCGTAGACCACTGCATCGGCGTTCTGGAATTATCGCGACTCGAAGCCCATATGATGTTCATGATTTCCTCATGTGACATCCCCTCTTCGCGTTTGATCTGATATAAATTCCAATCGGCAATATCGTTATAATCCTCTATGGAAGGGTAAGCCACGTTTGTCATGCCTATCTCTTGCCCCTGATATATGAAAGGTGTGCCTTGCATGAAAAAGTACATGGCTCCAAGTGCTGTGGCACTTTCATACCAATACTCCGTATCATTTCCCCAAGATGAAACTTTTCGGGGTTGATCGTGATTTTCAATAAACAAAGCATTCCAGCCGACGCCTTCCAGTGATTTTTGCCACTTGGTCAAGACGTTTTTCAATTTTGGAACATCCAGTTGCCTGTCTGTGCTGTTTTTCCAAAGGTCCAGGTGTTCGAATTGAAAGACCATATTAAATTTCCCTCTGACTTCACATATCCAATCCAGCAGATCTTCTTGGTCTTCTACCTTAACTCCATTCGCTTCCCCAACAGTCACGACGTCATATTTGGATAATGTATTCTCTTTCATTTCTTGCAGATAATTCTGGATTCCTTTGACATTCATATGCTTTTCAAAAGAAGAGATGTATTTGACGCCTTCTCGGATTGGCATGTCCAAGAGGCCCTCTTCTTTGTGAATATGGCTGATTGCATCGACACGGAAACCATCAATACCTTTATCCAGCCACCAATTCATCATTTCATAAATGGATTTCCGAACTTCCTGATTTACCCAATTCAAATCCGGTTGTTTTTTGGAGAACAGATGGAGATAGTACTGTCCGGAGACGTCATCATATTCCCAAGCAGAACCGCCAAAGATGCTCTCCCAGTTGTTCGGTTCATCTTCGTTCTTCCCATCTCTCCAGATGTACCAATCCCGTTTGGGGTTATCCAGCGAAGCTCTGGATTCAATAAACCATGGGTGTTCGTCGCTTGTATGATTGATCACCAAGTCCATGATGATTTTCATGCCCCGGTGATGCACTTCATGCAGTAATTGATCGAAGTCCGCCATCGTACCGAATTCATCCATAATGGAACAGTAATCGCTGATGTCATAACCATTATCGTCGTTGGGTGACTTATACATCGGGCAGATCCAGATCAGATCAATGCCGAGATCTTGAATATAATCCAGTTTTGAAATGATCCCCTTAATGTCGCCAATGCCATCCCCGTTGGAATCCATGAAGCTTCTCGGATAGATTTGATAAGCTACTGCTTCTTTCCACCATACTCTTTTCATTGAATACAATCCTTCTTTCTCGACCACTTTATAAACCGCACGAATCAATCACACAGGCCACTACGAGAACAGTACCATCTTCCGATCGCTGTTATCCCCAGATTTTTTGATTCCCCTTTTTCAAGGGAAAAATCCGGTGATAAAGGCGAGCGCTTCGCTTCTCCAGATTGGTTCTGCCTCTCCGTTAACGTGTGTCTGTTTTTCGCGGATTATATAGACTTTATTTATAGTATTATGTTTCTAAGCCTTGATAAGGTACATTCTTGCTTCGTATGGACGCAATTCGCTCTCTGACATTTCACCTGTATAATTGGATATCAACAGCTGATTTGGCTCTGTCAATTGCTCCTGAAGCGGAAGTTCAGTCGTATATCCCTGGAAATTGCATATGACAAGAATTGTCGTACCATACAACGATCGGGTATAAGCAAACACGTCTTGATTCTCTGGAAAGACCAGCTCATAATCTCCATATACGATGACTTCATGATCTTTTCTCAGTTGGATTAACTTCCGGTAATAATGGAATATGGATTCAGGGTTACTCAAACTTTCCTCAGCATGGATATGCGTATAATTTGGATTCACCTTAATCCAAGGTTCCCCTCGTGTAAAACCCGCGTTATCGGAAGCATCCCATTGCATAGGTGTGCGTGCATTATCACGTCCCTTGGCGTAGATCGACTCCATCACGCTTTGTTCAGGATAACCTTTCCCCATTCTTTCCTTATAAAAGTTGAGCAATTCAATATCCCGATAATCCTCGATCGAATATTGAACATTCGTCATACCCAGCTCTTCACCCTGATATATGTAAGGCGTACCTTGCATGCCATGAAGAAGGGTCGCCAACATTTTAGCCGATTCAACTCTGAATTCTCCATCATTTCCCCAACGTGATACGATACGTGGCAAGTCATGGTTGTTCCAGAACAGACTGTTCCAGGCATCGCCCTTGAGCTCCGTTTGCCACTTGGACAGCACTGTTTTTAATGCCATCACATCCAAAGGTTTAAGATCCCACTTTCCTTTACCTTCTTGTTCGTCCAAGCCGATATGTTCAAATTGGAAAACCATTGAGAACTCGCTTCCGTCCGGGTTGCTGTACAGTTTGGCGATTTCTGGAGTGGCACCCCATGTTTCTCCAACGGTTAGCAGGCCTTCCGCTTTTTGAAACGTCTCCTTGCTCAGTTCCCTGATATATTTATGCAGATTAGGCCCGTTTCCCGTAATCTTCAAATCCGGTTCTTTGCCGATTAAGTCGATCACGTCAAGTCGAAAACCACCAATACCCTTGTCAATCCACCAATTGATCATGTTGTATATCTCCTGCCGGACTTTTGGGTTTTCCCAGTTGAGATCGGGCTGCTTTACGGAAAATAGATGCAAATAATATTGCCCGATCTCAGGCACCCATTCCCAGGCTGAACCACCAAAGGTGGACCCCAAGTCGTTCGGAAGCGTTCCTTCCACGCCATCTCTCCAGACATAATAGTCATGGTACGGATTGTCTTTGCCTTTTTTGGCTTCTTGAAACCAGGGGTGTTCATCCGAGGTATGGTTCAACACCAAGTCCATAATGATTCGAATGTCTCGTTTCCCGGCCTCCTGAATTAATGTTTCCATATCTTCCAAAGACCCAAACATCGGATCGATGTCCTGATAATCTGAAATATCATACCCAAAATCATCTTGAGGAGACTTGCAAACGGGTGATAACCAGATCGCACCGATGCCGAGTTCCTGCAAATACTCCAATCGGGACACAATGCCTTCCAAGTCACCGATTCCATCACCGTTACGATCTTGAAAGCTGCGTGGATATATTTGATATACAACGGTTTCTTTCCACCATTTTTTATTTTCCATGTTCCATTCAACCTTTCTGATGCTATTCTTTGACCGATCCTACGACAATGCCAGTCACAAAGTATTTTTGCAGCAGCGGATAAATCAGCAATAGCGGGATAACAGCGACTACGATTTTAGCTGCGTTCAGGTTTTTGTTCGAAATTTCAGTCAGGTTGCTGAGTTCGCTGGAATTCGTGCCGGCTTGAAGCAAATCGGCAATATTCACGTTAAGGGACTGAATATAGGTCATTAGCGGATAATTGCTGACTTTGGTCATATAGATCAAACCACTGAAGAAATCATTCCATGTACCCACGATACTGAATAAGGCGACTGTCGCCAGCGCAGGAATGGACACAGGGACATACACTTTGAACAAGACCTGAAGGGGATTCGCTCCATCGATAAACGCTGCTTCTTCAAGCGCTCTAGGTACAGCAGAGAAGAAATTCATCACAAGGATGACACTGAATATGGGAACAGCTCCTGGCAGAACCAGTGCCCATATCGTATTCAGCATGTCCAGGTTTTTGATCAGCAGGTAACTCGGAATCATGCCTCCACTAAACAACATGGCAAAAATCATGATATTCATATAAATGTTTCTGCCTTTAAATTCCCTTTTCGATTTGGATAGCGGATAAGCCATCAAAATAATCAGAATCATGTTAAGCACAAGGGTAAGCGCGACACGTAGAACAGATATGCCAAAGGAACGCCAGAACTGTGCATCATCAATAATTTTGGTATAGGCTGCTGTTGTAAAATTGACCGGAACGAGGCCTACAGCATTCGCGGATACCGCCTCGCTGCTGCTGAATGAAATGGCGACGATATTCCATAACGGAAGAAGGCAGACCAATGCCAGCATGATGACGATGACATAGATGACAAACCGGCCAATTCGATCTTTAAAGTTTGCAGAATAGGACACAGGTTTGGCCTCCTTAGAATATTTTTCTGTCCGTATATTTTTTGGCCAACTGGTTGGCAGACAAGAGCAAGACAATACCGATTACGGACTTGAACAAACCAACAGCTGTACCGAAGCTATACTGTCGCCCAACGAGACCGATCCGATAAACATAGGTATCCAGAATGTCGCCCGACTCATAGACAACCGGGTTATACAGATTATAGACTTGATCGAAACCGGCGCTCAAAATGTTGGTCAGGCTCATTACGCCCATGAGCAGAATAATAGGCAGCATGCCTGGCAATGTAATATGCCACACTTTTCTCCACCAACTAGCTCCATCCATTCCTGCGGCTTCATACAGACCGGGATCAATGGACGTAATCGCAGCCAAATAGACGATAGAACTGTAACCAAACTCTTTCCATACATCTGTACCAATAATCAGTGGCTGGAACCAGGTGTTGCTGCCAAGGAAATTAATATTTTCCAAGCCAAAGAACGCCAACATTTGATTCACAATGCCATCCAGACTGAACATGTTGACAACGACGGATGCCAGTACAACCCAGGATAGAAAGTGTGGCAGATAAACAATCGTCTGCACGGATTTTTTAACGTATTTGATACGAATTTCATTTAATAAAACGGAAAAAATGATAGCCATCATCGTTCCGAGCAAAATTTTGCCAATCGCAATTACCAACGTATTGCTGACGACCTGCGCGATATCCGGCAGCTTGAACATATACATAAAATGCTTCAGGCCAACAAATTCGGAGCCGAACATGCCCTTGGCCGGTATATAGTCCTGAAACGCCGTAATGATGCCGACCATTGGAACATAGCTGAATACAAGCAAAAACAAAATGCCAGGCAGCATCATCATATGGTACATCGCACCTGGGCCGAGTCGCCCTCTTGCTTTCAAATTCCCCTGTTTCATGGATGAACCCCTTTCCTGAAGAAAGGCTGCGTATCGCAGCCCTGCCACTGTTCATGGATATTATTGTTTCGATGCGATCTCATCTTCAATTTCCTGAATGACTTGATCACCACCTTGTTTCTTCCAGTTACTGACGAATGTATCGAAGTAATCGAGTGGTTCTGAACCCGTTACGATTTTGATAAACGATTCCTGTTCCAACTTCGTCAGATTAGCCCATGTCTGTTTCATACTTGGTGTAGTGCCAGAGAAAGCAGGTGTCATCCAGACAAATTTGTTTTCCTCAGTTAGTTTGTCGATCAGTCCAACTCCGTTGATCCGCGAATGATATTTTGACCAAGCAGTCACATCATCCGTATCCATGTCACTCAAATAGGTTTTGATGCTTCCAATATTGTTCTTCGATTCGGTTGTTCGAACCTCATCCAGGGTAATTTCTCCTTTAATGCCGCGTACAACATCAGAGTAATCATCCAGCAGCGATGTAGCCGAATTGACTTCGATATTAAAAGGTCTCGTGGAACCGTCTACCCCAGTCTCCTGATACTTGGCAGCTTCCGGCATGGTTGTTGCAACATCTTTATCATTGGCAAGTTTATCGTAGAACAGGTTTACAATCTTAACGGCCAGTTCAGGGTGTTCATATCCTTTTCTTACCACAATAAACTGATTGGATGGATTGGCATGCGCCACGTTGACCTTGCCGTTTGCATCCTCCAACGTATAAGCCGAGAATTTCGCATTTTTATCCATCTGCTTCGCGCTAATCAGTCCCCAGTCAGGGATATGCCACGGTCCAAAGGCGATACCGCTTTGGCCATTGGCGTAGAGTGCGGTAATATCATCAAACGTGCGGGTTCCAAATTGCGGGTCTATAATGCCATTCTTGAACCAATCCGCCATGGTGCCCAGCATTTTCTTCGTTTCTTCTGTCGTGGAACCATACACGATTTTGCCGTCTTCACCATTCATCCAATATTGCGGGAAGGCTCCCTCGGTTGAGGCCACACCCAGCATCGTATAAGCAGAGCCATTATAATCTGTTGTATTCATCGTGTTCACAAATGGAATACCTACCGGGTTTCCGGATTGGCCAGGATCTCTTTTCAGGAATTCCAGTGCTGTTTTCTCCACTTCATCCAGTGAAAGGGCACCGTCTCCGTCTGCATCCAGTTGAATCCCCAGCAGATCCAGCCAATCTTGACGGACCCAAACCATCGTTGGTGCGGAATCCAGAGAAGTCGCCGGGAGGCCCATCAAACGTCCGTCAATCGTCGCATTGTCTAATGCACGTCCATCATAGGAATCGTACATCTGCTTGATATTATCCGTGGCATATTGATCGTAAATGCCTGTCAGATCCTCAATCAGGTCATTATCAACCAGTTCTTTCAGTTCGTCTTTGGAATCGACGCGCATCATGTCAGGCAATTCCCCGGATGCGATGGCGAGCGAAACTTGACGGCTATAATCTTCGCCATTGGCTTCAAATTGATCTGTAATCTTGGCGTTAAACGCGTCTTTGACCAGCCGGGTATACGCATTATTCTCATAGGTATCTCCAGCCGGCAGTTTCGGGTTGGCTGTGGTTACTCGTCCCATGGTTACGGTGATTTCGTCTTTATAGGCACTGAACGGATCTCCCGGCGTTACCTCATATTTGCCTGCTTCCTCTGCAGTAGGAGGGTTGGAAGAGTCTCCACATGCCGCTAGGGCTGCAACCATCAAGGCAGACATGGACAGCACGGCGAGACGCTTCGTCAACCGGTTGCTTTTCATAGACCAATTAGTTCTCATCTCATTCGATTCCCCTTTATTCTGATGTTCAATATTTGTTTGCGCTTTCATTATAAAATGAAGTGAAGACCGATCGAGATAGGGATTGTACTGTCGTTTGGATAGAGAAATGTATCCGGTTTTCAACCGGTGTCATGAAGCATTGGTTAGCTTGTGATCATATATCCTACCTACTGACTTACATTCATCTATCTGCCCTTATGCTTGATCAAAAACAAAAGCCGTCAGCTCCTAAACCAGGAAGCTGGCAGCCTTAATTGATCAACAATCGATAAAATGTCTCTTGAATCCTTTATATGACGGCCTACAACGGATCATTTGGGAATACGGCGACTTCTTGGATGGAAGAGACCTCGGGAAGATGTCCGCTATTTATTTCCTCTACCTAACTGCCGATACTCACTTGGCAGAAGGCCTGTCAGTTCGCGAAAAATCCGGCTGAAATATTTTTCATCTGTATAACCTACTCGCTCCGCAATCCAGAAAATCGTGTTATTCGTATTGAGCAAGTACTCTTTGGATTTCTCTACCCGGATGAAGCGGGAGTACTCATTAAAGGTTTTCCCCATCAGATCTTTGAAACATTGACTGAAATAGCTTCGGCTGATGTTGAGTTGTTGGGATAGAGCTGAAGCTGTGTAGGCCTGTTCCAAATCCTGCTGCACGATCATCACCGCTTTTTTCACGGCATCGATGATTTCCTGTGAATACGAAATCTGTTCATCGGCCTTTCGAATGCTTGCAGCAGTCTGTTTAATCCATTCTTCAACCTCGTACCAGGACTCGAAAGAATGGATCATCGAGATCCTTCCAAGGGTAGTTTGGGCAAAAAGGTGGTTCCACTCCATCACGATCGAGTACAGCAATCCCATCAACTGACCTTTATGTAATCGTAATGAGTTGAACTGGTCCATAAGTTGGTTGTAGTAGCTGTCATGGTGGGTCCATGGGGTTTGGAACCAACTTTGTTTAATCCGGTCAATGTCTTCATCCTGCGGTTCTTTTGAAAATGTATCTTCCTCATTCATCGAAACGGCAATGACTTGGTTATTGGGGTTGTACGCATAGAATAAAGACGTCTCTGTATAATTCATAATCCAGTTTTTGATTTGCGACCATGTTCGCTCTTGTACATCAGATAAAACCAACAACGTACTTTGGGGAACTTGATTCAGGGATTCCTTTAATTGCAGGAATAGTTGATCCTCTTCGTTTTGGGGTGCTACCCACATCCAGCTATTTCGCTCAACCTCCCATTGGATCTGATTACCATGCACAGTTAGCTCTATTGGCCATTTGTGTTCTGATTTGCGATCCTGTGAAACTAGTGCATAGACACTTGAATACTGGACGTTGATTTCATTCTGTGAAGGCATCTTTGTTTTCGTGCTCGACAACCCGCTAATTCGGGTATGTATCCGATGCAGAACATGTTCGAATTGCTCTTTCTCCAGCTGCACTTTGGCTATATAGTCGATGGCTCCGAGCCTCAGCGCTTCCTGGATATAATCGAAATCCTGATGCAGTGTCAACACGACGATATGAAGTTCCGGATAGAGCTGCCTCGCAGCTCGCATCAATTCGATCCCTGACATGACGGGCATCGCAAGATCCGTCAGCATCAGATCGACCGGTTGTGATTTTAAGAAATCCAGCGCTTTCGCCCCGTTGCTTGCTTCACCTACGACTTCCATGTTGAACTCGTTCCATGGCATCGCAGAGCTAATGCCTTTACGTACCAGCTTATCATCATCTACAATCAATACCTTAATCATGCCGAGATATCTTCTCCTTTAATAGGCAATACGAGCAGTATGCTTGTCCCTGTTCCCAATTCACTCTCGATCACCAGTTGTGCTTCATCTCCGTACTGTGCCTTCAACATGCGGTGAACGTAATTGAGTCCGATGCCCATCCCTACTTTTTGTTGTTCAGCTTCACGATTGTTCAGCAGATTATGAATGGTTTCCTCGGTCATGCCTGCACCATTATCTTGTATCATAATGTTCAATGTTGCTGTGCATGTCACTTCAATTTGAATAAAACCTTCGTCACTCAATCCATGATATAACGAATTTTCAACCAGCGGTTGCAGAATAAAGCGGGGCACAGGAATTTGAAGCACTTGTTCATCTGCAGTAATGCGGACGTCAAATTCAAAGTCATATCGAATTTGCTGCAAAATCAGATACTGCCTTAACGCATCAATCTCCTCTTCCATTGTGGACACTTGTCCTAATTTGCCCAAATTGTAATAGAGCAGCTTGTTCAACGACTGTACCAGCTTGTCGATCTCCCCTTGTCCGTTCATGACCGCCAGCCAGTGCACCGTATCCAGCGTATTCATCAGGAAGTGCGGGTTGATCTGATAGAGCAGTTTCTCCACTTCCAGATCTGCACGAATCTTCTCTTTCTGCTGCACTTCCCTGAAGAGGTCACCGATTTGATGCTGCATATTCGAAAATTCACCCAACAGAAAATCGAATTCGGGAATCTGAGTGCGCGCTCGGCTCCCTGTCATTTGTGGATTCTTGGACATCCCATTGATCTCCGAATGGAACAGACCGAGTGGTTTGTAGACCATCTTCCACAGGAGCCAAGCGAGAAACACGGTAAAGCCGAGGAAAAATAAAGCGACAAGCAAAATTTGAAGCAACCACTGGTTTTTCTCCTGTTGATATTGAGACTGTGAAATGACCGATACGACACTCCATTTCTGTGAGGAATCCTCCTTGAACCAGTGATACCCGCGGGATATTCCGTCCTTGGCAGGATCGGCCGTTAAGCTGGTGAAATTCTCTCCTACCTTCATGGCTTCCGGTATTTCGCTGTACACAATGTTGCCTTTACCATCCAGGATGAGATGAGATAATGCGCCGTTGTATTGATTGTAGCCCAAGATATCCTGTGTAAGGCGAAAGCCTGATTCTACGTAAATGAACACGTCGTTCCTCCCGGAAAGTTGTACTTTTCGCATAGCAGACAGAACGAGTTGATCATCAAATCGGTTCATACTCATATGAGGGCCATAGTACTTAATGCCATAGGTTTGGAAGAGCACAGGCAAAGACTCGGGAGATAAACGATCCTTGATTGGAAAGTTGCCGAACTGCGTAGTACCTTCTTTTTGAAAGTAATATAGGGTCAATCCGATATTAGGATTGGTGAAGGTGACAACGCTTAACTCATTCTTTATTTCGTCCCTGGCCTCAATCAGTTCGAAGATATCGGAGGACGGGTTCAAGAATTCATCCATTCTTTTGCCTAAAGTACCCCTGTAAGATAATTGCTGCGTAACGTGATTCAGATTGGTGATTGAGTTCTCCAATGAGGATGTCACCTGCTGTAAATTGCTACGGATGCCATCATCGATCTTATTTGCGAAAATGGAGTCGATCGTATAGTAAGAAATCGCAAATATACTGATAAAGGGGATAAACGCACTGAGAAAGAACAGTAAAAATATTCTTTTTTTAAGTGTCATGGGGACCTATTCTCCTTCTGAAAATAAAACAGCAAGCCTCCTGCGTATGGAAGCTTGCTCTGAATATACATTCAAGCGGACACGCTGTCTGTATCCTGTCCAAGTCCAATTTCCTTTCATCATTATAGATTGATATTCAAATAAGTCAAACGCTTTCATACGGAGCGCAATAAAAAGTGCTACTCCTCAAGATGATGAGGAATAGCACTTTTATATGCGTAACTTAATTCAGTTGTAATCACTTCTTGTTAATGGAATGCTCAAACATCTCAGTCTACTTACGTACCGTTACATTTAATTTGTATGATCTGGTTTCCCCTGAGGAATTGCGAAGTACCGCTTCATACTCGTAGATTCCAGGTGCCCTTCCAGAGATTGCGGTAACTGCAGACTGTGCACTAGGCGTATTAGATTGAAGCGATTGTGTGTCGATCAATACACCATTTTCGTAAAGTTCGTATTCGGTTGCATTTGTTCCCCACCACAGATTCATGGTGACATTAAAGTTGCCGTCACCGTCCCAGTTGTCATTCGACAGAACGGCTTGCCCTGGGGAAGCATCTGTGACGATGACTGTCAGCGGTACACTTATGGTCGTACCGAGTGCATTAATCAATTCCCCGGTATAGATATAGGTACCATTTTTCTGTCCAGTAATATCCACTTTAACAGACTGTCCGGATGGGGATTGATCGACCAGAGATATATCCTTGATCAATTCACCATTCTCATACAGTTTGAACTGATTGCCATTATTGCCCCACCACAGATTCATCGTGACCGTGTAGTCGCCATCTTTGAGCCCTGTGTCATAACCGTTATTGTCAGATAGCACTGGAGTCCCAGGGGCCCCATTCGCTAGCGGAGTTGCTTTGTTAAGCCATTCTTCCCACTTAAGCAGCACATTTGTCTGCTCATCCGTGAATACAGTTCCTCTAGCAGCCTGAACATCATTACCGTAGGATGTGAGCAGTTGACGTGCCTTCGCTCCTTCAAGATTGTTCGCTGCCAGTTGTGCCTGCTGTAACGTGTTCGCAAGCTGATCAGCTAGAACACCAGCATTAGGATCGATCGATTCATCCGCGAATGCATGGGTCAGATGGATCAGGCTGTCGAATGTAGCAATAACCCCAAAACTATATTCTACCGTCTGTTCCCAGCCAGCCAAGTCGGAAACGGTTGCCGTAACCTTGTTCAGGCCGGGCTCCAGTGTATATGCCGGAGTGTCCAGGAGCACACCCTCTGGTGCTTCCACACCGGATACCGAATCGGAGGCTATATAGCCAATTTCCACGTGCTGATCAATGGTATATTCGGTTTGACCATGAATTTCAATGGTTGGAGGTACGAGATCAATGGATATGGACAACGACTGTTCGCTCTCTTTGTTACCGTCAACATCGACACTCCAGTAGGTGATGGTATGTGTACCTTCTTCAGTTAGGGTCAACTGTGTGCCACTCACCGTATCGCCACCATTGATTTGAAAATAGGTCCCTTCAATTTCGGAATCTTCATCGCTTGCTGTGAAGGTTACTTGTACTGGAGAAGTATACCAGTCGTTCTGCGATTCTCCTTCCACAGTTGCCGTAGTGTGCGGGGCTTCCTGCTCTGGAGATTCCCCTTCCAACGTAACCAAATCAGATAGCGGAATATTCAATTCCTTCACAAGGCGTGCCACGAGTTCAGACACCTTGATTGCACCATTCATCTGCAAATGTGTATTGTCTTCCGTTGTGCCTACCCACATGAATATTGATTTGGTTCCTTCTGTGCCAAGCTCCTGGAAATGCTCCCAACTGGCTTGGTTCAGATCGATGATGAGCGTTTCCGTTTCCTGCGCCGTTTCTTTCATCGCCTGTACGTATTCCGGGAAGCTCTTGTTCAGCACCTCTCCGGTAAAGTCACGGCGGTTCACTGGCGTGACCAGAACTGGAATCGCACCTCTCTGCAGAGCACCGTCAATGTATTCTTTCAAATATACCTTAAACTGCTCGGGCGTAAGATAACGCTCCGGACGGGACGGCGTGGAATCGTTATGAGACCACTGCATGAACAGATAATCGCCTTCATGAATGTCGAGTAAAATATCGTTGAGATATCCGCCCACCAGGAAGGTCTTGCTGCTCAAACCTCCAACTGCCCGGTTATCAATACTGACTTCATTTGGATCAAAATATCCACCCAAAGTTTCGCCCCAGCCTGCTTGCGGACGATAGTTCTCCGCGTAATTGGCCACAGTGGAATCACTGGCCAAATAAATAACCGGTTTATCGCTTGCGCTGTGATCTGGCAGGCGCTCAAGCTTCAGCGCATTGATCTTTGGTGCATTTCCGGTAAAGTTGAAGTTAAATACCCCATCGATCAGGGCAATGTCATACGTGATTTCTTTGAATTCGCCCTTGGCAATGCTTGTAAGCGGCAGCTTTGTCATCTGTTCTACAACGACATTTGCGCTGGTTGATTCCTCCGCATCCCCGATGGTCATCGTTACTCGGTAATTGGCCGGTTCCATCTCCACCAGGAAGGAAGTCCCGTTTACCCGTGTGAAATCCTCTTTGAGCAAATCCCCGGTTTCCCGGTTCTCATCTTTGGTCAGCGCAGTATCGGCAAAGCCGTACTCGTTGCCTTCAATGTACGCTCTTTTGGCATCTACTTTGATGTATCCGTCGGCTGCGCCGCCAGAACCAAAGTCAAAATTATATTCGTTAATCTCTTCGCCTGATTCACTTGTCAATGAATCCTTCGCAACAGTTAACATGTTAAACGCATGGTCAACTTGAGCCTGGGTGGCTTCCGTATTGAATATGGCTTCGGCTGCTGACAGTGCCCGATTCACCACTGTTTTCGATGCTTCTGTATATTCGGACAGATCCAGTGCTTTGATCTCATCATACAGAGCGATTAAGGCAGTCTGATCTCCGCCCTCCGAAGGAAGCTGAGTGCCTTCAATCCGCACGTTGTCGATCTGAGTAGTCCAGTTCAGCGTGCCTCCACCGCCTTTTCTCGTCCCCAGGAACCGCATGGCTCTGACGTTGTCTGCATATACGCCGGAACTCAGCGAGAGATCTGCAATCGTTTGTGTAACTGTCGGATCCGCCAGATTCGTTAGTGTCAGATCCAATGTTTTCTTGGCAAAATTAACAGTTGCATCCACATTGACCCACTGGTTCTTGGAAATCTCTGTAGCCGTTCCTCCTTCGGGTATGGCCGTATCTCCTGTGCCGTAGTCCGGATTATATGCACCGACATAATAATGAATTTTGGTGCTTCCGGTTTTGGTATATAGTGTGAAAAGGGCATTTTCGTTGGAATCCTGAATCGTGAGATGGCCTTCTGACGGATAGGCACTCACATTACCGGATTGCCAGTCAAAGTTCACGTTTACCTGATCGCCGTTTACGGCATCAAACAGACGGAATACTTTGGCCCGATTGCCTGAACCTGACCCCGCGACGGACAGCACCTTATTTCCGGACTGTTCAACAACGGTTCCCGTCATGGTTCCTCCAATACCTGTGGCATTGACCATCGCATACTGATAACCGGCAGCGTCGCCTTCAAAATCCTCCTCATATAGCTGGATTTCCGGCTCGGGCTCGGGTTCGGAAATATCCGGGTCGATGACCAGCGATGAGATGCTCAGCTCCATGTCTTTGACCGCACCAGCAACGAGTCCGGCAATCTTCTGCGCACCATAACTGCTGAAATGGGTATTATCGTTGATTCCATTCGGGTATTTTGGATATTCACCCGGATTAGCATATAGGAACACTTTTTCCGAAGCTGTATTACCAATTTTGTCGTAGTACGCAATACTCAACTTGCTGAGATCAATCAGCGGCACGTCCTGCTCTTCCGCCACTTCTTTGGCGGCCTGAACGTATGCCGGGAAGCTGACATTGAATTCCTGAGTCACTGTATTGAAATCTCTGCGTCCAACCGGAGTGAGCAATACAGGTGTAGCGCCACGCTGTTTGGCACCGTTTACATAACGAGCTAAGTAAGTCTTATAGTCCTCCGGTGATGCGTAACGGTCCGGTATCCCTGCACTGGCGTCGTTATGACCAAAGGAAATGAAGAAGAAGTCCCCCGGCTTAATTCGTTGCAGGATTGTATCCAGACGACCGTCTACCATAAAGGATTTGCTGCTTCGGCCACCGATCGCATCGTTCACGATCACTGCCCCATTGGAGAAATACCGTCCAAACTGCTGGCCCCATCCTTCTTGAGGAGCCTGCATTTCACTGTAAGATTGCATGGTTGAATCACCAGCCATATAGATCGTCGTTGCCGCACCGGCCACTTTCTCCGGATATTTCTCGATGATGACGTCTTGGATGTCTATGGCTGTTCCCGTAAAGAGAAGATCAAGTTGTCCATCCACTACAGCAATATCATAGGAATACTCCAGCGGTGCTCCTGCTGTCACATTGGTTACGGCGAGCTTTTGGACGAATTCGGATTTGACCCCAACGTTCGAGTCATTCGCATCATTGCCCAATCGTAGCGTCACCTTATAGTTCGCATTGGGCAGATCAACGGCAAATGTCGTGCCTGCCGCGGCCGAAACCTGGTTTGCCCCTACCGTAATACCGTTCGTATCCGTGAACCCGTATCCTGGATCTTGTGCGTAGAGCGTATCCTGTATGTTCGTACTTCCCGACGCAGTCTCTGTACCGAAATTAAAGCGGTAGACCGGCTCCAGCATTTCTGCTTCACGGGTCAGCGTCAGATCGGCTTTAGGGAATGCTGTAGCTTCCGCTCCAAGATAAAAGCCGGTATGAGGCGGCTGGTTGTAGGCTACATTTTGCCACGCTACGCCAAGTCGATACACAGGGTCCTGCATCAGCGTAGGGATGCGGTAGTCTGAAGGAATGGTCGTCGTGTAGAGACGATACTCCGAACTATCTTCGCTCCGCAGCAGAAGCTCCTCACGCCAGTCGCCCAGAATGTCCGCCTGAAGTGCCGGATTACCTTTGGTATGGTTGTTCGTTAACGTACCGGTCGCCCGGAAGATTTCATTCAGCTTTTTGTTCTCGTAATCCCATTTAAAAATAAGCGGGGTTCCTTTGGCTGTACTGTTGTCCCATTCATGATCCAACAGCTCCCGCTGAAGATCTCCATCCCACCAGATGGCGAAATTGGCGGTTTTGGGCCCTTCGTCCACAGTGTAGATAGCCTCTCCGGCTGCTGAATAGGTATTGGTTACAGGTACACTTTGCCCGTTGGTAACGGTCGTGGCCCATGATTCGTAACCCGGATAGTTCGGATCAATGTCCGCCGACATCCCGCGACCGGTGTCGAAGCCTGTTTTCTCCCCCCATATAATTTCACCTGTTGCCGCATCGCGCATCTCCAGTCCGTATGCCGCATCCGAATGCTCATGCACGCTTACGACCTGGTAGCCCTCCCGGTTCGGATCGAGCTGGCCGGCGTGAATGGCGTCGCCGTGGCCGAGTCCGGTGCTGTACATCAAGCTGCTGTCATCGTCTATAGCCAAGGCGCCAAACATGATCTCGTCCTTGCCGTCGTTATCGGCATCCAGCACACTTAGATTATGGTTGCCCTGTGATTGATATTGTGATCCTGCTTGGTTCGTGTCGAACGTCCAGCGCTTGACGAGTTCCCCGCCAACATAATCATAAGCAACAAGCACTGTGCGGGTATAATAACCCCGGCTCATCACGACACTTGGCTTCGTACCGTCCAGATAAGCAATCGCGCCAAGGAACCGGTCTACACGGTTGCCGTAGCCGTCACCCCAATCGCTGACGTTGCCTCTTGGTGGATCATAGTCCACGGTGGATACGGCTGCTCCGGTCTCACCATCAAACAACGTGAGATATTCCGGCCCTGACAGTATGTATCCACCTTCGTTGCGATAATCCTTCGTGCCGTCACCAATGATCGTGCCTTGGCCGTCCTTCGTGCCGTCTGCTGTCTTGACAACAACTTCGGCCTTTCCGTTGCCATCCAGGTCATACACCATTAACTGCGTATAATGCGCTCCGGCGCGAATGTTTACGCCCAGATCGATCCTCCACAGTTTCGTGCCGTCCAGTTTGATGGCATCAATATACACATTGCCGGTATAACCGGCCTGCGAATTGTCCTTGGAATTGCTTGGACTCCACAGGAAGACAATTTCATATTCGCCATCCCCGTCCAAGTCAGCTACGGAAGCATCACCAGCATAATAGGAGTATGTTCCGCCGTCCTTGGTTCGGCCATCAGCCGGTTTATCGAGCGGGATAGGCAGATAATCGTTATGCCAGACCGATACAACCTCCGGCTGCATCTGCTCCTTCCCTGCAATAACGGTGGAAATCTGATATTGCGAGCTGTCGAAACCAGTGGTGTCCACATAGTTCGTCACATCGCTTATGGGCGATGCGTTCACTTTGGTTCCGTTTTTATATATATTAAAAGCGATATTATCAGGGTCATTGTTTAAATACCTCCAGCTTAAAAAAACGCCGTTGTCTACAAGAACCGCAACCAAACCCCGGTTAAGATACTCAGCTTGGCGACCCGGCTGGCTGCTTGATGACTCTGCACGTATCGGCGCCGGAGGGACAGCCAGTGAAATAACCATAAGGAGTGCTAAAAAAGATACAAACATCGATTTCTGGATGGAAACAGTTCTTCGGATCATTCGATTAACTCCTCCTTATCTAAAAATTCATTTTTAGAATCATCAATTCGATCCTGCCCAGCTTGTTGTCATATGAACACAATTTACAGCCACCTCCTCTTTATGTTACCGCTTACATTTATCTTACAGGTCTAAAAAAAGACAGACAATCTAAAAAATGTGACGTATTATATAATATAATTGACTTTTTTAGGAAGGAGATGAAAGATGGTTCATACGGTTTCTTATGCTTTTCGTAATGACGATACATCAATCATGACACTGGACTCTATTGGATGGCAGATCGTTTCTAGCGAGGAATATCGTTGTCCCAGTGATAATAGACCGGACCCGGGGCACGTCGTTTTTCAATACACACTTAATGGTCAGGGTTATCTAGATATTGAAAATCAAACGATTCCTTTACCAAAGGGGCATGCCCTACTTGTCAAAATCTCTGGAGAACATTGCTATTACTATAAACAAGAGAACAACGAGCCATGGGAATTTATATGGATCAACATTCGCGGGGATGAAGCCAACCGAATTTGGGATATGATCCATGATAATGAGGGGCATGTCATTCTGCGAAACGCGGACTCTCCCTTGATTCAAGAGTTATGGCAAATTATCCATTTGATTCATCAAGAGAAAGTTACGGACAAGTATCGCTTGTCCATGCAAGTCTATCGGTGGTTGCTTATCCTGGTACAGACGAGTCGGGATGCGGAGAAAGATATCGGTGCCCTATCCATAACAACGATCGAGAAATGTAAAAAGTTCATCCGAGAGAATTATGCATCTCCATTGACGTTGGATCTGCTCGCCAGCCATTGCGATATCAATAAACACTACTTGTGCAGATTATTTCAGAAATCAGAGAAAACATCACCGCTAGCCTATCTCAAAGACAGACGGATTGAAGTTGCAATCCGACTACTCCGCACGACGGAACTTCCGATTTCCCAAATTGGTCAACAATGCGGTTTTGAGAGTCCCAGCTATTTCGGCAAAGTTTTTCGGCAATATATGTCCATGTCGCCCAAAGAATATCGCATGAATAAGTTAGAGTTTCCTTATGAGGCCATCTATTATGAATAGCCAAACTCGCTATTTGCTAGTTCCTTGGCTCAGGAACTGCTTTTGTGCTGTAAAATAAAAAAAGCCGCTATAATAGCGACTTTCAATGGGACTATGTTCTTCTACTTCGACAACTGCTACACTTATTGAGCGGTATATCCTCCGTCTACGATCAGACTATTTCCTGTCATATATGAAGAATCGTCACTAGCTAGGAACAGAACGGCTTTTGCCATCTCTTCTGCTTGACCAAGACGTTTCATTGGTGTTGCCGCAGAAAGCGCTTGCTTGCTCTCTTCTGGAATAATTGGTGTATCGATGAAGCCTGGGCAAAGGGAGTTTACCCGAATATTATGCTCAGCATATTCCAACGCCAGCGAACGAGTCAGATTCACGACGCCGCCTTTAGCTGCATTGTAGGCTGCAGAACCAGGTGAACCAACCCATCCGTACATGGAAGCCGTGTTGACGATTGTACCTCCGCCAATTTTGAGCATTTCGCGAATCGATTCACGTGCAACCAAGAATACGCCGTCCAGATCAACATTGACTGTATTGCGCCATTCGGCATAATCAAGCTCATGCGTCGGATGAACACGTCCGATTCCTGCATTGTTGAATACGATATCCACTTGACCGAATGCTTCTACGGTTTGTTTAAAAATCTCAGTAACCTCTTCTTCACTCGTTATGTTTGCTTTAATAAAGAGAACCTCTGCTTTAAGCGCTTTCAGTTCCTGCTCAAACGCCTTGCCTTTTTCTTCATTCAGATCCACCAAGACCACTTTAGCTCCTTCGGAAACGAATAAGCGAGCTGTCGCTGCACCAATCCCGGATGCTCCTCCTGTGATGACTGCAACTTTATCTTGAAGTTTGCCCATGAATAAATCCCCCAGTATAATATTTTGAATAGCGCCTATATAAATAGTGCTATATGATGTTTACAAAACTAATTCTATGCTTAAAATTGTAACAATCCAATCATTAAGATGTGACCAAGTGTCTACCTCGTAGACACTTTATAAAACTATGTCTATATTTATAGGAGTTTTTTTGAATGAATAATGAACTTACTGTGACATCTCAACATCGTAACCGAACCAAAGAGCACCTAAAAACTGCTCTGATTCAGCTTATTAAGAAAAAAGGCTTCCATGGTGTGTCTGTCAAAGACATCGTTGATCAGGCCGGTTATAATCGAAGCACGTTTTATTTACACTACCAGGATAAATATATTCTCGCCGAAGAGTTGTTGAGTATGACACTCGAAGGATTGAGGGGCGCAGTAGGCAAACCCTATTGGCACGGTCAAAAGGTTTCAACAAACAAGCTGGATGCTGATTCTTTTCAAATCGTGGATTATATCTACGAGCACCGTGACTTCTTCGAGTTGATTCAATACGATGATACGTTACCCGGTCTACATACAGGCTTTCCACAAACCATACTCAAAATCTATCAGGAGCAATTTGTCTTCGAGACAATCAACAACTCCCCAGTTAACATGGACTATTTTAAGTACTATACCGCATACGGCTTTTTTGGACTGTTGAACAATTGGATATTAAGCGGATATCGTGAGTCACGCGAGTCATTTATCAAAAACGTGATCGAACTCACAAAAACACATATTCACTCTTTTCATTATGTGGGTAACAAGTTTGATTCATAACCTCGAGTAATAGTAGCGCCAGTTACATATGAATGAGACTATTAGGCATATGAGATCAACTCTGACGGATATCAATGAACATTAAAAAAGCTGACCCCTGAGTATAGAAGTCAGCTTCAAAGCATTTAGCTACCAGAGTTTTCTTGATACACAAAGTAATCAAAATCCGCATGTTTCCAGGTCCCGGCAAGATCCTGCACACAAAGACCGATATAGGTTCCCGTGAACCGTATATATTCTGGAGATTCATCTGACAGATGTGTGATATCAATCCACCCGCCTGCGGGATACCAGGCTGGATCATCTTGGATTGAATAATAAAAGCAAGCACGATCGTGATCGATCTCAACCTTTAACCTAATTTTATTTACTGATTGTAACGGGATATCCTCCTGCAGCAGTTCGTCGTATATCCCATACCTGGATTGCAATATCCCCAAGCAAGGTCCCTTCTCTTCATGATAAGTTACTCTTATATAGAGATAGTCTTGGGTGTCATAATACAGAATCAATCCTGCCATTTGTTGTGAGTGGTCCGGCGCAAAATCCAGACAAGTCTCGGCTTCACATTTAAAAGCCTGTAGTCTCCGACCAACCATGCTTTGCCTGTGTGTTGAACTCATCGACTCCATTCCGCGCAAGCGCAAGTAACCGGGACGTTCCGTTAGGCTGAGCCAAGTTGGATCGGGTGGTATACGAAGTGTATTCCAATCATTTCGAAGCTCAAATTGATCAAAGTGGTCCATTTCCGCTATCGGTTCAAATGGATGTGACGGGATCTTCGGTGCAGACACCTGAACCTCTGGATATCGGTCACCGCTGGCAAGCTTCAGCCAGCCTTCCTCGCTCCAAATACACGGTTGAAGAGCAGTTTCGCGTCCAAGTATGCAATATTTTTGATTAATGGGCCTTCCGACCAGATGAGCCATATACCACTCGCCAGTGTGCGTTTCGACGAGACTGCCGTGACCCGCTTTTTGCAGAGCTAAATCCGTCCTGCCATATGAAGTAAGGATCGGATTGGCTGGATCGACCTCATAAGGACCTTGTAACGTACGGGAACGTGCTGCCGTAACTGCGTGCTCATAACCGGTTCCCCCTTCTGCCGTTATTAAATAATAATAGTCCTTGTGTTTATACAGATGCGGCGCTTCCGTCAGTCCTAATTCTGTTCCCTTAAATATGTTAACGGTAGGTCCGATCAGCTTATGTTCCTGGATGGAATATTCCTGGAGAACAATGCCCGAAAACCGATTTTTGCCCTTACGATGATCCCATATCATATTGACCAGCCACTTGCGCCCGTCTTCATCATGAAATAAGGAAGGATCAAAGCCGCTGCTGTTCAGATGCACCGGATCGGACCAAGGGCCCTCGATATCCGTTGCTGTGACAAGGTAATTGTGGGTATCTTTAAAAGCGCCTACCCGGCTTTTGACATCGGTGTAGATCAGGTAAAACACACCGTTGTCGTAACTAAGACAGGGTGCCCATACGCCTCCGGAATTAATGTTGCCCTCCATGTTCAACTGCGTTACACCAGTCAGCGGAGAAGCGATTGGCCGCCAATGAACCAGATCCCGGGAATGGTGAATCCGTACACCAGGGAACCATTCAAAGGTGGAAGTGGCGATATAATAATCCTCCCCCGCTCGGCATATGGACGGATCGGGATGGAAACCGGGAAGGATGGGATTGGTGATCATTTTCTTGATCTTATTCATGGAAGAAACCTCCGGTATGAAAGTAATGATCTGTACAACAACAGATACACGAAAGGTAGATATCAGTACCAGCCCAGCGCTTTTTTGCCGGCTTCCAGGGCAGTTATGATCCGCTCTACATCATATACATTCCCTCTCCAAGTCCCACCGCTGACGGATTGCAGCGCAGCCCACAGCTTGGTATCATCCGGTAGCGCTTCGTCAGGTCGCATGTCCGGATGGAAGGGTCTTTGTGCCAGGATGAGAGCACCTTCTTCCGGTGAAACTACCATCTCCCCTTCTCCGACGAAGTTTATGCTACCATCCAGCGTGCCCCGATCCACGACGATGTCAATCCAATCTCCGTTCCGAAGCTTGCCGATCGGCCCGCCTGCTAGTGCTTCGGGGCCAACATGGCCAATACACGCTCCGGTGGAAACACCAGAGAAGCGGGCATCCGTAATGAGGGACACATATTTGCCAAAAGGCAAATGCTTGAGTGCAGACGTAAGCTGATACGTTTCTTCCATCCCGGTTCCTGAGGGTCCACGCCCGAGCAGGACTACAACGTCACCGGCCAGCACAGCGCCTGTTTTAATCGCACGGATCGCCTCACGTTCGGTTGTAAACACCTTTGCCCTGCCACGATGTCGATACACGCCATGCTCATCCAGCACCGCAGGATCAATGGATGTGGATTTGATTACAGAGCCTTCCGGAGCGATATTCCCGGTTGGAAATGTAACGGTCGAGGAAATCCCGAGACGCTGCGAGTGCTCTACGCTCATGATGACACTGTCCGGATCAATACCGTCCTTCTCTTTCAATTGCTTGCGCATAAGGTGACGGCGTTCCGACGATTCCCACCAATCAAGTACTTGACCTAATGACGTACCGGTCACTGTGGGTACAGACTCATCCAGCAGGCCAAGCTGTCTGAGGTGGAGCATGACCTCTGGGACGCCTCCGGCCTGAAAAACCCGAATGGTCGGGTAGAAGATGGGTCCGTTCGGCAGGGCACTAACCAGTCTCGGAACATTTTTGTTGACCTGTATCCAGTCCTGTACCGTGGGCACGGTTAAGCCGGCTGCATGAGCAATAGCCGGTATGTGAAGAAGCAGATTGGTAGATCCGCCAAATGCGGCATGAACGGTCATGGCATTACGAATGGCTGCATCTGTGACGATATCAGCCATCCTCATCCCCTGAGACTCCATCTTGATCAGTGCGCGTGAGGATTGGCGTGCCATTTCAATCCAGATAGGCTGCCCGGAAGGTGCAAGCGCGGCATGCGGTACCGTCATACCCATCGCCTCTGCAACGACTTGGGCTGTTGCCGCAGTACCCAGAAACTGACAGCCTCCCCCCGGTGTAGCACAAGCCCGGCATCCTAAATCTGATGCCATTTCCAGAGAGAGTTCTCCGCTGACGTACCTTGCGCCGATGGTCTGAATTTTCCCCGCGTCCTCTCCATCGATCGGCGGAAGTGTAACACCACCGGGCACGATCACACCCGGCAGCTGCGGCATGCCTGCGAGTGCAAGCATCATCGCAGGCAGACCTTTGTCACACGTTGCAACACCAATCACGCCTTTACGCGTTGGCAGCGAGCGAATCAGTCTGCGAAACACCATAGCGGCATCATTCCGGTACGGGAGAGAGTCGAACATGCCAGTCGTTCCCTGTGATCTGCCGTCACACGGGTCACTCACATATCCGGCAAACGGGATCCCTCCGCGGCTGGATAGTTCTTCTGCGGCAGCTTTCATCAACAGACCGACTTCCCAGTGGCCCGTGTGGTAACCGAGAGCTGCCGGACTGCCATCCTCATTGCGGATACCGCCCTGTGTACTTAAGATCAGATACTGTTTACCATTCAAATCCCCTGGCTTCCAGCCCATTCCGACATTCTGGGACATGCCGAACAAGTCGCCACTTGGAGCATTCCGCAACAATTCATCGGTTAAGGGCAGACTCCCTGCTGCCCCTGGAGCCTGTGCTATGATATCGAAGCAGTTGGACTCTTGCTCACCCATAATCGACATAATCTGTTCGTACATGATAGCCTCCTACGTTTATGACTTCACGAAGACCGTTTTGATGTCCGTGAAAAAATCGATGGCCGCTTGCCCCTGTTCCCTGGAATGCGAGCTTGACATCTTCATTCCACCGAACGGAGCCTGCAACTCTACCCCGGCGGTTTCAGCATTGATTCTGACCAATCCGGCATCCATATCCCGGATGAAAGACAGCATAGCTCCGACATTTTGTGTATAGATGGAAGCACTCAAGCCATAATCGCTATCATTAGCCGCCTCTATAGCTTCTTCCAGAGAATCCACCGGAATCAAAGCAAGAACTGGGCCGAAGATTTCTTCTCTGGCTATGGACATATTGGATTCGACACCTTCAAATACGGTCGGTTGGACATAAAATCCCTCTTCAAGTCCTGGACCATCTGCTCTTTTTCCGCCAGCCAGCAGAACGGCACCTTCATCCTGTCCTTTTTGAATATAGCTGAGTACGGTCTTGAGCTGTCCTTCGCTCGCACAGGGACCCATCCAGCTTCCCGGAGACATGCCGTCGCCCAGCCGAATTTCCTGAATTTGCGAAAGGAGCTTTTCTTTAAAGGCCTCATATACTTTACGTTCAATAATAACCCGGCTGGTAGCCGTACATTTTTGGCCCGTAGATTTCAAACCACCGCTGATGGTAGCCTCGACAGCTAAATCCAGATTAGCATCTGCCGCGATGATGATCGGATTTTTTCCGCCCATTTCAAGTTGATACTTGGCCCCTCGTCCCAGTGCTGCGGCGCCGACCCGCTTTCCAACTTCATTGGAACCTGTGAATGTAATCCCGCCCACATCCGGATGCTCAGCAAGTGCAGATCCGATCACCGAGCCTCTGCCACATACCAGGTTGAGAACGCCTGTCGGAATACCCGCCTCTTCAAAACACTCCATTATTTTAGCCGCAGTGACTGCAGTTTCCTGAGCTGGCTTCAATACAACCGTATTGCCGTAAATCAAGGCCGGGGCCGTCTTCCAAATCGGAATCGCTACAGGGAAATTCCACGGAGCAATAACACCCACGACGCCAAGCGGTACACGGGTCGTAAACATCAGCGCTTCGCTGTCCGTCGAAGGAATGACATCCCCAGTTTTTCGCATGCCTTCTCCCGCGTAATACCTTAAGATGGCGACTCCGCGCATCGTCTCTCCTTTGGCTTCAGGAAGTGTTTTGCCCATTTCTCTTGTCATCGCCTCCGCAACCTCGTCTGCCCGACGTTCCAGCACGTTCGCTGCTTGAAATAGATAGTTACCGCGTTCCGCTCCAGTTAACCTCCGCCAATCTTTCGCTGCTGCCTTGGCCGCCGCGACAGCACGGTTCAGATCTTCTACGCCGGAGGAAGGTACATACCCCACTACCTCATTCCGATTCGCCGGATTTATGCTGGGTTCGGTTTCTCCTGACGCAGCCTGCGCCCATTCTCCGTTAATATAATTCCTGTATGTCTGCTCTACCTGAAATACGGTCATAGCATTCATCCTCCTTATATACTAGTTTGATATGACAGGATTGATGAGTGTCCCGATATCGCTAATGGATATTTCTATACGGTCCCCGGGTTCAAGTGTAAAATCATTGGGTGGCACGATGCTTGTTCCCGTCAAAAGTACCGTCCCGTCGAACAAATCGTTGTCCCTTGCCAGGAAGGAGACCAGCTCATCCAGCTTTCGGTTCAATTCACTCGTACTCGCTTCACTCTTAACGATCATTTCTCCATCGCGATAGATCTGACAGACAATACTGAATTCATAAGGATTCTGTACGGTATCCGCGAGTCGAATAGCAGGACCAATGGAGCAAGAATTACGCCATATTTTTGCTTGTGGAAGATACAGCGGGTTTTCCCCCTCGATATCGCGGCAGCTCATATCATTGCCAACGATGTACCCCACAATGCTGCCATCAGCTGCAAGCACCAACCCCAGCTCAGGCTCGGGGATCTGCCAAGTGGAATCGCTGCGAAGTGTGACAGCCTCATTTGGTCCGACGGTCCGGGCTGCTGTGGATTTAAAAAAGATCTCCGGTCTCTCTGCATCATAGACTTTATCGTAAAAAGTCTCCGCATCCAGCTTTCCATCTGTAGCTTCATAATTCCGAGCTTCCCGGCTCCGCTGATAAGTAACACCCGCAGCCCATACCTCCGGAGCTTCCACTGGCGTGATCAGGTGCAGGGAAGTCCAATCGTCGGTCAACTCGTTCGTTTTCTTAAAAGCGCTTTCAACTAATTGAACGGGAGATATTCCCTGCTCCCTAGCTTGATAGATCAACGTCATAAAATCTGCCTGTGGCAAACGATAGACTCTTTCATCATCTGTAATTGCTGCCAGCCACTTCTGTTGTCCGTCCAGAAATCGAATAATTCTCATTCAAGCTTGCCCCCATTCTTCCCCATCGGGTTGATAATTCTACCATATCATTAGCAATGATTCATGACGATGTGCTAATCCGTCCGACGAGTTACCCTTTTCACGCATTGTTTTTCTGTTAAGATGAATCTATCAGTATTTGGAATACAGAACATGATGAGGAGGTTCCTGTGACCAAACTTTCGGAAGCTATGTATTTAGGCCGTCTGCCCGATGTTCGCATGTCTTTTCAATTATTAGGGTTACACGCAAGAAAAGTAGATTCGAACTGGACTTATCCGTCCCATGAGCATTCGATGTATGAAATCCACTGGATGATGGAGGGTCAGATGAACATGGTGGTTAACGGACAAGTGTACAGTCAGTCCGTTGGCGATCTTTTGTTCATCCGCCCTGGAGTAACCCATTCCTGTACCAGTGCCGGACCGCAGGGCTTCACTTACTTTTCCGTTCATTTCAGCATACACGATACCTCCTTTTGCAGAGAACTCAACCGCTGCAAGGACATTTATTATCCGGCTGATTCGGATTTAGCTCAGGGGCTTTCCTCTTCACTGTCTACACTGTATGCCCTTGCTACAGAGCACTTGTCCGTCTCACTGTCTTCTTCCAAACAGATGAAGGTTCATGCCGCCGTATTCGAACTGCTCGGGTCCCTGGTCGGCCAGTTATCTCAGAATGCATCCATTACCTTATCTAGAAAAGAAGCCATCGCTCATCAAATTGCCGAACATATTGAGGATTCAGTAAGATATATCCATCTTCATGGGGAAATACAGGAAAGCGAGCGAACCTGGATCCAGGATATCGCCAAGTCCCTGAACATTAGCCCGTCACAGGTCAATCGGATTTTTCGGCAGGTATACGGAATGGCCCCACGCAAGTTTTTATCCGAAACCCTTTTGAACGAAGCCCAGCGTCTGCTTAAGCAAACAGACCTGAACATTGACCATATTGCGATGATGCTGGGGTATAAGACCAATGCCCATTTTAGCCGTCAGTTTAAGCGGTGGACAGGCACCGCACCGAGCGAATTTCGCAGCCATTCCCAGCAGACTGCGGCAGCCGATCATCCTGATGGTTCATACCGATGAGTATTCTTTGTATAAGCGGTAATAATGTTGCGCTGGTCCATGGCGTCTAGCATATTACCGTCAAGATTTACCACGCCGACGTAGTTGTAAAAGATTTTTGAATTTCGAACAAAAAAGCCGCCAAGTTGGCGGCTATTTCTGCGACTATTTTGTTATTACTTGGCACAGCAATGTTGATGATTTTCCACGCCCTTTAGAGTCGTGCGAAGGTGATGTAATCGACTTGGACAGGCTCCGCCGATTCGATTCGAAGTGCCAGGTTAATCTGTCCCCGGTGATACTGCCCATGTAAGATGACTTGCGAGAGAATGTCCCGGATGGAAGTTCGGAACGGAACCCCGCTCTGGTTTGCATAGTCAATGATCTCATCCAATTTGAATTCCTCGAGCCCGTCCATATAGACGCGATATTGCTCGATGTTTTCTTCGAACATCTCCCGGATCGCCGTCAAGTCTTCTGTTTCTTCCCACAATGAATATTGCGCGCTACCCTTGCCTTGCAATCGGGACAGCCAGACGCGTTCCGCAACCGCAACATGTCGAACCAGCTTCAGAAGCTCCTTGTTCTCTGTCTTGGACTCCTCGAGCGCGTCTAAAATACGTTCGTTTGCCCAGTACAGATGGTCCATCATGCGCTTGATCGTATTCATTTCACTTTCCCCCTTATCGTCTCACTGTCACTACACGACTTGTCATCATGCTCCGATAGACTTTAGAGTTTGAAGCCACAGTTTCCGTCATTTGAACTCGGAATAAGGAATAATAAACTCTGGCATTCCCTCAGCGAAGGAAGTATATTCATATTCCGTGAAATAGATAACGATACCTTCATGGGTTAGGTAATAATCTCGATCAGCTTCGATCGTCTTAAATGGAGTGGACAACTCCAATCCGCGATGATTGATGTGATCTGTGATTTGGCTGTTAATGATAGAGACATAATCGGTGTTACCTGCCGCTTCCTTTAACGCAATCTGATCACCTGTTACGAGATCGAACGTGTAAGGAACCCTCGTCGTAATTCCGTGCGCTCCCCCCATATAAAGATCATAATCCACATATAGGCTCAATTTTCCATTCTCGTTATACATGACTGTAAATCTGCCATCGAGGCTCGGTTGCCGAATTTCAGCCTTTGGATTTTTGATTAGTAATTGATTATTCGTTTTTACGATTGTATCCATTTCCTTCGACCCGGCCGCAATGTGCTTGTCGGTCTCCTGCTTCAAAAAGGCGTTGATCTTATCCTGTACTTTCTCTCTTGCATAGCCTTTAATTACCGGATAGTAGACGAGCAATGATTTGCCATCTCCGTCGGCACCGATCTCTTCCGCTTGAACCTGCAAGTCGTTTTCCTTAATCGATTGAATACCGACCTGCTTTGTACTATTCTGATATGAAATTACATAGCCCATCCGCTCCAGTAGGAAGCGAAGTGGCAAATAAGTTGTATTGTTCTGGAGAATGACTTGAGGTCCAAAGACCGGTTGTCCGTTCAAATGAATAGTATTGTTAGAGAGATTAATTTTAAGCGATCGTCCATTTCCCGACACTTCAACGAGTTGATTAGTCTTATTGAAATTGGTGGTTAACCCCAGGGCTGTATTTAGGTTTCTAAGAGCAATATAGGTCGATCCGTTTTTATTAATCGTACCAATGCTTGATTTCTTTCCTTCAATACTGAACGGTTGTGCGGTAACTTTATATTTGGAAACGGAAGCAGCAGCGGCTACCGGATGGCCTTCGGATATGAAGTATGCCATGGGCGATGCCAGTAATGCTGTCATAATTGCACTTATAATTAACTTATTTTTCTTCTTGTTTCTATACATTTTTTTCTTACATCCTTTCTGGATCCAAGTTCATTACCTTCTAGCTTCTTAAACGCAGTTTTTAACCAAAAGGTTTCAAATCAACATGGGACTTGATTGTCAGTACTGTGATATTCTTAATGTTACGAGAAAGAACAATGAAACTGCAGGAGGTTAGACATCCATGAAATCCAAACGAGCAGTAATCGATCGAAGAAACGCCGAGCGTCGGGTTCGCCGGGAACAGAAAAGCAATCCACCCGGTCCTTTCTTCAAGCTGTTCGACTGGATGTGGAAGAGTATATTTATCTTGTTCCTGTCATCTCTTTCTGTCGTTGCCTTCTGCCATTGGTTTTTGCGCACGGGTTCTGGTCCGGGAGGATCAAATCTCATCGCTTTCACTGCTGAACGAATGGCTACTTTAATGCTTTTTATAATCCTGGCTACTGCCTGCATAGTCGGTATACGAGCTATGATTAAGTCTAAAGATAACTCTTCCAGCAGAGCTTCCAAACATCCGGACGGAAAACGTTTGATCATAATGAAAATTTTTGTTTTTCTGTTCTTTGTAATCGTTATGGTCATTTCAATCATTATCTGCTGGGCGCAGCTGAAAGCTTTATTGAAGATTGGAAAACTATTGTTATTGTCTATAGGTTGATCGGGATGTCCCTTTATTTTAACAGGGTTATCAGCGAATAAACAGTTTCATCAAATTTATATAAATTGGGTTGATCATGAAGCCATTCGGGCTTAAGGAATATCTCTTACCTGTGTCCAACCGCCGTATATGTTCCACGTCCTCCTCATTCAGTTCAAAGTCGAATATTTCGATATTCTCTTTAATCCGTTGAGGGTTCGTTGATTTGGGGATGACCATAATTCCGCGTTGCAGATGCCAGCGCAAAATGACTTGCGCAACCGACTTCTGATGGCGAAGTGCAATTGCGGCCAGCTCCGGATGCTCCAGCAGCGCCTTGTTTCCCTGCCCCAACGGTCCCCAAGCTTCATGTAAGATCCGATGCCGAAGCATATAATCATGTAATTCGTGTTGTGGGAATTCCGGATGGGTTTCGATCTGATTAACCATCGGCGAAATTCGGGAATTCTTCTTGAGATGCTCCAGATGCCGGATCTCGAAATTGGCTACACCTATGACTTTAATTCTACCTTCGTCGTATAATTCTTCCATCGCCTTCCAGGCGTTCACGTAATGAGGACCGGCGAAATGAATCATATACATATCGAGATACGTTACGTTCAGCTTCCGGCAAGTCTGTTCGAACGCCTTTTTCGTCGCATGGTACCCGAGATCTGTCGTCCACGCTTTGGAGGTAATGAAGAATTCCTCCCGGGCAATGCCACTTTTCTGAATGACTCGGCCTAGCGCTGCCTCATTTCCGTAAATTTTGGCTGTGTCGAAATGGCGATAACCAATTCGAATAGCATATTCGACAGTCCTCTCGAAAGCTTCTCCGTCTTTGATTTTATATAGGCCGAACCCAAGTTGAGGAATGTCGACTCCATTTGCCGCTTCGACTGTCCGATTCAATCGCAACGCCCCTCCCTGTTTCCTAATCGTTATTCTGTTGCTTGTTCTTCACATTGCGCAAACACTTTCTCTATTTCGTCCACTAGATTTTTCAACAATTTCAGTTTGCTTCCAGAGTCCAGACTGTAATAGTTGAGAGTCCCTTCTTTACGCACACTTATAATCTGCGATTCTTTTAATATTTTCAGATGATGGGATACGGTCGGTCGGGATAGGTGTGTTTTCATTCTGATCTCGCCTACGCGCATGCCGGTTTTTTGCGGTCCTTGAATTAAGGCGATGAGGATGGCTTGCCGGGTCTCGTCTCCAATCGCGTTTAACACCTTCTGATTGTTCTTGAATTCGATAGCAATCGTAGCCGCGAGTTCCTGATCCAGGTAGATGTCCCCTTCCATATAATCGTTTAATTCTTGCAGTTACAGCCTATCACAATCTTGGATTCGGTTGCATATCGGGAAAGAAAATCGAGAACCAGTTTCTCCCATATGATATACAGCTATGTAAAACGACAAAAAAGGCCGCCAGTCATTACTGGCTAACCTGTTCATACGTCGCTATTAACGGGGCTTTAATTGTTGTTTGCCCTCGTGTTTAAGGTGCTTACATATGCTGTAGACCCCAGTCTTGCAATTGCAACAAAATCGGGGAGAGACTATTTCCTTTATCCGTTAACGAGTATTCAACACGAGGTGGCATCTCAGCATAAGCAACGCGGTGTACTAACCCGCCTTCCTCAAGCTCACGCAATTGACGTGTTAGTGTACGATGCGTCACTGTGGAGAGCAATTTTTGCAATTCATTGAAGCGCACAGTATTTTTATTCAATAAGTGGTACAAAATCAGAATTTTCCACTTCCCGCCGATCGCATTAACTGCATATTCGACCGGACAAGGACTACAATTTTCCAGTGGTTCGAGCTTCATAAGTTTGCCTCCAAAAGTATCACGGGAGATACCTGGTATCTCGAATGTGCGTACTTACATAAAGTTTGTGAGTTAGTTAATATAAATATAACATTTAGTTCAATACTGAACAAATGAAATTAACTATAAGGAGTTTTGTACATATGGAAACGATATTAGTATATGGAGCGTCAGGAGTACAAGGCGGAGCGGTAGCAAGATTGTTAACTTCCAAAGGAGTAGCGGTTCGCACCATTACACGTCATGAGAAAAACGTAACGGCCTTGAAAGAACAAGGTATAGAGGCATTTGTTGGTGATCTGTCTGTACTAGAAACGCTCAATGATGTTAACAGCGGTGTCGATAAGGTCTTCTTGAACATGCCAATCGAGTATGACACAGTATTATTGAAGCAACAGATTACGAATGCTGTGGAAGCTGCCCGACAAGCGAACGTGAAATTGATCGTTGTGAACTCGAACGGCTTTTTACCAGAACAGCCAACCGACACTCAAACATTGGATGTTAAACGCGAAATGATCGAGTATGTACGACATAGCGGTGTTCCAAATATACTGGTGAAACCCACACTCTATATGGAAAACTTCTTGATTCCGGGTCTCATCCATAATGGGATGCTTTTCTACCCAGTGCCAGCGGATAAACCGATCCCATGGATCAGCTCCGAGGATGCAGCACAATATCATGTTTATGCGTTAAACCATCCTGAGCTGGCAGGACAAGTGATACTGGCTCCGGGGCCTGAAGCACTCACCGGTGTAGAGCTGGGTGAACGTTTTACACAAGCATTGGGACAAAATGTGAATTTTCATACCCTGAACTATGATGATTTTGAAGCAGCGCTTACGCCAGTAATGGGAGCAAATCAAGCAGCTGGAATTGCGGGCTTCTATCGTTGGATCGGAGCCAATATTGATTCCTTGAACTATTATGATGTGAATGATCGTGTCATTGTTCCAGATCTCCAATTGACTTCGCTGAAAGATTGGTTGCAACAACCGCATATAAAAACAATGTTTGGTTCTTAAGCAACATCACACTAGTGATAATAATGCTTTATTTTTCAGGGAATGTACGACTCGTACATTCCCTCTTTCTAATTAGGACTTGAACGCCAGATAGATGTCCTGTGTAACTTAACCAGTCCACCTACCTATTCAACAGTAACCATAGGGTTTTCAGTCCTACTGCTCATCCTTCTGAATAGAAGTAGGGCAAGAAGCAAAGCGATGCTTACAGCTCCAAAACCTAACCAATTTAAATACAAGACAGATGTACGACTGATGACAAGCCCGCCTAATCCAGAACCCAGTGCAAAACCAAATTGGATGAACGACGTGTTTACACTAAGGGCAATGTCCGGATTACGAGGTGCCAGAGTAACCAGATATAGTTGCTGGGCCGGGGATATGCTCCACGTTGCTAACATAAAAATCATTAAAACCAGGATTAAAACCATGAGATTAACTCCAGCTAGAGCGAACAAAAGAAGAGTTGCCCCTTGTAACAGAAGTCCGAGACAAATAGTAAACTTGGATCCCTTAGCATCTGCCAATTGTCCGCCAACTTTTGATCCGACGAAGCTGCAAATTCCCGCGAGAAACAGAACACCGCTGATCTCGGTCATGGTAAGAGAGGATGTAGCTTGCAAGAAAGGCGTAATGTAAGTGAACAGTGTAGAATAGCCGCCGATATACAATAAAGTAATAAGCAAGGCCGTCAGAATAGCTGGATTTTTTAAAATGGAGAGCTGCATTCTGAGGGTGACCTTTTCTTCCTCTTTGATTGCCGGAACCTTTTTGTAGATGATAAGTAATGGAAGAATACTTATCAATCCGATGAATACAAATAGAACTCTCCATCCAAACATCTCACTTAAAAATGTGCCCAATGGGACACCAAGCACTAGCGAACTGCTTAGTCCCATCAAGATGATGCCAATGGCATTGCCCCTTCTTTCTTTTTTAACGAGTCTTGTCGATACGGCCATCGCTACTACGGTAGCCATGCCTCCGCTAGCTCCTTGAATAATTCGCACCCATAGTAATGTTTCGTAAGAAAGGTCTAAAAGCATAAGTCCGTTGCTGGCAATAAACACACTGAGGGTGGACAACAGTAATTTCTTGCGATCCATATTTATTGTAAATGCAATGAGAATTGGAGCGATAATGGCTGCCGCCAGAGCGAATACAGTCACTAGTAAACCAACATCTGAAGTAGATACGCTCAAGTCTGCGGCGATCATTTCAATGACACCTGTAATAATGTATTCAATGGTTCCAATCAGAAAAACAGCCAATGCGAGGACATAGATGATCCATTTATTTTTCAATTTACTCCACTCCGTCTTCTTCAGTTATCTATTTAGTATTGGGATTTGTATTTCTATGAATTGTGCATCTTGTTCTTGAGTTAAGGGTAGATATAATTCCCTGCCAGCTTCGTTCTCCTTGATCTGATAATTATTTTTCTCAATCCATGTCGCTAGATGAACACAGGATTTGCAGGCAAAGGTAGCATTGGAACGGTAAGCTATGGTGGCCATCATGGGCTCAGCAGGAAGAGTCCGCAGTTGAAATGGTTCGGGAGGTGATCGTAGCTCACAGGTTAAGAAGTAACCAATTTCAAACTCGAACTCCTCCTCTTGACCGGCAATTTCTTTCCACAAAACAACCTGTGGACCTTGAATCAATTGGCGAATTTCCTTTGTTAATGACTGATCAAACTGACGAAATAAATACGGGATATCTTCCTCTTTCCCACAGCCCACCTGAAAAAGAAACTGCTGAGCACCTTCCGATTTGATTCGGATCTCTTGCCCTGTTTCGACTTGCCCCTCTTCCTCTATAAGCTGTATGCGCTTCTCAATCCGGATAAGTTTGGCTTGTTCCGTATCGATAATCTGCTGGATTTCGCTTCTTTTCAGCTTAAACATGCCTTGAATATTCTCTAATGTAATATCTTCCTGTAGAAGCTGTGTGATCTGTGGCAATGTAAACCCCAACTCTTTATAAATAAAAATTCGGTTGAGCTCCAGAAGCTGATCTGCTGAATAGTAACGGTAGTTCGTATCGGAATCCACCATTTTCGGCTTAAGTATGCCGATCTGGTCATAATAACGCAGTGTTTTTAATGAGACCCTACTTAGCCTGGAAAACGCACTGATTTTGAACAAAAGCTCATCTCCAATCTATTAACATAATTCGAGTATACAGTTTCCCGTGCAGGGGAGAGTCAAGGGCGTGCATGCTTCTCATTCGTATAGCTAAATCAACTACCTTCCTTGTCATCACTCTATGTTGATGTTATAGGTAAGTCAAAGAAGCGTTTCTGAATGAAACGTTCATTTTTTTGAACAAAAAAATGCCACTTATCGTGGCATCCTTGAAGTTATAGAATTACCGGCTGCAACAGCCCATCCGTTCCGAAATATAGCGGATCTATACATATTTCGCGGTGATAGCCCTTTCCAGAGGAAAATCTGGACAATGGTGTTACAAACCGGTGATAGGCAATCCGGTATTGACCGGTTTCATGTTCAAGAAAAATACAGTGATGACCTGTGCCCAGCATACGCTTCTCGACATTTTTACTCAGGATCGGATATTGATAGGTGATAGGACCATATAGCTGATCTGACGTACCATAATTTACATGATAATCCTCACTGCCCGTATCATCACAGGACCACGTAAAGTGATATCGTCCACCATGCTTTAGAACGGTTACGGCCTCGCGGAAGTCATGCAAGCCTGCCAGATTGCTCATCGTTTCCTCTACTACACTTGTCATATCATCTTCAAGCTCAACAATTGCTGCATGTCCGTTGCCAAATAACAGGTATGTTCTCCCGTCATCTTCGACATAGATGGAAGGATCAATACCCTGTCCCATGGTGATGTCCAGACGTTTCAACTGCTCCATCGTGATTAATGGTTGCGGTTCGGCAAGGAATGGACCGATCGGTGTAGTCGCTACAGCAACGCCGATTGCGCTCTCCCCATTCAGCATTTTGCCGCAGAAATAAAAATAGAATTTCCCGTTTCGGCTGGCTATCGCCGGTGCCCAGGCATTACCGCTTGCCCATACCACATCGTCTGTCCCCAGATCAAGTATGACGCCTTCGTCATGCCAATGCTTCAGGTCCACAGAAGAAAATACGTTGAATTGGGTTCCTGACCACCCCTCGAATCCATCTGTTGTCGGATACATGTAGTAACGGTCTTCAAACTTTGCGACATCAGGATCGGCATATTGTCCAGGAAGCACCTGATGACTGTCTCCGAAAGCCGCCAGCAACCGATTGCATTCCTCGGCCGTGATTGGCAGGACGCTACCATGCCTCTTTTGGGTCGTTCCCATATCAATTTCCCCATCAGGTACAATATGGAATTCTCCACTGTCCAGATCTGTAGTCACCAGAGGAAGGTAACCTTTCCCCTCTGCAAAACGATCGACAATCAGGCACCATTGCTCGCGATCATTAAATTTAAATATTTGAGGTCCCTCAACACCTGCCACAGCCTCGAGCGCTGGAGAGTGAAGTGGAACGAACGCATCTTTGTCGAGTGAAGCTCCCTTTTCGACCCGGATGTTTTTGGTTGTTTCATCCTTGGAGTATCGATAGTAATTGCCGTCAGCTGAAAGAATCGTTGTGTCGATAATATGGTTATCCCGCTCAATATACTTTTGAGATGCGGAAAACGTACGAAAATCTTTTGTACGAGCGCTATATATTTTTTGCTTTCGTTCAGGTTCTTGAGGCTCCTGAGTCGCAGAAGCCCAGAATACGAGAAATTCGTCTGTTGCTTCGTCATACACTGCTTCGGGTGCCCAGACACAACCTGCACCCTCAACTCCGAGAGTAACGTTCCAAGGAGAAGACCAGTTTACAAGATCACTGGACTCCCACACAATCACATCACGGCTCCCCGCTTCAACGGCATGAGTCCATCCTTTGCCGCTTGCAATGCGGAGATCCGTAGCGATCAGATAAAATTTATCTTCCTTGACCGAACGTATCAGAAACGGGTCCCTTACTCCCTTTTCCCCAAGGTTCGAAATCAGTACAGGCATACCTTTATTGAGGTCCTTCCAGTGAAGGCCATCCTCACTATAGGAGAAGTAAACTTGCTCACCGTCCGGCTGTTCGCCAATAAAATGTACAAAGAGATACCCATCATAATTTGTATTTGTTTTGAACAATTTTAAGAGCCTCCTGAAAATGAAATTGACTATGTAGCCATGATATCAAAATGAAAGCGTTATACTTATGTTGTATCATACTTCAAAAACTGCGGAATGAGTATATTTTTGTACAAACAATGAAGCTGTGGCACCAAGTACTGCGGCTCAAGATCTGAGTATATAATAAAAAGGTCGCTTATCCTGGATTGGATAGCGACCTTTTCGATATTCTTCTTTATTCGAAGCTTAGTTCTTCAAAAAATCGATTAATGCTGCATTAAATTCTTCGGGGTGTGTGGCATTAAAGCCATGTGGTCCGCCTTCTACGACCACAAGTTGGCTGCCAGGGATGGATTCATGTGTACGTTGCCCACTGACTTCAAGCGGCACAATGGCGTCAGAATCGCCATGAATAACCAACGTTGGAATATTGAACTTCTCCAGATCCTGACGGAAATCCGTAAGAGCAAAGGCAGCAATGCAATCCAGGGTACCTTTAGGGGATGCCAGAGCAGCAATATCCCGGTTATATAGACGGAACGGTTCGCTTACCAGATCTGTACGATCTCCTGCGGCGAAAAAGTTATTCGTAAATCCATCCAGGAACGCTAGACGATCTCCCTTAACCCCATTTTGGAATTCTTCAATGGTTGCATCGTCCAATCCTCCCTGTGGATTATCTTCGGATATATAAAGGTATGGAGGCACAGCTCCGGCAAATACAGCTTTGGAGACTCTTTCCGTTCCATAAGTTCCGATATAGCGGGCCACTTCACCGCCTCCCATGGAGAAACCGACAAGTGTAGCATCACGTAAATCGAGGTGTAAAATCAATTTATGTAAATCTGAAGCAAATGTATCATAGTCGTAACCATCCCAAGGCTGGGAAGACTGACCAAAACCACGACGATCATACGTAATAACCCGGTATCCAGCTTCTATCAGGGCAGGTACTTGCTTCTCCCAGGATCGTCCACTCAATGGCCAACCATGAATCAGGATGATCGGTTGCCCCTCGCCATGATCTTCGTAATACAGTTGAATTGGTTGTGCATTCTCTTCGCCTACGTTTACTTTAGCCATGGAAAATCCCTCCGTTTAGTTATGTTTTTTTACTAGTTACCAATCAAATGCTACATATACAATCTATTATTGTCAATCATATCCATGAAATAAATAGAGAACTGCAATCTGACTGGAACTATCAATTATAATAATTAAAACACAATCTACAATGTATAAACAAAAAGGGACTCCATAAGGAGTCCCTTCTTTCGATGATTAACATGCTTCCTAATCATTTATTCCCCGCTCCATCTGATAAGAAACAACTACACTACTTCTCCGATGGGAGTGGTGTAAAGAGCAGATTGACAGGCAGGTTACTTCCTGGCGCGGCAGAGAAAAGAATCGTCACACTCTCTCCAAATGATCCTGTGCGATATAGAACGCTTTGTTCACTTGAATTGGTAACCGCAACGTTGCCTTCAGCAATCGATACCAACTGATTGTTCACCAGAGCTACTCCGGAGTACTTCCCTCCACGAGGGTTAAATGAGATAAGCGTACGCGGAGCGACATTGGTCAGCGTGATTTTGTACAATACACCGAAATTACCCGCATTGGATGCGTCTATGTAAGCCATAGGATCCGTTCCAACCAGATTGGGATCGCTGGCATTATCACCAAGCGGCAGACGGGCTGGTTTCGTTCCCACTTGCTGATCATACGTTATGTTACGTGTTGCATTTGGATACGTACCACGGTTGTGCACTCCGTCACGATCAAGCACAGGCAGCAATGGTAAAGACTCGAACGGATCTTTATTTTCTTCCACCAGGATAACGTTATAGTCCAGGGAATAATCACTATAAGCATCCGAATAGAGCGAGATGACTTGTCCTTCTTTCATCGGAGTTTTATTGAGTTCGGTCAAAATCAGTTTGCTTTCTCCGGGTTGAAGATACTCTTTCTTTTGGTCCGCTCCGGTCTGAATCGACTTGAACCATTTATCGATAGACAATTTACCAGCTACGGTAGCATATGGTGTAGGTCCCGCAAAGCCCATATTCTGTTGTTCGAATACGGCCGGATTCGGGTTGTTATTGGTTGCAATCACATACATTTTCACTCTTTTGCCTGTATTGTTCACGTGGTGAATCATGAAACGGGTCTGCCCGGATGATGATTCTTTATATACGATACCTTCCGTATTCACCGTTTCCGGACTGTTGCTGCGGATCAACAGACTTGGCTCATCCATGTACGTATAAGGCACTTTTTCCATCGTAGTCACTTCGCCGCCGTTAAAAGTAAATTTCTGTCCTACCGGCGTGAAGAGTAAATTGAAGTCAGTAAATGAATATAATGACTCATTGGTTATGGTGATGACTTTGGAGTACGTGTTTGTAGCGCCGTGATTGTCAGTAACTGTAAGTGTCACCGTTTTTGGACCCGATTCAAAGAACGCAAGTGAATTGTTCTCCCATACCGCTTTAACGATATTATCTTCATCATCTGTACTTTGGTCTGTGTATGTTATTTTTTCACCCATTTGATATTGTTCTTTATCCGTGGCGAACATGGCTACAGGAGGAAGATTAGGACTCATAACTTCAATCGTAATGGAATAGGGATCGCTCCATTGGCCGTTGGAATCCTGTACCTGATATGAAATCGTATATGTACCCGCTTGATCAAATGATTCCTGACGACCTGTCCAGCGTTCGTCCAGGATATCCAGTCCATTAGGAGAACTGTAAGAAGTCACATAGTCCACCTTATCGCCCGCAAAAATTTCCTTTTGGGAAATGGTAAAGCTTGCAACAGGTTTCGTATTTAGATTCAGCACAACCGTCTTAGCTGGCTGATTCACTTTATAAGTAATGTTCAGAGCTTGAGTAATGGATGTTAACGGCACCATGAACGTATTTTTTTGCTGATACGCAGGGCCTTTCATCGTTCTGGTCTCTCCATTTACGGTATAGACTGTGCTGTTGGTTGTGAATCGAAGCTCTTGATCTCCACTGATGATGATGGTTTCTTTGGTTTTGTTATCGTATTTGACCCCATATCCCACACGGTCTACCAGTGCACGGATCGCAACATAGGATACGCCGTTTTTTACAGTCATTGGCTGGCCGGCTAGATATGTGTTCCCATCCTGCTCCATTTTGTTGCTATTCATGTACAACGTCAGGTTTCCGCCTGAACCTGCGGCAGACTTCCCATCAATGGATGGTTGCTCTACTTGAGCAGGCGTAGCTGGTGTTTCAACCTCCTCAGAGGCTCCCTCTTGGACCACAGGTTTTGTACCCGTTTCGTTTGCAGTGGTCTCTTCCCCATCATTCGCAGGTTTCTCAATATCTGTTTTAGGTGTTGACTCAGTGCTCTCCTTTTTCACTTCACGTTCTGCAATCGGCTGCTCTTCTTTTAGCACCTCAACCGATTCTACGTTAGCGGTGTTTACAGACGCTGTGTCACTTTGCGGTGCTGTCTGCGCACTCACGGAACCGACTGCAAATGCTTGAAAAACAGCTAAAGCGGTAAAAATGGATAATTTCTTCTTCATATTCATGCTTTGTCTTTGGCTCCTTCTGCTCTCTAGTCATTTTTATCCCCTCAAAACTCATATGATTAGACGCTAGATTTAGGAAAAAGTTTCTAATTGAATTGTAAATTATGGATTTGGTGCAGCTATTTCGAATGATATAAACTAAAGTTACGTACAGTAAAAAGTCGCTAAAGGGGCGACTTCGGATACAAATATTCTAACAAAACCCATAATGGTAACCTTCTTGGCTGGTTTATTAATTGAGGCATAAACATATTGTTCCTTATACAATGGGTTGAATTGATCAAACTCCCGTCAACTACAAATATATTAAACTCCCTAGAAGTAAACCGCCTCGTAATCTTTGAATGATGTAAATGCTATATTCTTTTCAACAAGAATAATAACATGTACTGTCGGGAAATGCTTACTCCACTAACCTTTGTCTTCAAACTATGCATAAACTTGCACGGTTTGGTGCATTGTAGTGATGCAGAGGTTTTTAACAACGTATCGCAAAAACATTCAAACTCGACCGAGAAACAAAAAAAGCCCCTCACCGTCTTGTTGATCAATCAAATGACCATTCGGAATAAGGAGAACGTTATGAACAAACAAAGAGCGATCGAAATATCTGAATCGACCATTATGAAAAAAGTAACTTATCAGGATACCCCTATCTTTATCCAGCATGTCAATGAGGATGAAACGGCCCGAATCTATCCGGTCGGAGACTCGGAGCAGGAAATGACAGTTCCTTTGTCCAGTTTGACTGAACATCCTTAGTATAGATGACAGCTTTCATTGCAGACCTGTTTCAAAATGGTAATAAATAAAACGCCGTATCTCGAAATGAGATACGGCGCTTCATTTTTAGTGGGGAAGGTTACCAGGGATTTGCGGCTGAAGCGGTGCAGGAGCATATCCATTTTGCATTTGCTGCATATCTTGCTGGGCAAGCTGTGGTACTTGGTAGAAGCCATTCTTATTTTGATAAATGGAGATCTCATAGGCCATTTCAATACAGTTTGGCAAGGAATCCGCAAGCACACGGCGTACAACAGGATTCGTTGTTTCCAATGCTGCTGTTGTTTTCATTACAGCCCCCGATTTTACTGCATTTAACATACTAAGGGAGATGCTTTGGTCGCATATCTCACCTGCAGTTTGCATTGGCTTTTTCGGTTGGCTTGGTTTCATGCCATAAGTAAAATCGTTACCCTGATTCATTTTATAACTTTGAGTCGGTTTGGAAGGATCCTGACCGGTTTTAAAACATTCCAATGTAATGTTATATTCATCCGTCATAAATTGCTTCTGACGTTGTAAAATATCCCGAAGCTCCGGATCTTTTACGTGTTCACTCATCATGGTATACGTATTCATGGTATTGATCGCTCCTGCCAATACTTCATGGACATCAAACATTTCATGCCCGCCATGGTTCAGTTGAGGTGGAACAGTACCTGTTTCAATGTTTTGATGGTTTTGCAGTTGCATTTTTGTATTTCCTCCTATTAATTGTTTCCTGCAAATGGTGGCTTTCTCTATCCGCAGTCTGTGGTTATTATGAATTTCATGGACCCAATATATTCAGAGTAATTTTTATTTTTTTGAATACGTCTCTTTCACAGTACCTTTTATAGGCGCCATGCATAGGCTAACACATAACTTTAGGAGGGATTCATGTGTATACTTACGAACCAAATCGACAAAACCATCATCTCGCTTGGCACGAAACGATGGAACTTCACGAATTGACAGCCTTTCAGAGCAATCAGTTAACACATTTTAAATTAGTATTGAATGACGTAAAGAACCAGGACCTCCACACACTCTATATGGAAGCCATTAATGGTATTGAACAAAATTTGAAGGAGCTTCTTCAATATTATCCACTGGCGCCGGAAGGAACCAGAAACAGTGGGAATGAAATGGATATGACTGCATTTTACGCTGGACAGCTGCTGGGTTTTGCCAAAACATCAGTTCGCAACTATGCTATCGCCATTACAGAAACCGCCACTCCTCAACTACGTGAAACATTGCAGAAACAACTAAATGGTGCTATCCAACTACATGGTAAAGTGTTTTATTTTATGCTAGAGCGGGGGCTGTATCCCTCCTATGATCTTCCTAAACTCCTCGCCAACGACGTTGCTATGGCGAATAAAGCGATATCTCTGTAATTCAAAAACAACAGGCTTCGATTCATCGAAGGCCTGTTGTTTTATATTTAACTAGCTCATGTCACACCCTGTGTCCCTACAAAAACACATTTGGTATACTTCATAATGCCAAAAAAGCCGATTCCAATCTGGAATCGACCTTTTGCTACTTTTAATCTAAAAGTTAAGATCAGTCTGGGCATGTTTTGGTTGATGTGAGTTTTTTTTAACAAACAGAAAATAAGTAACAATCGCGATGACACTGGTCATTAATAAAGTGAGTCCTAATGGGACGGCAGTATCCTCACCTGCGATACCGACCAGAGGAGCAACCAGTGCACCCAGAAGAAATGGAACGACTCCAAGGAGTGCCGCTGCACTTCCAGCCATCTTCGCTTGACTCTCCATGGCAAGCGGGAATGCCGCTGTTGATGTAATGCCGATCGAGCAAACAAAGAAGAACAATGGAATGACTAAAGCAAAAAGTGGGCCATGAGCCAGAGTTACGAGCAAAGCAGCAACGCTTGCTATTAAAGCAAGCCATAGTCCAGATAATAGAAGGGTCTGCTCAGGTATGCGTTTGGCCAAACGACCCACGATTTGAGAACCGATGATCAAACTGATTCCGTTCGAAGCAAACAATATGGCAAATACAGTCGGTGTGACTCCATATATATTTTGGTAAATAAAAGGTGTACCTGCTACATAAGCAAAGACCCCAGCCGTCATGATTCCTTGTGCCAGCATATAGCCAACAAATGTGCGGTCACGCAGAAGCATTCTGTAATTCCCCAACTGCTGTTTGAAGTCGGGAACCATACGTCTTTCGACGGGGTGAGTCTCTTTTAACCCCCACTTTGTCATGATTAATAAGAAAATCCCCAGAAATGAAAGGGAGACAAACACGCCAATCCATGTCGTGAATGAAAGAATTCCACTTCCCGCGATGGGTGCAGCCAAAGGTCCCAAATTTCCCACGAGCAAGAGCAGCGAGAAGAATTTAGTAAGTTCATGTCCACTGTATAGATCTCTAGCTATCGCACGAGAAATGACAATCCCAGCTGATGCTGCAAATCCTTGAGTGAACCGAAACAAAATCAATAGTCCGATATTCGGAGCAAAGGCACATGCCAAGGAACAAATAATATAGGCTGCCATGCAGATCAACAATGGTTTACGTCTACCATAAGCATCACTCAAAGGACCCATAACGAGTTGACCTACACCGAGTCCTAGCAAACAAGCAGTAAGACTAAATTGTACAAGTGATGCAGTTGTATTCAGATTTTTTGCAATCTCAGGAAAAGCCGGTAAATACATATCAATCGTAAATGGACCTAATGTCGAAAATAAACCCAGTAGTATGGCCAATCCAAAGACATTCCAATTCGTGCTCTTCGTCATGTTAAATAAATCTCCAATTCCTTTTATATAATGTCATATCGTAAATCTTGCTGTATGGAATCAGCACATTCCTTCTCCCTTCTCCCTGTTATGAACTTTTACGTAATGGTTCTCATTCTACCTCTATTCTGAGTATAAGAGGTAGAGTTAACTATAAGTCAAGTCAAAATGAATAACCCCCGCTTCAGATACCGACAAGCGTATCTGAAACGGGGGTTATTCATATATTGCTTAACTAAATGAGAACAGCGCGCTTATTGTGCTGCAGTAACCGTTATGTTATCTACATTTGGTCCTTCTGTACCGGTTGTGACCACTTTAATCGTATTGGTTCCTGTGTTCATGGGAACCTGAATGGTCTTTTCACTCCATGTTGACCAGCTTCCAGTTGCCGGGAAGGGCTCGTTACTGATGATTTTGGTTCCGTTGACAAATATGTCGAGGTTACGTGTTCCACTTTCCTGGGCGTAACGAAACTTTACGTTTTTGGTACCTGTTGTAGCGTTGTTGATGGCATTCCATTGAATGGCCGAACCGGTCATAGCGTTAAAGTTAACGTATCCGGAGCCTGTGTATCCTGGATAGATTGTTTCAATGCCCGCATCGGTAAGTGTGGTACCATTCTCTGCCTCATATGTGGTTCCATTTCCTGGATTTCCACCACTGCTACCGGTTACATTGGCTACAAACGTGGTTACGCTTTGAGCTGGGAGCTGTGCCGTAAATGCTCCACCTGACACGTTAATCGGTGTTCCACTTGCCAGGTTTCGACTACTATCCGTGACCCAGGAGGATACGGTAGAAGCGTTGCCGTTCTGCAGAACGAATCTTTGGCTTGTAGCCGATGTGCCGCGATTAATCGCCACAATGACCACTTTGTTATCCCCTTTGTAGGCCGAAACAAATGTGTTGGTATCCGGATTTTTGGTTGCATCCACTCTGAGATAGCCTGGACGTACAAATTTGGAGAAATGAGCCATGTTATATCCACGTTTACTAATGGTACCATCTTCTCTCATTGGACCGTACTGTCTGCGAATGTACCACCATACATATGCCTGGAAATCACCTTCAACCATAGCGTTGTGCATGTGATAGGACACATCCAGCGCCTCTGGCCAGCGATCCGCTGAGTTGTTATCACTGTTCGGGTAATACACTTCGGTCATCCACAGTTCTTTGCCGGCCCCTTTTTGCTTAAAGAGCGGGTATGCAAAATCTTTGAACTGGGTTCCATACGTATGTGCTCCCAGAATGTCCATGTTGGCGAGTGCCTGAGGATCATTCAGGATCGGGTCAGATATGTTTTTTAAATATTGGAACGATTCAGGTGCCATAACCTTTGTATTCTGAATGGAGCCAGCATTCTCTTTCATGAAGCGAAGGATCTCCTGTGGTGTCCACCAGGTCCAGTCATGGGCATAATCGGGTTCATTTTGTACAGAGATCGCATACAGGTCTACACCATTGTTCTTCATGTAAGTGACGAAATCATTCAGATGCTGCGCGTACGCGGCATATTTATCGTATTTCAGGCGTTTGGCATTCGTCTGTCCGTTATGATTAAACGTTTCGACCATGTCACTGGGAGGATTCCAGGGTGAAGCGAATACAAGTGCACCTTGCTCAATCGCTCTTTTCGCAGTAGCGACCTCTCTGTACCAGTTGTTTCTATTCTCATCGACATAGATTCTCAGAATGGAAAAGCCCAGCTGATTCTGTCCGTTACCAAAGGCAGTTTCACGCTGAGCTGCCGTCAAGTCACCGATCCAGGCTGGGTGGTTAATGCCCCCAAAACCCTTGATGAGCTGTTTTTCGGAGGATAAATTAATGTTCGCGTCACTAGCAGCCGACACATGTGTCGGGGTTAACATCAGAGGTAGAGCCGTTAAACATGCCAGTAAAACATGGACTGATTTTTTAAGTGTCATTTTGAATTTCAATATCTTCATCCTCCTCAAATGGATTTCACGAATGAAAGCGTATTCAACATTCTCAACTACTTCAACAGTGGATAAAAGTTAACATATCACGTCCTCTCAAAGTGCATCAGGTGATAAATAAAGTATATATTTGTAAATGTTACTATATTATGTTGGGGAATAAAACCTGATATATTATAGGTTATTGTTGATATTTATCTTTTTTTAAGAGATACGGGTACTCAAAAAAAGCCGCATTTAAGCGACTTTGAATGAGACGATGTTCTTGTCCGTTATTCTTTTCTTATTGTTATGCGCATTTCTATTGGTAAGCCACATTCGGAAAAGATTGATTCCTCATTTCGCTGGAGCCATGTGACTCATAATGATATCGGCGGCCCGCTTGTAACCGCCAGCCTGCCTTAAAGATTCACCAATGAGGTAAGCCCGCCTTTTATAAAGCGAATTGTGTAGTACTTGTATTACCGCCTCTCTCAAATCAGTTGCACTGAGGTCATGTTTATTCAAAGTAATACCCGCGCCCAATTCCTGTACCCGATCGGCGACAAGAGGCTGATCCGATGTTAATGGAATCATTACCAGCGGAACGTTATAATAGAGAGCCTCACTCGTGCTGTTCATTCCGGCATGAGTAATAAAAACATCTGTATGTTGTAGCATATCTAACTGTGCAATGTATGGCCTCACGATGAAATTAGAAGGAATTTGATCCGCCAGCGGTTCCATATCCGTGTATTTACCTGAAGATAGAACAACGTTTAATGGCAGATCTCCCAGTGCTTCAAAGCACAGCTGGTAGAAATCCAAATTTTTATTCAAGATGGTTCCCATGGCAATGTACACCGTATGCGGATGACGTTCACGAAGCAACTCGAACGAGAAGGTTGGAGCATCTTGGCGCGGTATGATCGAAGGACCCGTGAAAATAAAACGATCATCCAGCTTGTCTGCCTTTGGCTGAAAATAACGGCTGGTGTACACGAGCTTTAACTGACCTGCATGTGCCGGAATCTCTTCCATGGCTGGAATACTCACTTGAAGCTCCTCGGCTAACTCCGTTGTTATCTTCATCGTAGCCTCATAAAGCTCCGCTGTCACCGTCTTATTCAGATCTGATCCAGACCCCAGAGGCTCTACAAAAGCAAAGGAGGCAATCGAACACACCGCAGGAATTCCCAATTTTTCTCCAAGAATAGTCCCTCCCCATCCCATCAGGGAATCAAAGATCATATAATCGAACTTTTGATCCTCTACTACTTGCAGCACATTGGGGATGATCCTCCGAATAATACCGCTTACCATCATATAAATGAACTGATAAGAATGAGTGTACTCCTGAGGTTTCAACACCGGATCATGAGAGAAGGCATCTTGTGGAAACGGATAGGTAAGTATCTGGGCACCGGTTTGTTCAATGCGGGAACGGTAATCCTCCGTGCACACATAGATGACTTCCTCACCATTGTCTATCAACTGAGTAACTAATCCTAACGACGGATTCACATGTCCTTCAGCTGGAGTAATGACTACTAATACACGTGCCATCTTATCCACCTCCCAATGCAATTAGTCCCCCCGTTCTTCATGATGTATTTAACGACGCGGTCGTCATCCGTTACATGGAGATGTTATCCTTCACTTGGCTGATTGGATGATGTTCTTGATGAACGAGTTTGGTAATTCGTAGTGATGCCAAGAAACTTAACAAGACCCATAGTAATTGCAGTGTTAACACGATCAAAATACCTGTCGATATGCCCCACTGTAATGTTTCGGACAAAGCAATCAGAGCGCCACCAACTCCAATGCTTACTCCCATATAGAAGGAATCCACAAATTGCAGATTCGCGGACATTTCTCCCTCTTTCCTGGGCAAGGCATGTTGTAAAGCAATGGCTGCCGTTGTAGGGTTGGCCAATCCAACACCGAACCCTGTAATCATTTGTGAGAGAAGGATGAGTATAATCCCACCGTCCGTCAAAATAAGAGCCAGGATCACAAGTACAGTTCCAACGATCATAATCCCAATGCCCGTCATGACCCTACCCTTTCGGGCACGACCTTGATCTCGTGCATCAAGCTTGGCTTGCAACCACGCTGCGGCGGACCAGCTCAGAGAACCTGCTGCTACAATGAGGCCAGCAAGGTCAGCTGATAACCCCTTCACTTCGGTTAGTGCCAAGATCACAAAACTTTCCGTTGTAAAATAACAAGCAACATATAGCCCTCTCGAAACCAAAGTAGCAGGCAATCCTTTCTTTACCGAAAAAGTGCCCACAGGCAGCAATTTACGCATTGGTGGAATCATGACGACTAATCCACCCAAAGTGAGTACTATGCCTTTCCAATCGGTAATCATACCAAGTCCTGTGAGTAACAAACCCGTTCCAACGGCAAGCAGAATCGCATACATAATCTTTGAGTCGGTTGCTCGCGCTGGACCTGTCAGATCTTGCTGAAGCTGCAAATTACGGAAAGAACGGAATGTGAGACTCAAAGCTATTCCAATCAAGGGTAAAACGATCCAGAAAACATATCGCCACGAGATGTATGAAGCAATAAGGCCTGCTGCATAAGGTCCGATTAAGGTCGGCAGGACAAATGCCATGGAGAATGCGGCCAGGATTTGAGTACGAAGTGTATCTGGATAATGTAACGTCACACAGGTATAAATGCATGTGATCAGGGCCCCCGCTCCAAAACCTTGTAAGGCTCTTCCTGCAATAAGCATATGCATATCGAAAGAGATAGCGGAGACCACAGTTCCTAACACAAAAACACTAAAAGATATCAGCATGGATGTAAAAACGCCGCGCTTGTCAATCTGCTGACCCATAACCAAGGTTCCAATAAGCTGAGATAACAAAAATGAGCTGAAGATCCAACCGTATAAATGAATGCCCTCTAAACTTTGTGCCATTTTCGCGGCAATCGTCGTGATAGCCAGTCCTTCGAAAGCTACGGTTGCCAGAACCAGCATAATCCCAATTGTAGGCGCCCTGTACTGAGCATCAAATATTCCAATCTGATTGTTATTTGTCGTCTACACCTCCGTAATTTGATGGTTATTATGGTAAAATAAACCTTTTCACTTCCTGAATATACATGAAGTGTTCTACTTTGTAAAGTTAAATGTTTAAAAAGTGGAGTCGTAGTCTAGAATATAATTCCCATGTTCAATAGGAGATTTTGCTTGAAAAAATGCCATTTTCATTACAGTCAATTTGGAGAAGTTCATCCTCCAGGATCCAGGCATCTGTTTTTTCAACAAAGAAATGAAATCCTCCGATGGATTGAACTAATGCGGGATCGACCGGTGTAGCACTCGCATTAATGCCAATTGTAAAAGCATCGGAGCCTCCTCCAACATATTTTGCATAAATCCTTACATATTGCCCCTCTTCCAATTCCCATTCATTCTTAAATGAATCGATTGCTTGTTCAGATATTACAAATGAGATCATTGCTCTGCACTCCTTCCTTTAGTTTAATCACATTTTTTCACTTCGCCACGATAATTGGCCATTCTGAAACTGGCCCCGCATCCACACGAAACTTTGGCATTTGGATTATTCATGGTGAATCCGCCTAACATTCCGCTCTCTTCATAGTCAATCTCAAGCCCATCAATATATGGAATACTATTTGTGTGAACCAATATCCTAAATTGCTTTTTATTTAACACAATGTCTTCTTCTGCCTGCTGCTCATCCACGATAAGGGTATAAGATAAACCACTGCATCCCCCTTCATCAACGCCTACTCTAAGGAAGGCATTTTGGATATCCGCACTTGATAAGATCTCAACGATTTTGTCCGATGCTGTATCACTGACCTCAATGATCATCTTTATTCCTCCCGGTGGTATCATTTTGAGAACCTGGTATCCCAGTCCATTAGACAGGGTATGAATGTAGCAAGAGCAGCTCCTTTTGGCGTAAGTTCATAAATGATTTGTGTAGGGCGTCTCAGTATTGTTCTTTTGACCAAATGGTCATGTTGTAGATCCTTTAGACGTCTGGAGAGAATCATTTCCGAGATGGAAGGAATGCTATCGGAAATTTCGCCGAATTTCTTCGGACCTTGAGAAAGAATGCATAATATATGGATCGTCCATTTCGTGCCGATGATGCGATAAGCTGTAAATATTTTATTCGGATCTTCAGGGAACAATGGTCTGTACACCCACTTTCTTATTCATCAGCGTGGTGATATCCGAGTGCTGGCAATGATACTCATGACGATCAACAAGAGATGGAAACCCATGGCTACAATCAAGCCGGATTGAAGTGACATACCGCCTGTCTGACACACTACAAGGATGGAACCACCAATCCCGATCACTACCCCCGGTGTAAAAGAATCTGCAAATTGCAGATTTGCCGAGGTTTGGCCCACGCCTTCTTCCCCCGTTTGGGAAAATGCGACAACACCGCTAAGTGGATGCGCTAATCCAATACCGACTCCTGCGATGATCTGACCAATAACTGCAATGGTAACGGTCACAACAGGTACCCAAAATACGATGGCAATCCCTATCGCAAGCAGCAATACCCCAAGAATGATTCTCATATGACGTCCACTGCCCTGATCTGCTGCATCCCACCGTCCTTGCAGATACGCAATGATACACCAACTTAATGCAGCACTCGCGACAATTAATCCGGCCTGAGAAGGTGTAATTCCTTTCACGTCGATTAGAGCTAATACCAAGAAATTCTGTGTGCTGGTATAGGCAGCGAAGAACAACCCACGTGTTGCCAGAATTGCTGGCATACCTCTTCGCAGCGTAAGTGTTCCCTTCGGTAGCAATTTACGGAGCGGAAATAACATCAATACGAAGCCAATGATGACTAAAACAAATCCCATAATGCTCGGAAGCATACTTAAACCAACCAGGAAAATCCCTGTACCTAACGTTAAGAGTAATGCCATCCAAGTGGATGAAGATCCGCTATCCCCTCCCGTCTTCTGCACTTTCAATTTCCTAAAGGCAGGTAAACTAAGCAATGCTGAAACCACCAGCACAGGTAAGATCCCCCAGAAAACAAAGCGCCAGGACCACTGATCTGCGATAAGACCGGCTACATATGGACCAAGCATGGATGGAAGAACATAGGCTGTACCAAATGCTCCAAGTATTTTGGCGCGTAACTCATCCGGGTAACTTAAGGATATAGCCGTATATACACAAGTCATCATAGCTCCGGCACCCAAACCCTGCAGGGCCCGTGATCCTATCATAGTATACATATCGCCTGCGGTTGCGGCAGCGATCAGCCCTACGATAAACAACAGAAGTGCAAACGTGAATGGTGCTGCAGGTCCTCTTTTATCAATGATTCGACCGACGACCAGTGTTCCGATAATCTGCGCAAGCAGGTATGTACTGAATATCCATCCGAACAGGCTAAGGCCGTTCAAGTCTCCAGCAATCGAAGGAGCAATGGTGGTTACGGATAGACCTTCGAATCCAACGGCCATCACTGATAAAATAATCCCTATGGATAGTGCAAAATAACGCGGGCTGAAAATACTTTGATGATTAGACGACATGAAATGTGACCTCCAAGAAAAATGGTATGTATACATCGTATCCGGATACTTAGTAAACATTTTTATTTACAATGTCTAAGCTACAGTTCGGCTTTGACTTTGTCAACATTTTTGTTTAAAATGTAGAGAGTGATGTAGATTCAGTTGCTTCAAAAGGAGGTGCACCATGAGCGGAAATCAAACTAAAAAAGATGTCTCGACCCGTACCCGGAGAGCGATTATTGATCTGTTAAAAGAGCGCGGGGGAATGGATGTTGTCGCACTCTCCTCTCAGTTTTCGTTATCCGGAATGGCTATTCGTCAACATTTGAATGCGCTAAAAGAAGAAGGATTGGTTACGAATGTGGAAGAGGCCCGTCCTATGGGGCGACCTACCAAGCTATGGATATTAACTCCCGCGGCTAATCGTTTTTTCCCAAGTGGGTATTCGGATTTATCTGTCAGCCTCATCCATTCGATGAAAGAAGCTTTTGGTAATGAAGGGCTGGACAAGCTGCTGGATGTTCGAAATAAAAATATGCAAGAACAATATTTTCAGCATCTTGGCGATGCATCAGGAGTCAGAGAGAGATTGGAAAAGTTGGCCGAGATTCGTACCAATGAAGGTTATATGGCTGAGGTTAAGGAGCAGGATGATGGCAGTCTCTTATTCATTGAGAAGCATTGTCCAATCTGTGAAGCGGCGGCTGTATGTACCGGGCTATGCAAGAATGAGTTACATTTATTCAAAACGGTTCTAGGCGATAATGTTCATATTGAACGTGGAGAATACATTCTAGCAGGCGGAAGAAACTGCGTATACACCGTTAGGCAAAATAAGCCATGACCAAAAGAGCAACCTCATTGGAGATTGCTCTTTTGGTTTTTTCACAACTATACTTCATGTAGTAATGTCATGCTTACATTAGAATTTTGGACAGATGCACAAGTCCCGTGGACTGTATTCGTTCTCCCTCAACGATATTCTCATAGAGAAGATGGCCTTTTCCTGCATCCATCATGAGTTTACGCATGGCAGCTATACGACCTTTGCTGTGATCGATATAACGGAAATCCACCTGGCGCAATTTTGGCATTTCGAGTAAACCCTCAAAAGCTTCCGCCTTGATCCCCTTTTGTATCTCTTTCAAGACCAGTACCTCTAATTGATTCGCAGTCCACAGATTGTTAATCTCCTGTAATGATTTCATGAAATCCAATTCTAGTTGACGGAGATTGTTCATACCTGAAAAGTCGCACAATCGCTCAATCTTAGGTAATGATAGATGTAGATAGACTAGGTTATGTAGCGCCCCTACTGCATCAATATCGGTCAGATTACGGACAGAGGATAATCTCAGCATGCTTATATTCGATTCAGCCAGGACCTCAAGCGAACCGCTCAATGTACACTGATCGATAGCCAAATATTCGATTAACGGCAGGTCCACGACAAAATCAAGTCGATCAATAGTGCAGTTTAAAACCAGGGTACGCAGTCGGATACAGTCCTCAATTGGTGAGAGATCAGAGAATTTCCCGCTAAGTGCGAGATAATCTAAATATTTAAAGTTACGTATGAAATCCAAATTTTGAATTTTGGGTGAGCGAATGTTGAGAAACTTCATCCTTTGCATCGCACCCAGTCTATTCAGATCTTGTGGTTGCTTGAGATCCAACTGCACAGCGGTGACATGCTTTAGTGCAGCGAGAATCTCCAAAAAATCTTCGGTATATCGCCCTTTCACATCAGTGTTTGAGATGGATAGAATCAGATCCGGGCGTTTGGCAAACACATGTTCATCCAGTTGACGTAGATCATGCGCCTCGTCCAGCCCAACTACAAAACTTATCGTAGCGCGGTTTCGCAATTGAGTGACAGCGTTACTCATTTTGTCATCATTCCAGGGAGCACCACTCATTGAAGCAGTCCAAGGTTCGCTCATTAACCATCACCTTCTTTTGAAATTATCCCTATCTTGGGTAAGTGAAGTAAGTATTTATGGTTATTATATAGAGAACACTCTGAGCGTTCAAACCCTGGTAGAAGTACATGGATGAGAGCAAAATGCCGAAACGGTAATGTAAAGCCTATCACCACGTCCGCCTCTTATCCTTCAACATTGGAACCCTTCAATCGGCCAGTCATGGAGATTCTGAAGTAGTTCGTTACAATACTTAATATTAGAAATACGATTCCTCCAACTACGATATATTGTGTACTTATTCCAGTTACGATTAGTCCACATGCACTAGCACCAAGTGTTGTTCCCAGATTGGAAGAGGTTAGAAAGATCCCATTCGACAATTCGGGTGCCTCTGGTGCTGCAGATACCACCCAATATTGAGTGATGTTGCCCCCTATGCCTCCTAAGATCCCCCAAATGAAAATAAGGAAGGCTGTTGGTACACTGAATTGTCCGAAGGTGAACAACAAGATGTAAACAGTTATTAATGCAATGGGATACATCTTGACCGTTCTTAACGGGTAATTAGCGAGCAGTTTCCCTGCTATCATGTTCCCAACCATATTGGCCAAGCCATATAGAAATAACATCACACTGACGGTGTTCCAGCCATATCTTGTCACGGTTTTCAGGAACTCGGCAAGGTAACTATAGACCCCAAATACAGCTCCGTTCATGAAGATCACACCAGCAATGGATAGCCACATCACGGATCTTCTCAATACATACAGATGAGTACCCATAGAGAGTTTTTTCGTAACTGGCATGGAGGGCACGAACAGAAGCGTTGCTACGAATGCGACGATCGTTACGGCAGCAAAGAATAACATCGCATAGAACAACGATGTGCTGGTAGCAATCAAGCTCGAAAGGGGTACTCCGAGTACCATGCCTGCCGACACGCCTACAAATACTTTAGCCACTGCCTTCGGCGCCTCTTCCTTGGGGACTGACGCCGCTGCGACCGTAAATGCCAATGAGCAATAGACAGGATGGAAAAAAGCCGGAACGACACGTGCAATGACCAATACCGTAAAGTTTGATGTGATGGCGGAGACCAGGCTGCCCACAATAAAAATGCCAAGCACGAACAACATGACATACTTGCGGTTCATGCCTGAAAATAATAAGGGCAAAATGGGACCAGATACAGCAACCGCAAGCGCAAAAAGACTCACAATCAAACCAGCGGTTGAGATACTGACCTGGTAATGGTCTGCAATTAAAGGCAAGATTCCGATTACGCCCATCTCCGTATTTAATATACCGAATACACCAAAGGTCAGTATGAGGACAAGCAGATGATTTCGTTTAGTTGTCATATGCCATGGATCTAGAGAGATCCCGGTAAGCATCGATCTCTAACTGAAGGTTGGCAATTTTCTGCTCTGCAATGCCTATCGCGTCGGCTCCTGCAATAAAGCGTCGCGGCGGTTGGGCCTCGTTGGCAATCTTGAGGAGGGCATTGGCAAGTTTTTTTGGATCTCCAGGCTGCTGCCCGTTCTGATTCTTGAAAAATTCCATATGACCAGCTCTCCGGTCATCATAGTCTTCAATCGAAGGCTTAGCGAAAGTTGACGATGCATCCGTAAGAAATTCTGTTCGGAAAAATCCCGGATTGACTATAGTCGTATGGATACCAAAAGGAGCTACCTCAGGAGCCAATGCCTCCATCCATCCCTCAAGCGCAAATTTCGCAGCACTGTACGCCGAATTAAACTCAAATCCTGAAATGCCAGCGCCCGAAGAGATCGAGATAACGTGCCCTGAACGTTGGTTGCGCATCTCAGGTAATATGGCCCGGGTAACGTGCATGGAACCAACCAACGCCACCTGAAGCTGATGTTCAATCTGGTCAGGGGTCAGTTCCTCAAAATACCCTCCACAGAAATGTGCCGCATTATTTACGAGTACATCGATCGCCCCGAACCGTTCAATTACTGCCTTAACTGCGGAATGTGCATCAGCAGGTTCGCAAACATCTAATGGGACAACCATTACATTCTCGGAATCACCGATTGCACGAAGCACCGCATCGGGATTCCGGCCGGTAGCCACAACCTTGTGTCCAGCAGTTAAAGCTGCCTTCGCAATAGTTGTGCCCATACCTCGACCAGCGCCTGTGATAAACCATACCTTAGTCTTATTCATATCATTCATTCCCTTCAATTTCTTCTCCAGTTGTCTCGCTCTTTAGTTTAGCGTTTATACACGATATAGCAAATACTCATATCTTATAACAAGATATGCTTGAAAGGCATTTCTGATAGGTTTATTGTAGAATATAAAGGATAAAGGAGGAGTTAGATGGAGATTAGAGTATTGCGTTATTTTCTTACGGTCGCCAGAGAAGGAAGCATTACACGTGCTGCTGATTTCTTGCATGTTACGCAGCCAACCTTGTCCAGACAATTGAAAGACCTTGAACAAGAGTTGGGAAAGAAATTATTTATTCGCAGTAGTTACAGTATTAATCTCACAGATGAAGGTATGCTTTTAAGAAATAGAGCTGAAGAAATTGTGGGTATGGTCGATAAATTAGAGGCAGAATTTCAATCCATGGAAGAAACCATAAGTGGTGATATTTATATTGGCGGTGGAGAAACGGAAGCCATGAAACAGATTGCAAGAGTGGCAAAAGACGTGCAGAATAAATATCCCAATATACGCTATCACCTATACAGCGGTAACGAAGATGATGTAACTGAGCGGCTTGACAAGGGACTCCTTGACTTCGGTATTCTAATCCAGCCAGCGGATGTTTCAAAATATAACTATATTAATTTCTCCGATAAGGATGTTTGGGGAGTGGTTATGAGAAAAGAAAGTCCACTTGCCTCCAAAGATACGATTCAATCCACAGACTTATTACATGTTCCACTGATCTGTTCACGACAGTCAATGAAGCAGACATTTTCGAAAAATGAGTTTGCGGATTGGTTTGGTGAAGATTTTGACAAATTAAACGTCGTTACTACATACAATCTTGCATATAATGCTGCCATTATGGTTGAAGAAGGCATTGGTTATGCATTAACACTTGATAAAATAGTGAATACATCCAGTGAAAGCGATCTTTGTTTCAGACCTCTGGAGCCAAGACTCGAATCTGGTTTAAATATTGTTTGGAAAAAACATCAGGTCTTTTCGACTGCTGCGGATTTGTTTTTAAAAGAAATTCAGGCTAAATTTTAGACTGATAAAGGGATTAACGTGAGTATAAGAAGAAACCCACCGGAGTTTATTCCTCGGTGGGTTTCTTTATCACTTGTTCGATCCCGAGCAAAATAAGCTTCAAGCCGAACTCGAAAGCTCCGTCGGTTCCCATCACCTCAAACATACCGTTCTTATACATCCTGCTGAACAGACCAGCTTCCTTCTCACTCATAGAATCCAGAAGGCTAACCATCTCTTCACCCTGAAGTGCTTCCTGGTCCTTAATAACAGCAGATATATTGCGCTGATGCTGATAATCGTCCAGTACGAAATAGAATACATAATTGACAAGTGTGAGAACTGCCTGTAATTTCTGCTCTTGCTCTAGTGGCGTTGATTCCATGCAGAGCAACATGCGGTTGGTAAAGCGGATCATGTCCGGCTCGTGGGGCAGCGTCATCATCATGAGCTGTGTGGAGCACGGGTATCTGCTGAGCACACTCCGCACCGTCACCGCAAGCCCTTCCATCTGCTCCTTCCAGTCCCCTTCAGCGTGAAACTCGTCCAGAATAATTTTCGATATCTGGTTGGCCAGACGCTGGTAGAGCGTCTGCTTGCTCTTAAAGTACCAGTATAGAGATGGAGCCTGAATCCCCAGCTTGTCTGCCAAGCGTCTCATGCTGAATTTCTCGATGCCCTCTTCTCCGAGAAGCTCCCACGAAATTTCCAAAATCTTATCTTCCGAAATCTGAGGCTGTTGTTTTTTCATCGGTATCCGCCCTTTAATCTAACAGTGTAAGTTTATGCTTTACAGGTTCATACGTTCATGATAACATCTAACACTGTAAGGTTCAATCTAACAGTGTTAGATTGAATCAATATTAACAAAGAAAGTAGTGACCCCCATGGATGCAGAAAACCTCCATTACTTTGAAAAAGCACCGATCGCCAAAGCCGTAGCTCACTTTGCTGTCCCAATGATGCTAGGCACGTCAATGAGTGTTATTTACTCCATCTTGAATGCCTATTTCCTTGGCACACTGGGTAATACAGCAATGTTAACCGCACTCGCATTAACTTTACCTTTATTCGCGGTCATCATGGCCCTTGGTAATTTAATTGGTATAGGCAGCGGTACATTCATCTCTCGTTTGCTGGGAGAGAAAAAAGTCGATGATCTGAAGCATGTATCTTCATTCGCCTTTTACAGTAGTTTAGTTCTCGGAATTATTGTGATGGCCGTTGGCCTCCCGCTGATCGAACCAATCGTTCATGGGCTGGGGGCAACGCCAGAGTCCTTCGGATTTACGAAAGAGTATGTCACGATTATGCTTATTGGTTCACCCTTCGTCATCTTATTCTTTACACTGGAGAATATCGTGCGCTCGGAGGGTTCAGCAATCACCTCAATGACCGGTATGATTCTCAGTGTTGTTATAAATATTATCCTCGATGCGCTATTCATTTTTGTCTTCCATTGGGGTGTGATTGGCGTTGCATCTGCTACCGTCATCTCCAACTTGGTTGCGAGTGCATTTTACGCTTACCATATAAGTTATAAGAGTCAGTTCTTAACCGTCTCCCTGAAATGGTTCAAGGTGACCAAGGACATCCTGAGCAATGTATTGAAAATTGGAGTTCCCGTCTTTGTTATGAGTGTCTTCTTGGGGGCAATGTCACTTATTCTTAACCTTTTTCTTGTTGAATATGGAGATCAGGCCGTTGCGGGGTATGGAATCTCATCACGTTTATTGCAATTTCCTGAGTTTATTCTGATGGGCTTGTGCGAGGGAGTTGTGCCGTTGATTGCCTTCTCATTCACAGCGAACAAATTACGCATGAAACAAACCATTGGATTCACGATCAAATCTATTTTGGCGTTAGCCGTCCTGTTTGGGGTTGTCGTCTATCTGATCTCTGACCACTTGATTGGTTTATTTACGACTGACCCGCAATTAATTGAAATGGGTAGCTACATTCTTCATGTAACCTTCTTATCCTTGTTCATTACAGGAATGACTTCTTTGTTTATGGGGATCTTCCAAGCAACAGCCCAAGGAACCGCCGCGTTTGTTATGTCCATCATTCAAGGGATTACACTAATTCCTGTCTTGTATATCGCTAATCAAATGAACGGCTTTCATGGAGTGATCTGGTCACTTGTTATTGCTGATGCCGTCGCGTTTCTAGTTGGGGCCATCATGTTATATGCTTTGCGGACCAAATTGCAGCCGGATCTGGAACATTTGGCACAGTAGTTATCCAAAAAAACGAAAGAAGGCAGGATAAGGGTATCCCCTCAATCCTGCCTTCAATTATTGCAACACCGCAGTTTAATAATCAATCATCCTATTGGATTTGTTTCATGTAAGATTTGAATTCCTCGGCGATTTCTTTGTATTTCGTATGATGCAGGTAATGTGAACCTTCCATAGGGATCATTTTGCCCTGCGCGGATTGTTTCACTTGCTCCTCATGCAGCGGAATCCACTGCGGGTTTTTCTCGTTATTGGAAAGAACAAAGAGAAGCACTGGCAGATCACGAGGATACGTGAGTTTTTCTCCATTTTTGAAATTGGAACCCAGGTGTTTAAGCTCATCTACTAATGTCGGATTTGTCGAGACTTGATTCGAAATCAACTTCATCTGTTCTTTGGTATGTTCATCGTATGCAAGTGATGCATATGAATCACCGCTTACTGCTTGGAGGACTCTCATTAAGCCCGATTTTTGAAGGAATTTCATTAAGTTCAAGGGTAATTTAACATCCATGCCAGGTTGATTCGGAACACTGCTATCGATCCCGACAAAAGCAGAGACTTCATCCGGATACGTGTTCACATAAGTCGCCGCGTACAGTCCCGTGATGGAATGCCCCATCAGAATATAACGATCTATACCGAGCTGCTGTACAGCTTCATGAATTTCACTAACAATATTCTCGGTGGTTCTCTCCGTTTCGGTTTGGTCGCTTAACCCATAACCGAAAGGCTCAATCGCCACAACTTTGTAATCAGGCGTCAATTCATCGATTAACAATTTGAAATCAAGTACTGGCGACGGGGTTCCTTGTCCGGGAAGTAGCACGATGGTTTGTTCGCCGCTTCCTTGAATGGACACATTCATATTCTTCCCATCGACATTGACATATTGGCCGTACGATTCGATTTTCTTTTTCTCGACCCCATTACTTATCGTGTGAACGACAAACGTGATGCCCATGAACAGCACCAGCGCGCCGACAATACCACCTATTATTTTTAACCATAAGTTCCGTTTCTTACGACCCTTAGTCTCCGTTGTTGTTACTTCCACTGTTTCTGCCATATCCATCTTCTCCTGTCCTTTATATCTGTAGAGCCACTCTTGCGACATAGATATAGTGTAACCATGGAAGATGTCCTCTTCGTGACGGGAATATGAACGGAGTATGAACTGCACAAAAAAAGAGAGCTGCTTGTTAGAGCAGTTCTCTTGTTGATTAGACCGTTTTAGTGGTCCAAGAATACAAGCTGAATGAAGAACAATACCGCAAAAATGTAGAATATCGGATGAACATCTTTACCTTTTCCACGAAGCAGCTTGAGTACCGGATAGAAGATGAAGCCTACGCCGATGCCTGTCGCAATACTATGCGTCAACGGAGTAAGGATGATAATCAGGAAGGCAGGAAATGCTTCTTCGAGATCATCCCATTTGATTTTGCTAATGACGTTAATCATAAAGTACCCAACAATAATCAGTGCTGGAGAAGTGATCGCCGGAATACCAGATATCACGCTTACGATCGGTGTGAAGAACAACGTCAGCGCAAGCAGCACACTTACCGTTACCGCTGTTAGTCCCGTTCTTCCTCCTGCAGCAACCCCTGTGCTGGACTCGATATAAGCCGATGTTGGGCTTGTTCCGAGCAAAGCGCCTGAGGTTGTTCCTACGGCATCTGCCAATAGTGCACCGCGCGAACGCGGGAATTTCCCATCCTTCAGTAGTCCTGCTTGTTCAGCAACGCCGAGCATCGTGCCCGTCGTATCAAACAGTGTGATCAACAAGAAGGTAAATATGATCGTGTACAAGCCATTCGAGAATACGCCTGCCAGATCCAGTTGCAGAGCCGTTGACGAGAGGCCTTGAGGCATGGATACAATCGATTCCGGCATTTGGAATAGTCCCATGATCCAGGCAAGTATCGCTGTAACCACCATTCCGATGAACAGATAACCTTTCACATTATAAGCCATCATCACAACGGTAATAATCAATCCGATAATGGTCAGATAAGTCATTGGCTCAGCCAAGTTCCCGATCGTAATCAAATTCGATTCTGAATCGGCAATAATTCCGGCGTTTTGCAAACCTACCGTTGTAATAAACAATCCGATCCCTGCGGTTATAGCATGTTTTAAGCTTGCAGGAATTGCATCTAGCAACATGTAACGGAATGAAGTAAGTGATAAAATAATAAACAAAATTCCTGCTATAAATACGGCTCCCAGTGCAACCTGCCAAGACACGCCATACCCGGCAACTACGCTATAGGCAAAGAATGCATTCAGGCCCATACCCGGTGCGATGACGATCGGATAATTGGACCAGATTCCCATAATCAGAGTTCCCACAATACTTGCCAGTACCGTTGCTATGAATACTCCGTTAAAGTCCATCCCCGTGCTGCTGAGTATTCCTGGGTTTACGATAACTATGTATACCATTGTGAAGAATGTTGTAACCCCTGCGATAATTTCTGTGGGGATGCTCGTGCCTCGTTCTTTAAGTTTGAACCATTTGTCCATGGTAAAGCCAGCCTCCAACTTTCAAATTATACTCCAAAGCTAAAAACAAAAAATCCTAATCTTCATATAGGATTGTTATATTGTCGCTCCTATATTCGTTGTTAGGATTTAAAGATTCAACAGCTAAGCTCTAAACTAAACATAAAGATACTCATATCTGTTTTAACCTGAAGTCCATTTCGTATTCTAATTAAAATGACATGCAATGTCAATGAATTAACGATTTGTTCACAGTTATTTACGAACTATACAGACATTATAGCTTGTGTTCATTCGTTTTTAGAATAGAGTATGTACGTATTGCTCAATGTCTGCAATATATGAAGAAAGACTGCCAGCAATGTTCACTGACAGTCTTTTGCTTAATTCGTAGTAGGTTTCTCTTCATATTCGCTGGATAATTCTTTAAGCGATTTGATTTTGCCATGGGGATGCTGTTCTTGCTTTCGTGACTTCCAGGCAGCTTCTTTTCTTTTCTTCTGGTCAGCCATAAAAGATATCCTCCTCTGGAAACTGAGATGTATACTACTTCTTTATGATGTCATTCCTGGACAACTTTATTCTGCTTGCATAGGTGATAAGAGAATTAGGCAAACATATAAGACAAAATATAGAGAATTTAGAAGTTAATTGGCAGGACCCAGATTGATCAAGCTGACCTCGGACAATGAGACGGTTGTGTTGCCATCTTGCACACCATCAATGTTACCCAGATCAAATGAGATTCGAGTATTCGCATAGCTGTCTTCTGTTGCATCAAATGTAAACGTGAACTCCTGTTCTTCTGGATTCAAATCAACTCGTGCCCCAAAGAAACCATGCCACTCATAGTTGGCAGCTGCATCGACCCATCCAATCCCCAACCCTACTTTCCGGGACTTCTCCGCTTGGGCTTTAAACGTCAATTTGTATTTGAAACCTTTCTGTATGCCAAATCCTTCATTGATGACTTGACGATCCCATGGATGCTGTCCTGCATGACCAATCTTGGCATGAAGCTGTTGATTGCTAACTTGCATCTCAAGGTCAGCTGCATTACCATCCGCGTGGGTAAACCAGCCTTCCTTACCTTTGGAGAAGTCTCCATTGGGAATAAGGTTAACATGAGCTGGCTGTCCTCCTTGATCTGCATTCGGATTAACTTCATATAACTGAACGTTATGGATGTTAATCGAGTGTTGTTCGCCTGTAGATAGCGGATAACCTAATCCGAATGCAAGCATGGCTGCCGAATCCGAGGTATCTCCCATGGTGAAGGTATAACTATACGACTTTTGATCCGCGGTTAATTCCACTTCTTCTTCATAATACTTCACAAAATCCCCTGCATTCTGAGAAAGAACCGCTTGCATGGATTTGGGAACTGAAGCGGATGCCTCAAAGGTAAGTCGGTATGTTTTGTTTGCATCAAGTTCGATCTGACCTTGTTGCAACAAAGCATCCCACCAATGTTCACTTGTACCAGGCAATTTAATCGTTAATCCTTCGCCCTCGTCATATGAGGCTGTCAGATGATTAGGAGTTAGCTCCCAATGATTCAGATCAGCTATTAGCTCACTGTTCTGAATTTTGTTTTGTGAAATATCCACCCAACGTGTATTATAATCTGCTCCTTCAAAATTCACATAATAGGGTTTGCCTGCTGTCAAGTTGACCCCTGGAAAATACACCGTTTTATATGCTTGCCATCCACCCGTGTCTCCGAGACTCAGGTCTGATTGTGCAACGGTTGTACCTTGTTCATCCTGGATGCTGAACTGAACCTTGGAATCACTTTTTCCACTGGCCATTCGGGCAGAAAGAACATAAACTCCGTCGTGAGCTACATCGATTTTATATTGCAGCAGATCTCCCTGATCCATGTAACTGACATGTTTTCCTCCTTCTACGGAGTCCTCCAGTTGTAAGCCCTGCATCATCCAGGCTTCGGTTGCAGGTACATGTGCGTAGCCATTCACTGACAGAGGTTTTCCGCGTTTCGTCAGACGAACATTGTCCACATATACCTTACCTTCAGAACTGCCGAATAACAGTCTTAGCTCGGATTGTGCGATTGATGCTCCATCTCCAATGATGATTTCTCCGGTGAATGTTTTCATTTCTTGGTTCAAGGAGAGGTTTTGTCCTTGATGAACCTGTACTGTATGCCCAGTACTGCTGACAACATCAATATCGATGCTTCGCGGTGTATCTGCCTTGGCATCTAAGGAGAAACCATACGTTGTATTCGCTTCCAGCTTCAACTCCGGTTGGTTTACCGATACCTGCTGTGGGTCACCATTCGTTTGAGTAACATCAACAACCAGCTGACGCTCCATAATCGGGAACTTCAAAAAATTATTTACGCTGATCTGAGCCATTGCGTTCTCTTGAACGCTGTCTAACCAGAAACCCAATCGGTTTTTGCCTTGATCGAATGTGCCATTATAAATAAAGTTGCCATCAGGTAGCGCATTTCGTTCGACAGTTAGCGGGTCAGCCTCACCCACCTCGATCAGCCTGACATTGGCAAGCCAAACGGTCGTATCATCCAGCCCCAGATTGAATTCAAATCTGGCATTGTTATCCGAGCCATCCCGCATATTGAAAGTATAGTCATAAGATTGCCAATCTGACGTGAGTGTAAAGGTGTTATCGCCAGAATAATTCGTCCAACTTTTTTCAAATTGGTTCACTTTGGACATGATTGTGCGGTTAGCAGATGCTTTCGCATCAAACTGTATCTTGTACTTTTTGTTTTTCTTGATATGCATGGGCATCTGAGTGAGTTGAACGGAGTAGTTTTCAGTACCCGATGCATCAATGGTAACTTGTGCTGCTTTCCCTTTTTGCTCATCTTCTATAACGTTGACACTGCCAGCTCCATCAGCATTCGTAATGAATTTCCACTGCTGAGGAACTCCATTTTCTGCAGACCCTTCCGAAAAACGATCATTGTAGATTTGATTGCCATCGGCTTGTGGTTCACGCTGTTGTTCAGGCTCTATGGGATTTGTTGTTACATCAGGCCATGTGTTTAGATTTTTGTAAGAATATACACGCACAAAATCAACATTCATCTTTTCGGAAGTGAAGTTGCTTTCAGGTGAGCCCGGCCAGTCTCCTCCAACTGCCAAATTCAGAATCAGATAGAACGGACGATCAAATGGTGCAGGGAACGTATAATACTCTGGTTGGCCCGCGGCCTTCGTTTGCCAGTTAGTCACTTCATGATGTAATTTACCGTCTACATAGAAGCGAATCATGCCCGGCAACCATTCCACCTGGAAATCATGATAATCGTCAGCGAAAGTTTCTCCCTTCGGAAGAGTAAGGCTTCCCTGATCGTGTCCATGGGAACCGTCAGGCTTCACACTGTCATAATGCAATGTGCTATATACCTTGTTATTACTCTCTTTGCCGCCAATTAGCTCCATAATATCGATTTCTCCAGAGGCAGGCCATCCACCATAATGTGCTTCATCTGTTGGCATCATCCATATGGCAGGCCACATGCCTTTTTCTATAGGAAGCTTCGCACGTACCACCACTTTACCGTAGGTCCAGTCCCCTTTTCCCATGGAGATCAGTTTGCCAGAACTGTAATCCTTACCATTTTTCGGACCCTTTTTCGCTTCAATCTGCAACACGCTTCGATTCTGATCTTTCGTAATGCGAGTGTTATCCGGGCTGTAATATTGCATTTCATTGTTATAAACCAGTCCTGTATCCTGCACGGTCCATTTGGAAGAATCAATCGCAGGCCCGTTAAACTCATCATTCCAGACCAGCTCCCATTGATCATGCGGAATCGTTGTTGCTGGAACCGGTTTTTCGCCCGCAGGATTGCTTGGTGTCGATGGTGTAGACGGTGATTGCCCGTCTGGAGAAGATGGTGTTGGTGTGTTTGTCACATTTGTTGAACCACCAGGCTGCGATGAAGCAGATTGTTGGGCTTCACCCACCATGGATGTGCGCAATCCTTTTTTTACTTTGTCTCCGTTGATCACAACATCATCGGCATCTACACTCAATTTTTGGATCGTACCTTTGGTATCCATTCGAGTCTGACTCGCTTCTGCATGAATATTCATGGAATCAATCAGGCTGTTTGAAGAGATCTCCAGAATGGATTTCTGCTTTACATGCATCTCCTGAATGTTACTTTCTTCCGTAATGGCAACTCTGACGGGCTCTCCACGTTTGTCAACGACTATTCGATTCAGCTTGGAGTTGCTAATGTCGATGGAATGACTGCCTCCACCTTTAATGATGACACTTCCTGTAACAGTTACGCCCTGAAGAACAACAGATCCCTCGCCAATGCCTTCTGCCAGCAGTAGATTTCCATTGACAATCATATTTTTCAACGTGATATCCGTTGAATTAATAATCAAGTTGCCATCCACCCGGGACTCATATATACCAGGAGCACTTTTCACATCTGCAATCATCGCCGACAACATTGTTGCAGTCTCTGCTCGTGTAATCGGGAATTTGGGATTTAATTTGCCTTGGAAACCTTTAAGAATATTTTCGTTCACTAGATAGGTAAGCGCTTTCTTTGTATAACTGGAAATATCATCTGCATCCTGAAATTTCAATTGTTCACTATCTTCATTTGTAGCCGCCGAAAGTTGAAAAGCTCGATCTACCATAACCGCTGCATCTTGGCGTGTAATCGGTTGTTGCGGTGACAGATGTTCACGGTCTGTTCCTTCGATGATGCCAGAACCATTCGCTCGTACCATGACGTCATAGTACCAATCGTCTGAAGTCATATCCGCATATAAACCAGTCGCCGCATTACCGGTGAAACCAAAGGCCCGGTCCAGAATCATCACGAATTCAGCTCGGCTAATTACCTGACTGGGCTTGAATGTACCGTCCGTATAACCTTTCAATAGATTCAAGTCTTGCAACCGTGTAACTGCAGATTGTGACCAATGCCCGGTCAGGTCTGTATAGGGAACAGAGAAGTGCAGGCTTTTCGCCTGCACATTTCCCACCTCCGCTTGACCCTGTACACTTTCTGCTCCAGCAGTTGCTGGATAAACGAGAGAAGCCATTAAACTCCATGCCACCATACATGCCAGTCCTTTTCTCATCCTTCTTCCTCCCTCAGCTCAGTTATCCTTGCATTTGCATAGCCTATTCCTTGACTGCTCCTATAACGATCCCTTTAACGAAGAAACGTTGTAAAAACGGGTATACCATCAGGATCGGAAGCGCGCCGATAAAGATCTGTGCTGCGCGTACGGTTCGCTGCGAGATATTCTCCAACATGGAAGGATCCACGTTGATTTTGCTGAGATCTTGCTGAACGATAATGGTCTGTAGCAGAGAAGCAAGCGGATAATTTTTAATATCAGACATATAGATCATGCCGTCGAACCAGGAGTTCCACTGATACACCATTGTAAACAAGGACAAGGTTGCGATAGCTGGAAGAGACAGTGGTACGTAGACCAGAATCAACGTTTTGATATGACCTGCTCCATCCAAATAGGCTGCTTCCTCAAGTTCTTTGGGCAGACCGCGGAAGAAGTTCATCATGAGAATAACGTTCCACACGGACAGTGCGCCGGGCAGAATAAGTGCCCAGATTGTATTCATCAGGCCAAGCTTCTGTATCAGAATGTAACTTGGAATCAAACCGCCGCTGAACAATATGGTGAAAACAAAGAACCATGTATACAAAGAGCGACCTTTAAAACTGATATCTTCCTTGGACAACGGAAACGCGGTAATGAGCATGATGACCATACCAATGATCGTTGCAATTACAGTCCGTTTAAGTGATACGATCAGGGAGTTAATGAAGTTCGAATTCCCGAATGTTTTCACATATGCGTCGGTTGTGAACCCGATGGGCCAGAAGGTAACCAGGTTTGATGATGCTGGCGCCATACTGCTGAATGAAACAGCCAATATATGAATAATTGGTAAAATGCAGAGTATTGATAAGATGCCAAGAAAAGTATAATTGGCAATGCTGAATATGCGGTATCCTTTAGTTTTATAATACAAGCCCTTTTCTCCTCTCTAGAAAACTCGATAATTAGCTAGTTTGTAAGCCATTCTGTAAGATATAACAATCAAAATGGTAGCAACCACAGATTTGAACAACCCTACTGCTGTGGCAAAACTCATCTTCCCGTTCAAAATCCCAAGTCGATATACAAACGTGTCAATGATGTCGCCTTTGTCATACACAAGTGGATTGTACAGGTTGAACACCTGATCAAAACCGGCGTTCAAGATGTTGCCGATAGAGAGCGTCATCAATACAATTGTGATCGGCATCAATGCCGGAATCGTAATGTGCAGCGTCTGTTTAAAGCGATTGGCCCCATCCACTTCAGCCGCCTCATATAGCGCAGGATTGATCCCTGAGAGAGAAGCCAGAAATACAATCGTTCCAAAACCAAATTCTTTCCACACATCACTGACGATCAGCGTTATCCGGAACCATGTACCGTCTCCCAGGAAAAAGATCGGTTCTCCTCCAAAGGCTTCGACAAGTTGGTTTACCATGCCGCCCTGTGGAGACAGGATATCGAGCAGAATACCACCGAGAATAACCCATGATAGGAAATGCGGTAGATACACAAGCGTTTGACTTACTCTCTTGAATGCCGTCAAGCGCACTTCATTGAGCAAAATGGCAAACAGGAATGGAGCGAACAGTCCTGCGATGATTTTGAAAAATGCAATGACCAGCGTATTCCAGATCACCTGACCTACGTCCGGATATAAGAATAAATATCGGAAATTGTCCCAACCCACCCATTTGGATTCAGAAAATCCCAAGTATGGTTTGAAATCCTGAAAAGCAATTACAATGCCACCCATCGGTATGTACTGAAACACCAGTGCCAGCAATACAGCTGGAATGAGCATCATATGCAAGGTCCAGTTCCGTTGCATATTCCAGCGCTGTTTAACCCTGGTGGAGCGCCGTTTATGCGGCGTTTCTAACGTATGTTCCTTCACTCCTGCATCCCCCATGTTCTAAATTTTGTATTTTACAAGTCATCGTGAACTTGTATATTAAAATTATAGCAATGGAAATTTGTGATCTATATCCTAATATTGCAACAACGATATCAATATTTTAATAAGATTAAGGAGGTTGGACTTTGTTCACACGCTTGAATGTCTTTACCAAAATTACACTGTTGTTTGTGATGCTGCTTATTCTGGTGCTGTTTCTCTATACATACTCGAACCGGGAAAGCGTGCGTGTTATCGAACACGAGATTCAGAACAATACGATGAATCATCTCTCAACATTTGCTGATTCAGTAGAATCCAATATTTACCAACTGTCATTGTATGGGATGTCTATTGGGCAAGATTCGAGTATTCAGGAATATCAACGACCCGATTACAAGGACATTCCCTATGAACGTGTGAAAGTTGGAAGTGCCATTCTGGAGAAAATGAATCTGTACAACGCAGCAAGCAAATGGCATTCGACCATCACACTATACTTTCCAAGGATGCAAAAAGTGATATCAACGGATTATTATGCTTACATTCCGTACAGGGATGATGAATTTAAGGAGCCTCTCTCGCAATCCTGGACCTATGCCGACAATCAGTTTATCTGGTACACTACCGATCCAACGACAGCGATGGCGAGACCTGGCAAAGCCAGATTGATTACCAAAATCAGTTTTCCAGTTCATCACTTAACTGCACTTCTTAATCAAAACAAGTTAAATAATAAAGGTGACCCGTTCATGTTCCATCCCGATTATGGATTAATCAGCAATAGTTCTGGAAAAGAAACCTTGAACGCGATTCTGCCTTCTCTGAAAGAAGCAAAACTGCAGGCCAGCGGTGGATTCAGTACAACGTTGAACAAAACGGAATATTACGTCTCTTACATTCAATCCAAGAGCCTCGGCTGGTATTATGTTGACTATGTGCCTATGCAGCAAATTTTGAAACCGATTACGAGCAGCCGAAATCTGTTTTACGCTTCAATTGCCGTTCTGATCGTGATGAGCGTCGTTGTATTATATACACTCTATCGAAGTGTGCAGCTTCCACTCTTACAGTTGGTGAAAGGGACGAATCGCTTGTCCACCGGAGACTTTTCCGTTCGGCTTCATCATTCTGCACGCAATGAATTCAGCCTGTTATTTGCACGTTTCAACATCATGGCTCAACGAATTCAAGAATTAATCGAGAATGTATATGAGGAGAAATTAAGAAGTCGGGAAGCCACGCTCAAACAGTTGCAATCGCAGATTAATCCGCATTTTCTATATAATTGTCTGTTCTATATCAAGAACATGGCCCGAATGAAAAATGAAAAGGCCGTGGTAGCTATGGCACTGAATCTGGGAGAGTATTACCGATACATAACCAGGTCCGAAAAGGATCAAGCCACGCTTCGTGAAGAGTTGACGATGGTCAAAAATTACTTGGAAATCCAGTCACTTCGTCTGGAACGAATGCATTTTACAATCGATGTGCCCCATGATATTTTAGATAAAACAGTTCCCAGACTAACCCTCCAGCCTATAATTGAGAACGCTATTATTCATGGTCTGGAGCCCAAATCGGTGGATGGTGAGATTAAAATCTATGCGGACTGCGAGGATGATGTGTACACGATTATCGTGGAGGACAGCGGGCTTGGCATGTCTGAGAAACAGCTTGATCATCTGAGGGATAATCTTCTTAAACCGCTGGATGAGAATATGGGATGTGGTACATGGAATGTCCATCAGCGTCTGTCTTTTCTGTACGGTGAAGGATCTGGACTTTCCTATGATCATTCTTCAATGGGTGGGATTAAAGTTAACATCACATGGCACGACAATACAGACAAGTAGGTGAAAGACCCATGCTGCAAATATTACTAGTGGACGATGAACGTTCCGTCGTGGAAACGCTGGCAGAGACCATTCCGTGGGAAAGCTGCGGGATCGGTACAGTTCATGAAGCCTTATCCGGTGCAGTAGCGCTGGAAATTATGGACAACCACGACATTGACATTGTAATTACGGATATACGTATGCCCGAAATGTCAGGCATTGCACTGATTACAGCGATTCATGAAAAGTGGCCTCATGTGCAGACCATTCTGTTATCAGGTCACGCCGACTTTGAATATGCCAAACAGGCAATAGCGCAGGAAAGCTTCGATTACTTGCTGAAACCCGTTAGCGATGAAGATCTGATCGAATCCGTGCAACGCCTTGTTCATCGAATTAAAGAAAAGTGGGAAACGGCAGCATCTCATCAAAGAGCCTTACACGCCTTTCAGGATCATCTGCCATTGCTTCAATCCACGATGCTGCATGAGTTGCTGACTGGAAAAGTCTATGATCAGAAGACGCTGGCAGACAAGCTTGATCTGCTGGAGCTTCCCTACTCCGTAGGAGAGGATCTCGGCATGCTGATTATCCGTATGGAGAAACATCTATCCGAAATGGCACACGGCGACCTGGCCCTAATGGAATATGCGATATGTAATATCATTAGTGAAGTGATGCAGAATCATTTTCATATCTGGCACACACGAGACGTTCATGATTACATTGTTGTTCTGGTTAGCATGAAGCATTCCACAACGATGAGTTATAGCAGGAGCGAGACGCCTCAGACCCTGCTTGAGCAGTATGCGGCCCAGATTCAAACCAATGTTCAGTTATATTTGAAAGGTGCAATCTCCATTTCCGTCTCCAGCTGGGGCAAGTTCCCCCACGAAATTGGAGAACTCTATGAGCGAACAGTCATGTCCATGCGTAAACGGATGGGTCAGGTGCAAGGTTTATTTGTCACTGCTTCCGATGAAACGGATGCCAATCCCCTACATTCGATCAGGTCGCTTTATCAACCGCCAACGTTGATTAGCCTGCTCGAAGCTGGTCGCTTTGAGGATGTGGAGCAGAAAATTGAGCACATATTTGAGGAATTGCTGCATTCCAATGAACATCATGATATTGCAGAGTCAACCTTCGAGGTGTATTTTGCTATTGCGGGCGCGTTTGCGTACATCATTCATAAAAATGGCAAACAAATCTCTTCTTTGATTCCAGCAGAGTCCTATCGCTACTTTCAAGCTCCCAGTTACTCCACTGCGCAGCAATTACAGGACTGGTCCTTGCGTACACTTCATTACATACGAGATGATGCTGAACAAGAGCTTAGAGACAATCACAGCACCATTGTGCGCAGCGTCAAAAGTTTCGTCGACCTTCATCTGGCTGGTGATGTATCACTGCCTGCAATTGCTGACCATGTTCATCTGCATCCGGTGTACCTGTCCAAGGTATACAAAGCGGAGACCGGTGAAGCACTTACAGCATACGTATACCGATTAAGAATGGAGAAAGCAGCCTATCATTTGCGAACATCAACCGCCAAAGTGTTTGAGATTGCTGAACTTGTCGGTTACAACAATACCGCATATTTCATTCGAGTCTTTAAGAAATTTTATGATCTTACACCGCAGGAATATCGGGAAAATCTGCCGGTTTGACGGACATCTCAAATCTGATATCCTGGTCAGGTTTCCCCTGCTCCATATCGAATACGAAAAGGCGTTGCCGGAGATCTTCTCCTGCAATGCCTTTTCGGTGCATATGTGGCCGCGATGAATCCATTCAGGCAGCCCTGCGTCATCCTATTTTCCGCTTTTCACGGAATCATACCACTCGTTAACTTCTTTCGTAATCTGATCTCCACCTGAAGACTTCCACTTCTCAACAAATGAGTCGAACGCGTCCACAGAGGTTTTCCCATATACAATTTGAGAGAAGGTGTCTTTCTCCATCTTTGTCAAAATGTCATTGTTCATCTGCATCGTCATTGAAGGTGCACCGGTAAACATTTGATTGAACACGATGTCCTTTTGATCCAATACAATCTTGGCTGCATCAAGCATAGGTACGGGTACACCTGATTTGATTTTTTTCTCGAAAGGCGTAGTTGCTTCTTCACCGCTTGCCAGCTTCGCGAGTGTTGTCATGCTCAGATTCGGAATTCGCGCGCCATCAAACGTTAAAGTGTACTTCTCGGGAGCATACCCACCCGTAAGACTTGCATCGGTTGATGGTTTCCCATCTACCATAACCCAATCGTATCCTTCCGCAAATCCATGCTCGAACTCATCGCCCTCTTTAGGATTCGCATAGTGATCAAAGAGATAGTTCTGATAGGTGAAAAAGGCTTCCGGATTCTTCATGTCTTTGTTAATCAGAACTACGCCGTTTCCGTTCGACGTACCATGTCTTCCTGCTTGACCGTTTGGACCGGAAGGAATGGGATACGCCTTGTATTCAGCCTCAGGATTGTTCTTCTTCACATCCTCCAGCGGCCAGGATGGCATCCAGTGAGGACCGACCACAATACCTGCTTTTCCAGCGGTAAATTCTTCAGCAGCTTTCGTCTCGTCATACACGCCGGCTTCTTCCGGGATATACCCTTTGCTCATCCAGCTTTGTAATTTGGCCAAAGCCTGCTTCGCACCAGGTGTAACGGAACCGTATTCAAGTTTTCCGTCTGCCGTCAGATTCCATTGATTCGGCATCGTACCATAAGCGCCAAATACCCATCCAGCTTCTGACATCCATGTGTTCAGCCAGTTCTTGAAGCCAATGGTCAGCCCGTAGGTGTCCTGCTTCCCATTGCCATCCGGATCTTGATTCGTAAACGTTTCCATAATGATTTCAAGATCATCTATAGTTTTAGGTGCTTCCAGATTGAATTTCTTCATCCAGTCTTCGCGGATCCACATGACAGGATCACCATTATAAGAATAGTCCAGAATCGGAATACCGATCTTTTTGCCATCTTGCATGTATGGATACCATACGGAAGGATCTTCGTTTACGGCTGCTTTCCATGTGTCGCTGGCATATTTGTCAAACAACTCCCCCGCATCGACAAATTTTCCGGACTCAATCAATTCACGCACCAGATTGAATTCGCCGCGATACGAAATAATGTCTGGCATGTCCGCATTGGAAGCAAGCGATAGACGCAGCTTTGTCTCGAATGCATTATTGGTGGATGGAGATATCCACTGGTTTTTCAACTCAATTCCGAGTTTCTCCTTGGCCCATTTTGTATGGACGTTGTTATCCTGATCCTCACCTGGCTTAAACTTCACGTCTGGACCCCATGGTCGCAAATACGTAATAGACACCGGTGGATCATACTTCCCATTTTTGAGCTCCAACGTTGTCGCTGGTGTACTCGATTCTGCTTTCTTGTCGCTTCCGCTGCTGCACCCACTCAAGGCTGCAGATAGGGCCAAAACACCGATCATGACCAAGCTGCCTACTCGTCTCTTTTTACTTGTGTCCAACTTCGTTCCCCCAGTCTATGTAATGTTGCTTACAGGTTAATCATAATGAATGATTGATATTTATGCCCATACTAATATTGCAACATTTATTGCATTAATTTAGGATATTGGATATTGAATACATATATTGAATAAATACAATTCCAGAATATAGAAAAAAGCAGCCGCTAACGGCTGCTTCAGTCTGCTTAATTACTCGTATATTTAACCCAATCATATTCCGCATAGAGTGGATTGGCACCGTTATAAGGACCGAGCCAGCTATCAACACCTGTTCCATTCCACAGGTTCATCATAATTTTTCCAGGTGTTTTCGGAATATTGCTGGTTGCCGTGTGCTTCAATACACCATCAACATACCATTTGATATGTCCCGGCTGCCAATCAAATGCATACGTATGGAAACCCTGAGATGCATCGAAGCCAAGATTGATAATCTTCTCATGATTACCAACCCCATTAGTATAATAATTAAATTGTACTTTGGTTGTGTCTTTCCCCAAAAATTCAATATCAATCTCATCCCATTGTGTACCATGAGCCGGCCCTGTGTACGTAAAAAAGGAGGAAACCACACCTGTGTTTTTGGCAGGTTTCATACTGACTTCATACAAGCCGTAACCATACGTATTTGTGGTACGATACTCTCCGCAATCAAACTTGTTCTGTGCAGAACTGGTCAAACCAAGCTTGAGTTTGCCATCACTTGTCAAATTAACATTGTTAGCTCTCCACGTGCAGTTGAACATGCTCCCATTGGAGTAACCGTCCGCTTTTTGCCACGTGTTTGAGTTAAAATAACTTAATGGTTCCCAGAAAACATAACCGGCGAAAGCGCTTACGGAAAAGAATAAAGAAACAATACCTGTTACCGCCAAAGTATACCAAGACTTCCTCTTCATCACACACCTCCATGAATGATTCCAACATGTACAAGCATCGCCATAATAGATAACGCTTACATGGTTGGTATTTCCATTTTATCCGGAAGCAGAGTGGTACACTATAGCAAACTTTAAAGCAGAGATATTCAATTTTTAAGATCCTCGTATCTCATTATGACACGCATAAGACTATGCCACTTTGATAAACAAAGAACTATTTAATAAAGCGCCTGCCCTTCAGCATCGAAGGAATCAGGCGCTTCATGAATATCAGTTTTACATGGATCTCAACATTTTTGTTTCTTTATTCATTTCTATTCCGCTCCAGCCCGTACCAACATTTCCTCAATTTTCTTAAAGCCTTTATTCTTCGCATGACTGAGCGGTGACACCCCATCACGATCCGATATGTTTACGTCGGCTCCGTGGTCAATGAGTAATTGTATCGTCTCCTGCTGCCGAGCATTGCCATCGTTAAGAATGATCGCCTCGAGCAGTGCTGTCCATCCCAATTGATTCACATGGTCCACATTCACCGAAGTTTGAGTCAGAAGTTCCTGTACTACATCCACATATCCATGCTCCGAAGCAGGAATAAGTGCTGTCCCTCCATATCGATTCGTTATCGCCGGGTCCGCGCCCGCCTCAATCGTTAACTTCAAGATATCCAAGAATCCTTCAGCGCCAGCATACAGAAACGGGTTATTCTTCATATCGTCCTGTATGTTCACATCTGCACCCGCTTCAATTAACAATTTAGCCGATGTTACATCATTATTGTAGGTTGCAATCATTGTGGCCGTTCGTCCACTCTGATCTTGTGCATTGATATTGGCGCCTGCTTGAATCCATTGTTCGATGCGTTCAGTATCGCTGTCCTCTACTGCCTTGAACAGCTGTTCATCTGCTGAAGTCATGGCCTTTTCCTCCACATTGGAGTCGTTTTTCACTTCAGGCATGCAGCCTTGAACGATCAACATACTGCTTATCAGAACAACGATGATCAGCGATTTACTCATACTGCCTCCTTTACTCCAGTGTCAAGGTGACCGAAGAAGCGATACTCCAATCCCCAACTGGGTTTATTGTATACGTAGTACCCGGAGCCAACTTCCCATCATTTGTTAGGTCGAATACACCCGTCGCACCTTTTCGACTTGAATATTTATAAGTGGCCGTCACAACATCCCCGCTAGGTGAAGTTAACGTTACACTTCGACCAGAGAACAGCTCATCCTCAGGATCTTGGGCAAGCGTAACTTCAATGGCGGTTTCGCTCAGTGCTTGAGCACTTGCAACCTCCAACGCATCAAACGATTTCGCTGTAAATGAAGCATTTTCTAGGTTCGCCCAATCCGAAGTAACCGTATATGTGACACCTGATTTCAGCGTTTGTCCTTCAGGCAAACGGAACTTCGGTTCTTGTTTGCCATCTGTAGATTGCGTGAACGGAACATATCTGGCAACGATTGGCTCGCCACCTTCTGGCGTAATTACAACTTGTCTTGCCTGCATGGAGGAGATAACTTGATACGTTTTGCCTCCTGCTTGCTCTTGATCATTCAGGACGAACGCATTAGCTCCTCGACCCCCGCTGTATGCCGAAATAATGTAACCGTAATCCACTACACCGTTCACTTGCAGTGCTTCAATCTCGAATGTATCATTCGTTACTTGACTAACCGTTGTCATGTTTATTTTTGTGCCACTGCCTTCAAAGGAACCAGCGTCTTGACCTTTGTAAGTCAGGCTGTACACTTCACCAGCATCTTGTACGGACGTTGGAACGATGTATGTCGCAATCGACCCTGTTTTCAAGCGGGGCATATTAGTTAACGTCAGCCCACCACTAAACGCAAAGTCCGTTTGTGCCTTGGCAAAAACCTCATCCGCTGCTGTCAACGGCTTGTCGAACGTGACGATTAACGTAATGGCATTCAGTGATCTAACGCTCTTGATTTGAGCTTGCTCCGAAGGAATAGCTTGGTGTGCGGTTTGCAACAACACTGCTGCTTCGCCGCGGGTTGCCGAACCGTTCTCGGAGTAGAACTCGCTCATCCAATGGTGAACGGACTTTACATCACGTTGCATCGCTTTGGATACGACCTGTTCGAGTTCTGCGTCCGACACTTGAGTCTGCGGATTGAATTGTCCATCATTTGTTTTCATGATGCCAAGTTCAACGAGCTTTGACGCATATGGCGCATACCATGCATTGGGATTGACATCTGTTAGTTCTACGGTTTCTCCCGTCTTGCTCTCCAAATTAAACGTTTTGAAAATCACTGAAGCTAGTTCAGCACGGGTAATCGCTCTATGTTCACCCATGGATTGATCTGCATATCCGTTCATGATCCCCAAGCTATTCAGATCCTTGATAGCAGCTTCAATCTGTTGTTGGGTAAGCTGTGTGGTTGTTGCCGCAATGTTAGCAACGTATGTAGCTGCATGTACTTGATTCGCAGTTAACGGGAACACTGCTGTACCTAATGCAGTTATGGTTAGAAATGTAGCGATTTTGCGGGTTGTAGAATTCATGGTTGAATTCCTCCTCTATAGGTTGTAGTTGCCTGTATCTATAGAATAGAGGACAAAAAGAAACTCCCAAGGACAAAGTTATTAACAAAATATAAACTGGCTCTAAATTTTCACGAAACTTATGCAGTAAACCGGTAACCCGCGCCCCAGACGGTTTCGATATACTCCGGATTTTTGGGGTCTGTCTCCAGCTTCCCACGCAGTTTGCGAATATGGACGGTTACCGTTGCAATGTCTCCGGTGGAATCCATGCCCCAGATGCGCTCGAACAGATCGGATTTGCTGAATACACGATTGGGATGACTCGCAAGAAATACAAGTAACTCGAATTCCTTGGTTGTAATCGCCACCTCTTCTCCATTAACGAAGACGCGGCGTGATCCTTTGTCAATGTGAAGCCCACGAATGTGGATTTCATCCTGCTGGGCCGGTTTGTTTTTGCCAAGTAGTCTCTCGTATCGGGTCAAATGAGCCTTTGCCCGCGCAACCAATTCACTTGGGCTGAACGGTTTTGTAATAAAGTCATCGACTCCCAGATTGAATGTCCTGATCTTATCGATTTCTTCCTTTTTCGCGGAAACGACAAGGATGGGAACTTCCTTCACTTCGCGAATGCGCCTGCAACATTCGAAGCCGTCGAGTCCCGGAAGCATCAGATCAACAATGATCAGATTATAGTCCCCCTCCAGTGCCTGCTTCAGGCCTTCATCTCCAGTATGGCAGAGATCCACGGAAAATCCGTTGAGCTCAAAATAATCACGTTCCAGTTCCGCAATCGTTGTTTCATCTTCAATGATCAAAATGTTTGCCATTACTTATTAGTCCCTCTCTTCATTCAGCCGTTTCAGCTTGATATATATGCTCGTGCCATCATTAGGCTGGCTTTCAGCCCAGATGAAGCCCCCATGTCCATCAATGATTTGGCGGGCAATTGCCAGCCCAAGTCCACTTCCGCCCGTTGAGGAATTGCGGGATTGTTCTGCACGATAGAAGCGTTCAAATATATAAGGCAGTGCCTCTTCGGGTATTCCCCTGCCATTATCTTTAAAGGCCATCGTAATCCATTTCTCATCCGCTTGAAGTGTAATCTCGAATCGTTTGTGTTCATTCTCCATGTATTTGAGTGCATTATCCACCACATTGACAACGGTACGTTTTAGCTTCTCCGGATCCACAGCAGCCATGGCGGGACCATCCACCTGGTTATTCCAATCCAGGGCAACACCTTTATCCTCCAGATCGTACTTCAGCTCTTCAATGCTATCTTCAAGGAAATCAGCGAGATCAACTGTCTTGAACAGGAAAGGCTCTTGGTTCAAGTCGAGCTTCGAATACAAAAACAGTTCATCCACCAGCTTATCCATGCTAACTGCTTTGGAGTGAATGATATTAACGTAACTCTCCATTTTCTCGGGAGTATTAGCCACTCCGTCACGAATGCCCTCAATATAACCTTTGATATTGGTAATCGGCGTACGGAGATCATGCGAAATGTTGGAGATGAGCTCTTTGCGGTTCGCTTCGTCTTGCTGACGTAACGCATAAGAGCGCTGTAATTGATTCCGCATGCTCTCAAACGCTTCGCTGAGTTGACCAACCTCGTCATTGGAGTTTAGCTGAAGCTTAAAGGATAGATTGCCATCCTTAATATGCTCGGCTGAACTTCGAAGTTGATTCAAGGGTTTAATGAAGCTGCGCGTGATCCAGCGGAACAAGAGCAGATTCGCAATGATGAGGACACCGATAAGCAGGATTGACATCACAGGTAGCAGCTTGCGAGTAAGCTCCGCAAAGGGGCTTCTCTCACGAATGACGAAGATACTCCCCCGTTCCCCATCTGAATATTGAAAATCAAATTTCGCATATGCGTAAAATCGCTCACCAATATTGAAGGTGCTCCGAATCTGATAATTGTTAAGATCATAGGCAGGCAGTGCTTGCTTCAGTTCTGGCTGGTTGAAAGTCAGTGATTCGAAGATCTGGCTATTCTCCCGTCTGACGTAGAGCCCTGACTTCTCGGCTCGAAGCTTCATGTCATATTCACGCAGCAAAACCTTGTTCTGCAGGTCGTCCGGGTCATTTTTGGCCAGGAACTTCATCTCTTGAAAGATCGAATCTCCCTGTTCAGTCAAAGGGTTGATCTGATAATGTACCTTGTATATATCTCGGAAACTCTGTAGATCCCCTGTCGCAGCAATCGTATACAGACTTGCCGTAAGCAGGATGAACAGTAGACTTATAACAAGCATGCCCGTGAAGGACAGCAGCATTTTTATTCGAATTGACATGGGTTCCCCTTCTCAAGCAAGCAATTGGATTAGTTAGTGCACATGTTAACACAAGATGGATTCTATTGCCCATATTTAAAAAAGAGGTTTGGCATTCGCAAGTTGTGGCGTTATCCTTTATGAGATCCTCAAACGCTGATTTTTATTTAGCCGAAAGTAACCTTTTCATTATATATATTGACAGTGATAATCGTTATCAATAATGTTGGAGTAAGGTGCACAACGATTGATCTTAGAATGACCGGCAAACACTTTTGAAATGAGGTACGAGATGTGAAAGTAGACGTTAATCAGTTAGCAGCGCATTTTGCACACATTCCTTTTCAAGTCGAAGGAATATATCGATATGCTAGAAATCCCGGGGTCCCCCATGCTGACTATACCGATTCTTTTCCTGGATTTGTGTTCCCACTTACAGGAGAAACGCAATTTCAATTTGATGGCACGCCCTATATCTTTTCGCCAGGAAAAGTAGTACATGGGGGTGCAAAAATGAAACTGGACCAAACTGTGTCTAATAGATCGGAATGGGAATACATCCTCGTTTTATACCGAATATGTAGTTCAGATCTGGAAGAGTCAAGTTTTTCTCATCAGCATTTTGAATTATCTACGGGCCAATCCCCTCGTCTGATCGAATTAGTTATGCGTCTTTGGCATGTGTATAACCAGCGTGGAGGTATTTCAAGGTTTCAGACCGAGATGCTGTTTCGCGATGTACTGAATGAGACTTTAATATGTGTTGATCATAGGCAAAATAGTTGCGAATCAGATGCTTTGTTTGAACGAGTCTCTGCTTATATTCAAGAATACTATGATCAAAGTCTGACTGTCTCATCGCTTGCAGAACAAAATAACGTTAATCGAAATCGACTTTCCTATGTGTTTAGAAGACATGCAGGTATGGGTCCAGCAGAATATGTATTGAAATATCGTATAAAAATAGCACAACAAATGCTATTGGCAAGTGATGCGTCTGTACAACAGATTGCTGAAACCGTCGGCATTGCTGACCCCTTTTATTTTAGTAGAGTGTTTAAGAAACACTGTGGTATTTCTCCTACGGAGTATCGTCTGAAGTTCATCAATAATCCATCCTGATTTCAATAGGCATCCATGTTATACCAAAGCTTAGATCAGTATACTGAACATAAAGGATTAATACACAGGAGGAATGACTATGCACTATCAAGCTATTCAATTAAATGAGGAATTTTCGAAATTAAACGATCTTTGGTCTCCCAAACTCATTGGTGAAATGAATGACTATCAATTTAAGATCGTTAAGATTGCTGGAGATTTTGAGTGGCATGTTCATGAGGAGACCGATAAGTTATTTTTTGTGCTCGAAGGGGAAATGATAATTGATTTTCGTGATGGGCAAGTGAAGATTTCCAAGGGCGAGATGTATATTGTCCCCAAGGGAGTCGAGATCAAGCCTTCCGCCGAAAAGGAATGTCATATCATGTTGATGGAGCCTGCAAGCGAAGTAAATAATGGCGGGACTAAGGCCGAATAAGGGTCAGTTATTGGAACCAGGATGTCAATTTGCAATATCAGAGTCAGAGAGCCGATAACCGCGTAATAGGCGGTTATCGGCTCTGCGTCTGTACGGCTAGCTCTTGGACATGCATTAATCAGCAATCTCTCGGTTATGTCACTTGTTGCTGGCCTTCTTGATCAATTCCACACCATCATATGTCAGACTTTCCACACTTGCTGCCTTCTGCAGTATGTAATGATCAAAAAAGTTCTTCGCATAGTCTGTAACAAGATTTCGCATCTCCATAGCATCCCGTTCACCTCTGAGTTCCTCATTAACACTGGTAAACACGATGTCGCAGTAATCTAAATGTGCAACACGATCAACTGAGAAATAATAGGTTTCCATGCTATTGTTAGCGCCAATAATCGCATTCATATTATAGTTAGGTTCACAAAACAGTAGCAAGAAGGGTTTCTTAAGATCGCTGTCAAGAAGTCCGAACGCACCGCTATCCAAGCCAATCCCGCAGGCGAACCGGTCGTCATCCCGGCAAACCATCGCCGTCGTAGGCCCTCCATAAGAATGTCCGACTATGCCCATGCCGATGTCAAGCAACAATCTGCCCTTAAAGATGGAATTCAGCTCTCCAGAGTCCAGTTTGTAAAGATAATCGGCTACATACCTAACATCTTCTGCCTGTAATTCACTATACTCTGTTAACTTGGCAAGTATCGGCAGTGTAAGCACGTTACGGCACATCTCAATGGCAGTTTCATCGTCAGGCCGCATCTCCATCTTACCAGCCAACGCCAGCATCTCCGGATTTTCACCAAACGCTGTAATGACATCCGAAAAATCCTTGGATACATTAAACAGGCGCCCATCTTTACGCTTATACATCGTGCTATTCTGATGGCCGATGCTTACCACAACATATCCCATGCTTGCCAAGTCTGTACAGATCACTGTACCCCATTCTGGAGAACCGCCCCCGCCGCAAACATAGAATAACACCGGATAGCGCTTTTGCTTCCCGGAGAGAGCAAGGTCGTCGTAACACTGGGTCTTGATATCTATAGAGAAAACATCCTTCAACGCAGTGACAAGTGGCTGCTCATTAAACATCTCGTAGACTTCAGGAAACATGTACGTTGATGTAGTCTTACCTTCGCTACTGTCAGACGGATAGTACACAAAAGCGGTCAGTTCTCTTTTGGAGTAATCTGATGCCGTGTACTCAAAATCCATCTGGGTTCGACCGACAGTATAGCCGCCAATTGGTTCTGGAAATGCGTTATAGGTTTTCATTTTCTTTCCCCCTTGAGATCGCTAACCATTTCAGAATATTTATGATCTTCAACCAGCCCATGACCCATAAAGTCAGTAAAGTACTTGCTAATCTTATGTTGCAGCTTAGAGTCCTTAATATCGAATTCCCTAAAAAACATGATTAAATTAAACTGCATTGACTCAAACATAAAAGAAATCAGGTCATCGTCAATATCAGGTCTGAGATATCCATCAACCCTCATTCGGCGTAAAATGTCCTTGATTAAGGGGGATGACTCTCCCTTTAGCACATTCAGATATACTTTAAGCAAAATGTTCTCAGGAATGTATAAAAGTGTTTTAGTGAGTTTGATTTCCAACTCATTCAGTGGCTCGGTCACCATGCCATTAACGTTACCAAATAAGCCTGTAAGGAAAAACTGGAAAAGGGAATCTTCATTACTGTTATTAAAATACGCTGCTCTTTTCTGGGTCACATTACGTATTAAGAGACAATAAAGGTCATCTTTGTCTTCAAAATACCGATAAAATGTTCCGGGGTGCATGGACAAACTATCCAAAACCATCTTCATAGTTATATCCTCGTAAAGATTATCAACAAAAAGATGCATAGCGCTATTAGATATTTGCTCGCGCCTTGCTTCATCTAAACGAAAGAAAGTATTTTTTGGCATAGATTACTCCTTAATGTGAAGTGTGAACTGATTCACACTATATCGATAATCAATTCACATGTCAAGTAGTCTTGAAAGATTAATATCATTAAAAAAAATTAAAACCACTGTATATAACATTATCCCTTCTACGAGATGAGTGAATGGAGTTGTTTGGTTTTTTACGCAAGAGTTGCTACAGTTTTATAAAATTTAGATTTACAAAAAGATATTCTAACTACTTTTGATTGTGAAAAAATTTGGGAAGAAATATGCAAGAGCCGCTGATCAGAGTGATCAGCGGCTCTTTGAGATGTTTGTATTATTATTCAGTTGGTGAGGGGTGTAATTCATGATTATCGGATCAGATATCTATTCAACGAGGAAGCACTTCAAGCACTTTACCACTTCCATCTTCGATAATACGTATACTGTTGTCATCGATGAGTTGAATGGTACTATCTGAATTCAAAATTTCTTGCTGGCCCGTTACCCCGTGAGCAATAGATTTGCGAATCAGACCTTTATTTTTGAATACCAACGTGTAAAGATCGTAGTCTTCCGTTTTTCGATTAGTGTGTTCAATGATGACAATAAATAGATTTTGGGTACTCCTCTTGAAATTTATCTTGAGATCATGAGTATTTATATTAATGTCCTTTATACCTAACGGAATTTAACTCTTTTGTCCAGTAGAAGCATTCGTAATCTCAAGATCTCCTTTTGCAGCGCGAATGACATAGGTGTAACCCATGTTGCTACCATAAAAAGTATCGGTATAATTGCTCAGCCCAGTCACGGTTATCTTATTCGTCTTCGTATCTCGATGAGTCACTTCCCCGCCCATAGCAGATGCAAGAAATCTAATGGGTACATAAAGGTGACTAATATACCACACAGGTTCGCTGCCCATATCTACTTTTTGACCATCCACTTCGGCAATGCTGCTTCCCAAGTGCACAACAATATGCTTCTGACTGTTCTTCAGTACGGCCGTATTATCATCTTCCATCCCCCACACTAGGCCTGCCTTAATACCCAGTGAGAAAAAACTTCCGTAAGTGACTCCATCCTTGATTAACGTCTCAACATGGTTAATACGACCGTCTGCCCACTGAATTTCCAAATCAACGTATTTGGATGCTGCTTCAGATTTTTGAGCCCCCAATGGTAATAACACCGACATCACTAATGCAACGACAACTACTTTTTTCAAATGCTTCATTTTCACAGTGACTCACCCACTTCATGTAATTTTTAATCTTACAATAGTAACGTTAGATTCCAATAAAAGTTTGATCAGCTTTAGACAGGAATTTGGTTCCTGATAACAAAAAAAAGCCGCTAAAATGGTCATAACCCTGTCAAGTAGACAGTACAAAAAAGACAAAATTTAA
>NZ_VEBF01000591.1 GCF_007676705.1 Paenibacillus xylanexedens
CCAACCCAGCGCTCGTCCCGTACCCCTGACCCCGCTCCATCCTCCCTATTTCCCCCACCACCCCACATTCACTCATACCCATCCCCATTATATCATCCCCCTCCCTCACCTCCCCCAACACCAACATATTCCCCTCATCCATCTCCCTCACCCCACCCCTCTTCTATTCCACCACCTACCCCTCCAACCCACAAACGAAGACTTTATCTCGCTCCTCCCACGCCACTATGTCAACTTCCCC
>NZ_VEBF01000592.1 GCF_007676705.1 Paenibacillus xylanexedens
AAACCCACATAACCCGCACCGGACTGTCTAACAACCTCCTCTACCTCACCCCTTCCTCCATCATCACACATATATATATCAACCTTCTCCTTCTCCCCATAATCCATCAACCTACACCCATTCACCCTTTTATACAACACATCAACACCCTCATTATCCCTACCAATAAATACATCCACATCTCCATAATACTCCCACCCAACCCTTCCAAACTCCACCTCTGTACCTTCTTTTTCCATCT
>NZ_VEBF01000593.1 GCF_007676705.1 Paenibacillus xylanexedens
CCACCCCCCCTATCTCCAACATCCCAAACCCCTCACTATCCTTCACTTTCTTCCCACACCACACAACCCCACAACTATTATCAAACCTAATCTTCCCGCCTTTACCCCCCTCCCTACCCACTTCTATCCTTCACATCAACCCATTCACTTTTATCATCCATATAACCAACATATTAAATTATTTCCACAAATCCCATTCAAGTGCCTCAGCCTTTCCATACCCTGGCCACGCATTTTCCCT
>NZ_VEBF01000594.1 GCF_007676705.1 Paenibacillus xylanexedens
TACCACCTTCTCTCCTTTCCCAACACTATCCCCATCACAGACATATGAAGTCAAATCCTTGCCTTTCACACTCACCGTATTCATACCCACATCAATCAAAATCTCCACCCCATCCTCAGACAACACTCCAATCCCATCTTTCCTCTTCAAAATCCTAACCACTACACCATCCAACCCCCCATATCCCACACCCTTTCTCGCAATCATCCCCCCTCCTTCACCCATCCCTCCACTACACAAC
>NZ_VEBF01000595.1 GCF_007676705.1 Paenibacillus xylanexedens
ATGTTGGTGATGAGGGAGACAAGAGGTGGAAGAATATTGGTTAGGTGGATGGTTGGGGGTAGGGGGGTGTGGGATAGCACAAGGTGAGGGTAGCACTCTTCTGGATAATACAGAAGGGGGAGAGCCGTGGACACGTGAAACATCGTTGGTGATGGAAGTGGGGTGGATGGGATTTGGATGAGGAGGGGGGGGAAGGGATTGGAGAGGTTAAGCAGGATTTGTTGGGGAATATGGTGAGGGT
>NZ_VEBF01000596.1 GCF_007676705.1 Paenibacillus xylanexedens
AGGAATGGAGAGAGAGTGAGATAGAGAGGGGGAGGTGTGGGGTGGGTGGATGAATGGGGTTGGCTGGGATATGGAGGGAATGGGTGTTTTATGTGGTTTGTGTATTGGGATTGGGTGAGTGAGCGTGTGAAAAAAGGAAGATATGAGGATTTTGGGGTGTGAGAAATGGAGTATATTGTAGGGGATAACGGGGGTCAGATGAGTTATGTTGCGGGATAGGGGGAAACTGGAGTCGAAGACG
>NZ_VEBF01000597.1 GCF_007676705.1 Paenibacillus xylanexedens
ATCATTCACCCCCCCGCTCATAATCTTCTCTACCCATCCCTATCCTTCGCCAAACAAACCATCCCCCACCTCACCAATCCCAATCTCTCTCTATCTCTCACCAACCCATTTATCCACCCTCTCAAGCACCACCCACATTCCCATTTCCTTTTCCCCCATACCAATCATCCCCACTATCACAAACACTCCAATCCCCATATGCACCAGTCCAAACCCCCAGCTCATTCCGTCCTGCACTATC
>NZ_VEBF01000598.1 GCF_007676705.1 Paenibacillus xylanexedens
TTTCCGTCAGCACGGTAAATTCAATCTCCTCCATCTGCCCATAGCTCTGCAGTGCGGCAACTTTTAATACAATCCCCTTCATCTTTCCTCCACCTCCTCACCCACACCCCCCTCATCTTCATCCACAACTTCCACAAAAACCTCTACCACGCTCTCTTCCCCTTCTCCCCCACCCCTCTCACCCTCATACAATTTACCCAACACTTCCTCCACCCCCACTTCCCATCCTTCCTCCAAAACT
>NZ_VEBF01000599.1 GCF_007676705.1 Paenibacillus xylanexedens
TTCATCCCACACTCCATCTCATCCCTCAACCACACACACTCAAACATCTCCTTCCTTTTCCCAACCACATCCACCTATTCCCACAACACACCTTTAACCTCCTATCTCTGAAACAACCCCATCATCCACCTGATTATCCGCACTCTCCTCAATTCCAAAAACAACTTCCCATCTCTAGTAAACCCAAGCCACACATGAAACACCCTAACCTCACTTTCCCCCTAATCCCAACAGCACAAAA
>NZ_VEBF01000600.1 GCF_007676705.1 Paenibacillus xylanexedens
CCCCCATTATCCACACCAATGAGACCTCTTATCTACGTTTCCTTCCTCCTCTTCCCCTAGCCCCCATCTTAATTCCACTTCTCCTCCATACCTCCCTTCCCTTTCTATCTTCCATTTTCATCGGTATCTTCTCCACCATTATTTTCAACACCCATCACCCTCACCTTTTTCACTTTCAACTCCCTTTCTTCCCTCTATTCGTTTCATTTCTTCCCATCTTCCCAACTCATAACCCCACCCA
>NZ_VEBF01000057.1 GCF_007676705.1 Paenibacillus xylanexedens
GGGGGAATGGTGGGTATAAAGAGGGTTATTGGTGGGCTTGGGTGGGAGGAAAATGGGAGGTAGATGGAGTGTTGTGGGGGAATGGTGAATTGGGGGGAGAGGATAGAAGAGGGTGAATGGAGTTAGAAAGCGGAAATTAAGGTCGGTAGTAGGGGATGATGATGGGAGGAGGGAGGGGGTTATTGGTGAATTGGGGGGAGATGATGTGGGAGGGAAAAAGGTGATGTTGGAGGTTGAGGGGGAAACAGCTGGGAGAGTGGTTTGATGGTTGGAGGAAGAAGGAGGAATGGTGGGGGAAGTGCTTGGTTAGGGGGATGTTGGAGGGGAAGAGGGTGAGGTGGAAGAGGTTTTGAATGAGATTGTACAG
>NZ_VEBF01000601.1 GCF_007676705.1 Paenibacillus xylanexedens
ACTCATCTCATCCACCCTTCCAAGACCCACTATTACCTTTCAATCACCAAATCGACCACCTTCAACTCTCCCACATCCACACTCAACCCAACACCATTTTCTCCAAATTCCCTATTCCTCACTTCCATCCACTCATCCCCACATTCTCCCCTCCACAACCCAAAAGCCTACCCCTAGCGCCTCCCCTCATTCATCCTTCCCAACTGCTCATTCTCCATCACCCCACCAACCATATTCATAA
>NZ_VEBF01000602.1 GCF_007676705.1 Paenibacillus xylanexedens
GAATGGGAAATATAGTGGAGGGGTAGGTGGACGGAGGAATGGGGGGTAGAAAGAGGATCTGTTTGTGATGTTGAGGGGATAGAATGGGGGGTGTAGGAGTGGAAGTAGGGGTGTTGGGGTTGGGGAGAAAGGAAGTGTTGTGGATGGTGGGTGTTTGGAGGGAATTGGGTTTGGAAGGGGGGCGGGGGGTTGTGGAAGAATGGCGACTAACATGGGAGGAATGAGGATCGAAGGACCATTG
>NZ_VEBF01000603.1 GCF_007676705.1 Paenibacillus xylanexedens
ATTCACATTCCATACCCACCACCCCCAGCCTCTCCACCTCCCCGTACCTCTTTTCCCTTCCCCATCATTCACCAGACCACGCGCTGTTACCACACCCCTTCCTCCCTCCATATTCCACCTTCTATACCACTCCACTCATCCTCTTCCCTTCCAATCATTCAACCTTACCCGCACCCACATATGCTTCTCCTCTCCCACGTTCATCCCATTCCACCCATCCCCCATCTACATCTAGCATCTC
>NZ_VEBF01000604.1 GCF_007676705.1 Paenibacillus xylanexedens
GCGGGGAAGATGTTGCAGGTATGCTGGGAGAAGGTGAGGGTGGTATTGTGGAGATTTGGAAGGGTGGTTGGAGTAGTGGTTTTATAGGGATTGAGGAGGTAGTGATGGAAGTATTGGATCGAGTGGAAAGGCTGGATGAGAATAAGGGAAGAAGGAGAGGAATTGGGTGCGGGTTGATGGATGTGGAGAAAATGACTGCGGGATTGCAGCGCAGTGAGTTGATTATTGTAGCAGCTCGTCC
>NZ_VEBF01000605.1 GCF_007676705.1 Paenibacillus xylanexedens
CATCCCATTCTCTCTCCCTTTCCTCCCAATCCCACTCACCATTTCCCACAAAAAATACCCCCACAACACCTCCCCTTTCCCAACATAACCCAACACTACACCAACCTTACCCCTCTTACTTCTCCCAAAACTCCCAGCAACTCCCCTCCCCACATACCCTAACTCTTCCGAAGCTTCAACCACCTTCCCCCCCCTCTCTTCTTTAATACCTCCTACCCCATTGACCACCCGCCATACCCTT
>NZ_VEBF01000606.1 GCF_007676705.1 Paenibacillus xylanexedens
GAGCGAGGGTAGAAGTGGTGGTGGAATTGAGGGAATTTGGAGGAAGGATTGGGGGGTGAGATGTGTTGTTGAAGTGGGTTGAAGGTGATGAATGGGGAGGAGTGGTTGGGGGTGAAGAGTTTTGTTTTAGAGGGGGAAAGTTACTTTGGTATGGAGGAGAAGTGAACGTGATGTTAGGACTCGTGTCGAAGCAGGAGGTTAGAGAATCGGTTGAAGGGAGCGTAAGTCAATATATTCCCG
>NZ_VEBF01000607.1 GCF_007676705.1 Paenibacillus xylanexedens
TCCACTAGAAATCCACAAACAATACACGCTTTCCCTCAAACAACCTCTCTCCCTCTCCACTCCAAAACATCTCAAATAAAATTCAAAACAACCCATAAAACCCATTCATTTTCATTCCAAAAAAACCCCTTCAAAAACCCCTTTTTTTGTTCTTCACCTAACCTGGTCATAGCACTATAATCTATCATCTAACCACTTTCAGTAACCCTTTTATAGTTATTACCAAAACGTTTTATCCTT
>NZ_VEBF01000608.1 GCF_007676705.1 Paenibacillus xylanexedens
TAGGTTGGAAGGATTGGGAGGTATGAGAAGAAGATAGTGATTGTGGTGTTGGTGAAGGGTAGGTAGGTTAATGTGTTGGGGGATTAGGATGGGGAATGGTTGAGGAAGGGGTTGGTTGGGATTGGAGTGGAATTGTTGTGTGAAGTGGTGGTGGGTGGAAGGGTTTTGAATAATATGGTGATGGAACGTTTTGTGTGATAGGATGATGGTGAAGATTGGGTTGATATTTAAAATTAAAGG
>NZ_VEBF01000609.1 GCF_007676705.1 Paenibacillus xylanexedens
AGATAGTAGGGTGTGAGGTTGTTGAATAAGAAAAGGGTGTGGGTTGGTGTGTAGGAATGTATATGTGGGATAGTGGAAAGGGTGGAATTGAATGAGGGGATTGAGATGGGTTAGTTTGGTATGGATGAGAATGTTGGAAGGATGAGGGAGTTGGAATTGAATTGGGGTTAATAGAGATTGATCGTTGGGATTTACTTTGGTAACGAGAAGTTTAGGTGGCGTGGGGATTGGATTAGAGTT
>NZ_VEBF01000610.1 GCF_007676705.1 Paenibacillus xylanexedens
TTCTTTCTCTCTTATCTCAATTCAACCACACATCATTCCAAACAACTACCCTCCTTCCAATCCACCTTTTACCAAATTTAACTCCATCTAATTCATCAACACCTCCCCTATCCTTACCAACCCAAATCTCCTCACTTCCTTCCACCCTCCACTTTCCCAACCCATCTCCACCACCACCTCAATCCTTCAAACCCTCCATCAAAACCACTATCCATTCCCTTGTATACATCTATTCAGCAT
>NZ_VEBF01000058.1 GCF_007676705.1 Paenibacillus xylanexedens
AGGGGAATGAGGGGGGTTAGTGTGGTTGGGTTAGGGGAAGAGGTAAGTATGTGTAAGGTAGGGGGGAGTGATTGGGCGGGTTGGTTGATAATGGACAGGGGGAGTGAGGTTGGAGAGGATGGTTTGGGCGTGTTGGTAGGGGGTATTGGATGATGGGTTAGGGTGAGGATGAGTTGATGATGATTTAAGTTGAGGATGAGGTGAGGAGATGAAAGAGCGGGATGTTTGGGGAGGTTATTGAATGGGTGGTGTGGGATTGGGGAGAATGGTTGTTGTATATTAGGGGGTAAAGAGGGGATTGGGGGTGGATCGAGGAGGAGTTGAAGAGGGTGGGTGGTAGGGTATTGGTGGAAAGGAGGGAGGAGT
>NZ_VEBF01000611.1 GCF_007676705.1 Paenibacillus xylanexedens
GAGCTTTATGGGGGACTGGGGTTGATTTAATAGGTATGGGGGAGGTTTTGTGGATGGAGGAGTTGGGTTGGCGATGGGGTGGAAGTTCTGGTAGAAGTGGGGGGTAACGATTGGAGCAGAGGTTGGTGCGGCTACAGTACTGATTAAATAGTGGTTGCGGGAGAGTTGATGGATGTTATGGAGGTTGTTGTTGGTGGTGGTGATGTTTGGGTTGAATGTGGTGTGGGTGAAAGGGTAGGG
>NZ_VEBF01000612.1 GCF_007676705.1 Paenibacillus xylanexedens
AACGAAAGGATGCAAGGTAGGGCGGACGGATTGAATGGCGTCAAGAATGTGAGGGGGAGTCGTTTGAGGGTGGATGTTGAGGTTGGGTTTATTTTTAAATTGCTCTGGGATGAAATAGGATGGGTTTTGGTTGAGGAATTGTTGGGGTTTGTTAAGAGGACGATTGATAGGTTGGGGTGGGGGTGTAAGGAGAAGGTGAGGAGGATAGGGAGGAAGGAAGTTGGGAGGGTGGAAGGTGAT
>NZ_VEBF01000613.1 GCF_007676705.1 Paenibacillus xylanexedens
CACAACAAGTTCCCCAACAATCCCCATTCCTTCAACCTAAACCCCAGATTGCACAGTCGATCACACAAGAACAGCACAAACCCCCCCTATCTTCATACTCCAACTTTTTAACTTATTATTTTCCTTTAATCACTCATCCCCCTCAACAAATTCTCCCTAACATCCTTAAAATATATATCAACACAAGCACCAATTCGCTCAGCCATTCTCAACCCTTTGCATCATTAATTCATACTCATA
>NZ_VEBF01000614.1 GCF_007676705.1 Paenibacillus xylanexedens
CCCCACAACCCTCGACACTTCTTCCACACCCTCAACTCCGAACTCCTCCCCCTTAACATCCCTGACGTCAACTATCATATCAAAAACCCATTATTCTCCACCCGCAACCTCCCTATCCACATTAACCCTCCATCCACCATTCCTCATTATCCCAATCCACCTATTCATTTTCCCCTTCCTCCCCTTCCTCCAATCCATCCCAAACCGATCACCTCCTTCTCACCCCTTAAAGCCTATTAT
>NZ_VEBF01000615.1 GCF_007676705.1 Paenibacillus xylanexedens
GAAGGAGGAGAAGAGGGAGGGGTATTGGAATCGGACAGAGAAATTAGCGTGAGGGTGAACAGGGAGATTGTTGAGGAAGTGGGAGAGAAGGTTCGTGGGGTTGAAGGGACATTGGAGATGGTTTGGTTAGATGATATTATCGTTGAGATTGTTAAAAGAGAGATTAAGAACGAGGAAGGAGAGGTGATTGAAAGGATTGGGTAAGAGAGCCTGAGATTCAGTAAAAGAAGAAGGTTTGTA
>NZ_VEBF01000616.1 GCF_007676705.1 Paenibacillus xylanexedens
CTTCACCAACCCCTCTCCCTCCATATTTCCTTAACTCTTCCCTTACTTCCTCTTCAGACACCTCCCTCATCACTCCTTTAATGCCTTACTTTGATTCATACCTTCCTACCTATCCTAACCTTCCTCCCACTCCTCTCTATCCTCATCCTTACCCTCTTAAACACGTACTTACCAACATCATTCCCAACGCAGTTAAGTTCACTTCACACCCCGACCTTCAAATTCACCTTGCCATTAAGG
>NZ_VEBF01000617.1 GCF_007676705.1 Paenibacillus xylanexedens
TAGGTGGAGTAGTTGAGGAGTGAGGTTGTGAATATGGTGAGTAATCGCTGAAAAAGGATTGGGTGGATGTTGAATAGTTGGGAAGGGTTGATTGAGATGGAGAGTGGTGTGATGAAGGAGGTGGAGGAGTTGGAAAATGGGTTGTGGAAGGTTACTCAGTGGTTTGAACAAGGGATAGAGGATGGAGGTTGTAAGGAGGGGGCTAGGAATAGTAGAAATGGAGTGGAAGAAGGCAATTCA
>NZ_VEBF01000618.1 GCF_007676705.1 Paenibacillus xylanexedens
CCACCGCCTCTCCTACTCCCACTTCACCACACATCACCTTTCCAATATCCCCTATCCTCAAATTCACATAACCAACCCTTCTAATCACTTCAACTTCCCATACCTCTTCTCTTCTATAGACTCCATCCCCCCCTTCCCTGTCACTGCACCGTTCTAACACTTCAATCTCATCCTAATAACCCATCGTTTTCACCCTGCACCCCATCACTTTCACTCCTTCACCGATCCAATAGCCTTCTT
>NZ_VEBF01000619.1 GCF_007676705.1 Paenibacillus xylanexedens
AAATATTGCGGTATCATGTTATTCACGTGTGTTGGAGGAAGAGTAGGGGATGGTAGTTGAGCAATAACATAGGGTGTAGTGATTGTGTGGGTTTGTCGGCAACGGGCGGTGGGAGATAGATGTGGGGGTTGATGGTTTGGAGGGATTTAAGCAGTTTGTTGAAGTTGTTGAGGTTGATGTTAGGAGATAGGAGGAAGTTGGTAGGAAAATGAAAGTGTTTATCGGGACTATGGAAACGAA
>NZ_VEBF01000620.1 GCF_007676705.1 Paenibacillus xylanexedens
AGGTCACGCTCGGAGTGAACATACGTAAACTCCCCATTGCCTGCACTGGCCACTTCTTTCAGCAGTTTTTGCCCTTCGTTGTCCACATCAAAACCGATGATATTCACAACGGTTTCGATGTCATCGGACACCAAATCTTTGGCGGCTTTGACAGGATCTCCGCCGCATGTTTCGATGCCGTCGCTTACTACGTATACGACCACATCATCGGCATCTTTCGGAATATCTTCTTTCACTTT
>NZ_VEBF01000059.1 GCF_007676705.1 Paenibacillus xylanexedens
CAGCTTCTATTTATACATCATCAACACAAAAATTTACATTCTCCTAACCTACTTCCTTCCAACACTTTACTCCCTCACCAACAACCACATTCCCTTAATCAACTTCACTCATTCCTAATTTACAATCTAATCCACAAACCAATAACTTTCCCATATTACCTCCTCAACTCCTCACTCAATCATACCAATAATACAACACCATCCATAACTCCCACACCATCCATAACCCCTAAACTCCAAATTCCTTTACATCATCATCTAAATCCTTCTATATCCCTTTACCCCATTCCTCCCCTCTTAATTTTCCCAACAACCGATCCCCCTCCCCCCAGAATTTTTCTCAACCACCTTCTTCAAACATAT
>NZ_VEBF01000621.1 GCF_007676705.1 Paenibacillus xylanexedens
ATAAAGATCATAACGCACACAACCCCAATCACTGCACCAAGCATACCGAGTGTCACACATCCTTCCCGCCTTCTCAATTCCTTCATCCAATACATAATTCCCACCATCCCAATCATCATCTCAATCCAACTCCTCAAATCCCACTTTTTCCACCCATCCCCTTCCTCCTTACCAATCATTTTCAAGGCCAATACAAACCCCACAATACCCATACCCACCTTAATCACAAACACACACCC
>NZ_VEBF01000622.1 GCF_007676705.1 Paenibacillus xylanexedens
GAGCAAACTCTTCATCCTAAACAATCCCGTTTCAACACGGCTCATATCATTACCCCATACAATATACTCTTCATACAAAACAATTCCATACCTAACCAACATCCCTCCCCCATACCACCACCTCACATCTCTCATTAACAATAACCCAACAAAACCAACCCCTCTAACCACATCCAACAACTTCCCCATCTCCAATCATTTCCCTAACCCAAAACCCCAACCTATCCAATCAACACCCT
>NZ_VEBF01000623.1 GCF_007676705.1 Paenibacillus xylanexedens
TATTGAGGCGGGGGTTCAAGGCGATTATGGGAATATTGTGGTTAGGGATGAGTACAGAGGTGAGGGATTAGTGGGATTGTAATTTGAAATGAAAATGATGAGAAGATGTGGGAGGACAAAAAGGGGGATGTTTTGGTTTTTTAGGGAGAAAATATAATATAAGGAAGGAAGAACGAGAAATGGAGTTTTGAAGAAAAGTTGAAGTTGGTTTTTAGATATGTTGATGTTAGTGTAAGGGT
>NZ_VEBF01000624.1 GCF_007676705.1 Paenibacillus xylanexedens
AAAACCATCTTCCATTCAAATCCAAAACCACTTATTTAACCAATATCAACAACGATCTCACATCACCTAACAAAATATTCACCCTCCCCACATTCCTCCTTCATCCCGCATTCGCCCCATACCCCACATGCCTCCCGTCCTAAATACACCAACCTTATCTCAAACTCCTTAAATCCTAATAACGACTAATAATTATCTCCTATTATACACACCATTTCATCTTTCATCTCATCCCAATT
>NZ_VEBF01000625.1 GCF_007676705.1 Paenibacillus xylanexedens
ATGGGGGGGGTAGTTGCGGTGGGGTGAGGGGTGGTGGTGGTAGAGGGGATGAGGATGATGATGGAAGGGAAATGGGTGGGAGAGGGGATGAGGGGATTGTTTGAAGGTTGATGGGTAAGGGAGGAGTAGGGTGTAGTGGTGGTGTTGGTGGGTGGTTTTGGGGGGGGGTATGGGGTATGGTTGTGGTTAGAAGTGGTGACGTGAGGATATGGGGAGAGGAGAGGAAGGGATGTGGGGAG
>NZ_VEBF01000626.1 GCF_007676705.1 Paenibacillus xylanexedens
GAATGAAGTGATTAGGGGACAGGATGGTGAAAGGATAAATGAGAGGTGGTTGGGAGATGAGGAAGGTGATGGTGAAGTGAGGGGTAAAGGTTAGAGGAGAGAGGAGGGAAGGAAGGGTGGTGAAGAGATGGGTGGATGAGGTTAAGGGGAGGGGTGTGGTGAAAGGGTGGGGTGAGGATAAGATTGTGGTGTGGAATATGAGGGTTAGTTGATGGTGGTGAGGGAGTTAGAGAAGGGAT
>NZ_VEBF01000627.1 GCF_007676705.1 Paenibacillus xylanexedens
TAATTCTTCATCACCACAATCCTATTCGAATCCTCTTAATCCAACTGTTCACCACTCAACCATATAACACCTTTCAACCACCCAACGCCAAGATTCCCCTGCAAATTGTCAACAATGACAACCCTCATTTCGTACTCCTCCATATCAAGATTCCTCCGATGGACCGCCTCGAAATCCTCAACCATATTAAACAAATTCATCCACATATCAACGTCATCATCATCACCGCTTATCCCCAA
>NZ_VEBF01000628.1 GCF_007676705.1 Paenibacillus xylanexedens
GGAGGCCGTCTGTGTCAGATTGATGGGATAGGGGTGATTGAATGGAGGGAACTCTTGGATAATGTGTTGGTGATATGCATGAGGAAGTTGATGGGGAAGAGTGGAGAGATTGGATGGGGTGCGGGAGAAGGTGATGAAAATTGGGGTTGGTTTGGTAAGTGGGAGAGAGGTAGAGAATCGTGCTGGGGGGTTGGGAGGACGATGTTGTGGTTGGATGGAGCGTTTGTGGAAAGGGATGT
>NZ_VEBF01000629.1 GCF_007676705.1 Paenibacillus xylanexedens
GTGCGGCAAGCGAAACGGATAAGCTTCGAAAGAAACTTAAAAAAAGAGCTTGCAAAGTTGGTTCGGATGTGATAAGATATAAAAGTTGCTGAGGAGAACGACATTCGGTAACAAAATAAGTTTGATCTTTGAAAACTGAACAACGAGTGAGTAAACATTCTGCTTGCAGAATGAGCGCGAAAGTTTGAAACAAGCCTTGGCTTAATCGACTGGAGCACAAATGAGATTTTTAATCTCG
>NZ_VEBF01000630.1 GCF_007676705.1 Paenibacillus xylanexedens
CATCATCCACATCCCTTACCTATTTCTTCACACTTTCCATCATCTGCTTACCACCCATTTTCTTATCCCTATACACCTTCTCTACTTCATTCACCTCCTACCCTTTACCCCACCACTTCACCTAACATACATCCACACTATCCCTCACCCCAAAATATTCAAAACCACTCACCAGCTTCCCCTCAATTCCATCCCTTAAACCCATCTCCCCCCCAATCCTATCATCCAACTACACCCT
>NZ_VEBF01000060.1 GCF_007676705.1 Paenibacillus xylanexedens
GAAGGAGAGGGTGGCAAGAAGATGGGGGTTGAGGTAGGGGGAATATTGGGTATTGGAGGGGAGAAAGGAGATTGGTTAGGTGGGGAAGGTGGGAGCGGGTATATGATGGAAGAGGGGGGTTAGCGGGAAATGGGTGTTGTTGTATGTGAGTGTGGTTGGGATTGGGAGGTAGTGATGGTGGATTATGGTGAATGGGGGAATGCGGGTGAGTGGGAGGTTGTTGATGTGGATAAAAAAGAACGGTAGAAGACGAGTTGGGTTGTAGTGAATTTTGTCATCTTTATTGAAGGTGTGTTGAATGAGGAAAATGAGCCTGCAAACCTTGAAGGTTGAGTGTAAGTAAGGGGTGGAAGTCGTGGAAAG
>NZ_VEBF01000631.1 GCF_007676705.1 Paenibacillus xylanexedens
CGGTTGAAAGGAGTGAATGTCGATAGGAATGTGAGGGATGACGGGAGAGGGGTGAAAGAGGTGGTCGGTTAATTTAGGGTAGCAGGTGGGTTTGGAGAACGTGATGATGGGGAGATGGTGGAAATGGTGGATGGGGGGTTGGTTGGGGGATAAGGGGTGGGTGAGGGGTAGAAGGAGGTGGAGATGATGGTGAAATAGGGGTAGGGAGTTGAGAGGGAGTTCGGTGATGGAGGAGGGG
>NZ_VEBF01000632.1 GCF_007676705.1 Paenibacillus xylanexedens
CTTTTGGGGGTAGGTGGAGGATACAATTGATATAGTGTCATCGGGTGATGGTGCACAAAATGAGGGAAGATGAGCGGGAGTGGGGTGTGTTGGTGGAAGGTTTGAAGGTTGTGGATGAAGGGTGTGGGATTAGGACTGATTTGGTTTAAGTTGGGGATAATGTATTGTTTGGGTTGGTTTTGGACTTGAATGAAGGTGCCGGGTGGGAGGTCGGAGAAGGCGTTGTCGACGTAGTATG
>NZ_VEBF01000633.1 GCF_007676705.1 Paenibacillus xylanexedens
GATTCGGGTAAATGCGGGGAGATTGGTAACGGTAGGGGAAGTGTTGAAAAATGCGAGGTGGATAAGATGTAATTTTATTATGATTGTGCTAGTGTTATGAGAGATGAATATGGAAGTTGGAGGGGTGGTGGGGAGTGGGGGTGTGGTGGGAGTTGGGATTGGGTTGGGTGGAGAGGGTGTGGTTAAGGATGTTATTAGGGGTTTGTTGATTATATTAGAGGATCAATTGGGGGTGGGG
>NZ_VEBF01000634.1 GCF_007676705.1 Paenibacillus xylanexedens
GGGGGGTGAGGAGTGGAGAAAAATTGACGGAGGGGGGTCTCATTGGGGGTGGGGAGTTTGGGTTTATGATATAAAATGGTAGTGATTTGGGGGGGGGTTTGATGTGGGGAAGTGATTAGGTTCAGTTGGTGTGCGATAAGCTGCTGAATAGTGTGGATAAGGAAAGGATAGTGGGTAGAAGGGAGAATAAGAGAATGAATGGGCTCTTGTTCGATGTGACTCAATGATTGGTCCACCG
>NZ_VEBF01000635.1 GCF_007676705.1 Paenibacillus xylanexedens
AAAGATGAGGTTGGTCGGGTGAAAGAGTAGATGGGATAGGATGTGGAGGGAGAAGTGGGGAGGGTAGGTAAGTGGGGTTTTGATGTAGTTGTTGAAATATTGGGAGATGAAAGGGATATAGTAGATATGTGTTATGGGGGTTGGAGGAAGAGAGGGTTAGGGGGGTTAGGGCAGATCAGTAGGATGGGAAGGAGGAGGAGGGGAAAGGAGAACAGGTGGATAGGGAGTACAGTGGAGA
>NZ_VEBF01000636.1 GCF_007676705.1 Paenibacillus xylanexedens
AGGGGAGGAATTTGGGAGGTTGTTGTGTGAGGAGGATTTGGTTGGGAAGGGGATGAAAGAAGTTGGAGGGGAGGTGGGTTTGGAGTGAGTGAATGGGAGGTGTGAGGGAAGGTTGGGAGAAGAAGAGTAGTTGGGGAGGGTTATTGAAGGTTGGATAATGATTGATATATAGAAATGGTTCAATATTGTGGATATTGATGAGGGGGTGGGTATGGAGGTCGGGAGAGGTTTGATCTTA
>NZ_VEBF01000637.1 GCF_007676705.1 Paenibacillus xylanexedens
CCCGCTGTCATCAACCAGCTCAAGCAGAGCCAACTCCTCTATATACATCAAGCCTCGCAATTCCTCCTCACCCGGCTAACACAACAACCTCACCAGCCTAACCTCTTAATCCCCACCACCTCCGTTCTACTCCCCATTCCCCCCACTTATCCCCAAATCATCCTCACTTTAAAACATCGATCACACTTCACCACTCCTCACCTCATATCCACTCCCCCTCCAATGCATACCCTACCTC
>NZ_VEBF01000638.1 GCF_007676705.1 Paenibacillus xylanexedens
ACCACCCAACTTCACCCGCCCCACCTTCCCCACATCCTCAACCTCATTATTCCAGATACTCATTACCCCATCCCTCCTTCATTCCTTCTGATTCCCCAAACCACCTGAAACCAATCCCTCGTTTAACCCACTAAACTCTCAACATAACTTTTTTCATTATACCTCACATAGTTCCACAATTCAATCCAAATGACCTGACACCCTTCCGCCAAGCTCAAATCAAACTTATAAAATAAAA
>NZ_VEBF01000639.1 GCF_007676705.1 Paenibacillus xylanexedens
CAGCTCAGACCTCCTTTCGTCCTCCCCATATCCTCACTCCTCCTCAACAACACCTCTTCCCACTCATTCCTCAACCCCTCACCAACAACCAAATTGCCCTTCAATTCCTCATCACACAAAAAACCGTCAAAACCCATCTCACTCATCTCCTCCACAAACTCCCTCTCGCGCATCCCACCCAACCAGCTCTTCATCCCGTAAGAAACCCCTCCCTCGTCTCACCAATTTCCACATATTT
>NZ_VEBF01000640.1 GCF_007676705.1 Paenibacillus xylanexedens
CCATAATTTCCAACATTTCATATTTGCTCTTTTCCATCACTTCTATCGCGTTTTTAATCACCCCCTCTATCCCATCCCCTTCTAAATCCACCTTTCTTCCACTCCATTTCTATCCTTTCCCCTATATATCATACCATATCACCATCACATGCTAACCGTCTTCCTTTTCTCTTCCCATTTTACACTCACACCAACTTCCTCCCAAACCACTCTAAGCGCCACTAAACTCCTACCACCC
>NZ_VEBF01000061.1 GCF_007676705.1 Paenibacillus xylanexedens
TTCACGCGGAAGGGGTGAAATGGGATATTGTATATGTGGGGGATGAGGATGATGTGGTTGGTGGATATGGAATAGAGGATGAGAAAATGATGTTATGACGGGAGGTGGGGCAGGGGTTTCAGAAGATGGTTGAGGGAGGAGGTGAAGAGGGAGTAGGATATTTGGTGATGAGTAGTGGTTAGAGGGAGTTTGGGAAGGAGGAGGAGGTTTATGGGGAAAAGGGTTGAGACTACGCTGTTCCTGGGGGTGAGAGTGAGGAGAATGTGGGGTTATGGGTGGATGTGGGTTGGAGATTGGGTGGGATGAATGAAGGAGGAGAGGGGGGGTGGGTGGAAAAGAATGGATGGAGGTACGGATTGATT
>NZ_VEBF01000641.1 GCF_007676705.1 Paenibacillus xylanexedens
CTGGGGGAGAATTGGGTGAGGAGGGTTATGTGGTTGTGGGTTTGGAGTATATGGGTTGGGGAGAGAGGAGTGGTGAGTATGGAGGGGAGGGGGTGGAATGGATGGTGGTAGAGAGTGGGTGGGTAGTTGATTAGGGAGTGAAGTGGAGTGATGTGGATGGGAGTGGTGTGAGAGTAATTGGTGATAGTGTGGGTGGTGGGGTTGGATTAGTAACGGGTGTGGGTGAGAAAGGTGCGAA
>NZ_VEBF01000642.1 GCF_007676705.1 Paenibacillus xylanexedens
ATTGACGATGTATAATGGGAATCGGAGGCTGTGGCTTGTGAAGGAGATTGAGAGTGAGGAATAGGTGGAGAAGGATTGGAAGGTGAAGGGGGTATAGATGTGAATATTGATATCGAATGGCGAGACGTTGAAAGTGTGGAGGGGATAGTAGTGTTATTGCAGATAATTTTTGAAGGGTTTTGTTACGTATGGTGGGTTTAGGTGTGAAGGGAAGGGGTTCTCTTGGGATGGAGGGGAT
>NZ_VEBF01000643.1 GCF_007676705.1 Paenibacillus xylanexedens
TCTCAGTAACCCTATCAAGATTCCTAAACCTCCCCTCGATCCCATCAAACCTTATATTCCTTCCCAACCACCTCCCATACCCCATCATCTCCATCACATTCCAAATCCTATTCCCAACCCTGCACCCACCCCCCTTCCTCTACCCATCCATCACCCAATCTACCCTCTCATCTATCTCAAACATACCCTGAAGCCAGCACTCAAACAGAAGTTCCCCCACATACCCGCCATCCCCATC
>NZ_VEBF01000644.1 GCF_007676705.1 Paenibacillus xylanexedens
GATGAAGAAGGATGGCAAGGAGGAGGGATTGAGGTTGGGTGAAGTGGGTTTGGGGGGAGCAAGAGGGGGGAGGAAATTGGTGGGGAGAGGGGAGGAGGTTGGTGAGAAGATTGAGGAATGGTTGGAGAGGGAAGCAGGGGATGGGTTGATTATTGGTTGGGAAGTGGGGAGTGGATTGTGTGATTTGGTGGAAGTCGTTGTTGCGATTCTGCAAGAAGGGGGGGTGTATCGTAGGGAG
>NZ_VEBF01000645.1 GCF_007676705.1 Paenibacillus xylanexedens
AATGGTGGCTTGGGTTTGGGTACGAGGGCCGTGAATGCGATCTTTGAGGTCGTGGAGTGAAGGAGGAAGGAGGAAAAGAAAGATGGGTTGGGGGAATTTGTGTTTGAGTTTTAAGGGGCGTTGAAGGTGAATGTGGAGAATGATGTGGGGGGGTTGGTTAATGGTTTTGTGTATAAAATCAGGGGGTGTTGGGTAATAATTAGGGAGATAGTGGGGATGTTCGAAGAATTGATGTTGA
>NZ_VEBF01000646.1 GCF_007676705.1 Paenibacillus xylanexedens
ACACACCTATATCCCTCACCCTCTTCCTCTTCTTCCCTATCATTCTTCCATCTTTCATATCCTATTTCAATACCCCTTCCCCTCAACCTCCACTCAAAACGATCACCTCCAATAACTCCCCCCCTCTCCACCCCCTCCTTAAACTCTATACTCATTCCCGTCAATTCATTCACACCTACCATCGAAAAATTCACCTGCAAGATACGCAATACCGCAATAAACTATTATTCGATCTCA
>NZ_VEBF01000647.1 GCF_007676705.1 Paenibacillus xylanexedens
CTGGAAGAAGAGATGGGTGGTAAGAAAATGGGCTTGGCTGCGAGTTCGGGTACTGGTATTAAAGCGGTTTCTTGGGCAGGTTCGAAACGTTTGGTAGGTGGAGGAGTGGAGTATGGAACTGATGATAAGGGTAAGAGTGTTAGATTGGTAGAGAAAGGTAATATGATGAAATTTAGTGAAGGTGGGTTGAAAAAGTGGGGATAGGAAGTGGGTGAAGAAGAGTTGGGTGAGAAAGTA
>NZ_VEBF01000648.1 GCF_007676705.1 Paenibacillus xylanexedens
ATCAATCTCTTCACACAAAACCAACAGCTACCCTTCAACAAACCTAACCTAATCACGTTCAAACTCACATTCATACCCAAATTCATCAAACCCAATACCATCATAGATCCTACTTCTTTCAACTTCATTCCCAGTATCCTTCAACCTTAACCATTCCCCACCCATGTTTAACCACCCACCACTACCACCCACTATAACCGCATTCCTCTTCTTAATCACATCCCATAATTCATAATC
>NZ_VEBF01000649.1 GCF_007676705.1 Paenibacillus xylanexedens
GGAGGGTTAGAAGGATTGGGAGGGGAGTTGGAAGTAGGAAGTGGTGTATGGGATGTAGGAAATGAATATGAGGAAGAAGGTATTAGGATTTTGGAAGAAGAGGTTGAAAATAAGAGTTATGCTGGAAGGGAAGATATGGAGGAAGTGATTGAGGTTTAGGGTATAAGTAAAGAATCAGAGAAGGTATTATGGTTGATTGAAGGATTTGGATGAGAGGTGGTGTTAAGGAGTAATGGT
>NZ_VEBF01000650.1 GCF_007676705.1 Paenibacillus xylanexedens
TACCCCCCACCCCCCACCTCCACCACTACTCGCCTAAAATCCAATCGGTCCCACACCTCATGAAACCTATCCCTTCACACACCAATCTCCTTCCCCTTAATCCAACTATTCAACCCCCTCCTCCACCACACTATCCCACCCCATTTCCTCTACTTCCCTCCCAACTTCCCAACCTTCCACCCCAATCAACTACCCTTCCACCCGCCATCGCAAATATCACATCCGTCCCAACCCTTT
>NZ_VEBF01000062.1 GCF_007676705.1 Paenibacillus xylanexedens
GGGGGATGGTCATGATTGGGAAGGAATGGTTGTGTGGGTGGATAATGGGGGAGCGGGGAATGGTGAAATGGTTTGGATTGGTTACTGGGGTGAGGGGCAGTTGAGAAAGGTGAGAGGGAGGAATAGGAATAGTGAAGAGAAGAATGCGTTGATTTGGTATAATAGTAGCTGGCGGGTGAACGATGAGGTTGGGGTTAGGAGGGGTGTTGGGGGAAGTGAGGCTTTAATGGGATGGGAGGATGTGAGTGGTGGAGGGCGTAATGGGGTGAAGACGAGGGAGTTTGGGAGTGGGAAGGTGGGTATGAAGGATAAGAATTTGACGAAGAATGTGAAGAAAGGGTGGTTTAGATAAAAAAAGAAA
>NZ_VEBF01000651.1 GCF_007676705.1 Paenibacillus xylanexedens
TTTGTAGTGATGATTTACCGGATGGGGTGTTTTGTTTGGGTAGGGGGAGTTAAGAAAGATGTGTTGGAAGGGAGAAATTGTGGGGGTAAAGAAGTTTTTGGAGTTGTGAATAGGTTGTGGGGTGGAGGGGTGTTGGAGTTGTGGATATTTGGGGTGGGGATGGTGCCTTAGATCAGTGGGTGTATGATAGTACAGTTGCTTTGGATGGAGGTTATTGGTAAATTAGCGGAGTGGGGA
>NZ_VEBF01000652.1 GCF_007676705.1 Paenibacillus xylanexedens
AACCTAACCCATTAACCCCCACTCATCCAATCATCACCTTCTTCACCCCTACCCCCTCATATAACCAACCCCCCACCAATTCTCCCAACATCCCACCCACCCACTGAATGACCATTACAAAACCCCCCTTACCCATCCTCCCTCCAACCTCATCAAACACATACATCCTCCTCACCCCCCACATCACTCCACTCCCTCTTCCATTAACCACACTTCCTAATAAAAATATTCTCACTT
>NZ_VEBF01000653.1 GCF_007676705.1 Paenibacillus xylanexedens
CATACCCTCCAATCTTCACCTGATCCTCCATTCTTCCCACGTATTCCATCTCACCCTCTTCCCTTAACCTCCATACATCACCCCTCCCCTACAATCCCTCACCTCCATCATCCCCGTCTTCAACCTATTTTCTCTCCCTCAATTCCCCTCCCTTCACATAGCCTCTCCTTACTCCCTCTCCCCCAACCAACACTTCACCCTCAACCCCAACACCCACCTATCCAACCCATTCATCAA
>NZ_VEBF01000654.1 GCF_007676705.1 Paenibacillus xylanexedens
AGAAGCTGTTGAATGAGAGGGGTGAATTGAAAAGGGTATTTGGGAGAGAAAGGAAAGTGAAATTGGAGTTGTATGTGGAGAGGAAGGTGGATGTTGGGAAGGAAAAGTTTGAAGTGAAAGTGGGAGTGGCTGGTTGGGAAGATGTGGGGGTGAACTCGGTAAGCGTAAGTGGTAAGAGTGAAGAGTGGAATATGGGTGGAAGGGTTGGAGTCGAGGAAGTGGATGTAACGGGTGGGG
>NZ_VEBF01000655.1 GCF_007676705.1 Paenibacillus xylanexedens
GACGGGAACCCTCTGTCCTCTCCTTTTCTCACTCGTAATCCTCCGTTCTTCCATGCCTTTACCTCTCATACCTCCAATCCACTTCATCCCCCCCATCACTTCCACCAATCCCCTCACATACTATCCACCCATATCAAACATCCCCCCACCCCCTCACCCCTAATAAAACTCCCCATCTCCATCCCACTCCTCATCACCACCCCTCATCATAAATCCCGTCCCCCCCACCCCCTTCCC
>NZ_VEBF01000656.1 GCF_007676705.1 Paenibacillus xylanexedens
CCCAAATCTATCCCTTACCTCCCCTCCACTCTCCATGCCTTTCCGAATCTCCTCCATCCATTTCCTGGCTATCCTCCCTTTTCTTCTCCCTACCCAACTCTCCTATTCTACCCCTAACCTTCTTTTATCTCTTCTACTCCCTATTCTCCCATCCCCCCTCCCCTTCAACATACCCCCCACACAATCCCCCAACATCACCAACCTCTTCATTCCTCGACTACTCATCACTCCACCCAT
>NZ_VEBF01000657.1 GCF_007676705.1 Paenibacillus xylanexedens
GTGATATCGGGGAGTAGTTGTGCACTGTCTTGATCGAAAATGATAGTTGTTGGTGGAATGGGGAGGATGATGTTGTGAGTGTTTGGAGCATGGTGAGTTTTATTAGGTGGGTTGTCAGGAGGGGGGGGGTTGAAGTGAGGGTGGTAAGGGAAATGGATGAATGTAGGGAAACCTTGATGGAGGGGGAAAATGATGTCAGCTTGTGTGCCTGCATGGGGCGGGGCAGGTGGGGCGTTT
>NZ_VEBF01000658.1 GCF_007676705.1 Paenibacillus xylanexedens
AGTTGAGCGAGTTGATCGTGAATGCGGAGGAATTGGCTGTAGTTGGGGATACGGTGTGTAGGGGAAGGAGGAGGGGTTTTGATTTGAGCAGGGTTAGTTGGAAGAGGGATGTGAGCGATTGTGGTGTCTTGGGATCGAGGGGAAGGGTGGGAGATTAGAGGTGTGTATGGTGCGGGTTTAGGCATTTGGATTGGATGAAATGTTTGAGTGAATGTAGGGATTTGGTTAAGTTTGATG
>NZ_VEBF01000659.1 GCF_007676705.1 Paenibacillus xylanexedens
GAGAGAGATTATTGGGGATTTTGAAGTGAGAGAGGATATGAAGTGGCTGGATCGTTGTTAGATGCTGGATGGGAAAAAGATGGTAGTAATTGATGGATTGAAAGAATAGGTGGCGATTCTGTTGTTGAAAGGTGGTGTGGTGAAGGATAGAGACGGGATTTTAGTGGAGGAAAGGGAGAATGTAGAGGGAGAACGCCAGTTTGGCTTCAGGAGTGTGGAGGAGATTGTGGAGGAGGA
>NZ_VEBF01000660.1 GCF_007676705.1 Paenibacillus xylanexedens
GCGGTTGCAGAGGGGTGAGAAGATCGTCACGTGGGCGTTGGCGGGGTAATTTGTTGAAAAAGGGTGGCGGTGGTTGGGGAGGAGGAGGTGAAGGGGTGGGGAAGGGTTGGTTAGGTGGATAGTTGGGTGATAGTATGGGGTGAGGGAGAGGAGAGGATGTAATGTGTGGGAGAGGTGGTTGGGGAGTTGGAGGAAGAAGTTGTCGCTCAATGAGACGGGATAAGATGGAATATTGA
>NZ_VEBF01000063.1 GCF_007676705.1 Paenibacillus xylanexedens
TTCCTAAATCTACATTCGTTAATCCAGTTACACAACCAGCTCCCCAATCCGCAAACTATCCGTTCTCTACCATTCACCCTAACCTGCCCATCCTTCAACTACCCCATGACCCTTTCCACAAACTCACACAACTCCTTCTACCTAACAAAACACTACCAACCCCGTTTCACTTTCTACATATCCCACCTCTTCTTCCCCGTCCCACCAAAGCCCAACGTCTTCCTAACAACTTCCTTCCCCACATTCCTCAATACTATTTTTCACTTCTTCAACCATCTCCATCACTTTATTCTCCCAAAACTCACCATCCTTCCCGCTCCCCACCACCCACCAATAACACCTCCATCCCCCTCACATCTTC
>NZ_VEBF01000661.1 GCF_007676705.1 Paenibacillus xylanexedens
GTTTGGGGCGGATTGGTTGAAAGAGAAAGGGGAGGAAGTGAGGATGAAGGAATCGGAGGGGGGGTGGGGTAAAGAGAGTGGTTGTGTCATTGAGGGAGTGGATGGGGAGGTGGTGAGGGTGGGATTGGGATAGGAGATTGATGGGATTGAAGATAAAGGTGTGATTAAGGAAGGGTGGGAGGATAAATACGAGGATAAGAGGGGGGGGTATACGTCTAGGATTGTATTCGTTGTAG
>NZ_VEBF01000662.1 GCF_007676705.1 Paenibacillus xylanexedens
GGAGAGGAGATTGGGTGGAGATCACGGTGTGTTGAGTGAGAGCGAATCGGGTATGTTGTTGTGGGGTAGGGGAGAGGAAGGGGGGAAAGTTGAAGGATTTGTAGGTGAGGGGGGTGTAGGTGTAGGTGTGATTGGAGGTGTAGAAGGAAGTAAGGTGAGGATTGAATTGAAGGGAAGATGAGGGGTGAGGGAAGGTGTAGGAGGTTTGGCTGAGGTGTGGGAGGATGGGATTGGAT
>NZ_VEBF01000663.1 GCF_007676705.1 Paenibacillus xylanexedens
TTTGGATTGTAGTGTGGGAATGGGGGTAGATAGTTGGATGGTGGTAAGGAGATGTAGGAGATTGTGGTGGGTTAGGTGGAGTGGTTGATGTGATGGGGAGAGTGGGTGAAGGTTTTGTGGGGGTGATGTAGGGATATGTAAGGTTTGTATTGGAAGAAGGAGAAAGACGGCCGCAACCGTTGGCAGCATTGAAGCAGTAAGAATCATGCGTGGATTGATACACGGCTGGCTGGCTT
>NZ_VEBF01000664.1 GCF_007676705.1 Paenibacillus xylanexedens
GGTGTGGATGAGTAGCTTGAGTGGGGAAGTATTGGGGGTGGTATGTAGGTGAATTGATTGGGGGATTATTGAGGGAGAGTTGAGATTAAAGGAGATGGTGGATGCAAAGGTGGTGAGCAATATTAGGATGATTGGGTTTGTGGGGGATGAATGTGTTGTGTTGGAATTGGATAATGGAGAGTGGGAGGTGGGAGGAGGGAGGGTTGAAGTAGGTGAGGATTAGATGGATGGAGTGG
>NZ_VEBF01000665.1 GCF_007676705.1 Paenibacillus xylanexedens
AATCCGAATGAGGATCGCGTAGTTCGCGCGTTTCCGCGCAGCGTCTAATTGAATCAATGCCAGCAAAAATGGAATGAGAAGGGAGAATGGGGGAAGAGGGAGATCGAAAGGAGGAAACTCGGTATATGCAATGATACGTTTGAAAAAATTGATGGTTAATTGAATGGTGATTAGAAAGAAGATGGGAGTGTTGACGATAGGTGTGAAGAGATTTTGCAGGACTTGCGCTGCTGTGA
>NZ_VEBF01000666.1 GCF_007676705.1 Paenibacillus xylanexedens
AGAGGAGTGCAATATGTAAGAAAGGTGGTTGGTCTTCCGAGGACTGATGGGGATCATGGGGGAATTGATGGTTGGTAGGATGGGGAATGTAATAATGGAGAAGGGTGATGTTGTTGTGGGTTAGTGTAGGTGTTTTATGGGTAGAGATGATGGTGGGAGAAGGGAGAGGTTGGAGGGGAGGGAGTGTGGGAATGATGGGATGGTGTTTGGGGATCTTATTGGTTGGGTGTGAGAAT
>NZ_VEBF01000667.1 GCF_007676705.1 Paenibacillus xylanexedens
TAAAAGGAGGATAGTGCGTTTTGGAGGCTGGTATTTGTTCGGCGAGGGATGGGATGAGGAGTTTTTGATGGAGGGATGTAGGTGGAGGAATGGTAATGTGTTTGAGGAAATCATTGGGAGGAGGGATGATGGGATGGGCAGTTAGATGGAGGTGAAGATAGGAGATGGGTTGGAGGTATTTTTGTGGGGGGGGTGGAAGGATGATTGGGGGAGGGAGGGGTTTGGGGATGAATTGA
>NZ_VEBF01000668.1 GCF_007676705.1 Paenibacillus xylanexedens
AGGAGGACGATTGATGAGGGATGATAATGGGGTAGATATGGAAGTGTAGATGGGGATTGGGATTGAAGTTGAGGTGAAAGGTGTGATTGTAGGGGGAGTGGAGAAGGTATAGGAGATGGGTGGTGTATATGGGAAGGAAGGTATGTGGAGAGGTGATAATGGGGAATTGAGGATGATTGAATTGTATGAGGGATATGGGGAGTACAAGGATATTATGGAATTGAGGGAGAAGGTGG
>NZ_VEBF01000669.1 GCF_007676705.1 Paenibacillus xylanexedens
ATGACCTTCATGGTTTCCAGTACGCTCCTCAACTTCACGACTCCTTTAACCATCAACTCATCTTCCCCATCATTCACCTTTTTAAAGCCACACACTATCCCCACTACCAACATATATCACACAACATCATTCCCATCATTCATCAACATTACCATAACCATCTCACCCTTCACGAATCTCCTCTTAACCTTCACTATAATCCCAACTGCGTAAGTAGCCTTTTTCCTAAACACACC
>NZ_VEBF01000670.1 GCF_007676705.1 Paenibacillus xylanexedens
CTCTTTTAAGCCCTCCACTTCCTTATCCACCCCACACCATCACATACTCCCAGTCACTCCTCAACCCCCTTCCCTCATCCCCCCCATATCCCCCACACTTTCTCCTTCATATTCCACATCACACACTTCCTCATCCAATCCCTTAAACATACCACCTACATTCTCACCGTTCTCCTTCCCTCTCTCCTTCATACCTTCTTCTAACTCAATCGTCTCCATACCACCCTACTAATATT
>NZ_VEBF01000064.1 GCF_007676705.1 Paenibacillus xylanexedens
AGGGAGGTCGAAGAGATGGGAAGGGGGGTGGGGATTATGGGTGAAGGGAAGATGGTAGTTGAGGATAGTATTGGGAGTGTGGATAGTGAGAGGGGGAGGTGGATTGGGTTAAGGGTTTGGGAGGGGGAAGAGGGGATGAAGGTGGGGAGAGAGGAGGGTGAATTGGGTGAGGGAGAAGGTTGTGGGTTAAGATTGGGGTATATGGATAAGCGTTGGGTTGGAGTGGTTGTGGGGGGATTGATTGAGGAGGATGATGATGTGTATGGTGTAGAGGAAGAGGGTGAGTGTGTGGAAGATGTGTTGATGGGGGTGATTGGGGAGGGGGGATCGATATGAGGGGAGGTGGATTGTGTTGGGATT
>NZ_VEBF01000671.1 GCF_007676705.1 Paenibacillus xylanexedens
CCTCCCATTCACCCCCCCTCATCTAACACCCTATCCCAACATCCTCACCAAACTTCAACATACACCTCATCTCCTCCACACACTACCCACCTTCATCCATCATAACCCCACTATGAACACCACACCACATCATCTCAATATTCAAAAACCCCACCATCTACTCAATCCACATCACTACCCCCTCGAAAACCCCAAACAGCGTGTGCTTGAATATCTCGCTGTTCACAAGCTCGTCA
>NZ_VEBF01000672.1 GCF_007676705.1 Paenibacillus xylanexedens
GCGACCGGCGTCCTCTGTTACAACCTCCCACTCTCCCTCTGCCACAACTCCCCACGCCGAATCCCCTCACCAACACCCCTCAACCCAACAACACCAACCCCCCTCAACTCCTCCCACCCACATTCCAACCCTTCCCACTCCTCCCCAACCATCCCTTCACCTTCCTCCTGCAATCCCATCACCCTTTATTCAACCCACCCCCAATTCACCTCCCACAACACATGCCTTACTCCATC
>NZ_VEBF01000673.1 GCF_007676705.1 Paenibacillus xylanexedens
CACTTGCTACCAACACAACAAAACCCTTCATCCCCTCTATAAATACACCTCCCATTCCCCCCACCATTCCTCAACCTCCAAACCTCCTCTTACCCATCCCTCTCGTACCCCCTCCACACCACATCATACTCTCACCACACCAACGATTTCCCCCTCTTCCAATCCTACTGCAACAAGCGCTGGTCGACGCCATCAACCACCTTATGCATCTTCCGTACTGCTTCAGCAACAAGGCA
>NZ_VEBF01000674.1 GCF_007676705.1 Paenibacillus xylanexedens
CTCAATTTATGTACACACCAACACTACACTAAACCCAACCACCAGATTTTTTATCAACTTTATTCCTAACCTTATCCATAACCCACATCCAACCACTCTCTATCTTATTTTCCTTACTTGCACGCGTATCCCTGTTTTTCTCTACATCAACAAATCGTCTTATCTTCGTCTGTCCACCTCACATTCACTTATGCTCTACACCATGCTGGAGGCACCATTCATTCTACATTATTTTA
>NZ_VEBF01000675.1 GCF_007676705.1 Paenibacillus xylanexedens
AGAGGATGTCAGGTTGAGAGGGATGACGTGGTGAGGAAAAAAGAGGTGAATGAGGGAGTGAGTTTGGTTGAGGAGGGTTTAGAGGAAGAGGAGGAAGGTGTTTGAGGATGGGGATGGATGAGGAGAAGCTTGGGAGAGATGAGTGTGATTTGTGTAGAGGAATGGAGAGGGTGAGTTTGTAATTGGGGTAAGGGAGCACGGGTCGTAGGAGTTGGCGCAGGTGCTGTGTGGTACTG
>NZ_VEBF01000676.1 GCF_007676705.1 Paenibacillus xylanexedens
AAGCGGAGTTGCGGAGGATTCGGCGCCTGGGTAGGAACATGGAGAACAGACTATGTATGTGTGGGGTGAGGAAGGAGGGAAGTATAGGGGGGTTGTGCGTGGGACGTGGTTAGAAGGTGTTGAAGAGTGGTTGAGAGAGAAAGGAATGATGGGGGATGTGGAGGATTTTGAAGAGGGGAGGGGTAGAGATGTGGTGGGGTGGGTAAAAGAAGGTATGGAGGGGATTGGGGGAAGG
>NZ_VEBF01000677.1 GCF_007676705.1 Paenibacillus xylanexedens
TCGTGTACATCTGTCATCCAACTCGTCGAACGCAATTCCCAAATCCAACATACAACGAACCTGATCCTTCATGCCACACCATTATTATCACCCCCAGCCACCACCAACCCACCGTCCCTCTTCTCACCCTCATCCCCACCCCCATACTTCTCCCTATATCCCCCCCCCTGTGGTTCCGCCCTCTTTCAATCAAACCCACATCCAACCCATCTATCCTCCCATCCACCCACAATAC
>NZ_VEBF01000678.1 GCF_007676705.1 Paenibacillus xylanexedens
CGGTACACAGATTATACGCACCACACAATACAAGAACCCCCCGTAACTCTTCCGCATCAACCCTTCCCCTTATATTCATCACCTTACCCACACATCCATTTCTCACCACGCCTCCCGTCTCACTTCCAATCTCCCCACCGCCCCAATTACCTCCCACAAATATCTTCTCCCCGTCACCCTCAAACTCATCCGCATCCTTCTTCACCTAACTCAAAGCCTCATTCGTCTCAATCAC
>NZ_VEBF01000679.1 GCF_007676705.1 Paenibacillus xylanexedens
GGAAGAAGGGGTGGGAGGGGTACGATGGGGGTAGGATGTGGATGGAGTTCGAGACGGGGGAGGGTGTTATATTGGAGGGAAGGTTGGGGAGATACTTGATGGGGAAGGGTAGGGAGGAGGGTTGCAGGAGGTAGGAGTTTAGGGGGGGGAGGTAGGAAGGTGAGCGGAGGTTGTGGGGGGAGGGGAGGTGGGGGGGTGATGGGGTGGTGGGGTGGGGGGAGATGGAGGTGTTGGG
>NZ_VEBF01000680.1 GCF_007676705.1 Paenibacillus xylanexedens
GGTGGGGTAAAGAGTTGTGGTGGGTTGATCTGGTGATAGAGAGGGGGTTGTTTGGGGAGGTAAGGTTTGGAGAAGGAATGTTTGATGGTGGGAAGGGGTTGGTTGAGAGGTAGGTGAATGGAGGGATATTGGAGTGTTGAGTGTTAGGAGTTAGGGTTAGGGAGTTGAGGGGGAGATGTTGGGAAGGAGGGAGTGGGAGTTTGAGTTGAAAGTTTCGGTTGGGAAGATGGAGGTT
>NZ_VEBF01000065.1 GCF_007676705.1 Paenibacillus xylanexedens
TCCCCACAACCAATATTTCCATAATACTCATCCATCATCTCCCCAATCCCGTATCTTCCCCCTTCTTCACCAATCACAACCACATTCCTATCTCCAAAATATAATCTTTTCCGATTCTCTACCCTCCTTTCCCCAACACCTTCCCCAATCCTTTTCCCTTCTCATCAAAATCTCTTCACACCCCATTCACATCCACCACACCACCATCCCATTCAACTACTCCCTCCCCCTACAATAATCTCATACCTAATCATCCACTTTCCCTTTTTTCCCTCAAATCCTCTTCCTCTTCCCATCCCCACATCATTTAATTCTGTCCCATTTCCACAACCACCAGTCATCACTCCCACCATCACTAA
>NZ_VEBF01000681.1 GCF_007676705.1 Paenibacillus xylanexedens
GAGGTAATTTGAGTTGGAGTGGTCTGGGAATGATAAGAGCTGCCTGGTGGGGTGTGAGAGGAGGGTGGGGTGGAAATAGAGGATGGGTGAGAGGGGTGATAATTGGTGGTGTAGGTGCTGTGTGAATAGTATCATAATGGGATGTAAAGGAAGTGGTTGGAGGTGGTAGATGTGTAAAAGTTGTTGTGGTACGGGAAGTGATAGGGAGATTGAATCTTTTTATGAGAAGGGTAGT
>NZ_VEBF01000682.1 GCF_007676705.1 Paenibacillus xylanexedens
AGGCAGGGGTTGGAGGTGGTGGAGTTGGGATAGGGGAAGGGATTGGGGGAAAGGGAAAGATAGGATGGGGTAGGTATTGAGGGGGGGGGGTTTGGGTTTGGGTTGGTAGATCGTGAGGTGATACGGTGGAGGGGGGAGTTGAGGTGGGGGGGAGAGTGGGGGAGGAGGGGGTGGGAGAAGAGGAAGGTTTGTGGGATTGGGAGGGGGTGGGTGGAATAAGGGGTGATTGTTAGGT
>NZ_VEBF01000683.1 GCF_007676705.1 Paenibacillus xylanexedens
TGTGGAAGTGGGTGTATTTGTGGTGGTGGAGGGGTTAGTGAAGGGTAAAATGAGGATAGTGGTGGGATGGGTTATGGTGATGAGTGTGGTGTTTGGAGTTCGGTGGGAGGTGATGGGAGTGGGTAATAAGGGGGTGGAGATTGTATTGATTGAGTTGATGGAGTGGATTAGGTTGGGTGGGTAGTTGTATGTGGGTACGGAGCTGACTATGGTCTTTATTGGAAGACGTTATGGT
>NZ_VEBF01000684.1 GCF_007676705.1 Paenibacillus xylanexedens
ATAGGTAATGATCAGAAATGGTAGGGGGTGTTGGTGTGGATATATGGGAAAAGGTAATGGATGACGTGGATTTTGTGAGAGTAGATAAGATGAAGGGAGAGTTGATAGATTGGAAGGGAGGAGATATGAGGAAGAGGATGGGGAGGTGGTGGTGTTTGGTGTCAAGAATATGGTAGGTGAGCTTGTTGGTTGGTGAGTTGGGTTGAGGGGGGTTATGGTGGATGATGGTGAGGTC
>NZ_VEBF01000685.1 GCF_007676705.1 Paenibacillus xylanexedens
CCCCCGACTTCCCTTTCACTTCACTCACTTCTCCTTCCACCTTCTTCCCCACTCCTTCCCCTTCTCCTTTCTCTTCCTCTTTCATTCTTTCTTCACCACCCTTCTCCTTCTCCACTCTCTTCATCTTCCCATCCCTTCCTCCACCTCCCATCCCCCCTCCCACTACCAACTTCTCTCCCTACCCCTCACATACTTCTTTCACTTCCCCTTTCTTCCCTTCACCCTTCATATCTT
>NZ_VEBF01000686.1 GCF_007676705.1 Paenibacillus xylanexedens
TTCGCGCGAGGAAAGATGATGTATAATGGAATAGAAGAGGGGACGGTATAGAGAGAGGAGGGATAAGGATGGAGGGTAGAGAGTGGGGTAGATTTTTACTTGCTTATGAACAAGGGGTAGAGGAATTGAAAGTGAAGTTTAAGAGAATGGGGGGGGAAGTGAAGAAAGGGGAAGAGTATGGTGGGATTGAATTGGTTAGGGGTGGTGTGAAAAAAATATGCAGTATTCTGGAGA
>NZ_VEBF01000687.1 GCF_007676705.1 Paenibacillus xylanexedens
CCACCTTCCTCACCCTATACTTCACATACACCTCAACCTTCTCCCCCCTCCACACCCCCCTATCCACCTTCACCTTCCCATCATCCTCATTCACAAACCCCACATATTCCACCTCAATATCACCATCTTCCCCATTCCACCTATCCACCACTTCCTCTCCACCATTCTCACCCCCCACCCCCCCCCACATCCTCACCTTCACTTTTCCCCCTCCCCCTCCACCTCCCTTATCTC
>NZ_VEBF01000688.1 GCF_007676705.1 Paenibacillus xylanexedens
ACGATAATGATGGAGAATAAGGAGTACATGTTGATTAGGGTGGGGAACAGGATTGAAGAAGAATATTAATGGTGATGTCGGATGTATTGGATAGGTTTGGATAAAATGTGGGAGGAGATGTGGGGAGAATGGGTGTGTGAGTGGATGGAGTGGATGAATGATGTAGAGGGAGAAGTGAAGTGGGTGGTGGTGGTTATGATGGAGGGAGAGAGATGGGAGATGTGGTTGTTGATT
>NZ_VEBF01000689.1 GCF_007676705.1 Paenibacillus xylanexedens
AAACACGACTTTCGCCAACACAAAGCCCGTGTTTTTTCAAACTTATCTCCTTTCTTTTCCACATAAACCCCAATCACCTCATTAAAAAAAACCCAAACTAAAACCCCCACTAACAATCTACTGGCGTTTTTGTCCTATTTATAAACTTCCTCCTTCATCCTCTACATTTTTTCCCTCAACTCTTCAACACCTTTTCTTCCTAACCCATTCAATTCATAACTCACACTATTCAAC
>NZ_VEBF01000690.1 GCF_007676705.1 Paenibacillus xylanexedens
GTGAAGTCGATTAGGACGAAACAGGGGAAAGCCATGGCGTTGATGGAGGTGGAAGAGGAGATTGAAGGGTGGGAAGTGGTTGTGTTTGGTGAGGTATGGGGGGGTAGGGAGGAGGATGTGGGGAAAGGTGAAGTGGTGGTGGTGGGTGGGAAAGTGGAGGAGGAGGAGGAAGGGTTTAAGCTGGTGGGTGAGGAGGTGGGGGGGGTGTGAGGGGGGGGAGTGGGGGAGGAGGTG
>NZ_VEBF01000066.1 GCF_007676705.1 Paenibacillus xylanexedens
CCCCTTCAAAACCCCCCAAACCCCCCTTCTCTCCTCCAATCTCACCCCATCCCACATACCCCTCTTTTCCCATCAATCCATACACTTTATCCACAAATTCAACCCATTCCCCACTCCCGTATCCAATACCCACCTTAATCATCACCTCTCCCACTCCCATCCTCCCAACCCCAACTCCCCCTTCACCTTCCTCATTCACTCTCTTTTCCTCAAAATCATAACCTCTTCCATCCATCACATTCTCCAACAACCTCCCCCACATCCCACTCCTTTCCCCCACTTCATCCCATCCCACATCATGATTCCTTTCATCCTAAAATTTCCACACATTGATCGCTCACACATTACATACACCCCA
>NZ_VEBF01000006.1 GCF_007676705.1 Paenibacillus xylanexedens
GCCAGGATCAAACTCTCCAATAAAGTATTGAAAAGAGCGATAAGCTCATTTTGAATCTGACGAGATTAAAAATCTCATTTGTGCTCCAGTCGATCCAAGCCAAGGCTTGTTTCAAACTTTCGCGTTCATTCTGCAAGCAGAATGTTTACTCACTCGTTGTTCAGTTTTCAAAGATCAAACTTGTTTCATTACCGAATGTCGTTCTCTTCAGCAACTCTTATATAATATCATGTCCGAACCAACTTTGCAAGCTCTTTTTTAAGTTTCTTTCGAAGCTTATTTTATTCGCTTGCCGCACCATGTAAACCGTGTTTTCTTGGCCGGACTAATAATATATCATGCAGTACATGTACTTGTAAAGAGTTAATTATTAAAATAACAAATCCACATTTTAACTGTATCACGGACCTTGAATCTAGGATTAAACCTTAGGTTCAATTGTATTATCTTGTAGTTTATCTTTTCTACTTAATCTGTCTTTCTTCTATATATAGAAGATAACCCTCTCAATTCTCACATTCGAGACGATTGGGTTATCTTCTAAAATAAACTATATTTATTTACGTTCTACTTTGTACCCTTTATCCTCAAGCAGTTTCACGATCCCGTGATCGCCCAGATAGTGTGCCGCGCCAACAACAATGAAATACTCCTCGCCTTTGCCGTTTTTCAGGTAGCCATCGATTTTATCCGCCATACCGATATTACGATCAACCAGCATTGCTTTGTTGTACTCCTCGTTAGTGGAGAAGCTATTTGTCAGTTCAAGCAGTTGCTCGTCATTACCCGTTTTCCACATCTCTGCCATTTCATTCACACTGCTATCCAGCACATCGAAGTTTTCAATTGTTGCTTTTAGTGTTTCCTCTTGTGTCTCTTTGGAAAAGTCGTTAAACATGCCAAGTTGAGATTGGTAACTCTCCAACTCAATAACTGGGAGTTTGCGCTCGATCGCCTTCTGGATAAAATACAAATCTACTCCCGCTGACGCTTCGTATCCTGCCGTTGACGACTTCAAACTTGCGAGTGTACTTTCTACTACCCAAGGCTTGAATGCATCCAAAGCATTAGGTTCCAGACCATTTTTCTTCAATACATCGCCCAGTTTAGTATACGTTTCACTTGAAATATGATCTTTAAGTGTTGTGCCGTCTTGATACGAACCCAGACTCAGAACCAACTTTTGCTGCTCTTCATCAGCAGCTTTGCTAATATCAATCTCAACGCCGAGATAATCAGCTTCGGCAAAAGCTTCTTCAAACTCCGGACGCAGTGGATAGAAGCTCTCATCGGCAATATGCATTGAGCCTACCAGGTAGACCGTGTTGCCGTTGCTTTCAACTTCCCACATGAAGCCGCGTCCACCGGTTTGAGCAGTTTCGGTTGCTCCGCCCTTGGATACCAACAGCACTGTGCGCGTTGCAGCATCCCAGCGTACTTCATAACCCGCTGCATCACCAACAACGCGGATTGGAGCATACGTTACACCGTTGATGCGTGTAAGTTTGCTTTTGAGTGTAATTGTTTTGCCATCTACTACAGCCGTGATCGTATCATCTGTCGCAGTCGTTAGCTTCACGTCCATGGCATTCAGCGTAGTGCGCAGTGGAACCAGTGTTGTGCCTTTTTCCAGGATCGGCGCACCTGTAGCATATTTCACAGCTTGATCATTGACCTTGACGGAAGTTCCCTGAGGAGCTGCCATTGCCGGTACCGCAGATGCGAGCAAACCTACTGAGATTGTAAGAGATAAGAGCGTGCGTTTCCAATTCTTCATATTATGTATTCTCCTTTATTGAATATAGTTGCCAATCATTTTAATAGAATGGACATACTTAGATACTACGGATAAAAGTGGGAAATGGTGCCACTCCTTTCCGAAGCAGCACCTTCCCTTAACTATTTTTTTTCAATTTTAAAACAGCACTCATCTTAAATCTTATATGCCTTCATGGCTTTGAACAATTCCTTGAAGGTTGGACGTTTACCGTACATCAGCACACCTGTACGATAGATTTTGGCTGCAAGCCATCCGAAGATGATAATGGATACGATGAGAATCGCTAATGAAGTTAGAATCTCCCAAGTCGGTGCAACCCCTGCGCCGATTCGTACCAGAATCGCGGTCGGCGACGTGAACGGAATAAAGCTTGCGATTTTCAACAACAGAATGTTCGGTGTAGCAATACTGAAGATCGCAATATAGAAGGAAACGAGCGACAGCATCGTGATTGGCAGAACAGCCTGACCGAGTTCTTCAGTACGACTTACCATTGAACCAATGGCAGCGAACAACACGGCATACAGGAAGTAACCCAGAATGTAGAATATGAGTCCATACACAATAACCGCAATATTCACATCCGTGAGATTCATATTGAAGTCACCTAGCACTGCACGGTTATGTGGCAGCAAGACATTTCCGGCAACCACTGCGCCGAAAATCCCGATTTGCAGCATACCCACCATGAAGATACCGATGATTTTCCCAAACATCTGGCTGAGCGGAGATACACTTGTAATCAGAATCTCCATAATACGTGAGCTCTTCTCAGCTGTGATCTCAGAGGCAATCATATTACCTGTCATCATGGTCGAGGTGAATAGCAGGATAATCAACAGGTACACCACAATATAATTAATCGGGCTCATTGCACCTTCAGAATCAGTGCCGGCTCCACTCTCATCTGTGCTCAGGCTTTGTTCAGTGAGCTTCACAGGTGTAGTAATCAGTTCCTTCTGCTCCGCTGTGAGCACATCCTTCACAACCACATCCAGCTTCACACTTTGCAACGCAGCTTCAATGGATGCAATGATCTGAGGTGATACGTCTTCTGCTGAATATAGAATGGGCTGCGGGAACTCTTGCCCGGAAACTGCTTCAAACTTCAGATAGCCATCGGTAAGCCCAGCTTCCGCATCTGCTTTAAGGGCCGCCTCATCTTTGTCTCCACTGGCAATGAATCGATAGGCCTGATCTCCTTGAGCCGCAGAGAAGCTCTCCAGTTTCTCGGAAACTTCAGGCTGCCCTGTACTCAGAAGACCAATATTCACAGGGTTACTGCTTGAAGCTCCGCCAATGGAACCCCCATTGAATAAGGTAATGAAATACGGAATATTGAGTCCGATTGAAATTAAAAGTGCAAGTACAATGGTCGTCACCATGAATGATTTCGTTTTAACTTTGTTTTTAAAAGTAAATCCCGTAATCGTTCCCATTTTATTCATTCGACTCACCTACCTCACGAATAAAGATTTGGTTAAGCGTTGGTTCCTTCAGTTCAAAGTGTTCCACTGTCGTCTGAGTCATGGCTGTTCTCAGAATCTCTTGAGCTGCTTCCACCTGGCCAATATGTATCAGGTAACCGCGCTCATTCCGCTCGACTTTCTTCACACCAGACAACTGTTCGAGTCCTTCCACACTACCAATCGTACCCAGGAATACCTGTTCACGCGGATACCGGCTCTTGATCTCCTTGATCTCTCCTTGTACCACCGTGTTGGAACGATGCAGAATGGTGATCTGACGACACAACTCTTCAACGTGCTCCATACGGTGTGTTGAGAACAGAATGGCCGTGCCTTCGTCACGTAATTCCTTGACGGTGGACTTGAGTAATTCCACATTCACAGGATCCAGTCCACTGAACGCTTCATCCAGAATGAGAATCTGCGGTCTATGCACTACAGCCGCGATAAAGCCCATTTTCTGCTGATTACCTTTGGATAACTCCTCGATCTTCTTATCGTAATACTCCGGTACTTCGAACCGTTCAAGCCAGTATTTGAGACTCTGGTCTGCATCTTTGCCACTCATGCCACGAAGCCGGGCCAGATAATTGATCTGTTCGCTGACCTTCACCTTCGGGTACAATCCGCGTTCTTCCGGGAGGTAACCCATAATCTGTTGTAATTCTGTGCTGTATGACTTGCCATTGTACTGGATGCTACCGCCATCCGGGTGGATCAGTCCAAGCACCATGCGCATTGTTGTTGTTTTGCCTGCACCGTTGGCTCCGAGCAATCCGTAAATCTCCCCCTCTTTTACATTGAGCGTGACTCCATTAACGGCTGTTTTGTCTGCATATTGCTTGACGACTTGCTTCAATTCCAATCGGTTCATCATTTATCGTCTCCCTTCGGTTATTTCCACTGTACGGGTGCATACCCGGCAATCCAGAATGCCAGCACTTCATCCAATTCCAAGTTACGGATTCTCAATACTCGGTTATTCGACAGCTCCAGCCTTTCCTGCGCTTCGCTGACCCGGGTTGTAATTACGCGAACCAGACCTCCCTCTTCCAAAGAAGATTCCACAACACCGGGGATACTCTCTGGCCTTAAGTCTCCTTCATACCAGACTTCCTTCCACTGATCGAGCACCATATCTTTCTCGGCCATCCCCAGTGACTGACCACGGTGCATCAATACGATGTAATCCGCAAGCCTTTTGACTTCGTCCGCAATATGTGTGGCAATCAGAATCGTGGTGTCACCCCCTGCCATGAAAGTACGGAACTGCTCAACCATCACTTTCCAGGCAAAGGGGTCCAGTCCTGATGAAGGCTCATCCAAAAGCAATAGTCGTGGGCGAGCTGCAATTGCAGCTGCAATCTCAAATTTTCGCCGTTCTCCTTTGGACATCTTGTTCAGCTTTACATCAACAGGTACTTCCATATCATGAATCAGTTGGTCGAACAACTTCATATCCCAACGTGGGTACCAGTACGCCCGGAAATGGGCTGCTTCCTGTGCTGTTATCCGGCTCTCTTCTGAACCAGCGTTATCTGCCACAAAACCAATTTGTTGTCTCAGTTCAATGGGAAGTGGCCCATCATGTTCCTGACCAAACCATATAATCTGCCCAGCGTCTGGCAGCACCACTTGCTGCAGCATGTTAAGAAGTGTGCTTTTGCCTGAACCATTGTGACCGAGAATAGCGACTATATACCCTTCCGGGATGGTCAGATCAATTGGGCCAATAACTCTGCGTTTGCGCATTTTGGATACGCCATTCAACTGGATTGCTATGGGTTCCACCGTATGAATCACTCCCTTACTTCACGTAAATAGCCTTCAGGACTTCCCTGAACAGACTCTCCATCTCTTCTTCCGTACAGCCTACCGATTTCCCGGACTGCACCGCTGCCTGCATCGCTTCCTGTGCGGCCTTTAATCTATAATTTTCTCTGTCGCCGGCTTCTACCTGGGCCACAAATGTACCTGTCCCCTGCTTCGTACGAAGCAAGCCTTCATTCTCCAGATCCTGATAGACCCGTCTAACCGTAATAACACTGCAATTCAGTGCTCCGGCGAACTCACGAATGGACGGCAAATGTGTTCCCTCCCCCAACTGACCCGTAATAATTAACGATCTTAACTGATTTTCAATTTGGTGGTATAAAGGTTCAGCGCTATTTTCATTAATTTGAATGGGTATTTTCACATCTTGCACCTCGCCCTCCGGTACACTCCAGTCTGTTACCTGACCGAGCCGGCTTCATCCTGTATTCGTACATACGCTCATATCTCATACATTTAACTCAAATCCCGACAGGCCAGCTTCTTCAGTGTCAATCGACTGAATAACCACAATCCCGCCAAGCCAACTACCAAAGCGATCCACATGATCGGAGACAACAGGCTCCATGATTGGCTCATATCTATCACAAGCTGCAATCCATGGCTTCCTGTCATTCGAATTAGAATGGAGATTACCACGGTGAACGGAATGAACAGCATACTGAGAAGTAAATATTTCTTGCCACTGTGCAAAAACTCTCCATAAATATATAAGCCAGTCATGAGAAGCCCGTAACCTGTCCAGGTTATGCTAAAGGCCAGATATTGATCCCATCGGAACCCTTCGAAATGAAGTCCAACCACATATAACGATCCGTAGAAAAAGATACCATTGTACGCAAACGCCATCAGAGACTGCTGGAGCCTGGACCACATCACTGTCTGTTCTGGAATAGGAAGTCTGCGATAATAGGTCAGCATCTGTGTATAGGAATCCTCTTGAATGTAACGAAAGGATCGTCTACTGAACAAGAATCCTTGAAATGGTACCATGATCAAAAAGTAGGCATCTGCAAAAGGATTCAAAAAATCCGTCTGTTGTTGTCCCAATAACATCACACCGCCCATGCCGCCAGTGTATATCATGAAGATTACGGTCCACAGCCATTGGAGCCTATCCTTGTTCATCTCGCTACGGGTCAGCCACCAAGCCTGCTTCCATGCGTTCATATCATTGCCTGCCTTTCCATCTGTCATTAGAGTGCCTTTACTCACTGTGTTTACTGTGTATATCAATATACACAGTATACAAACCACTCGCTTATCCCGTCAACCCCTTATTTTCCTGAATCAGGAAAGCAGGATGGGATTCATCTTCGATTTACGTTAAAATAAAACTTGATTCTGAACATACAGAGGTTCATTGTAAAATCATTCACTTAACTGGTACATAGAAAGGTTGATTCATCTATGGATTCGCTGATTGAAATTGGTTTTGTGTTCCTTTTCCTTATCGTGGTCATCTGGCTAATTGTTCGCGTTGAACCCAAACGACAGTCTGCCAAAAAAGGCAAACATCGTATGCAGCGTAACAACCGCTATACCGATTCTTCTTCGGCATACCCGGTCATTACCAATGAAGACTCCTATACTCATCATTCCAGACACACACAGGATCACAAACACCAAGAAAGTGATTCTTCTTCAGGACATCATCACTATCACAGCAGTGATAGCGGAGGTAGCAACGACAGTGGTGGAGATAGTGGCGGCGGAGACAGTGGGGGTGGCGGGGATTAGACTCATTCCGCAATCACAAAAAAAAGGGCTGTACCCGTTATTGTGTAAACACAATTCGGGTACAGCCCTTTGCCGTTCTCTAGCACCTGTTAGAAGAAGAGGCCTTGCGATTAAACGAGGTTATAACCACTAGGCAGACTACGGTTGCGGCGGATCGCACGAATCTCGGCCAGAGTCAACCGCTGATTCGTGGAGATCAGGGATTCCACGTCATTGCCTCGGATCAGATCATCCAAATCTCTCAAGTTGGTGTTGCCTCGGAAGACCCGGAATCCACCTTGGAAGTTAGGACGTGTAAACACAACCAGTGTTGCATTCGAACTTGTTGAGAAAAAGCGCAGGCTCTCCACCCCGTCCAAAATATTGTCCAGGTTACGAAGACCCGTGTTGCCACGATAGATGCGGCTTCTCCCTCTGTAGTTCTCTTCTGAATACACCGTAAGACGTGGATACGTTTGACTGACGTTGACTGTTTTTTTCATTTTGTTTCCCCCTCTCGAACTCATTCTATGAATGAATGAGAGAGGAAGCGTGGACGAATCGTCTGCTAGATTCGTCCATTTTCATATTTTCAGAAGAAATGAGTGGCATACATCCAAGAAAGCCGATAGTTAGATGTCTTCTTTATACACCGAGAATGGCTTCCCATACCGGACGTGTATGACCACCAGGATATAACAGATACAACAGGACATACACGATAACACCTGTCAGTGCCGAGCCGAACCAGATCATGGACGTGAACTTGCCCCAACGGCGATGTGTTCCGAACTTCTTTTTAAACCCCAGCACCAGTGTGGAGATCCCGAATATGGCAGCCACAGTAGCCAGAATGATATGAAAGATTAGAAATATCCGGTAAAAGATCTCCAGGTCCGGGTCCCCACCCCAAGCCGTATTGCCCACAAATACCGTGCGCGACATATAGATCACAAAGAAGATCAGAGCCGCAATTGCTCCTGCGACCATGGCGGACTGGTGTGCCTCACGTTTGCCCCGAATAATCAGTGCCCACCCAATCCCCACCAGTACTGCACTAATCACAATGAAAGAAGTGCTGATCGTGGGTAGCCAAAAATACATATCCATCGTGTGTTCCCCCTCTTGTCAGAACATTGCCTTAATTATTTGGCAGCCGGATTGAGCGGCCCTCCTGTGCCTCCTGCGGGATATGAATCATCGTCATCTTCCTGTTTCTCTTTCCGATACCATTGAAAAAATACATAGGCCAGCATGGAGGCAAAAATCCCCTCCTGGATAAACTTCATCACAATGCCACCCACCTGCTGATCTTCCTTCGCCGAAGACAAAAAGTTGAAGAAGGCAGGCCCACCGAATGAGCGAAGTAATGCCGTAGAATCTCCAGACACACAATACCGCATGGCTTCAGCCCATACCGCCGGGTTGCTGTACGTCTGATACAATGGCTCGGACGCAAAGATAATCAATCCGCACGCAGGCGTAAGCAGCACCATATTCAAGAAAATAAAACCGATCTTGGATAACCCCGATGCTTGTCTGCCTTCTGGTAACGGATTCAGCAATGTCCACCACATGAGCATGGAAGTGATGAACAGTGCAATGTAATACAATCGGTGAACGGTAAAATTCAGCATAACGTAGTCATGCACAATCGGCAGGTGATACAGCGAGAACAGCCCGTTAAAGAGCACTGCCGCAACGATCGGATGAGCGAGGAACGATAGCTGACGTGTTGGCAAGCAACGCACGATTCTCCGCCATACCCAGATCGGCAATCCTTTCATCATCAGCGGCGGGGCTACCAGATAAGAGAACGCCATGCTCACCATATGGAAGCTAAACATCACGTGACCAAGCAGATTAAAGGGTCCCGCTTGAGCTAGATACAGGACGAACAGCCCTGTAATAAACATGATTTTCTGTGCAGCAGTCGCTGGCTCTGCATCCTTTATTTGCTCGCTTAACGGTCCGACAAGCAATAAGTAGGCTGCAGCAATGATCAGAAATAAAGCCAATATAAGCGGACTCCACAAGTCGTTGAAGCTAAAGTATTGCAACCCGAGCATACGGGAAACCTCCCCGTGACCTAATTTGATTGTTGCCAATATCTTTCTGAGAAGTTCCATTCGCCAAAAAGGGGAAAAGACGGCGGCAATGCGCCGCCGCCATCTCTTTTACCACCAGACCCAATAGAGTGCCATAATGATGCACGTAAAGGCTACGAAAAAGCCAAAAGCCATGAACAGAATTGGCATCAAATGCCCTTTGTCCTTCATGTGCATCCAGTAACCTAATTGAACAAATACCTGAAGAATAGCCATAACGAGCAAAATAATAATCGTAAAGGTTGTGTTGACCCCTCCGGCAGAAGCAGCCGCAAACGCAATCAGCGTGAGAATAATGGAGAAGATAAACACCACGACGTGTTTCTGTGGCCCTTCCGTCCGGTGACGGTGTTTCACAGGTTGTTGATCTGTCTTATCCTGTGCCGACATGTCTTAGCCCACCTTTCCGAGCAGGTACACGACCGTAAAGATGAACACCCAGACCACGTCAATAAAGTGCCAGTACATTGCGGAGACGTATACTTTAGGTGCAGTTACGACCGTCAATCCTTTTTTGAACAATTGTCCGATAATGATTCCGATCCATACAATACCGAAAGCAACGTGGGCTCCGTGGAACCCGACCAGTGTATAAAATGCTGAACTGAATGCACTTGTGGTCATGCCGAACTCTTTATGTTTCACATACTCATAGAACTCGTATATTTCCAGTGCGAGAAATCCCATACCCAGCACCACTGTGATGCCCAGCCACAATGCCAGCGCATCTCGTTTGCCTTTATGCATAGCCTGAATGGCAAATACACTCGTCAAACTGCTGACCAGGAGAATGAACGTTGCAGCTGCCACGAGTGGTAGGTGGAACAGTTCATTCGCCGTAGGTCCATCATTGGTTTGGCCACGAAGAGCCAGGAAGGTAGCAAAGAGTGTACCGAACAGTACCGTCTCGCCGCCAAGGAACAACCAGAAGGCAATAAGCTTGTTACGTCCTTCCAGCGTTGCTTTCTCCGGTTCATGCGGCAATTTGTCGTTCACCGGTTCGGCATGTGAGGTTGTCATGTTCTAGCCCCCTTCTCATCCTGATCCTCCGGTTCAATATGCCAGCCATGATCATCATAAAGTGAACGAAGTGCCATTGCGCCGAATGTGATTACGAGACCAATAATAACTACAATATAATTGTTAAAAATGACATTCATAAACGCATTACCAAATTCATCCTTGCTGAACATCAAGCCAAGTCCTGCGATAAAGATACCTACTGACATCACAAATGGCAACGGTGTCGCTGAAGGCATATGAATCGAACCTACAGGTTCTGCCGGTGTCATCTCCGTATGTCCTGCCATTTTTTCCTTCCAATAAGCATCAATTCCACGTACCAGCGGCGTCTGCTTGAAGTTATATTCGGGCGGCGGAGATGGAATAGACCATTCCAGTGTACGGCCGTCTTCCCACGGGTCGTTCGGTGCACCAGCTGGTTTTCTCGTTGTGATCACGATGTTCACGAGGAACATGATAACCCCAACACCCATTAGAAATGCACCGACGGAGCTGACCAGATTGAGCAGGTCAAAGTCCTGATTCGGCAAGTATGTAACGATCCGGCGCTGCATCCCCATCAGACCGAGGAAATGCTGTACAAAGAACGTTAATTGGAAACCGATCATAAATGTCCAGAATGTCCATTTGCCCAGTGTTTCGCTGAGAATACGTCCGAACATCTTCGGCCACCAGTAATGTAATCCTGAGAACAATCCAAGTACGAGTCCCCCTACAATAACGTAGTGGAAGTGGGCTACAACAAAGTACGTATCATGGAACTGGAAGTCTGCCGGAGCAGATGCCAGCATAACGCCTGTAACGCCACCCATAACGAAGGTTGGGACGAATCCAACTGCGAACAGGTTTGCCGCTGTAAAACGGATCTGTCCACCCCACATCGTAAAGAGCCAGTTAAAGATCTTGATTCCTGTAGGTACGGCGATCAACATCGTGGAGATGGAGAAAAGCGCGTTGGCTACATTACCCAGACCGGTTGTAAACATGTGATGCGCCCATACCATGAAGCCCAGGAAGGCAATCAGGATGGTAGCAAATACCATGGAGCTGTATCCGAACAACCGTTTACGCGAGAAGGTCGGAATAACCTCTGAGATAATACCAAATGCCGGCAAGATAAGAATGTATACCTCCGGGTGTCCGAAGATCCAGAAGATGTGCTGCCAGAGTACCGGGTTACCACCACCTGCGACATCGAAGAAATTCGCTCCCAGAATACGGTCAAACGTTAAGAGTACAAGCCCTACCGTGATGGCAGGAAAAGCAAAAAGGATAATGGCAGATGTAATAAATGTCGTCCATGTAAACATCGGCATCCGCATGTATGACATGCCTGGAGCACGCATTGTAATAATTGTCGCGAGAAAGTTAATGCCCCCAATGAGTGTTCCCAGACCCGCGATCTGAAGGCCTATGGTGTAGAAATCCACGCCATGCGTTCCACTATATTCACTGCCCGAAAGCGGCGTATATGAAGTCCAGCCCGCATCCGGTGCTCCGCCCATAACCCAGCTCAAGTTCAGTAACAGTCCACCAAACAGGAATGTCCAGAAACCGAGCGCGTTAAGAAACGGAAAAGCAACGTCCCGTGCCCCGATCTGTAAAGGCACAACAGCATTCATAATGGCAAAAATAAGCGGCATGACTCCAAGGAAAATCATCGTTGTTCCGTGCATGGTAATCAATTCGTTGAAGACCTGTGCTGATACAAAACTATTCATCGGTTTCATCAGCTGAATCCGAATCAAAATGGCTTCAATGCCACCGATTCCAAAGAAAAATCCACCCGCAACCAAATAAAGAATGGCGATTTTTTTGTGATCGACGGTGGTGATCCAATCCATCAAGCCCCTGTACCTCTTGACGCTATGCGCATGAGCCAAGGTTGTGTACCCCCTTCTTCGTCCTTGCTGTTCTATTCATAGTCCAATTTGTAATTGGCCAGATATTCGGCAATTCCGTCGATTTCTTCATCCGTCAACCCAAGATCTTTGGGATTCGGCATGGTGTTACCCGGCTTCACGGATTGTGGATCATGGAGCCATTCTTTCATGTTATCCAGTACCGGATTACCTTCTTCCTGTCCCTCACGATAATTCAGCAGAATACCTGCGACAGATTCTTTGCCGCCGATTCCCGTCAGGTTAGGTGCAACAGGTCCACCTTGATCGCCAACAGCGTGGCAAGAAAGGCAGTTTGTTTTGAACTTTTCAGCCAATTGAGCATCTTCAGGAAGGACTGCGGGTGCTTTCATTTGATTCACCCATCTGTCAAAGGATTCCTGACTCACTGCTTTTACCTTAAATTCCATGAAAGCATGCGATCTGCCACATAATTCGGCACATTTACCGCGGTAAACGCCTTCATTTGGTGCGGAGAAACTGAACTTGTTAAGCGTTCCATCCGGGTTTGTGTCCATTTTGCCCGCAAGTGACGGCACCCAGAAGGAGTGAAGCACGTCAGCGGTTTTTAATTCGAATGCGATTTTGGTTCCGGTCGGGATGATGAGATCTTGAGCGGTGGTTACGTCATATTGAGGATAAGTGAATTCCCACCAGTACTGATGCGAGGTGACTTGGACCTTAAGTGCGTTTTTGTCATTAGACAGATCTTCGCCTTGGGCAAAAATCGTTTGTACCGTCGGTACTGCCAGAACAATAACCAGCAATAACGGAATGGCTGTCCATATTACTTCCAGCTTGAAATTACCTTCAACCTGTTCGGGCATCTCAGTCTGCCCGGCCCGTCTGCGAAACCGGATCAGGACATAGGCCGCTATGGCGAATACAATGATGAGCACCACGATCATAATCGCAATGGACAGCTTCATCAGATCGTATTGGCCTTGCGCCACAGGACCCTGAGGTTTCATTACCGACAAGTCTTCCCGCCCGCATGCGGATAGCAGCAAAGAGAACACCGCCAGCAAGGGGAGAATTCGCTTTGCAACCTGCCACTGTTTCATCATTGATCTACCCCACTTTTTTACGTTTTCGTAGATTACCGTTGTCGTTCGGTAGAAAGGCAACAAAAGGTACGTTTCAGCACGATACGCATAATCCTCTTCGTCATACAGAACGCTTACAAAAATAACGCTTCCAGTACTCCCGTCATTTCCTGCTCAGGGCATGTCTGCGCATTCTTCCAATTCATTCTATATGCTTCAATCACTTATTAAATATAAGTTGAGGGTATGATTTTGTCAATCTTTGGACACATGTTCACAAATTGTTCACTTTATGTAAAAAACCGCTCTGCAACTTGATTTGTAAACGATTTCAGTTAAAAATATTACACTCTACATTTGAAAATTTTTGCCAAATTTCGGTGATAAAACTTGATTTATTGGCGATTTTTCTCACATTGAAAACATGCGGTATTATGCAAAAGAAAGGTTCATTTTTATGGAAACCATCTTCCATATCAATCCAAAAGCCATGCATACCGCTCCATACTGCTTTCATTAAGTCCAAAAACAGCATGGAGCATTCCTGAGAAGTTCAACTCAAGTTATCATCTTTACTCACCTTATCTCACGTGCCATTGGTCAGGATCAAAGGGCCATCCCCCGTTATGGCAACCGTGTGTTCATACTGAACTCCCCAGCTGCCATCTACCGTTCTTACCGTCCACCCATCCTCATCCCATATAACGGCTCCGGAACTGCCTTTCGTAAAGATCGGTTCAATCGTTATGACCATCCCCTCGGTGAGCAGCATGCCGGTTCTGCGTTTGCCATAAGGCAGTACATTCGGAGGTTCATGAATATACTGACCGATCCCATGACCGATGAGAGGCTTCACAATCCCGTACCGATATAGTCGGGCTGTTCGTTCAATGGCGCTTCCAATATCTCCGAGCGTATTGCCTGGGACTGCCTGTGCTATGGCTCGCTCAAGTGCTTTCTCCGTACGCCTCATCAGCTTGCGAATGGATCTGCTTGGTTCGCCAATGCCATATGTCCAGGCTGAGTCAGCAAGCCAGGTGTCTTTGTTCACCACCATATCGATGGTCACCACATCCCCGCTTGCCAGCGCCTCATTGCTCGGAAATCCGTGGCACACCACTTCATTGACGGAGGCACAAGTCGCGTATGGATATCCTTTATACCCTTTTTGCTCTGGTGTAGCCCCATGTTCTGCGAGGAAATCTTCAACACGCTCGTTGATCTCTGCTGTTGTGATGCCGGGGACCATCCATTGCTCAATATGTTGGTGACAGCTGCGCAAAATTCGTCCTGCTTCCCGCATGTAGCCAATCTCTTCTTTGGTTTTCAAAATAGGGTCCACATGCATTCATCCTTCCCGCTGTAGGTGTACTCCCATATATATGCAGCAGGAACGCAAAAAAAACCGCCTGCCGGAGCTTAACGCCCGAGAGACGGTTCTATTCATTATCGGAACAGTATAATCAGAGTTGTGTGTTGTTTCAGGACACGGAAGAATCCATCTTGACAAGCTCATGCTCAACCACAGAAGTCAATTCTTCCTCATATCCACCCGTAATCCGGTATTTTCTCACGTACTCCTTCACGAATTTTTTTGGATCCTTAGGACGGAAAATCCGAGTCATTTCCCTCAAACTTTCTTTGACCTCATTGTGACCTTTCGTTGCCATTGTAATTCCCTCCCAAAACGTTGAAAGTGAATGCTCCGTTTAGAGAATGCCGAATAAGTCTTAAATGCCATCCATGAAGTTGTGTGCGCGGCTTAAAGCAAGCTTTAGGTCGGGAACCTCGCAGAAAGCAAGTACCTGACACTATAAATACCCGATATGATTCGGAATGAATCATAATCTTATTGTAGCATATTCGGAAGTATCTTACGACTTGACGATTTCCTCTAATAAATATAACGGTTTTTATGCCCAAAAAGTTTAATTCCGAATCATATGTAGTGATTACGAACATTCTATACGGAATTAATATATCCAGCATAACACTGAACTATTCGGGGGATATTATCACGGACAACCCATACAGTTAAATTAATGGCATCCAAAGGAGGCGTCGTCTCATGGACCGCAAAGAACAGGATATGCTGCCCCTTTCGCATGAAAAGGTGGAAGTAGACGGAGTTTACATCAACGAAGCTGGACGTGAGGAACATCTGCACCGGGGGCAACACTTCCCGGCTGACCCCGTTCTAGGCAAGTCGGAATGGAAACTGACCGAATATGCATTTGATAATCATCACGAAGGAAGAACCGATGAACGTTTGGTTCCCAAAGAAGACGATACCAACAAAAACGGCAAGATCAACAGCCCGCGCAGACAGTTTCAGGGTGGGTAGTGATTTTTTTCGTTAGAAGTACCGATTCTTCATCCGGACAGGGGCAGATCATGCTGTAACTCAGCTGATCCTGTCCCTGTTTCATGTTTTTTGACTGTTCTTTCACTCCATATTATTAAAGGCAAATAAATTCCCAGGTTCAGTTCTGTCCACCTCCCTCATAACCTAGTTAAAAAGGTCAAAGGAGGCTGGACCGGATGTCCCCCATGAAATCATCTAGCGGTCTGGATGAAAATATTGCTGGCATGCTCTGTTATCTGTTTACCTTTGTAGGAGGAATTGTCTTTCTCGCTGTGGAGAAGCGGAGTCGGTTTGTGCTATTCCATGCGCTGCAATCTGTAACGGTCTTTGGCATCATTATGGTCGGGCATGTACTATCAGCTTTCCTTCCGTTGTTTGGCCCCCTCGTGGCATCGCTGTTATCCCTGCTTGGTGTGGTGGTCTGGCTTATTATGGTCGTCACCAGTCTACAGGGGAAGTGGCTGAAGCTGCCGTGGGTTGGCGATTTTGCAGAGAAACAGTTACGTCATCTGTAATCCCCGCTCATCATAGTTAAATAAAACAAAAAAAACACCGAAAACACGACTCTGCTGAGCCTGTTTTCGGTGTTTCGCATCTAAAAGGTCTCTTTCATTTGTTCATGTGATTGAACATTCATAGCATAAACGATGTATGCCATAAACCATTCATGCTGTATATCATCATGATTAACCTGATTCATTATTCATCTTGTGAATCGTCTATTTATAACAGTTAACATAACAATCCTGCTGCACGAAAAGCCTGGCCTAATTCGACTAATTAAGCTGACTTGCCCGCCTCTCCAAGGATGGCATCTGCCTGTTGTTCAGCCATCTTGGCAGCTGTTTCCTTGGTGCCCAGACCATTAAACAGCAGGTTCATGAAGATCGCTGTGAAGCTGCCTGCAATGATACCATTACCGAGCATAATCTGAGCCCAGGCCGGTGCCCCTGCGAACAGCTCAGGTACAACGGTAACCCCAAGTCCCATACCTACAGAACAAGCGATGACAAACAGATTCTCATGTCGATTCAGATCGACCTGACTGCCGATAATCCGAATGCCTGATGATACCACCATGCCGAACAAGGCCACCATGGCTCCGCCAAGAACTGCCCCTGGAACGAGCTGTGCGAGCGCCGCAATCTTCGGTACAAATCCAATGACCACCAGGATTCCACCAGCCACCACAATGACATCACGCGTCTTCACACGTGTCATCTGTACCAGTCCTACATTTTGCGAATACGTTGTATATGGGAAAGAGTTGAAAATACCACCTAACACAATGGCCAGACCCTCTGCACGATAACCGCGGGCCAGATCCTTGGAAGAAAGGTCCTTGTCCAAAATCTTGCCCAGAGCCATAAATACGCCTGTGGACTCGGCCACGCTGACAATCGCCACCAGGATCATTGTCAGGATCGGTACAATCTCAAACGTAGGTCTACCAAAGTAAAACGGCTGAACAACGTGGAACCAGCTTGCATCACGAATAGGGGCAAAGTTCACTTCACCCATGAACCCTGCTGCCACTGTACCTACCAGCAGACCAATCAGTACCGAGATGGAACGGATAAAACCTGTAGTGAAACGAGTCATTAAAATGATGAAGAGCAACACGCCGAAACCGAGTAACAAGTTTACTCCACTGCCGAAATCTTCTGACCCCTGGCCACCGCCCAAATCATGGAAAGCAACTGGAATCAAGGTTAGACCGATAATCGTAACCACCGAACCCGTGACAACGGGTGGAAAGAGCCGAATAAGCTTCCCAAAGATTCCGGAGAAGATCAATACGAATAGCCCTGAGGCAATAATCGCTCCGTAAATGGCAGATACTCCACTGTTCATCCCGATTAGGATCATCGGAGACACGGCCTGGAATGCACAACCGAGCATGACAGGCAGCCCTACGCCGAAATATTTATTTCCCCATACCTGAAGCAGTGTAGCCACACCACATGCGAGCAGGTCAATGGCAATGAGATAGGTTAGTTGTTCCTGTGTAAAGCCCAATGCGTTACTGACGATCAATGGGACAACGACGGCTCCTGCATACATCGCAAGCACGTGCTGTAGTCCGAGGGAGAACGTTTTGATTGGATGCCGATGCCGCTGAAAAATACGTTCGCGTGCCATATTAGTTCGTGCCCTCCTCGTCCGCAAATGTAACCTGTCCATCCGACAGTGCCCCGATGCGAACCAGCGATTCCACACGGTATCCTGCTTCTTTCAGCAAGCGACCTCCTGGCTGGAATGCTTTCTCAATAACGATACCGATACCAACCACTTCTGCTCCGACCTGCTCCACAATGCGGGCCAGACCAAATGCTGCTTCACCATTCGCCAGGAAATCATCAATTATCAGCACGCGGTCACCAGGCTTCATGAATTTCTTGGCAACGGTAATTTCATTCGTCTCCTGCTTGGTGAAAGAGTATACTTTCTCCACCAGAATGTCTTCCGTCAGTGTGAGTGACTTCTGCTTCCGTGCAAAAATCAGCGGTACATTCAGTTCCAACGCGGTCATGATGCCTGGTGCAATCCCTGACGACTCAATCGTCAGCACACGAGTTATATTCTCGCCTTCAAAGCGGCGAATGAATTCCTTGCCCACTTCCTTCATCAGAACCGGGTCCATCTGGTGGTTCAGGAATGAATCCACTTTGAGTACTTGCTCGGACAGGACAATGCCTTCCTGTCTTACCTTGTCTTTTAACAGTTGCATGCAATTCTTCCCCCTGAATGCCCTCTACACAGAAACCCACATGCCAATCCAATCACACGGTAAAAAAACAAAAAAACCGCCTTTTCACACGCTGCGGAAAAACCGGAGACGGGAAAGACGGACTTGTACGTATATGGACAAGCCGTATGGATGCTGCAAGTGCCTGGAAGGATAGATAGAGACATGATGTCACTCTGACACGTCAAGCTCCAAACAGTCTATTCAGGATCAGATGTGAATCTACCTGAACCTGCTTTTCAGTCAAACTGTCTGAGAATGATCTCATTCCAACCATACAAAATGTTGCAGCATCTTTCCCGTAGTCCGATCATTCCGGTGATCGGGTAGAGACATGCAGGCCTATTCCTGCACATATACGAGTAACGGCATATTTAATTTTTGGCTCCATGATTCGTTACAATGTATGATCGCGAACCTGAATATAAATGGTTAAACATAACTGACAATGTTAGAAGTATACCGAATCGACGGCATGAAATAAAGAAGTATTTTCATGGAAATTGCGGAAACTTGTCTTAATTTGCAAACAAAGGGTGATTGGAATGTGTTTTTTATGTACAATATGAGGACGGAAGCGCGGATCTGAACGGATAATGCATGGAGACGCGGCCTATATTTTGAATTGAATGATCAAAGGAGATATGCAAACATGAAAGGCGTACTTAAAGAATTCAAGGAATTTGCCGTCCGCGGCAACGTCATCGATCTGGCGGTCGGTGTCATTATTGGGGCTGCTTTTGGTAAAATCGTCACATCCCTTGTGAATGATATCATCATGCCCCCGGTTGGAAAACTGCTGGGTGGAATCGACTTCAGTCAGAAAATCATCAACCTGGATGGGGCTATCAAAACAGCAAACGGACAGGACATCACCACACTCGCTCAAGCCAACGAAGCTGGGGCTACTGTGATTGCTTATGGTCAGTTCATCAACGTCATGATTGATTTCCTCATCGTTGCGTTCTGTATCTTCATGCTCGTCAAGGGCATCAATTATCTCAAAAGCAAAGAACACAAAAAGCCCGAGCCGCAAAAAACGACCAAGGCTTGCAAGTATTGCCTATCCGAAATTCCGGCTGCAGCCACCCGCTGCTCGCACTGTACTTCAGAGCTCGAAGCAGAAGGCACCGGCGCTCCGGCATAATCACGTTGAACCTTTAAAGACGCACCGAATGAAATTCCTGATATAAATCCTGATGCGGGGGACAACCTCTTACTTGCTAGAGTTTATGTATGAAAAGCTAGCCATATGGACTTCATTAACAATGGGTTGCGTAGCTTAAAGGTTTGAAGGTTCCACCGTAAAGGTGGGGCCTTTTTTGTGCTTAACATACATGTGATACATGTGCTCCCCCATGAATGTCATTCGCAGCCATGCTCATGAACTAGAAACGGCGTGGCAGCAAATGTTCCAGGATCGACTTCAGATCTTTATCTTCTTTGTAAACTTCTTCCCCGGTATCAAGCTCTGTCACGCGAATATATTCAAAGTTTGCCGAAGCATCCACTGGCTTGAACAACAATTGAGCCTCATCTTCCAAACGTACATTAAAACCCATATCCTTAAACATGCTGCTTAACTGACTGTTAGCCGGTTCCTGACCTTGCCCTACAAATATAAGTCCTCTAAGACTTTTACGTTCCTGAGGTTGCGGATAAATCACCTGAAAGTGTACAATGCATTCCATACGATCGTTCCCCTTTCGTTTAAAACATACTTTGTGAAATTTTGAACTTTAAAAACTGCTATATAAGGAGATACGTTTCATGACCCCAGAACGTTTCGACATTTATGACGATCAGCAACATTGGATCGGTACAGCACTGCGCAGTGAGGTGCATGCCAAAGGATATTGGCACCGTTCATTCCACTGCTGGATCGTGCGTGACGAAGGCGAGCAACGACGGGTTCTTTTTCAGCGGCGGCGTGATATTAAGGATACCTTCCCCGGATGTTACGACATTACAGCAGCAGGTCATCTCACCGCAGGTGAACAACTGCAAGACGCCAGTCGTGAGCTGGAGGAAGAACTGGGTGTGAATGTTCCATTCGAGGCACTAACCTATCTATTCACGGCTACACAGCAGCTCCAAGGAGAGGTCGGTGGTGTTCCATTCGTAGATCGGGAATTCAGTGCGGTCTATGGACTATATCTCAACCAGCCTCTCGAAGCTTATGTTCTGCAGCCCAGCGAGGTGGACAGCCTGTATGAAGTGCCCCTGGATGATCTGCTCGCCTTGTTTCGTAATGAGATCGACGTGATCCAAGCTACCGGAGTTCAGACCCAGCCGTTGACATCACCGCCACATTCCATCGGTCATAAGGACCCGTCCAGCGATCATGCAGCTTATGAACCAGAGCGTATCGTTCGCCCGATTCGGGCGAGGGAATTCGTGCCTCATGGTACAGCTTATTATACGGATGTGCTGGAAGCTCTGTATCACGTGCCCAAAGATTGATCACGTAGAGTCCTGTTCAACCCAATCCAGTTCAATCGAATGTTCATAGCTTCATTTTCTCAAAAATAGCATAACTTCATACCCTTACTATCGACTTGACTGGAAACAGATGCTGTGACGAACATCACTGTCATATCTCAAACCAGCACAAACAGGCGTCTGCCTCTCGGGCAACGCCTGTTATATGTACACCCGTATTCGTTACAGCGAGAACAGTATCTGGCACGAGCACATTCACTCAATCACATGTCAATTAGTTGTCGATCTGCCTAGCTCTTGTCATCCTCTCCTGAAGGAGAAGACCAGTAACGGGCAGAGAGTTCGCCGTACCGATGTCCATAGCGGGACTCCAGTTCCTCACCCATATCCTGTTCCAATTCATACAATACCAGCTCTTGAGCAAAATGATTCAGCAGCAGTCCGGTCATCACCGGATGCTCCGTAACTACGGCCTGTGTGGCGCATGATTCCCCGCGCATGCCCAGCATGCACCAGCGGCGGTCCACCACCAGAGAGAATTTCCGACCATTACCTGTGCCATACAAAGGCAAACCCGGCCAAGGTACGGGCTGATCCAGCATGCCTTCCCCACCGTCACACGACCATAACAGCCGCACACCCCGAGCTTCAGCCTGCTGTAAGTCATTACGCAGTAGCTCCGCCTCTTCACGCCAAACGTCTACGACAATCTCATGCTGAGCCTCAGCCAATTCACGACTCAGATTCTCAAACACATTCTTGTCACCTTCGATGTTATAGAAGACAGGCTTCTCCGGTTCACTCTTGGGCATGCTGCTCTGGACATAATCCAGCGAGGTACGCATTTGATCGGAGATCATGCGTGTCATCTCCTCAGGCTTCAGTACACTATACTTCGCCGGTTCCCCTGGACTACACCGCAAGAATCCACGCTGTTCGAGCCGTTGCAGGGTCGCATATACATTGGAACGGGACACGCCCAGACGCTTCGCAACCTCATATCCTGAGGCTGATCCCTGACGGGCGAGTTCCACCATAATTTTAGATTCCATCTCGGTAAACCCCAGATGACGCAAATGATGCAGCAGTTGGTCCATATTCCCGTCCCCCCATGCTGTCAGCAACCCGCACTGCCTCACACTGATGCGGCAGAGCTTCTACTGCATCAGATCAGATCTGTTCGGCACCACAACGCGGACACCACTTCGAACCTTTGGGCAGCTCGGCTGCACAAATCTGACAATTCACCATTTCGCGTGACACTTCGGTCTGTACGTCCACCGTGTTCACAATCGGGTTATTTTCTTTCCAGTAGCGGATGCGTTCGTCCAGCTCCTGCTGACGCTCACGTTCCCGTTGCATCTCTTCATCTCTGCGACGTTCCCATTCCGCATCGAACGCTTCCTTTTCTTCCTGGGTAAACTCGGTACTGTTATATTCCGATTCCGTCTCCAGATCGGCTATGGACGGAATGACCGTGTGATACGGCTCATCTTCCTCCAGTTCCAATTCAGGTGGCGCATCGTAGAAGTTCGGTTCCGGACTATGGGTCTGAGTCTGAGCTACGGCTGCCTCCTGTCTCGCAGCTGTGGTGGCTCCTGCGACTCCTGCAGCTCCTACTGTAGGTGCTGGTTTCTTGAATTCACCCAACTTGCGTCCGCATTTAGGGCAGAAGTTGGCATCCAGGGAAGCGACGTGTCCACACTCGCACAACCGTTCATTCTTGAGCTGTGCAATCTTGTTGCGCAGACCATCAATCTCGTCCTGCAATTCGTCGCACAGCTGCGACAGATCCACCATCTCTTTTTCTGCACGCGTCATATCCTGTGCCCGATAACCCTCATAGAAGATGCGACCCATATCTGTAAAATGGACTTCCTGTTCCTGTTGCAAGCCCACAATCTGGTTGTTCAATTTCCCAATCTCAACGGCGTGCTGGGCACGCTCTGTTGCTTTGTTCGCTCCGTCTTTGATGCGCTGAAGCAGTTTCATGACCATTCCTCCTCTGTCCCGTCAAAACCAATATTATCATTTCAAAATTTTTAGTAGATTAGCATATTACATCCTTCATGCAAAATGCTCAGGCATATAACTTATACGAAATCATGCCAAAAAGTTGCGTAATCTCGTGCAGGTGCCCGTTTTATACCGATACTGGATGAAATCGGGGGCTTTCGTCAAGACCATACGTTCGGGTATAATGAAGCTTTGGCCATACTTAACCGCCTGATTAGGCGACTAACTCTATCATACCAATTTACAATGCGATTGTGAAAAGGGCAAATGGTTTACTTTTAACCGGGATAGTCCTATCCCTGAATGCATACAGAGGTGGATGAAACATGTTAAGTCCGAACTCAACGTTCTACCCCCGTCCGCTCGGGGTTACCCCGGCGGCGTCCCTGCCCCAGTCCCCGTCTGCTCCGCTGGAGACCAGTCGGCAACTCGTGGGCAGTGATCAACAGGATGCCTTTTATTTTCGCTCTCTGGAAGAGGCAGGCATCAAGTTAAACGCACCACAAATCTCGGCAGTCCGTCACGGCAGAGGACCCATTCTGACGCTCGCCGGAGCCGGCTGTGGCAAAACAACTGTGCTGGCTGCAAGAGCTGGCTATCTCATAGAGGTCAGTGGCGTACATGCAGGCAGTATCCTGCTGGTGACGTTCACCAACAAGGCCGCCACCGAGATGAAAGACCGGATCGCGGCTTTGCCAGGAATACGCCCAGCAGCTGCAAGAGCCGTGCAAGCTCGCACCTTCCACTCTTTTGCCCTGACATTGCTGCGTCATTACGGTGTGCAGGAAGAGATCTTTGGCGAGTCGCGAGCCCAGCATACGGTGCTGAAGATGCTTCTTCGCCAAAATGGCATGAGTGAAGCCTTCCAGCCCGAAAGTCTGCTGGCCATGCTGTCCGCATGGAAGATGCAAGGATCGGAAACAACCGATCTGCCTGAGAAATCGCAGGAAGAACGCGATGCCAAGCGTGTCCTGCTTGGTTACGAAGCCTGGAAGCAGGATCGCGGCAAAATGGATTTTGATGATATTTTGCTACGTGCAGCTGCGCTGCTTCGTGATCCTGCTGTTCTGGGGCCGCTTCAGAAGCGTTTTCAGTACATTATGGTGGATGAGTTCCAGGATACCAATCATCTGCAATATGAGATTGTACAGAAACTGGCTTCCGCCCACCGCAACCTGATGGTTGTGGGAGACGATGACCAGACGATCTATACCTTTAATGGCGCACGCCAGGAATCGATTTTGGAATTCGATAAAGTATACCCAGGTGCACGCATCGTGACGCTGGATATTAATTATCGCAGTGATGCACGCATTCTGGGACTCGGAAGCGAACTGGTCGCCCGCAATAAACGCAGACGTGACAAACGGCTGCGTGCCGCTGGAAACCGCGGCGATGCGCCCCGTTTCGCTACACCCTCCAATGCGGAGGAAGAAGCGGCGTGGGTCGTAAACCAGCTGTGTCAACAGGTTGAAGAAGGGCAACACACCTATCGTGACATTGCAATTCTTCACCGGACAGCCAGCAGCAGCCGGGCTGTATTTGAGCAGCTTGTGTTGAAAGATGTGCCTTTTGTACAGCATGGTGCTTCTCCGGTCTTCTATGACCAGTCTCTCATCAGACCCCTGATGGATCATCTGCGTCTGTCCCTTGATCCACGTGCCATGGATGCTCTCCCCAGTGCATTGGGACCGCTCTACGTATCACGTGATGCGGGTCTGGAGTGGATTCAGCGCTGTGAACAACAACAGGCGAAGAAATATCCGCTCATCCATCTGGTGAAATGGGACAAGCTAAAACCGTTCCAGCAGGAACAGGTCAAGGAACGCATTAAGCTGATCAAATCACTGCACAAACTGAAGCCCATCATTGCCATTCAGGAGATGCGCAGACAGTTCTACGACAAGTATATGGAAAGTGGTGATCCCAGCATCTTCACCCATTATAAGGAAACGATGCTGGAAACCCTAGATGAATTCGAAGCTGCTGTCAAAAAATTCGAAACGGTGGAAGAGTTCATTCAATTCGCGGATGAGCTCTCCCGCAGACACCGTGAGATGGAATCTCTGCGCCGTGCACAGGACAGTGACGCGGTACAGCTGATGACCATTCACCGGGCCAAAGGACTGGAATTTCCTTGTGTGTACTGGATTGGAGCCAGTGAAGGCATTGTGCCTCACAGTACAGCACTGCGCCAGGATATTCCTGAGGATCAGAAAGCTGCACTTGCTATGCAGCAGACAGACGCCGAGCTGGACATGGCGCTGGAAGAAGAACGCAGACTCGCCTATGTTGCCATCACACGGGCCAAGCAGTACTTGTATGTCACCTCCCCCGCAAGCCATCACGGAAAGCCAGCGGATGTGTCCCGCTTCCTGCTTGAAGCCTTCGGCATGGAAGTTCCGGACAAACGCAAACCTCGTGAGGAGAGCCGGACGAGCGGTCAGACTTCATATGGTAAAGGTAATGGACCGTATGCCCGCTCGGGCTCGGGTGCTCGTTCCGAAGGTCGGGATATGGCTCAGCGTCGTGCAATCAGCCACAGTGACCGTCGTGAGTTCGAGGTCCACAACGAACGTGACGAGGATCGCCTTGGGGAACGACGTGGCAGTGGTGAAATTCGCAACCATAAGGCATTTAGTACCACAGGTGTGAGTCCGACAGCTGCAAGTTCCTCCAGTTCAAAGTCGCACACTTCAGGTTCAGGTAATGCTGAGCGTACGGAGACCGTTGCGATCTGGAAATGCAGTTCGTCCACCTGCAAAGCGTGGCTAAGACAGCAGCCGGCTGTACCTTCAAAAGCAACCAAGAAGGCATCATCGGGCCCTCCCGCCTGTCCCCTGTGCTCAGGATCGATGGAGGCCGGTACTCGTCAGGTTCCCGTAACGGGGAGATTTGGGAAATAAACGAAACAGGATACCGTTATGGCTCGTTTCAGGGCGCTTTTTGCTGTTTATTAACAGTAGAAGCGTCTTTTTTCCATTTCAGAATGGAGGTTGGATTATGCAGGACGGCAAACAACATCTGTATGTATCGGTAACACATAATCTTATTGAGCAAACACAGAATGAATCTACACCCTTTGAAGTGCTGGTGGATGATGAACAGTTGGGCCGATTGAAAGATCTGATGAAGGTGCTTCAGGATGATGATGCCTATACCTTGCAACGGGCTCCGGTACCCTACAAGTCGGCAGATCATGATGAGGCAACAGAGCAATTTTCGGATGGCATGACCTTGCTGTACACTTTTCTGTATGACCATGGCACGCCGGACACCCGGCAGGCGATCGAGAGCATGAACGTGCTTCCGAGGCTGCAGGATACGGATTACGATGACCCGGGGTACGAGAATTCACCATTGAACAAATGACAAGATGCCAAAAAGCATGCGCAGCCGCAGATCACGCGGAGGACGCATGCTTTTGTTATATGAAGAAGCACAACAGGAACGTGAAATGGATTTAATCCAGACGAATCTCCTGCCCTTTCTCAGCCGATTCGTAGATTGCGCATAGCATGCGCGTGGAAGTCACACCATCCGCGATTGGACTGATCGGTTCTGTACCGTTCAGACAACAATCCACAAAGTGGTCAATCTGGTTCTGGAATGCACTATGAATATGGAGACCCGTATTATCCGTCTGGGGTTCAATATTCAGAATGGTATTATTTTTCTCCGTGACGATCAGCGTCTCTGGCTCCAGTTCAAATCCCCCGTGCTCGCCATACAGTTTCACGGAAGACTCATCCTCACGTGCATGCAGAGTAAAGCTCACATCCACTGCCAGCGAAGCCCCGTTCTCAAACCGAATGAGCGCATTCGCCATATCTTCCACATCATTCACAGCTGCGCTGTAGTCGGCTGCCTTGTAAAAAGAAAGATGTTCGATATGGGCACGATTGCCCAGCTTCCGATACGTATTACCACTGACCGAAACAGGTTTCGGTCTGCCCATCAGATACCAGCATTGGTCGATAATATGTACGCCCAGATCAATCAGGGGGCCTCCGCCGGAACGGCTTTTGTCAGCGAACCAACCGCCTGGATTGCCGTGACGCCGCAGAATGGAAGCTTTGGCATAATACAGTTCACCAAACTCCCCGGCATCAATGAATCTGCGCATCATCTGCATATTGTTATCATAACGCCGCACAAATCCAACGATAAACGTACGTCCACTCTTCTTCACCGCTTCTTCAATCCGCAGTGCATCTTCCACATTGGTTGCGACCGGTTTCTCCAGCAGTACATGCTTGCCTGCCTCCAGTGCAGCAATGGCAAACTCGGCGTGTGTATTATTCCAGGTACAGATACTGACGGCATCCACATGCGGGTCCTCCAGCATCTCCCGATAATCGGTGTACACGGATTGAGCATCATACTTCTGTGCAGCAGCCTTAGCCCGTTCTTCGTTCAGATCGCAGATCGCATAGATGACAGCATCCTCATTTTTGGCGTAACACCTCATATGAAGATCCGAGATTGATCCCGTACCGATCATTCCAATGTGTAGCATTTGTTTCGTGCTCATCTTCGTCCTCCCTTCCTTTTACACAACTTCCAGAACATCATTATCGTCTAGTCTGCCCGCAGCATACCTTCGTAAATACCCGGCGTTGAATTTTCGATCTTCACGGCACCCAATGTTCGGGCATAGAAATCCACAGGTCCCGCTGATCCGATAATGGCATACCCGTACCCATCCGCCTTCATCGCATGCATACAGGCCAGTAACAAGGCTGTGCCTACACCTTTGCCCCGTGCATCCTGGCTCACACCTGTGGGTCCAAAGAAGTTGCGGCATGTCGCTTCGTAACAGGCAAAACCAATCATTTTCCCATGCTCAACCGCAATATAACAGGACACGGGCTGACGTGTAAAAGCGACATCACATTCATCCACCCAAGCCTGCCTAAAATGTGACCTTACCCAATCCAGTACAAGCTGTTTCTCTGGGGCAATGGCTCTTCGAATCACAATGGAGGATTCCTCCAGCGTTCTCAGTCCACTCTCTTGTTCCGGCAAACGATAGAGCGCTACCAACATATCACTCATCTAATTCGTTCCTCCTCGTACTTGAATGTGAAATGGGACAAAGGTTAGGCCACTTACCTGAAATTAACCTGATCTTGCTGCTGATAACCTGGAATACATGCGAACTTTCAAAACTAAACTAACATGCTGTTTACATTCTATGCATTCCAACTGCAACAATGGATCAAGTTGTCCCGTCTATAAACATGTAGCGCGGCCTTAAGGAAGATTTTACCGCGTCAGTACACAGATTAGAAGGGATGAATATTGATGAACAACAACATGAAAAAAGTAAGTGCACTGATGGCCCTATCCATGGCATTGGGTGGTGGAGCCGCTTATGCAGCAACACTGGACAACACACAACCAGTCCATCAAACATCCGTTTCAGCAGATAGTAACGCAGTGAGAGTAGTAAACGTATCCGTGAATGGTGCATCCATCTCTGATGGTTATTGGAATAAGGATGGCAAAGTAGCCATGATCCCGCTGCGTGATCTTACCGACGCACTGGGTATTGAACTGGAATGGAATAAAGAAACTAAAACTGCAGAGCTGACTCGTGGTGCTCTCTGGACACAGGTAATCACAGGCAAGGATCAATATTCCGTGAATAAAATGCTGCTCACGCTGGGCACAGCGCCCGAAATCACAGGCGGCAAATTGTATGTACCGGCTGCTTTTGCTGAAAAAGCTCTGCATGGACAAGTGAACACAACGGGGAATCAAGTGACCATCTCCAGTGAAGAGGACGTGAAGACGGTTACTGAACGTGGTGTAATTACCAGAATCTCGAACCAAGATAAATATAAGTCCATCCAGATTGGCGGTGCAGGTACGGATGGTATTGTGCTCAATCTGAGCGATGAGACAAAATTCATCTCAGTTGAGGGGAAAGAGATTGCACTGACTGATCTGGCCATTGGCATGAACGTGGAAGCTGAGCATTCCCAGATCACTACCCGCAGTCTACCACCACAAACGCCGACCTATAAAGTCACTGTACTGGATGCGGCTACAGCATCTGAGGCACAACCTAAAGAGCTTCTGGGTACAGCGGGTACAATTGAAAATGTAAAAACTGCAGAAGGACTTATCTCACAGATTGAGATCACAGGTACACGGTTAACAGAAACAGCTCCTGACCATGTCGTGCTGAACATCGATAAAGACACACTGATCGTGAACCACGAAGGTGAAACGGTAAAAGCTGAAGAACTGACCAAAGATGCCAAAGTTATCGGCTTTTACAGCCCTGTGTTGACACGCAGCCTGCCTCCAATCGGAACAGCATGGAAAGTGGTTGTGGAAGCACCAGCAGCAGAACTGGAAGCAAAATAATACGGTTTGTGAAAAGCGCGGACTAAGCATGTGCTGATGCTGTATATTGCAAACCACATACATCTTCTGCCATATGTTGAATTGAGTGTGGCGCATCATGATGACCAGCCAGCTACACGGCTAGCCTAATCAAAAACAACCTTATCCGCCTGTCTTTTGACAGGCATGGATAAGGTTGTTTTTTAGTTTATGGAGTTATTTTTTGTGACTATTTAGCGATACAATTATTCCGGTTTCCCTTCATCTTCAACAATCGCTTCCACTTCAATCTCAACCATCAACAAGGGATCAATGAGTGCGCTAACTTCAACCATCGTGGCTACAGGCTGGATCTGTCCAAAAAATTCACCGTGCGCCTTGCCAACTTCCTCCCATCTGGAGATATCGGTCACAAACATCCGGGTTCTCACCACATGCGACATGTCAGCACCCAACTCTTTCAGTGCGTTCTCAATCGTCTGCAAAATGAACCTCGTCTGTGCATAAGGATCACCTGCACCAACAACCACACCATCTTGCATCGCCGTTGTCCCTGCCACTTCAATTCGGTTACCTACACGGATGGCACGGCAATATCCCACCAACGGTTCCCATGGGGAGCCCGTAAAAACCTGCTGTCTGCTCATTCTCTCGTCCCTCGCTTTGGTTGTATTTGTCTCTTCGGATTAAACATGAATTATATCAGTCTATCATCATCTAAAACAATGGAATGAAGTTTAATTTCATCTTAATTCCAACATCATTTTTGAACAGAAAAAAATCCCCTGAACCCATTGTTTAGATCAAGGACAGTCATTCAGGGGATTTCAGGAAAATTAGTATCTTATCTTTAAGAATAAAGCATCCGGATTACAACTTAATATTAGCCTCATCGAAGTATTCTTCCAGAGTTAATCCACTCTTCGCTACATCCAACGCCAAATCCGTACCGATGTACCGGATATGCCAAGGCTCATAGACGTAACCTGTCGTATCTTCTTCACCTTGCAGATAACGGATGACATATCCATATTCTGCAGCGTGTTCAGCCAGCCACTGGCCTTCCTTCGATGTGCCAAATACCTCTTCCAGCACATTGCCTACACTCGGACTGGATACATCAATGGCCAGACCCGTCTGATGTTCACTTCTGCCGGGTACAGAGCTCACGCGATCTGTGTACTCTTGACCTTTGGTTTTGACATTGTTGTTGTAGATGGATACCTGACGCTGATATGAACGATAGCCAGACACCGCACGAAGCTCGATGCCATCCGCCTTTGCACCTGCAAACAACTTCTCCAGTGCCTCGGCAGCTTCCTTGCGCATATGGCGCTTCTCGTGTGGTTCGTCGAAGGAGAACGGTACATTCGGCTCTACCAGATCGTCCGGCTCGTACCCTTCCGGCAGACTGCGTTGCTTGTTGACAATGACGGTCATAGACTCGGCATTCGTCACCACGGATTGTGCATCAATTGTCGTTTGCAGTGCGCTGATGCTGCGTTTCTCCAGCAGTGGATCTTCGGCTGTCGCACCATTGCCATCGTCTGAAGAACCCTGCTCTTCGCCAGCTGAACCATTATCTGACTCACTGCCTGTGCCCTCATCGCTGTTGCCAGAAGATGACGTATCATCACCACCAGCATTGTCGCCGTCCGTTCCCTTATCCTCCGTAAAATGAACCGTTGTGCCGTCCGACTCTTGTTGTGTCTTACCTGCTCCATTCGGATCTTGGCTCTCCTCTGTGCCATTCTGGCAAGCGGCAAGCAATGCTCCGCATATCATTAATGAGGACAGCATAACCACAATCCGGCGCTGTCTTCCTGTACGTGATTTCATATAAAAACTCCTATCGCAATAATATAAATGTTATATAGTTGTCTGCGTGCAGTGTTCCCTGCGACAGTATACCTTAATTGGGAGTGAAGCTCCACCTGTAAAGACCTCCTTTAGAAGAGATCCGGATGAATATATATGGGCTGCACAGCTTGTATGATCGTTTTTTGGACTTTTAGAGCAATATCCCAGTGCTGTACACCATAGAAGTGAAATGAGAATAAGCCTTCATATATCCAATATGCAAAAAAAATGATTATACCTAGTTGCACTTTAACTAATGAGCATTGTTGGATAAAGACAAAATTCATCTTGTACCGGGAAATGAATTAAATCAAATAATGCAACATGCTGCAATAAAAACAAGCAGGGGTGATCTGAGATCTCCCCCGCTCTGATGGGTGCATCATTTGGTTGCCGGGCTGTCCGTCTTCTTCTGGACAGCCTGCCACATCCGCGCGGCTACACGCTCGCGGATCAAGTCCAGCCCTGCGGTGGCCGGCACGCCCGGCAACAGCGCCGTCAGCTCCGGCAACGCCGGCGGCTTGCCTGGTCGCGCGAGGCGCACCTCAACGGCGCCAAAGCCCGGCCCCGGCTGGTGCATGGCGCCGTCCGCGGCGGCCTCGGCGATCCACTCGCCGACGGCTGCGCCGCCTTCGCCGCCCCGCACTTGCGGGCGGCCAGCTGTTTCCGCTGCGCGGCCAGGGCCGCTGGGATCATGGGCGAGTTCCTCCGCCCATGCCCCCAGCACGCCGGCGAGCAGCGCTTCGCGCGGCAGGCCGGCGTGCGCCAGCTGCAGCAGCGGCTCGGCCGCGAGGCGCGCGGCTACGGCGCGCTCAGCGGCCTCGGCATGCGCGCAGCCCGGGCGGCCGCAGGTGCACGCCACGGCCGCGCTGGCCGTGGCTGCGCCTGGCGAGCCCTCGGGCGCGAGCGTTGCCGGCAGTAGCCCGGCAAGCTCCTCAGGCGCCGGGCCGCCGCGCAGCAGGGCGTACAGCGTCAGCGGGCGCTGGCGCAGCTGAGCCAGTACAGCCTCGCGCTGGGCTTCGCTCAGTCGCGCCGGCGTTCCCGTGACCGTGAACATGCCTGCGGCTGATCCGGTCTTGCCCTCAGCAGCGGAAGCGGAAACGGAAACTTCCTGGTCCGCATCCGCTGCTGTATTTACTTCTGCTGTCCATCCACCGGGGGACATATGCAGCTCGATCTTCCATTTTTCGCTCACAACAATCCCCCTTTCTCAACATCTATATTCCTCTGAATGTTCAAGGTCACAGCCACGTCTCACCCTGAAGCGAGATCAGACCACGCAGCTCATCATCCGACATCTCTGTCAGCCAGTTCTCACCTGAACCGACGACCTGTTCGGACAGTGCCTTCTTGCTCTCAATCAGTTCATCAATCCGTTCCTCCAGCGTTCCCTGACAGATCAGCTTGTGCACCTGCACATTGCGATTCTGCCCGATTCGGAATACACGGTCCGTCGCCTGGTTCTCGACCGCGGGATTCCACCACCGATCATAGTGAACCACATGACTCGCACGTGTCAGATTCAGACCTACACCTCCGGCACGAAGAGATAGAACAAACATGGACGGCCCCTCTCCTTTTTGGAAAGTCTCCACCATATCGTCCCTTTGCGCCTTCGACACACCACCATGCAGGAAATACGGTTCTTCCTCATATCGCTGTTTCAATCGTGCTACCAGCAGATCTCCCATAGCAACATATTGAGTGAAGATCAGGGCAGATTCCCCGTTATCGCGGATGGCGTCCAGCAGTTCAAGCAATCGTTCCATCTTGCCGGATGCCTCTGCCTTGCCATGGTCTTTCCGATTGCTGTCCGCCAGCACTGGATGATCACAGATCTGCTTGAGCTTGGTCAGAGATGACAGAACAATCCCCTTCCGGGCAATGCCGTTTCTGCCATCCAGGCCCCCCATCAGATCGTCTACCACGCGTTGGTACAACACCGTCTGCTCCGGCGTCAGCGAACAATAGGATTTCAGTTCAAGCTTCTCTGGCAGATCCTTGCGAATATCCGGATCACTTTTCAGCCTGCGCAGCATGAATGGAGATACCAGTCGATGAAGCTCACGCAAGGATGCTGCATTTTCTTCGGATGGTCCCAGTCCTGTATAACGCTGACGGAACGATGAAGCTGTGCCCAGATACCCCGGATTGAGGAACTGGAAAATAGACCAGAGTTCGCTCAGTCGGTTCTCTACAGGTGTGCCCGTCATCGCAATACGATGAAGTGTAGACAGACGCATCACACTTTGCGCTTGCTTGGTACGGTAGTTCTTAATATATTGAGCCTCATCCAGCACAATGGTGGACCAGTGTAACGAAGCCAAATCCGGCCCATCTCTGCCTGCCAGATGATAGGTCGTCAGTACAATGTCATGCGTCTGCGCTTCTGCCTGAAAATCATTCCCGTGCAGCCGTTGTCCGCCATGATGAATGTACAGCGACAGATCCGGGGCAAACCGCTTCAGCTCACGCTGCCAGTTTCCAAGCAGCGAGGTAGGACACACAATAAGTGCAGGCAGATGAACAGGCTGCTCATTCGTGTGCTGATCCGCCGGGAAAGAATCATCCGATCCATTCAACAGCTCATTCTCACGCGCTTCCTCTTCGGCTGCCTGCCGTTCCTCATGTTTTCGATCCAGCAGACAGGTGATTACCTGAATTGTCTTTCCTAGTCCCATATCGTCCGCGAGACATACGCCGAAGCCCAGCTCACGCATAGCGGATAACCATTGGTAACCCCGTTCCTGATAAGGTCGTAATTCACCATGCAATTCTGCCGGTACCTGACGGGGCTCAATACTGCGAAGCACCTGTCCATCGAGCAGGAAAGCGAGCAACCCATCGGATTCTGCACCGAAGACGGAAAGCCCCTTCCATGCGGAATCCTCCCCTTCATCCGCAGCCAGATGCAGCCATTCGGAGAGAGGCATATATTGTTCTTCTTCTTTTTTCATATATCGCAGGACTTGGCGAATCTCTTTCGTATCCACTTCAATCCATTCACCGCGGAACATGACATATGGAACAGTCGATTCAGCGAGCGCTGCCAGTTCCTCCGCCGTGACCGGTTTACCATCCAGCATAGGCTCCGCCTTGAAAGCAACCAATTGTTCCATGCCCAGTGCCGATGTGGCTCCAGGCAACCGCTCTGTTCCCCGATTCAACATCTGCAGACGCAGTCCCGCACGACGTTTCCCGGCACGACTCCATTTGGAAGGCATCAGAACGGTTATTCCGGCCTTTTGCAGACGCGGAACGGCATGCGTAAGAAATTCAAAGAAACCCTGCTGCTCCAGCTTGATTCCCTCTGGACGAGGTGTGAGCAGCGCCGTCTCCAGTTCAGGTGCCAGTTCTGCTGCATGCCCGAGTGCCATCAACAACTGTTCTGCCGCCGAGGTATATAACACTTTCCCCCGGTCAAGATCACGCTCCGGATGTGCCCAGATGGTACGTACAGGCAACCTCAGGCTCGTTTCCTGCTCACTGTCCACCCAAAAGCTGATTCCCCAGATCGTTTCATGCTCACCCAGCGGCGGCTCCAGCCGGAGCACCAGCTTCAATTGGCCTTCGGCAGGCGCCATTTCTTCTGCTCCTACGACCGGCATCGTGGTTCCACCGGCATCCTGTAATGTATGAATAAAGGCTGTCATATCATCCGTAGGTCCTTGCACCGTTACAGGTCGGAACATCGAGATCAGACTGTTCCACCAGAGCTCACCTACTGGCGAAGATCCACGTCGATATGGTGTGCGGTAACGGGACAACTCACTGTCCATCCCCTCCAGCTCACTCGTCACTACAGCATGAATCATGCCACTCATGAATGAAAATAATACCGCCGCCCCTGCTTCCTCACGTGTTTCCGGTTCCAATGAAGCATAGGCCCCGGGAGCAGCTAATCCAATAGGAGGCATCGCTTCAGCGAGGTCGCGGAAGCGTTCAATGTCCTCCTCTGACTGCAAGCGTGGCCGCCATACTCCTGTCAATGTCTCTTGCCCAGTCCGTCGACGTGCGCCCGTCTTTGCTGCGAATTCAGCCGATGGAGCAATTGCCCCTCGCAACAGCAGCTCCTGTGTGAACTGCGCCGCTTTGATCCAGTAACGCATCTCTTCTCCCACCTGAATTCCGGCTGCGTTGAATAAACGGTCATCCCATTGCAGCAGCAACCTGAAGGCATCCTTGGGCAGGACTGCCAAGCCTTCCAATGTGCGTCCCAGCAGTTGACGCCGCTTCGTGTTCTTGGCTTCAGCCGTGTTCCTCAGCGGATTCGGCCAGCGCAGCTCTGCAAGACGCAGAGCGGCAGGTTGAAACAGACGACCCCCGTCGCCAAAATTCAACCTTCTTACCACGTGGCTCCATGCATCCACACGCGGTTCCGATGTTTCACCGGAAAAACAAAAAAATACGTCACCAAGCCATACTCCATACAGCGATTGCATCATTAAAGTCTCCCGTCATCCCTTCGCATTGTTACTCTCCATCATATACGAAAATGACCGGATTTAAAAACCTTTACCCATAAAAAGTGGTTATTTCGATGGTTAGGGCGTGTCTCAAAACTCACTGAAGTGCATCTTTTACCCCCTTTTCTCCCCCTGCTGCGTCAATTTCCCTTGACGTGCCCCGACACGCCTGCGGAAAACTTTCTTGCTTGGAACGAAAATTCGGCAAAATCTGCTTCCTTCGGAGTTTTCAGACACGCCCTAGCGGCACAAAAAAATGTCCCTTCTCCCGAAAAGCGGATGAGGAACATTTGGGTCAACCGAAGGATAATACTGAATATTGAAAGAATTACGGATCGTTACATTACGATGATCTGATCAAGCTGCCCAGCAATACATCCAGATTCAAAATGCCTGCACGATGGTCTTCACAGAACCCGATCTTGTCAAAAACACCAAGCATGAAACGGCGGTGTTCCTCAGCTGGTTCCTCGAAACGATCATAACTTACAACAGAATCGACCATATCTACGATCAGCGGCACGAATCCACCTTTGTAAGGCACCACAATAATACGAGTAGAAGAGGTATCCTCCTGGTCCGGCATGCCTAACAATACACGAAGACTCACAACTGAAACGACCTTACCGTACAACGAAGCAAAGCCCCGGATCTCCGGACTTCCAAATGGAACTGTTGTTACCTGCACCATTCTGATAATCTCATGAACTTCATCAATTCGAAGTGCAAAGATCTGGTCTCCTACCGAAAAATTAATATATTGCATTCCCTCGTCCATAATTATCCCCATACCCTCTCATTCCGTATAATCAGATCCATGTAAAATATTTAAATAAAACTACAAGAAGAGCACTTTATTTGGCAAAGTGACCTGCTTATGATTCACATTCACCAAGTCACCACAGGTACTTTCGTCCCATTAGTTGTTACTTTGGTGTATCGGTTATTTTCAAGCAAATGTTTAGGCTTCAGATCAATTTTGCCAACTTCAATAGACGTTGCATTACCGGTTACTGTCTTTGCTTTGTTCATTTGTTTGTGCCCATGCAGCGACTTGATTCTCATCCGTTCAGTTCATCTACCAAAGGCCATATAAAATCACAGCATAAACTACCGATATAAATAGTATATACAGGATCAGAAAAGAGGAAAATCATGACGCTCAAAACCAAAGTTATTATCATCGTCACCACCATCTGTATTCTGCTCGCAGCGCCACTTAGCTATATCGCTTTGTACGTGATTGAAAAGCAAGCGACAGAATCCGTGGATAATGAGTTGCAAAGCACAGTCCAAAAAGCAGTAACAGAAGTCAATGGATGGGCTCTAACTCAAGCCAAAGTCATTGAAACACTGGGCAAAGTCATTGATGATACGGTACCACTCAATGAGATCAGCATGGAGCATCTGCAAGCTTTCCAACTGGCCTCCAACAAAGAGGATATCGCCACCATTTATTTCGGTCTCGAAGACGGTACATATCTAGACGGAGCAGGTTTTATCCCGGATGCAACCTTCGATGCACGCGAGCGTCCATGGTACGTGGCCATTAAAGCGTCGAATCAACTCACGTTCAGTGATGCTTATGTCACCAAGGCCGGCATACAGTCCATATTTATCGGTGTGCCGCTACATGACGAGAATGGGAATTTCCAAGGTGCCATATCGGAAAATATCTCACTCGATTCCATTAAGGATGAGATTAATTCGATCCATACAGATAACGGATTTACCTTTTTGCTGGACCAGAAGGGTGTTGTGCTCTCACATCCGAATCATGAGCTGTTGAATACACCTCTTGCCGAACAAAGTGACTATACCGATATTGTGGGCACGATGCTTAAGCAACCTAACGGATTGTCGGAATACACGTATAATAACGATCGGCAGTTAATCTATTACGAGAAAATTCCGAATACCAACTGGATTGTGGCAACCTCCATCTCCAAAGCAGCAGCCTTGGCGGAATTCACCAAGACAAGACAGCTGTATCTGGCGTTTATCGTTATTTTCACTGTGATTCTGGCAGCTCTGGCCTACTTCTTCGCGCTCAGAACGATTAAACCCCTGCTGAATATGAAGAACAGTGCGCAACAATTGGCCGCAGGAGACCTTACGGTGCAAGTTGCCGTCAAAGGTAAAGATGAAATCGCCCAGTTAGGCACTTCTTTCAATGCCATGTCCACTTCTCTGCGTCAATTGATTCAACAAGTGGATCACTCTGCACAGCAAGTACAGGCCTCTTCTCAAACGATGTATAAGGAAGCTTCCGGCAGCAATGAAATTGCAGGCCAGATCTCCACAGTCATTGAAGAGATTGCCAAGGGTGCAGGCGAACAGGCTGAATCCATCCAATCCGGTGCAGAGATGGTATCTGGCATTAATCAAGTCATTGACCAAATTACAGATGAGGCTCATCAAGCTTCGCAAACCATACTGGATGTTACTCAGGCCATGGAAAGCGGTACAAGTGCTATCAGCCGCCAGATGGATCTTTCTGAAGTCGGACAACAATCCACGACTCGGGTCGAAACATCCAATGAACTACTACTTAGCAAAATTGGAGCAATCTCCGAAATTACGGGCAGTATTAAGAATATTGCGGCTCAAACCAATCTGCTGGCCTTGAATGCATCTATTGAAGCTGCCCGTGCTGGAGAGCATGGCAGAGGATTCGCGGTGGTGGCGGGTGAGGTTCGCAAACTGGCAGAACAGTCCTCCCAGTCTGTAGCGGGTATCGATCAGCTGTTGAATGATCTCAATCATGCAGGTCAGCAAAGTGCAGCAGAGCTGGAGCAATTCAGGTTGAATAGTTCAGCGCAATCTGACTCTATGGCAGAGACGTCGGCTTCTTTTGAGAATATCCGTCAGTCCATTGAGGAGATTATTCATCAGATCAATTCCATTACTTCGGGCATGAACAGTATCAAATCAGGTGCTGCTCAGGTCTCTGACGTCATTACAGGGCTCGCAGCGGTTGCCGAGCAAAGTGCAGCTTCGACCGAAGAAGCTGCGTCTTCGACCACGGAGCAATCCGAGTCCATTGGTAATATCGCAGATGCCGCCAAAGCATTATCGGATCATGCGGATCAGTTGCTATTGGAAGTCAGTCGTTTCAATACGGAGAGTAAGTAACCTGACATCAATCTCATTAATTTCGTTGCAAAAAAAGACCAAAGATCAGCTTGATGCCGATCTTTGGTCTTTTTTATCCCCATATTTATGGATCTGTTTCTATGTTTTCAAATACTTGGAACAAAAAAACGGAATTTCTGTGGATAACTTATATTTTCGCTCCAAAATGGCTGTTTTATGGAGTGAAAACATGAGTTATACCTGATTTGTGGATAAGTTGTGCACATATTGCACACATGCTGTGGATATGTTTAGCGTTTCATGTGGATATTCATTATTTTAATGTGGACATGTTGTGTATTTGTTTGTAAATCTGACGTAAAATCTGAATTTTCGCCCCAGTTATCCATTACTGTGGACACGTTGTGGACATGCCCGATTTGCTTCACTCTGGTTATTCCACCAGTTCACCCTGACGCATAATCAGCTTATCATCGATATACACATCCGGCTTTTGCACAACTGCATCGATATGCACACCGGCGGCAATCGTTCCACCGAATGTATTATTGCTGCCAAAGGCCACATGAATCGTGCCATACACTTTCTCATCTTCCAGCACTACACCCGTGATTCTCGCCTTGTTATTGGTCCCAATTCCGAATTCGCCGAGAAAGCGACCATCCCCCTCGCCAAGTGTTGCCAGTAATTGCGCCCCATCCGGGCCTTCAGCTGAAACCAAACGTCCTTCCTTGACGGTTAATATCATCGGTTCACGAAGTGCACCGATTCCAGCAACGGAGCCATCTACAACAATACGGCCTTCGCCTTTACCCTCAACCGGAGCAATATAGGCTTCTCCAGATGGCAAATTGCCTGATTCACCGGGGTTCAAGTACATGCCTGTGCTCGGTACACCGTTACGATCTTCAATGGAAAAGGACAGACTATGCCCCTGCTTCTCTATTCGTACATGACGACCTGCAGTTAATAGAGCTGTCACCTTCTCGGTTAATGCCTTTACTTGTGAGTATTCAGCCGTAATTGCTCCGTTCACAAACATATCCTCTGTCATGCCAGGCATGGTTGCCACTCGAGTTCCTGATGCAGCAGCTTGTTTGCGTGCTTGGGTATGCGTTAATGAATATCGCGTTACACACACGGCTACATCTGCCCGAATCATGGCATCCGCGATTGGCGCAGGTGGCTCTTCACCGGATCTGCTGCGTTCCTTCATGATTAACAGGACTGATTCTGCTCCAAGTGCTTTGCCTGCCTCATAGATGGATTCGGCCAAATCCCGTTTCATATCGTCTGCGACAACCACCAGATTCTCTCCGCTACGTAGTCCCAGACACTCGATTAGCACATTTTTACTAATCTCCACACGTTGCTGACTCATACATTCATCTCTCCTGTCTTTGGTTCATCTCTTCACAACTCGACTTGACCCTTTCGACAGTTGGCACGGGATTCCTGCATATCCGAACCGAATCTGAACTCATCTCACGTTATCAGACCATTCGACGAGGATTGAAGCTGTTTCCTTATACTGATACGTCGGAAAGTAATGTCCATAGGGCACATCTATGCGTTTGATCTTCGGGTTCATATCCCGGGGATAGTGATATTCCGGATCTTCCTTGGCCCATACGACCAGCGCATTCTTGGCATAATGCTGACTTTCCATTTTCGCCCACAACGTTGATCTCGCGCCTTTCCTCTGACCCGAGTGGATCCAGCGCAACAGGTCTGCATGTGCTCCTGCAATGCGAGGGGATTGGAGACTGGAGCGTATTCTCTTGCCCATGGTATGGGCCATAACACTGCCGTCGCCTACGCCGCTATAGGCACTGAACATTTGAATCCAACTTTTCTCCGATCTGCCACGCAGCAGAGAGCGCATCACCCCTCTTGGCAAACGCGAAATCCATCTCAGCACATTCGGATTCGAATTGTTAGCTACTGGCTGAAGCAAACCCAACCGAATGTCTGTCCGCCCGCTACGCATATGTGCCGCAGCTGCAATAGCTGCACCGATCGAATGACCCACCAGCTTCACCGGACCTTTAAACTCACCGAGCGCCTGAAGCAATGCATCCACCTGACCTTCAAATGCTTCATCCCCCTGATGTACAGGGGACCGTCCAAATCCAGCGAGATCGATTAACCATACCGGGTTCCCGGTCCGTTCCCTAAGCTGTTGTCCCAAAGGTAACATCTCATCCGCAGATTGAAGCAAACCATGTACAATAATCCACGGCTCACCCTCACCTTCCCAACCAAGCATAGCCATATTTCCGCTCCGCGACCGAATATAATCTGTCGGAAAACCCTCAGGTAGCGGCGTATAACGAAGACGATAGTCCAGATCGGCTGTAACCAGCGGAAGCTGTTCCCGGATGTCCGGCCAGGATTGCCCCATGCGTGTGAACAGAGCCTCCGTCTCTTCAACCGGGAATGACCGGTTGGTAATAAAAGCAACCGACTCCGCTGGAACACCACTGATGCGTGTGCCCCCAGATTTCATGATCCATTGGATCCATGGTAGTGGCACAGCCCCTTTGGGCTTGGGTACGTCCAATTGCTGTGCCAGAAGCTGCAACAGTTCCTTCATATTGGGACTGTCTTCCTTCCGCGCCAATAGTGGATAGGTTCCTCCGACTGGAGCGGTTTCCCTCGATAGAAAAACAAGCGTCTGTGCAACAATGTCATTCTCCACAAGCGGTAACCAATAGGATGAACCTCCCGGCACGACCGGCATAAGTCCTTTCTGAATCGCCTGAATGAGCAGGCCAATCCCACCCGTTTGCTCGGTTTCACCGGTGGGACGCGGTCCAACCACTGTACTCGGATTCACAACGGATAAGGGATAGTTATGCTGCTCTGCATGCTCGCGAATATGCAGATCGGCATGAAACTTCATCTCTTCATACGCACTTTCATTGTTATCCACATGCTCAACCTGTAGATAGTTCCCCTGTGCATTCCGCTCTCCATAAGGACTCATATAACCAACAACGTGGATAAAGTGTCTTAATCCGTGGTTACGGTGGATTTCCCGTGCAAGCTGTGCCACTTCTCTGGCCCCGTTCATAAATATCTGCTCTGCTACTTTTCGGTCCAAGGTAACGTCCATGGTTCCACCCGCATGCATGATTACATTTGCTTCAAGAGCACGCTCCCGATCCGCTGTAGTCATTCCAAGACCCGAATGGGATAAATCACCCGTAATAAATGTAATTCGGTCGAAATTCTTCACTCCGTAAGCCTTCAGCACCGTTCTGGCTCGCTGTTCCGAACGAACCAACAAGAGCAATTGTGCCTCTCCCTGCGTGAGTTGCTTGACCGTTTCTTTGCCAATAAAACCTGTGCTGCCTGTCATGAAGATGATCGTTGCTGCATTATCAGCCTTGCCCATTACCTTATTTATTCTTGTCGTATGTACACTCATTCTGTTACAGCTCCTTTTAGTACTATGTAGTACTAGTTATATTCAAAAAAAGAGCTTCGATTAACGAAGCATCTGACAAAACGTACGTGCCGACTGTTCTATAATCCCTACATCACGGGCAGTTCCCGCAAGAATAAGTGAACCTTCCAGGGCTGCAATAAATAACAAAGCGGACGGTCCTGGCTCGATTCCCTGGCGAAATTCACCGCGATCCAGACCTTGCTGAAATAGCTTTTCCACCATTGGTCTAAGCTCCCGAAAGAATCTGGATATGCTCTCCTTCACTTGGGGTGCAGTGTCGGGTGTCTGCATATATAGCGTAACAAAAGGACAGCTCCCTTCGTAATTTCGGCCTTCAATGCCTGCCGATAGCAAAGCCATGAATGAGTAGATGCGTTCTTCCACCCCTCGCTCACGCTGACTGAGCAGCAAGTACAACTCCGATTCATACTGGGCAATCCAGTACTGCACCACGGCCTGAAGCAATTCCTCCTTGTTTTTAAAATGATAATAAATGTTGGACTTGGATACTCCACTTACCCGTACGACCTCATCCATGCTGACGTAGCTGTATCCCTGACGCAGGAATAACTGTGCAGCCACTTCAACCGCCTTCGTCCGGTTCACCGGATTGGAACTTTTGGATTTGGCAGATCCTGTGATCGATTTTTGATTTGTCATAATTAGAACTATATAGTACTAGTTAAATAAAAACAAGTTTTTCTGTTAACAAAAGATACTCTCTTGCTTAAGTTCCACTCACTTGTCCACATTTAGAAAATTATACACACAAGATATCCACATATAGTATTAACTCTAGATTAAATACGTCACGGGATCATTAACCCTTCCGGGTTATCCACATGTCTTCCGCTTTGACACAACAAAAAAAGGTGACTCCGGTTCATCCAGAGTCACCTTTGCATGTTTTTTATTCATAATTCATTAAATGAATGGGAATCTGCTATTTTTTCAGACTATCCCAGTTCTGTTGTAATGCATCAAGCAATCCGGCTTTATCCGATTTGCCTGCAACATAAGCTTGAATAGTGCTACCGTACTCTTGTGGGACGCCTTCAGGGAAACGGTTGAAGTTCCAGCTGAGTGTTTTATTTTCCTGACTGTATTTCATAATTTCAGTGGCGAGGTCACCCAGATCCTCTTCGGATGCCGTGATAGAACTGAACGCCGGGATGAACTTGAATTCTTTCGTCATGTACTGTTTCCCGATATCCGAAGTTACGAGCCACTCCAGAAACTCTTTCGCTTCCGGTTTCACTTGGGAATTCTTATTCACAACCCAGTAGTTCGGCACGCCGACAAACAATTTGTCATTCGGTTCATTGTTAATTGGCATTGGCAGGATACCCAGATTCAGATTTGGATCGATTCCATCGATCTGTACTTGAGTCCAGTTTCCTTGCTGCATCATCGCTGCTTCTCCACTCGCAAACAGCGTTACTTGCGTATTGTAGTCGGTTGTCAGCGGGTTTTTGTTGCTATATTTCAACGTTAAGTCGAGCAAGTTGATCCAGTCAGTGAATACCTGGTTGCCAGGAATTTTCTCCGTGCTTTCGTTGAGCCCCTGGATGAATTTCACCGGATCTGCCTGATTCGCAAATGCCACGTTTACGTTATGGTTACCCAGCACCCACCACTCCTGATATCCGTTCGAGAATGGCGTAATGCCTGCGGCCTGAAGTTTCTGTGCGGCCTGATCCAATTGTTCCAGTGTCGTTGGAATTTCAGTGATGCCAGCTTTTTGGAAGAGGTCTTTGTTATAAATGAAACCATAACCCTCCAGCGCGAGTGGCTGTCCGTAGAGCTTGCCGTCTTTGGTCATTGGCTCTTTGGCTACTTCGAGCGCATCCTTCGCCCAAGATTCTCCAGACAGATCTTCCAGATATTCAAGCCATGTATCCAGCTCACGATAACCACCAACGTTGAAAATATCCGGTTGTTCGCCTGCGGCAAACTTGGCTTTCAGCGCAGCACCATAGTCACTACCGCCACCCACGGTTTGGATATCCAGTTTGACACCTGGATGGGAGGATTCATATTCGGCCTTAAGGCGATTAAGCGCTTCCGCAATTTCAACTTTGAATTGGAAAATTTTAATTGTTTTGTCCCCGGCAGCAGCTTCGCCTCCACCCTGAGCATCCGTATTGACTGGACTGCCGCTTTTATCCCCGTTGCCACAACCCGCAAGCATTACCGAAAAAGCAATCAGCATAAGCAACGTCAACTTCGTCATTCTTTTCATACATACACTCTCCCTATAGTAGTTTCAGTATAACAGTTCCACTAAAGAATATTTACACTGGCACTCCGATGACAGAATAACCTTCCGATCGCTGTTATCCCCAGATTTTTTTGATCCATTAATAATGGGAAAAATCCCGGGATAGTGTATGCTTCCGAAGCAGCTTTCTTCCAGAAAGCTTTTAGGTGAACGCTTCGCTTCTTCAAGTTATTTCTGCCCTCTACGTTTTCGTTGTAAATGTTTAGTTGAACTCATCTAGCATTTATCAAGAGAAGGATCCCCATCTATTTGGGCATCTTTCTCTTCAAGAGTCATGCCCAAGCTATGCGGGCATGACTCCCTTTACACACCTCCATGCGAGGTGGGAGCAAAGGGATCAGGATGCGATGGAGGAGCGGAGCGCTCGCCTTTGATACTCGGTGGCTTCCTTGCCTTAATACATTCAGGCCACCGAGGAGCAACAGCGACCGAAAGCGCAACTTGAGCCCGCAGTGACCTGCACTCGCACCCTTCTCTGCCTTACCGGATTTAGCTTTAAATCTTTTCTTGAAGGATCTCTTTTCTTTATTGCTCTTTTCCCTAGGAGTCATGCCCAAGCTATGCGGGCATGACTCCCTTTGCATACCTCCATGCGAGGTGGGAGCAAAGGGATCAGGATGTGATGGAGGAGCGGAGCGTTCGCCTTTGATACTCGGTGGCTTCCTTGCCCTAATACATCCAGGCCACCGAGGAGCAACAGCGACCGAAAGCACAACTTGAGCCCGCAGTGACCTGCACTCGCACTTACCCTTTAACTGATCCAGCGGTAATCCCCTGAATGATATACTTCTGCATCAGCAGGAAGAAGATAATGATCGGCATGATACCAAGTACAAGTGCTGGCAAGGCCAGATCCCATTGCTTCGTGTACTGACCGAAGAGTGCAAAGGTCGCAATCGGGATTGTACGCAGGTTGGAGCTTTGCAAGATCAGGGATGGAAGCAGATAATCATTCCAGATCCAGAGTGTGTTCAGAATGATGACGGTTACATACATCGGCTTCATGAGTGGAAATACAATCCGGAAGAACACTCCATAGACCGAGCTTCCATCCACCCGGGCTGCCTCCTCAATCTCCAGCGGGACGGATTTCACGAATCCGTGGAACAGAAAGACCGACATGGGTGCCCCGAAACCGAGATAACAGATGATGAGTCCGCCAAGGCTATCGATCAGGCCCAGATTACTGGTTACAGTAACGAGCGGAATCATGATAGACTGGAACGGAATCACCATGGCGGCAATGAACATGCCGAACAAAATCCGGTTGAACCGGGTATTACTGCGGACCATTCGGTACGCGGCCATGGAACTGATCAGCACAAGCAACAGATTGCTGACCACGGTAACGATAAGCGAGTTCATTAGCGCGGACGGGAAGTTAATTTTCTCCCAGGCGTTCGCGTAGTTGCCCCACTGGAATACTTCCGGCCATGCAGCCGAATTGGTGAGCAGATCACCGAAGGTTTTGACTGAATTCACAAACAGGAAGTAGAACGGAACCAGGAATAAAAGTCCAATGAGTACCATGACAATCTCGGTTACAATGGTACTGAAGCGGTAATTTTTCGTCGTCTCCATTAGGCTTCTACCTCCTTGCTCTTCGTCAGACGTACCTGAATCATGGTGATGATGGCAACGATTACGAAGAACACGAGCGCTTTGGCGGTTCCGATGCCATACCTGTTATTCACAAAAGCTTCATTGTAAATATTGAGTGCAACCGACTCTGTCGATCCGAATGGTCCGCCTTTGGTTAGCGACAGATTGAGATCGAACATTTTGAACGACCACGAGATTGCCAGGAACAGACAGATTGTCACACCCGGCATAATGAGCGGAAGAATGATGCTCCGCAATACCTGCCAGCGACTTGCACCATCAATCTCGGCGGCTTCCAGCAGATCAGGGGATACATTCGTCAGGGATGAGATGTAGATGACCATCAGATATCCTGCGGTCTGCCAGACAAATACAATAACAATACCCCAGAAGGCGGTCGGTTCGTCTCCCAGCCATGGAAGGTTGAAGAAGGACCAGCCGGTCACATCGCCTACTGCTGAAAACCCTTTCACAAATATGAACTGCCAGATAAAGCCGAGCAACAACCCACCGATCACGTTCGGCATAAAAAAGATTGTACGCAGAATATTTCTCGTCTTAAGCGGTTTGGTCAGGAAATACGCCAGGAAAAAACCGATCACATTGGTCAGTACTACACCAACCACGGTAAAGCGTACCGTAAACCAAAACGCCGTTTGGAACTTGGGATCATTCGCAAACACATGCACGAAGTTATCGAACCCTACCCAATTAATGTTCTCGGATACCCCGTTCCAGTCCGTGAAGGAATACACCATGCCAAGCAGGAAAGGGACCACGATGATGAGAATAAAAAACACGATGGAGGGACCCACGAACACGAGCTGCTGTAACAGCTGTGAAGATTTGCGATGCTTCATATCGTTCTCCCCTTCTATAGATGGATGAAGTTGGTCTCTTTTTCTATTAAACCCCAATATCGCCGAGGGAAACACCGACCCTTGTGAACAGTTGGGGGTAAAATATTGTCCTTTCTTAACCTGCAACCAGAAGGGGTGTTCCGATGTCCAAATACTACAGTATACGCACCAAATTAATTGCTTTTATGCTGATTGCTACTACACTTCCGCTGCTCGCATCGATCAGCATGACGTTTATCCAGACCAAAACGGCCCTGCGGGAACAGGCTGTTGAAGAGAACAAACGCCTGATCTACCAAGCGTCCACCAATCTCAACAACTATGTGGATAACGTGGCCAGAGCGTCGCTCGCTGTGTATAACGACCCGAATTTTCTGCGTAACTTGGCGAAGATCCCTGGTGATTATCGTGCGGTGGCCGAGGTGTACACCACTTTGCAGACGATACGCGCTGCTGTGCCGGATGTATTCCAGCTGTATTTGCACTCTTTTGCCGCTGATCAATCCACCTTAATTATGAGCCCCTTTCCGAAACGGGAGGAACGCAAACAAGCTTATTCCGACTCGCTTCATGGAAGATTGGGTGGTGACAACTCGGATATCTGGGTGGAATCGGCCCATATGAGTCACACTTACGGATTCAAGGCTGCCTCCGCCGATGACCCTGCCAGAACGGTCATTACCTTGCATCGGGTGATCAAGGATATTCCGTCCACCGAGCGTCTGGGTGTGCTCGCCATTGATCTGAATATGAATACCATTGCAGCAATCTGTGGCAGGTTGTATGATCCGGCTAAGGAACAGATCTATGTGGTGGATGGACAGAATCAGATCATTTACCAGGGACGTTCCGAGGTCAATCATACCGAAGCATTCCGAGAGGAAACGGCTAGTGAACTGACTATTGCACGATCTAGCGCTGGTACAGCCCAGAATGTCGCAGGACATTTTGAACAGGATCGTTCCATGTATGTATATCAGCAGCTCGGTAGCTCATATGCCGATTGGACCATCGTCAAACAGATCCCGAATGAGACGTTATACGCCAGAGCGACCACACTCACGTGGAATAACGCGATGATTGCCATCGCGGCACTTGTATTGGTCATTGTCGCAACCTTGTTCATCTCCATTCGAATCACGGGTCCGCTCAAGCAGCTTATGCGGTATATGAATCAGATTCAAGCGGGGCGTCTGCATGTGGATATCCATCTATCCAGCCGAGATGAATTCGGGGTGCTCGCTCGTCATTTCCGGGATATGATGGATACGGTAAATAACCTGATTCTACGGGAATATCGACTGGAAATCGCCAATAAGACCAATCAGCTCAAAGCGTTGCAAGCGCAGATTCATCCGCATTTTCTGTATAATACATTGCAATCCATCGGTACACTTGCCCTTCAACAGCAAGGACAGCGGGCATATACACTGCTCTCTTCCCTATCGAAAATGCTGCGCTACAGCATGCGAGATCAGACCTGTGTGACATTACGCGAAGAGGCGGAGCATGCCCGATTATATCTGGAACTGCAACAGGAGCGGTTCGGTGACCGCCTTGAGGTGAATTTGGATTTTGCCGAAGATACGCTATCTGTCGAAATGCCAAGAATGACGTTACAACCTTTAATTGAGAACTATTTCAAACATGGAGCAGATATTCAGCCTGGCAAAGGACAAATATCCCTATCCAGCCGCCGGATCAACGATCATTGGATTGAAATAGAACTGAACAATAACGGCCCCTCCATACCTGAAGATAAGTTACTGGAGATCCAGGGATGGTTCCATCAAAGTCTCACAGCAACCGGGTTATCCACGCAGGAATCCGACGAGTCTGAGTCCATCGGTCTACGAAATGTGATACGCCGACTTCAATTGAACTCGCATCCCGGTCACTCAGCCAGACTTGAGATCAGTAATCGGGAACCCAATGGTGTGAAGATCACGGTTAAACTATACGCGGGAGAGTGAACAACATGAAGGCACTGCTTGTAGATGATGAAAAACATGTCCGCGATGCCATAAGGTTGCTTGGTCATTGGGAAGAGTTTGGTATTGATACGTTACTCGAAGCGGCAGACGGGGATGAAGCCATAACTGCCATCACGGCACATCAACCTCAAATCATACTCAGTGACATGCGTATGCCGGGCAAGGACGGTATGGCATTACTTGAATGGATATCAGTTCATGCCCCACACAGCAAGGTACTGGTCATTAGTGGATATGATGATTTTGAACTCGTAAGACATGCAATCAGACATGGAGGCATGGACTACCTGCTGAAACCTGTGGAAGCAGCCGAACTGAACGCATCCCTATTGAAGGCAATCACGGCCTGGGAAGAGGAGGATGCTGTTCGAATGCAATCCACAAGGCAATCCATTGTGGTTAATCGGATGAGGCCTCATTATCAGGATCGTCTATTAACCGAACTTGCCGTTGGAAGAGGCAGCAGCCCATCACATATGCAGCGATTGCAGGATGAGTTGAATCTCCCCGGTCTAATCCCTGTCTGTAGTGTCGCTGTCACCAGTCTGTCCCATCTGGATGCAGATTGTCTGGCAAAATACCGCAGTCAACCGGACCTGCTTGTGTTCTCCGTGCTCAATATCTGTGCGGAGATGTTATCCACACCGGACGAAGGCGTGATGTTTCGCCAGTTGGATCAACCTGACGAGATTGTTCTGCTGCATTGGGGCCCACCCGCATCATTGGAACATATTCTGGATAAGGTCAATCATGGATTGGAGCAGACGATTCAGCGCCGGCTTCATTTCGGCATCTCCACCTGCAAGTCCTACCCTGGCGGAATCTCAGCAGCCTATTTGGAAGCAAGTTCCAGGTTATGGCGACGTAATGCATTGCAAATCAAGCAGAGAATCCATGCTTCAATGGAATCGTCTGGCGGGCTTAAAAGTAGACGTTTAACCGCCCATGAAGAGTCCATGCGTATGGCGGCTATGAGCTGCCGGGTTTCCAGTGTATCCGCTGCAGTCGCTGAATGGCTTGATCCGATCACTGAGCTTGAGGTTGTCAGTGCCGAGCAGATCCAGCAATGGATTGATGAGCTGGAATGGATGCTGAGCCGCTGGCTTGATGATACGGAAAGCTCACCACCCAAAGCGGAAGAAGTGACGGAGGAACAGTCTATCCCCTTTGCTGAATTACCTTTTGACCCTGAAGGAATGTTATCCTTGCCCCTGCTTCGTTCATTGTTGGAACAACGGTTGCTTGCGGCTGGAAAGGCGTTAACCACTCATCAACACGCCAATCCTGACCCCATGAGCGAGATTGCGCGCTATATGGACACCCATTATCAGGAGGACCTGTCCTTGCAGCAGATTGCCGCGCGTTTCTATCTGAGCCGGGAGTATATCTCACGCAAATTCAAACAGCAATTTGGTCTGAACTGGTCGGAATATCTGGGCAAACTGCGAATCAATAACGCAAAGCTGCTACTTCAAAACCCTTCTCTGCGAGTCGCCAAAATCTCAGAGATGGTTGGGTTTCAGGATGAAAAGTATTTCAGCAAAGTGTTCAAAAAAATAGAAGGCATTACGCCAGCAGAATATCGTAAAACATTATTACAGTCAGGTACGTGATACCATGAACTAAACTAAAAAGGACTCCTCGCGGGAGTCCTTTTTTGCGATTTATTTGTAGCAAGAAAACAACATAACTCATGACGACTGTTTGGCTCTTTCTTTTCTAAGATAGAATACGATCACCGATCCCGTAAAATCACCGCAGGTACAAGCCGAATATAGATCAGTTCACCTGCAAGCTCCACCATCGTCTGAGTAACGATGACTGCCGCAGCTACAGTTGCCCATTCTGGCGGAAGTGCCAACGCCAGTGGCAGAACAACCAACGAATTCCGTGTAGCTGAACTGAAAATCAACGCCCGCCCTGCGCCAGTATTCAATCGAAACCCATTGGCAATGATTCGTGATATCCAAGGCATCAGAATTAGAAAAGCAACGTAGATCGGGATCACGTTCACAATGATCGCCATATCACTGTAGACTTTGCCAATCTGGGAAGCGACAACCACGATCAGTGCGAGTGCCATCATTGGAACAGGGAGCCAGGCCGAGGCATTCATGACCCGCTCCCCGCTCGCTTTACCTGTAGAGAGAACTTGTGTAACGATTGCGAGCAGCAGTGGAATAACGATCAGGAACAGAAAAGCCTCCACGAACGGCCCTACCTGCATGATCTGCGCTACCTCAGCACCCATCAATAGCCATAGATAAAACGGCAACAGGATCATTTGTATAACAAATAAAAGGGGTGTTGCGGCGAGCATCAGTTTCTCATTGCCCCTGCCAAGCTGCGTAAAAACAATGACATAATCAATACAGGGCGTTAACAGTACCAGATAGACTCCGATCAGAACGCTTGCTGATTGCGGAAAGACCAGTGTAAGTAACCAAACAACCACAGGTACAACGATAAAATTAGCAACCAGTAACGCGCCCATAAATCGTAGATTGGACCAGGACTCTTTTAACTGTAGAAAGGGAATCTGCACGAACATGCTATATAACAGAACAGCAAGTATGGGAGACACAGTGTATTGCAAGGCATTTCCCCATTCAGGATTGCCCAGTCCTATTGCTGCTCCTGCGAACAACGCAATGACATAGATCCAAGTCTGTTGTTTCTCCATCGTTTCTCTAGAAAACATTCTTTTCTTCCCCTCCTCTGGTTGGACATGGGCATGGACATATTCCTGATTCATTGCGCGTACATTGGGACAGAGTACAACATGTGAATTTTTTGCGGCTGTTATTAGAATGTGCAAGAACTGGGTATATTCATTGTAGACTGACCGGTGGTTCATTCATCTCGTTAAACCAAGGAGGAAACACAATGTCACGTAACAATCCGTACAAGTGGTTAAATGCCATTGGTTTTATCGCTGTAATTATCGTGAACTATCTTTCTAACGCTCTGCCGATCGGAGGCAAGACCAACAAAGATGTATCGGATATGTATCCTGTGCTGCTTACACCTTCTGGCTACGCCTTCTCTATATGGGGTCTGATTTACCTGCTGCTTGCTGGGTTCGTGATCTATCAGTTCGTGCCCTCTTCCTGGAAAAGGGATTCAATTACTCGTCTCGGGTATTGGTTCCTGGCAAGTTGTGCCTTCAACGTAGCATGGATTTTTGCTTTTCAAAACTTGCAGACTGGTCTCGCCTTACTGATCATTGTACTGCTTCTGTTGTCCTTGATCATGCTGTATGTAAAAACACGTACCATTACCGTGCCAACCACTGCTGAGATCTGGCTTGTGAAGCTGCCATTCAGCATCTATCTCGGATGGATTAGCGTGGCAACCATTGTCAATGCAGCTGTGCTGTTATATAAAATTGGCTGGGATGGTTTTGGTATCAGCGAACCGACCTGGACGATCATTATGCTGATTGTGGGTATGGTGCTTGCTGTACTCGTTAGCTTCCGTTATCGCGATAGTGTGTACCCACTTGTATTCACATGGGCATATATCGCCATTGCACTTAAACAAAAGGATGTTACTTCCGTATATTATACGGCAATCATCATTGCGATTGTATTGGCCATCTATGCGGTATGGTTATTCTTCGCCCGCAATCAGGATCGCGATTGAACGATTTCCTCCATTATAATGCAAAAAAATAGTGCAAAAGCAAAAAGCCGATTCTGGTCATTTGACCTGAAATCGGCTTTTTATGTATACCGTAGCGAATGAAGGTTGTCCTATTTCAGGGCAATAACCTCAATCTCCACCAGTGCATCTTTTGGCAAACGAGCAACTTCCACTGCACTGCGTGCAGGATACGGCTGTTCAAAGAACGTGCTATACACTTCATTCACTGGAACGAAGTCGTTCATATCCTTCAGGAACACCGTCGTTTTCACGATTTTATCCATACTTGTACCTGCTGCTTCAAGAATAGCCTTCACATTACTCAAAGACAGACGTGTCTGCTCCTGTACATCTGCACCGAATTCTCCCGTTTGGGGATTCAGGCCGAGCTGTCCGGAAGTATAGATGAAATCGCCCGCATCAACGGCTTGACTGTATGGACCAATGGCGCCTGGCGCCTGATCGGTAGAGATTGGTTTTTTCATGGACGAGTTCTCCTTCATGTTCGTTATCCTGCTGCCACAAGGAGTCAGGGTTCGAACTCATTTTTGTTGCCTATTATACCACGATCTACCTCAAGCGAGAAACGCTCCTACCTATACACATGAAGCAAACAGCTCGTTCAAAGGTTCTTAACCCCCGTCCGCACCAAGAACATGAATGACTTCATTCGGGTAAACATGGTTTCCCTTGGCTTGCACCAGCGCAATATTCGTCATGGCCTGTGCAATGGTTGCCGCGTGGACCGCCCGGTATTTGTCCGCTCTGCCTTTCATCCACCGATCCAGAAACTTCATGGCATGCGCAGCCATCTGTTCACCGAACCGTTTCTCGTTTCGATCTCCCAGGATTAAGGAAGGGCGGAAGATGTGCAATGACTGAAAACCAATATCGGACAGCGCATCCTCCATTTCCCCCTTGGTCCGACTGTAAAAGACACGGGAGCCTGCGCTTGCTCCCATGGAGGAGATCACAAGCATCTGTGATACTTCATGCTGCTTCGCAAGTGTAGCTGCACGAACCGGGTAATGGTAATCCACTTGGCGGAAGTTCTCCTGACTGCCTGCTTTTTTGATCGTTGTACCCAAACAACAGTACAGGTCATCGATCCCGTCGAATAAGTGGTCTTGGCTCTCCAACTGCTCCCAGTCCACTACATGCTGTTCCAATTTGGGATGCTGTAGCTCAAGTGGGCGTCTAACCAGTATGCGAACCAGGCTGTATGCCGGGTGATTCAGCAGGTTGTGAACCAGTAATTCGCCTACAAGTCCGGTGGCTCCAAGCACCATGGCTTTCCGTTCGAGACGATTCATATACATCCCTCCACTTCGCTACCTTTTTTTGAAGCCATACCAGATACATATGATCAACTTAAATATTTACACGATAACGGAGAGGACAGAAATAACCTGAAGAAGTGAAACGTTCGCCTTTATGGCCGGATTTTTTCCTTTTCAAAAAGGAATCAAAAAAATCTGGGGATAACAGCGATCGGAAGGTTGTTCTGTCATCGAAGTGCCAGTGTAAATATATAGTTTCTATTTTAACAGCACACGACGTCCAAGGGTAAATGTAAGGATCAGCATCACTACACCAACCCCCACCTGAAATCCGTAAGCCGAGATCCAGGCCAGCGCATCGGACCAGGTTTCCATCTTTTCATACAACCAGCCACCCATCAGCGGCCCAAGAAAAGAGGTTACTCCGGTCAGCGCCGAATAGACGGCGACAAACATCGGTCTTTCACTTTTGGGTGTATCTCCGATCGTAAAGTTAAATGCCAGCTGATTGAATCCACCCACACCGATCCCAAGGAAGATATGAGATAGAAAGAGCGCAATCAACACGGGCATGAACGACATTAACCCCCATGATATACAGGAAAGTGCAATGACGGGCAATGTCCAAAACAACAGGGTTTTGTTGCTGAATCTGGCATTCAGATTGCCCCAGACATAGAACCCGGCCATCATGACCAGCGTCTGGACTACCGTGATCAGGGATACGGTCTGATAATTGATGTTCAGCAGATCCAGCATCACATAGGAAAAGAGCGGAACAATCAAGGTCTGGATTAATAACCAGGCAGCCAGGAACAGCGTAGCTTTCAGGAAAGATCGATCCTGGAACGGCTTGATAAACATACGCCAGAAAACCTTTTCGGTAGAACGTTCAAAGGGCACGTCCGGATAGAAGAAATAGATGACTGTGTTGGCAATGGCACAGATCCACACCGGAATAAACAGGATCAGAAAACCCATTTCTCCGGGGTAACGGTCCAAAACAATGCCGCCTGCGAATAAGCATACGCTTCCAAGTGCATTCAGAATCGTATTTCGAATTCCAAAATAACGCCCTCTCACCTTGGCAGGTACGATGTCGCCAATTAGTGAAGTCCAAATCATGCCGCCGATGGTATTCGATATAAAAGCAACCGTATATACACCAATATATACGCTTACCCACCACTCTTTGGGAAAAATGAACGGAATCAGTCCCGTTGCACTCCACAAGATACGATGTGTGCCCACGAACAGCAGCAGCATGCGTTTGCGGCTGCGAATACGCTGCATCCAATAAGCTGCTCCGATCTGGGCAATGTTCACGAATGTGGTAATCGCGAGCACAAAGCCAATATGTCTCGACCCGGCCCCAAGGTATAGCAGAAATCCGGTTAAGAACGGGCCTCCCAGCAATGTCTGTAAAATAATTGCCGGTACACCCTCCCATGTTGCAATCGATAAGTTAGTGCGTTGTGTCGAACCCTTGCGCCGTGGTTTGCTTGCTAACGGGGGAGGGTTAACGTTGACCGTCTTCTGTATGGGGATACACTCCTTAGACCGGGTTTCGAAAGCCGATCGATGCTAGTTGTCACCCCAAATTCTACTCACGGCGCGAAGGTTGTCAACTCATTTTTTCACGTTCAATGGAAGATAGAGGTGGAAGGTGCTTCCCTTGCCTGCAGCGCTCTCAAGTTCAATCGATCCTCCCAGTAATCTGGCCAGATCTCGACTGATCGAGAGACCAAGTCCCGTTCCACCAAACTTGCGGCTAATCGACCCGTCTGCCTGCTGAAAAGCTTCAAATATAGAATGATGTTTGTCCTCGGGAATACCAATGCCTGTGTCCTGAACGGAGAAAACGATCCATCGACTCTGATCACCTGCATTTTTGATCTGTTTGGTGCTTACGGTCAGCGTGACCTTTCCCCGGTGAGTAAACTTGATGGCATTGGACATCAAATTCCGTAAAATCTGCTGAACCCGCTGGGGATCAGACCAGAGCGTATCCGGTAGTCCTTGTTTTTTATTCAGAACCAACTGAATTCCCTTTTTCTCAGCAACGAGCTGAAAGTGGTTCATGGCATCTTCTATAAGTTGTGCCACACTGATATCCTCGAGTACAATATCCAGCCGCCCCGCTTCTACTTTGGATAGATCCAGAATATCGTTAATGAGCGTAAGCAGTTCCTGTCCGGATTGGTCGATCATATTGGCAAAACGTACAATATCCTCCTGATCCATCGTATCAGCATTCTCATTGATCATCTGAGCAAAGTTAATGACGCTATTCAGTGGTGTACGCAACTCATGTGACATATTGGCTAGAAATTCCGATTTGTACTGGGAGGCAATCATCAATTGTTTCGCTCGATCCTCCAACACAATCTGGGCTTTCTGCAATTCTTCCTTTTGCACAGATAATAGTCGGTTTGTGCTCTGTATCAACAATATTCGATTCTGTTCATTCTGAAAATCACGTAGAATAAATGCAAAAATAAGACTTAATACAATCCCTGTAGGTAGTGTATAAGGCATAATATGTGAAAAGAAATATGTAGCCGGAATCACACCAACGATAGCAATGTTTACACTATTGACCACATTGACGATAACTGTAACAAGTATTCCTTTAATAATGAGCCTATAGTTGCTGCGTCTCATCCATATATTTAGACCTGCACAGATCACGCCCAGCAAAGACATGTTGATCACTGCCGCCAATGTAGCATCCGTGATGCCAAAAGTCAGCCGGGACAACCCAATTCCAACACCCACGAGGATCACGCTATAAGGTTGTCTATACGTCAGAACGGCAACAATTAAAGGGACATAACGAAGATCAAAGACCACTTCATCGGTGAGTTGTAAGCCAAAAACGGTACTGATCCAGCCTGCAAAAATAAGGACAAGCACTGAGCTGATCTGTTTCACTCGGGATGAGGTACGTATTACGATATATTTATAGAACACACTAGCTAGATAGGCTATCGTTATAAGCATTCCCATATTCAATACGAACATTTTTGAAAATTGCATTCACTCACTCCTGTTGTCCGACTTTACTGGCCAAATTACCTTCGTCCGTATGCGTTTCTATCATATCATGCCCATGGAAACTTCGGCATTCCTTCTTCGTCAAAAAAATACACAAAAATACACAAATCAGGATTCAATTTGTGTGCTGGACGTAGTAGAATATATTGTTGTTTAAATTTTGAACGATTTAATTGCTGGGGTCATGTTCGTCGGAACATGAATGAAAGGAGAAAAGGTGTTGTGCAATTGTTAAAAAATAAATCCTATTGGCTGTCATTGAGTCTGATGTTGTCCTTGGCCGTCATGGGGCTGTTCTATGATATCCTTAATAGTCCGGAACGCGGGTTCGTAGTGCTTGATTCCTCGCTTGATCGGATCATCCCCTACGTGCCTGCCATGTCCATTCCATATTTGGGCTGGTACCCGTTCGTATTCGGTGTGCTCGCTTACCTGTGTGCCAAGGATCGACTGACGTACTACCGCGTCTTGTTATCCATGAATATCTGTGTCTGGATCTGTTATCTGATCTACTTCAACTTTCAGACCATGGTACCGCGCCCGGAATTAACAGGTACAGGGTTGGGGGCATCTGTTCTTGGTTGGCTCTACAGTCAGGATCGTCCTTATAATTGTTTTCCAAGTATTCATTCTCTGCACTCATATCTCGTGATGCGTGCTGTTCTCTCGGTTCCAAGCATCCGCAAACCCATTAAGATCTTGGTAGCTGCCGGTGCAGCAACCATCATAGTATCCACACTAATGATCAAACAACATGTGATCTATGACGCGCTGGGTGCAATCATACTTGGCGAATGCGTTCTTACCATTGTCACAGGACTGGCTCTTTATCGGAGACGCAGAAAAGAATCGAAGTGGACCGAGGGAATCAGCTGATCCCTCACTTCGATGGTTTCTGCATATGCTGTTGTCGTCTCCATTCATCAATAAATAAGCCTGCAAAATAGGGATCCCATTGGGTCCCTTTTCCTTCTTCCAAAATCGTTAGCGCTTTCTCGTGACTCATTCCATTCCGATATGGTCGATCAGACGTCATGGCATCAAAGGCATCTGCCACCGCAATGATTCGCCCAAAAAGCGGAATATCATCGCCAGCCATACCATCCGGGTATCCTTTGCCATCATATCTCTCATGGTGAGATCTTACTCCTGGCAGGAAGTCCGCCATGGCATCAATGGGTTCTATCTGTAACAAAATACTTTCTCCCTGCACGGGATGTGTACGAATGATCGCAAATTCTTCATCGCTTAGCTTACCATCCTTCAACAACACCTCATCAGGTATGCCAATTTTCCCAATATCATGAAGCAGGGCTGATTTGTACAATAAATCCGCCTGTTCTTCATTCATTCCGCTCAGCTTGCCGATCATAAGCGAATACTCTGCCACACGCATGGAATGGCCTGCCGTGTATTTATCTCGGGCGTCCAATGCAGCCGCCAGCGTAGAAAAATAACTTTGCAGTAGCTGCCGATTACGTTCCTGTCTCATCTCAAGTCGATTAATCATCATATTGAAACCGGAGATTAGTGCAGAAAATTCATCCGCATAAAGATCCGGAGCTCTTCTGCCAAGATCTCCCTCCTGAATTCGGTTCATCTCATGCGTCAGCTCGGCAACCGGATCACGAACATCACGAATCAACAACCAGCTTCCCACCAGCGCAAACCCCGCGCCCAGAACAACGATGAGAATTCCCCACAGAATGTACTCTTTCGCAAATTCTTTGTCCATATACTGCAGCCGGATATATGTAGCCAAGAAAAATAAAAATAGAGGAAATAGTCCGATCAGTGCCGTACTTAGCTGAAATTTACGCTGGATCGATACCAGGATGCGCCCTCCCAGTGAAGGCTCCATCCCATATTGGGTTTTGCCTCGATGGCGAATCTCAAGTAACAGGGGTCTAATCGCCCGTACCGTTAGGTAATACTCAATCAGCGCATGCATGATGGCTATCAAAAAGGCGCACGCTGCAGCCACCACAATATACCCGTAAGGGAACTCAAGCCACCCTGTGGATATCATCCATATGGTTAGTCCAGCTGCCGGAAGTGAAAAACCAAGCATGTGCGGACCCATAATTCGATATATGGTCTGTCCCGGAAAACGATGGATACTCTCATACATGCGATTCAAGTCATCTTTTTCATGATATTCTGAAGCAAAAAATTGCCTTATCGGGCCCAACTGCACCCATAACGTAATCAATTCTGCGACCAGCATGAACAAGATTGATATCAACACAATGACGATGAGTCGGACAAATTGAATATTGGGTATCTGTAAGGTAGATACCATAGCCACTGTACCGACAACAAAAACAGCTGCCAGTGAACCGATCAGATAATTGCGTATCAGGCGAAAGATAAATGAACGGTATACTTCCAACTGAACCCCTCACTCTCTATGTGCAACCACTTCTCCCTTGAGACACGGGGAGATTAAGGGTATTGCCTTCTATTTGTTTATCGGTTATTTAGACTGAAAAATTAATAAAATTCCCTGATCAGATACTGAAGCTCCACCTATCAAATCGTAAAAAAACCGTCACGTTCCGCAGTAACTTGATGGTACTCTAAAATAACAAAAAGGCCGCTCCACGAAGGAGCAGCCTTTTGTGATATCCCTATAGTTATCCTTTGATCTTGGCAGCCAGAATCATTGTACCGCGCGGCTCATCTCCCATGGCATCGGGTTCAAGTGTGATCGCAACCGTATCATAGTCGTTGGCCGAATCCAATGTATAGTACACCGCTCCCGTGCCATCACGACTTAGGAATGTTCCGGCATTCTGAGGTGTATCCCCCTTGATCAACCAGACCTGGAACGCTTCATTGCCTTCCAGATTCGGCAGATTCTCAGCTTGCACTACCAAGTGAGTGCCCTTGCTGTCAATAACGATGGTTGCGAGACCCTGGGCTACAATATCCTGCGTTGCAGGATTAAGCTTCACTGCCTCGCCAGTCTGCATTCCCTGTGCAGGCTTCAGAGCTGATGCCAGCTGCTCTTGCAGCTGCGCATTCTGTGCCTGTGCCTGCACCAGTTGCTCTTGCGTAGCCGACGAGCCCTCCGCTTGCTGCGTCAGCGAGTCGATCTGGCTCTGCAGCTGCGCCGCATACACGCCGAGCACCAGCGCTGCTGCCGCAAGGCCGGCGCTGGCCACACGCCATGCGCGGCTGCTGCGCGCACGCGCGCGCGCTTGTGGCTGCCCTGGCTGTGCCTGGGCAGCCTCTTCCACCCGGGTCGCAGGCACCGCCGTTACCGGCGGCAAGCCTGGCCCGGGCTGCGCCGCACGTTCGTGCTGCGGCGCAAGGTCCTCCTGAAGCACCACGGGTGCTTCAGGCTCTGCAGGAGCAGCCGCTGGCTTCGCCTCGGCGCTCTCCTGCCCATGTCCGAGCACGTTGCCCAGCACACGTGCTCGCATGCCTTGCGGCGGCGCTACAGGTTCCGCCGCCAGTGGCAGGAAGCCAGTCACTTCCTGCAATTCCCGCACTTCCTGGCGACAAGATTCACAAGTCGCCATATGCGCTTCAAATGCCGCCACTTCCTCTGCTTCCAGTCCGCCCAGCACATACATCGGTGCCAGATCAGACCACTCCTCATGTCGTTCTATCATGGATGTATGCCCTCCCTTCCCGCGTCCGGATGCAATTCAGCATCGGCCAGCAACTTTTGAAGCTGGCGCATGGCAAGCCTGACACGGCTCTTTACTGTACCCAGCGGAATCCCGAATCGGCTGGATACTTCCTGCTGGGTTAATCCCGCATAATATATCGATTCGATGACTTGTTGCTGATCACCATTCAATTGGGACAACGCCTCTTTAATCCGGGTGCCTTCCCATTTACGCTGCACTTCTTCTTCCGTGTTTGTATATTCATCGGCATAGGCCGCCAGTGTCTCCTGTTCAACTGAAGTAGTCGCTGCCCCTTTCGATTTCCGCCTCAGCATGTCCACTGCAATGTTACGTGTTATCGCAAACATCCATGTGGTCAGCTTCCCCTGTGAAGCATCGTATCGTTCAGCATTATTCCAGACCCGCAGAAAAAGTTCCTGAACGGTCTCTTCCGCCGTCATGGGATCGCCAACGATCCTGTAGGCAAAAGAGTATACCGCACGCTCATAACGGTCATATAAAAGCTCCAGTGCGGAAGCATCACGTTCCGCAATCTGCCGCATTAACCTGCTGTCCTCCATCGATTCAGTCATGCGAGGGCCCCTTTCTGTTTCTTCCCTCATTATTATAACCTACGCAGAAACTTTTGAAGAGGATTACCTCTAGTGAGAAATACTTTGGAAAGGTTTCTGTATATTTTCAAACTAGCCACTCAACTTTCGACTGAAAGAAAGCCCGTAAACATGTTGTTCTGCTTACGCTTTCCTTTTTATTGCAAATAATTACAGCCTGTGGTATACTATAAAAGTTGTATTAAACAACCTCATATGATTTCTGTCTTCTTTAAACCCCGGAATATTTTCTTCATGCTGCGACCGCAGCGAATTAAGTACCAATCAACCTATGAAGATTGAAGAACCTGAATCACAATAACCCGGTATTACAGAGTTTCACAAGATGTTCCCATTCACACTGGCGCGGTCATCGGAGCCGCAAGGACAAAAGAGAGGTAGGGCTTTTGTTGTTTTGGATATCACTTATTCTTGAGAAGATTGAAAACATACACAAAACACCCGGAATTGGGTTCCGGGTGTTTATCTATGTCTACATACCCCTCCCAACCCTACAATTGGGAACAGTCCATATGGTAAGAAAACTTTCTCCATCCGCTCACTAACTCACCAAATAAGTTCAGCTCCCCCTTTTTCCATTCTCATACCTATAGCTTCCCCACCTACTGCCAGATACAAAAAAGGGACACCGCAGGATGAAATCCCTACGCTGTCCCAATCTGATTATAGGAGTGTTACGCCTATCATTAATTTCAAGGTTTAGAGCTTTTGGTACCAGCCCCATTGTAACGGTCCACATTCAGCAAAGCTTTCTTGACTCACAACTAATTAGATGAACATTGTTTTGGAGATAATCACCAGCAGGATGAACAGTACGAGGATCGTACCCATGGAACCCCAGCTTGAGCCACCATGACCATAGGATACTCCACAGCCCTGTTGATAACCGTGCATCATTGGAGCCTGGTTAGGCTGGTGTCCGTAACCGTAGCCCATCGGCATTGTACCGCAACCATATCCGTGCATAGTGTGACCTGTGTATTGATATCCATACATGTGTTCATTACCTCCCATATGTCCGTATACATGCCCCTGTCCGTTCGGTGAGTTTGGTTTTACTTCGCTCATTGTTCATTCCTCCTTAACATTTGCCTACACCCCTAAGCTATGTATTCTGCCTACCTCTGGACCGGGCTATCGCCCTCATTTTGATAAAATGGGCGTTTAGCCAATGGACTAGCTTCCCCATTATCGCCGCATCGCCGTCCTTCCGCAGTCTATATCACCGCGGCTCTCCCTCATGCTTGTCCATAGCCAAAAAAACCCTACCGGTTGCCCGGCAGAGTTCGCCATATTATACCCAGAAAGATTTAGTGATGATTACGAGCAGAATGAACAGAACGAGGATTGCTCCAGTCGATGTCCAGCCGCCGTATCCTGCGCCTCCAACTACTTCACTCATACAGAACCCTCCTTTACCGATATATTAGGGTCCAAACCGTTTATTAGATCAAGAATGCTTTAGAGATGATAACCAACAAGATGAAAAGAACCAGAATCGCGCCAGTCGATGTCCATGCGCCGCCGTATCCACCTACTACTCCACTCATGTAAACCCCTCCTTTGATTTGAGGTACAGTTCACTATATGCACCGATCCGATATGGGACCGGGCTCAGGTCAAAAATGGGCTGTTCTTTTTCCACAGATTATTCTCGCATTGCGCATATATACAGGATTAGTTCTTAAGTCTGTCCGCTTTGTTCGAATACGTTAGGTCATAAATAAACCTCACAGTTATATATGTAAAATGAGTGTACTATTGCTCAATATTGATACCAATACGGTATATTATTAGAAGCATACATGTTAAATTCATACAAATTACCTTTTTGGTAATTATGAATACTGAAATCTTTATTAATGTTATTATTTTACTAATAACGTAGAAAGGAGTTGCTATGCCCACTCTTGGTGAACGCATGAAGTACTTACGGGAATTAATGGGGTTATCGCAGAAAGAATTATCACGATTAACCGATCTTACTGTAGTCCAATTGTCCCGGTATGAAACCAATCACAGGAAACCTGACCCGGATGCTTTGGGTCGCCTGGTGAATGTTTTGGGAACAACCGCTGATTACCTTATCGGACTTACCAAAAGCCCTTTTTCTGATGTCTCCCCAGATCTGGATGAACACGTTCATTTTTATCTACAACATCCTGTACATGGAGCCTTCTTCAGAGAGTATCTCCATGCTCCGGATCAGCTTCAGAATGAAACCAGGCAGTTTTTTAAATTTATTAGCGAGCAATTACGAACACCTAACATCTAAACTTGATTATCCCAAACGAGATGATGACCTTAGAAAAAATCCCAACCGATGGGAAGCACATTAGGAGAACTTAGACATAATGAAGAAGCTTATTACGATTTTGGCCCTAGCGGCATTGCTTAGTGCTTGTGGAAATGCAGAAACAAACAAAACAGCAGACACCTCAACCTCGGAAGTAAACAATACAAAAGAGACTGTATCAGCTGAAGCAAAAGCTACGAAATACACTACATATAGTGGAGAAGGATTTTCTTTTGCCTATCCTGAATCCTGGAAAAGCGTAGATACAAGTCAAATGAATGCTCCATCCATTAAAGCTGCTTTTTCAGACCAATCTTCATCAGTCACATTTGCAGATAATATGAATCTGACGATTGAGGCCAGCTCAACCGGCTCAATCAATCCTGAAGAATACGCCAATAATATAGTTGATTATTACACACAAAACGGTTCAAGCATCGGCATTTCCGATTATACAAAAACCAGCTACACGAACAAGCCTTATAAAGAATATAGCGCTGGTGTCTTGGAAGGAGCCTATAAGCATTCCTCGGGTACAGATGTTATCCTTGTGCAGTATCTGATTCCGACCAATACAGAACTCTATACCATGACGTTAACCTACGCCAAGGATACTTATAATCAGGATGAGATCAAAGATATTCTTGATTCCCTAAGCATTACTGCTTCTCTGGAGCAAACAGCACCAACTGCAACGACTGGAAATTCATCTGCCACAGCATCAGTTGCCGATTTCTTTAATGAATTAACTCCGTACATTACGGAAGATACAGCCTTTATGGAGCAGGCTTCTTACGATTTCTTTGGTAAACATAGCGATGTATTCCCGGCCAGCACAGCAGAACTCCGCAAAAAGGCAAAGGATCTCGTTGACAACAATGTAACGACCCGACATTTAAATAAAAATGTCGCCAACTATTACAATACTTTCGTACAAGTTAACGGGGAAGTCATCTCAGTTGAAGAAGATAGCTCTCTCGGAGCAACTTTCTCTGTCGTTCATGTCATGGATGAGAACGGAAACGATATTATAGCGTTATATCCTGCAACGACCGGAGATTTGCTTGACGGCGATTACGCTACGGTTACCGGTGCACCAATTGCCAACTTCTCTTTTGAAAATGTCGGTGGCGGTTACACCAACGCCACGTTGATTGGCGCCTCGTTGGTAGTTGCAGAATAATTGATGATAAATGTGTGTACACAAAGGACCAGCTTATGAACGCTAAACTGGTCCTTTTTTGTCTTTCAGTTTATAAATGTCAGAAATTCACGTTAACTACACCATCTAAGCTTTAATTAATGACTCATAACATACTGAATAACCGAATATACGGATGTTTACACTAAATCATTAATTCGGATGCGCCTGGAGCGCTGTCAGTTTGTCCTGAACCGATTGTAACTTCTGTACGCTTGAGGCATCGGGTCTATCACGACGGTCGTCAATCTTGACGGATGTAGAGACACGCTGAGCTCCTGACAGAAACGGCGCTTCATGCAGAGCCGCGATTGCTGTAAAGATCTCGTTAAGCGGGCCCTCAATAATGGTACTCATGGAAGTTAACTGATATGTAATGCCCCGTTGATGTTCCAATACCTTCTGCATGTCTGCCACATAACTGCTCAGACTGGTCGTGGCCGTTCCAATTGGAATGACAGTCACTTCTGCTATTGCCATTGTGCTACGCCTCCTCTGGGCCCCGTGAACAACCGCTGCCGCTTATTTTAGTCGATTTTTGACTGTTTTTATTCTACCAGTTCAATACGTCATAATTCAAACTGACGTGAAGACGTCATTGGAATTGCCCAAAAAATTTTTTTGATAAATCTTCAAATCTTCCAGTCCTTTTCCTTTGCGGATTCTCGGCTTAAATGGTATACTCGGAATTACGTTTTACTGTATCGGCCCACTTTACAAACACAATATGTTGGGTTACAGTATGTTGACAGCTACAAAATGTAGTAACACTAGATTTCTCCGCTTCTATTAGTCACCTTCTGCAATCTCGTGAAAAACAGGATGAAATCACCTTCAAAGGCACGTCCCTGTAGGTGTAAATCGCTTTCTCGAATCAGAGTTGACATGGAGGTTAACGGGGCTGTTTGGACTGCATCCGGTATCCTCAAAACCACAGGTATATCTGCAATAGACAAAAGCTTACATAAGCACCCTTTTCTGTCGATATTCTGAATGCTAAGACAGTGAGGAAGCCAGAGCATCCATGGGCATTTTCAGCCGCGAGGCGGGAGAATGCTTTTTATATGAGCATGTTCTGCGTTGTGCTGCTTTGTGCTCCTCAAGTTGAGCGATTTAAGACATGACCTGTCACCGCCGTTTCAGTCCGCAATACGCAACCTATATCTTTTTCTCACCGTAAGAAGACACTCAATTCTTTATATAAAGAATTTCTCCAATTTATCTCTTAAACATGCGAAAGCGAGGAATATTCATGCCACAAGTTGTGACCAAGCCGAACAATCGCCAGCTTGCCTTTGATGATATGCGCATCTCGGTATATGCCGACCGTATTCTGGAAGGACTGGATATGCTGGACAAGGAACGTCTGGTACGTGGGGTAAACAGCAAGCTCCGCCGTGATGAAGTTACCGGAGACGAGATCAGCAACGCTTTTATGATGAGCGCACTGGAACTGGTAACCAAAGAGGAGCCTAACTGGAAATTTGCAGCGGCACGCTCCCTGCTCACTTCCCTGTACAAAAAAGCGGCTACCAACCGCAGATACAAGTCTTACCCGGACGAGCCTTATGGCGCATTCCATCCTCTTCTTGTAGATCTCGTGAAGAAAGGCATCTACCGCGAAGAATTGCTGGAATGTTACACCAAAGAACAGATCGACGAACTTGCTGAGTGCATTGACTACCGCAACGATCTGCTCTTCGATTACATCGGCTTGCTCACACTGGCAGAACGTTACCTTGCTCACGATTTTGACGGAAAAGTAATGGAGTTGCCACAAGAGCGTTACATGGTTATCGCGATGTACCTGATGCATCAGGAGCCTGCTGAGAAACGTATGGATCTCGTCAAGGAAGCTTACTGGGCGATGAGCAACATGTATATGACAGCAGCTACACCTACGATGTCCAACGCAGGCAAAAAAGTGGCTGGACAACTCTCCAGCTGCTTCATTGATACGGTTGACGACTCACTTGAAGGTATCTTCGATTCCAATACCGATGTAGCGCGTCTGAGCAAAATGGGTGGCGGCATCGGCGTGTACCTTGGCAAAGTCAGAGCACGTGGATCGGATATCCGTGGTCACAAAAACACAAGTTCCGGTGTAATCCCTTGGATTCGCCAACTAAATAATACAGCGGTCAGCGTAGACCAACTCGGTACACGTAAAGGTGCCATTGCCGTATATCTGGACGTCTTCCACAAAGACATTCTGGCGTTCCTCGACCTGAAGCTGAACAACGGTGACGAGCGGATGCGTGCGCATGACGTATTCCACGGCATCTGTCTGCCTGACTTGTTCATGGAGCGGGTATCCAGCCGCGGCGAATGGAGCTTGTTCTGCCCGCACGAAACGAAGAAAGTGATGGGTTGGAAAGACGAGAATGGTCGTGCACTCGGACTGGAAGATTTCTACGATGAGTCCTTTGGCGAAGGTGCGTTCCGTGATAAATACGAAGAAGCGGTCAACCACCCGCTGTTGTCCCGTATCACAGTTCAGGCGATTGACATTATGAAACGTGTGATGAAATCCCAGCTGGAAACAGGTACGCCGTACATGTTCTACCGGGATACCGTTAACCGTGCGAACCCGAACCGTGCACACGGTATGGTTTACTCTTCCAACCTTTGTACCGAGATCATGCAGAACCAATCTGCCACTGTGGTAGAAAAGGAAGAACTCGTAACCAAAGATGGACAGACTCGCATCGTGATTTCTAAAGTGCCTGGCGACTTCGTTGTCTGCAACCTGAACTCCATTCACTTGGCACGTGCCGTGCCTCACAATGTACTGGAGCGTCTGGTACCGATTCAGGTACGTATGCTGGACAATGTTATCGACATTAACAATATTGAAGTGCTGCAAGCCCAATACACCAACAGCCAATATCGTGCAGTCGGTCTGGGAACGTTCGGACTTCACCACCTGCTTGCCCTCGAAGGTATTCGCTGGGAGTCCGATGAAGCGGTAACGTATAACGATAATCTGTATGAAAAAATTAACTATCTGCTCGTGAAAGCCAGCATGGAGCTGTCCAAAGAAAAAGGACATTATCCGAAATTCAAAGGTTCCGATTGGGAAAGTGGTCACTACTTCGACCAACGCGAATACACGTCAGGTGAGCGCGTAGGCGAGTTCGTAACAACCGAACAATGGAAAGAACTGCAAGCTGAAGTACGGCAAAACGGTGTACGTAACGCCTGGTTGTTCGCCATTGCGCCTAACGGTTCCACATCCATCATTGCCGGTTCAACAGCCAGCATTGATCCGCTCTATGAGCTGTTGTCTTATGAAGAGAAAACAACATACAAGATTGCCAATCCGGCACCGGATCTGTCCGAAAAAACGATCTGGTATTACAAAACGGCATTCATGGTCGATCAACATGCTTCCATCAATATGGCTGCTGCCCGTCAGCGCCACGTCGATCAGGGACAGAGCTTCAACCTGTATGTTCGTCCGGATATCAAAGCAACGGAATTCCTGGAACTGCACTTGCATGCCTGGAGAGCCGGCATGAAGTCAACTTATTATGTCCGTAGCCGGGCATTAACCATTGAAGAATGTGATTCTTGCGCAAGCTAAGTTTTGACCGTGATAGAGAAGATTGACTAGATCCACGATGACCACCAGGGCATCCTGTTTTGATTGCAAAATGGCGTTGCCCTGGTTCTTTTTTGCCTAAAACACGATCACAGCATCGCAAGATGTTGATATAGATGCCACATTATAAATAAAAGAATTAATGATTACACGATAACGAAGAGGACAGAAAAAAGCTGAAGAAGCGAAGCTAAAAGCTTTCTGGAAGAAAGCTACTTCGGAAGCATTCACTTCGCCTTTATCACCGGATTTTTCCCTTTGAAAGAGGGAATCAAAAAATCAGGGGATAACAGCGATCGGAAGGTTGTTCTGTCATCGTAGTTATACAGTGTAAATTCATTCAAGGAGTGAACGGACTATGCAAGTACAGAAAATTTTCAACACCGAAGCCCCTAACCAATCGACCCGTATTATTGAAGGTGAATGCTCCGGTATCCTGAACTGGAACGACATTCGCATGCCTCATATGTACAAGTTGTACAAAGTATTGCTGCTCAACCACTGGATCGCAGACGAAATTCCAATGTCCAAAGATGCTTCCCAGTTTGCCCAATTGGACGAGGAAGAACAACGTACGTTTAAAATCAACATCTCTCTGCTCGCGGTACTTGATTCCATGCAGACGATGTTTGTCGGTGACGTAAAACGTTACTTTACCGATTCTTCACTCGAAGCGATCTCGGCCATTATCGGACAACAGGAAGTCGTTCATAACCAATCGTACTCCTACGTCCTGTCTTCGATCGTATCTGATCGGGAGCAAAAGGAAATTTTTGAATACTGGAAAAATGATCCAGTCCTGCTTGACCGTAACCGTTTCATCGCAGACATCTACCAAACTTTCCGGGACGAGCCGTCTCCACAGACGTTCTTCCAAGCTATGGTAGCCGATCTGGTACTCGAAGGTATCTTCTTCTATAGTACGTTTGCCTTCTTCTACAATCTGGCCCGTGACCAGAAAATGATGGCAACCAGCCAGATGATCTCTTATATCCAGCGCGATGAAAACCAACACTGTTACTTCTTCGCCGAAGTGTACAAACAGCTGCTGGTAGACTTCCCTGAACTGAACACACCTGAGAACATGGACTACGTATACAAAACAATCCATCGTGCTGTTGAGCTCGAAACTAACTGGGCACACTACACGCTCAGCAACGTACGCGGCATTGACCTGAACGAGTTGGAAGACTACATCAAGTACATCGCCAACAAACGTCTGCGTCTGATGGGTATGGAAAAAGCATATGAAGGTGTGGACGTAAACTGCATGCCTTGGATTAAACCATTCTCCGATGAAGCGTTGAATGCAACCAAAACAGACTTCTTCGAAGCCAAATCCCGTAACTACGGTAAAGTCGGCGACGATAACGGATTTGACGATTTGTAAACCCCTACAGATTCAGTATTTCCGATATAAATAAATACAAAATAAAACACTCCCTTCGATGGAACGCCTTCATGGCTATCTGCATGCGGGAGTGTTTTTTTGTCTCTTAACCTTGTAAGATAGTTTGGAAGAGATTCGCATCCCTCCTACGGAAGTGAGGCCTATTCATGAAAAAAGAACTGCTGGAACAACTCAACTTATGGCATGAGCAAGACCAATTCAGTCTCATTATTGAACGTATTGAAAGTATCCCTGCCTCAGAGTGGGATTATGATCTGATCGGCCAACTTGCCAGAGCCTATAACAATGACGCACGCTACCGTGAAGCTATTCAACATTTGTTGTCTGTCCAAGAGCGAGGAGCAAACGATCCACTCTGGCAATACCGCTTGGGTTACGCATACTGTCACATAGCAAGCTATGAACATGCACTCCTCGCTTTTGAAAGAGCTGACGAACTCCTGCCCCATGATGAATCTACGCTTGAATTCCTTCGCCAGATTCGTCCCAGAGCAGAGAAGATGCGGCTGGATCGCCAACGTCATGAAGAGAATCTTGCAGCATTGGAGCAGAGCGGTACACAGAATCATCTAAGAGCCGCATCAGGGACTTACGCTCCAGCAACGTTCTGGGTACAAAGCGATTATGCGCAAGAAAATCATGTCTCGGAACCTTTTGACGAAGAACAAATTCTGTCTATTGAGAAGGAATTGGGCTACAAGCTACCCGCTTCCTATATTCAACTAATGAATACCCAAAACGGCGGTATCCCCGCACTCACGGTATTCCCAACCCAAGAAGCGACTTCCTGGGCTGAGGATCACATTGCCATTTCAAGCCTGATGGGGATCGGACACGATAAAATATACGCGCTCGGTGGTGAATTGGGAAGCCGGTTCATGATTGAAGATTGGGGATATCCGGATCTGGGGATTGTGATCTGTGATTGTCCATCTGCTGGTCATGATGTCGTCATGCTGGATTATCGATTCTGTGGTCCTGAAGGTGAGCCCTGTGTTGTTCATGTGGATCAGGAAAATGATTATGAAATTACATATCTTGCGCCAAATTTTGAAGCTTTCATCCGTGGATTGGTCGATGAGGATACGTATGACCTGTCTGATGAAGAGGATGAGGACTAAAATCTAGGAGGGTCGGACCGTATGACAACCCGTATATATTTTGGTTCCAATCAACTCGGTGACGTGGCCGCAGCTTCATTGCAAGATGCGCTGAATGAGTTCGATCTGGGAACCCTTGAAGATTATCGACGAACAGAAAAGGGAGTTATGGGCCAGACACTGCTTATTCGTTCTTCTCACGGAGAGTACATTCTGAAAGGTAACCCTTTATACCCAGGACAGCTGGAGGAAGAAAAGTTTTTCGTAGAACAACTGGGGAAACATACCTCCACGCCCGTCCCTGCCCCCTATTTATTACATGAAGATACCGATCTTCTGGGCTGGAGTTATGCTATGATGCCACGCCTGCCAGGCAATCACCTATATGATCCATCATTCCAGGCTACGCTAACACAGCAAGATCAGGAAGAGATCGCCTGCATGTTTGCTCATACTTTGGCTGAACTGCACCGCTGGAAGGTGCCTGATGCGGGAGAATATGATCCTGTAGCGAAGCAGATTGTTTCTTTTGCAGGTAATTATCTGGACTGGTTGTACGGAACCATTCGGCACTGGTTACATGATGCTGAGAAGTACTCGGTGATTACGGATGAAGATGTTCAGTGGGTGGACGAGCAATTCAAGAATGCGGAACCGGCGTTCGAGTCCATGACCGTTCCCGGGTTTGTCATGGGAGACTTCAAGGTCGAGAATGTTTTGGTCCAAAAAATGGATTCTCCTTCTGCAGACTGGCAGATTAGTGGTCTGTTTGACTTCACAACCTCCTATTTCGGGGATGGTACAGCTGATTTAAGCAAAATGTCCACCAGATATGTTCTTGAGGGTCAACCAGAGCTCGCCGCACAGTTCCTTCGCTGTTACCGGGATCTGGTCTGCACAGCGGATGTGGAAAAATACGAACAATTCCGTTCACGTCTGAGTGTGCATCTACTCTATCAACGTGTCTTGTGGTGGGGTGAAGCCAAAGCGACAGGACAAGTGACATGGTCCGAGGAATTACCTTTTGCCCAGTGGGCGGAGCAGGACATCGCTTCGATTCTCGCATTGCTGGATTAAGAGGTTGGGATGTGTCGACTCAATATATCCGGGCGCACGCATAAAGCCGCCAAAGATCAATCATGATCTCTGGCGGCTTTTGTCATACCACAATATATTTCAGTCAACGACGGAATCTCACGCGACTTAAGCTTGTGAGACCGGTGCCTCCTGATGTTTCTGCAAAAACTCCAACATCCGGCGGTATACGAGAATCTCATTTGCCTTTCTGGAGAATCCGTGGCCCTCATCGTCCAGAACGATATATTCCACATCAAGTCCCTTCGACTGGAGCGCAGCCACAATCTGATCAGATTCAGCCTTTACTACCCTTGGATCATTCGCCCCTTGAATGACCAGCATCGGATTCACCATCTGATCCAGATATGTGATTGGTGAATCCTTCGTCAACCGTTCGCGGTCACGGACCGGATCCCCCAGCCAGTTATCCATCATCGGCTTCCAGTCTTCCGGCACAGAATCCAGGAACGTGAACAGGTTGCATGGCCCAAAAATATCGACCGCAGCCCGGAACAGCTCCGGATGGCGTCCTGCCAGCAACAGGGTCATATACCCCCCATAACTTCCACCTACCACAAACAAGCGCTCTGGCGAGGTAATTCCCTGTTCAAACAGCCAGTGGATCCCGGCAACACAGTCCAGCCTTGGGCCTTCGCCCCAATCCCGCTCAACCATCTTGACGAATTCCGCTCCATATCCGGTACTGCCCCGGAAATTCGGTGCAAAGATATGATAGCCCTGAGCAAGCATCATCTGGAACATCGGCCGGAAAAACTTCGCTTCCGAGGCTTGCGGCCCGCCATGCGGCCAAAATACTGTGTAGCCATTGGCCTGCTCCGGTTTTGCTTTGAACAAGAGAGCTTCGATCTCCAGTCCGTCGTAGGAGTTATACCGAATAACGTCAGGGTACACGAGATCACTTGGGTCCAGTCCGGTTACCCGATTGGCAGTCAGCGGCTCCCAGGACTCGACACCTGCCATTTTGCGATAAATGTTATGCGGCTGAATTGCTCCACGCCCCAAAATATACACATTGCCAGCCTTGGTAACGGTCACCTGCTCGACCGTATCCAGCGGCATGTCTACGCGCCGAGGCTGATCAGCATTTTTGTATAGTGCATACATGCGATTCTCTGGCCCTGTAAGTGTCCAGAAGTATAAAGTCTCGGAAGCCTGGTGCCAGCGGATAATCTCCACATCTTCCCCTTCGATTCTGCACAATGGACGGAACTCACGGGTATCGATAAGGTACTCAGCCACATAGGAATATGCCGAGTCATCATTCGTAATCAGTAGAAGGCGATTATCATCTGCAAAAAGTACATATGGAACCTGACTCTGCCGATCTGAATCGGGCACAATTAATTCGGACTCACCATTCCGATACAGATAGGCCTTCTGGTAGGTATTCGAATATACTTTCAAGATTACATAGGCCTGTTCATCCGCACTTACAGCAACCAGCTGGCTGGTGATCTCTTCTCCCTGATGCAGAAGTTCATCTTCTCCTGTCTCCAGATTAAGTCGGCGCGAATTGAGATAGTTCGGGTTACCTGCGCTGGTTATATAATACAATCGCTCTCCATCTTCCGATAAGTGGGCGTAATAACAACGATCATTCGGCTCAGCCTTCACAACGGGCAGTGGAACGCCGCCTTCCGGTTTGAGTGCATACAGATGATAGTTCTCATCACCATCCCGATCAAACGCGGTAAGAAGATGACGCCCTTGCGGGTCTGCTTTGATAAATTGACTGCTCTGATTCAAGTACGTTAAAGGATACGGGTACCCTCCGGGCAAATCCATCGCCCAAATATTCGGCTGACCGTTCAGATTGCTGTCCATGAACAAACGTTTTTCGTCAGCTGATACGGCAAAATGGGAAATCCGATACGTCTGAAAATATTGCTCAACATCCGGTTTGGGGAACTGAATCATGACAAACCTCCTTGGATTGAACCAATGAATTTAACATTGGTAAATTAAGGTACCATTTGTCCATACTATAGGTAGTTCCAATGGTTAGACAATAGATATGTAAGATTTATTTTCCAATTTGTCTGTAAATTTGCATTTCATGAGTTACGTTCATCCGGCGTATACACGGTCTCGCCGCCCCTTTTATGCATAATGATGCGGAGTAATCGTTACCCAGATTCAGGGATTGCAATACATAATGCTGTCCTGCCCGTTCCAGCAACTGTTCATGGTTCCGTAAGGCTTGTACCGTATTTAAGTTCCTCCACTGTCCACATAAAGACTGACCCGATGCCTTAATCCAGGCCTCCTTGCCTGTTAGGACTTCCCATAGCAGGCAGGAAGAATCATATTCGGAACTCCTGGCTTCCCTGACATAATCCTGCTCCTCTTCCGTCAGGAATCGTTGGATAACGGCTTGCTCTCGCAACAGCGGACGTATCCATTCCACGTCTATTCCAAGCTCGCAGTTACTAGATGTAACCGCCAGTACACACAGCCCGTTCGTGTGCGAAAGGCTGAACTGTGGACCTCCCTCAAGATAAGGCTTTCCGGCGTCCCCGTATTCAAATAGAATATCCCGGGCATGCAGCTGCGTGTAATGTGCCAGCACGTTTCTAAGGAAAAGCCTTGAAATCATCCAGCAACATGCCTTTAGCTCTGAGGTTTTGCTGATTTTGGCAATACGTTCACGTTCCTCAAAAGTCAGTGTATCGGAATCCATGGCAAATGCTGATTGCAGTTGATTCTCCCTTAGTGGCAAGGCTTGTGTCCAGATATGGACCTCCGGTTTTTCTTTAATTGACGTGAGCGCATCATTTTCTTGTTCTCTCATGAATAGAAGGCTGCTGATTGTTGCAGTTCTGGAATCCATAAGTCCATAAGCCCTCCTTTTCGTGAGGCATGTATGCTATCGTATAACAACCATCCGCAAACGGGCTGACGTTGCTATATTCCTCAGGCCACTCCATATCTCTTCTTCTGTCAATTCGAGTGCATATGCGCCGAGCTGTATATAATCCAGTCCGATCACATCATATTCCGAGACGTTCATACATCGCTGTTTTAACACATCCATATCTGCATAGTATTTGCTTAACCACTTCATCCGTGCATCGTTCAAGTTAAATAGGGGTAGCGTTCCTTCCTGAATACGCTCGCAAGCTTCCTCAACCCGGGCATACAAAGAAACGGGATCAGCTGAATATGCACAAGTGTTCGAAAATGAAAATTCCTTGCGATAATAGTGGTCCCATTCTGCGCCCTTATGTAGCAGGCCTAACTCTCTGCAACCGAAAAGAAAATCAGAGGTTGCACCCAACAAGGCTTCAATGCCGATCATACAAGCGATCTGCTCCTTCAACTGCATTCCGTTGTCAGCACGGAACCCATACCTTACAAGCGGCAAAGGCATTCCAGCTTCAATCTCCCGATATTGCTTATCGGTATCCTCGCTCACATCGTGGAGTGTAAGTTCTGGCAGGTAGGAAGCAGCTGGTGTTTCCATCGCAGGGAATTGTCCCAGTATATTCGCAATGTCCTCCGCCTCAACCGGACCGGCCACAGCTACTGCCATTCTCCCTGTGACATAGCGAGTGTTGTAGGCATCACTCAGTTCATCAGGTGTTATTCGATATAGGCTGTCCGGTGTGCCTGCAACATCCATCGCGATGGGGTGATTGTTACCATACATCATCTGGGTTAACTGCTGTAAGGCTAGCCACGAGGGCTGATCTGCATACATGGACAGTTCCTGATGAATGGTGGCCCGCTCCTGCTCCACATGTGTCGGAGTGAAATAGGGAGCAGCCAGCATGCCAGTGAACAACTCCAGACTTCGTTTCAACTCACCTGTGCAAGCCAGTTGATAGGTCGTTACATCGTAACGTGTCAATGCGGATGTCGAAGCTCCCAACGTATGGAATAGCGGCTTGACAGGTTGTCTATCCGGATTGTAGAACATCATATGCTCCAGGAAATGTGCTCTTCCAGGCAGAGCCGCATCATGAATTGAGCCATAGGACACGGACCACGATATAAAAGTATGTTGAAAATGAGGTTCAGGGAAAATGTGAACCGACAAACCATTGGACAAGCGCCTGCGGACAGGAGCGATATTAACAATCCTATTCATGAGTCACCTCCTGTACTGGTGCGGAATATTCACTCTCGGGATACAAGATCCAGGTGATCGCCTTTTTCATGCCAGAGGCTACCACGGCTACATGTTCTGCAGTAACACCGGATATGGCATCCAGGAATTGCGGAGTGGTCATCTGCACTTGATTGAGCAACCGATCGATATGAAGATTGACCACCTGCTCAGGCAGATCGTAACCCACCTGCACATAATGCATCACATTCTGAATGGCTCTATTCAGCTCCACTTCCTGAATGTCTCCGCTGCATATTCTCAGCCATTCAGCATCAATCGCTTCGAGAACCTCTGTCACATAACCACTGCTTGTTCCCGTTGTCACATGAAGCGTTCCCCGATAATCATCCAGCGTGCTGTAGATCTGATACACCCATTGCTTTCGTTCACGAAGCTCGGATTGAAGCCTGGAGGCTGGCGTTGCGCCAAACAGGGAATGCAAAAGAAACAGCGCAGGATAGTCCGACGATCCATACATCACTTCGGTGGTAAAGGTCACATTAATTTTGCATTGTTGGACATCCATCAGTTCAAGCATCATCTCGCCTTCCTCCCGGTGTTCAACAGGCTGATTATTCCCGATCACAGGTGGAGTTACTTCCCCCTTAGCCGTGATAACCGAAGGTAAAAAGGTCTCCATGACTTGGGCTATCATCTCATCCGCCTGGAAATCACCAATCACATGAATATGGAGCGGGCTGCAAAGCATCTCCCGGTACCATTGCTGCAGTTCACCATCACGCACACAACGTTGCAGTTGCTCCAAGTCATCATCCCTGCTTCGCCCTGCATACCCAAGCCACTCCAGACTGCGCCCCCGCACCACCTTGTCCCATTGGGAAACATCATAGCCAGCATGATGTTCTGCCCAGGCAAGTTCTTCCTGGATCTGCGCTTCATCAAAATCAAATCCACCCTTAAGATTCGATCCAAACAGCAGGTCTGCGAGCAGCTTCAGCGCATCCAGCGTTCGTGCCTCTGTTCCGGGCAGCGCCCCCGCGGGAATACGCAACCGGATGGATGCAAGTTGATTCTCCCCTTTCTGCTCCAATTCACATCTTAGATCATCTGCATACATGAACCACAAGTGCTGTTGTAGATCTGTTTTGCCACGCGAATCCTGCCTGAACAGTAGCCGCACAATGACTGCAAACACCGCTGGTGGAATTCTCCCCTGTTCGTTAACAATGCCCAGATGCAAATAACGGTTTGCATATTTGCTTGTTGGCATCACATGGACCGATAGACGATTATACTGCTCCGTAATGAAAGACTGCATCCTTGCCTCCTCCCTTATCTGACGGTTAACCCAAATTGTAGATCGTACCACTCGCCATGTTCAGTCCGATCTGACCGAATCCCTCCAGCGGTTTGGAGAACCAGTCCACCCCACCCTCCGCTTCAGCTGAATGAAGGGCAGGCTCATCCTCTTTCCAGTGAATCACCTGCTGATGATGACGGTCCCAGAATCTCCATAATGCAGGTTGTTTCAGCAGTTGATTGCGAAACGGCTCATATACACGTCCTGCTGACTCCTGAATATCTCCTTCTAATATGAACGGCGGCAAGAAGACAATTTTGGAACGAAAATCTTCAGTCAACGTCATAAAATAGAGGCATACCGGCTTGCGTGTCTTAGCCAAAATACGAAAAATGCCGCTCCTCGTCCGGATTCGTGAACTTAGAAACGGAAGCTCCACTGCACGGTTATCCGTGTTGAACCCAGTCTGTCCATCTACAAAAAGGTTGAATGAACCTCCCTTCCGCAAATGAGAATATAATCGTATGCCAATCATCTCATCCTCGGCGTTGAGCAGGTCAGCTCCTGCAAACTGCCGAAGGGTGTTCCACGAGGATAACTTCTGCTCCTGTTCTACAGTGCCTTTTTCAGCCACCAGATAGAAGGGTAGTCCAGACTTCATGTGACCTGCGCGAATCTCTTGTCCGATGGTGATCATGTTATGCCTGACGAATCCATAATGCCAGGTTAACAGAGCTCCTCCTTCCTGCAACGTCGTTTGCAGATGTTCAAGTCCCTCAACTTCGTCCCAATCCATAAAGGAGTACGGGCTTTTTTTGTGTTCGTCGATCGTCCGCAAAAAAGCCAGATAATCCATCCAGATCGACTCCGGTGACGATTCCGGCTGAAGAGGCGAAAGTTCCTTAACAATATTCATCAGTGCATAGAGGAATCCAAGTTGAATTCCGTCTGACTTTTCCTTATGCAGCTCCTCTCTGACCTGTTCCCGATGTAGCGTATATAATGTATGAAAATCCTCCATACTCACACCTCCTTTATGCCCTGATTTAGAAATGATCCCACTCCCGATGCCATTCCTTCCCTAGCCGCACTCGCACAGAAAGACGATTCAAACCGACGACGATTCCGGTCGATACCATCCATCATATAGACCAGCATCCGAAGCGCCAGCTCATATTGTCCAGGAATGTGCCGATCTGATTGCACACCCTGTCCTTCAACCATATCTATCCCTTGATAAGATATCGGAACTTCCAGCGCTGCAATCACACAGTCTCGAATATTCTGCCACGTTGGTCCTGCAGCAATTGGAAAATCAACATATGGGAAGCTTCCGGGATCAAGGGAATCCAAGTCAAAAGTTAAATAAGCCGAATTGGCATCATACTTCTGCCTCACCTCGTTCAGAACATGGCTTACCCTCTCGGGTGTCATATGCTCTGCCGATATCTGGATCAAGCCGGGATGACTGTACATCTGATCTGCTGAGCGAAGACCACGAAGGCCGATCTGTACAACAGCGGCAACCGTACCCTCCTCCAGCAGATGTCTTACAAAATTGGAGTGACTGGTATGCTCCTGATGGATGGCATCGATACCACAATCATGATGGGCATCGAACTGGACCAGAAGCCTTCGACTGCCTCGGGCTTTTGCCATCCATTGAAGTACTGTATGCGTTATGGAATGGTCTCCGCCAATGCAGCACAATAGCGCCTGTTGATCCAGCGCATGGTCCAGTGCGGCGACAAGCCCTTTTTTATAGGGAATAGCTGTATCGGCTCCCACTTCATCCATCAGACAAGTCCCCCAATCCTGCAGGGCTACGATCTCAAGCAATCGTCTTCCACTTCCAATATCGTACAAGCTCGAATTCCCGGACTCTCGCAACGATGGGTATATGACCTTTTTCCATGATTCTACGCGTAACGCATGCGCGAATCCGGAAACAGAGGAATGTAACATGCTTGTCCCCCCAGAGTAGGGGATACCCAAGATCCCCAGTTGAGGAGACCGCTGACCGATCAGAGGCTCATACAAAAAAAAAGGCGCTTGCGCGGGTTCCACCCCCGGCAAATCCGGGGGGAGTTGTGGCTCCAGCTCTTTCGCAGGTTCCAGCTCATAAAACTGGCTGAACGTTTCATCAGCAGCAATCCACGCATCTGCAATCCGACGTACCAGATAAGCGGGTTCTGATGTTTTCAAGCAAAAACCTCCTGTACGTAGTTAAAGTCAAGTCTGTGTGGAATAGCCCTTATTCGGCAACGTCGCTTCCCCTCCTGCAGCGATATCCTTATCCCCAGATGGTTCAACGTATTCCCGTTTCAGCATTCGCATGAAAGGCAGGAAGAACGACATGCCGATAACATTCATGCCAGCGATAACTCCATAGAAATAGATGACTTCATTGAAGGCTCGAGTCAATCCCCAGCCAAGTGCGATAATAATGAGGAAATATACCGCATTCAGGAGGATGGCCTGATATCCGCGTCCGCTCTGTTCCATCGTCAGCAGGGTTGTCATCATGGGGCCCATGCCAATATAAGAAAGAGCAACGATGGACAGATACCTCGCTGCTTCAGCTCGGGTCGCCACGTCTTCAATCAGGAATGCTGTAAGCGGATCTCGCCAGATCCAGACGGCAATGGCAATGATTGCGTACAGCGCAAAGGATTGCAACAGCCCCTGACGATAGCTTGCATAGGCTCTTGGCCGATGTGGGGATTGCAAATTATGATTGATGATAATACCGATAGCGGAGCCAATTACGATTCCCGGCAAGATCGCCATCGTTTGAATTCGATAACCGACGCCAAACCCGGCTACTGCCCCTTCACCAAAGTGACTGACAATTTTATTGAAAAAAAATGTACTCAGAAAAATCATGCAGTACGAAATGAACACAGGAATACCTACATGCCTGAGGGAAACCAGATGCTTTTGTGCAAAAGCAAAGCGTTCAAACACCATTTCCTTGCGAATAAACAGAATCAGCAGGGAGATGGCCAATGACAGGGTCGAAGTAATCAGGTTGGCGTAGATGATACCCTTCAAATCCAGCCCGAAGATCGACACAAATGTGTACACGAGTGCAATGTTCAGCATCGCCATTCCAACCGAGCTCCATGAAGCAGCCTGTGCCCGGCCCAGTCCTCGTAGTGCCGCGCTGCTCACTGCCGCCAGGACAGCCGGTATGCTCACTGCCATCATGCCCCCTACGTACAGCGTAAACACGGGCCCGATGTCGGCAGGCACGCGGTAAAACCATGAAAGCACAGGGGTGAGCAGCATCACAATTCCCCCGGTGAGAATGGCAAGCAGCATGGCACTGCCCATCATGTGCAAGAACAATTGGGTAAATGCGCGGGAGCCCCCGGCACGACTGCGTGCCACCGCTACCTGAACAGAGAGCTGCATCGCTTCGATGATGGCTATCATGACGAATGAGACAGGAATGTACAACGAGAGTACATACAGTACACTTTGACTCGTGTGACCCATGAAAAATACATTGGCCAGTTGCGTAATCACGTTAACCAGAGAAGCGAGAAGCATCGGAACGGCCGTACGAAATAACAAACGATGGATCGAGCCGGCCGTATAATCGATCCCCTGCATGGTGTTCACCTCCACGATTCATGAAGTCTTGATTTCTTGATTCAATGTAATTCTGCTGAGCAATGGCAGATGTACCACATGCACACAACAACCGGATATCATCCGGTCGTTATCCCATGAGACCAGTATGACCCGATCATCTGGCCTAATGATGCCACGCTCCAGCTTATCTGCCAGTTGTATCCACACATCCCCGCTCTGATAATCGGTATGCGGTACGCAGACGGTCTTGGAAGGCGAAATATGCAAAACAGTACTTCCACTGATGCGTAATCCCAGTCTTGACTGAAGAATGATGTGCTCGGCTGCATAAACATCCATCCATTCGCGGATAACGCCAAGTGCTTCGGATGAAAAAGTCGTAGTTTCATTTGACCTGATGATCCTTTTTCCCGAGTAGTATACCTGCAACGCACCTTGACCCAGACCAGCCTCCAGCGCAACCGCCATGTCACCCAGTTCACCGTAAGGTTCGGATCGCTGACCGTACCCCATCTGTCCATCTTCATGGAGAATTCGCTGCTCCACCATCACAATCGCAGTGCGTTCGTTGGGAAGCATACTCCAGAGAGCTGCCTGAATGGCCTCAGTACCCGCGAGTGCACCCATATGGGTTATCCCCAGTGGATGATCAACTCGCCATGGAGCCGTTTCAAGTATTCGGGCAAGCGGAGCATTCAGCGCATGGCGTTCGGGACAACTCTGGGCAAGGATCAGCCATTCCCAGTATGGCTTCGTAGACAATCGCTCCAGCACCATAAGCACAAGATCACCGGCTGTCACACGTCGCCCATCGGACATAAGGGAGCGGGTCAACGTCCCTACGCGACCATAGTAGTGATCCTCCATGTATATGTGCGGTGAAACACATACATAATCATCCGGGGTTGGCCAATCCAGCGTATACAGATGATCCTCCGCCGTAAGCCAGCATATATGATCCACATAGGTGGGCACGCCAATGTCATCATGAAGTGAATCAGGCATTCTGCATCTTCCCGTTGGCATATGCCTGAAAAACGTTAATCTTTTGAATGGACGTTGTGCCTTCCATGAACTCAAAGGCCCTTGCATCACGATACCATTTGTTCAGCAGAGGATGTTCCATCAAGGAACCTGGCCCCATCATCTCCAGTGCCCATTCCGTCGCTTCCTCGGCAACTGCCGCAGCTCGTATTTTACTAAGGGAAGCCAGATATCCCTTATTTGCATCATGGTCAATCTCGGCCGCAGCGTTACGAATCATGCTGCGTAGCGCGTGCAGACGCATCTCCAGCCGCTCCAATTCTGTCTTCTCGCGTTCTGTGAAGAACGTTCTGTGCTCCACAACATAATCATACGCAGCCTGTGCAACACCAAGCGCCAATGCTGCCACGCTGGGACGCATCCGGTGGAATGTCCGCAACGCTCCCCACAACCCACGCTTGGTTGGGCTTAAATGACGCCCGAGAATATCCTTCTCTTCCAGTGGGTATGCCTCGAATTGCAGATGGCTGAGTTGCAAACCGCGAAGACCCATCGTGTCCAGCGGAGTTGCTGTGAAGCCCGGCATGGAAGGATCAACGATCGCCACCTGAATACCCAGAGGCGTGCGATTGGTCTGGGCAAATACCAGACCGATACTCGCCCGGTGTCCATTTCCAATATAAAATTTGTGTCCGGTTAACTCCATTCCCCCATCCGGATGACGCGTAATCCGCGTACTAATCTCCGTTGCATCCGAGCCCTTCTCCGGCTCAGACAAGGCAAAAACAGCCCAAGCCGCTCCTTTCAGGAAGTGACTATAAAAGCGCTCCTTCTGTTCCTCATCCCCCAAGTCAATCATGACGATACTGGACATGGAAGGGCCAGGCCCCCCCAGAAAGACTCCCGCATCTCCTGCGGACAACTGCTCGATTGTAATAACTCTTTCCAGCGAAGAAAGTCCATAATATCGATCCTGACCTATCGTTACGATCGGCTGACCGCCATACTCCGGGGGAATCATCATATGATTGATGGCCTGCAGAGCAGACGTGTGCAAAAACTCGGTGAGCCGGTCTGGCTCCTGGTCAATGATCAGGCCGATCTGACGAAGTTCCGCAGCATACTGTTTCATCTCATGCTCAAACACCGCAATTGTTGATGGTGTAATCATCAATACTCCTCCTTACCTGGCAACAGTACGTTTTTCACCAGTTGGCCGGCATATGTATAGGCAGATACGCCCTGTCTCAAAAAACCAAAACCACCGCCAAGACGTTGGATCTGCCTGAAGGCCTCGTCCAATTCCTGATGTATCCACGTATGAACACGGACGGATGGGATGCCAGGATTCGCGGACAAGTAACGGTCTTCAGGTAACGTTTCCACCATATATAGCGTGGTCAGAATGTCAGCAACCATGCCCTTCACGAGTTGGTGCTGAAACGTGGATTGCCCACCCGATATTCGCACCGACAAATGCTTGCGAACCTGCTCCAGGCCAGCCTTACACAGCTCTGCACGGAACTCAAGCAGGCGTGTTCTCAGTTCATTCGAATTCACACCTTCGCCTGATATCTCAGCCTTCTCGTCCTCATTCGGCTGCACCCGGTATAGCTGTAATCCGGAGGGCTCCAGCATCCGATCCTGCACAGGAACGGCATGTAGTTGGTTCCAACGATACAGTCCAGCTGATGCTTCATGCCAAAGTAAAGGATCTTGTTCAATGAGATGAGCGGTCGCCAATACGTATGGGCCTGTTGCCAAAAGTACTGGACGATTGCTCACAAGCCAGGTTTTCGCCTCGAACATTTCCGAAATCGGAGCAACGGGGTTACCTGCTGCCTTTGATCCAACAGGCTTCGCATCTGCGCCCTGGAATTCAATAACGTGCATTGCCATTCCTCCTGTTCATTCTTCTTCGCATCCTCCATGCTCCACCAATGCAAAGCCAAAAAAACTGCCAAGCCCGATACTGACCATGATGGAGCGCCCCTTCATACACACCCAATCCTGCTCCAATCCCGAACTCAGGTTAATAAACGGGTCGTTGGAAAAGGTATGTCCGATTCGCTGAATGTTATCCAGATATATCCGATCAAGCCCAACTCCCGTACGTCGCGAGAATTCCTTCCAAGTTGTCCAGTTCACATTATGGGGGAAAATATGATTCACATCCTCGAAACTCAGGCCTTGCATTGACAGCAGCTCTTCCATCCCTTGAATGATATGGTCTACATACAATCGATTAAATGCCGAGATCTCATCGGCAGTCGCATGATAGCCCGTGTGGAACCGGGTGTCTCGCAGCACATGCGCGGCCTGAACGACATGTTGGCGACTCTCTCTGCTTAATAGAACGGCTACGGCGGAATCCCCCAGAATGGCCGACTTGCGCAGATACCGCCATTCGGGAGGCAAAAAATTGAATTGATCCGCACAGATCAGCAACACATTGCGGATGTGAGGCTGCGTTCGCGAGATTCGTTCAAGCCATTGAAGAGCAGCTATCGACGATGCACAGTTCATTTGGGATATACCATAGAACGGGACATCTTCCAGCCCAAAGCGACAGAGGATACGCTGCCCGAGCCTGTAATCACTCGGTGTCTGCACCTGGAAGGAATGGACATAGAGAACAAGGTCGATCTCGGAAAGGGAATGTCTACTCTGAAGCCGTTCCACAGCCTGCGCGATCGTATCGTCAAGCATCTGGTCCGATTCCGTTACAGGCACGCCTTCCAGGCGGTGATACTTGTGCAGAAACTGAAGTTCGCCTTTCCCTAGCTCCATGGCAGCTAACACCTCTTCCGGCTGCTGAATCTGCTCAGGCAGATAGACGCCAATATCCACAATACCGAAACCCAATGATCTCCCTCCTTCTTCCATTAGTGTCCATTCATGCTCCATTCAAAGGTCCGGATCAGCAGGGCATGAATAAACGAATCCGTCTGTTCCAGATGCATAAGACATATGTACTCTCCCCCGTCCTTCTCATTCAGTAACTCCTGTAATGCAAAGAATGGCGCGGCACTCCAGTGTGACGGATCATAACAGCTCTTCAATCCAATTTCGCCGTACCAGGCAGCCTGATTGCACAGCTGCTCCAGATCAGGATGGATGAGCAAATTAATCCGGCTCCGGTGAATGGATGCCCCGACACATAATCGATCCAGCACCGTCTCCGCAGTATCCGCTATGGAATCCTCAGCATGTCGCATCTCTACACCAAGCAGCGATGGTCCTACGCCTGTCATCCGATCAAGGTATATGGCTGCTGCGGTGTCCGGCCCAAGTGGCGCTTCCAGCTCCACAGTTTCATAGGGGAGAGCTGTCTGATCCATGATCAGCAGCATGCCTTTTGAGTATCCTTCTCTGCCCAGATAGTGCTGAAGCATGTGCAGAGCAGCAAAAGGAGCACCAAAACCAAGATCATTTACAGCAAAACTGATAAAGCGAGCCTGATAACGATCCATCAAATAATTCACAATCGATATATCCGGGCGGGTATTCGGAAAATTGTAAGCCAGCAGTAGCACATCCACATCCTGCATGACCCGATCAAGTCCCGTTTCTTCCAACAGTTCTACACTCATCTCGTGATAGGCATTGTTGTTACGCCCCTGCAAAAGTTGAACGTCGTACTTGATCGGAGTACCTGCGAGCATATCCTGATGAAAGCGTAGCAGCTCCGGATGAGCAAACGGAGGCTTTTTCTCCGAGAACAGTCTGACTCCCATCTCCCGAATGGCAATGGGCGAAGCCATCAAGCCGCGATGAGCTGCTTCTCAATATAAGCAGCCAGGGAACCTACCGTATCGAATACATCGGGCTCCAGATCATCCGGGTCAATCTCCAGACCTTCAATCTGGTCCTCCAGCGTCATCAACAGTTCCAGAACCGAGGTCGAATCCAGGTAAAGTTCGTCAAATAAAGACGTGCTCAATTGGATATCCTGCCTGGCTTCGGTATTCAACACTTCAGCAAGGGCAATCCTGATCTCTTCAAGCAATACTGCAGTCGTCATGATCATCATCTCTCCTCATTAATTGGTTATTGCCGTGTGGGATACTTGAATCAGGCGTTGCTTGGACAGTAAATCCTGCGGAGTATCCCGCTCACGGATCAAGTGGGCCTCCCCGCCAACAATCAGCACTTCCGCCGGACTTCCGTGACTCAAAAAATGGGTGGGAGAAGCCGTTGGTCCGTAGGCTCCCGAATGAAAAACGCCGATCAGATCTCCTCGTTCAACAGGAGGAAGCAGTACACGCTTACCAATAACATCGTTGGGCGTACACAAGGGACCCGTAATGTTGTATTCGGCCACGGGGGAAGCACCATAACGCGTCAGCGAGGCGATCGGAAAGTTGCGCTTCACGTAGGAGCCTGTGCCTACCGCCGCCATATGGCAGTTTGTTCCACCATCTGTTACGACGAAGTGTTCTCCATACGATTGCTTCACGTACAGGGCACGACTAACCAGCATACCGCAGGTGCCTACCAGATATCGCCCAAGCTCCATAAACAGCCGGGTATTCGCATGACTGGACCGAAACGATTCGAACATTGGATTCAACTGTTCTGTGAGTGTGGCTATCGATAAGAATTGCTCGCCTTCATGATAGGGCACGCCCAATCCCCCGCCTACATCGACCATGCGCAGCGTGATATCCAGCTCATTCTCGATTCGATCCGCCAGTTCCAATATATGACGGGTATTCTGCACGATCGGCTCTACTTCCAACATGCGGGTTCCCATGTACACGTGAAGTCCCATGATCTCCACATGGGAGAAGCTTTCGAACTGCTCTTTCCCCTGGAGCACACTTTGTTCATCCATACCAAACTGCCGCGGTTTGCCACCCATAGTCAGCCTGGAACCTTTGACGGAAAAGGAAGGATTCACTCGCAGCGCCACTGGCACGATCCGTCCCTCACTTGCAGCAATGATCTCAATGCGCTCCAATTCCTGAAATGACTCACACACAATTGCATATATACCAAGACGTATGCATGCAGTAATCTCGTCATCGCTTTTACCTGGCCCCAGGAAAATAATACTCTCTGGTGCTACTCCGGCCTGTACAGCCGTATGCAACTCTGTCAGAGAACACACCTCTGCCTGTGCTCCCATCTCGCGCAGCATTTGTACGATTGAAATATTTGGATTGGCCTTCAATGAATAGAACAGCTCCACGTGAGACGTAAGCGATTCCCGAAGCTCTGTATACACTTGTCGCAACACATCCCCGTCATATACATACAGCGGGGTTCCGAATTTCTCGGCGATGTCCGAGACAGGCAACTGCTGAATCTGATATTCCGTAGACACTCACATCACCTCGTTAATGGAAGATAGGACGGCTTCTATCGCTTCGTCGATCACTCCCAGCCGTTCAGGAGAGGACGCAATAATCACGCCATACAGACGTCCGGAGAACAAGGTCCCCTCACTTCTGAATGCCGCATTAACTGTGGCAAAATTATTGATCAATAATCCCTCGCCGCGTTTCGGTTCAAACATCAACTCGCCCAGACAGGAACGAAGTACACCGTATTCCAGCAGGTGGTTAAGCCGAAGTGTATATTTTTTGGCCAATCCACATTGATCTTCAGCCAGCCATTGATGTTGGATGTTGGTCTGGTAGGTAGACATATTAAACCTGGCATTGATCTCCAGATTGGGCCAGATTGTACCCGCCTCGTCCAGAATGGCGTCCATGCCGGCAATACCATAATATCCATCTTGATACAGGGCGGCTCCAATTCGCATGGCAGCTTCACGAATGACCGCGAGTTGAACATCGTTGAGCCGGGAAGGCATGAGATGTCCCTGATGCACACCTTGCTCTACCAACGATTCCTTCACGCCCAGAAACTCGACTCCACCGGATCGATCAATGAGAATTTGATAATTCAGGTCACAGATTTTATCAATCCATTGCTCAAGCACATAGTTAATGAGCCGAATTCCCTTTTTGCTTGCCTGTTTCTCCAGCATGCTCATGCATTTGTGGAACCTGGCTTCATCGGCAATGACGGTGATGCCTTTGCCCGATACACCCATGGAATCCTTCAGTACAAGGCGTCCACCCTGTTCTAGCACAGACTTCAACTGGTCGAAACCGGATGCAAGTTCGTCCAAAGACGTGCATTCAACACCGGGAATCTGGCGAATGCCCAGTTTCGCGTTGAGACGGCGGGAATACCCTTTGTCATTCACCTTTCGGAAGATATCTGAAGAAGGCACAGCCAGCGGAATACCGGTAAGGCGTGATAATTCCTCTTCCTGGTCCGAGGTACCGAAGGGAACCAGATAGGCAGGGGAATCGCTAACCTGTGAAAGCTCCCGCAGCTTGTCCATCGTTCTTGGACACTGCAGAAGATTAGCGGTAATATTCATTGCCGGATCATTGTGCTCTGCAGTTATGCATTGGGAGCGACCGAACCCGAGAGCCTGTGCATCTGTCATGAATTCCTGATTCGGAAGATCCTTGAGCAGGATAATATCATTCTCTCCGGCGAGGAAAACACCGAGTTCCTCCATCCGATTAACAACGTTCGCAGCCGAGCCTATGCTTAATGAAGGCAGTTTGAGAATGCCCGATTCACTCCAGTACTCCTCCACTTCAAAATTATTCAGATAGACAAAAGTAACATCATGCTGGCCCGTTAACGCCCACTTGAGCTTGCTCGAAAAATCGGTCAACATGGTAGTCATGACTAGCTCCTCCTATTCCTGCATATTGCATCACTGCTACGCTGAATGTAACCCCAAGTCCGACCGTAACAAGCAGATAATAATCATCTGGTTGCAACAGCTTCTGCTCCAAAATGGCTTGGAGATTAATATACGGGTCCGAGCAGAAGCAATGTCCGATCTCCTGCACGTTGGACGTATATATGCGTTCAAGGGGAAAGGATAAACGAGTAGCCACCTTCTTCCACGAGGATAGATTCACATTGTGTGGAACGATATAACGAATATCCTGTAATGTCAGACCCGCCTGCTCTACTGCGGCAAGAATAGCTTCACATAACCGGGGGGTGTAGATCTCTTGAAACTCTCTGAGGATCTGCGGGGTTCCCGTTAGTACATTACAGAATTGGCCCAGTGTAACACTCGTAAGTCCAACGACACGACTTCCACCCCCCTTGTTGCCAACCAGTACTGCAGCCGATGCCTCTCCCATCACCGTGGTATTGGGGATCAATTGCACAACGGGACTAAATGTTTTTTCACCTGTCAAAATTAAAATATGATCATCCGCTTCCAATGAAGGCAGCAATGTCTCGGCAACATTCAGGGCGATCAAGCCCGATGCACAGTTCTGCTGCGTAAGCGAAAACGCGATGGCATGCTGCAACCCGTAAGTCTGTTTCAGGACTTGCAGAACTTTCATAGGAAAGGGGAAATTTTCCTGAATTGTGTGGCAATAAATGATATACTTAATCGAGTTGGGAGCTACTTCAGGGTTACTTACAACCTGGGTTAATACGCGTCCAAGCAACGAAGCCAAATCTCCATCCCTGTCTTGCCGAACCTGTTTCAAACCGTGAATTTTCTCCAGTACCTTTGTCTGGGCTTTATTGAGCCCCAGAACCTCATTCAGTTCCCTGATCGGCACAATGTGCTCCGGAATGTAAGACCATATTTGCTTGATATGCATCGGCTTCAGACACCTCGTTATCACTAACGTACGAATCTCACTGAAATATAGGGAGATAAAGAGCTTCCGCAGAAGCTCTCATCTATGAATCTAGCGTAATACGATAAGTAAGTAGGAAAAATCAGGCACGAGCTGCTGCTGCACGAGCTTCGACAGCACGAGCCGCTACGGCACGAGCTGCTACAGCACGAGCTTCAACTGCGCGTGCACTGACTTCTCGTGCTTCGCCCAGTCCACTCACTTCCAATTGTGCTGCTTCAATTTCTTTGCGTTTCAGTTGCTCCAGTGTAATGGGAGTCGCTTTAATGACCATTCATATCTCCTCCTCTCATCTTAGATACTCTGATTCTATAATCTTCCAAATTGGATTCAAACTGTAAATGGAGGTAAATGCACCTCTCACTCGCCTTACCCCTGTTTCTGCACATTCGATGGAACCAACATACCAAGCACATCTCCAATCCAAATCAAACTATATTAAGGGACGGTGAACGATCATGCTCGGACCCAAAATCCGGCAAATCCGGGAGCAGCTTGGTCTGTCTCAGAAGCAACTGGCAGGTGAGGATATGACGCGTTCTTACATCAGCCTCATCGAAAAAGGCAGGGCCGTTCCTTCACAGCGTATGTTGAGAATTATTGCCCGCAGGCTCAATACACCTATGGAGTTTTTTTTGGGAAACAGTGCATCGACAGATACGGATATTAGCGAGGCTGTGTTGGACAAGGCCAAAGCCTATTATGCCGAACAGAATGATTCTGCTTGCATCCGTATTGCTCATAAAGTACTAACGCTGACAGAGGATACACTCAGTCAGTCTGAGGCGTACCTCCTCATTGTGCGAAGTCATAATCGACTCGGGGAGTACCGCCAAGCTCTGGATGAAGGGGAAGCTGCAGCATTTACAATCATTCGCTCGGGGGACAGGGGGCGGATCGTTGAATATTATCTAGAGTTGGGGAGAGCGGCTTTTCATGCAGAGCTGTTTCATGCTGCCCGGAAATATTATGAACAGGCGTATACTTACAGCAGCCGACTCAAACATTTACAGGAAGAACACATCCATTCGCTCACCTTTCTTGGCACGACCCATTTACGGCTAGGCAATGTAAATGAGGGGCTGAATTACTATCTCAAAGCGGAGAAGGAAGCCCAAATGGTGGGACAACCCGAACTGTATGGCGAGATTACGCTCGGTTTAGGCAAAGCGTACTATATGTCTGAACAGGACGGACACATGCTGTTAAGTTATGACTGGACCAAGAGATCTGTACAGGCATATAAACAGGCGCGCAGTGAATCCTACGTTCTGGCGCTTCACAACCTCGCCGTGATCCAGCTTCATATGGGGCAAAAAAAAGAAGCCATCCCCTTGTTGAATGAATGCGCCGTGATTTACGACAAACGCAATCTTCCCCACAAGAAGGCTTCCATATTGGAGGAAATCAGTAAAGTATATTTGGAGCAGCGCGAGCCAGAACAAGCAGAGGCCATCATTAAAGAAGCCCTTCAACTGCTGGATCAGCAAGATGAAGGGATGCTCCGTGCCAAACTCTATCGCTTGCTTGGTATTGTATTTCATGAGAAAAACAACAGCAATGAAGGCTATTATTTTCTAAGAATGAGTCACGATCTGCTGAAGCGCATCTATGCAAGTCGCGAGGCTGACATCAGCCATCAACTCCTTTTGCTAAGCCAACAGGATCGTAAAATGAACTATGATGATTATAAGTCATTTATCAAATAAAGCGGATATCTTCTTCAGCTAACAACTAGGGACACAGGATCGTCTTCAGCCCTTCATCGAACAGGCACAGGATCATTCAGATCTAGCAGAGTTTCCGTTGATATGCCATATTTGTGTGCCTGCTGGCCAAAAGCTTGAGCCGATCCTGATTGTGCCCCTGAAACGTGAAGCTGTTCTGCAACAAAGGGTAGAAGCATGATGGTAACCATGCAGAGTTCACTTGTGGCTGTAACCAATTTGCTTCTTTTACTCTCCATGCTCATCTCTCCTCATGTTTATGAATTGGTAGCAGACCACTACATTGATTCCCATGAACCTAAGACGTATTGTACGAATAATGGCTATGATTTAAAATACGTTAATTCCCATTTACCTCCATTTGCACGTTCATCTCAAGGATAAAAGGTCATATGAGCCTTATCCTCACGATAATAATCCAGCCTTTGCTTCATCGTACCTGTATGCAGTTCGAACAGATGACCATCCGGATCAGTGAAATATACAGATGCTGCATCCCGCGGATCTCTTGGCCTTCCGGGAAGAATGTCCGCTCCGGCTGCTCGCAGATGTTGCACCGACTCTTCGAACTCCTCTTCTTTGACTGTAAATGCAATATGGGTATAGGTTCGTTCCGTATAATTGCGAATAACATCCTCCTGATTCAGGGCGATCCACAGACCGGCAAGCTCAAAATAAGCCAGTTTGCGTCCTTTCACCTGAATTCGGGCACCGAGAGCCTGCTCATAAAAGGTAATGGCCCGCTCCAGATTGGATACGGAAAAGCACAAATGATTAATTCCCTGAATATTCATGTGGCTCCTGACACCTCCATCGATTTAAGGATCTATCCTTATTATGGTATATTCTGTGCAATAAAAACAACCGCTCTGCTGTTTCCTCCCGCACCTTCTTTTGGGCGAATGCATAGTTTATCCGTATCAATGAACGTTCGAGGAGGATGTAAAGCGCATGAATCCTGTCTATCCTTTTTATGGTGAGAAAACGGTGTGTAAGGAGCAAAAGCTGGCATTCCCACCCCAGCATCAGGACCAGCAACCTGGTCTGGAAACCCTGATGGTGCCTGAACCAATCAGTGAAGACCCTGCCTATATCGGTAGCTGCAAGCTCGAAGGAAAGGTTGCCATTATTACGGGTGGTGACAGTGGAATCGGCCGGGCGGCCGCCATCGCTTTTGCGAAAGAAGGCGCAGATATCGTCATTGCTTATCTATATGAACGGACAGATGCCGAAAGGACTCGCGAGCGGATCGAAGAATTGGGGCAGCGCTGTCTGTTAATTGAAATTGATCTCCGCTTAAAGAAAAACTGTGAGGCTGTCATTCGCACGACCATGGAAACCTACGGGAAGATCGATATTCTGGTCAACAACCATGGCGTACAGTATGTGCAGCCAAGCATCGTTGATATTACAGAAGAACAGCTGTATCACACCTTTCAGACGAATGTGTTCGCCTATTTCTTTTTGATCCAGGCCGCTCTCCCGCATCTGTGCAAAGGCGCCTCCATCATCAATACCGCTTCCGTTACAGCATACAAAGGCAACACCCAATTAATCGACTACTCTTCCACCAAAGGAGCTGTCGTGTCGCTGACTCGTGTACTCGCCCAGTCGCTCGCTGCACAGGGGATTCGCGTGAACTCCGTCGCCCCGGGACCTATCTGGACCCCGCTCATTCCTGCCAGTTTCTCTGCTGAAGACGTGCAGGTATTTGGAACAGATACGCCCATGGGTCGGGCTGGTCAGCCTTACGAACTGGCGGCAGCCTACGTCTATCTCGCTTCCCGCGATTCATCCTACGTCACAGGTGAATGCATTCATGTGAACGGCGGCGATATGGTAACGACGTAGAGTGATATCGTTAACTGATCACTCCACTTGGTAAAAACATATCTGAACGATGTGCTGCTGATGTCAGGTTGGATTTGGCAGGTGTGACAGGATATCGGTTGTCCGGTTGCGAAGAAGGTTAGGAGTATGATCCGGTTATACCGGAGCCTGACATCTTGCGACAAGGAGCTGAACAACCTGATGAACTTCGATCCACTCTACCAACCGTACCCCTCTTACCGCGTGCCCGTTTATGCCAAACAAGGCATGGTTGCCACGTCACAGCCCCTGGCTGCACAAGCAGGTCTGGATGTATTGAAAAAAGGCGGCAATGCCATTGATGCCGCCATTGCAACTGCGGCAGCGCTGACGGTGCTGGAGCCCACGTCCAATGGCATTGGTGGCGATGCTTTTGCCCTCGTCTGGACCGAGGGCAAACTGCATGGCCTGAATGCCAGCGGCCCTGCGCCTCAGGGCATATCCATTGAGGCGCTTCAAGCGGCAGGCCATACGGAGATGCCGAAGCTGGGAGTTGTTCCGGTGACGGTGCCTGGCGCACCGGCGGGTTGGACCGAGCTGAGCCGCCGTTTCGGGCGGCTCACGCTGGCGGAAGCGCTGGAACCGGCCATCCGCTATGCGGAGGAAGGTTACCCGCTTGCGCCAGGGCTGGCCCGCCACTGGGCAAGGGCAGCCGAGATCTATGCACGCCAGGGGGATGCGGAAGCAGGGCGTGCGTGGTTTGAGACATTTGCTCCAGGCGGGCGTGTTCCCGCAGCTGGAGAGATGTGGCGCTCGCCGGATCATGCGGCGACTTTGCGCCAGATTGGCGAGAGCGAAGCGCGAGACTTTTACGAAGGAGAACTGGCCGAACGCATTCATTCCTTTATGGCAGAGCACGGTGGTTATCTGACTCGCGAAGATCTGAAAGCTTTTCAGCCGGAGTGGGTCGATCCCATCTCCGTCTCCTATCGTGGATACGATGTATGGGAGATTCCGCCGAATGGACAAGGATTAATTGCTCTGGCGGCGCTTAATCTGCTGAAAGGTTACGCATTCGACGAGAAAGAATCCGTTCTGGCCTATCATCAGCAGCTTGAAGCCATGAAGCTGGCATTTGCCGATGGGGAGAAATATATTACTGAAGAGCGCAAAATGGGCGTGAGCGTGGAGGAACTGCTGTCCGAGGCCTACGCGGAAGAACGGCGCAAACTCATTGGTGATACTGCACGTACACCTGAGGCAGGCGATCCACGCGCAAGTGGAACGGTCTATCTGGCTACAGCGGACGGTGAAGGCAACATGGTTTCCTTTATTCAGAGCAACTATATGGGCTTCGGGGCCGGACTGGTTGTTCCGGGGACAGGCATTGCATTGCAGAATCGCGGACACAATTTCTCACTGGACCCAAGTCATGCAAACGCCCTGGAACCGGGTAAACGAACGTATCACACCATTATTCCTGGGTTCCTCACCCGCGGTAGCGAAGCGGTTGGGCCATTCGGTGTCATGGGTGGTTTCATGCAACCGCAAGGTCATGTGCAGGTGGTTATGAATACGATCGATTATCACCTGAACCCACAGGCTGCACTGGATTCTCCACGCTGGCAGTGGACGAAGGGCAAAACGATACTTGTGGAGCCGGGCTTTCCGCAACATATTGCACAGGCACTTGCCCGTAAAGGACATGATATTCAAGTGGCGCTCGATCCATCCCAGTTTGGACGTGGTCAGATCATCTGGCGCAACCCGGACAATGGCGTATTATGCGGGGGTACGGAGACCCGCGCCGATGGCTCGATTGCCGCTTGGTAAAACTCTCATAATTTCTATCATAAGGACGGGTAAGATTATCCTGCTATGCTTCACATATCTGCTATTCAAATTCAAAGACACAACAGAGATGTTTCATCTCAATTGTGTCTTTTTTTGAGTTTCGACATCAGCAAACAACAGACTGAAGTCATATACGCACCCTTTTAACCAGATAATTGTAAAACCCATGTATAATTCATGAAACATACTACGATTTTCGTAAATTTTCAGTGAATACCATAAATCACAGTACCCTTCTGTCCGATAAAGATAAAGGGGAATCCTGTCATCCATATATGCATATTTCTCCACATCTGAAGAACACCTGGAATCAGCAATAAGCGACTATAGAAATGAGGGGACAACACATGAAAACAAACAAGAGCATCCGCGCAGGTCTCACCCTAATGATGATCCTGACGGTGCTGATGCTGGGAGCTTGTTCAGCCAATAATACAACAACGACAACAGATACTAGAACGAAAGTCGGTATTGTTCTTACGGAGGTTGGCCTGGGCGATCGCTCCTTTAATGATGCTGCTTTTGATGGACTGGTTCAGGCCAGAGACGAGAAAAGTATTGTCTTTGACTATCGCGAACCGGGCGAGAATGGATCTGCTGAAGCTGCATTTGAGGAATTTGCGGTGGCCAAATTCGACCTGATTATCGGCCTGAGTGATACGGTCCAAGCGGATATGGAGAAGGTTGCAGCCAAATATCCTGACCAGCAGTTCCTCATGATTGACAGTAAGTCCGAGTTATCCAATATTGCTTCCATCTCATTCCGGGCGGAAGAAGGAAGTTATCTGGCAGGCGTTATTGCCGCTATGGCTTCAACAGAAGATCGTGTCGGTTTCTTGGGTGGCATGGAGATCCCCGTCCTTCGCAATTTCGAGCAGGGTTTTGAGCAAGGTGTCCTCGCTGTCAAGCCGAATGCAATAGTGGATGTCGTCTACGCAGGAGACTTTGGTAATGCCGATCTGGGTGAACAGCTCGCTGCACAGATGATTCAGGAAAAGGGCGCTGACGTGATCTACGTAGCTGCCGGTCTCACAGGCGTGGGCGCACTGACGGAGATTCAGAAATTAGGGAAATACGCCATTGGCGTAGATACGGATCAGTTCTTTTTAGCGGAAAAAGCCATTCTGACGTCCATGCTGAAAAATGTGGATGTATCCATCTATAATGCCGTTAACTCGTTTATTCAAAACAATCATTCCTTCCCTCAAAAGGAAATCGTGGAGGGGCTGGCAGAGAACGCCGTAGGTCTGACTGCTCTACATAATATTACGCTTAGTGATGAACAACAGAAAACCTTCGATGATCTGAAAAAGCAGATCTCTTCCGGTCAAATCACAATTACGCTTGATCAATAACCCATCGGATTCGAGGAGGTACGCATATGAAACTACAGGGAAAACTGATACTTAATGCTCTGATCTCGCTACTTCTATGCCTTGCGCTGGTAGCCTATATCATCATGGAATTGCTCGGTATGAATGCCAAAAATCAAAATCTGGTCCCTGCCATGCTTAAGGTTAGTGAACTGAATGCCAATCAGATTCAAACCCAGCAGGCACTGGATGTTTATTCGTTCTCCATGACAGCAGGAAATCAGGATGCCGTACTCCGCTTGCTGGATGAAGGACAATCGATGATCCAGGAGCTTACAGACGGATTACTGGAAACGGATCAGCAGTTGCAGCTTATTCAGTCCATCCAGACGAAACTACAAGCTCTGAACCAGGGAGCCACCGAAGCGATGACCGAAATGAACAGTGCAGAAGCCAAGCGTTACAGCACACGGGTTCGGGGCATACAGAACGATATCTATTCGTTGGATGAAATAACGCGAGATCGATATGATCAATATACCGTCGATTTGGAGCGTGACATCCAGCAAACGTGGCAAGTCGCTCTCGGCGGAGCCATCGTACTGCTCGTCGCCGTGATGTTGTTCAATATGTATACTTCACGCCAGATCGCCCGGCGTATTCGTACACTCAAAGACGCGGCGGGACAGATTGCGGATGGTGACCTTACCCTGCAATTACCGGAAGCTCGGGGCAAAGATGAACTCGATGACCTGAGCCATTCATTCCGTATCATGACTCATAATATCCGCAGCATTATTCAATCGATCGGTGCAGCAGGTCATCGTGTCGATCTGATGGCGCAAGACATTGACCGTGGGAATGATACGTCTCAAGCGATTGTGCAGCAAGTATCCCGTACAACCGAGGAACTGGCGGTTGGCAGTCAGAAGATTGCCGAGGACCTGAGTGAAACGGTCATCGTTGTGGACAAGATGCAATCTACCTTCAATAGTAATCTGAAGGCTACATCCCAATCCGTGATCGATGGTCGTGAAGTATTAAATACCGTTGAAGAAGGTAATAAGGCCGTTGCGGAACAACTCCGCCTGGCTGAAGTGAATCGTCTGGCGATGTCCGAGGTAGAGCAAACGGTCCGGGAACTGGAAGACAGCGCGGTTCGAATCACCACGATGACTGCATATGTATCGGAGATTGCCAAGCAGACGACCATGCTCTCGTTAAATGCCTCCATTGAGGCGGCCCGTGCCGGAGAAGCCGGGCGCGGCTTCGCTGTCGTAGCTGGAGAGGTGAACAAGCTCGCCGAACAGTCTGCGCAATCGGTCAAGCATATCTATGCGGCAGTTGGCGAGATTACAACCTCCATGGACAAGGTGAAGAACTCTGTAGCGCAGAGCATGCAGCTATTCAGCGAACAGGAACAAGCTACAGGCCAGACCCGGGAATCCTTCTCCGCCATTCGTGAAAGTGTAGAGCGCATTAGCACTGGCATCCACCAGCTTGCGGAGGACATGCGGCATTCGAACGAGCTCAGCACACAGGTACAGCAGGCCATCGAAAATATCAGTGCCATCACTGAGCAGTCGGCCGCCAGCAGTGAAGAGATTACAGCCTCCACGGCAGAGCAACAACGGTCCTTCACCGATGCGAGTGTTAAGGTCAAGTCACTGCGTGATATCAGTGCAGAGATGCATCAGGAACTGCTTCGATTCCGGCTATAGGCAGGATGCTTGAGAATTTTCGGGCCGGACGTAGTTGGGATGTAGTTTAGATGCAGGTTAGATACTGGTTATAGGTGAGCCAAGATCAGGCAGCATGAACATACAACAAATAAAGGGGAGCCTCCATCATGAATCATGACAGGGCTCCCCTTTTCAGTAACTAATCGTTGTTTCATCTAACCATTGTTCCCAAGACACGCGCCAGTCGGTAACCAGACACGAAAGTTGATAACAAGGCATCAGCGTTTCAGATCCAAACGTTCAACGAACTGAGCAAACCTTATTGGGCCACTAATTGCAGATTATAGAATCTAACGAATCTCAGGCACTCTATTCCCTAATTTAGTCCGGTTTTTCAGCTGTATACTCTGAAATAACACAGAAATAACGTGGATGAGGTTCGTTAGCTTTTGCTCCTCCATGTAAACCATGGCATAAGGTGTGTCAGGTTCGTTAGAGCACTGACGAGCTTGTCCCACACCTGCCCGTCCTCATAGTGCGTCGATAATGTCTCCAGCCAGCAGGGATGATGGATCGCCTCGTAGCAGGGCTGCTCGTTCGGCAGCCTGTCCATGGAGATATACGCCGAACGCGGCGGCTTGCTCCGCGCTGAGCCCTTGGGCAAGCAGACCGGCGATGATGCCGGTCAATACGTCTCCGGCGCCGCCAGTCGCCATGCCGGCGTGTCCGGTGGTGTTGATATACGCCTCGCCGGATGGCGTTGCGATGACCGTTCGTGCTCCTTTGAGCACAAGGGTCACGCCCTGCTCGCGGGCGTATCGTGCAGCGTGTCCAATCCGGTCACGCTGCACCTCCGGGGTCGACATGCCCAGCAGTCGGCCCATCTCGCCAGGGTGCGGCGTCAGGATCGTCGCCGCACTTCGCTGGCCCCAGTCGCGAGGCCCATGTGGGCCAGCGTCTGCCAGCATGTTGAGGGCGTCCGCGTCGATGACGAGCGGACGATCCGTTTGTTGCCACAGACGGCGGAGCCAGTCTGTGTCGCCCTGGAAGCGGCCGAGGCCCGGGCCGGTCGCGAGCACGTCGCGGCTCTCCGCGAGACGCAGCACGACGTCCGCGGAAGCCGCGTTCCATTCGCCGCTGTCGCCATCGGCGGCGGCAGCGAGCATGAGCTCGGGCACGGTGCCGATGACATGCGGCAGCAGTGCCGCGGGCAGCGCCCATGTGGCGAGCCCGCAGCCTGCGCGCAGCGCGGCCTTGGCCGAGAGCAGGCCTGCGCCGCTCATCGGCAGACTTCCTGCGGCCAGCAACACGTGGCCGTAGGTGCCCTTGTGGCCGTCCGGTGCCCGGAGACGGCCTGTATCCACGCGCAGCGCACCGCGCAGCACCTCGTCCGTCAGCAGACGGACCGAGGGGCCATGCTCCGGCGCAAGGCGCGCGGGAATGCCGATGGCGCGCACCACGATGCGCCCCGCGGCAGAAGCGCCCGGGTACTGCACAAGCCCGCGCTTAAGCAGCGCGAGGCATACAGTCACCCGGGCTTGAATGCAGGGCTCGTACACCTCTCCGGTGTCGGCGTCCAGCCCGCTCGGCACATCGGCGGACACGACCGGCTTGCCGCTGTCGTTCGCCGCCTCGATCAGCGCCGCGTAAGCTCCTCGCGGCGCCCCCTGCGAGCCGGTGCCCAGCAGCGCATCCACGATGCCTGTGCACCGGCTGAAGTCCACGGCTTCGCGCCCGTGGACAAGGGCAGGGATGCCGAGCTGCGCAGCGGCATCCCGTTGCACAGCGGCTTCGCCCCGCAGTGCCTCAGGGGCATCGGCGTAGACCAATGTCACGCCAAGCCCCGCTTCAACCAAATGGCGCGCCGCCACCAGTCCGTCGCCGCCATTATTACCCTTGCCGATCAGCATGTACCACTGCTGATCTCCAGGGCGCTCCATCACCAGCGCCGGATCGGCGATGATGTCGCCACCATAACCGTGCCGATCGCCGGGCCCGGTGTGTGCCCGCCGCGCATCTGTCTTGCTGCTATAGCCAAGGTGCCCTGAATCCGCAAGCCAGCCTTCTTCCTGCTCTTCCCGGCACAGCTTGATCACTTCCTCAGCAATGGCTCGTCCTGCATTCTCCATCAGACTCGCAGCAGGAATACCCAACTTTTGAATGGTATACTCGTCTACAGCCCTCATCTGTTCAGCGGTTACGATAAACAACGTTCATCCCTCCCCATGACATGGTCATCCTACAAACAACAAATTGCACTTAAACTCTGCATCCTATATTTTTATCGCTATCTTTCCCTCTACCTCATCCAGTTACCACGATCCGTAACTTCTCCAAGCCTGCTACGCTTAATAACCGACCGTAAACCGCGATTGAATAAACTGTGGGTCGTCCAGTTCGTCCACCAAAGCGGCTGCAAAATCGCCAACGGAAATGGAGCTCTCCCCGATATCATCCGTAATCACCCGGTTCATGCCAACCCGGAACTGGCCTGTCCGCCGTCCTGTTGTGATCGTTGCAGCAGGACTCATATACGTCCAGTGGATATCCGATGCTTCAATCAGATCGTATGCTGCTGCATGAGCTTTCGCCAGAGGCTTGACTTCCTCCGGGAATCCCGGCGTATCCATCAGCATATCACCGGAATCAGTCAGCAAGCTTCCTGCTCCACCAACCACAACCAGACGTCCTGCTTTTGCACGGCGCACACCTTCAATTAATGAGCGTGTGACTTCCAGCATTTCTTCTTCTTCTCCAAACTTCGGTCCATACGCACTCACTACCACTTCTTGTCCTGCTGCAAAATCAGCCACCTGATCCGGGTTAATCAGATCTCCCTGTTCTACACGCAAACGTTCATGTACCATCTCAATCTTCGACGGATCACGCACTACCGCAGTCACTTCATGACCACGATCCATCAACTCCCACAGTATCGTCTTGCCAATCGCTCCGGTTGCTCCAAAAATTGCAACTTTCATATTAAATCCCTCTTTTCTGTAAATATCATCTCGTCAACTTACCGTTATTTTAATACTTAATCCTATTGTTATATACCTTAAACGGCTCACGCCATCTTAAACCGGATGTGAACAACTTGTAAACCTATCTCTTACAGCTTATATGTAGAAAAATAATCTTTACTTCAACTAGCGGAAGAAGCAACGACACTCTTAAGTATCCCCTCTCTCCGCCAGCACTCAACACGAATCATGAAAAAAGCCGCTAAATGCGGCTATACTAAGATAATTTCATACGACATAAAGTCTATTCTTATCTCAAAATTTCAGTTTCCGTTCCGCTAGGTAGTCGGTCCTTCTTCTCCTTGCCTCCACCACATGCCCTCCGATTTCGGGCTGGTGTATTCAAATCCAAATTGAGCATACAGGCGATCAGCCGGAACATCCGCCAGCAGACTGACCAGACCACGGGCAGGTACTGCTTCACGCAGATAATTCATAATCTCGCTCATGATCAGTTTTCCATACCCCATTCCCTGAACATCCGGGTGTACAGCAATATCGACGATCTGAAAGAAACAACCGCCATCTCCAATCACTCGCCCCATGCCTACCAGCATATCTTCTTCACGCAGACATACGGCAAACAGACTATTCGGTAGCCCAATCTCAGCCCCCTCTCTGCTCATTGGACTAAGGCCGGCAATCTGCCGCAAGGCCAGATACTCCACTGCTGCGGGTGGTGTGTGTTCAATATTCACATGATCCATGAATTGTGCCCCTTTCTGCTTGAATTCATCTACTTCCTGTGTAATAGTGAGAGAAAGCTTACGTGAAGCGTGTTTCATGATACGTGAAGTTGGTGCAAAGGAGGAAAAAGTGTGTTTCAACGTTGGATTGAAGATCTAACATCGCGTCCAGGCGCTGTGGCCGTGCTATTTGGAATCATAGCACTGCTTCTGGGGATATACATATGGTCTGCCACTGAAGTTCGCCGTAGCCACGAAAGGCGAATGAGAAGGATACGAGATACATTATACATAAGTACAGCCCTCTTGGGACAACTTACCATCCAGGAAAATCGGAAATATGAACAGTCGGAACATGAACATAACGATCTGATAACGGCAATGTTAGCCTGCAAAGCTGCATCTTACCTTTCCCCTCAACTACAGGATCAGATCCGTGACTGTATCAAGGAACATGACCCTGCCAAACTCGGACTCATGCACAGAGCACTGGAACGAGAATGCACCGTATTATCGGATGAACTCAGCCGGGATACACAAGCAGACCATTGGGGCACAGCAATCTGGACGATCCTTCGGCCCATAGCCGAACCAGCAGCAGTAGCAGCCACAGGGTTTCTGGTCGCAGATCTGGTATTTCGTCAGCGGATGTTGGCCGTCCCTGTGGACTCATGGGACAGCATCTTGCCATGGATTCGCGCGGTCTCCCTGATGATCACCATTATGTTTGGTTATCTGCTCTGGGCCAGCCCACGTCAGGATACATCGGGTACAATCACCAAAACGCTCTCTTTGCTAATTGCGCTATGCTCCTTGCTCCATCTGATTGGACTTGTTGCCGCCCCCTATGCCCTTGGACTACAACTGATTTTATTCACCACAGGTTTCGGACTGACCGGAACACGCTCTCGCAGTGATCGTCCATATGCAGGGCATACCGAACTGGAACCAGCGAAGGAAGTCTCTACGGAGATTGAAGTGAATACACGTCGTAAACCTGGTACCAACACCGGCGAATAACTTACGCATCCAGCCCATCACCATCTTCGAGTGAATTTTCAACATCTAGATTCTGCATGTCTCTTACCACGTAAAAAAGGGCTGAAACTACATTGTAGTTTCAGCCCTTTTCTATGATCTTTTCTTGCGAAGAGTGATCGGAAGGTTATTCTGTCATCGAAGTGCCGATAATTACTTCACTTATTTGGCTACAACATGTGCAATGACACGACCGTTTTCGTACGTGACAGTCACGTCATAACCATCTGCAGTTACACTGTCGAACTCACCTGTAATTCCATTAGCCGTGATTAACGTAATATCTTTGGAACCTTCGATCTTATAGTTGGACAAGTCCAGATTCAGACTTCCTCCATCAATATAGAGCTTTCTGCCAACATTCAGTTGACTATTGTCATCAGCCACAACCAATTCCAACGTACCCTTATCCATGGTAAAGTTTCTGTTCAAGTTGAGTGCTCCATCCACATCCACGACAACTGTTCCGTTTTCTACATACAGATCACCTGTACCAAAAGCAGTCGCTGATTCAGCTACCAGTGTTCCGGCTTGCAGCAAGGTTCCGCCTGTGTAGCTATTGTTGCCTGTCAGTGTCAGTGATCCTGTTCCCTTTTTCGTGAGCATACCACTGCCGGTAATGTTATTTCTCCACCAGTCTTGTGCATTGAAGCGCCCTTTGGAAGCGTCCATATCCACAGTTACATTGTTCAAGAATGCACCGTATCCATCCGCAGCCGTGACCAGATCAATTCTACCCCAGCCCTTGGATTCATCCAGTACAGGATATCCAGAGTCAATGGATGTTGTATACAATACTTCCCTGCGTTGCTCATCTGTTAAATAAGGTTGGCGTGTTTCTAACAGAGCCTCTGCTCCTTGCGGTACAACTGGAGCCAAACCTTTGGTTCCTGTTTGTGGCAGACCGTAAGTCATCTTTTCTCTATAGAAGGCTTTATTGGCATCATGATCTTCCCATTTGTGCTCATCATAAGCACTCTTGAACGTGTAATCCTCTGTTACGGTGTGTGCATACTCATACAGACTCATATTTTTTTCCTTGGCTGCAGCTCCAAATACTTCTCCTGCATTTTCATAGCCTTTCTCTAACACTTCTCTGTTCTCAGCCTGATTAAGTGCATATGCGGCCATGGCTGTGGATTGTATTCTTCCTCCTATAACATCAAGCGGTGAGTGCATCCCTGCTACAATTCGATTCTCACCCATCTGAGCTGCTCTCGTTAAGAATTCAGAGAATCGTTCTGGCGTAGCGTATGCCAAAGGAAATACGGATAAGTAAGCTGCACTTGTATGTCCACTCGGATATCCGCCGTCTTTTCCTCTTCCATCCTCAGCAATTCGTTTGACATAGCTTAATGCAGGAATAATCTTCACGTTTGTTTCATATTGCTGGTAATGTTTTTCTCCTGTTGATTTGGTGCCGCCTGAAGCCAAAGGTTCTTCCTTTTTCTCACCTTCGCCCAAGGTTTCCCATACAGGCAATCCTTTGCTGTCAACAACTTCTTTCACTTCTCCATTGGAATTCATTCTCCACGGTCTAGGGGAAGAGTAGAAATATTTAGATGGATTAGAGGAGGCAGGAATTTTGAATCGCACCAGATCAACTAAATTGATCAAGTCTGCAAGCTCCGTAGTTTCATCCCAATCTCCAATGCCTTGGCTTTCATCTTCCACTGTTTCTTCGGTCAATACCACATTCATCTCTTCCACACTGCGTTCAACATTGGTTTTTGGCTTGATATGTTTTACATACGTGTTAGCCAACGGACCAAAAGCTTCCATCATGCTATAGATCTTATCTCTTTGGTCATCGTAGTAGGCTGCCAAAGCCTCTTCACCCGTGCGGTTTTGCGTGACATCTTCTACATATTTGATATTGGCTTCCCAAGTCGCTTTATTCCGGATCTCTGCATTCGCAAATGTTTTATGATCCGCAACTGCTACTGTTGGATCATTCTTAAAACCGTCATAATATGGGGTCGGTCCATCTCCATACTTTGCATTCTTCCCGTCAGCTCCAATTTTAGTTGCCGCTGTTCCATCTCTCCAATCCGCTTGGTTCATGGACCACACTTGATCAAAACCGTCCAAAATATCAATAAACGGATTAGTGTCCGGAATATTTTTCAAGGTGTCGTCTCCAGCATTGGCTCCATGCTTCACGGCGGACAACCGAGCTTCATCTGCTGGGGGATTAATATTCAGTACGGTTGCCGTTCCTTTTGGCTTAGCTGGTTTGGCAGCTGTCGTAGAATCCGTTTCTACAGCCTTAACGAGCGCAGACACTGCTTCTGCACGAGTAATGGAATTAAGCGGTTTGAAGCTTCCATCTGCATAGCCGGCGATAATTTTCGCTGCTGCCGCTCCACCTACAGCTCCCTTGCTCCACGCCGCAATAGACGATGAATCACTAAACACATTCGCAGCTGTTTCATTTAATTCCAAATTCAAAATGCCAGCGATCACTTTAGCAGCTTCCTGACGTGTGATCGGATCTTGCGGCTTCATTGTGCCATCGGTGTACCCATCTATATATCCATTCGCGTTTGCTATAGAAACTGCTTCGTAATACCATGCACTCTCAGACACATCGTTAAAGGTAATTTTAGCTTGTCCTGAATATCCAAAGGCACCGTTTACCAAGTTCATAAATTCTGCTCTGGTGATATACGTGTTCGGTTTAAATGAACGATCCAGGTAGCCTCGAATTAATCCTTCATCACCCCATGCTTGAATATTTGCTTCGGCCCAGTGTCCCTTAATATCAGAGAACTGAATCTTCTGATCGGCTGCAAAACTTTTCTCTGCAAACGTCGGACCTACCATAGACAACATTAGAAGTAGTGCCAGTGACTTTTTAAGTGGTTTTCTCATGGCTTGCAAATACACGCTCCCATTATAGTAAATTAATTTTTTGCTTCTGCGTCAGCAAATGAGTAAGAAAGTCTCTATCCAGATGTCTGATCTGCCGTTACTGTAGCATTAGGGGGCGTTTGGTATCTATAGAACAAATTCCGTTTTATATCAAAATCGTACGTTCTGGAGCTTTTATGCCAAGAAAAATGGAGGGGATACTATATTCGTCAATTAGAATATCTTTTTTTGTAAACGTTTCATTAACTGAAAGTAAATTATTCAGGTTAAGTTTGTTAAATTTCGGTCAACATGATTTCTAGTCCTCGGCCTACTATATAATGATGAAGTTGTTTAGATACGAGAAGTGAAGGGGGAAAAAAGATGCGTAAGCCATTACAGTCTGTGAGATCCAGGATGGTTTTTTCCTATCTCGCTGTTGTCCTTGTCATCTCGCTTCTTTTCGGTTCCATTTTATATCTCTTCTTCTCCCATCAATACAGCAAAGAAATCCGAATCAATAATCAGCTCTCGCTGAAAAATACCGTCAATTATATTGAAAGCTCCGTCATCCAGAAGGTAAATCAGGTCTATCTTTCTCTGGCTTTGGGCAGCTCTGTCAGTATTGATTTAGATAACATCAAAGGAAACCATGGCAAGATTCTGGACATCGAACAGTTACTTCAAAATAAGGTGCAAAATTATTCCGACCTCATTGAAGCCATTCATGTGTACGATGCGAAGAACCATTGGATGATTTCATCTGTATATGGGCTGTTGCTCTATGAGGATACGCCTTCGCGTGCGGATCATACCACGGATTGGATTGTTGCGATGAAAGAAACTGAAGAAAGCTCCTTATGGATGCAGACTCGCATGGTGCCTCAAGATGCGTATATCGAATCGCCTGAGCAGACCAACGTGAATCCTTTGATTTCCTATGTCCACAGCTACCCGTTTCAATCTTCTGGACAAGACAGTAAGGTCATGATTGCCATTGATATCAAAGAATCAGCGATCAGTCAGATCATTAAAAATATGATTCCTTCTGACTATGATAGTACATTAATCGTAGATCAGGACGGGACCGTCATTTCTGCCGCAGACAAATCCTTGCTAGGTAGCTCCACGGAGGAGAATTTATCTCAGTCGTTGCTCTCCATTCATTCTTCAGATGAGAGCTTCACGCCTGTATTTAACCATGGCTCTTATGTCGTGTCCCAGGATCAATTCAAAGGAAATGGATGGCGGATATACACCACCACACCCAATAAAAGTTTCTATAATAAATTGGATAGTTTGAAAGAAATCTCGATTCTTCTTTGCTTGTTAGCTATCGCGGTGGGGATTGCGATGTCGTCCATCTTTACGACCGCCAATTATAGTCCTCTAAAGCGAATCCTGAATAATATCAAGAGCCGGATGGATAGCCCCACCAGCCTCAAACAGGATGAATATCGCTTCATTGATACGGCAATTAACAGCCTGTCCAACAAAGTGGATAGTCTGGAGGAAACACTGCAAGCCAATCACAAAATGATTAAGCATAGCATCATGCTCAATATGTTAAATAATCGATTCACACCCGAGGAACTTACGGAGCAATTGCAATCTATTCACATTTCAATGGCCTACTCTCGCTTCCGCTGCATCGTCATTGACCCCGTCAATGAGAAGTGGAAGGATCTGCAGCCACGACAGTTGCAGCATACGTTGTATACGATGATCCAGCAACTGGAGATCGCAGAAATGGACGGAACTCAACTGCTGGCAGAGGAATTGCAGGATCACAAAATAGCAGTAATCATCTGTACCAACCAACCCGAAGAACCTCTCTCTGATCACATTGTGGACTTTATTCACACTGAGGCAAGAAACAGGTTCGGTCTGGATTTTGCATTATCACTGGGCGGATGGGTAGAGCATTTCACGAAGATCCACACCAGCTATCATCAGGCGAATACCTTGATTCGATACAGCTATTTCTTTCCCGATCAATCTGCCATTCAGGATCTTGATCTTCTGAACAGGGAAACCAGCAGCTTGGAAATTCCGGACACATACCTCGTAAACTTTGAGAAAAAATTGCAGACTCGTGATGTGCACGGCACAGTTCAGGCCATTCAGGAGTTGGTCGCGACGATAAAGGAAGGCATGTATTCAGCTGAATACAGTCGAATCATATTATTAAAAACGGTCTCCATTTACTCTGAGTGTATCAGTCAGGTGCGTTGGCAGCCCACCGAGGCCAGCTCATTGAATTTGTACAAGCAATTTTCATTGTTCTATAATATCAACCGCTATTCGGAATGGATGATCCATCTCGTGACCGAGTTTGTGATGCATATGGAGAAGCGAAGCGAGGTACGGAGTGTAGATACCATCTCGGCGGTCAAAGCCTATATTCACGAGAACTTATCGGGCGATCTCACGCTGGATCATGTCTCAGAACAAGTATTCATCAGCCCTAAATATCTCAGCAAACTTTTCAAGGAAGAAACCGGGATTGTCTATTCGGAATATGTTACCAACCAGAGGATGGAACGCGCAAGAGAACTCATGACACAACGCGAAATTACGGTTGAGCAGGTAGCAAATACGGTCGGTTACCGTACCCCTGCTTATTTCATTAAGAAGTTCAAAGAAATTCACGGCTGTACACCGAAAAACTTCATGCGCAGTCTAATGGAACAGGGATCTATATAGGTTCAGTTTAACATTTACACAATAACGGAGAGGACAGAAAGAACCTGAAGAAGCGAAGCGTTCGCCTAAAAGCTTTCTGAAAGAAAGCTGCTTCGGAAGCATACGCTATTCCCGGATTTCCCCCTTTAGAAAGGGATCAAAAGAAATCTGGGAATAACAGCGATCGGAAGGTTGTTCTGTCATTGGAGTGTCCGTGTAAATACTCTTTAATTGAACTTATATAGAATTTAAAATTAAAGAAAGGAGCTGCTATGAACCTCAACCTTTTAAAAAAACTATATCTATTGTTTGCTACATCTATTCTTATTGGATTGATGAGCGGTTGTACCGTTCTAAACAAAGAAACAGCACAAGTGCAACAGCAGGAACATTCAGCAAGCTCTGAGAAGGATACAGCTCCTCAATATACGATTTCCTGGACCATGCATCAAAATATCCCCGTTCCTGAGGACGCTGAGATGATTGCCTATATTGAGGATCAGTTTGATGTCAATCTGGAGGTGTGGAACCTTGAGAACAAGCGCTATGAAGAGCTGATGGAACTGGAGCTGGTTCAAGGGAAGATACCGGATCTGTTCCGGATCAGGCAGCCACATGATCTGCTCAAGTATCAGATGCAAGGGGTATTAGCGGAAATCTCCCCGGATGTCCTCGAACAATATGCGCCAAATATTGTGCAACGAATCCGCGATTATGATTCACGTTACTTGGAGTACGGAAAAATAAACGGCGGCTTATATGGCATTCCGGTCATCAATCAGACTAATATCTATCGAACCCCTGTCGTATACCGAGAGGACTGGCTTAAGCAGCTTGGTCTGGACGTGCCAAAGACATTAGATGAATTCGAAACGGTTATGTATGCTTTTGCCAAAGATGATCCGGACGGAAATGGTAAACAGGATACGTATGGCCTATCCAAAGAGGGCTTGAACGTTGTATTTGGCGCTTTTGGACAGTCCATTTTTACTGAGCAGCTGTACTTTAATGAAAAAAACAACCAACTCGTAATCGGCGCTTTGGAGCCTGAGATGAAAAAGGCCCTGACTTATATGCAAAAGTGGTATCGGGACGGGATTATCGACCCTGAGTTTATCACCGGCGAGAATAAGGGCGGCTATAAACATCTATCCCATGCTTTTATTAATGGCAAAATTGGGATGACCTCGATGGGCAACTACTATCATTGGAATCAAGCGGGAGATTACAGTATCCCCAACGATAATGGCCAAGAAACCCCAGTGAAAGCCTCGTTCAATGTGAATGAGCTGCTACAGAAGAACGCAGCTGCAGAGATTGTATTTGGTTCTCCTGTTATTGGTCCGGATGGACATAGCGGTTCTAAAGGAAATAATCTGCTGATGAATTTTATTGCTATTGGAGCTGAGGCTGCGAACGAACCGGGGAAACTGGAGAAAATTCTGGAGATACTGGATTATGTAAGTGCCAACCCCGATCCGGCCGAGCAGATCAAAATGGAGTATGGCATTCCAGGAAAGCACTGGGACTGGAGCGCTGAACCTTCAAGATCGTTTCATTTACTTCCTCCATATAGCAGTATGGAGAATTACACCAATATGATTGGCTCAAGTATCGGCATGACGGTTCCTGGTACGCCTTCGGACAAACGTGAACAGTGGGCTGCATCTGCAGGATTAACGGAGCATGGTATCTATAATCGCCTGGAGGTTGCAACCCCTGCTCTGATTCAGTATTCAGCTGAGTTGATTCGCATGAGAGACAGAGCGTACATCTCCATCATCACTGGCGATCAGCCTGTGGGGTATTTCGATACCTTTGTGGAAGAATTCATGGATGCAGGTGGGCAACAGATGCTACTTGAAGCGAATGACTGGTATAAGGAGAATTTGGAGACAAATCCTGCCCAATAGGCGGGACGTATTGGAAGCCACGTCACTCTCTATCCCTTCGCACTCGCATTGGATCCGCGCAGGGATCGGGGTGAAGCGCTTCGTGCAGTGCTGCCGGATTTGGAGGTGCTGCCTGAGGGCGTATTTTCAAAACGCTTGCGCTCGGTCCGCTCCATCTGTACAATCTGACCTTCGTGTACCACGATGTGTAATGAACCAAACTCCATGTCATTCAGCTGTCCGGCAATTCGGTCCAACCATACCTCATCCACTTTTAACGGCTTAGCCATAGAGCCGCCTCCTCTTCTCGGGCTACTGCCCGCTATAGTCCTCGATGTGTTGTCATCCAACCGATTTATAATTCATTCTTATCCAACCTATATACTTGGTTTATACATTAGCAGGGCTTCCAGTAGCTGTCAATCTGTATTTTCTTCTTCTCATATTATGAAATTGATTCGCTTTGTATCACTTTTCTGAAACCGCTTTGTGTCCAAGCCAGCTCTTGAGCAGCAATGTGGCGAGAGCGAGAATAAGTAATAAGGACGCTACGGCAAACGAAGCCGAGAATTGATATTCGTTATACAAAATCTCCACATGCAGCGGCAGCGTATTCGTCTCCCCGCGGATATGTCCTGACACCACAGATACTGCTCCGAACTCGCCCATAGCACGGGCATTACACAGAATAATGCCGTACAGCAGCCCCCATTTGATGTTGGGCAAAGTCACACTCCAGAAGATTCGCCACCCGGAAGCACCCAGCGTAACCGCCGCTTCCTCTTCCCGGGTTCCCTGGTCCTCCATTAGTGGAATCAGCTCCCTCGCTACGAAGGGGAAGGTAATAAACAACGTTGCAATGACAATGCCTGGCAGCGCAAAAATGATTTTGATATCATGCTCGGACAGCCACGGCCCAAACCACCCATTCGAACCAAAGACCAATACAAAAATCATACCGCCCACCACAGGCGAGATCGAAAAAGGAAGATCAATCAGGGTGATCATGAGTCCCTTGCCCTTGAATTGAAACTTGGTAATGACCCAGGCAGCGGCCACACCAAATACCGTATTCAGCGGAACGGTAATCGCCGCAACCAATAACGTAAGCTTCAACGCTGACATGGCATCCGGTTCGGTAAGAGCCGCGATGTACACGCCCCAGCCCTGCTTCAGCGCCTCCATGAGCACGATTGCCAGCGGTAGAATTAGCAGCCATATCAATACCAGGCTTGCCAATCCGATTAACAACCATTTGACCCATGGAGCTTCCGTCGTTGCACGGTTCGTTCCACGGCCGGTCTTCACAGGTGGAACAGGGCTCAGTGGGATGGAACCCGCCATATGCTGCACCTCCTTTGGTTTGGGTGAGTGACATCTGTTTGTACCCTTATTCCATCTTGCTTCATCGTCATGCTCTGCCCGCCTTCCGGCTCCAACGCTGCAAGGAATTAATGATCAGCAAGAGGATGAAAGAGACCAGTAGCAGCAATAAAGCTACAGCTGTAGCGCCTGCATAATCGAACTGCTCCAGCTTGGCCATGATCAACAAGGGGGCAATCTCCGTTTTCATCGGCATATTGCCTGAGATAAATACAACGGAGCCATATTCGCCAATGCCCCGGGCAAAAGCCAGAGCAAATCCGGTCAGCAGCGGCGGAATCAGATCCGGCAGCAGAATCGTACGAAATATCCGCCATCTTCCTGCTCCAAGTGTGGCAGCCGCCTCTTCGACCTCTGCCTCCAGCTCCTCCAACACCGGTTGCACCGTGCGAACTACGAACGGAATTCCGATAAACATCAGCGCCAGCGTAATTCCGGCCTGCGAATAGGCCAACTTAATACCCAAAGGCTCTACAAACTGTCCAATCCAGCCATTGCCGGCATAGATCGCCGTAAGGGCAACCCCTGCTACTGCCGTTGGCAAGGCAAAGGGCAGATCAATGACTGCATCAAACAGCCTTTTGCCCGGGAATTCATACCGAACAAGCACCCATGCCAGGAGTAGTCCCAGCACGAGATCAATCAGGGCCGCTGCGCCTGCGGTCAGGAAGCTGACCTGGAAGGAAGCCAGCACCCTGGGGTTGGTCGCAACCTCAATCATGGTTGCCCACGTCAGCCCTGTGGAGTTAAACAACAGCGCAGCCAATGGAATAAGTACAACCAGGCTCAGGTAGAGTACACTGTAACCCATCGTTAATCCGAATCCCGGCAATGTGCGTCTCCGCGCCACCATCACCTTGCTCATGCACGTTCATCCTCTCTGCCTTCAGCCGGTAAGGCTGGTTGGCCGCTCACAGCGCGATTGATCAGGTGTTCATGGAACAGAGCAACCTTAGCTGCCTGGAACATAGATCTGGTCGAAGATACCACCATCATTGAAATGTTTGGCCTGGGTATCCCGCCATGTTCCAAATACATCATTCAATGTGAACAGTTCAAGCTCCGGGAACTGATCCTTGAATTTTTCCTCCACGCTATCCAGCGTTGGGCGGTAATAATTTTCAGCAGCAATCGTCTGTCCCTCTTCACTGTACAAATATTTCAGATAGGCATCCGCCACGTCGCGGCTTCCTTTTTTGTCTGCATTTTTGTCCACAATCGCTACCGGTGGTTCAGCCAAAATACTGACCGACGGCACAACAATATCGAATTTGTCCGGACCCAACTCTTTTACAGATAGGAAAGCTTCATTCTCCCAGGCAAGCAGCACATCACCGATCCCACGTTCAACAAACGTTGTCGTAGACCCGCGAGCACCCGAATCCAGTACAGGTGCATGCTTGAATAATTCTCCAACGAATTCCTTCGCCTTCTCTTCGTCATTGTTATTTTGCTTGAGGGCATATCCCCATGCCGCCAAATAGTTCCAACGTGCTCCGCCGGACGTTTTGGGGTTCGGGGTGATGACTTGCGTATCCCCTTTGATCAGATCATCCCAGTCCTTGATGCCTTTTGGATTGCCTTTACGTACAAGGAATACAATCGTAGAGGTATACGGCGCGCTGTTATGCTCGTATTTATCCTGCCAGCCTTCGTTAATCAGACCTTTATCTTCAATCGCATCAATGTCGTATCCCAATGCCAGCGTCACCACGTCCGCATCCAGTCCGTCAATGACAGAACGACTCTGTTTACCCGAGCCCCCGTGGGATTGCTTGATGGTCACTTCCTGGCCTTTCTCTTTCAACCAATGCGCCGCAAACGCTTTGTTATATTGCTCATAGAGTTCCCGCGTTGGATCATAGGAAACATTCAGCAGTTCGATAGCCTTGGCGCCTTCTGTGCCGCCTTCCGCTCCCCCTGATGTTCCTGCCGCACTGGACCCGCCGCTATCCGATCCGCATGCTGCCAGAACTCCTGTTAACACCAGTGCCAGACCAACCAGAATACCCTTGTGAATTCTCTTTTTCATTAAATAACACTCCCCCGATATAGATCTGCATGACTACCTCAGGCCGGCTGAACAGGATGTAACGCCCCATAAAAAAACAAGAAGACGGAGGAACCCCCGCGCACTTCTCCCCATAAAGTCATGCCGGCTTAAGGCCGTGCATGCTCCATCCGGAAAGGATGCGCTGCGGTGTTCCTCCGTCTATACGGTGAGAACGTTATTCTGTTCAGGTTGCATTGTTGCATGTGTCTGTAAAATGACCGCTCTCACAATGAAAACAGATTCATTTTTATTATTCCTACCTGTTTAGTATGTTATATACGTATAATAAAGGCAGTCTATATACCTGTCAAACGTTTTTTCCGATTTTTACCGGATTTCTGCACCATTGGCAAAAAAAAGAGGAACAACGGACCAACGTCCGTTGTCCCCTCAGCGATTCCCATCCTTCGCTGTCTAGTGTAAACATGGGCGGAATTGGACCGCCCCGCCTAGTCCATTCCTCATCTGCCCGCATACCGGATATTGGGTACCGGTGGTGTGCTCATGCCTTCTCCCAGATAGAAGCCAGTATGCGGCGGTTGATTGTAGGCTACATTTTGCCAAGCGACGCCAAGACGGTACACCGGATCATGCATCAGCGTGTAGATGCGTTTGTCCGTAACTGCTGTTGTGGTATAGATCCGCAGCGCTGAGCTGTCATTCGTCCGCCATACCACTTCTTCTCTCCAGTCCCCGAACAGATCGGCCTGCAGATTCGGCGTAGACTTGGTTCCGTTATTGGACGATACGCCGGATGCGGTGAGCAGGTTCACCGTTGTGCTGTTGGCATAGTTCCACTTGTCGATTCGGTTGCTGTCCAGCAGTTCACGGAGCAGATCCCCATCCCACCAGATGCCAAAATTCGTGGAGGACGGCAGGGTTGTTCCGAGTTTCTGCCCTTTGGCTGTGTACAGACTGCCGTCTGCCCATACTTCAGCGCCTTTATATCTTGGATCAATATCTGCCGCCATGCCGCGTCCAATATCCTTCGTTGTTTTGACTCCCCAGATTAACTGACCTGTACCTGCATCACGGAATTCCACTCCGGCATTGGATGGTGTCTCATGAACCTGAAATACCTCAAGTCCGGGGCGATCCGGGTCCAGATCACTCAGATGCATGGCATCGCCATGATGAAGTCCTGTCGTGTACAATCCTTTGCCGTTGTCATCCACCGCCATGGCACCATAGACGATCTCGTCTTTCCCATCCCCATCCACGTCCGCCACGCTCAGATTATGATTGCCCTGCCCAGCATAACCCGAATTGCCGGATGTATTGGAATCAAATGTCCATTGTTTGGTCAGCTGTCCATTCCTCCAGTTATAAGCCACGAGCACACTGCGCGTATAATACCCGCGAGCCATGACCAGACTTGGCCGCTCCCCATCAAGATAAGCAATGGCGGCAAGGAATCGGTCCACCCTATTGCCGTAGTTATCTCCCCAGTCGGACACATTGCCGCGTGCCGGTTCATAGTTCACTGTGGAGAGCGCTTTGCCAGTCTGCCCATTGAATACCGTCAGGAATTCGGGGCCAGACAACACATAACCGCTGGAATTGCGGTAATCCTTGCTTGCATCCCCGATGACCACGCCAGTGCCATCCTTGGTGCCATCGGCCGTTTTCATCGCGACCTCGGCTTTGCCGTCACCGTCGAGATCGTAGACCATGAACTGGGTGTAGTGAGCACCCGCGCGAATATTTTTGCCCAGACTAATCCGCCAGAGGCGTGTTCCGTTTAATTTGTAGGCATCGATAAAGACTTCCCCCGTATAACCGCTCTGAGAGTTATCCTTGGCGTTGGAGGGGTCCCACTTCACGATCAATTCATACTCACCATCACCATCCAGGTCACCTGCACTGGCATCATTGGCACTGTAGGTGTAGGCTACTCCATCGGGCGTTGTACCACCAGCGGGTACACTGAGCGGTACAGACAGATAGTTGTTGCCCCATACGCTCGCTGCCGCTGAAGCAGCCTGCTCCGTTCCACTGACTACAGCGCGAACCGTGTATTTGGAGCTGCTTGTCCCGCTTGCATCCTGAAGGTTGGTGCTGTTCGTTATGGGTGATGCGTTCACCTTGGTTCCATCCCGATAGACATTAAACGATACATTCGAACCTTCCGTACCCAAGAGTCGCCAACTGACAAACACACCTGTCCCGGTCTTTACAGCAACCACACCTCGATCCAGAAATTCCATCTGCCTTGCACCCGCTGCATGCGTTACTGGCGTGTTGCCCAGGCCAAGCGAAGTAACCAACAACGCGGAACTCAACAACGATACTCCGGCTGTACGTAATGTGCGCTTCCACAGTGATGATCGATTTCCCATAAACAATTGCCTCCCCAATTGTATTGGTAAGCCCGATGCCTTTTTAGCGCCATCTCTTATGTAAGCGCTTTAATATATTCATTTTAAATTAAACATATAATTCCATCTATAGGTCTAATTTAGTAATTAATGATTAGCACATAAAAAAGCCGAAGGATTTCTCCCTCGGCTCTAACTAACGTATATCATTTAAAACAAGATTGTATTGGTGCATATTTCCATTTCGACTGTTTAGCCTCCACCCCATCCATGTCCCATCAGCACTATAATCTCAGGATTTATGATGATGGAACTACATAGAAATAGAAGTAACGACCATTTTTTCTGCATTGATCCGATGCACCTCACTTGTAAGAGATTTGAATTTCTGTTTTGCAACTGAATCGGCCTGATCCCTGTATTGCTCAAACAAGGTCATACACGTGATGATATTCCGATCACTATTTATTTTAACTGAAAAATGCAAACCTTCCAAAATTAGATTGATTGCATCATGACGATGTTTTGTAAGATTATATACTCCTAAATCACTTAAAAACTGTGCGTAACTCTCACCCATAATTGAATGATTATACTCCCCGAATTCAGTCTTGTATCTACGTAGGGGGATATGATCAGAGAAGCGATCCAAAATGTGATCAATGTTAACGCCAAATTTATTTGCAGCTTGGACTATATATCGAAGGGCGATGAAAATTTCGTCTTTACGTCCCTCAATATAGTCTACATAATCGGGAATGACTTCAACTTCGCCAGACATTAAACGATAGAGATACGTATTAGCCACAGCCCACTCTTCAAACTGCTTCAATATACGACGGGATTCTTCATCATCCTCTTTCACCCATCTTTGTCCGTCAGCATATAATTTCACAAAGTCGAGTGCTCGGACATAGTCCCTGTGTTCCTCATATACAGTGGATTGAATTAACCAGGAGTACAATATATAAAAGTATATTGGTCGCTCTGTTCGTTTCAGCTCCTGATCCTTACGTTTCCGATTTTTAGATGCCTCATACTGTATTTGGGCTATATGAAGCATTTTGTTGGCAAGTTCGTTAACCTTGTTCCACTTATGCGCTGAGCCGAAAGAATGAATCAAATGTTTCAGCGCATCCAGTTGATACGACTCATCCAGTCGATCCACATAGGGCTCGAACAAGATAGCCATCCTTAGATTTTCCTCCAGGTTCTCACCTTGTCCAATTAAAAACATGCGATACTGACACATGGCAAGCCGTTCGGAATGCTGATATTTCTCAACCTCACTCACACTCTTATATAACAATGCCGCGGCAGACCACTGATTTCGTTCAAATAATTGTTCTGCCATCTCAAATAGTTCTGTCGCATAATCCAAGTCGTCCAGTAGCCGATGAAGAATCTGCTCAATGCAGTCCAGCCGATTCAGTTCGGCACTTCGGAGAATGAACGGTCTGATCCGCCGCATGGATACAGAATAAGCGAAACATTCTTCCACATAGTCGGCAAAAAAATGATCCGCTGCCACACCCATTCCTGATGAGATCGCTATTAGCTGGCTCACGGATATGGGACGATTCCCATGTAAAATACGACTAATTGTGCCTGTATTAATGCCAGATACTTCCGAGAATCGGGAGAGCGTCATGCTGTTCTTATCAATAAACTGGGTTAATTGCTCCCGAATTGAATTTGCAGGTTCCAAGGAAAGCACCACCCTTCGTGCAGCATCCAGATTTTAGGTTTCATCACCATATATTCTGATCATAATGAACGTTCGAACGATGGTCAATAAAAAAATGTGATAATTGCCACTATTTTCAAGTTAATGATATAAAAAGACTAAAAAAAAGCTGTAAAACCATGCGTTCCCCATGATTTCACAGCTTATAGATCACTTTTCAGATGTAATATTCTACTTACACTTCTCACTTCACCGTATTACAACTCATACCACAGGCGCAATACATACCGGACGAGGCAGTTCCAGCTTGAACCCGTTATGCGTCAGACGTCCGTCTTCTTCACTGATCTGGAAACCTACGAGGTTATTGCTGTCCTGGTTCGCCACCACCAGAATGCCACCTGGAAGCAGGTTGAAGTTACGCGGTGTCTGCCCAATCGTGGACGTCCATTCCACGGCTTCCAACTTACCGCTCTCCTGATCAATATGATAGAGCACGATGCTGTCAACTCCCCGATTCGATGCATACAGGAAACGACCACATGGAGATACACGGATGTCTGCAGCCGTACCCTCTCCTTTATGCCCTTCTGGAAGTGTCGAGATGTGCTGCAACGTAGTGAACTCACCTCTGCGCTCATCGTAAAGGAATGCGGTAACCGTGTTGTCCAACTCATTGATTACATAAGCCCACTTGGAGTTGGGATGGAACACAAGATGCCTTGGACCAGCCCCTGGCGGCTGATTCGTCTCACGATGCGTGACCAGACGTCCTTCTTCCAAGCGATACACAATAATCTGATCCAGACCGAGGTCACATACGACAGCATATTGTCCGGACGGATCTGGCTGGATGGAGTGTGCATGCGGCCCTTCCTGGCGTTCTTCGTTGGTTCCACTTCCCGTGTGCTCCACCCATGCACTCATCTCTCCGAGCGTCCCTTGATCGCCTACCGGGAATACATTGACACTGCCGCTGCTATAGTTGGATGTGAATACCCATTGACCATCCTTCGAGACAGACACATAACATGGGGAAGCCCCTCTGGTCTGCTTTCGATCCATCAGGTGCAGTTCACTCGTTGCCGCATCTCTCCGATAGACCAACACCTCTCCCTCGTCCGTCTCACTCGCCACATATAGACAGTTTCCATCGGGGCATAGCGCCAGATAAGAAGGATTGCTCACACCCTCCATGTGATTCACGATTCGCATCTCTCCTGTATCCGCATTCAACGCACATAGGAATATGCCTGGTTCTTCCGATGAAGCATACGTACCTGTATAGAAAAACGTTTCCTGAGTTGCGACTGGTTCCATATCTAATCTCTCCCTTATCCTGTATATTCATTGGTCTGATTCTTCCCACTGGTATGTACTTACCCAATTCACGGGCAACTGCTTCACTTCCTGTAACGTGGCTTTCTAAATTAGATCATAATCGGTGAGCGCTCTCTCATTCTGTCATTGACTCCCTTATTCCCTCTCACCATAATACAGAGTATGAGACCTAACAACAGACCACCCATACTTCGTAAATCAGACGGATTTCGTATGCAAAAACTCATTGTGCTTCCGGACCCGCTGCTGCAAGAAGCCGCAGCTTATCCCGTCACGTCCGGGTTATACGTTACGGATATCGGTTACTTTCACGAAGCAGAACATCATTACCGTGACCGTCCCGATGGTTGTGAATCACATATTCTGATGTACTGTGCCCAAGGCACAGGCTGGTATACGATAGATGGCGGCAGAACATATGAAGTCCGCCCGGGAAACCTCATCATATTGCCTGCACATGTTCCTCATATATATGGTGCCAACGCAGCTGAACCATGGAGCATCTTCTGGATTCATCTACGCGGGGAACATGCTTTATCCTACATAGAACCATTGCTAACCCATCATATTTCTAGTATGCCACCAGCCAAGGCTCAGAAATGGCTTGAGCTTTTCCATGAATGTTACGGCGCGTTAGAGACGGGTTACTCCATACAGACGATGACTTATGCCTCCCAGATTATTGGTTATATGCTCGGCATGCTCGCTTATGGGCCAGAAGCGACAGGAACAGATGGCGGGGTCGTCAGTAGCAAACGTGCGGCTGAACAATCTGTCCAGTATATGCTGGAGCATCTGGAGAACGGAATCACCCTCAAGGAACTGGCGGCACACGCGCGGCTGTCTGTCCCTCATTACTCGCAGTTGTTCAAGCAAGCTACCGGGCATTCGCCCATCGATTATTTTCTGCGGCTCAAGATCCAGCATTCCTGCCGCTATCTGGATTTTACCGATTGGACCGTGAAGCAGATCAGTTCCGAGCTTGGTTTCAAGGACCCCTACTACTTCTCCCGTCTGTTCAGCAAAATGATGGGACGTTCACCCACGGATTATCGAAATAAATCCAAAGGTTAGAGGCCATGACTTCACTTAACCCTTTCTGAATGATCATGAATTCAGTTGGAAAATTGCAGCAACCTTTTGTACAGAAAGGTCGTCTATAGGGACAAATAACTTTTATATAAAGGGATTATCCCTGGAAAAGTGAGGCGGACCTATCATGAAAAAAAATATGATTGCTACATTAACTGCGGGAGCTCTGCTCACGCTCTCTCTAAGTGCAGGACCAATGAACGCGGCGCCGGCCCAATTTACGGATATTCAAGGCGTGGCAGGAGCGAATAAAATCGAATCTCTTCATCAGGATGGATTCATCAAAGGCGTGAGCGACAGCTTGTTCAAGCCTGAACAGGAGTTGAATACCGCTCAGGGCATCCAATTGATTGCCGACGGACTGAATCTGAATCTGGACACCATTCGTTTTATCAAACAGCCGCTGCCAAGTGACCACTTCGCCAATGTAAAAGATGGCGTATGGTACAGTGATGCATTTATCCGCGCTCAATATAATGGAATTCAGATGTCACAGGATATTGATCCGTCCAAAGCGCTCACTCGTGAACAGTACACCCTGTTCCTGATGCAAGGCATTGAAGCCAAAGGCGGTCTGCCGATGATTAATATCAAACCTGTGGACATTACCGACGAACAGGAACTTACGCCGGAGTATCAAGGTGCCGTTCAGCGCTCTCTGGTTCTCAAAATCAATGCACTGGATGCCGACGGCAACTTCAATCCCAAACAAACGATTACTCGTGCCGAAGCAGCCGTTATGATGTATAACGCAATCGAGTATCTGGAATCTTTCCATGCACCGCAAATCCCGGAAACACCTGAGAAGTAACATTTCTATGAAAAAGCTGCCTCTTCGGTAGAACCCTCATATGCCAAACAGCCGCATCTTCCTTTAACAGGAATTTGCGGCTGTCTGTATTATACCTATACCACTGATGGAATCATCAGATTAGCTTTTTAACTTAGAAAGATCCTTTAACTACAACTTCGGACAACGGTAAACGTCCTGACGGGCGAGCTGGCTGTGCAGCTTTACCTACAGTAATCAAAAGCGTTGGCACAAATCGTGCAGGAATGTTGAATGTTTCGATCAGTTTTTGTGGATTATATCCACCGATTGGACATGTATCGTAACCCAGGGAGCGTGCAGCAAGCATAATATTTTGGGATGCAAAGGAAGCATTACGGATCGCTTCATCGCGAGCCGTTTGCGGGCTTTGGTAAGCACCGTTGATCTGCCCAACCAAAGCGTCGCGAATCTCAGCAGTCAATGCGCCAGCTTCCACAGCTTGATCATAGATCACCGTGTTACGGTTCGCTTCGAGATCTCCGAGAACAGCAATTGTAACGGAACTGTCTGTGATTTGACTTTGTCCATAAGCAACTGGCAGCAATTTAGCTTTGTCAGCTTCAGATTCAATCACAAGGAATCTCCAATGTTGCAGGTTCCATGAAGACGGTGCTTCCCCAGCCGCTGTCAAGATTGCGTTTAGATCAGCTTCAGGCAATTCAAAACCTTTTTCGTATTTTTTGACCGCATGACGTTCGCTAATAACGCGAAGTGTTTCATTTTTTTCAATGCCTGACATGTGTTCCACTCCCCAGACTCTATTTTGTTTGTTCTTCTTTTTTTACATTCGCAAGGCGATCTTGATACCAACTCTACCAAAGACTTGCCCTCCGAAAATAACATCAGCGCAGACGACCTCTCCTCATCTGTGTTCACGTTATGCCCGGAATCGCTTGAAACCATCAATGGATCTTTCACCGGAGCATACGCCCATTCCATAACCTGTCGATCACGAACCTGTCCACCATGCCTGACTAACCAAGGTCACATCAGAAAGGACCATTGGTTGTGGAATCCGTCAGGACTTCTCTTTGTCAGGCAATCCATCCAGCGACAAGTTACATGCTTTTCCATGACCTATACGCTGCTTCACATCCTCTATGGATATACGATCAAAATAGGCGCTTAGTGCCTCTTCGCCTCCGTCGTAAATGTCCCCCATCACGTCCTGCATATTGGAAGATACCACGCACGATGACCCGGACTCCCCTGAACACCAGTTCGGACCAAGTGAACCGCCAGCAACGAGTCTGTACAGTTCTCCAAGCTTAATCTCCTCACTTGGACGGCTAAGCAAGTACCCGCCATGAGCACCTTCCTTCGTTGTAAGGTAACCATGCTTGCGCAGAACACTAAGTACCTTGCGGACTCTGGCCGGATGCGTACCCACACTCTGGGACAAGTCTTCACTATTGGCCATACACTCATCTCTCATTGAGAGAAAAACAAGACAATGCACCGCAATGGTAAATTCACTGTTCATAACTTACTCCCTTCCCGGCATACTACACCGATGAACTTCAACCCAAGGTAAGTATAACTGTCATTATATGAATAACAGTTATGTTTGTCAACTTTCGCTCAGGATGGAATCGCACGTGTTTTTTCCTGGTATACCAATACTTACAGCCCTCTACAAAATCAAGACAAGATGGCACCTCCTATCGGCATTTCAATCTAAAAAGAACAAAAAAGTGAGCCTTTCGCTACGCGAAGGGCTCCAATAAGATAGACATATGAAAGGGCTTACGTGATTATTATAATCGGTAATCTTCAATTTGAAAACGCTTTTTTTGTAAAGTGCATCATTATTTAAAATTTTTTTTATTCGAACCAAATATATCACAGGTATTGCTAAAACTAATGGCATTAGTTATTATACTAATATCATTAGTTTTAAGGAGGGTTTATCGATGCGCATTACCCGAGAATTTGATGTCATTCAAGTTACATTCCTTCCAAGACTCTTCCCTGTGAACGTATATCTTGTTGAAGAGCAAGATGGATTAACCTTAATTGATGCCGGAATGCCCTTTAGTCTTAAGGGGATATTGGCAACTGCCCAGTCCCTTGGCAAACCCATCACCAAAATCATTCTAACTCACGCTCATGGCGACCATATCGGTGCACTGGACCTTCTCAAAGAGGCTCTCCCCCAAGCGGAAGTCTTCATCTCCGGACGGGATGCCCGGCTACTGGCGGGAGATCCTTCCCTGCTCCCAGGTGAGCCACAGACCCCGGTACGCGGCGGTGTACCCAAACCTCAAGCGGTTCGCACCCAGCCGGACCACTTGCTGGATGACGGCGACCGGATTGGTTCACTGGTTGCCGTTGCCTCACCAGGCCATACGCCGGGGCACATGGCCTTCATGGATACGCGCAGCCGCGTGCTCATCGCTGGCGACGCGTACCAGCTGCAAGGCGGCCTAGCTGTATCCGGCCGCGTGCGCCCGCTCTTCCCGTTCCCCGCGCTGGCGACGTGGAACCGCGAAGCGGCTCTGGCCAGCGCGAAGCGCCTGGCGGAGCTGGAACCGTCCGTGCTGGCTGTAGGCCACGGACGGATGCTGCGCCAGCCCGCGGCCGCCATGCGCGCGGCAGCCGCTGATGCACAGCAGCGGCTCGGCTTTGCCGGGGGGCAACTGTGAGCCCCCGGCAAGGGCTGGATCGCGGCGCTCTGCTCAGCGCCGCCGCCCAGCTTGCTGACAGCGACGGCTTCCAGGCGCTGACACTGGCCGCGTTGGCCCAGCGGCTGGATGTGCGCTCGCCGTCGCTCTACAACCACATCAGCGGACTTCCCGGGCTTCGCCAGGAAATGGCGCTGATGTCCGTGCAGCAGCTCAGCCGCGCATTAACCGCGGCTATTGCTGACCGCACTGGCGATGATGCCATTCAGGCCATCGCTGCGGCATACATTGGCTTCGTCCGCGAGCACCCTGGACTGTACGAAGCCTCATTTCATGCCCCGGACCGCGAGGAGCCACAGCTCGCCGCGGCCAGCACAGCCACGCTGGATTTGCTGCTGCACAGCTTGCAGCCCTACCCACTAACCGAAGCTGAAGCATTGCATGCCGTTCGTGGTTTGCGCAGCCTCTGCCATGGGTTTGCCTCCATTGAGGCACAAGGCGGCTTCGGCATGAACTTTGATCCAGACGAAAGTCTGCATCTGACTGTATCTGCATTCCTGCATGGGCTCCGGCATCTTCACCAGGAATAGCAAGGCATATTGCATCACGAAAAAGGACTGCAGATCCGCTGCAGTCCTTTTTTACTTTGCCATCCCAGATGTTGTATCTTCCTCACATTCAAATTGATATGTGATATCTATTATCCGTTTTCTGTTATTCGTCTTGCGTCTGTCGCCTGCCACTCACAACTACGTGTTTCTCTAATATGTACATCTCCCGTCCCCTCCATCGGAACGGTTTCTCTACAACCACCCTACGGCCATTGCTGCCTACCTTCCTCTACCTCCTGCAAAATATGCTTCATCACTGGCACGTACACCTTCCAGTAAAACATATCAGGAATCTCTTTCTGATCTGGCGTAAGCTTGGCCCGGATGACATCCCATCCTCGGATTCTGCGCCAGAAAGAGTAATGCTTCATCTCTCCGAAGGACCCTGCCATGTAATATGATCGATTATAGTCATCGGATCGGACAAGTGCAGCAACTTCCGCGGGTATCCCTGCATCCCCCAGCTTCTGCTTGCCTGTCTCCGTCAGATCAGTCTTATACCAGGCAAGTATGGAATTCTTCTCTTGCGGCACAATGATATCGAACCAGTCAGTGTAATGAATATCCTGCGTTATGCCGCTCCAATCTCTGCCTTCCGGTGTAAATGCAACCTGTATATTGCCTGTCTTTACATCCGGACCTTTCTCCAGCACCAAGACTCGTCCATCCACATGCGCCAGCAGAATGCCAGCCCCGTGATAAGACCATTTTTTCTTCTCTTGCTGCTCATAGTTCGTCCGAACCCACCGGGGTACTTCGCCCTTACTTTGCAGATTAGATACCGACTTCCCCTGCCATCCACTGCTGTCCACTCCCAAGATGGGATACAGCTGCTCCCTTGTCATCTTGGAAGCTGTATTCGCTAATGCGCTGTATTCGGCGACAACCGTTACACCTTTATAAGCCGCTTCGCGGATCTTCTGCACATCATATATCGTTAATCCTTCATAGATTGCATCCTGTCTCCGTTCATTCTTCGGTGTAAACAGGCTACTTCGATTCGCCGTCAGATAGATCAGATCCGTGTCCGTCACCTCATCAGGCAGCAATCGCTTCATCTGAATAAGTCCATCCTGAATGTCATAGCCGTAATAATCCTCTTCATACGAGTAGTGTTCTCCTGTATGCTGTACGATCTTCTGTTGATTCAGAAGCCAGACCAATCCCTTGTGTCCTTGATAGGACAAGTCCGGTCTGCTCTTGTCAATAATCATGATATTAAGCGGAACCGGGGCCTGGGATTGCCACATAATCCAGGGCACAACCAGCACCACCGATACCACTGTAAAACAAGCCAACGTCCACATCGTGACTGGCCTGTAACTTCTTTTCATGAAGCACCTTCCTCCTTGCTCTGTTCCAAGGTAATGTCAGGATCGGTCGATAGATCAGCCCAATCCATTGCTGCTGTTCTTCTCTTCTTCCTTCCTCAACCCCATAGCCTGTAACATTCCATATATACGGGACAGGTTGTTCAGCGGCCTGAACCAGAACGTCTCCGAACAGGCATACACAAGCAGATGTGTAACCTCTCGGGACGTATGCGACTTTCGTGAACACCACGCTTCCAACATCACTGCCCCTGCAGACAGCAGGGAACCATAAAGTGTCAGCAGCAGAGCGAGTATGATGCACAGGTTCATATCTACCAACTGTAGCCCTATGCCTGCAATGAACAGCAAGATCGCTCCTAGTTCCAGCACAGGTCCCAACAATTCGATAAAAATAAAATACGGGATGGACACCATCCCCATCCAGCCATAGGCCGGATTGAAGATCATGCCCCGTTGGGCCCATAAACTGCTCGCAAGCTGACTGTGCCAACCGATACGCTGTCTGCACAGTTGTCGCCATGTGCCGGGTATTTCTACCCTGCAGATTGGATCAGGTATGTATATAATACGCCCCCGTTCCCGAATCTGCTTCATATGTTTCTGTAACCGCATCACCAGTTCCATGTGAGCGGCCTGGTGATGGCGCTTGTAACCGCCGACTTCCATCACCCGGTTCTTTTTGAATACCCCGAATACTTCGGACGTAAATAACAGCACATTAATATTGTAACGAACGAGTCCCACGCCGCTAATTAGAAAAGCACGTACATATTCAATGGTCTGCATTACATACAACGTTCTGCCCATCCGTTCTGTACGATGGTCGGTAGAGTCCGCAGAATTCTTATGATTCGTATGGTTGGGAGCCGTGAGATCTACTCGTCCACTGCATGCAACGACTTCTTCTCCCGGGAGAGCATCCATAACGGGTTTCATAATCTTCATCAATGCATCCCGTTCCAGAATGGTATGGGGGCCAACGGAGGCGATATAAGGATACTGCGAGATATTCAGACCTACATTCAGGGAGTCCATTCGTCCTCCATACGCCTTGTCGATCACAATCAGACGATCATGCAGCCTGGATTGGTAGATACGTTGGATCTGACCTGTCTCCTGACCAAGTCCCGAATAATGAACTTTACTCTGAATGGGCATCAGATCATAGGTCTCCTTTAGACACCGCATTGTCCCATCCTCTGACCCATCATTAATGATAATGACTTCATAGATTGCATATTGGATATCCAGCAGGATGGCAATTCGATGTATAATCGTATCTTCGTTATTCCGCACTGGAACAAGCAGGGATACCGCCGGAGCCAGTTCTTTATCCAACATCTCATGATAGTGAAGCGGGTCCAGGTCTCTCCTGCGGATCAATGTCCGAGCTGCTGCAACCACCAGCACACTGCACATCATAATTGCTAGCACTAGATAGATAAATATTCCCTCGTAACACGCCAAAACAAAACTCCGCAGCATCTCAATCCATCTCTCGTCCATACTGCATCCTTTCCAGCATTTCTTCCGCTATCTGCCTTGCATATTTATCCGGATGATGTGCAACCGCATCCCGAAGTTCCACATGCCCCTGTTCGTACCGAGAAAGGGAGCTCGCCGCTTCCTGTCTGATCTGAAAAGAAGGATCACCCATCATCACCTTCAGACGGGGAATAAAAGCGTCCGCATGAACGCTGCCCATGAGCTGGGCCACTGTCAATCGTTCAGAGCGCTGCCGTTCCTCACCGTGTTCGTTCCATACCAGCAATAGCCCTCTCAGATGATCCTCATTCCCCCTGCCCACATGAGCCAGGGCCTGATATGAACGAGTACGCAGCTGCGAATCCTCTCCACGAATGAGTTTTTCCAGAAGAATGAACGCTCCATCCGTCTGGTCATCGCGAATACGAATGGCATGGATGATATTAGACTGGACCTGATAAGGTACATCCTTGAAATGATCCTTCAGACGGGCCCATGATGAATCGGTTAGCAACAACAGAATCTGCAGATACTGCGAGTCGGATAATACGTCCTGCTCACGCATCAATTCCTTAACAATTCTGAAATAACCAGTTCTGGCATATATACGCAGAATGATGAATCGTTCAAGTGGCGTACACGAGGTAACCCGCAGCATATCCTCTAATCTGGGCAGAAGCTCCATCATATGAAACTGTTCAATATATAACAAGGTATTAACCCGTTCACTCCACTTTCCCGTCTTCAGAACCGATCGGTATGAACTTCCAAAGACTTGCCAAGATAACAAGCGAATTCGCAGAATCTCATGTTCTTTCGCATCTTGCGCGAGCCGTTGCAACAACAACTGCTGTAACACCATCTGTTGATCTTTACTCATATTCAATAAGTCTACTTTAACTTCTCCTTGGCCCAGATACCGCTGTAGTACCGAATCTGCAGAAAGCATTTCCTGCATCCGTGCCGTTTTAACCTTTTCCCTGCGTCTGCCGCTATATTTCATCCATAAGATATGCCCATAGATAACCAGCAAAAAAATGAGTACACTTGCACATATAAGGCTGACCACATGTACTAACCAATCCGTATTACCCGCAAGCCATCCTCTATGATGTGAACCGATGAGCTTAATGAATATCCACTTTTGTCCAATCATTGCACGATTTCCCCTTAATCGAATAAACGGCCTTACAACGGGCACAATAATACAAAATTTTCAAATACACCCTGTGAATACATATCGGGTATATGATACACTATGCTTTCTATCGGCTTTCTGCGTTTGTGATATAATAGGAACTGAAAATTCCGGCAATTCGTACTGGTTTCCGGATCACCGGATAACATATTATTCCAGAAAGAGGGAGTTCTACGTGGCTCAAATCAGTCCGTACTACCTGCAAATCGGGGCAACCGTAGGTATGCTCGTCATGGCCCTGCTTGCCATCTTCATCCGCATGAAAGCCAGTCACAGACCGGTGACCATTCGCAAAATCCTTATTCCTCCGCTCGGCATGAGCACAGGATTTCTCATGTTTGTTGTACCGGAGACACATGTTCCTTTACTCTGGGCATTCATTGCATTTCTAGTGGGCTGGTTTCTGTTCTCGTATCCCCTCATTCGCAGTACACGGTTTGAACGAGTAGGTGAAGAGATTTTTGCCACGCGTTCCCGCAGCTTTGCTTTCATTCTGCTCGGATTGCTGGCTGTACGCCTGATCCTGCATGAAGTCATTCAGCGATATGTAAGCATTCCGCAAACAGGCGGATTATTCTTCCTGCTGGCCTTCGGCATGATTGTACGCTGGCGTGTATATATGTATAAACACTACAAAGAAGTGCTGGTGGCCGAACACTAGTCACATATACAGACCACGCACAGGTTCACAAAAAAAGACACATTCTGTTACACCATTGGTGTGCAGAACATGTCTTTTTTTGTTTTCAACCCGGTTGGAGATTGGAGATGTAGATCATTCGATATCTATTCAGGATCTGCAACTTTCACCAGCTGCTTGCCCAGGTTATCTCCTGAGAAGAGACCCATGAATGCTTCCGGTGTCTGTTCGAAACCGTCCACAATGTTCTCTTCGTACTGGATAAGACCTTCCTTAATCCATTTCGCCAACTTGGCGCGGCCTTCCTTGAAGGATTTGGTGTAATCACCCAGCAGGAAGCCTTTCATCAATGCTGTATTCGTTAACAGCAACGTCTGTGGACGCATGCCGATATCCGGCTTCTCCAGATTATAGGATGAGATCTGTCCGCATAACGGAATACGTGCATTCCGATTAATGTGGCGCAACACTGCATCTGAGATATCACCGCCCACATTGTCGAAGTAGACGTCCACGCCATCCGGGCAAGCCCGTTCGATAGCCGCTGACATATCCTGCTCCTTCTTGTAGTTCAAGACCACGTCGAAGCCCAGCTTTTCTTTCAGATACGCACACTTCTCGTCAGAGCCGGCAATGCCAACCACGCGTGCTCCTACAATTTTACCAATCTGACCTGCAATCATGCCTACCGCTCCGGCTGCTCCCGATACAACTACCGTTTCGCCGTCCTTGGGTTTGCCGATGTCTTCCATACCAAAATAAGCCGTCAGACCCGTCAGGCCCAGCGCACCCAGGTAAGCCGTGATTGGTGCTTCTTCGGTATCAATCAGCGAAAGATCAGCCGTATTCACTGCGGCATATTGCTGCCAGCCCCACATGCCGGATACGAGATCTCCTTTGCGCAGATTCGGTTCCGAGGATTCCACAACCTGCCCAATGGTCCCACCCTTGATCACTTCATTCAACGCGTACGGTGCAGCGTAAGATTTTGTATCTTTCATGCGGCCCCGCATGTATGGATCGACCGACAAATATAATGTACGTACCAGGACTTGCCCAGCTTCCGGTTCAGGAAGAGGTGTATCAATGAAGTTAAAATTCTCTCTGGTTGGGGCACCTTCGGGACGAGACGCAAGTACGATCTGTTTATTTACAGACACCAAAATTACCTCCTTGTTGCCAAGTGGACGCAAGGTTAACCCTTGTCAGCTGAAATCACTCACCACTGGCTCTGTGTTATCACTTCTTATTAGTTTAAACCGAAACAGGCGGATCACAAACGTGGGCCGCCTTGAAATATGCAAATATCGTCACATTGTAGCTGCTTTTAGCTATTATTGTGCTGTCAAAATCACAGGACCGTCTGCTGTAATCGCAATCGTATGTTCATACTGGGCAGACAGACTTCCATCCATAGTACGCGCAGTCCATCCATCCGAATCAAGCTTGCTGCGGTACGTACCGATATTCAGCATCGGTTCAATGGTAATCACCATGCCTTCCTTGAGACGTGGACCCCGATGTGGTGGACCATAGTGAGGGACTTGTGGTTCCTCATGCATCTTCTCCCCAATGCCGTGTCCAATAAACTCACGTACAACCGACAGACCTTCACCTTCTGCATACACCTGAATGGCATGGGAGATATCACCGATCCGGTTGCCAACCACAGCAAGTTCAATCCCTTTGTACAAGGAGGTTTTGGTCACATCCAACAGATGTTGTGCTTCCGGAGTCACTTCACCTACAGCATAAGACCAAGCCGAATCGGCCAGCCAGCCATTCAGATTAACCACCATGTCGATTGTGACGATATCGCCGTCTTTCAGTGCGTATTTCCCCGGGAACCCGTGACAGATCACATCATTAACCGACGCACATGTCGCATATTGGTATCCGTTGTATCCCTTTTGTTCCGGCGTAGCGCCATTTTTCTTCATAAAAGCCTCTGCAAACTGGTCGATCTCCTGTGTCGTAATACCTGGACGAATCATTTTCGCAATTTCTCTATGGCACGCGGCGAGAATTTCTCCGGCTTTTCTCATATATTCAATCTGTTCTTTGGTCTTCAACGTAATCATTACAACTACTCCTTGTCCGTTAAGATCTTATCCTGTCCTCTATTGTAACGCGAAATGCTCAAAATAAAAAATTCCATGTAATCATCAACATCCTATTATACGCCTGGCTCCTGTCCAATGAATATACTTTTCCATAAAAAACTCGAAACCCCTTCATATCTGGCCGCGTATATGCTTAAAACAGTTGAAATCGAAAGGGTGAAAGCTAATGTTCAAAAAGATTATTGGCAAACTTATTGATTCCAAATCTTCATCTCACCGCAAACGTTATAGCTCCTCAGACAGGCGCTCCTATAAACGTCACAGCAGTTCCTCAGGCAAGCGTTCCTACAAGCGCTATTCGTCTTCGGATGTGAAATATAGAGACAGCCGCAGTGGTTCTGGTTATTACAAAAACAGAAAATATAGCTCCAGCTAAGCTGCTGTCACTACTGTTTTTAATAACTAATGATCGTTCCAGCTCAGTGGAAGCTACCATAAATAAAAATGTAATAAAGGGGTGTTCTGTCAGCCATAAGTACAGCTGGAGAACACCCCTTTTGATTGTTTCTTTATTATGATCTTACTTTCTGCAACACGTAGCCCATCTCTGCCAGTAACTCCGTCGCTCCACCTTTATAACTCGGGCGAAGTCCAAGGAGTCGATCCAGCATGTGGTGTAACTCCGGCGTAAGGTCTAGTTCCTCCTGCCAGCTGGCTGGTTCTCGGCCCTTCTCTGGCTCATAGGCGGAATACAGCATAAAGAGAAGAAAGTGTCCGATGTCCTGCAGATCATGATCCGGTGTAGCCGGTTCATCTTCAGGCTCAGGTACTTCTCGCATACGTCGCTTCAGCTCCGGCAACAACGGCTCCCCCAAGCGTCTTGCCAAGCCAAAGTCAATCAGATGCACCATCCCTTCCCGTAAAATTACATTAGGAATACGCACATCTCCATGAATATATCCCTGCTCATGCACATGAGCCACCGGAGCCAGCAGTTGACCGGCCAGTTCCAGACATTCCCGCTCCGTATATTGGAGACCTTGCTCGAATATGCATTCTTCCAATGTCTGTCCACGAACATACTCGGTAACGATATAACTTCGTCTCCCCGATGTGAACATATCCAACAGATCAGGGATCGCCGGATGGTGCAGACGTTTCATCACGTCCGCCTCCCGCTCCAATAAGTGCGCAGAGAGTCTGCCTTTGCTGGGCTTGGACTCCTTCAACGCCACTTCCCTTCCGGTTCGGACGTCAATACACAGATAGGTTAGCCCATAGCTCCCCATACCCAGCAATTCCTGTATTGTATAACGATCGGCGATGGTCGTCCCTTCCCGCCGAGGACGGTCAGTCCATAGCCCGAGCAATCTTTGCCAACTTCGTCGCAGCTCCACAGATCCTCCCATGCCAGCTTCCTGATCCACTCAGTCTGTTTCTATACCAAGCAATCCGTAGCCAGTCTTCATGTTGTATGAAGCTTATTATATCAGGGCATTGCTGTAAAATCACGAAGGGCAAAAACCTGTCGCTCAAGCTTCCTTGTGTTTCTTGGGCAGAAGTCCGAACAACATGCGCAGTGATACTCCTTTTGGTTTGCGTTTTCTCTCCTGAAAGCTGCGCAGGTTGGTCACAAGTTCGCGATCCCGCTCTTCCTCCAGCTTCTCATTCATCCATAAGCGCTGTTTCTCCATCTGTTCCTGAAGCGCCATATGTGTCTCTGCCAGATGCTGAAGTGTCAGTTCCAGTTCATCGACCCGCTGTTGCAGCAGCTGTACTCGATCATCCTGTTGTTGTTCCACAGCACCATAAGTCACCTCACTTACCAGTTGTCCCAGACCCTCATAGGATCTCAGATTACCTGTTAATTCAGGTTGTTCAGGGAATACTGCTGACATCGATGTTGCTGCACATTCCGACTCTGACATACTCTCGATACTCACCACGGGTACATCTACTACAGGTACATCTACTTCGGGCAGATTTGGAGTCAATACAGTCACTACTGCATCAGCGAGGGGCAGATTATGCTCTCTGAGTTCAGTCATCAGACGTTCAATGCACTCGATATCATCGGATTTGAATAGTCTGGATTTGTTGGCGGACCGTTCAAACCGGTATCCCTGCTCTTCCAGTGCCGCCGCATATTTACGAAGAGTACTGGCACCTATGCCCAGGCTCTTGGCCGTTTCCGTCGTTGCTCCTGCTTCTTCAATCATCATTAATTCCCTCCCGGAATGAAGTCTTTTGAATAAGAACATTATGGCTTCAGCGTTCTTTTGGAACCGTCATCGGATCGGGGCAACCTGTCTCATGGATCAAGTATGCTTATCTTTTGCTTGTCCGTATGTATTCGTCAGCTTCTCGGCAGATCCCTTTGGCGGTTTTGTTCTGTTTCTGCGGATTCCTAAGAACTTTTGTCAGGTATATGATTCGCACAAATAACCCTTGATCCGACAATGAGCATGAATGCTGTCATGTCGAATGATACAGGTGCAAACGCCGTCAAATCATAGATTATGAATTATTCATGTCAATTTTGTTAACTCCATTGCTCCAATACGCTCCCGCGATAACGGAAATCATTGCTGTATAGCTTTTTCTTGTGTTATCTTATGTAACGTAGAAGTACATTCGAGCATAAAATAAAGGACTATACTTAACATAGGACGCTTAAGTAACGGATAAATATCTATGTAATGGGGGCTGAACAGCAGTGTTAGGCAAATCAGGTAAAGTAGCGGTGATTGGGGCGGGTCTTGTCGGTTCGAGTTGCGCGTATTCCATGATTAATCAATCGATATGCAGGGAAATTATGATGGTGGACCGGACGTATGACCGTGCTGTAGCACAGGCATTGGATTTTTCCCATTGTATGGACTTCACACATAACCGCACCAAGGTATATGCAGGCACGTACGCCGATTGCGGCAATATGGATGTTATTATCTTAACTGCCGGGGCGAATCCCAAGCCAGGACAGACACGGCTGGATATTCTGGAGGAAGCGGAATCGATTGCCAAAGACATCGTGGTCCCGATCATGAACAGTGGATTTAACGGGATTTTTGTCGTCGCTGCCAATCCGGTTGACATAGTAACTTATATGGTATGGAAATTATCTGGTCTTCCGCGTGAGCATGTCATCGGCACAGGGACGTCCATTGACTCTTCAAGGCTCAAAACGCTGCTGTCTGAAGTCTTCTCCATCGATCCACGCAGTGTGCACGGTTATGCTCTCGGGGAGCATGGAGAATCCCAGTTCGTGGCCTGGTCGCATGTGACCATCGGCGGTAAACCGATTATGCACATTATGGATCAGCACAAGGAGCGCTTCAAACATCTGGATCTGGACGATATTGCACGCAAAACAAAGGATGCCGGATGGGAGATCTTTACCCGTAAAGGTTCTACCCAATTCGGAATCGGCAATGCCCTCGCGCATATTACCCGCTCCATCCTCAATGACGAACACAAGATCATCGCTGTATCGGCTATTCTGGACGGAGAGTACGAGCAACACAACGTCTGCGTCGGTGTTCCCGCAATCATCGGTGGAAATGGCATTCAAGAGATTATCGAATTGAATCTGGATGCAACGGAACGTGAGAAGTTCAACAATTCCTGTGAAATCCTATCAGGTAACATCAATCGTCTGACACTGGCTTAACCCATTCGTATACAGCTCTCAACTTTATAGACTTCAGCTACTTCAATCCGTTCAACGCAAACACGCCAATAACACTCCATCTGGGGAGGGTTATTGGCGTGTTTGCACTTATATTTTTCACAGTTAGTCTGTTGTTCAACTCGGGGCAAGCTGGGGTTCATCCGTTGGTCCCCACTGCTGTAACACCCGCTTCAATTCACTCAGCATAACCGGTTTGCTAATAAAGTCACGCATGCCTATCTCCAAACAGGCTTCCTTTTCTTCACGTTTGGCATTGCCTGTCACTGCGATGATGGGCGGTATGCGATCCTGAGGAATTAGTCGGTGTAACAAGTCAGTCGCCTTAAGACCGTCCATGACAGGCATATGGATGTCCATCAGCACAATATCATAAGCATTCTGAGAGATGGCATCAATAGCTTCCACGCCGTTGGTACATACATCTGCATGGTAACCGAGCTTCTCCAGATATTCTCGCAGGATCTTCCGATTCACCGGATGATCCTCAGCCACGAGAATCCGCATGGCTACCTTGTCACTTTGGCGTGTACGATCATGATGGAATTGACTTGCTGTCTGTTCTGCCGAAGCGTCTACACTTGTCGCAGGAACAGCAAACCGGAAGGTGGAACCTTCTCCTTCCGTGCTCTCGACACTGATACTGCCACCCATAATTTCAACAAGTCGTTTCGAGATGACCAATCCCAAGCCTGTACCTCCATACTTGCGGTTAATCACCGGATGCAGCTGAGAGAACGACTGGAACAACTGATCCAGCTTGTCAGCCGGAATGCCGATGCCTGTATCTTGCACAGCAAAATCAAGCACGCTGTCTTCAGGCTTCCTGCCCTTGATGATATCCACGTTCACATCAATGCTTCCCCGGTCGGTGAACTTCAGCGCATTCCCAACCAGATTCACCAGAATCTGCCGGATACGCATGGAGTCCCCCACCATGAATTCAGGGATGCTTGGATTGAGACGAAATCGGATCTCCAGCTGTTTCTCATCTGCACGAGGTTTGAACAGTTCGGCAACCTGTTCCAGCATCTTGCGTAATGCAAATGGTTCGTAAGCCAGCGCCATTTTACCGGATTCCAGCTTACTAAAGTCCAAAATATCATTAAGGATGTTCAGCAGTGCATCGCCGCTGTCTTGAATAATCTCGGCATACTCACGCTGTTCTTCTGATAAATCAGTACCAATCAACAGCTCTGTCATACCCACGATCCCGTTCATCGGTGTCCGGATCTCATGGCTGACCATCGATAGAAACTCTGACTTGGCCTGAGCTGCCAGCTCAGCTGTCTCTTTGGCACGTACAATTTCACGTTCGCCAGTCATGTCATTGAATACGACTACCGCGCCCTGAATCTGTTCCTGTTCAATAATCGGCGTCACCTGATACTGCACCAGAAAACTGCTGCCATCTTTACGCCAGAACACATCTTCCTTGATTGACCGTCTCTGTCCATCCAACACGGTCAAGTGGATGGGGCACTCTTCTTTTGGGAAATGACTTCCGTCTGCACGGGTGTGATGGATAATGGGATGTGAGTTTTTGCCGATGAATTCTTTCGCCTCATAACCGAACATCGATGCTGCTGCAGGATTCATAAACATCGTGATTCCATCCGCATCCAAACCATATATTCCTTCCGTAACTGTGTTGAGAATCAGCTCATGTTGCTTGCTAAGCTCCTGAATCCGTTCCGTATATTCCTTACGCTCGGTAATATCGGACACGATTCCATAGACACCTACCACTTCTTTATCCACAATAATGGGCACATTCGTAACCGACACTTCGATCTTCCGACCACTTGAATTCACAATACGAGTCTCATAATATTGCGGATCGCCTTGCTTAACCTTGTCAAAATTCGTTTTACCGTACTGAACTTCACATTTATCCAGATTGGACAAAAACGATTTGCCAATAAGCTTATTGCGTGGAACATCCAGCATTTGGACCAGCTTGCTGTTCACCGCACTATATTCGCCCTCCAAATTCAATGAATACACGGCTGCCGGATTATGTTCGAACAGCGATCTGTATCGCTGACGACTTTCTCGAAGTCGTCTATCTGCATCTTTGTGCTGAGTAATATCCCTGCTGATGCTGACGATCTGCGTACTCTTGCCCCGTTCTCCAGCCACGGGCTTCGCCAATGTCTCCATCCAGATGTAGTGTCCCTTTTTGTGTAAGACACGCATCTTGCAACCATTACCAATCTTCGAAAGTTCCATAGGATCAGGATAATCTCCGGGATAACAATAATCCTTGAAGGACTTTCCTGTGACTTCCTCCGGCTTGTAACCAAGCAAGGTGTATACGGAAGGTGAGACGTATAACAGCACGCCATCCGTTGTACAAGTCGTAATGAGATCTTGCGCATGGTCAGCGAGTACCTGATATTTCTCCCGAGTCTCCTGCAGCTCACGTTCCACTTTCAAGATATCGGTAACATCTTTGGCAATGCCGTAGATACCGACAACTTCATTGTCCGCTGTAATTGGTATATAGGTAATCTGTGCCTGTTTCAGGGAACCATCTTTATGATAAAAAGTAATGGAATTACTGACTGAACGTCCAGCCAGTACCTCTTTAATATATTCTTTGCGTGAATTTTCACTGTCCGGAGGACAGATCTGATTAAGACTCATACGAATCAAATCATCCAGTGTATGCCCTGATATCCGCTCTACTGAGGGATTAGCATCCATATAGTTTCCATGGATGTCCATCACATATATGGCATCCGGGTGGTTGAAAAACAATGATTGGTAAGAACTTCCCTCAGAAATAATGCGTTTCAGGGTTTCCGTTTTATTAACATCCAAGGCTTACCCCTCTTTTCTCAGCCAACATCTTCTTCTAACAACAGAAATTAATCATTATCTGTAAAATAGGCCTACCTTCGAATAACCATGTAAGCCTGCCTAGAAACAGCTTTTTTTATTTTACCAGATTCTCGTCTCATTTTGCTTCCAATCGATGATTAAATTCACATAATGGTGATGAAATAGTTGGAATTTGAATTACGAATTAATATATTTCAGAAAATTAACGATACATTTTGTATCGAAAAGGCTATAATCGTTAAAAAGTGTTGTTGAACTAGGGAAAGGACGGATGAATCATGCTGCCCAACAGAGTTAAGGTTGCTTACGGCAAACTAAGAGGCTTGGCCGTTTTTGGTAAGATCCAGCCATCCATGGGTTTACTGCCACGAATCAGGGGTAAGGTGTATCTGAATAAATTTGGTGATTTGCAAGTGGGGAAGAGGCTTAACATCATAGGTAAACCTTGGGGAACCCAGCTAACTGTGATTAAGGGCGCACGATTAACCATTGGCGATGACGTCATGATCAATGCTGGTGTAGGAATTGCGGCTAACGTAGAGGTGACGATTGGCAATAACGTTATGATCGGCCCGCGAACAAGCATATTCGACAGTGCCTATCACCGGATCGACTCGCTGGACGACGGAAGTCAGACCGCCAAGCGGATTGTAATTCAGGATAATGCCTGGATTGGTACAGGGGCGCTCATACTTCCCGGCGTCACCATCGGCAGAAATGCAGTCGTGGCTGCAGGAAGCACAGTAACCAAAGATGTCCCCGAGAATACGCTTGTAGCTGGAGCACCAGCCAAGATCATTCGGGAGCTGACCATTCATGATGGGTGGGTCAGACATTAGTAAAAATCCTCCTGAAGCATACATACAATAGAGCTTTGCATGTTTTGCCTAAGAAGGATCTTGATCTTAAGATAAGCCGGTGTATAACCAATTATTCAAATTTCTTTTTTCGCAAAATACATCATCCCGATTCCAATGAAAATGACAGCACTGCCTCCAACGACCGCCAGCATCGTCATCAGTGGCACGTTGTAGGCTCCGAAGCCCCCGCCGTCCACGGGTGTCATCAGAATCATCGGTTGTGCCCATGGATAATACGGTCCATATGTCGCCGAGTTCACGATGAGAATATTCGGTACGGTCAGGGCAAAATTCAGTGCGAGCGGTGCAGCAAAACTGCTCCACACCAATGATACGAACATCTGCAGGGCAGCAAGTGGTACACAGGCCAATAATCCAAGCAGTAATTTGCCTGCCAAGAATCCCCAAGGGATTGGCTCCGTGATGCCATGAATCAACCCTGCCAGCAGAATGGACATTAATAACAATGCCTGCGTACCTGCCAGAAGCATAAGTACAATCGTCAGTTTGCCTGCATACACGCCTGAACGTGTGAGTGGCAACACCAGCATCTGCTTCCACCCTCCACCAGCATGCTCGAAACGACAGACAAAAGACGTGAACACGCCGGTCAGCATCGGCAACAAGAGCAATCCATGCAGGAAGACCATGGTGGTCATTAATACCTGCCAATTCCCCGACGGAGTGGACAACAGTCCGATCAGCAGCGCAATGAGTGGACTCAGCAGGATCAGGAGCCATATGGGGGATTTGCCCATTTTCAACCGTTCAGCGGACAGAATTCGGAAATACGTTGTCGCAAAACTCATATCAGGCCACATCCTTCCGGCTGAAATGCACCATACCCAGCAACAGAATCAAGAGTCCCAGACCTGCACCCATGCCTGCATACAGGTATGGATTGGGTCCATTCCAAGCCATCTGTGGCCAAGCTAGCGGAAAGTTCGGCGAGATACTGAGTGCGAACATGCCCGTTATTGCGAGAACGATGCCCAGTGTCACGGGAAGTGCCTGATTCTTGTTTACCATGGTGAGCCATAACTCCAGTGACAACACCGGAAGCGCACCAGCCAAAGGTAGCAACCCCAGCTTGATCGCATGCGTCCAAGGGATCTCACTGGCATGGAATCCGAGGATCAGACCCAGACCTATAATCCCTGCAGTTAGCAGCAAACAGGAGATCACCAGTAACAGACAGGCAAGCAGAAACTTGGCTAAATACACGGCTGGTCTGGGAATCGGCATCGCGAGCAGCTGTTTCCATGATCCCTGTTCATGCTCGACATTAGCGATCATGGAGCTGAGAATGGTTGCTCCCAGCATCAGTGACAACGGCACAAAGACAACCACATTGCCGAGCAATCCGCCCCACAGGTTATCTGCGTACTGCTCTTTCAGATAGTCCAGACGCAAACCGAAGTTAAGCGCCTGCATCGCGATCAATCCAAGAGGAGCCAGGAAAACGAGAAACCAGATTCCCTTCCCTCGAATCTTGAGCCAATCCGAAGACAATGCACGTCCCGTCATATGGATGCCCCCTCGCCAATGACCCGCATGAACAGATCTTCCAGAGACTGACGCTGTTCCTCTACACGATACACATCATGATCCTGCTCAATCAATCGGCGCACAAGCAGTGCAACCGAAGGGTTATCCATATAGGGGAATGTTAACGCAGAACCTTGTCGCTGACCGAATTGACCCTGCTCTCTGGCCAGCTTCATGGCCTCTTCCGGCTCGGAAACCGTTAACCGAATCGAGCTGCCCGTCTGACTATGCAGACTCGCAATAGTATCCTGAAGTACCATCTTGCCTTCACGGATAATGCCGACGCGGCTTGCCATCTGTTCGACCTCGCTCAGCAAATGGCTGGAAACGAGTACGGTAATCCCATGTTCCAGAGGCATACGCTTGATCAATTCCCGAATCTCCTGAATGCCCGCAGGATCAAGCCCATTCGTCGGCTCGTCCAGAATGAGCAGCTCCGGTTCACCCAGCAAGGCGCTGGCTATACCAAGGCGCTGCTTCATCCCAAGGGAGTATCCCTTTACCGAACGTTTGGCATCCTTGGTCAGATCTACAATGGACAGCACTTCAGCAATTCTCGATTTCGGTACATTGATAATCCGGCGCAGTGTTTCCAGGTTCTCCACCGCATTTAGATGTCCATAATAGGACGGATATTCGACCAGTGAACCAACACGGCGCAGAATGTCCATGCGATCCTTGCGGATGTCCTTGTCGAAGACACGGATCACGCCTTTGGTTGGTTTAATCAAGCCGAGAAGCATGCGAATCGTTGTGGTTTTACCGGCACCATTGGGACCGAGGAAGCCGTAGATATCTCCCTTTTTAATATGCAGATCAAGTTCACGTACCGCTGCACGGTCCCGGTATGTTTTCCATAGATTAGCCGTTTGAATAATATTTTCACTCACTGTATGATCACCTCAGAACTATCGTAACCGTCCAAGGTTAAAGCCAAGGTAGTCTCCAGTTTAAGTTAAGTTTAAAAAAACCACTCCCCTGGTTTGTGGCTTCCCGCACCACTGTAGATATATGTTCGGACACCCGCATCGGAACTGTCTACCCGCTTGCGCAGTCCCATCTCACGAATCAGCAGATCTACAATGGATAAGCCAAGACCTGTGCCTTTCGTGTCAGAATCCTGTTGCAGTCCAGGACCCCGATCCTGAACAACAATGGCCGTCTCGCCCTGAATCTCCTGTGTTGTTATGCCGATATACTTCCCGCTCGCGGCATGACGGATCACGTTCTGAAACAGATTATCGAGAATACGCCGCATACCCTGTTCATCCATTTGCCATATCAAAGGTTTCTCCGGCAGGTCGATATCAATCTCGAATTGTTCTTTCTCCCAGACGGGATACCATGAGGCCGCCGTCTCTCTGACAATACGAAGCATATCTTTCTCTTCCAGCTTCAGTGTATATTTCCCGCTCGTAAGCAAATTATAGGATAACATGTTGTCAATGAGGCCGCCGAGATCCTCCATCTTCGCTTCCATGCGCTGTAATGAGTGGATGCCTTGTTCGCTGAGGTCTTCTTTATGCAGTGCATGCATATGCCCTCGAATTACCGTTAACGGCGTGCGAAGGTCATGGGAAAGCCCGGCAATGAGACGTTTGCGCAATAGTTCTTCCTCACGTTCCCGGTGATGACTGTCAGTGAGTTGATGCACCATCTGATTGAATGAATCCTCCAGCTGACCAATCTCATCCGACTGACGAATGTCAACCGGAAGTGGAATGCCTACCTTGCCCGGGGTCATCATTGCCGTCTGCAACCGAATAAGCCTTTTGCGAATACGTGCGAAGAAGAGAATCGACATGATAATGAAGATCAGAAAGATGATGGTCATTACGATACCGAGATACAAGAGTTCCATCGGCCAGTTACTCTGTCTCATTTGTAAAAGCGACCGCGGAACTTCAATGATCATGAATCCCTGTCCTTTGTCCTGCTCATCTCCGCCAATATAGGCAACGACGGTCAGTGGATCGCGAAAGGAAGCTTCTTTCATGAATTGCACCGTATTGTTCACATTCCACAAGGCTGGAATATGAGTCTCGGTCGTTTGCCCGGAATCCAGTGACCATCTCAATGTCGTGTCTGTCAGGCCATCCGGCGATGTGGATTTCAGAAGCGTTACATCTTCACCCCCAAGAATAAAGACGGTTTCGCCGCTCGTATTCACACGATACATGGAAGATTTGGGATACGTGCCATGTAATTGATCCAATCGGGCCCTAATCTCTTCATCCGAAGCACCATCCAGGTTCTTCGCTTCACGCGACCAAAGGTTACTGATTCGGGTAACGTCACCGTAAGGTGCCTCTCGGTCGGTGTTCGTATTATTCACTACGACAATATAGATAACGGATATGATTGGAAGGACAACAGGCACAAATAATACAGCCGCCAGGATCAGGATGATGTATCGGGACATCAAAGACCGTCCAAATCGAAGCTTTCCCTGCCCGGTTTGCTTATAATTATGATCCATGCGCTGTTCTCCTTTCTTGATCTTCCGTGCTCTGAACCAGTGGATCATGGCTTCTTCACACGATATCCAACACCCCGAACTGTCTGAATAATAACAGGATTAGCCGGATCAAGCTCCAGCTTTTCGCGCAGATGTCGAATATGTACCATTAAGGTCTTGTCCCCATCCAGATATGGCTCGTTCCATACGGCTTCATAGATCTGCTCTTTGGTTCGAATCATGCCCATATGTCGTAACAGGTAGGCGAAGATATGGAATTGTTTGCCCGATAAAATAACCTCATCCCCCGTCTCCTCATTAACGATCCGGTTATCTTTCTCATAGATTGAGAGATGATCCAGCTTCAAGGCCGCATCGGATGAGATCGCAGTTCCTGCCTTCCGCAGCTGAACTTCAATTCGGGCAGCCAGTTCATCGGGGTGAAACGGCTTGGTCACGTAGTCATCGGCAAAATCAAGACCATGCAGCTTATCGTCAATAGACGTTCTCGCCGATAACATGACAATAGGAATAGCCGGATGTTCTTTTTTGAGTCGCTGTCCGACCGTGAATCCATCCAGCCCTGGCAGCATGACATCCAGAATAATCAATGAGCAGCCAACAGCAGCTTCAGCTGCACCTTCACCACTTCCGAGCCAGATCACCTCATAACCGCGCTCCTCCAGATCAGCCCTTACCCATGTTGCAATTTCCGTGTCATCTTCAATGTATAACAGTTTGGTTTTCATTCGCGCATTCGTTTCCTTTCTACACCAGTTGGGTTAATTATATCTTAATCATTAGCTTGCGTGATGTCATGTCATACCAGTCCACGAAGTACATAACATGTTTATATATAACGGGAGGGAACTTAATATGCTGCTCGAAGCCATCTATCATCAACCGAAGCGGAACTGGGCCTATGCCTACGATCAGGATACAATTCGCCTGCGTCTTCGTTCCAAAAAGAATGATCTGACCGAGGTATACGCACTGACCGGGGATAAGTATGCATGGGATGAAACCAAAGCCCTGGTTCCTTTAATCAAGTTTACGACAGACTCCATGTTCGATTATTACGAAGGTGAAGTGAAGCCTCCTTACCATCGACTGAAGTACTCTTTTCTATTAAAAGACGGAGACGAGCAGATCTGGATGACCGAGACGGACTTCCAGGAAGAAGAGCCTGACGATCCAGGTCGCATGTTCCAATTCCCCTACATACATGCCGGGGCCGTATTCACACCCCCTGAATGGGTGAAGGATGCGATATTCTATCAAATTTTCCCGGAACGATTTGCCAACGGCAACCCGGATATCAATCCGGACAATGTAGAACCCTGGGGCGGCGAGCCAACACCGTTCAATTTCTTCGGTGGTGATCTTCAAGGCGTAATCGACCATCTCGATTATCTCAGTGAGCTCGGCATCAATGCGATCTACTTCACCCCCATCTTCGAGGCAACAACCAACCATAAATATGATACAGAAGATTATCTGCGGGTAGATCGTCACTTTGGAGACGCAGATACCGTCAAACGACTGGTTGAGCTATGCCATGCGCGTAGAATTCGTGTACTGCTCGACGCCGTGTTCAACCATTCCGGGAAGACCTTCGCACCATTCGTCGATGTGCAGAAGAACGGAGAACAATCCAAATACAAGGACTGGTTCCATGTACACGAATTCCCGCTGGATGTGAAGGATGGCATTCCTACGTATGAGACATTCGGATTTGAAGCGCACATGCCGAAGCTGAATACGGAGAATTCCGAGGTGAAGGCCTATCTGCTGGAGGTTGCCGAGTACTGGATCAAGGAAGTGGGTGCGGACGGATGGCGGCTGGATGTTGCGGACGAAGTGGATGATGCATTCTGGCGTGAATTCCGTCGTGTAGTCAAAGCCGCTAATCCGGAAGCCTATATTCTGGGTGAAGTCTGGAATGAGTCCTCTGCCTGGCTGCAGGGCGATCAGTTCGATGCTTCCATGAACTATCCGTTTACCGATGCCGTGAATGCCTTTTTTGTGAAAAATACGATGCAGGCCGAACAGTTCGCGAACTCCATCGGGCGGCAGTTATCCCGCTATCCGCTTCAGGCCAGCGAAGTAGCATTCAACTTGCTGGACAGCCACGATACCCCGCGTCTGCTCACCCTGTGTGAGGGCGATCAGCGCAAGATGAAGCTGGCTGCGTTATTCCAGTTCAGTTATATGGGTGCTCCGTGCATCTATTACGGAGACGAGATTGGAATGGACGGCGAACACGATCCGGGTTGCCGGAAATGCATGGAATGGGACGAAGCGAAGCAGGACCGGGAGTTGCTCGACTTTTATCAGAAACTGATCTCACTACGTCATGCTCATCCCGCCCTGCGTGCGGAAGGCACCATTCGTTTCCTGCAGGCTCGCCCCGATGGCAGCCAACTGGTACTCGAACGGAAAGACGATGAGGAACGCATCCTGATCTTGTTCAATCGTTCAGAGGAGACAGCCATTGTCGAACTGGACGCAGGCGACGGGGAATGGACAGAGCTATTCGGCGGAAACCATCGTACTGCCAAGGATGATGGCGTGCTTGCCATTGAATTGCCTGCGTATGGATATGCTGTACTAAGTACGGCTGTGAGTCAGAGATCATCTTAATACACATACAACTATCAACACATTTTATGAAATACATCCTAGCTTCACCTCATCCCAAAACAAGCGTCCTGCATGACCTGGATTCAGGTTTGCGGACGCTTGTTTTGGGATTAGCCGTTATGCATATATCGCAGATTATTCTCTCGGCATAGCCTGTTGTCAGATTAAACCTGAGAATCAGGTGTTTCCGGCTCTGCACGCTTTGCCTTCGGTTTGGCCAGCTTTTGCATCATTTTGCGGCCCGTTGGTGTCTGGGCCAATCCGCCTTGGGCTGTCTCCCGGTGTCGACTCGGCATCGCACTGCCTACTTCCAGCATGACGTCGATGACTTCGTCTGACGGAATGGCACTACGCACACCGGCCAATGCCATGTCGGCCGCAGCCAATGCTGTGACGGCACCCAGTCCGTTACGGACGATGCACGGAATTTCGACGAGGCCTGCGACTGGATCGCAGATAAGGCCCAGTGTATTTTTTAACGCCAAGCCAACGGCATGAACGACCTGCTCCGGTGTACCTCCACGCAGTTCAACCATGGCACCCGCAGCCATACCAATCGCAGAACCGACTTCCGCCTGACAACCACCCTCAGCACCAGAGATAAATGAATTGTTCGCAATAACATAACCGATTGCCCCAGCACAGAACAACCCGTTAACCAAGTGTTCGTCCGTCCAGCCAAACCGCTCCTGTGAACTGATAAACACACCGGGAATAATGCCGCAGGAACCGGCTGTTGGTGTTGCCACGATGCGGCCCATGGAAGCATTCACTTCGGATACACACAGGGCATACGCCATCGCAAGTGCAGAAGCATCACCAGAGCAAGTCTCACCTTTGCGAATATACTCGGCCATTTTCTTACCGTCTCCACCCGTTAACCCACTGCGTGATGTGGTATCTTCTGTTAATCCCTTCTGTACCGCTTCCTTCATCACTTGATAATAGTCTGACATCTGCTGCACAACGTCCGCTTCGGGCGTATTCGTTTCTTGGACCTGCTCCTCAATCATCAGCTGAGCAATGGTTTTGGATTCCGCTGTACAGATCGTATTCAGTTCGTGCAAATGTTTAAACCGCATCCGAATCAACTCCTCTCTTCAAATCAATGACACGAATGTCCAGTACATGATCGAGCGAACGCAGACGCTTCAACATATCCGGATTAGGCACGCCGTCCATCTCCATTGCCGTCAGCGCTTCACCATCCCGAGCTTTCCGATCCACCTGCATATAACCGATGTTAACTCCCGATGAACTGATCGTAGATGTCACTGACGCAAGTACGCCTGCTTTGTCAGCATGCCGCAGAACGAGTGTAGGGAATTCACCACTGATCTGGACGCGAAAATCATTCATCGCATGTACCGATACGCTGCCGCCGCCAATGGAAGCCCCGATCAAGGAGCAGGCACGTTCTCCATGCCATAACTCAATTTTGACCGTGTTCGGATGAGGAGCAGGCAGGCCGCTTGTATAAAACTCAACCTCCATGCCCGCTTCTTCTGCGTATTGCTCTGCATCCGGGATACGCGGATCGTCTGTGACATAGTCCAGCAGACCGCCGATCAGTGCCAGATCCGTGCCGTGGCCCTGATACGTATCTGCAAATGAACCGTACAGCGTCAGTCGTGCCCGATCCGGCGTACAACCGAGCCACTGGCGAGCAATTCTCCCTAACCTTGCTGCTCCAGCTGTATGTGAACTTGAAGGCCCCGTCATCGACGGGCCAATAATTGAAAAAACATCTTTAAATCGCACCTTATAACCCTCCAATTGTATTCGTCATTTGCATCCAGATTCCATGCCACAATGTTCCTTTTTTACTGAATGATGACATCAAAAAGGGACAGAAGAAGGCCCCAGGCCCTCTCTCTGTCCTCGATACCTGAGAGTTTCATGATCAGCAGTGTCCAAGGACAAGGTGAATGCCTGCGATTACAGGCAAGGTCACCGGGCTAACTGATCATATACCCCTTGGGTGGCGCAGTTCGCGCACTCTCCAGAGTTGCGTCCAACGATGGTACATTTACCTGAGAGATTAACCACTGCGCCGGGTGCGCAGCAGCTTGCTCCTTCGGTGCCTGAACTCTAGCCATTTTACTCGGCTAACCCAGGTCTCTCCCGCTCGTTATCATCCGCTTATATTCACTTCCTCGTTCAACTCACATCGAACGTGTGTCTTATATATCAATTGGATCATACCTGGATCATATCTGGTACATATACTTACAGATTAATATGCTACATATTATATGTCAATAAAAGTGACGTATAATTATCATCTTTATCACTCATTAGGAATGATTAGGCAGCTTCAATCCCTTTATCCAAGCTTGAAGCTTCTCTTTCGTCCATCCTTCGTTTTCACCCATGATGGAGTACCGCAAGCCATTCTCACTCCATGATATGTTCCGAATGCTCTTCATATATGAACCCTCGGTGTTACGAACCTTAATCTTGGCTTCATCCGGCATTAGTGTATCGTCCACGTTTTCTTCCGGCATCTTGAATACCGTCAGGCTGACTTCTACCTTGTCGTCACGTACATAATACAAGGTTACTTCATCTCTGCTCAGCTCACCGCCCAATGTAGACATTTCGATCCGTGATAGTTCGAATTCTCCACTCATATCCTGTAGGAACGGCTGTTCTAACGCTTTTTCCGCTTCCTCTAGGGTCACTTCGGAATTCTGCATCATATCGTTCAAGTCCTTCACATCGACCTCCTTAGGGATGTCAATTACGAAAGTATCCTTTGTGAATTCAGGGTCATACTGAATCGGATCATAGACCATTTCTGATTTTCCATCCCCATACGCGCTGTTTACTTTGACAATCATCCACGTTTTGGGATCTACCCAATACTCTGAAGATATGGAGAATGCGCCTTCTTCTTTTGGTGTCAATTCAATATGAATGACGTCCTGTCCATGAAGTTTCTCCTGTCCCATCATATTCACATCATGCGTAGTACGTAACCGCTCTAGTTGATCGACCAATATTTGCTTCTGGGTTTGATTAGGTTGTTGTGACACGGATGATGCATCCATGGAATATGCTGCCCCTGTTTCTTTTTCATAAAGGATGATCTCCTTTCCGTTATTAACTGCGTAACTGACATTGCCATTCTCGGATGTTTCCGTGCGCTTTCGTCCAGTTTCACCATCTACCCATTCCTTAATTTGCATGGTGTTAGTCAGCTTGTCGTCCGCCCATATCTTCATGACACCTTCCGCATAATAGGAGGCAGGTTCTGTTTCTGCTGAGACAACCTTCTCGATCATCTGATCTCCTGACATAGCCAGCATATCCTTCTCCGCGCAACCTCCAAGCAGGGCGCCTGCAAGTAAAGCAGTTCCCAGCATCATCCATCCTTTTTTCATCATCTTACCCATCCTCTCTGCGTTTACATTCTCCATGTTCAGGCAATCGGCAAGCTGCCAGCGTTCCATATCCTTCGTATGACCACATGCGCATATCCCCCCCGTGCTTTATTGCAACTCGTTTGGCTATACTCAATCCCAATCCCGAACCACCTGCATACGTCTTCTCCTCCTGATTCTGGTGTTGAACATAGGGTTCGAAGATACGAATGAGCTGTTCTTCAGGAATAGCAGGACCTTCATTTTGTACTATGATCAATGTTGCCCCCGCCCTGTAGTTATCCAATTCATCTCCAAGCGAGGGAATAATCCATTCTGGGAGCTCCCCATCTGAAGCAATAACCCCTAGTCCCATTACACCGTTCGTTCTTGTGTGGCGCAGTGCATTATTTATCAGATTATCTGTCAGGCGCATCAGTTGTTCCGGATGAACTCGGTACAGTTGATCTGTGCGGACATCCATCTTCACGTCAATCTGACCACGCTCGGCAAGTCCCTCATAGCTCCCAAGCAGCATATCAAAAAACTCTTCACCTTCCACCTCAACCATGGCCATCTCCGATTCACTGGAACCAAGCGCCGTATACATCTCAAGTTCACTAATCATCTGTTTCATCCGCTCCACATTTCCGAGCAGCACATCCTGATATTCCTGCCTTTCAAGGCGTTTCAGTTGACGATCACCGTTAAGTACTTCCGTATAGGCACTAATGGACATCAACGGTGTTTTCAGATCATGGGATAACGAGGCGATCATGAGCTCTTTTTCTTTTTGCTCCCTTTCCACATCGGCCTGAGTATGTCTGATCTTGTCTTGCATTGCATCAAACTGTTGGAGCAAGATGCCCATTTCATCATGACGAACAGGTACCACATCCGTAGCAGCCTCTCCCCGTGCAAAAGCATCCATTCGTTCTATGAGATATTTCATCGGCCGAAAGAGCTTTCTGGATAGCAGCCACAGCACTGTTCCGTATAACAGGATAAAGAAAGCAGCAGCGAGACTCATGACCCAGGTTGTCCGCAAGGATATGCCTTCCAGCCATTCTCCACGCAGCATGACGATTTCGTAAATACCAACCAACTCACCTTTTTCCCATACGGGTTTTTTCAGTGAGAATGTGCGATGACGAATCTGTAAGTTGTACAAATTACGATACAGCTCTGCACCCCCAACGGTGTAAGCTCCAGTAGACCATGTACTCCCCCCTGATGTGTACACCCGAATCCCTGTTGGTAAATACAGATCAAAGTTCACCCGACCATTCTCCAATTCGGAGAGTGCAGCGAAAGCATCAGGCGATTGCAGCTGGTACAGTCCCGGGTCAGATAAAGCTAGTTCAATAGGAGCCAATTGTCCGGACAACTCTACATATTCCGTTACGGCACGCTGATCATTGTAATAGTTATACAGGGAGTACAGCGCCCACCCAGCAACGACAGGCAGCAGCATTACAATGAGGAAGGCAAGCATTAACCAGTACTTCAACTTCATTCCTCAGGCTCCCCCACGAACCGGTAGCCACTGCCCCACACCGTCTGAATCCAGCGTGGATGATGGGGCTCGTCACCAAGCTTGGCCCGAAGGCTCTTCACATGAACTGTGACTGTACTCGAGTTCCCCGCCTCTGGCTGACTCCAGACATGTTCATACAGTTCCGCCTTGGTAAACACCCGGCCCGGATGAGAAGCAAGCAGTATGAGCAAAGCCCATTCCTTGTTGGTTAGTGCCACATGTTCTCCATGAAGCTGTGCGCGCTGATTCAAATAATCAATCGATAACCCATCGTTATACTGCCGATCTGTCGAATCCGGCTCTACGCCCTGATATCTGCGGTACCTATTCAGATGAGATTTAATGCGAGCTGTAAGTTCCGTTAGACTGAAGGGCTTCGTAATATAATCGTCAGCACCCAGCCCAAGCCCCCTGACTTTGCTCTCTTCCTCGATTCGAGCACTCATCATGAGCAGCGGAACATCGCTGATCAGTCTAATGTTTTTGCATACCGTGAACCCATCCATTTCCGGCAGCATCAGATCCAACAAGACTAATTGATAGGTTCCCTCCCTAAAGTCTTCCCAGCTCTCCAAACCGCTTGATGCCCAAGTTACCCCATAACCCTCATGACGTAGATGATCTCTCAAAATACGGGCAATCTCCGGATCATCCTCCACCAGCAATATATTCTCGCTGTCTCTCATCGCTGCTTCATCCTCCCATGAATATATTGTAGCTAAGAAAAGTTGACTCTCCTCAGAGTTTATACTTTCTTCATAAATGTCCATTACGATCGTTATCTAATGCATGCAAAAAGAGCACCCCGATTGTTCAGGACGCCCAGGTAATATTCACAATCTTAATCCTAAGTTATAGCTCCTAGAAAAGGAAACACCTCATAACTCATAGAAGATGCTCTCGTTCTGAACATAGGGTCTACAATACTTGCTGCACAGCTTCGGCATGCGGTCTTTCATCCATTCGTGTCTCGATTCATTTGCCATCTGAAAGGCATAATAACCCAGTGTAAAAATCAACATGAATCCTTCCATTAACCGGATATCCCGATCCGTTAGCGGTGCACTCTGCTTCGTGTAACCAGATAGAAACTGTTCACGCTCTTCCCGATTGAACATAAGTGCTGCCCCTCCGGCATCAAAAAGATAATAACCATACCCGTATAGACAAAAATCAATCATAGATATGCCCTGATCTGTTATCAGCAGATTATTGCGGGTAATATCCCCATGAATGACTCCCCATGTCTCCGCATGCTGCGGGTACGTTGCCAGTTGTTCATTAATGTTCTCGAACGTTTCTCGAAGCAGATCAAAGTCTTCCGTTGTAAAAATCCCCAGTCTGACGCCTTCCTTCAGTTGCTCCAGCATCACATTATTTTCTTGGATGCTTCCGTAGGCTGGGCGAACAGCCATCTGAGCTGTTTGCCTTTGCCCGCTGTCCCCTTGATGAACTCCACTACTCATCCCGGCGCTTTCATCCGTACCCCTGGCCTCTTCAGATGTTTCTATTACACGACCCAATTGATGAAGCGTCTGCAGTTGAACACCCAGGTCATATATCTGCTCTGTTGTCAGGCGCTCTCCCTGCTGGATGTCCCTGCCCTCAATCCACTCCAGTACCGTACAACAGATCTCTTTCCCTTCCTCACTTCTCCATACCGTGACCCATTCACCTGATACATTGCGTACCGGATGTTGCACGCGTAATGCTGTCGTTGCGTTTAATTCGTAGAGCAGGTCCATCTCTGCTTCCAGTGCAGGAAGCGTATGTTGAATCCCAGACATACTTGCATATGCGGCTTGATGTATACGCAGCAGATACTTCTGCCCGCTTGCTTCATCCACGACATGGTACGTCAGATTCTCGTTGTGACGAATATAGGAAACGACAGGTTTTTCAATTGTGTAGTTTTGTATGATATCAGCTGCCATGTGGTCGTAAGACATCTTATCCGTAGTGATTATTAACATCTCCTTCGAAGTTATGTAAACGTTCTCTTCATACTAAATATCGTAGCATAATGTTTAACCCGCATACAGAAAATTCCACTAAATAAATTAAAAAAAGCACAACCCCCGAACAACTGTCCAGGCATTGTGCTTTCTTTTATCTCTATTACTCTATGTTACACTCCATGATCCAATTAACCGAAACGTCCCATAATGTATTCTTGCGTTAGGCGATTGTCCGGGTTTGTGAAAATGTGCTCTGTATCCCCGTGCTCAACCATGCTTCCCAGATAGAAATAAGCCGTGTAATCCGAGATGCGTGCCGCTTGCTGCATGTTATGGGTAACAATGACGATCCGCAGATCTTTCTTAAGCTCGGTAATCAATTCCTCAACCTTACCCGTGGATACTGGATCAAGGGCAGATGCCGGCTCATCGAGCAGCAGAATCTGCGGTTCAACAGACAAAGCGCGAGCGATACATAGACGCTGCTGTTGACCGCCAGAGAGAGACAGAGCAGACTCATGCAGTCTGTCTTTCACTTCATCCCAGAGCGCAGCACGGCGCAAGCTTTTTTCCACAATTTCATCCAGTGCCTTCTTACTCTTCGTACCGCGGTAGCGGGGGCCAAACGCGATATTGTTGTAGATGGACTTATGAAAAGGATTCGGCTTCTGCCACACCATGCCAATCTTCTGGCGAAGCTTGATTACATCGGTTCCAGGCTCATTCAGATCGTTACCGTCCATCCAGATATGTCCCTCTGTGCGGGAACCGGCAATCTCGTCGTTCATCCGGTTAAGTGACCGGAGGAACGTGGATTTACCGCAACCAGACGGCCCAATAAGAGCTGTTACGCTTGCTTCAGGAAACGTCAGACTGATCTGTTTGACCGCCTGGAAATGTCCATAATATATGCTTAACTGTTCCGTACCAAAAGGTATGGCCATGTTGGTTCCTCCTTATTTCGAAGCTGTCATGCGGCGGAATACAACCCGACCGATCCAGCGTGCACTTAGATTGAACGCTAGCACGAGAATGACAAGCACGGCGGATGCCCCTGCTGCCACTTCTTTGGAATCTGGCCCAATGCCTTCACTATTTACTTTCCAGATATGGACAGCAAGTGTCTCTGCCGGACGGAAAGGATTAAGCGGTGATCTTGGACTCGTCGGATTCCAATCCGTGAAGTCCAATGGTGGACTACTCATACCTGCGGTGAACATCAGCGCGGCTGCTTCACCGAAGATCCGGCCGGAAGCCAGGATCGTACCCGTGATCAAGCTCGGCAATGCTACAGGCAGCAGAATGGAAGTGATAATCTTCCATTTGGACAGTCCAAGCGCCAGACCTGCTTCCTTCTGTTCCTTCGGAACGGCCCGGAAAGCCTGCTCCGTTGTCCTTACCATCAGTGGCAGGTTAAAGATCGCCAGAGCCAAGGCACCCGAGATCAGGGAGAAACCAAGACCAAATGTATTTACAAGCAATAAGAGACCAAACAAACCGATAACAATGGAAGGGAATGATGACAATACTTCAACGACCAGACGAATGAAGCTGGTAATCTTGCCTGGTTTGGCGTATTCCGCCATGTAAATCCCGCCGCCCCATCCGAGTGGAATGGTAACAATCAAGGTCAGGATTAGCAAGAATACGGAGTTGAAGAGCTGCGGACCAATCCCGCCGCCACCCTTAAGCAACTGTGGTGCGCTTGTCAGGAAGTTCCAGCTAATATGCCCAATGCCTCTATACATGATGAATCCAAGCAGACCGAGCAATAGAATAACAATGAACAGGGCCAATACAACGATGACGGATGTTGCAATTTTATCTACCGTTTTCGCCTTCATTTTCATACCCGGTTTCTCCTTTCAAGCAGGCGAACCAGAATGACGAAGACAAATGTCATCACCAACAGGACAAGCGCCATACTCCACAGTGCATTGTTATGAACAGAACCCATCGTGGTGTTACCCATGCTGAGTGTAATTACACTCGTTAATGTTGAAGCCGATTCGAGCAAGGATGTAGGAACATGCGGCGCATTACCGATAACCATCTGCACAGCAAGAGCCTCACCAAATGCACGTGCCATACCCAAAACGACACCTGTCAACAGAGCTGGCAAAGTTGTTGGAATAATGACACGGTAGATGGTTTGCCAGCGAGTGGCACCCAGTGCGTACGAGGATTCACGTAATCCTTTTGGCAACGCGGACAATGCATCTGCCATAATACTTGTCACCGTAGGCAGAATCATTACAGCGAGAACAAGACATCCGGCTGCAATCCCGACACCTGTTCCACCAAAGATACTGCGCAGCAAGGGTACGATGACACTCAGACCGATAAACCCGTACACAACGGACGGAATTCCAGACAAGAGCTCAATCGCAGGTTGCAATATCTTTTTGCCTTTACCCGGAACAATCTCTGTCATGAATAGTGCTGCACACAAGCCAAGTGGACTTGCGATCAATGCTGCAAGCAAGGTTGTAATGAAAGAACCTGTAATGAACGGCAATGCCCCATAAAAAGCAGGCTCTCCAGTTGGATTCCACGTTTTTCCACCAAGAAATTCACTTATGCTTATTCCATTTTGGAAAAATGTTGATAGTCCCTTGGATGCTACAAAATAAACAATGGAAAACATGACAACGATCAGGAAAACGACACAAATCGACGTATAGATCCGTCCCGTCCACTCTTCCCAATAATGTTTCTCTTTTAAGGGCCGGCGCGGTTTCAACTTGTTATTCATTACCGTTCCCCCTTCGGTCTGTTCCATAACAACCATCCTTCTATAGTAGAATTAATGCAAAATATGGGATTATTTTAGAGCAAACCGCGTAAAGAGGCGGGACCTAAGTCCGCCTCTTTCGCCGTATGCGCAAGTTCAAAGATTACTCAACCACATTACCTGCTGCATCGCGTTTTACTTTCATACCTGACATTGGAATGTATCCAAGTTCTGTCACGTCATTTTGTTGAATTTCGTCACTCAAGATGTAGTCCAGGAATGCTTGTGTTGCTGCATCTGGCTTACCTTTCGTGTACATGTGCTCGTAAGCCCATACTGGATAAGTTCCTGCTTCTACGTTCTCAACCGTTGCTTCTACACCTTCGTATTTCAACACTTGCAAGCTGTCATCCAAGTAAGACAAGGCAAGGTAACCAATAGCACCTGGCGTTTCAGCTACCAGTTTTTTTACGTTACCAGAAGAATCTTCTTGAATCGAACCTTGGATATCATCCATTTTTGCACCCAATGCATACTTCTCGAAAGTTGCACGAGTACCTGAACTACTTGGACGGTTTACAATAACGATTTCTTGATCCGCACCACCAACGTCTTTCCAGTTCGTTACTTTACCGGAGAAGATGTCGACCAGTTGTTGCTTCGTCAAATCTTCTACACCTGCATCTTTGTTGCTAACTGGCGCCATAGCTACTACTGCTACCTGATGGTCAACCAATTCTTTTACTTTGGCTTCGTCCTCCAGTTTCTCTTCTGCGAATACATCAGAGTTACCGATTGTAGCTTGTCCGTCAGATACTTGTGTCAAACCAGTACCACTACCGCCACCTTGAACTTGAACCGTTACGTTCTTATATTCATCAACTGCCATAAATTTCTGTCCAGCTTGTTCTACCAGAGGTAGCAATGCTGTCGATCCGACTGCCAGAATGTTACCGCTAAGCTCAGTAGCAGCTTCTCCTGATCCATTGCTTGCGGCACCCTCTGTACCAGCGTCATTTTTCGATCCGCATGCTGCGAGTACCAGTACGAACGTTAAGGTCATCAAAATAAACGGCAACTTTTTAAACATGTTTTGTTTTCCTCCCCCAATGTAGTGATGGCGTTTTGTGAATTTGTTTGTTCACCATCAACTCTTTACTCATTGTAGTTTCAGTATGTCATCTTAAAATCAGTGTTTTGTAAACGCAATGTTAAAAATGTCGGCAGCATATTGAAATATTTGGAATTTTCTTGGCGCTGAAGTGGCCGCTTCGGGTACGGACGTTGTTTCAATCGCTGTTATCCCCGGATCTATATGATTTACTATTCCCAAGGAATACATCCGGGGATAAAGGCGAACGCTTCGCTTTTCCACAATCGTTCCGTTCCCTTCGCTGTGTCAGCGCTCGTTGGATCTCAGGCATTTCAATCTCCTGCCTGGGAAGTAGGCAAAGAAGGCCAGCCCTACAATGGGCTGGCCTTATGTAAATGCTTAGGTGCTTAATAGAGAAACAGAATTCATTTCTTCTATATAAGGTACAAAATTAAGAAACAAAAAAACTGCCTCGCTGCCAGTGCTTAGCACCAGCTGTGAGAGCAGCCTTTTTACAATACATTGAATGTTTAAGATGTTCCTAATGTAAAATCTAATTTTACTAACCCAGAATCCATAACCACAATGCCAATCCAGCCAGGGTAATTAACAATGTAGGAATCGTCAGGATGATACCTGCCTTGAAATAATATCCCCATGTTATCTTCACACCTTTGCGGGACAACACATGTAGCCACAACAATGTGGCAAGTGATCCAATCGGGGTCATTTTGGGACCCAGATCGGAACCAATGACATTGGCATAGATCAATGCCTCTTGAACGATACCTTCGGCGTGCGCACCCTGGATGGCTAGCAAGTTAATCAACACGGTCGGCAGGTTGTTCATCACCGATGACAATACGGCAGCGATGATGCCCATCCCGAGCGAAGCAGCCAGCAGACCATGCTCCGCTATGGCATCCAGCCAGCGGCTCAGATGATCTGTTAACCCTGCATTACGCAGTCCATATACGACGATGTACATGCCGACTGAGAACACTACAATTGACCATGGCGCTTCCTTGATTACCCGTTTCAGATCAACAGCCTCACTCTTGCGTGCCAGTAAGGCGAACAGCAACGCAACGGAGCCAACGATAACCGACACGGGAATCGGCAGAAACTCACTGGATGCATAGGCCACCAGTAACAGCCCCAACATGAACCAGGCGATCCGGAACATCCGCGGATCACGTATTGCTTCCTTCGGGTCACGCGCCGCAGAGATATCGTAACGACGAGGAATGCTTTTGCGATAGAACAAGAACAGCATTCCCGTACTCGCTACGATCGAGAATAGATTCGGAACAACCATGCGCACCGCATATTCCACAAAGGTAATACCAAAGAAATCAGCAGACACAATGTTAACCAGATTGCTGACCACCAGCGGCAACGATGTAGTATCTGCGATAAATCCACTCGCCATCACAAAAGCCAGCACCATACGCTCATCAAACTTCAATGCACGCACCATCGCGAGCACAATTGGCGTCAGAATCAGTGCTGCACCGTCATTTGCGAATAAGGCAGACACTGCGGCCCCTAGCAAAATGGAGTAGAAGAACAGTATGCGACCATCTCCTCCAGCCAGTCTCGCCATGTGAAGGGCAGCCCATTCGAAGAAACCTGTCTCGTCAAGAATAAGAGAAATCATAATAATGCCGACAAAGGCCAGCGTAGCATTCCATACAATGGATGCCACATCCGAGGCATCGTTCAAGCTCACGACTCCACACAGCAGGGCAAGCAATGCCCCACCCGAGGCAGTCCAACCGATACCCAACCCTCGAGGTTGCCAGATCACCAAGGTGATCGTTACTGCAAAAATCAATATTGCTACGTATACCATAGAGCCTCCTGCTGTACCCTGTCTCAATATATTCTGTCGTTCATTCAATCATTATATTGAAAGATTACACCCCACGATGTGCGGAAGAACCAGACGATATATTTATACAGGGCTGCAGGAGCAATGTCTATCTTTATTTTTTTATATAAACTGTAGTAGGTTTCGCTGTCCCCATATCAGGATTTATCGCTACCCTTATCCTTCGGTGTATCCTCTACCATCTTGAACATGCCGAGCAGTCCTTGTAATTGTTCTGCCATGCTGTTCAGATGTGCTGAGGATGATGCAATCTCTTCTACCGATGCCAGTTGTTCTTGCGAAGATGCAGACACGGATTCTGTATTCGCAGCCGATTCCTGGGTCACATTGGAAATGTCGCTCATCGCCTTGGCAACGTGGGATGCACCGTTCTCCAGCTGCTTCGTTGTTTCGGACAAATCATCCAATGTATGAACAGCATCTTCCACCGCCTCCCGAATCTGGGCAAACGATTGTCCTGATGTATTCACAGCCTCAATGCCTTCTCCCACCCGAGTCTGAGCCGCGTTCATGGCGATAAGAGCAGCATCCATGTCCTGACGGATATTGTGTACCAGCTCACCGATCTGCCCTGCCGAGCTACCGGATTCTTCTGCAAGTTTACGCACTTCTCCAGCAACGACAGCAAACCCACGACCCGCATCCCCCGCTCTTGCCGCTTCAATGGAAGCATTCAATGCGAGCAAGTTGGTTTGTTTGGAGATTGATGCGATAACATCAACCATACTGCCAATCTCAACCGAACGAGCATTTAGAGACTGGACTACCCTTCCGAGCTGTTCCACCGTTTCCTGAATACTGTTCATCTGCACAACTGCCTGTCCTGCTGCCTCATTCCCCGAAAAAGCCGCTCCGGACGTATTACGCATATTCGCTGTGATCGATTGCACACGCTCCGACATCATCCGAACATCTTCTGCCATTCGGCTCATCTGTCCAGATCCGTCTCTCACACTATTCACCTGCTGCTCTGCACCTTCAGCCAGTTCCTGAATGGCTAGCGTTGAATGTTCAATCGCTTTGGTCGTTTGTTCTGCACTAGCAGTCAATTCTTGTGAAGAAGCAGATACTTGCTCTGTCGTCTCCTGTACACCGAGAATCATCATCCGCAGGTTATCAACCATACGCTCGAAATACTTCGCCAGATCACCGACTTCATCTTTACGACCCGTTTCCATTTTCACGGTCAGATCACCTTTACTTACAGCTCTGGCTGATTCCTGCAGACGCTTGATTGGACGCAGCATGGAACGTGTGAACCAGATAATAAAGATGAGCGTAAGGAACGTGGCCGCAAGAATAACTATAAATGTAGCCATCCGAATATCCTTACTCGCATCAGTTATTTCACTCTTGAACATCGTGCCGGCAATTTTCCAGCCTGTTGCTTCATTTGTTGAGAAAATCACCATCTTCGGCTGATCGTCGAACACGTAATCGAATTGACCTTCTGGACCTTCATACATCTCATCCAGCAAGCCACTCGTTTCCGGCGTACCTGCATCTACTACAGGGGATACGACATAATTTTTGTTCGCATCCATAATAATGACGTAGCCTTCTTTACCCACCTTAATGGATGCCTGCTCTTGCAGTTCTGTCAGATCCAGAGACAAACCGACCACACCGGATTGGTCCTTTAATGTTTTGGAGATAAATACAACGGCAACGCCGTCCGTATTAACGGATACAGCTGACACGACGGGTGCACCTGGCTTCTCCATCGCAAGTTTGTACCACTCCCGCTCCCTTGGATCATAATTGGCCTCTTGAGCATTTCCAGTCTTGGCCTTACCACGCACCATAACTCCCTCTTGGGTTCCTACAAAGATGTTCAGAGCATCGGAATGCAAGCCCAGATATTGCTCCAGTTTCACCTGAACCTCAGGACTATCGTTCTCTCCTTTAATGAGGGTTGAATCAATAGCATCCGCAAAATAGTTAATGTCATGGATCTTGTAATTCACTTGGCTTTCTACAATGGTATTGGCCGTGTTCACACTTTGCTGGGCGCTGTCTACTAATTGTCCTTGTACGCCATCTTCAGCCATCGTTAGTGTGATCAAGCCTATGGCCAGACTTGGCAGGAGCAGAACTGCCAGGAAAGAGACCAATAGTTTGTTCCTTATATTCCAGACGAAACCTTTCTTTTTATTCTTCTTTTTATTTTTATTTTGTTTGGGTTTGGCGGGTTTTGCTGATTTCACTATTTTATTATCCTGAGCTTCACTCATTGCTTTCTCCCCCTCTAAATGTAAAAATGGCCTCTTTCTTTGTATGTATGGATCAATCTACAAGGCTTATCTTATATATCGGCTAATGGAGAGTATTTATTTGAGAGAAAAAAGTGCAGACACACCAAACAAGCCACTTCTGATCAGAAGTGACTTGTACACTGTACAGGTTGCTGTTTTTATTCAATGAAACTAGGCAGAGTGTTGGAATGCGGGCCATCTGGGGGTTGTGCCGAAGGTTTACCGAAATAGTAGCCTTGTGCAAGCTCAATACCTATAGAACGGCAGAATTCAAACTCTTCCATTCGCTCGATCCCCTCTGCAAGTACTTGACCTCCAAATCGACTCGACATCTCAACAATATGAAGAATTTTCTGTTGTTTGGTCGAATCCTGATCGCAACGGTCAATAAGACTTCGATCTATTTTGACAAAATCCGGCTCTAACCGATTCATCAACTCTATTGTCGAATATCCAGCACCTACATCATCCAGTGCAACGGACATTCCACGGGATCGATACACCTCAAAGATATGCTGCAAGATGGACATATGCTGAATCTGCTCTGTTTCCACGACTTCAAACACAAAATCTTTAGGGTCAAGCGAAAGACGTTCAATCGCTTCAAACGTATGTGTCAGACAATATTCGGGGTTATATATGGAGGAAGGCAGGAAATTCACGAAGCGTTTAACACCTTGCGGCAGAAAATGGGCACTGGTCTCAATGGCAGTAATACGCGCAGTTCGATCCAGAAAAGAATGTAACCCAGTCGCTCGCGCAACTTCAAATAATTCATAGGAACTGAAGGATTTTCCATGATCAGACGGACGAAGTAAAAACTCATAGCCAATAATTTGCTCCGATGCATCAACGATGGGCTGCATATGACTGCTGAATTGATGCTCCAAAATAACGGTAACCAAATCGGCATGTTTGAAACGAGATTGCTGCATGCTTAGACTGATCCAGCTTTCATTGCTGGCCTTTTCGTATAAAGGCATAATCTGAACGGTTAGGGAGTGAGTTAACGTTGGCTCCATTTGCACAATCTCCTCGATCAAGCTCTGAACCGCCTCAAGATTCGAGAAATGCATCCACATCATGTCATCCGATGTTTCGATATGTCTTCCCGGCGTTTGCAGCGCTTCCAGCAAAGCGGGGGAATTGGGACGCAGGTACAAGGTACCTTGACCCTCTATAGGATAGATTGGACTGCAGCCACTGCAATTCATGTAGGACCCCCCTTGCCAATTTATGATTCCACGTTCATTAATGTTCACTTGTATATACCCAAAGTTTGTAAATATTATATCATGGGTCTTGAAATTAATCTCTACTGTTTTGATGACTTCCTCTATGACGGTTATTTGGAACAGATATATTCAAATTTGCAGAAAAAAAGACCGACAGTCTGATGACTGTCGGTCTCCTCTTCACCGCTTATTAAACTTATGAAGCGGGAATCACGATTTTCTGTCCAACTTTCAGGTTGTGCACATTTGAGATTTGGTTAGCTGTCGCTAGCTTACGCCAGTCCACACCATATTTCAAACCGATGCGGTACAGGTTATCTCCTTTTTTCACTACGTATACAACCTTGTTGTTGGTTGCCGGTTTCTCAGGTTGTGGCTTAGGTGTCGGCGTTGGCGTTGGTTTAGGCGTTGGAGCTGGCTCCGTACCAGTTTCAGGTGTTGTCGTTGCTTCACCTGTCAATTTCAAGCCATACTCCGCAAATCCTTCTTTGTTCGTACCGATGAACGACATCGCTGGATTCGCTTCAACCAGCTCTTTCGCATCCGGGGAAGAAGCAAACACAACTTCAAGATCGTTTAGCGCTGCTGCAGTTACACCAGCAGATGGTTTGATTGGTGCCAGGGACCAGTTGCCGTCCGCTGCTGGATTAATCGTTTTATTCTCACGAATGTAGTCGATGATCACTTGACGGTTCTCATCCGGTGCAGCCAGAACGATTCGTTTGCCGTCCGGGTTAGCCAGTTTGGATGAAGAAGCACGGTAGTTATTCGTCGCTACAATGAATTTTTGTGCCGGGTCAACCGGTTTGCCGTTAAAGCTCAGATCCTTGATCCGACTTGCGGATGCATTAACGATCACAGCCTTGCTATCGTATTTGGCTGGCTGGGTTACATCAATCTGATACGTTACGCCATCGATAACATCGAAGTTGTACGTTGGGAAATCATTGTTGATCAGTTGTTGTTGTCCACCTTTAGCCGGGTCGATCTGATTAAATTGGCCTGCAGACCATTCCAGCCATTCTTTCAGTTCTGCGCCATTAACCATTACAGCATGTACCGTATTTGGATACACGTACAGGTCTGCTACGTTTTTGATCGCAATGGTTCCTGTAGGAATATTCGTGTAATACGAAGCGCCTGAACGTCCACCTGCTTTGAATGGAGCACCTGCGGATAATACAGGAATTTTCTCATATTCCGTACCTTGCATATGTTTTTCAACATACCATTTCTGTGCATTCGTTACGATCTGAATGGATGGATCATCCTGAACCAGCGCGAAGAAGCTGTTGATTGGTGCAGTCGTTTCGCCCACCGGACCACGTACATACTCCAATGTGCCTTCATGCTCTTCGTGAACCGCATCAATGATGTCCTGATCCGCTTCTACCAGTGGCTTTTTGCCTTCTGTGTCATAGATTGGGCGTGCTTCCGTTTTGGAATCCACCACTTTCCATTTACCATCCACTTGTTCTAGATCCAGATCAATAATTCCCAGGTGATCCCCCCAGAATCCTGGCTCTACAGCAGGAACGCCATTAATGGTGCCCTTCTCCAGGTCTACCCCTTTTTTGCCGGCAAAATCAGCACTTGGGAACACTTTGTGGGCATGTCCAAACAAAATTGCATTAATGCCTTCAACTTGGCTCAGATACAATACGGAGTTCTCCATCAGATCCGTTTGAGGAATTTCCTCAAATCCGGAGTGAGGAATAGCTACAATAATGTCTGCACCTTTTGCTTTCATCTCAGGAATGAATTTTTTCGCAGTAGCGATAATATCTTTGGCGATTACTTTGCTTTCAAGATTAGCGCTGTCCCACTGCATGATTTGTGGCGGCACGAATCCGATCACACCCACTTTGATCGTATGTTCCTTGCCAGTCTCATCCGTTACTTTTTTGTCCAAAATCTCATAAGGTGTGAAATAGTTCTTGTCGTTCGTCTCATCATCATCACCATCGTCTACATAGACATTGGCATTAATGTAAGGGAAGTTCGCTCCCTCCAGCGTCATGTCCAGGAAGTCCAGACCATAGTTGAATTCATGGTTACCGATGTTACCTGCATCATAATCGAGCAGATTCATCGCTTTATATACAGGGTGAGTCTCACCCTTTTTCAGTGGATCAATCTTCGCAGAGTAGTCTCCCAGCGGATTTCCCTGAATCAGATCCCCGTTATCAAACAGCAGGCTGTTCTTCGCCTCGTCACGGGCTTTCTTAATCAGTGTAGCTGTTTTGGCGAGTCCATACTGGTCTGTCTCTTTGTCGGAATAGTAGTCATAGTTAACCAGGTTGGTATGAATGTCTGTGGTTTCCATGATCCGCAGCTTCACTTTGGCAGCATCCGCAGCCGATACAGGTACCGGAAATACCGCAAGCACGTTTAATGCAACCAAAGCGGCAGTCAGGCTTGATAATACTTTTTTACTCGTTTTCAAAATAACCCCTCCCGGTTATGTACATTGAATCATGCATGAATGGGCAAACGAACAGGCGCAGAAAAAAGATAGATTTCATGGGTTGTGCGTACTGATGCTCAGATGACATGCATCGGAACTCCAGGTAAGTTTATCTCACATGAACATCTATTTATGTCTGTGCTTGTCGTTTACATTCCAAATCATAACGCAATGTTAGGCCATTGAAAAGCATTATTTTTTACATTACCCGCACATACCGGGCCGAGTTTACAATATCATGCGTGATTTCGACAATTTCTTCAATATTTTAGTAGGTATATAGTGCTTATTTGTTTCAAAATACGTATATTACATACGCCTTACATCGATGTCCAATTCAGTATTATTCATCCATAACAAAAACCGTGAAGCCTTCATGGCTTTCACGGTTGGATTGAACTCTGCGCGTAGTTACGCATACGGACGCTACTTCGCAAAGGTTATTTTCATATTCGAATTATTGTTCCCACACGAGGTGCTCGTGGTCTTTCCCTGTGTATTCAATACGAGCCGGTGTGATGTCCAGAATGACATAGTTCGGATCGTTAGGTCCATCGAACCATGCCTTCAGTTCGTCGTTCCATACTTGCTCACGCAAGCCCTCGTTCTTCGTCACTTCACAGGTTCCTTCGATCTCAACTACTTCCTTGGAGCCACCAGCCTCATAACCGAGCAGAAGGCTAACATTCGGATTATTCTCCAGCTCTTCTACTTTGTGTGTGCGGCGGTTCGTTGCCAGATGAATGTTCAGTCCATCGTTGAAAAGCGCCATATAACGGGATTTTGGTTTACCGTTCTCCACAGTGGAGAAGCTGCAAAAAGGGTTGTTTTCCAATGCTTTTACAATGTTTTGTTCCAATTCAGTCTGGTTCATGGGAAGTGCTCCTTTCGGTTTTTGGGGGAATGTTGGAAGGACTGTGTAGGCGGCCGTTCCGGGTACGGATCGTTCTTTGGATCGCTGTTATCCCCAGATTTTTTTGATTCCCTTTTCTCAAAGGGAAAATCCGGTGATAAAGGCGAACGCTTCGCTTCCTCAGAATCGATTCCGTCCCCTCCACTACGTCTACCGTTCTTCCAATTTGAGGAGTGGGTAAGCTAAAGTTCAAACAGAAACCTGTACTTAACTTTGCAGGTTTCGCTTCTTTAGGTTTTATCCGCTCCGTTGCTGTGTATAAGTACAGTCAACTTACGTTAGGTGTAATAAGCCTGTACTTATAGTGTACCCACCTCACCTATGGTGAATCCATGAACCGATACGCAAACGTGACAATATTGGAAAAGCTGATTATAAAAATGTTTACATAAAGAAGTTAGCACGATATTTCTTCTTGGCTGATTTAATTCAGATCTCCCAGATAGATTGAGGAAGTGCCCGATGTAAGCAGCAACTCACCAATGGTTTTTGGATATAAACGAATCTGGGACAGCTCTCCAAGTGCAATCCATTCCACGGCGACTTGGTTGTCGTCTGGATTAGAGCCTTCAAAAATAGTTGCCTCCGGATCCTTCAGGCTGCATGCAAAATAAAATTCAACCTGGTGGATATCTGCATCCCACTCGGCGAATTCATGATTTTTTCCGATATATTCACGGATATGTAACAGCTCTCCTACGTTCACGGCCTGACCAATCTCCTCCAGACATTCACGCGCGACCGCATCCTTGAGTTCTTCACCCTTCTCCTGCCCCCCACCTGGGAACACATAAGCGGTACCATATTGATCTTCCAGCCGGATGACCAGCAATCGTGCATCCTGCACAATGACGGCCTTCGCCGAGTTGCGTATGGGTTTCATTCTGTTCTTCACTCCTTGTCATTCCAAGTTTCACAGTTCAATTTAACAAAACAATCTGTAAGCTGTCGTTCTGCTGTAGAGGTTTATCCAGCTGTTTGCGCGGACAGCCTAACCCCTTCCGATTCCAGTACCCGACGAATCTCTTGCGCAAATGCGAGAGCGTTCGAACCGTCACCGTGGATACATACCGTCTCTGCCTTAATGGGAACCAGTGTACCATCCGTGGATACAACCACGCCTTCTTTCACCATCCGAAGCACTTGAGCAATCGCTTGTCCCGATTCTTCAATGAGGGCTCCGGCATGGCTGCGAGGAGTTAACTTTCCATCCGCCCCATAGGTTCGATCTGCGAACACTTCACTCACACTACGCAGACCGATGCGATTCGCAGCGTTAATCAGCTCACTACCCGCGAGGCCATACAGATACAGTTCGGGCTGTACTTGATAGATCGCCTCCGCGATGGCTTCAGCAAGCTTCGCATCTTCTGCGGCCATATTGTATAAGGCACCGTGCGGTTTCACGTGATGCATGCGCCCTCCACTTGCACGGACAAAGGCATCCAGCGCACCCATCTGATATACCACCATGTCATATGCTTCCCTTGGCGTAATCTCCATTCGTCTTCTGCCAAACCCTTGCAAATCCGGCAACCCGGGATGGGCTCCAATCGCAACCTGATGCAACAACGCCCTCTCCACGGTCAGCCGCATCGTGGCCGGGTCTCCTGCATGAAACCCGCAGGCAATATTGGCTGACGTAATCAAGGGTAGAATAGCCTCATCCGATAGAGTGCGATATATACCATAACTTTCGCCCAGATCACAATTGATATCCAAGGTATTCGAGGTATTCATTGAGCGCTCTCCATTTCTGCGATTCTTCTGCGTATCAGCTTGTCGATGAGCTGCATGTTGCATTCCTGTTCGTTATACAACTGCCGGGCTTGATCATACGTAATCTGTTTAAAAGCAATTCGTGTTCCTGGCTTGGCTTGAGCCAGGATTGGCATATCCACCCGTGCTACCTGTGCAATCACAGGATAACCTCCAATCGTCTGATGGTCTGCCATCAAGATGATTGGCTGTCCATCCGGCGGCACCTGCACCGTGCCATAGGTAACAGCTTCAGACAACCGCTCCAGTGGTTGATCCAGCGCCAGCCTTGAGCCTTGCAATCGATAACCCATCCGATCCGATTGCGGAGAAATGACGTATTTTTCGCCATAGAATTGCTCCAGACTTTCTTGGCTGAACAGCAAACTGTCCTTGCTCTGCATTAAGCGAATAACAGATCTGCCATCATAGTCAGGTCTTTCCCGCTCAGACAAGAACCACGCAGGCACCAATATTCGGTGGTCCCGTTCATTCTCCTCTGCCTTCTTCTCCATACGCTGCATCCATACTCGCGCTTCAACAGAAGGTTCCCCCGTAGGCAACAAATCCCCCACGCATAAGGCTCGTCCCTCCACACCGCCAAGACCTGTCTTGAGATCTGTACTTCGACTACCCATGACTTCTGGTACAGCTATTCCGCCCGCAATCGCCAGATAACCGCGCAAGCCATGACGACATTGGCCAAACTTCAGTACGCTTCCTGCCCGCACCAGCACAGGACGCCATAACGGTACAGGCTGATGATCCACGGTTGCCGTCAGATCGGCCCCACATAATGAGATAAGCCGACTCTCATGAAACCGAAGCCTAGGCCCCGTCATCGTCATCTCCAGCACTGCCGCATGACGGGAGTTGCCCACAAGCATATTGGCTGCTCTGGCTGCAAAGGTGTCCATGACCCCGCCAGGATGAATACCATACCGGCGATAGCCAGTTCTGCCTTCATCCTGAACGGTAGATAACAGACCAGGGCGAATCACTTCAATACTCATCCTTCGCCCTCCTTCCGCTTCAACGCCAGATAGTCCTGCATCGTAATCTGTTCAAATCGAACCCGATCACCTGCTGCCAGCAAACTCGGCACATGCTCATCCGGACGAAACAACCGGAGTGGCGTTCTTCCAATACATTGCCATCCACCGGGTGTATCCACCGGATAGATTCCCGTCTGTTTGCCACCAATACCTACTGTACCGGCCTCTACCCGAAGCCTTGGCGTTGCCCGTCTGGGTGTAGCAATCCGATCGGATAACCCGCCGAGATAAGGAAAACCCGGTGCGAATCCAATCATGTGTACCAGATAGTCCCCGGATGTATGAATCGCAATAACTTCCTCTGCGGTCAGTCCATGTTCACTCGCAACATAGTCCAGATCAGGCCCCCAGTCGCCACCGTAACATACGGGAATTGTGACCGTTCTGGGCTTGTCTTGTACGGATTCCTTCATTTGATTCAACTGTTGAAGTAGAATCTGGCATAACTGAGGGTAAGAGGAGATAAACGGATCATAAAACAGCGTGACTGACGTGTATGAAGGTACCCATTCGATCATCGCAGGCAACGTGGACTTTTCCAACAAAGCACATACGGACATCACCCTGTGGTGTACAACTTCAGACAAGTCATCCCCGCAATCGATAATAATGGCTGTTTCACCCAGCGGGGATAGCATATGCTTCGTCCATGAATACGACTGTTTGGTCACGTCATCTCCCCCTTTTCCCACATCCACATATCTAATGTCCCATTACTTCTCTCTTTCTAATACCTTCAATATCGTAGACCGAACTGCTGGAAACGGCTCAGCTACTTCCCTCCGGATCGCAAAATAGAGTGTCTGCAAAAACAGACGCACATTCAGGCTCATCTGACTGCTTTCCAGAAGTGATCTGTTCTCTGCCTTATCTCCTGGATGAAGGGAATCGATCCACACCGTAATATCCTTTTGCTCCAACAGATTGCGACGAAGAATGGTAATTACAGCATGCGCTATTCGCTGATCCTCATCATGGATGTAAACCACAGTGGATTCCGTTATTTTTACAGCGAATGCATGCAGAAGTTCCAGCAGATCCGTTCGCTCCAGAAATGGCGATTGTGCCAGATCTTCAACTGCATCAGCCGCGTGTGCCGGAGCATGCGCCCAACCCTTATCATCGACGTAGCCGCGAACATCTTTTTCATGTTCCAGATATGTAGTCAAACGATGGTGAATCCCCCCGATATCCTCCTTGTTCAGGAAGGGTCGCTGACGATCCACATTCAGAATTGGAGGCAGTAACAACACGGAGAACGTCCGTGTAAACACACTGTCTGTTCCCTGCTCTCCGATCCCGTAGAAAAGGTGTTGATCGTCCAGCGCCAACTGCAACACATGCCGGAGCTGGTCTTCCGAAAATACACCCTGTCCAATCCAGGTCGCAAACGTAACATAAATCAATTCATCTCGCAGAACAGGGTCAGGACTGCCAATATGATTCATCATATGCAGCGCCATTTCGTAAGGCTGTTCCTCGTTATCAATGGAATGATTAGCCGACTGGATATGCTGTAATTTTTGCTTTAATGTCGGAGCATTCATCTATCGTGACTCCCCAGACGAATCCAAGTGCGTGCTGCAATTGTACAGTTCGCATTGCCAGACATTCTCTTTCTTGGCGATCCGGGTAATGGATGTGTTGGACAGCTTCACGCTGATATCCAGTTCAGGCACCAGACCTCGCAGTGTATTCCGCAGGACAGCTCCGTGACTGACAACGATCACTCTACCATCGGGGTGCTGCTGTACAATATCCTCAAGCACCGCACTGCCTCGAACAGTCCCTGCATCCGCAAGCTCCCGTCCCAGATCCAGGGTACTCCAGTCCACTCCCCACTTGGCTATACGTTCTGCTTCCGTCGTTCCTTCGACCTGACCCCCGTCCATCTCGCGAAGCCTAGGGTCCAGATGAATCTCCTGAATGCCCAAGCGGTCACCGATGATGCGAGCCGTCTCACTTGCACGCTCCAAGTCACTTGCATAGATGGCATCCCAGGATTCCTCGGCCAGTCTCGCAGCAAGTAATACCGCCTGTTCCCTTCCATCCTGATCCAGCGGATTATCCGTCTGGCCCTGAGATCGTTTTTCCTTATTCCACGCCGTGCTTCCATGGCGAATCAATGCGATTTGGGTCATTGTAATTCCTCACCTTTTTCTATATGAAGTACATCTTCTGTAAAATGTTTTCGTGCTTTCGGTTTGGCAAATTTGCCACCATTATATTGAGCAGACCCGTTCCTCGGAATCGAAAGACTGTCCCACGCTGTTTCTTTAAGCATTTTGGCGGCAAATACAATCTGTCCTATGTGATACGGATAATGTGCCAATTGCCGAATAATAGCCTCCATGACGGTGTGTCCTTCATTGCGAATGTATATGATATGAGACAATTGTTCCGGGGTAAACGAACGAATGGCTTCGAGTAGACAATTCCAGCCTTCTTCCCATTTGGAGAGCAACTCTTCCCGGGAAGAAATATCATTCACGAATTCGGCATCCCGTTCACGCCATGGTTTCTCTCCATCTGTTGTCAGTACATCCGTCCAGCGGGACAACATATTGCCCCATAAATGTTTTACGATAACAGCAATGCTGTTCGCGTCTTCATTCCAGGATTGAAACAACTGCTCGGGCTCCAGTTGTGCCATGGCTTTTTCTCCGAGCTGCTTATAATACAAAAATTGTTTCTCGGCTGTCTCCAGAAAAACCTCATTCATATCCATCCGTTAACCGCCCTTCGGAAAAGTATGATAACCCCTGATCACGTTCAGACAGATACGTCACATGTTACTTTATTCCGGGAATGAGAACGTACCGTCTGCATTCGGTTCAAATGGAATGACTTTACGCACCGCATCCAGATTGAGCTCTCCATAGATATGTGGGTATAGTTCATTCAATTCGTAGAGATCCTCATATACCAGTTCTGGCTTCAACGCCTTCTCATCAATACTGAGCAATAACAGATCTGTGCGACCTGCATAATATTGCCCGGCTACCCATGGAATCTGTTCTTTGGTGGAACAATGAATGAATCCGTCCGTCTCCAGGCTATCTGGTGCATACTCACTCCCCTTTGATACTTGCTCCCACAAAGAACGGGAAATAATACTGTAGATCATGGTTCCGCCTCCTTCAATTTCTGCGATGTACCCTATGCGTCATTGGAAGTATTATAGATCATCCCGGATACGGGAGTACACTTTTTGATCCGTAAATACACCTTTGATCTTCAACTGTTTGCGTAGCAAACCTTCGTACGACATGCCCAGCTTCTCCATGACACGTGCAGAGCCTATGTTGCCTGCATTACATTTCCCCTCCAGCCGATTGCAGTCCAGTTCCTGTAAGCAATAATCCACGATGGGTTGCATCGCTTCTGCTGCCAGACCCTTGCCCCAGTGACTGCTGGCTATTGCGTACCCCAGTTCAGCACTCTGCATGGGTTCGTTGAGATGAAAAATGCCACCTCTCCCGATCAAGGTCCCTGTTTCCTTCAAAACAAAAGCCCAGATATGTATCGTTTTCCGTTCATAATTATCCAGTACCCGCTGAATATATTGAATTGAATCCTCCACCGTCTCATGGCAGTTCCACAAGCTTTGCTGACTCACTCGCGGATCAGAGGCAAACGCATAATATTCATCAAGATCATCCATCGCAAGGCGTCTCAGCTTTAACCGCTGTGTTTCGAATTGTGGCGATTCAGCAAAAAGTTTTTCTACATTCATTCAGAGTACCTCCCTGATTCACTTGAGTTCATCATCCATCCATCTTATTTCTCAGGAAATAACGATCTATTACAACCATGCACAGAATACCGACCGTATATCGAATCAGATCGATCACCAGAAAACCATGTCCTAAAACAAGAGCACCCCATACGGTTGAACGTATCTCAATCAGCCAAGGCGTCTGAAACAATTGCGAGAACTCAATCAGCCAGCTGAACACACAGCTAAAACACATCGCCCATACCAAGCTGCGATGAGGCCACACCATGCGTACTCCGAAATAAATCATGCCCGCCCATAATGCATCTCCGAAATGTTCATGCACCCAATCCGGCAATCGTTCACCCAAGTGTCTGGATGCGAGTCCTGCCGCCATGGTCATCATGACTGCGAAGAAATAGATCAGCCTGTCTCTGATAAGTACGCTTTTCAATCAATCACACGCCTTCATCAAGCACTTGTAAAATAAATTGCGTTTTGGCAGCAGTATACGATTCCCTGTCTTCCTTATTCTCGTCAGCCAGCTTCGCCTTCAGGACAGCGTAAGCTTCCACCAGATCTGGACGTTTTCTCAGCACATCCCGAAAGCGGATTTGGCGATCCCAACGTTCCTCTCCCGGGCGCATCAGATGAAGGTGTGCAGCTCTCTTCCCATCCTTAACCCTGACCCAAAATCGTCTATATTCCCGGCCATCCAATTCAGGCGGAACATAGTTCCAGCCTAACGGATTCAGCTGATCCGCAATCAGATCCATGTCATCCCAAGACTGTACCTCTGCCATTAGATCAATAATGGGTTTGGCGGGTAACCCTGGAATGGATGTGCTTCCGATATGTTCGAATTGATGGATATTAAACTGCTGTAAAAGGTGTTTGAGTTGCTGAATTTCTTCCCGAGCCTGCGTACTCCAATTGGGGTTAGCCGGAGCAATCTCTACCTGCTCTGTGGCCCAGGCAGGCCAGTTTTCCGGTTGCAATGGATCTGTCATTCCCAAGCTCACTCCTTGATGTTCGTTGGATTTCTATATCCAAAAAGGAGCGTATATCTACGCCCCTAGTTGTCTGTTACCTTGATGATATTGATGATTTTAACGGTGTCTTGCACTGATTTATTTTACTGTAACAGGGATCGTCACTTTTTTGTTGCCCCATTTGGCCGTTATGGATGTTTTACCTTTGCCTACAGCCACAATCTTGCCATTCGTTACTGTGGCTACGCCTGGCTTCGTGCTACTCCACACCGCACTGTTGGTCACAACAGTGGTCTTGCCTGTATCATACTGGGCCATCACACTCAGCGTTGTACTTCCCTGCGGGGACAAGACCAATTTTTTCTGGCCTGTAATCAACTTTTTGAGCAAAGGCACAACGGTAACCTCTGCCTTTATTGTCTGATTTTGATAAGTTCCTGTCAAGGTCGCTTGTCCTTCCGTCAGCGTCTTAACGGCTCCATTTTTCACGATAGCTACATTCGTGTTGGAAGAGGTCCATATGATTTGTTTCGAAAGGTTGATCGTTTTGCCATTCGCGTAGGTCCCGATGACCTTCAACGCTTTGGACTTCTTAATATTCAGCTGCATAGTTGCAGGGGTAACCTCTACTTTGGTGATCACATCCGTTACGGCAACAGGAACTTTCACTGTCTCTGAGCCGTATTTGCCTTGCAGCATTACTCTGCCTGGTGTGTTGCCCTTAATTTTCCCATTTTCCAACACAGCCGAGTTACTTGATACCGACCACACAATCTCAGACGTCACATCCTCTTCCTTGCCGTTCGCACGGACAATGCTTACTTTGGGAAGAGTACTTTCGCTACCTTTAACAAAACTATAGGATTTCGGTGAAGCTTTGATGCTTTTGATCTTCTCCTGCACCTGGACAACCAACTGGGCTTTTGCCCCGTCTACCTGTGCAAAAATGGTTGCTTCGCCCGCGGCCACAGCCTTGACTTTACCTTTTACCATCGTCGCAACTGCTGCATTGCTGGTGGACCATGTGACACCTTCGGTAACATCCTGTTTGTTATCAAAACCTTCTACGGTTGCCATCACCTGAAGCCTAGCTGTCTCGGATACACTCAACTTCTGCGGGCTACTATTGGTAATTTCAATCGATGTCACATCACCCGTTGCCGCCAAGGCTAACGAAGGAACCATTACGGCTAACGCGATTATTAGAGCAAGCGTGCCTCGAAGAGCCAGTTTGATTCTACTCATTTCTATCCCCATCTCCCATAATCCAATATTTTACTTCTATTATATTATATCGGATACGCATTGCACAAAGTTGAATAACGTAAGTGGGAGTCTTGGAACAATTCATAAATTTCATTGTATAATATGGGAAGGTCGCGTAATACTGTTTTAATAAACCTAAAAGATGGGGGTGGGATATGTATGATCGAAAAGAATTTGCTTGATATGGTTTCACCTAAAAATAACCGTAAACGTATGAAAGCTATCGTCACTTCGACATCCACCAAGATTCGTCCTGAAGACGAAATGGTTCTATTGATGAAAACAGCCCGCAATCGCTTCAAAAAAGCCCTTGAATCTGGACAAATCGAAATCATTAACGAGCGTGAATGGAAGCTGCGTTAAAGAATATAGGTGAACCATGGAACGTATTCAAACACCAGAAATGCAGGAAAGAATTAAATGGGCTAAACGAAAATTGAAGGAACTTGCAGCTGATGTGACCAAAAGTGATTTAAAAGAGTTCTATGTTATGGGTATTATTACTCCTATTCTTGATGAATTAGATGCAGATCCAGCCATTATTGTTGGGGGACACGCTGTTGAACTATACACTTCTGGAAGTTACAAGACAGCTGATGTTGATCTGGTCATGATCAGAGATGATTTAGCCCGAAGTTTATTTGATCATCTGGGTTTCGTCCGCGAAGGAAGACATTATTATGTCTCCGAAATGGACATCCCTATCGAAATACCTTCTGATACACTGGAAGGTTCAAAAGATAAGATTATCAAATTATTAACACCTGAAGGCTACTGCTACGTAATTGGAATAGACGACCTTATTTTGGATCGATTGAGAGCCTCCGAGTACTGGACAGATGCCCGAAGCTTGGAATGGGCACGTTACCTGATTTACAGTCAATTTGATACGATTGATTTAACATACATGAGAAAAGTTACAGCCGAGGAAGATCCCAAATTGGCAGCTCGACTTGAACAAGAGTACCAGTGGGTAACAGATCATATGTTTAATTAGAAGGAACCCCGGTCAAGGGGTTCCTTTTCTGATTCTTCACTTCCATAGGCGTTACCTAACCTCTCTACTTCACTTCATTCTGCTCTGGCAAAATCAAGCTCTCGGCACCGCCCATATAGGGCCGCAGGGCTGCCGGAATGCGGATGCTTCCATCTTCCTGCTGATGATTCTCAAGCAACGGAATCAAGATACGCGGCGACGCCACCGCCGTATTATTCAGCGTATGACAATAAGCCAACTTGCCTTCGGCATCCACGCAACGAATATTCGAACGGCGAGCCTGGAAATCATGCAAATTCGACGACGAATGGGTTTCTCCATATGCACCGCGGCTTGGCATCCAGGTCTCGATGTCGTACTGTTTGTACGTTTTCTGCGACATATCTCCGGTACACACGGCCACAACACGATAAGGCAGTTCAAGTAATTGCAGCAATTCCTCGGCGTGTCCCGTAATCTCTTGCAACATGCGCTCCGATTCTTCTGCATCAGGGGCACAGAGAATGACCTGCTCGACTTTGGCAAACTGGTGCACACGATACAATCCGCGTACATCACGTCCGCCAGAGCCAACCTCACTGCGGAAACATGTCGATACCGCGGCCAGCTTCACCGGCTCTTGAACATCGACAATCTCATCCGCATAATACGAGACCAGCGGCACTTCAGAAGTTCCCACCAGCCACTTGTTCTCCCCTTCGAGTTCGTAGACTTGATCTCGACCGGTTGGGAAGAATCCGGTGTTCACCAGCGCATCCTCCCTGACCATCAGGGGAACCTCCATTGGTGTAAACCCGTGCTTCAGTAACAGATCCAGCGCAAGTTGCTGTACTGCCCGATGCAATAATAGGCCAGCACCTTTCAATATATAGCTTCGCGTACCGCCAATCTTCACTCCACGGGGAATATCGATCAGATCGTGCAGTTCCCCAAGTTCTACGTGATCTTTGGTAGCGTACTCGAACGCTGGTAACTCTCCCACACGTCGCAGCTCTACATTATCTGCGTCCGACGAGCCATTGGGGGTATCTGGAGATACGATATTGGGCACCAGCCATTGCAACTTGGTTACTTCCTCCTGCACAGGGGCAAGCTTGGCTTCCACCTGTTCCAACTGTGCATTGAGCTGCTTCACTTGCGTCCGCAAACCCTCAGCCTGTTCCCGTTTACCAGCCTGCATTAGCCTGCCAATGTCCGCAGATAACGTATTGCGCAACCTGCGTCCTTCTTCTGATTCCTGCAAAAGTGTTCTGCGTTCTTCATCCCGCTCTAACAATGTACGAATGTTGATCTTGATTTTTTTACCGTCTGCCGCCGCCTGAACCTCTTCTGCATGTGCCCGAATCCACTTCATTTCCAACATGGTCACCGTCTCCTTTGGCTGTAAAAATACAAAGAGCGCCCTCATCCCTTGGGACGAGGAGCGCTCTGCTCGCGGTGCCACCCAACTTGCTGAATCAGGATATCCTGATTCCAGCCTCTTGGTCCGCGATAACGGGCGGTTCCGGTTAACTTGGGGAAATATCGCTCCCCTGGCGAAAACGCCTCCGAGTTGGATGCTCTTCAACGGCATGTTCCGATCTGTAATTGTTGTGTCTCAGTATATACGAACGCCGGACCTATTTGCAACCTTCTGTATCTATCAGGAATTCATGGCACAACTTAACATGTCCTGTTATGATAGACTTTGTCTCCAAGATTGCGCTTTATTGTGATCCTCAATTTATGTATATAAGTAGAAGGAGTTCTGTATGAAAAAATTACTTTGGATCGGATGTCTATCCTATTTCCTTATTGGACTTGCCCACGTTGTGCTCGGTTCCATTCTGCCGGTTGCACTTGTACATTACGGCAAAGATTATAGTCAGGGCGGGACGCTGATCTTCGCTCAATTTGCCGGATTCCTGGGCGGTGTATTGTTATCCCCATGGCTGAACCGACGCTTCGGTAAACGGGGAGGCCTGTTAATCGCCACAGCACTGCTCTGTATCGCAGAATTAGCCTACATGCTGCTGCCACCCTGGGGCTGGATGTTCGTCATCGCACCCGCGGCCGGCTTCGGATTCGGAATGGTTGAAGCTGTCATTGGCACGATTATCATCGCTGCTATCAAAGATAATACGGCCGTTGCCATGAGCCGACTTGAAGTGTTATTCGGAATCGGGGCGATGGTCATGCCGCTCATTGCCAGCGGTCTGATTGCTGCCGGATACTGGCGCCTCTCTTTTCTCGTTGTTGCGATCTGTGCAGCGCTGACCTTTGTCTTCTGGGCGAAGGGATCATTCGGTGAACTGGATCAAGTATTGGATCGACGGAAGCCAGTGGATGCTTCGGGACATACTCACACTGCCCGGACATCAGGTGAACTGCATTCCGCAGCAGTCAGCACACCCGGTCCAACCTATCGTGGCCGTAACCTGACTCTTCTGGTACTATTCGTCCTGTTCTTCTTCCTGTATGTTGGCACGGAGATGAGTCTTGCGAACTTCATGCCAGCGATCCTGATTGAGAAAATGAACATGAAGGAAGCTGGAGCAGCTCTTAGCGTCACCTGTTTCTGGATTGCCATGTCTGTCGGACGACTCTTCGCCGGATATATCGCAGAGAAATTCCAATACCGCGTGTATGTCCTGTACAGTTGTCTCGCGTCTGTTCTTTTGTTAATGGTATTCCCATTTACAAACCAAATCTGGTCTGCATTTCTCATCATCTTACTGCTTGGACTTGCGATGTCAGGCATCTTCTCCATTGCCCTTGTCTTCGCTAGTAAACTGCTGCCTGGAACAGAAGAATCCACACCAAGCATCTTGATTGCCTCAGGCGGGGTCGGCGGTGCTATTCTGCCTTTGACCACGGGATGGAGTCTTGATCATCTGGAGGTTAATCAATCTGCATGGATGCTTGCCATCTTTGCAGTTGGCCTGCTTGTCATTAGCGTGATCACGTATCAATGGCAGAACAAACGTATAGCCGATCCTGCGACTTAACAGTTATGTATTTATCCTTTCCTGAGGATTACCTATTAAATATATCAAGATGTCCACCTTCATGACCTGATGGTGGACTTCTTTTTTTGTAGTGTTATTCTGTTCTAACGAGACTAGCACACACTATAACCTCGAATGCTTGCGTTGCACAAGATTGCCCAGGAAATACTGTGGGCCCAGCTGCATCACACACTTTTGTTAACAACAGGCAACAGGCCTGTTATCCTTGATGAATTTACCGAATACATATCGCACGAGGGGCCCCAAAATGATCAATTGATATGGAAGCCCCAGGCTGAAGTTACGAGCGATTGTATGAAGGTACGTACGGAGTACAGATGCCCCATTTAATTGATCCGCCAGATATGCTGAAACCATCCCATACAAGGACATGATCAGAACCATGCCAATCACCATGACAAATGACATGGCGAGCACACCCAGCATCTTGTTGGACTTTTCAAAGGGCAAGGAAAAGGCAATCTTTCTCGCTATAGGTCCAACAATGAAGGACTCCACCAGAAACGCGATGACAAAACACATTATGAATTGAAGCAGTATCTCAAGCGGGGACATCTTACCGAGTAACCCACTGTGCCATAAATTGAAAGTCATCATGACGACGACCATTCCTATACACATCATTAATCCGAAAATAATTTGTTCCTTCTTGCTTGTTGGCAATTCTCTCATCCTCTCTGTTTACCTTCGTAATTATAGAGATGACGAACCCCTCCACATAAGTGAACATTCCGTGAACAATTAAAATTTGTGAAAGTAGCGCAAAAATTCAACTCAAAAGAATGTGGGTTCTTTCCTACAACAGAAATTTCCAGAGAAAAGACAGTTTGGATAAAGCTGTGATTGCCATTCGTTTGAAAACAGAGCCTTTCTGATTCGTAGATTCTGCTGGATGCTCACCTTTATTCACACGCGTACTATGTGCACGTTTGATATCCATAGCCTCTGTTAGTTCGTTGGCGAATGCAGAACCAGAAATGACCACAGCAGATTCGGTATTTAGAAAGGCGGATCTGGGATCAAGATTATAAGAACCAACCATGCTGAGGTAATCATCCATGACAAATGATTTGCCGTGTATGGAATAAGGGCCTTGGTATTCATAAATGGCCAGACTGGTATCAAGCAACCGTTTCTTAGAGCTTAAGTATCCCGCGAAAGCCAAAGGGTTAGGGGTCTGCTGAATTGAATTGGTTAGCATGATCCATTCTGCTTTTGGATTCATCGACAGATGTACTGCTTTCTTCATTTTCTTGGTGGGAATGGCATATGGCGTCTGAAGGTACACTTTCGACTTTGCTTGATTGGCAAAATGAACAAATGCTCTCCACATGGTCGGATCTTTATACAGCCTTTGGATTGGATTGTGAATGAAAGCGACGTGGTCGGAATGAAGAGCTCCTTGAGCCCATTCCTTCGGCAACACTTTAACAAAAGGATCGCTCTGAGCCCAAGCTTTTTTATATAACTGAGCCAGCCGAGCCAGCTCTTTTAACCCCTTTGCATGATGCTGACGTTTTGCATGTTTTTCTGGTTTGGTGAATGGATGGTTCCATAACCGATTTATATATTTTTTCATTTCAACAACCGTGCTGTTCGTATTATGGTTTGGATTGTAAACAAGGACATCCCGATCGAATACATAGTCTTTTTGGGGTTGCAATGCCATGTATCTATCACCAATATTTTGGCCGCCAATGATGCCATATGTGTTGTCGACAAGAAGGATCTTGTCATGCAGACGGTTATGCCATGTCCATGGCATAAATATGTGGAGTGGTTCATAATACCTTAACTCCACATTGGGGTGAGCTGCAATGGCATCTGGAATATCACGCAATTCTCCGCGCATGTTGTGAAAAATCCCGTCTAAAATGATTCGAACATGAACACCCCGATCAGCTGCATCGAATAAAGCAGCAAAAAAGAGTTGAGATGTTTTTCCTTTTTGGATGGAGTAATAAGCCAGGTCGATGCTTGTTTTCGCCTCTCGAATGGTCTGGATTCTCACCTGACCGGATTGAAAGCCGTCCTCCAAGAGCAATACGCGATCTGTCGTACTTCCTGCTGTTAACGATTTTTGCATATCCGTACTTTCAATAGTAGATGGAGACGGAACCAAAAATAAAAGGTAAGCTGTGAAAAAAACGTAGACACAATAGGACAGAATAATTGCGAATATGGTTTTAAGGATCATTCAGTACGCCCCCATTTTTATGTAAAAAGTAATTATTTGTATAGCAGTACTATCTCCTTCTGTATCTAAATTATGTTGTTTAAATTAATCAAGCGACTCCGGTCAAGGTCAAACGATCAAAAGCTCAGCTCGGAGCGACTCAGAAACAGGTAGGCTATGACCCGAAATCCGATGTTTGTGCACTCAGTCAGATTTCCTTATATGATTCGCCACGATAATTGATAAAAATCACACATCTAGAGAGGTCGTTATATGCATGTATAATGGCCTCTTTGATTAATTCATACGTGCCCCCATCCAGTTCCTGACTGGACATGCATGGGCCTCTGGCCTATAATTACACCTAGTAATGCCCGTAACTTCATAGTTTCCCAGGGGAGTCGGAATAGGCCGGCTGAGAGTGTATCCCACCAAGATACTGACCCTTAGACCTGATCTGGATCATGCCAGCGTAGGAATCGGAGTATATCGAATTGGCCCAGCCTCTTTGCTGAATGCCACATCTCTAACGCCTGCACGCGTCCCGGATTAACGGGGCGCTTTTTTAATGTTCTTTTATATAGCCAGAGAGCTAAAAAAAGTGACGTTATCCGGATCATAGCTGGTATAAATCTGTCGATTTATGCAAGAAGCTTGGATATGAAGCCAAGGAGTACCCGTGCCACTGGCCGGACAACATGAAGGAGAGAAATGAAGATGAGATGGCGTAAAATGATGGGCCTAATGCTCTTGTGCGTACTACTAGTGGCTGTGGCTGCATGTGGCGGCAAAGAAGCTGCACCTTCAGGAGAAAACGGCAGCAGCAATACCGAAAACAGCAATGAAGGTGAAACTGCCGCCATGAAAGATATTAAAGTGGTGCTCGACTGGACACCAAATACGAATCATACCGGCCTGTATGCAGCTGTAGATCAAGGTTTTTACAAGGCTGAGGGCTTGAACGTAGAAATTGTACAACCAGGTGCCGGTGGCGCAGATACAATGGTTGCCTCCAATGAAGTGCCTTTTGGCGTAAGCTATCAGGAGAGTGTAACTCAAGCCCGAACACAGGGTGTTCCATTGGTATCCATCGCAGCAGTTATTCAGCATAATACATCCGGGTTCGCTGCTCCGGCGGATCGGAATATCAAATCACCGAAAGACTTTGAAGGCAAAACCTATGGCGGTTGGGGTTCCCCAGTGGAAGAAGCCGTGATGCAATCCATTATGGAAGGCGACGGAGCCGATGTATCCAAAGTGAAAAATATTAACATGGGTGATGCCGACTTTTTCACCGCAGTGAAACGGGACATTGATTTCGCGTGGATTTTCTACGCCTGGACAGGTATTGAAGCCGAACTGCGCGGAGAACCGATCGATATGTTATATGTGAAGGATTATTCAGAAGCATTAGATTACTACACGCCTGTCCTCGTAACGAACGAGCAGACGATCCAAAACGATCCTGAACTGGTGAAAGCATTCCTGAAAGCCACTTCCGAAGGGTATCAATATGCGATTGATCATCCCGAAGACGCAGCCAACATTCTGATCAAGGCCGTACCGGATCTGGACAAGGAATTGGTACTGGCAAGCCAGAAGTGGCTCAGTCCGAAGTACACGGATGACGCCCCTCGCTGGGGGGAACAGAAACAGGAAGTATGGCAGAATTACACCGACTGGATGTTTAGCAAAAAACTACTGGATGAACAGATCGATGTGAGCAAGGCATATACGAACGAGTTTTTACCCCAATAAAATTTCTCATATAAAACGAACTTAATATTTACACGAGGACGGAGAGGACAGAAATAACATGAAAAAGCGAAGCGGTCGCCTTTATCACCGGATTTTCCCTTTGGAGAAGGGAATCAAAAAATCTGGGGATAACAGCGATTGGAAGGTTATTCTGTCATCGAAGTGGCAAGTGTAACAGTCATTAGTTCATTTTATATATTTCGAAAGGAGCCGTGATCTATCATGGCAAGCACACTGCTTAGCATTCAAGTTATTCCGAAAACACCAAATGGCGAGAACTCTTACCCTTACGTAGATCGCGCCATTGAAGTTATTCAGCAATCCGGCCTGAAATATCAGGTGAACCCGCTCGACACCACCATGGAGGGGGAACTGGAGGAACTGTTGGAGGTTGTCCGTAAAATGCACGAGGTACTCGTGGAGGCTGGCAGCCCAAGCATCATCTCCCAGATCAAAATCGCCCATAGCCCTACTGGCTTCAGCATGGATACCCTGACGGAGAAATATCGCTAATGCATGCTTATTTCAAAAGCGTATGGCCGCCCTTCGTGGCGGTTATTCTCTTTATAGCGATATGGCAGGGGGCCGTTTCCCTGTTCCATATTGAGAAATGGATGCTGCCTGCACCGTCCGACATCGCCCGCGAAGCGGCAACCCAGGCCGAACGGCTTGGCATGCACGCCTCCGCAACCATTCAGTTAACCCTGATCGGATTCGCGGCTGGCACAGCGGTTGGATTGCTAATTGCGATGGTGCTGCATTTGGTTCCTTTTCTCAAGTCGGCCCTGTATCCTTTACTTATTCTTAGTCAAAATATCCCGACCATCGCGCTGGCGCCGCTCCTGTTAATCTGGTTCGGATTCGGCCTGCTGCCCAAGCTGATTACCATCATCCTGGTCTGCTTCTTCCCCGTTGCGGTGGCGGCTATGGACGGCTTGACCCGTACTGACGCGGCCATGATGAACTATATGCGCATGGCTGGTGCCAAGCGTCGTCATATCTTCTGGAAGCTGGAGCTTCCCCATGCGCTGCCATCAGTATTCTCCGGTGTCAAAATCGCTGCTACCTATAGCGTGATGGGTGCCATCATCGCCGAATGGATTGGTGCAGACAAGGGCATTGGTTATTATATGATGCTGCAAAAGTCAGCTTATCGCACAGATCGTCTATTCGTGGCAATCATGATTATTGTCGCGCTCAGCTTACTGCTCTTCCTGCTCATTGCACTGCTGGAGAAGCTGCTCGTGCGCTGGCGTCCACAGAAGAGATAGTAAAACGTGTGGATATACCAAGCAGTACACAGTGGAATGATGCCATAGCAGTTGTGAATAGCACGTATGCACATTTCACAAGGTGAAGCTGTGACGACATTTAAATAAGAAGATGTAATCTGTATATTTAGGAAGTGATGATCATATGAATCGGCAACAGGACGAACAAGTCCAGCCTGGACGAGGAGCACGCGCAATGGAGCCAAATCACGGTGAAAAGCTCCACCCGGCTACCCCTAATCGACCTGCCAATACTGCTAATGCTCTTGCTCCGGTTCCGCCTGCACTGGACGTCGTTGACGTTCATGCGTCATTCCGCGAACGGCGGAGCAGGCTACCCGTTCTGAACGGCCTGTCCCTGACTGTCAAGCAAGGCGAGTTTGTCGCTATCGTTGGGCCATCCGGCTGTGGCAAAAGCACCCTGTTCCATATCATCGGCGGTCTGCTGAAGCCACAGGAAGGCCAAGTGCTTATGAACGGTCAGCATGTAACGGGACAGCGTGGCAAGATTAGTTATATGCCACAACAGCCTGCTCTCTTCCCTTGGCGTACCATTGAAGACAATGTACTGCTTGCTGGTGAAGTAGCTACAAATGCTCCACCTCGTGCGGAAGCACTTGCGGAGGCTCGGAAGTGGTTAAGAAGCGTGGGTCTTGCCGGGTTCGAGCAAGCCTATCCTCATATGCTGTCGGGCGGAATGCAGCAGCGTGCTGCATTTCTGCGCGCCCTACTCAGTCCGCAGGAACTCATGCTGCTGGACGAACCTTTCAGCGCGCTGGATGCATTGACACGTAGCGACATGCAGCGCTGGCTGCTCGATATCTGGGAGCAGAACCGCCGCTCGGTGCTGTTCATCACCCACAATATCGAAGAAGCATTGCTGCTTGCGGATCGGGTCTATGTGTTATCCAACCGACCTGCAACGGTGTTGCACGAGGTGCATGTTCCTTTTGATCGCCCAAGACGAGAAGAAATTGCGGAAGAATCCGCATTCCTTGAACGTAAACGGCAGATTGCACAGTGGATGAGAGAAGAACAGCAGAAAGCCCGCCTATCTTGATAGTGCGGGTTTTTAAGTTATTATTTTCCTTTAATGGGTGATCCGCCTCAAGAAATTCTGCGTAACATCGTTAAAATATATATGAACACAAGGAGGAATTCCCTCATGCATTCTCAAGCCTTTGCATCATTAATTGATGCTCATATTCACTTGGATCAGTACACCCCTGACGAACAACGTGAGATGCTGCTCACTTTCCCTTCTCGGCAGGTTGAAGCGGTCATTGCGGTATCCATGAATCTAGCTTCTGCCCAGGCCAACCTGGAGCTTGCAAAGCAACACCCCCGCACCATCTATCCGGCCTTCGGTTTTCATCCGGAACAGGAACTGCCTTCCGCTGCAGAAATCGACCTGTTCTTCCAATGGATCGAGAAGCATATTGGACAAGCTACAGCCATAGGAGAAGTCGGGCTCCCCTATTACAACCGTCAGGAAGCGGAGCAGGCAGGGCAGCGCTTCGATCAGAGCGGGTATATCGAGTTGCTTGAACGTTTCATCCAGCTCGCCATAAAGCACAACAAACCACTTGTCCTTCATGCGGTATACGAAGATGCGGATATCGTCTGTGATTTGCTGGAGCAAAATCAGTTCCGACGCGCCCATTTCCACTGGTTCAAGGGATCTCGCGAAACCATAAGGCGCATGGCTGATAATGGCTATTTCATCTCTTTCACGCCAGATATTCATTACGAAGAAGAGATTCGTGAACTCGCCCGGCAATATCCATCGGAGCAAGTCATGGCCGAGACCGACGGACCTTGGCCCTTCGAAGGGCCGTTCCAGGGACGAATGACACACCCGGCCATGACCAGACAGGTCATTCAGGCATGGAGTGAGATCACCGGCATGGGAACGGAACGGGCAGCTCGTCTCTTTTATCAGAACACAAAGCGTTTCTACGGCTTAACTTGAGTACAATCAGGTAGCAGCAAGTACACTCGCTCGTCCTGCCAATACAGCACAACACATTACAGCTCAGCACAAAGAAGCCAGTCGGCTTGATCCCGACTGACTTCTAATATTCATATATAATTTATCGCTTCAAGAATCCTTTGCCTTCCAGAAACGGTCTCACTTGCAACCTTGTCGGCTCAGTCAGGCGCTTCGCCATCAGTTCGGACCATGGAGTCGTTCTTTCACCGTTGGTCCGTTCTTTCATGTACGCCGTCGTTGTCTCATCGTAGCGCTCAACACCTCGCAGGCTCTGCTCGGCATTATAGCGATTATGATGCAGAACTGCATCCAGTGGCAGACGTGGCCGAATTCCCGTTTCCTGATCTGCAACACCAATACACATGCCATACACCGGATATACCCCCTCCGGCAATCCCAACAGCTCAGCGACTTCCTCAATCCGGGTACGAAGCCCGCCAATATATACGATTCCGAATCCGAGTGACTCCGCTGCAAGAGCGGCATTCTGGGAAGCCAGTGCAGCATCAATCGTGGCTACCATGAAATTCTCGGTTGAATCGGCATACGATTCCTTTTCAGGAAGATGACGTTTCGCAGCATCACTCAATCGATATAGGTCAGCACACCATACGAGAAACACCGGACATTCATTGACGTAGGCCTGATTGCCTGCCAATTCAGCCAGCTTGGATTTCTGCTCTATGTCAGACACAGCAATCACGGTATAGGCCTGCACACTACTTGAAGAGGAAGCCATCTGCCCAGCCGCTACGATGGCTGCAAGCTGCTCATCACTCACCGGGTCTGGCTTGAATTTACGTACAGAGCGGTGCTTCATCATCAATTCAATGGTTTCATTCATGGCTGTTCACTCCCAATCCTCGAAGTACGAACTCAATCGTCTGCTCAGCGAGCTCGTCTGTATTCATATCCTGATAATCAAAGCCAAATCGAGAGTTCTTGGCCCGTTTGTGTGCCAAAGCCACACCCATCACCTGAAGCATCGCATAAGATACGGACTCGATCTGGAACAATCCCTGGTCCTTTCCTTCTTGCAGAAGCTCCCTCACTCGGGTCCAGACAGGGTCCAGGAAACGAAATACGGTAGCTGTGCGATGTGTACGAAGTGTAATTTCAAGCTGCACAATATCGCTCATCTCCCGATCCGTCATCGTGAACTTCACAACTTCACCAATAATTCGTCGGATACCTTCCACAGGCGAGGACATGGACTCTTCCGCCAGCGAGTTCATCATATGCCCAGGGAAAAAATGCTCAAATAAGGCTTCAAACACCTTTTCTTTGCCGCCAAAATGGTATGAGACCAGTGACACGTTCGCACCCGCCTCATCACAGATTTGACGAACACTCGTCCCGTCATACCCCTGCTGTGCAAAAAGCTTCTTGGCTGCAAGCAATATCCTCGTTTTGATATCCAATTCCGGTTCCGTCATTCCGTCCCGCTCCCTCTTGTCCGTTCATTTCATCCGCTCCAGCTCAAGGGCTGTAGTCAGGTACTGTATCTGTCTATTATATTACACCAAGCACCCCGATGAAAATCATCGGGGTGCTTGTCCTATCCTATGAAGCAATGGTATACATCTGCTGTATTAGTTGTTTGCTTGAGCCGGGCTTGGAGCCATAGCTGGCATGCGTTGTTTTTTCAACAATGTCACGACCAATGATAAAGCAACTGCAACCAACAGTACAATCACGATGGAGCCCGCAGCGGATTGTACTCCTGGGCCTCCCAACTGCACGCTCAGAATACCCTGAACGGCGTATGTTGCAGGCAGGTACTGGCCAATGCCGCTATAGAAGCTGTTCAGCAATTCACGCGGTACCATGGCACCGGAGGATACCAGTTGCAAGGACAGTGAGATGATGTTGAACAGACTTCCTGCTGGTCCAAAGCAGATCAGGAAGAACTGGGAGAAGAACATGAACGTGCACAGGAAGAGCGCCTGGAACAACCAGAATGCGACGAATCCTTGTTCAATCTGTCCGCCCAATGCCACGATCAGTGATGATCCCAGCAGGGAAACGACCAATGCAGAACCCACGTTAATGACTACTCTCGCGCCAAACAAAGTCAAACGGGAATAGGTAGATGACAACATGCCCATCGCTGTCTGGAGATTCATCCCCATGATCATCGCCCCTACATACGAAGCCAGTACCATCATCATTGGCACCATCTGATTATTCATCCCGTTAACCGGATTGATGGACGTTGTCGTTCCTTCCACTCGGGTAGTCAGGTTCGTAGCGGCTTCAGCAGCCTGATCCGCAGGCGCACCTGAAGCGGTCAACACGGTCTGTACCCCTTGTGCTGTAGCTTGTTTGTTAATCGTGTTTGTCACACTTTGTGATACACCTTGCATCATACTTTTAATCGTAACCGGGTTCGCTTCATTAATGGTGTATTTAATCTCAGCGGTGGAGCCGGCCGTCTGAAGCAATTCGTTAAATCCAGCCGGGATATCCAGCACCATGTGTACTTGGTGATGATTCAGCTGGTCCAACGCTTCAGCCGCACTCAGATTGGATATGGTATGAAAAGGCAGTGTTCCTGCGAGTGAATCCGCTATTCCTTTGGACATTTCGCCGTCCTCGTTCACAATCGCAACCGTCAATTCCTTCGTACGGTCATTTACTCCAGAATATGCGGTCATCCAGATCACGCTAAAGATCACTTGGAACATAAGTGCTGTTACGATCCCTACAATCACTGGCGGTTTTTTAAACAATGTACGTAAAGCCTGTAACATAAAAGGTGTCCTCCATTACTCAAATAGTTCAAATTTGATTTAAACAGTTGTTTGAATCAAACGATCGTTTAAATTTTATGTGAATATGTCCCTATTGTCAACTCATTTTTGAAAAATTCAGAAAACATAAGCTTTATTCATGAATGTAATTGATCTATTTTCATAAAGGAGCATTACGCTATCCTTTTCCCCTAGAAAAGGACATCTATAGCAACTGTATCAGCGATTCAGGATGAAACTTTTGGCGACTCAACTGTATTTTTCTCAACAAAAAAAACGGTCCGCCGCAGCGAACCGCACATATATCCTCACTTTATTACAATGAGACCTTGGATATCGATATAAACAAAGATCGTTCAGTCATTTCTCTTCAGTTTCATGCGTTGCAGACGCAGGGAATTTAGTACAACCGACACGGAGCTGAACGCCATCGCCGCCCCTGCCAGCCATGGAGCCAAGAAGCCAACTGCCGCAATAGGAATACCAATAACGTTGTATCCGAGTGCCCAGAACAGATTTTGTTTGATGTTACCCATCGTACGCCGGCTCATCTCAATCGCATCTGCAATGCTGTTCAGATCACCACGCATCAGTGTAATATCTGCCGCTTCCATCGCTACATCCGTTCCTGTTCCGATGGCCATCCCAATATCAGCTGTAGCGAGTGCCGGAGCATCATTAATACCATCACCCACCATAGCGACTTTCAGGCCACTCTCCTGAAGTTTCTTCACTTCCGCGGCTTTACCTTCCGGCAGCACCTCAGCCAGCACTTTACCGATCCCTGCCTGTTCTGCTACAGCACGAGCAGTGCGTTCGTTGTCTCCCGTAATCATGATGACATCGATCCCCATCGCCTGAAGACGACCGATGGCTTCGCGAGAGGTATCCTTGATAGTGTCAGCCACCGCCACGACCCCTGCCCAATGACCATCCACCGCTACCAGCATCGCTGTACGCCCTTGTTCCTCCAGACGGTTCATCTGCTGAACGGTTTCCTCAGAGACATTCACCTTCCCATCCGCAAGCAAACGACGCGTGCCGACCAGAATTTCCTGCCCTTTTGCTGAAGCTCGCACACCGTATCCCGGTATGTTCTCGAACTTCTCTGTTGGGGTTAACTCCAGACCCTTGGCACGAATACCTGCAACAATCGCCTCTGCCAGCGGATGCTCGGAACTCTGTTCGGCCGCGCCTACACGCTCAAGCAGATCGGATTCCGTCCAATTCGGAGCCGTGATAACATCGGTAAGGACCGGTTTACCTTGGGTTACTGTACCTGTTTTGTCGAGCACCACGGTCTGAATCTGTTGTGCCGACTCCAGATGTTCGCCGCCCTTGAACAGAATACCATATTCAGCCGCGCGTCCTGACCCAGCCATGACAGAGGTTGGCGTTGCCAGCCCTAGTGCACATGGACAGGCAATGACGAGCACAGCAATGGCTTTTTCAAGGGAACCAGCGAAGTCACCCGGACTTGCGAACAGGTACCAGATCAGGAATGTCAACGCGGCAATACCAACGACAATCGGAACAAATATGCCTGATATGACGTCTGCAATCCGCTGGATCGGTGCTTTGGAGCCCTGAGCTTGCTCAACGACTTTGATAATCTGGGACAAAGCCGTGTCGGAGCCCACTCGGGTCGCCCGAAGACGTAATACCCCATTCTTATTCAGCGTTGCCCCTGTAACAGGATCTCCAGGCTTTTTATCCACGGGGAGGCTTTCTCCGCTAAGCATGGATTCATCTACTGAGGATTGCCCTTCTTCAACGATACCATCCACCGGGATGCTGTCCCCCGGCTTCACCAGGACCAAATCACCTACCGCAACATATGCGGCAGGAACCATCACTTCCTGTCCATCACGAATGATACGAGCTTCACGTGGAGCCAGTTCAATCAGGCTTTTGATTGCCTGTGAAGAGCGACCTTTCGCCACAGCTTCGAACCATTTTCCCAGTAAAATTAACGTAATTAGAATCGCACTTGTCTCATAATAGAGTTCTACCGAAGGCATGGCGGCTGTGCTCGTTCCCATTGCGCCGTGATCCATCGTCGTAGAGGGTAAATACCCACTGGATAGCGTCAGATACAGACTGTAGAAAAACGCTGCGCTGGTACCCAGTGCGACGAGGACGTCCATATTGGCGCTACGGTTGCGTAGTGCTTTGTATGCTCCCACATAAAACTGCCACCCAATCACGAACTGTACTGGTGTGGCCAGTAGCAGCTGGAACCAAGGGTTCATGAACAGCTCAGGTACATAGATTCCGGATGTGAACGAGAAATGCCCGACCATTGCCCACAGCAAAGGAATCGATAACAAAGCAGATATCATCCATTTCCACTTTTTGCGTTGTAGCTCCCGCTCACGGACAGATGTGGTCTCTTCTTGCGTCAGTTGTGGTTCAGCACCATACCCCATCTGCTTGATCTTGGCGGTAATATCCGAAGGTTTGAGTGCGCCGGCCGCATATTCGACATGCCCTGTCTCCAGCGCCAGATTCACATTCGCCTGAGATACCCCCGGCAGTCGGGAAAGACCCTTTTCAATCCGAGCAGAACAAGCAGCACACGTCATACCGGTGATATTCAAATCAACCGATTCTGTCACCGTACCGTAGCCCAATGCTTCCACCTTATCTCGCAAGGCACTCACGTTGGTTATCTTCGGATCATAGGAAACGGTCGCCTGTTCAATGGCAAGATTCACATTGGCCTGCTGCACTCCTTCCATACGAGACAAGCCCTTTTCGACTCGCGTTGAACATGCGGCACAGGTCATCCCCGTGATGTGTAGTGTTGTCTTTAATCCCGGTGCGTCTGCCATAGGCGGCATTGGTGTGGGTTCGGATGATCTATCCATTGGCTTATTCGTTGAGTTATCCATCATGTCAGCTCCTTTCATGTCGATTCAATTTATTGTATGTTGTATCCGACATACCCCCAAGGGGTATGTATCAGACAGAAAATTAGGCTTAAACCTGACTCTTGGGAAAAGGTACTCTGACCTCTTTTTCGCCCATGAGCATGTTCGGTTTAAGCCTGTGATCCCGTTAGACTACATCGTATCCCTGATCTTCAATGGCAGCTTTGATCTGATCCACATTGACTGTCTGCTCATCATATTCCACGGCTACCGTTCCTGCTGCCAGATCAACCTTACCACTCGCACCGGTATTCTTCACAGCTTCTTCAACTGATTTCACGCAGTGATTGCAGGACATTCCCGTAACGTTCAACGTAACATTAGACATTGTAAATTCCTCCTTGGGGTATATTAAAATGATAGCTTGATTGAATTGACCTAACTTACTTCATTAACTTCCGCATCGTAACCAGCAGTTCATCCACAACCTCATGTTCACCAGCCTGAATGCGCTCAACGATACAACTCTTCATATGGCCTTCAAGCAGAAGCTTGCCTACCGAATTAAGAGCAGACTGAGCCGCGGCAATCTGTGTCAGCACATCATCACAGTACGTATCCTTCTCAATTAATCCCTTGATTCCGCGAATCTGACCTTCTACACGGTTCAAACGAGATACCAGGTTACTCTTCATCTCCTGCGAATGGTGACTCTTGCGCACATGCTTCCCATCACTGCCCTCGGCATGACAGGATGCCGCTTCTGGAACTGTATCCGAAGCTTCAGTTGTTGAATCAGTTACGGAGGATTGCAAAGGTTCCTCGGGATGGCTCTGATGATCCATCATGAACACCCCTTTTCTTTCGTTCTTTTCTAAGAGTAACATACCCCATGGGGGTATTCAATACTATTTTGGTATTTTGATAAAAATGGTTGAATTCTCTAACTTTAAATAGAGCGGTGCATCTTACAATGTATATTCCATCCTGCTGCTGCGGACTACAAGCCCCATCTGTTCGTAGAAAGCCTGCGCGTCAGAGTTAAACGTGGAAACTGTTAATTCCAAGCTGTCCGCCTGAAGCTCTCTCCCTAACTCGATGAATGCTTCTAGTAACTGTTTACCTGTTCCTTGGCCCCGATGTTTGGTATCCACTACAAGTTCATGGATGTACAACATCTTGCGATCCACCATCAATGGGTTATCCTGAATTACACTTAACTGCGCACTCCCATAACCCAGAATCAAGCCCGTCCCCGAAGACTCGGCAACATACAGATAACGCTTGTCCGTTTCCAGTAGTTCGGTGAATTCCTTTTCCTCCATTCTGGTCTCTAACGCTCTGTATATATCCGGGCGCGCCTCGACATGCATCTGGTGCAGCTCATCCATCAGCAATGACACACCCGAGTAATCCCTCGGTTCTGCCTTTCTGATGTAAATCGTCCCCGTACTCATACCCATCACTCTTTCATCTAATGAATTTTACATTATTATACAACGAAAAAGCAGATACCATCAGGGTACCTGCCTCGCTAATTTTGTTTTCATTTCACAAAGTGAATGGAATGCGCATGTTGATTATTTTTTTGAAGAAGCATTTCCTTCATTAAAAGCAACAGGTGATGGCTTCGCTGCCCACTCGTCTGCCTGCGGCTCAATGTCCACTCCGCTCAAAATCTTCTTTTTCTCCATCAAGGAATCCCCGTCTTCATCAAGCTTGTTACGAATTTCCGCCTCGTCCTGAGGTTGATTGTTCTGTGTCATCGTAGAATCCTCCCTTATGTGTTCATCTTCAATATGATGTTCCTTTATATAACTTACCCATTTTTTGCTTTATCATTCTTTGCGAGGGACATGCCATCCCACATGTTATGTGTTATTTGAAGTAAACATTAACTTTATTAAGCTAAATCCATCTTTAAACCCCTGCTCATACATTACTGACTCTGCTGTACCCTGAAGAAGAGTTATTACATTACAATAGTCTAAAAATAAAGCCATCCCCTCTGGCTTAACATATTCACATAGCTCCATAAATAAACGATCACTTTCTTGACTCAATCTTTTATATTCTTTTGAATTATAAATCACAAGATTTCCGATACTCTCAATACGAAGAGCTTTGAACTGGTTAAATATTTCTTCGAAGTCCTCCATGATCCCCTCCACAAAAGTGACGTCACTATGAATATAAATACTAAAGTGACATCACTTAGATGTCAATATGATTGTATATTGAATTATTTTGTAATGATACAATATGAACATTACTTTTTGAGGAGATTTTATTTCATGGCTACAGATAAAAGAGTCTTTACACTTAGGCTGCGAGAAAAGAATTTCGAGAAAATTAAAGTGATTGCGGACAAAAACAAACGATCTATCGCAATGCAGATTGAGTATCTTATTGAACAACATATTGAAGAATTTGAGAAAGAACAAGGTGTTATTTCCCCAGATACACATAATGACGTATAGATTCTGCGCCCGTTGTACATGCGCATTATCCATACGTCATTTTTCATGATATATTCTGTTCCCCGTTAATCGAAATCAACCTGTTTATCCAAAATGATTTCCTCTACTTTGTATTCCAACTCTGGTATTGAGGGAATCAAGGAGAATCGAACGTTTTCCAGAGAAGAAGGAAGGGCAGGAACCACTCTGAAACTAATTTGCGTCTCCCCACCTCCTCCACGACTGCCATGTCTCATGGTTACATGTCTCTGTTCGCTAAATATTTCTAGAGCCAAATGTGGAACCATTTGTATACGCTCAGCGTCATTCCCCTTATATTGAATTTCCACGTAAACGAGGCTTTCGCCTTCATATTGCATTGAATGCGTGATCATATACTCACACGAATCTTTGATCATTTTCTTCATGATTGGCACCACACTCATCAATTGGAGAGGTTCACTTGGATAGTAGTGTCTTTGCGGCATCGGCTGCACGCTACGGAGAACATATCGGATATCTTCCTCCTTCATATCCAGTAACCTCACCCATTCATCGATGGTATTTTGAGGGGGTTGGTATTGGACAGCTCCGGTTATGTCCTTTCTGGCTGCAACCAGTTTCAAAAGTTGCTCATCAATCCGCTGTACCTCATCACTGTATTCATTAGGAATTTCACGTAATTCACTCCAGCCCATACTTTATCACTCTCCCAGTTTAATGACATGCCATGCAAATACAATTCGCTATCGTACCTGCATCCCCTCTTCTTTTTCAGTTTATTTAAAAGGCTCCACTTAACCATAAACGGAGAACTCAAAAAGGACGCCCCCTAGGTCATATTCATGACCTTACGGGACGCCCTTTTTATATTGTCCACCTCAAATGGACATCAACTACTGGTTTGCTTGTAACACTGAGCAAGAATGCATACTTGCCTTAACCAACCTACGCCTGATCCTGGCGAGCAAGCGCAGCTATCGCACGTAGCGCTGCATTAATCTCGCGCTCCACCGCTTGTCCAACCGCATCCGTATGCGGATCATACTCGGCTGCCAGATCACTGTCCGCGAATCCATCGATCGCGACAATCGCTCCGGCGCGAGCGCCACGCAAGGTGCTGACGATGTAGAGCGCCGCAATTTCCATCTCGGCCGCAAGTGCTCCAGCCTGCTTGTATTTGCGATGTGGGATCTCTTCCACGCCTGCGAAGAATGCATCCAGCGTTACGGTGATACCAACGCCCACTTTGCCTGCAAACGTCGTAGCCTCCTCGCTCCCATGCTCACGAGCAGCCTCGATCAGTGCTTGCGTCACCCCAATATCCGCTACCGCTGGGAAACCATCCGGCACCAGTTGGCGGGTCAACCCGTCCGAACGAACGGCCGCTGTACTCACAATCACACTGCCTGCCGGATAATCGGCTGTATACGATCCCGCTGTACCTACACGAATCAGGGTTGTAACACCCGCCCGAATCAATTCCTCGAAACATACAGCTGCTCCAGGCGAACCTACACCATGGCTGACCACAGCGATCTGTACCCCTTCATACAAACCAACAAACGTGCGATACTCCCGACTGAACGCCAGTTCTCTCGCCTGCTCCAGCTTGCGGGAAATCTTCTCTGCACGTGCCGGATCACCACAGACGATGGCATATGCCGGCATGTCCTCCGAATGAATCTGTAAAATAGGCATCAACATCTTAATCGAACTCCTTCTTCGTCCACTCGTCTTCCGGAATCGGCAGATCTTCACCCGAGAAGCGTTGTTCCTTGAACGGATCGGCAAAATGGTGAAAACCATTCACTTCCCAGAATCCGTTACGGTCTTCTGTCATAAACTCCAGACCACGTATCCACTTCGCACTCTTCCAGAAGTAAAGTTGTGGCACGACCATACGCAGCGGAAAACCATGCTTGGGCGTTAGTGGCTCGCCGTTATATTTGAATGCAAGCAGTACATCATCATGCATCAATTCTTCAAGCGGTACATTCGTCTCATAATCATGATCTGCATGGATCATGACGTATTTTGCTTCTGGCTTAACCCCAAGAAGCTTCACAAAATCAGAGAAGCGAATACCTTCCCATGACGTATCGAATTTTGACCAACGGGTAACACAGTGAATATCACTCACCGTGTTCACCTGAGGCATCGCCTGAAGCTCAGCTAAAGAGAACACCTTCTCTTCTTCCACTTCACCGAACACCTTCAAGTCCCATGTGGAAAGGTCATATTCCGGCACTTCCCCTTCATGCAGAATCGGGAATTTCTCCGTCAGCATCTGTCCCGGCGGCAGACGATCTCCGTGATCGTTGCCTGTTTTGGTTGCCGGGGTTTTACTTTTTTTCAAACGTTCAGCCTTGTTATGCAAGTGGGATTCCTCCTTCTTTATCTGCCTTTAACTTAGGCATTCAGGAATTAACGCGAGCTTCCGCCCGCTTTCAGTGCATCCTGTGCATAGGTACGGTCTTTGAAAAAGAACATCGCGACCAGCGTCACAATATACGGCAGCATCAACGTGAAATGGGTTGGCAGGGAGAATCCTTGAAGACGAATACTCAATGCTTCCATGAATCCGAACAGCACACTGGAACCCATGACGCCAAGCGGATTCGCTTGTCCCAGCATCGTTGCCACCAGTGCGATAAAACCACGACCAGCAGTCATGCCTTCGGTAAACATCGTCACCTGACCGAGCGACAACTGTGCGCCAGCCAGAGCACACAACACGCCGCACATCAGAACGGCACCATACTGGATGCCACGTACCTTGATTCCGATGCTCTGTGCTGCAATCGGGTTCTCACCGACCGAGCGCAGACGGAAGCCGGATACACTTTTGAATAGATAAAATTGCAATGCAATCACGAGCACAATGCCGAGGTAGACTAGCGGACTATGTCCCGATATTACATCGCCCACCCACGGAATGTCCTTTATCAGCGGAATATCCCACTTGGGAAGTCCCACCATGTCTTTGTCGTAGTATGCGCCTTTTACATCAAAAATCGCACGCAGTGCAAAGGTCGTCACCCCCGCAGCCAGGAAATTGAGCGAGATTCCGACCACGATGGCGTTGGCCTTCAGATTAATACTTATAAAGGCAAACAGCGCCGAGAATAACATCACAATAATAATGGAAAAGAGTACAGCCAGTAGTACATTGCCAAACAGATAATTACCGACAATAGCGGAGAACGCACCGATCAGAACCAGTCCTTCAAGACCGACGTTGAACAGACCGACACGAGAACATAAAGCCCCACCGAGCGCTGCAAGCAGGATTGGAGTCATAATCCGCAAGGTTGAGCCAAACATGGCTGCATCAAACAGTTGTTGCATTGGACTTTTTCTCCTTTCTCCGCTTCAGGAATGAATAACCGATCTGGGCTGATACAAATAACGTCAAGACCGCCTGGATAACACTGCCGACTTCCAGCGGCACATCCGTATTCCGTTCCATCCCCATGGCGCCTGTCTGTAGCGCAGCCAGCAGAATGGCTGCCACAGCTGTACCGAGTGGATGCGAGCGGGCAAGCAACGTGGCCATAATACCGCTCCATGCATAGCTTGCGGATGACAGCGAGCCATCAAGGAAACGGTACTGGGTACCGAGCACTTCTCCTGCACCCGCGAGGCCTGCAAGTCCGCCACTGATGACCATGGACAGCATCATCATGCGAATGCGGCGAACACCACCGTAGGTTGCAAATGAAGGATTGCTACCAAGCATACGGATTTCGTAACCGGTCACTGTTTTGTGAGTGAACCAGTAGATTAGAATGGCCGCTACAATGGCAATAATGAAGCCGGCATGCAGCCCCATGCCTTGGAACAGCTTCGGTAACCAGATACTCTGATCAATCATCGGAGTCTGTGCCATTGCCGCTGATCCTGTACGGTCCTTGAATGGATAGGAGACCATGTATCCCCCGAAATAAATGGCTATATAGTTAAGTAGTAAGGTTGTGATCAACAGATTCATGCCGAAACGAGCATCCAGCCAACCTGCAAACAGGGACCAGATTCCCCCGGCAAGAATACCTGCCACAATCGCAGCAATACACACGAACCAGCCTGGTCCTGGCAGATAGAGCGCGGTGAGCGCAGCACTGAGTCCGCCAAGAATCATCTGGCCTTCGGCTCCCATGTTAAAGAATCCGGCACGGAATGCCAGCGCTACACCCAGTCCAGCCAAGATGATTGGTGTGGAACGAGCCAGCGTATTGGTGAAGAAGTAGAAGTTGCCGAAGGCCCCTTTCCACATCTCCGCATACGTATCCACCACATTACCGCCAACGATCAGAATCGCCACAGCCCCTGCAATCAGACCGATGAATACGGCAAGCAGCGGCTGTACGAGTCCGCGAAGTGTTTCTTTTACCCGATTCATATCCGCTCTTTCCCTCCTGCCATTAACAAGCTGATCTGTTCCTCAGTCGCTTCCTCTGCTCTCAGTTCTCCGGCAATTTCGCCTTCATACATCACAATAATCCGATCAGATAATTGCAAAATCTCGGACAACTCTGATGAGATAAGCAGAATGCCCGCACCTTCACTACGTTTGCGTAGCAATTCGGCATGAATCGTCTCCATCGCTCCGATATCCACACCACGTGTTGGTTCGGCTGCAATCAGAAACGGTGTATCCTGTGCAAATTCACGAGCAGCAATCAACTTTTGCAAGTTTCCTCCGGACAGAAACTGTGCCTTGGTCTCCGCAGAACCCGTCTTGATGCTGAACTGTTGGATCCAACTCTCTACCATCGTTCTAGCTGCTTTGGCTTTGATGATGCCACGTGACTGCAAACGATGATGGTGGCCCATCAGTCCGTTCTCGCGAACACTCGCATCCTTGGCTGCTCCCCACATGTAGCGATCTTCCGGAATATGAGCAAGTCCATGCTCCCGGATGCGCCGTACAGGCCAGTTCGTTGTATCCTGCCCGGAGAGCAAGACGCGACCACTGTCCGCCTTACGCAGTCCGGCAATGACCTGAATCAGTTCCGACTGGCCGTTACCCGAGATGCCAGCTATACCAACAACCTCACCTTTTCGAACCTCCATGTGGATCTCCTTGAGCGCTGAACGATCCTTCGCTCCGGACAGATTGACTGCCTCCACTTGAAGCACGGCTTCGGCTGGAACCGATGGCTGCTTGTCCATACGCACAAGTTCACGACCAACCATCAGACGGGACAATTCCTCCACATGTGTATCTTTGGCTTCCAACGTACCTGTCACCTGACCATCCCGAAGCACCGTGATTCGGTCGGCTACATCCATAACTTCTTGCAGCTTATGTGTAATCAGTACAAAGGTTTTGCCCAGCTTGGCGAGCGATTTCATGTTCGCGAGCAGTTCCTTCACTTCCAGCGGTGTCAGTACCGCCGAAGGTTCATCCAATATAATGATGTCTGCACCCTGATGCAGCACCTTTAGAATTTCAACACGCTGCTGCATGCCAAGCGGGCACTCGGACACTTTTTTCCACGGGTCCACCGGCATGCCATATTTTCTGCCAAGCTCGTTTACCTGAGCCGCTGCTTTTTTGCGGTCAAATGCACCTGCCTTAGCCGGTTCACGTCCGATCACGATGTTCTCCGCCACCGTAAAGGAAGGGAACAGCATGAAATGCTGATGCACCATGCCGATGCCACTTGCCATAGCTTGGGACGGCGTGGCAAAATTCACCTCGCGTCCACGGACTTTGATCGTGCCTGACGTGGGCTGTTCCATACCATACAGCATGCGCATCAGGGTTGTTTTACCAGCTCCGTTCTCACCCACAAGGGCATGAATCTCTCCCTCACGCAAATTAAAACGGATGTCCCGGTTAGCGGTGAAGCCGCCGTATTTCTTCGTAATCTGCTCCATCTCCAACAGCATATCTCGCGTTCGCTCCCCTCGGTCTCGGTCATTTAATAGCAGCAAAACCGGCTGCCTGATCGGGCAGCCGGCTGATCCATTCCATTACTCAATCATTGTATAGAACATTCGAGACATTCGAAACTATTGTTGCAATGGATCTTTAACTACGATTTTACCTGATACGATATCATCGTTGATTGCTTTCACTTGGTCGATTACTTCTTGTCCAACGAAAGCATTCAATGGAGATTCACTATCACGTGTAACGTAAGTCAGGCCTACACCGTCTTCTTTCAAGCCGTAGTTTACTGCGCCTGCTTTGAAGTTGCCTTCTACGAAATCTTTCACAGTCTCATAAGCAACCGTATCCGTTGACTTCAATTGAGACAATACGATATGTTCCGGGTCTTCAACCGTACGGTCCGTATCCTGACCGGATGTGTAGAAGCCTTTTTCTTTGGCTGCTTCGAACACGCCGAGATCGCCTACAGCGGATGCGCCAGCGATGAAGTCAGCACCTTTGCCGAATTGTACCAGCGCCAATTCTTTGGCTTTGGCCGGGTCATTAAATCCACCTACATAGTTCACGAGGAATTCTGCATCCGGATTCACGGATTCCAATCCAGCTTTGAAACCTTCCGTATATTTCTTGATCAATGGTACATCCATTGCTGCGATCATGCCGACTTTGTCTGTTTTGGTGGACAATCCAGCAGCTGCACCGAGCAGGTACGCCCCTTCATATTCACGGAAACCAACGCTACGAACGTTAGGCAGATCAACGGTTGTATCTACAATCGCAAAGGATTTGTCCGGGTTTTCTGCAGCGACTTTCTTCAATGCATCTTCTGCCTGGAATGTTGCTGTAATAATCAGATCATAATTCTCAGCAACCGCAGCGCGCAGATTTTGTTCAAATGCTGCCGGGTCTGTCGATTCAATGGTCTTGGTGTCTACTTTGAATTCTTCGCCTGCTTTTTTGAAGCCTTCATCCATCTGTACAAAGAAAGGGTTAACCCCTATTTTTTCGGGAAGTACGAGGGCCATCCGAAGAGATTTCTCCGAATCACTGCCTTGGGCGGATTGTTCGTCTTTTGAAGCCGAATTCCCACAAGCTGCCAACAAAATAGCCAACATGATGATCGATAAGACGAACGATAAACCTCTTTTCATTTTGAAAATACCCCTTTTCAACATTCTTTTTTCTTATCCTAGCGGATACTGTCGATCCTTGTCAATAAATCTTTGAGCGTATACACTCAAATAGAATATAATTGACGATTTGCTTACGACCATGCTCTGGAAACCGCTTTATATCAAGCTTTTTTTTCGTTGACATCCAGCGCGTCTCCGTGCTAAAGTCAATCCAATTATTCTAATCTGATAGGATTTGTCAGAATTATAACCCAGAGCTGATTATTTTCCAACCCATTTTAAAGGAGGCTATTCATTTGAAAAAAATCACCCAGATCACACTGGCGGCTCTACTCGCAGCTCCGGTAACACTCGGCAGCCTAAACTTGCCCGCTTCCGCTTCTGCAGCATCTGCAACTCCGGCTAAACCAACCACCTCACAAAGCGTCAAAGGACCAGTAGCTCAGGCCCCAGTCGCTTATACGGAAAGCGCAGCGGATTTTGCTCAATTCTTGCAAGCGAAATACAACATTCAACTGCCGCAACAGATTACCAAAGGTGATTTCATTCAAGCCATTGCAGCCATCACGGAAACAACTCGAGCAAGCGACAGTGAAGCCCAGGCTCCGGCCTTTACCGATCTGGCATCTGGTGATTCTTCTTATGATGCTGCCGTATCCTTATACAATAATGGGGTTCTTACGGGTACAGAAGTACGTGCCAAAGATCAACTGAGCACTTATGCAGCGGTCTTCATCGCGGTGAAAGCCGCCGGATTCAAGGAACTTGCTTACACGTACCCCGCAGAGAAAACAGCCAAAGCTCTTGCCAAGGTTGGCATTAGCCCGAACCGTGTTCAGGGACAAGCTGCACAGGAACTGGCAGCAGCCATCGATACGGGCCTGATTCCCGAAAGCCTGTACCCTTCTCTCCTTAAAGGTGGCGTAGCAAGCAAGGATTTCGCTAACACACTGCTTGGACGTGTCCTGATCAGTCAAGGAAAATATAAACACGAGATTGGACGTTCCGGCGATGCGGACATTTATTCCAAGCTGTATGCTGCATATCGCACAGCAGATCTAATTGAATCACCTGAACTGAGAAAGATTGTGGATCAGGCTTTGCGCGATGATCTCGTAACAGGTTACAACCTGAAGGATAGCCGCTTTGATTCCAACTTTATCGATGAGCTGACACTTACTTACGGCCACGATAATATCCAGCACGCTGTACAGTTGATTGGTTTGCTGCGAAGCGAAGGTATTGATGCTGATGTGCAATTCCAACCCAAGACATCTGCCTTCATTTATTTGAAGGAATGGGGCGAACCGAAGGAAACGCCAGACTATAAAGTGACACAGATCGAGAACGGCAATTATATTGCCTCTGCGAAGGAATATGACATTCAATTCGAGTTCAACAATGCGGCAGACAAAGTCCGCTTCAATGATATTGTGCTGAAATATGCCAAGAAGAACAGTGAAAGTACATCTCCACTGATTCTCAGTTCGTGGTGGCAACCGTTGTATTATTCACCAACCGCTTTGGCCAACTATCCGGTCATTTCCAATAATAAGATCGCGCTTGGCAATTACTATGCTCAGTCCTTCTCTCTGAAAGAGAATGCCAAAACCATTCGTGAAGGGTTCTTGAAACTAGCTCCTGATGCCGACATTACTACGTATGACTTCTGGGTAGATCAACCTTTCTTCAATTATCTGAACGGTGGATCCGAATAACATAAACTCCCTTTCCATCCGAATTTAAGCTCGTATTTTGGCAACACAAGCAGCCGTCTTTACCGAATTTTAGAAGGGTTTCGACCCATAGATTCGTAAAGGCGGTTTTTTGTTCAGCATTTTGCAAATTTCTTCCTAATAATCATTTTTTCCATGCAGGAATTGCCAATATAAGGTCGAATGTCTTAAGTACACAAACACGCAATCAACTTACACATTTCCGAACGAACAGGGGTTACACATGGTATACGACGGTATTCTTCTAGGCTTGATCGTTGGGTTTTTCCGGGGTGGGTTGCGGCATGGGCTTAACCAGTTTGCAGCACTCAAGTTGCGAAGCGGCTGGATTTTCCCTGTATTGCTGCTAATCCAGTTCTTTATTTTCTATCTACAGGAACGCTTGGAATGGGTGGCATCCATCAATGGTTATCTCTTTGCCGCTGTCTACATTACAGGGCTCGCATTTCTGTGGCTCAACAGGCACCACACTGGTTTCATGCTCATCTGGATTGGGGTGTTTCTCAATTTTGCGGTGATGGCTGTCAACGGTGGACGTATGCCTGTTTCTGTAGAAGCTTCTGCTGTATTGGGACCCTATTATGTAGATATGCTCCGGGAAGGCGGAGCTGTATCGAAGCATTTCATGATGGATGCGTCAACACACCTGCCTTTCCTCGGTGATATCATCCCGCTGTCCAGCCCTTATCCACGGACTCAGGTGATCAGCATCGGTGATGTTGTCATGAACGTTGGCATATTCCTTTTTATCCACTACATGATGGTAAATCGGGACAAAAAGGCTGTGCAACCTGCTAAAACTCATCAGGCTTAAGAGGTTCGGTCAGACTCCAAGGAAGGGAGGTCTTCTACATGAAAAAATTTGAAGGTGTGAAATATTCCCGCATTGTCATCAACGCAATTATCGTGGCTTCTGTCGTTGTGGCACTAACTTCGGGATACAAGCTGGGCGGCTAGTATCCATACCGCCAAACAAGACAAACAGGCTGCCAGCGGCCTGTTTTTTCTTTCTGGATTTTTGGTAGGCAACTTGGTATGTTATACATCTATATAGTATGCCTTTATACAAGCACACCAATTATATATTGAACTGAACATTACACGTTACGGAGAGGACAGAAATAACCTGAAGAAGCGAAGTGATCGCCTAAAAGCTTTCTAAAAGAAAGCTACATCGGAAGCATATGCTATCCCGGGATTTTCCCTTTTGGAAAAGAAATCAAAAAATCTGGGGATAACAGCGATCGGAAGGTTGTTCTGTCATCGAAGTGTAAGTGTTAATACCCATCAGCTCAATTTATATACACACCAAGAGTAGACTAAACCCAAGCAGGAGATTTTTTATGAACTTTATTCGTAACCTTATCCATAAGGCAGATCGAAGCAGTCTGTATGTTATTTTGCTTAGTTGCACGGGTATCGGTGTTTTTCTGTACATGAACAAATGGTCTTATCTTCATCTGTCCACCTCAGATTGGGTTATGGTCTACACCATGCTGGGGGCAGCATTGATTCTGGATTATTTTACATTTCAGATTCCACCCAAAGGCAACCAGCAATCCATGGACTCATCGGTATACCTAGCCTGTATATTCATGTTTGGCGGAGCTTTCAGTCTGTCTGTGCTGCTCCCTGTCTCCATCATCCTGCTAATCAAAGAGCGCAAACTCACCTGGTGGAAACACATCGTCAACTTCAGCATCTATAGTCTTATGATTACAGGGGCAGCTGCCGTGTTTGAGTGGACTGGCGGGCAATCGGGAACATTGGACGGATATAACCTGTTTCCGTATTTCGCTGCGCTCGCAGCCTACTTCATTATTAACACGATCACACTCGGCTTGTTCTTCCATTTCTCCACGAAGGATGCATTACAGCAGATGAAGCGGGCATTCGTCACTGAATCCCTGTTAGTTTATCTATGTACGCTGATTCTGGCGCTTGTCCTGACGATTCTCGTTGTGCATAACGGCGTACTCGGTCTGCTCTTATATCTGAGTCTCAGCATTCTGCTCTCCCACGCATTCAGGCAGTTGTTTGTGATGTATCAGACGATTGAGGAGAAGGCCAACACGGATCAACGCACAGGTCTGTTCAACCATAGTTATTTCGAAAGTATGTTGGAAAGCGAACTGGCTAACGCACGCACACAGGGAACCCCGCTCTGTCTGGGACTTATTGATATTGATGATTTCAAAAAGTATAACGACCGCTTTGGTCACCTTCAAGGTGACAGTCTGCTGGCCCTGCTTGGGGATTTTCTGGTGCGAAAAACGGAAGGTACACCGATCACAGCCTTTCGTTATGGAGGGGAAGAGTTCACGTTGCTCATGCCAGGCATGGAGCTGGACGAATCCTACAAGTTCATGAACAAGCTGCGCAAACAACTGAACGACACGCCGTTTGAAGGCGTTGAAGTGTTTCCACACGGATGTCTCTCCTTCTCTGCTGGCGTCGCCCCTTATCAGGTGGATATGTATAACAAATCCCAACTCGTGGATCAGGCGGATAAAGCACTGTATTATGCGAAGAAACAGGGCAAAAACAACGTGCACCGCCACGGCAGCAATGATGGCATGGAGCATGAGATTGACCTGGTACAGGATGTACGTGACATCGAGCAGCAGCTCAATTTGTTTAGATACAAGGATATGGATACGTTCAAACATTCCAAACGGGTCTACAAATATGCACTGGATATCAGTGAATTGCTTAAGCTGGACAATGCGGAGAAACGACGTTTCGTGCTGGGGGCACTGATTCATGATATCGGCAAGCTCGAGATTCCCTGGTCCATCCTCAACAAGAAGGACAAGCTCACCGCAGAAGAATGGGAAACGATTAAAGGACATGTCACCTGGGGCAAAAAAATGGTGATCACGAACGATCGCTTTGCTGATCTGATTCCGTATATTGAATTGCACCACGAACGCTATGATGGCAAAGGGTATCCTTACGGCCTGAAGGGGAAAGAGATTCCCCGGCTGTGCCGGATGCTGACCGTGATTGACTCCTTTGATGCCATGACGACAGAGCGGCCGTATCAGGAGACCAAGAACGTGGAGGAAGCCATTCGGGAGCTACGCGCATGTTCGGGTTCACAGTTCGACCCGGAGCTGGCTGAGTTATTCATTCGATACATTGAGAAAAGAACCGCTCAGCAACAGTTGCTGTAAAATGACGGAGCTTCTTCTACATCTCCTGAAAAGTCAAAAGCGCTATCCCCGGTCTGATCGGAGATAGCGCCATTTTCATTTTCATGGAATGAATCGTACACCAGACACCTTCATTCTCGTGCAGATTCTACATTAAGATTTGGTATTCAGTTCATGTGAGGTCTGATGCAGCTCTTTAATCATCTGCTGCAAAAACATGTTGTCCTGGCGACTGATACCGTGCTGATTGTCTTGAACAAGCATCTGATGAATGTTCTTTTTGAGCAATTCACTGCGACGTTCCAATACTTCTTGACTCATGTTGTTGCGTCACTCCTTAACATGTTTTGTAATGAATTCACGTTCTTTATTAAGTATAGAGGACCTCACCCAATAGGGAAAATGGACTCAGCCTTCCTCAGCTGTGCACACCAACCCTCACCTAGCGTGACAACATTTCACCCCTTATCGTTCTTAGATATCCTTCTAAATACTCCCTGATCCTCCCCAAGTTCCTCCAGAGGTCCAGACTAGGGTCTTGGACAACCTTGCGTTATAATGGTCCCATCCCCACATCATTAAAGTGCGTCATTAAGCTAATCCTAGATCAAAGGAGTTCTGCATTCATGTCCTATAAACAAATCAAATGGATGATCCTGCTGATCCCCACTTTCACAGTAGGCATCTGGGAATATATTCGCCATCAGTTCCTGATGCCGTACCTTTCGATGGATGCCGGGAACTGGTTAACACCTGTTATTGTGTATCTCGTCAGCGTGACACTGCTCAGCCGATTGTTCCGCATGCTTGAAGGCGCAAGGGCAGCTCTGGAGCAGGAGCGGGCTGCCAAGGCCGCACTGGAAGCCCGCGACCAATTGGCCCGAGAACTTCATGATGGCATATCCCAATCCCTTTTCCTGCTGTCGGTAAAAACGGACAAAGCAGGCCGTAGCTTGGCCGGAAGCGGACATGAGCACGAGATCCAGGAGATTCAGAAAACCGTGCATGAAGTCAATACATATGTGAGGCAAGCCATTGCCCAGTTGCGTTACGTTCCTGCCTCTGCTGAGGTACATGAGAACATCTCACTGCATGCGCAGGTCGAAGTGCTCGTCAAAGAAACGGTACCTGGAGCACAGATTCATTGGGATCTAAACGGTGTAACGTTCTCTGCCAAGGAGCAAGTGGAACTGCTGGCCTGTATCCGGGAAGGTCTGCTGAATGTACGCAAACATGCGCAGGCTACCCACATTCAGATTCACGCGCAGGGTAATCCGATTGCCTGGTTCATTTATATTCAGGATAATGGGAAAGGACTAGATGGAGATCCTCTTCATCTGAAGGATCGGTACGGACTGCGAATTACGAAGGAACGTGCTGCCGAGATGGGTTGGTCATTTACCCTCGATTCAAGACCCGGCCATACGCGAATGACAATTGGAAAGGAGCATGCTTAACATGGAACATGTACGTGTATTAGTTGTTGATGATCATGCGCATGCGCGTGAAGCGATCTGTAGCATTTTATCCGAGGACAGCCTGTTTGAAGTGATTGGTACAGCTTCGAATGGACAGGAAGCGCTGGAGATGACCGGACAATGGATGCCTGACCTGATCCTGATGGACGTTCAGATGCCGGACATGGATGGGCTGGAAGCCACCCGTCAGATCAAGCTGCGCTTTCCTTATGTTATTATCGTAATGGTCACGGTATCGGATGATGTGACCTTTCTGTTCGAAGCACTGAAACAAGGCGCTCAAGGATATTTGCTTAAAAATCTAACGCCTTCCACCTGGCTTGAATACCTGCGCGCCATCGTCAGTGACGATGCACCGCTCAGCAAGGAACTGGCTTACCGGATTTTGCAAGAGTTCCCCGCACCACGCAGCGAAGATATCCAGGATAATCCGCTAACGGCACGGGAGCTTGAGATTCTGCAATGGGTATCCGCAGGATATACCAATCGGGAGATTGCTGATCAACTCGGCATTTCAGACCAGACGGTGAAGAATCATCTGAAGAACATTTTGCAGAAGCTGCAGCTTGAAAATCGGGTGCAACTTACCCGCTACGCACTGGAGAGCGGGCTTGCAGGCCGCAAGCTTCGCAAATAATCCTGCTGCTCCGAAGCAGGTGAATCGGTACGAAGTAGCATAGCATTCATGCTTTTGTCACAATTATGCAGGCCAATTCGTTTTTTTATAGCCCAATGTAGTCATACGCACTCATTTTGGACAAAGTTATAATGGGTTAGATTATGTTCAAAAGGCCATGATTGACTACAAATCTATAACCTGAGGGTGATGATTTTTTGATTTTTACAAGCTTTACCCTGAAATGGGGCAAACGGCACTGGGCATTCGTCACCTGCCTGATGCTCGTGTGTTGCCTTGTTATGCCACAGTGGGCATCTGCCCATGCTTATATTGTTAAGGCTTCGCCTGGAGAGAACGAGATACTCGTAACCGCTCCGGAGCGGTTGACGCTGGAGTTCAACGAATCCTTGCAGACGGCCTTTTATGATATCAAAATTACCGGGCCTGACGGCAATCAGGCAGACGACGGAAACGTGCAGATCGATGCGAATCGCCCTCATATCCTGGAGACTGGTCTGCAGGCAGGACTCGGAAACGGAACATATTCCGTCAATTGGAAAGCTGTATCTGCCGATGGGCATCCGATTCAGGGAGCTTATGTATTCCACATTGGTGAACCTTCCGGATCGCCTGCCGGGCTGAGTGATCTTACATCGGGTTCCGGTTCAACAGGTGGGCCGCTGAAATGGATTGTATCCTTGACAGACTGGATTCAGTATCTCGGGCTGTCTATCATTCTGGGTACACTCGCATTCCTGCTGCTGCGGATCGCCCCAACTTCCATGGTTAGAGAACCTATGGACGTTCCAGGTAGCTACAAGCTGTTATGGATCAGCTATGCTGCTGCTTCTTTGGCCGCTCTGGTCAGCTTGCCACTGAACACATTGTATGAATCGGGTGTGGCGCTGGGCGAACTGAGCTGGGCACTAATCGGAAGTGCACTGAAGCTGACATCCTTTGGTCAGATCTGGATTGTACAGATGTTGATTGTCATGCTGCTGGCAGTTACCATTCTCTCCGGTTATGATCGGGATCGATCCATCCGTGTTCGTATCTGGTCATCCTATGGTTCACTTGTGCTCGTGCTCGGCTGGTTGTTCACGCATGCCATGACAGGACACCCGGCTGCTGCCGATCAACGAGCGCTGGCGATCGCCATGGACTTCATACATCTGATTGGTGCTGCTTTCTGGATTGGCGCACTAACCGCCATGGCGATATGTCTGCCTCCACTGGCGGATAAGTTGCCATCGAAGGTTCGAGGAGAAGTCTACTGGGTTGCCATTCGCAGGTTTACCGCTTGGGGAATTGGCACCGTAGCCGCTCTGGTTGCTACAGGGATATACAGCAGTCTGATTATTCTGCCTGCACCCGTGCTGACCTCCTTGTTCACTACAGCCTATGGCCTTGTATTAATCGGCAAGATCGTCCTGCTTGTTGTGATGCTTGTCTTCGCCTGGCGTCATGCCCGACTGGCAAGAGCAGCAACGGGAAGCAGATTATCCGGCAGCCTCAAAGCCGAACTTGCCACTGGTGCTGTGATTCTCGCTCTGGCTGCCGTGCTGACACATCTGTCACCGGGACAACCAGCAGCAATCGGGCCGTACCAGGAGACGAAGACTACGGAAGATGACTCGGCGATCACACTTCAGGTGAGTCCTAATGTGACGGGAGAGAACCAATTCGAAGTGGACGTCAAACGTGCAGATGGCAGTATCGTTACTGATCTGGAACAGATCACGCTGTCACTTACACATCTGGACATGGATATGGGGATCTATGAGATTACCATTCCGAAAAATGACACGGGTGTGTACAAGGCTGAAGATTACATCTCCATGCCTGGACGTTGGAATATCAAGGTACATCTCCTGACCAAAACGTTGGATGCACTGGATGCCGAATTCGAGATCGACACCGCCAAGCCATAGTTACACAACGTTTATATTGAAAAGTGACCCAATCTAAAATCAGTGTTGCTACAAACTGCAAATGTAGCGAAGGGGACGAAATTGATTCTGGAGAAGCGAAGCTAAAAGCTTTCTGATCTACACGAGAACGGAGAGGACAGAAATAGCGTGAAGAAGCGAAGCGTTCGCCTTTATCCCCGGATTTTACCCTTAAGAAAAGGGAATCAAAAAATCTGGGGATAACAGCGATCGGAAGGTTATTCTGTCATCGAAGTAGCAAGTGTAACCTGCTTTTAAAGACCATTCGTAACCGAAACGTTGCCTTTGCAGAACGTAGACACTTATTTAAGAAAATGGGCCGAATCATATATGATAAGAACTGAGAGGGGTTATTTATTTTGAAGAAAACATCATGGATTTCCAAACTAACATCCACTATTGCAACAGGTACCGCAGCATTCATGCTATTCGTTGGATTCGCCAGCGCTCACGTTACGGTTAGCCCATCCGTTGCACAGACAAGCGCATGGCAGACGTATACGATTAAGATTCCTTCCGAGAAAGAATTGCCTACAACCAAGATCACGATGAAAGTTCCGGAAGGTGTTGCTTTCAAGCAATATCAACCACTGGCAGGATGGAAAATCACCACAGAGAAGAACGATTCCAATGAAGTAACATCCATTACTTGGGAGATTGATGGCGATAACGAAGGCATTTTGGCAGGACAATTCCAGCAGTTCAACTTCGTTGCACAGAACCCTAAGGCTGAAGCTGAAGTAGCTTGGGATGCCTTCCAATATTACAGCGATGGCAGCATTGTAGAATGGACAGGCCAGCCTAGTGACGCCAACCCGCACAGTATCACGACGATTAGTGAAGATCCGGCTGCTGCCGGTAATGCTGCGGCAGGTGGAGGTCATGCCAATGAAGGGCATGATAGTGCAGGTACAGAAGCAGCCGCTGGTGATAACGCGGCTACTGACGATAGCAATGCAAACAATGATACTACACTGGGCGATGCACTTAATGACACCGTTACAGGAGAGCCGAACAACACGGATTCAGATCCAGGTACACTGAAGCTTCAACAAGCAACATTGATTGTATCCATCTTGGCTCTGATTCTGTCCTTCTTGGGAATCGCTTTGGCGACACGTCGCAAGAAACGTTAAGAACCAACTTGCAATTTACGTTAACTCGATACAGATTGAGATTAGAAAAAAGCCTATGGCATCGGGATCAACCCCGATGTGCCATAGGCTTCTTTTAGCTATCTGCTTTCTTTATTTGGCTACCCATGTTCATTTCATTCCATGGTTTATGCGCTCAAGCATGCACGATCCACGTTCACACTCTTCTTAACGCTGATTGCCATCCGCAATATGGCTACAGCCTTGACGCTCGTTAGCGTTCCTGATCCGTCTGGATCATAAACTCAATGTATTGAAGCAAGCTCTTCTTCTGCTGTTCAATGGATTGAATACGTCTGGACAGGCCCGCAAAAAACTCTTCAATCTGCTGTCTTGTATGATCTGCGGACTGGCCTTTCCAATCGTTCAAGCGACTGTATAGCGTCCTTGCTTCCTGCTCATCGGCTTGCAGACGGGCAAGCAGCTGTGTCAGTTCTTTTTCCGCAATCCGAAGATCATTCAATTCCACCAGCAATTGTCCACCCACTCGTGTTCCCCTCCCCTATGTACGTGATATCAACGCTAGCCACCCAGAAATCCTAATTAAAATGAACCGGACTCTCGTCCGCCTGCCGGAAAGCATCCGCCTTCTCATCAATAAAGTTCAGGAACTGGCTGGTGTGTTTCATATGCCATGTGCCAAGCTCATGAATGGACGCGTCCAGTTGGGTGACAATTGGCTCCAGCCTGCGACTGCGGCTCGTATGCAGGTATTGGGCCATGCGGCTGCGCACCTGATTCAGCTCCGCATTGCACTGTTGTGCATTTTGCTTCCACCGCGAAGCGACACTTTTCAGTTCTTCCGGCGTTACCTGAATCAGTCCGGAAGCAGCAGCAGCCGAAGCCATACCTCCACCGCCACCAGACTTGGAACGTAACGGACCGAAGTTCTTGCTGAACGGTCCCATGTGATCCATAAGGCGCGGTGAATAGCGGATTCTCTCTCCAGTAATCGGATCGTACAGGTCATTGGATATGTAACCATTTTTGAAATCATATTGATCCAGACTGTGGTAGTTTTCCCCGCCAAACGAGTTCTTGGCTTTATCGATAATACTCACGCCATCATTCGCCGAGTCATAATCGGAGTTGATGTAATAGGTCGATCCCACATGCCGATCATATCCTCCGAGCGTTCCGCTAGCTACCAGATCACTGGGATTTGCATAGTTCACAACCTGCCCGTCAAATGCACCCGCTTCAGCCTGGCGCCGCACTTCTGGCGTCAAATTACCCATTACAGATGGTGCACTAAACGTCACGGCTGGAATTCCGGTATAAGCGGATGCATATTGTGCATTTCCACCGCCCAAGGAATGTCCGGTCATCGAGAAATTCAGATCCTTATACTTGTTCTGCATGTGACTTGCATAGTCCTCGGATTGGTACATTTGGTTGGCCCAGCCTGTAGGGGAGACGGTTTTTTCAATATCTTTTACGCGATCACCCGTCCAGTTCTCCACGTCTCTTACTCTGTCACCAGCCCAATCCTCCACTTTGGATACGCCGGTGAAGTCCTTGACGCCTTCGACCCCTTTGTCGAGCCAATCCGGCGTAAGATTATTGACAAAATTCCCGGCCTCCTGCTGGCCCTTACGAATCAACTCTCCGCCCCCGATGCGGCCATCCATGACAAAGTCAGGTACAGAGCGATCCAAGGACGCACTTCCTTCTGTACCACGATAAGCAATGACAGCTTCCTTGGTCTCTGGATTATAAAATGTTACGGCATCAAAACCGGAAAAATTGTTGCTTTCCGTCCCCTCAAGGACCTCCCATCCGGGAAGTTCCGTTAATCGATCTCCAGCCTTTTGATCCTGATAGGCTAGATCAGACATCGTTTTATACGTTTCATCGTCAATATTGGACCCGTTACTCAATAACTACACCTCCCATTTATTTGGCGTATGGATCATGTCCCTTGGCCATCATTGCTTCCTCAATTTCAGGGCTGATAACCAGGTTCTTGGTGACCTTCTTTTTGTAGTCGTACGAAATGCCAAAGCTCTGATCTTCATGATCTTTCACATGACCTTTCAGTCCAATCTGGGAAACTGCCATTTCCGGCAACAACTCTTTGCTTGTAATCACAACATCCAGTTCGAACTTCTGTTTGAAGTGCTGGATTACGGTTGCTTCAGCCTCTTGGTATAGAGCTTCCTTCTCACTTGCATTCATGTTCTGACAACCCCCCAGAAATATAGTAAACACCATCATCAGTGTGAATAAACCCTTTGTCCATGTACGTTTAATAACGCTCCCCCCTCTTGGTCCAAGCGCATGTAACCTCAACGAGGCTTATGCCTTTCTCATGCTAGAACAGGGACATTCACCCTATGTGATACACACCCTATTCATCTGTTATCTGCATCATAGTACAAAATCAACATGACCCACATCGGCTGACAGGATCGTTTTCATGTAACTTTCTTCCTATATGATTCAAATAGGACACTTTGGTGTACATTACCCGCTATCCTGAATTTTGCATCATAATTGTATAAAAGTACTATGAAATTTCCCTTCCACGACAAAAAGAGCCTGCTCTTCGAAAGAGCGGCCCTCCTTTTTACCATGTTGAACTGTTATGCCAATGCCATCTGCAGCGCAGTCAGCGCAATCCCGATAACAAATCCGGTAACGGCTCCGTTGATCCGAATCCATTGCAGATCCTGTCCAACCTTATCTTCAATCATCGAAACCAAAGTAGCATTGTCCATTTTGTCCACATTTTCACGTACCAGTTTACCAATTTTGGAATGGTTTTTCTCCAGTAGTGTAGTGACACCCTCCACAATCTTGGCGTTCATGCTTGTCATCAATTCATGATCTGCACGTAAGTCAGATAATACCCGTTCAATGGCTGGCAGTGCATACGTATCTACATACTGTCCGTCTTCCATCGCGGCGAGCGCCTTATCTCTCATTTCAGTGAGCTTGTTTAGCACAGTCTCCTCCGCGTTCCAGCCCTCAAGCATGTTGTTCTTCCAGCTATTCATGCCCTCTTGCACACCTTCGCTCATGGCAATGCGCACCGTCTGGGTACGTACCATATCAAGCACCTTGTACCTCAGAGCACTGCCTTCACGCTTCATATCCTCTACCCGGTCGAAGAGATATCCTTGCAAAATACCACCCAGACGCTCCTCGTTCATATAACCCAGGAACGCATTCATCGCAAATTGCATTAATCCGTTCATCTGTATGCCGCTAATGGCTTTCATGCCGCTTTCACCCAAAAACATAATCGTCTCGGGTTTAACCAGCCACTCCTCGGCTTGCTTCAATCCGTAGTCCAGCGCTTTCGCGTCATAACCTCGCTCTGTCATCTGGTGAGCAGCCCGTTCCAGAATCGGGCCCAGATCGAAGGCACCAGCCTGTGACTTGATCTCACCCGCTACGAGCGGAGCAATCTGCTCTAATGGCAGACCCGCCAGAATTCGTTTGCAGAGCGTATCAATCATGGTCTTGATCCCGTCACTGTGAAGCTCACGTGTCAACGTATCGAGCACCGTCTCTGCTGCTTTGAAATCTGCGATCTTCTCGGTGATGCTTTCTTTGTTGAGCAAATTATTCTCTACTGCGGAGACCAGACCTTCCGTCATTTTATCGCGATTTTTCGGCAGCAATGCCGTGTGTGGAATAGGAATGCCGAGCGGGTGACGGAATAGTGCCGTAACTGCGAACCAGTCCGCAAGTCCACCCACAAGTCCCGCTTCAAACGATCCTACCAGCAACTTCCCTACAGGAACGCCCTGGAACGGTAATGATGCAGCAAATCCCACACCCATCACCACGAGAGACCAGGCTGCAGCTTTTTTGGTTTGTTTAGGTTTAGCCATTGTAATCTTGCTCCTTTATGATTAAATCGCACGGCCCGGAATAGTCCGATTCCGCACTTCGTCTGTTCTTATGTAAAACTCTCCACTAGCGAAGTCTTAACTTCCATATTTCGTATACTTCATCTTATCACCCACAAGCGTCAAAACCAAACCTCTATCTAACGACCATATGATAAAATTAAAAAACCCCTCTAAATAAAACAGAAGGGTTAAGCAATAAATTAACATGTTATTTTGTATGAGTCCGATTTTCAAACCATTCCATTGTTTCTAAAATAGCATCTTCATGTGAAGTTACATTCTTATTAAACCTTCTCTCATATTTTTTCGTATCTACAATAAAAGGCTCTTCATGCAAATAAAGCATCTCTTTTATTTCCCTCATATCGGCATTAAAAAGGGACATCAAGTTGACAAATAACTTAGGTGCTACACGAAATTTAGGCTCCTGATTTTTCAATCTATAAATGCGCGTGATGATGTCCCTGGTAGTCGTTGTTTCTGCACTTGGGATATGCCAGATCTGGCCATAAGCCTCATCATCCTCTCCCAACTCAACAAGACCCTTAGCAAAATCCTTAATATAGATATAGGCATGTGGTACATCTATATTGCCCAGAACTTCGGAAGGTTTTCCTTCAAGGACAGCTCCAAAAACACGTTCGCCCAAAGTAGAATCCAGTACGCCTGGACCATAAAAATCCGGTGCTCTGCCAATCACAGCTCTCACTTTACCTTTTTTATGCGCGTCCATTAATGTCTCCGCCATTTTGGCGCGGGTCAAACCCTTACGTCCAGTGGCTAGGTTAGGTAGACTTTCAGATACTTTTAAATGTGTTCGCCCGTACATATACAAGTTGTCCGCGTATACGATTTTGGCATTTTCACCTTGAGCTACTTGTATAATCCCATCCATAATTGGAGGAAACTTATCTGGCCACTCTGTATAGGGAGCCTTGGCACAGTTATAAATAACCGAAGCACCCGAGCAGGCTCTCCTAAACTCTGATTCGTTTGTTGCATCTCCTCTAACTACTTCTACGCTAGTCGCTGTGTTTATCTTGCCACTACGGTTAACCATACGCACTTTTTTGTTTTTTAATAATAATTGCTCCATGACTGCTATTCCCAATGGTCCTGTGCCAACCACAACATGCAATTCATTGTTTTCCGTTATAAACAACTCCTCTGGCTCACAATTATGTATACACATTATAAATTATATACATTGCTCGCACTTAAGTAAATATATTGAAAGTGTTACAACTACATACTATTCACCTGTTTACGGAATTCTCAGACGCGGAATTTTCAAAAAAACTCGCCCATTTTTTTATTTTTGAGCGAGCCCTGATATAGCATTAATTATTTTTTATTCATGTACTTGTCGATCTTTTTCTTTTCCCATTCAGCACCAAACATGGATCCACCGCCCCATACGGTAAAACCATGTGCTATAACTCCGATTCCCCAACCTAACAAAGTATATATAAACCAAATACTTTCCGGGTAAAATACTAAGTTGTATATAATCAAACCAACATTCACAAGAATATAGACAACTAGATGAATATAAAAATCCTTAAGAGCCTTAACTTTTTTTAGTGCCTGTTCATACTCTTCATTATTTTCCAAGACTATTCCCACCTTCTTCGTTTTTTTGAATCTTATTTACTGAAATGCTAAATACTCATATTCATAGGTTACTTATTTTCATTTCGTACTTTTCGATAATGGAATACCTCATAGAGGGTTGGAATAATGAACAATGTAAGAACGGTTGATGTAATCAATCCACCAATGACAACAACTGCTAGTCCCTTGGAAACCAGTGAGCCACCTTCACCTACGCCCACTACAAGTGGTAGTAACGCTGCGATTGTAGTGACTGTGGTAATGATTATCGGGCGAACTCGTACTTTACTCGAATTAATTAAGGATTCACGGATCGTAGAACCTGACATACGCTCTTGTTGTACTCGATCCACCAGTACAATTGCGTTAGTTACAACAATCCCAATTAGCATTAACAAACCAATTAAGCTAGCTATAGAAATTGGCTGTCCTGCTAATACGGTACCAAGAATTGCTCCCGTAAATGCCAAAGGGAATGAGAACAAAATCGTGAACGGAATTTTCCCGCCGCCAAATGTCACAACCATAGCCATATAAACAAGTCCAACAGCAATAATAATGGCGAGTACCATGTCTGTAATCATTTCTTCAACCTGTTTACTACTTCCTCCTTGGACAAGATCTACACCATCCGGAAATTGAATCGAGTTTAACTTTTCTTTGATCTCTGCATTTACAGCACTGCTATTTTCTCCAGTTATTTGACCTGTAATTACAGAAAACTGCTCTTCATTTTGGTATTGAATTAATCCTAAATGCTCTACTTCAGTAATATCAGCAATATCCTTTGCTGTAATCCACTGACCAATAGGTGACAAAATAGGGAGATTTCTAAGTTCATTTATGGAATAATTCTTTTTATCATACTGTACTACAATATTAGAAGCATTTTGTTGATTTCCCAATTTACCCACTTCATTTTGAGAAAACATCGGATTAATTAATTCCCAAGCCTGTCCGGTTGTGAGTCCATATTTCAAAGCATCCTCTGCTCGAACATTAATGTCCACTGCTTTGGTGTAATCCGAGATACTACCTGCAATATTTGTTGTTCCTTCAATTTTTTCCAACGAAGCAATCACTTGTTCAGTAGAGACTTTGATGTCTTTTAAATCTGTTCCGTTGATTACGATTGAAATATCAGGTCCTTGTGGTCCATCAGTAATCTCTCTGATCTCTAGATTATTTCCATCCATATAATCTTTTAATTGATCTTTCGTTTTAGTAATAAAACTCTGAATATCTGTATCATTTTGTAACGCAATAAACCACTCAGCTTTATTACCAGTGCTGGCCAAGTAAGTATTAGGATCAAGTTCACCTGGAAGTGAACCAGAGGTTACAACTGCTTTTTTTACGTCCGATGATTGATTAATCAAACTATCGATCTCCTGTGCTTTTGAGTCTACCTCAGCAAGACTCACACCTTTGGGAAGGTTATACACCAACTTAATATATTTACCGCTTTTCTGAGGGAAAAACGTGATTTCTGTCAATCGAACCAAAGGAATACTAAGCAAAATAAACACTAGTGCCCCGATAAGCACTGTTTTTTTGTGCGTAATAAACCAATTTAGAGATTTTACATAACTTTTAATAAGAACTCCCTCTTCTTTAAGTGGCTCCACCTTAGAGTTTCGAAGAAGTACATAACTAAGCATAGGCACAACAGTAAGTGAGACTAACAATGATGCAACCAGAGCCACAATAACACTTAGGGAAAACGGCGCAAATATCTTACCGATATATCCGCTAACCACACTTAGGGGCAAGAAAACAGCAACTGTGGTAACGGTCGAGGCAGTTACAGCTTTGCCAACTTCCCTCGTAGCTTCAACAACCAAGTCCTTAGTTAATTTCTCATTTCTAGATCTTCTTATAATATTTTCAATCACAACAATGCTATCATCAACTACCCTGCCAATGGCAACCGTTATTCCACCAAGAGTCAATACATTCATTGTAATATCTGTGAAGTATTTCAAAAATGCCAAGGTGATCAGGATTGACAATGGAATAGATACGATCGCAATTAATGTAGCTCTCGCATTTCTTAGAAAGATAAATATAAATAAAGAAGCAAATATAGCTGCAAGTATGGCTTCGCGAGTTAGACCTCCAACTGATTCTCTTACATCCGTTGCACTGTCATAGATTATTTCCATTTTAATTTTACTTGGATCAATATCTTGGACAATATTCTGAATTTTATCAGATATTTCCACAACATTTGCATTTGCATCCTTCATAACGTGTATGAGGCTACCCATTGTCCCGCCCTGTCTAGTGATTGTATCTTGTTGAGCAAAACCTTCACTTATAACAGCTACGTCACTAAGCGTCAATTGCTCTACAGGATTGAGTACAAATTTTTTCAAATCATCGATGGTTTCAATGTTTCCACTGATTTGAATTTCAGTAGAAGTATCATTTAGCGTTATCGTTCCAAATGGTATCGTTGTATTCGTTGCCCTCAGTAACTGAATAACTTGTTGAGGAGCAATTTTATTAGCCTCCAACTTAGTTGGATCAAGCTTTACATAAATACTTTTGGAGGCAAGTCCATAAACTTTTAATTCACTTATACCCCCAACATTCTCTAGCTTAGGCATTAATTCAGTGGCTATAGCTTGTTGAAATTCACTATCCTCAACCTCACCTTGTTTACTAAGGGATAGATACATTATGGGCTTATCGTCTATCGTGAATTTACTGGTTTGAGGTTTCTCTGCACCCGCTGGAAGAGTAACTCCCCCTAATGCTTCCTCAACCTCCTTCAACTTTTCATTCATATCCTCTTTAAAACCAAATTCCATAGTTATATCGGAAAAATTTGCTGCAGAAGTGGACTGGGAAACCTTGATTCCTTCAACGTTTTTTAAGGCGCGATTGATGGGCACTGTGATTTCATTTTGTACCTCTTGCGAAGATGCCCCGCCGTACACTGTAGTAACGTGTAAGTAAGGTATCTCTACATATGGTAGTGATTCCTGTTTGTAGCGAGGCACGGAATAAATACCGGCAACAACTACCAAAACGATTACAATACAAATAGCAACTGGATTATTGACACTAAATCTCGAAAGAAAAGACATACGCTCTACTCCTCTTATTACGATTGTTTGACACTAGACAATATAATTTTCCTCATTGCCTTGTATATCTCAGGAACAAGCAACTCTTCTGAGCTATGTATAAAAAAGTGATCGCCTGGCAGTAGCTTCATTTGAAAGTCGGACATCGTATGTCGCTCCCATGCTTTAATACTATCTTCGCTGATCTCAGGATCTCTAGTCCCGCCAAAAGCATGTATAGGGATATTTAATATGGGGTGTTCTTGATAGAAATAACATTCACAAAGTTCAAGATCTGCCTTAATCGTTGGCAAAGAAAGTTTAACAAGTTCAGGCTCTTCAAAGAACCAGTCAGGAGTGCCGTTCAGTTCTTTTAATCTCAACATCAATTCGGCATCGGGCAAATTATAATATATGGAATTATCCTTCCTAGGTAGATAGGGTGCACGATGAGCAGAAACAAACAGCGCCTCTGGTTCCATTTGATAATGTTTCTTTAGATATTGTGTGAACTCGAAGGTCAACAACGCACCCATACTATGACCAAAAAACACAAACGGTACGTCCCCCGAAAATTCCAGGAAATCTTTACTTAACCCATCCATAATTAGCGGAATTGAAGAAATAGGTTGCTCCGAAAAACGATTCCCTCTACCAGGAAGCTGGATACAACAAACCTCAATATCTTCCGGAAAATAATCCCCCCACTCTTTGTAAGCAAGGGCGTTTCCCCCGGCGTAGGGGAAACAAAAAATGCGAAGCCTGGGCGTTATTACAGGATGAAAGCTTACAATCCATGAATTATATTTGATCATAGAAATTTGATTCAAGAATTAGCAACTCCTTCATTAGCAAATTCAACTAGTTTATTATTTTCAATTCCATAATTCTGATTTAAACATACAGCAAGCTTCTCTATTGTCGGGTTTTGCAATAACTCTCCCATAAGTAGATCAACCTTGTAATACTTACGTAACTCCGTCAACAACTCTACTAGTTGTAGAGAGTCCCCTCCTAATTCATAAAATGTATCTCCTACACCTGGAAGAGCGATTTGGAGTATACCTGATATTATTACAGCGATGCTGTTCTCTAATTCTGTTGAAGGAGCCTGATAATTATTGACTATATGCAACGTCCAATCTATATCCCTTCTTAGTAAATCGTGATCAACCTTGTTGTTAGCAGTAAGCGGATAAGATTCAACCCTTACAAAGGCTACAGGAATCATATAATTAGGCAATTTCAAAGCTAAAAAGCTCCTTAATTCATTATTCATATCTTTTGAATATTCAGATGCTTTATAGTATGCTACCAATTTCTGATAAGCCTTTGGCTCGCCCACCGACAATACAACTGCCTCTTCTATTAAAGGATGTTTGAGAAGCTCGTGACATATCTCATTTGGATGTATACGATAACCCTGAATTTTCAACTGCATATCTATTCTACCTAGAAATTCAATATTTCCATCTGGTAGGTATCTGCCTAAATCTCCAGTTCGATAGATATATTCGTTACCGTGATAAAGGAAACTTGACTTTGTATCGTCCTCATTCTTCATGTATCCTTTAGCCAAACCAACTCCTCCGATGTAGATTTGTCCAGTCACCCAATCAGGACAGGGCTCTAGTGATTCATTCAGCACATAAACCTTTTGTCCTGAGAGGGCCTTCCCGTAGGGTATGCTTTTCCAGTTTGAATTTACTTCGTGAATTTGGTAGAAGATCGACCATATCGAAGCTTCCGTCGCCCCCCCCAAACTGACAATATCTTTTACTTCTGATACAGATCTAATTCGGCTCGGCAAAGATAGAGGAATCCAATCGCCGCTGAGCAACGTTAAGCGAAGGGTCTTTGACTTTTTACTGTGCATTTTCAAATACTCCACATACATACTCATCAGTGCAGGCACAGAGTTCCAAATTGATACTTTGTTTTCTTTGATGATATCTTCCCAATGTGATGGTTCTAGTGATCTATTATGATCTGGAATAACGATTGTAGCCCCTGCAGCCAAGCTCCCAAAAATATCGTATACTGAAAGATCAAAGTGAAATGCCGATAGAGCTAACACCTTATCGTTCTGATCTACACCAAACCGTCTGTTGATATCCGTAATCGTATTAACAGCTCCTGCATGATCAATCATTACAGCTTTCGGTTTACCAGAAGTACCTGAGGTAAAGATCGTATAAGCCAGATCATCTGGACTCTGAATGGTTTCCAAGGGTTCATCGGACCAAACTTCTAGCGATTCTCTACCAATATCTAGCACAACAATATTGGTAAACATCGTTAATTTGTTTGTTAATTCATTCAGCGTTAGGACATATTTTATTTCGGTGAATTCAAGTAATTGCTTCAATCGCTCTTCGGGAAGATCAGGATCAATCGGTACATATGCTGCACCTGATTGCAAAACTCCCAGCACACCTGCGACCTGTTCCCAACCCTTATTCATGAATATTGCCACCAGATGATTAGGTAGGATGTTATGCGAGCGCAGTTGTCTACCAATCTGATTAGATATTCTAAAAAGTTCGTCGTAGCTTAGTATGTTATTAACGCAAACAATTGCAGGATGGGTTGGTTGAATACGCGCACTCTTATTAAATAATGTGTGCAACAGATCAGAAGGTTGCAAGGATTGCTCCAAATCAGATTCGCTTCTTCTTTCAAGTTGCTCTACAGGGACCAGCGGTATAATTTGTTGATCCCATATTTCATCGTTTTGCGCAAGCCGTTTCACTAACGACCAGAATACATGAAACATTTCTTGGATAAACCCTGGAGGGTATAACTCCTCAACGACATCCCAATTGCAATAGAGCCCATTACGATCATCCCACACTCCGCAATCCAGCCAAACTTGCGAGGTTTGGGTTACACCAAGATTTTCTACCGGTTTGATAGGAAAAGGCATTTCTCTCTCGTCTGGGATCGGCACAACAAGGGCACTGGTAAATACCACGGGCATTTTAGCCTGAATACCTCCCCCATTTATAGCATTCAATTCCCTAATTACGTCTACGCCGCTGATGTAATTATTTTCGAGATCATTCCACAAATTATTTTGAATTTGTCTAGCGCGATCAATGAAACTGGATGAGCTACTGTTTGTAACTGCCAACAAAATTACGGAAGTAAATTCTCCAACAACCTGATTAATTTGAGCATGGGAAGAATTTCGGTTCAAAAAAGTCAAGTTCAGTGAAAAATCAGGATTCCTGCTCCAATTCCGAATAACTTCTGCGAAGGCAGCCAACAAGATCCCTGTCGTTGTCACACCAATTTTCATTGCTTTAGTTTTCAATCGAGTCCATGATTCAATATCTAGCCTTTCATGGTAACGGACAAATTTTGGTTGAATAATCTCCTTTGGATTTCGTGACAGAGGTAACTCCGGCGCCGGAGGCAACGTAGGGATTCGTTTTTTCCAGTATTCAAAAGCTTCCTTGTAATGCTTTGTTTTCTTAAAATCTTGTTGGGCCATCACATAATCCCGGAACGAGATTTCTAAAGGGGCAAGTTCAGATTCATTCCCCTCATATATAGTCACTAGCTCTCGCATTAATATAACAAAGCTCCATACATCCCACATTATGGCATCTGTACTAAAATGAATCTGTGACTTTTCTTCTTCCAACAAGGTAATTCGAATATCAAAAACAGGCCAATGATGAGGGTCTAGCATTTGATGTGACATTTCTTGTCTCGTTACTTCAATTGCCTTTTTTACTTCGTTTTGTTTTTTCCCCCGAAGATCCGTAACGCGCACTGGGTAAAATGGAACTTCTGGAAATACCTGTTGCATTCCTTCTGATGTAACAACTGTTCTTAACATATCGTGACGCTTGATTAACTGATTCCATGCTCTTTCAAATTTTTCGACATTCAAAAACTGTGCTTCATATTCATCATAACTATGTGTAGAAACGTTCCCTAGTTCATAGGCTTCGTTGCGACCAATCCAATAGGCATGTTGAATATCAGTAAGAGGAAAAGGCGCATACCTATTCAAAGGATCGGCTTGAATCACGAGCATCAAATTTGAACTTTCCTTACTTTTTTGGGTTGGATTGGTATCACGAAGTGTCGAAATTGTCTCTGCAAGTCCTTCTACTGTCGAGGATTGAAACAATGCATGCAAGGGTAACTCAACTTGAATAATCTTGCGAATTTGGGCAACAATTTTCATTGCCAACAACGAATACCCGCCCATCTCAAAAAAATCATCTTGAACCCCCACACGTGGTACTCCAAATACATCCTTCCAAATATCGGTTATAATCTCTTCCAATTCTGTTCGAGGTGGTACATAAACCGTATCTACACTCAGATCAAAAACTGTTGGAACTGGTAGGATAAGTCTGTTTATCTTCCCATTGCTTGTCAATGGAAAGGCCTCCAACACAACAATTGAAGAAGGAACCATGTAATCAGGTAGTTGTTTTTTTAAATGCTCTCGCACATCTCGACTTGTGATCACAGCTCCATTCTCACAAACCATATATCCAACCAAGTATTTCAATGCATGTTTGTCCTCCTTGACAACGACAACACATTGACGGACACCCGGTACACGTAGAATATTCTTTTCAATCTCGTTAATCTCGATTCTATAACCACGTATTTTCACCTGAAAATCAGAACGTCCTACTAACTCTATATTTCCATCAGATAAATATCTGGCTAAATCACCAGTTTTGTAAACAGACACTGTCTGGTTAAATCCTGTGGAAAGCGTTAAAAATCGTTCTTTACTTAAATCTGGCTTATGGATATATCCTTTCGCCACACCGTCACCTGCAATATATAATTCACCCGTAACACCAATCGGAACTTCTTGCCTATGTCTGTCAAGAATCAGCAATTTCGTATTGGGAAATGGTTTCCCTATCGGAACGGTTTCACCGAAATCAGGGAATTCGTTTTCGTATTCATAATAAGAGCTATCTATTGTGGCTTCAGTTAATCCATATGAGCTAATTAATCTAGCTTTCTCTCCACAGAAGCTCTTTAATCTGGAGTACTCCTCCATTGTCCATGTATCCGAACCAACGATGATCAACTTCATAAAATCAAGCTTATGATTGCTCTCATCAAGGTACTGCATTAGTCCCCTGATCACTGCAGGCACAAATTCTGCACAGTCCACTTCTTCTTGACAGAGTAATCTATACAACCCCAAGGGCTCTAGCAACAAATTAGAAGGACATAGTACCAACTTCGAACCGGAGCCCAGCGCTCTGACTAGATCGCCTACAAACACATCAAAGGATAAGCTAGCCATCTGCAAATGAGAAGTCGTATCAGTAGATAACCGATATTCATGTTCCCATCCCTGATAGGCATGCATGAGATTACGATGAGTAACCATTGTGCCTTTGGGCAGTCCTGTAGAACCTGACGTGTATATAACATAGGCAAGATCATCGCTTGAAACAGTACGAGTGCAATTATTATGCTGTACTTGTAACAGGGCGTCTTCAATGAGTACTATTCCTACATCACGAGAGCTAAAGTCCAAGCAATCCACATCATTACCAGTAATCACCGTACCCATCTTCGAATCCATAAGCATATGTTCCAGGCGATTGGCAGGATACGAAGGATCCATTGGTAAAAAAGCAGCTCCCGCTTTAAGGACACCTATTACAGCAATAACAAGGTCTATGGACTTAGGTAGGCATATTCCGATTACACTTCCAATTTCCACACGATTATTAATCAAATATGTGGAAAGTTTATTGGAACGTTCATTCAATTCACGATAGGTAATTTGCTGACCATTAAAACTTAAAGCGATGGAATCAGCCTTATATATGGCGTTTTTCTCAAACAAAGTACAAATAGTTTTATTCGCTGGATAATCAATGTTATCGCCCTGCCACAATTCAAGTTTACTTTTCTCATTAGCAGTTAGATATGTAAGTTGGCCCAAAGGAGAATCTGGATCAGCCGATATTCTTTCCAACAAAATTTCAAAATGATGTGCCATTCGTTCAATAAACGAATAATCAAATAGATCAGTGTTATACTCAAAGATACATTTAGGTGGGTATTGATTCCCACCATCTAGAATATCCAGTGATAGATCAAACTTTGAAGTACCCCCGTCAATAGGTTGATAGTTCATCAAAACGTTATCAAGCTGAAAATTCGGAACGGCCTTTTGATAAGTAAACAGCACCTGAAACAGCGGATTCATGCTTGCACTTCGGTTAGGCTGCACGGCCTGAACAATATCCTCAAATGGTATATCCTGATTTGAGAACGCATCTAAAGAGTTCTTCTTAATAGTTCTAAGCAATTCTCTAAAACTCATGTCTTCTGAAAAAACGGTTCTAATGGGGAGCGTGTTAACGAAGACTCCGATGAGCTGTTGAAATTGCTGCTGGTTACGTCCAGAGACGGGAACACCTAAGGTGATATCAGCCTGCTCAGTATATCGGTATAATAATGCTTTGAAAATGGCAAGAGTGGCCATAAATGCTGTGGATTCCTCGGAAATGCACAACCTCTTCAGTTTTTCATTCAATTCTTTTGATAATTCAAATACGTATGCCGATCCGTTGAATGTTTGTACGGAGGGGCGTACATATGTGGTTGGTAACTCAAGAATTGATGCTGCTCCTTCAAGGTAATCCGACCAATATTTCAATTGTTCCTGCAAAACTTGTTCCGATATGTTACGTTTTTGCCATGTAACATAATCAGAATACTGCACCGCCAGAGGTTCCAAAGGTGAAGGCAACTGTTTATTCAAAGCAGTATAAAGTTTACTTAATTCTTGTAGCATCAATGTAACTGACCATCCATCAAAAATAAGATGATGCATGGTAATTACTAGATAATGCTCATCATGATTCAGACGTATCAGCAGCAGACGCCATAATGTGGATGAAGAAGATGGAGGAATCGGTTTCCCGATTTCCTCCTGCACGATTCGTGTCCGTTCGTTTCGCTGGTCCTCTTTTGGCATGTTCATTAAATCTATAACGGGAATAGATACCTCTACATGATGCATATGATTACGTTTAGGCTCCCCGTCTTCATTAACGATAATGTTTGTACGCAAGATTTCATGCCGCTCTACCAATTCGGAAAAGCAACGTTCTAAAATATGCGGATCCAATTTTCCTAATAACAAAAATGCAGATGGTATATTGTATGCTGCACTCTCAAAATCCAATTGACTCTGGAACCATAAACGCTTTTGCGAAAATGAGAGTGTTTCATGATCGACACTTATTTCAAGATCTTGTGCTTTAGATTCCAGATTCATTTTTGATTGGAGCTTCAACTTTAGTGCTGCCTTTTGTTCTTCAGAGAGAGCTGCGATACGATCATTTAGATTTCCCAACTTATTCACTCCCAGCTGCAATTTCGCTAAGCATTTCATTTAACATATCTTCAGGCAAATCCTCCATCTCGGACAAGAGATCCTCTACAGTTTGATCAAGTTTATCACCTTGCTTTTCAACCAGCATCGCCATAATGCTAATGGCCAAATCTTCGGCCGTTACTCCGCGTAAAAGGTCAACCACTGCGACACTAACCTGTAGCCCTGATTCGATAACTCCCTTCAGTTCCATAGCCATCATTGAATCCAGACCGAAAGAGTTAAGTGGAGAAGCCGCCTTCATATTGGATCGATTCATTCGAAGTACAGTACTTGAAACATCCAATAGATAGGATACAAGCAAATCCATTCTTTCTTCTGCTTTCTCAACAGACATTAACTGATGGACAAAATCCCCTGTACGTGCATCTTCAGATCCTGCTTGAACCTGCAATGCTCTATGTCTGGATACAAGTGATGCAATCAATGGCGGTACATTGCCCAGAGGGTAATTCTTATCCGCGACTTTCGGCCAATCCGCACCTAGCACGGTAAATTGGGCTCTAGTCTGACACAGAACATGGTTAAGGGCGTCAAGCCCCTGAGTATTTGTCATCGCAAATAATCCTCGTGTGTCAAAAAAGTTTAGTAAATCCAATTGTGTTGCCATACCTGATTCAAGCCAAGGGCCCCAGTTGATACTTAATCCATGCATCCCTCTTGCTCTGCGATAGTGCGCAAGGGCATCTAGGAATGCATTGCCCGCGCTATAGTTAGCTTGTCCACTCATAACGACTACAGATGCGACCGAAGAAAATAAAATAAAGAAGTCAAGTGGATCATCCTTAAATTGTTCATGTAAGTTCCACCCTCCTAATACCTTAGGACGAAGCACATTAATGAAATCCTGTTGATCCATCTGATAAAGCAATTGAGGTCTTGCCACTCCAGCAGCATGAATCACACCACGAATTGCTGGCCAACCCGCATCATTGTATTCTTTAATTGCACGTTCAATTTCTTCTTTATTACATACATCAGCCACAGCAAAATGAATTGTCGCACCCAGCTTCTCCAATTCTTTTACAGCGTAAATTCGTCTTCCCTGTAAAGAATCAGGATCAATGTCTTTCCATTCTTTACGTTCCGGAAATTTCCCTCTCCCCATGAGGATCAAACGACGAGCCCCATGCTCAATCATCCATTTAGATGTCAGCAACCCCAATCCACCAAAACCACCGGTGATAAGGTAACCTACATCGCCACGGAATTTGGCGGGAATGGAACTATTCAATTCAATATCTTCTTGCAAACGAAGGATATACCGCTCTCCCTGCCTAAAAGCAATGTGGTCTTCTCCATCCGTATTCCATATTTCTTCAAACATACTTGATGAATTTTCTTCAGCAGAGGAATCATTATCCAAATCGATAATTCCGCCCCATTGATCCATATGCTCCTGATGACCGATTGCTTTAGCTAGTCCCCAAACAGGAGATTGAGAGATCTGACTCAGTGGAGTTGTATTTGCGATTTGCTGCGCTCCTTTGGTCACTACCCATAAGCGAATCTTGTCTTGCAAACGGGTTTGGGTTATAGCTTGTATCAAATAGAGTATACCGATGCTGCCTAATCGCTCTGCCTCGTTCAAGGCATCCGAGTTTATCATGCTATCCTCGGGAATATCTAATGCCCAGTTGTACAATATCCCTTTTATTGGCTTTCCTTCAGATACTACACTTTGAAGCAAACTAACAAAATCTTCAGATCTGGATGGATTTACGATGAAGTTCTCACTGTTACTCTCATACGTTGAACCAGAAGATACACGATAACAGTATTCGCCTTGTTCCTCTAACTTTTGAGTAACTAAAGAACCAATAGATTGCTTATCAGACAATACAATCCATGCACCTTGTTGTTCTGTATGATTAACAGGCGCATAATCAATTGGATTATGTCTTGATTCCAAACTCCACTGAGTCTCATAAATACTTTGAGGTATCTTCACAGAGTTCGAAACAGCATCATCCTTCAATGACATTGCCTCGCATCCTAAAATTTCCATAATTGTGTTACCTTCAGAATCCATAAGGAAAATATCACCTTTAAGCAGTGTTTCACTCTTTTCAGTAAGGGATGCATAGATCCACATATCAGCTTTTAACGGTGCGTGAAGAGCACCTTTGGAAACTCGAACTGGCATGTAAACTGAAGAATCTTCATCTTCTTGCTGGAAAGGTAGTGCGGCAGCAAGAACCTGGAAGCATTGATCCAGTACAGCAGGATGGATCTGAAATTGTCCTATTTCGGAATGTATCTGATCAGGCACCAAAATTTGAGCAAGTGCACATTGCTCCCCTTGCCACAGTCTTTCAATCCCTTGAAATCTCTCTCCATACTCTAGTCCAAACTTTCTAAACTGCAGGTAGCATTTTTCTTTGGCAATTTCTAACACGCATTGTTTCTGCAAACTTTCAAGATCGTGACTTCGTCTATCTGTTCCCGAATCTGTTCGAATTGAACCTGTTGCATGCAAAGTCCACCCTTCGGATGATCCCAACCTCTGACTATATACCTCAATTTGTGAAGTTTGCTCAACATAAATCAGTCTGATTTTGACTATTTCTGACGAAGACAAAAACAGTGCTTTTCTGAATTTAACGTCTTCTCCATAGATATAGCTTGTATCACCAAACAACTCCTTGGCAGCAGCCAACATCATCTCTACATAAGCTGCCCCTGGATAGACGACAGTTCCCTGAATCTGATGATCTTCGAGAAACGGAGAACACCATAAGTCCAGTTCGTTCTCCCAAGTTGGATCAGGTGTATTTAGTCTTCTTCCCAATAAAGTATGTGGAGGGCTAATAACTCTTTCATTTTCCGAAATTGATGATTCCTGCCAATAACGCTCCCTTTGCCAAGGATAGGCCGGCATGGAAATTATTTCTTTTGATTCGGAGTATATTGTAGACCAATTCACGTTATAACCTTTAACATATAATGCACCTAACGAATTAATTAATGTACGGCTGTCTTGTGCCTTTCGACGTAAAGATGTGAACGTCTCACCTTTAGAATTGTGGAGACTCAGACATTCTGTTAAAGAACTTGCCAATACAGGATGAGGACCAATTTCTACAAAATTAAAGATTCCCGACTTAATCATATTTCCCGCAGCTTCTGCAAAAAGAACGGATTCTCTTACGTTCTTCCACCAATATTGCGTTGTGAAATCTCCTTCGCTCATTAATTTACCAGTAACTGTGGAATACAACGGCGTGTGCCCCACAAGAACATTTATTTCTTTCAATCCACTAATTAGATCGTATTCCAAAGGGTCCATATAGTGACTGTGATAGGGGACGTTAACATGTAGATATTTATAAAAGATCTTTTTGTTGTCCAATGACTGAATAACTTCCTCCAATGCTTCTGGAGTCCCTGCTAGCGTTACCGAACTGGGGCTATTAATTGCTGCTATGGAGATATGATCAATATCATGGATCGCAATCTTTGCTTCCTCAAGGGATAGACCAACAGCTGCCATCCGCCCGGTGCCAGTTGTTCTTTGCTGAAGGTGGCTTCGGTAATAAACAACTTTAATAGCATCCTCCAGACTAAGTACACCTGCACAATATGCGGCAGCCACTTCACCAGCACTATGCCCTACGATCGCATCTGGTTCAATACCCCATGCCTTCCAGCGCTCTACAAGGCCAATCTGTAATAGAAAGTTAGCAGGTTGAGAGACTTCTGTATCTTCCATGCGTGAATCCATTTCGTCCGCATTCATTGCGTCGATCAATGACCACCCCGATAATTTCATGAACAGTTCATCACATCGCTCAGCGACTTTCTTAAACACCACATCTTCTTTCAATAACTCTCTTCCCATAGCCCACCACTGTGGTCCCATACCTGTAAAGACAAAGGCTAATGGTTGCCTATATTTTCCATGAGAAACCGCCGAGCTAATTCCTTCTCCAAACTCGCCTTTCAAAAACTGATCAATTTTCACATTCAGATCATCAACGGAGACAGCGGAGATGGACAATCTGTAATCGTGATGATTCTTTTTGAGAGCCAAACCGTATCCTATCTGTTGAAGACTATGTGAAGAGTTCGCGAATTGATGTCTAATAGCAAGCGCCAAATCCTTAAGTGCAGCATCACTACGTGCGGAGATTACGACGGGATAGACCAAATTCTCTTGTGTCGGATATTCCTTGTCCCTATTCTGTGCACGCTCCGTATCTTGTGACAGGCAAATATACTCCTGCAAAATAACATGAGCATTAGTCCCACCAAAACCAAAAGAATTAACACTTGCCATGGCTGGTTCATTTTCTATAGTCGGCCACTCGGTAAGTTTTGTTGGAATTATTATTCCCAGGCTTTCTAGATCAATATCCTTGTTTGGATTCTCAAAGTGTAAATGTGCAGGAATCTGTTGGTTTTTAAGACAAAGGACTGCTTTTATCAATCCAGCTATACCAGCCGCAGCTTCTGTATGTCCGATGTTTGTTTTGACTGATCCTATATAACATTCTTCACCTTTCGCCTGATTTCCAAAAATGCTTCCAAGGGCATTTGCTTCAATCGGATCTCCGACTGGAGTCCCTGTCCCGTGAGCTTCAACGTATTTCACTTGCTGTGGGTTAATACCATTTCTATTGTAAACCTCTTGAATCAACTGCTTCTGTGATTCGCCCCTTGGCACAGTAATACCTGGTGTGTTGCCATCCTGGTTAATACCCGTGCCTCGAATTACAGCATGAATAGGGTCTCCATCTTGAATGGCTTTGGACAAGGGCTTAAGTAATACAACTCCTGCACCTTCCCCCCGAACATAACCATTAGCTCTTGAATCAAATGCTCTGGAACGCCCATCTGGTGACAACATTCCCGCCTTTGATTCAGCGATGTAATATTCAGGTTTTACAATTACATTTACTCCTCCTGCAAACGCCATTGAGCTTTCACCGTTCCAGATACTCTGACATGCAAGATGTACAGCAACAAGTGAAGAAGAACAAGCAGTATCGACTGTTAGGCTGGGACCGCGAAAATCATAGACATAGGAAATTCTATTTGCTAACAATGTCATCATTGCTCCAGTAGCTGAATGTGCATCAACAAGGTGTCTGTTGGATTCGGAAAACTGTAATAGTTTGTAATCCAATGTAAAAGCACCCATAAATACACCTATATTAGTACCCGCCATTTTTTCCTGAACCTGCAGGCCATCCTCCATTGCTTCCCAACAAATTTCCAGCAACAATCTTTGCTGTGGATCCATCAGTGCTGCTTCTCTTGGAGAAATACCAAAGAAAGTAGCATCAAAATGATCTACTCTATCTAAAAACCCACCCCATTTGGATTGTGTCTTACCCATATTTTCTTTATTGGGATTATAGTATGTATTGGCATTCCAACGATCCCTAGGCACTTCAGTAATAGCATCAACTTGGTCTACTAAAAGATTCCAGTATGAATCAGTAGAATTTACCCCACCCGGATAGCGACACCCCACACCAATGATCGCAATCGGCTCATTCTTATGTTCGGTAGAATTACTCATATCACTTACCTCCGTTGTTATATGAAAATTAAAGTAAATCACGAAATAATATAATCATTATGTAATTACTATAAAAATAACATTTTAAGGCACTTTTCCAGTCCTTTCACGATCATTCCTTTCTCTTAACCCTGTTGGTATTAGCCATATCCTTAACCATCCTCTCGGAAACACAAAGAGGACAATATAGGTTATATATACTAAATAGAATATATCATAGTATTTTAGAATTATAAACCATTTTATTGTAAATAGTTACTATAGTTTAAATATCTAGTTCCAAACTACTGTTTATATTATTTTTAACATAAATAATATGTATATCCACCTGTATATTAGTTTGTACAATACACCTTTTAAACAATTCGACCCACAAATAATAGGGTACTATCTATATAAAGGAAATGAAAGATCAATAAGAGGAGGAGTTTCGGACCATGAAACACGTGCAGGACACAACCACGCTCTATAACGGAGTCAAAATGCCATGGCTGGGTTTTGGGGTATTCAAAGTTAAAGACGGAGACGAAGTCGTTCATGCTGTCAAAACAGCCATTCAAGCTGGTTATCGCAGCATCGACACAGCCAAAGCGTATAACAACGAAACAGGTGTCGCTCAGGGTATTCGTGAATCTGGAGTAGCTCGTGAGGATCTGTTCATTACCACTAAAGTATGGAATAGCGATCAGGGATATGAATCCACGCTAGCTGCCTTCGAAGCCAGCATGGAACGACTCGAACTGGAGTACCTGGATCTCTATCTTATCCACTGGCCGGTTAAGGGCAAGTACAAAGATACATGGCGAGCGCTGGAGAAACTCCATAAAGAAGGACGCATCCGCGCGATCGGTGTGAGCAATTTCCAGATTCACCATCTGGAAGACTTGATGATCGATGCCACCATCAAACCTGCAGTCAATCAGGTGGAGCTTCACCCACTATTGATTCAGTCAGAGCTTCGTGAGTACTGCAACAAACATCAGATTCAGATCGAAGCCTGGTCTCCGCTCGGACAAGGTCATCTGATGGATCATCCGTTGCTGAAGGATATCGCCGCCAAATACAGCAAGTCCCCCGCACAAGTGATTCTGCGCTGGGATCTGCAGAACGGCATCGTGACCATACCAAAATCCGTCACGCCTGAGCGTATTCGCGCGAATGCCGATCTCTACGATTTTGAGTTAACTTCGGAAGAAGTAGAGCAGATTAACGGCCTGAACGAGAACAAACGCTTTGGTTCTGATCCAGACAACTTTAACTTCTAATATAAGCAGATTAATTCGATTACACCCGCCTTCGATCTTAGAAGAGCGGGTGTTTTGATATGTGATGTTATAGGCAAACTATTCGTTGTTAAGAATGGAGGCGAGGCTCGTTATCCTATTCAGGGCCGAAAGAAAAAAGTTTTTTTGACCGTTTAGAACTATTTCTTCTCCTCATCAGTCTAACGAGTGTCAAACGAACTCAAGCACTTATATAGAATCCAGGCCTGGAACAAGCGGTGACTTGAATATTTAGGTTGATCAGGGGGGATCAGGAGTGATTAGACTGAACCATAGAAAGACAAAAGAAGAAGAGTTCAGCGAAAAAATAACAGTGATTCAAAATAAATTATATCGACTGGCGTACTGCTATGTTAAAAATGAACAAGAAGCGCTGGATATCGTATCCGAAGCGGTCTATAAAGGGTTCATCGCTTATGGAAAGATGGAGTCCATGACTTATTTTGATTCCTGGATGTCACGAATTGTGATTAACACAGCGATAGATCATATTCGACGCAACCAGCGAGTGACCTATATGGAGGATCATGTGCAGGAGTTTGTGGCTCCAGAGCGAGGGGCGTCGCTGGAAGAAAAAATGGATCTATATGACGCACTGGACCGGCTTATCCCCAAGGAAAGAGCCTATATTATATTAAAATTCTTTGGTAATATGCGTTTCCGGGAGATCGCTGAAGTGCTCTCCCTGTCGGAGAATACCGTTAAGTCAAAATTCTATCGGATTATCAACAAATTAAAAATGGATTTAATTGAAGGAGAGGTTGGAGATCTATGACAGGTAAAGAACGTTACGAAAACATTGAAATTCCAGCTCAACTTACAGATGTTATTCGTCAAGCCCAGCAAAAGGCTGCCGCTCGCAAAAGCTCCTCCCGTATCATTCGCTACGCTTCCATTCTGGCAGCATGTGCCGCTTTTCTGTTCATAGTCAACATTCCTACTGTCGCAAACGCCATGGTCAAAATACCTGTGGTCGGAACGATTGTTCAGGTACTTCAATTCGGCGATGGCGGCAAGATTACCGATGGAGTAACCGTGGGATCGGAAGCAACCGAAAATACGCTTAAAATCAATTTTAGTACCGACGAGCAAGATCAGACTAATGATGCACCCCATTATAATGTGGTACACAAAAAAGCACCTAATCGTATCCTCTTCACTTTTAGCGGTGCACGTTACATGGATATAGAGAAAGTCAAAGCCGACTTCATGACCCAGCCTTTAGTGAAAGATGTTTATGGTTCTATGATTTTAGACGACTCTTCCGTCGGATTCGTAGTTGTACTAAAAGAAGGGGTACAGTATGCCGTAACGGAATTCAAGAACCCTGGATACCTGGAAGTGAAACTGACTTCCGACGGCAAACCGGTCACACCTTGGAAGGTATACTCTCTCCGCACAGAATCAATGCCTTTTGGAGAATCGATGGGTATAATTAAAGAATCCTATCCGGATGAGTACATCTCTTTCCTCAAAACGTCCACTGGTGAGTTTACAGCAGTTATTGGAGAATATCTTACCGCTGAAGAAGCTGAACAGAAGCTCAAAGAACTCGCTCAGCAACCGGATTATCATGAGGAGTTTTATGTGGACAGTTGGATGAGTAACGAGAATCCCAAGTGATCCGTCATAGCCAAAAGTGATGCTGATTCAAAAGGGAATCTACATCCCTGAACTGGGCATAGACCTCAGCTTACTTAATCCGCTCGATCCAAAAAAATCCCGATTCGGATGCACTGAGCATCTCCGATCGGGATTTTCACATATTAAAACCTATTCGCTTTTGGATACCAGTTTGAAATCATCAAAGTGGAAACCTGGCGCTACCACGCATGTTACCAGCACAGGCTCATCACCCAGCGGGCGTGCAGTTTGCCATACGCCGGCAGGAACGAGCACCTGTGGCGATTGTCCCGCAGCAATATCCATACCCAGGATGAGAATTTCCTCATTCTCCGGGTTCTCCCCGTTGCCACCCAGCTTCAGTTCGATGGGACTGCCGCTGTGCCACAGCCAAAGTTCATCCGATAGAACCGTATGCCACTCGGAGATTTCATGTGCATGCAGCAGGAAATACGTGGAACTAGCCGAGAATCTTGGGCCGGAGTACGCATCCGGCAGAACGGATTGTGGAATCTGATACGATGCCTTCCATTCTTCCTTATACCAACCGCCTTCAACGTGAGGCTGCATATTAAGCGCAGCAACCAATGGCGATAATTCATGTGTCGTCATAACCAGTTTCCTTCCTTCCAAATCATATTGGAGACACTCCTTATCCAGAGTTTCGCCTCACTCTCCCTACTCTAAAACATCATTCAGGTTTTGTCACCTTGACAGCACACATGAGCCATGCAGATTCGTTCTCCCGATATTCATCCATAAGATTAAAGAAATATGAACCCTCTAATGACAGCGTTTACAAAAAGATGGATTTTCCGTTATGATATGGATATCGCTGTTAATCCTTGAAGCAGAGAGGAGCTGTACCATGAGTCTTATAGAGGATCGGATTGGACCCAAATATCGAATCGGTGAACATGCATTTACCATTGAACATATGCGCAGACATGACGGAAACGGTATGTCACAGCCTCACGCTCATCCATTCTACGAATTGTATTACCTGCTCGAAGGAGAACGAGTCTATTCCATGAATGGTCAGATTCTGTCCGCTCGCAAGGGTGATTTCATTCTGATCAATCCTCATGATGTACATACGACCTCCAAAGGAAGCATTCCCGGCTTTGAACGAATTCTAATCGGTTTTTCGCCTGCGTTTGCAACGGGGATGGAGCTCGGCATATGTGGTCTGCTGCCATTCGATTGTTCCAGACTGCTTCGTCTGCCCGAGGCAGAACAACCCGAGATGGAGCGCATATTGTGGCAGATGCTACAAGAATGCAAAGAACGCCGCCCTCATTATGAGATTGCGGTACGAAGTCTGCTTGCCCAACTCTTGATCCGTATTCATCGGGTAGAGGAGGTCATCCGGCAATCATGCCCTGGTCCATTGCATCCGATGCAGGACAAAATCAGTGAAATTGTCACTTATGTGAATAGCAACTATACGGAACCACTCACTCTGGAGGGTGCAGCTAATCGTTTTTATATCAGCCCATCCTATCTGAGCCGTATGTTCAGCCGATTTACCGGATTTCGGTTCAGCGAATACTTGCGTGTTGTCCGGGTCCGAGAGGCACAGCGAAGACTGCTTTCCACACAAGAGCGTGTACAAATGATCGCAGAAAAGGTAGGATTCGAGCATACGGCTCATTTTAACAAAACATTCAAACAGGTCACCGGTACAACGCCTTTGCGCTATCGCAAGGAATACCGGTAGATCATCCGATATCCATAGCAGAGAAAGAAGCGATCTCCATGCCCATGAATGCCAATCTGCACAAGCAAAAAGTCATGAAAGAAGTTCAGCTCAGACACTTGGTCTCCAGCATGAACAATACCAAATGGATCGCATTACTGGATGCCATCTATGATGAGTTGCCCTTCTGTCCGCCTTTTCAAATTAAAACCGTATTAGAACAAGGACCCTATCCAGAAACATTCGAGGAGGAGGTCACCTATCTCGGGGACTGGCTGAGTCTTCAGCCGGCATTTTATAACGTAGAATGGGTTCGGGTGAAACCACGAATGATCAAGCCCATTGGGCGATATGTAGAACCAGAGGTACTGGATATAGAAGCCGAGTGGGTAGCCTTGCTCCAGAGATTACGTATTCCTTATATCGTGAAGCACCACGATTACTGGATATATGGCTACGCCACTGCGACTGAATTTGACCAACTTGTATAAACCTTATTATATAGCTTTTACCTGCGAATGATCACGCCACTTCGTACCTCAGGACCAACAGAGATCTGGCGACCTTCGGTGTCTGCATCACCTTCTCGGCAGACAATGCCTGCGGATTCGTGTCCTGTCACCATCAGAAGTCGGCCATCCGCACCCTTGCCCTGAATGCTCTCTAACTCTGCCCCTTTGCACTGGTGCAAATGAATCAGCGGACCTTCGGTGATCTGCGCCTGCAATTCAGCGATATGCAGATGTTTCGCATGAGCACATTGGACACCACTGCGGGCTTGTACGCTGTAGCGCTGAATGATCACGCCATCCAAAGGCAATTCCGGCAATCCACTCACGAGCAACGCTGTGTCGGCACCGGCACAGACCACATCCGATATACGAATATCACGGAACACCGGAGTTTCTTCGCTAATCTCCTGAGACAAGTCACTGCCCCGGGCAGACCCTTCCTGATTCGCATAGAAGAAGGAAAACGAGATCGCTTCCATAATGATATCTTTCATATAGATGCGCTCAATCTGAATATCCTCAACTACCCCGCCGCGCCCACGTGCGCTTTTGAAGCGAAGTCCAATGTCTGTTCCGATAAACGTACAATCCGATACTCGTACATGCCGCACGCCACCGGACATTTCACTGCCAATGACAAACCCGCCATGACCGTGATACACGGTGCAATCCCGAATGGTGATGTACTCCGAAGGAAGACCCAGTTCACGACCTTCAGCATCTTTGCCTGATTTTAGACAGATCGCATCATCACCAACATCGAATACACTTTGTTCCACCACCACATGACGGCAGGATTCAATGTCCAGCCCATCTCCATTCTGTGAGAACCACGGATTCCGTACACTCACATTACGAATGGTGATATGCTCGGATGCCCAAGGATGGAGATTCCATGCAGGCGAATTCTGGAACGTTGGACCGTCCAGCAATACCCTTTTGCATCTCCGTAAACTGACCATGTTGGGGCGCAAAAAGTCTCTTACCTCTTCATAGGATGCCACATCACGTACCTGCTCCTGATGCAAACGATTTGCAATGGTGCCACCTTCAAGTGCAGCTGTGGTAGGCCACCAGATCTCTTCATCTCCACTGGATTGCTCAACAACACCACCCGAAGCCACCAATCGGTTCCACTGTGAAGTGGTCATTTTCGAACGTTTCACTGGTCGCCAAGCTTCACCGCCACCATCCCATATCCCCTTGCCGGTAATCGCAATATCCTCCAGTTGATCACCATCAATCGGAGATTGGCAACGAACAGCCTGCCAGCCCTCAAAGCTCGACGCAATTAATGGGTATTGATCAAAATCTCGACTGAACGTAACTAACGCCCCGGCTTCCACGTGTAACTCGATTCGGCTGCGCAGTGCAATTGGACCTGTTAGCCATACCCCGGCAGGAATCACAATTCTGCCACCTCCTGCTTCGGCACACGCCGCGATGGCAAGCCGAAACATTTCTGTGTTATCCGTTACACCATCTCCAACAGCTCCATAGTCTGTAAGCTGAAAATCCTGAGCAGGAATGACAGGCAAATCGGCTTCATAAGCTCGAACATCGGACTGGGCACTTGCTCCTGTCGATAATGGGGAGTGATATATATTCATCGTGCAGAATCATCCTCTCTACCTGTAATGGAATTGTTATGGGATCCATACATCGCTTTTACTTTCCTTACTTATGTTCAAACGGATGCTCTCTCGCTCCATCATATCAACGGCGTGATGTGCAGGGTTGAGCTTTCTTGCCATGTACACGTGGAACTTGATGCTATTTGTTTTGTTGATCAGAGTCATAAATCAAACATCACTTCCAGTATACTCTATACAACTATTCCAAAGGTTGGTAAACAACTAGGAGATTAGATTCATTTTTCTGTCAGGATTCGTCACAAGACTTTTAATAACATGACAGATATATAACATAATTATTGGCTATAGCCCTATGGAACCCATTACTTATGTCATGTTTTATCACAAACCAATTGCCAGAAGCAGGATGACTATGTATGATTAAATAACTAGTTTCAATTTATTCCTTATTATCCCTTTTACAAACAGACGTTGCAGAAAGGATGGGGTGTACTCTTGATTGAATTTAGGGGTGTCCAGAAGCATTTCGGTCATTTTCATGTCCTCAAGGATATCCATCTTCACATCGAAGAAGGAGAGGTCGTCGTCATTATCGGACCTTCCGGCTCCGGCAAAAGCACGTTACTCCGCTGTATTAACCGCCTGGAGACCATTACCGAAGGTGAACTTGTCGTCAGTGGGATCCCTCTACATCAGAAAAAGGTGGACATTAACCTCTTCCGCCGTGACATCGGCATGGTATTTCAACACTTCAATCTCTATCCTCACAAAAAAGTCATCGATAACATTACCCTTGCACCCATGAAGGTGCGCAAACAACCCAAAGAACAGGCAGCCGCAACAGCAATGAAGTATCTGACCCGGGTGGGCATTGCCGACAAAGCAGACAGTTATCCCTCCCAGTTGTCCGGTGGACAGCAACAACGGGTAGCCATCGCCAGAGGACTCGCCATGGAGCCCAAAATCATGCTTTTTGACGAACCTACCTCTGCTCTTGATCCCGAGATGATCGGGGAAGTCCTCGATGTTATGCGTTCCCTTGCCCATAATGGCATGACCATGGTCGTCGTTACCCATGAGATGGGATTCGCCCGTGAAGTGGCGGACCGGGTCATCTTCATGGACGAAGGCCGAATTGTAGAAGAGGCCAACGCTGCCGAATTTTTTGACAACCCCAGAGAAGAACGAGCACAGCAATTCCTGAGCCGTCTGATTCATCATTGAGAATAATCCACTATTCCATTTTGAAAGGGGTCTTTATTCATGAAGAAATTATTGAAATGGCCATCATTCATGCTTGTCCTCATTCTCTCGCTCGTATTATCAGGTTGTAGTACAGGCGAGGAAAGTAGCAGTAGTGGCGGTTCTGGCGGGGATGCTGAAGCCAAAGGAACAATCGAGCAGATTAAAGAGCGCGGCAAACTCATTGCCGGTGTGAAATATGATACAAAGCTATTCGGCTTGAAGGATCCCGCAAGCGGTAACGTTGAGGGATTCGATATTGATATCGCCAAAGCACTCGCCAAACAGATCCTTGGAGATGAAACAAAAGTTGAGTTGAAAGAGGTCACTTCCAAGACGCGTATTCCCATGCTGCAAAACGGAGACATCGACATCATCATCGCCACGATGACGATTACGGATGAGCGTAAGGAACAGGTGGATTTCAGTGATGTTTACTTCGAGGCAGGCCAATCCCTGCTGGTGAAAAACGACAGTGCCATTACCGGCCTGGAAAGCCTCAGCGGAGTGAAAGTGCTCGCGGTGAAAGGCTCCACATCCGCTCAGAACATTCGCGAGAAAGCCCCGGATGCCGAGGTGCTTGAATTCGATAACTATCAGGACGCGTTCACCGCTCTCAAAGCCGGTAAAGGCGAAGCACTGACCACGGATAACATTATCCTCATCGGCATGCAACAGACGGATAACAACTTCCAATTGGTTGGTGGCAATTTCACAAGCGAACCTTATGGTATGGCCATTCGTAAAGGCGACACCGCCTTCGTGGAAGAAGTCAACACGCTGCTCAAAAGCATGAAAGACAGCGGGGAATATGACACACTACATGAGAAATGGTTGGGCTCCAAGCCCGAGTAACCCGAATTAAGATGGGTAAGCGGCGAATTCGTCTGCTCGATGCAATGATGAGCAGACGTAATCGCTGTTTCTACATCTGGAGAACGGAGGCTTCGCCTATATGGGCACATTGGATTTCAGCGTACTGATGCGACACTCGGATCGTTTTCTGGAAGGATTCCTGAATACCATTCAAGTGAGTATTGTAGCTCTGCTCGGCAGCTTTATCCTTGGCGCGATCCTGGCCATCTTCCGGATATCCCCTGTGAAACCACTGAACTGGATCGGTACGGCTTTTGTGGAATTTATCCGGAACATCCCACTGTTGCTGGTTGTGTTTTTCTTCTATCTCGGACTGCCTGCACTCGGCATTTCACTGGATGGATTTGTCTCCGGTACACTGGGCCTAACCATCTACACGGCAGCTTTCATTGCCGAAGCGATCCGAGCAGGCATTCAGACTGTGCCGCGTGGACAGCTGGAAGCAGCAAGGTCTTCAGGCTTGTCCTATGTACAGGCCATGAACCTGATCATTCTTCCCCAGGCTATCAAGATTGTGTTGCCGTCCATTGGCAACCAGTTTATTAATCTGGTCAAAAACTCTTCCATTCTTGCCGTCGTCGCCGGGATGGATCTCATGTATTTTGCCGATTTGGTCAACTCGGATACATTCCAGCCGCTAAGTGTGTACACCATTGTTGCGCTGTTCTATCTGGTGCTGACACTACCACTCAGCTTCCTGGTGCATTATATGGAGCGCAGGTTTGGACAGAGCGATGCAGATGCGCGCAGCACCAAAGGCAAACCGAAAAAGAACAAACCGGCAGGTCAGGTCACCATGTAACAGATTGACTTGTACCTGGCGTAGATTTTATAGGCGATATATTGGCTATTTCAGACCTTTCGATGATTTTATTAGTCCGTTATTTTGGCTAGTCCATGCTCCATCTATTTGATCTTCGATATTCCATTCCTGCATACAGAAGGAGGCTAATAAAATATGGACTTTAGCGGGGCCTATGCGTGGCCCAACCTTCGTTTCCTGCTTCAAGGATTCCTGATCACCCTGCAGGTAGCAGGGCTATCCATTGTATTCAGCTTCGTGCTTGGAACTGTGTTGGGCACGGTGCGGTATACCCGCATCCCTATTCTGTCACAGATTGTGGCAGTGATCGTGGATACGATCCGGAATCTGCCGCTACTGCTCATCATTTTCTTCATCCACATCGTACTTCCGCAGCTCGGGATCAAAATGTCCGCCTTCTGGTCCACCGTCGTTGGACTCAGTCTGTTCGAAGGTGCGATGATCGCCGAGATCGTCCGTAGCGGTCTGAAATCGGTTGAGCGCGGTCAGGTGGAAGCTGCCCGTTCCTCGGGACTTAGCTACATGCAGACTCTCGGTGGCATCATCATGCCACAGGCGCTACGCCGCATGTCCCCGCCGATGGTCAGTCAGTTCATCTCACTTCTAAAGGATACTTCACTGGCGATCATCATCTCTCTGCCGGAGCTGATGCACAACGTGCAGATCCTTGGCGGTCAAAGTTTTGATTACATTATCCCGGCCCTGCTGCTCGCAGCCGTATTGTATTTTTTCATCAACTACGCGCTGTCCATTGTCGCAAGGCGACTTGAGGCACGGATGAATTGATAATCGGAGGGAACAAGGCATGAAAGAATACGAAACATGAACGAACATGAAGGAAAGAACCAAATGGATGAAAAGAATGAAAGCGCCCCAAAGACTCTAAACCCACCTATGAAGTGGATTTAGAGTCTTTGGGGTTACAATTATGCTCATCAATTCACGAGCTTCCCACCAATTTCTAACGAACTGAGGGAAGCTTATTTAGCCATTTTCGGGACAATTCCAATCTAACGAATCGTAGACGCTCTATTCTTCCGATTCACCCCGCTTTTACCCCCTATTACAGGGTTTTGAGCAGAATAGCTTCACTGAGATTCGTTACATTTTTCATTTCAGCTTATATCCCCAAATTAGACGTCTCAGGTTCGTTAAAACTTACGCCACCGCGAATTAAATAAACACCCACTCCCACTATTAATGATTCGCCCAATTCGTCCACAATCAGCTCATCCGCTAGATCGCCGCTCCGTTGTGACGTAATTCCGCCTGTAACAGCTCGATCGGCAGTTCCACCGGGTCCAGCTTCATCTTCACTGTTAGTGCAGCCGCTGTTCCCGCGGCCTCCCCGGTAGCCATACAGCTTGGAGTCAACCTTGTCGTTGCATGCGCCTCATGTGTAGTGGAGATGCAGCGTCCTGCCGCCAGCAGATTGCGGGTATTGCGAGAGATCAGACAGCGATACGGAATATCGTACGCCCCATCTCCTTCTATAAAGGCAGCCACAACGCCTTGACCCGAAGGGTCATGAATATCAATCGGATAACCGCTTCTGGCAATCACATCGTCAAACTTTCGTCCTGCAACCACATCAGCCTTGGTCAACGCATAATGCCCAATGATTCGTCTCGATTCACGAATACCAATCTGCGGCGCTACTGCCGAGATCGAAGCCCGTTCAAATCCAGGCACATCACGCTGCAAAAACTCAGCGATCATCAGCACCTGCTTCCGTCCTTCCTGTTCAGCAGAGGTCAGATCCTCGGCATCTGTCGCATCAAGTCCCTGCACCCGGGTACAATTAATCAGCACTTCGTCCTCTGCCGGTCCGGTAAAAAACAATACCTGATCGCGATTAATTGCCACACCCGCTTTTTTCCACTGGGAGTAGAAGCCGCTCACCCCGGTTAACGGGATGCTGTCCAGTTCAGCAAAGGGGGTTTTCACATAGAAATCCTCCGGATGCTCCTGCATGTATTGTTTTACTCGTCCAAGGTCCACACCACGCATACGAAATTTCATGGTCATCGGCTGCGACTGATGATCCCCGTCTCGTCCTTTTGCCACAGAAGCACCCGCAAGATAAGCCAGATCCGCATCCCCGCTTGTATCCACAAATACATTCGCATGGAACTCTTTTCGTCCAGACTTGTTTGTCACTCGTACCGCTTCCACCCGATCATCCCCAACAACCACTTCGTCCACAAAGCTGTGCAGTAACAGCCGGACACCAGCCTCCTGCAACATCTCTGCCGCAACCACCTGAAAGATGGCTGGATGGTACGGTGTGACGGTATGCACAAATCCAACCGTATCGCGCAGATGCCCCGGTGAGCCGCCACTTGCCTGCAAACGATCCACAATCTCCTGTGCAATGCCTTTAATGACCTGCTCACCGCGCTCCGTATGGAAAGTCATCCAGGGATAGACCATAGCAGCGGTTGACATCCCACCTACGAATCCGTATCGCTCCACCAGCACTGTTCGTATACCCTGCCGTCCAGCAGCAATGGCTGCCGCTATACCCGCAGGGCCTCCTCCCACAATAACGACATCTGCTTCTTCCTTTTTCATGCTCATCCGTTCACGCAAATGTTGTCCCTCCTTCCGTTCTATTGCACCCATTGCAAGGCTTACTCTTTCAGTCCCGTCATGGCAACCCCCTCAATGAAGCGCCGTTGTGCCAGGAAAAAGACAATTAACAGTGGCAAGGTCGCCATGACGGTGGCGCTCATCAGATATTGCCAGGCTGTACCCACTTCATCTGTAAACAGGGATAATCCAAGCGGCAGCGTCATTAGATCACGCGAGTTAATGAAGATCAACGGATCAAAAAACTCATTCCAGATGGTCACAAACGTGAAAATCGTCAGCGTAGCCATACCCGGCTTGGCAATGGGCAGCATAATTCGCGCATATATTCGAAAGCGATTGCAGCCGTCGATCATCGCCGCTTCCTCCAGCTCGGTTGGCACGGTAATGAAGAACTGCCGCATTACAAAGATGCCAAATACACCGCCCGCGCCAAAGATCGGCAATAATATCAGTGGAAGATGGGTATCAATCCATCCCAGCTGCCGCATGAATAGAAACATCGGAATCGCTGTCACCTCATGGGGAATCATCATCGCACTTAGCAGGATGAGAAATACCACATTACGTCCCTTAAACGGAATTTTGGCGAATGCATAACCGGCGAGAGAGGCAAAGAATACTGTTCCTATCACAACCAACGCAGAAATGTAGATACTGTTCCAATAAAAACGGTGAAACGGAATCAATCGAAAGACATCGATGTAGTTCTGAAATCGGAATGGTTCCGGTATCCACTGCGGTGGATAGATGAATATACTCTGAGGCTCCTTGAATGACGTCGATATCATCCAGATAAATGGCACAATCATAATGAGCGAAATCAGAGTCAGCAACAAATACGTCCCAAGAGTACTTCCTATCTTCCGCCCCGAAGGACTAGGCATCGCCTTCATTGAATACCCACCTCTTTCGGAGCTGCCATTGCAGCAGCGTCAGAATTAGCACGATAAAGAACAGCACATATGCGAGAGCAGAAGCATAGCCGAACTGAAATAATTTGAATGCTTTTTCCCAGATATAATAAACCAATACCTTTGTGCTGTTGCTCGGCCCGCCCTGTGTCATCACATAGATCTGCCCGAATACTTTGAGTGAACCAATCACGGTCATGACTACTGTCAAAAACACTGTTGGCGTGATCATGGGCAACGTGACGTGAAAGAAGGTTCCCCTTTTGCCCGCCCCGTCTAATGTTGCTGCTTCGTACAGTGAACGCGGTACCTGCTGAATGGCTGCAATGAACAGCACCATATTCAGACCGACATTTTTCAGCACACTTGTCACGATAACCGCTGGCATTGCCAAATCCTGATTGTAAAGCCAGGCCGGACCCTTGATGCCCAGCATCAACAGAAGCTGATTAATCAATCCCGACTCTGTCGCATACATCAGCTTCCACACGATGGCCCATACGATCAACGAGGTCATGACCGGAACAAAGATGGCGGTTCGGAAAATTCCGATGCCCCGCAGATTTCTGGACAATAGCAACGCGAGCAGCAGGGCGAGCACAATATTAAGCGGCACCAGCCCCGCTGTGAAATAAACCGTATTGGCGAGCACTTTCCAGAACATGGCGTCTGTCATAATATTCCGGTAATTATCCAATCCAATAAAATGATGATCCCCCAGCAGCGGCCAATCGGTCAGGCTCATGTATAACGCGAGACCCATGGGAAACAGCAGCAGCAGGGTAAACCCAAGCACCATCGGCGAGACAAACAGCCACCCCGCGATCTGGGCCTCTCTGGCGAGCGGCCCCCTTCTTTTTCGCTTGCGTGGATGGGTCACAATCAGGCCCCCCTTTTTTAGACTTCTCCCCTGAAGCTGGGGTTGTTCTGGCATCGGAGTCGCAAGTGTAAATATTCTTTAATTCAACTTATATAGTCCGGACGGTTCAGACTGTCCACCACATTGCGGAATCCATTCACAGCCCTTCGCAACTGTTCCTCCGTGTTGCCTGTCACGACCGCCCCAAGCATGATCGCTTTGACCCCGGTATGGCACAGCACCCGAACATCCTCCGGTACCAGCTTTCGCTGGGAAGGAACTAATACCGGAACCTGGGCTTGTAAGACCAGACGGCGATACTTGAGCACATCCGCGAAGCTCAGCGGTGTACCATATTCCTTTCCGGGTACAATGGATGCCTCCAGAGCGGTGAAGCCGAAGTGCGCTGCCGATGTTACGAGCGAATCATCATATTCCTCATTGATCGCAAACGTTGGGTCCAGCCCCAGTTCATCCAACATGAAAGATGGCAAGTGATGTGCATAGATGGAATAGAAATCAAAGCCCATCCCCCCAAGACGCTCCACATCCTCCCTTTGTGCTCCATCTATATTGCCAGAAGGTACGACCCCAAGCGGACCACCAAACTCGCTACGGATCGCCCGAAAAACTTCGGCATACATGTCCAGTGGACCAAAATGATTCCCGCTGGCGCGATGACCGACATTATAATGCACCTTCAGTGCATCAGCACCCTCTTCCATGGCTACCCGAGCCAAAGCAATATCATTCTCAGGCAGACTGACCACCAGCGACAGCGGTTTCCGCTCAAGTAATTCTTTGAATTTGCCCATCATTCTCACCTCCGGTTTTGATCGAGTTATTCAGGGTTGCAACACACTTTGGATCTCTTCCTGCATTTGTTTCAGGTTATCCTCAGCTGTCGCTGCCTTTGCAAACAGTCGGTCAAATCCCTGCAATACCGCATTGTCGATATCCTGCCAACGGATATGACCGGGAATTAAGCGCGCTTTCGGCATTTCATCAATGACGGCCTGCACAATATGCTCTTTGCTCGGGTTATTCGGCTGAAGAATGAATGCATCTGAGTTCAGAACAGAGGTACGCGGAGGTACAAAGTAGGTGGCTGTGGCCTGAATCCCCTGCTCACTGGCAAAATACTTCAATAGCTTCTTCGTTTCCTCTGGATGTTTGCTGTCGTTGAACATGGCATATCCGGCCTGCCCCAGCATCGGCACACTGCCTTGAGAGCCGGAAGGCATAGGAGCGATGCTCCATTCAAAATCCGTAATCTCTCTTGCTTTGGAAACATAGCTGTAATTATCAAAGAACATGCCCACATTACCCGCATCAAAGCTGACCTGTTCGCCCGCCTTCGGGTGTGATTCATCGGTGAACATCATGCGTTCCAGTAATTCAAAGGTCTGTACGCCATAGGCATCGTTCCAGGTGAACGTTGTCATGCCTTCGTCGAATGGACCGCTTCCATTGGACCAGGAATAGGAGGAGAGCACCGCCCAGGTCTTCCAGTCGCGAAAAAAGTTGGCACCATAGACTCGGTTAGTCGCATCCTTGCTGGTAATGGCTTTGGCGGACTCTTCGAACTGTTCCCATGTCCATTGTCCTTGGGTGGCAAGTGTGTTTGGATCAGTCAGGCCGACCTTGTCGAACAGCGTTTTATTGTAGAACATGACCACCGGAGGTGTAGAAAAAGGTAGTCCCAGCAGTTGGTCGCCATCACGAAACAAATCCAATGTGCTTGGAATATAATCATCCAGCTTAAACTGTGCATCATCTTTGAACTCGGATACATCGGCCAGAATGTGGTTGGACTTGAATTGCGGTACCATTCGCTCCGATACCCAGGCGAGATCGGGAAGAGAGCCTCCGGCGGCAAGCACTGAAATTTTTTGCTGGTATTCTGCAAAAGGTACGGATTCCATCGTTACTTTGATGCCTGGATTTTCCTTCGTGAAGCCATCGATCAACTTGTTGTATACATCCATATGCGCCTGATTGCCCCACATCATGAACTTCAGCTCGACATCGCCATTCTCCCCGCCTGCACTCCCAGATTCACTGCTGGAATTGGAGCTTGTGCACGCGATTGAAGCCATCATCATGAGTACAAGCATCAGTATCAGTCCTGCTTTTTTCATGGAAATCCCCCTTATGGACGTCGTGGTATACATGTGCAACCAAAGTATAACGAAAGCAGCGTTCCCTCATAAATCACGTCAACTACAGAAATGGTATGGTTTTTCAAGAGATACTGAATCGGTCTCGATATTCTCCTGCGGTCCATCCCACCTGCTGCTTGAACACCAGCATGAAGTGTTTGGGGCTCTGATGCCCGGATAACCGTGCCACATCATAGATTTTGAGACCCGTGTTGATCAGCAACCACTTGGCCCGCTCCATACGTGCCTCAGTGATGTATTCAGAATAATTGATGCCTATTTCGTTCTTGAACAACTGGCTTAAATAAGTGGGGTTCAAGTTAACGAGATCTGCTATCGTCTGAAGTCGCAGATCTCCATCGGGATGCTGCTTGATGTGCTCCTTCACATCTCGGATAATCTTCCGTGTATCTCCGCCAGCGTGTTCTGCTTTGCCTGATGGCTCAGGGATAGAAAGAGTTGTAATACCGTATCTGCGATCCAGCAGCAATTGAATCTTTTGTATGCATAATGCCAGTTCATAGCGTTCGATTGGCTTCAACAGGTAGTTCAACACCCCGAACTCCATCGCTCTGCGTGCATATTCAAACTCGCCGTAGCCGCTAATGATGAGCATTAACAATTCAGGGTACATGTCTCTGGCTTTCGATACCAATGTCAATCCGTCCATTTCGCGCATACGAATATCCGTGATTAACACATCCGGCACTTCACACCTCAGAAAATCCAGCGCCTCGGTACCGCTCGACGCTTCGCCCGTTACCTGAAACTGAGAAGACACTTGTACAATCAGCTCTCTCAGTCCTTGACGGATGACCGTCTCATCCTCTACAAGCAATACTTTGTACATACGCTTCATTCCCCTTTCGGTAGAAGTTGAATGGATATCGTGACTACCAGACCCTGCCCGGGACTTCCATCGATGCTTAGGCTGCCGCTTTCTCCATATATGAGGCGAAGCCTTTGGGCGATATTGTTGAGTCCCAGACTATCACCGGCATGGCAACGTAATGCCTCATGGGCAGGCTGTCTGGAGATGGCTTCGTTTAACTCATCCATCTCTGCCTGAGCCATACCCTTACCGTTGTCTCGCACGCTAATCAGCAGCTCATGGTCAAATTGCAAGGCAGATACCCAGATCATTCCCCCATCTTCCTGCCCTTCAATGCCATGGTAGACTGCATTCTCCACCAGCGGTTGCAGCATTAGCTTGGGAATCGAACATTCCGTTACTGCTTCTTCAATGTCATAGATGACCTCTAACTTGCCATCGTAACGTACCTGTTGAATGCGTACATAGGATTGTACAAAAGCCAGTTCTTCCCCAAGGGGAACCATCCGGTCCACCTTATCAATCGTGTAACGCAAAAGCTTGCCAAGCGCCGTTACCATGTCCGACACCTCAGCATGCTTCTGGCGAATGGCCATCATGTTAATGGACTCCAGCGTGTTGTATATAAAATGGGGATTCATCTGGCTTTGCAATGCTGACAACTCTGCCTCCCGCTCTTGAATGCCCAGCAGAAACACCTCATTGAACAGTCGATGAATCTCTTCCATCATTCGGTTAAAGCCCCGGCTCATCTGTCCGAATTCATCACTGCTGAAGTGTGCTACCCGCTGGCTGAAATCTCCCTGCTCCACCCGAATCATGTGGTGCTTCAGTCGAATCAGTGGCCGGGTGATACGATAGGATAACAGAACCGCCAGAATCGCTATACCCGCCATACACAACACTGCGAACCATATTGTGAAGGTGAGCATCTCACCCGACTCCTTTTGAATCACGGCAATAGGTGTAAGACTGATCACCGAAAGCCCGGAATAGCTGGAATGGTGTTGTACGTAGAGATAGGGCTGCCCATCCAGAACAACTTTTTGGTTTCCTGCATAGCTTTGAAGCTGTTCATGCATTAGCAACTGGTCGTACGCAGACATTCCTCCGGTTGAGGTCCGTTCGAACAGAAGACGCTGCTTGCTGTCTACAATCATCAGGCCTGCATCTTGCTCATAATTCAGATTGGATAACAGTTGGCCGAAGGCCTCCAGACGGATGTCAATCAGAATGTAACCCAATCGCTGGAGCGTACCCGGATCTCGAAGCACTCTGCCCACTGATATATACGATTCTTGCTGACCGCCCGTGTAATAGCCGGGTTCATGCGGAGGAAGCAGGCGCCATGTCCCTTCCGAGTCTTCAAGCTCTGCAAACCAGTCATCCTGCCTGCTGTCCCATACTGGCTTGACCGTCAGCGAATCGAGATTGGAGAACAGAATGCCGCTGTTGCTGATCAGGTGAATCCCCCGAATCTCGGGTCGGTCATAAGCTTGACCAGATGTGTAGAGCTTCATTTTCAGATAATCCTCAGACCTCGCCCATGCACCCGACCCCATTGAAGCGTTGTATTTGCCCAGAATGCCAAGCACCATCTGATCGTAAAGCGGCAAGAGCGACAACCGCTCAAAGTCCTTCAGCAGCCGATTCAGATTGGCGTTAATCTGGCGAACCATATCAATGGTGAACTGCTCGGTCTTGCGATCCATCGTCTGCGAGAAATGCTTGTAGTTCATCAATCCCTGCAAACTTAACGGCAGCAACGTCAGCGCCAGGAACAACAGGAGCAACTTGGTGCGCAGGTTTACGTTTTTTCTGAAAAAAATGCGTACCTTGTCCATCATTTCGGTTCATCCCTCCCTCTCCCGATCATTGTATGAGCCCCCTTCACAGATAAATCTGGATATATCTGGGGTCATCATATCCAGTTTTAATGATCATTCGCTATCCTGCCAATCCTGGAATTGGTACGGAATCTCAAGTTGGCCGCATTGGCTTCAGATGAACGCAAAAAAGCCGACTGTATCGCTACAGTCGACTACGCTATTTCTATAAGAACAAATCCGCTGAATTAATCTAGCCAAACAATCGGTTGAATTAGACCAAAAAACCGACTGCATTATGCAATCGGTTGTCTGTTCCTGAGATGGCTTTTATATTTGAATCGATTATATTCATTAATAAGCTCGTCCAGTACCATGGACTGTCGAAGGACTTTGTTGTCTTGCATGCCATGATTCTCCGCCAAACGACTCAACTCTTGCCTGTTCCGTTCGATTTTATCTGTGATCTGTACCGGTTCACTCACAGCATGCACCCCCTCTTTGTATAACATTTTAGGATACATTGCCAAAAAATTCATATTATATTCCTTTGCAGAATAAAATATTTATTTACATAGAGATACTTTCAACATCAAGCATTTTGCATAGAGAGTTGACGTCTCTTCTTTTCTACAAGATGTGGGCAAAGAAAATTATAGCATGTCTACATATCGTATTCGAGAATACTCGAATCCTTTACCGTCAAAGTGAGTTGTGGACATATTATCCATTTTACCCTAAGTATCTCTTGCACCTTTCTCTCGCGAGAAGTTAATAAGTTTATCGAAAAGAAATACAAGGATTAGGAATGCTCAACGTTCAATATTTGTCGTAAAGCATCTGAATATCAATCTGCACAGGCAAATCCTATTTTCGTTATGAATGATCTAATGGACAGTACAAATAAGCGTCCCATCTCCATATCCGGGAAATAAGACGCATGCTATTGAAGATCTTTTAATTACTTATCAAAAACTCTCCTAATATCCGCCTGCACCATGATTGAAAACTAGATTTATAATATTGTTTATACCACCAGTAATACTAGAAAACATAACGAAAGAACTAAACAGCGTTAATGCCAATATTGCTTTTTTTCTCATATCGACCATAAACCTCCTTGATAATACTTTTATATTGAGACTCTATTGAATCAGAAGCCTGTGTTCTGTATTCTTCGAATAAACTCACACAATAAATTATGGTAGAGTCATCCTTGATTTTGTGGGCAGAACTCAGACAAGTAAGCAGGTTCATGAATCCTTCATGATACCTTTCTTTCGACAACTGGTAGAATGCTAATTCCGCCCAAAATTTAGTGTACCGATCATCCTTTATTTGAGTAATATAACTACTCTGATGGTTACGATCATTTAATAACATATGAATAAACAATTCAAATCTTTTGAGAACGTGGTCAACATTCAATTGATACAGATTAGCCGCTTCCATAACCTTCACAAGTCCAAGAAGAGTTTCATTGTCATTATCCTCTATAAAGTCGAGATAGGAGTTAAGTGAATCATAGTCCCCTGTCATCAACTTATACAAATAGGTGTTAACTTCAGCCCAATCTTTGAATCGTTTTATGAAGAGCTGATCCTCTGAAGTAGGATCTTCAATAACAATATTTGAATAATAAGAAGTGTACTCTAGTGCCTTTTCGTACTCTTTGCGTTCTCCCCATACTGTTGCCGTTAATAAGTACGCATAAAATTTATAAGTAAATAACGGGTGTTTGGAGGCTCGAATAAACTCCAATCCCTTTTTTTTATTTTTGTATTGTTCCAAAAATTTGACTCGTTGCAACAGTTCATCGGCTAACTGAAATACTTTATCCCAATGACATAACCCATTGTATGTATTAGCCAACTCCCTAATCGCATCCAGTTGTCGTTCCTCATCCAGCCGATTAATATACGGCTCAAAATGTACGGCCGCACGAAGATTCTCATGCTGGTCCTGACCGAGAGATAACGTGAAGATCCGATACTGGCACAGCGCCAGACGTTCCGAGTGCTGATATTTCTCACATTCCGCCACACATTCATACAACATCCGCGCAGCCTTCTTTTGTCCACGTTCAAGCATGCCTTCAGCCAATTCGAACAACTCCGAGATATACGAGCGATCATCCGTTACTTCCTGGATAACCCTCTGAATACATTCCAGCTTGTCCAATTCAGCACAGCGCTGCAGGAATGGCTCCAGCCTTCTCCAGTGGGGTGCCGATTCCACGAAACATTCAGCCCCATAAATCTCGTAGAAATACCCCTCTTCCAGCTTCATTCCCTGGGTAATCAGATCCAGCTGTGCCATAGCGATGGGTCGAGTCCCCTTGATAATCGCACTGAGGGTTCCAGCGTTAACCCCCGATATGTCGGCAAAATACTGTAAGGTGTACCCTTGTTTCCTGATGTAGTCCTCAATATATGAGCGTATCGTAGTTGTAGGTTCCATGTATCCCACCTCCACAATGAAAATCCATAATTTTGAATTTATATGATAAGCACAATTTTAATCCTAAATTTTACAGCGGTCAATAAAAATCGTGGCAATTTCCTTTACATATATGCATCGGAGCATGAAATGAATATTTGCTTATAGAAAAAATCCATTAGAAGAATTAGAAAGAACGTGATACATTTAATGCAACTTACATATCCTACTATTTCAATAGGATTATACGACACAGAATTATTAACTCAGTTCAAGGAGAAGGTCAGATGAAATTTGCCTTGTTTAGTCTCATGATGAATCTGCCTAATGCAGTAACCGGGGAAGCTCTGACGACTCAGCAGAAATTCCACAATATATTAGAGCAAGCGATGCTGGCTGAACGACTGGGATTCGACGCCTATGGAATCGGTGAACGACATGGTGCACCGTTTCTATCTTCCTCGCCGCCTGTCGTATTAACCGCAATAGCGGCAGCAACCACACGCATCCGGTTACTAACCACCGTCACCTTTCTTAGTATACTTGATCCGGTCCGGGTTGCCGAGGATTATGCCACGCTGGATCAAATATCAGGCGGACGGCTGGAGATGATCATTGGGAAAGGCAATGACCCTCGGCACTATCCGCTGTTCGGCATCCGCGAAGAGGAACAGTGGGATTCACTCGATGAACGCTACCACCTGCTAAAACGGCTGTGGTCTGAAGAGAATGTAACCTGGCAGGGAACGTATCGCCCTCCTCTCGAGGGAGTTACCACGTGGCCAAGGCCACTTCAGCAATCCATTCCGATCTGGCATGGTAGCGCGTCCAGCACGGTCTCCACCGAACTCGCTGCCAAATATGGCGAGCCGCTCTTTACGTCGAACTCTTTTCATCCGCAAGCCAAATACAAAGCGTTAATCGATCACTATCGGGAGCGCCTTGATTATTATGGTCATGATCCGCAACAGTCAGTGATTGGCTCCGGTGCCGGCAGTCTCTATCTTGCGGATACCGGTGAAGAAGCCATCCGCCGCTATAAGCCATATTATGAAGCGTTCCATGCCACTGCCGCCGCACAGCATAACCAGTCTCCCTTTACCGATCTGGAGGATAACATTGCACGAGGTCCCGCGTTGATCGGCAGTCCGGAGCAGGTTATTGAGAAAATTCTGGACTATCATGCCGCTTACGGACATCAGGTGCTGAGTATCAGCGTAGATGGATTAACACATAGCGAGCAGTTGGAGCAAGTGGAGCGTTTTGCCAAGGAAGTAGCCCCTATACTACGCCGTGAACTGCCCAGTTCGGTGTGGAACGAACCCCCGGTGTTAAGCGAGCACTCATCCTCCCTTTCCTCCAACGCTACAGATTCATGGCCTACAGCCATCTCACCTATATTCCAGGTTTAAGTTTCTCCCACGTACAATACACACATGTTCCTTCCAGGGTGATTCCTACGAATTGCCCTCTTCCCTCCTCCCTCTTTCTACTTCCTCTCATCGGTATTGTCGCTCGCCCTACATCTATTCGGACTGAATGCCTCCAAACAGGGAATTTAGCAACACCTCTACATAGGAATCATCCATCGCTTCCCCCGTCACTAACATACGATAGAACACCGGCCCATAGATCAGATCAATGTAGAATCCAATGTCCACCCCTGCCTTCAATTCGCCACGCTCCACACCCTTCTCCAGAATTCCCCGAGCTTCACGTCGACGTGGTTGGATGTATCTTGTACGGTATTCTTCGGCAAGCCCTGCATCCGATTGCCCTTCCCCAATAATCTGTGTAATGACCTTGCCTTCCCGACTGGTCAAAAAACGAACCAGATTACTCGCATGTATGCGTATATCTTCAAATACCGACCCTGTATCCGGTACTGGCAATCTTGCCGTTGCAGCTGACATATATCCGTCCATAATGACGGCGCCTTTGTTCGGCCACCATTTGTAGATAGTGGCTTTGCTCACCTGTGCACGTTCAGCGATCTTCTCGATCGTAACTGCTCCGAATCCGTACTCCAACAACAACTCATACGATGCTGTAAGAATGGCATTCTGGGTTTCCATGTTACGCGGACGTCCTCTTTTGGCAGTCATCTTGAGCCCTCCTGGATGTATAAAATATATTTAATCATCAGTAATTTTCATAAAAACGATACGTTCATTATACTAAACTGCCATGAGTACACACAATTCCCTCCTCCGCCCACCTTTTCATCCCCTTTAATATTCTCATTAAAATATGTAGAGCCTATTTACAATACTAAACGTTTAGTTTATTATATGTTTGTAATTAGTGTACGTAACGTTTAGTAATTGACGATTTTTAATATTAACTGTTTATAGAAGTTACTAATTTAGAACTGTGGAGGATGATTATGATGGATATGAGACAACAAGTGAAGAAGGCACCTGTGCCCACCTGGATTATTTTTTTGCTGGCATCAGCTTGTGGATTAATCGTGGCTAACCTGTATTATGCTCAGACTGTTATCGGACCGATTAGCATGACCACGGGACTGTCTTCTGCCGCTGCCGGATTGATTGTAACGTTGACACAGATTGGCTATGTCATTGGTTTGCTGTTTATCGTACCGCTCAGCGACATTACCGAGAATCGGCGCTTGGTCGTGCTTTTCCTGGTCGTACTGGTCGTTGCCCTGATTGCTGCGGCTTTCTCGCCCACTGCCGTTGTATTTCTGACAGCCTCTCTATTCATTGGCATAGGTTCTGTTGTTGCTCAAATTTTGGTACCCTATGCGACATATCTTACTTCCGAAGAGCAACGCGGACAGGTGGTCGGCAATGTAATGAGCGGTCTGCTGCTAGGCATCATGCTCGCTCGTCCTGTGGCAAGTTTCATCACCAGCCTCTTCGGATGGCAGACGGTCTTTGTATTCTCGGCTATTGTCATAGCACTTCTGATGTTGCTTCTATCCCGTGCTCTTCCTGCTCGCAAGCCTGAACCCACCTTGAAATACGGGCAATTAATCGTCTCCTTGGGCACACTATTCAGAACGATGCCTTTGTTACGCCGTCGGGCGTTCTATCAAGCCAGTCTGTTTGGTGCTTTCAGCTTATTCTGGACGACGGTTCCACTCAGGCTCGCTAATGATTTCGGCATGTCACAGCAAGGAATTGCCTGGTTCGCACTGGCTGGTGTTGGAGGTGCTATCGCCGCTCCCATCGCCGGGAGACTGGCAGATCGCGGACTAACGCGAATTCTGACGGGTGCTGCCATGGTGATTGCTGCTGCGTCATTCGGTCTGGCTTATGTGTTCCAGAGCCACTCCACGTTTGCACTGATTCTGCTTGTGATTGTGGCGATCACACTGGATATGGCCGTGTCGGGAAATCTGGTGCTGGGTCAACGCATTATCTATTCGTTAGGAAGTGAAGCGAGAGGGCGTGTGAACGGTATATTCATGTCAATCTTTTTTGTCGGCGGAGCTATCGGGTCCTCTCTTGGAAGCTGGTCTTATGCGAACGGAGGATGGAGTCTCACAACGCTGATTGGCCTGATCATGCCACTGCTCGCTTTGGTGTATTACTTTACGGAAAAGAAAGCGGCAGTTGTCAGCAACGAATAACGATTCTTTCATATGTAAAGAAGGGCAGAGTGATCCCTAAGATCAGCTTCTGCCCTTTTCCCTTATTTCATGACACTGAATTTTTTGGTCGCTGCCCTAACTTGATCATCCTCGCCCCATACAATGACACCTACCACTTTGGTAGCTTCCAATCCCATTGAAGCAATCTCAACTGCATATTGTTCAAAAGCATTGTTGAGTGACTGGCCTGTCTGTGAAAAAACAACATGGCTCAGTCCCCCGCTGTCATCTGAGCAGAGTTTGGCCAGATTGATCAGTTGATTCTCCCCGGCCTTCAGAATGACAGTGCTATATCGGATGCCCGCATGCTGAACGCCGCTATGATCCAGCACAGGTTGATCAGAATATAACCCCGGCTCATTCAGGGCTGCTTGTCCCATTAACAGGGCAGCCACATTAGCGCCGGCGCCAGGTTCCAGATTTTTATCCAGTATAATAGCAATTCTTTTCATATGACTGTATTCACCCTCTGTGTATTTTGTGTAAAACATACCCATGGCATATTGATTCCTTCGCGCAATACTTTGTAGGTCACAAGCCCGTAATGATCAGCGCATAGCTGATTCGTGAGCGCAATGGATTTCTCTGTGTTGTGCATGACCTTCCTGCAAGCTTCAGGGTTGGACGATACGGTGCTGCTCTCTCTATAGGTTGTATCAAGTTCAGATAACAAGTATGTGGTTGCTGGATGATGATAGATAATATCGATCTGATCGGGACATACCGCATGGCAGCCGGATAGAACCAGCGCAGGAATTTTCTCCACAAAGCTCTCAGACACCGCTAGTTCAGAATCCATGATGAAGCTGTTGAGCTTGGGATACGCCCCGGGGACCAGCAAGCAGGATATGATCCCTAATCTCAAGTCTTCCGCAGCCGCTTCAAATTCAGGGTATGGCTTGATACGTTCCGAGTTGCCTAACTTCTTTGCGATATGCATGCTGCAAGTCAGGAATCCTTCATCGTCTCCCAGCGTTCCCAGTATGGCATATTTCTCTTTAACGATCTCCATTTATTTCTATTTCCTCCTTTTTATTTCTAATCCGCTAAAGATCGTATACCAAAAAATTCCTATTGTCAATTAACACTTTAACGTAACACAAATATGTATTTCCGTTCATATTTCCCGCCAAAAAGTGCATTGAAAATGGAAAATGTTGAGTTATAATGTTATGAAATGAATTTTTGCTATTTTTATCATTTTGTTGAGGGAGGATTTATGAAAACAATTGTATACATATCTGATTTCAGGCTTCCAACTGGATTAAACTTCGTTAAACCTTTGCAGAAATTGGCAGAGCACAAGAAAATTCTGATTATTGAACGGCATAATTTGCATCATGATGAGGTGCTGAGGGACTTCTTTGATGAAATTAGATATGTCGATCATCTGGAGTCGGTAGATGCCATCCGGGAGCATATGATGCAGATCCGAGAATCCCATTCCATCTCTGCTTTGTTAACACCGGGTGAGAATGCGATTGAGATCGGTGGTCAGCTCCGTTCCGAGTTCGGAATCCCCGGTATGCAGCGCAATCAGGCTGAGGCTGTTCGCAACAAATGGATCATGAAACAAATGCTGCATCAACGCGGAATTCGGACATCCAAAATTGCAATTGCTCTACATGAACAGGACTATATTCGTTTCACTGCTGTGCACGGGTTTCCGATTATTGTGAAGCCACTCAGCGGATATGGAAGTATCAATACGTTCAAATTATCCAGCATGGATGAACTGGTACATTATCTACACCATACAAGACAAGCACAGCAAAGGGATTTGCTGGAGGAATTCATCCACGGTACGGAGTTTCATTGTGATTCCATTGTGTCTAAGGGCAAAGTTGTATTTGCATCTGTCTCCCAATACCTGTATAACTGCCTGGATATTGCGACGAAGCAGAAACCTCCAGCCAGTATTACGTTCCCTGAAGGCACGGAAGCTGATTTTATCAATCACATCAAAGAACTCAATGAACGGGTCATTGCTTCCTTGGGTATCAATCAATCCGTAACACATGCCGAACTTTTTCTGACTCCGGAAGGAGAAGTGGTGTTTGGAGAAATTGGTGCAAGAATCGGGGGATCACATGTTATGCCTCCTTGTATCAAGAACACCCATGGCGTTGATTTCTTCGAAGCCGTCACTGATCTGGAAGTTGGAATATATGAATTTAAGCAACAGGAGACGCGCCATAAATTCACAGGCATGATCTGCTTCCCTTCACGCGCAGGGGTAATTCAACACATATCCGGGATAGAGGATTATGCCGATATCCCTGGCATCATTGAGTTCAATGTATCCTATCAAGTGGGACAGCGCGCCGGGGACGTCAACGATACCATGACCCGATCAGGCTATGCTATCGTGGAGGGTGATTCGTTCGAGGAATTGCGTCAAACCCTGCTGGTTATGTACGATCGTTTCAAGATTGAAGTGACGGTTGCTGAAACCGTATAAGATGTACGTATCATCCTCACTGTTTTTGGTCTGGAGTGACGGTTATCTTGGGGAGGGCTGGAATTATTGTCGTTATTCAAAACCTACGCGGGTCTGAGCCGCGATATCTATTATCTCTGTTTAGCCAGAACGATTAACAGTACGGGAGATTTTGTATTCTCCCTGATTACCTTGGTGCTTACGTTGCAGATGGGCATGAATGTGGTCAGTGCAGGGATCTTTGTGTCCATGGCAGCCCTGATTAGCGGGCCCGGTGTACTTCTCGGAGGCTATTTAAGCGATCTTATGGGCAAAAAAACAATTATTGTCATCGGGCAACTGTTGTCTGCCATCATGATTATAAGCTGCTCTTTTTGGTCAGGCACCATTACCGTTGGTTATCTTCTGATTGCAGTCATGTTCTTCATCAGTATTACCCGGCCTGCTTATAATGCACTGATTATTCAACTGTGTACGGAGGAGAAAGAGCGAAAGTCTGCCTTTTCCCTCATGTATTTGGGGGCCAATCTGGGTATAGCCATCGGACCACTGATCGCCGGTTTTTTCATCAAGGATCATGTCAACATCGTCTTTATAAGTATAGGCACCGTGTTTCTGATATCTACCTTCATCATCATCAACCAGGTCAAGGTCGGTACACGCAAAGAATTGGCGTCAACAGCCAGCCCACATGCTGAACAACAACAAGAACAACAACGATCGAGCCAACCGCCTTCGCCGTTATTCAGACTACTGCTGAAAAATCCACTCGTTGCCTTTTTCATCGTCGTGTCATTTCTTAACTATTTTATCTATATGCAATACTCATTTAGCCTCCCACTCCAGATGAATCATTCATTTGGCGAGAACGGGGCAGCATATTACGGCTCTGTCATGACCATCAATGCCATTAGCGTCATTATTCTTACCACCGTGATCCTGTCCGCTACACGCAAATTAACTGCCCTAAACTCCATAGCTACAGGCGCACTCTTCTATGGAATCGGATTTGGAGCCTTGAACCTGCTCGGTTACTTCCCCCACTTTTCCATCGTCGCCTTATCCACGGTGCTGTGGACCATTGGAGAGATTCTCGTGCAGACCAATATCAATCTGTATATTGCTTCGCGTGTACCCGATACACATCAGGGGCGGTTTAATGGCTTGCTGTTATTCGTAGGTTGCCTGGGTTATACACTTAGTCCATATTTGACAGGCATTTTCATCAAAAGCATGGACATGGAAAGTGTATGGATCATTATTCTAGCTTTCAGTCTGTTCTATGCGTTGTCTATGATCATTCTCTGGTATATCGAAAAAAGCTCAACAAGAAGAAACGAAATGAAACCGCTGGATCACTCAAAAAGTATCTGAACCTCAGGGCAGCCTATTCTGCCCTTTTTTCACTTTATTTTCACACCAAAACAGGCAAATGTGCATTCGCATCATACTCAATCAATTGTTGACCCGTATGCAATCTCTGTACCAGATCAGGGTTTGAGATAAACGGTCTGCCAAAGGCAGCCAGATCTATAATTCCCTTGCCAATAGCGTGCTCCGCGATCTGAACATCCAAATTGCCCACACCGATGATGATTCCATCCCACAGACTTCGAATCCGCTCGTGAAAGGACTGCTCCCCTTCCCACGCTTTCTCATAATGATCTGTCGAGGGGTGCAAGATCGTAATTCCCGTCTCGCGGAACAAGTTCAGATATGCATCGATCATTCCAGGTTTGTCTGCCCATGCATAGGATGCATCATCATCCTTTTTCTCGGAGAATCGTACTGATATGCGATCCACACTGATCTCTTTTTTCACAGCCACAATAATATCCCGGAGAAACCGCAATCTGCCCGCATTGTCTCCTCCGTATTCGTCTGTTCTGTGGTTGGTCTTCTCATTGATAAACTGGTCGATCAGATACCCATGCGCAGCATGCAGCTCGATCCCGTCGAACCCTGCCAGAACCGAATTACGGGCGGCCGTCTGAAAATGCTGAATCGTATCCGCTATATCCTGTGCACTCATCGCTTGGGGTAACTGATACGGCTTATGCAGCTTATGCACTCTTCCCTCTGCCGCAAGGCTTGAAGGTGCCAGTGGAGCGGTTCCGATCAGGTCGGAGTGGGACAACCTGCCGACATGCCAGAGCTGAGCAATAATGGTGCCTCCATGTCTGTGAACAGCATCCGTTACCCTTTGCCAAGAAGCCGTCTGTTCATCTGTGTATAGACCGGGGATGCCATAGGTGCCTTTGCCTGCCAGATTCGGGTTAATGCCCTCGGTAATAATAAGTCCCACACCATCTCGCGCACGCTGCTCATAATATGCGACCATCTTATCCGTCACGGTCCCCTCCTGATCATCAGCAAAGCCCCGGGTCAACGGAGCCATCACAATTCGGTTCCTTAATTGCCACTGATGAATCTTCACCGGGCTCAATAATGTTGAACGTGTATTCATGTTATCCATGTCATATCCCAACTCTCTTCGTTATTAAGGATATTGTAAGTCGGCTCCGATATATCGTAAAATGATTGAAATATATAGTTGTATCTCTCATAGAGATACCTAACATCAACATCTGCGGAAGTAATTGAAGTTAATCCACGTTCAGGAGGATACAGCATGGAACTTTCCGATATCGATATTGTTCTCGCGGTAGCACGTTCAGGCAAAATCTCTCAGGCCGCCAAAGAACTGAATTACGCGCAATCCAATGTCACTACGCGCATCAAAAAACTGGAGCAGGAATATCAAATACAGCTGTTCAACCGATTTCCCAAAGGCGTTGTACTGACCTCCAAAGGAGAGCAGTTTGTTGAGTACGCCACACAGATTCACAACCTTTTGCACGATCTGAAGCAGGATATGACCGATCCAGGTGAGCCTGCTGGCACACTGAAAATTGGCATTGTGGAAACGGCGGCATCCAGCCGCTTTATGGAGATTCTGAATGAATATCAAACAACCTACCCGATGGTATCCATCTCACTCGTTAACGCCACTTCACCCAAAGTACTGCGCAAGAAAATACAGGACGATGAGATTGATGGTGCCTTTATCAGTGGGGCTTGTGTGAAGGAAGGACTGAAAGTGGAATACGAGATGCAAGACACGGTGCATATCATATCCAAACAGATGGACACACCACCCGAAAGTCTGTGCCAAGTATCTTGGGTTGTTTTCCCCGAGGGCTGCCCGTATCGTGAAATGACCGAAGAATTTTTGCAGGAAGAGGGGCTGTCCGCTCGTAATATCATCGAAGTTAGTACGATGGATAACCTGCTCAGCTGTGTGGAGTCTGGAATTGCTTTTACCATTATGCCATGCAATGTTATTCACAAAAGACCAGATCATTTCTCTGTATTCGACTTAGCCGAGCGATTCACACATACTACAACCACCTTTGTTCGCGGTGAGGATCGTTATGTCAGCAGTGCGCTTGATCAATTCGTGAAGCTGCTGAACCAGAAGTGCATTACGTTCTGATATAGGTAACATAGCACCCCCTCTTCCAACTGCTGATCTCATTGATCACTAAAAAAATTAAGAATTTATTGAACTTAGAACATAAGAAATAAAAGCAAAAGGCACTCATAATGAGTGCCTTCTGCTTTTATTTCCACTATCCACTATACATATTCAATTAACGTTTACTCCACCTTGAATCTTGCAGCCGATTCGGCCAGTTTTTGCGTCAATTGATCGATCGTGTCGACCATGTTCGCCAACTGCTGCACCGTTGAAGACTGCTCCATCATGGTTGCCGTTACCTCTTCAACCGAAGCAGATACCTGCTCACCTGACGCGGACAAACTGTGGGCTGACTCCAGTACGTCATCCTTGTTCTGCAACATCTCTTGCATCTGTGCTGCCATCGTGGCGATTTGTTGATTGATTACCGTTACTTTCTCCAGAATCATATCGAACGCCTGACGAGTCTGCAAGACAAGCTCATCCTGTCTGGACGAGATGGTGTGAATTTCCGCAACACTTTGGTTGTTCTCGGCTACATCGGCCAGATTCTGCTCGATGATGCTGGAGATTTCCTTGGACTGGCGGGAACTCTGCTCTGCCAGATTGCGAATCTCTTCGGCTACAACTGCAAATCCTCTGCCATGTTCTCCTGCCCGTGATGCTTCAATGGAAGCATTCAATGCAAGCAGATTGGTCTGCTTGGCAATCTGGCTGATGGCTTCGGTGATCTGACTAATACTGCCCGAACTCGTTTGAAGTTTGACCGTAATCTCCGAGATTTTCTCGACTTCCCGTTCGTTCACCTCATTAATACGCATCAATTCATTGACGACTTCATTCCCGTTATGGAACACAGATTCGATCTCATCTGCTCTCGCCTTCACATCCTGGGCACTGCTGTTCATGGCAGCCACTTTATCGCCGAAGCTGTTGAATTTGCCTGCAATCTGCTCGGTATCTTCGGATTGGGCCTCCATCGCCTTCGCGATCCCCATGGACGTCGCGGACGTCTCATCAATGGATCTCGCCGTCTGTCTGGATGTTTCCTCTAGCTCCTGAGTACTGGCTTGAAGAACATGGATCGAACTATTCATATCGGTAATCAGGTTTCTGTTCTGCTCCACCATACCATTGAAGCTCTCCGCCAGATCCTTGAATTCACTGTTATATCTACCATTGGCCTTGACGGTCAGATTCCCTTGAGCAAGCTGTTGGAACAGCTCGATCAGACGAACAATAGGTCTCGTAATACTACGAGAGATCAATAGTCCTACGCCAATAGCCAGAGCAATTCCGATCAATGTCACGATAACCATCTGGCGCTGCATATCCTCTAATGGACGTTTGATATCATCATAATCGTCAATAATGACCACGGAGAGATCTGCGTCAGGAATCTGATTAACACGGTAGTAGATATCATCTCGATCCATCGAAGTGATTTTCATTTTATCGGTGGCTCTGTCCGCCATAAGTTCCATGGCTTCCTTGTCTTCTGCAAGTGTCTGTCCCACAACCGAAGGGTCCATTGAGTCGAACATGATAATGCCGCTTCGACTCAGCACTTCAACTCTGCCTTGACCATTAATTTTAATGTCTCCCAGTTGCCCCAGGAAAAAGCTGCTGTCCACCGACATGGCGAACACACCCAGTACATTCCCCTGTTCATCGGTGATGGGCTGCGAGAATACAATAATGAGCTTCTTGCTAGTCTTAGAGACAACCGCGTCACTGATAAAGGATTTCCCCTGTATGGACTCCTTAAAATATTCCCGATCTCCCCGTGACTGCCCAATGACTTCCGGCATGGTTCCCGCAACCATGGTTCCTTCCTTGTCAAACACGAACAAGTCCGGCTTGGTGCCTACCGTGTCGGATATACTGTCGGTGAGAATCGTATTCGCTCTGTTGAAATATGGATTCTCATCTGTAAAAAAGGTTTCATCTGTCATTTCGTTCGTATTACGCAACTGTAAGAGTTCTTTGAACGTGTTATGTACAGATATCGCATGACTCATCTGTTGCTGAAGCTGCATCGCTGTCCAAAGCCCTTCCCCAAGGCGGTCAGCCATCACATTAATCTCATCCTTGCTTTTCCTGACCACAACATCAGATGAAATCATATAACTTGTGGTCGTTGCACCGAGCAGAACCAGAACGACCAATACACTGATCATGATCGGCAGCTTGATCTTAAGCGACACATTTTTAAGCCTATGCCCTACCCCTTGTCTTTTCCCCATTTTCCACTTCTCCCCGCTTCCCTGAACCATCTCCATCTGAACGATGTAAATACATTATCGGAAAAATTCATAGCGAAATTGATCAATTAGGGAGATATTGCCACTGTTTTTCTTTGTTATGTTCTGACAGTGGACAAAAAAACTGCCTGTCAGATCGACAACATCCAATTTCGGAATGGATTTGCCGATACCTAACAGACAGTTTTCAGATTATAAGATGAATGGATTACGATTACTTGCGCAATCTCCGGGAACTCAGCGCGTGATGACCATTTTGCAGGAATGTGCTGCGCGTATTCTTCATCTGTTCGATCCGCCGCTCGGCCAGACGATCTGCGGCAACATAGGTTGCGATCCCCTCCGTGCGCGAGCTTTCGAATATTTTCTCCAGATTGGTGTAGATCTCTCCGATCTTGCTCCACGCCCGATCTGCATTATAACCGTTCAGCTCATCTGCGATATTAATCACGCCTCCCGCATTGATAACATAGTCAGGTGCGTATACGATGCCCATATCATATAATTGATCTCCATGACGGGTCTCCAATAGCTGATTATTGGCACAGCCCGCTACCACCTTCGCCTTGAGCGTCTTGAGCGTATCATCATTAATCGTGCCACCGAGCGCACATGGTGCATAGATATCACACTCCACACTGGTGATGTCTGCGGGATCAACTGCGGTCGCGCCGAAGCGATCCACAGCCTGCTTGACCGATTCCTTATGGATATCCGTAACGATCAGACGTGCACCTTCCTCATACAGATATTTACACAGATGCATCGCGACATTGCCCACACCTTGGACCGCAATCGTTTTGCCTTCCAGCATATCTGTACCAAATGCCTCTTTGGCTGCTGCCTTAATCCCCCGATATACACCCCAAGCCGTTGCAGGCGATGGATTACCGGATGAACCATAGCTCGCCGAGATGCCTGTCACATAATCGGTTTCCTGATAGATCAGATTCATATCCTCTTCCGTCGTTCCCACATCTTCGGCCGTGATATAACGTCCGTTCAAGCCTTGAATGTATCGGCCAAAAGCCCGAAACATCGCTTCATTTTTATCACGCCTTGGATCTCCGATAATGACGGTTTTGCCACCGCCCAGATTGAGGCCAGATACCGCATTCTTATATGTCATACCACGGGCAAGGCGCAGGGCATCTTCAATGGCTGCTTCTTCTGAAGCGTATGTCCACATCCGCGTTCCTCCCAGCGCAGGGCCGAGTGTTGTGTCATGTATGGCGATAATTGCTTTTAACCCTGAATTTCGATCCTGGCACAGAACCAGTTCCTCATAATCGTGATGCTCCATTGCTTCAAACCAACTCATGTGCTATCCGTCTCCTCCAACCATTTTTGCGATCCAATCGCATTGTTCTCTATTTATTTACCATCCTCTATTGTACCCACGAATACCCATTTTGTGCAAAATCACATCGCAATGTTAGAGAAGCAACGGTCAATGTTTCTCATATGGCGGGAGCAAAGCTGTCGAATTTCAGATTATAATTTTATCGTCTATCAATAGAAAAACCTCTCTCCCTTACAGGAGAAAGGTACACTTCCCTCAACTGCATCAACGTAATCGTCCGAGGAATCCAATGAATCGTTCACATTCAAGATAGCGTCTCAACCACATTAATCGGATGCAGATCTCCATCCACCGCAAATGAGGCCTGTCCCGTCTCTTCGGAGACAACCAGTACAACGGCATCCGTCAATTCACTTAATCCAAGCGCAGCCCGATGACGGGTGCCTATTTTTCGTTCATGCACTTCCGCCTGCGATAAAGGTAACACATTACCAGCGGATACAATCTGATTGCCACGAATGAGAACAGCCCCATCATGCAGAGGTGCACCGGGAATAAACAGCGATTCCAGCAACGCATGCGTCACTCTTGCATCCACAGCCACGCCTGAGTGAATGATCGACTCCAACGGAACTTCCCGTTCAATCACAATCAGCGCACCATATCTCCGGTCAGACAGATGCTGTACGCTCGATGTTAATTCGGCAAACTTCTCGGTAAAGGGTGACAGATAACAATCCAGATAAAAAGAAGAGGCGAGCACCTCAATCTGCTTAATCTCCGCTCGAATCTCTGCAAACTGCCCCAACAGACAGACACTATCATTGTCAAAACGGGATAACGTCATGTTCATTCGATCCGCCACGCGATGCAGATCTGCCTTGAGCTTCTGCTTCATTGAGGAACTGTCACAGTCTGCTTGCTGAGTCATCATTCGCCGCCTCCTCTGGTTGGGTTGGGCTTCACGCCGCATCATTAGTACCCATACCTTCCCCTCCAGAGCAGTTATTTATGCAATGGCAGGGCTGCAGGAACTGATCATCGTCGTGATTGTAACGGGTATAGCAAGCAAAAAGAGCCTGTCCGCAAACCTTCACGGTCAGACCCTATTCGCATGATGATTGATGTCCTGTTTATTTCACTTATTGCGCTTTGCCGTATGAACCTGTCTTAAATGTAGTCGGGTCATACCATTTGTAGCCTGCCGCGGGTGCAGCCCATGGCTCAAGTTGCGGCTCGGTGGACGCAGCTGGAGCTTCGATAGGAAGCAGGCTTGTTGCCGTATCCAATGTCAGTCCAGGCACTTGTGCCAGACTGGTATAACTCTCTTTGACTGCGAGCCATTTCACGGTATTCACGAGGAAAGTAGCATCATCCACTTCTTTGAATCCATCATAGGTTTTCTTGGTAGCGCCAGTCTCTTCGCGCAAATATTTCGGAGTAGCATCTTCCACAGGAGAAGAGTCGCCGATAAATGCAGCTTTGCCCGCACCAATCTTCGCAATGGCAGCATAGGCACCTTCAGCTCGTCCACCACCATTGTATACGCCCTGATCCACGGCATTGCCCCACTTGGACACGCCACTTGGTACGTACACCAATCCTTTGGCCTTATTCGGGTCCATAATTGCAATGGTTGATCCCGCATGCATGGCTACTGAATTAACACCAGTGGTAATGCCGAAGGATTGTGCTGGTGCAACGATATCCGATGCGTTCACATCGCCGAGGGCATTATAGCGGAAACGAACACCAAAGTTAGTCGCGAGCCAGTCTGAGCTAATCACACCTTGCATGGCAGGTGATTCCGCTTCGGCCGAAGACATGCCTTTGGCTGGATTCAGGAAGGCACCGCGGCGATAGCCGTTGAATACTTCGGAAGAATCCCAGCGGTTTTTGTTGCGGTCTGCATTATAGTGGTCGGAGATGAAGAAGATACTTCCTCCGTTCTGTACATACTGCACCAGCGCAGCCTGCTCAGTCGCTTTGAACGGCACGTTGGCTTCGCCAATGACGAAGACGTGGTAATCTTTCAATTTATTATAGGTGATGGCTTGCTCACCAAATGTATACGGGATACTGCGTTCCAGCTGATCCACGGCAAAGCCTGCGTTTCGCAAACCGTTGGCAAAATCCGAAAATGCCCCGTCGATAATCCAGTCGGCAGCACCTGCTGTCTGGGCGTGGGTATTATCGAACAATACTTTCTTGCCGGTACCGTCCGGCAGTGTTGTGCCCGGGTTCGGTTCTGGATCAGGATTGGTTGTTCCGGAGGAAAGCGTGATGGAAGTTGGACTTTTGACTCCTGCATAGCTGTTGTAGGCACCCAAGGTTCCCGTTACGATGATCTTTTTGCCTACAAGACTGGGGTTGGACGCCAATCCAAATTGCGAACGGAAAGATGAGGGAATCTGTACATCCAATAATCTGGCGTTGGTTCGCTCTGATGCTGAATCTGCAATCAGGACATTGAAATCATTGGCATACGGAGATGTAAACTTCGCGGTAAGTGACCCGGTAGCATGTCCAACAATGATCCCTTCAACCGTTGCCGTTCCTCCACCGCTCTGGGCAGCGATGGCCTGAGATACCGTAAGTGGTGCTGCAGCTTGTACCGGACTCTGTGAACCCGGCCCCAGCAATGCGGTTGCCATCATGATAAAGACGAGGAATGCCCCGATCCAGTGCTGCCATAACGCCTTCTTCATATTCCCTTTCTCCTCCTCCAAATTACCTGATAATGGGTTGTCCTCCTTTAATTTAATGGTTCATATGATGAATTCCTCTTTCTTTTTGTAAAGTTTATGAAAAAGTTTAGAAGTTGAGTCTATTGGCCCATACTGATGATCATACCTTCACATTCACCACCGAGATTCACCATTTCCTGCTGAATGGCTGGTTCCTGTATCCGGCTGCATATCTGGGTTTATACATTCCCTATATGCTGTGGATGAGCCTTTTTTCTGAAAAAAGTTAAATTCATTACGGACTTGGGATTGCATTTTGCCATCGTTCATTGCATAATGAGTATATAGCTGTGATAATGATTATCATTATTGAACTTGTCTCTATGTACCTGTCTACTTGTATATGATTTTACGATTTTATAGATAAAGGGGAACGAACATCGAATGAATACAACTCTGCAAAAAGCTGATCTGCAGCTTGACGATTATTTGGATCTTCTGAACCTGGCAACCAATCTGGGTGATACGAAATGGCAAAAGGAAATTATTCGCAAGCTGGCGTATACGTATCCCGCTGTTCAATGTAAACAACCACAATAGCATTCGACATACATCATAGATACACAGCATAGCTCATGACCGATTCCTTCGTTGAATCCGTTATGGGCTATTTTGTTGTACAATGTACAGTAAATTAATCCAACGTGAAGGAGTGAATAACGATGCAATTGGAGACCGACAGACTGATCATCCGAGAGATTCGGGAGACGGACTGGGAGAGAATTCATGCCTATACCTCCATGACGGAAGTTACACAGCATACAGCATGGGGTCCAAACACCGAAGAGGACACACGAGCATACGTACAAGATGTAATGCATTCACAACAGGCACAACCAAGAGAGGGTTTTGAACTTGCGATATGTCTGAAAAGTGACGGGGCTCTCCTTGGCGGAGTGGGTATTCACGTTATGGAGAAAACCAATGCAGAGATCGGTTACGTCCTCCATCCCGCTTATCAAGGAAAAGGTTATGCCACCGAGGCAGCACTCGCTATACTCGGTTTTGGTTTCAATGAACTGGGTATTCATCGGATTTACGCCAAATGTCGCCCGCACAACACGGCTTCGGAGAATGTCATGAAGAAGATTGGCATGCAGCGAGAAGGGCTATTACGCGAGCACTGGTTCTACAAAGGTTCCTTTCATGACTCGGTTCTCTATTCGATTCTCGCCAGGGAGTATGGCGCGGCCAATGGAGACCCAATGCTACATATGTAATTTCCCGCATACATCGAAAAAGCTGACACCGATTATACGGATGCCAGCTCTTTTTATTATTCTCCGTAACGACCCCAATCGCCAATGGAGGTAAAACCCCGGAACAAGCTATTTTTACAACCGGCACAGCTCTACTGGGCAGCTTGGGAACGTCGGACATCCACACATGCAGCGCAGGGCTGCCAGATCCCGAATCATCAGTTTGCCATCCATCATATCCAGCGTACCTTGTTCTTTCCATGCTCCCAGCATCCGCGTTACACTCTCCCGGGTAGCTCCGATCATCTCGGCAAGCTCGGTATGGTTCAACTTCATGTCCAGCACGATGCCATCCGGTGTAACCTTGCCATACGAGTTGCTGGCACGGATCAGTGTCGAAGCTAGGGCCCCCGCCTTGCCATAGAGCAGCAAATCACGGAATCTCGACTGGGTAATCCGCTGCGACAGTGCCATCCATTGCAAGAATTTCAAAGCAAGATCGCCATGTTTGCTGAGTATACTTTCCAGATCGCCAAGCGAGATAATGGCCAGTTCCCCTTTTTCCGCCATCTCTGCACTATAGCTATGATTCAGTCCGCCGATGCCGCCGAACTCACCGATGAGATCGCCGCTTTGCTGAATCGATAGGATAATTTCCTTGCCATCCTCCGTCGACTTGGTCATTTTCACTCGTCCCGAACGAATGTAGTACAGATATCCGGCTTCATCGCCTTCGAGAAAGAGACTATACCCCGACTTTACCCGTTTGGGTTGCATTTTCGCTTCAATCAGGTCCCATTGCTCAGGTGTAACGAACGAAAGGATTCCGCCTGTTTCTCGTGTCATTTTGCCCGCCTCCGTTTGTTTCTGCTCTGTTCTTTGGGTTGTTCTTTCCACAAATACTGTACCCATAACCTTCGTCCCCCTCGGTGATTCCTTATGTATACATCATATCGCGAAAGTAGCGTCAGGGTTATCGGGGGATTACCTGATCATTAACGAGAAACTCCCTGAATTTGCTGTGAGAAAAGTCACATTTCACCGATATGCCTCATCCTTCGCATTTCTTCAATCCCTTGGTGTACCTGATTCAGGAGTCCTTCACTGCCCAGGTTCAGTAAATTATAGAACGGAAATAGGGGTTTTCCCTGAATTACAATGTACGACAAAGGGTCTACAATAGAACTAACATCGTAATACCCTTACTTTAAGATGATCCTGTTCAAAAAGAGCGGTTTTCAGTACCGAGAAGATGGGATGAAGCTAGAAATGGAGTAGCGGAGCGTAGGGAAAACTACGTGAGCAACGGACATTTCGGCTGAATTCCATATTCGATGCTGATGATGCCGATAGGCATCCTTCGTAATCAAAGGTGGACTTTTTGAACTACCTCTTTAAGATGATCCTGTCCAAAGGTTAATGATAATAATCTCACGTTACGTACGTTATAATTCGAAAAAGGAAGTGTCCTCTCATGCATGATGAACTGCCATCTGGCATTCAGGAGATGATCGACGGCCTGCGCCTGAATACATCCAGCGACTTCTGCGGGCTTGCCTGTCTGAACGGGACAATGCTACGCTGGAAGTATACCTCTGGGGCTAGTAATGAACGGGTGAAACGCATAGAAATGCGTCCCGGACAAGATCTGGTAGGTACAGCCCTTCGGACTGGGCGCACAGCCCGATCTGATGCACAATCCACCGGGGAGCATACACCCGGTCGCTGCCCGTTAATGCTTGCTGAGCGGCTGGTAAGTGCCATAGCGGTACCTGTGTTTCAGGAAGGAAGCGTGCCTGGGGCCGTGCTGCTCGTTGGCACCAGACTGCCTTGTACCTTTTCACCGAATATGATCCTGCAGACCGAACAAGTCGCTCTGCATCTGGAGCCGCACGTATATGGATAAAAAGATGAACAAGAGCGTGAGAGAAGCTATTCGGAGATTTAAGCTCTGAATGGCTTCTTTTTTTGTTATGATATAGATAGAACAGTGGAAGCGGACAGGGGGAAATGATGTGATTCAACTATTAGTTGTAGACGACCATGTTGTCGTGCGCTCCGGGCTGATCGCCTTACTGGAAGGAAAGAATGATATACATATCGTTGGAGATGCCGCTGACGGCGACGAAGCCATTGCCAAGGCCCAAGAATTGAAGCCAGATGTCGTCTTGATGGATTTTAGCATGCCGCCAGGCAAAGACGGCCTGACGGCTACCGCTGAATTGAAGAAATTAATGCCGGATCTCGCGATCCTGATTCTAACCATGCATGATGATGAGGAGTACCTCTTCCGAGCGATTCATGCCGGAGCTTCCGGTTACATCCTCAAGAGCGCGCCGCACGAAGAATTGCTGGCCGCTATACGCTCTGTGGCAGATGGCAGTGCTTACTTGTACCCGAGTGCGACCAAACGGTTGATGAGTGAGTATCTGGACAAAGCCAAACAGGAAAACGCCGGTCCCTATGACACACTTTCCGAGCGGGAGAAGGAAATTCTGTCCTGGATTGCCAAAGGATACGCAAATAAGGAAATCGCCGAACATCTGATCATCAGTGTCAAGACGGTCGAATCCCACAAAAGTAATCTGATGGAGAAGCTTGGCCTGCGTACACGACCGGAACTGGTGAAGTTCGCCATGAAAAAGGGGTTGCTGAACTTTGAGTAGTGCACGCAAGAACAGACTAAGTGGACTCGCAGACCAGCCTGTACGCCTCCTGCTGAACGAGATTGACAATCACATTACCGATAATGAATTTCGCAGCAGATTGAAGGGTTCCCTGCATCAACTGAGTGATCTGAAATTCGCTCTGGATGAGTCCTCCATTGTTGCCCTCACGGACCGCAAAGGAAAAATTCAATATGTGAATGATAAATTCTGTGAGATCTCGCAGTATGAACGCGAGGAACTGATTGGTAAGGATCATCGAATCATTAATTCCGGATACCATGGCAAAAACTTTATGAAAAACCTGTGGGACACGATATCCTCAGGTAAGGTATGGAACGGGGAGATTCGTAATCGGGCCAGAGATGGCAGTTATTATTGGGTCAACACCACCATCGTTCCTTTTCTCGATAACGATGGCGAGCCATATCAATATCTGGCTGTACGTAGTGAGGTAACCAAGCTGAAATCTGTCGAAGGCGAATTGCAGAAGATGATGTCCCAAGTGATGAACATTCAGGAAGAGGAACGACGCCGGATCTCGCGTGAACTGCATGACGGGATCGGACAGAGTCTCTTCTCTCTGGTTATCCAGATGGACCGGCTACTGGCAGATCAGCCTCAACCGGGCGTCGAAGCACTGCGTAAGCAGGTCACGGGCATCATGGAAGATGTGCGCGGTATGGCATGGGAACTAAGGCCATCCGTTCTGGATGACCTCGGCGTTGTCCCGGCAATTCGAACTTACATTGAGAATTATACCCGTCACTACGGGATCGAAGTCGATCTGGAATGTAACTTGCGCAAGCGACTGGAGATGAACCGGGAGATTGCCATATACCGGATTATCCAGGAAGCCTTAACGAATGTCGCGAAGTATGCCGATGTTGCTGAGGCACGTGTTACTGTAGAAGATGCGGAAGACATGACGATGGTTATTATTGAAGACCAGGGCGCTGGATTCAGCGAAGCAACCGCTGGCAATGGTGTTGGATTGTTCAGCATGGAAGAGCGTGCCCGTGGAGCAGGCGGAACGTTGAGAGTTTCTTCCGAGCCTGGCGAAGGAACCACCGTCACCCTTTTCCTGCCCAAGATCGCACAAGCATAATCAGACATGCCTCGTATCGTACTTTGCGCTTCACTCCAGCTTATCTATTATTTAACGGCTGCTCGCTATTGGACTGTGCGAGTGGTCTTTTTATTTCCGATTGGTCAAAATGACAAAATGAAAGCTCAAAATCGGTTAAATTCAATAATCATGATAAATAGATTGACTCCAGTTACGATTCGTCATTAAACTATGAATGCCACATACACATTGTATGATTAGTAAAATTTCAATTCATTTCATATAGCGAGAGAAAAGGATGGTCAACATGTCAGAGAAACGCTCCTCCAAGGGAGGGGAAATTCCACAAATGTACAATCTGGACGAGATGGATCGCAAAATCATCGCCGCGCTTCACCATAACAGCCGAATATCCTATACGGATCTGGGTACACAGATCGGGTTGTCACGTGTAGCAGTCCAGGCGCGCATTAATGCTTTATCTGAAAAAGGAATTATCGAACGCTTCACCGTGGTCATTAACCCTGGCAAGGTTGGGCTTCAGGTCTCCGCCTTTTTCAATGTCGATGTTGAACCGCCCTTCCTGGATGAAGTCGCGGATAAACTGGACGAAGAACCGGCCGTCACCAGCCTCTATCATATGACAGGCCCGAGTACCCTGCACATGCACGGTATTTTTGCGGATATGGAAGAGATGGAGCAGTTCTTGCTCGAGAAGCTATATAAGATGCCAGGCATCGTCAAAGTCGAATCACAGCTGTTGTTGAAACGCTATAAAAGCCGGATGGGCATGAGACTCTAGGAGGAAATCAGCATGGGTTGGAAAGATTACAAAGGTCTCGTGATCGGAATGGTCCGAACCGGGATTCTCGGATATGGCGGTGGACCTTCGGTTATTCCATTGATCCGTTATGAAGCTGTTACGCGTTACAAATGGGTCAGTGATGAGGAGTTCGGCGAGATTCTGGCTATCGCTAATGCCCTGCCCGGGCCTATTGCGACCAAGATGGCCGCATATCTGGGATACAAAACCAAAGGTGTACTTGGCGCGATTGTGTCCGTACTCGCTCACATTTTACCGACAAGCATCGCTATCATTGCTCTGCTCGGTTCCATGTACGCACTGCGCGAGTCGAAAGTGGTAGCAGGCATGGTAGCCGCCGTAAGGCCGGTTATTTTTGTCATGCTGGGTATGATGGCTTATGAATTCGCCATGAAAGCCTGGAAGGGACTCGGCAAGGTTTTTGCCGCCCTGTTTGGCGTAATTGCCTTTGTACTATTACAGCTGCTGGATATCCATCCGGGGATTGTGATCGCGGTTTTCCTTGGATACGGTGTCTTCCATCTGGATCTAGTCCAGCGCTTCAAGTCCAAAGGCGAGTCCGATAAGGGGGTGTCCTAAGGATGCTCCAGACCTGGTGGGAGTTATTTTGGGGATTTTTCGTAGCGAACATCTTGGGATATGGGGGCGGTCCGGCTTCCATTCCACTTATGCAGGAAGAGATTGTGAACCACTACCAATGGATGACCACCGAGCAATTCGGTGATGTACTGGCGATTGGTAACGCCCTTCCCGGCCCGATTGCAACCAAAATTGCTGCATTTGTCGGGTATCACGTGGCAGGCTGGTTTGGGGCATTTATCGCAAGCTTTGCTACAATCGTACCTTCCGCAACCGCATTAATTATATTACTTCGTCTATTAAACAAACATCGTACTTCACCGAAAGTCAAAGGCATGACCCTGCTCGTGCAGCCTGTTATCGCTGTACTCATGATCCTGCTTACATGGGAATTCGGTCAGCTATCTACCAATTCCATCGGCATCTGGCAGACGTTGATCATTGCAGCCATCTCGCTCTGGGTCATGACCAAGACCAAGCTGCATCCGGCCATTCTGATCGTGATCGCTTTTGCCTATGGTGCACTGGTACTGTCGCACACGATGTAATTTAAACGTTACAGAATCAATGATTATACACCTGCTGTAGGTGTATGCAGAGGTTCTGGACGTTTCTTTTTTTACATTAGTTTATATACAAAAAAACGGTGATACCCGCTATTAAGCTGGCATCACCGTTTATTATATTTCACCTTTTACGTAGCATTGGGAGACCCAATTACTTCGCTTCAACCACTACCGTCACTTTGGTTTTCACACCTGCAAATGTTACTGTAATCGTTGCTTTACCTTTGCCATTTGCCTGAATGATGCCGTCTTTCACCGATGCTGTCGCAATACGGGAAGACTTCCAGAGAGCCGGTTTGGACACATTAGCTTCACTGCCATCAGCATACGTTGCAGTTGCCGCTATAGTTACCTTTTCACCAGGTTTCATGGTCAACGTTACTTTATCCGTCTGCAAATATTTCAGTGTATCCACATCTACCGCAATGGTTACAGACTTGCTGCCGTATTTTGCTGTAATTTTAGCTTTACCTGAACCTATAGCTTTGACTTTACCTTTGGTTACCTGAGCTACTTTGTAGCTGTTGGTTTTCCATTCAGCTTTGTCCGTAACATCACGCTCACTACCGTCGCTTAAGAAAGCAGTTACCGTCAGATCAGCTGTATCACCTGATTTCAGGGAAAGAGCCGGTTCGGAAGCTTCAATACGTGAGATGACATCCACTTCAACCTGAATGGTCACTTTTTTGGAGCCGTATTCTGCCGTGATATTGGCTTTACCACTGCTGTTACCCGTGATCACACCTTTTTTCACATCAGCTACACGTGAGTTGCTTGATTTCCAGGTTGCTTCGGATGTTACATCCAGCGTGTTCCCGTCTTCATCCGTACCTGTTAGAAGGATATTTTGTGTTTCTTTGGCGGACAGAACAACGAAGTTCATATCTGCTTCCAGTCCACTAGCCATACCTACTTCAACAGGCAGAGTCAGCGTTTTGCCTTCAATCTTCGCTGTAATGGTCGCTTTACCTGTAGCAACACCTGTGATAACCCCTTTACTATCTACCTCAGCGATTTTGTCACTGCTGCTGCTCCAGGTTGCATCTTCGGATACATCCTTGGACGTTTCACCGTACAACGCCAGTACTTTGGCATTGGTTGTTCCTCCAACGGTTACAGAAGCTTTTTTCTTGTCCATCTCATACTTGTCTGCTACGTCTACATTCACTGTGAATTTAGCCGTTTTACCGCCATAAGTTACAGTGATCGTAGCTGTACCGGATTTGTATGCGATCAGATCGCCGTTGGATACATATACAACATCTGCATTGCTTGAAGTCCATGTTGCTTTGGAAGTTACAACTTCTGTGCTTCCATCAATATACTCTGCATTGGCTACCAATGTCTTGGACTTGTTATCACCCGTAACACTCATGGCGAGCTTGTCATTCACATCTTTGATATCCAGATATCTTGCCGTATCTACATCCACAGCAATTTCTACTGTTTTGCCACTATAAGTGGCTTTGATCGTTGTCGAACCTGCACTAATGGCTGTGATCTGTCCCTTGAATACCGTTGCAACCTTCTCGTTGCTGGATGTCCATGTCGCCTGATCAGTTACATTCACATCGCTGCTGTTCGGATATGAAGCCGTTACAACGACATTAGCTGTTTTGGTTGTCTCACTCAAACGGAAGAAAATACTTTGTTTCTCCACACTCAGTTTACTGGTCAGATCCACATCCACGTCAACGGATACTGATTTCGTACCGTATTTGGCTGTGATCTTGGCAGAACCTGCCGAGTATCCTGTAATTTCACCTTTAAGAACGTCTGCAACCTTCTCGTTGCTGGATGTCCACTCCGCCAGATCGGTTACATCTTTGGTTGTGCCATCTGGATATGTGGCTGTTACTTTCACACTTTCACTCTTGTTCAACAATAGATTAACTTGCTGTTTATCTACATCTACACGCTTAACCACTTCAACGTTAACATCCACCGTCACGCTTTGGCTGCCAACTTTGGCTGTGATCACAGCTGTACCTGCGCTTTGTCCAGTTACTTTACCATTCACAACGGTAGCAACCTTCTCATCACTGGTAGACCATTCTGCAGTCTCGGATGCCTTTTCACTTGTGGTATTGTCACTATATGTTGCTGTCAAAACGATATCTTTCGTATCTCCCGTACGCAAATCCAGACTTTGCACGTTTTTCGAAAGGGCTTTGACCTTCTTCGTTACTTTCACTTGAACGGTCTGAGTTTGGCCCTGATACGCTGCTGTAATCGTTGCTGTACCTTCTTCTTTGGCCGTAATCGCGCCATTATATACAGTTGCTATTGAAGTATGACTGCTACTCCAGGATGAACTGATCGTTACGTTTGTCGACGTATTATCAGAATATACCCCTGTTACCGTAACAGACCCGGAATCACCAACTTCGAGCGACATCTCATTCTTGGAAACCACAATTTTGGACAGTTCTTTATCTGCCGCAGCGGCCAAGCCTACGTTGGATATACTCAGCATCAACACCAGCATCATCACCATGTACTTGGTCAATCTTGGCTTTAACATCATTTCCCCCCGATTATCATCATTTTTTTCCTTATCTTTAATGTCGGCAAGTCCTTTCCAGATGTTTAGACTTTCAGGGAATTTTCAGGGAATTCTGTGGAAATTAATTCATTTGCTCTTCCTGTTCCAACAATTCATACCTGCAAATAATGCGCATAACCTATGTATAGTGATTGTCTTGAACTTCATTTCACAGGATCGGGGGAAGCATATGCGTCAGCCTTTTGATTACATCGGATATTGGGAGCAAACGTATCGTTCGGGTGAGACTTCTGGGAGGGGTTCATACGGGGTATTGGCCGAATTCAAGGCCGAAGTTGTGAACGGATTGATTCAACGTGAGGGTATTCATCGTGTCATTGAGTTTGGATGTGGGGATGGCAACCAGTTGCAATACATGAACTATGAGGATTACCTGGGGGTTGATGTCGCAGCCTCTTCCGTAAAACGCTGTGCTTCCCAGTTTGCCAAGGATCCGTCCAAGAGCTTCATGCTGTATACCCCAGGACTGTGGATCAACCGAGGTTTCCTGCAAGCCGATCTGACGGTCTGTCTGGATGTACTGTATCATATTACGGATGAAACAGATTTTCGCAATACCCTCTACGATGTTCTGCACTCTTCCACAGCATGGGTGGTGCTATACACGCGTTTGAAAGAAAACGGCAACCCGGGGATTGATACAATCCAGGACCGCAATCTGTTCGATTATCTATTCGACAACCCTGATTTCAAAGTTCATGAGATCATTCCGCAGCGCTATCCGGATCAATCTTCTGCCGACTTTGTCATTCTGAGACGCACGCCTTCGAAGTGAGACTTGTTCCTTTCAATAGAGCATAACAACTACCAACCTCATAACCCAACGGGATTCGCACGAGTGAGATCTTCATAGGTTAGGTTCTTCTTTCGTCTTCCTTCACTTATGTACATCATCCGCCTCTGTCTCCAATAGAAAGGATATCGTTCCTACTATTATTGGAGACAGTCACACCCGGGCAGATGATGATGGATTTTCTACTGATGCTACCACTAACTACTGACTATATAACTGATTTATGATTTTAATCGAATGCATCAACTCGAAGGCTAATAATATGACCCTACTGATTAGTTCTAAGCTTTACTTCATACTGCGCGTAGTTCTCAATTCTTCTTTAAAATAACCCCGCACGTCCACGCAGCTTCGCCAGCGCTTCCATATAGAAATAATCGCCGTATATAATCGGCACATTCAGCCCTCGCCCTTCCGGGTAATGCACCGTTCCCTGCATGATCAGACCTTCTTCCGCTGCCGAGTCGCCGGAGCTATAGTTCTCATGCAAGCCGCGGACGATACGCTCTCCCGCGGCAGCATAGGTCTCCCCGCGTGGCGACAGCTTCGCCAGCTCAAGCAACCCGCTCGCGGCAATCGCCGCAGCGGACGAGTCCCACGCCACCTGATGCTCCGCAGGTGCGCGGAAATCCCACACCGGCACGATCTCTTCGCCAAGCATGGCGAGGAAGAAATCGGCCGCACGCTCCGCTGTCTCCAGATATCGGGCTTCGCCCGTATACCGGAAAGACAGCGCAAACCCGTGCAACGCCCAGGCGGTGCCCCGCGCCCAGGCGGAACCTGGAGCATGGCCCTGTCCGCCATGCTCTCGCAGCTTCTGCCCCGTGTGTGGATCGAACTCCACCACGTGGCAGATGGACCCGTCAGCGCGGATGAATTCGCGCGCCACGGTGTCCGCATGCGCTTCCGCCAGCCAGCGGAAGCGAGGGTCGCCGCTCTGCTCGGATGCCCAGTAGAGCAGCGGCAGGTTCATCATGCTGTCAATGATGGCTACGCCGCGCGTATCCATTGCTGACGAGCTGAAGTTCCAGGCGCGGATGAACTCACCGCGCACGTGGAACCGGGCAGCGAGCAGGTTGGCGGCAAGCATGCCACGCCGCCGTCCATCCGCGCTGCCGGTCTGGCGGTAGTTGGCTACGCCACTAAGCAGCCAGATGAACCCCAGATCGTGATCCACCGATTCGGGATCACGCAGACAACCTTCCAGTTGCCGCTCACAGCTTTCGGCAATGCGATGTAGCGGAGCGACCGCTTCACTTTCCGGCGCATCCTCATAGACCAGCCATAATAATCCAGGCCAGAAACCTGCTGTCCACCATTCCGGATCATTCCGGTCATACGTCCCTTGCGGGGCAATGTGTGGAAATGTATCCTTAATCCGCTTCGCATTCCGAATCGTTTTGGCAGCTCCCTGTTGCCACGCTTCCTCGAGCCATTTTACCGACGTTGATGTGTTCATGAACATATCCCTCCTCGATTCAATACCAGACAGCTTTGCTTAATGCTCCAGTTCAACCTCACCATATCTGCTGTTATGTTGTTCGTCATCATTACATTAACCCTCGACCTGAACATCTTCATGTAACCTCGCCCAATCGGATCGCAAATGACAGACTACGTGCTCCGTTCACTTCAATCCGTGCTTCCTTCAGTAACCCATTGCGGGAGGCCACGACCTGCTCCTCCAGATGAATAATGGCCCCCTGATCCATTGCTGTAGATTCTACATACGCTCCCTGATACTCCGTTCTCACGCTTTGATCCGTATGAGTAATTAGCGCCTGTTCACGTCCATCATGGAACATCAACGGAATGAGTGCACCTGCAGCCGCGATCTCACCTTCGAATTCATACGTTATGGTCAGCACATCAGCCTGTTGCACATAATGGGTACGCAATGTTTCAATTCCAGGTAATGGACCGACCCATGTCACGGCAAAAGAATTCTCCGAGGCGTTCACGCCATCTTCTACCGCTCTTTCCGCCAGATGCTGCTCCACTTGGTTACGTGTGTCAGGGTCCACCTTCTCATATACAATGGACCCTCCTCCCTGAGCAGGGTCCAAACCAATGTCACGATCATATGCGCCACCCGATGGAATGCCTTCTGCAAGGCTGTGCCATACCCCATCCGGGGTCTTCCAGGCAGGACAGTAGCTAAGTGGACGAACCATCCCTTCGGCGAATTGCGTGAATCCGGCCTGCACATGACTGGCAGCAGATGGACCAATCAGCCCAGGTAACCCCGTCTGCTGAATCCGTACCAAACCAGGGATCGTATACGGATCATTCATCGCCGTGTGCAATACCAGTTGCTGACCAGGTACAGAGGCAATCACGGTTTCGAACCACCCATCGGTCTGCAAAACCCTGCTGCCCACTTCGGAAGGAAGGTACACTTCGCCTATATCTTCGCCAAGATCACTGAGACAAGCGTGAGCCAGTGCCGCTGCTGTCCACAGGTTATAACAGGTATGGTTGGTATAGATTTCGTAGCCGTGACGATCTTCTGGCGCGTATTCATTGCGTACAATTTTCAGCCGCCCATCATCCATTTTCCAGCGCTCCACAGCAGCAAAACACCGATTGGCCGCACGTGCGAACGCACCCGCCATCACCGGATCTCCCGCCTGCAAAGCTAGTGTTGCATGTGTGGAGCATACATAAGCCGCAGCCGCTTCATTCCATTGGTGCTGAGAGCTGCGACCACGCGGTGGAATCTCACCTAGCGGAGATAACATCAGCAGCGAGCTGAATGCACCATGGCGAAGATGCTCACGTAACGTATCGGCAGTGACTCCCCCGTAACCTGCTTCAAGCATCACCCCCATGTGATAACGGGTGGCGATATCATATGAAAATGGACAATTCGGTCGATCCAGCGGTCCATCCTGATATAATCCAAGTGCCGTAAATCGAGGTACATGATAGGCTTCCAGATAACGATCCATCCATCTTGTATCCTCGCTCGCCAGCTGTTCACGCCACCGCAGATATTCGCCAGAGATCATAATCGCGTTCCAGTTGATCATGCGATTGGGATTGTTCATCTTGCTCATCGTAAATACATAATCTTGTTCAGGATCGATCGTCTTGAGCGCCTCAGCCCAAATCTTCGCTTGTTCCGGCAGATATGACTTCAACAACATGTAAGCTCGCATCATGAGCACTGGATAAAAATCAGGGTGATTGTCAGGTACGCTACCTTTGACCACGGCATCCATGCTCTGTGACAGGGCTGCCGCTGCGGAATCAAGCAGATCTGTACGCCCCGCGTCAACCAGAACCGCCGCAGCCATCGCATAGGCTGGTGTAGAATAATACCTCTCCACACCCGAGAACGGATCTATAATTGCACCATCACTATCCTGATATGATGTGTAAGCGCGAACAACACTCTCAACAAGTGCCAGCTTGCGATCCCGATTCCAGCCATCTGCCGGAGCTGGGCCCGCTTGTTCTGCCAATGTACGGTAACGTTCGAGTTCATCTTTCCATGGATACGTGGACGCAGATGTATATTTACTCAATCATGTTCACCTCAGTTTCTCTCATTTTCGGTTCAATGATGAAGATTACCTCACATATCGTTTCAAGCGGATCAGAGCGTTCTATCCGAACATCCGTCTCACCTTTCACACCTGTCCATGATAGCGACGTCCGATAGAATGTGACTGGAACATTGTCATGATCAACTGTGTCCACTGCCTCCGTAAAGACTTGCCACTGGTTCGCATCATACGTCATGTGGACGGTTCCATGTACACCTTGCCAGCGAAGATTACCGCTCTTCACCACTTCCGGCTGCACTCTGCTCATCCATCGCTCCACAACGCTTGAACACCCTGCACCTGAATCGTCCACCGAAGATGATCGTTCAGCTTGAGACATACTCCTGCTATTCCATTCAAAACGGTCATTTATACGCAATTCTGCCGTATCTCTGCTACTGTCAGGACCTATTCTCCAATGAAATTGCCGCGTATAACGAGCCAGCGAAGCAGATCCCGGGTATGCGGATGTCAGATCCAATGTTGTATCCAGCTCACCGCTATCCTTTGCCAAATTTGCCTTCAACACTTGGGCTTGCGCTTGCCGACCGGAGCATTGCTCCTGGCCTTCAATGAGCGGAACGCTATGCCCGGATGACGAGATGTGGAACAACTGCTCTCTGCCTGGTGCAAAATACGCTTGGCTATACAACCCTGCTCCTGGATCACATAGGATATTCTCACCACCGCAATGGATAATGAACTGCCCCAGATCATTATGGTTGTGCGGTTCATCGTTATGCCCGCCTTTAATGGAAATAGCCACATGAAGGGTGTCGCTTTTCGTACGTTGTGTACCCGGAAAATCGAGCGCCCCCTTTGCAATCATCCAGCCCAGATTTTGAAAAATAAACCCACGTTCAGCCGCTGCAGAGGCTCCTTCATCACCATATACTCCCGGATCGCTCCACATCACGTTCCGCAGCAGATGAGCCCAGCGATGACAGGGATCATCGGTAAGCAGTGGAATGTGAAGCGGCAGATCCACCTGCAGCCCTACCCGGGATGCAAGCAGGGAGAGTAAACCGGAAGGGATCTCTTCCTGCTCGGCACTGTCCGAATAATTCACAAATGTGCCGCCCGACAGATGAACTCGCAGCGGGAAGGCAGCGATTGCGGCGATTTTGGAACCCGTCAACAGATCTAGTTCGCCTTCACTGTACTCACGAAGCATCTCGGCATAATAGGTGAAATAACCGAAGCCATATACCCAATATCCAATACCTTCGGCACAGCCGCCATCCTCGCCATAACCGCTCAGGAATGCGTTCATACAACTGACTGTTTGGCAGATCGATTCCCGTAGTGTTGGCTCATCTTCCAACAGCAACAATGCAGCCATGCCACAGCAGCCACCACAGACTGCCGACCAGTTGTGATCCGCTGTCTGCCAGTGGAACTTCCGTTGATCCCGGTAAAGCGGAGTGAAGATTCGCCGCTCGGCTTCGAATCTGATCCGCTCTATGACAAGGCGATCCAGCCGCTCGGCGTGAATCGTTATAACTTCGGCCAGCATATGTACTGTCTCTGCGGCGAACAGATCGATGTTTCCATCTACCTGATCGACTTCTCCCGTACCCAGATGCGCTGTCAAACACCACGTATACTCACCACATATGTCCCACAACATATCTTCTAACACTTGCAGTGCATGCGGCCTGGCCGTGTCCAATGCGAGCATCGCCACAGCAGCCAGTCTGCCCCTTCGATCAAAATAAGCTTCCTCATAGGCTTTTCGCTCACCCGTATCGCTGAATTGTCGATATAGACGGAACGACAAGGAAGGCATGGGTTCGTGCAAGGCACGTTCACCGTAAGCCTTCAAGTCCGTGTATAGCGTAGTCAATTCAGGCCGGGATAACTTCTCCAAGAGTCTGTCGGCACTTAGAGAGCGCACTGCTTTGCTCTCATTTCCACGTTTGTTTATGTTTTCATTTTCGACTTCGTGAATGGAATCTTTCACTGGATTCACCACTCTTCGTTAATGGAATGTCATACCGATATTATAATGTAATCGATTTCATTTTACCGGATTTCATAACACTTTTGAAGAATTATCCATTATAACCCCTTCAATGACCTTACGCCCTTCTCCTTCTTAACAAAAAAAACGAAGAACCTTCGTCAGGTTCTCCGTTGCATTCTGCCCGTCACCACAGGCTTTTATGGCTATCTCATACCCTTATCCAATCCTGAATACCCGTTCCTGCTGCCCCTATCGCAACTGTTCCGTTGTTGTTACACAATCGCAAGTGGAGAATTCTGTACAACAGATAACCACTGACGTGCAATCAGCTCATGACCTGCTGCGGTTGGGTGTACGCCATCCCATAACCAGTACGCTGCATCCGCCTGCTTCAGAGCATCATTGAACGTTTGCTGCAATGGCACCCACACAGCTCCGAATTCTTCAGCCAGACCTTGCGCCAGCTTCTGATACTGACCAATATGCTCTTCCCAGGCCTCCCATTTCTCCACAGTCGCTCCGGTTTTCAGAATAAACGGCTCCAGCAAAACCAGCCCCGTATCCGGCATCACTTCCCGTGTTTCTTCTAGCAAGTGACGATATGCTCGTCCGAAACGATCCGTAATCCCGCTAGGTTCTCCATTCATCGTGCGCCAGGCATCATTAACCCCAATCAGGATGCTGATCAGATCGGGTTTCAGACTAATCGTATCCTCATTCCAGCGTGCGTACAGATCGGATGCCCGATCCCCACTGATGCCTCTGTTATAGAACGTCTTATGCTTGCTGGCCAGTTCCATACCCAGTTTGCTGGAGATCAGATACGCATACCCGTGACCGAGAAAATGATTCGGATCATCATTGCGTGATCTTCCCCCATCTGTAATCGAATCTCCTTGAAACAATATAACGGATGGACTTGTACTCATGATTGAAATCGTTCCTTCCTCTTGTGCAAAATGGAAACACTGAACACCTCAGTCTCCATTTTATCCCTTTCGGCTGCAATAGAAAATAGCGTTTTCATAACTATATAAGTTGAACTATATATTTACACTGACATTACGATGACAGAACAACCTTCCAATCGCTGTTATCCCCAGATTTTTTTGATTCCCTTTTCAGAAGGGAATCAAAAAAATCTGGGGATAAGCGTATGCTTTCGATGCAGCTTTCTTTCAGAAAGCTTGTAGCTTCGCCTTTTCAGGTTTTTTCTGTCCTCTCCGTTATCGTGTAATTGATTAATTCATCTTATATAGATACCCATCTATGAATCCTTCGGTTCTTTCTCCACATGGCCTCCGCCCTGATAGGCTGTCTCGTCCCGTTTATCGGGTACGCCCTTAAGCTTTGCCTCTTCCCACAACTCGGCTGCATCATCCTGAGGACGGTATCCAATCTTCTCCGCCAAGTAGCCAATATCATAATAGTTATCCGTGTTCGCTGAAGTCCCGTACAGATTTAGATATTTCATGCCCGAATCCGCCTCAATACAGCACTCGGCGAGCTGAACCATGTCCCTTGGCGAGATCCAGATGTGAGCCGAGCGCTCCGAGTGCGGGTATGTATCGCCTGAGAAGTTCCCTATCCGAATGTTGAATGAGGACAAGTTATATTTGTCGACGTAATACCGTCCCAGCAGTTCAATATAACATTTGCTAAGTCCATAGAAGCTGTCCGGGCGGTATGGATCATCCACTTCAATATCCTCACCCGTAGGATAGAAGCCTGTCGCATGGTTGGAACTTGCGAAAATCACCCGCTGAACACCGTTCAACCGTGCAGCTTCATATACATGGTAGGCTCCAGTTACATTGATCGGCAGGACTTTGCCCAGAAAATCTTCCTCATCCTTGGCCCATGCAATGTGCAGAACGGTGTGAACTCCCTGCATCAGTTCTTTCAAGCGTTCCCCGTCTGTCACATCCATGGCTATAATGCCAGCTTCCTCATCTTCATGCAGATCGGCCGCGACGATGTCATACGTGCCCTTGGATCTCAACCCCTCCAACAGACTGCGACCAATGACTCCAGCAGCTCCCGTAATTAACAGCTTGCGCTTCGGTTCACTCATGAATCCAGCTCCCTTCGCTCAGATAGGTTATCTGTCCTCTATAGAACAGTATTAACCGATCAGGCGAAGGAATTACCGGATATTACAATAGAACCTATATAAGTTGAACATCCATTTACACCTTTATAAAATTGAATTGAAAAATCTGGGGATAACAGTGATCGGAAGGTTGTTCTGTCATCGAAGTGGCTAGTGTAAATATTTTCTTTAGTTCAACTTGTACATCAATTATCCGATCCAATATCGCAAGATCATCATAGCCACAATACCGACCAATACGGTTCCAAGCAGACTGCGTGTCCAGATGGCTACTGCAATCGTTGGCAGGGATGCCCACAAGGCTGCATTCTGCGTAATCGGCACTAACTGGTTGTCCGACATGAACAGTTCCTGACCGATCAGTGATGCCATGACCGCAACGGGTACATACTCCAGCCAGCGTAATAACCACATTGGAATCTGTATCTTGCTGAACAGCATCAGCGGCAGTACACGCGGGATAAATGTTAACAACGCTGAACCCATAATAATCCAAAACACATCCCATCTTACTTCCATCGTTCCATGAACACTCCCATCGTTGCCGCAATGACCGCAGCCACAATAACACTCATGCTGCCAAGTGAAGCCATACTGGCGAAGATTACACAGACCACGGCGATAATCGCCACATTAATGTGTATTTTTTTATTTTTGCGATGCACCAACTGAAGTACAACCAGTCCGATAAACATCGCTGGCAGTGCATAATCGAGACCCAGTCGTTCCGGGTTGGTGATCCAGCGTCCAAAGTATGCTCCCGCCATATTGGCTACGAACCAGTTCAGGTATGCGGTAATATTCAGACCGTGCATCCAGCGTTCACTGAGCCTTTCCCTGCCAATAGCACGCGTCATCGCCACTCCGAAAGACTCATCGGTAAGTAGTGAACCAATCCACATATTTTTAAGCGGAGTCAGATGCCGAAAATACGGTGATACAGCTGCACTGAGCAGCAAATGACGAAGATTCACAAAAAATATGGTGAACATGATGGCTAGTGCCGACCCATTCGATGCGAGCATGCCTGCTGCAATGAACTGAGCTGATCCTGCATATAGGATCAGGCTGAGCAGAGCCGTTTCCGCCAGACTCAGACCTGCGGTCATTTCAATGACACCCGCAGCAAAGCCAATACTCAAATAGCCAAGCAGGGTTGGGATACAATCTTTCACCCCCTGCATGAAAGTGGCATGATCCTGGACCTCTTCCGTGTTCTTCTGTCTAGATATCTGTTGTGTACTTTGGTCCAACTCTGGTACAACCCCTCTCCAATTTCTGTCTCCATCAACCGATATATATCGATGAGTACTTATTCAGGTGCATTTTTCGTGCCACATTAATTCAGAAATATACCACAAGATGTGCACTAAGGGAGAGACAGATTACTTTTTATAGAACAGATGTAATCCTAAATACCTATAAAATTAAAAAAATATTTTCACAAACCGCATAAATAATGTTGAATAAACTCGAATTTTGTCATACGATAGCACCAGAAACATCTGGAAATGTTGGAAACTTTACCAGATTGGATATATCCACCAGGGAAATGGTTGGATTACACAGAGGGGGAATGTGTATGAAGAAGATTCGTGAACAAGGGGCCAAAAGAACGCTGCAGATGAGAGAGAAACTGATTTTATCATTTGCCATCGTACTACTCATTCCCACAATCAGTCTGGGCATTATTTCGTTCCAAACAGCCGAAGCCAAGGTCGAAGAGAAAATGTATGAAAACGCAATTAGCAATGTTACTGTGCTCAACCAGACCATTGACCAGATCATTGGAGCAACACGTAAAAATGTTGATTTCCTGGCAAGTCAGCTGGATCCAGGCAATGTCGGCCCCAACCAGGGTGACGAGACAGATACCATCCGTACTTTGCTCGATGCGTATAAGGAAACCCATGATGACGTGGAGCTTGCCTCCATCGGTACCGATCAGGGCGTATATATTAACTCCCCTGTAACGGCGGTGAATAAGGAAGGATACGACCCGCGCGAACGCCCGTGGTATCAGGCTGCTACACAGAACAAAGATGTCCCTACTGTAATCACCCCCTACATATCAAGCAATACCGGCAATGTTGTTGCATCGGTAGCTCAGACCTCAGCGGATGGCCATGGTGTCGTCTCTGTCAGCCTGTCGCTTGAAGCCCTGTCCCAAACGGTTAATTCCACGAAGATCGGCGAGAAGGGTTATGTCTATATCATTGATAATGCCAACAAAATCATTGTACATCCTACCGAAAAACCGGGAACCGAAGGAACCATGGAGCCCTATAAAGATATTTTTGCAAAGAAAAACGGAAGTCTGACCTATACACTTAATGGGAACAAGGAACACGCCTTTTTCTCCACCAATGAAACGACAGGCTGGACTGTGGTCGGTGTCATTGATAGTGGTGAAGTGACGGAATCTGTCCGGCCCATTCTATATACCACCCTTATCGTTATTGCGATTGCGATCGCTGTAAGCTCCATCATTATTTTCTGGATTGTGCAGTCGATCACCAAACCGCTGAACCGCCTGGTGAAGGCATCCAACGAGATTAGTGATGGCAATCTGACCATTGAGGTGGCTGTATTGGGACAGGATGAGTTCGGGAAACTCAGCACCAGCTTCAATAAGATGAGCGAATCTTTACGAAATGTCATTCAGGACGTCCGTCACACAGCTGACGAGTTAACTGCCTCTTCAACACAATTGGCAGTCAATTCATCCGAGACAACCAAAGCAACTGAGCAAGTTGCCTTGATCACGGAAGAATCCGCAGCTGGACTTGAGAAACAAACAAGCAGCTTGAAACATACTGCACAGCAGATGAATGAGCTTGCTGGAGGTGTGGGACAGGTAACAAACAGCACACAACAAGTATCCGAGGCTGCCATGCAAGCAAGTGAGCTCGCGGATAAAGGGAATGCTACCATGCAGACAGCCGTATCCGAGATGGATTCCGTCAGTCGCTTTGTGCAGGGTATGGCAGATACTGCGGGGCGACTTGAGCAGCACTCCACATCCATTGGCGAGATGGTATCTGTCATTACAGACATCGCTGCACAGACCAATCTGCTTGCACTCAATGCTTCCATTGAAGCAGCCCGCGCAGGTGAGCATGGACGCGGCTTCTCCGTTGTTGCCAGCGAAGTTCGCAAGCTCGCGGAGCAATCCAGCCTGTCCGGCCAGAAGATTGTAGAGATGGTTGGAGCAATTCAACAGGAGATTGCCATGGCCAATCATAATGTACAGATTGGGCAGCAGGATGTAAGCAACGGCATTCGTGCTGTGCAATTTGCAGATGAGGCTTTTGCCCAGATTAGTCAGGCTGTTGGGGTCGTCAATCATCAGCTTGAGAACATTGCAGCTGCTTCACAGCAGATGTCTGCAAGTACAGCCGAAGTGGTGCAATCCATTGATCAGATTCACACCATATCGGAAACCAACGCCGATGGAACAGAGAACATCTCTGCAGCTACGGAGGAGCAGGTGGCTTCCATGCAGGAGATATCATCCTCTGCTGACTCGCTCGCACATCTGGCTCACAAGCTGCAGAAGCTGGTGGAACAATTCAAGCTGTAACCGTTGAACTAAAGATTAGTTCAACTTATATAATAAGTAGTCTGTACACACCAAAAGCCCCTTTGCCATCATATTGGCAAAGGGGCTTTTGGGTTATGAAAGGTCAGGAACTTTAGAAATGAAAATGTCCCGCCTATTCAGCAGATTGCTTTTTATCTCCGTGGTACCCTTGGTCTCCATAGGGCTCTAACTGTTCAAACCAGCGGTTCAGACATTTAGTCAATGCATCTTTGGGATCGTAGTAGGGGTTATCATCTTGCTTCAATGTCTCCAGCACTTCGATCACGAAGGCATTCTCTCCATATTCATTCCATTCAGCCTGTAATCTTCGATTCAGATGGCTGCCCATCTGTAGCATAAACCGTTGTCCATTAATGGTTTTCAGATTAAGTGTACTGTCGATATAGACTTTGCCGTTACGTTCATTCCGAATCTGGTAGACGCCCGCTTCCGTCTTGACTTCCTTCGCCTGTTCCTGCAATTCTTTGCGACGATCCATGTTCTCCCGCTCCCCCTTTTCTTTGCGACCCTGTTTTCTATCTTGGGCACTCTGTTGATCTGTAGGACTTCCCAGCCAATACTGACTGCCATCTGGCTCACGCTCCATCAAGCCATAGTCGATCAGGTACCTCCGTATTTCCACGTAATCGTCATAGACTTTCTTCAGCAGCTCATTGATCTGTTTCTCGGAATATTTACGCTCTGTATCGAATCGTTTGGCTATCTCAGTGAGCACGATATATTTATGCTTTTGCTGCATATGAAACGTCGTCAGTGGACCGCTGGTGCCTTCCGGAAAATACTTGCTTAGCACCTTCTCCCGATCCTGTTCTGTAATATCAAATGAATCACGACGGATCGTATGTCCATGCCTTGTCACAGGCGATACCCATTCAGCCGGAGCTTGGGCATCTTTACTCTTGAGAAGCTCCATTAATGCCAAAAATATCTTGGCCTGCCGTTCCTTCTCCTTCAATACAAACCGATGATTCCGAATCGTGGAAGCACTCCCGATGCCAAGGGTCTTCTGTACCTCAGCATCCTTCTTTCCTTCATAGAATTGGGCCAGCAAGCCACGCTGGACATCAGACAATCCGGTTACGCTTTTATCCAACTCCAGCAAATACTCAAATACCGATCCATGAACCTTCTCAATATGAACACGCATATAGCGGGCTGCCTCATAGAGCACCCCTTCTTCGGGGTAGATAATCCCCACTTCCGTCCTGTATCCGCAGCAGACGCATATATAGGCGGGACCGTCCTCCATATAACCACGCTTGATCTCTTCCAGCGAAGCTGTTTGCAACCAGGATTCTGATGATTTCATGTAAAAGCTCCTTTTTTATCATTGTTATAGTCATTTTAACCGAATATCAAATAACAAATAATAATTTTTGTTTGTTTATTTATAGACATAATATAATTTTGTTTGTTACATGTCAACATAACTAAAAAGGATGCTGTGTTTGAAGACTCACGGATACCCTTGTTCAACAGAAAAAGACCGCAGGGTCGCAACCCTGCAGTCTCATTTCAATCCCTGTTACAACTTAAACCGTTCAATCATACTTTGCAGATCTTCAGCCATACGTGACAATGCTGCCGAAGATGCTGCAACCTCTTCCATCGTGGCCAACTGTTCCTGTGCTGCAGCTGATCCATCTTCCGTTCCAGAAGCAATTCTGTCAGAAAGAACCATCGTATCATTTACTGCCTTGTTGATATGACTCATGCCGCCATCAATTTGACGGGAAGCCGCGGATACTTCTCCAGCTTGTGCAGCCACCAACTGTACCGCAGTACGAATGTTATGGAATGCTTCGCCCGCTTCTGTAACCATCTGCGAACTCTTCACCATACCTTCTCCCGTACGGTCAAATGTGGATTGCACCGCATTGGTTTTCTCCTGCATCTCATGCATAAGCTCATTAATCCGCTCGGCTGAAGCGCCTGAACTGTGAGCCAATGTCTTCACTTCGTTGGCTACAACGGCGAATCCTCGCCCTTGCTCGCCAGCTCTTGAAGCTTCAATGGATGCATTCAATGCGAGGATGTTGGTCTGCTTGGCAATGGCCGTAATCTCGGCCACAATCACAAGAATCTCTTCATTTTTCGCGCGCAGATCCTCAATGACCACAGACATGGCTTTACTTTCGTCGTTCACCTGCTGAATATGAGTAACCGCTTCTTCCACGGTAACCATACCCGCTTCCGACTTGGTGGATGCATCAAGCGCGATACGAGCAGTATCTTCAGCACTTGATGAGATCTCTTTAACTCCAATGGACATTTCGCCCACGAGTTGACCTGTAGCAGCAAGGCTGTTGTTTTGCAAAGTTGTTCCTGCAGCTGCATCCTGCATCAGTTCAGCCACTTGTTCTGTGGCCTTGGATGTCTGTTCCGAACTTGCCATTAGCTCTTCAGAAGATGCTGCCAGCTGGGAGGATGTATCATGTACTTCTCCAAGCACACTACGGAGTGAAGTCGTCATCATATCGAAGCTTTCTCCAAGCTGTCCGAACTCATCCTTACGCTGCAAACCTACACGTACTGTTAGATCCCCTGCGCTAACTTGGGATGCTGCCTGCGTTAATTGCAGTAATGGCCGATGAATGCTGCGAATAATGAAAACAAGCAAAATCAACCCAATAACCAATGCAGATGCCACAATCGTAATTGAACGGATCAAAATAGGCATTACGGCTTCCGTTGCTTCCGAAGGAACCATCTCACCAACAATTTTCCAACCCGTCACCGGATTGGTAAAATACACAGCTTCCACTTCGCGACCATCATATGTATACTTCACAGTACCACTTTCCTGCGTATACATCTCATTAATATAGCTTTCATCCGACTGTGTGCCGGATTCAATGTTGTAGTGGAACAGGAATTTACCCCCGTTATCCAGCATGTACAGTTTTCCTTCTTTACCAATGCGTATCTGATCAACGGATTCTTTCAGATGATTGAGACTGACATTGGCTCCGAATACCCCTTTGCCGTCAGCCAGCTTGGCCGCTGCGGTCACAACCCATTCGCCCGTCGAAGCCGACTGGAACGTATCTGAGATTACCGGTTCATCCTGGGACATACCCATCGTATACCATGAACGTTCTCGAGGATCATAATTCTGTTCCTCGGATTCAGGAGACTTCATCCAGCTACCATCTTCGGCACCTGCAGTAAGCACACCCAATTCCTTGTGATTTTGAGACATCCGATCCATCTGCCTTTGAAGCGCAGGTGATTGATTAATAATATCGTTTGAAGTAATACCCGCGGCCATCTGTGCTGCGTTATCCTTCTCCATATCCAACATCTGATTAATCTGCAGACTGAGCATTTCTGTTTTGGCCTGTGCGGAACGAATAATTTCCAGCTTAACCTGGTCAGCAGCTTTTTGATAAGACAACCATCCCACGGTGATGCTCGGTACTATCAGGAACAGGAGCAATGCAGCAACCAGGCGTTTTTTTACGGTTAAAGTAAACCAATTGCGAATCCTTTTCTTCATTTAACTATCCCCCATCATAATCTTCACCCATCCTTTTATCGGACAATTGCTGTAAAAATATTATGTATAAATACTAAATTAGAATAAATTTAATCTTTTCGCTCGGATTAGATGGATTCACCTTATCCTTCTTCTCGTTTTGACCCTCTAAGCGAGATCGTTTACAATGCTCATAAGCTGGTTATTCAAGAAACGATTGGAAGGGGAGGTTTCAAATCTTACGCAAGTCAAATGAAAGACAACGTTATTCCACTGTGTATTCATCCATGTTCCGCATTCTGTTAGCGCTCATCCTGTGCGCAGGCCCGATTCTGGGACAAACCGGTATCACGGCATCCGCAGCGCAGGCGACGCAAGCAGTTCACATTGAAGTGAATGGTGAGCAACAATCCTGGAAGAACGTACCACTTATAATCAAAGGTTCAACGTTTGTTCCACTGAGGGATGTGGTCACATCGGTTAAAGGCACGTTGAAATGGGATAATCGCTCCAAGACGGCTACCATTACCGTTGGCAGAGACAAGCTGATCCATCAGGCTGGCAGCAATTCCATTAAGGTAAACCAGGTCGATCTGGCCACAGGTGTGAATTCACGTACGGTTAACGGTACGTTGATGGTCCCTGTCCGGGCCATGGCTAATGCAATCAAGGCCGATATCAAAGTCCAACGCACAGCTACAGGTCAGATGAGTGTGAATATGGTAACCGATCAAGTCAGCCTGCTGAACAGCGAAGTTGCCAGCGTAGATACGTATCTGCGCGAGATCAACTATCCAGGTATGGCTCTGATTGCCCGCGATGGTGAAGTACTTCTGAAGCAAGGCTACGGACTTGCCGATGAACTGACGCTGAATCGCCCGGATCAGAAGACCCGAATCGCATCACTTAGCAAATCTTTCACGGCTGCATCCATTTTGAGTCTGGTGGAGGATGGTAAGATTAATGTACAAGATCCAATCTCCAAGTATATCTCCGGTATACCGAAGGGAGATCAGATCACGCTGCATATGCTGTTGTCCCAGACTTCAGGTCTGCCATCTGCATTCGGGCGGGGTGAAGGAACTTCTATGGAAGAGACTGTGGAAGAGATTCGTCACAAAACGCTGAAATTCGAACCGGGGAGTGCCTATCTGTACAGCAACAGCGGGTATGTTCTGCTCGCATACGTCGTTGAAAAGGTATCTGGCATGAGTTATGCCGATTACGTGCAACAGACGATACTGAAACCACTTGGCATGAAAAATTCGGGAGAGGCTTCCCGTAAAGTGCATACGATTAGTGGTTTTGTTCAACAAGATAACGCATGGGTAACTGCTCCTTACTATGTGTCTCAATCCGGGTCAGGAACCATCTATTCCACGGTGGACGATATGCTCAAATGGGATCGTGCGCTCTATACAGACAAGATTCTAAGCCAGGATACGATTGAACAGATGTATGAGCCTTACTCCGATAAAAACTATGGCTACGCCTGGATTCTCAAAGAAAACGGCACGAATCGTACCGTCTTCCATAACGGTAGTGGCGGCGGGTTTGCCACAGCTTTTTCACGTAATCTGTCCGATGATATCACCATTATCCTGCTCGGCAACCACGCAGGTATGGACATGACTTCACTTTTGGATGAAGTTGAGGCAAAAACAGCCAAAGCACTGCAATTGCAATAATTTTTTTTTCATAAAGAGTAATAGGAGACGGTCCTTCAACAGGATCGTCTCTTTGTTTGAGATACATCCTCAGTTCCGACTTCGAATACATACATCTAGCAGAAATCCCATCAACGTTCAAAAGAATACGTGCTCATCTATAAATAAATTAGATAATTTAAGATCAAAAAAGAAACATTTTTACAATTTTACCGTTTATATTGTGTAGGTATATTCTGGAATTAAGAAATAGATCTAATACTAGTCGAGGTGCATAATGAAGAAAACCATTTTACTACTGTTTTTGAGCCTGTTCTTACTCTTTTTGCTCCCTAATCAGGGAAATGCCGCTGCAAGCACGTCGAAAATCTTTATGGATGGAGAGGAATTAGTCCTCCCAAATGATGTACAGGTGACGATTATCAATAAAAACGTGATGATCCCGATTCGTGTCGTTGCCGAAAATTTGAAATTCAAAGTCGATTGGAACCAGCAAGCACACACTGTAAAAATCCAGCAAGATCAACAGATCATCTCTCTAACCGTGGACCAAAAACAAGCCATGGTTGCTGACAAGCAGGTCACCTTGAACACAGCACCGCAAATTTTGAATAAAACGCTGGTGGTGCCCATTCGATTTGTCAGTGAACAAATGGGGCTTACGGTAAAATGGAACAATCAAGACAAGATCGTATACTTAACGAACACCAGTAAGGAACCTGCTATCGCACCAGGCAACAGTTCTGGAAAAGGGCCTTCAACGTCTAACGCCCAAGTTACCGATATCCAATTTGCCAACAATCAGCTCGTCTTATCCACGGATGGGGCCGTTCAGCCGGTAGTAACGACCCTCAAGTACCCTGATCGTCTGGTTGTGGACTTGCCTGGAGCCACCTTTGGTGATATCTCCCAACCACTGGATCAAGGACTCAATGGCAAGTTGGATGTGAGCGGTTATCCCAATGTGACGGAAGTGAGATATTCGCTTTTCAAACGAGATCCAGGACAAGTTCGAATTGTCGTAGAATTGAATAATGTGATGGATGTCCAGTACAGCCAGAATGTGATTGCCGACAAACTGATTATTGATCTGAATGTTGCGGGAGACAACATCGCACCTGCTCCTGTCACTCCAGTAGGCGATTCAGGACGCAAGGTCGTTGTGATCGATCCAGGACACGGTGGCAGTGATCCAGGGACGATCAGCATCACGAACAAACCCGAAAAGGAATACAACCTGGAATTAGCTCACAAAGTACAAGCCCTGCTGCTCAATGAACCCAATATCGAATTGGTGATGACTCGTGAGGGTGATACTTATCCGACCCGCCCTGAGCGTGTGCAGCTCGCCAATCAATTAAATGCAGATGTATTCGTATCTATCCATGGCAATAGTGTAGAGTCTGCCCCCCAAGCAACAGGTACGGAGACATATTATTATCAACGCAGTAACAGCAAGGAATTAGCCAATATCATTCATCAACGTTTGGTGAAAGCCATGGGTCTCAGAGATCGTGGTGTGAAAAATGGCAACTTGGAAGTAATCCGAGACACGACCATGCCTGCAGTACTTTTGGAAGTGGGATTCTTGAGTAATGTACTCGATGAAGAACTGATGTCGTCCGAAGTTGTTCAGACGAAAGCCGCTCAAGCGATAGCCGATGGAATCAAGGAGTATTTAGGCCTGTAAATCATCAAATAAATCAGATGAAGGAAGTGATTCTTTGAATAAGAAGCTAGGTTGTGCACTTATATTATCATGCTTGATCCTTATCGGAGTTGGATGTGCTCAGAAGCCAGTGAGCGAATCCGGATCGAATGAACCTGCTGTTCAGGGAGGACAGGCGCAGTCACCAAATCCAACCGAAACGGAGGTGGATCTGGGCAAAATGAACACACAAGTCGTCGATGTTTATTTGGCAGATTCTCAGGTGCTGGAGCTTGAGAAAACAGAGCAGGAAATTGAATACAAGGATGATTCCGAGAAATACGAAAAAACATTCGCAGCTATGCAAACAAACACCGATTCGGAGCTCGTTTCCCTCTGGGAGCAGGTTGAATTGCTCTCTATCCAATATACTGAGGGTACGGTGACTTTGGATGTTCATATCCCCGCTGAAGCCAACCTCGGTACCAGTGGAGAATTGCTCGCATTGGAAGCTTTAACAACAACGATGTTTCAATTTGATGAAGTGAACAGCCTGGATATATTGGTGGATGGTGAAGCCGTTGATAGTTTGATGGGTCATGCTGAACTGGAGCACCCCATTCATCGCGAACCCTAAATGATCACACAACAATGGAAAAAGAACGTCCCCAGGGACGTTCTCAGATAACACAATAATTCGATTCATGCACAATTCACACATATAGCTCGTCACCAGCAGACAGTGAATGTATAACTGTTCCCGGTGACGGGCTATTTCTGAGCAAACCTTCTTTTAATCTGTCCGTCTCTGCCCGGTCAGCATGCACAAGAACCGTATGCCTTGCTGGAGTCCGATGTAGCATCCGCTCGACATCCTTCCAGCCCTGATGCACTTTATAACGTATTTTCCGCACCTCACACACTCCATACTTGTCAGGAACCCGTAGCAGCTTATCAGCAAACGTACCATGAGCAACATGCCCGGTGAGCAGAATCAGATTCTCCTCCCTGTCCGAGAATTGACTATAATACCAACGGGCAAGCGAGGACTGCATCATGCCGTCCGGAATGAACCATAGCGAAGCAGTATGTTTTTTCAACAGTTGTTCCCGCTCTGGGGTGGTCGTAGGTAGATCCCATCCTCGTCCGGTCAGAAAGCCATCCATTTCGTCTTTCAACGAACTTCCGGTGATATGCTCTCCCTTGTCCCTCAACCAGTACGGAACATGCATAAGCTGCTTCATGCCGTCCACCAGCCCTTGTTCCACTACGATTGGAACAGCCGGAAATTGTTGCTGTGCCCACAGTATGATCTCCTGTCCACGCCCTACGACAGGCATGGGTAAGAGCACCTTTCCACCTTGAGCAATCGTCTGGCGAATGGCTCGTTCCAGCTGTTCCAGTTTGTCAGCCTGTGTATCTTGGTCCGTACCGTAGGCCGCATCAACGATCGCCAGATCAACCAGCCCGACGGAAGATATTGCTGCTGCGTCTGCTACGTTTGCTCTGCCTGCTCCATCTGCTCCGTTGGATGTGAAAATACCCTGTTTGATGGATATCTCCTCCATGGATACGAGTGTGCTTGACGATGCCTCTGATGCAACAGATGTCTGATCTTGTGACGTTATGAATTCTCCAGCCTTTTGCCCACTGTTGATAGCGATTAGTTCCTCCGCACCCCACCGTTTACTGCTCGGAGTATCGAACAACGTATTTTCACGAATCATGCTTGCCTGCGTGAACACCTCCGTTGGACAATCCTCCTGTAAAAGCATCGATTCGGACGTGTAGTCCCCGGAATAGAAAATCCGCTTAGCTTCCACTTCAAGCCCAAACCACACGGATCCAGCCAGATGTCCACTCCGTCCCCACATCACTTTCACTTCAGGAATGGGTTCGAACCAGGTTTGGGATACCCCCTCATCCTCCAGATACCGATAACGAATAGCTTGCTCATCTGCTTCATCATAAGGAAGTTCTTCACCTACACGCTCTACAAACCTGCGCCAGTTGGCAAAATACGTACGCAGCTGCGCCCTCGTCTCTCTCGTCGTCCACACTTCACCCTGGTAGCCCATCTTATACAGCAATGGAATGGCGACCGAATGGTCCTCATGGGCGTGGGATAACAGAACCGCATCCAGTTGCGGAACAATCTCCGGTTCAATCAGCGGATACTCGCCCGTACCTTCTTTTTTCACACCACAATCCAGCAAAAGGCGAAAATTGCTCCCGCTCAGGAGATAGGCGGAACGCCCATGTTCCCCTGCACCGCCCCATACGTTCAGTTTGATCATGATGCATTCCACTTTCTCTTTGAATTCAGTATTTCAATTCCAAGCAGCATGAGCACCGTCATACCTACAGTTACAACGGCCATCGCCATTCCGAGTGACACCTGACCTTGTTCGAATTGGGCAAAAATATACGTAGCCGACGTCTGCATCGACGGTGGAAGAATCAATAACGAACCTACCAGCTCCCGGGTAGCAATCGTAAAGGTCATCATCCAGCCGGCGAGCATGCCGGGCAGGATCAGCGGGATCAGGATGCGCCGCAGAATATACAGCGGCTTCCCGCCAAATACTTGCCCCGCCTGAAACAATGTTCCGTCAATCTGGGTAAAGCTCGATTTTACATACTGCACGGTGTAAGGCAAGAAGAGAACAACGTACGTGAGAACAACCATACCGTAAGTGTTATACAACGTGACTGGCATCCAAGGTGAATTCCAGAACAGAATCAGTCCCACCACCATCACAATGCCCGGCACCGTATTAGGCAACAGACTGAACAAGTCAATCACACGCTGCATGAATGAAGACGATCTGCCGATAGCCAGCGCAAAACCCGTACCGATAATAACGGCAACCGTGGAAGCCGCAAGGGATAGTCCCAGACTGTTCCCGATCGCCTTCATACTCACTGAACCCCAAGATAACAGCTCTTTGTAATGATCCAAGGTCAGATTATCAAAAGCAATTCCTGATCCCCGTAGCTTCATGGTCGAAGCGGCGATGATGGAGAAATACGGGATACCTATCGACAGGATCAACAGGATCGCAAGATACGCCCCGCACAACCATCCTGCTCCGCCACGAAGGGAATATCGCTTCGAACGTTGCCCCTTGCCACCTACCAGACGATACGTGAACTTCCGGCTCATGGCAGACTGCATATACCACATCACCAGACACACGGACAGCAGCACCGATGCCAGTGAAGTCGCCTTGCCGAAATCAATCGGCCAACTGGAGATGTACTTGTGAATTTCGGAGGTCATGACATAATAGCCAATCTTGCGCCCGAAGGTTGCCGGTGTTCCGAATTCCGCAATCGTTTTGACAAAGACCAGCATGATCCCCATGCCGTAGGACGACAGCAACAAGGGTAGAATAATGCGTCTGAAACGGTACCCCGCACGTGCACCATGCACAGCTCCCGCTTCTTCCAGATTGCCACCGATGCGGATCAACGCATCCCGAAGCAGCAGATACAGGAATGGGAACAGGTGCAAGCTCATGATGAGCACCATGCCCCAGAAGCTGAAGAACAGCTCACTCCAGCCTGCAGATGAGGGCACCCATTGCTGCAGGTATCCCCCTTTTTGCATAAACAGAATCCATCCCATTGATCCGATATACGGCGGAGTCATGAACGGGATCATCAAGATTACATCCACCCAGCGATGCTCACCCATACGGGTCTTCGCCATCATCCAGGCAAGCGGCAGCGCCAGCAGTGTGGTTACCGCTACAACGCAGATGCCAAGCCAGACGGAGTTCAGCAATACACCCGATAGATGATGACCTGTAATCGTGCGAATCGGAGCCATCCAGTCCCACTGCCCGTCCGGATACACACTTTGCCAGAAGATCAGCAAGAGCGGCACGCCAATACTTATGGTCAGCAGAAAGAGGGCCAGAATCACGCCCACTCTCCGAAAAATTCGGTTGTTGTCCATTCCAACAGGTTTCACTACCTTCACCTCACATGACTTTCCACAGACAGCAGGTATTCCTTTTGCCTAATTGTCTTTTTCGTACTATGTCTTATTTAAAAGTCTCGGAAAAACGAGCCGCAGTCTCTTCGCCATGCTCACTCATCCAGTTCCAATCCACTTTAAGTTGTGGAATATCCTTCACATTGGCACGGTTAGTCGCTTCAATGTCTTCGCGGCCCGGAATCAGATAGGCATCTGCTACGAGCTTCTGAGCTTCATCGGACAACAAGTAGTCAATGAACGCTTTGGCATTCTCTACATTCGGACTGGATTTCAGAATCGCTGCCGGTCTTGGGCTGATTACTGTGCCTTCCTCAGGATATACGATATCCAGTGGTTCACCTTTTGCTTTGGAGGAATACGCCATGTAATCCACACCTGCCGCTACGATGCTTTTGGCACCCGTAATGACCGGATCAAGTGCTTCCTGATTGGCGCCTGCCATCGCTACACCATTGGCTTTATAGGCACTCAGCAGATCCCAACCTTTTTCACCGTTCGCGCTCAGGTATCCTGTGATGAAGTCGAGTGCTGAACCTGATAATGTAGGGTCGGGAATGTTCACTGCATCTTTCCACGCAGGCGTTGCCAGCTCTGCCCAACTTGTTGGTGGTGTAGATACCAGCTTGGTGTTATACACAATACCCAGTGCGGAAGCACTGCTACTGAAATAGTTACCCTCTGCATCCGACCAATCCTTGTTCAGCTTGTCTGCATTGGCTGCGTCCGGGTAAGGCATAGTCAGTCCATCGGCTTTCAGAGCCTGTGCGGAAGGTAAAGAGGCCAGGATCACAACGTCTGCAACCGGATTGGATTTCTCTGCTTCCATACGAGCCAGAATTTTGCCTGTTGTTCCCTGGAACATCTCGACTTCGATACCTGTTTTGTCCGTAAATCCGCTCACGATGTTATCCGCCAACTTCTGTGGGCCAGCACTGTACAACACCAACTTGCCGCCAGCCGGTTTCGTTGTTTCCGCCGCCGCTGCTGTGTTTCCTTCACCCGCGGGTTGTGCCGCATTGCCTGTGGTTGTGTTCCCTGTACTACATCCAAACAAACTGATACTCATTACCGCAGTTAATAACAGCATTGCGCTCTTTTTCCGTGTGTTCATCCCTAACATATCATTCCATCTCCCTTGTTTTCTGTTTGATTTCTTAATTGGCCGCTGCTATAACTTCTCTGTGATTCACACTCGGGTTATCATAACCATCCATTCGGCATATTCGTTCGGGGGCTATATAGAGCTGAACCCGCTCTCCCACCCGCACTCTTTGGTTCATATAGGCTGTCCATACGCCAAGCCCTTCCATCTGCAATCGCACTTCGTAACGTTCACCTACATAGCTGACGCTGAGTACAGTTCCCGGATAACATAGATCGTCATGACCTGTTTTGTTCCAGGTGACATGCTCTGGTCGCACCATCGATTGATTAGGCGTGAGCCAATTGGACTTTCCGATAAACGAAGCGACATACGGATCACTTGGCGCCGAGTAGATCGTTTCCGGGCTTCCCTTTTGCAATATCCGCCCCTTCTGCATCACCACTATCTCATCCGACATCGACATCGCTTCAATCTGATCATGTGTGACGTACAGCGCAGTCAGTCCCATGTCCCGAACCAGCGACATCATCTCAATCCGCATCTCTTCCCGGAGTACAGCATCCAGTGCACTCAGTGGCTCATCGAACAGGATCACACCAGGTCTGACAGCTACCGCTCTGGCAAAAGCAACCCGTTGCTGCTGTCCACCAGACAGCTGATGAGGATATCGATCTTCCATGCCTTGCAGGCGAACCATGCCAAGTGCTTCGTTCACCTTTTGCCGCAGATCAGATTTCTGTTTTCCGGCCTTCAGGCCAAACGCTACATTTTCGTATACGGTCATATGCGGCCATAATGCAAAATCCTGAAACACCATGCCCAGATTACGCTTGTGTGTCGGTATATCAATCCGCTTTGCCGCAGAGTAGATACACTGATCATCTGCACGAATCTCCCCCGCGTCCGGCTGTTCCAGCCCGGCCAACATGCGGAGCAGTGTTGTTTTGCCACAGCCCGATGGGCCGAGCAGTGTCGTAAACTTTCCATGTTCAAGCGTTAGATCTGTCGGCAGTAGTGCGGGTGTTTGATTAAATGATTTTTGAATTCCCGTTATCTCTAATTTCATAAGCATCCCTACCTGTCTTCTGTTACTTGATCTCTTGCACTGTTCTCAGTCTAACGTCCGCTTTCGCGAGTTGTATGTCTTGTATGTAAAATTGGAATTAACTTTTTAGATGAATTCTGTTGATGTTCATAGATTAAATCTATAGTAGGTGAACTAAATCAATTTTCATGTTGTCGCTTCGATTACAGCACCATCTTCCGATCGCTGTTATCCCCAGATTTCTTATATTCCCTTTATGAAGGGAGAAATCCGGGGATAAAGGCGAACGCTTCGCTTCTTCAGATTGGTTCTGTACTCTCCGTCTTTATGAAAACATTAGATCATCTTTTATATTGGGGCCAGTAGAAATGAGAGGAGTGTTGGGACATTGAATCTGATCAAATTGCAAATTGTTGAGCTGATCGACAAGCATCATCACATGACAAGCGTGGCCGAGTTACTGGGGATCAAGCAACCCACCGTTACATTTCATATGAAGTCGTTGGAGGAAGAGATGGGTGTGCGATTATTCGAATCGCGCAGTGGAAAGACGTTTCTAACCGAGGCTGGACAAGCTCTACTCCACTATTCCGTCAAAATCAATGCCTTGACCCAGGAGGCACGACGGGTTGTAAAGGAATATGACAGTCTCTATCGGGGCACTCTGCACATTGGGGCAAGCTATGTACCGGCTACATACCTGCTGCCCGCCATGCTCAATACCTTTTCGCAGGAATTCCCTGGCATACGGATCGTCTTATCCGTCAAACCATCACCTGTTATTCGCGAGATGCTGATTCGACATCAGATTGATCTGGGTGTGATCTCTTCCGAGCCGTTTGTTGGACCCGCGCTGCAAGCCGAGACACTGTGTGAAGATGACCTGGTTTTAATCTGTTCTCCTCAGCATGGGTTGGCCCAGAAGGATGTATTAACACCTGATCATATCGCACAGATTCCTTTTGCCTTACATGGCAATGAATCCAGTACTCGTCGGTTAACCAATCAATGGCTCGCGCAACATGACATCCGTTTGCGGAGCACCGTAGAGATGGATTCCCTGGAAGCGATCAAACAACTCGTACTACTCGGGGGGCATGTCTCATTCATGTCTCGGATGGCGGTACAGTGGGAGGAACAACATGGGCTCATTCAGGTTCTCCCCATTCCAGGAGAGCAGGCACCGCGCCATATTTACACTGTACATAACAAGGACCGCCACCCGTCAGTTCAGGTAAACCGCTTCAAAGAAGTACTGCGAGAGGTGAGTCACAACTTTCCCCTTTTCCACGCATGACTAACCTGACCCTCAATAAAGTATCGTTTGCCATTCATCAAATCTATGCAGGGTTAACGCAATGAGCTCTCCCCGTTAATCGCTTTCATATATTCGGGCGATAAAGTTGAGTCTGTACGCTAATCCAGATTAGGAGAGTGATTGGTTTTGAAAAAGTGGAAAAAGGTAACCGCCTCATTGATGCTGAGCATCGTAACATTGGGAAGTGGAATGACATTTCTGGGAGCACCACAGGCTTCAGCTGCTGCCAATGCCGTTCCTGCTTATGAAGTGAAGTTTCTGGCCAAGCCGGAACTTGTATTGAATACAGATGGGACACCACGCAGTGAAGTGATTCAGACACTCGGCCTGATTTCCACGCCAAGAAACATTAACGCAGAGTACTTCGATACGAATTCTCTCGGACTGGATCAACAAGGATGGAACGTACGTTTTCGTAAAAAAGATGACAAAAACAATTACGAGTTGACCTACAAAAAGCGGTACCCTGTGATCAATGGCGACATCAATGCAGCACTAACTTTGGCTAATCAAGAAGGTTTTGATCAATCGGATGATAATTACGAGGCTGAGATTGATTGGGGATATGGCAAACAAACCCTGAGCTTCTCCAACACCAAAAAAGTCGATACCAATGCAACAGGTGTCCAACTTCCTTCGGAGCAAGAAGCCTTGAACATGTTACTGGACAAGCTTCCAGGCAAATTGAAAAACTGGACTTCCTCCAACTGGGGCAAACAGCAGCTTACACAATCCCGTGCTTATGGTCCAATAACGTTTCAACGATATGAAGGTACATGGAATGGTCAAGAGCTTACACTCGAAGTATGGCCGATCCGTAACGCAGCAGGTACAGGTATTGAGAATATCGTAGAGGTCTCTTTCAAAACCGATGATGCTGTAGCCGTATCCGGACTGCGTACCCAACTGCTGCAATTGCTGGAGAACAACAACTGGCTGATTCCTGCCGATGGCTTGAAAACACAGACCATTCTGGAAAGATATTAATCGCGAGCTGTAACAAAAAAGACAAGCCCCTCTTCCTGCGTATATTCGTAGGAGAGGAGCCTGTCTTTTTTGCGTAGTGAACGAAATGAAATCAGTTATTTAAGTAATATTAAACCCTGACTTTTAGAAAATCACCTTTTCTTATAGGGGAAAACAAAAGAGCCCCTGCTATAAGCAAAGGCTCTTCTATACGTTACTAGGAAGCGGGTGATGGGAATCGAACCCACGCTATTAGCTTGGAAGGCTAAAGTTCTACCATTGAA
>NZ_VEBF01000691.1 GCF_007676705.1 Paenibacillus xylanexedens
ACTTATCCATGCAACCAATTCCTGTATATCTTCAACCCCCTATATCCACCTAAACAAAACACAACTCAACCAAAACACACTCCATTCTTACCCTTCACACCGAAGAATAAGATAAACACGTTAAACCCGTTACATTATCTCCTGAACCCACCTTAACTCCCATCCCACAAATTACCATCACGCTGTATCAACCCACCACGCATCACCAAAACCACCACATACTCCACCTCTTCA
>NZ_VEBF01000692.1 GCF_007676705.1 Paenibacillus xylanexedens
AACTCCAACCCTTCCTCCTAACAAAATTCACCCAAATTTTTTCATCCATAAACCCTCCTATCAATTCCATTACTTCACACCCCAATACACAAACCCTTTAATAATTTCCCCTTCTCCCAGTAACAATACAATAACAATCCCAACCACCAAAATCATCTTTCCAACCATCAAAATCTCCCACGCCCCTCCTCCCTCAACCTCCCCCACCTTGCACATCCCAATCCCAAGCCTTCT
>NZ_VEBF01000693.1 GCF_007676705.1 Paenibacillus xylanexedens
ACTTGGAAGAAGGTGTTGGGATGAAGGGGGTAGGTGGTGAGAGGTTAGTGATAGGGATTGAATGATGGAGGGGAAATTAGGAGTGATGGTATTGAAGGAAGGTGGGAGTGTTGGGAATTGATGCTTGTTGTTGAGTAGAATGGTCTGACCGGTGAGATCGGGATTGGGAATGGGGATGGGTGGTTGATTGATGAGTGGGAGATCTTATTAGGATTATTACTGGGTATGGTGGTT
>NZ_VEBF01000694.1 GCF_007676705.1 Paenibacillus xylanexedens
AATATAAAAATGATTTTATGGAGTGGTTGGGAGGGATGAGATAATGAAGTTCATGTTAAAAATACGAGTGAAAAGTGAAGGGTTAAAGGATTGGGGAGAGCTGTGGAAGAGGGGATTTTGGTTATTTGTTGGAATGGAAATAGAGGTTTAAATAACATGATGGGTGGAATAGAATATGTAGGAGTAGGAGGGTAGGTTGTTGGTGGGAAGGGGGATGGTTGATCACATGTTGGT
>NZ_VEBF01000695.1 GCF_007676705.1 Paenibacillus xylanexedens
TACAAGCATCCCCCCCTCCTTGTCCCCCCAGATCCCGCCCCCCGTTCCGGTATTATTCTTGCGGCCTCTCCACTCCCCAACTCCTATCCAATCACAACACCACAACCACTCCCTCAACCCCTCCCCAAATCTCCCCATCTTCTCCTCCTTCCCCCCCCCATCCCCCCATCTACTACCATTCACCATCTCCCCACCCTTCTACCCACCCATGATTACTGTCACAGTGACCCCACC
>NZ_VEBF01000696.1 GCF_007676705.1 Paenibacillus xylanexedens
GAAAGAATTGACTGTAAAGTAAGAGTGAAAGAGGTAGGGGCTGATTTGGGGTTTTGTGGAAAGTACTTGGGTGATCTGTTGAAGGAAGGAAACGGGATGAATTTGAGTGATTTTGTGGTGGATGGGATGGAATGGAGGAGGGGATGATTGGGGGATGAGGTGGTGTACGGGATGAATAGGGATGAAGAGTTGGGGAAGGAGAGTTGGTAGGGGAATGTGATAATGAGGGGGGGG
>NZ_VEBF01000697.1 GCF_007676705.1 Paenibacillus xylanexedens
GATTTGAAGGGTGGGGGTAATGTGGAAAAATATGGGAGGGTGGATTATATGTGGGGGGGTATGGATTATGTGGTGATGTATGTTAATGGAGAAGGGGGAGAAGATAGGATGAAAAATGTGAAAGGAGTTTGGTATGTGGGGAAGATGGAAGGTTGGTATGGAAAGGAGATGAAAAGGGAGTATGGGAGGAAAACGATGGATAAAAGGAGGTTTTAGGGAATATAGAGGAGATA
>NZ_VEBF01000698.1 GCF_007676705.1 Paenibacillus xylanexedens
ATTTGGGAAGGCGGGTGAAGCTTTGATATATGGAAGAAGTGTTGTGGATTCTTGCAGGAGAGATGGGAGATAAAGGGAAAATGGAGTTGTGTGGTGGAAGGGGGGGGGATGGAGTAGAAGGAGGGATTAAGGTGGTGAAAGATGGAAGAGGTGGGAAGTGTATTCTTGGGTTTGAGGGAGGTTATCAGGGTTGGAGGGAAGGGAGGATGTGGATGAGTGGGAAGGTGAGGAAG
>NZ_VEBF01000699.1 GCF_007676705.1 Paenibacillus xylanexedens
ACCAACCTCACCCCCCTTCTCCCTTCAAATTCACACCCACCCACCTTCTCCAACACAACATCACCTCTACCAAACAAACACTCAACCCCCTCCCCCTATCCATCACCACCCAATACCATCCCTCTTTCTCTACCTCCCTCACCCCATTCACCACCCGACTTCGCCTCCCATTCCCACTCCACCCCCACACCATCACCCTCAAAATTATCCCATACCTCAGCTACACTAATCGC
>NZ_VEBF01000700.1 GCF_007676705.1 Paenibacillus xylanexedens
TCGTGTGATTGCATCGGAGCTTGGTCGTGATGAAATATTGGAGATTGGGATGGTTGAAAATGTGGGGGAAGGAAGGAGAGTAGGGGAATGTATGGGGTAGGGAGTGAATGTTGGAGGGTTTAGGAAAGTGGGGGTGATAAAAGTTGTGTGGATATAGAATGTGTGGAAGGAAGGAGTGGGGAGTGGGAAGATTGAGGTAGGGGTGGAGGGAGATGGGTGGAAGGAATTGTGAA
>NZ_VEBF01000067.1 GCF_007676705.1 Paenibacillus xylanexedens
ACTTGGGAGGCAAAAGGGTAATGGAAGATTACGAGGTTGAACCCGAGTTGATGGGGATAGTGGGCGAGATGGTAGATAGGTAGGGATGTTTCTTCGGGATTGGGAGGATATGGGTGAGTGAAGATGATGGTTTTGGTGGCAGTGTTGTGAGGAGGAATATAGGATGGGTGGATGGTGGGGGTGGGATCTGGTGGGGGAAAGGTGATGTGTTGGTAGTTGATGTTGTTGGGGTGGATTGGATTGGAGAAGAGAGGCGGTAGAGTTGGATTGGATAATAGGGATGGGATATAAGCATGCAGTGGAATAAAAGAAAAGAGGAGAAAAAATAGAAGGGAGAGGAGGAAGGGTAGGATAATAT
>NZ_VEBF01000701.1 GCF_007676705.1 Paenibacillus xylanexedens
CTACAACCCTTACCCTCCCACCTCTCTATTCTTTACCACGCCATAGATCAATCCACTCATCTTCTCGCACATAAACTTCCCATTCCTTTTCTCCTTCTTCATGAACACCACCCACGACCATATCTTTACCCAACAAATATTCATATTCCATCTCATACCTCTTCCCATCCTTCTCATAATCCATCAATAACGGCCCTTCCACACCTATCCCCCCTCCTCCATTTTCTTTAACA
>NZ_VEBF01000702.1 GCF_007676705.1 Paenibacillus xylanexedens
ATGTAGAGGTGGTGGATGGATTAGTAGGTGGGGATATGGGTGATTATGGTGAAGGAAGAAAAATGGTTGAAGAGGATGAATGTGAGGGAAGAGGGGTGATGGGTGAAGGGGGGTAGGGGGGAGGGGAAGAGGGGAATTAGTTTCGGGAAGGGGATATTTTGTAGAGAGTTAGAAGATGAGGGATGTGGGGAGTGTCTTGAATGTGGTAAGGTGGATCATGGTAACGATCGGGA
>NZ_VEBF01000703.1 GCF_007676705.1 Paenibacillus xylanexedens
GCGGTGTTAAGGGGAGGTAGGGAGGATAATCGCGTGGGTGGTTCATGGGGAGATAAGCACCGGTTTGAGATTATGGGGAGAGATGGGTGGAAACAGTGGTTTGGGGGGGGAGAGGTAAGAGATGGTGGAGTTGATGTGGTAGGTGAGGTATGGAGAGGGAAGGATGGGATGGATTGGGTTATGTAGATTCATTGGCTATTTTAGTACATTGAGACCCGTCTAGGTGGCGATAA
>NZ_VEBF01000704.1 GCF_007676705.1 Paenibacillus xylanexedens
TAAAAAGTATAATTTGTAGATGAGAGCAAAAGAGTAAGCAATTAAGGGTTGCGGCGGTGATTGTGAGCGGGAAGGGAGATAACATGGAGGAATGGAGGAATAGGGTGGATTAGAGGGTGGGGTTTATTGATTTGGTGGGGGTGGGGGTTGGTAAAGGTAAGGTGTTTTTGCAAGGGATCGAGATTGTAATTGGAGGTATAGAAGGTGGGTTGGGGATTGATGGGATAGTTGAG
>NZ_VEBF01000705.1 GCF_007676705.1 Paenibacillus xylanexedens
GGAGCGATTGGGATTGAGGGGTTAAGATTAATGGTGGATGAAGTGAGTGGAAGTGCTTTATTTATATGGAGAACATTCATTTAGGTTGTATTTTTGATTGTGGCGTTTGTGGTCAGTGGGGGGATGGGGGTTGGAAGGTTGGTAAGGGTATGTTTTGGAGGTGTTGTGGTTGAGTTGATGATGGGGGATAGGAAAAAGATAATAGATGGGATATTAACAGAGATGGTCAGATG
>NZ_VEBF01000706.1 GCF_007676705.1 Paenibacillus xylanexedens
CCTTCAAATATTCCGCTATGTTTTCAATCCCAATACAACCTTCTATGTAAATCACTTAATCCAACTTTTCCCTAACCAACTACTCACCACCAATTATACTACAAACTTCCTTCCCTATCACTTCTTATTCAACCTCACTCCTCTACCTCCCAATCTCACTCACATTTCCCTATCCCCCAACACATCTTCCCCTCAACTGCTAGATCCCCATCGATTCGTATCTTCCCACCCAT
>NZ_VEBF01000707.1 GCF_007676705.1 Paenibacillus xylanexedens
TAGGTGGGTTTTTGAGGTGATTTAGTGAATTTTTTAAGGAATGGGAAATGGTTGGATGGGATTTGTGGTGGTTATTGGAGGAATTTGGTGTAGGGAAATGGGTTTAATTTGGGGTGGTGGGTCCGGAAGGAGAGGTACATGGGGTGTTTGATTTGGTTTGGGAGGATAGGGATGCGGTGTCAGATATGGAGGATGTGTTTGAATGAAAAAGGGGTCCATCGGAACCTTCGCCA
>NZ_VEBF01000708.1 GCF_007676705.1 Paenibacillus xylanexedens
CTATCCACACTAACCCATGCTCCCTTCACCTTCACCCCATTCACACCAATCCTCACGCCTACCTTACCATCTCCCTACCTAATCCTTCCCCTTCAACTTTTCTTATCCCACACCCTACTCCCACCCACAGCCTTCACCATCTCCTCCATCCCCACAAACTTTTTACCGCTACGCATAATTCGTTTCTACCCTCTATTCAATCTTTTACCACTCACCATAATCTTCATCCGTTC
>NZ_VEBF01000709.1 GCF_007676705.1 Paenibacillus xylanexedens
TATAAATAAATCAATTCACACGTAACCCTTACCATACTACAATTCATTTTCTAACCTTAACCATAACTTAACCAATTTAACAAACCCCTCCAAACAATTCACAAAAAACAAACGTTCCATCATCTTCCTCACCATCCTCCTCGACAAGTCCCTCATATCCTACCTCACCAACCACCCTTTCCATCACCCACAACCTACCACAAACCTAACTTCATTATCCAAAACCCCACACC
>NZ_VEBF01000710.1 GCF_007676705.1 Paenibacillus xylanexedens
AGTTTTGGTGAGAGGATATATGGGGAGTATATGAGGAAGGGGAACTAGGAGGGCAAGTTCAGATTATGGGTTTTGAAAGTTATATTCATGGTAGATGGTTGGAGATGGGTGGTATTGGTGGTGTAGGGACGTGGGGAGAGTATAGAGGTAAAGGGTGGGTAGGGGGTGTGCTGAAGGATGGGTTGGAAGAAATGAAGCGTAAGAAAGAAAGTATATCGTTCTTGGATCGCTTC
>NZ_VEBF01000068.1 GCF_007676705.1 Paenibacillus xylanexedens
ACATTTACATACTCATTTAATACAGCACCATCACAAAACCGTTAAATCTCATATAACTTCCAAACTACCTCATAAAATAAACACAACTCTACATCATCTTCGACGCCAACCAATCACAATTCTATTCAACACATTCCCCTATCCTCCCTTCCCAATATTCCCTCCAAAATCCTCCCTCTCACCTGTCTCAGTCACATTATGACCACCCCTCACCAACTCAACCCATACCTCATTCCTCTCCTCCTCGTTCTCCTCCTCTTCCTTATTATCCTCTCCCTGTTTCTATCCTCCACTCTCACTCCCCCAATCCCCCCAATGCAACCTAACATCAAACCCCTACACCGTCACCATTTTAA
>NZ_VEBF01000711.1 GCF_007676705.1 Paenibacillus xylanexedens
TAACCTCCTTCACTCCATCACCTCTTCCCACTTCTTCCCCCTCAACTCCCTACTCCCCTCTCCAACCCAAAAATCACTCCACCCCTTCCCCACCATCACCCACTACAACTACACTCCCTTCAACCCCTCCCCTCACTCCTCCATCCACCACATCTCCAACCATACCTTTACCCCATACCCCATCCACTACTTTCTACAATTTTCATTTCATTCCTTTTCCTTCCCCTCCCCC
>NZ_VEBF01000712.1 GCF_007676705.1 Paenibacillus xylanexedens
CAAAACATCTTATTCCCTATTCTGTTTCTCTTTCCTCTTCTTATCTAACCCTAACATATCTATTTTCCAAAATCAACTTCACTCCATCTTATCATCCTTCACACACTCTCTCCATCCCAAAATTAACCCCCCATACCCATAATCCCTCCCCTTAATCCCTCCCCTCCTTCCTCTCTTTCTACCTAAACACCGCAACTTTCGTCCCCTAAAGCCCCCATATCTTTCCCCAGCC
>NZ_VEBF01000713.1 GCF_007676705.1 Paenibacillus xylanexedens
GTGTAGTAGTTGAGGTCAATTTTAGGTTTATGTTTATTGTGGTTGATTTTGAGTGTTGTTTTGAAAGGTTGAGGGAGGGATTGTTGGAGGGTATGAATGAATGGATGTTTGTTTTTGAACTTGGATTTGGGTTTAGGCTGAGGTGTTTTGGATGGGTGGAGTTGTTGAAGGGGTTGCTGGAAGTGAGGGAGAGTCGATTGGTGATGAATGGTTTGTTTGGGAAGTTGGTTGA
>NZ_VEBF01000714.1 GCF_007676705.1 Paenibacillus xylanexedens
TTTTACTACACATACCATAATCTAGGATCTATCAAGCTTTCTTATATTAATCCCACACCTACTCACTATATATCACACCAATCAATCTCAACTTCCCCCTTTAGAAATCTCCTTCCCACATTATCTCATCCCCCAACAAGATTTTAACAAAACAAACCATTACAACGAAGCTTTTGAATACTGCAAAAAACCAATCCCTACGTTCCCTCCCGCGCCGGAGTTACCTCTCTCA
>NZ_VEBF01000715.1 GCF_007676705.1 Paenibacillus xylanexedens
CCTTTCCCTCCCACTCCTCATACAATTCATCCAACTCTTCCTCACATCCTCCTCCCCCCATCACAAAGTCCCCTTCCCACACTACCCACATATCCCCGACCACCTCCCCAATTCACATTTTCTCCACCCTTCCTCTCATCCTCACGTCTTCCTCACTCACTCTATTCATCACGTTAATAACCGATTCTACAGCCATATCCATCTCATTAAACATTCCTTTACAATATACCTT
>NZ_VEBF01000716.1 GCF_007676705.1 Paenibacillus xylanexedens
GGGGTTGTCGAGTGCCTTGAAGAAGAACGTAAGTAGAAGTGTGATGAGGAGATAGATAATGGGTGGGAGAAAGAAAGGGGTGAGGTGGAAGTGGGGATTGAGGGGGGCTTGGGGGTAATAGAAGAGGTGAGGTAGAGCTAGGGGATAGAGGAGGGGTGTATGGTTGATGAGGGTAATGGATTGATTGGGGGTTGGGGGGAATAGTAGAGGAATGAGGTGGGGAATGATGAGT
>NZ_VEBF01000717.1 GCF_007676705.1 Paenibacillus xylanexedens
TGACCATCACCCCCCCTAGTACAGCTACAGTTATTCAACCACCCCTCATCCCCCCACCTCTTCAACCCCTCCTCAACCCACACGATCCACCACCTCACAACTTTCATCTCACTCCCCCCATTCCAACTTCACAACACCTTTATCCCAATCTCTTACCTAAACACTATTTCTTCCACCACCCCTCCCTTAATATCACTCCAACCCTAACTTATACTCTCAATCTCAACAACCT
>NZ_VEBF01000718.1 GCF_007676705.1 Paenibacillus xylanexedens
ACCTTACATACTCCTTTTCCAACCTTCCCTTCCTCCCTAAAACACACTTCCATATTCTCATTCCTCAGATCCACCCTAACAACTCAATCTTCAATCATTTTAATTTCTTCTCGCTACCTTAATCCCAACACCACTTCCTCAACCATCCAACAACTATACCATTTAATTAACACTCTAAGATCACACTCCTTCATCCACCGAAACCGAGACTCCATCTCACCAGACACTGAAT
>NZ_VEBF01000719.1 GCF_007676705.1 Paenibacillus xylanexedens
TCCATTTTTCAACAATCCACCTATTCAACCCAACCAAAACCTGATCCAGAATTATCATACCCAAATCTTCAATAAACTCATCCACATCAACCTCAAGCCTGTATTTTACCCCTTCAACCACGTCTTGCCTCTCATGAACAAACACCCCCAACCCTACATCCTCAACACCTCCTCTCTACCTGCCATTCGTCCCCTGCCCAACCACATTGCCTATCCACCGACTAAACATCCC
>NZ_VEBF01000720.1 GCF_007676705.1 Paenibacillus xylanexedens
TGATGTGGTGAGAGTTGATTGATTGGATTGGAGTTGTTTTTGGGAGTGTGTAGAGGACAGGATCTACAGTTGGTTGGATGGCGGAAGGTGTGATAGGGTGTAGATGGTGGAGTTGGTGAAGAGTAATGTTCTGGTTGTTTGCGTGATGTAGAATGGGACGAGCGAAGGGGTGTATGGAGAGAGTTTCAATTGGCGGTAGGGGAGATAACAGTTGGGTGGGATGTAGAGTGTG
>NZ_VEBF01000069.1 GCF_007676705.1 Paenibacillus xylanexedens
CTCCTCAATCATTTCCCTCCTCATTCTCATCCCCATATCTACCAATCCCTATATATAAAATCAACTAACAAAACCTACACTCCCCCACTACTATCACACAACAACCCTTCCATCACTCTTATCCCCCCATTTCTTCATTCTCTTTTCCTAACCCACAAATCCCTTCATAAACCCCAACCCCTATCCTTCTTCAACTTATTTCTCCCCTCTCCCTTACCCTCCCCATATTACATTCAACTTATATACATTTCTACTCATATCAATCAACGTTACAAATCCCCTCACAAAAACCACCAACATCCTTAACAACCACTTTTCCTTACCGAACTTATTTCTCTTCTCTCTGTTATCCTGCA
>NZ_VEBF01000721.1 GCF_007676705.1 Paenibacillus xylanexedens
CAACAGCCAGACGACCAATCTCAACCTCTTGTAACCCATCAACTCATCTCACTACCTCCAGAACAAAAACACCAACCCCTTCTTCATTATCATTCCACTCGAACTAATCCTCCTTCCCCCACTACCATCATATATTCCTCACTCCTTCACCAATCCTATTAACTCATTCTTCTCCACCCCACGTCTTCTTCCTCGTCCAATTCTTCCATTTTTCAAACCGATCATCCTTATC
>NZ_VEBF01000722.1 GCF_007676705.1 Paenibacillus xylanexedens
GTGAGGGGATTTTTGGGGTGATGTGGTATATGGGGAGGGGGGAGAGTGGTAATGTGAGAGGAGGAGGATGGAGTGATGGGGGTGATGAGATTGGGATGCTTGGGAAGAGTTATAAGGGAATGGTGGGAGAGATTCGACAGCTGATATGAGTAAATGAATTGGGGCAGGGGGAGCAGGGGGAGGGTGAAATGCGAAGTTTGGAGGAGGATATGAAAGGTGAGCTTTTGTAGAA
>NZ_VEBF01000723.1 GCF_007676705.1 Paenibacillus xylanexedens
CGAGGGGAATTGAACCCCCGAATGCCGGATCCACAAACCGGTGCGTTAACCACTTCGCCACGACCGCCATAGAGTAAGCCATTCATCCACTAAGAGAATCTTAGTATTAACAATTTTTACTTGTAATATACATTCTATCACAAATTCAGATGTAAACACTAAAAATGGTAATGGTGCCGGCGAGAGGACTTGAACCCCCAACCTACTGATTACAAGTCAGTTGCTCTACCA
>NZ_VEBF01000724.1 GCF_007676705.1 Paenibacillus xylanexedens
GAGTCGCTAGGTGATCGTCAGATCTGCCTAGTCTCTATACAGCGTGTTTAATTGACATGGGTTGATGCGTATTGAGAGATACAATTTGGGAAGAAATTCCCAGAGTGTGTTTCTTTTGCGTTTAACCTGAACAGTCTCATCGTGGGCATCTTGCGATTCCATTGGTGAGCAGCGAAGGATTTGGTGGATTACTAGCTAATAGCAATCTATTTCAAAGAATTCAAACTTGGG
>NZ_VEBF01000725.1 GCF_007676705.1 Paenibacillus xylanexedens
CCTCAACCAATCTACCCAATACAATCTCTTGCATATTACCACAATGATCCAACCCAATCCTTTCAACCAAAAACCCCACTCACTCCACCTCAATTTATTCACAATCTCCTTAAATTCACCCCATTCAAACCCACCAAAACCACACCACCTACCCCTACCGATTCACCCCATCATGCTCCACCTCCATATATTCAGCTTCCATATCAATCTCCCATCATTACACCCACCCAT
>NZ_VEBF01000726.1 GCF_007676705.1 Paenibacillus xylanexedens
AGCGTGTAATTGATAAGGCACCCGGCGGAGGTGGCGGGGTGTGTTAATGTGGGATCGTTGGAGGTTGTGGTGTAATTGGTGGAAGGATTGGGGGAGACTCTGAAGGTTGAGGTGATTAAAGGGTAGGGGAGGGTGGTGGTGAAAGAAAGAAAAATGAGGAGGAAAGGGAGAGGGATAGGAGTCGGATGATTGAGGGGGAGATTGAGGGTTTTGGAAATGTGTTGCAGATTT
>NZ_VEBF01000727.1 GCF_007676705.1 Paenibacillus xylanexedens
GATTAGTGTGGAGGTGAGTTGGGGGAGGGGGACAGGGGATTGATAGAATGTGTTGAGTGGGAAGGTGAGGAGAGGGGGGAAAGAAGGAGGAGGATAGGTGATGGATAAGAGGTTGTAGGTAGGTGGAAGGTGGATAGGTTGTGTAAGGATGGAAGTTGGGGGGATGGGGAGGAGGAGGAATGGGAGTGTAGGCAGAATGATAGACAGGGCGAGATACTGAATGGAGTGTGT
>NZ_VEBF01000728.1 GCF_007676705.1 Paenibacillus xylanexedens
GAGGAGGGGGTAATGGTGGTGATGTGGGTGGAGAGTCTGGGAAGGGATGGGGTGTGAGGATGAGGGGGGGTAGTAGAGGTAGAGTTATTGAAGGAGGGGTGATGGGGGGAGGTGTTGAAGGGGTGGTGAAGGGAGAGGATGGAGGAGGTGAGAAGTTTGATGTGAGTCGCGGGATTGGAAGTTGAGAAGACCTTTATGGGAATGTCTTAGGTAAAGAGTATTTGTTCCAGG
>NZ_VEBF01000729.1 GCF_007676705.1 Paenibacillus xylanexedens
AAATAATAAGAGTGGTGGTATATGATGGGAATAGAAGGAGTTAAATGATGGGGAAATATTTTGGTAGAGAGGGTGTAAGAGGGGTTGGGAATAAAGAGGTAATGGTAGAGGTGGTTTAGAGGATTGGAGGTTGTGGTGGTTAGGTGGTTGGAGGTGGTGTGGAAAGAGCGAAAGTGGTTATGGGGATGGATACTCGTATCTGGGGATTGATGTTAGAATGCGGTCTGGTTG
>NZ_VEBF01000730.1 GCF_007676705.1 Paenibacillus xylanexedens
TAATAGAGAAGATGAATATGGCTATGAAGGTGAGGAAGAGGATATGGATGAAGAAGATGCGAGATATAATTAGGAATATATGGTGGAGGTATGTAAGTTTGAGGGAAATGGAGAGTAGGAAGTCTGGGGAGGTGATGCATTAATGGGTGGTGGTTAATGATGGTGTGGATGAATGGGTGGTGATATAAGATGTGTGAGTGGTGGTGGTGCGGTGTAGGTCATTGTGGTGTC
>NZ_VEBF01000070.1 GCF_007676705.1 Paenibacillus xylanexedens
ATAAGCTGGATAGAATGGTACGGGGTTATAGGCATGTTGAAGGGGGAGAGCGGATTTTGTTGGGGGATGAGGTGATGGGGTATGTATGGATGTTGGAAGGGGATGGGGAGGGTGTGATGGAGAGGTATAAAGGGATTAATATGGTGGGACTGGGGGGAGGTGGGGTGGGAGGGGTATGTAGGGTTGTGTTATTAGGTGTAGAGATGGAAAGTGGATGGCTGACTTCACTGACTGGTTTTGCCGGAGGGGGGGGTGGGGGGGTGGTTGTGTATGGGTTCTGTTAGGGAAATGGGGTAGATGGGGTCGGGGTGGGACTGGTTGGTGTAGGGGTTAGGGGTTGTGGGAGGAGCTTGGTG
>NZ_VEBF01000731.1 GCF_007676705.1 Paenibacillus xylanexedens
GATGGAATTGTTGGTGTTTGATAGGGATGATGAGATTGTGAGGGGTAATGGGGGGATTGTTGAGGAGAATATGAAGATTGGGCGATGGTTGGAGTGTAGGTTTGAGGATTTGTTGAGGTTGATCGATGAGGGGAACATTGGGTTGGAGGGTAATTGGCTTGACTCGTTTGGGAGGAATGGCTTGGGGGAGTTGGTGAGGTGGGTCTTGAGTGCGGGGATAATTGAGAGGTA
>NZ_VEBF01000732.1 GCF_007676705.1 Paenibacillus xylanexedens
CCTGTTGTTGTCGGGAAGAAAATGAGGAAGGTGTGAATAGATAGGGACAATGTGATGCATCGACATGGGGAGGAGTCGACTGGAGGAGGGAGGGAGGAAGTCGTGGATGTGGTTGACGAGGGGTTCATGCTGGAATGGGGATTGCAGTTTGGGGGGGTTGGTGTAGTGGGTGTATAGGGGTTTGGGAAGAAAAGAGGGGATATGGGGTGGATATTTGTGGAGGTTTTGGGG
>NZ_VEBF01000733.1 GCF_007676705.1 Paenibacillus xylanexedens
AAGAGACTTAAGGAGGGTGGGAAATGCATGGGATGAAGTATAAGGTTTAAGGTGAAAAAAATGGATTTTTTAGATATGATTGGTGAATTGAGATATAATGTTGGTGAATATGGATTGGAAAATGGTGGTGGTGGGGAAGGGGATATAGGGGGTGGTTGTAGGGGTAAGGGGTGAATGGGGTTTGAGGGAAGGTGGGGGAAATTTGGTTGAAATGGGGGAAGTGGGTGAGAT
>NZ_VEBF01000734.1 GCF_007676705.1 Paenibacillus xylanexedens
CACCCCATCACCAATTCATTCAACTCACATTAACCCACCCCTCGAATTACACCAGCACCCACACCTTCAACCTCACTTCCTCACCCCCACCTACATCCTTCCAATCCCTAATCACCCACTTCCACCCAAGCCCCTTCCCCACCACCTCTCCCTCTTCCTCTTTCAATTCTAATCCCCTTACTACACCTTCACCTACCCTCAACTCTTTCTCCCCCTCTACCTTAAACCCCT
>NZ_VEBF01000735.1 GCF_007676705.1 Paenibacillus xylanexedens
TTGAATGGGTTGAGGACACGGAGGTCGAGCGCGGTGTAATTGAATCTGCGTCTGGAAGATGAAGTGGTGTGAAGTGGGGAGGGATAATAGAGTGTAATAAGTAAGGTTGGGAGGGTGATGGTGGTGTATTTTAAGATAAAGTAAGAAGGTTGGGGGATGAAGATTAGGGGGAGGAGATGATAGTAGAGGAAAGTGATTAGAGATAGAAGGAGGATGTGGGATCGGGGAGGT
>NZ_VEBF01000736.1 GCF_007676705.1 Paenibacillus xylanexedens
AATATACCATCCCTCCATCCTCCCCCTCCCATCTGCTCCCCCAAACCTCATCTCTTCCTACTTCATCTTCTTCCCCTCCATTCCATTCCACAACACACCCCCTACACTTCCATTCCATAATACCCATCCCATATAACCATCCACTGCAATAAAACAAAACACCACAAAAAATACAACCCACACCACCAACCCTACCATAATATCTTTCAACCCAATCACCCTCGCTGATCA
>NZ_VEBF01000737.1 GCF_007676705.1 Paenibacillus xylanexedens
CCCCATCTCAACCCCATGCACGAACACGCATACCAAACAACATCCCACATTCTCCACACACCAACATTCTCTCCTTATCCCATCAAACCACTGATTCCTTTTTCCTCCCACCTCGCCAACTTCCACCAACACCCACAACAATATCATCAACAAACCTTAATCTCCTCTTACAAATCCATTCTACCCAAACTATCCACTTTCCCCCAACTCTCTCCCCATAAAATCATCCAG
>NZ_VEBF01000738.1 GCF_007676705.1 Paenibacillus xylanexedens
ATGATGGTTGGTTAGTTAAAAGATGGGGGGGTGTGATAGATAATGGTGATTATGGTTGGGTGAGAGAAGGAGGATGGAATGTTTATATAAGAGTATGTAATTGAGAGAGGGGTTGGGGAGAGTGATATAGGGGAAGAGTTGAGGATATTAAGGGTTATTTTATGGGTTGGGGAATGGGTAATTGGAAGGATTTAATGCGATATAATGGTTGAGGAGAGAAAGGGTGGGGG
>NZ_VEBF01000739.1 GCF_007676705.1 Paenibacillus xylanexedens
GAAAGTGAGGGTTTTATTGAATTGATGGGTGGGATGGGTATGTTGTTGCTTGTGTTCTAGGTTGGAGTTGAATTGTGGGTAGGTGGTTTAATTAAATGGGGGGGGTGTATTGGAGTTGGTGGGTGGATGTAGATGGGAATTAAGTTTAGGGTGGGATTAATATTGGGTTTTGTTTGGGGCTTGGCAGTTGGAGAAGGAGTTATTATGGGAGGTATAAGTAGGATGTGTTG
>NZ_VEBF01000740.1 GCF_007676705.1 Paenibacillus xylanexedens
CTCTTCGTCACCGTCCTTCCTTCTCCCTACTTACCAATGCACCCATCAACCCCTTTCAACCTCAAACACCTCCAGCAACAACCTCCACACTTAACTTTTTCCCCTCCCTCCCTATCACCATCCCCATTACCATCTTTCCTATCCTACACACCCACCTCTTTACCCCCAAAATCAACCATCCCCTTCCTCGTTCACCTCCGCAACCACGCCGTCCTTCACCCCGCGGTATG
>NZ_VEBF01000071.1 GCF_007676705.1 Paenibacillus xylanexedens
TTTTACGCTTTGAAAAACCAAGTCAAAAAATCTCCGGATAACACCGATCCAAACCTTCTTCTCTCATCTCTCATCCCTCCATCACTTACATTATCCTTCTACCCTCTACTTCTAACATACCCCCCTCAACACCCCTCAATCATATCTCTATATATCAAAAACAACACCACCCCAACGCGACCCTCTTCTCCAACACATCATCTTCATCATCTCTCTCCTCTCAACTTATTTTCCCATCTCAATCCTCCCAAACTCATTCACCTCATCCCCGATACTTACTTATCTTTCTTCCACTCCATTCCCCTCTTATTCACCAAATATTCCAAATCGTTATCCCCCCCCTTCTCCGCCGCTT
>NZ_VEBF01000741.1 GCF_007676705.1 Paenibacillus xylanexedens
CAAGCCCCACCCTCCTTCCATATACATATACCAATCCCGCACCCCTAGCCACTATCCCCACCACCCTCACCACACACACCTTTTTAAACAATTTCCCTATACCCAACCCCCCTTTCCCGCTCTTTTCCTTTCCCTTCCTCATCCAACCCCCTCCTCTCTTTTCTTTCCACTATCGGACTTGATTCCCAGCCATATTCAATCCCCTGCATAAGCGAACAAAATCTACCATT
>NZ_VEBF01000742.1 GCF_007676705.1 Paenibacillus xylanexedens
TTGCCTCAGCATGTGGTTAGGGTGTGAGGGTTGGGGTGAATACGGAAATGAGGAGAGGATTGGAAGAGGAGGGGTGGGTGGGTGAAGTGGTTGGTGGGGTGGAAGATAGGGGGAAAGGAGTGGAGGTGGGGATTGAGAAAAGAGTAGGTTTGAGAGTGGATGTGGATGCATCCCTTGAGGAAGCTATTGAGGGGTTTGATGACGTCTTGGGTGAAAATGTTCTCGTAACG
>NZ_VEBF01000743.1 GCF_007676705.1 Paenibacillus xylanexedens
ACTATCCCAAACTAACCCATTTCCTCTTTTTTCCCTCACCCCGCCCCATTCTCAATTTCCCCCATCTCCCCATTAATCTCCCTCTCCTCATCATCATTATTCCCATCCTCATTCCTCCATTTCACACTTATCCCCCCAACCCTTTACCCAATCCTTTCCCCAACGTTCACCCTTCCTAATAGCTTCGATAAATACCTTACACTCCCTAAATATAACCTTAATAAATCACG
>NZ_VEBF01000744.1 GCF_007676705.1 Paenibacillus xylanexedens
AATATTTAGTTGATTTTGATGTATGTGGGGTAGCGAGAGTAGAGAGGGATGTAGTGGTTATAGGGTGAGGGATTGGTGGTTTGTTTAGGGGTATTAAAGGAAGTGAAGAAGAAGGTGTATCAATGATTAGGAAGAAGTGATTAGTTGAAAGTAAGAGGGGGTATGGGGAGGGAGGGATGGGTGGGGTTATTGGTGAAGATGATTGAGGTGGTTATGAGTTGGAGGAGAGA
>NZ_VEBF01000745.1 GCF_007676705.1 Paenibacillus xylanexedens
AGGCCTGGCTATTGGGATTATTTTGATTTTCAGGAAGTTGAATGCGGTCTATTGTTTATTTGTGGGTGGGATTGTAGGGGGTTTAATTGGTGGAGGGAAGGTGGAAGAGAGGGTAAATATAGTGGTGGATGGGAGAGAAAGTGTGATGGGAAGGGTAGTTGGGGTAGTGGGAGGGGGGGTGGTTGGAGGTGTGATGATGGAATGGGGAGGAGGGGAGAGGATAGGGGAAG
>NZ_VEBF01000746.1 GCF_007676705.1 Paenibacillus xylanexedens
GTATGAGGCGAAAGATAAATGAAGGGTATACTTCCAACTGAACGCCTCACTGTCTATGTGCAACGAGTTCTGCCTTGAGAGAGGGGGAGATTAAGGGTATTGGGTTGTATCTGTTTATCGTTTATTTAGAGTGAAAAATTAATAAAATTGGGTGATGAGACAGTGAAGCTGGAGCTATGAAATGCTAAAAAAACGGTCACGTTCGGCAGGAAGTTGATGGTAGTGTAAAA
>NZ_VEBF01000747.1 GCF_007676705.1 Paenibacillus xylanexedens
CCATATCCCCTCTCCAAAAACAGCTTGATCGCTCGCAAATTTCTCACCATGTTCCCCCTCTTCACCATCTTCTTCACTGCTCCATTCATTCCTAACTATCTCTTCATTAATTCTCTTCCCTTCAACAACACCATCTCCCCACTTCTTCTCCCTCCTCCAATTACCATATACAACATGCTCATCATCAACTCATTTTTTGAGAATATCCCTCAACAACTGCAGCAAGCTCC
>NZ_VEBF01000748.1 GCF_007676705.1 Paenibacillus xylanexedens
GGTATGATAGGGAATCAAGTAAGTAGGGTTGTGTTTTTTGAAATTGGGATGGGTTGAATGGGTAGTGATTGGGGTATAGAGATAATGGTAATTAAATGGTTGATTGGCTAATAGCGTTTTGGTATGTCGGATGGAGGGTAGGGTATGAGATGTATGGAGATGATGAGTGTCTAAATATTTGTGATGGTTAAGGATTGATTGATAGAAGGTGTCGTGATTGGTGTAAGGGT
>NZ_VEBF01000749.1 GCF_007676705.1 Paenibacillus xylanexedens
CCTTACATGCTCCACCAGCACTATCTCTTTCCATCCCCCACCATTCTCGATAATCCATTCATCGCACTTCAACTCACACCCACATTCCATCAACCGACTCCTCACCCTCTACCTCAACTTCTCCTAACTATCCCTCTCCCACCAACCCAGAATCACTACCCTTCACACCTTTCGCGAGCCATGAGACACCGAGTCCCGCTCCTCCCCACCCTGCCAACCCATCCCCCAAT
>NZ_VEBF01000750.1 GCF_007676705.1 Paenibacillus xylanexedens
GGGGTGGAGGGTATGAAATTGATTGGTGATGTGGGTGTGATTGTGGAGATGTATGATGTGGGTTGGGAGATTATGGGAGGAAGGATTCGGAATATGAAACATGTGGAAGATGGAGGGGTTTGGGTATGATGAGGAGAGGGGAAGGTTTTGGGAGGGGATATGGAAGTGTAGGTGGAGGGATGGGTGGAATTGGGGGGATGAGATGTGGGAGTTGGTGTGGATGAGGTGGT
>NZ_VEBF01000072.1 GCF_007676705.1 Paenibacillus xylanexedens
CAGTTGAGGTGTATCAAGGCAGCAGAGGCAGGTGGGTGGAAGACGAGGATTTCTGGGGTTTCTGGGGGATTTTGAGAGATGTATATGTGTATACGGTGCGAAGTGGAGAGGTAGGTGATGTTGATGTTGGCAGAGATGTAGAGAAGTCGTATAGGAAGGGTACATTGGAAGTGGATTTGAAGGTGGAAGGAAAAGGTGTTGGTGGAGGGGGAGTAGAGGCTGAAGTTGGTGATGGTGAAGGTAATAGCGTTAAAAGGTTTGAATCGAAAGTTAAGGATGGAGAAGTAAGTGTTGGTGAAGATATCGGGAGAGTAAACGTGTGGAGGGGAGAGATTCGATAGTTGTACGGTGTG
>NZ_VEBF01000751.1 GCF_007676705.1 Paenibacillus xylanexedens
GGTTGATGTGGTGTGTAGTTGTTGATACTATCTGTGATTTGTATTGAGCTTTTATTAAAATGTTAAGGTGATTTTTGTGTTTGAAGAGTGCTTGAAATGGATGGTGTAGGAGTTGATGGAAGGATATTGGTTTGGTGAGGAGCTTGTGAGGGGGGAAGAAAGGTTTATAGATGAGAGTGATAAGGGAGGGGAGCAGCTCGAGGTAAGGAATAAAGGGATTAAGTGTAGGT
>NZ_VEBF01000752.1 GCF_007676705.1 Paenibacillus xylanexedens
TCCCCTATTCTTTTTTTTCCAGCCCCCCCCACTTCAACCCAAACCCCCATTCCCCACTTCCCCTCCCCTCCGGCTCGCTATCACACCGACCACCATTCACCTTATCCACCCCAACAATTCTTAACCCCACATTTTTTTCATCAACATCCCCATATCTTTTATCATTTTTATCCACCCAAAATCCTTCATCCACATCCACGACCTAATCCGTCCCATCGGCTATTAGCCCC
>NZ_VEBF01000753.1 GCF_007676705.1 Paenibacillus xylanexedens
TCGAGTAGATTATATTGAGGGGGTTGTATGTGATGGAAAGGTGGTTTTTGAAGTTCATGGTTGTATGGTTGGATGAATGTGCGGGATGGAATGGGAAGGGTTTGTGGAGGGCGAAAAGGTTGTGGTATGTTGGATTTATGGTGTTGAGTAAGGTGTTGGGTTAGAAATATGGCGTTTTGAGGAAGAAGTGTGAAGAGTTGTGAAGGAGAGAATCTGGCGTGTGTGGAGGA
>NZ_VEBF01000754.1 GCF_007676705.1 Paenibacillus xylanexedens
GGCGGCTGTGCTGGGATGGGGAGTAGAGGAGCGGGAGGTTCATCATGCTGTGAATGATGGTTACGGGGGGGGTATGGATTGGTGAGGAGGTGAAGTTGGAGGCGGGGATGAAGTGAGGGGGGAGGTGGAAGGGGGGAGGGAGGAGGTTGGGGGGAAGGATGGGAGGGCGGGGTGGATGGGGGGTGGGGGTGTGGGGGTAGTCGGGTAGGGCAGTAACGAGGGAGAGGAAG
>NZ_VEBF01000755.1 GCF_007676705.1 Paenibacillus xylanexedens
AAGAAGAACTGGAAGTATTCGTGGGAGAGCATTATGTGGGTTGGGATATTGGGAAAGAGGGTGGGGAATTGTATGTTGGGAAGTGGGTGGGAAGTATTGTGAAGGTAAATTATAAAGGAGTGGAGATTGTGGGTAGATTAGAAGCGGTGAGAGGGAAAGGGGTGAATTTGAGTCTTTGGGTTCTGCGGAGGGTATGTGGCGTTGATATGGAATATTTGGATAATATGGGT
>NZ_VEBF01000756.1 GCF_007676705.1 Paenibacillus xylanexedens
TTCCACTCCGGGACCTACACCAGATCTGTGCCACCCCCATTATCGCCCCGGTCCCATTCCCCCATATTTTTCCCTACCCCAAAATCCTCTCACTCCCCTTCCCCCCCCCACTCTTACCCCCCAACCAAAACCCATCCTTCCCCACCATCCATTCACCCCTCCTCACACCTCTCCCATACCTCAGATCATCCCCATCCAACATCCCCAACCCCGTATTACCCACCCATTCC
>NZ_VEBF01000757.1 GCF_007676705.1 Paenibacillus xylanexedens
TCCCCCACCCCATGAGTGAAGAGAACCCGTTCCATACCCCCATTAACCATATCCCTGCTATCGATCAACTCATCACTCACCATCCAACCCTACAACCTCTTCCTTACTCCACACCCTTCTTCCACTCTCCTCTCATTTATACCCTCATACCCTCCATCATTACCATTCCAATCACACTCCTCATCCAAGCCTCCCCCATAAACAATCTCCTTATCATCGTCACTCTCAT
>NZ_VEBF01000758.1 GCF_007676705.1 Paenibacillus xylanexedens
CGGGACTTTTACTTTGAAAAAATTAGAGTGTTCAAAGCAGGCGTATTGCTCGAATATATTAGCATGGAATAATAGAATAGGACGTTTGGTTCTATTTTGTTGGTTTCTAGGACCATCGTAATGATTAATAGGGACGGTCGGGGGCATCAGTATTCAATTGTCAGAGGTGAAATTCTTGGATTTATTGAAGACTAACTACTCCGAAAGCATTTGCCAAGGACGTTTTCAT
>NZ_VEBF01000759.1 GCF_007676705.1 Paenibacillus xylanexedens
AGATGTTTGATAGTATGTTGGTGTTGATGAAGTTTTTTGTTAAGTTGGTGTAAATATTGTAAGTGATTATGTTGGAGTGGGATTTGTTGTTGAGGTGTGTTTAATAATAATTGTTGTTTAGGATTTTGTATTGGAGTTATTGAGTTAAGAATTAGTGTTTGTAGATAAATGAGGTTGTCTTTTTGAGTGTGTAGATTTTTGGAAAGGTGGTGAATAAAATGGTGTAATT
>NZ_VEBF01000760.1 GCF_007676705.1 Paenibacillus xylanexedens
GGAAGGAGTTGAATGGATGTGGTTGTTAGTTGGTCAAGAGGGCGGGGGGTGGGTGAAAGCGTTGTTGGGGAGAGGTTGAAAAGGGTGGGTGGGGGTAAGGGAGGGAATGAGGGTGTTGGTGGTGGAGGAGTGGGTGGGGAGGTTAGGATGATGGGGGGGGTAGGGGAGGATGGCTTTGGGAAAGATATTTTAGAGAAGTTTAGAGGAAATGGTGTAAATAGGCAAAATG
>NZ_VEBF01000073.1 GCF_007676705.1 Paenibacillus xylanexedens
AGGGGGAAGGGAGTGTTTAGGAAAAAGAGAGGTGTGTGGGAAGGGGTAAGGGGAAGTATAGGGGGTGAGGGGTGGGGGGTGGTGGAAGGTTAAGGGGAGTGGTTAGGGAGTAGTGGGGAAGGTGTGAAGGGAAGGGGGAGTAAAGGGGGGGGGTAAGTATAAGGGTGGTAAGGTAGGGAAATTGGTTGTGAGGTAAATTGTGACCGGCAGGAATGGGGTAAGGAGTTGGGGGGTGTGTGAAGGAGAGATGGGGTGAAATTTTAATAGGTGTGAAGATGGAGGTTAGGGGGGAGAAGAGGGAAAGAGGGGATGGAGGTTTAGTGGAGGTTGATATTGAATTTGGGTAGGATGT
>NZ_VEBF01000761.1 GCF_007676705.1 Paenibacillus xylanexedens
GTGATAGGGTTTGGGTGGAAGTAGAAAGGGGATATGTGGGAAGTGGTTGATAATGGGGTGGATGAGGTGATGAGAGGGTTGAAGAAGTGGAGAAGTTGTGATGGAAAGGGAGACGAACTTGATGTTTTGGTGGGGGATAATGGGAAAGAGGGGTTGGTGTGGTGTGTTGGGAGGGAGATAGAGTACTTGGGGTGGATTTTTGGGGATAAAGAAAGAGAAGAAGAGTAAG
>NZ_VEBF01000762.1 GCF_007676705.1 Paenibacillus xylanexedens
CATTCTGACAACAGAGACCACCAAGCTCTTCTCCATCACCTACCATACACCCTCATTCTCCAACACAATATATCTATAATTCTCCACACTCATATTCCCACCACTCACCCCCACACCATACCCTCTTTTTAAACACATCCACATCATTCAACACAACGCAATAATTCTAATCACTCCCACACCTCCCCATATCCACAACCTCACCGGCTTCCCCATCCCACCCAAATTA
>NZ_VEBF01000763.1 GCF_007676705.1 Paenibacillus xylanexedens
AATTGGTTTGGATAGTGGAGTAGGTGGGTTGTTGAGGGTGTGAGTTAATGGGGATGGGGTGATGGAGTAAGGAGGGGGGATAATAGGTGGTGTTGGTGGAAGTGGAGGTTGTGGTGTTTTGTTGTGATGGGATAGAGGTGGTTGGTGTGGAATGTAGGGTTTGGTGAAGGATTGAGTTAATTTAGGAAGTGGTTGTTTGATGGGTGGATTAATGGAGCGATAGTGCAGG
>NZ_VEBF01000764.1 GCF_007676705.1 Paenibacillus xylanexedens
GAGGCTGGGTGTAGTATTGATGTTTTTGTGGATTATATTTGGGGGATGGGTAAGGAAGTAGGTGGTGAGGGATGAGGGGGTGTAGGATAGGTTGGTTAGTATGAGTGGGATGATTGGGATTATGGGGGTATGTGGGGTGTAGAGAGGGTAGTTGGAAGGGAAGGAAAAGATGATGGGTAGTGGGATTTGATGGATTGTTGAAAGGATGATTGGGATGGTGTGTGTGATG
>NZ_VEBF01000765.1 GCF_007676705.1 Paenibacillus xylanexedens
GGAATGATTGATTGGTGTGGGGGGATGGAGTGGGGGGAGAGGAGCAAGCGGAATTACAGGTATGTGGGGAGTGAGTGGGGTAAGGGGAAGGAGAGGTGTTAGTGGAGAAACAGGGTTGAGAGGAGTGAGGGGAGTGAGGGGGGGGAGTGGTGTTAGTGGGGAGAGGGGTGTAAGAGGAAACAGAGGGGTAAGAGGGGGTAGGGGTTGGATTGGGGGAAGTGGTGAAATA
>NZ_VEBF01000766.1 GCF_007676705.1 Paenibacillus xylanexedens
GGTGTGTTGACGGATCCATCATGAAATGGTTCGATACAGCTCCGCTTTCGGGGAGCATATGTAGATAATAGGGTGGGAATAGAGGAGAAGGTTGTAGAGAAAGAGGGATAGGTGGAGGGTTGACAGGGATGAGGGGAAAATTGAGAAAGAGGGGAATGCAGATGAGGATGAAAGGAGTGTGGTGGCTGTTGAGGGAGAGAAATGGGAGGGGTGTAATGTAGAGAGGGGC
>NZ_VEBF01000767.1 GCF_007676705.1 Paenibacillus xylanexedens
CATTCATCAACTCCAAATCCTTTAACACCCTCCCCTCATTCCCATTGGTACCCATTCTCCCTCCATCTCTTCCGCTTCCTACTCTCACTCCACCTTTACCGAAACCCACCAAATTTCTCGACAATATTATTCCCAACCACCTTCCTTCCAATTTTACCCCCTATTCCAATCAGCTAACTCCCGAGAACTCAACCAACTCCGATCCTCTCCAACCCACACGCAACCTAAT
>NZ_VEBF01000768.1 GCF_007676705.1 Paenibacillus xylanexedens
GTGGAGGTTCGAGTTTGGGGTAGATGGGGAGTGTGATTGGATGGAGGAAGGAAGATTTAGGGGTGCGTGTTGGAGGGAATATAGGGAATAGGGGGGTTTGGGTGAGGAGGGTAAAATGAATGTCGTGGATGTGGGGATAGGTGTGGAGTGGGGGAAGTTTTAATAGAATGGGGTTGATTTTTTGTTTAGGTTCTGAAGGACGAGGGGGTGAGTTTGATGGAGAAGTTGG
>NZ_VEBF01000769.1 GCF_007676705.1 Paenibacillus xylanexedens
GTTGTTAGAATGGAAGGATAATGATGGTGGAGGTGTAGGAAGATGAAACTGGGGGTATGGGGTGTAGAATAGGAATTGGATAGAATGAGGTGATTTGAGGAGTTGGGGGGTGAGGGTGAAGATTAGATAGGGAGAGGGAGGGAATAGGGAAGGGAATAAAGTTTTAAAAAAGAGAGGAGGGTAGGAGGGAAGAAGGGGGGAATGGGGTAGAGGGAGCGGAGGGTCGGGG
>NZ_VEBF01000770.1 GCF_007676705.1 Paenibacillus xylanexedens
TCTTGGAAGGGAGGGTGGAAGTGGGGTTTTGGTGTGAGATGGAGATGGTTGGTGGGTTGATTGAGGAATAAGAGGTGGGGGGTTACGATTAAGTGTGAAGGGAGCACTAGGGGAGTGTGGTGGGGAGGGGGGAGGGGAATGATGTATGATGAGCATGGAGATGGGTGATAGAATTAAGGGATGGATTAATAGAGGGAGCGGTTCAGGTGGTGGGTGGGGAATAGGTTGT
>NZ_VEBF01000074.1 GCF_007676705.1 Paenibacillus xylanexedens
CACATTTTACCCCCTTTACTTAAACCACCAACCAGCCCTATAATCCGTTTAGACATCACACAGTAAATACGCGAAATGGTTATGAACAATCCATTAATCAACCCCATCATTCCCTATATCATCTCCCGCCTTCTCCCCCTCTATTCCAACCTCTTTCAAAATCTACCACCACCCCACATTCTCTCCCATCCCCTTCTCTCCTCCTTCCTCTTCATCCCTATTCTCCTTCCCCTCCACCACCCTTCCCCCCACAACCTCAATCCACTCCATCTCCTCAACCAACCTCTCCAGAACCCCCCTTGCCTCCAAACCACCGACTCCTCCACCCACCCGAAAATCAACCCCAAATCC
>NZ_VEBF01000771.1 GCF_007676705.1 Paenibacillus xylanexedens
AAACCGTTCATCTTTCTACCATACACCCCTGTCTCACATCCCCCACAAACACATCAAATACCACCTTCCCTCCACCCTCCACCTCTTCAAATACATTACCCAATCCCTTAATCCATACCTCTCTCTCTTCCATCACCACCACACAACCTCCCCCAATCATAATTCTTTCCTATCCATACCCAACATCAACCTTCTCCACATCCCCAACCAACAACTCACCCATCCCCA
>NZ_VEBF01000772.1 GCF_007676705.1 Paenibacillus xylanexedens
TAATCCCTCTTTTCAATTCACTACTTCCACCATTATCACCGAACCTGAACAGACAACAATCCTTTCACAATTCATTTTCATTACCACAATTCCTATTCTCCATACTCTTCCCCACTCCAATCCTCATTATCCACCCCACTTCCTCCCCTTTACCTTCTTTCTCCATCAATCCGCTCTCATCATCTCCACCCATCCTTCTAATCCCATGCCTATACACTGCCTTCACAT
>NZ_VEBF01000773.1 GCF_007676705.1 Paenibacillus xylanexedens
AACCCATCTTCAATCCCCCTTCCATCCATCCCCATCAACTCCCCCCCCTCCATCCCCTCCCCAAACCCATCTTCCATCCAGCCCTATCTCCACATCTCTTCCCATCTCCTTCCCAAATCCACCTCTACCAACCCATCAACCCAACACCCACCAACAACCCAACACTCTTCATCATCAACAACTACAGCCGCCACATGATGAACTTCAAGAATCCACCCCATCTCCCTG
>NZ_VEBF01000774.1 GCF_007676705.1 Paenibacillus xylanexedens
ACATCTCACACTTTTCCTCCTCTGCAATCCCTCCATAATCCTTCTCAAATCCCCTGTACCTCCCGAACCAATCCTTCCACTTCCCCTCACCCTCCTCCTCTCCTTCATCATTCATCTCCATCAACTACCAACCACCCCTACCATTACCACACCCACAACCAATAACCTTCTCCAACCTACCCTCCCTGTTCAACCTTATCGATTACACACCAACAGTTATCTCCTTAC
>NZ_VEBF01000775.1 GCF_007676705.1 Paenibacillus xylanexedens
CACACTCCTATCCCTCTCCTCCGAATCACTCAACCACTACATATTCCCAAGACCAATACTATCAACTTCACACCACACAACAACAACCCCAACTTACAGCACACCAACCACAATTCCTCCACTATCTCCATCCATTCACTACTCCTCCCCTTTACCACAAAAAACCATTCCATGCACTACCTCCCACTACATACATTACATCTTCCAATCCCAAATCCTTCTATCTCA
>NZ_VEBF01000776.1 GCF_007676705.1 Paenibacillus xylanexedens
GAGTATTTATTTTAAGGGTGGGGTGATGAAGGGAGTGGGTGGCGAGGAGCGGGAGGTGAATAGGGTATCTGAGGATTATGGGTTATTTGCAGATTTGAATGTATTTGAGAAGGTGGGTTTTGGTTTGGGGATGAAAAAGATGAAAAGAGGTGAAATTGGGAGCAAAGTGTTGGAAGGCGTGAAACTGGTCAATGTGTCGGGTTATGAAAAGGGGGAAATTGGGGAAAT
>NZ_VEBF01000777.1 GCF_007676705.1 Paenibacillus xylanexedens
GGAAGGATGGTTATAGAGCTTTTGGGAATGGGGAAGGGGCTTGGATTGGAATGCAATTTGGTGTATATGAAGGAAGGATGGTGGTAGGAATGATGATTAAAGATTTTGAAGTGATTGATTTGAGGAACTATGAAGTAGAAGTGAAAGAAAGGTTGAGTATGAAGGGAGAGGATTTGGAGATGAAGATTAAGGGTCGGGTTGAGAAAACAGATACGAACATGGATAGAA
>NZ_VEBF01000778.1 GCF_007676705.1 Paenibacillus xylanexedens
AACCCACCCTTATTCTTCATCCTTCCCATCCAAACTTCCTCACCACTACCAGATAAGCACCCCCATCTCCATCCCTACATTTACCAAAAAACCCCACACCACCACATTCCCTCTCACAAATCATCCTTCTTAATCTCATCCCCCACCTCCACCTCACTCTAAAACAATTCTCCCACACCACGCCTCGTCGTCACACCTCCATCCAGTACCGTCACTGCATTTCACTCT
>NZ_VEBF01000779.1 GCF_007676705.1 Paenibacillus xylanexedens
CAAAATCCATCCCCTCCCCATCTCCCACATCATCAACCAAACCTTTCACAGACCCTCCCCACTTCACATCACCTCAAACTTCATCTCTCCCTGCCAATTCTAACCCCCGAACACCTGACACCCCCATATGCCTCCCTTTCATCTCATCTCCTCCCACTCCCACTCAATCCCCCATCTCACCCAAACTATCTCCACCTTCATTTTCAACCCACACAAACACACCCCTCT
>NZ_VEBF01000780.1 GCF_007676705.1 Paenibacillus xylanexedens
GGAGCGTGTGGGTAAGGTGATAATGAATGTGTTTTTGTTTGATGTGTTTGTGATGGAGGAATGGAGTGGTGTGGTGGAAGGGGTGGTGGATGAGAAGGGGGGTAGTTGTGGGAAGCTTGAGAGGGGGTGTGAATGGCCGCTGAGAGGGATGCAGTAATGTAAAGGGAAGAGGTTGAAGCGAAGTGAGTGTTTGGATTGTTTTTAATGTAGATGACTGGTTGATGTGAT
>NZ_VEBF01000075.1 GCF_007676705.1 Paenibacillus xylanexedens
TTCACCACCATCCTTCTCACCAATTTTAACCCCTTCAACCACACCACCCCTTCCAAAATCACCTACACTCCTCTTCACTTCACCATTAACCGCATCCAACTTAACACCCATTTTTTCTTTACCCCCAACTTCTACCACTTCTTCCATTACCCCAACAATCTTTTTCATCTCCTCATCGCCCAACATCATTCCTTCAACCATTACTTCTTCCCCTAATTCCTTAGCTTCACCCTCAACCATCATCATGCCATCTTTACTTCCTCCAACCACCAACTCAACTTCACTCACTTCAACCTCTCCAATCGTTCCATTAATCATGAACTCCCCATTAATACCTCCAACTTTCACCC
>NZ_VEBF01000781.1 GCF_007676705.1 Paenibacillus xylanexedens
CCAACATTTCCTACATGACATTTTCAGACAAGAGTGGCGTTATCAAGGTGTTCTTCTATCCCACTCCACACCTCTCAATGATCCCATACCCGGTCTCAACCCTCCCCTTCATCTCCAGATCCCCCCTCCCCCCAATTACAATCCTAAACCAATCATTCAACCGGTTCACAACGCAACCCTTTCCCAACAACACTTCCATCCCACCCTCCGTCCTATTTTCAAGCTCCT
>NZ_VEBF01000782.1 GCF_007676705.1 Paenibacillus xylanexedens
GGGGGGATGTTTTTTGGATTTGTCTATGTATGGATGGGTTTTTGGGATATGTTGTTGTTTGGAGTGTTGGTGTTGATGGGTTATAGGTTAGGGAGAGTAAGGGATTGAAAGGTGGGTTGGTCGCTTGGGTGGAGGGAGTGGGGAGAATGGGTTGGGGATGGGTGGGGTGGGTTTAAGTGAGGTAGGTGAACGGTGGAATATGTTTGTTCGGAAAATAGAGGTGTAGTT
>NZ_VEBF01000783.1 GCF_007676705.1 Paenibacillus xylanexedens
GTGTGTAGGTAGGATCTTTGTTATGGTTGAAGTGGGAGAATAGGAGGTTGCAGAGTTGGAGATAAGGTTGGTTTTGGGGAGGTGGGTAGATGTGGGGATGAGTGATGTGGTTTGGATAAGGTTGGGGGGGGTGATAGAAGATGTGGGTAGAAGGTGGAGATGGGGGTTGGGGGATATGGGAGAAGTTGTGATGGAATTTGATGATAGGGTGGGGAGGGAGTGGGAGTT
>NZ_VEBF01000784.1 GCF_007676705.1 Paenibacillus xylanexedens
TCACCGGCGATCAGGACGGTCTCATATCCCGAACCCGGTACATTTTCACCGACGAATACCAATCCACCATCCACTCCACCCTGCCTCCCTACCGAACCATCACCATCATACACCCTCACATTTCTCCCAAAACAACCCACTTCAACCACATCCCTCCCCTCCAACCCGCTCGTCTTCAATACCACAATCGCTTCAACCTCACACCTAATCCTCCTTACAATCCCCTTC
>NZ_VEBF01000785.1 GCF_007676705.1 Paenibacillus xylanexedens
ATATGACAATGATGATGGTTGGGGAAAATAATTGGTGCACTGAGTGTGGGATAGAGTGTGTTATTGATGGAAGGAATGTCCGGAATGTGAATGGGGTGAATGGTTGGATGGAGGATGGGAGGGGGAAGGGGTTTGTTGTATGGTGTAGTGGGTGATGGGGTGGAGAGAGAGATTGGATCTGGAGGGAAGATTTGAAAAGTGAGATCGTTAATATGGAGCTGGGGGAGG
>NZ_VEBF01000786.1 GCF_007676705.1 Paenibacillus xylanexedens
TGTGAAAGCAGTTTTGTGATGAAGTCATCCTCCCCTACCGAGCCCCTGCCTTCCTCCCACCCATCCCCAACCCCAACCACAATCGCCACCACCACATCATACAACATCCACTCCTAACCCTACATCCTAAAACCAAAATCAATCACACCATTCCCACCTTCACCCTCAAACTTCTACACCCACTCATACATCTCATCTCCCATCCCTACATACCCTTCTTCCATCCTA
>NZ_VEBF01000787.1 GCF_007676705.1 Paenibacillus xylanexedens
CATTAGGTGATGAATGGGGTGAGTAAGTAGGATCCGCTTGGGGTGGTTGTGGGTATATGGGGGGAGTGACTGAGGGAGTAGGGTAATGGTGTAGATGAGGGTGTGGAGTGGGTGGTTGAGATGAAGGAATGGTGGTGGAATGGCGGGAATGGGGGGGTGAATAAGAGGGTGTGGGTTGAGTGGATCATGGGGGTGTGGAATGGGATGGTAGAGTTGAATGTGGAAGTG
>NZ_VEBF01000788.1 GCF_007676705.1 Paenibacillus xylanexedens
GGCGGGTGAAATTTGAAGTGACTGGGGATTGAGGAATGAAGTGGTTGTGGATTGGGGAAGTTGGAGGAGAAATTTATAGGATGTGGGGTATGGGGATGAGCTTGTAGCTGGAGGGAGATCATGAAGGTAAGTAGTGGGGTTGGGGTGGTAAGTTGAGAGGTGAGGATTTTGGAGAAATGGGTTTTGATGTGAATGGTAGATGGGAGGAAGATTTTGAGAAATGGGTA
>NZ_VEBF01000789.1 GCF_007676705.1 Paenibacillus xylanexedens
CCTCACCACCTCCTCCCCCCTTACCTCACCACTATCCACCTCAACCATCCACCATTTACCACTACGTATAGCCCAGATCGCACATTCACCCCATCCTCTTCCCCCCAACCACATACTCACAATCATTCTCCCTATAATAATCACTCTTTTCATCTTCATATCCATAATCCTCATTTCTCTACTTCAGTACCAACTCAATCGTACCTTGTGGTTCATATTTTCACCTC
>NZ_VEBF01000790.1 GCF_007676705.1 Paenibacillus xylanexedens
GGGATGAGAGAGAGGTGTGAAAAGGGTGGATTATGGGTTTGGGAAAAAGAGATGGTAGAGAGTTAAAGTGGTGTTATGAGGTAGGAGGATTGGGGGGTATATGGGGGAAAAGGGGTGGGATGGGTTGGTATTTGATGTGGTGGATAGTAGATAGGGGTGAGGTAGGGTGTGGATGGGGAATAAGTGGGAGTCGGTAGATGGAGATGACGTGATGATTGAGGAGGATG
>NZ_VEBF01000076.1 GCF_007676705.1 Paenibacillus xylanexedens
TAACTTAGGATTAAGATTGTGAATATTAGGTGGGCGTGCTGAAGAATGGGGGTGGTGTTTTTGGATGGATTAGATAACGATGGTAATGGAGATTTATGAAGAAAGTATAAAGTGTGAGGAGAGTGAAGTTTTGTTAGGTAGAATATATTGATGGGAGGATGAAGGAGGGATGAGAGAGAGCGAGAATATATTGGTGGTGGAGGATGATGGGGAGATTGGGGGTATTTTGAGAGATGATGTAGGTGATGAGGGTTATGGGGTAAGTTGGGGATGAAGGGGTTTGGAGAGGTGGGAAGAGTTTAGGGAGGGAAGCTATGAATTAGTGTTGTTGGATGTGATGGTGGGGGAAA
>NZ_VEBF01000007.1 GCF_007676705.1 Paenibacillus xylanexedens
TTCGCGTTTCATTCTGCAAGCAGAATGTTTACTCACTCGTTGTTCAGTTTTCAAAGATCAAACACGATTTGTTTTACTCATTTTTCGTCTCAACCAAGTTTCGGCGGCGACTTAAATAATGTAACACATTTCGTTTGTTTTCGTCAAGAACTTTTTTTAATTTCTTTTTTTGAAGCTTTAGTTCTTCACTTTTCCTCTAAAGATTTTATCGTTTGTTGGCGATTAGCTCGTTTGAGGAACGAAATATAATGTATCACATATCGCGAATGAGAGTCAACATTTTTTTATAAATTATTAAACAAACAAAAAAGGAAGGTTTCCCCTCCCTTATGTGATGAATATAGTATCAGTCTTCTAGATGAGGTTATGACTCAATCCAATACCGAATGTCCCGGCCCTCTCCTTCGATTGATGGCCATCCTGCCGATTCTTTTACAATAGAACGAAAGACCAGCTTACGCAGAACCAACGGCAGATCCTCTCTAACAAATCTTAACTGGGGATGATGAACAAGCTCATTCATGCTCCACGGCTCCTTGCGACTTCTTAACACACGGAGTAGAAGCTCTGAACATTCACTCATTTTGGACATTACGGAGAACTCACAGGCAAGCAATACAAGCTCTACTCGCTGCTCCAGCGTCTCCGAGCTTACGGTAAGCTCCTGATATAGCTTCCATAAAGCGCGGTCCAGATTCTGCACATGTGTCCATACCGCATGATCCGGGTATATCCCCTGTTCAATCAACACAATTCGTGCCCAGTTCCCCAAAGCCTCTAATACATTGTAGTAGGCGTCTACCACATGACCTTCCTGGATATGACGCTTGGCCTCGACATACATTCTCAAGAAACTGGTGAATTCGTGCAGAAGCTTCTGCTCACGCAATTCTGTACCAAAAGCAGACAATTCTTCTCGCAAATCACTTAATGCGCTGTCTGCTTCCCAGATGATCTCACCTTCAATCAGACACTGGGTGAGGTTATTATGATTACCGGTAATTACACTGCTCTGTACTTCATGACGGCTGGCATAGATCATTTGATAACGAAGATCACCATATCTGTAATGTCCCACCGTCGATGTCAATTGGTCATCGTTATGAACAACAAGTACTAATAATTCAAAATCTTGAACTAGGGAGCCGTGGAATCGCTCTCCCGGGTGGGAATAAGCGATAGCCCCAACTGCCCCCGTCTCTTCCGACTGTTCGGACAAAAAAGCAAGGTTCTTTAATTCCACGATTCCCTCCATACAATTCATGGCAGATAAGCGCCAAGTCAGTTATAATGTAATTCTACATCCAGACTAAAGTTTCCTTCTTTTCCAGGTCCGTTACTACTCATACGATAGGAGCATTTTTCATGATTTTTAAATCAGCAAAAATTAATGCTTTTCGCACTTGGGGATTACTGCTGACCATGCTGGGTATGGGCCTAATGATACTGGGGACAGCCGGGATTGTATTCTGGGGACATGCAGGCAAAGTATTCGCAGCTGTTGGACTCGTCATCGGACTGATTGCCATGATGGCCAGTCTGGCCATCTATTTCTGGGCTGGCATACTCTCCACCAGCGCAGTACAAGTCGACTGCCCGGAATGCGGGAAGTTAACCAAAATGCTTGGCAAAACGGATCGATGCATGTTCTGTCATACCATCCTCACCCTGGATCCTAATAAGGCTAATATGACCAGTCAACAACTGAAAGCGCCTTCTACAACAGTCCCCCCCACCGATGGATAGTACAAATTGATCTTCAACCGCCCGATGTCTTTCACCTTAATTTCATCCAAGAACAAAAAAAGGCCCGGTATGTCTACCGGACCTTTTTTGGCTTGGCTTATAAGTGTAACCCTTGTAAATGTTATGACAAGTTAAAATACGAAGTTAAGTTATAAGTCCTACAGCTACTAAAATGATAGATTGCATGTAAGCTGGTATCGAACGGGAGCAACTTTTGGCTCTGCGAAGCAAAACAAGCAAAGTGATCCGTCGAACCCGGAGCAAGTTAATTATTTCTGGTAACCGGCTTGCTTTAATACCTCCCAGGCAGAAGCATTAGCAAAGCTCCGATTCCACGCAGCTACTCCGCCCAGTTTCAACGAAGCAATCAAATCCACACGCGCCTGCAGGGACACGGCATCTTCGATCCATATTTTCTTGGTAGCTCCATCTTCCTCATATTCCACATAGTTCTGTCCACTTGCCTGATCCAGTTCGGGTTTGAGTTTCTTTTCTTGGATGAGTTCCACAATGGTATTCATGCCTACCGCTTTGGAAGACACCTTAACCTCGCCTTGATCATCCGTCTCTTCCGTCCAGATCCGTGTGTAGAGCGGAACCGCCATAATCAACTTGTTAGAAGGTACTTCATCCTCCTCAAGTATGCGTCTCATGGAAGCCTCGGTCCACGGCAGAGATGCTACCGAACCTGCCTTGGGACTGGCCGCCCAATGTTCATCATAAGCCATCACAATAACATAGTCTGCAAAAGAACCTAAAGCGCGGCGATCCAGAAAGGCTGACCACATCTCGCTGTTCGATTTTGGTGTCACATCAACGGATAACATTAATCCATGTATGCGCGCCATCGCCTTGATCTCGCGTACAAATTGCGTAATATTCGGCCCGTCATCTGTGTACACGTTCTCAAAGTCGATGTTGATACCATCCAATTGATATGTCTGTGCATACTCTAGCATCTGCTCGATAATATGAGTGCGTGTCTTGTAAGAAGCGACGGCTTCTTTTGTAATGTCGGGATCAAAGCTGTTATCCATTAACCCCCATACTTCCATGCCGGAACGATGAGCCCAGTTTACATAAGCCTGGTTTCCCTTACTTTTCACAGTGCCCTGTCCATCTGTAATGTGGAACCATGTGGGGCTGACCACATTTACACCCGGCATTTTACCAATAGAGCTTACATCAGGCTGACGATTGTACACAGCTTCCCAAACCAGGTTGACCGGTTTATTCTGCCACTTCTTCTCAGCTGCAGTCAGCGTGTACTTGGGCATGTCCACCTTCTTTTTCTCGGTGAGCGCGATATAATCATTATCAACATATCCGGCATAACCATTATCGAGTTGAACAAAACTCTGGTCATCACCCGTCTGCCATACACGTACCCGTGCATTCTTATCCATCTCAGCAATGATTGGTGAGGATTCTCCCCCACGTTTATATAGCGGTACTGTCTTGTCTTCTTTGGATGACAACGTATCAATCGCTGCATATTGTATCGTGTCTCCTCCACGCATCAGCAGCACAGCACCTGTTACCGCATCTTCCTGTATGGTTATGCCGTATACTTCTTTCAATGGTTTGAGCGGAATGTACGCTTCTCCGTCCTTAACCTCCGGCTTAACCGTCATAGGATAGTCCTTGTGATTAAGTTCTGCTTGTGTGCTGCCCTCCTTCATATGAAGGACACGCTGAGGGGAGGCAATAATGATATCTCCAGACTCTGGTTCATAACGTATACCCGCATCAACCGCCTCTTGCAGCACCTTAACAGGTAACTTGAGTTGATCCCCTGTACCCGAAGCGTCTCCGTCCATCAGTTGCCCATCCACAAAAATAGGCTGACTTCTTCCTACCCAATCCGGGTCTTCATGGGTCTGGTTCAACCATACATTCGTTATAAGCCAGTAGGCACCCCCGGCGATCAGACAAGCTCCGAGAAAACCGGGCCAAAATGAACGTCGCTTCTGACGTGTATATCTGCTTTTTCTACCCAAACGTCTACCTCCGTTAATTATGCTGAATCATAAGAATGTGCGCATAAGTTGTTTATAAAAAAAACGTGTAGAATCCATACTCTGAATTCTACACGTTAATATTGTAATTCAACTCTCTTAATCCCTGCAACTTTTACAAACGCCATATACTTCCAATCGGTGACCATGTACTTCAAAACCCGTACTAGACTCCGCTTGAAGTTCTACACTTTTGAGTGAAGGATAGCTGAAGTCTTCAATCTTGCCGCATTGATCACAGATAACATGATAATGATCCGTCACATTGGCATCGAAGCGGCTTGAATTATCTCCGTATGTCAATTCCCGGACCATGCCAGCTTCCAGAAACATCTTCAAATTGTTATATACCGTCGCCACGCTCATACTGGGAAATTGGGGTTCAAGCGCTCGGTAAATTTCATCGGCTGTCGGATGCCCCATGGATTCCATCAGATAGTTCAATATGGCATGACGCTGGGGTGTAATACGGACACCGGTCGTTTTCAGATGCTCCAACGCATGTTGGACACGTGTTGCCATAAAACCCACCGCCTTACCTTTCATTCATTCTCTGGTGAAGAGTGAGTACTGTCTCCTCGTACAGAGTTGATTCCCGGCCATTAACAACGACACCCCATCTATCGTGTCGTGTAATCTTGCCAGTGTACATTTATTTTACGGCGATTACAAGTTTATTGTCAACGCGGTGGTCAAGGAACCTCTGTAGAATCCTCCTGGGAATTTGCTCCGTCTTCGGTTGTCTGTTCCAGATTCTCAGGCGCATCTTCAGACTCCGGTGTAACTTTTTCTGGCGTAGACACGGCCGGGTTGCTCTGAATGGTGAGATCACTGTTGCCTTCAATTTTCACCCTGTACTCACCCTCCCCGAGCTGGCCTTCTATGGTTTTGTTCTGGACTTTGAAAGGCAAATCAGTGCTTAAATCTCCATAACTGCTGGAACCAGAAAGACTATAGTCCCCCCGATCAGGGAGCAGCACGTTAATGGCACCTACAGCACTGTACACATCCCAGTCTCCTCCGACTTTGGCAGATACGATGTTAATACTGCCATTGAGCGATTGAGCCTTGATTCCCAGATTGGCTCCATCCAGCGTAATATTGCCGTTACGTGTCTCTGCCGTGAATTCGCCAACGGAGTCTGCGATACTGATACTTCCCACTTGTGTGGTCAGATCGACATCTCCTGAAACACCGCGAGCCTTCATGTCTCCACGGTTACTGTCCAGATCTACATTACCAATGGCGTTGGCCACAATGACATCTCCGTTCAACGTTTTCCCCGAGATATCTCCCACGGCATTGGTAATCCGGATTCGTCCGTTCCCCGTTTCAGCTAATATAGTACTGATCGCTTCCGGACGATTTAATAATATGGCTCCATTGGAAGTTCGAATATCCAAATTAAAGCGACGATCATCCGGAATCGTAATAGTCATATTCATCCGTGGCTGTGTTTTTTCATTTTCTCCATACGTCTTGCCTGTAGCCTTGATATGAATTACTTTCGTTCCATCCGTCTCCACAAAAGAGGCATCCGCTACGGCTTTCGCCTGCACCTCCGTCGTCTGATCCACCCAGATAACCGTTCGTACTTCAATCTCCTCTGTGTCTCCCCGTTGTACCGAGATATCTCCGTTCACACCTTCAACCACCAGATCTGAAGTATCCATACCAACAGGTACACGGATCGTGCCCTTATCTTCCATATATCCTGCAGCTTGACTGTAGTCCATGGAAGCCGCTCCAAGATTTAGACTCACTCTATTCCATAAGTGCATGTAGTGATCCTGTTCCGTAACAATAAATACAGAAGCCGCCAAAATCAACGAGGTCAGAATGCCTTTGGCATCGGGTCTAAAACGTACTTTTATGGGTTCATCGGGATTGTCTGAATTAACGGATTGCACTTTTTTTCTTCTACGTGTCCACAAGAACAGCACAATATATTCCACGCCTAAAACAACGAGTAAAAATGGCCACCAGTCCACCATCTCATATACATAGTCAGTTCCCCACCGTTTATCCAAAATCAACAGCACACCAACCGCTATGATTAAGGCGGCAGCCGTATAGCGGCCAACCCGGACTTTACGGTTCATCAGGTTCCCCCCTTTATCGTATCGACTACAATTTTTTCTTGTTCAACATAACCCAAAACTCACGCCCGAACAGAAGCAATCCTCCTACAATCATAAGAATCGCAAATGAATATCCACCGTACATGGCAAGAATCTCCTGGAACCAGCGTGGTTTACGGAAAAACAGTACCATCAAAGACCCTCCCACAATCAGGAGCAACCCAAACGATATGCCTCTCTCCCAGACCATCATTGCCTCTCGTGTAGAACGTTCATTGGATACCGGCTTGTCCAAAGTTCCCTGGGTTACTGCTCTCCGTCTGCGCATCATGACCCAATCTGCAGATTGCAGCACATCATATACATTGTAAAAGTAAATAACCGGGATACACAAAGCAAGCAAGATAAGCAATGGCACATTGATCTGTATTCCAATGGATGAGAAGTACAACACTGCTGACAGATCAAGCAAAACCAGCAGCATAAAGGTCAAACCTCGCATGTACAATCTCAGATAAATATGACCAAGCCCAGGAATAATGGCACTAAGTAATCCCGCAATAAACTTGTGAGTCCGATTTCTGACCGGTTTGGCCTGAACTGTACGGGTCTTTTTGTTCAATTGACGTCTCCGCTTCATAACATACTCCTCTCTTCTGATCCGACCTTCCGCTCTTCATGCATTTGGTTAGATAGTACCCTAAAGAGCAAGGAGAGTAACTGGAAGAAATATGGATATGACCAAAAACCCTCCGGCACTACTGGCCTGTGGAGGGTTGTAATTCATTTATTCGATCGAAACTTTGGTCACGTGTTCCCACTGCCTTAACTTAGATACAAGCCCTACTGTTTCGAAATCATGCGGTACCTGGACATGCAGCACAATCTCAATTTTGCGTTCAACCGATATCATCTCTGCAAATGCCAGGTCTTGTTCATTCACAGTAATTTTACGGATCTTGATCTTCTCCTGCTCCATACATGAAGACAGTTGTTCCAGAAAACCGGGTTCTGACAACGTATGAAGTGTAACGACATGCATCTTGTTCCCTCGTAAATACCTCAGCTCCAGTTTGTTAAATACCCAGAGATTAAGCAATACCAGGACGGTGGATACGATCGATGCAAAAAAGAATCCCGCACCTGCTGCGAGCCCAATAGCTGCAACAACCCAGATCGAAGCTGCCGTAGTCAATCCGGTGATGGATTTTCCAGTGAAGAGAATTGTCCCTGCTCCCAGGAATCCGACACCAGTAATTACAGCTGTAGCCAGACGGGCTGGGTCGATCCTTACATTTAATTCATTAGCAAAATCTTTAAAGCCATAAACAGACAACATCATAATCAGTGCAGAGCCCAGACAGACCAAAATATGGGTACGCAAACCAGCAGCATGATTGGACCGTTCCCGCTCCAGGCCTACGAGCCCTCCAAGCAGCATAGCCAGTAATAATCGTAATAAAATGTGCCACTCATCAATGAACCAGGGATCGCCCAAAGTCGGTATTCCTCCTCCAAGTTGTTAACGTTATTAAAGTTTATTCTTGTGAAAAGTCGTTAATTCCACTCCAGGTGCAATCTGTGTGACTTCCACGGGTTTGAAACCAAATTTGGTGTACAGTTTCACAGCGGGTTGATTCAGCGTTCCTGTGGAGACGATATAACGCGGAAGATCTGCATGCTGTTCCAAGACATGCGTCATTAAAGATGCAGCGATTCCCTTGCGAAAGTGATCCGGGTGCACCATCATTCGTGTAATGGTCAGTGTGTTCTCCTCTTCCTCCGCTACAGCGACAGCCCCGATAAGTTCTCCGTCATCATGGACACCATAAAAGTGCTCTCCGCAATCCCGAAGTGTCTCCATCGTATCCATCAAAGGAGGAATCTCCTGAAATCCGATGATTTCAGCTTCCAATCGATAGGCCATATGTTGAAGTCTCCATAACTGTCCCAACGTCTCCAGATCACGTAATGACAATGATTGAATGTTCATATCCGTTCCCCCGTCTGAATTACTTTCGTCTCTTTCATAACAAAAAGAGGCTGTCACAGGGACGAGCCTCTTTCTGTCCGGCCTCACCGGAAGGATTAGCGGTTCAGTACATCTGCAAGCAGTTGGTTGGCGAGGGCGGGATTCGCCTTGCCTTTACTTTCTTTCATAACTTGACCAACGAGGAAACCAATGGCTTTCTGTTTACCAGCCTTATAATCTTCCACAGATTGAGGATTGTTCGCCACAACCTGCTCAACGATGGCTAGAATGGCACCTTCATCACTAATCTGCACAAGACCCTTCTCTTCAACGATCTGCTGTGGAAGCTTGCCGCTCTCCAGCATTTCTTTGAATACCGTTTTGGCGATTTTACTGTTAATGGTGCCCTTCTCAAGCAGTCCGATCATCTCACCCAAACCTTGACCCGTTAATGGAACCTGAGTCACCTCGAGGTTGCTCGTATTCAGGTAACCCAGTAAGTCGCCCATAATCCAGTTGGATACGGATTTGGCATCCTCAGTGAATTTCAGGCTATCCTCAAAAAGATCAGCAATAGCTTTTGATGAAGTAATAACCTCTGCATCATAACTAGGCAATCCGTAATCAGCCGTGTAACGAGCCTTACGTTCGTCCGGAAGCTCAGGTATGGTAGCCTTGATCCGCTCTTTCCAGTCCGCATCAATATGCAGCTTCACGAGATCCGGGTCCGGGAAATAACGGTAGTCATGCGCCTGTTCCTTGCCACGCATCGACAGTGTTTTTCCTTGAGCTTCGTCCCAACGACGTGTCTCCTGAACCACTTCACCGCCATCATCCAGAATTTCAGCCTGACGATACTGTTCATATTCCAGACCACGCTGCACACCACGGAAGGAGTTCATGTTTTTCAGCTCGGCTCTTGTTCCCAGCTTCTCCTGACCATGTGGACGCAAACTGATGTTGGCGTCACAACGCAGTGAACCTTCTTCCATCTTCACATCCGACACATCACAGTACTGCATGATTGCACGCAATTTTTCGAGATACGCACGTGCCTCTTCCGGAGAAGAAATCTCAGGCTCGGATACGATCTCCACGAGTGGGGTGCCGACACGGTTGAAGTCCACCAAAGACGCGTACCCACCATCGATATGTGTGAGCTTCCCTGCATCTTCTTCCAAGTGAAGACGCGTGATGCCGATTCGTTTCGTTTCACCATTCACTTCGATATCAATCCAGCCGTTCTCACCGATCGGTTGATCGAATTGCGAGATCTGGTAGGCTTTTGGTGAATCGGGGTAAAAGTAGTTTTTACGGTCAAACTTGCTGACATCAGCAATCGTACAATTCAGGGCCATCGCTGCCTTCATCGCATAGTCTACAGCTTGACGATTCAGTACAGGCAATACGCCCGGATGCCCAAGGCAGACCGGACAGGTATGCGTATTCGGCGGAGCTCCAAAAGCTGTGGAGCAACCACAGAAAATTTTGGAGTTCGTGTGCAACTCCACGTGGACCTCAAGTCCAACGACCGTTTCATATTTAGATGCGGACATTTCTATATTCCTCCGTTCCGGGCAGTCTACAGCTGCGGACGCTGCTTGTGGAATTCTGTATTTTGTTCAAACGCATGCGCTACACGCAATACGGTCGTTTCATCAAATGCTTTACCGATAATCTGCAGGCCTACTGGCAATCCTTCCGAGAATCCACATGGAATACTAACAGCAGGTACACCAGCCAGGTTGACCGGAATCGTCAAAATATCGTTCAGATACATCGTAAGTGGATCATCCACCTGTGACCCCAGTTTGAACGCCGTTGTTGGCGCAGTTGGTCCGATAATGACATCATATTTGGCAAATACATTGTCGAAATCCTGTTTGATCAATGTACGAACTTTCTGTGCTTTCAGATAATAGGCATCATAGTAACCCGAGCTGAGTGCATACGTTCCAAGCATTATGCGTCGTTTCACTTCAGGACCAAAGCCTTGACTGCGGGATTGATGATACAGATCCAACAAGTTGTCCGGATTGTCTGCACGCACGCCATAACGTACACCATCAAATCGAGCCAGGTTCGAAGAAGCTTCCGAAGAAGCAAGCAGGTAATACGTAGCTACCGCATATTCGGTATGCGGAAGGGATACTTCTTCCCATGTTGCCCCGAGTCCTTCGAGAACTTTCAATGCAGACAGAACTGTCTCTTTCACTTGTGGATCGACGCCTTCACCGATATATTCTTTCGGAACGGCAATACGAAGTCCTTTGACATCACCTGTCAGTCCGCTCAAATAATCGGGAATCTCCACTTTTGCAGATGTCGAATCTTTGCCATCATAACCAGCAATGGCTTGCAATACATAGGCAGAATCTTCAACATTTTTCGTCAAAGGTCCAATCTGATCCAGGGATGAAGCAAATGCCACAAGACCAAAGCGGGAAATAAGTCCATAGGTCGGCTTCAATCCAACAACACCGCAATACGAAGCAGGCTGTCTGATGGAGCCACCTGTGTCTGATCCGAGTGTAAAGTATGCTTCTCCCGCAGCCACAGCTGCTGCAGAACCACCACTGGAGCCTCCTGGAACACGATCAAGTGCCCATGGATTACGTACAGGGGAGAAACTTGAATTCTCATTGGAGCCGCCCATGGCGAATTCGTCCATGTTGAGTTTACCAATAGTTACGGTATCCGCAGCTTTCAATTTCTCGACAACTGTCGCATCATACACCGGGTCGAAATTACGAAGAAACTGGCTACCACACGTCGTGCGCAGTCCGTTTGTAACGATGTTATCCTTAATGCCTACAGGCAGGCCGAAAAGCAAACCTTTCTCCTCGCCGCTAACCAGACGGTCATCCAGTTGACGTGCACGAGCGCGTGCTTGTTCTTCATCCAGTGCCAAATATGCCTTAACTTTATCATCATGCGCGCCAATGTTCTGATACGCCTGATCCACCAGATCGCTGACCGACAGCTCTTTGGCATGCAGCTTGTTATGTAACTCAGGCAACGATTGTTCAAATAAACTCACTGTTTTTGTCCTCCTTCCGGTTATCCGTTATTCCATTACAGCAGGCACTTTAAACTGCCCGTCTTCTTCTTCCGGTGCATTGCGCATCACCTGTTCAATCGACAGGCTTTCTTTGGTCTCATCATCACGCATAACATTGCTTACGTGCAGAACGTGAGTGGTGGGTTCGATGTCTTCTGTATCCAGCTCATTCAGCTTTTCTGCATATTTTAAAATCGCGTTCAGCTGACCTGTCAGGGTCTGTTCTTCTTCAGCAGTCAAGTTGAGCCGGGCCAGCTTGGCCACATGCTGAACGTCATTATTCGAAATACTCATTAGCGGATGCCTCCTTCATTCGTTCTGATTCCCGAAACGACCTGAAACGAATCGCTCGTTTAACGGGCTAAAGTCTCAAGATAACTTTTTTCATTATAGGTGAGATAGTTCGACAATTCAATGCAAATGACCTGACAGGCTTCCGGGAAGCTGAAATCAAACTTATAAAATAAAAAAGAGCCGGCATCAGCCGACTCTTAAAATTCTAAATCCATGCACGCAGATTAACCTGCTTTATAAAATCCGCCTGTGACATAACATCGTTCGCGGTTTCCTCTTCCTCTTCCACAGCTTGAAAATCTCCGTTCATCAGATGATGAAACAGCTTCTCATTGTGTGTCGCAAGGGCGTAATCTATCAACGCTTCTCGCTCGACCCGCTCAGCTTCCTGCTTCAGCAGAACCTCTTCCAGATCGACGTCGCCGGATGGAACAAAAAAGTTCCGGTTCACCTGCGGCACTCGAAGCACGTAATCGAACGCATTGTCCGGATTCCGGTCATAAGCGATGATGAAACCATATTCCCCCACAGGAAGATTCTGCTCAAACGCATCCGCGACGATGACAACCTTCTCTCCTAATCGCAGCATCGTCTAACCTCCTGGTAGTCTATCATTAATATTTATCTGTATAGTCTACTAGAAAAGAATAACGATGTCTAGGAATACTAGAATTAAACAACATATTTGTGCAAAATCTTTTTTCTCTGCATTAGTACGTGTTTAAAAAGAACGGTATTCGGTACCGAGAAGATGGGATGAAGTTAGAAATGGAGTAGCGGACTTTTTTAAACAACCTCTATTAAAACAATCATATTTTCTTGTTTTGTGTGCCTGGCTTGCGTTGTGATCGAATCACGACGAACCAGTATATGATGAGCGGCGTGGGAAATCCGGTGATCCCCCATAATCCCCATAACCAGGGGAAACGTCCACGTTTGCGTGCGTCCTGAAAGATCCATGTGCCCTGAACCAGAAGAAAAATGCCAAGCAATGTAAGCCACAGTGGAGAAACCTCATCCAATGAATAATGCATTTTATTCATGACGAACCTCCTTCCGGCGCCGTCCTGCCCAGATCACAGCCAAAATCACCGCAACAGCTGTACCAAGAGCCTGGATTCCCAAATATAGAGCTGGAGCAGATACAAAAAATAATGCCCCGAACGTAATGACAAGCAATCCAACCAACCAGAAACATATCATCTCGATCCAATTGGCTCGACGTCTAATCTGTTTCCGTTCCCTCACTTGGGCTTCAAGTGAACCCAAGGAAGGAATACTTGTCGGCTCAAATGCATCATCCAGCACTTTCATGTGTTGCTGCAATCGTTCTACAACTTCTTGTTCTTGTGCATCATCTGATCTGCCCATCCTTATTCCAGCTCCTTTCTTAACTGACGGAGACCATAAGCTGTGCGTGACTTCACCGTTCCGGCAGGAATAGCCAACATTTCCCCGATCTCGTCATACCCGTATCCATAATAATGCTTCAGTAGCACTGCAACACGATGTTCGGGTGTCAGTCTTGTCATCGCATCCATGACATCTGTCCATTCTTCATTCCGAGTCTCAAGCTGCCAGCGGAATCGACGTACAGCCTGATCCCGGATGAGAGCAAGCCAGTTCTGTTCTCTCTTCTTACGTCTTGTCTTATCGATATAGATGCGGGTCGCAATGGTGATCATCCATGATGAAAAGGCAGACGTGCCATCATATCGATGGATATTTTCCATACAACGAATCATCGTATCCTGCACCGTCTCTTCTGCGAGGTTAGCGTCCATTGTCACTTTGACAAGATACTTATACACAAAAGTGTAGTGACGTTGCAACAACGCTGCGAGTGCGCTATCGTCCCCCGATACTGCTCTGCGTACCTCTTCAAGCTCAGCTGTCTTTATCATGAAAATCACCTGCTTCCCGTTCAATCTGGAGTTAATACGACAGTCTCTGCAGAAACGTTCAATGGAATCAAAAAAAATTAAACCCGACAATTTCCCGGGCAATCAGACTTGATTCCGGTAATCTTGCAGTTTGTCGAACCACGGTTGGTTGCAGGCTCCGTTTCTTAGTACACGGCTTGTCCATATATTCTGCTGAGGCTTGATCACTTCATTGGTCACGCTAGGATTATGTATTAAAGCTCGGTTAGTACCTGTTTCTCTTTTTCCACTATCCAACATGCGACGGTTTTCTTCAATAATCGGATACTCGACACGCTGTCCCAACGGAATGACTCTTGTTTTCTCCACTCTGATCTTCCCCGCTCTCTTGATCTATATAAGTTGAACTAAAGATTATTTACACTGACACTACGATGACAGAATAACCTTCCAATCGCTGTTATCCCCAGATTTTTTGATTCCCTTTTCTTAAAGGGAAAATCCGGTGATAAAGGCGAACGCTTCGCTTTTTAAGGTTTTTTCTGTCCTCTCCGTTATCCTGTAAATGATTAGTTCAACTTATATACTATTTTCTTAAATTTATTATTTCTAAATCAATCTGTACTTGCTATTGGTCTCAAACTGGATTGTTATGAAGCGTGTCATGCATTTCTATGTAGGGTAAATCTGGCTGATTCTGCGATAAAAAAACGGCTGAAAATAAAAAAAGAACGCAAACCGGGTATAGACCACAGTCTGCGTGCTTCGCGAGGTTGGGTGTTTCTTGGTAATGCTTCAGTTAGATGATGCCTTAACGCTTGTAACAACTAATTGCTATTCTAATGAAAAAGTTGTCACTTGTCCAGACTTTCTTCACATATCCTGTCGGATTATCTTGCGGACACGTAAGGATTGTTCTGTTTCTCATAACCAATGGTCGTTTTGGGTCCATGACCTGGATACACTTTCACTTCATCTGCAAAGGTGTAAAGCTTGTTCTGGATCGAATCGATCAGATCCCGTTCACGCCCTCCGGTCAGGTCCGTTCTGCCCACACCCATGCGGAACAGCACATCACCGGCAAACAGGTCATTACCACAAAGCAGACTTACACTTCCTGGTGAGTGTCCAGGTGTATGGAACACTTTAAACGTATGACCAATCAGATTCAGCTTCTGTCCTTCGTCCATGGCATATTCGGCAGGCTCTGTCGAAAGCGGCGGTGTCGCCTGCGGCCAATTCAAAGATCCATTTAATTTTGGGGTTGTGAGCCAGTCACTCTCCAAATCATGAAGATACACAGGACATCCCTTCAATTGACGGATCTCATCTACCCCACCCATATGATCAAAGTGAGCATGAGTCAGGAGAATGGCTTCGATCTCCAAGTCTTGGATCGCCTTAAGCAGCGGCCCTGGATTCATGCCCGGATCGATAATGACTGCTTTACTCGGATCATCTCCTTGCAGGAGATACGCATTGGTTTGAAGCGGGCCTAGTGTAAACGTACGAATGTTAAGCATATCGACTTAGTAACCCGAAATCAGTTCACGCAACTCACGGATAATGACTGCATGTGACTCCGTTCCTTCCCCATAACGTTTGCCTATCTCTTGACGCGCTACAGCTAAATTTTCTTGATAGTCTGCTGCTTCACGATCCGGATTAAGGCGTTTGAATTCAATCATAACTTCCTGTACATGCTGCGGACGAGGTCCCCACTGACCCAACACGTGGCCGCCTGTATCGGCGAAAATAACGACTGGCACGGAGCGTCCACCCATCGTCAGGAACTCATCCATCACTTCCGGATGGTTCTCCATAATCAGAACTTCTGTTGGGATTCCTGAGATTTCAAGCGCCTGGAACACAACCGGAATATTACGTACAACATCCCCGCACCAGTCAGCAGCCAGAATTAACACACGCAGATCGTCGCGATGGTTCAGGCTCTCAAAGAACTCACGATCCTCTTCATTCGACCATGTAAAGCTATCATAGTTGGCCTGAAATTCACTCTGGTTCTTGGTCATACTCTCGATGAAATCCTTCGGTGGCAGACCTTTACCGAATTTGTGAGACAAGTTGGGTTTACCCATGACTAGACACTTCCTTTCTTTTTACGAGCATTCATCCATTTAATAAGTACATAAACAATCATAAGGGCTAGAGCGACCAACAAAATAGGCATAACATATGGTGCTGCTTTCTCATCAATGTGCTTCCATTGATCTCCAAGAATCATCCCTAAATATATAAACAATGCAGTCCAAGGTATAACAGCGAGTGTAGTAAGCAAGATGAATTTGCCTGCGTGCATTTTCGTGATGCCAGCCGGGATGGAGATTGCATGTCGTACCACCGGGACAAAACGAGCCGTGAAAATGACACCTGTACCATACTTGCGGAACCACTCTTCGGAATGGTCGATGTGTTTTTTCTGGATGAGTATGTATTTACCGTAGCGTTCAAGTACAGGTCTACCGCCATAACGGCCAATCCAGTAAATAAATAATTGGGCAATCACACCGCCCACTGTTCCGAAAATCATAGCACCGAAAAAGTTGATATTACCTTGTGAAACGAGAAAACCTCCATACGCCAGCACAATTTCGCTCGGGATGACTTCCATCATTAATCCAAGCATGATTCCAAAGTATCCGAGACTTTGAATCCAATCGAACAATTGGCCGACAAGGTTATGAATAAAGTCCATCTCAACCCTCTTTCTCCATCCTGATTGGCGGTGCCCCTCCGCACCATGGATGTTCGTCCCTATTTTATCACAGGGCTGTGGACGTTGCTACTTCACAAGCCTGGGATAGTGTCCCGTTTGCAGCGTTTCGCATATGGTATGGGGAGAGGAGCGTGAGAAGATGTCACACAAGTCAATACCCGGTTCTCCACCGGTCAAACATACGCAATCTGGTCAAAATCTTCCTTCCGCCAGGGGAATTCGCCGGGCATGCAGCAAGGAACTGTACCGCACAGCCAAACGGCTGAAGGTGTACGTCTCCCCCGAACGAATGAAGCAGGCGGAAGAATGTTATTACCGTAAGGTAATTGCCAACCTGCTCTGGATCGGGGAAAATCGCGACAACCGCAAAAAATTATGTGAGTGGTGGAACACGGATGTCAGTGCAGAGATTGCTGCGCTATGGGAAGTGGATGTTGAACCATTAAAAGATGCATTTCAGCATGCATTTGGCGGGTATCGACTGTAAATATGTAGAAATGAAAAGCTTCGCTCTGAGGGCAATTCGGGGTCGTCCTCTGGCTTGCGGTTGAGCAGAGCGTGGAGCCGACCTCCGCAGTTGGCATGAACAAAAACAGCGAGTAATTTGTTATGCTCAAGCCCACGAGCGGTAACGAATCTGAGGCGTCTTATTCAAGGGTTTGAAGCACTGTTAGAGATCTAAGGAATCTGAGACACGCTAAATCGGAATTTCCAGCCTTTTATCGCGTTTTTTCAGAGGATTTTGGGAAATAACGTGTCTGATGTTCCTTACAAGTTAAAAAGAGTAGCGGAAAGCCAAATAAGACGTCCTGTGTTCCTTAGAAGATCTCTGGAGTAAACCGAGGAGATGAAGCAGTTGCGGAAGCAAGCTTGCGCAGGTTCTCTCCATAATCTAGAGCATTCTCTTCCATTACAAAACGACGATCATTATGAACGCCCCCTGCTTCCACTTTCTCCACCAACAAACGATAACGTTCATACATCTGTACACCAGCGGCGGCAGTCTGTTGGGCTCGATTCGTGAATCCTGCCTCCCATTCCCGCCGCGCAGCCTGCTCCATCCAATACAAAGCCGCGGATTGGCCAATGCCATCATAGCGATTCAATGCAATAGCTTTTTCAAAATATTCTCCTGCCTGCTGTCCTTCGCCGAATTGGGCTGCCAATCGTCCCAGTTCGAAGTAAATCTGAGGGTGCACCGGGGAATGGGACAGGCTGTTCAGAAGGAGTGATTCTGCTTCTTGCCCCCTGAGAGATCGTGCAAGGGATAAGATAATATCTGGTCGATTCGGATTCGATTGAAAGGCAGCTATTAGATGTGCCTTTTGTACGGGAGTTCCATCCGATTCAGACATCGCCTGACGGTACTGTACTTCTGCTACGGCGTATCGGGAGGTCAGCCAGACTGTTCCACCGAGCCAGAACAGGATAATCATCACTACTGATGCCCGTATTCCCCAATAAGTTAAACGCTGGAGAATATGAGAGAAGGAACGCATCAGTAAAGATACTAGACGGGATTGGGTTGGTGGGGAATCGGATAGATGAGGTCTGGGTGGGCTGTATTCGACAGTACCCTCGGATCGCTTGCCTTCCATCGCTTCCTTCTTTAATGCAGCTGCCCAAGCACCGAGCCAGATGAAGAGCATCCAGAATAGTGTGAAACTCCAGTCAAAGTCCATCGCCCCATGCAGGCCAAAAATAAGCAAAGATGGCATGAGCTGCGGTGCAACGTGAAGCATGCTTCGCAGGGTGAGGAGAAACCACCCTGCGACAAGCAGGATGCCGACCAAGCCCGTATCCAGGGCAAGATCGAGCAGGCCGTTGTGAACCTCGCCTCCGACATAAGGCGAGGATTGAATGGCGCGGAACATGTTGCGCCATGTGTCTCCCCCGTGGCCAAGCCATGCGGCCTCGGTCCACAGCTGGAGGGCGTCCCGCCACAGGTGCAGGCGGGACACCCCTGTGCCGACACCAGCCGCAAGGCGATCGGCGGTGGAGGCCACGGCCATGAGTGCGGCGGTGGTTCCCGCCAGCATGATGGCCGTCAGGGCAGCGGCGCGAGGAGCCTTGGCGGCGCCGCTGTGCCATAGACGGCACAGCAGCAGCGTGCCGAGCAGCGCAGCTGCCCATGCCCCGGCCAGTGCCAGCAGGCCGGGCACGGGTGCAGGCGCCAGCTGGGCAGCAGCCAGCTGGCGGTACAGCCAGGCCGCGCACGCCAGTGGCGCGGCCGTGGCCAGCAGCAGCGGCAGGCGGGCACCGCGCCGCTGCACAGCGAAGGCGGCGACCGCGGCGCAGCCGGTCGCCAGCCAAGCGCCGCGCGACTCGCTCAGCAGGAGCGCGGCTTGCGCAGGCATGAGCGGCAGCACTGCCGCGATGAGTCGCCCGGCCGGAACAGGCCGGGCTATGACTCGTGCGGCGGCCGTCAGCCGCTCCAATGCGTACATGCCGACAACGGCACCGTACGCATTCGGATACTGCAATAATCCGCCGAGCCGGGCACCGGCGGAGCTGATCTCGGGGTCAGCAGTCCGCATCACCCCGAAGGGCAGCGGCAATACCCCGCACACGGCCAGGATGCCGCTTAGCACGAGCAAGCCGCCTGCCATCTGCCAACCGCAGGCTAACCAGCGCGCACCATCCGTACGCGCAGCCAGTATTGCGGTGAGCAGGGCAAACATTGCAAGCAGGCTCCATCGCAGCATCTCATCCATACTGCCCTGCTTACTCACCGAGCCTGCCCATGCATGTAGGGCGTAACAAATCATCATCGCCAGCGGCCATAACACCCGCCACATTCCCGGAAATCGAAGTGTTTTCTCCACTATTCGTTCACTCGCCTTCTGTGGACGAATACCTACAAGGAACAGGGTTACCATGATCAAGGTGCTTCCTGCTGCGATCAGAAGAACAGAATATAGATTGGTGGAATAGTACAGTCCTCGACTCAGACATCCTGCAAGCAGCAAGACAATGGAGAGTATGCCCAACCCAACAGTCCACCCCAATCCTGAATAACGTTTACGCCTTGAACTTTGAGAAAAACTACCTGACCCCTCAGTTTGGATAGCTCCATTTGGATTATATGTACTGTCCCCACTTTCCTCATTACATAAGTACCTGTTATCTACATATTTTGTACCATCTGCATGATGGGACCTGTCAAAGGGGTGTTCCACCATTTCCCTGTTCTCCTCATACCCTCGTCTACTTCTTAAAATTCTCTTGTCTGTTGTCCGATGTTTCATCCACGTTCACCTCCCTTCACCGCTCCGCACACACAACAAAAAAGACAGAAGTCCCCGATACACGGGTCCTTCTGTCTGATCGTTCTGACAGCTATAATGTTGCTTGCTACGAAGTATATGCACTGTATTAATGTTTACATTCAGAGACCCTAATTGCAGTATGTCCCTGGATTGTCATTGACACACTTAGCAAAGATCGCAATTCGCGGAATCCTGAACGGCTTCTTTGCTCGATTTCTGGCTTACCTGCTTGCCATCGCCTGGAAGCAAATCTGCACAAGCCCGCTCCAAATATGGATCGGCATGAATGAAATCACGGAAAGCTGTATATTCATTCCACATATCCGTTATCTGGCCTGCCTGACCACGAACGGCACGAATCAATATATTTTTGGGCGTATGCTCCATATCGATGAATTCTAACAGTTGTGTTTTGTATCCCATCAGGTCCAGCAGCTTGGCACGAATCGCATCCGTAGCCAGTGCGGAGAAACGTTCCTTCAAGATGCCATGAGACAACAATGGATTCATCACAGAAGATTCAACCTGGTCAAACAGCTCGTGCTGACAGCAAGGCACAGACAGAATGACTGAAGCGCCCCAGCGAACTGCCTTCTCCAAAGCCGCATCAGTAGCTGTATCACAAGCATGCAGCGTTACGACCATATCCACTTCATTGAGTTCATCGTAGTCGGCGATGTCCCCAACCAGGAACTTGAGGTCACTATAATGTAATTTGTTAGCCAAATCATTACAATGTTCGATGACATCAGCCTTCAAGTCGAGACCGATGATCTTGAGCGAACGCCGTTGCTGTACCGACAGATAATGATATAAGGCAAATGTCAGATAAGACTTGCCACAACCAAAATCTACGATGGTCAGCGGACGTCCCTCGGGTAGATGCGGTATGACATCCTGCACCATTTCGAGGAAACGGTTGATCTGTCTGAACTTGTCGTACTTACGAGCCAGCACACGACCTTCTTCGTTCATAATACCAAGTTCAACGAGGAACGAGACAGGCACTCCCTCTTCCAATACATATTGCTTCTTGCGATTATGCGACAAATCCACCGCAGTCTTGGATGCAGATTTAGTCAGTATGGATACTTTATATTTTTTGCTGATCAAAATTTGATAGTCTGCCTCGGTCGTGCAGAGCAGCCCTTGACGAAACGTCTCTTCGCATAGCAAAGTCATGCGATCCGCCGCTTCAGCCGGAGTCAAATTCTCGTGCAGCACTTTATTGTTATAATGAAATGCAAATTGATAATGCAGCTGATTCTTCAGTGTCACCGGCTTGACTTGCACTTTGGTATACGAGACATTGTCCCGTCTGCGCAGCTGGCTCCAGGTCGCTGTAATCAGCGAATTCTGTTCAAAGATGTCTTGTATAAGCTTTCGCAATGAATCCACGGGGTACATCTCACTTTCGGTTTGGTTTGGTCAACCGTTACCATACCACACTTCCGTCCCCTCTCCAAGTGAAGGCATGTAACAAGCCTTGATCCAAGCCACATTTTATGAGTTCATCTCTTAGCGATTGAGTTCAGCCAGCCCCTCTTCAACTTCGTTCCGTGGCAGACCACCTTGCTCCAGTTGTTCATCCGTCAGATGGTTCAATCTTTCGTAGAACGCCTGCACATCAGCTCGATAATTCACCGGGAAGTCAGCACCAAGCTGTAACAATCTGTACCAACTGTTCTCTGCCTGGTCGTACCGTCCTTGTTGCTCACGATACAGGGCAAGCTCTCTCACGGTTCGGGCAGGGAGTTCATATTCTTTCGTGAGACCCAATACAGCCTCCACCCGTTCCGGTGCGTCCAATAACTTAGGATTAGCGCCATGATTCAATGCATACAGGTAAAAATGAAGTGATCTCATCATTCGAATGAGTGCGTCATCCTCTGCGTCCATTCTCTCCTGATCATCTATGCCTTCCACTCTGGCCTTCTCTTGATAAATGTAAGCTTCTTCTTCAATCAGCCTGGCTGCTTGCTGCAGATTGTCCACTTCGATAACTCCACGAAAACGGAACATTTCAATGACATCCTCCGCTGGCAATGAGTTCAGTAAAGATAAGTTCAACCCAAACTGCCTGCGCATCAACTCATCCAGTTCAGACAAAGCCTCGGTGTGCTTACGTTGCTGTTTGAGCGTGAACACTTTGCCAATGGCCTCTGTCATTTCCTCCATCATGCGGAGCAGATAATCTTTTCTGAACATGCTGTATGCCCCCTCATCGTTCGACCATGTTAATCCACTCGTTCTCACATCGTCCCTTTATAATGATTTTAATTCATGCCATGACAAAAAGCCAAAAACAGACATACGCATCTATGGCCCTAAACGCACCAAACCCCCGCCTGTCCCAAAGGGACGTTGCAGGGGTTGGACTTGAATGGTACTGGTACTCATGAAATTAAATTACTTCGATAATCCCGCCATGAATTGCTTAATGACCTGAATTAACTCTTCAGGAGCTTCGTACATACTCATATGCCCCGCACTAGCAATAACGGCTTGCACTATATGAGGCTTGTCACTTGTAAATGTACGTTCTGGTGGGATAACGGCATCCTTCTCTCCCGCTACCAGTAATACAGGTAATGGGGTAGCCGACAATACGTCACGGCGATCCGGCCGTTCCCGCATAGCAAGTGCAGCGCCGACAGCACCTTGGGGTGCAGTCTGGTAACCAATTTCCTTCACACGTGTTACTTGCGTAGACAATGTCTCGACATGTTCTGGTGCGAATAGGCCGGGAACCAGTCCATCTACAAAATGCACGATACCTTCGGTCTGAATGGTGGATACAGCGCGAAGGCGTTTCTCCTTGGCTTCCTCACTGTCCGGATAGGCTGTGGAATGAATCAGACCAAATGCATTCAGGCGTTCTGGATGGCGCTGTGCGATCGAGAGCGCAATGTATCCGCCCATGGAGTGTCCCAGGAGAACCGCTTTCTCTACATTTAGTTCATCCATCAACTGTAATACATCGTTGCCCATCTGCTCGATAGTATAACTCCCTACAGGTGCATCTGTTTTTCCGTGTCCACGCAGATCAGGTACGATACAGCGATAGCTGCGTGCCAGCTCAGGTACGACCTCGTCCCAATACGATGAACTGCCGCAGTATCCGTGGAGCAAAATGAGTGCTTCTCCCTTACCTTGTTCGGCATAACAAATCGTCGTTCCATCACACATCACTTTTTCCATATGAATCCCTCTCTCTGCGCGAATGATATAATTCAGGTTGTATATTATTAAGCCTGGTTATCATGAATGAAACGTTTATCTCCATTTCCATGCTTCGATTGCAGCATCTGCAATCGTTCTCGCCATCCCCATAACCAAGTGAAGCGAGGTCATCTGCAATATGGAATAGGGCCTTGGCCCGTTGGCATTGACCACAGCTGCTACACTGTATTGTCCGACAGGTGGCAGCTTGCCTCCAACCGATTGAGCCGGGATGAGTGGGTTATTTGAGAGATAGTATGTACCTACAGCATTTTGGGGACCCACACACGCATCAATTGCTATGATGGCATGATGTGGTGGAACAAGTGCCAATTTTTTCTCCAATGTATCTGCATCACAAGGGGAAGACAGCGTGCCGATCACGTTCTCCATTCCCTTCTCTTGCAGTACACTTCCTGTCAGTGGGCCCAGCGCATCTCCGGTGGAACGATCGGTGCCGATGCAGACAAACGTAATTTCATCTGGAGAATGAAGTTGAACAATGTTTTTGAAAAATAAGAGCAGATCCCCTGCAGGTACACCTTTACGGACTTCCCTTCCTTGTTGGCGAACCATTTCTCGCTTATACGCTGCCAAGCTGTATTCCCTCCAGTACACTCAGGTCTCCATTGATCCCTGTTGTTGTATCCATCATTGTAACCGATGCTTCGTTTCCCCGCAAAAGCATTGGCCTGAGCACTTCCAATCATGATACAATAACAGGAGTTTCCGATACGGAAGGGATGAACTTAACGATGGATTTAACACAAGCAACAGCAGCCAATATGGAATATATGATTGAAGCGATCAAAACCAAACTTCGTATGGCAAGCGGTGCCGCCATGCAAGCTTCTTCATTCCCACTCGAGAAATATGAAGATCTGTTTGACCTGTATGAAATGATTTTGAGCAAGGAACATCTCAGTATCTCAGAAGTGGAAGCTGTCGCTTCGGAACTGGGTAATCTTCGTAAATCTTAGCACAGTATTGATCTTGGTCATCTGCAACTTCTATGAAGACATATTTAAGAACAAGCCAAAAAGGGATCTGTTTCCACGTGCATGTGGAGGACAGATCCCTTTTTGCTTCATTATATTTTAAAACCATCCTTATGGGATAACATGAACATTAAGGCAGGTCAACCAGAACAAATTCGGCAGGTTCACTGCCTGTACTCGTGATTTGCAGATCACAGCTTTTACGAATTCGTGCAGCATCCCCTGGCTTGAGGTTGAAATTGCCATCCGAACAATTGATCTCGACATGTCCACTGATCAGGAAAAGATGTGTACGCCGATCTTCGTGCTGCGGGTACATCAACTTCTTACCGGATTCCAAATGGGACAGGTAGCAGGTTACATCCTGGGAAATAGCCAAAGCGCCCTCGGCTCCCTCGCCGCCTTGTCCTGATACAATCGGACATAGACGATTCAACTGTTCCTGAGCCTCTACCCTTCGATTCGTATAGGAAGGTTTCAGCATACGTTCAGATGGCAAAAACCACATCTGGAGGAAACGTACCGGTTCATCCGTTGACGGATTGGTCTCGGAATGGTCCACTCCCGTACCTGCGCTCATAACCTGAACCGTGCCCGGCTCAAGTAATTGCTCTGTTCCCATGCTGTCCGTATGCTTGAGCGTACCTGATATGACATAACTGACAAGTTCAAGATCATGATGTGGATGTTTCTTAAAGCCTTCTTGCGGCATCAGTGTGTTGTCATTATGAGCAAGCAAACAGCCAAAATGGGCATTGCTCGGATCATCATAATCCGCAAAGGAAAAGCTGAATTCACTGTGTATCCAACCTCGATCCGACGTGTGCCTTTCTTCCGATGTCACCACTTTAATCATGTTCATCCACCTCCAAGGGTTTAGAGCTGCCACATTACTACGGCAGTCCACGCGTGTATATGAATTGTATAGATCAATACCAGTTGGTATGTCATCTTTACCCGGGGTCCGGCAACTCTAATCACGCCCCTTCTTAAGGTTATAGGCTATCATCAAGTGAGTGCAGAAGGAACTCACTATCTGTATGACCAACAAGGTTCCCTGCATCATTACGAATGCCCGATGGAAAGACTTCAGCCAGTCGTGCAATAGTTTGCTCATTGGAATAACCAATCTGTTTCAGAATGGATTGGGTAATGATGGCCCACTCTTCTTCGGAACCATCCAGTACCTTGAAGGTGATTCCCAGTCGTTCCTTTTTCAGGCCGAATCCGAATACACCCTTGAATCCACCTTTCGCTACTATATTATCGTCTTCCAGGAGTACTGAATCTACACGCTCCGTGCCACCTACCATCAACGGATGTTCATTCATGGCCGATGTGATGGTCTCGACAGCTGTTCTTGTGGAAGGATCAGCGATAAGATCGGGACAAGCGAGCTTCAGATAGGCGTTCGACAATGCTGACAACGGCAAAGAAAATACCGGAAAGCCACAGCCATCCGTCCCAAGCTCAATCTCTTTCTCCTCAATGCCTGCCAGGTCGGCAAAGGTTTCAAGAATTTCACGTTGCACTGGATGATCCGGCTCAGCGTAACTGCCCAGATCCATCTGCTTCATCTGACTGTATCCCAGAATTCCCAGATGTTTGCCGGAACAGTTGTGTAAAATGCGACGTTTCTCCCCTTGTCCACGTAACCATTCATTTCGGCTTTCTTCATTAAGCGGATAGCTTGGAGCACAGATCAAGCACTCTTCACCCAACCCGATCTTACCGGATAGCTGCTCCAGCACCCGAATGTGTTCCGGTTCCGAACGATGCGAAGAAGACATGATAGCAATCTCCTGTGCTGAGAGGCCATAATGACTGGCAATTCCTGCCCGAATGCCTGGAATGGCCTGAAAAGGTTTGGCTGATGAGCGAGTAAACGCTCGAAAATGAGGATTGCCAGCCGAGTATACGATTCGACCCTGCTTATCCGTAATACTTATGTGTCCGTAATGGGCGGATTCCATAACGCCTGCACGGTATTCTTTAATTAACAAGGCACTCTCCATGCGAGTTCTCTCCTTTATGCTCCCGAATTCATCTCTGCTTTGCGTCACGACGCCGCATGGGATATCTTAAATAGTATAGTACAAAAACGACGTTTTTACAGTTTTTTCGACAGGTATTTCGGGTATACCTATATCAATCTACATTCATCTATTACTACTACTGAAGGAGAAACTCACTATGCCGCGCAAATCGTATCTACCATCCTCATCCGTTTCAACTCCCGGCATGTTATTACGCACCTTGCTCAACTGGAGTTTGGCGGGTATGGCGCTTAGCGCTTCAGTCGTATTCATCCTGGCCGCTCTAGGTGCCTGGTTAGGCGCTGATGATATTATTCGTCTGGATGATTGGATTCAGCAATTATTTTATTTGAATTCGGATTCACGCCTCCACCTGTTCCCTTATACTTCATTCATAACTGCACTGGGCTCATTCAAGATCTCTGCTGTGGCTGCAGGAGGTTTTGCTCTTCTTGTATTCACGCAACGCAGTCCAAGGTTTGTTATATATGGATATACGATCTTGGGAAGCTTTGCCGTGATGTGGATTCTGAACACGTTATTGAAAGAATTTTTCAAACGGAGCCGGCCTGAGCTGGATCACTTGCTGGTCGTTCACGGATACAGTTTCCCCAGCGGTCATGCGATGATCTCCATGGGTTTCTACGGTATGCTCTTTGTCATCTGGGCGATCGAACGACAACGGAATAATTCTGTTGGTTTTTGGCTTCCTGTTCTATGCGGCATTATATTTATTTTATTGATTGGCATCAGCCGCATCATGCTGGGCGTTCATTATCCTACAGATGTATTTACGGGGTTTGCCGCTGGATTGGCATGGATCTTCTGCATGATTAAAGGCATTAAACGCACCAGTTGAAGAATGGATTCCTCTAATTTCCAGTTCGTTCATCCTCATCTTTGTTGTTTCACAGGCATGCACGGCGTTTATATACGAAGTAAGCAAACGCGAACAGACAACATCCTACATCAAGTTTAAAAGGAGGCGGTTGTTATGTGGGGCATCATTATCAGCATTGTGATGGCTGTCATCATCGGTTTAATCGGAGATGCGCTAGCCGGTCACAATATGCCTGGAGGCATCATCGGTGCAATGATTGCCGGATTTGCCGGAGCTTGGCTGGGAGCACTTTTGCTTGGTAACTGGGGACCGGTTATCGGTAACTTTGCCATTCTTCCTGCCATCATTGGTACAGCGCTCTTTGTTTTCTTGCTGGGGCTTGTGTCCAGACTGCTAAGACAGGCTGCCTGATTCGGGCAACAAGGTGTTCGGTGTTTCGTATTTGTTTTTTAATTTGAAGAAGGAGTGATTAGACATGAATAAAGTAGAAGAACAATATCCTGTACAGACGGGTTCGACTTTCGCCAAAGGAATTTTCATCGGGGGTTTGCTGGGAGCAGCTGCAGCTCTACTCTTTGCACCTAAACCAGGACGTGAATTACGTGGTGATCTTTCCGAGAAAGTAGGCATGGTTACTGATCGCACTAAAGAAGTGGCAACGGTTGTAGGCGACAAAGCCTCTGAACTGGCTAAAACGGTCTCCTCCAAAACTTCTGAAATTGCGAAAACGGTAAATCAAGGCCGTAATGATGTCATGGACTCTGTACGAAAAGCGTCCGCTGATGTGGCTAACGAAGCGTCCCGTGCATCTGATGAAGTGGCTGCCGCTTCCGTAGAAGCGAAGGAAGATGCACGTAAAGAACTGAACTCGACTAGCCTGTAAGGGGATGTAGATCGAGTGACCAATAGCCAGCTGCATTCCAGCTGGCTATTTTTTATCCAATGCGAATGGGAGGAAAAGGAGCATGAGTAAAGTTACAATCAACGGAAATACTCCAGTTACGGGAGGAACACCTGCGCAACAGTATGATACGAGCGAGCACCCTTTTGAATTAAGACATGAGGTAAAGCGGCTGAACGCCCGTCTGGACCAGATTGCGGACAGTCTGGAGAGGGCACAGATCAAAGATATTATTGAGAATTACAGCAGTCCCAAAAAGCGGATCATTACTAACTTTACAGCAGGCATGGCAAGAGGACTCGGTCTAACCGTGGGTACCTTTGTTGTTCTGGGTTTGCTGGCGTTCATTCTCAGTCAATTCGTCAATATGCCGATTGTTGGACAATACATTGCTGATTTACTTGGCTATATTGAAGATTACAAAAACTAAGAGGACTAGCCAATAGGCTATCCCCTATGCGTTTCTGTTGCTCCTTTTTTCTCGATCTCTTCAGCTGAAGGCTGTGAAGACTTCACTTTCAGCAGGTCTCCTGTCCATCCTTTCATCATCAGCCATACATACATGCTGATCATGCTAAAGATAATCAGTCCGATGACCAGTACAACTCCCCAGCTCTTGTCGATCAGAGGCAGATTCTCAAAGTTCATGCCCCATATCGCTCCAGCAGCCGTTGCCGGTATGAACACAGCTGTAACTATGGTTAGCGTCTTCATAATCTCATTGCCACGAACCCCTGAGATGGCATTATCAATAGAGATTAAAGTGTCAATCTCTTTCTCATAATGGTTAAAGAGACGCTCCATCCGTTCCACACGATATTGAAGCTGTAGAAAGTAACGATTGTCTTTCATCTCACTCAGGTAAGCTTCATGGGCAGCGGCCATGAGTTCCGAGTATGGGATAAACAGATTACTCCAGTATAACAATTCAAATCGGGCAGCGAGAATCTGGTCCATCAAGGTACGTGCATTACGAGACTCCATCTTTCGTTCCAAATCACGCAGGTTCATCTCAAAATGATCCATACCCACATGATAGTAATGCAGTATAGCTCGAAAAAGTACGAACATGCCATCCCTCGCCACCGTACATTGTTGCAACATATTCGCACGTTCATCTGTCTTCATAATGCCTCTTGTATTGTCATCCATATTCAAGGTAACCAGGTTGGTGCGATCGACATAAAAGAACATCTGATTATCTTTTCGTTTGTCATCTCTCTCATTCTTAATCGCATATAACAAGGAGCCAAATATGACGGGCTCAGTACCATTCACGAAACGGACGGACAAATAATTCGATTCCACTTCCTGAATTTTATGAAGCCAATACTGCATATTCGGAAAGGCCTCGGTCAGGTCCTCCAAGGCATTCTTCATGCTATCCGTATCAGGTGCAACCCAATCCCACCACTGCCAATGATCTGAGTAAGATAACTTGTCGCGACGAGCCTCCAGCTTGATTTGGTCCACAATCACAATATCCACTCCTGCACATATGTTTATTGCATGCATACAACCTTTTTAATCCCAAAAAGGACACGTATGTATTCCAATGGAATTACGTGTCCTTCTCTATGCCGTGCTCAACAACATCAGGGATTCATCTTTCATAACATTGAAGCATTGGACATGATCTGTTTCAATTTCTCTGTAGCTCGCTTCTGAATCCGAGATACACTCATCTGTGAAACACCAAGCTTCTGGGCAATTGCCCGCTGAGACTGGCCATCCTGGAATGCTAGAATAAGTACCTTCTGTTCCTGTTCCTTCAATTGCGCCAATGCCTGTTGCAAGTCCATCCGTTTTTCAACTGAATCGAAGTCATTTACATCTGCACTGATCAGTTCTCCCAATGTGGCTGCACTGTCATCCTGAGATAACGGAGAATCCAGCGACACATAGTGGTAACATTCCCGACCAGCTAGAACCTCAATCGTCTCTTCTGCAGTCAAATCAAGGTATTCAGCAATCTCGTTCACACCAGGTGAGCGCTCCAGCTTCACGGTTAGCTCATCAATGGCATGCTGCACAAGTGCTCCCTTTTCCTTGATTCTACGGGGCACCTGAATATACCAGGATTTGTCACGCAAATAGTTCTTCATATGACCGATCATGCTCTTCATGGCATAAGGTTCAAATGGGATACCCAGGTTGATATCGTATTGCTTGAGCAAACGAATCAATGCCATCTGCCCGGTCTGATACAAGTCCTCGTATAGATCGGGGCGATTCCGAGCAATTTTACCTGCTGCCATCTTTACCATCGGTTCATATTTACGGATGAGAACTGTTGCAATTTCATTATCTTGGGTTTGCTGGTATTCCCAGATCAAACCTATTGCTTCAGACATGGACTCTGGGGGAGTCACTTTTTCACTCATACTTTCTCCTCACTTCTTGCAAGACGTTTTACGAGTACTACTTTCGTACCTTTGCCCGCCTCACTTTCCACACTGACATCGTCCATCAAGGCTTGCATCAGGTAGAACCCGAGTCCGCCAATCTGAGCTTCTGTCAATTCTTTGTCGTGAAGACCGGCACGTGACACGGCAGGGTTCATGTTCTCGAAACTGGCACCTTCGTCTTTAACAGTAATGGACAATGTTTCGCCATCCACTTCAAATACGACTTCAACCATGCCGCCTTCATGTGAGTAGGCATACAGTACAGAGTTGTTACAGGCCTCGGATACAGCAACTTTCATATCCTCAATGTCTTCATAAGAGAATCCCATTTTGGATGCTACTCCATAAAGATTGAGTCTTACAATATCAACGTAATCAGCTGTCGCCGGTAAATTAAGGGTGACTCTTTGAACTTCTGCATTCATTCCTTTTTCGATCCTTTCCTATTGGGAATTCTTCTGTGTGACAAAGAATTTGGCGATGCCCGTCATGTCAAAAAGTTTCTGGATTTGCGCAGGAACTTCCTGTACTTCAAAGCGAGCTTCCATTCCATGTCTAGCCTTCAGAACAGATAGCAGGATGCCAATCCCTGTACTATCGATATACTTCAAGTCTTTCATGTTGATCATAAGATCCTGTTCCTTGTTGTCCACGAGCGGCTCCATCACCAAGCGGAAGTCAGGAGCGACAGACAAATCCAGTTCGCCAGTCAGATACACTGTGCACACACCGTCTTCTGTTTCAGTTCTTGCATTGAATTTTTCATTCTTATTTGTATTCATTAGACATCTCTCTCCTGATCAATGGTTTCCTTACCTAATAACCCAACTTCAGCACGAGTGAAACAAAAAGAAGTTTGGCAAATGTTTCAATTGGCATGATTCATGGCAGATGGACCTGAGTTTAACATTTGTCGTGATTTCTGAAACTGGGCTATTTTCTGTTTTACATTCCCCATCTTCACCGGTTTACTAATATAATCATCCATACCTGCGGCAGTACAGCGTTGCTGAATTCCTTCCATAACGTTCGCAGTCATGGCTATAATGATGGGCTGGTTGGACTGGGGCAAGCTCTCTCTAATCCGCCGTGTACATTCCAGACCGTCCATCACAGGCATCTGCAGATCCATGAATATATAATCATAGGCATGACGGCTACCAAGCACCATGTCCAGTGCGCTCTGCCCATCTTCGGCTATGTCCGATAACAACCCGAGCTTACTGAGCATGATCGCCATCAACTTCTGGTTAATGGGATGATCATCCACAATCAATACCGTAGGATATTTATTCTCATTCTTCACATCCGTCAGATTCTCTTCTCCGTTCATCTGTACCAGTTCGGTTTCTACATAACGTTTCGCCTGAATGGTAAATACAAACGTTGCCCCCCGCTGCTCCGTAGTGTCCAGATAGATCTGTCCACCCATCATTTCGACCAGAGTCTTGCATATGGCCAGCCCTAAGCCCGTTCCACCGTACTTGCGTGTCATGGATGTATCCAGCTGGGAAAATGGCTGAAACAGGCGATCAACCTTGTCTGATGCAATGCCTATTCCTGTGTCCTTCACGGCAAACTCTAATGCCATTCGTCCGCCATTCTCCTCCTTAACGGACACGATCAGATATACCCCGCCATGGTCGGTGAATTTGATCGCATTAGCAATCAGGTTCAAGAGAACCTGGCGTAGCCTCGCCATATCTCCATAGATTAATTGAGGGACAGAATCTTCGAGGAAATAGTCCAGTTCCAGATTCTTTTTGCCTGCTTCTGCAGCAAACAATCCCAGTACCTCCCGAATACAGGAGACTAGTTCGAAAGGATGCTCTTCCAATTCCATTTTGCCGGATTCCATCTTGGTAAAATCAAGAATGTCATTAATAACCGTCACGAGTGCATCGGCACTGCGACGAACGATGTCTGCGTACTCCTTCTGATCTTCCTTCAGTTCCGTCTCCATTAGCAGATCCACCATACCGATGACTCCATTCATCGGCGTACGAATCTCATGGCTCATCATCGCCAGGAACTCGGTCTTCGCATTGGCTGCGATTTCCGCTTCTTCCTTGGCCTGAATGAGTTGTTGGTTCATCTTCTCCAGTTCCTGTGTCTTCTGGTGAAGCAGCATCGTCTGTGTCTTCAATCGTTTATTGGTGATAAACATCTCCACAAAGCCCTCGATTTTGGATTTCAAAATCTGAGGAATAAACGGCTTAACCATGTAATCAATGGCCCCGGCTGAATATCCGGCAAACAAGTGCTCCGCCTCTCTGCTATTCGCAGAGATGAAGATGATCGGCACATCCTTGGACTTGTCCCGTGCCTTAATTAACTTTGCTGTCTCAATTCCGTCCATTCCAGGCATCTGCACATCAAGTACGATAACCGCAAATTCGTCTTTCAGCAGACAGCGGAGTGCCTCTTCTCCGGAAGTTGCCTTAACGAGTTTATATTGTTCCGATTCCAGAACTGCTTCAAGCGCAAGCAAGTTCTCAGGGCGATCATCTACCAATAATATGTGGATTGGTTCATTGAGCCCCATGGCTAACCTAACCCCCTATTTGATCTTCCGGTATATTTTTTCGGTCCGGTCTAACGGCTCATAGGTATCACTGAACTCTGTAAAATGTATCGATTCTTTAGACCCCAGAACCAGAATCCCAAAGTGGCTCAGGCTCTCGTGAAACAGCCCATGCACATGATTCCGTAGTTCATCATTGAAATAAATCATGACATTTCGGCAAAAGATAACATTAAACTCGTTAAATGACCGATCTGTTGCCAGATTGTGCTCGGCGAATATAATGTTCTTCCTTAGAAATGGGTGAAACATCACCGAATTGTATTTCGCTGTATAGTACTCGGAGAAGGCTCTGGTACCCCCTGCCTCCAAATAATTTGTAGTAAATAATTTCATTTTCTCAATACCGTAGACGCCCTCTTTAGCCTGTTGCAATGACCGATCATTCATATCGGTCGCGTAGATTCTTGCCTTGTCATACAGTCCTTCCTCATGCAACATGATGGCCATGGAATAGACTTCCTCTCCCGTAGAGCAACCCGCATGCCAGATTCGGATGTACGGATAGGTTCTCAGAATAGGAATAATCTGTTCCCGAAACATTCGGAAAAGCGAGGGATCTCGAAACATTTCCGTTACAGGGATGGACAAGTTCTGTACAAAACGTTCAAACGCGGAACGGTCATGAAGGACACGCTCCTGCAAGCCGGATATGCTCTTAACACCTTCGGCATGTGCATGATGCCAGATTCTTCGCTTCAGGGATGGCAGTGCATAGTTTCTAAAATCATAACCATATAAACGGTGCATGCCTTCCAACAGCAACTCAATCTCGATCAGCTCGCGCTCTTCATCTTGCGGCATGCGGACCAAATCTGTCCCTGTTTCGGTAGGTTCCCACGGTGTCATAATTTCTCTCCACTTCTTCATTTGTTACTTGCGTATTCGTCGTATTGTCTTTCATTACCCAAACAATGAACATACGAATAATGAACTTACGAATACAGCCATACGCGCATCAAGGATAACAATTGATCTGTCTGAATTGGTTTTTTCACATAGTCAGATGCTCCAGCCTCAATACATTTGCCTCGATCCTCTTTCATGGCTTTGGCCGTAAGCGCAATAATCGGTAACTTTTCAAACTGCGGTATCTGTCTAATTCGTGTCATGGCTTCGTAACCATCCATTTCTGGCATCATCATATCCATCAGCACCAGATCAATTTCCGGATTCTTCTCCAGAATTTCCAGAGCCTCACGACCATTCTCTGCAAACGTTACATCCATACGATAGCCTTCAAGGACACTTGAAAGGGCAAATACATTACGAATATCGTCATCTACAAGCAATATTTTCTTACCTTCAAACAACGTTTCCTTATTATGCAGCTTCTGCAAGATTCGACGCTTGTCTTCCGGCAAATTGGCTTCCACCCGATGCAGGAACAGTGTGGTTTCATCCAGCAGACGTTCCGGTGACTTCACATCCTTGATAATGATAGATTCCGCATATTTGCGCAGCTTCATTTCTTCCTTGGAATCCAGTTCTTTGCCTGTATAAATTATAATCGGCAGATCGTTCAGATATTCATCATCCCGGATCTGGTCGAGCAACTCGAACCCGGTCATATCCGTTAACATCAGATCCAGCACCATGCAGTCATAACGCTGACTGTGTAATTCATTCAAAGCCTCACTACCTGTGGACACTGCTGTAATTGCAACATCATCATGACCAATCAATTCAATAATGGCTTTACGCTGAATCTCATCATCTTCTACAATCAAAAGTCGTTTCAGCTGATTCTCGGTATAGGATTTGATATGCGAGAAAGCTTTATCCAGTGAATCCTTGCTGGACGGTTTTTTCAGATACGCAATGGCGCCCATCATCAATCCTTGCTTCATATCATCAATGACCGAAATCACATGTACCGGAATATGGCGTGTTGCCGAACTGCTCTTCAGCTCACCCAGAATGGTCCAACCGTCCATAACTGGCAATTGAATATCCAAGATGATGGCATCCGGCAGATATTGACGTGCCATTTCAAGCCCTTTGTCACCTTGAAGGGCAACAAGTGCTTTGAAACCTCTACCTCTCGCCATGTCCATCAAAATATGTGCAAAGTTCACATCATCTTCAATGATGAGAAGGATCTTGTCACCTTCCATGAGATTCTCCCGATCATCTTCGATCTGCATGACATCTGGAGTATGGGTAGGAGACAGATCCATATCCACGCTCCGCTCCGGTTCAGGAGAGAGGATGGACTGATGACTTGATAGCATGGTCCGTGTTCCGATGGACTGTTCATAAAATTCCTCAGAGGATACAGCCGCTTCTCTTGAAGCACCTTTTTTCGATAGAGCTTCCTCTTCATGATTATCCGGCAGATACAAGGTAAAGCAACTACCTTCACCTTCGGATGATTCCACCTGTATAGCGCCACCAAGCAAACGTGCCAGTTCCCTGCTAATGGACAATCCCAGGCCAGTCCCACCATATTTCCGACTTGTTGTCCCGTCCACTTGCTGGAACGCTTCAAAGATCAGATCTGTCTTGTCGGATGGAATGCCAATGCCGGTGTCTTTCACACTAAATCCGATATATTCCTGATTGGTATTCATATATCCCGGCAGTTCTTCAGGTTTCATCCGCCGTCCAATCAGACTGACTGAACCACGGTTGGTAAACTTAAACGCGTTCGACAACAAGTTTCGTAAAATCTGTTTGACGCGATGACTGTCGGTGTATACCCATTCTGGTAAATTGCTGTCGAACTCAATATTCAAGTTGAGTTCCTTTTTATTCGCCATTGGTCCAAAATTCTGCTGAACAAAGCTGGTCAACTCTTCCATTCGAACTGTCTCATAGTTGATATCCATCTTACCTGCGTCCACCTTGGACAGATCCAGAATCTCATCAATCATCTTCAGCAGATCCGCGCCCGACATGTAGATGGTTTGAGCATATTCCTGCTGCTTGTCAGTCAGGTTTCCACCCTTGTTCTCCGACAATAACTGAGAGAGAATCAGCAGACTATTCAGTGGTGTACGGAGTTCATGCGACATATTCGCCAAAAATTCGGACTTGTACTTGCTTGTCATCGATAATTGCGTAGCTTGTTGTTCCAACTGTGTCTTCGTTTTCTCAATTTCGTCATTTTTCTCTTCAACTTCACGTACCTGCTCCTCAAGCGCTCTCGTCTTGGCAATGAGCTCTGTATTGAAATGCTCCAGTTCTTCCTGCTGACGCTGCAACAATTCCTCGGAACGTTTAAGTGCCTCAGTCTGCTCCTCCAGATTCTCATTGGAACGGCGCAGCTCTTCTTGCTGTGTCTGCAATTCTTCCGATTGAACCTGCAGTTCCTCTGTCAGTGCCTGGGATTCACGAAGTAGCTCCTCCACACGCAAACGACGTCGAACATTGTTCAATATAACGCCCAGGTTCATGATCAGTTGAGAGAACAATTGCTTGTGCAGTTCATTGAACCCTTCAAAGGAAGCCAGCTCAACAACACCAATCAATTCATCCTCGAACACAACAGGATAGATCATGATGCCCGCAGCACGTGTTGAACCTGAAGCTGAACCAATATGCACGTAATCATCTGGCGTATTATCCAGAATAATCGGTGTCATATCCAGTGCAGCCTGACCAATCAAGCCTTCACCGATCCGGTACATTTCTTTACCAACGTCTTCATTCTCCTCAAATGCATATGCACCGTAACGTCTCAGTTCGTCGGGATGTTTCTCTTCATCAATCAGATAGACGACACCCAACTGACCACCAAGCACAGGTGTGAACTCACTGATAAACATCTGTGAAATTTGCCGGATGGATCCAATCCCCCGAAGCAACTCCGGGACTCTTGCAATATTCGAACTCATCCAGTTCTGATCCTGTTGAGCCTGCATATAAGCCTTCTCAACTTCCAGTTTTTCTTCCAGATCGCTGGACACATCTTTGAACACACTAGCAATCTGACCAATCTCATCCGTCGAGTTGACCTGAATGCGGCGGATAGTCCGATAGCGGCCTTTGCCGAAACTGGTGATCATCATGGATACGGTATTCAGACCACGTGTAATGCTTGGCAGCACCCACATAATGACACCCAGTGCCAGCAACAATCCGGCAATCATGATACTTACTGTAATCTGCACTGCTCTGGTATACGCTGCGTTAGCGTCCTTAATCTCCGTATCAATCTCTTGGTCCTGATAACGGGAAAGAGCATTCAAACTATCTACGGCCTCTTTTTGCACGGCGAGTCCTGTTGAATTGCGGTAGTTATTCGCATCTTCTACCCGGTTCTGGGACATCAGGCTAATCTGTCTCGTAGCATAGGCTGTATAAGCATTCCATGCAGTATTTACACGATCCACCAGCTGATGTTCAGGCGCACTGTCTGCCCGGTTTCTCACTTCTACGAGGTTGCGATCGCCTCGATCCTTCATCTCCTTCAGGTCAGCGTCTGCTGCTGCAGTCGAGTTGTTTGGATTCAATAACAAGTTAGCCAGCACTTTAGCGATATCATTAACCTCTCCGCGTGCAGCAGAAGTGAATCTTACTTTGAGATAACGTTCCTGATACATCTGATCTATCTGTTGATTGCTGCTGTTCAGCCGTTCATAACTCACAAATGTGAGCACAATCAAAATGGCCATCAGAGCGGTAAAGCCAATCAGCAGTTTATTCCTGATCTTCATTCAGCATCTGCCCCTTTTTCTAGAGTAATCCAGACCAGACACTTATCATCATCACGTTCCTGTGAAATCTCGTCGTCGAAAAACAGCGCCTGCATGGCAGCTTCATTCCACTGATGTGAACCGCTCAGTTTTTCGATCAGGAATTCGTGCTGCTCCTCTTGACCACCCTGAACAGCTTCCAATAAACCATCTGTATAAAGCGCAATATGCCCGTCACCTTCGTAATGGATCGTTTGTGGCTCAATATCCATTTTGTCAAATAAACCAACAGGACAGCAGACGCTGTCAAAAGTAGTGACACTGCCGTCATCTTGGAAGAATAATGCAGGCGGATGCCCTGCGTTGACATAATCAATACGCTTCATTCGTGTATCCACAACCAGATAGATTGCCGTGAAATAGTACTGTACCAATTGTTTCCCCAGATGGAGCTGATTGAAGCGCCGATTCAACTCCTGAATAACCTTCTCCGGATCAACGTAGGTGGTTACCGTATCTTTCAAGACAGAAGCGATAAACATCGTAAACAAGGATGAAGATATCCCATGTCCCATCATGTCGAGCAGCAGTACCCCATAACGGCCTTCCCCGAGCGGATACCACGAATACAGATCACCCGCCAGTTCGAAGGAAGGTTTATAGATGGCATGCACTTGAAACAAAGGATCCCGGAGTGCCGGACTTAATACGGCATTCTGAACCATTGCTGCCAGCTTCAGCTCATCCTGAATACGCTGATCACGCTCTTTGTGCCAATCCTTCTCTTGTTTCAAACGAAGTGCGAGTCGAATTCTGGCCATCAATTCGACTTTGTTAATCGGTTTGGTTACATAGTCGGATGCGCCAGCATCCAATGCTTCGGCAAGTTTTTTGGAGTCACCGATGGCAGTCACCATAATAATCGGAATATCCTTCAGGTTTTCAAATTTCTGCACAATACCGCAAGCTTCGATGCCATCCATCTCAGGCATCATCATATCTAGCAAAATGAGGTCAATATCCGACGGTCTTGGACGAAGTTCATTGCTTTCCTCTCCAATTCCCAAAACTTCAAACATTTCCATGGCGGAACTCGCCGTTACAATGTCACGATAATTTTCTTTTTTCAGAATTTCTCGAATGATAATGACATTCGTCGGATTGTCGTCAACAATAAGTATTCTCATTGATATCTCCTTATCTGTGGCGTCCGGGTTTGTCGATTCTTATTAGGTTAAACCAACCTTAATTATACAAATTTTGCATACAAAACGGCAGTAGACATAATAATTCCTAGTATAACTATAATCTTAAAAACGAAAAACTTCTATTGATACGTGTTCAAAAGCAGACTTTTTGAACAACCTTTTATCAGTAAATGGCAACATTGCAGAAGACCTCCTGCTCTTTCACCCTGTTTTTGCAGCGTCCTGATCCCGCTTCCAAACTTGCAAAAACATAGATAAGGAATGGGGAAAGCCCCATTCCTTATCTATGTTTTTGATTAAGTGTTTTACATAAGTGTTCAGAAGCTTGTCCACGTTCAGCAAGCTTAACTTGCAGCGTATATTGGTTAATCTTTCTTTTTGGCAATAACGAGTACTTTACCTTTGTCGAGTTCACTCTCGTAGAAGTCGGCTTCGGCTTCGGTAAAGCCCATCGAAACTATTTTGGCCCGGAGTTCATCACCACGTGAGCGGAACAGATTCGCTAAGGAATCAAATACGCCTTCTTCCTTAATACCAATTTCTTTGGCATCTGCCGTATCGGCAATTCGATCTGTACGATCCTTCTCATGGGCGAGAACAAAGATATGATCAGCAAGGTATCCGGTAATCTGCAATTCTTTCACCGCTTCTACCGCCTGGACTCCGTTTTCTACCACTTTTGCATAAGCTTGCGCATTGGTTGAATTCATCGTTTCCACTCTCCTCTGATTTAATCTTCTATAACGAGCTACTTAGTATATAACCATACTATATGGGGTTGAAACGATTGTGTAATAACCAATTCTAGGAAACCGTGTCACCAAAAAGATCAATGCCATTGATCTGGCTGGAGCCTGACTTCATATATACCTTTAAGGCCTGATCTCCACGGAGAAACACTTCTCCGTCCTCAGCCACATAATACGGTTTACCAAGAGCTTGATGGATCGCTTCAATATTCAACTCAATTTTCTCACCGTTTAACATGAAGTGATTCTCAGATGCATCGATATGCACATATTGAATAATATCCGTATCTTCACACAATCCAACCTTCACATCATGAAAGTGATATTCAGGACACCCCAGATAAGGATCTTCCTGCTTATGCCCCGGCTGGCCCTTCTTGGCCAACAAGTCATTCATGGTGTCATTCAGAGAAATGCCATTCAGAGTCCGAAAATGCTGGAAAGTCTCGGAACGATCAACAGCCAGAGTCACCTCTGACGCCTTCTCTTCCATTGCCGTCCATTGCATCTCGTGAGCAGCGGGCACCGCTGCCGGTTGAACGGAAAAGGGAGAAATTACGCTAAACATCACAAGCAGTAGTTTCATCATGATTCTCACCCTTTCATCAGGTTCATCACCGCTCTGAAGGTTTCTTTATGGATTACAAAGCGGTCATGTTATTTGCGCATGCGTTGCCATACATTTGCTGCAACATCGATATACTTCATCCAGTTCTTCCCGCCCTTAGCTTCACCATTATATGTAGCTTCATAGGATTGCAGGGTACGGTCCGTTGATGTAGCAGGCGATGCTGTTACATGAGACGGTTTAGCATGCTTCGTCTCTTCAGCATGGTTTCGTTTGGTCTGAAATCTGGCCATCAGCGTCGTGGAGACTTGTTTGGCTGCTGCCGTCACTTCATTCAACACTTCTCCGAGATTCTCAACAGATTCCATCACAGGATCAATTTTTTTCATTTTGTGCTGCACATCCACTGTAATGTCATTGGCATGTCTTACCGTCTGTTTCACTTCATAACTAAGTTCGTCAATGGTCTTCTGTACCTCCTGTAATGTCTGTGAGACATTGTCCAAAGAACCCTGTGCGGATTTCAAGGTACGAATTAAGAAGAAAACAAGTACTGCAAATGCCACTGCAATCAGGGCCACGCTAATTTGATAGATCATAAAAGAACCTCTCTTTCCATATGTGCATCAGTTTTGTTATTGCTATAGTTACCCGGCGATTTCCCTGACGAAACAATATTATATGTCGCTTCATATATGCATGCGCTTGGAAAAAAAACCAATGTTTCAACCGGAGAACACTCGGTTAAAGTTAGACTACACAAGGCGGTGAGGTGAAACACAACTCACTCCACAAATCAGTAAACGAAAGGATGAATCCTCATGTTGAAATGGTCTGTATTATTTCTAATTATTGCACTGGTTGCAGGTATCTTCGGATTCTTCGGTATTGTTGAAGCAGCTGCTTCAATCGCCAAAGTACTGTTCTTCATCTTTGTAGTACTGTTCGTGATTTCCCTTATTACGGGACGCAGCCGAATGCGATAACCTGATGTTCCGAATGAGTCAATAAGACGAATACATACAAAAGCCGATCGTGCTACCAAGCCGATTGGCTTTTGTGCGTTCAGGCACAGGTCGACTTTTCTATATTATGTATTGCACTCCTTTCTGCTTTATTCCAATCCACTCTCGTATGAATCCCAAAAAAACAGGACCTTTTTGAGATAGCCAACCCGGTTTTATCCCACTGAAGTATGATATTTACAGGCTTTGCTATATACCCACATATGAGCCAGTTGACACTGGAGGATTCAAGAAAATATTGTTATAATTTGTGATTCATAAGGGTGCTTGCTTGGTTACTTGTAATCAGGACAACATTTTACATACCTACCGAGGAGGAAAAACAAAATGAAAAAAATCGTAAGTTTTGCCGCTGCTTTAACGTTGATGGGTTCGCTGGCTGCCGCTGCGGGTGCTGAGGAAGCGGTTACTGGAACGGTGACTCCGGAAAAAGGAACAGAAGCTACAACAACGACAACAACTCCGGCTGTTGAAGTGAACAAACCTGCTGTAGAAACAGTAGAAGGTACTACTGAGACAGTAACCGGTGCTACCTACAGCACTAATGGTAATAACCCTTCTCCTACAACAGATAAGTTATTTGACGAACCAGTTGTAAAACCAGGCGATGTAGTACTGGTACCAACGATGTTGCTGAACCTTCTGGAGCGCACTTGGTTCTATGATGCACCTAACGGTAAACCAATCGGTGCATTAAGCTCCCAAGTTATCGATACAACAGGTGAAGTGGTTGACGGATTCGACGGCGGCGAGTGGGTGCAAGTGTACACTTGGAAAGGCAAAGCGTGGATCCACGTTGCCATTAAGTAACATCGTATAATCGTTCTAACGATAAGTAAAGAGGACAGCGCACACAATCGCAGCTGTCCTCTTTTGATTTACCAAGATGTTCACTCCCTGTTCAAGGGTTCCCAGTAACCTCATCCATCTTCGGTTCCACATGTACATGCACATGCATGATGTTATGTGATCGCTTCAACCGCTCTTCCACTCTGTCACAGATCTGATGGCCTTCAATCAGGCTTAGGCCTCCGTCCACTTCAATCACCACATCCACAAGTACATGACTGCCATGCACACGTGCTTTAACATCCTTGATCATTTCCACGCCCGGAACCCGAGCTACGGAAGATCTGAGATCCGTCAGTTCTTTTTGATCAAATCCATCGGTAAGACGATGTGTAGAATCCCGAAAAATCTCCCAAGCCGTCTTGCAGATCAACAGGCCTACAGCTATCGCAGCTACTTTATCCAGCCAAGGAAGTCCGAACTGCGCACCGATAATGCCCACTGCAGCGCCGATGCTGACCCAGGCATCCGAGCGATTATCTTTGGCCGCAGCCATCAAGGCCTGGCTATTAATTTGTTTGGCGAGACGGTGATTGTAACGATACACACCTAACATCACTACCGCACAGACTACAGCCACCGCTGCCGCCCACAGATTAGGAGCAACAAAGGCTCCTTCATACCAGGAACGAACGGCTTCAACCAACACTTGCAGCCCAACCATAGCCATAATAAATGAAGCCACCAAGGCAGCAACAGTCTCCGCTCTAAAATGACCATAGGCATGATCCGAATCAGGGGGTTTCTGGGAGATCCGAAGCCCGATCAATACAGCAACGGACGCCACAATATCCGTAAGGTTATTAAAACCATCCGCCAACAAAGCGCTGGAAGCAAATAAATATCCACAGATCAGCTTAAAGGCGGACAAGACGAGATAGGCTACGATACTAACCCAAGCGCCTCGCTCCCCTTTTCGTATTTCATCATAAGCGTTCAAACCGGGCGACACTCCTTTAACGTTTCGTATTACGGTTTTTCCATGTTACCAAATGCGGAGCGTGTGGGTCTACAGAAACAGTGTTGCCAAGCTGCATTGCTGTAGGCAAGCCGAAACAAAGTTGCCAGACGGCAGGGCTGTAGGTGCTGAGAAAGAATGTTGGCCTAGGTAAAACCAAAGGATTTGAGCATTTTATCAGGTTGCCCTTGTGGGGCTTTTGTAAAACGTATAAAATAGGTACATCCCGTCCAATCTGGACGGCTTACTGTAAGACCGGGAGGGAAATAACGATGAGCGAAAATAACGAACCGAAAAAGGTCAGTTTGCAGGATGCTATACGCCAGAAGCTGGCACAAAAGAAAGAACAAGCAAATTCCGGTAACCAATCCAGCGCCTACTTTGAAGGCGGACCGAAAGCGATGAAGAGTCAGAACAACAAGAAGCCTAACAACCAACGTCGCCGTACTGGTGGATCTTAGGACTTAGAGCCGCAAAGATACCCAGTGCATAACCAAAAGAACCGCAAGCCCTCTTACAGAGGCTTGCGGTTCTTTTGTGTTCCTATGCATAACGTATCGTAGATGATGCTTATTTTAAGCTTCTACCGGATACATTTTATTGCGTAGTTCTTTAATTTCATCACTTTCCAGATATTCGTCATAGCTCATTTGGCGATCAATGATGCCATTCGGCGTAATTTCGATAATCCGGTTAGCAATCGTTTGAATGAACTGATGGTCATGGGATGTGAACAGCATTGTGCCGTCAAAATCAATCATACCATTGTTCAGCGCTGTGATGGATTCGAGATCCAAGTGGTTCGTAGGCTCATCCAGAATCAATGCGTTAGCACCCGTCTGCATCATTTTCGCCAGCATACAGCGAACTTTCTCGCCCCCGGAGAGTACACTTGCCTTTTTCAAGGATTCCTCACCTGAGAACAGCATACGTCCCAAGAATCCACGCAGGTACGTTTCATCCTGATCTTTGGAATATTGACGAAGCCAATCCACGAGCGTCATGTCTACACCGTCAAAATATTTGGAGTTGTCTTTTGGGAAATAAGCTTGAGTTGTTGTTACGCCCCAAGTGTATTCGCCGCTATCCAATTCCGTTTCACCCATAAGAATATCAAACAAGAGTGACTTGGCATTACCATTCGGGCCAACAAATGCGATTTTATCCCCTTTGTTCACGACAAAGCTGATATCATTCAGCATGTTCACGCCATCAATTGATTTGCTGATGCGATCTACAGTCAACAATTGTTTACCTGCTTCACGTTCAGGTTTGAAGTTGATAAACGGATATTTACGGTTCGATGGACGAAGGTCATCCAGCGTGATTTTGTCGAGCTGTTTCTTCCGGGAAGTTGCTTGCTTCGATTTCGAGGCATTCGCAGAGAAACGTTGAATAAAGGCTTGAAGCTCTTTAATCTTCTCTTCTTTCTTCTTGTTAGCATCGCGCTGCAAAGCAAGTGCCAATTGGCTGGACTCGTACCAGAAATCATAGTTACCTACGTACAGCTGGATTTTACCAAAGTCGATATCCGCAATGTGCGTACATACTTTGTTCAGGAAGTGACGGTCATGGGATACCACAATAACAGTACCTTCATAGTCCATCAAGAAGTTCTCAAGCCATTGAATGGATTCGAGATCCAAGTGGTTGGTAGGCTCATCGAGCAACAGGTTGTTTGGTCGACCAAACAATGCTTGTGCAAGCAGGACACGAACTTTTTCGTTACCACTCAGTTCAATCATTTTCTTCTCGTGCATGTCACGGTCGATACCCAGACCGATCAGGAGTGCCGCTGCATCCGGCTCAGCATCCCAGCCATTCAACTCGGCGAATTCACCTTCAAGCTCACCTGCACGCAGGCCGTCTTCTTCAGTGAAGTCCGCTTTGGCATACAGCGTATCTTTTTCTTTCATAATGGCATAGAGACGACTATGGCCCATAATTACCGTTTCGAGAACCGGATACTCATCATATTCAAAGTGGTTTTGCTTCAAAACGGCCATACGTTCGCCCGGGGTGATGTGCACCTCTCCCGAGTTTGATTCAATTTCACCGGACAAAATTTTCAAGAACGTGGATTTGCCGGCTCCGTTGGCGCCGATCAGGCCATAACAGTTTCCTGGTGTGAATTTGATATTTACATCTTCAAAAAGTGCACGTTTTCCGTAGCGGAGCGTGATGCCGCTTGTACTGATCATTAAGCATACCATCCTTTATTGGTTAATCTTCATACTGCATGAATAGCAAGTTGCGTAAATCATGGATTCAATATCCCGATGCCTATTCTGGCACCATATTATAACACAAAAAAGCGGCAAATTCGAAAATTGGCCGCTTTTTACTGATTAAAGATTTGGTAAATATACTGTTCATGCGGGTATACCTCTACATTAACATATTTGGCTTGCTTTTGTTAGGGCTTGTCTGAAAACTCCGAAGAAGCAGATTTTGCCGAATTTTCGTTCCAAGCAAGGAAATTTACCGCAGGCGTGCCGGGGCACGTCAAGGGAAAGTGACGCAGTATGGGGCGAAAAGGCGGTAAAAGATGCACTTCAGGAGTTTTGAGATATGTCCTAGTCCTGTTTACCTTCCTCATGCCTGATTCGAAGTGTCTCGCCATGACCAAGCACCCGAATCCGCTCTGGACCAATGCCGAGCCGCTCACGTTCGACTTCGAGCCGATCCAGTGCTTCCTTGGGCGTATCATCCGCCAGTTTGAATGTGCCGTAATGCATTGGCACCATGAGCTGTGAACCGGATTCAACGAACCCCTGCAGCGCTTCTTCGGGTGTCACATGCTGAGAAGTCATGAACCATTCCGGATCGTAGGCACCGATGGGCATCAGGGTAACACCAATGTCAAAGCGCTCTCCAATCGTTTTGAAACCCTGGAAGTAACCTGTATCACCCACAAAATATAACACAGGCGGTCCGCCTGATGATTTGGATGTTGCGTTCTTTCCGGATTCTGTGGATGATTCATCCTGATCTCTCGTTGTTGCAGCACTTTCCACTGCTGATGTCGTTGCCGAATGGTTCGGTTCCAACACATACCCGCCCCAATGGGACGTATTGGTATCGAACAGCGTTCGGCGCGTCCAGTGCTGTGCAGGGACAAAGGTTATTTTGACTCCGCCAAGTGTAATATGATCCCACCACTTCATCTCTTGGCATCGAAGGAATCCTTTGCGGATCATCTTGCGCTTCAGACCATCGGGTACGATGAGCAACGTCTTGGCTGTAATCAGCTTGCGCAAGGAAGCCAGATGCAGATGATCATAGTGGGAATGGGATATCAGAATGACATCCAAAGGCGGAATATCCTGAATCGGAATGCCGGGGGCGCCGAGCCTTCGTTGAAATCCCATTTTCTCGGCCCACACCGGGTCAGTCACGATGTTCAATCCATAATATTGAATAAAAAACGTGGAGTGACCAATCCAGGTAATACTTGTTTCATCCCGGTTGGCATGCAGATAATCCAGTTCAGGCGGGTGTTTGGGCACGGTGTAGGAGTAGTCCTTCACTTTATTGCGCCGCTGCTCCCTCCATTGCTTAAATTCCTTCAGCGTTTTGTCCGTACTTACATTATCAATATTGTTATAACGGATTTTCGGCATGAAAGGGCCCTCCTCCCTTCCTCATTTCTTAACAAGAGATTACCCCAAACGGGAATGGACGTACCAGCCAATCAGTCCTTCGGGTTCTTATATACGGCCAGGTATACAAACAGAAAAACAATAGCAGCCGCGATGATCAGAGGCGGGGCGTACATAATGGTGAATGTCTCAAAAAAGGTCAATCCGGTTATACCGGGTATACCAGTGACTCCCTCAGTAAGGACCATGAATGGACTCATCCTTTCTTTTTACCAGAATTACCGCGCACATAATTCGCATTAAACAAGAACAACTTCATAATCAGCACAAGCGAAGGAATCAGCACGAGCAGCCCCAGGCTGAACGCTGTAATCAATGCAATCCCCATCGTACGATTCGTAAAGCTGTCGTAAATATTAATGTAAGGATACAGAATATACGGAAGGTGGGATCGCCCGTAACCATACCAGGCAAAAGCAAACTGAAGCATGACAGCGATAAAGCACCAACCTAGATATTTACTTTTCCACACCAGCGACACGGCAATGACAAAACAAATAAACGAAGCAATGAACATCCAAGAGATATTCAACATCTGCTCAAAGTGTGCGGGATTCTGTTTGTTAATCTGCAGAAAAGCCAGAAAACTCGCAAAAATGGTAGGCAAACTCCAGAGTAACGCATACTCTCGAAGCACCTCAAATGCCGGCTCATCCCCCGCCCGCTTGGCGTAATAAGACAGAAACATCGCCGAGATATAGAGCACACTGACCAGTGCAAGCAATACAACCGACCAGGTATAGGGATTCGTCAAAAATTCACGCCAGCGAAAAAATACCTGATCGCCCACCTGCTCAATGATTCCGCCTTCGGATATGGCCAAAATGGTGGAGAACACCGCTGGAATAAGCAACCCCGTTGCTCCGTACAGTGCCATGTAGATCCGGCTGTTCTTCCCATGATTGCCATAGGTATTGTAGGCGTAATACACGCCCCGGATCGCAAGCAGTACAATGGCCAAGGAACCCGGAACCAGCAAGGCTGTCCCGTAATAAAAGGCGCTGTCCGGATAAAATCCGACCAGTCCGACCACAAAAAAAATCAGGAACACATTCGTCACTTCCCACACGGGAGACAGGTAGCGCTGAATGATGTTATGAATTTTGTTCTCGTGCCCGGTCAAGATGCTGTAAAAGCTGAAAAATCCGGCACCGAAATCAATCGAAGCAACGATCAGGTAACCGAACAAAAACGTCCACAATATCGCGATGCCTGCAATTTCAAAACTCAATGCACGATCCCTCCTTCAAGCCCCAGCGTCTCCAGCTCCTTCTCTGCTTCCTTGTTACGGAACAGCTTGCTGAGTACCCGAATGCACGAGAAACACAGAATTAGATACAGCAAGATGAACAACACCAGCATCCATCCTACCGATGTTGACGTCGTGGCTGCTTCCGACACCTTCATATACCCACGTAAGATCCAGGGCTGCCTGCCGACTTCGGCGAACATCCACCCCAGCTCAATTGCAATCATGGCCAGAGGCCCCAGGAAGACAATACCGAGCAGCAGCCATTTGGGATATGGCTTACGCCCTGGCAACCATCGACGCAGTACATATAACACTGGAATCATCAGAATGATCACTCCGGTTGTGACTTTCAGGTCGAACATATAGTGAATAGACAATGGTGGCCTCAGATCCGCAGGATATTCTTCGAGACCTTTCACTTCCGTATCGGGACGATTACCTGCCAAAATGCTAAGAGCATAGGGAATCTCAATCGCGTATTTCACTTCATTGTTCTCATCCAAAATACCGCCATAGACGAGCGGTGCCTTCTTCATCGTCTTGAAATGCCATTCTGCGGCAGCCAGCTTCTCCGGCTGATATTTCGCTAGAAATTTACCGGAGGAGTCTCCGATCATGACGGTACTGATCGCAAAGACGAGCGCAGACACCGTCGTGAGTTTAAGTGCTTTTTTGTAATACACATGGTCCCGTCCTCGAAGTAAACTGAAGGCGGCTATGCCCGCCAGGACACCGGCACTCAAGGTGTACGATGAGGCGAGTACATGGGACACCTTGGTAGGTGTCGCTGGATTCAGCATCGCAGCAATCGGATCGATGTCCTTCATGATGCCATTAATCAGGGTGAATCCCTGAGGCTGGTTCATGAAGGAATTCACCGTTGTAATGAAGATCGCAGAGGCAGATGATCCCAGTGCCACAGGAATCAGCAGCAGCATATGCGTATATTTCTTTTTGAAACGATCCCACGTATAGAGGTAAATCCCAAGAAAGATTGCCTCGATAAAAAAGGCGAACGTCTCCATAAACAGGGGCAGGGCTATCGCCTGACCTGCGACCCGCATAAACATCGGCCACAGCAGACTGAGCTGTAATCCGATGGAGGTACCTGTAACAACACCAACGGCAACCGTGATGACAAAACCTCGCGCCCAACGGCGTGCCAGCAAGGTGTAATGAATATCATTGGTTCGCAGCCCTCGCCACTCGGCCAAGGCAATCATGAGGGGAACACCTACACCAATGGAGGCAAAAATGATATGCACAAACAGGGTAAGACCGGTCAATATTCGGCTGAGCAAAACAGGATCCAGGGATGACATGGTTACACTCCTCTTTCACGTAATCGTTTATGTACGACAGCAGATCACTCTGCTTGAACATGTAGCTCAATAACTCATGATTCGGATGATGCTTTTCACCACGGCATACAGTACAACCACAGCTGCGACCAGACAGACGATGATGAGCGTTTTCTCTTGTTTACGAAACATATTGTCGACGTCCTCCTTTGGCATGGGATGCAAATTATGGCTCTATATACAGTGTGCAAAAGAATAGGTTTTTTTATCCGGGACATTGAAAAAACAAAAAAAAGCCCCTACCTCTCATGACGCTTTTGCGTCGAAAGGTAAAGGCTTCTTCATTCCCAATCATTATGTTCAGAGCAGCACGTCCTGTTTCGGCAGTCGAACCTTGAACGTGCTTCCTTTGTCGGGTGCAGATATGAAGGACAGTGTACCGTTGTGATCCTCTACAATTTTGCGGGAAATGTACAACCCGATTCCTGTTCCACCAATCTGTCGATGATCCGAATTATCTACACGATAGAATTTGTTGAACAGCATGTCCTTCTCTTTCTCGTCAATACCTATTCCGTAATCACGCACGTCGATACATAACCATTCCTCTTCTTCCCATAGCGTAACATCAATTCGGTCGGCTCCCGGTGAGTATTTGACCGCATTACCCACCAGATTATGAAGAACCTGAACCATCCTGTTCTGGTCAGCATAAGCAAAAAAGTCCCCATTAAACGTATGAACATGGATGCGCTGAACGGACTTCATATTCCACTGCTCAACTACACCTTCTACCAGTTCAACCAGCGGTACATAGGTCATATGGTAGGTCATACCTTCGTTGTCGAGGCGCTGAATATCAAGCACATCATCCAGCAAACTACTCAGCCTCATGCCCTCCGAGGAGATGGTCTGCATGAATTCCTGCCGTTGAGCTGCCGGAAGGTCATACATCATCATCAATTCCACATATCCCATAATGGTCGCTACAGGTGTTCGAAGCTCATGGGATACCACGCTGATCAGTTCATTCTTCATCCGATCCAGCCGTTCTTCCCCTGTCCGATCACGGAAGACCAGCAGGAATCCATGATTTTTACCCGGAACGTCCATCTGTTTCATATACAAGGAAAATAAACTTTTCTCCACATTGTTAAATATAAATTCAGTCTCGATAAATGCCGTTTCTCCATCCAGGAACGCCTTCGTCTGTTCCAACAGATTGAAGTTATCCGTCAATACCATCGTATCAATCGCCTGAGCCAGATCTTCAATGGATCTACCCAAGAAATTACCCAGACCAAACATCTCTTCTATCCTTCGGTTGACGATGGTTATCGTGCCTGATCGATCTGACATGACGAGCCCTTCCCGAACGGATTCTATAAATTGCTCGCTGATATCCCGCTGTTCCTGAATGGCAATCTTTTCATGTAACAGCTCCGAATTCAGCTTTTCCAGCGCAAGGGCATGACGTACCCGGTCTTCTTCTGCTCTTGTTCGCTCCGTAATATCCTTAATAAACAGGTTATATAACGTCTCATTCTTGCCGAGCTGAATTTCAACAATTTTGTACTCAATCGGAAAGACGGAACCATCCCGGCGAATACCTGAAATTTCATCTACGATCGTGTATCTCTTGCCTTCAACATATTCGAATCGCTCCAGCAATGTCTTAATCTCCATGCAGCTTGCCCCTTGAAAAAGAGACGGTGCTTCCTTCATCAGGATCACTTCTTCCCGAAGCAATCCAAACATTCTTTCGGCCTCCGGATTAAACTCAACGATGATTCCATTGGAGTCCACAGCGATAATCGCATCAATCGACGATTCAATAATTGCACGTTTGACTTCTTCACTATTCTTGAGTTCCTTGGTCCGCTCTATGACCCTGTCCTCCAGCGTTAACTTATCGTGACGAATCTGTTCGAATTGTTCCAGCAGTACATCAGCCATTTTGCGCAAATTACCAATAAGAATCTGCACTTCGGTTACATGGCTCGTTGGCCACTCCATCTTCCCATTTCGAAACAGCAACCTCGGAAGAGAACCTGTCATCCTGGTTAGTCTTAACAGTGGACTAACGACCTTACTGCTCAGAGGAGCCGCCACAATCATGGAAGCAACGATGATGATGAACAGGGATTGCAACGTGGACAGGTAGATCGTTTCTATTCGGGGATAATACTTGGTTGAGCTGGTCTCAATGAATACCCGATAAGGTGTTACAGCTGTCATCTCCGCTTCATAGATGAAAGATGCCTGTTTCCAGTGATTCAATACATCGCTGTAATGGATATTCTCGGAGCTTAACAGAATAAGGTTATCTTTCGACTTAAGGAGACTGTATCTATCCATGTCCAGGTACTCGCCAGCCTGCAGTGTATTCAAACCAGAAGCGACGACTGTATCATTCCGATTCAGCAAAATCACATTCATACCCAAAAGATGATGATATCTCGCCATGTTCTGATCCATATTCTCCGAGGTAACATACTTTTCGTCCAGATCCTGGACAACGGCATTTGCTGCATGTTTCATATCACGTAAAATAGCATCATTCATTTGACTCAATTGTCTGCGGCTATCTGCGGATAACAATAGGAGAGAAACAAACACCACAAAGGCGACTACGTATTTAAATGCAATTCTTGTGAGTGGAATGGTTCCTGTGCGCTTTGATTTGTGCTCACCCGTAGTAATCCAGAAATCCACCACAATACCCGCGATCAGCGCATTCACCATGCCAATCACGGCAATATACATATACTCATACTTCAAATCTTCTATATTCAGTCCCAATAGATAATGTCCGCAATAGATGACGGGAAGAAGCATGACTACCCAGAAGACAGCATTAGCCTTGATTAGGCTGCCATTCTTCCAACGCAATTGCCAACCGAGCATCCAGATCAGTTCAATGAAATGCGCAATCATGACCGTTAAGTTCCGCGGCTCGAAGCCGACAATGGCGGTATTTAGCAGATGAATGACTGTAAGGGTGACAAATCCATAGATAGCACCATGCAAACGAAGAGCGATGAGTGCTGCTGCGCTGCCAACCATAAACTGTACACCATAGAATAAGGTAAGTGGAAATATAGTACTTAGTGAGCCAAGAACGATCAGAATGCTGGTTCCAAACCAGGGTATCCTTAGCTTCAGCACGACCCACTCCAGCAGTTGGCTTGCCTTTATACTATCCATAAGCAACTGCCCTCGCGGCTGACTTTTTGTTCTGTATTTAACAACAACGTTGGTTCCCCCTATAAACTTAAGCGGATACAATCTACTTTTTTCCCCTCAAATCGTTCTGATCCATTATACTGTAATTATCACTTGATGTAGCTTTGGGAAATTCTGATCGCTCGGCAATCAAACTGCATTCATGCTAAAATATTGAAGTTCATCTAAAAAGCCTGCTTCCTATCTACATATACATCCTATATTCTGGGATAGAAACATTAAAAATTTTGCAGTATTTTTTAGCAAATCACAGCTTTTTTTTAGTATTTTCTTAACACATTATTTTCACCAGGAGTGTGACCCTATGACGATCAAAGTACTTCTTATAGAAGACGAGAAAAATCTGGCTGACATGATTGCTTTCTTTCTTGAGGAGGAAGGATACATCACGGAACGGGTTCATCATGCCCACGAGGCACTTCAACTGTTCCCACAATTCCAGCCAGACATTGTTGTAACGGATCTGATGCTTCCTGAAACGGATGGGAATGCTCTTGTAGAAGCCTTTCGCCAGCACTCCACCGTGCCGATTCTAATGATCTCAGCAAGCACGATGCTGAATGATCGACTTCGTGCTTTACATAATGGTGCGGATGACTTTCTGTGCAAGCCATTCAGCCTCAAAGAACTGGACGCCAGAATTAAAGCCCTGCTGCGCAGATCCATCATTTCCTATCAGGATAAACCGGCTAAAGAAGACAAACAGGCGGAAGTTACTGGACATGTGAATGTAAATGAGTACAGAAGAACCCTGTTTGTGGATGGTGTTGAGATCGAGGTCACTCATATTGAGTTTGAAATTATGAAGGAATTGTACAGGAATCCGGGCAAAGTGTTCACCCGCAATGAGCTGATGGATCGGATCAAAGGTTCAGAGCGCGCCTATCTGGATCGAACGATTGATGTTCATATCTCAAGCCTACGCAAAAAAATTGAGCCTGACCCCAAGAACCCCCGTTATATCAAAACGGTGTGGGGAACAGGCTACAAATATGTGATCTAATTCGATTGTAACATTACATTTAGAAACCTTTAGCCATATCCCTCTCTTACCTCATGGATAAGATGGGAGGTATGGCTATTTGTGATTCATATACAGAGGAATACAGCCACTGTTCCATGTCTTTGATCAGCTGATCCGGTTCTTGCTCGTTCCAGAGGATCATCTTCATCTCACCTGTACCTGTAATCAGTTGCAGGTGTCGCTTCCGAATCAGCGATTTGAAATCCGTAATGACCAACAACGGAATCTGCGGCATAAAAGCCCGGATGGCATTGGCTGCTGACACCGCTTCTTCAGCAATCTGATAATCAACAATACAATAACGGGAGTTTTCCCAACTTCCCCGGTGCGTTTGTATCACAGAACCGGATGGTGCATCGGCAATCCAATTCCTGAACAATTGAATAATATTCTCATATGCAATACGACGTTTTCCATCCGAGAGCACGGTAATAGGTTCCATAGGTATGACCTCCAGTTGATTCTTCCTCTTATTGTGTCAATTTTCGTTTAAAAATGTTTGTGCGTGAACATGAAAGAAGTGTTAACAATTTTCGCAATTCTTCACATACTGTGTCAGTCACGACTAGGTCTCTTCTGGATGATTTCGCAGATTACGCACATTGATGTAAAATAGAGAAATACCCGTGTGATTTAATTTACGGGAAGTTAGAGATGAATATGGTATCTTAGGAGGTTACACCGATGAATATTATTTCCATTGAACCCACACCAAGTCCAAATACGATGATGTTGCATCTCGATGAACGTCTGGAGGATGGGATTCGTAGAACATATACGCTGGACAACGAACGATCCGCTCCGGCGTTCATTCGCCAGATGCTTCATATTCCTGGCGTAAAGAGTGTATTCCACACAACAGATTTTGTGGCGCTTGATCGCAAAGGAAATGCAGACTGGTCCGTCATTCTGGGCGAAGTCCAAAATCGCCTTGGACAGCAAGGCATCGATCTGGACTGGATTGAATCCGAAGATAACTCTGGCGAGCACTTCGGAGAAGCACAGGTATTCGTTCAGTTCTTCCGAGGCGTACCCATGCAAATCAGGGTCAAGGCCGGGGTCAAGGAAGAACGAATCTCCTTGTCGGACCGCTTTGTCAAAGCCGTCACAGAAGTCGCCAGTGCGACAATGATCAAAGAACGCAAACTGAGTGATTATGGTGTTCGATATGGTGAATTACCGGACATCGCACGCGAAGTTGAACAGGAACTCGAAGCCGCTTACCCACCTGAACGACTGGAGCAGGTCATCCAACAGGCCATCGAACATGGCACCAAATCAGAAGAGTTCGTTGAGCGCCGTCGCGAATTGGATGGAGCCGAGCTTGAAGAGGCTCTGCGGAGTGATGACTGGAATGTTCGCTATGCGGCGTTTGACGGCATGGAACCTACGGCAGAAAGACTGCCCCTCGTAGCCCATGCCCTGCATGACAACAAAATGCAGATTCGCCGCTTGGCCGTGGTATACCTGGGTGACATTCGTACACCGGAAGCGATGGAACTGCTGTATGAAGCGCTCCAGGACAGTTCTCCAGCGGTACGCCGTACGGCCGGCGATACCTTGTCGGATATTGGTGATCCTGCCGCTACTCCAGCCATGACAGCAACGTTATCCGATAAAAGTAAACTTGTACGCTGGCGTGCTGCACGTTTTCTATATGAGGTCGGAACAGAAGAAGCAGAGCAAGCCCTGCGTGTTGCAGCCGATGATCCTGAATTTGAAGTCAGCCTACAAGCCAAGATGGCTCTGGAGCGAATCGAATCGGGGGAACAGGCTGCTGGAACGGTATGGCAGCAGATGGCTGGCCGTAACAAAAAAGAGGAATAGTGGTCCCTTAGACCTCACATCCAACAATTGTTATTGCACTGGAAAACTATGCGCGTTATACTAATTGTCTGTTTACTAAACAGGACACATCGTGTTACGTTGTGTTGATTATAATTTCATAAACAATAGATACACCTCATCCATTGATGGTGAGGTAGAGGTCGCGGGTGCGATCAGTACGCTGATGGAGGCGCTAGGAGCCGCTTATGATATCAGCCGAAAGGTGCACCCGCCGAAGCTTACTGGACGTTCCTTATACGGTCCGGTGAGCTGGGGCTGCTGTCGAAAGGCGCAGAACTGTCACGGAAGTACATATTTCCTTTTATGGAGGTATGAATTTTTCTGTGTTGAGCTATCTTAATCATCTGGGACATGGTGCGGACATTGAATATAGAGACCGCAGGCTGATGCCTGTGGTCTTTTTTTGTTTATGGAGTCAAGTATCGCAAAACATCAGTATATCGAATGAAGGAGTGTTTCCATGCAAGACCGCAGTAACCCAACAACAACTGGACCTTCCCTGAAAAAAGGATTACGCGCACGCCATATGACGATGATCGCCCTCGGTGGCTCCATTGGTACCGGGTTGTTCCTCGCAAGTGGTACCGCCATCTCAACCGCTGGCCCTGGCGGAGCATTAATTGCCTATGCAGCCGTTGGCATCATGGTCTATTTCCTGATGACCAGCCTTGGTGAGCTTGCGACCTTTATGCCGGACTCCGGTTCATTTAATACGTATGCCGCACGTTTTGTCGATCCAGCACTTGGGTTCGCCATGGGCTGGAACTTCTGGTACAACTGGGCGGTAACCATTGCAGCAGAGCTTGCTGCCGCTACAGTACTCATTAAATACTGGTTCCCCGACAGTTCATCCATGTTATGGAGCTTGTTGTTCCTCGTGCTGATCTTTGCCTTGAATGTCCTGTCCGTCAAAGGCTACGGAGAGTCCGAGTACTGGTTCGCCATTATCAAAGTAGCTACCGTGATCATCTTCCTGGCCGTTGGTGTGCTCATGATCTTCGGTATTATGGGCGGAGAAGCGGTGGGCTTTAGCAACTTCACCATAGGTGATGCGCCCATCCATGGCGGATTCTTCGCTGTGCTTGGCGTGTTCATGGCTGCGGGATTCTCATTCCAGGGTACAGAGCTTATCGGTGTAGCCGCTGGTGAAAGCGAAAATCCGCGTGAAAACGTACCTCGTGCAATTCGTCAGGTATTCTGGCGCATACTGATTTTCTACATTTTGGCGATTACCGTGATCAGTCTGATCATTCCGTATACCCATCCGAATCTGCTCAAAGGAGATCTGGAAAATATCGGGGTCAGCCCGTTTACGCTGGTGTTTGAGAAAGCTGGACTCGCCATTGCAGCTTCCGTGATGAACGCTGTTATTTTAACCTCAGTACTCTCTGCCGGTAACTCAGGCATGTATGCTTCAAGCCGGGTTCTCTATGCCCTTGCCCGAGATGGTAAAGCCCCTCGTTTCCTGGGCAAGCTGAATAAAAAAGGCATTCCAATGAATGCACTTTTACTCACGACAGCTGTTGGTATGTTAGCATTCCTTGCCTCCCTGTTCGGCGATGGTATTGTGTATACCTGGTTGCTGAATGCATCCGGTATGTGCGGATTTATCACTTGGCTTGGAATTGCCATAAGTCATTATCGCTTCCGTCGTGCTTACGTTGCACAAGGCAGAGATCTGAGTGATCTGCCTTACCGCGCACGTTGGTTCCCGTTTGGGCCAATCTTCGCCTTTGTTCTGTGCATTATCGTGATTATTGGACAGAACTATCAGGCATTCACGGGTGACCAGATCGACTGGAGCGGAGCAATCGTCGCTTACCTGAGCGTACCCCTGTTCCTGGTGTTGTGGCTAGGTTACAAATGGATCAAGAAGACCAAAGTGGTGCCGCTGCAGGAATGTGATTTCACACCTACGGATTCACCAGCTGATAAGCACTAACGAAGCAATATTTACACATACCACTTCGATGACAGAATAACCTTCCGATCGCTGTTATCCCCAGATTATTTTGATTCACTTTTACAAAGGTGAAAATCTGGGGATAAAGGCGAACGCTCCGCTTCTTCAGGTTTTTTCTGTCCTCTACGTTCTCATGTAAATGGTTAGTTCAACTTATACAGTTCCTACGATCTTACTCCATATCATAAAACATCCCCGTGGCGCTGCAGTCTTTCTACTGTAGCGCTACGGGGATGTTTTGTTTGGAATCGGCTATCAACCTGAACATTCCTGTATGCCCGTTCGTTCCTGTCCATATTTTGTATAGATTCATACGTAAAATAGAAAGGTACATTATTTTTCTTGGACAACGGGAGTTGAGGCATATTGAAAAAAATATCTATCCTGCTCATTCTACTGGGAATCCTGGTCGTCGGTTTTCCTTTCCTGCGGGAAACGTATTATGACTGGCAGCAAACCCGTGTGATGAACGAGCTGGAGCAGTTGCAAAATGGCTTGTCCAAGCTTAATCACTCCTTTGAACAAGGCATACAGGATGCAGCTTCTAACGAGCCGGCTACGAATAGTACAAATGCAGTGCAAGAAGCCAATTCAGATACTTTGGGAGTTCTGTCGATTGACAAGATCGATGTCCGCCTGCCCATTTTGGAGGGAGCAACGGAAGACAACATGAAGGTAGCCGCAACCCATCTTGTCGAAACCACTAGGATCGGGAACAAAGGTAATGCCGCCATTGCGGCTCATCGCGCCCACAAAAAAGGACGACTGTTCAATCGCCTGGGAGAACTCCAGATTGGGGATACGATGCAAGTCACCCTGGCAGATCAAACAATTATCCAATACAGGGTAGATCAGATCTCCGTTGTGGAGCCGAATGACTTGTCTGTGCTGGAAGACCCGGGACTTGGACAGGTCCTCACCTTGATTACCTGTGATCCACTCATCAATCCAACACATCGGCTGATTGTAAGAGCCATTGAAGTGAATCCGAATGTTAACGGGACCTGAACCTCCCTAAGGTTCATCCAAAAAAATACCCTCTGGCATATTCACACGTTGACTCTAAGTCTTCGTAGTGATTGCTAGAGGGTATTTTTATCTAACCACGATGAACCTGCTATACTGCGTGTTTCGATCTAGCGCTGCAGCTGTTGTCTGCGGCGGAAGTACATATATCCCGCACTACCTAATGCCATCAGCATCATGCCTGCAACAGTGTAAGCCAGTGTGCTTTCTTCACCTGTTTGTGGCAGCATTCCCTGTGATCCAGAATTTCCGTTTTGCTGTGATGCAGAATTTTCATTGCCCTGTGATCCATCTGTGTCCGTTCCAGCAGGAGGAGCTAGTGCACTATCCCCATCCGGTGTCTCTGTATCCCCAGCTGGAGGTGCAGTGTTATCACCGTTCGAAACGCCAGGTGAAGGAGGAGCTACTCCGTTATCTTCATCTGTTGGAATTTCGGTTCCGTCTTCAGGTTCTGAAGGTTCTGTAGGTTCAGTAACAACAGTGCCTGGGATAGACGTTCCTGGTGTTTCCGGTTCCGGTGTTGTTGGTTTATCCGGATCTGGCGGCGTTACACCCGTATTAGGTGTTCCCGGATTATAAGGTCCACTCGATCCACCTGATACCGGCATAGCCTGATTTGTTTTTTCCACAATTACAACTTCGGTTTGTGTACTCGTAATTTCAAATGATACTGGGGTTGTGTCCAAGATATATCCGTTAGGTGCTTTTATCTCAACCAACTGATATTTGTTGATATCCAAGTCTTCAAGTACAATTTCACCTTGTTGATTGGTGGTCAATGTCGCTTCATCCAGACCTGTTACCTTATGGAACACCCAATTCCCATTTGCGTCCATCAATGCAGTTTGAGCACGTAATTCAAATACAGCTCCCTGCAGATGCTGGGTTCTGCTTGCGTTGAACTTAATCAGTTTTACAGAACGATCATTTTCTTTATTTTCAATGGTCAGTTGGGTATCCGGATTGGTAATAGATACTAGCGTCTCAGGTTGTTCAATAACAAAACCCTCTGCCTTCGTCTCTACCAATGTATATGTGCCATAGTCCAAACCGTCGAATTCAATGACCCCATTCAGATCGGTTACTTTCGTATCGATGACAATGTTGGAAGGATCACGCAGTTCGAATTCAATTCCGCTTAATACAGATTGATCCTTGGCATTTACTTTGGTAACGACAAGTTTACCTCCCGTCCCCATTGCATTAGACTTCGTCATTGTAATAATCTCCGTCTGATTCTCTGCAATCGTGAACGGAATTGGTGTAGCATCCAATTGATAAAACTCAGGTGACACGACTTCTACCAACTCATAATCCCCTGGCAAAAGTCCTCCTTTGGCGATCTTCCCATCTTCTCCTGTCGATAACTCATCGATTTTCTCTCGGGTTGCGCCGTCCTTGGAGTACAATTCGAAAGTTGCACCCTTAAGTGTCTTGGAGGAGTCCACCGCATCTACCTTGGTTAACTCAAAGCCTTGACGAATCTTTTTATTTTCAATTTCAAAGGCGATATCCGCATCCTTGAATTCAATCGTTTTGCCTGAAGCAGCGCCATACTCCGGATCAACCAAGTATCCTGCCGGTGCAGATAGTTCTTTCAATTTGTATGGCAAGCCACTCGTCAGATTGTTCAATCGATAGTTTCTGGAGCTTTCAACCACTCCATTCTCGTCCGTCGGTTTCAATGTTTCCAGAAGCGTAGTTCCAGACGCATTATAGATTGCAAATATTGCACCCTCCAGCGGAAGTCCTGTATCACTAACTTTGTGGATTCTGATCTTGCCCAGACCTGTGGAGGCTCCTCCACCGGCTCCAGCCAAGGAAACTTTGATTCCCGACTGATTACCTTCTCCGATTACCGAGGAAGATTGGCCTGCAAATTCAACCTTATTCCCAATTCGGGCGCCATGATCGGCATTAATATAAGACTGATATTCCAAAATGAATGCAGTATGGATATCTTTCTTGAAGGTGAAGGTAAATGTATTGCCCTCCACATCCAATTCATAATCAGCCGGATCAACAAGTCCAGCTTTGGTGGATACATTGCCTGAATTGTTGGCAGGTAAATTGGTTGCATATAATTTCAATGAATCAGCCAATAAAATTTGGTTCTCCGACAGGGTATCTGTTAATTGAGTACCCGCAGGAATATAAGATTGACTTGGATTAATATTTACCGTCCATGAGGCTTTATCCGTTGTACCTTCTTGCTTCCCTGTTTTGCGCACGTATACACCACCGTGGGCAGGTGTAACACTGGCTGATCTATTAAATCGAATTGCACCGCCCTCACCGTCCGTCAGAACAGCCTGGTTGGCATAAGCGCCTAGGACAGAATATGGTCCATCCAGACTTGTTTGGTACTGAATGCGATAAGCCATTTTGCCCATGTTACCCAGATCCAACGTAAAACCTTTACCGTCCGGGTTCAGCTGGAATTGACCTGGTGTGAGTGGTACCTCGCTACCTACAGCAGTAACATTATTGGCTCCCTGTAATTCTAACTCATGAACCTTCAATGAGCCCTCTACGAAAGATTGGTCTCCAGTGTAAGCATCCTTGAGGATTGCATCCTGAATATCAAACAAGTTGTAGTTTACATCGATTGTCCAGGTGATCGTTTTATCTTTGGCGCTGTACTCACCCTTCTTGTTACCATTTTGAATCGTGTAGTCCTGCGGTTTGACCACAGCAGATTTTGTAATCGCAGTCTGTTTTACATCAGACTCTTCCCAATCGATCTTGGCCGAGTTGCGATATTCATCATCCGTTGGCATACCTGCTGTCGGATCGAAGCTTGTCTTATAAGTAATAACATGCTCCGTACTAAGCGTGACGCCGTCCTTCAAGCGAAGTGAGAATCCTTTTTCATACGTTAAGTCAGCCGGGTCTGGAATCAGTTCGAAGTCGTCTTGGTTAACACCACTCACTTGAAGACTGCCCGGAATGAGTTTCATATGTCTGCCTTCGTAATGATCGGTGATGACGATATCCGTCATATCCTGCAAATCACGGTTCAACACCATCTGCCATTCAATTTCTTTTATATTGAAGTTTTCACTTTTTACACTCTTTGCAAAAATGACTTCCTGAATGTCTTTCCGGCCTGTTTTTGAAGTACCATCATACATGTTCACTGTGTTCGTAATGGTATCATTCGTGTAGACGCGGGCGATGGATTGTGTGTCATATTCGATCTCATAGGCCTTTGTAATATCGTTCTTAAAATGTAATCTGAAGCCGTCATCGAACCCTGTATTCATCGCTTCAAGTGTGTATTCATTCGGATTGACCAGCGTTCTGTTCGAAGCCGCTCCGCTCGCATTAATTTCCACTTGATACACTTTGACGGAATTGTTGATCAGTTTTTGTTTTGCCGTATCAAAGCGGTCTTCAATCCATGCATTCGTTTGCATGATTTCTTGCTGATTATAGTTATATTGTACTTTCCATGTAATCGTCTGTGTCACGGGATCATACGCACTATCTTGCCCTGACTTGTTCAAAGGCTCATTAAAACTCACACGAACTCGGCCAATATCCGTTTCGTTATGCTCGCTCTGATCCGTAGTAAGCGCAACCTGATTTTCATACTCCACGTTGGTGAACGGAGCAGTGGTCGGCGCTTTAACACTCGTCGTATAGGTTACACGGTATGCCTTATCCGTGTCTCCCAATTGAATTGGAAATTGCGATTCTGTTCGAACCCCTGGACCTTCTTTTACAGTTCCATTCAGTTGGACTTCCAATTCCCGAATTTCAATATTGCCCTCGAGTTCCAGTTCTGCTGGCAACGTATCTGTAAGAACAGCATTTTTCATGGCCTTCTCGCCTTGGTTAAAATCTACTGTCCATTTAATTTCATCGGAGTTGAAATTATTTTTGTTTGCGATTCCCGATTTCTTTAATTTATCTGTGGCTGTATTGGCAAAGTGCACATCAATGATGCCTTGCCCTACAGAGCTAAAGTCAATTTTTTGTTTCAAACCATCATCCATCTTGCTCTCATCGAACTTAATCCACACGTAGAAGTTGCCTTCCAGCTTCGCTTGCTCGATAAGTTCATTAAAAGTAAAGATGATTGTGCCATCTGTATTCACCACATACTCCCCAACACCGCCATCCAGATTGCCCTTAAGCTGTGATCCAATGATGAATTTATCCGGCAAGTTAAAAGTGAACGTGGAGCCATCGCTATAGTTATGAGTGTCATCTGCAAGTCCCCATGTAAAGACTACAGCCACTTCATCCTGAATGCGTGGACGAATATCCTCGATCTTATCGCCTTTTATTTCAATTGTGCCGTTCCCATTGTCTTCCGGTGCCTGATTGTACATCTGCACACTGGTAATCAATTGGTCTGTGATCACCGGGCCTGCAGCTGTTATGGCTAAACTGCTCTGGTTGAGGTTCCCCTCCTCCTCTTCTTCCGGAGTAACAGCAACGTCAACGTTGTCCACATCTCCCGAATCTGCGGAACCTTCTTCTGATGCTGTATCACTCATTGCACTTGCTGGCAAATTAGTCATTTCATCCTGAGCATGCATGATCGGTGTAAATAACCAACCCTGCATCATTTGCGTGACCAGTAACAGAGCAATGATCACTATGCTCACTTTTTTCCTCATTTTTTGCATATCCTCCTCGTACGTAGTGTTGGCATACGCCGAAGAATAGAATAGCAAAGCGACATATACAAAAAATAGACAATGCCCAAACCCTCGTTATTGAACACAAAATTGGACGAAAAAAAGGACACTCCTCAAACGGAGCATCCTGTTCAACACAATGATTATAACGTCCAGTTAATTTTGACACGTAGATCTGTGGTACCTTCCATTTTGGACACATAGTAGGATATCGATTTCATGCCAAGCTGGTACAAATCCTGCAAATCTTCTATCAGCCCAGCCTCCGTACCCTTGTACCTGAATGTCAGCGAGGTTCCGCCTTCCTTCAGCTTACTCTGAACTTTGGTCTTCAGCGCAGCATGGCCTTTAACGGCATCCTGTTCATCATACAGGGAGTAGTCGAGAGCATGGTACAGCTTCTGATAGGCAGCCTTTTTGCTATCTCCGGCCTTCACCAGCTTCAGTAAAGCTTCCCGATACGGGGCAGGCGCAGCAGGGTACTTGCTTTTGCCTGTCCAGATATGGTCACGTGCCATCTCATCATCACTCAGCAAATAATAGCTGTGGCTCACCTTACCTTTGCGGTCAGGGGTAGGATCATCCCAGGTGGTGTCCATGTGGTACCACTTGCCGTCCAGGTTCACGATATTCCAGGCATGAAGCTGTCCACCCGCTGTACCTTCTACAATCCGGTTATCGATACCTACTCGCTCCAGCATCCGATATGCCAGCAGTGAATATCCCTGACAGACGGTACTGCCTGTAACAAGCCCATCATAGGCTGTATATTTCTTCAGAGAGGTATCGTAGGAAAGGTTAAGCACAATCCAGTCATGGATGACCTTGACCTTCTCATGATCCGTCATGCCGGGTTTGATGATTTCTTTCAACACGTTCGTGACTTTACGATTCACATAATCGGTCTGTTCCTTGGTCTCCCGGTAGGAGAGAGTCACATGTACTTCGGCCGATACATTGGAACCTTTATAGTTAAATGCATAGCTTTTAACGGTATATTGAATATAGGGGTCACTCTTCATTGCCTCATCGATGGAGGTTTGCAATTGTTTTTTGAGGCCTTTCACATTGCCTTTGTATGTAAAAACAAGTTCCTCCGTTCGCTGTGACATTGCTGTAAGCAAGGTCTGGCGCAGATCCGTAGTCGTAGAGATATCTGATGTTCCCGATGCGGCATACAGCTGATCCAGATCAACTGTGCGTGGCAACGCTACAGCAATCAGGCAGCCTGCCAGCAATATGGTAATAATACGTTTCCCGTTCTTGCCCATGAAAGGAACCCACCCCTCTTTGCAAAGTTCTCACGCCCTATTGTATCACAAAAGGCTCTGTCGTCATTCTTCTAGTTTTGTCAAAGCAAATCAAAAGAGACCTTCTATGGAAGGTCCCTTTGATCTTCAGTTCAATGAAACACGATTACCCGTTATCTTCATCCTATGATTCACACGGGCATGATATACACGATTCCTCGTTTAATACAGACGATTACCACTCATAAATGTATCTGTCTTCCCTTGAAGCTTCGCTAGCCGTTCCAATACCTGTGAGGCTTCGGCTACCGTCACTTTGCGTGCTGGCATGAATCTTCCTTCAATGGAAGGAAGCAATCCAAGCTTCAAACTCAGGGAAACAGCACCCTTACTCGTAATGGCACTGGCATCCGCGATGTTGGGAAGATCCGATGGCAACGTGTAAAATCCAGCCAGCTTCTCATAGCGTAATATACGTACGAGCAGCACAGCCAATTCTTCACGCGTCATTTCTTCTTGCGGATTCAAATTCTGTTCAGGGTCCGCTCCGGCAAGCCAGCGCTGATCGATTAGAACCTTGATCGCCTTATAATACGGACTGTCAGGTGTAACGTCGGCATACAGCTTGTCATCCCCGTCCCCACTATAGTACATATCCATATTTGGATTAATGGCTCTTGCTAAATAGTTAAACCAATCCCCTCGGGTGATCACACGATCCGGGAATACACGTCCTTGCTCATCAGCGAGCAATACGCCATGTTGTGTCATATTACGAAGAGCTACTTCGGCGACATGACCGGAAATATCCGTAGGATCCGCCTTAGTTGCAGAGCTTGTATCCCCGTATAACAACGTCCATTTTCCTGTGTTAGCATCCAGCACTTCATAGTTGCCGTAGATCGAATTTTCATCTCGTGTAGGCATATAAGCTAGGTTAACTCCCACCGGGATGACTTCACCGCTGTTCATACCCCATCCACCGTAACGAGAGTACGCCAGAACCAGCTTGAACTCTTTCAGATAGATTGCCTTTGCCTCTTCGTAACTGATAGCTGGTTCTTTCTCTGCTGGCAGTTGTTCAGGCGTTGCGGCAATACGTGTATAGAATTCGTTAATCGTTCCGTTGTTCAGCACCTGTACTTGTGCCGTGTCATCCTTAACCGGAATTCCGTTCAGGTAACGCTGGAACATAAAGGTACGTGCATCATCTACCTCAATGACGTTAGATAGGCGGAACTGCTCCGTTGCATCTGGAACTAGCGCAATGACCGTGTCCATCGCCAGTTTCTCAGCCTGCTTTCGGTTTACCCATTTGCCTTCCTTCTCTTCAGTTGGCTTCTCCTGCTCCATCTGTGGTCCCATTCGTTGCATCATCGTATAGCTGTAGATCTGTCCAGTAACTGCATCTACCTGTGCTGAGATATCCCGCATGAACATATAGGACATATTGGCACTTCGATCACTCCAGCTCAGACTCCATACCTGATTGTTCGGACTTGCATATAATCCCTTGCTTAATTGGCTGTGCTCCAGCTTGTAGCCCTTAGGAATATCAAAGTTCGTAGCCACCCGATTGGCGGCCTGCTGTACATTTAACCTCGTCCCATTGGCCGGGACAAACGGAGTTACATCGCTTTTCAGCTTCGTATCCTGCTGCAAAGAATCTTCATCTACAGCTTTACCGGTTAATGTATTAATCCGTTCCAACGTATTGGCTTCAATCGGAACGATACTGATAGTCTTTGGTGTGTAGCCAAGATAATACTGCTGACCTTGTTTGGAAGACAGACGATCTTTGGAGATATAGGCCAGCTCCACATCGAACTGTTCTTCAAACTGCTGTCTCGCCTTCTCTTCCGAAGCTGCCGGTTTCGATGAAGGATACTTAGCTGAGGTAGTACCTCGTGAGTAACCTGTCACCAAACCACTTTCATCCACATTTATGTAGACTGTCTCTGCGTCAGATAATAACCCGTCATGCTTCAACTGGTAACCGTATCGATACTCTGTTCTGCCGAATAATGACTGTTGTTCAATAGAAGAATACAGATCTCCAAGCGGAGCATACTCTGTATCTTTCAGACCTGGAATCGCTTGGTACAACAGGTCCACAGCCTTCTCTTCGGCTTCAGCTTTGGTTAGCTTAACATCCGATGCCGAGATCTGCTTATCCATGACATCCGACGGCAAATGTACACTTAACACTTCCCCTGTGCCTGCATGTACGGTTGCACTGAATCCTGACGTATGATTGCCTTGCGTAATCTGGAACCCGATCTCCCATGCCTTGTAGTCTGGCGGTGGATAAGAATTAGGTGAATCGAATCGTGCAGATGAGATCGTTGCTTTCTTTAACAAAGGAAATAGCTTCAGTATATTTTCACTGGCTTGCCTGGATGAGATTTTCGCTCCCTCGGGCACGTCATTGCTCGTTGCGTCTAGTTGTTCATTTTCCCCCGTTGTCGCTTCAGTCAACTGTTCTGCTTGCGCGGCTGATGCACTGCCTGCAAAACCTGGTGTTTGCGAAGCAAGTAACAGTGTTGCCATCGCTGCCGTTGCAGCTTTGACTGTGAACATTTTGAAACGTACATTAAACTTCCAATTCAAACTCAAATCTGGACCTCTCCCTTCAATTTCATACAAAGATGCATAGCAAATAACCTCGCATGAATATTGCCAGTCTATCCTATGATACCATAAGCTTCCTTTTTAATGGTCGTTTTCGGGGCAATTTTACAAATGTGAATTTCTGCATATTGTTCATAACAGCAAAAAAAACGCCAACGACGTTGGCGTTCTCTCTGTTAGCCTGCACTCTTATGTAGGCCTGATTCTACCTGGTTTAACTGCTCACAATAGTGGAATCGTTCGACTTCGACCGACCTTGGACATGGGTTTGCAAGAATGGAATAACGGTATCCCAGAAGGCGGGGTCTTCCTCGGAACAACTGTGTCCTCCGCTGTTGACCCATAGATGTTCTACTGGTGGATCGGCTTTGGACATAAAATATTCAAGCTCACTCGGGGGAATGAAGTTGTCGCCCTTGGAGTGCACCATAAGCATCGGCAGTTGCATTCCCCTGCGCCGTTCATTGAGCATCATCACCGGTTCACGCTGACGATAGGATTTCAGAGATTCACCAAGCCGCCAGAACCAGATTCTTGGAATTAACTGGGCCAGTGGAAACAGGGGCAGACGCCGACGTCTCAGCTCTGAACTAACAATAACCTCAAATTGCGATGGCATGGAGTCGGTAATCACCGCTGATACAGGAATGCCTTCCGTCACCGCAAGAATCGTGCCCAGTCCACCCAAAGAATGTCCAAGCACACCGATGGCATCCGGATCGATCTCCGGTCGTGCGGTCGTATACTGCAATGCCGCCAGCAGATCATCCCGGAACAAATAGGCAGATGCAGCACGAACCGGATCACTGGCCCCGTGGCTGCGGACATCATACATAAACAGGGCATATCCTGCTTCCCAGATCGGCCGTGCATAACGAAGAACACGGGAGCGATTTGAGCCCCAACCATGGGCAATAATAATAAGCGGCCATGGCTTCGGAATGTCCGCTCTGGCCGGGATGAACCAGCCATGCACCCGACCTCCACCACTGTCGAAGGTCACATCTTCAAATGGCATTGGGGGTGTCAGGGTGATTGGAATTTTCTTGGGTGTCTGGCTCTTCACCGCCGCCTTCCATAATCCACCTGCCGTTACTGCGGCCACGGCGAGCATGCCACCTATCATTGTTTTAGCTTTCACAGGGCATCTCTCCTCTCCGGCTTCTGGCATACACCCATTATAAGACAATAGAATGAACGGCACGTTAAACGACATCGGTTTTTATGATAACGATTAATCTAAAATTGTTCTAAAGACACCTTCATACATATACCCAAATCTACGTAACTCTCGTCCGTTACCTGTGCCTACTCCTTCGCTGCTTCCACAAATCTTCGAGTGCAAGCTGCAATCTGCTCATGATCTCCTGAGGCAAGGGCTTCTCGTGGCAAAAGTGCACTTCCCAGACCCACTGCAGCAGCGCCTGCTGCGTAATATTCAGCAATGTTCTCCAGAGTTGCGCCACCTGTTGCCAGCAGCGGAATGTGATTCAGTGGAGCTTTGATCTCCCGCAGATATGGAATGCCCAGACTCGCCATTGGAAACAGCTTCACAACACGTGCTCCCGCTTCATGTGCAGCGACAATCTCCGTTGGTGTCATGGCTCCAGGCCAGATCTCGACACCATGTTCTACAGCATATTCAATTACAGACAGATCGACATTGGGGGACACCAGAAATTGTGCGCCTGCAGCGACTGCTTCCTTGGCCATGTGCACATTCAATACGGTACCTGCTCCAACATAGGCTTTACCCTCATGTCGCTCACGCCAGTCTGTAATAATATCATGTGCTCCAGGCGTGTTCAGTGTGACTTCCATTAATCGGATGCCACCACTCGTCATGCCTTGTCCAGCTGTTACTGCCGCTTCACGGCTAATGCCACGCACAATCGCGACCAGCCTCGACTCCAATAGTACTTCCGTCAGATTCATATCCAGTTCCCCTTTGTTCATCAATTCGGCAGCCGAAGACAGGCAATCATGTTCACCGCTTTTCCGTTACTATTATTGTAAAGCATATCCTCTCCTGGGTGGAATACATTAATCCATTTCTAAGTGAATGATTGTTCCACGTACACTATGAAGTATTTTCACCACAACGAAAAAAACCTCTCCATGGAAAACGGGATTAATTCACCCATTAACTCCACGAAAGAGGCAGATTTCGGCCGAAAATACTAAGCATTTTCCAATACGTTATCCTTCTCCAAATCTTTAAAGTAACGATCATTATATAACATGCTTGGATGCGTTGGATGATACGCAAGTGCGATATCATTATGTTCACGGGCCTTCGCACGGTTGCCCATCCGGTCATAACACACACATAGTTGCAGATGCGGCATCCAGGTCCAGGCTGCTTCATTCAGTACCACCATTGGATCATCGGGACGTACAGCCCGAGTGGCCTGTTCGTACCAGAACAGCGCTTTGCGATAATCTTCACGGTCGGCAAAATACCCACCCAATCGGCAGCAAATCTCGGCTCTCGGTAAATCATACGCAAACGATCGGAACAACGCCGTGACTTCCTGTTCGGGACGTTCACGCGCGGCTTCACAATCGGCAATTTTCTGGCAAGCAGCGATCTGATCTTCCACCCAGCCAAGCCCGGTATCCAAGAATTTCTCATAGTACTTTACCGCATCCTCAAGCTGTCCATGGTCCTTCAATTCATTGCCAAAATAGTACAAATCACGCGGCGAGAAATCCTCTCCGGCCTGCTCCTTTTTGCGATAAATCCGCAGATTTCGATCGGTATACTCTTTATCTTTCTTGTGGGTAACCGCTATATCACTATGCAGCAGATTGCCTGCTACAGCCAGGTATTCATGCACCGCACCAATCCAGCGAAATTGCCGATCCCGACGCACCAGACGATTCCGGCGCAAGCTGTAGGCTACTTTTCCATCTGCTGTGAATGACAGATTGTAATCCATCGTAACACTATCGACAGTCGGGTCCAGCGAACGTTTCAAGGCAATCAGCTTCGCGCGATCTTCCGGTTCGAACACATCGTCGGCATCCAGCCACAGAATATATTCGCTTTTCGCCTGATCGAAGGCAAAGTTACGAGCTGCTGCAAAGTCATCCACCCATTTAAAGTCAACAATACATTCCGTGTATCTGGCTGCGATCTGACGGGTATGATCGGTTGAACCTGTATCGACGATCACGATCTCATCGGCAATCCCATTGACGGAGTCCAGACATCTGGCGAGGGAAGCCTCTTCATTTTTCACAATCATACATAACGTAATACTGATCGTCTGCTCTCCTCTTCTGGCCCTACGGTTAAAAGCAGATACCCCAGGTAATTCAGACAAACGATAGATGTGGTAGGCCGGTAGATGTGTATCGACGAACAAGCGAAAACCAAGTGCCTGAGCACGAATGCAGAAATGACGATCTTCGCCCCAGAAAGATACGTTCGGAATCTGGTCATACGAAACCCCGGCTGCCAGAACATTTTTGCGAATAAGGGTACACGCCCCTAGCCCTCCAACTTCATAACAACCCGGAATCCGCAGCTGGCTCAGAAAAGCAGTCGTTTGTGCACCCTCGTCCTCCGTCTCGGTTCCGTCTAATGTTTTGCCACCACGGCGATACAAAGCATACTCATCCTGCAGCCATACCTGCGGCATTTCCCTGGCATCAGGCTGCCAGCGGGTCCAAAAGATATTGGATACAATGTCTTTGCCACTCGATACGAGTTGCTCCAGCGTCCGCGGATGCAGCACCAAGTCAGAATCTATCAGGAAAACTGCATCGTATTGGTTGTCGCGCGCATAGTGCAAAATGCGATTTTTCAAACCGGCTACGCGCCAAATCTGTTCATCCTGCCAATAGTGGCCTCCCTCATCCTTGGTGTACACGCCTTTGTTGTCAGGACTACCGCTGTCATGTTCATCTGCTTGAATAACCGTCCCTTCGTGCTGAAGCACAAATTCACGCAACATATTCGACGCCGCTTCTTCCTCGTTATCGTCAACAAACAGATAATCCGTCTTCACCGTCGTCCGTTCCAGTGCATCCAGAGAATCCAGGAATTCACGCAGCACCGCAACGGTCTGACGAACAGGGCTGGCGATCAGAATTTTTTCCTGATATTGCTCCTGATATTGCTCCTGAGGTTTTTCCGATTGACGGGTATCTTTCGATTTTGCAGAACGTCTGGACGGTCGATGATCACTCTGGCTCTCTTTCTGGTTCTCATGTTGGTTCTCTTTCTGATTCTCTTTCTCGTGTGAATTCGGCTCTACTTGAAGATTGGATTCTAATTGAGGTATGGATTCTTCTTGCGATGAGCGTACCTGATCTTTCCTCAACGTGTTCATTCCCCCTCTCCATATTCGGACCATGGCAACAGCCGTGGCTCTTGATCCAATATCGATTCGTATTGTTCCTTCCAACCGTATCTTGCTTCAGGGTCCAGTTCTTGATAGCGATCATATTTGCGGATGCGGTCTTCTTCGCGCGCCCAACCATAGTGCTTCACTCGGGGAACATGGCAGCCATAGGACCAATGCTGGATCGTTAACGGAAAGCGACCACAATGCTGAGGGGTTTCTTTCCATTCATAACTCATTTCCGGGTGATATCTTATTAAGAATGGTCGATAATAGGCATGCGCCTGCCAGAACTCGTCTTCCCGGTAATGCGTCTCACTCCACATATCAAACAATCTGAAATAGATCGCATCTTCATTGCCACTGAGCAACAGATCGCGTACAGCCCCAAAGTCACGGGTCAGAATCTCATCCGCATCCAGATTCAAAATCCACTCGGGGTTGGTCGCTACTGTCTCCGCCCACTGCTGCTTTCTGAGACTCACCTCATCTGCAAAACGTGAAGCAGGATTCTCTATCAATACAAGTGGAATGCCCTCCAGAAGTTCCCGGCACATCGCAACCGTTCCATCCGTGCTCCCATCATCAATAATTACCGCATGATCAATCCAGGGACGATGTGTCTCCAATGCCTGCCTGAGATATCGATTCTCCTCATTACGAACGATCATCGACAAGGTGATATGTGGTCTTCCACACTCCTCATGTTCATCCAAAGCTTCACCCCCATGCTCAAGCTTCTACCTATTAAAATCGTCGGACACCCTTGATGTCTGGACGAATCACAATCCTCTATTTCCAATCTATGCAGAGCCGGAATGCGGATATGCAGGCCAAGAAAACCTTTCATGGGGTTAATCTTGATGAACGACAAAAAAGCACCCGCCTGCGCGGATGCTTTTAATGTGATCACAAGATTAATGTAGTGAAATAAATGAATTAACGGTACGCAGCCAGACGATCATTCAGACTACGTGTCTGTCCATAGACATCCTGGTAGAGTGCAAACAGTCCATCATAGACCGCCACCGTATCCGGGTTAGGCACATAGGATTTCGCCGGACGAATGAACGCCGTCGCACATTCCTGTAAGGACGGGAACCAGCCACAGCCATAGGCGGCCAGCATCGCTGCACCCATCGCAGGACCCTGTTCGCTCTCCAGCTTCACAATCGTAGCGTTGAAGACATCAGCCTGCATTTGCAACCAGGCTTCATTCTTGGCACCGCCACCAATGGAGATGACTTCATTGACTGTTTTGCCTGCACCACGCAGAATATCAATGGACTCACGCAGTGAGAATGTAATGCCCTCCATTACCGCGCGTCCAAAGTGCTCCAGCTTGTGCCCCGCATCCATACCGATGAAGCTACCGCGAATATTCGCATCTGGATGAGGCGTACGCTCCCCAACGATATAAGGTGTGAACAACAATCCGTTGCTGCCCGCCGGAACCTGATCAATGCCCTGCAAGAGCACATCAAATGATTTGTCCGCTGCAAACGTATCCTTGAACCAGGACAGGCTATATCCTGCGGCAAGTGTTACCCCCATAATATAGAAGGCATCCTTCTCGCCGTGGTTAAAAAAGTGTACTTTTCCTTCGAAATCGAGATCTTTGCGCTCTTCGTAGGAAAGCACAACCCCGGACGTCCCGATGCTGCACATCGTCTGTCCTTCACTCAGAATGCCTGCGCCAATGGCACCACATGCATTATCCGCTCCACCTGCATATACTTTCGTTGCAGCCGCCAGACCCGTTTGATCCGCAATCTCAGGCAGCAATGTGCCTACTTCCTCAAACGATTCCACAAGACGTGGACAGAGGGAGATCGGCAGCTCGAATGCTTCTGCAATTTCGTTACTCCACTGCTTGCCTGCCACGTCCAGCAGCAAAGTTCCCGCTGCATCCGAATAATCCATAGCGTAGTCCCCAGTCAAGCGATAACGCACATAGTCTTTCGGCAACAGGAACAAGGATGTTTGTTGCAGCAATTCAGGCTCGTTCTCCTGAACCCACAGAATTTTCGGCAATGTAAAACCTTCAAGTGCACGGTTCCGCGCAATGCTTAACAGCTTGCTGTCCAGCACTTTTTCGATGCGACGGCACTGAGCCGTTGTACGTGTATCGTTCCACAGGATTGCGTTACGCAGCGGTTTGCCTTCGGCATCCACCAAAACCAGTCCATGCATCTGTCCGGAGAAACTCAAACCCTCGATTTCCGAAGGATGCACGCCAGACACTTCCAGCAATTTACGCAGGGAGACAATCGTCTGCTCTACCCAATCTTCTGGATTTTGTTCACTATATCCGGCCTTGGGCTGATACAACGGATATGCCTCGGATGCTTCAAATGCTACTTTTCCTTCACGATTGACCAGCACAGTTTTGACCGCGCTCGTCCCTAGATCGACACCAATGACGTAACTCATAGGTTAACTCCTCTCGTTTGTAACAGGATTGTATAAATGAAACCTTGATGCTCATGTGGTCACTTCGTGATCAGAAAACCCTCAGATCGCCGTTATCCCCGGATTTCCTTTATACCCTTTAGCAAGGGTGAAATCCGGGGTTAAATGCGCACGCTCCGCTTCCTCGGGTCCTTTCTGCTCACTTCGTTCTGCCTGTGCCATCTTAGACAAACATTTATATCAAAACAGTAAAAACATACTCGTTCTTATAGCAGAAAGATTGATCCAATGGCCTTGATTCGCCATTGGTTATAAATGAAACCTCTCAATTGAACATGTAACCACTTCGTGATCAGAAAACCCTCGGATCGCCGTTACCCCCAGATTTCCTTAATACCCTTTACAAGGGTGAAATCCGGGGATAAATGCGACCGCTTCGCTTCCTCGGGTCCTTTCTGCTCACTTCGTTCTGCATGCACCATCATAGATAAACATTTAAATCAAAAATTTAAAAACCGCTTGTTTGTTTAATCAAAAAACCGCCCCCGTCTTCCCAAGGGAAAGTCGGGGACGGTCCGAATGTCATGCTTGTTCAGGCGTTCCGTGGTACAAGCTTGTGCAAGGCAGACTTGGATACTAATGTCCAACCACATATGAGTAACCATCGGTGGTCGACGTGCACCAATCCTGCCTAATCCGCTATTAGTCAGCCAGGATGTACTGGTTGAGTTGTGCTCTCAGCAATTCCTGACGTCCGGATTGGTTTTTACGTGGGCTTTCGTTGTTCAGTGCATACTCAGCAAGGGAAGCCAGTGTTGCTTTACCTGCAACCACATCTGCGCCAATACCTTCGCTGAAGCTGCTGTAACGTTTTTCGATGAAATCATCGAATACGCGATCTTCGATCAGTTTTGCTGCTACTTTCAGACCTTTCGCATACGTGTCCATACCTGCGATGTGTGCCAGGAACAGATCGTCTGCTTCGAAGGAACCACGACGTACTTTCGCATCAAAGTTCACACCACCACGGCCGATACCGCCGTTTTTCAATACTTCATACATTGTCAATGTAGCATCGTACATATCAACCGGGAATTCATCCGTATCCCAACCGATCAGCATATCGCCTTGGTTCGCATCAAGGGAACCGAGCATGCCGTTTGTACGAGCTACGCGGATTTCGTGATCGAATGTATGACCAGCCAGTGTAGCGTGGTTCGCTTCCAGGTTGAGTTTGAAGTGTTTGTCCAAACCGTATTTTTGCAAGAATGCAATGGAAGTAGCTGCATCATAATCATATTGGTGTTTCGTTGGCTCTTTTGGTTTAGGCTCGATCAGGAATTGTGCGTCAAAACCAATTTCCTTCGCGTAGTCTACAGCCATATGGAACATGCGAGCAATGTTGTCTTGCTCCAGTTGCATGTCTGTGTTCAACAATGTGTCGTAACCTTCACGACCGCCCCAGAAGACATAGTTTTCAGCGCCAAGACGTTTACCCACTTCCAGACCTTTCTTGATCTGTGCTGCAGCGTGAGCATACACATCTGCGTTACAAGTGGAAGCTGCACCAAACATGAAGCGTGGGTTCGAGAACATGTTCGCTGTATTCCAGAGCAGTTTTTTGCCGCTGGATTTCATGTGGTCTTCAATCAGATCAACGATCGTGTCGATGTTGCTGTAGAACTCACGCAGGTTGTTGCCTTCTGGTGCGATGTCCACATCGTGGAAACAGAAGAACGGGAGATTCATTTTCTCCAAAAATTCAAATGCCGCTTCTACGCGTACTTTCGCGAGATCCAGACCCGAGTATTTATCCCAAGAGCGAACAGCTGTCTCCGCACCGAACGGGTCACTGCCGCCTGCAGTTAATGTATGCCAGTAAGCCATACCGAAACGGAAATGTTCTTCCATCGATTTGCCGGCTACCACTTCTTCCGGATTATAATGTTTAAAAGCAAATGGATTCTTGGAATCTTTACCTTCGAATGCAATTTTATTAACGGATTCAAAATAGGCCATGTGTAAAATGCCTCCTCAATAGTTTTAAAGAAATCGTTTACACCGTTATCCTATCACATCGATTATACTTTGTCTATTGGTTAAACAAAGTAAAAATAAAAATGTTTTTTACAGGTTTGTTTACGCTATAATAGTCGAATAACTTGTTACGGATGTGGGTCAGAACCCTTTTATCAGAAGAATAGGAGTGCCTTAACGATATGAAAATTACGGGAGACCAGATGCTGGTCAAAAAAATAAACAAGTCGATCGTTCTTGATACGATCCGGCGGCATGCCCCTCTCTCGCGCGCACGGGTGTCCGAGGTCACGGGGCTGAACAAGGCAACGGTATCCAACCTGGTTGCTGATCTGATCAGTGATGATCTGGTGCAGGAGATTGGCCCTGGGGAATCCAGCGGCGGACGTAAACCACTCATGCTGCTGTTTCGAGGGACATCAGGCTATGCAGTCGGTCTGGAACTCAGTGTGACCCATTTGAAAGGCGTGCTTACAGATCTGGAAGGTCACGTCATTACAGAGTACGCAGTGACCTTGGAACACCATGACGTGTCCTCTGTACTCGAGCAATTAAAATTGGCCGCAAAGCAGCTCATTGAAGCAGCTCCTCCTTCGCCTCACGGTGTCATTGGCATTGGCATCGGAGTACCCGGCATGGTCGATGAGGCAGGGACGGTCCTGTTTGCACCCAACCTGGGGTGGGAGAAGGTAGCTCTTCGCTCCATGCTTGAAGAAGAATTTGAACTGCCAGTAACCATCGATAATGAAGCCAATGCGGGTGCCCATGGAGAGTTGAATTTTGGGGCAGGCATCGGTGTCCGTCACATGATCTACATCAGTGCAGGCATGGGTATTGGTTCAGGCATCATGGTGGATGGTGAATTATACAAAGGAGCGTGGGGCTACGCTGGGGAAACAGGCCACATGTCCATTGAAGCGGAAGGTCTGCCCTGTTCCTGTGGTAATCGTGGCTGCTGGGAGTTATATGCATCGGAAAAAGCCTATGAGCATCCGGATCATCAGCTGAAGTTACCTGCTCATACCACCCGAGATCTGATTCATTATGCGGAGCAAGGTCACGAGGATGTTCAGGCATTATACGACACGATTGGACGAAAGCTGGGGATTGGCATTACCAATATCGTGAACAGTTTCAATCCGGAACGCATTATCATTGGCGGTCCCCTCTCCGAAGCTGGTCCCTGGATTGAGACAGCCTTAAAGCAAGTGGTTGAGGAGCGAACATTACCTTATCACCGTCGTAGTCTGCAGATTGAATGGGCAGCCCTGGGCAGCCGTTCTACACGTGTTGGTGCCGCTTACTCTGCGATATCCCAATTTTTAGGTAGAATTAGGGTGTCCGTCTAATAATAGATGAAAATTGACATCATTTTGCCCCATTTCCTCCCTTTTTGTTAAAGAAATCCAGAGGTATAATGAGGTTATGTGATTTTTGTCATGGCTGTGTGAATACAGCTGTGTTAATTCCGATAACGAAACGGAGTGAAAAAAGCGTGACCTACGTGGATACTTCAGATATCTCGGCGCAAATGTTTGTCACCGTACTCCTGTTCCTGATTGTGCTTGCGCCCCTGTTCAGCCTTGGCATACTCCGATTGTTCCAGAGCAAAAAGAAGGCTGGTTTCATGTACATGCTGTCAGGATTGCTGGTGTATGTTGTATTTCAGACTTTTATGAGCATCTTTTTCTAGATGGAAGATGGTGTATTGAATCTTATGTTCTGACAATCTTGGATGTACAAATGAGAAAGGAGGAGCCACTGGCGCCTCCCTTTTTTGGTTGTCCGCACTTCTATACAGGATGATGATTGTCGAAGTCCGTATCTTGCAATCCCTATAGGGATATACTTTATTTCAAATGTTTCAAAAGAGCTTTCACCCAGGGGGGTAGTTTCGGCGCCCTCAAAGAAAACGCACAAAAAACCGTACCCAATCGGGTACGGTTCTTTCTATATCCTAACGGCTCGCGAAAACCGGAATTGCATCGAAAAGTTCATTCAATACATCATGTTCCAGATGATCAGCGTAATTTAAGCGTCCAATGCTTTGGCAAATTGGGTTTTGTTCATACCCAGAATGCGGTGTTCACCAATTACAGTCAAAGGCACGGCACGTACGCCCATGTCCCATACTTGTTGTGCGAACTCATCACTAGTCTCAATGTTGCGCTCTTCGTAAGCGATACCTTTGTCAGCCAGGAATGTTTTTACAGATTTGCAGTTCGGGCAGTTCGTTGAAGTATATACAATTACGTTTTCCATGTTTAATTCACCTCATATGGTTTTATATTAATCTATAGTTTGTTTAGGATCAGCTCATTTTATTACAAAACAACTGCGCTGTGCTCCAAGCTTTCAATGTATTTCTCTGTGTCCATGGCAGCCATACATCCGCTACCTGCAGCTGTAATCGCTTGTTTGTAACGTGTATCCTGAACGTCACCACATGCGAATACGCCTGGGATGTTCGTCTCGGATGTACCTGGTGTAGTCAAGATATAACCGTGTTCGTCCGTAGTGATCTGTCCACCAAGGAATCCAGTGTTCGGTGTGTGACCAATGGCTACGAATACGCCGCTTGCCGGAATCACTTCTTCTTCACCTGTTTCGTTGTTCAACACTTTGAGTCCTGTCACGCCGTTATCGCCAGCAAGTACTTCGAGTGGTGTACGGTTAAGAGCCATTTCTACTTTTTCGTTGCTGCGTGCACGATCCTGCATGATTTTGGAGCCACGCAGTTCTTCACGACGGTGTACCAGCGTTACTTTGGAACCGAAACGGGACAGGAAGCTTGCTTCCTCAAGAGCAGAGTCTCCACCGCCGATAACGATGATCTCTTTGTTACGGAAGAAGAATCCATCACATGTTGCACATGTGCTGACACCGCGGCCCACATTCGTTTCTTCGCCAGGGATACCCAGGTATTTGGCAGATGCGCCTGTAGACAGGATCAACGTTTCCGATACGAGCTCACCCATACCTTCGACTTGAATCTTGAACGGACGCTCGCTCATGTCGATGTTGTTCACCCAACCTGTGCGGAATTCAGCACCGAAGCGTTCTGCTTGTTTGCGCATGTTGTCCATCAGTTCTGGACCCATAATTCCATCAGGAAAACCTGGGAAGTTCTCCACTTCAGTCGTCGTTGTCAGTTGGCCACCTGGTTGTGGTCCTTCAATAACGAGTGGGTTCAAGTTGGCACGTGCCAGATAGATTGCTGCTGTCAGCCCTGCAGGGCCTGTTCCAATAATAATTGATTTATACATGTATAGTTCCTCCCCCGGGTTCTACAAAAAGGTTGGGCCCTCCGGCATCAAAAGCTTATGCTTTTGCATACACTAGAACGAAAAGCCTACATCATGTCCACAAGTCCTGCCTGCGAAATGACAATTGCCCTATGCAGAAACGGAATTCTAATTTATAATCATTCTAATCTGTTGTTCATTATGATCTCTTTTATGTACGGTGTCAATGCTCGGCAGCGATTATGAAGAAGTCTTCATCAGGAGGGAAAATGGAAGCATGAACGATGCACTCATTGGCAGTTTTATATCAGCCATGTCTACCGGCCTAGGGGCCGTACCGATTCTATTTATGCGCAAAATATCACACCGTCTGCGTGATATCTTGCTGGCCTACGCCGCAGGTATTATGACCTCGGCTTCAGTGTATAATCTCATTCCGGAAGCACTTGGCCAATCAAACCTTTTTGTACTCGCATTTGGTATTTTGCTTGGTAGCCTGGTTCTACTGGTTCTGGAAATGAAGATTCCACACGTGGATCTGGAGAATCCCGAGAAAATGCCTTTCAAAATCGAAGCCAAAGCTTTCATGATTATTGCAGCCATCACCATGCATAACCTGCCGGAAGGATTATCAGTTGGAGTCAGCTATGCAAGCTCGGATGCGAACCTGGGCAATCTCATTGCCTTCTCCATCGGATTGCAGAATGCGCCGGAAGGATTCCTGGTGGCCCTTTTCTTAGTAAATCAGAACATTGGCCGCTTCAAAGCACTAGGTATTGCCACCCTGACCGGTGCCGTAGAGATTATTACAGCTATGATCGGGTACACATTAAGTAGTCTCGTAGCTGGTCTTGTCCCTTATGGTTTGGCTTTTGCAGCCGGTGCGATGATGTTTATCGTCTATAAGGAACTTATTCCCGAGAGTCACGGCGATGGCAATGCACGTGTAGCGACGATGTCCTTTTTGCTCGGGCTCATCACGATGATCGGTCTGACCGAACTGTTCTAATTGCAGAACGAATACTTACATTACAACCAATAAGGCACCCTTATAAGCACAACATAAAGAACCCGAGCGGACAGTCCAAGACTGTCGACCGGGTTCTTTGTTTAGCCACAAATGAAGATTCCATGAAATTAATGGGATTGCCTGTCAGAGGCATTACGCCCTCTTCTCCCATCTCTCTTCAATTCTGATTACCGCAACAGTCTAAGCCCATTCAGAATAACCAGAATTGTACTCCCCTCATGACCTACCACACCCAGAGGCAATGCGACATCTCGAAAAAAGTTACCTGCAATTAAGGCTAGAATGACCGTAATGGCAAAACACATATTTTGCTTCACCGTTCGCTGTGCTCGCCGAGCTTGCCCAATCACCCACGCGATCTCTTCAATGTTGTCGTTCATCAGCACCGCATCGGCAACCTCCAGTGCAGTGCCGCTCCCCGACAACCCCATCCCCATACCAACCGTTGCCGCCGCGAGTGCCGGCGCATCATTAACTCCATCCCCTACCATCAGCACAGGACCATACTGTTTACGCAGTGCCTGTACCTGCTTCACTTTATCTTCAGGCAACAAGTCTGCATAGACCATGCTTACTCCTGTTTCACGCGCAATAACAGAAGCGGATCTGGCCCGATCACCTGTTAACATCGCAACCTGTACACCCATCGCTTTGAGCCTATTCACTGCTGCTGCTCCCTGAGGACGAACCGTGTCCCGCATCGCGATCAATCCGACTATTTCCCCATCTGCCATAACAACAGATACGGTTTTCCCTTCTCCTTCAAGACGGGAACATATATCACCCCATCCTGAAGATACGTTCACTTGGATAACATCATGTTTACCTAGATCAATGCTGCTGTCTTTCATCTCCTCAGACTTCATTGATTCCATTCCAGTTGTTTTTCCGACTCTCCAGACCACACCATCTACAGTTCCTTCGATGCCCCAACCTGTCATAGCCTGTACATGCTCCACTTCCTGAAGAGTAATGTTCTCCTTGTTTGCCTGATCTACAATGGCACGAGCCAAGGGGTGCATGGAGAGACTTTCAATTGCCGCTACCGCAGATAACAGTTGCGTGCGATCTACACTCTCAACAGTTAGAATATCGGCGACTTGCGGGGTGCCCATGGTCAATGTACCTGTCTTGTCAAAAGCTACGACCCGTGTCCGAGCCATATTCTCCATATGGGCACCTCCCTTGAAGAGAATGCCACGGCGGGCGCTGCTGGACATCGCGGACAGCATGACAGGCATAATGGAAGACACCAACGCACAGGGCGAAGCAACAACCAGGAATACCATTGCTTTGTAAAATGCCTCATTCCATGTCCAGCCGAGCAACAGCGGAGTTGCTGCAATCAAAAGTAAGGTTATTCCTACAACAATACGTGCGTAAATCCCTTCAAATCGCTCCATAAAACGCTGGGAATCGGGCACTTCCGCCTGCGCTTCTTCCACCATTTTAATGATTTTACCGAACAGCGACCCTTCAGCCGATTTTGTGACCTCTACGTACAATGCACCCTCCCCGTTTACTGTACCTGCATATACTTCATCCCCTGCAACTTTGTCCACAGGCAGAGATTCTCCAGTGATAGACGACTGATTGATAAAAGAACTCCCCCGGTACACAAGGCCATCCGCTGGGATTAATTCTCCCGGTTTGACCAACAGCAGATCGCCCGGCTGCAGATCATCAATAGCCACGATGTTCATCTGTCCGTCCTCAATACGCATTGCAGTCTCTGGCTTGAGCGCCAGCAACGATGAGATATCCTTATGACTTCGTTCTGTCGCATAACTTTCCAACGCACCACTGAGTGCAAAAATAAAGATTAGCATTGCGCCTTCATTCCAGTAGCCAATGGCTGCTGCCCCAAGTGAAGCGGCGATCATCAGTAGATTTACATCCAGATCACGGTCCTTGACCAGTGTCTCGATGCCCTCCTTCGCTTTGGTCCAACCGCCGACGACATAGGCAATAATGTAAAGCATGATGGACAATGTACCAAAATACGGTGCAGTTCCCCAGGCAATCAGCATCAACAGCCCACTGCCCAATGCGGATTGCATCTCTTTGTTTTGTAACATGGCTCGAAAATCAGGCTTACGTCCCCGGTTTGGACCTGGTGTTTGGGACGAGAGCTGCTCAGCTTGCTTCTGTCTGTGTACAGGTTGATGTATTGCTTGCATATGAATCACGTTCCTTTCGAATGGTAGGTTTGGGGATGACGAGTCTGCTCAATCCCGCTCCCTAAAATGAAGTTGTATTGAGAATGAGAGCCATTGTTAATGCCCTAAAAATGACACATGCTGCTGCGGGAATCCCGCAGCAGCATGGTTTTGTGAATGATTTTGAAATATCTCGAATGAGAATGATAATCATTTTTGCACTTATGCAATTGTTTTTACTCAATACAACTTTTAATCAGTATATGCCTGTGATTCGCATTTGTAAATGGGCATTTTTCAACGGTAACTCATAAATGCATGTTCAAAAAGACAAAAAGCCGCTGTCCCGAAGGACAACGGCTTAAACCATCATTTTAATATTCGTTTGACCTGTTTATTTACGCGCCTACACTTGCTCCCTGACTTGCTTTGATGGCTTGCTCCAGATCATAGATAATATCTTGAATGTTCTCTGTACCCACAGAGAGGCGAATGAGCTCCGGGTTAACCCCTGCGGCAGTCTGTTCATCTTCGGTCAACTGCGCATGAGTTGTGCTCGCCGGGTGAATGATCAGTGATTTGGAATCGCCCACGTTCGCAAGGTGAGAGAACAGTTTGACACTTTCAATCAACTTGCGACCCGCGTCCGCACCACCTTTGATTCCAAAAGTCAGAATGGCACCCTGCCCTCTTGGCAGATACTTCTGTGCAAGCTCGTAAGAGCCGTGGCTCGGTAGACCTGCATAACTTACCCAAGACACATCTTCATGTTTCTCAAGGAATTCCGCAACAGCCAGAGCGTTGCTACTATGACGTTCCACACGCAGGTGCAATGTCTCCAGTCCTTGCAGCAACAACCATGAGTTGAATGGAGAGATCGTTGCACCCAGGTCGCGTAGCAGTTGTACCCGTGCTTTGATAATATAAGCGATCGGTCCAACCGCTTCCGTATATACAACACCGTTATAACTGGAATCTGGCTCCGTCAATCCAGGGAATTTTCCACTTGCTTTCCAGTCAAATTTTCCGCTGTCCACGATCACGCCACCAATGGACGTACCATGACCTCCAATAAATTTCGTCGCAGAGTGAACAACGATATCAGCTCCATGTTCGATTGGACGAAGCAAGTACGGACTTGGGAACGTATTATCCACGATCAAAGGGATGCCATGTTCATGGGCGATGGCTGCCACCGCTTCAATATCCAGTACATTCCCCTTCGGATTACCGATTGTTTCGGCATACAATGCTTTCGTTTTCTCCGTAATCGCTGCCCGGAAATTCTCAGGATCACTGGAATCCACAAATTTTACGTCCAGGCCCAGTTTCGGCAAAGTAGTCGAGAATAGATTATACGTCCCCCCATACAAACTCGCCGAAGACACGATCTCATCCCCTGCACCGGCAATATTCAGAAGCGAAAACGTAATAGCTGCCTGACCGGAAGCTGTAGCGAGCGCCCCAGCTCCGCCTTCCAACGCCGCAATCCGTTGCTCAAACACATCGGTTGTTGGATTCATCAGGCGGGTATAGATGTTGCCAAACTCTTTCAAACCAAACAGATTAGCTGCATGCTCGGTGTCCTTGAATCCATAGGATGTCGTCTGATACAAAGGCACAGCTCGTGCGTTGGTGGTTGGATCAATCTCCTGGCCTGCATGAATTGCCAATGTTTCAAATGAAAGCTCACGTTCGTTTGACATAAATCTGAATCCTCCCTTGGTATACGTTCTCTGAGTCCTGATGTCTTCGCATGGTGGCGTATGTTTTCCATATTCTCTCACAAGATGTCGCATTTGAAAAGAATTATTTCCGATTTATCCGATAAGAAATAATTAATATGTATTTAGTCGATTACTGTACCAAAAAAACCTTTGCCCTCGCAAAGGTTTTTCGGCTATTTTGGCTTCGGTATGCAAAACCAAATATAGGTTTTTACTTAAACTCGAACTGCACTCCATACGTCACGCAAATGTTTGGCCGCAGGCACCGCTTCTTCCGCAGTTACACCTTCAAGTGAAATATCGATATGTGGCTTATATGTTTTGAGCAATTCAAAAAATAACGGATAATCCAGTATGCCCGCCCCAGGTACAGGATTGAACTTCTCTCCCTGTGCGTCGAAGGCCACATCCTTGGCATGAATCACGATCATGCGCTGATACAGTGACTCCATCACCTCGCGCAAGAAAGCCCCTTGATCTGCTGCGTGTGGGTGTTTGATCAGATTACACGGATCGAACAGCATCCCCAGATTGGAAGAAGGAATCTCTTCAAACAACCGTGTCATATGCTCATGAGTATGAAGGGTGTGGGTGGACACAGGCTCAATCGCCGCATGTACGCCCCACTTCTCGGCTTCCTCAGCCAACTCCTCAACCGTTTCTTTCAGCACGCTCCACGCCTTCTCTTCATATCCATCCGGATGTGTATCCTGATAGGTGTCCAAGCCCCCGGTCTCCGTTGCCACCATGCTGCAACCAAAATCCCGGGCATAACGCAGATGCTCCTTGAATCGATCAATGTCCGCACGTCTTGTTACCGGATCAGGGTCAATCGGATTAATATAACAGCCCAGTACCGCAATCTTCACCCCGCGCTGTGCAAATTGATCTCCAATCTCATTCGCAAGTCCTGGACTTAGTTTGCCATTGGACGAGTCCACATCGGATAATGCTTTGGCAAGCGCCAACTGCACGGAATTGAATCCGTTATCCGCAATCGTCTGCGCAAGCTCTGCTGTAGGCTGTTTGCCAAATGTATGCGCCAGAATACCAAGTTTCATGTCACTGCCTCCTTATGCAAGTCCGATCATTAAGAGATTAACGAGCCATCCAGCCGCCATCGACATTCAGTACATGACCATTCAGATAATCCGAAGCTGCGGATGCCAGAAAGACTACCGGGCCTTTCAGATCTTCCGGTGTACCCCAACGTCCAGCAGGAATACGGGCTGTAATATCCCGGTAACGATTCTCGTCTGCACGGATCTGGGTGGTATTATCCGTTTCCATGTAACCCGGTGCGATCCCGTTAATCTGAATACCCCTACCTGCCCATTCATTGGCGAGTGCTTTGGTTAAACCGGCAACACCATGTTTACTGGCTGTATAACCCGGTACATTAATCCCGCCTTGATAGGACAACATGGATGCAATATTAATGATTTTGCCACTTCCGCGTTCAATCATATGTCTGCCAGCCAATTGGCTCAGGAAAAATACCGTATTCAGGTTCAGGCCGATCACATCGTGCCAGTCCTGCCCTGCATGGTCAACCGCAGGTGTGCGGCGAATGATTCCGGCATTGTTGACCAGAATATCAATTCGGCCCTGGAACGCAAGCGCCTTTTCGAACACAGCCGACAACTCATCTTCACGACTTAAATCCGCTTCAATCACATAAGCTTTGCGCCCAAGTGCTTCGATCGCACTTGCCGTTTCCGCAGGCTTGGAGTAAGAGACCAATACCACATCGGCGCCCGCTTCTGCCAGGCCAATGGCCATCCCTTGTCCTAGTCCTCCCGAGGTACCTGTCACCAGTGCAACTTGTCCGCTTAAATCAAATGGGTTCATGAATGATTCCTCCGCATGGTTTGATGTGCAAACAATAGCTCCTAACGTTTCTTTAATCCCGTGAATGATATATGAGGTTAACTTTGATAATCCACTGTGACACCGCTCTGTTCGTACAAGGCAGCCGTCTCTTCATCCAGACGACCGTCACTAATAATGTAGTCCAGTTCCGAACACTGAGCGAAAGTCCGAAGTGCAAATTGTCCGAATTTATAATGATCCACAACGCCGTATACCTGCTGCGAGGCAGATATCATTGCTTTTTTCAACGGAACCAGATCTCCCGTGTAGATCGATAAACCAAAGTCCGGATGAAGAGCTGTCGTCGATATAAAGGCTTTGTGAATGTTAAGACCGGATATAAACGCAGCCGTATCATCCCCCACCAGCATATTCCGTACACGAGCCCCGCCAGGCACAACCAGTCGCACCTGCTCCTTTTTGGTTAGCTCCGCAATAATGAACAGATCATTAGTCACTACCGTCAGTGGCTGATTGTCGAGACGTTTGGCCATCTCCAGCGTGGTGCTGCCACCATCGAGAGCAACAATATCTCCAGGTCGAATGTAAGCAAGGGCACGCTCAGCAATTTCCGTCTTCTCCGGATGATGCTTCTCTGTGACTCCACGGCTGTTGAGGATCCCGTACTGGTCATTCTGAGCCAGCATAGCCCCGCCATGGACACGTACGAGCAGTCCCATGCTCTCCAACTTGTCGAGATCCTCTCGGACAGTCTTCCCAGTCACCTGCAACAGATCACTGAGATCACTGACGGTTACTTCCTGACGCTCCAACAGAGCCTCCATAATTTTTTCATGTCTTTTCAATGGATTCATCATAATCAACTTCCTATACTACCTGAGTTAAATGAATAACAGTTTCACACGTACACTTCGGGTACAGAAAACCTTCCGATCACTCTTATCCCCAAATTTTCTTTAATCCCTTTTTTAAAGGGAAAAATCTGGTGATAAAGGCGCACGCTTCGCTTCTTCTGGTCCTTTCTGTACCCTCCGTTCTAGTGTCTACCCTGTCAATTTAACTCAGACATCTGTAATTTATTATTTCAGGTCTTTCATCGCTACACCGTCCATATCTTCGAACGTCTGATTCTCACCAGCCATTGCCCAACAGAACGTGTAGTTGCTTGTGCCCACACCACTGTGAATGGACCAGCTTGGGGAGATGATCGCCTGACGATCACGTACAACCAGATGACGCGTTTCGTTCGGCTCACCCATCATGTGGAATACAACGCCGTCTTCAGGCAGATTCCAGTACAAGTATACTTCGGAACGGCGATTATGGGTATGTGCCGGCATGGTATTCCACATGTTGCCCTTGTCGAGTTCGGTAATACCCATCACCAACTGACAGCTTTGAATTCCACCTTCTCCTTGGTGAATATAACGATAGATCGTACGTTCATTGGAAGTTTCGATGCTGCCCAAGTGATTTGGTTGAGCTTGCTCTTGTGTTGCTTTTACCGTTGGATAGGTGTGGTGAGCCGGTGTGGATACAAAATAGAATTGGGCAGGTTGAGCCTTGTCACTGCTCGTGAACACGACTTCCTTCACACCTCTACCGATGTAGAGACATTCCTTTGCTCCAATCTCATAGCCTTGTCCATCCGCTGTCACTGTTCCATGACCACCTACATTAATGATACCGATTTCACGACGCTCCAAGAAAAAGTTCGTTCCGATATCCTTCAGGTTTACTTCAAGCGCAATGTCTTTGCTTTGAGGTACAGCCGTTCCCACAATATAACGATCCACATGAGAATATACGGTTACCAGTTCATCCGTTGCGAATAGTTGCTCCATCAGAAATTCCTCGCGCAGTCGGGACGTATCATAGGTTTTTACTTCGTTCGGGTGTGCAGCATAGCGATTTTCCATTATTAATCCATTCCCTTCGTCATTTAAATTAGTTGAGATTGATATTATTAATGTTCATATAAGTTCATTTTAGTTCATTATGTATCTTTTGTGTACCTTTATTTTCAAAAAAATTCATCTAATTAATTATTAATGATGTTTATTTCTCAATAAAAAACAAAAAGAGATCCCCGCAGTCTGTAATACAAGACCGGGAGATCTCTTTGATCACATATTAATGTGCAACAGCGTTGTTAAGCATAATCCAGATCGAACCAATCACGATAGTCATCATGATCAGCAAACCGAAGATAAGAGCCATAACATTCCAGCGTGGTTTCTCTGTTTCACGAATATGCATGAAGAAGAAGAGTTGAACCACAAACTGCAGTGCCGCTGTGCCAAGAACAACTATGAGTGTTCCTGTTCTTTCCATCATATCATTGAGAACCACCACAAGTGGAATGATTGTCAGAACGACGGACAGGATGAAGCCGATGACATAAGACTTCAGTGAACCATGTTGCTCATGACCGTGGGAATCATGTGAGTTGTGCTCTGACATCTACATCACCCCCATGAGATAGACGATCGACAGGAGGAAAATCCATACGACGTCCAAGAAGTGCCAGTACAAGCTGATTACGTTGATTTTACCGCGAGTAACATCGGTAATACCACGTTTTTTCAGTTGTAACATAAGTCCAATCATCCAGATCAGACCGAGCGATACGTGAAGTCCGTGAGTTCCCACAAGGGTGAAGAATGCGCCAGAAGCAGCACTCGTTGTAAAGCTAAACCCTTCGTGAATCAACTCAATAAACTCATATACTTCCAGTGCGATAAAGCTTGCACCCAGAACGGCTGTAACGGCCAGCCAACTGATTAATTGTTTTACTTTGCCTTGATTCATCGCCAGTACGGCTAGTCCGCTCGTGAATGAACTTGTGAGCAAGATAAACGTTTCGGCAATAACACCAGGCATTTTGATCAATTCAGACAAAATCGGTCCGCCCGCCGTATTGTCACGCAACACAATGAAGGTTGCGAACAATACGGAGAACAGGATAACGTCGGAAATCAGGAAGAACCAGAATCCGAGAATTTTCATTTCCTGTGGATCATGATGTCCATGGTCGTGACCATGTGCATGATTCTCACCGTGCTTAGCGGCTGCTTGAGCCATCTATACCGACCCCCTTAACGACGCTTCGGTACGCTTAATTTCGTCGACCGGAATATAATAATCCGTATCGTATGAGAATGAACGGGCGATCATACAGATCCCTACGCCAGCGAGTCCGAGAATTGCCATCCACAGCCATCCGAAGACAAAGCCGAAACCGGCGATGAACCAGAAGACAGACATGATGAACGGAATTCCAGAGTTCTTCGGCATATGAATCGGCTCAAGCGGTTGCTCTGGCGGATAGATGCCTTTGGCACGACGTTCTTTCTCTTCCCACCACTCATCAATATCATCTCCGCGCGGTGTAACGGCGAAGTTGTATTCAGGAGCTGGTGAAGGAATTGACCACTCCAGCGTACGGCCATCCCATGGATCGGCAGGAGCTTTGAGTGATTTGTATTTGCGAATACCGTCTGCGATTTGCGCAACTTGGAACAGGAATCCGACACCCATCAGGAATGCCCCGATTGTAGATACGAAGTTCAATTCCCACCAGCCAGTATCCCAGCCGTAAGTGCTCAGACGACGTGTCATACCCATCAAGCCGACAGCGTACTGCGGCATGAAGCAGACATAGAAACCAATATTCCAAGTCCAGAATGCCCATTTGCCCAGTTTCTCTTCGAGTTGGAAACCGAACATTTTAGGCCACCAGTAGTACAGACCTGCGAAGTATCCGAAGACAACGCCACCGATCAATACTTGGTGGAAGTGGGCAATCAGGAAGTAACTGTTGTGGAACTGGAAGTCAGCTGGAGCAACGGATAACAGAACGCCTGTCATACCCCCGACAATAAAGCACGGGATAAAGGCAAGTGTCCACATCATCGGAGTCGCCATGCGAATCCTTCCTCGATACATGGTAAACAGCCAGTTGAATATCTTAACCCCTGTTGGAATAGCAATCAACATCGTCGTTACGGCGAAGAATGCATTCACGTCTGCTCCGGAACCCATCGTGAAGAAGTGATGCGCCCATGTGAAGAAGGACAGGAAGCTGATGATCAACATTGCGAATACCATCGACTTGTAACCAAACAGTTTTTTCCGAGAGAAGGTACTTACAATCTCGGAGAATACACCGAATGCCGGCAAGACGACAATGTATACCTCAGGGTGACCCCACATCCAGATCAAGTTGATATACATCATTGGGTTACCGCCCAAATCAAGTGTGAAGAAATGCGCCCCGGCAAACCTGTCGAGGAATAGCAATGCAAGTGTCACGGTCAAGATTGGGAAAGCGAACAAGATGATAATACAAGTGGAGAATACCGACCATGTGAACATCGGCATTTTCATCCATCTCATGCCTGGCGCACGCATTTTAATGATGGTAACCAGGAAGTTGATACCGGTAGCCAGGGAACCGATACCTGATATCTGTATACCCCATATATAGAAGTTCTGTCCTACCCCCGGACTGTGCGACAGCTCCGATAGCGGCGGATAACTCAGCCATCCTGCATCCGGTGAACCACCGATAACGAAGGACAGGTTAAACAGCATTGCGCCCAAGAAGAACAGCCAGAAGCTGAGTGAATTCAGGAACGGGAACGCAACGTCTCTTGCTCCGATCTGTAGTGGTACGATAACGTTAAAAAGACCAAACATAAATGGCATCGCCATGAACAGGATCATGATCGTGCCGTGAGTTGTGAAGACCTGATTATAGTGTTCAGGATTTAGAAATTCATTGTTAGGAATAGCCAGCTGAAGGCGCATCATTAGCGCATCCACACCACCACGGAACAACATGATAATGGAAGCGATGATATACATGATACCGATCTTTTTATGATCGACAGTCGTTAACCAGTTACGCCAGAGCCAGCCCCATTTTTTGAAATAAGTTAGCACCGCTACAATAGTAATCATGGTAATTCCGATAGCTACCATCGCACCATAAATGAGCGGATCACCGGTTACGAAAAACTCCGATGCAAACTCTTTAAGTCCCTCTAACATTGGGGGCCTCCTTTCGAATCTTTAGTTAGCACTCTTGTCCTCGTCTTGATTGGACGTATCAGTTGCATTTTGAATGGCTCCAGAAGCTTCGTTTGAAGTTCCATGTTTGCTATGAGCACTTTGACCATCTACAACATACTTGGTTACGATATTTTGGAACAATCCTTCTGGGAAGGCAGAATAATAAGCAACATTGCTTGTTCCTGGTTCAGCCAGTGCACTGTAACCTTCTGTGGTCAATGGCTGAGAATTCTGTTTCACATCAGCTACCCATTTGTCAAAATCTTCGTCCGATGTAGCATTCACATCAAAACGCATTTCTCCAAAATGCTCACCTGTGAAGTTAGCACCGGAACCCCAGTACTTACCTTCATGATCTGCCTGCAGGTACAAGGTCATCGCCATACCCGACATCGTATAAATTTGTCCTCCAAGTTGCGGAATCCAGAACGAGTTCATTGGTGAATCCGCAGTGAGTTCAAATTTCACGGGCCGATCTGCCGGAATATTCAACGTGTTGACCGTTGCAATCCCTTGCTCAGGATACATAAACAGCCATTTCCAATCCAGTGAAGACACTTGGATGGTAATTGGTGCTTTCTCGTGAGCCAACGGCTTCGAAGGCTCCAGATCATACGTGTAACGAATCGTAACAATGGCAAGTATTCCAATAATAATAATTGGAACCGTCCACCAGATTGCCTCCGCCTTCGTACTATGAGACCAGTTAGGTTCATAAGCAGCTTTGTTATCCGGCTTGTCGCGGTAACGCCATACGATTACGGCAGACAAAATGAGTACTGGCACAATGATGACAGCACACAAAATTGTCGAGATGACAATCAAATCTCTCTGCGAAGCGCCAATTGGTCCCTTCGGATCCAGAACAACGTACTGCCCGCCTGCCAGCATTGGCCAGACAATCAATGCAATTGTAACCAACGTCAGGACAACCGGAATGATAATCCGGGTTAGCGACCTAGGTTTCTTGTTCATTTTGATCCCCTCTCCTTAAATTCGCTCATACTGAAAAATCAGTATACTACTCTCTTCCTACTAAAGATATCAGAAATGAACAACTTTTTTGTTCTTGTTAACAAATTTGTCGATTTTACACCTTAAATGTGTGAATTTTTTCTCACAAATCGCTTGCATGGTTGATATTTGCTTATTGTAATCTTTACACATCAAGTCACAAAATAAAACCCTTTGCAGTCCCGTTGAACAATGTCAACGAATCCGCAAAGGGCTTTATTGACTGGATTCCGGGTACTTATCCAGTCTTATTATGAACGAATAAACGCAGGATTATAATTAATCGGCGCCTTCGTCTTCCCGGCGTGTATGAACAAGGCCAATCGCTTTGGCAATAACGTAAATAAACACACTACCTACAAGGAATCCAATGCCGACCATCAAGCCAAGATTACGATCATTAAATTCATTCAGATTGATCAGACACATGATCACTCCCGTAATGAGTGCGACCCATGCCAGAACTGTCATCGTCAAGACGGCGCGCCGCATATTTTTGTCTTTGCGCTCCAATTGGCTAACCATTGCTGTCTTCGATGCCATAGTAAACACTTCCTTTTCCCTTTTTGTAAGTGCTTTCCTTATACCAATATACCACATCAGTATGAATTTTAGTCAACAAATGTTCAAATTTTCTTCGCAATTTGGACACTTTATTTTAATTTTACCCGTTGACAAAACATCATTCATTTCTTCCTTACTTCTTATAACCCAAAAACCGTCTCTTCATAACAGAAAACACACTTGACCTTATGAAACCTTTATGAACTACTCATTTTCATCTGTGAAACAACAAAAAAAGACGGCGCATTGGAATACTCCAATGCGACCGTCTTTCTCATTTTTAATTCCTTTAGAAGCTGCCATTGTGTCTATTGGGGATTATGTTCGTTCCGTGTCTCCAACCAATTATTCTTGATGACATTCTGATACCAGTAGTAGCTCTCCTTCGGCGTTCTTACCAATGAACGATAATCCATATGAACGAGACCGAAGCGCATACGGTAGCCTTCTGCCCATTCGAAATTATCCATCAGTGACCACGCCATGTATCCTTTAAGGTTAATGCCGTCGTTAATGATGCGGTGAATTTGAGCCAAATGCTGTTCATAATAGGCAATCCGGCGATCATCATTAATTTTGCCATTCTCCAGATCATCATTGATGCAGGCACCATTCTCCGTGATGTATACATCCACATTGCCATACTTTTGCAAGTAATGCATGAATTCATACAAACCACGGGATTCCACCGGCCAGCCGATATCCGTCTTGGTCAAGCCCATATCGACTTCTTCCGATTGAAGAGCACCTGCATCTGGATTGAAGCGATTGATCCCCATCGTGTAGTAGTTAATGCCCAGCAGGTCGATCGGTTGTGAGATGATCCCCATGTCACCTTCTTGAATAGGCACGGTAGCACCCGCTTCTGCAAACCAATCCACCATAAACTGCGGATATGAACCTTTGTAGATCGGATCAAGGAACCAATCGGTATTGAGCGCAATTGATCGGTCACACGCAGCCTGGTCTTCAGGAGATTTGCTGTATGGCTCAGCCCAGCATACGTTCGGAGCAATACCAATCTGTCCGGTTGTCCCCAAGCGACGGAAGGATTGTACGGCTTTACCGTGAGCAACCAGCAGTCCATGAGCAACATTGATTGATGTTTGCAGGTCTCTGTTTCCTGGTGCATGGATACCAAGAAGGTTCGACAGGAACGCGATGCACCATGGTTCGTTGAATGTCAGCCAAAAGTTGATTTTGCCTGAGAATTCTTTGAAGATGACTTCGGCATATTTCACAAATGCATCTACCGTTCTACGGTTCCCCCAACCCCCGTCATCCTCCAGCGTTTGTGGAAGATCCCAGTGATACAGTGTGAGAAACGGCTCAATACCAGCCTCCAGCAATGCATCCACGAAGCGGTGGTAGAAGTCCAGGCCTTCTTGATTGATCTCGCCATCTCCGTCAGGAATAATACGAGGCCAGGCAATGGAGAATCGGTATGTATTAATCCCGAGTTTCTTCATCAATTCGATATCTTCCTCATACCGGTGGTAGCTGTCACACGCGACATCACCATTGTCTCCGTTATATACTTTGCCAGGCGTGCGTGCAAACGTATCCCAGATGGATACCCCACGTCCACCCTCCTGAGCCGCTCCTTCTATTTGATAGGAAGCCGTTGCTGTCCCCCAGCGAAAATCTTGCGGAAATTTAAAAATCGTCATGGTTTACTCCTCCGTCTCATGATGACACGCGGATCGTCTGTCCTGCGGTCATGGTTAAAATAATTACATAATCGCCCTGAGGCGTAAGCTCTGACTTGACTTGTTCATGCCCTTCCACGCGCAGCGGATAAGCACTTCGAATGGTCAGCGAATCATTTCGGTCTGCCTGAATGATGGCTGACGCGAGCTTGTTATCGGCCCACGTTATGCCCACCGTGTAACCGCCTCTTGCCCGAAGCCCTTCAACATGGCCTTGAGACCATAGGTCAGGCAGTGCCGGTAGTAGATGTAACTCGTTCAAGTGGCTCTGCAATAACATCTCGGCCATTCCAGCCGTACCTCCAAAGTTTCCATCGATCTGGAAAGGTGGATGGTCGTCGAACAGATTCGGATGCGTGGATCGGGCGAGCAATGTCCGTACAAACTGATGTGCCTGGTTCTTATCCAGCAGTCGTGCATACAGATTAATCAACCATGCGCAGCTCCATCCTGTATGCCCGCCACCTTGTGAGATACGACGTTCAAGCGACACCCGTGCCGCTTCCACAAGTTCCGGTGTATGCACGCGATTAATCTGTTCCCCCGGATACAGTCCGTACAGATGGGATACGTGACGATGTCCTGGTTCAGATTCAGGAAAATCTTTAAACCACTCCAGCAATTGTCCTTCGCTTCCAATACGGAATGGATGGAGTTTGTCCAGAGCCTCATACCACTCGCTCACCAATGACTCATCTAGATTCAATTGCTTCGCGGCCTCAATGCAGCGGCTGAACAATTCACGAATTAATGTCATATCCATCGTTGAAGCCATGGATATACTACGTGCCTCTCCGTCTTCTGTCAGGAACTTGTTCTCTGGTGAAGTGGATGGAATCGTGACCAGATAACCGTCAGGTCCTTCCACCAACCAGTCGAGACAGAACAAGGCAGCCTCTTTCATGATGGGATACGCACGTTCCTCAAGAAAACGCTGATCCCCGGTAAATTGGTAATGCTCCCATAGATGCGAGGTCAGCCACACGCCACCCATTGGCCAGAATGCCCAGCTCGCGTCTCCGCCTGTAGGCGTGGTGGTTCTCCAGATATCCACGTTATGATGCGCAGTCCATCCACGGGCTCCGTAGAGAATCCGCGCTGTTCTGCGCCCTGTATCACTGAGATCTGTCAGCATATCGAATAGCGGCTCATGACATTCACTGAGATTGCAGACTTCTGCCGGCCAGTAATTCATCTCGGTGTTAATATTGATTGTGTAGTCACTGTGCCACGGCGGCTCCACCTGGTGATTCCAGATTCCCTGCAGATTGGCAGGCTGGCTTCCTGGGCGTGAACTAGCCATTAACAGATATCTTCCATATTGAAAATAAAGTGCTTCAAGCCCAGAGTCTTGTTCCCCTGCTTGATAGGCTTGTAATCTCTCATCTGTAGGTAATTCGGCGTTAGCCGATACACCTAGATCAATAGAGACTCTGTTAAACAACGCACTATGATCCTGAATATGTCGGTCACGAAGCGCTTCCGCGCCATGTGTGATCGCTTTGGAGATCATATCCTTGCATTCCTCTTCCAAAACAAGATGATCCTTCACAGGCAACACATCATAACTTTCAAAGGACGTAGCTGCTGCGAGATAAAACACAACCTGATCAGCACCCTGAATATGTAGCTTACCTTCCAGATTGGAGACCTTCACCTGCTCGCCTGATGCCGCAGCTGCTACATGGACAGCATATGCCGTTCCCCGATCCTCCTCATAGATAACGGATTCCGGGTGATCTCTGAAGTAATTGGATTCCACATGACTGGGGCCCCGACTAAACATGGTGAGTGCATCTCCCGAAGTCTGAACCTGATAAGGGTGTGGACTGTCTAGAGAAACACTTACATTCACAGCGCCCTTTTGATCGGCAGTCAATATGCAGACCATCAGATCATCCACAGCACTGGAATACACTTCACGCACATATCGAGTTCCTTTCCATGAATACGCCGTGGTTGCAATACCTGATTCCAGATCAAGCTCACGCTCATATGCATCATACGAAAGATCATCCAGACCTTCATGATGCAATAGAAAGTGACCCATCGGCTGGTAAGCCTCTACATCACGACCGAGCATTTCACGGTTTAACAAATCCTCAGCTTCACCATACTGTCCAGACATGATCAACTCACGTGTCTGTTTCAAATACCGTTGGCTGCTGTATTGAATCGTATCCCGTGGAAATCCTGACCATAATGTATCTTCATTGAGCTGAATTCGTTCATCTGCTGCGCCACCGTACACCATGCCTCCAAGACGGCCGTTCCCGATGGGGAGTGCTTCTTCCCAGCGTTTTGCCGGTTGTCGATACCATAGACGATTGATTTTAGTTTGATTATTGTGTTGGGACATGATTAGCTCCTGTTCCTGAATAAGCAGTAAAATTCTCGTTTTCATAAAACGTTTTCGGTAAGTGCTTACAATAAGAGAATTATATGTGATTTCAAAATTTGCGTCAATGCAAATCATCACATCATCCACAAAAAAAAGGCCCCATATAGGGCCTTTCCTTGTGTAACCATGGATTGTAAACCATCCATATTATTTTACGTCTTTTCCTGTCCACAGAGAGACACGTTCCTTAACCCAAACCGTGAATTGTTTCTCCATTTCAACTGCACCAGCTTTGTCCAAATCAGCCAGTAAAGCATCATAGGTTGCATCAAAGTTGGCTGGTGTAGTCAGAACAGCTTCCGGAATCCGTTTACGGATGATATCCTGCGTTTTCTGGAAAGTTACCTCATAGTCTGTACCGGAAGGTACTGACATGTTGTATGCTGCGCCCCAATCCTTAACTGGCAGATCTTCTTCAGCTGGATAGAATTCTTTCCAAGTCGTGATACCGTAAGCTTTCAGTGTTTCTTTCTCGGCAGCTGTGTAACCAGCTACAATCTGCTCTGGGAAGTTCGTTGTGTAGTAGTTATCCGTTGAATCTTTTACACCATCACCGTATCTTGCGCTAAATACGTTGTACATCCCAATTCCTGTTTCCTTACTGAAATTGGAGTTGTCATTCGTTTTGCGGTCCTGAACGTCATCTGGAATCACGCGTTTACCATCTTCTACGTTGTAATGTTCACCTTCGATACCCCAGTTTCTCAGAACTTGTCCTTCATCGGAAGCAAGCCAATCCATGAATTTGATGATACGCACTGGATCTTTGGCCGAAGTTGTAATCCCGATGCCATAACCGTCAAATCCTGCTGGTTGGAACGTGTGATCCACAATTTCATCGTTAAGTGATACAGAGAAGTGAGCGTATGTGGCATCATCCTTGCCCGATGATTTGAGCGCGTTCTCCGCTTCTTGATAGTTCCACTCTTGGTCAATCAGACCGAGGACACGGCCACTGGCAATTTTGGACTTGTATTGGTCATCCTTTTGAACAAATGCATCTTTGTCCAGTAGGCCTTCATTGTACATTTTATTCAACCAGCGGAAATATTCTCTTTCCTCTGGACGTTTGTAGTGCAGTTTTGCTTCATACGTTTCAGGGTCAATGTAATATTCACCATCATCCGGTGCACCTGTTGCCTGGAAAGCTGGATTCGTTACCGTGATCATGATTTTCCAGTCATCTGCATTTAATGTCAATGGAATGGTTGGTTGACCATCAATCGTTGGATGTTTTTCATAATAGGCTCTGAGTACGTTCTCGTAATCCTCAAGTGTCTTCACTTCAGGGTACCCAAGCTCTTTCAATACTCTTTGCTGAATTTCGAATCCACCTGTAGCGTCAAACGTAACATTATCGACACCCATATTGGTTGGAATCGTATAGATCGCCGGATCTTCGAGACTGTATTTCAAACGGTTCATCTGTTCTCCATAGATTTTTTTCAAATTGGGAGCATGCTCCTCAATCAGATCCGTGAGATCCAGCATCGCGCCTGCATCCACAAGCTTAGATAAGTTACCTTTAGGGTAGATCATATCAGGAAAGTCACCACTGGCAGCCATCAGTGCAATCTTCTGGTTACCACCATCGTTTACATCATATTCAGCTTCAATTGTAACGCCTGTTTTCTCCGTGATCTTTTTACCAACAGCATCTTGCATCTTGTTCCAGGTCGGACTAGCATCCGCTCCGAAGAACGTAACTGTAATGGGTTCGGTACCGCTGGATTCTGTAGTCTCTTTCGTTCCCGAATTCCCACAGCCAGCTGTAACCAACATTGCACTTGCGAGCATCAACATTGCAAACGTCTTGGGTGTATTGCCTTTCATTTTGCCTCTCATTGTCTAGTTCCCCCTATTATTTATGAAGGTTTTATCTGTATAACAGGCTTTTTGCCTGAGGATACCACTTTTTTTGAATGCGCTTTCGATACAATCTTTTCTTGCCTACTGCAAAGCTAGAATTTCAATCGATTTAAACTTGAAACAGTTCTGTTAACAAGCATAAAACGTTTTCGTAATAACTATAAAACGCTTACTGAAAGTGCTTACATGATAGATTATACTGCTATCACCACCTTACGTCAACAACAAAAAAAGCCCTTTTTGAAGGGCTTTTTTTGCAATGAAAATCAATGGCTTTTATGCCTTGTTTTCAATTTTATTTCACATCTTTTCCAGTCCACAGGGAGACACGTTCTTTCACCCAAACCGTGTATTGTTTCTCCATTTCTACTGCACCTGCTTTATCAAGTTCAGCCAGGAGACTGTCATACACGCTGTCAAAGTTCTCCGGTTTGGCAAGGATAGCTTCTGGAATCCGTTTACGGATGATATCCTGTGTTTTCTGGTACGTTACGTTGTAGTCTGTGTCAGAAGGTACAGGCATATTATACGCTGCGCCCCAATCTTTCAATTTCAATTCGTCTTCGGATGGATAGAAATCTTTCCATGTTGTGATACCGTATGCTTTCAACGTTTCCTTCTCAGCTGGTGTGTAGCTTGCTTGGATCTGCTCTGGGAAATTCGTTGTATAGTAGTTGTCTGTAGAATCTTTTACACCATCACCGTATCTTGCGCTGAAAATATTGTACAATCCAACTCCTGTTTCTTTCGTGAAATTGGAGTTGTCATTCGTTTTGCGTTCCTGAACATCGTCAGGAATCACACGTTTGCCATTTTCTACATTGTAGTGTTCACCTTCAATACCCCAGTTTCTCAACACCTGGCCTTCATCGGAAGCGAGCCAATCCATGAATTTGATAATCCGTACCGGATCTTTGGCCGAAGTTGTAATCCCGATGCCATAACCGTCAAATCCTGTTGGCTGGAATGTATGATCCACAATGTCCTTGTTCAGGGACACGGAGAAGTGCGCATATGTGGCTTCGTCCTTGCCTGCTGCTTTGAGAGCGTTCTCAGCTTCGCCATAGTTCCAGTCCTGGTCGATCAGACCAAGTACACGGCCACTGGCGATTTTGGATTTGTATTGATCATCTTTTTGTACAAAAGTATCTTTGTCGAGCAGACCTTCATTGTACATTTTGTTCAACCAGCGGAAGTATTCTTTCTCCTCTGGACGTTTGTAGTGAAGCATCGCTTCATACGTTTCAGGATTAATGTAATATTCACCATCATCCGGTGCACCTGTTGCCTGGAAAGCCGGGTTCGTTACAGTGATCATGATCTTCCAGTCATCTGCATTCAATGTCAGTGGAATGGTTGGTTGACCATCAATCGTTGGATGCTTTTCATAATACGTTCTAAGAACGTTTTCGTAATCCTCAAGTGTTTTCACTTCTGGGTATCCCAGTTCTTTCAACACTCTTTGCTGAATTTCGAATCCACCACCTGCATCAAAAGCGACGTTATCTACACCCATGTTGGTTGGAATAGCATAGATCGCTTGATCTTCCAGACTGTATTTCAAACGATTCATCTGATCGCCATATATCTTTTTCAGGTTAGGTGCATGTTCCTCAATCAGGTCAGTCAGGTCCAGCATTGCGCCTGCATCCACCAGCTTCGACAGGTTACCTTTAGGAAAGATAATATCAGGGTAATCACCGCTGGCAGCCATCAAAGGAATCTTTTGGTCGCCACCATTGTTCACATCGTATTCTGCTTCAATTGTAACACCTGTTCTTTTGGTAATCTCTTGGCCCACTGCATCTTTCATGTTGTTCCAGCTTGGACTTGCATCTGCACCAAAGAATGTAAAGGTTACCGGGCTGGTCGTATCTCCAGAATCAACCGGCTTTTCTGAAGCGTTAGTTCCTCCTCCACTGCCACTGCATCCTGCGGTAATTGCAAGTGCACTGGCTAACAGAAGCATTGCGAATGTTTTTGGTGTTTTGCCCTTCATGTGTAATCCCCCTTATGGATATAATGAAGCTGTATATTTGTATAACAGGCTGACCTGCACATACCGTGACCAGATGAAGATGTTGTAATTTTCTTGTTACTCTAACATTAAAAGCGCTTTCTCTAAAACAGTGAATGGATCTTCACACACCTTAATTTACTCGTCACCCTCTGGAATTCCCCTTGAATAAATAGGAATGATGTATGTTGTTTTTCTCTGATGTACGAACTAATGTAAGTGCTTTCATAATTGAATAATAATCTCTCCCATACCCCTTGTCAATAGTGAATATGTAAAATATAAAACGTTTTTTAGAAAACGTTTTATGTATAAAAAAGAACCCGGTTATCCGGGTTCTTTCTCGGTTTGAATCCGTTCAATCGATAGCTTATTTAGCTTCTTCGCCGCTCCACAATTGAACACGGTTTTGGACAAGCTCAGTGTATTGTTTCTCCATGTCCTCTGCTCCTGCATTGTTCACTTCATCAATCATGCCGTCATAGATGGCATCGAACTGCTCAGGAGTACTCAGAATGGCTTCTGGGATACGTTTACGAATGATATCCTGTGTCTTCTTGAAGATGACATTGTAGTTAGAGTCACCAGGTGTTGGCAGATTGTATGCTGCTCCCCATGGTTTGATTGGGAACTCGTCTTCACTCGGGAACAGGTCTTTCCACGTCGTAGCACCGTAAGCTTTGAGTGTTTCTTTCTCTGCATCGGAATATGCTGCCACGATCTGTTCAGGGAAATTCGTAGTGTAGTAGTTACCCGTTGAATCCTTCACACCGTCTCCATAGTGACCAGACATATTGGTGTACAGTCCAATACCTGTTTCTTTCTGGAATACGGCTGCATTATTGGTTTTCTGATCCTGAATGTCGGCAGGAATCACACGTTTGCCGTCCTTCACTTCATACTGTTTGCCCTCAATTCCCCAGTTCATCAGCACTTGACCTTCTTCAGAAGCCAGGTAATCGAAGAATTTGATGGTACGAACCGGGTCAGGATTCGATGTTGTAATCCCTACACCCCAACCGGATACAAAACCAGGGTCTTGATAGGCATGATCCTTGATATCCTCGGACAGGGTTACCGGGAAGTGTGAATACGTTGCTTCTTCCTTGCCCGCAGATTTCAGTGCATTTTCTGCATCGGAATACCCCCAATCCTGGTCAATGACACCCAGAACACGTCCACTAGCAATTTTGGATTTGTATTGGTCTGTTTTTTGGATGAAGCTGTCCTGATCCAGCAATCCAGTGTTATACATATGGTTCAACCAGCGGAAGTACTCTTTTTCCTCTGGACGTTTGTAATGAAGACTTGCTTCATACGTCTCTGGATCGATATAGTATTCACCGTCATCCGGAGCACCTGTTGCCTGGAAGGCAGGGTTCGTTACGGTAATCATGATTCTCCAATCATCCGCGTCCAGTGTTAACGGGATTGTTGGCTGACCATCAATCGTTGGGTGTTTCTCTTTATATGCCTTCAATACATTCTCGTAATCCTGAAGTGTGCGCACTTCCGGGTATCCGAGCTCTTTCAGTACACGGTGCTGAATCCCAAATCCACCACCTGCATCAAAGTACTTCTGGTCTACCGCATAATACGTCGGCAGCACATAAATAGCCTGATCCTCATTACTGTATTTCAACCGGTCCATGTAATTACCATACAGCTTCTTCAGATTGGGAGCATATTGGTCGATCAGATCTGTCAGATCGAGCATTGCTCCGGCATCCACCAGTTTGCTGAGTTCTCCTTTGGGTGAGACGATATCCGGATAGTCTCCGCTCGCCGCCATTAAGGATATTTTATCTTGACCACCACTAACGGCAAATTCACCGTTAAGGGTTATCCCTGTTTTTTCTGTAAGGACTTTACCCACATCATCCTTCATGCCATTCCAGTTCGGACTGGGGTCAACGCTGAAGAAATCAAAAGTAAGTGGAGTTGTCTCTGCGCTTGTATCTTTGAACGACGTATCACCGCCGCTTCCTCCACCGCAACCTGCGAGTAAAGACATTGCAAGCACTGGTGCCAGTGCAATCTTCATTTTGGAACTTGCCATTATGGTAATCCTCCCTGTTTCATATGTCTGTTTGTCCGGGACTTTTTTGTCCCTGTCTATAGCTTCATGAATACCACACCGCAGCCCTATACGGTGAAGCGCAGACCAAATGGCTGCGCTTCGGGTATCCTGATGCTTCATTTGTAGATGTACGGCCGCTCTATGTGGCAGCCTGTACCCAATTGTTTAACCTTTTACTGCGCCCAGTGTCATACCGCCAACAAAGTACTTCTGAAGGAATGGATATACAATGAGGATTGGAACCGTTACAACGATCGTAATCGCCATTTTGATTGATTCCGGTGAAATCTGTGTCATTTGCTGTGCCATATCATTGGCATTTCGTCCAGCACCTGAGCCTTGCTGCGTACTTTGCAATACTTTCATCAGCTCATATTGGAGCGTGGTCAGATGTGCCTTTGAACCATTATACAGGTACGTATCGAACCACGCATTCCATTGACCTACAGCCAGGAACAATGCGATGGTAGCAAGCACTGGTTTACACAGTGGCAAGATGATTCTGTAATAGATTGTAAAGTCATTCGCTCCGTCCAGCTTCGCGGATTCCTGCAATGAGTATGGCAGGCCATCAATGAATGAACGGATGATGAACACGTTAAATGCACTGATCATGCCAGGCAATACATATACCCAGAATGTACCGATCAGGTTCAAGTCACGCATCAGAATGTACACCGGAATCAGACCACCGGAGAAATACATCGTGAGCGCGAGCGTTGTGGAAACAAATTTTCTAAGTCCAAAATCAGGTCTGCTCAGTGTAAAGGCGATCATGGATGAACTGATCAATCCGAGCACGGTACCTACAAGTGTACGCAGAATGGAGATCTGCAAACCTTGCAGCAAGCCATCATATTGGAAAATCGTTTTGTAGTTCTGTAATGTGAATTCGCGAGGCCACAAGTAAATTCCGCCACGTACTGTATCTGTCGAGTTATTGAGTGAGATGGCTAGTACGTTAAGGAATGGATAAAGTGTTACAACCAGCACCATGGTCATCGCGAGGATGTTGAATATATCGAACAGTTTATCGCCCCGAGTAGCATTGAATGCTTTGTTCGCCATAATGTCGTCCCCTCCCTACATGATGCTTTCTTTAGTGAATTTTTTGAACAAGCCGTTCGCAGTAAACAGAAGGATGATACTGACAACGGAGTTGAATATACCTATGGCTGTACCATATGAGAATCGTCCCATATTCAAACCATAATTGAGCGCGTATAGATCAAGTACTTCCGAGTAGTCTGTGACCAGACTGTTGCCAAGCAAGAACTGCTTCTCGAAACCGATACTGATAAGATGTCCAATTGACATGATGAAAAGTACGGAAATCGTGGTCCGTATGCCAGGCAGCGTGATGTGCCACATTTGTCTCCAGCGGTTGGCTCCATCTACACGGGAAGCTTCATACAGCTCATTGTCGATACCTGTAATCGCCGCCAGATAGATGATGGCATTCCAACCGGTTTCCTTCCACATATCTGAAGCGGTTACAATGTACCAGAACAAGTTCCCCTTGGCCATAAATTGGATCGGCTGATCAATAATGTTCAGTCCTACCAATAGATCATTGATAATCCCGCCATCGGTGGAGAGCATCTTGGTGATAATACCTGCCACAACGACCCAGGATACAAAGTGAGGCAGATATGATACCGTTTGCACGGCACGTTTGAAGAACATGCCTCTCATTTCATTCAGGAGAATGGCGAAGAATATCGGCACGATAAAACCGACAACCAGTCCCATCAAGCTCATTGCGAGCGTATTTCGAAGTACAAGATAGAAACGATCATCACTGAACAGCTCTACAAAGTGTTTAAAGCCAACCCACTCTTGATCACCAAATGATCTGGCAGGTTTATAGTTTTGGAAAGCCATCGTCCATCCCCATAGTGGCAGATAGTTAAATACGAAAACCCAAGCTACGAATGGCAATGACATGAGATAGAGATATTTCTGCTGCTTCATTCTGTCCCAAATTCCGTTCCGCCGATTTTTTAAAGGCGGTTTGGGGTCACTGCTTCTGTTCGCGGAAGCGGATTTTTTTGTTAGCGTTTCCATCTCCGTTCCCCCTCCTCTGTTTTATAAAATAATCATACTCGATAGAGCGTTTTCAAAATACCATCTGGATTTTAGAGAAAATCATATAAAAATTAGATATAGGCATATATAATCAGACATTATTTAGTTAGAATCAGTGATAAATTCTACTTTCAAATGCAACAAAAGTAATATAAAGGTAAAAGGCTATATGGTATGGTAAATTTCGAAAACGTTTTATAGAAATCGTTTACTTCAACCTGATGGCATACAAAAAGGACCCTTTCGGGTCCCTATAATTACAAGGTGAATTGAATTGTTTGCAGTTTAACGATCCCGAGCAATTGTGCAACAGAAATGGAGGTTACCGGACGGAATTGATCTCCATGCAGATACGCAAGTATCTCCTGAAATAAGTAGGCGGCTTCCGGACGCTTCATTAACGCCAGGTTGGTGAACGGGATGGAGGATACCAAAATCCTGCCCTTCCCTACTTTTGCCTCAAAAGCATAAGCGAGCCGTTTGGCCCGATGGAAATGATCGATCACTTCAATCAGTGGTTTTACCCCGTGCAGAGTATCCATACATATCGCTGGGGTACCGTTCACCAGGTGGTACCAATGCCAGTCGGAAGCTCCATCATGCGGGAAAGAGCCCAACAGTGGTAACTGATCGTTCAAATACATGCCCATCGTTGCACCAGGCTGTGTAGCGAACATGAGATAATTCCAGAATACAGGCAGGTACTTGGTCTCCACTGAATCGTATATCCCTTCTGCGGTTGGCTGAATCCAAACACTTCCCCCGTTGACCACATAATCAACAACATTGGGTGTTAACGACTGAACGATAACCAAGTCAATCTCCCGATCTTTCAACAACTGAAATCCATCCATATGATCCACAACATCATGTTGTGCTTCCCCGAGAAGTGGCTGCAGCTCTGCCACGGTATTCCAGATTCGTTTCGATTGCGAATGAGTCCGATAAAATGGGAAGGACCATCCATGCCACATATTGACTGCGATCCTCTCCGAATCGCCTGATCGCAATTCCGCTTCAATCCGAAAAGCTGCTGCCCCTTCATGAGGTGCAGTAGCGACGAGGCATCCCAGTGACATTACAGACCCACATTGGATGTCTCCGGTTTTCCATTCCCCTTTGTTAAGTATCACATCATCGCTAATCAACTTCCACTGTATGGATGCATCCTTAAGTGGCTCTTTACCATAGTGAGATATGCGTACATCCACTTGGATGGATTCACCAGCGTAAAATGTACGCTCCTTGCAACTTAACAATAGAACCACATCTGCGTTGAATCGCTTGAATTCTTCAGGTGTTGTAATGCCTTTGTCATCCCAGAATACGTCCAAAATGCCCGTCGTAGCATGTCCCTGGCCCGGAAAGTCGCGGATATCCAGCAACTGTACGCCCGCAGCATCTGGCGTTCGCCGAATCCGCTCCATAGCTTCTTTTAGGGACCGCACCAGATGTGTACCGCTGGCCTGTTGAAAATGCTCCAGATCCGCCATCATTCCTTTGTGTGTCAACGACTCTTCAACAGGTTGTAACCAGGTGGGACGCAGAACGCCCGTATACTTGGCTCGTTCCTGAGGCCACACATACATGGTGTATTGTGCATGTTCGTGCCCAATGACGGGATGCTCCGCAAGTCGGGTTACTGCATGATAGTCCAGCGTGGTATCCGGCACAGCAGAGTATGCGGATTCCAGCGGGGGATGCCAGTTCAACGACTGGATATAATAATCACCTTCCCGCCCTTGCGCTGGAAGCTGTCCAAATCCTGTATTGTCCGTATATAACCGGGTTGGGTCGATATCCCTTGCCCTTGATACCCATGCATTAAGTTCAGGATGGCCATTCGGACCAATAAGCTCATTCCCCATGGAGAACATGACGAATGAAGGATGTCTGTGAAGCGACTGGAGCAACCCGTCCAGTTCTTGTGTCAGATAAGACATCACTTCAGCCGGCGCAGACTGATTCGGTTGCTCAAAGAATCGAGACCAATGTGGGAGTTCTGCCTGTACCAGCATGCCCTCTTCATCAGCAGCTTCCCAGAATGGCTCTGGCGCACTCCACCCATGCAGTCGGACGTGGTTGAAGCCGTATGATCTAGCGACTCGAAACTGCTGAATATAATGCTCCTTATCCCAGACGGGATAACCCGTCAGTGGAAAGATACAGCAATCGACGTACCCGCGCAAATACACCGGTGTCCCATTCAATTCAAGCTGCTTTCCCTTTGTTGCAAAGGAACGCACACCAAATGATTGTTCCACTTGATCCAGTTCCTGTTCACCGTCATGGAGACGGATCACTGCCTTGTAAAGTTCAGGGGATTCATCCGACCACAATGCAATTGACTTCTCTGTCCCGAGTTCCAATCGCCACTGATCTATTACAGCGTTACTTTCAATTAAACCTACTGAGCTTATATCAGCATGCGCTGGAGCACTCAGCTTCACATTACAACTGTATCGATCAAGCCATGTGCCGTCCGGATGCTGGATATCCATATGCAATTGCATATGGATATCCTTCTCATTAGCGGGAGCGCTTACAGCACAATGAACCAGAACGGTTCCATTTTCAGCATCTGGTTGAATACGTAACGTCTGTACGCGGCATGGGGGCAGACGGTCCAGATAAACACCACCTGTAATCCCACCCCAGGCTGTGGCCGTGTGTAAAGAATGAATATGGCTACCAGCCAGCGGAAGTTTCATGGTATTATCCACGCGGATCTCCACCCGATTCACTTCTCCCCGCTTCATTAGAGAGGTAACATCCCACTTCTGTTGATTCACCAGACTATCCTGCTGCCCGGCATATTGTCCATTAATCCAGAGATCTGTTGTCCAGCGGACCCCTTCCAATCTGAATATATACTGGCAACCAGGATCATCTGTTGGAACCGTAACATCCTGAGCATACCAAGCTGGGCCTTCATACTCACGCACCTTGGTCCAGGTATCAAGCCTGTCGTATTCAGGCTCATCCCCGTATCCTTGCTCTTCCCAGGAACCGGGAATCTGAATGGTTCCCCATGAGATGTTTTCACGTAGTGAAGGCGGTAATATTGTATGTTCAACGAGTTCATCGGACTCTAGATCCAAACAAAACTGCCATGTTCCATTTAAGTTCAATGGTTGACGGACAGTGCCTGTATCAGACAAATTCATATCGTATAGCCATCCCTTCATCTGAGTTCTAGTAAACCCAGTCTAAGGTGTGATACACTCCGTGACCATTGCTTATCATGGGAAGTGCATGGACAATATGATGAATCTGAAAAATGTCCATGATCCCGAAAACGTTTTATTATTGAGCATGGGCAAGGCCCGGCATTTCATACTTATTCTTCGTTCATATCCGTAGCAGATTCTTTGGACAGGGACTGGGTTCTGGCTTGTTTGTACGCGGAAGGTGATTCCCCTACATACTTCTTGAATTTGCCGTGGAAATAGTCCACGTTCGCATACCCCACTCTGGCCGCAACCTGATGGACTTTGAGTCCTTCATCCAGCAATTCCTTGGCCTTTTCCATACGGACCTTGTCCAGAAATACATTAAAGTACTCTCCTGTATGGTTCTTGAACAACTTGCCCAGATAACTACTGTTATAGTTGAATACTTCAGCAAGTACCTCCAGCTTGAGGTTTTCACCAGGATTACGCTGGATAAATTCAATCATCTGCTTCAGTACGGTATCCTTACTGCCTCCACCCATACGTTGAATAAGTCGATTCAAATGTTCCGCGGCCATCACTTTAAGATCAGACAGCGTGAATTGATGATAGACTTCGTTAATCAGAACCGAATGTTCCTGCATGATGGATTGCATATGTTGATTCGTCGCTGCGAGCTTGTTGATCGCCAGAGAAAACACCTGTGAGAACGCCGTCTTGATGGCTTGCTCTGTCCGATGATAGGGAACCAGACGCTCTTCCATCTCACCCAATACCCGCATGACCGACTCACTACTGCGGATGTCCAGCGCATAATACAACTTGTCCGCAAGTTCCTCCTCATCTGGTTCAGGTGCTCCGTCCACAGCTTCACCTTCTGGTCCAACGCCTCCGCCTTCGCTACCTTCATTCCATAAAATGACGCGTTGCTCCGCAAACAAGAAGCGTTCCCCCAGTGTACGATTCGCCTGTGTGTAAGACCGCGCAATCTCAGCTGTGGACTGTACAGGTTCCCCCGCAGCCCCATACATGTGAATATCCCATTCTCCCAGCAGTTCCTCCAGCTCAACATACAGATTCCTTGCAGACGACTCGGATGTGATCACTTCCTTGCTTAACAGACCCAGACCGGAATGAAATGAAAATATGATGCCTCGATCCTTCTGATCAAACGCTTCAATCAGTTTGCGTTTCATGACACTCCCCCGCTGCAAATCTGGGGCCGCATGCATCTCAAGCAGCACGATCTGATAGTGAGGCCAGTGCAGACCCAGGCTGTCTTCTTCCATACTGCCTGCACCCTCCAGACTGTCAAAGAGTAAAGCCTCGATCTGATGCTCCCGATAGACGGTATCTTCACCTGCATGACGCGCCATCGTCTCCCGTTCACGGGTCAGTATCGCAGCAATACGCTCAAGTTCACCAATAATCTCTTCTTCATCCACAGGTTTGAGCAGATAACCATCCACACCAAAACTGATGGCTTTCTTGGCATAATCAAAATCTGCATAACCGCTCAATATCAAAAAGTGCGAACCTGGATGGTTCACGCGCACTTCTGCAATAACATCCAGCCCGGTCATACCAGGCATCCGAATATCTATAATGGTCAGATCAGGCTCCAGTTCCTCAAAACGAGTGATGGCCTCTCGCCCGCTGGCCGCTGTACCGATGACTTGAAACCCATATTTTTCCCACTCGATAATGGTTGTCAGTCCCTCACGTATGCTCGGTTCATCATCCACCAAAAATACTTTATACATGTTGGTCCCCTCCTGCTGGCAAAGTGAAAGAAACCTCTGTTCCTTCCCCATATACACTCGTAATCTGCAATCCATATGGCTCCCCATATGTCAGTGTTAAGCGTTGATGTACATTGCGCATACCGATCCGGCTCTTCTCCTGTTCCTCCGGTCCACAGATGAACTGCATCACCTCAGCCAGTCGTTCCGGCGTTATGCCCGCACCATCATCTTCTACACGTATCTGCACAATGTTCTGTACTAAACGAATACTGATATGAACTCGGACCGTACCCTCTTTGTTCTCCAGACCATGGACAATCGCATTCTCAACCAAAGGCTGAATAATGAGCGGGGGAATGTACATCTTCTCCACCTCGGGATCAATGTCGATCTGGAACGCAAGTCGGTCGCCGTACCGAAATTTCTGAATTTCCAAATAGGAACGTACCATTTCTAGTTCAGCCCGGAAGGTTGTTTTTCCACTGCCAATCTCCAGACTCTTGCGCATTAGCTTGCCCAGCAGCCTGACGATGTTGGCAATCTCTGCTTCCCCTTTGATATGGGCTTTCATGCGAATGGACTCCAGGGCATTAAACAAGAAATGGGGATTGATCTGACTCGCCATCATTTTCAGTTTAATTTCTTTCTGGGCGATTTCCAATTGATTGTTCTGTTCCGTTGCCTCTACCACCTGAGTCATGAGTTCATTGATACTTTTCACCATATAGTTGAACTGTCGTGACAGTTGTCCAATCTCATCGTTGCCATCAATTCGGGAAGTCACGTTCAGGTCTCCTAATGCAAGCTTATTGAGATGTTTACTCAGCCGCAACAATCGGTTAGAAGTGAGGAACGAGATAATATATACGAATAGTAGGGCGATGACCAGCACCAGTATAATAAAAATCATGCCGATCAAGCTGACGGTGTTGGCGTCTTTGACTATATTTTTGGTGGCAAAAACCGAAATCACCTTCAGGCTGTTCATACTCGATCCAGGGCCCAGCTCATCAATAACAATATTAGATGGTTCCCCCCGGAAATCACCCTCTATGGTGCCTTTCGCCTGATTCTGTAGATCGACACCAAAATCAAGCTCATCCAGCGTTTTACCCACCAGCTCGGTATTCTTGGCTGCAACCACATAGCCCTGCTCGTCCGTAATCATCGTCTCGAACTGTTCTTGACGCAACAATCCATTCAGCTCATCCTGATTGATCTCAATCATCAGCACACCCTCGGTCCGATATTCGGCAAAAGGCACTTTGCGCACCAGACTCAGCTTGTGTACAGGATTGTCTTCCTTATCCGGAATGTAGAACCACCCGATGCTGGTCGTTTTCAATGCTTGTTGGTACCAGTAGCTCTCTTCCGTCTTCTTGTCCACCGGGATGAATTCGAGGTTATTGATCAAGGTTGGGTTAGTAGAGTAAAAGCGAATACCCGCTATCTCACGGTACAAACGCCTATACTCCTGAAAATCTTTGTATGCGAGATAAGCCGAGGTTAGTTCCACAACGCTCTCGTACCGTTTGTTCACGATTTCCTTAAGGTCCGCGTTAAACATTAACAGGTTGGATATATCCGTTGGTACACGCAGCATGGTCGCCGTCTGGCTCTTGATCTTGTCCACATTAATGATCGTCTGACCAATCGCATTATCCAGGGCTTGCTGGCGAAAATAACTGGTCACAGCAAGACCGACGATCAAGACCGGGATCATGACAACCAGTACATAGGAAATGAGCAATTTATGCTTTAATTTGAGATTATTGGTGGTTCGTATCAGCCTTTTAAACATGTCTGCACCTTCCGTCTCCTGTATAAGCGCTTACATATAAAGAGCAGGATCAGGATGTCCTGTCCTTTTAATTTATCATACCACATAACCGCCAAATTTCGGATGGTCATTGAAATGGGTAATATATTGCCAGGCTACAAGCCAGCCTACCTCTAGCAGAAGAGGCCGCCATTAACATGGCGACCGGGCTTACCGAATTATTTTTGCTTACAGTAGTTTAGTGACCCCTAGATGGGCGGAACCCATATCCTTTGGCACGCCATGCAACAATCAGAGCCACCAGTGATAAAGCCAAAATGGCCCATGTAAAGGACGAAGCTCCCCCTTGATTCAGAAGAACACCTCCCACCATTCCCCCAAGGGCAATAGCCAGATTCCAGACGGTTGTATTAATCGGCATGATAAGATCCACACCCTGTTCCCCAGTAGTTTGAGCAAGTGCAGTCTGTAACAGGGTAGCCGCACCGCCAAATGTCAGACCCCACAGCGCAACAGAACCGAAGACCACAACAACGTGCTCACTCCAAAGACCTAATACGAGGGAAATCAAAGCAAAGCCCGCAAGACTCATGAGAACCAGCATACGCAACCACCGATCAATGAATATGCCTGTAACCCAGATGCCCATCAATGCCATCAGACCAAATACAAGTAAAATGAGTCCAACCTTGGATTCCATACCGACATCGGCGAGAAAAGGAGCTATATACGTGTATAAAATATTATGAGCCAACATCCAGGCCAAAACGACAGTCAAAATGGGAATGACACCGGGGGTGAACAACACTTGTCTGACAGAGATGCGTTTATCAGCTGACTGCCCCGGATAGTCGGGTACTTTCCAGAGCACCCAGAAAATCAGTACAAAGGCCAGCAACGACATCAGCCAGAACACCGAGCGCCAGCCCATAAATGAACCCAGCAACGTACCTGCCGGAACACCGAATGATAAGGCAATCGGCGTTCCAATCATAGCCACAGCCATGCCCCTTCCTTTTAGATGATCAGGTACCATGCGTAATGCATAACCACCAATCAAGCCCCAAGAGACACCTGCTGCAACACCAGCCATAAAGCGAGCGAATAGTGTCAGCACATAGTTTGACGAGAGGGCAGTAATGGTGTTGAAGACAAGAAAACCGATGATGGACAAAAGTAAAAGCGGACGCCGCCGCCAGCCCCTTGTTAGCAACGCCACAGGTATGGCCGCAACCAGTGACCCAACAGCATAAAAGGTGACAAGCTGCCCTGCCCCTGCCTCTGAGACCTGCAGCCCTTCTTTAATCTGCGGCAGTAACCCCGCAGGAAGTGTTTCGGTCATAATGGCTATGAAACCCGCCATAGCCAGGGCCAGCAACCCCAGCCACGGAAAACGATGAGAAGATATATCAGACATCTGTGCAGCTCCTTTTAAGGTAGTATGAAACAAGTAATCGAATTATGTATCGATCATTCCTTATATTATTCAGGCTGTCTCACCTTGTCAATGACTTTTGGATCGATTAGTATATAATTAAGAAAAAAAGGGGGAATCTCTTATGGCAAGAACGGGACGTCCGCGCATTTTCGATCGGGATGAAGCCTTATTACAGGCAATGATGCTCTTTTGGGAGCAAGGATTCGAGGCTACATCATTACTTCAGCTTCGAGCAGCCATGGGGGATATTTCAGCAGCCAGCTTCTATGCAGCCTTTGAATCTAAAGAAGCGCTGTATAAAGAAACGGTGGAACGATATATGGGCACGTTTGGACGTGTGACAGAAAGCTTCTCGGATCTCACGCTGTCACCAAGAGAAGCGATCGAAACAACATTAAGAAGCACAGCAAAAATGCAAACAGACAGCGCACATCCATCTGGCTGTTTAATTGTGCTGTCAGCCAGCACATGTTCTTCCAAAAACAATCATATCCGTGACATTACCGCTGAGAAAAGAAAGCTGACACGCAACCGCCTGCAGGATTGCATCCAGCGAGCTGTAGATGTCGGTGAGATTCCTGCTTCCACGAATGTAGCCATGCTGACCACTGTATTTGATACCTTTATGCAAGGCATATCTACACAAGCCCGGGACGGTGTTCCTCATGCAACGATCGATCAGGCTATCACGGAATTCATGGGCATCTGGAACATTGTTCAACATTCAGCCTGACTTTATTTATGAACTGTTGATGGGTTAGAAATGCCAAAAAAGGCACTCCCACGATTGGAAGTGCCTTCTCAGTATAAGATGTACTCATATGTGTTAAGGACGAGGTGTGTCTACCCCATTCAGGATCAGTTTCGGATGAATATCGGCGCTCAGCGAAGCGGAGACTGCACAATATTTTTCCTCAGCCATCTGGATGGCTTTCCAGATTCGATAATCCGGGATATCACCATCTACTTTGAAGATCAGATCAATGGATGTGAAGCCTTTAGGCATCTCTTCGCTGCGGGTGCCTTGCGCTTCAATCTCAATCGATTCAATTTTGTCCAAAAATGCGTCCAGAATCATCGTAATATCGATTCCCATACAGCCGCCGAGACCCGCCAGTAACAATTCCATCGGGGTCGCCCCCTTGCTGTCACCACCATAAGCAGCAGTGGCATCCATGCCAACGGCGTAGCCAGAGGGTCCTTCGGAAGTAAACGCGCGTTTGCCTTTCCATACGGTTGTTACATTCATGATGTTATCCTTCTTTCTTAGAATAGTTGCGATTTGCAGAACTCCGTTCCGGGTACGGCTCGTTCTTCCGATCGCTGTTGTCTCCAAATATTTTTGATTTATATTCACAAAGGACAATATTCGGTGACAAAGGCGAGCGCTACGCTTCTTCAGAATCGATTCCGTCCCCTTCACTCAGCAGCTTATCGCTATAATCGATCGTATCAATCAGTATAAATTGTAGTAATGTAATTAGAATTCAGTAATTTGTTGCAAGAAACGGCGGGTGCGCTCTTGCTTCGGCTGTTCAAAAAACGCCTGTGGACTTGCCTCTTCCACAATCGATCCATCCGCCATAAAGACGATTTTGTTCGCCACATTACGGGCAAACTTCAATTCATGTGTCACGACCAGCATCGTCATGCCTTCCTCTGCCAGCTCCTTCATGACGGAAAGTACCTCTCCGACCAATTCAGGGTCAAGGGCTGAAGTTGGCTCATCAAACAGCATCACTTCCGGCTCCATCGCGAGTGCACGTGCAATGGCGACCCGCTGCTGTTGTCCACCGGACAATCGGGATGGATACGCATCCTGCTTGTCTGACAGGCCCACCCGATCCAGCAGAATCCGGCCGCGTTCGGCTGCTTCGTCACGTTTAATTTTTTTTACCGTAACGAGACCTTCCATCACATTGCCCAGGACCGTCTTGTGCGGATACAGATTGAACTGCTGGAATACCATGCCGGTCTGGCGACGAATCTCCAATACCCGGGTACGCTGGACACGCAGCGAATCAGCACTGTTGACCACAACACCGTTCACTTCGATCTGTCCTCCGGACAGCTCTTCCAGTCCATTCAGGCAGCGCAGCAAGGTACTCTTGCCGGAACCACTTGGGCCAAGCAATACAACAATATCTTTGGCATCGACATGCAGATCGATGTTCGTAAGTACTTCATTTTTCTGAAAACGTTTGGTAAGTCCAGTTGTTGTAATCATCGGTTCTCTCCTCCCATCAGTAAGCCCGGGCCAACCGGCGCTCCACTTGTTCCAGAATGGCCGAGAAGCCGATACTCATGATCCAGTAGATCACACCAATAGCCAGATAAAACGGCATATTCACATAATATTGGGCTACCAACAGCTGTGCCGAGCGCAGCAACTCTGTAACCCCAAGGGCAGCCACAAGTGATGTTTCCTTCAACATGCCAATGAAGGTGTTACCCATCGGCGGGATGGCAATGCGCACAGCCTGCGGGAAGATAATGCGTCTCATCGCTTGAGCCGGGGTCATTCCCGTTGCGTATGCAGCTTCCGTCTGTCCTTTAGGTACAGCCTGAATGGCTCCACGGAACGTCTCCGACAGAAATGCACCTGCATTCAGACTCAATCCCAGACATGCAGCCGTGAGCGATCCCAAGGTCACTCCATAATCGACCAATCCGTAATAAATGACGAATAATTGCACCAGCAGCGGCGTTCCCCGCATGATGGATACATAGAATCTTGCGATCAACCTAAGCCACATCGGTCCCTTCAGACGAGCAATCGCAACAAGCACTCCGATGATAAAGGCAAAAAACATGGAGATCACAGTTACATACAGCGTATAGTAAGCCCCCTTCAGAAAGAAGGGGATATTCTCAAATACCAGTTCCATGGGTCAAATCTCCCCTTCGCCTTGCCAGTTCATTATTGCGCAGGCTCTTCACCAAACCATTTTTTGAAAATGGTATTGTACGTGCCATCATCTTTCATGCCTTTGAGAGCATCATTCAGTGCTGCTACGAGTTCCGGATTATCTTTGCGAACAGCAATACCTGCTTGGTCACTCTTAATTGGTTCACCTACGGCTTTGATATTAAAGCCATTGGCATCCACAATCGGTTTCAGTGCATACATATTGTTGATTGTGGCATCAATCCGTCCAGCATTCAGGTCTTTGAGTGAAGAGATGACATCGTCATAGGTTTTAATTGTGAAGTCTCCCACTTTCGGCAACACTTCATTACGCAGATATGATTCATCATTCGTACCCAGACCTACGCCAATCGTTTTTCCTTTGAAGTCTTCCAGCTTGGTAATATCGTTATTGTCTTCTTTTACAATAATTTTAACTTGGTTCGTAATATACGGATCACTGAAATCCAGTACTTTCTTACGATCATCAGTAATGGTCATCTGGCTGATGATGGCATCCAGCTTTTTGGCTTGCAGACTTGGAGTCAGACCGGAGAACTCCTGGGATACAAATTCAACCTCTACACCCAGACGCTTGGCAACCTCACGTGCGATATCGGCATCGTAGCCATCCATTTCTTTCTTTTCATTCAGGAAGTTGTACGGTGCGTATGTGCCCATCATGCCCACTTTGATGACACCAGCAGACTTGATCTGCTCCAGTTCATTACTTGCCTGTGCACCGTTCGTGCCTCCATTGTCTGTTGCCTTACTTCCACAAGCGCTAAGTACGAGCACCGTCATCAGCAGAATCGCTGTCAAAGACCAGCCTTTACGAGTTTTCGATCCATATGTTTTGTTCATTACGTTAACTTCCTCTCATTCGTGTATTCACTCATGGTGTACATTTGGTTATTTCGTTGTCCATTAAACCGCAGTTGTACCCATTATTCCCTGCTCTTTGCTTAATCATGTGAATCTTATCTACCCAGGAGTCCATAAAACTCAAAGCTTGCTGCCTCGGCTGCCAGCGTTGAAGCTGTCATGGCTGAGAACTTGCTGTGCAACTCATCGGAGCCGAATAACCAGCGGGATATCATACCTTCAATCATGCTCACCAGTAGCGCTGCCCGAAGTGGCACATCCATGTCCTTAGGCAACATGCCGAGCTCGATGGCACGTTCCATATTGTGACGGAACGCAGTCTCGACGGCATTACGTGTCTCCTCGACCAGACGTTGTACGGATTCTTCGGATACGATGCCTTTGAGCAACAGTTCCATAAAATAACGATTCTGCGCAGCAAATGAGAACATGTCGGTGAACAGTCTTTCCGATGCTTTCACCATATCCTCTACCGATCCGGCATCCTTACGGTAGCCTTGCCCAATCGCTTCAAGCAGTTTCTCCTTGCCCGTTAATACAATCTCCGAAGCAATGGCTTCTTTACTCTTGAAGTGCCAGTAGAACGTTCCTTGCGCAACACCAGCTTCACGGACGATATCGGAAATTTTCGTCTGATGGTAGCCTTGCGTCGCAAACCGTTCCATCGCTATGCGTATTATCTGGTCCCGGCGTTCTTCTCCGGGTTCCAAACCGTTAATTTTGGTCATTCATGTAACCCTCCCGATTGATCAGTCAGTCAGTTAAGTTATATCCTATGGGATAACTAGGTTTTTGTCAATATAGTTTTAAACAAATGGTTACAAGCATAAGTTGAAGTTGAGTGCATTTGTGATCATAATAGGGGATAGTCTTGTTCAGATGAACAAGCATTGTCAAGCAGGACAGCCTGTGCTGTCATCTGCATTTCAAGGAGGAAGAGAATTGGACATTATATCATCCATTATTATGGGCATCATCGAAGGTTTGACTGAGTTTTTGCCCGTGTCTTCTACTGGACACATGATTCTGACTGCCCACTTGCTGGGTTTATCGGAGGACAACGAGTCAGTCAAAACGTTTGAGGTGGTTGTTCAACTCGGAGCTGTACTTGCTGTTGTTGTACTGTACTGGAACAAATTCATTGATATGTTCCGCTTCACTGGAGGGACACGATCTTATTCCCGCCGCCTCAATCTGGGACATATCTTCCTGGCGATGGTTCCTGCCGTAGTCATCGGACTTGTATTCCGCGACTGGATCAAAGCACATTTATTTGGTCCGGAGACAGTGCTGTACAGCCTAGTTATTGGTGGTATATTGATGATTGTAGCAGAACGCTGGAGTCGCAAGAGTGCACGGATTACTACCCATGATGTCGATGATATCTCCTACAAACAGGCATTCGTAGTTGGGATATTTCAGATCTTGGCGTTGTGGCCAGGCTTCTCCCGTTCCGGGTCAACGATCTCAGGCGGCCTCTTTGCAGGGGTAAGCCGTGTAGCTGCTGCCGAGTTCACATTCCTCGTGTCCGTACCCATTATGATTGGTGCTACGGGATATGACCTGTACAAGAGTATCGATCACCTTAACGGTAGTGATTTCCCGATCTTCGCGATCGGATTCATCGCTGCTTTCATCGTCGCTATGCTTGCGATCAAGACGTTCTTGTCCATTTTGAAAAAATTGAGTCTGACCGTCTTCGCTGTCTATCGCTTCGTACTGGCAGCCGTGTTCTTTATTATTTTGATGTAACCTTACAATTCAATTTATTTAGACAGGCAAAATCAATGGCGGCCCCATGTTCCCTTTGGAACGAGGCCGCCATTTTTGTGTTCTATGCTGTGCTTTTGTTGTTTCATGATTCTGTTGTGGTTTCAGAGACACATGAATATCTGAAATTAGAAGAAGTCTTATTCTTCATAAGTTCCTTGCTTAGATCGGTTAGATCACTCGGGATGCGGACTAGGTGTACTATGTAACATGGAACCAGATTCATGTTTACTACTGAAATGTCTTCTGGCTTAATACCACTCTTTCACTTGAATATTCCTTTGTTTCTTCCGAACTTTTAATTTCTCCAGCAGATTATATCTATTTTGCTTCTGTTCCTGTAACAGTTGCTTTACACCTCTCATTAACAATCTGTACCTTTGGTCATCATTATGGCTGAGTTGGTGCATTTCTTCAAAAATGGTTTTGTTCATTAGTATCTCGTTTCACTCCAGTATTCAGTTTGTAATACCTAGTATACAGAGACACACTAAACAAATTCTAAACAACCCCCGTTCCATCTCCTATTCCGTTTTCCGTACCATTCCCAAAAGCAAAAACCCCTTCCCAAGTGATGCAATAGGAAGGGGTTTATCTGTAGCTTCTGCTTAAATGCTTCTGACTACACGAACGCGAAAGAATTAAACTTTGGATTCAAGCGTCTCCAAATACTCGGAGATTTGAGCAGGTGTTTTAGCCCATTTGCTATGCAGATGTGCGATCTTCTTGCCGTTCTGGAAAACGAGCAGGCTTGGAATGCCACGTACACCATTCTCGTCAGCAAATGGCTGGAACTTCTCTGCATCCAGGGCATAGAAGGTTTTATCTGTGTGCTGGTCGATAACGTCCCCGATAAAGCGATCCAGGTTTTTGCAATCCGGACACCAGGTTGTATCAAATTTAATGACGGTAAAACCATCAGAGTTAATTGTATCCAGATATTGTTGTTCACTTTGAATTCTTTCCATAGGTCTTCTCTCCCTTATCTGTTCCTTTTTTGGCTGATCTTCATTGTACCTCGTATAGTTACAATTGAAAATAGGCTGGATGGAGTTAACGATGCTGCTTGTACAGATTAGCGGGACTGAGTCCCCGTATTTCCTGAATTTCCGCAGCTGTGAGCGCAGGTGCATTCGAAGCGGCAATATTATGCAGCAACTGATTTCTTGAACTTGAACCAGGGACAACAGCTGCTACCGCAGGATGGGATAACGCGTAACGAATAGCCGTCTGAGCCATACTGCGTTGGTCCGTGACAAGACGACTTAGCCCTTGCCGAATCGTGTGCAGTTGCTCTGGCGTATAATCCAGATAACCTTTCTCTGCCTTGGCAGATCCGGAATCGGCTAGCACCCCACTGGCTACAGGTCCACGAGCGATTACGCTAATACCGTTTTGCTCAAGTAAAGACAGTACTTCCTCTTCTGCCCGGCGATCTGCCACACTGTATTGGTTCATGACGCTGACGATAGAAGCTCTTTTCACATATTCCCGGATCACATTCGGACGAATGGAGGATATACCGTAATAACGGATAAGTCCTTCCTGTTTCAGCTCCTCGAAGGCTTCAATTGTTTCTTCGATTGGATCTTCCATCGTACCGCCATGCAGCTGATACAGATCGATATAATCCGTCTGCAGTCGCTTTAAACTTTCATGGACAGCCTGCTTAATGTAAGCTTTGGACGGGTCCCACGACCAACCCTCTTTGCCGGCAATACGACGATTACCTACTTTGGTGGCTACAATAACTTGGTCCCGACGTCCTCTAATCGCTTGTCCTACAATTTCTTCATTACGCCCTGCGTCATACAGATCGGCTGTATCCAGCAGATTCACGCCGTGATCCAGAGCTTCATGAATTAGAGCTACGGCAGGTGTTATATCGGTTCCGAGAGACATACAGCCCAGTCCAATCTCAGACACCATCAATTCGGATGTACCCAAATGATTTTTCTTCATGTGTGCATCTCCTTCCATTACGTTCTGCAAGTATCCATTGTATCATTCTTGCTGGCAAAAATCGCATGTCAGACTAGAGCCAAGGTTTGCTTTTGACACCAAAAAACCTGGAACTACTACAGCTCCAGGTTTTCTCATGATAGGCATATGAATTAAATGAGTATGTCAAAATCTATTTCACTTCAACGCGTGGTCTGGTTTTGCTTGCATGAGATGAATTGGAGTTTTTCATCATACCGGAGACGGTACTAAACAACTTATCTCTTGCTTGTTTGTTCCTCATCAGGTAAGTTACGCCTGCTCCGATAGCCGTCATAATGATTCCTCTTCTTTTAGACATGTGCTTCTCCTCCTTCAGGATAAATGTACATCGTGTCTTGTTTGACAATTACCCTTTGAGCGGAAAACGAAACGAAGTGAAAGCTTGATCGCGCAAAAAAAGATGACCTCCGAATTAAAATTCAGCGGTCATCTACTCACTTCCAACTAATTAATCAGATGGCGTTGCCACATGAGTCATTTCTTCATGTTTATAGGTCGAGCCATCCGCAGTCAGATAAAAGTGTCCGATGGGATGCAGATCTTCATCCAATTCATAGACCAGTGGAATGCCTGTCGGAATGTTGAGAGCCACGACGTCAGCCTCCGACAGTTGGTCCAGATGCATGACGAGTGAACGAAGCGTGTTCCCATGCGCAGAGATCAGCACTCTTTTGCCAGCTGACACCATTGGTTTAATCTCCGCATTCCAGTAATCCAGCACGCGCTTCGATGTATCCATCAGATTCTCCGTAAACGGAATAGTGCAATCAAGCCGCTTGTACTTGTCCAGGTCCTGCACATATCGATCATCGGTTTCGTCCAGTGCCGGGGGAGATACACTAACGGAGCGTCTCCATTCCTTCACTTGGTCTTCCCCATACTTCAGGGCCGTTTGCTGTTTGTTCAGTCCTTGCAGCGCACCATAATGGCGTTCATTCAGCTTCCATGTCTTCGTAATGGGAATCCACATGAGGTCCATCTCATCCAGCGCAATATCGAGTGTACGAATCGAACGTTTCAGCACAGATGCATAGGCACAATCAAAATCAAACCCCTGTTCCTTCATGATCTTCCCTGCTTTACGAGCTTCTCCGTAACCATCCGTCGTCAGATCGACATCTGTCCAACCGGTAAATCGGTTCTCGACATTCCACATGCTCTGTCCATGGCGAATCAAAACAACTCTGTACATAAACGTGAACCCTCCTTCCATGGAAACATTACCCGCAAGTCAAACTAATTAGCACAGTTAAACGTTCATAACATTAATAATATGGTGCCATCATGAGATATACTACAACACCTGTAGAGCTGACATACAACCAGATTGGCATAGTCCAACGTGCAATTTTACGGTGCTTCTTCAATTGATTCGTCCAACCCCATACAAGTGTGAACAACGCCAAAGGAACGATCAGGGCTGCCAGTATACTATGGGTGATCAGAATGAAGAAATAGATGGAACGAATGATGCCCTCGCCGCCGTATTTGGACGTCTCTGGTGAGAGGTAATGAAAGGTCAGATACGTCACAAGGAATAACAGTGTCGTTGAGAATGCAGCAAGAATGAAACGTTTGTGCAGCTTCACATTCCGCTTGATAATAGCAATGAGCGCTGCGAGCAGGAAGATGAAGGTAAAGCTGTTAAACACGGCATTAAAACGCGGCAACACCGTAATATCAAAGGTTACATCACCTTTGTAACCAATGGATGGTGCGAAGAACAATAATAAAATAATGACATTAGCGAGAATGGAAATCGTGATAATGATGCCTGCGAAATTTTTATTGCTCGTCGGGGATGGAATGTTCGATTCCCCTTTGTTATTTTTGCCCAATGCAAAATCCTCCTCATATCCTAACTTCTATGTTCTATATCATTATATCTCGGCAATTCCGGGCTGTTAAGTGACAACACTCTGAACAAAAACCTTAGCACTTCACTATAAAATGCCCCTTTGCGGCTATTTTCAATCAAATCCAATCCGGCTCCCATTTACCCGAGTCTGTATTTGTGGTATAATTAATGCAATTAATCACATACGCGTTGAAACTGGAGGAGCCTGTCACCAAGGGCCCCTCTTTGTCTTTTTCAGGCACAGAACGGCACTTTTCTAAATGCCGTTCTGTGCCTTTTTATTCGTTTAAAGCTTGGATGGGAATGCTTCACCCTTGGACAGGATAACCTATTGACGCTAACGCCGGAGAGGAGTACACCTATGGAATTTATTTTGGTTCTTGCACTTATTTTGATCTTTACCAAACTCGCTGGTGATCTATCCGTAAGATTGGGTCAGCCATCGGTTTTGGGGAAACTGATTGTGGGTGTCATACTCGGCCCTGCCCTGCTCGGTTGGGTTCAGCAAAGTGATTTCGTTCATTATATGGCCGAGATCGGGGTACTGCTGTTAATGTTCATTGCCGGACTGGAAACCGATCTGGAGCAGTTGAAGAAAAACTGGAAGTCCGCTTTTGCTGTGGCTGTTGGCGGCGTTATTTTACCTTTTGTAGGGGGATACGGCTCGGCCTTGGCTTTTGGTATGTCGCAGACACACGCGCTTTTCTTCGGACTGTTGTTCTGTGCAACGTCAGTCAGTATCTCAGTTCAGACGTTGAAGGACATGAATCAGCTGAGTTCACGTGAAGGCACTACAATTCTGGGTGCAGCCGTTGTCGATGATGTACTCGTGGTAGTTCTGCTCGCCGTTATGATGAGCTTGCTCGGCACTGGTGCGGGGGATGTCTCTATTGGATGGTTGATTAGCAAGAAACTTCTATTCTTTGTCATCATCTTCGCCGCAAGCTGGTGGCTTGTGCCGCGAATCATGAAATGGATGGCCCCGCTTCGGGTCACCGAAACTGTGATTACAACCGGACTCATTATCTGTTTTGGATTCTCGTACTTTGCTGAGTGGATGGGAGTTGCTGGCATTATCGGTGCTTTCGCAGCAGGGATTGCCATCTCTCAAACCAACTTCAAACACGAGGTTGAAACCAAAATTGAGCCGATTGCTTACGGAATTTTTGTCCCGGTATTCTTTGTCAGTATCGGCTTAAATGTCACCTTTGATGGTGTGGGATCACAGATTTGGTTTATTGTCGTCATCAGTCTCATTGCTATTGTAACCAAGCTCATTGGTGGAGGAGCCGGAGCACGACTGACCGGATTCGACCGTTCATCCTCACTGGCTATTGGTGCAGGCATGATCTCGCGAGGGGAAGTTGCCCTTATTATTGCTTCGACCGGACTCGCCTCAGGATTACTTGATTCCGAGTACTTTACCAGCGTTGTGATCATGGTTATCATCACCACATTGGTTACGCCACCTCTGCTCAAAATTACTTTTGCACGCAAAAAGGGTGAACAGCGGATTGAAAAAGGGATTGAGGAATCCCATTTGAACGGGTAAAGTATTGAAATCATTACGTATATAAAGCTATACTTGCTTTATAAAATGTAATATATCGGTCGTGAAGCACACGCCGCTTTGATCCATTCTCTCCTTCAATGCGAAGGGGGAAATGGTTCGAGCGGCTTTTTGTATTTACATAAAGTTATTCCTATTCATTACTCATTCACAGTTCGCTATAACTCGTAGAAAAACAAAAAAAGACCACCTTACACTCAAGAGGTCTTCGATCTTTGCCTGTTGTTGCAACAGGCTGTCCCATTTTAAGTTAGCACACCGACATAAAAACCAATGGAGATAAAGACAACACACCATATAAAGGCACCAATGCCCGATACGAGGATGTACCTGCCGATGGCCATCTTGCTAATTCCAGAGAAACAACACATCAGATGACGAATGCCTGGAATGAAGTAACCCAGGATGATGGACCAATATCCATATTTGAGAAACCACGACTCCACCCTGCTGAATCGTTTGGCATTGACGCCGACCCACTTGCCGTATTTTTCAACCAGCGGCCTGCCCGCCTTCTTGCCGATCATGTAGCTGAGCAATCCGCCGGTAAATGCTCCACCGAAACTGACGGCGATGGATACGGAGTAATTCAATACCGAGATGGAGGCGAGATAACCGACAAAAGTCATCATCACCTCATCCGGAATCGGCATGCCAATGACACCAAGAGCCAGTAGTCCGTATATTGCGAAATATCCATATTGACTAATAAATTCTTTTGCAAATTCCATACTGACTCGCTCCTTATTTCGGTTCCACAATATCCTTCTCATGAGAGGCTAGCACTTGTTTTAGTGATGGGAATCGGATTTGGCTCACCATGAGACCAGATAGTACAATAATGACAAGAAAGGCTACACCATGCGTGAAATAAGGACTCCAGAGCGCGAAAAAGGACATCAGGCCCCCTGCAAATGTAATCGGCATCCCGACAAAACCACTGCTTGCTGTCTTCTGACAGTTATAACGGGCAAGACGCAATGCACCGCACACCGGAAACAATGCAGTCAGTGCCATCCCCAGCATGCTCACTTCATTCATCGAGTTCAGGTACAGAATCAGCACAGGGGCTGTTCCAAACGAAACTACATCCGCGAGGGAATCCAGGGCTTTGCCGAACTCACCCTCACAATGCAATTTGCGGGCCGCATACCCGTCGAACAGATCAAAGAACATCGCTACCCATATCATCATTACAGCCAGGGCGAACTCACCATGAATAGCCATAATGACTGCCAACATGCCTGAACTCAGATTTCCCAAGGTTAAAATCGATGGTAAAGACTTCATAAGATTTGACTCCCTTTCGTACTAGGCTTTAGGAAAAATAATATAAAAACGGACTCCATCCGGTGTATTCTCCACTCCATAATTGCATCCATGCAGATCGAGAATTTGCTTCGCAATGGCCAGGCCGAGCCCGGTTCCCCCCATTTTGCGATTACGTGAGCGCTCTACCCGATAGAACCTCTCCCATATAAATTGCCGCTCAGCTTCAGCAATCTGCTCGCCCTTGTTCTCAATGGTAATGTGAACAAAACCGTCACGCCTGCTGATCTCAATAGTTATATCGGTATGTGGTATCGCATGACGTATAGCATTCATCATGATATTGAAAATAACTTGCTCCAGCTTGCTTCGGTCACCCTCCACCGTCTGCTCTGTTGTGGATACAAGCACCACATCCAATCCTTTGTCCTTCAATTGCGGACCCAGACGGCCGGCGATATCTTCAATCATGTCAGCCAGCGCAACAGCATCTGTATTCAATTGAATGGCTGAGGATTCCAGTCGCACCAGATCCAGCATCTCTTCAACCATCGTTTCCATCTTGATCGCCTCATCAGCGATAATCTCAATGTAACGCTCCCGTTTGTTCTCACTCACGCCATCCTTAAGCCCTTCGGAGTATCCCTTGATAATGCTAATTGGCGTCTTGAGTTCATGCGATGCATCGGCAAAAAACTTGCGTTGACGCTGTTCGATCTGCTGCTTCATTTCCATATCCGTGCGCATCTGTGTGTTGGCCTGCCTCAGTTCTTCCAGTGTCTGGCCCAAGGTCCCCGATAATGCATTCAGACTATTGGATAGGCTGCCGATTTCATCATTACGCCGAATAGGTGATTTCACCGTAAAATCCAACGTAGACATTTTCTTGGCAACATGGTTCAAGGCCAGGAGCGGCTTCGTTACAATTCGGGACAGGAGCAATGCCAATAACAGAATCAATACAAATGCGCCAATACCAAAATATGCATAAAACAAACGTGTTGCCTCATTCGCTTCCCTCATCTCTTGCAGAGAAGTGAGCGAGAAGATCAGTTGTTGCTCAGGTCCTGAACGATGCACTGGAGCAATGGTGATCACATTGCGAACACCGCTCCAGCTATCCGTCCACTCTTCATTAAGCATTTTGCCATTTGCCAAGGCAAGTTGGTCTTCGGTGGATAAAGGGAAACGACTATCCAGTGCCTGCACCAGCAGTCCCTGCCTCTGACTCCACGTTGCCAGATTGGGGAGAACTACCTCGGTCAATACACCTGACCACTCCTTTACCGGTTCAATCGACTCCTGAAAACTTTCTGTACCCCATGCAGCAGAATTGGCATCCTGGATTTTAAATGGATATACCATGGACCCACTGGCCGGGCCTCTCACCGTCAGTTCCTGCCCATACTTCAGATGGGACGTTATCCAACCTGCATTCTCACTATTGATAAACAAGGACAAGGACACCTTCACGTAACTCCCGTCCTCCTGAAGCAGCGTAATGTGGAAAGGATCATTAACCAGTCTTCCGGTGTTCGTCAGAATGACCAGATGAGACTGATTCTGACGCATGAACTTCCCGGTCTCCTTGGCTAGTTGTAAATCACTCCAATGCCCATTGGAGTATTGCTGTTCGAACTTGGACAGCTTTTTCTTCATACTGCTGACCTTTTGATGCTGATAGAAGTCGGGAAACCAGACCAACTGGGCAAAAACCGTCGTTCCGTATAAAAGAACCAGACATCCTGCCATGACCAGGAATAGCTTCATCGTTACGCCATTTCTTCTCATGCTTCTGCCTCGAAACGATAACCGGTGCCAATCACTGTCCGGATGCACTTGGCTTCTTCACCCAGTTTGCTGCGAAGCTTCTTGATGTGAGTATCCACAACACGCGAGTCACCTTCAAAATCAAACCCCCAGATCCGATTCAAAATGGCATCCCGGGACAATACAATGCCTGCATTACGCACCAAATAGAGCAACAGATCATATTCCTTTGGCGCAAGCTCGACTTCAACCCCGTCCTTCTCCAGCCGCCGAGCCCATGGATCAAGGGTTACCTGTCCGAAGCGAATCACACCTTGCTCTCTTGCAAATGAACCTTCAACCCGCTTCATTAAGGTCTCTGCACGTGCAACCAGCACACGCGGACTGAATGGCTTCGTGACGTAATCATCTACGCCCAGCTGGAATCCATGAATTTTATCGTCATCCTCAGACCGTGCAGTCAGCATGATAATAGGTACGGTGGATTGGGAACGAATATGCCCGCATAATGTCCATCCATCCATTTCAGGCATCAAAACATCCAGAATAACCAGATCCACCTCATGCAATGCCAACAGTTCCAATGCCTGTACTCCATGTTCTGCTTCTAAGACGTTCCATTGTTCTTTTATGAAATAATCGGCCACAATCTCACGAATGCGGCTTTCATCTTCCACCAGAAGCACTGTTCTGATCATGGCCGACTCTCCTTTTTAGATTTCTGATGATAACATACCTATTCTATGTGTCGTTCATGTGTCCATACATGTTTTGGAATGAACCCCATGATATATACGATTAATATAAGCCAAAAGTTACTAATTTTTATCAAAATGCGCACAAAAAAGAAGCTGCCAACGAGCAACTTCCTGCTCATTGACAGCTACTTGAATGAAATCGATTTGTGTCATCCAGAAGTGATGCGCTACGACTGCGCGCTCCCTGGCAACACTTAACGTTGTTGCTCCAGACGGTGTGCCACATGAAGTGTAGGACCAACAAAACGATTCAGCGGGAATCCGCCTGCAATCGCTTTGGTCACGAAGGCTTTCCCCTCACGAACAGCCTCTTTCACTGTAAGACCACGAGCCAACCCTGCGGTAATCGCCGCAGACGTCGTGCAGCCCGCACCATGCGTATATCCGGAGCCGACAACATCGGCTTCAAACCATTCGTAGTTGGTTCCATCATAGAGTAGATCCATTGCTTTACCCGGGTTAATCACACCTCGGTCTTTGATCAGTACATGCTTCGAGCCATGGGCATGAATTGCTGCTGCCGCTGCTTCCATCTGTTCTTTAGAGCGAATCGGTCCACTCTTCGCCAGTTGGGATGCTTCAAACAGATTAGGTGTAACCAGATCGGCACCTGGCAACAGGAATTCGATCATCGCTTCCGTATTTTCCGGTTGCAGTACTTCGTCTGTACCTTTGCAGACCATTACCGGATCGATAACGATCTGTGGCAGACCACTGCGGCGAATATGTTTCGCTACCAGTTCAATAATATCTACAGAACCGAGCATACCTGTCTTCATTGCATCGAAACCGATGCCGTCCAGAACAGTGCGAAGCTGCGCTTCAACCACATTTAATTCAACAGGAAAGACCTGGTGATCCCATGTATCGGGCTCCATTGCCACAACCGTAGTCAGTACGGTCATGCCATACACACCCAGCTCCTGAAAAGTTTTCAAATCAGCTTGAATCCCTGCACCGCCGCTCGTGTCCGAACCAGCTATTGTTAATGTTTTTGGAATCGTCATGGTAGTCGCATTCTCCTTCGTGTCTCAGTTGACATTATCCTATCCCTTGTACGAGCGGATGTCAATGGCATCTGAAGCCATACAGAGCATGGTTTTCCGAATGATTCAGTTCACATCTTTGGTCTCCAGACGAACCATGGACATCGAAGCAATCCATATCCCTATTGCTCCAAGGGTCAGAGGGATAATAATAAGCGAATGAATGGAAACTTCCGACCCGTTGAATCCGGAGCAGACAACCAAAACCAGCAAAATGGACGCGACCATTGTAGTTGTAACAGAATACTTTCGCATACCGAAGAATAGGGGAATGAGTGCCATACTCGCAGCCGATAAAGAACTCATACTATACTTCACCAGAAGTCCCAATATATCCCGACTCGTCAATGATCCAGGAATGAAGGAGTAGAATTGATTAACAATTAGCAGCAGTGAACCCATCAACAGATCGGTAACCATAATCATCACAAATGTAAAAACAAACACGATAATCAATTTGGCTGCGATGATTTTATGACGCTGGATGGGATAGGTGAACATGACGTTCATCGTTTTATTTCTATACTCACTGATCACCAGCTTGGTTAATAAAGCTCCTGCAAATATGATAAAGGTCGCTCTCACAAACGTATCGATAATCATAAAGGCAGTCTGGTAATCGGCATAGGCATAATCTTCCGCTCCCACATCCACGAATCCAATCATGATCAGGAAAAGAAGAATGGCTATACTGGCAATACCTGCACCTGCAAAATTACGTGCAAATCGGTGCTTTCGCATCTCAAGTCTGATTAGTTTAAGCAACGTCTTCATCCCCTTTCACAAGCTTCATGAAGTGTTCTTCCAGGGAATGAGCCCGTTTGGATATCGATTCGATCTCAATGCCATGCTGAATCAGCTTGGTGGTTAATTCCGATGGAATGATTCCCGGATCATAGATGCGTAACGTTTGGTCATCGACCAGTTTATAATTACTCAAACCAAGCTGATGTTCAATGACATAGGTCGCTTTGCGGACATCTACCGCCTGTAACTCGATGTACTCATTTTGACTTCCACGAATGCTCTCCATCGAGACCTCCTCCACCAAACGACCGCCGCGAATGACACCAACCGTGTCCGCAATCTGCTCGATCTCCCCAAGGATGTGACTGGAGACCAATAGGGTGATCCGATACTCATTGCTAAGTCGCTTGAACAAATCTCGCATCTCTCGGATCCCTACCGGATCCAATCCATTAATCGGTTCATCCAGGATGAGCAGTTCAGGTGTGGTTATGAGTGCACGAGCCAGTCCGAGCCTTTGCTTCATGCCCAGAGAGAAGTCTTTAACCGATTTCTTGCCTGTATCTTTTAACCCTACCATTTCCATCGTGTTGTCGATGATCTTTTTGTTGTAGAATCCCATGTATTCACAGTGAAGCTCCAGATTCTCGCGAGCAGACAGTCTATCGTAGAAAAAAGGATATTCAATAATACTGCCCATTCGCTTCAGCACTTCATAGGAGGTCGGCGTAAGCTTCTCCCCAAACAATTCAATCTCCCCTGAGGTTGGTTTGACGAGATTGGTGAGCATCTTCATGATGGTTGTTTTACCTGCACCATTCGGACCAAGAAACCCATAGATCTCACCTTGCTTAATATTCATATTGACGTTGGATACAACCTCTGCCCCTTCATATACTTTGGTCACATCTATTGTTCGTGCGATATAATTCATCGTCTTGTTCTCCTTTACGTCCCCTGTCCGGGTTCCTATATCTATATTGTAAAGAGAAAAGTCTTCTTTTTTATTAATCAAATCTTACAAAAACCTTAAGTCTGACCGGAAACGCCAACGAAGGCTCTATCAGGCCTTTAGGGTAACCGAAAATACAGTACGTTGATGTGGCACACTATGCAAGCGAATGCTTCCACCCATCTGCTCGACTAGCCGCTTCGTGATCGTAAGACCAAGGCCGCTGCCCTGATAGAGTCGATTGCGGGAATCTTCCAATGTATACATGCGTTCGAACACACGACTATGCTCGCTCTCCGGAATCCCTTTTCCCTGGTCCCAGATCTGTAGCGTCACAGGTCCACCTATCGAATGGTCGAGTGAAAGTCCTAGCACCTTACCCTCTGCTCCATATTTCATCCCATTGGTAATGAGATTATCCAGCACACGGTCCAATGCTTCTTCATTCGCTTGTACGAAGATATCCCCATCAGGTATCTCCAGCTCCACGTGCAACCCCAGATTCGTCAACATTTCATAAAAGGAGATCATCTTCAACCGGCATAATTCGCTTAAATTCACCCGACCAAGCACCAGTTCCGTATCTCCGGATTCCAGCTTCGCCAGATCAAAAAAGGAATGAATCAAACGCAACACTTCCTGCGCCTTATCCTGTATTTTCTCCGTCATAATCTTCCGTTCCTGATCGGTTAATGATGGGCTGTGCAGTAAGGTCTCACTATAACCCAGCACTACTGTGAGTGGCGTTTTCAGATCATGCGAAATGTTGGAGAGCATGTTACGCATCTCCTTCTCCTGGTTCGCATACCCCGCTTTGGCGCGGTGGGCATAGTCCAGCAGCTCGTTCATGTCTTTCAGAAGCTGACTGACTTGGTCATCACTATTGAATACAAGCAAGCGCTCAAAGGTGCCTTGATCCAGAATTGCGGATATTTTCTGATGAATATAGGACAGATGTTGGGTGCGTTTCCGCAATCTCATCCACAATCCAATGACGGCAATGGCCAGAATACCCGTTGTAATGGCAAAAATCAGTGTCATCCCTGCTCCGCCTCCAGCTTATAGCCGATGCCCCAGAGTGTCTTGATATATTGGGGAGCCGAAGGATCTGCCTCCAGTTTCTCACGCAGACGACGCATATGTACGTTAATGATATTTTCGTCCCCATAATAATGATCGTTCCAGACGGAAGCATAGATCTGCGCCTTGGTGAACACTTTGCCAGGATGGGTAACCAATAGTTTCAGGATGCCAAATTCCTTGGATGTCAGTTTAACGGGTGTACCTTCGCGCTCCACCTCGTACGTCTCCATATCAACCACAAGTCCTCCAATGTGAATACGTTGATCTTTAACCATTTCAGTCACAGGCGGAGTGGTATAATTGGCGCGGCGAATCGCAGCTTTGATGCGGGCAGTCAGTTCGATTAACGAGAACGGTTTGCTCAAGTAATCATCTGCGCCGAAGCCCAGACCTAGCGCTTTGTCCACTTCCCCATCCTTCGCAGACAGAATGAGCACAGGCACCAGACTGACTGCCCGTATGGTTTGCAGCACATCCATCCCACTTTTGCGGGGCAGCATCAGATCCAGAATAACCAGATCATAGCCAGGTTGTGACTGGCTGAACTGACGCTCTGCCTCTAAGCCGTCATATGCATAAGTGACGTCGTATCCCTCTTTTTCCAGATAGGGTCCGACCATCTCACTAATTGAACGATCATCTTCAACAAGCAACAAGCGGTGACTTAACACATGTTTCCCTCCAACATGAACATTTTTCTTTATTACCTCACAGTTTGTTTGAATTGGCAATGACATACGAAAAAACCTGACAGGAGCACCACTTTGACATCAAGTGTGTTTCCTGCCAGGTCTATGAGCGTCTGTAGATAAATGCTGGTGCTTCTAATCTCTATATCCGTTCTCGCTGTGGATCCAGCACAGTCCAATGGTTCCTGCACCTGCATGGATACTAACCACAGGGATAAACGGCATGATTTCGGTCTTTAATCTAGGCAGCAGAGCTGCAATCTGTTTTTTGATCGTTACGGCTTCTTCCTGATTGTTCGCATGCATAATGCACACATGTTTTACTTTCTCCATATCCAGCTTGAGCATATCCAGCATGCGCTCTTTCGTCCGCTTGAACGTGCGGATCTTCTCATTCACAACCACTTTGCCCTCTTCAAATCGAAGCAGCAGATGGATCTTGAGCAGTTGACTGATGATCAGCTGTGTGCCCGACACCCGTCCACTGCGATGAAGATGCTGAAGACTGGCCGGTATGAGGTAAAAGGACATATTATCAATCATCTGTTCAATGTTTACTTTGATCTCGGCAGCTGAACATCCCTGCTTCTGCCATTCCAGTCCTTGCATAATCATCTCACGGTGAGGATAGGCACCTGCCTTTGAATCAATTGCGGTCACCGTCACTCCTGCAATCTCTGCAGCCTGCATGGACGTATGCAGCGTTCCGCTAAGCGCTGTAGAGCAATGAATCGTAATAATCTCATCGTACTTGTCTTTGAGCGACTCATACAGTTCAATGAACTCGCCAATGGGTGGCTGCGAACTGCTCGCACGTGAAGCCTCCGCAAGTTTCTCATAGAACATTTCAGATGTAATGTCATCGGTTTCCCGGTAACATTCCTCTCCAAATACGATGCGCAGCGGTACGATGTAGATATGATTTTGCTCCGCAAAAACGGGATCCAGTGTACTGGTACTATCGGTGACCCATGCAATTTTCTTCATGACATCCTTCTCTCTTGCCGGATTGTTCGTTCTGTATCCTCAATCGTCAGGCACAAGCCCGGCGGTGTATTTAAAATTTGAATATTTCACATTGTAAACGTTTGCGATACTGCCTCTCAATTATAAATGAACGGACAGACCGTTGTCTTGTGGCGCAATCATGAACACCCCTATTAATACCAGTATTAGCTAAAAAAATGTCTTGCCTGTGAAGGAATAAATTGGTATGCTGTTGTCCTTCTCTCTTTTTCGCCTTGACTGAAGTGAACGGAAACGCCGTTCAATCCACTTATCGGAGGTGTCACATGCTTTATTTCACCCTGGCTTCCAAAGCCTACTCCCGGAATCTGCAATACCGCGGGGCACACATGGTACATAACCTGGCAAGCGCCATGTTTGGTTACATGTACGCCTGCCTCTGGATCGGCATCGGGGCCGACCACACGCTCGGGGAATACGGGACACAAGGGATGATCAGCTACATTGCGTTCACGCAATCCTCTCTCTGGATCTCGGGTTTTCTCACGAACGGATTGGGTATCCCCCTATCCGTCAGGACAGGGCAGATCGCACTGGACCTCATGAGGCCAGTTCATCTGTTCACCCACCTGATGGCACGCGAATGGGGGCAGATCGCCTACCAGTTCGTGTACAAAAGTATTCCGATCTACCTGCTCTTCTCCATTGTCTTTTCCCTGGATTGGCCCTCAGACGTTTCAACGCTGTTCTATGCCGCACTTGGTCTTGCCGGCGCCGCATACTTGTCCATCTGCATGAACTACATCATTGGTGCTACGTCGATGTGGACCACGGAGTCTTCATGGCTTCACTGGGGCAATCACGCCATGATGAATCTGCTGGCTGGTTTCTTCATTCCACTGGAGTGGCTGCCGAACTGGCTTGAACAACTTGCCTGGCTATCCCCCTACCCTTTCCTGCTGTATGTACCTACCCGAATCTACCTTGGTTTCGAAGATGGCTCCTTGCTATGGGGAACCTTGCTTTGGTGCGTCTTCATGACGTTGTTCTGTCTTGCGATTACCCAGGTGTTACGTCGTAAAGTGGAGGTGCAGGGCGGATGAAACGGACTTCCTGGTTCAATTTATATAAAATGCTCATTCGAACAAGCATCCGCAGCCGGATGCAATACAAGTTTAATTTCATCATGGCATCCGTACTCGCCGCTTTAATTCAGATCTCCGAGTTTCTGATGGTTGCTCTGGTGCTGCACAAATTCGGAGCAATTAAAGGCTGGTCCCTCCATGAGATTGGTTATCTCTTCGCCATCATGACCTTATCCAAAACACTGTACCGCACATTCGGCAATGAGGTTCACCATCTGGAAAAATATCTGGTGGGTGGTGAGCTTGATCAACTGTTAACACGTCCTATGCCCGTATTGTTGGCCCTGTTGCCCCAGAACTTCCGCATCATGGCTGGGGAAGTCTTGCAAGGCGGGTTCATTCTCTGCTGGTCTCTGGCAGGCATGATGCATAGCGGACAGATTGGCTGGATAGCCATTCCCTTCTCCCTGTTCATTATCCTGACGGGGGCAGTCATTCTCTTTTCCATAGGACTCGCTACCGCCACACTCGGATTCTGGACTACGCGCATCGAGGAATTACAGACGATCACTGAAGATGCAGCACGAACGGCTGCCCAATATCCGCTAACGTTATATCCCAAATGGATGTCTGGCATTCTGCTAACGGTCATTCCGGTGGGATTCGTCAATTACATCCCGTCACTCTATCTACTGCGGGGTGAAGGAGGCGCGTGGGTCCTTGTTGCTGTTGCGACGGTTGCCGTACTGAGTTTGGCTGCAAGTCTGCGTTTCTGGCAATTCGGCATGACCAAATATCAAAGTACAGGTAGCTAAGGAGGCGAAACGAATCATGAACATGATCACAGCACGGCATCTGCAAAAGGAATTTAAGACCCCTGTTATTCGAGAAGGACGTTTCTCAGGGTTACGTACGTTATTTTCACGTGAGTATGTGTCCAAGGAAGCGGTACGCGATATCAGTTTTGATATCGGGCAAGGGGAGTTTGTGGGCTACATCGGTCCGAACGGGGCTGGCAAGTCTACCACGATCAAAATGCTGACAGGTATCCTCCACCCAACCTCGGGTGAGGTACGACTTGGTGGTATGAACCCGCATCAGGACAGGCGCAGAACCGTCGGTCGACTGGGCGTTGTGTTTGGACAGCGCAGTCAGCTCTGGTGGGATCTGCCTGTGAAAGATTCATATGATATTCTGGCCGAGATGTACGGCGTCCGTGCCGAGGACAAAAAGAAACGGCTATCCCAGTTTGCCGAGCTGCTGGACCTTGAATCATTCTGGGCCACGCCTGTCCGCAAGCTCTCGCTTGGACAACGCATGCGTGCGGATCTCGCAGCTTCCATGCTGCATGACCCGGAACTGCTTTTTCTCGATGAACCAACCATTGGACTGGATGTGAACGCGAAGCGGAACATTCGCCAGTTTTTACGTACCTTAAATGAAACGTTTGGCAAAACAATTCTGTTGACCACACATGACATGGACGATATCGAGCAGTTATGCAGCCGGGTCATGGTGATCAACCATGGTCAACTGACATATGACGGGACGATCTCATCGCTTCGCGAAACCATCGGACTGCCTACGTTAATTCGGATAACGTTCCGGGGAGCGTTTCACCTGCCAGACTCTTTACCCTCTGCGCTCCATGTCACAGGCGTGGAGAACCAGATCGTTACCGTTGAAGTAAACCGGAAGGAATGGAGCACAATGGACATTCTGAAACAACTGGAATACTGGGGCGAGATTGAAGATGTGGAGATGAAAGAACCGGATTTTGAAGATATCATTCATCGGGTGTATTAATTGGCCCTTTTGTGAGGAAATTGGATGAAGAGCTGTTCTTCTGCCGTTACATGAAAGAGGGACATGACGTACTGTAATAGCGGAGGTGAAGTGTCATGCTTGTGACCAAACATGTACTTGCGGCATCCAGCGCACACGCCACTCCCTATTACATCGTACGTGGCATGATGCCGGGACCGGTAATGTTCATTACATCCGGGGTGCACGGGAATGAAACGGCGAGTATGGCCGCTGCACAAAAGCTCGCAGATGATTGTGCGACGGGTCGCCCTGTCATTCAGCGAGGGCTGCTGATTATTGTGCCACGCGTGAACCAGAAAGCCTACGCAAAGAAAATCAGAGGCAAGCCAGATCTGAATCGTACGTTTCCACGTCGTATGTCAGGCAAGGCCAAGCATCCACTGGCTGCAGCGGTTTTTCAGCTGGCGCGTGAACATCGGGCTGACTGGTGGCTCGATCTGCATGAAGCCAACGGGCTGTCACAGCTTAGTTCGCGAGTGCTTGGACAGACGCTGATTACCAATCCCGGCAGTCGGACGATTCCGGCTTGCAGAAGAGTTATCGAACGGATGAATCGGTCGATATCCATTCGTGATCGTCACTTTAACCTCAAACAGCATGAATTGCCGGGATCTGCCCGTACAGCGGCTTCAAGACTATTACAAGCCCGTTCTGTTACGGTGGAGACCTGCTGGAGTCTGAAACGCGCGACCCGTATCAAGTATCAGACGGAAATTGTGCACCATTTTCTACGTGAAGCGGGCTTAACATGATTGAGATCATTAAAATAGAAATAAATCACCTTCAGAAGAGAGCGCCCGAGGATGTACTTCGGGAGTTCGCTTTGGAGGTGACTTTTCTGCGTTTATCTTTGCATCATTTCTTCCAATATTTGTATACCCACAGGGTCCAGCGGCATGAGTGGATAAAGGTCTTTTTTAGTTATAAACTTGAATATCGCATCCAGATACTCATCGACAATGGAGGCTGATCCAAAACAATAATTGGACAATAATACAACGCCTACACTCTGTTCCTTATTTATAGCCAAAAAACTGCTGAAACCAAATGTGCTACCATTATGCCAGAGAATTTCCTGATCTAAGATGTTATCACTAATCCAGGCATAACGATGAGTTGAATCTCCAATCATTACAGGCATGTGACTTTGTTGTATTGCAGAGGCTGCAGGATGATCCTCATTCAGATTGGCCTGCACAAATAAACACATATCGTGAAGAGATGACTTGATTGCCCCTGCCCCTTCATGTACACCATTATCCCAGTGAGGCATTTTTTTCCCCGTTGAAGTATATCCATCCACAAATCTGCCATTCTGTTCTGCATTCAGCATAGTAGCTGTCTCCGTCATGTTTAATGGACCTGTGATATATTTTTTCAGCATATCATCATATGTACTGCCTGATACTTTACATAGGATATAGCCCAGTAAGCCCACGCCGGTATTGGAATACTCAAATGAACCCAACTGATCCGTAAAATCAGCTTCGGATAAAAAAGCAAGTAAATCATCCTCCGTATACGTTGAAAACGGATTGTATCGATTTTTCTTCGAAGACAGGTTTGTGGCAATTCGGGGTAATCCAGAGGTATGCGTAGCAAGACTTTTTAAGGTAACCTTATTCAAATAATCATTTTTACCGTTGAGTATGTACTTGCCAACCGTGTCATCGGAGGATAGCTGCTGTTGACGTTCCAATTCTAATAGAAGGATAGCTGTAAACAGTTTGGTTACAGAGCCGATTTCGAACAATCTGTGTTCAGGTGCAGCCGCGCTCTTCTTCTGAGGATTGCCTAATGAATGATATTCGATATCTCCCTTCGTAATTATGCCAATCTCAAGATGCAGATGTTTCTTGCCCTTGATGTAACCGGATACAAAACCTTGTAAATCCCTCATAGAAAATGTTACTCCTTTTATGGTGTAAATTTCATCATTGGAATATTGAAATTACTTTTAACCACCACTATGTATTGGCAAACTACAGTATGTATTCGTTTTAAATCTCCTATTCCCTGCTCGATAGCCAATGCTTGTTTCTCCTAAAAAGGAAAAGAGCCGCGATTACGGCTCTTTCTTTGTCACCCTGAACGACTGAATATAGCTATGGATATCACCTTCTGGCGTCTTGAGCAATCTGGCCAGATGAATCTGCATCTGTTCAAGGTGATTGATATGCTTCTGAATATCTGCGATTCGGTCACGGACGAGTATTTTTAACGTATCACTCTCCATATCCTCCTGACTAAGCAGTTGCAGGGTCTCTTGTATTTCTTTTAGGGAGTAACCCAGCGACTGGGCATCCTTAATGAACTTAATTTTGACCAGATAATCCTCGGTATACACCCGGTATCCGTTGGAGGAACGACGGGGAGCAGGCAGAATCCCGCTATCCTCGTAATAACGGAGGGTTGCCATACTCACACCGGTACGCTTGGCTAACATTCCTCTTGTCATGGTTTCCATGCCTACCCTCCACCCTTCTGCGGATTTATTGCGCTTGTTCGTTGCGTATCTTGGTATATTGGGCATCATAGGTGGCCTCAGGAAATTTCGCCAAAGACCCTTGCAGCAGCGGTTGCTCTTCTCCTTTGAGATAACGGTCAAAGAATGCTAACGCATAAGATCTTGTTATATCCACATTATGTTCTGGCGTCATGCCTCTGGCAAACATTTTCGGTGAAATTAATGAAATATCCGTAAAGCTTTGATGGAAGAAATTCTCAACCGTCAGATAGTAGGTATCATTAAGACTGCTCGTCATCACTCGATCCAGATCCGGCTCAAACTCGGGGTAAAACACTTTATCCTTGGCAGTAGCATCCGGTTCCAGACTTTTGGCGGTTCCACCCGACATAATATACATAAACGGCTGTTTCAGGGCTTTCGTGGATACCGTTCCCCAGAAGCCGCCCTCCAGGCTAAGTCCTGCTTGGAATCGCTCATCCTGCGCCAGTGCTTCCGCTGTCGTTGCCCCACCATACGAGTGCCCCACAATACCAACATGAGCCAGATCAAGTTTGCCTTCGAGCAATTGATTCGGATCATGTGAATTCCACTGGGTCAGGGTATCAAGGACAAATCTTGCATCAGCTGCACGGATGCCTATACCTTCTACATTATATTGATATAATTCCTCTGACGTTGCAAAATCAGGGTCGGCCTCATATGGGACTGCACGCCCATCAGGGAATGTTACTCGTGCTGACGTATACGGGTGATCTATACCAACGACAATGTAACCGTGGCTTACCAGTTCCTCTATCATTGTCATACTCTGAAAACGAGCAGAGCGGATACCCGGCGAAAACAGCAATACCGGATACTTGCTCTGGGTGGCGGACATCCCAGCTCCTTTTACCACATGTGTTGGAATAGTATCCAGATAACTGAACACCTGAGACGGAATGCCGAACACCAGACTAATAGCTTCTCCCAGTTCACTAGGGTAATGCTCCAGTGGTAGCCCTTGGGCGGCCTCCTGATCTACGGGGTACCAGACATTAATCATAAGTTCACGCTTGTCTCCTGCCTCGGGTGTTTTGGTCTCTTCGCGAGATTCATCCACCAGGTGTTGAGAGAACGTACCAATCGCAAATGTACCGGTAGGTTCAGGCATCGTAAAGGCAGGTAACAGCCAGGTCAGTATGAATGAGCCCACACTGAAAGCCAGAACCAGGATGGATACCAACGTCTTCTTAATCCATGAACGACGGTTATGTTTCTGCGTGCTCTGAACGTAGCGGTCACTACGGTATAATTTCATGAGTTGAATGATTAATGTAATAAATAATACAAGTCCAACCATATAGGTTGGGGCCATCTGCACACGGAATGAATTGATTAAACCATGCAGAAGCACTGCCAGAACCAAAGCGGAGAGTATGCCTATTGTCATTGCTCGGCGCTTCGGAAAAAGTAGTATACATACCGTAACAGCTACGGTTACCAACACCAACATCCATTCTAATATTCTCATTATTCTGCCTCCAATATTTCTTGATAAGACAAGAATAGACCTTGAAGTATACTTCAAGGTCAAGGCTGAATATATGAACAAAAATGGATGAATGAAGCCGATGTAGACACACTGAACACCCGGTAAATATGCCATACAGCTTGGAAGAGCTTGTACGGTATATTCATCGGGTGAACTACAACGATTACTCCACGGTTACCTTTGTTCTCGGCATCGTATGCATCGCCCCTGAGGTCACATGCGCCTGAACGACATATACCCCAGGTTCCTGAAACGTATAATTCACTTCATATATACCATCGCCTATAGATACAGCCTTTGTTGCTCCCCGAGATTCAAGCTCATCGGCACTCATCATTCCTTGATCAAATGAAGGTGCTTCGGGTTCATCCTGTTCATTCCATACCTGAAACTGTACATGATCCGCATCATTTACAGGCTGTTCTCCCTGGGTCAGCTTGATCTGCAAAGCGACATCTTCCTTGACAGACACCTTATCCGGAATCATAAGCTGCACTTTGATCATCTCTGGCATCTCTCCGGACGCGGACTGTTCCTCATAGGAGCATCCCACGGTCAGGAGGATCAGAACAATGAAGGGCATGAACCAACGAGCTTGTCCGCTCATCACCATCTGTCCTTTCTTATTAAGAAGATTTTGATGTTTTGCCAATGCCCCACAGCATCACGATGATAATAATAAATGCAATGAGTGCCAGTAGCGGAATGGTGATAAAACCAAACCAGTTCAAATAGTCGGTATAACATGGAACCTTGCCACACGCCACGGCATTACCTGTAGCCGAAAAAATACGCTGGATCGTTACATGATATAACGAAATGCCGCCACCGATAAAACTAAGCGGAAGCACGTATTTCGCGATACCCGCATCATCCTTAAAGTAGGCAATGCCCAACAAGATCGTTAGCGGGTACATAAATATGCGCTGGTACCAGCACAGATCACATGGAAGATAACCCTTGATCTCACTAAAATAGAGACTTCCCCCTGTTGCAATAACTGAAACGGCCCAAGCAACAAATAACCGGGTATCCACACTTTTCGCCGGACGCTCTGATTTTGATGATGTACTCATTCCTCTGTCCCCCTCTTCATTTTGCTTATACCAAATTATCATACCCCATTCTGGACTCCATCGGCTATTTAAGCTGTTATGTAGGTCATTACCCGATGATTATACCAAATATTTGAACTTTTGGGTTCATTCATGATCACATTGAATATGTTCATCCTGATCCATACCTTTGGACCTTGCGTACGTATTGCCCCAGTCGCACATCGTGTTCAAGACCGGAACGAAGGATCGTCCGAGTTCAGTTAAACTATATTCTACTTTTGGCGGGACTTCCTTGAATATTTCCCTATGAACAAGTCCATCGCTCTCCAACTGTTTCAATTGGTCGGTTAAGACCTTTTGTGTGATTCCAGGTATCAGTTCATAGAATTCCTTGGTTCGCACCGATTGTTGACTCAGAAAAAAAAGGATAAGACACTTCCATTTCCCCCCAGCGATATCCATGAAAATATTTATTCCGGTATTATACTTAACCAATGTGCCGTTCCTCCTCAATAGATACTTTAAAGTGGCTATCCCACTTTTTTGTGCGTTATTTTCTCATTTGTTAATGCCTACTATAATTCAAGGGAGTCCTAAATAACAACGATGGAGATGATCTCATGAGTGTACAATCCGTTTTGGAACATAGACGTTCTGTTCGACATTTTGATTCAAGTTATACGATACACCCGGAGATTCTCACTTCATTCATTGAATCTGCAAGCAAGTCACCCAATGGGAATAATATTCAAGCGACCCGGTATCTTATTATTGATGACCCTGATCTCCGGAGCGCATTACTACCTATTGCTTACAATCAGCAACAGGTGATCGATGCTTCCGCTTTGATCGTCATGTTAGGGGATTATCAAGCATTTGAAGCGGATAACATCATCAGAATTCACGAAGAAGGCTTTCAGTCGGGCTTTTTTGATGCATCACTCCGAGATTATCTGGCGAATGCGGCAATACAATACTATGCAAATAAATCGGATGAAGAGCTGAAGTTGGAGTTAACCCGAGATGTAAGTCTAGCATCCATGTCATTCATTCTGCTCGCCAATGAGGCCGGTTTCGAAACCATCACGATGTCAGGTTATGATTCCGCTCAATTAAAAGCCAGCTTGAATATTTCTGAAAGATACTTGGATGTCATGCTGATCGCTGTTGGTAAAGGTACGAAAAATGGACATCAGACGGTACGTCATCCTGTTCATCAAATTATGTATCGAAACACAATGACCTCCTTATGATGAACAAAAAGAGCTGCCGTATGGGGCAGCTCTTTTTGTTTTAATCTTATTTAAACGCTGCTATTACATGGATTTTGTCAGTGTAATAGATCCATCTTTTTGTGCCCATTTCACGTCCCAGTTCAGAAGTTCAGCAATGAAGCGCAGGGGTACTTGTGTACGTCCATCTTTGTTTACAAATACAGTTGCACCCACGTTTTTCTTCACGCCGTTCACTTCCATAACGTTGTTGTTCACCCAGAATTCAAGAGTATCGTCGCCAGCCATTACGGTTACTTGCTGTGCTTTTTTGTCCCATTTGACTGTTGCACCAATACCTTCACTCAGGAAACGCAATGGAATGTATGTTGTGTTTTTCCAGAGCACTGGAGTGGTATCCATGTTGGTTGTTTTATCGTTAATTTTCAGCATTTTGCTGTTCAATTGCATCCACACCGTTGTCATTTCTGGCGCTGGTGCAGGTGTTGTTGGCTCTTGGAATTTGTCGTTGAATTGAGTCACGATGGCATTACCCAGGGCTTGACCTACACCGAACATCACTTTGAAGCCTTCACGATTCGTTGTGTACGAAGCTTCATAATTACCTGCTGCATATTGATTCAATACATTTTGTACTTGGTTTTCATGCGTTGTCAGTGCTTGTTGTCCTGCTGCTTTTGGCAGATTGCCAGCTGTTGCCGAATCCAGGAATGTGGCGAACTCTGTTGTAAATCCATCAATACGTTTCTCTACTGCTGCACGAGCCGTAGCATCGTTGTTTTTAACGGCTTTTACATAGTCGCTTTGTGCATTAACGTGGTTCGTTACCCAAATTTTCTCGAACGCATTAGCACCGTCGTTACCGTAAACGGAAGCAATGGCTGCTTTGAAGTCAGCTGTATTTCCAGCTTCAGTTGTAACCAGTGCGTTGGAAGCTGCTGTACGGCCATCGAATTCTTCTTGCATCTGCAGAGCCGAGAGCGCAAAGTGTTCGGAAGCCAAGTGGTTGAGTGCAGATCTCAGATCAGCTGCTTTTGTATCCGCTTTGGTGTTTTCAAATTTCTCTGGCATTTGTGTAGTAATTGCTGTGGAGAGGGCTTTACTTACGCCGAACATTTCTTTGAAACCTTCACGGTAAGCCTTGTATGCGTCAGCATAATCTCCAGCTACATACTCATCGAATACTTTTTGCACGAGATCTTCATGCACTTGCAGAGCCTGTTTAGCTGCTGCTTTTGGCAATTTGCCTTCGGTTGCTGTGCTCAGGAATGTGGAGAACTCCTCCACGAATCCGTTGATATTTGCCTGTGCTTGTTTGATCCCAGCCTGATTACCCATTTTGGTTGCTTTGACAAGGTCATCTGTGTATTTGTTATGAGCACGGAAGATGCGTTCGAATTCTTTGGCACCTGCGTCACCATATAGGGAAGCGATTGCCGGTTGCATATCCAGTGCGTTTTGGTCGAGTGCTTTGTAAGCTGCGTCTGCATCTTTTGCTCCATCATATGCTTTGGCCATTGCGGTTACTGCAAGTGCAAAGTGCTCGGATAACAGGTGATCCAGGTTCGCTCTCAGGTCCGCAGCGGGTGTGTTCACGGATGCTTTCATCATCGTCATCGGTGTCTGCGGTGTGGAAGCTGCTCCAGCGATTCCCGGCATCAACAGTGTCAGGCTAAGTACAGGTGCAATAAATTTCTTCATTTTCATTTTCATTACGTGTTCACTCCTCGATTATGTGTTGTGTATAATTTGTTTCCTCGCCGTCGTCTTCATAGGGTGTAACGCAGGGTTCTCTATTCTGGATCACTCAATGGACAAAAAAAATCCGCAGCCTCCAGTGAAGAAAGCCGCGAATGCTTGTTGTATCAAGGATTTTTATAGTTTAAAAAAACTAAAATTGTCGTGATCTTTTCTATCCAGGACTAGATACATACTGTAAGACAGATACTTCATTTCCCTTTATTTCTCAACTAAAGCTTACATCAAAGGTTATCCTGAAGTACAATGAAGACAAATCATATCATTCGTGAAGGGGGTCCAATTATGACTTGGTTACCTTATGTTTTAATTGTAGGTATCGCTTTATTTGGAGGTATTGCTACCATGATCATCGGAAACTCCAAAGCCAATCAGACCAGTAATCCCGAGTATGATCGCCGCACAAAGCAAAATCTCAGCAAACTTTCCTATGTATACGTTGGGGCGATTGTCCTTGGTTTTGGCGGACTAATCCTCTATCTTTTTAACTAAAATTATTCGAATCAGCAAAGAATACGTTCAAACATGCTAAGTATCTTCAGGTTTTGTTCTACATATCCAATGGTTGAGGGGGCGACTCCCCTCTCCCTGATTACCGCCAAAAATCCTCGCAACATCCATACTTGTATCTGTTCGTATAGATGCCTCCTGCTAAAATTAGCATTCTCCTGCACATAACCATCTTCAAAGTCAGCCATAATCTTTCCAAGTTCCTGCCTATGTGTTAATGAGGGAATTGTAGAAGTCAGTACAGCTGCCAGATCGAAATGATGATCGTCCATTCTTACTTCACCGAAATCAATAATGTAGATGGACTCTTTTGTAAACAACAAATTCCACATGCCCAGATCCCCGTGAATGACTGAATGGTTCGTCTTGCGAAACTCCAGACAATCCTCTGTAAGCTGGGCTAACGTACGAATTTGTTCAGATGACGAGGCTAACACTACATTGGAAACCTCACGCCATAATTGAGATAACTCGAAACGATCTTCCATACCAGCAACCTTAAGATGATTCGTCATACGATGAAAAAGTCCGATCACTTGACCTAACCGAACAAAGTCAATGTTACTTTGGGAACGCGGAAGCAAATCCTCTATGTAGATCTGCAAATTATAAAACTCATTATTATATGTAATATACGGAATCCTATATTTTGTCTGTACCATGGATGGTGAAATGTTTACGGATGCCAATGCCTGAACCATTTCATACTCAATCCACGCCTGTTGTTCGTTCCTCAGTTTGCGTAAAACAAACTTACCTGATGTAGACTCGATCAACATCGCTTTAGAACTATTACCGTGTTCTATGGCATTAAATCCTACAATATTCCCAATATCATAATGATCGGCCACGTAATGAAAAATAGTCATGCCTTCACCTCGTTTCCTGATCCTAAGCGATCTATTCAACAGACAGATGCCAGTCTCCTGTCGACATGCACATGTTTACAAGTTGGAGATAATTCAGAATTATTCTGGATATGTTCGGGGTTTAATATAAAGCCATAAGGGACAGCGAGCTCATCAAACAAAACAAACCCCAACTTGAAGGAGAGATAGATGATGAAAAAAAACATGAAGAAATCCGTAGCAACAATGATGGTACTTGGCATGACATTGACAGGAGCGACGGGCGTATTTGCCGGAACGCAGCTGGAGAAAATCTCTGCATACCTTAATCATGGAATTAGCTTCAATGTCGATGGCGCGGCGTACACACCAACGGATGGCAATGGCAACAAACTTGCGCCAATTACCTATAACAACTCCACTTATCTACCAGTAAGAGCGCTTGCTGATGCGCTGCATGTACCCGTATCCTATGACGCCAAAAAAGGACAGGTCATGATCGGCCAAACGACAAGTAATCCATCAGCCTTGACCAATGTAACGTATAGCGCAGCACAAAAAGAGGCGATTCAAAAAGCTTTTGCACAATTCGATGGGTTCAAGACCGCTTATGCACCTCAACAGATGATCGCAGGTGACACGTTCAAAAGTGTAGGTGCGGGTGGCGATGGTGTCAGCTTCATTTTCAACCATATGAAAGTGGATGTGTCTCCAAGAGATTATTCGGACGGCTATACGAGCAAAGACGTGAAACTGTCCAATGGCGTTATCGCCAAATGGTACACACCCGATCAAACGGGCATGCTCACGTTCCAACTGGATGATCGTTACGTTACCCTTAGCTCCCCGGATCATAAGCTGAGCCAAGCTCAACTGCAACAAGTCGCTGTCTCTGTTCAGCAAGCCAGTAGCAGCAACAATCAAGGAATCTCTGCATTCGCAGATGTGAACTATAGCAAGCAACAATTGGATAACATCCGCAAGGCATTCGCGAAGTTTGACGGGTTCACAACTGCCTATGCCCCACAACATATGGTTGCTGGAGATACGTTCAAAAGCGTAGGTGCAGGCGGTGATGGTGTAAACTTTGTTTTCAATCGCATGAATGTAACGGTATCCCCTAAAGACTACTCGTTCAGCTATGATGGCAAAACGGTAAAACTGCCTAATGGCGTATCCGCCAAATGGTATACACCAGATCAAACGGATATGCTCACGTTCAAGCTGGATGATTGTTATGTAACACTCAGCTCACCAAATAACCAATTAACTCACACTCAACTGGAGCAAATGGCGGTATCCGTCCAAAAAGTGAAATAAACGATAAATAGAAATAAACCAGAAACACACATCATCTCGGTCCCCTCTATGATTAAGGGCTGATATGATGTGTGTTTTGTCCTATGTAAGCCGAATTTTAGCAATTCTAAAAACAAGGCTTTCGTCCAGCTTCATTTTGAAAAGGATGGGGTTATAATGGAGTGTACAGCATCTTACAACAGAAGCGAAACGGAGTGGACCTTATGAACCAACGTATTGATCTGTCCCCAGAAGAACTGCAACAACTTGCAGGTGAGTTCAACAAGGCATCCCAGAACGGACAAGATATTCTTGCCCAACTCAAAACGATGATTGATCAGTCTGAGGGACAATGGGAAGGCGAACGCCAACGGGAGTTTCTCGGGCGTATGAATGACAGCATGACGAATATCAGTCATTATTTGCGCGGTTTACAGGAAACCAGCACCAGTCTTCAGCAGACAGCGACGCGTTTCCGCGAAACGGATCAGTCACGTTAGGACTGACCCGTTTATTTTATTTTCCTTCACATATAAAAAAAGGTAAAAGTGCCCTTTATAAATAAAGTTACTTATTCTCAAGCTCCGCTACAAAAGTCTCTTCCTCTTCGTCCACATATCCTCTGAAAATGATCTCTTCAATATCTTCATGATTAAAAACATATGTGTAATCCGGATTAATGTATCCCTCCGGATACAGACAGCCAATATAATCGAATTGACGTGGCGGTTCGGTTAGCAGCATCTGCTTTCGTCCGTAGATGACGAGCTTTTTGGTACCTTCTTTCAACCGAATCACGGAGCCATTAGGCAGTAAGGTAGATGTTTCGTTTGCCATCATGTAATCTTCCTTTCTGTATTTTGTGATTTGTTGCTCTGGACTTCCACAGGCGTGTTCAGCACCCGGCGAAGCCAGTAGTACCGATGTACATCCATCATAAAATGAAACACAACAAAGGCCAGCATGATATACACACTCATGAGTACAACAGCAACCGTCTGTTCTGTAACAAAGGCCAGGGAAATATTAGCCAGCAAGTAACCCCCGCCAGTCAACATGGTCAGCGTCGCGACAGGCATACGAGAGCCCTTTTCAGACTTGGGGCTGTTAGGTGACTGCTTCAATCTGTTTATGTGAAACTTCGCATACTGAAAGAATGCAAAACCATATACGACAAACGAACCAATCGCATACCATGGCGTTGTGAGGCCCAACATGCCGTAGGCAAACTTTTGAATAATAATCATAAAACCCAACGAACATACGATACCAAACACACCTCGAAACAGGACATAATTCAATTGCAGCCTGCGGGGAGCCACTATTAGAGCGAGGGCCCACACATTCATCACTGCCAGAGGCGGCAGTAGTATATATGCATACATAAGTTGAACCGGAACACTGAACACCGGAATCAGCAGGAATACGTTAAGAAAGAAAAGAACGAGCGTACCTGCGCTGAAACGAATTCCATCCACGGCGTATACCGCAAGATAGTTCTCAAATGCATCCCGGTTGTAGGATGTTCCTTCATACATGGTAGACTCGGAAGTATTGGATGACATGGCAGATCGTTTATGACGCTTCACTATTTAAACCACCCGCTAACGGTAGACCAGGCTTTCTTCGCTCCATGTTTCACAACATCCTTCACGGAATCATCCTGCCCATCGCCATCCAAATCCATATTCATGGTTACCCCTTCTGCAAGATATGTCAAACCTACGGATACACCCAGGCCGACCGCACCAACGGCTAGGACAGGCGCCGCCGCAGGCAGAATAGCCGCTGCCAAGAGTGTCGCTCCCACCGTTGTTGCTCCACCGACGACAACATTACCGATGATATCACCAGCAATCTTGTCACCGGATGCATTCTGGCTGATGTTCTCTTGTGTATCTGTGAATACATCGATGCCAACACTGGCCCAGCCCAGCTTGTCCGTTAAGGCGGATTTGACTGCATAACCTGGCTTCATCATCGAGGCAATTTCCTTAATCTGAGGCGTAGCGGTTCCGTTTGCTATTTTGGCTTCAATGTCACGGACATAATGAATTTTATAATCCCTTGGTCTGCCGTTCACCAATGGATTTCCCTTCACTGAATCGTAGCTTTCGCGAACCAAAATGCGTGGTGTGTTTCGATTCAGCTCCTGCTTGACCATATAGCCGTTCTTCACTCGGTATCCCAGTTTGGCGACAGCCGCAGCCGCAGTTAGCGTACCTACTGTGCTTCCGGGTCCGTCAAATGGTGCGAGCAGGTTAACACCCGTAAGGCCAAATGTACCACCCGACTGATCTTCCTGTTCCATCTTCTCCCGAGTCGTCTTTACATACGCAGCCAGCTGCTGCATGCTCTGTCCAGCGGTCTGAAACCGCTGCTGATGGGTCTGGTACAGACCAATAATGGTCTGTCGATTCCCCGACTGCCAGGCTGCTCCCTGAATGGCGTGTTGAAGAACACCGTCCACCTGTTGCAGCTGTGCCGTCACTTGTTCAATCTGCTGTGCGAGTGAGTTCAAGTAGTCACCCTTCATGACAATTTTGGTCAACTGGATTCCCCCCTTGGTTACGTTTGTGTATGTCTATATTGGGTTTAAACTCCGGGCAGTACATATAACGAACGCGTCGTTAACAGAAACAGGCTTTGCACCAATTCTTCTTCCGTCACCTTAAATGCTGTAAACAGACTGGATTCTTCCCCTTCCAGGAACAACCAGTTACCTTGGGTGCTGCCTATAAAATAAATGGTCTGTGCCTGTCCTTCCTGTCCCCGGGTGTACACATCGAACTGCCCCCACTTCTCAAGCGTGGCAAAGCCCTTCGCCAATGTCTGTAATACTGTGTGATCCAGATGATGGTCCTGCTGCAAAATGGACGCGAACTTCTCCATGGGTGAATCGACTGCCAACGCGGACAGACGCTGCAGCGTTTCTCCCTGGATGGTTGTGCGAATCGTATCCTGTGATTCAGGATTAACATGGGATGGGGATGGATCGGGTAGTTCAATCCGATTGCCAATGACTTGGAACATATCCTGTAATTCATCAAATGAAGTCAGTACCGCCTGATCTTCTGCAGGCTTCCATAGCCATTCAACCATCTGCGTACCTGACAAAAATCCATAAGTCACCGACGATTTCCCATCTGCTGCATGCAATTCGAGTCGGGTTATTGCACTGCTGAGCTTACAGCCTGTAAGCAGGTTATGTACTTGTGGCTCTATGGTGATCTGCTTGTTATCTTCCACCATAACACCGTCTTCAACAAGACCTCTAAGAATCTGTCCGTAAACCCGTTCTGACTGTACACCCTGTAATTCCGGGTCATTCAGATCCACGAGCAGTTGATTCGCTTCCGGAATATTCATCAATTGAAACAGAAACAAGGCCTCCCGGCCGGAACACTGAAACGATGTATATGAAGGCAAGGTCATTCCCCTTTTCCATGATGTCAATTTAAAGAGGTTGGCGAGAGATTCTATTCTTTTATTGTAAAAGGAACCTTGGCTGGGCTCAATGCGCCCCCACTCCTGATCTTAAGCCGTTAGGCCTGATTATATTTACCCAAAAAATAGCCAAGTCACAGCAATGACACTGCACTTGGACTATTATTTTTCTACAATTAGGCCCCACTGAAAGGAAAATGTTTCTTCGACAGTTTCCTATTCATGAATACTAGCCAAACGAACAACCCTGCGATAGTACATCGCATCCATCAAATCCTCCCAATCGAGCTCACTGGCATTAACGTCTCGATAATACACCGCAGCAGCAGGTAAGAAACCAACCAGAGGTCCTGTCCCACCACAAATCAGACTCCCGCCGTCTCCACCTTTGGGCATTACGTCCCCAGCCGAATCCAGTGAAAGCTCATACTTGTAGGGGTCTCCGACAAATTGCACCCCGAAGAAATTCGGTAGTTCCAGATCATAAGGACGATCATCCTTTTCTTCAACCAGTGAATAGTCCGATTCTGTCGATTCATCCACAAGCTCATTCACGCCTTCCAGACTTCCAAAGTGCTTCAATCTCATCGTATAGTCGAAGCTGTCACCCCAAGGAAATAACGTGCGACAACCGCCACCATAGATATACTCCCACTCATCCTCGGTCAGCAAGCCAAAGCCGGCCGCTGCTTCCTCTGTCACGACGTCCTCCAGTTCTATTCCTTCGTTGAACCACAGGATTCGGACTTCATCCTCACCTTGGCGAACCAGACGGAATTGTTGATGCAATTCATATTCACGTATCTCCGACTGCTTAAATTGCTCCAATGCTGACGGAAAATCAGGATTTTCTTGTACCAATGCTTCCTCCTCGGATACTTCAATCCAACCAAGCGAGATCAGTTCGCATTCCACGAGCATCGGCGCAATACTCACTTCTCTCACTGGTGACATCTGACTCGCCAGAAACGAATCCACGTCCTCCACACCATATTCACTTACCGTTTCGAGCAGGTCGGTTGAGGTCTCTTCGTTCATTCCATGCTGCCAATGATCCCAGCCCAGCGTTACTTGATCCCCAGGGACAAATACAAACCGCAAACCTTCCTGCGTAAACACACCTGTCTCCATCCGCTGACCGAATCGTTCAAATGTCTCGAGACCCTTATATGCCATACCATCCGGTAACTGATGAACAAGCTTACGCATCAAAGCCTCTTTCTCCTGAGTATTCAACGCCTGCCACATGTTTCGTCTCAATGTTTCCATAACTCTCCCCACCTTTCCTTATGCACTTTCACTTCTCTAAAATGCTTTACTTACACGGCACAATCTTACTTGTGTTGTTTACATTTTTATTTCCCTGCGGCCTGCAACAGTTCCAGCAATAATTCCTTCCTTCTTCCCTCCGCTTTGCGAGCGAGCGTTGTGAGCTTCTTAACCTTACCGAAGATCGGGTAAAGTACCTGTTCTGCTTCATAACGTTCGAGTCCTTGAATCGGTCTAACCAACAGTTCGAGTAATTCCTCATTCTCCAGCTCGGGCTGAATCTTCAGCTTCAGACTATCCGTCGCACGACGCAAGCTGGCGACTAACGCAGGTATGGATTGGGCCGTTACACCCTTTTTTTCCACAAATGCCGCAATGAACTTATCCTGAATTAACTGATGCTCATCATCCACTTCGCCCATGTAATATTCAACCAGCGGGAAATACCGCTCATCCATGAGCCCCAGTCCAAAGGTTGCATAACTGCCTGGCATACAGCTCTTCTCGCCCTCGGTGTCCTCGTAGAACTCGAACTCTTGGATAGCCTCACGTGCATACTCTTCCAGGAGTGGATGCAGCTCCGGGTACTCCAGTGCATTGGCAAAGAATCGGTGGGTATCCGACTTCGCGAGTCCTTTGATCGGCAAATACTGCTTTACGCCAGATTTGAGCTTGATTTTATAACTTTTCGGAAATCCCTGCTTCAATAAATGCGTGATAAAGGTAAGTGCCTGCCGATAGGCACCCGGCTCTTCCTTATGAATGTGAATGTTCATCAGGGCAAATACATCATTTGCTTTGCATTCAACCCGTTCCGTTTTCACATGAATATCGTCCTTCGCATACGTACCGCTACCTTCCGTCATCATGCTTGCTGCACGACGGCTACCAAGCTGCTTCGCGAGTTCCAAGAAAGTCAGACCTTTGGGTTTGCTATAACTGGGCTCAAAACGTAGAATCATGACTGCTGCGTACAACAGCAGATCGATTGGTTGAGACCCGGGTGTTTGCTGCTTCCGAGGCTCGTCCAAGTGTTGGCCTGCCTGTGTCTCAACGTTCGACTCCAGCGTTGCTCCTGGTTTTAGTGAATACTCATTAGCACGATATTCTGAAGATTGCACATCATAATACTGTGGCAAAAATTGATTTTCTGCCCATGCCGTCACCGCGCGAGTAATCTCACCACGATGTTCTGCCAGTGCATCCGGACGACCCTGATTCAACTCTTGAATCCGGTCATACTGCCGGATGGTCCATGCTACATCCAACTCCGGGAACAGCTTAGGATCGAGCAGATGCCCCGCCAAAAAGAAAGATTCCAGTTGCTTCGTCGGATATGTACCATGTTCCAGCTTTTTGTCTACATAGGTATGAATACACTCAAGGAGCAGCTGTCTTTTCTCTTCATTAATATATTCCAGTAACGTCAATTGCAGCTTACCTTCGGTTGTTGGGAATTTCCCACGGAAGGTGAAGCGGTAGTCAATCAACGGTGTGTTAGCCAGCTTGTCCAATCTAACTTGGACAACCTCTGCAAGCTTAGGCCCGATCTCATTGCGCACCTGTTCCTCAGTAAAGGCTCCTGCCTGTTTCGATTTCCAACCATCATCCAGACCTAGATCCAGACTGTCTACTGTGGTCCGTCCAGGTCTGTAATCCAGCACAATATCATTAAAGATGCCCATTTGCAGTGTTGTTCGCTTCACAACACTTTCCAAGTCATCCCGTTTTTCCTGTTCATCAAACCATTCATGGATCGTCGTAATCATCTCTTCCATCGCCTGGTCATACAATGTGCTCATCTAATCTCCTACTTTCCTATGCATCTTATGATGTTCATCAACCACACTTGAACCTCTGTGAATCCCGAATCAATTCGAGGCATCTATATTAAAAATACGTATTGATGTTCGTATATTACCTATTATTTTACTCTCTCAAGTACAACGGGAACAATAAGGCTTACGCACGGTTGTTCGCTAGTAAGAGAGATCTACGGATTCCTTTCATATCTATGTATGCTCTCGCTATCATCATGCCCACGTTGTATAATCAGTGTATTCCTTTTCAGGAGGTCCGACTAAATGAGCTACAGCAAATACTTCCCCTTGGAAAACTATCTGAATCAGGTTGCAATCACCCTTACATACTCAGAGCTCGAGGAAATCCTCGGGTTTACGTTACCGCCTACAGCGTATAATCGCGAACAATGGTGGGTGAATAATTCCAATAATCATACACAGGCACTATCCTGGTTAAATGCCGGATGGAAGGTGGAAAATGTGATTTTAGGAAAACAAGTAACTTTTGTGCGCTGCGAGTCCTAATTGATTATGTACTTACTTGCACTGATGGTACTCGTCATTTCAGGTTCAGTGTGCTTAATAGATATTTTGTTCGGTATAGAAGATTCGGGTGAAGGAACCCGATTATTGGTTACGACTTCAAAGGCTCTATTTTGCTTATCCTTGTTGTTTTTTGTCATTAAAATTCCTACTAAAAAAGCAGGGTAGACGGATGAATTCATCCGTTCTACCCTGCTTTGATTGTTAATTGACTGTCTTATACCATTCGTTCACTTCCGCTGTAATATCATCCCCGCCCATGGACTTCCACTTTGTCACAAACGCATCAAATTCCTCAATGCCCACCTGACCATAGATGATCTTGCTGAACGTATCCTTCTCCAGCTTGTCGATTGCATCCTTCTTCATTTTCATCGTCTCGGTCGGTGCTCCCGTGAACTTATTCTTAATGGCATTATCTTTATTCGCAACGACCACTTCAGCGGCTGCAAATACTTCGGGTTTGTTGGCAATCTTCGTATTTTTCTCAAAAGGGGTCTCCGGCTCTTTGCCCTTCGCAAGTTCCGCCAGCGTATCCATCATGAGATTCGGAATCCGTGCACCATCATACGTAATCGTATATTTGAGTGGTGATACACCATCCTTCACTTCAGCTTCACCAACGACTTTGCCATCCACGATGTCATAGTCATATCCTTGCGCGAACCCATGTTCAAACTCGCTGCCCACTTCCGGGTTGGCAAAGTTATCAAACAGATAATTCTGATACGTGAAGAAGATCTCCGGGTTCGCCATGTCTTTGTTAATCAGCACCACCCCGTTGCTTGCACCAGAACCATGTTGGTGGCTCTCGCCTGTTGGCCCTGTAGGCAAAGCAATGGCCTTGTACGTGGCACCGTCCACATTTTTCTTCACATCATCAATCGGCCAGTTTGGCATCCAGTGTGGTCCCACGATAATGCCAGCTTTACCTGCGGTAAACAGTTCTGCTGCCTTGATCTCGTCATAGACACCCGCTTCTTTGGGCAGGTAACCTTTGGACAACCAATCTTTCATCGTCGCAAGGCCTTCCTTCACACCTAGCTGAATGGAGCCATATTGCAGTGTTCCATCTCCGGCATCATTCCATTGTCCAGGCATGGTGTTGTACATGCCGAAGATCCAGCCGGATTCCGTCATCCAGGTATTGAGCGCATTCTTCATGCCGACGGTCAGACCATACGTATCTTTCTTGCCGTTCCCATCCGGGTCCTGATTCGTAAAAGCATCCATGACCGTAACCAGCTCATCCATGGTTTTTGGTTCTTCCAGTCCCAGCTTCTTCAGCCAGTCTTCCCGAATGAACATGACCGAATCGCCGTTATACGCATAATCGAAGATCGGAATGCCATAACGCTCGCCCTCATACATGTATGGATACCATTCTTCCGGTGCCGATTCAGATGCCTGTTTCCATGTGTCCGAAGCATACTTGTCAAACAACTCGCCTGCATTGGCAAATTTGCCGGACTCAATTAATTCCCGTACCAGATTGTAGTCTCCCCGAATGGAGACGATATCCGGCAGTTCTTCGTTAGCGGACAGGGACAAGCGCAATTTCGTGTAAAATGCATCATTGGTCACCGATACAGCCCACGGTGTGGTTAGATCGATGCCAAGTCGTTCCTTCGCCCATTTCGTATGCACGTTGTTCTGAGCCGTTTCCCCGTTCTTGAATTTCGTATCATCATTCCAGGCACGCAAATAGCTCATTTGTACCGCAGGTTCATACTTCCCATCTTGCAAAGCAAGTGGTGCAGCGGCTTCCTTCGCCGGTTCTTCCTTGGCCCCCGAACTGCATGCCGTTACAGCAACCATCGTGATTGCGAGCAATGCCGTCATCATTTTTCTATACATGAACTAACCCCTCCTCAGGTAACTTGGATACCCTTTTGTGCCAAATGCACCTCTGCATTTGCCATCATTCGATTTCAACCGCTCACGGGTACAAAATATGGACGAACAACACCATTTCGATCCTTATTTTGCTGATGCAAGTCGCTGATTGGATTGATGCCAAATGCACCTTACATGAAAAGGATAGTGCAGCCGGGGAGGCAAACATATATCACAATTTCAATGTTCATATTGATTTGTTAACCGTTCCGAAAATCCTGCGGGGTCAGTCCATAATGTTTGCGGAACACCTGAATGAAATAGGGCGTGTTATTGTACCCTACTTCCTGACCGACTTCATAGATCTTCATCGCCGTATGCTTCAGCAAATGAACCGCACGTTCCATTCTGGAACGGATGATATAGTCACTAATGCCTTCACCTGTGGATTGTTTGTACATTTTCGACAGATATACCGGGTGCAAATGCACCTCTCCGGCAATGACTTGCAACGATAGATCCTCGCCTAGATGATGGTCAATCCATTGCTGCACCTGCCGAATCAGCGTTGATCCGGCATCCTGTCCCGCATCGCTTGTGCTCTCTTCCCACTGCTGCATCACACTTCTGGTCCACGTTTCCAGACTGCGCAGCGAGATGCCATAACCATCCTTGAGCAACTGCTGGTACTGCTCGCCAAGCACTTCGGCTAACTGTCTTCCTTCCCGATGAGCCATATATGAGAATGCCGCCGCCAGATAATGAAAGGCCACATACACATGTTCCGGGAACACACTGTTCGACAGTTCGGCAAAGATCTGATTAATCTTACGGTGTGCATCCTCCATGCGCCCGGCTTCCAGTAACGTCGTCAGACCCGGCGGTTCATACAGCGCTGCAAGAGACTTCAACGTGGCCCCATTGGTTCCTGCCGCCGCATTCAGATGTAATCCTTTGCCCGCCTCGGCTTGCTTGCGAAGCGCACTCACGGCTTGATGATATAGTTGCGGCACCTGATCTGGGAAACGCCCCATACGACTAACAGACAGGGAAATCGTCGCGTTCAGATATTGCCTCACACTGTGGATTAACCGTTCTCCAAGCCGTCCCATTAGTATTTCCGGTTCGGCTTGGGTTTGTTTGGGACTGGCCATAAAGACCAGATCATCATAGGCGTCATCCGTATGGCAGAGATGATAGGTACTCCCGTAAATCTCTTCCACTACATTCGAGATGGCGTACTTCATTAATCGAAACGCTTTATGTGTAGGTTGATGGTCATCATACCGGATGAGCAGCAGTTGCATTTTATCCTGTGGACGGAACCCGATCTCCAGTTGCTCCAGCTTGCCTTCGAGTTCAGCATCCGCAAATTTATGCCCTAACAGTACATCCTTCATCAGCTCCGCTCGCTTCTCAGGCAGATGTTCCCTTACCGAATACATGGCCCGCTGATGCAGCATTTGTTTCTCACCCTCCAGGCGAATCTGCACGGCGGCCTGCTGCACGGATTCGATCAGTTCCTCATCTCGAACCGGTTTGAGCAGATAACTAACCGTCCCGTGTTTGAGCGCCTGCTTCGCATAATCGAAGGAAGCATGCCCCGATAAAATAATACATTTGGTCTGTTCCCACTTTTGCCTGATGTGACTGACCAGATCCAGACCGGACAGACCCGGCATGCGGATATCCGTGATAATAATATGGACCTGATGTGTTGCCATATGTTCCAGGGCTTCTTTGACTGAATAGGCTTTGAATACCTGACCAATCCCGTGTTCTCTCCACGGTATCGAGACAGCGATCGACTCTACTGCCGAATGTTCATCATCCACGACCATCAGATTCATCATGCGGTTGTTCCTCCTCAAACCATCGAATTTCTACACTAAGTCCACCGTAGGGAATCGCTCCAAAATGAAGCCCCGACGACAGCCCATATCGCGTAACGAGACGCTGGTGCACATTCCACGTGCCTGTTCCAATCTCTTCACCCATTGGTTCATTGATCTCCCGTTCCAATTCGGCAATCTCTTCCGCTGTCAGCGTGACACCATCATTATCAACAAACAGGCTATATCTTGTATATTTCCGACCCTCAATATGTTCGGGTACCGCCATTCCCGTTACGACGACATGCCCACTGCCTTCCATCGGCTCAATGCCATGGATCACCGCATTCTCTACGATCGGCTGGATGAGCAGTCGCGGAATGTGAAGCTGCATCAGTTGCTGCGGTACGGCAATCTCGTAGGTCAGCCGGTTGGTCCGCATCTGTTGAATGGACAGATAATGGTCCAGCAGCCGAATCTCTTCTTCCACTGTTGTCATGTCATTCTCGCCCCGCGTAATGTAGCGATAGTAGTCTCCCAGACTTAGCGACATGGCAATAACCGCTTCACGGTTGCCGAGCTGGGTCATATTTTTGATATAAAACAGGCAGTTGTACAGGAAATGCGGATTGATCTGTGATTGCAGATGCTTCAATGTCGCTTCCCGTGAGCGGATACGTTCCTCGTATACCTTCTCGATCAGTTCCTGAATCTGCTCCGCCATATGGTTGAAACTCTGGGTCAGGTACGCGAATTCATCACGGGAGTGATCGACCGGAATCCGTGTAGACAGCTGGCCTTTGCGAATGTGCTGCAGCCCTCTCATCAAACGATGGATTGGAACCTGAACTTTTCGATACAAAAGCAGTGCAGCCCCGATACTCAGCACCAGCAGCAACAGAATGGATGTAATAAACATATTCCGGCTCTTGTCCATCGGGTTCAACAGATCATCCAATACCACCGGGTTCACGTATACCGCCTGCAGTTGTTTGGAGTGCACGTAACTGACCAGATATTGCTTGTCGCCTACCTCCAGCTGATGATTACCTTCCCTCTCCGCTCCGTTAAAGGGGATATCCCGCATGATCGCTTGGACCAGTTCGCGGTCTGCCGTACGGTTCAGCAACGGATCATTGCCCGGTACTAACAAGAAAGGATCTCCTCCTTGCGTTTCTTTAAAATCATCCAACATGGCAACCACGTTCATCGGGTCAAAATTAATCTCCATCACGGTTCGCACGCCTGTGTTCACCGGTTTTTCATTCCACTCGTAGTTATCCGTGAAAAAGTAGGTGAAACTCCCCTGCTCCAGCTGCCATTGGCCAGGTTGTGGGAACGTCAACATCTTCTCATTGTAGACTGTCCGGCTGGACATGGTGGATAACACAAGTTCCGCTTGTGGCAGCACAATGGTAATATCGTTCTTCCAGCGGCTGGTGGACTGGTACAATGATAATTTGTCGAGAATATCCAGATAGATACTGTTCTTCTCATATTGGCTGGTTGAATCGGTCATGTAACGGTAGTGCAGGATACTCGGATCTCGTAGCAATGTCAGACCATACAGAGAGAGCTGCTCGATATTTTTATCCACCTGGGAACTGAAATAATTGAACTGGTTCAGACTCGACTGCTGTTTCTCCTCCACCACCATGTCCACATTTGCCTGGTTCGCGTATGTATACAGCAGCAGAATGGGTACCAGCAGGCAGATTAGAAGAATGACCGTCTTCGCAAATACTGTGAATTTCATCGTTTCACCCTGTCCCTGAATTTGAAGTCTTTCTATACCGAAGTCCTATTTTATATTGAAAACCCTTACATTTCTATATGATTTTATGTTCTCCGGCTTTCCTGTGACTTGAAAACCTCTGTTTCCATCAACAAGTTAATATTTCAACATCCGCATTGAAATGTTGTTCTATAGTCCGCCCTTTTCCGTTGCTATAATTCAGTTGCTCCACTCTGTACAGAGGCTTACTCGCCTCATTATGCCAGGGCTGGACGAGATAAAGGAGGGACCCTGATGGCTATGGAACAACCGTTAACAACCAATACGCCGGTGCGAAAAATGAAACCCCATCCACGCAAACGTACCCGCTGGAATTTCAAACGCACATGGCCGCTGCATCTAATGCTGCTGCCTGCTGTACTGCTCACATTACTGTTCGCCTATGTGCCCATGGGCGGCATTATTATTGCTTTTCAGGACTTCAAACCGTGGCTGGGGTTCACTGGCTCCAAATGGGTGGGCTGGGACAACTTCCGGTTCATGTTCGAATATCCCGACAGTGTTCAGGTCATCTGGAACACGGTACTGATTGCTTCAATGAAAATCGTGGCCGGACTTTTGGCCCCTGTGGTGTTTGCCATTTTGCTGAATGAGGTTCGGAACTCCACGTTCAAACGTTTCTCACAGACCTTGGTGTATCTGCCCCATTTCCTGTCCTGGGTTGTCCTTGGTGGAATTCTGCTCGACATGTTATCACCGGAAGGTGGGCTGGTAAACCAGGTGTTAGCGGCGGCTGGTGTTGAACCGATCTTCTTCCTGGGGGATGGCGACTGGTTCCGTGTCACGGTGGTAGTCAGTGATGTGTGGAAGGAGTTTGGATTCGGGACAATTGTATTTCTGGCAGCACTTGCGGGCATTAACCCGGCATTGTACGAGGCTTCAGAGGTCGATGGGGCAACACGACTTAGACAGACATTGCACATTACCCTGCCTGCACTCGTGCCGATGATTATCGTGGTAGGTACGTTATCGCTGGGCAATATCCTGAATGCAGGCTTTGACCAGATCTTCAACCTGTACAATCCGCTGGTATATGAGAAAGGCGATATTATCGATACCTTTGTCTACCGGATGGGGATTCTGAATGGCAAAATGAGCTTTGCGACCGCCGTTGGGCTATTCAAATCATTTGTCGCGATGTTCCTGGTCATCTCTGCGTACCGGATGGCGTACAAAATCGCCAATTACCGTATATTTTAAGAGGCATTTTGCATAAATCCAGACAGCGACTTTCAATCAGCAAGATATAGATCGAAATGGTTTAGTTCGTCTATATCTTGTACACGCGAGCGTTTCAAATCGAATTATGCAAAATGCTAAGGAGGAATCAAGGTGTATCACAAAACAACCGGGTACCGTATATTCAATGGCTTCAACCTGATATTCATCGCGGCCGTCTCGATCCTGTGCATCCTGCCGCTGGTCCATATTCTGGCCGTTTCCTTCAGTGGTAAAGCGGCAGCATCCGCCAATCTGGTGACACTTTGGCCCATTGATTTTACGGTGGACGCCTATACCAAAACATTTGGTAACAGTAACTTTCTGAGTGCACTCTGGATTTCAGTCCAGCGTACGGTTCTGGGCACACTGCTCAGTATGACACTTGTCTTCCTGACGGCTTATCCGTTATCCAAGGAAAGTCTACACTTCAAGGGGCGCTCGCTATATGCGTGGTTTTTTATCTTCACGATGCTGTTCAGCGGGGGATTAATTCCGTCTTATATCTTGATCCAGAAGCTTGGATTGATTAATACGATGTGGGCTCTCATTTTGCCAGGAGCAGTGGCTGTCTGGAACCTGATTCTGATGATGAACTTCTTCCGTAACGTGCCGAAAGAGCTGGAAGAAGCTGCATTTATCGATGGAGCCAACCATATCACGACCCTGTTCAAAATCTATCTGCCTGTATCCATGCCGGCCATTGCCACGATCTCTTTATTCACCATGGTAGGTCAATGGAATTCCTGGTTCGACGGGCTGATCTATATGAATGATGCTTCCAAATATCCACTCGCCACGTTAATGCAGACCATAATCGTACAGCAGGATTTCTCCAACATGAACGTGGATGCAACGCAGCTCCAGAACATGTCTCAACGTACGGTGAACGCGGCTCAGATCTTTATTGGCGCTCTGCCGATTCTGCTCGTATATCCGTTCTTACAGCGCTTCTTCGTAAAGGGGATTGTGCTCGGGGCGGTAAAAGAGTAAGGCAAACACACGGAATCCCCTCTTGGAATTCTTTGTTCAGAAAGGTCATGATTTCAGTTGATTCGAGATCTTTCTCCCGCGAGTTGCGTTGTTATATTCATTAATTAACTCATCCAGCACCATGGATTGGCGAATAACCTCCGGATGCCATAGTTCCGGGTATTGAGCTGCAATTTGATAGAGCCTTTGCCGTGCATGTTCGATACATTCCTGAATGGTTTCCGGATTATGTACCATACTCCCGCCCCCTGTTGTCCTTGAATATCATCATCCAAAAAAGACCATCTAATATAATATTCGGAACAAGAGGGGGTTTGGATTACCCCAAAATTAAAATTTTGGTTATTTTTTCTTGTAAAAGTTATGATTAGCGTGGATCACATGAGTTGATGTGCATATATGTTCAATACAAATAAACCGGATCGGCTGCGGCCTGTCCGGTTTTATTCCTGCTGAGTTTTCCAATTTTCTCTATCATGCTCCATTCATCTTAATCCAACATCCTTAAAACGATTACCTATTGTCTCTGGAAAGGCACGTTTAATCGCATCAATGGCACGTTGTTCCGTAGCTCCTGCCTTCCGGATAAGCTCAATTACCCTTTGCACACAATCTGGTTCCTTCGTATTCCATGAGATTGAATCATTAACTACATCAACAATCTCCGAATACAGTTCTGCGAGCAATGCATACTCACGCATGACATGAACCATCCGAGCTGATAGGTACTCCAGCCCTGCAACATAAGAGGCAATGTCCAGTCTTGATCTGACATAATAGCGCAGTACAGTTGCCGTTTGTTCTGTGTCATATGTTCCAGACTGCAAAGTAGCAGCCATAACCGTATACGCAGCCGCTCCACAGGCATAATCCTGGGACGGCAGCATGTAGTCATGGGTTTCCCATTTGTATACGGCCTGAATTAATGATTCCTTGCAAACTTCCCATAGATCCACAGATTCATGAGATTCCAGCACCTGATAGTACCAGTATGGCGTACTGTTCCTGCCAAATGAATCATAGGGCAGACGAATGACTTCATGTCCTTCACTTTCTCCAATAAACAGCACCTGCTCCTCATCATCATATCCGGCAGCAATGACAAATTGATCATGCCAGAGAATCGCACCTATTCCCCGGTCAATGGACGCCTTGATGTCAAGCACTGCCTGCTTCTGATAGAGCGGAAAAGTCGGTTCAAATGAAAATCCACCATGTTGTCCCGTTGTTACGCCAAGAAAATCAGCCGCCACAAAGTTCTCTGCCATCCAGTTGTATGCCGAGATTGATTCTGCGGTCAGACGCCGATCCACCACTAATCGGAATGCACTTGCCGTCATACCTGCAATCATGTGGTGTGGGAAAACCGTCCACTGTTTATGTAATAAAATGCGATACAACGCATCTGTATATGCGCTCACACCGTTCCATGATAGGTGTGCATCAGCAGAGGTTGGGGCTTGCGGGAAGCGAATCAAGTCCTGCAATACTTTGGTTGCCATTATCCTTCACTCCCTTCCTCTCTCATCCTATCGTGCGGAATGTGCTCCCCACCGTGGTATAGTGGACCTTTTACGGTCAGGATACTTCCTGGATATCACTCGAAAATAATCAATAGCCTGCTCTTCCAGTGCTTTCGCCTTCATTAGTACCTGTGCTAAATCTTCTGTGGTGTTTGGTCGCAAGACACGTCTGTTCTCCTGCTGGACCATATATCCTTTCATTAGGTCAATTAACGCCCCAATCTGTTCATAACATGCACAAGCCTGGTCCAGTTCGTTCCATATCCCTCGAACATCCTGCAAATACATCCTTATTTCGGTTCGCGAATGGCAGAAGGATTCCAAAATATAACCTGCACCCGATTCATCGAAATCCCCACTCCGCAGGGCCTGGGCCCACACATCATATGCCTTTCTACCTGAAGCAATATTCCGATCAGGCAAGAGACGATAGGGGATATCCCAATCCTCAATCGCCAGTCGCAGGGATTCCAGCAGCATCTGCTGTTCAGGGATGCGGACCTGATCACCAAACATCTGACAATACCAAAACCCTGTATAATTCAAGCCGAAATTATCATACAGCAAAATCTGCGTTTCCTTGCTCCATCCGTCTTGCACATAAAAGACGCGGTCACTGTCATCATATCCATGAATAACACCGAACTCAGGAATCCAGTAAATCACACCAGTGCCTTCATTAAGACTACGTCTCACCCAATTCACTGCATCCTGCTGGTAATAACCGAACGTGGAATGACGTGTACGTCCCCCATCCCAGATCGTGAATATCCCCAGGTTATCGACTCCGGGACGATGTGCTTCCCCCCATTGTCCATACGCTGTAACCGACATGGGAAGTAGTCTGCGATGCACCGCCAGCTTGAAAGCCATGCCTGTATATCCGGCAACTAAATACTTGGAACCTTGAAACTGACCCGTATGGGTGAGTATCGCATGCAGACTATCCACGTACGATTTGGACTCCCGCTTCATAATGAGGTTATCTAAAATAATCTCAGACAAGGAAGTATCTTCTCCTCTCTATGCTGCTTTATTTCACGTTTTGCTTACATTGTATCGCGAGCCTGTCAATTAATCCTTCTGCGCTTTGCTGAAGCTTGCGTCTAAGCCACCCAGGAGATAAAAGTTCCTCCCATTCGCTAACAAACAAATGCTGCAAGAAAGCGTCCGTGTCATAAAATTCAATTGAATAAATCTGATCTTGCCTAGCCCGAATACGATACCCTTGCCATAGGTCCATTTGCTGCAATTCTTTCAAGCGAATCTCAGCTACAAACGGTTTACGCACAGGCAGTGGTTCTTCCCATCCACCTAGGAGAGCATCTGACCTGTACTCAAATCTCTCATCCAAGATCGATACATGAACAATGCCTTCCAAGCGAATTGCCACTTGCTGTACAGGGTCTGCTTCATATCCCACCACGTAATCGGCGTTAAACTGGGATATCATCTTCAATGGGCACAAGGAAAACTGCCGTTCTCCATCGTGATCCCTGTAATGAATATGTACTCTGCGCAAGTCAGTTATGGCATGGGACAACAATTCAAAGAATTGCAGCTGCTTCGGTTGCGCTGAAAACACTGGAAGCTCGCTACTTCCCATCTGCTGCTCCTCCAACGTAAAACGCTCCAGCAAATGTGCTACACGTTTCACCGCGTCCGATTGATCATAATCGTAATGTCTATAGCGATGGGCCAGATATTTCAGCACACGCTGCTCTTCTTCGGTCATATACAAATGAGGCAACCGAAAGGTCTGATCCTCGTAACAATAGCCCCGATATTTCGCCATATACACCAAAGGGGCCCGCAGGGAGCTTGCCATATATTCAATATCACGCTGAGCCTGACGACGGGAGATTTCAAATTCACGGGCAAGCCAGCTGCTGTTCGGAAAACGTCCACCCCGAATCTGTTCGTCAAACCAGTGAATCCGGTGCATGCTACTCATCTTCCCGCCCCCCATCTCATCCAATCCTAATATATTCCATTATATCAAAAGACATGGCCCGTTCCGAAGAACAGGCCCGTTATGTTATACGTGTGCCTTATCCACTCTGGATTGCACTGCTTTGGAGCATTTCTTGCATACTTTCAGACTTGTACCGTCTGTTTTTGTTTGCGTATACAACAATTTAATTCGGGTACTGCTGCACACCGGGCATGTTCCCCGGCCCCTGGAAGGAAGACTCCACAAGATGCGCCCTCTTTTGGTTTTTGCCAATGGTTGTGAACCTCTTTTCGATATGGTTTGTGTGTTCACCGTTATTATATAGGGCATGGTACGACACAGAATGTCGTAGCAGGATTAGAAAATAAAAAATGTCCCCTCTTCGACCTGAAGAAAGGACACCATTTAGGAAGGATCTGTGCTCGTCTGTGCTGCGGCCTGCAATAATGGTTGCAAGAGCCCTGGAAAGCGTGTTTCCAGATCATCGGACCGCAAGGTGAGAAAATGCTGTGTGCCCTGCACTCTGACCCGGATAACTCCGGCTTCCCGCAGGGTCCGAATGTGATGCGACATCGTTGACTTCACAACTGGTGCATGAAAATGACTGCACGGTTGCTCCCCGCTTCTCGCTGCTTCCGCAACAATCCCAAGACGGGTCGGGTCGCTTAACGCATATAATACAGAGGAAAGTTCAATATCCGCTACTTGCGGATGATGTAAAATTTTCATACTGTAGTCTCCTTTTTTCAGACTATCCATTGTATTTTAACACAGATCCATGATATATTTCTAATGTTCGACACCAATCGAACTTTAATGATTTCGTTATGTAACCCCTGCTGTCAGGCACGGGATTGACATCATACTACATTTTGCAAATGTTACACACCGTTTCTGAAATGTTGCGAAATACACATCACTCACTCCAGGAGGTTTTTATGAACAACACCGCAACCGCATCATCAGGGGAACGGACCGGAATACAGGAAGGATTAATCGTAAGCTTGCTTGGCTTCACCGTTGTACTCGTTGTGATGAATACAATGATGTTTAATCTGGCCCTGCCCAAAATAGCAGCCGAATTTATGCTTACATCCGTCGCTTCCTCATGGATTGTTACAGGGTATTCCATTGTATTTGCGATTTCCTCGATCACCTTCTCACGGCTATCCGATTTCGTACCCATTCGTACACTATTCACGACCGGGCTTACGTTACTCGGTGCTGCTTCCGTTCTCGGTTTTTTCAGTAATCACTTCATCATTTTGCTCATTGCACGTCTGATCCAGGCTGCAGGTGCTGCTTCGGTTCCGGGGCTCGCCATTGTGCTGATTACTCGGTACATTCCACATGATCGCCGGGGTAAATCGATGGCTGTCATCATGTCCGCCAGTTCGCTGGGTCTTGGACTTGGTCCTGTCATCGGCGGAAGTATTACTCAGTTTTTGGGATGGCATGATCTGTTTATCGTGACGGGTTTAACATTGTTCTTGATTCCTGTATTCTTCAAACTGCTTCCTCGGGAAACACCGCAAAAAGGTTCATTTGACCTGCTGGGTGCCGTGCTTCTCGCCATCGGTACTACGGGTGTGCTGTTATTCCTGACTTCCCGTCAGTGGTTCACACTTGTTATCGGTGCTGCCGCACTGCTTCTGTTCTGGCTCCGAATTCGACGCGCAGCAGATCCATTTGTTCAACCTGCTTTGTTCAAAGACAAAAAATATATGATGCTTAGTTCACTAGGAATTGTATCGTACATCAATAACTTCTCAACGCTGTTCCTACTGCCACAGATTTTGGCGCATCTGTATGGACTGACACCTGCTCAATCCGGGCTTGTCATCTTCCCGGGTGCAGTCGTGTCCATGCTGCTGTCCAACCGGATCGGCCGAATGATTGACCGACATGGCAATACATTGCTGCTGAAGTTTGCACCATGGCTGCTACTGGCCGCTGCCGGATTGTTCGCCTTATTTGCAGACAATAGCATCTACGCCATTATGGCTGTCTATGTCCTGCTCAGCGTAGGCTTCTCTTCCCTAACCACCAGCGTGTCCAATGAATTGTCTGGCAATCTGACCATGGATCAGGTCGGTGCAGGTATGGGATTGTTCCAACTTAGTCAGTTCTTCAGCGGTGCTTTCAGCGTTGCTGTCACTGGTGTAGCGTTGACTGCGATGCAAAACATGCCGCTATCCTCAGCGTACACTAATATTTTCTGGGGCATGACTGTGGTCGCACTCGCATCGGTTATTTTCTCTCAGGTGTATCTGAGAATGCAGTCACGGAAAGTCACGGAAACAAGTCGTCAGATTTAATATCTCATCTTAACTCGTTACATCATCGTATTTATCTCAAAGAAACCAGGTGAGGGCCACTTCAGTCCAAACCTGGTTTTTAATTGTATACAAAAAAGAATTGTCATTATTTCTGCAACAATCCCTATTCTCGGTTAGGCTGTTGTTTGAAACATAAGTTTCATGACCATTCTTGTATAAATTTTCCTTTATCTGAAAAATTGTATTAGCGTCCCTCGTCAGATCACTATGTAATAATTCTATTTATGTAATATGATTTGAATTCAGCAACAGAGTCGAACTGGTTTAAAGATACACCTTCTGTTTTAAGGTGATTCTCTACCTTATCAATTAATAGCAGTATAGCTAATCGCAACGGTTCAAGATCTGTGGGATTTAACAACGCGACAAGATCTGGATATCCATAACGATCATAAAACTCCCGATACTCACCTAAGTCAGCAATACTAGGCCAGCGTCCTTTCTCTGCCGCATACAAAATTCGAGATAAACCATCCTGTAAACCTGTGGCCACAAAAAATGCCGTTTCGTAATGGCCTTTTTCGCACGCGGTTAGCAGCTTATTCATCATCCCCCTCTCCTCTTCGTAGTATCCCATCATGTGTTCTTTATAGGAACGCACCACTTCTTGGCTATTTTGTCGCTTCGAGATCAGGCGAAGCATGTCTGCAGTTAATTTTTCACACGCTAACATTATGTCTGCTGGAATAAGACTAAACATCATGGTATCCAAATACTTGTCCAGTTGCTCCGGTTTATGGGTAAGATTTCGGACTTGCTCACGGTAGTACCCCCACGAACGTGTGTAGTAGGTTTGATTCAAGAATCCAAGAGACTTAAAGATATTTGCCGCAATCTCTTGAGATTGGGTTCGAAAATAACTCAGATCTTTGGAGTTCTCAGCAATCCGCATTTTAGCTATGGAAATAAGACAATCTTTCAATGCCGATTCAGCTTTGTTTATCATTTCAGCTGTTTTGGATTCACTGCCCATACTGGATATGGTCTCACGAAGTCCCATAAATTTTGCTAGATCATCATCTGATCGCACATATAACAGCTCACAGTCTGCTATAATAGTCGTGCTCCACTCTTCAGAAGTTGCCATTCTCTCAGCACGTTCCCATCCAATTGGCCAGAAATCAAAACTTATGCCATTAACAATGAACTGACATTCTACTTGTCTCCCTCTGGTCGTGGCTGGGATGAAAAAGAAATCCAAATCTGATCGTTCAGTCGCTCGACCCTGCAAATATGATCCATAATACCCTACAATCGCAACATCTTGAGAGTAATGTTCCTTGATATGATTTACAATAATGTCAGCTACAGCAAAAACATCAATCATTAGATAACCCCCTTGTACTCTGAATGCTTTCACATAAACTAAAGTGGCAGTTAGCTTTAGAATGGTCCAAGCATTCTTTAGAATATATATCCATATTCGCGGTATGGTACCAACTTCCTTTTTGGGGGCATATTTCTCCTTCAAGAGGTATGTACGTAATTTAATTTATTGTTTTTCACTAACCTTCCCCATAGATGCAGCACAAAATAGCCCCAAGGACGCATTCATCGCTCCCCAGGGCTATTATTCTATTGATGCTCACTTCTATATTCTTCTAAACATTTTTACTATTCAAACAAGTCCAGACGAAGACGCTTCAGGCTCGTATGTTTGATATACCATTGGCCGTCGATTTTGACAAAAGTCTCGTGGTAGTGCCCAAATCCGTGGAAGGATTTGTTCTCATTGCCCTCCGGGAACGTTACCCAATCTTCCATTGGGGAGATGACCTTCGCTTCGTTCTCGGATACAAATTCAACCTCAGCGCTATGTACATGATGCACGGTTACGGCAACATCCACCAGATCACGGAATACTTGTACGATCGTATCACGGCCTGTTAATACCGGAATCGGATTGCCTTCTGTGCTGAAATCGGCGACTGCATCCGGAGCGAACACTTCACCCAAGGTATCCCACTGTTTCGTATCAATATAGCGGCAATAGCGCGCCTTGGTGTTCCGAATGTTTTCCAGCGCGAGCAATTGTTCCAGTCCTGTAATCGTTGATTGGCTCATGTGTTGTCCCTCCAGAGATGTAAAATGTGATGTAAGATTTGGATCATGTATGTACGCATACTATACCTTCCTTATTGTACCATTCGACTTCTATTAGGTACAACGACATATTATACGCTTGAATATTAACCACTCCACTGACTCTTGAAATGTCCCCTTGCAACGAAATACCTACAATACAAAAAAATCTTTCCTTACCTCGCACGAGGATGGGGAAAGATCTAGACAAAATCGATATTTCAGACGAATACACCGTTCATTGATACTTCATTAGCCGCAAGTTACAGGGTATGTGCACCCTTCATCTGAGAAGCCAGTTCTGACATCTTTTTATTGTTCAAAAAACTCTCCATCTCTTCTTCCGCCTGCACCATCACCTGCTGGATCAAGCAGCCTGCGTTATGATTCTGGGAACATTCGAACAGGGACGCCTGACCTTCAATCGCATGAATGATTTCCAGGAAGGAAGGATCGGGATTTTTACGACTAAGCCGGTAGCCACCATTGGCTCCAGAAGTAGATTCAATCATGCCCGCCTTAACCAATTTGGTCAAGATTTTGGACAGATAGGTTGGGGATACCTTTTGCAGTTCTGCAAGTTGGTGTACACTAACCAGCTGCTCAGGAGCAGTACTTACAAGATGAAGCATGGTATGCAAAGCATAATTTGTTGCTTTTGAATATTTCATGAGGGCACCTCATTATACACGGATTTAATTTATCCATAATAGACTTGATTAAGCTCTCTGTCAAACTACTGTGCTTCAAGCGCTGGAAACATCGCAAGGATCTGGGTTAATTGTGATACAATCCACGATAATCTGTAGGTGTCATCCCCTCGTGAGCCATGAATTGACGGTTAAAATAACTGGCATTGGGATACCCTGCGTCCTCCGCAATCTGTCCAATATTGGCCGTAGGCCGTTCCAGCAGCCATTGTTTCGCCATCTGTAACCGTGAACGAGTGATAAACTCCATGGGCGTCATCTCCACAGCATTCTTGAACATTTTGCAAAAGTAATACGAACTCACACCTGCGAGATCTGCCCAGTCTTGTAATAGGAAAGGCTGGCAGGCCTCCTGCTGCATCTGTGGAAGCAGCGCAAGAACCCGACTTTCCGCCTTGCTGGTAGTGCGTGTGCTCTTTAAAGGTACCGCATGCTGCACGAACTCAGCGAGTACAGCATAGGTCAGTGTGGATAGCTGAGCTGGCCGCAGCATGGTGTTCTGTTCAGCTTCGGTTAGCAGGGCCAGATGAGCCTCTTCCCATGAACTACGCTGCCGCAGCGTCCACAGCAGATTGCGATGCAGCCCCCGCTCAATCATATAATCATGCAGACGTTCACCATAGAAGTGCACCCATCTCACATCCCACGGATCATCTACGCTGCTGTAATAATGCTGTTGTTGCTGCGGGAAATAAAGCACGGCCTGACCTGCACGAAGCTCATGCACCACCCCGTCCACTTCCACGTATCCTTTGCCCGCAGCGACATAGTGAATATTAAAATTGTTCAGTACGCCAGCCTCCCGTAATACGGAATGCTGGGGATGATCCATATAGTGCCCGACCGATTCCGGGTAACAAAAATATGGAATATCCTGCAAGGTTAGCAATACGGTTTGCCTCATCATAGCGACTTCTCCTTACTCAACAATATTGTGTTAACTAACTTCAATATATTATCATTTTAATTCGATCATCTATTCCTTATAATCACAATATACATTTATACACAGGAGGATACAACACATGAATCCAGTTCAAAAATTGCGTTGGGGCATTCTTGGTAGCGCTAGCATTGCTGTGGAATCCGTCATTCCAGGCCTGCAGCAATCCGAGTTGAATGAAGTAACCGCGATTGCCAGTCGAGACGAAGATAAAGCCAAACAGACGGCCGAGCAACTTGGGATCGAGAAGGCTTATGGCAGTTATGAAGCTTTGCTCGCTGATGATTCCATTGATGCCGTATATATCCCACTGCCGAATCATCTGCATCGGGAATGGACGATCCGGGCTGCTGAAGCAGGCAAACATATTTTGTGCGAAAAACCACTGGCTCTGACAGAGCAGGAAGCTCAGGAGATGGTTCAAGCTTGTGCAGATGCAGGTGTGCATCTGGCTGAAGCATTCATGTACCGCCATCATCCACGTTACGATCAGATCAGAGACATCATTGCCAGCGGTGAGATTGGTGAGATCCGCGGCATTCACAGTACATTTTCGTTCAATAATTCCAATGCATCAGGCAATGTCCGCTTTCGGCGGGATTGGGGCGGAGGTGCACTGTATGATATCGGATGTTATTCCATCAGCGTAGCACGTCTGCTGCTTGGTCAAGAACCAAGTGCAGTTACCGTTATTGGCATGTTCTCTCCACAGCATGATCAAGTCGATATGATGGCTTCCGGACTGCTGGAATTCGATAATCACGTTGGCGTGACGTTTGACAGCAGCATGTGGGCAGCCTTCCGCAACACGCTGGAGGTATTGGGATCCGACGGTATTATTGAAGTCCCTTCGGCATTTATCAGCGGACAGGACCGCAGTTCCAACTTCTATGTAACGACTGGTGGTGAACGCAGAGAGATTGAAGTCCCGCAAGTAAACCACTACTCTCTACAGGGAGATGATATGGCACGTGCTGTACTTCAGGGCAAGGATCTGCGCTTCGCCCCTTCTGATGCAGTAGCTAATATGAAAGTACTGGAAGCTTGCCTTCGTTCAGCGGAAGAACGTACACGAATTACACTATAATTGAGAGGATGAACTGACTTATGGAATATATCGAAATTGCTGGTGCAGGTAAACGTGTCTCCAGATTGATTAAAGGAACCGATTATTTCGTGCATAATGCCTACGATAAAGCAGCTACGAACATGGATGCTTTTCTGTCGATTGGCGGTAACACTGTAGATACAGCACATATCTATTGTGGTGGACAGAGTGAAGAAGTCCTTGGTCGTTACATGAAAGAACGTGGTAACCGCGACCAGATCGTCATTCTCACCAAAGGCGCGCATCATGACCAGAACGGACCACGCGTTAACGCTGAGGCGATCCGTAGTGACTTGCTGGAAAGTCTGGAGCGTCTGCAGACGGATCATGTAGAGATGTATGCCTTGCACCGGGATGATCCCAATACCCCCGTGAGTGTTATTCTTGAAGCACTGAACGAACATATTGAATCTGGCAAAATCGGAGCCATCGGTGCCTCCAACTGGACTTGGCAACGTTTAGAGGAAGCCAATGCGTACGCTGCGGCGAATGGCCTGAAGGGCTTCACCTTCAGCAGTCCGAATCTCAGTCTCGCCAAAGCCAACGAGCCTTTCTGGGAAGGCTGTGTGTCGGCAGATGCAGAGACGCTCGCATGGCATGAGCAAACCAAGCTGCCATTGCTGTCCTGGTCTTCCCAGGCACGCGGTTTCTTCACTGGACGATTCACACCTGAAGTTCGGGATAACGAAGATCTGGTTCGTGTATTCTATAGTGACGGCAACTGGGAACGATTGCGTCGCGCTGAGCAATTGGCCAATTCGAAGAAAACAACACCTATCCAGATTGCACTCGCTTATGTATTGAATCAGACATTCCCAACCTGTGCGCTGATCGGAGCCCAGAATCAGGCGGAACTGCTCTCCTGTGACGAAGGGTCTCGAATCACGCTGACTCCTGCTGAAATAGCATGGCTGGATCTGGGCAGTGAAGTGCCGGCTGGCATCTAAAGAAAGTTAATTATTCATCAACAAATACAGAAGGACTTACCCCAGAGTACATCTCTGAAGGTAAGTCCTTTATATCATAGATTAAGACATATAAAATGTTAGAAATTGCACTGTTATTCAGTTGAATTACAGCTTAATGATCTGACCTGTCTTCTCGGATTCGAATGCTGCCAGGATGACTTGCAGGGAACGCAAGCCTTCTTCCCCAGAAATCGCTGGAGGTGTTTGGGTCACAATCGACTCTACAAAGGCGTCAATCACACCACTCGGCACTTGTTTCTCGTTGGTAGCCATGGCACCGACTTTGTACGTCTCAACCGTACCATTGGTCAACTCAACGATAACTTCATCGCCTTCCACTGTTCCAATCTTCATAACACCATTCTCACACCACAGAACTGTACTGTTGTCTCCGGCTCTGTATTGCGTCCAGCTCGCTACCAGCGTTCCGATTGCTCCACTCTTCATACGAAGCAGGCAAGTTGCGTTATCGTCAACCTGAGTGCCTTCCTTGTGCAGTGTGCTGATGAAACCAGCCACTTCAGATACTTCATCATTCAGCAAGTAACGGATGAAGTCTGATTTGTGCACGCCGAGGTCGCCCATAGCGCCCATAATCGCTTCTTCTTTACGGAAGAACCAGCTTTCTGCTCCGTCCACACTCCATGCTTCCGGACCCGGGTGACCGAAGGAAGTACGGAAATTCAGGACTTTACCGAGTTTGCCGGAGTCGAGAATTTCTTTTGCTTTGACATGAGGAGGCATCAGACGCTGGTTGTGTCCAACCATCAGATACACACCATTTTTCTTGGCAGCTTCGATCATTTGTTCGCCTTCTTCAGTGGATACTGCCATTGGTTTCTCAACCAAAACATGCTTACCTGCATTTGCAGCAGCAATCGCCATTGGCGCATGCAGATAGTTCGGTGTACACACACTAACGGCATCAACTGTTTCGTTTGCAAGCAATTCTTCGTAACTGGAATAAGCTTTACCGCCGTAAGTCTCGGCCATCTTCTCCGCACGCTCCACAATCGGATCGGCAAAAGCGACAAGTTCTACGTTCTCATTGGCAGCGTACTCTGGAATATGTCTGCGCTCGGCAATGGCTCCACAGCCGAATACAGCAACTTTAATTTTACTCATGTACATAAGTCTCCTTTGACAATTAGATTAGCATTTTTCATGGTTCGATGGTCCATTAGAATTGGTTCAGGTAGTTTTCTTTCAGCCAGTTGTAGCTATTGGATACGCTCTCAAGCGGAGGGTTCTGACATACGTCTTGTTCCACGATCAACCATTCCACGCCTGCATTCGTAGCGCCTTCAATAACAGCCGGCAGATCAACCGAACCTTGTCCCAGTTCCAGCGTTTTCATCTGACCCTGTTCGTCTTTGCTGAAATCTTTCAGGTGAAGCAGCGGTAAGCGACCCGCATATTTATTAATATACTCGATCGGATTTTGCCCCGCAAATTGTACCCAACATACGTCCATTTCCACTTTTACCGCTTCCGGTGATGTTTGAGCGAACATGGCATCAAAGGCATTGGCATCGCCAACCTGGCCATGGAATTCAAAGTCATGGTTATGGTAACCGAAGATCAAACCTTGCTTCGCCGCTTCAGCTCCATATTGTTGTAACTCAGCGAACAGCTTGGTCCAACCTTCTGCATTCTCAGGACGATCTTCTGGCATCAGGTAAGGACAAATGATATATTGTGCACCAATTGTTTTCAGGTAATCGAGTTGTTTTTGCAAGTCTTCGCGCATCGCATGTAGTGAAACATGGCTGCTGAATCCTTTCAATCCAAGTTCATCTAGTAGCGCTTTCATTTCTTCGGCTGGAATGTCACCATATCCGGCAAACTCCACGCCTTCATATCCAAGGGCCGCTACCTTACGCAACGTACCACGAAAATCTGCTGCAGTTTCATCACGGAGTGTAAACAATTGCAAACCAATATTAAGTTTTTTCATGTAGGATACACCTCTGTTCTCAAATTTGCTTTCATTGCTCTATCTGGTATCATCCTACCGCAAAACAGGCTAGAATGAACATATACAATATAGTCAGAACATGAACTATCTGATCAAATTTTATTTCCATCATTTTGCATCTATTAAATGTACCTAATTTCAACTGAAGATATTTACACTGGCACTCCGATGACAGAACAACCTTCCGATCGCTGTTATCCCCAGATTTTCTTGATTTCCTTTTCAAAAGGATAAAATCTGGAGCTAAAGGCGAACACTTTGTTTCTTCAGGTTTTTTCTGTCCTCTCCGTTATCGTGTAAATGTTAAGTTAAACTTATGATGTAAAAGCATCGATATACTGGGGGATTTCATCTTTGGATACGTTAGAAACATCTGTACTGATCTGTGACTACTCATATCACTATAAGGCGTTCACTCATAATATGAAGGGCGAGCTGCAAACCTATCTGTTCCGCCTGCAGACCGAAGGCTCGTGCAAAGTATATGTACAGGATGAAGAATTCAGGATGACGAGCGGGGACTTGCTGCTGCTCAAGCCTGGTGACGATTATCATCTTGTAGTCGATGAACCACATAAGGAAGGACGCTTGTCTAGCGGAGATTATTATCTGTTCTGCGAGGGCAGTTGGATCGAGAATTGGTGGAAACGGCAGCAACGATCCACTGTGAGCCGGATTGGACTGGATGATAAGCTGATCAGCCTATGGCGAAATATGTTACTGGAGAAACGTCGCGGACCTCTTGAGGAGAATGCGGAGCTAAAGGATGCGTTACTGCGCGGATTATGTCTATATATCGACCGGGCAATCACCGAGAATATCCAGACGGATCGGGCTGTTTCCTCTGCGTTGAAGTTAAAACGTTTTATTGAGGAACATGCCACCGTTACCTTTAAACTTGAAGAAGCCGCACGTTATGCCGGACTCAGCCTGTCACGTGCAGTTCGGTTATTTAAGGAGCACTACAATCAGACCATGATTCAATATGCGATTGAGATCCGTCTGAATGCGGCGCTGGAACGTATGAAATACAGTGAAATGACACTGGAGCATATTGCTGAATCCTGCGGTTTTGCAAGCTACTCCTATTTTCACCGGGTATTCCGGGCGCATTTTGGTGTATCTCCGGCAGAGTATCTCAAATCCAAGCAGCATGAGCCTATTGATTTAGAACGTGTGTGACGTGTTAGTATCAGCAACCCATGACCTTCAAGCAGGTTCATGGGTTATTTTGATACGACGAAACTTGTAGACAGCTACTAGTAAGGCCCCGATTAATAAGAATGATATTCACTTCAATATTTCATGTGACTCCAACAGAACAAGACTGTACAATTATAAAGACTGTCATCTTACCCATTCATATATCTCATTGAATTCCCATTAAAAATACTGGAGCGATACATATGCTAACCCACCAGCGCAAAGTCCTCATCATCGAGGATGAACCGGATATATCGCGTATTCTGCGAGATTATCTGACCAAAAACCAGTATGAAGCTGCCGTTGCAGCCACTGGGCAAGATGGGCTTCAGATCATGGAGCTTATTCAACCAGATTACATTATTCTGGACATTATGCTTCCGGACATGGACGGGATTGAGGTGTGCCGAGAGATTAGACGGCGCAACAATATCCCCATCCTCATTCTGAGTGCCAGAGGCAGTGATACCGATAAAGTGCTTGGTCTTGGCTTTGGAGCAGACGACTATATGACGAAACCCTTCTCGCTGAGCGAACTGTTAGCACGGATCAATGCCCACTTTAGGCGTTATGACAGCATGACATCGGATCAGGAGCGAACAGACCTACTACGTCTTGGAAACCTGGTGATTGATAAAAAAGCCTATAAGGTCACAGTGAACGACTCCGAAGTTTCTTTGTCTGCAAAGGAATTTGAATTACTTCATTATCTGGCAAGCCATAAGAATCAGGTTTTCTCCAAATCCCAGTTGCTTGATGCCATCTGGGGATATGCAACATATGGCGATGAAAACACCGTAACCGTATACATTCGCAGACTACGAGAAAAAATCGAGGCAGATGCCTCCCATCCCACTGTTCTGAAGACGGTATGGGGTGTCGGTTACAAATTCAATTACGAATAATCCAGATTGGAGACATCCACATGTCATTGAACACCTGGTCCAGACGCTGGCTGTTAACAACACTTGGCCTTCTGATTATTATGATTTTAAGTATCCTCGCACTGTCGATGATGCTATTCCAAAATCGAATTTCAGATGAGTCCAATCTGTCTATGAATCAAATTCGCCTCAAGGTCAATCCCACTCTGCTCGCTCTGGAGCAAAATCATCAACATCTGGACGAACAAAATATCCATGATGATATACGTTCCAGCGCCAGAGAAAGCGGGGTTCTGCTTACCTATGTGAATTTGGATGGAACAGTAATTCTGTCCTCCGTTCCCACCTCTGAAGGAACCCAAGTTAATCTGCGTTCGTCCCTTCATTATGATCTGCATCATGCCGTGCAGACTGCGAATGGTAACGAATCGCTTGAAATTGCATTTCCCGTGATGGACGGACCCGTGGGAAGCCAGATCGGCAATGCCATCTTTTCCATCCCCCAAGCTATGGTTACTGTTCAGAAACCAATGACTTTTCTTGTGATATGGATTAGCGTATTATTACTCCTGTCACTGGTCCTGAGCTTATTTCTATTTCGGATGAAACGAAAACTGGAGAAGCAGCTGCTCTCCCCCATCCATCAATTGAAGCTGCATGCGGAATCCATCCTCAAAGGCAATTATGAAGAACAGATCCATTACAACCGGACGGACGAAATGGGCGACCTCTACGCCATGTTGGATTTGATGCGCACCGAGATTAAACATATGAACGAGATACGCATCCAGCAGGAACAAGCACAAAAGGAACTCATCACCAATATATCTCATGATATTAAGACGCCGATCACCACGATAAAAGCATACATAGAAGCTATTGAGGAAGGGCTATGTAACGATCAAGAAACGCTGATGGAATATATGAGAGTCATGCGGACCCATACGGATAAAACGGCCCGACTTGTGGAGGACCTGCTGGTTCATGCACTGCAGGAACTCGGGCAAATTTCGGTGGAACCTCGTGAAATGTACAGTGGTCCTGTCTTGGAAGCTATGTTGAAGCCTATTGAACATGTTGTTCTCACGAAAGGTCTGGTCTACGACGGACCTCAATCCAACGATATCCCCAATGTGTTAGTCGCAATCGACCCTACCCGAATTGAACAGGTCATCTCCAATCTTGCCGCCAATGCCCTGAAGCATACATCTCCGGGAGACACGATACGTATCGTCACGGAACTGGAATCCGGGCACTTGAAAGTGACCATCGCCGATTCGGGTCAGGGAATACGTGTACAGGACATGCCGTTTGTTTTCCAGCGTTATTTCAGAGGCCAGGCTATTCAGGCAGACCAACGTGTTCAGGAAGGTACGGGACTGGGACTTTCCATCTGCCAAAGCATTATTGAAGCACATGGAGGCCATATTTCCTTCACTAGTAAAGAAGGACAAGGCACGACCTTCCGGTTCTACCTTCCCATCTGCTAAGCCACACTAGCGTGGCTATTTTATCAAATGCCTTTAACTTCCGCTTTTACCCCATTTGGCTGTAATACTTTATTCATAATTTGATAAGGCTTCCTCAACATCCCTCCTCTAGAATGAATCCTATACTGCACTCGGGAGTGATTCGACTTGTCCAAAAAGGTGATTATCCGTGCACAGAATCTGTGCAAGACGTACAACAGCGGAAGTGAGCAGCATCATGCCATCCGTAATGTCGATCTCGACATCTATGAAGGGGAATTCACGGTCATCATGGGTAACTCTGGCTCTGGCAAATCAACCCTCTTATATCTGCTAAGCGGACTGGATCAGATTACAGCCGGTGAGGTCTATTTTCGCGACCAACGGATTGACGCTTATAGTGAACGGGAAATGTCCGACTTCCGCACCCGCCGGATCGGTTATATCTATCAAAGTATCAATCTGGTCCCTGACCTTTCCATCAAAGAGAACATTGCCTTGCCAGGATATATCGCGGGAAACAAAAAGAATGATATCGAATCCAGGGCTGCCCATCTGATGAATGCTATGGATATCGAAGGACAGAGCAACCGTCTTCCCTCCCAAACTTCTGGAGGACAGCAGCAACGAGCTGCCATTGCACGAGCTTTGATTAATTCGCCGGATATCATCTTTGCCGATGAACCGACCGGAAGCCTGAATGTGGAACACGGCACAGCCGTTCTGGATATCCTTACGGACCTTCACCGGAAAGGACAGTCCGTTGTGATGGTGACGCATGATATCAAGGCCGCCTGTCGGGCAGATCGCCTGATCTACATTTTGGACGGCAAGATTGGCGGAATCCTTGAGTTTGACACCTATGACGAACATCAAATTCAAGATCGTGAAGCGATCATCTTCGCTTTGGTTACGGGAAAGGAATAACGATGGCAGTCATGTTTAAACTTAGCTTGTCGTATCTGAGCAAGAATAAAACACAAAATGCGTTGATTGCACTGCTCCTGCTACTCTCGACACTTCTTGTATCCACAGCTATCGTCATTCTGGCCAACACGGGCAATCAGTTTCATGAAATGCATACCCGCACCCATGGGTCTCATCAGATTCTGACGTTTGAGAAAGGGCTGAATGACCCGGAGACTGTGCACGACTGGTGGGCTTCCCAGGATGACGTCCAGGTATCCCCGTTACTATCGTATCGTACATTGTCAGGCATCATCTTGAATGAAACTCACATCCCTAACATCTACCTGTACATGTTTAATACGCCTCCGCCGCCATGGGGTGTGGATGAACTTATTTTTTCAAGTGGAACACCCAGCACGACTCCCGAGCCGGGCTCCGTCTGGATTCCAACGTCCATGGCGAATGCCTATCATATTTCGGTAGGTGATACCATTGGCTTCAAAACCGGCTCAAGCACACTCGAATTGAATGTGTCGGGCATTGTCATCGACGTACCGTACGGAGCGCCCTTCTCCAATACTGCACGGGTCTGGATGAATCCTGCTGATTATCAACGTGATTTGGTGGCACTCGCTGGCAACGAGAATCACATGATCGGCATCCATTTCAACGATTACAGTATGAATTCATTGTATTGGGAACGGTACAATCGCGAGACAGGTACTCCGTTTCTGGAATCCAAAATGGAGTTCGAAGCGATTTCCTCTTTTTATCTGATTATTAACCAGGTTATTGGCTTCATTATGATCTTCATGGGTGTTGTCATGCTATCCATCGCCTTAATGACTATCGGGTTTACAATTTCGGATGCCATCTTGGCCAATTACAGAACGATAGGTGTTCTCAAGTCACTTGGGCTAACTTCCCGAAGAACGATAGGCACCTATGTCATTCAATATGCGATGCTATCCATCGCTTCCATTATCCCCGGGATTGCACTTAGCGTATGGATCTCCAAGTGGATCATTAATATATCCGTGTCCTCTCTTCGAGTGGATCATCAGAACATTCCAGCCCACGGATTGGACGCTGCCGTAATGGCTGGTGCGCTTCTATTTGCTATAGTGATTCTGTTCGTTGTTTTATATGCCAAAAAGGCACGCAGCATACAGCCTGTGCAGGCCATTCGTTATGGTATGTCCGAGACAGATAATAGCCGGATGGCGGGCAAAATGAATTCGCCCTGGGCACAATGGATCGGGTTCACACGACTGCCTGTGACTATGGCCCTTGGACTTCGACATGTGTTCAAAAACACCAAAAGTTCTATTCTAACCCTCCTGCTGACCACGATGGCGTCCTCTGTATTGGTCCTAGGTTATGTTCTGCTGACAAGCATAACCGGAATCTATCAGACTGCAGCTCATTGGGGTTATGACAATGCCAACATCGCAGCAGTCGTGGTGAACAAAAGCACCTTCCCCAAGGCTGAGCTGAAGCACGTGTTAGAACAGGATTCAAGGATCAGCAATGTGGGCTGGCAAGGGAACACAACGGGTGTCATTAGCCCAGAATCTTCAGCCACCAAACAGAGCCAATCCATCAGTCTTAATTTGAGTGTACTGGACGGAAAATATCAGGAACTTGGGTTCAAAACATTGAGAGGCGATAACCCTCGCCATGCGAATGAAATTGCCATTGGTGTAAGTATAGCCCAAACATCCAATAAGGATCTTGGTGATCTCATCGACATCTATATTGAAGGAGAAAAGAGGACATTCCTCATCACAGGAATCTATCAGGCGATCGCCAACATGTCTGTTTCAGGCCGAATCACGATCGATGCCATGAGAAGTGTGAACCCGGCTTATGGTGAATTCGATGCCATTTTCATCAACGTGAAGGATATTACACAGGCCGATCTGGTTGCCGGGGAATTGAACGAACAATTTAAAGATTTTGCATCCGTAGTTACCCAGAAGACATTGCTTGATTCGGTCTATGCGGAAGCTGCTAATATCCTGATCTATCCGATGAGCCTGATTGGATTGCTATTCATCGCTGTGACGTTCATCATTATTTTCAGCACCTGTCGGATCAATATCCGCAAAGAGAGCAGAAACTACGGAATATACAAATCACTGGGGATGACATCCCGTCAAATCCGATTCTCGGTCACGATGGGAATGATCATGCTGTCCTCCATGGGAGCGATACTGGGTATGATCGTCGGCATATATATACTGCCTCTTCTACTTGAACTGGTCCTTTCCGGTTATGGTATCGTAGAGCTTCCACTGATCCTGAATTGGGGTGGAATGATACTGTTCGCCTGTCTAAGTATCATTGCAGCGGGTCTTGGTTCATGGTTCTCTTCGCGAATTATTCGTGAGGCATCGCCACGTATGTTGGTTATCGAATAAGGTAGTCAGGATTCTACAACGCAATAAACAGCCCTTCCATGCCTTTATAAAAGGTGGAAGGGCTGTTTATGATATATGTGATCTGCTATCGCCACTTCTTGGCAAGTTCACCAATCTGATGTGGCGTAGTACGGCAACAGCCGCCAATAATTTTCGCACCCGCAGCAACCCACTGTTCCGAAGCATCACTCATACTGCCACACGTTCCCTGTCCACTCCACGTCTTCGTTGCTGCATCGTATACTTCTCCCGAGTTCGGGTAGACAATGACGGGTTTGGCGCTGGCACGACTCAGAATACCTACGGCTTCCGTCACGACTTCCATCGGAGCACAGTTCAGGCCAATCGCAGCAATCTGTGGCTCGGAACCAAACAATTGTGCGCACGTCTCAATCGGCGTACCTTCACTGATTGTCATTCCATCTTTTAAGGAGAAAGATAGCCAGGCATATGCATGAGGGAACTCCTTCAGCAAATCAACCAGCACCTGTGCTTCCTGCAAGGATGGAATGGTCTCCAATGCCAGAATATCAGCTCCCGCTTCAAGCAAGGCTGCTATACGTGGACGATGGAACTCAGCCAATGTCTCATCTGTGACGCCGTAATGACCAATGTACTCCGATCCATCAGCAAGGTATGCACCGTAGGGTCCAACAGAAGCAGCAACGAGCGGTCGTGGCCGAACCAAGGGACCTTTCTCTGGGACAACAGACATTTGTTTTTTTGTATCCATTAAGGAAGAATTGCCCTCAGGGGTGACTTCCGTGTTCTCTAACACGCTGTTTTGCACTTCCGCCCATACGTCATCTCTCGCCTGTGCAGCCAGTTCCACCGTCTTGCGGATCAGATCCAACGCTGCCTGCTCTCCGATTCCTCTCTTGCTGAAGCCATCCACTGTCGCCTGATAACTGGATGTAATCGCGCAGTCAGCTCCTGCCCGAAAATAATCCGCATGAACCTGAACGATAACATCCGGATTCTCAATTAATACACGAGCAGACCAGAGCGGATCGTCCAGATCACATCCATGCTGTTCAAGTTCGGTTGCCAGCGCTCCATCCAGAATCATGACCGGATGTTCACGCAGGATCTGTTCTATGGGGTTAGTCTGTTGTGCTTGCGTCATGTACTTGTCCTCTTTTCTTATTCACACGTTCTGTCAGATAATAAGCTGCGTAACACACTGCGATAAACGGAACCCCACAATACAGCGCAATTCGCTGCGTAGGATCAAAAGCAATACCTATGCATGAAGCCAGGCATAATATAAATGAGATAATCGGTACCGCCGGGTATAGTGGAGTACGGTACACCAGATCTTTAACCGCATGGCCTTCCCGGATATATTGTCTGCGGAACATGTATTGGGAGGCACTGATACTCATCCATACCGCAACGACAGCCAGACCTGAAATGGAAACCAGTGTAATATACACGGTACCTGGCGCAATGATGCTAGACAGCAGGGCCAGCGCACCACCAACCATACTGATCAGAAGTGCATTCAATGGCACCCCGCGTTTAGTCAATTTGGCAAACCACGGAGAGATCGTTTTTTTATCAGCCAGAGACCAGAGCATCCGTGACGAAGCATACAGGCCTGAATTGGCAGCAGAGAGAATCGCCGTCAGAATAACAAAGTTCATAATGTCTGCTGCATACGGTACACCCACCCGCTCCATTACCGCTACAAATGGACTTTGCAGTACACTGGCATCCGACATCGGTAGCAAAGCAGACAAGATAACAATCGTTCCGATGAAGAAAATAACCAAACGCCACAGTGTCGTATGAATGGCTTTGGGTATCGTCTTCTCCGGGTTCTCTGTCTCCCCGGCAGCAATGCCGATTAACTCGGTGCCTGAGAATGCAAAGTTTACAGCAAGCATGGTCATCAATATCGCTGTAGCCCCATGGGGAAACCACCCGGATGCTGTAATATTCGATAGAAACGGCGCTGGTTCAGCATCCGCCATCGGAAAGAACCCGAACATGGCTGCGCCACCGATAATAATAAAGACTACGATAGTCACTACTTTCACAGATGAGAACCAGAACTCGGATTCAGCGAAAAATTTCACCGTTAATGCATTGAACAGAAAGATCATCAGTGCAAACAGTGCACTCCATATCCATACGTTGACCGATGGGAACCAGCGCTGCATCAGCAATCCAGCGGCTGTGAATTCGGAACCCAGTGCAACGGTCCAGGTTAACCAGTACAACCAAGCCACCGTGTAGCCCGTTGCTGGTCCGATATATTTGGCAGCATAGCTATGAAATGCTCCCGTCTCTGGCATGTGAACCGAGAGTTCACCAAGACAGAGCATCACCAGATATACGACGATCGCTCCGATCAGATAAGACAGAATGGTCCCAAGTGGTCCAGCCTGCTGAATCGTGTAACCCGAGCTTAGGAATAATCCTGTTCCAATCACTCCACCAAGAGAGAGCATGATCACATGCCGTGCCTGCATTTTCCGCTGAAAATGCCCTTTGTCGTTGTTGTTCTCCATACCTGCTGCTCCCCTACTTCTTCATCCAGAAAAAACAAAAAAGACCCACTCTGCCTAAAGAGTGCGCCGTTACTGACAAATAAAAACAAACGCTCCTATCTATCAGGCTTTCACCCGCTGGAATTAGCACAGTATCCTTCAGATCTGTTGCTGAGGCTTCTAAGGGCCAGTCCCTCCACCTCTCTGGATAAGAAAATGATTTTTTATAAATATAGCGATCTATCATGAATGTGTCAACATTTAAATAATAAATGGCACACCTCGCTATTCGGTAGAAGACCCCGGATTGGTGATGGTGGTCTTTACCTCATACGTGATTGGCACAGTGCTAAAAATGTTGTCCCAATCATCTTTGACTTTCTTCCATGTTTTGGGTTCTTTAATACGCAAGCTGTCCCGAAAATCCGCAACATCCACTTTGTAGGTATGCTGCAGCTTGTATAACACCTGGCGAATCTGTTGTTCGGCCAGTTCTGAGAATTCATTTTCTAGTTCTCTAAGATAATCCCCTTTTTCCTCTCTTTCGGGAGAAATCCAATCTTCCATCAACCAGCCTTCGGAATCGACCTTTACATGGAATGAAATGTCATTACCAACCACCTTGGGAATTACTTTTGTTTTCTTCTTCTTCATTTCGTATACAACGGTGAATCCCGCTTTGTTGTAAGTCTTCAAAACGCCTCCTTTTTCTTTAGGCTTGATCCACGATAAACCTTCCAGATCCGTTTGACTCAGTTCTCCAATAAACTTAGTTGTTTTCCCATCGAATATGCTGCCTCCGGAGAATTTGTCCTCTCCATTGGAGTACAGTACATTCTGGAGCAAGAAACTGGAACCGGATTGCATTTGGGCATCTAATTTGGAGAGCAAAACAGGGTCCAGGATTTTGTTGGACAAGTACGAATTACTGGTAATACCTGTTAGATAAAATGCTGGAATCCGGGAGGGATCATCTGAAGTCAGGACATCCACGGCACGATGATGACTTATCAGTACCAGACAATTTGGACGAATATCGTTATCCCGAAGTACAAAGTCCAGTAGCTGGACCAGACTATACTTTTTGGCAATATCCTTGGAGACAACGATAACCTTCAGATGATGTCCGATAAGTGGACGATCTCGCCTTAGTGCAAACTGACGAAAGATTTGCAGCAAGGAATCTCCAGTAAGCTGTTCATTGGAGTAGGAAGTCTTTCCAGAAGCAGGTGAACCGGATTGTCCGCTCTGTTTACTGTTGGAACTGCCCGGAGCAATCTGCACCGTAGCAGTTAAATAATTATTCTTTGGATACGTTCCTCCCTGAGCAGCGATGTCCTTCTCAAATTCTGTTTCTTTAGCGATATCGATCCCGAGACCAACATAGACACTTAGTTCCTCGATCTCCCTACTGCTCCAGCATCCGGATATTACCAGAAGGACGGACAAAGCAAAGGCTACACGTAAAAGCATAAAAAAACGAATCATGCATGTTTGCCTCCCTTTTTGCGTATCAGACTTATTATCAGCAGCAACAGAGGTAAAGTGGCAAATAAAAGCACGGATGAGTTGCCCAACATATCACCAAGTTTGAAGGTTTCGTCCACAGTTTTCGGCATCAATGCCGTTAGATATATCAACGGCAGAAGGGCGTACATAATGACCTTGATCTTCTTCGTACGAAACAAATCCCGAATACCTACCGAAGCACAATAGTGTGTGATCGTGAAGCTGGAGAAGATCTGCATAATCCAGATGACCAATAGCAAGGATTCGAAACGCTCAAAGATCAAACCTTGAATCTCGAAGCTTCTAACCAGATCGAGCGTGGGCCAAGTACGTGTTTTGATGCCGTCGAGTGACAGACTGCCTACAACCATCACTACAGTAATCAGATAAATCATAGTCGATATGATGATGCCCCAGCTCATGGCTACATTGCTCTTTTTGGGGTTTTTCATATAAGCAGTCATGACAAACATGACTTCGTACCCCGTGTAAGCCAGCAGCGAAGGTTTCAAACCTTTGAGGACTGGCATGATACCCTCTCCGAGTACGGGTCTCAGATTGCCGATCTCAAATAACTGATTACTAAGCAAAATTTCAATCACAAATATAATCAGTGTAATCGGCAAAATGATCTCAAATACACGCACAATGACGGCGAGTCCGCCTGAGATCAAATATATGCCAATCCACATAAAGACCATCACGATGGCCCATGTTGGTGTACGTTCAAGCAAATACGTGCCTGTCACTTCAGCCATAACCCTGATTTCGAAAGCGGCGATCACCATAAAATACACAATCATGGCGAATCCCAATATGTAAGCAATCCAGCTCCCCGTAATCTCACGGGTGAACTGGAACACTGTTTTCTCCGGAAATCTGCGACACAGGGTAACCAGAATAATTCCGACACCCGTGATAATCAGTCCAGACAAAATGATGGAGATCCAGACATCCGGTGTTCCGACAGCTTTACTCGTCGTTCGGGGGAGGGTCAGGATCCCCGCGCCAAGCATGTAATTAACTATAATTACGACGGCCTGCCTTGTGCTGATACTTCCTTCAGAACCGTTCACTTCATCCCACCTCATACCTCGTGATTTGCTTGATTTATTTTTTGCGGTCTTTATCTATTGGATTAGACATCTCGGGACGCTTCCTCATCATATTTAGCGGAGCACGGATAAAGAAATCCTTCCATTCCCCAAAGTGATAAGGAACGGCCGGTGCAACATAAGGTAGGCCAAAGCTCGAGAGTCTCGCAAGATGGGTACATATAAGGAGAAAGAACATAACCACGCCAAACAATCCGAGTACAGCCGCGCTAAACATGGCAGCAAATCGCAGAATTCGCAGTGTGATGCCGGCACTATAGACAGGGATCGTAAAGGAGGATATGGCGGTAACTGCAACAACGATGACCAGGAATTGGCTGATAATCCCGGCCTGTACAGCAGCCTGGCCGATAATCAGACCTCCAACGATACCCATCGCTGGTGCAATCGGCTTAGGTAGACGAATCCCGGCCTCCCTCAGAATCTCAATTGAAAGTTCCATGATCAGTACTTCGATAATTGAAGGAAACGGCACTCCCGTCCGCGTTTCAATGATCGTCAATACCAGCTTGGTTGGGATAAGTCCCGGATGGAACGAGATAAACGAGATATAGAGCGCAGGAGCGAGCAAGGCCAGCATGGCGGACATAAAGCGCAGCATTCGCAGGAATGTTCCAGGAATCCATCGTTCATAGTAATCCTCGGGAGATTGGAGCAACATGCTAAACGTCACTGGCACAATCAAGACAAATGGCGTCCCATCCAATAAAATAGCCACTCGCCCTTCCAGCAAAGCACCCATCACCCGGTCTGGCCTTTCCGTATTTAACACTTGTTGAAACGGACTGAGCGTATTGTCTTCGATAAGCTGTTCAACATACCCTGATTCCAACATGGAATCCATATCCATCGCTTCAATTCGCTTTTGGACTTCCGCCACGAGATTAGGGTCAGCAATATCCTGAATATAGGCAACAGCCAAATCTTTCTTGATCCGTGAACCTACTTCATACTTCTGAATAAAGAGGCTCTGATCACTTCCATATCGACGTAGAATACCTGTGTTATCACTTAACTGTTCTGTAAAACCAATTCGGGGCCCACGTAACAACCCTTCTGACAAAGGTTCGTTCACACCACGTGTTTTGATCTTGTGAGCTCCAATTAACAGCGCCCCTGGCAATCCATCGACCAACAGTGCATTTTTGCCAAAAAGCACGCCAACTGCGACCTCTTGGAGGGACTTGGTCTCCTCAACCAGACTGACAGGTAGCAATTGCTCTTGTAGGTAGGCTGACAGTAAATGTGCATTATCCGGATGGAGGAAACCCTCTCGCTTAAGCTCTGGTACGCCTTCCAACATTAATGGTGTGATCAGGTGATCATCAATTAAGTCTTGATCCACCAGGCCTTCGGTATATATGACGGCTGCCCGTGTATTCGTACCTCTAATGGTGAATTCCCGAATATGAACGTCAGCATTTTGACCAAAGCTTTCTCTTACGCTAATCAGATCCGTATTGTACTTGCCGGTCATTTTAATATTGGCATAGTGGCCCGTTTCGGTTCCCTGACCCTGACCCGCGGTAGCAGGAGAAATATCTTTCGAGGATATGGAGGGTTTCTCGGAACGAGAGAAGGTTCCACGCTTAATGGCGGCATTGATCCACCGCATGGTTACTGTAATGCCGATCGGTATGATAAGGACCAAGAATGCCTGAATCCATATGGTCCAATCCGGCACGTAGGATACAATTGTTGACCACATGTTCCCACCCCAACATTTCTCTGCATGATGAAGCTGCAGGTATTCCCAAGTATTGTGTCCCCCTTTGATCACAATAATTCCCGTTTTTTTTTGTGTCCAGAACAACAAAAAAACGGTCCCTGTATAAGGAACCGCCACTACCCACTTTTATTAAACGATTCTGGTCACATGCTCCGCTTTCGCATCAAGCAACTGAGCAGATGCAGCAATGGCCGTAAAGTCATGCAAAGCGATCTCAATCCTTTTCTGGCTCTGCTCAACATATTCCTCTACTTTTTGTGTACCACCTGTGATATTACCGATCTCCTTGGTTATTCCGGTAACGCTATCACGAATCTCATTAATCGAACTCTCCACCATTGTAGATAGCTTCTTTACTTCCTTGGCTACGATATCGAATCCTCGTCCGAATTCACCTGCATGTGCAGCCTCAATGGCAGCATTCAACGCGAGCAGTTGCGTCTGAGACGAAATCTCGCGTATGGTTCGTACGACTCCCTGAATTGATCCAGCCTGTTCCTGTAGATGCGTTAGCGTTGCACGGTTAGAAGCCGACACCTCGGAGATATAGGAGATACTGGACATTAACTCCTGGCTTCGTCCAATACCAACATCTGCTTGTTTATTCAGCTCATGAGACATGGTTTTCAGTTCATTCACCACGACCGAAATATTGTTCTGACGATTCGTGATGTTGGTTGCTATTTTGGAAACACCTAATACTTTTCGATTCGTCTCATCGTACACCGGCATATATGTAGCTTCAAGCCATACTGAATTTCCGTTCGCATCCTTGCGCTCGACCTTATCCTGAAAACTTATTCCACTGAAAATGCTTTTCCAAAAAGCATCATAGTCTGGGGTATTCACAAAATGGCCGAAGCATAACTGCTGATGTGACATGCCATACATTTCATCTACCGTATATCCCATCGTCCGGGCAAAGACTTCATTCACGTAGGTTACCCGTCGATCCAGATCAAATCGAATGATAGCAAGACTTTTCTCCATCGCTTTGATGACCATTGCATCGGTGACAACATCTTTCTTTTCCATATCTAATATAGGCACTTGATAACCCCCACAGTCCATCCATAATTAACAGCCTTAACCAGCGAAACAACGATCATAGCAACATATGTATCCATCAGGTTCTAGATGACTCTACTATTGATACCCGATTTGCAGTATTTTGGATCACCTTTTGCCGTTTATTTTTTAGTATGTTAATTTTCACTTTGTGAATCAGGAACATTTTTTCTGTTTTTTTGTAACCGCTTAGCCCCTATAAACAAGAGAAACAGGACGATTCGTCGCGACCATCGTCCTGTTTCTTATCTAATCTCATCTTTATTGTTTTTGTCTTTTCACCCTGTATTTACTTGGTCTTCTCTAATGTCTTCCCGCCCGGTGGTGTCCAGCGCTTCGCTTCACTGTGCAGCTTCTTGCATTATCGTCCACATCCAACGCCATATGCTGCAATCCGTAATCCGATGCCCTAACTGGTTCTGATCGCGCTGTATTCGCGTACTGAAATAGCTCTATACCGTCCTTCCCATTCATCAGCCTCGCGGTAGCTTATTTCCATACCGACTGCGCAGTTCAGCAAGCCGTTCCAACTTGGACAGCGCACGCTCCTTCTGCATCAATCCCACAGCCAGCACCATCTGTTCCATTAAGAGCAGTGGAGTAACCATGGAATGAAATTCTCCCAGTTCCCCTCTGCTGACGTAAAAAGATAATTCGGTCGCCAGTCCATATAACAGGTCTTCCCGATCTGTCACAAGTATGGATTTGCTTCTCATATCACTGGCATAATCCAGAATGACCTCTGCTTCAGGCAGCAAACGGGTGAAACACATGAGCATCACCATATCCTCTTGCTGCATGTGCATCAACGATTCCAATAACTCATGTCCACCTCTGGCGAGATGAATGACGGTCAATCCGAATCTGGACAAGCGGAATGACAACAGCTCAGCCAGACCTGCAGATGGACCAGGGGCATAGATGTACACTCTTCGGGCTTCAGCAAGAATCGCTGCGGCCTGCTCCAAATCCCCTTGCTTCATATGAGACAACGTCTCCTGCAAATGGCTAACGGAAGCTTCCAATAATTGAACAGGCAAGCTATCCGTATCCATGCGGGATATGGTTTTATTTAATTTCAACGCCGGCGTGGTATCTTCAGAGGTGCGGAGGCGTATTTTGAACGCCTTGGCATTGTCATATCCAACTGCACGCCAGAAACGGGATACCGTGGCAATACTAACCCCCAGCCTATCGGCAATCTCCTGTTCCGTCATGAATAGAATCTCTTCGGGATTACGCTCAACAAAATCGGCAATTTTCAGATGACCTGGCGATAGCTGCTCTTTTTGGGTAAACAAATTCATTCAGGATACACTCCTTTTCTCGCTCTCCAACCAGTATATCAGTAGACTGAAGAAGAAGTGGTCAAATTATGTAATATTTTTTTCATTAAAATTATAATATGTAATAAAAATTACAATTGATTTACAAATGTCTTCTTTCCCGTTAATACTCTGCCCCTAGACTGTGGCTATGATCACCAACTTTCAGGGAGGTATGTATCGATGAAGAAGATGACTGAGCGTTATACGCTGACGTCTTCACAGAAAATGATGGTGTTTGTGCTTTCCATGTCACTGTACGGCTTGTCCAACATGTTCACAGAGCTTATTCCCAAGTTGCAGCTTGGATTAATTGAACTGTCAGTCGAATACTTTGCTTTTATTCCGCTGACCCTCTGCATTCTGTTCCATCCCATGATTGCCGCTCTTGGTGCGGCTCTTGGCGAAGTCATTTTTGGTGAGTTGATGTTGGGACAATTCGGTGGACTTGGCGAGCTGGAAAAGTTCATTACATTTTCCTTCGCCATGTACGTCGCAGGACGTATGGTCAGTGATCCACGCAATCGCAGGCAGGTCGGCATTGCAGCCATGACCGGAGTCATCATTCATCAGTTCCTCAGTTCGCTGGTCGATATCGGCAAAGTATGGATCGGCGTGGAACAGCTTGAAGCGGTTCCGGGACTCGCTGAAAGTGTGGTACTGATCGAAGGCGTTGGTTTCCTCAATGACGTACTGTTCTCGGGCATCCTGTTCGCTCTACTGCCTACGCTGTATCTGGTTCCACTGCTCTATGGAAAAATTGAACCACTGCTCGGAATCAAACCTCGCAATCCTGGCATGAAATATGAAGGCATTGGCTTCTTCCGTCCAAAGCTTATCCTGATCGGTGTGTTACTGCTCGCGTTAGCTTTCGGCGCCGAATCCCTCTCCGAGATGGACATTAACTTTGCGGTGTGGGAGACGGACTATGCGGATCAATACGGCTCTGCCTCTATCTGGATCAGTATTGGTGCTGCGGCATTAATCGCTGTGGTGACACTCATCTTCATGCGGGCCAGACGCAACAAGAACAAATCTGCTCCAGGTACGGAGAACCGTCCTTATGCATAATGTAATGTCCCAATCCGTTTCTACTCCTACACCGGAGTCCGCTATCTCCATTCAAAATGTGACCTTTACCTATCCCGGCTCAGAGGAGCCTGTCCTGAACGGGGTTTCACTTGAACTCCCACGGGGCAGTTTCACTGCAATCATCGGGAGCAACGGTTGTGGCAAATCCACGATGTGCAAATTGTTCAACGGCCTGATCCCCCAATTCTACACGGGAGACTTCTCTGGTGAAGTCCATGTACTTGGTGTACCTGCTGAAGGCCGAAGTGTTGCAGACCTGTCCAGAAAAATCGGTTACGTATACCAGGACTTTGATAACCAATTGGTCCGCCCAACCGTTCTGGATGAAGCCTTCTTTGCACCTCTGAACTACGGGTTATCCAACTACCGGGAGTTGGGTGAACACGCACTTGTCATGTGCGGACTGGATACCATTCATAACCGATACATCTGGGAATTGAGTGGTGGGCAGAAACATCTGCTCGCTCTGGCTGGTGCCCTGTCACTCGACCCGGATATTCTGATCGTCGATGAGCCTGTCTCGCAGCTTGATCCGCAGCATGCGAGACTGATCTACGAATGTCTGTCCCGATTAAATACGGAATATGGCAAGACGATTATCGTCATTGAACATCATACCGAATTTATCGCCGACTTCTGCGCGGATGTGGTGCTGATGGATAAAGGCCGTGTGTTATGGAATCTTCCCGTCAAGGAAGGCTTGAATCGAATCGCCGATCTGGAGCGGCTTGGCATTCAGCCACCCGAGGTGACTCGTGCAGCTATTCAAGCCGTTGAGCAATTTAAGGAAGGTGAATTCTCCAGCGGTATTCAGGATTCTGCTACTCGTCATTGGTTACCCATTACGTTGGATGAAGCCGCGATTTACTTTGTACAACGACAATACCAGCAGAACATACATGCTTCAGGCAAACAGACGGTTGCCGCAGAGCATTCGTTGCAGATGCAAACCGTGAATACGATCCAGTCTGCCATGGAGCAGAACGGTTCAGCCATGTCTCGGATATCGGGAGGCACACTGACAGATTCTACTGGGCAGCCCGTTCCCATTGTCCAATTTCGAAATACGCGGTTACGGTACAGAGGACTGGGCAAAAAAGAGCATGAGGTTATTCGTGGCATTAACTTTTCACTGCATGAAGGAGAACGGATTGCCTTGGTGGGCAACAACGGAGCCGGCAAGTCTTCACTGCTCAAACTCATGGCTGGAATCAGCTTGCCTCAAGAAGGCAGCGTCAGCGTTTTGGGCGAAGTTACCCATCGATCATCTTTGGAACAGCTTGCTGGCAGGGTCGCTTATATTTTTCAGAACTCCTCCGAGATGTTTATCGAAGACAGTGTGCGCAAAGAAGTGGCGTATTTCCTGAAAACCCGTCGCATTCAGGAAGCTGACCAGCAGATCGCTCATGTGCTGGATCGCTTCCGGCTTACGCCACTCCAAGAGAGGGATGCCCGACTCCTTAGCGGTGGACAACAACGGCGAGTTACCCTCGCCATCGGCGCAGCCATGAAACCTTCCCTCATGTTGCTCGATGAACCTACTGCTAATCTGGATCTGGCTACGCGCGAAGAATTAATCGGTGTACTGGATGAACTCGATCAGCATGTGCGAACAACCGTCATTGCCACGCATGACATGCAACTGGTTACCCAGTGGGCCAGTCGGGTCATTGTACTTCACAATGGCCGGGTAGAAGCCGACGGCACCCCTTCCGAGGTATTCGCAGATGAATCCCTTCTGCGTCGATCGGGACTTGCACTTACGCAGATCATGGAGCTCTCGCACCGTATCGGATTGCCTACACTTTATCCTACAACCGATGCCTTTGTTGCAAGTCTGTTGAATCAATCATTCGCCAAGGAGGAGGCTCGTTATGCAGCTTGTCCGCAACTGGTTTGACAAACTATCCATTGAACGCATACAGCTGGAGCTAATGAATACCGTATATGGCAGTGGTCATGCCAGCCTGTCACGGATTGACCCGCGTGCTATGCTGATATGGTATCTCTTTTTTGCCATTGTACCCTGGTTTATTCATAACGGCACCGTGCTGCTTGGCATGTTCCTGCTCATGGTCACCACCACGATTTTATCTCGGGCTGCTCCCTTTATTATCATCATTCTCTGCCTGGGGTTAATCGGTCAAGTGGGCTGGATGTTTATCATCTCGCTGTTCTTCGGGGGCAATTGGGAATCTGCATTCCCCCTGTTGCTGCTCACCCTGAAACTATCGATCGTCTCGCTGGCGAGTATTACCGTCTTCTCGGGTATGGACCCGGAACGGATTGGTGATGGATTACTTGCACTCGGCATGCCTGCAACATTCTCGTTCAGCCTCTCTTACGCTTATCGGATCTTGCCAGTGCTGTTTGGTGAATTCCGGAATATCATGTTGTCCTACCGACTGCGGGGCCTTGTTCCTTCCCGGCATGGATGGCTCTATTGGCGGCTTGTCGTTTATTATATGAAACTGTTCATTGTGTCCTTCTTCCCACTCATGCTGGCTACAGCCAAACGCTCACGCACAACCGTTGAAGCACTGGAGACACGCGGTTTCTCTTACGGCATGAAACATCCAGAATCCAAACGTCTGAAGCTGGCCCATCTAAAAATCACCCCACGTGACATCGGATTTCTCGCTGCATCGGCACTTTATGTGGCACTGCTGTTCTGGTTCGGCACACATTATGAAATTCTGTAATTCATATACTTAACCATTCATGGAATAAAGGGAGTGTCATTATGCGCATTGATCTTCATACTCACGGAAAACTATCCAAAAACTCTGATTTCTCGATCGAGTATTTCACAGAAATGGTCACGGAAGCGAAAGCCAGCGGGCTGGATGCCCTCGCGCTTACAGAGCATTTTAACACCCGTCACTTCTACGATGTCTATGAGACGCTGGATCGTCTTTACCCTTATAACGGAGAATACTACGATGCAGACGGACTTCGCATTTTCCCAGGGATGGAAGTGGATATTCAGGAGACGGGGCACATTTTGCTGATTGGTCAAAAAGAACATATCCTCACCATCCGTGCCGGCCTGGAAAATTATACGTCCAAGGGGTCTTTCATTCCCTTTGCCAACCTGCTGGATCTGGCTGAAGCTTGGCCTTTACTCAAAATTGGGGCACACCCTTTCCGCGAATCCACTCCGCTGCATCAGTTGGACCGCAACCTGCTTGGACGTCTGGATGCATTTGACCTGAACGCCAAGGACATGTACAAAATGGATATCCAAACCTGCCGCAGTCAGGTCGAACCGTTTGCCCAATCCCTAGGCAAACCGGTTACCGCCGGAAGTGATACACACCAATGTCTGCAATACGGCAGTGTATACAACGTGTTGGATCGTCCATGTGCATCGGTGGCTGAACTCAAAGAGCAGATTCTCACGGAAGCGTACACCATCGAAATCTCCGCCGATCTTCCCTTACGCGTCAAAGCCTCTATGATGCTCAAGAAAGTAATGAAACGTCTTGCCAAGCTGGAGGCCACCAGTCTGCAGGAGGTTTAGAAAGTGGAGCCACATTTAGACTCACCAAATGGCTGAATGAAAGTTATCAAGCTCAAAAGAGACATGCTCAACAAGAGCATGTCTCTTTTGTATTCCAACATCATTCGTAGCCTATCAGATTACTGAAGTGGGCTTTAGTGATGAATATTCACTTGAGGCATGAATGAATGAGTGGACGCCTCACCTCGATTAAAAATCATGCACCGTCACACACAGCTGAATCGCAATGCCAAACGGATCTCGCACAATGCCGTAACCTGGGCTGAATTCATTTTGTTCATAGGGAACCAGTACCTTAACACCCTCATGTTGCATCAGAGAATGATACAGCTGATCGATTGTACTTTTATCTTTGGATTGAATACATAGTGAACTGCTGTTTCCCAGCAGCCATGGTCTCTCCGTGTCCATTGCCTCTTCCGCGATCATGATCTTGTTAACCCCAATCTCCAGCACTGAATGTGTAACATAGTCATCTTGGCCTGCGGGGTACTCAAAGCCCGGGTTCATCTCCTTCATTTCCTTATAGCTTTTCTTGAATATCACCTTGGCGCCCAGAAACTCCTCATAAAAAGCAATGGCTGCCGCCGCGTCCCCGTTCATCGACAAAAATGGTATCACTTCAAAATTCATTATGTTGCCTCCTAGTTCCTATTGGATTACACTTAACACTATAACAACGAAAGGTGCCAATCCATGGCACCATTAAGAGGGTTCGATATGAAAAAATCAGAACGCATGAACCAGATGCTTCGCTTTATTAATCAAAAACAACAGTTCACCCTGCAAGATCTCATGCAGGAGTTTCAGATCTCCAAGCGAACCGCGTTAAGAGACATCGCTTCATTGGAAGAGTTGGGTGCGCCCATCTATGTCGAATATGGGCGCTACGGCGGATATCGACTGCTGCAACAGATGCAGCTGCCTCCCATATCATTTAACACAGGTGAGCTTCATGCCCTTTATTTTGCGATGCAGGCGCTCCGCAGCTTCTCCAGCTTACCTTTTCAGGTTTCTTTCCGTAATATTCATGAGAAATTTATGAGCGCGTTATCCGACAAGCAACGACAGGATATTGAGAACATTCAACACCGGGTATCCTTCCGACATACAGAGCAGATCCGCGATAGTGCACATTTGGAGTTTTTGTTGATGGCTGCTGTGCAAAATTTAGTAATCCAGATTACGTATCCTGATCAGCGCAGATCACCAGATCAAAGGTCGTCTCCTGCAGACCATACTGATCCTGAGCAATCGGATTCATCTTCTCGTCCATCCAACTCCAACATCCGCACGATCCAACCCATCACGCTCTATGCCAAGAGAGGCTACTGGTATTGCCAGGCGTATGATCTGAATAAACAGGCTTATCGTGTATTCCGCTGCGACCGCATCACCTCAGCCGAAGTGTCAGATATTGAACCTTTGGCTCATGTTATTGAACTTCAAGCACAGGATACCCATTCGTTATGGAAACCATCGGAACAAGCAACTACGTTCAAGTGCCTGATTGACGAAGCCGGGGTTGAGCTATTCCAGCAAGAACATTATCCATCTATGCAGATCATGCACGTCAACGAACCGGGCAATGAATTGGCACAAATGCTTCTTGTAGGTTCTTATGAGACTCATGAACTTGATTTCATTGTTCGGTACCTTGCAGGATTTGGAAAATCCATTAAGATCATGGAACCGGAAACGTTAAAAGAATCACTGCGGCTGTACTATATGAACTTGTTGGATCATATATAAAGATCATATTTCTATATCCATTTCACTTTACATGCCTTTTAGCTCCTGCTCATGATCAACAACTTTTGAGCTTTTTTTATTGCCAATAGCCAATTGAACGATAATCTGCAACACGATGATGATAGCCAAACCATAGAATGCTTGCACGAAGCTGCCTGTTAGATCGCGGAGCCAACCAATTGCCAGCGGCCCCAGTGCTCCCAAGATGTAGCCACCAGATTGAGTCATTGCCGACCAACTGCTAGCTTCCTGAGCATTACTTGTCTCGTCAATCGGCAACATAAGTGCAATCGGAAACAGTCCACCTGCACCAATACCGAGCGGGATCGCCGCGAGCCACGGGCTGACAGAGAGATTCAGCATCAGGACACCTATCAACTCCAACAACGCACATCCGACAAGCCAGAATACACGTCTATGGTACCTGTGTACAAGCATGGGAATGAATAACGTTGAGGGCAGCGATATTAATGTAAATAACGTTTGAATGTTGCCAGCAGTCTCTTGGCTGTATCCCTGGCTTTGAATTGCTGGTGCAAGCCAAGCGGTTAATGAATAGAAGATCGCTGCCATCAGCCCGAAAAATAATGTCAGTATCCATGCACGGCTGTTCTTCACCGGTAGTTGTGCATGTATTACAGCCGAAGTTTGTCCCGATTGTCGATCTCTGCGCGCAGTCCAAGCTAATCTCAGCCAGATTGGCAATGCAATCGTTGCGAGTAGCGCCCATACAGCCAAAGAGCCTCTCCACGATCCGCCCAGTGCATGCTGCAGCGGAACCGATAGTCCCACGCTAATGCTGGCCCCCATCACCATCGCCGTAGAGTAGATGCCTACCATGGCTGCCACTCGGTTAGGGAAATACTGCTTAATGAAGCTGGACAAGAGCGGCCCTGCCATCGCAATCCCCACACCGGACAGAAAAGAAGTGAACATCATCAACGGAGTTGCACCCACGAACCATCGTAGTCCCGTACCTATCCCAATAAGAATTAAAGCCAGAACAATGGCACCTTCGTTCCCCCACCTTCTACTTAGTCTTACAGAGAACGGAGCGAATATGCCCATACATAATACAGGTAATGTAGTTAACAAACTGGCCGTCATTCCACTCAAACCCAGATCATGCTGTATAGTGCTCATGAGAGGAGAAATGGAGGTAATGGGTGGTCTTAAGTTCAGTGAAGCCAGTATAAGCGCCAATACAATATAAAAAATTTTCATTATGGATCACCTCATGGTAGTAGTATCGATGCATTTACCAAGTTCTTATTGGTCCGAAAGGATCTTGGGTTGGTACACTGACTAAGTATAGATTCAATATAATGATTGAACAATACTATTGTTTCTATTAAAATGATTAACAAAACCAATGATAGAGGTGAATTCATGGAGATTCGTCAGATGGAAAACTTTATTACGGTGTGCGAGGAGCTTCATTTTACTCGGGCAGCTGAGAAACTTGGCATATCTCAACCTACGTTGAGTCAACAAATACGTGGGTTGGAGGATGAACTTGGTGTTCCCTTATTTGACCGTGTCGGCAAAAAGATTGTGATGACCCAGGCTGGGACTCTGTTTCTCGAGCATTGTGTACAGATGATCCGGCATTTACAGAATACCCAAGATGCGTTGGCTGAATTTCGCAATGATCAGCGAGGTCGGTTAGTCATTGGTGTTCTTCCATCCGATTTGGATTACCGCATCACTCCACTGCTCGTTGATTTTCATGCCCGATTTCCCAAGGTACAACTGAAGGTCGTCTCTTCGATCTACGTCGTGAATCAAGTGTTGGAAAATGAAGTCGACATCGGCATTGAGATCACGTCTGCCCCTGATAGCCGGCTTGTACGAATTCCTTTGTGCAGTGAAGAATATGTACTGGTTGTTTCCGAGAATCATGATTGGGCTGAACGAGGGACGATTGGAATCCAGGAACTGCGTGATATTCAAACGGTGATGTTCCCTGAAGGATTTACGGGCAGGGAATTGGTCGATGGCTATTGCCGTAAATATGGATTCACCCTAAACACCATCATGGAGACTAGTTCTGCAACCTCTATCATTAGCCTGGTCAAAGCCAACGTTGGAGGAACACTGCTGCCTTATCCTTTGATCCAAGCGATGAATGAACCCAGACTACGCTGTATCCGCATTACGGATGATCCGCCATATCGACACTTTGAGATTATTCATCGCTCCGACCGTTACCTCACGCAATCGGCCAAGGCATTTATTGAGAAGACGATTGAGTATTTTAATCATGGGATAGTTTAGAAGGAGAGGTATTAAAATAGAATGAAAATAAGAGAAGTTGGTTTGTTGACCCATCACATTGAGGCTATAAAAGAGTTTTACGCTATTTCATTAGGAATGGATCTGATGGAGGATAGTACAACATGCGTTTCGTTCCGTGCCGGAGACTCGGTCCTTTCTTTCAAGAAGGCGCCAGAGCAAGAGAAGCCCTACTATCATGTAGCGTTTACGATTCCAACGAATAAACTTGCTGATGCGAAAAGGTGGGCCCAAGACCGTAACATTTCGCTGCTCTCCAAAGCTGGACAGGATGAATTCTATTTCCCTTACTGGGATGCAACAGCCATTTATTTCTATGATCCGAGCGGCAACTTGATGGAATTCATCGCTCACCACTCACTCGATAATGCAGTGGATGAAGCTTTTGAAGTGAAGCATCTGCTATGTATTAGTGAAATCGGCATGCCTGTTGATGATGTTCCTGAGACGATGAGCACATTGGATGGACATTATCACCTTAAACCATTTGCCGGAGACGGAAAGAACTTCTCTCCCACAGGTGATGCAGAAGGTATGTTTATTGTCATTGATAAACAGATGCCCTGGTTCCCAGATGGGCGCATGCCCGGTGTATTTGCTACTGAGGTGAAGGTGGAAACGGGGCAGCCTGGTAGTCTGTGTTTACAGGACGGTATGTACTCGATTAAATCGATTTGATGTAAAAGCGTACTGTATGAAAACCTCAAGAGGGACGTCCGGCTCAATACTTACCAAAACCATCCTCACACGTAATATCCGATTTAAGAATTTCGTACAGATTTTGTTTGGAATTCTCTAATTGTTTTTGTGCTTCTTCAATTTCTGATATTTTCGCTTGGATAATGCTTGCTTGATCATTTCTTGAAAACCCATGTTTAGAGATCATAGATTGGATCTCATGGATCGTAAAACCAACAACTAAACATTGTTTGACCACTTCCAGATGCTGAATAATGCTCTGCGCATATATCCGATAATTATTTTGATCTCTCAGCACATGTTCATCCGTGATAATACCTATCTTCTCATAGTACCGAATAGTGGATATCGGAAGGTTTACCCTGTTTGCCACTTCACTAATTTTCATATGGAACACCCTCATTTCTTTTTCTTGCTATAAAGTATACTTCATAGTTTACAATCCTCATAGTGAGACGGATTAAGATATAAACCATAACCCACTCTCACCACTATTAGATATGAGGAGAGAAATCGATATGAATACAATTACCGGCCAATTCAACAAAACAAATGATTTTGATACCATCGTCTTGGAGCGCCATTCCGTTAAAACCTACGATCCTGAAGTAAAAATCAGCCGCGAGGAGATGACCGAAATACTGGCGAAAGCTTCACGTGCCCCTTCGGCGATTAACATGCAACCGTGGCGTTTTCTTGTCATCGACAGTGCTGAAGGCAAAGAGAAGCTTGCACCACTGGCCTCTTTTAACCAGACACAGGCATTAACGTCTTCGGCTGTCATTGCCGTATTCTACGATGCTAACAATGTTGAATACATGGAAGAGATCTTCAGCAAATCAGTGGAACTTGGGTACATGCCACAAGACATCATGGATATGCAGATGCAGCAGGTACAACCTTATTATGCGAACATGAGCGCATCCGAACTGCGTGATATGAACCTCATTGATTCAGGCCTCATATCTATGCAACTCATGCTCGTTGCCCGTGCTCATGGCTATGATACGAATCCTATGGCTGGTTATGACAAAGGTCAGATCGCTGAAGCTTTCGGCCTGGATAAAGAACGGTTCCAGCCCGTGATGTTGATCTCCATAGGTAAAGCAGCCAAAGATGGCTATCCTTCCTATCGTCTCCCGGTTGAAACGACTACAACTTGGGCATAACCAACAGTAAATTTCAGAACTAACATAACAATGGATAAGGCTATTTATAATCATCATACTCACACTCATTGCAAATTATCTTGTTGTCATGGCCATACCCAGTTAGAAACTGATCGTATGAGAGACATAATGAAGTGTTTTCTTATAACTAGCATTCCGATTCATATAACAACTATAATTGGATATACATTTCAAGAAACATGAAACTCGCCTGCATTACCCTATAGTAACAGTGCTCTCATCCTCTAACCCCGCTATCCGTATAAGTCTTTTAATAAAATATCCTTATGCTGATCTGGACATTGAAAATTGAATAATGTGTTTATAACAAAAAGGGTCCTGATGACAAAGTCATCAGGACCCTTTTAATATATCTTCGTTACTACTATAAGAATTTAGCCAATCCCTTACTCAACTGTTACGCTTTTCGCCAGGTTACGTGGTTTATCCACATCGTGACCCAGTGCCAGGGAAGCGTAGTATGCCAGCAATTGCAGTGCAACTACAGACAGAGCCGGGCTAAGCAATGGCAGCGTCTTAGGAATTGCAAACGCCTGGTCTACGGATTTCAGCAATGGTGCTACGTGCTCTTCGTACGTAATTGCCAGTACATCCGCACCACGTGCTTTCACTTCTTTGATGTTGCTCACTGTTTTCTCAAGTACGTTTTCCTGTGTTGCCAGGGCAATAACAGGGATACCGTCTTCGATCAATGCGAGTGTACCGTGTTTCAACTCACCCGCAGCATAAGCTTCAGAGTGAATGTAAGAGATCTCTTTCAGTTTCAACGATCCTTCTTGAGCTACTGCATAGTCAAGACCACGGCCGATGAAGAAGAGATGTTCATGTTTGGAGATTTGCTCTGCATATCCTTTGATTGCCTCCGCTTGCTCCAACATGGATTCCACTTGTTCAGGCAATGCTTGCATCGCTGCCAGCGTGTGTGCAATCTCTTCTGCAGATTGAGTACCACGAACTTGTGCAAGGTACAGACCCAGCAAGTTGAACGCGATCAACTGTGAAGTATACGCTTTGGTAGAAGCTACTGCAATTTCAGGACCTGCCAATGTTGCGATAACATCATCTGCATCACGCGCAATGGAACTGCCCACTACGTTTGTGATTGCCAGTACATGTGCGCCATTGGATTGTGCTTCGCGCAATGCAGCAAGCGTATCGGCAGTTTCACCGGATTGGCTCACTACAATTACGAGTGTATCTTTGTGCACAATTGGGGAACGGTAACGGTACTCGGAAGCCACATCTGTTTCAACCGGAATACGCACCAATTGCTCAATCACTGTACGTCCAACCAGACCTGCATGGTAAGCTGTACCACATGCAATGATTTGAACGTTACGGATATTTTTAATTTGTTCTTCTGTCATTTTCAACTCAGGAAGTTGAACCTTTTTGCTTTCATTATCGATGCGACCCAGCATTGTATCACGATATGCTTTTGGTTGCTCATGAATCTCTTTCAGCATGAAGTGCTCGAATCCGCCTTTTTCTGCAGTTACAGCATCCCAATCGACACGAATCATTTCCCGAGAAATAAAGTTGCCTTCAATCGTCATCAATTCGACAGCATCATGTGTCAAAACAGCCATTTCACCATCATTCAGAATGTACACGTTACGTGTATGTTCCAGAATTGCCGGGATGTCGGAACCAATGAAGTTCTCGCCTTCACCAATACCAATAATCAATGGGCTTGCTTGACGCACAGCTACGAGTTTCTCCGGCTCATGCTCTGTCAATACACCCAGTGCGAATGCACCACGCAACAACGTGATCACTTTTTGCACTGTTTTAACGATATCACCATTGTATTCACGTGCGATCAGGTGAGAGATAACCTCAGTATCTGTCTCGGAAGTGAACGTGTGACCTTGAGCCATCAATTCGTCCTTCAGATCCAGGTAGTTCTCAATAATACCGTTATGCACAACAGAGAACTTCTGGCTTCCATCTGTGTGTGGATGAGAGTTTTCATCCGATGGTTTACCATGAGTTGCCCAACGTGTGTGTCCGATTCCGGCATTACCTACCAATGGTGCACCATCCAGCTTGGCTTCAAGGTTCGCAAGACGACCGAGAGCTTTCGTGATTTGCAGACCTTCCGGTGTGAATACCGCGATACCTGCAGAATCATAACCACGATACTCAAGTTTCTTCAAGCCTTCGACCAATACCGATTGAGTGTTCTTATTACCAATATATCCAACAATACCGCACATAGTTTATTTCCTCCGTTTGTATATGAATACTGTGTCACGAAGAGAAACAGGCAGAGGCGGCATATCGGAAAAATGAGTGATTGCCTAGCGGTTCATGAATACTTGTTACCTATTCAGTTATCAATGATCAGAGCGACCTCGTGTCGCCCCGCAGTCATCATAAGCTGTTATGAATGCAATCATGAATGTACATCATTTTCCCGTCCGCGTACTGTTTACGCTCTTCGCGCACATTCATTTGAATTTTAGTTTAACTCTTGCACCTACACCGGCGCGTTGTGTGGACAGTCACCTATCCCTTTTCCGCAATCCGGTTTACGGCTCTGGTGCTTCACCGGGAGGTCCCCGCCGAACAATCCGAACACCTCCACCTCGTCAGCTTGATTGCCGTTGATCTTAATCAGCCGTTCTTCAACCTAGAAGAAATCCTGATCAACATCATCCCGCGCAACTCCAAGCTCTGGCGCTTGTGTAACTGTAACCTCGTTCCTCACTTTCTGTGTCTGAATGACGACTCCACTCATTATATGCACGTCAGGTCCATTTTGCAATGGAGCAAAGTACCTGTGACAATTTCAGCATATTTACCCACAATCCCGACCGGATAATCGGACCCTTGGTCTCATCAGGCCGGGACGCAGGAATATTCCACTATAAGTCCTAAATCTTGTTCTATTAGACCCCTTTTACACAACAATTCCCTTTAAAGAACCGTATGAACGAGGGATTTCTTCCAGTCCTATACCAGTTCTTTTTGCACTACATCTGCGATTTGAGACACAAATTGTTCAAGTTCGTCTTTATCTGGTCCTTCCGCCATAACACGGATCAGAGATTCAGTACCTGAAGCACGAACGAGTACACGTCCATTATCGCCGAGTTGTTGTTCTACTGTAGCAATAGCTTGCTCAATCGCAGAATTGCCCTCATATTTGCTCTTATCTTCAACACGCACATTGACCAATACTTGTGGGTACTGGGTCATCAGCGCTTTTAGTTCACTCAGTTTTTTACCGGAAGCCTTGAGTGTATCCACGAGTTGGATCGCAGTCAGCATACCGTCTCCGGTTGTATTGTAATCCAGGAAAATAACATGGCCGGACTGCTCTCCGCCCAGGTTGTAACCGCCGCGACGCATTTCTTCCATCACATAACGGTCACCTACTGCCGTTTTAGCTGTTTTCAGTGCAAGTTTCTCCGTTGCTTTGTAGAATCCGATGTTACTCATAACGGTCGATACAACGGTACTGTCCTTCAACTTGCCTGCACGATTCATCGCATCACCACAGATACACAGAATGAAGTCTCCATCCACCTCAGCACCTGTCTCATCAATAGCAATCAGACGATCGGCATCCCCGTCAAAAGCAAGACCCAGATCTGCTTTATGTTTGAGTACTTCCTGTTTCAGGTTCTCTGGATGAGTTGATCCACATTGCTCATTGATATTCAGGCCGTTAGGCTCAGCACCAATGGCGATGACTTCTGCACCAAGTTCACTGAACAATTTCGGTGCCAGCTCATAAGCTGCTCCGTTTGCACAGTCCAGAACAATTTTAAGACCGGAGAATGACTCATTTACAGTCGTTTTCAGGAAATCGAGGTAGCGATAACGGGATTCTTCATCCGTCGTTACGGTACCCAGACCGCCACCAACTGGCCGTGGCAATTGATCTGTCTCCGCATCCATCAGCTCTTCAATCCGGTTCTCTGTCTCATCGGACAGCTTGAAGCCATCTCCGCCAAAGAACTTGATTCCGTTATCCTCGACTGGATTGTGGGAAGCCGAGATCATCACGCCCGCATCAGCCTTCAACAAACGTGCAATGTATGCCACTCCCGGAGTGGACACAACGCCCAGACGAATTACATCAGCGCCGATGGACAACAGACCTGCAACCAGAGCGGATTCTAACATCAATCCCGAGATACGAGTATCCATGCCGATAACCACTTTCGGTCTTTCCACACCACCTGCAAGCACGTAACCACCACAACGTCCAATGCTGTAAGCCAGCTCTGCCGTTAGCTCTTTATTGGCAACCCCTCTTACACCGTCTGTACCAAAATATTTCCCCATGATTTAACTCCTTCTATTCGCATCATATACGAGCACTGTTATTATTTTTCAAGAATTTTAGAATTAGAACGTTACGGATTTGAGCCACTTTTACTGCCACTACCGCTGTTATTGTTATTTAAACTTCCTCGATTGGTTGTGCTCCCCTGTTGACCCTGATCCTGATTGTCCGTATTCGATTCCGTCTCTTCTTCATCAGGAACAGGCTCGGTTTCCCCATTTTCGACCTCGGCTGGTGCAGGGTCAGGTGCTACCGTTCCCTCATCTGTCGGGTCTTCGCCAGGAGTGGTCGTTGTATCTTCAGCCTTTTCACTAATTTTGACCGTTGCACTCAGAGCATTAGATGATTCATCCAGTTTGGCAAAACGGGGCAGTTCGGCTTCAAGCTCAATCTCATGCGTTCCGACCGCAAGCCCAGCAAGATCCCCCGTCAACGTGAGATCATCACTACTCAGACCCTCGAGCATACTAGCTGACCCTGTAAGTGTGAGGTTTAGACCGCCACTTCGAGGCGTAACCAGTGTACCTTCCAATCCATTCCCCGCACCGGTAAGTGTGATGGGGACATTTGGAAAGACTTTCGTCGTCTCCTCTGCCTCGTCAAATGGGGATATGGTTACCTTAATCTGAATCGAACTAGGCTCGATTTTCTCAAAACCGGAAGGCGGCGTCAAGTCCACGTTAACTGTCGACGTACCTGACTGCTCGAACTGCGTCAGATCAAGGGTTACTTGGTCGTAGGCCTGTATACCCGCAAGTGCGTCCTCTGATCCATAAACCGAGACTTCTTTCACGCTTGGCTCTACCGTGGAGAGAACCAGGCCTTCAGGCAACTGTCCCGAATATTTGATTCTTAAGGGTACAGATGTATAGGGCTGATTGACCGGAACCCGGACTTCAACCGTTTGTGGCGTTATAATCGCATTTTCAAGGACCTTACCTTCAGCATCGTATGCCTGGAGTTTCACTTTTTTCTGGATGACATCTTCCTTGGCATCTTTCACGCTCACACTGCCCTGGACCTTCGCTACAGCTTCAAGTTGCCCTTCGGGCAGAGTTACCTTAACCGGACCTGAAGGTTCAATTACGGGCGTCCCAGCGCTGTATCCGGCGGATGCTTCTCCTTCGGGTACAATATTCACATTGAAAGATTTGGTGCCCAATTTTTCTACATTCACGGTAACCATGGAAGGCTCCATGCTGACCACTTCTACCCCGGAAGGCAGATCTGGCACCAGCGGCAGTGTATTGGACCCATCTTTCACCTGACTCAGATCGACCAGTACCTTGTAATCATCATTGGTAAAAATCGATGTAAGCATCGAACGCTGCCCTTTGATTTCCAGCCGGACCTCATCTGTACTTAGTGAAGTAAGCACATAACTGTTGCTGTCTAATCCATAAGGTTGAACAGGCACCGTACGTTCCACAACCTTATTGGTTGTCCCTGTCGTAATCGTAGGGGTGGTTGGTACTTCATCCAGATGAATCATGAACCAGAGCAGCAGGCTCACCGCAAGTGCAAGTATTTTGGCAAAGTTATTGTTGTTAAACCACTTATCCATTGTTACGTCCTCCCTTCCGTTTCCAGAAGGTTGTCCAGCCATTCTTTTTCAGATTGGAAGTAGGGCGCAACTCCTCATACAATTTGGCAATCAGCGATTCTTCCTTAATATCACGAACGACCTGTCCATTCATCGCCAGCGACACCTGTCCTGTCTCCTCAGAGACAACCAAACAGATCGCATCTGCAACTTCGGTAATCCCGATTGCTGCACGGTGGCGTGTTCCCAATTCCTTGCTGATAAACGGATTTTCTGATAATGGCAAATAACAGGCTGCCGCCGAAATTTGTTTTCCCTGTATAATGACGGCTCCATCATGGAGCGGTGTATTTGGAATAAAGATGTTAATCATCAGCTCGGAGCTGACGAGAGATTGCATCTTAATGCCCGATTCCGTGTAATCGTTCAGACCCGTTTCACGTTCAAATACGACCAATGCGCCAATTTTACGTCGTGACAAATAATTAACAGACTTAATAATCTCACCAATTAACACCGTTAATTCTTCATCACTTGCTGCCGCTGAACGCCCAAACAGCTTCCCACGTCCCAATTGCTCCAGACCACGACGCAGTTCCGGCTGAAAGATAATGAACACCGCAACGACACCAAACGTAAACATTTGGTTCATCAACCACTTGAGCGTATACAGGTTTAGCCACGTACTTAATGCCCAGATCAGCACAAGGAACAGAATTCCTTTTAGGAGCTGAACCGCACGCGTACCCCGCACAAGCAAAATCAGTTTGTACATAATATAGGTAACGATCAATATATCGATAACGTCCTTAATGGACTCTTTCCACGTTAAGTCAGCAAAATAATTCATAAGCCAGCCCCCGCTATCCCCATTGATGAGTGAACCCTGATCTCATATTAACCCATTAGGATTTTATATAATCCTTTGTCTCCGCATTTTACATCATTGGATTCCTGCAAAATGCTTATCTATATGTAGTAGTATGTTCTCTTTAGTATCTAGGTTATAACGTTAACGTTCAGGTTGCAAGTTACGGCAGTCACAAACTGCGCATAAACATCACATTTACCATGAATTACAAAGTTTACGTATAAAAAAAGAGTACCCCTTGCAATCTGGAGGTACCCTGCTTGGTATATACCATTGAAGATTTACCCTGTTCTAGCGATAAGCTACTTCATTTACCATATTGGTTATTTTGTACCAGAACCAGTCCAGCGCCTGGTCAATACTTTTCACCTGACCTGAAATATGCGCCGTTGAAGCCTGAAACAGTTGTCCGTCGATAACCGTCAGATTGCCGTTCACATCACCATATACTTGTGCAGTTCCATTTTCTATCGTAAGATCGCCAGCAATAGACTTACCTTCAGGAACAATAACCGTGTTACCCTGAATCACGATCTGGTCCAGATTATTTCCCTTAACGACCATTTCGTTGTTCTGATTCCAGAAATTCAAGGCGCTAAAGAGCATCACGACCAAAAAGAAGGCTGCCGCCGTCAGCGCGGGATGTCCTTTCACCCATTTGAGCCATGCTTGCTGTCTCTTGGGCTGGGGCAGAGCATTCATAATTCGATTGGTCAGCTCATCCGAGGCAGACGGTGAATAGTGTTTCATGGCAAAGAGTAGCATTTCCGTCTGTTCCAACTCTTTAAAGCGCATGCGACAATCCGGACAGATCACAAGGTGACTTTTCAGCTCAACCTTCTGGGCCGGGGACAACGACTCATCCAAACATTCATGCATTAAAGAGACGGCCGAGTTGCAATCCATATGAGAGCCAATCCTTTCTTAAATCACTTAGTCCATGAGCCATTAAAAAGCACGCATAAGACTTGCATACATTACATACGCATCCGTTTCGGATATGTTTCAATTAATTTCGCCCAGATTTAAAGGCGTTTAACATTTATAACTTATACTCCAATTTTTTGCGTAGAAAATCACGGCCCCGATGAACGCGTGTCTTGATCGTTGTTACGGGCATACCTGTAACATCACTGATTTCCTGTAGCGACAAGTCCTGTAAATATCTCAGAATCATAACGGACTTATACTTGGCTGGCAAACTGTCAATGGCCTCACGAATGAGTGTCTGCGTCTCTGACAGAAGTGCTTCACTCTCCGGTGTGCGATCATCACTCGGGAGCATCGCATAACCATCAGATCCTTCCTGATCATTCAGTTCGGCATCTAACGAGTATGAAGGTTTCTTTCTGCGCAGTCGGTCAATACACAGATTGGTCGCAATCCGGTAGATCCAGGTTGAAAACTTCTGGTTCGGATCGTACTTCTCCATATTACGAAACACACGCAAAAACGTCTCCTGCACAACGTCTTCAGCTTCATGACGATTGTTCAGCATCCGGTATGCCAAATGAAACAGCTTGTCCTTATATAGTTCAACGATTTCTGCAAAGGCTCTCTGGTCGCCCTTAAGCACCAGTTTCACAAGCCTATTCTCCAAATTGTCCACCCTTATTCCCCCAGACATGCTGATGGGTCTTCCGTCTTCTGATACCCGTCCACACTTGTAATTCACCAATCAAATCGTAAATCAACTTTGGTCAAAAATCAAGACTGTATGACAAATATCCGCCAAAAACAGTAAAAACGGGAACTCCAGCAGGAGTCCCGTTTCATCTCTCACTCCGTAGAGCAGAGAATGGAGCTTTTAGTTAACAAAGTAATGGGTACTTTGTTTCATATAATCATTCATTTGAACAGTTTGATAATCAACCTGTATTACGCAGTCCTGCAGCGATGCCGTTAATGGTCAGCAATACTTCTCTAAGCAGTTCCGTATCATCCTCACCACGTTCGCGCATATCTCTGAGCTCGCTCAGAAGTTGAACTTGCATGTAGGACAACGGATCTACATAAGGATTACGAAGACGAATGGATTCCTGAATAACCGGTACATCATCCAGAATTTCAGCTTCTCCGGTAATTTTAAGAATCAACTCTTTTGTGAGCTTGAATTCAGCTTCAATCTGACCGTATATGCGATCACGTGCTTCCTTGTTGGAAGTCATGGCTGAGTATTCTTTGGCAATCACCAGATCTGCTTTGGCAATTGCCATCTGCACCGTATCAATCAGCGTGCGGAAGAATGGGAAGCTTGCATACATTTCTTTCAGGACAATCAGATTTTCCTCTTTATCCTGATAGTAACTTTGCAGTCCTGTTCCTGCCGCATACCATGCCGGAAGCAGATAACGACTTTGTGTCCAAGCGAATACCCACGGGATCGCTCTCAGATCTTCAAACTTATCGCTATTCTTACGCTTGGATGGACGGGAACCAATATTCAGTTCACCAACCTCCGGAAGCGGTGTTGATTCCTTGAAGAAGGTGAAGAAGTCCGGATCACGGAAAATCAGATCCTGATACTTTGTCAGGGATACTTCCGAAATCTCTTTGATAATGCTATCCCAATGACGCTCGGATGCTGACTCTTGCGGCTCAAGACCATTGAGTGCTGCTGTGATCAGAGCCGAAGTTGCTTGCTCCAGACTGCGGTATGCAATCCCTTGAAGGGAATAACGGGAAGAAATAACCTCTCCCTGCTCCGTAATCTTGATGCCTCCACCAATCGTATGCGGGGGTTGAGCAAGAATACTACGGTTGAGCGGCATGCCGCCACGTCCAAGAGCTCCACCGCGTCCATGGAAGAACTTCAGCTTAACGCCGTGTTCATTACCTACAGCCGTGATGGCGTTCATTGCTACGCGCAGTTCCCAGTTGGCTGTAACCACTCCGCCATCCTTGTTACTGTCTGAATAACCAAGCATGATTTCATGCAGTTCATTGCGTCCTCTTACGCTTGCGCGGTATACAGGAAGGTTGAACAGCTTCTGCATAATATCCGAAGCCGCATGTAGATCATCAATCGTTTCAAACAATGGCACTGCTTGAAGTGTAGATGTAATTTCACCGTTGTGTCCTTTGGTGAACAAGCCCACTTCCTTCGCAAATACCATAACCTCCAGCAAATCACTTGCGCCCTGCGTCATACTGATCAGGTAACTTGTGATACAGCCGTCCCCAAATTCATTCTGGGCACGCTTAATGGTACGGAAGACATCCAGACACTCTTTGGTTCCCTCCGTGTATTGATGATAAGGAGAAGTAAGCGGACGCGGATCATCCAGCAAACGAGCAAGCAGATCGATTTTACCGTCCTCTGTCAGACGCGCATAATCTTCTACAATGTTCATTTTAGCCAGAATCTCAGACATCGCATTTTCATGTTCCTTACTGTGCTGACGCACATCCAATGCTGCGGTATGGAAACCAAACAACTCCACTTGACGAATCATTTTGCGAATAGTCGTATCAGCTACGTAATCGGCAAAATGATGGCGCAGACTTCGATCAATGATCATCAGATCATCAATCAAATCCTGAGCGCTATGATAACGGTCAGGCTGACCTAATTTGTTCTCGTCTAATACATTGTTCAGCTTGGCAATCATATAAGCCAATTTGATGCGATATGGCTCTTTTTCATTCCGCCAGATATCCACTTTTTTCAATGTAACACAACTACGGTCCTGCTCAATCGACTGCACCAGCTCATCCGATATATGGATGATGTTCGTGCTGAAGCTGAGATGGCCCATAAGTTCAATCATAATCCGTTGGTATTCACGCAAAGCGAGCTTGCGTTGCATCAACAGCGTCTGCCATGTTACATCTGAAGTTACCGAAGGATTTCCATCCCGGTCTCCACCGATCCAGGAACCGAACCGCAAATACGTCGGCACATGCCAGTCATGGTCAGGGTAAAATTTGTTCAGGCAGCGTTCCAGCTCCTGATATACATCCGGAAGTACGTGGAACAACGTTTCATGAAAATAATACATCCCATTCCGCACTTCATCGAGTACAGTCGGTTTGCGGTCGCGAAGTTCATCTGTCTGCCAGAGTGTAATAACCTCATTCAACAGCTTCTCTCGCAACTGTTCACGTTCACGTAACGTCAGCGTAGGATTATCAAGTAGCATGACATCTTCGGATATCCGTTTGTGGATGTCCAGTATAACCCGGCGCATGGCCTCGGTTGGGTGAGCTGTCATAACGAGTTCCAGTGATAATTCGTCCAGAATCTCTTCTACTTCCGTATGAGACAGTCCACGTTCCTTGAGATCCTGTACTGCTTTTTCTATTGATCCTGGCTGTACCGCGTCCCCTGCAGAACGCTCATAATCCCGTTTACGCCGGATCCGATGGTTTTGTTCAGCAATATTAACTAATTGAAAATAAATTGCGAAAGCCCGGATAACCTGATGACGATTGTCCGAGTCTAATTCCTGGATCATCGTTTTAAACTCTGCATACAGTTCTGGCAGAAATTCTGCACGCAACGATTTGCTCGTTTCCCGAATCTTCTCAACGATATCTAGAAGCTCCGTGCCGCCTTGATGGACAAGAACTTCCCCGAGTATATTGCCCAGGAACCGCACGTCTCGCCGAAGCAGGTTGTTGGATTGGCTTTTGCTGGCGGTTACCATAGTTTCAGTCATGCTTATCCTCCCATCTGATCGTTCCATTCGTACACGTAAATTTGACACCTTCATAACATCATACAATAAAATGGCACGAAAATCTTTATTTTTCTACTAGAAAAAATGGGGATTATCCCCGATTTGCAGCACAAAAACACGCTTTTTTATTCATTTTCTTGTTCTGCTTCAATTAATGGTCATATGCTGTCGCATGATACCTTTTTCACGTACTTTAGATAAATCAAATGTCTCATACCTATGCTTAAAAATTTATAAATATACAGTTACTTTAGATATGATTCCATGGTACCTGATCGTAAGGTTAAACTGCATAATTTCATTGTTTGAGAACAGATGATATACAAAGAAACATGACCGGCAAAGCAAGCTTTTGTATACTTTACCACAGTGACGTAATAAATTAAAGGTGTAAATATAAATTTTCTAACCACTACAGTCTGCTTATTAGGCGACTTTCTTATGTGCTTGTTAATTCACTGTAACCACAGGGATATCTTAACAGAACATTTCTACATATTGTTCTGGTCTTCTTGGGCAGATTAATTTATAGCTCTAACCAAAAAGGAGGATTCCAAATGATGAAGAAAGCTACTACAACTATTGCATCCATACTGCTGGTTGCAGCATTGGCGGGTCCAGCAGCTGCTGATGGTCAAATGTCCAAAGGTGTGGATACCAACACCAACGGTTCACGTGTTCGCTCTTATCAGGACACCAACTACATGGACCGCACAAACACTAATTCCAACATGAATATGAACATGGATGGAAACTACCGCAACAATGGTGACTATCGTACCAACAATGTTCGTGCTAACGCCACTACAAACGACCGTGATAATGGTATGGATTGGGGTTGGCTCGGTTTGTTGGGACTGCTGGGGCTGGCTGGCATGCGTAAAAGAGTGACGGATCGTAACGAACGTTAACACTAATTAAGGCATGTTATAATCACTACTGCTGCATTTTAGGGGAACCTCAGAAGCAGAAGTAAACAGAAGTAAGCACAAGAGCCAAGACTTCCCTACTTTAAAGGCATAGGGGGTCTTGGCTCTTTTTAGCAAGAAATGTACTCTACATATAATATTGTTGATGTGTTAAACCGTGAAATATAAATAAAAAAGCCTCTGCATCAGCAAAGGCTCTTTCATTATGTCATGTAAGCGGGTGATGGGAATCGAACCCACGCTATTAGCTTGGAAGGCTAAAGTTCTACCATTGAAC
>NZ_VEBF01000791.1 GCF_007676705.1 Paenibacillus xylanexedens
ATTGCAGATGAAGAAAGAGGAAAAAGACGTGAGTACAGGGATTTGCTGGAAAGGGATGGTTGGATTAATGGGGGGAAGTGGGGTGGTGGGTTGGTTAAGGTGAATGGGGAAGTGATGGGAATGAAGGTTGGAGTAAGGGGAGATGGAGAAGGAATTGGTTTTGTGATGGGGTGGAGGGTGATGTGTGAAGGGGTTAAATATGTTAAAGAGAAGAAAGAAGTTGGTAA
>NZ_VEBF01000792.1 GCF_007676705.1 Paenibacillus xylanexedens
TCCACTCTTCTCCTCTATCCTCACTTTCCCAACCCACAACAACCCCTCATTCCCATCCATACCATCTCTCATACACCCCACATCTTTCCCAGCAAACCTTCTCATTCCCCCTTCCAATTCCAACAATCCATCAACATCATTCCCCCTCACCCACCCCCCCCACTCTTCTACCTTCCCAACCATCAACCACCTCCCATCGCTCTCTTCACCAAACCCATCGCCTACAT
>NZ_VEBF01000793.1 GCF_007676705.1 Paenibacillus xylanexedens
GAGTAGAAGGATGTGGTCGGCGTTGATGACGGTTGGTGATGGGGCTGGTGAGCATTTGGAGTTGAAGGTGAGGGGTGGGAAATTTGAAGAAATGTGTGAAGGTGTGGTTGAGGGTAGAGTGGAACCAAGTGGTGGTGGATTGAGTGATGGGGGTATGAGGGGTAAGGATATGGAGAAGATGGTATTGGTTGGTGGTTGCAGAGGTATTCGTGGAGTAGAAGAAGAGA
>NZ_VEBF01000794.1 GCF_007676705.1 Paenibacillus xylanexedens
TTGGTTGGGGTGTTGGGGGAAAATAAGTTGATGATGGGGGTGGTGGAGAATGGATTGATCGGAGTAGGGATTGGTTTGGTTGGGGGGGAGTTGGTGCGGAATGGGGTAAGGTGGGTTGTGGTGCTCCGTAGGATGGATAAAGAAGATGGGGAAGGGATAGTGGTCTTTTTCAACTTCCTGATATGGAATCTGCTGTAATATGGTTCGACTCTGAAGGGGGAAAAACA
>NZ_VEBF01000795.1 GCF_007676705.1 Paenibacillus xylanexedens
ACCACAGAAACATCATCCTTCATTACATCCGATACCCTCTCCTCATAACCATTCCACGCTCCATCATCCCCTCTATCATTCCATCTAACCTATTTATTCCATTCCTCACTCCGTCCACTCCAACCTCTTATTCATTCCCTGGCATCTCCTTTTCCCTTTCATTATTTTCCCTCATACCCCCCATGTTTTTCTCCCCTTTTTTCCGACTCCTCTCCCTTTACTTCACC
>NZ_VEBF01000796.1 GCF_007676705.1 Paenibacillus xylanexedens
ATCCAACATCACCGAACACTTCTTCCAACTCAACACCAAACTTCCACCCCAGATTTTACACAAATACGTCAACTATCATCTTAACCTTCCTATTCTCGGACATTTCCATCCCCATAACACCAACACCCTCACACATTTCATCTATCACTCCAACAACCGCAACCATTTTTTCTTTTTCAAAAACAAACAGCAAGCGCTTCAAAACTTGCATAATATCACTTAATCCC
>NZ_VEBF01000797.1 GCF_007676705.1 Paenibacillus xylanexedens
TTGTTGAAGGATAGACAGAAGGAGAAATGGGGGAGTATGAAGTGAGGGGATGGGGGATGGGGGTATTGTTGAAAGATATGAGAGAGAAGGAAGGGGGTGATGTGAGGATGTGGATGGTGAATTGGGGTGAAACGATGGAGGTGTGGGCTATGGAAGGGATGAAAGTAGAGAAGGACTGGAGAGGAGGTGTGGGGGATAGGACGAGATTGGTAGTTGGTGGGGTGGTT
>NZ_VEBF01000798.1 GCF_007676705.1 Paenibacillus xylanexedens
AAAATGTGGGGGTGAAGTGGTGAGGTTGAAGACCTGGAGGGGAGGTTTGTGACGGATAATATCTTGAAGAAGGATAATTTTTTTGTTAATGAGGGGGTGGAAGATGGGAGGGTTAATGATTGAAGGGAGGGTGAATGTATCATGTGTGGATGAGATAATCGGTAGCGCAAGCTCGTGCGCGATGATTCTTAGTTGACGGGTTGTGCCGGAGCCACGAGTAATGAACA
>NZ_VEBF01000799.1 GCF_007676705.1 Paenibacillus xylanexedens
TATGTTGGTGGGGATTTATCAGTGGCGGGATGGCAAGCTTATTGGGTGGATGGATAATCTCATGTTCAGGGTGAGGAGGAATGTGGTTGGGAATATGTAGAATGGGATGTGGTTGAATAGGAATATGCGGGATAAAGGGGGGGTGGGGATGTTTGATGGTTAGGATGGTAGGTTGGTGAATGAATAGACTGATTAGATTGAGGGGTGGTGTGGATTGGTTATGGTTG
>NZ_VEBF01000800.1 GCF_007676705.1 Paenibacillus xylanexedens
TTTTGACAACACTCTCATGAACCTCTTCCTACGACTCTATCCACCTTCACACATCACCGAATTCAGCTATCCCTCTCCCAATATCTATATACCATTTTCTTACCCCACAACAATACCCCTTCACTCAATATCAACCAACCCATCACCCCACATCCTACAATCCCCCCTTACATTATTCCCAACCTCATCCCCAATACCTATACTCTACCTCCTATACAATCCCTCTT
>NZ_VEBF01000077.1 GCF_007676705.1 Paenibacillus xylanexedens
ATTCATTAATTAACTCATCCACCACCATCCATTCCCCACCAACGACCCTCCGCCTCCACCCCTGTTTATTCAACACAAACCACCGATGCTCCCAACCCCATCCTATCAATTCCCTCACAACAAACACCAAAATCCCAACTTCCACCAAAAACTCCTTCCACCCACCACCCTCATAACCCACCACAACCCTAACATTCCCATTATTCTCCACCTCTTCTACTTTCTCTCTCCGCCCCTTCCTTCCCACATCAATCTTCACTCCATCCTTCAAAACCCCCATATAACCCCATTTTCCTTTACCCTTCTCCACACTGGAGAAGCTCCAAAAACCCTTCTTTTCCAATGCTTTT
>NZ_VEBF01000801.1 GCF_007676705.1 Paenibacillus xylanexedens
GTATCACCAATCAAGAATCAGGGGGAGGAAGTAAGGAAGATTGAAGTATGTGTGGTTGAAGATGGGGTAGATGGTGAAATGTAGGAGAGCTATATGATTAACACGATGGGTGGGAAATAGAATGTAGATAAAGTGTTGTAGAAATAAGAAAGTTGATCTGGGACATATGTGGTAAGTGTTATGGGAATGGAGAAGGATGTGATGGGAGGATTGGATGGTGTTTTGGT
>NZ_VEBF01000802.1 GCF_007676705.1 Paenibacillus xylanexedens
ACCCTCCACCCCATCACATCCACACCGTACACCCACTCTGTAATAGCCAACCGACCTTCAGTCCCAGCAATTACACACTCTTCTTCCACACCCCTAGCTTCACCACAACCTTCAACTGGTCCACAAGGTCATCCACATCCACTATTTTCTCCCCTTCTACCTTCTTCTACATTCCCAACTTCACCGTCCACACGCCTTTCACCTCTAATTCCATCTTGTTCTCATCC
>NZ_VEBF01000803.1 GCF_007676705.1 Paenibacillus xylanexedens
CCCCAATCGCTTGGCCAGAACTTCCCTTTATATCATGAAGACAGTCCTCTCACCATCACCCCACATCCCATTCTGGATAATCCCGAACAACTCCCCGATCAATTACACGTCTTTCCTCCCACCCAACCCCATCTCCCCCTCCCCCTACCTCCTCCTTCAAGCCCCCTTCTCCATCCTCCTCATATCCTTCCTTTCCATCATCAGCCACCGATCCATCTTACCACCCA
>NZ_VEBF01000804.1 GCF_007676705.1 Paenibacillus xylanexedens
ACGAGAGAGGGGGGGAAGGTGATGGGACGAAGTAGTGGGTGAGTGGGTGGAAAGAGGGGTGTGATGTGGTGATGTGTATTGGTGGGGATGGTAGGGTGGATGAGAGGATTAAGGGGATGATGGATGAGGATGATGGTGGGGGGAATGTATTGGAGGAAGGGAAGGGTGGAGAAGGAGATGTGGGGAGTTGGGGGTGGAAAGAAAAGGAGGGGGAGTGTCGTGAGGA
>NZ_VEBF01000805.1 GCF_007676705.1 Paenibacillus xylanexedens
CCTACACCCACTCCAGCAACTTCAACTCATAAACGCTCACGAGAGCTAACCATAACCTTAATTCCAAGACGACAACCCTCACATAATTCCTCAATCACTTGCTCATCCTCTAAGCCTCCTACCAACACACCCCTCCCTCCTCCCTCTCTATAACATCTCCAACCGATCACCGCTTCCTCTACCTCCCATTCCTTATCCTCTTCTGCCCCAACTTCCACCAAAATAT
>NZ_VEBF01000806.1 GCF_007676705.1 Paenibacillus xylanexedens
TTCACTGAAGGGGCATTTAAAAACTGGGGCTACGCGCTTGCCGAAAGAGAATACGGAGATAAAGTATTCACTTGGGCTGAATATGACCGCATTGTCGAAAAAGACGGAAAAGAAGCTGCTGATAAAGCGCAGAGCGACGCGGAAGCGGCAGGAATAATCATCGTCAAAGACAGCATCGCTGATATTTTCCTCCAGCAGATCTTAACCCGTCCGAGCGAATTCGACG
>NZ_VEBF01000807.1 GCF_007676705.1 Paenibacillus xylanexedens
TTGGTAAAATAAGGAGTTTGGACTGCGCGTGGGGGAATCGGGTGTAGAGCTGGAGAGGGGTTGGAGGTTTTGGAGAGGATGGATGTGTTTGCATTAACTAATGGATTATAGTAGGGAGGGGGTTTGGGGAGGAGGAGAAATGGAAAATGGGTATGGGGGTTGTGGGGAATGTTGGGGGGAGTGGGAGGATGAGTATTGGGATTAGGGGGATAGATGGTGGTTGTTG
>NZ_VEBF01000808.1 GCF_007676705.1 Paenibacillus xylanexedens
TGAAGGATGTGTGGGGTGGGGGGTTTGTGTGGTGGAAAGAGGGTGGATGGGGGATGGTGGGGAGAGAGTGGATTAGTGAGATGAGAGGGGAGAATGAAGTGGAGTTCGTGGAAAGGGTCATGCAGAGGGGTTAGATGAATGTGAGTGAGTTGATGGAAAGGGGCGCGGCCAGGCGGAAGGGGATGACTGTGTGGATCGAGAAACTTGGGGGGAAGCGCTTGAGGCA
>NZ_VEBF01000809.1 GCF_007676705.1 Paenibacillus xylanexedens
CTCTAACCTCTCCTTCATCTCGCCGCGCCAGATATTCGCCTACAAATTCAAAACCCACTCTTCCACCAACCTCTTCACCCATTCATCCATAATCCTCCTCCCCGACCCCCCCTAACCCCTCCTGCTAACCCTCCTTTCAAATCCCTCACCCACATCCTGAAACGTAAACAACCACCTTTCCCTCAGAACTTCCTCCCTAAACCCGTTCACTATTCTGCTCCTTCCC
>NZ_VEBF01000810.1 GCF_007676705.1 Paenibacillus xylanexedens
CTGATTGTGTGAAGAATTGGTGTTGAAGTGTGGTGGAATGAGTGGGAAGTTGGTGTGGGAAGGGTTAGAGTATAGGAGGTGGAAATATAGAAGGGAAGTGAAGGTGGAATGATCATGATGGAAACAAGCGAAGGTAAAGGAATTGGAATTATCGGGGTGGGAGGTATTGCAGGTAAAGTGTATTTGGGGGTGTTGAGTGGTGATGGGAAGGTGGAAATAGTGGGGA
>NZ_VEBF01000811.1 GCF_007676705.1 Paenibacillus xylanexedens
CAAATCCAAGTCCAGATCAACCCGCTGCCGTACCTTCTTCCGCAGTTCATGAGCATAACCCAGTCACGCGAGTCCTTCAACTCCCCTCTACTCACCAACACCTATTTCACGCTCAACCAGCACAACACATCCCATATCATCCAATCTACAGGAAGCAGTATTGTCTCCCTCCATTCACCCTCTATTCTCCCTTGCACATCCACGAGCTCCGTCCGCCACCCGACCC
>NZ_VEBF01000812.1 GCF_007676705.1 Paenibacillus xylanexedens
TCTTCCTCCCCAATCATGACTCTACCCTCCAATTCTCCCATATTCTCCCACTTCATCCCCAACTACCCTTCCACACCCACTTCACATTTAACCCCCTTACCCACCTACATCAACCTTCCTCCACACCATACCCCACTATTCAATCCACCAAATTTCTTATCTCCTCCCCCAATAACCCTTCCAAAATATTCACCCACCATTTCCCCATCCTCTCTCACACCCCTAT
>NZ_VEBF01000813.1 GCF_007676705.1 Paenibacillus xylanexedens
ATGTAAGGGAAGTTCGCTGCCTCCACCGTCATCTCCAGGAACTCCAGACCAGAGTTCAATTCATGCTTACCGATGTTACCTCCATCATAATCCAGCAGATTCATCCCTTTATATACACAATCACTCTCGCCCTTTTTCAGTCCATCAATCTTCGCACACTAGTCTCCCACCGGATTTCCCTGAATCACATCCCCGTTATCAAACACCAGCCTGTTCTTCCCCTCGT
>NZ_VEBF01000814.1 GCF_007676705.1 Paenibacillus xylanexedens
ATAGGCGGAAGAAGGTGGTGGGCGAGTTGAATGGGAGGAGTTGTAGGAATTCGGTGGGGTGGGAGTTGAGTTGTGGTTGTAGGGATGAGAAGGATGTGTGGAGGTGGAAGGTGTGCGGGTAGGGGGAGTTGATGGAGAATGGATGGGGTGTGTTGTTGGAATGGGGGTTGTTGGGAATGTAAGTGTATAGTCATGCTATCATCGTCTCCGGATAAAATCATGGCTG
>NZ_VEBF01000815.1 GCF_007676705.1 Paenibacillus xylanexedens
TGGAGTTAGGGTATATGCGGTTGGTGTAGGAAGGGTGGGTTTGTGGAAAGAACGTGTTGGTTGGTTCGATATTGGATATGAAAATAAAAGGAGATTGGGTGAGGAATAGATTGGTTTTTTGGAGAAAGGGGGTGTGTTGGTTGAAGTGGTTGAGGGGGAAGGTGGTGAGCGAAGGAGGTGGAGTTCGAACGGTGTGAGACCGGAGGATGGGATGAAAGGATTCGGG
>NZ_VEBF01000816.1 GCF_007676705.1 Paenibacillus xylanexedens
GGTGTGGTAATAATGGGGAAGTTATGTATGAGGTTAAGTTATGATGGGAGTGGGTATTAGGGGTTTGAAGTTGAGGGGGGAGGGAATAGGATTCAGGACCATGTTGAAGATGGGATTGGTGGGTTAAGGGGTGAGAGTGTTAAAATTACAGGATGAGGGGGAAGGGATGGAGGGGTTGAGGGTGGGAGAGAGATGTTGACTTTTTGTAGGGAGTGGGAGATGGGGA
>NZ_VEBF01000817.1 GCF_007676705.1 Paenibacillus xylanexedens
CACCTCCTTCACCCAGCTCACATCCCAAATTCCGTTAAATGCACTGATCTTACATCCACAACATTACAATATTAATTCTCCACCATCAACACCTTATTCTCCACACTCTCCATATTCTCCTCTCTCTTCAACAACATTTTCAAATTCTCCCATTACCCAAAAATCCCCAACAACCCATTCAACCCACTAAACAATTTCACCCTCATATCCTCCTAATCGATATTAA
>NZ_VEBF01000818.1 GCF_007676705.1 Paenibacillus xylanexedens
ATGGTTAGAATGGTAAGGTGAGCAATAGATTGGTCGGAGAGATGAAAGGGTGGAAGAGAGGAGTGGAAGTAGTGGATAAAATTTTGGAAGTTATGATGAGGGAAGCAGAGGATAGGCGATGGGGTTGCGTGATGGTGAATTGGGGGGTGGGGTGTATGTGGGAGTGGGGGTGGATGTGAAGTGAGAGGGGGTTAGAGTGATGGAGGAGTTGTTGAAACAGAGTGCA
>NZ_VEBF01000819.1 GCF_007676705.1 Paenibacillus xylanexedens
CCTCCAACACCCCCCCCACACCCTTCTCTTTCCTCTCCCTCACTTCCACCCTTTCTCCCCCCCCTCTCTCAAATCTCCCTCCACATAACCCAACCCTACACCCTTTCCCACTCCATACACCAACATCCTTCACCCCCAACCTTCCACATAATTCCCCTTCCCCAAACCCTCATCGACTACTTGCAACCACAACCCACTCTCCTCCTCCTCCACCCCAACCAATGCA
>NZ_VEBF01000078.1 GCF_007676705.1 Paenibacillus xylanexedens
CCACATCTTCCTCCCTCTTCTCCATCTCCAACCGTACCCTCCCCACTTCATCACTAACCACATTCATCTCTTCCATCACAACCTTCACATAACCATTCCTTTTCTTCTTCTAATCCTCACCTTCCTTTTTCTTCGAACCCCCTTTTTTCTCCTCCTCCTTCCCACTACCTCCCTTCTTCTCCACTTCCTCAATCTCCTCCTCAATATCCCTCATCCTACTCTTCCCATATCCCTCACAAGCTTCAACCCTCATACCCCCCAATAACCTTAACCCCACCACCCAACCCCTTTTTTTCAAAATCATCATCCCCCATCCTATCATTTCACAACAAAGCAACCTGCACACGTG
>NZ_VEBF01000820.1 GCF_007676705.1 Paenibacillus xylanexedens
TATGGAATGGATGGTTAGTTGGGGATTTGGAAGAATTGAGAGTGGGTAGGCGAGTGATAAGGGAGTTGAGTGAGAGTGGATTGTAGAAGTAGGGTGTTGGTGTGAAAAGGGATAATGATGTGAGGGGAGTGAATCTGGTGATTATGTTTGAAAAGGGGAAGGTTATAGTTGATATTGATGGCTTCTTGAAAGTCGGCATGAGTGTGAAGAGGTGGCTGGGTCGGGC
>NZ_VEBF01000821.1 GCF_007676705.1 Paenibacillus xylanexedens
ATGTTGCTTCATGTGCATGTAAATGGTGTGGGGATTTGGGTGAAATTGAATAGGTAATAGGGGTAGATTGGTTTGAATGGGGATTAAGTGTTTGTGAGGGAAGATAGGAGGTGTGTTGAAAGGATAGAGTGATGGGATTGTGGGATGAGGAGAGAGATTAATGTGGTGTGGTGGGGTAAAATAAGGTAATGTGAGGTGAGGTATTTGAGAGTTGAAGAGAAATAG
>NZ_VEBF01000822.1 GCF_007676705.1 Paenibacillus xylanexedens
TACAATTATATAAGAGGGGATTGGAGTGATGAGGTTGGTTGTGGAGGATGGTTAGTGAGAGGTTTGGAATGGGTTGTGTATAGGGATGTTTATAGAAGGGGGTTAAGAGGTTGGGGAGAAAAGGTGGATGAGTGAGTATAAGGAGGTTTTGATGGGGATAGGGAGAGGATAGATCTTGGAGAAATGCCAGTGGAGGAATGTGGATATGGGGAATGTGGTGCTGTG
>NZ_VEBF01000823.1 GCF_007676705.1 Paenibacillus xylanexedens
TTTATAAAGTGGAATGAGATTTTCCAAGACCAAGTTTTAACGGCAGCACTAACGGATCGACTGACCCATAAATCTCATGTTTTAAACATGAATGGACCGTCTTTTAGGATGAGAGAAACGGAAGAATGGCTCAAAAGTGAAACAGCATCAGTGGTTCAAAATTAAGTTGCGAAATGGTTCACTTTTCACTTGCGAAATACAGAGAACCTATCTTCATTAAATGTT
>NZ_VEBF01000824.1 GCF_007676705.1 Paenibacillus xylanexedens
TAAGTTGAGGATAAATGTAGTGGTAAAAAGGATGGTGGGGGGATAAGATAATTCAGGAGGATGATATGAGTGGAGTGGGGGGAAGAGGAGATAGAAGATGGGGATGTGGGATGGGAGAATGAGAGGTAGTGGAAAGGGTGGAAAGAGAGTGCGTGGGAGTAGAGGAGGTGGTAGGGGTATGATGTAATGGGTGGGGATGAATGGAATGAGGGGGAAGTAGGGTAT
>NZ_VEBF01000825.1 GCF_007676705.1 Paenibacillus xylanexedens
CACCCCTATATTTTCAATCACTTAAACCACAACACCATCTATCCCAACCTCATTCCATATTACCCTCACCCTACCATCAAATCAACCCATTAAAACTAACTTATCCCACCTCAATCCCTCCAACACCTATATATCCCTTAACTCTATATCACATCCATACCCAGATCAATCATCACAACACAACTCAAAATATTTCAAAATGCAAAACAAACCATCCATCCCCAT
>NZ_VEBF01000826.1 GCF_007676705.1 Paenibacillus xylanexedens
AAGAATCGATCGCCGATGGGAGATAATGTAGTACCTGGGTTAAATGGGAAGGAAGCGATGGAGAGGATAATAAGCCGGAGTAGGGAATAGAGTTGGTTGTGAGGGGGAATGATGTTAGGTTTGGGGTGTTTGTTGTATTTAGGAATAGGTGGTTTGAAGAAAATGGTAGGTAGGAAGGGTGGAGTGGGAGGAGTGAAGTGAAGAAGGGTGGATGGTGGAAAGTCT
>NZ_VEBF01000827.1 GCF_007676705.1 Paenibacillus xylanexedens
GCAACTCCACAAGACATTCCCAGTCCAGTATCACAAACAACACTACCCGAGAACCCGTCCAGACTTCATCTTCTTCAAGTGACTGATCACGCAGCCATCTTGACCTCGGACCCTGTCGTTCGTGCAACCAAATATCCTCTCATCATCCATCCACACACCCATCACATATCACATACACAACTTACACTCCACCACCTCTCAACCACTCCTGAATACACCTATCAA
>NZ_VEBF01000828.1 GCF_007676705.1 Paenibacillus xylanexedens
GATGGTAAAGATTGGTTGGGAGAGGAAATGAACGTGTGGGACAGGGGTTATGAGGATATGGTTGGGAATGTGAAAAAAGGTATGGTGGAAGGTAGATGGGATGAGTGGAAAATGGGAGGGGTTTCCGTGCAGCTTGGGGTGAATTTGAGGAATAATGGTGGGTGTACGGTGGGGAGGTTGAAGTATGGTTTGTTTTGGGGGAGAGGTGTCGATGGTGAGATTAGG
>NZ_VEBF01000829.1 GCF_007676705.1 Paenibacillus xylanexedens
CCCTTTCACCAACCTCTATCCTCCATCACAATTCCCACACCCTCTTATTCCCCCAAACTTCCCTCCCATCCTCCATCCACTCCCTCTCCATATCCACCCATCCCCACTCACCCATTTTTTCTATCTCCATCATCCCCTCCCCCCTATTCAACACATTATCCTCAAACCCAAAGACGCGCAACTGTATAACATCTCAACACCGATTGGCACAACCATCCAGCAAAT
>NZ_VEBF01000079.1 GCF_007676705.1 Paenibacillus xylanexedens
CATTATTGAGTGTTTAGGTTTTTTTTTAAGGTTGATTAGAGATAAAAGGAGGAAAAGAGAATGGATAGAGAAGAATTGTGGAAGGATATTTTGAAGGTTGTTGGTGGGGAAGAGAAGATTGATGAAGTGAGAGAGTGTATGAGAAGAGTGAGATTGAAGGTGAATGAGAAGGAAAAAGGGGAGAAAGGGAGGGTGAAAAATAGAGGAGGGGTTATGGGTGTTATGGAGAAGGGTGGACAGTTGGAGGTGATGATGGGTAATGATGTAGGTGTGGTGTATAACGGAGTTGTTGGGAAGATGTGGAAATTTGGAAAGGGAGATAATGCAAGATGAAGTGGTTGAATTGGGG
>NZ_VEBF01000830.1 GCF_007676705.1 Paenibacillus xylanexedens
ACCGATGAGGTGGGAGTGAGGTGTGATCGTGTGTTTGGGTGTGGATGGTTGGTGGATGTTGGTGTAATAGGCTTTGGGTGGATGTGGTAGAGGAAGAGGCTCGATTTGTTTGATGTTGGAGAGTGGGAGAGTGGGGATATGAGGGATTTTGAAAGGTGGAGGTTGAGGTGGAATGTGACCAAAAGTATGCACATGAAAGTGATCAAATTGTGGTGGATGGGGGGG
>NZ_VEBF01000831.1 GCF_007676705.1 Paenibacillus xylanexedens
CTCTCCCTTCTTCCTCCTTCCACTCTTATCCTCATTTTCTTAAACCTCCTCATCTCCCCCAACCTTCCTGCGTTCCACAAACCCTATCACCTTACAGCATTCCTTCTCATTCCCCTAATCCCCTTACTCCCTCCTCACCCCACTGGCATCCTCCTCATCAGTCCTTCGATCTTACTCATCATTCCACCTCTCCTCATCCTCATTAGTCTCGTTCTCCTTCCTTTC
>NZ_VEBF01000832.1 GCF_007676705.1 Paenibacillus xylanexedens
TGAAAGAGGAAGAGAATGGAGGATTAAGCGTCCGGGGAGAAGTGAATAAAGGGTACTGCTTTGGGTTGTGTTTAAGAGTTGGGTGGTGAAGGGGAAGGGGATTTTGTTGGGATGGTTTGTTGTGTATTCGAGGGTTGAGGTTGAGGGGGAGGGTGGGGGGTGAGGATGGTGGGGGGAGTTGGGTGGGGGGAGTGGGGGGGGGGATGTGGGGGAGGGGGTGGGAGG
>NZ_VEBF01000833.1 GCF_007676705.1 Paenibacillus xylanexedens
GGAGTAAGGATTGTATGTTTGTTGAAATGATGATGGTGTGGGAGTGTTAGTGGAGGTATGGGTGGGAAGAAGAAGGTGTTGGGGATGGGGTAAAGGTTGGGAAAGGGATGAGGTAGAAAAATGGAATGTGTGGAGTAGGGTAGGGGGGTGGAAAAGTGGTGGTATGGGATGTAGGTTTTGGAAAGAATGGAAAAGTGGATGAGGGGAGTGACGGGTGTGAAAGGG
>NZ_VEBF01000834.1 GCF_007676705.1 Paenibacillus xylanexedens
GCACGCTCTCTGCATTAAGCAACCCATAATCGGTATGACCCACACTCCTCACTTCCTGTACACGCTCTGCCACGGAAGAAATCCCGCCTTCCCAACCCTCCCCCAATCCATCATCAATACTTCCCTCCCCAACCACCACAATCCATACACCAATCCCCTCTCACCTTCCTCTACCCTTCTCACACTCACTACAAACCCCAATCCGCCACTTATCACCAGCCTCGC
>NZ_VEBF01000835.1 GCF_007676705.1 Paenibacillus xylanexedens
TCCTCACTGAATCAGTCCTAAGACCAACCCTTCTCCACCCCTCTTCTACCCCCAAACTCACCACATATTCATACCCTCTTCATCCCCTAACACCCTTCAAACAACCCATCAAATCATACCCCCTCTCATGACCAACCATCCCCATTCAATCAATCCCCTACACAGCCATTCCTAACTTCCCCACAACCACTCATTCAGGCACATCTCCCAACATCAGTGATTTAC
>NZ_VEBF01000836.1 GCF_007676705.1 Paenibacillus xylanexedens
GGGAAAGAGCGGAGGGATTGGGTCGTGAAGGTGAAGGGACGCTGGAGTTTCTGGGATGGATTGGAAGGAAAATGGAGGAGGGATGTGAATGTGGAGAGAAGGGGGGGGATAGGGTGGGATTAGGCAATTGGTGGTGATTAGGAAGATATAGGTGAGGGAATATGTGCTTGAAGGGGTGATGGTTGTGATGGGTGAACAGATGCTGTTGGAATTGATTCCAGGTTG
>NZ_VEBF01000837.1 GCF_007676705.1 Paenibacillus xylanexedens
GTATCCATCGAATTTAACATAGTCATCCATATAGCGATAGTCACCGTAGAATGCCACCCGCACTGCTTCCATCGGTTTACCTTCAAAGAAAACATTAAAGAATTCCTCATCGTTGTACTCATAGGCTAGATGCTCAAGACTACTATCCCAGCCATTAACCTCTCTTACAACGTTTTGTAGTTCTTCCATATTCTCTAATAAGTAAGCTTTAACTTTTTTCATTT
>NZ_VEBF01000838.1 GCF_007676705.1 Paenibacillus xylanexedens
CTTCTTTCTCAACCTTTTCTCAACCTTAACCTCCATCCAACAACTCTCTATACCCCTCCTCAACCCAACCCTCCCCTCAACCCACTCCATAACCCCCTTCCTAAACCGCTGCTCCAATACTTCCCTTCACTTCCCAACATCCACCTTTCACACTACAAAGTACCTCTACTGGATGAGAGGGATGCCACGGCTGCCAAACTTCGTGTACTCATCGAATCCAAAAA
>NZ_VEBF01000839.1 GCF_007676705.1 Paenibacillus xylanexedens
CCACTCCCCCAAAATCTCCTCCCACCTCAATCTAATCCACAAGACATACCACTTTCTCCACCAACCTCATCCCTACCCCACCCCACCTATCCCACCCCATCCCATTAATAACTTCCGAATCCCCTACACCCTAATCACCCTCCCCTACAAAACCACCCACTTCCCAATGCCAGAGCTCCTTCTCGTCCTGCACAACTTCCTCCTTTAATCCGTTATCACCGATG
>NZ_VEBF01000840.1 GCF_007676705.1 Paenibacillus xylanexedens
GGGTTAGGAGTGAATGGGGGGTGAATGACGGTTAGGGGATGAATATTAGGGGTAAGGTGAGGATGTTGATGTGGGGTAAGGAGGAGATGGATGGGTTGGATGTGGGGGGAGATGGGATAGGGTTGATTTTGTGGAGTTAAGCGTTGAGGAGGTTCTGGTGTCTGGAGATGACTGTGAAATCGGCGATGATAACTGACTAGGATGACATGGGGTTGTTCATGGTC
>NZ_VEBF01000841.1 GCF_007676705.1 Paenibacillus xylanexedens
CTTTTTCAACCACAATGACAATCACATAATACACTACCCACACACTCATATACACTTCAACCCCATCTCATCTAGCCGACATTACCGTCTCCCCTCTCCCTACCATATCCATCACACCCATGCAGAACCCCACTCACCTATCCTTCAATCAACCAATTAACCTATTCCCCATCTTCCCAAAAGCAACAATCAGTCCCTCCGGAACAACAATCCCCCCAAACCAC
>NZ_VEBF01000842.1 GCF_007676705.1 Paenibacillus xylanexedens
ACCTATTCACCCCCCATCATCTCTTCCCCAGCTTCTACCACACCCTCGACCATCACCCCCTCCTAACCGTCCCCCTCTTCCATTATACACACCAACATCGCTATCAAGACAACTACTTCTTTCCTCACCATCATACTCCTTTCATCCACTACCCTCCACATCCCCAACACACCTCACCCATCTACAACCTACCTCTCCTCTACCAACAACCCACTACTCCCCTC
>NZ_VEBF01000843.1 GCF_007676705.1 Paenibacillus xylanexedens
CCCTACACCCACTTCGCCTTTCCCATCCACCACTCCTCCCATCTCCTCGTCACAATCTCCAATATCTCTCATCATTTCATCAATTTTCCTCTCCATCCTCCTCCTCCTTACCCTCACCCCCTCCTTCACCCAAACAAAAACCCCCCCTAGCAGCATTTGCCTCTTACACCATATCCCGCGCCCACATCGTCAGTTACTACACCTTGCGCCTATATCATCACATG
>NZ_VEBF01000844.1 GCF_007676705.1 Paenibacillus xylanexedens
TGATGATTGAGTAGCTGGGAGTTGATCAGAAGGTGGGGGGGTTGGGGATAGGAAGGTGGATGGTGGAGGAGGTTAGAGCGTGGGGATTAAGGGAAGATGAGATGAAAGGGATAGTTATGGAGGGGGAGTGGGGGAGAAGGGGGGGTGATGAGGAAGGGATTGAGTTGCGGGAAGGAAAGGGGTTGATCGTGAGCTGGTATGTGGATGAATATAGAATGGTGGGA
>NZ_VEBF01000845.1 GCF_007676705.1 Paenibacillus xylanexedens
GCCTGCCACAACACTCATATTCCACCTCACATTATTCTCCACACGGATTCCCTCACTCCTCACGAACCTCTATCGCTATCCAATTCCTATCTCCTTCACCCCGGCACGTTTCCACCTCCTCTACGTCAAGCAGAACCCTGCCCTTTCACTCCCCAAAATACCATTCACAACATCCCTCTCATTCATCCCTCCCTGCAATCCCCACGAACTCCTCAACCTCTCCA
>NZ_VEBF01000846.1 GCF_007676705.1 Paenibacillus xylanexedens
CTCACTATTTCCTTTTTCTCAGCTAACATCACACATTTATTCCTTTCCTGTATTAACCCCTTAAATCTTATCGACTCTCACTATACCTTATACCCAGCCATTCATCCATCATCCCATCTTTATTCCTCATCCCTCTACAACCAACCATACCTCCCTCATCCCATGCAATCCCTCTCACACCGCAGACCCTGCTGGGACCAAACGGGTACCATCTACAGGTCGCA
>NZ_VEBF01000847.1 GCF_007676705.1 Paenibacillus xylanexedens
AAGGGGAGGGGGAGGCGGTGATTGGGTTAGCGGAAGAGAAGATGGAGATTGAGAATGGTGGGGTGGAGGAAGGAGGGGAGAGGGGGAGGGGGTATGAGGAGAGTTTGGTGAGTGAAGAGGAGGGTGTTTGAGTGGGTAAATTGGTTGGAGTTGGGGGGGTGGGTGTATGGGATATTTGGTTAGGTGTTATTTTTGTGGTGATGAATGAGTGTGGTTTGTTTGGT
>NZ_VEBF01000848.1 GCF_007676705.1 Paenibacillus xylanexedens
GGGTATTAGTTTGGGAGGGATTGATGACTTGAAAGAAAGGATCCGGGTGTTTGGTGTGTGTGTGGGTGATGAGAGCATTGGAGAAGGGTTTGGGGGGAATGTGATTGGTGGGGAGGGGATGATGGAGGGGAAAAGATGGGAGGTGGAGGAGAATGGAAGATGGGTATTTGGGGGATTGGGATGTGGGTTGAGAGGTAGGGGTTATGAGTGGGTGATTGTGGAGG
>NZ_VEBF01000849.1 GCF_007676705.1 Paenibacillus xylanexedens
CCTCTTCTATTAAACGAACATCCTCGAATACCCACCATCTATCCCGAAAAGCACAATTTTAATCCTGCATCATCAAGCCGAAATTATCCAATTAATCACTATTTATTTCAATAACCAACCTTACAACCTCCTCCAACCATCCAATCCAATCCACCCCCTCAACATTCTCCACACCAACCAACTCCATCTAATTCTACTCCATCTAATCATCCCCAACATCCACC
>NZ_VEBF01000081.1 GCF_007676705.1 Paenibacillus xylanexedens
CTGCTTCACCTAAACCATTAAACCAAACTCCCCCAATAATACTTACACCACTTGCTCCCCAACTTCCAACATACATTCTATATCCAATCTCCCCACTTCCAACATCACTTACTCCTCCCAACTCCCCACCACCAAATCTCACAACTCTCCAACCCCCACCTCAACTTAAATCAATCCTTAAATTCAAAATCACAAATCCTCTACCCAATATACCACTCCCACCTCTTTCAACCTAAATCTTCACTACGTTTCATCCACATCTCTTAACCCCAACTCTTCCCCAAACTTCAATACCTACATCATTTTCGTTTCCCCTTCCTATACCACTCACACTTTCAACTCCT
>NZ_VEBF01000850.1 GCF_007676705.1 Paenibacillus xylanexedens
CCATCCTCCCCCCCCCACCACCTAACCCCTCCCATTCCCCCCATCCACCCCCCAACAGCCATGCCAACCCTCTCTTCTTTCATCCCCTCTTCTAATACTTCACCACCCTCCTCATAACCCAAATCCTACCCCACACAGCTTAACAATCCCCTCTTCTCTACCTCATCCAACACCTCACCCCCAACCTCCATTCCACTACTCACCCCTTTCTCCACCACCAATCC
>NZ_VEBF01000851.1 GCF_007676705.1 Paenibacillus xylanexedens
CTCTCAATCCCAATCTCCAAAAAACCCACTTTCCTTCCCAAATTCATCCGCTCCCCTTCCCCTCTACCCTTCCTCACATTTACTCCCCTTATCATCTCCCATTCATTCTTACCCAAAACCCTCTCCCTCCCTTCCATAAACTCCACCAACGTCACCTCCTCAACCATCCTTACCCTATTCAATTCTTCAATAAACATATCCAACACATTCAACTCCCCATTACC
>NZ_VEBF01000852.1 GCF_007676705.1 Paenibacillus xylanexedens
TATGGTTGGTGGTGGGAGTGGGGTGTGGTAAAGGGATGATGATGTTGTGTGTTAGGTATATTGGTTGGAATGTGGAAGAATTGGTGGAGGAGGGTGTAGGGTGGGTAGGGGTATTGCTGTTGATTGGAGTATGGGTGTGGGGAAGGGGGAAAGTGGAGGGAGAGTTTACGGGGTGATGGTGAGATGGTGAAGATGTACATGATGTGAATGAAGGGTGTGGAAAA
>NZ_VEBF01000853.1 GCF_007676705.1 Paenibacillus xylanexedens
ATCCACCCCACCTTCACAACACCAGTCTGAACCACAATCAATACCACCACCATACCCACTATCGAACCCCCTACACCAACATCCACACTACCCCCCACCACCTCCATAATCACTCAAAAAACCATTCACACCCCAACCTCTCCAAATCACCAAACCTCTCCCTCCTCTTCCCAACCTTCAACCCAAGCTCCATCCTCCACCATTCCTACCTAATCCCCCAATCG
>NZ_VEBF01000854.1 GCF_007676705.1 Paenibacillus xylanexedens
TACCAACCCCCCAACAAATCCCATCAATCCTCCAACGATCACAACAACCCCTCTGTAATAACCACCCAATTTACTAATAAAATCTTCTCTTTTCCCTTTCCCACTCCTCCCGTTCTCCACCACATCCAAAATCTTCCATACTCTTCATTCACCCAACGTTTTCCTTACTTCAATCCTCAGCATCCCCTTTTTCTTCACAAATCCACTCACTACATCACTTCCCC
>NZ_VEBF01000855.1 GCF_007676705.1 Paenibacillus xylanexedens
TATCCCCCCACTCTCGCACCCTTCATTTCCTCCCTCCCCTCACTCATACTTCAATACTCAAAATCACCTACTAACCCCACACCCATTAAACCCCACCTCCATCTTTATTTTCCACACCTTCCTCCTCAACCTCTCTCCACCTCCAACACATCTCAACCCTTTAAATCCTCATCCTCCTCCATCATCCATTCCTTCAACCAAGACCATATATAATCCCGAATCA
>NZ_VEBF01000856.1 GCF_007676705.1 Paenibacillus xylanexedens
AGAAGGATGGAAGGGTAAGTGAGTTGCATGAGGATGAGTTGAAGCAGGAATGGGTTATGGATGATGGTTGGATTAGGAGGATTGGTGATGGAGTTATGAAGAAGGTAAAAGAAGGTTATGAGGAGATGAAGAAAAATGAAGTAGATGAATATTAGGAGGGGAAAATGAGTGAGGGGGCAGGGGTTAGGATTACGCGTAGTGCGGTACGGGTTGACAATGTGGG
>NZ_VEBF01000857.1 GCF_007676705.1 Paenibacillus xylanexedens
ACATCCTGTACAAAACACTCACACGTCATTTCAACCCTGCACCAGTACCTCCGCGTCGGCATAAGGAAATTCCTGCTCTCCACCATATCCATAAACTCATCCATATACACCAATCCCCAATCCCCCCCACACCACCTTCCAACCCCCCTACCTACACCCCTCTCTTTCATCATATTCCCCATCTCTTCCCTCACACCAATCAACCCAAACTACCTCCATACAA
>NZ_VEBF01000858.1 GCF_007676705.1 Paenibacillus xylanexedens
GAATGGGGTTTAAGGTGGAGCAGATGAGGATGGGAGGGGTGTTTGAGATGACGGATGGTATTTGGAGGATTAGGGAGATTTTGGATAGGGAAGATGAATTGGGGATAGATGGAGGGGAATAGTGGATAGAGTTGTGGAAGATAAGGATGGGGGAGAGGTGAGGTGCGTTGAGGTAGAGGATGTTGTGGAGGAGAATGGGTAACTGAATGTGGGATAAAGAAAA
>NZ_VEBF01000859.1 GCF_007676705.1 Paenibacillus xylanexedens
ATATACACTTCTCCAGATCCCAAATTCCCTCATGCACCCGAGTTCAACTACATCCCTGTCCTCGCTACACCCTTACGATCTTCAATCCAAAACCACACACTATCCCCCTGCTTCTCTATTCCTACATGACCACCTCCACTTAATACACCTCTCACCTTCTCCCTTAATCCCTTTACTTCTCAGTATTCAGCCGTAATTCCTCCCTTCACAAACATATCCTCTG
>NZ_VEBF01000082.1 GCF_007676705.1 Paenibacillus xylanexedens
GAGGAAGAACGTGTGTATAGGGTGGAGGAAGTGGGGGAGTATTATTAGGATGTTGTTAGGGAATTGGATGGGATAGGTGGGTAGGGTTTGGTGGGTTGGTGATTTGGGGGGAATGTGGGATTTGAGATGGGAGGGATGATTGAAGATGGAGGAGAGAAGATGGAATGGGTGATTATTGTGGGGTTGGGCTAGGAGGTTGGCGTGGTTATTGATTAGTTGGAGGTTGGAGGTGGAGGAGGTAATGGTTGGAGGATGGTTGGGTTGAAGAGGAAGGGTAAGATGGGAATGGAGGGGGGTGAGATGGGCGAGATCGATTGGTTGAAGGGTATCGGTTAGCGGCTGT
>NZ_VEBF01000860.1 GCF_007676705.1 Paenibacillus xylanexedens
TTTCCCCTATCACCCTCTCCCAACCTACCGTTACACTTCCCTCCCCTCCCCTCATTCCCCTCCTCTACCGTCCCGCACCATAACTCAATCTTCCCTCCACTTTCCCCCCTTCCACAACCTCGCCCCTACCCTAATCTCTAACCTTCATCTTCACCCATACTCCCCAACCCCTGTAACCCACATTCATCTCCCACGCAATCATCCCTTTCAGTATACTACTTCC
>NZ_VEBF01000861.1 GCF_007676705.1 Paenibacillus xylanexedens
AAGTAACTCCACTGATCCCCCTATCCATCCCATTCCCTGCTCCACCCCCTTATGCACCAACACTCCACAACACACAACCACTCCATCAAACATCCCTTTCACCACATACTAACCCAGTCACACTACTAAACCTATCCCTCAATCCTCCATCCATCTCTCATGGTTATTGCAATAACGATCCCAAAGTACCCATCATCCCCCTCCCTCATCTTACCGACGCACT
>NZ_VEBF01000862.1 GCF_007676705.1 Paenibacillus xylanexedens
ATGGGGATTGATGGAGGAGAGATATATCGCTGATGAATTGAGGATTGTGATAGAGTTTGAAGTGATTGGGATTATTGGGGGAGGAGAGATTGATGGTGAGGGTGTAGTGGGGATGTTTGAGGGGTGTGTGATAAGGGTTATTGTGAGATAGGACTGGAGTGGGAGGGGGGGGATTCGGTAGGGGAGTTGGTTTGTTAAGGGATTCTTCGGAGTTAAGGAGGAG
>NZ_VEBF01000863.1 GCF_007676705.1 Paenibacillus xylanexedens
CCCTTCCCCCTCCACACCCCCCATCCCCCTTCTAACCACACACACCAGCCAGTTCATCTCCATCCCTAATGTACATCCTCTCCTCATCTCTTCTTCAACACATACACATCTACCTCTCATCCAACACCCCCCCCACCCCCCCAAACACATCTTCTCTCACAAACCCCTCACTATCCATCTACCCCAAACCCAACCCCCTCTCGCGCCCCTTCACAACGCTCCC
>NZ_VEBF01000864.1 GCF_007676705.1 Paenibacillus xylanexedens
CTTTTCACATCACGCACATTTTTGGCCATAAACTCACCCAATTCCACCATCCCCTCCCCCTTCCTCTCCCATCCACCTCTCATGTTTCCCCCCCCCTTATTCATATCACTCACCAATTTCCCACCCACTCCCTCCCTTACCCCTCCCAACAATAATCCCTTCTCCTTCACTTCTTCACCCAAAGCCACTCCACATGCTGTTCCCATACCGAGTACAAGATCGT
>NZ_VEBF01000865.1 GCF_007676705.1 Paenibacillus xylanexedens
CCAATATAACAAACCCTTTCCCGCCCATTGGTTGAAACACAAACGCCAGCAACTCACCATCAACCAATCCCACCCCCCCTCCCCTAAACACACTCCTTCTCTCATTCACCCACTCCATCCCCACCTCCTCACCCTCCCATTCCCATACCACATTCATCCCATTCAACATAAACCTCTGATTAACCAACCCTCCCACGATAAATACCAGCATAACACCCCCCCC
>NZ_VEBF01000866.1 GCF_007676705.1 Paenibacillus xylanexedens
AGAGGGATTAGAAGTCATATTGGAAGGGATTAATAGTGTAAGGGAGAGATTAGAAGAGGATATTGGATTGACAGATAGTGAATGTGGGGTGATGTTTGTGGGGTCGGAGGGTGAGGTTGTGATTAAGTGGTATTGGAGAGAGAAGGGTGATATGTATGATTGGGGTTATGATTTAGTGGATGGAAACTTTACTGAGAAGGATATGGGAGGGTTGATTTAAGAA
>NZ_VEBF01000867.1 GCF_007676705.1 Paenibacillus xylanexedens
GATGTGGGTGGGTTTCACGTTATAACGGGAAGCGGGTTGATACAGAAGAATGGGTAGGGAAGGTAAATGAGAGGTATGGGGGAAAAAGGTGTGAAGTGTTCGGGTTTTGGGTGTAGTTTTGGAATGGAGAGGTGGAAGTGGATCGGCGTGGTGATATTGAGGAAAGTGAGGGGTAGGATTAGCTTGGGTGGTTGTTCGGTGAGAGAGGGGGGGTTGGATGATG
>NZ_VEBF01000868.1 GCF_007676705.1 Paenibacillus xylanexedens
GAGGGAATTATGTTTGGGAAAGGGGTATATGGGGTGTTGTTTGGGTTGGAGGAAGTGGAGACAGAAGTGTTGGAATTGGGTGGTGGAGTTGGGGATGATGGGTGGGGAGGGGAGTATTGGGGGGGTGTGTTTAGGGAGGGGGAAAAGAAGGGGGGTGATCGTAGATTTTAGGGTGAGGGGGTAGTGGATGAAGAATGGGTTGGAGAAGGGGAACGATTGTATA
>NZ_VEBF01000869.1 GCF_007676705.1 Paenibacillus xylanexedens
ATATGAATAAAGGGATTAGTGTGGGGAATATTTTTGAAGGTGTGGTGTGGAGGATTGGGTGGATGGTTGAGGGTGGAGAACGGAGGTTGATGTGGTGGGGGATTAATATTGAGTAGGGTTGGCGTTGGTTTTGGGTTAGGTGGTTTGGCAGGTGTGGTAGAATGGGTTTGTAGAGGGTTAACGAGCGGAGACAGTGGTTGTGGACGAGTAATGGAATTAAGGG
>NZ_VEBF01000083.1 GCF_007676705.1 Paenibacillus xylanexedens
CTGTTGGTTTCAGCTGGTGATGGTTACGTTTGGGATTTTTAGATGGGTGATAGTGTATTTGGGGTATATGAAGGATTTTGTTGGGAAGTTGGTTAAGGTTGTTGGACTTATGGGGTGAGGGGAAAGAATGAATGAAATGTTTGAGGGGATGGAGTTGATACGAGTGATGGAGTCGATGGAGATAGGGGTGGAAGAAGATAGTGATGGTTAGATTTTGCTGGAGGTTGTGAGCTTGTGCAACTAAAAAGATGGGATAGTGAGAGATGGGAAGGGGTTGGGAATGCTGATATTTGTGAACGTGAGTGAGAGTGTTATATAAGAATGCGGGGGGAGAGGAGTGATT
>NZ_VEBF01000870.1 GCF_007676705.1 Paenibacillus xylanexedens
GGACGAGACCAGTGAGGGCGGTTTTGTGAGGAAAAAGTTTGGGGTGATTGAAGGCATTTTGAGGTGTTGTTGGATGGAGTAGGATGAGTAGTTGATGGGGAGGATGGGGAATTTTAGGGTGCATGAGAGGATAAATGTTGTTAAGGTGGTGGATCAGGTTGGATTTGTTTTGTAGATGAGGTGGTGTATGAGAAAGTAGAAGATGTGTATGCGGTTGGTTGGT
>NZ_VEBF01000871.1 GCF_007676705.1 Paenibacillus xylanexedens
CATCGTCCCAGCGCACCTGAGCCTGTGACTCAGCTTCCATCTCAACATCCCTTCAAACTTCACCCTCGTTTCCATTCCCTTTAACTATCCCATATTCCCTCTTCATCATCTCTCTCTCATTAATCCATCCATTCCATACCTGTAACTAATACTCCATCACACCACGACATACCCCCCAGCCAACCTCCCAACCCCAACCCACCTTCTTCAACATCAAACATAT
>NZ_VEBF01000872.1 GCF_007676705.1 Paenibacillus xylanexedens
AGAAGAATTGGACAGATTGAAATGAGTGAAGGGGCGGGAAGTGGGTGAACGGATTAAGGTAGGGATGGGGTATGGAGATATGAGTGAAAAGTCTGAATAGGAAGAGGGGAAGAATGAGGAAGGTTTGATTGAAGGACGTGTAATGAGGTTGGAGAAATTGGTTGGTAAGGGGGGGATTATGAAGAGGGATGAGATGGATAGTGATGTTGTAAGGGTGGGGGGA
>NZ_VEBF01000873.1 GCF_007676705.1 Paenibacillus xylanexedens
TGACACCCACAATTTCCATCGTCATGAAAGACAAACCTACAAAGATACACTCTACTCCAAACAGCATTCGCGCTACAAACACCAACCACAATTCAACTCTCCCACCATCCCACACTTCACAAAATCCCCACCAATCACCCCATTATAATCAATCACCACCATCTCCCACTCATTCCCATATCCCCTCATCCCCATCAACTTCCCCCATTCTCCAACATCCTCC
>NZ_VEBF01000874.1 GCF_007676705.1 Paenibacillus xylanexedens
AAACCCCAAACATTGCACAATCTTTGGCCTTTCTTTCCCAATATACACTATCCCTACCTTACCTAAGTCTAACTTACTTCTTCACCACCCCCAATGTTTCCTCCCCTACCACCTCACCCCCATATTTTTCACTTTATCCCTATAACCATACTCCCCTACAACACAGTTCTTCTCCCCAACATCCCTTTCAATCTACCCCTTATTCTCCACAATACACCTCAAC
>NZ_VEBF01000875.1 GCF_007676705.1 Paenibacillus xylanexedens
GGATGATTTTGAAAAGTTGGAGGGGGTGTGTGATGGGGTGATAGAAGTTGAGGTGAGGGGGATTGGGTTGAATGTATGTGTGACGGTGTTGGGGGTGGATGTGGTGGTTGTGTGGAATAAGGGTGGAAATGTGATATTGGGAGGTGTGGAAAGGAGTGGTGTGGAGATAGTTGGTGAGATCGGTTATGGGGGATGGGTTGAGTTTGGTTGCGTTTTTATATAC
>NZ_VEBF01000876.1 GCF_007676705.1 Paenibacillus xylanexedens
AAGGGAGAAGGGTTGGTGAGAGTTGTGTATGGAAATAAAAGTGAACAGGATGAGGTGAGGGTATATGATACAAAAAGGGTTTATGGAGAAAAGGGGGGGTTTGGTGTATTAGAATTGTGCAAGGCAGGTGTGGAGGGAGGGATGGATGTGGATGAGGGAAGAGGGATGGTGTTGGAGTATGGGCGAGGGATGGTGGATGTAATGGAAGGAAATGAGGCTGGAT
>NZ_VEBF01000877.1 GCF_007676705.1 Paenibacillus xylanexedens
TGGATGAAGGGTGGGAACGGTTGTTGGACGATGGAGATGAAGGAACCATGTGGGGGGGAGGTGGAGTGGGAGGAGGTTATAGAGTGATGGAGAAGTTGGTGGATGATTATTTTGGTTGTTTATTTGGGATTGAGGATGAAGTGGGTGAATTGGAAAAGGGGGGTGGAGAAGAGTGGATTGAAAAGGTGATGAATGAGGTGTTTGATGTGGGGAGTGGATTGG
>NZ_VEBF01000878.1 GCF_007676705.1 Paenibacillus xylanexedens
TAGATTATGAATGGGGAGTTGGATGAGAAGGGTGGGGGGATGGTTGAAGAGGAAGTGGAAGGGGAGGGGATGTGGTTTGTTTTGGGGAAAAATAGGGAGAAAATTAGGGGGGGATGAGAGGGGGAAGGGTTGGTATTGAGAGATGGTTGGAAGGTTGAAGGTGAGGTTGTGATTGTGGGTGCAGGAATTGGGGGGAATGTGGACCTGGGGAGAGGAAGTGGA
>NZ_VEBF01000879.1 GCF_007676705.1 Paenibacillus xylanexedens
AAGTGAGTTGTGAAGAAATGGGATTTGAGTGGAATAGGAGGATTGGTTTGGAAAGGAAGGAGTTGGAATTGAGGGAGAGTGTTGAGTGGAAGGTTGTGGAGGACATGGTGATTGGGTGGAAGGGTTAGGGTGAGTTTGTGAGGAATGTTGAAATGTGGGAGAGTTGGGGGGGATTTGTTATAGATCTGAAGCGTAGGTGGGGTAGTATAAGGGACTGTAATC
>NZ_VEBF01000084.1 GCF_007676705.1 Paenibacillus xylanexedens
GAAGAAGGAGATGAGGTGGTGGAGAAGAGAGGGAAAGAAGTAAGGAAAATTAGACTAAAGGTAGAAAAATTGGTGGATGATATGGGTGAGAGGATGTAGGATGGGGAAGGTGTGGGTGTTGGGGCACGAGAGGTGGGGATTTTGAAACGTGTGATGGTAATTGAGGGAGGTGATGAGCAAGGGGTGATGAAGATGATTAAGGGGGAGATTATTGGAAGTGAGGGAGAGGAATTGGGAGGGGAAGGTTGTGTGAGTATGGGTGGAATTAATGGTGAGGTTGGGGGTTTTGAGAGTGTGAGAGTGAAAGGTGTGGATGGTGAAGGTAAAGAGTTGATTATTAGGG
>NZ_VEBF01000880.1 GCF_007676705.1 Paenibacillus xylanexedens
TGCTGGTGGTTAAGGGCGTGAGATGACGAAGGAGAAAGGAAGCTATGTGGGTTAGTTGATGGTTGGTGCGGGGGGTGTGATTGGAGAGGTAAGGAGGGGTTTATTATTATGGAGGTGATTTAGGGAGTTGGAGTTGAAATTGATGGGAATATGATTTGAGGTGGGGTGGAAGAGGAGGGAGGTGGGGGGAGATGTTGGAGAATTGGGTCGCGGATGGTTGCT
>NZ_VEBF01000881.1 GCF_007676705.1 Paenibacillus xylanexedens
GGAGAGGAGTAATTAGAGGTGTAGGGAGAGGGGGTGGGTGGATGGTTAGATTTAATTGATTAGGAAAATGTTTAAAGGGATAAAGAGAGAAGATGATAATCAGTGGAGAGGGCAGAGAGACGAAAATATGGGTAGGGAAAGGAGGAGGATGATTGGAGGGTTGGGGGTGGAGAGGGGGGATCGGGGTTGTAAGGAGAGAGAGGAGGGAGTTGATGTGGATGG
>NZ_VEBF01000882.1 GCF_007676705.1 Paenibacillus xylanexedens
CAGCTACTATTCAACTCCTACAACCACTACCGATCCGCAACGTATCAAAAATATCACCACCCGTAATCTATTTCGCTCCCTACCCAATCCATATCTCCCGAACTCTCAATGCCCTTGCACCATTCATCCCAAACCATTCCCTATTACCCCCAATCAACTCCATCACCGTTATCACAACCCACTCTTTCTCGTTCAAAATCCATTTCGTCCCAATCACCTCCT
>NZ_VEBF01000883.1 GCF_007676705.1 Paenibacillus xylanexedens
AACCAATCCTTCAAGAACGAACCCCCTCAACAAAACCTTCAAAAACCTCCCCACACCTGTCACCCTCAACTCAAACCCATCCCCCTTCATCCTTCTCCTTCCATCACCCATCACAACTTCATCCAACCTCCCAAAAAATATCCCTTTAACCATATCCACCATATCCTTCCCCCTCTTCGATTCCCTCCAATTACCGCTCCACACATCCTCACCAAACCAACC
>NZ_VEBF01000884.1 GCF_007676705.1 Paenibacillus xylanexedens
GTTTAGGATGGTTAATGAGGTGTGGGGAAATATTGGGGGGATAGGATTTAGGAAAGATAGTGATGGGAAGGTGGGTAGGGGGAGGGGGGATGAGGGGGGGAATGGGTAGAATGTGAGGAGGTGTGATATTGATGTGGATGTGATGGAGTAGTTTTGGGTGGGGATGATGTTCGTGATATACGGTGGAGTGGTTTAGGTGAAGGATGAGTTGGGGTATGGTGG
>NZ_VEBF01000885.1 GCF_007676705.1 Paenibacillus xylanexedens
GAAACAGAAGTACTGATTGATGGGGAGGGTGATGGTGTGGATGTGGTGAGAGGTAGAGGTGATGGATATGAGATTAGGGAATATATTAAGGATGGTGAGTTGGTGAGGAGGAGTGTGTTGTGGTGGTAGATAGGTGGGGGGGTGGGGAGGGGGGTGAATGGTAAGGGGAAGGAAGAGTATGTGGAGTGGGTGAATGATGCGTTGGAAGTGAAAGTGAAATTG
>NZ_VEBF01000886.1 GCF_007676705.1 Paenibacillus xylanexedens
GAACACATGAAGAAAGCCCGGACAGGGGATAAGCGGAGGGGGAGCAAGGCTGTTGATTTATAATAAATGAAGATTCGATAGGAGAGAAGGTTTTAAGGTGAGATTGGGTGGTGCAGATGGGTAGGTTGATAGAGAGGAAAAGGTGGGTTGGAGGAGGGCAGATAGACTTGATTTGCGATTGGGTTGATGATTGGATTGTTGGGATGAGGGTGGGGGTGGTGG
>NZ_VEBF01000887.1 GCF_007676705.1 Paenibacillus xylanexedens
GAGAATGTGTGGTTGAATGATATTGGGTTGTGGGATAGGAGGAGTGTGAACGAAGAAGTTGGGAATGTGATGGTGGAAGAATTGGGAGAAGGAGGGTTGGGGGTGTTGGGGGGTGAATGGGGGAAGATGGTGGGGGGTGAAAATTGATATATAAGGTGGGAAGGAGGGGACGATTCGTTTGGTGCGAAGTTCGGTCTGTGATTATGGCTTGACCTTGGCTTT
>NZ_VEBF01000888.1 GCF_007676705.1 Paenibacillus xylanexedens
TCCAACTATCCCCTTCTCCAACCAACCCATACAACTCCACCCTCTCAACTCCATCCATCATTTCTTTCACTCAACAAACTACCTCTCCCCATTTCCATCCTTTCCCATCACCATCCAACTCACACTAACCTATTATCTTATCATATCCACTAAAATTACATCCATACCATTCCTTTCCTTCAATTCAACCACAGTACAAACCACACCCTTATCAAAAAACCC
>NZ_VEBF01000889.1 GCF_007676705.1 Paenibacillus xylanexedens
GCGTGGGGGTTTGTGGATTGTTATTAGGTTAAAGCAAGCTTAATTATAGAAATTTTGGATAGAAAAGGGGAGTAGAGATAATAATTGGTAGTATAACTATAATGTTAAAAAGGAAAAACTTGTATTGATAGGTGTTGAAAAGGAGAGTTTTTGAAGAAGGTTTTATGAGTAAATGGGAAGATTGGAGAAGACCTGCTGGTCTTTCACGGTGTTTTTGGAGCG
>NZ_VEBF01000085.1 GCF_007676705.1 Paenibacillus xylanexedens
AGAGGGATTGTGATGGATGAGATTATTGAGAGAGGGGGAAGGATTGTATTGGGAGGGAATGGTTTGATGGAAGGGGGGGTAAAAGAAGTATAGGGGTGCTGTAGTGAGGGGGTATTGTGGGGAGGTGGGATGGAAGGTTTGGAGAATGGAGGATTGAAGGAAGTGATGGTAAGGGATAGGATTGGAATTAGGGATGGTAATGGGAGAAGGAAAGTGAAAGTGTTGTGTGTAGGAGGTTTGGTGGGGGAAGGAATTATGGGGGTTGATGAGGAATTGTGAATGAGGAAGGTGTTTGAAATTGAATAAGGATGTGTGGATAAAGTAGTAGAGGGGTTAGGTTTG
>NZ_VEBF01000008.1 GCF_007676705.1 Paenibacillus xylanexedens
GGGAAACGGCCGCAGCTTAAATTTTGTCTTTTTTGTACTGTCTACTTGACAGGGTTATGACCAAAATAGCGGCTTTTTTTGTCTCAACAGAATTGATTTAATGACCACAAGTCGTTAACATTAGAGTCATTGTTCATGGTTAGAGGTGTCGACAATACGAATAGCAGCAAGAACATCAAAAGGAGAAAAGATTATGTTTTTCAGAAAAATGGCTTACACTTTATTTATCATCATTGCCGCATTAATGTTCACAGGTTGTACTTCACAGTCTTTATTTGATACCGGCTCTCCTCAAGTAGTATTGGAGGATATGGGATTTCATGAGGTTGCCAATTATATCTCGGAGCACAATGAACTGCCGCCAAATTACATTACCAAGAAAGAGGCCAGAGAATTGGGCTGGGAACCGAGTGAAGGGAATCTGCATGAAGTAGCTCCTGGCAAAAGCATCGGCGGCGATGTATTCAGAAACCGGGAAGGGTTATTACCTAACAAAAAAGGTCGGATATGGTACGAAGCCGATATACATTATTCAGGAGGACGACGCGGTAGCGATCGAATTCTATACTCGAATGATGGCCTAATCTACCAGACGACAGATCATTACAAGTCATTTGAACAGATCACACAAACGGAGGAATAATATGAGCATCATTCAGATTGACGGAAACCACACTCACACCAAGGAAGAGTTGCATCAAGTGCTTCAGAAACAGCTTGAGTTAGACGAGAGCTATGGAGCCAATTTGGACGCATTATGGGATGTCTTGACCGGGGCTGTAAGCATGCCGCTTACTGTTCAATGGCTTGGATTCGAGAAAAGCAAAGAAATTCTTGGAGATTACGCTGACCAAGTCATCGAATTGATGCGGGATGTGGAAGGCGAGATCCAAGGATTTACGTTGGAATTATATTATTGAAATGTAATATTGACGGTATGAGGCGATGGGCAACCATCGCTTTTTTGGTCTCCACAGTTGACTGAGGATCATGTCTAGATCATGCTATTTTCATGGCTTAATAATCAAGGTTCGGGTTAATGAACTTCCCTATAATTTAAGCATGGAATAGGATAGGCAGGATTTTAATAGTTTATTAACACTGAATTATGTAAGCGTATACTATTCCGAAACGAGTTATCGTAATGTCTGGATTGTTATCACGACTAACACCATCTAGGGGGCAGAGAAATAATGAGAGCCGTTTCAAAATTGCTAGGAGCATGCCTGGTAACAAGTGTTGTGATGGTTTCCGCCGGTTGCGGAAATGCTGCAGAGAATGCCGAGTCGAATAGCAGTGATCCGAACAGCCCGATCACGTTTACTTTCTTTGGAGCAGACGCAAGTCCCAATTGGAACAAAATGCAGGATGCCGTAGGGAAAAAAATTACGGAAGAAACCGGTGTAAGCATTGATGCAGATTTTGATATTTCGAGCGGAGGAGGTAATGACCGTATTTCCCTGATGGCTGCCAGTGGCGATTATCCGGATCTGATCTTCCCCAAAGGCAATTTGACCCGACTCGTAGATGCCGGTGCGATGGTAGATTTAACGGATCTGATCGAAGAACACGCGCCCAATTTAAAAAAGATTTACGGAGAGCATTTTAATCGGTTGAAATACAGCAATGATGATCCTTCAATATATTGGATTCCGACGAACGGTGCGATCGATCAGGTCAGCTTTGATGCTACGAATGGTGCAGCCATTCAACATCGTGTAGTCAAGGAACTCGGGTATCCTGAGATCAAAACCTTAAACGATTTCGAAAACGTACTACGTGACTTTTACGAGAAGCATCCGACAACAGACGATGGGCAGCCAACGATTCCACTAACGCTTAGTGCGGATGGCTGGAGACGCATGATTACGGTGACTGACCCCGCTGCCATGTCAACGGGTGGCCCGGGAGATGGCGAGTATTTCATCGATCCAGACACATATGAAGCCGTGCTGCATTACAAACGCCCAGAGGAAAAGGAATATTTCCGCTGGTTGAACAAGATGTACAATGAGGGCTTACTGGACAAAGACAGTTTTGTTCAAAAAGATGATCAGTATAAGTCCAAAATCGCCAGCGGACGCGTGCTTTCGTTACTTGATCCGAACTGGGGATTCAGTGATGCGGAAAATGCTCTGAAAAGTGCGGGGAAAGATGACATGACCTACGGATTCTATCCGGTAACACTAGACGATAGTTTCCAGCGCAAAGACTTTCAGAATATCGGCTTTGACGGTTATGGCATTGGGATAACGGTCGATTGTGAAGATCCTGTTCGAGCCATCAAATTTTTGGACTGGATGTCTTCTGAAGAAGGACAAGTATTGAGAAACTGGGGGGTTGAAGGGGAACACTACAACGTGGAAGACGGTGTTCGCACCATTCCGGCAGATGTGCAGGAACGTAAAAACAAAGACAATAACACGTTTACCAAAGAAACCGGTGTAGGCTTGTACTACATTTTTGGTGCCCACTACGGGGATGGTGTTAAAGATTCAACGGACAACTATTACACGACGAATTATCCTGAACAGATTCAGCAAAGTTATTCCGATGAGGAAAAAGAAGCGCTAAAAGGGTATGGCATCACAACCTGGAAGGATTTGTTCCCTTCTGAAGAAGAGTTCCCGGTGAAAGAGTGGGGCGCGGCTTACAACATGCCGATTCCATCCGATAGTGGGGATTATAATGTGGTGTATCAGAAAACGCAGGATATTATTCAGAAACGGATCGCCGAGGCGATCACATCCTCTCCAAGTGCGTTTGAAGGCATATATGACAATATGATTGCTGAATTGGACGCTGCCGGTGCGGTAGCCATGGAACAACAGTATACGGAATGGATTAAGGATCGCGTTCGATTGTGGACGGGAAAAGAGATCAATTAACGAGCGGTTATGATCGCAATAAAAAAAACATCGAGCCATCCAGCATGGCTTGATGTTTTTTTTGCTTTTTCAATACATTAGCTTGTTATTATCATGGTAACGGTTCAATGGCGTCACGTCGTTGTTTGCTATATTTGCCTGGAGAGATACCGACCATTTTGGTAAAACTCCGAATAAAGTTAGCATAGTCACTAAAGCCCGATTGAAAGCAAGCATCCGTAATACTCATTCCTTCAGACAGGTGGAATTTGGCCCGTTCAATCCGACGACCCAATATGTAGGACCTGATCGTCAATCCGGTATGCTTTTTAAACTGGCGGCTGATATAAGTACTGTTCATATAGAAGGCTTCCGCAAGTTTGCGAAGCGTAATATCTTCATTCAGATGTGTCTCAATATAATCCATAGTCTCACGTACCAGATCAGGCATAATGTCATGTGGAACAAAGGAATTGTTGTGAAAACAGACGTTAATCATGACCAGCAATTGGGCTATCACTGCATTCATTTTGATATCCGCGCCATAAGCATCGGAAGCAAGTAATTCTTCCAGCTCGCTCGTCCATTGCAATATCTGCTTTAGACTACGATCGTCGAGGTGAACGATGTTGCCTGTTCCTTTTGAACGATGATCAAAACAAGACGACAGGTTGGTTGATGTTGTAGACAGCTGATGGAGGTACGTTTTTTTAAGATTAATTGTAATTCGCTCATATTCAGATTCATCCAAAATAAAGGCTCGATGCATCTCTGAAGGTGACATCACAAGTAGATCTCCCGGCTGCACATGGTAACATCGATTTTCTACATAAAAGTGAACATTGCCACGAAGAAAAAGGTAGATCTCGTATGCATTATGGCGATGATAGATCGTTTCCAGCTTATACGTCGTTACTCGATGCAGGTACAAAAGTTCTGGCTGGATGGGATCATAAAAATACTCAGAGGACCCGCTCATGAAGCACCTCCCGTCATTTCACGCAATAAATAGAGCGGATAACGCAATGAAATTGTACTCAGCTTACCTTAAAATGTAATCATCCTATCATGGTATCCTTAGTATTGCAAACGCTTTCGTGTAAAAAGATAACTAATAACGATTATAGGGGGAATTCTTTCGATGAATCATCATTCTACATCACATGCTGGTGAGCAAAACCCGGTCCAGTCTGCCAAACTGGAGAATTTTACAGAGGAGATTGGGAAGCTTCGTCCCAACGGAAATCCTCTGATAGCCCACAAATTTGGAGCCGATCCCTATGCTTTGGTATTTAACAATCGAGTCTACTTATATATGACTAGTGATAAGCTCGAATATGATATGGACGGTACTCCTCAGAAAAACAGCTATAGTTCAATCAACCGGATCACAGTGATCTCTTCAGATGACTTGATTAACTGGACCGATCATGGTGAGATCAGAGTTGCTGGACCTCAGGGGGCAGCTAAATGGGCTTCGCAATCATGGGCTCCGGCAGCTGCTCATCGAATAATAGAAGGCGAAGACTGCTTCTTTCTATATTTTGCAAACAATGCCAGTGGAATCGGTGTATTATCGGCACCAACGCCTGTAGGTCCATGGGTAGATCCAATAGGAAAAGCACTTGTTACAAGAGAGACTCCAGGTGTAGAAGAAGTAACTTGGCTATTCGATCCTGCTGTGTTCGTAGATGACGATCATCAAGCCTATCTCTATTTTGGAGGAGGTATACCCGAAGGTAAAGCCGAGAGACCGGATACGGCAAGGGTTATGCGATTGGGAGACGATATGATCAGCGTCGTTGGCAAAGCGAAGGTCATCCCGGCACCATATATGTTTGAGGATTCAGGAATACATAAATATAATCATATTTACTACTATACGTATTGCTCCAATTTTGACAAGGGTGATCGGCCAGAAGGCAGTCCACCGGCTGGAGAAATTGCTTATATGACCAGCATTCAACCAATGGGTCCATGGACATATCAAGGAACGATTCTTCAGAATCCCGGACACTTTTTTGGTATTGGCGGCAACAACCATCATGCTATATTCCAACTTGCGGATCAGTGGTACATTGCTTATCACGCCCAGACGTTATGCCAAGCCATGAATATTCCGGAAGGATACCGTTCCACGCATCTGAATCGAATCGAACATGATGAGGCCTCTGGTCGGATCAAGAAGGTACATGCAGATTATCAGGGCGTAGATCAGATCAAGTGCTTTGATCCCTATCAACGGGTAACTGGTTCAACGATTGGATGGAGTAGTGGCGTATCAACAGAACAATATCACGACGCTGTTGAGATATCTGCTGAGGTGTCAGCAGCAGATTCGAATGTGATTTCAGCCAAGCTGAAGAGCGACAGCTGGATTGCAATATCGAACGTCGATTTTGATCGTGAAGGACCTGCAATCTTCACAGCAATCCTTGCGAATCAAGGTACAGAAGGTACGTTGGAACTTCGGCTTGATCGTACAGACGGACCGTTAATTGGAGAAATGATTGTTTCGTCCACGACTGGATCACTTCACTGGATGGAACGAACAACCGAAATTACGGGTGCGCAAGGTGTTCATAACTTGTATATTATGCTTAAAGGCTCAACAGACAGCTCAACCATCCTTTTAAGAGAATGGAAGTTTAACAGAAAAGATGAGGTGTAAATGAAGCATGTATCCAAATCCAATTATTTGGGCCGACTACCCGGATCTTGACGTTATTCGTGTAGAGGACACGTATTATATGGTCAGCACAACCATGCACATGATGCCAGGATGTGTCATCCTGCGTTCATATGACCTGATTCAGTGGGAAGTAGCTACCTATGTGTACGACACATTGGACGATACTCCAGCCCAACGGCTAGTGGATGGTCAGCATATTTATAGCAAAGGCATGTGGGCCGCCTCTCTTCGTTATCATCAAGGGGTGTTCTATGTAATCTTTGTCGCGAATGATACCCGTAAAACATACTTGTACACGTCCACATCCATCTCAGGAGTGTGGAAGAAGCAGCTAGTGGAAGGGTTCTACCATGATTGCTCCTTATTTTTCGACGATGATGAACGGGTATATCTCGTGCACGGTAATGCCGAGATCTATCTGACCGAATTAAGCTCTGACCTGTCCGGGCCCAAACCTGGTGGAGTACATCGCTTGATTGTAAAAGAACAGCAGCCTTATCACCTTGGTTATGAAGGAGCACATTTCTACAAGATCAACGGGAAATATATCGTTTTCCTGATTCACATCACGAAAGCTTCCGGACGTAGAACACAGGCGTATTATATGGCTGACTCTCTGGAGGGTGTTTTCGCTGGCGGAGAAGTATTCAATGACGACATGGGTTATTTCAATTCAGGCGTTGCTCAGGGCGGCATTGTGGATACACCGGATGGTGACTGGTACGCGATGCTGTTTCAGGATCATGGGGCCGTTGGCCGTATCCCTGTACTGGTTCCGCTGCATTTTGATCAAGATATCCCGGTGTTTGCAAGCAAAGCTCCGAAACAGATTAACATCCCGAGTACCAGACCAGAGTACCGTTATAATCCATTGGTAGGGAGCGACCGTTTCGATTATGAAGTCGAAGAAGATGGACGAATACGGCTCCGTGATTTCTGGCAATGGAATCATACACCTCATCATGAACTCTGGTCCGTTACAGAAAAACCGGGGGCTTATCGTGTTCGAACTGGACAGATCAGTCCAAATCTGACGTTTGCCGTGAACACACTAACCCAGCGTTCAATGGGGCCTGCTTGTGAAGCGACGGTCACACTTGATGGCAGTTCCCTAAATGATGGAGATTATGCAGGGTTGTGCTTTCTAATCGGTTCGTATGGCATGATCGCTCTTACGAGAGAGCAAGGCTCGTTTTTCCTGGTCATGCATGCCAGAGATAGTGAGGATCCAACGATATTTGGCAATCTGATCGATCAGCTGCCAGCGACTGAACATGCACGTATTCCAGTCTCCGATCCCGTCGTTAAGTTGAAAGCATTCGGAAATTTTGAAAACAATCTGGATGAGTGCTCTTTTGCCTATTTTGATGGGATGAAGTGGAGAGATCTAGGGATTCACCATAAAATGATATACAAACTGGATCATTTTATGGGATGCCGGGTTGGTTTATTTGTATATTCGACCCAAATGGTTGGAGGAACAGCTGACTTTTCCAGTTTTGACTATCACGTAATCAACCCTGTTGAGATCAAGGAAAATCCATAAAGGCCGCCCAACGGCGGCTTTTCGTATTCAATGGGTACAAGTTGTTGTACAATGATATGGATTCAAGCTGACAGAGAGAAGAGAGTTGTTCACACCGAATTGGGGGCATGTCGTCATGTATAAGAGATGGTTGGACATATCAAGATGGACGTTCATTCTGTTCCTTGCCGTGTGCATACCAGCAGGCCACACCGAAGGGAATTCTGAACAACATCATTCGCAACTGGATGGCGAGCAGATGCAACCTCCCTCTACGTTTGGGAGATACTCTCCGCCCATAGAGGTCTCTTTTGTCAGGGAAACCGGAGATGACCTTGAGCGAATGATTGGTCAGTTGCCAGGCGAGACAATACTGGATAATCGCTGGACACGTTTGTACGAGACCGAGCTGGGTATTCATATTCACTATGATTGGATTGCAAACGGAGATGTGTACAGTCAGAAGCTGGGCGTATCTCTTGCTGCAGGACGTTTCCCGGACGTGGTCAAAGTGAATCCATACCAACTTAGACAACTGAGCAATGCTGGAATGATTGAAGATTTAACGCATGTATACCAAGAGCATGCTTCTCCACTTACGAAGAGAATACTGGAGGCGGAGGGAAGAGGAGCCTTCGACGCAGCAACCATTGACGGCAAACTTATGGCGATTCCCGAATCATCTTCCTCCATTGAGACAGCACAGTACTTATGGATTAGAACCGATTGGTTGGAGCATCTGGGGCTGCAATCACCCCAAACGCTGGAAGACGTTCTGCAAATATCGAAAGCGTTTACAGAAAGAGATCCTGACGGGAACGGAGAACAGGATACATACGGACTGGCGCTTACGAACCATCTATGGGATCCCGTCATGGGAGCTGCAGGCTTGATGTCCGGATACGGTGCATTCCCCAATATATGGGTCAAAGATGCAGAAGGCAATCTTACTTATGGAGGGATACAACCTGAAGTTCGTGAGGCTCTGCAAGTACTGCAAACCATGTACCTTGACGGGCAATTGGATCCGGATTTTGGTTACAAAAGTGGGAGTAAGGCGTTTCGTCTGGTTCAAGATGGAAAAATAGGAATGCTCTACGGCGAGCAGTGGACATCCTTTATGCTGCAGACCACCCGGGATACAGATACAGATATTGAATGGCAGGCTTATCCTATTGTTGCGAAGTCAGGCAGGGATCTATTTGTACCTCTCCGTTCGAACACAGGCCAATACTTTGCTGTGAAAAAAGGGTTTTCTAATCCGGAGGTTGTCGTGAAGCTCATGAATCTGCATCTTGAAACCAATTGGGGGGATCAGGCACAGTACGAAACATATTACAATGACGATTCCCGAGCGGTGTGGATGCTCTCACCCGTTACTCCTTTTCCCGGTAACAAAAATATAGATGCCTACAAGGAAATTCGTGATGCCAGGAGTTCAGGAGATTACTCGGCTCTGCAGAATGAAGCCCTTGCGATTCACAAACGAATTGTTGCCTACGATAGGGATGGTGTAAAGAGTGGCTGGGGTTGGAAGCAAACCTACGGACCTTCGGGTGCTTTTAGCATTGCCGATTCATACGAGAAGAACGGTCAACTTCTCTATGACCAGTTTACGGGCGGAATTACGGACACCATGGTGGACCGGCAGATTATTCTGCGGGATCTCCAGCTTGAAGCCTACATGAACATTATTCTGGGTAGGCCAATAGATGAATTTGATCGATTTGTAGAGAACTGGCGCAAGCTGGGCGGAAATCAGATCACATCGGAAGTTAACGCGTGGTTCCGAACCAACAAGCCAAAGGAGCAATAATGTTCACACTTACTACTGTACGCATACAAGGAACTAATCCAGCCTTTGGCATTGGAGGTGGAAGCATTGATCAAGATTCCCGCTAAATCATGGTTTAACAGTATTTTTGTGCGATTGATATTCACCTATCTGGTCTTCGTGCTTCCCCTTATTCTTCTTGGCGTGTATCTGTATCATTGGAGTTATGACAATGCAAGCCAGGAAATATCCTTGTCAACGGAGAGACGTTTGAACCAATATGTAGTGGAATTGAATAGGGAAATGGAATGGATGGAGCTACAGCAGTTTGATATCGTCGAGGATCGTAAACTGAATCGTTTGGCGATTCTATGGAACATGATGGATCAGGTTGAGCGACGGGATACGTTGAATTATCTGACTGAACGGCTCGCGTCATTTAAGAACAGCACGGCTTACATCAAAAACGTTCATGTACATATTCCTACCGTCGGCAAAAGTATTTCCGCGACCCAAGGCATCGATGATTTCGATGAGAGTTCATATGTATACTTTAGTTCAGGCATACAAGGAAAAGGTACACATTTTACTGTGCAAGAGAACACCATGAACATGAGTGCCGTCCGGCTGACCGGTACGAGAGGGGAAGCGCCGCTATTTGTCATTCAAGTGGAGCTGGATTCAGAGCACTTTCAGAATGAACTCACTCGGCTTAATCTGTACCCGGAGAGTTCCACTTTTCTGATTGAGGACCGAACAGGGTATGCCATCACAGATAAACAACAAAGTAGTATTATTCTCGCGAATTACCGTGAGCATAGTGCACAAGGTACACTTGATGGTTTTCGGATGAAGGTGGGGGGCACGTTGTATCACGTTAGTCAGTTACATATGGACTCGCTGGGATTGACCGTAGCTACATATTTGCCCGAGGAAATAGTAACCAGGCCACTTAGCAAGTTTTATCACTGGGCTTGGCTTTTTGCAATTACTTCATTTGTCGCCATCACGGCTTATCTCTATTCAAGCTACAAGCTGATTCACATTCCATTACTATTGTTAGTGAAAAGATTCAAAAAAATGGAGGGCGGCGTGCTTGATGTCCCCATCGCGCACAATCGAAAGGATGAGTTTGGCTTCCTATACACCCGTTTCAATCAAATGATTGAAAATCTTCAATCCCTGATCGACCGAGATTTCAAAAAGACAATGATGATGCAGCGAGCCGAATTGAAACAGCTCCAATCTCAAATCAACCCTCATTTTCTGTACAATAGCTTCTTTATTTTGAATTCGCTCGCAAGAACAGGGGAGACAGAACGTATTGAACAGTTCACTAATATGCTTGGTGAATATTTCAGGTTCATTACCCGAAATGAAACAGATCACGTCAAGTTAAAAGAGGAAGTTGAGCATTCACGAATCTATACGGAGATCCAGCAGTTGCGATTCTCCAGACGAATCAAAGTCGATTTCGGGCCACTTCCAGTTCAAATGGAACATATTGAGGTGCCCAGACTCATCATTCAACCCATTATTGAGAATGCCTACGAACACAGCCTTGAAAAGAATACGGACTCCGGTCTTCTAATTATTGGGTTTAATATGGAAGGTTCATATGCCGAGATCACCGTAGAGGATAATGGAAATGAGTTGGACGAGCAACACATTCAAACTCTTCAACAACGCTTGCATAAGGACGGAGGTACAGACGAAATGACCGCGTTAATAAATATTCATCGACGTTTGGTCCTGACGTATGGAGAAGGAAGTGGCCTTTACCTATCCAGAAGTGAGTTGCAAGGGTTAAAAGTCACAATTCGAATCCAGTGGAAAGAGGGAGAAAACGAATGTATCGACTTTTGATTGTAGATGACGAGGAGATTATTACGGATAGTCTCTATGAAACGTTCGCCAGACATATACCCGAACAGCTTGATGTATGTAAGGCCTACTCTGCAACAGAAGCATTGTCCTGGATGCAACGTTCGAGAATTGACATTGTTCTAACGGACATCCGCATGCCGGGCATGAGTGGCTTGGAACTGACAGAGCGGATTCAAGCCAGTTGGCCGAATTGTCGCGTCATTTTTCTGACAGGACATAGCGATTTTGATTATGCATATCAAGCTTTTCAGATGGCTAATGTGCGTTACTTGCTCAAGACGGAAGGCTATGACAAGGTGATGTCGGTTGTAGAAGATGTGATGGAAGAGATCCGGCGAAGTCACAGCATGGTTGAGTTGTTGGAACATTCTCATAAAGTTAATTCGCAGCTTGCACTGATTCAGCAAAAAGAGTATTTGCGGAAGTTACTTCAAGATTGTACAGCGGTTATAGATTCTACTATGGATATGCAGGACGAATTATCCAAACGAGATATAAGATTACAGATCAACTCGCCTGTTTATCTCATACTGGGTCGGTTCAATAATCTTCCAGAAAAAGGTTCGGACCTCACACAAGTTCAAGAATCTGTTCGCATTATCGGCTCTTCTCTGATGAATGAACGTACAGTGTGCGCAAGTGTAACGGACCATTATGGGGATACGATCTGGCTGCTTCAGCCGAAGCAGGAGGAAGAGATGACTAATGATAAACTTGTGCGATTTCTAGAAGGTACACTAGAATTGGTACAGGAAGCGTGCATGGTATCACTCGGTGTATCCATTGCTTTTTCATTAAGTAGTCGCAGCTGCAATTGGTCCGAGTTAACCAAACAATATGAACGTCTGAGATTACTCCAGTGGATGAAAATTGGGGATGGTGTATCCTTGGTACTCACGGATCATCGCAATGATCTCTCATCTGATGTACCCAAAGAATCCATGCGGATCTCAAACCGGATCGAGATTATGTCAGGTTATTTGGAATCAGGAAGAATTCAGCCATTTTACGATATATTTGAGGAGCTTGCAGGAGAACTGCTGCAACAGGATATTACGATGGAACGTGCCATGGAGACATACTACAATCTGGCCTTATTATTGCATTCAACGATCAATCGCTGGGGTCTTCAACAGAAGATCCCGGATCAACGAAGCTTGCTGCACTTAGGGGAGTATACATGCATGAAGGATGCAGTACAATTTCTATATCGTGCTGCCGATGAATTAGTCCGCTACAAAAGATCAAATGAACAGGAACGCGCTAACGTTGTAATTCATTCCTTATGCAGTTACGTCAAGGAGAACCTGGAGAAAGATCTCTCTCTGGTAAGACTGGCAGAACTTCATCATTTTAATCCATCCTATCTGTCGCGATTCTTTAAGCAGGAAATGGGAATAAACGTGTCAGAGTTTATTGACGACTGCCGAATACGGAAAGCCAAAGAATTGCTTCAGAACACAAATCTTATGGTACGTGAGGTCGCACTTCAAGTGGGGTATGAGGCTGCACATTCGTTTACCCGACTTTTTAAGAAAATAACGGGAATGACTCCCCAAGAATACCGGGAATCCCTTTTGGTACGTTAACGGTGAATACTCTGGAATTGACCAAACCCAAACAACCACAAAAAAACGCAGGAAGAAGAATACATCCTGCGTTTTTTTGTGGTTATTATCTAATTGATAAACAAACCGATTGGGCAATCCACCTTTAGGCCGTGTGGATTTTTTGTCTTCTATAAGCATTGGGACTCGATCCGGCATACGCTTTGAACTTTTTATAGAACCAATCAATATCCTTATAACCTACCTCAATAGCAATCTCATATATTCGCAAATTCGTGGAAGACAACAACTGCTGTGCCTTTTCCATACGTTGCTGGAGCATATAATCATTGAAAGACATCTTCTCTTCCAACTTGAACTTCTGTCCAAGGTACGCACAGTTAAAATGAAGCATGTCAGAGATCTTCTTCAGCGTGATTTCATCACTCAGATGATCCCGTACATAGGCCTTGACGATACGAATAACATGACTGGAGTGCATGGGTTTACCATTCATTTGAACGGGTGTTTTGAAGAACGACGACGTTTTGTGTGCCGGGTCGGTTTCAAGGTGAGATCTAAGTCCATGCAGACTGTTAAGTAAAGAAGAGGGACTAACAGGATACGGGAGATAATCATTTACCTGATACGTCAGGGCTTTGCGTACGAACCTGAAGTGATCTCTTCCACCCATAAGGAGGATAGGTATCTGACTTTTTTTTCGAATGTCGTTGCATAACCAGAGCCCCGCGGTATCAAACCTCTCTGTATGTACCATAACAAGGGAAAAGTCTCGTTCTGACAATGCGGTCAAAGCCTCGGCCGATGAGAACACACAATTTGCGATAGTATATTGAGCTTTGCTCCGTAGCAACATCTGTTGCAACTCCCCGCACAAACGACGGCTGAAATCCACAAGTAAAATATCATACATGAAGCAATACCTCACCTTCTGCTGAATTGTAATGCACTAGATTAACTGAAATTTGACTTAATTTCATTATGGTAATAAAAGAAAGCGCATACAATGTGCATATTTTTGTAGACAGTGCATTTCTTTACCAATTAAAACCTATAATGCAATTTGCTTGAGCAAAATTACGCAAATCTATATTCAGCCCGGGTAAACATCTGTATTCTGGCAGGTTGTTTGCGCTTTCATTTGGACGATACACTGTGATAGCAAACGACAATCAGGGGGGAAGACGATGAGAAAAAACAAGTTCATGCTACTGAGCCTGGTATTTGCGGTCTTGTTGGTGATTGCTGCATGCAGTTCTGCACCTACCGCTCAACCCGAGCCGGAAAAGACAACACCACAGGAGGAACAAAAACCCGCGGAAACCGAGCCAAAGAATGAAAACTCCACGCCAGAAATGGACTTTGACATGGGCGGCAGAACCATCAAGGTTGTTGCTTGGTGGGACATGGAAATACAGGGGAACAACCCGGACAACATTCAACGCCTTGAGAATCTCGAAGCGCTGAAGAAAAAACACAACTTTAATATTGAATACGTTTCCATCGATTTCGGTGAATATCAGGAAAAAGTAGTTGCTTCCCTGATGGCCGGTGAACCGCTTGGCGATCTGGTGAGACTGGGCAAAAACTATGCCATTCCGGCATTGACCAAACAGGATCTGTTATGGCCGGTGGATGATTATATTAAAAACGATAAGGTATTCAACCAGAAAACAACCAAGGAATACATGCAATATGAAGGTAAAGGTTACGGCTTTACCGAGGACCAGTCCTCGTTTATCAACGGAATTTTCTATAATCGCACACTCATGCAAGAGCTCGGCTTGAAGCCACTTCAGGAGTATGTGGATGCCGATGAATGGAACTGGGATACATTCATCAGCGTTGCAAAGCAAGCGAACAAGGATCGAAACAATGATGGCAAGCTGGATACTTGGGGACTCGCTCAAACGGGCTTGCTGGAACCGATTCTGTATTCCAACGAGGCTTCTCTGACCAAAGAGGATAAGCAGAACCTGGAAGATCCAAAAACGAAAGAAGCGTTGAACTTCCTGTCCAAACTGGCTACCGAGAAGGTCGGCAGAGCTTCTGAGGGCGGCGATTGGACAGAGCCATCCACGTTCTTCCGTCAAGGCAACACCTTGATGTATTCAGGTGCTATGTACGAAGTCGAAGGTATTATGACGGATATGCAGGACTACGATATTGGTTTTGTACCGTTTCCAAAAGGTCCAAGTGCAACAGCGTATCACTCCGGTGAGTCACGTTACCAAGCTATAACAATTCCAAAAGCGGTAGAGAATCCGGAACAACTGATGTACATCTGGGAGAAAATTAACGAGATCGATTCGATCTATGAGTATCCGGGACAATCCACACTGGAGACACATCTGACCGATGAAGCAGATATCAACAACGCCAGAGAGGTCGCGGAAGGTATGTTAGTTCTCGACCATAACACATTCCCGTCCTTGCCGTTCTGGGACTTTGATGGGGAGCTCAAAGAAGGGGTATCCGTATCCACGCTGATCGAGAAATACAAGGCTCCTTTCCAGGCTGCGATTGATGAGGTATACAAATAAGTATCACGTTACACGGGCAGAACGCACCAGTGAAGGTGCGGTCTGTCCGGGTTAGTCAATCGTTCAGTTCTCTCAAAGCTTACAGGAAAGGGGATACATTCAAACATGCGGTCACGTAAGAAAAAGGGACTAATCCTGGTGCTTGTCCTGGCCTTGGTGCTCTCCATATGGACACTATATCCATCGCGGGATCGTAATCCGGGAACGGTACATGCGCTTGAGGACTTTGAGGCGGTATCGGGAACCGAGGATTCATTCAGTTATGAGCATTATCTGACTGCTCATGACAATACGGCCAAACCGGATGATATTGTACGCATCGAAGGCGAATCTTATGTTCAGGCAGAGGATGGGGAATTTGAGGTTGTGCAAGGCTACGCCGGATTAGACGGAAGTGCCGTAATTACGCCGGAAACTGGAACCATTCGCTGGGATGTTCCCGTTCAAGTGAGCGGTTTGTACAACATTCGCATTCACTATTATCCCGTAGAAGGCAAAAGCTCCGGGATCGAACGCAGGCTTGAGCTTAACGGTAAGGTCCCGTTCAGAGGGGCCGATATTCTTCTGTTTGATAGGGTATGGGGGAATCGCGAGGATAACGTCCGGCAGGACGATCGTGGCAACGAGCTTAGACCAAGACAAGTAGAACAGCCCGAATGGCAACTGACTTCCTTCAAGGACAGTGCAGGGTACTTCGAGGAACCGTTTCAGTTTTATTTTGAAAAAGGCAGTCAGAAGTTATCGGTCACTTCATTAAGAGAAAGCATGGCGATCGATTATATCGAGCTATATCAAGAAAGCGAAGTTCCTTCCTATGCAGAGCTGGAGCAGACCTATGCCTCACTCGGCTTGAAACAAGCCGCTCCTGTCATGTTGAAAGTACAAGGGGAGGAAGCTGTCAGCAAATCATCCCCTACACTGGCACCAATCTCGGACCGATCAAGCCCTTCACTCGAGCCTTATAATGTATCGAAAATTCGGATGAACGCCATCGGGGGCATTAACTGGAAACTGCCGGGCGAATGGATTGAGTGGGAAATTGACGTGCCTGAAGACGGACTGTACCAACTGGCGCTTAAGGTAAAGCAGGATCAATTGCGTGGCATCTATGCCACCCGCAGTCTGACGATTAACGGCGAAGTTCCGTTTAAGGAAATGAAACGCATTCGATTTAACTACAGCCCGGCTTGGCAAACTCAGGTGTTGGGTTCGGGAGAAGATCAGCCATATCAGTTTCATCTTGAAAAAGGGAAACACCGAATCCGAATGACGGTTACACTTGGCGACATCGCTCCGCTGCTGCGGACCGTGGAATCCAGCGTGCTGGAACTGAATGAGATGTATCGCAAAATATTAATGATCACCTCCAACAGTCCGGACCCACTGCGGGATTACCAGCTGGAACGGCGTATTCCGGAGATGACGGAGGTGTTTGAACGACAAGCTGATACCTTGCGCTCCGTTGCAGATTACCTGGAGAAGGCCACAGGTGAGCAAAGTGACAAAGTGGCTGTACTGCACGCCATGGTATTACAGCTTGAAGATATGGCGGCCAGACCAGAGACGGTTCCCAAACGGCTGGATACGTTCAAAATTAACGTAGGCGGTCTCGGCACATGGATTCTATCGGTACGTGAACAGCCGATTACGTTGGATTACCTTGTCGTATCTCCGCCGGGTGAATCACTGCCAAAAGCGGAAGCGAGCACCGTCCAGCAGGTGAAGCACGAACTGGGCGCATATGTTGCCTCGTATACCGAAGATTACGACAGCATTGGTAACGTGGAACAAAAGAAGGATGCCATCACCGTATGGATCACGACCGGACGAGATCAGGCCCAAGTACTGAAAGGCATGATCGACGATTCGTTTACCCCGGATACGGATGTGTCCGTGCAGTTACGTCTCGTTCCGCCTAATATTTTGCTGCCCGCAACACTCTCGGGGGAAGGACCGGATGTTGCCATGCAGATGGGCGAAGACATTCCGGTGAACTATGCGATGAGGAATGCAACGGCGGATCTGAGCCAGTTCCCCGATTTCAAGGAAATTTCGGGCAGGTTCCGTGAAAGCGGATTGACGCCTTACCGCTACAACGACGGGGTATATGCCCTTCCGGAGCAGCAGCATTTTCCAATGCTCTTTTACCGCAAAGATATTCTGAATGAACTGGGCCTCGAACCGCCGAAAACGTGGCAAGACGTATACAACGCCATCGCTGTGCTGCAGAAGCATAACATGGAGTTTTATCTGCCGATTGAGGATACGCTGAACAATGCCAACCTGGTTCCGAATTCAACCTTTGCGATGTTGTTATATCAGAATGACGGAACGTTCTACACCGAAGACCAGAAGAAAAGTGCGCTGGATTCGGAGATTTCAATGGACGCGTTCAAACGCTGGACGCAATTTTATACCAATTACAAGTTTCCGCTCAAAGCCGACTTTCCGAACCGCTTCCGTACCGGGGAAATGCCGATCGGGATTGCTGATTACACCACGTATAACATGCTGACGGTTATGGCTCCGGAAATCCGCAATCTCTGGGACTTTACGATTGTTCCGGGTACACAGCTTCCGGATGGGTCCATACGGCATGAAGTGGCCAGCGCTACGAGCGCGGTGATGATGCTCGAAAATGCCGACAACAAGGAAGCGGCGTGGAAGTTCATGAAGTGGTGGACTGATGAGCAGACCCAGATTGAATACGGGAGAGAAATGGAAGGTCTTATGGGAGCGGCAGCCCGTTACCCAACGGCCAATATCGAAGCCTTGAAGCAATTGCCTTGGCCTGTGAAGGATTATCAAAATCTCGAGAAACAATGGGAATGGGTACAGGGAATCCCGCAGCTTCCTGGAGGTTACTTCACGGGACGACATCTGGACAACGCCTTCCGCAAGGTGGTCAATGCAAATGAAAATCCGCGTGAAGCCTTATCGGACTATGTGTTGTACATTGATGATGAAATTGAGTTGAAACGCAAGGAATTTAATCTGAAATAGAGGAAAGGGAGGGTAACGGTTGCAAGCTAAAACTACCAAGACAGCCGCCGCTCCTGCCGTCCATACCCGCCAGGTCGGCTGGTGGTCCCTATTGAAGCGGGATCTGTATCTCAGCAGGCATTATTATGTATTGATGGCACCGTTTATGCTGATTTTTTTCATGTTTACTGTCATTCCGGTCGGCATTTCACTCGGGCTCAGCTTTTTTCACTTCAATATGCTGGAGCTGCCGCGATTTGTCGGCTGGCAGAACTATTCCCGGCTTTTCCTGAACGATGACGTATTTCTGATCGCGCTCAAAAACACGCTGCTTTTTGCCGTAATTACAGGTCCTATCAGTTATATTGCCTGCTTTTTGTTTGCGTGGATCATCAATGAGCTGTCTCCTAAAATTCGGGCGGTCATGACGCTAGTTTTCTATGCCCCATCCATATCGGGCAACGTCTTTTTCATCTGGCTGATCATCTTCTCGGGTGACAGCTATGGGTATATGAACGGCTTCCTGATGCGCCTTGGCGTCGTACTGGAACCGATCCAATGGCTCGCAGACGAGAAGTATGTACTGGCAATCGTCATTATTGTACAGCTGTGGTTGAGCCTGGGAACCAGCTTCCTGGCCTTTATTGCAGGACTGCAAACCATTGATCGTTCTCTGGTTGAAGCAGGAACCGTAGACGGGATTAAAAACCGCTGGCAGGAGCTCTGGTACATCACCTTGCCTTCGATGAGACCGCAGCTGATGTTTGGTGCGGTAATGCAGATTACCGCTTCCTTCGCCGTAGCTGAGATATCCATCGCATTGGCAGGTTTCCCGAGCGTAAACTATGCGGCACACACAGTTGTCACGCATCTGATGGACTTCGGAACCATTCGTTTCGAGATGGGCTATGCCTCGGCCATCGCAACGGTCCTGTTTGCCCTGATGCTGGGTACAAACGTTTTCACGCAAAAAATGCTTAGAAAGATAGGTGAATGACGATGACCAGCAAAGTACGTGCCGTGTTTGGCATGCCAAAAAGGCTTAATCGGTCATTTACCGTCAGCCTGATGTTATTTGCATTGCTGGGCGTGTTCGGCTCCTTTATGGTGCTTCCGCTCATCTATGCTGTCAACAATGCATTCAAGCCGCTGGATGAGCTGTTTATTTTCCCGCCGCGCTTCTGGGTGAACAATCCGACAACGGAGAATTTTGCCGATCTGATCAACCTCATGGGCAATTCGTGGGTGCCGTTATCCCGCTATATTGCCAACACTTTGCTCATTACGATACTTGGCACAGCGGGGCATATCCTTCTTGCATCTGCAGCGGCTTATCCGCTGGCGAAATATCGTTTTCCGGGTTCGAAAGTGTTGTTCACCATTGTCATTCTGTCCCTGATGTTCTCGCCGCATGTTACGGCGATTCCGAACTACATGGTCATGTCCTGGCTTGGCTGGATTAACACTCATGCATCGATTATTGTGCCATCACTTGCGTTCTCGCTGGGACTTTTCCTGATGAAACAATTCATGGAGCAGATTCCCGATGCTTTGCTGGAGGCAGCCAAAATCGACGGAGCCAATGAATACCGGATATTTTGGAGCATCGTGATGCCCAATGTGAAGCCGGCATGGCTCACGCTCATGATCCTGCAGTTTCCAGCTCTATGGGGAACGGATGGCGGGAGTTTCATTTACAGTGAAAATCTCAAAACGCTGCATTATGCGCTCAGTCAGATTGTGCAGGGAGGGATTGCGAGAGCGGGTGTAGGTGCGGCTGTTGCCTTGCTGCTGATGATCGTACCGATCACCCTGTTTATCATCTCTCAGAGCAGTGTTATGCAGACGATGGCCACTTCGGGCATGAAAGAGTAGAAAGGAGGCAGCGAGGTGCGGAGAAGCACATGGAAAAAACGTAAATCGATCATCATGGGCATGATCTGCCTCCTGTTGTTCGTTCAAGAGGCGCCCTACGTGAGTGCAGACGGTAAAACGGATGCGTATCTTTATTCCTTCTGGGGTGACGCAGTTCCGGCACCGGCGGCATATGAGGCAACAACCATTATCACCGGCAAGAAGCTGAACACAACTCCTATGAAAGAGCCTAGCGACATGCATGTTACCGCCAATCAGCACGTCTTTGTGCTCGATTCGGGCAATGGTCGCATCATTGAGATGGATCGCAATTTCAAGCTGGTACGGACGATTGATTCATTTGAGCAGGAAGGCAAGGAAGATCATTTTAAGAATCCACAGGGATTGTACGTCACGGAAAAAGGCCATCTGCTGGTGGCAGATTCGGATAATCATCGGGTGGTGCATCTGGATGAACAGGGGAAGCTGGTCAAGATTGTGTCTGAACCGAAATCGGATCTGCTAAAAGCAGACTTCCAGTTTAAACCGATACGGATTGTTATGGACAAAGGGGAACGCATCTACGTCATGGCCGAAGGCGTATTTGATGGATTCATGGAGTTCAGCGCCGACGGTACGTTCTCTTCCTTCATTGGAGCGAACAGAGTCCAGGTGGACCCGGTGGAATATCTGTGGAAAAGGTTTGCAACACGGGAGCAGCGCAGCCAGATGGTGATGTTCACTCCAACGGAATTTACCAATCTGGATATGGATGAAGAGGGCTTTATTTACGCCACTAGCGGGGATCGCGGCAAAGATCCGGTCAAGAAGCTGAATGCCCAGGGGACAGACATTTTGCGCAGAGAAGGCTATCAGACTCCGCAGGGTGATATGGTATATACCCAGGAAGCCGGGCCATCTCGCCTGATTGATGTGGATGTGGGGGACAGTGACATGTATTCCGTACTGGATTCCAGCAAGGGCCGAATCTTCACCTACAATGGAGACGGATATCTGCTCCATATTTTTGGCGGCATCGGGAACCGCCTGGGCCAATTTAAAACACCTGTTGCCCTGGAACGTGCGGGAGACCGGATGTTAGTTCTGGATAAAGCGCTGGGCGAAATCACCGTCTTTCAAACAACTGAATACGGACGTACGCTCCACGAAGCGGTGCGCAGCTACTATAACGGTGATGAAGATCAATCTTCAGTGCTGTTTGCGCAAGCTGCCGAGATGAACGCTAATCTGGAATATGCGTATGCGGGAATTGGCAAAGCACTGCTTCGTCAGAAGGAATACGCCGAATCTGCGAAATATTTCAAACGCAGCATGGAGCCCAAAGGGTACTCCAAAGCTTTTCTTTTGTACCGCAAAGAGCTGATGCGTGAGCATTTTTCATGGATGATGTCCGGTATATTCCTGGCTGTCGCTGCGTTTGTCACCGTCATCATCGTTCGCAGGCAGAAAAGGAGGACTACGAATGCAGGCATCAAGTAAGCAATTATACCAGTACCCGCTGCATCTGATTTTTCATCCGTTTGACGGATACTGGGAATTGAAATATGAACGGAACCAGAGAAACTCACTGCTGATTGCTTTCATGATCCTGGTGCTTCTGGTCATCACCAAAATTTTGCATGCCCAGTACAGCGGTTTTCTCATTAACCTCAGTAATCCAAAGTACCTGAACAGTCTGCTTGAAATGGTGTATGTCATTATTCCGGTGCTGTTTTGGTGTGTGGCCAACTGGTCGTTAACCACATTGATGGACGGGGAAGGCAAGTTCTCCGAAATTTTCATGTCAACGTGTTTTGCACTGGTACCGTTGTTCCTCATTCATTTCCCATGGATCTGGCTGAGTCTTGTGATCTCTGCGCAGGAAACTGCCTTTTATTATTTCTCCAATGCACTCGCCGTTGCGTGGACGGTATATCTGTTATTTGTGGGGAATATGACGGTTCATCAGTACACACCAGCCAAAACGGTGCTCACGATGCTGCTGACACTTGTAGCGATGGCATTTATGGCATTTCTGTGCCTGTTATTCTTTAGTCTTGTACAGCAGATTGTATCGTTTGTCGTAACCATCTATCAGGAATTAGTGCTTCGGGGCTAAGGGAGGAGGAATTTGTTATGAATTATACCGTAGCCAAAAAAATAACAGGAATGCTGCTCGCGGGCAGTCTGCTTCTTGGCGGTTGTCAATTCTCGCCAACACCGCTCGCTCATGAGACAGTGACTGCCGCAGATCCGACGGACTTTCCCTCCCTGCCTCCCGGAGAGAAACTGAAATCATCTTTCAGCGATGTCCGCCTTCCCGGCATGGTAGGCATTGCGCAGAATGCTGCGCTGCAATTGTTCATTAAAGAAGAGACTGCCGAAATTGCAGTGATTCACACGCAGAGCGGCCAGATCTGGCGCAGCAATCCTGCAGATCGTGAGCAGGATGGGGTTGCAGCCGGGATAAACAAAGACCTTTTGTCATCACAAACAAAGCTCAGCTTCTTCAACAGCCTTGGACAGAGCAGCACCGTGAATTCCTTCACGGATAGTGTTGCACACAAGCAGATAAGCTACGAGGTGCTGCCAGGCGGCGTGCGGGTTCACTACCAGTTTGGAAGCACTGAGCGATCCATAGAAGACTTGCCGATGAAGATCAGCAAGGAGCGATTCGAACAAAAGCTGCTTGCACAGCTAGATAAGGCCGGGCAGCGGGCCTTGAAGGTCGGCTATGCGGAAGATAAGGATGAAGGCGCTTACGTCCGGATTGATAAGGCGATGCAAGGATTGCAATTGTCCCGGGCCTTGAAGGCTTTTGACACAGCCGGTTACACATCGGAGGATCTGGCTCAGGATCATGCCGAGTTTGGCATTGAAGAGGAACGAAGTGGACCACGTCTGTTTATGCTTACGATGGAATATGAGCTTGATGGAGAGGATCTGCTCGTGCGTGTTCCGTCCTCAGGCATACATTTTCCAGAGGAATATCCGATCAACAGCATATCTGTAATGGATTACTTCGGGGCCGGGGGTTCAGAAGAAGAGGGCTCCATACTGGTGCCGGACGGTTCGGGAGCGCTGATCCATTTTAACAATGGCAAGCTGCAGTATCCTGCCTATCAACAAGATATATACGGACCGGATATGACCATGAAACTGCGGGAAGCAAGTTCGAATGAAGCCAGAGCCAGGTTGCCGGTATTTGGACTGATTCGGAAAGAGGGAGCTTTCCTGGGCATTATTGAAGAAGGGGATGCCGTTGCAGTTGTGAATGCCGATATCAGCGGCAAGCTGAACAGCTACAACAACGTATATCCCAGCTTCTATGTGGTGAACAAGAGCGATGTGACGCTTCAGGCAAGTGATATGGTTCGTACACTTCCGAAATTCCAGAAAAAACCGACCGCGTCTGATTTCGTCGTTCGATATGCTTTTGTCGGGGCGGATAAGGCCTCGTACTCGGGGCTTGCATCTCTCTATCGGGATTATCTGATGCAAAACGGCGGACTTCCCGAGTTGAACGCCAGCAAGGAGCAGAGTAACGTTCCCTTTTATCTGCAACTGTTCGGTGGCATGACAACAAGACAGCATATGTTGGGCATACCGTATGATTCAACGGAGGCTTTGACCACATTTAATGAAGCCAAAAACATTCTCTCTGCCTTGACGGAGAAGAAGGTATCCAATATTCAGGTGCGCTATGCAGGATGGCTTAACGGCGGGCTTCATCATCGACTGCCGGATTCCATCCAAGTAGACGGCGCGGTAGGCGGGAAAAAGGGATTGCGGGAATTCAGCGCATACACACAAGAAGCGGGCATCGGTTTCTATCCCGATATCGCTCTGCTGAATGTGCAATCCAAAAAAGGGTTTAAACCGTCCAAAGAAGCTTCACGCACATTAACTCAGGAACCGGCGGTCTTGTATCCGATGAACCAGGCCATCCAGCGGCGGGACCGGGATCGTTCACCATCCTATGTGCTTTCGCCCAACATGCTGGAGGACGTGACGGCAGACATGTTAGATGAGCTCAGGTCCCTTCAAAAGGATGGACTGTCGCTGAGCCTGAATGATCTGGCAGCTCAGTTAAACAGCGATATGAATCCGAAAAAGCTGGTGGACCGAACACAAGCGCTTGGCTCCGTAAAGAAGGCACTTGAACAGATCGGGCAGCAGTCTGGCTCGCTTGTTGCTGAAGGCGGGAACGCTTATGCCCTGCCGTATGTAACTGGTCTGACAGATGCGCCAATGACCAGCAGTCGTTTCAAGCTAGAGGATGAAGAGATTCCGTTCTATCAGCTCGTTGTACACGGCAGCATCGGTTATACGGGGACGCCATACAATCTCTCCACATATACCAATGCAAGGCAATATGTGCTGAAGCTGATTGAATATGGAGCCAGTCCTTACTTTGCATGGTTCAATGCGCCAAACCATGTTGTGAAAGAAACGGATTATGATGATCTCTACGCGGCGAATTATGAACAATGGATCGATCTGGCCGCCGAGATCTACAACGAGGTGAACCAGGTGAACCAGCCGTTTGCCGGACGTTCCATGATATCTCATGAATCCCTGGAGGAGGGCGTCTTCCGGACAACATATGAAGGTGGCGGGTTCGTAATCGTCAATTATAACGACTTCCCTGTAGAAGTTAACAACGATACAGTGGAAGCCCAAAGCTATGTGACTGGTGGTGAGCAGCTCTGAAGACGCTCCTGAAATGGAAATGGGGAAGTCGTACGTATGCTCAGCAGAAAGCCATGTGGGGCGTAATCTACGTGCTTCCCTGGCTCATTGGTTTTGTGTTGTTTTTCTTCATTCCGCTGTTAGCCTCTCTGCGATACAGCATGAGTACAATTCAAGCCAGCGCGGAAGGCATAGCGATTCAGTTCACCGGTGTCGCCAATTACATTCAGGCGCTCACCGTCAATACAAGCTTTAACCGTGCGTTAATTGAGGCGATCACAGACGTACTTATCAACGTACCGCTTATCGTTATATTCAGTCTGTTCCTTGCCGTCATCCTGAATCAGAAGTTCAGGGGCCGGGCTGTAGCGCGGTCGATCTTTTTCCTGCCCGTTATTCTGGCATCGGGAGTGATTATGACACTGGAGAGCACCAGCCTGATTGAAGCGGTTAATCAGAGCAGCACAGGTGGAAGCTCACTCGGGACATTTGAACTCGAAAATCTGATGGTTAACGCCGGAGTGAGCGATTGGATCGTCACGTATCTGAGCAGCGCCGTAGATCGGATCTATCAGATCGTCAGTCAATCCGGTGTACAGATTTTGATCTTTTTGGCAGGGATCCAGACGATTTCCCCTCAACTGTATGAGGCTTCGAAGATGGAAGGGGCGACGGGTTATGAAGCCTTCTGGAAAATTACGTTCCCGATGGTCAGCCCGCTTATTTTTGTCAATGCGATCTATACAATCATTGATTCGTTTGCCAATAACGCCATGACGGAACTGATCCGGGATACCGGCTTCGTCAAATTTGACTTTGGATTAAGTTCTGCCATGGCATGGGTCTACTTTCTGGCCATTGCCATCATTCTGGTTATCGTATCCATCATTTTCTCGAAGCGAGTCTTCTATCAAGATTAGAAAGGAGGGTGTCCCACTTGACAACATCACGATTATTATCGCTGGAGCATTGGAAAGGCTGGCTGTGGGCCATGATCCGATTCGTTCTGATTACCGGGCTTTCCTTCGTTATCCTGTTTCCCATATTTCAGAAGGTTTCCACATCCATCAAAGCTAAAGGTGATCTGTATTCGGCAGTGGTGGTGTGGATTCCACAGAACTTCTCCATCGACAATTTCAAAGAGGCGATACGCGTAATGGATTACTGGGCAACGCTGTTTAATACGTTTGCCCTGTCTGCAACGACTACACTGCTGACTACAGCATCCTGTGCACTTGCAGGATACGGATTCGCCAGACTGAAATTCAGGGGAAGCAACTGGCTGTTTGCCGGTGTAATTCTGACGATTCTTGTACCGCCAACGACCATTCTCATTCCGGTATACCTGAATCTGAAAAGCTTTGACCTGATGGGGCTTATGACGCTTATAGCCGGCAAACCTGTTAATTTGCTTAACACCTATTGGCCGTTTATTCTGACGGCGATTACGGCCAATTCACTTAAGGCCGGCTTGTACATCTTTATCTTCCGGCAATTCTTCAGAGGTATTCCGAAGGAAGTGGAGGAGGCGGCCTATGTGGACGGCGCGGGCATCGGACGAACATTTTCAAGAATCATGCTGCCCAATGCCATTCCGTCCATGGTAACAGTCATGCTGTTTTCCTTCGTATGGCAGTGGAACGACAGCTTCTATACGACGACTTATCTGACTTCAAGTAAAGTCATGTCGACTCAGTTATCGTCCCTTCCGTATAATCTGGCCCAGCAGGTTACTGACGGTGCAGCTTCCCAGGCCGATCCGTTCTATCTGAGTATGATCCAGGATACAGGAATTCTTCTTGCCATTCTGCCTTTGATCGTCATCTATTTATTCGTGCAACGATATTTCGTAGAGAGTGTAGAGCGTACGGGAATCGTCGGTTAAGTTAAGTTTTCCTGTACGTTTGGAGTGGGATCAGACTGGAAGAGGGAGGAGGAACTTCATGCAACATTCCATCTGTGAAAAGGGGGCATGTAACGATCTCATGAACGTCTGCTCACAGCATAACCGCGATCCTTCCCTACGCAGGATCCCCCTACTGGTGTGGAACGCGCTGCGGGAGCGGGCGCCGACCTGAGCGATCTGTTTGATCAGAGATACTCTGACGGAGCATACTCGCATTATTGCAAGGCAATATATCAGATCAGGAGGAATTAAAGTGAAGAAGTTCATGACATCTTGTAAACTTGTACTCATTCTGGCTTTATTGATCACAATTGCTCCATGGGGAGGCAGCCGTGCCGAAGCATGGGTGGGCATGCCGATGGGCAAGCTGCACGTAAACGGCAAAAACTTGGTGAACAGCAACAACCAGCCTGTGCTACTGAACGGTTGGCATCAACCCTCAGGTGCCTACTGGACATATCAGGACAGCAATTATTATCTCAATCTGCACGGTAATAACCGTCATGCAGCTACACTGGCTTATCTGAAAGACATTACCGATACATTTGCGGACACCAGCGCGAAATACGGAAGCAATCATGGCTGGAATATGAATCAGGTACGTCTGTTCATCGATCGTCAGGACATGGGAGATGTGGCTGCTGGTACATATAACTTTGCCGGTGTGCAGACCGTTACGCAAAATGTAATTATTCCGTACATTCAATATGCCAAGACAAAAGGTGTCTATGTTGTCCTGGGACTGGACTTCACATTGAAGGATGATCAGGCAACAACACCTGCCAACCTGCAAAAATTCAACGAAATCTGGGGTTATCTCGCTTCACGCCCGGAGATCAAAAGTGCAGACAACGTTCACTTCGAACTGATCAACGAACCGGTGAAATCCTATGCCAATGGACATTGGGGTGGATACAACGGGGAAAATGACTTTGTGGATCACTGGAATGACTTGCGTAATTTCCAAAATTCCATGATTTCAACAATTCGCAGCAAAGGTGCGGACAACGTCATCTGGGCGGCAGGTCTGGGATACAACCAATTTTACAGCTTGACGGCAAGCCATCCATTGACTGATCCGCTCAATAACTATGGATATGCGGTTCACTGGTACCCTGGTTATGGCGCATATGACAACTTCTCCATCCTGCAAGACCAGTGGAATACCAACGTGAAGGCAGCTGCTGACAAATATCCGATTAACATTACCGAGGTAACCTGGTTCAAAAACAAACCTGGCGATTCGGCCTATTGGAACTTGTTTAATGGCAGCAATGAAGGGTTTGGCACTAATACCAAAACAATCTTCAACGCGGCAGGCAATGTCAGCATTGCAGCTCATATGAACGGATTCATTCTGGAGCCAGGCCAACGCAGTTCTTTTGCTGACCCAACGGCTGGACTGAAATGGGATGGAGATGCTTCACGGAGTGCCATGGGACGATTCCTGTTCAACTGGTACCATGAACGTGCTCAGACTTACCCGGGCAGTGGACAAGGCGGCGGACCGACAACGGGTCTGGTATCCGGTGCAACCTATAAAATTGTAGCCCGGCATTCCAACAAGGTTGTTGATGTGCCTGGTGGTCAAAATGAAAATAATCTTCAGCTCCAGCAGTGGAGCGATCTGGGCGGTAACCCTCAGAAGTGGGTTCTGACCTCGATCGGTAACGGCAACTATACACTGACAAGTGTGAACTCGCCGGACAAAGTCATCGATATTCGCAACGGTACCCTCACCAATGGGGAAGCGGTTCAACTCATGAGCAATCTGAACACAACCGCTCAGCATTTTAAGGTCAACGATCTTGGTAATGGGTACTGGAGTATCATTAACGTGAACAGCAATAAAGCGATTGAAGTGGCAAACGCTTCCACTTCGGATGGAGCCTTGCTGCAGCAGAACACCTACACAGGTGCTACAAACCAACAATGGAAATTTGTTGCCGTTAGCAATTAATAAGCACAACGTTAAACAAGAACCTCCCCAAGTCATTTCATGTCTTGGGGAGGTTTTTTGCGTTTATTTTGATACTTTGGGAAGGAGGGCATGCAAAGGTAAAATACAACTATATTTCTGCGCCAACCCGCAGAGTGACAATTATTTTCATGCAAGCATTGTACGCTGCAGTATGTAAATGTACCATAAGGAAGAAGTTGTACCTTCACCAGGAAGAAATGCCCGGTGTATCATTGAACAGCTACCTTATCACAGAGAAATGTAAGCGCTTGATAAAAAAGGGAGGGTACATATGCAGCTCCTATGGTCCAAATTTTCACCCGTGTTCCGCCGATTCCTCATTTCGTATCTTGTCATTCTGATGATTCCTCAAATTGCGGGATATGCCTCTTACCGAGCTTCCATTGAAGCAGCCCGTTCCAGCTCCATTGAGAACAGCTTGAAGTCGCTGAGTCTTGGCAAAGAGATCATTGAGCGAAATCTTCTTCAAGTCGAAGCTTTTACCAGACAGCTTGCCATCAATCCCGATTTGCAAAATTTAATTGCTGGCCCAAAGCCGCATGATCTCTACAATGTCTACGGTATGAACCGCATGCAGCGGAGCCTCTCCATGTACAGCAGTACCAATGATTACTTGTCCCATTTCTTCATTCACATTCCAAACTACAATGCCATCATCACACCAAGAACCGTGTATTATCGTCCAGAGCATTATTATGCTGCCAATCAGCTGGACGGTATGTCGTTTGAACAATGGTATGAGCGAATTCTCAAACAACCACACTTTAATGAAATCATACCGCTTCGAAACTATAAACGTGAAATACTCGGCACTGTGCTTGCAGACGTTCCCGCCATTACGTTTCTGCAATCTCTGCCTTTGAACAGCTTCAACAAACCGCAAGCGACGATTGGTGTCATGATTGATCAGGATCAGATGGCCAGCCTTACTCAACATATTGTGGATCAATATGGCGGCTGGACTCTCGTCACCGATGCGGAAGGGCAGATCATTTTCTCCCTTGGCATTGAACAGGTCGAGGCTGAGCAGATGGCACAGAAACATCGGAGAGAAGGTAACACTGCGGAAACGGAGCTGAACGTGCAGAATGTACAGCCTGGAAGTGATGGTCGGCTGCTGATATCGATACAGTCCAGTCAAAATGGATGGAATTACATGGCAGGGATTCCGGAGAAAGCACTCATGACAAAAGCGGACCAAATCAAACAAGTCACGCTGGTCTTTACTTTGGCAACCATTGCCTTGGGACTGTTATTCGGGCTGGTTCTGGCCTATCGGAATAGTGCACCCGTTTACAGATTGTTGGCCTCTTTTCGGGAACAAATCACCGATTCTCCAGGCAGACGGGGCAATGAATATGATTTTTTGGCAAGCCATATTAACAATCTGATTGCTAATAATGACTCACTTAAAAACGCCATGAATGAGCAGATTCCGTTATTGAGAGACGGTTTTATCAAACGTTTGTTAACGGGAGAAGTCTATACCTCACTTGAGTTGGAGGTTATCTCATCCCAAGCGCACATTTCTCTTCATAGCAGCAAGGGCTTGGCAGGCTTAGTGAAGGTAAACGGATATGCCAATCCGGACAGTGAAGAAACTATCCATGAACTGGGTGTCGCAAGGCTGCTCATCAAACAAGTACTTACAGAATGGAATGCGCAGCTGCTGATCACGGATTGGGGAACAGACCAGATCGCTTTTGCCTGTCCATTGGATGAGAACTCACTGAATGAAGCTATAGGGAGATGTGAAAAAGAGCTGAACACCTTGATGGAAGTGATCTACCGGGAGCATCGGGTATCCACAACAATTGGCACAGGTGCAGCTTACGAGGTCTGGAATGATGCGGGTCGCTCCTTTGACGAAGCCAAACAAGCTCTGGATTATGCCATTCATATGGGAACAGATCATCTGGTGAGATTTGAAGATACGATGAAGGAAAATGAAATGTACTATTATCCGATTGAGTCTGAACAGCGCCTGCTGAACACGATCAAAGTCGGGGAGCCTGAAGAGGCGATACGCATTCTGGAGCAATTGTTTCTTCGTAACTTAGAGGAGCGAGAACTGTCCTACGAGATGACACAGCAGTTCATCATGGAGCTGAAGGGAACTTTTCTGAAGCTGGACGAACCCAAATTCAAGCTGGATGACTCCCTGCTGGAGGAATATAAATCTCGGGTGACATCCATTCAGATGACAGAAACGATTACTTCGCTGCGTGCAAAATTCAAACAGTTAACAGAAGACATCTGCGGTGATTTCCAGAGAAGAAGAGCAGGAGCACATGCGGATACTGCAAGCGAAATGATTTGTTTTATCCAACATAATTATGGGGATGCAAACTTGACGATCTATCGGATTGCCGAGCACATGAGCAAGTCCGAGAAGTTTATATCCCAACTGTTCAAAGAACATACGGGAGAGAATCTTTCCGATTATGTAGAACGAGTACGCATTGATGCTGCCTCGAACTTGTTGCACTCTACCGGTCAGACCATTGACGAGATAGCGGAGGCCACCGGGTATAATAGTGCACATTCATTCCGTCGAGCTTTCAAGCGGGTACGCGGCATTTCTCCGAGTGTGTTTCGGAAAATGGACGTTCATAGCGGTTAATGTAGGTTGTTTCTCGGGAACTATATTCGCCTTTTGTACTTTCTCAGCGTAACTGTACCTTTACGCATCCCCAGCGCAATCTTATGATTACTCAAAAAGTAAGCGCTACCAAGTCAAGTTGCAGTTCAGCACGATTTGGAGCCAAGAATGGGGGGATGATTCTGAGAACCACAATGACCAGTGAATCAAAGTCCGTGGAGAAACCAAGTAAACCGTTTGCCTTGAAGCAAGCATTATCCAGAAGCTGGAGGCGACATTGGCAGCTGTATCTGCTGATCCTGCCACCGATTGCTTACTTTATTATTTTCAAGTATGTACCCATGGTGAATGCGGTCCTGGCATTTAAAGATTACAACGTCATCAAGGGGATCTGGGGCAGTCCGTGGGCCGGAACCAAGTATTTCGAATTACTTTTTAAAAATCCGGCGTTTGTCATGCTGATCAAGAACACGCTCTACATTTCGTTTTACAGCCTGATCGTTGGTTTCCCGATTCCTATATTACTGGCGCTGGCGCTGAACGAAATCAAAAACATACGATTCAAAAAAACAGTACAAATGGTGACGTATGCTCCATATTTCATCTCTACCGTTGTTATGGTCTCCATCATTATGCTCTTTCTGTCTCCTAGGCTGGGTATTGTCAACACGATTGCAGGTGCCCTTGGTTTCGAAGCGGTGAATTTTCTCGGTGAGCCTGGACTGTTTCGATCCATCTACGTTTTCTCCGATGTGTGGCAGGGAATGGGGTACTCCGCTGTGATATATCTGGCTGCTCTGGCAGGTGTTGATCCATCCCTGTATGAAGCCGCCAAAGTGGACGGAGCCAACCGAATACAGAAAATCATTAATGTTGATCTGCCTGGACTACTTCCGGCAGCCGTCATCATTCTGATCCTGAGTGTAGGGAATATCATGGCTGTTGGGTTCGAAAAAATATATTTGCTGCAAAATCCGCTCAACCTGTCTGCTTCGGAGATCATTTCCACGTATGTCTATAAAATAGGATTGCTGAATGCCAATTATAGCTTCGCTACTGCGGTTGGCCTGTTCAACTCGGTGATTAACCTGATTCTGCTATTAATCGTAAACGCGGTCGCCAAGCGACTGTCCAATACAAGCTTATGGTAACAGGAGCGAAAGGAGGAGAACCAACCCATGCCTAACACACAGACAAATGCAGGTCGTTCGCGGGTCAAGAGCAGTAGTACGATTCGTGAATCCTGGGGAGACCGCTTATTTATAACAGTTGTTTACTTCATGCTGACAGTGGTGCTGATTGCCGTGCTATATCCCTTGATATATATTGTGAGTTCTTCGCTCAGCAGCCCTGCTGCCGTCTCCTCGGGAAAAGTCTGGTTGTGGCCCATTGACCTGACGTTTGACGGTTACAAGTCTGTATTGCGGAATGATCAAGTCCTTACCGGGTATGCCAATTCCCTTTTCTATACAGCCTGCGGCACCTTCATCAGCGTGGCACTGACCATTATGATTGCTTATCCATTATCCAAAAAAACGTTTGTTGGGCGCAGCTCGTTAATGATGTTTATTACCTTCACCATGCTGTTCTCGGGCGGTTTGATCCCTACCTATCTGGTGGTCAAAACCATGGGTCTGATTGATACCCGCTGGGCGTTGCTGATTCCCAATGCCGTCTGGGTATGGCAAGTCATCATTGCCCGCACCTTTTTTCAGAACTCGATACCGGAAGAATTGTCCGAAGCAGCAGACATCGATGGCTGCAGTGACATCCGGTTTATCTTCAGTATTATCCTGCCACTCGCCAAACCGATTATCGCCGTGTTGTCACTTATGTACGCTGTCGGTCAGTGGAATGCATACTTTGACGCCCTCATTTACTTAAAATCACAGTCGCTCTATCCGCTACAGCTGATATTGCGCAGTATTCTTATTCTGAACAGCAGTACGGGGAGCATGGATGCATCGGAAATGATTAAACAGCAGCAAATGGCTGAACTCATGAAGTACTCGTTAATTGTGATGGCCAGCTTGCCGGTGCTAATCATCTATCCTTTTGTTCAACGGTATTTCGTGCAAGGCATGCTGATTGGCTCAGTTAAAGGATAAGTTCATTTTTTCTATTATTCATGAAGGAGAGGATTGTATTGAAAAAAGCGGGATTCATCATTCTTGCCTGTATGCTGTTTACCTCGTTGGTACTTGCCGGATGTTCAAGTTCTGATAAGGGGAACGGGGAAGGCAGCAATCCGTCAGGCAAGACGGCCATTAATGTGTTTGCCCACCAGGGTTCGGATACCAACCTGTCCACTAATAAATTCACGAAGAAAATGGAAGAGAAGTTTGATATTCAGTTCAACTGGACTACCGTTCCATTCGACGGTGCAGCGGAAAAAAGACAGATTTCACTGGCTTCCGGTGATTATCCGGACTTGTATCTGCTCATCCCTTGGGTAGATCGTTTCTCCCAGACAGACTTGTTGAAGTTTGGTCAGCAGGGGGTTATTTTGCCGCTGAATGATCTGATTGAGGAGCATGCTCCCAATATTAAAAAAGTGCTTGAAAGCAATGACTATTATCGGGCCATGAACACTGCTCCCGACGGAAATATCTATGGTCTGACGGGTCTGAATGAATGTTTTCACTGTTCATACCCAAACAAGATGTGGGTCAACACCAAATGGATGGAACAACTGGGCCTGACCGAACCCACGACGACAGAAGAATTTAAGGAAATGCTTCGGGCATTTAAAACGAAAGACCCGAACGGGAACGGCAAAGCCGACGAAGTACCGCTAAGCGGTTCGACTGAAAATTTCGGTGTGCACATTATTCCGTACTTGATGAACGGTTTTATCTATGACGACGATCGGAATTATCTCATTGTCAATCAGGGGAAAGTGGAGACCGTAGTGAACAAACCGGAGTGGAAAGAAGGGCTTGCCTATATTAAATCCCTGTACGATGAAGGGTTGATTGATCCAGGGGCATTTACCCAAAACGTCGGGGCCTTCAAAAAAATTGGAGATAACGCTGATGCACAGCTTCTCGGTGCGGGAGCAGCGATGCATCCATCATTATTTGTAACGACTACGGAAGGTTCACCTTACGGAAATGATTACAATCCCATCCCTCCACTGAAGGGACCAAATGCCGCTTATGCTACGTACAACTATCCGATTGATCCTGGAGCGTCCTTTGTACTGACAAACAAAGCCAGTGAGGAAACGCAGATCGCGGCCATAAAGCTGCTGGATTATATCTATACCCAGGAAGGAACCATGGCATCATATCTGGGAGAAGAGGGCGTAAGCTGGAGCAAACCACAAGAAGGAGAAGTGGCGCTCAATGATCAGATTGAGCCGTTATATAAAGCCATTCCGCTTCCTTCTGGAGAAGAACCTCGTAATGACAGTTGGGCTGCATTGAGTCAGTATAATCATTATCAGGCATATCGGGACTCCGAAGTACAGGGGACAGACATCTATGCCAATGATGGTGGTGAGCGACGTCTCTATGAGGCGACATTGTTAATGGAGGGCAAGGAACCGAAAGAGGTTTTCCCTCATTGGGCATTGTGGGTAGATCCGTCCCAAGCTGATGAAGCCAGCATGATGCAGACCAATCTCAAGGATTACATCGATCAGAACGCCCTGCAATTTATTACAGGCGCCAAAAGTCTGGATAAGGATTGGGAAGAATATGTGAAAGGCCTGGAGGGACTGAACATTAATCGATATCTGGAGATAATGCAGTCTTCCTATGATACTTCTTCTGTTTCCAAATAATTAAAGTATCTGAATTATATCGGGTTGCACAACCAAACGTTTCCGGTTCGCAGTCAACATATGCGAGCCGGGAACGTTTTTTATTGATATAGATTAAATCGTAATGTCATGCATCCTTCTTAAAGTTCTGTGATTGAACCTGTCCTGGAAGCCAAACGTTCACAGGACAGGTTCAACGGCTCATGCACATTCCCTTAGTTTAGTACATGCGATATCTTCCGCTTAGAGCGAGCATGCTGAAAAAATACAGGCAATTGTCGTAATAACGTCGCTCTCCCTGACGCAGAGGTGTGTTCCAGAAGTTACGAACGAATGTGTCAGCATGTGGAGCGTCCGCAGCCAGTGAAGCCATGGCATTGGTAGCCAGCAAACCTACAGGATGCAGTGAAGGTTCGTCGAAAGGTTCACCTTCTATTGTATAACGACGATAATCGGATATTTCAATATCACTGAAGAAGGATTGAATCCGATTGGATTGTTCGATCTGCCAGTGATCCTTGCGGAACCATTCCCAGTCCAGCGCTATATTCGCAGCAACACGGTAGGCATCACTGTAAAAATGTCTGAAATCACCATGCGGCTGTATTGGAGCCGGAGATCCGTCATAGTTCGCATATTCAGGTGATAGTCCGGTTACGGGATGGCAGGCTGTATGAAGGTAAGCACGACTAGCGGCCGCCGCTTCTTTCCAGAAGCTCTGATCTTCTTCATCCGCATATTTCGCGAATAGTTCATAAAAATGAGGCAGATGGTAGGATGGGTCGCTAAACGGTGTTTCTGGTATGAATTTGATCAGTTTTGTTTCCGGGTCCCACATGGGATCGCCTTCGCCGTCTTCGCCCTGATGTATACATGCACGAAGAATCTTGCGGGCTTGTGCCTTGTAATCATAAGGTTCAGCGCCATCGCCCCAGCGGTTGGAGGCAAAAAAAAGTGCCATGGCAAAAAACTCCTCACCATCAGGAGCAGGACCTTGTGAGAGTCGGGTTCCGTCAGGCTTGCAATGCCAGGCAAAATAATCTTTATAACGTCCCGCTTTATGTTGCATAAACGTGTGTGAGAAATTCCAGAGTCGATCAAATTCTTCTTTTTTGTCCATCTGAACAGCCATCATCATGCCATAGGACATGCCCTCGGAGCGAACATCGAGATTACCGGTGTCCAGCAAATAACCCTTGTCCTCACCCATGGGGTAATATATTCGAGTATTTTCATCGCCATAAAACAGCTCGTTCCATGTTTCTTCCAATCTGTTCGTGATCTCATTCTCATCGTAACCTAGCTTCAAGAAAAGATTTGTATATGTACCTGTATCCCACGCGCCTTGACCCGTGATATTCATGAGTATCCTCCTTCATCAATGCGGTTTTTCAAAATTATAACATGGAAATAGTATACAAATTAAAGCGTTTACACGAAAAATTATAGGTGTTCTGATCTGCAGGTCATTGCACTCAAATTAAAATGATATAGTGGTTAAAATCCTATACTTTGTCAGGTTGTTGTAAAATTATGTAAGCACTACACTTTGGGAGAAGGATCACATCTGATCTAATAATAATACAAGCTGTGATCCTTTAAATGTTGTATGAGGATGGTCAGAATCTAACCGGAAGGATGTGATGATGATTTATGCTCCAGGATTCAGGAGATGCAGGTGAAAACACGGAATTCACTGCACCGCGCGATCCAGTTGGAGTGACAGCGTCGGCAGTCAAGCCCGCAATTGATTTTGAGTCACATGGATATCGCGACATGATTGGCCGATCTCTTCTGAACAAAGGGAATAATGTCAGATTAAAACGAGCCATTGAGAAGGCAAAAAACGGCGAACCTGTCGTTATCGCTTATATTGGAGGCTCCATTACCCATGGTGCTGGTGCAGTACCTATTCATCTCCAAAGTTACGCTTATCGGTCGTATGAGTCGTTCAAGTTTATGTTTGCGCTTTCAAGAGATAGTCCGATTCATCTGATTAAAGCAGGTGTGGGTGGAACTCCTTCAGAACTGGGGATTGTACGTTATGATCGTGATGTGCTGAGGGGAGGTGCCGTTCAGCCGGATATTGTCATAATCGAATTCGCAGTCAATGATGCAGATGATGAAACCCAAGGTAAATGTTACGAGAGTCTGGTACTCAAAGCACTTACTGCCGATAACAAGCCAGCGGTCATCTTGTTATTCAGTGTATTCGAAAATGACTGGAATCTACAGGATCGTCTCGCTCCGGTAGGCTGGCATTATGATCTGCCAATGGTAAGTGTGAAAGATGCTGTCGTAGATCAGTTCAGCAAGACAAAAGGTGAAGGCAACGTTATTTCCAAAAAGCAATTTTTCCATGATATATATCATCCAACTAACATAGGGCATCGAATTATGGCCGATTGTTTGGAATATTTGTTCGACGTGACGAATCGTTCTGAGTGGGATGAGAAAGATCATGATATTGAAAAAGCTCCGCTAATTGGAAATGAATTTGTTAATGTGAAGCTGTTGGATCGGAAAAACGGCAATAATATTGCCCGAATCGATGCAGGCTCTTTTTGTAAAACGGACACGGATCTGCAGATGGCTGAGATGGATGCTCATGACTATGGTACACCTCAGTTCCCCAACAACTGGATGCGTACAGGAGAGGGAAAAGAGGATCAGAGCAGCTTTCGGATAAGTTTGCAGTGCAAACGCCTCATTCTGATCTTCAAGGATTCTGGTAACGACGAATTCGGAACTGCACATATCAAGGTAGATGGGGTATTCGTCCAAAAAGTCGATCCGCGTCAAGTGAACTGGACCCATTGCCATGCCACACTTCTGCTTAACGAAGAGCATGTGGGGGAGCACTTCATCGAGATCGAAATGGCGGAAGGTCATGAACATAAATGCTTCACTATTCTAGGTTTTGGCTATGTGGATTAACTGAAGACTGATAGTCACTCATATGTTCGGAGGAAAAGAGAATGGAATTGATCTCACCAGCAGTAACGGGATATGACCAGTATCGGGAGAATATACCACGTGGAGTCATGGAGACCGTAGAGTATCCTTCCACCACGGTTGGCAATTCCCGTAAAGCGATGGTGTACACCCCACCAGAATTTTCTTCGACAACGATGTATGCTGTACTTTTTCTTTTGCATGGTATTGGTGGAGACGAAACCGAATGGCATACTCATGGTTCTCCGCAAATTATTCTTGATAATCTGTACAACGATAATTTGCTTGAGCCGATGGTTATTGTTTTCCCCAACGGTCGCGCAATGTCGAATGACCGAGCCGAAGGAGACCTGTTTGAACCTGAGAAAATCAAAGCATTTAAACGGTTTGAGTCCGATCTGCTCAACGATTTGATACCTTACATGGAGTCGAACTACCCTTTGTATAAAAGCCGGGATAAAAGGGCGATTGCTGGTTTATCCATGGGTGGAGGTCAATCCTTAAATATCGGATTAAGTAATCTAGACCATTTTGCATGGATCGCTGCTTTCTCCGCAGCCCCAAACACCAGAAGTCCGGAGCTACTTGTCCCTGATCTTTCGAAAGCGCCTTCATTACTCTCGCTGTTATGGATCTCTTGCGGTGAGCAGGACAATCTTATAGAGATTAGTCTTGGGGTTCACCAATATTTGGCGCAACACGGAGTACCTCACATTTGGCATGAGGAAAGTGGAGGACATGATTGGCCCGTATGGAAGAACGATCTGTATCTGTTTTCGCAACGTCTTTTCAAGTGAATTTGCTGAAGAACATTCATATCGGATTGTAGCATCAACCAAATCTATTAAAATATCAGGAGGTATCATCCATGTTCAAATTTGGCAAAAAATTAATGACCGTTGTTCTCGCAGCTTCCATGAGTTTTGGTGTCTTCGCAGCAACATCAAGCGCAGCAACAGATTATTGGCAAAATTGGACAGATGGTGGAGGAACGGTCAACGCCGTGAATGGATCAGGCGGGAATTACAGCGTGAATTGGCAAAATACCGGGAACTTTGTTGTCGGGAAAGGGTGGACATACGGTACGCCTAATCGAGTGGTCAATTATAATGCCGGCGTATTCTCTCCTTCAGGTAACGGCTATCTCACCTTCTATGGTTGGACTAGAAACGCTCTAATTGAATATTACGTGGTGGATAGCTGGGGAACGTATCGTCCTACCGGAACGTATAAGGGCTCGATGACTAGTGATGGCGGCACATATGACATCTATACAACGATGAGATACAATGCACCTTCCATTGATGGTACTCAGACTTTCCCTCAGTATTGGAGTGTTAGACAGACCAAGAAACCAATCGGAGTCAATTCTACCATCACGTTCAGTAATCATGTGAATGCATGGGCGAGCAAAGGGATGTACTTAGGCAACAGCTGGTCCTATCAGGTGATGGCAACGGAAGGTTATCAAAGTAGCGGAAGCGCAAACGTGACGGTTTGGTAAAAATGATGTGATGCAGTTCAACTTCTGCACCTGCATTTGAAATTCAATTTTCCGGTAGCGTTGAGTAACGTTATTCTCCAGACTAACGGACCTCAACGTTGCCGGATTTAAGCTAGTAAAGGAGAATAATTGAATGAAGAAGCTGGTATGGTTAACTTTAATCGCTATAGTTGTTAGTCTAAGTGCTTGTTCAGCAAGTAATACGAAATTAAGCGATGACTTGGTATTCGTCGAAGGAGGAGCTTTCAAGAGCAGTAAGCCGAGTCAGATTGATAGGAATGAAACGCTGGATTCCTTCTATATTGGCAAATACGAAGTAACTCAAAAAGAATGGATGGAGGTTATGGGGGAAAACCCTTCTGGCTTCAAGGGAGATGACCTGCCTGTTGAAATGGTCAGCTGGTATGACGCAGTGGAATACTGTAATCAAAAAAGTATAAAAGAAAACCTGAAACCTTATTACAATATAGATAAAGACAACCAGGACACGAATAATCACAATGAAAATGACACTATAAAATGGAATGTAACGATCAACGAGGACGCCAACGGTTACCGTTTACCCACAGAGGCAGAATGGGAATACGCTGCAAGCGGAGGTCAAAAGAGCTTAAATTACACATACAGCGGAAGTAACAATCCTGATGAAGTTGCTTGGTACTGGGTAAATGCCGGCGAGAACATTCTGACGGGTGACTGGAGCTGGCCCGCTATTGAGAGCAATCGTAATCAAACCAAAAAAGTCGGAACTCAGAAGGCGAATGAGTTAGGAATCTATGATATGTCTGGGAATGTGAGAGAATGGTGCTGGGACTGGTACAGCGATTCGGAGAGTCCCAATCAATCCTGGCGAGTTGTAAAAGGCGGAGGCTGGATCGGCGGTGTCAATAACAATGAAATATCATTTCGAGGCAAATTTGATGCAAATGGTTTTGGTCCCGATCAAGGATTCCGTATTGTGCGTGGAGAATGAAAACTCTTTTTCCTGGCAATAGATTACTTCTGAGCTAAACCTATACTTTGTCGGGTGAAAACCTATAGTTTAACAGGTTGTTGTACCAAAATGTAAGCGGTACACTTGAATTGTTATCCCGGCGCTTCGCTACAATCGGAGCGTTCTTATAGTACGGTCCGATGGAACCATGTTCTATGTTATTGATAAATGACGATGAGACTGGTAGAAATTTTGTTCTCCAAGTTGTGCGAGCAGACAACAATCCTGCTGTTGTTCTGCTGTTTAGCGTTTTCAGAACAACTGGAATCTACCTATTGATATAGATAAAATACATGCAGCTGATCAAGGATAAAAGTGAGGTGAGCTAATGTACAAGGTCATTGTCGCGGATGATGAGCCGTTTATGCTAGAAGGATGGAGAACGATGATTGACTGGCGAGCTTGTGGATATGAACTCTGCGGAACGGCAACGGATGGGGAGGAAGCACTTGCTCTATTCAACTCGGTTGAACCGGATCTTGTCGTCACTGATATTCAAATGCCTGTTATGGATGGTCTTGGTTTGATTCACACCTTGCGAGAAGATCTCGCCTATACCTCTAAAATTGTTATCGTTACAGGATACTCCGATTTTAATTACGCGAAGCAAGCCATACGTTATCAGGTCGATCAGTACGTGCTTAAACCTCTTGTTCCCGAGGAGATCCATCAAATCCTTATGGAAATGATTGAACCTCTGGACAAACGCAGAAATGAGCAAAAACAGCAAAATGGAGTCACGGTTACAGATGAAGCCTATGAAAATCATCTTAATGAATATCGAATAAACGAAGAATATGATTTAGAGCAAATGATGAATATCTCCAAAGAGATCTTGGCGTTGATTGAAGCAGAAAACACGTATTCCATCGATATTGCAGTGATTGCACTGTTAGAGAAAAGTGAGAAAGCAGAGGTTTCGTTGGAATGGATACATCATGTCATCCGATATATCCATGGGGAGTTGCTACGTAAATATGGAAAAAGAGAGGGTTGCAGAGAAATACTATGTGAAAAAGATTGGCATGAGGCTGCGAGTTGGTCTTCCGGCACATTGCAAGACCTGTGTGTTCGACTGTCCAAGCAACTTTCCCAGTCTGAATTGAAGCAAAAGACGGGTACGGGAGGGCTGGTTGCAGAAGCAGTGAATGAATTGAAGCAACACTATCGAAGTAAAATTAAATTACAAGATGTAGCTAATCGTATTCACGTGAATTCTGCCTACCTGGGTCAACAGTTCAAGCGGGAGATGGGGGTCAGTTTCAGTGACTATGTGCACCAGCTTCGTGTTGAGGAGGCCCGTAAACTCCTGCGACGTACCAATATGAAGATCACTGACATTGCATTCAGGCTAGGATATCATGATGCTGAATATTTCACCCAAAAGTTCAGAGCGCATACAGGGGAGCTTCCGTCAGTCTATAAAAACAAAAACCAAGGGTGATCATATGCGTCATAAATTCTGGATGTTCAGTAAGGTTAATGATATTCCTCTCCGATCCAAATTTCTGCTTATTTATGTACTTAGTATTCTCCTTCCTGTAATAACGATTAATATCTTCTTTTATGAACGAACCTCTGCGGATATCAAGATTAGAGAACAGGAAAATCTGCGTAAATCCATCGACAGGGCTGCGGGGGAACTGCTAGGCATGATTGATGAGAGCGTTGCCCTGAGCCGAATTATTGCAGCAGACGATTCGCTCTATGAGGCACTGGATCGGACCTATCACTCCCCCGTTGATTATTACAACGTCTACCATGCATTCCTGCGAGATAAATTAACACGGTATATGTCAGCGAATATTCTGGAGGTGCGTATCTATACGGATAACGATACCATTCAGACGGGCAGTCATTATATCGTGATGAAAGACAAGAATGTACTCCCTGGATTGAAACAGCTGAAATCCACCAGTGGAGGCATTCTTGTCGTTGATTATATTGAGCCATCCGGATTTAACGCGGGAAGAAGAATCAGTGTGATTGGCAAAATGGATACCTATACTTCCTATGCCAATTACAACAAGTATTCCAAGATTGATCTGGAACTTAGCCGGGTGTATAGCATTTTAAATCGTGAATCAGACAGTCTTCAGCTGCGTCTGGTGGACAGCAACAATCGAACTGTCGTTTCAAGTGGGGAATTCAGCGAAACGGACTTATCCCCCCCTGATAATGAATCAATGCTCAAGGAATCTGGCAATTCTGCTTACACGCTCGAAAAATCGTTGGGGAATCTAGCCTACCTAAAGGGTTGGAAATTGATTGGAGTTGCCGATACGCGTCACCTTGACCATCTTTTGCAAGAAGCCTTTAAATCAATTCTGGGGTTGCTCGCATTAAGTATCGTGGTCCCCTCTGTATTGATCTACATTATTTTGCGGTCCTACCACTATCGGATTCGCAAGCTATCCAGACATATGGAGAAGGTTCGTAACGAACGATTCGATCTGATTGAAATTCACGAAGGACGCGACGAAATTGGCGGGCTTATTCGTACATTTAACATCATGATTGGTAAAATTCATACGCTGATTAATGACGTATATAAACTGGAAATCCGTCAAAAAGATCTGGAGCTGGATCAAGTGAGGACTGAATTGTCCATGCTTCAGAGTCAGATGAATCCTCATTTTTTATTTAACACATTGAATGCTTTGCTGGTCGTTAGTACGAAGAATGGATATACAGAAGTAATTGAGATTATCAAAAGTCTGTCCAAACTGATGAGACAGTTGCTCAGTCATTCTGACAATCTGATTCCTTTGCAAGAAGAGCTGCAATTTACGAATCTTTATCTCCAGATTGAGAAGTTTCGCTTTGGAGAGCTGTTTGATTACACCTTCGAGGTTGATCCTGATGCAGCTTCGTTGCTCATTCCCCGAATGAGTATTCAACCACTCGTCGAAAATGCCTGCAAACACGGCTTGCAGGCGCGAAAAAATGGAAGAGAGATCAAGATAACGGCGAGACAAAACGCTTCTGAACTGGTTATTCAGGTGATCGATAATGGAATCGGTATGGATGCAGGGAGACTAACAGAGCTCCTGCGAGATATTCGTTCTGAAAGACCCAGGAACGGCGAGCATGTAGGACTCCGCAATGTCTACCGCAGGTTGGAACTCTTTTATGAAGGAAATGCGATATTTGATCTAAGCAGTGTACCTGGAAAGGAAACCATTGCAGGGTACCGTATACCGATCTCCAAGCTGGAACAGAGGAAATAGGAGGTAAACTCTCATGTATAAAGTACTGTTAGTCGATGATGAACCGTATGCCATTGAAGGGTTACAGCTTCTGATCAATTGGGAAAAGTATGGTTTCGAAATCAGAGGCGTGTGCGCCAACGGTGAGGAAGCCATTCGGATGATGGAACAAGATCGACCTGATCTCGTGGTGACAGACATTCGTATGCCTGTGATGAATGGGCTGGAACTTGTAGAAGAAGCACGACGATTGGAACATGATTCTGTGCTGTTTGTCATCACGAGTGGATACAGTGACTTTAATTATGCCAGACAAGCTATTCGATTAGGTGTCTCCAACTATTTAACCAAACCGGTTGATAGTACAGAAGCAGAGGATATGTTGGTCCGTCTCCGTATGCAATTGCAGGAGCGTGAAAACCAGGAGCGTATAAGGGAACATGCAAACGAGCAAAGGATCAAAGCGTTTTTGTCTGCACTGATTAAGGATAAGCAAAATATATCGGAGGAGGAGATGTCAGAGATCTTTCCTCGTTTAAACAAGTCCCATTGGGCATACCTGCGGATAGCCTTTCAGGGAGATATTCAGGAAGTCTGTTCAGTAGCCGAACAAACGGCTGAAGAAACAACTTGCTGTTATGTGATAGACAGAACAAGAGACTCATTGGGACTTGTATGGGGGGAGGAAACGAATGATAGAAATGAGACATTTGAAGAAATTAAAGCTTTTACCCAGCGTTTGATGAACAATATGCAACATAACGGCTGCGAAGAAATTCATATCGCGGTTGGATTAACGGTCAACAAACTGGAGCATTTATCTGAATCCTTCCGCTCCGCTCAGGAAGTTGGGCGTTATTTATTTTTTAACCAAGAGCGTCTTTTGTTTGCCGAAGATATTCAGCTGGAGAATTGGCAGTTTGATCCGGAAACGCTGTCAGAGGTGGACCATATTTGCGATTTGCTTGAAAACGGTTCTGTAGAGGAACTCTCGTCTGCGATTCGGAGTGCTTTTGAACTGTTTGTACAGATGAAGGCTGCGCCAGAGATTGTACATATTTTCTCTACCCATATTATATTCCGCGGATTGTCCCTGTGTAGAGAATTAGGAGGAGAACCTAATGCTCTAATGAACGAATTGGCGAGTGGAATTCTGGAGAAGGGCCATCGAAATATAGAAGAGGTTGCTAACAATCTGGAGCATTTCTGTTTGCAATGCAAGTCAGAACTGGTTATTTTCCGGGAGAGGCAAATGGGTGGCATCCAGGCGACGGTTGCTGAATATGTGCAGATGCATTACAGGGAGACATTTACGATCCAGGAGCTCGCAGAACGATTCTACGTGAATCCTGTCCATTTAGGGCAATCCTTTTTGCGAAAGTATGGTAAGGGTGTAATCGAGGTAGTACATGATCTAAGAATGGAAGAAGCGAAGCGTCTCCTCCAGCAGACGAATCAAACATCAAGTGCGATTGCAGAACACGTAGGGTACCGCAGTTACCAGCATTTTCTCAGACACTTCGAAAAACGAACAGCCATGAAACCTGTAGAATACAGGCAAAAGTATGCGAATTGATCCATGAAAAAGAAGAACCCCTCCTGAATAAGACCTACAATTACAGGGGGGTAGACCTTAAATGTATATATTTTGTAACCGCATACATTTCTTCATACTAAAAACAGTAAGACATACCACTTCCAAGGAGGGCAAATACATGGGGGGACTTAAGAAAAAGAAGCTTTGGGGTTCCGTATCACTCGTTCTGGCTTTGAGTTTGGCACTGGCAGGATGCAGCGGTGACAATGAGAAAGCGACTACAAAGGATGGGAAAGAGGTACTGAACATCTCGGCCTTTATCGGAACGCCAAATCAGGCGCCAGCTAAAGATAACCGAATCTACAAGAAGATCCAGGATGAACTCGGCGTTAATCTTGAGATGGAGTTTCTTGTGGGTGATCTTCAACAGAAGCTCGGCGTTATGATTGCCGGTGGCGATTTCCCTGACTTGATCACAGCAGATACCAAATTGGTATCAGCCGGTGCGGTTATTCCGCTCGAAGATCTCATTGAAGAGCATGCACCTAATCTGAAGAAACATTTCGGTAAAGACTGGAACCGGATGAAAGACTCCAGTGATGGACATATTTACTGGTTGCCTAACTATGGAGTGTATACAGGGGAGTTCATTAGTAACTATTATTCTGGTCCTGCATTCTGGATTCAAAAGTCGATACTGAAGGATGCCGGATACCCGACTCCTAAAACGTTGGATGATTTCACAAAGTTGATCCGTGATTATGCAGCCAAGAATCCAACTATTGATGGTCAACCGACGATTGGTTTCACTACATTGGCTTCAGACTGGCGGACGTTCCCTTTGCTTAACCCACCTGAACATCTTACGGGTCACCCCAATGACGGGGGTGTAGTCGTAGATGATAATGGAGTCGCAACCGTTTTTGCCGACAAGGACATCTCCAAACGGTATTATAAGGAACTGAACAAAATGTACAATGATGGATTGCTTGATAAAGAAGCCTTTGTTCAGAACTACGATCAATATTTGGCCAAAATTTCTTCGGGTCGAGTGCTTGGCATGTTCGATCAGCACTGGAATTTCCAAGCCGGAGAAGACCCACTCGTAGCACAGGGCAAGATTGGCCAGACATACGTAGGCTTCCCGCTAGTCTATGATACAAGTATTAAAGATCATTACCTGGATCGTCCGGTTATTAACTTGAACAATGGTTTTGGTATCAGTAAAGATGCTGAAGATCCTGTCGCACTCATCAAATTCCTCGATAAGCTTATGGACGAGAAGTACCAGAAGCTCCTTTCATGGGGTGAAGAGGGTGTAGACTATCAGGTGAATGAAGAGGGAAGATTCTATCGTACGCCAGAGCAACGGAAAGAGCAGGATGATCCGGCATGGAGATTGGTCAACAAAGCAGAAGGTTTCTACGCTGCGGCACCAAAGCTCGAAGGAACATTTGAAGATGGCAATGCGATTGGAGCAATCAACCAACCTGAGGAATTCTATGACAACCTCAAACCGGAAGATAAAGAACTTCTGGATGCTTATGGCTTCAAAACGTGGAGTGACTTCTTCTCCCCTGCACCAGAGAATCCAGTGTACTATCCAGCATGGCAGGTCGATCTGAAAGAAGGCTCTGATGCTGCGGTAGCGAACAAGCAAATGACAGACACTTCATTGAAATTTTTGCCTAAGGCGATCATGTCGAAACCGGATGAGTTTGATAACATTTGGAACGAATATGTAGACGCTTACAAGAAAATCAATGTTAAATCCTATGAAGACCGGATTAATGAACAACTGAAATGGAGAATTGAAAACTGGTCTGTTAAATAAAAAAATGCGGCAATGATTCCCTCGGAAGGTACCAACCAGAGGCTTACTCCGAGAGTGCCTTCCGGGACAATCATGCATAATGTCGCTGCAAGCCAATAGGAGGAGTGAAACATGGCGAACACGCCTGGAGCCATACCGGAGCAATCAACCCGCACAGCCGTTGCCAAAACACCCATATTAAAACGGTTACGCGGTCAAAGACAACTGATGTTCATGTCATTGCCTATCGTTGCGTACATTCTCGTATTCTCGTATTACCCCATTTGGGGTTGGGTTATGGCTTTTCAGAATTATAGTCCTGCCAAGAGTTTCTCCCAGCAGGAATGGGTAGGGCTCAAGCACTTCAAGTTTTTGCTGACAGACGATGCATTTCTAAATGTGCTTCGTAATACCATTGCGATGAGTGTAATCAATATGGTGCTCGGATTTGCGACAGCGATTATATTTGCCATTTTACTTAACGAGATCAAACATAAGTTATATAAGCGAACCATCCAAACCATATCTTATTTGCCTCACTTTCTCTCATGGATCATCGTGACAGGCATCGTGGCAAGTTCACTGTCTGTGGACGGCGGGATCGTCAATGTGGTACTCATGAAGTTGAATATCATTCAAGAACCTATCATGTGGCTCAGTGTTCCCGAATACTTCTGGGGTATTGTAGGCGCATCTCATGTGTGGAAAGAAGTAGGCTGGAATGCCATTATCTATTTGGCGGCCATTACTTCTATCGATCCTTCGCTCTATGAAGCGGCAGAGATCGATGGTGCAAACCGATATAAGAAAATGCTGTATGTGACCTTGCCTGGCATCAAATCCATTGTTATCATTTTGCTGATCATGAATATGGGCTGGATCTTGGAAGCTGGATTCGAAGTTCAGTATCTGTTGGGTAACGGTGTGGTTGTGGACTGGTCACAGACGATAGATATATTTGTCCTGAAATACGGACTACAGATCGGGAACTACTCTTTGGCTACCGCAGCAGGTATCTTCAAGACGGTAGTTAGTATTACGCTGATCTTTGCGGCGAATTCTATATCCAAACGACTCGGGGAAGACCGATTAATATAAGGGGGACTAGAGATGGGAATCAATAAATCTCGGCTTGAGCCGATTGTCTTCCATACGTTAAACGGTGTGCTGATGATCGCGATCGCGATTGTTACCCTGTATCCGTTTGTGAATACACTCGCCGTATCGCTCAATGCCGGTAATGACACCATCCGGGGCGGGATTTATCTGTGGCCTCGGGTATGGACAGATCAAAACTACAGGGCTGTATTTGCAGGAGGGACTATCTTTAGCGCCTTTGGTATCTCGGTGGCGAGAACGGTTCTGGGAACAGTCTTAAGTCTGTTTCTGACCTCCATGCTAGCGTACACATTAAGTCGAAAAGATTATATATTACGTAAACCAATCACCATTTTTGTTGTCCTTACGATGTATTTCAGTGCAGGACTTATTCCAACCTACTTCTTGATGAAAGACTTACACTTGTTAAATAACTTCCTGGTCTATATTATTCCTGGACTGATCAGTGCCTTCAATATGATTGTTATTCGAACTTATATCCAGACACTACCCGAAGGATTGATCGAATCAGCCAAAATCGATGGTGCTGGAGATTTTAGAACATTCATATCGATTATTCTACCGCTGTGCCAACCGGTTCTGGCTACCGTTGCCCTGTTCATTGCAGTCGGTCAATGGAACTCCTGGTTCGATACGTTTCTGTACGCCTCTTCCAAGCAAAACCTGAGTACCCTGCAATATGAGTTGATGAAACTGCTGTCCTCTTCCATGAACTCTAACAGCAGCGCTGCGGTTGCCAATGGTGCAGATCTTGGTGCTGCACGTAACATGGTCACTCCGGTATCGATCCGGGCAGCCATTACGATTGTAGCGGCATTGCCGATCCTGGTCGTCTATCCATTCTTGCAGAAGTATTTTGTTCATGGCTTGCAGCTTGGTGGGGTAAAAGAGTAAACTTAGATGCAGTTGCAGTTAACCGATCAAAAACGGTCACTATGGTGACCGTTTTTTTCATGTTTTTCAAACGGAACGCCATATCATGTCAATTGTGCGCTAATCTAGTTTATTCAAATAATATTGTTGACAATTAAATTAAAGTTACTATAATTTATATTTACTTGTTTCACCAGTCAGTCTCTTTTCAGGGTGCTACTGTGCGCGAAAGCCCTTTATCAAGAACTGTCCATAGCGCCTGACAATCCCGAGTTCTTTACCATTTAATCGAGGAGACTGAAGAGAAAATGAAAGTATTAATCGTGGAAGACTCCATCTTTGTACAAAAATTGCTTCGGAAGCTGATTGTTGATCATTTTCCCGAATGCGAGATTCAGATTGCTAATAATGGAGAGCAAGGATACAACCTATTTCAGGAATTCAAACCTGATTTTATAACGACCGACCTGCTGATGCCCGACTTGAACGGACAAGAGATGCTCCGAATGATCAGGGAAGTGGATAGCAAAGTCAAAATTATTATTCTATCTGCAGATATACAGAAGACGACCAGGGAAGAAGTGGAGAGTCTGGGCGTCTCCGGATTTTTGAATAAACCGTTAACTGCGGAAAAAGCAACTACATTGATTCAAATGATCCGGACGGCCCATTATGCTGAATGATATGCAGAAGGATTTACTTACCGAACTTGTGAATGTTTACGTAGGACAAGCGGCCAATATGTTATCGGAGATTGTTGACAAGCATATTGTTCTGAGCATTCCGGAAGTGGAACTGATCTCCATCTCCGATGTTGATCCTGGTGATCGAAGATACAACATTTTCTTCAGTGAAGGTCATTTGTTCAGATCATCCTTGCAGTTTGGCTACGAATTTCAGGGAAAAGCATTTTTGATGTTTCCTGTGGAGCAGGCTAAAGTATTGGCCAATATCTGTCTTGGAGAACTGGGTGAGACCGTTATGCCGGATGATCCCAAACTGATGGATACAGATCTGGATGTGTTAAAAGAAGTTAGCAATGTCCTGCTTAACGCCATTATTGGAGAATTCGGAAATTTCCTGGAGATCAAACTGGAATACGTCCTGCCTGATATTGAACTGATCTATGTCACCAATTCCGATCAACAAATATTGCTTCAGAATGAAGTCTATGTCCTGGTTTTACATACCTCGTTTTTACTTGCCGATACGGATGTGACAGGTATCATTGTCATAGCATTGAGCATGAACTCCATATCGAGCCTGCTGGCAAAAATGGACGCTTTGTTGGAGGCGGACAATGGATAATCTTATTTCACAAGCTTTGAACAAAGCCCATATGGGAATAATGATCGTGGACAGGCATTTGAAAGTTGTTGTGTGGAATGCCTGGTTGGAGCGCTTTACTGGCAAGAATGTAGAAGAGGTAGTGGGCTTAAATCTGCTTGAGGTCTGCCCACGGTTTAAGTCAAATATGTATTTAAATATTTTGCAAAATGCGCTGTATCATGGTCAAAGCAGATTTTGCTCAAGCGCTCTACATAAGGCCTTTATTCTTCCGAAGGAAGGCGAGGATGAGCATTTATTAAGACAAAACATGAATGTTGACCCGCTCTATCAGGAAGATCGCAGTTATGCCCTTATTCAGATTAGTGACATGACAAACGTGAATACAAGGGTATATAAACTTAAAAACTTGATTAAGGAACTGGAGACGGAGTACGCCAAAATTAAAATCTCCGAGAAGATCAGCAAGCATATGTCTCTGCATGATCCACTTACCGGTCTGCCTAATCGTCTTGCTTACAATGACCGTCTTGCATGGGCCATCAGCGATGCCAAGAGAAATGATGGCAAACTAGCCGTCATGTTTGTAGATGCCGACGGTTTCAAACAAGTGAATGATACATATGGACACGATGTTGGTGATCAAGTATTGCTGGAGATGGCAAAGCGATTAAAAGAAACGATTCCAAGTACGGACACGGTGGCTCGGCTCGGCGGGGACGAATTCATCATATTAAGCCATCTAAAGGATGATCACGATGCGGAAGTAATTGCCAAACAATTGGACGCTGCATTCAGCACCCATTTCAAAGTTTCCGTGAATTATATCAACCTTTCGATGAGTATTGGCATTAGCCTCTTTCCGAAGCATGGGCTGGAACCTTCCGAACTTTTGAGACATGCCGACCGAGCCATGTACAAAATTAAAAAGAACGGAAAAAATGGATACGGAATTTTCGAGCCAGAAAGTGATAATCAATGAATTGCAGTTCTGCTACTTCTAGCAGGACTTTTTTTATAGGTGGAGAAGTCGGAAAGAGGCGATAGTCAGAACCATACCAAAAGCAAGTACATGCTTATGAAGGGTTACGCGCTTTGAATACTTTGAAGAAAATCAAACTGTATAGATAAGCCATCACCATGGGAACTAAATATGAAACGTAAGACCAGATGATATTCCAGCCATTAAAATACGATACTTTCCCGTTTTCTTTGGAGATCCATTCTACAATAGTCAAGATGAGAGCCGACACAATTGCAGCTAACCATGGATGTGCTCGATGCCTGTTAACATAGTATATCATGAGACATCCAGCCATAGGGAAGAGGCCCAGATCAAAAGGCAGAGCTGAAAAAGAACGGTTCGTAAATTCCGGCTCAAGGCGCCAAAAGTAATTAAAACCAATATTATTGAATACGGTGGATGTTGCTACACCAAACGGAAAAAAGATCAGGAGCAATTTGAGGCTCTTTCTTAATATCCAGCAACCGATGACAACAGGGATTACAAAACCTAAAATAACATTCAACAACACATGAAATCTCTCCCTTGAAGATGATTTCTTCTATTGTTGACTGAATTCAAGCTTATAAAACATGTTTTAGACGTTGTATCTAAGCTTACGTTGTCTCACCGTATTCGCTACCGAAGTCCGCCATCTTTTCAAGGATCGGAAGTAACTTGATTCCCTTGTCTGTTAACGAGTACTCGACCCGTGGAGGAACTTCCGGATATACATCACGTTGAATAACGCCATCATTCTCCAACTCTTTAAGCTGCTTCGTGAGAGAGCCTTGAGACAGATCTCCAAGGAATTTTTTGATATCCGTATATCGACGTGTTTCGTCTTTTAGATACCATAATATAAAATATTTCCAACGCCCGGAAAGGACATTCTGAGTAAACGCTATGGCGTACATGTCACTTTTTCCATCTATAAACTCTTGATCAAATCCTTCGTTGCATACTCTCATTGATATCACTCCTGATCCAAAGGTACAAAAAGATGTACTATGTTCATTTAAATTGCCCTCTTTGCAAACAAAACGAATACACCTATGATGGTGTCAACACCAAAACAATTTTAGTTTACCTAAAATGTAAAAGAATAATAATGATATCTTGATTCTATAGTTAGCAAGCTAAATAAATATATCATAGAAAGGAGTGACTGATAAGGGCATACAGCAAGTAGAAGGAAATAAGGATGCGTTGTTTAGATATACATGGTTGGAGAAAAACTGATATTCGATCTTACCGTGAACTATAAAAAAGGGAGATGTTTAATAATGAGTAAAAAAATTCGTACAGGAATCATAGGAGCTTCAATTAATAACGGATGGGCAAGTGGCACTCATATTCCAGCGATTGAGCACCTGGATGAGTATGAGCTTACCGCAGTGGGAACAAGTAATATGGCAAGTGCGAAGAAGAGCGCAGAAGCTTTCCGCGCAGATCACGGATTTGATAACATCGAGGAATTGGCTCATCATACCGATGTTGATATGGTGGTTGTTAGCATTAACGTTAGGGAGCATTATAATGCAGTCAAAGCCATCGCTCCTGCTGGCAAACCAATCTATTGTGAATGGCCCCTGGGTTCTAATACAGAGGAAGCGCTCGAAATGCAGGAGTGGGTATCCTCTGCCCAATTGCCAAATGCGATTGGACTTCAAGCCAGACAAGCACCAGCAATTCAGTATGTGAAAGATCTATTGGCAGAGGGTTATGTTGGGAAAGTGTTGTCTGCCAACCTGAAGATCTCTATAGATGGCATGGGTGGCGTTGGTGACAAGTCGACTGCGTACTTGTATGATCGGAAAGTTGGAGGGAACTTGCTGACCATTGTAGGGGGACATAATCTGGATGCCTTCACTTACATGCTTGGGGACTTTACAGAATTGTCTGCCACCACAGCTCAACAGTTTCCAGAAGTTGAATTGGTAGATATTCAGAAAGTCATCGAGAAAACAACGGATGATCAGATCATGATTACTGGAAAATTGACTAATGGGGCAGCAGCCAGCGTTCATATTCAAGGTGGAGTTAAACATCAGACAGGACTCACACTAGAAATTTTCGGAGACAACGGCATGATTGTGCTGAGCGCCCCTGCATCCATTCAATTCGGATCACATCAATTACACGGTGCAGGATCAATGGACAACGAACTTCGTGAACTTAGTATTCCTGATTCCTATTACTATGTTCCTGATTCACTTAAAACCGACTCTGGATTTGTTCTGAACATGGCTCAGGCTTATCGTAAGTTCGCCAAAGATATTCAAGAAGGTACTACCTTAGCACCTACTTTCGCGGATGCGGTGAAACTTCATCAGTTACTGGATGCCGTCGAGAAATCAGCTCAGACCGGTGAACGTCAATATCTATAATCTTCAAGGAGAAAATCGTTATGAAAAAAAGAAGTGAAATGCAACTGGCTTTACAGATGGTTTCGGGTTATGGAGCCGAATTTAGCGCATGGAGAATGCCTGGGACGGATCCAGCAGCTTATACCAATATGGATAGTTATGTAGAACGGGCTAAATTAGCTGAACAAGGAAAATTTCAAATGATTTTCATCGCTGACACTCCAGGATTATCCAATAATTTAGGGCCCCAGACGCCTATGTTCCCTATGGACCCCATGTTGGCATTGATGGCAGTAGCAAGAGAGACACAACACATCGGGCTTGTTGCTACCCTCTCAACAACATTTAATTATCCCTACAACATTGCACGTCAGTTTAAAGCTTTGGATGTTATCAGTCATGGACGTGTGGGATGGAATGCGGTCACCACCTCCGACCCCCTAGCGGCGGCTAATTTCGGTGCCCGGGTTGAAAATCGCCAAGAACGCTATGACAAGGCACATGAAAGCATACAAATTGTTCAGGCTTTGTGGGGGAGTTGGGAACAAGACGCTTGGACGTTAGATGTAGAAGGAGGGGAATTTGCGGATATGGACAAAATCCAGCCTATAAACCTTCAGGGTCAATATTATGCATCTCGTGGTCCTTTGCCCATTCCCCCGTCTGAGCAAGGGCAGCCAGTTATTTTCCAGGCAGGAGGAGGAGGTGAAGGATTAGAATTAGCTGGGAAATATGCTTCGGGAGTGTATGCCAATCCTTATGATATTACGTCTGCCCGTGAACACAGACAAGCCATAAGGCAAAGTGCTGCCCGTTTCGGTCGAAACCCCGATGATATCAAAATGTTTGCAGGTTTTATGTTTTCTCTGGCTTCAACGGAGGAAGAAGCTCTGGATCGTCGGAAACAGCTTATGAGCTTCAATCCCCAGGAAATCCCTAGCAGGGTAAGTTACCTCGGCTCCATGGTTGGTTTACCCTTATCGGTAAACTCAGTAGATATAGATCAACCTTTAGCGGCAGACTTGTTGAAAAACGCATATGCCAACCCCATGGACCCACGTTCTCCGAGAGCCTTAAAGTTATTAAAAGAAGGACTCTCTGTACGGGATGTTCTCGCTCACGGGGTCATCAACTATCATCCGGTCGTTGCAGGCACCCCGACACAGGTTGCTGACTTCTTGGAAGAATGGTTTTTGGCTGAAGCATGTGACGGATTCTCAGTCGTGCCCGATGTATCTTTTGATGGCGTTGCAGATTTTGTGAATCAGGTAGTACCTATCTTGCAGGAGCGCGGTTTGTTCCATAAGGAATATGAAGGAAAAACACTACGCGAGAATATGGGTGTTCCTTATGAATATGGAATGCGGGAAATGAAATAACCAGATAGATAGAGGAGAGGGATTTTATGAATAACACACTCGAATTGCTTCATAACCATACATCGTATCGTTCTTACACATCTCAACCTCTGACTGCGGAACAACGAGATGCAATTTTTCAAGCAGCGAATCAAACTTCATCGTTCAGTCTTCTTCAGGCTGTATCCATTATTCGCATCACAGATCCAGTTCTTCGAAAAAAAGTCAGACATCTCTGCGTCGATCAACCCTATATTGAAGAAGCGGCAGAATTCTGGATCTTCTGTGCAGATTTCAACCGAGATCATGAAATCGCTCCGGATGTGGATATTGAATATATTGAATTTCTGTTGATTGGTTCATTCGATGCCGGCCTGATGGCACAAAATGCGTTAACCGCGGCCGAATCGATGGGACTTGGCGGAGTGTTCATTGGTGGGGTCAGAGCCAATATTAGCGAACTATCTGACGTATTGAATTTACCTAAATATGTTATCCCTCTGGTGGGATTATGTATCGGTAATCCAGCTGGAGATAAGCCGGAACTGAAACCACGGCTCCCCCAATCCATGGTATTGCTTGATAATCAATACCAACCAATGGATCAAGAGAAATTAGCAATCTATGATGAGACCATGCTGAAGTATTATGAAAATCGTCCGACGAGAGCTCCTTTCACCGTAAAAAAAGTAAAAGGATGGAGTGACCATATCCAGGATCACCTCGAGAGAAGTATTCAACCGCAAATGATGGCCTATTTGAACAAGCAAGGTTTTGCCAAAAAATAAAGGACCAACCAATCTTTGTTGTGAAACTTGGATAGGAAATAGCTCTTAAAGACGACACTAAGGTGAATTGACACTTATATATCCCCATGATACATTTAGTCTGCTAAATATAATTCGGATGCTAGGGAGGGATCGTTCATGACAGATGCAGTAGATTGTGATATTCGACAGTCCTTAGATCGAATTTCCTCCCAAATGCGTCGAAATTATAGTGAATCTCTTCGGGAACTTAATCTCTATGTAGGACAAGATAATTTGTTGTATCGGCTGTGGTTGGGTGATGGGGTAACACAGATGCAACTAAGTGAACATATGAAATGCGAACCACCAACGGTTACGAACATGGTCAAATCACTGGAGCAGAACGGATTTATCTATCGCAAACGTGATGTACAGGATGCAAGGATCATGCGTATCTTTCTAACCGATAAGGGCAAAGAATTAGAAAAACCGGTTGAGTGTAAATGGAAAGAGCAACAAGAGAAATTACTTCAATCCATTTCTTCGGAAGATCGGCTGATATTGAGGCAATTGATGCAACAAATGGAGCGAAATATCCTATAACTTAAGTCAAGTTTTTCACGTTAACTAAATGGAATGAACGAAACAGAGTCGCTATTATAGCGGCTTTTTTTATTGCCAATATCTATACTTCCTTACACAGAACAAAAAATTGTACTGTCAGTTTCGGAATTTACGATAAAACACCTCTAATGCTGGGATAGGATTGTGATAATTCAAGTTAATTTTGTTCATTTAGATGTTCATGAGATTACAGTACACTGAAACAACAGACAAACGGAACAGACTAAACACCAAAAATTTGAGGAATTATAATTCGTTGGAGGGTTTAACGTGAAGACCAAAAATATCTGGTTTAATCAACCTGCTGGAACATGGGAAGAGGCATTACCTATCGGAAATGGAACTCTTGGAGGCATGATTTTTGGGAAAACACAGCTCGAAAGAATTCAGCTTAATGAAGATAGTCTGTGGTATGGTGGTCCGATGCAGCGGAATAATCCTCAAGCACTTGAATCTTTATCTCAGATCAGAAGCCTGATTTTTAATGGCAAGATTAGTGAAGCAGAAGAACTCGCAGCAGTTACTCTGGTAGGTGTTCCTGACGGGCAAAGACATTATGAGCCATTAGGGGATTTGTATATCGCTATGGATCATAGTGAACATGAACCGAACGAATATCATAGACATCTCGATCTGGAACAAGGCAAGGTAAACGTGAATTATATGGCAGATCAATCCATATACAGCCGTGATTATTTTGCCAGCTACCCGGATCAAGTGCTCGTTGTTCATCTCAACTCTAGCATGCCTGGAAAGTTATCTTTCTCCACTATTTTTGGCAGGGGAACTGTTCTGGAATCCACACGATATTCCGATATTCTTAAGCATCCTGTTGGTTTCCAATCCTATCTGGACCGAATCGAGAAGCATGGAACGAATAATTTGATTATCCGAGGAAGAAGTGGGGGCGAAGAAGGAATTCGATTTTGTTGCGCGATACGCCTTATATCTGAAGGAGGACAGGTTCACTATTCAAGCGGTCAGCTTTCTCTGAAGAATGGTAATTCAGCAACAATTCTAATCTCGGCTTGCACAGATTTCCGAGTACCCAAGGAACAACTTGAAGCGGAGTGCCTCCGCAGAATTGAGGCCGCTTCAGCAAAGCCATATAGCGAACTGCTGGCGAGTCATGTCTCGGACTATCAATCCTTATTCAAAAAGATGGATATACATCTCGAAGATGAAAATAAAGATGTGATATGTTCCGAACTTCCAATCGATCAGCGCCTTGAACGGCTTAGAGCTGGTAAGCATGATCCGGAATTAATGAGTCTATACTTTCAATTTGGTCGCTATCTGCTTATCTCAAGCAGCCGACCAGGCTCTTTACCGGCAAATCTTCAAGGGATATGGAATAAAGACATGCTTCCTGTATGGGATAGCAAATATACAATTAATATTAATACACAGATGAACTACTGGCCTGCAGAAAGCTGCAATCTGTCTGAATGTCACGTTCCATTGTTTGATTTTATAGATCGACTGCAAGTCCGGGGAAAAGAAACCGCTAGCATGATGTATGGATGCAAGGGGTTCGTTGCTCATCACAATTCGGATATATGGGCAGACGCTGCTCCGCAGGATGTATGCATGACATCGACGTTTTGGACCATGGGAGGAGCATGGCTCTCATTACATCTGTGGGACCACTACGAATACAATAAGGATGTTCAGTTTCTCAAAAAAGTTTACTCCACGATGAAGGATGCGGCTATGTTTATTCTGGATTATCTAATAGAGGATCCTTCCGGCAACTGGGTGATATGTCCTTCGTCCTCACCGGAAAATCGCTATATATTAGAAAATGGAGAGTCGGGGGCTTTATGTTTTGGGGCTTCAATGGACAATCAGATTATTAGAGAACTCTTCACGCGTTGCATTGAAAGTACCCTGATCTTGCAAGAAGATCAGGAATTCGGAGAAGTACTTCGTAGTGCTTTGACCAAAATACCGGAGACCTGCATTGGAAAACATGGCCAGATCCAAGAGTGGAGTAACGATTATGATGAATTGGAACCTGGCCACAGACATATTTCCCATTTATTCGCTTTGCATCCTGGAACGCAAATTACGTTGCAATCTACGCCTGATCTGGCTAATGCAGCTCGCGTGACACTGGACAGAAGATTGGAGCACGGTGGTGGACACACTGGATGGAGCAGGGCGTGGATTCTCAACATGTGGGCACGATTAGAGGAGTCGGAACTTGCACACGATAACATCGTGGAACTTCTACGTTCCTCCACGTTACCCAATCTGTTTTGTGACCATCCTCCATTTCAAATTGATGGGAACTTTGGAGGTACTGCAGGGATAGCAGAGATGCTTCTCCAGAGCCATGACGACGTAATCAGATTGTTACCTGCTTTACCTGCAGCGTGGCCGAAAGGATATATTCGTGGTATTCGGGCACGTGGCGGGTTTGAAATAGATCTGGAATGGGAAAATGGTCGTCTATTAAATACCAGATTTCGATCTATTACAGAATCAAGAGTAACCGTATCCTATATGGACCAAAAGATAGAATTATCCTTTCCTGGTCCCAATTCTATGATTGAATTGAAAGGATACGACTGGAGTAGGGACTGATCCAGCAAGCTATGCTTTTCATATTTATATTAATACTGTAAAAAGCGCAACAAACGATATCGTAGTAGCGTCTATTCATCCATAGAATAGCAACAGGAGTGAAATAGATGCATGTAAAATGGATGACAATTATAGGTGGTGTTCTCGGCTCCATGCTTATAGGGGCGGCGAGTGCAGCTGCGGAAGAACGTTTTGTTGATCTGCAGCACTCCAAATGGGCTGAGGATGGCATTGAGTACATGGCGAAGCGTGGAACAGTAGCGGGATATGGCAACGGAATATTCAAGCCTGAGGCACAGGTGACGAGGGCACAAGCCGTCACTTTTATGGTTCGGGAGCTATATCCAGATCAGCTTCAAAAAGAAGTAGAAGGCACGATATATGCGGATGTCCCACCTACACACCCCTTCCATCGAGAGATCGCAATAGCAGCTAAAAATGGACTTGCGAGTGGTTTCCCTAACGGGACCTTCCGACCGGATGCGCCGCTTAGCCGCGCAGAGACTGCGGCGTTCCTTACACGCGCATATTCACTCGCGGAAGGTAATGAACCCGCAAGATGGACAGATACGGACATGCATTGGGCAGCAGCACCCATTCTTATCATGAGTTCCAATGATTTGGTCGGCGGTTATTCGGATGCCACTTTTCGTCCAAATCAATCTGTCACGCGCGCTGAATATGCCGTATTTATGGCGCGTGTGATTCGCTTCGAACGTGAAGCCGCCATTCGGACACAAGATTGGGACAAACTGATATCCTATATGACGGTAAGCGAGCAAGTCGGCCAGATGCTTATGCCTGATATTAGGCAATGGAACGGTAAAGCGACGACGACCGTTAATGAAGGACTGAAACGCACTATCCATGATCAAGACTTGGGCGGACTCATTCTTTTCGATAAAAATATTGTAGACGTGAAGCAGCTTACAACCTTTACACATCATCTGCAAAGGGAAGCCGGCGACATTCCTCTATTTCTTAGCATCGACCAAGAAGGAGGCGTGATTAAGCGCATTCCAGGTGGGACGAATCTGCCGGGTCAAATGGCACTTGGTGCAACCGGAGACACAGCACTGGCCGAAGCGGCCGGGCAGCTGACAGGGGAGGAGCTGAAGGCACTGGGGCTGCAGATCAACTTTGCTCCGGTGCTTGACATCAACAGCAATCCAGACAATCCCATCATTGGCATCCGATCATTTGGCTCAAATGCAGATTTGGTGTCCCGGCTTGGTATCGCAACGATACAGGGCTTACAGCAATCCGGGGTGTTGGCGGCAGTTAAGCATTTTCCGGGGCACGGAGATACGAAGGTAGACTCCCATCTTGGAATGCCGGTACTAACTCATAATCGCGAGCGGCTTGATGCGGTAGAATTGAAACCGTTTCGTGCTGCGATTGAAAATGGGGTAGAGATGATTATGACCGCGCATATTGCTTTTCCTGCGATAGATAACGAGTATGTCACTTCGCTCAAAGACGTAGAACGTGTGCCGATCCCGGCTACCTTATCGAAAAAGGTACTGACCGGACTGCTTCGTGGAGAGCTGGGATATGAAGGTCTTATCATTTCGGATGCTTTTACCATGAATGCAATTGCGGAGCATTTTGGGGAGAATAAATCGGTAGAACGCGCCGTTTCCGCAGGTGTTGATATCATCCTTATGCCGAAAGATTCAGCAGCCGCCCATCAAACGCTGGTGAACGCAGTGAACAATGGAATGATCGCGGATGAAACCATACATGCATCCGTGAAGCGAATATTGGAGATGAAATCGAAATATGGTTTGTTTGAACGCAGCGAGTCGCTTTCACACAAGCTAGCTCAGCTGAATGGCATCATCGGATCGAAGGAGCATCGAGCAGTGGAACAGACAATCGCAGAGCGAGCAGTCACTGTACTCAGTAGCCGCGAAGGTGTGCTTCCTGATCCAATTAAGCAAGGCGACCGGGTTGTTATTGTCGCAGCCGAGCAGGAACAGGCAAAACAGCTTGAGAAGCAACTGTTGCAAGCCGCTAATAACCTGTCGTTAAAGACGGAAATATCACTTGTTGGACAAGGCAAAACGAATGAAATGCTTCAGGCAATTAGCAAAGCCAATTACGTCATTCTTGCTTCTTACCAATTCCGTAATGTGGCCAGCCAGTTTGGATGGAGCGATTATCAAACCTTGATTAATGCGATGAACAAGAATGATCAGCGATACACGCTGTTGTCTCTCGGTAACCCTTACGAAACGATCTATTTGAAGGATGTGCGCTCAGGGATTGCTGTGTATGGAAAGCAGGAGCCGAATACGTCTGCCGGGATCAAAGTATTGCTTGGCCAACTGAAGCCTGAAGGAAAGTTACCCGTACAAAATGATAAATAAATGAAGAAAAAAAACGGATTCCAGTATACGGGATCCGTTTTTTTATTTAAATTTTGATTTTACCGATCCATGTACATAAATGCTAACCTCACTCAGGTATTTCCTCGCTACAGACAAAATGAAGCAGCATCTTCACAAACTGCTCTCTGATCCGCGTATCCATTTCATCGGATTTGGACGGATCGATCTTAACGATCCTCTGTAGCATACCCATCATCGTTGTGAAGATGAATTGAGCAAGCTCGAGTGGGGGGGACGGATTCTTGATACTGCCGTCAGCAACGCCTGTAGTTAAAGCGTGCAAGAGGAAATGGTCTTCTTTCCCTTGCTGGTTGAACTGTTCGTACTGTTCTCTTAATTCAGGACTAAAATCATACATTTCATAGTTAATATCAAATAATTGAATAAATCGGATGTAGTCTGGATGATCCTGGGCAAACACAACCCATGCATTCAACATGAATGTGAGTTGTTCTCGTCCGTTCATGTCCTTCGTTGATGTACGACTAACCTCATCTGTTAAATGTTCAATCAGTTGCATTTGAATGGCTAGAAGAAGCTCATCCATAGACTGAAAATGTTTGTAGAAGGTCACTCTGCTAAGTTCAGCTTTAGTGCACACATCCTTAATCTTCACCTGAAGCAATCCATATTTCAAAAAAAGTTCCTTACCTGCTGCAATCAAATCATCACGATGTTTATTTCTCAATTGTTGATGCCAGTTTTCATTCACTTGTATACAATTGTCCTTTCTTCGAACGAAATGCGTTCAAGGTCAGTCCGAGAGAAGCGAGCAGCATAATTGCACCAAAAATATACGGGAAGTTTATGTTTTTGTCAAACAATAACCCTGCGATCAGCGGACCAATCACCGTTCCCAGACTGGAGAATGTGGTGTTCAGACCCGATGCATAGCCTTGCCGATCTCCTGCATTCTTGGATATTAACGTGCTGACCGAAGGTCGCAAAAACGAATTAAAGGCAAAGAATAAGGCAGAAGCGAACAACAGAAACACAAGGTTGACCTTAATTAACATTAACAACAAAGCTATAGGTGTGATTATCAAGGAGAGACGGATCAGTTTAACTTCACCGATTCTCTGTACGAACCAATCCAAAAGCCAGATTTGCACAACGATACCGATAATCGCGCCCAAGGTAATAATGATGGAGATCGTCGCAGCGTCGAAGCCGTATTTTTGCTCTGCAAAAAGAGCGAATACCGTCTCATAACTCATGAGGCCAAAGGTCATGACGAGCAGCACAATCAAGTATTTGAAATAGGGGACTTTAAAAGAACTCCAGATTTTCTTGCCCAAGTGATCTCCTTTTTGAAGACGGATGGAGACGGTTCTTTTCTCGGGGGGAAGTGTCTCAGGCAATAGCAGCGTCATTAGGGCCGCAATCAGTCCCAGACCCGCTGCGAAGAAATAGGGCATGCGAATGCCCATCTCGGCAATGAGCCCGCCCAGACCAGGTCCCAGAACCATCCCCAAGTTCATAGCTGCGCCGAAATAGCCCATGCCTTTCGCACGTGTCTCTGGCGTTGTAATATCGGCGACATATGCGAGGTTTGCAGGAACCATCAAACCGAGACTGATTCCACCGATAAACCGTGCGACATAGAGGAACGGCAATGACGACGACAGCGCAAATATGATATCTGAAATGACAGACAGAAACATACCTGCGATGATCAACTTTTTGCGTCCAAATCGATCAGACAGTTGTCCCCCGAGAGGTGAAAAGAAGAATTGAGCGGCACCGAAGGCTGCAACTAAAAATCCTGCTACTGTGCCTCCCGCATGAAAAAGCTTCAAATACTCCGGCAATATGGGGATAAGCATCCCTTGCCCCAATAAAGCGATAAACAGATTTAACATCAGAATGAACAATGGAAAGCGAACTGATTTTGGTAATGTACTCATGTACGTCACAATCTCCTTCATTTACATCGTGTTAACCTTTACGTCATGTAAACCATTTTAATGGGTTCGAAGGAGATCTGTAAATCTTTTTTTGGAGAAGCAGTCATTTCCTAGTCGTTGTTGATGATTCGGTCATGACCTAAATAATGAATAGAGTTATAATAGACCTCATATGGAGGTGGGAACACGTGAATTTAGAAGAATTGTTTACGGTACATGTGAACATTGAGAAATCATTCGAATTGCAAAATAGCGAAGATGATTCGGTGGTTATGATTACATTTACAGGTAGCGTAACCGGAAAGTACTTTGAAGGAATCGTGCTGGGTGGAGGAGTGGATACTCAGATCATCGGGAAGAATGGGGACCCGCATACGCTATCGGCAAGATACATGCTCCAAGGAACCGACAACACAGGGCATTCCTGCAAAATCTATATCGAAAATAACGGAAATATGGATAAAAATCTCAAAACGGCATTATTTCGCACGTCCCCCAAAATGATTACGGACAGCAAAGCCTTATCCTTTTTGAACCGTGAGACACTTGTTGGAGAAGGTCATCCAACGGATTCCGGAGTAGACATAAAAATATATAGAAAACTGCTGTAATGCGGGGCAAACAGTTATTATTTTCTTCGTGTATGGCGGAGCAAGATAGCCTTTTATAACGCAGAGTCAGAGTCGCTTAATGAGCGGCTCTTTTGGTCGTTATAATAACTTTACGTCAAATTTTACATGTAAACTTTTAATGAACTGTACATCATTTCTTCGAATATTAAAGGAGAAGGTGACTTCGAATTCGGGCGATATTTCACGGCTAATCAGTTAAAATGGTACGAGAGCATTGACAATATCAATGATTTCTATGAAAAAGGTCCATCTTTAACATCAACGGATCTGCCGCAGAATATCATTGCTCCTCTGGTCAAAGAGTTGATCATGTCTACCGACCAGTCCATTCAGCAAAAAGACACGGCTGGTGTATTTCGTTTTGCTCAGGTAGGCGTAAGCTTGGACAGCAGTTTGGAAGACAATATCGAGCTTTTACAGAAGAAATTCTAATTGGGAGAACGATATGCATTTTATATGAAAACAAAGACGAAGATGAAGAAAGCAACTCCTCTCCATGGAGCTGCTTTCTTTTTTGCATTTTGAATGATATGGACCAATAAAAAAATTCTTAAACAAAATGTGACCAAATGCCGTCCTTAAGAGTGTTAGAGGTATAAAGGAGGGCATAACAACCATGCAGCGATCAGTGCCCCAGCTGGGCGAACATGTGATGAAAGTCTACGAGACATACGCGGATACGCTGTTCCGGATTGCCATGGTGCACCTCGGCAGACGAGAAGACGCAGAGGAAGCCACTCAGGATACCTTCATCAAACTAATAGAAAAAGCACCTACATTCAACGATGCGGAGCATCAGAAAGCATGGTTGATTCGGGTCATCACCAATCATTGCAAATCCTTATTAGGCAGAGGCTGGCGTAAACGGGAGGTCAAGCTGGAGGGAGTCGATCCCCTTACAACAGACAACCCTGAAGATCACGCGCTGATCGAACTCGTGCTGTCACTGCCTGTCAAGTATAGATCAGTGGTTCATCTGTATTATTACGAAGATTATCCGATCCGAGAAATCAGCGAGATCCTGGAGATTAGCGAGTCAGCGGTGAAAATGAGATTGAAACGTGGCAGACAGCTGTTAAAACTGGAGCTTGAAGGAGAGGAACAGCAATGAACGAAGAAGAATTCAAACAAAACTACAAGAAAGCGGTGGATCATATGAAAGCAAACGAACAAATGAAGCAACGGGTAGAGCAATCCTTAAACTCACAACATCAGGGACCAAAACGTCAACGTAAACCATTATACATTGCAGCAAGTGTCGTTATCGCTGCCAGCATTGGCTTGGCTGCGCCGAGTGTATGGCAACAATTCAATGGACCAATCGCACCAACTCCACAGGTTGCAGAGGTAACTCAAGGCGCGTCGTTCGATCCGATTGTGATTCCAAAGATGGAGTTGCCAGATTCACAGGGCAAAGGCGCGATGGCTGATATGGTGCAATTGGTCGTTTATGGAGGAAATGTATATACACAGTCTCCAACTTTGCTTGAAGGCGCAAATGCACTCAACCTGCGGGGTGAGAAGCTTGGCACTACAACTGGTGGCATCAATGAGCTGAGCGGCCAGGATAAATACACGGAGCTTGCTTCCAACATTGACGAAGCAGACATCTATGCGGTCAATGGCTACGATAAGGAATTCCGCATCATGTCTTACACCGAGATCGATGGTCAGGTGTATGCTCAACTATTCGACAAGAACAACGGGATCACCATTGGTACTGGTGCCGACCTGATCGGCAAGCTTCATCTCGAAGGCAATATCACTTCGGCGCAATGGGAAACGTTTGACAGCTGGAACAACGGATTGCAGCAGTTTCAGCCGTTAGCAACGGGCGAGTCGTTGGAAAGCTTCATCTCGGCGTTATCTGCTGCCAAACCGATCGCAACGAGCCCGGAGTTGGAAGAGAACCTCTACGGCAAGGAGGATCGCAAGATCATCTATCTCACATTGGAAGACAAAACGCAGGTCCCACTGGTTCTATTCGGTGAAGGTCTGGTTCGTTACGGTAATGTTCCGGCTTTCCTGGAAGTTGAGAAAGGCGCGTTCCAATCATTCTGGAACAGCTTGGGCGAGTAAGGCGAAGACAGCAATATGGCTGCACCAAGAAGAGCGAACAGGCACGCAAGTGCTTTGTTCGCTTTTTTTAGTCATAAGAACAAAAAATCTTATTAATCATTTCAAAATAACATCTCCTCTGGATTGAATTTATGCTCATGGCATAGCACTGAAATAGTCCATAACCACGCTGCGAAACTCTAAAGCGGCTTTTGAAATATACCTGTTTTTGTGCGAAAGTAGAGCGATTTCCCGAACGAGTCTGTGTTCCTCTACCTGAAGATATCTAATGCGCTCATGCGGGTTTCTGGCAGTGCTAGGTATAAACGCGAGACCGATCTCCGCTTCAACAAGGGTGGTTAATCTTGCAGGCTCATCACCTTCATACACATACTTCGGTACAAAACCAACGGATTGACATATGGAATCTACCATATCACGAACACCATACCCTTGCTTTACCCCAACAAACCACTCGTCCTTAAGCTCGGCTAATTGAATGCTGCTTCGGTCTGCATATCGATGACCCATAGGAACAGCGACTACGATCGGATCGTCATACAGTATCTGACATTCGATGTCGTCACCTTGAATCGGAGGGGAGGAGAGACAAAAATCCACCTCGCCCCGATGTAGAAGCTTGGACATGTTTTCTAACGAAACCATTTGCACATGGAACTGAATGTCCGGTTTATTTTTTCGGAATTTCCGTAGTATACCTGGCAAAGTGCTTGCCGTAGTCACCGCCAATTGCAGTGTACCCTGATCCGGATTGGAAAGGTCACCAATTTCCCGCTGTCCCTGCTCCAATTCAAATAAGGCTTTTTCCGTTCGCTGAAGAAATGTTCTTCCAAAGTCGTTTAGTCGCAGCTTTCTCCCGATTCGATCAAATAAAGGGACTCCCAGGTCCTCCTCTAATCGTTGTATCGTTTTGCTCAGGGAGGATTGCGTGACATGCAGCATTCCCGCAGCTTCCGTAACATGTTCGCATCGGGCCACCGTCAGGAAATATTTTAGTTGAAGAAGCTCCATTTGCACCATTCCTTCATTCCTTGTAGTTCATCAAATCATAACATACAATGCGTTGGAATAAATGAATGCTTTCAAGTAAGATGACAGCAGAAGAAGGAGTGATGCACCGATGAACGTTCGAAATAAAGGATTGATGTTAGCTGTTGGACTCGGAATTATGTTGAACCCATTGAATTCCTCCATGATTTCTGTGGCAATCTCTAGGTTACAACAAGTGTATCAACTTAATTTTACAGCCGTTTCGTGGATTATTTTATCGTTCTACATTGCCAGTGCTTTCGCTCAACCCGTCATGGGCAAGTGTAGTGATTTGTTTGGCCGCAGGAAGATCTTCCTCATGGGTCTTGTTATTGTTTTCGTATCGTCCATGCTTGCTCCGTGGTCTCCCAGTTTTTCGTGGCTCATCGTATTCCGGATCGTTCAATCGATTGGCACAAGCATGATGGTAGCCGTTGGAATGGCGATTGTAAGAATTAACGTGACTGACAAGCAAGGATCCGCATTGTCCACTTTGGCGATATTCCTCTCCGGAGCAGCTGCGATCGGGCCCTTTATTGGTGGAGTATTGATTCATTGGTGGGACTGGCACAGCATATTCTTCGTTAATATTCCGTTTGTCATGGCAAGCTTTTTGTTCGCCTGGAAAACAATTCCGAAGGACGAGTCATCTCCATCGATCTCTAGTCACATGTCCATTCGGCAATGGCTTGCGTTAATTGATGCACCAGGCATCCTGATGTTTACGGTAGGCTTGGTGACTCTGCTCATCGGTTTACTTTCAGTAAATTCCACAGGAGATATTTCAACATGGCATCTGCTGACAGGAGGGATCGGATTAATCGCATTAGTCTTGTTCATCCGACATGAATTAAAAGCAGCCACGCCTTTCATCCCTCTGCGAACGTTTGCCACATATCCCGAGATGACTTGGGTCAATGTGCAATACATGCTGGTGAACATCCTGTTTTACGCACTTTTTTTTGGAGTTCCTACGTATTTGAAGCAGGTACGTCATCTCAACGAAGTTCATACAGGAATGAGCATGCTAGCTTTGGGGTTATGTTCAGTTATTATTGCTCCGATCGCAGGGCGCTGGATTGACAGATCAGGAACACGGCCAGCTCTGATCGTATCCGCTTCTTTAATGACATTCGGCTCTATATTGATCGTTGTTATGAATGAAGCTTCTCCAATATTCATTGTCATTGTTGCCTTAGCTTTATTTGGAATAAGTAATGGATTAAACGCGGTTGGCATGCAAGCAGCTTTGTTCAAAAGCACACCCAAAGAAATGATCGGAGTCGCATCGGGTATTTTTAATACATCACGCTACCTGGGGACCATCTTATCGTCGTTATTGATTGGAATTGTTATGGGAGATACATTCAATGTGACAGGATTTCAGATGCTTGGAATCATCCTTACGGTATTAGCTGCATTACTGATCATCATGAGCGTACGTCGCGAGGGAAGTGCGGTGAGTCCGGAGCAAGTAAACAAGTAAAATAGCGAATCTGCCGTGCAATAGCACGTTTACACCCAATGAATCAATAGCTCCTTTGGGTGTATTTTTTGTTTTTCACCAAGTTGTCAGAAAGAGTTGATCCTTTCTTGAACGTTTAGGGTAGAACAGGTGTCTTTGATTGAATTAGTGAAAAATAAAGATATAATAATTTTGATTAATAGGCTTGGTTAGTACTTTGAGTGCATCAATATCAGATTTTAATAGGCATCCAACACTTGCTATAATCGGGAGCCAACAGGAGTAAACGCATTAAAGGTGTGGCAAGATATCGTCACACCTAACTTTGTGAAATTTTTCGCAACTATGCATTGAGCTTGGCCGAAGCTGATATTGAATGTTTCAAAATTGAACAGAGTTTGAAGGGAGGCAGTATAACGAATGGCTATTGATACGGTGTTATGGAGCAGGCTGGTGACTGGTTTGACGCTCGGGTTCCACGTTATTTTTGCAACACTTGGTGTCGGTGTACCTCTGATGATCGCTATTGCAGAGTTCATCGGCATTCGGAAGAAAGATCACCATTACATACTTATGGCGAAGAGGTGGTCACGAGGGTTTGTCATTTCTGTCGCGGTTGGTGTCGTGACAGGCACAGCGATATCGCTGCAATTGGCTCTGGTATGGCCGAATTTTATGAAACTGGCCGGAAATGTCATTGCACTGCCACTATTTATGGAAGTATTCGCATTCTTTTTTGAAGCCATCTTCCTGGGCATTTATCTGTATACGTGGGATCGGTTCAAAAATCCGTATATCCACTGGTTGCTGACCATTCCAATTGTCGCCGGGGCAGGCATGTCTGCTGTTTTTATTACTACAGTGAACGGATTCATGAACCAGCCTGAAGGCTTTGTCATGGAAGCAGGCCAATTCATGGCAGTGAACCCCGTGCAAGCGATGTTGAATACGGCGACCTTCTCCAAAGTATTCCATGTATTAAGCTCGGCTTATCTGACAGGAGCTGCTCTGTTAGCAGGAATAGCAGCCTTTGCGATGCTGAGAAAAGGGGTGTCAGCTTACCACAAGAAGGGCCTGAACCTCATGATGGCGGTTGTTCTGGTATTCAGTTTATTAAATTCCTTAGCTGGAGATGTATCTGCCAAGTTTTTGGCTGAGCATCAGCCGGAGAAGCTCGCAGCTGCCGAGTGGCATTTCGAGACAGAAAGCGGCGCGGATTTGATTTTATTAGGATGGCTGAATGCTGAACATGAAATTATAGGCGCACTTCATTTGCCGAAAGTGCTCAGCTTCCTTGCCTTTGGAGACTTTAACGCCGAGGTAACCGGGCTGAACGAATTTCCACCAGATGAGCATCCACCCTTACTTGTGCATTATTTGTTCGATCTAATGGCTGGAATTGGATTCGCTCTGCTTGCGATCTCATCTCTGTACTTCCTGTTTGTGTTTTGGAAGAAACGTAATCAGTTTAACAAGTGGATGCTTCGTATGGTTGCACTCAGTGCACCGCTCGCTTTTCTGGCCGTTGAGATGGGCTGGTTCTATGCAGAGATCGGGCGGCAGCCATGGATCATCCGAGGTTATATGCGAGTAGAAGAGGCCGCTACTTCTTCACCGAGTGTAAGAATTTTATTTTTCGTCTTCTTGCTTCTATACATCGTGCTCGGCGTCATCTGTGTTCTCGTATTGAGACGTTTGTTCAATAATAATCCTGCTGACCTTGAGATGGAGAAATGGTTGAAAGAGAAGCATGATCAATCAGCCAAGAAAGGGGAGCGGGCCTGATGAGTTATGAATTGATTGGTATTTCGGTACTCTGGCTGTTCTTGTACGGCTATCTTATTGTAGCTTCCATTGATTTTGGAGCAGGTTTCTTCGCCTTTTATGCACGCCTGACGAAGCAGGATCACCTGATTAATCGTCTGATCTCCCGTTATCTATCACCGGTTTGGGAGATCACCAATGTATTTTTTGTCTTTTTCTATATTGGCATCGTTGGGTTTTTCCCGGATACCGCTTACTATTATGGCTCTGCGCTGATTGTTCCGGGAAGTATTGCCGTCATTTTACTTGCCATTCGTGGTTCATTCTACGCCTTTGAGAATTATGGTTCCAAAAATAACATCGTATATCTGTTTTTATACGGAGCTACCGGGTTGCTTATTCCGGCGTCATTGTCAGTGGCACTGACACTGTCTGAAGGTGGCTTTATTTTGAAGCAGGGAGATACCGTTTCCCTGGATTACTGGGCGTTATTTACGAATCCATTATCGTGGAGCATCGTTGGACTGGCCATCGTGTCCGTATTGTTCATTAGTGGTTCATTTCTCACATTTTACGCTTCTCGGGCAGAGGATCATTCGGCATTGAAGCTCATGCGGAACTATGCTTTGTTCTGGAGCACACCGACCATTATTCTCGCGCTGACTGCATTTATATATTTGGGTCAACACAATGAGCGTCATTTTCAAAACATGATGGATTTATGGTGGCTGCTGGCGCTTTCCGTTGCGTTTTTCATGATCGCCATGTGGTTGTTGTATAACGGGCGCCGTTACGGTTTAGCTTTTATATGCATCATGCTGCAATTTTTCACAGCCTTTTTCGCTTACGGGATTGGGCAATATCCTTATATTCTTGATCCATATATCACGATTCAGAGCAGCGCAACATCGCCTGCAATGGGCTTCGCACTCGTCGTTGTGTTTATCGGTGGTCTGTGCCTGTTAATTCCTTCTCTTATTCTGGTCTTCAAACTTTTCCTGTTTGATGCGGATTATGTGAAAGGGAAAAAATAAAGGAGGAGCGTTCTGTGAAAAGGAAAGCTAAATCCAATCTGATCTCTCAGCAAATGTCTTTACAACAAAAAAACAGGCTTCTCCTTGTGATGATTTCGCTTGCCCTTGGTGTAGCTATTGTAAGCCAGGCCACATTGGTGGCTGAAGCAGTCCAGCGAATTTTTGTAGAGAAAGCTTCCTTTTCAACCGTGGTTCTGTTACTGGGCCTATTGCTGGCTGTCATGGCTGTACGTGCACTGTTGTCGTATGGAAACGGGAAAGTGGGCTTGCATATGGCCGCCCGTGCCAAGACGAATATGCGAGCATCTGTGTTGCAAAACCTAACCCACGCTTCCATGCCTTCAACCCTGAGTGGACAGACGGGAGGAAAGGTCAGTATTGCTCTCGATGCTGTGGATGAGGCTGACAGTTATTTCAGTCAATATATGCCGCGTATGATGGAAGCCGCGATGATCCCGATTCTGATTCTGGTTGTTACATTTACGCAGCACGCCAACACAGGTTACATTATGCTATTCACGGCACCGTTTATCCCGCTGTTCATGATTTTGGTGGGACTCCAGACGAAGAACAAATCAGAAGAGAAATACGCGCAGCTGGCCGAGTTTTCCGGTACATTCTTGGATTCGCTTCAGGGGCTGGTTACGTTAAAAATATTCGGACGGGCTAAACGTCAGCAACAGGAGATTGAACGCAGTAGCCTGGGTTATCGTGATGCCACAATGGGCATTTTGAAGATTGCGTTTACGAATACGTTTATGCTGGAATCGATTGTGATGTTAAGCATCGGTATTGTCGCGCTTGAACTGGCGATCCAGTTACTTGTTTTCAAATCGATGACCTTCCACACGGCCTTTCTCGTGTTGTTGCTCGTGCCCGAGTTCTACAGTCTGTTGAAGAATACGGGGACGGCTTTTCACAGCGGTCGCACCAGTATGGGAGCGATTCGCAAGGTGGAACAGATGCTTGCGGACACAAGTGTCACAAGCATGCCAACCGAGCATGAGAAAGCTGAGAAGGCTACACATACCAGTGATACTAATGATCTAATGGTGCAGCAGACTGGGGTACATGCCCCTCGTACAGAGTTGATTCCAATGCCACCAACCATTGAACTGGACCATGTCCGGTTCCAGTACGCTCCTGATTCCTTTGGACTTGAGACAGGACAGATCTCGATTGGACCGGGAGAACAGATTGCTATTGTAGGCAAAAGTGGCTCAGGTAAAACCACGCTGCTTCATCTCTTTGCCGGTTTACTGAAATCAGATTCGGGAGCGGTTCTGGTTAACGGGAGCCAGCTTTCGTCATACGAGGAGGCTGCATGGTTCGAGCGTGTTAGCTACATTACACAGCATCCGTATATTTTTGCAGGTACATTTGCCGAAAATATTTCGATTGGCGCGGGTCGGAACGTCTCCAGAGCTGAAATTGAGCAGGCGGCAGAGGAAGCAGGGCTTGCTGTAGTTGTCGCACAATTGGAGCAAGGCTTGGATACGTTTGTTGGTGAAGGTGGCCGGGGTTTATCTGGTGGGGAAAAGCAGCGACTTGCCTTAGCACGTGCTTTTCTGAAGAGACCATCCGTCATTTTATTCGATGAACCCACAGTCGGACTGGATCTGCACACTGAGCGGGTACTGCAACAATCCATTGCGTCATTAGCCAAAACGGCAACGATGATTACGGTGGCACACCGTTTATATACGATTCAACATGCGGACAACATTTTGTTTATGGACAATGGGGTGTTGGTGGATTCAGGACATCATGAAGCGCTTCTGGCGCGCCTGCCTCAATATGCGGAGATGGTGGATGTACAACGGAAAGGAGGGTTAGCATGAATGAGCTGACGATTCTGTCAAAAGCGATGATTCAAGAGCGCAAGGATATCTTGCTTTCGATATTGGGCGGATTTATCGCCGGCATAGCAGGGGTAGCTCTCTTTTCCGCGAGCGGCTACATGATATCGCAAACGGTATTTGCTCCACCGCTGTACACCTTAATTGTACTCACTTCCATGGTCAAACTGCTCGGTTTCCTTCGAGCGGCGAGCCGCTACGGAGAACGTTTGTATTCCCACAGGGCAACGTTCTCCATGTTGAGCCGTTTGCGGACATCTTTTTTTGCCAAACTGTTTCCGGTAACGCCGGGTATCTTGAACAAAAATCGAAGCGGGGATCTGCTTGCGCGGATCGTAGGTGATGTGGAAAGTTTACAAAATTACTTTTTGCGCGTCGCATACCCACCGATCATTGTCGTGATGGTGTTTTTGGCTACCATGCTGTTCACATCGGCCTTTTCGATCTGGATTGCGGGCTTGCTAGTATTAGGAATGCTCATTACGGCCTTTGGTGTACCTGGAATTGTCTTGCTCGGCCAGCGAAAAATACATGGACGTGTTCGTCAGCAACGGGCTGTGCTGTCCACGGAAGTAACTGAAGTGTTGTATGGTTTCCGGGATTTGAAAGTATACGGTCAATTGGAACAGCGCGAGCAGCAGCTTCAGCAGGCTTCAGCTGCATTGACAATGGAACAGAAGCAAGCCGCTTCGCACTTGCTGCGTGGGCAATCCATGCACGTTTTTGTGACGTATCTCGTTACATGGGGTGTGCTGGCACTGAGCGCCTTTTTAATTGTGAATGGAGCGTTTGCCGGTGTATTCCTCGCCATGCTAATCCTGGCCACGCAGACCGTGTTCGAAGAAGCTGCGGCAATGGCCACGTTGCCCTTCTATAAACAGGATAGCGAACATGCAGCCAAACGACTGACGGAAACGGTGCCCGCCTCCGATGTACAATCTGTGCAGCCAAGTGGTGAAATGTCTGCCGATCAGGCGGTTTCGATTGAACTATCCGGTGTTGGCTTTCAATATGAAGGGGAATGGAGACCCGCGCTGAGGGAAATATCCCTACAACTTGCAGCAGGCACCAAAACAGCAATTGTCGGGCCAAGCGGTTCAGGCAAGTCAACGATTATCGATTTGCTACTCAAGTTGCGTGCGCCAACGTCTGGCGATATACGCTTAAACGATGTTCTGGTAAAGGAACTAAATGAAGAAAGTATCTGGCAAAACGCGAATGTGGTGTTACAACAAAGTCATTTCTTCCGGGGAACCATTCGGGACAACCTTCTTCTGAACGGAGAAGAACATTCGGATGAACATCTGTCGGCTGTGTTGGATAAAGTACAACTGCCGAATAAGTTGTTGACCGACATGGTGTATGAAAAAGGGGAGAACCTGTCGGATGGTGAGAAACAGCGGCTGGCTCTGGCACGGGCTATGCTGCGCAAAGGACGGTTGTGGCTTTTGGACGAACCAACGTCCTCACTGGATTACGTCACAGAGAAACATGTGCTCCAGCATCTTCTTGCACAAGCTGCAGAAGATACACTTCTCCTGATCTGCCATCGACTGACGGGATTGGAAGAGATGGATCGGATTGTGGTCATGGACCAAGGCAAGATTGTGGAATCGGGTTCCTTCTCCGAGCTTATGGAGCAAAAAGGCTATTTTTATGAAATGAAGCAAATTGAACGACAGCTGATTGGAGACATCGGGGCGTGAGAATGTAGTTATTAAGTGAAAAATTCTGTCGGTCTTCGAGATTGAAGAAAATTTCAATAAATCAATTTTTATAAATTTAACTAAACCCCAAAGGATGCGCTACATATGCTCCTTGGGGTTTGTTTTTGATATAATAGTATTTTTATGTCTATAAAGGAGATGGATGATGAGAAAATATAAGTGGGATATTGTTTTTTATTTGGCCGTATTTTTATCCTCTGGGTTGGGAAACACGTATGGACCGCGTCGAGGCTTTTCTACGCAGACAGGAGAATACCCCAAAGCTTTATATCTATTACGTTCTTGCAAACAGACTTGATGATGAATTAGAACACACAATAGAGCGCATTAGAAATGAGGACACGAATAAAAGGACCCAAGCAGTCTATAATGCAGCTTACGGCATCTACCGCAACGACTTGGTAGCTGTTCGTACTGCGGTACAGAATATGCGAAGATCGGATTATCGTACATATTATGAAACGTATTTGCTTATGGAAGAAGGAAAAAGTGATCAGGCGAGGGAACACTTGAAATCCATTAACAAGGTCTGGATGAGATCTTCTCTTCTTGCAGCGATCGAACTAAAAGCGGGACAACGCGAGACTGCGATTCAGCAATTACAAGAAGCAATGCATGCTGTCAGAGGCGTCCATCGTTATATGATATTTAAGGAATCAGAGAGATACTAAACGGTGACTAAAAATCTTTCTTGCAATAAATTACAACTGACATGGATAAGAGCTTGTTCCTATGTGGAGCAAGCTTTTATCTTTGGTATTAAAGGACAAGAGTATACAGAGTAGCTAAACGGTTTGGCAGAACAGAGAACACCTGAATTAAAATGTACCCTAACCAGTTAGCCTGTCTGAGGAAAATCTTAAACTTGTATACTCGTGAAGATAGTCTTATTGAACATCCCATTAATCATAATGTTATAGCGTAGAAACTCAATTGATGTATAATGACGCAGGAACTCTATAATCAAAATGAAATAAATACAAATTCAAAATAGCATGATCTGAGGTGTACGATGAATCGCTTATTACTCGTAGAAGATGATGAAAATCTGGTGTTTGGTATTCAATATACACTGTCCAATGAAGGATATGAGGTCGTTGTGGCGGGGAACTTGGAAGAAGCTAGACAGGCACTGCAGGCAAAGACGATCGATCTGATTTTGTTGGATGTCACTTTGCCTGATGGATCGGGATATCAACTATGTAGTGAGATTCGGGCAACGTCGCAAGTGCCCATTATCTTTTTGACGGCTTTGGATGAGGAAGCAAACGTAGTCGCAGGGCTTGACCTCGGAGCAGATGACTATGTAACCAAGCCTGTTCGAACCAAAGAACTTATTTCACGAATTAAAGCCGTATTACGACGTAACAACAGGGGAAAACAAGAAGTAAGCTTATGGATATCCGATAACATCCAGGTGCGTATTTTAGAAGGAACTGTACTCAAAAACAATAGTGAAATTACACTGACGGCGCTTGAATATCGACTACTATTGATGTTGATCTCTCATCCGAAGCAGATATGCAGCAGAAGTTCAATTCTGAATCATCTTTGGGATCTGTCGGGCGACTTCATTGATGATAATACGCTCTCTGTCCATATCCGCAGGTTAAGAGAGAAAGTCGAAGATATTCCTGCAGCACCGCAGTATATCGTAACCGTTCGGGGGATCGGATATAAATGGAACGTGGAAGTTATAGGGAGATGAACATGTTTGAAGTCATGCGAAATCCAGAGTGGAAATCCATCGCCATTAAAGTACTTGCTCTGCAAGTTCTTTTGTCGTTCGTGATGTTCTTTTACATGCAGCATCAAGTCGGTAGCATTAATACAACCATTGTGAATCAGAATAGCGCCCTAATCGGGCATTTGTTAATGAAAGATCCCCAGTTGGAGAATGAGGTGATTCACTTTGTTACCCAAGGTGCCCAGGCCGATGAACTTGCTGAGGGGCAACGTATCCTTGCACAATACGGATATCAGGCGGGTATGTCTTTAGAAGATCAGCCGGCTCTTTCAGGACTAGCATTACCCTTAAAAACAGCGACTCAAGTATTGTTGTTCCTGATCCCACTCATGGTATTGCTTCTGTGGGAGTATCGTAAATTTTTCGTAAAAATCAGAACGATTTCTCATGCAGCGGAGCAGGTTGTGGAACAGCAATTCGATAAAAAACTGCCTGAGACGGAGGATGGAGACTTCGGCTCACTTGGCCGGAGCTTCAATGCGATGGCTGGAAGACTAACCAACAGCCTGGAGCTACTCCAGCAGGAAAAAACCTTTCTGCGCAATCTGTTATCCGACATTTCTCACCAGCTCAAGACACCCCTGGCCTCTCTGATTGTGTTCAATGAGAATCTGCTGAATGATCCCGGGATGAAAGAAGAAATGAGAATGACGTTTCTGGAACGAAGTCGGCAGCAGCTTGACCGAATGGAATGGCTCATCATCAGCTTGCTCAAGCTGGCACGAGTCGAAGCGGGAGCAATTGGATTTCGAAAAGAAAGGATCGAGCTAAGGGAGATGGTGGAGAGCGCTGTCTATTCACTTCGGACGGTAGCAGACCAGAAACGGCAGACGATCTCCATCCTCGGTAGTGAAAATGCGTTTGTGCAGGCGGATGAAGAATGGCTCAAGGAAGCTGTTATGAATTTGATAAAAAATGCACTGGAACACACCCCGCCAGAGGGTGAGGTTCAAATCCATTTGGAAGAAAACGCACTGTTTGATACGATCATTATCCATGACAACGGCGAAGGTATTCATCCCGATGATATGCCTCATATTTTCAAACGATTCTATAAAGGCAAGAACCATAACAAGCCCAACAGTATAGGGATTGGTCTGGCTTTGACCAAATCGATCATTGAGGAACAACAAGGGATCATTACGGTGGAGAGTGTGCCTCAAGAAGGGACAACATTCAGAATTTTGTTTTTCAAAAAAGAGTGGACTTAAGAAGAAGCTTACGATAATGTAAGCTTCTTCTTCACTTCAACGTAAGCTTCCACACCTATAATGACAATCAAGCAATGTTAATCATACAACTGGAGGTACAACAGGGTGGAAATTTTGAAGACCGATCATTTATGTAAAATATACGGAAGTGCTGAGGCTAGGGTGGAAGCATTGAGAGATGTTAATCTGTCCGTCAATCAAGGAGAATTCGTTGCGATCGTGGGCGCCAGTGGATCTGGCAAAAGCTCATTGCTGCATCTGCTCGGGGGAGTTGATCAACCGACAAGTGGCCAAGTCATTATTGATGGTATGGACCTGTATTCTCAAAGTGAAAATGAATTGGCTGTGTTCAGAAGACGTAAAATCGGTTTTATTTTTCAATCGTATAACTTGATCCCGGTGTTAACTGCGGAAGAAAACATTAAATTGCCGATGCTGCTTGAGAATAAACATGTGGACGAGGGTTATCTTGAGGAATTATTGAGCGTGCTGGGACTCAGCGATCGAAGGCAGCATCTTCCGTCCCAATTATCAGGCGGGCAACAGCAGCGAACTGCAATTGGACGTGCATTGATTAATAAACCATCGATTATTCTGGCGGATGAACCAACCGGCAATCTGGACAGCAAGAACAGTAAAGAGATTGTGGATCTGCTTACCTTCTCCGTCAGAAAGTACAATCAAACCTTGATTATGATCACACATGATTTGAATGTGGCCCAGCGAGCGGACCGTGTTGTAAATATAAAAGATGGTACACTCTTGCAGCAAACAGGGGTGAAAGATCGTGAATAGGTATACTAGTCTTACCCAAAAATATTTGCTAGGGCAGAAAAAAAGATCAATACTAACGATCATTGGCATTATATTGTCTGTGACCCTACTTACAGCCATGGGAACCATTGGCCTTAGCTTCAGAGACAAGGTGGTTCGGCAAACCGTTCAAGAGTATGGGGATTACCATGTTTCTTTTAACGGATTACCCGGAGAAGCAGTCTCAAGAGTCGTCAATAATGCATCCGTAGAGAGTGCTGGAATTATCAGCAGAGAAGGTTATTCGGTCATCAGCAAAACGAGTGAGAAAGAAAAACAGGAAAATCCGTTTGCTGCACCTTATCGGTATTTGAATCTCAAAGGTTATGATGCCGATGCGATGAACAAGCTACAGGTTCAGCTGGATTCGGGCAGGCTGCCCAAAAATTCGCATGAAGTTCTTCTTTCGACCTGGAGTCTGGATAGTTTTGCGACCAAACCGAAACTTGGTGATTCACTTACCCTAAGTCTTGGCGAGCGTACTGTCGCATCAACCGGGGAGATCAAACCCATCAATGGCCTAGGTGATTTTGGCTGGGATCTGGATGAAGACTTTCGTCCCCAAAAGGAGAGAGAATATACCGTTGTAGGGTTTATAAAGACAGGTACTAACGCTTCGTGGTCTGCCAGCTTCATTTTACCAGCCATCACGTATGAAGATAATGAAAAAATCGATGCGGATAAAAATTATTTTATTTATGTCAAAATGAAATCGATGAATCAGATTCAGGCGAAGGCAGAAGCGATAATATCTTCATTGAAGCTAAACCAAGTGGATCAAGGCTCTGCCGTAGCCTTGGATAAGGATATTCAATATAAAAATATTCGTGTCGAATATAATAATGAACTGCTTAAGTTGTATGGCAAAAGCACCTATGAAGGTGTAAACCATAGTTTGTTATATGCATTCGCAGCAATCATCATTATTATTATGGGTTGTACGAGTGCAGTGATATATAATACGTTTCATATTTCTGTTCTGGAGCGGACCTCGCAATTCGGAATGCTGCGGTGCATTGGGGCTACCCCATCACAAATACGTAAATTAGTTCTCAAAGAGGCTACAATACTGAGTCTAATTGCTATTCCTGTTGGATTATTGATGGGAACTGTTTTTATGAAACTTCTGTTTTACAACATCAGCTTTTTGGCGTTGGGATTTCTGAATGATATGCAAATGGTCATCTCCCTGCCAATTTTAATCATAGCCGGGGTGCTAGGATTATTGACTGTTTATCTGTCTGCTATCGGACCTGCGAGACTGGCAGCGAAGGTATCCCCACTTGAGGCGGTTCATAGCTCGGGAGGCACGAAGGTGGAGAACGTAACATCTGTCCGGAAATCAAAACTGCTGGGAAAACTGTTGGGTATCGAAGGACAGTTTGCTAGTCGAAACATCAGGCGGAACAAAAAGCGCTTCCGCATCACTGCCTTTTCCATAGTGGTCAGCATGATTCTATTTATTGTTTTTAGCGGAATAGCTGGTTTGCTGGGGCAGACATCGCAATCAGGAATCGATTATTCCTACTCGGTTATCTATGAAGGACCTTCCAAACGGATCGATGATTCCGTATATTCTGACATTGTTAAGCTTGATGCAGTAGAACATGCCTATCCGTTTTACAATAATCAAGTGATGGCTATGTTTCCGAAAGAAAAAGTGAATCCCAAGTATTATGAACTCCGTCCGGGAATGTATTCTGTTGAAGAAGGAGAGGGGTACCGAACAGACAACAATTACCTCGAATCTTACGGAGATAACGGACTCGATGCTCTGAAATCCAAACTAACGGCTGGTACGATCGACAAAGAGAAGATGAACCGGGAAAATGGTGTTATCGTCAATCAGAAATTAAGAATGACAACAGAGGAAGGCAGACAGATCATTATCGATCAAACCCAATTCAAGGTTGGGGATCACATCCAAGTACGTGCCTTAGACTCGGACGGAAAGGGTCAAGGATACACAACACTGACGGTAACTGGAATTATTGATCAAGGCTTGTTGTCGAGCAGCTATAATGAGAGTGCTATTATTGAATTCATCACTACGCCCGAAGTCGTAGAGAAGGTTACAGGTAACGATACGTACTCCAGAATCTTTATTCTTGCCAAAACCGATATTTCCAACAAACCGATCACGGACTATCTCAAATCCCTGACCCAAAAAGATGCCGGTTACAGCTACACAGATAAGGTGCAGCAACTTGCCCAAGCCAAAAACGATGCGACAACCGCCAAGATCTTTTTATATGGATTTATTGGTGTCATTGTCCTGATTGCGTTCCTAAATATACTGAACACCGTCAGCACCAATCTCATTCTACGAACCAAAGAATTTGCGGTGCTCAAAGCTATCGGCATGACACAGCGTAATGTAGGGAAAATGATCCTGTTGGAAGGCGTTTTATACGGCCTGTACTCTGCGCTATACGGTAGTATACTCGGAACAGCACTAAGCTATGGGATACATCATCTCTTCAAAGGTGCTTTCGATGTAGCTTGGACGATCCCATGGGGCAGCATTGTGCTTGCTTTTGTGGGTGCCATAGCAACAACGCTTGTCGCTACAGCCTGGCCGATGTATCGATTGAATCAAACAAGTATCGTGGAGGCATTGAGAAAGGAAACATAGAGAAGCTGGGGAACTATAAAACAGATTATTGCTTGAAAAGTCGCATAGATTGCGGCTTTTTTTGTTTTAAGAAACCTAGTTCTTATGTCGAACAGGAGAAGAAAACCTCATAATTGTACTCAACATGAAAATCAAACAACGATTGAATGTGTTCCAGTTCACTTGTCTTTTCTTACGTCTTGTAAACACTTTTACATAACAGCAGATGATTCGGACGCGTTATTTTTCTTGGCAAGCGGCTTTTTCCTCAGTGTCCGATCATACAGATATGGTTTTCCGTGATATTCTCGTGCATGCTTTTGTGTCTGCTTCTTATGTATATCAACCTTGATCTCCAGATTGGCAACGTTACTCTGGAATTCAGAAGCGATTCGTTTGCACCATTTCAGTCCACTTTCTTCAGATGCACTGAAATGAACGCGTAACAGATATCCATTCACCGTTAATTCAAACTTGTATAAATTCATGATATGTATCCTTTCCAAGCGGGCATTTTATGCTACACAAAATACGATAATCTCATTATAACAGGAACATACGTTCTGTAAAAGTGATATTTATGAGACCCGCAATTCAAGAAGGTTCGCTAGACATCTTTGCAATGGTTCGTTTAATGGTAAAATATCTAAAAATGGTTCATGTTGGGGGATGCGCATGTATAAACTGATGATCGTAGATGATGAATTGCTCATGCGGGTTGGAATTCGTTCCATGCTGAATTGGGAAGAGTACAACTTCTATGTTGTTGGTGAAGCAGGAAATGGTAAAGAGGCATTGAGTCTTGCGCTTGAAGTGATGCCTGATCTAATTATTACGGATATCAAGATGCCGATTATGGATGGGCTACAGCTGATACAGGAGGCCTCATGCGTACTGAACACCTGTAAGTATGTCATCCTGAGTAATTTTGACGAATTTCACTATGTGAAAGAGGCATTGAAACTTGGCGCTTCAGACTACTTGATTAAAAGCGAGATTACAGAAACTGCCCTTATCGAGCTCCTAAGCACCGTGGGACAGAAACTGCAAAGTGAACTTGTGCGCCCGACCAACACACCTTCTATGACACAAGATTACTCCAAGACCCTAAGACATTTAAAGGATAGCTTCTTCCAAGATGTTGTAAGCGGATTCATTAGTGAGAAGGATATCGTTGCCAAAGCGGAAGAACTGCATTTCCGTATACGATCAGACCAGTTGGTCGTCATCAAGTTTATTGTGAACTATTACGAGGATGCGAAGCGGAAATATGTAGAGAAGGGTGAAAAGCTGCTCCGATTTTCGATTCTTAATATTATGGAAGAGATTATTCCTTCGAAATGGGAGAAAGAGATCTTTGTTGAAAGTTCTTCTGAATATTGGGTTATCGTTAATGTACTTCCTGAGAGCCAATCTGTGCACGCCGATTTGAACAAACTGTGTAACAAATTGCTCTCTTCCATCAAGGATTTTATGAATCTATCGCTAACGGCCGGTGTGAGTACAATCGTTCCCAGTTTCCCCTACATTAGAAAGGCCTGCCAAGAGGCAGAAATGGCTCTGCAACAAGGTTTTTTCAAAGGCAGTAACCAGGTATTGTATTACGAGGACATGGTTCAATCCCCAGATCGAAATGAAGTTAAGGGAGCTCTGAGTCCACAACAAGAACGAGATTTGTTGAAATTGTGGGTAAGCAAAGACAACCAAAAGGCAGAAGAGTTCCTTGAAGGAATTCGCTCGGATCTGGAAGCCCAGCGGGCGGATGAGAATAGCATTCGTAAGCAATATATCATGGTAATGGAAACGATACACTCCCATCTGTCACGAGCTGCGGAAAGAGGTACGCCTTCTTTTACAAAGAAATCGCCTTATGAAACCGTTCTAAAGGGTGAGTATTGGGAGGATATCCATCAGGATATGCTTGCTCATATTGCGTATTACTTCCAAACCGACTCCGAAATGAACCAGGAAAGTACCTACGCTGACCTCGCCATTGCGTTGATCGACAAGTATTATGCGGAAGACATCTCACTGCAAAGTATCGCTAGCCAAATCAGTGTCAACCCCTCGTATCTCAGCCGATTGTTTAAGCAGGAAAAAGGAGAGAACTTTATCACGTACTTGACTCGTGTTCGGATTGAACATGCGAAGTCTTATCTATTGAGCAAAGGACTGAGAGTGTATGAAATTGCAGAAAAGGTGGGCTACCATAATTACACGTACTTCAGTAAGATTTTCAAAAAATCGGTAGGCGTCACTCCGGAGGAATATCGAGAACTACAGCAGGCATGAGTGTAATCGGTGAATAGAGGTGCAGCATATGAAGCTTGTCCAGCCCTTCCAAATCAAGCACAAAATTATGGTGATCTGTATGACGGTGATTATCCTTCCGGTATTTGTAATGACAATCAATTCGTATTACTCCTCAGAGCGATTATTGGCACAGAACTATACAACGTTGTTAAGCGATCTGGCCAAGCAGACGAATATTCGTATTGACGAATTCTTGAAGGAGATTGAGAAAATCACGCTGTTAGCCAGCAATGGCCTTAGCAACAATCTATCTGCGACCCATGAAGGAAGTTTTCCGATCCAGGATTTCCTGCGAGAGGGTAACGAACAAAATGAGATTGCCGCATACAATATATTGATGAATTATATCATGATGAAAGACCGCGTATTTTCCATCTACCTCTACAATATGAACGGGGGACAGGATCTGTTCGTCAGCCCACACCAGCCCATTGACCCAGACTTCAAAGTGGCGAACGAATTGTGGTTCAAAAAGTTCATGCACGAAAATGATCGAACCATTACGCTCACAACGCGAATCGATGAGCAATTGAAGAATAAAATACTGGCGGTGTCACATGCACGCAAAATTCATGATGTGGCTAGCGGGAAACTGCTTGGGGTAATCGTGGTCAGTATTGATATCAAATTCATCGAAATTGTGAATCGCAACTTACAGGAAGGGCTACGCTCCAGATTCATGATTGTCGATGAAAATGACAAGATCGTATACAACGTGAACGACCGATTAATTGGTACACTGTTCCGGGACAACGTTCGTCCACCTGAAGCATTGAATGTCGTGGTGACCAGCCCGCTTAGTCAACAAAAATGGACAACGTATTTATATATGCCTTTGGATGAGCTGACTGCTGATGGCAAAATATTGGGGCGTAATCTGGTGACGCTGGCTATTGTCATGGTTCTTTTTGCTGCCGTCATATCCATATTTCTATCTCATGTCATCACAACTCCCATTAAGAAACTGCTCCGGAATATCGCTCTGGTCGAGAAAGGTCAGTTCGAACAAGTTGAACATATTCGCTCAAGAGACGAGATTGGACACTTATCCAATCGGTTCAACAGGATGTCGCATGAATTGAAGCGAATGGTCGAACGGATGCAGCAGGAAGAAATAGAGAAAGCCAAGGCCGAGATGCGTGCGCTCCATGACCAGATCAAACCTCATTTTCTGTATAACACCCTTGGATCGGTGAAATGGATCGCCTCGATGCAGCAGGCTGATAAAATCGTGGAAATGACCGATGCACTAATCTCGATGCTCCGCTATGCAACAAAATCCGATGGAACCCTCGTAACCATTCGTGAAGAACTCGATAATATAGCGAATTACGTAACGATTCAGAATGTCAGATACTATGGTTGTATTCAGATGAGATATGAGGTTGAGGATAGACTGTTGGATTATCGCATGCCCAAAATGATCCTGCAGCCGATTGTGGAGAATGCGATTTTTCATGGTCTGGCTGAACTCGAAGAAGACGGAATCATCACCATTCGGATTCAATCACAGCTGGATGAAGTTGTGATCGAGGTCTGCGATAATGGCGTTGGTATGGATCATCATACGATGCAGAACTTGATGGAAGAAAAGTCCGGTGCCAGTACAGGAACAAATGGGATTGGATTGCATAACGTGCAGCGGCGGATTCAACTTCATTTTGGTAAACCCTATGGAATACAAGTCGCGAGTAAAATAGATGAAGGTACCATTTTCTCCATTCTGCTACCTGCCATCATAGAAGCGAAATAGTCATCCATGCTTTCATTCATGGATGTCATAACGTGGTACAGCGACCCCAAAAATAAGATTAGATATAAACAAAAGGGCTTACAGTATAAACTACAAGCCCTTTTGTTTAGCCTTTAACGCTACCTAGCACCAAACCCTTGGTGAAATATTTCTGTAAGAACGGATACACGAGCAGAATCGGAATGGCACCCAAGAACATTTGAGCGGCACGTCCCGTTCTGGCGTTCATCATGGATAACAGTTGCGTATAATCTGATCCGGATTTCAGCATGATTTGCTCAAAGCTCTGCAGGAGGGTCTGCAAGTAGCTTTGTAATGGATAATTGGCTGGATTGTTCATATAGATAATGCCATCGAACCATGAATTCCAGTGGGCAACGATGCTGAACAAACCAACCGTTGCGAGAGCGGGCTTGAGAAGCGGGAGTAGAATACGAAGCAATACCTGTACAGGCCCAGCCCCGTCGATGATTGCTGATTCTTCAATTTCTTCTGGCAAACCCCTAATGAAATTCATCAGAATAATCATACTGAATACGGGGAGAGCCCCAGGCAGGATCAGAGACCATATGGAATCAATCAGTCCCATTTTAACGACAACAAGATACGTTGGAATTAATCCTCCGCTAAATAACATGGTCACAATAAAATATCCCATATAAATATTACGGCCCATTAATTTTTGTTTCGATTTGGAAAGGGGGTAAGCTGTGAGCACGATCAAAACCAGATTCACCAATGTCCCGAGAATGGTTCGTTGAATGGCAACCCAGAGAGAGGAGAAGAAGGACCCTCCAGTTAATGCAAATTCATAAGCCTTTGTCGTGAATTCGACAGGCCAGAACGTAACACTGCCTGCAGATACAGCTGAACTGCTACTGAATGAAACTGCCAACAGGTTGATAAACGGCAGAATACAGAGCAGAGAGATCAGTAGTAATATGATGTAGTTTATGATTAGAAACACACGCCTGCTCATACTTTTATCATGGATCATACGGTGAGTTCCTCCTTCTTAGAAGATGCGATAGCCAGCCACCCTGTAGGCCAGGATGTACGATACGGCAACCAGAACACTGGAAATGATAGATTTGAATAATCCGACAGCGGTACCAATTGAATACTGGGCCTGCTGAATTCCCAACCGATATACATAGGTATCAATAATATCACCGGTCTGATAGACGACAGGGGAGTAGAGATTATAGATTTGGTCAAAGCCAGCATTAAGTACGTTTCCAAGCGACAATACGGTCATTAAAACAATCGTGGGCATGAGGAGGGGCAACGTAATGTAGATGGTCTGCTTCCACCGTTTTGCTCCGTCAATCACTGCAGCCTCGTACAGCCCCGGATCAATGCTGGTTAGGGCTGCCAGGTATACCACTGTACCAAACCCGAAGCCCTTCCATATGTCACTCACAATCATCGTCCAAGGAAAAATAGAGGGTGTGCCGAGAAAGGAAATCGGTGCAATCCCGAATACGCCTAGAAACGTATTGATGATGCCGTCGGAGCTAAGGATATCCAGCATGATGCCGGCCATAATGACCCAAGAGAGGAAGTTCGGAATGTATACCAGCGTTTGGAATGTGCGTTTGATTCCACTGTGTAGTACTTCGTTAAGCAGTAATGCGAAAATAACGGGTACGATAATACCGCCGATAATTTTGAAGACAGACATGTACAGTGTATTCCAGATCGTTCTTACGAAGTTCGGCTGATTAAATATGTGCGTGAAATTATCCCATCCTACCCATGGCGAGTTGAACCCGAGGCCGGGATTGTACTTCTGAAACGCAATAATAAGTCCGTAGAAAGGGATGTAACTAAAGATGAAGACCAGGACCAGACTTGGGATCAACATGAGATGGTAGGGACTCTGCTGCTTCCATTTTCTCAGCATTCATATTCCTCCGTTCTTGACGAGATCGAGTTGTAACCGCTACCAACAAGAGATGAGAACATCCCCACCCCTTATTGGCAACTGTCTTATTATTTTCCGTATGCGTCATTGACTGCCTGGGTTGCGTCATCGCCTCCGGCTGCTCGCCAATTCTGGACAATCACATCGAAATAATCGATACTTTCGCTACCCATAATGATCTTGGTGAAGCCTTCGGTCAGGATATCATCCAAGGTTGTTCCATAGCTCGACAGGATCTCTGGCGTAACACCCCATAAGGCTGTCTTTGTATAGTTCTCGCTGTCGAGTACTTTTTTGGCCAGACCATAAGCATTTTTTGGAGCACCTTGTTGTAAATAATCACCGACCGCTCCTGGTGTTGCATTCTCCATGAATTCAACACTGTTGTTATATTTTTGCCACATTCCCGAAGTCGTGAGTCCACTGGTATCCTTGGATTCAAGGGCAGCTGACACAGCTTCAAATTGCTCGTAATCCGAATTCGGATTAAGTACACGGAACGCACCGACAACATGGGCAATATCGTTATCCAGCAAGGCAGATAGCGTTTCTGGAGATTCTTTGCCATTGCCTTCATCCACGATATAAGCATAGTCGTTCAAAATCTTAATCACTTCTTCAGGGCTCTTGAATCCCTTTTTCATGACGATATAATTGTTGTTGGCGAAGAAAATGGATTGTTTTGCTTCCTTTCCATCGACGGTAGGGATGGTATAAGGGTAGAAGATGGCGTCCTTACCCAGATTGGATACCGTATCGACACCCGGATTATAACCCCACCATTGGTAATAAGGCTGCATTCCCACTTTGCCGGCGACGATATCCGCGTTCATCGCGTTGAAATCTTTGATTGCAAATTCCGGATCAATGATGCCCCGTTTGTACCATTCAGACCACTCAGCCAGCGCATTCTTCATCTCAGGCTGGACGGAGCCGTATACGAGTTGTCCACTATTATCCTTGATCCACATATCCGGGTGCGCATTCCACGCAATGGCGAGCAAGTTCAGGTAATCCAACGATTGATCTACGGCTATACCATAACCGCCGTGCTTATCCATGAATTTTAGTGCGATATTCTTGATGTCTTCCACAGATTTCGGATCCTGGACTCCCAATTCTTCTTTCCAGTCGTTCCGGATCCAGATGAAGTCTGGTTGTTCAATTAATCCCCAGTGCATCTGCGGTATCCCGTACAGCTTACCGTCCTTCTTTCCAGACTCGTAACTGTCCGCATCCGCTTCCATATAACCTTTGAGACGTTCGGAAGCGTGTTGATCAAAAACCTCGGAAAGATCCATGACCATATCGGCTTCGACCAACTGTCTCAGTTGCGAGGGATTAACCCTGAAGACGTCAGGAAGATCGTTCGATGCTATAGCCAAATTCAGTTTTGTATCATACTCATCGCTGACCCAGTCTGTTTTGACATCAATATTGAACTTCTCTTTGTAGCGCTTAATCCACACATTGTTTGTGATATCATCGCCCTTTGGATACTTGGCAGAAGTGTATTCTGACGTCACGGTGTGGATCGTTGTCGTTCCAGCCTCGTTGGAATCCGGTTCCGTAGTGGCATCTTTCTCCGTATTGCTTCCATTGCTACAGGCTGCGAGTAATAAGGTTGACATGCATAAAGACAAGACTAAAGTTTTCGTTTTCTTGTTCATTTCTTTTCCCCCTTATCAGTCATATTTCAATAACGCTTTCTTGAAAATATTCTAAACGAGAAAGGGGAAAGGGGATATAAAGGTTATTGACGAGAATCCGTATGTTTTTTTACTTTCGAGTTGTAGCGGAGAAAAGATTCACGAGTTCAGTGCACTTTTTTTACCTTTTACTCATTCTTTTTTTACTCATGTCTCCAAAAATCGCTTGAGATGACGATCGATAACAAGTGAATCCGCTTCGTTGGCTCCGATCCCAAAGCAGTGTCCCCACTTGGACTCTATAGGTTGAAAAACAGCATTCGGCATGTGCTGAACATCATACGCACTGTCCTCTGGCGTGAAGAACAAGTCACTTGACCCTGGCATAACGAGTGCAGGAGAGGTGATCTTGCTTAGCGCCTGTTCGAAGCTGCGTTCATCTACGGGATTATCGCTAATGTCTCCATGTATTCCTGTACGAAGCATGGTGATTAAGTCGTTAGCATCGAAGGATAAAAAGACCTGGTCCCAGTAATCTTCTACATAAGATTCCAAGGTATCGTAACCTTCGGATTGATACAATTTCTCCAAATAGTACGCCTGCGAGAACCCCCATGGAGCATAAGCTCTACCCATCGCTGCGAGACCAGCAACCGGTGGGCGCTCATATCTTCCGTTTTTAAAATTCGAATCTGCCGTTAACGCCGCGATCATGGCTTCGAATACCAGTTGTGTATGCGGTCTGCTCTTTGCGGTTCCGCCAAAGGGGGCAATACGTTCAACCATCTCGGGATAACTCGTTCCCCATTGAAAAACCTGCATGGCTCCCAGAGACCAGCCCACAACGAGTCTGATTTTGGTGATACCGAACTTTTGAGTGAGCAGTTGATGTTGGAAACGTACATTGTCATACATGGAGATGAGAGGGAAGTTTTCCTTATCGTATGGGGCAGGGGTATTGCTGGGAGAGGACGATAATCCGTTACCCAACATATTGGGCACGATGATAAAATACCGACTGGGATCCAGTGCCTTGCCCGTTCCAATTAACCATTCATTATCTGTGTGAAGTCCAGCAAACCACGTTGGAACGACAATAACATTGTCCTTTGCGGCATTTAAGGTTCCATAAGTCTTGTAAGCAATAAAAGCTTGAGGGAGCAGTTGCCCCGATTGAAGTAATGTGTCTCCAAGGTTATATGTATCATAATCGTTCATGGATAGATTCTCCTTTAAAATAAAGTAATAACTTGATTTCACTCTACAATAGGCATATCATCAATTCAACGAAACGTTATCGAACATATCATTCATTTATTTTGAACAGAGGAGGTGCCTGATTCATGGAGATACGCCAACTAAAAACCTTTTGGACACTTGCTTCGACCTGCAGCTTTCATCAAACTGCTGAATTATTGAGTTATGTACCGTCTACCATAACGATGCAAATCAAATCCCTGGAAGAAGAGCTTGGCGTGAAATTGTTGGATCGTTTAGGCAAAAAGGTCGTATTAACGGATGCAGGCGATCAATTTTTGCCGTATGCCACCAAAATCTTAAACGATGTAGAGGAAGCGAAATGCATATCTAGTCAGGACGGAGAATTGGCGGGAACGATTGTAATCGGAGCAGATGAAGTTCTATGTGCATATCTTCTTCCGGCCTTGTTCAAACGCTTCCGAGCGGAGTATCTTGGTGTGCGGTTATTATTCCGTCCGTTGTCTGGGCAAGAGCTTAAATCCAGTCTGAGAGAAGGACATGCCGATGTAGTTTTTGTATTGGATGAGCCTATTGCTTCCAAAGACCTTCATTCAGAGTTTTTAAAGGATGAGACCTTTCAGATGGTGGTGTCTCCCGATCATATGTTAGCATCGCGTTCCTCATTGATCGTTGATGACTTCCATAAACAGCATTTTTTGTTGACCGAAAAGAACTGTTCATATCGTACTCAATTTGACCAATCCCTACTGAAAAAAGGCGCGGATGCTCTGACAGAACTGGAGTTTCATAGTGTAGAAGCCATTAAACAATGCGCTGTGGCTGGTCTTGGGATCGCTCTGTTGCCTGAAATGGCTATGAAGAAAGAGTTGAGCGAGGGAGAGTTGGTTGCTTTGCCGTGGGATTTATCGGATGTATCCTTTTCTGCACAAATGCTCTGGCATCGGGAGAAGTGGATATCACCATCCATGGCTGCTTTCATTCAGACCGCAAAGAGTGAGTTGATCTGATTGTTCAGAATTTGTTTAGACGCATATGTTAAAATATTCTTCATGTAAATCGTGAAGTTAAACGGAATTAACCTTCAACAACTTGAGACAGAAATATATGGGGGATTACAATGGAGAGAAAGATTAGAAATTCTGCAAAAGCATTAATTATCAAAGATGGGAGAATGCTTGCGATTAGGCAGGAAGATAATGGCGATGTAATCTATATCTTGCCTGGCGGGAGCCAGAATGCAGGTGAAACGCTGACTGATGCCGTGAAGAGAGAAGTAGCAGCAGAAGTTGGAGTAGAAGTAGAGCCTTTATCATTGGAATTCGTAATTGAAGGTGTATATGGTGCAGCTCTTCATCGTGTAGATTTTGTTTTTTTATCCGAATACATAGGTTTAGTGGACAATGACAATTCTATTCTGCCAAGTGACGAAAACCAAGTAGAATATGAATGGCTCGAAATTAAAAACTTGATCCAACAACCTTTATTGCCCTCAAAATTACGAAAACAGATCGTTAGGTTGGTTGAGGGAGAAAAAACGGTCATGTATTTAGGAAATGAGGAACATGAAGACTTGAATGGTTAGATGTGCACACATCGTAAACAAGCGACCGTCTTGTATTTATAAATGAAAGGCTATTTCAAAGGACATGATAGTCCAGTGAAATAGCCTTTTTGCCGTTGAACAAAGTGTGCAGAGCGATTAGAAAATGAACATCTATGCTAAGGGGTTACATTAGGCCAGGTGTTATATTTCTTGTTCCTTCACGCCTGCTGTCATATTTTTCTGACCCCACATTACCACGGATTCAATTAAGGGAACCAATTCCTTGCCCGATTCTGTGAGCGAATACTCCACTCTCGGTGGCACCTCGTTATATTGCTCCCGATGCACGATGCCGTAATGAATCAAATCCTTCAAACAGTTCGTTAGCATCGTTCCGGTAATGCCAGGCAGTCTTCTTTTTAATTCATTGTAACGTATACAGTCATTTTCACTGAGGATTGCCAGGATCGGAAGATTCCACTTGCCTCCAATGACCTGAAATGCATAAGTCGCTGGACATAACTGATCGAAATTAAACTCGTATTTCACTTGATACCCTCCAATAGTATACTTTTTGATACTAAGTCAGAAAAAGAATCGTACTTGTTCAGAAGATTGTAGACATTATAATCAAACTAACACAAGAAAATCAATTCATAAGACAATATAAAGGCGGGATAAACGTGAGTAACGAATCTATGATGTGTGATCTGGAAACAGGCGTATGTGGTGTGAATGAGGAAGAGGCGATGCAAGAAATCAATCTGAATCACGTTGAGAAAAGGATAACTCTTTATTACGCAACAGATCCGATCTGCTCTCACTGCTGGGCGCTTGAGCCTGTGCTTCATCGGTTTGTTGAGGAATACGGCCATTATTTTACGCTGCAAGTCAAAATGGGTGGGCTACTGGCTAACTGGAATGGTTTCTCAGATGGCGCTAACGGGATTCAGAAACCTTCGGACGTTGCAGAGCATTGGAAGGAAGTGGGTGAGCATTCACGTATGCCCATCGACGGTTCCTTATGGCACGATAATCCAATACTCTCTTCCTATCCGCCATCTCGCGTATTTAAGGTCATTCAGAGTACACACCCTGGGAAAGAACATGACTTTTTAAGACGTGCGCGTGAAGCCGTGTTTGCATTTAATCGAAATATTGGAGAAGATGATGTGCTAACGGATATCGTCAATCAACTGGGCTTGAATGGAAAAGAAGTGGTTGAGGCGGCTGCCCAGCAATCTGCACAAGAGTTATTAGAGGAAGACTTTGAGAGTGTCGCTAGTTTGGGAGTTAGAGGTTTCCCATCAATAGTCATTGTGAATGAAGAGAACCAAGGTATGAAAATTGTCGGAGCGCGTTCTCTTGAAACATATGTGCAAGCACTTCAGCAGGTGCTTGGTGGTGATCTGAAACCCAAACAGATAACCTCGTTGGAGCAGAAAATCGATAAGGGACACCTTCTTTTTTCTAGAGAAATGGAGGTCATGTACAATCTCGAAAAGACTGATATTGAATCATATGTGAAATCTGAATTGGCAGAGCACACATATCGTGTGGGTCATATTTTGAATGAGATGTATATTGAGCATATCTGAGGAAATAACAAGAAATTGAATTAGCACATTTTTATGGAAAGGGTATTATCAATATTGAGATGAGCCTCGATCCGGTGTGATTTTAAATATTCGCAGGCTAGATGGAGTGAATCTAACGGGCAGGTCACATATGTGGCTTGCCCGTTTTGTGTATCATTGAGTATAAGTGGTGTTCTTTCCACGCTATATACTGGCTTATCATGAGATTTCTGGCAGGTCAACGCAACGTTGAAGAGATACATAGAAAAAGGGCAGGAACCTAGACCATTTTTGGTGCGTTTGTTGGACTGATTTTTATTGGGGTTTCTATCGGTATGTCCCCCCCAATAATATGATTACATACATTGTAATACCACCTCGAAAATAGAAATCAAATCCAAAGCAGGTCAGCGATATGACTTGCTTTTTTGGTACATCTGTGAAAAAACTGATTTGAATTGAAAACGAGGCTTGACCTTGGGTCGGACCTAAGGTTTATGCTATGTACAGGAAGAACAGCGAAGGTGGAGATGACAGTGAATGCTGAAATTACAATTAGCGAATTGGCCAAGCTGATGCACGTATCGGTACATCAAATTCGTTATTTTGAGGAAAAGGGAGTGTTGCATCCGGCTTACACAGGTGATAATCAGTACCGAATGTATGGCATGGATGAAGTGTACAGGCTTGCCCATATTTTATTGCTGCGTAAGATGGGGCTGTCCGTTCAAGTGATCAAAGAATGTCTTACACGTCTGACTCCCGAAGAGATCACACCACTCTTTCATCAGGCACTGACCGATACCGAAGCCGAGATTAAGAAACATCAGGAGACCAAGCATTTTATGGAGAAGTTATTGGAGGAAAAAGCACATCTTGCCGATCCGGTGGAGACAGCATGTAACATCATTCAGCGCGAAGCCACGCCGCTATCGCTATGGTTTGAGATGGAGGCTACTGCCACGCTGAATGCGCAGACACTTGTACAGCACAAAGGCGAGATCACCAATCTGTTTGAAGCAGATCTCCATTATGTCTACGATTCGTCCGGCATCGTAGGCATGTACACTCCCACTCAGAAAGGAATGCATCATCTGATGCTGCCATCGGGTACGTATCTGTCCTGTCATCTTTTTGTGGAAAATGAAGAACAACTGGCTGCTCACATTCAGCATTTTTATGCTAACGCCGAAGAGGTGGGATATGTCTGTCAGGGGCCACTACTCATGGTGGAAAAATCGTATTTATCGTTGTTCACACCCGACAAGTTTCATTATGAATTACTGTCACAGATCATAACAGAACAGGAGGTTGCCTTATGACACATCTCGTTCAGATTGAACGCATCCAGCCTGATCGTTACAAAATAGCCAGCGAACTGATGGCTTATGGATTTGGACATAAATTCCAGAGATCCACTGCAATGTCCTTGTCAGATCTGGCTACAGCCTTTGAGCAGATGCTGCATCATGTTCCCCAAGATACTGGAAATCTGCGTGTGGTCGCACGAGAAGACGATGTCATTGTGGGCACGATGTCTTTGAAGTGGAAGCCAGGCTCTCATGAACAGATCGCTGGAAAGGTGAGAGGTTCCCAGGTGTGGGACGCTTGCTATCACATCGGCACTTTGAGACGCCTTCTGATGTTAACGGGAATTCATTTGCTGAAACACGAACCTGTGACGCAGGAATGTTACATCGAGGATATCGTTGTGCATCCACAACATCAGAGCAAGGGAATCGGCAGACAATTACTCGCCTGGGCGCAGCAATACATGCTGCAATCCCGGCAGATGTCGTATCTCAGTCTGCATGTGGCAAGTCACAACCTGAAAGCCATTCAGATGTACGAACGTCTGCAGTTTCACACACAAAACAGTACAAAAAGCTGGATGACCGGCATGCTTCTCGGTGAACAACAATGGAATTATATGACCCGCAAAGGAGACGATCATGCTTCAACGTAAAGGAATCTGGATTTCACTACTCGTCTTCATTTTATTAATTGTTGGTACAGGAACGTACATTGTCGTGCAACAGGACTACAGTATGGTCGAACAACACATCGAAATTCAAACCCCACAAGGCAAACTGACCGGTACACTGTCTCTGCCTGAGAACGAATCAGGCAAGCTGGGACTCGTGCTTTTCATCCATGGTGATGGTCCGATTGATTCGACACATAGTGATGGATATAAGCCATTGTGGGAGCGCCTTGCTTCCATAGGATACGCTTCGTTGTCGCTGGACAAACGCGGCATAGGTGGTTCCGAAGGCAACTGGCTGAATCAAAGCATCGATGATCGTGTAGTTGAAGCCGAGCAGGCTATCGCTTGGGCGAAAGAGCAACCGATGATTGATGGTTCCAAAATTGGTGTATGGGGAGCAAGTCAGGCGGGGTGGGTCATTCCCAAGCTTGCAGGCAAGGAAAATCTCGCATTTAGTATTCTCGTTTCTCCAGCGATCAATTGGCTGAGACAGGGAGAATACAACACACGGAGTCAAATGGCCAAGGATGGATTTTCGGCCACTGAGATACAAGCACAGATGGATTACGATAACAAGATCAATGATGTGTTGAAACGTCATGGTTCTTATGAGGAATACATTAGGCTTGCACGTCAAGGTGAGGAGCAGATGATCAAGGATCGTTGGAACTTTGTGAGTAAAAACTTCACAGTGGATGCAACGGAGGATTTGCACAATTTCAAAACACCAGTCCTGCTATTGCTTGGAGAAGATGACGTCAATGTCGATATCAAGGATACCGGGCGTGCATATCGTCAGGAAGTCAAGCCGTCGTATTTGCTTCACGAGAAGATTTTTCAAAATACGGAGCATTCGATGCTTCCTACATCCATTGCAGGCTCGGAATGGAGAATAGGGCTGAGATTCCTGTTTGCTCCAAGAAGTATTACCACCGCTGGGTATATGGACGAGATTGAACAATTCCTGACCAAATTGGCGTTATAAAGAGAACAGGTTGAGCACCGATTTTATATCGATTCGTATTAGAAGGTATAATAAAATTCTGGAGGCGAACAAGATGCTGGAATTAGAGTTTACTACTATAGAGGAGTGGGATGAAGCAATGTGGGTACGGATGGAGCGGATCTATCATGAGGCCTTTCAAAGCGGTGCGAAGACAAAAGTGATTCTGCGCAGTATGCTGAACCGAGGGGTTGGTTATTTACACACGGGCGTGCATCAGGGAAAAGTGGTTGCGATGGCTGTTACTGGACTGGAGGGGAAGGCTGTGGACCGCATTCTGATCATTGACTACCTCGCAGTTGATCAGAAGCTGCGCGGGTTGGGCATAGGAACCTGGATGCTGGAGCAGCTTAGAGCCTGGGCATTAAGGGAACATGAGATCAAAGGGATACTTATCGAGGCGGAGTCCGGGACAACGGGGGCTCATCAGGAACGCATTCAGTTCTGGCAACGAAACGGGTTCATCCTGACCTCCTATGTCCATCAATATAGAATGGTGCCAGAACCATATCAGGCAATGATGCTGCCACTGGACAGAAGCACGCATGTGCCTGATGATGGTGAGGCACTGTTTCGTTATATCAATGCTTTTCACAAGGTTGCTTACCGGAAGAGTTAGACCCCTCAAACTATTTCACAATGGAACAGCTCAGAGCCAAGTCTAAAAAGCGGTCCACGCAAGCAATATTGGATGCCGCTTACGGCCTGTACCACAAGAACATGTTTACCATTAGGCAAGCCGTATCTAAAATGCGCAGATCAGATTATCGTACCATATTATGAAGCGATTTAACTTTATCCAATGAAGCGCTGGTCATTTTTCAATTTCGGCACACGGATGTACTATTCGCACAGGCAAGTCGTCCACCCATTGCGTAGACTGAAGTAGATCAAGTCAAGTGAGGTGAATTCCATGGCTAAAACCAATGAAATACACGTCCGGGTGAAACGGCTCAAGGATCGCCCAGTCTGCGTGACTCTTCATAATGGCGAAACGTACGTCGGGTACATCTCTGGCGTAAACAGCGAAGGCGTAGTGCTTACCGGGGGCGGAAAGCTTACTCAGGCCGCAATCACAGCACCCTCATCTGAAGGCAGTGCTCGCAAAACCAAACCTAAAGCAGGGGCTAAGAGAAAAACAGCCTCCTCTCGGAACCGTAAACGGGTGAACAGCACTTGTAAGTCGCAGGTGCGATCCCGGTCGATGTCTCGTTCAACGTCACGGCCAGCTCAGGTATCCTCTTTCATGCCTATGCTAGGCTCATTGTTAGGTGGCTTCGGCGGAGTTGGCGGTGCAGGCTCAATTGGAGGTATGTTAGGCGGTGGTATGCGGTTGTTTGGCATGATCCAGCGGTTTACACCTGTGGTCAAAATGGGGTATGGCATGATTAAGCAGATTCAGCCATTTATGGGGGCAGTTCAAGGGCTGATGACTCCAGCGAGTCAAGCTACGGCAGAAGCAGAAACGGAAGTCCAAGAGGGATAACACCGTAAACAATGCGGATAAAGTAGAACATGACCTTCGTTGAACTTATTAACGAAGCAATGGTGCTGTGCTAGGTGATGTGCTCCATATATTATCCATTCGATACTTCACTGCAAGCTGCTCTCCGTATTTTAGGCGGAGGGTGGCTTATTTGCTTATGCTGCATACGAGAAAGAAACGAAGAGAGAAAACAAATACACCCCGTACAACTTCTCTGTACGGGGTGTGAAAAACAATGCTGATGTTGCAGAGTAGAAGCAACTCTATTCCGCTGTTATTAAACCTGTTTGGTTTTCAGACGAATGACGTTCCACGACGCTTTGTTCAGCACAGCTTGCACTTTACCTTGATCTACGGTTGTGTGCCCACCGTTGTGAGGAACGACGTTGCGTGGGTTTTCTTTCGTATTGGTTGCTTTCAGATCGTTGTTCTCCAGTACGATATGCTCCACAAATGTGGTTTCTCCGAAGGAACGCAGATCCACATTCAGTTCCATTTGCTCATCCAGATGTCTGTTCACCGCAAAGATCGTGATCGTACCGTTTTCTTCATCATGTACACTGATCGCTTCAAGGTAAGGCACATCCGTGAAGTCTTTGGAGTCATATTTAGGTGAAGAGGTGATGGACCGCAACACCGTACCGCGTCCGAAATTGGATGCGTGCAGGAACGGGAAATACGTCGTCTGGAACCAGATCGCTCCGTTATTCTCGGTCATGATTGGTGCAATGGTGTTAATCAACTGAGCAAGGCAAGCCATTTTTACACGGTCGGCGTGCTTGAGTATGGTAATCAGATAACAGCCCACAGCTAGTGCATCTTCATGTGTATACACATCTTCAAACTCTGGAGGCGCAATCTGCCACCGTTCTTCCATACGGCTTGTGCCGATGGATTTCCAGACATTCCATTCATCCAGAGACAGCATTAATTTCTTTTTGCTGCGTTTCTTGGCTTGTACAAAATCACAGATTGAAGCAACACTATCAATAAATTGATCCAGATCCAGCGATGTCGCCAGGAAGTCATACGTGTTGTCTTTATTGTTGTTGTAATACTGATGCAGGGACAAGTAGTCCACATTTTCATAGGTGAGATCAAGCACGGTTGCTTCCCAATCTGCAAATGTACTCATGTCACGGCTGGAACTGCCGCAAGCCACAAGCTCGATATCCGGGTCTACCCATTTCATCGCTTTAGCGGTCTCATTGGCAATACGGCCATATTCATATGCAGTCATTGCACCAATCTGCCAAGGGCCGTCCATTTCGTTGCCTAGACACCAGGTTTTGAATTTATGCGGGTCCTTGTAACCGTGAGAGATACGCAGATCACTCCAATAGGTGCCAGAAGGATGGTTGCAGTATTCCACCAGGTTTCTTGCTGCGTCAATGCCGCGAGTACCCAGATTTACAGCCATCATCACTTCGGTTCCAACCAGTTTGGCCCAATCTGCAAATTCGTTTGTTCCTACCGCATTTGTTTCAATAGTCCACCAAGCGAGTTCAAGTCTGCGTTTGCGGTCGGCTACCGGGCCCACACCGTCTTCCCAGTTGTAACCGGATACGAAATTGCCACCTGGATAACGAACGATGGGTACGTTCAGAGCCTTGATCGCTTCAATGGCGTCCTGACGGAAACCTTGAGCATCCGCAGTAGGATGACCTGGATCATAAATACCACCATATACAGCCCGTCCCAAATGTTCTACAAATGAACCGTATACACGAGGGTCTACTTCCGCAATCTGAAAATCTTTATCAATAAGCATCTTGGATGTAAGCAATGGGAAAACCTCCATAGAATTAATTTTAGGTGTGTAAGAAACTTTATTTCACGATGAGTTCGCATAAAAGCAAAATCAACTGATTGATTTGTTATCTAATGTGTATCATAATGCTATTATATTGAGCAAGTTTATTTCGCAGGGTTCACTAAATAACGAATTCTAAATCAATAAATCAATAATATATTGAATTCTATAGAGATAGGGAAGTGAAGTTCATGATGCTTGGCACGGATGCCTCATCCTTGATCATATATGAGGCGCTCGCCAGCGAGGCCCGTTTAAATATCGTTCGCTTATTATTGCAAAACAGGGAGATGCATATCAATGCGCTTGCCAAAGAGCTGTATCTGAGCAAAGCCATCGTTAGTACACATGTGAGCAAATTGCAGAAAGCGGGCATCGTAGGCAGCCGCATGAAGCGTGAGAACGGTGGAACGTATAAATACTGCTTTATTCTGCAAGAATTTATGACTATCAATCTCTCCCCTGAACCCGTTGATGCTCCTTATCATGAAGTATCTATTCCCGTTGGTCAGTATACGGATTACGAAGCCTGGCCCACCTGTGGCATTGCAACAACAACGCAAATGATTGGGCAATATGATACCCCGGCCTGCTTCATGGACCCGGATAGGGTAAATGCGGGTATTCTTTGGTTGGCACGAGGATTTCTGGAATATAAGATTCCCAATTATCTGAATACAGAACAGCATCTCCAGGAAATTGAGATTTCACTCGAACTCAGTTCGGAAGCACCCCAAGTCAATGAAAACTGGCCTTCCGACATCCGCTTTTCCCTTAATGGTCATCACCTCGGAACATGGACAAGTCCAGGGGACTTTGGGGATCGGAAGGGCAAACATACACCGCTATGGTGGAAATTGGACGTCAATCAGTATGGTGTACTGAAGGTGCTGCGCATTAACGGAGAAGGGACGTTTATGGATGGCCAGCGCATCTCGGATGTGCGCGTTCAAGACCTGAATCTGGGTACATCCACCTATTGGACCTTTGGATTGAAGCCGGAAGAGGGAGTAGCTGGCCGAGGCGGGCTTACCCTGTTTGGCAAAGGTTTTGGCAACTATGATCAGGATATTCTGATTCGATACTATTATGATGCTCAGGAAAACAAGACTCCAGATGAATAGGTTATGCGTTTTGATGTCAGTTTATAGAGGGAAAGTTCCACGATGAACCACATGCAGAACAATTCCAGAGTAATGGTATTGACAACGATTACATAGCTGATATAAGATACAGCTATATAAGGAGTGTCACTGATTCGATCAGGCACCACCAAAGTCTGGATTTCACAAGTTTGTTTATTACTTGTGTATTGGACATTGGTGGTGCTTTTTGCATACTGGGGGTGATTACATCATGAGGTTTAAAAAATCGTTAAATAACAACATCGCACTGGCGGAAGACGCCGAAGGCTGTGAAGTCATTGTCATCGGAACAGGTGTTGGCTTCAAAAAAGTAAAGGGACAGCCAATTGAGCAGAGCCAGATCCAGAAAATGTTCCGAATCGGCTCGAATGATAAATATCAGCGAGTCGAGCAGTTTCTCAGCGATATCCCTCTGCAAGTCATCGATATTACGGATCAGATTATTGAAGAAGGCAAGACGATGATCGGAAAAAAGCTGAATGACTCGATCCTGTTAACACTTGCGGACCATATTCATTTTGCGCTGGATCGTTTCAAGAAAGGCGTAGATGTGCAAAATCCGCTTCATTGGGACATTCGCCATCTATATCCTGCCGAATACCGTGCCGGAGAATGGGCAGTTCAAAAAATCAATGATGCTTTTCAAGTCTCATTGCCATCTGGTGAATCAAGTTCAATTGCCCTTCATTTCGTGAACTCACAATTCGACTCGGGCAGTATGAACCAAACGATTAAAATTACACAGATGATTAATGACATTTTAGGTATCATGACAGAACATTTTGGAATGGCACTGAATCAGGAATCTGCTGATTTTTCCAGGTTCATCACCCATTTGAGATACTTTATTGTTCGTCAGTTGAACCGGGAAGTGCTCTCGTTTAAAGATCAGCAATTTCTATATGATGTATTGTCGGAGCGATATCCTGTCAGTTTCCAATGCGCACTCAAAATAAAGGAGGCGATGGAGCAACAACGCGGATTCGTGATTACTCCCGATGAGATGGTATATCTCATGATCCACATCGAGAGAGTGACATCCCGTACCGATACGGATTGATCTCCATACAACCTGTTTGAAGTTATACCATCATCAATATGAATTGAATATGGAGTGTTACTGATTCGATCAGGCACCACCAAATGTTTCCGACTCCGCATATGCGGCGGGCCGGTATTACATTTGGTTTTTTTTTCGCCAAAAAAGGAGGAAGCAACATGAATCACCGGGAGTTGTCCAAAGAAATTATCCAGTTAACAGGAGGACAAGAGAATATTACCCAAGCCTGGCATTGCATCACACGGCTTCGTTTCAACGTTCGAGAGCAAAACAAAGTTCAATTGGAACAGATCAAAGCACTCGATGGTGTGCTCGGCGCACAGTTTCAGAACGATCAGTTTCAGGTGGTAATTGGCAACCAGGTTGCAGCCGTATATGAGCAGATCGAGGATCAGATGAAGCAGAGTGGCATATCGAAGCCCGAAACAGACGCGCCACGCTCTAAAGGGATTAATGCTGTTTTGGATACGATCTCCGGCATTTTCACTCCGATTCTGCCTGCCATCGTAGGTACCGGGATGTTAAAGGGGATTCTGGCACTACTCGTTACACTTGGAGCGATACAGGAGAAAAGCGGTGAGTATCAAGTTCTGTCTTCAATCGCAAATGCGGCCTTTTATTTCTTGCCTTTTCTTCTGGCTCTATCATCAGCCCGCAAGTTCAAAGTGAATGAATATATCGCCCTGACGCTTGCAGGTACTTTATTGTATCCTACGATGCTGAACGCGTATCTGGCAAACCAGCTTGAACCGATTCGTTTTCTCTCGCTGCCCGTGTCCATTGTGAATTACACCCAGTCCGTTATTCCCATTATTCTGGGTGTGTGGCTTCTGAGTTATGTGCATCGCTGGGTGGATCGTTTTATTCCCGGTCCGGTCAAAGTCATCTTTACCTCGATGATTGTGCTAGTCATCACGGTGCCGATTCTATTAATTGCGATTGGCCCCTTAGGGAATTACATGGGCATCTATCTGGAAATGGGCACTTCTTGGCTCTTTGCCCATTCGGGTCCGTTAACCGGCATTATTCTTGGCGGCTTCATGCCTCTGATTGTTATGACGGGAATGCATTATGCGTTCTTCCCAGGCACATTGCAGAATCTGAGCAAACTCGGATATGACGTACTTTTGCTGCCGATCAACCTGATAACCAATATGAGCCAGGCTGGTGCAGTCACGGCTGTTTTCCTCAAGACCAAAGATAAAAGAATGAAATCCATTGCTTTATCCAGTGGTATATCCGCCTTGCTTGGCATTACTGAACCCGCACTGTACGGTGTCACCTTGAAGCTGAAAAAACCATTTTACGCTTCACTCATCGGTGGAGCAGCAGGGGGTGGATTTATTACCGCAGTGGGTCTGAAATGCTTCGGTTTTGCTGTACCAGGATTGCTTTCACTTCCGTTATACATTGGGCCGAATGGTGGCATGTCCAATTTCTGGTATGCATTAATCGGAATAGGCATCAGCTTTAGCGTTTCCTTCGTGGTGACTTTGCTGCTCAAATGGGATGAGCCAAATACACGCAATTCCGCCATGTCCGACTCAACACAAACATTAACCGAACAGGAACAGGAGACAACCACTGCCTTTTCTCAAGAAATGGTGACATCTGTAACAGTACATTCCATTGAGGAAAAGAAAGGGGAGGTTTTCAGCCCGCTCATTGGTGAATTGGTGCCGCTATCAGAGCTTCCGGATCAAACGTTTGCCGAGGAATTGACCGGGAAAGGTATTGCAATTCGTCCGCAGGATGGACGTGTTACAGCTCCTTTTGACGGAACCGTCACGTTGGTTGCCAAAAGTAAACATGCGATTATGCTGACCTCATCCAGTGGAATCGACATTCTCATTCATGTTGGACTAAACAGTGTGTCGCTCAAAGGGAAATATTTTGACGTGAAGGTTGTTGCCGGACAAGAAGTGAAGAAGGGTGATTTGCTTCTGGAATTTGATATGGATGGCATTCAGGGTGCGGGTATTGATCTTGTGACACCAGTCATCGTAACCAATACGCCGGATTACCTCGATGTAGTACCAGTTCAGGTGAAGGGGGTGATTCCAATGAATGAATTGCTTCTCCTCACCGTTCGTTGACAGCTTCATGAATATACCACATACAAAAAAGGAGAGAAAACAACATGACAAAAACGATTAAACACTCATTTCCTGAAGGATTTTTGTGGGGCGGAGCTACCGCTGCCAATCAGCTCGAAGGTGCATATGACGCAGACGGCAAAGGACTCTCTACCTCAGACATGGCTCCATTCGTTCCTCATGAGGAGCGCAATGGCAAGGATTTCACCTTCGACGTCGATTCTGTTCAATTGGAAGAATATCTGAGCGGTAACACAGACGTATATTTCCCGAAACGGAACGGCGTGGATTTCTACCACCGCTACAAAGAAGACATTGCCTTGTTTGCGGAGATGGGTTTCAAAGTGTTTCGTCTTTCGATCGCGTGGACACGGATCTTCCCGACAGGAGAAGAAGCAGTTCCCAATGAAGCTGGTCTTGCCTTCTATGATAACGTGCTTGACGAACTCTTGAAATACGGCATTGAGCCGCTCGTAACGATCTCTCACTACGAGATGCCCGTAGAGTTAACCCGCAAATACAACGGCTGGGAAAGCCGCGAGATGATCGATCTGTATCTGAAATTTGCCAATACGCTGTTTGACCGTTACAAAGACAAAGTGAAATACTGGATTACCTTCAATGAAATGAATATGATGTTGACAAGTCTGTATACTGGCGGCGGCATTCTGGAAGATAAAATTAAGGGTACACCGGAGCAGGTAGCCTATCAGGCAACGCATCATCAATTTGTAGCAAGCTCACTGGCTGTCAAAAGTGGTAAAGAGAAGATGCCCAATGCTCAGATTGGCTGCATGATCTGCCGTCTGGAAACGTATGCTGCTTCTAGTAAACCGGAAGATGTGTTGCAGACGATGAAGGAAGATCAGATGAACCTGTTCTACCCAGAGGTACAGGCACGGGGCGAATACCCATCCTATATGCAAAGATATTTTGAGGAAAATGGCATTGAACTGGTTAAAGCTCCTGAGGATGATGCCATTATCCGGGACAATACCGTGGACTTTATTGCTTTCAGTTATTACATGACGTATATCGGAAAATATGACCCAAATGACAACAGCAACTCAGGTATGCTGGTAAGTCAGATCAAAAACCCTCATCTGAAAGCTACTGAATGGGGATGGCCTATCGATCCGATTGGTCTTCGCGTCGCGCTGAACCGATTGTATGATCGTTACCGGATGCCGCTCTTCATCGTTGAGAACGGGATGGGAGCTATCGACACACCGGAAGAGGACGGGGCAGTGCATGACCCTTATCGCATCAATTACTTGCGCAGCCACATTGAGCAGATGAAAGAAGCCGTCGCTGACGGCGTTGAATTGATGGGTTTCACTAGCTGGGGACCTATCGATATCATTAGCTGCTCCACTTCTGAAATGGGAAAACGTTATGGTTTCATTTATGTAGATCAAGACAATGCCGGCAATGGTTCGCTTGAAAGAACTCGCAAGGACTCCTTCCACTGGTTTAAACAAGTTATCGAGTCCAATGGAGAGATTCTTTAATAAATAAAACGTTTATCTCTTACAAGCCGCCCTTCAGGGCGGTTTTTCATGGTTTTTTTGGGATGAATTAGGTATAATGGCGGTATTCAAACAAGAGGAGTGAATTCAATGTCTAACAAGGTGATTGTGCTTTAGGTTCACAGAAGGATATTTGCGTTACAGGGATTCCTTTTGTGGACATTGCAGTGCGGGAAACCGTCCAAACAATGTTTACTGGAGGAGATTATTATTAATTTTAACGAAGCTGTTAACATCAGCAATACACATGTACTGACGCTGGTACCCGAGCTGTTTCATCTGGAGGGTTACAATATTCAGCTTATTCCGCCTCATGAGGGTGGACGTAATGTCGTTTACACCTGTGAGCAAGAGGGAGTTGAATCGCTAATTCTCCGAGTGTCTTTTTTGCCTGACAGAAAGCGGGAAGATTACATTGCCGAACTGGAGTATGTCCGGTATTTATTTGAGCACGGTGCAAGTGTCTCGAATGTAGTCAGCTCGAAAAAGGGCCATCTGTTAGAAGAGATCACTTATGATGAGCATACGTTCTTTATCTGTATGTTTGTGAAGGCCACAGGGAAGTTGCTGGTAGAAAACCATTATCAGTACCGTGAAGGGGTCCCACTTAGCGAATACTATTATAATAGCGGAAAAGTTCTGGGCAGAATGCATCAATTATCGAAAGGGTACACTCCCGTGCATCGCCGGCATCATTTGATTGACAATTACAGCGGTGAATATATCGATAACCTGGTACCTGAATCATTCCCTCTGCTTAAGGAGAAGATGGTTGAGCTTCTGAATACCTTACAAGGTTTGGATACAAACCAAGAGATATTCGGCATGATTCATTTCGATTATAATGACGGGAATTACTCGATCGATTTTGATACCGGTCAGATCACCGTGTATGATTTTGATAATTCATGCTTCGGTTGGTATATGTATGATCTGGCAGATCTATGGACACACGGCGTCGGCTGGATTCAATTTGAGCCGGATGCGGATAAACGCAAACAGTTCATGGATGACTATTTCCAAACCGCCCTCGCTGGATATACTTCCGAAACCAAGATCGAAGATTCGATGCTGGAGAAGCTGCCTTTATTTATTCAAGTCACTCTCTTGGAGAATATTCTAGGTCAATTTGAGGAAAAGCAGCGTGCTGGCGAAGAACCGGAAGCTGACGAAGAACTGTTGTATCTCATTAAATGTCTGGAAGAGGATATACCGTACAAAGGATTTTTCCATGAGATGTATTCCACTGAAGACAAAACCAAACCCTGAATAACCAAGGATTCATCGAGTGTGGAGGCAGCCGGATCGACCGGTTGCCTCTTTGTTTGTCTGCATGTTATTCAAATTTGGAAGGAGGCACGTTGTAAAATTTTTTGAATGCTTTGGAGAACGTAAAGGGATCGGGATAACCCAGAAATCCGGCAATTTGCTGAATCGTATATTTTTTCTCGTACAGATAGTCTCTGGCCCGGTTCATTTTGATCTGATTGATGTACTGCCCCGGTGTAATACCCAGAATTTTCTTGAACAAAGAAATAAAATATTTCTCTGAGACGCCGGCAATGTCTGCAAGCTCATTAACTCGGATGGCACGATGGAGATTCGCATCCACGTAGGGAAACACATTCTGAAGAACCTCCAAACTTCCTTCGATTTTCCTCAGTTTTCGGTCTTTCAGAAACACACCATGATACAGGCCTTGCCTGTATAATTCAAAAATTTTGGCGATGACGAGAAGCAGAGAGGCTTTCAAGTAAAGTGGACTTCCGGAAGCACCGCTACTCTGCTTGAACCTTCGATAGGACGAAGTGAACAGCGTTGATTCCTCTTGAATCAGATTGCCAGATACAATGCCAGGGAGTTGAAACTCGCCGAGAATTCGCTTTTGCTCAGCGATGCTGAAATCAAAATGCATGTATATGAATCGGCACAACTCTCCTGTCGTGGAAGCAGTGTAGGGCATATCCGGATAAAAAAACACCACGTCACCCGGTTCTGCCTTATGCTCGATTCCATCGATGGTAATCTGCACGGAGCCTGCTGTAATGAACCACAGATCATAATCGGAATGAGACTTGTGTTCCGTCCAAGTGCTGTCGTGCGTTTGTTCCAAATAAGAGCTCATGCGAAGTGTGATATACTCCGAAAGTTCATCGATTATACTCATATTCACAGTTCCTGCATGCATCTAATCCAAACCATTCCTCTCTACTTTATGACATCCTTTATATTTTACTATCATAACAAAGGTTTTTCTTCTTGTTAATCATCGTACTATATGACATGTATTGAAAACTATCACACATTCCGATTCCAGCCCACTCACCTATAATGAACTTATATCGTTACGAGGAGGGGTTATTGATGAATGCTACAAGTACACAGCATCCAAAGGTAGTCGTTATTGGGGCGGGCAGCCTGTTTTTTGGTCGTCAGTCCATCTGGCAGATGGTTCACTCCCCATATTTGAATCAGGGAACGTTGGCTTTGGTGGATACGGACGAGGAACGGCTCTCGAAAATGGTAACACTAGCGGAAATGGTCGCCAAGGAGAACAACGTATCCCTAAAGATTGAGGGTTCAGTGGACCGCAGACAGGTACTTCCGGGAGCCGACTTCGTTGTGCTCAGCTTTGCGGAAGAATCGGTGAAATATCGGGGCATCGACTGCCAGGTTTCTCTAAAGTATGGAATTCGCATGTGTTCTGGCGATACGATTGGCCCGGGCGGAATCTTTCGCGCGATGCGGGAACTGCCAGTTATTATGGAATGCGCCAAAGACATTGAGGAGTTGTGTCCGGATGCTTGGGTGATCAATTATATTAACCCGTCTACCGTTCATGGCATCGCATTACATCGATATGCTCCGAAGCTTAAATCGTTTGCGCTGTGCGATAGTCATCATATGCCGCATAAGAAAGCCTATTATGCCGTACGAGCCGGAATCATCGAAAATACAAGCCAGTTCACCGCAGAAATAGACCAGAAATTCGATTTTCGCATCGCTGGTGTCAATCATTTCACTTGGCTGCTCAAAGCCGAGTATGAAGAAAAAAATGTGATGCCCACCATCGCAGAAGCCATGCGCAAGATGGCAGGTGAGGAGAATAACGGCGGCGATCGCGGCGCAAAAGCTCTGTATAACGATGCGATTACCTACGAACTGTATGACATTTTCGGAATCATTCCCACTTGCACTGCGCATACGAAGGAATACGTTCGGTACTGGCAGGGTCTTGGCAAAACTTCGGATACCATTCCGCCGTTATCGATCTGGGAGACAGAGGACAGGTATCAGCGTCACGATGAGATGTGGCAGCAGGTCGATGACTTCCTTACAGGAAACATCCCGATTGCCGATTACATGAGCACCTTCGGACCGGATCATGCAACCGATATCATTGAGAACATGGTGGGGAACTTGGGCAAAAAATTCTTCATCAATACGCTCAATCAAGGCGCCGTAACTAATATGAATACCGATTCGTTCTTGGAACTACTGTGTGATGTTGATATGGATGGGGTGAAGCCAATCCATGTAGGCGAGATGCCGCGCGGAATTAGAGGTATGCAAGAACTGGTACTGGATACGCATGAGCTTACGGTTGAAGCTGTTCTGGAACAGAGCTACGAGAAGCTGAGAAGGGCGATGCTCACTGACCCGCTCGTGAGTTCCATCAGTGACGCGGACAAGATCATCCATGAATTGTTGGAACTGGAGCGTAAGATGATTCCGGACGTTTGGTACAAGGACAGACTGCAGTATAGCTAAGTACGATAACGACAAAAGACCATGTCGGTTCCTTCCAAGGAACTAACCTGGTCTTTGTTTTTATCGTTTGTCATGTATAAAGAAATCCTATTCCACTTTAAACAAGCCAGCATGGTCTTCATAATACGAAGTAATAAAATTACGAAATTCTCCAACAGCAGGAGATAACCATTTTTGTTTGACCCAGGAGAGGCTAATGGGATATATAGCTGAATTATCAGCAATCTTTACATAACGTAACCCCAGTTTTCTACATACGGAGATCGGAATTAATGCAACACCCTGATTAAGCCTGATAATTTCAAGCAGCGTATGCGAATCGACCTCGAATGCAAGATTGGGAAGGAAGCCTGCTTTTTCACAGAGCATGGTGGTAAACCGGCTGTACTCCTTATTATCCGCAAGTGATATAAAGGGTTCGCTAGCAATGACACTTAATGAAATACTTGACTCTTCGACGTATGGATGATTTGCGGGCACAACCAGAACAATATCCTCCTCGACAAGGACAACACTCTCAATCTCCTCATCTTGAATCGGATGCCCCGTAATGCCCAAATGCATGTCGCCTTTCTTCAAACCTGTAATAATTTCACTACGGGTCCCAATGCCTTGATGAAGCTTGGTTTCGGGGGAACCGTTAATGTAGTCACTAATGAGGCCTGTGAGGAATCGGGTATTCGTAATCGAGATTCGGATTGTATGGGAGATTTGCTGTTCCTCCGCTTTAATTTCCATCTCCGCATTTTCAATTTCAATAAAAATCCGGTTTACGTGCTTCAATAGGATCTCACCTGAGGGGTTCAATTGAATATTTCGTCCTCTCCTATGAAATAGAGGAGTACCCAGTTCATCCTCAAGTCTTTTAATCGTCAAGCTTAGGGAAGGTTGAGCAATATTCAATTGTGCAGCTGCCTTGGAGATATGTTCAGTATAGGCAACAGTCTGAAAATATTTGAGCTGAAGCAATTCCATTCATTTGCACTCCTTATTTATTTGGATAAATATATATAGTACTTATTATGTATTATATTAAATTTAAATATTGATGTAGAATTTTTTTATGAGATACAGATCAAATTTTGAATTGCAAAAACCTGACTATATAAGTTGAACTAATTATTTACACAATAACGGAGAGGAAAGAAAAAACCTGAAAAAGCAAAGCGTTCGCCTTTATCACCGGATTTTCCCCTTTAGAAGGGGAATCGAAAAATCTGGGGATAACAGCGATTGGAAGGTTGTTCTGTCATCGTAGTGTCAGTGTAAATAATCCTTAGTTCAACTTATATAGAACCAAAACATAAGGTAGGTGTCTTTGATGAAAATCGATGTGAATAACATAGCTAAAAATCTGAATACACCCCTAACGGCTCCCGCATACCCGATGCCACCGTACAAATTCGTGAATCGTGAATACTTGAATATTATTTACCGAACTGATGAAAAAGCGTTGCGAGCAGCCGTACCAGAACCTCTCGAAATTACGGAACCTTTGGTTAAATTCGAAGTGATGTGGATGCCAGATGTTTCTGGACTGGGTGCATATACAGAAGCTGGACAAGTCATTCCTGTGCAATTCAATGGGGAGGAAGGCGATTATGTGCATTCGATGTACGTAGACAATTTCCCCGCGATTGCGAGTGGTCGAGAGCTCACCGCCTATCCGAAAAAGCTGGGCGCACCCAAGTTGTATACCGATTCAGATACACTTGTTGGCACACTTGATTATGGAACGCTGCGTGTAGCCACGGCAACGATGGGATATAAACATGTGGAGATGGATAAAGAGTTCGCCAAACGTGAAATATGCCGACCTAATTTTATGATTAAGATGGCTACCGACTATACCGGGAATTTAAGAATATGTGATCTGATCCGTACTCAAATTACGGACATCGAAGTGAAGGAAGCTTGGACAGGACCTGCCCGACTTCAACTGTTCGAACATGCGTTGGCACCTCTTGCAGATCTGCCTGTGTTGGAAGTGGTGTCCGCTTCTCATATCCTTACCAACCTAACCTTAAACGCTGCACAACCTGTATATAACTACCTGGAAGAAAAATAAGGAGGAAAAATAAAATGAGAATTGCAATTGTAGGAGCAGGATCTTTGGGAACCATCGTAGGTGCATACCTTGCGGATGGCGGACTTGACGTTGAGTTAATTGATGCATATCAAGAACATGTAGATGCTTTAAATCAGACGGGTGCTAAAGTGACGGGTACCACAGAGTTTCAGGCCAAAGTAAAAGCAATTACTCCTGATCAAAAATCAGGACAGTATGACCTTGTTTTACTTTTAACCAAACAACTCTACAACGATTCCATCCTTCAGGAACTACTTCCATTCTTGAATGAAGACAGTATGGTGTGTTCCTTGCAGAACGGGATTCCGGAAGAAAAAGTGGCGTCCATTGTGGGTGAAAAACGTGTCATTGCTGGCTCCGTTGAATTTGGCGCTACGCTCATTGAACCGGGTGTGTCGAGCCTGACCATCGAGTACACTCAATTTAAGCAGTATGCTTTTCAAATTGGTGAATTAAATGGTGAAATCACCGAACGAATTCAGCGCGTGAAATCGGTGTTGGATCTTGTGGGTGGAACACATATTTCCGATAACCTCGTTGGGACCAAGTGGTCCAAATTGCTGATCAACAATGCCTTCAGTGGTTTATCGGCTGCGTTAAATGGTGAATACGGGGACATTATTGATCATGAAGCCGGCATTGTGAGTGCAGCCCATATTGCGGACGAGACAATTAAAGTTGCTCGCGCCAATGGGGTTACCTTGGTTAAAATGAATGGATTCGACATCGCTTCACTCGAACTGAACAGCGAAGAAGAAATCCCTGAACGGGTGAAAACATTACGTTACGTGATGGAGCCCTCCAGACTGCTCAAAGCAAGCATGCTTCAAGATCTGGAGAAGAACCGCAAAACGGAGATTGATTATATTAACGGGGTTGTTTCAAGCAGAGCAGAGGGTACCGGAATTGCGACACCTTATAATGATTTAGTAGTAAAACTGGTCAAATCTGCTGAAGAAACTCAAACCATTCCTGATTTTGACACGAATATAAAAGCTTTTGAAGAACTATTAAGTGTTCAAAAATAAATTCAATTATTCCAACTAAAAGTCGCTAATATAGCGGCTTTTTTGTTGTATCAGTAAATCTAGTCAGGCTTGATTTTGCGACAGATAGAATATTCTTCGTGATTTTTGTTTCCTAAGATTATACAAAAAGGGGAATTAAATTTGATATAATATAGACTTGCTGGTTATTTTTCTATTCGAAGGAGATACATATGAGTAAATCTTGGGGGGAATTCGTCTTTTATTTGGCGGTGTTTGTCTTTGTTTTGTTTATGACCTGGAATGACTATTCACTATTTTGGACAATAGGTGGTGTAGTCGTTACCATTCTTATCGCATTTATTAAGCATGTTTTTTATCCTTTAGTATTTGATAAGCGTATAGATCGTTTAGAGTCCTTTTTATCCAAGCAGCAAAATACACCTGGGACCTACATTATTTATGTTCTTGCAAACAGACTTGATAATGAGGTAGAACTAGTTATGGAGCAAATTATGCAGAAATATAAGCGAAGAACAACACAAGCACAGTTCAAGGCAGCTTACGGATTATATCGCAAGGATATGTTTGCCATTCGGCAAGCTGTACCTCATATCGGCTTATCGGACTACCGTACATATTACGAAACCATTCTACTCTTGGAAGACGGGAAAAGTGAAGATGCGCGTGAAAGACTTCAATCCATTAAAAAAAAGTGGATGCGATCAACATTGCTCGCGGGTATTGAACTCAAAGCAGAAAACCGTGATACCGCCATCCAGCACGCTCATGAAGCACTTAACTCTTCCAGAGGTGTTAATCGTTATGTCTTGTATAAGGAATACGAAAGAGTATTACCAGAAGTTGTTGAACACATATCGTAAACTCGACATGTTTATTAGCTTTTCCAGCCACTGGTTAAGAAGGAATGATCAAAAAAATAGCTTGCTGTATAAGGAACTAATAACCGTTGGATAATAATTACATTGACAACTGCAGGTTTTTCCAAAATAATAGAATGTAATTGAATACTGGTACCTTTAATTCAGTCCAGAGAGGCTGGCAAGGGCAGCGGATTTCATAATCACGCGAGAATCAGGGCATATTCCGTAATAGGATGCTCTGTGTCTTCGCGCGGGTTATGATGCAAAAAGAGGCTACTTGTCAGTGTATAACTTGACGAGTAGCCTTTTTTTTCTGCTTTTTTTGGTATCAGATACACTTTATGTTGGGGGTATTCTGATGAGCAAACAAGATCAAGAATTTTCATGGCAAGCCGTGCCGAAAGCGCAAAGAAACCACTTTTGGAAGACGTTATCCGTCATGTTGGGTTTCACTTTCTTCTCTGCAAGCATGCTGGCAGGAGGGACATTGGGCGTCAGCTTGACGTTCATGGAGTTCATTGGCATTGTACTTGCAGGCAATCTGGTGCTCGGTATCTATACAGGGGCACTGGCACATATCGCTGCCAAAACAGGCCTGTCCACACATTTGCTCGCTAAATATGCGTTCGGTGCGAAAGGGTCGTATCTGCCCTCGTTCCTGTTAGGCTTCACACAGGTCGGATGGTTCGGAGTCGGGGTAGCCATGTTCGCGATTCCGGTCGCCAAAGCCATGGACTGGAACGTGTACCTGCTAATCATCGTGTTCGGACTTGCCATGACAGCATCAGCCATCTTCGGCATGAAGTCACTCGTCATTCTCGGATATATCGCGGTTCCTGCGATTGCCATTCTCGGTGGTTACTCCATGTTTGAAGGTGCAGGTTCACTAGGTGGTCTGCAAGGGTTGCTTGATTACACGCCGACACAGACTCTTACCGCGGCGGCAGCATTGACGATCTGTATCGGATCATTCATAAGCGGCGGAACGCTGACACCCGATTTTGCCCGATTTTCCCGGACATCGAAACAGGCCGTTACCGCAACAGTGATTGCATTCTTCCTGGGTAACTCACTCATGTTTCTCTTCGGTGCAGTTGGTGCGATGGCCTATAACCTGGCCGATATCTCGGAGGTCATGTTCCTGCAAGGATTGATCATCCCGGCAATCATCGTTCTGGGCCTGAATATCTGGACAACCAACGATAATGCACTGTACGCTTCGGGTCTTGGTTTTGCGAACATCACCAAAATCTCAAAGAAATTCTTCGTCATCGTAAACGGTATCGTGGGTACCGTATTCGCCATGTGGATGTACAACAACTTTGTCAGTTTCCTGAATATACTGGGCGCGGCGGTACCATCCATCGGGGCTATTATTATCGCAGATTACTTCATTGTGAAACGTAGAAACTATAAGCCATTTGCCGACATGTCATTCAAAAATGTAAACTGGGTAGCGATGGTGGCTTGGGCCATCGGCGTGGCATTCGCCCAACTGGCTCCTGGCGTAACACCATTGAACGCACTGCTTGGTACAGCAGTGGCTTATATCGTCTTGATGCTGATTGTTCCTGCGAAAGAATCCAAAGAAATGGGGAAAATAAATGATTATACAGAACGCAAAATTGCGGGGTAAAGAAGGACTATGGAATATCGTTGTAAAAGAAGGCAAGTTCGAACGAATCACTCAATCGTTGGAAGTGACCGAAAATGAGGAGATCCTGGATGTCAACGGATCGCTTGTGCTGCCACCGTTCATTGAGCCGCATATTCATCTCGATACAACGCTTACTGCAGGCGAGCCAGAGTGGAATCTAAGCGGAACGCTGTTCGAAGGCATCCAGCGCTGGTCAGAGCGCAAGGCTTTCTTGACACATGAGGATGTCAAAACACGCTCCAAAACAGCACTGAAGTGGCAAATGGCACAGGGCATCCAGCATGTACGGACACATGTGGACGTTACCGATCCGAGCTTGATTGCCGTTAAAGCGATGCTTGAAGTAAAAGAAGAAATGGCTCCATATATCGACATCCAGCTTGTTGCTTTCCCACAGGAAGGCATTCACTCTTATCCAAACGGTGCAGAATTGCTGGAAGAGTCACTGAAGATGGGCGTTGACGTGGTCGGCGGCATTCCACACTTCGAATTCACGCGGGAATACGGCGTTGATTCAATGAAAGTTGCGTTTGATCTGGCTGAAAAATACGACCGTCTGATCGACATCCATTGTGATGAAATCGATGACGAGCAATCCCGTTTTGTTGAAGTTGTTGCCAAGGAAGCTTATGAACGTGGACTGGGTTCACGCACAACGGCAAGTCATACAACCGCGATGGGGTCATATAATGACGCTTATACGTACAAATTGTTCCGTTTGCTGAAGATGGCCGATTTGAACTTTGTCTCCAATCCGCTGGTCAACATTCACCTGCAAGGACGCTTCGACACGTATCCGAAGAGAAGAGGGCTGACGCGTGTCAAAGAGTTGCAGGAAGCAGGTCTGAATGTGTGCTTTGGTCACGATGACATCTTCGATCCTTGGTATCCGCTCGGTACAGGCAACATGCTGCAAGTACTGCACATGGGGATTCATGCTTCGCAGTTGCTTGGCTATGATCAGATCGTGAATTCAATTGACCTTATTACAAAAAACAGTGCAAGAACGTTACACATCGAGGATGTATACGGTATTGAAGAGGGTAAGCCTGCCAACTTTATCGTTCTTGAAGCAGAGAATGAATATGAGGCCGTACGCAAACAATCCGGAGTGCTGTATTCCTACAGAGGCGGTCGTAAAATCGCGGAATCCAAGCCGCGGGACACATCCATCATTTTTGAGGGTGGTTCAGAGAAGGTTACTTTCAATAAATAATGAAGAAGAACTAATCCCATTAAAAGTCGCTATTTAAGCGGCTTTTTTTGCTTTTTCACCTTTTTCACCTTTTATACTGCCTGGCCTTTACGATGAATTTTATAAGGAACATGAAAGGTATCAACAGACAAATTGAAAAACCTCCCTATGTTAATAGAGGAGGTCTTTGTGTACTCATATTTTTGCCACAGAGAGTAGAGTACTGCTTCTTGTTTTTTTTACAACAATCCAGCCCATTTCAGACCATGCCAGATCCCATCCTGCTCTGCCCTTGCTGTAACATGAGACGCCAGTTGTTGTAGAGAATGCGGGGCGTTGCCCATGGCAATGCTGCAGCCTGCATAACGGAACATCTCCAGATCATTGAAGTTATCGCCAAAAGCATACACATCTTCAGGGGAAAACCCCGTTCGGTCTGCAAGTCGGGAAACACCTTCGGCTTTGGAACCTCCGGCGGGCAGAACGTCCATGGACAACGGATGCCAGCGTACAAAGTGGAGATCACGAAACCTTTCACGGTATACCGTTTCCTCATCTGAGGAGCAGAATAACATCGTCTGATAGATGAGTCTATTTGTACAAAAGCTTTTGCTAAACCCAGGATGCGTGACACCAAGCGAAGTTAGACAAAGGTCTACATGCGGATGATATTCCTGACTGCAGCTCATCTGTGAATGATCCAGATAAACGAGTGGATGTTCCGACAACTCAGCGAATGCAGACAATTGCTCCAAAGCTTCCGAACGGATGGGATTACTGTGAATGAGTTCTCCTTGATGCATCACATATTGTCCATTGAAACTAACATAAGACTCCAGCTCCAGTTCAAGCCGCACTTGTTCCAACATAAACGGAGATCGTCCTGAAGCTAAAGCGACCACATGTCCGGCTTCCTTTAATGCAAGAACAGCTTGCTTGGCGGAAGCGGGAATTCGATTATGGCGGTCCAGCAACGTACCATCAATGTCAAAGAAAATCAGTTTCTGGTTTTGAGTCATAACGTCACACTCCTTCACCGCTGACGGAAGAAAGACTCAGACTGACTTGTTCATTCAGGGCGAAAGGAAGAGGGGAGATGACTTCCCAACGTTTGGTATCACTGCGAATATCATAGTGAAATTCTTTCCCTTGAAACTGAACATTGGCGATCTCTCCCATTATTCCAGCTTCACTGGAAGGTTGCAAATGGAACTCATCAGGCCTAACGGGATACAACCCGTTGGATTTAAAATAGTTCGCAACATGTTTGCCAGGCCAAGCAATATTTGTACCGCCCTCAGGGATGAACATATCTGCATCCCAGTGACCTTTGACCAAATTCGACTTCGATACAAACCTCGCCACGAATTCGGTCTCTGGCCGCAAATAAATCTCCTGGGGCGTGCCAGCCTGTTCAATCCGACCATCCTTCATCACGATAATTCGATCAGCCATGGCAAGGGCTTCGCCCTGATCATGCGTAACATAAACTACGGCTGATTTCGTATTCCGATGTACTTGTTGAATCTCACGCCGCATATCCATGCGAAGCATGGCATCCAGACTGCTGAGGGGTTCATCCATCAGCAGTAATGAGGGCTGGGGAGCGATGGCGCGTGCAATAGCGACGCGTTGTTTTTGTCCTCCGGATAACTCATGCGGCATACGTTCGGCCAGATGAGACAGTCCCGACATATTCAGGACTTCCTGAATGCGGTTCTGCTCGTTATTTTTAATATGAGGAGGTGTTGATTTATGTGTTCGGATGGGAAAACGGACATGTTCGGAAACATTCATATGCGGCCAAAGTGCGAAGGACTGGAACACCATGCCGATTCTGCGTTTCTCCGGAGGTAGCAATGTCCCTGAACCTGCAACTACCTTGCCATCCATTAGAACATTACCGCTGCTTGGCTGCTCAAATCCGGCAAGAATGCGCAGCAATGTGGTTTTTCCACAGCCTGACGGTCCAAGGATCGCGACGAATTCGCCATCCTTAATCGTTAAATCAATGGAATGAAGTGCCTGGTAACTTCCGAAGGATTTGCTGACCTGTTGAATCTGGATACTCATGACTTCACTCCCTTACGAGTTGCCCAACGTTGAGCGATGAGCAAAATAACTCCGCCTGCCGCAATAAGTGCGACAATCAGACTGGACAATGCAGTTGAATAGAGGGTATCTCCTGCCTGTTCAAAACTAAATATGGTAACACCAATGGTCTGTGAACCTGATGAATATAACAATGCCGATACAGTAAGCTCTGTCAGGGCAGTCAGGAAGACCAACATACCTCCGGTCAGAATACCCGGCAGCAGTAAGGGCAGCAGAACAGCAGTCCATTTACGCCAGAAACCGGCTCCGGATATCCGCGCGGCTTCTTCCATGGATGCATCCAACTGCATGAATGAAGTGACACTTGAACGGATCTGAAGAATAAGGAATCGGCAGATGTAGGCAATAAACAAAATGGTCATGGTACCATAGATGCCAGGGTTCCAACCGGGAATCGGCTCCATCCATACCAGAATCATGGACAGTGCGAACACAATGCCGGGTAGTGTATAGGGAACAGCAGTGGCCAGTTCGGCCATTTTATTGAATTGATTAGGCTTTCGAACTCGTATATAAGCAAATCCTGAACCAATAATCAGACAAGCCAGCATTGTGACAAGAGAGAGGACCAAGCTGTTCTGGATCGCCTGCCATACACGCTCATTCTCGAAGAGAATATATCTATAATTGTCCAGGGTCATATTGGCACGAGTCAGCCCGAGACCATACGCTCTTTTTAAAGACATCGAGATCATTGAAGACAACGGAATAATTGTAATCAGTGCGAGACCTGCCCATATGGAGAAGGTCAGCGGCTTGCGCATGCGACCCAAATTATACCTTGGGGTAAGATCGGGTTGCATCGTATCCGAAGCATGACTTTTACGTAAAAGAATCCATTGCAACAGACTGCCGACTACCGCAGCAGCACCGAGTAGTACAGATAACGATGCACCACGGGCAAATGCCGAAGGCCCGAATCCGATAATCTCTTCATATATAAGTGTACTGAGAACGGAAATATTCACAGGTGTGCCCAGGAAGGCAGGTATTCCGAAATTGTCCAGCGAAGCCAGAAAAACCAGCAATCCGCCCGCCGTGAGACCCGGAAGAGCAAGAGGCAATGTAATACGACGGAAGACCTCGATCCTGCTGGCACCACCGGCTCTAGCCGCCCACTCCAGATCACGCGGGATTTTGCGGAGTACATCCAAAGTGAACATATACACCAACGGAAAATGATGAATACCCATCACAAACACGATGCCGCCCATACTGTACATGCTCCAAGGAGCCAGATCGGGATGAATCCATTGCAGCAGATGTGCGAGCCAGCTCTGTGACCCGGTAAATGAAGACCAAGATAATGTGAGAACATAAGAGGGAAGAATAAAACAAAGCATGATCCCCATATGAAGGGCCGATTTGTGTCGTATATCCGTATAGGCGACGACCCAGGCCAGTGCAGTTCCAATCACGAGCGAGAACACGGTTGAACCGATGACGATATATACAGTATTGCGTAATGTGGACCAGAAGCGCTCCTGCTGAAGCAATTCGTTATAATGTGATAACGTTAACCCTTGCTCACCCTGAAAGCTGAGAAGAACCAGCTTCAGGATGGGGTATACAAAGAATAATAGAACAGCTATAGCACCCAACAGGGCGATCAATCGATTCCAACGAAACAGGCCGGGGAGGGAGAAGATGGACTTGCGCCCGTTATCTTGCCCCCTAAGAATGATCATGTTTCTCTTCAATTTCTCCATTCAGACAGCTCCAATCCTTACTCGCCAAACACATTAATGAATTGCTGTTTATCTGTTTCACGATCCGCTGCAAGTTTGGCCGCATCGCCAGGCAAAATCTTCATTTCTGATACACCTTTCAATCCTTCAGGTGGGGCAATACCTTCACGAATAGGGGAGTAACCGATCTCGGCAGACAACTTCTGGCCCTCTTCAGAGAGAATGAAATCTACAAAGGCTTGAGAAGCCGGTACGTTGGCAGCTTCTTTCATAATCCCGATCGGTTCTGTAATGATGGGAACACCTTCTTCTGGATAGATCAGTTCAACTGGAGAACCTTTGGCTTTTTCGCGTGCTACGAGGTAATCAACAACGACGCCATATGATTTTTCACCGCTGGCTACAGCTTTCATAACGGCACCATTTCCTTTAATTACAGCCATGCCATTCATCTTGGTTTCCTGTAGAAAATCCCATCCAAACCCATCTGTTCGACTAAACACACCGATGTTATATGCTGCTGCACCCGAGTATAAGGGACTCGGCATAATACTTGCGTCCTTACTGTCCGGCAGGGTCAACACTTGCCAAGATGTCGGTTGAGTAGTGATTTTTTGGGTGTTGGTAGCGAGTACCGTTGCCATAACCTTCGTACCGGCGTACATACCGTCCGGATCAACCAGATCTGTCGGGATTTCACTTAGCTCTGGGGACTTGTACGATTGTAGAAGGTCATCTTTTTTCAGATTTTCAAAGGTAACTGCATCGGCCAGCAGGAGTACATCCGCCTGAGTTTTACCCGCTTGGCGTTCTGCCTGAAGCTTGGCAGTGACTTCTTCGGTCCCGGAACGGAAGATGCTGACTTGAACATCAGGATATTTATCGTTAAACGCCTTTACCAGTTTGCCTGCATCTTCTTCTGGTTGGGATGTATAGAATGCAAGCTTACCTGAGACTGTGCTCGAAGCTGCGCCTGAACTATCTTGATCTGTCGTGGCTTGTCCCTGTGAAGAACAACCGCTGAATACAATCATGCCTGCCAAAAGGGGCAGTAATAACGACTTTTTGAATGGAATCACAGATAATCTCTCCTTTGGTGTCTAGCTGATAGATTAGAGTAAGAACGTATGGATTGCCTGTGCAACACCATCTTCAGCGTTGCTGGCAGTGACAACATTAGCGATTTCCTTCACATGAAGCTCTGCATTTCCCATGGCGATTCCTAATCCTGCCCATTGCAGCATGTCCAGATCATTATCATAGTCTCCGGCTGCAGCTACCTGCTCGCGTTCGATCTGATGTGCATGACATAAACGTTCCAGTGCGCCTCGTTTACTGACTCCGGCTGAATTAACATCAAACCGCAAACTTCCTGTTCGTGTACATTGGAATAACCCTGATTCTTCAAGGGTACGAAATAGGTTTTCGCGTGAGTCGTGGTCTGTACAGATCACGGCTGCTTTGAACAGCATGCCTGGCATCTGGTTTACAAAGGTTCTGAAATCCTTTCCGACTTCAACGAAGCGAATAAGATCAGCCTCTATAGCATCAAGTTCATCACGTTCTTCGAAAGAATCCAATTCCGGTCTGTTGACCCTATTGTTGATGGCCCAGTTCCTATTGATATCATTAATCTCTTGAACATAGAGGACATTGTATCCATAGAAATGGATGTAGGCTCCTTCTTGCTGGATGACATCCAACATGAACAGCATATCTTCTATTTTCAACGCAACGCCATCAAGCAGTTGTCCAGTCAAGGGATCTACCGTCACGGCACCGTTTAGTGCAACCAGTGGAAAATTCATGGAGACTTCCCTAGCATGTGACCATACGGAAGCGGGAAATCGTCCAGATGCAATCGTGACATTTACTTCCGCTGAGATTAATTGTTGAATGGAACTTCGTGTCATAGGTGTTATCATTTTATCTGGATTGAGCATCGTACCGTCCAGATCAAGGGCTAACAATCTGTACATGAACATATTCCTCCCGGATCGATTAACTTACACAACATACATACGAAGTGGTTCCGGTATATCCACAGGCCCTTGGAAAGAGCGACTTGCTTCATCCCGCATGAACTCCAGATCGCCATCTCCGGGAAGATGGACAAGGACGAGCTGCTTGACGTTAGCCTGACCAGCAATCATGCCTGCCTGAAGTGCATTCATATGTCCTTGGCCAGTTGTGTGTACACTGCCTTCACAGATGGTAGCCTCACATAGAAAGATGTCTGCATCACGAGCAAGTTCGATAAGAGAATCACAGTACGAGGTATCACCGGAATACACCAGCACCTTGCCTTGATATGTGATCTTAACGGCATAGCATGTAATGGTATGCTGCACCTGTACAAATTCGATTTCTGCGCCAGCAAGCTGAATTTTGGATGAAGGATCAATCGAGATGACCTCGGTATGTTCACCATATAGACCATTCAGAATATCCACTGGATTATCCGGTGCATACAGCTTCAGTTTATTCAACATGCGACCATTGCGGATCGCACCCGCTGCAGCATATTGAAGAACTCCCAGATCGGCGATATGATCATGGTGCAAGTGAGACAAAATAACACCTGATAGATCTTCCACGCATGTCTCGCTGGGGAGTTTACTCATAACGCCGCTGCCACAGTCCAACAAAATCTGCCCTTCATCTGTGGTTACAAGGTATCCCGCAGTTGCTCCGCCAGCGGCGGGATAACCACCCCAGTAACCTAATATCTTCACATTCATCTTTGCACCTCTGTCTGTCTTGATCTGCATTCTTTACAAATGTTCCGTACAGTTACAATTGTAAAAAGGGTTTGTTTCTCTCGTGTCAACCGAAAGTCAATCTTTTGTAAAACTGCTTTTGGCAAAGTTATCCTGGCTTGACTCCGCCGCGAATCCCATTTTATAGTGGGAAATGTGTAAGAAGGGAAATTTAAACGTCAAAGGCGGACTTATATGTGAATATAGACGAACGCAAAAATATGATAAGAGTCTGTAAGATGTATTATTATGAATCCTGGACACAAGAGAAGATTGCGGAGAAGTTAGGTGTATCCAGGCCAGTCATCTCCAAGATGCTGCAACGTGCGAAGGAAGAGGGCATTATTGAGATTGTCATTCATGATGATGATTACGAAACGTCCAAGTTGGAGAAAAAACTGGAAGACTTATTTAACCTCAAACAGGTGTTGGTCGTTCCAACCAAGGATCTGAATAAAGAGTTGTTGTCGAGTGCTGTAGGCAAGGCTGCCGCTCAATTTGTCCAAAAATTGATTAAAAACGGTGACCGTGTGGGTGTCTCATGGGGCAATACGCTCTATCATATGGTGCGAGAGTTCCCTTTGGAGAAAAAAGAGAATGTCAAAATTATTCCACTGGTGGGTGGAACAGGGAATTCGCGCAATGAAATGCACTCTAATCAGATCGCCTATGAGTTATCCAAAAAAATGGGCGTAACCTGTGATACGTTATATGCTCCGGCCGTTGTGGAAACAGAAGAGTTAAGGGAGCAGATTGTTGGCATGCCTAATATTTCGGCCGTTCTTAAAGAGGGGGAGAATATCAATCTCGCTCTGGTGGGGATCGGAAATCCGTATTCCATGTCAACGATGGAACGATCAGGTTATCTGAATGAGCAAGTGTTAACTGAATTAGAAGCACTTCACACGGTAGCGGATATTAATTCTGTGTTTATTACTCGTGAAGGTACAATCACCGAGCATCCCATTAATCATAGAGTCATTGGCCTTGGACTGGAGCAGTTAAAGAAGACTAAAACGGTGGTAGGCATGGCCTTTGGTCTGCACAAAATAGACTGCATCCTGGCTGCTTTGCGGGGAGGATATATTAATATGCTCATTACGGATGAAGCCACGGCAAGTCAAATTACGAAAATTTGATGTTCGAGGATCATCCTTTTGTTTCGCTAATGAAACAAGTTGAAGCCGAGACTAATTGTATATTCATGAAGCCAGGAGAACGACAAGGTTCTCCTGTGCACCTACAAGAAGGACTAACCATTTAGCCTACCTTTAGTGCTTCACTAGAAGCCTGCTTCCCGCCTTTTTTATTAATAAAACTAATGATGAGCAGCAGCAGTGGCAACAGGCCAAATAAGAAAATGGACATATTTCCGAGAAAATCACCCAAAGCTAACGTTTCTTCTAGGTTTTTAGGCAAGTAAGCAATCAAATACAATATAAGCAACATCAATACGATGAACAGCGATTCATAACGCTCAAATAGAAAACCCTCAATTTCAAAACTTCGTACCATGTCAAACGTTGGCCACATCCGCGTCTCAATTCCCGGCAAAGATAAATTCCCTACCACTGTAACAATCGTGATTAAATAGATAATCGTGCAAATAAGGATGCTATATATTGCGGCTTTATTGCTCGCCTTCACGTCTGCCATGTAAGCTGTGATGATGAGCAAACTTTATATCCAGAATAGGAGAGACATGAGGGCTTGAGTCCCTTTATCACAGGCATAAATCCATCGCCCAGAAGGGGCCTGAGATTATCGATTTCAAACATCTTGGTGCTTAAAAGGAACACCAGCGCGAGCAACACCAACGTAACGGGCAACACAATTGAAAAGACTCGGATGATGATTTTAAGACCACCTGTTAACATATAGAAACCAATCCACAAACTAACCATGATGGTAACCCAACTAGGCGTGCGCTCAAGGATGTACATACTTGTTATTTCAGCCATGACTCTGACTTCGAATGAACAAAGAACAACAAAATATACGATAATTAAGAGTCTCAACAGATAAGAAATCCATTGACCTGTGAATCTCAGGTATAAATTCGAATACCGTTTTGCGGGGAATCTGCGACACAAGGTTACAAGAAGCAGGCTGATTGCGGTTACGATCAACCCTGATATAATACACATCTGGTGTTTCTACTGCTTTACTAATTGTCCGAGGGAGTGTTAGAATGCCAGCTCCAAGTATTGAATTGATAACACAATAATGACCTCGGAGGTATTGATATTAGATGTGGATTGCTTCATTGGCCTTCACTCCAAACCGGAGAATATATTTCTATGTAGTATCGCCCAATGAAGTTGTTTTATGTAAGAGTTAGTCAAAATCAAATTAGTCTATATGAAATTTATAAGATGTAATTTTTTACATAAGTTTTACGTCTAGGTAATGGACCCTTGATCTCCTCTTGTTATGCTAGTTCTGTTTGGAGTTATATAAGCCAATCTATCAAACAGATAAGGGAGAGAATTATGATTAGTCACTTCTACAAAAAGATGTTACCCTTCCTGTTATCGCTTTCTTTAGTATTCGGATGGTTCGCGGGATTTGGGGGAGCTAATTCAGCTCAAGCCGCATCGTTATCTGAGCCTGACATTCTGTTAGAACGCAACACCAATTGGAAATACTTCGATCAGGGACAGAATCTGGAATCGCAATGGCTTGTTTCATACGACGATTCATCATGGGAGTTCGGAACCGCACCGTTTGGCTACAAGGACAACGGCAATGGCATAAGCACTTCCTATTTCGGACCTCTCAAAACGGTAGTGAGCTATGGTCTGGACAAAAAATTAAAACACCGTACAACCTATCTAAGAACAAATCTGGCCGTCAACAAGGATGCAATAGATGGTTATGGACAAATTCTCGGCACTTTTGGCATTGATGATGGGGCAGTTATATACGTGAATGGTGTGGAAGTTCGTCGCTTTGGCATGCCTGAAGGAGAGATACAGTACTCAACCAAAGCAACATCAAGTCAGGACTTGCCTGTTATGTATGAGGATATAGATCTGACTGAGCCGCTGAAAGCCTACTTACACGATGGCAACAACGAAATTGCGGTCGAAGTTCACCAACAAAGCGACAGCAGCTCAGATTTGTATTTTGACATGGAACTTAAAGCATTAGCAGAAGCGCCACTACTGGATATCAGTAAAGTAACGGTTACCTTCTATGGTGATGCGACAACGAGCAAGGGCTTCACTTGGTATTCACCTCTTGCATCCACACAAAGCACTGTTCAAGTGGTACCGAACCAAGGAGCGGCTGCTGACTTCAGTCAGGCACAAAGCTTCAACGGACGCACGTCCGTGGCTTCTAATTCCCCGGGAGAAATGGTGCATAAGGCGGAAGCTACAGATCTTATTCCGGATACCTCCTATTATTTTCGCGTTGGCGATCAAGATCTGGATATATGGAGTGAGGTTGGCACATTCAAAACAGCTCCCACTAACGGAGCATTTACGTTTATTGACCTGACGGATACCCAAGCTAAGGAAGAGGATGAGGCTATTCTATCTGGCTCTACGCTCTCCAAAGCGTTAACCCAGGTCCCAGATGCTGCGTTTGTTGTTCATAATGGTGATGTTGTAGAAAATGGAACGTCAGAGCAGGAATGGAACTGGTTGCTTGGTCACTCCCAATCCAGTCTGATGAACACGACCATTGCGCCATCCGCGGGCAATCATGAGAACAAGAATTATGCGTTCTACGAGCACTTTAACCTGAAGCAGCCAGACAATGCCGCAACAGTAACAGGTGCTTACTATTCTTATGATTACAGCAAAGCTCATTTTATCGTACTGAACTCCAACGAAAATTCCTCGGAATACGCCAATTTCTCCAACGAGCAAGTGGCATGGATGAAGCAGGATGTTGAAGAGGCAAAAGCTGCCGGAGCAGAGTGGATCATCGTCAACATCCATAAAGGGCCGTATACGACATCCAATCACGCCACAGACAGCGACATTATCGGCGCAAACGGTGTACGAAATAAAATTGCTCCGTTGATGAATGAATTGGATATCGATTTGGTTCTTCAAGGACATGACCATATCTATGCACGGACAAAGCCAATAAAAAGCGATGGCATGGCTGAAGACGTGTCCAAAATTACGGAGACTCTGAACGGAAAGAGTATCGAATACGCAGTGAAGCCAGATGGAACGATCTATATGATTCCAGCTACCGCAGGGGCAAAAGTATATTTTAAGAACCAAAAACCAGAATTAGGTGAAACGTATTTCAGTTTGTTCGAGCGTGCTGAAGAGAACCACGCAAGACAGTATGGCGATACTACGAGTGCAGCCAGAGGTCAGGTTCAGAACTTCGTGTCATTTACAATCGATGGCAGCAAGCTTACTGCTGTAACGTATGAGATTGACCAACATACCAATAACGGAGAGCCATTCATTGTAGATCAATTCGGAATTCTCAAAGAAACAAATACAGTTCCCGTTCCAGAACAGATCAACAAAATAACGGTAACGTTCCATGGAGATCCGACCAAGAGCAAAGGGTTCACATGGTATACATCGGATAAACTATTGCAAAGCGACCTTCAAGTCGTGGAGAAAACATCAGCAACACCTGATTTCACACAAGCCAAATTATTTCAAGGACGTTCTGCCCAGCCTGCCAATGCTCCAACGGAGCGGATGCACAAAGCAGAAGCGACAGATCTGAAAGCAAATACGACCTATTTCTTCCGTGTAGGCGATGCTACCAAGCAAGTATGGAGTGCAACAGGTACGTTCCGTACAGCACCGGCAAAAGGCAAATTCACCTTCATTGATCTGGCGGATACACAAGCGAAAGAAGAAGATGAGGCTATTCTGTCCTCCGAGACGTTGGCCAAAGCACTGATTACAGTACCCGATGCACAGTTCGTTGTGCATAACGGTGATATTGTTGATAAAGGTGTCAAAGAAGAACAGTGGAACTGGCTGCTCGGACACTCACAGGAAAGCCTGCTGAATACGACCATAGTTCCATCCTCTGGGAACCATGAAGACGAAAATTATGCTTTCATTGATCATTTTAATGTGCAGCCTCCGGCGAATTCCGCAACAGAAACGGGAGCTTATTATTCTTACGACTATAGCAATGCACATTTTGTTGTATTGAATTCCAATGAGAATTCAACGGAGTATGACAACTTTTCGTTAGAACAAGTCAAGTGGCTGAAGGAAGATGTTCAGGCTGCCAAGAAAAAGGGAGCAGAATGGGTCATCGTCAACATTCACAAAGGCCCATACACAACATCGAACCATGCAACAGACTCTGACATTATGGGAGCGAATGGAGTGCGCTCCAAGATTGCTCCGATTATGGCGGAACTTGACATTGATTTTGTTCTTCAGGGGCATGACCATATCTATGCACGTACCAAACCGATTGATCAGAAGGGGAGCGCACGTCAACCAGAAATGATCACGGAAATGCAAAATGGACAGAAGATGGAGTACTCTGTGAATCCCGATGGCACAATCTATCTGATTCCAGCAACAGCAGGTCCAAAAGTATATTACAAAAATCAAAGCACGAGTCTGGGAGAGGCCTACTACAGCCTTTTTGAGCGCGCGGAAGAAAATCATGCGGCACAATACGGCCCGGACCCAAGTGACAACCGCCGTCCAAAACGTAGTCAGGTCCAAAACTTTGTGGGCATTACGATAGACGGCAGCAAACTGACGGCGATAACGTATGAAATTGATCAGAATGTGAGTGGGGCGACTCCATTCATTATCGATCAGTTTGGTATTGTGAAGAAGACAACGACAACGATTCCCGGACCTGGTACATCGAATCCGGGTTCGGATTCAGGCTCAGGTAACGGATTCAACAGCGGAAATGGATCCTCTGAAACCAGTGGAGGTACAGCAACTGATAACCGTCCAGACAATGGTATCGGCAACGGAAGTAATCCCGGGAATGAGACGGGTACAGGATCAAACAATAATGGAAATGGTGAAAATACACCACCAATGAAAGATACGGTCGGGCACTGGGCCAAGTCTGCCATTGATAAGGCGCTTGCAGCTGGATTCGTGAATGGATATGGCGACGATACATTCCGTCCAAATCAGAAGGTTACACGTGCTGAATTCATTACAATGCTGGGTCGTGCATTGAATCTGAATAACGTAACCGACAATGTTCAGTATACAGATGAAAACAAGATTCCCTCCTGGTCTAAGCCTTACATTACAGCAGCTGCATCCCTGGGAATTGTCAATGGGTACGCAAATGGTTCCTTCGGTCCAGGCAAAACATTAACCCGCTCCGAAATGGTCACCATGATCGTGCGCGCAGGCGGAATTCCTGCGGATTCTAATGCAAAACTAAACTTCAAAGATGCCAACGATGTTCCGGCATGGGCAGTTTCGTATGTAGCTTCTGCTGTAGAAGCCGGACTTGTAGGCGGTGTGGGCGGCAATCGTTTCGCACCGATGCAAACAGCTACGCGGGCGGAGGCGATCACACTTATTATCGGGCTTTTGGATAAGGGAGAATGATTTAGAGAAAATAAATAAGAGAAACCAATGGGAGACTTATCTTCTCTCATTGGTTTCTTTTTGAAAGTTTAATCTGTTCTGCATTATTGATACCTTAATCAGAAAAATCAATGCTTTTTATGCAAGTAGGCCCATTGAAACCGTGATAATGTAACAGTAAGTATTACTGCAATAAATGGTATACTGATCGCATTGTACTTGTTATGCTCGCTAAAGGATTCCGCAGCTTTCAGGTAGACCGTATTCTGCGAATGAAGCGTACTAGCTCGAATTTGAGCGTTCAGAAGCTTTTTCAGCCCGTGAATTTTTTATGCAAAATTTGTTACCAGATGTGGTGGGCAAAGAGGGGGTAATTTCTTTAGTTATTGAAGGCAGATCATAGGCATTGGACGACTTAGGGCTGCATTGATTTATGGGACACTATCTGAGAGAGCGGACGCCAAATCGAGCCATCTTTTTATTTGAGGAAAAAGCAATTCATACATATGTCCCCTATTTTCTCCTATCCTACGGGAAATCCATTCAAGTCATCGAACCACAGCGTTTGAAGGATAGACTTGTTGCTGTTGTGTCCGAGTTAATTGAATACTATCAAATTTAATAACTTCACTGACAGTAGATGTCAGTGAAGTTATTTTATAATGATGACAATCTTGGATAACCGATAAGAAGGGCTGAATAGACACATGAGTGAACAGACAAAACACAAGGCAGCATCAGGAAAATATACAAAGAATGGCACACCTAACGGCGTTACATCGATTACCCCATTTATAACAGTAAAGGACCCTTCTGAAGCAATCGATTTTTATAAAGGTGTTTTCAATGCAAGGGTAAAGGATATTACTGAGCATTCGGATGGAAATGGTAATACGATGATTGTTCATGCGGAATTAGATTTTGGAAATGGTTTTTTACAGCTGGGAGCAGCGAACCCGGCATATCAATTGGCTCTGCCGCCAGATCAAGATAATGCATGTTATTCTTTAGGGATTTATGTCGTTAATGTTGATGAAACCATTGAAAACGCTGTATCTAGAGGGGCGAAAGTAAGAGAAGCGATTATAAACTTTGCCTCTGGTGATCGATTCGGGAGTATATTGGACCCTTTTGGCGTGAGGTGGTCTATTCTAACTCGGATTGAAGATTTGTCGGAAGAAGAAAGTAGTCGGAGAGTTGCTGAGTGGGTCAAAAGTGTTAGTGGATGAATAGAGGAGTTTAGAATACCCCCTTGAAGGTAGAAGAAGTCAAATGCACCTTTGGAGGGGGTTTTAAGTCCTAAAGGAAACCCTCTAGGTTGGATGAAATTTTTCGAGATACCGAGATTAACAGCTCACGTTCTTGTTCCGAGAGATCTTGTGATGCAGCTTCCTCTATTTTTGTCCAAACGGCAACAGCCTCGTCAACGAGTTGTCGGCCATTTTCAGTTAGTGTAACTAGCGTAACGCGCCCATCTTTGGGCGATTTAGAGCGAGTGACCAGGCCAGATTCTTCTAATCGCCGAACGGATTTGGCAACCGTTGAATGGTCCAAGCGCATCGTCCGTCCGAGACTCTGCTGCGATTGTCCGTCTTGCTCTCCTAATTGCATTAACATAATTTCTTGACCAGTAAATAGTCCAACTTCACGCAACAAGTGCGCAGCTAAACCACGATGTGATCTCGCCATGGAAAAAATCGCAAAGTTAATGGGGAATTGTTGGATGACATGCATTTCTTTTTCTACATGAGATGTATTGGAGTCTGGTTTGTGTTCTTCTTCAAAGTTGTTCATCACTTTTCACCTTTCCGCTTGTACTTCTATAAGCGTAGTGAATAATTCAACACTTGTAAAGTGAGGGAGTTATGAATGGAAATGCCCTAAAACAGCTTCGCCATATACTTTAGGCCCGTCTGTACCTTCAAATATATCGCCTTAAAGAACCCCGGGAGAGAGTCGACTTGCTGTGCGACTTGCTCCAATTTCCTCAGCTACAGCTTTTACTACCTCGATGGCACAGTAATTTTAATGCCTGCAAATTATAACTTCTGCAATAACTCCAAGAAATCACTCTTGCATATGATAGATTGCATTCAAGATTCAAGTGGACAATATGTAAGAATGTAAATCAACTTTTTAATTGACACCCATATAGCCTAATGTTAGGATATGTTTATCCTAAAGTTAGGATAAATAATTCTAGGGTAAAGAGGAGATTAAATTTATGAGTATTCTATCCATTGTTTTGCAAGTCATATTGGGGTTAGGGTTCCTAATGTTTGGGTTTATGAAGTTTGGGTCCAAGCAGATGGTGGAGGGATTCAAGCATTATGGATATCCCGGAGCGTTTCGAGTGTTTACAGGACTGATCGAAGTCATTGCAGCAGGTTTAGTTATTGGAGGTATTTGGAGTGAGAATTTAGCTGCTTGGGGTGGTTTAGTCATCGTTGTAACGATGATCGGTGCCATTCTTACTCACATTAAAGTTAAGGATCAATTGAAACAAATGCTCATGCCGATCATTCTATTAGTGCTGGGATTAGTTGTATTGTTAATCAATTACGGGTCTTTGTTTGTGTGAGTAGTGAGTTAATCTAAGGAGAGATTATAATGGGAATCCAAATTATTAAACCTGGAGATCAAGCGAGTGGTCAGTTCGATGGCGGTAAAATACAAGAACAAAAACCTATTGGTTTTTCTGGAGAAGGATCCATCATTACTCGTCTAGGTCCCTTATTTTACTGGGCTTGGGCTCACTCTCAGGAGCCTGCAGAAATCGGTTTGCATCCACATAAAGGTTTCGAAATCATCACCTATGTCATTAAAGGTAAGGCATATCATCAGGATACACTGGGTACGGAAAGTGTTGTAGAAGAAGGGGGAACCCAACTGATGCAAACAGGCTCTGGGGTGTACCATGGCGAGGCTTTGAAGGAACCAACAGAGATATTTCAAATCTGGTTTGAACCTCATTTAAGTCAAGCGGTTAAACGTCCCCCTGTTTATGTACAATTCGATTCTAATCAGTTTTCGGTAGTAGATATAGACGATGTGAAGATCAAAAAAGTTTTAGGAAACGATTCTCCCATGCAAATCGTGACAGATGCCCAAATGTGGGATGTATCTATTCCACAAGGGAAGGTATACACGCATAACCTTTCCGTGAACCGTACGTTGGCAGGTTTAGCGATTAGAGGGGATGGAACTTTTGCTTTAGATACAGGGGAACCCACATATTTCTCACATAAGGACTTTATGATCACTCAATCAAAAGAAGAAGAGAGAATCATCATAAAAGCTGTAGATCAAGACCTTAGAATTGTACTCATTGAAGTTCCTACAGAAGTTGCGTATCCTTTATATAATAAACCAAGATAACCAATGGTGACTTTCCTTGCAGTCATCTAATTAGGAGGTTCGCTACATGTTTCAAGGAGATGAACAAAGTCAGATTGATTTAAGACTTTTCCGTGTGTGGATAAAAGCAAGTAAAACGGTCTTTGATGATGTTACAAAAGATATAGAAAGTTACGGCATTAGTAACGAGAACTTTATGGTTTTGGAACTCCTCTATAATAAGGGACCACACACGGTTCAAAATATAAGTGAAAAATTTTCTATCCCTAGTGGGAGTATCACATATGTAGTAGATAAGCTTGAAAAGAAAGAATTAGTAAAACGGGAACCAAGTCCAACAGACCGCCGATCATCAAATGTAGTCATTACGGAACAAGGTCAAGCCTTATTTAAAGAGATCTTTCCGCAACACGTTGAGGTAATTTCCAAGAATCTTTCCTATATTACCAATGAAGAAAAAATACAGTTAACTAATCTTCTCAAGAAAATCGGATTAGGCCCTAGTCATACCCAATCATGAATTGAGCTGAGACCGATTTTGATTTCTAGGCCTCAATGGAACTCATATGGAAGGACAGACAGAGATGGAACAATATCGTATTCAACAAGAAAAAGGTATGGAGATCGGTCTCTATTCCATTGGAGATCATTTAAGTAATCCTTTGACAGGCCGTCGGATCTCTGCCCAGCAGCGGATTAACGAATTAATTGAAACTGCCAAGCTGGCTGAAGAAGCAGGACTTGATATATTCGCAGTAGGGGAGAGTCATCAGCCGTTATTTGCAACCCAGGCACATACCGTGATTCTTGGGGCAATTGCCCAAGCAACCAAAACAATTAAAATTGCGAGTTCGGCAACAGTGCTGAGTACTTCCGACCCGGTCCGTGTATATGAAGATTTTGCAACGCTTGATCTGATATCCAATGGACGTGCAGAAATTGTAGCCGGGCGGGGATCGCGTCTAGGAGCATATGATTTATTAGGTTTTGATGTAAGTAACTATGAAGAATTATTCGAAGAGAAATTGGATTTACTGTTGAAAATTAATGAAGAAGAGCGTATTACATGGCAAGGGGAATTTCGAGCACCACTACATCATGCCGAAATCATTCCTCAACCATTACATGGAAAAATGCCGATATGGCGTGCAGTTGGAGGACCTCCGGCAAGTGCGATTAAAGCAGGTTTAGCAGGCGTACCCATGATGCTAACAACACTAGGTGGACCAGCAAAAGCATTTAAAACTGCTGTGGATCGTTACCGCGAAGCTGCTTCGAGTGCAGGCTATGATCCTGCAAGATTGCCCATTGCCACAACGAGTCTCATGTACGTAGCTGAAGATAGCCAAACAGCCTTACGTGAATACTATCCACATATCAATAACGCTACAATTCAATTAAGAGGTAGTGGTTACCCTGAGCAACAATTCTTGGCTGCTACGGATTATCGAGATGCACTCATGGTCGGTTCTCCTCAACAAATTATTGAAAAAATGTTGTACCAACACGAGTTGTATGGCCAACAACGATTCTTAGCCGAGATCGATGCAGGTGGCGTCAGTATGGAGCAGATTAAGAAGAATATTGAACTTCTGGCCACAACCATTGTACCTGCTATTAAGAAACACACCATGAATAACAAACTAATTTGACCTCATAGGTAGTAAAAAACGAAGGCAGTTACCTTCGTTTTTTCTGTTTCAATGGACCTGTCTAGTTGCCTACGCGCACATCCCCTGATTACCACAATAAATTCAAGGCAGAACTGGAAGATGACTTTAGCATATTAATCCATATGGAATGAGAAATCTCCCGAGGCACATACAACTTGAAAACCACATTTATCCATGTGAAAGGAAATCATTTTTATAAATGTATGAGTGGTTTCCTCACTTGGTTATCCATTTTCACTAAGCGTGAGCAATTGTTTGAGGTTGTCATCAATAAATGTATTATCCGCACTGTTGATTCCACGACCGGCAAAGTGGCCCCAGATCGATTCGATAGGTTTTAGCACCGCGTTAGGCATGTGCTTAACCTCGTATTCGTTATCTTCCGCCGTACAAAAGAGATCCGTACTTCCTGGCATAACGTAGGCAAGGGCTTGAATGCTTTTGAGTGCCTGATCAAAATCCCCGTTATAGGAGGAGTTGGCACTAATGTCTGCATGTTCGCCTGTCCATAACATGGTCAAGACATTGTGTGGATCCATCGTCATAAACACAGCCTCCCAGAAGTCGGCCACAAACGCTGCGACTGAATCAAATCCCAACTCACGATAGAGCTCCTTTCTATAAAATGCTTGCGAAAATCCCCATCCTGCATAAGTACGACCCACAGCGCGCAAGTCTGCAGAAGTCAAATCATTGAGTTTGCTTGGTTCGAACTGAGCGACAGCCATAAGCGGGGCGCTGACTCCATTCAGCACCACTAAGGTCTGAGGCCACGGCTTGGCAATTCCAGCGATCGGCGCAATGCGTTCTACCATGTCTGGATAGGTTGCTCCCCATTGGAATGCTTGAATGCCTCCCATGGACCAACCCACGACGAGAGCAATCTTTTGAATATCGTATTTTTCGGTCACCAGTCGATGTTGCAATGTTACGTTGTCATAGATGGTTACCTGAGGAAAATTAGCCCGATCAAATGGGGGAGGCGTGTTACTAGGGGACGAAGATAACCCGTTGCCTAATAGATTCGGCACGATAATGAAGTATTTCTCCGGATCGAGTGCCATGCCGTTTCCAATTAACCATTCATTCTGCACATGCTGGTCACCAAATGCCGTTGGATAGATGATGACATTATCTTTCTTTTCATTTAATTTTCCATACGTCTTATACGCAAGAAAAGCGTTCGGTAATGTCACTCCGGATTGCAAGGTCACGTCACCCAAATTAAAAATTTCATATTCCATCATTTTGTCTCTCCCTTCAAGATGAAACTACATAAGTAAAATGTAATTTCTTGTTGTCAGTATAAGCCTGTGGTACTCTCAATAAAAGTGAATAGAAATCAATGGAGTATTCAATATTATTGAAAGTAAAGGGGAATTGAATGATGGAATTGCGCCAACTAACGACGTTCCGCACAGTGGCATACACGTTGAATTTCACTCGGGCTGCGGAAGCGTTGAATTATGTCCCTTCAAACGTCACGATGCAAATTAAAGCATTGGAGAATGAGCTTGGCGCTCGTCTCTTTGACCGACTAGGTAAACAACTCGTGCTGACTACTGCGGGTAAACGTTTTCAAACGCATGTGAACAGCGTTCTGGATCAACTCGAGGAAGCTCGCAGTGAGGTTCATGACAATGAACAACTGAGCGGCACCATAACGATAAGTGCCAACGAGGTACTCTGCGCCTATCGCCTTCCAGTTGTCTTTCGTCTGTTTCGTTTGCGTCATCCGGGAGTTCGTCTCATATTCCGCTCCGTTCCCAATCAACAACTCAAGCAAACGCTCTTTGAGGGAACCGCGGATGTTGTCTTTATGTTGGATGAATCCATTCGCTCAACTGGACTTGCCGTGGAACCGCTGATCGAAGAAACATTCCGCTTTTTCGCGGCCCCAGACCATCCACTTGCGAATCAAACTGTACTACAGCTGGAGGATTTCCACGGTGAAGTGTTTCTGACGAATGAAAAGGGCTGTACTTATCGAACCATGTTTGATCGTTCATTTGAGCGAAAAGGCATGGATACTATTACATACTTGGAATTTCAAAATGCCGAAGCCATCAAACAATGTGCCATTGCAGGTATTGGTATTGCTTTTCTTCCTGAGATAACCACGGAAGAAGAAGTTAAACGGGGCGATCTGGTTGCCCTCCCATGGCAAATTCCAGACTTGCATGTGTACACACAGATGTTATGGCACAAAGACAAGTGGCTTTCGCCAATCCTACTATCTTTCATTGAGGCAGCAAGAGAGGTTATCGCGATTGATTAATAAATATCGATGCTGAATTTGCAAAAGGGTATTACCCGGATTTATCATATGTCTGGTCGCTCACGAATTTAGCCCATGGTTAAGTATAAAGAATACAGTCGAATAATTGCTGGATCTGCTCATTATGAATTTTGATGCGAAAAGAATGTTCGAAGGGAACGCAACCAAGCTGCAACGATCAATCGAGAGTGGTTTTTCTTCAGGAATAAGAGAGCAACTACAGTCACGAAGTTGATAAAAAAGTTGCGAAGCTTTGCTGCTTTGGATATGATTATCTAATGTTCAATCAACGTATACTATTTTACATTGCTTGAGTTATGCGAAAAGATAACACTTATGTAATCAATGGATGATAAAAGATAGTGAGGTAGAAAATATGATCGCAAGAACAGAAGAAGACTTTAATGGTTTGAAGGAAATTGGTAAAATCGTCGGCTCTATTCGAGATGAATTGGTACAAAAAACAGTTCCAGGTATAACAACTAAAGAACTTGACGATTTAGCCGGAGTGCTTTTTGAGAAAGCAGGTGCCATTTCTGCTCCAAAAAGTGAGTATGATTTTCCAGGCTATACTTGTATTAGTGTTAATGAAGAAGTGGCACATGGTATTCCGGGGGAGCGGGTTATTCAAGAAGGCGATATCGTGAATATTGATGTGTCTGGCTCCAAAAACAGTTATTTTGCAGATACCGGAATCTCTTTTGTCGTAGGCGAAGGCGAAGAAGTGTTAACGAAAATATGTGACGTTGTTAAACAAGCATTTGAAGCAGGTCTCAAAAAAGCAAAACCGGGTTCCAAAAAAAGCGGAATCGGAAAAGCCGTATTCCAAACAGCAAGACAGCATGAATTAACGGTTATTAAAAACCTTACAGGACACGGTGTTGGACGTGCGATACACGAAGCACCTGATCACATCTATAATTATAACGATCCATCGGATGATGAATTGTTAAAAGAAGGTATGGTTATCGCATTCGAGCCGTTTATCTCAACTTCAGAAGAAGAAGTCTACCAAAAAGGAGACGGCTGGACCTTTGCTACTAAAAATAGCTATGTAGCTCAAATCGAACATACGATTATCCTTACTAAAAATGGTCCAATCATTGTCACCCTTTAAGGTGTTCCGATTAAGAGTCGCTAAATTAGCGACTTTTTTACTATGTAGAACTGATCTTTATGTTATAGACAGAGGTGATGGATTGAGTACATCAACAAAGCGCATCCAATTAATTGATGGACTGCGCGGATTCAGTCTGGCCGGCATCGTGATGGCGAATATGCTGGCTTTTCAATATGGAATGTTCGGCCAGAGTAAACCCCAACTGTTCGGGATCGGCGGTGCAGACCAGGCTTTCCTCTCGTTCCTGCTAATCACTGTGGTGGGTAGTTTTATGCCGATCTTTGGATTTATGTTTGGCTTCGGAATGATTAAACTGTCAGAAAGTCTTAAATCAAGAGATTTGCGACCAAAGTGTCATCTGGCTCGACGTTTTCTATTACTGTTTGGTATCGGAATGCTGCATATAATCTATCTTTGGGAAGGGGACATCCTGTCGTTTTACGGCGTACTCGGTTTCTTCCTGCTGATGTTCCTGAATCGGAAACCCAAGACGCTGCTCATATGGGCGGTACTGCTACTTGTCGGAGCAGGGCTACTTGGTCTCCCGGCATCCAATCCGATGAACCCGCTATCTATTGAGTCCACTCATATGAATAACTATATCATTCAAAGTCAGGATGTATACGGTAGTGGCACCTATGCGGAGATCAGGGATTTCAGCAATAACGGCGATCCATTTGGTGGGGAATTGGAGGTATCATACGCCCTAATAGCCCTAATATTGGCCCCACTTATGACGATATCGATGTTCCTGCTCGGCATGCATGCCGCCAGAATGGGTACGTTTAACGATCCCCAGGCCATGAGACATGCGTATCTTCGTCGTGCCTCGTTTTTGATTCCAATTGGTTTGCTTCTCAAAGCATATAGTGAATTGGCACCCAAATTAGGTGCGGGAGGATGGCTCGGAATCGGAATTGGCGGGACGCTTGGGGGAACTCTGCTTGCACTCGGATACATATATGCATTTGCGCTGTTGTACGCGGGAAGCCGCCATTCTAGCCTGATGAGCAGGTTCGAGGCGGTCGGCCGTCTTTCGCTGACCAATTACCTGATGCAGAGCGTCATCTGTACGACCGTTTTTTATGGTTACGGTCTGGGACTATTTGGCCGTGCTGGCGTGTTCATCGGAGCGATTGTTGCGCTTGCTGTCTACGGCATTCAGTTGTGGCTCAGCCCACTATATCTCAAGAAATTTAGCAATGGGCCGGTTGAGTATGTCCTACGGATTTGGACGTACCTATCCTGGAAAGGACAGCCAAGAAAGAAGAAAAAGCAGAGCCCAACTTTGCCTGAGAACGCTTCAGGTGTCCAGTAAGTAAGCATAAAGCGCTATCGCGAAACGCAAATGAGCCCGCTCTGATAAAAGAAAGGGCTTATTTTGCTGTAGCCATCTTCGTCACGAACTTAAAGCAAGACACGAATTTTTCACTTAACTTTAACGTTGGTTACCAGCGAGTTGTTTCCTTTAGGATGGCGTCTTTCATGATTAATTTTGTGTGCGTATATTACCTTTATTTGTTATACTCACTGAAGAATAAGAAATCCCCTAATGTTTACTAGTATAATTAGATTTATAGATTCAACATAGCAACTCTAATACATAAGCTAACTAATATTGTACGGGCAGGAGTAAGGTATACGAAAAAAAGATGCAACGTATATCTCCGATTGTTTCCACTCGGACTTGAAAGGATCGTTATTGTGCTGAAAATCATTAATTTTCTTCTTTTCTTGCTGATCATTTGGGTAGCACTCCTGTATCCTTTTCGTTCTGCTTGGTTTGAAGGCTTAAAGCAGATTCCTGCAGATCTTCATGGTGTTTATTTACTTTTTTTGTTCTTTGGCTATCTGATATGTTCATCTGGTATGGGACTTATTGTTGGAAAGATGTTTTTTAAACGAAAAGAACAGTAGAACAAACGAAAATTGGTCTGCAGATGATACTATATTAAGTGAAATAGTAGATAGGAGGCTGGAGAATGGATAGTGACATTTTAATCAATCAGTTCCTAAGACTTTTCCCTGAATTCCACGATTATTACATAGAACATCTGGATTTAAATCAAGAGTTTCTAGGACATGTGTTTTTTGGTGATGAAGTGGCTACTTACGTTGAAAGATTGCTTCGTGAAAATGATGACACAGAACTAATTGAGAAGTTTTTTGATTTTTTTGAATGGATGGCAACTCAATCGAGCCTTTATATTGTACAAGTGTTATCTACTACAATATTGTATGATCAAGGTGGGCATACAGATATTTTGCAAAAAGCTCAAAATTATATGAAGCCACGTACTAAAAGACTTTCTCAAGAAATAGAAGATTTGCACTCAGGGAAATATTTTTTTATAGATTAATGTGTTGGAGATCAGGTTGAAGTGTGTGTAAAGATAAGGGGGATTTTGCATGTCTGTTTCAGCATCTATTGAAATCAGCTTATCAAAGCAAATCTCAAGAATGACGATTCTTCGTAAACTAGAAGAATTCGGCTGGTCATATAACGATCAAGGAAAAGTAACTTTTTTACCCATTGGGGACGAGGATGACTTTAACTGGCAGCGCAAATGTATTCCTACAGATGAGTTACTAAAAATTTTAGCTATAAAGGATAATCAAGGAGAATTAATTGGAGTCGCTATGACTTGGAAGGACACAAATATAGGGGGCACTTTTTTAATTAAAAAGAACGGTACCATACTGATGAGTCCTGATATCAATCGAAAAGTCCTTGATGTAGAAAGTTATAACAAAGTAACTGATATAAATTGGTATACAACTAAACTAGTACCTGTATTTGGTCAATTATTTGAGTCGATTTCATATGGAGAACATGTGTAATTTTCTAAAAAAGTGTTTAAGGAATGAGTTGAACTAAGAAGGATTTCTCACTGGGAGTCATGTTTGATCTAAAGTGAAGAAGGAGAAGCACTTTCCATGGAAGGTCTATCTAGCATGAATCCCGACTATATTATTATCCAGCATCGTATGGACGTCGCGGAGACTGCGGTCAATTGACTGAACAATAATTAGGAATACGCGAAGGCAATCTAATAAAAAGATACAAGACAAGTCGCCAAAGTTGGCGGCTTTTTTATTTCGCTTAAAATTTACTAAATATTAGGAAACGAATGATTCCTATGCATTGCTCACTAACAACCGCCTCAGGTTGTCTTCCATAAATGGATATCGGCACTGTCTGCGAGATGATTTGACATTCATATCAATACATCGTATTATTACGATATAACGATTTAGGAGGAATACTTTTGACGACTCCCGCTTTTGATATCAATACTCTCAAACAGTTCGATGAACCAGCCAATCTGCTGAAAGCTTTAGCTCATCCAATTCGTTTATGCATTGTGCGTGGACTGATGTTAAAAAAGAAATGTAATGTCTCATACATGCAAGAATGTCTGGACCTGCCCCAATCAACCGTATCACAGCACTTGCAGAAGCTTCGCAGTGCAGGTATTGTCGCTACTGAACGGAATGGTCTAGAAGTGAATTATGTGCTTGCCGATCAACGGATTGAACAGATTATTATTACTTTGTTTGGAAAGGAAGAATGTGAATCATGAGCAAAAAAGTACTGATTGTTGGAGGTGTAGCTGGTGGTGCATCTGCCGCTGCACGTCTGCGCCGTCTGGATGAACATGCCGAAATTATAATTTTTGAGAAAGGCCCCTATATATCATTTGCCAATTGCGGCTTACCTTACTATATTGGTGGCTCAATTGAAGATCGAGAGCGTCTGCTGGTACAGACTCCAAAAGGGATGGCGGATCGCTTTCACATAGATGTGCGCACAAGAAGCGAGGTCGTTGCAATTGATCCGCAGAAACGTTCCGTTCGGATAAACAGCCAAGAACGGGGTGAATATGACGAAAGCTACGACGAGTTAATTTTGTCTCCTGGTGCCAAACCGATCATTCCTGATTTGCCAGGTATAGATCATTCACTTATATACACCGTTCGCAACATTCCTGATATTGACCGGATCAAAGCACAAGTAAATTCATCTAACAACCAAACAGCAATTGTTATAGGCGGTGGATTTATTGGTGTTGAAATGGCAGAAAACTTAAAGGAAGCCGGATTGGATGTAACGTTAATCGAGGGTAATGGACAACTGCTCACCCCATTTGATCCTGAATTGGCAGCATCTTTGGCACAGGAAATGGAGCAGAATGGTGTGAAGTTGCTATTCTCCAAGCGTGTTCAGGCATTTCATTCTCTAGAGAAGGGCATTGGAGTAAAGCTTGCTGATGATCATGTTCTGACAGCCGACCTGGTTATTCTTGCGATCGGGGTAACGCCGGATACATCTTTCCTGCATGACAGCGGTGTTGCCCTGGGTACACGTGGGCATATCATTGTTAATGAAGCTCTGGAAAGCAATGTGCCACACATCTATGCTGTTGGTGACGCCATCGAAGTAACTGAAACCATTCACGGTACGAAGACAGCTATTCCGCTTGCTGGACCAGCCAACAAACAAGGAAGAATTGTTGCTGACCGAATTGCCGGATTAAGTTCCACCTATAAAGGAACACAAGGGACATCCATTATTAAAGTATTTGGAATAACAGGTGCTACGACAGGCAGTAATGAAAAAACACTGCAGCGTCTGGGTGTTGAATATCGCACTGTAATTGTGCATCCTGCCTCACATGCATCGTATTATCCCGGTTCCACCGCGATTACTCTGAAACTGCTGTTTACTCCGGAAGGTAAAATATTAGGTGCACAGGCCGTTGGATATGACGGAGTGGATAAACGGATTGATGACATTGCAGTAGCCATTCATTTTGGAGGCCACATTGGAGATTTGGCAGAGCTTGAATTGAGTTACGCACCACCTTATTCATCTGCAAAAGATCCGGTCAATATGGCCGGCTATGCAGCAGAGAACATCCTGGCTGGTCGTGTTGAGACATTCACCTATGATCAGCTGTCCGAACGTGAGCCGGAGCAGTCAATCCTGCTGGATGTGCGCAGTGAATTGGAGCATCAGAATGGAAATATTCCAGGTTCAATCCATATCTCAGTGGATGAACTTCGCCACCGGTTAAATGAATTAGACATCTCCAAAGACATTTGGGTATACTGTCAGGTTGGTCTGCGTGGATACACGGCTTCACAAATTTTGCGGCAACATGGCTTCAGCGTAAAAAACTTGAGTGGGGGTTACAAAACATATCGTCAAGCCCAGTTTAAGCCTGCGCCGATTTCTTCTGTCAATCATGGTCCGGTCCAATCGACTTCTGAACAGCCACAACGCATCGATCATGAGTTGAACGTATGCGGTTTAAGTTGTCCGGGCCCATTAATACAAGTGAAGCAAAAGATGGATCAACTGTCCGATGGAGAGAACTTGAGGGTAAAAGCTTCCGATCCGGGATTCTACGAAGATGTGAAAGCATGGGCAACCATGTCTGGTTCGACGCTCTTACAGCTGGAACGCTCCAAAAGTGGTACGATTGAGGCTGTTATGACCAAGAATGCTGCACATTCCGTTATGGATTCTCCTAACATCGATACTTCAAGCACAATGGTGGTCTTCAGCGGCGATCTGGATAAAGCCATTGCGTCTCTAATTATTGCGAATGGGGCTGCAGCCAGCGGACGTAAAGTGACCATGTTTTTCACATTTTGGGGATTGAATGTGATTCGGAAGCATCAGACACAAGCTGTATCCAAAAATATGATCGGCCGGATGTTTGATATCATGTTACCCCGCAGTAGCCAAAAACTTGGCATGTCCAAAATGAACATGCTTGGTGTTGGTCCAAAGATTATTCGTGGTCTGATGAAAAATAATAATGTTCCTTCATTAGAAGAATTGCTACAGTCCGTTATCGCACAAGGGGCTGAGTTAGTAGCCTGCCAGATGTCCATGGATTTAATGGGCATTCAGCGGGAAGAGTTAATAGACGAAGTTACCATTGGTGGGGTCGGTTACTATTTAGGACAAGCATCCCAAGCGAATCATAATCTATTTATCTGAACTCGCTTGGTAGTTTAACCCAATTCAATTCATACGAATTCATTGATGGATCATATTTCTGCGGTACTGGTAAGGCGTAACCCCGTATTCCACTTTGAACAACTGGATAAAATATTGGTTTTTTCTGTAACCAACCATTTGCGCTATATCGTTTACACGAAGTTCAGAGTCTTGTAACAGTCGGGATGCTTTCTCCAACCTTTTCCTTGAAATGTAGTTTGACACATTTTCTCCTGTCTCCTGTTTAAACAGTTTGGACAGGTAGACAGGATGGAGATGTGCAACTTTTCCCAGTTCATCCAGACTGAGGGCGTGTGAAAGATGATCTTCAATATACGTTTGCACTTTGTCGACGATGGTTTGAATAGACATCTGTTTATTGTTTCTAATCTGGTTGACCCGATCGAAGAGGGTTGACCATAGTTCATCAGGATCTTGTATACGATTAAATATCCAATCTGCGGTTTCAGATGCATTCCGATTCTTATCCGCTAGATATACATAAGAGATGGTCTCCACAAGAAAGATGATCTTTTGCTTTCGGAGATGGATTCGATCATAGGTTTTAATAATGTTTCTGGCTGACTCCCAATCATTGCATGAAGAAAAGGGGGGAATCGTACTCATGAAGTCGTCAGCGTGTACGTCCTCACGGAGAAAGAACCCATAGAATATGTGTCGGGTCATGTTTCGATCGGTCAACGAAAAAGGAGAGGATACGACTGAGTGTTCCAATGTGGTTTGTAGTTTCCCAGCAATCTCTTCTGGAACAAAAGCAATTAATCGGGTTCCCGCTGTCCATACGAGACGATCCAATTTGTCTCCGACAGCACGTTTTATATCATCCTCATGCTCTTGTGTGAATCCGTCCATTTTAAAACAGCACAAACGATAATCTTCTAAAAATTCAGTATAGGCTTCATACTCCTTCTTTAAGGTTTCATTTGCTCCAAGAAGCGAAAGCAGGTACGCCAAACCATCAAAGTTCTCCCATGTGACAGGTTGAACAGGGCGTGTTTTTATGATATTTTTGATGGCTTTAGACATGGCTTTCTCCACATCATCTTTGTCTACAGGTTTAAGCAGATAGTCGAGTGCACCTAGACGGATTCCCTGCTGCGCATATTCGAATTCGGAGTAGCCGGAAAGGATGATGACTTTGGTTGGCAAGCTATGTTGGTGGATATGTTGAAGCAGATCAATGCCCGAGACCTCAGGCATTCGAATGTCCGTAATCAGAATATCGATGTGGCGTTGATTCAACATGTCTCTGGCTTCAAGCGAATTGGTTGTTGTCTCAATCTGATCGATACCGTAGGTTTTCCAATCAAGCAAGTGCTTCATATACTCAACAACGTAATGTCCGTCATCCACGATTAATAATCGCATTCGTTTTCTCCTCTCTCTTCGGGAAAGTAGATGAGCAGCAAGACAGACAAGCCACCCCAATCATTGGTAGAAAAATGTAAACCACTACGTTCACCATACGTATTTTTCAGACGTAGATTCACATTCCAGAGCCCTACGCCGCTCGTTCCTTCAGGCGGGGTATCGCTCTCAAGCAGAGCCTCCAGGCTACGGATATCGCCCAGCGAAAGACCTTTTCCATCATCGGATACCTTGATCGTTATCGCAGAATCTGCCTGTTGTACAACAATTGACACCCGATGTGCACCTTGTTGTCCTTCAATTCCATGTTGGATGGCATTCTCAACCACTGGCTGGATCATAAGCGGCATGAGAGGAAGGGAGGCCAGTTCTGAGGGTAGGTCAATGCTGTACTTCATTTTTTTACTGAGAGCCATAATAATCAGGAAATGTTCCGCAAATTGGAGTTCGCCTTCCAGCGTAACCTCATGCCGGTCCAATTTGGTTAGATAACGATAATATTCAGCTAGATGCTTACTCATGCGCATAACAGAATCAGGTGAAAACTGGGCCACCGACATGATGAAAAACAAACTGTTGTACAGGAAATGAGGATTAATCTGAGCTTGGAGTTGTTGAAGTTCCGCACTTCGTCTTAGTTCCGTTTCAGTCTTCAATGACATGAACAGATCCTGGATTTCGGTAACCATATGGTTAAAACTTCTGAACAGACTGTAAAATTCTTTTCCCGTATTTTCGGTAATGCGCGTATTGTGATTGCCTTGCTCAACCTGTGAGAACTTTCTCTCGAGCAAACGGATATTACGATAATAGTTCCGGTAAAACGTAAATATCACAACCAGACCAAGCGTGAAGACGGCTAAGATGCTGGCAAAGAAAACTTTACGATTGCGATCAAGCGGTTGCAGAAAATCATTCGTCCTTGTATATGTAATCAGGTAGGCGTCAATCGATTCAATATATCGGGAAAGAACATAGTAATCGTCCGAATTGGTATGATAATCATATTTGGAAGTTACTTCTGGCTGGGGTGAAACCATTCCAGTAACCGCTTTCAACAGATCATTCTCGACTTCTTTCTCACTCCATAACTGCTGTGGATTAAACAGAAAAAAAGCATTTGAGCTATCGTTGTTCACGGCCTTTTTCAACAGGCTTTTCAAATAATCCGTATTCAGCTTTACACCAACGACGTACTGAGTCGGTTCATTTTCCCCAGATTTTTGAATGTAAGGATAGAGGGCGAAGTAATACAAACTGTTACCGACGATTTGCCATCCCCGTTGATGAACATCCTTGAACGGAAGTCTCGCTTCCGGTGTATTGTTCGTGGATAGAAATGTTTCTTCAGCCTTCCAGTAAATGCCGATGGATTCAATGGATCGACTGGAAAGGAGTGTTTGCCGCAAACGATCAACGATATCATTTTTCTTCATTTGGGAATCGTAATTGCTCAGTTCAATAACGTGCCTCTGATAAAACCGGACATCACTGTCAGCCGCATACTGAACCCCGTACATATTTGCCTCGTAGATAATCCCGTCCAGAATACCTTTCACATAATCAAGCTGATTTTTGGAGGCACCGATCAGATTCTCCTCAAGTGTCTTGGAGCTCAATCGGTTCATCACGAAAAACAAACTCAACGTCAGCAGCAGAAAAAAAACAAAAAAATAGAAGAATCGCTTCATATACATTTTTCGGATCATATGCGTTTCCTTTCATATCGCAAGACGTAGAAGTTTAAACTCCCTATCGGATTAACTTTAATATAAGCCAAACCTTCGAAAAGCGGAAGGGCAGCATCCGCTATAAATGAAAGCGGTTTAAAAATTGATTCAGGATGAGGTGATGATCTTGAAATTTTGGCATTTTGGAGTGAAAGCGCTTTTGTTAAGCTTAATTGCGAGGATTACATTCGAAGAGCCAACATAGAGGAGGTATGCAACATTAACGAGACTGTGCCCGTCGGATCTGCAAAAAAAACACAACCAAAGATTCCCCGGCGAACTTCATTCAAAAAGGAAATCAAGAAAAGCTGGCCTTTGTATGTACTGTGTATTCCCGCTTTTGTGTTTGTCTGCATCTTTTCTTATGGCCCGATGGTAGGTTTGCTCATGGCATTTCAGGACTACAAACCATGGCTGGGCATCGGAGGTTCAAGGTGGATCGGGTTAGATAATTTCGAACGAATTTTCCAGTACAAAGAAGCAACGCAAGCCATAATCAACACACTGATCATTGCCGTTTCCAAAATAATCGTCGGTATTATCGTTCCAATCGTCATGGCTATTCTGCTGAGTGAAGTCCGAAATATGGGCATTAAGAAAAGTGTACAGACTCTGGTGTATCTGCCGCATTTCTTGTCCTGGGTCACGGTCGCGGGGTTAATGATCGACATTCTCGGTTTAGACGGGGGAATCAACCACATCTTAACAAGGGTTTTCGGCAACGATCCCATTTACTTCTTGGGTGATCCTGATCTGTTTCGGTTCACGGTTGTGGTCAGTGATGTGTGGAAGAGCTTCGGCTTTGGCATGATTGTCTATCTGGCGACCATTGCGGGAATTAATCCTTCCTATTACGAAGCGGCTGAGATCGATGGTGCCACACGCCGGCAGCAAATTCGATACGTCACCTTGCCTAGCATGCTGCCCATGATCATCGTCATTTCTACACTGAGTCTGGGGAATATTCTGGATGCGGGTTTTGATCAAGTCTTCAATCTGTATAATCCGCTAGTCTACAGTACGGGAGATATCATTGACACCTATGTCTACCGTTCATCCTTGTTAAACGGACAATATGGATTCGGGACCGCTGTAGGACTATTTAAATCGGGGATCAGTCTGATCTTGATCGTCGTCTCTTACAGGCTGGCCTACAAATACGCCAATTACAAAATATTCTAACAAGGAGGGAGATGAATCATGTACCATAAGACGACAGGCTATAGAGTATTCTCATATTTTAATTACGCGTTTATGATACTGGCTGGTCTGGCGTGTTTTCTTCCACTACTTCATCTGTTGGCACAATCACTAAGCAGTAAAGCCGCCATAAGCGGTAATATGGTGTCATTTTGGCCGGTCGGGTTCAATGTGGATGCCTATATCAAAACGTTCAACAATTCCAATTTCAACGGCGCCATGCTGACATCCATCATTCGAACGGTTCTGGGTACGTGCATCAGCATGTTCATCCTGATCTGTGCAGGTTATGCCCTGTCCAAGGAATTCCGGGGCCGCAACATGCTCATGTGGTTTTTTATATTTACCATGCTCTTCTCAGGGGGATTGATCCCTTCTTACATTTTGATAACAGCCCTTGGATTGAAGGACACCATCTGGGCACTTGTGCTTCCCGGTGCTTTCGGTGCGTATAATCTGATTCTTCTCGTTAATTTCTTCAAAACAATTCCAAAAGCCTTGGAAGAAGCAGCATTCATTGACGGAGCGTCCTTTTTCGTGATCCTCAGCAAAATATATTTGCCGTTATCTCTGCCTGGCATAGCGACCGTATCCTTGTTCATTATGGTGGGGCACTGGAATTCCTGGTTTGACGGGATTTTGTACATGTCGGATGCGAGTAAGTATCCGCTGGCTTCGTTCTTACAGACTGTTGTCGTGCAGAGCAATATGCAAAATATGGCGATGAGCCAGTCCGAGGTGGCGGCAATGTCGGAGCAAAGTATCAAAGCAGCTCAAATTTTTGTCAGTACGCTGCCGATCATTTTGGTCTATCCTTTTTTACAACGATATTTCGTGAAGGGTATCGTTCTAGGAGCCGTAAAAGAATAGTTAGGATGACGAAATTGGATTACTATAAGTTCAACTAAAATTTACACGATAACGGAGAGGACAGAAATAACCTGAAGAAGCGGAGCGTTCGCCTTTATTACCAGAATTTCACCTTTGTAAAAGTGAATAAAAAAATTCTGGGAATAACAGCGATCGGAAGGTTGTTCTGTCATCGAAGTGCCAGTGTAAATATTCAATTAGTTGACTTATATAGAAAACAAATTGAGCTTGAGTGAAGGGGGCATGTTTCCATGAAGAAAAGAACTGATTTATGGAAAATGGTAAGTATGGTTATGATATCGGCTGTTCTTGTGGTTGGCTGCAGCAAAGGGGAGAGTGCTTCCGAGACCGCACCGGCATCGGTGCTCAAGGATGGAAAATATGATCCGCCGTTTACGATCACGATCGCCAAACAACAGGATGAGAATGCTGGAAAATACATCAATGGTGAGACGTTGAATGACAATGTATTGACCCGTTGGGGCGAACAAAACCTGGGTATCAAAATCCAAACCACCCTGCTGGGAGGTGATGCTTCACAATATAATACCAAGCTGCGGCTGGCACTGACGGGTTCAGAGAAACTACCAGACGTTCTGCCCGTCTATGACACCATGCTGGTCAATGATCTGATCGATTCGGGACAGGTCAAAGAAATTACGGAAGACATCTCAACCTACATGCCTGATCGGATTAAAGACATATACAAACAATACCCAACAACCTTCAATCCAGTGGTTAGAGAAGGCAAGGTTTACGGGATGGCAATCGCGCCCAATCTGACGGAAGGCGAAGTCATGCTGATCCGCCAGGACTGGTTGGACAAATTGAATTTGAAAGCGCCAACAACGATTGAAGAGTTTGAGCAAGTCATCGCGGCGTTCACCAATGAGGACCCGGACGGGAACGGCAAGAAAGACACATATGGTTTTACATTTTCGGGTAAAGATTCCTACAATACGGGCTGGGTTAGCGATCCGGTTATGATTTTCAGCGCATACACAGGCAAGCACCTTCCAAGACAATGGCATAACGACAACGGCAAACTCACCTATGGATCTGTGGCTGATGGCAACAAAGAGGCACTGGCCAAGTTGCGCGATTGGTATGCAAAAGGGTATTTGAACAAAGAATTGGCCACTCAAGGGGCCTGGGATGCACTATCCGATTTCACGGAGGGGAAAGCAGGCATCATCATTGGTCGTCCTTGGCTTTACGACAGTGTGAAAGACGTGGAGAAAAATGTGAATGGTGCGAAAATTAGTGCTTATCCGACCATTCAAGGCGTGAACGGTGATAAGACCTATCAGTCCGCACAGTTGAACGATGGCGTGTTCATGTTTAACAAGGACTTTCAGAACATGGAAGCCTTCTTCCTGTACTACGATAAAATGTACGATGCTGCGTTCAGCACGGGAGATTTCAAATACGGCTACGCTCAGGGATACGATTACGATATCGTCAATGAGGAAGTCACTTTCGATCCAACGAAATTCAATACGCCATTAGAGGCTGTGCAAGGCGTTGGGAAAATGGCATTTACCAAAAATACACCGAGTGTTGACGGTCCCGGCAAATCGTACTTCGATCTGGCGAACGGTGTCGAAGCCGACACAGGCGTCCTCATTCAGAGCGCTTCAAAGGATCAAACGACACAGGACGGATACCGGATTTCGTATGAAAACAGGGATGTTTTACTGCCAAATGAGTTTAACGGTCCACCAACGCCGACGATGCAAAATGTGTGGGAACAGTTGACCACCATGGAACAAGAGACTTTCACCAAAATCATATATGGCAATGAGCCACTTGAAGCATTTGATACCTTTGTCAAACAGTGGCATGAAAAAGGCGGAGACACCGTTATCGAAGAAGTTAACGAATGGTACAACCAAGCCAGCGAGACAGATGTAATGACACTGATGAATCTGAAATAAAGTCAAGTTTCAACCAGGATCAGCCTTCCGGCAACAGGAAGGTTGGTCTTCTAAAAAAGGAGATGATGAGACATGATCAAAGGTAAATCGTGGATTGCTATCGCCATTGTATTGATGTTGTTAACACTTCAATTAACGTCCTCAGCTCAGACCGTTCACGCTGCCGCTGGCGAAGAGACCCATATTGCTGCAACACTGTTTGTGTTGAAGAACGAATCCGAAGTATCCAACGCCAAAATCCATTGGGCACCTGTAACGGGAGCCACAGCATACGAGTTGTACAGATCCGAGAACAATGCGCCCTATACTTTATTACAGACCTTAACCGGTATAACGACGGACGATTATGACCTCAACATAGGTAGCACGTACAAATACCAAGTGAAGGCATATGGCGGAACTTCCTTCATTGCCTCCGCTGTCTCACCAGAATATACCCCTTACAGCCTTCCAGAAAACCTCACAACTTTTGATAATACAACGCAATCAACGCTCATGCTTCCGAATGAACTAAAAGTGGGGGATACCTACTACAGATTCAATTTCGTACAAAAATCATCAGGTGGTTTTGGTGAAATGATTCAACAGACATCAACGGATGATATCACTTACGGTAACGACAAAGTGGTTCTTTCCTACACGGATCATCCCGATCTGGCGAATTCTAAATTTGAGGGGATTAATATCCTATACCATGCGCCCACGAACAAATTCGTTTTTTGGGCTCACTATGAAAACAGTACAGACTACACACTTGCCAGGGTATCTGTAGCTTCGGCTACGCCTGGAGAAAACTTTACATTTCACAAAAGCTTTCGACCGGAAGGAAACGAGTCCAGAGATATCTCCATTTTCAAAGATGACGATGATTCGGCGTATCTGATCTCTACGGCCAATAATAATTCGGACACGATTTTGTATAAATTGACCTCCGATTGGCTGGATGTGGATCATCAAGTTTCAGTTATTTACCAAAATCAACACAGGGAACTGCCCAAAATGATCAAAAAAGATGGCATTTATTACTTGTTCTCTTCCCAAGCGGCAGGTTGGTATCCGAGCATACCCTTGTATTCTTCAGCAACAAGCATAGACGGCGATTGGTCTGAATTACGAACGATTGGCAACACGTCAACCTTCTCGGCGCAGTCGGGTTCCGTCATGCGTGTGAAGCCAAACACGGGCAACAACGTGGTTATGGTTGCATATCGCTGGATGTTCGGCTGGGCAGGTACGCAAAATGGAACAACGGAGGAACGACTGCTTCCCGTTTGGTTCTCCGATGGTTACGCATTTTATGATTATTTTGATCAAGTCCTGTACAACACAAGTGATGATGTTGTCGTTCCCGTTCAGAATGGAAAACTGCTGTCGCAAGGTAAACCTGCAACAGCGCAAACGGCTACCGGAACGAACCCGGCAAGTTATGCTAATGATGGTAACTATCAAACCGAATGGATCGGCACAGGCAGTTCCTGGCCACATTGGTGGAAGGTAGACCTCGGCTCCGTTCAACAATTGAATAATGTGCAAATCTCCTGGTGGATGCAAAAAGGCTCCGAAGGTTTTTATAAATACAAAATCGAGACCAGTACGGATAATGTGAACTGGACCGTGGCATTGGATCGAACCAATAATACATCTTACGGTTTCACATCAGATACGCTATCGAGCACTGCTGCCAGATACGTACGAATTAATATGCAAAATGCGGCACTTCATAACAACCCCAACAATTGGTACACGCCAAGACTATGGGAGGTGAAGATATTTGGAACAAGTGCAGAATAATCAATTAACCAATGGTACCATCTGGAAGGATCTCAGTGGTCAACCGATTCATGCCCATGGTGGACATATGTTATTCCATGACGATTATTATTACTGGTATGGTGAAGATCGGAGAGACGATATTTATGTTAGTTGTTACCGTTCCAGGGATCTATTCAACTGGGAGTTTCGGAACCATATCCTGATGACCTCTACGCCAGCTGCACCCATTCGAGTTCGGACGAATCTGAGATTAATGAATGACAAAGGCGGAAAGGTAAATCTCGAACGACCTAAAGTACTTTTCAACGCAGTGACAAAAAAGTTCGTCCTCTGGGTCCACTATGAGAATGGTGACAATTACAATGATGCCGCGTGCGCCATAGCCACTTCTGATTTTCCAGATAGCCATTTCGTTTATCATGGCAGCTTTAATCCGTATGGTTATATGTCACGTGACTGCACACTCTTTCAGGATGATGACGGTACGGCATATTTTATTTCAGCTGCCCGAGACAATGCGGATCTTCACATCTATCGCCTTCAAGAAGATTACCTTAATGTCGAAAGTCTTGTTGGGAAGTTGTGGCAGGGGGAATATCGAGAGGCGCCAGCCGTCTTTAAACGAAAAGGGAAGTACTATATGATAAGCTCCTTTTGCACGGGTTGGGAACCCAATCAAGGAAAGTACGCGATGGCTGATACGATGGATGGACCATGGGGGATGCTCAGCGATTTTGGCGATGAAACGACGTACCGAACGCAACCAGCATTTGTGCTGAAGCGATCAGAAGAGGAGTACCTATACTTTTCAGATCGCTGGAACGGATCGGATTATTTTCAGTCCAGCTATGTGGTACTGCCCATTGAGTTTAATGGGGACATTCCGATTCTGAATCATTATTCCACGTTGTCTTTGATAGAGGATGCACTTCTGATTCATTTTGATCGATAAATGGGCTGATGAGAAAAGACTTTGATCCTACAGAAAATGAAGGTTCAAAGTCTTTCTTCTAGCAAAATGGGGATGCAATTCAAAACGGCAGTCGAGTGAATTTTATAATTGCACATCCAGCGAATAGTGATCGCGAAGTACTGATAAATGGTGGAGCTCATGTCCAGCCATAACAAATGCAATCGATCGAGCTGAAGCAGGATTCTCACTGACGATCCCTCTACAGAGCCAAGCTTCCGGCGTGAGGCGACGAAGCATAAGAATGGTTGAGCGGCGTGTGACGGCATATTCTTCGCTCAAATCGGCGAGGGTATACATATTAAAAGGGTGGGTCTGCATAAGCACGTCCTGATCGTAGCCGGGATGATTCGCTTGGTCACCTCTGGCAATGCGAAGCAATCGGCTGCTCATGATGCGTTCGTTATCCAAAAGGTGGCCGATGACCTCTTTCACGCTCCATTTGCCTTCGGCGTAACGATAATTTCCTTGATCCTCTGTTAATGAAGAAAGTAAAGTCTGTACGATGTTGGCCTGCTGCTCCAACTTTTCAATGATGTTTCCTTCAGGAACAAGCCGGATATAACCTCCATAATAAGCTGCATATTCATCTGTAGTTGGTCTTTCAACCATGTAAATGCCTCCTTTGGGATTCGTAGCTCTGGAATATATTGTAGCATATATCTTACTTCCAGCATTGAAATGGGTCCTTCCGCTTGATGGGCGGAAGGGCTTTTTCATGTGATTTGATTTGAGCAGTTACCATGATTTGGTTGTACCACTTCTAATCCGTACGTCGTATCCCCTTATTTTGCACAAATTTCTCCACAACCGAAAGATCCTCCGTCACTTTTTTGAACGGCAACGTTTCCAGCACCTTTTCCCGGTAACTCTTCTTTGCAGCAGCGCTAAGACGGGAGTCAAGTATGCTGAGTATGCCAAGGTCCGTTTCACTGCGGATCAAGCGTCCAGTTCCTTGGCGTAACCGCAGAAGCATATCCGGTACAAACACCTCTATAAACGAATTCTCCGTTACAGATGCCTTATATTCATAAACAGGATCCGAAGGAACAGGGAAGGGTAGACGGAAAATAATGACCTGTGACAGGTCAGAACCCTCGATATTCACGCCTTCCCAGAATACACCTGTACCCAAGAGTACACCTTTGCTTTTCCTGAATTCAGCGATAACACTGTCCTGGGAAGAACCCTCTTTTTGAACATGGAGTGCCCACGTATATTCATTAGCCCTTGAACTCAACTTCTTATGAATGTACTTCATATCCTCCTTTGCTGAAAAAAGGACGATTGTTCTTCCCTGAGTTAGATTACAGAGTTGAACCACTTCGTTGTAAGCTGCTTCAAGATAGTTTTCGCGCTGGTCATGGTCGTAATAGGGAACTTTGTTCGAAATGTACATCATGGCATGGTTGGTGTAGTCAAAAGGGGAGGGTTGGCGCTCTAGGAAATCTCCCTTATAACCAAGGGAGTGCGTCATATAAGAATATTGTTCCTCCAGCGTATCCCCGCCTTGGCACAGCGTTGCTGATGTTAGGATTACAGGTACCTTGCCATTAAATAAAGTGTATTTCAGAAATTGGCTTATATCTTTGGGACAGATGCTGACCGTGGCTACTCCTTGGGGATTGCTCGCCCATAGGAGGTAGTTATCCTTTATTTTAGCCAAGACATTGATGAGGGTAATAAGCCCATTTATGGCTTCAAAAGCGTCATCTATTTCCCGTTCGTGGCGGGAGGTCAAAATGGAAAGGCGCAGACTGAGATCTTTTAAATCGTTTAAGACTTGGTTTAACGGTATTCCTTTGATTTCCGACACTTTGATTCGGTCGTTATCCTGCTTGGCATGGTGGAGCAGATCCGCATTTACCTGTTGGAATATACGCTGGGCACATTTTTTTATGAAATTGGATTGTGAAAAAAGCCCCTTATCCCCGGACTGCTTCGTGAGAAGCTGCACAGTGGTATCCAGAATGCGGCAGATTCCCCGATAAGTGAACTCAAGCGTTCTGGCATCCCGAACTTTTGCTTCCAGATTATGCGCTTCATCAATGACGATTAGAGCAGGCTGTTCCGAGATGATGCTTTTGGTTCCTTCTTTTTTCTTCATCAAATCCCGTATGAGCAGGTCCTGGTTCACGATAATAAAATCAATCTCGTGAGCTTTTGCATTCAATTTTGCTCTCATATCGTAAAACAAACATGCATTTTTATGATGACAACGTTCAAATTTGCAATCATTCACGGAAACGTTGGACCATTCGGCATCGCTAATTCCAGCTTTAATATCGGCTCTTTCATCAATTTCATAATCTAAAATGCGCTGGGCAAGGGTAGATACGGAGGAGTTTGCATCATCAAGACTGATCAATTCCGCTGCCCTGCTTCGGCAGGCATACTGACCCATGCCTTTCCCAACAACGGAGCGAACCGTTGAGAACCCCAACCGGCTGCCAATGATCCTTAAATCTTTATGTATCTGTTCCGAAAGCTGAATGGAAGATGTCGCTATAATGACGGGTTTTTGAGACATTTGATTCGTGAGCAGGCTCGGAATCAGGTACCCAAAAGACTTGCCGATTCCGACACCAGCTTCAATCATGGCGTTATGTCCATGGATATAAGCATCAGCTATATCGAGAGACATTTCTTGCTGTCCGATCCGCTCTCTAAGGCCGATTCGGGGGAACCGGTCGTAAATTCGGAAGATGGCGTTAACCAAAGAACGTTCGATTTCCTTTTTCGGTTCCCGTTTATTTATTTTATAGAGTTCATTTAACCAATTCATAACGATCGCCCCTCTTCCGAATGATGACCTTCTTGTACTGAATTTTGGAGACGCGTTACCTCACAATGAAGCTGTGACGGCATTTTTTAATCTGGATACGCCTTCTTGTAATTGAATATCTGACAAATGTGCAAAGGATAAATATATACCATACTTCGTACCGTCAGATGTTGAACTGCTGACTTCTGAGTATACCACACCTTCTGACCTAGCCGATGCTCGAAAGACCTCATAAGTGGAAGCGTTACCTCGCCACCAGCCAAACACGTGAAGACCCGCTTCATTCTCCACCCAATCAAACCATGAAGAGAGTTGCTTGTTCAAAAGTTTGAGTAAGAGATGGAATTTACGACTGTATAGACGATTCATCCTGCGCAGATGACGCTCATATTGACCGCTTGTCATAAATGCCGCTAACGCCCGTTGTTCGATCAGGTTGACGGGTCTTGGCTCGTATAATGCCTGTGCCTTTCTAAAGGTGTCTGCCAAGGTAGGGGGAAGAACCACATAACCAAGTCGTACTTCTAAAGGCAAGGTTTTCGTGAAGCTGCCCAGATAGATTACACGTCCTGCTTTATCAAGTGTTTTCAGAGGTTCAACATGCATTCCGCGATATCGGAATTCACTATCATAATCATCTTCGACAATCATGGCATCATGCCGTTGTGCCCAGTCCAGCAAGGTTTGTCTGCGTTCAAGGCTGAGCATTTCGCCAGTAGGAAATTGTCGTGACGGCGTGACAAACATCATTCGTGCTTCCCAGTCTTGGGGCACAACTCCCTGTCCATCGAGATTGGCTTCAATCAACCTTGCCCCCGCAGCCAATATGGCTTTAGAAATCCCGACATAACAAGGACTTTCTGTCACTACATAATCCCCAGGATCTGCAAGTAATTGAGTGAGTAGAGCTATAGCTTGCATGGAGCCTGCAGTTACTGCAATATGATCCGGATCGACTTGAATGCCCCGCATCCTCCGAAGATAGGCAGCAATGGCTTCTCTCAATTTTGGATCCCCGGTTGAACTAACCATGGCAGAGGTTGTTTTCAGGTGATGCTCACGCTGTCTTATCTCTGCATACAATCGATTATTCCATTCATCGTAAGGAAACTTGGAGAAATCAGGTTGGTATTTGCTAAAGTCGATCACTTGGTCGCTATCCATTCTGGAATCATCTATTGGAGCGTTGGTTTGTGCATTTCTTTGAATCGTCTGCTGTTCAAACTGCTGAATACGATTTCCCCAGGCTGATAAGTGATGCGTACAAGCTTTCACGGTGGACGCATTATTGTTCAAATCCAATTGATAAGCAACAAAGGTTCCTCTTCCATGCTCTGAATGAATGTAACCTTGAGCAGTCAACGTATCATAGACCTGATTCACGGTTCCTCTGGAAATGTGATACGTCGCAGCCAACTCTCTAGTCGAGGGTAACTTCTCGCCATGCATAAGATTACCTTCATGAATTGCATCACGAATGGCATGATAGAGAGCTTTCATCTTGGTATATTTTCGGTTCAAATATGAACTGTAAGCTACATGAAATTGCATATGCCCTCCAGAGTTATAATTGAAGTGGTACAATAAAAATCAAAATTATTGGATCTTTTTATATGACCATTCTCATTCTATACTAAATCATAGATTAGAGCGATGCCTTTATTGAAAACCACCCAAAAGTTAATAGGAGGAATACAATCATGCAAACAGGTACAGATCGTGTAAAAAGAGGAATGGCTGAGATGCAAAAAGGTGGCGTCATCATGGACGTTATGAATGCAGAGCAAGCTAAAATCGCTGAGGCGGCAGGGGCAACAGCTGTTATGGCTCTTGAGCGGGTACCCTCCGATATTCGCGCAGCCGGCGGTGTAGCTCGCATGGCAGATCCAACCATCGTTGAAGAGGTTATGAAGGTTGTATCTATCCCGGTTATGGCCAAAGCACGTATCGGTCATTACATAGAAGCCAAAGTGCTTGAATCCCTAGGTGTGGACTATCTTGATGAAAGTGAAGTTCTTACACCAGCAGATGAAGTGTTCCATATCGATAAACATGAGTTCACTGTACCATTTGTATGTGGAGCCAAAGATTTGGGAGAGGCTCTTCGCCGTATTGGTGAGGGTGCATCGATGATTCGTACAAAAGGTGAGCCTGGAACGGGCAACATTGTTGAGGCAGTTCGTCATATGCGTCTAATTAACAGCCAACTCCGTAAAGTGCAAAACATGTCCAAAGATGAGCTGTACGCTGAAGCAAAAAATCTGGGTGTAGCTTATGAGCTGCTGCGCGAAGTTCATGAAAATGGAAAACTTCCTGTCGTTAACTTTGCAGCAGGCGGTGTAGCTACTCCGGCGGACGCAGCATTAATGATGCACCTGGGAGCAGACGGTGTGTTTGTAGGATCAGGTATTTTCAAATCCGATAGCCCTGAGAAATTCGCTCGTGCAATCGTTGAAGCTACAACACATTACACGGATTACAAACTGATTGCCGAAGTATCCAAAAACTTGGGTGCCCCGATGAAAGGGATCGAAATTTCTAAATTAGCTCCAGAAGAGCGCATGTCCAACCGCGGTTGGTAAGATAGCAGGGCATCTAGTTGAATAGGTAGTTTGAACATTTATATAGAAGAGCCGATCAATTGAACTTAATTGATCGGCTTTTTAGTTCTTACTGTTTAGCTTGTTGATATCTTCAAAATGCTGTGGCTATAATAATCGGTATGAAGGAAGGTGCAGACAATTCGCTATCTATATGAGTTTATTCAACATCAGGACGATCTGCCTATGAAACTCTTCGTGAACTCGGTAAAACATATTGATTTCCATTGGCACAAGGAAGTGGAAGTTGTATATGTTCTCCAGGGTTCAATCATCATGTATCTGGACCAGCAGCAATATACACTGCATGAAGATGATGTGATCGTGGTTAACAGCATGTCCGTCCACAAGATCGAACGAACCAATCAGGACAATGTGTTATTAACATTGCAGTTCGGTCCCGAGTTGATGAACAATAATGCGTTTATCTCCTGTAACTCTGCTATGAACGTGGAACAAAACGCTCCTCGCCTGCAAAGTATTAAACAATATCTTGCGCAGATGGTATGGGAGATCAACAAAAAAACGCCGGGTTATCAAAATTTCACAATGGGCAGATTACAGATGTTATGCGGATGCCTGCAGAGGTATTTTTCCAGTGGAACGAATTCCGCATTGGAAGACGGTAGCAGGGATTATGACTATAAAAGACTGAACAGAGTCCTCACATATATTGATTTACACTACAATGAGAAGATTACGCTGCAGGATATGGCGCATTCCGAACATTTAAGTTTGCATTATTTCTCTCACTTCTTCACCGACAAAATCGGGATACCTTTCCAAAAGTATTTGACGCTCATTCGCTTGGAGAAGGCTCAGGCTCAGCTGGCAGCAAACGATAAAAATATTTCGGAGATCGCGCTGGATTGCGGATTTGCCAATGTGAAGCTGTTTAACAAATACTTCAAGGAAAAGTACGGCTGTACGCCCGGTTCCTATCGGGAAGCTTCTCGTACACCGGAACTCCATCAGTTGAATGTGAACCGCAAACCCAAAACATATGAGGAATCTTCAAGCGGAGATTATTACGAGATGGAAACGTTGAATGCGATTGGCTCACTGTATCGATATCTGGATGCTAAGGTTGACGCCGATCAGGACACGCTCTCTGTACCGTCTGCACATCTGTCAGATCAAACTTATATTGAAATTCGTGCAGATCAGACGTCGTCTGTCTATGAAAAGCACTGGAATATGACCATGACGGCGGGGAGAGCCATTGAAGGTTTGCGTGAAGATTGGCGGAAGCAGTTCTCCGTGCTGAAGGGAAAAGTACCTTTTCAATATATTCGATTTCACGGCATCTTCAATGACGAGATGATGGTGTACAGCGAGAACGAGCAGGGCACTCCTCTCTATAATTGGTCTTATGTGGACAAGTTGTATGATTTCCTGCTGGATCAGGGCGTTCGGCCATTTGTGGAATTAAGCTTTATGCCGAGCCAGCTGGCGAGATCCAAAGAAACGCTGTTTTGGTGGAGGGGGAATATTAGCCCGCCATCCGACCCTGCCAAGTGGCAGGCGCTTGTTGGCGAATTCGTTCGCCATTGTTTGAATCGTTATGGGGCGGAAGAGGTAAGACGGTGGTATTTCGAAGTATGGAACGAGCCTGACCTGGCTGGTGTTTGTTGGGCAGGAAGCAAGGAAGAATACTTTGCTTTTTACGAATCGACCGTTCATGCCATCAAATCGATTTTGCCGGAACTGAAGGTGGGGGGGCCAGCTATGGGTTACGGATCTCTCTGGAATGATACCTGGGCTGAGGAATTTTTGTCCTATTGCCGCAAGCGGGAAGTGGCTCTCGACTTTTTCTCGTTTCACATCTATTCGGAGTATCCCAAGCTAAAAGTTGAAGATGATCGTTTAACGCAGATCATGCCCCCTGCTTTTTATAAAGAGAGTATTGAGCTTATGCGGCAAAAAATGAATGCGTCATCGTACGGTCATGTTGAACTTCATGTCACCGAGTGGAACTTTTCGCTGTATGACCGGAACTTACTTCACGATACCATGTTCATGGCTCCGTTTGTCATTTACCACACAATGAACACGATCGGTGACGTGAAAGCGATGGCTTTCTGGTCCTTTACCGATGTATTCGAAGAAAGTATCGTCCCCGCTTCTCCTTTCTACGGAGGTTTTGGCCTGATTAACCGCGATGGGCTGAAGAAACCCAGCTATTATGCATTTGAGCTTATGCAAAAGCTTGGGGATGAGCTGCTGATCAAGGGAGACGGTTATGTCGGAACACGAAAAAGGGATGGCAGCATGCAATTTTTGTTCTATCACTATGTGCATGTAGACCGGCTGTTTGCGAGTGGAGATTGGTCGGAATTATCCAGCTCAACCCGCTATGACGTATTTGAGGAAAAAGGCAACAAAGCTTATGAACTTACCCTGAGCAAGCTCGAGGGACCTTATAAATGCACCAGTTATCGACTGGATCGGGAGCATGGATCGGTATTTGATGAGTGGACCCGCATGGGATCGCCCTATTCATTGACGGAAGAAGAAATTCTCTATTTAAACGGGAGGAGCGGCCCCGTCATGGGGACAGAGATGGTAAGTGATGTATGTTGGCGCAAGGAATTGGTGCTCCCGCCTCATGGCGTGATGCTACTCATTTTGGACAGGCAATATTAAAAAAAGTGCTCTTAAGACATCCTTTCAGTATTGAAGGGATGTTTTTTGTTGTTTATTTCTTGTTCAGGCAGGCAAGCTAGAACTATAGCGATGGATTGGGCAAAAAACGAACCATGATGCGGCAAGTTCCAACAAGAAAGCGTTAACACAAATCGATATACTATGGTTGTGGCAGCTTAGAGGAAGACAGGGGGAGTTTTGGATGAAGCGTTTCATGAAATGGATGACAGATTCGTTTGCGCCAAGATTGGAGGCGTTTACGAACAATATTTGGGTTTCTTCAATTCAAGAAGCCATCATGGTCGCCATTCCGATGATTTTCATCGGTTCGATTATTACATTGATTTCGATTTTGCAGGATTTCATCCCGGGGATGCCGGACCTGACACCCATCACGACATTCAGTTTCGGTTTGCTGGGGTTGTTTATTGCTTTTCTGACGCCCTATGTGGTGATGGAGAAAAAGGAGCGGCACAAAATCAAGCTGCTTGCGGGAATGACAGGGGTATCTCTGTTCGTTATGCTGCTTAACCCGAAGGTAAACGAAGACGGTACCATTCAGTTCATCCTTGAACGATTTGGACCTTCGGGGATGATTACAGCACTCCTGGTAGGTGTATTTGTCGCTCTTGTAATGATCATGTGCAACAAATTTTCGTTTTTCAAAAAGGGGTCTTCACTTCCCGAATTCATTATGGACTGGTTCGATTTTCTCGTCCCGATCGCCCTGGTATTAACAACAGGATGGGTGCTTGTATATCAGCTTCATTTTGATATTTTTGGACTGATCGTGAACGTATTTGAGCCGATCAATGCCGTAGGGCAAAGTTTAACCGGATTTTTATTGTTCAATTTCATTGGTGTTGTACTGTATTCTTTCGGCGTAAGCCCGTGGGTCATGACACCGATCTGGTACGCGATCTGGATACCTGCAATCGAAGAAAATGCAGCTCTTGTGGCAGCGGGACAAGATCCCGTCAATATCAACACGTTTGAAACCTTTTTCTCCGGATGGCTGGGTATTGGAGGAATGGGAGCGACCTTGCCGTTAGTTGTTTGGTTCCTGATGGCACGTTCGAAAAAACTGAAATCTGTCGGCAAGGCGACTATTATCCCGTCCTTGTTTAACATTAATGAACCTGTCGTGTACGGAGCACCGATTGCCTTTAATCCATTACTCATGGTGCCGATGTGGATTAACGCACTTATCACGCCGGTGATTGTGTACTTGGCTCTCGACTGGGGTTGGGTACGGATCCCGAGCCAGATCTTCCAGCTATGGTACACGCCAATCGGCTTGTCCACCTACATTATGTCCGGATTCAATGGGCTTATCTTGCTGGCGGTTGTCCTGGTGATTGTATTTATTGTCTGGTTTCCGTTTTTCAAACTGTATGATGCACAGGAACTGAAGAAAGAACAGGAACAAAATTGATATCAGAAGGGTGAGTACTATGGATAAATCAATCAATGAATTGTTGTCGGCATTGACTCTGGCCGAGAAAGCTTCACTCTGCGCAGGATTGAATATGTGGATGACGAAAGGAATCGAGCGGTTAAACATTCCGCCAGTTCATATGTACGATGGGACTAATGGCATTCGTAAAACGAACAGTGACGAAGAAATGGGTATTACAACAGAAAATGTACCTGCAACGTGTTATCCTACGGGCTCAGCCATCGGTTCTTCGTGGAATACGGAATTGTTGCATGAGGTTGGTGTGGCCCTAGGACAGGAATCGAAAACGATGGACGTCGAGCTGCTGCTTGGACCTGGTGTCAATATGAAAAGAACGCCGCTCGGCGGAAGAAACTTCGAATACTATTCGGAAGACCCATACTTGACGGGGGAACTTGGTGCGGCGTTTATAAACGGGATCCAAAGCGAAGGAGTGGGCGCTTCTGTCAAACACTTTGCAGGCAACAACCAGGAGTTCGAGAAAATGGTGACCAGTTCGGAAATCGACGAGCGGACGCTTCGCGAAATTTACCTGAGCGCCTTTGAACGGATTATTAAGAAATCCGACCCTTGGACGGTCATGTGTTCCTATAATTTATTGAATGGAACATATACGAGCGAGAACGAACATTTGCTACATGACATTTTGAGAGAAGAGTGGGGTTATGAAGGTGTTGTTCTATCCGACTGGACAGCTGTCAATGATCGCATACGCGGTCTGAAGGCTGGGCTTGATCTGGAGATGCCGGGTCCCGCCAATTACAATGCTAAAGCAATCATTGAAGCGGTTCAGAACGGAAGCCTTTCCGAAGAACAGTTGGATCGCAGCGTGGGTCGTATTTTGAAGCTGGTTGAGCGGGTAACGGGCAAGAAAGACATGGATTCTTCTCCAGATTCGGACTATCATGCACTTGCACGTAAAGCGGCGGCCGAGAGTATTGTGCTTCTGAAAAATGAGAACGCGATTCTCCCGCTAGGGCAGGAGTCCATTTCGTCGATTGCCGTGATCGGACGGTTTGCCAAAAAACCGAGAATTCAGGGAGCGGGCAGTGCGAAGGTAACGCCTACAAATGTCGATATTCCATGGGACGAGATAAAGAATCTGGCTGGCGATGCCATGACCATGAATTATGCAGAAGGGTACCCGGAGGATGACTCCATCAATGATGAGCTAATCAAGGAAAGCGTGTCATTAGCCATGAATTCCGATGTTGCTGTATTGTTTGTTGGTCAACCGGAATATGCGGAATCGGAGATGCATGATTTGCAAGGCATTGATCTTCCCGAGCATCAAGTGAAATTGATTCTCGCGGTAGCCGCAGTTCAACCCAAGTGTATTGTCGTAACGAGCAGCGGCTCCGCACTGGCGATGCGCCCATGGGTGCAGCATGTACCTGGTGTGATTCATTCTTGGTTGTCGGGTCAGGGCATGGGTAAAGTGATTGCAGATGTATTATTCGGACAGACGAATCCTTCGGGCAAACTGTCTGAGACATTCCCTGTCAAACTGTCGGACAACCCTTCACATATGCGAATTCGCGGAGAGAACGGCAAGCTGTATTATCGCGAAGGCCTGTTCGTGGGTTATCGATATTATGACCGGAAAGAACTGGCACCTCAATTCCCGTTTGGACACGGATTGTCTTACACATCGTTCTCCTATACGGATCTGGAAGTGGCTCAGACCCATACTGGTGTTACTGTGTCCTTCCAATTGGAAAATACCGGAAAGCGCAAGGGGAAAGAAGTTGTTCAATTGTATGTTCACGATGAAGAGTGCACATGGACCCGTCCAGAGAAAGAATTGAAAGCTTTTGCCAAAGTTGAACTGGAGCCGGGTGAAAAACGCAAGATTACTTTTGAACTGGAAGAGAGAGATTTTGCATATTACAACACCAAGTATAACCGTTGGGTGGCAGAGACCGGGTTTTTCCAAATTTCACTCGGCAGCTCGTCCAAAGATCTCCGAATTACGGAACGTCTGCATTGTGACTTTGGTAAGGAAGAAATCACGTTCCACAAGTTCAGTCTGCTTAGTGAGTGGATGAGTGATCCTGAAGCGAAAAAGGAATTGGAGCATTGCCTGAATGAAATGAACGAGCACGTTACGGACAAGGTGTATCTTAACGAGGAGTTTGTGGGATTCTGGGCAGATTTCCCGATGATCAAAGTATTCCAAATGTTCGGTCAACAATGGATGAACGAACGTTCACCTGATGAAGTTATTAATGAACTTATCGCCAAGGTTAACCAGGCACGAAATGAATAGTTAAGTAAAAGAAAAACCAAGTTCGATCCTAAACAAAGGACATGAACTTGGTTTTTCTAACGTTTCGGGATATATCGTTAGGGAACGTAACCTTCGAACCAGGATGCAGCAACAACTGGCATATTCACCGTGACGGATTTCAGCTATTGTTAGTCACAAGATTCCATGAACTAAAATTTATGGCCGTAGCAAAGAGGCACCCATATGGGGGTTTATTTTTATTTATCAGCTGAATGATATTGATTATTGTTCTCATTTACACGCTTCGACATTTACTGTATACTGACAATAGTTATTTTACATATGGGTCAAAAAGACAAGAGAGAATTCAAAAGGGAGAGATTATTTACATGTTGGTATCCGTTAAAAAAGGGATGTTTCTTTGTTTGATTACTGCAATGATTCTGGTGCTCGCAGCGTGTTCAAGCAACAATGGTGGCAGCGAAGATGCAAATGGCAGCTCACAGCAAGCTGCGGAGAGCAGCGCCACGAATGCAGCAACAAATGGGGAACAAACCGACGCAGGCGCATCAGCACCTGCTGAAACAACTTACCCGGTAACCGTTTCAAATTATACAACAGAGAACGGCACATGGGTGAAGAAGGATCAAACGTTTGACAAGGCACCTGAACGAGTAGTTGCCAATACACAAGGTGCAGCCGAGCTGATGATTCGCCTTGGTTTGACAGACAAGCTTGTAGGTGTAGCTGCGTTGTTTGGTAGTGTACCTGACGATATTGCTGATGAGTTCAAAAAAATCCCTGTGCTGGCTGAAGGTTATGTAGGTAAGGAAGTGACAATAGGCGCTACGCCTGACCTGGTTGTAGGGCGTGGTGGATTGTTTGAGGATGCGGATTGGGGTGTTGGTACAGTAAGCAGCTTGAATGATATGGGGATTAAAACGTACGTACAAAGCACCAGTGTTCCTGATGCATCGTTAGATAGTCTGTATCAGGACATTACTGAATTAGGTGAGATATTTAACGTACAAGCGAATGCAGCGGCATATATTGAGACGCTTAAAGCACGCGAAAATGCCTTGTCGGCCCGAGCTAGCGCTGAAACAATCAACTATGCATCTTTTTCGGATAATGGTGATGGAACCATTGGAATTTACAACGGAAATGGTGATACGTTTATTGAAAGTGCAATGTCATTAATCAATATGCATAATATGCTGATTAATGAAACCGGCACACTCAGTCTGGAGAAGCTAATCGAGATTAATCCGGATGCGATGATTATTTCGAGGTATGCAGGTGGTATTGATCCTGAGCAAACGATTGAAAAGCTACTAGCCAACAAGCAGGTGCAAAACATTAACGCAGTTAAAAACAAGAAAATCTACATTATTGATTTCAACAATTTCTGGGGCTACGGGGACTCCATCTTCACAGGTGTTGAAGGACTCGCTGATGATCTCGGGTTGTAAATGAGTACCATTAAAAGTCGCTATTTTGGTATTATCCCCTTTTAGTAGACAAGAGAAAAAAGACATCTGTTAAGATGGACTTAATCTTG
>NZ_VEBF01000890.1 GCF_007676705.1 Paenibacillus xylanexedens
TGCCCCCATTTTTAAGCCCTGAGCCGGGCTTGCAGTCAGGTGCCATGATCATGCAGTATGTCGCGGCATCATTGGTATCGGAAAATAAAACATTGGCTCATCCGGCAAGCGTTGATTCCATCCCATCTTCTGCGAATCAGGAAGATCATGTAAGCATGGGAACAATTGCGTCAAGGCATGCGTATCAAATTATCCAAAACACAAGACGTGTATTGGCCATT
>NZ_VEBF01000891.1 GCF_007676705.1 Paenibacillus xylanexedens
AGCGGTGTACGATGAGGTGAATGGAATTGGAGGAAGGATTGAATATGATGGGTATGATGGTGAGGGGTATGATTATGAGAAGATGAGAGAGATGTTTAATAAGATTGGAAGGGGTGTGGGTAAAGAAGAGAAAGGAAAAGAAGTTGTTAGTGATGTGGATGAGGACTATGTAGAAGGGAAAGAAAAACTGGGTGGTGGGGGGAAAGAAAAGTTGAATTTTG
>NZ_VEBF01000892.1 GCF_007676705.1 Paenibacillus xylanexedens
ATGGGTAGAAGGATGTGAGTATTGGATGGTGGATGAGAGGGAATGTGGGGTGGGAAGGGATGGAGATGTTGTAGGAGGATGGTAGGTTTTTGGGGAGGAGATGTAGGGGATAGGGGAGGTGGGAGTGGAATTGGGATGGAGGGAGGGAGTGGTTGGAATGGAGGGAGGAGGAGTTGTTTTGGATGATAGAGATAGAAGGGGAGGGAATTGGTGTGGGTGAG
>NZ_VEBF01000893.1 GCF_007676705.1 Paenibacillus xylanexedens
GGGTTGGATATAGGTGAGGGTTGGGGAAGTGGGGTGGAAGGGTTGTGGAATGGGAGTTAGGTTGGGATGTGGAAAGATGGGGATGATGGGTTTGAGAAAGTTGGTTTGGAGGGGGTGAAGGGAGATATATTGGTGATGGAGGTATGGAAGCAAGGCCTGAGCGATCGTTAATGGAATTGTTGCGATGAATTGATCGCCTTCGTTTCGTTTACGGGTTAAGG
>NZ_VEBF01000894.1 GCF_007676705.1 Paenibacillus xylanexedens
AATGTGGAATGGGTCTGGGATGGTTGGGATGAATAATGGGGAACAGTTGTTTTTTAGGTGGTGTAGAGAGGTTTTGAGGATTGGGAGATATGTTGATGGTAGGGAGGATAGTAGGGTGTACTTCACGGTGCAGGAATTTGTATAGTGGAGGGAAAGATGGTTGGTGAGAAGGGGTAATGAGGTGTGTAGGGAGACGGGATGTATGAATGGGTGGTGGTTGA
>NZ_VEBF01000895.1 GCF_007676705.1 Paenibacillus xylanexedens
GAATAGGTGATGGCGATTAATTGGCACAGCGGGTTTTTTGCACTGGGAGTAGAAGGGGGTGAGGTGGGTTAAGGGGATGGTGTGGAGTTGAGGAAAGGGGGTTTTGACATAGAAATGGTGCGGATGGTGGTGGATGTATTGTTTTAGTGGTGGAAGGTGGAGAGGAGGGATAGGAAATTTGATGGTGATGGGGTGGGAGTGATGATGGGGGTGTGGTGCTT
>NZ_VEBF01000896.1 GCF_007676705.1 Paenibacillus xylanexedens
TCCACCTCCTTACCTCCATTTCATTTTCCATCCACTTCCACCAATCTTTCCTGCCCCACTCCTCCAACCACAATTTCCTCATACCCAATCACCACACCACCCTCATCCCCACGCAACTTTTTCCTTTCCCTTCTCATCATACTCATCTACCTACACATATCTTCTTTAATTTCACACTTATATTTCACCAAACCCCCATAATTCATTATCCCATACACCCA
>NZ_VEBF01000897.1 GCF_007676705.1 Paenibacillus xylanexedens
AACTGCCATTCCAGTTTACGATCACTCTCCTCCTAGTTTAACTCTCTACCTTCACCATATACCCTCTCCACACCACCATTATCAATCATCCACAACCTTCCCTCTTTATATACCTTAATCCAACCCTTATCCCCTTCAATCATCACTTCCTCCTTATCATCCCGAAGCACCTCATTCCGTAAACCTTCACTCACTTCACCGCCACTCCCCCACCTCATATC
>NZ_VEBF01000898.1 GCF_007676705.1 Paenibacillus xylanexedens
AACTCAATCAAAACTCCCATCAACAATTCACAAATAAACATCCTGATCATTTCATTCCACCACCTAACCAACTTTTTTTCAAATATCCATTCCTTCACCTCAACATTAACCATCTCTCCACTAAACCTCAACTTACCACACTCACCTTCTACAAACATTTGCAATCTATCCATCAACTTCTTCTACCCATTCAAATCCAACTGATTCAACATTTAACACAT
>NZ_VEBF01000899.1 GCF_007676705.1 Paenibacillus xylanexedens
TCCCACCACCACCCCCACCAATTTTCACCCATTCCCACCACCCCTCACCCCCTTTCCTCATCACATCACCCTGCTTCCCCCACTACACAACATCCCCGCTTTCCCTCACCAAAATCTCTCCCAATCCGCTATCTCCACTCTCACTTCCTCTCCACAACATCACATACTTATCCTTGATTTTCCCCGGCAACAATACCCCATTACGCTTGAATCCCACCATT
>NZ_VEBF01000086.1 GCF_007676705.1 Paenibacillus xylanexedens
TGTAAGGAATAGAAGACAGAGATTGGCTGCATAGATAGGAAGGTGAAATTTGAGGAAGCTTGTTTGGTTAATGGACTGGGAGAGGAGTGGGAAGAAGTATGTAGGAGGAAGTGTAAAGTGAGGTTGGATGGAGGGGAGAGGTTGTGTGGGTGAAGGTTTGAATGTTAATGGGTTGTGATGAAATAGTTTGGGATGGTAGTTGAAAAGAGGATATAGATTAGGTTGGAGAGTAGGGATGGTAAAGTGGAGATGGTGAAGGAGAGTTGTTGTGGGGGAGGGAATTTGGTTGAGGAGGTTGGTGTGGAAGTAGATCGGGGTAGCTGGGAGGAAGTTCGGCATAT
>NZ_VEBF01000900.1 GCF_007676705.1 Paenibacillus xylanexedens
AAGGTGAGTGAGGTTAAGGCTGGGAAAGTGAGTGTGGAAGCCTTGATCGGTGAAGTAAGTGATGAGGATGTGGGGGGAATTATGGGGGGGGAAGGGATGAGGAGGGGGGTGGTTAGTTGGGGAAGGGGATGGGCATTTGGTGGTGTGAGGGAGAGGGTGTTTAAGTAGGGGATTCGGGTAGGATGTAGGGGAGATGGTTGATGGGGTATTGGTATGGATAG
>NZ_VEBF01000901.1 GCF_007676705.1 Paenibacillus xylanexedens
ATTCCACTTCATATTCTTCCCACTCACCTCACTTCCACCCAATCCAAACCTTACATTTCTTTCCCAACCCTAATAACTCTCCTCATCCCTTCCCCAATCTCCTCCTCATCTCCATAACACAACCACACCCCCACCTTCCCACTCCCCCAATTATCCCAACAATCAAATACCCTTCCCGCTACAAACCCAACCCATTCTTCCATCCATCGCTCAACCAGTTT
>NZ_VEBF01000902.1 GCF_007676705.1 Paenibacillus xylanexedens
GGATGTCGAGTAGGTTTGTCGCAGAGAGATCTCGAAATAGAGGGTATTTCGGTTGGGAGAGAAAGGGTGGGTAGAGAGGAAGGAGGATGGGGGGTAAAAAGTGATTTGGTGTTGTACGCCAATAGGAAGGATTAATGTGATGAATGTTGTGGGTATTGATGGGAATAAGGTGGGTGAGGGTAAAGGAGTATTTGTATAAAGTGTTCATTGTATCTTAGGGT
>NZ_VEBF01000903.1 GCF_007676705.1 Paenibacillus xylanexedens
GGGGATGGGTTGAGTGGAAAACGGCTGATGTGGAAGAGTTGGAAGATGAAGAAGGTGTGCAGAGAGGGGGGTATACAGAGTGATGTGTGGTGGGGGAAGGGATAAAGTGGAATGTTTATTGGTTGGTTGAATATTAGAGAGGGATAGGGAATTGATTGTGGGTTGCGTTGTTATGTGGGGGGATTTCGTGGGGGTTTGATGTGGCGAGAGATAGGTGAGAA
>NZ_VEBF01000904.1 GCF_007676705.1 Paenibacillus xylanexedens
CAACGGGTTGCGAGTGTGGAATGGGTTAATTTGTAAGGGATTCGTTGAAGTCCATGGGAGTTTCAGGTGGGTATGAATGGGGGGGATGTGGGTGGTTAATGATGTATATGTGGATGGGGATTATGGTCAGGAAGGGATTGGAAGGAAGGTGGTGGAAGGAGGGAAGGGATTGGGATGTGTAAGTGGAGTTGTTGGTATATGAGTGTGGAGTGGGTTAAGTA
>NZ_VEBF01000905.1 GCF_007676705.1 Paenibacillus xylanexedens
GGAATATTTTAAGGAGTGGATAGAGGGGAAATTGTTTATGAGTGAAGGGGTTGTCTGTAAGAGTAGGAAGAAGGTCATTATTGTATTGTGGGAGGGTATAACCGATGGACAGGGGAATGTAGTGGGTGTGTTCGGCATGTGGGTGGAGAGGAGGTTTTTGTGAGTGGGGGTAGGGGGGGGTGTGGGGGGGGGGGTTTGGGGTTGTATATTGTGCTGGTGGG
>NZ_VEBF01000906.1 GCF_007676705.1 Paenibacillus xylanexedens
CACAAACACTTCCTTACCCCCAACCCCACTCCTTCCCATCCCTTCTCCCACTTCTTCCTCATTCCCATACATCCACCCCCTATCAATACTTCCATATCCAACCTCCAAACCCCTCTCCACCCCCTCTTCCACTTCCTTCCCTTTTCCTTTATATCTTCCAAATCCTACCCATCCCATCCTTACTCCCTTCTTCACAATCGTACGATCTGTTATATGTTTTG
>NZ_VEBF01000907.1 GCF_007676705.1 Paenibacillus xylanexedens
AGGAGGTGTCGGGTTTATTATGTGTGAAGGATATGGATTAGTGGGAAGGTGCACTGTCAGGGCATGAATAGGGAATTTTACTTGAAATGAGTGGGGTGGAAACGGGGGAAAGGATTGTGGAGAAGGGTGGAAGGGAAGGTGGTATGGGTGGTGAGATGAGTTGTGATGAGATGTTGGATTGGATGGTTCGGATAGGTGCGATGATGGTGCTTGAACAGTAT
>NZ_VEBF01000908.1 GCF_007676705.1 Paenibacillus xylanexedens
TACATATTATCCAACAACCACCTTCTCATATCACACCTCTTCAATATCTCTTTCTACCCCATTATATCCAACTCAATCCACTCCACCCCCCCCACTACCACCTATCCATCAACTATCTCACCCTTTTCACACCTTATTCCACCTCCCACTTCCCCCTACCCCCCTTTATTCAACCTTATCCCATCCATACCATCAAACACATCATGCCCTCCCCACATACC
>NZ_VEBF01000909.1 GCF_007676705.1 Paenibacillus xylanexedens
TTGTAGTGTAATAAAATATTGTATAGGAGGTGGAGAAGAATGAGGACAGGTGTAATTATTGTAGATATTGAAAATGAGTATTTGGGGAATGGAAAGATGGAATCAAGGAATGGTGAAAAAGGAGGATGTAATGGAGGAAAAGTGGTTGATTGGTTGAGAGAAAAGCATAAGGATAACATTTTCGATGTTGAGCATATGGCAAGTGAGGGAGGAATAGGCTT
>NZ_VEBF01000087.1 GCF_007676705.1 Paenibacillus xylanexedens
GAAGATCGTGTGGCGGGGGGTGGGGTGGTGGTTGGAAGAGATGATGTGGATACATTTTTGGGTTGTGGTGATGGGGTATTGTTGTTAGAGGAAGGTGGTGTAATGGGGGATGTGAGGGGGAGAGAAGTTGAGGAAAGTGGTGAAGTGGTGGAGGAGAGAGGGATGGGATTGGGAGTTTGGATGGGAGTGGGAGAGGAGTTGAGAAGTGGAGGTATTGAGGTGGGTTTTAGGGGGATGAGGGGAGAGGAGTTGATATGGAGAAGTGACGTTGGTAACGAGCGAAGCTTTGCCGCCGAGTCCGATCTCGTGCAGCAATTCAAGCATCGGATGAAGGACGTTC
>NZ_VEBF01000910.1 GCF_007676705.1 Paenibacillus xylanexedens
GAAGTGGGAATGTTGGGATTGTAATAATAGAACGCTGCATTGGTGGGATGAGGGGGATTTAATGGTTTGGGTGGAGGGCTGTAAGAGGTGTGGGTTGGGTTGGTATTAAAGTGGGCATGGTGTATAGGGGTGAAGTGGGGTTTGTGGAAAATAAGGTTGGAAATAGAGGACGGGAATTGAGTGGAATGTAGGGGATTGAAGAGAAGGGGTGGTAGAGGGAG
>NZ_VEBF01000911.1 GCF_007676705.1 Paenibacillus xylanexedens
AAGATTGGATGCATCTGGCGTTTGAGGATATATGGGTGAGTGAATCGGGACAGATTGATAAAACAAGTAAAGATGGGATAGGGGAGGATAAAATATGGATAAAGAAAGAGTAGTTGAGTGTGACTGCAGGGGGGGAGGTTATGGGTATGGGGGAAGAGGAGAAAGATAAAGATGAGGTTGGGGGGTGGAAAGAGTAGATAGGAGAGGATTAGGAGTGAGAA
>NZ_VEBF01000912.1 GCF_007676705.1 Paenibacillus xylanexedens
ATGATAGAGGGTGAAGCGTTGGGAGGTGAGCGGAGGAGGGTAGAGATCTGTCGGAAGAGGTGTGAATGGAGTGTGGTATAGGAAGAGGGGAGTTGTGAATGGGAAGAGGTATTATTATGTGGTGAGTGGTGTGAATTGAGGTGGGGAGTGGGGAGGTTGTGTGCAGGTGTTGGGTAGAGGGGAAGGAGTAAGGAGAGTTCGGGGGGGAGTGAGTTTAAGTG
>NZ_VEBF01000913.1 GCF_007676705.1 Paenibacillus xylanexedens
TAGGGGAACACCTTCGCGGTGAATTGGTTTCGCTTGTTGAGGAGATAGGTGGAGGGTTTGTGGTGTAGGGTGTAGTTCAGGGGGGGATTGTGTAATGGGTTTGGGAAGTTGTGCTGCTAGAATGTGAGGAAATTGCTGTTTTCTTGGGAGGAGGAAATGAGGTGGTTTTACCAATACTTTACAGCGTTCATAAGGAGGAAAGGGGTGTTTGAATGGTTGTT
>NZ_VEBF01000914.1 GCF_007676705.1 Paenibacillus xylanexedens
AGGGAAGGGAGTGAGGATTGGAATGAGTGGGAGGAGTGGAAGGGGGAAGGGGGGTTTGAGATGGGGGTTATTTTTGGGGAAGAGGATAATGGGGAGAGTTAGGAGTGGAAAAGGAAAGAAGGTTGGGATGTTCGTGAGGTGGGGGAGATGTGGGAGTGAGATGAAGGGGGAGAAGAGAGCCAGAATAATGGGTGGAAGCCATGTTCCAAGGGGTGGTGTTT
>NZ_VEBF01000915.1 GCF_007676705.1 Paenibacillus xylanexedens
AAGAGGGGGATAAAGTTGTGGTGAAAAGGAAGGAAGGTGAAGGTGTCGGTGTAAAAGGAGGTGAGGGAAGGTATGAAGTGTGTGTTTGTGGGGTGGAAGAGAGAGTTGAGGGGTTTGAGGAGTTGGGTGGTGGGGATGCGAAGATGGAAGTGGGTGAAGTGAAAGGAAGGAATGTGGTACGTGGGGACGAAATGAAAGGCATTGGTGGTGTGGAGATTGAG
>NZ_VEBF01000916.1 GCF_007676705.1 Paenibacillus xylanexedens
CACTATTATATAATTGGGGTTTTGTTGCGGTAGGTGGGTGTTGTGGGCGTGTATTTTGTGGAAATTGGTTAGGAAGGGGAGGTTTAGCATGGGGGTTAGAAATGAGAGGATAGGGAACTGGAGTGTGGAAGGAAAGGAGGTGTAGTTTAAGAAGATGTGGTGGGTGGGGTGGGTGAAGGGGTAGTGGGGGAGTTATAATATGAGGTGGGTGTTTTAGATAA
>NZ_VEBF01000917.1 GCF_007676705.1 Paenibacillus xylanexedens
TCTTAATGGGGTGGTGTGTCTGTTGTGTTGGGGTGGTACGGAGAGGATGGGGGTTATAAAAGACAAGAGGGATGTGGCTAGGGTGTTGGTGTGGTTTTTGTGGTGGAGCTTCATTGAAAATCGGTGGTGGGTGGGTGGAAGAGTAGGGTTGAGGAAGGGAAAAGTGTCCCTTGTGCGGAATGAGTTGAGTGATGTTAGGGGGAGTAAACATGAAGAGGGGG
>NZ_VEBF01000918.1 GCF_007676705.1 Paenibacillus xylanexedens
ACCATTTCTCTAACATTCCTCTGCCAATCACGCTGTACAATGATCCCTTTCCTAACATATACATTAAACAAACCATTTTCAATCCTTGGCACTTCCACTCCCAATACCTCCCTCACATAATTCCCCCCCTCCCTCCCATAGTTAACAACAACATTACAATCACCCCCCACCTCCACCTTCCCCCATTCCACAATCCCATTAATCATACCATTATTTCTCCT
>NZ_VEBF01000919.1 GCF_007676705.1 Paenibacillus xylanexedens
CATACCAACGAAGAGATCTCGGTCTCACACTAGGATTACATGCCTCTCACTTCAAACTCTCCTCACCCTTACCCCTTCACATCCAACTACTCCTCTACCCCCCTTTCACACCTCCCAACCCCGAACAACACCCCAATCAATTCAAACACACCGCGTTACCCATCCACAAGAAAAAACAAGGCATTTGGGCTCTCGAGTTGGAAGCGCAGTTACATAACTAC
>NZ_VEBF01000088.1 GCF_007676705.1 Paenibacillus xylanexedens
CCATATTTATCGTGAGAAAAAAATAAAGCGTTCCCACATAAATCTTGCCTATGAAACAATGGACGGAAAAAGTAGAATAAAAGGCAATGGATAACCGGTTGTCCTTCTGATCAAAGGAGGATGTTTCGATGAATGAAAAAACAAGGGAAGACATTGCTTTATTCCGCTATGGATTGATTGCCCCTCTTTTGAACGGGCAGATGGAGCCAAAGGAATACTTTGAGCAGTTGGAAGGGAAAGTCCACCAGATTCCCTATTACGGGGAAAGAACTATCGCGGCCAAGACCATTCAGGAATGGCTGCTTCATTACCGGAGAAACGGATTTGATGCCCTAAAGC
>NZ_VEBF01000920.1 GCF_007676705.1 Paenibacillus xylanexedens
GGGTGGGTGTGGTGGTTGAAGGGAAAGGGAATGTAGTGGTGTTGGATGAGGGGAGGAAGGATGTGGATGTGGGATGGAGAGAAGGGGTGGAAGAATGGTTGGTTGATTTTGAAGGAAGGGTAGTTGCGATCTGGGATGATGGGTATTTGGTGAATGGGGTGGGTTGGGGTGTGTGGGAAGTGGAGGAGGGAGAGATGATGGGTTATGTGGGAGAGTATGAG
>NZ_VEBF01000921.1 GCF_007676705.1 Paenibacillus xylanexedens
ATGGTGGGGAGGTGTGGATCTGAGGTTTGTGGGTGGAGGAGATAGAGATGGGGGTTAGAGAGTTTGGTGGAGTGGTGATAGGGAAAGGATGGTTGATATTGGCGGATAAGGAGGGATAAGAAGTTGGGATGGGTAAGGAGAGGTGGGTGGTGTTGGGGTGTGGTGGAGAGGTGTTGGAGTAATAGGATGGGTCTTGGAGGGGGAGGGGTTGAAGATTGGGG
>NZ_VEBF01000922.1 GCF_007676705.1 Paenibacillus xylanexedens
TTGGGGAAATTTACGTGAGGGCGTTTGAAGGGATTATTAAGAAATGCGAGGCTTGGAGGGTGATGTGTTGGTATAATTTATTGAATGGAAGATATAGGAGGGAGAAGGAAGATTTGGTAGATGAGATTTTGAGAGAAGAGTGGGGTTATGAAGGTGTTGTTGTATGGGACTGGAGAGGTGTGAATGATGGGATAGGGGGTCTGAAGGGTGGGGTTGATGT
>NZ_VEBF01000923.1 GCF_007676705.1 Paenibacillus xylanexedens
TTCAGGAACAATTACTGTGTCATTTTCCACGATGATATTAGGTTTTTTCGTGAAGGCAAACTTCTGGTCATCATTCCATCCGCTGACAAGGCTTCCTGCCATTAATAAAAAGAATACTGATACGGCGATCAGCATAGGATGATGTCTGAACCAGCGTTTGACTCCCACCATATTCTTTTCTTTCGGGAGGCGGGCCATGACCTGATTTGTAAAGTGAGCG
>NZ_VEBF01000924.1 GCF_007676705.1 Paenibacillus xylanexedens
TCCGCCGCGTCCCCCCAACCATTTGCCTACGGCCGACAACGATTCATAACCAACCTCTTCCCCTCCACCCTTCTCTTCCAACTCTTCCATCTTCTCTTTCACCCTTTCCATCTCATTTTCTTTTTTCACCTTCACCCCTTCCATAACCTACAATAAATCCCACGATGATATTTCCAATCCTGTATCCTGATACACCTCCTCCATTACTAACATATCATCT
>NZ_VEBF01000925.1 GCF_007676705.1 Paenibacillus xylanexedens
CTCACGATCCCACACATAACACAAACCCAGCCATTTCATCTCACCACCGAAATTCTCAATATTACCCAATCTAATATCTCCTCCATCTTCACCTCTATCCACTCCATCCTCCTCACCACCCACACCCAAACCCTCCCAACCCATTCATTCCAATACCTTCTAACCGCGCATACCTTTCTAACCGCAAACCATATCCCTTGCCCTATATCCTTCCCGGTGC
>NZ_VEBF01000926.1 GCF_007676705.1 Paenibacillus xylanexedens
CTGGATTCATCCATTTCTGTCATGCATTTCATCAATCCTCCTTTATATATCCTATCACCTAACACATGTTCCACCTCTTCGATTACATTCATCCATTCTTCCCTATCCACTTCAACATTACTCACACAATCCCTTCCTGCCAATCCTCCTTCTAACTTAACTTTCTTCATCTCTCCCTCCTCATCACCCAGATACCTATCATTAACTTCATCCCACTCAT
>NZ_VEBF01000927.1 GCF_007676705.1 Paenibacillus xylanexedens
GATTTAAGAGTTGGAAGAGAACATGAGCGGGAAGTTGGGGAGGATCGGTGTTGGGTTGGGGAAAAGTGGTGAGAGGTGGATGGAGATAGTGGGATGGGGGGATGTTGTGAAAAGGAATTAGGGATAAGTGTTGAGGTAGTGGAATGGGATGTTGTGTGAAGGGTTGGAAACGGGGAAAGGGGATTTGATGATTTGGAAAAAATACAGGGGATGGGAGTTG
>NZ_VEBF01000928.1 GCF_007676705.1 Paenibacillus xylanexedens
GGTATGGTGGAAGAGGATGAGAAGGGATTGAATGAATTGAAGGAAAGGATCAATGCTCAGGAGTCAGTTGTGATGGTGGGTGGGGATGAAGATGAAAGGGAATGGTTTGAGGTTGGGAGGGATGAGGGGTTTGATTGTTGTTTGTTGTGTGGGGGAGGTGTGAATTATGTGGTGAAGGAGGAGAAAGAGGTGAATGAATTGATGAGGAGAGAGGAGGTGG
>NZ_VEBF01000929.1 GCF_007676705.1 Paenibacillus xylanexedens
ACACATTCCACCTTCAATCTACACCTCACCACCACACATTCCACCACCACCCATATACCTACCACCTTCTACCCCATCCCCAATAACCCTCTCTCTTACCCCTCTCACTTTCTCCACACCTTCAATCCCGATAACTCCACTACCACCACCACGTACTATCCCCCCCATTCCATTCACCAACTTCGCAACATCCACAATTTCACCTTCTTTTCCCCCCTTC
>NZ_VEBF01000089.1 GCF_007676705.1 Paenibacillus xylanexedens
GAAAGGGTGGGAGCTATGGTGTAGAGATCGTAGGGAAATTGAATATCAAGGTGGAGTAAAGGTGGATGGGGTGTTTGGGTGTTGTGGGGGGTAAGGTGGATGTTGACAGGTATTAAAATTTGAGGGGATGTGTGGTTGAGAGAGCGGGGAAGTGGTTAGGGGATTGGTGGGGGTGAGAATTTAGGTGAGAAGGAATTTGGGTAGGTTAGGAGGGTTATAGTTAGGGGGGGGGTTTAGTGGGGGTTGGGTTGAGAGGTTGGGGAGTAGTGGGTAAGGAGTGGGGTTAACGTTGGAGGAGGGGGGAGGGGTGAGGGGGGAAAGTTGGGGTTAGGGGTTGGG
>NZ_VEBF01000930.1 GCF_007676705.1 Paenibacillus xylanexedens
GGGGGGAGTGGGGAGGAAGGGTTGGGGTGATCTGGTGGAGAAGAAGGTAATGGGGGGTGGAAGATGAAGGGTGGGAGGTGGGCTTTAAGGAGAGGTGTAGGTGGGGGAAGTTGGTTTGGTGGGTTGGAGGGGGTTCGGAGGGGATAATAATAATGAGTTGGATGGGATAATTGAAATGAAAGTGGATTAGGAATATTGGTTGTGAATTTGTGAAATACAT
>NZ_VEBF01000931.1 GCF_007676705.1 Paenibacillus xylanexedens
AACATACTCTTCTACCAACCCCTCCCGATCACCCTTCATCCCCCACCAGAATTCATCTCTCTACCTATCCTCCCAATCATCCACATCCCGCCCAATTTCATCCCCCTTAACCACCCCATCTCCACTTCCCCTAACATCACCACCCACTCCTCCCACTCTATCCCAACTTCCCGATTCTCTCCTTCCATCTCACCCGCCATTACTTATCCTTCTCCCGCTG
>NZ_VEBF01000932.1 GCF_007676705.1 Paenibacillus xylanexedens
GTGATGGCATAGGGGGGGATGTGGAGGAAGAAGGAGAGATTGGGAAGTATGGTGTTGGTGATGGGGGATGAGGGGTTAAAGGGGGGATGGTGCTGGCGATAGAGGGGATGGTTAAGGTAGGTAGAGGGTATGTGAAAAGGTTGGAAGATAAGTGGAGTGTGGTGAGGGTTGATGGAAGGTTATGTGCGGAGTTTGAAGAGAGGGTAGGAGTTAGAGGTGA
>NZ_VEBF01000933.1 GCF_007676705.1 Paenibacillus xylanexedens
TCAAGAGTTGAAAATACGGCATTAGAGAGATGGGGAGGGTTCGTGGATAGAATGTGTGGTTGTGGTGATAGAAGGGATGATATGCATAGGGCACAGTGACAAGGAGCGTGGGATGGTGTTGGAGGAGGGGATGAATGTGGAGGAAGAAGATGTGCGGATGAGGAAAATGGTGAAGGAGTTGTGGAAGGAGGAGAGTGTGAAAGGTAGTTGTTAGTTTGGA
>NZ_VEBF01000934.1 GCF_007676705.1 Paenibacillus xylanexedens
TAGGTAAAAGAAGGGAGGTGTCTGGAATGGTAATATTATTAATAAGGGGAGTTGGAGGAGGGATTATGAGGGGATTAGGAATTTTGGATGATGGGGGGATTGGAGTTGTACGTGGGATAATGGAGTGTTAAGAAATGTGGAGATTATGAGGAATTTGAATAAGGTTGTGCATTTTGGTTGCTGTAGCAATGGTTGTTGAATGAATGGTTGGGGGATGAAT
>NZ_VEBF01000935.1 GCF_007676705.1 Paenibacillus xylanexedens
TGGTTCTGGAGGGAATGTGTCGGTAATGAATTGCATGGGTAGGGGATTTGGTTGATGAATTTGTTGTGGGAGAATGAGTTTGTGAATGAGGATATGTTCAGGAATGAACTGCAGAACTTGGGGGAAAGTTGGGGTGGGCAGTTTGAGGGCCAGATAGATTTTGAGCACGAGGTTTGGTATGGGTAGAGGAGGATCGGGAATGGGAATGATGTTCGGGTGA
>NZ_VEBF01000936.1 GCF_007676705.1 Paenibacillus xylanexedens
GTTGTGTGTTAGATTTGGTGAAAGGTTGTTATGATGAATTATGGTGCGGTGTTGTATGAGAACGATTGAATTAGGTGCGGTAGTGGATATAAGGGTTGGAGGGTGAGTAGTGGTGGGTTTGAAGATGTGATTTGTGATTTGAGGGTGTTTAAAATTGAGTGTAGCGGGGGAATTAGTAATCGGATATATCTGGGTGTTTGTAGTTAGATGATTGGCATGT
>NZ_VEBF01000937.1 GCF_007676705.1 Paenibacillus xylanexedens
CAACAGCGCATCTCTCATTCACTCATCCACCCCTTCCCCCTCACGAACATGACCATCCCTCTAAACCTTCTTCTTCCCCCAAACAACCCAACCCATCCCTCCACCCACCACATCCCCTCTTTATCATTCCTCAAACAATACGCAATCCTCCATTTGGTTCTCACAATCAATTCAATGCTTCCCCTCCATCCACCACACACCTCCTCACATCCCATTCAAA
>NZ_VEBF01000938.1 GCF_007676705.1 Paenibacillus xylanexedens
AGTGAGTTGGAAGTGTAGAGTGAATTAGTTAGGTGTGAGGGTTTATATAGCAGGGTGATGGGAGAGGGATCGGCTGGAGTAGTGGTTGGGAAGAAGGGGGGTGGAAGTGGTGTGGTTGGAGTTACGAGTGTTAGAGTGGGGGAATTGTGTAATGTAGTAAGGGGAAGGGGGGAGATGGTGAGAGAGTTTGAAGAGATGTAGAGGGGGGGGTTATGTGAAG
>NZ_VEBF01000939.1 GCF_007676705.1 Paenibacillus xylanexedens
TTCAACCCCTTTTCTTCGACAAGCACCCCACATTCCTTGATTTTACACCTATGTGCCCATTCTCGACCGATTCTCTCTTCAACCACTTCACACATCACTTCCCAATCCCACCACTCCCTATCAACACACATCAACTTCCCCACATCTCCACTACATTCCACCATCAACAACCCCCAATCAATGGCTATCACCTCCCACCCCCCCTTCCGATGCCAACCAT
>NZ_VEBF01000090.1 GCF_007676705.1 Paenibacillus xylanexedens
GTAAGATGGGTTAATTTAAAGGGGAAATAGGGATTAGAAAGGGGAAATGGAAAAGAGAGGTATAAAGGTGATATTATTGATGTGTTTAATATTGTGTGTAATAGATGATTAAGTCAGTCGGAAGTAGAATATTTTGGAGGGGAATGTTATTCTTAATGATTTAAAAGAAAAAGATGGCAAAATGAGTAGAGGTGAGTTGGGATGTTTTTGTGGGATTTTTATGTGAATATGAGGAATCGAAGTTGGTGGGGAGGGTAATAGTTGAATGGTGGAAGTTGTGGAGGGTGGTGTTGTTTTTATAAAAGAGTAGGGGGGGTTGGGGAAATTGTTGGGGTGTG
>NZ_VEBF01000940.1 GCF_007676705.1 Paenibacillus xylanexedens
AAGATGAATTAACATGGATGATGACATTATCAATATTTGGTGGAGATGAGAGAAGTTGGAAGGTGATTGGAAGGGGGTGTTATGTTGTTCTGAGAGATGGGGAAGAAGTGGAAAGAAGGGGTAGAGAAATGAGGAAATGTAAGTGAAGTTGGGAGGTTGATTGGAGAAATCTGGGAACAAAGGAATGTGCTGGGGTTGAATGCAGGTATAGAAGGTGGTG
>NZ_VEBF01000941.1 GCF_007676705.1 Paenibacillus xylanexedens
CCAACCATCCCACCAATCCCCTCAACGACGAGTTTCTCAAGCAAAATATTCACACACCTACATACACCAACTATCCCAACACAACATCTCTCATCTATCACCTTCACCTCACCCATCCTCAAGTCCAAAACATCAAACCCCTCCTCCATATCTTCATTCCCACCCCCCACAAATATATCTACAATCTCCTCCCCCTCATCCGCATTACCCTCAACCACCC
>NZ_VEBF01000942.1 GCF_007676705.1 Paenibacillus xylanexedens
GCTACCCTTTGCGGCAGATCTGCTGTACTCCGCTTGCGAGCACGGGAAGCATGAGGATGGGTTTGGTGCGTGGTGGGGGGGTGATGATTGTTGTTTCTTTGAGGAATGTGTGGGGTTGAGTGAGTGGAGGCAGGAAGTGACCTGGGGGATGAAAGAGATGAATGGGACTGGTTGGGGTGGGATTAGAGTGAATGGGGTATAGTGGGGGATGGTGATGTTG
>NZ_VEBF01000943.1 GCF_007676705.1 Paenibacillus xylanexedens
ATAGAAAATCAAGCAGCCATGGCAACTGTTAATTCTTTTCGTTTTGGTACCACTAATGCTCATGTTATTTTCCACCACTATATTTCCCTCTCACAACATACCCACCCTCCACACAATACCCACAACCAATATCCCACACAACACAATTTCCTCTATCCCCTCCTAATCTCCCCACCTACTCATCCTCCACTTAACCATTTCCCCCTTGCTATTACACAT
>NZ_VEBF01000944.1 GCF_007676705.1 Paenibacillus xylanexedens
ATTGATGTATTGGTTGACATAGAATAGGGGTGATGGTTATTCCGCGTTGGATGGTTCTGATGTGATGTTGGTGTAGTTTGTATTATATTGAGGAGGTGGGGTTGAGGAAGTGTGATTATGGAATGGAGGGAAAATGGGTAGGAGTTGATGGAGGAGATTTTGATCTAAGGGTTCTTGTATGGAGGGTGGATTACTGATAATATTGCGGTGGTTGGGAGT
>NZ_VEBF01000945.1 GCF_007676705.1 Paenibacillus xylanexedens
TTACTCGTCGATCCCTATGCCTTCCTCTCCGACGTACCCAACACAACCCTCCCATTACACCCTTACAATCTCCACATCATCCCTCCCATCCCTTTCCATCACACATTTTTCATCCACCACCATACCCCCCAACCAAAAACACTCTCTCCTCTTATCCCTCCATACCTAAATCCCCTCACTCCCCAACCCCTTCATCTCCTCACCTTTAACCATTATTTC
>NZ_VEBF01000946.1 GCF_007676705.1 Paenibacillus xylanexedens
AACCCATCCATTGCTCCTCATCTATCCCGTCAACCTCTTCAACAACCACTCTTCAAAATTCTTCAACCAACCCTCCCTTCTGTACCACCACAACCTCCTCCTAAACACCCTCATCAACAATTTATTCACATCCATACAACCAATATCCTCTTCATTTGTCCCGCTCCCTTTCATCCTCTGGACCAAATGATCAAACCCCCCATCGGTAAAAAACTCATT
>NZ_VEBF01000947.1 GCF_007676705.1 Paenibacillus xylanexedens
TAGATGAAGTGATAGAAGGTATTGGGAGGGTAAAAGAGGGTATGTTTATGGTGGGGGAGATGAATAATGATGTGATGGGGGAAGATCAATTGTTGAATATTGGGTTGGTGAGGGATATTTTGAGTGTTGAGATAGTTCGTGTGTGAGGTGAGAATGGAATGGGGGGGTGCGGGGAAAGGGTAGATGAGAAAATAACTCTGAAGGAGACTAGCTAGAACA
>NZ_VEBF01000948.1 GCF_007676705.1 Paenibacillus xylanexedens
AGGAATATGGTGTGGGACGGCATACTGTTGATCATAGTGAATGGGTGATTGGAACCAGTGGAGGAGGGGTGGATTGGATTTGGGAAAGAGGTTGAAGGCGTTGGGGAGATGCGAAGGATTGATGTGGAGGTGATGAGTGATTGGGGGTTGGATGAGATGGGTTTTATGGTGAATGGAGAAATAGGATTGCAGGGGTGTTAGATATATGAAAGGGAGATG
>NZ_VEBF01000949.1 GCF_007676705.1 Paenibacillus xylanexedens
GGGGTTGGAGAGGAAGGAGTATGGGAGAGAGAGTTATTTAGGATGATGAAATTAGGGAAGATAGGCATTTAGGTGAGGAGTGATTGAGGAGGATGAAGATGTGATGGGGGAAGTAATCGATGAGTGTATATGGTGTATGGGGGGGTTGGGGGAAGGTCAGTGGACGGGAATAGTTGTGAATGGCAGAACAGAAGCCAACTTGCTTGATGATGTGGATAT
>NZ_VEBF01000091.1 GCF_007676705.1 Paenibacillus xylanexedens
CCCTTATTACAAACTCACCATATCAATTCTATCCCTACCCTCCATTTCCTCCCCCCCTCTTTAACTTCACCTATTTTATAAATTACAACACACCACCAATCCTCACATACCCCCTATCCTATCTTTAACACTTCCTAGCACTCTATCACTCCCTCTCCCATCATATCAATTATACTCACATCACACCTCTTTCTCTCCACTTCCCTACACTATCTCTTCCCTCTCTTCCACCCCTCCTATTCTCCACCCATACCACACACATTTACCTTTCTACAACCCCTCCTCTCACAGCCACAAAGTTACCCACCACCTTCATCCCAACTTCCCCACTTTTCTCC
>NZ_VEBF01000950.1 GCF_007676705.1 Paenibacillus xylanexedens
GATGAAAGTAGGGGTAGATGTGATGATGATGAGATGGTGTTGGGTTTTAAGCATTTTGAGGGTGAGTAGTGAGGGGTTGTTGTGTGTAAGATTAATGGTGTTGATGGGTTTAGCGGGAGGAGTGTGGATGGGATAATGAGTGAGAGGTGTAGGTTTAGGGTAAGGTTTGGGTGTAACGATGAGAAGATGAAGGTCTTTATGGAGTAGATGCATGCGAAT
>NZ_VEBF01000951.1 GCF_007676705.1 Paenibacillus xylanexedens
ACCCCACAATCCACTTCCACCCTCCTCCATCGCTCCTCCTCCCTACCCAACAACCATTCTCCCCACTCGTCATCCCCAATCAAACCATCCACCACTCCACCCGCTCCATACAAAAACTTCCACCTCCTCTCCAACTCCAACACAACCAGCATCCTCTCAAACCAACACGTATCATCCACTCCCTCCACTCCTATTTTCCACGACAACCCATGCCTTATA
>NZ_VEBF01000952.1 GCF_007676705.1 Paenibacillus xylanexedens
AGCGGAGGTATTGAGAATAATACGGTGAGTGATGTAGGGGGAACAGAAGAAGTTAGAGTTAAAATGGATAAGAGGAATTGTGTGGATGGATGGGTTGTTTTGATAGAAGGGTATAATTTGAAGTCTAGGAGGAGTTTATATGTGAGGGAGGAGATTTGAATTGATGGTGATGAGGTAGTGAGAAGAAGTTATTTTGGCAATCTTGATGGGTTTGAATTT
>NZ_VEBF01000953.1 GCF_007676705.1 Paenibacillus xylanexedens
CCTCCCTTCATCCCTCCTACTTATCTACCACTCCACATCCTTCTCATCTTCACTATTCCTCCTCCCCTCCTTCCCCCCCACTCACCACTCCACACCATCTTCATGCCCATATCCTTCGCACTCCCCCTCACACTCCTCATCTTTCCCCCATCCCAACTCTTTACAGCTAACAATATCTTCTTCACCATCACTACGCTCCCTCGCCCAACCACACTCAAC
>NZ_VEBF01000954.1 GCF_007676705.1 Paenibacillus xylanexedens
TGGCATGTTGTGATTGGTGGATTGCGGGAGGTGAATGAATTTGGTATAGAAAGGGAAGCGTTTGGGTTTGGATGAGAGGTAGATGGGATGGAGGGGGATGGAGTGTGGACGGATAGGTGGGGCTGGATAGAATGGGATGAAAGGAAATGGTTTGGTCGGGGGGGTGTGAATAAGTTGGGAGATATCAACGGTGATGGGGTGGGAGATGATCGTGATTTC
>NZ_VEBF01000955.1 GCF_007676705.1 Paenibacillus xylanexedens
TAGTTGGGTATTGAAGTGAGGTAGAGAGGATAGTGTTAGAGTTAGAATTTAAATAAGTGAAGTTATTGTAAGCGGTTGATAAGTTTTGTGAAAGGATAGTGATTTAGAATGGTTAAGAAGGGTTTGAGGTGAATTTTAGATGGGGGTTAAGTAGCTTGAAAGGAGAGATGAAATGAAATTTTTAATTGTGGTTATTGGGTTGGTCGTTGTTTTTGGAGT
>NZ_VEBF01000956.1 GCF_007676705.1 Paenibacillus xylanexedens
TGATGTACCGAGTTGGTGGTGGATATGTTTGATGAAATTCAGAATGTGAGGGTGAATGGTAAGGTGGAGTGGAGTTGTAGGAAGTGAATGGAAGATTGAAGATGGAGGGTGGTTTGAGCTGCCAGAGTGGAAGGATTAAGGGGATGTGGACGTTGAATGGTGGTTTGAGGAGCTGGGTGAGGATATGAAAGTGGTGGGTGAGGTTTACGTGTGAAGGGA
>NZ_VEBF01000957.1 GCF_007676705.1 Paenibacillus xylanexedens
GTGGAAATGCTTGGTATGGAGGCGGGGTTGACGTTTAAAATGGATAAAGAGAATGGAAAATTGGAATATGTTGTGGTTGAAGGGGAGATGGTGTGTGAAGTGGGAGTAGATATGAGTAGTTTGAAGGAAGATTACAGGTTGGGGAGGTTGAAGATTTTAGGTGAGGAGAAGATAGAGTTTGTGGGAAAGCAGTTCGACGGGGGATGGAAAGGGGAGTGT
>NZ_VEBF01000958.1 GCF_007676705.1 Paenibacillus xylanexedens
TTGGTAGAGCACCTGACTTTTAATCAGGGTGTCGAAGGTTCGAGCCCTTCATGACTCACCATTATATGCGCGTGTGGCGGAATTGGCAGACGCACTAGACTTAGGATCTAGCGTCTTTGACGTGGGGGTTCAAGTCCCTCCACGCGCATCCCTTATTTGCGGAAGTGGCTCAGCGGTAGAGCATCGCCTTGCCAAGGCGAGGGTCGCGGGTTCGATTC
>NZ_VEBF01000959.1 GCF_007676705.1 Paenibacillus xylanexedens
CCACTCATCCTTTACCCCCTCCACTACCACCCTATCTAATCCTCTTTCCTCCCCACCCTTTCCCCCCTCACCCTCACTTACACCCCACACACTCCCCTTCCCCACTCCTCTTCCTCCACATATCTACCCATTTCACCCCTACACCTCCAATTCCACTCTCCTCTTCTCCACTCAACTCACCCACTTTCCACTCCCATCCCCCCTTGACCCCCCCCATT
>NZ_VEBF01000092.1 GCF_007676705.1 Paenibacillus xylanexedens
GAGACAGATCAGTGGATTCGCAAAAAGCTGATTGAAGAGAGGTATGAAGTGATTGAGACAATGGATGAGGATGACCGGGAGGATATGAAAGAAGAGGTGGGTGATGTGGTGGTGCAGATTTTATTGGATTGGGAGATGGAAGAAGAGGTTGGGAGATTTAATGTGTATGATGTGATGGAAGGGTTGAAGGATAAGGTGATTTTGCGTGATGGACAGGTTTTTGGTGATGATGAGGGGGAAGATGGGAATGAAGGTGTTGAGAAGTGGGAAGAGATGAAGGGAGACGAGAAGAAGGGTAAGGGGGAGGATGAGGAGAAGGTTTGGTTGGTGGAGGGGAT
>NZ_VEBF01000960.1 GCF_007676705.1 Paenibacillus xylanexedens
TCCTCCCCCCCATAACCTCCTCCAACAATCGAATCCACCCTCTCCTAACCTAAAAAACCTCCTCCTCTCCCCCCCTAATCTCCCAACTCATCATTCCCCACCCAACCTCCCTCTTCCCTTCTCCCAACCATTAAACACCCCCTCCCTCCAATACCCACAATCCCTCCCTCACCCTCCAACCCCGCTCTATGTCCGATCCCCATATCGTTTACTGCACT
>NZ_VEBF01000961.1 GCF_007676705.1 Paenibacillus xylanexedens
TCATCTCCATCCAATTGGCTCCACGTCTAATCTCTTTCCCTTCCCTCCCTTGCCCTTCAACTCAACCCAACGAAGCAGTACTTCTCCCCTCAAATCCATCATCCACCACTTTCATCTCTTCCTCCAATCCTTCTACAACTTCTTCTTCTTCTCCATCATCTCATCTCCCCATCCTTATTCCACCTCCTTTCTTAACTCACCGACACCATAACCTGTCC
>NZ_VEBF01000962.1 GCF_007676705.1 Paenibacillus xylanexedens
CAATCACTAATCCCATCCCCAATAATCCACATACACCCCCACCCCCTTCCCATTTTCTACCCTTCCCCCCCCATCCACCTTTTCCTCCCAATCTCCCCATTCCACCACCCTTTACCCCCCCCAACTCCTCCAACTCAATAACACCTTGCATACCATTTCTTCGTACCGCAGAGCGCCCCATGACAATTATGCAGATCCTCTAACCACTGCACGTCTCG
>NZ_VEBF01000963.1 GCF_007676705.1 Paenibacillus xylanexedens
ATATTGATGTGGTTATGAGGGTAGAAAGGAAGGGAATTGGAGTGGGTTATGGGAGGGGAGGGGAGGTGAAGGTGCGTGTTGTGGTGGTAGGGAGGGAGGATGAGGGTAGAGAAGGATGGGGGGTAAGTATGAATTATGTATGGGGGTCGGATAAAAGTGTGCAGACGATGTGGCTGTCTCGGAGGGGGATGGGTGAGGACTCGAGAGTACTTATTGTG
>NZ_VEBF01000964.1 GCF_007676705.1 Paenibacillus xylanexedens
CCAACACTTCCCCCTTAGGATCAATGAGCGCTGAGGAAATGTAATAGTTGCCGTCTTGCCCATCTTCAGGAAAGCTGATAACCAAATAGATTTCATGGTCTTTACATAAGTTGCGGACCTTTGTCATGTACAGGCCATCGATCGTTTCAGCCAGTGTACTTACATTTTCTCCAACTGAGTAACCAGTGAGAAACAATTCTGGGAAAGTGACTAATTGT
>NZ_VEBF01000965.1 GCF_007676705.1 Paenibacillus xylanexedens
AATAGAAGTAGGGAGAGATGGAGGGCGGGAGACGGGAATGAGACAGGTGATGAGAACATACGCCGAGTGGGTGGAGTGGGGTGGAGAAGGGTGGAGCATGATGGGGTATATGAGGAAGTGGGATGAGGGGGGGTATCATGGGGGTTTAGGGTTATGGTGGGAGGGAGCGTGGGAGCAGGGGTCACGATAGGGAACTGTGCTGGAGAATGGGAAAGGGG
>NZ_VEBF01000966.1 GCF_007676705.1 Paenibacillus xylanexedens
GAGCGGAAGAAGGGGAGTTTGGGGGTTGGTGGTAGTGGGTGTGGTGTTTAAAGGTAGGGGATGGTGGAGGAAGTGAGGGAGTAGAGGATAGGTGAGTGTGGATAGGTGAGGTGGGGGGAGCATGGTGTTGTGTTGAGGTTCGGTTAGGAGGGGGAGATGAGGGTGTTGGGATGAACTAGGGTGGGGGAGGGTGGAGAGGAGATTGGGATGGAGGGGGG
>NZ_VEBF01000967.1 GCF_007676705.1 Paenibacillus xylanexedens
GTGGTGTGTAGGGGTATGGTGAATAATGGATTTGATGGGATTATGTGGAGGTGGAGTGGGTTGGTATGGGAATGTGAGTTTGGGAATGTGTGTATGGATGTCGTGGTATAGAACAATCAGATCTTGAAGGGTAAGTTTATAAAAATGGATATATGTCCGAAGCGATTGACGAGAGAAGTTGATATAGGTGATGGGTTTGATTAGGACGGTTTTGACAG
>NZ_VEBF01000968.1 GCF_007676705.1 Paenibacillus xylanexedens
AAGAAAAGAGTATCAAGGGTAACAATGTTATATAGGAGAGGTGAGAATGGGTTGATAGTATTTATATGAGAGAAGGTGATCAGAGACAAAAAGTTTTTTTGGGAAGAGGAGAAGGGGTATGGAGGGTAAATTGGAGGGTAAGGGGATGCCGCAGGGAAAGGTTGGGAACAAGGTGGATAAAAAGAGAAAAAAAGGGTAGAAACAGGCATGGATTGTGC
>NZ_VEBF01000969.1 GCF_007676705.1 Paenibacillus xylanexedens
TGTAAAAAGATTGGTGGAGAAAGAAGTGGCGGGGAAGCTGGTGAGGGAAACGAATGTGGGAGAAAAGGTGGTGGAGAAAATGTGAAATTTGAAGGATGTATTAGAGTATCGCTAGATGAAATGAAAGGATTGGTAAAAATAGAGAGGTGGATGAACGGTTTGAGTGGGATTTAAGAAGGTAGAGGAAATGGGAATATGGGTGATGGTTGGGCTATGTT
>NZ_VEBF01000093.1 GCF_007676705.1 Paenibacillus xylanexedens
GGGGATAGTGTGGGAAATGACGAATGAAGAATGGTTCGTTGATGGTTAGGTTTTTGAGACCAACGGGAGGTTTGGGATGGTGAATGTGTAGAATGTTGTCCACGAGCAAAAAGGGGGGGGGGTGGGGGATGATTTGTTGAATGTGTTTGATATGGAGGAGAGTGTTATGTGGTGTGGGGATGTTTATATGAGGATTCTTGATGATAAAGTTTTGATGTGGGGAGAGGTGGCGGTTGGGGTTAGGGATGGTTGTTTGGATGGGTGTTGTTTGGTAATGTTTGTGAAGTATTTTGAGATGGATAAGATTGGGAAAGAAAGGCGAGGGGTTGGGTTGTTT
>NZ_VEBF01000970.1 GCF_007676705.1 Paenibacillus xylanexedens
GGTGATTGGCGTGTTTTGGGGTGTGGTGGAAAGATTGTTGGAGGAAGGGATTGATATGAAATGAGAAAATGAGCTAGTGGTGTGAGGTGAATATATGGGGATTATAATGAATATTGATGTGATGTTGGGAAAGGGGAAAATGAGGGTTAGGGAGGTTGGAGAGAGAGTTGAGATGAGGATGGGGAATATTTGGATATTAAAAAGAGGAAAAGGGAAAG
>NZ_VEBF01000971.1 GCF_007676705.1 Paenibacillus xylanexedens
AAATCTTATTACACCATCCTGTCCCATATCCCTATCACAATCAACAACAACTTAACTCTCTCACTTTACCCCCTCCCTTCCAACTATACTTATTTCACTCTCACAAATTTCAAAAACTATCTCACACTCTCATTCATCTCTCTAACCCGACACCACACTATCACTTTGTTCTCCAATCGACCGGTCTTCCAAACTCATTTCTTACTATACAACAATTT
>NZ_VEBF01000972.1 GCF_007676705.1 Paenibacillus xylanexedens
CAGTTAGCTCTACTCCAATCCCTATTTTCCCCTGAACCTTACATCCTCATCCAGAAATAATCCATTCATTTAATCCAAATTCACTTCATAAATCCCAACCCTTCACCATACACTCTATTAACTTATAACTTCTACAAGCCCCTTCCTTCATCCAATTCATCCCCCCCTTCCTTTCCTTTCCACTCTCCAATCCCATTCTCTCACCCCTCTCTCACGCT
>NZ_VEBF01000973.1 GCF_007676705.1 Paenibacillus xylanexedens
TTTGTTATGATGAACGAAAAGAAGGTGGGAGTTGATGTGTGGTTGTGTGGGGTTGTGAATAGTTAGAGGGTGGTGTTGTTAAGTGGATGTTGAGTGGGAAGATAAAAAAAACAGATTGGCGGGGGAGATAAGGGAGGTGGGGATGTATTGAAGATGGATAGAGTGGTATAGGTGTTTGTGGTCTTGGGGATTAGCGGTAGGGAGGGGATTGTGGTGAT
>NZ_VEBF01000974.1 GCF_007676705.1 Paenibacillus xylanexedens
GCATAATTCCACTTCAACATCCCTCTTCATTCCACCGAATTCAAATTTCACCCAACCACCAACCTCCTCCCCACCCCCCCCACTCCTTAATCTCTCACCTAAATCTACCATCCTTCGACCCAACTCTCCACAGTCCCCCAACTCCCCCACCCAACCCCTATATCATCACTTACCCCCCTCACCTTCCCTCTAATCCCACCCATTCACCTTCTCCTTCC
>NZ_VEBF01000975.1 GCF_007676705.1 Paenibacillus xylanexedens
GAGAGGTGAGGTGAACGGGATTTTAAAATATGGAGAAAAGGTGAATGAGGTGGATACAGAAGAGATGGAAGGGAGGAGTGAGGTTGTGGAGGTAAGGAATGTTATGGGTGATGATGAGAGGAAAGAAAGGGTGTGGATTGAAGAGGTGATGGGGAATGGAGGGGAAGTCATCCGGGTGGGTGGGGACAGTCAGGGATTGTAGGTGTTGGAGGGTATAG
>NZ_VEBF01000976.1 GCF_007676705.1 Paenibacillus xylanexedens
GATGGGTTGGTTGAGAGGTGGAGGGGGATGTGGTGGAGGATAGTGAGGGAGTTGTGGTTGGTGATGGATGTTGTGGGGAATGGGGTGTGGAATAAAGTGAGGTAGAAGGGAGAGAGGGTTAGAATAGAGTGTGGTAGTTGGGATGGGGGTTGTTTGGGCTGTGCTTTTTGTTTTTGGGAAAAAAAGGAAAAAGAGGATTGAGATGGGGGTTGTGATAG
>NZ_VEBF01000977.1 GCF_007676705.1 Paenibacillus xylanexedens
CAACGTCGCTTCAATCTTCCGCAGCACGTCCAGTCAATCCTTCTCCCTCACCTTGACCTTCCACTCCATACCACTCCTCACCCCCCCGTTCCATACGTTCCAAGACCCCACATACCCTCTAGTCAATCCACTATCCCCCTGAAAAATCTACGTTTTCCCCTCCAGCCCACTCACTTTCCTATCATACCAAATCTGAGTCTCCGTCTTAGCTAGTGTCC
>NZ_VEBF01000978.1 GCF_007676705.1 Paenibacillus xylanexedens
TGGAGGGAGGGAAGAGTTTGGTTAAATTTGTGGAGGAAGGAGAAGTAGGAGGAGTGGGGATGGTAATTAGAGATAATGGAGAGGGTATGGTGGGGACGATGCGGTGTGGTTGGGAATTGGTGGGGTTGAGGGGAGTGAAAGGGGAGGAGATGTTGGAATGTGTGATTGAGGAAGGGGAGGGTGGGAATGTGGGTGGGTGTGGGGTGGATTTAGGGTGA
>NZ_VEBF01000979.1 GCF_007676705.1 Paenibacillus xylanexedens
TGAAGGTGTGTGGGATTGATGGGGCGAATGGGTAGTTTGCAGAAGGAGGGAAGGAGGAGTGGGTGGAGAGTGAGCGTGGTGGAGTTGGATATGTGGAGGAGGCTGGGATGGGAGGCGGATGTGAGAACGAGAGGTATGTTGGGGGGAGACTGTGGATGGATGATGCATTGTGGAGGGAAGTTGGATTCTATATAGGCACAGGCAAAGGCTTGGCTGAG
>NZ_VEBF01000094.1 GCF_007676705.1 Paenibacillus xylanexedens
TGTACATCTCAACCCACTCTATCCTCCCCTGATCCACTCCCCCTCCCTTACCCCCTTCCCACTTCCCACCACCCTCATCTTTCCCTTTCTTCCCCTCTTTACCCCCATTCTTCCCCCCACCCCTCTCTCTCTCATCCCACTCTCTCCATTCCATTCCCATCAAACCCTCTTTTTTACCATCACCCTTCCTCATACCAATTCAACAAACAACAATACAGTCATCCTTCTTCCCCTCTACTTCAATCCTCCACACATCCACCACCTCTCCATACTCCATTCCTCCTTCTTTAACTACTCCTCCTTCATCTCTTCCTAATCCTTCCCCTCCACCATCCTC
>NZ_VEBF01000980.1 GCF_007676705.1 Paenibacillus xylanexedens
AAGATGATAATGCGGCTTGGACTGAGGAGTTGAAGTGTGCGTTGAGGATTAATTTTAATGTGTGGGAGTTGGGGGAGGAAAAAGGTGGTGTGGAGGGAGATTATGAAAAAGGGGTGGGTGTATATGATGTTAATAGGGGGTGTGGTTTAGTTTGTTATGTTGAAATACATACGGATGTATGGGATCACAATGGGTTTTGAGGATTACAGGCCTTACAA
>NZ_VEBF01000981.1 GCF_007676705.1 Paenibacillus xylanexedens
GGGCTTAACGGTCGTGTTCGGGATGGGTACGTGTGGAACCCCTCCGCCATCGCCACCAAACGCGATTTGTCGAAGCATAGCTTCTTGAAATCAGATATGGAACTGAAAATCATACACACGTTCTGTGATGTACCGATTTTCATTTCAGAGATCATTCTCTGAAAACTAGATTCGAAACGAAACATGCGATTTAGAACTTGCTATTGGATAAGCCCTC
>NZ_VEBF01000982.1 GCF_007676705.1 Paenibacillus xylanexedens
ACCCTACCCCACTCGCTCCCCCTACCCATCCTCCCCTTCCTCACCCCTTACCTCACCAACTACCTAATCCCCCCCACCCCCATCCCCAACTCACACATTCCTCCCTCTTTCCACTTCTCTTCACCCCAACAAAACAACTATTCCCTATTACCTACCCTTTCCCCTACTTCTCCCAAACTTCACCCCACCTTCCCTACCTCTTACTCACCCCTCCCCC
>NZ_VEBF01000983.1 GCF_007676705.1 Paenibacillus xylanexedens
AATGTGGGGGGTTATTGATGTGAGTGTAGGGGTGAGGGTAATATGAGATTGGTGAAAGGTTTTGGGTGGAGATGAGGTTATAATAGAGTAGAGTTAGGGGTGGATCTTCATTTGTAAGGATGAGGTTTGGGGAGGGGATGTGGGTTTGAGTGATTGTGCGGGATGATCATGGATGGGGGAGAGGAGGGTTAATGTTATGGAGAAGGGGAAGGGGAGG
>NZ_VEBF01000984.1 GCF_007676705.1 Paenibacillus xylanexedens
CAATACCAAAATCAACACCACTTTTCTCTAATTACAGCTCAAATAACTCCACAAAATAGCACTGCTGTAAATCCACACATCAAACAAAACTTAAACTCCATTCAATTTCCCCATCCTGTACATCTTCTCCAACCACCAACTACTAAACACCTTCAACAAATCATTACACACATCCTACTCCCCATTATTATTGCTCTTCGACTTGTTTATATGCCTA
>NZ_VEBF01000985.1 GCF_007676705.1 Paenibacillus xylanexedens
GGATAGAGAGGGTGAGTTGTTGATGAGGGGTGACGAAGGGAAGGGGTAGGGTATTATTGAGGAGGTGGTGAGTAGAGGGATGAATTGGTAAAGGGGTGGTTTGATGTTTAAATTTAAGGATGAGAAAGGGGAAGTGAAATGGTGTTTTTGGGGTAAATGTGAGGAAGAGGTAGGTAAGGTGGTGGGTGGAGCAGGGGTTTAGATTTGTGATGAATGT
>NZ_VEBF01000986.1 GCF_007676705.1 Paenibacillus xylanexedens
AGGAACGTTGATTTTGCTAGTTTCTTGCGTAAGGAAGCAGACTGGCTGCGCTGGATTGATGGATGGGGGAGGGATGGGATAGTGGGGAATTAGATTATGAGCTTGGGGAAGAGTGAGATAAGGAATAGGTGGAGTTAGAAGTTGGGTTGTGGGGTGTTTGGGTGTGTTGGGAGTGAGGTGGGGTGGGTTAGGTTGCAGGAGAGGGAGTTCTTTTGAG
>NZ_VEBF01000987.1 GCF_007676705.1 Paenibacillus xylanexedens
CCTTCCTTTTCCCTTACCTCCTTTCCCACCTCTCCTACAATCCCTTTCTACACCCTTAACCAGCCCACACACTGCTTCTCCACCACTAATCCAATTAACCCCTTTCAACCTTCCATCTCCATACCCCCCGATAATTTTCCCTCCTCCCCCTCCACCTACACCTCCCTTCCTCCACCCCCCAATACACCATGAATCACTAAACACATTCCCAGCTCTT
>NZ_VEBF01000988.1 GCF_007676705.1 Paenibacillus xylanexedens
AGGGACAGGGTAAATGAGGTGTTGGATAAAGTTTGTGAGGAGGAGGATGCGGTAGGTATCGGATTCGATATGGAGGGGGATGGTGTGGTAGAGCGTGTTTCGGGAATAGAGAAGGATAAGGATTTGGGTGTGGAAATAGATGAAGTGGAAGGTGAGGGGGATGATGGGGAGGTTGAAGGTGTTGGGAGAGGGATTGAATGGAGGGTGAAGGTGGGAG
>NZ_VEBF01000989.1 GCF_007676705.1 Paenibacillus xylanexedens
GATGGGTAGTAGGGGTGTGGTGTTATTGGTGAGTTGGGGTAAGTGGTTGAGAGTTGTTATGGGTGGTGTGGGAGTGGTTGTGTTGTGGGTGGGAATTGGAGGGGGAGGAGATGGATTTGTTGAAGGTGGTTTGTTGAAAGAGAAAAAATATATGATGGTTAGTTGAGTAGGAATTGTATGGTAGATCAATAAGTTGTCAAGGCTGTTCGTACTGGGA
>NZ_VEBF01000095.1 GCF_007676705.1 Paenibacillus xylanexedens
TCCAACACCAATCCCTTCACCCCCCCTATATCCCAATACCACCATTCCAATTCTAATCCCATCTTCTCCCACTTCCACACCTTCCTCAACAAAACCCACACTTAACTAATCCACACCCACTCCTTCCACTTCTCTCCCCCTCCCCACCCCTCCCTCTCCATACCCATTACCCTTCACACACCCCACCAATTTCATCCCCTCACCCACTCCCTCCCCCAAACCTTCTACCTTACTCCACAAATCATCCAAATTCATCTCCCCTTCCCTCCCCCCATATTCTCCTTCCACCTTAACTCACCTTCTCTAATCATCTTAATCCCCCTCACCTCACACTCC
>NZ_VEBF01000009.1 GCF_007676705.1 Paenibacillus xylanexedens
GCCCTCTAGCGCCGATGGTACTTGGACCGCAGGGTCCTGGGAGAGTAGGACGCCGCCAAGCAAAGAACCACTGCCGATGTTATTCGGTGGTGGTTTTTATTTTTGTCTAATTTAATCTATGAAATTAGGAACAGCTCAGATTTGATGGGCTGTTTTTTTATTACCCATTCACCTCAAATATCCAGATGTGCACTTAACCAGCAACCTGGATACATACTTGATAGATGAACAAACAAACTAATCTTGCCGAAAGGAAGAAGCCAGCACATAACATGCTGTTTTTTGCCCCATCGTAGGCAACTTACAACAATCTTACAAGAGTGTAAGGCGATTGTAATCTAGATCAATAGGTATCAATCTTGCTGCTCCTGTATATTAATCCTATCCATCGAAGGGATTAATTTTTAGGGGGAGTTGTCGTGAGGCTTTTTGAAATACTGTTGTTCTTTTCAAGTGTTTTTTTGTTGGCAATCCCATTTATTTTCAATCAACGTATCAGGAGATCTGCTTTGCTCCTGACAAGCGGAGCAGGCTCCATTTTTTTAGTGATACATCTTCTTGTCGAAGGATACAGGGTTCAGCTTTTATTTTTATACGGATTTACGATCCTGATGCTTATGCTTTCAATTATAGATGTTTTCATAACGCAGAAAGCCGTACGGACTACCTCGCGAATCCGTAGAGTGCTGGGTCCCCTTTTAATTGTAATTGGGTTAATCGCAACAGCGTGCCTTAACTATGTGTTTCCCGTATTCGACCTTCCGGCGCCAACCGGCAAGTTGAAGGTAGGTATGCAAGTCTTCCATTTCGTCGACCCTAACCGAGAGGAGACATTTGGAAAAACCGCGACGGGCAAGAGAGAATTGATGGTTCAGGTATGGTATCCGACTGAAGCCGGTACTGGGGAGTACGCTCCCTTTATCCCTGATACCCGGATTTTATCTTATATGGGGGAGAACTTTGGTCTTCCTGGGTTTACTTTTCAACACCTGAGGTATGTATCCAGTCATTCATATTCGGGGGGCGAAGTCTCTTCGGAACAGGCCTCATACCCGTTAATTCTTGCAAATCCTGGAAACGTCTCTTCCAGGTTCCTCCACACGTCGCAAGCCGAAAATCTCGCGAGTCACGGATATATCGTGGCTGTGATCGACCACACCTACAATACATTTGCGACCAAGTTTCCGGACGGTCGAATCACGACCAGCACAACCGACAACTTATTCTCGCCCGATCATGATTACCAGACGGGAAGGGGAGTTCGAGACAAGTTGGGAAAAGTTTTAACCGAAGATGTGGCATTTGCGCTGGACCAGTTCGACCTCATACAATCGGGGCAGATTCCAAGTCATCTAAAAGGGAGGATCGATCTCGGTCATGTCGGGGTGTTCGGTCATTCCATAGGCGGAGCGACTGCCTATGACGCTTCTTACGATCCGAGAATCACGGTTGGAATAGACTTAGATGGAGGGCTTTATCGACTGCGTGAAAGAGAGGGGCTGCGAAAGCCGTTTTTGTTCATCAACTCGGAAAGCTATTCCGAAAAATTAAAAAGGGTGATGGATAACCGGGTCTACACGGATGCAGAGCTTAACCTTATGGGCTCGACAAGAGAGTGGGAGGATCAAGTAACGGAAGATAAAAAGTTAGAGCTTGAACGGATGCGCGAAACGGTCGACGAAGGGGGACAAGTCCTCTATATCGATAATACGGAGCATTTGAATTTTGCCGATGTACAGTTCATTTCTTCGATTTTCAACATGCTGGGCATTACAGGAAAGATTGCGCCCGAAAGAGCGAACTCCGTGATCAATGCCTATATGCTGGATTTCTTCAATATGTATCTGAAAAATCAAGGCGGGAACTTAATGAAAGGACCGGATAGCCGCTTTCCTGAGGTGAAGTTCGTAAACTGGCTATTATAATTAGAGAACAGGCTGCCGATTCTGCGATAGCATGTTCTCTATGTGATATTGTATCCGTTTCCTCAAGCGTGGCTGTCCAATATGCCAGGACACAACCACAGTCCAGTAGTCGGGCAAAAGTTAGTGTTGAACGCTCTTGAACGATGCTTCCATCCTTCCACAAACAGATGTATCTTGTATTTTACTTGAAGGCAAGATTGACTCTGAGCTGTCTTTTCATAAATTAGTACCAAGTTCTAAGACTTAGTGCTATAATAATAAAAAACAAATGAGGTGAGTACCGGTATGAATTATCAATCAAAGGCAACCATTACGGCAATGGGGACATATGTACCGGATCGAATATTAACGAATGCTGATCTGGAGAAGTTGGTCGAGACAAGTGACGAATGGATCGTACAGCGTACAGGCATGAGAGAACGAAGAATTGCAGCCGAGGATCAGTTTGTATCTGACCTGGCTACCAAGGCTGTGGAAGATATGATACATCGTTATCAAGTAAGTGTGGAAGATGTGGATATGATCCTTGTAGCTACAAGCACACCTGAATATGCTTTTCCAAGTACGGCATCCCGGGTACAGGCTAACCTTAAAATCCCACACACGGGCGTACTGGATTTAAATGCTGCATGCGCTGGTTTTACCTATGGGCTACAGCTAGCTGATAGTCTGGTGACCAGTGGAATGTACCGTAAAGTACTGGTTATTGGAGCAGAGACTTTATCCAAAATTACGGATTACACTGACCGCACGACTTGCGTATTGTTTGGTGACGGAGCGGGAGCCTTCTTGGTGGAGAGATCAGCAGCTGGAGAAGGTGACTTTATGGCAGCTGTATCAGGTACGCATGGAGATGGTGGTGTACATCTCTATAAGAGTGGCTTGTCTTCAGAAATGAATGGTGTACCATTACAGGGTGAAGGTTGTTTAGTTCAGAATGGCCGAGAGATTTATAAATGGGCTGTACGGACGATTCCAGAGCAATTGGGTAATCTTATAACGAAAGCTGGATTAAGATCTGAGCAGATTGACTGGTTTGTCCCGCATAGTGCCAACATGAGAATGATTGAGGCTGTATGCGAACGTGGACCAGTTCCCTTGGAACGTACGTTAACCAGTGTTGAGTATCGTGGGAACACATCTGCCGCTTCCATTCCGCTGGCGCTGCAGCTTGCAGTGGATGAAGGGAAATTGAAAGAAGGACAGAGCGTAGCTCTCTTTGGCTTTGGCGGTGGCTTGACTTACGCGGGTCTGGTGCTCAAATGGGGCGTACCGGACAGGGTTTAGGAATGAATGACATACGACTGTATATAACTCAGATATAAATAGAGAAAACAAAAGAGACCACCCAGACTTCATGCAGTCATGAAGAGGGTGGTCTCTTTTTTGAGGTAATTCGTTTGAAGGAATGCGATTATGGCTATGTTTCTTTTTGATTTAACACGAATTGCTTAATCCCATAAATGTTTTATGGCGTAAGCTTAGGGGCTTGGCGGTGATGAGTTCCTTGTTCGTAACTGTAAGCCAGCTTGATCAGGGTTCCTTCATCAAAGGCGCGACCAAGGAATTCCATACCTACTGGTAACCCATCGGTTGTAAAACCAGCAGGGACCGTGATCGCCGGGAAGCCGGAGAAAGGACTCAAACGGTTGTTACCACCAGAGTTTTGTCCTTCGCCAATAACACCAGCAGCCTGCGTAGATGTAGGATAGATGATGGCATCTAGGTTGTTGTCTGCCATAACTTTCAGCAGGGACTCACGTGTAACTTGGGTACGTTTCAGAACGATGTCCTTGTACTCTGTAGTCTCCAACGTTTGGCGAGCATCCCGCGTCTTCATGGATTGCTCCTGAGATTTGTCGAACTCTCCGGAAGCGATGATCTCGGACAGACTGTGATATGGAGCATCTGCGCCCAATGAGTCCAGATAGTCATTCAGTTGAAATTTGAATTCATATCCGCTGAGACTTGGGTATTTGTTGATCTCAGTCAAGTTGGGGATAGAAATGGGAACTGCGGTTGCTCCCAGTGACTTCAGTTCTTCCACAGCGGTGTTGATCACGTCAGCTACGGCTTTTTCTTCAGCTTTGGTACTTGGGATAAGTTCAGTGGCTACACCGATGCGTGCACCTTTCAACCCGTTTACATCCAAGAAGTCCGTATAGCTGGAAGGTATTTTTCCAACTGCGTAAGCTGTAGCCACATCCTTTTTATCATATCCGGCTGTAGCATCCAGCATGATTGCAGCGTCACTAACAGTACGAGCCATAGGTCCACCGACATCCTGTGTCAAAGCCAATGGGATAATGCCTTCACGGCTGGACAGTCCGATGGTTGGACGGATACCCACAAGGCTGTTGAAGCTGGACGGGATTCGGATCGAACCGCCAGTGTCTGTACCCATGCCAGCTGCAGCAAAGTTAGATGCAATGGCAGCACCTGTTCCACCGCTTGAGCCACCTGGATAGTGGTCCAGGGCGTAAGGGTTCAATGTTTGTCCACCCAATGAGCTGGATGTCGTGATGCCAAATGCGAATTCATGCAGGTTGGTTTTACCCAAAATAATGGCGCCAGCTGCTTTGAGTTTCTTCACTTGTTCAGCATCGTGAGCAGGAATGGAATCCTTCAGACAGATACAGCCTGCGGTTGTCGGCATATCATTGGTATCGAAGTTATCTTTGACCAGAATCGGAACGCCATGCAGAGGTCCACGAGCACCTTGAGCTGCACGTTCTTCATCCAATTGCTCCGCAATTTGGAGCGCATCGGGGTTCAATGTTAATACAGCGTTTATGCTTACACCTTGATCATCGTATTTTTCAATGCGGTCCAGATATTTCTGAACCAGCTCTTTCGATGTCAGTTTTCCTTGCTTCATTGCGGCCTGGAGATCCATGATGGTTGCTTCCTCCAGGACAAACGGTTTTATGTAGTTATAAATGCGGTCTTTCAGTACAGATAGGTCATTCTCCGTGAGCACAGCGTTAGGAAGGAAGAGGGATTCGGTATAGCCTCTCATTAAACCTGCGGTATTCAATGCACCGACAGCACCCGCATAGGAAGCTTGATCTGGAACATCTTTGAATGATTCGGAAGCAGACTCAAGTTCGAGCCATTGTTGCAAGGCGACCGCAGCATCTTTACGTTGTACGCTTGAGCCAGAGAGCTTGTCCATGGTAAAAGGAACACCTGCAAGTGTTGCGGCTTCTTCCATGGCCTTAGTAAATGCTGCGGCAGTAGCAGGCGCTTTACCTGCGGTTACAGCTGCAACCGTAGTTTTGCTCGTAGACGTTGCTGTTGCGGCGGATGCCGATGGAACCGTTCCTCCCCATGTTGTAGCAACAACAGCTCCCGCCAATAACAAAGCCCCACTTTTTTTCAATACAGATCCATGATAAGTCATGCATCCACGCTCCCTTCGTGTGTCCCATTGATGTGTGTGTTCGTTAATCTGGTTTATATGCTTTTGACACATTCTATAGTTATGTAAGGTAATCTTACAATGTTTATATTTATCCAAAAAAACGTATACATCAATACTTTACAGTATTAATGCTAATTGATGCTTCCGATTACGTGCACTCAGGAAAACTATCAAAGACTTTTGTGTGATTAAATATAACATGTATATTACATAATGATTAAACGTGAGGCTAGATGCTGAAATAGACAAGGCAAGAGCGAAGACAGAGCATACCATTACCACGAAATGATATAATGAAAAGATAGAATAAAAGTGACATAAGGTTTTATCAGAGAGGAAGAGATATGAAGTGAAGACATTAGTACTCGCAGAAAAACCATCTGTAGCACGCGAAATAGCCAGAGTCATGGGTGCGCGTGATAAACATAAAAGTTATATGGAAGGCCCAAAATATATCGTTACCTGGGCGCTTGGGCATCTGGTTGGATTAGCTGAGCCGGAGGATTACGATAAGAAGTATGCAACATGGAATCTGGAGGACCTGCCAATTTTGCCAGACCGTACGAAACTGAAGGTGCTCAAAGAGACTAACCATCAATATAAAGCGGTCCAACAGCTGATGAAGCGTCAGGATGTAGGGGAGCTAGTCATTGCCACGGATGCGGCCCGTGAGGGAGAATTGTTGGCCCGTTGGATCATGCAGATGGCGGGGTGGAAAAAACCTTTCAAGCGCCTGTGGATTTCATCCCAGACGGATAAGGCGATCAAAGACGGATTTGCCTCGCTGAAGCCAGGCAGTCAGTTCGACCGTCTCTATGAATCAGCACGTTGCCGGGCGGAAGCCGATTGGATGATTGGACTTAATGTGACAAGGGCACTAACCGTTCGTTTTAATGCACAGTTATCTGCTGGGCGGGTTCAGACGCCAACCTTGGGTATGATTATGGACAGGGAAAATGAAATTAACGGTTTCCGCTCGCAGGAGTATGAGACATTAACGGCAGATCTGGGAGGTTTTCAGGCTGTGTGGCGGGCGACTGGAGGAGATTCGCGAATCTTCAACCCTCAAGAAACTCAAGAATTAAAGAAACGGGTAGACGGACGCAAGGGCACGATTGCTCAAGTGAAGAAAAGCGAGAAGGTTGAGCCGCATCCACTGGCATATGACCTGACGGAACTGCAACGGGATGCCAACCGGAAATACGGTTTCTCGGCGAAGCAAACATCAAATGTCCTGCAACGTCTGTATGAACAACACAAGCTTGTGACATATCCTCGTACGGACAGTCGGTACCTGACTTCGGATATGACAGCAACGTTGAAAGAGCGGCTGGACAGTGTAGCCATTGGACCTTACGCATCGCTGGCACGTCCTTTGCTGCGCAAAAATCTGAATATCACCAAACGTATTGTGGATGACAGCAAAGTGACCGATCACCATGCAATCATTCCAACAGAGCAGACGGTGCTTCTGAATCAACTGAACCCGGAGGAACGCAAGTTGTACGATCTGATCGTACGTCGTTTTATCAGCCTGTTCTACCCGGCAGCGAAGTATGATTCGGTTGCGATCACGGTGCAGGTGGGGAGCGATTCCTTCCATGCCAAAGGCACAACGGTGAAAGAAAGTGGATGGCGTGAAGTCTACGGCGGCGATTACAGCGATGATGACGATGACCGTGCTGATGATGCAGCAGACCATGAGCGTGCGCTTTTGCCAGATGTGCAGCAAGGACAGTCTGTGACAGTTCAGCGTTGTCATATTAAAAGTGGCCGGACGATGCCGCCCAAACGATATACCGAAGCTGCTTTGCTATCCCAAATGGAGAAGTATGGACTGGGTACTCCGGCAACACGAGCGGATATTATTGAGAAGCTGGTCAGTTCCGATACCATTGATCGTCAAGGCAACAGCATGCATCCAACCGGCAAAGGAAAACAGTTGATTGAACTGGCTGCTCCGCAGCTGCGTACACCGGATCTAACTGCCCGCTGGGAAGCTGAACTGGAACGCATCGCTCGTGGGCAAGGGAAACCGGAACCATTCCTGGATAGTATCCGTTCAATGGCGAAAGAGCTTGTGTCTACGGTAAAAGGCAGCAAAGCGGAGTATAAGCCGCATAATGTGTCGAATAGCCATTGCCCGGACTGTAATGCACGATTACTGGAGAAGAAGGGCAAGCGTGGCAAATTCCTTGTATGCCCTACCGAGGACTGCGGTTATCGTCGTTCGGCAGAGAAGAGACTGTCCAATCGTCGTTGTGCGCAGTGCCACAAAAAGATGGAGATCAAAGAAGGCAAGGCGGGGCTGTACGTGCAATGTCTGCCATGCGGTATTACAGAAACATTGGATAAGGACAAACAGCATGTGAACAAACGGGATCAGCAAAAGCTGGTGAAACAATATGCGAAGCAGGAGTCCATTGGGTCTAACCTTGGAGATCTGTTGAAGGCGGCTATGGAGAAAAAGGGAGAGTAGAGCAAGCTCTGAGTTAGCGCAGATCGCATCACGCATGTAACGCTAGTTGCGAATAACGGACGTTATGGAGAGTGATTGCTGCGCCTATCCCTAATCATACATGTGATGCGGTATAAGATCCTCTGTTTTCAGGCAACGTAAGCCAAGGAGGTGATACCCATATGCCGCATAACAAACCCGAAAAGATCCATAACCAGCAGAACAAAGATAGCATTCGGGAAGAAAACATCGCTGTTCGTCCAGCCAAAGCAGCCAAAAGAGTACCAAGTCTGAACGGTATTCCCAAGCAGGAGTCCTAAAATCATCTAAACTGTCGATCTAACAAGAGTGTCTCTTCAAAATGATGCGGTTCCCTGCCCGCGTTGAACATGTCTCTGCTGAGGATTATAATGGAGACAGGGAGATGTCCCGGGATAGGGGGACCGCTAGAATTTTATGCAAACTGGACTTATATTGTGGTTTTTATTTATTAATGTAGTTGGTTATCTGGTGATGTCGGATGATAAGAGGCGTGCACAGCAACGTCGTGATCGTACACCTGAACGGACGTTATTCCTGCTTGCATTTATAGGCGGAGCTCTGGGAGTCTGGATCGCGATGTATCGGAAAAGGCACAAAACCAAACATCCCAGCTTCACCATTGGCATTCCGTTGTTGTTGTTCCTGAATGCAGTAATCTATGGTTACTTTATTCAATGAACACATGGAACACATGCGTAACCATTCCTTCAAGCTGAGTGAAAGGTGTATCATTGATTCGTTTGATATGTAAATTTATTCGTATGAATGGTTCATAGTAGCTCCCGAACGTTTAAGGAGTTATATGGTTCTGTTATTTAACGGTTAGTTTATTGCATGTCAGACCGAAGCTTGCTTCGCGTGTTCTACATATAAAGGAAGGGACGGGATTCACATGTTATTTTCCAAAATATTAGTGGCTTATGATGGTTCCAAAGCTTCAAATAAGGCTCTTGATCGTGCGATTGAGCTAGCTAAAGTGTCCCCGGACGCTGTATTGGATGTCATTCATGCTTTTGATTTCCCGCGTATATTCATTGGTGAGGGGTTGGCCCCGCTGCCACCTTCACTTAATAATGACTATTACAATCTGGCGGTGCAGACGACGGATGAAGCGAAAGAGCGAATCCAGGCTGCTGGTGTAACGGCCAACGTGGACCTGATTCAAGGGGCTGCTGCAGAAGTGTTGCTTGATTTTGCCAAAGAAAATGATTCTGATATCATTATTATTGGTAGCCGCGGACTGGGTGGAATTCGGGAATTTGTCCTGGGTAGTGTCAGTCACAATGTGGTTCAGCATGCTCAGGTTCCAGTACTGATCGTAAAATAATAGATGAAGTGTGTGAACACACTAAAAGCAGGAAGCCGGTTGTCTTCGAGAGATTGAAGAGGAGCCGGCTTTCTTTTATGGGATGAAATGGATGACTAAGTGAATTTAATGAAGCAATTCCCGAACATTATATTTGTCAATATGTTAAATGTTCGTCTTTAAGTTGACATTAGCTGTAGGGGATTGTTAGAATGTTAGATGTGTCGATCAGGTAAGAATAAGGTCGAGTAGGAACGAAATGTGTAATAAGATATAACAAAACGAATCAAGCTGGTTTGAATAGATATTTGCTCGTATAACGCCGGGAATAGGGCCCGGAAGTATCTACCCGGGAACCGTAAATTTCCGGACTACGAGGAGATACGGCTGAGAGTCGCATGTAATTAGATGCGGACAGCAAGCCCCTTTTGGCATGCCCAAATGAGGGATACGTATTTCTTGGAGTCCGGTGTCCGGAGAAAATGTGATGTTTTCGCGGGTAGCGGATTTTTTCATTTCACACGTAAAATGAATTCATTAATACCAGATGTAATCAAAAAAGCTCAGACGGGAGTTGGATGTATTCATGTCACTGCAAGTCGCTGTAATTATGGGCAGCAAGTCGGATTGGGAAACGATGAAATATGCGTGCGAGGTGCTGGACGAGCTGGAGATTGGGTATGAGAAAAAGGTGGTCTCCGCCCATCGTACACCGGATTTGATGTTTGAATACGCAGAGCAAGCGATTGATCGAGGATTCAAGGTGATCATTGCAGGTGCAGGCGGGGCAGCACATCTACCAGGTATGGTAGCAGCCAAAACGATGCTTCCAGTCATTGGCGTTCCGGTTCAGTCCAAAGCATTGAACGGTCTCGATTCCTTGTTGTCCATTGTTCAGATGCCTGGCGGGATTCCTGTTGCAACCGTTGCAATCGGTAAGGCGGGGGCTACCAATGCAGGTCTGCTCGCAGCTCAGATGATCGGTGCATTTGACCCGGATGTCCAACGTCGCTCTGAAGCTCGAAGAGAGCGCATCAAACAAGAAGTACTCGAAAGCAGTGAAGAACTATGAGTAGAGCTGGGAACCAATCCGGTATAGCAGGAGAACTACAGCAAGTCCTGCTGCCCGGGAAAACAACCATTGGCATTCTTGGAGGCGGACAGCTCGGACGCATGATGACGCTCGCAGGCACGGCAATGGGTTATCGATTTGTTACCCTTGATCCCGCCTCGGATGCACCTTGTGGTCAAATTGCTCGTCAGATCGAAGCAGGATATGACGATGCCAAAGCTGCGCTTGAGCTAGCTCGGCAATGCGATGTCATTACGTATGAATTCGAGAATGTGGATGCAGAAGTTGCTGCGTTACTCGAACGTGAGTCCTACGTTCCGCAAGGAAGTGCGTTATTGTACACCACACAACATCGGTTGCGGGAAAAACGAGCGATTGAAGCGGCTGGAGTAAGAGTCGCGCCTTATCGGGAAATCACAAGTGCGGATACAATGCTTGCAGCTGTAAGCGAACTTGGCGTTCCATGTGTACTGAAGACGGTGACTGGAGGCTACGATGGCAAAGGCCAACGGGTCATCCGGGAAGCGAGTCAGGCTGTTGCGGCATACGAAGAACTTGCAGCTACTGGTGCGGAATTGGTGTTGGAGCAATTCATCAAGTTTGAATGCGAGATTTCGGTCGTTGTAGCGCGTAGCACAAATGGGGAGATCAAGACGTTCCCGCCAGCGGAGAACATTCATGTGAACAACATTTTGCATGCGTCAATCGTGCCGGCTAGAGTCGCAGCAGACGTCCAGATAGAAGCAATGAAACTGGCAGCGGCGGTGGCGGAATCGATGAAGGCTGTTGGACTGCTGGCTGTGGAACTGTTTGTAGCGGCGGATGGAAGGCTGTACGTCAACGAGTTGGCACCAAGACCTCACAATTCTGGACACTATACGATGGAAGCCTGTGCAACATCACAGTTCGAACAACATATTCGTGCGATCTGCGGACTACCGCTGGGTGACACTTCGTTATTGAGTCCGGTCGTTATGGTTAATGTGCTTGGAGAACATCTGGAAGGCATTATCGCAAGAACAGGGCAGCCTGATGCGGAAGCGATAGAACTCGGTGTGATTCCCAAGCTTCACATATATGGTAAAACCGAAGCGAAAACAGGACGGAAGATGGGGCATGTGAATCTGCTCTGTCAGGATGTTGAAGAAGGATTACAATGGATTGAACAAACTAATCTCTGGAGGAATACAAATTCATGATTGAACGTTATAGCAGACCCGAAATGAGAGCCATCTGGACAGAAGAGAACAAATTCCAATCGTGGCTGGAAGTTGAAATTTGTGCATGTGAGGCGTGGGCCGAACTGGGTGTAATCCCTAAGGAAGAAGCGGCATTGCTTCGTCAGAATGCATCTTTTGACATCGACCGTATCTATGAGATTGAACAGGAAACACGTCATGACGTTATCGCATTTACGCGTACGGTATCTGAAAGTCTGGGTGCAGAACGGAAATGGGTGCACTATGGACTGACTTCCACAGATGTCGTGGATACGGCTCTGGGTTATGTACTGCGTCAAGCAAATGAGATTCTGGAAAAGGATATCGTGAACTTCATTGAAATTCTTCGTGAAAAAGCACTAGCTTATCAGCACACACCAATGATGGGACGTACACACGGGGTGCATGCAGAGCCAACAACATTCGGACTGAAAATGGCGTTGTGGCATGAAGAGATGAAACGGAACCTGGAGCGTTTCCGTCATGCAGCAGACAATGTTCAATACGGCAAAATCTCAGGTGCAGTAGGAACGTATGCGAACATCGATCCGTTTGTCGAAGAGTTTGTCTGCGAGAAGCTGGGCACGAAGCCTGCGCCGATCTCGACTCAAACATTGCAACGTGACCGTCACGCGGAATATATGGCTACACTAGCGTTGATCGCAACGTCCCTGGACAAGTTCGCTACAGAGGTACGTGCACTGCAGAAGAGTGAGTTCCGTGAAGTGGAAGAAGCTTTTGCTAAAGGTCAAAAAGGATCTTCAGCAATGCCGCACAAGCGTAACCCAATTGGTAGTGAAAACATCTCAGGTCTGTCCCGCGTTATTCGCGGACATATGGTATCCGCATACGAGAACGTAACGCTCTGGCATGAGCGCGACATCTCACATTCTTCCGTAGAACGTATCATTCTGCCGGATGCAACGATGCTGCTGAACTACATGCTGAACCGTTTTGGTAACATCGTGAAGAACCTGACGGTATTCCCTGAGAACATGAAACGCAACATGGAGCGTACCTACGGGGTACCATTCTCCGGTCGCATCATGACGAAGCTGATCGACAAAGGTTTCAGCCGCGAGCAAGCATACGATACCGTTCAACCACGTGCGATGCAAGCATGGGAAGAACAACGTCAGTTCCAGGATATCGTGAAATCCACACCGGAGATCACGGAAGTGCTGAACGAAGAAGAAATCGCAGATGCGTTCAACCCGTCATGGCACCTGAAGCACGTAGACACGATCTTCAAAAAGCTCGGCTTGAACGACTAATATATAACTCCCATAAGGCTATAGCGCAGAATGATGGGTTTGCAGGGAACGCAGAGGACAGAAATAAGCTGAAGAAGCGGAGCGTTCGCCTTTATCCTCGGATTTTCACTTTGAAAAAGTGGAATCAAAAAATCTGGGGATAACAGCGATTGGAAGATTGTTCTGTCCTCGGAGTGGAGTCCGCACCATCAGGATTCTGCCCTTAGCCTTACATCTCCTGAAAGAAGGTGAGCCCATGGCACTGTCCACTGCGGCAGATCTCGTTAAAGCACCTCTGTTATATAAAGGAAAAGTACGTGAATTGTACGATCTGGGTGAACATTTTCTGATCGTGGTTACCGACCGAATCTCGGCATTCGATTACGTGTTGGACCCGGCGGTTCCTGAGAAAGGAAACGTACTGAATAAACTTAGCAGCTTCTGGTTCGAACTAACGGGTGACATGATGGAGAACCACGTGGTGCATACTGATGTGAATCAACTGGGTGATCTCATCACAGACCCTGAATTGCTCAAAGACCGCATCATGGTAACCCGCAAAGCGGAACGCATTGATATTGAATGTGTCGTGCGTGGATACATCACTGGTGGTGGGTGGAGACAATATGAGACGAACGGTGAAGTCAACGGGATCAAGCTGCCTGATGGACTTCGCAAGAACGCCAAGCTCGAAGTTCCCATTTTCACACCGGCAGCCAAAAATGATGTTGGTCATGATGAAGACATTCCAATGGTTCGCATGAAAGAGCTAGTCGGGGATGCCCTCGCAGTTGAGCTTCAGGAAAAAAGCTTGCGCCTGTACGAATTTGCCCGTGATTACTGTGATCAGCGTGGCATCATTCTCGCAGACTGCAAATTCGAGTTCGGCATCGTGGATGGCAAGGTCATCCTGATTGACGAAATCTTCACTCCAGATGCTTCACGCTTCTGGGCCAAAGAGAACTATGAGCTGGACATCGAGATCGACAGCATGGATAAAGAGCCAGTGCGCACCTATCTCGCCGGAACCGATTGGGACAAGAACAGTAAACCTGATCCACTCCCACAAGAGGTAGTTGAAGCAACAACCGCAAGATACGTCGATATTTATAACCGTTTAACGAGATAATAAAGTTTAACGTTTGAGGTGAGCCTCGGGAAAGTTTGGCTTTCGATCGCTGTTGCCCCCGGAATGTTTTGAATGGAATCCTTATTTTCAAAAGGAAACATTCCGGTTGCAAAGGCGAACGCTTACGCTTCTCCAGCTCAAATCTTTCCCTCCGCCAGTGTCAAACTGGGGGATGAGGCAATTAAGAGCGGTGGCTTCCCACAGGTAGGAAAGCCTGAAAGATTGCGAGATTCAATTTCATTGGACACTCATGTAACGTAAAGACCATTAGCTGCTTTCACGTAATGGTCAGGCTAGACCATTACACACCGTGCAACGTAAAGGTTTGAGCCTTTAAAAAAACGTCGCATGGACTAGCGGAGGGGCGGAATTGTTCTTAAAGGAGCGATAGCGTTCGCCTTTGTCCCCGGGTTTTGACCGCACAGCGGTTCAAAACAATCAAAAAACCTGGGGACAACAGCGACCGGAAGAACAATCCGCCCCGGAGCAAGCACCAATGCCCCACCTTTTAACAGCATAAAGCATTTATCCCGTTCATTACTGAGGAGGAACATAAGGATCATGATCAAAGCAACCGTATATGTCACTATTAAGCAAAGCGTACTCGACCCGCAAGGCGTAGCTGTTCAAGGAGCCCTGCATTCAATGGGATTCAACGAAGTGGAAAGTGTACGGATCGGTAAAGTCATGGAACTGAACCTGGATACAACAGATCGTGCGGAAGCGGAGAAACGATTGAAAGTCATGTGTGAAAAGCTGCTGGCCAACACCGTTGTTGAAGATTACCGCTACGAATTGGAGGGTTAATCTCATGAAATTTGCAGTTCTTGTGTTCCCTGGCTCCAACTGCGACATTGACTGTTACAAGGCAGTAGAAGATGCCATTGGGCAAGAGGTTGATTATGTATGGCACACGGCTACAGATCTTTCGGCTTATGATTGTATTTTAGTTCCGGGTGGTTTCTCTTATGGGGACTACCTGCGCTGCGGAGCGATTTCCCGCTTTGCACCGGTAATGAACGAGGTAGCGAAAGCTGCTGAACAAGGTAAATATATTTTGGGTATTTGCAACGGATTCCAGATCCTGACGGAAGCCGGATTGCTTCCAGGTGCATTGATCCGCAACACTTCCCTGAAATTCCGTTGTCACGATACGGTATTGAAAGTGGCGAACGCAGATACACCATTTACACGTGACTATGCACCGGGCGAAGAGATTATCATCCCGATTGCACACGGTGAAGGCAACTATTATTGCGACGAGGAGACGCTCGCAAGTCTGCAAGCGAACAACCAGATCGTATTTACGTACGGCACCAACCCGAACGGTTCCCTGGGTGATATTGCAGGAGTCTGTAACGAGGCTGGAAACGTGGTCGGCATGATGCCGCATCCAGAGCGTGCAGTGGATTCACTGTTTGGTTCGGAAGACGGCAAACGTATGTTTACATCTATTTTGAAAGCATGGAGGGATCGGCATGACGCAGCAGCTATCCGCTAAGGAACCAACAGCAGAACAGGTCGCAGAACATAAACTTTACTCACAAATGGGCGTATCTGACAGCGAGTATGAGCTGATCTGTGAGTTCATGGGGCGCAAGCCAAACTACACGGAAATCGGTGTGTTCAGTGTAATGTGGTCCGAGCATTGTGCTTATAAAAACTCCAAGCCATTGCTGCGCCGTTTCCCAACCACTGGACCACGTGTCCTGATGGGACCTGGTGAAGGTGCCGGTATCGTGGATATCGGTGATAACCAGGCCGTTGTATTCAAAATTGAAAGCCATAACCATCCTTCCGCGGTTGAGCCTTATCAAGGTGCGGCAACAGGCGTGGGCGGCATTATCCGTGATATTTTCTCCATGGGCGCAAGACCGGTAGCCTTGCTGAACTCCCTTCGTTTCGGCAAGCTGGAGAGCGATCGCGTTAAATATTTGTTCGAGCATGTTGTAGCGGGTATTGCTGGATACGGTAACTGTATCGGTATTCCTACGGTTGCAGGCGAAGTGATGTTTGATGAGAGCTACGAAGGTAATCCGCTGGTTAACGCCATGTGTGTGGGTCTGATTGATCATGACAAGATTCAGCGCGGTGTAGCTAAAGGTGTAGGTAACCCTGTTTACTATGTGGGCCCACCAACAGGCCGGGATGGTATTCATGGAGCAACCTTTGCATCGGTTGAACTGACGGAAGAATCCGAGTCCCAACGGACAGCGGTTCAGGTCGGTGACCCGTTTATGGAAAAACTCGTCATGGAATCCTGTCTGGAATTGATCGACACGGGCATCGTGCTCGGTATTCAGGATATGGGTGCTGCGGGTCTGACATGTTCAAGTGCAGAGATGGCAAGTAAAGCGGGTAACGGTCTGGAATTGTATCTGGATCAGGTACCACAGCGTGAAGAAGGCATGACGCCTTACGAGATGATGTTGTCTGAGTCCCAAGAACGCATGTTGTTCGTCGTTGAGCCGAAGGATGAGGCGCAGGCGATGGAAATCTTTGAACGTTGGGGCGTAATCTGTGCCAAAGTCGGTAAAGTAACGGATGACGGTCGTCTGAAATTGATTCACCACGGCGAAGTGGTCGGAGATATGCCAGTAACGGCATTGGTTGACGAATGTCCAGTGTATGACAAACCTTCTTCTGTACCTGCATACTACGAGCAAAGTGCTTTCATCGACACGCTTCGTTACGACGAAGTGTCGGATCTCGGCGGAGCGTTGAAACAAGTGCTGGCTTCACCAACAGTAGCAAGTAAAAAATGGGTGTATGATCAATATGACTACATGGTGCGTACAAGCACTGCCGTTCGTCCAGGTTCGGATGCAGCCGTAGTTACGATTCGTGGCACACGCAAAGGTCTCGCGATGACAACGGACTGTAATGGACGTTATGTGTACCTTGATCCTGAAGTTGGTGGACGAATTGCCGTGAGTGAAGCAGCACGTAACATTGTATGTTCCGGTGCAGAGCCGCTGGCGATCACGGACAACCTGAACTTCGGTAACCCGGAGAAGCCGGATATTTTCTGGCAAATGGAGAAAGCGGTAGACGGTATGGCGGAAGCTTGTCGTGTGCTGGATACGCCGGTCATCGGTGGTAACGTAAGTCTGTATAACGAAAACGCCAAAGGCTCCATCTATCCAACGCCAGTTGTCGGTATGGTAGGTCTCGTTCATGATACGGATCATATCACGACACAAGCATTCAAATCCGAAGGCGATGTTATCATCCTCCTCGGTGAGACAAAAGCTGAACTGGGTGGCAGCGAGCTGCAATACGCGGTTCATGGTCAAACAGAAGGCCGTCCGCCAGAGCTGAATTTGCAAACGGAAAAAACGTTGCTCAGCACGGTGCTGGAAGCTATTCAATCCGGTCTCGTTCGCTCGGCACATGACTTGTCTGAAGGCGGATTGGCTGTTGCACTCGCAGAGTCTTGCATCAGCGGTAACGTAGGAGCACAGGTGAATGTGGAGACGACATTGCGTGGAGATCACGCTCTGTTCAGTGAGAGCCAATCCCGTATCTTGTTGTCGGCTACGCCAGAGCAAGCGGGGAAACTTGAAGCATTTGTACGTGAGCGCGGTGTACCTGTAGCTGTGATTGGACGTGTAGAAGGAAGTAACCTGACGATTGAATTGAACGGAACATCAGCCGTGAGCGAACCTGTAGGAGGTTTGGCTCAGGTCTGGGAGGATGCGATTCCATGTCTCATGAACTGACGACAGGACCGTTGTGGACAGGCGATTATTATAATGAAGGGTCCGGCAAGGAAGGACTCGACAAATTGAAGGAAGAATGCGGCGTGTTCGGGGTGTTCAGACACCCTGACGCGGCCTCGCTCTCCTATTATGGACTGCATGCGCTGCAACATCGGGGCGAAGAGAGTGCAGGCATGTGTGTGAGTGATGGCAGCCAGTTTAACTATCATCGCGGCATGGGTCTGGTGAAAGAAGTATTCACCAAAGACCTGATGCAGACGTTGACCGGGGATATTTCCATTGGACATGTCCGATATTCAACAAGTGGTGACAGTAAACTGACGAACGCACAGCCATTGGTATTCAAATACCGTGATGGTGATCTGGCGGTAGCGACTAACGGAAACATTGTGAATGCACCAACGATCCGGCGTGAGCTGGAGCAGAGTGGGTCCATTTTCCAAACAACAAGTGATACCGAGGTCATTGCGCATCTAATTGCACGATCCTCTAAAGGGCTTGTGGAAGCGGCGAAAGAGGCGTTCCAGCGCATTGTGGGCGGTTATGCATTTCTGATCATGACCAACGACAAGCTGCTTGTGGCTTCCGATCCACACGGACTTCGTCCGCTCACGATGGGTAAGCTCGGTGATGCGTATCTGTTTGCATCCGAGACCTGTGCACTCGAAACGATCGGCGCAGAATTGATTCGTGATATCGAGCCGGGGGAATTGCTTGTGCTGGATGCCGATGGTCTGCACGAGGATCGCTTCGATCATCACAAACACCGCAAGGCATTATGTGCGATGGAATATATATATTTTGCTCGTCCGGATAGTGATATGAATGGTGCGAATCAGCATGCTGCCCGTAAACGGATGGGAAGCCGGATGGCGATTGAGGCGTTTGTGGATGCGGATCTGGTCACAGGTGTACCGGACTCCAGTATTTCCGCGGCAATAGGTTATGCGGAGCAAACGGGTATTCCTTACGAGATGGGTATGATCAAGAACAAATACACCGGACGTACGTTTATTCAGCCGAGCCAGGAACTGCGGGAGCAAGGCGTGAAGATGAAGCTGAGCGCTGTGCGTCGCGTCGTGGAAGGCAAACGTGTGGTCATGATTGACGACTCCATTGTACGGGGAACAACTTCCCGGCGAATCGTGAACATGCTGCGTGATGCAGGAGCAACCGAGGTTCATGTACGCATTACATCACCACCTTTCAAAAACCCGTGTTTCTATGGCATTGATACGCCTGACAGCCGCGAATTGATTGCCTCACAGCTGTCGGTGGAAGAAATCTGCCGTGAAATTAATGCGGATTCCCTGTCGTTCCTCAGTCCGGATGGACTGATTGCATCGATACAGGGAGATAATCAGAATGATCCCAAGGGCGGGCTTTGCCTCGCATGTTTTGATAATGATTACCCAACCCGCCTCGACTTCGGCGGTGAAGAAAAATTCGGCTGCAGCTGTTAGCCCTTAAAGCCCCGCTTTGCGGAACAATAGGGGCCAGGGCAGCCCAGGTGAAGCAGTTGCCCCCGGGCATAGCCCGAGCCCTCAAGCCCCGCTTTGCGGAGCAATAGGGGCCAGGGCAGCCAGGCGAAGCAGCTGCCCAGCGGGCTTGCCCCGCAGCACAGCCTAGCGGGGTTCGCTGACCGATGGCCTGCGGTCAACGGTCAGCGAACAATCCCGCGAGCACACGCACGAATCAACCATAGCAAGATCACACCAGCCACCCCTGCACCGCTTGTTTGGCGGGTGTCCAGAGGGCCTGCCAAGGTCCTATGGGGTCCTCCCAGGCGGGAGGATTTAGGAGGGGCGAAAAAAAGGAGATGATTCCACTTGTCTGAAGCATATAAAAAGGCCGGCGTCGATATCGCGGCAGGTAATGAAGCGGTTGAACGGATGAAAAAACACGTGAAGCGTACCTTCCGTCCGGAAGTAATGACAGATCTGGGCGGATTCGGTGCCCTGTTCGGTTTGAACAAAGATAAATACGATGAGCCTGTGCTTGTATCCGGTACAGACGGCGTAGGCACCAAGCTGAAAATTGCATTTGCCATGGACCGTCACGATACCATCGGAATCGACGCGGTAGCGATGTGTGTGAACGACATTGTGGTACAGGGTGCAGAACCACTTTTCTTCCTCGACTATCTGGCATGTGACAAAGTCATTCCGGAGAAGATCGAAGCTATTGTTGCGGGAATCGCTGAAGGCTGTCATCAATCTGGTTGTGCGTTGATCGGTGGCGAAACGGCGGAGATGCCGGGCATGTACAGTGAAGGCGAATACGATATTGCTGGATTCACGGTGGGCATCGTGGACAAAGCGAAGATCATCAACGGCACAACCATCGCGCCTGACGACACAGTGATTGGATTGGCCTCCAGCGGTGTGCATAGTAACGGATTCTCGCTGGTACGTAGACTTTTGTTGGAAGATGCGGGACTTGATCTGCATGATGAAGTAGCGGAACTGGGCGGTAAGCTGGGTGATTCTCTGCTGGAACCTACGAAGATCTATGTTAAACCCCTGTTGTCCCTGCTGGAAAAGGTAAAAGTAAAAGGTATGGCTCACATTACAGGTGGCGGCTTCATTGAGAATATCCCACGTATGTTGCCTAGTAACGTGAATGTGGATATTGACTACGGCTCTTGGCCAATCCTGCCGATCTTCAACCTGTTACAGGAAAAGGGATCTGTCTCGAACCGTGACATGTTCACCACATTTAATATGGGTGTCGGGCTTGTACTGGTCGTTAATGAAGCAGATGCAGCGGAAGCTCTGCAACAACTGAAATCATCTGGTGAAGAAGCGTACATCATTGGCCGTGTTACTGAAGGAGATGCGCGAGTAACCTTCACGGGAGCGGATGTTTAATGGCGAACTACCGCATAGCTGTGTTTGCCTCGGGTGAAGGGTCCAACTTTCAGTCATTGGTCGATGCAGTACGAAACGGTGGGCTGAATGCATCCGTTGATCTGCTCGTGTGTGATAAACCGTCTGCACGCGTTGTGCAGCGGGCACAGGACGCAGGCGTGGACTGTCACCTGTTCATACCGAAAAATTATGCTTCCCGTGAAGCCTATGAGGCAGAGATCGTGGAAGTGCTTGAATCCAAGAAGATCGACTTGGTCGTTCTTGCGGGATATATGAGATTGCTAACTTCGGTTGTGGTGGATCGTTACGCAGGGCGGTTGATTAACATTCATCCGTCCTTGCTACCGGCATTTGCAGGTAAGGATGCGATTGGACAGGCTCTCGACTATGGCGTGAAAGTTACGGGTGTGACCGTGCACTTTGTGGACGGCGGCATGGATACAGGGCCGATTATTGCCCAGCATCCCGTTCCCATTTTGCCAGAGGATACTGCTGAATCAATCAGCCGTTCCATTCATGCTGCCGAACAGCAGTTATATCCTGAAGTGGTATCCTGGTTCGCGCAAGGTCTGGTTCAATTAGACGGACGTCACGTTACTGTTAACAAACCGGTTTAATATAGTTTTAAACTGTTTCACACATTAACGGAGAGGACAGAAATAAGCTGGAGAAGCAAAGCGCTCGCCTTTATTACTGGATTTTTACCCATTGAGAAATTGTTCAAAAAAATCTAGGAATAACAGCGATCGAAAGATTATTCTGGACTCGTAGTGTTTTAGTGTGAAAATCCCTTTATTAACTGTATAACAGAAGTCGAATATTGGTACGCATTTTGTGATATTTCTCGGGAAATAAATCGGCTGTGTTTCGTCATGAAACGCGAAGCCATGGGACATTAAAGGAGGAGCATATTGTGAGTATCAAAAGAGCGCTTGTCAGCGTATGGGATAAAACAGGCATCGTGGACTTTTGCCGCGAGCTGTCGCAAATGGGTGTGGAGATTATTTCGACAGGAGGTACAAGCAGCCTGTTGTCGAAGGAAGGCGTACCTGTCATCGGAATTTCGGATGTGACCGGATTTCCGGAAATCATGGACGGACGTGTCAAAACATTACATCCAGCAGTGCATGGTGGGTTGCTGGCTGTTCGTGATAGCGAAGAGCATAAGCGCCAGATGGAAGAGAACGGACTGGATTATATCGACCTCGTTGTCGTAAACCTGTACCCCTTCCAAGATACCATTGCCAAACCGGATGTTACGTACGAAGACGCGATTGAGAACATCGATATCGGTGGTCCAACCATGCTTCGTTCTGCTGCCAAAAACCATGCTTTTGTTAGTGTCGTTGTTGACACAGCAGATTACGGCAAGGTGCTTGAAGAAGTGCGCAGCAATGGAGATACCACACTCGAAACACGCAAACGGCTTGCGGCAAAAGTGTTCCGCCATACAGCGGCTTACGATGCAGTTATTTCTGACTATCTCTCCAACCTGAACGGTGATCCGTTGCCAGAGCGTCTGACGGTTACTTACGAAAAACTCCAAGATTTGCGTTACGGCGAAAATCCACACCAGCAGGCGGCATTCTACCGCAAACCGCTGGCTGCTCAAGATACGTTGACAACAGCCGAACAATTGCATGGCAAAGAGTTGTCTTACAATAACATCAACGATGCGAACGCAGCATTGCAGATTGTCAAAGAGTTTGAAGAACCGGCCGTTGTCGCGGTTAAACATATGAACCCATGCGGCGTGGGCATTGGCGCAAGTATCTATGAAGCTTACAGCAAAGCATATGCTGCAGATCCAACGTCGATCTTTGGTGGCATTGTGGCAGCGAACCGCATTATCGATAGTGATACAGCAGGCAAATTGAGCGAGATTTTCCTGGAAATCGTACTTGCTCCTGACTTTACGCAAGAGGCTCTCGATATCCTGACGAAGAAGAAAAACATTCGTTTGCTCAAAACGGGCGAACTGAATGCTGCTCGTAAACGGGAGAGCCAATTCGTGGTTACGTCCATCGACGGCGGTATGATCGTGCAACAGTCCGATGTGCACTCCATTGAAGCAAGCGAGCTGAATGTGGTTACGGATCGTGCGCCATCGGAAGAAGAACTGAAACAGCTGTTGTTTGGCTGGAAAGTAGTTAAACACGTGAAATCGAACGCGATCGTACTTGCGGCGAATGATATGACCGTAGGTGTGGGCGCTGGACAAATGAATCGTGTGGGTGCAGCCAAAATTGCGATTGAGCAAGCTGGCGAGCAAGCAAAAGGTGCTATTCTGGCATCCGATGCTTTCTTCCCAATGGGTGATACGCTGGAACTGGCAGCAAAAGCCGGAATTACAGCAGTGATTCAACCTGGTGGTTCGATCAAAGATGAAGAATCCATCAAAGTAGCGAATGAATACGGAATTGCCATGGTCTTCACAGGCGTTCGTCACTTCAAACACTAGAGCGAAAAAGGTTTAATAAGGGGTGTCGCCAGTCATATTTATGACTTATGGTACACCCCCTCTTTTTTAGGCTTATCAACACGCAATAACGTAACAAATCCAGTTATGCACGGAGGGGGAACAGAACGAATGGATATTTTGGTAGTAGGCGGCGGTGGCCGGGAGCATGCAATCATCTGGGCGCTGGCGAAAAGTCCGAAGACAGACAAGATTCACTGTGCACCGGGAAATGCAGGTATTGCTCAGCTCGCAGAGTGTCATGCCATTGCGGTGAATGAATTCGATAAACTGACAGCTCTTGCTGTAGAGCTTAGAGTGGGATTAGTGGTTATTGGTCCGGATGATCCGCTGGCGGATGGGATCGTGGATGCATTTGATTCGACAGGTATTCCGGTATTCGGACCCCGTCGTAATGCAGCAGAGATCGAAGGTAGCAAGACGTTTATGAAGGATCTACTGCACAAATACAACATTCCAACCGCAGCCTATGAGAAATTCGATAATTACGAACAGGCACAGGCTTACCTGAATGAGCAAGCGATTCCGGTTGTCATCAAGGCAGATGGATTGGCAGCGGGCAAAGGTGTGACGGTAGCTTATTCCCGTGAAGAGGCTGATAAGGCACTTCGCAGTATTATGGTGGAGAAAGTATTTGGTGAAGCAGGAGCCAAAGTGATTATCGAGGAATTCCTAGCAGGGCAGGAAATGTCGATTCTGGCTTTTGTCGATGGTGAGACGGTTCGTCCAATGGCTGCAGCACAGGATCACAAACCTGTATTCGATAATGACCAGGGGCCAAACACAGGCGGTATGGGTACATATTCACCATTGCCACATATCCCTGCATCCATTATTGAAGAAGCCGTAGAGACAATCATCAAACCAACAGCCAAGGCCATGGTATCCGAAGGGCGTCCGTTCCAAGGCGTGTTGTTCGCCGGGCTGATGATTTCACCAGATGGTAAACCTAAAACGATTGAGTTCAACGCACGTTTCGGTGATCCCGAGACACAGGTTGTTTTGCCACGATTGAAGAGTGACTTGTTCGATATCTTCTGGGCGACCGTTCATGGCAAGCTGGCAGACATTGAAATTGAATGGAGCGATGAAGCCGCGGTATGTGTGGTGCTTGCTTCAGGAGGTTATCCGGGTCCTTATGCCAAAGGTGTAGTCATTGAAGGACTGGATCAAGTGCATGATGCCGTGGTATTCCACGCAGGTACAGCGCGTAGTGAAGCAGGAGACTGGGTCACGAATGGTGGACGAATCCTGGGCGTAGTTGGCCTTGGCGCGGATATTGCAGAAGCTAGAAACAAAGCCTATGCACAGGCGGAATGTATCCATTTTGATGGCAAACATCAGCGGACGGATATTGCTGCCAAAGCACTGGTGTAGGATAAATAGGAGAGCCCGTAAAGATGTGCGCCGTAAGGTTGTTGCATCCTGCGGGCTCTTTGTTGCGTATATAGATGTATGCTATGTAAACGCACATGTTTAATGACCTAAATTAAAGGGTAGTAATTTTATAAATTGGACTATACTAATTATGTGAAGAATATCACATTATAAGTTAATACCAAACATATTATATAAAGTTCGTAACATACATAAAGACTAATTTGTGAACATTAAACTGTAAGCTTGTGCCAAACCATAACGTGCAACTGGATGGTTGTGCTGGAATCATGGTATACTTTTCGGAAACAGGAATGCGTATGAGGGGAGGTGGATATCTATTGGGTAGGCGATATTGTAAATTGTCCAAATGGCGAATCTAGGTGGAGTTAAGCGAGGAACAATTGACAGCATGAGGGGTAACCCGATTTGAATGGAGAAGTTTCTGCAAGTCATTGACTTCATCTTGAATTCCTGTTTTGTATTTTACAAGGTCAAACCGTACGACATATACAAATATGATCATTATTCGATTTCATATAAGGCATAAGCCGTGATGAACGACAAACAGCGGATGAATGGTTAACGTAGTTAACGCATCACGCTGTAACTATCTCTGGAGGTGAATCCCTGAGAAACGGGGAAATCATTGGACATAATTACCATATTGAATATCGCATTACTTATTATCTTGATTGCATTGACTGCATTTTTCGTAGCATCAGAGTTTGCTGTAGTCAAAATTCGTACATCAAGAGTGGATCAACTGGTTGCGGAAGGCAATAAAAAGGCAGTACTCGCCAAAAAAGTTGTCTCGGACCTGGATTATTATCTGTCAGCCTGTCAGCTCGGTATTACGGTCACCGCACTGGGACTGGGTGCACTCGGAAAACCGACGGTTGAGAGATTGTTATATCCGGTATTCAATTATTTAGACGTACCTGCTTCAATCTCGTCGATTGCTTCTTATGCGATCGCCTTTATACTCGTCACGTTCTTGCACGTGGTTATTGGTGAGATGGCACCCAAAACGCTGGCAATTCAGTTTTCGGAAAAACTGACATTGATGCTCTCCCCATCGCTATACTGGTTTGGTAAAGTCATGTATCCGTTCATTTGGGCGTTGAATGGAGCCTCACGTGTTCTTCTGCGGGGATTCGGTGTGAAACCTGCGGAACATGATCAAGCTTACTCGGAGGACGAGATCAGAATCATTATGAACCAGAGTTATGAAGGTGACGAGAACAACAAGACCAAGCTTTCATATCTGGAAAATGTATTTGTGTTCGATGAACGTGATGCCAAAGACATCATGGTCCCGCGCACGGAACTGGTGACATTAAGTCAGGATATGACCTATGACGATATTATTCCTATATTGGATGAACATAACTATTCACGCTACCCTGTCATCGAGGATAGGGACAAGGACCGTATTGTCGGCGTCGTGAATGTGAAAAAGATTTTGCCTGACATGGTTGCTGCAAGATCGTATCAACTAAGTGAATTCGTTCGCGAGATCCCGTTCGTTTCCGAAGTTACAAGTATCCAGGATGCGATGATAAAAATGCAGCAGGAACGTGTACACATGGCCGTGGTCGTGGATGAATACGGCGGTACCTCGGGAATCATTACAATGGAGGATATTCTGGAGGAGCTTGTCGGTGAGATTCGCGATGAATTCGATGCTGATGAGGTGGCCGATATTCAGGAGACCGGAGAAAATCAATATCTCATCAACGGCCGGGTACTTTTGGATGAAGTGGAGCGGCAGTTCGGACTTGTCTTTGAAGGAAATGAAGAGATGGATACTGTTGCCGGCTGGATTCAGTACCAGAAGGGTGTAGGTGTGGAAAAAGGCGACACGGTAGAACATGGTGATTATGTCTGGACCGTTGTGGACACCGAAAATTATCACATCAAGCAAGTTCTTCTGGAACGAGTGAGCGATGCGCAGGTTGAGGAAGCTACAAGCGATCTGGCGTGATATTGCTCGGAAATCTCTTGAAACTTTAAATGTTTTTGCGATAACGTAGAGGACAGAATAGACTGAAGAAGCGAAGCGTCCGCCTTTATCACCGGATTTTCCCCTTTTATATAAGGAATAAAAAAATCTGGGGATAACAGCGGTCGGAAGGTTATTCTGTCATCGGAGTGTTCTGAGCAACCTTAATATAAATTTTACTTGGAGGTGAATCCCTCAACCTGAGGGAAATCATTGGACGGAATAATAGCCTTGAATTTATTTTTAGTAGCCGTATTTATAGGTCTGACAGCCTTTTTCGTTGGAGCCGAATTTGCAATTCTTAAAGTACGGATGTCCCGAATCGATCAATTGATCTCGGAAGGGAACAAAAAGGCAGTACTGGCCAAAAAAGTGGCGCACAACCTGGATTATTATCTGTCTGCATGTCAATTGGGGATTACCATCACGGCGCTGGTATTGGGAGCACTGGGTGAACCTACCGTTGAGAAAATGCTGCATCCGCTGTTTGAGCGAATGGAAGTTCCAGCGGCGTTGTCTACCGTGCTTTCCTACGGTATCGCTCTGGCAATCATTACGTTCCTGCACGTAGTTATTGGTGAATTGGCACCGAAAACCCTGGCGATCCAGTTTGCAGAGAGAATGACGTTGTTGCTGGCACCACCACTGTACTGGTTCGGTAAAATCATGAATCCGTTCATCTATGCATTGAATGGAGCTGCACGTCTGTTGCTTGGCATATTCGGTGTAAAACCTGCCGGACATGATACCGTTCACTCGGAAGAAGAGCTGAAGCTGATTATGGCACAGAGCTATGAGAGTGGCGAGATCAACCAGACGGAGCTGGACTACCTCAAAAACATTTTTGCTTTTGATGAGCGTCTGCTTCAGGAAATTATGATTCCAAGAGATAAAATCGTTACCTTGAATAAAGAAATGCCGATTGATCAGATCATTGAGACGCTGAATCGACACGAATACACGAGATACCCTGTTATTGCGAATGGGGATCAGGCTCATTTTGTTGGCTTCATTAACACGAAAGAAATGCTGACGAGTGTGGCTGCGGGCAGAGACTTCAATATGGAGACATTTGTTCACAATACGCCGAGTTTTTCCGAGCGTTCTCCAATCAAGGATGTACTGATCCAGATGCAGCAAAGCCGTGTACACATTGCAACCGTTAAAAACGAGGCAGGTGCTACGGTAGGTATGGTTACGATGGAGGATATCCTTGAAGAGATTGTCGGGGATATCAAGGATGAATACGAGCACAAAGATTTGGTGAATCCACCAAAAAGAATGAAACTGGTTTAAGAAGCAGTGATACAAATGTAATACACGAATAACGAAGCAACGTAATCGTTCTAACGGTAAGCAGGTTCCCGATGTGATCGGGGACCTGCTTTTTGTATTAAATCTTAATTTTAAAATAAAAGCTTGCATAATGTAGTCCAATGGATTAATATAAATTTAAAGAATCTTAATTTAAAGATAAATAACGAAAAAGCAATAAATAAAAGAAGCAAAAACAACCTATGATACAACTAAAACCAAGGGAGTGGAGATTATGTTCAGAACTTCAGGAATTCATCACATTACAGCTTTTGTAGACGATGCACAGAAAAATGTTGATTTTTACGCAGGTGTATTGGCACTCAGACTGGTGAAAAAAACAATTAACTTTGATGCACCTGACGTGTATCACTTGTATTACGGGAATGAGCAGGGTGCACCGGGCACAATCATTACCTTTTTCCCACAGCAAAATTCAAGAAGAGGTGTCATTGGTTCCGGTCAGACTGGAGTTACCGTATATGCGGTTCCTGTAGGAAGCCTGCCTTTCTGGAAAGAACGTCTTGCTTCCTTCGATATTCCATATGAAAATAAAACCAGATTCGGTGAGCAATACATTCGTTTCTTCGACAAAGGCGGTCTGCTGCTTGAACTGGTTGAGCGCGAAGGTGGTCAGCCAAGCAGCTGGACTTTCAACGGTGTGACACCGGAGCATGCCATCAAAGGATTTGGCGGAGCCGTATTGTTCAGCCACGTTCCTGAGAAAACCATGGACGTCTTGGTGAGCAAACTGGGTCTGGAGCAAGTCGGTGAAGAGAACGGACTCCTTCGTCTTCAGGCAAGTGGCGATATTGGTCAGATCATCGATATTCAGTCCACAGGCATCCAACGCGGGATTGGCGGAGCCGGAACAGTCCACCATATTGCATGGCGTGCGAAAGATTACGCGGAGCATGAACAAATTCAGCAGGATCTTGAACAAACGGGATATCATCCAACGCCGGTCATTGACCGTCAATATTTCAACGCTGTGTATTTCCGGGAGCCGGGAGGTATACTGTTCGAACTGGCTACGGATCCTCCGGGATTTGCACGGGATGAACCAGCAGAGAGCATGGGTGAGAAACTGATGTTGCCTGAATGGTATGAGCCACAGCGCGAGCAGATTGAACAATTGTTGCCACGAATTGAAGTACGTGAATGGAAAGGAGAGTCCAAATCATGACCACAACCAATACAATGAAACATATCTATAAAGCAGGTGCTCAGCCAGATGCGCCAACAATCCTGTTGCTTCATGGCACAGGTGGAACCGAGAATGATCTGGTTGGTCTGGCGGAGATGATCGCACCAGGAGCTGGCATACTTGGGGTGCGGGGGAACGTATCGGAGAACGGGATGCCCCGTTTCTTCCGTCGCTTGGCCGAAGGTGTTTTTGATGAAGAGGATCTGATTGCTCGTACGGCTGAGCTGAGATCTTTTGTCGATGCAGCTGCGGTAGAATACGGCTTCGATCGGTCCAACGTGTATGCACTGGGTTACTCTAATGGTGCCAACATTGCGGCAAGCCTGATCTTCCATCAAACAGATGTATTCAAAGGTGCAATCTTGCATCATCCGATGGTACCGCTGCGCGGACTGGAATTGCCGGATCTGAAAGGTCTGCCGGTGTTCATTGGTGCGGGCGAGAATGATCCGATTGTGCCAAGACGTGAAACGGAGGAACTTGCTTCGCTGCTCAGCGGTGCAGGTGCCGATGTAAACACGCATTGGGAGCGTCAGGGTCATCAGTTAACTCGTACCGAAGCAGAAGCTGCGGCAGCTTGGTTTAAGACACAGGCGTAAATTGGGTGTTTCCTTATTGAATGAGCGGTATGTTTAATCCTAGGTATTGTTAAGCTAAAGCAGTTAAAAACAGCCCTGATTGTAATTGAAATCGGGCTGTTTTTTTATATTTTTATTGTTGGGTTGTGAAGCAAATGAAGAGCCGCTGTTATGTAAGCGTGACGAGTGGGGTAAACATTTGAATATGCAACAGTTGACGATGTATTCTTGTTATATTACATCTGGGGATACAGCGATCGGAAGGTTGTTCTGTCATCGGAGTGAAGAGTGAATTGCATCAACATCATGAACTGGAGGGGTTAATGTGGAACGTAACATCAAGGAACTGGTACAGCGTATGACACTGGAAGAAAAAGCGGGCATGTGCTCGGGACTGGACTTTTGGCATCTGAAAGGGGTGGAGCGTCTTGGCATTCCATCCATCATGGTGACGGACGGACCTCATGGGCTTCGCAAGCAGGATGGGAGTGCGGATCATCTAGGTCTGACGTCGAGCGTGCCTGCAACCTGTTTCCCGTCTGCGGCAGGACTGGCTAGTTCATGGGACAAGGAGCTGGCGCGTCAGGTCGGGGTGGCTTTGGGAGAGGAATGTCAGGCCGAGGATGTAGCGGTACTGCTTGGACCCGGTGTAAATATTAAACGTTCCCCATTAGGCGGACGTAACTTTGAATACTTTTCCGAAGATCCGTTGTTATCTACGCAGATGGCTACCGGTCATATTCAGGGTGTGCAGAGCCAGGGTGTGGGTACGTCTCTCAAACACTTTGCAGTTAATAATCAGGAAGAACGGCGCATGTCGATTGATGCGGTGGTGGATGAACGGACGCTGCGCGAGATATATCTGGCGAGTTTCGAAGGTGCGGTGAAGGATGGACAGCCGTGGACAGTAATGTGTTCCTACAACAAGGTGAACGGTACGTATGCAGGTGAGAATGAATGGTTACTTACGGATATTCTGAAAGACGAATGGGGTCACGAAGGTCTTGTGGTATCAGACTGGGGTGCGGTCAACGAACGTGCAGACGCACTTGCAGCAGGACTGGAACTGGAGATGCCAACAAGCGGTGGAATCGGTGAGCGTAAAGTGATTGATGCCGTAGAGAGCGGACAACTGCCGCTGGACAAGCTGGATCGGGCGGTGGAGCGTCTGCTTACGCTGATCTTCAATGCTGTTGATCAAAAGCAAGAAGGGGCTACATATAACAAGGATGAGCATCACCACCTTGCGCGCAAGGTGGCAGCCGAGAGTATGGTTTTGCTGAAAAATGAAGAAGGTCTCCTGCCGCTGGAGCGTGAAGGCGAAGTGGCGTTAATCGGGGCATTTGCGCGTAAACCTCGCTTCCAGGGCGGCGGCAGTTCCCATATTAATCCGACCAAAGTGGATGATATTGTGGAAGAGATGACACAGGTGGCTGGCGAAGGTGTAACCTTCTCGTATGCCCCGGGTTATCGGATTGAAGCGGATGATGTGGATGAAACGTTAATGCATGAGGCTGTTCAGGCAGCACAGTCGGCGCATACCGCCGTGGTGTTCGTCGGATTGCCGGATCGTTATGAATCCGAAGGGTATGATCGTGCCCATCTGCGTCTGCCTGACAATCATATTCGGTTGATCGAAGAGATTGCAAAGGTTCAATCACGTGTGGTCGTGGTTCTGAGTAACGGATCCCCAGTGGAGATGCCATGGCTGCCTCAAGTACAAGCAGTGCTTGAAGCTTATCTTGGTGGACAGGCCGTTGGTGGAGCGATAGCTGATCTGTTGTATGGAGAGGTGAATCCGTCCGGTAAACTGGCAGAGACATTCCCTGCCAAGCTCAGCCATAATCCATCCTACTTGAATTTCCCGGGTGAAGGGGATCGTGTTGATTACCGGGAAGGCATCTTTGTTGGTTACCGCTATTATGACAAAAAAGAACTGGAGCCACTGTTCCCGTTTGGTTATGGACTGAGTTATACGACATTTGAATATGCAGATCTGAAGGTAGATCGCACAGAACTGACGGATCAGGATGAAGTGAATGTACATGTTCGGATTACCAATACCGGAGATATCGCTGGCAAGGAGATTGTACAGCTGTATGTCAGCGACATACAGAGCACAGTTATTCGTCCGGTCAAAGAACTGAAAGCTTTTGCCAAGGTGGCTCTTGAACCTGAAGAGTCAAAAGTAGTGAGCTTTACACTAAACAAGCGTTCATTCGCCTATTACAACGTAGATATGAAGGACTGGCATGTGGAGACCGGAGAGTTCGATATTCAGGTAGGCAGTTCCTCACGGGACATTCATGTGCACACACGTGTGAACGTAGAGTCTACAGCGACATTCCTTCCAACCTATACGCGTAATAGTACATTGGGTGATATCCAGCGTAATCCTGCTCACAAACAGCTGTTGGGCCAAGCTTTGCAACAATTCCAGGAAGCCAGTGGGTTCGGCGGTGATGATGCCGGGGATCATGCAGATATGATGGATGCGATGATGAAATATATGCCACTGCGTGCACTGGTTGCGTTTAGCGGTGGGGCCATGACGGAAGAAGCGATGAATGAACTTCTGGAGAAGCTGAACAACAAGGATCATGGTATTCGGGGATAAGGGGCTGCGTCCTTAAACCGAGTATGCGTCCATCCTGGCTTAAGCGATTATGCAATCCGTGCAGGAATTGCGCACGAAGCAACAAGAATGTGTATGAGGGCCAGCCGCATAGTGGCTGGGACAGTTACCCGATCCGATCATGGATCGGGTTTTCTTTTTCACAAGAAAAAAGGAGGCTTATCAGAACGGTGGGGTGGGGAATGATCCTTAAAACGTGATAGAAGTGACAGGACGGCTGTAACTTGCTGAGCAACATGGTTGTCGTAAAGCATGGATTATTCTATAATGAAGTAATTGATAATCATTTTCAATTAGATTCGGTGAAAGATGACTATGCACGTAATCAGGAGGGGAACATGAATCCTAACCCTAGCTCACATACGTTTGGTTCAAGTGCGTTTGTTCAGACCCGCGATGGTCGCAAACTACATTATATGTCCAGGGGAACAGGCGATCTGACAGTGGTGTTTGAGTCCGGTATGGGCGCCTCCAGATCGAACTGGGGACTGGTTGCACCAGCCATTGCTGAGCATGTACGCGCAGTCGTGTATGATAGGGCAGGCGCAGGACGAAGTGACGTCGACTCGGCTCCGCGCAGTCTTGAACGCATTGCAGGAGATCTAGGGGATCTGCTGACTGCGTTGGGCCCGGGCCCATTCATTCTGGTTGGACATAGCTGGGGAGGTCCAATCGTACGGGCTGCTGCGGCTGCACATCGGTCTCGATTACGAGGTATTATTCTGGTTGATCCATCAGACGAGCATTGTGAATTGTATTTTTCGAACACGGCCAAAAAGAGTTTTGCCCTCAATGGTTTCCTCATTCCAATCATGGCGCGCACAGGCTTATACCGGTTGCTCGGCAGCAAGGCTGGACGCGTTCAGCCTGACGATGTGGCGGCGGATCACCTCAAGGAGGATTTCACTGTACAGGCAGCCAGCACGATGCTTGCGGAAGGCAAAACATTTCTGAATGACATGGCAGCGCTGCTGGAACATCCTCCAGCTCTGGGTGATCTGGAAGTCAGCGTGATCTCGGGTACGAAACCGGGCAAGGCAGAGGGGAAAATCAGACCAGCCCTCATCACGGCGCATCGCCATACGGTGAGCCAGTTGTCTAATGGGAGATGGATTGGAGCCGATCAGTCCGGTCATATGGTTATGTATACAGACCCACAGGTCATTATTGATGAAATTTTACGAATGATAAATGATGAGAGCTCAGGCGCAAGAACAGAACAAAAGTGATACAATACAAAGAAAAGCAGTGCGCGACATTGCTAGACCATAAAAGCGGAGTGTGGAGACAACATGAAACCAGTTGAACAAGAACCAACGGGAACCACAAGTCCCGGTCGTGCCAGTGTTGGCATGGAAGATATCGTGCGCGCACATCATGTGCTGCGTGAGGTCATTGTAAGAACGCCGTTGCAGCGGGATGCTGTATTGTCGGCCAAATATAACTGTAATGTGTATCTGAAAAGGGAAGACCTTCAAGTGGTGCGCTCGTTCAAAATTCGGGGCGCCTATAATATGATTCGCAGTCTGACACCAGTCGAGATGGAGAAGGGTATTGTCTGTGCGAGTGCAGGCAACCATGCTCAAGGTGTTGCTTTTAGCTGTAATGCGCTCGGGATTAATGGCAAAATCTTCATGCCGAGTACAACGCCGAACCAAAAGGTGAAGCAGGTACGCCGCTTTGGCGGAAACAACGTTGAAGTGGTGCTGATCGGAGATACGTATGACGATGCTTATGCAGAGGCAATGCGTGCATGTGACGAACAGGGCATGACGTTCATCCATCCTTTTGATCAACCCAAGATCATTGCAGGTAATGGTACGGTAGCGATGGAAATCATGGAAAGTCTCGATGAGAATGCCGACTACGTGTTCGTCACGATTGGCGGCGGTGGGCTGGCAGCCGGCGTGGGAACCTATATGAAGACCGTGAGTCCAGAGACACGCATCATTGGTGTGGAGCCACTTGGGGCAGCTTCCATGAGTGAGGCGATGTTCCGCAAACAGGTTGTTACACTGGATGATATTGATAAATTCGTGGATGGTGCCGCGGTGAAACGGGTTGGTGATCTGACCTTTGAGATCTGCAGCAGTGCACTGGATGACATTGTGAAAGTGCCAGAAGGTAAAGCCTGCACGACCATTCTGGAGCTTTATAATGAAAATGCAATTGTAGTCGAGCCTGCTGGTTCCTTGGCTGTTGCGGCGCTTGAGCAATATCGTGAGCAAATTGTGGGCAAGACGGTGGTCTGCGTGATTAGCGGCGGAAACAACGATATTGACCGGATGCAGGAGATCAAGGAACGCTCCCTCATCTATGAAGGTCTGAAGTATTATTTCATGGTTAATTTCCCGCAGCGTGCAGGAGCTTTACGTGAATTCCTGGAGGAAGTTCTAGGGAAGAATGATGATATCACCCGGTTCGAATATACGAAAAAGCATGATAAGGAAAATGGCCCTGCCTTGGTGGGCATCGAGCTGATGTACAAGGAAGATTATCACCCGCTCATTGAACGCATGAACCGCAAAGGTATCGCCTATACCGAGCTGAACAAAAATCTTAATCTGTTCAACATGTTAATCTGATGAATGATTCCAAGATGCAATCAGATCACCACGAAACATCTCCTCTGATCAGACCTGCGCGCATAGAAGATGCAGATCAGGTCATTCCATTGCTGTATCAGGCGATAGGGGACATTGCATACGCGCTTGCAGGTGAGGCGGATCATGAGAAGGCGATGCAGATTTTGCAGGAGTTCTATGTGCAGGAAGACAACCGGATTAGCTATCGTCATGTGACAGTGATGGAGCAGGATGGGCTGATCGCGGGGATTCTGGTAGCCTATGATGGCGGAGAAGCAGATCGTCTGGACCAGCCGATTCTGGATCGACCTGGACGAAGCCGGGAAGAGAAGTATGCTTTGGTTAAAGAAACCCGTCCGGGGGAGTATTATCTGGATACTCTCTCGGTAAGTGAAGCTTATCAGGGGCAGGGCATCGGCCGGGCGCTGATGGCTGCTTTTGAGCAGCAGGGCAGAGAGCTGGGCCACTCGCAGGTATCCCTGATTGTAGAACGGGACAACGGCCGTGCGCAAATGCTCTATGAACGGCAGGGATATGTCAAAGACGATGTGATTGTCATTGCGGGACATGCGTATAATCATATGGTCAAACCGATTCAATAGTACAGAGCGCTGACGGATTAGTCAGTTTTGATGATAGAAGCATGAAGAAAACCGCCATAGGAGCGAATCCTGTGGCGGTTTTTGTTGTGGTTATCTGTTGGGATTTAGCCTGAATTTTGGCCCGGATATTAACTCTGGGAACGGATTAACTCAATAATTCGCATAGTCGCTGACCGGCACATTCTGCTCCAGCCATTTCTCCACCGCAGCTGTTTTCTCATACTTCGATTCCTTAACCACGTCCATAAAGGCATCCAGCTTAGTGAGGAATTCACTATCGACGGATGCAAGACGCTGCAAGACGCCGTTGTAGCCTCTTTGGGCGTTCGCAACCATTTTGTTCGTGTCATAATCAAACAGCGGTGTATTGTTCAGCCCATAAAAGGTATACAGGGTATAACTGTTTAACAGATTATGCACCTGCTTAGCTCGATTTGATTTTGGATGCAGTTCCAGGAATCTTTCCTGGCCGAGTGCTCGAAGGAGAATTTCCTGATAGCCAATGACCAGAGCACCGTCATCCGCAGGCAAGTTTTTCGTTTCCCTTGTCATGATACTGATGTAGCTAGAGATATCTTCTTTAATTTCAGAGTTATATTTCACGAAAGCCGCATAATTCATTATGGGATAGAGGGAGCCTTCGAGCATGACGAGGCGGTAGCCGCTGTCACGGGCTTCTTTTAACAGTGCACGCAGATCAGAGTCCTGGGTACGCTCCATGAGTTTGGTGAGGCTATCATTCAACTTGTAGGCCTTGATCATCTTGTCCTGAACGTTAGGAACGAGCAGACGGTCCGTCATAGCGCTTAGCGCCTTCAGGCGAGCATTCTCCAATTGAAGCACCATCAGGGTGGCGTGATGCTTTGTTACTTTTTTGATATGAGATTCGAGATAGGTATCCGCGGCAGGCAAGCCGTTCTTTTTGTAGAGCATGGATTGAAATGTTTTATATATCGTTGTTGAACTGGCAGTCGTGACTTTGGTATCTGTACTGGAAGAAGCGGCAACAGCGACTCCGGATAATGGAGCGACAGCCGTTTGGAGTAGCAAGACAATGGCGGTAGCTGTAATGAAGGTGCGCATGCCTGTACGTTTGGCAGATTGAAACGATGATGTCATAGATATGAACCTCCCATAGTTGAGAAAATGATAGGCGTTGTTCACTAGTTACTTTACATTAACCCAATTGGGGCAGGATGTGGTTGCGGAATGGTGACAAATTCTTCTGTTATTTTTAACTTTTGGAGGGTGAAGATAGAGGAATGTATCTGCGAAAATATTTTTTGTACAACTGGAAACCTTTGAGCTGATCAGAACGTCTTAGTTGTGCATAGGAAAATACAGGAATTAATGAAATGAACAGCGAATCTATTTCGATGTTAACTAATTGCGAGAATGGGGATATGGGATATGAGGAAAGCGGGAGGAAAACAAGTGAAGAAGGTAATGTCAGCGCTGGCTGTATCGGCCATGCTGATGTCCGCACTTCCAACGTCAGTTATGGATGCAGCTGCGAGAATCAGTATATATATTAATGATGCAGAGTTATCATCTGCTCAGGCACCTGTCATGAAAGGCGGACGTGTACTGGTTCCACTTCGGTCGATTTTTGAAGGATTGGACGCGAAGGTATCGTACACCAACAGAACCAAAACGATTGTTGCAACTCGCGATGATCAGGAAGTTACTTTGAAACTCTGTTCCAAAACGGCATACATCAACGGGGAAGCGATCTCGCTGGATGTACCTGCGAACACGATTAAGGGCAACACGATGGTTCCAATTCGTTTTGTCAGTGAAGCTTTTGGAGAGAAAGTATTCTGGAACTCGCGCAATCAGCGTGTAGATATCAAGACAACCGCAACGCCTCCAGTGGATGAGACACAATATGCTGCATGGAACATCTACGGTTCGGTATCTGGAAGTAATGGAGATGGTCGTGACCTGACCGTGAGCTTCACACGTCCAACTTCAGAGAAGGCTGTATCTGCTTACCGAATTATGCTGGTGAAAACTCGCGATGTGAATAGCTTTACGGAGTCGGCAGCGTCTGCCGTACCTTCTGCGAACTATACATCGGTTACACCGAATGGCAGCAACCCGAAACTGACACTTAATGCACAGACGCGTGACGTGAACGGGGATTTGCTCAATAGCAATGAAACGTATCGCCTGTATGTACTGACTGTTGGAAACAGCAGCAATAATTATAAAAATGCATTGAACTGGTCTTCCCAAGCATTGAAGCTCAATAATGTGAAATCCACAGTACAGGCGGTTACAAGTCTACGTGCTGCAGATGTTAGCGACTATGGCGATGGACGCGATCTCGAGATTAACTTCACTCAGCCGAGCACGACATCGAACATTACGTATTATCGTGCTTTTGTAGTCAAAGCGAAGGACTCTTCCGCATTCAATCTGGCTGCAGCGAATAAAGTATCCAGTGCGAACTCCACGATCATATACAAAGGCAACACTGCTGCGGTCAAAAGCAAGCTGACTTCTTCGACACGGGATACGTCCGGCGAATTGATCAAAAGTAACACAGCGTATGTTGTCTACATCCTGTCGGTAAGCACAAATACAACGACAGACAGCAAGCTGTCCGCAGCATCATCTTCACTTACGCTGTCGGTGAACACAGCAACTTCTCCAGTGATTACACAGGTGAGAGACAACTCGGATTATGGAGATGGTCGTGATATTCAGTTGAGCTTCAACCGTTCATCGGATGAGTCCAAGGTGGCGAACTACCGTGTCTTCGTGGTGCGTAACTCGGTTGCCAGCAGCTTCAATCTGACGACTGCAAGCAATCTGTCTTCCAGTCTGTACTATACGGTGAACAAAACAGGCAACAACATTACAACGACTTTGCCTTCGTCGATGAAGGACACAAGTGGTTATAACGTGACGAATCTGCAAGATTATCGCATCTTCGTGATGGCCGTGGGCAACCAGCAGAATGGATACACCAATGCGCTGTCAGCTTCCTCTACGGTTCTGAGACTGACTACAAACGGCAATGCGGGAGTTATCAGCAACCTGGCTGTTGCGGATATCAGCGACAACGGTGATGGACGTGATCTGCGGGTTTCTTTCAACAAAGCTGCGGATGAATCCAGAATCTCTGGATATCGAGTATACGTTGTACGCTCCGGTAATGCGGGCAACTTCACCTTGAGCTCAGCCAACGCATCGAACAACTACACTCAGGTGAGCAAAACGGGTGGTAATTTGTCAGTTACGCTTCCTAGTAATGCGTATGATACAAGCGGGAATTGGATCACCAATGGTGTTTCTTATCGTGTATTCGTTATGTCAGTAAGCAATAGCGGGAACTCAAGTCAAAATGCGTTGTCTTCATATTCTTCTCAGATCACACTGACTGCGAACACGGCTGTTACCGCTCCGACCAGTGTGACTGCAACGGACATCGCGGATAACGGAGATGGACGTGATCTGCGAGTGACATTTAACCGATCGTCGAATGAGACGAACGTGTATCATTACCGTGCATTTGTAGTCAAAACATCCAACTTGGGTGGATTTAATTTGGCGGAAGCTAATCGGAACTCCAATTTTAAAGTGGTAAATAAAGCTGGAGGAAGCGGAAATTACACGGTGACTTTAGACGATACCAAGGCAACAGATGGTTCAACTATTCGCAATGATGAAAACTATCGCATATTTGTGCTCGCGGTAAGCAATAGCGGTAACTCATCGAATGTACTGTCAACTGCCTATGCAGATGTTAGATTGTCCGTAACTAGTGCAGTAGGAGCAGTTACAATTACTAAAATCGATGTTAAGAACGAAGATCAAGCAGCTGGAAATGTAACTGATGCGACTGTTACATTTACGAAGCCCAATCCTGAAACAGGCATTGGACGGTATGTGTTAATGGTTGTACCTGCCACAACGGCATTTGATCTGAATGCGGCCAAAACAACTGCAAAATCCAGTTTTGCAACAGCTGTAACGTCAAGTCCAACAGATTTGCCCCTTTCGTTAAAGGACAGTAATGGTAATGAGATTAAAGCTGGAATTTCTTACAGAGTGGTTATTCTATCCGAATCTTCTGACACTAAACGTGAATCGAATATGACATCGTCGACTCCTTTCACGATTAACGCGAAAAAACAGGCACCAGCACCTGTCGATAAGGTAACGGGTGTAAATGCATCTTTAACTGGTAATTCAATTAATGTAAACTTCACTAAGCCCAACGAAACCGGGATTGCTCGTTACGATGTGTACATTGTTAAAGCGGCTAGCAATTCAGGTGCTGCAGGGAAAGCATTAACCAATGTAAGTACTGGTGGTACTCCAGGGACAGCGACAGTAGATATCAGCATTGTAACCAAGGATTCAGATGATGTAGCTTTCGAATCAGGAAATTACAAAGTCATGGTAGTTGCAGTGGCGAGTGATCTAACGAAGAATACATCTGTCAATTCAGATCTATTTACTTTTCCTATTACGATAGCTTCTTCTGGAACCGATAATGGTACACAAACATCCAATACGGATAGCGGAACAAATGCTTTGAGTGGTACTGGTGCGCAAGCATCTGCTGGAGAAACTCCATAAAAATAATCAAGATTTAATGTTTGGGTGCATCGATCATTTGGATACCTGATACAGGTAGTGAAGGGCACGGAATCGATTTTGAAGAAGCGGTAGCGTTCGCCTTTGTCTCCTAATTTCTACCTTTTAGAGGTAATCAAGAAAATTTGGAGACAACAGCGATCGAAGGAACGATCCGTGACCGGAACGGCCAATCAGAGAAGTAAAATCTGTTATTCAGTAAAGTAAAATGCTAACTCCCTTTCCAAAAGAGAAGGGGAGTTTTTTTGTTACCATATTGAAAATCTTGTCGCCAAAAAGGTTCCTTAGACCATTGTTACATCGAGAACAAATAATGGATAATAAAGGGAAGTTGGCTATATGGATCGAACTAAACATTTACACGAAACGGAGTGGCCAGTGTAAATATCTTTAGTTCACCTTATGTAGAAGCCTATGAGGCGAAAGGAATGATGCAATGCTTGCATTTCGTTTGACGGGCCTGCCAGATTCTCGGTTGCCGCTATACCTGTATTCTGTGGGCTCACAGGAAGAGAAAGTTCTGCATAGACCGGATGGATTTCCGGTGTATCAGCTGTTTTTGTCACGCGGCATCGAAGGGCAGTTCAGGCTACCGGGAAAAGGGACATGGACGATGGGAGCGGAGCAGTTATTCATCGTGGAACCCGAGGTTGCGCATGAGTATGTACCTCATTCCAATTCAAAAGGGGAGCTAGGTTATATCGGTATTGGCGGTGCATCGGCGGGATCGGTGCTTCAATCCGCGGGTTTGCTTCAGATCGAGCCTTGTCACATCTCCGGTTTTGAAATCATCTGGTCACGCATGACAGATCTCTGGCACGCACTGAATCAAGGAGTAACGGAGATGTGGAACACATCAGCCCTCATCTACCAGCTTATTTTGGATATAGCACAATCCAAAATCCCCTCTGATGTTGGTGTCGTAGGTACTGGATCATCTATGGCCGAGGACGTGGTTGTACCACGTTCTAATCAGGAGTCCGATCCGGGCAAGGAGGCGCTCATCCGAGCAGTAGCATTGATGCATACGCACTACCAGGACGACCTGTTATTGAAACATGTAGCTGACGCAGTGGGTTATTCGGTGCAGCATCTCAACCGATTATTTCACCAGCATTATGGTGTGACAGGACATCAGTATATGCAGCGATTGCGTTTACATAAGGCTTCGGACTGGCTGGATAACCATCCACGAGCAAGTGTACGGGAGGCGGCAGAGACCGTAGGCATGGAAGTGAACTATTTCATTCGGATGTACAAGCGAGAGTTTGGAGAGACGCCAGGCAAAGGAATCAAGCATCGCAATCAACTCCAAATGGAAAAAGACCTCACGAATTCGTGAAGCCCCTTAATCGATCATATACCATGTTATGCTTTTTTCTTCTCTCCAAAGAACGGACGTAACGTTGCAAGTCCCACAACTCCGATTACAGTGCTCACCCATGGAGCCAGCGTAAATACCGGAAGTTTATCACGCAGTGGATACCCTACAAACAGCACAAGTACCACGATTACGATATAGATGATGATTCCCTTAAGGTTAACCTTAGGTATGGTGTTCTTGTCCGCTCCTTCATCATCCGGTCGCTCTGCAAGGCGACGAAGCATCTCAACCAGAGCAATCCCGCCTATAGCGGCAACGATCAGTGAGAATAGGCTAATATGCTGGAAAGGTTCTGTATCTCCGCCAGTCCAGCCTACGAACAGTCCAACGCCACCTTGGATCAGCATGACAAAAGATAAAGCCGCCCACGCGATCATGGCATACCATTTCGGTGTCCGTTTCACTGGTCCTGAATTCTCAGTTGGTTGCGGTTCCACAACGTTGGCTTTCTTTTTTGCTGAAGTTGATGGGCTTGTACTACGGGATGGACCACGTTCACCCACCTCAACGGCAGCCATCTTCCCAGGAGTTGTACCTGTTACCCCGAGCTGGGTATGGATATCTTGCTCCAGATCAGCTCCATATAGCTCGCGAGCGGGCTTGTTATCCTTCTGAGCCTGTACGATCGCTCTTCCTGCGGAGAGAATCCACTCTTCCTGTACTCTCTCATCTGCTGGCGCATGGCGCGCAATCGTGCTGATATGGTCATACAGTTTCACATTTTCAGGTGTCATCCGACTCATCTCGGTAATTTGCCGATTCTGTATTTCTTTAAGCTTCTTATAGGAAATCCCCAATGACTGCTCCCCCTGTCTACACACGTTCTGATCTTCCAAAAGTCCGAAGACCCTGACGGTATTTTAGTATACGGGAAGGGCTCTCGTTTCGCAAAGTCATTCCTTATAAAAAAGCTGTTCATGGTGAGCCCATATCCACACACAGGCCAGTATGACACAGGTGCACAACAGCACCAGTTTTCCGTGATGTTGAATCCACTCCAGTAGATGTTCCATGAATTCATTCCTTTCGGCGGAAGGATTTCGAGGCATCTCTGCCTGCATTTTTTATGGCTTATTTTCCCCGGTTCATGTAAAAAAATACCCCACGCCTTCCAGTTCTAACGATTGTGTGAAGTATGCATAAAGAGCAGCCAATTCCATCACAATAGTAGCATTTCCAACAGAAATCCGAGATTGGAGTGTGCTTGTTATGGATAAACAAAAAGATTTGACGCGTAAGCTGCTGCTAAACAGCAACTCCCGTGGAGTCGTGGACGAGGTTGTATCTATGGAGGAGAGCTTGGAGGATACCGAATATTCAGAGGAACTGACCGACGGTAATCTGCAAGGAAGAAGCTTTTGGGATAACAGTGACTCCGGTCATGAGCATGAATGGAATGGACGGGTGGAAACTCACGAGATGTTCCGTAGAAGCTACGAATAGAGACCCTTTACCAAGTAGATTGAAGTCCAAACATATCCGGGCCAGCTGTAATCAGCTTGGCTCATTTTTTTGCGTTCATTAACCGATAAAAAGTTGACTGGCAATAGACTTATAAAGGGTTCTTACTTACATTGACTTGCAGGTTGCGGAATGATAATATATGAATACGATCTTAATACACACTAAACTTATCGGATTATATATAATTAATGATTTGAACATAGACAGGCAACGCATGGAAAGGGGAAATCGGCATGGAACGTCAGATCAGTATCCGTCATGGACAGGAAGAATTAACAGCCACGATTCATTATCCGGTCGTGAAAGACATCAAGGAGGAGAAGAGTCAGCAACGAGTACCTCTGGCGGTCATTTGCCATGGTTTTGTTGGTAGCCGCATCGGCGTGGATCGTCTGTTTGTGAAGACTGCCCGAGAATTGGCTGAGGACGGTTATCTGGTTCTGCGTTTCGACTATATCGGTTGCGGAGAGAGCAGTGGTGAGTATGGAGCGGAGGGGCTGGAATCCATGGTGCTACAGACTCGCTCCGTACTTGATTACGCAGTGAACTGCAGTGATGTGGATCCGACTCGTGTCACACTAATTGGTCATAGTCTGGGTGGTGCCGTTGCATTACTAACGGCTGTGCGTGACAAACGTGTCAAGAACCTGGTCATGTGGTCCTCCGTAGGTTATCCTTTCAATGATATCGTGAAGATTACGGGGCGGGAAGTATATGATGAAGGTGTGAAATTGGGTGCGGCTGATTATCTCGGATACAAATTCACACCGACCTTCTTCGAGTCGCTCGCTGAACAACAGCCATTCCAGGAAGCAGTCAAGTTTAGTGGCGATGTACTCGTCGTGCATGGTACGTCAGATGAGATTATCCCTGTAGACTACGCATTCCTGTATCAAAAGGTATTCTGGATGCGCCAGGAGGGCCGTTGCGACAAGGAAATCATCTTCCAAGGCGATCACACCTTCTCTTCAGGGAAAGAGCGGGAACAGCTGATTTCGCGTACCAGAGAGTGGCTGGGCGAGCGCCAGAAGATCGAGCAGGATTGGCAGCACTGGATGATATAAGTGGCAGGATTACAACTGTTTGGGGATGTCCGCTTGGAAAAGCGCCTTCTTAAGGGTAAAATAGAAGAGTAAGCATTCTATCCGTGTCTGGAGGTTGGCAGCAATGACATTACCCGCACTTTTCATTGCGCATGGTTCTCCCGCTCTGGCGGTGGAGAGCAATGACTACACTCATTTTCTGAACCAGCTTGGAGACAGGCTGCCGGCTCCGAAGGCCATTGTCGTATTTACGGCACATTGGGATTGTCCCGAACCGTCCGTGACGATGGATGATACACATCAGACTCTACATGATTTTTACGGGTTTCCTTCTACGATGTATACCATGGAGTATCCTGCATCTGGTCAGCCAGATCTGGCGAACGAGATATGTGCATTGTTCACCCGCAGCAATCTGGCGCATCAGCCGATTCGAGGCCGGGGACTGGATCACGGCGTATGGGTACCACTGCTGCATATGTACCCCGAGGCTAATATCCCTGTGATCGCCGTATCAGTCGATTCGTTGCGTACACCAAAGGAACAATATGATATTGGCCGTATGCTGGAACAGCTACGTCATGATAATGTCCTGATTATCGGAAGTGGTGGAACAGTTCACAATTTAAGATTGCTTGGCAATAATGATGAACCGCAAGAGTGGGCAGTGGAATTCGATAACTGGATCGGGGAGCGCTTGGAGCAGTGGAACACGAGAGAGCTGTTTCAATATGAGAAAAAAGCCCCTCATGCACGTACGGCAGTTCCATCGTATGGTACGGAACATCTTGCGCCTTTGTTCTACGCGATGGGCACAGCGGACATGTCCCGAACAGCGAAGCGTCTATTCCAGTCTTATCCTTACGGAACGCTCAGTTTGAACTGCTGGCAGTTTGGAGACGGCGTGTAACTTGGAACAGACAACAGCCTGATTAGGGCTAACAAGCCAGGTTGGTATGGATAACGTGTGTTAAAGTATACGATTATAATAAATAAACAAAAGAAGGTTGCTGTACCCGCTTGATGGGCTACAGGAACCTTTTTTCGATACGAAGCCTTATTTATGCAATGGATCCTTATTTGCGGATTTCGAACAATTCACAGTCGGTACGCGAGTGATAAGCGAGTTCACTGACACTGGATTGTACAACTACGGTGTTGCTGTCAAAACGGATAATGATGCCACCGGAGTCAATCTGGTGATTATCTTTGAAAACGCGAACCTTATACTTCATATTCATGGCTTCCTGAAAGTCCGCATCAGTCTCAAGACGTCGCTGGGTCGGCATATCGTGTACTCCTTTGATGTTCAACTTTACGTTCATCATAATACGGTTTTCTATGGATGGGCAAGTCAGGCAGGGCATTCAGGATGATCATGGAAAACAAAAAGCCCTGCTCCCAGGGGGATTGGGAGCAGGGCCGAGAATTCTATGAATGATTGCTTAAGCTGTTTTTTGCGTTGGGCTAATGGTTGGTGTGTCTTTAGGATGATTGCCTTTGTTGCGAGTGATCAATCCGCGAAGGTAAGGCAGTACCCAGTGATCCAAACCGATTTTACCTGCATTTGCACCAGCCACAACCAGGAAGATTTGCATCAGAACCAGTTGAGCATTCGTGCTTACTGTACCCGAGAAGAGGAACGCGAAGTTCATTACGAGGGCCATCAGGGCAGCCAGTGTTGTGAAGCAGCCGAGTAAGAGTCCGACACCTACAAGGAATTCACCTAGAGGAATAATGAAGTCGAACAGTCCTGCATTCGGTACAGCGAATTTCTCGAGGAATGTTCCCCACCATGCTTGAACTGTAGGGTTTTCACCGGTTGCTTTGCCGACTGCTCCGGCGAGGAACCCGCCGGCTTGGAATCCGCCAGTCAATTTGCTCCATCCGTGAGTCATCCAATCATACCCGATGTATACCCGAAGTACTGTCAAAATCCACATTGCCACTTTGTTTTCTCTAAGCCATTGGTTGAAGCTGAACATATGAACCACTCCTTCATGGAATTTAGTGTGTGTTGTTTTTTTCTATTTCTAAGTGATCACCTTTGATGTCTTTATTGTATAGTTCAAAAGTCGTTTTGTTTGTGATTAAAATCACAATCTAGTTCAAATTTTAAGTAAGGTTTGAGAAGTTCACATTTAGGACATATTTTTCTCGCGATATGCTGTTTCAAGTGTGAATTACACGCTGTATCAAGGCCTTCTGGGCGCAGACAAATCAGATCGGGTGTGATTAAATGGAAAGAAATACGTGAAATGGTTGCCTACATGAGACATATATCACAACTTAGAACTAGGCCATATCGTTCAGGAGGTCCTATATTGAAGCATTTTAAATGGAACAAAGCAGCATCGGCTGCATCGCTATTTATTCTCTCATTGAGTCTTGTTGCCTGCCAAAATCAAGAGGCGACCCAGATGCCACTTCAGCCAGAACCGACACCTGCACCTGTGCAAGAAGAACAGATCGTAGAGGAACCCAGCAAGTCTCTTTACACAGCACCTCTAACAGGCTTGCCTGCAGATGAGGCCATTACACGGCGTCCACTCGCTGTGATGATTAATAATGCCCCTGCAGCTCGGCCCCAATCGGGTCTGAGTTCAGCGGATATCATTCTAGAAGTCCTCGCAGAGGGAGGCATTACCCGTTTCATAGCCATTTTCCAGAGTGAAGGTGGTGCTGAGACGGTTGGACCTGTACGCAGCATACGTCCGTATCTGATTGAACTGGGTGAGAGTTACGATGGTGTCCTTGTTCATGCTGGAGGCAGCCCGGAGGCGTATTCCATTTTGCAAAGGCAGCAGAAACAGCATATGGATGAGATCTCGAATGGTGGACCATATTTCTGGCGTTCCTCTGATCGTAAAGCTCCACATAATCTGTATACTTCAGCGGACAAGCTAAGAGAAGGGTCAGATATCAAGGGTTACAGCCATGACTTTAAGTCCCCGGTATACATCTATAACGAAGAAGGTGCAACGTCCGCAGGTGAGACGGTAAAGCAATTCGATATCCATTATTTATTGGATAGTTATCGGGTGACGTATGATTATGATGAAGTTAGCGGACGATATATGAGAATGGTAAATGGTAAAGCAGATCAGGATCTCGATAACGGGAATCCGCTTGGTGCAGCGAACATTATAGTGGCAGGTGCAGATCATAAGGTGCTCGACAGCGTAGGCAGGTTGTCCGTCAATCTGGAACAGGGCGGTGAGGCCATGCTATTTCAGAAGGGCAAGATGATCCGTGGACAGTGGGTGAAGAAGCAGGGGGACATTATCCGTTTTGTTCAGGGTGGCAGTGAAGTGGCTCTTGTACCAGGCAAAACCTTTATCAGCATTGTCCCAAATCAACCTGAATTTGCGAGTCATGTAAAGCTGGCGGTTCAATAAAGTCGAATGCAATGAAAGAAAACGATGAAACAATTATCCTTTTGTCGTCAAAAAGGCATTAAATTCTACCTTTGCATGAAAAGCAGAATGGTGTCGAATTTGAATTTTGATGTCGAATTGTAAACGCAGTGTAAAATCTCGACTTGAATTTGCCATTATTCCAAATAATTAAGATTCATTTCAGATTAATGTGATAAGAATATAAAAAAGGATCACACCTTTTGTACAAACCATGAAACAAATATGATAAGATATCAAAGGTTGTCATTTCATGTTTCATCGGTTATCGGCAATTTCTCGTAAAGGGGATAGAGCTATGAAGCTTAAGAAGAAGAAGGATATATTTTTTGAGACACTGGAGAACATGGCAGATACGGTTGTTCAAGCGGCAGATTATTTCTCCCAGCATGTTTCCAACCTTCAGGATGTGACTCTTTTTGCCAATGAAATGAAGAAGTACGAGTCGAAATGTGATGATTACGTGCATACGATCATTACAGAACTCAACAAAACATTTATCACGCCGATCGAACGCGATGATATTATGGAGCTGACAACAACTCTTGATGACGTATTGGACGGGCTCGAAGCAACGGCTTCCCGTTTCTATATGTACCAACTGACGGATCCGGACGAATTCATCGTTCAGTTCTCTGAAATTTTGCGCCAATCGGCTTACGAAATTCAGAAGGCGATTCATTTGCTGTCACAGAAAAAATTGCTGGCCATCCGTGAGTACACCATTCGTTTGAATGATCTGGAAAACCAGGGCGACGAAGTGCTGCGCATGTGTATCAAACATCTCTTCGCTACCGTGTCTGATCCGATTGAACTGATCAAGCGTAAGGAAATTTACGAGCGTCTTGAGACAACAACGGATGCTTGTGAAGACGTAGCGAATGTGCTCGAATCCATCATTATGCGTAATTCTTAAGGAGCCAGAGAATAATGGAAACAACGATTTGGGTATTAGGTATAGTCGTCTTCCTTGCACTGGCGTTTGACTTCATCAACGGTTTTCACGACACAGCCAATGCCATTGCCACTTCGGTCTCGACACGGGCATTAACGCCTCGTCGTGCGATCCTTCTGGCAGCGGTGATGAACTTTGTCGGTGCGATGATGTTTACAGGCGTTGCGAAGACGATTGGGGGGAGTGTGACCGACCCCACCACGCTGGATAACGGGATCGAGGTCGTCATAGTCACCTTGATCGCAGCGATTATCTGGAACCTGGTTACATGGTGGTTTGGTATTCCTTCTTCCTCATCACACGCACTTATCGGAGCCCTTGCAGGTGCCGTGCTTGTTGGCGCAGGAGCTGACAAAGTGAAGTGGAGCGGATTCACTGATATCGTTGGAGGTTTGCTATTATCACCTCTGATCGCATTTGCCATCGGTTATGTGGTCATGACGATTCTCAAATACATTTTCGCCAAACGCAGTCCGCATAACGTGAATAAAGGTTTCCGTACGGTACAGATATTCACGGCAGCGCTGCAAGCATTCACACATGGTACGAATGATGCACAGAAAGCGATGGGGATTATTACTTTTGCTTTGGTTGCAGCAGGTGTACAAGACCATCTGGAAGTGCCGCTGTGGGTTAAAATCTCAGCAGCAACCGCGATGGCTCTAGGTACATCCATTGGTGGTTGGAAAATCATCAAAACCATGGGTACAAAAATCTTTAAAATTGAACCGATTAACGGATTTGCCGCGGATCTGTCAGCTGCATCCGTTATTTTCACAGCAACGTTGCTTCACCTTCCAGTAAGTACAACGCACGCGATCACATCGGCTATTCTGGGTGTAGGTTCCGCGAAACGTTTCTCTGCTGTGAAATGGGGGCTTGCCGGACGCATCATTATTACGTGGTTCATTACGATTCCGATTACTGCGGGACTGGCAGGATTGCTCTACTGGATTATTTTCTAAAGAGAGAAGTTATCCCGAACGAATTCGGGGTTACCAGACAATCTGTTCATAACTGTGTGAATATCGGGATATGTGGACAATTATACAACCAAAATCAAGAGACGCCTGTGCATGAACGTGTGGACAGGCTGGATATGTGGATAGCCATCCGTGGAATGATAAACCAAAAGAAGATATTCCCTGTGGATACAGGGAACTGTGGATAGGGAAATGAGAGAAGCCAACAGGGTTGGCTTTTTTTGTTGTCGAGTTTGAGGGTACCTGTGTACAATAACGTATAGATACAGGACAAGGACGTGGTCTAATTTATGATTCGTACACTCGCCATTACACGAGAACATCAAGTCTCCGTTAATGTTCCGCTTACACAGCTGGATCTGAACGATTATGCCTGGGTATGGGCGGATTTTAACCAGCCAACGGAAGAGGAAAGCCGTTTGCTGGATACATATTTTCATTTTCACCCCTTAGCTATAGAGGACTGTCTGCATGTGTTGCAACGGCCTAAGCTCGATTATTATGATAATTTACAGTTTCTTGTGCTGCATGCACTGAACCCATCCACATTGGAAGCCGAGGAGGTTGACTTGTTTCTCGGAGCGAACTTCCTTGTTTCTTTTCATCATGGTGTATTGGAAGAAGTGGATGAAGCGTGGGAACGGTTGTTGCATCATGCACATGAACGAACCATCTGGGCGCGAGGTCCAGTGGCAGCAGCTTATACAGTGATGGACAAGTTGGTCGATCATTATTTTCCTTCTTTATTTGCCATTGAGGATGAACTGGCTGAATTGGAAAACCGCGGTGGACAAGAGTCGATTGAAAACCTGATGAATCAGGTGTTTGATCTGCGCAGTCGATTGCTGAAGCTGAGAAGAACCGTAGTACCGATGCGGGATCTGCTCTATCGGGTGGTGAACTCCCAGCATGTGCAGCGCTCAGGGGAACATACGGCTTATTTTACCGATATCTATGACCATTTATTGAAGCTGACGGACATGATTGAAGCTGATCGGGAGATGACGGCTGATTTGCGCGACAGTTATATTTCCCTGAACTCCAACCGGATGAACCAGATCATGAAGACACTCACGGTAATAACGACGGTATTTATGCCGCTCACGCTGATCGCCGGAATTTACGGGATGAACTTTGCCTATATGCCTGAGCTTCAGTGGAAGTTCGGGTACGGGGCGGTGCTGCTGTTGATGTTTGTGCTTGGTGGCAGCATGGTGGCTTGGTTTGTGAAGCGAGGTTGGTTTAAGTAGAAATGTTACACCTTACTGCTCCGTATGCAGTTCCATCTTTCGGTGATAAGCGCACGCTATTGCGAGCAGATCATCAGAAGAAGATTGCATAGCTGAAGCAACGTTTGTTACATATGAAAAAGGCCACTGGACAAGGATCTCGAGCAGGACTAACTGTCGGGAGATGATGTTTGCCAGGTGGCCTTTCTGATTCTGCTATAGAAAGTTTAGAATTATTGTATCCACATGTGAATAACTATTCCGCTACAACAAGCTGTGTATAACTTACGATGTCTTCCTGTTACTCCAATTCAAGAACAAAAGAAGTTGTAGCTGCTTCTTTGCCATTCACAAGAATGGTAAGCGTATGCAGACCGGCATAATATTTTCTCGTTGTGATGACTTTGAAAGATTGTTTAGTGGCTACCTTGGTTCTGCCTGTCGGGTACATTTTATCGGAGCATTTGAATCGTTTAGGGGCCTGTTTGCCATTTGCTTTCATATAGCCCATCTCGTACTCAATTCTCAGCATCTGTGACTCGCCACTCTCGTTGACCACATCAAACGAAAAATGAAGATCCTCGCCAATAGCGACTGTATCTTGAGCAAGCTGAAGCTGCTCAATGTGAATGGAATCCTGCTCGTTATATCCAAAAAGACTTAGCGCTTTGCGATGTCCTTTCTTCAATAATGATCTACTTGCATGCCGGACAATCCAGTCTGTATTCGTATGTTGTCCGTACCAGGTCGTGGCAAGGTCCATGACGAGTTCAGGGTGATCCTTGGAGATATCATTCAGGTGATTGGCCACACTTTTGCGAACATACAGGGACTCGTCCGCTTTCAACGCATGCAGAATTGGCAGTACAGGTGTTGGGTCAGTGATGAATCCTTGGAGTTTGGCACCCCATGGCAAACGGGGACGGCTACCCTCACTGGCTAGTCTTCGGATATGTTCGTTGTCGCTATCTGCCCACGCCATCATGTGTTTCATGGTTTGGATGGGATAACGTTCAATAAACGGGCGTACCGCGAACTCGGAGCTGGAATAAGGTGTGAAAACGGTCAGATACTTCATGGATAGCTCGTAGTCCGCGGGGTCCAGTCCATTCACTTCGATATAATCCGGTACAAACAGATATTCAACACCTCTCATATGAGAAGCTGCTTGTTCGATAATATGTAATGCTTCTTCATAATTATTGGGCAGCACTTCGGTCAAGGCCAGTGTGATTCGGCGAATCCGTGCTTTGAACTCCAACTGTTCCCAGCCTTCAGCGAAAACCAATTCATGAAATTGCTGTGTATCCAGCTTAGGATAGAATTGACGCAGTAGTTCGCCGGTCCGATCAATTAATGCGGGAGTATATTTGTCTTTGAAAAGTTCCATGTTCCGCCTCCTTCGTTATTATCCAGTATACCTCAATTCACAGGAATAAGAACATAAGTTCCTGGAATTTCTATGTATATGGATGAACGGAGTTAAGGCACCCGCCTTCTGTAAGAGGGTGCCTGGATTTTTTTAACCTTTGCGACTTTTGGGACGGCGCTTCGTGGAATTGGATTTGCGACGGGTTGGAGTCGTATTGCGGCGACGTGGAACATTCGTTGGTTTGTTTCGACGCTTGTGTGTACGTTTCCGGGGCGGCGTATATTCTTCATAGTCTGCATCGGCCGCGCTTTTATTCGTTTTTCCTTTTCCAAAAGGCAGAATGCCCATAACGAGCTTCATCATCGGAGCCATCTGCTGGATACCACCGACGACCTTTTGCATTTTACCTATTCCACTCATGATTCCATCAATCCCGCCGAAGCGGTCGATCATTCCTTTTAACTCACCGATGTTGGCTAATGAAAATCCGGAACTGCTTGAAGCAGCAGGCGCCTGTACCGGAACTGGGGGTACCACCTGAGCTCCCCCTCCATAAAAGTTCCCGCCAGGAGCACCTTGCCCATACGGTACGATTGCAGATGCTTCGACTTCGCCAAAATCAGGGTATTGTGGCTCGATGCCAGGATACATCGGTTGGATCTGGGTTTCATTCAAAGACCGCGGAACCACACCGGGCGGCATATAGGCAGAAGTATGCGCCTGCCGATGAGCGTGAGAAGACGGACGCTGCCTTGGTGCTGGCTGGCGGTGATAATAATGCTGTGGCATGAACGATCACGTTCCTTCTATGTTGGATTTCGGAATTGCGTTCCATGAGTTGCATGACAGATGTACATCATAGACCCTTGTGGAACTCCCTTTTGCTATACTGTATGTCATTCGCGGAGAGACGGCGTAGGCGAGTATCCCGGAAAACGGGATATTTGCGGATTTGGGCGTGTAGACATGCTGGCAGGTTTCCATACAGGAAAATGCAGTTTAGACACAAAATTGTAACATTTAGGGTAGCCGAATTCCTACATAAGTAATCGGAAATATACAGGTGAAAACTGGGATATAGCGCCATAATTTCGCCGGATGTGCGCGAGGGGAGGACAATAGTACCTTTTGTAAGCGGTAACATGTATTTTTATTCTGTAGTGCGTGAAATCGGTAACGCTTGAAATACCAACTCAGGGTGAGTACAATGTAGGTACACAGTAACCGCTAGGGGATGATGATGAAATGCAGCTGAAAAAGCTAAATGATAAAAGCATTGAACAACTATTTGAGGCTATTTTGACTCTAAAAGATATTGAAGAGTGTTATGTTTTCTTTGATGACCTCTGCACGGTAAACGAGATCCAATCCATGTCCCAGCGGCTGGAAGTGGCTCGTATGTTGGGTAAAGGCAATACGTATAACCAGATTGAAGCAGAGACAGGCGCGAGTACAGCCACGATTTCACGTGTGAAACGCTGCCTGAATTACGGCAATGATGGTTATAAAATGACGCTGGAACGCCTGGGACGTTAATATGAAGAAGCCGGGTGTACTCATCATCAGTCACGGTTCTCAGGAGCAGACCTGGGTGGAATCCGTCGATGACGCGATCTCCCGGTTGAATCTGCCAAGTCCGTTGCCGGTTGAAGCGGGATTTCTTGAACTTGTGGAAGGACGCCTGATCCAGGACGGTATCGACCGACTGGAAGCGCAAGGCGTAACGGATATTTTGGTTGTACCTCTGTTCGTTTCGTCCGGTAGTACACATGTGGATGAAATTGAATTTGCGATTGGTGCGAAGGAAGCACCGGAACGGGAAACAGATCTTGAACCATTTGACGTGAAGGCTCGGGTTCACTTTGGTTATCCAGTGGATAACGATCCGGATATCGCCGTGATGGTGTGGGATAAGGTCAAGTCACTCTCGCAGCAGCCTGAGCAGGAGACGATTCTGCTGGTTGGGCACGGAAGTATTCATGATGGATTCCGCGAGCGTTGGGAAGCCGGGATTTCTTCCCTGGCACAGCGTGTACAGGAAGTGAGCAGTGTGGCTCATACCGATTATGCGTTGCTTAATCCAGAGAGCGTGCACGACAAAGTGAAGTATTGGAGCGAAGAGCGGGGGAACCGAGTCATTGTGGCGCCGCTGTTTTTGAGTGCCGGTTACTTCACAAGGAACGTAATTCCGGATCGGCTGCAGGAACTGGACTATGTGTACAGCGGTGAGACGCTGTTGCCCCATCCATTGCTTGGGCAGTGGCTGGAGCGCCAGATCCAGATTTTGCTGGAGAGATGTAATGAGGTTAAAGCTTCTTCTTGAAGTGACCGCTTTGGCATAGGTGTGTAAATACCGCTCACAGTAATGTCGTCTGTACATCTAAACACTATAGCTTCATTAACAATCAAACCACGTCCTGAGGACGTGGTTTTTATTTGTTGTATATCACTCGAACGGGGCTAGGTTATCCATTAATGGGTGCGTGCAAATGTAGATGTAGCTCCAGTAAACTTATTAATTGGTCAACGATCTCCTCGGCCGGATAAGGCATGGAATTCATAATCCACCACTCCAGAAGACCGACTGCAGCGGAAGCAAGAAACTGTATGGTGATCTCTTTTTTCATACCTTCTTGGATGCCACAGGCATCCATTTGTTCCTCCACTCCCTGGACCAACAATGTCATCAACTTACTACGGAATGCCGGAATACCTTTTTTGGTTAGAAGTGTGGTATAGGTAGTGGCATGCTGTTCCAGATAACGGAAGGTTCGAAGCAACGCATCCTTGGCCGTAACGGGTGTTGTAGTAGAGCTTTCGATCATACAGGCATCCAACAACTGCTGCAAATAGGTCTCAATGCATTGATCCAACAGGTCGAACTTGTCAGCGTAATGCAAATAGATTGTTCCTCGGTTTACATTAGCCCGATCAGCAATATCGTTTATCGTAATTTGCTCAAAATCCTGTTCCTCCAATAACCCCACAAAAGCTTCGATTATCGCCTTTCGTGTCTTGAGTACTCGTCTGTCCATGGCCCCTCCTATGATGGTTTTCAACAATAAGGATTCATTCGTTGATTATTCAACAAAAACGGATATTTTAACGATTGAAGCACAGTAGGCGCTTTGTTACTCTTATTTTATCAACAAATGTTCATAAAGCAACGAATATTGATAAAATATGAAATAGAGGGATAACCAATGAAGATATTAGTGTATGGCGCGGGTGTTTTGGGTACTCAACTGGCACAAGTTCTGGTGCGTGGTGGCAATGATGTCACTATTCTGGCTAGAGGGAAGCGGGCAGAGGAGCTGGAGAAGGATGGAATCGTCATCCGGCATATTTTTCAATTCAAAACGACAGTTGATCAGGTTCGGGTAGCCAGAACGTTGGAAGTGGATGACCAATATGATCTTATTTTTGTTGTCATGAAATATAATGATTTTCCTTCTGTGTTACCTATTCTGGCAGACAACCAGAGCAGCAATATTGTAATTGTGGGAAACAACGCAGATGCGCGAAGCATGCAAAACTTTTTGGAGGAAAACAGCAGGGTAGCAAAACAGGTGGCGTTCGGTTTCCATGTGAGTGGAGGGAGACGGGAAAAGGATCGTATGTTATCCATCGGTGCTGGAAGCGGACAAATGGTGATCGGCAGTCTGGATGGTGATATAGGCTTTAAACCTTTGCTGGATCAAGCTTTTCAATATGTGAAATACAAGTTGAATGTTCTGAGCGATATTGATGCCTGGCTGAAAAGCCATATCATCCCCATTCTGATGCTTAATGCGGTGAGCTTTAATGAGGAGCGTGAGTTGATCAAGTTGGACGGGAACAGAAAGCAAATCCAACATATGATTGGGGCGATGGATGAAGGCTTTAGTGTTCTTGAAGCTATGGGCATAACGATTATACCGGAGATTCAGGCTAAAATGATTCGCAAGCATCAACGGATGTTGCTCCTTCTGTTGAAGATCTATAGTGTGCTTCCAATTCATAAGCTGATTGCGGGTTCTTTTGGAGAGATTGAGGCGTTAAATAATGCATTTAACGATTGGAAAAAGACAACAGGCATCCGGACTCCCCATTGGGACGTGCTGAAAAGAGATTATACTATCCTTAAATGAAGTGTTGCTCATTCCCTGCATACCGACTACAATAAAACCAACTAATAAAATGGGGATAAGGAGATATACAGATGCGGGAAGTGCCCATGCGCTATGTGAAAGCAAATCAGGTCGGTATTGTATTGTTTGTTTTACTCTCGTTTGTGTTTAATCCAATTGTAGTTCTGGGAGCGCTGTGGAGCATTCAGGTGGTTGGTCTGGCTTCCAGTGGCAAGCTTAATCTGTTTGTGCAAATTGGGAAAGCTGTGTTGACTGGTGAAGGTACAGAGACGCAGGCGGTGGAGCTGCAGCGATTCAACAATGTTCTGGCCGTGCTCTTCCTGTCTCTGGCACTCATCTCGTTCTCACTCGGCTGGGTGGCTGCAGGTTATGTGTTCTCTGTAATGCTTCTCGCGGCCGCAAGTGCGGCCCTGCTGGGGTATTGTGTGGGCTGCACCGTGTATTTCTGGTACAAACAGCTGCGTGCAGGCAGAAAAATCGGATTTTGAGGTTGGCTGAAGAGCGATACGATGATAGACAACCTATTCTTTGAGTAAGGATAAAGACGAGTCATGTTCCGAGAAGCTTTCTTGCGGCAAGCTTTTAGCTGGACCTATATGGTGATCGGGATACGATCGCATTATAATGAAATTCCCCTCAAGTGAACTGTTCACTCGAAGGGGATTTTCTTTTTTTATCTAAACCAGGCTTTGTTCAGATTGTTCGTGAAATTGTTATCGTTCATAGGCACGTTGGCACTGCCAAAGTCCGTGGTGTTGAGCGCATTACGGGCTGCAGGAGTCAGATCGTCCCATCCGATTAAAGGCTGAGTTCCGCCAACAGCGCTGGTAACGCCAAGCTCATGGTTCAGCGGCCAGGTACTATTATAGGAAATCAACGGATTGTTGTCTTGAGTATTGGTATTGCTCGGTGTGACCTTTGTGAACTGGCCGTGACCGGAGTAAGCAATGGAAAGGATTTGAGGATTGGCCGCTGCCGGATTATCGACCCACACAACGATTCCTTCCCAATCATGACGATGGCCGAGTCCAGTGGAAGGGGAGTCTTTGGGAAAATACCACGAATACATAATGGCCCATACCCCATTGTGCCATGCGGAACGGGAGTAGATCTGTCCTGTACTTGTGCTACAGTTTCCATTGGATGACCCGGAAGTATTCAAGCCAGCACTGGTATTACCCTGTTGATCCACTGCGGGGAAAGGCACGCATCCATGATAGACTTTTAGAAAAGGCTGAAAACGCTTGGCTGCTTGTTGTGTTACGGTGACAGGCGTAACTTCTTGGAATCCGACAACCTGATCATGATTAATTTCTGCCGCTTCAATAATGGTGACCCAAGGAATACAGGCCATAAGCGAAACCATGAGCGTTAACACGAATTTTTTCATTTTCAGTTCTCCTTCACGGGTATGATGTGGTAAGTGGTTGACGTGCACTAAGACTATATAGGAAAAAGATGTATTATATCTATCCTTTGATACTAAGATTTGTAAATTAGTATCAAATATATGTCCTGCTAGATATGAAGTGTTGAAGACTAATTCTTGTTCAAGCGGGCAGAATGGATGACTAATGAGATGATTTTACAAAAATTCCAGTGGGACAGATTCAAGATCGTTGCGAGAGGTTATTGGGTAGTGAATTGTTTAGTGGATACGGATATGAAAAAATATACTTATATATTACAGGCTAGGACATCTTTACATTTGATGATATGATAGGAGATAAAGGCTTTGGAATGAGACGGAATTCCTGATGCATAGATATAGGTAAGACGAAAGATTCGAGCAGAATTAACGGAAGATCATTATGGTGTAAAAATATGCCCTTCTGTGGACTCGTGCAACGTAAGATTATGAGGTCGTTCAGACTCATGGATAATGTGGAATAGGTGGCGTATGAGATGAAAAAAGCTCGCTTAATATATAATCCGACCTCAGGCCGGGAAGAAATGAAGAAACGTCTGGCTGATATTTTGCAGCGTTTGGATCAAGGTGGTATTGAAGCTTCATGTCACGCAACAACGGGTGAAGGTGACGCAACCCGGGAAGCTGAACTCGCGATTGAGCGGGGGTATGACATGATTATTGCTGCTGGCGGCGATGGCACGTTGTATGAGGTCATTAACGGTATGGCCGAGCGGGAGAATCGTCCTCCGTTGGGTGTGTTTCCTCTGGGAACGACGAATGATTTTGCACGTGCACTCGGCATTCCGAGACAGTGGGAAGATTACGTGGATCTGGTCATTAACCAGCAGCTTCGTCCGCTCGATCTGGGCAAAGCGAATGATAAATATTTTATCAACATCGCCGGTGGCGGATCATTGACTGAACTGACCTATGAAGTACCGAGTCGTCTGAAAACGATGATTGGGCAACTGGCCTATTATATGAAGGGTATTGAGAAAATGGCGAGCCTGTCTCCTCAGGAGCTGATTATTCGCGCCGATGGTCAGGAAGAAATTCATGATGAATTCATGTTATTCCTCATCGCCAATACCAACTCGGTCGGGGGCTTCGAGAAGCTGGCTCCAGGTGCAACCATTGATGATGGTCTGTTCGATGTGATCGGTGTCCGCAAATGTAATTTGGCTGACATGATCCGCCTCGTAACGCTCGCGCTGCGTGGGGAACATCTGAACGACAAGAAAGTGGTTCATTTCCAGACGAGTCATATGGAAGTCACGTCACCGGGTTATGTGCAGCTGAACCTCGATGGAGAACTGGGTGGCACGCTGCCAGCTACGTTTACAAATTTGCGTCATCATTTGATGCTGTATCGTTAAATACTAAAAAGAAAGAAGTGAATGTACGTTGTCTAATACGAACCGCAGCGGTCGTGGAAAAAACCGCCGGAATTCGGCTGCCTCTCAGGCGCAAGGGAACGCTTCAGCGTCCCGTCAGCCAAGTCAATCATCTCGTCCATCTACACGTCAGCAGGGAAAAGAGGTGCGGCCACAAGGCGCATCTCTTTCTGCCGTTCGTCCAAAGGGGAGAACGCGTGAATCTGCACCAATCGAAGGACTGCCTGTCAGCAAAAATGAAGAAACCGTCATCGACATCATTGGTATGAACCATGACGGTGAGGGAGTAGGCCGTGCGAATGGATACACGCTCTTCGTGCAGGGTGCGCTTCCAGGTGAAACCGTGCGCGTGCGCGTAATGAAAACCAAGAAGCAGTATGGCTACGCCAAGTTACTGGAGATCGTGAAAGCAAGCCCGGATCGTGTGTCCGCACCTTGCCCGATCTACGATCAATGCGGCGGCTGCCAGATCCAGCATATGAGTTACGCTGGTCAGCTTGCGTGGAAACGCCAGCTGGTGGTGGATAATCTACAGCGAATCGGCAAGCTGAACGTGATGGTGGAGGATATGGAAGGCACGGAGCAGGGCATTCGCGTCCTTCCTACGATGGGCATGGACGAGCCATGGCGCTATCGGAACAAGGCACAGGTGCCAATCGGCGTAACCGAAGGCGGCTTAGTAGGTGGTTTTTACGCTAAAGGAAGTCATCGGATCATTGATATGGAGACTTGTCTCATTCAGCATGAGCATAATGACGAAGTGGTTGCGAAGGTTAAGGAGATCGGCAATCATTTTGGAATCAGCACATATAACGAAGAGACAGGTCGCGGTCTGTTGCGCCATGTGGTCGTGAAGAAGGCATTCCGTACAGGCGAGATGATGCTCGTACTGGTTACGAATGGTCGAGACATTCCGTACAAGGACGAATGGATTGGCAGTATCCGTGAAGCGATTCCGCATGTGGCGAGTATCTGCCAGAACGTGAACAAGAAGCAGACCAACGTCATCTTTGGCGATGAGACCCGCGTCCTGTGGGGCCGTGATGTAATCTATGATTATATCGGTGATGTGCAGTTTGCCATCTCTGCGCGTTCGTTCTATCAGGTGAATCCGGTACAGACGGAAGTACTTTATGGGAAGACAGTAGAGTACGCAGGATTGAGCGGCAAAGAGACGGTAATTGATGCCTATTGCGGCATCGGGACGATCTCTCTTTTCCTCGCGCAACATGCGGATCAGGTGTACGGGGTAGAGATAGTGCCTGAAGCCATCGAAGATGCTCGCAGCAATGCGCTCTTGAACGAAATACGTAACGTGAAGTTCGAAGTTGGTGCCTCAGAGGACGTTATTCCACGCTGGAAAGAACAAGGCATCGAAGCAGATGTGATCGTTGTCGATCCGCCGCGGAAGGGCTGCGATCCACGTTTGCTGGAAACGATCTTGGAGATGAAGCCGGAGCGCGTGGTGTACGTGAGCTGTAATCCGAGCACGCTGGCACGTGATCTGCGTGTTCTGGAGGATGGCGGATATCAGACGGTTGAGGTAACGCCAGTGGACATGTTCCCACATACGGTGCATGTGGAGTCGGTTGCAATGTTGGTGAGAAGCTAAACATAAACATAAGGGGTTCGAGAATTTATACATGATTCTCGAACCCCTTCTTGTCTTTGTTTCAATCTGTGGCCTACAAACAGATCATACAGATGTATTAGCGAAAATAGTAAAGAGGAGCATTTTCGCTCCTCTTTACTTTATTAACTACAGTAGTCTAAAACTCCCCATCATCCCAGGCGGTAATTAATATACGTGCACACCCGTACCAACCACGGATTTGTTATGTACGGCATTGCCGGATAGATATACCTTTTGCAGATTAGACAGCTGGCTTAGGGTCTCTATATTGGAAATGGCGTTGTTCTCAAGATGAAGCTCTTCTATGGCCTGCCAGTTACTCATAAATTCGAGAGAAGCCAAATTGCTGTCTTGCAGAGTGAAGGAACGTAGAGCGGACATGTTGGCAAAGTAAGGCATCATTTGGTCAACTTCAGCGACCGAGGTGTTGTTTATGCTGAAATATGGCTCCTCTAAGGTCAAATGTTCAAGCACGCTGTTCGTTGCGGCACCCTTTTGTTCAAAATCCAGCCTGCATTCGGAGCACACCAGAGATTTCACCTGCTTCAAACGAAATAAGGCATCGCTTTCCTTGAACAGTGACGAGTCGTAAATGTTTAAGGTCTCTAGGCGGGATAAGCCGTCCAGGGCGACAAGATGGGTTATTTCACTGATCTCCCAGATGGAAAGCTGCTTCAGCTTCGGAAATTTCCCCAACGCCGCCAAATTTAACTCTCCGCTTCCGCCACGGAGCGTCAGGCTGGTTGCAGCGGGCGCCTTCAGGCCTGGGAGAAAGGAGGTCGGTATTTCCACCTGCACTACATTAGGCAAGGTCAGTGCTTCTGCCTCCTCGTAGTAACCGGACAACGTTAAATCCCGCAAAGAGGGCAGACTGTTTATGGCCTTTACCGAGCCAAGCTGACTTAGAGAAGCCAGGCGTAGTGTAGTAATGGAGTTTTTACCGGCCAAGCGCTCCAGACTGGAAAAGTTTACATTTTCAATATCTAGCGTTTGTAGAGCAGGCATATTTTGCACAAAGTCGATGGACTTTACATTCGATAAATAGGACAACTTAAGCTCCTGAAGCTGGGTTAAGGCATACAGCGGCTGTAGGTCTGTGGCTTCACTGTAATGAATGGACAAGGATGACAGCCCGGTCATGGACGACAACCATCCCAGTTCATTGACATAGGTGAGCGACAAGGACTTGAGCGGTAGCTTGTTCAATAGATAAAAATCTGTTACGGACTCATCCACATAGGTAATGGATAAAGAACTCAGATTAGGAAATTCCAGCAGCATGGCCAATTCCTCATTGCTGCGAAGCTGGGTGGAAAGTTCCGTAATTTTAGACTTGTCGCCAAAGTAGCCCGAAAATGTACTAAAGGATTCGTTAAAAGCGCCTCCATAACTTTTTAATCCGGGCATATGGGCAAAAGTGGTTTGGTCCGTCTGGGAGATTTCATAGTTATTCGTCAGGTCCAATGCCGTCAGTCCCTTAAAAGCTTCAAAATCTCGCTGATCGATCTTCTGGGTATTCAGTTTCTTGTCCTGAGTAATATAAGTGATCTTCTCGGCCTGTTCATCGCTGAAGGGATCGGAGAGGCTATATGTAAACTTCCACTGATCATTCTCCGAATGCTCTACGGTTAAATAGCGCAGACGAGCCAATTCCTCCTCTGTCGGCAAGGCAGATCCTTTATCGAAGATATCTCGCAAAAATGAGAGCAGTACCTCGCTTTCGGGCATCTTTCGCACAGACAGATTGGCTTCTGTTTTTGGATGAGTGGAGCTGACGCTGTAATAAAAATAAGTACCGATGGCGCCTGATATGACGAGCAGCAGGATCAATACCAGCCTTAGGGGGATGGAGACGGAGACGGACGGCTTCGGCGTAGCCTCAGGAACTGTCCCGTGGTAATGATTAATGGTCTGATCCACATAGTAGACATGATTTTGTTTCAATAAAAGCTCTGTTTCACAATAGGGACACTTTAAAACTTCATCCTCCTTGTATTCAATTCTTCCGTTGCAATTGGGACAGTTTAACGGAATAAATGCCACGGATGCTCCTCCTTCATTATGATAATAAGATCATGCTGAACTGTCATTTGACTTCATTATACCCGGTCTATTCCTATGAAAGCTTCACTATGTAAAAAACAATTTCAAATTATACCTTAGAGGTGTGCTCCATCCCCTTACTCCGACCAATCAAGTTAACTTTATCCCGAATCATGGTCGTTTGTATACTATGGATTGGAGAAATCTAGAACGGATAATGTGTACGGATGTATCCAAATGGAAGTTTACTTTTGAACTGAGCGAGAAGTGTACTTCTGTCCAGCTGGCCAGCATTAGGGAGGTTACGTGAGGAGAAATGTGAGTCATCGGCAGGTTCTCAATCAGAAGGATGAACTGATTAGAGATGAATTCATCACAGAGAACAATGCACTCATGATGTATTCCCTTACATGTTGCTTTGGCTGGGCAGGTTATCTATTGGATAACCTGCCCATTTCCTTTTTGCGAAATCGCATATTCCCTACTCTAGTCCATCAATCTACGGCAAAATGTATGACTGCACTATATAACATTTTGTTGCGAAAAGGGTCAAACGTCACTTGATGCTGAACTTGCTTCACCCGCAGTAGCAATGCTTTGTTCATTCCGATTCGTTCTTCGATGGCTCGTTCTAGTTCGCGGAAGTCATAAGCCTGCAAGCATTCGACTTTATCCTTGATCATATCCAGTGAAATTTCCATGTTTAATTCAGGCTCCTCCAAATCTCAATTCGCAGGTTAAAAGCCTGCCGAGCTTCATTTTAGAGGAGCTTTTCCAGTTCGGCAAGAGTAACTGTTCTGAAAATCAAATCAAGACGTGTTAAAATCGGGAAAGGGCAATTCGGGATTCAACGAACTTTCAATAATCTGATGATCTAATGGAAGTAATAACAGATACTGATGTTTGAACGAAGTTCATTTGCATGGTATAAGTGAATAAGCAAGGGCACCAAAATGTAAATTGCAACGAAACTGCTAATGCTAGTGTAGATGGTAAGCATGCAGATGCATGAGTTACGATTTTTTACTATTAATGAGGACAAAGACTGTCCTGGTATGTATAGAGGAGCTTTTGAGATGACAAAGGAAAACTTTTGGCTTGATTTGCCACGCCCATTTTTTGTACTGGCACCGATGGAAGATGTGACGGATGTTGTGTTTCGGCATGTCGTAAGTGAAGCGGGAAGACCGGATGTGTTTTTTACGGAGTTTGCGAACACAGAGAGTTATTGTCACCCGGAGGGGCACCATAGTGTGCGCGGGCGTTTGACGTTTACAGCGGATGAACAACCGATTGTGGCTCATATCTGGGGAGATAAACCGGAATTCTTTCGTGAGATGAGTATCGGTATGGCGAAAGAAGGATTTAAAGGCATCGATATCAATATGGGTTGTCCGGTAGCGAATGTAGCCGAGAATGGAAAAGGAAGCGGCCTGATCTGTCGTCCCGAAATTGCAGCCGATATCATTCAAGCAGCGAAAGCCGGGGGACTACCCGTCAGTGTAAAAACAAGGCTTGGTTTCACAGCTGTAGACGAATGGCGCGACTGGTTGACCCATATCTTGCAACAGGACATTGTGAATCTGTCCATTCACCTGCGGACAAGAGAAGAAATGAGCAAAGTAGACGCTCACTGGGAACTAATTCCGGAGATTAAAAAACTTCGTGACGAGATAGCTCCTAATACACTGCTGACGATTAATGGGGATATTCCTGACCGTGAAACAGGCCTGAGACTCGTGGAGCAATATGGTGTGGATGGAATTATGATTGGACGCGGTATCTTCCAGAATCCGTTTGCTTTTGAGAAGGAGCCGAAGGAACACAGCAGTAAGGAATTGCTTGATCTGCTACGGCTGCATCTGGATCTCCATGATCAATATTCCGAGCTTGAACCACGTTCGTTCAGCCCGCTGGCCCGTTTTTTCAAAATCTATGTTCGTGGCTTCCGCGGTGCTAGTGAGCTGAGAAACAGCTTGATGAACGCCAAAACCACTTCTAAAGTACGCGAATTGCTCGATGAGTTTGAAAGTAATGAACAGGCGGAGTAGAGTAAGACGTAATCATGGATACGGAGTATGATTCAGGTAGATTTAATAGCAAAAAAAGAAGCGGTAACTCTTCCGCTTCTTTTTTGCTTTACTGTTTAACGCGCATACTCTGGCTTCTCCATAGCGACCGGCTGAGGATTGGCAAGCACCCATAATACCGCCAACTCGGATAATCTGGCAGGCGCATCAAAATCGTATCCATTGCGAAGTCTGCTGACCAAGTCTGATGCCTCTTGGAGCAGTGCCGGGGCGAGTGGCGTACCAGAGCCCAGGTGACGAATCAGTGCATCCAGCATCTTGCGATACTCCGCATCCCAGTTTCCTCCGCCATTATCCAATACTTCATGGGACACACGTCCTGTGATGCGAATGACCTCTCCCTGTACCGTTTGAGCGTGGCCTTGGGCCGGAATGAGATATTCCCACAGCTCTTGGTGCTGTTTGGTCCAACTGGTTGCCTTTACCTGAATGGGTGCAGTCCCATCGTGCATGATCCGATTCGCTACCGGCTCGACATCAAATAACTGGTACAGTTTGTTCAGCGCGTCTGAAACTTCATCTACCTTGTCCTTATTGAACTTCTCACGGACGAATTCAAAATCCTTACCGGTCCGCTTCACAGACTCTTTCATTTCCGGGGTGACTGCTGCACCAGCATCCAGCAGAATCGCTGAAATCTTCGACATACTGACTATATCGCTATTCCTGCAATTGACTAACCCCTTAGCTAATGGCGTATTTCCCTGTTTATTTTCTACGTTAATAGTAGCGCCTTGGTTTACCAACTCTTGAACCACTTTGGTTCTATACCCATTGACCGCTGCATGTAACGGTGTTTCATTTTGGTAATCCACAGCGTCCAAATCCGCACCTAATTCAAGGAACAGGGGTACATTTCCTGACCAGTGTGAGGCATGGGCATGTAAAGGCGTGCGTTGATATTTGTCCCGTGCGTTAATGTCGGCTCCTTGCTCGACTAGCCAGCGGACTAATTCATCCGAAATTTGGCGGAAGCTGAGAGCTGTACCTTTACTGTAGCCCCCGGAGGCATCCCATTCACATTGCTCAAAGACTTCTTTTACAGCAGAAATATCATTATTTTTAATAAGTTGCTCCATATGGGTAGGTAAGGTTGTCTTTTTCTTAGCCACTAAAATATCCCTCTCCTTCTGAATAACATCATATTTTCGTAATGATAGACAATGACAGATTGATAGAAAGATAAATTTCTGCAAGTTTATCACATGGGGGAATTTAAAACCAATTACTGGATTCAAGTATCTTATTAAACGAACAAAGTAAGCAATAGGACTTGCCTCTAAATCAACATGAGACTTCACTTTGTCATGGCTGTGATATAATTTAGATGAGTGTTCATATTGGAGATGGATTAAAAAAGGTATATGAAATGATCGCCGCAATTCGTGCGGTAGGCTTTTGAAAATAGGAGGATCTATGTCCTGGAGCAAATTGAAGCAACAACTGGAGAGTTTCCTTAGTCCGGCGTTAATTGGGAGAGTAGAGTACCGTGCAACCAGCTATCGGTATGCGCCTGATAAATCAGGCAATTGTTATATTACTGTAGATAAAAAGAATGTACTCAATATGAGTGATGCAACAACCTCAATCCGATGGTATCAGACAGAGCAGGAGATCAAGAATGATCCTGAGATCATGATTCCTGTCAACCATGAAGAGATTGATGCTATCCGAAAAGAGGTCAAAGGACCCGTTCCCGAGGATCGTCTTCAAGTCATGGTAAGAAGTAGAAAAATCTCCGTACATGCCAAAGAACTTTTGTTGGCACAGGCCGCATTAAGTAAATCGAATTTTACGGTTGCAGCTACGACGTATTTATCTACTTCTATAGAGGATAATCTGGAGAGCAAGGATATCTTGTTTAATATTCTGGCTTTAATGGATAGACGAGTTGGCAAAAAGCGAATTCTGAATATGTCCGAGCAGATCAAGTTAAAGCACCCAGCTGTGCAGTATTTCTATGAATTACGGCGTAGTACGTTGTGAAGTTCAATCACTTGCATGGATAGAGGCATACTGTGTCCAGTAACATTCTTACTGAAATTCAGCTTAACAAGTGGATATACGAGTAAGTAGACGGTGCCTTCTGTAAAAGGGGAAGTCTACTTTTTTTATAGATGAAGCAACATATATGAGAAAGGTTTCTTGTTAATTGTTATAGCTTTTAGCTATAACCAGTTATGGTTTTTAAGTATCCCTTCTAACTGCTCTCGGCGTGATATGATAACTGCATACAAAGAGGGGGTTTTTTACATGACTGATAAGTTCCAGATCGTAGGAAGTTTATTGCGGCCAGATGAGCTGCTGAAATATAAAACGCAAATTGAACATAATGACGATATCCAATATCCGTTCTACGAAAATTACGATGGATATGAGAAGTGCGAGACGGAGGCAATCAAACAAGTTGTCGCAAAGGAAATCGAACATAACTTGTCCGTTGTTACGGATGGCGAATTCTCCAAATCGATGTGGCATCTAGACTTTGTATGGGGATTTGGCGGCGTGAAGCGTTACATCGCGGATCATGGTTATTTTTTCAGAGACGTGGACGGAACTTCGAAGTATGAGACACGCAAAGACATTGGACTGCGGATCACGGGCGAATTGAGCGGCAAGAATCATCACTTTATTCAACTGTTCAAACAACTGCAAGACACCGCTGGGGACCAGCAAACGAAACTTTGCGTACCGTCTCCATCCCATATCTTCGGTGAACTTTCCTGGTCGGATAACATTGGCGGAACGGATGCTGTATATCAGAACATACAGGAGCTCAAAGCGGGTCTTGTGAGTGCCTATAAAGATTTTGTGAAGGAATTCGCTGCGGTGGGCGGCAAAATCCTGCAATTCGATGATTGCTTGTGGGAGCTGTTTGCAGACGACAACCCGAACTCTCCTTTTACAGGGGAAAATATTAATCAAGATGAAGTAAAGGGTCTCGCTACCGAATTCATTGATATTAATAATACAGTAATTGACTACGGTCATAGCCTGGGCTTGAAAATGTGGACACATAACTGCCGCGGCAATTATGATTCCCGCAACATGGGTGGTGGATCGTATGCCAAAATTGCGAATCTGTTCCTGAAGCAATTGAAGTATGATCGTTTCTTCCTGGAGTGGGATGATGATCGTGCAGGTTCAATTGAAGCTCTGGAAGTGTTCAAAGACAGACCTGAAACGGAAATTGTACTGGGTCTGTTGTCATCCAAAACGAGTACACTCGATGATGAAGCGCGCGTTGTCCGTTTGCTGGACGAAGCTTCCAAAATTATCGATAAGGATCGGCTGCTGCTGTCTCACCAATGCGGCTTTGCATCCTGCGATGGTGGTAACGAATTAAGTGAAGCTCAGCAATGGGCGAAGATCGATCAGGGGCAGAAGATTGCCAAGCAATACTGGAACAACTAAATTGTAATCATACCATCCTGACTTAAAAGGAATGACTCGTAGGGCCGGTAGTGGGCCTTTGAGTCATTTTTATTTTTATGCAGCGTGGATAAACCTTGAATCAAGTCCTCCTAAAATGAATTACATACAAAGTATCTTGTTCATATATATGAGGTGTATAATTTTGGTAGGATATAATACATAGATAATCGCAGGTTCGATAAACAATAATCATTATTTATAAAAGTTCCTCCAGATGGTGAAGTGGCGTATATCATTCATGTGGGGAAGGCGCACACAAGTAGACGAATGAAACACAGGCTTAACTATCTCCAATGTAAATAGAGCCATGCGTCAGCATGACTCTTACATATATGGTGAGAGGGTAAGCTTCATGTTTTAAACAACAGGGGCACTCTGTTTCTTGAAATATTGTTCAAGTAGAAACGCGAGCACTGGTCCTGGCTCAGCCTTCTGTAATTGAGCCTGATCACCGAATTCCATAAGATACGGCTGTTCCGTAGTACACGGAATCCAATGAGGCATCGTTTTTCCGTTGGAGTCTGAACCGTTCGGGTCACCTGTAGCAATAAAATTGGATAAATAATTGCACATCTGTCGGGCCAGATCATAATGCTTGCCTTCGAAGGGGCGCCAGCATTTGGCGAGTGTTTCGAAGAAGAACCACAGATCGACCGAGTGGAATGTGCCCGGCTGGTCCCAGCCCGGAATCTCGGCGTCGAAGTTATAATAGTAGAGAGGTGTCTTAGACGGATGAGCGCTATTTGCCCGGATGGTGAGCAGAATGGCATGTTGGATCATGCGGACTGATGCTTGTTGCAGAGCATGCTCGAATTGACCGGTATTGGCCTCGCATAGCTGCAAAAAGGCAGAAGCATCCTCGCCGAAAAGCTCCGTAGCCATCTGCTTCAGTTCTTCCAGATTGGTTGCGGCGGGACGGGTCCAAAATTCAGAAGACGTATGCCCCAGCATTACAGGAATTGGCTCGCGCTCCTGCTGAATAAAGCGGGTAAACGGATCGCCTGCACAGAAATGTTCGTCGATGACGGTTCCCCAGAAGCTTTTGTATTCCAGTGCTTTGTCACGGAGATACTCAGCATCCAGTTGTCTCGCCTCAGCCAGGGAAGTTACGCCCAGGAAGCGAAAAAATTCAACTCCTGCTTGCTCTGCATCCCTTAGTGTGGAACGGACAGAAGGCACGCGGACCTCCGGGTACAACTCGGTAGCCATACCGCTCATAATGACGGCTCGCTGGAACAAGCCTTTATTTTGCGGAGATGTCATCTGGCTGAGTACACTTCCTCCGCCTGCCGACTGTCCGCCGATGGTGATTTGGTCTGGATCACCGCCAAAGGCGGCAATGTTGCGTTTGACCCACTGGGTACCTGCTTGCTGATCGAGATGACCGAAGTTGGCAGGTGCATGGGGAGACTCGGCACTAATCTCGGGATGACACAGGAAGCCGAAGGCATTCAACCGATAATTAATGGTCACGACGACAATACCTCTACGGGCGATTCGCTCACCATCGAATTCCATCTCGGCCGTATGGCCGACCTGTAGGCCCCCGCCAAAATACCAGACAAAGACAGGCAGCTTCTCGTCCGTACGCTTGGCGGGTGTCCAGACATTCAGATACAGACAATCCTCGTCCATGGGCAGGTCGGGATCAACAGCCCATTCGCGGGTATAGATATTGTTATCGTCTATAATCGTTGGGGCTTGCATGGAGATGGGGGCAAAATCAAAAGCATGCAGTACACCTTCCCAGTTCGACTGCGGCTGCGGAGCGCGCCAACGATTCTCACCTACAGGAGGTGCGGCAAAAGGAACTCCCTTGAAGCTGGTAATCCGCGGGTCCGCCGCGGGCAGTCCTTGCACTTGTCCATGTTCTACCGTAACCATTCTAAGCATCACAACATGCTCCTCTCTGGATTTAGCGTGTAAGCGTTACCTAATATCTGATCAACGATATTATAAGATAAACCGAACACCAGAACTGTACAGCTACAGAAATGGGGGAATCAAGGTTGAATCCGATTTGGCATGAGAGCAGTAGAGCCAGTAATTTGTATTTTATCAGCGGTGGCCACAAGCCAGCCAACCCTCACCAATGGGGGCCAGGAGTACGTGACGTTTATGCGCTGCACTACATTATCCGCGGTCAAGGGACGCTGGAGACGGGCGGCGGCGTTTTTCGGCTGGTTACAGGGGAAAGCTTTATCATATTTCCACAAAAGGAGATCTACTATTATCCAGACCCGCTGGATCCATGGGAGTACGTCTGGGTGGAGTTTAACGGTGAGGACGCTGGGCGGTTGCTGGGGCTGACGCAGCTTTCGGAGGCACAACCCGTGGTCACGATCTCACCGGAGACGCTGCAACCGTTTTTTCACCTTGCCTGGAACGCGGGTGCATCATCCTATGAATTGCTGCGGGCAGATGCCCGTTTGCGTCTGCTGCTTTCCTATTATATGGAATATTATCCGAAGGAGTCGCAGGTGGACACCAAGGATTATGTCTGGCTGGTGAGAAAGTACATCGAGCAGAACTACTGGAAGCCGTCATTGACCGTCACGGAGATCGTAAAGGCAGTTAATCTGGAGCGCAGCTATTTGTTTCGTCTGTTTAAGGCAGCAACCGGCAAGTCTGTTTTGGAGTATATTACATCCTGTCGAATCGATCGCGCCTGTGAACTGCTGAAGACGTCGGGCCTGCCGATTCAATCGGTAGCTTATTCTGTCGGCTACAATGATCCGTTATATTTTTCCAAAGTATTTAAGAAAGCAACATCATACACGCCAACAGCTTACATGATGCTGCACTACACAAAGGAATAACGTTAACGGAACAGGGCGCAGTTCCCTGACTCTCGGAAATAACGGATCAGCTTCTCAATAGGCTCGCGTCCACAGTTCAGCTTCACTCCGAGACAATCGATGCACAGATACTGCTGGGCAGAGCGTGAGATCAACTTAAGGTAGATACCCACATCGTCCGAAGAGAGCGGAACCTGGCAGGTGGTGCACAGGCGATGTTGACTCATCTATTTCACCAGTTTAGCTCGCACAACTAGACAATCATGAGCGGCGACAACGGGAGCGAAGCGTTCACGGAACACGCCTAGCTCTTTATGTTCCCAGCAGTCATACAGCGAGAGAGCGTAACCGGCAGCGTATGGCAGACCCATATCCCAAAATTGCAAAGACAATTCCCGCTGGCTGTCGCTCAGATTGAAGAAACCAATAGCCAGATCGCCGTCCGTCAGTACTTTTACGAGCATAAATACATCTTCTGTGTGGAACCATTGCGGCTCCGGTTTAATACGGTAAGCTCCGCGCGCTTCTACATCCTGGTTGATGGCAAGCAGGTCAGGATTGAGCAGAATATCTTTTGTGATCTGGTTGGCCTTGCGCACGTCGCATCCGATCATTAATGGGGAACCCATCATGGACCAGAGTGAGAAGTGGGTTTTATATTCGATGTCGTTGCATCCGCCGATACTGCCAATAAAGTCGTTGTTGCTTCCGCCATACATACCAACGATCAGCATATCCATGTCGTTATGGCAGAAAGAGCCAGTGTAGCTTTGTTTGCCAAGCTGTGAAAGGGCGAGCGCTTTCACCGAATCCCAATTGTCACGGATATCTTCGGTAGAGCGGTACATATGAGCACCCGATTCCCGAATCCAATCGTATACGTCGTCGGCACCCCAGTTGCAGGCGGAGAACAGGATATCGCGTCCGCAGTTTTTGAGGGCTAGGCTCATCCGTTTGTAGAGTAGTTCGCCTGAAATATGACGTGGCTTGAAGCAGTAATCATACTTCAAATAATCAACGCCCCATTCGGCAAAAAGGGCGGCATCCTGGAATTCATGCTCAAAACTGCCTGGATACCCGGCACAAGTATGCGTGCCCACGCATGAATACATGCCAAACTTTAATCCTTTGCTATGGATATAATCAGAAAGCGCTCTCATTCCTCTTGGGAATTTCTCGGGATCAGCCACCAGATTGCCGTTCGCATCCCGTTCCTTCAGGCTCCAACAATCATCAATGACAATATACTCGTAACCAGCAGCCAGATAACCTTCCGATACAAACACATCAGCGACATCCCGAATTAATTGTTCGTTAATATCCCACGTAAAGGTATTCCATGAATTCCAGCCCAGAGCAGGGGCAAAGCCTAACATTTGATTGTTGCTCATGATCTCGCATCCTTCCTCTTGTTGGTTACAACACTAAACTGAACATAAACGATGAGCGATCTTTCCTGCCATAGTTTGACGTTGCTTGGACATGGACATATGTTGCTCTGCTGTACAGGGGAATTAGCTCTTCCAATCAGATTCTGGGCAGGTATTCAGAAGTTGCCGGTAGAAGCATAAGAAAGGAGAAATGTCTGCTTGCGAAGAAGTTATATCCATTCATGTCTTCAGGTGTATGTGCGAAACGATGGATAAGGAGTGAGTCAATGATTTATCTAAGCAATTTCAAGCTGTCTTCGCAAATTTCCGGCAATCCCAATATATATCCTGATCATGTATTCAAACATATCTCGGGAGAAGTCCTTATTTTTGATCGAGTCACTGTGCTCTATGGCAGCAACGGCTCTGGCAAATCCACCCTGCTGAACGTGATCGCCAACAAGTTGGGAATCACAGGTTCTGAACGAATGACAACGTATGGATATAGCGCTTATGTGCAGCGTTTTCTGGATATGAGCAGTTATGAGCTTGGGCGTGACGAACAGGAGCGTGTCATCCGGCAACTGCCAGAAGGGAGCCGATACATCAAGTCAGAGGACATTTTATATGAGATTAAGAAAATTCAGCAAGCAAATGTGCTCCGCGAAGGACTGTTGTATGAACAGACTCAGCAAGGAATGAGCAAGGCTGAGACAGAAGAGTTAGCGCATTCCTATGCATTCAAGAAAAAGCTGGATAACATTCAGTTTTCTCAGGAAAAATACTCCAATGGGGAAACCTCCATGCAGTTTTTCGAAGAATACCTGCTTCCGGGCCAATTGTATTTATTGGACGAACCGGAAACATCGCTTTCTCCAGTTAACCAAATCAGGCTGGCGGAGCAAATCAATGAGTTGGCACGATATTTTGACAGTCAATTTATAATTTCGACGCACTCGCCCTTTGTTCTGGGGACGCTCCATGCTAAAATTTACAATCTCGATGGGACGATTTTGCAAACGGCAGAGTGGTTTGAACTGGACAATGTGCAGTTTTTCTATCAGTTTTTTGACAAACATAAGCGTCTGTTCGATCAGGAATGAAAATAATTAAATAGGCTGAGGGGTGTTGCGAAGTGAATCGAGATGAAGTGATGCAGGAGCTAGAAGCGTTGGGCAAAGAACGAACGAAAAAAATCTACATCTCCAACGGTGCGCATGAACCGCTATTTGGCGTGGCAACCGGGGCGATGAAACCAATCGCGAAACGGATCAAAAAGGATCAACCTTTGGCCGAGCAACTATACGCGACGGGGAATTATGATGCGATGTACTTTGCAGGTGTAATTGCCGATCCCAAAGTGATGACGCCCGCCGATTTCGATCGTTGGATCGATTCCGCTTATTTTTACATGATCTCCGACTACATCGTTGCTGTGACATTGTCCGAGACAGATATTGCGCAAGAGGTCGCTGATGCGTGGATTGCAAGTGGTGATGAGCTGAAGATGTCAGCGGGATGGAGCTGTTATTGCTGGCTGCTGGGCAGCCGCAAGGATGCTGAGTTTTCCGAGAATAAACTGATGGAGATGCTTGAACAAGTGAAAAATACTATTCACGAATCTCCGGAACGAACGAAATATTCAATGAACAACTTCCTGTATACCGTTGCAACATCCTACCAACCTTTGCACGATCAGGCGGTGGAGACAGCTAAGGCCGTTTTCCCTGTCGAAGTGAACAAGGACAAGCCGAAGAGCAAGCTGCTCAATGCCTCCGAGAATATCCAACAGGCAGTGGATAAAGGACGGACGGGGTTCAAACGTAAATATGTAAGGTGTTAGATAGGAATCGCGTTATTCGTTAAGAACATCAGGAGATGTAACACATACAGGAGGTGCTCGTATATGTAGAGAGTGCCTCCCTTTTTGTGTTGTGAATTTCAAGTATTGGGTAACTGAAATCCCGTCATCGTCAAGCAACAAGATAGTCAACAAATTTTCTGTCGATCCTTTATACTTATAAAGCCAGAAACATATCTAAGGAGTTGCCAAACCAATATGAATAAAAAAGAAGTCGCGCATATACGCAAGCAGTTTAAACTGGATCATGATCTACTGAATATTTACGATATTCTCAACGTGTACATTACGAAGGAAACGAATGAGGTCTATCACTGGGAGCGTCACCCGTTTGAACTGGTGGACAGAGAGAAGCAGGAGCTCTACATGGGCAATTTCAAAAAGCTACTGACAGGTGATCTGGATCAAAAGTTGTTTGAATTGAAGTTCCAGGAAGCGGCGGAGGACCCGGCGCAGGTGCTGCTTCACCAGGCTTTGGTTACAGGTGATCCGGATGAATGGCAGGATCTGATGCTGCTGCTCGTGGATCGAATGTTGGTGGATGCAAAATATGAGCGGGACATGGTAGCTACGTTCGTGCGTGGACAGTACTATCTGCCGACCAAGGCTAGAAACGAAGCTACGGAAGAGAGCGAGAAGAATGAAGTGTTCGCCCATCCGTTCATCCTGTGCAGTGTGAATTCCACGGAGAAGCAGCGGAAAACGCTCTTGTTTGATTACGTGGAGAGAGAATTCAAATACAACGTTATTGTCGATCCGATTATCAAATTAAGCACGCCAGAGCAAGGATTCCTGTACCCTAGCGTAACGGACAACTACTCCGATGTGAATCGTGTATTATATTGCACAGGGAAATCCAATTTCCCGGATCCGCATTTTGTTGAAAATGTATTAAATGGTGAAAGATCCGTAACTGCACTTGAAGAGCGAGCGATCTTCGAAGATATCGTGAAGGAAGTGGCCGGTGAACAGCTCGATTCAGCCACAATTGCACATGTATACGAGGAGATCAACCGAGTCATTGAAATTAACGAAGAGTCCCATGAGGAAGAACCTCCGAAGCTGGATTATAAAGATCTGGAACGTGTACTGACCGCAAGCGGTGTAGAGGATCTGACGACAGAGAAAGTGGAACGTGCCTTCGAGACCATCGTGGATAACAAGAATTATGAAATGAAAGCGACCAGTGTTATGCCGAAGTTTACGTCCAAGTCCATCAAGATTGAAACCAAGGTTGCCACGATTACGGTTAGCCCGCAAGACCTGAGGTATGTGAAGCAGGTGAATCATCAAGGCAGACGGTGCATCATGATTGAAGTGGATGAAGATGTCGTGATCGAAGGCTTTACGCTCACTACAGAGACACTTTTAGATTAAACCACGTTCAATTGCAGGACAACGATCAGGGATCTTACCCTAAAAAGCACAAACGCAACAGGAGATGACTTCGATGAACAAAATGCTTTTGATCTTGATTGCGGCCGCAATGATGCTGACGGCCTGCAATTCGAACCAGACCAATCCCGTCAACGATGCGGGCAGTACCGAGCAATCTGAACATACTGAAACAGCGCAACAAAATAACGAACCAGCGGAGGGAAGCCGGAACCCAGGCGAGTGGTCTTCACTTCCCGAATATGACGTGATTGTGCGGACTATTGATTCGGTGGATTATACCTTTCGAGCGGTAAAAGATAACGAAAACGAACGCATTCTTCTTCTCGCAAACCAGGACGGTAAAGAGAAATACAAGACCATTTATATTAAAAACACGAGTCGCCTTAAAATCATTGATGTCGATGGTGATGGACAACTCTACAATGATGTTTTGGAAAACAGCTAAAAAGAAGGAACAGACCGCAATCCCTCAGACGGATAGCGGTCTGTTTGTTTTTTGCGTCCAAGCAATTCAATGGCTAGCTAGAGAAAAATCCTTCTTGAGACGGATAAAGGAATACATCGCTTGTTGGGTGTCTCTTCTATCCTAAGCTGTAATATTGAAATTAAGCGCATCGAGGCCAACTGAAAATTCAATACGAGGAGTTGTAAGAGTGAAAACGTTTATCGAACTCAAGAAAGTAACGAAAGAATACCAGATTGGAGAGGTTCCGATCAGAGCTCTGGATGGGGTCGAATTTTCCATATCAGAGGGAGAGTTCGTCGTTATTTTGGGTGCAAGCGGTGCCGGTAAAAGTACGATTCTGAATATACTCGGAGGCATGGATACAGCTACTTCAGGTCAAGTGATCGTTGGAGATCAGGACATTGCCAAATGGAACGAAAAAAAATTGACGACTTATCGCGGAGAAAAAGTTGGTTTTGTATTTCAGTTCTATAACTTGATCCCAAACTTGAACGCATTGGAAAATGTTGAATTTGCCACTGAAGTTGGCAACAACGAGCTGAATGCCGCAAATATTTTACATCAAGTCGGATTGAAACATCGCATGAAAAACTTTCCTTCCCAGCTCTCTGGAGGTGAACAACAACGAGTCGCGATCGCCAGAGCTGTTGCGAAAAATCCCTTGCTCCTGCTCTGCGACGAACCAACTGGCGCTTTGGATTACGTTACAGGCAAATCCGTCCTCAAGCTTCTTCAAGATGTGAACAGGGAAATGAAAAAATGCGTCGTTCTGGTCACTCATAATTCGGCAATCGCTCCTATGGCCGACAAAATAATCAGGGTCAAAAGCGGGAAAATCGAAAGTGTAACGATAAACGATAATAAACAGAGCGTTGAAAGCATTGAATGGTGATGGTCATGACGAAATTAGCAGTGAAGTTGCTCAGGGACGTTAAACAATCTCTCGTTCAATTTACAGCCTTGGCTGTAGTGATCGCGGTAGGATCTTTTTTCTATGCAGGGTTGAATAGCTACAGCAAGGAGCAGCGTGCGTATACAGAAACTTATTTTACAGAGCATAATCTAAGTGACTTGAATGTTTATTACGATCATATTTCCAATGTGGACGCCACTCGTTTAAGCGAAGTGGAAGGCATTAATACAATCGAAGCACGGTACACTACGGATGCAACGCAACATGTTGAAGGTGATAAAACATCGTTGAAAATCCATTCGATTCCCGCAGACAATCAAATCAATACGCCTACGATCATTAAGGGCCGCATTCCGTCCAATAAGAATGAGATCATCGTGGATGCCCATTACGCTCAAGAACATCATTATCAGGTCGGTGATAAGTTCCGTATGATTGCGAATGAAAGAGAGCTTGCTTTTACGATCAGCGGTTTGGTCGAAAATGTTGAATATGTGAAAAAGAATGCCACACAAGACCATAAAACCAACGGATTTGCTTATGTTGCTGAAGAGGCGATCACCGAGGTATCAGGTACAGGCAGCGTGGTGTATAACGAATTGCTCATTGATGCCAGCGAAGGCTACGATGTGGACCAGTTGGGCCAAGTCATCGAAGGGCAATCCCAGGGTCTTTCTTATTTAGATCAACGAAGCAAAGAGCGATCGTTCGGTTACGCTCAAATTCATCAAACCATGTATAACAATAGCATGATGAGCAAGGTGATTCCCTTGGTGCTCTTTTTGATCTCTGCAATCATTCTATTTCTTACGATGTCCAGGACGATTGATTCACATCGGCATCAAATTGGGATTATGAAAGCTCTGGGGGTCAAGGACAGAAACATCATGCTTCATTACATGGGATACCCTGTGCTGATAAGCATTGCAGGGTCGATCATGGGGTGTATCATTGCATCTAACGTATTTATTCCATTGGTGACTGCGTCCAGTGCAACGTCTTATTCATTGCCTGGCATCTCCTTTTCGCTTTCATTATTTTCGGTCATACCGCCCATTTTTTTCTCCGGTTTTTTCGGACTCCTGTCCGTTTACTTCAGCGGCAGAAGCGTACTGAAGGAACGCGCAGCCCACGCGATGCGTCCCAAACCACCAAGAAAGATGAAGAAGCTGTTTATCGAACGGTTTCCGGGGATATGGAGCCGGACTTCTTACAACCATAAACTCATTTTGAGAAACCTGTTTTTAAATAAACGAAAAGCGCTGGCAAGCTCCATTGGCATCATTGCAAGCACCGTATTATTGATTACTGCATTAGGTACGCAATCGGCCTTGCAAAAAATAGCCAATCAAATCGAAGAGGTATACACCTACGACTTTAAAGTCGATTATAAGACAGATTCATCATTGGAAACGTTGCAGCTACCCTCCGGCATCAAACATCAATATTTGTCTTCTACCTTTCCTGTTGAATTCATAAAAGGGAGAGGAAAAGAAAACGCTACGTTGGTTGTGACAGAAAAAGAAAACCATCTCATTCGTTTCCATGACGATAATGGCGTTGAAATATCTTTGCAGAATAATGGCGTGCTTGTGCCTAAATCCTATGCCGACCATTACAACATTGCAGAGGGAGATACCGTCCAAATCAAGTTCACGGAACCAGGGCTTCACAATCAATCCGTTGATATGAAGGTTATAAAAATATCCTCTCAGTACAACAATCCGTCCTTTTATATCACACCAGCCTATTTGAAAAGCTTTAACATCGACTACAGTCCAACCTCGCTTTTGGTTGAAGCGAATAACGTTTCGGATCTTCCCAGCATTCGCAGCTTTTTTGAACAGGATGAGCTTGTGGATACCATTGCGGACAAGACGAATTTGAAGGAATCGGCCCAGTATATTTTGAAACAAAACCGCTTTATGTTCATGATGTTTATCATTAGCGCCGTTGTGCTCTCTATTGGTGCCGTGTACACGATATCTTCTATAAACATTTACGAACGGAAACGCGAACTTGCGACGCTTAAGGTATTGGGCTATCCCAAAAACAAAATAAACAGGCTCATCTTTGTTGAAAACGTGATATTGACGGCCTTTGCGGTCATTGTGGCGTTGCCTATAGGCATTCATTTTTATGCCCTTGTCGTACAGGCGCTATCGAGTACCCATCAACAAATTCCGGATCAGTTAAATCTTTCTGTCATGTTGATATCGGTTCTTCTGGCGTTCGTGCTGACCGTTCTGTGCAACTTGCTGCTTAGAATAAAAGTCACGAAGATCAATATGATTGAATCGTTAAAAAGTGTAGAATAAAATTGTGAAATTACATTATTTTGAAGTAGTTGTTGACAATCCTGAGGGACTAAAATATAGTAAACACATCAGATTAATGAAGTTTTGAAATATTTCAATTTTAGCAATTGGATGTAAGCTGACTGGTTCATCCAGAGGCTCAGGGGGCAACGCTTGTCGTTGTCACCTGAGCCTTTTTGATTACTCTCCCAATACAATCGAAGAGGTGAAGTCAATGATTGCTGCTGAAAAAATCAGATTTGAGAGTGTCACCAAAACGTTCAGTGTCCGTGACCCTAAGCAAAAGGAGGCAACACAAGCATTTACAGCGGTAAAAGACTTGGACTTTTCCGTAAGAGAAGGCGAATTTGTAACCATAGTGGGCCCGAGCGGCTGCGGAAAATCAACGTTACTTGATATGATTAGCGGTCTATCCTCACCAACGCACGGTCGCATTTTAATAGATGGCCAAAAAATAACTGGACCAGGGCTTGATCGAGGCATTGTTTTTCAGCAGTATGCTTTATTTCCGTGGAAGACTGCGCGTGGCAATATTGAATTTGGGTTAGAAGCCAAAGGCATCCCGAAGCAGGAGCGTAGAGAGCAGGTGGAGCATTTTCTTGCATTAGTCGGGCTTACTCAGTTCGGTGACCGTTATCCGCATGAGCTTTCCGGGGGGATGAAGCAGCGTGTAGCGATTGCCCGAAGCCTTGCCTTTAACCCAGATGTCTTATTAATGGATGAGCCTTTTGCCGCATTGGACGCTCAAACAAGAGAATCTCTGCAAAGTGAACTTTTGCGTATTTGGCAGAAGACCCAAAAGACCATCATTTTTATTACGCATGGCATTGATGAAGCCGTTTATCTAGGAGAGCGAGTAGTTGTATTGACACCGGGACCCGGTATGGTGAGACAAATTGTTGATATTCCGCTTAAATCACGACTGGAAAATTCAGATATTCGCTCACATCCTGACTTTGTGAAGGCTCGCCATGAAGTATGGAGTTTATTGCATGAACCTGAATACCGCGGTGCATATATCTAAGTGATAAAGGAGTGTATCCCTATCGAAACCGTAAAGACTACTCATTCAACGATACGGCTTAGTAAACGAAATCCTGTGTCCCTTTCCAGTATGCTGAAGTTGTTCAAACAGTCTGTTGTGTTAGCCACATTAGTCTTACTATGGGAAATAGCACCAAGGACGGGCTTGGTAGATGCAGCCTTTTTCCCTGCATTCTCCGAAGTGATTACAGCATTGTGGAGTTTGATCATCTCAGGTGAACTTTTCACTCATTTTCTGGCGAGCATTATTCGTTCATTCAGTGGATTTGCCTTGGCTTTAATCATTGCGATCCCGTTAGGGTTACTGATTGGCTGGTATCCATTAGCCAGACAGTTGTTAAATCCCGTGTTGGAACTGTTTCGAAATACTGCCGCATTAGCATTGCTTCCGGTATTCATGCTGCTGCTCGGAATCGGGGAAACATCCAAGATCGCCATCGTCCTGTTTGCCTGCACATGGCCTATTCTTTTAAATACGATTGCAGCGGTTGGTAACGTGGATCCTTTGCTTATTAAGGCAGCAAGATCCATGAATATTAAGTCGTTTAAATTATTCCTTAAGGTGATCCTACCAGCATCCGTACCAACCATTTTTACCGGTATTCGCATGGCAGGCACTGGGGCGATATTAGTACTAATTGCTGCAGAAATGGTAGGGGCAAAAGAAGGCTTAGGTTATCTCATTACGTATTCTCAATATAACTTCCAAATCCCTCAAATGTACGCCGGCATATTAACCATTGCATTGCTGGGCTTATTGATCAATCAAGGCTTGAGCATGCTCGAACGTAAATTCTCTAAATGGAAGCAGCAAGTGAATGGATAGAATGAGGATTCCGGAATGATTTTTTTTAACATTAATTCTTACTAAATCAATGGATTTAATAAGTTATAGAAAGAAGTCATGTGGAGGAGGAGAAACAAGATGAAAAGAACATTAGGAATCCTTGTATTCGTAGGCTTGGTTAGTGGTGTTTTATCAGGCTGCTCAGATCCCAAGACCTCCGCAAAAAGTGGAGAAGATCAAATACTGCAGTATCAGTCTTCCCCTGGGAGTGTTTCTTTTCCAGAGCTTGCTGCGGATTTGGGTTACTTAGGGAACTTGAAGTTGGAATCTATAGGTGACAGCGTTGGGGGGCCGGAAAGTATTCAATTAACCGCGACGAAACAAATTGACTTTGGTTCAGCATTTAACGGGGCCATTATCAAATCCTATTCCCAAAATGTAAAAATAAAGTCCGTCATCGGTTCATATGGCAGTGATGAACATACGTACATCGGAGCATATACACTCGAGGGGACGCCAATAAAGTCGGCTAAAGATTTTATCGGGAAGAAGGTAGGGGTGAATATTCTCGGTGCCCATTTGGAGTTTGTCCTCAAAGACTATTTACGGCAAGGGAATTTGACTGAGAAAGAAATTGAACAGGTCACTCTGGTGACGGTTCCAAGTTCTAGTGCGGAACAGGTTCTGCGCAATAAACAGATCGACGTGGTGATGTTAAGCGGAATTGGCCGGGATCGGGCTCTGGCAACAGGAGGAATCACTGAAATTTTCAGGGATATAGAAGTGTTTGGTAAGGAGTTTACTGCAGGCGATTATTTCTTCAGTGAAGAGTATATCCGGGAGAATCCGAATACGGTGAAGCAATTTGTAGACGGGGTCGCCAAGGCCATTGATTGGGCCCAAACCACGCCTAGGGAAGAAGTCATCAAGCGGTTTGAGGATATTGTTAATAAGCGTGAACGAAAGGAAACGACAGAAAACCTTAAATATTGGAAGAGTACGGGCATTTCTGAAAAGGGCGGCGTAATCACTCCATCGGAATATGGAATTTGGATTGATTGGCTTGTCGCTAATGGCGAGCTAAAAGAAGGTCAACTGAAGCCGGAAAATTTATATACGAACGAATATAATCCATTCGCTAAATAATTTTTTATATTAAGTACTTGATAAAAATATGAACATAGGGAGTGGTTCGTATGACAAGAAAACAAATGAAATTAGGAGCTTTCATTAATCTGCCCGGACATCATGTAGCAAGCTGGCGTCATCCTTCTTCAGGTGCGGGTCGTGCATTTGATTTGGATTATTTAACTGAAATCGCACAGACGGCTGAGCGTGGTAAATTCGATATGATATTTTTTGCTGACGTGTTGGGTCAAAGGCTATCAGGAAATGCGCAATCATCATTGAAGCTGGACCCCGTTATTATTATTTCGGCACTCGCGGCAGTGACAAAAAATATTGGGTTAACGGCCACGTTGACGACGACCTATAACGATCCATACCATGTAGCGCGTAAATTCGCAGCCATTGATCATCTGTCCAAAGGACGCGCCGCCTGGAATGTAGTCACATCAGCCAACGAGGGTGAGGCTCTCCTGTTCGGTAAGGATAAACATTTGCAGCATGCGCTCCGCTATGAACGCGCAGAGGAATTTGTGGACATTGTCAAACAACTCTGGTTGTCCATAGAAGATGAGGCACTTATCATTGATAAGGAAAAAGGACGGTATTTAGATATAGAGAAGGTTCATCCCGTTAACCATGAGGGAGCCTGGTTTAAGGTGCAGGGTTCGCTTGATTCCCCAACAACACCACAGGGGCATCCCGTGATTGTTCAGGCCGGATCTTCTGAATCTGGAAAAGAGTTAGCAGCCAAGACTGCGGAAGTTATTTTTACAGCTTGGCAAACACTTGAAGAAGCGCAAATATTTTATCGAGACGTCAAGGGACGGTTGGCTAAATATGGGCGTAAACCTGAGGACTTGAAAATCATGCCTGGTGTGTTTATTACGGTGGCCAAAACAGAGGCAGAAGCTTTATTGAAACAGCAGCAATTAAACAGCTATATTTTGCCTGAAGTAGGATTAGCGTATTTGTCGGCTTTCACCAATATTGATTTGTCAGGGTATGATGTCGATGAACCGCTTCCGGAAGTGAGCTCCATTGAAGATGAGACCAATCCGCGAATCCGCTACAACATCATTCGTGAAATTGCCAAACGTGAGAATCTGCAATCGATACGTGAAATCTATGAGCGAATCGCAGGAGCACGCGGTCACCGGGAAATTGTAGGTACCCCTGAACAAATTGTGGATCAATTGGAAGAATGGTTTGTAAATGAAGGTGCAGATGGTTTTAATATTATGCCACCCCACTTCCCAGAGGGTTTTAACGATATTGTTGAATTGGTGATACCGGAATTACAGCGCAGGGGCTTATTCCGTACCGAATATGAAAGCAGTACCCTTCGAGGGAATTTAGGACTATCTGTGCCTGTGGTTAAAATATTCGAAACGGCATTAACCGGCGCGAACACAGGAGAGAATGGTTAAGGAATGAACATTAACGCAACCTTTCGGGGTTGCGTTTTTTGATTGGGGAACGGGTGTGCCATCGATTTAGAGGGGGATCCTACTTTTCTGCCTCGTAGTCTTACATCCACCCCGTAAACTCCAATATGGACGCTTTTGCAGACTGTGCTTCGGAATGAGCCTCTTTGCGCCAGACTTTAGGCGATTCTCCCATCAGTTTGGAGAAGCAGCGGTTAAAGCTGGAGATGGATCGGAAGCCGACTTGCTCAGAGATAGACAGAATGGAAGCCTCCGTGCTTTTCAATCGCTTGCATGCCTCTTCAATCCGGGTGCTGTTCAGAAAATCGAGCGGTGTAGTTCCCATGATTTCATGGAACTTGCGGCGAAAATGCGTTGTACTCAGATGACACAGATCAGCGAGGTAATCGATGGTCACAGGCATCATATAGTTTTTGGTGATAAACTCCAGCACCGGTGAGATGACCAAGTCACCTTGGAGGTCACGTTCCCGTTCCTGATCCTGCGCTGACCAGCTCTCGTTGCTCGCATGAATTCGAAGCAGTTCGATATATAGAGCCATCAACAAGCCGTACGCGCTCTCCCGATAATAGGGGGACTGCTGCTTTATCTCTTCTACCACTGATGTTGCGAGCATGTGAATTTTGGGATACTGTTCCTTATTCAAAATACAATTGCTCCCCTGAATAGCCCATAAATTCGGTTCAATGTGACTTTGGGGTGTTTTGAGCGAATGACGGAAGAGCTCTTCCGGTGAAAAAAAGATATAGGCCCACAGGCTGGCGTTATTAGGCGAACTGTACGTGGTGTGCGGAAGATAGCGGGGAATGAACGTGACGTCGCCTGCCCGAAAAGGCACAGATTCTCCCTTAATCTCCATAATGCCTCCATCTGAATAACAGATGCCAATCTCCATGTGGTTATGGAAATGAAGATGCTCACTCTTGATATCGGATATTCTCCAGCGGTCTCCACTGAGTAACAGGACAGGAAAATCAATGGGCAGGCTGTAGTGACGATATTCAATGACAGGTTTCTTCGGTTTGGGCATTTTCGAGGACTCCTATGTATAAATGATTGAAATTGCACAGTTTTGTTATGAATATGCTTAGATTGAGACTATTTTACTGCGTACAATGGAATAAGTAAAGCGTTTACAAAAATGGACGGACACCTCTCAGGGCGCACTTGGGGGCGTGTGCGCAGGGAGAGGGGAATAACAATGCTTCAAGTGAAATATGACAGGGAACAGATTCTACACGTAATCGAGAACGTTACCAAGAAAACACTGGATATGGATCTGACATGGGATTGGCCCGGCGGTGTGGCTTATTATGGAGTATCCAGAGCCTATCAAACGACAGGCAACCAAGAGATTCTGGACAGGCTGGTGAAATGGGCAGACGAATATATCGAGCTGGGGCTGCCGAGTTGGACGGTAAATACATGTGCCATGGGCCATGTGCTCATCACTTTATATGAAGAAACCGGGGATCAGAAATATTGGGATATTGTCCTCAGCAAAGTCGATTATCTCCAGAATCATGCGCTTCGCTTTGGAGACAATGTGCTTCAGCATACGGTATCCGTTTCCAATGATTTTCCGGAACAGGCTTGGGCGGATACCCTGTTTATGGCGGCATTTTTCCTACTCCGCGTAGGTAGTAAATTAAAAGACGAAGCCATGATTCAGGATGCGCTGAATCAGTATTACTGGCATATCAAATACCTGCAAGATCCGAGCAGCAGTCTCTGGTATCACGGCTATAACAATATCAATAAGGACCACATGTCCGGCTTTTACTGGGGAAGAGCGAACGCTTGGGGAGCCTATACGATGTCTCAAGTGAAACCGCAACTGAACGACTGGTATTTGTATCCGCAGTGTATGGATGTAGAATGTGCTCTTCGTGATCAATTGGCGGCTCTCAAGCTGGTGCAGACCGAGAATGGCTTGTGGCGTACGGTTCTGGATGATGAAGATTCGTATGAAGAGGTATCGGCTTCCGCTGGTATTGCAGCAGCCATGATCAATAATGGCAATCCACTGCATACCAAATATGTGCAAAAGGCACTGGAAGGCATCCTGAGCAACATTAGCGAAGATGGACGCGTGCTTGGTGTATCTGGCGGTACGGCAGTGATGAAGGATCGGGATGGCTATCGCAATATTCCAAAAGACTGGATTCAGGGCTGGGGTCAGGGCCTGGCACTCGCTTTTCTGTCCGATATGTTGAGATAGGGAGGGAACCAAAATGTCCAAACCAACCAAAGGCTCCTTTACACTACCGGGAGAATCCGGATATGAGGCACTGACGCTGGAACTTGCCGATCGCTGGGGAGCCGATGTGATTCGAGACAGTGACGGTACAAAATTATCGGATGAGATTATCAATGCCGGATATGGTATCTATTCAACCATTTGCATTATTCGGGATCATAATGAGTGGGCATCCCGTAATCTGGATAAGCTGCAGCAATGTTTTCTCATTACGAATCCGAAGGTCGCTGTGCAAGATTATGTATCCATCTATCTGATGGAGGATTTCTTCGCTGATCAATTTAGGGTGAATGATTCCAAAGAAGCGTTTAAATATTGGCAGGTGTACGACCGAACGACTGGGGAAGAGGTACCTAGAGGACAGTGGAATTATGAAAGGGAATCTGGCAATGTTGTCATTACTGGCGTTGCTCCTTGGCATAAATACACGGTGAGTTTCATGGTTTATCGGATATGGGAAGAGATTTCCATGTACAATCACACGACGAATAATTGGGACAAAGAGCATCTGATGCAGATTGACCCGATCTATACGGACACACAAACCTATCTGCTGGATTGGATGGAAAAGTGGTGCCAAGAGCATCCGGAGACAACGGTTGTACGGTTCACCTCCTTATTCTATAATTTCGCCTGGATCTGGGGCAGTGATGAGCGGAATCGCCATCTGTTCTCGGATTGGGGTTCATATGATTTCACGGTAAGTTCGAGAGCGCTGGATCTGTTTGCTCAGAAATATGGATACTCGCTCTCTGCCGAGGACTTTGTGAATGGCGGTAAATATCAGGTCACTCATATGCCTGCGGATCAGCGCAAACTGGACTGGATGGCATTTATCAATGATTTTGTGATTGAATTCGGTAAGGAATTAATTGATATTGTGCACAAACATGACAAGCTGGCGTATGTCTTCTATGATGACAGCTGGGTAGGCATGGAGCCTTACAATGATCGCTTTCAGGAATTTGGATTCGACGGCATGATCAAATGTGTGTTTTCCGGTTATGAGGCAAGAATGTGCTCGGGCGTTAAGGTGGATACCCATGAGATTCGATTACATCCATACTTGTTCCCTGTTGGTTTAGGCGGGCTTCCTACCTTCAAAGAGGGCGGAGATCCTACACTGGATGCGAAGAAATATTGGATTAATATCCGTCGTGCGCTGCTGCGTGAGTCGATTGACCGGATTGGACTGGGTGGATATTTGCATCTGGTTGAGCCTTACCCGGACTTTGTGGATTACATCGAGAAGATTGCTCATGAATTCAGGGGAATGAAAGAGCTGCATCAGGCTGGAAAGCCTTATCAGATCAAGACGAAGGTGGCCGTTCTGCATAGCTGGGGCAAGTTAAGATCGTGGACCTTGTCCGGTCATTTTCATGAAACACATATGCATGATCTGATTCATGTGAATGAGGCGTTATCCGGTTTACCGATCGAGGTTAAGTTCATTGATTTTGAAGATATTCGTCAGGGCGCATTGAAGGATGTGGATGTTGTCATTAATGCCGGTTCCGCTGGATCTGCCTGGAGTGGTGGAGAGCACTGGAAGGACCACCAATGTGTAGACATCCTGACCCAGTGGGTGTACGAAGGTGGTACCTTCATGGGCATTAACCAGCCTTCAGCGGCCCACGGGTACGACAACTTTTTCAGAATGGCGCATGTGCTTGGAGTAGATGAGGATACAGGTGCAAGAGTTGTTCATGGAAAGTGGTCGTATGAGGCTCACGATGAGCATGGTTTGGTGCCGGAAGCTGCAAATATCGCATCAAAAGGTACAGGTAGCATATATCTTACGGATGGTACAGCCAAGGTATTGCACGAGACAAATGGCAACATTACGTTGACCACACACGCCTTCGGAAAAGGCCAAGGAATCTATCTGTCTTCGTTCGAATTCAATTGGGAAAATACAAGATTGCTGCATAATCTCATTCGTTTTGCTGGCAATGAAGTCAGTGACACGAAGTATGTTCCGGATAACTTGTATACCGAGTGTGCCTATTATCCAGAGAGCAACATATTGGTTGTGATCAATAATAGCGATCAGGTTCAATCCACGACGATTGATACGGAGCATGGAAAACAAACCGTGGAATTAGATCCGTATGATACGGTGATCAGCAAGATTGGCGCAATCAAATCAGTGTAGTGATGATAGATTGGTTCTATTCTTAATAAGAAAAAGCTCAAGCCTGCGGCGTTCAGCCAATGCTTGAGCTTTTGTTGTGTTCAATGTCTATTAAAGCCTTATTCCCGACTGGATTGATGTGTAAAATGCGTATTATACAACGATTTATTATATATGGCAAGAGGAAAAAGATTGCTTTTACATAGGTAATCGTTTATTCTAAAAAAAGGAAGTTTACTAAATTCAAATAGGAGGAACATAAAAATGGAAAATATGATGATGAACATGATGATGAATATGTGCATGGAAGAAATGATGTGCAAGATGAAATCCATGAAGATGATGATGGAATGTATGGAAGACAAGAGCATGATGGAAGGCATGGATATGAATAAAATGATGTCCTGCATGCAAGAGTGCGACGAAATGATGACCACTATGATGGGCATGATGAGCAACATGAAGAAAGCATCCGTGTAATTCATTGATTACCAAGTTTGTCTTGTAAAGCTGGCGGGCTTTACAACTCTGCAGAACAGTTCACTGTATGCAGTCCAAAGAATAGTAAGCCCTTCAATAGGGCGGGTTGAGCAGACGAACTGCAGACCGGCTTTTTTCTTATTTATATTGAAGAATCTTCCGCGAAACATCAATCCGCATCAGCTTTAATTTGAACCATTGCTCCTGTAAGGATTCCGTCTGGTCACCCTCTGAAGCGACTCGCAACTTGCTGAAAATATCCACCAGTTGCTTGTTAATTTGGTCATAGCTTATAAGCAATTCACGGAGCATTATAGCTTTCCGTTCTTCCTCCAGCAACGCATCCTTCTGATCACGAAGCTTCCTGAGAATCTCTTCAGCCCATTCTGAGTCTTCTATTGTAAGGGCATAATTATATAAGTCCAAATAATCGTTAACCCAACTTTGTGTCAAAGAATCCATGGCGTTATTCACTCCAGTCAGCTACGCTTTTCTATATACCGAGTATTATACCCGGAATAATACAATTTACAAGTGCTGAATGAGATTTTCCTGGATTTTTTCAGTTGAAGTCTTATATATGCGATTCATGTGATACCTGTTTAATGATATTAATGATTTTGCGCTTAGCATCCTTGGCTTCAGGAATCGGATACAGTACGAAGACGTGATTCATTTTGGGATAAACAAAGGTGTTATGCTCAATACCTTGGTCCGTCAGCTTTTTATCCAGCTCCATGTTGTCAGGAAATAACCCTTCATGGGTTCCGATGAAGATGCTAATCTTGCCGAGGTTTTCAAAATCCCCGTAGATTGGACTAATCAGCGGGTCATCGAGCTGTTTATCGGCTGCCCAGATCCGCCGAATCACATCATACCCTTCTACAGCCAGCATGGGATCTCTGGTCTCATAGTCGAATATCACCGGGTTATCCAGAACCATATCGACACACGGCGATAATAGAATAATGTCTTTGGGCTGAGGAAGAGAATGCATCTTCAGGTAATGTGCAAGACTCAGCGAAATGTTCCCACCAGCTGAATCTCCCATAATGGTTAGCTGCAATGGACTTTTTATGGATGCGATGATATCTCGATACAGATTTAGAAGTTTGGGATACGTATGCTGATAGTTGAAGTGAGGCAATTTGGGATAGATGGGAGCGATCACTTTGGCATTCAGTGCCTGAGCCATATGATCCATGAACTTCCAATGGAAGGATAACGGTTGATGCGTATGGGCACCTCCATGGATATAGAGAATCACCCGTTGTTCGGGGGAACCCTGATCATTTAAAGTAAATACTTGCATGTCCTCATAGGAACGCTCCTTCATAGGAGAAGTTAATTTAACCTTACCTAACTGATAGGGTTTAATATTCTCAATGCCCATATGCTCCAGATGTTTCTGTGTATATTCCCGTGTAGATAGGTTCTTCTTGGTATCTAATGTTCCGATGTATTTTTCGAATAGATAGCTCGCTATAGAGCGTCTTTTATTATAAATTTGTATGCTCATTTGAGGTTCGTCCTTTCCTGGATGAATTCCGATATGTACAGTATAAAGGTTGAAGTATACTTCGAGGTCAAGGCTGATTCCTGTACATAAAATGAAATATTTGATCACTTCTATGTTATGATCTTTATATATTCAAAAGTTTGAATGAAGGGGTATAACGTATGAATCAGAGCATACAACAGTTTAAAGCGGATTTTTTCAAAGCCTTGGCTCACCCCATGCGGATTCAGATTCTGGAGTTGCTGAGTGAAGGGGCGAAGAACGTCAACGAGTTGCAAAGTATCCTGGGGTCAGAAGGCTCCGCCGTTTCGCAACAATTAGCTGTATTACGCAGCAAAAATGTTGTGCAGGGACTGAAAGAAGGGACTACGGTCATATACTCTCTGCGGGACCCTTTGATTAAAGACTTGCTGGAGGTTGCCAAACAGATCTTTGACAATCATCTGGTCGATGCCATTTCCATGTTGGAAGATATCCGAAAAGAAACATAAACATGCTAAACAAGAGGAACCGGAAATAAGTTCAGGTAACTTTTTGTTTTTTTTGTATGTAATCAACGTCTCAGGTGTGAGCATTACGATTGACAGGGTGCTCGCAGGGGCGTAGTCTTCTTATTATATTCAAATATTCAAATATATAAAGAAAAGAAGGTTAAGTCAGATGAAATGGTCGGGGAGATATGCAGGATATAATGGTTCTGCTTTTCGTAAGGATCTGTTATCGGGGCTAATTGTAGGTATTATTGCGATTCCACTCGGTATGGCGTTTGCTATCGCATCCGGCGTCAAACCGGAGTATGGCTTGTACACAACGGTGATCGCTGGGATTTTCATTTCCTTGCTGGGTGGGTCGAAGTTTCAGATTGGCGGGCCGACGGGGGCATTCATTCCGATCCTCTTCGCCATTGTGATGCAGTATGGATATGAAAATTTATTGATTGCCGGAATCATGGCCGGATTGATGCTTGTATGTATGGGGCTGTTTAAACTTGGGGCGTTAATCAAGTTTATCCCGCGACCTGTGACCATTGGTTTTACGGCGGGTATCGCCGTCATTATTTTCAGTGGTCAGATCGCTAATTTCCTGGGACTCAGCGGGATTGAGAAGCATGAAGATTTTTGGTCCAATATGAAAGAAATCGGGATGCATATCTCAACCGTTAATATATATAGTTTGCTGACAGCAGGCAGTTGTCTGGCTGTTATTCTGCTTGTGCCGAGGTTTGCGCCTAAGGTGCCTGCGTCACTGGTAGGTTTGGTTCTATCGACAGTTGTTGCAGCTTTGTTTTTTGAAGGGCAGGTGGCTACGATCGGATCGTCCTTTGGCGCCATACCTAACTCATTGCCTCAGTTTCAGGTGCCAGAGATCACTTGGGAGCGAATCGTGAGCTTACTGCAACCGGCTTTTGTTATCGCCATGTTGGGCGGAATTGAATCGTTGTTGTCTGCTGTTGTTGCTGATGGCATGACTGGAAGTCGACATAACAGTAATCGAGAGTTAATTGGGCAGGGGATCGCTAATGTGGTAACCCCGCTATTTGGTGGTATTCCTGCAACAGGTGCGATTGCGCGTACGGCTACGAATATTAAATCCGGGGCTGTATCACCATTGTCGGGGATTATTCATGGCATCGTGGTTCTACTGGTACTTGTTCTGTTCGCGCCGTATGCTTCCCATATTCCACTTGCCAGTATGGCTCCCGTCCTGATGATGGTTGCCTGGAATATGAGTGAACGGAGGTCGTTCATGTATGTTATGAAAACCAAAACGAGCGACTCGCTTGTTCTGATTACCACCTTTTTACTCACCGTATTCACGAGTTTAACGACTGCTGTAGAGGTTGGGTTGATTCTGGCTGTCCTTTTATTTGTTAAGCGGATGAGTGAGATGATGAAGGTTGCCAAAGTGCTGCCCGATCCCAATCATAAACATGAGAAAGTCATGGCGCATATGGTTCGGGAAGGACATGATTGTCCGCAAATAAGTCTGTATACGATTGAAGGGCCGTTATTCTTTGGTGCAGCGGATAGGTTTGAGGAGTCGGTCATGGATTCGATTCATCGGCGACCAGGTATTTTGCTGTTGCGCATGGGCAAGGTGCCCTTTATGGATACGACAGGTGAGTCCAATCTGGCCCATGTGGTCAAACATATGGAGAGAATTGGGGGAAGGGTTGTAATCTCAGGCATTCAGACGCAACCTCTGGAGATGCTGAAGAGAACGGGATTGGTTGAAAAAATCGGTACGGATCATATGTTTGAGTACACGGGTGAAGCTATCCATTTTGCATTAAAGCACCTGGATGATCAGAAATGCAGGGGATGCAAACATTTTGCCTTTCGTGAATGTGCTGCATTGTCGAGAGCTGATGCCGATTCAGAGTCAAAGAGGACGCTCAGATCTGGAAATCGAGTCCATGCAAATACCCCTGTTTAATCGGATGAATAGAGAAGCGTTATAGGAATATAGCATTATTTTGTGAGATTAAAATATATATTCTGGAAAATAGATTAAAAATATACTATGTTATAGGTTGGGCGGTGAATAAGTGTAATCGTTCCTCAAAAAAGAAATAGTATATTAATCTAAAGGAGCATATAAATGGCCACTCAACCGACTGCTTTACGTTCAGTGCTTAACCCCAGATACCTGGAGTCTGCATTGAGTGATCAGTATGACATTGGAACGTGGGAAGAATGTTTGTTTTGGCTCAGAGGATTGAATGATACATATCGCGTACGCACATCGAAAGGTTTGTATATTCTGCGAATCTACCGTACTGAAATTACGGAGGCAGATGTTCAGTACGAGCTATCGTTATTATCTCAACTGAAGAACGTTCTAGCTTCTGCGGAACACACCGACATTGGGGAATATATCGAGAAGAAAGATCATACGGGTTATACTGTGCTGGATGTTGCGGAAGGCAAGCGGATGGCTGTGATGTTTCGGTATATTGAGGGTACGGAGAACAACCTGGAGGATGAGGAGTCTTGTTACGCCTTTGGCCAATCTGCCGCTGAATTGCATGAGGCTATGGATCAGGTGAATATGGAGCTGCCACGATATGAGCTGGATCTGAAGTTACTTATTGACGAACCCCTTGAGCGAATTATCCACTATATCGGTGAGAACAATGAAGCAGCAGCATTTCTTCAAACGTTTGCGAGAACATTAAAAGAGCGCATTGTTGCCGTCTCTAATCAAGGTCTCGACTTCGGCTTGTGTCATGGCGATATGCATGGGAATAATAATGCGTTTCAACAGGAGCATCAGTTCATCCATTATGACTTCGAATGGGCAGCTAATGGCTGGCGTGCCTATGATTTAGCTCAAGTGAAAGCTCGAAAGAGGCAGTCCGGTGAGCAAAAAGAAGCGTTATGGAAAGCACTGATGGCGGGATATCGTTCAGTCAGAAGGTTCTCTTCGGAAGATGAGCAGGCGGTGGATCTCTTTATTATCGCTCGCCGATTCTGGGTGATGGGTCTGGATGTTGCTTTTATTGAGAGTGATATGGGTGCGCTGGACTATGGTTCGGATTGGCTGGATAGTTTCGTGGAAGAGTTCCGGGATACGGGGATTATATCATAGCGAATGATGAACATTATTTTAGGTGTAGGCTTGAATGCTTTAAGACCCTTCCGAGTGGACTTGAACTCGGGAGGGTCTTTTTCAACTCATATTGAAGGTAACATGGTCACTTGTTAGTTAGATGATGAAGAAGCGGCTGCAGCCGATGCTGCGGCAGCTGCTGCCATGGCGGCCTGCTGGGCGATAATAATATTTGTGATACTGGTTGAGATCGCCGAAGTAAGAACACCGTTTCGCAGATTCTCCACATATTGAATGGCTATCAACGCAGAGGAGAACAGGAGCAGCTCCTGTTTGTCGATCGACCAGCCACCGAAGCCCTTTTGAGTTCGTAACCAGTCCTGTGTTTCGACGATTTGATCCACTAATGAATCTCTGTCAGAAGGCAACAGGGAGAGTATTCCGAGAGAGGATAACGTGTACGTTTTGTCCATTCGGAGATTCCTTTTGCGAAAAGCTTCATTTAAAGCAATCACACGACCGCTTGCATCCGGGGTGTCATCTCCAAGAACCAACACCTGTGTTAACGCCTGCACGCTGTTTCTGGAGGAGAACTCCGGTTTTAATTCGCGGTAAAGTTGTTCCATGCGTACCACACCGGAATCCACGTCGAGATCGGAAATGGCTAACATGGCAGCAAAAATGTAGTCATCCTGTCCAGTAAGGAAACGATGCTCTGCTTTCATGCCGTCGTAAAATGATTTGGCCCGCTCCACCATATGCTGAAACTGGTCAGGTGACGCCTGAGTAGCAATCTGATAGGCAGCAATAACCAGATAGTCGGAGTTGCGGAATTTGATCTCTTTCATCAAGTCATAGACATGTAAGGTGTCTGCCAGCTTCGTGTCTTCATCCGTGGTAAGAGAGAGCATGGCAGCAATGCTAATGGCAGAATTACCTCTGAATGAAGAGAAGAGTTTCGTGTTTTGCTTAATCAACTCATGGCTCTGGCGAATGGCTTCCCCATCAACAACTTTATTCTCCGTTGCATAGAGCAAAGCGGCCAGACGGTGCATCATCGCATGTTGCCATTTGAACGACTTCTTCATAATCTGGGTGTTGGAAACGAATAATTCTAAGCGTTCCGCATGATGTTGTTGCATAGGCATACCTCCATGCTCATTATTATTTTGCAGATCCCGGTTTCATGATCAGATTACCTACACGCTGCAACATCACCTCTTCCAATGCCTTGAAGCTGCTGGATTCGGGGTGTAGCCTTATTTCTTCGATATTTTGATGCTCGTGGAGGGGGCCTAAACTGGATACAGGGGCAAAGTTGGCATCCATGATCTTTAAATGATGCAACTGTGCTACATATGTAATATCGGCCAGTTTCTTGGGAGCGATTAAGTGGATTTCTTCTACATCAGGAAAGGCTCGCCAAAAGTCAGGCTTTTCAGCTTCGTAAATTCCTTTAACGGCTCAAACGGTGTAATGGATTTGATATTTTGTAGGACCAGGGTCTCCAGATCATAGACCGTACCGGGAGAAGTAAACCATGTATACTTGAGATGACTCTCTATGTATGAAGCTGCTTCGTCTACGATGGCATATTTTGATTTGGCGTAATCCACGTTACTACCTCCTTTTAAAAAAATAGATATAATAGGTTATTGTATCTTCATTACCCTTTAATTCATGGTGTGTCACTTCCACAGACAAGAGAGTCTAGTTGTTGAATATAAAAAGACCGCTATTAGCGGTCGTAGGTTAGATTGATCAGTGATATAGGTCTGAACTAATTGAAAGAAATCGAGTAGGCTACGTTAGGGTATGCCGCCGTCGAACCTGGAACACGTTCTACTACAGTGATCAACGTTCCTGGGTTGTAGTAGGCTGAACCGCCGAAGTAAATGTTTTTGTTTACGATGGCTGTACCGAGGTCCAGTGTCGTATTATTGTAGCTCCAGTAATAGTGCAGTTGAAGGGTATTGGCTGCATTTGTTGTGACTTTCACGCTGGTCCCCGTCGTTTTGGCATTAGGAAGAATGTAGGCGTATCCTTGTCCGGCAGAGAGCGCATTGGAATAACTGCCACCATAGCTTACGATGGCGGGATTAGCGGAAGCGGTCAGGCTAAACAGAAGGGAGATACCTAGAATAAGTGCAAAAAATGTGCTAATGCGTTTTTTCATAGAATGCCCATCCTCTCAAAAATGAAGTGTTTTTATAGTTTAACTCGATGTAAACCAAAAACCTTTTCGAAACGGATTGGAGCCCCTCCTTATTCAATTTATGTTAGCGCTAACATTCCTAACGGCTATACTATATACCAATAAAATACAGATGTAAATAGTGGATCAGATTAGATCATCAGGAGTATCAAATGAATTAAAGCGATCATTCCCATAGGGTAGATCAACGATCTGGAGAAGCCATCCTTAAATTCATTTCGAGGATGCTTCTCGAAAAAGAAGTGCAACACGGTATGTATGATGAAAAAGATATCTATCACCCAAAATGTAATGGTCTGATACGAGCTAAAAAGTAGAGAAAGAATGATCGTGTACATAGGTAAATGAATCCAAGTGAAATACCTGTAGGCTTTATCATCTTCCATATCTTTTAACACCATAAACAATTTCCACTCGGATCGCCTGATGGCATCCATTTCGTGAAGCAGGAAGAGAGATAGATTAAATAAAAATAAGACTAGTAAAAAGTCAGGCATGTAGAGCCTCCCATTTTTCAATTTTATATAAGCAGGTCAATAGCGAACAAGTCACTTATGGTATTGCGACCCAAATATACAATACGTGAGTTGTCCTTTGGGGGTTCCTGCAACCTCCCTGTGGAGTCATGTATAAGAAAGTCTCTGTCACTTTGCTACACAACGCTGCCGTGAATTGTTGAATGAGCTGTCTGCCATATTCATTAAACGGTTATCCTATACCTATATGGTGTAGTGAATCCGCTTCCTTACATTCCTTGTTGTATTTCTGCGGCACATCTCGTACAATTTGGTGAAGTAATTCTGCATTGCGTTAATGTGAATGTTTAAATTAGAAAATTACATCAGGAAGCTGTACACAAGAAAAGGGGAGAATCGTTTGGAATCAAAGCAACTATCTAGAGGGCTAAAGCCCCGCCATGTAGAGCTGATTGCACTCGGAGGTACAATCGGCGTTGGTTTGTTCATGGGATCGGCGAGTACCATCAAATGGGCAGGTCCATCCGTGCTGCTGGCTTATTTACTGGCCGGTATCGTTATCTTTTTTGTCATGCGCATTATGGGGGAAATGTTGATTCAGGAGCCAGTCACGGGTTCGTTTGCTACATTTGCTCACAAATATATTAGTCCGCTTGCCGGATTCTTGACGGCCTGGAGCTATTGGTTCCTGTGGGTTACGGTCGGTATGGCGGAGGTTACGGCGATCGGAATCTATGTCGGGTATTGGTTCCCGGATATTCCACAGTGGTTGCCGGCCCTCGCTGGGGTGCTGATTATTGCAGCAGCGAATCTGGCGGCGGTGAAGTTCTATGGGGAATTTGAATTCTGGTTTGCAATGATTAAGGTGACTGCCATTGTGGCCATGATCGTGATCGGAACCGGGCTCATCTTCTTCGGTTGGGGGAATGGGGGGCAGGCGATTGGTCTGTCGAATCTGTTCAGCCATGGTGGCTTCTTTCCCGGAGGTCTCAAAGGTTTCCTCTTCGCGCTGTGTATTGTAACGGCTGCCTATCAAGGGGTGGAAATGGTCGGTATTACAGCAGGCGAAGCGGAGAATCCGAAATACACCCTGCGTAAAGCGATCAAAAACATTGTGTGGCGTATTCTTATTTTCTACGTGGGTGCCATATTCGTTATCGTAACCTTGTACCCTTGGAACGAAGTAGGAGAAACGGGCAGCCCGTTTGTACTTACTTTTGCCAAAGTCGGCATTGTTGCTGCAGCGGGAATCATCAACTTTGTGGTGCTCACGGCGGCCATGTCGGGATGCAACAGCGGGATCTACAGTGCGGGACGGATGTTATACACACTGGCGGAGAATGGACAGGCACCTGCCTTTTTCAAAAAGCTGTCCAAAGGCGGGGTCCCTCGCAACAGTATCGTCATTACGATCTCTTTGCTGCTGATTGGGGTTGTGCTGAACTATCTGATGCCAGACTCCAAGCTGTTCCTGTACATCTATAGCGCAAGTGTTCTACCGGGCATGGTTCCTTGGTTCGCGCTGGCGTTCAGTCAGTTCCGATTCAGAAAGCGTTGGGGCGACGAGATGGCGGATCATAACTTCAAGTCCAAATGGTTCCCGATCAGCAATTACATCATTATTGTGTATCTGATTCTCGTCATTATCGGTATGGCGTTTAACCCGGATACGCGCTTACCCCTGATTGTTGGAGCTACGTTCATGGCCATCGTGGTGGCTGGATATTTCGCATTTGGCATCGGAAAAAGACAACGGATAGATGGCGGCGAAGATCGCTAGTCTCGTATTCCAAAGTCAACTTATATTCTAATATTATACGTGCATTCCTTGAAACGATTGGAGAACCTGCGGGTGATTCAGCGTCATTCAGGGAGTGCATTTTATTTTATTTCGTAGAAAATGTCGTAATGCCCTTTTAATTTTAAAAAAAGAGTCGAAATCAGAACTTAATGGATTGAACAGCATGAAGGCTTACCTTATAATCAAGAGGATTGAAGAATTTGTAAATATACTGGGGGAGTACGCTAATGTTAGTAGGAAAAGGTGCAGTACGTGAAATGTCCAATGATATCGACAAGGTCATCAGAGAAATTGATCAGATTACACAATCCAAAATTGACCGTGTGGCGGATAAAATCGATTCTGAGTTGAACTCTTGTGGCCGTGAGCTTGCCAATGCAGCTACTACGCTCACTCAAATTAAGCCTTTGATTGACAGATTAGTCGCACAGGTTGGACAAGATGCCCCCGATCATGTACAGGTACTTGTGACATCCATTGCACAGGAAGTCATGTCCAAAGTTATCGCTACTACTGGCAACATCGATGAAGTTCAAAAAAATATCAAAGACGTGGACAAACTTACAAACGAAATTGATAATCTTACGGACGAGATTGACAAATTGACTGATAAAATTGACGAAATTACAGATAAATATCAGAAATAAGGAGGTTTGTTCTGTGAGTGATTACACACCACCTGTAGGTCAGCCCAATTACATATCTGGTGGATGGGGCAATAAACAAGCTAAAGAAACGGCTTTAAAAATAGACCATATTGCTGACAAAGCTAAATTTGGCATTGAGATGCTTGGAACAGGATTAAATGGTATAGATGCTATAGAAAAAGAATTAATTGAGATTTCACATGCATCTCAGCCTCCTACACAAGAACAGATTCGGTCCATGGCTCATCGTCTCGATGCACATCAGAAGCAGCTGCAAATGGCCTTAGATCGAATTAAAGATATGATGACGGATATAGAAAGAGAAACCGATGCGATCCAAAAGCCGCGTACATCATGGTAATTTAGAATAGTAGTTAATGGATTATGAATAAAAAGAGAGGGTGATTCCTCTCTTTTTTTATTTTCATTTTATTCCCGAAATTCATCCTTGAATCTCCTGTAACTGGAGGTTTTAAGATTGGCATTATAAAGATTGAACTAAACCCTATTTACACTTGCCACTTCGATGACAGAACAACCTTCTGATCGCTGTTATCCCCTGATTTTGTGAATCAATTTTCAAAGGTGAAAATCTGGGGATAAAGGCGAACGCATCCGCTTCTTCAGGTTATTTCTGTCCTCTACGTTCTCGTGTAAATGTTTAGTTCAATTTTATATGAGAGCTGCCGCAAATAGAATCATTCCAATTCTTTCCGCGGCAGAAAGGGAGGCTTTAAGCATATGAGGACAATAGAATGGATTTATCTTATTTTCAACCTGCTTATATTCGTGGGGGGAATTGGGATTGGGAGACAGAATCATAAGTTTCGGATAATGGCATGGGGTGGGTTCGCCATATCGGGTGTGTTGTTAATCATCCATAGTGTGGTGGAAGGACTACGTTGGCCGATGATTCCAGCGTATCTGCTCACGTTGGTTCCACTGGCAGTGTTATTTACAAAAGCAAGACGCCAGCAACAGTCAGGTGCAACCTCGCTGAACAGCAAAGGTTCCCTGGTATCTGCTTCGACATCGCCTGTGGCGGGGAAATTCGGACGTGTTCGAATCATTACAACGTCTCTGCTAGTTTTGGTATACGCTGTTGTAAGCATTGGCTTGCCGCTGCTGTTCCCGGTGTTTTCGTTTGCCAAGCCAGCAGGTCCCTATGGAATTGGAACGGTATCCTACGACTGGACAGATAGCAGCCGGGAGGAACTTCTGACGAGTAACAGCGGAGAGAAACGGGAGCTGATGGTACAGATCTGGTATCCAACGAATCCAGACGCAGAGGGCCAAGCAGCCCATTATGTTAATAAGCCGGAGATCTACGGGACAGCCTTCAATGAAGTGCTGAAGCTACCAAAGCTTTTATTTTCCAGTCTGAGTCAGGTTAGAACGCATGCGATACAGGAAGCTCAATTATCTGATGCCGAAGCCGAGTACCCGGTTGTTCTTTTCTCTCATGGTCTGCATGGGTATGAAAATCAGAATACGTTCCAGGTCGAGCAGCTGGTCAGTCAAGGTTACATTGTCGTAGGCATCAATCACACGTATAGCAGTCTGGTGTCTGTATTCCCGGATGGGCGTGTGGCGCAGTTTGAATCCGAAGGGAAAGAAGGCTTTGAGCAGCTGCAGTTCAGTTACATGGACAAGTTGAATGAGACATGGGTGAAGGATGCACAGTTTGTACTGGATGAGGTGGAGAAGTTGGCTGAGGGAGACCCAAGTGGACGCTTTACCGGACATATGGATTTGGACAACATCGGCATGTTTGGGCATTCATTTGGCGGAGCAACGACAGTACAGATGTTAATGGATGATCCGCGTGTGAAGGCAGGCATGAATATGGACGGCGTATTGTTTGGCGAGAAGCGTATTCCTGCCGAAGGTGTAGGCAAGCCATTTCTCATGATGAGTGCAGACTCAACCGTTGCAGGGACAAGTGTCATGAGTGACGAAGAAATTGCTGCGATGGGCACAACTCGTCCGGAAGCCGAGAAGTACTATGAGGAAGTGTACGATCGCTATGAACCGGTAACCGCAGGAGGGAACTACTGGATGGAGCTGACTAACACCAAACATCTGAGTTTCTCGGATCTCTACCTGATCTCTCCACTGCTCGAATGGACGCAGGGTGTAGATGCGCGGGGGACACAACAGTTGGTCAACGATACGACGATTGATTTCTTCAACCACTACTTGAAAGGGCAACCGCTCCATATGGACAAGGAAGTGGGAGAGCACGAATTCTATTCGTTAAAAAAAGGCTAAACATAAAAATGGAAGGAGACTGAGGTTCAGTCTTCTTCCATTTGTTGTAATCGTAACTGCATGCCTTCCTGCAACAGGTTAATGCCATCTACAATCTGGCTCCATTCAGGATTCATCACCTTGCACAGTTTGTTAAAACGCAGAATGCGATCCGTCACGGAGTCCAGCATATATTGAGCCTGTTTGCGAAAAAATACTTCAGGTGCTTCCGCATGCTCGACACTTGCATACATCAACACAAAGTCCCACACCATGCTTTGCACAGCAGGGCTATCGCTGGCCCAACGTTTGTCCAGCGCTTCGGCAGTGCGAATGCGAATTGCTTCCATTTTCTTCACCCAGACGTCTGCTTCGACTTGTGGCTGATTCGCCATAATGAAGAACGGAACCTCCAGCCGAGCCAGATCTGCCCAATAGGCAGGATCATTGATCAGTTCCTGGATTTCCTTCCAGGCCAGTGTCTGCTGAGCTGTCAGTTTCGTATCTTTCATCATGTATTTATCGAAAAAGTGCAGGAACGAAACTCTCCAATCCTGCGGAATGCTGTCCAGTAGATGAGATTCGTCCACCTTGGCAGCAACGAATTGTTTTCGACTGCTCGCATGGGCCGTTAGGGATTCAACCAGACTGGAGATATAGGTGAGAGACTGATCCGAGTGCAGTGAAGTTTCTTCTTCATGCTGCTTCGCTTGTTGCAAAATGGAGAGCATGGAATTCATCGTGCCGATCTGGGTTTCCAAGGCTTCAATCTGCAGATCCAGCGCCTGTGCTACTGCCAGTTCACCAGACATGAGCTTTCGAATATCCGGTATGCTGAAATTCAGATAACGAAGCGTTGTAATGAGTTCAAGTTGCCATAGGTCTTGTGTTGTATAGAGTCGATGCCCGCCTTCCGTATGACTGGAGGGTTGTAAGAGTTCAATCTCATCGTAATAACGGATCGTTTTCACCGTGGAGCCGATCAGTTTGGCTGCTTCACCGATGGAATAGGGTTCTTTGTTTGCATTCAACGAGATCACCTCATGTTCTATTATACAATCTCCAGTTAGGGGAGATTCAATGTTAGACGGTTGTCAGGGAATCTGGGTAGCTTAGTTTAAATAACGCCCAACTCGGTTACAAAGGAAAGCATTTACGCAAATTTAATTCACAACAAATAAAAAAGACAGGGAGACGAGCGTGCCGTTATAGTAAAAATAAAGAGGATCGGATATGATTAAGTAGGTAAATTAGAGAGTTATACATAATTTACCTATATTAAAGAAAAGAGGGACTTATATGAGTTTAATGAAAAAGATGAAGTACGGTGTAACTGGTTTTACTCTTGGAGCCGTTTTTTTTGGTGGAATTGCTTTTGGAGCTACAACAAAGATTGAAGTTAGCTTGGATCAGATCAAGTTTATTGTAGATAATGTAGACAAGACACCTTTAAATGGAAAATTCAATAACAATGGCACTAGTGTTCCAGCATCGCTTTCTTACAGCGGAACAACTTACGTACCTTTGAAAATGGTTGGGAACATGGTAGGCAAAGAGGTTGCTTGGGAAGGAAAAACAAAATCGGTCCTGATTGGAGATGTAGTCGGAGAACAAAAGTCTTTAACCGACTTGCCACCGTTAAAGGTATCCTCAGGAGAAATTAAAACTAATGCAAGGATGGAAGTTAAAGGTACAAGGTATACTAATGGAATTAGTACACTTGTATCGGCCTATGATCCTGGCGTGCTGTCACAAAGTTACAATTTAAATGGACAATACAAGCAGTTTAATTTTGGGTATGCTTCAATTGGCACAGGTGGATCGCTTGGTCAAATATCAGTCTATGGAGATGGAGAAGAGTTATGGACCGGAAATGCTGTAACAGGCGTTGGTTTGAATGAGGCTTCTGTTTCCGTCAAAGGAGTACAGGAATTAGAAATCAGATTTGAGAATCAAAAAGACGAGTATACATATACAGACATAGCTATTATAAATCCCGTCTTGATCAAATAAGTTCGAACAGCATAAGGGGCTTAGACTAGCGGGACTAAGAAGGCCAAAAACGCTGCCTTAGATCCGCTATAAGCCCTTGATTGTTACTCAGCCACGGAGCGAAGGTCAAAATCAAATTCACAAAAAAGAACCGGCAAGCCGGTTCTTTTTTTGTGAATTTCTTTGCGTCGACGATTCTACGTGTCGCTGTCTTCTCCTGTAATTTTCAGATCCGCTTTCGACCGACCCGCTGCCTTCAGAAAAACACGTAGAAACTGGATCAGCAAGCGAGTCGGTGACGAAAGTTTCTCGTTGAAAATTACATACGAAGATAGCAATACATGCTAGATCGGTGCGCAAAGAAAATATGTTCAAAGGATTTCGCTCAGATCGCTTGAGCTGCCGAGAGCGGCGCCTAAAGTTAGACGAGCAAGCCTGAAAGGCAAACCCAAAACTGGAGAGAAGGCTAAGCCACAAAGAGTGCAGTGAAGTTTCTTCTTCATGCTGCTTCGCTTGTTGCAAAATGGAGAGCATGGAATTCATCGTGCCGATCTGGGTTTCCAAGGCTTCAATCTGCAGATCCAGCGCCTGTGCTACTGCCAGTTCACCGGACATGAGCTTTCGAATATCCGGTATGCTGAAATTCAGATAACGAAGCGTTGTAATGAGTTCAAGTTGCCATAGGTCTTGTGTTGTATAGAGTCGATGCCCGCCTTCCGTATGACTGGAGGGTTGTAAGAGTTCAATCTCATCGTAATAACGGATCGTTTTCACCGTGGAGCCGATTAGTTTGGCTGCTTCACCGATGGAATAGGGTTCTTTGTTTGCATTCAACGAGATCACCTCATGTTCTATTATACAACCTCCAGTTAGAGGAGATTCAATCCCGGAATAGTTGCCAAGGAAATGTAGCAGGTCCAGTTTAAATTCCACCCATCTCGGTTACAAAGGAAAGAGTGCAACTTTTACGCAAATTAAATTCACAACAAATAAAAATATGTTTATGCGATGGGTATCGTGTAAATAAACGAGGAGGAAATTGAACATGGCGAATCAAGACCAGCACACCATGCAAGATCCAACGACCCAATATCCGAAGGCTACACCAGAGTGGAAACAGCAACAGGATGAGCCGGGACTCCAGCGTGAGATGACTCCTGTTCCTGATGCGGGTGAGAAAAGTTATAAAGGAAGTGGACGTCTAACAGGACGCAAAGCGGTTGTGACCGGAGCCGACAGCGGAATTGGTCGGGCGGCAGCGATTGCTTTTGCCCGTGAAGGTGCAGATGTTGTTCTGGCTTATCTGCCAGAAGAGGAAGCAGATGCGCAGGAAGTCGTTAAGCTGATTGAGGAAGCTGGGCGTAAAGCGATCAAAATGCCAGGCGACCTGAAGGATGAGAAATACTGCGAGAAACTCATTGAATCTGCGGTAAAAGAGCTTGGCGGGATTGATATCCTTGCTAACGTGGCGGGTAAGCAGCAGTATGTGGAGCAGATTGCGGATCTGACCACCGAGCAATTCGATGCGACGTTCAAAACGAATGTCTATTCCATGTTCTGGCTCTGCAAAGCAGCTGTAAAACACATGAAGCCGGGCAGCTCCATTATCAACACGTCTTCCATTCAAGCGTATAGTCCTTCCCCAATCCTCTTGGATTATGCTACTACGAAGGCGTCGATCAATACGTTCAGCAAAGCATTGGCTCAACAGGTGGGTAGCAAAGGAATTCGTGTCAACGTTGTTGCTCCAGGTCCAGTTTGGACACCGCTTCAGGTTGTGGGTGGACAACCAGTTGAGAAGCTGGCTGAGTTTGGCTCCAATACACCACTTGGCCGTGCAGGACAACCTGCTGAGATGGCTCCAGCCTTTGTGTTCCTAGCGAGCCAGGAATCCAGCTATGTGAGCGGCGAGACACTGAATGCTAACGGCGGTACAGTTAGTCCGTAAACGACGAATATAAAATGCCTATGGATCATGACCAGCGATTATAGGCCAGTTAAACAAAGAACTCCATTCCCGATAAAGGTGAATGGAGTTCTTTGTTTTTATAGTATTTTTTATGATTATGGGTTTACTTCTGATCCGGTTTCGGTTCCAAAATGGCATAACTGCCGAGTGTGGCTAATTGTGCTGTATTCAGAAGGGCTTCATCCACTGCAGCAAGGGCTTCGCCGGCAGCTGTCATCAACTCGTCGGAGTCAACAGGTGAAGCGAAACGGAGAATGACCCGGTTCTCTCCTTTTTTGAGTTCAGTCTCAGCTTTAGTTTTGTACTCATTCATGGATGCGACTTCGAGATCATTCTGCACATAATAATCATTGGCATCACTCTCGCCATTGAACAGCGCGAGCTCGGAATCAAGCCAGTAATCCTTATCCGCTATCGTTTTCTGACTTGCAGCAGTCTCATCGTTGGCATTGTACAGGAAGTATGGGATGCCGGAGTTCGTCAGGTTGTTGGTGGCATCTACATGGAACCATTCGTTCCCGATTTTGACCTTGTTCCATGCATGTGGAACGCCGCTCGAAGCTCCCGTTACGACGATGCTTTCCAGTCCCGAGAGATCGGAGAGCAATTTGTAGACGGAGGCATAGCTGGCACATACGCCAACACCTTTGACCAGAATACCGTATGTGGTAAACGAGTCATTGAACTGCGGATCGACATTTTTGAAGTTGTTCTGCTCGGCATTTTCCAGCGCTGCATCATCATACTTCGCGTTATCGTTCAGATAATCGTAGATGGCTTTTCGTTTCTCGTCTTCGTTCATACCATCTTTGATGATAGAAGCCACGACTTCGTTCGCTTTGGCAATAATCTCATCCTGTTTCTTCTGGATACCACTAGCCGATTCATTGTAATGAATCGTAAGGGTAAGCGTACCATAGTTGTATTCGAAACCTTCCACACCAAGAATCAATGGATTCTGGTACATCACTTTCAGGACAACATCCGAGAGTGTCGTGAAATTTTGAGCTTCGGGGAAAGCTTTTAACGAAATTTTATCTTGTGCCGCAATCATGTTTTTGGCTAAAACTTCTTCCAATGCGGAATCTGCATTGATCATTGCATCGCCTGTAGCAGGCTGTGGCACGGTTTCCTGATTACCTTGTTCTACATTTTGCTGTGTATTGGACTTCTGTTCGTCTACCAGGTTGTCTTCTTCAGCTTCGGGAGCTGGAGCAGGTGTTTCATTGGAAGCTTCTTCAGAAGCCATATCTGAAGAATTATCAGAAGTATCATCGAAAGCCTCAGTAGATAGAGGATTAGTTGCATCTTCTGACGTTCCAGTATCGGTTGTAGACTCTGTAGTTGGAGTTTCCGAAGCCGGTGCTTCTTCTGTTTCCGTTGCAGACTCAGGTGCATCATGATTGTTGATGATTGTTGGCACGTCAGGTGCAGGAACGTAAGGTGTGTCATTCTTCGGTTCCACCAGTCCGTTGCTGGAATCGGCTACGGTTTGCTGAGCAAGTTTGTCCAGGTCTGCTTGGGTCACATTTTCTACGCGTACGTAACTTTTCAGAGCTGTTCCTTTAACGTGAAAAGGAATATTCGTTTCATTGAACTCTGAAATCTCTACGCTTTTGGTATCATAGACAATGGTTTCACGGGATAATGAACCGTCATTGTACTCAACTGTTGTTTTCTGAGGAAGTACATCTATATTCTTTAATTTCTCCCTATACAATTGTTCTTTCAAAGCTGTTGGCAACTGGGAAGCAAGCGGAGCTGTAGGGACACCTCTGCTAAAATTGGATTCTTTGCCTCCACCAATTGCAGTGACGTAATATTCTCCTCGTATACCATGGTTCTGAGTGGTAGTTATCATTTCATTATAAGTGCCTAGCCCGCCTTTTCCGTCTCTCAAAAAATCATTGAAAGACGTCTCTGTCGTTACCGCAATATCTAAAGGTAGACTATTGCTGAAAGCGTCCTCTGCGCCAGTTAGAGGTACATTTGTATCGAAGTTGGTTAGGTCAGAACGTTTATAAATTTTATATTCGGTTGCACCCTCAACCTTGTCCCAGACTAACTTTAACCGTCTGTCTTTATCAATCTCGTATCTTAGGTTGGGTACAGGTAACTCCGATTTCACCGTAAACGGAATAATGATGGGTTGATCGAGCAACGTCATGTTCTCTGCGTCAGGATCATAATTCAGACGAATGTAATAAATGGGGGCACCACCCCAAGAACTTTGACCCCTGTTCATCATGGAATCTGAACTTAAAACGCCCCATCCAAGAGGTCTAATAGAAATACTATTGTCATGAATATCTGATAATAAAGGTACTTCGCTTGCTTTGAGTGCTTTAATATCGGTATGTACGGATATGGTATCTCCCAGGGACCAATTAGATTTTCCTAAATCTGCTTTAAACTTGAACGTAAATTCTTCATCCTGAGCTACGTTGTACATCGGCATGATCGCTTGTTCCGATTCAGAGCCGTATTTCTGCTTCAAACTTAAAATGGTAGAACCCTCTACTACTTCTGTAGGATTATTCTCGGACGGACTGCTTTCCTGCTCATTACTCTGGCATCCAGCCAGTAACAGGGTGAACGCAAACATAATGAAAAATAGACGTTTCATGATACACCGCTTTCTTGTTTTTCTGAGTTGCTCTAATGCCACGCTTCTACACCCGAAAGATTATCAGATATGGTTAAAACCCATACTCGAACCTCTTAACGGTCAAACCTCCTATTAATTTCCTGATATCCTTTGCTAGTTTATGGTCATATTGACTCATTGTCAAGGTGAGAGGATAGGGTTTAAGTCCTGTAGAACAATAGAACAGTTGTAATTCCGTAGCGTGTGTTCCATGTTAAAATTTAAAAGTTACTACATATTTATATATATAACAGAATAATTTGAGGAGGCTGGGGTGGCGTATGACAGCAGAACAGATTGTCAGAATCTTTTTTGAAGAGGTCCGATCAGGCCGAAATCCGGATTATGCAAGCAGCGTGATGGCGGAACAGGTACTGGCTCATCAAGTGATATCTGAAGAAGAGGTCACGGTGACCCGAACACCTTCCGATTATGCAGATCATGTGCGAGAAATGATCGAAGCTTACGGGGAGTTTTCACTCGAAATTCAGGAGTTGCTGACGCAAGGCGATAAAGTCTATGTGCGCTGGAGACAATCCGGTACCCATGTTGGTGATGTGGACGGATTCAGTCCAACCAACCTCCCGGTGATTGAAATTGCGAGTGCGGTATACCGAGTGGAAAACGAACGAATTGCAGAGTATTGGATACAGATCGACAGGTTGGGCATCGAGAAACAATTGGAACGTAATCGGAGCTGAGTTTCTCAGCTCTTTTTTAGTTTTCAGTTCTTTGTAAGCGTTCCCGTGTTATAATGGACAAAGTTGTATACAAGTTATCTAAAACGTTTTCTGTCTTTTGACTCCATAATCTGAAAGTGAGGTTCAGTGATGATTAAAGCATCGGAAGATAATCAATATGTTGAACTGACCAGCCCAACAAGTATACCGAAGGCATCTGGATTCCTTTGGAATGAAAAGATGATGATTCATGTGAATTGCCGGGGTTACGCTGTGGCCCAATTCATGCAGCCCGAACCTGCCAAATACTCGTATGCGCCCAACCTGGAAGCCAAGACGTTTATGCAGCCAGAGCAGCCATATTATGCCCACCATCCCGGACGGTTTGTCTACATTAAAGATGAAGTAAGTGGCGAAATCTTCTCCGCCCCGTATGAACCGGTTCGCAAGCAGGCGGATAGCTATACGTTCGCTGTCGGTAAACATGATATTCAATGGAAAGTCATCCAGGATGACATTTGCATCGAGATGTCCCTGCGCCTGCCGAAGGAAGATGTCATGGAGCTGTGGCGTGTGAAGGTAACCAATCTGTCTTCGAGAAAACGCAAGCTGAGTATCTACCCGTATTATACGGTCGGCTATATGTCATGGATGAACCAGTCCGGTTCATATGTGGAAGATTTGCAGGGCATTGTCTGCTCGGCGGTTACGCCGTATCAGAAATATCAGGATTATAGCAAAATCAAAAATTACAGTGACAAAACCTATCTGCTTGCAGATCACAAACCGACCGCCTGGGAAGTGAATCAAGAGCGTTTTGAAGGCGAAGGGGGACTTCATAATCCTTCTGGACTTCAGTCAGAGACACTCGCTGGTGGAGATGCGCGATATGAGACACCTGTGGCTGCATTGCAATATAGATTAGAGCTGGAAGCGGGAGCTGATCAGGTGTACCGATTTATCTTTGGCCCGGCTCATGATGAGACAGAGATTGAGAGCATTCGTCAGCATTACTTTGTGAAGCAGAATAAGGATGGACAGGATGGTTTCGTCGCAGCCGAGCAGGAATATGCTGATTATATTGCAGAAGGGCAAGGAAACATCCAGATTGAGACACCGGACAACTGGCTAGACAATGTCGTGAATCACTGGCTACCTCGCCAGATGTACTATCATGGCAAAACCAACCGTCTGACAACCGATCCGCAGACGCGGAATTATTTGCAGGACAACATGGGCATGAGTTACATTCAGCCGCAGATTGCACGGGCTGCGTTCTTGACCGCTCTGTCTCAACAGCATATAAGCGGCGCCATGCCAGACGGTATTATTTTACACCCGGACGCAGAACTGAAATATATCAACCAGGTTCCTCATACCGATCATTGTATCTGGCTTCCGGTCTGTATGAAGACCTATTTGGATGAAACGAATGACTATAGCATTCTGGAGGAACTGGTTCCTTTTACAGACAGTGAACAGAAGGTTACTGTACTCGAGCATATGAATCTTGCGATGCGCTGGTTGATCCATGAGCGGGATGCGCGCGGGTTGAACTATATCAATCAGGGTGACTGGTGTGATCCGATGAACATGGTGGGATACAAAGGCAAAGGCGTATCCGGCTGGCTGACCATTGCGACGGCATATGCCTTCAATGTGTGGGCAGATATTGGTGAACAGGCAGGGCATGCCGAGGTTGCAGCGGAATTCCGTCAGGAAGCCAATCAGACCAACGCGGTAGCCAATGAGTTTCTGTGGGATGGTAACTGGTACGCGCGCGGAATTACAGATGATAACGTCGTGTTTGGCGTAAGCAAAGACGTGGAAGGACGCATCTATATCAATCCTCAGAGCTGGGCACTTATGAGCGGTGCTGCGGATCAGGAGAAACAGGAGAAGTTAATCCGTGCCGTAGAGGAGCAATTGGAGACGCCATATGGTGTCGAGAAGCTCGCGCCGTCTTTCACAGGGATGCGGGAAGATGTAGGTCGAGTTACGCAGAAACATCCCGGAAGCGCAGAGAATGGTGCAGTGTACAATCATGCGGCTGCTTTCTATATCTACGCGTTGTACCTGGTAGGCGAGAAGGAGAAGGCGTATCGTTTGCTACGTAAAATGATTCCTGGCCCTGATGGCGAGGATATTCTCCAGCGTGGGCAGTTACCTGTATTTATTCCGAATTATTATCGCGGAGCCTATCGTCAATTCCCACGTACAGCCGGGCGTTCCAGTCATCTGTTCAACACCGGCACGGTGCCTTGGGTGTATCGCTGCCTGATCGATGGCCTGTTCGGACTGCAAGGTCATGCACAAGGACTTCAAGTGCGTCCGCAGTTGCCTGAAGATTGGAACGAGGCGTCGGTTACGCGGTTGTTCCGCGGGGCTGAGCTGAACGTAAACATGAAGAAGGATGCCTCTGTCCAGACAACTGAGGTGCATGTTGACGGTCAACGAATTGAAGGCGACATCATCAAGAATATACAAGCCGGCGTGAAATATGAGGTGCTGGTGAAGCTGCCATTGTAGAAAAGCGCACGGAGTAACTGCTGAACGGTGTGAAGAGTTATTAAGAACCACGGAGCAAATTAAAAACTGCCTTTCCTTCATAAGAAGGAGGGCAGTTTTTGGTTTCAGCTTGATCAGGACTCGATCCATTCTTTGACTCTGTACCAATAGCTATAGATTTCGGAATAACCCAGCTTCGCGTAGAGCTTTAACGCAGGTACATTATTCGCAACGACTTGCAGATAACTAGACGTAGCGCCATTCCTTTTTGCCCAATGCAGGAGGTGCAGGATCATCTGTTCAGCAAGTCCCCGATTCCGGAAGTTAGCGTCTGTAATGATGTCATACAATCCGATATAGCCACGCTCGATTACACCGAACCCACACGCGACGACTTGCCCGTCGATCAACAGCGAGATGAAACCTACCTGTGTGCGGATGTTATGTAACATTAGTTCTGTCGTTTTCCGTTGCAGATCATTCACCTGATTTAACCTACAAAAGTGATCCAGCCACTCCCCGGTTAAATTCTCGTCAATCTGTACAGCATGGTGCTCAGGCTCTTTGATATGTTCCAGACTCCGAGTCTGGAGGTGGGTGAGATCCACTACAGCATACCCTTTGTCTTGCAAAAGTTGGTCGAGATGATCCGGCTGAATAAACGGCGTGATTTTGAATATGGTACTTAATTGATTGGAAGCATAGATGCGCTCACATTCTTCAATCTTTTCATGCACATCCAGAGTCGAGTAGTGGATCGGTTGAACGGAGTTGGCACGTTTGGTATATCCTTTGGCAAAACGCAGTACCCAGCCGTCATATAGTAAGGTGGACAAGGGTTGCCAGTGGTTAAGCGATAGTTCTTCAATGGTTTTGTATTCTGTATCCGTAGTATGAGTCATATCCAACCTCCGATTTTATAATTAAATAATAATACATAATAACGTATAAAAATACAATTCAAACATAAATATCGCCGAACAGTATGCATTATCGTTGGAGATGGTATACAATTTGATTTGAATGAATAACTTCAGAAGCGGAGCGCGTTATGTTAACTATAGAATTAAATAATCACAGTATTAACTGTCATATTGAATACGGCAAACGGAAAAAAGTTTCCATCACGATGGATTTGCCTTACATGGTCACGATCAAAGCACCCAATGGTACCAGTGAAGACATGATCCGGCAACTTGTGGAGCAACATGGGGATGTGATTTTGAAGAAATCCGCTCTGATGCAGCGGGCGCTCGACGGTCCTCAAGCCAAGGAATACGAAGATGAGGGCAAGGGAAAGTTTTTACTATTTGGCAAGGAGCATGCACTGCATGACTTAATCCCTGTAGAGGGGCTTACAGAAGTGGAGTTGCGAGCGAATCTGAAGAAGTTTTATTTTGCCGAGTGTAAACGCATGATTGGGGAGCGCATCGGACGCTATCAGCAGGAGTTGAAGGTGAAGCCGAAGTCAGTTGAGATCGTAGATTCCCCCACCAAATGGGGCAGTTGCAGCTGGGACAAAAAACTTACGTTCAATTATCGCCTGGCGATGGCGCCACTGGAAGTGATCGATTATGTCATCATTCATGAACTTTGCCATATTCACCACATGAATCATGATCGCTCTTTCTGGCGGCGGATCGGCAGCATCATGCCGGATTACAAAGCGAAAGAAGATTATCTGATGCGAAATGGTCGAGCCATGACGCTATAATTCCAGACTCAAGCTTGTACTTGATACGATACATCCCTCATTATCATTCGTAAAATCCGCGAAGGTCCCACTGTTGCAGTGAGCGGCTTCGCGGATTTTGTTATGTCTGGAGTTCAGGAATGGGATATTTGAACGCCGTATTGTTTGAAAAAAAGAGTAACCGCATCCATGTCCATTCGTTGATCGAACAAATGCTCAGGATAATAGATGCCTGGAGCCATAAGCTCGTCCGTAGGCATCATCAGTATCTTTTCGGCCTGCACCGCAGCGCCGAGTGCAGTCATGTGGGTCTGACCGAGTGGGTCAGAGACCGTCATCGTTCGTTTAACCTCGTTTCCTTTCGCATCCAGTCCTTTCAGTTGAATGACCAGATGATGTGCACTCCCGGTTCCCGGATTATAGAGCAATTTCCGCCGGAATGGCTGGAAACGTTCTCCACTGATCATCTTCCATACTCCGGTTTTGACCAATCCGGCGAGTGCATAGGTAGATACTTTACTATCAAATGAAATGCGGAAGCTGGCGGAATCGATATGGCTGGTATGAGGCAAAGTGACGTGATCGGGTGTATCCAATCTGTAACATGGGGTTGTGTACCCGTTCGGAAAATGTACTTTAATCGGATCTGTCATGGGATAGACAAGCCGGTTCGTGTTGGATTCGGTTACCTGAAAAGGAATACTCATCCGATCCATAAAGGCTGCTGAGTCAGGCCCGGCTTTATCTCGCAGCGAGTACAAGGCATGAATGTTTACTTCGACATGTTGCAGCGAGTTAGAAAGTATCATGGCAAATAGAGAAGCTGTTCCTGCCATCCATCCAGAGGACAGCACTACAGGGGCATGAAGTTCTTCCTGCTCTACTGTACGGATCGCTTGATTGAACACCTCAGTCCAGCGTGTTACATCGATGAGTGGAATTTTTCTCCGCACTGCGGATACCAGTAGCCGATCATCCAGATCGTTCACTGCATTAATGATTAATGATATATTCTCTCCTGCGTGAATCAGTGGATCGTCTGCATTGGTATCAACAACAGCCGTTTGGACACGATTGGATGGAAAAGGTGCTGCTTTACCCGCAGAGCGGCCTCCGAGTACCAATTCCAGATCAGGATGCCTGTCGTGCAAAATGCGGGCAAGCTGTGCACCTACAGCACCATAGCCTCCAGCGATAAGAACTCTTTTTCTAATCATTCGATAAACCTCCGTTGATATGTTTATGTACTTATATGTTTAAACTATTGAACATAATAGAGTGAAGAAAAGGAATGCAGTTCACCAGCGCGGTACGCGCTAGCTCTGACATTCCACTTCCACGAGATGAACGAGCTGTTTGAGTAATTCGATCGCATCGTTGAACTCCAGCTTGTAATACATCTCCGTACCTTTTTTCTGAACCGATAGCAGCCCGGATTGACGTAATATTTTCAAATGATGAGAGACCGTAGGGCGTGACATGGGGACATGCTCTGCAATCTGTGATACGTTCATGCTCTCTTGATCAATGAGCAGCGATATGATTCGCTGGCGAACGGGATCTCCCAAACCTTGAAGATAAGGACTTAGATTCTCGAAAATATCAATGACTTTTTGGTTACCCATTGAATCGTTCATGGCTCACTCCGTTATAATGTTTAATTGTTTAAACGTATTATATAGCTTATACATCTAAAAAATCAAATTCAACATTTTAAATCACAGAGAAATAGCTGTTCTGCTTGTACATTTAGAGTACAATATAAGCAAATATACCCGTACCACGAATCAGTGGCAGTCCCCGTGGTGGAAGGAGCCCCAGATGGCTGAGAGTAACCATTATTCTGTGTTGGTAGATGAGTATATCTCGGAGTTTGCGCCCGATGTACAGGTGAGATTGCAGGCGTTAAGACAGATTATTCGGGAGTCGGCTCCACACGCCGAAGAGAAGATCAGTTACAAGATGCCGACGTATGCGCAGCATGGGAATCTGGTTCATTTTGCCGCATACCAGCATCATATTGGGTTTTACCCTGCTCCCCGGGGAATTCAAGCTTTCAAGGAAGAACTCTCCAAGTATAAAGGGGGAAAGGGATCGGTCCAGTTTCCGCTGGATCAGCCGTTGCCCGAGGATCTCATCCGCCGGATTGTGGAGTATCGGGTGAAAGAAAATGTGGAGATCGCGTTGGAAAAGAAACGCAAAAAGGGAGCACCGAAGTAATCAAAGCTCCTATCACAAAAGCTCATATCATAAAACAAAAAACAGTCGGATGCCTATGCATTCCGACTGTTTTTGTTTTTCGATTTTAAGTTTTACTTTGGTCGTTACTTCATTTTACTTTGTTCGATTCCTATTCTCTTGCTTCACTTCTATTCAAAGGAATAGGTGACGTTTGAATTACTTGCTGTAGGGATGAAGTACATGAAGCTTGGGTCCACTTGCAAATAGATGGTCAGATCAGGCACACCCAGATTAGGAACCGTCAGACTGAACCGACCGTTAGCATCCAGCTTCACCGTTTCCGTACGAATATGTTTCTCTTCTGGAGAAGGACCGTGGATTTGGAAAGAGAACGTTTTATTCGCATAAGTCGCGAGTGTTCCCCGTACTTTCAGCGTACGATCCGCTGTATATTCGAACTGCATCAGATGATTATCGAGATAATCTTCGTTCCCCGTATCCGGTTCTTGTGGTTCTGTTCCAGGATTCTGTGGATCGGTCACAGGCTCTTGTGAAGGGTAGCTAACCGAGAAGAAACGTGTCTGGTATGAAATTTCTGCTTTGGACCCGTTCTTCTTTTTCAAACCGGTAATGCGAACGTTGAACGTGTCGCCTGCCTTCAGGGATTTCAAGTTATCCGGGCGGAAAATGACAGCATAGTTATACCCATAACCATCGGTATTTACGTTGAAAAATGCCTTTACAGGATCACTGCTAACCGGGGTTTTAGATCCCAATACCCAAGTTTTCTGATCCGATGAACGGATGATCTCCACCTGTACCTCGGAATTGGAAGGCTTTGCGAAGACGTCCGGGTTCAGCTGTGCAGACCAGGCTTGCGACACATGGAATGCTTCAACAGGGAATGCCCCTTTGTTCGGATACAAGTTGTAATTGTAATTGAGTTTTCCTGAACGGCTTGTATCCATAACCTGCATGGTGCTGAAATGGCTCGCATAGTTTTTGTTGTCCCGGGATGCAATCCCGAAGCCGACTTTCTTCAGTTGCGGACTCAAAATCCAGCGGCGATGGCCGAGTGCAGCAATGTTGCTGGCATCCGAATCATCCATATATGCTTCAACACTTTTGACTGCAATGTTGCCGGCAGCAGTATAGGAAGCGTATAGATTGGAGCTGGAAGTCGACTTGGCTCCCAGATCAAAGAAGTCCTTCGGCATATCTGCCGGACGAGCCGGAAAGTGGGTCAATTCTCCGGTAGAAACAACAACCGCTCCATGTTGGGCTTGACGATTGAGCGCAGTGTCCAGGACAAGATCGCCCTCTAACCCGGAGAGATAACGATAGAAGTTCGCTGCACCTAGCGCCTGTTCCAATGTGGAATCACTTACTACACCAGCAACGTAAGGTGCCTTGGTCGAGGGGTTCTGTGTGAATGTGGCTGTCTGGTCCTTACCACTCATCCATTGCGTCCATTTCTGACTGATTTCCTGCTCACTTCGCTCAGGCAGCAGACTGTCGATAGGGGCTGCAGCGATCTGCTGGGTCCCGAGCAGCATGAATAACAGGCCTGCCAGAGGAAGAGAGAGTAACGAGCGGATGTACCTTTTTTGAATAACCATGTTCTGATCTCCTTTTAGTTAAAAATATTAATATTATGTATTCGATGTATATTATCGACATTAGAGGAATAATTCGTTAGATTTATGAATTGAATTGTTTGTTCGAATTCAGCGATTTTTCAGCCAGAGCCTTTATAATACTCACGGAATCCTGTATTCGAAAAGGAGTTTTGGCATGTCTAAGATGCTGCAAAAATCGTTTTATCTCATTCTGCTCGTGTTTGTTGCGGTGTTTATTGTTTCGTCCTTGTTGGTTCGGGCACAGTACAACTACGCTTTGTATGGGGACAATCCCATTCTGAGCATGCAGCAGTGGAGTATTTTTCTCCCGGTCATTCTTTTGCTTCTCGGTTCAGGTATCGGTCTGTATGCTCTGTGTTTGAAACTGAACCAATACAGTCCGAGGGTTATTATCCCGATCGTACTGCTATGTTCACTGGCGATTCAGATCATCATCATTTTCGTATTTCCGAGAGTGCCCACCGATGATTCACAGACCGTTCTCTCACTCGCCATGAACATGTTGTATGACCAAGACTACTCCACGTTTGAAACGGGTGGTTATCTGCACATGTTCCCGTTTAATTACTCGATCGTGTTGTACCTGAAGACATTGCTGTACCTGTTCCCGGACAATTATCTGGTCATTAAACTATGTAATATTTTGTTTTCAACGTTAACGACATTCATGATTTATCTTATCTACAAACAAGTGAATGACAGATCCACGGAACGTGATTACGGTGTGTTGATTTTTGCAGCAACGTATCTACCTTCCCTGTTCCTGAACAACCTGATCTATAACGATGTAATTGCCACAGCATTTCTGACATCATGCCTATACTTCTTCATTCGTTTTGTACGTGAAAAGTCTTGGAAAACCATCATCATTGCCGCCATATTTCTTGCCATGGGCAACTACTTCCGAAGTATCGGCGTGATCGTGCTGATTGCTGCCATGATCTATATCCTGCTGAATATGCGTAGCATCGGAGCGAAGAAAGTTATCGTTTCCATCGGTGTGGTGGCTATGTTGTTTAATGTACCAACCTGGACTCAGAATGCGGTTCTTCAATCCTCCGGAGCAGTGAGCGAAAACGTTGGAGAGAATGCGGCACCTGTCTATATGTGGCTGAACATGGGGATTAATCTGGAGCGTTTTGGCTTCTGGGACAATATGGAGAGTTATCAGATCTATCAGAGGCAGGCCAACTACAATAAGGCCGAGAGCGCAGAATTGTTCAAACAAGAGATTGGCAATAAACTGTCCGAAGCAAGTGCAAGTGACTTGGTGCAGATGTATTACAAAAAGATTATATGGACCTGGACCGAAGGGACGTACCAGATGGACCGATACGGAATTGGCAATGAAAGTTCCTTGGGTGCAGGAAGAGGAAGGGGAGGCGGAATCGCAGGCTCCTACAGCTATACCAATGCGATAACACAACTGTTTCAGGGGGATTCGGCTTATCGGACAGGTTTGCTCTGGATCGTATATGTGATGAATTTCTTGATGTACTGTTTTATTTTCATCCGGTTGGTCGGTGGAATTCGTCGTAAACGGTATGATGAAGTCTCATTGATTCTGGTCATTCTCGGATTCATCGGATTTTATATTCTGTGGGAGATTAAGTCCAGATACATCTACCCTGTATATCCACTGTTGGTTGTGCTGTCCTACATGGGATTCAAAGATACGTATGATTTCATATTCCATCGTAAAGGCATCTTGGAGAGGTATTCCCTGAGAAAAAGGTGATCATATGCGCAAAAATAGATATTTCACATCGGTTACGCTGCTCCTGCTGCTGGGATACTCGGTGATGCTGACGGCTTGCGATGTTATTACCGCCCAAAATATTACCAACACCGGTTCTGCACAAGGCATGCCGAATGGCGGTGGCCAGGGGATGAACGGAGGAACATCAAGAGGTGGAAGAGGCGCCGCGGGCATGAATGACCGTACAGGAAGTCCGGACATGATGCAGGGGATGATGAATGCTGATATTACAGGTAGGGTCATCTCCGTGACTGGAAACACAGTCACTCTGGCGTTACTTGAGGTGCAGGATACCTCATCTCCAAGCATGGAATGGATGGATACGGGAATGGAAATGAAATTGAATATAACTGATGATGTTGCTATCACTGAAGGCATGGGAACGCCGCGTTCGGGTAATTCCAGCCCAAATGCGAATTCATCCATTCAAGTGTCTGATCTTCAAGAAGAAGGCATCGTTATGGTGTGGTATAAGGACAACACCGAGACGGTCGAACGGATGGCGGTTGTCCAGTAAAAGATGCTGGGAATTTCGTTATTTTGTAATTGCTTACATTCGGTCTATGGGTTATTATGGAAACAGCTGTTTTTGAAGGGAGTGAGCGTCATGAAACGACGGTCTAAGAAGGTATGTTCTATTACTACAATGAAGGTAAGAACGAACTGAATAATTCCGGCAGACCATCAGATGCAGGGTGGAACACATCCAGTTTCCCAGTCGATCTGAGATCTGTCGATATAATAGGGATATAACTGCTCATTTTTTTCTGGCGTATGCGAGGTTTATTTGCTTGTGCAAATTTCTCATACACTCAGAATTTTTTTGAAGCCGCAGGCATAGCCTGCGGCTTTTTGCGCGCAAAAATAGGTATTCGAAGGCTACAAGCAATGCACATGAACGATTAAAAAGGAGAAATGCCCATGTTAACATTAAAATATTTATTTCAAAATAACGACCTTGCCGAGATGATCCTGAAGAATTGGAGTTATGATCCCGAGTCGCTGGACATGTTTCAGTATTATCGCATATCCTCCAATGCCGTGTATCCGTTCAGAGATCAGGGGGAAGTGCGATTGCTTCGTTTTGCCCCGGTAGAGGAAAAAAATCAAATCAATCTTATAGCGGAACTGGAGTTCCTCCGATATCTTCGAACGAATCATTATGGAGCTATGGAGGCTATGCCTTCTCTTTCAGGAACAGAACTCGTAGAAGCTCACACGCCATGGGGAACGTACTATGCTTCTGTATTCAAGCGAGTACCCGGATCACAGTTAGGAGGCATAGAATTGAATGATGCCATTTTGTACTGCTATGGTCAGGCATTGGGTGAGCTGCACCAGCTATCGCGTAGGTTCACACCTGAGCAGGAGGAGAAGCGACGCTGGACCTATACGGATGTGTTGAATTGGATGCAGGAGAACCTGAGGGATTTTCCAACAGAGACGTCAGCTCTGAACGAGGTGGAGTTCCTCCGAACATATTTTGCGACTTGGCCGATGACCCAGCAAAATTTCGGACTCATCCACTACGATTTTGAACCGGACAATGTCTTCTATGACGAAGGAAGCATGTCTTGTTATGCCATTGATTTTGATGACTCGATGTATCACTGGTACGCGATGGATGTGGAGCAGAGTCTGGAGAGCTTACGTGAGGAGATCGAGCCTGAGCAATGGGAAGTGAAGAAGCAACAGTTTCTGAACGGGTACTGGTCCAAGGCAGGAGAACGTTATGATCTGGAGGATATGTTCCCCGCTTGTCGTCGTTTTGCCAACTTGTACGGATATGTGCGTATGCTTCGATCTGTTGCAGAGCAGTGGTCACATGAACCGGAGTGGATGAGCGGACTAAGAGCGAGGTTGGAGAGGAAGATGACAGAAAAGGCAGAGCAATTCGGAAAGACAATAGAATGCTGAGGTTGTCCCCATTTAGCCTAGGCTAGTCGTAATTCATAAGCACAGAAGTTAGAAATAATTCATGTTAATCCAGTTCCGTGATTAGATGCAGATCCTCTGGATCTATCACGGGACTTTTCAGTTTGTTCGAACTTTACCGAACAATGAAACGAAGGTGGATAACTTGTAGAAAGATTGGTTGGGACTTTCATTATTTTCATATGGAATGGGTGATATTGATGTCGGAATATCTACATTTTTGTTAAAAAAACAACTAAAATAGTTATTGATTAAATTGGGATGGGATGATAAGTTGTAATTAACTTATTTTAGGATAAATTATATATAAAGGAGAATTAGATGGGAAATGTATGCGTCGATCTGCATCCTTTAACAGAGCATCAACAACGAATATGGTATATGGAGATGTTATATCCGAATTCAGATGTATGGATGATTACAGCAAAGATAAGCATACCGGAACCGATCAATTTCATCTTGCTAGAGCGGTCCATTAACCGGGTTTTGAAGAATAAGGAACTGCTTCGAACCCGAATTATACTGGATCAAGGCGAGAAGAAACAGTACATCCAACCTTATAAGTACAGATCACTCAAGCATATTCATGAAGGGCCAGCCTTGACGGATATGACATGGACTCAGTATGTAGATAACCATCCGATCCATGTACACAGTGAAGATCTATGCCAGATATATACGTACGAAGGTCATGGACAATACGGATATATCATTCAGATCCACCATATTATCTGTGATGGGTTGGGTTTAGTCCAGTTGACGAATGAGATTACAGAGACCTATCATGCCGAATTGAAGGATGGCAACACAGGCACAGTGGAATCTACGACTCACGATTATGAAAACTATGTACATAGTGAACAGCAATATTTCACTTCGAAACGCTATGCGAAAGATCAGGCCTTTTGGAGAGAGAAGTTTCATACGATTCCCGAATTTATGGAACTGAAACCGCACAATCCCCTTTTAACTCACACCGCAGCCAGAAGAAAAACGATGAATATGGATCACTCCATGTATGTACGTTTGAAAGAGTTCTGTCGTCAGAAGAATGTCAGCGTATTCACCTTTTTTCTCTCAAATCTAGCAATTCTGCTGAATAAACTCACTCACCATACCGATTTGGTCGTTGGAACCAACTACGCGAACCGCACTAGTAAAACAGATAAAGACATGATTGGCATGTTTGTCACAACCATACCTGTCAGGATCGGGGTAGAACCTTCTGAATCTGTGTTAACCTTACTGCAACGTATTTCTAACGAACAAAAAGAAATGTTACGTCATCAGAAATATCCCTATAATCAGCTGATCCGTGAACTCAGAGAATCGCTCTCGCTACCAGAACTGAACAGACTGTTCGGCATATCTCTTGTCTACCGTCCGGAAAGCTTTAACAAGATGCAAGGACATCATATCGACCTGGACAACAAGTTTAACGGACACGAGACGAATGATCTGCTTATCAATATTATTGAAAAAATGAATGAGGATCGTATCATACTCCAGTTGGATTATCGGACAGAATTGTTCAGTGAAACGTATATGGATAATGTGCTCAATCAGTTTCTTGCGGTTACAGAGGCAATTCTGGAACAATCCGAACTAAGAATTGAACAGATTAGCATTGTTAGCGAAGCCGATAAACAATCGATGCTAACCGATTTTAATAATACCGAGGTAGTGTATCCGAGCAATAAAACCGTGATCCAGTTGTTTGAAGAACAGGCTGCTGCTACTCCTCAACATACAGCACTTATCCTGGGGGATAAGGAGATGAACTATGAACAGCTAAATGCCAAAGCTAACGACTTGGCCAGAGTACTAATCAATAGAGGAATTAAGCAGCGAGAACTAGTAGGCATTATTGTATCCCACAGTATGGAAATGGTTATTGCAATTCTGGCAGTTATGAAAGCCGGGTGTGCTTATATTCCGATTGATCCCGAGTATCCCGATGAGCGAATTCAACATATTTTAAAGGACTCTCAGGTAAGGTTTGTCCTGGTAAACCAACAAATAGAAATGCCGGACAGTGTAGATGTCATACATCTGCTTGAAGATCATGGCGGGCAGATCGTAACAGATAATCTGAACTTAACCATAGATATGAAGGATCTCGCTTATGTCATATATACATCAGGATCAACAGGAGCACCAAAGGGTGTATTAGTGGAGCATAAGGGGTTGACCAACTATATATGGTGGGCAAGTGAGACCTATGTTGCTGACAGGAAAACGACATTCTCACTGTATTCTTCCATCGCGTTCGACCTTACCGTCACCTCCGTCTTCACGCCGCTAATCACGGGCAATGCAGTGATTATCTATAACTCGTCCCATAACAAGGCGTTGATTGCGGAGGTTGTCTTGGATTCACGAGTGGATCTGATCAAGCTGACTCCTGCTCATCTGCAACTGATCCAGGATATGAACCTTATGGACAGATCCAATGTCAGAACATTTATTGTGGGGGGAGATAATCTAAGTACTTCACTGGCCGCAAACATTACCCGCCAAAGCAAGCATGAGGTTACCATTTTCAATGAATATGGACCGACAGAGACGGTGGTGGGCTGCATGATCTATACCTACAATCCTCATGTCGACCTAACCGAGTACGTACCCATCGGCAGGCCTATTCAGAACACCTCCATATATGTGCTTGATCAATCCCTTCGATACGTGCCTGTTGGCGTTCAGGGTGAACTGTTGGTTGGGGGAGACGGAGTAACCAGAGGCTATCTGAACCGACCCGAATTGACGGAGAGAAAATACGTTGAACACCCGGATCATCCAGGTGAGCGATTGTACCGCACGGGTGATCTATGCAGGTTAAGGGAAGACGGTCAGATGGAATACCTCGGAAGAATGGACGATCAGGTGAAGATTCGAGGGTATCGAATTGAATTGGGAGAGGTCAAGGCAGCTTTCTTGAAGATAAAAGGAGTCCGGGATGTTGCTGTGAGCGTCAAGACGGATCAGCATTCCCGTCAGCTATGTGCTTATTACGTGAGCGATGTACATGTAACACGGAGGATGATTCGGGATACCCTGGTATCTCTGTTGCCAGAGTATATGGTTCCCACACATCTGATCAAGGTATCGTCCATACCGCTTACAATTAACGGAAAGATTGATTATTTAGCGTTATCGATAGAGAAGCCCCAATTGGATGATCAAGATAATCCATATGTAGCCCCAAGTTCTATCATGGAACAGACGTTATCTGTCATATGGTCTGAGATTCTGGACCTAAAAGAGGTAGGGGTGACAGACCATTTTTACGAACATGGTGGAGATTCGCTCAAGTTGATTCAGATCTATACAAGACTTTCCGAGATAGGTTTTGATTTTTCGATTAACGATATGTTTAATTTCCCTACAATTCAATCCTTAAGTTCACATCTGGATCAAGTCATGGAAGGAAAGGCAGGCAAGATGAGTATGGAACAAAACACAATGAAGAGATCCAAAGTGGACGTATTGAACGGAATTATGGACAAGCCGATTTTCGTGTCAACGGATATTCCCAGAGTGGACCCGGCGCTCAAAGGTGTAATGTCATTCAATCAGGAATCCTTGTGGCTGGTTGAACAGTTCGAAGGGAAGAGCACCAAGTATAATATTCCTGGACATATTATTTTCGAAGGCACGTTTTCGGAAGACGCTTACATCTATGCATTGAATCAGATTGTACAGCGGCATGATGTATTGAGAACATATTTTGTTATAGAGAATAATATACCGGTGCAGCGAATCAGACCTTACGAGCCATTTAATATTGAGGTCCAGGTTTCACTGAGTGATGCTTCCGAAGCTAGTCTGAAGCGTGTGATTGAAGAAGAATCAAGACACCAGTTTAACTTGGAAAAAGGGCCTATGTACTATTTTAGATTGTATCGAATCCATGCACATCAATATTTTGCCTATTTTAATTTTCATCATATTATCTTTGATGGTTGGTCTCAGGATATTCTGATGGCTGAACTGGGGTCGTTCTATAATGCATATCTCAGGGGAGAAAATACAGCAACAGAGGATCTGACTATTCAATATTCCGACTATTCATATTGGCAAAAAGAGAAATGGATTGCTACCGAATTTCCCACGTTACTGGATTATTGGTGCAACCAGTTGGGAAGTACCATCAACCAAACGGTGAAAGTGTTGCCTTATGATCGGGAGCCGTCGCTGAACAACGGAGATACCGGGGATGTGCTCCTCGCGGAAATTCCAATTCAAACCATTGAAATGATCAAAAAGGCGGGTATGAAAAACAATGCCAGTCTGTACATCACTTTGCTCACCGCTTATAAAATGTTGCTGCACTTTTACTCGGGTGAAACCGAGATTGTCGTAGGGACCCCTGTTGCGAACCGGAATCGTGCCGAAGTCCAGAGATTGATTGGATATTTCTCCAACAGTCTTGCTTTGAAGACGGGGATGGACCCGCAACAGTCCATAGACGCCCAGATCGTTTCTGTTAGAAATACGGTATTTGAGGCATTTGATCATCAGGAGATGCCTTTCGGCAAACTGATTGAACTGTTGAACCCGGATCGTACTTCGGCGTTGACCCCCTTCTTTCAGACGTGGTTTGTACTTGATGTTAAAAATACGTACAACATCGAAGGGTTGAATATTTCCCAGAATGAAATTCTGTGGGGACACAGCGGCAAGAGCAAATGGGATCTGACATTGAATCTCATCGAGGCTGATCATGCAATGAATGCTGTGGTTGAATACAAGACGGAGTTGTTTGGTAAATCCACTATGAAGAGATTCCTGCATGACTATATAGCTGTAGTGAACCTGATTGCAGCCGACTCCTCGCGTAGTCTTCAGGCTGTACGTCATGATTGGGAGGTGGTGTCCCACGAGTACAAGATGGTATTGCTGAACAGCAGTAAAAGCAAGAAGAAATTCAACAAAATTAAATCTTAGGAGGAGTAACCATGAAAAAGAAATTTGATAAAGGCGCACAGATGGTCATTCAGAAAGAAATCGTAAAGCAATCGTTTCTGGAGGAAGGGCAGGAGCTGCCGCTGGTAATCAAACCGAATGTAGCCGGACTAGATCTGAATCAATGGTATCTCAACAATAAGGATATGGTGGAAGAGAAGATTTTGGAATACGGTGGAGTCCTCTTCAGAGGTTTTGATACCACTACACCAGAGAGCTTTTATGGGTTTATCGATGTAAGCTGCCCTGAGCCACTGAGCTATAAGGAAGGAGCGACACCAAGAACTCAAGTGCAGGGCAAGGTGTATACGTCAACGGAATTTCCCAATGAGGAGACTATTGCACCGCATAATGAGTTGTCCTACGTCATGACCTGGCCCAAAAAAATCTGGTTCTCCAGTATCGTTGTCGCTGAAGAAGGCGGAGAAACACCGATCGTGGATGTACGGAAAGTATATAACCTCATTGACCCTGACATTCGGGATGTGTTTGCAGAGAAAGGCTGGATGTTGGTTCGAAACTACGGAACCGGATTCGGACAGACTTGGCAGTACGTTTTCCACACGGAATCCAAGGAAGAAGTCGAGCAATATTGTCTGGACAACAACATGGACTGCTACTGGAATGAGGATGGAACGCTGACAACCAAACAGGTGAGACCAGCTATTACGATCCACCCGGATACGCAGGAGAATCTGTGGTTCAATCATATTGCCTTCTGGCATAGCAGCAGTCTGAACGAAGAAGTTCGCAATCTGATGCTCGAAGAATTCGGAGAAGGAGGCTTGCCATACCAGACGTATTATGGAGACGGAAGTTTAATTGATGCCGAAGTGGCTGCCCATATTCGCCAGGCTTATGCTGAGGCCGCGGTTGCCTTCCCATGGCAAGAGGGAGATATTCTTATGCTGGATAATATGCTGGTGGCACATGCTCGGAACCCGTATCAGGGCGATCGCAAAGTATTGGTAGCCATGGGAGAACCCGTGAGTCGTGAAGCCTCAATTCAATCGTAAGGTTATTCTGTCATCGAAGTGGCAAGTGTAACATTCTTTAGTTCACTTTATATAGAACTGAAAATACATTAGAAATGCAGGAGGATTGAACATGGAAAATGTAATGCTGGGTTATCCCCTTTCACCACAACAGAAACGACTGCATGAACTGAATAATAACGGATTAACATCACTGGTTCCCAATGTAATTGCTGTTAACATCGAAGGTGAGTGCTCAAATGGTCAGATTGAATTAGCCGTGAAGAGAATAGCCGAGAAATACAGCGCACTTCGCACTTCCATAGAAGCCGATCCCAACTATGGGATCCATCTTCAGAAGGTAGATTCGGAGACCAGAAGCCGATTCCGTACTGCATATTCAGATGAGTCGATTGTGGAAGAGGATATTCAAGGGTTGATCCGGAAAGAGTTGGGCACTTGGAGAGGCGATTATTCACTGGAAGCCATTAACGTGGATCTGTCTGAACGTTCCAAAGTGTTGATTCTCGCTTTTGATCCGCAGTTTTCAGATATTGAACCTGCCGTTATTCTTGAGGATTTGTCACAATTCATGGTGGCCGACGTAGACCAAGAACTTCTGGAAGAAGAGGTCCCATATTACGCTGTATCCGAGTGGTTGAATGACCTGTTGACTAATGATGAGCACGCGGAAGAGAGAAGTTTTTGGAACAATAAACGCTTCGATCATTATGACAAGCAATTGTCCATGTCATCCGGTAGTGGGTCCCCGAGAATGACGATGGCAAGTTTCTCTGTAGATTGGACACCAGAATTGTGGGCTGAACTTAAGAAGGTAGCGGATAAGGTTGGAAGTACAATAGATGATGTTACGCTTGCCTGCTGGAATCTGACTTTGCATCTGCTGGGCGAGGATAAGGAACTGACGGTTGGCGTACATACGCGTGGCCGACAAGATGAGGATCTGGAGAAGGTTGTTGGTACATTGAATCGATACGTACCGCTGTACTCTGTCCGGAAAGAGGACGATACGCTGGCTCAGTTTATCCAAAGAACGACGAGTGAAGCAAAAGATAGTGTGGAATATGCAGACTACTTTGACTTCAAAATGTTTGGCAGATCGGATTCGAGCCAATCTGTGTTCTCTTACGGATTCGAGAGTGGGGACGCATCATCCATGGTGAAAACGGGTGGATACACGTTCCAGGTCGTATATCAGTCGGAACAGATTGAACCGGTTCACTTAGGTTTGAACGTCCATCAATATCCAGATCGTAGGGATATCATGCTTAGATATAACGAGGAAGTGTACACGCCGACAGAGATTGGTTACGTGGCAGATATATTTACACATATTTGCAACCAAGCCTATGTGAATCTGGACGAATCGGTATGGTCCAACATCATGCCTGATCATCTTGCAGCCACATTGCAATCGATTCTTCAAGGAGAAGTTCGGGAATATGGAACGTCGACATTGGTGGAAATGCTGGATGAACAAGCCCTGAAGACACCAGATCAGATTGCGGTTGTGTCTGGTAACACGCTGCTTACGTTCCGGGAAATCCATGAGAAGTCCAAGCAGCTTGCCCACTATCTGCATCGGACAAGAAGCGTCAGACATGGAGATGTAGTCGGTGTCAGCGTGGAGAGATCTCCTGAACTGGTCATAGCCCTTCTATCGGTACTTCGAGCAGGTGCGGCTTATGTACCGCTGGATCCGGATTATCCGAATGAGCGATTGTCCTATATCCGTGATAATGCTCGCATTGAGACGGTGCTGTTGTTGAATAAAAACAATGAACGGCTCAACTCCCTTTTTGACAATCCTGTGTTCCTTGAAGAAGAAGGTGAGGCAATTGCGGCCGAGTCTACGGACGCAACGGCAATCGGAGTAGATGCCAGAGATACCGCCTATATCCTCTATACATCTGGTTCCACAGGCAGACCTAAAGGGGTCAAAGTGTCGCATCAGGCTATTAGCAACCATATGCATTGGATGAACAGTGAATTTCCACTGAGCGGGGAAGACGCTGTATTGCAGAAAACATCGATAAATTTCGATGCATCGGTATGGGAATTCTATGCACCGCTCACTACGGGCGCAAGATTAGTTCTTGCTGAACCGGACAAGCATGCTGATCCCGATTATCTGCTCGACATCATTCATAAAGAACAGATTACGACGTTACAGGTTGTGCCTACCATGCTTCAAGCTCTGGTGGAAAAGGAGAGCCTTTCTTCAGCACCGTTAAAAAGAGTGTTCAGTGGGGGAGAAAGGCTGGGAATTCCACTCCAAAAAGCTTTCTTTGCCGGATCCAATGCTCAGTTGATTAACTTGTACGGCCCAACCGAGGCGAGTATTGATACGACTTATCATATCTGTGACAAGGATAACGTTCATGAAACGATCGGCAGACCCATTCATAATACGAATCTGCTCGTGCTGGACTCGAACCTTAATCTTGTCCCGCCAGGTGTTGCCGGAGAGTTATATATCAGCGGAAAGGGCTTGGCAGATGGATATGTAGATGAACATTTAAATGACCAGGCTTTCCTGGCACATTTTTATGCGCCGGACAACGTGATGTACAAAACCGGAGACAGGGTCCGTTATTTCCCGGATGGTCATATCGAATACATTGGCAGGGTTGACCGGCAGGTGAAGTTAAGAGGTTACCGGATCGAACTCGGCGAGATCGAGAAGGTTCTGAACGAACACCCTCATGTGCGACTTGCAGCAGCAAAGCTGCTAGAGAAGACAGAACCTTTGCTGGCTGCCTATGTAGAACTGGATAGCGCTGGAGAGATTAAGGATGTCAAACAGTGGATTTCGTCCGCGCTTCCCGAATATATGATTCCTAACGCAATCCAAGTGCTAGACCCTTTACCGCTGCTGAGCAATGGAAAAATTGATTATCACGCTCTACCGGACGTAGATGTAAGTTCCGGGGCAGAATATGCCGCACCAACGACAACCGTTGAGCAGATTGTTGCTCAGATCTGGAGATCCGTATTGAAGCGGGAACAGATTAGCATAGATGAGAATTTCTTTGCGCTGGGAGGACATTCTCTGATTGCAACGCAGGTCATCTCTGGAATCAGACAGCAGGCAGGAGTCAATCTGCCGCTACGTAAAATATTCGATGCGCCAACCATTCGTGAATTATCCGCTGTGATTGAGAATCTATTATTGGAAGCGAATGGATATTCTTCGGAGGGTAATTAAGTGAAAAAATCTGGTGTAGTGATGAACAAAAGTGAACTAATTGATCGAATATTAAGTCAGATGAATGTTTCCAATACAATAGAACGCACTTCTCGGGAAATCAACCGATTTCCCTTATCTTTTGCTCAGAAGAGATTGTGGCTTCAGCAACAGATTGAGCCGGGAAGTACGGCATACAACATGGTTTTTGCCAATGAGATTAGGGGAGAGTTCGATGAGTCGGCATTTGAGCAAGCCATCGGACTGATGGTGGACAGGCAAGAGTTACTGCAGATTCGGATTGATTCCGAAGAGGGTGTACCGTATCAGTATATTTTGAAAGACCAACCGGATTATCAATGGGTTGATCTATCGATGTATCCGGAAGATCAGGCCGAAAGTCAGATTGTCGATGGAATTGAAAGGGCCGATGGCCCTTTTGATTTTACTCGGGACAGACTGTGCAGATTCAAATGTTTTAAGCTTAGTGATCACCGCCACATTTTTGTCCTGATGATGCATCATATCATCTCGGATGGTCAGTCAATCGAGATCATACGAAGAGATCTATTATCTTATTATGAACATTTCCGTGGAGTAGGCCCTTTGCAGGTATACAGCTCTTCCGCGACCCAATATATAGACTACTCGGTATGGCAGAATCAATTGTTGGAAAGTAAAGAGTTTGCTGCTCAGAAGAGGTACTGGCTTGATCAGCTGAAAGGACACTCCTATACGCTCACTTTGCCATATGACCATGAACGTCCGCAGAAACGGAGTGAAGAGGGAATATCCGTATACTTCACGATACCTGCATCTCTTACCAGCAGATTAAGGGAAATCTCGGAGAAGAATCATTCCACGCTATTTATGGTGATGTATACCTGTTTTGCGATTTTGTTACGTAAATATTCGGGTGAAACGGATCTGCTGATCGGTACACCTGTCTCCAATCGGCCACAGTCCGATTTGGAGAAGATCGTTGGTTTCTTTGTTAATACACTCGTACTGCGAAGCTGTATTGATGATCAGCAATCATTTCTGCAACACCTGGATGCTTCCAAAAATACGATTCTTGATGCATTTGACCATCAGGATGTACCGATTGATCTGTTGTTCGATGACCTGATCCAATCTAGAACCACAGGATATTCGCCATTGTTTCAGGTCATGTTCAGTCTGGGGAAAGAGGGCCATTTTGAACAGAAAGATCAACAGGCTGTGTTCAGGGAGATCAAGCTGAAGCAGATCAACACATCCAAATTCGATATGTCACTGGACTTGACGGAAGATGAGGATGTGATTAAAGGTACATTTGAATGTAGTCGGGATCTGTTCCACGTGAGTACGATTGAACGCTGGGCCAGTAATTTTATTGCGCTGCTTGAATATATTGTGGATCAACCAGGGAAGCCAATCACAAGGATTGGAGCCGTTAGTGATGAAGAACGACAGAAAGTTCTATATGAATGGAACGATACGGTTATGGATTACCCTGATCATATCTGTGTACAACATCTGTTTGAAGCATCTGTAGCCCGAGCCCCGGATCAGGTGGCTGTAGTGTATGGGGGAGAACAATTATCTTATCGAGATCTGGAACGTCAAGCGAATCAATTGGCTCATCTTCTGATCGAAAAGGGAATTGGACCTGACAAGGCGGTAGCCATTGGCATACAACGTTCACTGCATTTACCTATTGCCCTTCTTGCCGTGTTAAAAGCGGGAGGAGCCATCGTACCGCTGGATCTGGATGCACCTGTGGAGCGAAATCGTCACATGTTAACAGATTCGGGAGCATCCATCTGTCTCATCAATACGAATACGTTGCCGATCCCGGATGATGTTGCCCTTCTGATCGACGTATCTCAACCTGAAATGTATATGGACAAGCCCATAACAGTTCCCTCGACACAAGTGGGGCCTGATCATCTGGTAGCTATTTATTATACGTCAGGCACTACAGGGAAACCCAAAGGGGTATCTGTGCGGCACCAGGGATGGGTGAACCGTATCTGCTGGATGCAGCACCAATTCAAGCTGGAATCCCATGAAACGGTCCTTCAGAAAACAACCCTGACCTTTGATGATGTCGGTCTTGAATATTTCTGGACATGGATGGCAGGTGCCAGGGTTGCCCTGTTGGAACCCGGATTTCATCGTGATCCGTATGCGATCATTCAAGCTTTGAAGCAATATGAAGTGGCTATCGTCTTTTTTGTTCCGAGCATGTTGAAGATGATTTTGGAGCGAATTGGTGTGGCGGATCTGGAGCAGTTAGCGTCATTACGGGATGTATTCTCCAGTGGGGAGGCATTGAAACCCGAAATGGTTGCAGCGTTCCACAACAATCTTCCCGAGCGTAATCTGCATAACAGTTATGGGGTAACCGAGGTTTCCATTGATTCGACCATTCATATGAATGTGCAGTTGGAAGGTCTCCGCGCACGAAGAAATATATCCATTGGTCGGCCAATCGGAAACAATTTTATATATGTTCTGGATGAAATGCAGAATCCGGTGCCTATCGGAGTTCATGGTCATTTGTATATTGGGGGTGTTGGGCTGGCCAGAGGGTACTACGGAGATCCCGTTAAGACCGAACAGGCTTTCTTCGCGAACCCGTTTACCGATGGACGAATGTACAGGACGGGCGACATTGCTTATTACGACGCTACTGGCAAGTTATACATTGTCGGTCGAATAGACAACCAATTGAAGATCAGAGGCATGCGTGTAGAATTGGGGGAAATCACCGATGTAATCTCCAGACACCCTGATATTCAAGAGTGTGCGATGCTGGCTGAGAGATGGGGAGATGATGAAGAACTGTCACTGAGTGCTTACATTCAACTGGCGCCATCTTCTGAGATTCTCAGTACGGACCTTCGCAACTTTTGCCGAACCCTGCTGCCGAGTCACATGATTCCCTCACGCTTCATTACGATTGATCGTATTCCTCTAAACAGTAATGGCAAGTTGGACAAGGCAGCGCTGAAGCATCTGGACCGTGGCACATTGAAGGATTATGTCGCTGCTCCGCAGGATGAACTGGAAGAAAAGGTTATGCGGACTTTCATGGATATCCTTGGTGTGGACACTATCCATCTTCATGAAAGCTTTTTCGATCAGGGTGGGCATTCCATCAAAGCCGTCCGTTTAATGGATGTTCTGAACAGAACATTCCAGACCCAACTGTCCGTGATTACTTTGTTTGATTACTCCACTGTCACTGAGATCGCGCGAATCATTCGGGAAGGGAATCTTCCCCAAGATCAATCGATTGTTGTATTGAAAGAAGGAGGACGTGCGGATGAAATACCGTTGTTCCTCATTCCTACGGGTGGCGGCAATCTTATCAATTATTATGAGTTGGTTAGCCAACTTGAAGGTCTGAATATATACGGATTTGTGCCAAGAGGATACGAAAATGACGAAGAACCTCTCTATACCGTCCAGGAACTGGCCGAGTATTATTACGATGTTCTTACGCAATTGCATCCGATAGGTCCGTACCGTTTGCTGGGTTGGTCATTTGGCGGCAATGTGGCATTTGAGATGGCACGGATCATTGAAGATGCAGGACAGAAGATGGAATGGCTGATTATTCTGGATGCGCCTGCCAGAAGTCATGAACGGGATATTCGTCCAATAAACAAGATGGAGGCTCTTGCCGAATTAGCACACAAAAATGGACATGAGTTTAAGCTTAGTGAAGACTATGACACCCAGTTACAAAAAGTCATGGATTACTTCCCCGGCGAAAGCACGCTTAGAAGTCTCAAAGTGCGTCTTGCCAATGAAGTAGCCTTTGATAACTACTATTCAGCAGATCCGATTCAATCCAATATTCATTTGTTATATGCAACGGCTCAGGATGAACATAGTCCAGTTCCGTTAACAGATGAACAGTCATGGCACGCCAAGACGACAGGTACATGTAATTCTACTCCCATTCCTGGTCATCATGAGAATCTGATCGACTACAATCATGCCGTGAATGTGGCCCAATATGTGAATCAAATGGTGAAGGGACGGATCAGATGACTTTTGAAAAGATGGAATCTAATGTGAGAAGTTATTGCAGACATTTCCCGGACGTATTTGATAAAGCGAAGGATGATCAACTCTTTACCGTGGACGGGTACCCATATATTGATTTTTTCGCAGGTGCGGGTGCGCTTAATTATGGACATAACAATGAATATATCAAAAACGAAATCTTGGCCTATATTGAATCAGACCGAATTATGCATGGGCTCGATATGTACACACAGGCCAAGCAGGATTTTATTGAATATTTCTCTGAATCCGTATTGAAGAAGAAAGGTCTGGAGTACAAGTTTCAATTCTGCGGTCCCACAGGGACGAATGCCGTAGAAGCAGCGTTGAAGCTGGCACGTAAATATACGGGACGTACAGGTGTTTTTTCTTTTATGGGTGGTTATCATGGTATGTCCCTGGGGAGCCTGGCGGTGACCAGTAATCGGGACAGCCGACAGGGTGCTGGCAGAGCATTAGACGGTGTAACCTTTATTCCATATCCGAATGAACACAATAACCATTTTGATAGTGCTGCCTACATCGAATATATACTGCAGGATACCCACTCGGGTATAGAGAAGCCGGCTGCCATCATTATGGAGACTGTTCAGGCAGAAGGCGGGGTCTATGTTGCAGAGACCTCGTGGTTAAAAAAGATCAGAGAGATCTGTGATCAATACGATATATTGTTAATTTGTGATGATGTGCAGGTGGGATGCGGTAGAACGGGTCCGTTCTTCTCCTTCGAGCGAGCGGAAATCGTACCCGATCTGGTTGTTCTCTCCAAATCGATTAGCGGGTACGGATTGCCCATGTCCTTACTATTAATGAAACCCCATCTCGATATCTGGAATCCGGGCGAACATAATGGAACGTTCCGTGGGAACCAGTTGGCCTTTATCGCAGCCAAAGCAGCCCTGGAATACAGAGAACAGGTCTCTCTGGAGGAGCAGGTGTACGCCAAAGAAACCATGTTGAAGCAGGTATGGAATGATGTGATATTGAAGCAGCATCCCGACATTGATATTCGGGGGACCGGTCTGATCTGGGGGTTGGATTTCTCCAAATTCGATACAAATATTGCAGCAGAGGTACAGAAGGCATGTTACGAGCGTGGACTTATTGTCGAGCGAGTAGGCAGACATGATAGCGTGGTTAAGGTCATGCCTCCATTGAATATTTCCAATCACAATCTGCGAAAGGGATGCGACATCCTGAGGGATAGCATTGCTTCAGTATTGATCTCGCAGGAGGAGAGGGTTGTGCAAAAGATTTAACTTTGCATTGCAGCACCCTCATGGATAGGGGATATAGCATTGGATTGAACCAGGCGAAGCAGGAATGACTTCGCTTGTCTTCATTCTTTAGCCAGCGAGGATGAATTGATGCAGGTCGACGTAGGCGGAGGTGAGCCATGGAGATTTTCAAAAATAAGAACTTCAGTTTGATGTTTTTTGGTAGAATCTTGACTAATATTGGGGATAGTTTGTACGCAGTATCCGCAATGTGGCTGGTTTACAATCTGGGAGGATCATCATTTTATACAGGACTCGCAGGGTTTCTGTCCATTTTGCCGAAAATTATTCAGCTGCTATCTGGACCAATGATAGATCGGATCCCGATTCGTGGAATTCTTGTATACAGTCAGTTAATACAAGCCGTATTGTTATTAATTGTCCCTATTGCAGCCTACTATGATTTTCTCAGCGTAGGATTGGTATTAGTGATCACCCCTATTCTGAACATCTGTAATACCTGGGTATATCCGGTTCAGATGTCAGCTCTGCCAAGAGTCCTGGAGAAGCATCAATTAACGCAAGGCAATTCTCTGTTCTCTATTGCCTATCAAGGTATTGATGTGGCTTGTAATGCCATATCGGGGATACTCATCGTTGCGCTAGGGGCGGTATCTCTGTATTTTTGGAATGCCATCGGTTTTTTTATAGGTGCGCTGTTATTCTCCCAATTACGGATTGCTCCTTATATCATGGAATCGAAAATGAAGAAGGAACAGGATACATACGATGAGATCATTGAACCGGTTAATAGGAGTAAGGCGGCAGGAATTCGTTTGTTTTTTAGAAATTACGCGGATGATTTAGTTAGTGGAATCAAGTTGCTGACACGAACGGCATTGGCCAAATTGCTCTTTGGCATTATGGTTATCAATGCTGCGGGAGGAGCAACATTCAGTGTGCTTCCCATATACAGTGATGAGATTGGCGGGGCAGATATCTATGGATTGATGTTAATGGCACAGGCACTCGGCAGCGTAATTGGCGCAACATGTGCACCATATCTCAGACTGGAAAATGTTCGTTTGGGTCTGTTGTACTCTGTGGCTTATATCATATCGGGGATCGCGTGGATCGGCTGTATATTCACCCCGTGGAGCTGGCTGAGTATTCTGGTATACGGACTGGCTTGGCTTCCCGGTGGAGCAGTTAACGTTATCATCAATACGGTTGTTCAGAAGGGCGTACCGCAGAGGTATTTGGGTTTGGTTTTCTCTGCGACGATGGCGTTAAGCGGTATAGCTATGCCAATCGGTAGTTTGATAGGAGGCACCTTAGGCGTATGGCTTCACAGTTCTACAGTGATTACTTTATGTGGAATTACCGTTGTTTTGGTAGGTGTGTACTGGATGTTCGATCGAGTATCCCGCAATCTTCCAAAGACGGAGCAACTGGATGAAGGATATTTCAATTTCACACCACGTGAAGCTACGGCTCGCTCGAATAACGAAGTGGGGGCTTAGTGCTGGCATATCTTAATGAGCGCGTCGTTCATCATTCATCCCCAAGTTTCTTTATCTGCAAAATTCAAAAAAAGGCACCTCAGAAAGAGCGTACGGATAACGAATGGTTATCCCGTGCCTGTTCCTTGAGGTGCCTTATTCAGATCCATTCATGTTGAACGCTACCTGAGTGCAATGGCAAGTTAATTGTAATTACTCGGTATAGTCACTAATCGCAGTTCGACCTGCCTCTACATTGATCCAGTAGGAATAATCTTCGCGCACGTCAACATAGAGGTTGAGTTCTTTCACATCAAGGCTACTGACCGTTAGTTTGAAATTGCCATAGGCATCTGTTGTAACCTGCTGGGTCTGAATGTGTTCTACAGCAGGCAAAGGTCCATGGATTTTAATGGGCATCGTCTGGTTAGCATACGCCGGGAACGTACCTTGAAGGACCAGCGTGTGATCAGCAGAATACACGGCTTTCATGGTCTGATCCGGAAGTCCGCCGTTCTTTTCATTCTCGCTAGCTTCGGTAGCATTCTTCGGTCTGCTCCATAGTTCGAAGCCTTTATCCTTCAGGTTCTGTAGGAAAACAACGGCCTCAGCCCGGGTCAAGGATTCTTGTCCCGCATAACCTTGTACCGTAGCTGCCGTTTTCCCGGAAGAGTATCCCATGTTCAGCAGATACCGGATGGCATCTTCATCCTGGGTATAGTTCTTACCGCCAAGCCCCGCCACGATCACAGCTACTTCTGTCCGGTTCAAGGCGTGATTGCGCAGCTTCGGATTCTGCTTGCTGGCTTCCAGATTCAGATTCAACGCGGAAGCATAGGTATAGTAACGATCACTCCAGATGTTTCCTTTAACTGATTGTCCCTCCGCAGCATCGATGCTCTGAATGACATGGGAGTTCGCATAAAGCTTGAACAACATGGAGAGAAATTCGGCTTCACTCACCTGATGATTAGGTTTGAACGTTCCATCCTCGTAGCCACTAACCATCTCTTGTTGCACAGCCCATTGAATGGCATCTTTCGCCCAGTGTGTGCGAATATCACTTAATTGGGGAATTCCTGTTACCATAACAGAGACAACAGCTTCTTTCCCCTCAAAACGTACGCGGATCTCAGCTTTCCCAGCCTGAAGTCCAAGTATTTTACCATCCTTGATGGCAATGCGATCTGACGTCGTGGTAAAGGAAACGTTCGATTGTGGAACATAGGATGTTCCGTTATCATTCACAGCAGTAATTGAAGGCAGATCAATCTGTTCTCCTGCTCGGACGTTCAGGCTCTGTTGTCCTGGTATTATCCGGGTAAGCGTTGCATCCTGAACACCGTCAACATGGAAGAAACGTGTGGAGTATGAGATGTCCGCTGCTGTACCGTTCTTCTTTTGCAGACCTGTAATTCGAATGTTGAACGTATCACCGTTCTTTAACAATTGCACATCGTCAGGACGGAAGATGATGGCGTAGCCATATCCATATCCCCCTGTCTCTACATTGAAATAGGCTTGATTAAACCATTGTTTATCCGCAGGGTCCACATTGTAATATCCGGTGGGGAATCCGCTGTTCTGATTCTTGGCGTTGAAGGTCCACTTCCGTTGATCCGAAGTACGAACCATCTCGACCTCTACCTCAGCTAGTGATGGTTTCGTGAATACATCTGTATTCAGTTGAACAGACCAGGCCTGTGTACTGCCAAATGCTTCGATTGGAAAAGCGCCCTGATTCGGGAACAGGCTGTAGTTGAACGAAGTTCCCCCAGCTCTGCTTTTATCAAATACTTGCATGGCACTATAGTATTGATCATATGTCTTGCCTGCTTCACTGCGAGTGGCAAGTCCAAAACCGATTCGTTGCAGTTGTGGACTCAAAATCCAGCGCCGATGACCCAGTCGATCTATATTGGAGGCATCGGAATCATTCATATAAGCCTGAATGCTCTTCGTCAGGACATTATTCTTGGAACTGCTGGTAACGTACAGATTGGAGCTGCTGGCAGACTTTGAACCTGTATCGAAGAAATCCTTTGGCATATCTCCCGGCTGCTCGGGATAATGGGACAGGTATCCTCCGGTGGAGACCACGACAGCTCCATGCTGGGCTTGACGGTTCAGTGTCGGATCAAGGACAAGATCGCCCTGTAGCCCCGTGATAAAACGATAAAAATTGGCTGCGTTAAGACCCTGCTCCAGATAGGCGTCACTTACCACGCCAGTAGAGTAGGGAGCACTTGTCGAAGGTGTTTCTGTATACAGGGCAGATGATTCATTGTCATTCATCCACTGATTCCATTTCTGTACGATCTCCTGCTGACTTCGCTCAGGCAGCAAACTGTCGATCTGTTCTGCATGTGCTGCTTGGGCACCCCCTAATAGAAACAGCAGACCTGCCAAGGGCAGAACGAAGAGCGAATGCATTTTACTTTTCGGATAAACCATGTTTCCTACCCCTCTCATTTCTGAACGTACGAAGAACATATGCATGTACACATCATGCTATATTCATCGACATTACAGTTGGTTTTGCTTAGAGACGGGTATGCGGATCTTCCTACATATGTATCTATTCTTTTAGTCGAGACTCAGGTCAAAATCAGGCTCACACATATAATCTAAAGGGTACAGATCATCTCGGGACGAGATTAATGCACGGAAGTGCAGGTAAAGATTATCAGGCTGTACCACAACGCCACCAACACGATACGGAACAAGCTCAGCTACTACAAACACATCCTCCGCGCGATTACATTTAAAAAGAACATTCTTCGGATTAATGACTTCTTCCAGGTAGCTATATGTCATCACGTGAAAAGCTTGTCCACGCCAGTTCGTCTTAATTACTTTATAGGACTGCGTTCGCACCAGATCCAGATAACGTTCCAGCTGAAACGTATGCTCAAATTGCGTAATGTAGCCTTTTTTGTCCACATCTATCGTAAACTCCACATCATAGCTCACATGCATTTCATCTTTATAGGTCCCCTTCATGACCTTCATGCTGTCAAAGTGTGATCCGAATTCCGGATCTTCCACATAGGGAATGGTAACAAGTTCAGGATCAACATGATCTGTGATCTTGCTGTTCATGGAGGGGGCGGTGTAATACTTCGATGGTTGAAGATCAATCGATCCAATCATGCTTCCTGGGAAACCGGGGCTGCAAGTTATTCGCATAGTCATCTCCTTAAGATTTAATCAGTAGTTAGACGAATGACTTAGGAGAAAGTTGCACCAGAATAAGGAAATGGAGGATGGGATGGAACTAGTATATTCTATTTCCCAGCAACGATGTACCCAAGTTATGCTGTGGTACCCATGGTCATTCCTGCTGCTGGGTTGTGTGTTGTTCCCGATATTGCTGCGGCGTAATGCCGAAGTGATTCTGAAACTTTTTGTAAAAGAAGCTCATGTTACTATGTCCCGTACTGCTGGCAATATCATAGATCGGGCGATCGGTATTGGCGAGCAGGAACGAGCAGTAGTTGAGTTTTTCACTCTGAACCAGATCCTTGAAGGTCTGACCGGTTGTTTTTTTGATCAAGGTGGACAAGTAGTTGGCATTGAAATTGAAATGATCCGCGGTGGATGTGAGGGTGCAGTCCATATAATGATTCTCAATATATTTCAAAATTTCGATGATCGTCACCTTGTTCTGAGTCAGTGTACGAGGACGATTCGTGTCGTACTGGAATACACGCAGCAGTTCGTAAAAGATCAGCAGCATATAGGAATCCATCATCTCGGATGAGCCGAGTGACGGATCATAATATTCACAGAGCAGTTGTCTCATCAGGATAGGAATGTTGGTGTTATTCTCGGAGTGAAAAATAATGTACCGATTATGATTTTGACGATCCGAGATGGCATTCGCCAGAAAGTGAGACAGAATACCATTGTTGGCCAGTTTGCTCAGGAACGAAGAGGAAAAGTAACTCTGACGAATCAGAATATTAATGATCACATCTTCTTCTGATGTGGGTAGAATGGCATGGGGCACGCCTGTATCTACAATGCAGATCTGTCCTCGCTTTAACGTGACCTTTTTTCCATTAATAATCTGGGTGCACTGACCGGAATATACGAAGCTGAGTTCAATAAAAGTATGAATATGAAGTGGGACCTCGGCAAACCGAGTGTGCTTGGAAATGGTGATGTTGTCTTTCTCTCCAATCATGTCCGCAAAAACATAAACATCCTGTCCTTCATGGACGACTCTCTTCAATGAATCGTACGTAACGGAGCGTGTAGAAGGATGAGCCTGATAATGCAGATCCCTGTCCGTAAGCTTACGAAGCTTTGCATCCAATTGATCGTGATCCATGCTCACTGTCTCCATTCGGCTAAAGTTTGAAGTAACCTTAACATCTGAATTTATGACAGTCAATATGTACTGTTTTGATATTTCGACCTTCATTTGAAAGCGCTATATTAAAAGTGTGAAGTGATTAAACATCTTTGTTTATATTTATATCCGTCTGTTTACGCTCGATTAATGGAATTCAATATATTGATTTATGTTTTGGTTCATATGGAAATTTCATTCTATAATATGTAATTTTGATACTTGATAGATAGGGGAGAGAAGTAGACAACGAAGTTGTTCATTTAGCAGAAGGGAAGGATTTTTGATGAGAAAGATGACCGAAGTGTTGGAAAACCGGGAGAACAATTATATTTTGCCTTTCTTCTGGCAGCATGGTGAGGAAGAACAGGTACTGCGTGAGCATATGCAGATTATTGATGAGAGTGGCATCAAGGCGGTTTGTGTGGAATCCCGCCCGCATCCGGATTTTGTGGGACCCCAATGGTGGGCAGATCTGGATATCATCATGGATGAGGCACGTAACCGGAAGATGAAAGTATGGATCCTCGATGATTCTCATTTTCCTACAGGATATGCCGCAGGCAGAATCAAGACGGATTATCCCCAGTACCAGAAGCAGTTTCTGAAAGTACATCAACAGGATTTCGTCGGACCACAGCTTCAGGCGGGAATCCTGGTGAAATGGGCGCTGCAACGCCCTGGTCAGCGAGGTATTAGTGTTGGAGTCGAGCAAGTGAAATCGGATCAGGAGGGAGAACAAAAGCAAGTTTTTTCGGATAAAGATCGGATTGTTGGTGTAGTTGCCGCCCAAAAAATGGGACCTGATGAGATTGATCCCGATTCCCTGGTTGATCTGACCTCACAACTGCATGAAGGAACGGTGCACTGGGATCTGCCTGAGGGGCGTTGGAGAATCTTTACGCTGGTTCTTACCTATGATGGAGGGGAAAAAGCCACCGACGGTTATTTGAATCCAATTGTGCCTGAAGCCACACAGGTACTGATCGATACGGTGTACGAGGCACATTATGATCGATACAAAAATGATTTTGGAGCTACACTGGCAGGTTTTTTCTCGGATGAGCCGAGGTTCGGCAATGTAAAAGGGCCACTGGCTTCCATCGGACGCCTGGACATGATTCTTCCGTGGCGTGATGATTTACCGGACATGTTGAAGCAGGAAGGATTCGGTGATGACGTTATTCGTTTACTCCCTTTGTTGTGGGCGAATGCAGGTGTGAAAGGGCATGAGATGCGCTATCGCTACATGGATCTGGTCACTCGACTATACGCAGAACATTTCACGGACAGATTGGGAGATTGGTGTCGCGCCCACCGTGTAGAGTACATTGGGCATGTCATTGAAGACAATAACGCTCATGCGAGACTCGGTTATGGTGCAGGGCATTTCTATCGCAGTCTATGGGGACAGGATATGTCTGGCATTGACGTGGTGCTGCATCAAATTCTGCCTGGCATGGATGACGGCTATTACAAATCATTCACATCCACTGGATGGGACGGTGAGTTCTTCCATTATGGAATGGCGAAGATGGGAACCTCCCTCGGACACCTGGACCCGAAGAAGCAAGGTCGTACCATGTGTGAAGTGTACGGTGCATATGGGTTTGGAGAAGGGTTGAAGCTTATGAAATGGCTAACGGACCACATGCTTGTAAGGGGTGTGAACCATTTTGTACCACATGCGTTCTCGCCGAAAAAGTATCCTGATCCGGATTGTCCACCTCATCTCTACGCGAATGGATATGATCCGCAGTATCGGTATTTGCCGATACTAACTCATTATATGAACAGAGTAAGTCATCTGTTATCAAATGGTGTGCATGTTGCACCAGCAGCCATTTTGTATCACGCAGAAGCTGAGTGGGCTGGAGAGTATATGTTGTTCCAGAAACCAGCGAGAGAGCTTACGCAGAACCAGATTGATTTTGACATCGTTCCATCGGAGCTGGTGATTTCGACGCAGGTGAAAGACGGGAAACTCCAGATGAACCGTGAACAGTTCTCTGCCCTGATTATCCCTTATGCCGAAGCGCTACCGAGTCAGCTAATTGCTCAACTGGTTACCCATGCAGAAGCCGGTTTACGGGTCTTTTTTGTGGATGGACTTCCTGCTCGAAGCAGTGAAGGAGAGGATTGCACGAGCGAGTTGATAGACCTGATGAAGCATGAATCTGTGAGTATTGTTGCTCTAGATGAACTGGCGACGCGCCTGCGGAGTGACAATGTGTATGAGATCTCGGTTAGGGAATACCAGCCCTACTTGCGTTATTACCACTACCGTCATGACGATGGTGATGTATATATGTTTTTCAATGAAGATCCGGCCAAAGTGATCGAGACCAACATTACCATTCCGGCTCTGGAGGGCGTAGATGAGATTTACATCTATAATGCTTTTGCCAATACACTCTCACCACTTCAGATCAGCATACATGAAAACAAGCAATCATTCTCCTTGAGGCTCGAAAAATACGAATCTGTGTTGATTGTGCAGGGTGTTGAACTAGGGGAGGAGATTGCAGAAGTCTCAACTGTACATCCTTCATACGCCAACATTCATGAGATTACAGGAGAGTGGAAGCTCTCTTTGGCAACGGCCATGCAATACCCGGAATTCTCTGCATATGGGACAAATGCTGAACTTACTTCACTCGCCGTACCGACGATGTTACCCGAGTTCTCGGGGACCGTGCGATATGAGACAGAGTTCGATATGCATGAAGTACCTGAAGCAGCGAGGCTTGTCATTCATGAGCCGTACGAAGTAGCTCAAGTGTGGCTGAATGGTCATGATATCGGAACGCGAATCTGTCCACCTTACGCGTATGAAGCAAATGGATGTTTACAACCAAAGGGCAACAGACTTGTAATTGAAGTAACGAATACGCTTGTAAAAGAACAGCAAGATTTCCTGTCCCAGTTCCTGATTCAGGAACCGACAGGTATTGTAGGTAACGTCTATTTACAATACTGAGAATAGATATGGAATGAACATTGGATTTACACGAGTTTATTCGTTCATTCCATATCTCACCCATGAAGGAGTGAGCAGGCATGGATCATCGTCAACTGGCAACGGATGTGTTACGCAGTGTCGGAGGCAAAGAGAACATCAATAAGGTTACACATTGTGTAACCCGGTTGAGATTTGAACTGAAAAATAGCAGAATCCCCAATGCCGAAGAAATCAAAGCGATGGATGGCGTTCTGACCGTTATTCAGCAAGGAGGACAATATCAGGTGGTCATTGGGAATCAGGTTGTTCCCGTATTTAACGAGCTATCTTCCCTCCTGGGAGACATGAGCAATACTGAATCTTCAAATGATGTACAAGGTGAGAAAAAAAGTCTCTTCGACCGCTTCACATCCATGATTTCCGGTGTATTCATGCCTGTTATGGGAGCGCTTGCAGCGAGTGGTGTTATCAAAGGATTACTGGCCTGTCTATCTGCATTTGGTGCTCTGACGGCAACGGATGGAACGTATATTGTGCTGAATGCCATCGGTGATGCACTGTTCTATTTCTTCCCGATTTTCCTGGGTAGCTCTGCCGCCAAATACTTTGGCTTGAATCAATATGTGGGAATGATTATTGGTGGTTCCATGGTCTACCCCGCGCTGGTGAGTTTTGTAGGATCTGAACAGCAGTTGACCTTCCTCAGTCTGCCGATGAATATGATGAATTACACGTCATCTGTATTTCCCGCAATTGTTGCAGTATGGTTTGCATCCATGTTAAATGGTGTAATTGAGAAGCGTATCGCACAAGGTTTCAGATATTTCTTGGCCCCATTTATCGTACTCTTGGTTACGGTACCGCTGACTCTGTTCATCATCGGTCCGGTCATCACATACCTCAGTAACGGTCTTGCTGATATCACAACGGCTATCTACAATTTCAATCCAATTCTCGCTGGCCTTGTATTGGGTGGCCCATGGATTCTCATCGTTATGTTTGGTTTGCACTGGGCCTTTATTCCAATCTTTATTAACAACATGGCAACCGTAGGTTACGATTCCGTAATGGGATTGCTGGCAGCAAATCAGTTTGCGATGGCAGGCGCAGCCTTGGCCTTTGGACTGAGAGCACGGGACAAACAGATGAAAACGCTGGGTATTTCAACTGGAGGGACAGCATTGCTGGGTGTGAGTGAACCTGCACTTTACGGTGTACTGCTTCCTCAGAAAAAACCGCTTATTATGGCAATAATCGGTGGTAGTATTGGTGGGTTGATCGGTGGGGCCTTTTTGTCCAAAGTCTATGCGTTTGCTCCATCCGGCGTATTCGGTATTCCCGGTGCAGTCAATCCTCAAGGAATTGATTCCGGCTTCTACGGTTATGTGTTACAAATGGCAGTGGGTCTGGTGGTTGGTTTCATTCTGACCTATCTGTGGGGACATCAAACCCGCACGAAATCCGGCGACATAACAACGCAAGGGACAATGAATTCCGTATCCGTGTCTAATATTGAAGGAACGGATAAAGATTCGAGTTTATCCGTTGCGCCAGCAGAGATGACTGTGTATAGCCCCGTGTCTGGAGAGGTTGTTGATCTTGCAAGTGTTGCAGATGAGGCGTTTTCCAGTGAAGCGATGGGCAAAGGAATTGCGATTATCCCTGCAAGTGGAACGATCGTATCTCCTGTTGAAGGTGTAGTAACCACGATAACCAGATCGAGACATGCGATTGCGGTCATTGGCAACGATGGTGTGGAGGTTCTGATCCATGTTGGCCTTGATACGGTCAAACTGAAAGGGGAGGGCTTCTCTCTCAAAGTACAGGAAGGCGATAGGGTGAATGTCGGTGATGTCCTAATGGAAGTGGATTTGGCGAAAATCAGTGAAAAAGGATTACACGTAATCACGCCTGTGATCATCACCAATAGTGGAAGTTATTCATCCATCCGTGGGATTGCGACTCCACAAATTTCAGCTGGTGCGCCATTGATTTCAATAAAAGTGTAGATTCGTCCGCTTAATATTTAATATGCTGAAGTAGTCTGGGTTAACCTTTTCAAGTCCGCGTAATCGCGGGCTTTTTTTATTTGCAGGAGTACGGGTGCTATTTCCAATCGTCTTGCTCTTTTGATACAGTATCTGTAGGACATGGAGGTTATATCATATATGGAACAAGTACTTCAGATACTGATGCGTAATGCGCGTGCAGAAGAGCACACCTATTTGTATATGCTGAATGAGGAGGCACATTTCGATCAGGAACGTATCTTTTTACGGCTCCGGATGCCAGCAGCGCCCACCAATTATTTCATGAATGGGTAATGGAGAATCATGCCACATATCGCACTCGGAGAGGAGTTAATCTAATGAATATGAATGATAATGTGATCGAACAGCAATCCCTTACCTTTGTGGGAATTAAACGAACGTTCTCTTGTGTGGATGGCGAGAATTTAAGAGAAATTCCAAAGATGTGGCAAGCTGCTTTGGCAGACGGGATTGAGGAACGTTTAAACGGGTTCAATAACGGAGCCATTTCCGGTTTGGTAGGCATCTGTGTAGATCAGCGAGAGTTGCAAGACAATCAAATGGAATACTGGATTACCACGTCTTACTCAGGTGAAGTCCTGAAGGTTTGTTTTCAATCGAACTCCCCGCGGCCCATTGGGTGGTATTTGAAGCTGAAGTAATCGAACCGGAAGCGATACAACAGTTGTGGCACTATATTATGACAGAGTGGTTTCCTTCCACTTCATATCAGCATGCAGGGATTCCGGAACTTGAAGTGTACAGAGGTCATAGTGCACCTCCCCAGGTCTGGATATGAGCAAAATTGAATTAGGAGGCCTACAATGTTATCCAATAAAGTGATTGATCATTGCCAGGAGCAAGGCTGGTGGCATGAAGATGTTCCCGCAGCATATGAAGAAGCATTGCAAAAGCTTGAGATTGATCTTCAGTCGGATTTTGCACAATTTTATTTACATGCAGAGGATGGACCGACTTTCTACAGCAGACATCAGGAGTTGTATCAGATCTGCTGGTTTATGGAGAACACCGTATATATGGAAGACATGAATGTAGCACAGCTCACATTGGGGCTACCCGAGGCGTATATTCCAATGGACAGTTTTGAAGGTGAAGGTGGATTTTTCTACAACCGTCAGACGGGAGAAGTGGTGCTGGTGGAACTGGGTGAGTCCATCGAGCGGTTTCTCAATGGCGAGAGTAAGCCGCAGTGGGCTGATTTCAATGCTTTTCTGGAGTGGTATTTCGTTCTGGAGGAGGAGACGGTGCAATGAAAGATCTAACACCGGAACATGCCGAACTGGAGCGACAAATTGTTGAGACGGTTGAAGCCGGTAATGTGCTGGATGAGACGCAACAACATGAACAAGCACTTATCTATTATGATCAGGCATGGGGCATGCTGCCCGAGCCGAAGATGGAATGGGAGATTGCAAGCTGGATCGCATCCTGCCACGCGAATGCACATATCGATCTGAAGCAATATGGACTGGCGAAGCCGTGGGCTGAGATATCGTTACATACGCGGAGTACGGATAGAAATACGAGTCCGTTGATCGATCTCGGCATGATCTGCATGAGACTTGAACAGCACGACGAGGCGTATTCGTATCTGCATCAAGCGTATGAGTTCGGCAAAGAACGTGCATTTCAGGGAAGCCCAAGAGACGTATTGAGTTATTACAAGGAAGAGCGGGCTAAGCGCAAGTAGAGTAATTCGAACCATAGGATGAAACGAAAAGGGTACCCCCGTTGGCTAATTATTGACCATAGGCGTACCCTTTCGAGTTGAATATTCGTTTATTACGGGATCTCCGCTTGAATCTAATCCGAAATGTTGCGCGTATAATATTCAATAATATCCTTACGACGGATAATACCGAGGAAGACACGATCGACATCTACTACGGGCACAAAATTTTGGTCTGCTGCAAGTGTCAGCATATCCTCCATTTCAGCCTCAATGTAGACACATTCATTATATACCCGATTGTTAATCTCATGGACTTGAACCTGATCCATATTATCAAAAGTTAAGCCGGGTGTATTTCGCATTTTCCATAACAAATCGCCTTCGGACAGAGTAGCAACATATTTTCCATCCTGGTCAATCACGGGAATGGCGGTGTAGTGCTGCGATTCCAACTGCTCAATAGCATCTTTCATGGAAGCGGTAGACTTGATATAGGCCACTTCGGCTTTGGGGAGTAAAAAATAGCTGATTTCCATCATCGGGCTCCTTTTCAGCCTTTTGCATAGCAAAAAAGCTTTAGTATGTAATCTCACTCTCCTTATTTAAACATATTATGTGAGCTTTCGGCTATTTTTAATGATAAATTCGTCAGATTTGTTTCATTGTTTAAATGGCTCTAGAAATCTATAGTGTATATTAGAGGTGATGTGACCATGAAATCCAAACGTAAGTTAATGTACGGACTGCTACCCATCTTATTTGCAGGTGGCATCGGAATGTATCTATACATGCAGAATAACAAAGAAGCAGAAGCGAAGCCCCAGACTACCGTGAATCAGTACATAGAGCATCTGCAAAAAAAAGAGTTCGATCAGCTATATACCTTGATGACACCTGCTTCGCTGCAAGAGTCGGGCATGAACAAGGAACAATTTGTTGAGAAATATAATGCGATCTATTCGGGTATGGAAGTATCCACCGTCAAGGCGGAGGTTAAGCCTGTAGATGTTCCCGAAACGGCCGCCGATGGCAGTAAGACAGATGCTGAGGATAAAAACACGGATACGTATGAGGTGGACTATAACCTGCAACTGACAACCTTTTTGGGAGAAGTCAGCGAGACGCATACACTGAAACTGGTCCGACAAGAGCTTGAGGATGGGAGCAAGAACTGGCAAATTAACTGGCAGCCTTCGCTGATCCTGAGTGACATGATTAAGGGCAGTAAGGTACGAGTAAGGACATTGTTCCCGGATCGAGGAAACATTGTGGATCGTGATGGTTTGCCGCTGGCTACCAAGGGCACGATGAATGAATGGGGCATTGTACCCGAGAAACTCGGTGATAACCCGGACCAGATGATTGCCCAAATCGCGAACCATTATCAGGTTTCGGAAGACGCCATTCACAAGGCGCTTGCGCAGACATGGGTGAAGCCGGAATATTTTGTCCCGATTGCATCCACAGAGGAGTTTGACGTGCCGACGTCTTTAAGCGGGGTTACAATGCAAAGTAAGGAAATCCGTTATTATCCACTTGGCGAGGCAGCTGCGCATCTGATTGGTTATGTACGTAAAGCCACCAAAGAAGATCTGGATAAGGATACGGAAGGGTATTATCGCGCAGAGGATTGGATCGGCAAAGCAGGTTTGGAGCAGTCCATGGAGAAGCAGCTGCGCGGTGAACGTGGTGGTCTGATTGAAATCACCGATGAATCCGGTAACTCGCGTTCTGAGCTTATTCGTAAAGATGCTGTAGATGGACAGAATGTTCAACTGACAATTAGCTCCAAGCAGCAAAAGAAATTGTATCAGACATTATCCAGCGGAGGGGACGCCGGAGCGATGGTTCTTATGAATCCGACGGACGGCAACCTGCTGGCGTTGGTCAGTGCCCCTTCCTATAATCCGAATAAGATGGTTACAGGACTTACACAGGCAGAGTGGGATGCTTACTCGGCGAATGAGAAGCTTCCTTTTATCAACAGAGTCACTACCCGGTATGCACCAGGATCAACCTTCAAAGCCATTACAGCCGCAGCGGGACTAATGGAAAAGGTGACCACAGCGGACAAAACACATGATATCTCAGGCTTGCAATGGCGTAAAGACGATAGTTGGGGCGGTTACTATGTCAAGCGTGTGAAGAGTTTGTCCCCGGTGAATATGGTCGATGCACTGGTGTATTCGGACAATATTTACTTTGCAATGGAAGCCATAGAGATGGGCAGCACCAAGTTTATTGAGGGGATTCAGAAGTTTGGTTTTGGCGATAACTTTGGACTGGATGAACTGTACCTGAAGCCGAGCCAGTATGCTAACGAAGCGAATCTGGATCTGTCATCCGAGGTGTTGCTCGCTGACACGTCCTACGGACAAGGAGAGATGTTGATGTCGCCGATTCATCTGGCGTCGTCATTTACACCTTTTATTAATGAAGGAAAACTGGTGAAACCTGTCCTGATCGAGGGAAAAGAAACTTCAGCCCCAGAGGTGATCATTACTCCCGAAGTTGCGGATACGGTTAAGGATGCTTTGGGAGAAGTTGTCTCCCGACAGGGAGGCACGGCCCATACCTTAAACTCAATACCTGGAGGACTCGCTGGTAAGACAGGAACAGCCGAACTGAAAGCGAAGAAGGGCGAGAAGGGGCAAGAGAACGGATTTTTCGTCGTATTTGATACCGAGTCGCGGGACTTTCTGTTATCCGCTGTGATTGAAGAAGTCAACGGCCGGGGCGGAAGCCACTATGTCGTGGATAAATTGAAGCCTTTTCTGGAGAAGTTGGAGATTAGGCAGTAGTCTGATGTAATCAATAGAATAGTTGTGCAATTATAATAAACAGCCCGGTCACCATCATGTTATGGTTCTTACATGTGACCGGGCTTTTTTGTATTATTTTAAAGATATGAAATCATTTATTTCCTTGCAGTAATCATAAAGCGTGCCGAGTTGGTACGAATGCCTTTCTCGTCGTGATGTTCTTTCACAAACTGCTGGAATCGCTCAAAGTCAGCTTCTATTTCCCCGAAATCAGGAATAATGGGTGCATGGGTCAGGAGAAACATCAAGTCTTCGGGTGTAGCGTAATGCTCCACTACATTATATTCACGGGCTTGTATGTCATGGAAACCTGCTTTTTGAAGTTCATGCTTGTATCGTTCCATCAATGTGCCGGATCGAATGCCAAGGCTTTGTCCACGGCCAAAAGCTTCTGCTATGTTGGATTTATCGTGTTCACTAACCTGTTGGGTTAGAAATATCCCGCCTTCAGCAAGAACTCTGAAGACTTCTGAAGCAGAGAATCCGGCGTGTCTGGAGGATACCACATTAAAGAAGTTTTGGGGAAATGCCAGTTTCTCTGCATCCATATGCACAAAGCGTACATTGGGATGAGGACCCGCAGCCTGAAGATTATGCTGTGCCGTTTCAATCATTCCCTGAGAGAGATCGATTCCCACTAATAACAAGGCTTCTTTGGCAATGGAGAGAATAGCTTCTCCACCACCCGTCCCAATATCCAACAACAGATCGGACGAACGAGTATGGCGAACAACTTCCTCATAGAAGTTCCATCCGACTTTTTCCGAAACCACGTTCATGGAGCTGAAGTTCCAGCCATTCTTGCGGCCTACTCGTTCATAAAAATCAGCATAGTTTATTTTGTTCTTCATTTTTAGTATTCCTCCAATGAGAGTTTTTTGAACAGGACAGGAGAGTTGTGCGATACCATTCGAGTGTAGAGGGCCGAATAGGATCAAAAGGACAGACGTATCCCTTGATAGCTGGTACGCGTTTTGACCCAGCCCGACGACTACTTACTTCGAACAATTCGGAACAACATCCGTGTCACCTCACAGGTTGGAATATCACTAATTATATTCAATTGACAGCGTATACGCGAGGTGTTATTTTGAGGTGGAATCTATTCTATAAGTTCGAGGTGATCGATGGTGGCTATTCGTGCTAAGCAGATTTTTGTCAATTTACCTGTCCAAGATTTGAAGAAATCCGTTGATTTTTTTACTAAGGTGGGTTTTGAGTTTGACGCCAATTTTACGGATGAGTCCGCTACCTGTATGATCATCGGAGATAACATTTACGCCATGCTTCTGGTGGAGGAACGGTTCCAATCCTTCATCTCGAAAAAAATCTCTAATGCTGCCGATACAACCGAAGTCATCGTGGCCCTGTCTGTGGATAGCCGTGAGCAGGTGGATGTGATTGTACAAGCTGCCCTCGATGCAGGAGCGAAGCCATACAACGAACCACAGGATCACGGGTTCATGTATGGATGGAGTTTTCAGGATCTGGATGATCACCTGTGGGAAGTCTCCTATATGGATCTAAGTGCTTTTCCTTCAGAGTGACCAAATGAAATTAAGTAGAGCCTTCCTACAGTAATAGGAAGGTTCTTTTGCATCCAGTATGACTCGTTCAAACGTGATATCTATAGAACATATGGTGTATTTTACCTTTTTGCTATATGATAAATGTCGATTCACGTTGGCGATTTGAATCGAAGCATGCAACATGCTGAAGTATCAGAGAGCGAAGTATACATATGTTTTTTAGATGGAGGGATCAGGGTGTATTGTCACGTATGTGGGACTAAAAACGGCCCGGGGGATAAAACATGCAGAAAGTGTAGCACCAAATTGAAAGAAGCAGTACCAGCCGAATCACTATCCCGGCAACAACAGCCTGCACCAAGACAAGAAAGTGCCAATCAAGGTCGTACATTTAGCTGGATCATTCCCCTACTGTTGGCAGCGGTAATGGGGGCTCTGTTGACGTACTATTATAATCAGGAGAGCGGTATAAACGCAGAGGTAAAAGCACTGCATCTGCAAGCAGAACAAGCTGCGCTGGACGGGAAATATAAAGAAGCATTGCAACTCCTGGATGCAGCTCTCGCGTTACGCCCGGATGTGGATGCACTTATACAGGATCGCCAAATCACGGCGAAAGCGTTCAATTTGATGAATCAGTTGAACGATGCTGCCACAAGTCTGAAAACAGGAAAATTGTCCGCAGGGGACAAGACTATTCAGGCTGTATCCAAAGCGTTGAAGGAGCGAGAGGAACCGATTTTTGCCAAAGTCCGTGCCGCATTAAGTAACAGAAAGGTCACGCTGGCTGTACTGAAGGTAAAAAAAGAGATTGATAGTTTAACAACGGTTGAAGGTCTGGCAGATAAACTCAAAACGGTATCCAACTTGAATGGCAAGGAAGCCGAAGCAGTAGAGAAGCAAATTGTAGATAAGTTGACCGGGATTAGTTATAAGCAGGCTGAGCAGCAAGTGAAGAAAAAAAATTTTACAGCGGCACTGCAAACCGTTGATCAAGGGTTGTCTTATGCACCTGAGGAAGTGAAACTGACAACGTATCGAGAAGAGATACTACGTGAGAAGAAGGCATTTGAGAAAGCGGAAGAAGAACGTATTTTGTTAGCAGAACAGCAAGCAGCTGAGGAAGAATTGAGAAATCGGACAGGAGCAGTAAGTGTAGTGGAGCTGACAGCAGAACTGGACATTTATGGTGATCTACATATTAGTGGGATGGTAGCTAACAAGGGTACACGTCCGATTTGGTCGATTGCACTGATAATCAATATTAATAGCACTGATGGTGATTATATCGGTGAGACAGATGCATATGTCTATCCGGTCACATTGGATACCGGAGAACAGGGTTATTTTGAAACCTATTATTATGGAGTGTACGAAGCCGCAGACGTATCTGTTACGAATGCAACATGGTATCTGGAGTAGGGGGAGTTAAAATGTCCAAAAGAACATGGAGTACAATCATATCCAGTGCAATCATTATCGGGGCTGGGGCAGGAGGCGTGTTATGGATACATCAGCACTCGGCTGATGAGCTGGAGGTTGGTCCCAGACTGGCTGTTGTTACTGCAAAGGAGATTGAAACCCCGAAGGCGAAGTCTGCCTCCAAGACAACCTTGAAGAAAACGCGTAAACAGATTATTGAAGAGAGTCAGAAAAAAGTGGTTACAATTGAGAGTAGCAGTGGATTGGGCTCCGGTTTTCTTTACAATGATCAGGGAGATGTTGTGACTAACGCGCATGTGGTGGAAGGATCAAAGGAAGTGATCATCCGTACGTTGAATCATGAGGAATATAAAGGTACCGTTATCGGGATTGGGGAAGAAACAGACGTTGCTGTCATAAGGGTACCTGATTTGAAAGAATTGAAGCCGTTGCCCATTGCGAAGTCTAAAGCGGAGGTTGGAGATGAGATCCTGGCACTGGGTAGCCCGTTAGGCTTCGAAAACACGGTAACAACGGGAATCATAAGCGGTGTCGAACGCAGTTTTGAGATTTCGCCGTACATCTATACGAATATGTACCAAATCTCCGCGCCGATCACCAACGGTAATAGCGGTGGCCCATTGATCAATGCAGAGACGGGTGAAGTGCTTGGCATTAATTCAACAGGGGTGAAACAGGAAGCCGGACTCGGATTCAGTATCCCGATTACCAGTGTGCTGAAGCAGGTGCAGGCATGGTCCAACCATTCGTCCAACACAAAAGCTGTCCAAATGGTTGGTGAAGGTACTTCGAGGATATCTGCTTCTTCCCTGGAAGCTGAGGCATTGGTTACTGACTTCTATAGTTATCTGAACCTGAGTGACTACGTCGAATCCTATGCATTACTCGGAAGTGACTGGCAAGGCGGCACAACTTATGCCAAGTTCCGTGAGGGGTATCTCGACACCGGTTATGTGACGATCGGGGAGATTACGTCTTCTGACAAGGGTAATGATGAGATAGAAGTCACCGCTGTAATTACAGCGGATGAACGTAGGGATGGTGAATATGTAACGGCAAAGTACAAGGTTACGTATCAGATTGGTTACGAGAATGGTCAACTGAAAATATTACATGGTCAGGGTAAAAAGATGAAATGAATTAGGTAAGGAGAGTTGGCTTATGGCTAATTCTCCTTTATTTGATTGCATATATTGAGTGCATCTGTTAAAATACAGAACGAATGTTCAGTATGGATGGAACGGAGTGAAACGAATGAATATGAATAAAAAACAACTTCAGACTGAGCAGACCAAGAAAAAACTTGCGGATGCTTCCAAAGCCCTTTTTGTACAAAAAGGCTATAAAGCAACGTCTATTGAGGATATTGTAGCTGCGACGGGCAGCAGCAAGGGCAATATATATTACCATTTCAAAAGCAAAGAAGGCCTGTTCCTCTATCTAATCGATGAGTGGGATCGGGAGTGGGAAGAGAGTTGGGCCGCTAAAGAACATCTTTACCGCACCTCCACGGAGAAGATTTACGGCTTGGCGGAACAACTGATATTGGATGACATGAATCATCCTTTGACCAAAGCAGCCGATGAGTTCTTCACTGGGGAGAAGAAAGAAAATGATATCGAGGAACGAATCGCCTTGATGTTCAAGCGGCATCTTCAATTTAACAAACAAATGATAGAACAAGGGATTGAGAGCGGTGAGTTCAAAGCAGACAATGTAGATCATCTCGCACTGATTTTAGAAAGTACCATTATTGGTCTTAGTCAGATGTCACGCGGGATGGAGTCTGATCAGGCTCTCGCTTTGTACCGTCAAGCTGCCAGTGTATTCTTACACGGGATTGCAAAAGATAAAGATTAAGCAACATTTTGACAACTATGGAGGATGGAATCATGGCATTACTAACACGGAACAGGGGCGCATTGCTGCTGTTGATGTTTAATATTTTTCTCGTTTTTACGGGTATTGGTCTGGTTGTGCCGATCATGCCTGCGTATATGGATCTACTGCATATCACGGGGTTCACGGTTGGTTTGCTAGTAGCGGCGTTCTCCTTCACCCAGTTTCTGTTCTCGCCTCTTGCAGGACGTTGGTCGGATACGTGGGGACGTAAGAAAATTATAGTCGGCGGCATGTTGATCTTTGCCGTATCGGAGTTCATGTTTGGTGCAGTTAATGCACCGGTGTTGCTCTTCGCAGCCCGGATGCTGGGTGGTATTGGAGCCGCGATGATCTTCCCGGCAGTTATGGCATACACCGCGGATATTACGACAGAGGAAGAACGCGGCAAAGGTATGGGATTGATTAATGCAGCCATAACAACCGGATTTATCATTGGTCCCGGAATTGGTGGATACATTGCAGACTTTGGCATTCGAATTCCATTCTATGCAGCAGGGGTTGCCGGTTTATTGGCAGCGATCATTACAATGATTATTTTGCCTGAATCGGCAAGAAGCACAGGAGAGCAAAGTAAACCTGTCGCTGGCGCAGCGAAGGTTAAAGCTCCGGGTATGGTAACCCAATTGCTGAATTCGTACCGTGAACCGTACTTTTTCAGCTTGATTATCGTGTTTGTTATGGCATTTGGTCTGGCGAACTATGAGACAGTATTTTCACTGTTTGTGGATCACAAGTTTGGTTTCACGACGAAAGACATTGCATTTATTATTACATTTGGTTCCATCGCGGGTGCGGTTGTTCAAGTATCATTGATCGGTTGGTTGCTCAACCGGTTTGGTGAAAAGATGGTCATTTCGGTCTGTCTGTTATTCGTAGCGGTATTTGTACTGTTGACCTTGTTCGTGCATACGTACTGGCTCATTCTTGTTGTAACTTTTATCGTTTTCTTGGGAATGGATATCTTACGTCCGGCGATCAGTACACAGATGTCCAAATTGGCACAAGAACAACAGGGCTTTGTGGCCGGACTGAACTCGGCTTACACAAGTTTGGGGAATATCGCAGGTCCAATCGTAGCTGGAGCACTATTTGATGTGAATATTAATTATCCTTACGTTTCGGCAGCTGCCGTTCTGGCAATCTGTTTCCTGTTATCCCTGCGGGTACTCAGAGGGGTCAAAACGGTAAAACAACCGAAGGCTGAAATGTAATTTCATTTGGGAAAAGAAAGCATTAACAAAAAAGTCGACTACACATGGAAAACTGTGCAGTCGACTTTTTTTGATATTACGGTATTAACGGATTTCTCCATTCGTTTCAATCAGTTTTTGATACCAGTGGAAACTCTGTTTGCGGATACGTCTCAATTCCTTGATATCGAATTCCTCACGATCCACATAGATGAATCCATAACGTTTGCTTGATCCCTGATGTGTGCTGACCAGGTCGATCGCAGACCAAGGGCAGAAGCCAAATACATCCACGCCGTCCGTAATCGCCAGTTGAATCTGTTCGATATGTTTATTGAAGAATTCAATACGGTAAGGATCGTTGACGACGTCACCTTCCTCCAGTTTATCGAAGGCACCCAGACCGTTTTCCGTAACAATCAATGGCAGATGATAACGGGAGTAAATCTGACGAAGGGTAGAGCGGAAGCCGACCGGATCAATTTCCCAACCAAACTCCGTTTTTTGCAGATTCGGATTCACAGATCCTCTATATGCGCCCGGTTCACCTACGATTTCGTGCTGATCTCCTGTATGGGAGAAGTCATTACCATCGTTCAGACTTTCACCAACGGTTTGGGAAGTATAGTAGTTGAACGCAATAAAGTCAGGATTTCCTTGAGCAAGGATGTCCATATCCCCGTCCTCAATGACAGGCGTATATCCTTTCTCTTCGAGATAGCTCCAGGCTATATGATTATATCGTCCGTATACCGCCATATCGAGATAGAGCCAGTTGCGAATGGCAGCATAGTTATCCGCAGCAAGTGTGTCTTCCGGTTTGGAACTCGCCGGGTAAATTACACCGATGTTGGGCGCTGGGCCAATTTTGGCTTCAGGCAGCATTTGATGACATAGTACCATGGCTTTAGCTTGAGCAACCAGCATGTGGTGATTTTGCTGATATAGTGTTTTTTGCGGATCAACAAGCGTTGTATCCAGTGTACCCAGAGAGCCGGGATGCAGGATCAGCATATTTTGTTCGTTGATGGTCAGCCAATATTTAACCCGGTCACCGTAGTTCTCATAAAGGGTCTTGGCATATTGTTCAAAAGCCTCAATCGTAGCACGGTTGGACCAGCCACCTTTTTCTTCAAGTGCATAAGGAAGATCGAAGTGATACATGGTCACAATGGGTTCAATACCGTATTTAATTAACTCGTCAATTAAGGAATCGTAAAAGGCGAGTCCCTTCGGATTTACTTCACCTGCTCCTTGAGGATAGATGCGTGTCCATGCGATGGAGAAACGGTAGGCTTTAAAGCCCATTTCAGCGAGCAATGCCACATCTTCTTTGTACATATGATAGTGATTACTTGTTACCTTGAAGTCAGTTACGCCTTCCACATGATTTCCCATGTCAATGACTGAAGGGCCTTTACCATCTTCATTCCAGGCTCCCTCAATCTGATAGGCGGAGGTTGAACCTCCCCAGAAGAAATCTTTAGGAAATGGTTTAAGTTGAGTATGTTTCATGGTTAGTTCCTCCTAAGTTGAATTCATATGTTATAGGTTGGGTCAGACGACCAAAGTCAAAAGGACATCGTTTTTCTGTACATGCTCTTCAGTTGTTTCGAACACATCCACTTCGTGCTGCGTAAGAGTAACAATGACAGGTGTTACGGTCTCGTATCCGGCTTCCTTGATCTTATCGAGTTCAAACTGGATCAACAGATCGCCCTGTCTGACGATATCGCCTTCCTGAACGACAGGATTGAAATGTTTTCCTTTCAGCGCTACTGTGTTGATGCCAATGTGAATCAGGATTTCTGTTCCTGCGTTGGTTGTTAATCCAATGGCATGTCCAGTCGGGAAGAGGGAGGTGACAACACCATCCACAGGAGCGACAACTTCGCCAATCTCAGGAACAATCGCCACACCTTTGCCCATAGCACCTGTTGAGAAGGCTGGGTCGTTAATGGTGCTCAGTGCTACGGCCGTACCTGTGAGTGGGCTATATATTTGTTCTTTCTTGATCTCCGTTGTTTTGGTCTCAGGTATGACAGGAAGTTCTGCCGGCGTACTTTCAACCGATGTGTTGGAGACAGATCCATCTTTCACGGGCGCTGTGTCTTTGGTTTTGCTCTCATAACCGAACATCACGGTTAATACCGCAGCTACCGCAAAGGAGCAGGCAATCGCAATCACGTAGACAACCGTTGGTCTATAGACAGGAATGGCAAATATATTGTGGAACACATAAGCAGTCATTTTAACACCAAAGTGACCATTAATGGCACCGCCGATCGCACCTGCGATGACCACGATAGGAATTACACGTTTATAACGCAGGATTATACCGTATACGATGGGTTCAGTTACACCTGCAAGTAAACCGGTAAGGCTGGTCGAACCAGCAAGAGTCCGCAGGGTTTTATTCTTTTTGGCTTTTAGGAAAATACCGAAGGCTACACCGATTTGTGCAAACACGGCAGCAGCAGCCATGGCTTCAATCGGATCGCCGCCAACTCCGATATTCTGTATCGTGATTGGAGTAAAGCCCCAGTGGAGTCCGAAGACAACCATGAAGGTCATGAATCCACCCAGTACAACCCCTGATAATATACCGCTGACACCAATGAGCCAAGTTACGCCGGAAGAGATCCAGTCACCTACCGTGGTACCGAACGGTCCGAAGGCCATTGCGGACAGAGGAACCATAATCATCAAAGCAATCATCGGTACAAGGAACAATTGCAGGTCTTTCAAAATGATTTTCTTGAGTAACTTATCGAGAACGGCGTAGATGCTGATCGATATGAAGATTGGGAATACGCTGGCTGAATAATTCATCATGACAACCGGTATACCAAGGAACGACACATCTGAGCCTTTATCCATGAGCCCAGTGAAACTCGGTTCCATCAGAGCGGCACCAATTACGCCAGCTACATAAGGATTGGCTTTCAGCTTCATACCCAGTGTGATGCCGAGGAAAATGGGCAAGAAATAAAATACAGCGTTGCCGGCAGCAGATAGAATCAGGTATGTGTCACTTGTATCAGACATCCATCCAAGCATGGTCAGGACAGTCAGCAAAGCTTTTAACATACCTGATCCTGCCATGGCCGGGATTAACGGCGAGAAACTTCCGGATATAATTTCAAAAACTTTGGATAATAGCGAGGTTTTTTCCCCTGTGGACTCAGTCGATGAGGAGGAATCTCCTCCGAAATCCCGGTTTTTCATGATCTCTGCATATACATGAGCTACGTTGCTACCGATGACAACCTGGAACTGGCCGCCGCTTTCCACAACGGTAATAATGCCCTCATGCTTCTCCAACGTTTCACGTTCGGCTTTTTTTGAATCTTTCAGGTCAAATCTCAGCCGGGTCGCACAGTGGACAAGACCGTTGATATTGGCTTCTCCGCCGACGAGACGAACGATGTCATCCCCCATTTTTTTATGATCCATGTTCATTCTCCTTTGTTGTTAAGATTGCCTGAAAACAAAAAAATACCTAAACGAATGGCTATAATCATCGGAAAGATGACCTGTTGCCAATCATTTAGGTATCGCCTGCTTGAGCAGTAACAATCCTTGTCGTTAAGTTGTGAGACCTACTATATATGACGCCGAAATCGTTTGCAAGTTTTTTTTATTCTGTGTCCACTAACTCGTTACGGGAAGTGACCCGTTGAATGTGGATCGTCAAATACACCTTCTCATCAATGGACATCGCACTTTCAAATTTGCCTTCAAGGTACTGATTGATCCGTTGTGTGCACTCAAAAGCAGTGCTATATTTGTCCTTCACTTGCTCATACAGAAAGTTATCTCCTGAAGCAAATTGCTCCTGTTCATTACTCAACATTCGCTGCACAAAGTATTGTAGATGGGTTATAAACCGGGAATAATTAAATGAATTTTCATCCAGAGCGATGTGATAATGGTTGGTCACAATGTTGAAGATATCATCAATAACTTCCGTAATTTCAACGGTTTGTTTCATACCCTGAACATCTTGACGAGCGTTTACAAAATGCATCGCAATAAAGCTGGCCTCATGCTCTTCCATTTGGATGCCGAATTGTTCCTGGATCAGCTCCACCGCGTTCATGCCAATCCCAAATTCCTTCTTGTAGAACTTTTTGATCTGCCACAAAAGGGAATTTTTCAGCCCGACGGATTTACGGTACCGGGTAATGGCAAACTGAATATGATCGATCAAGGATATATAGATATTATCACTAAAAATATCGCCCATTTCCTGTTTGGCATGGCCCACAATTTCGTCTGCCAACTTCAAATATTCAACCGATGTTTCCCCGATCAGATCGATTAGTTTTTGTGGTATTTTATCCGATTTCAGCACAAAGGTTTTTTCAATTTTATCCTCATCCACAGGCTGTCCATTTTTCTTTTTGAAGCCAAGACCGTTGCCAATGACAACAAATTCGTGACCAACCTGGTTCTCAGCCCGGATGACATTGTTGTTAAAAATCTGACGGATGATCATATATGTGTTTCACCTCAATTGGTCGTAATAATAACAAAAAACCCAAACTAAGGCTTAATAGACAGCCTTGGTTTGGGTATCGCCTGCTTACCAGTAACAATCCCGAAGAAGACGCAGCTTCCTCTTTCAATTATGTCCACTATACCGCTTTCATAGCAGAATAACAATACAATGATTTCTGGAAATGGACGTAAAGACGTGGATTTTTGGTATAATAAGAAATGCTGGAAGTGAATTAGATGGGCTGGGTTGCATAATAAGTTACCGAGGACGGTCATTTTTAAGCATATACAGGATTATTGGAGTGATAACATGAGCAATGCAAAAGGAAAAGGCGGCACCGGCCGCGGTACGGGCAAAAAAGGCTGGAACCGTTGGCAAGCAGCTGCAAACCGGGCGAAAAGTGCCCCGAAGCCTTATAAAAGTAAAGGCACGAAGAAGAAGGATGATACCGAAACTTCAAGTGGCAAGCCCGAGTAAGTGTGGCTTGACGATGCCAGAGGAGAGAGCTGCCTGACTATCGGGTGGGTCTCTTTTTGTTTGGAAAAATAAAAATTAAATTGACAGTAGTGTAAATATGGTAATAATATAGAGCTTACGCAAATTAGATGGTAGTGCTACTATATAGAGAAAGGAGCATCAACATGCCTGTAAATATGGATGAAAATCCACTTGGGCTGATTTTGTCACGTACGTATCTGGCATACAAAAAAACAACAACCAGAAATCTGAGTGAACAGGATATTACGCCGGAACAATTTGCAGTTTTGAATGAATTGAGCAAGGCGGGAAGTCATATATCACAGAAGAAACTGGCTGAATTAACCGTTCGGGACCAGACAACTGTGGGGAAAATTATAGACAAGTTGATTCGCAAAGGTCTGGTGACCCGAGAAGAAGATCCGCAGGATCGCAGAGCAGTTTTGCTTTGTTTGACGGCGGAAGGACTGGAAATGAATAACGTTCTGACACCCAAGGCAAAACAGCAAGAGCAAGAGGCACTCGCCGAATGTTCCCCTGAAGAGCTTGAAGCATTCATGAATGTGATGAATCGTATCTATGAGAAGATGAAATAAATTTTTTTTGGACAAATATGTGCATGTGCATATATATGTAGTGCAATTATTTTAATTTTAACCATTGGGAGTCGTGAAGAATGAAAAGCTTCAAAGAATTTTTGAAAGTACCACAGACGAAAATAGGATTGGTTTTTGCACTAATTGTTCCGTTGTTATTTGTTGTGATCTGGATGACGGGTTATCATCAAGCTACGGAGAGAGTAGATCAGCTTCAAGTAGCGCTGGTGAACGAAGATGGGACACAGGGAAAAGAAGTGCAAAAGCAGATTGAGACGCTCGCGCCGTTCCAGGTTAATGTGCTGGATTCTGCGAAGGAAGCCGAGCAACAGATGAATGCAGGTAACTATGCGATGGTTATTGTGATTCCGGAAGGGTTTGCTGACCAGATTGGTAGCGGTACAGAGGCGAGCTTGTCCTTTTATATCAATCAGGGAAATGCGGATGTAGCCAAATCCATTGTGGAACATGCTGCGACCGGGATGACCGCACAAATGGGTCAAGGGATTCTGGAATCCAAGGTAGAATTGACACTCAATAACGATAGTATAAACAGCGAAGACTTAAGTGCAGCCATTGGACAAGCGATGGCGAAGATGAATGAAGGGCCTGTAAAGGCTGAAATTAATAAAACGAATAGTGTGAGTGATTTTGCAACATCGATGCTGCCCATGATTCTGGGTTTTATCACCTACATTGCTTCAATGACCATGAATATTCAGTTCAATATTACATCGAATATCATGAAGCGTAACCATTCCAAATGGGAAATCTTCTGGGGACGGCAAATGCTGTTATTATGTATAGCTGTGATTGTTCCCCTAATTGTGGATACAGTAGCTCTTCAGTTCACGGATGTTGCGAGCTCCTTCGGCGCGTTGTATCTGTATCATGTGCTTGTAAGTCTGGCTTGTATCTGTTTTACACAAATGAGTTTTGCCCTGTTTGGCAATGCAGGCCCTCTATTTAATGTAGCGATGGTTCCGCTCCAGTTGATGACAGCAGGAAATATCATTCCAGCCGAGATGCTGGCGCCATTCTATCGTTATATTGGAAACTTTCTGCCTGCTTCCAATGGGGTACAGGGATTTATGCGTTTGATCTATAGTGGAGAAGCAGTGGGTGGATACATGGTTCATCTTCTGTTGATCTCGGTTATAACGTGGGGAATTACGTTGCTGAGAGTTGGCATGCAAAAAGCAGGTAATGGACAAATGACAATGACGCCTCCAGCAACTGCACAGGCACAGCATTAAAGGGCGCTTCCTATATATAATGTGATAAACACAAAAAAAGTGGTTCGCGTATAGTTATATACGTGCATCACTTTTTTGTGTTTATCTTCTATATAATGTTGCTACTTATACACGTGGTAACTATCAAAGCACCCCGTAAATCTCACTTGACGTCGATAAAAGGACAAGCATATTTGAGCATATTAATGAAGCTAAAATATATCAGAGAGATTTAGTCCTGATAATTCTAGAAACAATTAGAACTGTATTGCGTTGTATGAATGGAAAGAATGTCATTTAGGCAATAATAAATTTTACAACGAAGATAGAGGAGAGCATCATAGTAAAAAGGTAGTCAATTTTCAAAAAAAATTATTAAATTAAATGTTGTAATTAATATCTATACGTGATATATTATTAATCCGGCCAAGAAAACACGGTTTACACGGTGCGGCAAGCGAAACAGATAAGCTTCGAAAGAAACTTAAAAAAAGAGCTTGCAAAGTTGGTTCGGACATGATATTATATAAGAGTTGCTGAAGAGAACGGCGTTCGGTAACAAAACAAGTTTGATCTTTGAAAACTGAACAACGAGTGAGTGAACATTCTGCTTGCAGAATGAAACGCGAAAGTTGGAAACAAGCCTTGGCTTGAATCGACTGGAGCACAAATGAGATTTTTAATCTCGTCAGATTCAAAATGAGCTTATCGCTCTTT